>JAFEKX020000001.1:0-5282500 GCA_016893485.2 Streptomyces sp. P3
GAGCAAAGACCAGGTGGCCCGAAAATCCCACGGGACCTCCTCCTTGGAGACGTTGCGCGCACCTTATGGGTTGCCACCGACACGGCAGGCTTGGGCCGGCTCAGCTTCTGAGCCGGCGGTAGCCGATGAGGGCGGCGGCTATACCGACGAAAGCGAGGATGGGTGCGGCCTTGCGCTCGTAGCGGCGGTGCAAGCGTCGGCATCCGGCAAGCTGTCCCGTCGAAGTGCATCTGCCAGATGGCGAGCCGCTGACCTGGTGGGCTGTCACGTCGATTGAGAACGCCGGCCCTCAGCGTTCTCAACGGACATGGCTTTCACGGAATCGTTCTGTGACCGCGTACGTGCACCGGGTTGGTGATCCCTGACGCCAGGAGCTGACCTTCTAAGACGGGACTGCAGCCCGCCAACTGCATCATGCCCGCTCAGCCCCCATTTTCCAGGAATCATTTGATCTGCGATCCCGTCCAGAGGTGATCAGTCGCTGTACGGATCATCGGACTCTTCGAGAAGGCGGGTCGCCAGGTCGGCGGCCCACTCCACAGCCCAACCGCGAAGCGCGGCGATGGTGGTGTCGTCGAGCCCATAGGCAGCGAAGGCTTCGTTGTCGGTCCACTCGGCGCCCGTCAGGTTCGCCTGCAGATTCTCGCGCTCGAAGCGGCCACGGGCGTGACGGCGGCCGAACTCCTCAAGCTCAGCACTGGTCCACCGGCGGGATGCGGCGAACACGTCAATGAGATCGCGTGGCGCTCCACGGTCGGCCAGAGCGCGAACCCTGGTCCCGATCACGTCCTCCTCCGCGAGAACAGGCCCGTACGGACTCTGCGCAACAGGCCGCCAGAAGATCTCCTTGAGGATGTCAACCTCGCATTCCTGCCCGGTGGCCGGCTCGGACACGTTGAACCGGGCGGACAGCGGGGTGACCTCCAATGCGTTCACATTCCAGCCGCGGGCTTCCAAGCCGACGCGCATCGTAGCCGCGATGTCAGCCATGAGCTCCAGGCTCTCGGTAGTAAGAGCTGGCGTGATGGCCGGGACCCCTGGGTTCACGTCGGATGTCTGGGTTGGCGATCACGTGAGCCTGTTGAGGGCGAGAGCGCGGCGCTGGTCGGCCTGGTCACCTCGGGCAGCGGCGATAGTCAACAAAACGGGCAGCCGCCCACGCACTTGGCGTGGGCAGCGCCCGCGTGTCAGGTGTAGATCCGGGGAGACTGGACGTTGCCGTAGTAGCCGTAATGGCCGTTGACCGTGGCCCAATATCCGGACTGCACGATATAGGTGCCGCCTGCTGGGGCTGACCAGGCACGGTCCGTGCCCTTCCACTCGTTCTGTGTCGCTCCGCCCTGCCCCGGACCGACCCAGCCACCGCAGACGAAGTCGTGAACCTGAGTCAACGAGCTGTCGGGGTTGACGCGCATGAGCTGTGCACAGGGATCAACCTGGTCAGGGTCGCCCGCGTTCCACAGATGTTCGATCGTGGTGACATCCGGGTAGATACGGGTGCTGTTCCAGCTTTGGCTGGTATCCGCTGCGAAGGCACAGGAGTCCATTTCGACGTCGCCCGGCTCCATGACATAGGCGCGGCAGCCGCCGCCCCAGACCTCGGCCGATGCGTTGGTGGTTCCAAGGGTGACACCAGCGAACGCGAGGCTTGCGACGATGCCGAACTTGGCAACGTGTCTGATCTTCAAGGCTTTGAGTCCTCCCCGTTGGGCCGCGCGGCCCCTTGGCGGGAGCGTCTCATGGCTCACACGGCATAACTAGGCTATGTCGCCCAGGAGTTGACAAACCTTTAGTTCGACGCCTCCATGCCCCACAAGGGGCCGTGTCCACTCGCTTCCTACGCTCCTACCCCGTCGATCACCGTGAACCGGGGCAACCCGCCTGCATGCCGGGGCACTGGTCTAACGGCCGGTTGAGCACGCGCGCGCGGACACGCCGCAGATGGACTGTGCCAAGTCGCTGGTTATGGGCCGGACTCCTGAGCCCGAGCTCCTCGACTCCCGCGTATGGGCGCTGACCGATCCCTTCTTGGACACTTCGTTGCGTGGACCCTCGCGTCCTTCTGACGGTCGTCTCACAGGCTGGCGCTGATTCGACTCGCGGAGAAGGCTTTCACGCTGAAACCCAGGAAGCCCCACCGATACCGCGCATCCTCAAGGCTGCTCGCCTGCCGTCGCTTCGACCGGCAGGCGAGCAGCCCTGGAGCTGCCTGTCACCTGGGCAGACGACGTGGCTGATGCGTCACCGCGTCTGGCGGCGCGCCCTCTGCGGCCACCTCACCGCTGCGCGGATCTGCCACCACAGCTTGCGTACGGCGGGGGTCTCAGTGGAATAGGTGACCGGTGTCTTCGACTCGTAGTCGGGGCCATGCCCCAGGGACTTGCCCTCGGCCGGATATTTCTCATGCGGGGTTTGCGCCATTCGCCCTCCTACGGACGATACGTACCGCAGTTTTTGCGCAGGTCATTGTCGGACCGGGTCGTCGGGCTGGAGCCGAAGCTGGCCACACCCACCATGACAGGATAGTAGGTGTACGTGCCGCCCCCGTCATCGCAGTCGGCCGACCACCCGTAGTCGATGTAGCTGCTCGTCTTGGTGGGCGTCTGGTGCCATGGCGTGTAGCCGCGGGGGCCGCTCCAAGAACTACGCCACATCTGCGTTCGGATGTACTGCCAGCCGAAGGCGCCGCTGCACACCTGGGACGTCTCCCACTGGAAGTACGCGCTCGATCCGGCGCCGTGGAATTGCACGTCCGAGATATATATGGAGCAATTTGCAGCCGCTTGCGCGGTCGGCGGGTCGGCTGGCCTGGCCTCCCCGCACGGTAGGTGAGGGAGTACTGCTTTCCTTCCTTGGTCTTTCCCCATTCGATGATTTCGGTGCCCTTCACCGCCTTGTGGCCATGGAGAGTCGGCGGACTCACCAAGGTCGCGGAAGGGGACGGGGACGGGGTGTTCGGCGGTGCCGCTTCAGCCGAGGTCCCGAGTCCTAAGACAACGGCGACCACGCTGGTGAGAATGGCGGTTCTGAGGCGCTTCATGTCGGTTCCCCCTGAAAATGGACGACTTGATTCCGCGTTAGTCGAGACGCGGACATTGGCGCAGGTCGCACCCTGAACTCCGCGCTGTAGCCGAAGGCCGATCGGCGAGCGCAATTACTGGGGAGCGCGATGCAATCGTGTCATCTGGTGCCATCGAGCACTAGGTCACGCAGGAAGATTTCCGGGATTTAACGTGAAGGATCAATTCCGTCAACATCCCTGCGTGAACGCGGAATTCCAGTTCTGAAAGTTGGACTGCGCCGAGCCCATTCCGCCAGGAGGATCCGCACGCGTCCAGCAGGAGATCAGCCTGAACGTGGCCAGCCTGGTCGACGTCACCAGGGCGTTCAGTGCGCTGACTTCCTGCGGGATACTCTCCGGCGAGCCCTAAAGGGTGTTGCACAAGGCCGTGTTCGGGCAGGCCAGAGTGGGTGAGCACAGTCTTCTGGTCATGATGCGAGGGCGAGGTTGTGCATGTGGGCGACGGCTTGGACCGCGTGATGGAGGCCGTCGCCGTGCTGTCGGCAGTCGCGGAGGATCTTGTAGTTCTTCAGGCGGCCGATGACGTGTTCCACGCGGGCGCGGACCTTGCGGTGGGCGGCGTTGTCGTCCTCCTCGCCCGGGAGCAGAGCCCGTCCGGGGCGTTTGCGGTGCGGTACCGCCATGCCGCAGTTGAGGTAGGCGCCGTCGCCGAGCACCGTCACGCCCTCACAGTGTCGGCTCAGCCCGGACGCACGCCAGGCGTGGGCGTCCGCCGTCGTGCCCGGCACCGGTCGTGCTGCCGCGATTACCAGCCGGGTGTCCGCGTCCACGACGACCTGCACGTTCGCCGAGAACCGGTAGTTGCGGCTGGATGCGGCCACCGACCGGTCGCGGAGCGGGATCAGCGTGCCGTCCACGATCCACATGCGTTCCGGGGCATCGGCCGGGCGGGAGACGGGCTCGATCGCGAGCAGCGGTCCCAGTCGTTGGATGACCCGGCACACGGTGGAGGAGGAGACACCGAACAGCGGGCCCAGCTGCCGCATCGTCAGATTGGTGCGGTAGTACACCGCGACCACCAGCACCCGCTCGGCCAGCGGCAGCGACCATGGCCGGCCCCGCAGGGTGCCGTTACCGCCCCGCTCCCGCACCACTTTCAACAGACGCGCGAACTGCGTCACTTGCAGCCCGGTGAATGTCTCCACCCACACCCGTTCGGCCCTCAACACCCCTGCCATACACCGGAGATGCCCAGTTCACGGCCTTGTGCAACACCCTTTAAACCCTGTCCGTAACGTCTGGTCACAGTGAGATGATCTTGCCGTGTCTGGTGTGATCACGGCCTCGGAGCTGTCCTGGATAGCCCCGCTCACGGGGCTGAGCCCCGTCAGTTCGGCACGCGGATCACCGCGTTCCGGCGTGAGGGCGCGGATCCTGTACGCGTGGGCCGGGATGGTTGCCTCGATCCGCGACCAGTTGCGGCGCCGGCTCCGCACCAGCATGGGGCGGTGCCCCTATCCGGTCACGCTGATTGTCGACTCACAGAGGGTCCTTCACATGGGTGACACTGCCCGCAGACGTAGCGGCCGATCCGGGCACGGCCGCCAGGTAACACCACGGGCACTTCGAGTGTCAATAGCGGCAATTCGCCTTCACAGCACCGCGGATCTGGATTATGAGAGGGGTTATGATTTCCCCCTCTTCAAGAGGGTAGAGCTTGAGCGGAAGACCCCGCACCGCTCCGACGGCTTCGATGATCCTCTGATCGTTCGTACTGTCGACTGCGGCTGCCTGAGCATCAAAGAGACGGCTCACTTCAGACCATCCCTCGCCTGGCTCGAATTCGCATCGGAACCATGGCTGATCAATTTCTGCAAGTGAGAGGGTGCCGAGGACCACGTTCCCGTTTCGCAGTTCCCAAGCTTGGGAGAACATTCATCCCCTCTCTCTGTCTGGGTTCCACGTCGGAGCGTGGCGTGAGCCCCGGTGCAAACGTCACCGGAGCTCACTCTATCTGGGCTACTGAACTTGATTGGGTGATGTCGGAGCCGTTCGCCTGACGGTGGGAGGGCCGTTCCGGTAGCCCTGGACTGTGAAATACGCGCAGGGCGGCAGGCTGACCGACGCCGGGAGGGCCGCCCGGGAGCGGATTCGGCTGCAGGCCGTGGAACGCTTCGAGGGCGGGCAGAAGAATCGGGAGATCGCTGCCGCGCTGCGGGTCAGCGAGCGGTCCGTGGAGCGGTGGCGTCGCCAGTGGCGCGAGCGTGGGAGGTTTGGGCCAGGTCGCGTTGGGTGGTGCCTCGCCACGGACCTGTCTTTGCCGCAAGGATCCCGTCGTCGCACCCCTCGTCCGCGCCCGGTGCACGCGGGGATCGTTTTCCGCAGGTCACGCCCCAGTTGGGAGGTTTGAAACGACCGCTGTGACTCGTTCGTGGGGCATGTTCCCGCATCCTCTGTTCATCACTGTGAGCAGTCGTTTTACTACTCCTAGTGAAAGTGCGATTGCGGCACGGCGCCTCACAACACGGTCGTGACCCACCAGCGCAGGACCAGAACCCGCAGCCCCGACGCGTACCGTGAACCGATTCAGGCCCCGCCGCAACGGCACCACCACCGTTACACCGATCACCACCTGCCCGGTTCGAGCGACGCTCACAGACCACCGTCGTCTTGCACCGACCCTGCCAGAGGCGGCCTCTGGCGATGCACGCAGCGGCACCAAGCGCCTGTGTGCCCCGCAGGACACAACCCACCCGCATCCTCCGCTTCTCCTGGACGGGCCGAAGCCTGGACACCCCAGGCCGCCAGGCTCCTCCGGGTCGACGCATGCACCTGCAAGGAGACACCGACCATGGGACTTTTACACTCCGGCGGACCCCGCGTGGCCCAGACCGGCGACGGGCGCCTGGCAATCTTCGCCCGCGGCACCGACAACACCCTGCAAAACCTCACTCAGAGCAGCCCCGGCACCTGGCCGGCTCCCACCAGCTGGGCGGACCTGGGCGGCATCATCACCACCAACCCGGTCGTCTTCCCCGCGACCGACCAGGGCCGCCTCGAAGTCTTCGCCAGGGGTTCGGACAACTCCTTGTGGTGCGACTACCAGACCAAGCCCAACGGCGGTACGGGCGACTGGAAATGGAAGACCCTCAACGGACGGATCACCAGTGAGCCCGCCGTCTTCCGCAACGCCGACGACCGGATGGAGGTCGCCGTCGCCGACACCAACCGGCAAGTCGCCGTCACCTACCAGCAAGGAGCGCCCTCCGGCACCTGGACCAGCGAAGAGGGCAGGTGGCCCACCCCGGGCGGCGGCACCATCGGTGACCCCTCCCTCATCCAGGCCGAGGACGGCCGCCTGGTGATCTTCACCCGCGGCGGCGACAACCACCTCTACCGGAACGCCCAGAACGGCCCGGGCGGCGGCTACGGAGGCTGGGAGGACCACGGCGGGATCCTCCACAGCGACCCCACGCCCATCCTGGCCGGCGACGGCACCATGCACGTGTTCACCATCGGGGCCGACGGAGCACTCTGGCACCTGCCGCAACTCACCCCAACGGCGGCTGGGGCGCCTGGGAGCAAGTCAGCAGCCCCAGCGACCCGCTCTCCCACCGGCCGGCCGCGGTACTCAACTCCCGCGACCAGATCGAAGTCTTCGCCCGCTCCCACGCCACGCACACCAACCACTACCGGCTGGTGAACGGCGCCTGGTCCAGCCCGATCCGTCACGACACCGGAAGCCTCGACATCTCCGGCCCGACCGCCGCCCGCAACGCCGACGGTCGCCTGGAATTCTTCTACCGCGGCCACGACAATGCGGTCTGGCACACCGCCGAATTCACCCCGGAGGCCCCTGGATGCAGCACGCCTCCCTCGGCGGCCGCATCGCCGACCTGTAGTACCTGGTACTCGGCAGCAACCGGTCAAGGTTCCGCGTCATGGGGCCACCGGGCGCGGGCCGTACTCACTCCGGGAGGGGGCTCCGTTCTCACCCGCGGCCGCCGTCTCAGCGAATCCAGTTGGTTGGCCTGAGGGGGCTCCTGGTGTGTCATCCCAAGCTCCGCAGCAGACGGTCCCGCTCGTACGCGGCGTGTTCCTCCTGTGTCAGCGTGACCGCCATCCTCGGTGATCGCGAGTGCGGCGCTACGGACAGGCGCGGGTGAGGAACGCGGCGAGCGCGCTGGCGGCTTCTGGCTCGGTGGTAGCGAGCCAGGCCGTGAACGCCAGCTGGTCCATGTCGGAGTCGGGGACCAGGCTGGTGAGTTCGGCCAGCACCGCGGCGTGCACGAGGACCGGCGGCGTGAGAAGGCCGGCGGCATCCTCGCGGGCGGCCGGGTCACGGTAGTGCCCGAGGTGCGCGGCCAGAGCGAGCGCCAGCCAGGCGTCGACGTCGGCCTGGACGTACCCGTCGGCTCGCCGGATCAGTTCGTTCCGGACGGCTTCGTCCCCGGTACGGGGCTCGGTCTGCTCCAGCGTCCCAAGCTCGCGCAGCGCCTGGAGCTCGTCGGCGCGGGCCGCGACCCGGGCGGCCTCGCGCAGTTCACCTTCCGGGGCCGCGGCATCGGCGGCGAACTCGGCCTGGACGACGTCACCGGCGTCCGGGTCGCAGGCGGTGCCCGGGACGGCGTCGGCGAGCGGCTGGGCGATGCGCTCCCACTCCGCGAGCTCCGCCGGGCTGCGGATGTCGTCGGAACACGCGAGAAGTTGGTTGACGCTGTACCAGGTGTCAACGGCCGGCCTGCGAGCCTTCGCTGACCTTCACTGGAGCGCGGGGTGCCCGCTGTCGACGGACTGGCGGCCTCGTGACCGGACCGGCGAGCCACCGTCCGTCTCGTCGGGATCCAGGCTCCAGACGAGACGGGCCGCCGCCGCTCCAGTGCGCCGAGCGCTGGCGGCGGGAGATGACTGGTGACGGCGTACGGCCATCATGGCCCGCGGGCGCCCCCAGCCCCACCACCACTGGCTCGCGGCACGAGCTAACGGGACAGACAGCCGTGACCAGACGACAGAAGAGGTCGGGAGGTTCTCCGAGTACGGCGTCCGCCGCAGCGGGCATGACAGTTGAGTCTCTGCTCAGCCCAGAGCGATCGGCGCTCGCAATGCGTAGAGCTGGCCGCTGGTGGACGAGCCCGCAGCCGGTCCCTGGGGCGGCGGCGGGAATCCGGCTCCCACCACGGGGACGAGCCGGTCATCAGGGCACGCGGAGCGATGACCTCCTCCCCGTCGATCACGACCTCCTCCATGAGGCCCTGCTCGGCTGCTGCCTGAGACAGAACCTCCGCGACTTCCTCCGCGCTCTGATCCTTGCAGGGGACGATACGAACCACGTCGTCATTCACGATGCCCTCCAGCTTTCAGAGGCCGGGACAATACCCCAGCCCAACACCGCCAGCGCATCACGCCCGGCCACACCCGGCAGCGCGGCAAGCGCCGGCTTCACCTATACGAGCGTCGGAGTGACGGGCAGTCGGGGGCGTGCACTACTACACCGGCAGAGCAGCGAGCGGCTGATCCGGTGTCCGGCCCTGGCTGCGTTCTGTGTGCACTCGGCCAGGGGACCGGGAAGAGACGGATTCGACGACGTCGGCCCGGACCCGGAATCCCATGCCGGGCATCGTGGTGCGGACCGTGCCCGTTTACCTGCGAGTGCCGCGGCGGCGACCAGCACCTCGAAGCCCTTGGACAGCACGCCCTGCCAGGAAATTCCGTCGGTGTCCATGCCGAGGGCATCGCCACCGGCCGCCCAACACGGACCAGCAGGGCTGGGCTTGACGGAACGTCACATGTGCGGTGCCGAGGGCACGGCGCAACCCGACTCACGGACCAGATTCGAACAGCGCCTCACCCACCATGACGGCTCCCCGTGATCGCTGCCAGAGCCCGCTTGGGACCGGAACTGGGTCTGTCCGCTTTGGGCGGGGGCCAGCGCAATTATGGACAGGGATTGCGGCTGTCCGTTGTCCGCGCTGTCGCTGAAACTGTGGCGTCACGTCCTATCGATCGGTTATGGGGTGATAGGTGGTCGTGGCCCAGGAGGTTAGGTGGCGCAGGGCTGAGCGGGAGGGGGTGCCTGGTTCGACGGTCCAGACCCCGAGCTGCTGCTCGGAGTCGCTGGCGCAGGACAGGGCATTCCAGTCGAGGGGCAGGTCGTCTGCGCTCTGGTTGGTCATCCCCTGGCCTCCGGCTTGGGTCTCGTGGCACCCCGGCCGGCTCTCCGGCTGGAGGTCTCAGTGGTGCAGGTGGGCGAGGATGAGGTTGGGGTCCTTGGCGGTGGCGTAGGCGGCGCTGAGGACGTATGCGGTGTGCCGCGCAGGGCGATGCCCGCGAGCGGGCAGTGGGCGGCGTCATCGAGAACCCGGCCTCGTCGTCGAAGCACAGCCAGGCCCCGAGCGCCGCCCCGGTGTCTCCACCTGTGGCCAGGTCTCCTTCAATTAGCCGGTGACGGCTTGTTCATCGCGCTCGGTCGCGCGGCGGGCCGGGACCTGGTGGCTGAAGCCGTGCCGGGGCAGCATCTGCGCGATGGCCGACAGCGTCATGCTCTTGTGGAACCGGCGCCCGATCAACGTCTTGAACCGCGCCAGCGTCCAGGTCTGATCCGGCCAGTCGTGCGCGACCGGCCTCTTCGCCAGCTCCGGCTCCAGCACCTCAAACAGGGCCTCACTCACCTTGGTCCCGGACGCCGGCCCCTTCGACTCCAGCGCCGGTGTTCCGTCGTGCTCCCATGCCTGGTGCCACCGCTGTACCGGTCGCGCGCTGACACGTAACTGCCCAGCTACGGCGACACTGTCGTGTCCGAGGGCGAACAACTCGGCCACCTGCCTACAGATGTGCTTGCGAAACCCCCATCGCTCCGCGGTCCGCCCATCCCCTTGCGGATACCTCATATGACCGGCCTACTGCGAGAACCAAGGCCTGTCAGCCCTCGCGACATCACGCCAGCGCCTAGCTCCACGGCGGTACGCACTCATCGTCGTCACCGAGCGGTCGTAGTCGGCTTCGCGCGGTACCGTCCCGAACTCGTTCCCGCGCTCTGGTCTCCTCTTGTCACACCATGCCGGGCCGGGGCCACGAAGTGGTTTCGTGGGCCGTTTCGTGAAGCCATCGGGAGCCGAATTCGAAGTCCTGCTCCCGGGCAACGGCCTCCGCCCGCACCACTCTCTTGCACCTTCGTCCTCGATTTCGTCAGGAACCGACCAGGGACGACACTTTCGGCAGCCTTCGTGGATACCTGAACAAGGGGCGACCGGCCGGTCCCTTCGCGGCAGTACTCTTCATATACGGGCGCCCATGACCCCGGCCCTCTCCGTGCAGTGTCGTTCCGCGCAACAGAGGCCCTGCGCGAGGTGAAAGCCAGCCAGTGACAGAGGAGATGGGGCACATGGGCCCGCATGCCGACCTGTTCGACGAGTTGCGAGTGGTCACGGCCGGAGGCGAGTTGGACCTGATGACCGCGCCGGCCTTCGCACGTGATCTGGAGGACGTCCGGCACGGCAGCGGCCGGCTGTTCCTCATCGTCGACCTCCTCGACGTGACCTTCATGGACGGCAGCGTCCTGGACCCGCTGTGCGCGGCGTGGGAGGACTGTCGCGAGCGGCTCGGATGGGTGCGGGTCGTGTACCACCGGCCGGGCGCGAGTCTCGTGTTCCGGGCCGGCGGCCTGCTTCGGCGTTTCCCGCGGTACGCGAGTTCCCAGGACGCCTGGCAGGATGTGCCCGCGGACCGTGCGGCGGGCCGGGCTCCGTAGTGGACGGCGCGAGCGGGACGGCGTCCGGCTCGGAAGTGTCCCAGCCGGCAGGGATCGGAGAGCGGTGATCAGCGACGGTATGGCCGACGTCCTGAGGTCGGTGCACGGGGGCAGGGTCGACGACCTGGCGCAGGCGTGCGAGCGGGCGTTGGGCGTCGCGGGTGTCGCGCTGTCGCTGCAGGCCGGCGTCGAGCGGTCGGCCGAGCCGCTGTGGTGCCATCCCGAGCTGAGCGCACAGTTCGAGGAACTCCAATTCACGTTGGGCGAGGGCCCGGGGCCGGACGCGGTCCGCGTCGGCTCGCCCGTCGTCGAGCCGGACCTGGACCGGGTGCGCCCCGAGCGGTGGCCCGCACTGCTGCCGGCCGCGCGTGAGTTGGGCGTACACGGTGTGTGCTGCTTCCCGCTGGGCATCGGAGCGATCCGGATCGGCGTGCTGACCCTGCTGTGCGACAGCGGGCGGCGGCTGAGCGGGCAGCAGTACACAGACGCCACCGCACTGACCGCCGTGCTGACCAGCGCCCTCCTGAAGGACGACCGACGCGACGGGGACAGGGGCGGTCCCGGGCTCGGCATGGCCCTGGAATTTCCCTCGGTGCTGCACCGGGCGGTCGTGCACCAGGCCACGGGAATGATCAGCGTGCAGCTCGACGTGTCCATGGAGGAGGCCCTGCTGCGGCTACGCGCCCGTGCGTACAGCGGCGAGCGCCCCCTCGGCGAGATCGCGGCGGACGTGGTCGCCCGCAGGATGCGCTTCGATGACGACTTCGACGACGATGTGAGCGGGCCGTATTCGCCCGACGGTGGAAAGGGATGATTGCCATGGCCCGCGAACGACGTCTGGCCGAGATCTTCGTGGAGGTCGCGGACTCCCTGGTCGAGGACTTCGACGTCATCGACCTGCTGCACCGGCTGTCCGCGCGCTGCGTCGAGCTGCTCGACGTGTCGGCGGCCGGCATCCTGCTCGCGGACGCGCACGGTGAACTGCAGGTCATCGCCGCCTCCGACGAGCACACCCGCCTGCTGGAACTCTTCGCGCTGCAACACGATCAGGGCCCGTGCGTGGAGTGCTACCGCACCGGCACCGCCCGCACCAACATCGACCTGACGCGGCCGGAGTCGGCCGCCGACTGGCCACGTTTCGCCGCCCGTGCCCGCGAGACGGGGTACGTGGCCACCCACGCGATCCCCCTGCGCCTGCGCAGCCGGGTCGTCGGCGCCCTCAATCTCTTCCAGACCTCCCCGCATGTCCTGGACAGGGATGACATCGCACTCGCCCAGGCACTCGCCGACGTGGCCACCATCGCGATCCTCCAGCAGCGCACCCTGGAGCAGTCGCATGTCGAGAACAGCCAGTTGGAGTCCGCGCTGACCAGCCGCATCCTGATCGAACAGGTCAAGGGTGTTCTGGCGGAGCGCTGGAACACCTCCGTCGACGACGCCTTCGCCGCGTTCCGGACGTACGCCCGCGCCCGGCATCTGCGCCTGTCAG
Organism: Streptomyces sp. P3; assembly: GCA_016893485.2. Lineage (GTDB taxonomy): Bacteria > Actinomycetota > Actinomycetes > Streptomycetales > Streptomycetaceae > Streptomyces. Next base: position 12,259 of record JAFEKX020000001.1, read on the forward strand.
AGTTGGCTACCCAGATCATCTCGGGCGGCTTCGACACTGCCGCCATCCCACCACCGGTACCGGGTCGTACCCGCGACCACCGCGGCTGACCGCCGCTACGCCCCCGGTACGGTCAGTGCCGGTGCCGGGAGCCCTGACCGGCCCGGACAAGGAGCACGCCGAGACCTCGATGGTCACCCTGCACCTGCTCCAGTCCGCGCTCGTGCACGTAAACACCTTGCTGCTGCAGCAGGTGCTGGCCGAACCAGCCTGGGCATCGAGGCTGAGTGATGAGGACAGGCGTGGGCTGACCGCGCTGTTCAGGTCCAACCTCAACCCGTACGGGACCTTTCGCCTGGACATGGACAAGTGGCTCGACCTGGTGTCCGCTGCCGTGCCCCGGCCCCGCACCCCAGCGGATACCGCCGCCCGATCGACCACGGACACACGATGACGGAGACCCACGCCTTCCAAGAACCTCACCGCCCCCGGATGAACGAAGCATCCTGGCGGGCCCATGACCTGCTCCGGGCCTATGCCGCACGCGACCGCGCCGCGAATATCGAGCATCCTGCGCATCTGGAGCCCGACCAGCTGGAGTTCACCAGGGGCGTGTCCGCGAACTTCTACGACGACTCCCTGTCGATGCTCCGGGACACCGGCCGCCCGTGGGTCCCGGCCTCCCTAGTGCGGGAGGTCTTCGCGGTGGCCCGCTTCGCACCGACGGAGCACGAGTTCACGGTCACCACCGCCGCCTGCCGGCTGGCCCGGGGCGAGGTGACGATGCGGAAACTGATCGACGACGGGTCGTTGGCGGTCCGCGACCGCATCCACACCCTGGCCGTCTACTCCCTCGCTCTCCTCCTGGTCCCCTTCAGCCTCAAGCGGGTCCAGCAGATGCTCGACAGGGCCGCGGACATGACCGAGGCGGTCGGCGGACACCCACGGCCGTGCTGCGTCGGATAGGTGGCGGTGCGAGAACCTCCGGACAGGGCCAGGGACAACCTGAACCTGCTCGGCCGCCACAGCCTCACCGCCGGCGCACTGTGCCCGCTGGTTGGACAGCGAACTGCCGTCCGACCGGCACTTACTTGCTTAGTACCAGGCGGTCCGCACCTGGCCTGCAAGACCGCCGGCGTCCTTGGGGTCAGTGCTGTGCGGCGAACCTGTCTTCGATCGCCTTGAGTACGAGGTCGGGGCGTTCCGTCGGCATCTCGTGGGAGGTGCCCTTGGCCGTGACGAACGTCCGGTTGGGCGCTTCCTTGACGAATGAGGCGGCCGCATCACGCCAGTGCAGGGCGTCCGGAGGAGAGCCTGCGAACGGGGTCTTCTCCGAGACCATGACCGTTGCGGGCACTGAGGTAGGCCACACCACCTTGTGGAAGGCCCGGTGCGCTTCGGCGAAACCCTCCGCAGTGGAGATGAGCTGGCGGTTGGCCGGCTTCTCGGGGTCCCTCTTCGCTGCGTCGACGTCCGGCTGGGTCGCGGCGACGAGGCGGGAGATTTCTTCGTCGGTGAAGAACTGAGGGAGGTTGGCGTCGACCAGGACCGCGCCGGAGAGCATCTCCGGATCGTCCTGGGCGAGGTTGTTCGCGATCTCGCCGGCCTGGGAGTGGGCCACCAGGGTGACGTCCTTGGTGATGCCCAACTGCTTGAGGCCCGCCTTGAGGTCGCTGACGGCACTCTGGACCTTCCACGCGCCGGGCACCACGTCGCTCTTGCCGAGGCCGGCCCGGTCGTAGGTGATGACGGTGGCGCCGGTGGCCGCGCGAACCTTTGGGGCGATGTCCTTCCACTGCGAGGAGTCCTCACCGCCGCCCGAGTCCAGGACGATGGTGGAACTGCTGCCTTGTATGGCGTAGAAGGCCAGGCGGTGACCGTCGGTGTCGACCACGTGCATCTTCGCCTCGGCCGCCTTGCCGGTCCCCGCAGAGGCGGACCGGATGGCGGACGTAGAGGCCGACGAGCTGGACGAGGAGTCGTTGCTGCTGCACGCCGTAGCGGCGCCGGCAGCCAGGGTCAGCACGGCGAGAGACGACAGCCCGCGGTACACGGACCGGTGCGTGCGGGGGTGCGGGACATGAATGATCCTTCGAGAGCAGAGGGTGCGCCATGTCTGCCCAATCATTCGAGATCCCGGCAGCTCGCACGATCCGGCTGGCGTGTCTGTTGGTGGTGGCGCTGGGACCAGCGAGCGCGGTGGGGTTATCCCCACGAGCGGCCGCTGAGACTGTGGATCATGTGGGCCTGCTAGTCACCGGGCTCGCGCGCGCTTCCACGAGGCTGGACAGGTGGACGGCTCACCTGGCAACGCCTGAACAGCACGGCGGGTTGCCTGTGCAACCGCAACCTCGAGTTCGGCTGCGGCGCGGCCTCCGTCGGCACCGGAAGCAGGTCGGGGCGCGTGTCTTACTGATGAAACGCTCACGGCGACGCCCGCCCCGATGAACAGGAGCGTTCATCAATCGACCGTTTCCGAACACCCGCCTCCGGCGCCAGCACGACGCCCTCGGCCCGATCTGCCTCGAGGTCTTCGAGGAGAAGATCAGCGGCAAGCTCGCCGTCGATGACCGGCCCGGCGCCCTCGACTACCTCCGCGACGGCGACACGCTCACCGTCCAGGAAGTCGACCACCTCGGCCGCAACCTCCTGGAGGGGGTGATCGTGGGCGCCACCCCCTGCGGAAATCACCCAGAGCTAGGAGCATGCCGACTCTGTCTCGTGAACCCGCGGCAAGGAGGTGCTTACACGGGAATCGTTCCAACATCGACTTGGGAGGACACGCAGGTTACGAGCCTGGCTCGCGAACGAAGGCTTCCGTACACCCGGACTGTCAGTTGCAGAGCGCCACGTGTCACTTGGCGGAAGCACCGGGCAGACGGGGCCGGATATGGGCCGCCACCGCGATGACCGGAAGGTGATCGATTCCACCGCGGCCATTGCCAGAGGGGGTGGACCGCGGTCTCCACCCCCGCCCTCGCATCTCCACCCGGTGACCGGCCCGGAGGCCGATGGCAGGGCCGGGCGCCGCGGCGAGGGTGGGGGCATGACAACGAATATTGTGATCATGCAGCTGGCGATCCTGGTCGTGGTGCTTGAGTCCGATCTCGGCCGCCGCAAGATCGGCTGGTTCCGAGTGGGAAGGCCGATCATCGGCGTCGCCCTCATCGTGCCGTTCTTCTTCACCTCGCTGCCCACCGGCGGCAACGACCTGCTGCTGCAGGGCGTCAGCGCACTGGCCGGGGCGGCGCTCGGGCTGTTCTCGGTCTGCCCGCTGCTGGTGTCCGTCGACTACCACCCGGATTGGCGACGCCGTTGGCCGCGCACATCACCCACCCCAGGCAGCCCCGCTGCGGTCAGCCGCTCGGGGGCCGGTTACGCGGCAGTCTGGATGTCCGTGACCGCCGCCCGGCTCGGCTTCGCGTACGGCGCCCAGCACGTCTTTCCGGTGGGGCTCGGCGTGTTCCTGACCAACCACCACCTGAGCGCCACCGGCCTGACGAACGGCTTCATCTTCCTGTCCGTGAGCATGAGTCTGTTCCGCAGCCTGGGGCTGTGGGCGCGAGGCCGCGCGCGCCTGGCCCAGGCCGGCCCGGTCATGGGCGCCGCGCACGCGACGGGAGGTGCACAGTGATCCTCCTACCGCTGCTCACCCTGATCGTCCGCGCTGTCCGCGCACTGCGGGCACGCTCTTCAGACACACCGTCCTGGGATAATCCGGACCGATGATTCTCACCAGCAGATTCAGCCCGGCCGCGGACCACCCCGGAATCGGGCTGAGCGGCATGCTCCCCGACCCACGGGCGCGTGCCGCGGCCATGCTGGCAGGGCTCGGAGTGTCGGTCTGGATCAACGTCGCCACACTCCCCGCTCCCCGGGGATCGTCGTGCCCGTTGCCCTGGCCGTCGCCTCGCTGGCGTGGCTTGCCTTGATCGCCGGCACCCTGCTGGTCGCCGGCACCCGGGGTACGCACGTGGCCGTGATCGCCGCGGTGATGTGCGCCGCAGGGCGGTGATCACCGTCACCGAAACCAATGGACTGATCTTCACCGGCGTGGCGGCGAGCCTGGCCGCCGTCGCCTTCGATCCGGTCGCCGCCCTCGAGCTGTCCACCGCCGGTCCCATCGCCTACTGTCTCGCGGCGATCCCTCACGGACCGTTTCCCGGCCGCCTGTTGGCCACCGCCGCGGTGGCCCTCGCCGGGCTGGTGGCCGGTGCGAGCCGACGCGAGATCGACCTGCGTGCCCGGCACAGCACGCTGGTCGCCACGGAACGCCGGCGTACCGAGCTTGCCCGGGCCGAGGCGGAACTCGCCGGTGAGCGCAACCGGCTCGGCCGCGAGCTGCACGATGTGCTCGCCCACACCCTTGGCGCCCTGTCTATCCAGCTCACCGCGATCGACACCCTCGCCCGCACCGCCGCACCGCGCGAGAAGCTCATCACACAGATCGAGCTCGGCCACGAGCTGGTCAGCACGGGCCTAGACGAGGCACGCCATGCCGTCCGCGCGCTGCGCGGTGAGGCCATATCGCTGGCCGCGCAGCTCGAACGGCTCTGCGAACTCCGCCAGGCAGAACTCGAACTGGACGGTAGCCTGCAGGAGCTGGACGCCGACACCACGCTCGCGCTCTACCGGCTTGCCCAGGAAGCACTGACCAATGCCGCCAAACACGCCTCCGGTACGCAGGTGAACGTCCGGGTCCGCTTCGGTCCGCGGGACGTGACCGTACAGGTCGGCAATACCAGACCCGCCCCGGCCCCGGACACACCCGCGGCATTGCGCGCGAGCGGCGGCGGATTCGGGCTCCAGGGTATGAGGGAACGCGTCGAGCAGGCGGGCGGCAATCTCCAGGCGGGCCCCACATCCGACGGCGGATGGCGGGTTGCCGCACGCATCCCCTACCGACGGGGCAACCTGGGCAACTGCAGCGACGGGAGCGACCGATGAGCCCCACACCGATCTCCGTGATCATCGCCGACGACCATCGGGTCGTCCGCGAGGGTCTGGCCACCATCCTCGGCGCCGTCGACGGGATGCACGTCGCAGGATTGGCCGCGGACGGTGCGCAGGCCGTCGATCTCGCCGCCCGGCACGAGGCCGACGTGGTTTTGATGGACCTACACATGCCCGGCACCGACGGCGTCGAGGCCACGCGCCGGCTGAAGACCGAGCGTCCGGCCACGGCCGTCGTGGTCCTCACCACCTACACCGACGACAACTCCATCCTCGCCGCGCTCGAAGCAGGCGCCACCGGCTACCTGACCAAAAACGCCTCCGCTGCGGATATCCACCGCGCCATCGAGGCCGCCGCCTGCGGCCACGCCATACTCGACCCGCTCGCCACCGCCCGCCTGGTCCACGCAAGCCGCCGCACCGACCCAGGACACATCGCGGAGAACGCAGCCCTCCCCGACGGCCTCACCGAACGCGAGGCCCAGGTGCTCGGCTTGATCGCGCAAGGCCTGTCCAACGCGGAGATCGCCGCCATGCTGTACCTGAGCCGCTCCACGGTGAAGACCCACATCCATCAGATCTTCGCCAAGACCGGCAGCCGCGACCGCCCGCAGGCCATTGTGTACGCACACCGGCATGGGATCCGCGACGAGGAGGATCCAGCCCAGCGGAACAGGTGACGGGCCCGGCCCGCGAGGGCTTCAAGATCAACTAATTACCCCTTTCACGGCGGAAGCGACGTATGCGTAGCTCGATCACGACCCCGAGACCGCCCACAGCGGCATCACGTAGTTTGCCTGCATGCCCGCCGTGCACCGCGACGAGCCATGACCGCGGTGGCAGGGGCCCGTCGTCCATGTGCCAGAGATGTCACGCGGAACCTTGACCTCGACCGGCCCGACGTCGGTCAGCACGGTCTTGACCTGGCCCCGTTGCAGCGGAGTCGCCACTGCCGTGGCCGGCCACGTTGTGCTTCTCGTAGCCGAGGTGATCGGTGATCTCATCTTCCAGGGCAGACTTAGGACCCGCTTGGTCAGCTGTTGCACCAGCCCTCCCTGCCCGGTGAGCTGCAGCCCCTCCGACCGGGCCCGGTCCACCAACATCGCGAGCCGCCGCTCGTCAGACACAGCGCCGGCTGCCCCGACTGGGATGAGCGTCCCGGTCGCGGACGTCACCCAGTCCTTGGACGGTTCCGCCGTTGCCAGCTGGCCGGTGGCCGTGTCGGGCGGCTCCCCCGTGGCTCTGACGTGGAGCGTCACCAACTCCCTGTCGCAGGACGGTTCTCTCGACTTCGGGGCCGCCTTCACGGACGGCAGCGCCACCGTCTACCCCCAACCCCCACCGTCACCCTGGACCGCACCGCCGGCACCGCGCCGAGCGAGGACGTCTGCCCCGACACGGCGAACACCCTGACCGGCGACTTCACGCTCTCCTCCACCGACGTCTCCGGCTTCGGCCTGTCCGGGTCACGCACCGCGACCTCGCGCCGCCCGACAGCGAGGGCCAGGTGGCGATCTTCGGACCGCAGTGGACATCGGGCAACACGGCCGAACTCAGCGATTCGGACTGGTCGTTCGTCCGCGAGCCATCATCCACCTCGGTGGCACTGGTGGACGTCGACGCCGGCGAGACCGGGTTCACCGCCGCGGGTACGGGCGGCTGGAAGCCGGAACCCGGGTCGGAAGCCTTGACCTTGACCAGCAAGGACAGTTCCGGCGCTACCACCAACGACCCGACCAGGGTCACGGCTTTCACTCTGCAGGACGACGAGGGCACCACGACCACGTTCGCGAAGGTGGACACAGCGGCGACCAGGTGGCAGGTGTCCAGCACGTACCTGCCGACCGACGCCTCCACCACCAAGGTGGTCTCGGAGAAGCCCTCCTCCACCAGCACCCTCGCCCGTCCGAAGTACGTCATCGCGCCCACATCCGCGGTGTCCGCGCCCACGTGCGACACCACGCCGTCCACGAAGGGCGATGATCCCCGGCTGGCCGTACTCGTTCGTCGTCGCGCTTGAAGCCGGCCGCACTCCTGGACGTAATGGACGCCGACCACGACGCGACCCGCATCGACCTGGCGCTGGAGCCCGAGCACCGTCGCGGGCACGGCGTGCTGAACAAGGGCCGTCTGGACATCGGCCGGCCCACCTGCTTGCCGGCCTGCCTGTGCATCACCTGGGCCGGCTCCGCTCGGACCAGGTGATGCGCCACCCGGCGCCGACCCGCGCGAAGTTCGCGGCGGCGAGCCGGGCCGGAGGGCCGGGATAGACTCACCACGACCAGACCGCTGACCAGCGTGTCCGAAAGGACAGCTCGCTGGGGTCAGTGAAGACGGAGGAGAGAGCCTGTGCCTTCTATCGATGTCCGGGGCTGGAAGGTGCACTATGAGGAGTTCGGCGCGCCCGAACTGCCTCCCGTCGTGCTCGTGCACGGCCTGATGGGCGAGGCCTCAACCGTCGCCTCGCTCGCGGCCCGGCTCAGTTCCAACTTTCGCGTCATCGCACCCGATGCCCTGGGACACGGCGGTTCGGCCCGCCCGCAGAGCTTCACGCTCGAGGACCAGGGCGCCATGCTCACCGGTCTCGTCGCCGCCCTCGGCTACGAGTCAGCGGCGATGGTCGGCATGTCGATGGGCTCCTATCTCGTCGCGCAGGCCGCGATCCTCGACTCCCAGCGGGTCTCCCACCTGGTACTCGTCGTCACCAAGGCGCAGGGCACGACCTCCTCGACCGCGGCCTACGCGGCCCGGATGGGCTACGACCTGAGCGCCCTCGCGCCGGAGGAGGCGATGGCTCTCGTGTCGCAGGCCCTATGGTCTCCGCACACCTCGCAGGACCGCCGCGAGGAGATCCTCAAAGAGATGGTTGTGTCGGACCCGCTCACCCCCCAAAGAGCAGGCCTCGGTCGAGCGCTCGCTCGCCGGTTTCGACCTGCGCCCGGCCATGCATACCATCACCGCGCCGACGCTGGTGGTCTCCGGTCTCGATGACGGACTCAACCCGCCCGAGGCTGGCCGCGAGGTCGCAGACTGCATCCCCGGCGCGCGCTTCGAGGTCTACGAGCACTCCGGGCACATGCTCGCCTACGAGGAAGCAGACCGGCTCACGGCCGACATCACGGGATTCCTCAGCGCCTAGGCCCAATGCCGTGACTCTGCTGGTGATGTTGGGCAGTTCATGCAGATGCTCAGCACAAAGTGTGGATGTGTATGGCCCGGCGTCGTGTTCTGGGTGCGGTGTCGATCCAGTCGGCGATGCGGGCGACGTTGCAGGCCATCGCGGTGAGGACGTGCTGGACGTGGGTGCGGGCCAGCCCGCGGTTGAGCTTGTTTGGCTTTGACGGACACCATCCGTGTGGTCGTCAGGCTGCGAGTGCAGTCTCGTATTCAGCGGGACTCGGTAGCTGAGGCTGCTGTGCGGCCGGTGCAAGTTGTACCAGCCCTCGATGAAGTCGAAGATCGCGGTGCGGGCGGTGGCCCGGCTGGGCCAGACGGTGGTGTCGAGCAACTCCCGTTTGATGGTGGCGAAGAACAACTCGGCGAGCGCGTTGTCCCAGCACTGCCCGGTGCGGCCGACGGACAGACGGACGCCCAACTCTGTTGCTAGAGAGACGTATTGCTGACTGGTGTACTGAGAGCCACGATCCGAGTGAAAGACCACGGGCCGGGTGGGACGACGCTCACGGCAGGCGGACTGGAGAGCGTCGGCGACCAGCTCGGTCCGCAGGTGGTCGGCTGTGGACCAGCCGACCACGCGGCGGGAGGCGATGTCGATGACGGTGGCCAGATAGAGCCAGCCTTCCTTGGTCGGGATATAGGTGTTGTCGCCGCACCATCGGGGGTCGAGGCCGTCCGGGTTGGGGGCGGCCGGGATCCGGCATCACGGTGCAGGTCGTAGAACTTGCGCAGCACCGGCTCGCTGTGGGCGACGGTCGACGGCGCATAGCCGAGCCCAGGGCTCGTCTTCCCGGTCACAGGGTTCGGGGCGCCGACGGTGCGGGCCAGCCGCCGCTTGGCCGCGGTTGCTCGCGGCTTGACCGTCAGCTGGATCCAGCAGCTGAAACCCCGAGCGTCCACGCATGTCGCTCAATCCCACGGCACTTCGACCGCGTGAAGGAATCGCCACCAGCGCAGCAGGTCCATGCCGTAGGAGCGGACGGTCGCCGCCGCCTTCCCGGCTGCGAGCAGTTCCTGGAAGAACACCGCGACTGGCGCCACGACAGCGCCGTCAGCGTCGACGAGCCGGTAGGGCTCGCACCGGTCGCCGGTCTCCACCAGCCACCCCGCCGAGGAACGGCCAACCTCGACAGAACCCGCTCGGGCACACGATGTTCATCACGACCGCAGACCGTACTGGGCCGCAACCTCACCTGTGCCCTGCACTGCACACTCGACCTGGTTCGTCCAGTCAACGGGGCCTCAGATGTCCCATGCTGAGGGTCTCGCCGCGCCAGCGGGGACGGCTCATCGAGATCATTCGCAACCTCAACGACCGCATCGACGAGGCCCGCATCAATTGCTGGCTCGGCGAAGTCCAGGGCATCTAGGTCAGCCTGAGCAAGGCCAAGGAGAAACTCGTCGGCCTCGACCGCAGTCCGGAACGTGACCGCACCGCGGCCAGAACGGTCCCACCAACCTCGGCATGCCCGTGACTACTAGACCGAGCTCCTATCCGAGGCGCGGATGAAAACGGCTGGTCGGTTCCCTCACGGGTGGGAGATGCTGCCTGAATGATCGATCGTGAATTCGCCCTCCGGCTGGTGGAGGCGCAGCTGGAGCGTGAGTCTCCGGGGCAGCTGCTGGTGGCCCATGTTGAAGAACACGAGCTCGCGTGGATCGTCTCCTACCAGTCTGCGGAGTATGTGCGGACGGGCGACCCTTCCCATCTGCTGGTGGGTAACGGCCCGTTTCTCGTCGATCGTATGGATGGCGGGCTGCACTCGATCGGGGTGGTGTCAGCGGTCACCCGCGCCTGGGAATCTGACTACCGGACCCGCATCCGGGGGTGGTGACGCGGACGGCAGTCGACGACCTGAACGACGAGCTACGCCAGACGACAGTAGCTCGCGGGCGGATCTTCGCTATGCACATGCTGCGACAGAAGGTTCCGGCGCTTGGTCACGCGGAGGTCATTGCATACGTCAATGCCCTGCAAAGCGGCTCAGCACCGGCCCATCTCGTGGCAATCGCCACCAAAACCCTCGTCCCAGAGCCGGACCCCGTCCTCAGCGTCCACACCATCCAAGCAGGGCAACACAGCACCGGCTGAGCTCAAGCCGCCAGCCAGCAGTCCGGATAATCGTCGCCCAGCGCCTTGTACGCGGCGTCCGGACGGCGCAGCAGACCGGTGGTCACCTCCGCGGCGACGCTCTCGTCCCGGGTCAGCTCCTCGACGACCCTCACCTGTCGGCCTTCGCGACGACCGCGGGACGGCACAGAATGTCCGGGGCGATGGCGGCGACGACCTCGTCCTCGCGGGACAGCTCCGCAACCGTCCTCACCTTGTCCTCGGGACTGACCTGCGCGACCACGGCGGGACGGCGCAGCAGGTCCCCGGTCACCGTCGCCGCGACCTCCTCGTCCTTCGCGAGCGTGTGGATCGCGCTGACCTTCTCCTGCGGGGTGACCGGCTTGACGACCTGACGGCCCGCGCGCCGGTTCGCCTCGTCCGGCGTCCACCGCGACTTCCCCGCAGGCGGGGTCGCGATCGCCTCGAACCGCTCCTCCTCGTCCGCGATCCCCGCCAGAATCCGGTGGACCGTGAACGACTCTCCAACGACCCTGCGCTCCTCCGGCCACCGGGACCGCGAAAGCGATCGAGATCGAGGCCTTCGTGCCGCTGGAGTCGATCGACGCGATCCAGCTCGCCGAGGGCTACTACCTGCAGCCCGACGGGCAGGTCGCGGCCAAGCCGTACAAGCGGCTGCGCCTGGCGCTGGAGCGCTCGTCGAAGGTGGCCATCGCCGAGTACGCCTCGTCCGGCCGGGAGCGCCTTGGACTGCTGCGGGTGCGCGGCGAGGCGATCGTACTGCACGCGATGCGCCGGCCCTACGAGATCCGCGACCCGTCCGAGTTGGCGCCGGCAGCGACCGAAGTCACCGATGAGGAGATCTCCGAGGCGGAGCACCTGATCGACAGGATGACCCGCGCCTACGTCGAGGGCCCTGACTTCACCGACCGCTACACGGACGCGATCGCCAAGGTCATCGAGGCGAAGCGGGAGAGCCGTCCACTGCCCGCGGCGCCCGAACCGGCCGCCGCACCGGCCCGGGTCGTCGACCTGATGGCGGCCTTGCAGGAATCCGTTCGCAAGACTCAGGCGGCGCGGAGTGAGGACGCCCCAGCGTCCACGAGATGCCGGCCGGGTCCTCGAAGAGGGCCTCGGGCAAGAGGACCGCGAAGAAGCCGCCCGCCAAGAAGGCTGCATCGAGGAACCCGAGGCGCAGCGCGTAGCGCGTACCCCGGCACGGCGCTGTGTCGGTGGCTGTCCTGCCGTCCCGAGTCGGCCTCACCACTTCACAGGTCCGTTAGCGTCGATGAAGGTTCCCGTCGCGTCAGCGGTACTGAGGGCCGCGGCCTGAGCGATGACCTCGGCAGCCTCCTCGGGGTGACGGGTGCCTGCTCTTTGTTGCCAGGCGCAAGTTCAGTCTGTACCCATCCGGGACACACGGAGGTCACCTTGATGGAGGTGTCGGCGAGCGCCTTGGACAGCACGATCGTGATCGCGTTGAGGGCAGCCTTGGAGGACTGGTAGGCCGGTACGACCATGGAGTACCACGGAGAGTTCGGGTCGGTCTGATGAGCAAGCGAGCCCACCGTGCTGGAAACGTTCACGATCCGTCCCGCCGGGCTCTTGCGAATCAGCGGCAGGAACGCCTCCACGACGGCGACCGGGCCCAGAACGTTCGTGGCGTAGGTCTGCTCAAACATCGCCAAGTCGAGGACCTCCTTCACATCGGCGTTGGTCGCCTCCGGCAGGATTCCCGCGTTGTTGACGAGCACGTCGAGATGCCCCAAGCGCTCGGAGACCTCAGCCGCGGCCGCACGCACCGACGCCGGGTCGGTGACATCCATCGTGAGGCTGCTCACCGAGAACCCCTCACGAGACAGCCGATCCGCTGCCTCCGCCCCGACGTCGGACTTCCGAGCGGCAACGATCACGTGGCCGCATTCACGTGCGAGCCGCCGAGCAACTGCCAAACCGATCCCCGGTTGGCACCGGTGACGAGCGCGATCTTCACAGTCAGGCCCTCTCATGCTGGCTTCGCGACCGTCGCGTTGAGCGGCCGCACCCAGCAAGCACATCAACCGGCCACGGCGAATGCTGGCGGCAATCAGACGCCGCGATCGAACCTGTCTGCAGAGCGAGCCGTACCTGCTCAGTAGCCTGCGCTACACCATCATCTGTGAAGAGCCGACAAACGCAACGTGCCGCGGGGCGGATCAGGGGGCGATGAGTTCCCGAGCGGGGGAGCGGGTATCGCGCGGGGCGCGAAGAGCGCGTCGAGATCGGTCAGGCGCAGCAGGCGGGCCACGCAGGGTGAGAGGGCGGAGATCACCAGGTGGTGCGGCCCCCCGCGGGAGCGGGCGTGCAGGAGGGCGTTGACCAGGGACGCGTCGGCGAACAGGACGCCGGACAGGTCCAGAACGACGACCTGGCCTCGGCGGGGATCGACAGCGTTCAGGGCGCGGCACAAAGCTGCGACGGTTTCGACGTCAATGTCTCCACTGACGGTGAGGGTCCAGGCGTGGTCGCTGCGTCGGGTCACCAGGCGGAAGGAATGGTCAAGGGCGGTGGCGTGCACGGGCGGACCTCTCGTGACGGGGGCACCGGCGGTCGGCCTGCAACGCCGTATCGGTGAGCTGCCCCGTGGCGCCGCGGACACGAGGATGCCTCTCGGGGTCCCGTGCGCCAGGTGGTGGTCGCAAGCGCGGCCACCACCGTCACGCTAGCCCTATAGTTTCCTCATGGCAACAATCATCGTGGGGCCCGTATCGCCTGCCCCAGCGCCGGGGTACGGTCCTGCGATCTCCCGCGAAACGGCCCCGGCCAGCGCGAAGGGACGCCGGATGCGAGGACGGCTAAGCGGTCTCCGTCACAGCATCGTGGTGACCGGCGTCATAGCTGGCGCGGGAGCGCGCAGCATCCTGAAAAGCTTCCAGCCCGTCGGACAGGGCGGCCAGCTGCGCCGGCGTCATCATCTCCAACACGTCCGCGACCTCCCGATGCCGCGCTGCGCGTATCTCCGCCAGCGTGCTGCGTCCGCGGGCGGTCAGGCGCAGCTCCACCTCGCGGCCGCTGAGGAGGCTGGGGGTGCGCTCGACCAGGGCTGCGGCTTCCAGCCGGTCACACAGTCGGCTCACCGCCGAGGGACGGGAGCCGAGCGCGTCGCTCAAGGACCGCAGGTTAAGTCCTTCATGCGCTTCGAGTACCGTCAGCGCACGCAGCTGCGAAGGAGGCAGTGAACCCAGCAGCGCGCCGTCCTGCCCGCGCCCCCAGAGCACTTCCAGCAATTCCGCCACCGTTCCGGCGGCATGAGCCGCCCGCGCGACACCGGAGGACTGCGAAGGCGAGAACATCATTCCACTGTGTCATCCGGTGCGGCTGTTTTCCATCCCGTGCTCTCCACGACTGCCCCCTGCGTTCCCGCCCAATCCCCGTGCCACGCTGCCGAGAGAAGCCTGATCCGTCCATGTCGAATTTCCTGTCCGTCGAACGCACTCTGCGCACCGCAGCCCCGCACGCCCTGCTGGACGCGGTGCGCTCCGCGCTCGCCGCGCACTACGGTGCCCACGCGGTGGACCTGTTGATGGCCGACTACAGCCAGAGGGTGCTGCAACCGGTCACCGCCCTGCCGCACACCGCCGCCGCGGTCTCGGCCCACTCCAGCGCCCAGGGCCGGGCCTTCGGAAGCCAGGAACCGCAGGAAGAGCGCCATCCGGCGGATGACATGATCGATCTTCACCTTCCGGTCACTGTGCGCGGCGACCGGCTGGGCGTCCTGAGCGTCCAGCTGCCCCCGGCCGACTGCACGCCGGTCGCCGTGCGCGACCTCCTCGACATCGCCGGCGTCCTCGGCCACGAGATTCTGGTCGCCGAGCGCGACACCGACGTCTACCTGCAAGCCCGGCGCGTCAACCGCCTGACCTTGGCCGCGGAGATGCAGTGGCAACTGCTGCCGGCCCGCTCCTGCGCCCGCACCGAATACTCCATCGGCGCCCAACTGGAGCCCGCCTACGCCATCCACGGCGACAACTTCGACTGGGCCAGCACCGCCCAATCCCTCATCCTGACCATCACCAACGGCATGGGCGAAGGCATCGAGGCCTCCCTGCTGACCAACCTCGCCGTCAACGCCCTGCGCAACGCCCGCCGCGCCGGCATCGACATCGCCGACCAGGCCGCCCTCGCCGACCAAGCCCTCTACGCCGAGTACGGCGGCAACGCGCACGTATCCACCCTGTTGCTCTGCTTCGACCTGGCCACCGGGCAAGTCCAGGTCGTCGACGCCGGCTCACCTCAGCTGTGGCGCCAACGCGACAAGACCGTCGAACGCGTTACCTTCGAGGCCCAGCTGCCGCTAGGAATGTTCGACCAGACCGACTACATCCTCCAGGAATTCCAGGTCCTGCCCGGCGACCGCCTGATCTTCGTCAGCGACGGCGTCTACGCCGCTTCCTCCCCAGACGGCGAAGCCTACGAGGAGCAGGCGCTGTCCCGGGCCATCACCGCCGCCGGACTCCTGGCCTCCGCCGACGTCCCCGGTGCGGTCCTGCGCGAACTGGCCGCCTACCGCGACGCGGACGCCGACGACGACGCCCTCGTGGTCTGCCTCGACTGGCACGGCCGCACCAACCCCACCTGAAACTCCCAGTGCCCGTCCCGGGCGCCAGCGCAGGCACAACTTGAAGCCCGCACCGCCGGTCGGGCTGGCCGGCGGCAGGGCGCTGTCGCCGCTGTCCTGGACCAGGTGAATCCGTACGGCCGGATTCGAGCTGGACATGAGCAGCCACCTCGACCTGGACCTGTCCATCCGGGCGACGGTGCCCGGTCTGCGCACTCCGCGGGGAGAGGCCGCCATAGCACCGTTACGACGCCCGGGCTGACCGGATCCCGGGCGTCATGCCGAGGTAGGGAGGCGTTCAAGGCGGCCGGCCTCGACCGGTACCTCGGCACTGACGGGATCGTCCCGGCGGGCGGAGCCCCTTCGACCCGCTCGACCGTGGGCGGTGTCCACCGCCCACGACTGGATCGAGAACAGGGACACAGCAGGGAAGTGACGCCCGAGCCGCCACCCGTGAATCAGGAACTCGCCGCGGGGGTGTCGGTCTGGTCTTCGAGAGGGAAACTCTGATGCGCCCCCGCCCGTACGGCATACGCCGCGACCGCCGTCCTGTCCGTCCTCACCGTCCTGCTCTCCCCGAGCGCCGCCCACGCGGCCGCACCCACGCCAGCGCGTGCCGCCGCTCATGGTGACACCGTGCCCCTGCCCGTGCGTGACGCACTGGCCGCACTGCCCGTCCGGGGCGAAAGCCGCACTGGGTACGAACGCTCGAAGTTCCGTCACTGGACCGACGCCGACCGCGATGGCTGCAACACCCGGGCAGAGGTACTTTTCGGCAGGGGTGTCGCGACGACCACCAGAACGGCAGACTGCGAGGCCCATGACGAGGTCAGCGGGCTCGCGTGTCATTCGGCAGCGAGTTCAACGCCGCCGAGGCGCACCGGTCTCCGCGATCATCTCGACCGCTGCCGCGAACTCCGCAGAGAACGCCCAACCCGCGTCATCTGCCAGGACCAGGTAGCGGTTTCTCCGATCACGCGAGCAGGCTAGGCAGAGCCTCAGCCTCGAACCACGAATAGACGTGCCGCTGCAGGCTCGGCCCGAACGTCACCCGCGCCACGCCCAGACTGGCCAGTTCTGCCAGTGCCACCGGCGAATGTACGCCGCGCGCGACATTGACAGGTCCATCGATCGCCTGCACGAGCTTCTCGATGGTCGTCGGATCACCCGTCCCCAGCGGGTAGACGCAGTCGGCGCCGGCATCCAGGTAGCGGTTTCCGCGCTCGACGGAGGCGGCGAGCTGCTCCGCAGGAGTTCCGACGCGACGCAGGAAGGCGTCGGTCCGAGCATTGATCACCAAGTCCAGTTCGGCAGCGACGGCGGCCCCCGCACGCCGCGGAGGAACTCGACCTGCTCCGAGATCTCGACGAGGACGCCAGTGGCCGGGTCCGAGTCCTCGAGGTTGAGACCGACCGCTCCAGTGGCTGCGAGTCGCTCGACCAGTTCCTCCGGCGGAAGGCGGTAGCCGCGTTCGAAGTCGACGGTCACGGGCACACTCACTGCTCGGACCATTGCGTTTGCCGTCGCCAACATTGCCTCGACGGGGGCTGCCTCTCCGTCCTCCCAGCCGAGGCAGGCCGATACGGCAGCACTGCTTGTTGCCACGGCGGGGGAAACCGGCCCGCTCGATGATCTTGGCCGACGCGGCGTCCCACCCGTTGGGGGCCACCAGGGGCCGCCCGGGCACGTGCAGCGCCCTGAACGTCTCGGCCTTGTTCCCGCGCGCTTCCGCGTTCATGACGTACTCCCAGACTCCGTGGTGCTTGTGCACCTGCCAGCGTTCCCCTGTCCGTGAGACGTGACCGACAGCTTGGACTCATCGGTGCAGGCTGAGCGATGAGCTCGCGCCGCCGTCACGTGCCGGTACAAACTCAAAGGCGACCACGCCACCCACACCGGTCCCCCTGCGATGCCGCGTGCCCAGACGTTGAGAGTCTGTCGTGCGTGGACAGGGCCGCGTAGACGTCGTCGGGCGACGGCGACCTGACTCCGATGCGGTGCAGGATGTGCGCCGTTGCTGTGGCCTCTGCTCAAGTACGCCGGGGTGCGCGGTTCCTCGTGTCGCTGGAGGCGACGGGCTGCCTGAGGCATGAACACCGATGAGTCAGGAGGCCGGGAAGCGTCATACAGACGTGGATGAATCTCTGCTGAATAAGGCGCGCGCGGGGGCCAGGCGGCCTTCGAACGACTGGCCGAACCCCATCGTCGCGAACTGAACGTGCACTGCTATCGGATGCTCGGCTCGATCGAGGACGCCGAGGACGCGGTGCAGGAGACGTACCTGCGGGCTTGGGCACGGCTGGACAGTTTCGCCGGCCGGGCGTCGTTCCGGGCTTGGCTGTACGGCATCGCAACGAACGCGTGCCTGGACATGCTCCGCCGCCGCAGGGCCCGGGCCTGGCCCACCGACGTCGTGGGACCCGCCGAGCCGGGGAGCGAGCCGTCGCCGCGGGTCGACATTCCGTGGCTGCAGCCCTACCCCGACAGCCTGCTGGCGGTCCCGGCGCCCTCGGACGGCGAGCCGGAGGTCGCGGTGGCCGCCAAGGAGACGATCGAGTTGGCGTTCCTGGCAGCCATCCAGCGGCTCCCGGCGCGCCAGCGGGCCGTGCTCATCCTGCGCGACGTGCTCGACTGGTCCGCGAAGGACACTGCACGGGCGCTGGAGACATCCACAGCGGCGGTCAACAGCGCCCTCCAACGCGCTCACGCCGGGCTCGCCGCCCACGTGCCGCCGGATCGCGAGGAGTGGCCGACTCGCGATCGTGCGACCGCCGCCGCGGACGAGAAAGCCCTGCTCCAGCAGCTCATGGAAGCATGGGAGCGTGCCGACACAACCGCGCTGGTCACGCTGCTGCGCGAGGATGCGCGGCTGGTCATGCCGCCGCGCCCCACCTGGTACGACGGCCGCGACGCCATCGAGACCTTCCTCCGCGTGCACGTCTTCGAGGGACTCCGCGGGGACTGGCGGCTGGTGCCGACCTCGGCCAACCGTCAGCCCGCGTTCGCGCTCTACTGGCGTGCGCCGGACGACACCGAGCTCCGTCGGTTCGCGATCGGCGTGCTCACCGTCGGCGATGCGGCGATCATCGAGCTGGCGATCTTCGTCGATACCCCGCTCTTCGACCGCTTCGCTCTCCCGGCGACGCTGTGACGTACGACGGCGAACCGGTTTCGTTCCTCGGTCGCAGGACCCGACCAGGCCACCGGGTCCGGACCGTCGTCATACGGCCCGGGAGGCCCTCGACTACGTTCCCGAGGAGTGGACCGACGCCCTCGTAGTGGTCGAGGAAGGACTTCTCGAAGTCGTGTGCAGCAGCGGTGCCCGCGCGCGGTTCGGATCCGGTGCAGTCCTCACTTTCGCGGCCGTACAGCCGCGGCGCCTCCTCAACCCCGGCGCGACCCCGTTGATCCTGAGCGCGCTGACCCGGTGACTCTGGCACTCGATGAGTCCGGCGGCCCCCGCCTGTCACACGGTTGATCGACTCGCCGCGTAACAAGTGGTGCCCGCCAGGCCCGGCTCACCGCGACCGGCGGACCGATGCTGCTCGTCTCCGCCAGGTCGACCGCTCCACAGGACGGCTGAAGCCCGCCGAAAACCATCGGAACGCTCGCGGCCGCAGGCGTACTCCTGGTCGCGTTCGTAATCGTCGAGACACGGGCTGAGGAGCCGCTGCTCCCGCTGTGGATGCTGTGCAACCGGGCTGTCGCCTCCGCCGAACCCGTTGGCCTCCTGCTCGGCGGCAGCTTCTTCGCCTTCAACGTCATCGGCACGTTCAACAGGCAGCAGACGCTCGGCCACGCGGCACGCCAGACCGGCCTGACGTGGCCGGCGACCTTGCTCAGTTCTGTTGTGCTCGCCGGGCGCCCCAGGTTCTCGGCATCCGGATCGGCGCCGGGTGTGTGATGGCAGCGGGCATGGCGATGATCGTAGGCGGGACGCTCTGGGCGGCGCAGGCCGCGGTCACTGGCGCCTCCTCTGGGCCGCCCTGGCCGACGATCTCACCGTGGCTCGCGGCACTGCCTTCGCCTTCATCTTCATCTCGGTCGCCGACCTGATCGGCGTGGCGAAGCGACGCTCGCGTCGCCTCGGGCCTGGACAACACGTCTCAGGAGTCGGCGTCGCCGACGTCAAGCGTGGTGGCGAGTCACGCCGGCAGCGGCGCTGACCTGCGCTCTGGGGCCTGTACGGCGATCGCGCCGCCATCGGCATACACGTCGGCCGACGTCGTACGACGCGCGCGGAGCCCGACCTCGAACTCGCGGTCATCCGATGAGTGCGGAAGCCCGAGCACGTCACACAAAGGACCGGACGCTGCCCGCCCGAGTCGTACATCACTACGAGAGGACGCCGTCATCGTGACGCGCATCGAAAGCACGACGGTATTGATCACCGGCGCGAGCCGAGGCATCGGACACGCGCTCGTCGACGAGGCGCTGGCGCGGGGGCGCAGCCACTGTCTACGCCGGGACGCGTACGCCGCTCGAGCACCCCGACTCCCGTGTCAAGCCGGTCACGCTCGACGTCACCAGCAGCGAGCAGATCACGGCAGCCGTCAACGGATCGGGTCCCTCGACCTCTTGATCAACAACGCGGGCATCGCAAGGTACGACGATCTCAGCGATCCCGCCGTCATTGCCGAGCACCTGGCGGTCAACCTCTTCGGCACCCTCGCCGTCACGCGGGCGTTCACCCCGCTGCTGGCCCGTAGCAACGGAGCCATCGTCAACAACCTGTCCGTCAACGCGTTCGCTCCACTTCCGCTGATCGCGTCCTACTCCGTCTCAAAGGCGGCGGCGTTCTCCGCGACCCAGTCTCTGCGCACGCTCCTGTCTGCGCAGGGGGTGAGCGTCTATGCCGTCCTCACGGGCATCGTCGACACAGACATGTCCCGGGGCGTCGAGATCCCCAAGGACACCCCTGCTGCCGTAGCGGCGGCCATCCTCGACGGCGTCGAAAAGGGCGAGCACGACATCTTCCCGGACGCCATGTCCCGGCCGATGGCCGACAACTGGCGCACCGGCGCAGGCAAGGCACTAGAGGTCCAGTACGCCGCACTGACCGCCGACACGCTGGCCGGTGCCCGATGACGGTCAGGCCCGCGACCGCCGCTGCCCACCAACCCGCACCCCTGGGACTGGTGCTCGCGCTCACTGTGGTCGGCGCGCTGGTAGTGGCGCTCGACCAGCTTGTGGTCGCCACCGCCCTGCCAACCCTGCAACGCGATCTCGACGCGTCGATGTCCAGCCTTGAGTGGACCGTCAGCGCCTTCAGCCTCAGCCTCGCGGCGCTGATGGTCCCGGCCGCCGAGCTGGGCGACCGGGTCGGTCGAAGACGGACCTACCTGCTCGGCCTGATCGTCTTCGCACTCGCCTCCGCCGCCTGCGCCCTCGCCCCGAACATTGGCCTGCTCATCGGCGCCCGGGTCGTCCAGGGCGCGGGCGGGGCAATGATCATGCCCTCGGCGCTCGCCCTGCTCACCGCCGCCGCTCCGCCACACAGGCGTGGCGCGGTGATGGGCGTGTACGCCGCGCTCATGGGCCTCGCCGTGGTCGGCGGACCGCTGGTGGGCGGTGCCGTCACCGAAGGGCTCGCCTGGCAGTGGATCTTCTGGATCAACGTCCCGGTGATCGCCCTGGTGCTGCCACTGGCCGCGACCAGGCTCACCGAGATGAAGGGCAGCCCAGTGCGGCCCGACGTGCTGGGGATTCTGCTCGTGGCGAGCTCGACCTTCGGGATCGTATGGGCGCTCGTGCGCTCCGGGGCGGCCGGGTGGGGCAGCGGCGAGGTGCTCGGCACCCTGGTCGGCGGCATCATGCTGCTGGCCGGTTTCGTCGCGTGGGAGCTGCGGACGGAGTACCCGATGCTGCCGATGCGACTCTTCACGGTGCGCGAGTTCGCGGCCGGTAACGCCTCCGCACTGATGCTGACCGCGTCGCTGATGAGCACGGTGTTCTTCCTGGCGCAGTATCTGCAGGTGGCCCAGGGCTACTCGCCATTCGGGACAGGTGTCCGCTTCCTGCCCTTCACCTTGCCGCTGTTCTTCGTCGCGCCGATCGCCGGCCGGTTGCAGGACCGGGTCGGGCCGCGCTGGCTCATCTGCACGGGTCTGGCCCTGCAGGCCGCCGGGTTGCTGTGGCTCGCGGCCGACGCCCACCAGCATGACGGCTACGCCTCCTTGATCGCCGCCCTGGTCATCGCAGGAGTGGGTACGACGATGGCCATGCCCGCCCAGCAGAGTTCGGTGATGACCTCGGTGCCACCGGAGTCGATAGGCAAGGCCGCCGGCACCTTCAGCGCCGTCCGGCAGCTCGGCGGCGCACTCGGCATCGCCATCCTCGCGGCCGTCTTCGCGGCGCACGGCACCGACCAGTCGCCGCAGGATTTCGCCGACGGGTTCTCCGCCGCGATGGCCGCGGCTGCCGTCCTGGCGATCCTCGGCGCCGCCGCCGGGCTCCTCGCACCGAGCCGCCGGGCAACACCACCGCCAGCGCCCGCGACTGCCCCGGCCAGTGCAGGTACGTCGGCCACCAAGGAGTCAACACCGACTGAGCCCGAACAGCCCGGGCAGCGATTCGGTGGAGCACGGGCCACTACATAGACCGTGTCCTACGTGGTGAGGCGGACGAGGCGCTCGTAGCAGCAGAGGGCAGCGGCAAGTCCGAGAAATGCGAGGCAGTTGCGGCGACGACACCCGTAGCGGGGGTGAGTCTGGGGTAGCCGGACAGCCACGACATCGTGCGTTCGATCACCCATCTCCGACGCCCTAATCGCTCGCTGGATTCGATGACTTTGCGGGCGATGCGTACTCCGATTCGCTTCCATCGGAGCTATCTGCGCAGGTCGGCGTGGTCGTAGGCTTATCTGCGTGGTGGCGGTGGGGCGTGGAACGCTGCGCGGTCAATTACCGCGATCCCACCCCGAACTCCCTTCCACTCTCTGCGTCCCTTCTACGTCACCATGCTCGCGGAGTCGGGGCGTTACAGTCTCACCACCATTCAATCCCTGGCCCGTCACGGGCACATCCGACCGGCTCTCGCGTACATCAGACCGATTGACGAACCGCGTCACCTGCGGCAACGCAGCAGAGCCGATCAGATGGCGGGTGTCGATGAGCTCGCCGAGATCCCGCCGCCGGGCCTGCTGCCCCGTCGCGCCCACGGACGACGCGCCGGCATGGCCCGCCAGGTGATGCCTCCCGCGAGCAGACAGCGCACCGCGTCGACCATCTGCCGGTGGCGACAGCTCTTCGGTTGCCCGCCGCGTCCCTCTGTTGCCGCACAACCTGCCGCCGACCGGCGCGGTGCACCACTGCTCCGACATGTGGAAGTGCGATGGTCTCCATGCTCGGATCAACGAGGTGCTGCGGATGTTGGTTGTGTTAGAAGCCGGACGCGCCGAGGACCAGACAGGAACACCAGGCGAACTTGGTTCGACAGCGCCGTCTGTGCCCATGTGCTCAACCTGCGCGCATGCGGCCAACGACGTGAGGCCGCGCGATTTTCTGACCCCAGCGAGCGCGATCCGGGCCGAGCGGCAGGCACCCTCGCCACGAGGCCCCTCGACGTCGTCGCGATCACACTGTTCTCACCGGATTCTTGGCGAGGTGCGGTGTCGATGTCGTGCCCGGAGCAGAACGATCCGCGGCTGCCTTCGAGTGGTGCGGATCAGCGCTGGTCGTCCACGAGAGCGATAGCGCGCGATTCGGGGACTCCCAGCATCAGTAGGCTCGTGATCGTCGCTGCTCGGGCACCGCGGGTCCCGTCCGACAGGTCGCTGTCCGCGATGGCGAACACGACGCCGTAGGCAACCTGGCTCAGAATGCCCGCCGACAGGTGTTGTGCGAACACGTCGTCGTCCTGGCCTCGCTCTACGAGGCCGGCGAGGAGCTCGTCAACTGGCCCGAGCAGGGCGTGGATTGCCTCGCCGAACTCGCCGCGGCGCAGCGTCAGCAGCACTCGGTAGCGGTGTGCCACCGGCCAGAGACGGGCGATGAACTCGACCCATTTCGCGTCCGCTGCCGCATCGGAAGCGTTGACTTCGGTGAGCACGGCCGTCATCTCGGTGACGGCCCGTTCCGTGAGTGTCCGAATCAGGTCGAGGCGTGAGGGGAAATGGTCATAGACCGTGCGACGGACGACGCCGGCAGTGGAGGCGATGTCGCCCATTCCGGTGTCGGGGTTCTCTCCCAGCATGGCGAGGGCGACGTCGAGGATGCGTTCGCGTGTCTCGTTCATCGAGCGCACGCGGGAGGACTGGGTGGACACAGCAGCAGTATTGCACACCGGTGTACAGCGAGTTAGCCTGCACACCAGTGTGCAGTGGATGGTTGCGCTGCGCTTCGAAGCTCAGGAGAAGAGAAGAAAGCAATGACCGCACCGACGCCGTCTGCCTCGGCCCTCGTCCGCCCGTTCACCGTCTCGATCCCGGATTCGGAGATCGACGACCTCAAGCAGCGACTGGCCAGAACTCGGTGGCCGGATCGGGAAACGGTAGACGACTGGTCACAAGGGGTCCGGCTGGAGAACGCCAGATCTCTGGTCGACTACTGGGAGCGCGGCTACGACTGGCGGCGCTTCGAGTCCGAGCTCAATCACTTCCCCCAATTCCTGACCGAGATCGACGGGCTGGACATCCACTTCATCCACGCCAGGTCCAAAAATCCCCACGCGATGCCGCTGATACTCACGCACGGATGGCCGGGCTCGATCGTCGAGTTCCTGAAGCTGATCGGCCCGCTGACCGATCCGGTTGCGTTCGGAGGAGACGCCGCCGATTCGTTCGACGTCGTCGTTCCGTCGCTCCCCGGGTTCGGGTTCTCCCAGAAGCCCACGGAGACCGGGTGGACCGTCTCGCGCATCGCCAGCGCGTGGGCGGAGCTGATGAAGCGTCTCGGCTACACGAGGTGGGCCGCACAAGGCGGCGATTGGGGTGCCGTCGTCACCACCGCCCTCGGGGCCATGGAACCCGAAGGGCTTCTCGGAATTCATCTGAACACCCAGTACGCCTTTCCCGCACAGATCCCCGACACCTTGTCGCCCGAACAGCGCTACGCTATGGAAACCCTCGCCCTCTACACCGGCGATCTCGGTGGGTCGAACCACCTCCAGGGCACGAAGCCGGAGACTGTCGGATTCGCCCTGGCGGACTCCCCGCCGGCCAGGCAGCCTGGATCTACGAGAAGTTCCAGTCCAAGACCGACAACCACGGGCTCGCCGAGGACGCTCTCAGCATGGACGACATGCTCGACGCGATATCCCTCTACTGGTTCACCAACAGCGCAGCGTCGTCCGCCCGCATCTACTGGGAGAACAGAACGCTCACTTTCGCCGGCCCGAAAGTGACCCTTCCGGTCGCGGTGACCGTCTTCCCGAGGGACATCCCGCGCGTCCCACGCAGCTGGATCGAAGACACCTACAGCAATCTGATCCACTACGGCGAGGCCGACAAGGGCGGGCACTTCGCGGCCCTGGAACAGCCCGAGGTCCTGGTCAGCGAAATACGCACCGGCCTGCGCACCCTACGTTCCTGACGTCAACGCGCGAACTCAGCATCAACAAGCGGGTCTTCCACCGTTTCACCCGTCGGACTGGATCAGGATTACTGGTCCGCCGGAGCTGCCGGGGCCTGAATGCCGGGCTGTGCGAACAGTCCGGGTTCGGTCTCGTCGAGGAGTCCGAAGCCGACCAGGCGCCTAGGTTTCGCACGGGTGCTTTCGACGTGCTTGGGCATCAAACGCAGGTCCAGCGCGCGGCGGGCGCGCGGTCGTTCTTCCGGCTGTTCGCGCACAAGAGCGAAGCGTTCTTCTACAGCCTGAAAACGACCCGGCAGGAGGCCGTGGCCCACATCACCGCAGCGCCCGAGGGCACCACTCTCGTCGACGCTGTCGCCGCCGCCCTCGAACAGCGCTGCACGGTCGTCCAGCAGTACCCGGCGAGCGCCTTGGCCCGGCAAGCCGTCATCGTGACCAACGCCGAACTGCGCGAGCGGGACCTGAGAAACATGTCGAACTCGCCGCCGCGATGGCCCGGGGCCTGCGTGAGCGCGGCACGCCGGAGCCGGCCGCGACGCTCGCCGCGGACAGCGGCATGGCCGTGTTCCGCATCCCACTCGATCACTGGATAGGTGACCCGGAGCACCAGGATCTGCCGGCATTGTTCCGCGACGGCATCAGCGAACTCGCGTCGATGCTCGCCCACCGCGCCGGTCATGACGCGGCCTCGCACCGGTCGCCCTGACCACTGGTGCTGTGTCCTGGCGCGTCGTGCCACCGTGCCGGGACGGCGGCAGGCGCAGTACAGCGCGCGTCCGCTGCCGCCTGGGAGTGCAATAGGCACCGGGCCGACCCGCGACTGGGCGCTGCAGCGCCTGGAACGGCCTGTTTCGCTGGACGAGCCGGTTGCGCGCGGCGATGAGCACCCCCGCCGACTTCGCCGACCAGCTCGGCATATCGGCCACCCTCCAGGCTGTCTCCAACACGGCGATCGCGCGCCGGATGGAACTCGAAGAAGCGTGGTTGCCCGGAGAAGTACGGATACCCGCCGAGAGTGTCGATGATCGTGCTCGCCAGGCCTGCCGGGGCGCCCTGCGCTGACAGCCCACCCTGGACGGTGATGACGTCACCACAACGCCCGAGCAAGCACTCACTGACCCGGCGCGGTGGAGGCACTGCGGATCGGGACGACGACACAGGAACGGAACTTCATCCTCGGAGACCTCACCTCCGCACCCAGTACCGACGCCACCCTTGAGGGCATGGCCAACCTCGGATATGTCGCCGACGACCTCGACACCTACCTCGCCAACCTTGGCAGCGGCAATCCCGGTCACGCCCTCGCCCAGGCGCTCATCGACCGTACCTTCAGGCGTCCCGCGCGCCGCATCGCCAACATCGCGACCCATGCAGGCATCCCCACCTACACCTACCAATTCGCCTGGCCAGCCCCGCTCTTCGGCGCCGCCCACCGCGCCGACCTTCCCTTCGCCTTCAACCACCTCAACGCATCCCAGGCCCCGAACTCCTCGGCCCCGACGTGCCCCAGCACATTGCCGAGCGGATGCATACCACCCTTGTCCGCTTCGCACATGGCGGCAATCCGGGCTGAAGCGCCTACACCGCCGACGAGCGCCGCACCATGGTCTTCGATCACGACTCACACGAATGCGCCGACGGTCTCGGCGAGACCTCCAACAACCATAAGAAGCTCACCCGACCTGTCTCCCACACAGATGCCGGAATGCCACGCCGCCCCCGGCCCGAGTGCCGGGCTGCCCGGCTGTCGGCAATCGACCCAAACCCAGGTGGGGCTGCAAACCGAGCCGGACGGCGCCAGCCATCACCGGCAGCCAGGCGGCCGAGGTGGCTGGTGTTCATGTGGCGGCGATGATGCCGCCGACGAGTGGGAGTCCGGTACAGGGTGGGCTACCGCTGATACTCATGAGGGCTCAGTCACAGCCTCCGCCCGGGCCTGGGTCTGCCGGGTATCGTTCAGTCGCGAAAGTAGTGGACTTGTCACTGATGACCCAGTTCTTGTCGATCGCGGAAATGGGGCACGGTACTGCCACCGCAGAAAGGCGTCCTGGAAGTCCCAGGACAATTGCGAGTCGTTGGAAGGCGAGAAAGAACGTGCCCACCCGGATAACGGCTGTGGGGAATCTACCCGCGGCCCTGACCACGTTCGTGGGCAGGCATGGTGACCTCGCCGAAGTGCGCCGCGGGCTGGGAGCGACGCGGCTGCTGACGCTCACCGGTGCGGGCGGGGTGGGCAAGACACGGCTCGCCCTAGAGGTGGCCACCGCGTCTGCGACGGACTTCGCAGACGGTGTGTGGCTGGTGGATCTGGCGCCCGTGCGGGACCCGGCTCTGGTGGCGAACGCCACGGCGACCGCGCTGGGCGTGCCGGACCTTGGCGCCAGGCCGATCACCGACCAGCTCGCCGTCTTCCTGGCCCACCGCAGTCCGCTGATCGTGCTGGACAACTGCGAGCACCTCATCGACGCCTGCGCCGAGCTCGTACACGCGCTGCTGTCCGCTTCCCCGAGTTGCGCGTTCTGACGACGAGCCGTCGGGCACTGGGGATCTTCGGCGAGCATGTCTTCGCCGTCCTTCCGCTGGCACCGGACGACGCGGTGGAACTACTGCGCGACCGGACCATCGCCGTGCGCCCGGAGTTCCGGATCACCGACAGCAACCGCGCCCAGGTCCAGCGGCTGTGCGAGGACCTGGACGCACTGCCACTGGCCATCGAACTGGCCGCGTCCCGGCTGCGCACCCTCACCATCGACGAGGCGGCGAACCGCCTGGCGGACCGCTTCGGACTGCTCGCGAGCGGCAGCCGGGTCGCCCGGCCGCATCAGCGGACACTGCGCGGGTTGATCGACTGGAGCTACGAGCTGTGCACCCCCGCCGAGCGGCTGCTGTGGAACCGGCTGTCGGTCTTCGCCGGCGCCTTCGGCCTGGACGCGGCCGAGGCCGTCTGCGCGGGCGAGGGCATCGGCCCGGACGAGGTGCTCGATCTCCTGGACCGGCTGGTCGTCCAGTCCGTCGTCATGCCCACGGAGCACGAGGGCATGCCGCGTTACCGGCTGCTGGAGACCATCCGCCAGTACGGGCGGGAGCGGCTCGCCGAGTCCGGCCAGGAGGAACAGTCGCTGCGACGGCACGACGCTTTCTACCTGGCCCTCGCCGAGCACATCGCCGACAGCTGGTACGGCCCCGGCCAGCACGAGAGCCTGGCCCGGCTGCGTGCCGAACATGCCGATCTGCGCGCGGCCCTGGAGCGGGGTAGCGACCCGCAGGCCACCCTGGCGCTGACCGCCGCGCTGCGCTTCCACTGGTGCGAGGGCGGATTCCTCGGTGAGGGCGCCGCTGGCTCGACCGGGCGCTCGCCGCCGCGCCGGATCCCACCCCGGCCCGGGCCAGGGCGCTGTGGGTCGCCGCCCATGTGGCGGTGCTGCAGCGCGACCACGCTACGGCGTACCGGTGGCTGGAGGAGGCCGGAGCGCTGGGCGCGCAACTGGACGACCCCGTTCTATGTACCGACGTCCAGAGCCTGCGCGGCACGCTGGCGTTGTTCAGCGGCCGGCTGGAGGAGGCCGTTTCCTTCCTGGGGACGCGGCGGCCGATCTCATGCAGGCAGGCGAGGACATCGGGGCTGTCTACGCTCTGGTACAGATGGCCACTGCCCAGTCGCACCTCGGGGATCCACGCGCCACTCAGACCTGCAGGCAGGCGGTCGCCCTCGCCGAGGCGCATGACGAGCGGTTGGCCCGCGCGCATGCTCAGTGGACGCTCGGCTACGACGCCTGGAGGCGCGGCGACCTGGCGGAGGCCTCGGTCATGATCCGGACCGCGCTGGACAACGAGCGGGGCTTCAACGACTACGCCAGGGTCGCACTGATGCTGGATGAGCTCGCCTGGGTCACCGCCGCGAGCGGTGACCACAGGGAGGCGGGCGGCTCCTGGGCGCCGCGCGTGACCTGTGGCTGGGCATCGGCATGACCATCGCGGCGTTCGGCCCGCACATGGTCGAGCAGCACGCCCACTGCGAGGAGGAGATCGTACGGGCCCTGGGCCGGGCGGCGTACGAGAGCGCCCTCGCGGAGGGCGGCGGCCACCGCGGCCCCGACGAGGCAATCGCCTACGCCCTGCGCACCGCGCCCGAGCCGGCTGCCGTACCCGTCTCTGCCGCGAGCCCGCTGACGCCCCGGGAGCGGGACGTGGCCGCGCTGGTGGCCGAGGGCATGAGCAACCGGCAGATCGCCTCCGCTCTTGGACGCTCCCCGCGCACGGTCGACGGCCACGTCGAGAACATCCTGGCCAAGCTCGGCTTCGCCTCCCGTGCCCGCATCGCGTCCTGGTGGGCAGCGAAACAGGAACCCACGCGGTAGGGCAACCCCGTAGAAATACCCGGGCCCCAGGGCGGGGCCCGGGCACGTAGAAGTACCCATGGCCTCGGGGCATACCCGCGCCGATCCTTCCGGCATGACACACGACAGAGCGCGCCCTCCTGCGCCGCGGGCCTCGGATCCACGGCGCGGGGACGCGCCCGACCGATGCCAGCCACGGCTTCCGTACCCCCGTCGCGTACGGCTCTCCGGAAGCTACAGCCGGCCAGGGCCGCCAGCAGTGCGTGAGCGCCCATGCCGGATGAAAGGCACCGTCAAGATCGGCAACCGCCGCACGCCGCAATCCAGTCAATGGGTCGCTGAAACAAAGAGGAACTCAGGTGACGAACGCGGAGGGGCGCCTTTCCCGTAGATCATTCCTGTCCGCTGCGACCGCCGTCGCAGCCAGTAGCGCTCTGGCCAGCGGCGTCGTGCTCGCCGGCACCGGTGAGAACTCACCGCAGCTGCAAGACGGGGAGGCCTACCGCTGGACCGCCCAGAACCTGGCCGGCACCGACGGATGGAACCCGCTCGGCATATGACCGCAGCCGAGGTGACAGGCCCATTGCCGTCGGCAAAGTGACCGCCCCCTCGCGGCGGGGTGAACCACCGCGGGGCCGGGACGGCGCCTGGATGGGCGGTGGCCCCGGTGCGGGACGAGGGAGCGAGCCGGTACTGCGGGTGTCCGTGCCTGGGGACCGCGACACACGGATCGCCCGCTTGTACGTGAACCGCATCCGCCCGGAGTGAAGGCACGGGCCGCCGGGTCAAGAGCGGCACGGAGGCGTTCGCGCGGCCCACCGAGTGGGTGGCGGTCGGCGCCGAGGGCTGATGGGCGATTTGGAACCGAAAAGCGCCATTGCCCCGTAATGACCAAAAGTTAGCTTTGCCTCTGTCTTGTGACGCGGGTGAACGGAGCGGTTATGGGACGTCCTGAGCGGCCCGTGGATCCTCGGGCCGGTGCTGTGCAGCGTTTCGCCCATGAGTTGCGGGTGCTGCGCGAGGCGGCCGGGAAGCCGACGTACCGGGTGATGGCCGGACGGGCGGGTTTTTCGGTGAGCGTGCTGGCGCAGGCGGCGTCGGGTGAGCGGCTGCCGTCGCTGGCGGTGGTGCTGGCGTACGCGCAGGCGTGCGGGGCGGACCCGGCCGAGTGGGAGCTGCGGTGGAAGACGGCGGCCGACGAAGCAGCGGACGAGGAAGCGGCAGCACGCGCGGAGGAGAAGGCGCAGCAGGCGCCCTACCGGGGCTGGTGCGGTTCGAGCCCGGTGACCACGGGCTGTTCTTCGGCCGCGACCGGCTTGTGGCGCAGTTGTCGGATCTGGTGCACGAGCACCGGTTCGCGGTGGTGTTCGGTGCGTCCGGCAGCGGGAAGTCCTCCCTGTTGCGGGCCGGGCTGATACCGCTGCTTCAGCGAACCGGGCGGGAACTGGGTGGCACGGCCGTACTCCGGGTGCTCACGCCGGGGCCACTCCGGCGGCGACCCATGGCCGGCTGCTGGCCCCGCAGGAGGGCGAGCCGGACAGCTGGGTCGTCGTCGACCAGTTCGAGGAGATATACACGCTGTGCCGGGACCAGGCCGAGCGGGCGCGATTCATTGATCTGCTCCTGGCCGCCCGGGAGCCGGGCAGCCGGTTGCGGGTGGTCATCGCGGTACGGGCGGACTTCTACGGACGGTGCGCCGAACACCGGGGGCTCGTGGACGCACTGCGGGACGCCCAGCTGCTGGTGGGGCCGATGACACCGGCGGAGCTGCGGGAGGCGGTCGTCAAGCCGGCCGCGGCCGCCGGGCTGCTCGTGGAGCGTGCGCTGACCACCAGGCTCGTCGAAGAGGTCGCCGATCAGCCCGGCGGGCTGCCGATGCTCTCGCACGCCCTGATGGAGACCTGGCGGCGGCGCCGGGGCCGGACCTTGACGATGGCCGCCTACGAAGCGGCCGGCGGTGTGCACGGCGCGATCGCCGCCACCGCCGAACAGGTCTACGGACAGCTGTCGCCCGCCCAAGCCAGCACGGCCCGGCAGATGCTGCTTCGGCTCATCGAACCCGGACAGGGCGCCGCGGACACCCGGCGCCCGGTCAAGCGCGCCGAACTGGAGGAGTGGGCGGACCCCGAGGTGCCCGCGGTCATCGAGAAACTGGCCGGCGCCCGACTGGTGACCGCGGACGCGGACGGCGTGGAACTCGCCCACGAGGCCCTGATCAATAGCTGGCCCCGGCTGCGCGGCTGGATGGACGAGGACCGCGAACGGCTGCGCCACCACCGGCGCCTCACCGAGGCCGCCCGCACCTGGCAGGAACTCGACCGCGACCCCGGAACCCTGTACCGGGGCACCCACCTGGTACGCGCTGAGGCTTTCTTCGGGCGTCCCGGACAGCACGACGAGCTGACCTCCTCCGAGCGGGCCTTCCTCACTGCCGCGCTCGATGCCCGCGAAGCCGAACGCCGGGCCGCCACCCGGACCACCCGCAGGGCACGTCGCCTCGTCGCCGCGCTCTCCGCCACCCTGGCTGTGGCGCTGATCGCCGGCCTGGTCGCCTGGCAGCAGCACCAAACCAGCCGGCAGGAAGCAACCGACACGACCGCCCGCCGGGTCGCCGAGGTCGCCTACGGGATGCGGACGACCGACCCCAGGACCGCCATGCTGCTCAGCGTCGCCGCCTGGCGGATCGCACCTCTCCCCGAAACCCGTTCGGCTCTGATCGGCTCCGCAGCCCAAACCGAACTGGACGCCTTCACCGACTCCGAGCCCGGCAGCGGAGCCTTGCGCCTGCTCGTCGACTCCGGCCGTACGCTGCTGAGCTCGGACGGCCGGACGTGGCAGACCTGGGACGTGGCCACGCACCGCCGTATCGCCTCGGGGCTACTGCCGGACGGCCAGGTGACGGGGGCCAGTCCGGATGGCCGGGTGCTGGCCGTCGCTGCGGACAGCGGCACGGGCCTGTGGGACGTGTCGGCCGGGAAGTGGACCGGCGGTACCGGGCACCGTCTGCCGCCGTCCGACATTCCCAGCTTCGGTTCCAGCAACCGCAGCTACCTGGTGAGCAACCTCGACGGCGATCAGGTGCAGCTGCGTTCCGTCGCGGACGGCCGGGTGCTGTTCCGGACGGCGGCGGACGACCCGACGAACGTGGCCCTGAGTGCGGACGACCGGCTGGTGGCCGTCTGCCCCACGCCGGTCCGATGACGGTCCGGGACATCGTCCGCCACCGCAGCCTCCCCGGCGGCTGGCGGCGTCCCGGAGCGAACCACTGTGACGACGACAACTCGTGGCTCGCGTTCGATGACGGCGGCGACCGGCTCGCCGCCGTCTCGTCCGTCGGCGTGCGCGTCTGGGACACCGCTTCCGGACGGCAATTCGCCGATATCGCCGAACCGGAGATCCAGAACATCGCCTTCAGCCACGACGGGGCATTCCTCGCGGTCTCAGGACACGACGAGATCACGGTATGGCGGCTGTCGGCCCCCGACGCCCCGGCGTTCCGCCATCCTCTGAACGGACAGCTCCTCCATGGCGGTCTCGCCTGGGATCCCGGTCTGCCGGTCCTGCGCTACCTCGAAGGCAGCACCGTCCACTCCCTCGACCTCGGGACGGCCTCACCGCCCCGTGGAGCAGCCACCCCTGGACAACGCGCTGCTCAGCCCGGACGGCGGCACGCTCGCCACCGCCGAGCGGTCCGGGAGCGGCTACCGTTTCCAGTTGCGGGACACCCGTGACGGGCACCTGCTTCGTACGCTGCCTTCACCCCCGTTGCCCGCCTCCCTCGATCCCGCCGAGCCGGCCGTGGAGCTGGACACACAGGACACCATGTCGCTGATGGCCTTCAGCCCCGACAGCAGGGCGTTCACCTACAGCGTCTCCGCCCCGGGCCGTGAAGCGTCCCCCAGCGGTTTGTCATCTGGGACCTGACCCGCAACCGCGAACGGACCACGCTGGACCTGGCGCACCAGTCATCCACCGCAGCAGTCCTCGCGGTCGTGCTCGGCCCCGGCGGCCGGACACTGGTGGCCTCCCGGACACGCGACATCGGTCATCGGAGCGGCGAGGTGTGGAACACCGCACGCCGCAGCAGAGCGGCCATGCTCAACGACCTCGACAGTTTCCACCTGGCCGTCCGCCCCGACGGCCGGTTGCTCGCCGGAGACGTGGACTTCACCGAGCTGCCGTCCGGCCCGGTCACCCGGCGCACCCTCAGCCAGGGCGAGCAGATCAACGCCCTGGCCTTCAGCCCTGACGGCTCCCGCATGGCGGCGGGTGACATGACCGGCCGCGTAGCCCTGTGGGACGGAACCCTCCGTCACCGTACGGGTGTCCTGGGGAACCTCTTCCCAGCGGCGCTCGGTGACACCCCGAAGCCGTCAACGCCCTCGCGTTCAGTCCCGATGGCAGCACCCTCGCCGTCGCCGGCGACTCCGGCACTCTCCAGCTCTGGGACACCGCCACCCAACAACCCCTCGGGGCAACCTCCCCACCCCCGGCGAGCCCATTCGCTCCCTAGCCTTCAGCTCCGACGGCACCACCCTCTACGCCACCAGCGACCACACCCCGCTCCAGCGGTACCCCTCACCCCCTCCCACGCCATCACCCAGGTCTGCACCCGCACCGGCACCACCCTCACCGCGGCCCAATGGCACCTGTACATCCCCGACGCGCCCTACCACCCCGTCTGCGACACACGCCGCCCACACTGACCGCCGCTGCACCGCACCGCGTCCGCGAGGGGGTTGGCTGCTGCGGCCGGGCAGGTACCGGCTCCAACTGGTGCCGATGACGAGCCGCGTCGCGTTCCCCGACGGCTGGCGTTCCCTGACGGTGGAGTGACCTCCGCCCGCCGAGCAATCGTGTCGCCGGGCGGCCCGGGCACACGTATGCCGTTCCAGTCCCCCGATCCCGCGCGTGACACGACGGGCCGGATTCTACGGAACACGTCGCTGACCTGTTTGTTTACGCCCATGAACTGGGTTGCCGGACAACTCACGGCCGCGAAAGATCACTCGCACCCGCATGGATCACCACCTACTCGATCTCACGCACGGTCGGTCTCACCGAGCTAAGGAACTCGAAAATGATCCCCACCCCTGTCAAGAAGTGGATGCTCACCGTCGCAGCCTGCGGCCTGGCGTTCAGCGGCCTGAGCCTGGCCTCCGCCACGCCCGCGAGCGCGGCCAACGAGACGGACCTCAACGGCCACTGGGACAACCTGCTCCCGAACATCTGCCAGGACGGCTCCAACCGGAGCGGCCAGAGCGTCTGGTACTACAACACCGTCACGCACGAGCTCCACGACAAGAGCTACCAAGGCAAGTCACCGGTCTTCGACCGGATCGGCGACGCTCGCGCGGCCAAGGTCTACCTGAACCCGGACTGGAAGGAGCTCAAGGGCCACTGCTACTACCCCCAGTCGTCCTCCTGGACGTACGACGGGGCCGAAACAGCCTGGTCCGAGCCGGCAAGCAACTGCGACAACGGCGGCCCCCTCAACTACAACGTCTCCCAGAGCTACACCACCACGACGACCACGACGAAGACGGTGGGCGGCTCTGTCAGTGCCGAGCGCGCCATCGGCAAGCTGTTCGATGTCGGCCTTGGCGCCGAGTTCGAGTACTCGTGGTCCTACGGGAAGTCCATCGGCTGGTCGCGCACTGTCGGCATGAGCGTCCCGTCCGGCAGGACGGAATGGTTCGGCGCGAAACCCATCAAGCGCGTGGTGCGGATCAACCCGCACTTCTGGCTGGACAGCTACACGTGGAACACCATCAAGGACGGCAACGGGTACCACAGCTCCCAGGTGTGGGGTGGCTACGGTTACCGGGCCCTGGTGGACCATGACTACTACTACGACGGCACGGCCAATGTTCTCAACAGCAGCAACCAGCCACAGTTCCACTTCGCCCTCCACGGGCGCGCCAACAAGTGGAGCGACTGCCACTGACACGTGGCGGCACCCTGAGATCCGAAGTGCCCGCCGGCCCGACGCCGGCGGGCACTTCGCCGTGCCCCGGATTGTTCTGAGTGATGAAAGAGGCTCGCCGGACAACCTTCCGGCCCTGAGGATCGACAGGAATCCGGAATTCCGGATCCCGTCCCTCTCTCACGTAACGGAGACCTCCCATGGCCTCTCGCCTGTTGCAGCGCGTGGGCACGTCGCTCGCCGTGCCCGCTCTCGTGGTCGGCGCGTTCGCGCTGGCCGACCCCTCGCATACGCACTCGACGTCCTCGAAGGCGTCCAGCACTCTCAACCTGAGCACCAAGGACACCGAGCTCTCGGCCTCGACCTGGTATCTCGCCCACTGGGACGTCGACGCCAGCGGGAGGGCTACGCCAACACGATCAGCCACCTGCGGTCCATCATCGACGCGCACGGCGGTCACCGGGTGAACGTCCAGCGGGGCGGCCGTAACCTCGCCGTCGACGTCACCCCGGGTGCCGACGCGGACCACGCGTACATCGACCTCACGGTGACGACAGCCGGTGCGACCATCCACCTGATCATCAGAGTCAGCGACATGTACGTCGTCGGGTGGCACTTCTATTCGCCCCAGGCCGGCAATGTGTACATCCCGCTCAGCCGCGACCACCCCGAGGACATACCCGCCGCCGTCCTGAGCCCCACGCAGAACGGATTTACGCAGTACGGCGACATGAACGGCCACGAGAACTACAACGACCTCGCCAGATCGGCCAACACATCGCTGGAGGACCTCAGCCTGAGCCACCAGAACCTACGGCAGGCCGTCTTCGACCTGCATCAGAACCCGTCGCAGCCGCAGGCGAACTACGTGAGGAACAAGTCGGTCGGCATCCTCCGCCTGATCATGGCCATCTCCGAGGGCACCCGCTTCCGCCCGATCGCCGCCGACCTCGGCCGTCAGCTCAACACCGGCGGCCAGACCCGCATGGCCCGCTACATCGAGCTGATCCGCAACTGGCGCGACATCAGCCGGGTCTTCACCAACCCTGGCGGCGCCTTGAACTGGGTCCACACGGTCGGCTGGGGCGACATCCGCGACCGCGCGGCCGCTGCCGCCGTCCTGATGGTCGCGCTCGCCGCCCGACCCGTTACTTCCAACATCAAGGACGAACTGTGAGGCCCACGGCTCACCGCCGTCGCCGCCTCGTCCCTTGACCCGGCGTCGCCCCTCACCTCAGCGCCCACCCCGCCCGCTACAGCGGGCGGGGTGGGCTGCGCTCACTGCGAGGTTTTCACCGCCGACGTTCATCCGTCCCTGGGCCCTCGATGAGCCCCATGAATGTCGTGCGCCCCCATTGGGCGGTGTAGTCCAGGGACATCCCGTAAGCCATGAGACGTTCGTTGAGCCGCGCGGTCCTGGCCTGCAGAGCTCGGCGGCTCATCGGCTCCCCGGCTGTGCCAAGCAGTAGGCACAGATCATGGCAGCACCAGGGTCGCGAGCCGGAACTGAGGATGTCGAACAGCACCTGCTGGGAGTACTGCCGCGGGCGCAGCGAGCGGTACTGTTGCGGATCCGCTGCTGGCCGTTGCGGAGAGTGCCGCATGTCCAGCCATCGCCGTTCCGCGGCGATTCTGCTGGCGAGCTCCCTGACAGGCGTGTCGCGGGCAATGACGTTGGCGGCTCCCGCCAACAAAAGCCCCGCGGGCTCCGTGTGGTCAGGTACGAGCACCACCACGGATGAGATGTTGCTGAGTGCGTGCACGCGTTGCTCGAGTCCCTCGATCCACTGCGGACCGGGCACGTCCAGGACGGTGAGCGGAGTGCCGGCCTGGCGCAGCAGCACACCGTAGGCTTGTGCGGAGCCCCAGGTGTGGCTCAGGGCGGGCAGCACATGCTGACTGCGCATGGTGCGGAGCAGGGGGCGCCGTCTGCTCGCGCTGAAGCGAGAAAACGACGCTTACGGGGTAGGTGACCTCCTCCTCGGCCATCGGGGAGTGGATGTTTCCTCTGCGGAGTTCAGCGATGGGCATGGAAATGCCTCTGACACGGATGTCTTGTCGGAAAGCAGGAAAGTCATGTGTGGGGCGGCTTTGATTCGGTAGTCATGCACCTGGCACGTCCGCCTGAAGGCGGGACTCCAAAGACGGTAGTAGCAGTGGCCCTTGATCTCCCGCCAGTTCGGATCCAAGGCCCATCGGCCTCCCCATCCGCCCCCGAGGTACTGCCAGACCGGTGTTTTCTGCACTAATCCGCTACTCCTGTCGAGAAGCTGCTTCGTGCTGACGTTGTGACACCAGAGGCTCAGGCTGCTCCGGTTGGAGCCATCCCGGCACATCTTCGGGAGTATCCCGTCGTGCACGCCGTTGACGTCCGTCGACGCGATCGCGGGCGGGGCGGCGTCGGGGTCAGGCCGCTGATCGGCCGACCGAAGGAGGCACCGGTCAGGAGGCACTTTATGGTGGTAGGCACGATGCTCGTCTTTTGTGCGCGTTGGATGTTGAGACCACACGGGTGAGCCAGGGCGGCCGCTAGCACGTGAGGTGGCTGTGAGCAGTCTTTCTGGGCGCAAGTTGTCCACCAACCCCGTCCATGGGAGTAAACAACCTCCGACGCGGTCGGGGTGTGGACGTCGCCACCGCGGCCATCGGCCCGTTGTGGTTACAGCTGTACTGGCTCAAGCCCTGCGACCTCCCAGTCGACCTGATCCGCTGGGCCATAGCCGCCCGTTTGCGCGACTGGTCCTCACCGTCGACACGCACAGGGTGGCACCTTGCTGGGGGCGAGCTGGGCTCTGTTCACTTGGTCCGGGCCGCCACCTTGTCGCCCGTTCACCTCTCGAGCACGACAGCGAGGCCCTGGCCGACGCCGATGCAGATCGCTGCGACTGCGATGCCGCTGCCCCGGCGGGCGAGTTCGTGGGCCGCGTGACCGATGATGCGTCCCCCGGACGCTGCGGTCACGGTGTCGTTGGCGGCGAACGCCGGGCGCTGGCCCGCGAGCACCTCGACGGTCGATTCGTCGCGGATGCTTTCGTCGCGGGCCAGGTGGTGGCCGTCGACCTGGACGATCTCGCGGTCGAAGATGCCGTCCGCCCATGCCCGGGCCGCCAGGCGATGACTGCGCGCCGCGAACGCGTCCTGCTCCTCACGCGAGATCCGGTGGATCCCGGCAAGCTTCTCGGCACTCTCACCGTTGGAGATCGTCCATTCCTTCGGCAGGCGGGGGTTGACTATGCGCCACCCGATCGACGTGTTCCACATCGTCTGGTTGCCCGCCGGGAAGGGCCTTGTGCTCTTCTCGACGACGTACGGTGCGCGGCTCATCGACTCCACGCCGCCCGCGAGCACGATGTCGACATCTCCGGCCTCGACGGCACGTGACGCCTGGATGACGGCCTCGACCGAGGACCCGCACAGCCGGTTGACGGTGACTCCGGGACCGAGGTGGGGAAGCCGGCGAGCAGTGCGCCGAAGCGTGCGACGTCGCGGTTGTCCTCGCCCGCTTGGTTCGCATCGCCGAATATGACGTCGTCGATGCGCGCGGGATCAAGGCCCGTGCGTTCGACGGTCGCGCGCATGACGATCGCGGCGAGGTCGTCGGGGCGCACGTCGGCGAGGGCCTTGCCGTGCCGTCCGAAGGGGTGCGGACGGCGTCGTACACGAAGCTCGCGGGCATGTCAGATACCTCTCAGGGATGCCGCAGCACCGGTGACGTCGGCGAGGTCGAGGCCGGTCAGGGCGGCCAGGGAGTCCACCGTGTTGTCGCCGAACGTCTCGCGCACGCGCAGTCCGCCGGGCGCGACGTCGAACACCGCGTGATCGGTGTAGATGCGGGTCACGCAGCGCACTCCGGTCAGCGGGAAGGTGCAGGCGGCGACGAGTTTCGGCGTGCCCTGCTTGGTGCGCAGGTCGGTCATCACGTAGACCGACTTCGCGCCGATCGCGAGATCCATCGCTCCGCCGACGGCGGGAATCGCGCCGGGCTCGCCGGTCGACCAGTTCGCGAGATCGCCGGTTTCCGACACCTGGAACGCGCCGAGGACACATACGTCCAGGTGGCCGCCGCGCATCATCGCGAAGGAGTCGGCGTGGTGGAAGTACGCCGAGCCCGGTAGCGCGGTGACCGGCTGCTTGCCAGCGTTGATCAGGTCGGGGTCGACGGTGCCGGGCTCGGGTGCGGGTCCCATGCCGAGCATCCCGTTCTCGGTGTGCAGGACGAACTCCGTGTCGTCCGGCAGGTAGTTGGCCACCAGGGTGGGGGCGCCGATACCGAGGTTCACGACCGATCCCTCGGGGATGTCGGCCGCGATGCGACGGGCGAGGTCGTTGCGGCTGATGCGCGAGCTCATCGGCTCTCCTCCTGTGCCAGCGGACTTCCCTCGGTGTCGACGCCGCCGACGAACACGCCTTCGTCGAGCCAGCGGCGTTCTCCCACCGCGACGATGTGGTCGATGAAGATGCCGGGCGTCACGACTGTCTCGGGGTCGATGTCGCCGAGCGGCACGATCTGGTCGACCTGGGCGATGGTGGTGGCCGCCGCGGCCGCCATGATCGGACCGAAGTTGCGGGCGGTTTCGCGGTAGACAAGGTTGCCCCAGCGGTCGGCCCGCAGGGCACTGATCAAGGCGGCATCAGCTCGGATCGGGTACTCGAGCACATAGTCGCGGCCGTCGATCGTGCGCACCTCCTTGCCTTCCGCGAGCTGTGTGCCGACGCCCGTCGGCGAGAAGAACGCGCCGATACCCGCGCCGGCGGCGCGGATGCGTTCGGCGAGATTCCCCTGCGGTACGAGCTCCATCTCGATTTCTCCCGCGCGGTAGAGACCGTCGAACACCCACGAGTCGCTTTGCCTCGGGAACGAGCAGATGATCTTGCGTACTCTTCGCGCGGCAAGGAGCGCGGCAAGACCCGTGTCGCCGTTGCCCGCGTTGTTGTTGACGACGGTCAGGTCGCGTGCGCCATGGGAGATGAGTGCATCGATGAGCTCCACCGGCTGGCCCGCGCGGCCGAATCCGCCGATCATCACGGTGGCGCCGTCACGGATTCCTGAGACGGCGGCCGCGGTGTCCTTGACGGTCTTGTCGATCAATGTTCCTCCACGCGTTCGGGCATCGCGCGACCTCTCGAGCGATTTCACATAGCCGGCCCGCGTGGTGAAGGTGGATGAAGATCGACACCCTTTGATGCAAGCATAGCCTCTATGCCTATGTCATATCACGCCGTGAACGCCTCGGGCGGGCTCGATGAGCGTGAGGTTCAACGCCCCGGCCCTACGGTCACCGCGCGATGCCTCGCGCTCGCAGAGACGCTCAACGCACGCCGTCACCATTAGGGTCTTCTCGGCGGCGATCCCGTCTCCTCGCTAATGAAGACTGGAGCTAATAAGCTATGCCTATGTCTGAACTCGCGAGCGAACGCTACACCGACCGCATCGCCACCGGACCGCTCATCCTCGTCCAGGAGGTCCTGAACACTCGTGCCGCCGGCAAGCCCGCCCTCGAGGACCTGCTCTCGACGCCGACATCTGCTACGTCATGGCTCACCAGCGCGCTGGACGAATGGAGCCGGCGTAGCGGGACGCAAGCGCCGACGATCGAGATCGACGAATCGGGGCTGGTGCGGCTTCAGCAGCTACGCGCGTCACTGCAGACGACGGTGTCGGGGGCAGTGCGCGACGCACCGGTCAGATCAGCGCCGAATGGGGTGAGCGGCGCGCTCGAAGTGCGGATCGACGCCGAGGGCGCCTTCTCGCTGGCGCCTCGCGGCAAGGATGTCGCGTGGGTCGTCGCGGCCGTACTCAACGAGATCACGAACGCCCAACTGACGGGTACGTGGCGTCGTTTGAAGATGTGCCGTAACCGGGTCTGCTCGGTTGCGTTCTACGACGGCACGAATCCCAACAACGGCGTCTGGCATGACGTGCGCATCTGCGGCAATGCCGTGAACCTCCGGGCGTCGCGGCAGCGTCGGGCGGCCGCGCGCGCGTAGCGCGCCGGGGGCTGCCCGACCAACGCGCTGCCTGCTCAGCCTTTCGCGGCCCGGCAGGAACCCCACAGGGCACCGGGATTGATGCGCGACGGGTGTCGCTCCAGCATGTACTCGTAGAGTTCGAGGGTGCTGTCGGTGCGATGCACCCCGCTGTTGAAATCGAGAATGTAGCGGCGGGTCTCCTCAATGTGACGGGGATCGTCGTCGGCCGTCGGATCCTTGTGTCCCGCCACGATCGCGGTCGACGCCAGCGCCTCTACCGTGTCGAGAGCCTTCAGCCACTCAGCTCGCCCGTCCGCGTCCGATGCCGCGAGCATGAGGTGCACGTTGTTGTAGATCACGTCGCCTGCGACGACCAGCCCCAGATCGGGAACGTGCAGGCAGGTGGTGTTGTCGCTGTCGGTGTGTCCCAGGCGGACCGGGCGGACCTCCGCCCCACCCACGGTCAGGACCTCGCCCTCGAGCGGTTCGGCGAGCACCAGTTGCTCCGGGATCTGCTCGGGGAACCAGGCGCGCCAGACCGCCTTGAGGACCTCGGGCGAGGACTGGTAGGCCATGTCCTCGACGACCTCGGGCAGCGCGAAGGCGCGCGCACCGGGGTACTGCTCCAATACCGCTCCGAGGCCGAACCAGTGGTCCCCGTGGCCGTGCGTGACGTACACGCTCGTCACCGGGGCGTCACGCTCGCCGAGCCAGCCCAGCAGGCCCTGCGACTGCGCGATCGTGAAGAGCGGATCCACCAGCAAGGCCTCCCCCTCGTTCGAGATGAGGATGCTCGACGTCGGCGACCAGGAACGCTCGTTCTGATCGGGCGGCACGTCGGAGTTGGTGGTCGGCATGCCGTCCGCGATGTGCACGGCGTAGGTCAAGGCGTTCGGTGTCATGGGTGGACTCCTCGGATTCTCGAACGGTCGCTTCCGCTCCGGCCGGAACGCGGAGAGATCCGGAAGGCCCGGCCCGGTCGTCATTCCGGCGGGCAGAGCGATGACATTGACGTAAGCATAGACCCTATGCTTACGTCATAGAGCTCACGGTCGGCCACGAATCTCGGGGTCACTGGCTCCGAATCGTCGCCGCAGGAGAGCGATCCTCAAAGGAGACACGAGATGAACAGCCCAGCGACGCAGGCACCGACCGCGGTGCTCGTCCACGGATACCTGGACGACGGCGCCATCTGGAACAGGGTCCGCACCTTCCTCGACGAGCGGTCGATCCCCTCGTTCGCGTTCGAGCTCGCCGGCATGGGTGCGCGCGCCTCGGATCAAGGGCCGTTCACGCTCGCCCGCTGGGCCGACGACCTCGAGAGCGCCGTGCGCGCGACGGAGGGCCCCGTCGTGCTCGTCGGCCACAGCATGGGTAGCCAGATCGCCGAGCTCGTCGCCGCCCGCCTGACCGATCAGGTGCGCTCGCTCGTCCTGATCAATCCGATCCCGCTGGCGGGCACTCACCTTCCGCCGGAGCAGATTGCCCCCTTCCGGACACCGGATCTCGGACTCGACGCGCAGCGCGCTTTCCGCGCCACGCTCGCCACCGCGTTCCCGGCCGAGGAAAACGACCGGCTCGCCCAAGTGACGTTGCACATCGACCCGTCGGTGATCTCCGACACGGCGACGGCATGGAACAACGGCCACCCGGACGGACAGGAGCCCAGCAAGTTCCAGGGGAGCGTCACCGTCCTGCGCGGCGAGAACGACCCCTTCGTCACGGAAGAGGTCGTCTCCGCGTATGTCGCGCCCCGCTTCCCCGGCGCCACCTCGCAGGCGATCGCCGGCGCTGGTCACTGGGCGCACGCAGAGAACCCGGCGGCGGTCGCCGCCGTCATTACCGCGGTCGTCGAGGCCACCGCGTCGGGCTCCGCCGACGGCCGCCCGGCCAAGGCCTGGACGAGTGCGTTCGAGCAGCGCACCGCAGAGTCCTTCGCGGCGGCGCTCTCGCCGAACGTGCGGATGGAGGCGAGCGCGCTCGCCAAACCGGTCGACCGCAAGGAGCATGTCGAAGCCCTCATGACCGCGGTGAGCTCCGTGTACGAACGGCTCGAGTTCGTCCGGAAGGCGCAGGACGGCCCGCGGACGTATCTGGAGTGGGAGGCGGCCGCGTTCGGTGGCTTCCATATGAAGGGGATCACGATCCTCACGCGTGATGACGAGGGGTTCATCACGGAGATCGCCATTCACCACCGGCCCATCGGCGCCGTGCTGCAGATCAACGCGAAGGTCGGGGGCCCCTCATCGAGGCCGGCCTCGTCCCCGCCGAGTACTTCAACTTCACGGAAGGCGAATGACCATGACGGAACGCATCGACGTGGAGTTCGCGGCGGACGGGAACGTGACGCTGCGCGGCTGGCTCTACCTGCCGGACGCCGAGGGTGCGCGCCCCGCGATCACGATGGCCCACGGATTCGGCGCCAACCGGGAAATGGGCCTCGATCGGTACGCCCGCAAGTTCGCCGACGCCGGGTTCGTGGTGCTCGTCCACGATCACCGTACGTTCGGCGCAAGCGACGGCGAGCCCCGCAACGATGTCGACCCGTGGCGTCAGATCGAGGACTTGCGCCGCGCGATCAGCTTCCTGGAAGCCCGGCCGGAGGTCGACGCGGACCGCATCGGAGTGTGGGGTCGAGCTTCTCGGGCGGTCATGCGATCGTGCTCGGGGCGACCGAGGTGCGGATCAAGTGTGTGGTGTCGCAGGTGCCCACCATCAGCGGATTCGAGCAGTGGCGGCGCAAGGTCCCGCCGGAGCGCATCGCCGCCTTCGAGCTCGCCCAGGCCGAGGACGAACGCGCCCTGGCCGTCGGCGGTGAACTGCGGTACCAGACCTCCATCGGCGACGATCCCACCGAACCGGCCCTCTACAGCAGCCCGGACGCCGTGCGCTTCTACCACGACCTGGTTCCGCCGGGCCGCGAGAACAACACGGTGACGGTGCGCTCCAGTCGGGCCGCGCGGCTGTACGAGCCCGGCGGCTGGATCGCCCAGGTCTCGCCGAAGCCGCTCATGATGATAGTCGAAACCGGCGAGACGGTGGTACCGGCCGACCTGCAGCTGGCCGCCTTCGAGCGGGCGCTGGCCCCGAAGGAGCTGGTGCTGCTGCCCGGCGGGCACTTCGACGCCTACAAGGTGCACTTCGAGGAATCCAGCGGGGCCGCGCTGTC
This sequence comes from Streptomyces sp. P3, assembly GCA_016893485.2. GTDB lineage: Bacteria > Actinomycetota > Actinomycetes > Streptomycetales > Streptomycetaceae > Streptomyces. Next base: position 55,968 of record JAFEKX020000001.1, read on the forward strand.
CTGGTTCCAAACCCACCTCGACAGGGCCCCGGCCCCAACCGGCTCGTGAGACGGAGGCGGTTCCGGCCGCTGCCGGAACCGCCTGCCCAGACGGGTGACCGCCGCTTCTCTCCCTGGCGGAGCGCTTCCGGAACATGGTTGCCACGGTCACACGCCACCTAGCACGGTCGGCCATGCCATGGACGCCTCGTCGAGTGCCCTGCCAACCCGCTCACCGGCGCCATATGTGTACCGGCGCGGACATGCAGAAGACCCGTCGGCGGCGGCTGTAGCGCTTGGGGCGGTGCAGGTTGGAGTGCTCGCGTCGGCGTCTGAGGCGCGCCCGCGGCGATCGCGGTCGGCGAGCGTCCGCAGGAAGGCTGGTTGGCGAGCGGAGAGTGCCTCGGAGGCGGCCTGTTTCCCAGGCTCTGACCGCATCGCCGAGACCCCACGAGTAACTGATCGTTTCAGAATGAGATCGGTGTTTCGGTACGCGTTTGGCGATGGTCAGCGGCAGGCTCTGCGGGGTGTCCGCTGATCTTGTGCCGGATGAACTGTGGTCGCGCACAGCCGGGGCGGACTCAGTTCTTGGGGCCGAACATGTAGGCGTTGGCGACATCGATAAGGGCTGCGCCCTGGTAGGAGGGGTAGCGCTCGATGATGGCCTTCTTGTAGGCGTCGCCGTCGTCGCCAAGCAGTTCCCGGCCGGAGTTGACGTAGTCGGTGAGCTCGGCCCAGACGGCGGGGGTGGTCGGCTCGCCGTGGCCGGGCAGGATGGTGTCGTACTCGGTCTCGGCTGTGAAGCGGTCGATGTTGGCCTGCCAGCCGTCGAAGTCCTTGTCCAGGAGCCACAGGTGGGTGTGGTTGTAAACGACGTCCTGAGCGACCAGGACACCCTGCTCGGGCAGCTTGATCACGAGGGTGGTGTGGATCTCGCCGCCGTTGACCTTCTCGAACACGAACGGGATGCCGTCGATGACCTCAGTGCCCGGGGTGATCTCCACGGTCGGAGTCATGTCGGCGAGCGGGATCTCGGCGCCGGTGGGCAGGTCTGTCTTGGCGCCCATGGCGACGATCTCCGCCGTGGTCTCCGGCAGCGCGTGCGCGGGGACGCCGAAGCGGGCCGCGCCCTGGTAGTGGTCCGGGTGCGCGTGGCTGATGACGAGGCGGTCGAGCGGCTTGCCCAGGCTCTTGGCGTAGGTGACGACCTCGTCGGCGTAGGCCAGGACGAACTGCGCGTCGACGGCGATGATCCGCGACGGCGTCTCGATCAGCTGGGTGGTGACGCCCAGGCCGTCCTCGGGCGAGACGTAGCTGTGGATGCGGACCTGGCCCTTGTCGATGACCGTGAGGGTGCCGTGCATGACTGTGCTCCTGTCGGAATACGGATGAGCGGGGATGAGGGGACGCGGGGAGGGACGGATCGTTGATGGCCGACTCACGGCCGATCATCGGCCGCAACGGACACGGCCGGCTTTGCATCCCCACGGACCCGCGCCCCTGGAACACCTCCATACTGGGACGGAACCGGAGTTCCAGCGAGGTACGCTGCGGTCTCGTGATGGTCCACAGCGGCGACAAGTGCGGCAGAAGCCCGGTCGGCGGGAGACGGCTCTGCCGAAGGTGGTTTTCCAGCCTCCGACCGGAAGCCCAGCGGGCATGGAGGTCATGACCCTGGCCGACTTCCGCGACCGCACCCGTGACTGGCCCTGGCACATCGCCACCCCGCACCGGGCGGACTTCCACGCCCTGATGCTGGTCACCGCCGGCACCCTGCGCCACGGCGTCGACTTCACCGGGTACGTACTGCCGCTCGGTTCCTGGCTGTGGATCAGGCCGGGTCAGGTGCACCAGTGGCAGAACCCTGACCAGGCCGAGGCCATCCTGATCTTCTTCCAGGAGGACTTCGTCGCCCCCGAGACCGCGGAACTGGCCGGACTCGGCACGGGCACTGCCCCGATGCCCCTGTACAGCCCCGATCCTTCGGAGACCCCCGTACTGGCAGCCGCGGCCGAGCAACTGGCCGCCGAGTTCTCCCAGGGGGACCGCCATCCGCTGCCCGTGCACACCGCTCTGCTGCACCGCCTGCTCGACGTCGTCCTCCTGCGCCTGGCTCATCTGCAGCAGCACGGCCAGGCCACGGAATCCGCCCCCGAGCCCTTCCTGCGCTTCCGTGACGCTGTCGAACGAGGCCTCTCCCGCACCCACCGCATCGACGACTACGCCCGCGAACTCGGCTACTCCACCCGCACCCTCACCCGCGCCACCCAGACCGCGGCGGGCCTCAGCGCCAAGGACTACCTCGACCAACGCCTCGTCCTGGAGGCCAAACGACTCCTCGCCCACGGCACCGAACCCGCCTCCACCATCGCAGCCCACCTCGGCTTCACCAGCGCCACCCACTTCGGCAAGTTCTTCCAACGCCACACGGGCCGCACCCCTTGGCCTTCCCGCGCCTCCCAACGTGCGTCGCCGCCTGCGTAGCCGCCCAAGCCACCTGACTGCGTGGACAAGTTCGGCGGGGGCTGCCTTGGGCGCCGGCCCCTTGAAGCCACGAGCAACAAACTCCATCCCTTGGGCCAAAAGCTCTGACTGTGCCGATCGCGTCGGCTCGAACAGGGGCGCCGAACCCGGTCGCAGCGGTTCGCCCTTCCAAGGTGGGTACTTCCGGCTCAGTCTCCGAACACCTCCGGCGGCACGCCCAGTTTCTTGGGTCAGACAAGCCCCAACGAGGGGCCTCGCCTCGGGTGAGCCAGAGCAGCATGGGCAGGGCACGGTCGGGGTGTCGGCGGCTCATTTCGCGGCGATGTCGGCGACGGGGTGGCCGTGGCTCGGCCACCTCCTGGTAGTGCGCCAGCCAGGCACGGGACCACGATCCAGTGTTCTCCAATCGCCTGGACCTGGTCCAGGGCGGTGAGCCATGACGCGGGGTTGTTGGTGTCCGCCACGTAGCAGTGCGAGTGGTGGTTGAGCAGGTCCCCGGCGATCACGCTTGCGCGTCGGGTACGTGGAAAGCGGTCGCGTGGACCGTCTCCGCCACCGGGAGGTCCACAAAGACCACCGGGTGCCCATCCGGGGTATAGCGGTCCCCAGTCAGCGGAGGGTGAGATCAGCCTCGATCTGGCCCGCCGTCCGGCCGACCTGGTGCGCGGCTATCGCGGCGACGAGGAGCACACCACCGAGGCCATGCGCGACGGCTTCTACCGCACCGGCGACATCGCCTCCCAGGAGGCCGACGGCTACGTCACGTTTGCGGGCCGCGCCGACAATGGTTCAAGGCCAGCGACTACCGGATCTCCCCGTTCGAGCTGGAGACGTCCTGATAGAGGTGCTCGGTGCCGATCGCGCCCAAGCACCACGGAGCCCTCTCGCGGTCCAGGTCCCCTCAGCCGACGGGTTCTTGCCTGCTACGGAACCGTCCATGTCGGTGATCTGGGATCAAGGTTCGGCGATCTGGGCGATGAAGAGTGACCGCGTCTCGATGTGGCATCGACTCACGTGTGCAGGGACGCCACGGGTCGAACCATGTACTGGCGCAGGTACAGGTCGCGGTAGGTGACAGGGCCGCGGGGGCCGGGGACGCGGTCGATGTTGATGCCGGTTTCCGGCAGGTGCAGGAGCTTGAAGCCGTCGAGGAGGCGCGTGGTGGAGTTCCAGAAGACGCCTGATCCACCGTAGGTATCCATGAACTGGGCTGCCGTGTCGGGGGCGTGGGTGGCGATGGCGGCGGCCAGTCCGAGGTCTCCTCGTTGGCGATCCGTGCAGCGTGGACCGGGCCGTCCGCCTCGTCGATCGTCACGGTTGCCGCATGCTCGTCGTCCAGGGACCACTCGTAACCGCGTGCGTGAGTGTGCGGCGGCAGCGATGCCGCAATGCCCAGGTCTTCGAGGGTCTTCAGAATGCTCGGCAGCAGCTTGTCGTGGACAGCCCGGTCGATGAGGAGCAGATTGAGCCGGTTGCAGACGCCCAGCCGGTCCAGGCTGCTGGTGATCAGTTCGTGCACCAGCTTGTCGTCGGCGTCCGGGGCCACGTACAGCACTCCGCCGCCGTCCGCGTGGGCCAGCGTGCGCACACCGTGGCGGGCGGCCTCGCGGCCGAGTTCTCGAGTGCTGTCGCCGCTACCGCGAAGGATGACCAGAGGGACCGTCTCGGGCAGCGACACCAGCGCGTATGCCGCCGCTCGATCCTCGCTCGGCACCAGCTGGATGGCGTCCGGGTTCAGTCCCGCGTCGGTGAGAGCGGGCGTGATCACGTGGGTGATCAAGGCCTGGGAGGAGCGCAGGGCCGCCGAACCGGTGCGCAGCACGCCGCCGTTGCGGGACTTGAGGAACTGCGAGGCGACGTCGAGTGTCACATTCGGACGAGCCTCGAAGTTCGCGCCGATGACCCCACCGGGCGGCGGCGTTCCAGCACGACCAGTCCGTCGGGACGCTCCTCGATGACGGTGTCCCGCGGCTCGTGCGGCACGTCCGCCAGCATCCGCAACGCCGCGGCCATGTCCTCCACGTGGGGGCCGGTCAGCCGCAGGCGATCCTGCAGTGCCGCCGACATCCCGCTTGCGGCGGCCGATCTCAGGTCGTCCTGATTCGCCGCTGTCAGCAGGTCGCGCGCCGTCTCCAGCCGCTCCGCCATGGCCCGCAGCGCGGTGTCGATCTCCATATCCGACGCCCGGGCCAAGTCCGCCGAGCCCTCCGTCGCCCGGACTGCACAGGAGTGAACCGCCTCCTGGACGGAGCGGGGCACGCTCATCTCGTTCCTGCTCACGTGAGTCCCTTCATGATCCGGGCGCACTACACGACACACGGCGACAGGAGGATTGTTCAACAATCCCCGACAGGCGTTATCACTGTAAACCGCCCGGTTTCCGCTGGGCAAGGGAAGGAGTGCCGTTTCCTCTCCTGTGCTATGTACTCAGAAGGTGACCACCGGCTTGAGCGTGACCCCGTTCTCGCTGTCCCCGAAGGCCTGGTTGATGTCCTCAAACGCGTAGTGCTTGATGAGCTTGTCGAACGGGAAGCTGCCGGCCTCGTAGAGGGCAATCAGCTGTGGAATCAGTACCTGCGGCACGGCATCGCCCTCAAGGACGAAGCTCACACAGGCGCCGATCAGCATCGAGCTGCCGATGTCGATGGGCGACTCGGTGCCGGGCTTCGCCAGGCCCACGATGGCGGCACGGCCGAGCAGACCCATCGAGTCGATCATCTGACGGAAGACAACCTTGTTGCCGGTCGCGTCCAGCGCATAGTCCGCGCCGCCTCCGGTGATCTCCTTGATGCGCGCGACCGGGTCCTCGTTCCTGCTGTTGATCGTGTGAGTGGCGCCGACGCTCTTGGCGAACTTGAGGCGGCTGTCGACGATGTCGACGGCGATCACCGTCGTGGCGCCCGCGGCCACGGCCGCAAGCAGGCCGGAGAGACCGGAGCGCCCGTACCGGAGAGCACAAAACTCGAGCCGGGCTTCGGCTTGAGCACGTTGAGCACGGCGCCCGCGCCGGTCTGAACCCCGCAACCCAGCGGGCCGAGGATGTCGAGCGGGGCGGTCTCGGACACCTTCACGGGACTCCGCTCGGCCACGTTCGTCACGTCGGCGAAGGAGGACTGTCCGAAGAAGTGGGAGGAGACGGCGGAGCCGTCCTCGGCGCGGAAGGCCATGCTGCCGTCCTTGCGGGCGCCGCCGAAGTTACGCATGGCGAAGTCGGCGCAGTAGGCGGGGTGGCCGGAGATGCAATTGGCGCACGCACCGCAGCTGGCGAAGCTGAGCACGACGTGGTCGCCGGGCGCGATGCCGGTGACCGCGGAGCCGGCCTTCTCCACGATGCCCGTGCCCTCGTGGCCGAGTACCGCCGGCAGCGGCGTGGGGTACCACTGGTCGCGCACGATCGCGTCGGTGTGACAGACACCGGTGGCGACCAGGCGCACCTGCACCTCGTCGGGGCGGGGCTCGTCGATCTCGACGTTCTCGATGACCAGCGGCTGTTCCTTGGCGGTCACGACGGCGGCCTTCACGTTCATGCTGGCTCCTGTCTGTGCATGATTCCTGTGCGAGAGGTGCTCGGTGACGGGCACGACGAGCGATGTGACGCTGGTCCGGAGAGTGTCAGTGGCCGGGCCGGCCCGAGCCCATCTGCCACTGGGTCATCGCGCCGAAGGCCAGAGCGGTGACTCGGCGCGTGGTGAAACGGGAGACGAGGGTGCCCACCCAGTTGAACGTGCCGGAGACGACGCTGGGCGGCGGGTTGCGCCGGTCCAGCGTGCGCAGTGCGGTGGTGACCACCTGGCGGGGTGTCTGCTTCGGGACGCCTCGGGCCATGTCGTCGGAGCCGAGCGCGTCGAAGAACTCGGTCCGGGTCGGGCCCGGGAGATGGCGAGCACGCGCAGGCCGGTCCCCCGCGATTCCTGCCACAGTGCCTCGGTGAAACTCAGCACGAAGGCCTTGGTCGCCCCGTAGACGGCGGCGTTCGGCCACGGCTGGTATCCGAGTGTGCTGGCGACGTTGACCAGGACACCGGTCAGCTGGTCGATGAACGCCCTGGTGACGTCGACCAGGCTGGCCACGTTCAGGCCGATCTCCTGCTGCATGCGTGCCGGATCATCCTTGCGGAACGGGGCATGGGTGCCGAAGCCGGCGTTGTTCACGAGGCTGGTAACGGCGATCCCGCGCCGGGCTACCTCCTCGGCCAGCGCTTCGCCCGCGGCCGGCACGGTCAGGTCGAAAGGCACCACCGCGACGGTGATCTGGTGCTTCGCGGACAGCTCGTCGGCCAGGGCCTGAAGCCGGTCTGCGCGGCGGGCGACCAGTACGAGGTTCGAGCCGCGCGCGGCGAACTGGCGGGCGAACTCCGCGCCGAGTCCGGCACTCGCCCCGGTGATCAATGTGGTCTGGGTACGGTAGACGATCTTGCTCATGGCAGTCGGGGACACGGCACCCACCCTTGCGGGCGCCCCTTCCCCTTCTTCCTTTCAATCTTGTGACGGTCGGTAACCGTCATCTGGTGCCGAGGCGGGCCCGGAGGCCCGGCTCGGCGATGGTCGTGACGCTTGAGGTCGTCGTCCCTGGCTGCGGGGCGGGGATCACCCGGCTCATGTGATGCGTCGCAGGATGCGGTCCTTGCCGCGGGTGTAGGGCGGGGTGGCCACGCCGAGCGTGTCCGGCTTGAGGGGCTTGTCGAGGACGGCCTTGAGGTGACTGAAGGTGTCCACGGAGTACGAGCCGTGGTAGCGGCCCATGCCGCTTTCACCGACGCCGCCGAAAGGCAGGTCGAGGGCGCCGAGCTGAAGGAGCGAGAGGCCGAAGACCAGGCCACCGGAGGACGTCTCCGTAGTCAGGCGCCGCTTGGAGCGCTTGGACGGGGTGAAGGCGTACATGGCCAGCGGCTTGTCCCGTCCATTGATGAAGGCGATCGCCGCGTCCAGGTCGGGGACCCGGACGATGGGCAGGACGGGGCCGAAGATCTCGTCGCGCATCACCGGGGAGTCGGGGTCGACGTCGGCCAGCACGGTCGGGGCGATGTAGCGGGTCTCGCGGTCGTGGTCGCCGCCCACGACGGTCCGGCCGTCGTTCAGCAGGCCGGCCAGCCGGTCGAAGTGACGCTCGTTGACGATGCGGCCGTAGTCGTTGCTGGCGGCCGGATCGGTGCCGTACATCTCACGGAGCGCCTCGACCAGGTGCGTCTCCATCTCGGCGCCCGCGTCACCTATCGCGAGCACGTAGTCGGGTGCGACGCAGGTCTGGCCCGCGTTCATGAATTTGCCGAGGGCGATGCGGCGGGCGGCCATCTTGAGGTCGGTGCCTGGTTCGACGACTGCGGGGCTCTTACCGCCCAGCTCCAGGGTGACCGGGGTGAGATGACGGGCCGCGGCGGTCATGACGATGCGTCCCACCGCGCCGTTGCCGGTATAGAAGATGTGGTCAAAACGCTGCTCCAGCAGGGCGGTCGTCTCCGGCACGCCTCCCTCGACGACGGCCACGGCCTGCGGGTCCAGAACCCGGGGCAGCCAGTGGGCCAGCACGGCCGAGGTCGCGGGGGCGACCTCGCTGGGCTTGAGGACGACGGCGTTGCCTGCGGCCAGGGCACCGACGACCGGCGCGAGCGCCAGGTTGACCGGGTAGTTCCAGGGAGCGATGACCAGCACGACACCCAGCGGCTCACGCACGGTCCAGGCCCGGGACGGCATGAGCGACAGGGGCACAGAGGCCCTCTTCGGACGAAGCCACTGGTCGAGATGACGCAGGGTGTGGTCGATCTCCCTGACGAGGAAGCCGATCTCCGCCATGCGCGACTCGGTCGGGCTCTTGCCGAGGTCGGTGTGCAGCGCCTGGACGAACACGTCCTCCTGCTCCGTCAGCAGACGCCTCAACGCCTGCAGTTGCTGCTTGCGCCAGGCGACGGGCTTGGTGCGACCGGTGTTGAAGGTGGCCCGCAGTCGCGCGACGGTCTCCGCCGCAGGGGCCGCCGTAACGGCGATGTCCGGCTGACCGCCGGTGGGTGCGTTGGTCTTCATATCCAGAAGCATATACGAAACGAAAGCCTTTCGTTTCGTTTGCTTGTATACTGGTTGTGTGACCTACCCCACCCTTACTCAACGTTCCACATGGCAGTCCCGCCGGACCTCCTCGGGAACCGCCTGATGACCGGGACCCAGGCACGCCGGGGCGCCCCGCGATGCCTCCCGCGACCGCGCGCTGCTGGCCGCGACTCTGGCCGTTCTGACCGAGAGCGGTTACGGCGGGCTCACCACCGCCGCCGTCGCGTCCCGCGCCGGGGTGTCCACCGCCACCCTCTACCGACGCTGGCCCTCCAAGGAGGTCATGGTCGTCGACGCCGCCGCCGCGTACGCCAAGGAACTGACGACACAGTCGGACACCGGCTCACTCGAAGGTGACCTGCGCGCCCTGCTCCGGGACAAGGCAGCTTCTCTGACCGGCATCGAGGGAGGGTGCTGCGCACGCTGATCGGCGAGGCCGCGTACAGCCCTCCCTGGCCGAGGCCCTCACGAATGCCTTCATGGTGCCCGTGCGCGAACGCATGGCGGAGATAACGCAACGCGCGGTGGACCGAGGTGAGATCCCGCCGGTCGAGCACGCCGACCTGCTGGGCGACCTGCTGATCGGTCCCATGATGAGCAAGTTCTTCCTCACCCCTCTGCCGCCGAGCCAGGTCGACGCCGCAACCGCGGAGGAGACCGCCGACCGCATGCTGCCCTTCCTGCTGCGCGCCTTCGGACACCAGGGGCACGGTGGCGAGCGAGAAGTGGCTGCCCGCACGGTTTCGAGCCCCAGAGCGCGTTCGGAATCCCCGGGCCCGACGGCAGCCCCTCAAGGAGGGGCGCTACGAGAAAGCCGGTCGGCGGACGCATCGAACGAGTGACGCGCACGCCCGCCAGGTCAGCGACCTGTACGAGGTCGGCTGATGCCGGCGGGCGTGTTCATCAGTCGGGCGTGCTCCGAGCCCTTCATCGGCCACGGCGGCCCCTGGGTCAGTTGTTCAGGAAGTTCAGGATGTGATCGGCGACCGGCTCGGGCTGCCCCAGGTGGAGGAAGTGTCCGGCGCGGGGGACGACGACGCGTTCGAAGCCGTTCTTGAACACGGCGTCCATACCATCGCTCACCTCGACGGAAAAGCAGTTGTCGTCGGCCCCGTGGAGGTGAAGCGACGGGACGGTGATGGCACCGCTCGCCCGGGCTTCCAGGGCTCGCGTCGCCTCATCGGCGGGTGGTGAGAACAGCTGGCGGTAGTAGCCCAGGACCTCGGTCAGGACTCCTGGAGCACGGAGGGTCTCCTTGAGCGCGGCACGCTCCGCGTCCGGCAGTTCGTAGCCGGGCGACCACTCCCGCCAGAGCCGGTCGATGAAGGCGAAGTCGTCGAGCGCGACGGCCGGCTCCGCCAGGGCCGTCTGGAAGAAGAACATGTACCAGCTGCGCCGCTGCTGGTCGCCGTTGGCGAGCCAGGCGGTTCGCAGCTGCGGGCCGTAGGGAAACGCCATGCCGACAAGCTTGCGGACACGTGTCGCGTCGAGGCTCGCCGCCGCGTACGCCGCCCGAGCACCGAGGTCGTGACCGACGAGATCCGCCCGATCGTGCCCGAGCGCTTCGATCAGGTCCAGGACGTCCCGCCCGGTCGCTGAGGCGCGATAGGAGCCGTCGGGCGCCGCGCCTTCGGGCCAGTATCCGCGCTGTGCGGGAGCGACCGCCCGGTAACCTCCCTTCGCGAGGCGGTCGAGCATCCCTGCCCAGGAGCCGGCATGGTCGGGAAATCCGTGGAGGCGCAGGACGAGCGGGCCGCTGCCGGCCTCCAGGATCGGAACCTCCAGCCCGCCCGCCTGAATCGTCCGCCGACGGATACCACCACCAGGCGGTCGCTGTGTCTCGGGTGCCATGCGTTCAACCTCCAGGCCGCCTTCACGGCGTCGCGGACCGACAGGCCCGGACCGGGTATTGAGCCCCGAATGCAATGACCGTATAACTTTCACTTATTTCAACTTAAGCGAAAGCGACAGTCACTGTTGAAAGGAGCGGACTCGCTGTGCTGATTTCGCTGGGGTTGCCCCGCCGGGCGACCGACCGGAACGGCTGCTACAGCCCGGTGGTACGGATCCGCTGACGGGCCCTGTGGGCACGCAGGTTCTCAGGGTTGCCGCAGGTCTTGGTGGAGTGCCACACACCGCTGTTGTTGCGGGATCGGTCGAAGTACGCCGTTGTGCAGCGCGCATTGCGGCAGACCTTGAGCCGGCGCCAGATGTCCGCCTGCTGAGCCTGGAAAACCTCGAGCAGCACCAGGGCGGCCACATACCGCCATCCCTGGCCGCGAGGCTCCAGGACGGCTCGTCCGTTGCGGTCCATCCGCACGGCCGCCGCCGCGACATGAACGGGGGTGCAACGGTCCGGTCGTCGGCGTCCGCGCCGTCGCCGTTTCCTGAGGCGAGAAGCCGCCGCAACTCGGCGCGCAGGCCGCGCAGTTCCTCGAGATCGCTCTCGGTGAGCGAGACCTGCGCCACGGCCTGCCCCCTCTCCTTCGCCCAGCAGTCCAGCGCCTGATCGACCCAGGCCTGCGCGTCGGCGAGGCCGTCCAGGGAGATCGGCCGCCCGGGGTCGGCCGGCGGAAATGGTGTTGAGCAGGTCGTGCACGAGCGCCAGCCCGACCGGTGCCGGTTCGACCTCGTACCGGGTGGACGCGGACCACACCATGACCCCGCCTTCCTTTCGCGGATCGTTCGGCTCTAACGACATGGCCGTGACCGTTTGACCACCTGCTCAGGGTACGGCACACCAACCCGCTTGATGCGAAAGGAGCTAAAGGCGTAAGGTAATTTCATCTTGATGGCGCCGCAGCCACACGAAGGGTGTCGTTCATGAGCTCCTCCTGCCACCAGCGGCGGGCCGACTACGCGCCGACGCCCCAGGTGACGCAGGTGCGACCCGGGCCTGTGGGCACCCCGGAATCCCCACCAGCTTCGCGGTGACGGCCCATGAACGAGCTACAGCACACAGTTCCCATCCCGCGCAGTCCGCCCCGGACGGGTTCCGCGAGCACTCACCCGACCGACGGCGAGCCCGCCCGCACTGTCCCGAGCCAAGGAAGTTCCATGTCCGTTCTCGCCCACTCCATCGACGGCGATGTCGCCACGATCGTCCTCGACAACCCCCCGCAGAACCGCTTGGCGCCCGAGTTCGCCCAGGAGCTCGGCGAAGCCGTCGACGCCATCACGCGCAGCCGGGCCCGCGCCGTCGTGCTGCGGGCCGAGGGACCCGACTTCAGTTACGGCGGGGACTTCCGTCCCTGGCTCGACGCCGACCGCACCAACCTGCGAGCCGACTTCGACCACATCATGAGCGTGATCAACCGGTTCGAGCAGCTGCCCGTCCCGGTCGTGGCCGCGGTCCAGGGACTGTGCTTCGGCGGCGGGTTCGAACTCGCGCTGCGCGCCGACATCATCCTCGCCGGAGCGAGCGCCCGCTTCGGCCATCCCGAGCAGTCGCTGGGCATCGTCACCCTCCTCGGCGGGATCCACCGCGTGGCCGAACGGGCCGGCCGCGCCCGCGCCTACGAATGGGCACTGACCTCCGAGCAGGTACCCGCCACGGTCATGGCCCAGGCCGGCGTCATCAACCGCGTCGTCCCCGACGACGAACTGCGCACCGAAGCCGAGGCCTTCGCCCAAAAGATCGCCGAGGGCCCCACCCGGGCACACGTCGTGCACAAGGCGCTGCTGCGCTCCTGGGCCACGGGCGGCATCCCTGCCGCCGACCAGCAGTTGTTCGACCTCGCCGTCCCGCTCTACGAAACCGAGGACGTCAAGGACGGCCTGGCCTCCGCCGCCAAGGCCCTCAAAGAGGGCCGTCCCCGGCCCGTCCTCCCCTTCAAGGGCCGCTGACCCCGCGCTCCCCCAACGAGCCGCTAGCCAGAGGACACGACATGATCATCGACTCCGCGGACCTGGACGAGAAGTCCGCCTACAAGCTGCTCATCGGCAGTGTCATTCCGCGCCCCATCGCCTGGGTGAGCACCCTGTCCACCGAAGGCGTGGGCAACCTGGCCCCCATCTCCTTCTTCACGGTCGTCGGGCGCAAACCGCCCCGGATCTCGCTGTCGATGCAGCCGCGTTCGGACGGGGCCACACTCAAGGACAGCTTCGTCAACATCCGTGACACCGGCGAGTTCGTCACCAATATGGCCACCCTGCCGCAGATCGATGGGCTGCACCGCAGCGCCTTCGAGTTCGAGCCCGACGTCGACGAGTTCGACGCGGTCGGGCTGGAGAAGGAGCCGTCCGAGGCCGTTCGTCCGCCGCGGATCAAGGGCGCCCCATCGCTTTCGAGTGCACCGTCGAGCGCATCTTCTCGGCGCCCGACGGACTCAACAACATCGTGTGGGGGCAATGTGGTGCGCTTCTACATCCGGGACGACCTCCATGTGGGCGGCCGGATCGACTTCGGTGCCATCGCCCCTGTGGGACGCCTCGCCGCCGAATACACCCTGGTGAACAACACGTTCGTGCCGCCGCTCGCCCCCGAGGTGCTCCAGGAGCACTCCGGACGCCGGATGGAGCGCCTGGACCAGAAGGACGAGTACTACTCGCCGATCGACACGCCCCACTGGTCGCCGTCCGGCTCGACCACCAGCCTCGACTGACAGCGGGGAGGGGACGCGGTGATCCTGCCTGCGGAAGCCGGCCGCCGGGTGACCGACGTCTCGCGGCGACTCCACCGGATCTGACCCGGCCTCAATGAGGAAAACACGTGTCACGGAAGGGCTCCTCCCGCATCAGGAGGAGCAGGACGACGATTCCGCTCACGATCACGCCGTGATCATCGTGGATTCGGCTGCGGCGGGAAGGTCACCGCCCTCCGGCTCATCGAGCAGGGCTACCGCACAATCGGGCTGGAAGCGCACCGCCGTTTCACCCCCGACTCACCACCCGAGGACTCCTGGGACATCCAGAAGTACCTCTGGGCACCCAGGCTCGGCATGCACCGTGTCCAGCGCAGCCACCTGCGGGACAACGCTTGTTGCCGGCCGGCAGGGGGCGGGTGCGGCTGTTCGCTCTGTGTCCTGAGCGATTGCCCGGGCCGGTGCACCAGGACCGAACTCCCACCCGATCGCATCGGCCAAGGCACCCTTCTCCCCCAGGGATCCGTGGAGTTCGTTCCTGACCGAGACAGCCCCTTCGCCGGCCGGGACCCGATCATGAATGCCGTACCCCCGATAAGTCCTTCAGGTACAGGCGGGAGCTGGACCGGCAGAGCACTGGACAGCAAGTCCGAGCGCGGACACGATCGCGTTCATGACACCCGAGGATGCCATCGTCGCCACTGCCGACCGGATCGCTGAACTGCTGCAGGCGGGGGCCGACCCGCGGACGCCGCTGCCGGGCGCCGAGTGGACGGTGGGCGAAGCGGCGGCGCACCTCGCGCTGGCGGGGCAGCTGATGGCCGACGTAGGAGCGGGCGAGGACCGCCCTTACGGCGACGGGACGCCGAATGGTCTCGCGGCGGCCAACCGTGCGGCTCTGGCCGTCTTCCCGCAGCGCGACCCGGCGGTCCTCGGCGCGCAGATCGCGGAGACTGCCCGGGCCTTCGTCGCCGTCACGGCCGGCCGCAGTCCGCAGGAGGCGGTGCTGACGCCGATGGGGCCGATGGACCTGGCCACCCTGGGCTCGTACCTGCTCACGCATCTGCTCGGGCACGGATACGACATCGCGGTCGCCCTGCGCGGGCCCCACATGGTCAACCGGGACGTGGTCGCGTTCACGCTGCCCTTCATGCGACTGGGCATGCCGCGCGTCGTGAACGCCAGCGCGGCCGACCACCGTGCATGTTATCTGCTGCGGATCGGCCGCGACCGCTTCGCCGTCACCTTCGCGGACGGCGTGCCCACGGTCACTGACGCCCCGCCGCGCCGGCCCGACTGCACGATAGCCATCGACCCCGTCGCCTTCCTCCTCCTCGCCCTGGGCCGCTGGACCGCCCCCACCGCCATGGCCCGCGCCAAGGTCGTCGTCTGGGGCCGCAAACCGTGGCTGGGCCTGCGTTTCCCGCTGCTCTTCACAGCGCCATAGACGAGCGAGCAGACTGCAGATGCAGGGACACGCCTTCCCGTTTCTTTGCTGCGGCATGCTCGGTAACACTGTCACCGCCACCGGACTCCCCGGTGCGGAAAAGGAGCCAGGAGGCCAGGATGCCTTCCGGAAGAACGAGGCGTCAGCGCACGCCTGCCGCATCCAGCAGGGTGACCACCGTGGGGCCGATGAGTCCCGTCATGGGGTCGGCTCCGATCCCGGCCCGGGCGCCGGCGCCGTCGAAGACCAGGATCAGCTGCCGGGCCAGCAGATCGGGGTCGCTCGCACCGCCGCGATCGGCCTCGGCACGGAAGAAGGCGGTCAGTTTCGCCTTGATCCGGTGCGCCACCAGGCTCGCAGGGTGATTCCGGTCCTTGAGCTCGATCTGCACAGCCAGGTACCGGCAGCCTCGGAAGGCGGGGCGCGCCCGCCTGTGACTCCAGTTGCGCAAAGACGTGCAGGATCCGCTCGCGGGAGCAGCGGCCGTCGCCCGCCGGGGGCAGGAGAGTGGCCACGAAGGGGACAGTGCGCTCCTCCAGGCTTGCCGCCAGCAGGTCGTCCTTGCTCTCGAACAGCTGGTACATGGAGCGCTTCGACACGCCCGCCGCCCTGCACAGTGCGTCGACACCGATATTGACGCCGTCCTGGTAGGTGAGCGTAGCCGCCGCCTCCAGCAGGCGCTCTCTGGAAGTTGACTTCACTTCGGTGCTCCTGTCGTGAGGTTGGCTCGAATCGGACACATTGGAAACCGATCGGTCTTCAGGGGTGTCGGGAACCGACGGCGCCCTCCGGGGGCCGAAGTCCGCTCAGGGACTCGGCGACGGTCTCGGAGGAGAAAGACCGTCGCCGAGCCTGACGGTGTGCACGCCCCTCGTCCCCACGGGGCGGCACACTCGGGGCCCCTCCACTCAACGGCCCCGTCCTGGGGATGCGGAAGGAGTGCGCTACACCGCAGTGGCGTTCTTCTCGGGCTCCGCCTCGACAGGGATGCGGTGCAGCCCCTTGCGGTCGTACCACCCCAGCACACCGAACCCGAACAGTGCGGCCGCCACGAGGCCAGCGGCCATCATGACCCAGCCCCGGGTCAGACCCGCGTCGCCCTGCGCGTCGTAGTAGAGGATCGCGCGGACGCCACCGGCGATCTGCCGCAGCGGCTCGAACTCCGCGAGGAAGCGGTAGAAGCCGGGCAGCGCCTGGATCGGCGTGGTGGCATTGGCCGTCGGCACCGCCATCCCGATGAAGACCAGCGTGGCCACCAGCATGCCGGGTGTGCCGAACACCGCGAGGAGGGTGAGCGCGCCGATCCCGGAGACCGCGACGGCGCACACCGAGAACAGCCACAGCAGCGGCAGATGGGAGGCGTCCATGCCCATGATGCCGACCGCGCCGACCATGACCAGGGTGCCCATCAGCAGGGACAGGGCCGCCATGAGGGTGCTGCTAATGGCGAGGGTCTGCACCCGGGTGGCCCGGATCAGCGGGCGGTGCAGACGCAGAGGGCCCAGGTCGTTGTGGGTGTAGCCGAGAGTCTGGTCCACCTGGCCGCTGATGACGTTGGCGGAGAGCATGCCGACGACCACGAGGGCGAGCGCGTAGTAGAACGCGGCGAGGCCCAGGCCGCTGTGCGAGTCGAGCGGATGACCGTCCTTCACCGTGACGGCGGCCGGATCCGCGAGCAGGATGCGTGCCGCTGCGGGCAGCTTCGCCTGCTGGGCGCCGGTCTGCGCGGTCAGCTCCTTGCCTATGTGGAGCGAGGCGCTCTCGGCCGCCTGCGTCGTCGCGACACGCGCCAGACTGGAGCCCAGGCTGCCGGCGGACTGGTTGGTGAGCACGGTCAGCGTCGGGCGGGCCGGGGTCCTGGCGGCCGTGGTGCCGGTCAGGGCGGCGACTGAGGACGTGAAGTCGGCAGGCACGACGAGCGCGCCGTACAGCTTGCCCTTGCCGAGTTCCTCCGTCACCTCCCGCTCGTCCATCACCTTCCAGTCGATCTTGTCCCCTCCCACGGTGGACTTGCTGATCGACTCGGTGATCTGGGCGCCCAGGTTGACCTGCTTCCCGCCGACGGCGGCTCCCTTGTCGGCGTTGACCAGGCCGACGGGCAGGTTCTTCATGTGGCCGGCTGGATCGATGTTGGCGCCGACGTACAGCACGGCGAACAGCAGCGCGAGCACGCCCGTGATCACGCCGCTGGCGATCCACAGAGGTCTGGCGCGCAGCACGCGGAAGGGGTGAATTCCATTCATGACTTACTCCGGCCTGGACAACACAGTTACATCGGGAGAAGACCGGACGGCACCATCGCCGGACCGGGGACCTGCAGACTCAAAATCCTTCGGCACACGAAGGCAACCGTGGATCACGGTCACGGCCGCCCCACAGGAAACCGATCGGTTTCCCTGTCAATAGTAAACCGATCCTTTTCGTTATTCAAATCGGCCACTGCCGTCCCCGGGAAGACCCCGTCTTGATCACGGGCTGTCGGCATCGAGGTGGCCACGCCGACCCGGACCGGGCTCAGGCTGTTCTGGTGTTCCTGACGGTCGGCCCGCGGTGGTGTCGCACGGTCACTCGCGCTGGTCACCCCGGTCGGCGCGCTTCGGTGTCGTGGTGGATCGGCATGTGTGACTCGCTCAGGGCAGGCCTGTACCGCCGTGGCGGGCGGCGACGATCTCTGCGGCGATGGACAGGGCCGTCTCCTCGGGCGTGCGGGCGCCGAGGTCGAGGCCGATGGGTGAGTGCAGGCGGGTCAGTTCGGCTTCGGTGAGGCCGGTTTCGCGGAGTCTGCGGTCGCGGTCGGCGTGGGTGCGGCGGGCGCCCATCGCGCCGATGTAGGCGGCCAGCCGACGCAGGGCCGCTTCCAGGAGGGGTACGTCGAACTTGACGTCGTGGGTGAGGACGCACACCACGGTGCGCTCGTCGGTCCGTGCGCGTTGCAGGTAGCGGTGTGGCCAGTCGACCACGATGTCGTCGGCCTCGGGAAAGCGCGTCCGGGTGGCGAAGACGGACCGGGCATCGCACACGGTGACGTGGTAGCCGAGGAACTTGCCCACGCGCACCAGCGCCGCGGCGAAGTCGACGGCGCCGAAGACGAGCATGCGCGGCGGCGGGACGCTCGACTCGACGAACACGGTCAGGTCCGGCTCGCAGTTGGAGCCGTCCTGCGCGATATCGAAGGTCCCGGCGCGGCCGGCATCCAGCAGGGAGCGGGCTTCGCCGACCACGGCTCGGTCCAGGTCGGGATGCCCGCCGAAGTCGCCTTCATGGGTTCCGTCCTGACGGACTGCCAGCGCCCGTCCGAGAAGCCCTGCCGGACCACGGACCACACGGGCGAGCGCCGTCGCCTCATCTCTGGCGGCAGCCGACAGCGCCGTCTGGAACGCCTTCCTGCCCGGTCCGTCGGCGAGCACCGGGGTGACCAGGATGTCGAGGACACCACCGCAGGTAAGGCCTACGTCGAAGGCGTCCTCGTCGCTGTAGCCGAACCGCTCGCGCACCACCACGCCGTCGGTGAGCGCCTGGGAGCACAGGTCGTAGACAGCGCCTTCGACACAGCCGCCAGAGACCGACCCGATGGCGGTGCCGTCGGCGTCGACGGCGAACGCGGCGCCCAGCCCGCGCGGTGCGCTGCCGCTCACGGCCACGACAGTGGCCACGGCGAAGTCCCGCCCTTCCTCGAGCCAACGGTTCAGCTCGTCCGCGAGGTCCGGCATTGGGGTTTCTTCTTGTCGCGGTGCGCAGATCGGGCCGTCGCCTCAGGGCAGCTTGTACAGCGTGATCGGCAAGTCCCGGATCCGCTTGCCGGTCGCGTGGTACACGGCGTTCGCGATCGCGGCCGCCACGCCGGTCATGCCGACTTCGCCCAGTTCGACGATTCCCAGGGGCATCGACTTGTCCGGCTCGTCCAGCCAGTCGACGTCGATCGGGGGATGTCGGCGTGGACCGGCACGTAGTAGGAGTCGAGCCCGGCGCTCATGGTGCGCCCGCTGCGGGGATCGATCAGGCTCTGCTCCGACAGGGCCATGCCGATACCCATGACCACCGCCCCGCGCAGCTGGCTGGTCGCGGTCTTGGGGTTGATGATGCGACCGACGTCGAACATGCCGAGCCAGCGCGAGATCCGCAGTTCGCCGGTGTCGACGTTCACCCGCACCTCGCACAACTGCGCGCCACGGGCGGCCTTGGACCAGCGCTGGTCCTTCAGGAAGTTGGTCAGGAACCGGCCCTGACTGCCCAGCAGGCCCCGCCGGGTGTCCGACCCGACCGAGGCTTCGAGGAACGGTCGCCCCGCCGCGCGCAGGGCCGCCGCCGGTTCCTGACCGGTCGTGCCCGCACGCCGGGCCAGAGCGGTCACCTTCCGGGTCAGCTCGGCGCACGCGGCGAGGACACTGGTGGCCACGGTCGCCGTCTGGTTGGAGTTGCCGGCCATCGGGCCGGTCGGCAGCGCTGTATCGCCGTACTCGACCCGGACCTTCTCGTACGCGATGCCGAGCGCGTCCGCGGCGATCTGTGCCTGTACGGTCGCGGCGCCCATGCCCATCTCGTGGAAACCGCACAGACCCGGTCCGGGAAGCGGTCCAGTACCTGCTCGATCCGGTCGAGCTTGGCGTCGCGTTCGGGGTCGAGCGATTCCTTCCAGGTCTTGGTGCGTTGGGAAAGTGATGCCACGGCGCAGGAGCAGACACCGTAAGGCTTCCCGGCCAATCCGGATGACACGTCCGCGCATGCGGCGCAGGTAGGCGGTGAGTTTGCGGATCGACCAGTGGGTGAAGGGCTGGCCGAGCTTGGTCGGGCAGGTGGTGGCCGTCTGGACGACGTAGTCCTCGTCGTCAAGTCTGAGCAGGCGGGGACGGTTTCTCGCCCATCGGGAGTCCAGGCAGTCCAGGCCGATCTCGTTGAAGCGGTGGATCACATCGCGGACGGTGTCCTCGTCGGCCGGCACCAGCTGGGCAATCACCGGGACCCGGTTCCCGCCGGCCGAGGCCAGCAGCATCATCGCCCGTCGATAGCGCACCGAGTTGGCACTGCCCCGGCGCACGATCTGCTGCAGTTTCCGCCCCTCCTGATCGGTCAGTCGGCGCACCCTCACAAGCTCGGCCACCACACCTCCAAGGGTCGGAGCGGACGCCACAACCCATACAACCGCTCCATAGGCCCACCCGGCGAACCGATGCGGTCACAGCGCTAGGAGCGTGGGTCAGTTGTGGGCAACCTGGTTCCGCGTACCCGCCAACGTGCCCAGTTGAGTACGCGTGAACGTGCCCGTGACGCCACAGAGCCCGGGGCGGACAAGCTGTCTCCACTCGCGCCCACTACGGTGAGCGGGTGACCGACACTTGGAAGGCTACTGACGCTGGTGTGCTGCGGCTTCCCTCCGGGCGCCTGGTCCGTGGCCGCGCGCTTCGCCGACCGGTTCCGGCCGGTCCGACACCTGCCTACGCCGTCTACCTGCTTGGCCGACAGCCTCCGGGGTCCCCTGGGAAGTCCGGTGGCTGCGCTGGCCAGACTTCTGGCTGCCCAGCAGTCACACCCAGGCCCAAGCCATCCTTGGTGAGGCATGGGCTCGCGCCGGCGTCGAACGCGTCGAGATCGCCTGCGGCGGTGGCCGCGGCCGAACCGGCACAGCCCTGGCCTGTCTCGCAGTCCTGGACGGAGTACCTGCCAGCCAGGCAGTGGACTTCGTGCGCCAGAACTACGACACCCGTGCCGTCGAAACTCCTTGGCAGAGGCGCTACGTCCTCCGCTTCACCGACTGACGGTGACAGCCCGCCAGCGCTGTCGAGGGGGTCATCTGGGTCCGGGTTGCCACTGCGCGTATGAAGGCTGCACATTTCCGGCTGTACCTGCGCCTCTTTGGATGTTCACCGACACCCTGGCTGTGTTCGTGATCGTTCATACTGGATGAGGCCAGTATGCGTGGTGGGGATGGGCTGTTCGAGGTCGAGCCGTGTCGGGGAATCGAGCCGCAGGGCCGTCCGACGGCGGTGGACAAGCAGTTCAGAGCCTTCGACCTGCACCGGGCCCCGCTGCTACCCCCGTCGCTGGACGACTGACTGTCCCGGCACCACCTCGCCCGGTTCGTGGCCGAACTGGTCGACAGCGCTGATCGACTGGGCGTTGGGTCAGCCGCTGCCGGAGTCCGTGGAGGAGAAGCTGGACCAGGCCGTGCAGCGGCACTCCCGGCGGAGAAGCTACCCGGACCAGCCCCACTAGCTGGGGATCAGGAAGCCAGGGCCTGTTCGACGCTCGGGTAGCAGGGGATGAGGGCATCGACGCCAACCAGCTGCACGACATGCAGGACGGGTTCTTGCGCGGCGGCGATACGCAGCCATCCTTCGGTGGCACTGACGGCCTGATAAGCAGCGATGAAGATGTTGATGCCGGTGGAGTCCATGAAGGTCACACCGCCGAGGTCCACCACGATCCGTGACGAGGGCGCCGCGTTGTGCCCCGAGAGCAGGGCTGCGCTGAGCACTTCCCTTACGCGGTGGTCGATCTCACCCTCTACAGTCACGACCCGCACGCCGTCGATCATACGGTGGACGGCCGAGAACCGGTCCGAGCAGTCCGTGATCTCGATGTCGCTCACCCTCTCCTCGAATGCGTTGGGGTCTGCCCGCGGCTGTGCACGCAGGACGAGTCTGCCCCATCGCCCGGACCCCATCCATGCCCACAAGGGATGCCGCCCAGTAACATGCCTATAACAGGTATGACGGAACCGGGGGTCGGGGCACGCTCGTGAAGCACGAATGACGTCGGCGCCCCAGGCATCCCATGGCGACGGTGACGGCTGTACCGAACCGGAAGAGCAGCTGAGTCGCGTCGGCTACGCCCTGGACGGAAACGGCGGCTGCATCGCCCAGGCCCGCCACCACGCCCTCGCCTTCCTCGGGCAAGCCCAGGCCGACCATCACCTGGTGGTGTCAGCTCGCACGCGCGACCTGACCCAGCTGGTCGTCAGCGAGCTGGTCACCAACGTCCTCAAGTACGCTCCCGGCCCGGTTCTGATCGAACTGCGCATCACCGCCCGCATCCTGGACGTCGTCGTGTGGGACAGCGACCCCATGGTGCCAGCGGCCCGGGCAGCTGATCCCGACCGGATTGGCCAGCACGGCCTGGAGATCGTGAAGGCCGTCACCGAAGAATTGTTGATCGAGCAGCAGCCGGTCGGCAAACGCATCACGGCCCGCATCGCCTTGTCCGAGCCGCTCGACCCGGCTGACCGCTGCCTGGGGTGACGGCAGGGCTTCGGTCGGCGCGAAGAGAGCTTGAGCAGGGATTTCGAAATCCATCCGCCGCCGTGCGCCGCGGATCACGGAACTGGAAACCGACACCGAGCCGCTGCCGTGAGGGCAAGCGGCCGCCGTGGTGAGAGTGCGGTCAGGCGACGTAAGAGGCGAGGAGTTCGTTGTACTGCTTGGCGGCGGTGGCCAGGTCTTCGTCGGAGAGGCCGAAGGCGGTGCCGTACACCTTGACCATCGGCTGCTGGATGTCGAACTGGCACAGCCGCAGGGTCGCCTCCCAGCTGCTGAGGAGGGTCTCGATGGTGGCTTTGTTCGAGCCTTCAGGGGTGTAGTGGTCGGCGGGGACGCCGGTAGTGACGGCAACGACGGCCTTCTTGCCGGCCAGCTGCGAGGCGGAGCCGTCCATGGTGAAGGCCCAACCGAGAGTGAAGACCTTGTCCTGCCACTGCTTGAACAGCGGAGTGGTGTTGTACCAGAACACCGGGTGCTGGAAGACGACTACGTCGTGCTCGGCCAGCAGTGCCTGCTCTGCGGCGACGTCGATCTGGAAGTCGGGGTAGGTGACATAGAGGTCGTGCACGGTGACATGGGCCAGGTCGCGGACGGCGTCCACGAGCGCTGCGTTGGCCCTCGACTGGGACAGGTCGGGGTGGCCTATGACAAGGAGAACCTTGGACATGATGAGAAACCTCTTCAGTGATCAGTGAGTGGTCAGCGGTCGATGCTGGACATGTTGGCTTCGTCGTGGCGTTCGCCGGCGGCCGGTGTGAGGTTGTTGAGGCGGTCGAGCTGGGCGGCGCTGAGTTCGATGCCGTCGGCGGCGGTGTTCTCTTCGACGCGTGCGACGCGGCGGGTTCCGGGGATGGGGGCGATGTCGTTGCCACGGGTCAGCAGCCATGCCAGTGCGGTCTGGGCTGGGGTGGCGCCGATCTCGGCGCCGATGGCCTGTACTTCGTCGACGATCGCCAGGTTGCGTTGGAAGTTCTCGCCGGTGAAGCGCGGGTTGGTCTTGCGCCAGTCGTCGTCGGTGAAGTCGTCGACGGTGCGGATCTGCCCGGTCAGCAGGCCGTGGCCGAGCGGAGAGTAGGGCACGAATCCGATGCCGAGTTCACGCAGCAGCGGCAGGATCTCGGCCTCGACGTCGCGGGTCCACAGGGAGTATTAGGTCTGCAGCGCGGACACCGGGTGCACGGTGTGGGCGCGGCGGATCATGTCGGGGCCGGCCTCGGAGAGGCCGATTTGGCGCACCTTGCCTTCGGTGACCAGTTCGGCCAGCGCGCCGATGGTCTCCTCGATGGGGATGTTGGGGTCGACGCGGTGCTGGTAGTAGAGGTCGATGTGGTCGGTGCCGAGCCGCAGGAGCGAGCCCTCGACCGCGGCCTTCACGTTGTGGGCACTGCTGTCGATGACGCCGGGGCCGTCGCCGGCGTGGGAGACGAGACCGAACTTCGTCGCCACGACGACATCGTCGCGGCGGCCCTTGATGGCCTTGCCGACGATCTCCTCGCTGTGGAAGGGGCCGTAGATCTCGGCGGTGTCGATGTGGGTGACTCCCAGGTCCAGCGCCCGGTGGATGGTGCGGATCGATTCGGCGTCGTCGAGGCCCCCGCCCGTGGTGTAGGTGCCGGCCATGGTCATGGCCCCCAGGCCGATGCGGGAGACATCGAGCCCGCCCAGTGATACATGCTGCATCAGGTACTCCTTGTCGTAGGGGCCCTCAGGCCCGTTCGGTGATCGGGATCAGCGCGGTGCGCCAGCAGTGGGCGGACCGTGCTGCGGTGGGTCCCGCGCTGCCTGCGCGGGCGCGGTTGACGCGGGTACGGGCCGGCTTGCGTAGGCGGGCCCTGCGGCGGCCTGCGCCTCGTGCGAGGGGCGGGGCGTGTTGGCTCAGGCGCGGAAAATCGTCCAGCGGTGCCAGGGACAGGCGCGGAGATCCGTGGGCTGATCCGGTTGCGCTGTGTCAGTGCTCGTGGGCCGCCGGCTCCAGAACGAGGACCGGGATCTCACGGGTGGTGTTCTTCTGGTACGTGGCGTAGTCGGGGAACGCCTCGACGGCTAGGGCCCACCACAGGGCCTTCTCGTCCCCGGTCACCTCGCGTGCCAGCATGTCCTGGCGCACGGGGCCGTCCTGTAGCTCGACCCGGGGTCGGCCACCGTGTTGTGGTACCAGACCGGGTGGGTGGGGGCTCCCGCCATGGAGGCGATGACGGCGTAGGAGCCGTCGTGCTCCACCCGCATGACCGGCGTCTTGCGGATCTTGCCGCTCTTCGCGCCCAGGGTGGTCAGGATGACGACGGGCAGGTCCCGGAGCTTCTCGTCTTCTTCCCGTGTGACCAGGACACTCAGCGTCGTTCCCTGCGTACCGCCGGAGCTCTCATACAGCTCCACTTGGTCACGTACGAACTGCGCTTTGCTCGGCTCGTACTCGCCTTGAGTGGCATGGTGTCCCCCTCTCAGGCGTGGGCGTCGTCGTAGGCCAGGCTGTCGCCCAGCTCACGGGAGGCTTCGGCCTGGGCGAGGAGTTCCTTCGCCTTGGCCTCGACGGCTTCGATGGCGTCCGCACCGGCGACGAAACGCAGCAGGGGCCTGTCCTGGCCTGCGATGGTGAGCAGGGCGCGGGCGAGCTTGGCGGGGTCGCCGGGCTGTTGGCCGTTCATGCTCTTCATGCCTTCGATCCTGGGGGCGGTGCGCGGGGCGTAGTCGTCGATGGACAGTTCGGGCCAGGTGGTGGAGCCGTCCACGAGGAGTTCGGTGCGGAAGTAGCCGGGCTCCACGACCGTGGTGTGGATGTTGTACGGCTCGACGTCGTAGCGCAGCGATTCCATCCAGCCCTCTGCGGCGAACTTGGAGGCGGCGTAGGCGGAGGTGAACTCCATGCCGACCAGTCCGGCGGTGGAGGTGATGGTGATGATGTGGCCGGCGCGCTGCTTGCGCAGGATGGGCAGGACGGCGCGGGTGACGTTCATCGGGCCGAAAAGATTCGTCTCGAACTGTCGGCGCATCTGCGCGGGCGAGATCTCCTCGAAGTAGCCGGTGAAGAGGTTCCCGGCGTTGTTGACCAGGACGTCGATGCGGCCGAAGCGGTCGACGGCTGCCTGCGCGGCGGCCTCGGCGTCCTCCAGGCTCGTGACGTCGAGCCGGGTGACCAGCAGGTTGTCCTGGAGCCCGCCGAGGGTCTTCTCGACCTCGTCGGGGCGGCGGCCGGTGGCAACGACTTGGTGGCCAGCGGCGAGGGCTTCGCGGGCGATGTCCGTGCCCAGACCGCGACCGGCACCGGTAACGAGAATGACCTTGCTCATGAGGGGTTTCCTTTCCGTGGCCGGGTTCCGGCGTCGGTAGGTGCAGTGGTGATGCGTGCAGCGCGGACGGTGCCGAACAGCCGGTGGCGCGAGCGCCGCCGTATCCGGACGGTTCACACGTCGCAGGCGGTGCACCACCTACAAAACCGCTTGTCACGGGAGTGTGGGAGTCCCTCTTGAGGGGGTCACTGACAGGGACCCCAACCCGGCGGATCCGCTCGTAGAGTGAAACGCATGGCAGGCAGAAACGTCCCACAAGGCACCAACCGGGATATCCGTGATGATTTCCGTGCGGAGATCCGGGAATTCCTCGGCACGCGACGGGCCAAGGTCACCCCGAGCAGGCCGGACTGCCCCTCTACGGGGAGAGCGCCGGCGGGTTACCGGGCTGCGCCGCGAAGAGGTAGCCCTCCTGGCGGGCATCTCCAGCGAGTACTACACCCGGCTGGAGCGCGGCAACGCCACCGGCGTCTCCGAGAGCGTCATCGACGGCATCGCGCAAGCACTACAGCTCGACGAGGCCGAACGCCTCCACCTGCTCGACCTTCTGCGCGGCGCCGGCACGACCCGCCCGCCACGCCGCCGCCCAGCCCAGCAGCGGGTCCGGCCCGCGGTGCAGCGCGTCCTCGACTCGATGGCGGGCACACCCGCGTTCATCCTCAGCGGACGCGGGGACATCCTGGCCGCCAACCACCTCGGGCGCGCCCTGTTCTCCCCGGTCTACGCCGACCCGGTGCGCCCGCCCAACAACGCGAAATTCGTCTTTCTCAGCCCGCACGCGAGCGAGTTCTTCCGCCACTGGGACGAGGTCGCCAACGACACGGTCGCCATGCTGCGCGCCGAAGCCGGCCGCGACCTCTACGACCGACGGCTGGCGGACCTGATCGGGGAACTGTCCACCCGCAGCGAGGAATTCCGCCGCCGCTGGGCCGCCCACAACGTCCGCATGCACACCACCGGCGTGAAACTCCTCCACCACCCGGCCGTCGGCGACCTCGACCTGCCCTTCGAAACCTTCTCCCTCCCCGGCGGCCCCAGCCAGTTCCTCCTCACCTACACCGCCGAACCCGCCTCCCCTTCGCAGGACGCCCTGAACCTGCTCGCCAGCTGGGCCGCGACCCATGACGACATCGAGCGGTCCGCACCGGCCAACGACACCGAGCCGGCCGACTCGGCGGAGACACCCTGACGAAACAACGACGCCCGGGCCGAACAGACAGCACGATCCACGGCGTCGGCGGTGCCGGTATGCCTAGTGGACCCCGATCCAGGAGAAACACCTCATGGAGCTCGTCAAGGAGCAGCCCACCGTCAAGGGCCCGTCCGACTGGTTCGCCGGTGACGTGTGGTTCGACGTGATCTTCGCTGGCCAGGAGCCGTCGCGGATGCGCGCCAACCAGGTCCGCTTCTCCCCGGCAGCGCGCACAAACTGGCACTCCCACCTGGTGGGCCAGACCCTGCACGTCACCTCGGGCATCGCGTTGATCGGCACTCGCGACGGCACGATCCTGGAAGCCCATCCGGGCCAGACCGTCACCTGTCCGCCCGGCGAGGAGCACTGGCACGGCGCCACCTCGGAGCTCTTCATGGAGCACATCGCCATGTGGGAGGGCACCGACGACGGTACCCCGAGACCACATGGCTGGAGCCGGTCACCGACGAGCAGTACCGCGGCCCGCGTACCAACAGCTGACCGCAGCACACCCCCACGGGGCCGGAACGGCCATGGGCGGCTATCAGGTCTTCAGCAGCTCAGCCTCGCAGCGCCAACGAGCCTGCGACCTGCAAAGGAGCGTCACATGGAGTACAGCCGCCTGGGCTCCACCGGCTTGAAGGTCAGCCGGCTCGCCCTGGGATGCATGAGCTACGGCGACCCGGACGTGCCCGGCGCCCATTCCTGGGTGCTGGCCGAGAAAGAGGCCGGACCGTTCTTCAAGCAGGCCGTCGAACTGGGCATCACCTTCTGGGACACCGCCAACGTCTACCAGGCGGGCACCTCGAGAAGACCGTCGGCCGCGCTATCACCGAGTACTCCCGGCGCGAGGACATCGTGCTGGCCACGAAGGTCCACGGCAAGATGCACGAGGGCCCCGGCGGACAGGGCCTGTCCCGCAAGGCCATCCTCGAACAGATCGACGCCTCCCTGACCCGGCTGGGCACCGACTACATCGACCTGTACCAGATCCACCGCTTCGACGACGAGACACCGGTCCAGGAGACCATGGAGGCGCTGCACGACATCGTCAAGGCCGGGAAGGTCCGCTACCTCGGCGCCTCCTCGATGTACGCCTGGCAGTTCGCCAAGCTCCAGTACGCCGCCGACCTCGGCGGCTGGACCAACTTCGCCTCCATGCAGAACCAGTACAACCTGCTGCGCCGCCAGGACGAGCCGGAGCTCATGGCCATGTGCGGCGACATGGGCGTGGGGCTGGTGCCCTACTCGCCCAACGGCAAGGGGCGCCTCGCCCGACCCGCCCACGGGCAGAGCGCCCGTTCCCGCTCCGACCGCATCGTGCAGTTCTTCGACAGCCCCACGACCAGCCGGTCATCAACGCCGTGCAGCAGCTCGCCGAAGCCCGCGGCGTCAGCATGGCCCAGGTCGCTCTCGCGTGGGTGCTACGCAATCCGCTGGTCTCCGCTCCCATCATCGGAGCCACCAGGCCCCACCACCTGTCCCAGGCCGTGGACGCGCTCGCCCTGCGGCTGTCGGACCAGGAAGCGGCCGCTCTGGAAGAGCCCTACATCAACGCCGGACCGTCCTGGTTCTGAATCCCGCCCCGCGCCCATCACCTGGCAGACCCCGACCCACGCAACCGCCACGTCGGCGCGGCTACCAGCGTCGTACGGGCCTACCGGACGATCGGCCCTGATCACGCCCTGAGTTGCTTCCGATGGCCGGTATGACCCGAGGGAATCCGGTGGCGGGTTTCTGCCCGAAGTGGCCGGAGCAGACCGCGCCGTCGGCGGCGACACCGAGGGAGGGGTTGGGGTGGGGGTCGACAGGGGCCGGGCAGCGCCGGGGGTGGAGAGACCTGACACGCCGAGGAGGGCGGTGGCCAGGGAGGCGGGCACACTGAGGTCGCCGGCGGGAGCCTGGCTCGTGCCGCGGCCGGTGCCGTAGCGGTGCAGGCTCGTGCCGAAGGCCCGTCGCACCGCGCCGGCGGTGCCGGTGATCTTCACGTAATGGGTGGTGCGCTGGGTGACGGTGAGCCCGGAGGCGTGCAACCACGCCGTGACGCCAGCGAGTTGCGCGGCCGTGGGGCCGAAGCGCCGTTGGTATGCCTCCGGGGTGAGGTAGTGCCGGTAGTGGGGCTGTGCGGGTCGCTGATGTCGCGCAGGAGGTCGGTGAGGCCCTGTGGGTCACGGGAGTTGAGGTAGAGACGGGCGCTGACGTGCTGATCGCCGGGGACGGGCCCTGCGTCGGCGGCCGCGTAGCGTATGCCGGCCGGGACCCGGCTAGGGGGTGGCGGTGGTCGTCAGAGCGGGCGGTGGCGCGGGGCGCCGTGCCCAGGAGTGCGGAACAGGCCGCCGCAGCGACGTAAGGGCGCAGGCGACGCCCAGGACGTATTCGGGCAGGGAAAGACAAGAAGGCGCCCCTTCGGGGCGAGGCGCTGGACGGCGTGCGGAGCTGGGCAGGGCAGGGCGGCGCGGCTGCTCGAAAGCGCTGCCCGTCGTGGTGATGAAGGAGGCTGAGGCCTTACGTGCGCACGGTCCGGCCCCGGCATAGCAGGCCGGTGACGCCCGTGAACTGAAGATCGAGCCCGAGGCCGTCGCGTTCGGCGTGGATGTGCAGGTGGGGCTCCGTGCTGTTGCCGGAGTTGCCCACCTCGCCGAGCAGCTGCCCGGCGCGCACAGGATCGCCCGTCGTCACCGTCACGGTGCCGCGGCGCAGGTGAGCGAGCTTGACGATCTCGGCGCCGGTGTCGATGAACACGTGGTTGCCGTAGGGCGGCTGGTATCGGATCGTGCCGGGTTCCTGGTCGTCGAGGTGATCGGCGGCGGAGACGACGGTGCCGTCACACGGGGCGTAAAGGCTCTGCCCGTACACGAGGTAGCTCTCGTTTTCCCCGCGCAGGCCGGTGCCGCGTGCGCGCGCACCGCCCCGACCGATCTGGATCACGTCCAGGGCGCCGCGCTGCTCGGGAAAGGACGCGTGATGGTTCAGGCTGGCCCCGCCGCCCTGCGCGATATACCACTTCCCGTTCCGCAGGGGAAGGTGAGAGGCCGGGACACGGCGGTCCCCAGCGATGGCGGCGCGCCCGGAGCAGGAACCATCCGAAACCGGCGAGCAGGGCCAAGCCCACCGCCAGTTCGGCCCCACCGCCGCCCGACGTGGGCAGCCTGGGCAGCCGGCACGCGGAGGCAAGGGCCACCAGCGCGCCGGCCTCCACGGGCCGACGTATCCACCACGGAAGCCGAGCCGGGCTCTGCCAGCCCTCCATGAGCAGGTAGCCGGACGCGACGATGAGCAGACGGCCGCACCAGGCGATGCGGGAAGGTGCCTGCCAGCACGCGTCGATGCGTGCGGCGAGCAGCAGCACCCACACGGTCCACACCAGGGCAGCTCGCGCCCCGTGCGGGACGCGCAGCCGCGCCACGCGGTACGACCCCGGGGCGATCAGCAGCCCGTCGAGCACCTGGCCGTCGCGTGGTGGTGGCGAAGGCGAGGGCACGCCCCTGGTGCCTTCGATCACCAGCCCGTCGGGATGGTCCCGTACCCCGGTGATCTCGCCGACGCGTTCGCGGGTACCGTCCAGGATCTGGTCGAGCCGCTCATTTCCTACTGCGGCAACGACCCGCGGGGCGAGCACCTCCCGCTGTGCGCGCTCGGCGGTGAGGAACCTGAACAGCAGGTCGGCCGCCGGCTGTCCCGTGCGGCGGGGTTCCGCCGGTGTTCCCGCTTTCTCAGGCACCGGCCGCACCGTCCCAGTCCGCCGCCATCGCCACGGACGTCACGCCGAGCGCCGACACCAGGGGCCTACTGCGCTGCACGAGGCGGTCCTTGACGGACCGGTAGCGCCGCGCGATCGACCTGCAGTCCTCGTCGCGCAGGCATGTGCATCGCCACCAGATACGACAAGACGGCCACCTCCTACGAAGCAGCGGTCAGTCTCGCATCATTCCTACTCTGGGCAAGATCAGTTTGAAGACGGGCCCTAGCTTGCAAAAACTTCGATCCCCGTAACGGTGCCGCCGACGTTGTCGGAGTAGTGGCCGGGAGTCAGAGTGACCAGCTTGGTGCCCTCACCGCAGCCGATGCTGACGTGCCAGAAAAACTATGCGATAGGACGTCTGGTTCGAGACGGACCGGGCAGGGGCGAAGGTGTCGCAGCCGAGCGACTCGGAGTAAACGGTCCTTGTTCCGGTCCTGTTGGTCCCCGACCATCCGCAGACCTTCCCCTTGGGGCAGGTGTTGGGGTCGGCTGCCGCAGCCGGTGTGGCGAAGGCACCGCCCAGCAGCGCTCCAGCCACGGCCACCGTCGTCAAGCTCTTCCCGAACAGGTTCATATGAGGCTCCCTATGTTCTTGATCAACTGACTGCGGGATGCTAACCCGTGTGGCGTAGTCGCACCAGTGTTTGACATGACGTCAAATACCCATTCATACCCGGCACTTACCGATCCGGGAGCCGTCCCTACGCAGGCAACGACGGCCGCCGCCCCGGCACGCCGGCTATCCGAGCCAGACGATGTTCAGGACGGTCAGGCGGCGCAGGGGCCGGCGGGGTGGATGTAATCGGGTTTGGCGTATGGCGCAATTGGTTGAAGTTCGGGAGATCGATGGCGACGAGGGTCGTCGGCTGGTGCGAATCGTGCGCAGGGGCAGCGGCTCGGTGGTGACTCGGCGGCGGGCCCGGATGATGCTGCTCCCGGCGATGCCGGTCGCGAGGATCATCTTCACCAGCACTGCGCGCGGCGCCACGCATCGGACAGCGTCGCATTCCGGCCAGGCGGGCTATTCGAGCGCGGCCACAGCGGTCTTCAACTCGCCAAATACCTCTCGGGCGTACTCGACGAGAGTCCGCGGATCCGCTGTCGACGTCCACCGGTCGAACGCGCCGTAGAAGGCACGCGCGCCCAGTTCGGCCGCGAGATCGGCGACGAGTTCCGAGACACCGCGCGTGCGAAGCGCCTGCGCCATCGCCTCGGAGAGCGCCGCCCGCTTGGAGGTGGAGCGCTCCTGCAGTTCCGCGCTGTTCGCGATGACCGCCCGAAGCCGGCGCCCGATGTCGCGCCGGTCCTCCGTGAACGAGGAAGCGAGTCCGTCCAGCGCCAGGCCGACCGTCTCCAGAGGCGTGGCCGATTCGGGCGCCTCGGCGATCGCCTCGGCGGTGATCCGGTTGTGGATCTCCTGGCCCGCGAACAGCACCTCGCGCTTGTCGGCGAAGTGCCGGAAGAACGTGGTCTTGGTCAGCCCTCCGGCCCGCTCGGCGATCTCGTTGACCGTCGTCGCCTCGTACCCCTGCTCCGCGAACAGTTCGACCGCGGCGCGGACCAGGCGTTCCCGTGCGTTCGGTTCCCATCGAGCCATGAGGGCCATCCTAGGTGACGTGACTTGGTATCGTCACCGTGCTAGCGTGATGTTACCAAGTCACATCACTTCCCGGGAGATCCTCATGCGCGTCTTCGTCACCGGCGCCAGCGGCCACATCGGCTCCGCCGTTGTTCCCGAGCTCATCCACGCAGGTCACGACGTCGTCGGCC
This sequence comes from Streptomyces sp. P3, assembly GCA_016893485.2. Taxonomy (GTDB): domain Bacteria; phylum Actinomycetota; class Actinomycetes; order Streptomycetales; family Streptomycetaceae; genus Streptomyces. The sequence continues at coordinate 87,746 of JAFEKX020000001.1, forward strand.
TCGCCCGTTCCGACGAGGCGGCAGCGACCGTCAGGGCCATGGGCGCCGAGGCCCGCCGCGGGGACCTGACCGACCTCGACGGGCTGCGCGAGGCCGCCCGCGACGCCGACGCGGTCGTCCACCTCGGCTTCCAGCACGAGGGGATCGCGTCCGGCCGCTTCGCCGAGGTCGCCGCGCAGGACCAAGAGGTCGTCCACGCGATCTGCGGCGAACTCGTCGACACCGGCAAAGCCTTCCTCGGTATCGGCATGGGCCGCGTCGAGGACCTGGTGAACCACCCCAACCCCGCGCCAAGGTCGCACTCGCCATCCACGGGTACACCGGACGCGGCGTCCGCACCGTCCTGGTCGCGGTCCCGAACGTCACCCACAGCGAGCGCGACCGGAACGGGTTCATCCCGCAGTACCTCCGGATCGCCCGCCAGACCGGCGTCGCCGGCTACGTCGGGGACGGCGCCAACACCTGGGCCGCGGGCCACACCCTAGATGTTGCCCGCGTCTGGGCGCTCGCACTGGACAAGGCCCCAGCCGGCTCGCAGGTCACCGGTGCCACCGAGGCCGGCATCCCAGTCCGCACCATCGCCGAGTCCGTCGCCCGCCACCTGGGCATCGAGGCGGTCAGCATGTCGGCGGAGCAGGCAGCCGAGCACTTCAAGGCCTTCCCCTTCATCGGCATCGACGTCAAGATGCCGAACCAGGCGACCCGCGAACTACTCGGCTGGGAGCCGACCCACCCCACCCTGCTCGCCGACCTCGACGCAGGCTTCTACTTCAATCGCTGAACCGCCAGGAGGGGTGACGCTTCCAGTACCGCATTCAAGCAACGTTCGCCCTGGCGACAACTTCGCGTAGGCGTTCGTCGGCGGCGTGCTTGTTCCGCCAGATGATGCAGCGGCGGATCATGCTGGCCTAAGCCTTGTGGCTGGCGTGGTCGGTGCCGTCGAGGACGAAGTAGCGCAGGGCGGTGAACCGGGCCTCGATCCGGTTGAGCCAGGAGCTAATGGTCGGGGTGTAGACGATCTCTACCTTGTTCGCCGCCGCCCACGTTCCGACCCGCCGGCACCGCTTCGTCGTCAGGTGCGGAGAGTAGTTGTCGCAGATGATCGCAATGAGCACGTCCGCCGGGTGCAGCGAGCGCAGGTACCGGCAGAACTCCAGGAACTTCCAGCGGTTCTTGGTCTTCTTGATGTGGCCGTAGAGCTGGTCCTTGCCCAGGCCGTAGGCGGCGAACAGGTGCCGGACGCCGTGCGGTCGGGTGTCAGTGGCCCGCCTGCGGGGTCTGGCCTCGCGGTCGGGGTCCTTGCCCTTGCCGCCGCGTTCAGCCCACTGCCGGCCAGGTCGTGTGATCCGGTGACCGTGTGCCTGAGGGCCACGGATCGCTCCTGCCAGCCACCGGTGCCCTTCAGCGGTATCACTGCCTGGTCGACGCGTCACGTCGTCGCCGCGAGCCTGCCACGCAAGGGTGCTGAACCGGACCGCGCCCGCGCCCGGCGACGGATCATCCCGCCTCGGGCAGCGATGCCAAGGCACTGAGAGGTCTTACGGGCCGGTGACATGACGGGCGTGGTGCTGCCGAGCGGCGGGGTCGCGGTCCTAGCGTCGGGCGTATGCGAGTACTGGTCACCGGCGGTGCCGGGTTCATCGGGTCCCATGTCGTCGAGGCACTGACCGCGCGCGGACACGAGGCAATCGTGTTCGACCTGCGTGACGGTCCAGATGTGCGCGACGGCGAGGCCGTCGCGTCCGCACTGCGGGGCGTGTACGCCGTGTGTCATCAGGCGGCGAAGGTGGGCCTGGGGACGGGGTTCGGCGACGCGCCCGACTACGTCTCGCACAACGACCTTGGTACGGCGGTGCTGCTGTCCGCCATGGCCGCCGCGGGTGTGCGCCGGCTGGTGCTCGCCGGGTCGATGGTCGTCTATGGCGAGGGCTCCTACGCCTGCGAGTGGCACGGACCGGTGCGGCCCGGGCCCCGTTCCGTGGCCGATCTGGACGCGGGGCGTTTCGAGCCCCGGTGTCCGCGCTGTGGTGAGGAGTTGACGCCGGGGCTGGTGGGCGAGGACGCTCCGGGCGACCCGCGGAACGTGTACGCGACGACCAAGCTGACCCAGGAGCATCTGGCGTCGGCTTGGGCGCGGTCCACCGGCGGTTCGGCCGTGTCGTTGCGCTACCACAACGTGTACGGCCCGAGAATGCCCCGCGACACCCCGTACGCGGGCGTCGCGTCCTTCTTCCGCTCCGCGCTCGCGCGCGGTGAGTCGCCTCGCGTCTTCGAGGACGGCGGCCAGCGGCGGGACTTCGTGCACGTCCGGGATGTGGCCGCGGCCAACGTGGCGGCTCTTGAGTCTGAAACCCAACAGGGGGTACTGACCGCTTACAACACCGGCAGCGGGGACCCCACACGGTCGGGGAGATGGCACACGCGCTGGCCGCCGCGTACGGAGGCCCCGCCCCGTGGTGACCGGGGAGTACCGGCTTGGCGACGTACGCCACATCACGGCGGACTCGTCCCGGCTACGAGCCGAACTGGGTTGGAAGGCCGAGGTCGAATTCACGGAGGGGATGCGCGAGTTCGCGACGTCGAAGCTGCGCGGGGAGCAGTAGCCGGCCGGAGACCAGTCGCCAGTCGGCCGGCGATCACCAGCCGGCCGAGGACGTCTACGGCGTTCACGCCTCAGCGATGGGCAAGGTCGCCTCGAACCGGCAGCCGCCGGACACGTTCCGTACGGCCGCCCGCCCCCGTGTGCCTCGACGATGTCGTGCACGATCGCGAGCCCCGGCCCGGCCGCGGCCGACGGGGTCCACGCGTGCGTGCCGCGCCACCCGGTGTCGAAGACGCCCGGCAATTCCTCCTCCGGGCTACCGCCGCAGCCGTCCGTCACCGACAGGACGACGCCCTCGGCGGACCATTCGGCGGCGACGTCGACCGTACCGTCGGCCGGTGTCCGCCGGATCGCGTTGACCAGCAGGTTCCCCAGCAGCCGACTCATCTCCTTGCCGTCCCCTCGACCGGCACCGGCTCGATCCAGTCGCCGACCAGCCGTACACCGTGCTCCCGCGCGAGCGGATCGGCTCCCGCGAGGGCATCGCCGATCAGGTCGTATAGAGACTTCCGTGACCGGAAGAGAGTGGGCGTCCCGGCGTGTAAGCGGGAGAGTTCGAACAGGTCACCGACCATGCCGTTGAGGCGTTCGGCCTCGGTGCTGGTCTGACGGAGGTAGCGGTCGGGGTCGGCGGCGACACCGTCCTCGAGGCCTTCGGACATCGCACGGAGACGGGCCAGCCGGGTACGCCGGTCGCGGGAGATCCAGGCGACGAATTCACGGCGGAATGACTCCAACGCCCTTTCGCGGTCGCGGGATTCGGCGAGCTAGGCGCTGATTGGGGTCAACTCCCGCCCGAGGTCAGCGAGTTCGGCGGCGGCGGGACAGGCCGGGCGAGGAAGTCGCCGCCGTCGACGTTACGGGCAGCGAAGGCGAGTTCACGGCTGCGGGCAACGACGCACCGCCCGAGCAGCAGGGCCGTAGCCAGGAAGACCAGGGCCGCCATGGCGACAACGGTGGTGACCACGCTCAGGTCGTGCGCGGACAGGAACATCGCCTGCGCCACGGCCAACGTGCCGGCGAGCATCGCCGTCACCGCGACGGCCGCGACCACGGCGACGGAGGTGGTGAGCGAACGCCGGCGCAGCAACCACAGCGCGCCCACACCCAGGACCCCGGCCGCGGCGACCCCCAGGAGGACGAGCAGGGCGATGAGCAGCATGTCGCGCATGATCAGCCCTCGCCGGTACCGACTGTGCTGGTGGACTCGAAGCGGTACCCGACGCCCCACACCGTCCGGATAAGCCGGAGCCGCCCCGGATCGTCCTCGACCTTGGCTCGCAACCGCCGCACCTGCACGGTGACGGTCGACAGATCGCCGAAGTCCCACTCCCCACCTGCCGCAGGAGAACCTCCCGGCTGAGTGCCCGCTCGGGGTGTCGCAAGAAGAAGGTAAGGAGGTTGAACTCCCTTACCGTAAGCGCGAGTTCGCTGCCGTCCTGGTGGTGCGGCGGCCGACGCGGTCGGCGGTGAGTCCGGCCGATCGCAGGGTGGGTGCGGCGGGCGCGGGCCGAGTGCGCCGTAGCACCGACTCCACGCGCAGGACCAGTTCACGGGGGCCGAACGGCTTGGTGACGTAGTCGTCGGCACCGACCTCCAGGACCAGGCTCCGGCCACCGGCCTTGCTCGGCAGCCGATTTCACGGCTCGACGTCCGCGTTTCGTAAGGACCGGAAGCCTGATATGCCCGATTCTCGCCCGTAGGGTGAAAGCCGTGACGACCTTCCCCGCAACGGAACCGGACCCGGCGCCTGTCGACTTGGTCCTCCCCTGTCTGAACGAGGCCGAGGCCCTGCCCTGGGTACTCGCCCGCATCCCGGCCGGCTGGCGCGCGCTCGTCGTGGACAACGGATCCACGGATGGTTCGGCGGAACTGGCCCGCAGCCTCGGCGCCACCGTCGTACATGAGGAGCGCCGCGGATTCGGTGCCGCCTGCCACGCCGGACTGATGGCCGCCACCGCGGACATCGTGTGCTTCTGCGACTGCGACGCCTCGCTCGACCCGTCCCTGCTGGTGCCCTTCGTCCGCGAAGTACGGGACGGCGAGGCGGACCTGGTCCTCGGGCGGCGCCGTCCGCAGGGACGAGGCGCCTGGCCCGCGCACGCCCGGGCCGGCAACATCGCGCTGGCCGGGATGCTGCGCCGCCGCACCGGGCTGCGCCTGCACGACCTCGGCCCGCTGCGTGCGGCCCGCCGCGCGGATCTGCTCGCCCTCGGCCTGACGGACCGTCGCAGCGGCTACCCGCTCCAGATGGTCGTGCGGGCCGCGGACGCCGGTCTGCGAGTGGCCGAGCACGATGTGCCGTATCTGCCGCGCACCGGCGCCTCCAAGGTCACCGGGACCTGGCGCGGAACCTGGCAGGCGGTGCGGGACATGCGCCGGGTCCTGGCCGAACCCCCGGCCCCCACGGGCATGTCGACCACCGGCTCCTTCTCCCCTCCCAAGGAGTGATCTCTCGGTGACCACTCTTCTTGTCATCGCCAAGGAACCGCTGCCGGGACGGGTGAAGACCCGGCTGACTCCGCCGTTCACGCCCGAGGAGGCCGCCGCGCTCGCCGAGGCGTCGCTGGTCGACACACTGGAGGTGGTGCTGGCGACGCCCGCACGGCGGCGGGTGCTGGTGCTTGCCGGAGCGCCGGGTCCCTGGCTGCCGCCGGGCTTCGACGTCGTACCGCAGTGCGACGGCGGGCTCGACGAGCGGCTGGCCGCGGCCTTCGGCGGCTGCGACGGGCCCGCCCTGCTCATCGGCATGGACACCCCGCAGGTGACGCCCGAACTCCTCACCGTCGACTTCGCCGATCACGACGCATACTTCGGCCCGGCCGAGGACGGCGGGTTCTGGGCCCTGGGCCTCGCCGAACCCGACCCTGCACTCCTGCGCGGCGTACCGATGTCGACACCCACCACCGGTGCCGTGCAGCGCGGCCGGCTCACGGCCGGGGGTCTCCGCGTCCACGATCTGCCGAGTCTGCGGGACGTCGACACGGCCCACGACGCCGAACTGGTCGCCGCCGAAGCGCCAGAGGGGCGATTCGCACGTGAACTGGCGAGACTGCACACGGCAGTTGCCCAGTGAACGCCGGACACGAGACGGAGCAGCCGACCGCGAAGAGGAGCCCGGCAACCGCCCTCATGAACCACCCCCGCGGAGCCTGACCGGTCACCCGACAGCGGATGTCGGAGAGCGATCCGCGCTGTCGTCCGGGCGGCTGCCCTCCGCGCCGCTCGACGTCACGGCACGCCCCTGGTCAGCCGATCCGTACACCGATGCGCTGCGTACCGGCCGCGGCCCCTCTACCTGCGCCGCAGCGACGGCTGGCTGCTGCCCCTGGAGGTCGAGCGGTGGTGCGCCGAGGCCGATGCCGCGGACCTTGAGGTGCTGGGGCGGTGCGAGGGGGCCGTGCTCGACGTGGGGTGCGGACCCGGGCGGCTCGTGGCGGCGCTCGCCGCGCGGGGGTGGCGGGCGCTGGGTGTCGATGTCAGCGAGGCTGCCGTCGCGCACACCGTCCGCCTCGGCGGGCAGGCACTGCGCCGGTCCGTCTTCCAACCCTCCCCGGCGAGGGTCGCTGGGACACCGCCCTCCTCATCGACGGCAACGTCGGCATCGGCGGCAACCCCACGCCCTGCTGCGACGGGTGTCCCAACTCCTCGCCGGCGACGGACTGTTGATCGCCGAGACTGTCCCGGTCGATGTCGACGAACGCGTGCAGGTGCACGTCGCCGACGGCCGAGGCGCCTCCGGCAGTGCCTTCCCCTGGGCCCGGCTGGGCACCCCCGCCCTGCTGCGCCACGCCCGCCGGGCGGGGTGGCGCCCGGACGGTCAGTGGACGGCCGACGGTCGCTCCTTCCTCGCCCTGCGCAACCGCAGGACGAGCAGCGCGGCCGAGCCCCCGAACAGCACCGCGGTGACCAGCAGCCAGCGGGACAGGAACCCGTCGCCGGACAGGCCGGTGGCCGACCGGTAGTGGTCCGCCACCTGTCCACTGATCAACGGGAACCACACCAGCAGCAGGAGGCCGGACAACATGGCCGGGACCCGGACGTAGACCATCCACGTCCCGCGGCCGACCGCCCCAACGCTCCCGCCACGGCCCGGTCCGCCCCCGCGTACAACGGCACCAGCACCAGGTCGTGCACCAGCGCCGCTCCCACGAACCACAGCGCCACCCCGAACCAGTCGTCCGCGAGCAGCCGCACCCCGCGTAGCCGGCGAGCGCGAACGAGCAGGCGAGGAGAAGGATCTGCAGTGGGCTGCCGAGGGGCGGCCGTCTGAACGGAATGCGCATCACAGGTCTCCGAACGTCATCCGGGCCACCCATTTGGTGTTGAGCACGCCGGGCGCCGCGGGGACGATGACGCGCGCCGGGTAGCCGTGGTCAGGGGTGAGGTCCTCGCCGTTGACGAACAGGGCGAGCAGGGAACGCGGGTCGGCGACCTGGTTGGCGCGCAGGGCCGCGCGCCGGAACGCCCCGTGGCGTTGCAGCGACTCCACGAGGACGTCCACAGGATCGTCGTGTCCGACCAGCGCGGCCAGATCGCGCAGTCGTACACCCCGCCACCACTGGTCCGAGGTCGACCAGCCCTCCACGCAGGCGATGGGCAACGCCGAGCTGTGGAGGGCCAGTTGGAGGAGCTGGGGGCGGGCGAGCCGTACGTTGCGGCCGTCACGCCCGGTCACGACCAGCCGCCACGCTTCCTCTCCGGCCTCCGTCGGGCTGATTCCCGCGTAGGCGGCCGTCTTGTTGATCTGGAACCCGCCTGGACCGCCGCCCGGTTCGGGCCCGCCGTGCGGTGCGAGGACCGCCGTCTCCCGCAGCGGTCCGTCGAAGCTGCGGCCCGCCGTCGTAGCGAGCAGGAGCAGCGATCCGCCGCCCACCACACCGAGGGCACCGCGCCGCGAGACGGTGGGTTCCGCGGGATTCGGTGACACCAACTCCCGTTCCCCTGAGGGTTGTTCGTCCCGGAGGTGGCGCAGGTTGCGCAGGGCCAAGGGTGTCTTCAGGACGGCGTGCGCGAGGAATGCGGCGAAGAAGACCCAGGCGCCGTAGAAGTGCAGGGGGTAGAAGGAGCCGGGGAAGATGTAGTCCAGCTGGACGTTGAGGACGCCGGTGGTGAACTCGAACAGGCCGCCGCCCACGAGGAGAAGCAGTGAGAGCCGTTCCAGGGCATGGGCGAGGGAGCGGGCGGGCGGCAGCGCGAACAGCTTCGGCACGACCGACCACAGCTTGGCCAGCAGCACGGGGATCAGTGCGATACCGAGGGTGACATGGACGCCCTGCGTGAGGCGGTACAGCCAGGACGGGTGCGTCGGCCAGGAGAAGAGATAGAAGCCGAGCAGGCCCTTGTCCGGGGTCTGGTCGTTCACCGGCGACAGGCCCGGGTTGTAGGCGGCGTACGACACCAGGCCCGTCACGAACAGCACCGTGATCCCGACGAGCAGCACGACGCCCAGCACGGAGGTGAACCAGGGACCGCGCAGCGGGCTGCGCCAGAACGCAGGTGAGGAGGGGGAACGTGGCATGACCCGACCGTAGGCCGGGAACACCCCCGAACGGGTCCGCAAACCATGACGAAACCCTGACGTCCACTCCGGCGGCGGCTCCATCGGCCACCCTCCGGCCTAGCGTGTCGGTGTGAACCGCGATCTTCTCCGCGACCGTCCCCGTGTCCGTCCCGACGACCGTCCGCGTGACGTTCCGGGCGACGGCCGGCGCGACCTCGTCCGCGACCTGGCCTCAGTTCTCGCCGCTGCCGTGCTCGTCCTGGTGGCCGTCCTCGTCGGCGACGCCGTCCAACACCGTGATCATTCGCTCTTCGTCGGCTGGCCACCCGTGTTCGCCCAGTGGGAACCGCACGTCGGCCCCGGCACCCCGGCGGCGCTCGCCGTCGCGGTCGCCGTCGTCGCCTACGGTCCCGCGCTCGCCGTCCGACTGCCCTGGCGGGCCCTGCTGTTCACCGCCTGGGGCACTGCCATGGCCTGGACGTTCTCCCTGGCCCTGGTCGACGGCTGGCAGCGCGGCATCGCCGGACGGCTGACGACCACGAACGAATACCTCACGGTCATCGACCGCTTCCACGACGTCCCCGCCACCCTGCGCGACTTCACCCACCACATCCTCAGCCACTCCCCCGCCCCCTGGCCCGCGCACATCGCCGGGCACCCCCGGCGGCCACCGTCACCTTCGTCCTCCTCGACCGGATCGGCCTGGGCGGCGGAGCCTGGGCGGGCGTCTGGTGCATCACCGTCGGGGCGACCGCCGCCACCGCGGTCCTCGTCACCGTGCGCGCACTCGCCGGCGAGGAACTCGCCCGCCGCGCCGCCCCCTACCTCGTCCTCGCCCCGGCCGCCGTGTGGATGGGCACCTCCGCCGACGGCTACTTCGCGGCGGTCGCCGCCTGGTCCGTGGCTTTCCTCGCCCTCGCCGTTACGGGACACCGACCGCGCTCCGCCGGGCTCGCCTCCGGCCTCCTCTTCGGCCTCACCGCGTACCTCTCCTACGGCCTGACTCTGTTCGGCGTGATCGCGGGCGCGGCACTGCTGCTCGGTCACCGACGGCTCCGTCCCCTCCCGTACGTCGTCGCCGGACTCACTGTCGTCCCCGTCGTGTTCACACTCCTCGGCTTCAACTGGTGGGAGGCGTACCACCTGTTGATCACCCGCTACTACGAAGGTGTCGGCGGGACCCGGCCCTACGGCTACTGGGTGTGGGCGAACCTGGCCTGCACCGCGCTGATCGTGGGCCCGGCGACGGTCGTGGGACTGCGCCGGTCGGGCGCCGCGTCCGCACGTCCCGGACTCCGGGACCTCCGGGGCGGTTTCCGTACGGCCCCGCCCGAACCCCGGCTCGCCCTGCTCGTGTTCGCCGCACTGCTGGCCCTGCTCGTCGCCGACCTCTCCGGCATGAGCAAGGCGGAGACGGAACGCATCTGGCTGCCGTTCGCGATGTGGCTGCTTGCCGCGTGCGCGTTCCTTCCCAGGCCCCGCGCCTGGCTCACGGCACAGGCCGTCCTGGCCCTGCTCCTCAACCACCTGCTGCTAACGGGGTGGTGACGATCGAGGACAGGGCCACGGCCACCGATCGACACGGATCTAGCGCACCTCGTAGCGTCCCTCGGCCGCGTTCTGCACCGTTCCCTGCGCATCGGAGCCGGACTTGCCCCGCCTCCGCTCGGACTCCCGGCATGCCCGGAAGCGGACCGCGTACGCGTGCGTGGCGTTGATGGGGCGTCAGAGTGCAGGCCGACTCCTCGTGTAGACACAACGGCCATCACGGAGAGACTCACTCGAGTACGTAACGCATGCCGCAACTCGGCCGGATGCACAAGGGCGGGCGCCACCCCGGCTTCGGGGAACGGGTGTGAGTTTAGTCGGGGTAGAGGAAATCCCGGTGAGAACGATCATGGTCTCTGCGTGAGGGTGCTGACGCGGTTCTCGTACTCGCGGCGGGCCTTGCGCTGGGCCGGGACTGCCGAAGCGCCGGGGCCGCCATCCGGCGGGCGGGGAGTCGGTGGTGCACGGCCGGGACGGCGGTGACGCGCGGGGGTGTAGCCGTGGCCACGGCGTACGGTCACCCCTTGGTCGAGCGGAGCCCGCTCGGCGGGCCGCAGCTCGGTCGTGTGGAGGAAGTCGGCAACCTTGCCCGGCATGTCGAGGGCAACCGGCAGCTCCGGGGCGGTGGCGTCCGGGTCGGCGGCCGTGTGGTCGGGCATGAGGTCGGCGACGGACGTACGGATGCCGCCGCGGCTGACGCCGTGGTCGCGGGCGAGGGCCGCGATCGAGCGGCCTTCCAGGTACGCGACGCGCACGGCCTCGGTCTTGTCGGCCGCAACGGCGGGGCGACGTCCGCCCCTGCTGCCCTTCGCTTCGGCGGCGCGCAGTCCGTCGTAGGTGAGCTCGCGCTGGAGTTCGCCGGCGGCGAGGGTCTGCACCATGAACTTCACGGTGGACAGCAGCTCTCCGGTGCGTGGGTGGCGGAGGATCGGACCCCATCTGTCGTCAAACCCTGTCAGCAGTCACCATCGGATCCCAGGGGATTCGGGCCACTGTGGGCTCCCGAATGGCACGGGTTCATTGGACGCTCGTTCCGCCTGTCGTCGAACGATGGCACCCTCAAGTGAGAACTGCGTCTGCCGGAAGGTGTCGACATCAAGGTGACTGCGGTTGCCGCAGCCCTTGGAGGAGCAGTTCGATCAATCGGCGGGGGTCATAGCGGGGTCGTCGTCGCGTGCGACGCAGAGGTTGCCGATGCCGCGCATCAGTTCGTAGGGCTGGATGCCGGGCTGGACCTCGCCCGCGTCGACTGCGGCGTCGAGCAGTTGGGCGCTCACGGGCAGCAGGCGGTCGATGAAGTAGGTGTGCAGCGCGGCGAAGCGGTCGCTGTCGGACTGCAGGGCGTCGGCGAGCCCGTGCTTAGTGACCAGGAAGTCGACGAAGAGGTCGATCCATTGACGCAGCGCGTCGAACGGAGAGTCCGAACTGGCCAGCAGGTTCGGGCCGGCCTCCGCGCATGCCTCGATCTGGTGGCGGTAGACGGCGGTGACGAGATCCGCCCGGGTCGGGAAGTGGCGGTAGATCGTGGCCATCCCCACGCCGGCCCGGGCCGCGATCTGGCGGATCGGCGCGTCGACGCCGGAGGCGACGAACACCTCGGCGGCGGCCGTGAGCACCGTCTGCTGGTTGCGCTGGGCGTCGGCGCGCTTGCTTCGGGCCGCCTTGCCCGCGGGGCTCTCGGTGGGCATCACGCTCTTCCTTCCAACATCACTTGACAAAACGGAGCGCCGTTCCGGATATTAAGTGGTGCAGCGCTCCACTTAGAGGTTAGCCGAAGGGGCGCTCCTGTACCCCTGTCTGCCACCGGCTGGCCAAGATCGGTGGCGGCAGGACCCAAATTGCCAATAGAAGGAGAAACAGCGCAATGACGAGCACATCCGCCGCCACCGCAGACGTCCTGGGCACGCCCGTTCCGGTCTTGTCCTACAGCCCGCTGGCGCTGTCCGTACCCGGACGTCCCGTGGATCTTGAGGTACGAGTCACCGCACCCGAGACCGGAACCGACCTGCCCGTCATCCTGCTCTCCCACGGCCAGGGCCCCTCGAACAACCTCTCCTCGCTGAACGGCTACGCGCCGCTGGTCAACTTCTGGGCGGCGCACGGATTCGTCGTCATCCAGCCCACTCACCTCACCTCCAGGACGCTGGCCCACCAGGTCGCCGACGCCCCCGGAGCACCTTTCTTCTGGCGCTCGCGCGCCGAAGACATGCCGCACATCCTCGATCGGCTCGACGAGATCGAAAAGGCTGTGCCGCTGCTCGCCGGCCGTATCGACCACACCAAGGTGGCCATCGCTGGACACTCTTTCGGCGGCTTCACCTCCAGCCTCCTGCTCGGCGCGCGGGTCACCGACCCCGACACCGGGGAGGAAGTAAGCGTCATCGAGCCCCGGATCAAGGCGGGAGTGCTGCTGGCCGCGCCTGGCCGGGGCGACGTCCTCAACGGACCCATGGGCAGCGCGCTGCCGGTCTTCGGGACCATCGACTTCTCCACGATGACCACGCCCGCGCTGGTCGTCGCCGGCGACGAGGACGACTCCCGGCACTTCACCGACATGGGGCCGGACTGGCACGCTGACCCCTACACCCTCAGCCCGAGCCCCAAGTCCCTGCTCACCCTGTTCGGCGCGGGGCACGCGCTCGGCGGGATCCCCGGATACGACGTAGCCGAGACCACGGACGAGAATCCCGAACGAGTCGCCGCAGTCGCGCGGCTCACCCTGGCCTACCTCCGCACCGAGCTCTACCCCGGGGACCCCGCCTGGCAGGCAGCCCGCGACGCGATGACGGCCGGTCCCAACCCGCTCGGACGGGTCGAATCCAAGTAGGTCCACCCAGGTCAGCAGCACGAGATGGCCCCGATTGCTGGTTCCCCGTGAGTTCCCGGACAAGCTGCCGCCCGGCTTCGCCTGATCAGGCCGCTTGGCCGTAGCCGTCCAGGGCGCGCGAGTCGTCGCCGCGGAGCGGGCTGAAGTCGACGTCCAAGTGCGGTTCGTACGCTTCGGGCTCAAGGCCGAGCTCGTGGGGTGCGTACTCGCCGAAACGGCGGATGTGCTCGGTCAGGTACGGCGAGATGCGGGCCAGGTCCCCGCGGTTGATGACGTGGCCCTCCTCCTGGAGCTGCCGGACGATCTCGGCGATGTCCAAGGAGGCGCCCGGCCGGTTCTTGTCGCGGATTGCCTTCTGCCAGTTCAGCGTGGCGAACGAGATGTCGACCGGGCGGCCGCCCTCGTGTCGTTCGGGGTTGTAGTCGCGCAGGTGCTTGTGGCGGCGGGCGTGCGCGAGCGCGTCCAGACCCCGGTTGTCCTCCCAGGTGGACGTCAGTTCCAGACGGCTGGTCAGGTCGTACATTGTTGAGCGGTCCTTGAGTAGGTGCCCGTACAGCAGCACCTCTCAGTGGTTGCCGTGGTGGGCGGCCCTCTTCTCGATCTGCTCGTACTACCCCTCGAACCCGCCGAAGTTGTCGACCGCCGCCGCGGGCACCCCAGGGCGCCGGCCTGCCGGGTGCAGGCTGTCGACTACAGGCTGGCGATGCTGTCCTGCACCGACTTACCCCAAGCCACACCTTCGGCGTGCGTGTTGGCGAAGTCCGGATCCACGTAGATGTGGACCCTTTTGATGAGTTCATCCTCGAACTCGAACACATTGCAGAACAGCCCGAAGGACGAAACACCGTCAGGGAAGTCCACGCCTGACGTCGTTGTTCCCCTTTCCACGCCCTCGACGATCACGAAGTTGCCGGATGACAACACGGTGAAGCCCTCGATCTCGTGCTTGAGCGACGCGATTCCCGGCCGAGCCCCTGAGCGAACGCTCCGATCTGCGCCTTCCCCGTGCGATGCCGAACTTCGGGTAGAACATACGAGCATCGTCCGTGAAGACGTCGATAACCGCAGGGTTGCCTGCGTCCACCATGTGGAAATAGTTGATGGCAATCTCTTCGCGACGCTTCTGAATATCGCTGGTGGCGTTCACTTTTCCTCCTGGTACGTGGTGTGTTGTGGTGCGCTATCGCCTGGTTGAAGGGCGCGGTCAGACCTGCGCCAGGCCTCCGTCGACGAACCAGTCGACGCCGTTGACGAAGCTGGAAGCATCCGAGGCCAGGAACGTCGCCACGGCGGCAATCTCGTCCGGGCGGCCGATCCTGCCGAGCGGCACCTGCGAGGCGAGCTGGTGATCCGGGCCTACGGCGCCGACCAGGCCCGGGGTCTCGGTCGGGCCCGGGGTCAGCACGTTCACCCGGAACTTCCGTTCCTGCGCGCTGAGCGCCCAGCTGCGCACCAGGTTGCGTACCGCTGCCTTCGATGCGCCATAAGTTGCCAGGCTGGTTCCGGGGAGAGCGCGTTGGTCGACCCTGTCACTATGATCGATGCGCCGTCCGACAGCAGGGGCAGCGCCTTCTGCACGGTGAAAATCGTGCCCTTCACGTTCGTACCGAAGGTGGCGTCGATGGCTTCCTCGGTGATCTCACCGAGAGGCTGAGGGACAGCGCTGCCGGCGTTGGCGACAAGCACGTCGATGCGACCCGCCTCCTCACGCACGACCGAGTAGAGCTCATCGAGGTCCGCCTGTACCGAAACATCGGTCCTCACACCGGTGGCCGCCGGCCCGATCTCAGCCACGGCCGCGTCCAGCGGCTCCTGACGGCGACCGGCCAGGAACACCCGTGCTCCCTCCGCGGCGAACCGCCGGGCGGTGGCAAGCCCAATGCCGCTGCCCGCTCCTGTGACCACTGCGACCTTCCCTGCGAGTACTTCGGTCATCACACGCCTACTTTCAGTTCTTGACTGGTTCGTCCATAACGCTAGTTGTTATGGACGAACCAGTCAAGAATCGGTAGACTGTCGCCATGGCCCGACCCAGGAAGTTCGATGAGCAGCAGGTACTGGACACTGCCCGGGAGCGGTTCTGGTCGGGCGGGTACGCCGCCACGCGCATGGAAGACATCGCCGAGGCAACGGGGCTCGGCAAAGGCAGCCTGTACGGCGCGTTCGGCGGAAAGCAGGAACTCTTCCGCCGCGTGTTCGACGACTACTGCACCTCCGTCGTCGACGCTGCGAACCGGCAGCTGCGCGGCAACGACGCGGACGCCTACGCGCGGCTGTCCGCCCACGTGTACGCGGTGGCGGCGGCGACTGCCGCAGACACCGCCCGCCGCGGCTGTCTGTTGGCCAAGGGCGCCGCCGAGCTGGCCGAACACGACGAGACGGTGGCCAAGCGGGCGCGCGCGGCCATCGAGGCGCTCCAGGCGCTGCTGGAGGGCGACATCGCAGCCTGCCAGCGCAATGGCGACATCGCCGCGGACGCGGATCCGGGAAAGCTGGCCGCGCTGGTGCTCGCCGTGCTGCGCGGCATCGAAGCGCTGGGCAAGGCCGGAGCGAGCGAGGAGACGCTGACCGATATCGCCGGGACAGCCCTTGCTGTACTGCCCCGCACCGCCCACTGAGTCTCAGGGGCCTGCGCTAGACGCCCGTGGTCAGCCAGGGGCCGCCGCCCTGGTAGGCGAGATGGGCCGGGATGGGGGCGCTCTGGCGCTCGCAGATCCGGATGATTCGGTGGGTGGACGGCAAACGCGCCCTTGGCGTACCGGCAGATGCGGGAGACAGCGTCGACGGCGATGCTCGCGACCGGAGACACGGAATCGGGACCGTGGATCTCCTGGGTACGGAGAAGGCCCGACCTTCGGTAGCCGAGGAACGGGGCCTTCTGTCTTGCTACTTGCCGGAGGGCTCGTCGTCCCCGAACCGTGCAGGTCATGCCCCTCGTCGATGGTGCGGCCGATCTGCCGCATCAGCTCACGTAGCTGCGCGAGAAGCCGAAAGAGCAGGCCGAAGAGCGGGTCTGACCGGAGTACGCCGGAAACCTGCCGTAGGGCAGTGATGCACTGCGCTGAGCTGGGGATTTTCCTGTCGCATTGATGTTCGTTGGAGTCGTCGCACCGCCGGGGTCTTTGTCCGGTTGATGGTCGGGGTGGTTTCGTGGCGTCGATCGAGCGACGGCGTATCCGCGGTTGAAACACGCGCTGCCGGCACGGGAGTTGCCCGCCTCGGCAGCAGGAATCCGGGAGGCGACCGCGCTGCCCCAGCTCGAGGCCGCGTCAGCGGCAGGCCGGAGAGGGCACGGAGGGTGGCGGTGCAGGGACTCGGCCGTTCAGCGGCTCCGGTCGACGCGGTCGACGAAGTCGCCGACCGCGGTGGCGAAGGCGGCGGGCGCCTCCTGCGCGACAAGATGCCCGACGTCCGGGATCGTGACTGCGGTGACGTCGCCGGCGACCTGACGCATCGTCCGCTCGGTGAACGGGGCATTGATGCCGTCGACGGCGAGCACAGGAACGGCCAGTGGCCGCGACTCGGCCAGTGCCCGCATCCGGTCGCCGCCGGTCAGGGAGGAACGGTAGAGCCCCTCGGTACCGCGCCAGCCGCCCGGCCGTGCATAGGTGCGGGCGAACTCGTCGAGGTCGGCCTCGGTGACCCCGTCCGGCACCATCGTCATCACCGAGACGGCCCAGTCGAGCGTCACTCGCTCACGGCCGGCCAGGAACAGCTCCGGAATTCCCGGGGCGGCCAGGAATCCCACGTGCCAGGAGCCGCCGTTCCTCACGTCGGCCAGCATCTCCCAGCCGTACCCCGGAAGGGTGGTCTCGACGCCGGTGAAGCTGAGGACATCGCCGGGGTGCGTGGCCGCGAACGCGAAGACCGGCCCGCCGCTGATGTCCTGGCAGGTCACATGCACGGGCCCGACGCCGAGGTGGGCGACCAGCCGATGCAGGTCCTCCGCCATGGTGGCCAAGTCGTGGTCGCCGCCGGCGATGCCGGAGTCGCCGAAGCCGCGCAGGTCGACGGCGAACACCCGGTGTGTGGCGGCGAGCAGCGGGATGACGTCGCGGAAGGCCCACCAGGACTCCGGCCACCCGTGCACCAGCAGGATCGGGGGAGCCGGTGTCGCCCGCCGAGACGTAGTGCAACGTGGTGCCGTTGACGTCGGCGGTGTGGTGCGTGACGCCCGCCACGGCGGGCGAGGCGGTCACGAAAGAGCTGGTCATGCGACGGCTCCCAAGATAGACAACCAGGTTGACTTCAGTATTGGTCAACCTGGTTGTCCAGGTCAGGGAGTTCTAGACTGTGGTCATGTCCTCACGATCCGGCGCCGATCTCGCCCTGCTGCTCCTGGGCAGCTATCGCAACCTGGTGGACGAAGTGGTCCGGGAGCTGGCGACCCGGGGATACCCCGACGCCCGGCCGTCGCACGAGTACGCGATCCGGGCCATCCGAGCCGGCGCCGACAGCGCCTCGGACTTGGCCCGCAGACTCGCCATCACCAAGCAGGCCGCGGCGAAGACGATCGCCGCGCTCGTCGAACGCGGGTACGTCACCACCGAGCCCGACCCCGCCGACAGCCGCCGCAAGAACATCCGGATCACCGATCACGGGATCGGGCTGATCACCGAGGGCACGGCGATCTTCGACGAGGTGCGGGCCCGCTGGGAAGTGCGTCTGGGCGCCGCCGAACTCGCCGAGCTGGAAACGCAGCTCGCCCAATTCGTCGGCGACTCGCCCATCAACCTCGACGCCCCAGGCTGGGCGGCGGGACAGGAACTGCGCTAGCGGTCAGCCGAGGGTCGTGGTCGGCCGGTCGGCGCCGCTTTGGGAGGCCGTCGGAGACATCGGCGGGCCCGAGGAATTCGCGTTTGCACAACCGTCTCATGGTCGATCTTCTGTGCATCGACGAGCGGCCACATGGAGCTTGACCGCAGGGGCGCTGAACTGCTGTTCCGGATTCTGACGGAGCGTGAGGAGAAGAACAGTCTCGCCATCGCCTCGAACGAGGGTTTCAGAGGCTGGACCAAGACCTTCACTGACCCGCGTCATTGCGCCGCGATCGTCTACCGGCTCACCTTCGGCGGCAACCCCATCCAGACCGGCACCGACTCCTACCGCCTGGCCCTCACCCAGGCCCGGGCAGCAGCACAGAACGCCGCCGGCTGACCTCACCCGGCCCTTCACACAGCTGGCTGAAGTTATGACTTGGCGATCAGCCAAGTCGAAGAGTGAGACGCTTGACCGACGTCTTGACTCACTCACAACTTTCACAGATGAAGAACTTTCCTCCTCTCGCATAGGTACGGTTTATTTCAGCCTACGGCGACTACTGCATCGCCACTTCTGGGGCGCCGCCGGTACCGACCTGGATTTATACACGACAGAAGGAGCGCGTAAATTCCTTGTGGGCAAGGAGGAGAAATGGCTAGAGGTCGGTGGCGTGGCAATGGCCGAGTCAGGGGGCGTCGGCCATGACGAAGGACTGCGCCCATGCCAAGGCTTTGAGACCTGTCCTTATCCTTATCAGGTCGATCACGGGGCGTCAGCGATGTGGGACAACCGGCCGTGGTCCTCGGCTGATCGGTCGCTGTGGTTCGGCACTGACCGCTGTTGTACGGGCCTGTTGGTGTCAGGTGCGGGTGTCAGCCGTCAGAGACGGATTTGACATGTTCCCCACTCATTCTCTCAAAGGCGCGGCCCTTCCCATCCTTCGCGAACAACCCACGGCCGTACCCGACTAAGGCCTCGACAAGCCTGGGGTATCTATACGCCGGATCATCTTTACAACGTGCACCGCATGTTCCGCGTGGACCCATAGTCGTACAGGCCCCGCAGACGATTCACACTCGATCACCCGCGCGTCGCTCGGGAGCCACAGCCTTTCGCAAAGGTCGCTTCGCGTACGCAGACGTAGCGCAGATCTGTCGGGAGTTCGCGCAGCCGCGTCCACGACCGGCGAGGATTCCACCGGAACTCACTTCCGGCCGGTACCTGGCCAAGGCTGTATCGGCGGCGTCCCTCGTCCGGCAAGTTAGCCCCGACCTGGAAGATGACAGCTTCTCCTGCTTCGGCCCGAGCAGCTGTCCGCCGCACTCGCCGTGCCACGAGGATCGTCCCGATCATCGAGCCAACAAAGACCCAGAGCCCTGTAATCGCGCCCGTAATCATGCGCGAAGCAAAGCAGGCGGCCATCCGATGATCAAGAGGTGAGGTGCGCCTCTGACCTCATATCACCCACCGCTCTCCCTAGCTTCCATCCCGTCCGCCGTCAACCCACACACCGTGGAGCGGGCGTGGTTCCTGGCGTCCAGGTGGAGCGCGCCACTGTACGAACGACCTGGACGCCAGGGGCCTCGTCTGCTCGGCTCTGCCCGGGTCGTTGGTGGTCGGGATGGAAGCACCCCACGCACACCCCTACGGGCCCGCAGTCGCGTACGGCGCCCCCGCCATCCCGGTGCCGGCTGATCCCCCGCCGGAGGCATCGTTCTGGCCGTGGCTACTGCGTGTCCAGGTCTCTACTCGGGGCCGTAACTTGAACCAGTAGAGAAAGTTGTAACTCAGTAGGTCCTGTGGGGCTGTTGAGTTTCCGCAGTTGGTCAGTGTGGCGTCTGGGCCCTGGGCGAGCGGAGGATCCGCGCCGAGTTGTCATGATCGCTGACTCTTTACCCATTTATGTGTGCCTGCTTGTGACCGCAATGACGACCAGACTGTCGGAGGAGTACGGCATCATCGGCGAGGACTGAACCCCGCTCCTCCTGATGACATAAGCCCCCGAACACCGGAGACACAACGACAGTGGCTCTTTCACGACATCGCATCATGGCGTGGCCAACGTTGGCACTCCTCGCCGCGACAGCGGTCACTGGCTGCCAGTCCGCACCAGCTGCAGCGAACAAGCCGACGGCACCAGCCCCTTCCGCTTCCCCTTCCCCTTCCAGCGGAAGCGGCTGCCCGACCACACATGTTTCCGGCCAGCGAGTGGGCCTCACAACCCCGCCGGTGGGGTCTCCTGGCAGATGTTCCGCACTGTCGCCGTACCCACGTCTCCAACCCTGGGCCCGAAGAGGACCGCCGGGGACATTGCGCGCTGCTACGCACACAACTCTGCCGGGGCCCTTCTTGCAGCCTTGCAGATCGGCACCCGCATCCCGCTGTCGACGCAGTGGATAAAAGTGGTCAAGGAGCAAAGTTACGGCGAGGGCCGCGATGGCTACGTCGGTGCGCGCGCCAGGCGCGAAGCAAAGGAAAGTGGGTATTCCTCGCCAAAGCCCGGAGAAATGCTGCAACCCGCCGGCTTCCGCTTCGACAGCTACTCCGATCAGCGTGCCGTCATCTCCTGGCCTACCGGCAAGCCGGAGGAACCCTCATTCAGGCCAACACCGCCACCGTGCAGTGGCAAGGAGGATCCAGCGGAGATTGGCGTTTTGAAATCCCCGGTCCCCCGGCCCCTTCCAGAAACTCGGCAGCCTTCAGGGCTACACGCAGTGGGGACCCTGATGATGAGCCACGGGGTGCCGCTGATGCTGCGGCTGGGATTGCAATGTGGTCACCGCCGCCACCGAGCGTGAGGATCATCGCCTGCTGCATTCGCTTCTTGAGGCGTGAAGTCGTATGCACAAGGGAGAAGTTCAGTGCCGTGGCGGTGTGCGAGCGGCAGGAAGGTCACGGGGCTTACGATCCAGGTGATGAGTGTGCGGGCGTGGATGGCGGACACGGTCCAGGGCACGCGGCGCAGCAGAGCCCGTCGGGTATTGACGCGGTGATCGTAGAGCCGTTCCCACGCTTCCCCAGAGATGTCCGTGTCGAGTGCCGGTGAGATGGTGCGCAGGATTTCGGAAACCCACCTGTTCGCCTCGACCTCTGTGTGCAGTCGTAGGAGCCGAAGAGCGTTGGCGGCTGGCCGCCGTCCACGTGCCGGGTCCAGCATTCGCACCAAAGGCCTCGGGCGCCCGTCGTGTTCAGCACGGGTGCCCTCCTCGTCGTACGTCCGTGAAGAGTTCCGTGGTGACTGTGTGACCGTCATCGCCGTCGTGGACCACGACCCGGTGTGCGATCGCGCTGACCATCCCCAGCCCTCGGCCGTGCTCGGCCTCCTGATCCTGGTGCTCAACCTTCGGAGCCTTACCCGCGCCCCCGCCGTCCGTCACCGACAGCGCAACCACCTGCGAGGACACCGCGAGCGCCAGATGGAAGCTGCCGGCCTCTCGCCCGCTCGCCCTGTGGAGGATCGCGTTTGCGCTCAGCTCGCTCTCGATGAGTTCGGCGTCTTCGGCCAGGGGTGAGCCGCGCAGGATGTCGCGGGTCCAGCGGCGGGCCCCCTGCTGACCTCTTCGGGGAATCCTGGGCGACCGCCCGCCGCTCGGGCCGTTGCAGGCTTCATCGAGTCGGCCGGTCAGCAGCCGCCACACCGACGCCCTCGACAACCCCACCCCCGTTGCCCGGATGACCACCACGCCGACTCACTCCAGGGTCCACAGGTCGGCCTTGAAACCCTGAGCCTTGGCACCTTGCTCCAACGCTGCCCGAATCATCTCGACCTGGGCATCGTCCAGCTTAGGGTGGCCATCCGGTGGCTGCCCGTCTGCGAAGGCCAGAAGCACCGTCTTGCTCCCGCACCCGTCGCCAACACCGCATACTCTCGGCAGAACCCCCACCCCCTCGCGATCTCCGCATTCGGGACGCCGCCCTCGCACAACTCGACTGCCCGAGCACGACGCGCCTCCGCCAACTGAGGCCGCGACAAAGGAGGAAGGGAGGAGCCGGCAACCGAAGAGGAAGGTCGATATGCCACCCGACAGCCTCCTACCCACACGGCCACCACACCCACCGAACCTACGAAAAGATCAGCAGGGCCTGTTGCGAAAGTGGCGTGGTCGCCCGTAGGGCGCGCCACGCAGGCAGGCGCCGCTTCGTATCAGGCTCTGGGGGCCGCTGTCCCTGGGAGCTGTCGGCCGCGAGCGGAAGACTGCGCAGCGACAGTGCGCTCGGCGCTGGCAGCGCTCCGTGGGCCGCCTCGGCGCGGAACGACTGGAGCAAGTACGCCACCAGGCGCCGGGACGCCGCACGGTCACCTGGCAGTGCGGTGACCAGACCGCAGTGGGACAACAGGGCTACGGCCAAGTCGGAGGGGTGGAAGTCGGCCCGCAGCGCGCCCGCCGCCTGAGCCCTGCGCACCAGGGTCATGAAGTCCCGCTCGGCCTGTTCCCGTAGCCGCGCGTGTTCTCGGGTGCTGTCCGGAAAGGCCGCGACGAACGCGGCCGGGAAGCCCCGCTCCTCCCGTTGTAGTTCACAGACCGTCTCGACCAGCCGCTGGAAGCCCTGCCACGGATCAGGTTTGGCCAGCGCCTCGGTGAGAGCGCGGGCACAGGTGTCCAGTTGGTACGCGAAAGCGGCCCGCACCAGGGCGTCCCGCGTCGGGAAACGCCGGTACAGCGTCGCCACGCCGACCCCGCCCGTCGGGCCACGGTCGCCATGGGCGCGTCGATGCCGTGCTCGGCGAAGACCACTCGGGCAGCCGAGAGGATGCGCTGCCGGTTGCGCCGGGCGTCCGCCCGCAGACTGTCCTGCCCCGCGATCCGAGAGGATTCCCCCACCGCTCTCTCTCACCTCCGGTCAAGTGGACGATCTCGTCCGTTTGCCAGCCTACGCTCGGCGCCACTACTGGTGGCGAAGGTGAGAACGCAACGATGGACGACCGCACGATGAAAGCCGTACTGTTCGACCGTTTCGGCGGCCCCGAGGGTGCTGTATGTGGGCCGGGTGCCACGTCCACGACCGGCACCCGGCGAGATCCTCGTGCGCGTGCGCGCGTTCAGCGTGAACGCCGGCGAACTGGCGGCCCGTTCCGGTCGGGCCCGCCTCCTCACCGGCCGGAAGTTCCCGCAGCGCATCGGGCTGGACTTCACTGGCGAGATCGCCGCACTCGGCACCCGCGCGACCGGCGTAGCGGTCGGCGATCAGGTGTGGGGCATCCTGGGTCGCAGCTCCGGATTCGGCAGTGCTGCCGAGTACGTGACGGTACGGCCCGAGCGGCTCGGCCGGGTCCCGGACGGACTGGACCTCGTGGCCGCCGCCGCGCTGCCGGTAGCCACCACGGCCATCACGGCACTCCGCGACAAGGCCGCACTGCGCCCAGGCGAACGGCTGCTCGTACGGGGCGCGGCGGGCGGCGTCGGCAACGCCGCCGTCCAGCTCGGACAGGCCTACGGCGCCGAGGTCACGGCCCTGGCCCGCGCTGCCAATCTCGACTTCGTCCGCACGCTCGGCGCCCACCATGCCGTCGACCACCAGGCCGTGTCCCCCGCGGAACTGGGACTGTTCGACGTGGTCCTCGACACGGCGGGCACCGACCTGCGTACCGTACGGCGGATGCTGAAGCCCGGCGGACGCATGGTCACCATCGCCATCGACCTGACGCGGCCCGCTGCCTCGCTGAGCTACATCGTGGCCAGCGCCGTCCACGGACGCGGCCGGGTGCGCTTCTTCAGCGGCAACCCCAACGTGCGCTCTTCGACGACCTCGCCCGCCAGGTGACGGAGGGGAAGCTGCGGCCGGCGGTGGACACGGTCTTCCCGCTGGAAGAGACAGCGGCGGCACACCGGGCGCTGGAGGCGGGCGGGGGGGGCAAGTATGTGATCAGGGTCGACTAGGGGTTTGTTGGGAAGTGCTGGTAACAGCCACTCAATGAGGACTGCGAGGCGAGCTCAAGCGGTCAGCGCATCACCGCTGTTCAGGAGGCCAGCGTAGATCTCCGCCGGAGTGCGGTAGCCGTGGGTCTTGCCCGGGCGGTGATTGAGCTCGTGTGCGATGGCGTCCAGCGCCTCGCTGAACGTGCGGAGGTCCGCGCCCTTCGGGAGGTATTGCCGTGGAGGAGGGGCTCCGTGTGACGTGCGGGGTGACCTGCTCGGCGTTCATGCCGTTCGGCGGCGCGATGACGGTCGTATAGCGGCTGGTGCGCTCGACGAGCGTCGCGACTGCCCAGGGCCGGGTGCCCATCACGAGGTCGCCCTCCCAGTGGCCGGGGATCTTACGGTCCTCGACCTCGGCGGGGCGGGCGGTGATGGACACCATGCCGCGGGTGATGCCCAGTCCAGTGGGTCGGCGGGCGAGTTTCGGGCGGCGCATGGGCCTGCCTGACCGTAGCCGCTGGGTGTGGCTGCGGTCGATCGCCTGACGCCGGCGAGGGTCGTAGAGCGCTTGGTCCCGTCGGACATACGGCGTCTGCCTACCGGCGTCAGTCTCCCCTGCCAAGTACTCGCCGGGTATTGACGCCGGCGCTGGATACGAATGAGGCCTGGTGCGCCACCACGGGGAGGTAACGGGCAAGGCCTGAGGTCCACGGTGCGACACCCGCCCCGACGCGTGCGGTCTGCGGGTGAAGGTCGCCGCTTCTAGAGCAGCCGGAGGACTCCGACGACCTTGCCCAGGATCTGCGCCCCGTCACCCGGGATCGGCTCGTACGCCGGGTTGCGGGGCATGAGCCACACCTGCCCGTCCTGCCGACGCAACGTCTTTACGGTGGCCTCGTCCTCCAGGAGCGCGGCGACGATGTCTCCGTGGTCGGCGCTGTCTTGGCGCCGTACGGTCACGATGTCGCCGTCACAGATCGCGGCTCCGATCATGCTGTCACCGGTGACCGTAAGGGCGAACAGGTCGCCGTCGCCCACGACTTGGCGAGGCATGGCGTAGACGTCCCCGACCGTCTCCTCGGCGAGCAGGGGTGCGCCGGCGGCGATGCGTCCGACGAGCGGCACATCGACCTGTGCCGCGCTCCTGCTGTCCAGCTCGGGTGCCCACGTGGGCCGGACCCGGTAGGCGCGGGGACGGTTGGGGTCGCGGTAGAGGACGCCCTTGCTCTCCAGGGCCATCAGCTGGTGTGCGACCGAGGAGGTGCTGGCGAGGTGGACGGCCTGGCCGATCTCCCGCATCGACGGCGGGTAGCCCTGCCGGTCAACTGCTTCCCTGATATAGCCGACGATGGCCGACTGGCGGTCCGTCAGTTCACCCTCAGCGGCCCGGG
Organism: Streptomyces sp. P3; assembly: GCA_016893485.2. Classification (GTDB taxonomy): domain Bacteria; phylum Actinomycetota; class Actinomycetes; order Streptomycetales; family Streptomycetaceae; genus Streptomyces. The sequence goes on from JAFEKX020000001.1 coordinate 112,236, forward strand.
GGCCAGGGGGACGGCCCCTGCGGGCCGGCACGCTGCTGTCCATCCGGGTACCTCCGTACGACATCTCCTAGATCGCGACCTTAACCCGCCCCCTCCTGAAAATGGAACACTGTTTCGACTCCATTCGGTGGGTGCGGACCGGTACAACGGACTCGCCGGCCGGGCAAAGATCTCGATTCGGCGATACCGGGACGTAATCACTTCAGCCTGCATCAGCGTGTCTCCCTACGCATGAGACGGAGGGGGACTGATGAGCCGCCATGTACTGGACTGCACCAAGGACTTGCACTGGAACCCCTGATCACTGCAGCTCAGCATTCCCAGTTTTCAGGAGTGGTCGCGGGCCTCGTCGTCACCGCTCTGGCCGTTCTGGCCGTTCTGGCCGTGAGCCACGCCAACCAAGACTTGTCGTCGACGCTCCAGATCTTCACGCGATCCTGTTTGCGTTCGCCTGCGACTCCTGTGGGTTCGGGGTCATACCGGGCGAACAGACATGCGGGCGCGCCTACGTCGAGAGCGCCATGTGCGGTGCCGTGCTGGGCATCGGCAGCACCGGCCTGATGATCGGCCTCACGTGGCTTGTGAACTCCTACGGCTACACGGGCGAACCCCTGAAGCTCGTCAACCTCGTCAACCTCGTCAGCGCCGTCGTGTCCGCCATCGTCGCCCTTATGGTCATGGTGAGTGCGCAGGGTTACGCGAAAGCCGTCCTCTATCCCAGCGCATGTCGCGACCCGGTGACCCGACGCCATATACGCCCTGACCAGCGCGGCTACGCTCGCCGAGATCTGAGCCTGGATCAAACCCACCCCAATCGCCACGGTGCTGTGCGATGGGCCACCCGAAGTTCCGTCTTGTTCGTGCTCATCAGCGCACTCACGGTCGGCGCGGCGGCGGCATCTCCGGGCAAGGACCGGGAGACAGCAGTCCCCCTGCTGCTCCCCGAAAGATCACAGGCGATTAACACCGACCGCTACGGGCAGCGACCACTGCGCTCCGAACCTGAATTTGCGCATCGAGACGGGGACCCTACAGAGGTTGGCCTGTCCCGCTTGCCGAGGCATGGGACTCCGGCACCTCCCAATGAACGGCGAAAGAGCGCGAATTGTATGCGAACGACCTGGACGGGGCCCGCGACCTGATCGCCGTGTCCACCGCGAGCAACCGCTCCACATCGGATACGGACCCCAGCTCGCGGCTTCCCCGTTCGCGGACTACCAGTGCCGGTACGTCACCGACTGGATCGCCGACAAGACCCGGTGGGGCCTGAGCATCGACACCGTCGAGCGCGACGCACTCACACGGCAGCTCGCGGACTGCCCCGACGAGCCGATCACCGTCACGCTCGCCCAGCGAGGCGACGGTCAGCAAGCACAGCCGCACCATTTTCGCGAAGCTCGGACTCGAATCGTACGAGACCGACCACCGCCGAATCCTGGTCGTCCTCGCCTGCCTTCAGGACTGAACCAGCACCATCGGCCCGCAACTGAGTGCCGGAAGCAGGGGCAGGAGACGGTCGTGCCGCCGGCCGGTGCCGTGGTCGACGCGACGAGCAGGAGATGGTCGTGCTGCGCCTGGCACATCGGACGCGGCGCGACCGCCCGATTCATCGGGCCCCGGGGCGGGTTCGGGCGACGAGCCGGGTCTCGATGGTGCGCAGGGTCGAGATCACGGCGTCGATGTCGTCGGCGTCGGTCACGGCCTCCTCGAGGAGGCTGCTCCAGACCTCACGCAGTCGTCGCAGATTCTCCTGCGCCTTCTCGGTGGGATAGAGGCGCACCCGACGCGCGTCGTGCTGATCGGCGTCGCGTCGTACCAGGCCCGCCTGCTCCAAGCCCCGCACTGCCCGGCTGAAGTTGCTGGAGATCATCTGGGTGGCCTCGGCGGCATCGCGGGCCGTTGTGCCCGGGTGACGGTCGATGTAGCGCATCACCGCTCCCTGCAGCGGCGTTCCCGACTCGACCTCGCCCTCCTTCGACGCCCCGATGTGGCGGCCGACCGCCAGGATCCGGTCGGCGAGTTCGAACAGCCGCGAAGCCTGCTCATCGTCCATGCGCCAAGACCTCCGCCGTCGCCCTCGATTGCTATCAGTTGACAGCTACTTTAGCTTGGGCGTTAGCTTTGCTGTCAACTGACAGGTATCGGCGGAACGAAGCCACCGCACGTGCCGTCCGCCCGATCGAAGGACGCAGACCATGACACTCATCGCCATCGAAGAACACTGGGTGACCCCGGATCTCACCTCCGCTCTCAAGGCCCTGCCGCGGCCCGACGAGAGCCTCGCCTTCAACGAGATGGGCGACCACCGCCACCGCCTGGAAGATCTGGGCGAGGGACGGATCGCCGCGATGGACGCCCAGGGCATCGACATCTCGGTCCTCGCCCTGACCCCGCCCGCAACCCAGCCGCTCTCCCCGAGCAGGCCCGCCACCTGAGCCGCGCCGCGAACGACATGGCCGTCGCGGCCGTCGACAAAAACCCGACGCGGCTGCGGGCGCTTTCGACGCTGCCCATGTCCTCCCAGAGCACGTCGTCGACGAGCTCGTGCGCGCGAAGGGCCTGGGCCACGTCGGCACGATGGTCTACGGCCGCTCCGGCGACCGCTTCCTCGACGACCCGGCCTACGACGAGTTCTTCGCCGCCGCGGCGGAACTCGGCCAGCCGGTCTTCATCCACCCGCAGATTCCCTCCGACGCGGTGCGCGACGCCTCCTACCGAGGCCTCGGCGAGCTGACCGATCTCGGCCTGGCCACCTTCGGCTGGGGCTGGCACCTCGACACCGCCACCGCGGCACTCCGGCTCATCCTGCGCGGCACCTTCGACCGCCACCCCGCCCTGCAGGTAGTACTCGGCCACTGGGGCGAGATGCTGCTGTTCTGGCTCGACCGGGCTGACAGCCTCTCCCGACTCGCCGGCCTACAACGGTCAGTCTCAGACTACATCCGGACGAACTTCCACATCACCGCCTCCGGCATGCTCAACCCCGCGCTGCTCCACCACGCCCTGTCCGTCACCACCGTCGACCGGCTGATCTTCTCCACCGACTATCCCTTCCAGCACCCGACCCAGGAAGAAATCAACTCCTTCCTCGGACACTTCACCTCCGCCGAGGACCGACAGAAGTTCTCCTCCGCCAACGCGGCAGCACTCTTCGGCCTCGAACTCTGATCGATGGGCTGCGGTACCGGAACCGGACCGGCTAGTGAGTTCGAGGGCCGGGTTGTCGCATCCGGCGCTCATGTGGTTGTGCCAGCGTTCGTACCAGTCGATGAAGTCGGTGGCGGAGGAGACGTTGGGGCCCAAAATCCGTCGCCTTTGCCAATCAGGACGCGGCCAGTGAGAGACCCGGTAACTGCGATGAGACATACGTCGGTGCAGCCCATCTCGATGGCGTGGAGGAAGAGGTCGCCTTCATGGTCTCCGGGTCCTGCGTCGTCGAAGCCGCAGGACGTCCCTGGTTCTCCGCGCAGATTCATGACCATCAAGCGGCAGCGTTCTTCAGCAGTCTGGGAGGCAGTTGCTGATCGACGGGCTCGCTGATGTCCACGAGAAATGAAATCCGTCTGGTGCCCGAGCGTCCGGGATGATCGGGGAAGGAGTTCGGATCTACGAGGGAAGGAACAACGCGATGGCGATCAGTGGGCTGAGTTCGGAGGGACGGCCCGCCTTGAAGTGCTCGTCGACGAGTGCCGGCCGCTGTTGACAGGGGACGGCGGAATGTCGGCCGTGCAGCGGCTGCTGAATGAGCGCCGGGTCGAGGTGCTTGATGCGGTGGTGACCACGCGTGAACTGCTAGGGCCGGGCGCCACGTCGCTCGCGGAGGCGAACTCCGTCGTTCTGACTAGCCCAAGCAGAAAGCTTGAGCTGAGGGTGCACGAGCAATGTATGGCCGGCTTGGAGCAGAACGATGCCCTCGGTCAGTGATAACCACGCCTCACTCAGCAACTCGCCACCGAGCGCCGCAAACACCCAGAAGACGTCGCCCAGTTGCAAGCTGCCTTCGCTGCGGCCCACGGTGAGCTCCTCGCGTTTCGACGACAGCCCGAGGGCGGATTTATTGGTTAGCCATGAGGTCGTTCTCGACGGCGGGGGTGATACGGGCGAGCCAGAACTCCGCCTCGTCCGGTCCCAGGACCCGATCAAGGTTGAGGGTGGGGACCATATTCCGGAAGACCCGGCCGACGCCCATTCCATAGTCTCCGTTCGGTGGGTGCAGTACCAGCACGCGGGTGCCATCGAGCGGTTTGATGTCGGCGGGCACCCCTTCCGGGTAGACGTAGGCGCCATGACCGTCGAAAAGGCGAAACCGGCGGAGCGCCGGATTGTCGGGGCCCAGGTACGGGTCGGCATCCGTCGCTGCCTCGACCCACGCGCGGTCGGGGCGCACCCCTGGAACCAAGCCTTGGTCGGAGTCGCCGATGAGCCGGTCCGCAAGCAGGATGTGCAGCTGGAAGTTGTCCCCGACACCGCTCATCGTGAGGGCATACGCCCTGCGCGCACGGGGGTTGAGGACGACCAGAGGCTCGTCGTCCAGAACGGCAGCCAGGTCTCTGACCCAGGCAGCGCGCTGCGACCGGTCGGCGACCGCTGCGGCATACTCCCGCAGCTCGGCCTTGACCTCAGCGGGCACCGCCGCCCGGAAGGGACCGTGCCCCAAGACGGCGATCAGCGCCTTGAGCCAGTCCTCCATGTCGAACCAGGACATGGCGATCCGGGTCATGTCCCCTTTGTCTGGATGCCCTTTCGGTCTGGCCAGGGTGACAAGAACCTGCACCAGCTGCTTCGTACTGGCGCTCACCATCTCCGGCAGCGGCCGCCCGGGAGCCGCTTCGGCCCAGCACCCCGGGACCAGATCGTTGAGCATCATCGCCTCCGCCGCGCGCTGGGGCAGCACGTTGGCCAGCGCCATCGGTGAACCACCCCACTCGACGCACGCTCCCGCCAGGACAGCTGTCTTGGCGAAGTCGCCCGCCAACCCCGGCAGCCACGGCGCAAGTGCCTCGACCGCGGCGGTCAAACCCGCGGGACCTCCCGCACGCGCGGTGTCTCCCAACCGCGACAGAGCCCGCCGGTAGCCAGGAGCCGAACCAGACCTCATCTGCGCGACTAGCTCGTCGACGAGCTGGGGTATCTCCGAAGGCACGGCAGCACGCTAGCAGGGCCACGACCCTCATCACGGCTGGTGCCCGAGCTAGGAACTCCAGGGTCATCTGCGCGCCGGGCGCTTGTCAGCGACATGCCGCCGGCGCTGTCAACAGGAGAGACGACTCGCTACGCAGTCACGACGCCGGATAGCAGGTGGTCGAACTCGGCATCCGACATGTGGCCGGTGAAGCCGTAGGAGGCGGCATTCAGCCTGTTCTCCCTGCCAGTGACGTATGTGGAGGGGCGCATGCCGGAGGTGTAGCCGCCCTTCCGGCAGATCGTCGACTTCAGATTCGCCTGCGCGACCGCCGGAGAGACGGCACCCGGCGTGCATTTCGGGTCCTCCAGCGGCTCGCCCCTGAGATACCGGTGTCGAGAGGACGACATCGACGTGCCGAGCGGGACGGACGAACAGCCGGCCAGCAGCAGGCAGGGTGGGCAGGATGGGCGGCACGGTACGGCGGGCACAGCACATGACAGTTCCTCACGAGCAGACGGCGGCTGAGCAGATGCTCCCCCGTCCGGGTGCTGTCATACCGCGCGGGGTACGGCGCGAAGGCGCACCCGCGTCGTACACCTGTGGTCCCACACCGAGTTGCTGCGCCCGTGCGGGGCGGCATCTGTACGGGACTACGGCGTGGTGCTCGAGGAACCGCCGGTGCCGCTGACCCGACTGCCTCTGGGTAGTGGCGCCGGGTGCCGTCTACCGGTACCAGTACTTGACGCCCCGGTGGTGGGAGCACGTCCCGCGGGCGTGGGCACTGTAGGAGTACGAGCCGTCCTTGCACTTCGCGGTAGCCCCGCGCGGATGCGGCGAGTTCGCCTTGCAGACACCCGTCGTGTGCCGCGCGCAGGTCGCGGCTGCCGCATCGGTCGCCACGGCTACGGGCACCAGCAGCGCCCCCACTATCATCGCCGCCGCAATCGCGCCCCGGACTTTCGTCAGCATGGTCTGCCCCCTCTGTTGGTTCGGAGAGGCGAGCATGCATCCGCCGACCGCGGCACCCAGGCCGACCGGACGGACCGTCGCACAGCGGTGACCGTCGTAGCAAGGTCATTCCACTGGGTTCGAAGCACGCGAACGCATGCGCGGGGCAGGCGCATGCAGCTCTGACGTCGACGAGCAGCGGCCCGCGGTCGTTCAGGCGACCACCTCGGCATCGCTCCCTATCGGTGGCTTGCCCCACAACGAGACCATCGAGCGGCAGGCTTGCACCACGCGGCTGCTGCTCGACCATGTCCACTCCCCCGTCGTCCCGGCTGTCTCCCTGAGCCGTGCCGTGTCCTGCCCAGCGGACACGGTGCGGATCGTGACCGGCCCGCTCACCACCTGTGAACGCCGGCGGCCGGATCGTGCAGGGGTTCCGCTGGCAGACGACGAAACGATGACCTCGACACTGATCCTCGGCTGGACATGGACGTTCGCGGTGGGGGTATCGGAGACGACCCGTCACGGCCAGCCCGGGCACCGTGAAGCAACCCCGGTCCGTCACCCCGGTGCGGCGTCAACCAGCCTGTGGGATGGCGCTGTTGGTGATCGACGCCCGGCCCATATCGTTACCTCATGTGGTCGTATGCGGTGTGGGGGCTGATCGGTGCCGCCCTGTACAGATGTCTCATCGTCCGGGCTGCTCTCCTGCGCGACGAAGACCCGTTCACACACCGGTACGGGCGGTGGGACTACCCCGACGGGCCCGGCGTCGGCGCACTCGTCGCAGGCCTGTGCCTGCACGTGCTTCTGGGCGCGGCCGTCGGCTGTACGGCGGCGACTCTGGCCGGCACGGCGGGAGCGGCGAATGCGGTCAGGTCCTTGATCGCGCTGCTCCTGGGGTGGTCACCCCGATCGTGTTCAAGCCGGCCGGCCGGCTCACGCTACGGATCCTGATACCCGATGCCCTGGACGGGGAACGGAGATACGGCTGACCGACCGCCGGTACTGGTACACGCCGCCCGGCCACCCTCCCGTGGCCGCCGACGGACCGTACCCGTGGGCCGACGAACTGGCCCGGCGCATCCGCGCGCAGGAGGTGGCCCGGCCGGTCAACCTGAAAGGCGCCCACCTCACCGGGGCGGACCTGACCGGGGTGGATCTGCCCTGGGTCTACGCGCAACTGGGCACGCTGCCGGGGGTATGCCTCCGCGAGGCGAACCTGTCCCGGAGCTTCTTCTATGTGGCGAATCTGATCGGCGCCGACCTGACGCGGGCTCGCCTGGACCGCGCGGAACTGGGCTCGGCGACGCTGGTTCGGGCACGGCTGACAGGGGCCGACCTGACCGGGGCGGACCTGACGCACGCGAACCTGCTGGACGCGGACCTCGCGGGAGCACGGCTGCGCGGAGCGGACCTGGGCGGGGCGGTGCTCGTCCGGGCGAACCTCACCAGTGCCGACCTGACCGGGGCGTGTCTTGAACGGGCCGACCTGACGGGTGCCGACCTGAGCGGCGCGGAGCTGACGGGCGCGAACCTGGCGGGGGCGCGGTGGTCCTCGGAGACCGTCTGGCCCATCGGGCCGGCCGGCCGGATGAGGGACGATTCGGAGCAGCTCTTCGATGACTCGTACCGCGTGCACGGCTGGTCGCCCGAGCCCTACAAATCCAAGGAGAAGAGTCAACCTCCCTTCTTCCAGCGGCTGTTGATCGCCTTCTGCGATGCCGCCCCGGCGTTCCGGCCGCTCCGCACCGGTGACGTCGGCCACGGCAAGGAGACGCGGGCCTTCCGGCCCGCCAGACCCGTCGGGCGGGGAGGGCCTCAGGAGTGCGCTGAAGTCCGGCCCGGCCGTTTCCCTGTCAGGCGCACAGCTGTACCGTACCGATCTCGTGGGCGTGAGCCTCCCGGAACGGACCTCAGCCGGGCCGACCTGACGAAAGCGAACCTGACGGGCGCCGACCTGAGCCGGGCCGACCTGACCCGGACACGTCTGACGCAGGCGAACCTGTCAGGAGCCAAACTGAAGGGCGCGAACCTGGCTGGAGCGAACACCGTGAGCGCGGACGTGACGGGGGCGATCCTTACCGGCGCGAACCTGGCCGACGTCTATCTGGTGGGCGCGAATCTGTCCGGTGCCCGCCTAACCCGTACGAACCTGACCGGCGCCCTGTTCTCTGGGACGAATTTGACGGGGGCCGACCTGACCGACTCCGACCTCACCGATGTCGCACTGGTCAAGGCGGACCTGCGCGGCGCGAAGCTCCTGCGGGCGCAGCTGACCTCCGCTGACCTGAGCAAGGCCGACCTGACCAAGGCCATCCTCACGGAAGCCGACCTGACCTGCGCCCATCTCTTCGCCGCGGACTTTTCCCAGGCCCAGATGATCAGGGCCAGGCTCACTCTGGCCTTTCTGTACAACGCGAAGTTGACGGGCGCCGACCTCACCCGCGCGGACCTCGCCGGAGCCGACCTGACCGGAGCGCGCCTCAGAGGGGCCAAGCTGGTCGGAGCCCGGCTGCGCGGCGCGGACCTGGCCGGGGCTGACCTGAGTGGAGCCCGCACCGACGGCGCCGACTTCGCGGAGGCGGTCTGGTCCAGCACGACCAAGTGGCCCGGCGCGATAGCCGGCACTATCCGGGATCGCTCGAAACCGCCCCCGACGGCACCTACCGTGTACGCACCACCACACCAGGCGAGGACCACTCCCCAGCACGAGAACCTCCGAACCGTAGACCGAAGCCGTCCAAAAACCTCCCGCATCCCGTTCGACCGACTCCACTTCCCTGCCACGCCAGATCCCCCTCCGGCCCACGGTTGCGGTACCGACCGGCCGTTCCGCCGATGTCCGGTACCGCGTGCGTCGCCCGTCGTCATGAGAACTCGGCCGTGGCCGAACAGGTCCTGCTCGGCCGCGGCACCCGAATCGGTGCCCGGGTGATGCGAACAGGTCCACCGAGTCGACCGCGACGGCGCAATCGTCGGCGAACCGCGAACCACTCGAACAGGCTCTGTTCCTGGCATCGTTCGCCTCGCCCAGCAGTCCCGGCGAACATCCCGATCTACCCAACGACCTCACCGGACGAGCCCTGCCGGTCGCCGCCCGTGCCGATCACCTGATCAGCACGCTCACCCGCCCTTCCTCTGCCATCTCGACCTACGGTGACTACTGTGAGTGATCCCGAGCAGAACAAAGCCACAGCCCAGGCGTTCTACGACCTGATGTTCAACCAGTGCCGCCCGTCCGAGGCCATCAACAGATATGCCGGTGACACGTACATCCAGCACAACCCGCACGTCGCCGACGGCAAGCAGGCGTTCGTCGACTACTTCGTCCGTATGGCCGCGGAATACCCCGGCAAGCGCGTCGAGTTCAAGCGCACCTTCGCCGAGGGCGACCACGTCATCTTGCATTGCCACCAGTTCTGGCCCGATGAGGAGTACGCAGGCATCGACATCTTCCGCTTCGACCCGCACGGGAAGATCGTCGAACACTGGGACGTCCTCCAGTTCATTCCATCCACTTCCGAGAACGGCAACACCATGTTCTGAAAGGCCTGGAGCGTCTGCGCTCCACGGGCATCCTCTACGTCAAAGTGCAGCACGACCGCGAATCTCTCGGACACGGCATCAGCGCGACGCTCTGGCTCAGCATCGCCCCCGCCGCACTCGATGCCGCCGGACGGAAGCCGGCAGAACACCACGAGGTCCGCTTCGCCGGCGCCACCACTGGCCAGGCCAACCTCGTCGCCACCGTCGCCAGCCCAAGCACGAGCGAGCTCCCACATACCTGAGCGAGAAGATCGGCGGCATCGACGGCGTGCAAGCCATGGAAACCGCTCTGACCCTGCGGCATGTCAAGCAACGCACCTACGAGCCGAGCCGCTGACCGCCGAACAGCCACCAGACGAATGAGATCGCATATCGCCCGGTGCGTACGGGGCGACCGTGGTGGGGTGCGGCACCACCGACGGACCTGCTCGTCACCTCTTCGTCTCGCCGACCCGGGGCACAGGGCAGGCGGCCCGGCAGCCCGCGTTGCCGTCCAGCAGCCCTACGACCGCTTTCTCACCGGCGAACAAGCGCTGCTGATGCCCGTATGCCGTTCAGCCAGGCTATTGGTGGCGGCCGATGGGAAGACCGCCGGCTGGGCACGCGGGATCAGTGCTGCTCGCGAACGCCGGAGTCGACCTGGTCCGCGCGGACACTGCGGTGCCGGCGGATCCGCCGTTACCGAACAGCCTGCCACCCTGGCCGACCACCAGGATCTCCAACCGACGGCTCGCTGCACCTGATCAGGGGGCGCTGACCGGCAGGGCCGTCTTCTTCGGCTCAGTCAGGGACCGCCGATCCATGGATAAACCTTCCTCTCCCGCCGCTGCAGAGGCGCCCCTACGGTCGAGGTCGCGGGCGCTCACCGGCCCGCCGTACCGAAGGAGCAAGACCCCCATGAAGATGACCGGCAACACGATCCTGATCACCGGCGGAAGCTCAGGCATCGGCCTCGGCCTGGCCCTGCGTCTGCACGAGGCCGGCAACAAGGTGATCGTCGCCGGCCGGCGCAAGGAACTCCTCGACGAGATCACGGCCGAGCACCCGGGCATCGACGGGCTCGTCCTCGATGTCGCGGACCCCGACTCGATCGCCCGGGCCCGTGAGATGGTGGCGGCGAGCCACCCGGGGCTGAACGTCCTGGTCAACAACGCCGGCATCATGCTGCGGGAGAACCTCCTCGACCCGGCCGACCTCACGGTCGCCGAGGATCACGTCGCGACCAATCTGCTCGGCACGATCCGGATGACGTACGCCTTCCTGCCCCTGCTCTCAGGCAAGGACGACGCGGTCGTCATGAACGTCACCTCCGCGCTGGCTTTCGTACCGTATGCGAGCACCCCGACCTACAGCGCGACCAAGGCCGCGCTGCACTCCTTCTCCGAGAGCCTGCGCATCCAGCTCGCCGGTGCTGACGCCGGCATCCAGGTGATCGAGATCGTCCCGCCGGGGTGCGCACGACCCTGCTGGGCCAGGAGGACAACGAGCACGCCATGCCCTTGGACGACTTCCTCACCCAGGCTCTCGACCTGCTGCGAGAGAAGCCCGACGCGAAGGAGATTGTTGTCGAGCACGCGAGGTTCATCCGCGACGCGGTGGCCACCGGCTCCTACGACGACGTCCTCGCCATGATCGCCAGCAGCTGACCAACCTGTAGTGGCATACGCGGAACAACAGCAAACGGGTGGGTCGCGTGGGGCCACATCACAGACGAACGCGACCTGGAACGCCTGAGGGCCTCACCGAAGGCGCGGAGCGGTGAGGAAGCGTCTTCGGCGTCGCCGTGCTCGTCGCACGGGGCTCCCCGGCTCCGTCGTGAATACCGTGGGGCAGGCGAGCGCCTGGTCGACACGGTGCACATCGTCGTCTCGGCCGGGCCGGCCGACGAGGCCCAGGGCCGCTCCCAATGCGTCGGGCGCCGTCGCCGCAGGGCGCCTTGCATACCGGTGGCCTGCGGTGTGCCGCCGGTGGCCAGCGAATCTCCTAGCGGGTCCTGCGGGTCAAGGGTCCATCGGGTCTTCCTGCCGCGAGCGGCCTCGGCATCGGCCTCGCTCATGGGCGGCGTCGCGCCGGTGGGAGCGGGCTGCTCAGCCATGGATTGGCAGTCTCTGGATAGCCGGCTGGGATACGGCGAGGATGGGGGCATGGACAAGAAGGAACTGGCGGAATTCCTGCGCCGCCGGCGTGAGGCGCTGCGGCCCCGCGACGTCGGGCTGGTCGAGGGGCCGCGCAGGCGTACCCAAGGACTGCGCCGCGAGGAGGTCGCGCAGCTTGCCGGCATGTCCACCGACTACTACGCGCGGCTGGAACAGCAGCGTGCTCCGCAGCCCTCCGTCCAGATCACCACGGCTCTCGCCCGGGCGCTGCGGCTGTCTCTGGACGAGCGCGACCATCTCTTCGTCCTCATCGGCCACAACGCCCCGGCCCGCTTCCAGCGCTCCGAACATGTCAGCCCGCCGCTGATGCGGGTCCTGGACCGTCTGGACGACTCCCCGGCCATGGTGCAGACCGATCTGTTCGACACTCTCGCGATCAACCCCTTGGCCGTGGCGCTGCTTGGCGACCAGACCCGCCACACCGGTCTGGCCCGCAGCGGCTACTACCGCTGGTTCATGGACCCGGCCGAACGGCTGATGGTGCCCGCGGAAACCCACGAACGCCACGGCCGCGCCCAGGCAGCGCGCTTGAGGGCCGCGCTGACAGCCGGCAGCGACACCCCTCGAGCCGCCCGGATCGTCGCCGAACTCCAGGAACACAGCCCCGAGTTCGTCCGCATGTGGGAACTTCAGGAGGTCGCCCAACGCTACGACGACTGCAAGACCATCGTTCATCCCGAACTCGGTCGCATCGACGTCGACGCCCAGGTTCTGTTCACCGAGAACCGCGCCCAGACCCTGGTGGTGCTGACCACGCGCCCCGGCACGGAGAGCCACAGCAAGCTCGAACTGCTCTCCGTCATAGGGCACCAGCAGCTCACCCCTGACGTCCTGGGCCGGTAGATGGGTCATTGCTCGGCGCAGGAAGGGCCGAACAAGTTGGAGACCTGTGTCCCGAACCCGGTCAGGGGCGCCAACGGTACAACCCACTTCCGCACGGTTCTTACTCTGCGCGCTGCGGCCGGACAGGTCGGCCCCCTGTGTTGTACGGGCGTTGTGGCGGGCCGCCGATTTGACCGGATGCCGCCTCCGTTTTACTCTCGAACGCATACGGAGGCAGCATCCGTTTTGATGCGGCCGCAAGATCAGGTCAGACAGGAGGGCGCATGAGCGCCGGTGAACAGCGAGGACGCAAGCCCCGCGCGGACGTCCAGCGCAACCGCGCGGCCCTCCTGGAGACCGCGCAGCGTCACTTCCTGCAACACGGGGTCGGCACCTCCCTCGAGGCGGTGGCCAAGAAGGCGGGCGTCGGGCCCGCCACCCTGTACCGGCACTTCCCCACCCGGGAGGCACTGCTGGCGGCCGTGCTGCAGACGCGATCCGGAGCTGGTGGCCCGTCAGGCGGACATCGAGCAGCTCGACGACCCCGCCGAGGCGCTGGAGCAGTGGCTGCGGGCGATGGAGGACTACTTCAGCGCCTACAGCGGCCTTCCGGAACCACTCATGGCCGCGGCCAGGGCACAGGAGCCGGACAGCCCGCTGACGATTCCCTGCGACATCCTCATCTCCGCCACCGACGAGTACGTGCGAGCCGCGCAGCTCGCGGGGCGCGTGCGCGCGTCGGTGCGCGGGCACGACCTTTTCCTCGCGGCCTGTTCCGTCGCCTGGATCAAGGGCACCGGCACCGAGGGGAGCCGCTCGACCGGCTGCGCACGCTCATCGCGAGCGGCTACCGCGAGCAGGGCACCCAGGCGTAAACGTCAGTCCCCCGCCCTGCCCTGACCCCCGCAACACCAGGTCGTTCCACCACCCAGCCTTCACATTGCGCTGCCCTCAGGAGCAGTACACCCCCTAAGGACAAATCATGAAAATTACTGTCATAGGCGCTGGCGCGATCGGCGGGAACCTCGCTGCCAAGCTCAGCACGGCCGGTCACGACGTCCAGGTGGCCGACGCCCGCGGCCCCGAGGCCATCCGGGCGGAGGTGCTGGAATCCGGGGCCCGCGCGACGGACCTCGCCCACGCCGTCCAGGGCCGGGACGTCATCGTCCTGGCCATCCCCTTCGGGGTGGCGGGGAGCTGGCCGGCCTGTTCGCCCCGGTCCCCGCCGAGACGGTCGTCATCGACACCTCGAACTACTATCCGTTCCTTAGTGGGCAGATCGATGCTGTGGACAACGGCGAGGTCGAGCGTGTGGAACGCCAAGCAGCTGGGGCGCCCCGTGGTCAAGGCGTGGAACGCCGCCCTGGCCGAAACTCAGCGGACCAAGGGTGTCCCGGCCGGAACGCCCGGTCGCCTCGCCATCCCTGTCGCCGGCGACTCCGAGGAGGCGCGGCGCGTGGCGATGCAGCTCGTGGAGGACACCGGCTTCGACCCCTACGACGCCGGCACCCTGGCCGACTCCTGGCGCCAGCAGCCGAACAGCCCCGCCTACTGCACCGAGCTGACCCTCGACGAGCTGCCGGCGGCCCTGGCCGCGGCCGACCGCGCCAAGGACGCCGCCATCCGCGACAGCCTCCCGGAGCGCATCGCCGCCCTCGGTGCCAACCCCACCGTCGACGACGTCGTCGAGATGAACCGCGCCGCCCACCGCTGAGTCACTCGACAGGCTCTCGTGCACGCAACGACGCGAGAGCGGCGGGGGCGTCAGTCCACCACAGCACAAGACGGAGACGAAGAGCGCACAGTCCCCCACCCTGCGACCCGCGGTCTCGGCATGGCGCTGCCTGCGCAGCATCCGCACGGCTGCCGGTACCCGCGAGGGGTGCGTCCCGCGCCCGGCCCTTATGTCAGCCGTCTCGTCACACAGCCTGCCGTACCGCGCTGTGCCGCGGTCTCCGTGGCGGTAACTACGCGCCACGGAGAGGACCGCTTGCCCGGCAACACATCAGCCTTCACCGACATCGCACGCTCCCGACGCTCCCCCAGGCGGTTCCTGCCCGCCACCCTGTCCCCTTCCGACATCCGCGGTGTGCTGGAAGACGCACAGACGGCCCCAGCGAACAGCAACACCCAGCCGTGGACCGTGCACGTCGTCTCGGCTCTGCGTTTATGCCGACACCCTCCGCGAGTTCCTAGGCGCCATACATCGCTCCGTGCCCACGACGTTGCTCGGGCAGCACCGTCAGGTCCACCGGGGAGACTCACCCTCACGGCCTTCGTCATGGTCACGTGCACCTTGGTCGGAGCACATGATCAGACGAAGGCCGCCCCACCTCCGGCGGATCCCCACGCGAGCGAATCCGTCCGAGACGCCATTCGAGACCGTGGCACCATGTACCACATGACGACGAACCGAAAGGTCCATGCCGCGTAAACGGCCAGGACACATCCGTGCTGGCGTCCCCGGAAGCCACCTGACAACGGGTGCAAGGCCGGTCATCGACGGCCTGTCTTCGCGTGCACTGTCCGAGATCAGCCGCCTCGAGCACACCCGCAACTATCTGCAGCCAGGCGATGTCACCACAGCTGTGGGCCTGTGGAAGAACTGGTACTGCTGCGGCAACGCCCTCGAATCCCGAACCCTCCTCGACACCGTGATGCAGGCCATATCACCCCGAAGTGCCCGCGAACTTCGGAAAGTTGTCAGCAGGTCAGACGCCGTCTGGAACCGTCCATCCCCGCCCTATGACGCGGACGGTAGATAAAGACCAAACTAATTGCGGGTCACGCCGGTTCCAGCAAAACGGCCGGCAGCGTCCCGCTCACGATCGAATCCCTCGGGAGCGTGAGCCCGAAAAACTCGTCGACAACACTCAGCGCCGCGCGGTGAACCTCCCGTCGGTTCCGCTCCGGGTCCGGGAGGCCAGCGACCGTGAGCCGCTCCTGCAGTCCTGCGGCTGTAGCGGGGTCGCCTTCGACCTTTCGTAGCCCCATGACCCGTCCAAGTGCAGGTTGAAGGCAGCCAGCAGCCGACCATCGTGGAAGTAGGCGAACTGGGGCGGCACCGGCTTGCCGTTCTCCTCCTCGTACTCCAGGAGGCACACATGCGCGCCGTCGCGTGAGACCGGTGTCAAGGGTCCGAACTCGGCCTGCCAACCGCCGTACGCAACCGCGTATGTCCAGTCCCCACAGAGCCAAGGCGCAACCCGACGTCGTCGTAGTCGTCCATGAGGCTCCAGGAGCGAAGCTCCCGTGTGGTCCCCCGACCGGCACAACGATGTGCTCCGTGTCGTACCGCAGTGCCGCGGCAAGACGCTTGGCGAGTTCCTGCGGGGAGAGCCCGCGGGCAAGTACCACGTGATAGCCCCGAAAGCGATGGATTGTCGATCAGCGAGCCAGGTCGTTCCGTCTGTCATGACCGCCATCCTGCCCGGCGCCTCTGACAACGCATGCCGCGAGCCCCAAGCTCGGCGCAACGGCGCGGGCGTGTCCGGGCCGAGCAAGGCGCGGGCCTCGGCGACGGCGCCCGCACGGTCCAACCGCCCGTACGGAGTGAGGAGTTCGGCCCGGACGGCGGGCTCGGTCTCGGCGGCCAGGCGGGCCCGGACGACGGGCAGGGCCGTGCAGGTGTCCCGGGTGTGGCCGACCATCCAGCTGACCGCCTGCCGGACGGCAGCGTCCTCATCGGCCAGCAGCATTATGCGCAGCGGCTGTTGGGCGGTTACGGCGGCCCGGACGGCGCCCGGCTCGACGTCGTACTCGTCCTCGCTCTCGGCGAGGCAGCCCAGCAGCCGGACCGCGTCGACGGTCTGCCGGCCGGAGGCGGCGATTCGGGCGAGGTACGGGGCGGCATCGACGCCGGCCGCGTACACGACGCCCTGGTCCACGATCGATCCGCACAGCTCGCCCAGTTCCTTCTTGGCGTCCTCACCGCCCTCGGCGAAGATACTTCCGGCCGGCAACGACCGAAGTGCCGCCGCCGTAGGACCGCCTGGCCTGCGCTCTGCTGCGCCGCCGCGATCGTGTCAGCGACCGGGCTCACGCCTTGGTTCAGCGCTGGGCGCTGTCGCGGACGTGATGTTCCAGATTGGTCCACCAACCCGAAAGGTCCCGGGCCGGCATGCCCCGAGTCTCGAGCTCGGCCACCAGGCGGGTGAGGAGCTCAAGTTCGTCTCCCATGGCGAAGGCGTACACGAGGCGCTTGAGCGCCTCGCGCTGGTCGACTGTGCCGTGCGCGGCGTGGACGTGCTGGTGGAACACGGCACGCCAGTAGGTTTCCGGGCTGCGGCCCCGATGTGTCCAAGTGCGTGGACGGCCGCGAGCGCCACCGCCCGGGAACGCCCCGTGCAAGAGTGAGGCCCGCGACGACGACGCGCTGGTCGGGTCCCCGAGAACGCGCAGGGCGTGCAGTATCGGGATGGCGCGGTCCCCGGTACGCAGGTCACCGACTCGGCGCAGGTCGGCGGCCAGCGCGGAGGCGACCTGGCGTCCGTAAGGGCTGGCGCGCAGCATCATCGCCGTGTAGAGCCGGACATCGGCCACCGGGTGGTGGAGGAGATCGTCGATCAGAGTACCCAGGAGGGTTGCCGCCGGTCCATGGCCTGGGTCGTCGAGGCGACCCAGGACGCGGGAGACGGTGATCACGGCCGTGGCCGGGTCGGTCCGCGAACCGTGCCTCACGATGGCGTTGAGGACGAACCCGCGCTCGGCCGCCGAGGTAGTGAGGCGGGCACGATGAGCTGCGGACAGTGGTAGTCGGTGCAGTAATACCGCTGCGGCTTCCATTGCGGAAGGCGGCTGGGAGAGGTGCGGGCCGGTCAGGACACCGTCCACCACGTCCACCAGCGTCTGGGTCTGCTCGGCGGTGAAGTGTCGCTTGCGGGTCTTTCGTGCAGCAGCGAGCAGGGCTCCGTAGTTGGTGTCGGCGGTCGTAGGGTCTGTGAGCTGGCGCAGTACGGCCCGGCCGGCGTCAGGATGCGGGCTGCCGTCCAGCGCGCACACCGTCTCGATCAGGCCGACGTGTTCAGGTTGCTGCGCGACGTCAGCGCACACGGCGACCGCCTCGGGTCCCCACAGCGGGTCGGCCATCAGCCTGCTGAGGGCTTCGAAGCGGCGCATCCAGGCCGTGCCGCCCGCTACCACGGTCTCCTCCAGCAGCCGCTGCACAACCGCACGACGGACCCGGCCCGGAAAGATCTGTCCGCCTTCGTAGGCAGCCCATCGCGTGAGGTCGTCCCAGTCGGTGCCGGTGAGGACTCCTCCGTCCAGGATCCGGGCGAGCAAGTGCTCCACGCGAGGCCCGGGGCTTGTCGAGGAGGTGTTGCCGCGGTCCGCGCGCAGGAACGCCGCCGCCGTCATGCCTCCCTCGTGGCGGGCTATGGTCTGGATCGGCGCCAGCAGGTGGCAGGCGCTCAGACCGAGTACGTCCTCGTAGCGGCGGACGGCTGAGGCCGGCACCGGGACCAGGCCGTTCTCCCAGCGCGACAGGGAACTGGGAGAGATTCCGGTGCCGTGGCGGCGGTCTTCGCGATAGGCGCGGGCGAAGCCCGCCAGCTGCCGCAGCGCCGGATCGGCATGACACAGCCGGTGGGACCGCAGCAGCCAGCCGGCCCGCACTTGCCATGGTGTCCAGCCGATGACCGCAGGCACGGCCGGAACCCCATGCGCCATGTTCGCCCCACCTGTGCCTGACTAAAAGTCACTCCACTTTGGACCTGCTATCCCCGCGGGGGCGAGACCGATTCCGGACACGGCGGACCCGCTGGGCATCCCGAAGAGACCCGAAGAACGGCGCCTAGCAGACGGAAGGAGTGGCCGCAACTGCTCTTGCACGGGCGTCGGCGGCCTGGAACACGGCGGCCAGAGGGCGGGCGGTCAGCCTACAAAGGGGACTACACAACGAACCCGCCCACGGGGACAGAGGTCAACATGCTGAAGCTCGCCCGCATCCGTCGATCTGTGGCGGCTGCCGCAGCCATCGCCGCTTTGAGCAGTACAGGGATGGCCCTCGCCACTCCCGCTCAGGCCAGCGGCGCCTCTACCAGCGGTGCGTCCGTGTACTCGGACCAGTGGAAGAACGGCTACCGCGGATATGTATCCGGGGGCGTGGTCCTGATCTGCTGGGCCGATGGCGCGTGGTCCAACGGGACCAACCGCTGGTTCGCCGTCTACTACGGCTCCGGCTCGGGATTCATCAACGCCAACCTCGTGAGCGGTCAGTACACCGTCAAGGCGTGCTGAAGCAACGCGTATGACGGTCCATTAGCAGGCGGCAGCACGCGTCGGGGGTAGGCGTGCTGCCGCCGTCACCCTAGAGCCCGCAGGGGAACTGCGCGCTCCCTCGACAGCTGAGTGCCTGATCCTGATGCCTTCACGGCAACGAGAGGTGTCAGCCTCTCGATCTCACGAGAGTCGGGATTTGCCTGGTCTCTCCCAGGTGCGTCACAGGCGGACCTTGAGAGCGCAGCCGGCGCGCCACTGCGAGAAGCAGGGCGGAGGCGCAGGCGTCGTAGAGCACATCTCATCTGCTTCAAGTTTCGTGGAGAGGCCGGATGTCGCAACAGCCGCCTGCCCACACTGAGCGAAATCTGAGCATGGCCGACAACATGCTGGGCCAGGAACTCGTGCGGCATGACACGAAAGCCGGTCTGCTCATCGCAGTCGACGGGGAATCTTGGCACTGGTCGCGGCCATCGCTCAGAACGAAGACCTGGGTTGAGACGTATGCCTGCCGGGGACATTCGGGATCACTGTTTTGGCCGCATCTACACTGATCTTGCTTCTCTCGATCAGGCCTGGCCTAGACGGCGGTGCCGCAGCCACCTGGACACAGGCTCGCCGGGGCTCAGCCTGTGGACCAGGCGCGCAACTGCGCGGCGACTTCCTGGACGCGGGCACCCTTGTGCTTGGTGCGCATTACGAGTGTGAGGGCTTCCTCCGGCTCGTAATGAAGGTACTGGCCGTTGGTGTTGAGGAACGTCTCGGCCGACAGCCACGCGAAGAACTCGTTCTTCGCCTCCAGCGGTTCGTGCAGTGCGACGGTCTCGAGCATGGCCGCGGCCTTGAGCCAGTCGCTCGCGTACACGTCGCGGCCCATGTAGTGGGCGCGGACCCGCGCGCAGACGGCGTCCAGGACGCCCAGGTCGAGGCAGTCCGGGTCCCCTGGGAGACTCTGCGCGATCTGCAAAAGTTCCTGCGGAGTGAGAAACCGGGTCACGCGGCGTGGCCGTGAAGCTGGCCCTCGTGCAGGTCACGGCTGCCCAAGGGCGCGGGGTCGGGCCAGACGTCCGTGCCGCCGTCGGCGGTGCGGGTGTCCTGGGTGGCGAAGACCTCAGCGAGCAGCGGAACGCGGTCGCGGGTCTCCCGCAGGGCCCGCAGGAACGGGTCGTCGGCGGCCGCAAGCGCCGCGTCGCGGACGAAGTCCTCGGGGACTTGCCCACGAGACGGGCAGCCG
Organism: Streptomyces sp. P3; assembly: GCA_016893485.2. Classification (GTDB taxonomy): domain Bacteria; phylum Actinomycetota; class Actinomycetes; order Streptomycetales; family Streptomycetaceae; genus Streptomyces. Next base: position 132,289 of record JAFEKX020000001.1, read on the forward strand.
CCTCGACCCGCGCGTACTCCTCCGGCCCGAAGGACGGCACCTGGGATCCGTTGTGGTCCATACGGGCGACGGTACCAGCGCAGCCCCGCCTTCAGGAGTGCCGCCATAACCCTCAGGACCCAAATCGCCCCTGGGGCCAGCAGACGTGTCTCAAGCCAACCGGAGTTCGGTCAGGGCCTCGCCCACGTCGGTACGCGCCTCCAGCGCCGACCGTCCGTTTCTCGCAGCACAACAACCTTTGACGTGCGGCGCCCGCGGTCACAAGGGTGAACACGTGTCGCATTCACCTCTGCAGCACGCGAGCGAACCAGCCTGGGGCGAAATGCTCTGGCCCGTGCCCGACGGCATCGAATTGCGGGGCAGGCACGTACGGCTGACCTCAGTCGACCCGGCAGCACACGCCGAAGGGCTGTTCGCAGCACTTGACCACTGCCAGGTATCCAACTGGCTGTCGGGCTCTCGCACTTCGGGCAGTCACCCGATCTGCGGCAGTGGGTCGTCATCGCCGTGCGTCCGGTCGGTGGCTTCGCCACCGCCTACAGCCCGTCGGTCTGGTCGACCGCGGTCAACCCGGAGGCCAAACTCCACCTGCTGCGCTACGCGTTCGAGACGCTGAGCTGCGCCCGTGTGCAGTTCAGGACCGGGGCGGTGTTTGCGGGTGTAGTGGCGGGCCAGCAGGTGCGGGGGCGGCGGGGCCGTGGGGAACAGGGCCAGGGTGTGGGTCACCATCTGTGTTACGGCCTCGCAGATGATCGCGTGCTCCAGGGACTTGCGGGCGGTCGCGCCCCAGGTGAAGTGACCGTGGTTGGCGAAGCAGCACCCCAACCACGGTCACTACTCCAGGAACCCTGAGAAGCCAGACCTGTGCATCTCGCGGATCTTTGGAGAGACTTCTTCCTGATACCGGTACTCTCCCGCCCCTTCTGATGAGAGAGCGTGGAACGGAGATACACACGGCGCCAAAGGCGGTGACGCCTATGAGGATGACCAGAAGTGAACCGAGATCGTCACCTCGTCACATCCTCCGTCTCGAACTGCGCCGCGGGTTCGGGCACGGTGGGCGGGGGTGCGAACATCAGTCGTAGCCCGAGGGTGGCGCAGAGGGGGCCCAGTGCACACATCGCGGCTGCGCTGACGAACGCGGCGTCCAGGTGGCCGGCGTCGTAGCCGAAGCCTCCGAAGTACGTGGCGAAGAGGGAGGCGAAGCCGAAGAACATGCCCGGGATGAGCGCGAAGGGCTTCAGTCGGCCGGTCGCCAGGAGGGTGCCGTTGACGACGAAGACGACCACGGCCAGGGCGAGGGTCTGGGCGAACGCGCTGGTGCCGAACATGGTGCCCGTCTCGCGGTTGAGGAGTACGGCCACCACCCCGAAGCCCGCCCCGGTGGTGGTCGCGGTGACCATGGCGAGCGCGTTGGAGCGGCTCGGACCGCCCTGGAGGAAGGTTCCCGCCCAGGTGATGAAGATGGCCCAGGTCGGCATCTTGAGCGGGCTCATCAGCAGGAAGACGGTGGCGAAGGCGACGATCGAGGCGCTGACCTCGTGCGGGAGTCTGATGCGGCCGATGTGCATGGCTACGCCAATCCCCGGCTTGGCCAGCAGTTCCTTCAGACCCGTGTCGATGAACTCGGTGTCCTTGGGGTTGCTGCCGTGGCCGGCGAAGTGGCCCCAGATGCCGGGGATCACGCGGAGTTCGGCGCCGGGGATGTGGCTGACGGCCCAGGCCTCGTCCTCCGGTGGGAAGTAGAGGTCCTTCTCGGCGGGCATGTCGAGCGTGGTCGCGCGGATGGAGCCGAGTGCGGCCTCCGTGTTCCCGTCGAAGCCGGGGTGAGCCCGACATCGCCGTTCTGCCAGGTCCAGAGCATGGTGAGGAGGTTGTTGGGGTCGCGGCCGTCGAGGAAGAAGCCCTCCCAGAAGCCGACGAGGAAGTCCTCCAGGGATGTGTAGCCGAGTTTCTCGTACTCCTTCTCCCAGTAGAAAGCCTGCGAGAAGCCCCACCCCGCGTACACCCGGGCGAGCGCCCGCAGTCCGGTGGTCGGCCACTTCTCGTCGTACCAGCCGCCGTTGTAGACCGCGTCGGCGGTCAGTGCTGCTTTGACGCCCTCCAGGAAGACCTTGTTGTGGAGGCTGGTGCGCGGGGAGCCGCAGAAGGGGGCGATCCGCTCCACCATCTCCGGGTGGCTGACGGCCCACTGGTAGGTCTGCCCGGCGCCCATCGACCAGCCGGTCACGAGCGCGATCCTCTCGATGCCGAACTCCTCGGTGACCAGCTTGTGCTGGGCCTCGATCTGGTCGTACACCGTGATGTGCGGGAAGCGGGCGCGGTCGTACGGCGGTGGCGTGTTGCTCGGTGACGTGGACAGGCCGTTGCCGAGCATGTTGGGGACGATGATGAAGTAGTGCTCCGGGTCCAGGGCCAGGCCGGAGCCGATGAGCCACTCGTTGTCCCAGTGCCGGCCGGAGTACCAGGTGGGGTACACGATCACGTTGGACTTGTCGGCGTTCAGCTCGCCGTACGTGGTGTAGGCGAGGGTGGCACCACGCAGGGTGGCGCCGTGCTGGGTGGTGAAGTCACCCAGCTGGAAGGTGAGATGTTCGCTCATGGGATGTCCTTTCGGGGAACGGGCGGGACTGCACTTTCGGGGCGAGATTTTCAGGAGGTGACGGCGCACTGGCCGCGGTCGGCCTTCCTCGGTCCCTCGGCCGTCGGCTTGATGTCGAAGTCGAAGATCGCCGTGGGGAGGTAGAGGGTGCTGCACGCGTTCGGGATGTCGACGACTCCGCTGATCCGGCCCTCGATCGGGGCCGAGCCGAGGAGGAGGTAGGCCTGCTCGCCGCTGTAACCGAAGGTGGTGAGGTAGTCGACGGCGTTGAGGCAGGCGTTGCGGTACGCCATCGTCGCGTCGAGGTAGTGGTTGGTGTCCGTGTCGTGGTCGACGGAGATGCCGACGAAGGAGATGAACTCGGTGTACTGGGGCGGGACGTTGCCGGGCATGAAGATCGGGTTGGTCGTGACCCCGTACTTCTCCATGCCGCCCTTGATCAGGTCGACGTGCAGGTCGATGTAGCCGCCCATCTCGATGGCGCCGCAGAAGGTGATCTCGCCGTCGCCCTGGCTGAAGTGCAGGTCGCCACCGGACAGCAGGGCACCGGGGACGAGGACGGGGTAGAAGACCCGTGAGCCGCGGGTGAAGTTCTTGATGTCGTGGTTCCCGCCGTTCTCGCGGGCCGGGACCGTGCGGGCACCTTCGGCGGCGATACGGGAGGCGGTGTCGCCGTCCGCTGTCCCGGCCAGGGCGCCCGCGGCCAGCGGGGGCAGGGCGAGGGCCGGCACCCGGTGCGGGTCGGTGTCGATGAGTGCCTGCTCGCGGGCGTTCCAGCGGGCCAGCAGTTCGGCGGAGGGCGCGGTGCCGAAGAGGCCGGGGTGGGTGATGCCGGTGTAGCGGACGCCGGGGATGTGGCGTGAGGTGGCCTGCTGGCCGTGGAAGTCCCAGACGGCCTTGTACGAGTCGGGGAAGCGGTCGGTGAGGAACCCGCCGCCGTTGTCCTTGGCGAAGACGCCGGTGTAGCCCCAGCCCTGTCCGGAGCCCTCCCCTGCGACTGCGGTACGGGTCCGAGGTCGAGGATGTCGACGACGAGCAGGTCACCGGGTTCGGCGCCCTCCACGGCGATGGGCCCGCTGAGCATGTGGGCGTGGCTGAGGTCGACGTCGCGTACGTCGTTGGCCGAGTCGTTGTTGCCGATCTGGTTGTCGGTCCAGTCGCGGCATTCGATGCGGAAGTCCGAGCCCGGCTTCACGGTGACGGCGGGCGGGATGTCGGGGTGCCAGCGGTTGTGGCCGGGGACCTTCTGGTCGCGCATGGACATGGCCTGGTCGACGCTGAAGACGACTTCGGGCATGGGACTGCCTCAAGGACAGGTGGGTGGGGCTTCGGGCAACAGGAGTCAGGGCTTGGGCAGTTGGGCCTGGCGGGGGTCGGACGCCGGGGTCGGGCGGCGGCGAGCCGACGGCACCTCGGTGACGACGCGCGGTTCGTGGGCGCTGGCCTCCTGGGACTGGAGGGCTCGGGTCAGGGGGCGGAGATGCGGGGGAGCATCGGGGCGGTGAACACGCGGCGGCCGTGGAGGCCGCACGTGGGGCACTGCTCGTCGGAGTGGGCGCGGCCCATCGGACGGGTCATGTCGAAGGGACCACAGTCCGGGCAGCGGTACTGGTATGTCGCCATGGACAACTCACCTCCAAAAGCTTCGAGAGAAAAAGTATTTCCAGCCGAAGCAATTGGGCAAGAGTTCGCCGTGTTACGTGCGCGTAAAAGGATGGAGGCGCCGAGGTGTCGCCTACGGCAGTTGCTGGAGCACGTCCCACTGCAGCCCGTCGGCCGCGGCGAGGAACACCCGCTGGCGCAGATGGCGGTCACGGATCTGGACGGTGCCGCGCGGGGTCTCGTACTCCAGCCCCTCCGCGGTCGCCTGGATCCTGTCCATGTCCGTGCCGCCCGCGCGGCGCAGCAGCTCGGTGAGCATGCGCACGCCCTCGTAGCAGGACTCGCCCAGGCTGTTGAGGACCGGCGCGGCGGGGCCGAACCGGCGGCCGTAGGCGGCGGCGAAGTCGAGGCCGGACGCGGTGGGCAGGTCCTCGAAGTAGCCGGCCGCGGTCATCAGCCCCCGTGTGTTCTCCGGCCCGGTCGCCAGCAGGACGTTCTCCTCGATCAGCGAGCTGAACCGGATGTGGTCGCGGTCGAGTCCGGCGGCGGTGAACGCGCGGTTGAAGAGCACGGCGTCGTCGCCGATCAGCAGCATGAGGACCGCCTCGCAGTCGCTGGCCGCAACCCTGGCCAGAACCGGAGCGAAGTCCCTGGTTCCCAGGGGGTACATAGATCTCGTCGCAGACCTCGCCGCCCAGTTCCCGCAGATAGCGGCGGGCGGCGCGGGCGGAGGAGCAGGGCCAGACGTAGTCGTCGCCGACGATCGTCCAGCGGCGGATACCGAGTTCACCGGCGAACCACTGCAGTGAGGGCCGCAGTTGACGGCCCGGGGTCTCGCCGGTGAGGAACACGCCGGGCGACCGCTCTCCCCCTCGTAGAGGGCGGTGTACACGTACGGCACACGGCCGTCGATGCGCGGGGCGACGACCTCCCGGACGGCGGAGATGTGCCAGCCGGCCACCGCGTCGACGACACCGCCGGAGACCAGCGCGTCGATCTCGGTCGCCACCTGCTCGGGCGGCGCTCCGCCGTCGACGAGCACCAGTCGCAACTCCCTGCCCAGCACGCCCGCGGCGGCGTTGACCTCCTCGGCCGCGAGCTGGGCGCAACTCTCGCAGGACGGCCCGAAGATCCCGGCGGGTCCCTGGAGCGGTATCACCAGGGCGACATCCAGCATGTCCCGGGTTCGATCTGCCGGAGAGCCGAGCCGGACAGTCGCCTTCTCGATCATAGGGCTCACATTAGCGATTGGTTGCTACGAGAATATTTCACAGCGATAAGGAAATGACTGTATCGTGGAGCCGTTCCACGACGCACCCTCGCGGCGGCACCAGCGTGCACAACCGCGACCGCAGTCCCCCACACCGCGACGACACTGGGCAGGACCATGACCACCACCCCGGCGGCCGTATCCGAACTCGACTTGGCACGAGCGCTCACTCTCGTGGAACGGAGCGTCGTCCAACGGCTCGGTGAGGCGTTGAAGGCCGAGGGCGCGACGCTCGAGGAGTGGCGCGTGCTGTCGTTCCTGGGCGACGGCACCGGCCACGCCATGGCCGAAGTCGCCGAGTTCGCCCTGTTGACAGCGCCGACTCTGACCAAGGTCGTCGACCGCATGGTCTCCCTCGGCCTCGTCCTGCGCCGGGTGGACGACACCGACCGGCGACGCGTCCTGGTCTTTGCCTCGGACCGGGGGCCGAGGCACTCCCCGCTGGACCGCTGCGGTCGAACACGAAAAGGACCACATCGTGACCGCCCTCGGAACAGAGGAGACGGCCCTGCTGCGGACACTGCTCCAGCGCGCCTCACGGCGACTGGGCTGACAGACTCGCCTGGCTGGAGCACCGCCCGGCTCCCGCGCGGGTCTGAAGCCCCGCCCGATGCCGTGTCGGTATTGGCATGGAGTCCCGTTTGCGCAAACCGACGCGCGAAACAACGTACCCGCGAGGGACATACTGCTCCGAACGCGAACGGGCCACGCCACGGTTTCGTCCTGAGCGCCCCGCACGACGCCCGCTCGCCCGGCAGTAGCCGAGACGACTGCACCTGCGAGCCCCGGCCCCACCTCTCGGCCGTGTGCGCTGCGATGCCGTGATCGCCCGCCTCACCGTCACGGGCGTCCGCTGCTCTCCCTCACCACCAGCTCCGTCGCCACCTCCACCCGCGTCGACTCCGGCTGTTCCCCGGAGAGCAGCGTCAGCACCATCCGGGCCGCGAGGGCGGTCATGTCGGCGAGCGGGGTGCGGATCGTCGTCAGGCGTGGGGTGACCCAGTCCGCGAAGGGCAGGTCGTCGAAGCCGACCACGCTGACCTGGTCCGGGATACGCAGGTCCAGTTCGGCGGCGGCCCGGTAGGTGCCCAGTGCCTGGTGGTCGCTGCCGGCGAAGATCGCTGTCGGACGGTTGGGCAACGCCAGCAGTTCCAGGGCGTGTTGATGCGCGAGGCCGTGCGTGAAGTCCCCGTAGCGCACCAGCTCGGGGTCGAAGGGCAGGCCTGCCTCCGCAAGGGCCGAACGGTAGCCGTCGACCCGCGCACGGGAGGTGAGCCGGCGTTCCGGGCCACTGATGATCGCGATGCGTCGATGGCCCAGCTCGATGAGGTGCCGCGTCGCTGCCAGTCCGCCGGGCCAGTTGGTCGCGCCCACCCATGGTGTGCCCGGCGCGGGTTCGTCGATCGGCATCACCAGTGCGTAGGGGATGCCGAGCCGGCCCAGTTCCTCGTGCTGTTCGGGCGTCAGTTCGGGGACCACGAGGATCGCTCCGCGTGTGGAGCGGGTGGCCAGCGAATCCAGCCACTGCCGGGCGCGCCGGGTCCGGCCGTGGGTGGAGGAGACGACCAGCCCCATGCCCGCGTCGTGCAGGACGTCCTCCGCGCCCCGGATCAGCTCGACTGCCCAAGGGCTGTCCAGTTCGTTGATGACGAAGTCGATCAGGCCGCCGGGCGGGGCCGTGGTGGCGGCCGGATGGTGCTTCGCCAGGTAGCCGTGCTGTTCCAACAGCCGCTGCACTTTGGCACGCGTGCCCGCCGATACATCGGATCTCTTATGCAGGACCTTGGAGACCGTGGACACCGATACGCCAGCCAGATCGGCGATTTCAGCGAGCGTACGCCGTCTCCCATCACTGGATCCGGTCCGAACCATTGACGTCATCGGATGTATCTCCTACGTTCCGGGCGATCGAGTTTTGCGAAAAGTATCGCAATACCCGTTCCCGGAGTAAGTCCTCGGCGAAAAGGTGGTCCCCATGAAGAGATGGCACGTGGCTCCCCTGGCCGCGACCGCGGCCGTGGCTCTGCTGCTCTCCGGCTGCGGAGGCACCGGTGGCGGTGACGGCGGGGGTTCCAGCGCCGGGAAGGGCGGGCTGCTGGTCTGGGTGGACAACACCCGTATGCCCGCGGCCCAGCAGTACAAGAAGGATCACCCCGACGTAAAGATGCGCATCGTCACCATCCCGCCCGACGCCGGGTACGTACCCACCAAGATCTCTCGCCGACCGCACCGAGAGCGGCTGGCCCGATGTCGTCTTCCTCGCCAACCCTGCCGAGGCGGCGACGCTCGCGAGCTCGAAATTCCGCTTCGGCGGCGCCGCTCGACGCCCTGGTCCCCAAGTCCGTACGCGACGGTTTCGCCCCAGGTTCCCTCGACACCTGCACCTTCGGCGGCAAGACGTACTGCCTGCGCAACGACATCGCCCCCACCGTCCTGTGGTACGACGCGAAACTGATGAAACGGTACGGATATCAGGTCCCCAAGACCTGGGCCGAGTACCAGAGGACCGGCCTGAAAGCTGCCGCGGAACACCCCGGCACCATCGTCGGAGCCGTCAACGGCAAATACGGCGCCGGCATCTACTTCGGCAGCAGCGGCTGCCCCACCCGCGACACGCTCAGCCTCACGCAGGTCCACATAGACCTCCGTCGCCCGACGTGCACCCGGGTCGCCGACCTGCTTCAACCACTCGCCCGCAAGAAGGCCGTCACCACCGTCGTGCCCATCGACCCGGGCTTCGCGAAGTTCGGCAAAGGCGACAAGATCCTCATGCTGCCGGCCCCGGCCTGGTTCGGCGACTTCATGTTCTCGCCCGCCTTCAAGGTGCCCCGAGGCAGGATCAGCGCGGCCCCCATGCCCACGTGGCCAGGCGAGAGCAAGCCATACGCCGGACAGGTCGGCGGCGGCGCCTTCCTGGTCTCCTCGCACGCCGGGAGCCGTACCCGGCAGGCCGCAGACCTGGTGCGCTGGCTGACCACCGACATCAACCTCCAGGCGAAACAACCCACTTACCCCGCCTTCACGGCAGCCGCCACGAAGTGGGGCGAGGCCAAGTCGAAGGACCCGTACTACGCCTCCGACCCGATGCCCGCCCTCAACGCGGCGGCGAACGCACTGCGTCCGCCTTCGGCGCGATCCGCTTCGAGGCCGACTGGCAGAGCAGCTTCAACGACACGTTCGTCAAGGCGGTCGACTCCGGCGGCAACCTCCGTGATTCCCTGGGAAGTTGGCAGGAAAAGCTGGAAGCGGCGGCCAAAACCAGCGGGTACTCGGTCGGATGAGGACTCTCACACCGTCCCGCCCACCCACGCTCGCCGTCGCGCGACCGGTGGCAACCCGCCGCCGACGCCGCCCCACCCCTAGCGCTGCCGTCTGGATCCTCGTCGGCCCCTACGCGGTGTTCCTCGCGGTCTTCGGGCTCGCCCCGGCCGGATACGCACTGTGGACCTCCGTCGTCGAGGACGGCTCCTTCACCGGCAGCCACTGGGCGACCGTCTTTCACGACTACCGGCTCGGCGACGCGGCCACCCACGTGACGACATATCTCCTGCTGTGGCTGCCGATCCTGCTCCTGACCGTGCTGTCCCTCGCCTTCACCCTGCACGCCCGCCCCGGCCGAACGACGAACGCCCTCCAACTCGTCTACTACCTGCCCGGCGCGGTCACCGGCTCCGCCGCCGCCCTGCTGTGGCTGTTCATGATCAGCCCGGACAGCAGCCCGTTCTCCCCCTGCTCAAGCTGCTGGACGTCAAGAGCGCCACGGACGCACTCTCCGGCGGCAGCCTTATCGGCGTCCTCACCGTGATGGGCGTGGCGGTGCATGCGGGCGGATGGATCGTGGTCCTCTACGGGGCGCTCAACGCACTCCCCAAGGACGTCCTGGAGGCCGCCCAGGTCGACGGCGCGTCCGCTTGGCGGACCATGTGGCACGTCAAACTGCCGATGGTCCGCACCTACGTCGCCTTCGTGCTGATCTCCAGTTTCGCCTCCGGCAGCCAGGTGTTCGTCGAACCCACCGTGCTGTCCACGAGCGCCCCCGGCCAGATCAGCCCCACCTGGTCCGTCAACCAGCTCGCCTACGTCTACGCCACCCAGGACGGCGACTTCGGCAAGGCCGCCGCACTGTCACTGGCCATGCTCGGCGTCGGCGTACTGGCCGCCTGGATCGTGATCACCCGCACCCGCATGTACGCCACCCACTCCCCGACTCACGGTGAATGACGCGATGACCGCACTGTCACGTGGCGCCCGCGCCCTGTTCCTGTCCGGCGCGGCCGTCTTCTTCGGACTGCCCCTGCTCTGGCTGCTCCTGGCCCCCACCCGCACGGCCGACGACCTGACCACCGGTTCACCCTTCGGCTTCGGCTCCCTGGGCAACGTGGGCAGCGCCTGGTCACACCTGACGTCGTACAACGACGGTGAGATCACCCTGTGGATCGGCAACTCGATCCTCTACGCCGCGGCCAGCGTGGCCCTCGCCCTCCTGCTGTGCGTGCCCGCGGGCTACGCGCTCGCCAAACACACCTTCGCCGGCCGCCGGACACTGCTGACCCTCTCGATCGTGACGATGATCCTGCCCCCGGCCGCACTGGTGCTCCCCCTCTACCTGGAGATGTCAGCGATCAACCTCACCGGCACGGTCTGGTCGGTGATCCTCCCGCTGTCGTTCTACCCCTTCGGCGTCTACCTGGCCTTCTTGCACTTCCAAACCAATGTGCCCGACAGCCTGCTGGATGCCGGACGCATCGACGGGGCCAGTGAACTGCGGTTGTTCTGGTCTGTCGCGCTACCGCTCGCCCGCCCCGCCATCGCACTGATCGCCTTCTTCGGCTTCGTCCGTTGCTGGACCGACTTCTTCCTGCCCTTCGTGATGCTCTCGGACGACCGCACCTTCACCCTCCAACTCGGCCTGATGTCCCTGCTGCAGTCCACCGGCGCCGTCAACAACTCCAGCGGCTTCGCCGACCTCGACATCCACCAGCCGGAAGCTGCCCTTGCCGGACTCGTCGCCTGCGCGCCGCTGCTCATCGGATTCGTCCTCGCCCAGCGCTTCCTGCGCACCGGCCTGCTGGCCGGAGCGGAGAAGGGCTGATGCGCAGAGAAGCGCCCACTGGAAGGAGAGGGAACGTTGGACGAAGCACGTAGCCGACTCGCCTCCGAGGTAAGGGAATTGGTCGAGCCTGTCACGTCCCGCTTCAGCGCGGGCCGGGCGCGCGTCCGGCTCGGCGTGAACACCGCGATCCACGACGACACGGCCGCCGAGCTGGAGGCGTTCGCCCGCCCGCTATGGGGGCTCGCGCCCCTCGCCGCCGGTGAACAAGCAGTGCCCCACGCCGAGTTGTGGGTCGAGGGACTCGCTCACGGCAGCGATCCCGAGCACTCCGAGTACTGGGGCGAGCCGGCCGACCACGACCAGCGCATCGTGGAGATGGCCGCCATCGGTTTCGCGCTCGCCCTCGCCCCCGAGCAGTGGTGGGACCCACTGAGCGGTCCCGAACGCGACCGGCTCGCACACTGGCTGCTCAGCGCGCTGCCCCGGGCGACCTCCGACAACAACTGGCTTTTCTTCCCGGTGCTGATCGCCCTGGGTCTCGACCGGGTGGGAGTGCGTTACGACCGCTCGCTGATCACCATGCGCCTCGATCGTCTGGAGACCTTCTGGCTCGGTGACGGCTGGTATGCGGACGGGCCCACCGAACGACGCGACTACTACGTCCCGTGGTCGATGCACTTCTACGGCCTGCTGTACGACACGCTCACCGACGGCGACCGTTTCAAGGACCGCGCGGCCCGGTTCGCCGGCGACTTCCGGCACTGGTTCGCCGACGACGGCGCGGCCGTTCCGTACGGCCGCAGCCTGACCTACCGCTGGGCGCAGGCCGCCTTCTGGGGCGCGCTGCCGTTCGCGGGCGTCGACGTGCTGCCGTGGGGTCAGATCAAGGGGTATCTGCTGCGGCATCTGCGCTGGTGGCACGGGCGTCCGGTGACCGGACCCGACGGTGTGCTGTCCATCGGCTACGGCTATCCGCAACCCGCGCTGGCCGAGCAGTACAACGCCTTCGGCTCCCCCTACTGGTCGCTCAAGGCGTATCTGCCGCTCGCGTTGCCCGCCCAGCACGCGTTCTGGACCGCGCGGGAGGAGGCGCCACCCGCACTGCCCACCGTCAGTGCCCAGCCGCACGCGGGCGCGGTCCTCATGCGGGCATCCGGTGACGTCAGCCTGCTCGCCGGACGCCAGCACCACCCATGGGTGCGCCATGGTGCCGAGAAGTACGCCAAGTTCGCGTACTCGACCCGTTTCGGCTTCAGCCTTCCCAACGGCACGCTCGGACTCGAACAGGGCGCCCACGACTCGATGTTGGCGTTGAGCGACGACGGCGGGACCCACTACCGAGTGCGCGAGCAGCCGACCGACCCCAGGTCACGGCCGACACGGTCCGCAGCACCTGGCACCCCTGGCCCGATGTGGAGATCACCACCTGGCTGACGGCCACCGCGCCCTGGCATGTGCGCACCCACCGCATCCGCACCGCTCGTGCCTTGCACACCGGCGAGGGCGGCTTCGCCGTCGACCGGGACGCGGGCACCGACCGCGAGACCGGGCCCGCGTACGCGAGGGTGTCGGCCCCCGCGGGACTCACCGGACTGCACGACCTCGACGGCCGACGCGAGGGCGAGGTCGTCGACTGCCTGCCCGGCACGAACGTCCTCGCACGACGCACCGCCCTGCCCGTCCTCCTCGGGCGACTCCCGCCCGGCGAGCACTGGTTGAAGTGCGCCGTGCTCGGTGTCCCGAGCGGCGACGAAGCCGAGACGACCTGGCGGCAACCGCCGGCCACCGCACCCCTTCCGACCATCGCGCACCCCACGACCACAGCACATCCGACCATGGGAGACGGGACTTGAGACTCAGAAACCTGTCCGTACTGGCCGCCGTGACCGCGCTGCTGACCTTCCCGGTCCAGGCGCAGGCGGCACAGTCCGGCCACACCTATTACGTCGCGCCCCGAGGAAGCGACCAGGCACACGGTACGCAGGCGAGCCCACTGCGCACCATCGGCGCCTGCCTCCAACACGTCCGCCCCGGCGACACCTGCCTGATCCACCACGGCACCTACCGCGAACAGCTCACTCCTCCCTCCGGCAGCAAGAGCGCCCCCGTCACGATCGCCGCCTATGGCGACGGACCGGTGACCGTCGACGGGACCGATCAGGTGACCGGCTGGAAGGACGTCGGCGGCGGACTGGTCGCGGCCGACACCGACCTGCCGCCCGACCCCGACTTCAACGCGGTGTTCCTGGACAACACCCGCGCGGCAGAGGGTCGTTGGCCCAACTCCGGGCCCGATCCACTGAACGCCACCTGGGCGGAGGCCGACACCACCTCGACCGACCAGCACATCGACGACAGCGACCTGCCCGACGCCGACTGGACCGGCGCCACGGTCCACCTGTGGGCGGGCTCCAACCCCTGGGCTCAACAGACCGGCACGGTCACCGCCGCCACACCGGGCCAACTGGACTTCAAGGGCGGCAACTACCGTTGCCCGCCCTGTGCATGGGCAACCAGACCTACCGCAACTACTACCTCGTCGGGTCGAAGGCCGCCCTCGACCAGCCCGGGGAGTGGTATTACGACAAGGCAGCGCACCGGCTCTACCTGGTCCCCCGAAGGGCGGCATCGCCGGACACACCGTGACCGCCAAGCACCGGCTGTGGGGCGTCGACCTCAGCAACAGCTCGTACGTCACCGTGCGGGGGCTGAACCTGTGGGGAACCTCCCTACGAACAGGCGCCTCCAGTACGGGAGTTGTGGTCGACGGGTTGCACGCCACGTACATCTCCGAGTTCTCCACGCTGCCCATGCCACCGGACAGCGATCTCGCGGTCCCGCCCTTCGAGGGCAACATCGTCGCCTCCCGCATCCTCGACTCCGGTGTACAGATCCTCGGCAACGGCAACACCCTCAGGAACAGTGAGATCGCCCAGTCGGCCGGCGACGGCGTCCTGGTCCGTGGCACCGGGAACACCGTCACCGACAACTACATCCACGACGTCGGCTGGATGGGCAGTTACACCCGGGCATCGAGATCAACGGCAACGGCCACACCGTCACCCACAACACGATCCGGCGCACCGGACGAGCGGCCATCGACACCGCCTGGCAGCTCAACGGCACGGAGTTCCACGACAACCGCATCGCCCACAACGACATCTCCGAGGCGATGCGCACCTCCCGCGACGGCTCGCCCTTCTACGTCTGCTGCAGCCTGAACGGCTCAGGCACCTCGATCGACCACAACACCGCGCACGACGCCGACGGCCAGAACGGCTACTACGTCGACAACTACTCGGGCCACTTCCGGCTGCATCACAACGTGGCCTGGAACACCGGAAGCCGGGGTGTTTACTTCAACGGCCACACCGGCCCCAGTATCGCGAATGAGGACCACAACTCCAGCTACGGAGTGGGCATCAACGTCGCTTCGACCGCCCTCGGCGGCGCCACGGACGCGTCCGGCTCGTACTTCAGCAACATCGTCGGCCCCAAGCCGGTCACCGCGACGAAGGCCGGAGACCCGCTGCCGGTCGTCCGCTCCAACCTGATCGGCTCCAACCCCGGCTACGCGGACGCCGTCAACGGTGAGCTGTGGCTGACGCCGGGTTCGCCCGCCATCGACGCGGGCGAAATGGTCGACGGCATCACCACCGACGCCCTGGGTACCGCCCCCGACCAGGGCGCCTACGAGTACGGCGCACCCATCTGGTCGGCCGGCTGCGATCTGCCCGGCTGCCAACAGCGAGTGCGGCACGGCAGTTGGACGGCTACCGCAAGCGACGGCACCGACGCCTCCGCCACCGTCGACGGAGACATCAACACCCGCTGGACGGGCGCCGCACCGCAGAACGCCGGCCAGTTCCTGACCGTCGACCTCGGCGAGAGCAAGACCTTCGACCGGCTCTCCCTCGACGCGGGCCGCGACACCAGCGGCCAGCCGTACGGCTTCGCCGTCTCCGTGAGCCGCGACGGCACGCACTGGGGTGAGCCGCTCGCCCGGGTCCTGGGCCGTTCCTTCACGCAGGACGCGGTGTTCCCCGGCAGACCACCGCCCGCTACGTGCGCATCACGCTCACCACGGGCGGCCCCACTCCCTGGGTCGTCAACGACATCCGCCTGTACGGTGACGGACCCGACGCCGCCTCGACACTCCAGGCGGAGCAGGCCACGGAGGTAGGGGAGCAATCCGCGGCACCGCGGCGGATTCCCTCCGGGGCGGGGACCGGGTGGGCTTCCGCCAGGCGAACCTGAGCGGCGAGCACCTCACCCTGCGCCTCGCCCCGGCCTGCGATCGCGGCTGCTCACTTCAGCTGCGCCTGGACAAGCCGGACGGTCGCGTGGTGGCAGTGATACCGCTGAAGGGCACCGGTGGCTGGCAGGAGCGATCCGTGGCCCTCAGGCACACGGTCACCGGATCACACGACCTGTACGTCGTGGCGGCGGGCACCGGCCCGGTGGCCCAGTTGGACTGGCTGACCATCAGACCCTGACCAGCGCGGTGCGAAAGCGTGGCGTCGAGTCCGCGACGGCCCGGCAGGCCGCCTCGGACCCGACGCCACACCAACGTCCTCCCGGGTCCGCTACGGCAGACCCCAGGCGGGCCCCGGCTCACTGACGGCGACGGGCGCGATGACGAGATCGGGACGGGAAGCGGCGTGGACGAGCACCTCACGGCCCCGGGGAAGGTCGATGGCGAGGGTGCCCTCTCCCAGATCGTGGGTCTGGGCGGGAGTGCCGTCGTCCAGCAGCACCGTGAGGGTCCCGGTCAGGCCGTGCCGCAGCTTGAGCGGTTCGCCCGCCAGGCTTCTGATCCTGATGAACCGGGTCACCCCGGCTTTTCGCACAGCGCTGACCAGGAAGGCGCCCTGGGTGCGGAAGTCGTGCAGGGTGACGTCCGCCCAGGAGGACGGAACGGCCGGGAAGACGCGGATCACGCCGCCCCAGCTCTGGCAGAACATGTCGTGCAGCGACTGCGAGGCGGACAGCGGCGTCTCGATGACCGGCCCGGCCTCGGTGTAGTGCGTGTTGGCACGGCAGGGATAGCGCGTGGTCGGGTCGAAGAACTTCCGCAGATACGTGATCGCGGTGTCTCCGTCACCGGTCATCGCGTACATGGAGGCGGCCCCGGTGTAGCTGTAGCCCCGGTGAGCGCCGGTCAGCGCGTGCCAGTGGGTCACCGACTTCGTGATCAGGTCGCGGCTGCCGGGCTGGTCCCAGTTGACGAGATACAGCGGGTACACCATCAGCAGATGCGAGTAGTGCCGGTGGGACTGCGCGTAGGGGTGTCGGCGCCGATCATGAAGCCGTTCTCGTCGACCGGGTAGGGCGTGAGCCTCGCCAGCACCTCCTGCCACCGTGGTGTCAACTCGTCGTCAATCTCGAGCAGTTGGGCGGACTCGATGAGCGTCTGGCAGCCCCAGCGGATGAGGGCCAGGTCGTAGTTCGTGTCCTGGGGCGGCACGACGGGGTATTCGGGCGAGAGCGTGCTGGGCAGGTGGAGTCTGCCGTCGCTGCCCGGGGTGAGGAAGTGGAGGTAGTAGTTGATCGCCCGGCGCAGCACGGGATAGATCGTGTCGCGCAGCAGCGCCTTGTCCATGCTGTGCCGGTAGGACAGCCACACGTTGTGCAGTGCCCAGGTGAGGTCGCCGGTCTCGGCGCCTGTTCCCGGTCGGCCCACCTCGCGGTTGGCGAACATGTCGGAACTGCGGCCGATGCCGGAGCTGTCCGCCTGATAGGCAGTGGGCACGTTGGCGGCGAGCTGTTCCTGGTTCTGGCGCAGCGTGGTGGCGAGCGAGTCCAGCTCAGGGTGGTTGAAGCCATGGATGAGCCAGTACTCCAACTGGACATTGAGGTTCCACCACACCGCGGGCCAGGGCGTGGGCTCCAGCCACGGCCCGGAGGTGGCCATGACGGGTCCGCCGGCGCGGCTGGCGGAGGCGACCTTGTAGAGCTGGATCCAGTGGAAGCTCTGCAGGCGTTGGTCGGGGAACGAGACGAAGCTCTTGCGGTAGAACGTGTGCCACCACTGGGTGTGCCGTCGTCTGAGGGTGCCGTACGTAGCGGCGCGCCGGAGATTGCGCAGCGAAGCGGTTTCGGCTGCGGTGTCGGAGGGCGAGCTGTGTCCGACGCTGAGCAGCAGGTCGTGCCCGGTGTGGCGGTAGGCGGTGGCGGTCTGGCCACCGCCTATCAGGGGCTGGAGGACCTGCTCGGTGCCGTCGGCGGAACTCCTGGTCGTCCAGGGCGGGTTGGCGGTGTAGCCGGAGGGCGGGGCCTCGCTGATGCGCCGGGGCTGAGGGCTTCCTCGGGGTGAAACGTCCAGGTGACCCGTTCGTCGCCGGCAGCCGTCACGTGGGCGGCGAAGACCTCGTCGTGGATGAGGGCGGAGAGGGTGAGCGCGCCCGCGGTGGTGGTGACGGTGCCGGTGAGCTCGGCGTTCCACAGGCTCAGCCGCCAGTCGACGGAGGTGATGGTGCCGACCGGTTCGAGCGTGAGATGGCCGACCGGCAGACGGCAGGTTCCCCAGCCGCTGCCGAACTCGGGCCGATGGTCCTGGACGCGGCCGTGCTTGACGGTGAAACGGATCTGGTTGGCGCCCGGCTCCTGGTACACCATGCTGCCGAGTAACCCGTCGCCGAGGAACGGCCCCTGGTGCCAGAGGGTGGGCAGCTTCTTCCACAGCAGATCCTGGCCCCGCAGGAACTTCTCCCATGCACCGTCGGCGCGCATGGTGTTCCGGATTCTCCAGGGACTTCTGCCTGCCCGCATCACGTCGACGGGCTCCTCGGCATGAGCCGTCTCCCCGGGCACGGCCACAGCAGCAACTCCACCCAGCGCGGTACCGAGTACGACTCTGCGGGGCACCGGCGAGCGATTCCCCGGCTGCGAGATCATCATCGTCCTCCAGAACTGACGGTCACTTATACATCGGGTGTATCTGGGAACCTAGGCACGCCATGAACCGCTGTCAATGACCTCGACGGGCGGCCATCAAGGCCCAAAGTCGCTTACGAACGGGACGATTTCAGAACTCCTGCGCACATCACCAATCTCGAACGAAGTCCTTGACTCCTCCGATGTATTGCAGTCTTCTGCCTTCGCGTTGCTCACCGCGCACGACGCGTTCGGCTCGCGGCCGACGCCCCACCGGAAGGAGAGCGCCCCATGCGCAGGGTCACTATCCGGCACTTAGAAGTCCTAGCTGAAGCTGTTGATCATGTGCCTTTCGGCTTGGGTGGTCATTGGTCTGGTCGTGGGGAAACGTCAGTCGCGGCCATGGATCGTGTCGGATGAACTGTGGTCGCCCATCGGGCCGTTGCCGCCCGAGCCGGGTCCGAAGCTGGTCGAGGGCAGGGGCGCGGATACCGGACCGTCAGGCGCTGTGCGGGAGCCTGTTCGTGCTGCACACCGGTATCCAGTGGGAGTACCTGCCGCAGGAACTCGGTTTCGGCTCGGGGATGACCTGCTGGCGGCGGCTGGCCGCGTGGAACGAGGCCGGCGTCTCGGACGCGCTGCACCTGGTGCTGCTGAAGAAGCTGCGGGTGGCGAAGAACCTGGACTGGTCGCGGGCAGTGATCGACTCCTCCCCGTGCGGGCCGCTCGGCGCGGCCCGAAAGCGGGCCCAGCCCAGTCGACCGCGCGCGGCCGGGCAGCAAGCACCATGTCCCGACCGACAGCCAGGGCATCCCACTCGCGGTGTCACTGACCGGCGGAATCCGCAACGACGTCACCCAGTTGCTGCCCTTGCTCGACAAGGTTCCGGCCGCGGCCGGTGTCGTCGGCCAGCCCAGATACCGGCCCGACGCGCTCCTGGCGGGCCGTGGCTACGACCACGACAAGTACCGGCGCTTGCTCTGGGCCCGCGGCATCCGCCCGGTCATCGCCGAACGAGGCACGGAACACGGCTAGGGCCTCGGCATCTTCCGTTACGTGCGTTACGTGGTCGAGCGCACCATGGCTTGGCTGCACGGCTTCCGCCGTCTGCGGATCCGCTGGGAACGACACGATGACATCCACGAAGCCGTCCTCGGCCTCGCCACCCGCCTCATCACCCACCGCCACGTCCAACGCCTTTGTTAGGACCTCCTAGCCACACCCGAGTACGCCAGTCTCAGCAGCACGCACGCTAGGCGATCTCGGAGTCGATGCCGGTGATCACTGCGGGGCCGAGCGGCACGCTGTCCGCGTCGAGTCCGGCGTCCCGAAGCGCGGTGTCCGCGAGCTTCCGCGCCTCGCGCTCCGCGTCGGCGTTGGTGTCCGCCTCCACGGTGAGCCGGAGAGCGAAGGTGTTGTCGTCGTTGACCGCGAGCACGTCCAGGTCCTCGGCACTGCCCATCCTGGTGCCGTGCGGATCCGCGGGCCGCAGCGCCCGCCCCAGCCGCTGCCTAGCCGCATCGTCGATACCAGCGGTAAAGGTGCCCGGCACAGTGATCACATAGGTGGTCATGAGAATCCTTCCGTCGCCTGCCACACCACATACCCCACATCACAACAAGGATGACCAGCCCCCGCCGCAGGACGATCGCAGCCTGGGCGCCGGCCGCGAAGATCAAGTGACGGAACTGCCGACACCTGGCTCAACAAGGCGGGCACCGGCGACCGCTCCACGGGCTGACCACCAGCCTTCCGTCGAGTGCAACGGCCCCTGATCAGGTACGCGGTCGGGGCCCGCTCCCGTACCGAAATCTTCATGGACGTTTCCGTCCGTCAAGCGCCAAAACCCGGCGTGCGACCGTCTTCTACTGCGCCAAGTGCGGGACCGCGCTCACCGGGGACCTGATGGCGCTTCGGGTCGTTCCGGACGTGGATGGCCCGGATAAGGACAGAGACAAGGGGCCGACGGGAGTGTCGGCCAGAGCGAGCCATCGATTGACCTTGAGAACTGCGGGCCGAAGCAGAACGAGCGCGTTAGGGCCGGTTGCGCGGCGCCGTGCCCGGCCATGACGTCCTGGGCGCCTCGCCAACCGTAGGTGGCCTGCGCCGACTCGCCGACCATGACCGGCCCCGGCGGGACCCTGCAGCTCTGCGGTGCGCGCGGGTTGTTGCCGAGTCGGGAGTGAGGAGTGTCGGTACGTCCTTCGCGGCTCTGCCCGGGTCGCTTCACCCGCCTGCTACCCCTTCCCCTCCCCACGCGGGCCGGTGGCCGACGCCGCGTGGGGGTGGCTCGGGCAGGGAGCTCGACGCCCAGGGGCGGTGTACGTTTCGCGGCGCGGCTCACGATCGCTGTCTCCACCTGGGTGATTCCGAGCCCGGACAGGTCGCGGGAGAGGAACCCGTAGAGCGCGGTCAGGTCGGGGAAGTACGCGGCGGCGTGCAGGTTCGAGGGGCCGGAAGTCGCAAACGCACCGTGGACGGCGGGGTGGTCGGCCAGGGCCTGTCCTGCGGCGGCCAGGTGGTCGGGGCCACGTGCAGCAGCAGCTTGGCCTCGATGGGCAGCCCGAGGCGGCGGGGGTCGACCAGGACCTGCGTCACCAGCCGCCCCTGCGCGGTCAGTTGGGCGACGCGCCGGCGCACCGTCGTCTCCGGGTGGCCCGTGCGGGCGGCCAGCGCGGCGGCGGGGAGCCGGGCGTCAGGGGGTGAGCGCGTCGATGAGGGACTGTTCCACAGGGTCGGTGTCGACGCCGTACGGTCCCGGGGAGCCGGCGGATGGCCGCGCCCGCTCAGTTGCCGGCTCCGCCTGAGGATCGGTCCGGGACAGAGCGGTGCGCTCGGCGGGGGCTCAGGACGGTGTGCCGCCACTCGGAGGTGAGCCGGAAGACGTGCAGGATGGTGGCGCTGTCCAGGGAGGTGACCGCCTGTGTGGAGGGCAACTGGCGGAACACCAGCGGGTCGCGCGAGCCGGGCTCGGTCCGGGCCACCGCGAAGATCTCGTCGCCGGCGGTGGTGACGTCGATGAACGGGATGTCCTCCCGTGCCGCGAGCGCGGCCACGATCGTGTCGAGCTTTCCCCGCAGCACCCGGATCCGGAGGAACAGGGCGCCGGCCGAGCCGCCGTTGCGTGGCCGCGCGACCGGGGAGACCACCACCCGCACGGTGCCGTCCGCCGTGAGCGCGTGCAGGCGCCGGCGGACCGTGGCGGCGCCGAGGCCGAGCACCTGCGCCGCCCGCTCGGCCGTCAGACGCCCGTCGCACTGCAGGGCTGCCACCAGCCGCTGATCGGTGAGGCTGAGGACGGAATCCGCCGGAACGTTGGCCATGAAGGCGAGTTTCGCTCATCCCGGCGTCGGATGCGGCCCTTTGTGCCGAGACCCGGACCAGCATGAAGAGCACGCGCTGCACACCGTCCCCCGGATGTCCGACGGGGACCCGAGCAACGGAGGGAGACGCCGATGATCATCGATCCGCGCAACTGGTTCCCCTTCTGATCCGCCCACGGCCGAAGGCCGCCGGGTCGTCACCCGCGACCCGGCGACCGCCCCGAACCCGAACCCGAACCCGAACTCAGAACGAGAGGTTCCCGTGTCCCCCGCCATCCCGCGAGAAAAGTACGGTTCACCAGCGGTGACACGACGTGCGCCGCTTGGCACTACCCAGGCGCCAACGGCGGCTGCGTGATCATGGCGGGCGGGACCGCCGTGACGAAGGAGCCCGCCTCGGACCTCTTCGCACGGCGCTTCAACGACGCCGGCTTCGCCGTCCTGGCCTTCGACCACCGCCGCTTCGGGAGAGCGGCGGCACCCCGCGCCAGGTCGTCGACTTCGCCGAGCAGCGCGCCGACTGGCAGGCCGCGATCGACTTCGCGCGCGAGCTGCCCGACGTCGACCCAGCAGGGGTCTCCCTGTGGAGTTTCTCCCTCGGATCCGGCCACATTCTTCAGGTGGCGGCGGAGAACGCGGGTCTGGCCTCGGTGATCGCGCAGTCGCCGGTCGTCGACGGCCGCGCCCTCGCACCCAACGCGCTGCGCGCCATGACGCCCCTGGCCGTGCTGCGGCTCATGAGTCTGGCGGTCGCGGACGTGCTCGGCCATCTCGTAGGACGCCGTCCACTGCTGATCCCGGCAGCCGGCGTACGCGGTGACGTCGCCGCGCTCACCACCCCCGACGCGATGGACGGAGGCCGCGCCCTGGACCCCGGCCAGCGTCACTTGGGCTGGGAGCAGACGGTCGCAGCACGGATCGCGCTCCACATGGGCCGCTACCGGCCCGGCCTGCACGCCTCCCGGATCCGGTGTCCCCTGCTCATGGTGGTCTGCGACCAGGATCGGAGCACGCTCCCCGGCCCTGCTCTGCGAGCCGCCGCGGCGGCTCCCGACGCGGAGGTGCTGCACGTCGAGGGCCGACACTACGCCCCGTTCCTGGCGGCTCACGAGGAGGTCGTCGAGGCGGAGATCGCCTTCTTGCGCAAACATCTGGACGGACGCAGCCAGTCCGCCTAGAGGTTCGAGAGGAGGCTCGGCTCGCAGCAGCCGAGCTCACGGCTGTCGAGCAGAAGGGAATCACCCACAACTCTTGACCAATGCTCGCGCTCACCGCCAGCCCTAGCGTGACGCCAACCGCAGAGGCAACGCACTGTGCCCAGGCATCGTCAAGGGATGCGGGCAGGGCGGTTCCTGTGAGCCCTCGGGCCGACAGGAGGTTATCGCGACCAGTTCCACCGGTACCGCACCCCATAAAGAGGAGCAGCAGTGCCATCTCGGGGACCCAGAGGCTGCCCCGTGCCTTGCTTCTGACAATCAGCCGCTTCAACCAGGTATCCAAGGAACTGGCGAAGTCGGCGAAGCGAAGTCCCGGAAGGCCGAGAACCGGTGCGATCCACCGAGCTGACGCCGTCCATCCCCGTGGTGGCCCAGCACAGCTCGAAGCCAACCCAGAGCGGGATTCGTCCGTGCTGTGAGTTGAGCCAGACACGGTTTACGGGACACCCCTTGGTCAGCGACGTCGCGATCGGCGAGTCTGGGAGGCATGCTGCTCCCGCTCACCCATGGAAACTGCCACGTCATCGAGGTCGTCCGCATCACCGATCCTGCCAGGCACCTCAGTTCGGAGAACCTGGCGGGCGACACTGTCGCAATCTGGGAGGGCCATCAAGCCGAGCAGGCCCTCTCTCTGATCGCCGATCTACCAGCCAGTGAGCTGTACCGGTGCTTCCTCCCACGCTGGGGAATCCGGGCGCACGACTCCACCGATCAGCTTTTCGAGATCGCCTTCTGCTTCCGCTGTCACGGTGCCCGCATCTGGGGACCGGACCTTCCTGTCGAACAACAAGCCCAGACGTTCGACGCGAAGCCCTCCGCCCTTGAACTGCTCCGCCGATTCCGCTCCTGCCAGCCTGCCTGAACCACGGCACGCGAAGGGCTCCGATCCGGTCTGACGGCGCTTGACCTGCTGGTACGCGGCTCAGCGGTAGGAGCTGAGGGTGGCCCGCGCGCTGTGGTGGGTAGCAAGTGCGTGCGGGAGAGCGCGACCCCACGTCACGGCCAGGTCGTCGTCCTGAGGCCGGGGCGCGGTATGTCTCGCCGCTCGCTGTGGCCACGCGCCAACGCGCAGGGTTATGGCGCCCGCGTCGCGAGGTGAGCGCTGGGCGGTGAGGCCGTACTCCTTGTCGTCCGGGGCGCGGCAGAACGGCGTGGCCAGTTCCGGTCACGACCAGCTGCGCGCGGCGTTACGGCACTATCCCCGCTGTGGATGATCCCGGCGTGGCGCACAGGAGACGGCGAGAAAGACGGATGTCGTCCCTGGGCACGACGCGACGGTGACGCTTGCCCGAGCGTCATGAGTGCCTCACCGGGACCTGTCCAAGAGGATGCCCCGGTTCACGCTGCGCGCCGGGGACGTCCTGCACGATGCGCCCCGGTGTGACCAGGCCACTTTCGTACGCGAGGGTGATGAGGTTTCCGCGCTGGTGGGTTCCGGTCTTGCCCAGCATGTTGGCGATGTGAGTCTTCACGGTGAGCGGGCTCAAGCCCAGTGTTACGGCGATGGCCGCGGTGTCCCGGCCTCGGGCCAGGAAGGTGAGGATCTCCCGTTCCCTGGGCGACAGCCCCGGGATCGCCGAGTCGTCGTAAGCACGCCTCCGAGGGCCAGAGGGGGTGGGGCGGGTGCCCAGAACCATGACAAGGCCGCCAGCGGCGACCGTCCGCAGCGCTTCGACGAGCTGCCCGGCCGTGATGTCGTCGGTCAGGACTCCGGTGGCACCGGCTGCCAGGTGCGACTCGATCTCCTCGGTCCGGCGAGCGCCGAGGACAACAGCTTTGGCACGTGTTGCCGTCCGGTGCACCAACGTGTCGAACTCCGCGCCGGTGTCCCGGAGAGACCGGTCCAGCAGCACCAGGTCCGTGTCGGTGGACGACAGCAGCTCTTGGAGCCGTTCGGGGTCCGCCGCATGTCCTGTCACCGACAGGTCCGTGTGGCTGCCGATGACGTGGGTCAGAGCCGCACGTACTAGTGTCGGTCCACCGGCGACGACGACGTTCACGGCTTGCCTCTCTCCGTCCGAGCGGGCGCGCCGCGACCGACAGGGGCGGCGCGCGGCAGGCGTACGGTGACGGTGGTTCCGCGGCCGACCTCAGATGCCACCGACACCCGGCCGTCGTGGGCGTGCACGAGGGCTTCGACGATCGCGAGGCCGAGTCCGGAACCGCCGTAGGCGCGGCTCCGGCTGGCTTCGGCACGCCAGAAGCGTTCGAAGACACGGGGAGGTCCTGCGGGGCGATACCCGGCCCGTCGTCGACGACGTCGACCCGTACGTCTTCGCGGTTGGTGGTGACGTCCACCCGGACGCTGGTGTGGGCGGGGGTGTGCTGGACGGCGTTGCCCACGAGGTTGCGTAGGACCTGCTGGAGACGCGTGGGGTCGCCGAAGACGGGCGCGGTGGCCGTGCCACTCAGGCTGATGGTGCGGTCGGGGTGGATGATTTGGGCGTCCTCGACGACACCGGCGGCCAGGGCGGTGAGGTCGACACGGCCACGTTCCACCGGCCGGCCTGCGTCCAACCGTGCCAGGAGCGAGAGGTCCTCGACGAGCAGGCGCATGCGGCCGACTTCGTTTTCGATGTGGTCGAGCGCGGTCTCCAGGCCGGGTCTGGGATGCCGCCTTGGCGGTAGAGGTCGAGCCAGCCGGAGATGGTGGTCAGGGGGTACGTAGTTCGTGGGAGGTGTCGGCGGCCATGGACCGTACGGTGGCCTCCGCGCGGGCTTGCGCGTCGAACGCCTGGTTGACGGCCTCGGCCAGGAGGTCGGTCTCGCTGCCGTCGCCGCGGGTGGGTAGCCGTTCGGTGCGGGAGCCGTCGGCGATGGCGTCGGCGGCGCGCGCCATGTGGGCCAATGGACGCATGCCGAGACGCAGGACGAGTACGGCCAGTGCAAGCAGGAGCAGCAGGGCGGCGCCGACGAGCGCGAGCTGGCGACTGATCAAGGCGTGGGTGGTGGCGTCGTCGACGGAGGTGTCGATCGTCAGGACGATCGCAGCCGGTTCGACTGTGGCCTCCCGCGGTCCGCGGTCCAGGACCAGTCCAGGCGTGGGAATGCGGATGGCCCGTAGGTCGTCCTTTCCATCGATGCCGTCGTAGGTGACAACGGTGCCGACTGGTGCACGGGCGGTGATCCTGACGAGGTCTGTCGCCGAGCCGGCCGCGCTGCCGGTGCTCAGCAGGGCGGAGCCGTCGGCGTCGATGGCGACCAGGCCCAGCGGCGGCCCCAGGAGGGCCGCCAGCTGGTCCGCTTCGGCGGTCTGCGGGCCGCGGTCGATGACCCGGGTGATCCGGTGCGCGCTGTCCTTGAGGGTGTCCTCGTAACGCGTGTGCAGGAAGTCCTCCAGCAGAAAGGTGTTGATGACGGCGCTGGCGACCAGGCCGGTTACCAGGAGCACGGCGAGACCGGCCAGGAGGCGGAGGCGGACGCTGGAGAAGGACCAGGTGAGTCGGCCACGGACCATCACTTGGGCCCCTGTTCTCGGAGGGCGTAGCCGACGCCGCGCACGGTGTGCAGTAGGGGGCTGCGGCCGTGGTCGATCTTGCGTCGGAGGTTGGACACGAAGCGTTCGACGACGACGGAGTCGCCGCCGAAGTCGTACTGCCACACGGCTTCCAGGATCTGGGCCCGGGAGAGGACCTGTCCCTGGTGGGTCATCAGGTGGTGCAGCAGCCGGTACTCCGTCGGTGAGAGCTCGATGAGGGCACCGGCGCGCCGCACTTCGTGGCGCGGGTCGTCGATCTCCAGGTCAGCACAACGCAACGGCGGAGCGGTGTCATCCGGTACCGGACCGCCGCGGGCCCTGCGCAGCAGCGCCTGGAGCCGGGCGCCGACCTCGACGACGCTGAAGGGTTTGCTGACGTAGTCGTCGCCGCCCAGGCGTAGCCCACGCACCCTGTCCTCGACGGCGTCGCGCGCGGTGAGGAACAGGACGGGCACATTCACCGCGCGGTCGCGCAGGAGGTGCAGGATCTCGAAACCGTCGGCGCCAGGGAGCATGACGTCAAGGACGACGACGTCCGGGGCGCGGCGGGCCACCTGGTCGAGTGCTTCGGTCAGATCGCCTGCCACGTCCACGTCGAATCCGGCGAAACCGAGCGCTGAAACCAGCAGGCGCCGGATACCGGGGTCGTCGTCGATGACGAGCACGCGGTCGCGTGGACCCGGGGTGTCGACGGCGTTCACGGGTGCTCCTTGTGAGGGAAGGGGTGTCCGGCGTCTGCCGCGCCGAGGTCCTCATCTGGGGCGGCCCGTGTTGCGGTACCGGCATGTCTGGTCATCGTGCCACGGGCTCGGAGGTGTGTTGTTCCGTGAGAGGAGCGCCGGCGCGCTCGTCGGGTGCGGAGAAGCCCTCGCCCTCGACGTCGAGGTGGGGCAGGACCCGGTCCAGCCTGCGGGGCAGCCACCATGCCCGGTCACCGAGCAGTGCCAGCACAGCCGGTACGAGGGTCATGCGGACCAGGAAGGCGTCGGCCAGGACGCCGAAGGCGAGGGCGAAGGCGATCGGCATGATGTCGGGGTCGTGGGAGAAGAGGAAACTGATGAACACTGCGATCATGATGAGGGCTGCTGAGGCGACGACGCGGGAGGCGTTGCGTGCTCCGGTGAGGATCGCGGCGTGTGCCTCGCGGTGGTGGACGTAGTCCTCGCGCATCGCCGAGACGAGGAACACCTCGTAGTCCATGGCGAGGCCGAAGAGAACGGCCATGACGATGATGGGGACGAAGCTGGCCACAGGCCCCTGGCTGGGGACGCCGAGCAGGCCGGCCAGCCAGCCCCACTGGAAGACGGCGACCGTGGCTCCGAAGGCTGCGCCGACGGAGAGCAGGAAGCCGATGGTGGCCTTGACGGGGATGGCGACGGACCGGAAGGCGATCATGAGGAGCAGCAGGGAGAGGCCGACCACGACCAGGGCGAAGGGCACCAGGGCGCCGCTGAGTTTGGTGGAGACGTCGATACTGACGGCCGTAAGGCCGGTGACGGCGACGTAGCTGCCGCTGGCGTGGGCGATGGGCCGCAGGTCGGTGCGCAGGCGGGCGACGAGGTCACTGGTCTGCTGGGTGCGCGGCCCTGTGGTGGGTGTGACCTGGATGCGTGCGGCGGAGCGGTCCTTGGACACGTCGACGTCGCTGACGTCCGCGATGCCCTTGAGGCCGTCGAGCCGGTGTTCGACAGTCGTGGCGGTGGAGGCGACCGCGGCCGGGTCGTCGTCCTCGACCAGGATGACGAGGGGGCCGTTGGCTCCTGGGCCGAAGGCCCTGCCGATCATGTCGTAGGCCTGGCGGCTGGAGCTGGTGGTGGCGAGGGAACCGTCATCGGTGAGCGCAAGCTTGAGCTGCGTGGCGGGGAGCGCGACAGCGATCAGGGCGAGGGTGCCCAGGATCAGGTTGCGTGCGGGGTGGCGCAGCACGCCGCGGGTCCAGCGCTCGCCCAAGGGAGTGCGGCCCCGGTGGGCGTCCTTGCGGGCGGATCGCCTGCCGGGCCTGGGGACGAGCTTGTTACCCGCCGCCGCCATCAGGGCAGGCAGCAGTGTGAGGGCCAGGATCACCGCGATGGCGACGGATCCCGCCGAGGCCAGGCCCATGGAGGTCAGCATGGGGACGCCGGCCACGGAGAGTCCGGCCAGGGCGATGAGGACGGTGGCTCCGGCGAAGACGACGGCGCTGCCGGCGGTCGCGGTGGCCTTGGCGATGGATTCCCGGATGGGGGTGCCGGTGGCGAGCTGGGAGCGGTGGCGGGAGACGATGAACAGGGCGTAGTCGATACCGACGGCCAGGCCCAGCATGATCGCCAGAGTGGGTGCGTTGTCGGAAACGTCGAAGACGTTGGCCAGCGCCATGACGGCGGTCATGGTGCCGGTTACGCCGAGGATGGCGGTGATCAGCGGCAGGCCGGCGGCGAGCAGTGAACCGAAGGTGATGACCAGGATGGCCAGGGCCACGCCGAGGCCGATCAGCTCGGCGGGTCCCACCGGGGAGGTGGACGGGGCGTAGGCGTCGCCTCCGTATACAACCTTGACGTCCGCCCGGCCGACTGTGCCGGCGGCGTGCTTGACGGCGTCGAGGGTGGCGGTGGGGACGTCGGCGTCCGCCTTGGTGGTGAAGGTGACCTGGGCGACCGCGGTGCGTCCGTCCTTCGAGATGGTGCCGCTGTCGGCGGAGTGCTCACGGCGGCCACGCCGGGCACGCGGCCGGTCGCGTCGATGGCGGCCGTGAGCGCCGCGCGCGGCGCGCCGCCGGTCAGTTTCCGCCCGGCCGGGGTCTGGAAGACGATTTGCGCCGACTGCGCGTCGGGCTCGGGGAAGTGCCGGTCCATCTTGGTCAGCGCGACCTGGGCAGGGGAGCCGGGGATGGACCCGCTGTTCTGAAAGGACCCGGCGAAGGTGATGCCCAGGCCGATGACCGCGCCCAGGACGAGCAGCCAGCCAATCACCATTGTTTTCCATCGCCGGGCGCCGAAGTCGCCCAGCCGGTACAGGAGCGTAGCCATGTCGTGCGTTCCTCTCTGTCGTTCGACTGACATGGCTGATCCTGCTGGGCCATCTTGACGGCCCTCCCACGGTGAACCTGAGGGTTTCTTGACGGTCGTCCCCGGGTGCCCTCAAGGTCCACACCGCTCCGGTCAGACGGTGGTGGCGGCGCCCGCCGCGCGCCCGGCCAGGCCGGCTCCCACGACGATGACATCTGCGTCCGTGACTGAAGACTTCCTCCTCAGGGATGGATGGGTGTCCGGCTCTCCCGCTCCGAACGGACCGAGGCCGGACCGGAGCGAGAGGGACAACGAGGCCGGAGGGGGTCGGGCTGTGTCTGCGGACGGACGCGCTCACGGCGATGCCACCCGCCCCTTCGACGGGGTTCGCCGTCCAGGGAGGAGAGGCGGGCGGCACCACTGGACGTCAGTGGATCTCGTTCGATGCCTTCAGGGCTCGCTGCAGATCGGCGACGGTGAAGGAATCGGCGCGCACAGAGGCGAGCAGCGCCTGCTCGCGCCGGGTGACGGTGTCGGCGGCGAGCAGCACCCCGTCGACCAGTCCCTCGGGGATCCGCACGGCGCCGTGCTGGTCGGCGTGGAGGAGGTCGCCGTGGCGGACCGCCATGCCGTGCACGGTCACGGGCTCCCCGTAGTCGACGATCCAGGTGTGGGCGCGGGAGGGGACCACACCCCCGGCCAGGATCTGGAAGCCGGCCACGTTGTCGTCGACGTCGCGGACGCTGCCATTGGTGATGGTTCCCAGGCAACCGAGGCGCTGGTGGATGGTTGTGTTCACCTCGCCCCACATGCAGCCGCTGCCGGCCCGGTCGCCGTCGAGGTCCTCCATCACCACCACGGTCGGTCCGTGGCCCGCCGCGACGTATTCGTAGTACGCGGCTCTCAGCCTGGCTGTCGCCTTGGGGTCGGGGGCGGACTGATGGCCCGGATGGTGGCCGTGCGGGCGAAGCCGACCATGGGCGGCAGCGTCGGATAGAGGCAGCGCAGCGACCGGGAGGTGAAGGAAGGCAGGTCGAAGTCGGGGTCGACGAGGTCCAGGGCGTTGCACACGGTCGGGGTGTCCAGCTGCCGCAGTCGGTCGAGCTGTTCACCGCTGACGCCCGGTGCGGCGGCCGGCTCAGACATGCGCGCCGTCCGCTCCCGCGGCGCCAAAGTGCCGGTCCGGGACCGGCAGCGAGGCGAGGGGGACGTGGTGCTGGCCGGCGTGGACGTCCCGGTCGCGCAAGCTCGCCTGGGAGACCGGCCGGGGAAGGAGATCTTGACGACGTTGAGGTCGGGGATGCGAAAGATCTGAACCTGCCGGGCATCGACCTGGTACAGGTCGGCGATGGTCCGCTCATTGAGGAAGTCCTCGTCGGCCGCGATGGCGTAGCCGACGGCGTCCTTCATGAAGGTTTCCATGGTGACCCAGAAGGGGCCAGCGTTCTTGGAGCGGATCTCCAGGGCGTAATCGGCGAGCAGGGGCCGGCGCCGGGTGCTTTCAGGCACGCGTGGCCTCCAGG
This sequence comes from Streptomyces sp. P3, assembly GCA_016893485.2. Lineage (GTDB taxonomy): Bacteria > Actinomycetota > Actinomycetes > Streptomycetales > Streptomycetaceae > Streptomyces. The sequence goes on from JAFEKX020000001.1 coordinate 162,217, forward strand.
GCGTGGTGGGTGCGGAACATGCTGGTGGGTGAGTCGACCTCAACCACGTGGTTGAGGACGAATTCGTAGGCGGCGCCGCGTTCGGTCTCGGCCGGGGAGGTGGCGAAGGCGAAGCTGGGCAGGTACTGCATCTCCGGCAGCGGCAGGTGCAGCATCAGGGGGTTGGCCACCTTGGCGATCGCGGTGGCGGTGGCTTGGGAGGGTGCGTTGACCAGGAGCATGACGCCGACCTCGCGTGGCGGGCCGGTGTCGGGGTCGATGTCCTCCAGGATCGCGTTGTGCCCGTACAGGCGGACGTCGACGGCGTAGTCGTCTTCGCTCAGCCCCAGGGTCTGCGCGATGCGCCCGGCCAGCATGGTGCGCAGCAGTTCGGCCCACCGGTCGATGTTGGCCGCGATGTACGGGTCGCGGATGCCGGCGAATGACACGGTCTCGTAGCCGGTGACACGTGCGCCCTCCAGCTTGATGGTGTGTTGAGCGGCGGACTCGAAGCGGGAGCCCTCGACCCGGACCCGGCGGTCGTCCAGCGCGGTGTAGACGGCGTCGGAGACGTCGAGGGTGCCGGCGGGCTCACGCATCCGGTAGGGGTTGACGGTCTCGTACAGCATGTGCGCGGCCACGGAGATCGGCGTGCACGCGGTGTCCGGATCGAGGGGTTCGATGACGAAACCGGTCCGGTCGATGGTGGCGAAGACGCCTCCGGAACGGGGGTCGGTGGTGCACTGCCCGCCGCATTCGACGATCTTGGCTGCGTGCCAGGCCGGGCCGGCGGGCATGCCGAGCATCAGCGGTACCGCGGCGGCCACGGCGGTGTCGGTGGCACGCCCGGCCAGTACGACCTGTGCTCCGCCCCGCAGTGCTTCGACGAAGGGTTCGTGGCCCATCATGCCGACGACGTGGGTGCAGTCCTCCAGGGTGGCTGCGTCAAGGGGTCCTAGGGGCGGCAGCGGCTGGACGCGTCCAGCATCGAGCTGCTCCTTGAGGAAGGAGGGATCCTGCTCGCTGTAGATCCGGGCGATCTTCAGGTCCAGGCCCGCCTGCGCCAGGATCTCCTCGGCGATGCCGGCGACCCAGTCGACCCCGGAGTCGGTACCGCTGGTGCCGCAGGAACCGATGACCAGAGGAATGCCTGCGCGGGCAGCCGCGTCCAGGAGGATGCGCAGATCGCGGGCCACGGCCGCGGCGGTGGTCTTGGCCGTGCCGGTGCCCAGGTAGTGGGGCCGGAGTCGGTGGAGCCACCGTCGACGGCTATGACATGGGGGTTGAGCGTCAGGCCGCGTTCGACGGTCGCCGGGTCGAAGCCGGCGCCGAGCATGCCGGCGGGTACCAGGATGCCGACCTGTTCGGCGGCATCAGTGGACGGGGGCATGGCGGTTCTCCTCGTTCGTGGATGGTTCTTCGTGGAAGACGCGGATCTCCTGGGCCGGCAGGCTGAAGGTGAGGGAGTCCGCGTCGATGCGGCGGGTGGTGGTGACCGTCACCGGTGTCGCGCCGATGCGGATGCCGTACCGGTAGTGGTCGCCGAGGTATGCCCGGCTCTCGATACTGGCGACTAGGGTCCCCTCCGGCTCGTCACCGGCGGTGTGACGGACGACGTCGATGTTCTCGGGTCGGATGGCGATGCGTACGGGCCCGATCCGCTTGTCGGTGTGCGGACGCGCAGCGGTGCGCCGATGCCGTCCAGCCGAATCAGGGCGTGGGTGCCGTCCGCGTCGACGACGGTGGCGGGAAGGATGTTGACGGTTCCCACGAAGTCGGCCACGAACAGGTCGGAAGGGTGGTCGTAGACCTCGGCGGGTGTGCCGATCTGCCGTATCCGTCCCTGATCCATGACGGCGATGCGGTCGCTGACGGACAGGGCCTCGTCCTGGTCGTGCGTGACGAAGACGGTGGTGACACCGACCTGTTCCTGGAGGGTCTTGAGCCACTGACGGGAGCGGTCGCGGAGTTTGGCGTCCAGGTTGGAGAAGGGCTCGTCCAGAAGCAGCATGTCGGGCGGGTGGGCCAGGGCCCGGGCGAGGGCCACACGCTGCTGTTGCCCTCCGGACAGTTCGTGCGGGTAGCGCTTGGCATGCCGGCCCAGCTCGACGAGTTCGAGGACCTCCCGGATGCGGCGGTCACGCTGCGCCTTGTCGCCCCTGCGCAGCTTGAGCGGATAGCCGACGTTGTCGTACACCGACATGTGGGGCCAGATCGCGTAGGACTGGAAGACCACGCCGCAGTTGCGGTGCTCCGGAGGGGTGTTGACACGGCCGTGGTCGTAGACGACGCGGTCACCGAAAGCGATGCTGCCGGAGTCGGGCCTGTGCAGTCCTGCGATCGACCACAAAGTGGTGGACTTGCCGCAGCCGCTGGGGCCGAGGAGGGTGAAGATCTCGCCGTCCCGGACGGTCAGGGACAGGTCGTGCAGCGCGGTGTGCCCGGTGAACCGTTTGGCGATGCCGTTCAGGTGGAGGCTAGGCACGAGGCCTCACCCCAGTAGGGCGCGACCGGCGCCCAGGACGACCAGCGTGATGATCATTTGGATGACTCCCAAGGCGGCGACCGTCCCACCGGTGCTGGTCGCCGCGAGTTGCAGCATGGTCAGACCAAGGACGGGGTTTTGTCGGTGACGAGGAACACGGCCGGTTCGGCCTCATTGAGCATGGAGACGAACAACAGGACGAACGAGGCGGCCATGGCGGGGGCGACCAGGCGGAAGACGATGGTGCGCATCGCCGTCCACCAGCCGGCACCGCTGGTGCGGGCGGCGTTGTCGAGGTCCGCGCCGATGGCCGCCAGCGCGGGGTAAAAGGCGCTGTAGCCCAGGGCGAGGCTGCGGACGGCGAACGCGATGCCGACGCCCCACAGACTGGCGCGGACCGTTCCCGACCTGTCGAGCAGAGCGAAGCTCCAGAAGAACGCCATGCCGGTGATCAGGGCTGGCATCATGCGTGGCCACAGCATGCCCTGCTGCAGTGAGCCCCGGAAGCGGAAGTCGGAGCGGTGCGCGATGACGGAGAGCACGGCGATGACCAGGGTGGTCAGCGCGCCGCCGATGGTGGCGATCAGGAGGCTGTTGACGAGCGAGTCGGTGTAGAGCGGGTTGGACAAGACGGTGGAGAAGTTGCCGAGGGTGAGCACGCTCCAGGGGAGATGAAGGGCGTCAGCAGGGAAGTGCAGGCCGCGAGTACGACTCCCGCGAGCGGGACGAGGACGGTGACCAGCAGGACGAGCGCGAGGACAGCGCTCAGCGGCCAGCGCCAAGCGCCCAGCCGGAGCAGCCGCATTCCGGTGGGTTTCCCGGTGGTGGTGGTGAAACGCGCGGTGTCGCCCACCAGGCGGTTGCGGAGCAGCAGCAGGAGCCCGGAGACTGCGGTGAGCAGGAACACGGCACCGGCGGACACCAGGCCCTGCTGGGAGTCGTTGACCCAGTGGTCGTAGAGGTAGGTCGAGATCAGATTGATCTTGCTGGAGTAGCCCAGGATCAGTGGCAGTCCGAGGACTTCCATGGACAGTGCGAAGACCAGAAGGGCGGCGTTGGTCAGAGCCGGGCGCAGGAGGGGCAGGCTGACGGAGACCAGGCTGCGCAGCGGGCCGGCTCCCGAGGTGCGGGCGGCGTCCTCGAGAGCGGGGTCGATGGAGAGCAGTGTGCCGCGGCACAGCAGGAAGACAACCGGTGCGGCCACGCTGATACCGACCAGGGCCATGCCGGGGATGCTGTAGAGGTTGACGGGCATGCTGAGCACGGTGTGGGTCTTCAACCAGGACGACGCGAATCCGGCCGGGGTCCACATCACGGCCCAGCCGAGGATGAGGACGAGTCCTGGCAGGGCCAGCGGGGCGAGCAGCACAGGGGCAAGGACTCTGCGGCCGGGCAGGTCGGTGCGGGTCAGGAGGACCGCGCTGACGACACCCAGGAGGACCGAGCCCGCCGTGTTGAGCGCGGCGAACAGCAGGGAATTGCCGACGGCCGTCCACCACCGCTGATCGGCCAGCAGGACGAGGTAGTTGTGCCAGGTCAGGTGCCCCCGGAGTCGTAGAGCGGGGTGGACCAGAATGAGGCGACCGCGACCGGGACGACCGGGCCGACGATGACCAGGAGGGCGAGGGCCCACAGAATGTAGTGACCCGCGGTGGTGGTGAACAGTCGGCGCCGCGTGATCGATGGCCGGGGCCGGCGAGCGCGTGGGGGCGCTGGCCGCAGTTCGGTGGTGCTCATCGGCCGTACGCCTTCTTCCAGCGGGCCTCTATGACGGGCTTGTTCTTGACGATGCCGTCGGGGTATCCGCCGAGAATGAGGTTCTGGGCGCCTACCGCCTTCCTGATGGCGGGGACTCCGTACGCACACAGTTCGACGCCGTCGCGGTAGGGGGTGAACCCGCCCTTGCAGGCGGCCTCCTGTCCCTGCACGGAGAGCAGGAAGTTGACGAAGACCTTGGCCGCGTCGGGCGAGCCGGCTTTCTTGGTGACGGCCACGCCCCGGGGCAGCAGCGGCGTGCCGTCGGTGAGGTAGGTGTAGTCGAGGACCTTGGCGGCGTCTCCCGTGATCAGCGCCCGTACCGTTCCGGCGACGAAGTAGGACGCCTGGTACTGCCCCTGCGCGAGCTTTTGCATCAGGTTGCCGGTACCGGACTCGACGCCGGAGTTCGCGCCGAGCTCTTCGATGTTCCTCCAGCCGGCCTCGCGGTGTCTGCCGAGGTACCCGGCGACCGCGCCGAACGACGTGGGATTGCTGATGTCCGTGGTGGCGATCTTCCCCTTGAGCGAGTCCGACAGCTTCGCCAGCGCGGTGACGTCCTTGGGCTGCTTGTCCTTGGGGATCAGCGCGGTGTTGTAGACGGCGACGACCGGGTCCTCGGACATCGCCGTCACGCCCGGCGCCAGCCGCGCGTACGCGGGCAGGTTCGCGACGTTGGGGTCGGTGTAGTCGAGCACGTTGCCTTGGTCGGCGAAGTGCAGCATGCCGACCGCGTCCGAGCCCATGACGACGTCGGCGGTGCGCGCTCCGGTGGCGGTCTCCGTCGCGTAGCGCTGGAAGGTCTGGGCGTCGTTCATGTTGAGCACCCGCAGCTTCAGATACGGGTACTTCGCCTCGAACGCCTGGCTGATGGGCTTCATCTGCTGCTCGTCGGCGTTGGTGTACAGGAGAACCGAGCCCTGCTTCCTTGCCCTGGCAAGGGTGGCCGCGTCCACGGGGGTGACGGCGGAGGCCTTGCCGACATCAACTTTCGACGTGGCTGCCGCCGGGGCACCGCCTCCGGCGGAGGTGCCACACGCGGCCAGAGTGACGGCGCAAGCGGCCGTCACGGCGCAGGCGCCAAGGGGTGAGATCCTCATCGATCCTCCACTATTTGCTATAGCATTAATGCTGCTGAGTGACACCTGGTTGGCCGCATCGCCTGGCCTCAGCCCGAGAAGCGCATGGACAGCCGTGAGGTGTTGGACGTGCGGCTGTGTGCGCGCATCAGCTTCTCCGCGCGATCACCGTCGCCGGCGGCGATGGCGTCGTAGATGGCACGATGCTGCTGGTAGCGCTCATCGACGGCACCCCGCCGTTCGCTGCTGACCTCGGACAGGACGCTGTGGCGTCGCTCGTCCGCACCGAAGGCGTCGACCATGTGCAGCATCTGGATCAGGGTGGGGTTTCCGCTGGCCTGGTCGACCAGCGTGTGGAATTCCCGCATGCATTCCAGGATGGCGACGACCAGTTCCCGCTCCGCAGGACTGCCCTGCGCTGCATCCTGGACCTGCGCGCGGAGCGAGTCCGCCCGCTCCAGCAGGGCGTTCATCTCCCGGCGCTGCGAGGCGGTCGACTTCTGCGCGGCGAGCCGGGCCGACAGGGCGCGCAGCACGTCTTCGATCATGGTGAATTCACGCAGTTCGTCCTCCTCGAACTTCGCGATCCGCACGGAACGCGGCCCAGCGCGTTCCACCAACCGGTCCTGCTCCAGGCGCCGCAGCGCCTCACGCACCGGGGTGGCGCTGATGTCCAGGGACTCCGCCAGCCCCCGCTCGGTCACCTTCTCCCCGCGCTTGAGCACACCCGAGACGATGGCCTCCCGGATTGCGGAGTAGGCCTGATCGCCGAGAGTCACTGGTGACGTGAGGTGTGGAAGCTGTCCCATAGCACGTACCGTATTTGCTACAGCGTGATTGTCAACCCGTTACAGCCATAGAAACGCGTCTGGCGACACGACGGCCTGTCCTCTGGAGGCACAGTGCACATCGTCCTCACCCGGCCCATCCATACCAGCGAGGCCCGGCGGCTGCGCGACGCGGGGCACGAGGTCACCGAACTGGCCGGCCCTGACGGGCTGCCCCCTGCATGGATCGCGCCGCACTGCGCAGGTGCCGACGCGATCATCAGCCACCTGACCGACACCATCGACGCAGCTGTGCTGGCCACTCCCGGGTTGCGCGTCGTGGCGAACGTGGCCGCCGGCTACGACAACATTGATCTGCGTGCCGCGGCCTCGCACGACATCGTCGTTACCCACACGCCCGGCGTCCTGACTGAGGCCAGTGCTGATCTAGCGCTCGCCCTGATGCTGGCCGTCGCCAGACATGTTCCCGCCGAGGACGCCACGGTCCGATCCGGCAGCACAGGGCCATGGCAGCTTCTGCACGAACCGATGGGTACGGATCTGTCGGGCGCGGTCCTCGGCATCGTCGGCATGGGACGTATCGGCCGGGCCACCGCATGGCGGGCCCGCTTCGGGTTCGGCATGGAGGTCCTCTACACGTCGCGCCGGCCGCATCCCGAGGCCGAGGAGCAACTCAACGCGACCCGCGTGCCGTTGGAGGCGCTGCTGCGCCGCTCGGACATCGTGTCCCTGCACATTGCCCTGACGGAGGAGACCCGTCACCTGATCAAAATGGACACCCTCGCCCTCATGAAGCCCGGGGCGATCCTGGTGAACACCGCCCGCGGCGGCCTGATCAGGAGGAGGACCTCGCCCACGCCCTGATCGAGGGGACGCTGGCCGGAGCAGGCCTAGACGTGTTCGAAAACGAGCCGGAGGTCCACCCCGCGTTGCTGGCCTGCGGTAACCGCACGGTCCTCACCCCGCACATCGGCAGCGCGACAGCCAGGACCCGTCTGGCGATGGCCGCCCTGGCCGTCGAGAACGTCCTCGCCGTCCTCGCCGGGCGCCCCGCCCTGCATCCGGTGACCTGAACTTCCAGGCCGGCCGCCGGAAGAGACACGCCGAGTGCGGCCGCAGCCCGCGCTGCCGGATCGCCCGCCCCGACGGTCCTGGCACCACAGACCAGGCGGGAACAGCCCGCGCGCCCCCGGCCACGGCATTCAGCCCATGGGTCCAACGGAATAGCACTCCTAGTCTCATTCGCCGCACAACGATCTTGGCTGTCTTTTTCTCGCTCGTGGACGTCAGCCGAGAGCGGATTCCCGGGCGGGGAAGAAGTCGGCGCTCTGGACGTACTCCATGGCTTTGGTGAACTCCGGGTCGGCGAGGCCGTGTTCCATTTCCTGCAGGCTCAGATCCTCCACACGGGTCTGGATCCAGTACAGGTTGCCCAGCGGATCGCGTACCCGCCCGACCTGGTCTCCGAAGAACAGGTGGGTGACCTCGGTGACCGAAGTTCCGCCAGCCGCGACAGCCTGACGGTGCACGGCGTCGGCATCCTCGACGGCGGACATCGGCACCAGCCTGCGGTGTGCAACGGGCCGTCCTGTTATCCGAGGAGCTCCGTTGCCCGTTCGTCTTGCCTTCTCGCCCGCGCTGACGACCGTCACCCGTACGGTGACTGTGGCCGCGGGCCCGTTCGCGCCGGGTCACTTGGGCGGCTGCGTGATCTGCCGTCCCGGGTCGGAATGTACTTCCTGCTCGCCATGTCATGTGTCTGTTTCCCGAGGTCGGCTACAGGCTGGTCTGGGACAAGCTGACCGGCGGCCTGACGGGAACGTACGAGAGGCCGCCGTACGAAGTGATCTCCCCGATGGGCAGTTCGCTACTCCCGGCAACGCGACGGATCACCGGAAGTCTGCCCCTGAACTGCTCAGGCCGGTGCGCCTGAGCAGTTCAGGTCGCACCGGCCGAGGCTGTCAGGGCACGTCGGCTAGGCGCCGCGCCCAGAAGGAGCGGTCGGCCCAGCGGGCCTCTTGGGCGTGGATGACACGGTGGCCGCGCAGATATGCGCTCCGTGCGGCCGCGACCTGGTCCGCGTAGGCGCCGAGGGACGAGTCCGCGCCGTCAGGAGCGCCACTCAGGCGGGCGTCGACAGCCAGGCCCGCGCTCAGCCCGGTGTAGAGGGCGGTCAGCACGCCCTGGGAGGAGAGCGGGTCGAAGGCGACCGCCGCGTCACCGGCGGCGGTCCAGCCGTCTCCGTACACCCGGTCCAGGTACGCCGTGTGCGCGGCGGCCCGGCGGGGCGCGGTGGGTGACGTGGGCGGGGGCCCGTCCCGGTGGACCCATCGGGAGACGTGGCGGGTGACCGACATCCGTCGGTGGAAGTGGCGTGCGGTGTGGGTGGCGGCCGGCAGGTCGGTGTCGGTGAAGTAGGCGACCAGGCGCCCGCCGGAGGGCTGCGGGGCGGGTACCACCAGCCGTCCTCGTCGGACTCGACGAGGGAGCGGCGGTCGGTGTCCAGCGGGTCCGATTCAAGGGGCACGTACAGGGCTGTGAGCCGGTCCCGGACCCGCCGCCGGGCCCCGCACCGGACCGCTATGGCGGCGGCGCGGCCGGTGGCGTCGATCACCCAGCGGCAGCGCACCGTCCGCTCGCCACCGGACGCGGACCCACCTCCGCCTGCGGACCCGCTCCCGCCCCCGACCCGCCACCGGCAGGGCCCGTGCCGCCGCGCAGGACCAAGGTCCAGCCGCTGTCCGGCGTCCGCACCGTTTCGCGTACGGCCGTGCCCTCGGCGACCTCCGCCCCTGCCGCGCGGCAGGCGTCGCGCAGCCGCTGGTCGAACAGCCGTCGGTCGAGGTGCCAGCCATGGCCGTGCGGGTCGTTGATGAAGTCGACGGTGTGCAGGTCGGCCGAACCCCACGCCGAAAGACTGCCGTAGCAGGGCAGGTGTCCGGAGTCGAGAACGCGGTCTGCTATGCCGAGGTCGCCGAGCAGGACCCGCCCGGCGGGTACGAGCGTCTCGCCGACCTTGGGCGGCCCGGTGCCGGCGTCCGCCAGCAGGACCGTACGGCCCGCCCGGGCGAGCATGATCGCGGCGGCGCAGCCGGCCGGGCCGCCGCCCGCCACCACGACGTCGTAGGTGTCCGCGCCGAGAGCGAGGGCGGCGCTCACCGCGCGTCGCGGAAGGGGTCGAGTTTCTCGAGGTATCCGGCGGTGATCTCCTCCTCGCGGTAGCCGGTCGCCCTGGCCGCCTCGCCGACGGCCCGCGCCGCCGCGGACTCGGCCTCGACGGCTTCGAGGGCGACCCTTCCCTCGGGCGAACGGCCCGCCGCCGCGGCCAACACGTGCGGCCCCGCCTCGGGCACCTGCACGTTGACGAGGTTCGCCCTGTCCGGTGCCTGAGCGAGCGGTTGTCCCGGGCGCGACTCCACCAGGATCCGGTCGGGGAACTTCCGTCGCCCACGGTGTAGTCGCGCACCTCGACGACGCCGAGTTTGGCCCAGTCCTTGATCATCTGTGTGCGTTGCTCGTTCATGGTGCCGGTGAGTCCGCGCAGCCAGGTCGCCCGCCGCTCGAACGCCTCCTCCCGGGCGCTGTCGTCGCTCCCGGCCGACGGCGTGTTGACCTTCTCGAAGTCCTCCAGCTTGAGCACATGGTTGGGTACCTGGGCAGGCCAGAAGGTCGGCAGGTACGGGCTGTACCGGGGCCCCAGGTTGGCCAACACCTCGTAGCCCGAGCGGCAGCTCGCGGTGTCCGCCTGCCAGGGGGCGGCCATCCAGCGGGTGAGGTCACCGGGGCCCTGAGCCTGGAGGGGGCCAGTGGCGGAGACCACCTCGTCCGGAAGCAGGGTGGGCCCGTAATCGGGTTCCGCGGTGGCGGGGGCGCGGTGCCGGATGCGGAAGGGCGCGCTGAACATGCTCGCGTGCCTGATCGGCCAGGTGACCTCGATCCCCGGGTGGAACGCGTCGGCGGCGCAGCCTCCAGGGCCGCCCGGTCCAGCAGCCCCGGCTGCTCGGCGGCAGGGGCGTCGTCGATGTTGGGGCGCGGCTGCCGCAGGGGTCCGGCCACGAACGCCCCGTCCGCCCAACGCTGAAGCATCCAGTCCTGGGTCGGCGACAGCGCCAGGTGCTGAAGCACGGATTTGGGCTTGCTGGCCATGGCGTCGCCGTACAGCCACGGCCACGGCAGCGGGGACTTTCCGTCACGGTCGTAGTCGCGCAAGGAGGCGTACACCTGACGGCGCAGTTCCCGGGTTCGGTCGGACGGATCGGCGAGCCTCTTGCGCATCGTCGGCGAGAGGAAGAAGTTGGGGCCGTTCCAGCCGAACTGGGTCGCGAAACCGTGGTTGACCCACTGCAGATCGCAGAACCTGCGGAATATCGGCTCGATGTGATCGGCGAACGAGACCTGCGGCGGGCGGGTCAGCGAACCGGCCTGGAAGAAGACGTCGAAGAGCAGGTCGTAGAGGGTACGGACGGACTTCACGCCGGGGGCGTAGTGCGGAGGTCCCACCACGACCCAGGCGGGGACGGCGGTCAGATCCTGGCCGTCGATTGTGACCTTCGCTGTCACCGGTCCGTCGGACACATCGTCGTACCAGGTGTCGTTGTTGGTGACCCCGGTGATCGGCTGGTTCTTGTAGGAGGCGGAGTTTCCCCGGCCACCGAGCACCACCAGGCGGCCGTCGGAACGAGTGGAGATCTCGCCGAGGTACACCGCCTTGTCCATGACCTTGCCGGTGTCGAACTTCTGCGTCTCGGTCTTCGAGCCGCGAACGGTGCGGCTGCCGGGATCGTTGACCAGCTTCTTCCTGTCGGCGACCACGACGTCGGCGTTGCGTCGGCCGTACTGCTCTGCCGTGAGCGTCTTGCCCTCGGGGATGTCCAGCGCCAGATGGAACTGATACCAGGCGGCCTTCTTGTTGGCCAGATGCACCGTCCACTGGATCTCGGTGACACCTTCGCTGCCCGGCTTCAGTTCCCGTACGACCTCCCCGGCGGCGTTGTAGCCGTACACACGGAATCGTGCGGCCTGCCTCCGTATCGCCCCGGAAGCGTCCTTGTAGGAGCCGGCGTCCGCTGGTCTTTGGTCCGGTGATTCCGGGCCGATGAAGGGTGCCTCTGCGCTGTTGCCGACCCGGGCGACACCGATGGCGGGGTGGATCTTCACCTGCACGATGTGACTGTCCATCAAAGAACCCTCCGTTGTGAATTCAACCGGTCGAAGGTATGTGGTCGCACATGAAGAGGGTGCAGGCCGAGCTCGCGTTCCGAGGGCGGGGCTCGGGTCAGGGTCCTGCCCGGCGCCAGTCCGTCACAGAGCCGGGGTCCGTGTGTTCCCCGGGCGCAGCAGGTCGGACGGTGGCGAGCTGGCCCAGGCCGGCGGGGACAGGCGATGATGAACGGGCAGGCACGGTCTTCCGTCGCGGTGATCAGGGAATCGACACCTCATGATCACCTGTAAGTCGTCCCTGCCTTCGCCTCACCAGGTCTCCAAACTGCGCAGCACGCTGACGACCTGTGACCGGTTGGATATCCCTACCTACGCCCGTCTGACGAAGAGCCATGTGGCCATGAAAATGGTCACCATCAGTAATCGAGGTCAGACCGCTGATTCCCGATGCGGGAAGCACGCAGATGACTCGCCGGTTCCAGCGACGGCCGGGCCGAGGCTCGGTGAGAGGTGGGCCACCGCCAAGGCGACAGCCTCGTCGGCTGTGGCAGCCTCGCCGAGGACACCCTCGTGAAGAAACCGCTGAACGCGGGCGGTGGAGAGGTCCGGGGCGTGGTCGGCGAGCACGGTCAGGCCCTCGTGCAGGTAGCGGTAGGCGGTCGGTGTCGAGATGCCGTTGTCCCGGGCCAGTTGGACGAGCCGGGCACCGTCGATAAACCGCCGCAGCACGAGGGCTGCCTGCTTGAAGGCGCCCAGCGCGCGGGTGCCTCTGCGAGTCCCGAGCCGTTCCCGGTGCTCGTGCAGCAGTTTCGCGACGTGCTCGGCGGTCTCCCGACGGGCATGGAGCCCCGTGGTGTGGGTGACACTGGTCAATGCATCAAACCTCTGGTGCTCGGGAACGTGATCTTCGCAGACCTGTTCCTACCAGGGGTTTCACTCACGCCTGACGTCGGATAACCATGCTGCCGTCCAGCGAGTCGTCACGCACTGCAAACGTCAGATTGCCGAGAAGACCTCACTGCCTCGTTCAGACCCGGGCCAGGGCCACTGGCTGAAGTGCCGGTTGTCATCCCGCCCGATCGAACGCGAGGGTCTTTGCCGGCTCTCAGGCTTGTACGGTCGGCCGGACGACGACCTCGCTGATGTCGACGCCGATGGGCTGCTCGATCGCGAACCCGATCGCGGAGGCGATGGCGGAGGGCGGGATGGCAATCTCGTCGCGCTGTCGGGCCATCGCTGCTGCCGTCTCGGGGCTCGCTCCCTTGCCAACCCCCTCGGTGTTGGTGAACCCGGGTGAGACAAGGGTGACGCGCAGGTCAGGACCGGACTCCTGCCGCAGCCCCTCGGTCAGTACTTTGACCGCCGTCTTGGTGGCCGCGTAGACGCTCTGCGGTGATTTCACGACGTAGGCCGCGGTGGAGGCGACGTTGACGAAGTGGCCGGAACGCTGTTGCCGGAAGAGGGGCAGTGCGGCTCCGATCCCGTTCAGCAGGCCGGTGATGTGCGTGGCCACCATCGCGTCCCAGTCGTCCTGGCGCAACTCGTCAAACGGTGACACCGCCATCGTGCCTGCATTGGAAACCAGGACGTCGAGCCGGCCGAACCGGTCAACTGCCGTGTGTGTGAGGCGCTTCAGATCTTCCCGACGTGCCACGTCGATGACGACCCGACGGCTGAGCCGCCCTGCGCGACGATCTGGTCCACCACCGCGTTCAGCCGGTCTTCCCGTCGGGCACCGAGCACGAGCCGAGCCCCTCTATCGGCAAGATATGCCGCCGTTGCCGCTCCGATGCCGCTGCTGGCACCGGTGATCGCTATCGTCTTGCCTTCGATTCCGACATGCTCAAAAGTCCTCACGGAGAATACGCACAGGTCAGGCCATGACCTACAGTGGAAGTGGGGGCGCCACCACTTGCCTGAGAGTAAGTGGGCGCGCCTCCGTTTAGCAACTGGAGAAGATCACAAGGAGACGGCAGCCGCCGATGACCCAAGACCCACAACGCCCGCTGCGAGCTGACGCGCGACGCAACCGGGACAAAATCCTCACGGCTGCAATGAATGTGTTCACCGGAGGGACTGGACGCGCACCTGGAGCGCGTCGCCAAGACGGCGGGCGTGGGCAGCGCCACCCTGTACCGCAACTTCCCCACCCGGGAAGCCCTGATCGAGGCGGTCTACCGCAAGGAAGTGGCCCAACTCTGCGACGCCGTCCCCGAACTTCTGGCGGCGAAGCCTGCCTTACGAAGCCCTGCGCGCCTGGACACTCCTCTTCCTGGACTACGTCACCGCCAAACTCGGCATGGCCGACGCCCTGCGGGCCATCGCCACTACGGGAAAGAACCCCTACGGTCACAGCCGGGACATGATCGAGGCCGCCATCGCCACCCTGATGGACGCATGTGCTGACGCCGGGACGATCCGCACCGACATCAGCCCGAGCGACATGAGTGCCATCCTGGCGGGCATCGCCTTCACATCGGCGCAGCCCGAACAACGAGAACAAGCCGAACGTCTCCTCGGCCTCGCCCTGGACGGATTGGCTGCCCGACAGTGATGCTGCTTTCGAGAGCCATTTCCGATCCGAGGCGACGTTTGCACAGCCCAGGACTCGAACAGGGGCTGGCCCTGAGAGCTCATATCACGATCATGATCGGTGTTTCTTGAGGCGCACCACAGCCCACGCCGCCGCGCCCGAGCATCACGCTGGTCCCGGCGGCAGTGTGACTCTGCCCGTCCGTGACGCTCCGGCCGCGCTGCCCGTTCAGAGCGAGAACCTCACCGGATACGAGCGCACCGAGTTCCGCCACTGGACCGACGCAGACAAGGACGGCTGCAACACCCGTACCGAGTCCTCAGGGCCGAAGCCGCCACCACCCCCGCCCAGGGCACCAACTGCGCTCTGGCCGACGGCAGTTGGTACTCAGCGCACGACGACCGATACCTCGACAGCGCGAGCAGGCGGGACGTCGACCATCTCGTACCGCTGGCCGGGACCTGGGAATCCGCCGCCCAATGGACCCGAACGCCGACGTCGCCCTGGAGCCCCTGGCCCAACTCGACGCACACCGGCCCCACCCACTCGTACCGGCCCTGCAGTCGATGCACCATCCCGCTGAAGTTCGCGGGGATGGTCCTACCGGTCCTGGCCTTCCCACCACGCCTGGCAGCGCGCCAGGATCAGCGCCCCACCGTGCGGCCCGGCTGGCGCAGTTGAGACATGTCGCAGTCGCGACATCGTACGCTCGTGACATCGTCATCCCCTCAGCCGATTCTTTCGAACAGCGCGTGATCAGGCGTTGCACGAAAGGTGTGTGGCTGATGGCATGGATCCGTCTGACGGCGGCGATATCAACGGCATTGGTGCTGACCACGGGAGGCCTGTCGTCCGCCTCTGCGCGGGCGTCCTCCCCGGCACAGCCAAGGCGGAGGGCGTCGCCGGGTCGGCGTCCACCGTGCGGCTGGTGACCGGTGACCGGGTGACGGTGACCCCTGACGGCGACGGCCGGCGCACCGCCTCGGTGGTCCCCGGTCCGGGCCGCCGGGGCATCGTCTTCCGCACGTACGAGCAGGACGACGGCACGATGACCGTACTCCCGTCCGACGCAGCGGAGTTGGTGGCCGCCGGGACGCTGGACCGGCGCCTGTTCGACGTCACCACCCTCATCGCCCAGGGATACGACGAGGCCGCTACCTCGGCGCTCCCACTCATCGTCTCCCCAAACCGAGCAGCGCGGCAGCCAGGACGGCGTCCAGCCGCAAGGCCGCGGCAACGACCGCGGACCAGCTCTCCGCGTTCAACACGGCGTCCGTGCCCGAGCGCCGCCTGGAGAGCATCGACGCGACAGCCCTGCGCGTGGACGACGACGACCTCGGCGCGTTCTGGAAGACCCTGCATCCCGCAGGTACGGCCCGGCTCGCCCAGACCCCGCGAGTGTGGCTCGACGGCAGGGTGGCACCGGCGCTGGACCGCAGCACCGCGCAGATCGGCGCACCCACCGCCTGGAAGGCCGGTTTCGAGGGGCAGGGCGTCAAGGTGGCCGTCCTGGACACCGGTGTGGACGCCGGCCACCCGGACCTGACGGGCCGGATCGCCGAGTCCAGAGACTTCTCCGACAGCGGCAGCGTGACCGACCACTTCGGGCACGGCACCCACGTCGCGTCGATCGTCGGCGGCAGCGGAGCAGCGTCCGACGGCACCCGGCGCGGGTCGCGCCGCGAGCGGACCTGCTGATCGGCAAGGTGCTGGGCGACGACGGGTACGGCTCCGAGTCGCAGGTCATCGACGGTATGGAGTGGGCGACTGCCGAGCACGCCAAGGTCGTCAACATGAGCCTGGGTTCGGACGCGCCCACGGACGGCACCGATCCGATGAGCCAGGCCGTCGACACCCTGTCCGCCGCCGGACAGACGCTGTTCGTCGTCGCTGCGGGAAACGCCGGTGACCAGGGCGCGTCGACCATCGGCTCACCAGGTGCGGCCGACGCCGCGCTCACCGTGGGTGCCGTCGACCGGGACGATTCCCTTGCGCCCTTCTCCAGCCGCGGCCCACGGCTGGGTGACAAGGCCGTGAAACCGGACGTGACCGCGCCCGGCGTCGGCATCGTTGCCGCCCGCGCCTCGGGGACGGCCATGGGCACCCCGGTGGACACCTACTACACGGCGGCGTCCGGTACATCGATGGCGACACCGCACGTCGCCGGCGCCGCCGCCCTCCTCGCCCAGAAACACCCCGAGTGGAGCGGCCCGCAGCTCAAGGACGCGCTCATCAGCACCGCCCACCTCGTGTCCGGGACCAAGGTGACCGAACAGGGCGGCGGGCGCATCGACATCGGCGCGGCCATGGGGGCGCTGACCGCCACCGGCTCCGTCACCCTGCCCCCGCTCCAGATCGCCGGCACGGGCGGACCCCGGCAGGTGGCGACCCTGCACTACACCAACGAGAGCGACCACCAACTCGACCTCAAGCTGTCCACCTCACTGTCTCGTGACAACGGTGTCACCCTCGCCGCGGGTGTGATCGCCCTGGGCTCCGGCGCCCTCCGTCTCGCCCCGGGGCCTCGGCCGACGTCCCGGTCCTCGCGGACGGCGCGCACGCCGCGCGCGGCTCCTACTACGGCTACGCCACCGCGACCGGACCGGACGGCAGCACGCTCGCCCACACCACGCTCTCCCTCGTCGTGCACGCGCCCCTGCATCGGCTCACCGTGATCGCCAAGGACCGCGACGGCACGGTGATACCGCAGGCCGCCCCGACGATCTGGGAGCCGACGGCTTCGCCCAGTACACGGGTCTGGACCCGGCCGTCGCGGTCGTCGAGGAGGGCACCTACCAGGTCAGCTTCGGCACCCTGGACAACGCGGCCGACGGCCAGGAACTGCGCGAGGTGATCAACCCGCAGGTGCGGGTCACCAAGGACTCGACCGTCACCCTGGACGCGTCGAAGGTGACGGAAGTGAAGATCCGTACCCCACGCCCGTCCGAACAGCGAGGCATCCTCAGCTATCAGACGTACCGCCAGATCGACGGGAACGGCCTCACCCAGGGCGTCATGTACTTCGACCTCGCCAAGCGGATCTACGTCAGCCCCACCACACAGGTCACGGACGGCACCTTCGAGTTCGCCTCCCGCTGGCAGCTGACGGCCCCCAACTGATCGCCAGCCCCCAAGGCAGTTCGCGGCCCTTCACCCCCTACTACCTGCCGACATCACCGGTGTTCGACGACAAGGGTGTCCAACTGACCGCCGTGGACGCCGGCACCGGCACCGCCGCCGACCTCAAGGCCGCCCACGTACGCGGCAAACTCGCCGTGATCCGCTACGACTTCGGTGACGACACCGCTCTCGCGCGGGCCGCCGCCGACGCCGGCGCCAAGGCTCTGATGTTCGTCGTGCCGAAGGACTTCTACCCGTGGACCCGCTGGAGCCCGGACGGAACACGCCTGGCCCTGCCCGTCATACGCGCGGGCAACACCGAGGGCACCGCGCTCCTGAAGCGGAGCGCGCGGACCACCACCCAGGTCCGGTTCACCGGCACGGTGCGCAGCCCCTACCTCTACGACGTCATGCAGGTGTCCCGTCAGCGCGTCCCGCAGCACCTCGTGCACACCGTCTCCGACCACGAGAGCGCGGTCGTCCACGCCACCTACGCCCGCACCGGCGCCTCCGACTGGGCCAGTGAACAACGCTTCGCCTGGCGGCCCTACCAGGACACCGCGTGGAACCAGTACACGCGCAACGTGCCCGTGGGCCGGGAGCGCGTGGAGTACGTGACGGCCGGCGACACACTCTGGAACCACGTCGTCCACCACGACACCATCCTGGACCAGGACTTCCCGCTCCAGGTCGGCATGCGGGAGGCGACCCACACCTACCGCGCCGGACAGCAGGCCACGGAGCGCTGGTTCACCGCCCCGGTCCGCCCCGCCGTCCCGCACGGCGTCGCCGGCTGGCCCGCCTCCACCCGGTACGGCAACACGCTCTCCGTGTATGTGCCCGACTTCACCGACGCCGCGGGCCACTGGTCCTTCGCGGAGAGCGACGGTCTCGGCGGTATCGGCACCCGTGCGTCCGCTACGGGCGACACGGCCGTCGCCGACCTCTACCGGGACGGGAAGCAGGTCGCCCATTCAGACGCCGGCGCGTGGGGCGCGTACGAGGTGCCGGCGGGGCCGGCCGGCTACCGCCTGGACCTGACGACGGGGCGCGACTCGGACGACTGGCGCTTCGCCACCCGCACCGAGACGTCGTGGTCCTTCGCCTCGGACACCACCACGAGCCCCGCACTGCTTCCGCTGCTCCAGGTGGACTACTCGGTGCCCGTCGACGCGGAGAACGCCGTGGGCCCGCAGCGCACCCACACGCTGGGCTTCGGAGTCCGCATGCCCGACGGCCTTCCCGCCCCGCACGGCACGAAGCTCACAGTGGAGACGTCCTACGACGACGGCAGGACCTGGGTGAAGGCTCACACGTTGTCAACTCCCGGAAAGGGAAAGGCCGGACGCTTCACGGCGACCGTCGAACGACCGTCCGGGGCGCGAGGCGACGCCTATGTCACACTGCGGGTCACAGCGACGGACGACGCCGGGCACAGCGTCCGGCAGACGATCGACCGCGCCTTCCTCCACCGGGGCTCCGCCCCGCGGGACTGACCCGGCGGACAGCGATACAGGAAGCGGCGGCCGCGGGTGCGTACGGCACCGGCGGCCGCCGCCGTACGAGGCACAGAAGGGGAGGCGGCGATGCTGGAGGCGGCAGGGCTGACGGTCGTCGAGGAGACGGTGTACCGCCTCCTGGTCGGAGCGGTCACGGCGTCCGCGCACGAACTGGCGCAGCAGAGCGAACTGCCGCACGACACACTGGAAGCAGTCCTGGCAGCCCTCACCGGCAAGGGCCTCGCCAGCCCCACCGACCACGTGCCGCCGCAGTACTCCGCCGTACCCCCGGACGTGGCACTGCTGCCCCGGCTGCAACGACGTACCGACGAACTCGACAAGGCCCGCAGCACGGTCACCGATCTGCTCGACCTGTACCGCAGCACCCGGCGTCGCCAGGACGCCGGCCAGCTGATCGAGGTGATCACGGGCGCCGAGTCGCTGCGGCAACACCTCCGGCAGATGCAGGACAACGCAAGCCACGAGATGCTCTGGTTCTGCAAAGCCCAGTACGTCGCGATGCCGTCGGGCAGCAACCGCGCGGAGTACGACGCCCTGGCCCGCGGGGTGCGCTACCGCGTCCTGTACGAACAGGCGTTCTTCGACGACGACCACGCCGTGGACAACGTTATCGAGGGGGTGCGGGCCGGGGAGATCGCCCGCAGCGTGCCCCACCTGCCGCTACGTCTGGCCGTCGCCGACCGTGCCATCGCCATCTGTCCCCTGGTGCCCGGCGGTCCCCAGGGCTCCCCGGCGAGCCCACCGCGGCCCTGGTCCGCGAGAGCAGTCTTCTCGAGGCACTCACCTCGCTCTTCGAACGCTACTGGGAGACAGCGGTCCCCCTGGACGTCAGTGCCGCAGGCACCCTCGCCGACGGCGCCGACGCACCAGCGGGCGACCCGCTCTCCGGCACCGACCGCCGCATCCTCTCCCTGCTGGTGGCGGGGATAGCGGACAAGGCCATCGCCAGTCAGATGGGGCTCAGCCGGCGCACCATCCAGCGTCACATCCAGCGAATGATGACCCTCGCCGGGGCCACGACCCGCATGCAACTCGCCTGGCAGGCGGCCCGCCGCGGCTGGCTCTGAACGGCCCGGCAACAGCGCCCTGGAGGCCGGCTGCCGTCTCCGCTCCTGGCCGAACAAGCGCTGACGGGGCGAGGCCCGCCATTCCCGACAAGGGCGCGGAAAGAGGCCGAGTACACGCGGGCGTTGACAACGTAGGCACCGAGATCGTTGACCCGGCCGGTGCCGATCCAGACCCTGGTTTTCCAGTGCCGGTTCACCCCCGCGTCGGCGGAGACCACGACGCCGGGTCCTTCGCGTCCTCGGGTCCGGTGGTTCGCCGCCTGTGACCGGGTGCTCCAGTTGGCCAGTGAGCGCCAGAGTTGGCGAGCGGTGCGACTTGTGAGGCGCCGCGGGGCATCGCCGCGAAATGCCGACGGTAGACCACCGGGCCCATTGATAGATATTTAGCTAATGTGCTAAATATCTAACATGACGGAAGCTCAGGACGAGGCGGGGGTCTTCCGCGCACTCGCTGATCCGACGAGGCGCCAGATCCTTGAGGACCTCAGAGGCGGAGAGCTCGCGGCCGGCGAGATCGCGAGCAGGTTCGCGATCAGCGCGCCATCCATCTCGCGGCACCTCGGCGTGCTCAAGGGAGCAGGACTGATCACCGAGCGCCGGAACGGCAACCGGATCCTCTACACGCTGGCCGAGGACCGTCTGGCGACCGCCATCGGCCGCTTTCTCAGCGCCGTCTGCCCCGAGCAGATCGTCCTGCGTCAGACCACATGGCGCCCCGGGGCGCAGAGCGGGGAATCATGAGGCAACCGCACTTGTCCAGCGTCGTCGAGCGACG
The DNA here is from genome assembly GCA_016893485.2 of Streptomyces sp. P3. Classification (GTDB taxonomy): domain Bacteria; phylum Actinomycetota; class Actinomycetes; order Streptomycetales; family Streptomycetaceae; genus Streptomyces. The sequence goes on from JAFEKX020000001.1 coordinate 182,478, forward strand.
GCTTCTGGTGAACTACCGGGTCGCCCCTGACGTCGCGGCACGCCTGCTTCCGGAGCCCCTGCGCCCGCAGCTGGTGCACGGCCACGCGGTCGCGGGCATCTGCCTGTTGCGGCTGGGAAGTGTCCGGCCGACCTGGGCCCCCAAGGTCTTCGGCCTGCGGAGCGAGAACGCGGCGCACCGGATCGCTGTCGAATGGGACGGACCGGACGGCGTCGAGGCCGGTGTCTACATCACGCGTCGCGACTCCGCCTCGCGGCTCAACGTCTGGGCCGGAGGCCGCGTCTTCCCGGGCGAACACGGCCGCGCCGGCTTCAAGGTGCACGAGACGCCCGGCCGGTCGAGTGTCGCCTTCGCAACCAGGGACGGCGACACCCAGGTGGACGTCACCGTCGAGCTGTCCGACGAACTGCGCGGCAGCGAGCTCTTCGCCGACCTCGCCGAGGCCTCCCGCTTCTTTCAGGATGGGGCGAAGGGATACTCGCCCACCAGGTCCGGCCGCCACCTGGACGGCATGGAACTGCACACCGACGCCTGGCACGTGGAAGCCGGCAGGGTCCACTCCGCCGCATCATCCTTCTTCGACGACCCAAACCGCTTCCCGCCAGGGAGTGCAGCCCCTGGACTGCGCCCTGGTAATGCGCAACGTTCCCGCCAGCTGGCGCCCACTCCCGACCATGGCCGCCGAGCCAGGCGCTCAACTCGCCGATTGAAGCACTGAGTCACACCCTCGCGTCGGCGAGGACCATGCGAGTCCATTCGTATCAACCCATAGCAAAAGGCGATTCACTCTCGCCGACGCGGGGGCGTTCCAGGTGCTGACCCGCGTGTATCCCGACATCTGGGCGTGAGCAAAGCGTGTGGGCCCGGATACTCCGGCGGGGCCCGGGCTCCGGGGCCTCCTGCCGAACTCAACCTCGCCCCTCCGCGCTGACCGCGGCCCCGCTCTCCGTCGGGAGGGCGGGGCCGCTTTCGTCAAGTCCAAGCTCGATAGCCTCGCGCCATGCCTCACTATCTGAACGTCTCCACCGCAACCGAGACTTACGAGCAAGCCGTGGCCCTCGCCCGGTCCTCGGTCCAAGCCCAACTTGCCGCAAGTGCCCAGATCATGGGTCCCGTCACCAGCATGTTCTGGCACGCCGACGAGTTCGGCACCAACGAGGAATACCAACTGCTCCTGAAGACGACCGCCCCCCGCTACGCCGAGCTGGAAACCCACCTGATCGAGCACCATCCGCGGACGAACCCCGAGGTGACCGCCACCCCCATCGTCCAGGGCTCCCCACATACCTCGAGTGGATCGACCGCGCAACGGACAACTAAGCAGGCCCTTCGACCAGTTCGGCGACTGCGGGCACCACACCGTACTCACGAGCGAGCACGGACACGACCTGTTCCATACGTGGGCAGGGACGAGCCGATGCCACCCCGTCGGCAAGCTCCAGGCGCCCACCCCGCCACCCCGCCACCCCGCCACCCCGCCACCCGCGCAGCCTCCTCCACCTTTCCGGCCGGCGGGCTTGCGCAGGCGCTGAAACATGTCGGCCCGTCCGGCCGCGCTCGGGCTGAGCACGTATCGGGCCGCCTCCACGGCCGGGTCGGCGCGCCACTCGATCAAGCCCGCCCTGGTCAGGCGATTGATCACCGGATAGAGACTGCCGTCGCTGACCGGCTGCGTGTAGCCGTTCAGCTGGGAGACGCGGCGGCGCAGCTCGTGTCTGGGCAGGGGTCCCTAGGGCCGAGAAGGTCGCCGCCGGCCAGGCAGCCGTGGTCGGGCTGTGCTTTCGCCTAGCCGACGGCAGCGCGCAACTCGTCGCCTCTCGCGGACTCGATACGGCGGTCCTCGCCGCGACCTGACCGCTCCGGCCGTGGCTGGTCAGCGTGATGTTCCGCCGCCGAAGGACTCCTCACCGCTTTGATCATCTACGGTGGTCCTTGATGGCTCGGAGTTGACCGCGCGTCCAGCATCGTCCCCGGCGCCGATCTGGCGCGGGCTGCGCGGTGCGACAGGGATGAGGAACGGTCGTCACCGGCGAGGGCGGCACGTCACACCGTGGGCCGGGGCCCTGCGGCCCGGCGGAGCCGGTTGGCGATCGCCAGTCCCAGCCCCTCCTCCACCGGCAAGGAGGCGACGATGAGGTCGCACCCCCGCTGGTCCAGCTCGCGAAGGAACCCGTACAGCCCGCGCGCGTAGGCGGCCATCGAACCTGGGACCGTCACCACGGCGTGCGCCTTCACCGGGGCGCCGGCGAAGGAGACGGGAAGGAAGACGCCCACCTGGTGCCCCAGCTCCTGCGCGAGTTCCGCTTCGGCGATGACCTTCTCGGGCTCGACGAGGACGACCCGCGCCCGCGGCGCGTAGTGAGAGGGGTGCTGGCCAGGCACTCGAATGCTGCTGGTCGCGGGGACCGCAAGCGGGCGACCCAGCACCGCTTCGAGGTCCTCGCGCGTCACCCCGCCGGGCCGAAGGATGGTCGGGGCATCGCCCGTGGCGTCCACGATGGTCGACTCGACGCCGACCTCGCAGGAACCGCCGTCCAGCACGAAGTCGACGGCGTCGCCGAGCTCGGCACGGACATCGTTCGCGGTGGTGGGGCTGACCGACCCGAAGCGGTTGGCGGACGGGGCCGTGACACCGCCACCGAAGGACGCCAGCAGCGCGAGTGCGACGGGATGGTCGGGCACACGCACGGCCACCGTCTCCAAGCCACCGGTCGCCTCCACAGGCACGCGGGGGGCCCCGCCGCAGGACCAGCGTGAGCGGCCCCGGCCAGAAGTGTTCCGCCAGCACACGCGCCGTCGCAGGCACGTCCTGGACCCAGTCGTCCAGATGCTCCGCACCGTCGATGTGAACGATCAGCGGGTGGGAAGGCGGGCGTCCCTTCACCTCGAAGATGCGCGCAACGGCGGCACGATCCTCGGCGTTTGCGCCCAGACCGTAGACGGTCTCGGTCGGGAGGGCCACCAGCCCGCCGCTACGCAGCACGTCGGCTGCCTTCTCGATGTCACTGGTTCTTGCCTTCACCCCCGCAATCCTAGGCGTGTCCGGTCCTCAGGTTGGTTGCAGTCGGCTGACCGGCGGCCGGCTCCCGAAGGCGCAGTGGCATGCAGCGCGCGGGCAGGCACCCCAGGGGGTGCGGGTGGCGGTGTGTGGTCCATCGGCGCCTGGCGGCACTGCTGGGCAGCGGCACGGTCCGGGTGATCGCTGTGCGCCCCCGTGGCGGTGACTCCACCGCGATGCTGCTGGGCATCAAGGTGCCGCGCGGCAAGCTCGACACCATCGCCGATGCCCTGGCGACTCGCCCCGACATCCCGTTCATCGACGTGTCCGCAGGCGGGGACGAGATCAACGTTGTGCTGCTGGCCGAGGGGCAGCGCAGCCGCCTGGTGTTCCGGCAACTGCCAGCCACCCAGGCCATCACCTCCGTCATCGCCCAAGGCGTTCTGCACGTCTACGCGGACGCCACCGACTGACGTCTGGATGCCCTGACCGAGGACGAGCGCAGGAAGCTCGCACCCCCATCACAGCCGAGCGGACCGCCGACCGACTGGACCCACTGGACCCACTGGACCAGCAACTGGCGGACGCACTCCTGGACGAAGTGCGGGTCACCGACGTGACGCTGCCTTGGCCGCGCGTACCGAACACCCACAATTCACCGCCCGACGGCGCCTGGCTGCACTCCTGCGCGACCGCGCCCTGGCCACCCACGTGGTCCCGGACCCCTGCGGACTGGGGCTTAACGTCGACGCCAACCTCTACCTCCCGATCCCGCCCGCACACCTGGACACCGCCGGGCGCACCCTGGCGGCCCATCCGTCCGTGCACGGCGTCCTTGCTCTTCCCGGCCCGTCCAACCTCAGCGCCGCCGTGTGGCTGCACGACCTGGAAGACCTCCGCCGCTTCATCACCCAAGACCTCGCATACCTGCCCGTCACCAGCATCGACACTGTTCCGGTGGGCCACGCGGCGAAACGACCGGGCCGCCTTCCGGCCGGCGGCTGTACACCGGGTGGCACGTCCTTGCGTGCGAGGAGTGCCACCCGGGCGCCTGTCCGGGGTCAGTAGGCGGGTTCGTTACGGACGATGATCAGCGAGGTGATCTTGTCGTCGCAGACCGTGAAGTAGTTGGTCATGAACAGCTCGCCGTGCAGGTTGGTCTTGTCGTACTCGCCGTCGTAGCGGGCGCGCACGATCTGGTCCCCGTAGTGGTCCACGACCTCGGTCACCTCAAGGTGACCTTGTCTCCGACGATCTCCTTGGCGACCCAGCGGCGGATGGCCGCGGCACCGCGAAACTCGCGGCGCACATCGTTGACAAAGGCGTCCTCGGCAAACGTGGCAACGATCGCGTCCTCATCGAACGCGTTGACGGCACGGACGTGCTCGGCCAGGACCGGCAGCAGCGCGGTGTTGGACATGAGGGGACCTCCCTGGTGCGGGGTTCACGGCCACCACCCCGGCGGCCTGGTCACCACACTCGGCGCTCCGGCTGCGGGAGGATCAACACCGGATCTGCCGGTCGACTCTCCCGCAGGGGAGGGTCGATACTGGCGCGATGAAGCAGACACTGACGGTCGGGGACTTCTCTCGGGTGACGCACCTGAGCGTCAAGACGCTGCGCCACTACCACCAGGTCGGCTTGCTGGACCCCGACGATGTCGACCCCGACACCGGCTACCGCTACTACGCGCTCGACCAGGTCCCCACCGCGCAGGTCATCCGACGCCTGCGGGACCTGAACATGCCCATCGCCGATGTCAAGGCTGTCCTGGCCACCTCGGACGCGGCAGCGCGCGGCGAGGTGATCGTCAGGCACCTGGACCGCTTGGAAACGGAGCTGGCCCGGACCCGCGCTGCGGTCGAATCCGTGCGCAACCTGCTGCAACGCCCGGCGGGCGACTCCGTCGAGTACCGCACAGTGCCGCCCTGCCCAGCCGCGGGCATCACCGCGGCCGTGGACCGCGGAGACCTGCTGCCCTGGTGGCAGGGCGCAATGGGGAACTGCACGCCGCAGTCCAAGCCCAGGGCCTGGACCCGACTGGTCCCCCAGGTGGCTTGTACGCGAGCGAGATCTTCCAGGACGACCATGGCCAGGCCACGGTCTTCGTCCCGGCAGAGGGGCCCGTGCGCCCCATCGGCCGGGTCGAGCCGTTGCTCATCCCGGCCGCCGAACTCGCGGTCATCACCCACCACGGCCCACTGGCCGACGTCGACCTCACCTACGGCGAACTCGGCGCCCACACCATCCGACACGAGATCAGCGTCGCAGGCCCACTACGCGAGTACTACCTGCGCGCCGCCCACAACAGCTCCGACCCCTCGCAATGGACCACCGAGATCGGCTGGCCCATCTTCCGGGCCGAACACGACCAGTGAAGCCGCATTTCCACCGCGCCCCCAGAGCGTCAACGGATCCGTGCTCACGGAGCACATCCAGGCCCAGACCGAGCGCTTCGGCGCCGAGGTGCTCGACGACGACATCGTCGCTGGCACAGCTGCGCAAAGATGTCCCGCACCGCAGGATCAGAGTCCGCCAGCACCAGCCGAGCCAGCTCCAACCGGCTCTCATCGAGCACGAGCACATGCCCACCCGTCGTCGTCGCGTCCGCCGGACGGTAGCGCCCGGTCCCAAGGGGCACATGCTCGGGATCCGAGGGGCCGGTCAAATGCCGGTGCGAGCGTTGATTCAGAGCCGGTAGAACCCGACATGGGGTAGAAGCTCGGGTAGCACAGACTTCAGTTGGACGCGACGAACCTGACGCCTCCGGCGACCTGTGTGGAGAGGCCGGCTCGGCGGACGCTGTCCCTGTTCCGGCGGTCAGCGTGAAGTCAGGGTGCCGCGCTGCCCAGGGTCGGCGTGACTGGTCATTGACCTCAACGTTGCTGGTGCTCATGATCACGCGGAAGTGCTCCCGAATCTGCGGAACCTACAGAGCCGCTGCGGTAAATCCCTGCCCGGCGCTCCCGCAGCGGCGCTCTACGTCGTCGTCGTGCTTGCCCTGCGCTTCTCGGGAAGCAGCATGGGTGGTGGATGGCGTCGACGGCGGGGCTGGTTGTGACGCCGCTGGCGCTGTGGGTGACGTGGCTGCGCAGGCGTTCCGCGGAGCGGGCGAGGGAGTTCGGCCGACGCCACGGGCCGTCAGCGTCGTTGTGCTACCTCAGAATTCGGCGGAGCAACAACGACGCCGTCGTCAATTCAGTGCGATGTGCGTCTTCTACGGCCGATCAGATACACAGCTCTGGCCACAATAGAAGCGCAGGCCAGGACAGCGATCGCCTTGATGATCGATCCGATGCCTGAGGTCACGGCGGCCGCAGCTAGTGCTACAGCGAGCAGCGCCGCTATCCACGGAATGCACCTGTCCAGGGGGCCGTCGTTGCGAAACGGATTCTCCACTGTCATCTCCTCGCGCACTCTGCAAATGACAGGTACGCATACCCGACGAAGTGCGAAACGTTCTCTCGTAGGCACTTTCCACAGAGTTCAGCGAGCCAGGCCAGGGGGAGTTTGACCGCTGGGCTCACGGAGACATCGGCGCGGGCGTGCTTGCTGGTGCCCCGCCCGTAGCGGTTCTGCGAGAGGATCGACGGCGATCCTACGTGGCTGGACAGGGTCCGGGGCCAAGAGGGTCACGAGGAGACCGCACTGGGGCGGCTGCACGACACGCGAGAGGGACTACCAGTGACCGGGATCAAGCTGCGCGACCACCAGGTCGAGGCCGTAGCCGCCATCGTGCGGGGCCTGGACATCCCACCCGGGGATCTCTGAGAACGGTCTACGTGGGCAGGTGCACGCCGCGTGCGGCACGGGGAAGACCATCATTGCGGCGGCGTCGGCGAGGCGGCTTGTGCCCAGGGGGCGTGTTCTCGTGCTGGTGCCGACGCTGGACCTTCTGGCGCAGACGGTGAAGGCGTGGCATGTCGCCGGGCACAAAGGGGCCTGCGGTTGCGGTGTGTTCACTGCAGGACGACCCGGAGCTGAGGGACCTTCGGGTGCGTTCGACCACGAACCCTGTGCAGTTGGCGCTGTGGCACGGGCAGGGTCCTGTGACGATCTATGCGACGTACGCCAGTCTGGGTGTCCTGGCTGAGGCTTTCGAGGGCGTATACGGACAGCAACTGGCGCCGGTGGACCTGGCGGTGGTGGATGAGGCGCACCGGACGTCTGGGTCGATGGGTAAGGCGTGGGCGGACATCCACGACCAGAGCATCATCCCGGCGCGCCGGCGGCTGTACCTGACGGCGACGCCGCGGATCTGGGAAGAGCGGCTCAACCGCGAGGTTGCCGAGGGAGTGTGGGACCCGTTGCCGCGTGAGATGGCGGCTTCCATGGACGACGAGAAGGTCTTCGGGCCCGTCCTGTACAAGCTCTCGCTGGCGTCGGCCGTCTCGCGCGGTCTGCTTGCCCGCTACCAGATCATCGTCCTGGAGCTGAAGGACCCGATCGTCACACCCGCGCGGCTGATGGGCGAGGAGCGGCGCAGCGAGGAAGTACGTGGGCAGCGGATCGGAGCTTTGCAGGCCGCTCTGCTCCACACCATGGCGCAGTACAACCTGTCGACGTGCATCACCTTCCATCACCGGACGATCGAGGCCCAGGCGTACGCGGAGGGCCTGGAGCACGTGGCCGCCAAGCTGCACGCGGATCGGCCGGAGACGTACCCCGCTGGGATCTGGGCGGACTGGCTGTGCGGGGAGCACGTCCCCGAACACCGGCGGGAAGTCCTCGGTTCGTTCGGGACCACGGCGCAGCGGGCCGTTCTCTCCAACTGCCGCGTTCTGGGTGAGGGGTCGATATTCGAAGCGTGGATTCGGTTGCCCTGCTGGACCCCAAGGGGCGCCGCACGACATCGTCCAGGCCGTCGGCCGGGCGCTCCGGCAAAAGCCCGGACAGGGCAAGCTCGCCTCCCTGATCGTGCCCGTCTTCCTCCAGCCGGGAGAACAGCCCGAGGACATGTTCACCTCCGGTTCCTACCGGCCCCTGGTGAAAGTCCTCGAAGGCCTGCGGGCTCACGATGAAGAGGCCGTGGAACTGCTCGCCATCCCCAGGAGCCGCAGAAAGACGTCGCACAGCCATCCGTGAACATCGGTGTCGCCCCAGAGGAGGGCGAGCACGAGTCTCGCCTGCTGCTGCGTTTTGCCGCCCCACGCGACCCGGTGATGGTCGCGGACTGGGTCTCCTTCAACGTCATCAACACCGAACGCCAGGACTGGGCACGCGGCTGGGCGGCACTCAAGAAGTTCACCGAACGGGAGCGGCACGCCCGAGTCCCTTATGGGCACAAAGAGGGCGCGACACCACTTGGACAATGGGTCGCAGAACAACGACGCGCGTACACAGCCGAACAGATGACCGGCCAACGCGCGAGGCGACTTGAGCAACTCGGCATGGTGTGGTCCGTGGCAGATGAGCGGTTCCAGGAGAACCTCGAAGCCGCCAAGGCGTACTACGACCAGCACTGGACGCTCTGCGCCCCCGCACCGCGACCATGCTGGATCGGCCGGTGGGGATGTGGCTGGCGAATGTGCGGCGGCCCGGCGCGCTGGAGGGCCATCCCGAATGGAAGACGGCGCTGGAGGCCGTGGACGAGGACTGGAACCCGGACTGGCCGCCGGACTGGCAACGCCACTACGCCGCCCTGCGCGAACTGGTCGCCGACGAAGAAGGCCAAGCCGGCACGGTAGAGGTCCTGCCCGGCGTCACCGTCCACGGCATGGACATCGGGAAATGGCTGGCCCGGCAGCGCAAGCCCGAGGTCTGGCAGGCCCTTCACGACGGGCAGCGCGAGCGCATGGAACAACTCGGCATCGCGCCTCCGGCCCCGGAGCCGGAGGCCCCACGAAGCCGTCCAAGACGCCCTTGGGGGCCTTCGAGCGGGGCGTCGCGGCCCTGGCGCGGTATAGAGCCCGCACCAGCTCCGTGACGGTCCCCAGGGCTCACGTAGAGCGGCTGGATGACGGCACGGACGTCAAGCTCGGGGTGTGGATCATGAACCAAAAAGGGCCGCCGCGCGAAGCTGACCGCCGACAAGCTTCAGCAGCTCGCCGATCTCGGACTCAACTGGGAATAGCTGTGTGACGTTCAGCGGGTGGTGGTTTCGGCGTGCATCCATGCGGCGCAGGCCGATGCGGGCGACGGTGAGTTCTTCCTCGAGTGAGGCGGTGTGGCCCCACACCCCGGGCAACCCCAGACAAGCAGAGACCCGCAGCCGGCGACCTGCCCCTGACCAGCACCCCCGACCACGCCTGCCGCCACGCGCAACAGCACGGGCATCTCACCTTCGCCAACACCGACCGCGAGTTTGTGTCGTCGGAGTTTGATCACCACAGGTCAGCGACCCAGCGCACGTCCGGCGCGCCGAGTCGCTGACCTGCACATATGTGCAGTGCCTCATACACGTGTAGGTCAGAGCGTTGCGATCATCCCGCAGGCTCCGCGTTTTGTGGGGACGGGGGTCAGGAAGGCTTGACTGCCGAGACCGGGGTGACGGTCACCTTGTTGTCGCACTCGGCCCACACCCCGTCGTTCAGGGCGACCTGGTGCTTCCCGGAGTGCAGCAGCCCGATGACCATCGTCGGATACGCCTTCGGAGTCTTGCCGGACACGCAGTAGCCGTCGCCCTCGCCCTGGACCTGGACGAAGGTCAGCTTCACCCACGCCTTGCCGTGCGGCCGGAGCGTCACGGTGGTCGCCCTGCCGGTGGGGGTGACCTTGAGCGGGGGTGTTGTGGGCGGGAGAGCCGTTGCCGGCGCCCGCGACCGTCGGGTGGCCCTTCAGGGCGCACGCCTTCCGGGAGACGTTGGTGAACTGCACGACCGCCGCCCCGGTCCCGGTCCCGACGGGCCGGTGGACGGCCTGCCAGGCGCTGACCTGGAGGGCGGAGGCCGGGCAGGCGGGCGGCGGGGTGGAGGTGGAGGTACTCGCCGCCATGGCGGTGCCGGGCAGGATGCCGGTCACCGCCGCCGCGACGGCCGTGACCGCCGTCGTCGCCAGAACCGCCCTGCGAATGCCGTTGCTGTGCCGCATGTTGTCGTCCCCTGAGTCGTCTCGTCCGCGGGTTTCGGTCGTCGGTTGTTGCCCCGCGGTACGCGTGGTCGTTGTACGTGAGTGCAGACAGGGCGGGAGAGCGGCAGGTTCCGTGTGGCGGCTCTTGTGACGGAACGGTGACGACAGGCCGCACCCGTGCAGATCGCCGGCAGGGCAGACAGAAGCACCTCCGGTGCACCACGGGTTTTACCAGCCCCCGGCGGGCACCGAAGGTGCGCTGAGTCGCTGGCCCGCGGTGATCAAACTCCGATGACACGAACCCGCGTTCTTCAAAGTCCGACGGCAAACGGTCAAGATCCAGTGGCACGGGACGCCCCCGACGACTCGCCGCACTCGGGCTGGAGTGGACACAGGAAGGTTAAGAGATGGGCTAAGTTTCGGGTTAAGCGCTATCGAGTCCTGAGGTAAAGGTGCAGGCAATGGCATCCGAGGAAGAGCTGTTCGCGTCCGTCGACGCTCTGCTGGAGGAGGAGCCACATCTCCCCCTCCGGCGGAGCGTGCCCGGCTTCGTGAGGCTGCCGGGATCACGCAGGCCCGCCTCGCCACCGCGTTGAAGACGACGACCCAGTCGGTGAAGAACTGGGAGAACGGCCGCTCGGAGCCGAAGTCACCGCGCCTGGATGCCTATCAGCGGCTGCTGAACGGGTGGGCCGCGAAGTATCCCGCACCCGGTGCAGCCGCAGCTACCGCGGCTCCCGCGCCGGCGGCGGCGTCCAGTGAACCGGCCGCGTCCGAGGCGCGAACGGCAGACACCCCGCTGACTCCCCCGTTCCAGCCACCGCAGCAGCACGTCCCGCCTCCCGGCCGACCTCGGCATCGCGCCACCCAGCCGCAAAGACAGCAGCCCAGCCCTCAGCCGATCCACGCTTCCCGCACGGCCCGCTCGCCGTCCTGGACGGCGACGGCTCCGCCTACGGCACGGGCGGCATCGTGCTCGACTGCCCCGCCACTTCCGTGGTGGAACTGGTGGAGTGGACACTGCGCGAGTCCGGCCTCGGCGCTGCCAAACTCAACCGGTACGGCAAGGACTCCGACCCGCTGGTCGTGCTCACCGCTGCGGCCGCCGTGAAGCTCGGGTTGCCGGAGCGTCTGGAAGGCCACGAGCAGCGCCGCTCCCTGCGTCTGCCCGCCGACCACTCAGTGGTCAAGCAGGTGGTGAAGGCGAAGTGGCAGCTCACTCAGCGCGGGTTCGGGCCATGGGCACGCATCTACCGCACAGCGCAGGGCCGTGACCGGCAGTGCGTGCAGCTCGCCATCCTGCCCTGGGACGCCCTTGATGAGCGCTCCTGGCCCGGCGTCGCGGACATGGAGGCGGCCGACATCGCCCGCGTCCTCGGCGTGTACGCGACCCGGGTCCTCACCCCGCGCGGCTCCACGGCGGTGTCCGGGCTGGAGCTGATGACGGCGCTGCGCCCGCCGACGAAGGCCGTACAGGACCCGGCAACCGGGAACTGGGTGTCCGGCCACAACCCCGGCAGCTTGGGGACGCAGCCAGTGGACCCGGCGCCGCCGGAAGCCACCTCCGAGCACCCCGTCGTCGTCAACTCCGGCTGGACTGGCGGGTTCCTCAACGAGGAGGCCTACCAGTGGGTGCGCTCGGTGGACACGCTCAGCGATGAGGAGTGCACGCTGCCCTTCGCCATCGGCCTGGACCTCAACACCGCCTTCCTCGCCGCCGCGGCCCGCCTGGTCGTCGGCCTCTCCGCCCCGACCACTTCCACACCCCGAGGTTCAACCCGAAGATCCCCGGCTCCTGGCTGGTCGACCTGTCCCACATCGAGCTGGATCCACGGCTGCCCTCGCCGTTCACGCCGAACGGCACCCGCCCCAGGGCCCGGCCTGGTACCAGACCCACACCATCGCCTACGCCCAGGAACTCGGCTACGACGTCCACCCGATCGAGGCATACCTGCGCCGGGAGACCGGTGCGTACCTGGACCCGTGGCACGACCGCCTCAAGACCGCCTACGTCGACACCCTCGCCGACCTCGGCGTCACCAAGGAACTGGACGACCGACAGTTCCTCGCCGCGATGGAGCAGCACAAGCAGGTCGACCCGGCGATGGCCGCCGTCCTGTCCGCCATCAAAGCGACGGTCAAGGGTGGCGTCGGCAAGCTGCGGGAGCGTCCGCAGGGCAAGTCCTACAAGGAGGGCGAACGGTGGCCAGCCCTTGAGCGGCCGACCTGGCGACCCGACATCCGCGCAGCCGTCATCAGCAAGGCGCGGGTCAACATGCACCGCAAGCTGAACAACATGGTCAAGATGACGGGCCTGTACCCGCTCGCGGTGCTGTCCGACTGCGTCGTCTACCCCAGCCCGGGCGACAGCCCGCTGGACTTCCTGCCGTACGCCGCCAGCGGGAAGCCGCAGCCGGGCGGGTTCCGCCTCGGGCCCACGCCAGGGCTGGCGAAGCTGGAGGGCGTCCAGACGATGCTGTGGGCGGTCGACCTGATGGAACAGGGCTACAACCCCGCCCGCCACATCAAGGGCGGCGACGCCGTCCTGGACGAAGGAGAGTAACCGGTGAGCGAGATCGACGACGCGATCGAACGCGCCGACCGGGAAGCCTTCACCCGCCAGCCACCGAAGACCCTCAAGGGCCAGGTCGGCTACCTGCTCAAGCAGCTGGGCAGCGCCAAGGCCGTCGCGCAGGAGATCGGGGTTACCGCAGACTCCGTCAACCGCTACCGACGCGGAGCCCGCAAACACGCCCGCGCCGACGTCGCCGCGAAGATCGACGACGCAGTACGGACCCGCTGGCAGCCCCAGGTACGCAAACGCCGACAGAAGCGGGCCGCCACCACGACCGGAATCACCGTGGAGACGAGGGCTCGCTTCGGCTACACCGCACCGGTCGGCACGACCGACGACGGACGCTTCAGGCGGCTCACCGTCCACCTCCCCCTACCTACGCGCAACGCCTCTTCGACGCCCGCCACACCGGTGCCAGCGACCAGCAGATGCGCCAGATCATCGCCGAAGGACTCAAAGAGATCTACTTCCAAGACGGCGGAGCCCGCGCCACAGGACTCTCCGACGTCACCCTCAACGACATCGACTACCTCGACCTCGACTACTGAGTCCGGTCCCCAGCCGGTCAGCGCCGCCGGACCTGTGAGCCGAAGCACATAGTTGTCACATAGGCGGGCTTGCTGTCGCCGTGGGCAGGCAGCGGTTGCGGTGGACGAATCCGTGGTCGGTCGTCCCCGTCTCCGGGGCGAAGGGACAGCAGGCCGGCCAGCGGGTGCCCGGCGAATCCGGCAAGCACCGCGGCGGGGATGCCGGGCAGTCCACTCCAACTTCTCGCCCCAGTCCGCCCCGGCGGGCGCTGTCGAAGGTCACAGCGCCGGACGCCCCTAGCCGGACACAGGTGTCAACTGCTCATCCGCCCACTCTGCGAAGGTAGTGAGGGGGATGCCCAACTCCCGGGCGAATGCGGGCCGGGCGGGCTGGAGGACCACGTTGTTCCACTCGTGTCCGGCTCCCCACTTCGGCATGCCCGCGTCGAGGGCCTCTTCCATGTTCATGGAGGGCGCGGTCACGGGCACGCCCCAGGCTGCGGACAAGGTCTGCGCGATCTGCTCCATCGTGGGCAGGTCACCGGCCAGTTCCAGTTCCCCTGGTGGAACCGGTCGGGGTTTCGGAGGGCGTGGGCCGCGGCCGTGCCGATGTCCCGCACGGCCCCCTTGTGCTGAAGAACGACCGAAGCGGAACCCGCCTCACACGCCGTCCGTTCACGAAAGAGCCCAGGAACGAGGAAGCGCCCGAGCCTGCCCGGACGCTCCGCAGCACGCCGACGGGCATATCCCCGACCACCACCGGCAGACATTGCCCGTCCCAATGGTGCCCTGGTTTCGGCGTGCCAACAGTGCGGCGGAGCGCGGTACCGGAGCGTTGGAACGGGGGAACTTCCACTCGCCCGGTGAGGCAAAGTCAGGTAGGAATCGAGGCGCCTTCGCCTTCTTCTTGTCCGAGGGGGCCGAGCCGGTCGTCGAGCGCGGCACCGACCTCGGGGCAGTTCTTGCGGACGATGTGGAGGAAGGCGTTCAGTGCCGGGGAACGGTCCCGGGCTTGGAAGGACAGGACCAGATCGGGCAGAAGTGCGCGCGGGGTCACCTGGCAGAACCATGTGCCTCGGCGTGGGGCCGCCATCATGCGAGAGGGCCCCAGGCCTACGCCCACCCGCAGGCGGCGAGGCTGATAATGGTGTGGATGTCCCGCGCGACGGTCGCGCCGGCGAGCGCCGGGGAGTCCTTGCCCAGTAGGGTCCGCAGGCCGGTGACGACGGCAGGCTCGTCCTCGCCCGGCGCCACGATCAGCGGCTGTCGCCGCAGCTGGTCCACGTCCACCGACGACTGCCCCGCGTAGGGGTGCGTGCTGCTCACGACCGCGACCAGGTGGTCGTGTCCGATCGGGACTGATACCAGTTGCTCGGCCCCGACGCCGCGTGGACGGCCGAGGCCGATCGCCACGTCAAGTTCGCCGGAGACGAGCGCGGCCGTGCTGCGTTTGGTCGCCATCTCGTGCAGTTCCAGTTGCACGTCGGGCCGTTCGCGGACGAAGCGGCCGAGGACGTCCGGCAGGGGTTGGAGCAGAGCCGAGGCGATGAATCCCAGGCGCAGTCGTCCCGTCTCGCCGCGTGCTGCCCTGGCCGCGTCGGCCGAGGCCGCCGTGATCTCGTCGAGCGCCCTGCGTGCCCGGGCAAGGAAGGCAGCGCCCGCCGCTGTCGGGAAGACCCCTTGGCGGGTGCGGTCGAACAGGCGCGTGCCCACTTCTCGTTCGAGGTCGGCGATCTGCTTGGACAGCGGAGGCTGCGCGATACCCAGCGCACTGGCGGCCCGGCCGAAGTGTGCGTGCTCGGCGAGGGTCAGTGCGTACCGCAGGTGCCGCGCCTCCATACAGTCTTGCTCCATATCTCCTGGGTATTGCATGCCAGCTTGCCATATCTTCTAGTGGATGATCGGGGCCGGGCCGCGTGGAATGCGGTCATGACTGCTTGTTCTCCTACAGACACCGTCTTCGTCTTCGTGCACGGGGCCTGGCACGGCTCGGGGCAGTGGGCGGCGACGCAGCGCGCCCTCGCCGCACTCGGTGCCGCAAGCGTGGCAACCGACCTGCCGGGGCACGGCTTCGACGCGCCACTGCCCAGCGGGTACCTTCAGCCGGGCCAGCCGGGTCTGCAGACCGAGAGGTCCGCGCTCGCCACCGTGACGATGGACGAGAGCGCCGGGGTTGTGCTGGATGCGCTGCGCCAGGCCCGCCGCCACCGTCGTGTGGTGCTGGTCGCGCACAGTGCGGGCGGCGGTCCCGCCTCACTGGCCGCCGAGCGCGCACCCGAACTGGTTGACGAAATCGTCTACCTCTCGGCCTTCGTGCCCGCCGGACGTCCCCGGTTCTTCGACTACCTGGGCTCGCCCGAGAACGCCACGGCACGTGGCCAGAGTCTGAACCTCGGCAACCCCGGGGAGCTGGGCGCCGTGCGGATCAACCCGCTCTCGCAGGACCCCGCCTACATCGAGGAACTGCGGCAGACTCACTACCACGACATCCCCTGGACCGCTTCGACCGCTGGCGCTCGGCACTGAGCACCGACCTGCCTCTGGCGATCCCCACCACCCCGGTCATCGTGACCCCGGGCCGGTGGGGCGCATCCCGCGGACCTTCCTGCGCTGCGCGGACGACCGGGCACTGCCCAGCACCGTGCAGGATCTGATGGTCGCGGAAGCCGACCGGGCGATGCCCTGCAACCCCTTCACCGTGCGCACGCTCCCGGGCAGCCACAGTCCGTTCGCCGCCCGGCCCCATGAGCTCGCCGCGGCGCTGCTGCCATGAGCGGCGGACGCCTCGTGCTGCCGGTGGTGCTCAGCGCGACTTTCGTGCAACTGCTCAACGTCACTGTCGCCCAGGTGGCTGCGCCGGCGATACAGGCGGGCCTGGGCGCCGGTCCGGGCGCCGTGCAACTGGTCCTCGCCGGATACACCCTGACGTACGCGTGCCTGCTCATCCCCGCCGCACGGCTCGGCGACCGGTACGGCTACCGCCGCCTGTTCGTGACGGGCACCGTGGTCTTCACCGCGGGCTCGGTGGCCGGCGCGTGTGCCCCCGACGCCGCTTCACTGATCACGGCCCGGCTGGTGCAGGGCGCGGGCAGCGGCCTGGTCGCCCCCAGGTCCTCTCCCTCATCCAGGCCACCACCCCCACGACACGCCAGCCCGCGCCCTCGGCCTGTACGGCGCCACCATGGCCGTCGCGTCACTAGCCGGGCCCCCTGACCGGTGGCCTCGTCCTCAGTGCCGATCTCTTCGGCCTCGGCTGGCGGCCGGTGATGCTCCTCACCGTGCCGGTGGCACTCGCCTCCCTCGCCGGAGCGACCGCGTTGCCCCGCATCCGCGGGGCGGAGGGACTCCGCGTCGACAAGTTGGGTGCGTTGTTGGTCACCGTGGGAGCCGGCGCGCTGATCCTGCCTCTGGCGCTGGGGCGGGAAGCAGGCTGGCCCTGGTGGACGTGGGCCGGATTCGCCGTGGCTGTGGCCGCCCTCGGCCACTTCGTCCGCAGCCTCCCGCACCAACCTGACCCCTGATCCATCCGGCAGTGCTGCATCACCGGCCGGCGCGCAGGGGCACCTTGCTGGTGTTCGTGTTCAACACGGGTGTGCCCTCCTTCACCTACCTTCTCTTCCTCCACCTTCAGTCCGCCATCGGGTACTCGGCCCTGGCTGCTGCGCTGACGTCAGCACCGTTCGCCGCCGCCGCCATTGTCGGCAGCAGAGCCGCGCCCGCTCTCACCCGTCGGCACGGGCCGATGGTGCTCACCGTCGCCTCTCTGGTGCTGGCCGGGATGTGCCTGGCGCTGGCCCCGCTCGTCGGTTCGGCAGCGGGACGCCAGGTGGCACTGCCTGTGCTGGCCGTCGGCGGAGCCGCATTCGGTGCCTTCACCGCGTCGGTGTTCACCCTGGTCCTGGCCATGGTGCACGGCCCTGCCGCCGGTTCGGTCTCCGGACTGCTGCCCACAGCGCAGCAGCTCGGCGGATCCGTCGGAGTGACCGCGGCCGGACTCGCCTACTACGCCCCCGCCGCCGATGCGGACACCGCTTTCCGGCACGCCATGCTTTACCAGGTCGCCGCCTTCACGATCACCGCACTGATCAGCCTCCGGCTTCGCGACTGGAAGGAATCCACGCCCGCACAAGGTCGTAGCAGCCACCGCGGGAAAGTGCGCTGAGGCGGGGCCGCCTGCTCTCAGGCGGCGAAGCCGATGCGCGGCGGGATGCCCTACCGCTGAAGGGACCAGGCCCCGGGTGTGCCGTCTCTACGCCACGTCCTGCCGCGCCCACCGGTCGCTGCACAGGCTCCTGCTCGCCGAGCACCCGCTCTTCATCACCCTCGGCCCAGGCACGCCGTCCCGTCCGACCCACCGGTTGCGCGAGGGAGGTATTCCGTCGCTGACCATGGTTGCGTCGGAGAGCTTCGCCGGCGGCACGGAAGATGTTCCCGCGTCATGGTTGGCTGGCGTCGGAGGCCAGTGCCGGTGAGGCAGCCGTCAATGACGTCATGGCGGTACTGGAGCTGGCGCAGGCCGCGTCGAACGGCAGTGATCAAGTCGTCGGGCTCGGCGAAGGCACACGGACAGGCACAGCCACCGCACCTCCAGCGGTCAGATCGGGCGTCATCCCACATCCAGCCGCCACGACCACCAACCCCGCGAACCTACTGGGTCACCGCACTAGTTGTCCTTGCATGCGCTCTGTGACGCTCGGATGGGTTCCGGGCTGCCACGGGGACAGGCAGCGTTTCCTGACTGTCACTCGGCTCACTTCCTTCTCGGTCGGTGTGGACGGGAGTCGGCGGGGCGCAGTTAGGTGCCGTTCTCCTGATGCCCAGGCGCATCACCCGCGGACGCTGCTCGCAACGGCCATCAGCCCCCGATGTCCGGCCGCTTTCAGGCGGCGCTGATCGGCGCCGGGCTCTCGGGGAGCTGCCAGCTGCCGCCGCGGTCCTCCTTAGAAAAGCGCGCGGCGAGATCGGGAACGTGCAGGAAGCAGGCCAGGGCGGTCGCGGCCTGGAAGGCGTCGATCGCACGCTGGGTCATCGGCATGCCCAGGCGCAACAGACGCGGATTCACTCCGCCCTGGATCTCGTCGACGAAGGGCCGCAGCACGCTGTCGTAGTTCGCCAGTGCGGTCGGTATGTCGCCCGGGTGCCGGTTGATCTCGCCGGCCAGGACGTAGGCGCCCACCAGGCCGCCGGAGATGCCCATGCCGCTGTAAGGGGAAGCGCAGTGGGCGGCGTCGCCGACAAGGACTACGCGGCCCTTGGACCAGGTGTCGGTGCGGACCTGGACGATCTCCTGGGAGTAGAAGAAAGGGCTCGTCTGCATGCCGTCGATGAAGCGCGCGGTCTGCCAGCCCGCGTCGCGGAACCTGCTCGCCCAGAACTCCCGCTGGCGCTCGACGGGTTCCCGGTGGATCGCCGAGGCCTCCTCGGACTCCTCCCGCATGACGAAGTACACCTGGGTCTCGGTCGGGTTGTGGCTGCGGCGCATGATCTGACGGCCGCCCGGGACCATGTAGGTGTCCCGGATGTTGGTGTCGGACGCGATGCGTGGGATGAACCAGTAGGCCATGTGGATGCCGACCCGCCAGTACGGATCGGGCCCTCCGGGAGGATCGCCTGCCGGATGCGTGATCCCTGCCCGTCCGCGCCGACCAGGAGGTCGAACTCGCCGGAGGACCCGTCGGAGAAGTGCGCGAGGACCTTCTGTTCGTCCTGCTCGAAGCCGTCCATGCTCACGCCGAAGAGGTACTCGGTGTCGTCCTTCGACGCGTCGTGCAGGATGCGTACCAGGTCACCGCGCATGATCTCGTACTCGGACGTGAGGGTCTGCCGGCCCTGGCCGGAGGTGTTGGCCATAATCGTCGCCCTGGCCCTGCCGCGCGCGTCGACGAAGGCGACTCCCGCTTCATCCACCAGTTTGCCGCGCACGGCGTCAAGAAGTCCCATCCGCTCGACGGCCTCGATGCCCTGCCCCCGGAGGTCGACCTGCGCCCCGGTGGCCCGCAGCGCCGGAAAGCGTTCGACGACCGTCACCCTGTGTCCGCCGCGCGTGAGCCAGAAAGCCAGCGCCTGGCCAGCTATCCCGCCGCCGGCGACAAGGACCCGCAGGGGGCGCGTTCCCGATCCGTCGACCATGCCCACCACTCCAAAATCTATCAGTGAATGATTCTCCTTCAGAGTCATCTATCGGTGATAGATTTGTCAACGTGACCAAGGTGAACCGCGAGATCGTCGTCTCTGAGGCGCTCGACCTGCTCGACGAGGTCGGGCTGGACATGGTCAGTACGCGGCGGCTGGCGAAGCGGCTGGGTGTCGAACAGCCCTCGCTGTACTGGCACTTCCGCACCAAGAAGGACCTCCTCACCGCCATGGCGGAGGCAGCCATGGCACCGCATGCGGCCGCCCCGCTGCCGACGCCGGACGACGACTGGCGCGACTGGTTCCTGGACAACACGCGAAGCTTCCGGCGCACCCTGCTGATGCGCCGGGACGGCGCACGCCTCCACGCAGGCACCACCCCCGCCAGCGACCTCGACCGGATCCGCCACAAGATGGATTTCCTGCTCGCCTCCGGAGTGCCCGAGCGGGACGCACAGATGGCGATGCTGGCCGCCAGCCGTTTCACGGTCGGCAGCGTCCTGGAAGAACAGGCCGACGCCGGCCCCGGCGACGGCTCCGATCCACCGGCGGACACGCCCGCGATCGACCACGAGTCGGCATTCGAGGCCGGCCTGACCCTCATCCTGGACGGCCTGGCACACCGCACTGAGGCACGGACCGCTTGAGCTCGCCATCGTTTGACGACAGACGGCCGACGTGTCCGATGAACCCGTGCAATCCAGGGGCTCGCGGCGGCGCGAATCCCATCAGATCCGACAGTGGCTGCTGACAGGGTTCGACGACAGCCAGGGTCCGTCTAGGTGGGGTCAGGAGGCGGGCCGGTAGGTGGCGGCCGGGCCGATCGCGCCGGGCCCGAACTTCTTGCGGATCCGGTCGGCGGCCGACTCCGCCACCAGACGCGCCTGCCGCGCGGCACCAAGGCTGAGCTGTTCGGCGACCTGACCGGCATCGACGAGATCCTCACCGCGCAGCTCGAGCCCGGTCAGCCGGCCCCGCTGCAGACCTGCGGCGTCCATCAGTTGGTAGGCGAGCAGGCGCAGGTCATCCTCGTGCGCGGACGGCTCGACCATGCGGCGCGTCTTCTCCCACTGCGGCCCGCCCGCGAACGACAACGTGAGCGTGAGGGCGCGGGCGGCCTGCCCGCGGCGGCGCAGTTCGGCCCCGAGCTGCACGACCAGGCCGAGCAGGGCCGCACGGGCGGGGGCGCCGTCGTGGACGTCGTGGGGAAGCGGTGGCGGACGGTTGCTGAGGCGGGTTGGAGGCGTGGGGTGACTGTGCGGGGTCGATCCCGCGTGCCCGGTCGACGGCCATGCGGCCAGTTCTGCCTCCGAGGATCCGCTGGACGGTGGCCGGAGGGAGCGCGGCGAGCAGGCCGACGCGGTCGATGCCGTAGCGCTTCAGGGTGGCCGCGTGGCGGGGGCCGACGCCGTGCAGGTCCTCCACGGGGAGCAGGGCGAGCCAGCCGGCGGCATCGGCCGGGGCGATAGCGAGGACGCCACCCGGGTGTGGAACCTGTGCCGAGGCGGTCGTGGCGACAGTGATGGTCGGTCCGATGCCGACGCGCACGTCGATCCCATACCGGGAGACCGTCCGCAGCCGCAGCACGTCCCCGAGATGGGCGGCGGTGGCGGCGTGGTAGCGCAGCGCGCCGCGCAGGTCGGCCAGCGCCGCGGTGGGAGGCAGCGCCTGCACCACCGGCGACAGCTCCCCAGCTGCTCCAGGACCTGCCGGTACAACTCCTCCGGCAGCCTCTCCGGGCAACGCACATGCATCACCACCGGCGCCTGATGCCTCTCTTTGTCTATTTTCACCGCACCCGCCTCTCGCACCCCACGCTATCGAACTAGTATTCGAACACGCGAGTTGCGTGCACCACGGACCACGAATCCGGATCACGTCATGCCCGACGACCTGCCGCCCGACCTGGACCGCCTGCACACCCTGCGCATCTGGCACGCGATGTGGCTCGAGCGCATCGACCACCAGATCGCCTACGCCCAGCGGCGGCAGACCGAAGAGGAACGCGGACGCCGCAGCCGCCCCCGGCCCGCGGACTGGGTCGTCGAACTCAGCAGGGCCACGGATGGGCCGCTCCAGGTCCACGACGGCGCCTGCCGCATGAGGGCAAACGGCACCGCGCGGTCAGCCGCGACGAAGCACGCCGGCTCCTCACCGCAGACGCGGTGCCGGCGTGCCCGGTCTGCCAGCCCGACACCCAACTGCGCATCATCGGCGGCTTAGCCAACCAGCGGACCCGCCCCGGCCCCGCCTCGAACGACCGTTCCACCCCGCCCGCTATCGTGCCAAATAGGCGACTTGCGAAGACCGCCTAGAACAGGACCCCCTACGATGACCACGACTCCCCGCCACCGATCACCGAACCCGACCCCTCCGCACTAACCTGCCCAGGAGACCGAGTCGGCCTCTGCTCCGGATGCCAGCGCAACACCCACAAATACGGATCCGGCGACAGCCCGCTCTGCCAGTGGTGCATGGCCCCGGTCCAGGCCGGGTGGGGCACGGTCGTGCGCTACATCAACAACCGCACCTAGGCCCGCTGCAGTGACCGTGCCATGGCGGAGAGCGCGGCATCGGGTGCGTCGCCCCCCCGCGTAAACGCGTGAGCCCCGGGCCGATGTCAATGAGTTCGGGAGTCACCGCATCCGTTGTCGGGCTATCCGGAACTCAGTCGACCATTCGCGGTGATCGTATGGAGAAGTGCCGGGCCCGTCCGACGAGCCTGGCTCGGGGCTTCGCGCACAGTGAGACTGGCAGCCAGCTGTGGCGGCCTGTCCGAGCAGTGTGCCGGCCGCCGAATCCCCACTGGCCGATTGTCGATCGAGGAGTCCAGATGCGTCTGCGCAAGCGTGCGATTGCCGCCGTGTTCGTGACCACCGCGGCCTTCACCGCCATCGCCCCCAGGCCATGGCCGCCCCCATGCCCTGGGAGACCAGCAAGACCCCCGCAGCCACGCCCCACCACGCCAACTCAACAGCGAACAGCAAGAGTGGCACGGTCACCCGCTGTGCGGGGACCCCTGCTACCAGTAGTCGGCCAACTCGGGGACTTGAAGGTCCTGGGGTCCGGGGGCTTGACGCTCCCCGGCCCCGTCCCTCCGAACGGCACAGCAGGCATGCGATGCCGACCGGCAGGCCGGCCCTTTGGAAGGGATGGGTGACCGGTTTCGTGCAAGATCGTTCACTCGTGTATGAACAACACCAAACGTGTACTTGTCGCCCTCACCCTTTCCGGGGCCGTCCTGTCCATGTCGGGAGCCGCTGAGGCCGCGACGGCGAGCAGCCACAGCACCGGCATTCCGGTTGACGGACCCCGAGATCCTCGGGATCGGTCTCAGCCACATCCTGCACGGCCTGGGCCTCGGCGTCGGCGGCCAGCTCCTCGGCAACGCCCGGGGCGAAAACCACGCCAAGGGCCAGTTCCTCCCTGCCGGCCACTCCGCCGTAGCGCCGCTCCCCATCGCAGGCGGCCTCCGGTAGCAGCCACCTGACTCGCCGGACAGAGTGACCCGGTCGCCCGCGGGAGGCGGCACGCCGCGTCCCGACCCCGGGTCGGCCTTCGCGGACGGCGACCTCGCCACCGAGTCCCTGCCCGGCGGCTACACCCTGACCGTCGCACAGGACGAGACCGGCGCCTGACCTCCCGCGTCTACACCCAGGACAGCGACAGCTCCGTCGTCGCCTCCGACAGCATCGACGAGTGTCCAGGGCCAAGCCGTCTCCGACACCGACACCGCGGGCCAGACACACTCCCGGTCCTACACCTACGACGCAGACGGACGCCTCACGCGAGCGGACGACACAAATCCGGATGGGGCCTGCACCCGCCGCGACTACACCTTCGACAACAACACCAACCGCACCGCCCTCGCCACCGGGACCGCCGGTGTCGGCGTGGCCTGCACCTCGACCAGTGCGACAACGACCTCGTACTCCTACGACAGCGCCGACCGGCTGCAGACCACGGGCACGGTATACGACACCTTCGGCCGCACCACGACACAGGCGTCCGGCGCGACGATCGGCTACTACGCCAACGACCTCGTCCGCCAGCAGACCTCCGGCACCAGCCGGCAGACCTGGACCCTGGACGCGGCAGGCCGCCTCGCCGCCTGGACCGCCGAATCCAACAGCAGCGGCACCTGGACCCAGACCGGATCCAAGACCAGCCACTACGGCGCCGATGGCGACAGCCCCGACTGGATCCAGGAATCCAGCTCGGCCATCACGCACAACGTCCAAGGCATCGGTGGTGACTTCGCAGCCACTACCACCGCCACCTATCCCACCGAGAACACCGCTCTCCGCGAGTAGCTCGCCGGCGCTCAGAAGCCGCTCCCCACGCAGCACACCGCATCCCAATAGCTGGACGCTCCTGGGCGTGACAGATGAAGAGATCCTCAACATCCTGAAAGTCCCGGCGTGGGGCGGCCTGGCCGGGGGCCTTGTGCCTGTTGAAGATGACCCCGCAGCCGAAGACCACGCACCGCACGAACAGACGTTCCCTCCCCGGCCCTGGGTATCGGGGATCTCGGCGGCTTCGGCCGCACCTGGACCCTCAAGCGCGGCAAGCTGGAGGACCCGGTCCGCGCGCTCCGTCAGCGGCACCAGCAACTCGCGTGCCGCGCCGAGAAGTTCGGTGTAGAGGAGGACGGCGTCACCGGGGCCGGCCACCCGGACGCGCAGGATGCCTGACGCCAACGTGTAGACCTTCCCACACATCCAGCACCTTCTCCTGCACCCCGCCCAGCGTGACGCCCGTCAGCCGCTCGACGATGCCGCGGGCCCGCCCTCGGTGATAACCGCCCGGGTGCTCCAGCTCGCCGCGCAATACCTCCGCCGCCGCGGTCACCCGCTCCCGCACCGCGCCCAACGTCGCCGACGGGTCCTGCGGATCAACGAAGCCCGTGCAGCAGCACCGGTCCCGGCACCCGGCGCCTCCCGGGGATCTCGGCAGCAGCATCCGACGGGCTGGCCTCCGCGGCGACGGCCGGCGTCCCGACAGCGTTCACCGCCGCCAACAGATCCTCCGCCGCGGCCTGCAGACTCACCGCCTCGGGACCGGGGCCGGGCGGCCCTCCCGGTCGGCACCCGGTGATCATCCCTCATCAGCCCCAACGCCCGTGCGCCGTCTCGCCCTGCACCGTCAGGGCCTCCGGGAGGATGTCGTCGACCTCGGACAGCACGCTCGCGCCCACCGGCGCCACTTCGTCGCTCACCGCAGCACCGTAGACCCGTCGGACACCGCCCCCGCACCGATATCGCGGAGACAGCTTCATCAGCGCAACCGGCAACACGAGGCCAGCAGTCCACCGAAGGCCGCAGGGGAACCGTCTGTCGGCGAAACTCAGTTCCTGTTCGGGCCTGGCTCTGCATACGTTCGGCTGCATGGTTGACGACTGTTTCGCGCATCCACGACTCGCGGCGATCTACGATCCGCTCGACCCCGACCGCAGCTTCCTCGATCCATACCTGCGGATGGCAGAGGAGTTCGAGGCACAACGTGTACTGGACGTCGGCTGCGGTACGGGGGTGTTCGCGCTTCTCTTGGCTGGCCGCGGGTTCGAGGTCGTCGGTGTGGATCCCGCCCAGGCATCCATCGACGTCGCCCGGACCAAGCCGGGAAGTGAACGAGTGCGCTGGATCTGCGGCGACGCGACATGCCTGCCGCCGCTGCAGGTTGACCTCGCGACGATGACAGCGAACGTCGCCCAGGCCATCACTGATCCGCAGACATGGCAGAACACGCTACGTGGAGCCCACGAAGCACTGCGGCCCGGCGGGCATCCGATCTTCGAGACACGCGATCCGGCCAGACGCGCCTGGGAAGAGTGGACCCGCGAGCTCCTACCGCGTGACCGAGATCCCGCGCGTCGGCCGCGTCGAGAGCTGGGTTCAGCTGATTGAGGTGAGCTGGCCTCTGGTCACGTTCCGCTGGACTTATCGGTTCGCAGTGGACGGACAGGTGCTGACGTCGGATTCGACGCTGCGCTTTCGCGAACGGGCTGAAGTCGAGCGGGACCTGGACGCGCACGGATACGTGGTGGATGACGTTCGCGATGCGCCCGACCGCCCAGGAAAGGAGTTCGTCTTCCTGGCGCGACGTCCGTGATCTTCCGCAATCCATGCCGCTCAATCCTCGATGACACACGCTCAAGGTTCGATGGCACGGGAGACCAGCCCGCCAACGGCCGTTGACGGCGGACAGACCACAGGTGTTGTATGCCGCGATCACGGCCGCCGGGGCGGAACGCAAGGCCCTGCCCGAACGCGTCACGGACCGCGTCGTACAGCAGATGCGCACTCCCCCGCCCACCTTCTCGGAGCGTGCGCGGCACATCCTGCGGCAGCTCGCCGAGAAGTGCACCAACCGCGAGATAGCCCGCGCGCTGTTCCTGAGGGAGCCCACTGTGAAGTCACTTCTGCGCCGGATCTTCAACGGCCTCGACGTCGGGACGCGTGCGGCGGGCGTCTCCACGGCCACTGAACTGCGGCTGCTGGAATGGCAGTTGGCTCAGGCCGACAGCGCTGAGCATCCGGTGGGGCTGCGCTGGTCCGGGATAGGAGGAGCAGCGCGGGTACTCAGGGAGAGATGTCGGCTCAGCGAGCCGTCCAGCGACGGCCACTCCTAGATCGCGTCTTGCGGTACGGACGCGGTCCGGCGTTTCAACCGCTCGGGCCTGTACAGGAGTTCCGCCCCGAGGACCGTCAAGTCGTCGACATCAGGCGGCGCGTGCGATGAAGCCGGCCAACGCGGCAGCGACGGCTTCGGGCTGCTCATCAGGGATGAAGTGCCCGGCGTCGGGCACGACGACTCCAGTGATGTTGTCAGCCCAGGGGCTGAGGGAGGCCGCCATGTCCGGGATGGAACCGTGGCTGCTGGAGATCCCGAGCATGGGCACGGTCAGGTGCTGCCGGTTGAGCGCCTGGTGGTTCTTGCGCGCCGACTCGGCCGCGTCCCGGTAGTACGCGAGGGAGGCGCGGAGGCCGCCGTCGGCAGCGAGGGATGCCGCGTAGTGGTCGACGTCGGCGTCGTCGAACGTGCCGGGCGAATGAGCCTTCGTCTTCAGGAACCAGTCGACGTATTCCCGTTCGCGGCCGGTGAGCAGGGTCTCGGGCAGGTCAGGCACGAGGTGGAACGCGAAATGCCAGGTTTTCCACGCCCGTTCCGGGTCGGTGGGAATCGTTTCCGGAAGGGCGATGCCGGGGATTCCGGCGTCGAGCAGGGCGACCCCGCGCAGGTCACTCTCGTAATTGAGGGCGAGGGAGAAGGCGACCCAGGCGCCGATGTCGTGGGCGGCCAGCCAGTAGGTCGACACTCCGAGAGCTTTGACGGCGGAGTGGACGTGGGCAGCGGCCGTGTGGGTGTCGTAACTACCCTCCGGACGTTCCGAGTTGCCCTGCCCCGGGAGGTCGACCGCGATGACGCGGAACCGGCCGACGAGGCTGGGCATGACTTTTCGCCAGGCCCACCAGGTCTGCGGGAACCCGGCGAGCAGGACGACGGCCGGGGCGTCCGGCCGGCCGCCATCAACGGCATGAAGGCGGACGCCGCCCGCCTCGACCCAACGGTGTGTGAACCCGTTCAGCTCGTACAGGGGAAGGTCGCGGACAGGATTGGTTCCGGAGACATGCGGAGTGACGGTCGCTGGGTCGGTCACGTGAGTCCTCCATGGGGCGGGATGTCGAATATGGGGGCGGGGTGGGTTGGTTCGCTACTGGAACAGCCGGAGCGATGCTGAAGATCCGGGGCCCGACCATGCCGGACCGGGTGCGGCTGATGCCGTGACGCACTCCGCCGGTAGGCCCGCGTCAAACTCACCGAGACCATCGCCGCGATGAACAGCGGTGGACAGTACCCATACGGCCCTGCGGCCGCTTGCGGATGTCGGCGGTCGCGATCACGTCTGCAACGTAACACATCTTGAACCATTCAGTTCAAGATAGAGTGGTGTGCAGCTTGACCCAAGGACAGGCATCGACACACCGGACACCGGCAAGGGAAGTACCCCGTGGCAGGCAAGAAGCAGTTCGACATGGATACGGCCCTCGACGCCGCGATGGTCCAGTTCTGGCGCGCCGGTTACGCCGCCACCTCGGTGGACGACCTGTCACGCGCCACCGGCCTGAACCGCAGCTCCATCTACTCCTCACTCGGCGACAAGGACGCTCTCTTCCTGCGCTGCCTGGACCGCTACGCCGCGCGCTATGGCGAGAAGTACGACGCCGCCCTGTCGTGTGCCGCCTCGGAACCCCTTGCGGCCGTTCGCGCGTTCTTCGATGTCACCCTCAAGCGCATTGCCGACCCCGAGCTGCCCGATGGATGCCTGATCGCCCAGTCGGCCATGGCGATTCCGATGCTGAGCCCAGCCGTCGCGGCGCACACCAAGGAGTCGCTCGACTTCCAGCGTTCGCGTCTGCGCGCAGCGCTGAAGGCCGGGCGATTGCCCGACCAGGACGCCGACGCCTTCGCCGAACACATGGCCGCCGTGAACCAGTCACTCGCCGTCATGAGCAGAGCAGGGGCAAGCACGGCGCAACTCGCGTCCGTAGTGGGCGTGACCCTTGACGCACTCTCGCAGGCTCTGCCTGCGACGAGGCATGCCTAGGGAGACCCAAGGCCGGAGCCACTCGCCCACGAGAGCCCCACGGCAGGTCCCTCAGTTCGGCGACGCAGCTCTCGGTCACAGCGCACAGACCCACCACCTGGCCCTCCTACGCCTACCGCCGCGACCGTGCACCAGACCGCACTGTCTGGAGCGGGGCGCACGCATCATGTCCGGAACAACCACGCCGACCAGTGAGCCGACCTCCCAGTACAACACCCAGGTAGCGCACGAAGCAGAGCTCGTCGGTCTTCTACGCCTCCCCGACACGACCAAGCCGTAGGCACGCAATGAGGAGACTCAGCAGCGCTCCGGTTGCCGACAACTGAGCCCATGACACCCGAGGGCCACTCCCCAGCCGGCAGGTAACCCGGCACGCCCCAACTCGGTCCCCATCCCTCGACGGCCGGCGGGCAGTCCGTCCTTGGCTATCCCGCGTGCCCAGCACCGGTCCCGCTCGGGGAACATCTCACCTCATCGCCTACGACATCGCTCGCCACGAGGGTCCCCGTGTGCGCCATCGAGGACCAACCCTCCCCGACCGTGACCACGACCGCGCCCCTGCGGGAGGATCGTCGTAGGCCCGGCAGCGATACGGCGGTCAGGCCGATCAGCATCAGAACGCACCCGGCGACAGCGGTGGCCGACAGGCGCTCGCCGAGCACCAGCACGCCGAGCAGGGCTGCGGCCAGGGGTTCGGCGAGGCTCAGGGTGCCGACCGCGGTGGCGCTCATCCGGGTCAGACCGGCGGAGAACAGCCAGTAGGCGGCGACCGTGGTGGCCAGTCCCAGCCACGCGACGAGGCCTAGGGTGCGGGGGTCGGAGAGTCCGGCGGTGTCGGTGACCATCCAGGGCAGCAGCATGGCGGCGCCGGCGGTCAGCGAGACCGCGGAGACGGTCGGCAGGTGGACGGCCGGGTTGTCGGCGGCCAGCCGTTTGGCGAAGACCGTGTACAGGCCGTAGCAGGCACCGGCGGCGACCCCGAGGAGTAGACCGAGCGCATCGGCCGGACGGCCTCCGGGAACGAGCAGCAGGGCGCATCCGGCCGTCGCCGCACCGGTGCTGACCAGCCAGGACACGCCCACCCGCTCACCGGTGAACCACCACGCGCAGACGCCGGTGGTGACCGGGGCGGTGCCCAGCGCGACCACGGTCGCCAGCGCCGCCCCGGTCAGGGACACGGAGTACAGGAAGGCCGCCTGGTACAGGCAGGTCGACAGCGCGCACACCAGCAGGGGCACCCAGGCCGAGCGGGCCGCCAGGACCCGCAGCCTGTCCCGGTCCCGCGCCGTCAGGGCCCCCAGCACCACGCCGCCGACGAGCATCCGCCAGCCGCCCAGGGCCACGGTTCCCAGCGGGCTGTCGGCCATGACCTGGGCCGGGCCGACCGTGCCCCACAAGACGGCCGCGCCGAGCACCAACCCCGCTCCGGCCGCCGTACCGTTCTTCTGCACATTCATGAGGCGTTACGCTAGGCATAGATCAGGACCTTTACATCAGTCGCCGTATTTTATTCAGTGATGCAGGGATTCCATGGAACTTGATGCGCTGGACCGAGCTCTTCTGCGGGAGCTGCAGAACGATGCACGGCAGACCAACCGCGATCTGGCCGCCAAGACGGGAGTCTCGCCCTCCACCTCGCTGGAACGCGTGCGACTGCTGCGCGAGCACGGGATCATTACCGGCTACCACGCGGCCCTGGATCTCGAAGCCGCCGGCCGTTCCGTCCAGGCCCTGATCTCCGTCCGCATCCGGCCGCCGGCCCGCCCGGTCATCGAGGGATTCCGCGAATGGGCGGCCCAACTGCCGGAGACCATCGGCCTGTTCGTCACCTCCGGCGCCTACGACTTCCTCATCCACATCGCCGTTCCCGACGTCAACGGGGTGTACGCCTTCGTCATCGACCGCCTCACCGAGCGCCGCGAGGTGGTGGATGTACAGACCACCATGGCCTACGAGCACGTCCAGTCCCGCTGCATCGAACCCGCCGACGCCGATCGCCCCGCACCACCGGACACAGGCCACGTTGATCACCGCGGCGGCCCACGCGCGGCATCACCACGGACTCGACGCGGCGCCGTCGACGACGACGACAGACGATCAGTGGGGCATGGGCACGCAGATCATGTCCGGTGCTCAGGGGCGTTCTGGCGCTCGCCGGTGACCTTCGACGACGGGAGACGGCCGGCCTTGGAGGTGCCGCGAAGGGTGTCACCGTCGAGGGTCACGTCGAACGCCAGGTTCAGCCGCATGGGCTTGGTGACGGCCTGCTTCCATGTGAGCCGGTCGCCGTCGAGGGAGACGTCGGCGAGTGGTACCTCCTCGCCGGCTCCTCGGGCGACGCCGGTCAACACGCCTTCCCGCTCGTGGAGTTCGATGACGACCTTGATCTTCCCTATGGGGGTGAAGACGGACAGGTCCCAGGTACCGACGACGGACATGCTGGTGTACTTCCTTACGGGGCACGGGGATGACGGATGCTGAGCGGCTGTTCCACCAACGGCAGGGCGCTCACAGGGCGGTAGGCGTCAGACCTTGGGCACGCCAGACGGTGCCCCGCCGTTCGTGGGCGAACAACTCCTCGACGGCGTGGGCGACACGGGGACCCACCTCGCGCTCCAGGAGGTACAGGCCCAGGTCCAGCCCAGAGGTGACACCGGCACCGGTGATCAGGTCGCCGTCGTCCACGACACGGGCGTGGATCGCGTGTGCGCCGGTGGCGTCGAGCATGTCGAGGCCCAGGTGGTGGGTCGTGGCATGACGTCCCTCCAGCAGACCGGCCATGGCCAGGACGAGGGACCCGCCGCAGACGGTGGCGACCGTGATCCCGGGGTCGTCCATGGCCTGCTCGAGCAGTGCGGGCAGTCCCGTGGTCAGCGTGCGTCCCAGAAGCACCGGGATGAACTCGTCCTGCTTCCGGCCACCGGCACCCACCTCCTCCTCCGGGACCTCCCGGGTTCGCCCACCCGGCCGAAGGCGCCGGGCACAAGAAGCATGTCCGCACGTTCCAGATCCACGGCGCCCACAGCGCGCAACGCCAGTGCCCCGATGCCACTGGTCACCTCACGCGGGCCTTCGGCGGAGACCAACTCGACGGTCACCGCGCCACCCGACGCCGAACCGCCGGCGTGCAACACCTCGTACGGGGCAATGACATCGAGCGGATCGAAGCCGTCGAACAGCACGAACTGGATGTGCATGGTGGAGTCCTTCAAAGTCGATCTGCTTCGGACGCTCCGAATTCAACCGACTGCCGTCCCGTTCCCCAGTGGCATTGGTGCCGTATCCCAACGGGTTATAGCCACGACCTGCCCATGCGGCGCAGCGACTTCAGGCGAAGTCCGCCTCGGTGATCCCGCCGACGTGTCCGGACCGGCACACAGGCGCTCGCCAGCTTCGCCGACGACGACTCGACCTGGCCGCCCCGAGCGCTTGCGCCCGCGGGTATCTGCCGAGGAACGCGGGCCGCCAGGACATCGTCCGAGCGATCCGAGCTGCCGCCGCCGGACAGTCCGTACTGGACGGCGAGGTCCAGAACCGTCTCCTGGCCACGGCCCGCACGCGTCCTCCAGCCCACACACCGCCACTCCCCAGGACCTCACCGCCGTGAACGCGAAGTCCTCGCCCTGATCGGCCAGGGCCTGCCCAACCGGGCCATCGCCGAGAAGCTCTTCATCTACGAGGCCGCGGTCAGGACCCGCATCAACAACCTGTTCGCCAAGGCCGGCTTCCAGGACCGGACCGAGGCCGTCCGCCGCGCCAGGGCCGCCGACTTGGTGTGGCGCGGCTGCGCTCCGTGGCTACGGGGACGACGGGTTCGCGTTCTCGTCGGCTTCGGAAAACAACGCGCGGCCTCTTCCCCGTGATCGCCGGGCGGCCCGGCCTGGCACCCTCTGTGTGACAGGCCGGGCCGCGTTCTTCTAGTGCGTCGAGCGGGAAACCGTAATGCGCGGAACAACCGTCGATCGCGGTGCGGCGTGCCGGGCCGGTCCTTCTGCACTCGCGCCCTCAAGGCGCCGCAACCACACGGTTGTCAGGGCCAGCAAGCCCGTGAAGACGACAAGGAGAAGCACCGACGTCCACATCGGTCGGCTTCCGGGCGAGTCCCATGCCGCCCAGGCGGTCGAGACGGCCCAGAGGGCGACGCCCGCTCCGTAGAAGCCCCGGACATGGCTCAGTTGTTTCAGCGTTCGCTTCCGCTGCGGCGGGGCCTCCCCGTCGGATGAGGTGTTCCGACCCTCGAAGTCCCGCCGTACGGCCGCACCTTCGTCCTCGATCAAGCTCGCCTCCTCAGGGATCTCCAGCACGACTCCGCAGTGTCGGCACAGCTTCCCCTCTCCGGCGGGCGCGCCGCATGCCTTGCAGAACCGGCTGTGCTCAGGGCCTTCCGTATGCTCCGTCATGACCTCTCCGGGGGCGGGTGAACACTGACTTCAGGCGAGTGCCCCGACCGGTGACGAAGATTCGTCCGTCGGTCCCGCAACGCCGACGGCGCCGAATTCACCCTCGTCGCCCACCCGACACACACTCACGTCTCAGGGCGAGACCGAACTCGCAGAAGCCCTCACGTCATTGAGCGCCTGGCGCGCGATCGCGCCGAACTCGGCATCGTCCGTCGCCTCGATCCAACGTTCATAGGCGATGGCGGAAGCGAGCGAGCCGAGTTCCGCGGCCACACGGGCGGTCAGGTCCGGGACACCTCGCCGTTGGAGCGCGTCGGCCATGGAGGCGACCAGGGCGAGGTTCTTCAGGGCCTCGCGTTCCCGGAGTTCGGGGTTGGCGGCGATCACCGCCTGCCTGCGGGCGGTGAAGGCGCGGCGCGCGGCCGTGAACACCTCCGCACCGGCCGCGTCCAGTGCGTGCGCGACCGCCTCGAACGGGTCGGCGGTCGCCGGTGCCGAGTCGATGGCCTCGGTGAGGAGTCCGCTCACGGTTCCGCCGCCGAAGAGTACTTCCCTCTTGTCCTGGAAGTGCCGGAAGAAGGTGCTCTTCCCCAGCCCGGCGCGCTGCGCGATGTCGAGCACGCTCGTGTTTTCGTAGCCGCGCTCGGCGAACAAGTCCAGGGCGGCGTGCGCCAGCCGTTCGGGGGCGTTGGGTTCCCAGCGAGCCATGAACACAGCCTATGGGACTCGGTTTCATCACTCATGGGACTTGGTCCCATCGCGGGTATACAGTGATGGGACAAAGTCCCGTCACGCGTCACGTCATTCATCCCGTCAGGAGTCGTCCCATGAGCCGAGCCGTCATCTACGAAGCGTTCGGAGGCCCCGAGGTGCTGGAGCTGCGTGAGGTCCCCGAGCCGCATGCCGGTCCGGGCGAGGTCCGTGTGAGGGTGACGGCCGCCGGGCTGAACCCGATGGACTGGGCCATCGCCGCGCGACCGGAGGTGGCAGCCCGGTTCGGCATCACCGCTCCGTCCGGCTTCGGGTTCGACCTCGCCGGCGTGATCGACGAAGTCGGCGACGGCGTCACGGACTTCGCCGTGGGCGACCGCGTCCACGGTGGCGCCCTGGGCCGAGCGGTGGCCGACTTCGTCGTGGTCAGGCCGCCTGCCGATCCCCTGTGGCACACCCCGCGGGAGATCGGCGACGAGGTGGCGAGCGTGCTCCCGGTGGCCGGCCTCACCGCGGTCGCCGCCCTGGCGGCAATCCGCCCGGAGCCCGGCGACACCGTCCTGATCGGCGGAGCCGCAGGCGGCGTGGGTGTGTTCGCCCTGCAGCTCGCCCAGCTCGCCGGCGCCACCGTGATCGGCACCGCCGCACCGGAAACCTTCGCGTTCCTACGGCAGTTGGGCGCCGAACCGGTGGCCTACGGCGCGGGGCTGGCGGACCGGGTCCGGGCACTGTCGCCCGGCGGGGTCACGGCCGCGACCGACCTGTTCGGCACCGAGACGGCCGAGGCCGCACTGGCGCTCGGTGTCGCGCCCGAGCGGATCTCCACGGTCGCCGCGGGCGCCGACGCGCCCGACGGCGTCCACGCCACCGGCGCAGTCGACGCAGGGCCGGACGCCATGGAGCGGATCACCGCCGCGATCCTCGCCGACCGGCTGACCGTCCCCATCGCTGCGGCCTTCCCGGTCGAGAAGATCCGCGACGCCGTGACGCTCCAGGCCGGACGCCATGTCCACGGGAAAATCGTCGTCACGCTGTGACCACGGAGGAGGGTTGGCGTCGGCCCCCTGCTTCGCCGCCAGTCTTCTCCTCCGAGGCAGCCACGGTGAACTCGCTGAGCGACTGCCTCGGTCGTATGCGCCCACCGAGCGGGCTGAGCTGGTCCACGTGCTGTTCAACAACTGCTGCGGTGACGCCCCGGTGCGGGCCGCGGAGCAGCTGACGCACCTGATCCGGCAGGAAATCAGCACGTGTTCCCCCTCCCCGCCGGTCACCGCAGCCACCACACCCGCAGCGAAACCGAAGTCCACGCCGCCCGCCAGGTCCCCTCCCCGGGGGCGCCCGTCCGGGTGCGCCGGCGGAAAAGGGGGTCCGTCCACAGCCTGCGCTGACCGGAGTTGATCAGCACCCTCCGCACCGCTGCGTAGGCAACCGCATATCCACCAGGACACCCGTGCTGGGGTGGATGCCGGGCGACGGGCTGATCGCAGCGAACGGCTACATCGCCGGCTCCATCACCACATCCGGCGGTGATGACGAGAGCGCGCGGGGAAGGCGTCACGTGCTCGCACAGCTGCCGAGCGCGCCCACCGCACTGGTGTTCCCCGGCGCAGCTACTGTCGTCGTCACACGAGGTGGGCGAAGACCACCAGGTTCTCGGTGTAGTCCTTGGCGGAGTGGTCGTAGTTGCCCGCGCAGGTGATCAGGCGGACCTGGGCGTCGGGGTGTCCGCGTACACGCGCTCGTCGGGGAAGTCGTCCTTCTCGAACGTGTCCGAGCTGTCGACAGCGAACGTAGCCGTACGGCCGTCGGACCGCTTGACGCTGAACCTGTCGCCCTTCTTCAAGTCGCTCAGACCGGCGAACACGGCGGCGGAGGTCTTGGTGTCGACGTGCCCGGCAATGATCGCCGCACCACGCTCACCGGGCGAGGCACCTTTGGCGTACCAGCCGACCATGTTCACGTCGTCCGCCGGCGGTGGTTCGAGCCGGCCCGAGTCGTCGGTGGCGAGTTCGGTGAACGGCGCGTCGACCTCGATCTTCGGAATGAGCAGCCTCGTGGGCTCGGCCCGAGGCAGGTACTTGCCGGACAGGTGGGGCGCCGAAGACGCGGCGGGGGCCGCCGCAGCGTGGGACATACCGGTGGGGCCGGACGGATCGTCGTGACCGCGGAACACGCTCATGGCCATGACGATCACGATGCCCGTGCACCATACGGCCCATGCCAGGCGTCGCCGGGGATTGCGGGTCTCGGCGGGAAAGGTCGAACGGACTGCCATCGGGCACCACCTCATCGGGTCGGGCAGGGAAGCAAACCAGCGGCGGTCAGGCTCCCCGGACGTACGGCGAGCGTGGTGACCGCGAAAGAAGCGGCGGAGCGCAGCCGGGGAAGCGCTGCGTCTCGAGTCGAGGACGCGGTGCGTCGGGCGCGCCCATGGGGCTTTGGGCCATGCGCCGACAGCCAGGGGGCTAGCGAAAAGTCAGCCGGGCCGCCACGGAGTACGGGGTGGCGGCCCAGGCCACTATGTCGTCAGGCATGGTCAGGCCACACCGCCCTCGTTGTTCCTGCGACGCATCACGTAGGCACCCGCGGCCACGAGACCGAGGACCGCGACACCGCCGGCCGTGACACCCGGCGTGGCGAGCGCGCCGCCACCGGTGTGCATGCCGCCGTGCGGCTTCTCCTCCTCGTCCCTACCTTGCTCGTCCCACGATCCTCCGTCCTGCTCGGAGTTCCAGGAGCCCTTTTCCTGGTCCGAACCCGAGGACTCCTTGTCCTTGTAGGTCTCCGGATCGAACTTCTTGTCGCCCTTGAACGAGTCGTCCGTCTTGACGACCGTCAGCGCGCCGCCGCCGGTGTGCATACCGCCATTCGGCTTCTCGTGCCACGAACCCTTGTCGTGGTCGCTGTCTTTGTCGTGCTCCCTGCTGTAGGAAGAGGAGGAGTCGTCGCGCTCCTTCGTCGAGGAGGACGAGGAGTCGTGGTCCCCGTCG
Organism: Streptomyces sp. P3; assembly: GCA_016893485.2. GTDB lineage: Bacteria > Actinomycetota > Actinomycetes > Streptomycetales > Streptomycetaceae > Streptomyces. The sequence continues at coordinate 218,427 of JAFEKX020000001.1, forward strand.
CCGAGCGTGGCGGCGTAGGCACCAGGGGCGGCGATCGCGAGAGCGGCGGTGGCCGTCGCGGCAGCAAGGAGCATGCGGGCAGATCGCATCGTCGGAGTCCTTCCGTCAGGACCGGCAGCTGACCTCTTGTCAGCACAGGTGAATCCGGTACGACGTGATCTACCGTCACTTCGATTCGCCCGGCCCACCACTCGGAGCGCGCGCTCGGCCTACTCCCCGGCCGCCTCCATCGGTCGAGCCGTTCGCCCACCAGAGAACGGTCACACCTCTTTGACCTGCGATTCGACGCGAACCCCAGGCGTGTCGGCGAGCCCGCAGGACGCGCTGTGCTTGACCCGATCGGAGGCCACACGTCTGCTCAGCGCGCCCCGCCATGTGCGTGAAAGGCCGCGGCCCAAACCCGCCTCACCTCGACCCGCAGGCCTCCCGGTGTGATCGTCTTCCGCTAAGACCGTGTCCTATGTGGTGAGGCGGACGAAGCGTTCTTAGCAGCAGAGGCGGCGGCGAGACCGAGGAAGGCCAGGTAGTTGCGGGGATGGCGCTCACATCGGGGGCCGAGTCTGCGGTAGCCGGACAGCCACGACATCGTGCGCTCGATCATCCACCTGCGGCGGCCCAACAGTTCGCTGGACTCGATGCCTTTGCGCGCGATCCGGACTCCGATGCGCTTGCCGCGCAGCCATTTTCGCAAGCTGGCGTGGTCGTAGGCTTGTCTGCGTGGAGGCGTTGTGGCGCGACGATCCCGACGAGGAGGGCCAGTCCGTTCGCGTCCGACAGGACGTGCATCTTGGCGCCCGGCTTACCCCGGTCCACGGGGCTCGGGTCTGTGTGTTCGCCCCTTTTTAGCCCTGCCGTGGGCGGTGTCGAGGACAACGCGGATGACGTCGATGAGCCCGGCGTCGTCGAGGCGGTGCAGCACGGCTTCGTCCACGCAGGCCCAGACGCCGGCTCTCGACCAGAGCAGGAACCGGCGGTGGGCGGTCGACTTCACTATCCCGAAGCACGGCGGCAGTTGACGTCAGGCGCAGCCGCTAACCAGGACGTAGATGGTGGCGGCGAACAGCGTCTCACCAGGCGTGCGGGATCAGCGGCTTCGCGATCTCCCACAGACCATCCGGAACAATCCAACTCCACGAACCCCGGCCCAGGACCAGTCCAACCACTCACCAGCACGTAGGACACGATCTTTGGCGACGAAGATCCACGCCACCCGAGGACACGGAGAGACGGACTCCCTACGCCTGTACTGAGCGCGACGCACACAGCTGCGCCGCGCCCAGGCGTTCTCTGGCCTGGGCCTGGCTGGGTTACCCGCAGAAACCTCTTTCCCCACCGGCCCCCTTCCACCACTATGGTCACCCGACAAACTGGCTGGTACGTCAGCACGGGTGCGAGGAGGCGGTGAATGGTTCACTCCGAGGAGTACGGCGGCACACACGCCCACGCGTCCGACGCACACCTCACGGAACTGCTGCGCGCCGACACGTCCACGCTCTACCCAGCCCTCCAAGAACTCCGCGCCCGGCACCAGCCGTCCGTCCTGTCCTACGCCCGCCTGTGCACCACGAGTGAGCCCGCGGCACGGCAGCTGGCGGCGCAGGCGTTCACGCTCGCGGCCCGCGAGACGGCACGCGGCGTCGATCCGGGGTCCCCTGGCGTCACCAACTCCTGCTCCTGACCGGGCGGGTGGCCCAGTCCTGGTCCCTGGACGACCGCTCGGTCGGCCTCGACGCCGGCCTCCTACTGCTTCTCAGCACGGCGGCCCCGAGGCCCACCATGCTCCCGGCCTTCCAGTCCCTCCCCTCCCGTACACAGGGCCTGGTCTGGTACGGCGTCGTCGAGCAGGAACCGCCGGCCGTGACCGCCACCTTCCTGGGCCTCACCCGTGAGGACGTCGTCCACGGCACCGAACAGGCCCTCCAGGCCATGGCCCAGGCCTGTCTGAAGTCCCGTCTGGCCGCGTCCGACGACCCGTGCTGCGGCGACTTCCGGCGCCTGATCGAGGAGTCGGTGCGCCCCGACACCCCGGGACAGCGCCGACCTGCACGCCCACATGGCGCACTGCGCCCACTGCACGGGCGCGTACGAGGAACTGACGGCACTGCGGGACGCGCCGCGGGCGACGCTGGCGGAGGGCCTGCTGCCCTGGGCGGGATCGTCGTACGTACGGCGGGACCGCGCGGAGGCGGCGGGCAACCCTCTGGGCACTGCCCCGACTTGGTCACCCTCCCGCCGGCTGGTGCTGGCCTCCGCAGCGCTGGGTGTGGCGCTGGTGCCGCTGCTGTTCTTCCTGCTGCGGCCGGGGACGCGCCGCGCCCCGGGGCGGCGGGGACGGTGGCGGTGCCGTCGACCCCGACGGAGGTGACGGTGACGGCCACGATCCCGGTGACGCAGTCGCCGACGCCTCCCAAGTCACATCCCCGAAGCGGAGTTCAAAGCCGACCAGGTCCGCAGGCCCCACGCCTACTCCCTCCCCTCCCCGCTCACGCGCCCAACGGCACGTACGCGCAGGTGGTGAACGTCTCCACGGGCCGGTGCCTGGACATCCGGGACGGTGACCTGACGGAGGGCACGGATGTGATCACGGCCCCCTGCACCTCGTCGGCCACCCAGCTGTGGCGGGTCGATGCGGCACGCGGGGTCGTGCAGTCGTCCGCCGACTCGGACCTGTGCCTGGACAGCCGGGGTCGGTGGAGAAGGGGGTCGGTGTCTGGGAGTGCGACTCGGTGGACGGCGGCCACGGCGACAACCTGAGGTTCACGGTGGACTCCGACGGCGTGATCCGCCCGGCGATCGCGATCGAGACGGGGGTGACACCAGAGGGGGCCGAGGGGTGTCGCTGGTGCCGTTGAGCGGGGGCGCGGAGCAGCGGTGGCGGGCGGGGTGAGGGCAACCGCCGTCGGACGCGTCCTGGCGTGAGCCCTGCCGGAACGGCCGGTACCGGTGACACTGAACAGTCCGAAGTGTGGCTCCGGCAAAGGGGAGTTGGGCATGACGGCACAGAACATCGACGAGGTCGTGGACGGGCTTGCCGAGATCGTGCGGGAGGCGACCCGCACCGGTGACCGGATCGGGTACTTCGCGGCCCTCTACCGGCAGGTGACCGTCGAGATCCGTACGGCCATCCATGAGGGGCGGTTCGAGGACGGTGCCCGCATGGACCGCTTCGACACGCTCTTCGGGAACCGTTACTTCGCGGCGCACGACGCCTGGCGCCGGGACCGGAGCGGGCCGCGCTGCTGGCGCGAGACGTTCGGTCTGCTCGACGACTTTGACACCGTGATCGTCCAGCACCTGGTACTCGGCGTGAACGCGCACATCAACCTCGACCTGGCCGTCGCCGCCGCGGGGACGGACCCCGGCCGGGACATCCAGGCGCTGCGGCACGACTTCCTGCTGATCAACGACATCCTGGCGCGGGTGGTACTGGCGGTGCAGGACTCGGTCGACGCCGTGTCACCGCTCCTTTCCCTGCTGGACCGGGTCGGCGGCCGCACCGACGAGCAGATCCTCGACTTCAGCATCGTCCAGTCCCGCGCGGAGGCCTGGCACAACGCGGTACTTCTGGCCGGCCAGCGCGAAAAGGACCGCGAGACCACCATCGACCGCCTCGACATCCGGGCCGCAGTCCTGGCCCGGCTGATAGCCCGCCCGACCGCCCTGGTCCGCCCGGCCCTGGAACTGATCCGCCACACCGAGAGCGACGACGTGGCGGCGGTCATCACCCACTTGGACAACGCGGTGCGAGGGGCGACGGCGCCTTGAGGGCGCCCCGTTGACCCATTTCGTACGGGGCGTCCAGTCCGGACTGTTCCGTACGACCCGGCATACGATCACGCGATGCACGCGGACAGACCACGGGACGCTCGCGGCCATGACGGTGGGTCCGCCGAACTCAAGCAACACTTTGACCCCGTACAGCCGCGAGATCTTCCCGCTCCGACGGAAGCCGCGTAACCGACCACGCCCATGATCAGCATCACCCATCCGGCGTCACTGCCCGAGAGCCCGAGACCGACCGGCGCCGCCTTCGGGAGCTGCAGCACGATCGGGACCAGAAAGGAGAAGCCGCCCACCCTCCTAGGCCGACATGTGCTACCTGCGGTTCGGCATCCGGGAAGGGACGGGGCTGAGGTCCCCACTCACTAGGGGGACCGGGCAGTGACAGGTCGCGAGTTCCAGCTGGCCGCATCAGTGATGGGTCCCTGTCTGCCGCACCCGGCAGAGGCCCTCTCGCCGCACCAGGCCACTACCACCCGCCGCACCGCCTGACCGGCCGAGCCGGCCGTGACAACAACCTGGCTGCCGCACTGGCCAATCCGGCGCAGACAAGACCAGGCAACAACCCTCCGCCGCCATTTCCCCGACGAGACCCTCACGAACCGGCCGCGGTGCAACGCGTAACCCGCCACAGGGAACGCGGAGTTGAAGGGGCATTTTTCAGGTCAGGACCAACCAGCGGCGGCCGTCGATTAGTTCTCGCGCCGCATCGAGGTGGCCAGCATGGCACGCAGTCTCGGTGATGACATGCAGAAGGACGTCGCGCAACGTGTGCAGGTGCGGTTCACCGAACAGGTCGTGGGGCCACCAGGCCAGTGCGGCGTCGGCCGGTGTGGCGGTGATGACGGCATCGGTGAGTTCAGCCTCCCGCCGATACAGTTCGAGCACTTCGATCGCTGACACTTCCGGGGCCACCTTCCACGCTTCGTCGCCGTTCGGCAGTCCGTGGATGACCTCCTCATCCCCAGCGACAACGGCACGGAACCAGAACCGCTCCACATCGAGCGTCAGGTGCTGAACCAGCCCCAAGCAGTGCCATCCAGAGGGCAGCGCGGGCCGTCGAAGGTTCTTCGCGTCGAGGCCGTCAAGGATGCCGAGGACGTGGCGTCGTTGTCCGTCAAGATCCGAAGAAGCGTCCTTACCTCACTGTCCGGCGTCGTATCGCTCAAGTTTTCCGTCACGGTCATCCAGGGTCGCCGAATCTCTGCGGCTGCGCCCGCAGTTGTCCAATATCCGGGACGTGCTCGCGACCGAAGGCCGACGGGATCGCGAGGTAGACAGCCGCTGGAATGCCTTCACGTCGGGAGCATGTCGGCAGGGTCTTGCTTCGTCCTCTGAGCGCAGATCACAGATTTGTTAAAGCCGAGGCTCTAGGGTTCGTCGAGTGGTGAACCGGGCGCCGATCTGCAGGACACCTTTACGAAAGCTGGCCGAAGTCCGTGGCCTCGCTCCTTGTCGCCCTGGTGATGTAGTAGACGCCCACGACCGCGGCTGGTTCGCCGTCGGTACGGCTCTCTACCTGTGCGCGGCGTGGTCGACTCCTAGGCCGACGACGGCTCACCCGCGGAACCGGCACAGCAGCAAGGTGCTGGGCGTGGACGGGATGTCGACTCAGAACAGCGCGCAGGTGGTGCAGTTCGACGACAACGGAACCGATGACCACTTGTGGCGCCTGGCGAGAGCAGTTAGTTGCCGCGCATTGCGGCGTGACTTTAGGGGAGGGCTTTGTGCTTTGGTTCACCGACCGCTGACGTACTCAATGGTCAGGGACACAAGAGAGCGTTCAGTACGAGTCGGTTCGGCGCAGCGCCGGGGGCGGCCATCGGGGTCGGCGAGCAGGCGGTAGAGGGGGGTGACCAGGGCCGTCGTGGTGGGCGACAGTCGCGGGGTGCGGTAGGTGCGCAGCCGGCCGGGAGGCCGGGGGCCCTGGCGTCCGCCGTCGTACCAGGCGTCCAGCGCGGCGGCCGACTCCGCGAAGGCTCGGAACGCCTTCACCGGGTCGCACAGCCCCGATGGGTCAGGGCGGTCCAGATGCTCGCAGGCCAGTTCGAGTCGCAGGTCGCGGGCGTAGGCGCGGGCTCCGTCGCCGAGACCTCCCGGGTCGCGTGGCTCACGAGGATCGAGCGCCTCGTCCACGACGGCGCAGCTCAGCTCGGAATCGTGCGTCCAGGAGCGGCGGTTGACGTTGTCCGATCCGACGGAGGACCACACGTCATCGATGACGCAGACTTTCGCGTGGACGTACACGGGAGTCCCGGCATGGTTCTCCGGTGCGTAGACGGCGACCCGGTCACCGCCCGCGCGGCGCAGGAGATTCAGTGCGCTGATCCGCCCGACGAGGTTCATCGCCTGCGTCATCCGCCCGTCCTCGTCGGGCTGGGCCGGGATGACCGCGATGAGCCGGAGGTCGGGGTGAGCGGCCAGTGCCTCGGCGAAGCACCTGACGACCTGGGCCGACCACAGGTACTGGTCCTCCAGGTAGATCAGGGAGCGGGCCCGGCGCAGGACCTTTTGGTAGCCGCGGGCGATGCTGCGCTCGCCGTGCGGGGCGAAGTCGTAGCCGTGAATGCGGGCCGGGTAGGTGCGTAGTAGCTGCACGGGTGTGTGCGCCGCAGGGCTCCGGGTCGTCCAGCTGTGGGGGGAAGGGGGTCTGCTGTGGTGTCCTCATGGTGCAGGAGCTCTCGCAGCCGTCCCAGCGGGCTGCGGCTGAGCGGGGCCGGGTCCTCCCAGCGTTCGCGGAAGGTGGCTTCGACATCGCCGACGGCAGGGCCGTGGATCGCGAGTTGGACGTCGTGCCAGGGCGGGCGCGGCCCGTAGGCCGCGGCGAACGGCTGGCTGAGCGGGTCGCCCCGGTGTGCGGTGTCGTCGCGACGGCTGTGACACAGGTCGATGCCGCCGACGAAAGCGACGTCCCGCTCGGGCCGTCCCGGGTGACGCAGTATGACGGCCTTCTGATGGTGCGAACCGCCGGGGCGCACCCGCATGTCGAGCAGGCATTCTCCGCCCGCCGCTCTGATCTCCTCACCGAGGTGACGGTTCTCGCGTTCGCTGAACTGGAAGCGGTCCAGGTGAGAACGCCAGATCAACCCCTTGACGATGACTCCGCGCTCGGCCGCCGCACACAGCACCTGTCCGATCTCGCTACCGGGGCCGTCGAGCCGTTCGTCTGGATCGCCGCGCCAGTCGGTGAACAGCAGCAGGTCGCCCGGCTGTTGGGCGCGGACGGCCTTGAGCAGTTCACCGAAGTACACCGCGCCGTGAACGAGGGGTCGTACCTGGTTCCCCGTCGACCACGCCACTCCCCCGGGCCGGCGGCTCTCCAGACGGGTCGCCGGGTTGCCTCGCTCGCCGGGCGCGAGCAGCCAGTCGGCCAGTTTCATGACCCCTCCCAGGGACAGCCCCCGGCGAAGGAGGTATGTCCATCAGTCATCTGTGTCTGGGCGGCCACCGGAAGCGCGTAGCTGGACATCTCGGCACCATGGTTCCGTGGTGTCCGCGACGCGGAGAATTCCGAACCCACAGGGACATGGCCGTAGCGTCTGGACATGTCTGACGAGTGACCCGAGCAGACGTGCCGAAACCTCGCCTCTCCGGCACGAAGTCGCTGTTGGGCAGGCGGCGCAGACGCGGCAAGGCGAAGCCACCGGAAAGAAACAAGCCGATCAAGAGCTACGGCCCTGTAGGAATCTGTGCGTCGGCCGGATGCCCCAGATGCCGTGTGCCTCGCTGATTTGGTCGGGGCAATGAGGCGTTCGTTGATCGTCAGCTGCCCTGTGGGCTTGATACTCCACGGCTTCCCGAGAGCGGTCCGGTGGCCCCGCCGGTGCGGGCGGCGGAGGCCGAGGTGCGATGTGCTGCAGTCAGCTCAGGCCGAGATCGGCCAGGGCTGTGGTCCAGTCGGACTTGATGTGGGTGCGGGCCTGGGACAGGGTGATGGTGCCCGCGCACACCGCCTTCTTGAGTTTGGTCTCGACTGTGTCCTTGTTGCCCGCGGTCTTTGATCCGGCATAGGGCTCGGGCCAGAGGTTTTGCGCGCTCGTCGGGTCGCCGCCGAGTTCGAGAGGGATGAAGTGGTCCTCCTCATAGGAGGAGGTGCTGGTGTCGGTGTAGCCGTACTGGACGATCTGCACCTTCTTCAGGGCGGTGGTGTACGAGCTGGAGGGCGGACGGTCGCGGTCCAGCCGGACACGCAGATCGTGGTGTCGATGGTGGACTGGGTCACGTCCGAGTTGTAGACGCCGGGTTGGCAACTGGGGTCGGGCAGAGGCAGGTATGCCTGGCTGCAGGTCAGGGCGTGGGCGCTGCCGGTGCTGAAGAAGAGACCGGCGGCGGTGAGGGCGAAGGTGGTCATGGCTGCGCAGGCGGAACGCTGTATTCGGGGCATGAGGGAGTTCCCGACGGTTGGCCCGGTGGAGGAGTCCGGGCGGTTGTGTGCATGACAGCACCGCCGGGTCTATGCGGGTAGATTTCTTTGCCTTGCTTGACCTCGCTTGCCCAGGATTTTGACGCGAGCATGCCTGAAAGGTGTCACGTCATGGGTGCGGTTTGGCGAGCGGGGCATGCCAACACCCGTCCGCTGCATTCGAGTTGGCGTGCGAAGAACGTGCTGCAAATCTTGGAATCACGCCCGCTCAAGGGACGGGCCCCGCCATGCGCAGGCCCGGCTCACCAGGACACCGCTTCAGGGGCGGCCAGAGCCGTTACGTCGCGACCCGCATGTCCCGTGCCTGCCACGTTCCGGGGCACCATCGGGCTGACAGACCGCCACGAACCTGGCCTGACAACGCCGAAGCCATGCAAGGGCTGCGAGTCCGAATTGAAAGCTCTACGCAAGCGTTCGGGAACGACCACGATGTCGGCTCCCCGAACGGAGCGGCTTGATCGATCTGGAGGCGACGGTCAGCACCTAATCCGCAGGTCGCCGAAATCGAACAGCGGACCTGAGCGGAACACAATCACTGGAAATTACGGCATGTTGGTGCAGTTTCCCGATTGGCCAGAGTCGAGCGTCCACCTATTGGCGCCGCTGGAGAAGTCGTGGTCCCATCCCAGGCCATAGCACGAGTGGTACTGGTCGTAGGTGATCTCCGCCACCGGGGCCGCAGCGTAGTAGATGTCCGACTGGTCGATCGGGATGAAGAGGCTGTCCGCCCATCCAACGTTTGAGTCACGTCGAAGGTGGCCGCCTCGGGCTGTACCTGGAACCAGCTGTCACCGGGCTTCGGACCGTCGGGCGCCATTGCTTTCCCCGGTTCACCGAGTGGCCCGAGGCCCAGGTGTAGGCCAAGACCAGGACCTACCGCCTGGGCCTCGATGAACTCGGCTCCCAGGGGAAGCTGCGCGGAGACAGGGGCTACGACTACCGGCCCCTGCGGCGCCAGCTGGCTTTGCGCAGTGTTCGGCGCCGGCTCGCCAGCAAGGGTATTGAGCATCCCAACACCTGGGCACGCACCGCTGGGTCGAGAACGGACCGTGTCCTGGCTGTCCGGCTGCCGCCGCCTCCACCGCCGACCGAGGTCAAACCCGAACCCTTCCTCGCCTTCACGCCATCGCTCCGACCTTCATTTGCCATCGTCGACTCAACAACTGAAATGACGTCTTAGTTTCTGCTTGCAGTCGGAGCAGTTCCTCGCATTGCAGTTGTTGCCGAAGTCTTGTTCGTGGGCATGCTTCCGCAAGATGGGCCGGGCACTCTTGACGACGGACTCGTTCTCCCTGGGGTCGGCCCCACCAGTAGTCCATACCCATGAGGTCGGAGACGTTGACGGGATCACCGTAGCCGTTGAGGGAATCAAGGACAGACCGGGCTTGCACGTTGCCCTAATCTGCAACTATCAGGTTGAAATACCCCGAGAAAAGCCGGTCATGACGCTGTCGCAGGCCATTAGCTACCCGGCGGGGTCGAACTGGGCGCTGCCCCAGCCCCAACTCCGATGATTGCGTCGATGTCCGCCGGTGTGGAAGTGGCGTTCGGCGGCGGGGTGAGGACCACGGTCGACTGCCCCAGGGATGGAGGCGGTGGGGTGAGGTCGTACGAAGGGAGATTAGGCGGAGTGGTCTGCCGCAAGAGGGTCTGGTCGAAGTTAACCAGGCCCGTTCTTTCCATAACCGTGATGTGATCCAGTACGGTGTCGTTGGCTTGGTCGGCCAAGGCGCGAACGAGCGTATTCTTAGTGGTAGAGCGGATTTTCGCCACCGTGTTGAAGATCGATCCGTGTGTCATTCGCAGGATGTTGGAAAAGTCTGAATCAAACTGCTCGCGAGAGTCTTCCGTCAGTGCGGAAACAAAGCCCTGCTGCTGAGGGCTCGCGGAATTGGGTAGCATGATGTTCAACATCGGTGCTATCTTCCGGCAGGTAGTGTCCAGTGCGGCATGCCCGTCGATGAGGTGTCGACTCGCAGTAACAACAGCTTCTGTTGTCCCTTTCTGCAGGCCGAGCTGGCCGACAGGGTATTCCCATAGCCCGGCCGCACGGACCTTCACAACAAAGTCCCGGTCCGACTCGGTCAGAGGGCCCCACGGCGTCTGGGCAATGATGCTTTCGTGCGAGGCGGGGGCAGCACTGACACCCGCAGTACTCGGGTAGACGAGGGCCGCGACCGTAAGACTCACGGCGCCGCCGATAATGAAAGCTCCCGTCATATTCCAAGCGAACCGCACTGTTCCTCCTGCAGGTCGTAGATCCGTCCGTGGACGGGTGTAATCAGCGGTACGCACGCAGCACGGAAGCGACTCGACGGCTTTGGTAAAGAATTGACGGATTCTGGCCGGAGTTGGCGCCGCGCCCTGTCGGTGCACGCCTGGTGCCCAGATTCAGTTGCCGAACTACGTCGGCGCCGCGAACGGCGATGCGCTCGACAGTCCGCTTTGACCCGATCTGAGCTGCGTTGCCTCGGTGAGTTGACGCGCGTGCGATCGAGTTTCGTCGTTCATCGGGAAGAAGCACTCGATGCGCAACTCCTGCAGCGTCACGTCCTGGGGTGTCCCGAGCGTCGTCACGGTGGAGAAGAAGTCGAACCGCCGGCCACCGTGCACGTACTGGATCGGCACGATCGGCAGCACCGGCGTGGACGCGTCGAGCGACCGCAGCGAGGCCGGCACCCCTGGGTAGTCCAGTACCTCGTTGAGGATCCGCTGGGCGCGCTCGTCGGTGACACCCCGATCGCCTCCCGGCGTGCGCGCTGGACCAGCGCCGCCGCAACGTCCGGCCAGTTCGTCACGTGCCGGCGGACGCCGTCGGGGTGGAACATCCGGCGCAGCACGTTCGCCGGTCCGGGAGCTGTCTTCGCCTGTCCGTCCTGGAGGAAAGCGAAGAAGCGGCGAGCGGCGGCGTTCGTGTGTCGGATGTCCCAGCTCCGGTCCATCACCAGGGCTGGGAAGGGCTCCTGCTGCGTCAGGATGGTGTCGAGCGCGTCGCGGACGGCGGCGAGCGACGGCGCGTCCAGTTCGGACTCCGGGTATTGGGGCGCGAACCCGGCCTTGAGCAGCAGGATGTTGCGTTCGCGCAGGGGTACGTCGAGCACCTCGGCGAGCTTGAGGACCATGGCCCGGCTGGGGTTGGCGCGGCCGGTCTCGAGGAAACACAGATGGCGGATCGACACCGCGGCCTCGGCGGCCAGAGCCAGCTGGCTCAACCGCCGGACGCTCCTCCAGTGTTTCAACAGTGGACCGACCTCAGACACCACTCGAGTATCCCGCAGTCCACGCGTGCGGCTGCACCGCCGCCTCCAGCGGTGGCCGGGCGACGTTCGCGGTGTAGTTCGTCATCGCGGAGATCGCCACCCCGGTGATCACTTCGAACAGTTGCTCCTCTGTGAAGCCGGCCGCCGTGAACGCGGCCACGTCCGCCTCCTCGATCCGGCCCCGCTTGTCGATGAACGCGCGGGTAAGCGCCGACAGCGCCGCCATCCGCGAGTCGGTGGGAAGATCGCCGCGGCGCAGGGCCTCGACCACGGCCGGTTCGACCCCGTCCGCGAGCGCCTCCAGCGTGTGGAACGCGACCGCCCATTCGCTGCCGTTGGCGACCGCGTTGGACAGCAGCAGGACCTGCCGTTCGTCCGGGCCGAACGTTCCGCCACCTCGGAAGTGCCCGAACGCGGAGAAGAAGGTGTTCAACAACGCCGGCGAGTTCGCCATGAGCCCGGCCGCGGCCGGAACGAACCCGAATGCCCCCTGCAGAACCGTCAGCGGCTCCTTCGCGGCTTCGGACGCGGTGTCGGCTGTGTGGATCTGGTAACTGGTCATGACTCGGAGTCTGCGGCAGCCACGACGTCGAACCAATTCCCTCGGAGGTAAATGCGCGTGATACCGCTCGCGCGTGGCCACCGCAGCAGTTCGACGGGCCCGGCAGCTGAGCGCGCAATGTGCTCCCGCACGGCTTACTCGCCAATCGCGTGCGTACGGCGGACATCTGTTGTTCGAGAACTGGCGCCCCCGCCAAGGCGCTGAGGCAGAACACCTCCGGCCCGTACGAGGCGGCAGGCAGCGGCGACGAACGTGGTGTGCGCAGCCCGGGCGAGTTGCCGCGCCGGTCGCGGTCGGCCCGGTCGGAGGTGTCGTGCAGGGTGAAGGTGACATCGACGATGCGGTCGGCGAGCGCCAGGACATGCGGTAGCGCCCTGACCAGGCCGGACCCGAACGGGGACGCTCGAACGCCCCTGCCCACCCCGACCGTGTTCTGTACAACACCAGGTCCACCACCCGGCGCACACGCCCCTATGCCGGCTTGCGGTTCGCGGCGGGTGAGTAGACCTCGGTGATCGCGAAGGACCTGCGGGTGAGTATGCGGTCGGTGGAACGCTGAGGCCGTGCCTGGGGCGAGGGGGCGGCTTGGAGGCCCTGCGCTCGACAGTTCCGGCGAACTCCCCGACCGTCACCGATGCCCGGTTCGCCGTGCTTGAGGCAGAGCTCGGCAAGGGGCCGTCAGCGCACGGCTTTCACGATGAGCGTTGGACTCCGGCCCGGGTCCAGACGGTGATCCGGTGTCGTCTGGAGCTGAGCCTGCCCGTGGCGACGGTGTGGCGAATACTGAAACGGCACGGCTGGTCACGGCAGGCGCCTGCCCGCAGAGCACTCGAACGCGACGCGCACGCAGTTGAACTGTGGAAGAGGGATGTGTGGCTGAGGGTGAAAGCCTCGCGGCGGCCCGCGGGGCCTGGATCGTCTTCGAGGACGAGTCCGGATTCTCCATGACGCCGCCTCGCGCCCGCACCTGGGGCCGGCGCGGGCACACCCCGTCATTCGAGTGAGAGGCCGATCCCGCCGCAGGACCTCGGTCGCAGCCCTGTGCTGCTACAAACCGGGCGTGGCAAGCCGTCTCATCCACCGGCCACGTAACCACCTCATGCTAAAAGGCGTACGCAAGAGCTTCTCGTAGCAGGACTACCGCGACCTGCTCGTCCGTGCACACATCCAGCTCAGCGACCCGATCGTGGTGGTCTGGGACAATCTCAACACCCACCTGGCGGCCGGGCTGAAACGACACGAGGCCGAGCGCGACCGGCTCACCACCGTCCGCGTCCCGCCGTATGCACCCGGCCTGAACCCCGTCGAGGCCGTCTGGTCACTGGTACGCCGGGCCCTGGCCAACACCGCCGTCAGCACACTTGACGACCTCGACCGCGTCCTCCGCCGGGAGTTACGCGGGATCCAACTCCGGCCACACCTGATCGACGGCTGCCTCACCGCCACCGGCCTGGCCCTCGCACCACCGACCCCACCCTGAAAACTAGTAGTTCGTCGGCAACTGTGAGCACCGCTTGGCTGCGCCACGAATCACCCCTGCCCAAGGGCGGGACGGTCGATGCTGCGCGTGCGAGTGCTCGAGCCGTCAGCCATCGAAGCGGCGGCGGGCGGCCTCGATTTGACTGAGGTACTGGTGGGTCCAGTCGCACATTCCATCGATCGTCGCTCGGAGGCCCTGGCCCGACTGGGTGAGGGTGTATTCGACCCGCGGCGGCACGGTGGGGTGTACCCGGCGCTCGACCAGCCCGTTGCGCTCCAGCATGCGCAGGTTCTGGGTGAGCATCTTGTGGCTGATGCCCTCGACCGCGTTCCGCAGCTCACTGAAGCGCAGGGTGCCTTCACCGAGAGCTTCGATGATCAGGAACGCCCACTTGTTGGCGACGTCGGAGAAGATCTCCCGCGCCAAAGAGTCCGCGCGCCTCAGGTCTGCTTCCTCGGGCGAGCTCCTGAACTGCTTGGTCACCATACGGTTCCCCTGTCACTGAAAAGTGCGTTCTTCCACGTCAGCGGCCACTCTCCTACGGTTCCTGAGTAACCACAAGAAACCGAGAGCACCTTGGTTGGGACGCGAGCCCACGGGCGCTCATCACGAGGAGGCAGGCAGCATGGCCATCACCCTGGTAAACCCCAGCGGATTGCCGGAGATCCCGGTGTACCGGCAGGTATCGATCGCGACCGGGTCGAAGCTGGTCTTCGTCGCCGGGCAGGTCTCCTGGGACGCCGGGGGTCACGGTCGGCGAAGGTGACCTCGCCGCTCAGGTCGAGCGGAGCTACCTCAACGTCGGCATCGCACTGGCCGAGATCGGGGCTTCCTTCGATGACGTGGCAAAGCTGACCGTCTACGTCGTCGACTGGACCCCCGACAAGATGCCCCTGTTCCTGGAGGGCGTCGCGCGGGCCTCCGCGAAGCTGGGCATCACCCCGATCGCGCCGGGCACGCTGATCGGCGTGACGACACTGGACGTGCCGGACCATCTGGTTGAGGTCGAAGCCACCGCGGTCATCGACTGAAGCAGACGCTCCTGCGGTCGGGTAGCAGGAGCCCATTGCTGGACCCCGGCCTCCTCAGAACCGTGCTTGCACCTCGCCGCGCACACGGCTCAAGCAAGCCCCTGGGGCGTCGCGGGTCAACAAACGCCCGACGACAACCCGAGAAAATCGGTAACCGCTTGTCTGCGGAGAAGTCCTGAGGCGTGACGGCCCTGCCGCGCGCCATACTCCGGGTCAGTCAGCCCCGGGCCCCCGCTGCGATCAACGGCGCGGGGGCTTGGTCCTGCGTGCTCCAGGCGTCAGGTGGGGGTCGAGGCGGCGGAGCCGTTGGTACGGGCGAAGCAGTAATTCGAGCACGACGAGATGGACTGGGTGCATCCGGACGCCACACCGGAGCTGCCTCTGCCGGTTCCGTTCACGCCGATGGCTGCTCGTTCCCGGTCTCCATACCGGCCACCAACGCTCGGCTCGCTTCCGCTCGTTCCGCTGAGCGGATCCGTGGTCGACAACGGGGCAGCGGCGCAGCACGCTGTCCACCAGCCGCCTGACTGCCGTGGGCTGTCCGGCGTGAAGTGAGTAATCACCAGGGGAGTCATGAGAGAAACATCGAAGTCGGCGCGTCGTCGCGTACCGACCGGGGCGGTGGCCCGGCTGCGGAGGTGGGCGGCCCGGGTTGTGCGCTCGCCCAGGGCGGTGGTGCTGGTCGTGGCAGCGCTGGTGGCCACCGCGTTCGCGGTGACCCCCGCCTACGCGGACGATCCAGGACTGAACTGCGCGGTCACCGCGACCGCCAACATCACGGTGACGCCCAGCCCTGTGCTGTACGGCCACAACGCCCTGTTGCAGTGGAGCGCGGACTGCGTGGGCAACACCCCGAGGACGTGCTGGTGCTCAGCGGTCCGGGCCTGACACCCGCGACCGCGGTCTTCCCCGTCGGCGGCGGATCGCAGTCGGTGTTCATCTCCCAGACCGGAACGCTCAGTTGGGGTGTGACGGTAGTCGACACATCATCGGACACCGGATACAGCCGCCCTCTGGCGTCCACCTCGGCCTCGGTCAGCGGCGTGACGACCGTACCCAGCGTGCTGGGTGACACACAGACTCAGGCCAGTGCGGCGCTCTCCGCCGCCGGATACGTCCTCGGCAGCGTCACCACCGTCGTCAACTGCGACAGCATCAACCGGGTGACCTCGCAGAGTCCGAGCGCGGGCACCGTACTGCTCCCCGGATCAACGGTCTCCGTCACGCTCGGCAGGAAACCCACCCCACCCGCCCAGTGCCCGTGATCCAACAGCACCGCACCGTCTTCGTGCCAGGACCGCACCCGGCGGTCCCGGCACGAAGACGGTGCCGCAGACGCCGGAAGCGGCCCAGACCGTGATTCCGTCCTTCGCCTCCACCGATAGCGGCGGGCGGATGGCGGTGAGGTCCCTCGAGGGCATCTCCAAGGCCGCCGTCGACCTGATCGAAGCCCGCACCGCGCTCCAGGATGCCCGGATCGACTACGACTCCGCCGCCACCAACTTCGTCCTCACCATGTAGGACCCGGTGGGGCGGCAACGTCCCTGGGGCTGCAATGCCCTCCTGCTCGTTCCATGCAGGTGCCGAGCAGGTCCACGGGCTGGCCGGACAGGCGTACGACCGCATGATCGGCCTCCAACTCCCTGAGCTGTCCGTCGACAGGTGCATCACCAAGGCTCCCTACGGCTGCGAGAGAGCCGGACGCTCCCCGGTCGACCGGGGCAAGCAGGGCCTGGAGCGCTCAGTGGCCATCGAAGCCCGCGGCGTCCCGATCGGTCTCGTCTCGGCCGGGCCGACCGTCATGACTCCGTGCTGCTCGTGCCCACCCTGGAGGCGGCGAAGAAGCAGATCGGCGTGTTTCCCGAGCAGGTCAACGTCAACTTGGACCGGGGCTACGACAGCGACAGGACCGGAGCCGAGCTCAAGGAACTGGGCTTCACCGGCGAGACCGCCCGCAAGGGCGTGCCCGCACCGATCCAGGCCGGCAAGAGGTGGGGCGTGGCGCGGAGCCACTTATGGATGAACGGCTTCGGCAAGCTCCACCGCTGTACCGAGAAGCGCCCAGGCGGTGTGGACTCCTACCTCTACCTGTCCGCCGCAATCGTCACGCTCTGCATGCTCATCCGCCACGCGACCCCGCTCTACCGCTGGGACGGACGGCCCACCACCAAGAGACTCAAGTGACGTCTACTGAGGGGTGTCCGTCTGCGTCGGGCGGACAAGCGCTGCCGCACGCCTGGGAAGGCGCGCTGCTCAACGAGGGCAAGGCCGACCCGCGCTCCTGGCTGTGGAGGCCGTGGTGATGATGGCGTCGAGCCGGTCCCGGGTTTTCACCAGGGCGCTGACCTGCGTATCGATGCGGTCCCGCTCGACCGACAGCCGGTCGAGCAGGGCAGGGTCACGTCACCGGTCTCGACGCACGGCAGCAGTTCCAGGATCGCCCTGCTCGGCAGCCCTGCGGAGTACAGCTGCTGAATCAGCTGGACGCGGTCGACCGCGCTGTCCGGGTACAGCCGCTGGCCGCTGGGGCTGCGCGCCGAGACCAGCAGGTCCTGCTCTTCGTAGTAGCGCAGTGCCCGCACACTCACGCCCACCCGCGATGCCAGCTCACCGATGCGCATCAACGCCCCCTCCATGACCTGGATCACATTCCTTGCCTCTGACGTCAACGTCAGGTTTTAGCGTAGCCCGTGACCAGCCCGGACAGGACTTAACCTCACCACTGCCAGGAGACTCCCCATGAAGATCACCGGTTCCGTCGCCCTCGTCACCGGCGCCAACCGCGGTATCGGCAGGCACTTCGCCCAACAGCTCCTGCACCGGGGCGCCACCAAGGTCTACGCGACCGACCGCGCGCCCCCACCTCGTCGACCTCCCCGGTGTGGAGGTACTGCGGCTCGACATCACCGATCCGGATTCGGTCGCCGCCGCGGCGGCCGAGGCCTCGGACGTCACCCTCTTGATCAACAATGCCGGTGTCTTCACCCAGCAGAACCTCGTCACCGGGGACCCCGAGAAGATCCGGCTGGAGATGGACACCAACTACTTCGGCACCCTCAACGTGGTCCGGGCGTTCACTCCCGTCCTGGCCGCCAACGGCGGTGGGGCCATCCTCAACGTCCTGTCGGCGATGTCCTGGCTCGCCTACGACGGGGCCAACGCCTACAGCGCGTCGAAGGCGGCGGCGTGGAGCCTCACCAACGGCATCCGCCTCGAACTCGCGGCCCAGGGAACCGCGGTGACGGGCCTGCACCTGGCCAGCACCGACACCGACATGATGGCCGGGTGGGACGTGGAGAAGAACGACCCCGCCGATGTCGTGCGCGCCGCCCTCGACGGTATCGAGGCCGGGAAGATGGAGATCCTCGCCGACAACAACTCCTTCCAGCTCAAGGCGGCCCTGTCCGCCGACCCGAGCGTGCTCTATCCGCAGGCGGTTCCCGCCGCCTGACCCTCCGGCAGCCACCCGGCCAGGCTTCAGCCGACGTTCGAGGATCTAGGGATCTACCGGGCGCGGCCATGCGTACTCGGCCCGCTCCGCACGCGCGTCCTGATCCGCCAGTCGGTACGCAAGCTGAAGTGCCAACGTGACCCCCGCCCATGCTGTCGGATCAGCCGCCGTCGGGACCCACTTCCTGTTCGCGCTCCCGCACTGCCCGAGGCCCACCGTAGAGCGGCGGGCCTCGTCAGCCGACGGGGTCTGTACGTCCCGCCAGGCCACCTGCCCTCGGATCGTGGGAGTCTCCACACCACCGGGGTCACCTCAGGAAGGCCGTGCACCCCCAAAGAAGGTGCACGGCCTGTGGAACTGACTCAGTACTTCAGAAGGTGCGGCTGGTGTTCCAGTTGGCCTGGCTGCTCGGGTTGTTGATGTCAAGGTGTAGCCCGACAGGCGTCGGTCCGGGCCGAGAGTCCCGGTGTACCGACCCAGGGCCCCATTCGACCAGCCGATGATGAAGTAGATGCTGGCGCCGTCGACCCGGCCGCCTCGGATCGTTCCCGGGTTGCCGCAGCACGAAGCGCTTCCATACAGCGCCCCCCCGCCGAGTCCTGGGACACGTTCATCGTGACCACGGGGCCGTTGCTCTGGTACAGCTTCCAGGTTCCGCTCACGTTGAATCCCGGTGCTGCAGCGGGTGCCGCCTGCACCGCGGTGTGCTGCGGGGCCACGGGGCGGCGCTGACGGACGGAGCGAGCACCACGCCTGCCACGGCTAGCGACGCGAGGAGGGCGGTGGTTGCGATCTTGGTGCGCATGGGTGTTCCTCTCCTGATGCGCTGGATGCAGTCGGCTGTCTGCAGGGGCGTTCGAACCCGCGAAAGGCCCAGCCGAAGGGTCCAGTTGGTGGCCCTGCTCTCCACGATGGGGCCGCGTGCCAGCGGGTTTACGAAGCCGTACGTAATCTGACGGAGGCGGACGAATCCTTACGCGGGCCCTTGAGGGGCTCCTCACGGGGACCGGATGTCGTTACACTTCTCGTGACGCAGCGTGGTTGCGCGATTACGGGTGGGGGCCGCCGTGACGATGTTCGACCCGCCGTTACCGTCCGCCGGAAGTGGCGACGAACTGCTTGCGCTACGGCTTCGGTTGCAAGATCTGCATCGCTGGGCGGGAAAACCCAGCTCTCGCCAACTCGCCACGAACATCCAGGCGTTGAGCCACACCACGGTGCATATCGTGATCCGCTGCGAGCGGTTGCCCCGGTGGGGCAATCTGGAGCTGGTGGTAGACGCGCTGGGAGGGGACGTCGAAGAGTTCCGTCGGCTGTGGCTGACGGCGGAGGCGGCGACTTCGACCACCATCGGACCGGCCGCCGTGACGGGGGGCCTCGGTCGACGCGCTGCCCGGGCACGTTGCGCAAAACGGCCAGTCGCCGGAGCCCCTCAAGTCTCCCGCCACTCCCCGGCATCGCCGTCGCGTCCCCGGCGCCAGGTGCTGATCTCGTTGTCGGCGGTGCTCGCGGCCGCAACCGCCGGCGTCGCAGTCACCGCGTGGCTGGACAGCAGTCCCGACCAACCGGCAGGGCGACACCCCTCGGCGGGGAAGACCGGGCAGCACCCGGTGCCTCTGAACGACACCCTCACCGGAGAGCCTCTGGGAGGCCCGCTGTCCGACGACAACCACGGCGCTGTCTGGACGGTCACGACCGGCACTCTCGACGGCCAGACCATCGTCGTCACGGGTCGGCAGGACGGCGTTCTGCAAGTGCGGGACCTGGCCACGGGTGCCGTCCGCGGCGGCCCGCTCACCGGCCACGCCAAGGCTGTCTACTCCGTGTCGGTGGGCAACCTGAACGGCCGGGCCACCGCCGTCTCCGGCAGCGTGGACGGCACGCTACGACTCTGGGACCTCACCGCCGAGCGACCCGCCGGCCGACAGCTCGGCGGGGCGCAGCCGTCCGGCTCCATCAACGGCGTGGCACTCGGCACCTTGGGCGGACGGACGGTGGCGGTATCGGCCGGCGACGACGGCACCGTACGTCTGTGGGACCTGACCGTCGCAGACCCGTCCGGCAGGCCGCTCGGCGAACGGCTGGGTACCGCGGTCAAAGCCGTGGCCGTCGGCGCCATGGACGACCGGGCCATTGCTGTGACCGGCGGCGACGACCACGCCGTACGACTGTGGGACCTGAGTGCAGACCAACCGGCGGCTCGCACGCTCGGGGACCACGACGGCACGATCTGGAGTCTGGCCGTAGGCACCTTGGACAACCGGCCGTTCGCACTCTCCGCTGGGGACGACGGCACGACCCGCGTGTGGAACCTGACCGTGCCCGAGCCGGTCGGTCAGATACTCGGTCCGCGGCTGGACACCGCGGTCAAAGCGGTCGCGGTCGCCAAGCTCGGCTCCCGGCCGGTCGCCTTCTCCGGCGGGGACGACGGCGTCCTGCGCGGCTGGGACCTTGCCACCGGCCATCCCTACGACACCCGCACCGCGCCCTCCGGCATCGAGGCGTTGACGACCCATGCCGTGGGCGACCGCCTCACCGTGCTCGCCGGACTGTGGAGCGGCGCCACGTGGAAGTGGACGGTCTGAACCGTCAGCCGCGTGTGCTTGTGCCTGTACCGGCGGATCATGCTGATCGGCAGGGTGAAGCAGGTATCGCACTACGATCACGGGATGCTGGAGTACCACGGTTGGATCACGGTCAGGGAGACCGCCGCTGATGACGACGATGGGGCCGGTCTGCGGCAGATCGTCAATGAGCTTCGGCCTCACACCGCCGAGATGGACAGCCCGTACTTGCTTGACCTTAGGTGGATGAGCGGCGAGCCGTTCATCCACCTCGGCGGCCACTCCGATCACCGCTCGCCGCCTGACGTTGTCCAACTGTTCGAGCATGTGGCTGTGGTTTGCCTCCGCCGTGCCCAGCCGCCATGAGGTGGTTCGGGGTGACGACGTTCTCCGGCTCGGCGGGGTTGGCCGTGTCCGTCCCCCTCCTTCCCGTCGTAGCTTGCGTCATCCGTACAGTCGATCTGGGCGTGGCAAGCGGGCGGGTGGACGATGAGCTTCTGCCAGGTCGCTTGGCGTCGTCGCATCCGGCGACGTTCTCCGCGGTGAGCCGGACGGTGGCTTTGCCGACCAGCGTTGGGGCTCCGAGACGAACCAGTTGGGCCCCTGGTGACGTACTCGGTCGGACCTCGTAGCAGCGCCCGGCGGGCCGGCGGCACACCACGCACGGCAGCAAGGAACACGCCTCCGCCGCCTGCGCACCCGAATGCTGTGGCCGGAGCGCCCTGGATCGGAAGTGGTCCTATCCTGAAGACGGCCGCTGGAGACCACCCCTGAGGGGTATCGCTGTCCAGACGGAGGCGTGGTACATGGAAATGGCCGACGACCCGGACGCTCCCACAGCAGCCATCCTGGTGGACGCGGACGGCAGAGTGAGCGGCTGGAGCGAGGGCGGGCGTCTGCTGCTGGGCTGGTCGCCGGAGGACGTCCTCGGGCGTCCCGTCACCGACTTGCGGGCGGATCCTGCGGCACTCGATACGGATTTCCCGGCACCCAGCTCGGCGCCGCGACCGCCCGGCTCGGAGCCGTCAGCGTCCGATTCGCCCGGGCGCAGCGGTATCGGCGCCGACGGCCCGGTGCTCGTGGCACTGCGACACCGGGACGGATCCACGTTGGACGCGGTGGTGACCACTCACCCGCTCGTCGGCTCCGACGGGGGGTCTCAGGGCCGGGTGATGACCGTTCAGCGCTGGGACCGGCGCCCGGTGATCGCCGACCGGGCCTTCGAACAGTGCCCCTTCGCCCTGGGGTCTACGACCCCGAGTTGCGGTTCCTGTGGATCAACGCCTCCGCGAGCCGGGTGATCGCGCACTCCGAGGAACAGGTGCTCGGCAGGAAGTACAGGGACGTACTGCCCGAGTTCGACCGTTCGCTGTTTCCCGAGAGGGACGACAAGCCCTACACCGACCAGCTCGCCGAAGTGGCCAGGACGGGCGAACCCGCGCGCCTGATCACCGTCTTCCGTCCCCTGGGCAGCAACTACGCCAACGCCTGGGCCACCAGCATGTGGCCGGTCCGGGACGCCGAGGGCACCGTGCGTGCGGTCGCCAACTGGGGATTCGACATGAGTGCCGAGTACTGGGCCCGGCAGCGACTGCTCATCCTCAACAAGGCCAGCAGCGGCATCGGCCGCACTCTCGACGTCATGGGCACCGCCCAGGAGCTGGCGACGACCCCCGTACCCGGCTTCACGGACCTCGTCACCGTGGATCTCTTCGACGAGGTGCTGCGCGGGAAGAACCGCCCTCCCCCTCGACGATCGACCGCGGCGCGTCCCTCACGCTCAGCCGTGCCGCCCACCGCAGCACCACGGAGGACACCCCCAATCGGCCGGGCCGGCGGCACTGGTCACGCACGCCGCCGGTTCCGTGGCCACCAGCTGCATGGCGACCGGCAGGTCCACGGTCGAGCTCGCCGCCGCTCCCGGCGGGGCGGCGAATGGGCCTTCGGACCCGGACTCGCCGCAGACCCGGCCCACTGGCCGCCGGGGAACCCGGTGATCGACAAGTCGATCGCGGCGGACGGACTGACCGGCCGCATCACCGTGCCGCTGCGGGCCCGTGGCGCGCTGCTGGGCGTCGTCGCCTTCTCCCGCAACGACCGCCCCGAGGCCTTCACCGCCGACGACCTGATCCTCGCGGAGGAACTCGCCGCGAAGGCAGCCGTAGCCATCGACAACGCCCGCCGGTACTCGCGCGAGCGCACCACCGCGCTGACCCTGCAACGCACCCTGCTGCCACAGCGGCTGCCGAACCAGGAGGCGGTGGAAGTCGCCTCGCGCTACCTGCCCGCCGGGACGCAGGCGGAGGTGGGCGGGGACTGGTTCGACGTCATTCCCTGTCCGGAGCCCGGGTTGCACTGATCGTCGGCGACGTCGTGGGCCATGGCCTGCACGCCTCGGCCAGCATGGGCCGGCTGCGCACAGCGGTACGTACCCTCGCCGACGTCGACCTGCCACCGGACGAGCTGATGACCCATCTCGACGACCTAGTCCTCCACCTCGCCAGCGACCTCCAGCCCAGCAGTCACTTCCAGACGACCGGCGAGACCGGCGCGACCTGCCTGTACACCGTCTACGACCCCGTCTCCCGCCGTCTGACACTGGCGAGCGCAGGCCATCCGCTCCCGCTGGTCATCGCCCCTGACGGCACCAGGACCCCGGTGGTTGCCCAACCCGGCCCGCCGCTCGGGATCGGCGGCCTGCCGTTCGAGGCGACCGAGCTCGAACTGCCCGAGGGCAGCCTCCTCGCGCTCTACACCGACGGGTTGGTGGAGAGCCGCGAGCGTGACGTCGACCAGGGCGTCGCCGAACTGCTGGGAGTCCTGGACCACGCAGCGCCCTCGCTGGATGCCCTGTGCGACAAGGTGCTGAAAGCCGTGCTCCCCGAGCACCGCACCGACGATGCCGCGCTGCTGCTCGCGCGCACCCATGCCCTGGATCCCCAGCACGTCGCCGACTGGGACGTCGAGCCGGACTTCACAGAGGTGTCGCGCGCCCGGCAGTTCGCTCTCGACCAGGTGGCGGCCTGGGGCCTTGAGGAGACGGCGTTCGTCACCGAACTGGTCGTCAGCGAGCTGGTCACCAACGCCATCAGATACGGCGAACTCCCGATCAGCCTCCGGCTCATTCGCGACACCGCCCTGATCTGCGAGGTTTCCGACTCCACCAACACCGCTCCGCACCTGCGCCGAGCCCGCGCCTTCGACGAGGGCGGCCGGGGCCTGCTGCTCGTCGCCCAGCTCACCCAGGGGTGGGGCACCCGTCACACCGCCCACGGCAAGACCATCTGGTGCGCCCAGTCCCTGGCGCCCAATGTCACCGGGACCTGAACGCGCCCCGTGGGTGAGTGACTTCCGGAGGGTGAAGGTGCGCCATCATCAACGATCCGGACACCTACGGAACTTGATCAAGTCCTGTTGGAGGAGTGCGCGGCGGCAACCTTCTCGTCCTCTGCGGCAACTAGGAGCTGGAAGGCCGACTCGAACTACCGGATGGACGGGCATGAGGGCAACCAAGCACGCCGCGCCGCAACCGTGGCGCAGGCGCGGAATGGGCACGGGCATTTTCTTGGCGCTGCTCGTCGCCGCCGTGCAGCCGGACGTCGCTCAGCCGGCCGGCGTTCGGTTCACCCGACCTTGACCAGCCCGCCGGCCGGACCGCACCGCCACACAACCATGCACGACCACCGTTCGAATCCCGGGCCGGGCGCTGTTAAGCTGCGCTCACCGTTGTTGAACGCGCAACTAACGCGCACATCATGGCAAGGAGAGGGCGACCGGGGATGGTCCTCGATGACGCGTCCGCGGAGTTCCACGAATTCTTCGAACGCCACTATGCCGAACTCGCCCGTCTGGCACACCTACTGACCGGCGAGACCGACGCGGCGGACGACCTCGCGGCGGATGCCCTGGTCGCCCTGTGGCAGCACTGGGACCGGTTGCGGCAGGCCGACCACCCGCTCGCCTACGCCCGCGGTGTGGTGGCCAACCTGGCGCGGGGGCGCATCCGCAGCACGGTGCGGGAGCGACGCCGGATCACACTGTTCTGGTCCCGCAGCCCCGAGAAGGTGGAGGGGCCCGACATGGCGGCCGTGCTGGACGTGCGCGCGGCGCTCGCCCGGCTGCCGTTCCGCAAGCGCGCCTGTGTGGTGCTGCGACACGCCCTCGACCTGTCGGAGAAAGAGACGGCGACAGCGCTGGGCATATCGGTCGGAACGGTGAAGAGCCAGACCTCGAAGGGAATGGCCGAGCTGGAAAGGCTCCTGGGCGCACACGCGGCCGGGGACCTGGTGCCAGGGAGGAGGAACCGATGACCGAGGACATCGACGGTCGGCTGCGCGAGGCCGCCGAGGCCCACCGGCCCGACCGCGCGCGGATGCTGGCCCGGCTGGAACGCGGCATGGCCGGGCCCGCCGTCCGCCACCGCGCGCGACCGTTCGCCCGGTCCTGGACCAGGGTCACCCTCGCCGGGCTCGCCGCCGGCGGCATCCTGACGACCGGCGGCCTCGCCGTCGCCGCCATCGTCGCGAAGCCGGCGCCGTCGCCCACCGTGACCACCCCCGCCACCCCGTCCCCGACCGTCAGCTCCCCGCACCCGACATCGGCCCACCCCACCCCTGTCGCGCCGCCCCCGGTCACGACCCGGGCAGCTCGCGCCCGACTCCCCGGCCGCCAGTCCCTCGCCGACCGCCGGCGAGAGCCAGAACGGGCCGCTGTGGTCGGCCGGGTCGCTGGATCCGAAGAGCACCGTCTACTGGACGCAGAGCAACCTCGTCCTCAAGACGACCCAGCCGCTCACCTCGCTCACGGTCGAGATCCGGATCGTGCAGACCGGCAGGGCGAAGAACACCGGCACCTGGCAGACCCTGCCGAATGGCGACTTCACCGTCACCGTCCAAGAGGCCGGCGGCGCGCTGGTCTACCGCTGGGTCCTCAAGGCGGGCCTGACCGTGCCGGCCGGGAACCATGAGTTCGCCGCGCAGTTCAACAACGGCACCGGCGTGCGCAGTGCCGCGGGCGACGGCTACCGCGTCGACGCACAGGGTTCAGGCGGCTCCGCGTCGGTCCGGGGCGGGTTCGTCCCGACGCGGTGAACGCCGCTGTGCGGCAGGGCGACGGCGGCGGCCGTGAGACTGCTTGCCCCGATCGCGGCAACCTTTGTGTGCGTGGCGGCAACTGGCGGGTGACCGGGACCGGATCAAGTCCCGCTGTGCCAGA
The DNA here is from genome assembly GCA_016893485.2 of Streptomyces sp. P3. Classification (GTDB taxonomy): domain Bacteria; phylum Actinomycetota; class Actinomycetes; order Streptomycetales; family Streptomycetaceae; genus Streptomyces. Next base: position 244,192 of record JAFEKX020000001.1, read on the forward strand.
AGGACATACCGTTGTCAGATCAGAACCCCTCTCATCGCCGCCGTCCGGCGACCCGCCGCGTGATCGCCGCCTCCGTGGTCCTCGCCGCCTCGGGCGCCGCCGTACCCTGGTCGCCCTGGCCGCACGCACGCCGGAGGCCGCCGCACCGGCCACGGTCGCCGACGCGGCGGCCGGCAGCGGCCGTTACTTCGGCACTGCAGTGGCCGCGGGCAAGCTCGCCGACTCCACGTACTCCGCCCTCCTCGACCGGGAATTCAAGATGATCACCCCGGAGAACGAGATGAAGTGGGACGCCATCGAACCCTCCCGCGGGTCGTTCACCTTCGCCGCCGCCGACTCGATCGTCAGCCACGCCTCCGCGCACGGCCAGCGCCTGCGCGGCCACACCCTGGTCTGGCACTCCCAACTGCCCAACTGGGTCAAGTCCATCACCGACGCCAGCACCCTGCGCACGGTGATGAAGAACCACATCACCACCGAGATGACCCACTACAAGGGCAAGATCTACGCCTGGGACGTGGTCAACGAGGCGTTCGCCGACGGCGGCAGCGGGCAGCACCGCAGCTCCGTGTTCCAGGACGTCCTGGGCGACGGCTTCATCGAGGAGGCCTTCCGCACCGCCCGGACCGCCGACCCCTCCGCCGAGCTCTGCTACAACGACTACAACATCGAGAACTGGTCCGACGCCAAGACCCAGGGCGTCTACAGGATGGTCAAGGACTTCAAGTCCCGCGGTGTGCCCATCGACTGCGTCGGCTTCCAGAGCCACTTCGGCGCCGGCGGGCCGCCGGCGAGCTTCCAGACCACCCTGTCCCACTTCGCCGCGCTCGGCGTGGACGTGCAGATCACCGAGCTCGACATCGCCCAGGCGTCCGCCACCGCCTACACCAACGCCGTCCAGGCGTGCATGAACGTCGCTCGCTGCACGGGCATCACGGTGTGGGGCATCCGCGACAGCGACTCCTGGCGCACCGGTGAGAACGCGCTGCTGTTCGACGCGGGCGGCAACAGGAAGGCCGCCTACAACGCCGTGCTCACCGCCCTGCACAGCACCGGCGGCACCGGCAGCGCGCAGGCCGCGAACATCACCTCCGGCGCCGTCTACACGCTCTCCAACGCGGCCGCCGGACGCGTTCTCGACGAGCCCACGGGACAGAACGACAACGGCACCCCGCTCCAGGTGTGGGACGCCAGCGGCGCCTCCAACCAGCAGTGGAGGGCCACCCTGACCAACGACGGCTCTTACACCCTGACCAACGTCGCCAGCGGCCGGGTACTGGACGAGCCGGCCAACCGGACGGCCAATGGGACGAGGCCGACGGTCTGGGACGCCAACGGCGGCGCCCACCAGCGCTGGAAGGCGAGCCGCAACAGCAACGGCTCCTACACGCTGACCAACGTCGCCAGCGGCCGGGCGCTGGAGAGCCCCGGCGGCCGGACAGCCAACGGCACCCCTGTCCAGGTCTGGGACACCAACGGCGGCGGCGCCAACCAACGTTGGACCTTCCAGCCGACCGCGGCGCCGAAGAGCGACACGACCGCGGCTCCGAAGAGCGACACCTGCGCTCTTCCCTCGACCTACCGGTGGACCTCGACGGACGCGCTGGCGCAGCCGGCGAACGGGTGGGCCTCGCTGAAGGACTTCACCGCCGTGACCTACAACGGGAAGCACCTGGTCTACGGGTCGGACTACTCGGGATCGTCCTACGGCTCGATGGCGTTCAGCCCCTTCACAAACTGGTCGGACATGGCATCGGCCCGCCAGACCGGCATGAACCAGAAGGCGGTGGCGCCCACACTGTTCTACTTCGCGCCCAAGAAGATCTGGGTGCTGGCGTACCAGTGGGGTCCGTCGACCTTCAGCTACCGCACCGCCAGCGACCCCACCGACCCCAACGGCTGGTCCGCGCCGCAGCCGCTGTTCACCGGCAGCATCCCCGCACCGACTCCGCCACCGGCCCCATCGACCAGACCCTGATCGCCGACGGCCAGAACATCCACCTGTTCTTCGCCGCTGACAACGGCAAGATCTACAAGTCGACCATGCCGATCGGGAACTTCCCCGGCAGCTTCGGCTCGTCGTACACGACCGTCATGAGCGACACGGAGAAGAACCTCTTCGAGGCACCGCAGGTCTACAAGGTCCAAGGCCAGAACCAGTACCTCATGATCGTCGAGGCTCGCGGGGCGAGCGAGCAGCGATACTTCCGCTCCTTCACCGCCACCAGCCTGAACGGTCCGTGGACCCCACAGGCCGCCACCGAGTCGAGCCCCTTCGCCGGCAAGGCCAACAGCGGCGCCACCTGGACCAACGACATCAGCCACGGCGACCTGGTCCGCACCAACCCCGACCAGACCATGACCATCGACCCCTGCAACCTGCAGTTCCTCTACCAAGGCAAGGCGTCCAGCACCCCGCCGAACACCTCCTACGACAACCTGCCGTACCGCCCCGGCATCCTCACCCTGAAGCGCTGATCCTCAGCCCGCCGAAGACGACGAAGGCGCCCCCATCGAAGAGATGGGGGCGCCTTTCGTGTAGAGTGCTGCACCGCTACTTGAGCGCTGTTCCGCCCGAGTTGTGATAGGCGATCGTCTTGTTGATCAGATTTCCGCCGTCGGACTCGACCGTGGTCTGTTCGTCCTGCCCCGGACCGAAGAACAGGCCTGCTATGTGGGAGTTTGCGACCTGATCCATGTGGGCGAAGAACCAGTCCACCTTGTCGTCCTTGTAGTGGTTGCGGGTGTTGTTCTGCGCCATGTTGCCCACGGGGATCTGCCACAGGACCACCGGCTTACCCACGGACTCGGCCATCGTCTTGTAGAACTTCAGCGTGGCGGCGGCCTTCTGATCCGTCCAGAACGTGGCAAGGCCGCCGTGGGCAGACTGCGCGTACCAGCCCGCGTCGCGGTCCGACACATCGCTGACCAGGAAGTCGGCGTTCTTCGCCCCGAAGCTCGCGTAGTCCTTGACGCAAGCCTGTGTGTTGGTCTCCCAGTCGAAGCAGGAGAGGTGCATCCCCACGGCGGCGTTCGGTGCGTACTTGTGCGCCATCGAGATCAGGCACTGGGCGAGTCCGGTGGCGCTGTTCTCCTGCGATCCGCAATCCTTCGGATTCGCGCCCGAGATCTGTGCGGGAACCTTGTGCGGATCGCCAAGCGACCGGACGTAGCCCCAGAAGTCGGGTTCGAGGTCGATCGCGTCGTGCGATGTGCCGATCTTCTGGAGGAAGAAACGGTAGTCGTCCAGGTACCGGGTGAGCAGGTCGGTCCGGTTGATGGCCTTGACCTCGCCCGGACCGTCGCCCTCGCCTGCCGCATCCCCGAGGTCGCGCAACGAGTACCAGGTCCAGAGCATCTTCTGCGGACGCGGGCTGCCCTTGTACGTCGCCTGGGACACCACGTCGTCCCGCCAGGTCACATACGTGCCGGGCGCCGTGGTGCTGCCGTTCCAGCAGCCCCACCAGCTCGACCACGCGTCCTTGCACTTCGCTGCCGTGTAGTAGTCCGAGGAGGGCGCGGGCTGACTGTGCACATAGGCGTAGCGCGCGTCGAACGGCGCGGCGGTCGCCGAGGCGTCGGACATCGAGCCGCCGATGATCACTTTGTCACTGCCCATGAACCGCTTCGCCGAGCTGCCGCCACCACCGGCGGGCGCCGGAGACGCGGACGAAGGCGAGGACGACGGGCGCGGGTCGCTCGGAGTCGGCCTCGCGGGAGCGCTGCTGCTTGGCGTGGTGGACGTACCGCCGCCGCTGACGTTTCCGACCGCGACGAGCTTCCACTGCTGATCCGCGCCGCTCCGGTCGCGGTTCTGGACAACGTTGGTCCCGTCGGCCTTGGCGGCGTTGCGGACACCGACAGCCATACCACTGAAGCGATTGACCAGACGCGCGTAGCCGTTCGACGACTTGGCCAGTTTGAACTGCTGGTTGGTGGCGTTCAGGTCTTTCCACTGCACGATGGCGGAGCCGGCGGTCTTCGACCAGCCGAGGTCGTCCAATACCTTGCCAGAGGTCCGATTCTTCAGCCGGTAGTACCCGTCACCCGCGTCGATGAACCGCCACTGCTGGTTGGCCCCGCCGTGGCGCGCCCACTGCACCACCGCCGCGCCGTCGTTCTTGGCGGAGCCATGGTCGTCCAGCACCTTGCCACTGTTGCGGTTGACCAGTACGTACCACTTCTTCAGGTCCAGGGTTTTCTGCTTCTGGTCCGCCGAAGCCTGGCTGACCACGACAGCGGAGCCGGCCACGACCACCATGGCGAGACCCGCCCAAAGACCCCGACGCGCGAGCAGCCGACGACCACGATGCCTCGGACGACCACCGCGCGCACCGCCGTCGGCACGGTGGCCGCCGCCGCGGGACGCCACCGATGACGAGGGTGGACGGGGACATGTCTGCGCTCTCGTTCCAGGGACATGCCTGTGCTCTCTTTCAACTGTTGCACTGACCGGCCCACTTGGCCGGACAACACTGAGTGGTCGGAGAGGCCGAAAAGGTTGCCTCGAAGATCCACAGAACATTTTTCTACGGGCCGGACGGTCACCCTGAAGCTCAACAGCGGGGAGGAAGGCGGCGCCGCCCGCCTCTCCACGGCCGGCGGTTCCGCGAAGAGATCCGGATGCCGGCGGCCGAGCGGTATGCCGTGGGCAAGCCGAGTCCGGTGGTTCCAAAGGTGTTGTGGGTCAGCGTCCGGTCGGTGCAGCAATGGCGGCGGGCCTGGGACACGGGCGGACTGCGGGCTTTGCGTTCGGCGGGTTCCGCGTCGCCTCCGAGGCTGAGCGAGGCCCAGATCGTGGTACTGGAAAGGGAGTTGGCCAAAAGGCCGGTCGCGCACGACTGGCCGGATCAGCGGTGGACGCTGTCGAGGATCAAGACGGTGATCGGGCGGCGCTTCCACAAGAGTTACACCCTTCAAGGGGTGCGCAAGCCGCTGCTCCGGCACGGGTTCTCATGCCAGACACCAGTCGGACGGGCCGGGAACGTGACGAGGAACGGGTCACGGGCTGGGGAAGGAGACCTGACCTCAGGTGGAAGGACCGCGGCGGCGCTCGATACATGGATCGTCTTCGAGGACGGGTCCGGCTTCTCGATGACGCCACCGATCGCCCGCACCTGGACCCGATCCGGTCGCACGCCCGTCATCCGGGTCCGTGGCCGCTCACGCCGCCGCATCTCGAGCGCCGCCCTGACCTGCTACGAGCCGGGCGAATGGTCCCGACTGGTCTACCGGCCGCGCAGCGATGACGGCCGACGCGACGGTCGCAAGAGCTTCGCCTGGACCGACTACCGCGACCTGCTCTCATCACCGCCCATCAGCAGCTCGATCGTGCTCGTCTCGGACAACCTCAATGTCCACCTCGCCGCCGGGATGAGGCAGTTCATCGTCGGACGGGGCTGGCCGACCGTTTACCAGCTGCCGTTCTAGGTTGTGACACCCAACGACTTCGCAGACCTTCATGAGGGCACTGACCAGCTCCGAATCTTCGAAGACCGCTACAACGCCACGGCACAGCCGTTCCAGTGCAAGTTCACCGCCTCCGACCTGGGTTATGGCGCCACTGCTCGAATAGGGCTTCCCATTGCGTCCGCCCTGTCTCAAGCCGGGCACCCGAGCCGGAGGACGGGTCTGCAGGATGAGGGGCTGCGGGGCTCCGTCGTCAGGGGTGACGATCGAGAACGCCTTGTCCGGCTCGGTGACGTAGGAGAAGAGGCGGGCGAGGAGGGACGGGTCGCCGTCCACCTGGACGTCGTCGAGGCCCTTGTCGGCGAGGATGCCGAGGAGGTGGGGCTTGGTGAGGGTGAGCGTCAGGCCCGCAGGGGTCTTGGGCGTCGGCGTCTCGCGGTGGGTGAGGGCGCCGTTGTGGAGGGTCAGGCGGTGGCGGGTGTTCTCGTCGGTGAGGACGAGGTCGATGGTGAGGTCCTCGTCCCAGGCGCGGGGGCCGTCGATGCGGACCGCGATGGAGTCGAGGAGCATACCGGTGGTGAGGGCCATCGCCATTTCGGGGTTGGTGGTGTCGAGGGCGATGGCGTTTTCGCCGTGGCGCAGTTCCATGGCGGAGTTGAGGTAGAAGTTGCGCCAGGTGCCGTTCTCGGAGCCGTGGCCGAGGGTGTCGTAGACACCGGCGAGGGTTTGTTTGGCGTCGGCGTTCGAGGGGTCCGCGAAGATGACGTGGTTGAGGAGTGTGGCCGCGAAGCGGAGGTCGCCGTCGTCGATGTACGTGCGCGCCTTCGCCAGGGCTGCCTCGGCGCCGCCCGCCAAGTCGACGTAACGCTTGGCGAGTTCGACGGGCGGGTGCTCCCAGAGGGTGGCGACGTTGCCGTTGAACCAGCCGAGGTAGCGCTGGTAGATCGCCTTGACGTTGTGACTCAGGGAGCCGTAGTAGCCGCGGGCGTGCCAGGAGTTCTCCACGGCGGGCGGCAGCTGCATCTCCTCGGCGATCTCGGGCCCGGTGAGGCCGCTGTTGAGCATGCGCAGCGTCTGATCGTGCATGTACGCGTACAAGTCCCGCTGCTGGCCGAGGAACTGGACGACGTTGTCGTGGCCCCAGGTCGGCCAATGGTGGGAGGCGAACGCGACGTCGTATTGGCCGTCGAAGAACTCGATGGCCTCGTCGAGGTAGCGGGCCCAGATGCGGGAGTCACGCACGACGGCGCCGCGCAGGGTCAGGATGTTGTGCATGTTGTGCGTGGCGTTCTCGGCCAGGCACAGGGCGCGCTGGTCCGGGAAGAGGAAGTTCATCTCCGCGGGGGCTTCGGTGCCGGGTGTGAGCTGGAAGACGATGCGGACGCCGTCGACCGTCTCCTCCTGGCCGGTGCGGGTGATGTCCACGGTCGGGGGATGAGGGTGATGGTGCCGGTGGAGGTGGTCATGCCCAGGCCCGCGCCGATCTGGCCGTCGGGGCCTTCGGGAGCCGGTCGCCGTACATGAAGACGGCGCGGCGGGTCATGGCGTTGCCGGCGTAGACGTTCTCGCTGACCGCGTGCTCCAGGAAGCCGACGGGGGCCAGGACGGGCACGCCCTCGTCCTTGCCGCGAGGCAGGACGCCTCGGGCGCCGCCGAAGTGGTCGCCGTGGGAGTGGGTGTAGATCAGGCCGGTGACGGGCTTGTTGCCGCGGTGCTCGTAGTAGAGCCCCAGGGCGGCCTCGGCGCACTCGGCGGAGATGAGCGGGTCGATGACGATGACACCGCGCTCGCCCTCCACCAGCGTCATGTTGGACAGGTCCAGGCCGCGCACCTGGTAGATGCCCTCGGTGACCTTGTACAGGCCCTGCTTGGAGGAGAGCTGGGCCTGGCGCCACAGGCTCAGGTTGGCGGTGTCGGGGCACTCACCCTTGAGGAACGCGTAGGCGTCGGCGTCGTAGACGACACGGCCGTCGGGCGCCTTGACCACGCCCGGGGACAGCGCACCGAGGAAGCCCCGGTCGGCGTTGTCGAAGTCGGTCGTGTCCTCGAAGGGGAGGGTCGTGCCCATGTCGTGCTCCGTTCGCCGTGGGTCGGTTTCATCTCAGCATCAGGTTGCGGTATGCGCATTTTGGGCTGATCGTGTGGCCGGGGTGTGGATCAGCATCTCGGGGCGGCCGGTGACGAGCAGCCACGTGGGCAGCGCGGCCACACACAGCAGCGGCGGCAGTTGGATGTCGGTGACGAGCCTGGCTGCCGTGAACAGGCTCAGCCAGCCTTGTCGGGTGGTGGCAAGAAGCACGCCGAGGGTGGTGGCGACCGTGAGCGCGATGGCCACCGCGTCGACGAGGGAGCGTGCCGAGCGCGACGCCGACGAAGACCATGGGGAAGCAGCTCGGCGGCCCAGTTGACGAGAAGCAGGACCAGGCTGGCGCCGATGCCGATGAGCAGCGCGGGCAGGAGGAGCGGGAACAGGGTGCGGGCCTGGCGCGGCCGGAGGCCCGCCGCCGCGCCTGCGGAAATATGCTGCTCGGTCACGACTCCTCCGTGACGTGCGGTGCGGTCATGACTCCTCCGTGGGCGGTGGACTGTTCGTCCGTGCGGCGATCCAGGCGCGGCCGTCCGTCAGGGCGGTCTCCAGCGGCCCGAACAGCTCGGGACGGGCAGGCACTACGCCCTCGTCACCGGGGCGTTCGTGCAGCCCCGACGTCTTCAGAATGCGTACGAGGGACGGCTGGACTCCGGCCAGCACGACGCGGCCTCCCTCGTCGGCGAGCTTCTTCGCATATCGGTCGAGGAGTTTGAGGACGGCGGAGGACGGCACGTCGGGCAGGGTGCGGACGACGAGGATCAGTACGGCGTCACGGGCGCCGGCCGGATCCGGCAACTGGCTCTCGATGCGCGGGAGTTCGGCGAAGAAGGAGGTACCCGCGTAGTCGAGGACGGTGATCTCGCCGGGCGGCAGGCGCTTCGGCGGCTCGGAGGTGGCCCAGTGCCCGTCCGCCTGCCGCCGCAGTGCGACGAGCTTGGCCTGCCGGGCGGTCTGGACGCAGTACAGCAGCAGGGACAGAACGGAACCGATGACGATGGCCCGCTGCAACGGCAGCTGGGTGGTGGCGAGGAAGGTCAAGGTCATCGCCGCCGAGGAGAGCGGGGAGGTCCGCAGGACGAGCCGGATGTCGCGGCGTTTGCCCCAGATCAGCTCGCCGCCGACCACCAGGATCAGGCCGCCGATCACCGGCATGGGGATGTGTTCGGCGAGCGAGCCGCACACCAGCACCACCAGCGCGAGGAAAACGCCCGAGATGATGCCGGCCCAGCGGGTGCGGGCTCCCGCGCTCACCGCGACGCCGGTGCGCGACAGGGAGCCGCCGGAGGGCAGCGCCTGGAAGAGGCCGCCGAGCAGGTTGGCGTAACCCTGCGAGCGGAAGTCGCCGTTGACGTCCGAGCGCGAGCCGTCCGGGTTCGGCATCGATGGGGCGATACCCGCCGCCTGCGCGAGCGCGACGAGCGCCACCGAGAACGAGCCCGCGATCAACTTCGGGAGCGCGGACCAGTCCGGCGCGGTGAACGAGGGTAGCGAGGCCGGAATCGCGGAGATCCCCGCACCAGCTCCACATCGACCGCGAACACGGCGACACCCACACTCGCCACGACCATGGCGATCAGCAGAGCGACGGCTTCGAGCCGCTTGACCGTGCGGGCCACCGCCCACACGGCGACGGTGACAAGGGCGACGACGGTCGCCGCGCCCTGCCAGTCACCGATGTGCGCGAGCCAGTCCCCAGTTGGTACAGCTTGTTGTGGCCCTGCGGCTTGTAGCCGGTCGCGTCCTTCAGTACGCCGACAATGATCTGCAGGGCGATGCCGGTGGCGAAGCCGGTCATCACGGCGTTCGACACGAAGCTCATCACCACGCCGAGGCGCAGCACCCCCATCAGGAGCATGACCGCACCGACCACCACGGTCAGCACGGCAACGTTGCCCGCCTCCTTCGGATCGAGCCCGGCGTCCGAAAGGACGTTCTGCGAGGTGAGGGCGATGGCGCTGGTGAGGGTGGTGACCATCAGGACCGTACGGGAGGTCAGCGAGCCCACGATCGCGGGCACCACGCCCGCGTAGAGGCCGGCGACCGGGTTGAATCCGGCGATCGCCGCGTACGCCATGCCTTCCGGGATGGAGAAGAGCCCGGTCACCGCGCCGGAGGCGGCATCGGCGGGGCGGGGACTGCCGATCCCGCGCAGCCGCGCTCGCAGGGAGCCCCGAAGCGCTGTCATGCGCCACCTCCCCTCCCGTTGGTCTCCGTTCAGGCAACCCCCTATGACGTAGGCCGAGCCACCGCGACCGGCCCGAACGGGTGACACGGGCGGAGGGCCGCACCCGGGGTGCCGAGGGGTGAGGTACGCGTGACGTTGAAGCCCCGGCCTTTGTGTCGTGGCGTTGAGCCGTGCCGTCGGCCACCTGTGTTCCGTCCCCGAGGTGAACCCTGGGCGATGTCATCGGCCAGATGCTGGCCTCCGCGGTGGGTGTCGCAGCCCACTGCCCTTGATCGCGGTCATCCTGATGCCTGCCACACCGAAGGGCCGCGCGTTCCACGCCGCCCATGCCGAACCCGGGGACTCGGTTTCGACCTCGATGCGCACCCCTCTCCCCCGATGCGGAACCGCCCCGTCACTCCGCTGTCCCGCAGGCAACTCGGAGGGTGCACGAGCGGTGAAGATATAGTTACCCGTTGGACCGGAAGCCCGCGCGCCGTCGTGCGGGCAGTCGGATGACGGGGAGAAGCAGCCGATCAGGTCGAACGCGGGAGCAAAGGAGGCACGGAGTGCGGCAGGCAGGTGTGCTCGACGTCGGGTGTCACAGTGCTCTGCTGACGATCGTGCGGCGGCGGCCGGATGCAATCCTGGAGCCGGTTTTCTCCCGAAAAGTGCGGTTGAGACTTCACGAGACCCTCGACCACAAGGGGCGGCTGGACCGGGCCGGTGTGGAGAGTGTCGAGCAGGCGGTGGCCGAGGCCGTCGCCGCGAACCCGCGTCCGCGCGGAACGGAAGTCTTCGCGTTCGCCACGTCCGTCATCCGGGACGCCCCCAACCGTGACGCGATCATCGCGAGCGTGGCGCGCAATACGGGCACCCGCCTGCGTGTGCTGACCGGCGAGGAGGAGGCGCGGCTGGCCTACGTGGCCGCCCGCCAGTGGGCGGCGGAGTCCGGCCCGCTTCTCGTCTTGGACATCGGCGGCGGCACCCTGGAGATCGCCTCCGGCACCGGGGACCAGCCCCAGACGGTGCACTCGCTGCCGCTGGGCGCGCGCAGGATCACCCGGGACTGGTTGCCCGGCAACACCGCACCGTCCGCGCGTCGGCTGGCCGAGATCCGCAAGCACCTGCGCCGGTCTCTGGAGGCTGTTCCCGGCCTGCCGGTCGCCGAGCCGGGCATGCGGGTGCTGGCCTGCTCCAAGACCTTCGAACAGCTCGCCCGACTCGCCGCGGCGCGAGGCAAGGCGCCCCGGGCGGCGCGGAAGTTGGCCCTGCCCCACCTGCGCACGTCGGCCGCGCTGCTGGCCGAGGCGAAGCCGTCGCGCCGCGGCAAGCTGCCGGGCATCTCGCGCCACCGCGCCGAACAGTCCCTGGCCGGAGCCCTGATCGCGCAGACCCTTATGGAAGTCTGCGGGGTCAAGACCGTCGAGATCTGCCCCTGGTCGACCCGCGAGGGGCTACTGCTGGAACACCTCGGCACGCCGCCCCACACCGAATCCGGGCGCTCCCGCCGCGCCGGCTGAACGGCACTCCGTAGCGTCGTGGCGGGAATCTTCAGGACTGGTTCTTGGCTTGTCGTGCCTGCCCGGTGGGCGCGCTTGACTCGCCCGATGAACCTTCTGCTGACGGCCAGTGGCCTGTGCAACGAGGCACGGCGGGATGCACTGCGGGACGTGCTCGGCAAGCCGTTCGGATCGGGGAACCTCCTATACGTTCCAAGGGCGTCGGTCGCCGAGCGCGGGGACCACGGGTGGTTCGTCGACGACATGAACCGGCTGCACGGCCTCGGTCGGCGGGGACGGATCCGGTCTCCCGAACCCGGGACCTGACGTCCCGGGCGGTGGGCCGTAGCGAGCGGGGAGCGGACGCGGCGCTGCGCTGCGCTGCGCGACGTCGAACGATTGAATCCAGGACGGTCACCGTTTCCCGCGTCACCGGTCTTCCGACGCGAGGTCGTCGTCCTGGAGGTTGCGCCAGTGATCGACCTCGAACGTGACCTCGGGACCGCGGGTTTGGTGGTCGGCGCGGTGGACGGCGGCGGCGATGCTGATCGTGAAGGCGTCGGCGGTCGTGGTCGCGCGGCGGTCGTGGAGCAGGGTGGCGATGCGGCTGCGCAGTTCGTCGCGGATCCTGTCGGCCATGGTGAGGTCGCGGTCGAGATCCGTTGCGCCGCCGCCGTGACCGGCCAGCCGGACGGAGGGCAGCCGCAGCCCGTGGGCCAGGTTCCAGAGGCCGGTGCGGACGATGTGCTCGGCCAGATGGTCGAGCTTGTAGCCCGCGCTGTCCGCCAGGGCGCCGGACTCCTCGAACGGGATGAAGCGGTGTTCGGGCGCGGACACTGCGTGGCCGTGGAGGACGACCAGGGTGAGCGGATTCGCCTCGGCCGAGGCGTGGTCGTCCGAGCAGTTCCGCGTGGGACTCGTGCATCGACTCCCAGGGCGTCTGCTGTACGAGCGGAAGTACCACTGGTGCTTTCCGTCGATCATGGAGGCGGCTTGCGGCACGGCTCTGGCGGCCTGCTGGAACGTGCGGTTCTGTTCCTCCTCGGAGGCGCCCCGGTCGCGGGCTTCCCTCGCGGTGACCAGCAAGTCGGCGAGCCGGGCCCTGGACTTGAGTGCGTCCTGCCGCGCCGAGTCCGCTCCCACCTGTTCGGCGAAGCGCGCACGCTCGTGCAGTCGGGCGGCGAGCTCGCGCAGTTGGGCGGCGGAGCTGCGCAGGTTCTCCTCGACGGCGGCGTTCATCTCCGCCTTGTTCCTGCTGACCCGGGCGTGGTTCTCCAGGGTGAGCTGGGACTGGCCGTCCTCGCTGGCCAGGACGACGGTCGCGAAGTGGTAGCCGAAGTGCGACCTGTTGCTCGCGGTGGGCTTGGCGTAGTTGACCGCAAGGGTCGGCTTTCCCTCGTCGTCGGCCGCGCTGATCGACTGGACCAGGTAGCCCTCGCCGACCTCGGCCCAGGCTCCTTCGTTGATCCCGGTCTGCCGCGCCGCCCGCGTCACGGCGTCGCGGCGCGGGTCGTCGACGTACTCGTAGCTGAGCGCGCTGCCGTACTCCCGTCCGGGCAGCGGCGCGCCGCCCTGACCGCCGACGCCCCGGTTGTCCCGGGCGATCTGCGCGGCCGCCCAGGACGGGCCGGTGACGGCCGGGTCGGTCAGCCCGTCGGCGACCTCGGCCAGGGACTCGGCGAGGTGGTGTGTGCCGGTGACCTCGGCCGTGTCCAGGGCGCTGATCCGCCCGGTCGAGACCCGTCCCGGCACCCTGAACACCACGTGCGAGGCCCGGAGTTGGCCGGACACCATCTGCGCGAAGTCACGGCAGGTCTCCTCCTCGGACCTCTCGGACCGGGTCAGGAACCGCGGGGTGACCTGGAGCAGCGGCGGAGTGGGCAGTGTGTCGCCCCGGGTGAAGGTGAGGGAGATCTCCGGATCGGCTGTCAGCCGCACGCTGCTGCCCGCGGCCGCCAGCTTGGCGTTGGCCTGGTCGACGGCCTGCTCGGTGGCGTACGCGTGCTGGCTGAGCCCGTCTGCGTCGATGGCCAGCGTGTGGTCCTGCGAGACGTGGATCGCGGGGAAGTCCCTGACGGGGACGACGCCGAGTTCCTGGGTGGGCAGGTACAGCGGAGCCGCCGCGGATCCGGCGGGGTCGGCCGTCAACTGCGTTGCGGGCAGCCGGTGGAAGAGCACGGCCTCGTCGTCGGTGAACCGGACGGAGTACTCGTTGGTGGTCAGGCGCTGCGGCCGCAGGTGCGCGAAGTGGTCGGGGCCCGCCGTCGAGGTGGTCGGGGCCCAGTGCGGGTCGCGGCCGGACAGTCGGAGCCGCTCCAGCTTCACCTTCCCGCGCATCACCCGGGTCAGGTCGACGTCCCCGCCCGACGGTGACCAGACCCGGTTGCCCGTGGCGGCGAACACGGCTTCCGGTAGACCGAAGCCGTCCGGTGGGGAGCCGCGCACGGCCAGCACGATATCGGCGTCCGGCGGACGGTTCGGATCGTTCACCAACAGGTCGACGAAGTCCTCGACGTGCTTCAGCCGGAAGTTTCCGCCCGGGGTCTCCAGAGTGATGTGGCCGTTTCCGGCCCGGGCCAGGACGACGTAGGAGCCCTCGGCCCACGGCATGGCGTGCCAGGCCCGTTCCCCGTCGTCCTGGTGGACGTGGTACAGGGCGGGTCGAACGCGGGCCGCCCGATGCCCCGCCAGTTCCGGCCACCGCCGGTCAACTCGGTTCCCCTCGCCCCAGACTTGACGGGTCAGCTCCGTGACCTGCGCGGCGGACAGGTCGGCGAACGGCGCGGCGGCGGGGGCCGGGCCGGGGCCGACGTGTCCCTCTCCACCGCGAGCAGGACCTCTCGGGCGGCGGCTCCGGTCAGCCCCGGCGCGGCGACGCCCGGCTTCCCGTCGTCTCCCGTGTACGGCGGGTCACGCAGGACCGGCCCCGATTCGGTGACCTCTGCGATCGTCCGAAGGTACGTGTCGGGTACGTCGATGGTGTCGACGTCCGCCATGAGGCCGGTCCGGTCGCTCTGCCCTTCGAGGCGTCGGAAGAGCGTCGTGACGTCGTGGTAGCGGTCGGGCAGACCGCTGTAGTGCAGCAGTTCGTGAAGGGCGCGGGCGTCGTCCCGCACGCTCTCGTGATCGCCCAGTGGGAAGGTGAACTGGTCCCACGCGCGCCGCGGCGCTTCGCTCCGGCTGATCTCGACGGCCTCGGGATGGTCGGGCCGGTGCTCCAGGTCCACGTCGATGTGCAACTGGTCGCCCGAGCCGGGCAGTCGGCGCCCGTCGTTGACGTGGGTGTCGAGCAGCGACTGGAGCCGCTCACGGTAGGAGGCCAGGTCAGCCAGGCCGAATCCGTCACCGAAGCGCACCGGGAGGTGCAGGGGAGGTTGCGGACCCAGCGGCCGTCGTCCGCCTGGATCCGGGCGACGGCCGCGCGGACCACGACGTCTCGTCCGGCCAGCAGCCCCGGCGCGGGGCGGTCCGCCAGCGGGTCGCGGGCAGGGTCGTACTGCTCGGTCCTGAGCACGGCCCAGGCAGCCTGCGCGCGCCGGGCTCGCCACTGCTCGGGCCGCAGGGGCGACCGTCCGTCCGAGGGCGGTGCGGACGGTACGGCGGATGCGGGGGTCTGCGCCGCGTGGGACGGAGCGGGGACGCCGGGCCGTGATCCGCCGGATGTTCGCCGGTGACGGACGGCTCGTGTTCCGTGGCCTGCGGGTGGGTGACCGTGATGACCGCGCGGCGGCGGCCCTCCGGAGTGTCCTGGGCCGGGTCCGTGCCGTGCAGGGGAGGTCCGGGCCGCGGGACTCGGCGGTGATCGTGAACGCGTCCGACGTCAGCGGGGAGCCCAGGTCCCGCAGGTGGGCGTCGAGGCGCCGCGCGAAGAGGGCGCGGACGCTCTCGGCCCGCTCGGCACCTACCTGGACCGCCCTGCCGAAGTGGGGCAGGCCGGATACGGACGCGGTGCCGTGCCCGGTGACCAGAATCGCCGGCAGCCCGAGCCCGCTCTCCACTCGCCGCACCGCATCGTTCGCCACCTCCGAGGCCAGCGCGTCGACGTGGGCGGTCTCGGTCGGGCCGGGCGCGGTGACGTCCTCGGCGGAGAACGCGATGCCGCGTGTGAGCGCCGGGGTGGCGGCAGGGGCCAGAGGCTCCGTGTGCGCGGGGGCAGTTGGCTCGGTGTGGGCGGGGTGCGGAGCGGTTGCCACGGCACCGGGGCGCGGCGCGCGGGGGCGAACTCGGGAGAGCTGGCGTCGGCGGGGCGAGGCACTCGGGATACCGAGTCGGAGGAACCTGCGTCGGCCGGACGAGGCACGCGGGAGACCGACGCGGAGGAACTGGCTTCGGCAGGGCGGGAGTTGGGCGGAGAGAGGCGGGAGGGAGGGGCGGCGGCGGGTGCGCGGCGGGGCGGACCGAGGGGGACGGGGCAGCGGAGTTGTGCGTGGATCCGGAAGGAGACGGAGCGTTGAGGCGGCGCGACGGGCCGAGAGGAGGGAACGGCGGGGCGGTGCAGGGAGCCTGCGAGGGGACGCAGCGGCGGGACGGCGCGGTACGCCAAGGGGCGAGGGAACGAAGGAACTTGAGGCCGACGTGGCGGCGGAACGGCGAGCCGATCCCGGAGCCGGCGGAACCAGGGAGCTCGAAGCCGACGACGCGCCCGGACGGCGAGTCGAACCCGAAGCGAACGCGGTCGCCGAACCCGACGCCGACGAGGTGGCCCGGTCGTGGGGTGTCGTCCAGTGGAAGATGTGGCCGGTGACGGTGCGCGGGGTGCCGTAGGGGCCGGAGTCGTCGTGGCGGCGGACGGTGAATCTGACGGGCTGGCGCATCAGCGAGGCCGCGCCGGTGAGCCTGGCCTTGCCGGGTTCCGTGGCGGCGATGCCGTGCGGCGGCTCCGCGTTGGGGGTGGGCCTGCTCGGCGTGCCGGGTGCACGGGTGACAGGGCGGGCGGAGTCGAAGGTCGCGTCCCGGGTCATGCGCGCGGTGGACAGGGGATGCTGCCCACCGGGTCCTCGGTGAGGACGGCGAGGTCGAGCGGGGAGACGGACCAGTTGTAGGTGTTGGTGGCGGCGGTGGCGGACTCGCCCGTGACGGCGACGGAGAGTTCGTCGTCGGCGGTGTCACGGTGGCCGACCTCCTGCGGGGGCCCGATGGCCTCCATCGACAGGGCGACCGAGGTCCCGGGCACCCGGTACTCGGTGCCCGGCGTGTTGAGCCGGTGGAACAGGGCGGGCAGCGACTGCCCGGAGAACACCTGCCGGATCGCGAACTGCTCCTCCAGGGAGAGGCGTTGCTCCTGGCTCAGATCGTGCTCGTGTCCCAGCCGGGGTCGGCCGTGAAGGTGTCCACGAAGCGGGAGACGGTGTCGGTCAGCTGCGCGGGCAGGGCGGAGCGCGCCGCCCACCGGGTCAGGTCCGCCCCCTGGGAGAGAGCCCACGAGTAGTACGAGCCCAGGTGTCCGAGCAGTCCCTCGCCCCAGGGACGTGGGGTCGCCTGGACCTGGACGGCGGTGTCGTGCAGGGCCTTGGCGTTGTCGAAGCCGACCAGGTCGTGCCCCTCGCGCAGGGCGTTCTGCCAGCCGAGCCGCTCGGCCGGGTCCGGTCCGGGCCGGTTGTCGAGCTCGATGGCGAAGGGTGCTCGGCCAAGGGGCGGGGTGGGCCTCGTCGCCGGGTGCGTGCGGGTGGGGCGGGGCGGTCGCGCTCTCGGTGAGGGACTCGGGCACCCAGGCGCTCGCGCCGTAGGGACCGATGGTCCGCGGTTCCTCCGGGAGGTGGACGAAGCGGCCCGTCTCGGTGCGCCGGGTGACCGTCACCTCGTAGCTCAGGCCGGTGGTGAACCGGGCGTTGGTGTCGCCGTAGCCGGATGTCTTGTGGCCGACGGTGGTGGTCACGCCGGATTCGGCGCTGCTGCCCCGGCCGCCTTCGAGGCCGGCGGTGGGGGTGATGGAGATCGAGTTGAGGTGGGGCACCGCCGGGGGCGCACGGAGGCCCGCAGGTTGGCCTCGGCGCCGAGGCTGCCCTTGGCGCCGGTCTTGCCCTTGACGGTGTGGGCGGCGGTGACGTCACGGGTCAGCGGGCGGTCCGAGCGGGAACCGTCGTCGCGCCAGCCGTCGGTGATCCCGCGCACCAGGACCTCGGTGACGACGTGTCCGGCGCGCGTCACCTCGACGTGCCGTTCCAGGATGCCGGGGCCGACGAGTTCGTCGTACCGGGCGGCGAGCGCGTCCGGTGAGTAGGTGTCGGCGAACGGGAGGGCCGAGACCGGGACGGTGCCGGCGTCCGGCCCGCGCAACTGCCGGTCGATCTCCTGGAGGACGGGATCGGTGCCGGGCAGCTCCACCAGGGCGCCGCCCGAGATGCCGAGGTCCAGCAGGGTGGCGCGGCGCTCCGGGGGCAGGGCGGCCGGGTCGGTGAGGGCCGCCCTGTGCAGGCGGGTCACGTCCTCGTCGGAAAGGAGGACGTGGATGTCGTGGTGGTGACGGATCGGGCGGCCCACGTGCGAGGCTCCGGACGCCTCGGTGAGGCGGCCGGCGATGCTCACCTCGGCCGTGGCCCGGTAGACGTGCCAGGTTCCGGTGTGGCTGACCTTGCGGGTGGTGGCGGTCTGCTGCTTCAGGGTGTCGACCTGGTCCCACTGGCCCCGGCCTTGCCCTTGCCGCCGCCGCGCACCTGGAACGTGGTGGTCAGCGCACCGGTGGCGGTCTCGGGAACAGGCCGAAGTCGGGTCCGAGGCTGCCCTTGACGGACGACGACGTCTGGTCGGCGACGGTGGTGGCTCCGCTCGCCTTCAGCTCCAGGTCGAGGGTGTTGTCCCCGGACAGCGTCTCCTCGTAGTGCAGGTCGATCAGCCGGGTGCGCACCGACAAGCCCACGGTGTCGGGGCCCGCCCGGTGCCGACGTGCCGGTCGAGCGTGTTGGCCCAGCCGGAGTGCGAGGCGGACACCAGACCGGGCAGCTGGGCGCGGCCGGCCAGTGACGTCACGGTCTCGTCGAGTTCGGGGACGCGCGGTATTTCGACGTCGGGCTCGCGGGACCGGTAAGCGGCCTCCAGCGCGGCCCGCGCCTGCCGTTGGAAGCCGGCCTCGTCGGTGACATGGGTGACGGCGTGCGACTGCGGCAGCCGGGCGGGCCGCAGATATCGGGGTGCGGAGGCGGACCGCTCCGTGCGGCGCACCTCGACCCTCAGCCGGTCGTCACCGGCGAGGAGCACCTCGCGCACGGTGTCGGTCCCTGGCCGTGGGCCGGGCGTTCGGCGGGCAGGGTGGACGGCGGGGTTCCCTCCCGGTGCGGGGCGACCAGGACCCGGTACGTCACGGGGTAACTGAAGGCGTCCGCGGGGCCCTTGTGCTGGAACGTCCGCTTGGCCTGACTCTCGCCGGACGCGACGGTCTGCCGGGACGGGCCGTAGGAGCCGTCGACACCGAGGTTGCCGAACGCCCGGACGGTGTCCGGCGGGTTCAGCGCTCGGCGCAGATTGCCGCCGGCGCCCAGGGTGTGCTTGCTCCCCGGGTCACCGCCTTGTCGGCGGCATGGCCCCGGACCACCGTGTCCTTCGCGGTGCCCGCCGCCGCCCCGTCGTGGCGGCCCGCGCCGATGTCGGCCCGGACGACCACCTCGTAGGTACGACCGGGCAGTCCTGGCAGATGGGAGGTGTCCAGGGTGATGCGGAAGGTGCCGTCGAGGAGTTGTCCGCCGTCGGCGCGCAGCCCGGCCCGGGAGAGGCGCTCGCGCAGCGGCGCTGGTTCTCCATGGCCTGCGGGTGATCCGTCCCGCTGCCGCGCCATCGGGCGGTGGCAGCGTGCCGGGGGCCAGTTCGTGCAGCCGGTCGGTGATGTGCTGCTCCAGCTGCCGGGCGCCGGGTAGGTCGACGAAGGCGGTGCGCGCGGCGATCAGAGGTCGGCGCAGGCTGTTGGCGGCCGGGGCGGGAGGGTGGCTGCCGGGGGCGTCCGCGGCGGGTGCGGACGAGTGGTGAAGGACACGGACGACCGTGCCGGTGCGTGGGGCGGGCGGATTCTCCGCGTCGCGCGCGGCCTCGTCACGGGCGGGCGCGGGGGCGGGTTCGGCGCGGACCGCGTGCAGGCCGTCCGTGCCCGGGAGAGCCGCTCGCGCAGTACGTCGAGCCGGAACCGTACGTCCGTCCTGACCAGGTCGCCCGTGCC
This sequence comes from Streptomyces sp. P3, assembly GCA_016893485.2. Taxonomy (GTDB): domain Bacteria; phylum Actinomycetota; class Actinomycetes; order Streptomycetales; family Streptomycetaceae; genus Streptomyces. The sequence continues at coordinate 263,499 of JAFEKX020000001.1, forward strand.
CTGGTGCTCCAGGCTTCGCTCCAGGGAGAAGGTCTGCTTGCCCTTCTCCTGGTGGGCCTGGCTGTACGCGTAGGAGTAGCCGCCGGTGACCGTCAGCCAGGACGACTCCTTCGTCGTGCTGCTCTGCCACACCCGCCGTGCGCCGCCACCGTTCAGGCCGAGGCCCCAGCCTGAGGTGTCCGTGCGGCCCGTGGCGTGCTCGCCGGTCTCCGCGCTGGTGACGGTGTCCTTGTCGGCGACCGTGCCCTCGCGTGTCGACGTGCCGGGTTCCAGGGTGAGCCGGAGCCAGGCGTGGCCGCCGTCGCTGAGGTCGAGACGTTTGGAGGTCAGACCCCAGCCGGCGGCGTGCTCGAACCCGTCGACGACGTTCTTCGGGGACAGGAACTCCAGGATGTGGTTGTGCGCGGTGCCGTCGGGGCGGCGCTCGTCGGGCAGACGGCGGAAGACGTCCTCGTGCAGTGCGTCCAGCCCGGTGACGTCGAGCGGGTTGCCCTGCGCTCGGTCGGGGTGGTCCCTCTCCCAGCCGTTCCAGCGGGCGGCACGACCGTCCGTGGGGGCCGGGTCCGTGCGGGTGATCTCGGCGGTCACGTCGGCGGTGAGCGGCGCGTCGGCGGGGCGCGGGAGCGGGCGGCCGTCGGGGCCGGTGACGGTCGACTCGTAGTGGAAGGCGGAGACATAGGTGTCGGTGGGCCCGGTGAGCGAGGTCTTGGTGCCCGTCTCGGTGCCCGCGTTCACCGAGGTGTCGGTCGCGTGCGTGCTGCCGCCCGCCTTGACGGACGGGGTGATCAGGCCCAGTCGGTCGCCCCCGGAACCGTCCGGGAGGATCATGGTCGGTGCCAGGTCGAGGCCCGCCTTCGAGGTGGTCAGCGCGGTCTTTTTCGGCTCGGCCACGCGCTTGGCCCCGGCGGACCGGTCGAAGGACTTTCCGTCCTTCTCCTCGGCCGGTGCCTGGTCCGCGCGCAGCCGCCAGGGACCGGGACGGGCCGTGAGGACCACGTCGTGCAGGGCGCCGCCCGCCCGGAGCTGGAAGCGCCAGCCGCCGTTGACCATCTGCTCGTGCCGGGCACGGAAGTTGGCCGGATCGAACTCGGCGTCGAGCTTCTGGACGACCTGGCGGTCGGTGCGGTGTGCGGCGGGCAGGGCCGCCACCACCTGTGCGCGCAAGGCGTCCGGGCCGGGGCGTCGGTGATCCGGATGCCGGCCAGCGACCGCTGATGCGGGCCGCCCAGCCGAGCGGGCGGGCCAGGCGGTTCGGGCGGCGGCATGGGAAGGTCCGCGATCTCCGGGTCACCGGCCCGGTGCTGGTCGTCGACGGGCGGAGGCGGTGACAGCGGGTCGCCCTCCGGCTCCCGGTCCTCGGCTCCGCCTCCCGCGGCCCTGACCGGAGCCGCGAGCTTGACCTGCTCTGCGGGCGGCTCCGTGTGAGGTTCCGCAAGAGGCTCTGCCAGGAGATCCCGGGCGGGCGGTGTCCCGGGCCGCACCTCAGCCGGCGCCCCGGGTTGGCCGAGGCGCGCACCGGGCGCCGGCTCGGACTCCGGTGCGCGCAGGGCGGGTTGCTCGACACGGGGTGCGACGACGTGTGCGTGACCGGCGTGTCGGAGCGGGTCAACGACGGCTCGGCGAGGGCGGTCGCGGACTCCGCGGCCGTGGACACGGACGGCGGCCCAGCCGGTCGCGGAAGGGATTCCTCGGCGGGCCGAGGGACGGAGCCGGAACGCGCGGGGGCGATGTCGGGGTGCGGGAGAGGCGAGCCGTCGTGCCGGGTGACGGGCTCGTCGGGCCGCGCCGGTTCCGGGCCCTTGAGGAGGAACTCCGCGGGGGCATGGACGAGTTCGGCGTCGTTGAGGCCGGGGCGGAAGCGCAGGAGGGGTTCGCCGCCCTCCTGGTGCGACTCCACGATCTTGCTGAAGATGCCCTTGCTGAAGGGCGTGGTCGGCTCCCAGTCCATGTGCGCGCCGTGCATGACGGCCATGTCGGTGGTCATCATGGTGTTGACGACCTCGTCGTACGGCTCCCCGCGAGCCGGGTGCCGCCCGGTGTGTTGATGGCGAACACGTCGTGATCGCCGGTGATCTCGGTCCAGTCGTCCTGTCCGTCACGGCCGTACACCAGACCGTTCTCGACCTTGAACCGGCCCTCGGCCACGAGGCCGGCCATGACAGGCGCCAGCGTCTCGAACTCCTCGGCGCGCTGCGCGTACCGTCTTTCGAGGCCCTCCCACGTCCGGTCGTCGAGGTTCCCGCGTTCGGGTCGGACCGGCTCGAAGTACCCGATCAGACCGCGGTGTTCGGCCTTCGCACCCAGCAGCACGTCCAGGTCGTTGACGGACTTCGCCTTGATGTCCTTCGGCTTCGGCAGTTTCCCTGATCGAGCCATCTCGGGGCGGCCGTGTTCGTCGGCCGGACGTCGATGACGAGATCGCGCGTCCGCGCCAGATCCCTGAACTTGGCGAAGTTCTTCTCCGGCATCCCGTACTGCGACCGGGCCACGGACGGGGCCACCGTCCGCGACGACCCGGCTGCGACGTCCGTGTCCGACGGCGCGTGCGCGGAGGGTGGGGCCTTGTGCGGCGCCTGGTGCAGGGCCTGATGCGGCGGGGTGTCCGGAGGGTTCGACGGGCTCGTCCGGCTGCTGGTTCCGTCGGCCACCGGGGCACGGGGACGAACTCGTCGGAGCGCGGAGCGGATGCCTCACGGACCACGTTCAGCACGGGCGGCACGTCGGTTCCGTAGAAGACGGCCTGCACACCGTCGGACATCGCGAGGAACTCGTTCTCGCTCTCGTACAGGAAGAGGGTGTGTTCGGGCTCGTTGGGGATCGGCGCCCTGCTCTGGAGGTACGTTCCGAAGACCTGGTGCAGCGGGATCTCCTGCGAGGTGACCCAGAACGCTCCCAGTGTGTGGTTCTCGGTGTCGTTCTGGTCCTTGTACGGTGCCAGCAGGCTGTACGAATCCGCGGGTCCGCGCCGCAGATCGATCCGGGCGCGTATGTCCGGCGTGTGCCCACCGTTCGTATCGTCGACGACGGATCGCTTGTCCAGGCGCAGGAGTTGGACGACGCCCCGCTCCGGGTCCACGTTCGGCATCTTCACCCGGTTCAGGATCTCGTGGGTGAAGACGTGCTGGGCCACGATGCTCCGCACGTATTCCGGGTCGAAGTTCAGTACCGGCATCGCGTCGTCGTGGCCCCAGAAGGGGGCCTCGTCGTTCTTCACCTGCATGCCGTCCAGGCGAGCCATGTAGAAGCCGTCGGCATGCCGTGCCGGATGGAAATGGCTCATCAGAACCTTGAAGCGCTGCGCCGGGCTGGTGTCGGAGCCTGCCGACTGGGCGGCGGCCCAGTCGGCGAGCCAGCCGCTGTCGCCGCCGTTCTCGTTCAGCCAGGCGTGGAACCGCGCCGACACGCCGTCAGGGCCACCCAGCGAACCGCCGATCCGTCCTGTCGGATCGTCCGGGGAGACCAGGGCCCACGACGTGACGGCGTCCGCGCCGGTCCCGGTCCGATCCCCCAGCGCTCGTTCATGACCAACTCCGGCGGCAGCCGGTCCAGGAAGTCGCTCTCCCCATCAGCATCTGCACGCGAAGGAACTCGCTGCGGTACTCGGCCCTCCAACCGCCGTCCTTCAGGGACGCCTCGGTCTTCAGCAGGCGCTCGGCGCGCTCTCGTTCCCGACCGCCCGTCTCCTGCGAACCGACGACCTCCCGCGCCCGTTCGGTGATCAGGCCAAGCCGGTGCTCTGCCGCACGCGCCATGGCGTCATGGGCCGCGCTCCGGAATTCCCAGAGTTCCCAATTGCCGTTCTCGCCGTCCGCCAGGAGGCGCTTCGCGTCGCTTTCGTGGGAGTAGGCCGCCGCAATCGTGTGGATCGTCTGGCTGGACCGGTGCTCGCGTACGACCAGCCCGAGGGGGAAGGAGGGCTCGTCGGCCCACAGGGTGTGTGCCTCGAACGGCCCGGCGGGCAACGCCTCCAGCAGCGGTACGGACGGGGTGGGCACCGGCGCCTCGTCCGCCTCCGGCTGCTGTCCGCCGGCGTCGGTGTGTCCGGTCCGCTCCTCGGACTCGGGCGACGCGGAACGGTCCGGGCTCCCTGCCGCGGTGTCCGTCCCGTTGCCATGGCCCGCCGTGTCGTGTGCCGGAGCTGGCGCGGGGGCCGGGCCCATCCAGCGGGACGGTCCGGGCGGAGCGGTAGGGACGCGCCTGGCCGGAGTGTCACTCTCCGTGTCGCTCCACTCCGGCTCCGGATCCGACTCGTCGTCGGAGTCGTGCCGCCTCCGATTGCCCAGGGCGGCCTCGAGCGCGCTGGCGAGATCCGCCGCGGTCGTGGTGCGCGGTTCCACGTCCGCCGACGCCTTCTCCCCGGTGCCGTCGAGCGGCTCGTAGCGCGAGGGCTCGGAGACCGGGTCGACCCAGGTGTGAGCGCGCTTGTGGGGCGTCGCGGCGAGGCGTACCTGTGCCCAGTCGGCGTCGTGCGAAAGTCCCGGGTGCTCAAGGCGGAGGTCGCCGACGACGGCGGCGCTCAGCTGTAGATGGCGGTCACCCAGACCGCCCCTGCGCAACCCCTCGGGCGATGCGGTGTGGAAGTCGCCCATCAGACCGCCCTTGACGTCAGGGCGGTGCGGAACAGCCTGGTCACGGTATTCGTCACGCAGGTTGAGCGTCTGGTGCCCCAGCTCATGGGCGTACTCGATGGGCTCCGCGTCCGTCCGCCACCTCCGCTGGTCCATGACCCCGTCGCCGTCGACGAGGTCGACCGTCAGGTGCGCCTCCTCGCCGGGCGTCGCACGCACCACGGTGACATGCAGCCGGTCACCGGTACCGGGGCGGTGGTCCGGGCCGGGCAGGTGGTACTCGGGCGCGTTGAAGTACGCCTCGACACCGGCCGTCACCTTGGCCCAGACCGCGTCCGTGTCGTGCCCTCCGCCACCGTTCCGGAAGGCGACCCTGACCGTGAGATCGGTGACCGGCTCGCCCCGGTACAGGAACCGCCGGGCCTCGAAGGCGGACCGGACGACGATGCGCGGTGTGCGGTCGAGCTTCATCCGAGGGGGCGGGACCGATCCGGCGGGGTGTCCGCCGGGGGTGGGGTGGGGTCCGGGACCGGCGCGGCGGGCTCATGGCGGGGTCGGCCGGCGGCCGTAGCGGTCTCCGACTTCGGTACGGGGAGGCGGTTTCGTGCGCGGTGGCCCCGGCGCCGGCCTCGGGTTCCGTGATGCTCGCGGTGGCGGTGGACTCCGTCGATCCGGCGGTGTCCGGTCCGGCGTGCGTGCGCGTGCCCGCAGCTGACGGAGTGCCGGATTCCGCCTGGACGGACGACGCCGGGCCGTTCGCGCCGGTGCCGCGGTCGGTGCCCGAGCTCACCGTGGACGGACGCGCGGAACCGGTGGGGGTGGCGGTGCCGGAGCCGCTGGTGGCCGCGGGACGGCCCATGTTCGCGGCCGCGGTCCCGGTGCCTGCCGCGCTGCCGCCGCCCGTCGTGACGCGGGTCGGCGTGACGTTGGTGGTCCCAGTGCGGGTGGCGGTCGAACCACCGGCGCTGGGCGTCGTGTTCGACGCGGAGGTGACGGTGGTGGTGAATCCGGGCAGGCCGTTCTCATGCCCGGCGGTGGCCGGTGTGGAAGCGGCGTGGGTCGTCTCGTGCACGGCGGCGGAGTTGCCGGTGCGGGAGGCACCGTGCGCCGTCCCGGCGGTCGCGGTGCCCGGGTTGGCGGTGGCCGCGGAACCGGTCGTGTGTCCGGTCCCGTTCGTGCCGGCCGTCGTCGTGCTCTCCGCCGGTTCCTTGAAGGTGTCCGTGCCGGGCAGTTCCGTCTTGACGGCCGAGACCACGCCGGGCAGGTCGATTTCCAGCGCCGTCGGCAGGTTGACGTGGACGGGGTCCACCGTCACCGTGTCGCCCTTGCCGCCGAACCGCCGTTTGCCTCCGCCGCCCAGCGCGCCCAGCGCACCCGCGCTGATGGACGTACCGAACTCGTCCTCCCCGCTGTGGTAGACGCCGTACATGATCCCGGAGGTGCCGATGCCGGTGGCCGCGCCGAGGAGGCCCTTGCCGAGCAACGAGTGCGCGAACTTCGGTGCGAGGACGCTGCCGACGCCGAAGAAGAGGCCGCCCACGGCCCCGCCGATGGCTCCCGACACCACGGCGGAGACGGTGTTGTCGGTGGACCACTCGGTGCGGTCGCCCTTGAGGAACTGGATGGTCTGGACGGCCACGTCGAGGCCGACGTTCATGGCGACGCCGGTCGCGACCGAGATGAGCAGCCGGCGCAGGATCATCTTCACCGCGACGCGGGCGGCGGTGATGGCCAACGGGATGACCTCGGGCGCGAAGAAGATCCACTCCGCGATCTGCGCAGCCAGCAGGATGAGCTGACCGATGATCATGTACTTGGAGTACTCGACCTGCACGGCGGTGTGCTTGCCGAGCTTGCCCAACTGGTTCGCGGACTCGGCCATCTCCGGGAGGCTGGACTCCAGTTGGGTCACGAAGGCCTGGAACTCGTCCGCGACCTGCCCGCCCACGCTCTCCAGGACCCCGTTGCCGGACGCGCCGATCTGCCCGCTGATGCCCTTGAGTTCCTGGGCGGCGTCGTTCCACGCCTGGCCGAGGGCGTGCAGGTTGTCCTCGTCGCCCTTGGGCCAGGCCTGACCGACGGCGAGCCGGGCGACCCAGGCCAGCTCGGGGGCATCTCGACGCTCATACGGGGCTCAGCGCCGGGTGTGGTGCGACGACGAGCCGGTCGTCGTCACGGAGTCGGCCGCGGGTGTGACGGCGCGCAGGGTCTCCACGTTCTGTTCCTCGGTCCGCGCGAATCCCTGGCCATGGTCCGGACGCCGTCGACGGTGCTGTCGAGCACGTTGCCCGCGCCGGTGATGCCGGCGCTGAGCTGCCGCTTGGGCTCGGCGTACTGCTCGAGGAACTGCCGTCCGCTCTCGTCGTCGCCCCAGCACGCGCCGAGGGCCTCCAGGCGGCCGTCGAGTTTCGTCGCGATGGACCTGATCCGTCCGGCCAGCTCCTGCATCTGCGGGGCGGCCTGCTCGAGCCGTTCGGTGTCGACGGAGAAGGTGCCGTCACTCATCGGGGCCTCCCTTGAAGCCGTGGTCCACGTAGTCGCGTACGGAGTCCGGCATGGCCGGGTCCGCGGGCAGTACGGCGGCCGGATCGACCCGGCCCTGGAGCAGGTCGGGCACCGTCACCCCGGGCGGCAACCGGTCGGCGAGCACGCCCGAGACGCCCTCCAGCGCCTCGGCCCTGGCCTGCCGCAGGGTGGTGAGCAGCACGTCGGCCAGCTCCTTGGGCGCCATCCGCCGGTAGGCGCCGGTGGGGAACTCGATGGCGGTGACCTCCCCTGGGCGCCTACGGTGATCTTCACCGTCTGCCGGGGCGGTCACGGTCGACGTCGTCTCGTTGATCCGGCGCCGGGTCTCGGCGGCCTCGTCACGCTGGCGGCGGTACTGGTCCAGCAGGTCCTCGATCTGCTGGTCGTACGGACCGGGCATGTGAACTCCTCTCCTTTCAGGCCGTGTCGGGCGGGCGCGTGCGCCGGTCAGAGGGTGGCGGCGGAGTCGCCGGGTGCGGTGCCCCAGGTGCTCTCCGGCTGGACCAGGAGGTCCGCGATGCCCCGGGGCGCCGACTCCTCCTCGGGCTCGTCGGGCTCCTCGGGCTCGTCCGGCTCGGGGTCGCCGTCGCCGTCGCCGCAGAACGCCTCACCCAGGGCGCCGGTGCCCACTCCGGCCACCGCCCCGGCGCCGGTGCGGTCCGGCTGCCACGTACTGCGCGGTTCAGCGGACTCGCCCGGCGCCGTCGCACCGTTCCCCGCCTCCCCTCGTGATCTCCGCGCACTGCCCACAGCAGAGGCACGAACGCGCCCGCACCGGCCTCCCACGCGGAGAAGTCCTCCTCGCCGTCATCGGCCGTCGGCTGCGGGGCTACGGCGGTGTCGGGAGCCGGCAGCGGCATGCCGTCGGACCCGACCGCGACCGGCGCCTCGGCCGTGCTCGCGCCGTGTTCCGCCGGGTCCTGGTGGGTCGTGCCCTCCTCCGCCGGGGCCGCCTCTCCCGTACGTTCGCCGCCCCGGGTGTCCGCGCGCCGCGTCGTCGCGCCGGTCGTCCCGGGTGCGGCCGTACCGAATCCGGGCAGGAAGGGCACCCCGGGCAGAGCCCCTGTCACCGAGCCCGCCTCGTCGTCGCCGGCCTCGTCGTCGCCAGTCCAGGGCTCGGTGCTCGGTTCGAGCAGCCCGGAGGCGTCGGTACGTTCGTTCGTGCCGTCCCGGCCCGCGCCGGAGGCGCCCGTACCTCCCATGCCCGGGAGATAGGGCATCCCGGCCGTGCCCAGGCCCTCGCCGCCGGCCGCCGTTCCCAGTTCCGAGCCGACCTCGTCGCCGCCGGGGATCTCCTCGCCGTCCCAGGGATCCGCGCTCGCGTCGAGCAGCCCGGAGGCATCCGTCGGTTCGGCCGTCTGACCGCCCGCGCCGGCCCCTGAGCTGCCCATCCCCGGCATGTACGGCATCCCGGAGGACGTCGCTAGCTGTGAGGGCGCGAGCGATCCGGCGGACAGGCCCTCGCCGAGGCCGCTGTCCAGTCCGCCGGTGAGGCCGTCGGCGATGCCGTCGCCGAGCCCGGTGTCACCGAAGGCGGCCGGGTCGGCCGTGGACAGGCCGCCGAGGGAACTCTCCCCTCGGACCCCAGACCGCCGGTGCCGAGACCGGCCAGGCCGCCGAGTCCGGGGAAGGAGAGGGTTCAGCGCGCTGTCGATGGCCGACGGGTCCAGGCCGTCGAGGCCGAGGTCCCCGAGTCCCGTGCCGTCGAGGGCGGACGGGTCGAGGCCGGTGTCGCCGAGGTCGGACAGGTCACCGGGAAAGGCGGTCGGGTCGGCGGACGCGTCCAGGCCGGAGAGGTCTCCGACGTCGCCGATGCCGTCACCGGTACCGGTTCCGCTGTCCAGGCCCGTGTCGGGATAGCCGGACAGGTCCGACAGGCTTCCGGTGTCACCGATGCCGTCGCCGATCCCGTTGTCGGGCCCGCTGAGGCTGGGGTCGTTCACGCCGGCGTTCGGGTCGGGGAGGCCTTCGTCGTTCCCCGAGCCGTTCGGGTTGTTGGTGGGTGAGGTCACCGGGGTCGGGTTCACGATCGCGTCGGTCGTGATCTGGTAGGAGTGCGCCAGGTTTTTCAGCACGGCGCGCATGTCGTCGGTCATCATCGCGACGAGCTCGGGCTTCTGGCTGATCGGGATCAGTCCGTCCGACATCGGGGTGACGCCCATCAGGACGGCCTGGTGGGCGTACCAGACGTCGATCTCCGCGAGTTTGTTCTGCGCGCTCTGGAAGGCGATCGCGTTGTTGGCGAGTTGATGGGGACGGAGTGGTCGCCCGTCGAACCCCGGAAAGGACATCGGCGTTGGCCTTCACCTGGCGGGAGAAGTTGGTCATCATCGTGAGGAAGGAGTCGGCCGCGCTGCCGCCCCAGGGCCCGTTGTCGTCGGCGAGGGCCTTGGCCTGGTCGACCAGGCTCTTGGTGACGCCCTCCAGGATGCGCTGGACGTGGAAGAAGGCGTTGGCCGCGTCCAGGAGCGACTGCGGGTTGGCGATGGACCGGGCGTGCGCCAGGTTCGCATCCGTGCTGACTCCGGACGACATGCCGTAGACGGCCGCCTTGATCTGCTTCCAGTCCCAGTTGTCGTAGTCCGTGACGCTTCCGTTGGAGGAGCCGTCGGGGTTGCCGAAGATCGTCCCGTCTTCGCCCTGATGGAAGCCACCGCTGTTGTAGTCCGGCACTTTCGCTCTCCCGCGCAGCGCGCCTAGGTGGTGGTGTTCGGATTGCCGGTACCGGTGTTGCCTGTCATTCCGGTACCGCCGTTCGACGTCATCACCGTGTTGAAGTCGGCCGTGGTGGTCGTGAGGGCGTCCGCGAGGTCCTGGGCCGTCATGCCGTTGGCGTCCTCGGTCGTGGCGTACTTGTGACTGAGCCCCTTGACCCCGTCCCGCAGGTCCGTCAGACCTCGGACCAGTGCCGTCAGAGCGTCGCCGTAACTCTTCTTGAGACCGGCGTCGGCGTTCGGTCCGTTGACCGTCGTGCGCATCACGTTGGCGTGGTAGAAGGCGCCCGGCGCGACCGAGACATCGGTCAGCGCGGTGGCGACGTCGCGTACCGGCTGGATCAGCAGGTCGATGTTGGTGGCGAACAGGTCCAGCGACGGCGTGCTGACCGAGGTCCCGTTGTGCCCGTCCCCGCCCGGTACCGGCGGGGGCACGAAGGGGTGCAGGTCGCTCAGGATGCCCGGGACGTGCAGGACGTCCGTACCACCGTGGTAGTGGTGGTCACCGGTGTTGCTGTCGCCCGTAGTGCCGTTGCTGTTGCTGTTGCTGTTGGCGCTGATGCCGTCCGTCATGTCACTGCTCCCAGAGGCTCACGCCGTGCCGCTCACCCGCGTAGTAGGACTCGTTGATGTGTCCGAGGGAGTTGGTCGCGTTCTGCGACTGGGTCACCATGTCGGCGGCGGCCGCGTCCCACTTGGCCTTCGCGACGTCGTACGTGGCGCGGGCGTCGCTCGTCCACTCGCTCAGGTGCACCTTGGCGCTGTCGTCCAGGTCGGTCAGTGCCGCCTGGATCTTCCCGCTGATCGCGGTCATCTCACCGACGACGTACTCGATCTGGTTCATGTTGACGGTGTACGTGGGCATGGCTCGCTCCTCGTGTGCGGGGTGGTCGGGGTGGGGTGGGTCAGAAACCGGGCAGCGGGGTGGTCATGCTCTTGTGGAGCTGGGTCGCCGTGTCCGAGGTGGCCTGGTGCGTGGTGTCGTAACTCCCGGTGTTGGCCTGGAGCTTCTGGAGCATCAGCTCCAACTGCTGCTTGACGGTGCCGAAGTCGCTGAGCCAGGTGTCCATGGCGCCCTGGAAGGTGGTGGCGGCATCGCCGGACCAACTGCTGCGCAGCGTGTCGATCTGGCTCTGCATCTGCGTGTACGTGGCGTTGACCTCGTCCAGGGCGGTCTGGAAGCTCCCCTGGGCGATCTTCATGCCCGAGGTGTCGACCGATGTGTTCACGTTGCCGGCCATGCTGTTCCTCTCGTGACGGGTTCCTAACGGTCCTCGTCCGTGATGGTGGTCCGGGCCGGCGCCCACGACGGACCGGAACCGGACTCCCTGCCCCATCGACCGTGATTCTCTGTCCCTGCGACCCGCCGACCGGCCCGCGGCACTGCCGGCCAGGGGAGTCCGGCGAGCGGATCGATCACCTCGGCCGGCCCGGGCGAGGGTCCGCTACGGCCCCTCACCCGGCCACCAGCGCGTCTCCCAGCGGGAGTTCGCCGGTCAGGTCGGCGGCGACCAGTACGGGGGGCACCCGCTCGCGCGGCGATGCGGTCCGCCAGTCGGTGCGCGCCGTACGCGCCCTCGGCCGGGTCCTGTGCGGCGAGCGCCGCGAGGACGTCGTCGGGCACCTCGAAGCCCTGTGCCGTGAGGCGCCGCCGGGTCAGCTCGGCGAGACCCGTGCCGGTCCAGGCGGGCAGGCGCAGGTACTCGGCGAACGCACCGGCCAAGTCGGCGCGGGTGCGCAGCAGTTCACCCAGGCTCGGGGCGCTGCCCGACGAGCACCAGGACGGTGTCGTAGGGATCGCGGGTCGCCGTCTCCGCGGCCAGCGCGTCGAGGACCGAGTCACGTTCGGCGTCCGGCCGGGCCACGAACGCCGGACCGGCCTCCAGCAGGAGCAGACCGCCGGCCGCGCGGCGGAACACGTCGGCGAGGAACGTGCGGGGCTGCGCCGCCCAGCGCGCCGGGACCTCCGAGAGCGGCACGCACGTGAGCGCGCCGGACGGCAGGATGCCCAGCTCCCCAGGTCTCTGCCGTACGCGGCGGCCACGGCCCGTCGTCCGCTGCCCGGCGGGCCCTCCAGGACGACGTCCGCGAGCCCCGCGGTGCCCTGACCGAGCTTCACCAGGGTGTGCAGCCGCGCGGCCAGCGCCTCGGCCACCGGGCCAGGACCGCTGAGAGCGGCCAGGTGACGGGCGTCGGGAGGCGGGGCCGCCGGGGGTGTCTCGGGGCCGGTGCGGGAGGCGGCGGGCGACACGGGCCGTGAGCGGCGGTGAGGGTTCCGGTGTCGGCGCCTGGGGAGCCGGGGTGACGTCGGCGGCGGTGAGCAGGCTCAGTTCGCTGTCGTGTCCCGGCGACTGGATGGCGAGCCGCGAGGCCTGGGCGCCGATCATCGACTCGAAGACCTGGCGGGCGACCCGGCCGTTGCCGAAGGTCGGTCCCTTGGGGACGGTTTCGAAGTAGCGGGACAGCGCGTCCACGGTGTCGTCGGACAGCTCGTAGTAGTGCTTGGCGCACAAGCCCCGGACGATGGTGACCAGTTCCTCCGGGGAGTAGTTGGGGAACTCGATCGTGCGGGCGAAACGGGACGCCATACCGGGGTTGGAGGCGAGGAACCGGTCCATGTGCTCGAGTAGCCGGCCGCGATGACGACGATCTCGTCGCGGTGGTCCTCCATCATCTTCATCAGCGTCTCGACGGCCTCCTGCCCGAAGTCCGGCCCGGTGCCGCGGGACTGGTTGGTCAGGGTGTAGGCCTCGTCGATGAAGAGCACCCCGCCCAGCGCCCGGTTGAAGACCTCCGTGGTCTTGATGGCGGTCCCGCCGATGATCTGGGCGACCAGGTCGGCGCGGGCGACCTCGACGATGTGGCCCTTGCCGAGGATGCCGAGTTCGGCCAGCACCGCGCCGTACAGCCGGGCCACGGTCGTCTTGCCGGTACCGGGCGGCCCCGCGAAGACGAGATGGCGGCTCATCGGCGGCATCGGCAGGCCCATCTCGGTGCGCCGCTTGGTCACCTTGTTGAGGTTGATCAGCCCCGTGACCTCCAGCTTGACGCTCTCCAGACCGACCAGCGCCTCCAGTTCGGCCAGCGGCCCGGTCCCGGAGCGGGAGACGTCCCTGACCGCCGCCGGCCCCGGCTCCCCTCCCCCTTCTCCGGGCATGTCACGACCGGTCGACCGGTCCGCGCCGAAGCCCTCGCCGTCCCCGTCGAACCCGTACTCCGACCGGTCGGCCGGAGGGTCGCCCGCGTTGTCCTGGAGCGCACAGTTGCTGAGATCGGTGCGGGCGTCCGCGTGCGCGTTGACCCCGCGGCCGCGAGCGCCGGTCATCCGGCACCCGACCGCGGTGAACGAACCTCCCGCCCCGACCCGCACGGCGTCACCCAGCGAGCCGGTGAACTCGCAGTCGTGCGCGGTCAGTTCCGCGTCCGCACCGACCACCGCACCGCACTCGCGCAGCACGGAGCCGGACACGAACGCGCTGGCGGACCCGGCCAGCCCGAGTCCCGTCCCCGGCCCGCTCCGTGGTCCGTCGGCCGGTCCCCGCCGCTCATCGCGATCTCGGCGCCCCGCAGGGTCACCCGTGCGCCGCCCTCGGCCCGGACCCCGGCGCCGGTGGTGCCGGCGACGGTGAGCCGCTCCAGTTCCGCCGTACCGGCGTCGGCGGCCTGCACCGCGGTGGTCGAGGCGTCCCGGACGACGAGCCCGGTGGCGGTGACGAGGGTCGCCGCGCCGGTGACATGGAGGCCCACCGGGGTGCCGGTGACCGTGCAGTCCTCCAACCGGGGCCGGGCGCCACCGGTGGCCTGGATGCCGCTGCGGGCCGCGCCGGTGACCGCGCAGCCGCGCAGGTGCGGTGCGGCGCCGTCGGCGATGTGTACGGACTGACCGCCGGAGCCGGAGAACGCGCAGTCGGTGAGCGTGGTCTCGCCCCGGCTGGTCAGGTACGCGTCCAGCGCGCCGCTGCCCGTGACGGTGACCCGGATCAGGGTGGCGCGCGCCTCCTGCTCCACGGCGACGGCGGGTTTGCCGCTGCCGGTGATCAGGGTGGCCTCGACGGTCGCCGAGGCGTTGCCGTTGACGCAGACGCCGTTGCCCCGGGGGCGGTCGAGACGGCAGTCCCGTATGTCGAGACGGCCGTGCTCGGCGACCACGACCGCCGAGGATCCGGCCTCGGTGACTTCGGTGTCGGCCAGTACGTTGTCGCCGCGCGAGGTGACCACCACCCCGGCGCCGCGCGGGTTGGTGACCCGGCAGCCACGGGCGACGAGGGTGCCCTCGTGCCACGCCAGTACCGCCGTCCACGCCTCGCCCTCGATCCGGCAGCCGTCCAGCGCCGACTGCCCGCGCCGCAGGTCGAGGACCGGTGCCTCCCGGTCGGCGCCGGAGAGAACGAGCCCGGACAGCTGGACCGCCTCGGCGTCCACCACGACCGTGCTGCCCGCGGACGCGTGGACCTGTACGGTCCCGGCGCCGCCCTCCGCGGCCAGGGTCACGGGCCGGACGATCTCCAGCGACTCCTCGTAGCGGCCGGGGCGACCGTGATCAGCGCTCCCTCGGCGGCCTCGGCCAGCGCCTGCGCGATCGTACGGTGGGCGCCCGGTCGGTCCGGGGAGACCAGCAAGACCTGCCTGCTCACGGATTGGCTCCTTCTGTGCGGACCGCACGGGGGTCACGATGAGTCCGGGCGGATCGGCGCTCTCGGCCGCGGCGTCGGTGCCGGTCCGCTCCAGCGCGTCGAGGATCTTCTCCAGTCCCTTGACGGCGATCTCGTCGAACTTGGCGGGGACGTCGCGCTGACCGCCTTGGCTGTTCCGGCCGTCCTGAGTGGTCCGGCCGTCCTGGGTGGTCTCGGACGGCGACAGCTCCCGCATCAGCACGACGGAACCCTCGGCGCGCAGCACCTTGAAGGCCGTGCCAGGCAGGAACAGCACCCGATCGGGGACGGCGGGGTCCAGCGAACTGGTCCGCCGGGCGGTCATCGACCAGATCAGCAGGTCGGTGGCGCCGCTGCCCTGCGGGCCCGGGTGCAACGACGTGCGGGCGTGGCAGAACGCCCACTCGGTGGCCAGCCTGCCTTCGCGGTACCACGCACGCTCCGCGTCGCCGAGGCGAGTGCGCAGCAGGGCCGGCCCCGGTAGGAGGGCAGCCGCCGCAGTCCCGCCGTGACACAGCGCGCCAACGGCACGTGCGGCCCGGCCGCCGCCTCGCGGACGACCGCGTCGGCCTGACGACTGTCACCGGACAAGTACAGGCGTACGGCAACCAGATCGGTCAGCGCGTCCGCCACCTCGGTCCGGGACCCGCCACGCAGGCCCGGTGACTCCGACATCACCCGCGAGACAGAACCGGCCACGGCGTTGTACTGCTCGCTCAGCGTCCGGCGCAGCCACTCCCGCTCCTGCGCGATCCCCGCTCCGGCGGCAGCGCACAGGCCGCGGCCCGTGGCACGGGTTGCACCCGTACACCAAGCCCGGCGCCGGCACCACCGATGACGGGGGTGGTGCCGGGCGCCGGGCCGGTGCCCGTGGCGGCGGCCGGGGTGACCGCGGCCACGGAGGTGCCCACGTCTCCGGCCACCGAGGGTTCCGGCTCGGGGCGCCGGACTCCAGCCGAAAACGGGGGAGCGATGGGCGGGGCGAGCCGCGGTGCGGGGGCGGGAGAAGGGGGTGGGTGCGGGGGCGGAGTCGGGCTGTGGGATCGGAGGTGCGGCGAGGGCCGGGGCACGACAGGAACTGAGGGCGTTGCCGGTGCCTCAGCCGGGATCGGGCTCGGGGTCGAGGTCGGAACAGAGGGAGGCGTTCGCGGAGCCTCGGACGCCGGGTCGGGTACTCCTGCGGGGTCGGCCGCCGGTGCCGGTGTCGGGTCCGGGGTCTTGCCGGCCCTGGTACGGCGGGCGTTGCGGATCGTGGGGGCTTCTTCCAGATCCGCCGCGCCGTTGGTGGCGGGCTCCGGAGCAGGAGCAGGAGCAGGAGCAGGCAGCTGCGTCCCGCCGTCGTTGCGGACGGTGGGCGCCTCCGAGAGGTCCGTGTCGCCGGAGTCGTCGGGGCTGGTGAGTGTTTCGGGAGATCTGTGGTGCCGGTTTCCGCGTGCGGCGCGCCGACGCCCGACTCCGTGCGAATGGGCGGCGGGGACGGCACGCCGGAGGCGGGTTCTCGCTGCGGCGCCGAACCCGGTGTGATCTCCGGCGTGGGTGTCCCGGAGGGCAGGTAGGTGGACTCGGCGGGGACGGGCCGGCCCTCGGGTTCCGCGTAGGGCAGGGCGTCGTACAGGGTGACTTGGTGGTTGAGGACGTCGGCGAGGGTCTGGCCCGGTTCTTGGCCGGCAGGGGGTGTCGAGGCTGCCGTGGAGGACGAACCGGGCTGCAGGGCGGACGCCGGGGAGCACGGTGTCCCAGAACTGCGCCACGTCGTCGAGGGCGAGCGGTGGGGTGCCGGGGCTGCCGAGAACCAGGAGGAAGAGGTGCGGGTCGGTGGGGACGGTCTCGACCGCGCGATGGTGACGGGCGGCCAGTGGGTCGTGGTCGGTGTGGCGCAACCACACGCCCGCGGGCACCGGTTGGGCGACGGTGTGCGCGCCGGCCGGACCGGTGCGGGTCGGTGCGGTGAACTCCCAGTGCGGTTTGGGGTAGCGCTGCGCCACCAGCTCGGGGTCGCGGCCCGGCCGGAACCTCAGCCAGGCGGCGCCGTCGTCACCCGGTACGAACAAGCCGCCGGTGACGGTCGGGACGAGGTCGCCGTCGGGGGCGAGCACCTCGCGTTCGAGCCGTTCGGCGAGGAGGCGGCAGGCGGTGCGGATGTCGTCGCCGGTGCCCCGGCCGAAGACCAGGCGCGGGCTGCCGTGCCGGGGGACGACAGCAGCCGGGCCACCCTCCCACTCCGTCGCGAGGGCGTCGGCGGGCAGGTCCACCACGACGAGGGTGTGGAGCGGGTCCTCGGCGATGCCTGAGGCGAACGCGGCGGCCCGGTCGTCGTATCTGCCCTTGGGATGGATGAGCAGGACGTCGCCCACGGGTGTCGAGCGAAGGCGGAGCCGGGCCATCGGGTTCAGTCCTTCGCGGCGGCGGCGCGGCTGAGCACCGGACCGTCCGGGACGAGCGAGGACGCCCGCCGGCAGCGTGAGCCGGTGCTTGGTGTCCTCGAACCCGAGGGCCCGCGCGGCGTCGGTGTCGGCGATGCGGTACTTCAGGCCCTGCTCGGTGATCAGGTACTCGGTGCGCCCGCTGTCGGGGACGGCCAGTACACCGCCGCCGGCCGGCAGGACGATTCCGCCGGTCTCCGAGGCGGCCATGGTGATCCAGGCGCGGCCGTCGGCGAGATCGGTCACGCAGACGGTGCCGCCTTCCAGCGGACGGACACGGGTCAGGTCTGGCACCCGGCCGGTCGTGGCGTGTTCCGCCGAGACCGGGGCTACGGCGATGTCCGCCTGCCCGACCTGACGTGGAGCGGGGGCACCAGGGCGGGCGGCGAGCAGCGCGTACTCGGTGGCGTTGACGAGGGCGAGCCCGTCGGAGCGCATCACGTAGTAGTGCTCGGTGCTGCCCGTGGTGGTGCGGAAGATCTGTCCGACCTCGGTGCTCTGCCCGGCCACCTTGGCGGCGGCCTTGCCTGCGCCGGACGGCACGGGCGCGGCGAGCGCGGTGCCGGTGGGGACCGCGGCGAGCCAGTCGGAGGTGGCGGGCAGCGCCGTCTCGTCGTCCAGTCCGAGGGCGATGAGCGTCGGGGTGCCGGGGACCGGGTACTTGACGCCGCCGAGCAGCAGATACCGGGTACTGCCCGGGCCGCGGAGCAGTACCTGTCGATCGGCGGGCAGCGCGGCGAGCGCCGTGGCGGAGCTGCCGAAGACGAGGCTCTGCCCTGGCCGGCGGAGCCCTTGGCCTTGGCCCCCGTCGTCGTGGCCCCGGTGCCGTCCGCTCCCTGACCCGGCAGGCAGCGCGCCCAGGCGCCGGTCGCCAGGGCGGACGCGTCCGGCACGGTGTCCGGCGCGCCCTGGATGCCGACGGGGGTGCCGTGCGGAACTCCGGCCAGGGATGTGGCGGCCACCGTCTCGGGTGCGGTCCGCGCCCCCGCGATGAGCAGTGCGGAGGCGTAGTTGCGCACAGGGCGCAGCTCGCCGTTCGCGTAGACGTAGCGGTTGCCGGTGTCCTTCTCCAGGACGATCGTGCCGTCCTTGCGCCAGTCGTCCTTGGCGACGGGCGAGATCAGGCCGTACACCCCGTACCCGGCGCACAGCAGGACGACCAGGCCCACTCCGAAGACCGAGCCGAGCGCGGAGCGCCGGGTGGGGCTGTCCCCCGGCCCGGGTCGCCGCTGACGAGGGCGGAGGCGAGGCGCCCCATGGCGAACTGGTAGGCCTGCACGTGATCGCGTCGTGTCTGCATGGGTGCCGCTCCTAGCCCGCGAGACCGCGGAAGTAGGCGTAGGCGTGCAGCACTTGGAGCAGCAGCGGCAGCAGGGCGATCGCCGTGACCGTCTCCAGCAGGTCGCCGAGGTGTCCCCACACCGGCAGCAGCCGGGCCCGCGGGAGCCGCCAGGCGCCGACGAGCAGCAGCAGCGCGGCGGCCAGCAGTGCCGCGAGGACGGAGGCCCGGCCGACGGGGCCGGTGGGCGCGACCCGGACGATGAGCACGAGCCCGAGGCCGTAGGCGCCGGCCAGCACGGCCGGGACCCGCTGGAGGGTGCCGTTGGTGCCCCGTGCGCGGAGCAGGACGGCGAGGCTGAGGCAGAGGGAAGGAGCCAGCCGGTCCAGCCGTGTTCGCGGTCGGCGAGCAGCCACAGTGCCACCGCCCACACCAGCGCGGAGGAGATGCCGATCGTGTCGAGGCAGGCGGTGGCGACGGTGACGCGGCCGGTCACCCGCTCGCCGGGTTCGGGCTCGATGTCCTGCTGGAGTTCCTCGGCGTCGTGCGGGAGTTGGGGCACGCGCAGCCGTGCGGTGCGCAGGGCCAGCCGGGGGCGAGGTGGCCGAGGACGAACAGGCCCACCGCGACGACCGAGGCGGCCTGGAAACCGTGCAGTCCGGCGGTCTCGGCGAGGCCGGCCCCGACGGCGGCGGCGACCGCCGTGAGCAGGACGGTGCCGGGTACGACCAGGGGCAGTGCTCCGAGTGCGAGCAGCCCGCCGGCCAAGGCGACCACGCATCCGGCGGCCACGAGGATTCCGGTGGTGCCGGGGCGAATCCGCCGGCCGGGCCCTCGCGCAGGGTCGTCCCGGCCAGCGCGGCGAAGCCGAACGCGCCGACGCCTGAGACGAGGATCGCGCCCGGGACGGCGTGCATACGGGCGGCGCTCGCGCAGCCCGCGGCCAGCACCAGCGCGATCACTCCGGCGGTCGCGGCGGTGAGCGGGCCGGGGCCCGCGCCGAGCAGCGCGGCGGCGAGCGCGGCCAGCGCCAGGCAGGCCAGGGCGAGGCCGAGTTGGCGGGTGAGGTCGGGGCGCCAGCGGCCGGGTCCGGAGCCGACGGTGTGGGCGACGCCGTCGGAGACGTCGTCGAAGTGCAGGGCGGGCAGCGCCGCCTCGGCCGGACGCAGGTGCAGGACGTCGCCGTCGCGCAGCCCGGCGCTCTCGGGAGTCGCCTCGGGGTCGAGGGGTCTTCGCCGAGCCGTTGCAGGGTCCAGGGGTGCCCTGGGTGTCGGGTCCCGCGGCGGTGTGGCGCAGCAGCACCGGCAGCAGGGCGGAGACGGGGGTGGTGACGGGGACGGCGAGGTCGGCGCGGCCGTCCGGTGCCTCCACGGTGAGGCGGCAGACCTCGGCGGTCCGGGCGGGCAGGGGTACGGCGGTGGTCATCGTGCTCCTGTGGGGAGGGGGCCGCCGTCACCAGGCCGGTCTGGACGAGCTGGACGGTGCGGCGGGTGACGAGCTGGGCGCGGCCCGCGGGCAGGGTGCGGGGCTTGGCCTCGCCGATGAACTTGCCCTCCTCCTTGGGGTAGGAGAACAGCAGCGCGGGGTTGCCCAGCTCCCACATCCGGCGGATCAGCGGGTCCATGACGGACCGCATGGCACCGGAGGTGGAGCGGGCGACGATCATGTGCAGCCCGATGTGCGCGCCCTGCGCGAGGAGCGGCACCAGCGGCAGCATCGGTGACGGGGTGCCGGGCGCGCCGGAGAAGAGGTCGTAGTCGTCGACGAGGACGAACAGCAGCGGTCCGGTCCACCAGTCGCGTTTCTCCAGCTGCTCCGGGGAGACATCGGTGCCGGGCTGTCGTTTGGCGACGGACACGGCGGCGCTGTCGGCGAGTTTGCCGAGCGCGTCGCTGTCGACGACGTATCCGACGCGGTACTCCTCGGGTACGTCCTTGAGGAGTCCGCGGCCGGGGTCGGCCAGCAGGATCCTGGCCTCCTCGGGCCGGTAGCGGGTGGTGATGGCTCGGATGGCCAGCCGCAGCGCGTTGGTCTTGCCGGTCTCGCCGTCGCCGTAGACCAGCAGGTGCGGGGTGGCGCCGAAGTCGTGCCAGACGGGGGCGAGGCGTTGCTCGTCCCAGCCCACGCAGAACTTCAGGTCGCGCGTGTCGGCCGGTGCGGGCAGCCTGCGGGCGTCGAGTCTCGTCGGCAGCAGGCGTACGCCGGGAGCGCGGGGGCCGGTCCAGAAGGTGTCGATCTCAGCGACCGCGGCCTTGGTGGCGGCCGTCAGGTCGTCGGTGCGCGAGGAGCTGTCGAGGCGGGGCAGCGCGGACGGGAAGTGGTGTCCGGAGCTGGTCAGTCCGCGTCCCGGCCGGTGCGGGACGCCGGCCGCCGCGCGGGAGCCGACCTCGGACTCCATCGAGTCGCCGAGCCGCAGTTCGAGTTTGGTGCCGAGCATGTCCCGCAGCCGGGGCCGTACTTCGGACCAGCGCACCGCGGGAGGCGATGATGTGCAGCCCGAACGACAGGCCGCGCGCGGCGAGTTCCATGATCCGCTGTTCGAGGTCCTCGTAGTCCTGGCGGAGCGTGGCCCAGCCGTCGACCACGAGGAACACATCGCCGAAGGGTCGTCGATCGTGCCGTCCGCGCGCAGCGCCCGGTAGGCGGCCATCGACTCCAGGCCCCGGGAGGTGAACAACTGCTCGCGCTGTTCCAGGAGTTGGGTGAGTTCCTCGACGGTGCGCAGGACCCGGTCGCGTTCCAGTCGGGTGGCCACGGGAGCCGACGTGCGGGAGTCCGGCGGTGGAGACGAGACCGCCGCCGCCGAAGTCGAGGCAGTAGAACTGGACTTCGGCGGGCGTGTGGGTCAGGGCCAGCGACAGCATCAGGGTGCGCAGCAGGGTGGACTTGCCGGTCTGCGGTGCGCCGACCAGGCCGAGGTGGCCGTCGGCGCCGGACAGGTCGGCGACGAGCAGTTCGCGGAGCTGCTCGAACGGCCGGTCCACCATGCCCAACGGGACGCGCAGCGCGCCCTGGACGCGAGGGTCGCCGGCGCCCATGCCGCGGTCCGGGTCGGGCACGATGCCGGGCAGCAGCTGGTCCAGGCCGGGCGACTCGGACAGCGGGGAGAGCCAGACCTGCCGGGCGGGCGGACCACTGTCCTCCAGCCGTCCGACGAAGACCTCCAGCAGGCTGTCCTCGCCGCCGTCACCGCCGTCCTGCTCGGGTCCGGCGCCGGCGCCCTGGTCGCGCAGGGCCTCCTCGGCGAGCGAGACGAGCCGGGCGGCCTCCTCCGTCTCGCGGTCCGCGGCCGGCGGTCCGTGCCGCTCCAGCCCGAAGGCGGTCACCTCACGGGCCGCGGCCGTCCGGTGCGCCGTCTCCTCGGGGCCGGCCGGTGCGGGCGCCGCTCCGGAGACGTAGGCGGCCTTGAACCGGACGAGGTTGGTGGTGTCGACCTTGAGGTAGCCGTTTCCGGGGGCGGACGGCAGTTCGTAGGCGCTGGAGGTGCCGATCACGCTGCGCGACTCCATCGAGGAGAAGGTGCGCAGGGCGAGCCGGTATGAGAGGTGACCCTCGACGCGGTGAATGCGCGATTCGTCCAACCGCTGGGAGGCCAGCAGGGAGATGGACGCCCAGGCTGCGGCCGAGCCGCCCGATGGAGACGAACAGTTCCACGAACTCCGGTTTGCTGGCGAGCAGTTCGGAGAACTCGTCGACGATGACCAGCAGCGAGGGCAGCGGAGCCAGGGTGCCGGCCCCGGCGGCGCGTGCCTTCTCGTACTCGAAGAGCGACGCGTATCCGGCCTCACGCAGCAGTTCCTGACGGCGGATCATCTCGCCGTTGATGGAGTCCCGCATGCGGTCGACGAGATGGAGTTCGTCGGCGAGGTTGGTGATGACGGCGGAGGTGTGCGGCAGCCGGTCCATGTTGAGGAAGGTGGCGCCGCCCTTGAAGTCCACCAGGACCAGGTTCAGGATCTCGGAGGAGTGGGTGGCGGCCAGGCCGGTGACGAGGGTGCGCAGCAGTTCGCTCTTGCCGGAGCCGGTGGGCGCCGATCAGCAGGCCGTGCGGGCCCATTCCGCCCTGCGCGGACTCCTTGAGGTCCAGCTCGACGATCTCGCCGTCCTCGGTGACACCGATCGGCACCCTGAGCCGGGCGTCCTGGGCCAGCCGGGGACGCCACTGGGCCGCGACGTCGAAGGCGCGTACGTCACGGATGCCGAGCATGGTGGCCAGGTCGAAGTCGGATTCCAGGGGCCGGTCGACCAGGTCGACACCACCGCCGGTACGCATCGGGGCGAGCGCTCGGGCCAGTTGCTCGGCCTCGACGGGACCGAGCCGGTCGGCCCGGCCGCTGACGTTCTCGGTGCCGCTGGGGAAGCCCACCTCGCCGGCGCGGACGGTGAGCCGCAGCACCTTGGGTCCGCCGGTCATCGCGCCGGTGAGGTCGAGCAGCACCACCCCGCGTATCCCGGCGCCCAGCAGCCTTGAGGTGGCGGGAAGTTGTACGCCCTGGGCGACGATGACCGTGAAGGGCTCGGCGACGCTGGGCGAGGAGGTGACGTCGTGGTCGGGACGGTCGCGGACATCGGGCCCGAGCAGATCGAGGAGTTCGTCGTGATCGCCCGCGGCCAGCCGCACCGCTCCGGCCGCGTCCTCCTCCGCCGGGTGGGCGTTGTGCGGCAGCCACTTGAGCCAGTCCCAGTCGTGGTGTGCCGCCTCGTCGCCGAGGACCGCCACCCGCAGTTCGTCCGGGAGTGGAGGACCGCCAACTGGCCGAGCATCGCGCGGGCGAGAGCCACCGCCTCCTCGGCCTCCCCGGTGAACTCGACGCTGGTGAAGCGCTGGAGGGAGACCGGCACCGGCAGCAGGGGCACGGTCTGGTGGGCCTTGGTGAACCGGCGCAGCGAGATCGCGCACAGCGGTTCCAGGTCCTCCACCGGCTTGGTCTGCGGCGGCAGGAACTCCAGTGCGGCGCGCCGGGTCGCGAGACCGATGCGGATCCGGCCGAAGTCCTCGTGCCCGGGCCTGCGTTCCCACAGGCGGGGGCCGGCCGCGAGCGCCCACAGGTCGGACGGGTCGGGGTTGTCCCACAGCAGCGCGGCCCGCTGGCCGTCGGCCGCCTGCCGGGCCTGTACGCGCTTCTGGGCGAGGTAGCGCAGGTAGTCCCGGCGTTCGGCGCGCATGCGGCGGCGCCGGTCCGCGCCGGGTCTGCCGACCTGGGTCAGCGTCATGCTGATCATGGCGACGCCCATCATCCCGGTCATCATGTACATGGACGTACCGCCGCTGCCGACCGAGTACATCAGCACCATGGCGCCTGCACCCAGGCCCATCGGCAGGTACGTCATCACCGAGCCGAAGTCGGCGGTGGCCGGCTCGCCGAGCACCGGGGGCTCGGCGAGTTCCACCTGGCCCTCCGGCATCGGGGGACCTTCCGCACGCGGCGAGCGCTTGGCGACGACGGTGCTCAACGTGCTCTCTTCTCTGCTTCTGCTGGCGTTCCCGCAACGGGATCCACGACCGGATCCGCGCGTGGAGCGTAGGCAGAGGGCCGCCCGCGACCGTGGCGTACGGGCGGATGTCCGCCCGCGCGGGCAGCGAAGCCTGGCCGCAGGGGCAGCACCGCCAAGTACACGCCAAGTCGGCCTTAAGGCCGCCCGGTGACGATCGCCGCCCGCCCTTCCAGGGCGACGGTCCGCACCCGGAAGGAAAGCAAGAACGTTGGGAACGATCTCGATAGCAGTCCTCGCCAGTGACCCCATCACCGGTGAGGGGGCCGTCTGGTGCCTGCGCAGGTATCCGGATCTGACGGTGCTGCCGCAGGAGGAACACCGGAACGCGGACGTGGCGCTCCTGATCACACCGGACGTCACCGAGGACACCATGCTGCTGATGGAGTCGGTGGCCGAGCGCGCGTCTGGTCCCGGCCCGGGGATCGTGCTGGTCACCGGGCACATCGGGAGGCCCATCTGCTGCGGGCGGTCCGGTTCGGCCTGCGCGGGGTGACGTGGCGTCAGGACGCCACGTACGACAAGGTCGTGGAGTCCGTGCGCGCGGTGGCCGAGGGCGGGGCAGCGCTGCCGCACCCGGTCCAGGGGCAGCTCCTCTATCACCTCATGACGGTCGAGCGCGACGTGCTGGGGCCCTTGGGGCTGACCGCGTCCGGCCTGGAGACCCGCGAGGTCGACGTGCTGCGGCTGCTGGCCGAGGGGCTGGAGACGACCGAGATCGCCCAGAAGCTGAACTACTCGGAGCGCACCATCAAAAGCATCGTCAGCGTCATGATGAACCGGCTCGGCCTGCGCAACCGCACCCACGCGGTCGCGTACGCGCTCCGCACGGGAACGCTGTAGCCGGTCGTACACCGTGCGGGGGTACGGCACCCCGGTCGTCCGGTCCGCAGGGGAAGGGTTTGCGGTCCTGCGGGGCAGAACCGGCGTCTCCCGGCGGGTGTCCACGGCCGGCGCCCCTAACGTCGCCCGCCGGGGAACATCGAGGACGCAGACGGGCAGGCAGACATGGAGCACACAGCGGGGCAGCCGGAGACACCGGAGGAGCCGGCCCTCTGGGAACGGCCGCTGCCGTGGCTTCGGGAGACCGAGCCGACGTCCGGGCCGGAGAACGCGTCGGCGGAGGAGCCCGCGTCGCCCTCCGAGGACGGCTCCGCCCCGGACGGCGAGAGCACACCCGACGGCACACCGGCGACCGCGACGGCTTCCGACCCCGCGCCGAGCACGGACGAGACCTCTTCCGCGCCGGGCACGTTGTTCCGGCCGAGGACGAGGCGGTCGGACGACCCGATGCCGGCGTCCGCTCCGGCCTCCGCCCCCGCGGCCGAGCCCGCCGCACGGGGCGGACTGTTCCGCCCAAGGGCACCACGGCCGGACAGCCCGACACCCGCTCCGGCATCACCCGCCGCACCCGAACCCGCCACACCCGGCGGGCTGTTTCAGCCCTCCGGCGGCGGCGCGGCCGGACAACCCCGCCCCCGCCTCCGCATCGACGTCCACCCCCGCACCCGAACCCGCCACGGCCGGTGGGCTGTTCCGCCCCGGGCGCCACGATCGGCCGATCCCGCGCCCGCGTCGGCATCGGCGGCCGAGCCCCGTACCCAGGAAGCGTCCGGCGCGCCGGGCTCGCTGTTCCGCCCGCGCGCGACGGGGTCGGGTGACTCCGGCGGACAGCGCGGGACGGGTGCCGGTGACGTGCGCCCGGAGCGGAGCGCGCGGGCGGTCGGTGTCGCGGTCGCCGGCTGTGCCCTGCTGGTCATCGGCATCGGCAGCGCCGCGTTCATCTCGATGCCGGACCACGACGACTCCGGTCCGCGGGCGGCGAGCGTCGGCGACGGCGCCGTCCCCAGCTCACGGTGGGCGGCTCGGTGGGGCAGACCGGCTCCCCCTCGGGCAGCGGCCGGCCGACCCACCGTACGAAGGGGTCGAAGGCCGGTACGGACAAGGGCCCGCACGCCGAGGGAGTTCGTCCCCGGTGGCCGCCGCCCACCCCGACAAGGCGTCCGGCACCAAGGCGGCCCACGCCGCCGACGCCGACGCACAGAGCGGTGCCGGATCGGGCAGCACGACGCCGAAGACCCCGACGTCGAAGCCGGCCGCTGCCGCCGCTGCCGGTGACGAGATCGTCGGTTACGGATCGTCGAAGTGCGTCGAGGTGAGCGCCCGTTCCGGTGTCGACGGCTCCCCGCTGCGGCTGTGGGGATGTGACGGCGACGCCTGGCAGAAGTGGGTGTTCAAGTCCGACGGCAGCGTGCGGTCCATGGGCATGTGCCTGGACATCGCGAACGCCTCGAGTCCGACGGCGCGGCCATCCAGCTGGCGACCTGCAACGGCGGCTGGGCCCAGCGCTTCAACCTCAACGGCTCCCACGACCTGGTCAACACAGTGATCGGCAAGTGCGTGGACGCCAAGGACTCGGGCACCGGCAACGGCACCCGGCTCCAGCTGTGGAGCTGCGGCGGGACGTCCAACCAGAAGTGGCACCTGGGCTGATCCCCGCCGCCGTCACGTCACCTCCAGGCAGGCCGCTCCTGCGAGGCGGCCCGCGCCGCCTCCACGAGGTGCCGCGAGCCCCATCGCCGCGCCACGTCCTCGGCGCGAGCGAACTGCCGTAGCGCCTCGTCCTCGTCGCCCAGAAGCCGGTGCAACTCGCCCAGGGACTGGGCGAAGGGGCGGGTGGCGAAGGAGATGCTGGCGGCACCGGCCAGCTGGGTGCGCAGCGGCAGCAGGAGCGGGATCAGCTCCAGCGCGGTGGTCAGGTCGCCCAGCAGGAAGGCGAGTTCGGCCCTAAGGGACAGGGCGATGCCGTACAGGTGATCGGGGACCACCGGGACGACGGTCGGAGAGCGCCGGCCCAGCAGGTACGCCTGTTCGCGCTCGCCCTGCCGGGCGAGGACGACACCGAGGGCGAGTTCGGCGACGGGCACCGATCCGGGCAGAAGGGTCCGCAGCAGGGGCTCGGCCGCGCTCGGGCGGTCCTGGCCGAGGCGTACCGACGTCAGCCCCACGACGTACACGAAGTCGCCGAACGGCGAGCCGTGGTAGCGCAGCCGGTCGCGTACTTCTGTGTAATGGGCCTCCGACTCGGCGAAGCGGCCCTCGACGTTCGCCAGCATGGCGAGGGTCAGCAGGTTGATCGCCTCGGCCTCCACCAAGCGGTGCCGTTCGGCGATCGCCCGCCCTTCCCTGGTGTGCCGGCGAACCTGCTCGACGTCGTTGCGGGCCCCGGCCGCCATGGCCCCGGTGTGCTCGCGCACCCAGTTGTTGGCGGGCAGGTCGTGTGCGTAGCCGAGGACGCGCAACTCCGCCGCCAGCAACGCGCGGCGGTCCGAGAACCCCTCCGGCTTCACGACGGCCCCCACCGTCAGCGCGCAGGAGAGCAGCAACGGATCGCCCACGGCCCGGGCCACGACCAGTCGGCGATCGGCCTCGGACCTCTCCTCCGCCGTTTCCTCACCGCACGCGTCCACCCCGCTCACCGATGCCACGCCACGATGCGCGAGCCGCGTCCCGATGGCCTTCGTCCCGGCTCCGGGGCGTAGGCCATCGTGTCGTACGACGGGTGCGCCGCCTGCCGTGTGGAAGGTCAGGTCGTCCGCGGGAGTCGGCGGCAGGATGCCGAGGACGGCCGGGTCCAGGTCGGCGCGGGCCGTCAGGACGTCGACGAACGCGTCGATCGCCGCCGGTTCGGCGAGTCCCTGTGGCCCGCTCAGGGCGGCCCCCGGTCCGCCCCACACACCGAGCGCCGCCGCGACCAACTCGTCGTGACCGACGCCCTCGGCCGCTTCCAGGGCGCGCTGCCGGGTGTGCCGCGCGGCCACGATCGCTCCGGCCCGTATCTCGGCCCGCAGCAGGCGGCCGAGCAGCGCTACCAGCCGCCCGGAGCGGCCGTTCACCGTTGCGCCGTCCGCGTCGGCAGGGATCAGGGCGAAGGACTCGATGGCCTGGGTGAGCAACTGGACCGCGGTGTCATGGGCGTAGCGGCGCTCGGCCTGGTCGGCTGCGGCGAGCGAGTACTCGACGGCGAGCGACGCGGTCTGCTTGCTCCCGGCCCGGGCGAAGTGGTGCGCGAGGGCCGCGAGGTCGTCGGACGGCGCCTGCGCAGCACCTCGGCGAGGCGAGCGTGCAGTCGGGCCCGGCGCACGCCGACGAGGTCGGTGTAGAGGGTGTCGCGGACCAGCGCGTGCGCGAAGCGGACCACGCCCGGCGCCGGTTCGGTCAGCAGCCCGGCCACCACACCCGCCTCGGCGGCGTCGAGCACGGCGTGCTCATCGTGCCGGACGGGGTCCGCGGCCTCCACGAGCACGCAGATCTCTATCTCGCGGCCGACCACGGAGGCCAGTTGGAGGAGGGCCAGCGCACCCTCGGGCAGCTGCCGCAGCCGACGCCGCAGCACGTCACGCACGCCCTGCGGGACCTCGGAAACCGCCACCAGGGCACCCTCGCTGGCGAGCAGCCGCGCGCTCTCCCGGACGTAGAAGGGGTTGCCGTCAGTCCGGTCGGCGAGCGCGCCGACGGTCGCCGCGTCGACCTGCTTCCCGCACACCGCCCTGACCAGGGCTTCCACATCGCGCAACGGCAGCCCACCGAGCGCCAGCCGGTACGGCGAGCGGTGCGCGAGTTCGGCGAGCGTCTTCGTCAGCCTCCCCCGCGTCGGCCGGGCGATACGCGGCGATCGCCAGTACCGGCGATCCGATCAGCTCGGCCGTCCTTTCCAGCAGGGCCAGCGTCTCGCCGTCGGCCCGGTGCAGATCGTCCACGACCACGGCCAGGGGCGCGTCCGCGGCGGCCTCCCGCAGCCAGGTGCTGAACGCCCGGTGCAGCCGGAACCGTCCGACGGACGCCGTGTCGTCCCGCCCCGGGAACCCCTCCGCCATGCCCCCGCCGGTCGCGTCGCCCTCTTCCCGCTCGCCGTAGCCGGCCTCCTGGAGCAGGGGGCCGAGCGCGGCGGGGTCGGTGGGAGGGGTCCGGTGGGCGAGCGCGCCGAGCGCCTCCACCCAGGCCCAGGCGGAAGGGGCGCCATCGAACTCGGGGCAGCGGCCGACCACCACGGTCCAGCCCTGCTCCCGCAATCGCCGTTGGTACCGGCCGAGCAGGGCCGACTTGCCGGCCCCGGCGTCACCGGTCACCAGGACCACACCGCCGCCCCGCCGGGCCTCGCGCGCCACTTGCTCCAGGGCCCGCAGTTCGTCGTCCCGGCCCACGAACAGGTCGTCGTCCGGCAGGACGACGCCCACCGGGTCCCCACTCCGCCGAGCGGCACGCCCCCATCCGACGCCGATGCCCAACTCCCCTGCGTCGACAGGTCGGTTGCCACGGGTTCCATGGCTCCCGGCACCGCGGTCCTCGCCGGTACCGCCACGCGCAGGAACTCGGTGCGCCCCGCCAGCACGGCCCTCTCCAACTCGGCGAGGGCGCTGCCGAAACCCAGGCCGAGTTCGTCGGCCAACACACCGGCCGCCCGCCGCAGTTCGGCGACCGCGTCGGCGCGGCGTCCACTGGCCCACAGCCCGAGGGCCAGCAGCCGCCAGCCTTCCTCCCGCAGGGGATGCTCCCGTACGAGTGCCTCGGCCGCCGGCACCGCCTCCCGCGCGGCTCCCGTGGCGAGGGTCGCGGTGATCGCCATCTCCCGTGCCGTCAGGTGCAGTTCATTCAACCTGGCGGCCTCGGCCGACGCCCACTCCTCGTCCGCGCACTCGCCGTACGCCGCTCCGTGCCACCACCCGAGCGCCTCCTCGAGCAGGCGCCGGGCCTCCGCCCCGGTGCCGTGCGTGCCCGCCGTACCGCCGCCTCGAACCGCCAGGCGTCGACCGCGTCCTCGGGCAGCCGCAGCGCGTACCCGGGCGGGGCACTGACCAGGACGCCGGCCGGAGTACGGGGCGGTCTCCCGGGTTCGAGCGCACGCCGCAGGTTGGACACGTAGACGTGCAGCGAGGCCGCCGCCTTCTCCGGGGCCGCCCCCGCCACAGGCGGTCGATGAGTCCGTCGACGGACACCACACGACCGCGGTCGGCCAGCAGGAGGGCGAGGACGGCCCGCTGCCGGGGACCTCCCAGGTTGACCGGCGCACCGTCGATGTCGGCGCCGATGGTTCCCAGGACCTTAACGTTGAGCATGACCCGTCAATCTACAGCGCGAACTCCTTACCTTCGGAGGAGCTCCGCCGCGTGTCAGAGGCGGACAACAGGCCGCGGCCGGAGGCGCCCGCGCCCTCCACGACGGGGTGATCCAGGACCCGGGCCGAGCGGCCGCCCACCCGGCGCCGGCGTTGCATGTCCGGCGCCTCACTTGGCCCAGGACGGGGTGCGCACGAGCTTGGCGAGTCCGGCCATGCGCGGGCAAGGTGCTTCCACGCCCGTTGAGAAAGCACCAATCCCGAGATCCGGCGGAGCGGTTGCGCACGATGGCGAACGCCCTCGCCGCCACTCCCAGTACGCCCACGATCAGTCCGGCGACGCCGAGCCCACGGGTCGTGGAATCGCTGTCGGCGCGGTCGACTTGGAGCTGCTGGAACTGTCGCCGGAGGACTTCGAGGCCGTCGTCGAGGCGGCTGGGGTACTGGTGCCTCCCTTGGCGTCCACGTCGTTGGGGACCAGGAAGGTGAGGACGCGTCCGTGGCGCCCTTGGCGTAACTCTCGGGGTGGACGGTGACGTGAGTTGAGGCGACCCCGGCTGCGGCCAGGATGTCGGCGGTGGCGAGCGCGGTTACGGTGCCTGCCCGGCGGCAAGCAGTACGCACAGCACGGCGAGCACCGTCGCGCGCAAGCTCCGTAGCGCTGGGGACGCGCTCACGTCCACCGGTGCGGCCGCGCGGGCGGAGGATCTCTCCTCTTGCCCGCGCATGTGCACCACCGTCCACGTACGGCCTGGTCAAACCCCGCGTCCTTCTTGCGAGTCGGATGCGGGTCCCGTTCAGTACCCGGGTCGGCCGGTGGGCCCCGCAGCCGGGGCTCAGTCCGCGGTGGCGGTCTTCGCGTTCCAGCGGTGTTCGACGTTGGCCAGGCGCCAGTAGGCGATGGCGCAGGCCCATACGACGACGAAGAGGCCGACGATGATGTAGCCGACGTTGTCCAGGTCGATGCCGGAGATCCAGTTGGTGATGCCGTCCTGGAGGCCGAGGTTGTCGTGCAGGACGCTGACGAGTTCGATGGTGCCGATGATGAAGGCGACCGCGATGGACAGGCCGGTGATGGTGAGGTTGTAGTAGACCTTGCGGACCGGGTTGGAGAACGCCCAGTGGTAGGCGAAGTTCATGAAGCAGCCGTCGAGGGTGTCGAACAGGCTCATGCCCGCCGCGAACAGCAGGGGCAGGCACAGGATCGCGTACCAGGGCAGCCCGGCGGCGGCGCCGGAGCCGGCCATGACCATCAGGGCGACCTCGGTGGCGGTGTCGAAGCCCAGGCCGAACAGGACGCCGACGGGATACATCTGGCCGGGCCGGGTGATGGACCTCGTCAGCCGGCCCAGGATGCGGTTCATGAAGCCGCGGTTCGCGAGGTGCTTCTCCAACTCGTGCTCGTCGAACTGGGCCCGCTCGCATGGCCTTGAAGACCCGGTAGATCCCGGTGAGGGCAACCAGGTTGAGGGCCGCGATCAGGTAGAGGAAGGTGCCGGAGACGGTGGTGCCGATCAGGCCGAGCGTCACATGGGCGTCGGAGTCCTCGTTGAGCAGGGTGCCGGTGACCTTGGCGCCGGCGGCGATGAGCGAGGCCATCGCGACCACGATCGTCGAGTGGCCGAGCGCGAACCAGAAGCCGACCGACACCGGTCGCTTGCCGTCCGCCATCAGCTTGCGGGTGGTGTTGTCGATGGCCGCGATGTGGTCGGCGTCGAAGGCGTGCCGCATGCCCAGGGTGTAGGCGGTGATGCCGAGTCCCACGCCGAAGACCTGGTTGCCGACGGTGTAGTGGTTCGGGGCGACCATCGCGATGAGGATCATGAACGCTACGACGTGCAGGGCCGCGATGACGGCGAGCAGCGCGCCGGTGCGGAGCCAGTCGCGGCGTTCCCAGCGCAGGGACTGCGCGGCCGGTGTCCCGGTGGCGGAGGACGGCGGGGCGGGGTTTTCGGGCAGGGACATGTTCGGGGCAGCCTCTCCAGCACCTCGTGGACGGGGTCGTCGTACGGTGCCGTGGCCGGTCTCCTGGCTGACGGGTCCGACGTCTGCGCCGCCCGGCCTTCCCGGGCGCGACATGCGCCCGTGGCCGCCCGCTCCCGGGTGGGAGCGGGGATGGTGCGGAGACTTCCCGATCACAGTGGCGAGGGCCGCTCCGGACTCCCGTGCCCGACCCTGATCGGACACAGTGCACCGGTCTTCCCGAACACCACGGCCGGATCAGGCTAGGTGCGACCCCTGGTCATCCACAAGTCTGCGCAATTGCACAGGTGTTGCACTTCACACGGGCACAAGGGCGAGGATGGGGGCATGCATCTGGTTCCGGAGAGTCGCGCGCACCGTCGTGCGATCGATGAGCACACCGTCTGCGAGGCCATCGAGGGCATCGGCGACGCAGCCCGCCTCGCCGAGTGGGCCACCCGTTTCTCGTTGTTGGGCGAGCCGAACAGGCTGTCCGTGCTGCTGGCCGTGCACCGGGCCGGGCCCATCGCCGTATCGGATCTGGCGCTGGCCACGGGGATCAGCGACACGTCCGTCTCCCAGATCCTGCGTCTGCTGCGCGCCTCGGGCACCGTCACCGCCGACAAGGACGGCCGCGTCGTCCGCTACCGGCTGACCGATCCCCGCATGGCCGCGCTGCTGGACTCCTCGCTTCCGCCGGAGCCTGCGGCCTGAAACCTGATGCCCAAGTGACCGTACTCACACGTCGACTTGGGAACTCGCTCCCGTACCGCCCCGACTCCTGTTGCGTCCATCCAGCAGGTCACTGACGGCACTCCATGCCTCCCCCTTGCTGATGCGACCCGTCGTGAATCGGATGCGGGATGCCTTATGGCGTCCCGGAGTTGGGGTTTCGTGATCGCCGCGGCCGGACTGCGCTGGATTCTGAGCCTGATGTTCGCCGTGCCGCTCCTGTACGGGGTGTGGCGGATGGTCCTGCCCGCCACGGGAGTGGCCGAACGGGCGGATCACGCGTTGCACGCGGCGATGGGGGCGCTGATGATCGCCACGGCCTGGCCCTGGGGCATGGACCTGCCGGCGCTTCCGCAGGTGGTGCTGTTCTCGGTGGGCGGGTTGTGGTTCCTCGCGGCGGCCCCCTTCCGGGCCGGTGACCGAACTCGGATCCGAGCGGTACTCGCCGCCCTGCCGCACGGGTTGATGATGGGCGCCATGGCCTGGATGGTGGCGGCGATGGCGTCCTCGGGAGCCATGTCGGGTCAGTCGGAGGCGGCCGGTGCGCAGGACATGGCGGGAATGGACATGTCCGGCGGTTCCGGTCTGGCCGCCATGAGTCTGACGGGGACCGGCCCGCGCGTTGTGGCGGTGCTGCTCGCGGTGGTTCTTGGGGTCTTGGTCTGTCCTGGCTGACCCGTGCGCTCGACGGGATCAGGGAAAGGGGCGCGGCCGGGGAACGTGAACAGCGCGAAGGCGGCTGCGAGTTGGAGGCGGTAAGCACGGCGCAGCACTGTCCCCGGCGTGTCATGCCGCGATGGCGCTGGGGATGGCCGTCATGTTCGCCCTGCTCGTGTGACGGCACACGGCGATCACCCGGGGAGAGCGGTACGCCTCTCTCCTGCTCGTCCCGCGCTTCCGTAGTTTTCGTCGACTCCGGGTGGGGAGGAATCGAGGGCCCGCCCACAGCCGTGGCGGCGACCGGCGGAGCACACGGTGCCCGAGAGGGGCGGGGCCATGTCCGAGGTACTCGGGGCGTCCAGGACCGTTGCGGACGGAGCGTGGCCCTGGGAGCCCCCGCCACCGAACGTCGGGGACCACGCACCGCACGCCGGCTTCTGAGCGAGGCGTGGTCCCTGTCGGTCCTGACCACGGGGCTGCTCGCCAGTGGGTACGCCTGGCTGGGATTCCTCGTCGCGGGCACGGCAGGGGCGCTGTTCGGTGCCGTCGCGGGACTTTCGACGAGCGCCTTGTTGCACCTCCTCGTCAACCGAGCGGTGTCGGGTCCGCGCGGTCGCCGGCCCGCCGGGCCAGGGCTGCCCGGCCGCTCCACGGCACGGACGCCTGGAGGCGGCAGCGGCTCCGTCGCCTGATCCGCCGCCGCCGCCGGAAAGGTCGACCGGGCTCGTCCCGGTAGTGCCGGTCAGCCGCCGGAAGTGGTCGCGGCCGTCGGCGAACTGGGCGTACGGCGGCGCCTGGTGGCGCCGACTACGAGGTCCGCGACCAGGAAGACGGCGAGCGGGATGCCGAACAGCGGGATCACCCAGCCGACCGCGGCCCCTACGACGATGCCGATCGCCACGGTCCTGGAGGGCAGGCCGCGCCAGGCAGCCCCGGGCGGGCGGGGTACCGACGAAGGCGCGCCGGTCGGCGCGGGGGGGCGGCGCTGCCACCACATGCGGTAGCCCCAGAGGATCACACAGATCAAGCCGACGGCCACGAGCGCGAGCGCGATCTGGTTGACGATGCCGAACAGGGTGCCCATGTGCGCGTTGATGCCCCAGCGGGTCAGCTTGGCGAGGACCGGCCAGTCGGCGAAGTTCACCCGGTCGACGACGGTGTCGGTAGCGGCGTCGACGGCGACACTGTCCCGGCCGACCGGCCAGAGGTTGCGGGTCTGCGTCACGGTCCAGGCGGTGGTGCCGTCCGCCGGTACGGCTATCTCCACAGTGCCGCTCAGACCGTCGCCACGAGCCGCCTTGAGTACGCCGTCGATCGCACTCGGGTCGGCGCTCTTCGCGGCGGCGGAACCCTTCGCGGCGGTCAGCGTGGTGGACACGCCGGGCGTGCCGGAGCGCAGTGAGTCGAGGGCCTCGCCGAAGTTCGCGCCGGCGTAGCGGGACCAGGTCAGACCGGTCGCGGACAGGCCCAGCAGGCCGATGGCGAGCCATACACCGGTCACGGCGTGCCAGTTGCGGGTGCGCCGTACGCCCTTCTTCGTGCCCCGTTCCGGCAGCAGCAGGCGCCGTGCGCTCCGGTTGCCGCGCTGTCGGCGCCACCACAGGATCAGGCCGCCGAGGACGAGGACCCACAGCCAGCTCGCGGCCATCTCGGAGTAGTACCGGCCGACCGTTCCCAGGTGCAGGTTGCGGTGCAGGTCGTCCAGCCAGGTCTTGAGCGGGGTGCCGGCGTACCAGGTGGTCAACTGCCCGCGCACTTTGCCCGTGTACGGGTCGACGTAGACGGTGTGTGCCTTCTCCCGAGTCGGGGCAGGGCGAAGTCCACCTGGGTGGTCTCGTCGCCACTGCCGGGGCGTACGGCGGTCAGTGTCCCGGTCGGATGTTCTGCCCGTGCGGCGGCCACCTGCTCCGACAGCGGGCGGACACTGCCACCGGTGTGGGAGACGTGCAGCTCCTTGCCGTAGACGAGTGAGTCCAGTTGGGGCGTGAACGTGTAGAGCAGGCCGGTCATGGCCGCGACGAGCAGGAAGGGCGCCACCAGGACGCCGGCGTAGAAGTGGAGCCGTACCAGCAGGGGGCCGAAGCCGTCCTGCCGTCGGGCCGGGGCGGCGGTCGGGGGCGAGGTCGGCGCTGCCGAAGGCTTCTCTTCGGTCGATGCTGCCGACGGTTTCTCTTTGGTCGATCCGCCTGGTTCGGACAGGTCGGGGGTATCGGAGCTGACGGACATCAATCCCACCTCGTGCTGTGTCGGCGGTGCACGAGGCACCGGGATCCGTGCAGGAACCGACGCCCGCTCGATGTGAGTCCCCGAGGCATCGCTCCACGGCCCGCTTTCGGCCGCTGCGTTGAAACAGTCGGATGGATGGGTCCTTGAGTTCCCGCCCGTCAGCTGAATTCGACTGCGCGAACGCCGAGTTCAGCTGACGGGCTCCCGCGTGAGGACATGCGTGGAACCGGGCCGGAGATCTGGTCTCCGGCCCGGCGCCCCAGAGGCGGACCTCACCTCACCCGGTGCCGCTCTCCTTCAGGACTCTCCGACGGCGCAGGCCACGGATGGCGAGGAAGCCTCCGCCCGCAGCCACGGCGGCGCCGCCCGCCAGGACGGTCACCCCGTGGTGCGGCCGAGGCCGAGGAAGCTGTCGGACGTGTCCGTGTCCGGGGCCGACAGGCTCAACTGCGCGCAGACGGAGGGGATATCGGCGGGCTTGGTGCCGTCGACGGCCTCGAACTGGTAGGAGTTGGTCTGAGCGTCGCCGTCGCCCGCGGTGATCGAGTACGTGAGCGTGATGACCCCCGCCGGCAGCGGGGACACGGCGGCGCAGGCCGTGGTGGTGTCGGTGACGACCGGTTGTCCCACCGGAATGGCCCGGCCGTCGGGTCCGACCATGCTGATGTTCGGCGCGATACCGACCGTCAGGTTGTTGAAGGTCAGCCGGACCACGCGGGTGCCCGCACCGACCTTGGCTCCCGGGGCCGGTGCCGCGTCCTTCAGCGCGGTGTGGGCGTACGCGGGCGTGCCACACAGGAGCAGCAGCGCACCCGCCCAGCCGAGCGGCGCGGCCGTCGTTCTCAGAAGTCGAAGTCGGCGCATGCGATCCGGTTGTCCTGTGCCTCGTTGGGGTGGATCACGATCGCCACCGCGCCCTTGCCGGTCTTGCGGGAGTTGTCGACCGTCGTCATGCCCGTTCCCGACTTGTCGGCGGTGAACATGAGGTGGATCTCGTTCGGGGGCATGGCCGGGCCGCCCTTCTTGAACTGGAAGTGCTCCCCTCCGTTGTCGGCGGAGCAGTGCTGGGCGTGCAGGTGTGCCATGTAGACGTGTCCGGGCTTGAGGCCGGTCAGCGAGACGGTGACCGTGGTGCCCTTGGAACCCTGGGCCAGCCAGGCCGTGCCCTTGACGTTGTCCATGCCCGGCGGACGGGTGTCGAGCATCTTGAAGGCGCCCTTCACCACGCTCGCGCCGGAGATCTTGTAGGCGGGCGTGGCCGAGGGATCCCCATCGCCATGCCGGACATCCCGTCCATGCCGTCCATGCCGTGTGCGGAGGTCGAGGCGGACGGCGCGGCCTTGGCGGAGGCGTGGTCGGCCGTATGGCCTCCGCAACCGGTGGCGAGGGCCGTCATCGCGGTCAGAAGCGCGACGCAGGCGCCAAGTCGGTTTCTGCGGTGGGTGGTTGGGGGCGTCGGTGCGTCGTCGGGCGTGGACGCGCGGACGAGTCTGTTGTGGTGCATGGAATTCCCGATCGATCAGCGGAGCGGAGAGCATGCGCCCTCGCTGCGCGCACGCAGGAGGGCAGGCATGCTCCGGGCCGGGTGGAGGAACGGACGTACGCGGGAGCGCACGCCGATCCGGGAATGAACCGGCCCCTGGCCAACGCCGGTACACCACAAGGGAGTTGGGGCGGTGTCAGGCGGGCAGCAGGCCGGGCGACAGGCTCAGAAGCGCTGAACCGACCCCGGGTGGCCCTCTGCGGATGACGGCATGCTTCAACACGACGGAGACCGTCGCCCGAACTCCCGCCACGCCCACCGCGGTTCGACCCGCGAGGTCGCGGACTTCGCGCCTCGTGCGCGCCAGCATGCGGCGAACACGTCGAAGCGGCGCGAACAGGGCGACGGCCAGGGCTCGGCCCAGCCGGTAGGCGGCCGTCTCACCCCGCCACAGCCACAGTCCGCACACGACGGCGGCCAGCAGATGCGCGAGGAACATCCCGGTGGAGCCGTGCCGCGCCATGACGGACTCCAGCGGCAGGGTGACGGGAGTGCCTGTTGTCCCGGCCCCCTCCATCACCATGCTCGAACCCGAGTGGCCCATGTCCATGACCATGCCGGTGGCCGCTCTCGCACCTGGTGCGCCGACCGGCGCACTGTCGAGCGAGTGGGCCGCGTCGAACAACAGGTGCAGCAGCCCCTGCGTAACAGCCGTTGCTCCGACGACAGTTACGGCAGCGCGTTCGCGGCCGGTCAACCACCAGGCGCCGGACGCCGTGCCCGTGAACGCCAGGATGAGCGTCCACCACGGCGGCAGATCACCGGACATCACAGTGTGCCCCAGTGCCGTCGTCACCACGCAGACAGCCGCGAAGACGGCCGCGCGCAACGGACGCAGAGCGCCGACGCTCTCCGTGGCCCGCGCCGTGCGGTTCCCCGGGCGTGTTCCGCCGCCGCGGCACCTCCGGGGCATCGCACAACTCCTCGAACCGATGGGCTTCCTGGTTCCTTACGGGCGGGAGCAACCAGGCGTTCACGCGCGGGAGTTCATCTCTTTCGCGCCGGGCAGTCGCGGGCCCGGGTCCATCGACGTACTCGCCGTCTGCTCGACGGCCTTCACCGCGTGCGCCATGGGCATGCTCGCCGTGAAGGACGCGACGAATTCCGCAAGGCCATCTACCAGGACCTGGACAGCGCCGACGTCATGGCCGCGACCTGTGCGGCGGACACGTCGAGCACCAAGCGCACTGCCGTATCTGCGCCGAGGCCATCGCCCACACCGCCGACGCCTACGGGCACGTGCTCAACGCGGTACGTGCCTGAGCCCGCGAGGGCGGTGACGGCGGGCGCCCGGACACCGCCCGCTCCACCAGCAGATACAACAGCCCGCTGACGGCGGGAGCGGCCAGGCAGCCGACGACGGCACCGACCGTGCCGGCGACCACGTCTCCCAGCCGGCCGTAGCCCGCGGCCAGGACAGCCACCGTGGCGGCCGGCAGCGGCCACACCGAGGCACGGCTCCGCGACCTGCCTCTGTTTGGCTGCTGATCCCAGGGCCACACCACGCGGGGTCCGTTCCGCCGGGCGCGTGGCATCGCTCAGGCGACGGCAATGCCGTCGAGCTTGCCCGCCTTCGCCTCCTCCACCAGGGAGGCGAACTGGTCTGCGCTCATCTGGACGCGCTGGCCGAAGTCGTCGGTGAGCAGGACGCGGCGCTCGGCGGGTGCGCCCGGGTCGACGAACAGCTGCGGGCAGCCGCAGTTGCAGTTTCCGCAGAAGGTCGCCAGCGGTTCCAGGCCGTTGATGTTGATCTCGCTCATCGTGCACTGCCTTTCGGGGGCGGGATTCGGGCGGCCGAAGGCGTGTCGATTACCTGGGGCCCGGTACAGCCATGGGCATACCCCGGGCAGATGACCGGACGCGCCCGCGCGCGGGGAGGCGGGAGCGTGGCTCTGCGGTGCCGTGCGCTCGTTCACTCCCGGTGCTTCCGTTTCACCGTGCACCACGGGAACCAACTCCCATGTATCTACGACTACTTAGGGGGCGTCTCGATGTGCTGATGAGGCGCGATGCGGATGCTGCGGAGCGATCGCCGCAGCCGCTCAGGCCGTCAACGAGCTGTACCGCCCGCCATAGCGGTACGGGCCACCAAAACAGCTTCCGCACTCCGAGGACCACGGCTTTTGATCCTTCACCAACCAGGAAACCAGGGCGTGTTGAGGCTGCCCGGTAGGCGTCGCGAAGGAATCCCGGCGTCTGCGGCGCCCTGCAGGATCTGCCCCGGGATCAGCGCGCGGCGGGCTCTGAGGTCACGTCGTCCTGCGTCGCCGCCGTCCCGACGCGGGCGAGCGGCTGGGCGTCGTAGGTGACGCGAATGACGCCGTCGGCGTGCCGCTCGGCGCTCGCTCGTACGCCGAAGACGTCCCGGAAGGTCTGCGGGGTCAGCACCTCCAGGACCGGCCCGGCGGCTACCACTCCTCCCTCGTGCAGGACGACGAGTTGGTCGCAGAGGCGGGCGGCCAGGTCGAGGTCGTGCAGGACCGCGAGCGTGGTGATGCCGGTGGCGCGGATCAGGTCCAGCAGCTCGAACCGCGCGCGGATGTCGAGGTGGTTGGTGAGTTCGTCCAGGACGAGGAGTCGGGCGCTCTGGGCCAACGCCCTTGCCAGCAGGACGCGTTGGCGCTCGCCGCCGGACAGGGAGGCGTAGTCGCGGTCCGCGTACGGTCGTACGCCGCAGTGGTCGATGGCCTCTTCTACAGCTCTGTGGTCCTCGGTGCCGTCGCGTCCCAGCAGGCCGTGGTGCGGGGGCGCGGCCGAGGGCGACGATCTCCGTCACGGTCAGGCCGGTGGTGTTGCCGGTGGCGTCCTGGAGGACCGCGGCGGTACGGCGGGCCGCGGCGCGGGCGGACAGGGTCCATACGTCGTCCTCGCCGACCCTGACGACACCGTCCGCCGGGCGGAGCGAACGGTAGACGGCGCGCAACAGGGTCGATTTGCCGCTGCCGTTGGGGCCGACGAGGCCTACGACGTCGCCCTTGCGGGCCTCAAGGCTCACGCCGTGCAGGATCGGGCTGCGGTCCAGGGTGATGTGGAGTTGGTCGACGGTGAGTTTCATGGGGGTTCAGTCCAGACCCTTGTTGTGGCGCAGCAGCCACAGGAAGAAGGGGGCGCCGAGGAGTGCGGTCAGGATGCCGAGCGGCAGTTCGTTGGGGCGGTCGAGGGTGCGGGAGAGGAGGTCGACGAGGACCAGGTAGACCGAGCCCAACAGGGCGGTCAGGGGCAGGAGTCGGCGGTGGTCGGCGCCGGTGGTGAGGCGGACGAGGTGCGGGATCATCAGGCCGACGAAGCCGATGGTGCCGGCGACGGCGATGACGGTTCCGGTCAGGAGCGCGCTGAGGACGAGGAGCACGGCGCGCAGCCGGTTGACGTCGACGCCGAGTGCGGTGGCGGATTCGTCGCCGGCCAGCAGGACGTTGAGCCGCCGTCCGAAGAGCGTCAGGAGGGCCGTCGTCACGAGCACGACCACGGTGACCGTGGGGAGTTGGTCCCACTGTGCTCCGGCCACGCTGCCCAGCATCCAGAACATGACCGTGCGCAACTCGTTGGGCGTCGCCTGGAGTTGCACGAAGCTGGTCGCCGAGAGGAAGACGTAGCCGACGGCCACCCCCGCCAACACCAGCCGGGTCGGCGCGAGTCGGCCCCGCCGCTGTCCGAGCGCGAAGACCAGCGCGCCCGCGACCACCGCGCCGACGAAGGCCGCAGCCGACACCCCGAGTCCGGCGAGCGCGGCGCCGCCGCCCAGGGTGATGACGAGGACCGCGCCGAGCGTGGCGCCGTAGGAGAAGCCCAGCACGATGGGGTCGGCCAGCGGGTTGGAGACGACGGTCTGGAGGACCGCGCCTGATACGGCCAGGGCCGCGCCGACCAGGGCGGCCAACACCACGCGCGGCGTACGGAAGTTCCAGACGATCTGGTCGAGCGCAGGATCGGAGGGCGCCGCCCCGACGCCGGTGACGTGATGGAGGACGATCGCCCACACGTCACCGAGCGGGACGTTCACCGCGCCGACACTGATCGCCACGATCATGGTCGCGAGCAGCGCGACCGGCAGGAGCAGGAAGGCCAGCGGGACCGTGATCCGGCTCAGAACGCGTCCGGGTGCAGCTTTTGGGCGATCTTCTCCACGGCCAGGTCGTTGCTGGGGCCGAGGTACATCGAGTCCGAGAGCGTGAGGTACGTGTTGTTCTTGGCGGCCGGCCACTGGGGGAACTCCTTGAGCAGCTTCTTGGCGTATGCCGCCGGGTCGGGGTCGTTGTAGCTGATGACGACGACGGCGTCGACGTCGGTGGCGGCGACCTTCTCCTTGCTCAGGTCGGCGAAGGTGGTCTTGGAGGCGCTCGCGAAGGCGTTGGACGCGCCGGCCTTGGCGAGGATGTCGTTGATGATGCCGTTGGCGACGACCGAGCTGAAGTCGTTGCTGCCCATCGACATGTTGGAGAACAGCACCATGACCCTGGGGGCCTGCTTCTCCCCTTGATCTTCGCCGAGACCGCCGCGATGTTCTTCTCGGAGGCGGCGATCAGCTTCTCGGCCCTGTCACTGACGTCGAAGATCTTTCCCATGTCACGGAGCAGTCGGTAGCTGTCGGCGACGGTCATCTTCGAAGGGTCGTCGTCGCAACCCTGCGGTGAGACATAGCTGTTGGCGCCCACCTGCTTCAACTGGTCGCGGGTGGCGAAGCCGTTCTTCTGGTCGAAGCCGTACGTGGTGACGGACAGGACGAGGTCGGGGCGCAGTCCGAGCATCGCCTCCCGGGGATGTCGTAAGCCTCGTTGAGCTTGACGTCCCCGGTGGGCAGCTTCTTGATGGCCTCGGCGCGGCCCGGCACCTCGG
This sequence comes from Streptomyces sp. P3, assembly GCA_016893485.2. Taxonomy (GTDB): domain Bacteria; phylum Actinomycetota; class Actinomycetes; order Streptomycetales; family Streptomycetaceae; genus Streptomyces. The sequence continues at coordinate 305,225 of JAFEKX020000001.1, forward strand.
ACATGCCGTAGGACTGCTGGTTGGCGACGATCTTGTCCTGGAGACCGAGGGCGAGGAGTGTGGAGACTTCTGCGACTGAGGCGCCGTTCATGACGACGACCCGACTGGGGGCTTTCTCGAACGTCTCGGTCCGACCGCAGTTCTCCAGGGTCACCGGGTAGCCGGTCTTCGACACCGCGGCCTCGGTCGTCGTACCGCTCGCTCTGCCGTCGTCCGAGGAGTCGCCGCAGGCCGCCGTGAGGAGGCAGAGGGCTGCGGCCAGGGCGGTGGCGACCGGCCGGTTGATCGGCATGGGGGCTCCTTGCGTACGGGGGCTGCTCATGGGCGGAAGCGATCTGCCGCAGTAGTCGGGGCGGTGGCGTCGTGGGTTCCCGACAAGTCCCTTTGATTTGAAGCGTGTTGCCGGATGAGGCGGCAGCCCGGCAGGAGCGGGCCCGTGGTGGGGCGACGCCGCGTCCGCCGGTGGGAGCCGACGTGATCGCCTTCGGTTCTGTGGCACGCCCCAGTAGTCGTGCCATTCCTCCGTCCAGTTCCCGGTCGCGGTTCAGGTGAGGGCCGACGCCCGTCAGGAGGCGCCGGCCTTCACGTCAGGCCGCTGGGACGGCGTCGGTCTCGGCTTCGCGCAGCAGGCGCTCCAAGGTGGTCCTCGCGCGGGCCACCCTGGAGCGGATCGTGCCGACGGGGCAGCCGATGAAGCGTGCCGCCTCCTCGTAGGGCAGACCGACCACCTGGGTCAGCACGAACGCCTCGCGGCGCTCGTCGGGCAGTGTCTCCAGCAGGTCGAGGAGCGCGATGCCCTCGTCGAAGCCCGGCAGGTCGCGGGGCTGGGCTCGTTCCAGGGCCAGTTGCCAGTCGTGCGCGTCGGCCAGGCGCGGGCGGACCGCGGCCCTGCGGAAACTGTCGGCCACCGCGCGACGGGCGATGGACAGCAGCCAGGTGCGGGCCGAGGCACGCCCCTCGAAGCCCGGCAGGCTGTCGAGGGCGCGGACGAACGTGTCCTGGGTGAGGTCGTGAGCGGTCTGGGGGTCGCCGCTGAGATGGGCGACGTAGCGCAGTACGTCGCCGTGCAGTGCACGGACGAAGTGCTCGGTCGCGTGGGGGTCGCCGTTGCGGGCGGCCAGTGCCCAGGCGGTGGCGGAGGCGTCCGCCGCGGCACGCTCCTCCCGGCGGGGAGCGGGCAGCACAGAAGTGATCACGTGGTGTCCTTCTCGGGTCGTCCGGGGCCGACGTCCCGCGATGGGGCACGGCTCTCCGGCACATGGGGTGCGGCCGTACGCGGTGGGTACGGCGAGGCCCGGGCTCGGCGCGCGCTCGTCGGCCCGCACGAAGTGGCGTGCGGCGCTGGGGAGATCCGCGCCGGAGCGCGGCATGACGAGAAGCGGGTGAGCCCCGGTGGTTCCGGCTGTCTCAGATGACAGCGGTGCCCGTGGGCGGTCCCCGGGAGGTGACGGAGTAGCAGAGAAGGAAACGGGCGACAGACGGCCGGTACTCGGGGGTGCGGCGCCTGCGCGTGGACGGGTGGCGGGCCGGTGCCGGCAGCGCCAGCAGCATCCACAGAGGAGCCACAAGCCGTGCTGCCGCCGCGCGCAGGACGCGGAAGACGGCGCGTTCGCCGTACGCGAGCCACAGTCCGCACAGGACGGCTGCGAGGAGGTGGGCCGCGAGCATGCCGAGCGAGGCGCTGCCCGTCATCGTGTGCACGTGCCCCATGTCGGCCGAGCCGTGGGCCATATGGGTCATGCCGCTCATGTCCATGGCGTCCATGGACATGGAGTCCGAGGAACTCATGTGCATGCCGCCCATGTCGGCCGACGTCGTACCACTACTTGCGGGCATCAGGGACTGGCCGAGGGAGAACGTCTCGTGGAGCACCGTCTGAGCGGCGACCACGACCGCGACGATCAGCCCGCGCCCGCGCTCACGTCCGGCCAGCAACCAGCCGGCCGTTCCGGTCCCCGCGGCACCGGCGCCCATGGTCCACCAAGGGACGGAGGTGCCGGACATCATCACGTGGCCGAGGGCGGCCAACAGCACGCAGGCGGCGGCGAACACACCGGCCCGCAGCGTGCGGCCCCACCCTCCGACAGTCATAGCGCGCCCATCTTTGCACCCGGCGTCTGATCGTCATCAGGGGGTACGGGCGCACACCGGGGCCCCGACTCACCACGGATGCCGTGACTCATGTCACATGGCGGCACTGGGAACTCGACGGCCGTTCCGGACGACTACGGGAACGAGACGCTGCCGGGACGCACCACGACCGCGAGCACCGTGACCCGGCCACTGCGCCGGAACTCCAGGGTGAAGGGGACGAGGTCGCCCGAGCGCCACGTGTCCGAGACCGCGGCGACACTCAGGTCCACTCCGGTCGGCGACATGGCGAGGCTGCCACCCGCCGCGATGTCGACGGAGTCGATCGCGGTGCTGTAGGCCCCGTTCCCCTCCGTCATACGGTGCCTGGAGAGGGCGATGCCACCAGGGGCACGGGGTGAGGTGATCCGTATGAGGCGGTCGGCCGAGCCCCCTTCGTTGGTGATCCGGAAGAAGGCCGCCGTCTCCTCAACTCCGGCGGACGGCAACAGGAGACGTCCCTCGGTGACGCGGATACGCGCAGGAGTACCGGCCTTGCCGGTGCCCGTCCACGCGGTCAGGCCCGCGAGCGCCACCGTGCACGCGGCGACGGGTACGAGGGCGGCGAGTACGGTGTCGCGCAGCCGCTGCCGGTCATCGACCCGGGATGGCATCCGCCTCATCGGGCACCGGCCTTCCTCGTTCGGCCCCCGCGTCCTGGTGCGGGAGACGGCTGCCAGGCGCGCAGCCGCAGGCTGTTGCACACCACGAGCACCGAACTTGCGGACATCGCGGCGGCGGGCGACCATGGGGGTTGAGCAGCCCGACCATGGCGAGCGGCACGGTGACGACGTTGTAGCCGAAGGCCCACACCAGGTTGGCCCGGATCGTGCCGAGAGTGCGCCGGGCCAGTCGTACGGCGTCGGCGAGCGCCTCGATGTCGCCGCGCACCAGTGTCAGGGCGGCGGCCCCGATGGCCACGTCCGTGCCGGTGCCCATGGCAATGCCCAGGTCGGCGCCGGCGAGCGCGGCGGCGTCGTTCACGCCGTCACCGACGACCGCGACCCGGTACCCCTCTTCCTGCAACTGCCGTACCAGAGCGGCCTTTTCCTCGGGGAACAGCGGGCGTGCACGTCCTCGATGCCGAGGGCGTCGGCCACCGCCTGCGCGGGCGCCTTGCGGTCGCCGGTGGCGAGCACCGGGCGGATACCGAGGCGCCTCAGCTGGTCCACGGCTCGGTAGCTGCCGGGCCGTACGAGGTCGCCTACGGCGATCAGCGCTGCGGCGCGCCCATCGACGCGCACGAGGACGGGCGTGTGCGCGGCACTCTCGGCCGCCGCCAGGGCCTCAGCCAGCACGCGGGGCAACTCGCCGTCCGGCACGACCACTTCGACCCTACGACCCTCCACCAGGCCCTCGACGCCCTGCCCCGGTGTGGCCATGAACTCCCGTACCGAGGGCGGTGGTTCGTCTCCCGCCGAGCGGCGCGCGTACGCGCTGATCGACCGGCCGAGCGGATGCTCGGACCCCTGTTCCACCGCCCCGGCCAGCCGCAACACGGTCTCCTGCCCCAACTCACCAGGCAGCGCGGTCACTTGGGCGACGCTCATATGGCCGGAGGTCAGGGTGCCGGTCTTGTCCAGCACGACCATGTCCACGTGCTGAAGTGCCTCCAGCGTCTGCGGACCGCTTACCAGCACGCCGAGTTGGGCCCCGCGCCCGGTGGCGGCCATCAGCGCCGTCGGCGTGGCCAGGCCCAGCGCGCACGGGCAGGCCACCACGAGGACGGCCACACAGGCGGTGAGCGCCGCCTGCGGATCGGCTCCGGCACCGAGCCAGAACCCGAGGACGGTCACCGCGATGCTCAGCACGACGGGCACGAACACTCCGGCCACCGCGTCGGCCAGGCGCTGCGCCCGGGCCTTGCCCGCCTGCGCATCGGTGACCAGCCTGGTGATCCGGGCGAGTTGGGTGTCCGCGCCGACGGCGGTGGCTCGCACCAGCAGCAGCCCGCCGACGTTGACGGCCCCGCCGACCAGCGCCGAACCGGGGCTCACCTCGACCGGCTCGCTCTCCCCTGTGACCAGCGACAGGTCCACGGCCGAACTGCCTTCCGTCACGCACCCGTCGGTGGCGACCCGCTCACCCGGCCGCACGACGAAGACCTGCCCCACCCGCAACTGTTCGATGGGGACGGCGCGTTCGCCGTGCTCGTCCCGGACGGACACCTCCTTGGCCGCCAGCTCCGCCAGCGACCGCAGGGCGGCGCCGGTGCCGCGCCGTGCGCGCGCCTCCAGGAACCGCCCGGTCAGCACGAACAGCGGGACGCTGACCGCCGATTCGAGATAGACGTGCGCCGTCCCGTCCGCCGCGGACGGCAGCAGACTGAACGGCATCCGCATCCCGGGATCGCCGGCCCCGCCGAGGAACAGGGCGTACGTCGACCAGAGGAAGGACGCCACGACGCCCAGCGAGACGAGGGTGTCCATGGTGGCCGTGGAGTGACGCAACCCCGTACCGCGCGGGTATGGAAGGGCCAGGCGCTCCACACCGCGACCGGGGCGGCCAGCGCGAAGCACAGCCACTGCCAGTTACGGAACTGCAGGGCCGGCACCATCGACAGCACCAGGACCGGCACCGCGAGCAACGCGGTGACGAGGAGGCGTTCGCGTTCCTGCCGAACGGCGGCCTCAGCACCATCCGCGTCGGGTTCCTCTTCCCCCGCCTCCTCACCGGCGGGCGGCACGGGCAGGGCCGCCTGGTATCCGGCCTGTTCGACCGCGGCGACGAGTTCCTCCGCCGGAACGCTCTCCGGATGACTGACCCGGGCGAGCCCGGTGGCCAGGTTCACCGTCGCAGTGACGCCCTCCAGCTTGGCGAGCTTCTTCTCCACCCGCCGGACGCAGGCCGCACAGGTCATCCCGCCGACGGTGATGTCCGTCGTGACCACCAGACTCGTCCCCGGCTCACTCGCCGTCACTCACCGCTCCCGTGCATACCCGGCATGTTCTGCGTGCCACCGCTGCTGCCGTCGCCGGTGCCGCCGACTCCCCGGTGCCCGTCCCGGCGCTCCCGGTGCCGCGCATGCCGGGCGCCACCGGTCCCGCGGCCGATCCGACGGCGTACGACACGGAGAACACCAGCGCCAGCAGCACCAGGAAGCCGCAGAGCGCGGGCGGCGGCAGTAGTCTGCGGGGCGTCACGCCCACGAGACGGAAAGACTGTCGGAACTCGGCCATGCCCGGCCTCCTGATCGCATCGAACCGTCCTGCCCAGCACGGCAGGTGAAGCCCTACCGCTCCAGTAGTCGGCAGGCCAAAGCACGGAGTTCCGGCGCGTAATCATGACGTACGTCACAGGGGAGACGAACGCCTCACACGTCCCGACCTGGGCCCTACGCCCGCGCACCACGGTCAGCACCTCTGAAGCCGCCCTCCGAACACCCATGACCACGCCTGCGATTTCGAGGCCGCGGACGGTGGCGTCGCTGGTGAGTGAGGCGGATTCAGATGTGGAGCACTCAGTGGGAGACGCAGCGACGGCCGACGCGCAGTCGCCGTCGGTCGCCCCATGGCATGGACTTGAGAAGCGGCGCCGGGTGCTTCGGCTCGAGGTCACCAGAGGAGCAATGCTCAAGTCCTGTGGGGCAATCCCGGGTTGGACGTGAAGGGCGTAGCTTCCCGAGTGATCGACTGAAAGTCATCGAGTAGGCCGCCGTTGGCGCGTCGGTGGGGAAGGCACGCCCGTGCTCAGCGTAGTCAACACCGGTGGCTCCGCCCGAGGTGGAGAGTGGCAAGAGCGGTGGACCAGTCGGTGGCGATGGCCTTCTGCGCGGCGGCGAGGGTGACCGTGCCCTTTCAGATCGCGGTGTGCAGCTTCGACTACACCGGATCCTTCGCGTTGTTCACCCCGGAGCCCTTCTTGTGACCGGGATCAGCACGCCAGCGGCCTGCCTGAATACACCGACGGACTGCTCGACGGCGACACCCCCACGACCGCTTCCGCACCTGGACACCCGCCGAGCTGGTCCGACGGGCCGTCAAGGACGGCGACCGGGACCGCCCCCTGCTGTTCCCGCCGGGCACCGTTCACCACTACTCCAACACGGACTACATCGTGCTCGGAATGATCATCGAAAAAGTCACCGACCGCTCCTACCGCACCGAGATCGACCAGCGCATCACCCGGCCCCTCTCACTCCACGACACCCGCCTGCCAGGCTCCTCCCCGTCCATCACCGGGCCGCACTCCCACGGCCATGAACCGGTGGGAAAATGGATGGGACACATGTCCCCGTCGACTACACCACCGTCAAGATGTCCATCGCCGGCGCCACCGGCGAGATCATCTCCACCACCGCCGACCTCGACCGCTTCTTCCGCACTCTGCTCGGCGGCGGCCTCCTGCGCCCGGCCGAACTGCGTGAGGTGACTGATGATCCCAGCGGCACCGGCTGGGGCCTCCGTCTGGAGACGGCCACGCTCCCCCTGCGGCACCATCGTGGGCCACGGCGGCGGCCCTCCCGGCTACCGCACCATCTCCTTCCACACCCTCGACGGCAGCCGCCAGGTCACCCTGGACTGGACCGACTGGGGCACCGACGCCGACGCCGACCCCGTGGCCTTCGCCCTGATGATCGCCGCCCTCTGCCCCTCATAGCCGCAGGCGACCGGACGTCCCAGCCGCCGGAATGAGGTAGCGGCTGAAAACGCTGGAGTCGGAGCCCACGGCGTCTTCGGCGTACAGATCTGGTACGAGTCAGTTGTCACCGTCAGCCGTTTCGACGGATTCCAAGCCATACGCCACGGAGATCGCCATCAGGGAGGGCTTCGGCCACCTCGGCCTCTGAACCGCTGACGGCTCATCCCTGTGCCAGGCTCAGCTGAGTTCGATCAGACCGAGTCGGACCGCTGCCGCGACAGTGCCGACGCGGTTCTCCGTGCCGAGCTTGCGGTAGATGCGGACCAGATGAGTCTTGACCGTTGCCTCAGCCAGATACAGGGCGCCGGCGATCGCCCGGTTGCTGTGTCCGTGAGCCAGGAGCCGGACGACCTCAATCTCGCGCTCGCTCAGAAGCGGGTCCGACTCGCCCGGATGCCTGACGAACTGTGCTGCGGCTTCCGGTGCCAGCGTCATGCCTCCGGCTGCTGCGGCGCGTACGGCCCGGAACAATTCCTCGGGCGGTCCTGCCTTGAGGACGTATCCGCGCGCGCCCGCCTCCACAGCTTGCAAGACGTCGGCCTGGCGGCCGTGGCTGGTGAGTACGACGACCCGGGCTGTGCTGGAGGTGGCCACGATCCGGCGGGTCGCCTCGATGCCGTCGATGACGGTGTCTGCCGTGCCGGTGTCCGACAGCCGCAGGTCCATAAGCACCACATCGGGACTCAGCTGTTCCACCTGACGCACCGCCTCGGTGCCGTCGCCGGTTTCACCGACGACGCTGAAGCCGGGTTCGCTTTCGAGGAGGGCACGCAGGCCGGCTCGTACGACTGTGTGGTCGTCCACGATCACGATCCGAAGTGACGGGCCGGGAGCCTGGCTCATCGAGTACCCGCCGGGACCCGGTCCTCGGCCCGTAGGGCCGCCCGGACGCGGGTGCCGTGGCCGGGCGCGCTATGGATGCGCAAGGTGCCGCCGAAGGCGTCCAGCCGGTCACGCGCCGCGGCCAGTCCGAATCCGCGACCGGCACCGGCGGCCCGTAGCGCCGTCGTGTCGAATCCCACTCCGTCGTCCAGGACTTCGACGGCCGCGGTCGCCTCATCGCCGTAGGCCAGGGTGACGCGTACGTGCCGGGCTCGCGCGTGTTCGCAAGCGTTGGCCAAGACGCTCTGGGTCACCCGCAGCAGAGCCACGGCCTGATCTGTCCGCAGGGAGCAGGGCTCGTGCTCGGCACAGAAGGTGATCTTGGGGGCTTCGGCGGCGGCGCCGGTGCGGGCGCACAGGTCGCGCAGCGCCGCCTCCAGGCCGTCCCGCGCGAGCAGGGGTGGGGTGAGGTCGTCGATGATGCCGCGAGTCTGCGCGAGATGCTCGCCGAGAGCTTCGGTCACCGCCCGTACCTGCCGTCGGGCGATATCCGGTCGGCGGTCCCAGTCCCGGTCGGCGGCCTGGAGCAGCATGCGACTGCCCGAGAGTTCCTGGGCGAGCGTGTCATGCAGGTCGCGTGCGATGCGGGCTCGCTCGGCGAGCCGCCCGGCTTCTCGCTGCTGCCGCGCCAACTCGCCCCGTGTGGCGGCGAGTTCGTGGGTCAGTCGCTGCTGGGTGTGGTAGAGCAGTACGGTCGCCCACAGGGCGGTGACCGGCGCGGTGCCAGCACATCGGGATCGAAGCCGCCGCCGGCCCGCAACAGAGCCGCCACCAGCAGTGCCGTGAGGGTGCCGAGCGCCATGGTCCGTGCCGTGCGCGTGGGCATGCGCAGTGCCAGGACGGCGAGTGGCACGGCCAGCCATGCGTATCCGAAGGTGAGCCGGGCCGGGAGGCTCCAGGCCACCCAGGACCACAACAGCAGGAGCAGGCCGAGCCAGGCGGGCCTGGCCCAGGAGCCCAGCCGGTCCCACTGGGCCAGTCCGGCCGCGTACAGCAGGGCCAGTGCGGCCGTGGGCGGCGCGATGCGCCAGCACAGCTCGTGGTTCAGCTCGAAGAGCCGCACAAGGGTGCCGACGGCGGCGACCAGGAACGCCAGGTGCGGGAGATGCCGCGCGGCGACAGCGGACCGGCGTACGGCGAGGGCGGTGACGGGCACGGCTACGGCTCCCTGGGGCGGGCCGGGCGGAGGCGACAACAGGGCCAGGAGTGTAAGCCGTGACCTGTCTGAACCTTGTAAACACCCGGGTGGTGCCGTGCCCGCGCTGATGTCAGCTCCCCGGGTGCAGACCGAGCCAGCCCGGCGACGGATCGCCCTTGACCTCGCCGAAGTAGAGGGAGAACGTCTGTCGCAGCCGCTCGGCGGCGGCGCGGTCCTCCATGAACCTGGGGAAGCCGTCGACGTGGGCGTTCGGGAACTCCCACACCGGTTTCAGGCCGGCTTTCGGCGTGACGTCCGTGCGTACCGACCAGCCGTTGAAGCTGGCCATCTGGCGCTCCTCGGACAACAGCCAGTTCAGGTACAGCTTCGCGGCGGCCGGGTGCGCCGCCCTCTTCAGGATCGCGGCCCGCTGCCCCCAGGCCATGAAGGGGTGGTCACCGGCCGGTACGACCCACTTCACCGTGGTCGACGTGGAGACCGTGCTGCCCGATCCGCCCACTCCGATCGTCTTCACCCTGCCGTTGACCGCGGCGCCCGGGGTGTTCGTGCCGCGGGCGAACTGGGGCTGTTGTGCGGCGAACCTGGCCACCCAGTCCCAGCCGTACTTCTGCTGGTACAGGGAGTAGAGGTACAGCACCGCGTCATCGTCGTTCGGATACGAAGAGGCGATGGTGCCCTTCCACCGTTCGTCGAGCAGGTCCAGCGGCGTCTTGGGCGCGTTCGCTCCGACCGCCTGGATGTCGTACATGAAGCTGAAGGCGATCACCATGAGCGCCGTCCACGCGCCCTCCGGGTCCTTGAAGCCCTTGTGGACCTTGGAGAAACCGGCGGGCTTGTAGGGCAGCAGCTTGCCCTCCTGCTTCCAGCGGGTGAAGTCCTGGAGCGTCTGCAGTTGGACGACGTCAGGGACCAGGGTGTCGGTCGCGAGCTGGTTGTCCACACGGACGTCGTGGTACTTGCTGTAGTCCACGGAGACCGTCAGCGGGACCTTTGGGAAGCGCGCGGCCCAGGCGGCTCGTACCCCGGCGGCCTGGCCGTCGATGTCACCGCCCTGGTACAGGACGAGCCTGCCGCCTTCGGCGATGGCCGCCTCGTAGAGTTCGTCGATGGAGCGGGTCTCCTCGCGGATCCCCGGGAGCGGCGAGTTGACGGGGCAGCCGCCTGAGCACTGGTCGCGACGGCAGCCGCAGTGGCACCGCCGAGGGCGACACCGGCTCCGGTGGTGAGCAGCCGCCGCCTGCTGAGGTTCCTGGGCATCGTGGGGTCCTCCTGCTGGTTCCGCCGCCGGGTTCCGTACGGGGCGGCGCCATCATCGTGCCGATGAACTGTGTTGTTCCGCGTCGTCCGAAGGCTGTCTTCGGGTTCAACCATTAGGTTGAATGGGGACGTTGGGTACCGTCGGCCAGGGGACGAGGCCCGGAGCCTGTCGTCCCGATTCGGCGGATTCGTGGTCGAGCGCAGCCGCTCACCAGGGCGTAGACGATGTCGCCGAACAGCGTCTCAGCAGGTTTGTCCCGCGCTCCGCCGCCCTCTGGGCGCACTCTGGACGGCGGGATCAGCGGGGGCTGGAGGAGCACCATCTGCCCACTAGCCGCAACGGGATGGCGGCCAAGGTCCGGGAGCGGGCCCGCGCCATGCCCAAGGCCGCCCAGCTGGTTGCCAGTTGGGCGGCCATCCGGCCTTCCGGACCAATCGGGTCAGCGGACCGGCAGCGCGGTGGTGTGTTCCTTTCGGACGGCCTGCAGGGAGCGGGGGTCGAGACCGAGCAGGCTCAGGATCGTCGGTGCGATCTGCTTGGTCTGCACGCTCGCGGAGTCGCGCACGCCGGCCGGGACGGAAGCGCCCGACACGACGAGGGGTACGGCGAGGTCGTCGGAGTGGCCTCCGCCGTGCTCGGCGATCTTCTTGGTGCCGCCGGTGTAGACGACACCGTACTGCGCGACACCGAACACGTCCGGGACCCGGGCGTCGCCGGCCTGGACGTGGAAGTAGTCGGCGGCGGCCTTGCCGGCGTAGACCTTGTTGAGCCCGCTGTGGGTGTAGTCCTTGGGCGCCTTGTTGATGTCGGTGCCGGTGCCGTTCTGCGCGAGCAGGTACTTCTTGGCGAAGGCGGTGGCGGCTGCGGAGCGGTCGGAGAGCCAGAGCAGCATGGCGTCGTCGTCCACGGCGTGCGTCACGAGGTCGGTTGCGCCGGGGTGGAGCTTCTTCCAGGCGGCGTTGAGGCCGTCAAGGAGCGGGCCGTCGTCGACGCGGGTGAGGGCGGTGGGGTCGGTGGGCGACTGGCCGTGCTTGGCGGAGAGGATGAGGGTGGTGCTGCTGGAGAGCTGCCGCTTGGCGATCTCGGCGGTCAGGGCGCCGATCTCCGTGTTGACGAAGTCCAGGTTTTTCACCAGCAGCGGGCCCGGGACGTTCTTGGCGGTGTAGCCGCCGGTGAGGCCGTCCGAGGCGGGCAGCTTCTGCGCGGTGGAGACCGACTGGAAGTTCAGGCCGAAGATCGCCGGTGTGCCCACCTTGTGGGTGCGGCTGTGGTCGTAGCCGTCGATCTCGTTGAGGACGGCCTTCACCTTGTAGCCGTCGTACTGTTCGGTGGCCTTGTTGTCCGTGGTCCAGTCGTTGCCGGCGGCGTAGCCGAGGGCGTCGCTGTTGATCTCCGGGGTGAACAGGTCCTGGACGCCGGTGCCCGAGGGGCCGTTGAGGATCTCGTAGGCGGCGTGCTTGTCCGACCACGCCGTACGCAGACCGGCCCGGCGGGCCACCTCGAAGATCGTGTTCACCTTGAGGTAGGAGTGCGGGTAGACCGGCCTGCAGGTCTTCGGGTCGACGGGCAGCTTCGACGCGTTGATCAGGCTCGCCGGGTGGCCGGTCATCGACAGGATGCTGTCCGGCAGGCCCGCCAGGCCTTGGCCGGCGTCGATGAAGGTCTGGTCCTTGTCGAGGTCCTCGGTGAGGTCCACCTCGACCCCGGGCTTGATGCCCTTGCACCTGGTGGTTCCCGCCGGGAGAAGGGCGGCGTTGTAGGTGTCGTCGTAGTAGATGCCGGTGGTGCCGGGGCTGCCGCCCGTCGCCTGGGCGACCATGCCGGGGAAGGAGTCGGACGGCGTGGTGGTGTGGGCGTGGGTGTACTCCACACCGCCGCCGACCAATTGCGCCAGCGCGGACTTCGGGTGCCGGGCGACGTACCAGGCCAGGTCCGACTGGTGCAGCCCGTCGACGGAGACCAGCAGGACGTGCCGGGCGGCGGCCGGACGATGGGAGGCGGCGAACGCGGCGGGCTGGGCGGCGGTCACCCCGGTCAGGACTCCGGCGGCGGCGAGGACGGCTGCGAGCCTGACATGACGTCTGGGCATCTGGTTTCTCCCGGGTGTTCGGAGTGGGCTGGGGTGCCGGGCCCATCAGAGGCCCGCCTTGTGTACCGGATGCGGCGCAGGCGTGAACGAGCCCGGAAGGAGCGGTCGGGTCTTCACCAAGCGGGCCTGGTTTTCCCCAAGGGGAGACGCCCGCGGCCCCGGCGAGCAGCCCGGGGTCACCTCCGAGGGCGCGGGCGTCGCGCGCGATGCGCGGACGGGTCTCACAAGATGCTCCGCGACGGAGTCCCGCGCATGGTGGAAGCGGACGTTCTGAACATCGGACCGTTTTCTTATGACCCTCTCACCTCATCTGGACGAACTTGAGTGCTCGCCAGCCTCCTACATGATGTAGTAGCTGAGTATGGAGAAGCTGGAAATGGCCGCCCATACCGGCGACACGGGAGTGCGGCGGCATTACACACGTCCGCCCGCCGAAGGCCGGCCACAGGCCTCCGACGGCGGGGACAGCCCCCAGCAGTGGCACCGGGGGGCATGACGCTGATCGGCACGATCAGCCTGTTCATCGGCACCCGCTCGGCCTGGACCCAGGCGATGCTCACCCATCCGCCCGTCGCCGCGGTCATCTCCGTCTGTTACGCCGGGATCCTCGTGTGCGGGGTACTCGCACTCGCCGTACGGGGACGTCGGGCCCTGGTCCGGGTGGACGCCGGAGTTCTCGTCCTCGCGGTGGTCCTGGTGGTCTGCGGCTACTGGCTGAACCACGCCGGTACCGACGAGGGTGTACTGACCGCGCAGGCCGCCAACGAGATCGCGCACGGCCGCCCGTCTACGGACAGCCCTGGCCCTGGCTGTTCGGCACGTCCCATTCCGGCCTGACCAAGACCATGACCGGCTCGGCGGACTACACCTACGGCTATCCCCCGCTGACCGCGCTGCTCGCCGCGCCGGTCCACGCCCTGCTGCACACGTCGGCCGCCGCCACCCTGGTCACCACCGGGGCGCTGATCGCCGGAACGGTCACGCTGTGGCTGCTGCTGCCCGTCCCCTGGCGGTCGGCGGCCACCGCCGTGTCTCGGCTTCGGCATCCTTCCCGGCTACGCCCGCTCCGGCTACCCGGCGATCGTCGCCCTTGCCCTGCTGATCCCGGTGACGGTCTACTGGCCGACCACCGGAGCGGGCGGACGCCTGGGACAGAGCGGGGTCCTGCGGGCCGTGTGCCTGGGGGCCGCCTGTGCCGCCCAGCAACTGGCCTGGTTCTTCGCCCCGTTCCTGCTGATCGGCCTGTACGCGGTACGACGCGGCGAACTCGGGGCACGCCCCGCGGCGGCCGTGCTGGCCCGTTTCGCCGGAGTCGCCGCACTGGCATGGGCGGCTATCAACGCCTACTTCGCCGCCCAGGGATTCTCCGACTGGCTGCACGGACTGCTGCTGCCCCTCACCCAGAAGGCGATCCTGCACGGCCAGGGCCTGATGGGCATCTCCTACTACTTCACCGACGGCAGCAGCCGCCTCGACTACTACTCCTACGCCAGCGAACTTTTGCTCATCGGCCTGCTCGCCGCGACCCTGCTGTTCGCCCGCCGTCTGGGAACGGCTCTGACCGTCCTGCCCTGGCTGTCCTTCTACCTCGCCACCCGCTCCCAGGACGGCTACTTCCTGATGATGACCCCGCTGTGGCTGGCCGCCGCCGCGACGGTCCCCTCCTCGGCCCTGGCCCATGCCTGGCAGCCCGGTATCCCCGCCTCACCGGCCGCCCAGCCAAAGCCGCCGTGGCGACGGCACTGGTGACCCCGGCACTGCTGTGCGCCTGCATCGCCGCCGCCAGCCCGCCGCCCCTGCGTATGGCCCTCACCACCCACCTCACCGGCCGGTCCCACCCCTCCGTCACCTCCGTCACGGTGCGCGCGGCCAACACCACCGGCACCGCCCTCACCCCGCACTTCGCCAGCCGCCTCGGCCAGGGCGCCTCCAACTGGTGGACCATCTCCTCGGGCCCCACCACCCTCGCCCCCACAGCACGGCCACATACGTCGTACGACCGGCCGGCGGCCACCGCGCACTGCCCGGCGGGCAGCGGCACATGTACCTCATCGCCGTGACCGGTACGCCCATGACGATCAGCACCGCACGCATCGAAGGCATCGCGTAGGCCCTCGGCCGGTGACGGGCAGCCGAGCGGGGAACTCGGCGCAGGCCCGGAAAGGGGCGATCCACAGACGACTGCCGTGGGCGGTGGCCATGCGCACGATCGGCTCGCCGGACACGGTCACCGCCCCTGGGCACGAAGGCCGAGGCCCACCTGCCGGTAGCGGTCCCGGAGTTGGAGTGGGCCGAACCAGTCGAGGGGACCGCGGGACGTGCCCGCTCGGCTTCGCGGCCGGAAGAGCGGCCCGCTGTCGAGTCGCCTCACGAGCTGCGGGTCGTCGCGACCGGTTCTGCCTCGGAGGCGGAGGAACGCCCGCGGTGCCGCAGGACGGGCAGGGGTGGCGGGGTGAGGAAGCCTTCGGCGCGGGCGCTGGCCAGGCCGATGCGGGGGATGTCGCCGCTCTTGGCGAACAGCAGGAAGCGGGGCTCCCATACGGGCCGGTACTTGGCGTTGGCGCGGTAGAGCGACTCGATCTGCCACCAGCGGGAGAAGAAGGTGAGCATCGAGCGCCACAGCCGCAGTACCGGGCCCGCGCCCAGGCGCGCACCGCGTTCGAAGACCGAGCGGAACATGGCGAAGTTCAGCGACACCCGCGGTACGCCCAACTCCTGAGCACGCAGCAGCAGTTCAACGACCATGAACTCCATCAGGCCGTTCTCGCAGGCGCGTTCCCGGCGCATCAGGTCAAGGGAGAGTCCGTGCTCGCCCCAGGGAACGAAGCTGAGCAGGGCACGCGGTTCACCGTCGGCGTCGCGGCACTCCAGCATCACGCAGCGGCCGTCGCCTGGGTCGCCGAGCCGTCCCAGCGCCATGGAGAAGCCGCGTTCGGTCGGTCCGTCGCGCCAGTGGTCGGCCTTGTCGATCAGGAGCGCCATCTCGTCGTCCGCGATGTCCTCGTGGCGTCGGATGCGCACCGTGTATCCGGCTCGGCGCACCCGGTTGTGGGCCTGCCGTACGCCCCGCATGGCACGTCCTTCGAGGGTGAAGTCGGCGATCTCCACGATGGCCTCGTCGCCCAGTTCCAGGGCGTCCAGCCCATGCCGGGCGTAGATGGTGCCGGCCTCCTCGCTCGCACCCATCACCGCCGGGGTCCACGCGTGACGGCGGGCCTCCGCCAGCCACGCGTCGATGGCACCGGGCCACGCCTCGGGATCGCCGATGGGGTCGCCGGAGGCCAGGCTGACGCCGCCGACCACCCGGTAGGTGACAGCCGCCTTGCCGCTGGGCGAGAAGATGGCGGCCTTGTCGCGGCGCAGGGCGAAGTAGCCGAGGGAGTCCCGCTCACCGTGCCGGGCCAGCAGGTCACGCAGCCGCTGTTCGTCGTCCTCACCGAGCAGGGCGCGACCGCGCGGGGCACGGAAGCAGGCGTACAGGACAAGCAGGAAGGTCGCGGCGATCAGGATGTTGATGAGCACGTCGACCCAGCGCGGCGCGTGCACGGCGTCGACACGGTCGGCGAGGGGGCCGACGCTGATGCCGCGCAGCAGGGTGTAGGCGATCTCGTCGGTCAGTGTGGCACCGGGCAGCTTGTTGGTGGCGGCGACCAGCAGAGTGCCGATCGTGCCGCTGAGGAGGAGACCGCCCGCCCCTGCGGCGAGGGCCAGCTTCGGGTTGGAGCGGTCCCCGACGGCCGTGAACTCCCCGCGCCCGAGGAGCAGCGCGGCCACGAACAGGCCGGTGATCAGCAGGGAGCCCCAGTTGGTGACGTGCTCACGGTACGCCTCCTGGGTCATGGCCAGCAGGTAGAGCGCGAACAGGCCGCCGGCCAGCAGCAGGTTGAAGATCCACGCGGCCCGTTTACGGCGCCGCATCACCATGGCGAGGAAGAGTGCCAGCGCTGCCGAGATGAGCCCGGCGGTGGCCAGGTACGGGGTGAAGTACTCACCGACGTTGTGCTCCTGGACCTCGTCACGGAACGACAGCGAGACCACCGCGGCCAGATTGAGCACGGCGAGCAGGCGCAGGTACCAGACCGTGGCCGAGGCCGCGCCCCCGCGCAGCCGTGTGCGTGGGCGCGATGGCACGTCCGGGGAGGGGACGCGGTCCGCGGGCGTGTGCTGTCGGAGGTTCGAGGGCGAGAGGTGTGCGGGCACCTTAGGGGTTCACCTCGGAGGGAGGCCGGGGTCGCCGGCGTGGACAGGGACGGAAGTGCCGCCGAGTCGGCGGGTTCGGGTACGAGGATCTGATGCAGGACCTGGGTTCTTCGCTCAGCGGCGCATCGTACGGCTTCCCGCGCGTTGAGGTCGCCCCCGATGGGCTGGACGGACCGCACCCGCGAATTCGCCGGAGGAGGGCCTGGACCAGGTCGACGGGGATACCGCCACCGGCGTCCTCCTGGATTGCGACCGGCGCCAGGGGGCTGGGGTGGCCCGCAGCGCGCCGAGGTGTCGCGCCGGGCGGATTCGGGGCGCCGGAGCGGACACTGCAGCGGATCTCACCGGTTCTCCTCCCGAACGCGGGCGATCGACAAGTTGTCGGAGACCGTGCGGTACAGCCGCATCCCCGTCCGCCTCCGGACCGCGTGCTGCGCCGGGCAGAGGAAGACGTTTCTTCTCGCCGTTGATGCCGTCCGGATGCCTGCCCCGTCGCAGCGGGCGCTCCCTCCGTCCCCGCGTCCAGGTAGAGGTCCCAGATCCATTCCCGAGCGGTGCACGCGGTGGCGAGGGCGTCCAGCGGAAGCCGTACCTGGAACCGGCCGCCGTACCTGTCGGCGGGCAGCCGCGTCTCGGCTCTGCCTCCGTCGCGGGTCCGAAGTACGAGGGTGGCCTGGTCGGCGACAACTCCGAGCAGGGACAGCCGCAGCACGATCCGTCCCTGGCGCGGTCGGACCTCGTCGACCTTCGCGGTGCGCTCCGGAGGCGTGCGAGCGAGTTTGACCATGTTTGACCCGGCCCCTGCAGGTGGCCCTACAACCTGTAGGGTCATGCCCACCCTACACACCGTCAGGGGAGAGGGACGGCCGATGACCACACCCGTGCACACCGTGACACTGGACCGCGTCGGCGGCCACGAGCCGCCACTCGGTCCGGCTGCGGGCTGGAGCCGCAAGGGCCATTGGTGGCTGGCGGCCGTGGCGGCTGCCTTCGTCCTGGCCCAGTTGGTGGTCGTAGGTCCGGGGATGGGGCTGGGCTGGGACGAGTCGGTGTACGTCAGCCAGGTCAGCTCCCACGCCCCGGCCTCGTTCTTCAGCGCCCCGCGCGCCCGCGGCATCTCACTGCTGGTGGCACCGGTCGCCGGCTGGTCGTCGTCCACCCCGCTCCTGCGGGTCTACCTGGCGCTGCTGGCGGGTCTCGGGCTGTACCTGGCGCTGCGCGCCTGGCGTGGTCTGTTCCCGGTCCGGGTGCTCGCGCTGGGCGGCGCCCTGTTCGCGAGTCTGTGGGTGACCGTCTTCTACGGTCCTCAGGCCATGCCCAACTACTGGGTGGCGGTCGGTGCCCTGGCAGGTGTCGGCTGCTTCCTTCAGGCCCAGATGGACCGCACCCGCCGTGGCCCGGTGTGGGGGCTGGCGGCAAGTGCCCTGCTGATGGCGTGGATGCGGCCCCCGGACGCGGTGTGGGTGACCTTGCCGCTGCTCTTGACCCTCGTGGTTCTTCGCCGGTGGCGGCACTGGCGGCTGCTCATCGCTCTGGCGGGCGGTTTGGCGGCCGGGGCGGCCGAATGGGTGATTGAGGCGTACGCCCGATTCGGTGGGCTGAGCCAGAGGCTGTCCGAGGGATCCGACATCCAGGGCGGTCTCGGCTGGCACGTGGCCATCGGTGACCAACTGCGCAGCCTGGGTGGGCGTTCGCTGTGCCGCCCCTGCACCGGCGCGATGCCGAACCCCGCGGTGACGGCCTGGTGGTTCGCCCTGCCGATGTTGGCGGTCGTCGGCCTGGCCGTGGCCGTGCGGAGCCGGCGCACGCCACCCACCGCACTGCCGTTGACCTGCGCGGTGACGGCGGCGATCCCGTATCTGTTCCTCATCGGATACGCCGCGCCCCGCTTCCTCCTGCCCACGTACGCGCTGTTGGCCATCCCGGTCGCCGACGCCCTCGTCCGGCTGGTCACCGCGCCGGGCGGAGCCTGGCGCCCGGTCACCGTGACGCTGGTGGCGATGGGTCTGGCCGGGCATCTGGCGGTGCAGTACGCGGTGCTGGCACACACCGTTCAGCGCACCACGGCCGCCCACGAGGGCTGGGAGCGCACCGCCGCCGCACTGCGCCGGGTCGGTGTACGCCCGCCGTGTCTGCTCACCGGGCCGTCGACTCTCCCGATCGCCTTCTACGCCGGGTGTGGCTCCGCCAGTACCAGCGGCCCCAACGCCAATGCCGACGCCGCGACCATCACCCAGGCGGCCCAGCGGATGCCGGCCGCCGTCCTCACCACCGGCGCGACCCGTCCGCCCTCCTACGCCCGCGGTTGGAGGCTCGTCCGGCTGGAGGGTGCCGTGTACGCCTACATCGCCCCCACCGCACGACAAGATCGCGGCGCCTGACCGCTCCGACCCCGGCCCGCGCGAGCCGACGCGCCCATCGGCATACGGCAGCAAGACCGCCGCCACCAAGGACGCCGTCGAGAACAAACTCAAGAAGGCCCTCTACGCCGGCACCGTCACCCTTACCGGCGCGCCCAAAACGCGATCGTCACCGACTGGACGACCGGACTGTCCGACCTCGGCCTGAGCTGATGTCCCTCGCTTGAATCCCGGGCCGGTCTCCTGGCTCGGGAGTAGCCGGCCCCTCCGTGCTCCTTTCCGGGAGAAAGCCCAAGTGCCGCCGCGGAGGCGATGGTTCGGCCGAACGCTCGTCGCGCTCCATGGCCGGCGCGCGGAAGACTGCGAGGACCAGCCGTGGCCGTGCGGCAGCCGCCTTACCGCCGCCATCGAGTAGTCGATCCGGAATCACCAGGCGCTCAGAACTCCGATTCGCGCCAGGGTCCACCGCTGGTCCTCCCAGCCGTGTTCGGCAGGTCCGAGGGTGAACTCCTTCTCCAGGTCCGCGAACTGGTCGTCGGACAACTTCGGCACGTTCGTAGGCCCTGCGGTGGCGAAGGCATCCGTGCCGCCTTCCCGTCAGGACGTCGCCGGCGTTCCACCGACCGTTCACTCACCCGCACATCCTCGCGGTCACAGCGGTCCTCTCGCCGCGTGGGAACCGTTCGCCCGCGTCGTACCGGACCCGCTCACGAAACGGTCCCCGCTCGGCGGTCAATCCGCCGCCCTGCGCGTACCGCGTACCACCGGCACGGCGTGACATCACCGTGAGCCAAGCGCCGG
The DNA here is from genome assembly GCA_016893485.2 of Streptomyces sp. P3. Taxonomy (GTDB): domain Bacteria; phylum Actinomycetota; class Actinomycetes; order Streptomycetales; family Streptomycetaceae; genus Streptomyces. Next base: position 324,745 of record JAFEKX020000001.1, read on the forward strand.
GAGCCGCTTTACCAGGACCGGCCGGCGATCCGCAGAACCGTGAGCGTCAGCGTGCGGCGTCGGGTGCGGCCCGACGAAGACGCCCTCAGCGTTGCACCCGGAACACCCAAGTGCGGTAGGACCAGAAGCGGAAGAGAGTCGCGCACGCGATCCCCGCGATCTTGAACAGGTTGCTCTCCAGCGCCGAGTCCCAGCCGAAGTCGTACGTCGCGACGTACAGCACCCCGTTCTCGATGATCAGGCCGACGACGCTGAAGACACAGAAGAGAGCGAACTCCACGGCACGGCCCCGCGGGTCCCGATGCCGATAGGCGAAATACCGGAAACCCAAGTAGTTGAAGACCATCGCCACGCTGGTCGCGATGACGCTGCATCGCACCACGGGCATGGACGTGACCGCTCGACTGAGGTTGAACACGGCGAGATTCACCCCGACGCCCAGCCCACCGACGGCACCGAACCTGACGACCTCCCGAAGCAGCGCGGAATGCTCCATGCGCTTCGTGTCCGCCTCTTCCGCTGTGTTCACCGGACGCACAGTCCTCCAGAGATGGGCTTCGCACGGTCGCCACGAGCACCGCGGGACGTACGCGGAGGCGCCTTTGAAGCATGTGGGATCAGCCGGAACTCCATGACCGTCCTCCCTTGGCGTGATCTTGCGTGGCACCGTATCGCGGACGTCTGCGCGGGACGGTGATCTCACGCCCGCGTCCCGACAGCTGTGGTCTGCCGTATCGACTCGCACACCTGAACTTCGTCGTCGGGTGTGCCACCCGGTCGTATCGGCGCCCTCAGTCGTCGCTGTCCCCTGTCCTGTCTTCGGTCCCGTCCTGACAGACCGGTACCAGCACAGTGAAGGTGGTGGGGCGGCGGCCGGTCAGGGAGAGTCTGCCGCCGAGGGTGACGGTGAGGTCCCGGGCAAGGGCGAGGCCGATCCCCTCCCCTCCGTCACCGGTGTGTCCGCGCTCGAAGGGCCGGGGTGTCTCGATGACCCCCTCGTCGGCGACGTCGAAGGCGAGGGCGTCGCCGAGGTCCCGGACCGTGAGGTGGACGGTGCCGCGGCCGTGCACGCGCGCGTTGTCCAGCAGGATGCCGAGGATCTCGGCGACCGGCGCACCGGGGACGCGGATGTCGTCCGGCGTGTCACCCGTCGTGCACAGCAGCCGCCTGCCGTCACGGGCGAACAACCCGTGCCAGTGCTCCTCGGTCTCCCGCAGCAGCCGTGCGACCGGCACGGACGGGGCCCGAGTACCGGGCAGGCCGGGTGAACGGGACAGCCGTAGCACCTCCTCGACCGTGCCGTGCAGACGGCGGGTGGTGGCCAGCGCCTCCTCCAGCGCCGGGCGCAGCAGGGAGTCGTCGTCCTGGGCGAGGCCAGCCTCCAGGGTGAGTTGGAGCCCGGTCAGCGGGTGCGCAGCTGATGGGAGGCGTTGTCGGTGAAGTCCCGTTCATGGCGCAGGAGTTCGGTGAGGCTGTGCAGCATCTCGTTGTGGGTGCGGGCGACCTGGTCGATCTCGGCGATGCTGCTGGGCGTGGCGCGTGCGCTCAGGTCGCCGGCGGTGACGGCCCGGCTGTGGCGGGAGAGGTCCTCCAACGGAGCGGCCAGCACCCGCGCCTGACGGCGGGCGACCAGGACCGCCACGGTCAGAGCGAGGGCACAGGCGCAGGCGAGGACGGCCCACGCGGCGAGGACCCGGTCGCGTACGGCGTCGGTGGGTGAGGAGGCGCGTACGACGCCGATGACCTGCTCGGCGTGTGACACGGGCACGGTGACGGTGAGGTCACCGCCCGTGTGACCGCGCACCACCGTCGCGCCGAAGGCCCGCCGCACCGCCGCGTCACCGGTCCTGGGGCCGCTGCCCGCGCGCAGGCGCAAGTGGGTGTCGTACAGGCCGAGGTGTCCTCCGGCCGGCGGTGGGGGCAGTTCGACGGGATCGCCGGTCGTGTAGTCGGGGCTGACGCGCACGGCACCCGACAGGGCCGCGCGCTCCAGGGTGTCGCGCTGGCCCGCGTACAGGGACGACCTGATGGCCAGGGCCAGCGGGACGGCGAGGAGGACCACGGCGACCAGGGCGGCGGTGAGGGCCACACGCACGACACGCTGTCTCATTTCTTCATCCTGCGGTCCGCCGGCCTGCCCGGACGTAGTCCGCCACGCGCTTTTGCCGTCGTCTCAACCGTCGGCGTGCCGGGCGTTAACCGGCCGCCTCCTAGCGTCGGTGCCATGACCGATCTCCGGTCGCAGGCTTCCGGGAGGGCAGTGGCCATGGCTCCTGTACGCATATCCGCCGCGGTGGGACTGGCGCTGGTCGCGGCGGTGATCACCGGCTGTTCGGGCTCCGGCTCGCACTCGGGTTCGGGCTCGACCCCGTCCGCTTCGGCAGCCGGGGGTGGCGGCAAGCAGGCGAATCCGGCGCCCACCGAGTCGAATCCGCCCGGCGACATCCCCGACAACCAGGTGTACGTGGCCTACCGGCCCGCTGCCGGCTTCACCGGCTTCACGGTCAAGGTGCCCGAGGGCTGGGCCCGCACCGGCCAGGGCGACACGACCGTGTTCACGGACAAGCTGAACACCGTCCGCGTCACTACCGCCACCGCCTCCGCCGCACCCACGGTCGGCTCCGTCACGAACACCGTCGTGCCCCAACTCAAGGCGCAGGTACCGAAGTTCGCGGCACCGAAGGCGACCGAGGTGACCCGGCACGCCGGCCCTGTCGTCCGGCTGACCTACCAGGGCGACTCCGCCAGGACCCGGTCACCGGCAAGGTGGTGCGGGACGCGTTCGAGCGGTACGCCTTCTACCGGCAGGGCCACGAGGTCGACCTGACGTTGTCCGGGCCGGTCAACGCCGACAACGTCGACCCGTGGCGGATCGTCAGCGACTCCTTCGCGTGGCGGTGACCGTCATGCCCACCCGCTCCTACGACGACGCGCTCACCGCCCGCGAGCTGTACCGCTTCTACCGCGCGGGCGAGGAGGAGACCCTGGCCCTGCGCGGGGTGTCGCTTACGGTGCGGCACGGCGAGACCGTGGCCGTCGTCGGCCCCTCGGGAGCGGGCAAGTCCACCCTGCTGGCGTGCCTGGCCGGACTCGACGAGCCCTCCGGCGGTGACGTCCATGTGGACGGTGTCCGCATCAGCCACCGCCCGGAGACCGAGCGGGCCCGGCTGCGCGCCCGCCACATCGGCGTCCTGCTCCAGAGCCGCAACCTGCTGCCGCACCTGACCGTGCGGGACAACATCCGCCTGGCCCAGCGGGCCGTGCGCGGTCGTCCCGCTGTGGCGACCGAGGCACTGCTGGAGCAGGTGGGGCTCGGCCGACGGACCCGCGCCCTGCCGCGGCAGCTGTCCGGCGGTGAACTGGCGCGCGCCGGGCTGGCCGTGGCGCTCGCCAACTCACCCGCCGTGCTGCTGGCCGATGAACCGACCGGTGAACTCGACGGCGGTACTGAGCAGTTGGTGCTGCGGATGGTGCGGGAGCGGGCCGCGGACGGCTGTGCGGTGCTGATCGTCACACACAGCGCGGAGGCGGTCCGGATCGCCGACCGGGTGATCACCCTGGCCGACGGACGGGCCCGGGAAACAAGGGAGGTGAGCGATGTCCGGCACTGACCTGCTCGTCGCCCGCGAGGACGCGGCGCCGGCCTTCGGGCGAGGCGCAACGGCCGTGGTGGCCGTGGTGGCCGGGCACGAGACCGACCCGAACGCCAACCACACGATCACCCCGACCGACCAACAAGCCCAACAGACAACGGAGTTGAACGATGTCCGGCGCTGACGTCCTCGTCCTCTGCGAGAAAGCGGCACTGACCTTCGGGCGGGACTCGACGGCGGTGGTGGCCGTGCACGGAACCGACCTGAGCATCCGGGCCGGCGACCGGCTGGCGATCGTAGGCCCCTCCGGGTCGGGCAAGTCGTCCCTGCTGCATCTGCTGGCCGGGCTGGAGCGCCCCACCAGCGGTGCCGTCTCCTGGCCCGGGCTCGGCGGGAGCGCCGACATCGGGCTGGTGTTCCAGGCCGACAGCCTCGTCCCCGCACTGGATGTCGCGCAGAACACCGCACTTCCGCTCGTCCTGCCGGCCATCCGGAGACGCAGACGCGTCGTCCGGTCACCGAGGCCCTCGGTCTGGTCGGGGCGGCCGACCTCGCCGACCGGCTGCCCGAGGAGATCTCCGGCGGCCAGGCCCAGCGGGTCGCCGTGGCCCGCGTTCTCGCCCAGGAACCACGGCTGATCCTCGCCGACGAACCCACCGGCCGCCTCGACCACGCCACCGGCGCCCGCGTCCTGGACGCCCTGCTGACAGCGGCGGACCGCACAGGTGCCGCCCTGGTCGTCACCACCCACGACCCCGCCGTCGCCGCCCGGCTCACCGTCCGGCGGACCATGCGCGACGGACGGCTGCTCGCACCGGAGGACACGCCATGATCACCTCGTGGGCCAGGAGTCTGGCCCGCCATCGCGCCGGACGGCTGCTGGCGGCCATGACCGGCATCGCACTCGCCGTCGCCCTTGTCGCCGCGCTCGGTTCCTTCCTCACCGCCTCGAAGGCCACCATGACCCAGCGCGCCGTCCGCTCCGTCGCCGTGGACTGGCAGGTCGAGGTGCAGCCCGGCGCGGACCCCAACTCCGTTCTGCGGCAGGTCCGCAGCGACCCCGGCACCCGGGCTGCCCTCCCCGTCGGATACGCCCGCACCACCGGCTTCACCGCCCAGGTGCAGGGCAGCACCCAGACCACCGGCCCCGGCATCGCCCTCGGCCTGCCAACCGGCTACCGCCACCAGTTCCCCGACGAAATCCGCACTCTCTCCGGCTCACCCACCGGCGTGCTGCTCGCCCAGCAGACCGCCGCCAACCTGCACGCCGCCCCCGGCGACACCGTCACCGTCCAACTACCGGGCACCGGACCGCACCCGGTGCGCGTGGACGGCGTGGTCGACCTGCCCCAGGCCGACTCCTTGTTCCAGAAGGTCGGCGCCCCCACCCAGTCCCAGCCGACCGCACCCCCGACAACGTCATCCTCCTGCCCACCGCTCGGTTCACCTCCCTCACCCACGGCGCCACCACCCTGACCACCCAGATCCACGTCGCCCGCGACGCCAACCTGCCCGCCGACCCGGCCGCCGCCTTCAGTACCGTCACCGGCGCCGCCCACCACCTCGAAGCCAAGACGGCGGGCGGCGCCCTGGTCGGCGACAATCTCGGCGCCGCCCTCGACTCGGCCCGTCAGGACGCCCTCTACGCCCAGATCCTCTTCCTCTTCCTCGGCGTACCCGGCGCCGTCCTGGCCGCCCGCGCTGACCGCCGCGGTCGCCTCGGCGGGCGGCCAACGGCGCCGCCAGGAACAGGGGTTGCTGCGGCTGCGCGGTCTGCGCCCCGTCAGATCACCACGCTCGCGGGCCTCGAAGCCGCACTCGTGGGCGGCCTGGGCGGAGCCGCCGGGCTGGGCATCGCCGCACTGACCGGGCGCCTCGCCTTCGGCGCCGCCTCCTTCGGCGCGAGCGCGGGCACGTGGGTGATCTGGTACGGCATCGCCTTCGTCCTCGGCGCCGCCGTGGCCGCCTGCGCCGTCCTCGTCCCCGCCCTGCGCGACCTGCGCTCGGTGACCGTCACCGACACCCGCAAGGAGACCGGCGTCCGCGCCACCCGCTCCCCTGGTGGCTGCGCTACGGCCTCGACTTCGCGCTCCTCATCGGCTCCTGGCTGGTCTTCCGCGCCTCCTCCGGCAACCAGTACGCCCTCGTCCTCGCCCCCGAAGGCGTGCCCACCCTCTCCGTCTCCTACTGGGCCTTCCTCGGCCCCGCCCTGCTGTGGATCGGCGCCGCCCTGCTGCTGTGGCGCCTGACCCTGCTCGCCCTCACCCACGGCCGCCCCGCCCTGACCCGCCTCGCCCGCCCGCTGACCGCCACCCTCGCCGGCACCACGGCCGCCGTACTCTCCCGGCGCCGCCGTCCGCTGGCCCGCTCCGTGGTGCTGCTCGCCCTAGCGGTGTCCTTCGCGATCTCCACCGCCGTCTTCAACGCCACCTACCACCAACAGGCCGAGGCCGACGCCCGGGTGACCAACGGCGCCGACGTCACCGTCACCCAACCACCCGGCGCCCACGTCCCGCCCGCAGCCGCGAAGACGCTGAAGGTGTCCGGCGTACGACACGTCGAGCCCCTCCAGCACCGCTTCGCCTACGTCGGCTCCGACCTGCAGGACCTCTACGGCGTCCGCCCCGACACCATCGCCGGTGCCACCTCGCTCCAGGACGCCTACTTCTCCGGCGGCACCGCCCACCAGCTCATGCAGCGTCTCACCCAACGCCCCGACAACCTCCTGGTCAGCGTGGAGACCGTCCACGACTTCCAGCTCTCCCCGGCGACACCGTCAACCTCCGTATCCAGGACGCCCGCACCAAGGCCCTGCGCACCGTTCCCTTCCACTACGCCGGAATCGTCAAGGAGTTCCCCACCGCCCCCAAGGACAGCTTCTTCGTCGCCAACGCCGCCTACGTGGCCAAGGCGACCGGCAGCGACGCGGTCGGCGCCTTCCTGCTCGACACCGGCGGCACCCACCAGCAGCACATCGCCGCCCACCTGCGGGCACAGCTCGGCACCAGCGCCACCGTCACCGACCTCACCCAGACCCGCGGCGCCGTCGGCACCAGCCTCACCTCCGTCGACCTGGCCGGCCTGACCCGCATCGAACTCGCCTTCGCCGTCCTCCTGTCGGCGGGAGCGGGCGGCCTCGTCCTCGCCCTCGGCCTGGCCGAGCGCCGCCGCACTTTCGCCATCGCCACCGTTCTCGGCGCGAAACCCCGCCAACTGCGCGGCATGGTCCTCACCGAGGCCCTGCTGCTGACCGCCGGCGGACTGGCGGCGGCGCGCTCATCGGCTGGGCGCTGTCCGAGATGCTGGTGAAGGTCCTCACTGGCGTCTTCGACCCACCCCCGGCCAGCCTCTCCGTGCCCTCCGGCTACCTGCTCGTGACCGCGGGCGCCGCCGTGGCCGCCGTACTGGCCGCCGCCCTCAACGGCATCCGCAGCGCCGGACGCCCGGCCGTCGAGGAACTGCGCGACCTGTGACCGCGCCGTACCGGACCGGCGAGCCGCCCGCTCCTAGGCTGTCGCCCATGCGCATGCCCCCACTGCCGACCGCAGCAGCCCGCGCGTCCTGGTCGTCGAGGACGACGACACCATCGGCCGCCACCTCCAGACCGGCCTGCGCGGCAACGGCTACGCACCCACCTGGAGCCGCACCGGCTCCGGCGCCCTGGCCGAGGCCGCGCGGTCCTCGTACGACGTCCTGCTCCTCGACCTGGGCCTGCCCGACATGGACGGCCTCGACATCGCCCGCGCCCTCCGCGCCCGCCGCCCCGACCTGCTGATCATCATCCTCACCGCGCGCACCGACGACATCGACGTGATCGCAGGGCTGGACGCCGGAGCCGACGACTACCTCGTCAAGCCCTTCAGCCTCTCCGTGCTGCTCGCCCGTCTCCGCGCCCACTTGCGCCGCCGTACCGTCGCCGCGCCACCACCGGAACCCGTCCACCTGGCCGACCTCGTCCTCGACGTCTCCGCCCGCCGCTGCATGCTCCACGACGAGGAAGTCCGCTCCGTCCCAAGGAGTTCGACCTGCTCGCCGTCCTCGCCCAGCACCCGGGCGAGGCCGTCTCCCGGGAGACCCTGATGGCCGAGGTCTGGGACGAGAACTGGTTCGGCTCCACCAAGACCCTCGACGTCACCATGGCCGGTCTGCGCCGCCGCCTCACCGAGGCCGCCGACACCTCGGCCCGCCCCAGCGGGCTGCCCCGCATCACCACCCTGCGCGGACACGGCTACCGCCTCGACCACTGACCCGCCACGCCAGGCCACGCCGATAGAAGGCCGCTGGGATCGGGGTGCCGTACTCGTCGAGGTCGAAGTGTTGGGCACGAGGAAAGGCGAATGCTCGTTAGCGAGCCTCGGCTCGGGGCCAGTCTCGACGCTCCACCGGCCGCAGACCTGTCGGTCCCGCTTCGGCGGAGCCGCCGCAAGGACAAGGCCGCTCCATCCCGCCCGCGTCGCTTATCTGGCCCCGGTCATCTTCCTGACCGCCAGGCAACAGGTCGCGGACCGGTTGTCGGGGTTCTCGGCAGGCTGTGCCGACTACCTGGCCAAGCCTTTCCATCTGGCCGAACTCACCGCCCGGCTGCATGCGTCCGTGAAGCGCGTCACCGTGCGCGGCACGGCCGTCGTCCTCTCCCCACGGAGTTCCGACTGCTGGCCACACTCGTGGCCGCAGGCAGGAGTGTCGTACGGCGCCGCGAACTGGTCTCGGCGGGCTGGCCGGAGGGTGCCAGGTCAGTGACAACACGCTGGACAAGTACCTGACCCGGCTGCGGCGGAAGCTGCATGAGGCCGGCAGCGCGCTGACCATCGGCACGGCGCGCGGGATCGGACCCGGCCTTCATGAAGCGCCTTGTCCTCCGTCAGCTTGGCGGAACAGCGGGCGGCCGAAGCCGTTGAGACGCCGGCTTCGACCGCCCACGTGAGTCCGCGGACATGCCCGGGCTGACACAGACGACCGCCTGCGCTGAGCACGCTCGTCGGCGTGTGCCGAGGCGGCGCAGTCCTCGGCGCGGCCCCGCACACTCGACCCGTCGCCGGGCGCAGGGGGTCTGTCAGCCCATGTCCGTCAGAAGGGCGTTCAGTTCCTTCTCCTGCTGCGCAGGCGGCATCGGCGGATTCGAGTGGTCGATGCCGAAGGTCCCCAGCACCTTGTCCATCTGGGCGTCGATGGAGGTCCAGCCGGTGTTGTCCAGCGGCTGCAGCGATGCCTGGTCGGCGTCCCACAGGTCACGCAGCGACTGGGCGGCCGTGTGCGCTCCCTTCGCGTTCCCGAGCGAGCGTGCGTCCTTGAGCGAGGTGGAGGCAAGGTTCTTCAGCGCGGCGACCTTGGCGGGCGGGAACTTCTTCACCGCCTGGCCGGGAGCCATCTGGACGGCGGAGGTGTTGTCGGCCTCCGGCGCCGGGCCGGTGTGCGGCTGGCTGTGGGCCCAGGTCAGCAGGCTCATGGTGGCGACAGCGAGCAGTCCGAAGCCGGCCAGACCGACGCGCTCCTTTCGCAGGTCGCCGGTGGCATCGGTGGCGTGGGCGGCCTCGTAGGTCTCGGTCACGTCCGAGCGTGTCACCGTCAGGTAGACCACGGTGGCCAGGATCAGGCCGAGGAAGATCAGGCTGGTGGTGAAGGTGCCCAGCGCGAGGCCGGTCGGCTCGCCCGGCTGAGCGACCTTCGGGGAGGCGAGCCAGTCGCCGATGTTCGCGCCCAGCGGGCGGGTCAGGATGTAGGCGAGCCAGAAGGACAGCACCGGGTTCGCGCCGAACTTCCACAGCAGCGTGATCGCCGCGATGAGGCCGAGCGGCAGCATAACCGAGGCGCCCGGGCTCCAGCCGGTGAGCTCCAGGGTCCAGTCGCCGGTCGCGGTGCCGAGCGCGAAGGTGACGAGGACCGCGAGCCAGTAGAACGACTCACGCGGAAGCGTCGTGACCGAGTGGATCGAGAGGGTGCGCTCGCGCAGCCACCACACGCCGAAGACCACGGCGAGCAGAACCGAGAACACGGCGGAGCTGATCCACAGCGGCACGTTGAGCTGGTCGGTGAGGATGTCGGTGTACAGGGTGCCCGTGACACTGACAACGACCACGGTCAGCCAGTACGGGAACGGGACGTACCGCTTGAGCCGCATCTGGATGGCCAGGACCACGACGAACACCGCGGTGAAGATCCAGGCCGTGTTCACCAGGCCGACGCCCAGCTTCATGTTGATCCAGTCGGCGAAGCTCTCACCGACGGTGGTGCACAGGATCTTGATCACCCAGAACCAGATGGTGACCTCGGGGACCTTGTTGAGCATGAGGCGCCCGCTGCGTGGGCGTGCTTCCGTTGTCGTCGTCATGCAGGGAGGTTTACGGAGAGAACCTGCAAGCAACCTGACTACGTGGCAGCCTGCGCGGCCGGGAGTGTCACCTGGACGTGACCGCGGCCGTCCGCGATCGCCCGGACCTCCACACCGGCCGAGGCGGCGATACGCCTGACCACCGGCAGCCCCAGCCCGTACCCGCCGCCGCCGGTCACGCCCGCTTCGAAGACCCGGTCGACCTCAGCGGGATCGAACCCTGGACCGTCGTCCAGGACATCCACCACGATGGCCTCGCCCTGGCTGCGCGCGGTGATCCACACCGGGACTTCGCATGCCGCAGGCTGTTCTCCAGCAGGGGTGACAGCAGCGACACAGCTACGTCGGGCGCCAAAGCCACCTCGACCTTCGCCGGGAAGGCGACCTCGACCGCGCGGCTGCCGATCGCCTGCCGCGCGGCGGAGCGCAGATCACACCGGGTCCCCCTCCGTCCGTGCGCGCGCTGCGCGCAAGATCGTCGTGATCGCCGCATTGAGGCGGTCGACCTCGCTCAGCACCACCTCGGGCACCACCGGCTCGCCGGACAGCTGCGCCAGCTGCGCCTCGCCTCGCAGGACCGTGAGCGGTGTCCGCAGCTCGTGGGCGATCTCGTCGGTGAGCCGGCGCTCGTCCGCCAGCGCGTTGTCAACCCGCTCCAGGAGACGATCCAGGGTCTGCCCCAGTTCCCCGAACTCGTCACGGGGACTCCGAGGTTGAAACGGCGCCCGGGCTCGTGATGGCCCCAGTCGTCGGCGAGGGCGGCCATCTCGTGCACGACGCGCAGTGCGCGGTGCACCACGAGGTGAGCGACACCGCCGGCGAGGAGGATCGTGAGGCCGCCCAGAATCAGCGACAAGGTCAGGCTGCGCTGCTCGGACGTCTCGTAGGGCGTGAGGTCCACCCGGACGATCACCATGACGTTGTGGCCGCCGGTCGGAACCGGCCGCGCGAACAGGAGGTAGTCGCCGACGGTCGCGGTCTGCGATCGCCCCGAGTCCGCCAGCTCCTCGACGCGCCCGACCACGCTCGGCGGAACGTCCCCGTCGACAAGACGGCCATCGGCATACACCCAGGCGACCTCGTCCAGCGCCTCGCTGCCGTTCTCCGTGAGCACGACACGGCCGCCCTTGACGCTGACGTTCGCCGCGACCGCCTCGGCGCGCGTACGGGCCAGATCGTGCGCGTCGGCATCGGTCACCCTGCTCAGCAGCACGTGCGAAACCACCACCAGGATCGCGACCACCGCGGTGGCGATCAGCACGGTGAGCGCGACGACGCTTCGGCGGAATCCCGTCACTGCCATCGGTAGCCCACGCCGCGGACGGTCGCCAGCCGCTCGGCCACACCAAGCGGACCGAGCTTGGTCCGCAGTCGGCGCACATAGGAGTCGAGGGTGTTGTCGCTGACCTGGGCCCCGTGCGGCCAACCGGCGGCGACGAGGGCGTGTCGGCGTACCGCGTCGCCCCGCGAGGCGATCAGGCGGCCCAGTAGCCGGAACTCGGTCGGGGTCAGGCTCATGCTCACCGCATCGTAGGTCACCACGTGCTTCGCCGGATCGAGGACGACCTCGTGCGGTACGGACGCCACGGTGGCCCGGCGCAGCAGCGCCCGGACACGGACCAGCAGTTCCGGGATGTCGAAGGGTTTGGTCATGTAGTCGTCGGCGCCGGCCTCGAAGCCGCCCACCTTGTGGTGCAGGCCGTCCAAGGCGGTGAGCATCAACACCGGCACGTCGACGCCGCGAGCCCCGCAGGGCCAGGCAGACATCGCGACCGTCGGCGTCCGGCAACCCGAGATCCAGGACGACCAGCTGGGGCGCCGGTACGAGCTGCCGCAGCAGGCTGTCGGCCGTGGCGGCGACGGAGACGGTGTGGCCGTCGTGCTCCAGGGCGCGCTTGAGGATGCCGCGGACCGCCGCGTCGTCTTCGCACACCATGATGAAAGCCACGTGCTGACCCTAGATACTCGCGTTCCAGTTCTCCATCTGCCCTGATCAGCCACGCGACGCTCGGGCACGACCGGCCGAGCCGCAGCGGGGAGCCTGCCGTTCGTCGCGACTCGTGAACATGAAGCTCCCCGCGAGTCTTGTCACGTCAGGTCGGCAGAGTAGTCGGTGCGGAGCCGTCTTCGTGGCGATGACTGTCGCGGAGCACGGTCTGATCTCCGGGTGGATCGTCACGCTGCGGAGGGAGAGCCCGTCGTGCCGCAGCCAGTTCATCCTGCAGATGCGGATCGCCGAAGTAGGTGGCGAGCTCGAACCGCGCTCGCGCGTCTGCGTGGTTTCCCCGGCCCGCTTGCAGAAGGCCCGACTCGAGGAGTGCCGTCGCGGCCGGTGGCCGCTTGCGAAAGAGCGCCCAGGCCGAGCGGGCCAGGGACTTGAGGATGCCAGGTGGTGTGCGCGGTACACCAGGCCCGTCCTCGGATGGCACGACGGCGGACCAGTAGAGGAAACGGTGATGACTGCCGGCGCTGTCCCGCTCCACGCCCAGGGCGTAGTCGTACCAGGCGATCGCGCCCTCGGTGTCGGCGGAAGCCGCGTCTATCCGGGCAAGCTCGATCGCCGCGAGCACGGTCGGCTCCTGGCTTGAGGTGTACGAGGAGTTGATGACGCGCAGGCACCATTCCGCCGCCTGCTCCGGTGAGCGCTGGGACTCCAGCCGAACGAGGGCGGCGACCGCGTCCGCGGTAGTCGTGTCGGCGGTGACTTCATCCGCGGCATCCGGGTAATCAGCGCTCGGGGCGTCACCGGTCGCGGCGGCTCGCCGGTACCAGCGCAGAGCGCTGTCGATGTCCCCGTCCTTCTCGCTGAGCGAGCCCAGGCGGAGCAGGGCAGCCGGTTTTTGACGCCGGAGATTCTCGACGGTCTTCAAGCACCAGGCGCGGCTCCGGTCAGTGCTGTGGGTCAGCCAGAACAGCACGACCGCCAGGGCGCCGAGCTCTCCGGTGTGGAGCGCCAACGGCCACTCGGTGGTGGGACTGGGACCGACCCCCAAAGGGATCCAGCTGGTCACGGCTAACAGACCGTTGCTCCAGATGATCAGGTTGACGAATCCGCAGAGCCTGAACCATCGAACGCACAGCGCTCCCCATACGAGGATGAGCACGACGAACACCGCGACAGCGACCGTCCGCACCGTGCCGTGGGCGTACAGCGCAAGCACCCCGTATCCCATCAAGATGGGGACCTGGGACCAGTAGAGACCGAGATCGACCGTGCGCGTCGAAATCGGTCGGCGCCTGCGGCGGAACTTCCTCTGATCGCGCTTGTCGAGCGACGTTGCTGCCAGTGCCGACACGATCGCCCGCCGCGCCCTGCGCCTGATCTTCACCCGGGACAGCACATAGGCGATGTCCTCGACGCGGCCGGAGTCGCCGAGCAGCGTGAGGAGTTGCGGAAGATCCGGTCTCCAGCCGCTGGCCCGGAGGAAATCTGCAGCCTCGATCTCCCGGCCGTGCTCGCGAAAAGAGTCCACCAGTACCAGGAGATCGACCAGGGGCAGCGCATCGGTCAGGGGCACGACTTGGCGGTGCACAAGCCCCAGAGTCATCGTTGCCACGGCGGAAACGGGCAGCCGGTCGACGGCACGGACGAGCCAGTCGAGTGCCGCCTCGTTCTTCTCGGACGACTTGTCCAGTGCTCCGGCAAGGACCAACCCGGCGTCCTCGAAGCGACTGGCCTCGCACAGGGCCGAGAGCACCTCCCCGACATCCGCCCGGTCGCCGGCTCCCCAGAGAGTCTCGGTTGCCTCACGGTCCAGAGAATGCCGGCGCAGCGAGTCCACGAGGAGGATGAACTCGGCAGGGGGCAGGGTGGCGAAGTGCGCCGTCACGGCCGACAGATTCGTACTCAAGGCCCGTGTGACGGTGTCCGAGGTGTGCAGGCGGGAGGCGAGCTGGACGAGCCAGCGTAACCACCATGTGCCGAGGTCACGTTGCCGACTCCGGGTCACCAGCGCTTCGACGTCAGCGACCTCGTGCGCCTGGCCTGCCCTGGTGAAGAGGCCGAAGGCCAGCTCGTTCATACCCAAGCCGGAGAGCCGGTCGGCCAGCGTGACCACGTCCTCGACAGGTAGCCGCGCGGCCCGGGCGAGCGCCAAGGCGCGCTCGGACCGGGGTCGACCAGCGCGAAGAGGGCTCGGTGGACCTCGTCCCTGAGCGGCGAAAGCCCCTCGTACGCAGCGTGGCCAAACTCGGCTGGACCGCGGGGGCTGGCGGCCAGGTAGATGGCGCCTTGGGCGTCATCGACGCTGAGCGTGGGCGTCTGGGAGGGGCGGGCTTCGGTGACTCTGCGCTCGACGTAGGAGAACAACTCCTGGACCGAGACGAGTCCGTCGCCGTCGAGATCGGCCTCACCGGTCGCCAGACCCCGGACGACAGCCGAGGTGAACAAGCTCGGCTCGCTGACCTCGCGGGAGCGAACCTCCTTCTCGTACGCGACCTGCAGGGAGGTGGACGCGGTGAGCACCACCCTGCCTCGCCCGCCGAACAGGCGCTTGACGTCGACTTCCGGGACCCCGACCGGGTCCCCAGCTCGAAAGCGCCGCTGTAGCAGCAGTCCAGGAAGAGGACGATCCGCCGCGCGGTGCTCTCCTCCATGAGACGGGCCACGAACGCCGAGTCGATCCCGGTGGCGCTCGGTGTCGCCGGGTCGGTGTCCTTCACCTCGAAGTAGAGTTCGCCACGTCTGTTGCGCTGTCCGTGGCAGGAAATGTGCAGAAGCAGCAGGTCGTTGCTGTCGGCCTCGCGGAAGAACCGTTCGATGGCAAGCCTGATGACATGACTGGTCTCATCGACGACGGTCTCCACCTCGAACGCCCCGATGCCCTGGTCCCTGAGGACCTTGGAGAGCTCCCCTGGCGTCAGCACCGGCACCGGGCAGCTGCTGCCTGCCCGGGTTGTCGTAGTACTGCGCCGCGATGATGAGAGCCCGCTTCCGCATCGGCTACTCCGGGTGTCGCGCAAGGAAGGCTGTCAGAGCCTCCTGGTGCAATTCCGTTGGCTTTCCGGTCAGTTCCACCCGATCTCCGGCGATCTCCAGGACTATGGTCCCGGACTGCTGGCGCGTGAGCCAGCTTTGCACCAGCGTCACCAGCGAGACCAGCACAGGACTCCCCACCAGGGCGATGACGATCCCCGCGACGGCTCCGCTGCGTGCCCCTGCCTCCGACGTCCCTCGACATCGGTGATCCCGTCGTGCTCCAGCTCGTCAAGCTCCCGCCGGAGGAAGAAGTAGTCATCCCCAGCCCGTCGGTGACCAACTTGACCTGCATCGCGTCTCCAAGAAGCACCATGCCCTGCTCGACCCCTAAGGGTGGCACGAACTACCGCTTTCCGTCGCTGAGCAAGTGTCAATTCCTGGGGATGGCGTTGCGTGACTTGATGCCTAGGGATGCGGGTGTCTGTGCCGTTCTGGCGTTGGTGGTCGGCGGATCGATTGGGCATGTCAGGGTGTCGTCATGTTGATCGCGATGGCGGGACTGCCAGGTGCGGGGAAGAGTTCGGTCGCCGGGGCGTTGGGGCGCAAGTTGTCTGCTCCGGTCGTGTCCGTGGACCCGATCGAGGCTGCGATGTGGCGTGCGGGGGTGGCCCGTGACCAGCCCACGGGCCTGGCCGCATATGTCGTGGCGGAGGCCGTGGCCGATGGTGTGCTCGGCATGGGCCAGAGCGTGATCGTCGATGCGGTCAACGCCGTGGAGGCGGCGCGGGGACAGTGGCAGTCGCTGGCGGATCGTCATGGTGTGCCGGTGGTGTTCATCGAGGTTGTGTGTCCGGATCCGGTGGTGCACCGCCGTCGGTTGGAGAGCCGGTCCCGGGCGATCGAGGGTCTCGCTGAGCCGACGTGGGAGGTCGTGGAAGGTCTGCGGGAGGAGTTCGCCTCGTGGGCCGGCGACCGGTTGGTGTTGGATGCGATGACCGACCTGTCGTCGAATGTTGCGGTGGCCCTTGAGTTCCTCTCCGCGACAGGCTGATCTTCGACCGAGGCAAGATCAGTGGCCGCGGTCTCTGGAGCGTGGGGCACTTCGGGCTGCGTGGACTTCAGGGCGTTCGAAAGTGGGTGACCTCGGTATTCAGCAGCACGGTCGCGAAGGGCGATGCGATGGGGTTCGTGGTGCGCAGGTGGACGCAGTGCTCGGCCGGGACGTCGTAGAACGCCAGCACCTCGTCGATGTCGTGGGTGATCTTCTTGACGGCCTTGGGCCACTTCGGGGCGTAGGTCTTCTCGAACGCGGCGACGGCTTTGACCGCACGTCGCTGTCCTTGGCGTTGCGGATGTCCTGCAATGCCTTGCGGCGACGGGCTGGGCCGACGTCGGGACGCGTTGAGCACGTTGGCCGTTTCGTGAACCCAGCACCGCTGACGGCGGGCGTCGGGGAACACCTCGGCCAGGGCCTTCCCTGGTGAGCCGAACTGGCAGCGGGCCGGCAGCAGAGCCGCCCCGACCCCGGTCGATCGGCGAGAGCCCGTAGGGATGCCCCTTCCAGCGCCCTGACAGCGCGAACGCCTGGAGCAACTCGGCGTCGTGCACGCGCTCACTCGCCCATCGCGTACGTATGGCCGGATCTCACGCTCTTGGGTCACGTCGTCCGGGTCCAGGACACGACTCGCGACCGGGATCAGCACTGCGACGAGTGGACGACCAGACGGGAGTTCGTCTCACCGCACTGTCCTTTGGGCCGGACGAGGGCCATCGTCAATGGGAAATGGACACACGACGCAGGACGAGCCGGTCAGCCATTACTCGCCGCTACGGCCACCAGATGACGGAACCGACGCCGGCCGACGGGGTCCGCATCCACGCCGAAGCCCAACCCGGTGTCCGCCCGGAGGCGTGACGCCAGGCGGTGCATGCCGCGGCGCGCGTGGCTCTTGACGGTACCCAGCGGCCAACCGGTGAGTTCGGCGATCTGGGTCTGGGTGAGATCGTCGTAGAAGGCCAGGTTGAGCACCTGACGTTGGGGCTGGGAAGCCGGGACAACTCGTCGGCCAGCAGGACGCGGTCGAGCGCGGCCTCCGGTTGCACGGCATCGTCGGCCGCCGTCAGCAGCAGCTGGGCAGCCGCCGCGTCGACCAGCTCGGTACGCCGGGTGCGGGCGGCGAGTGCGTCGGCGATCTTCCGGCGGGTGATACCCAGGAGCCATCCGGGAAGAGTGCCGCGTTCCGGCACGAATCCGGCTCGTCCGCGCCAGGCGGCGAAGAACACCAGTTGGGTGATGTCCTCGGCCTCCCGCGCATCGCCCGTCGAGCGTCTGGCCTGGGCGTACACAAGAGGACCCCAACGCCGGTGCAGGGCATCGAGGCAGGCCTCGTCGCCGTTCAGGAACCCGTGCACGAGGGCACCGTCGTCGATCTCCGCGTCGATGTGCACTGCGGTTGTCATGGCTTGCTCCTCGCTGGACCCGCCAGTCGCCGAGAGCGACTGTGTCTCCTCTACGGTTCGCATTCGATGCAAGATGGACAACTCGCATCGTCTTTGCATCGAAATGATGGAAGCCGCGAAGCAGTCGGCGGAGGCCATGGTTGCCGCCGACCGGAGTCATGATCGGGATGCCGACAAACGCCGAGTGCGGGTGCGGAGTCCGATAGAGCGGGCCTGGTCACGCGTCCGTACGCTCGGGCGTCCGCACGTCCGCTTACGGCGGCGTTCCACGTGCGTGCCCAATGGCTCCGGCCGTGGCCCCCATGTCCGTACGGCGGCATCGACACGCGAGCCGGTCCGCCCAGCTACCGGCGAGGCGACTCGCCCCTCAGTGGCCGCGCAGAGCGATGTATTCGCCTGCCAACTCGTCCGCCATGCGTGCGACGGAGAATCGTTCGGCGACCAGTTTCCTGCCCGCGGCGGCGTAACGGCGCCGGTCGTCGACGGATGTGGTCGCGACGCGCCGCAGGCCTCGCATCAGTCCCGCCTGGTCAGAGGTGTCGATCAGGAGTCCGTTGAGCCGATCACGGAGGTAGTGCGTGACGCCGCCGCGCCGGGGTCCGGCCACGGGAAGGCCTGCGTCCATCGCCTCCAGTACGGCGAGCCCGAACTCCTCCTTCGCGCTGGGGCACACGTACCACGAGCACGCGTCCGCCGTCCGCTGGGCTAGAGCACGCTGGAGGCGGCGCACCTCGGTGTTCGGCAGTGCGGGCAGCAGCGCCAGACGGCCGCTTGCCTGAGGGTTCCCGGCCAGCAGCGTGTCGATGCGGTGGCGGATCCCGGCCTCGGCGGCTGTGCCCGCGCCGGGGCTGCCGCCGACCAGGATCAGGGTGCTGCTGAGGTAACCGCCTGTCGCCAGCCAGGCCCGGACCAGGAGGTCCTGCTGTTTCACCGGGTGGAGTCGGCCGACGCACAGGAGCAGCGGCAGGCCGCGGTCCCGCGGGTCCAGGGAGTCGGGGCGTGCTCCGTCCCGGTAGAGCATGGCGAGCGCCTGGTGCCTCCGGTCGTCCTCGTCGGGCGCGGGCCGGTACGCGGCTATGCCCTCGGGCGGTGCGCTCGGTCCCGCTCCCGCGTTGAGCCGGGCCAAGCCGGGAAATGGCGGACGAGTTCCTCCGTTCCGCCACGTCCGGGGATGCCGACGACCGTGTCGGCGCGTGCCACCAGACGATCGGCCACGAACACCCGGTGCAGTTCGTGCCGGAGCTCCTCCCCGCCGTCGGGTCGGCCGGGTCCCGCGCGGCGTGACGCGCGGCAAGATCGCGATGCGGATCGGGTGTGGCCGTGAAGATCAGCGCGGCACCCAGTCGCTCGGCGGCCTCCGCGAGCGCCAGGCTCCCGTCGTCGGCGTATCTGACATGCAGGGCGTCCAGGGGGGGCGCGCCATCCCGCCGAGCAGGCGGGTTGCCCACCAGGTGAGTGCGGCGCGGTGGTGGTGCAGGTCCGGCTGGGCTGGAGGCGTGGGCGCGTCCACGGGCAGCCGCATCACCCAGTGGCCCGGACCGCGTTGGCGCACGAGCCCGGGGTCCTCCGCCAAGTCCTCGTGCCTGCCCGTGACGACCGTGATCACGCCGGCGATCCCGTCGGTCTCGGCGAGCTGGTCGCCGAGGTCTCCGAGCAGCACCGCCAGTCCTCCGCTCATGCCCTGCCCGGGAGAGTCCAGTCGGCCCAGCAGCATGGTCTGGGCGACCACCAAGCCCAACGGGCCGTCCTTGTCCGGGCCGAGCGCGGGCACCGGCGGCGTCAGCAGAAGCCGCTCGTAGGCGTCCGCGGCCCGGCCCGGATCGGGCAGGTGGGCCGAGCCTCCCGGGATCTGGTGCAGATACCGCCAGGCGGAATGGCGCACCGCTCGACGGGCGCTGCGCTGCCCGAGCGCGGCGCCCTCGGCCGGAGTGAGAGGGTGCAGTGCGGCGGCCACCGCGAGGTCCAGCAGGCAGCCCACGTCCGGTGTGTCGACCGGGTCGGTGAGTCGTGTGCGCAGCGCCTTCTCAGCGTGCCGGCGGCCATGTCGGCGGACCGTTTCCGGCCACAGCTCGGTGAGCGCGGCGATGAGCCTCGGGCCGCCGTCACGGTGGGCGAGCAGTGCCTCCGGGGTCGGCGGTGTGCCGAGCCGGGCCGCGCGACGCAGCGCCGCCACGACCAGGTCGTCGCGGGTCGCGCCGCGACCGTTCCCGGGCGGCGCCGCCCACGGCCCTCTTCCGTATTCGGCGTCCAGCAGCCGCGCCAGCTCGTCCGGGACGGGGGGGGCCTCGCCCTCCGGGAGGGCGCGTGCCCGGTCCGTCCGGAGCCGTCGAAGAACGCGGCGCGAGCCGTCACCAGGGCGTCGTGGTCACCGTGGCCCGCGGGTGCCGGACGTCCGGGGTCCTGGGGCACCGAGGCGGGTGCGAAGGCGGTGCCGGCCATGGGCTCTCCTGTCTCGGGGACGGCTCTGACCCCTGTGGTTCCAGGAGTGCCGGCCCTACGGATGCGCCTCCCCGGTGATCATCGACACAGGGAGCGACCTGGCCGAACGTCGCCTACGATGCGCTCGCCTCGCCCTGACCGGTCGAGGACGGAAGACGTCTGGCCGAAGGATGCCCATGCCGCGTGTCGTTGTCGTCAGCCCGCCGTTCATGTCCCACGCCCGGCCGTTGTCGGTCCTGGCCGGCGCGTTGGGCCTGCAGGGGGCGGACGTCCATTTCGCCTGTGCTCCGGCGTTCGAGGACCTGGCCCGGCAGGCAGGGGTGGGCTTCGTGCCGCTGTCCGTGACACGCAACGCCAACACCGGGGTGGCCGAGGCGACGAAGCAGGACGCTCAGGAGGCGGCCCGGCTACGGGAGTTCCTCGACGCCACCAAGGAAGGTGCCGTGTCCGCGCTCCTGGCCCAGGCGCGTCACCGGCGCGCGGACATGCTCGCGGACCCGGACGGCGTGTTCGACGCGCTGCGCTCGATCGACCGGGAGCTGCGTCCCGACTGGTACGTGGTGGACCAGCTCAGCTACCCGGTCACCCTGGCGCTGCACTGCCTGGGTCTGCCGTACGCGAGTTTCTGCCCGGGCCACCCCAGCTACGTGCTCGCGGACCCCGACGCCTGCTTCGGCGTGCCCTACGACTGGCCCCACGTGCTGCGACCCGACCCAGGGCCTCTACGGAGTTGCATACCGCCGCGCGGCAGAACGACGAGGCCTTCACCGCCCTCTTCGAGGCTTTCGCCCGGCGGCGCGCGCCTTCCCGGCCGGCCCCGGCAGGGCCTTCGCGCTCAGCTCGCCTCACGCGGTCGTCTACGCCTACCCGCCCTTCCCGTGGCTGCCGACGCCTCCGCAAGGGCCGGTGAACCTGTTCACCGGGCACATGGCCGCCGACCCGGACCCCCTCGACGCGGAATGGGAAGCGTGTCTCCGGCGCCTGCGCGGCAACGGCGGGCGGCTCGTCCTCGTCGCGCTCGGCACGTTCCTGTCCGCGCGTGACGACGTCCTGCGCACCATCGTCACCGGACTACTCGACGGAACGCGGGACGTGTCTGTCGTCGTGGCGGCCGGTGAGCGGACCGCGGCACTGGCCGATCTCGCGGGTGACCGGGTCGAGGTGGCGCGCTCGGTACCGCAACGTGCGCTGCTCGACCACGTGGACGCCATGGTGCATCACGGCGGCGGCAATTCCTTCACCGAGTGCCTGCGGGCGGCCGTACCCGCGGTAGTACTGCCGTTCTCCAGCGACCAGTTCTCCGTGGCGCGGGACGCGGAGCGCTCGGGCGCCGGTGTGGTGCTCGACCCGAACACCCTGGCGTCGGCCGAGGTCCCAGCAGCACTGGAAGCGGTGTGGGCCACCCTGGAGCCACGCGTCTCCGGTCTGGCCGAGTCCGTGGGACGGCGCGGTCCCCGATGGGCGGCGGGTGAACTGCTGGCGGCCATGGGCGCACGGGTCTCGCGGACCTGATCCCGCCGTCGCCGCGCCGCCGCGGGCTGCGTGGCAGGTCAGGTCGGCGCCGGGCCGTAGCCGAGCAGGGGCACAGGTGGCCCGAACCGCACCGGGACGCCAGGAGCGTACAGAACGCCGACGGGCTCCCCCGCGGCTTCGACAGACCCGCGGCCGGGATCAGACCGTCCTCCCACCCCAGTAGGGCGCACTCGCGGAAGGACCACGCGGGATGTGCGTTGGGCAGGTAGTAGGTACGGCCGAGGAACCGCTCGTGCAGTCCCCACCGCTGGGTGAGGAACTCCTCCAACGGTCCGGCTACCACGGGTCCGTCCCCACGTCGATCCACACCCGTGCCCTCGTGCTGCCGCCCCCGTGCCGCGACGTGCTGTAGAGCAACCGGCTGTCGAACCATTTCCCGCTGATACGGGACCACCAATAGGGCAGGCCGAAAGCCCATCGCGCCGTCAGCACCGGCAACAGGCGGTCACAGTCGAGGGAACGGAACACAACACCGCGCCGACCCGCTGCGTCACGGCTGTACAGGCGGACGTTGACCTCGCCGAAGCTCCCCAAATACGGCAGCGCGGGCGTCCGGCCGCACGCGAGGTCGTCCATGCGGAAGAAGACCAGGCCGACGTACGCCCGTCCCTGGTGGAGGTCCGGCACGGTGCCGGCGGGCAGCAGCCGGGCCACCTCGAACGGATCGGCGACCCAGTGCAGGAACACCAGGTCCCGCCAGCTCTGCCGGAAGAGCACGCGCCGCACCGGACGGGGAGCCAACGGTGTCAGCGCTTCCACGGGCCGGGGCCGGTGGGCTGAAAGGCCGGGACCGGGGCGATCTCTCTCCATGGCCGCCCTACCGCACCACTTCGAGCGCCGCACCGGCGCCGGGGCAAATCATTCTCGCCCGCGAGGACATCGCCTCCACGGCCTCGCGCACGGGACGCCCTCCGGACAGGGACGACGGTTCGCCCACGACGGCTCGCGCGGCGAAACCCGTGACCGTGTGGGGCAGGTTGACCTCCAGCAGCGCCACGCTCCTGTCCCTTTGCGAGCGGTGGACCGCCATGAGCCAGGTGGCCAGGGCCGCTCTGGCGGCGAGTGCTCGACTGATCTCACCAGTGGCACCGGGGATGGGAATCCGTGCGCCTCGTAGGTCCATGCCTCGCCTCCCGAATCCACCGCCGGTCTGGTGCTATGGGTCTGGTTCGCCGGTCGGCCGTCCGTCGGATGCAGCGTGCGGGACGCGAGGGGTCAGGTCAGCGCGGCGTCCGGAGGATCCGGCACTGAGATCCGACGACCGGTGCGACTCGGGATGACGGATTCCGAACGATCGCGCACCGATGCATCCGACGACCGGGGCAGCGCAGAAAGGAAGATGCCGGGACCAGCGTGTGTTCCGGCAGCCGGATGTCGAAAGCGGAGGCAGTTGTGACCGAAGTCGAGCGTGTCATGACACTGGACCATCCGTTGCGCGACGTGGTGGGCTTCCTCGCGGACTTCTCCAACGCCGAGCTGTGGGATCCGGGCACCATCACCTGCGACCGGATCGGCACCGGCGGTCTGTCGGTGGGAGCCGAGTGGCACAACGTCTCCGAGTTCTACCGGCTGGCACGCTTCGACGCCGACCACCTGACCTTCGTAGGACGCAACAAAACCGCCACCTCGACCGACGACATGCGACTCGAGGAACGCGACGGCCGGACACGGTTGACCTACCAGGCGCGCGTCCAGTTCAACGGACTGGCCCGGCTGGCCACTCCACTCCTCAAGCGGGAGTTCGACCGGCTCGGCGACGAGGTGCTCGAGCGGCTGCCCCAGGCGGTGGACCGTCACTTGCTCGTTCCGTTCTCGGGCGGAGGACATCCCCAGTGACCAGCGACATCGACGTGACCGACACGGACGCGGTGCTGCCGCTGGAGGCCGGGGTGAGTACCGGTTCCCTCGCGAGACGGGTGGGCGTGTCGCCCACCACGCTTCGCTCTTGGGACCGCCGCTACGGTCTCGGACCCGCGACCAGAGCGGAGGGACGCCACCGCAGATGGTCCTCCGCCGATGTCGCCATGGTCCTGGAGATGTGCCGACTGACGGCAACCGGTATCCCGCCGGGCGAGGCGGCGAAGGTGGCCAAGGGCCACAAGGAGGGACACGACGCCGGGAACGGAATCTCGCCGTCCACCACCGCCGGGCTCCCGGACCCTGTCCTCGCTCCGCCGGAGTCCGGCTCCGCGTCCCCGTACGCCTCACGGTCCGGCAGCGGCCTGCCGCTGGGAAATGTGCGGCACGAGTGCAAGGGACTCGCCCGCGCGGCCGTACGGCTGGACGGCGCCGCCGTGCAGGAACAGCTCAACTCGGCGGTGCGCAGGCACGGACTGGTCGTGACGTGGGAGGAGATCCTGGCTCCGGCGCTCCAGGCGGTGGGGCGCAAGTGGCAGTCCGCGGGCGAGCGCTATGTGGAGGTGGAGCACCTGCTGTCCTGGCACATCTCCGCGACCCTCCGTCACCTCTACGTCAGTGCGGTGGCCGCGCACAAGGCGCCGCGCTCGGCGCCCGTGATTCTGGCCTGCCTGCCCGGCGAACAGCACACGCTGCCACTGGAGGCACTCACGGCCGTTCTCGCGGAGCGCGGTGTCGCCACTCTGATGCTCGGTGGCGCCGTCCCGGCGGAGGCCCTGGTGGCCGCGGTGCAGCGGGTCGGTCCGAGTGCCGTGGTCCTGTGGTCGCAGTCCACGTCGACGGCGAGTGTCCCCTTGGCCCACCTTGTGGCCGCGACCCGATGGGGCGTCCGCGGGGGCGCGCACGCAGAGCCGGGTGCTGCTCACGGGTCCCGGCTGGCGGCGGGCTCAACACTCCGGTCTGCTGCGGCCGCAGGGGCTGCACGAGGCCCTGCTCTTGCTCGAGGACGAACACCTCACGTCGTCGTCCACCCCTGACCTGCTGACTGGGCACCCTCCGGGAGCGGTCCTGTCCGCGGCACGACCTGGCCGGTTCGTCGTCCTCGTCCGGCGCTGCGGGGACGGCGAACCGGCCAGGTCGTCCACACCGTCAGCTCTCGCGCTGCGTGTTCGCCGCGGGAAGCACCGGGCTCCCACTCGCGCCGCCCGTGGAGAGCGCGGGCTTCTCTTCCTGGCCCCGGCGGCGGATTGCGAGGGATTCGCGGGCGGCCTCACGGGCGTGCCGACGGCGCCAGTACGGATTGTCGTGCGGCAGTTTGCTCGATACGCGCCCGTACATACCGAACGTCAGAATGATCAGCCCCATGACGAAGCTGAACAGGACGTTGGTCATCCCGAAGTCCAGGATGTTGGCCGGCCGGTCCAGGATGAAGATGTGGACGAAACCGCTCAGGAGAAAGAGCGTTCCGACCACCATGTTGAGTGTCGAGGCGAAGTTTCCGCCGACAATGCCTCCGACGATGAGCGCGAGGCCCACGACGACGGAGATCACGCTCAGCAGGCCGTTGGTCGACATGCCCGCGATGTGGTGCCCGTGGGTGTTGAACGGGCTGAGCTCATCGGCGAATCCGAGGACGCCGAAGACAAGCAGGGTGAGTCCGCAGAGTGCGGCGCCGTACCGGTAGACCGTGGTCAGTTGATGGTCCACAGGCAGCTCGTCGCTCAGTTTCATGGCGAATCCTTTCCGATGCGCGAACGCGTCGCGGGCTTCCATGGAGCAGCCTCCGAGCCGACCACTCAAAGGGGTATTCGTAGCAAAACAGCCATACGGTTGCGCCCCTTCGGAATTTCGACCGGACGGCGTACCGGCCGCGTAGCACCGCGGATCGGAAAGGAGGCCAGCCGGGCTCCCGGACCGCCCCCACCCAGTCGGACTCCGCACGTCACGACCGCCGCAGACTCACCGTGCCCGTCGCCACGGTCCGGTCGGCGACGGTCATGGCGAAATGTGCTCCCAGGTGATCCGAGACGACGGCGACGGCGGCTCCCCTGGCCGGTACCGCCGACCGGATGTCCACCCGCAGCCCCGCCACCGCACGAGACGTCATGCCGGAGGAGAGCAGTACGGCCTGCCGTCCGGCCTCCAGCACGGCCAGTGCCGTCAGAAGACCCGGCCGGCCCGGCAGGAGGACGGGATGGGCCGGGTCGCGCGGAACGACCACCAAGCGGCCCTGTGGTCCACGGGCGAGCAGCACATCCGCGTCGGCTACCGCGCCCACCGCAGCCGCACTGGGATGAAGCAGCCCGAACCCCGGCCCCGCGACGAGAGGCTCGCCCTCGTCCGGGACGGGCCGCGCGCAGATCATCGTGCAGGTCGCGAACACCTGCCCCGCGTGCGGGTACTCGGCCGTGACGCGGAACGAGACCAGTGCACCGGCACGCGGTACGAGGTCGCTCAGCGTAACCCGGACCCGCACATGGGTGACGCTGCCGCTCTCCGACGGCTGTACGCCAGGATGCAGTCCCAGGCTCACGGATGCCGCCTCGAACTGCTGGTCCCCGGCGGCGCGGAGAATACGCGTCAGGCGTAGCAGCGCGAGCCGGTGACGATGCGGATGCCGGTCACGTTGCCGTAGCCCCGGTGGTGCAAGGAGGCCTGACGTCCCGGTTCGGCGCAGCTGGTGTAGCCGCTGCTGTAGAGGAAGTACGCGGCGCCAGAGCGCCGAGCGTTGTAGACGTAGGTGACGTCGGAGCGCCTGAAGGTCTGCCAGTAGGACGTGACGTCTTTGTAGGCGCCCACGATGACCTGGTGGGGCTCGTACACGCAGACGTACGGATTCCTGCATCCGCCGAGCGATGACGGCGAGGCGTGAGCTGTCGTGCCGACGGCCAGAGTCGAGCCCATGAGCAGAGTTGCCGACGCGCACAGCACGCCGAACCGTTGCGCAAGACGATGACGCATGTCCTTCTCCCCTTGTTGGACGGACGACGAGCACATCAGTGGCCGGTCGCCGACAGGAGGGCGTGCGGGGGTGGTTCGAGGTGTGCGTACGGGATGCGGCCTCCCCCGCGCCCTTCTGTACGCCCGTGCCGTGCGGACGGTGTTGACGGTTCGTCATGCCTGCGACTGATCCGTCGCCAGCAGCAGGGCGAGCGCGCCGAGGGCGGATCCCGTGACGTACCGCTGTGCCCGCAGCCACGCGGGCCGCGCGGTGAGGAACTCCGACAGGGTGCCCGCGGCCATGATGATGACCAGGTTCGCGCACACGCTCACGGTGACCTGGATGCCGCCGAAGGCGAAGCCCTGGAGCAGGACGTGGCCCGCCCGGGTGTCCACGAACTGCGGGATCAGCGAGAGGTACAGCAGGGCGATCTTGGGGTTGAGGAGGTTCGTGACCAGCCCCATGGCGAAGAGGCGGCGGGTGGAAGTGTCCGCCATCTCACGCGGCGCGAAGACGGACGCGCCCTCCGACCTGAAGGCCTGCCAGGCGAGCCAGCCGAGATAGACGGCGCCCACGATCTTGAAGAACGTGTACAGCACGGGAACGGTTCGCAGCACGGCCATCAGGCCAAGGTTCGTCACCACCACGAAGACGAGGGCGCCGACCGCGACCCCGCCGAGCGACACCACCCCCGGCGCGGCGGCCCTGGGCGATGCTCCGCGACACCATGTACATCATGTTCGGCCCGGGAGTGACCACAACACCGAGGGATATCGCGGCCACGCTGATCACGTTGTTCAGGTTCACCGTCGGCGCTCCGCGCCGGCCTCGGAAGGCCGGGCCCCACTCCGCCGAACGCGCTTCCAAACGAGTTTCCCGGAGTCCTGCACGACCGCGCTGCCGGTGATGTGCGCGGCCGTCGAGGGAAAGTCCTCGCGGTGGTGCGCCCCGCGGGACTCCTCGCGGAGCAGCGCGGACTCGACGATCAGCGAGGAGGCCAGCAGGAGGTTCTCCAGGTCGAGACACGTCTGTACCTGGCCCGCCGCCCGAGGCCCGGAGGCGATGTCCAGCTTGTCCCGGCGTTCGTCCAGCGTCGCGATCGTCTCCGTCATCGCGAGGAGGTCGCGGGCCGTACGGATCGGGCCGGCCTTCAAGTACATCTCCCGCCGAAGGAGTTGAAGCAGGGCCTCGGGGCAGGCGCCGTCCGCGGAGACGTCCATGCGGTAGGGCCCGGTGACTCGGATGTGCTCTCCCTTCAGCCCGGTACCGGCGCTGCGGGCGGCCGCGTGCCGACCGGCGATCCGGCCGAAGACGAGGGCCTCCGACAGGCCGTTCCCGCCGAGGCGGTTGGCACCGTGGACGCCGCCCGCGGTCTCGCCCGCCGCATACAGGCCGGGGATCGTGGTGCGGGCCGTGCTGTCGGTCCGGAGTCCGCCCATCAGGAAATGGGCGGTGGGGCGGACTGCGAGTACCGACGCGTCCGCCGATCCGAATTCCGGTTTGATCAGACGGAGACGTTCGTACAGGGCCGGATAGCGCTCCGGTATCAGATGCGCGCAGGCACCGAGATCGAGCCGGACCGTGCCGTCCGGGAAACCGCGCCCTCCACGATTTCGCGGTAGGCACCGCGCGACACCTTGTCCCGGGTGGTTTGTTCGCCCAGCGGGTCGTAGCGCAGCATGAACCGTTCGCCGTCACGGTTGAGCAGGGTCGCGCCGTCGAACCGTACGGCTTCCTCGACGGGCATTCCGTCGTACGTCGGTACGTCCGACGCGAGCCCGGTGGGATGGAACTGGACGTATTCCATGTCGATGGCCTCGGCGCCGGCCCGCAGTCCGAGGGCGAGACCGTCGCAGGTCTTGTCCGTCGAGGCGGCCGACGGTGCGTACATCGAGGTGCCGCCGCCGTCCGCGAGGATCACGGAGTCCGCGGCGATCTCCAGGATTTCGAGGCTCTCGACGGACAGCACCCCGAGGCCGCGTACGTGTCCGTCGACGTCGAGCAGGATGTCCATGGCCCGCATCCCCGAACGGACCTCCACGCGCCCCTCCTCGACGAGCCCCGCCAGTCGTTCGCCGAGCACCCGCTGGATGTGGAAGCCGAGCCGGTCCTCCAGGTGAACGGCGCGGGGCGCGCCGTTGCCGCCGAACGGGCGGGTGGCGAACCGGCCGTCACCGCTCTTCTCGAATCGCAGCCCGAGGCCTTCCAGCCACTCCACCAGGCCCAACGCGCCCTCGCACAGCGTCCGTACGATGTCCTCGTCGCCCGCGTAGGCACCGCCCGCGAGGGTGTCCTCGATGTGGGCCGCGACGCTGTCGTCCGGAGCGACGGCCGCGTTGAAGGCGTGGGTCTTCCAGGTGCAGCCGCCGGCGGACGCCCAGCGGTGCCGGGCGTGCTCGTAGAAGGCCTTCGTGACGAGGACGACGTGTGCGCCCTCTGCGGCGGCCTCGACGGCGGCGGCCAGACCCGCGCCACCGGCGCCGACGACGATCACACGCGGGGTCCACGCGGCGGGTACGGACGTCGTCCGAGCCTTGTTCACGGTCGTGTTCGCGGTCATGTTCCCTGCCTTCACCGATGTCGTCGCCCTCTTGCGCCCGTCGCTCGTGTCAGAGCTGGGCGCAGATCTCGTCGAGCAGTCGTCGCTCGGCCGCCTCGTCGTCGTCGACTCCGCCGAGCATGTAGCCGCCGAACTTCATGTGTCCGCGCTCACGGCCGAGGGCGATCACACCCCGGCCGACGTCGGCGATGGCGGCTTCCACGTCGGCGAGTTCGACCTCGGTGTTCTCGTGGACGTACAGCTCGGTGAGGCGCCGGGCCGGAATGATCTCGCCGTGCGCGGCGCGTACTTCGGGGTGGGTGCGGAAGCTCTCCCAGTACATGCGCGAGCCCGGGATCACACCGGGTGCCGCGACCGAGACCGTGGTGATGGTGTCCCGATAGGTCTCCGCGAGGGAGAGCCAGGCGTCGACCTCTTCGTGGAGTTGCTTCCGGGTGGTACCGGGCAGTCCGAGAATTCCCGAGGCGTAGATCTTGTAGTCCAGTTCCTGGGCCAGTTCGAGCGCCTCGTAAACCCGGTCGGGTCCTTTGTTGATGCCCTTGGAGTCGCCCTTGAGGAGTTTCGGGTCGAAGGCCTCCAGGCCGACGTTCCACGTCCGGACGAAGCCCTGGCACAGCTTGGCCGACTGGAGGAACTCGAAGACCAGGCCGTAGGCGAGGAGGAACCGGTGGTCGCGGAGTACCGGTGAGGCGTCGCAGCGTTCGGCGAGTTCGTCGAGGTAGCCGATGTCGCCGGACCACTGCGCGCGGGAGAACCCGAGGGTGGAGTCACCGGCGGCGTAGACATTGGCACCGAGGCAGCCGACCGCCTTTTCGAGTGCGGGAACGATCGTGTCCATCCGGGCGAATTTCGGGGTGAGCCCTGGATCGAGCAGTGTTTGCACCGCCGACCCGGGCGCGTTCCCAGGTACACCCCGCGTCCAGGGGAGAGTGACCATGCGCTTCAGGTCGTAGTGGTGCGCGTACCAGACGTCGAACGCCTTGTCGTAGTACCGCTCCAGTTGGTCTTCGATGAGTGTGTAGTCGGGGAGCATGCGGCGGTCGAGTGGATAGGTGGGAGCCGGCTGGTTCACGACCCGGAGGTGTTCGCGGTAGGCGAGGGAGGGGACGCGTTTCAGATCGAGTTGGCCGCGTAACGCGTACAGGAGGCCGAGCATGGTGAAGGGGCCGTTGTTGCCCGTGCTGACGAAATCGACGAGCCGGTGGCCGTAATGCCCGGTGAGTATCTCGCGATGGAGGATTCCCGCGTGGTCGTTGCCGAACACGACGACCGCGTCCGGGTTCACGCGCTTGATCTCCGCGGCGACGATGAAGGCCCACAGTGCGGTGGCGGTGTAGACGGTGAACGCGGCCACGTCCGGGGATCCGCGGCGATGGCGGCGCGTACGTCGTCCCACGGCACATGGCTCAAGTCGAGGTATTTCCAGGAGAGTTCGGGGAGGTACTGCTCCTGATAGGTGATCATCTCGACCAGGCCGGAGTGCGGGTAGACCGTTCCCTCGTTCCGGTACCGCTCCTGGCCGTCGACGCCGTCCACCAGCGCACCGCCGCCGGAGTGGCCGCCGCGGTGGGCGGAGGTGAGCGGCAGGGCGAAGTACCAGACGGACAGGGAGGCGGAGCCGGAGCGAGAACCCGAACCGGGGTCGGGGCCGGTACCGCCCGGCGGCGGGAACTCCCACTGGAACCGACCATCGATGTCGACGACTTCCTCCACCGGCTCCAAGCCCATCTCCACGACGTCTCCCACCACAGTCGGCACCAGGAGCGCCCCAGCGTCATCGCCCCCTGGCGGCCCTGTCACGCCCGGTTCCACTCAGCGGACCGGCCGCCGCGGGGTTTCCCCACCCGCGCATCGGGCCCGCCACCGGTACCTTCGACAGCGCGGAACGGCACCGCTCGCGAAAGCCCCCGAGGCCCTCAACTCCCGCCGCGTACCGCACCCTTGTGGGTTTCCGGCCCGCATCGAGGCGCCGTGATGTCCGTTGTTCTCGCGAGCCTTGGCGTCGTACTCCCGCGCCCCGGACCTGTCCTACGGTCACACGACAGGAAGGTCGGGCGGGGCTCACCAACCCGCACCGGTAGGCGAGGACGACCAGTTGGGCGCGGTCGCGGGCGCCCGGTTTCCTCATCGCCCGGTTGGTGTGCATCTTGGCGGTCAGTGGAGAGACGTACAACCGCTCCCCTATCTCGTCGTTGGAGAGCCCGGCGGCGACCAGGGCCATGATCTCGTGCTCCCGCTCCGTGAGTGCGTCGAGCTGGACCGGGCTGGGCAGCGGGCCCGGATTCGGCTGGGAGAGGTTCCTGCTGGGAATCCGCTCGCGCCGACGTGCAGCGCGCGGGACGTTCTCGTCGTGTTCGAAGGTGGTCTCGGCGGCCCCTCCCCTTCACGGAGAGTCTTGACCGCTGATCCCGGAGTCGTGTCCCCGGCGGCCCGATGTGGTCGGCGTTCCGGAAGCCGCGTGATCGCGGCGCTCACTGCCAGCCCGAGCGTGACACCGACAG
The DNA here is from genome assembly GCA_016893485.2 of Streptomyces sp. P3. Classification (GTDB taxonomy): domain Bacteria; phylum Actinomycetota; class Actinomycetes; order Streptomycetales; family Streptomycetaceae; genus Streptomyces. The sequence goes on from JAFEKX020000001.1 coordinate 355,875, forward strand.
CGGAGCCGACGCACTGCGCCCAGGCATCGTCGAGGGACCCGGGCAGGACGACTCTTGTGAGCCCGCTGGCAACCGCCAGGACTGTCACCGCGGCCAGTATGGCCGTCCAGCGGTACCGCACCCCGTCGATGATGTCGCCATAGAAGAGGAGCAGCAGTGCCATGCCGAACTCGCTGTCCCAGCCGATCGCGCCGAGCCCGGCCCCGAAGGCAAGCGCGAACAGCCAGAGCCCCACCAGTTGCCGGACGAACGTGGGCGGCTGCCGTGTCGCATCACGCGGGGGCCGGAAGAACCGTGTGATGTGCTGGACGATCGCGTACTTCCGCATGTCTCGCGTCCCGATCCCCGGGGTAGCCGACGTCTGCCGGCGCTCAGTAGTACGACGCACAGGACCGGGACACGGTTGTAGTGAAGTCTCGCCTCAGGGAGCCAGAGGCTGCCGATATCCGCTTCGGCTGACAGAAGACCTGCCGAATCCTGTTCATCGGATCTTCTGCCTCCCGGGCGACAACTTCCCTCCTCCAGCTCACGAGTACGGAGCAACCTGAAGAGCTGGCGAGGTACTCAGCCGGTGGTCCGTGAGCCAAGCAACGAGCGGTTCTACGTCCTGCGCCACACGTCGGTGCCCGGCTCGTGAACGACCAACCCCAGCGACTCGAATGCGCGAAGCCATCCGGTCATGGGCCAGGTTCCCCAACGCCCCTTGTAGAGGGCGCCGTTGCGCAGGATGTCGTCCAGGTGCTGGACAGGAGGGTCATTGGTCGGATGGTGCTGGTGGTACGCGGGGCTCCGCCCACCCAGCACAGGTCGACCCCGCGCTGGGCGGCCGTGGCGGCGAAGTCGGTGTCCTCGGCTCCGTAGCCGGTGTATCCCTCGCAGAACCCTCCGACGCGGTTCCAGGTGTGAGCTGTCAGGGCGAACGACAGGGACCAGAACAGGCGCGGGTCTCCTCCGCGCAGAAGCTCTCCTTCGGCGGGGGCCGGGCGGGCGGGGTGGGGTGGTGCCAGGTCCTCGAGGCCGGCCAGCTGGTAGCCGTCGGGCGGCGGTGGCGGCAGGTAGGCGACCGTTCCGCACAGCAGCATGCCGTCCTGTGCGACGCGGGCGTAGCCCTCCAGGAGGGTGGGGCCGGGTACGCAGTCCACGTCGAGGAAGACCAGCAGGTCCGCACCGCGGGCGAGGGCACGTGCCGCCCCCGCGTTGCGGGCCGCGGCCAGCGGTAGGCGGCCGCCGTCGGCCGGTGGCAGGGCGAGTACGTCCGGTGCGGGGTTCCGCCCGGCGGTCAGGGGGCGATCAGCGGGTCGTCCATCGAGACGATCACATAGTGGTCCGGGGCGCGTGTGCCATGGGCGAGCCCGTCCTGCTGGAGCAGCAGATGGCGGTGGCGGCCGGCGGCGAGCGTGATCACCGCGGTGCTCATGCGGCCTGGCTCGGGTAGCGGGTGGCGAGCGCGGTCAGAAGACGCCCTGCCTGTTCCGCGCCGTCGCCCGGAGACCAGTGGACCCAGCGCTCCGGGCGGGCCACCGCTTCCGAGAGCAGGGTCGGCCACTCCGTAGGACTGGGCCACGTGTCCCGTACGGTGGCCAGGCCACCGCCCGACAACGCCCGTGCGGTGGCGCGCTGTTCGCCGTAGGGGCGGTCCTGGGGATCACGATGGCGGGCGCGCGCGCGGCGGCGCATTCCGCGACGGCGTTCTGTCCCGCATGGGTGACGACGACGCTCGCGCGGCACAGGAGCGGCCACGGGTCCTCGACCCAGGGGGTCTCGGGGCCACCGAGGACGGTCCAGGACCAGCCGGGGGTGGCGTCGGCCGCATCCCGGACCTGTTCGGGGGTGACGTCGGCGCCGCCGGCACCCAGCATCACCACCACCTCGTTGGCGGCGCCGTGTCGGTCCCGGCCGCCCCGTGTCACCGGGCGGGGCCGGCCGTCGTAGCGCGAAATGCTGCCCGTGTGAACGGACTTGGCGTGCCAGTGCGCGGGCCAGCCCGGTTCGGGAAGGGAGCTGGGCCAGGGCGCGAGCAGGGCGTCCGCCAGGTCGTATCCGAGGCGGTGCGCCTCGTCCCGGCGGTCGCCGCGCATGGCCGCGACGACGACGGGGATGCCCATGAGCCGGGCCAGGATGGCGGCCTCCACCGATACGTCACTGACGAAGACAGCCGGGCGTGTCTGCGTGATCCACTCGGCGATGATCCCCATGCGCGCGCGATGTCCGTCGTGGTGCACCGGTACCCAGTGCAGCCGCCCTCGGGCGGTGGCGTCCACGGGATCGTCCGTGGTGTCCGGTGGCAGGGCCACCCACGGCCCCTTGCCACGCCTCGGGCCGGGGAAGCGAGGACAGGATGGTGACCGGGCCCGGCACATGGGCGGCGATGCACTGCGCGCGGTGGAGGTGGCCGCGGCCCTGGTGGTGGACGTAGTAGCCGATCACCTTCTCACCTCCTCGTACAGGGCGGTGTAGTCGTCCGCGGTCCGTTCCAGGGAGCAGAACGTTTCTGCTCTACGGCGAGCGTCTCGGCGGCCGAGGCGCATGGCGCGCGGGATGAGTTCGGCGAGCGCCGCGACGTCGCCGGGGGTGCGAGCAAGCCGCAGTCCGGGGTGAGGATCTCTGCCAGCGCCCCGCGGTCGAAGCCGCAGACGGGAGTGCCGCAGGCCAGTGCCTCGGCGACGACGAGGCCGTACGGTTCGTCCCAGCTGGGGTGACCAGAGCCGCGGCCGCCGTTCCCACCAGCTCGGCCAGCTCCTTGCGGTCGAGGTGACCGACGTACTGGACGCCGTCTCCGAGCAGGGGCGCGACCTGCGCCTCGAAGTAGTGCTCATCGGAGACGGGCCCCGCCAGCCTCAGCGGCACCCCTGCCGCGCGCGGGCCGCGCGAATGGCCAGATGCGGTCCCTTCTCCGGCACCATGCGCCCGGACCACACCAGACCGGCGCCGCCGGGCCCTGGCGTCCAGAAGTCGGTGTCGATGCCGTTGCGCACCACCAGTGCCTCGGGGACGGTCTGCCGCCACGCCGAGGCCGTGCACTGGCTGACGGCGGTGAAGACGACCGGGCAGGCGTCACTGGTCTGGATCGCCGATTCGAGCCATGGGGTGGGAGGTGTGCAGGGTCGTGATCACCGGGATGCTCAGGGCCGACGCCATCGCGACGGGCAGGTAGTGCAGGCTGTTGTTGTGCACCACGTCGAAGCGATGCTCGCCGTCGCGTGCCAGGTCGAGCATCAGCCCCAGGTAGGCGTGGTGTTCCTCCATCCACGTATGGCTGGGCATGCTGGCGTCCGCGCGCGGCCGGACTCAACACCGCCCGCCGCACGGGCAGTTCACGTGCTTCGAGGACCGGGTCGGAGCCTGGCGCCGCGAAGAGCTCCACCCGGTGTCCGCGCCGGGTCAGGGCGCGGGCCAGTCCCCAGGTGTGTGCTTCGAGACCGCCGGCGAAGGGCTCGGTAATGGGGAAGCGAGCGGACGCGATCAGGGCCACCCGCGCGATGCTCATCGCACCAGGCGTGCGTAGAGGGTGCGGTGGGCGGCGGCGAGTTCGGCGCGCTCCCGCGCACGGTGCCGCTCGGTGGCCCGGGGAGCCGGCCGCTCCTCGTAGGCTCTCAGCACGGCCTTGCGCAAGGACTCCGTGTCCAGGCCCGCGTCCTGGGTGTGCCCGTAGGTGAGGCAGGGACGCTGCTGGGCGTAGAAGCCGCAGTCCGGGGCGGCGACGGCGGTGCCGAGGTCGTGACAGGCTTCCAGCCAGCCCGAGTGGGTGCCGAACCGGTAGGGCAGCACGGACACGTCGATCGACTGCAAGTAGTCCCACAGCTGCTCGTCGTCGAAGTAGTCGTGGACGGCGAGCGTGACACGCCCGCGTCGGCCAACTCCCGCAACGCGTGCATGAGTTGGGGTTGTGTGCGGTGGCCGTGGGGTCGGCCACCTCCCGGTGGATGTTCACGTGGAGGACCGCGTCCGGAAGTTCGGCCACGGTGGCGGCGAGTACACGTACGACGGGCAGCACGGCCATGTTCGGGCGCAGGCTCTTGGCATGCACCCCCACCCGGAACTGGTCCGAGGCAGGCCTGGCGCGGGTAAGGAGCGGCGGCTCGACGACGTGAGGGTGCGGCAGGACGCACGCCGTCCGGTTCCACCGGTTGCTGATGACCTCGGCGGCACCGGGCGTGAGGGTGATGAGCTGATCCGCGGCCGGGACGAGGACGTCCAGGGCGGCCTCGTGGGTCGCGGGATCGGGCTGATGGGGATTGCGCAGGTCGTGCACCGTGTAGACGAAGGGCTTGCCGTGCCGTCGCAGGACGTCCACGAGGGCGGTCAGCTGGGCGGGACTCTGCGCGTCGAACCCGAAGTGCAGGTGGAAGACGTCGAAGTCCTGGTGGTGGGCGCTCACCCAGTCGGGGTCGAGCATGACCGGCGGCCACCAGCGCTGCGACGTGCTGGGTGCGCCGTTGGGCCGGGGTCGGCCAGACGGGTGACGCCGTCGCCTTCCTGCGCGGAGCAGTGCCGGACGTACACATGGCCGGCCGGCACCGAAGCGACCCGGATGGAGCCTGCGGATCCGGCGGAGGGGGGTTGTTCGGCCACGGTGACGTCCTCGGGTTGTAGAGCAGGCAGCGGCAGCGGTTCTCTTCGATTGCCTTGGTTTCTTCAGCACCGTCGGATGCCGCAGATGGAGCGTGGTGCGCCAGGGAGTCAACGAGTGCGCACCGTTGCGCCGACAGGCGGCGAACGCCGCCGGGCGGGCTCCGGCCGTTCCGCCCGGCGACGGGTTTCGCGCAGGCGGGCGGACTCGTTGAAAACGTGCGGCGGGCATCACGGTGGTTTGGGCCGTATGCGAAAACTTCACCCAGGTCCCACCTATATCCACGCAACCCGTGTATCCCTCCCGAGCCATTAGGAAACGGATTTACTTCAGGCAATTGGCGTCGCGCGTGTTCCTGGGGACACCGGCGCCCCAGGAATTCGCGTCACCGAGTTACGGGGCCCGGCCTGCGACACCTCACCCGCTCGGAACACACAGGACGACCCGCACGCCCGCCTCGAGCTCAAGCGCCGATGGTGGCGAGGCCCGCGATGCCCGCGGCGGACAGGAGCAGGACGGCGAGACTGTCGACACCCATCCGCAGGTACGGGCGCCAGGGCCTGAAGACGAGTCCGGCCACATAGACGCTGGTGATGAGGACGACCCCGAGGGCAGTGAGATAGATGTCGGTGTGCTGCGCGGCGGGCAGGACCGGGTCTCCGGAGATCACGGCGGCCAGCAGGAACAGGGCCGGCTGGAAGGTATTGCCGCCGAAGAGGTCTCTGACGGCGAGGTGGTAGTCGCCCAGCCGCGTCGAGGTGACGCCCGTGCCGACCTCGGGCAGGGGCGTTGCCACGGCAGGCCCCCTGCCGGCGCGGTTCGCCAGGAGCAGTCCGCCGATCCAGAGCGCCGACACGGCCAGGGACGCGGGAGCCAGACGGGCGAAGGACAGGTCACCGGGCAGCTGGGTACCCATCACGACAACGGCCAGCACGACGATCACCAGAACGGAGCGAGCGCACCCCGGCAGATTGAGTCCGTCGCGAGCTTTTGTCGCCGCCGCGCCCGGTTCACCCGGCGGGCCTCAGGCGAAACGCGGGGCCGGGGATGCTCTCAATGTCCTCCGGCGGTACGGCGTGGCCCTCGTCGCAGCGGATCTGGGCGTCGACGTGCGCACCGCAGCCACGGTGCCGGGACAGCACGGCCGGGCCCTCCGGATCGGCGCGGTAGCGGTCGCCCCACTGCAGGAGTCCCATCACCGCCGGGACCAGATCCATGCCCTTGGGCGTGATCACGTACTTCGGCCGGCTCCGCGAGCCCGGCTCCTTGTAGGTCTCGGCGGCCAGGATCCCTTCCTCCACGAGCATCCGAAGCCGCGCCGCGAGGAGGTTACGAGGACAGCCGAGGACGCGTTCGAACTCACTGAAACGGGACGATCCGTAATAGACCTCGCGCAGGATCAGGATCGTCCACTTCTCGCCCACGACTTCAAGGGTCCTGGCGATCGAGCAGTTCGACGTGTCCCGGTCGAGACGGGGGTCCACACCGGCGTCCTGCAGGGCTTCGGTCGTCGCATCCATGGGGGTGATCCTAGCCTCATCTGAGTTTACTTTCCTATACTCAGCAAGTAGCGTCGCAGTCGGTACATCAACCCGGCCGCACGCGAGAAACGGGCGCTCAGGGGCCTGCCCGAAGCACCGCATCAGCCCACCGAGACACCCGCACAGAGGCGGCCGGCATGAAGGCATTCGTCGTCGAGAAGTACGGCAAGGACGGCGCCCGCGCCGCAGACATACCCGAGCCCGCCGTCGGAGAGCGCGACGTCCTGGTCAGAGTGAGCGCCGCCAGCATCAACCCGCTGGACAAGATGGTCCGCAACGGGGAGTTCAAACAGCTCCTCAAGTACAGACGCCCGTTCGTGCTCGGCCACGACGTGGCCGGCGTCGTGACGCAGGTCGGCTCCGCCGTGAGCGGCTTCGAGGTCGGCGACGAGGTCTACGCCCGTCCACGCGACCTGCGAATCGGTGGCTTCGCCGAGTTCATCGCGATCGACGCGGACGATGTCGCCCCCAAGCCGGCCTCACTCTCCCTGGAGGAGGCGGCCGCGGTGCCGCTGGTGGCCCTGGCCGCCTGGCAGATCCTCGTCGAGCGCGCGCACGTGAAGCCCGGGCAGAAGGTGCTCGTCCACGCCGGAGCCGGCGGCCTCGGGTCGACGGTCATCCAGCTCGCCAAGCACCTCGGCGCCACGGTGGCCACGACCGCGAACACCAGGTCCGAGGAGTTGGTCAGGATCCTCGACGCCGACGTCGTCGTCGACTACACCAAAGAAGACTTCTCAAAGGTGCTCTCGGACTACGACCTGGTGGTGGACGCCGTGGGCGGGGCGAACCTCGAGAAGTCGCTGACGGTGCTGAAGCCCGGCGGCCTGGCCATCAGTGTCGTCGGCCCGCCGGATGCCGCCTTCGCCAAGCAGCTCGGCGCCCCCTCCGTCCTGGGCCTGGTCATGACTGCCCTCAGCCGCAAGATCCGCAAGCAGGCCAAAGCGCTGGGCGTGCGCTACGAGTTCTTCTTCATGAAGGCCAACGGCTCCCAGCTGCGCAAACTCAGCACCCTCTACGACAGCGGGAAGCTCCGCCCGGTCATCGACAGCACCTTCCCCTTCGACCAGACGCTCGAGGCGATGGCGTACGTCGAGCAGGGCCGCACCAAGGCCGGCAAGGTCGTGGTCTCGATGGTGCCCGACATCGGCTGAGACCAGGCCGGAGGGGTCAGGGCCACACCGTGACCCCTACGCGGTGCCGCCGGTCCTCGCGCGCTGGACGACCCCGGATGGGCCGGGTCGGGGCTGTGATGCTGAGGAGGCTCGCCTGCGGGCGGGCAGGGGGATGTCGGTGCTGCCGCCGCGCAGGGCGTGGCTCTCGAGAGTGAATTGCCGGACGGCCCCTCGTACTGGGCGAGGGTGCGGCGCGAGTCGGTGTCCTCATGTCGCAGCCGGCGGGGTTGCTCTCCTGGGGCTCGCCAGTGCGGCTGGTCTGGGTGGGTTTCGCTGCGGTTCGCGGGGATTCGGGGCCGGAAGCGGGTTTCGACCAGACTGGCGTAGTGGCGGTGAAAGGTGGCATGGGGATGCCGAGGCGCCGCTCGATGGCGGTCACGGTCTGCCGTCGTCCGGCCCCGGTCGCCTCTGCGAGGGCGGTGTCTATGGCGGCCTTGACGGTGTCGGCGTCGGACAGAGCTCGTTTCATTCGGCGGGCTCGGGATGGTGGCGGGCAAGGAACGCGGCGGTGCCACGGTGCTGTTTCTCAAGGGGGTGGCGGACGCAGGGGGCGAGGCGGTCGCCGCCATCCGGGGCGTCCTCCATCTGAGTTCGCTGGCCGGTTAGGGCTTGATGGGTGGTGGCGGTAAGAGCGGTGTTACGGGAGGCCAGTGGCTGGCAGTCGGCCAGAACCGGTTGATGTCCGGGGACGGCAGGCGGACGGCACAGGGCCCAATCGGGGTCGTAGACGCAGGTGACGAAGGCACCCGGGTACACGTGGGTGTCGTGACGGGCCAGGATGCGGCGCAGGCGGGCTTCGACGGTGAGGACTTGGCCGTCGAAGACGGTCTGGCGGGCGACCTCGGCGAGTCGGGCTTCGGCTTCTGCACCGGCGGGACCAGGCCGACGGCCCGGGAGTTGAAGCGCCCTACGAGGCCGACGTCATCGACCCCGACGCGCACCTCGGTTGGAGCGTGGTGGTGACGGGATACGCCCACCTCGTCACGGACACCCTCGAACTGGCCTGGTATCAGGCGCAGTTGTGCCCCCGGGTTGCGACGGCCGATGGACCACGCAGTCCGTATCCACCCGGACCTGGCCACCGGACTCCTGCGGGCGGAGGCAGCCCGCGCGATTTTGTACACGCGTCGCACCTGGACCGTACTGGGCAGGACCGTACGGGAGTTGGGGCTTCACACCGCCTACGAGCGAGCCGACATCTGGCGATGCAGCAACTCCTACGATCAGAAGCGCGAAGACGCCGAGTGCCCGAGCCACTGCATGCAAACGTGACCGCGCCGGAGTGGGGCACGGGTGACCGTTCGCGGTGGTCGTCGTTCACGGGCATGTGATGACGACCAAGATGATCCGTGTGCTCGCTGCAGTTTGCATGACCGTGGCCACAACGGCAGGCGCGGCTCCCTCGCACACCGGTTCCGTAGCACCGGCCGTTCGGCAGGCCGCCGACGGATCCTGCACTCCAGAGACGGACAGCTACAGTTCCGACCGATGGACCTCAGCGCGTTGGACGGCCTGTCTCGGCACCTACGGCGGGCCCCACGGTTCCTTCCAGGCGAAGTGCTGGGGCGGGCAGGCCATCGGCTGGAGCCAGAAGAGCTGCCGTGTCTCTGGACGGTTCGAGATTCGTGACGGGCTGAAAAAGGTGGTGAAGAGCGGTGGTTTCGGTCTGTCCTATAACGGGCTGATCGACGGGCCCACTGTCACCACCAATGCGTTCCGCTTCAACTGTGACGGGCGGCCTCACGGTCAGTTCACCTTCAAGACCTCCGACACCAAGGCAAAACTGACCGGAAACTATAGCCACTACGAGGCCGCCAGCATCCCCGACGCCACAGTCACCCACTCCATGTGCTGAATCAGCCGCCGCGTATCCGGTCCAGCGGGTGGAGTTATTGATGCTGGTGGCGTGACGTTGGCCAGGACAGTCGTCGGCAGGTCGGCGGCGAGTGCGACACGTGCGCTGTTTCGTTTGGTCGCCTTCGGCTGGCCCTTCGTGCACCCGGACGCCGTAGAGCCGCCCAGCGAAGTAGGAGAGCAGCCGGCGAGCATCAGGCAGGTGAGCAGGGCGGATGAAGCGGCACGGCGGGTGGAACGCATGACGACCCCTCGCGGTCAGGCGACAGCTGAGCAGATGCCGCCCTACCTGACCGCCGCCCTACCAGGCAGGGTGCCGCGCGGAGACGCACGCCCGCCGCACGGAGCGGCATCGGCGGCGCGCGGTACGAAACCCCCTCCCCGTGTGGCGGTACTTGCGGCCGTCCTTGCTCAACGGCACCGTCAAATGCCACCGCGTGTCTGTGTATCTGATGGGAGAACGCGACATGCCTGACGATGTATCGAGCACCATGACGTTCGTGATGGGCATCACCGACTACCAGCACAGCCAGCAGCGTTCCGCTCCGGGTGCGTGAACTTCGAGTACATGTCGTCAGGACTCCAGCGGCCGCCCTGACCGTCTGGGTTGAGGAAGCTCGCGTTAACCGCTTGGGTTCCAAGGGTGGTTGCAACACCTGACGAGATCTCTGGCCCCAGATAGCGATCTTCGGGACATGATCTGAACGAGCATTTGGCCCCGCCTGCCGAAGCCGTGTGAGGTCAGCGGGAGGGTCCATTGCCGGCTTGCTCGTCTCGGAGCCGAGAAGCGGTCGAGGAGGCCACCGGGGAGGCGAGATGGCCGAGGCAGATGTGAAGCACCCCTGGCTTGGGACGGTGCGGCGTCACGGCGAGGGTCAGATGCTCGCCTTGCTCCAGGTCGACCCTGCAGTCCGACCGGCCAGGATGAACGGGCAGACCGATGTGGAGGTGTTGATCACTGTCGAGCCCGGTCTGAACGGTCCTGCGCTCGACGCCGTTGTGGAGATGTCGGCGGAGCGTATTCGGATTGCTCTCGCTGACCTCGGCGATATCAAGGCGTTTGCTCTTGCCCATACTCCTGGCGGTTGGCGGCGCCACTACGAGGCTGTCGAGAGAACATCGTTGGAAGATCGCCTGTTCCTGGAGGGCTTTGCCATAGTCTCGCCGGTGGAGATGGAGGTCGCCTTCGACTTCGGCGACCTGGACATGCTGGTTGTTCGCCTCGACGCGCGAGGCCGCGGCCGGGATGTGCGGATCGCCCCCTGATGCGCGAAGGCTGTTCCCCTTCCTCGCCGCCGTGAGCGTGGCTGTCCGTCGTCGCGCCCCGCCTCGAAGTTCGGTCACCGGTTCATCCGCCACACCCGTCCGCCTGCCCCGTCTTCTCAGTGCTGCCGCAGCTGGTGCGTGCACCTCACCCCGGCAGCCTGGACCGCGGGGATCTCATCACGTACGTCAGCGTGTCTGGAGCGAATACCTAGTTCGTCATGGTCGGCGGCATATAGGACGTTCGTCGGGGACCGTGAGGGCCTGCAGGCTGACTAGGCGTCATGCCCGGGTCGGGCCTGGAGTGAAGGAGCTGTATGGCCGGGTTCGCTGCTCGGCGCATGGTCGCTGCCCCGCGTGGTCGTTGCTCGTCACCATCCGGCGAGCCAGTTCTTCAGCGCGGCATCGTCGAGGGTGGGTACGTGGGCGTGCACGTGCGGTCCGCGGGTCAAGGTGCCCACGCCGAGTACGGTCATTCCTGCGGCATGGGCCGAGCGGGCGCCGACGTAGGAGTCTTCGACGGCCAGGGCGCTGCCTGGGGCGACGTCGAGTGCTGCGCAGGCGGCGAGGTAGCAGGCGGGGTGCGGTTTGGGCGTGACGACGTCGTCACCCGAGACGGTGATCGGCAGCCATCGGGTCAGGCCGCCGTGCGCGAGCGACGTGTCCAGGAGCACGCGGGGGCGTTGCTGGCGACCGCGACGGGCACCCTGGCGGCGACCCGTGCGAGGATCTCCGCCGCGCCGGGCATCGGCTGTGCCCCGTCGGCGACCGCGGCAAGGAGCTCCTCCGTCAGCTCCTCCGCCAACCGCGACGCGTTACCCCAAACAGGTTCGACATCACCTTCCCGCCCTGGGCAACGGAGAGACCGACGAGGGCTGCGCGGGCCTCATTGTCGTAGGCGTGCCCCCGGCGCGCGAAGACTGCGCTGCGTGCGGCGTCGGCGCACGGTTCGGTGTCCATGAGCGTGCCGTCGCAGTCGAAAACGACGGCGGTGGGCGGAGGGAGCATCTCCAGCGCTGTGAGGTCGGCCGTGCGTGTCCTGGTGCTGCTGTCGCTCATGACCTCACGTACAGCTCGACGGGATTGAAGCCGGCCGGTTCGGGGACGCGCGGTGGTACCTGGCGGAATCCTGCCGCGCTCATGGTGTTGCGGACGGCTTCGCCGTCGATGTACTTGTCGTGGACTTCCAGGACGATCCGTTCGACCTGTTGTATCCACGGCTGGACGTGGCTGAATACCTCGGCTTCGCTGCCCTCGACGTCGATCTTGAGCAGGTCGACGTGGTCGATGCCGTGTTTGGTGAGCAATTCGCCCACGGTGAGTGCGGGCACCCGCAGGTTCGGGCGGGCCAGGACGTTCTCCAGCCGGTAGGGGCGGGTGCGGCGCAGGTCGGCGACCGCGGGCACGGCGGTGCAGGTGTCCCAGAACGCGCTCACGGTGAACTCCGCGGTCCCAGACTCGCCGGCCACGGCCACCGGTTCGATCTTCCAGTCGAGACCGGACAGGGTGGCGTTGTGCCGCAGGACGGCCAGGTTCTGAGGGATCGGCTCCACGGTCAGCAGGGTGCGTGGGCGGTAGCGGGCGGTGAAGTAGGAGGCGGCGAGGCCGGTGTTGCCGCCAAGGTCGACGATGGTGTCGAGGGTGTCGATGTCCTTGTCGAGGCGGTAGTGGACGCCGAGTTCGTAGAAGCGTTTCAGGAAGACCTGCCACAGGATGAGCAGGTCGCTCTGGTTCCTGCGGATGCGTACGCGTGCCGTCTGGCGGGGAGTGAGGAAGCTCAGCGCGATTGGAGTGTCGTCGGCGAGCGGGCGGCCCGCCGCGCCGAGGAAGCGGCGGCCCATCCAGTAGGGCGCGGTCATCTTGCTCGTTCCTTGTGCCGTGCGCAGTGCGAGGACCATGTCCTTGCCGCAGCCCGCCGTTTCCCGTACCAGGACGCGGCCCATGCCGATGTCCATCGCCCGGTCTGCATCAGAGCGCAGATACGCCAGTCCCATGTGTGCCTTTTCTCGTTGCTGTGAATCGATGTGACCGGCCCAGTGGCGTCGCCCGGCGCGGGGTCTGTCGGACAGACAGTTCCTACAGCAGTGCGGTGAGTACCGCGTTTGCCGTGGACTCGTTCTGCGCGAGCGGCACGTCGTGCACCAGTGCCAGGCGGACCAGCGCGGAGACGTCCGCCTCGTGCGCGGGGTGGACGGCCGGGTCACGAAGGAAGATGCAGAAATCGACTTCGCCGATGGCGACCAGGTGTGCCACATGCAGATCGCCGCCGAGCGGCCCGGCGGCCAGCGCGCGGGCGGTGAGTCCGCATTCGGTCAGCATCTGGGCCGTCCCGCCGGTCGCGACCAGGTCGTGGCCGGCCAATGTCGCCTTGTGCTTGGAGGCCCAGGCCCGCAGTGCTTCCTTCTTGCCGTTCTGTGCTACCAGGGCTACACGCATGCCGATGCCCCCTTAGCGTGCGGCAGGGCCAGGCGCTGTGCCCAGTCGGTCAGTTCCGGGTCGTCCAAGGAGGCAACCCAGTGGTCGACGAGGGCGCGCTGTTTCGCGGACGGTTCGGGGCCGACACCCAGTACACGCATACCTGCGGCCACGGCGGAACGAATCCCGCTGGTCGAGTCTTCCACAGCGAGAATGTCGGTCGGTTCGACCGCGCAAGCCTTGGCAGCGGCCAGATACGTGTCGGGGGCCGGCTTGGGAGGGAGCCCCAGGGTCGGGGAGGTCACGCACACCAGATGCGGAAGGATGCCCGCCTCGGCCAGCACGTGTTCCACGGCGTCATGCGGGGAGCTGGTGGCGCAGGCCACCGGCATCGATGCGCTGATCCGCCTCACCAGATCAAGCGCACCGGGCAGCGCGTGCGACGGGCGAGTGCGGTACAACTCCCGCTGCTTGGCCAGTGCCTGGGCACTGCAGTCCCCGGCGCTCGCCGACGTACCGAGCGACCGAGCGAGGGCATCTCCGGCCGCGCTGTAGTGCAGCCCTTTCAGTGAGGCGAGCACATCGGCATCCGGCTCGACACCGTGGTCACGCAGGACAAGTACTTTGCTGAGCAGGCAGTACTCCTCCGTACTCATCAAGACGCCGTCGCAGTCGAAGACGACCGCTCGCGGGGTCCAGGACAAGACCCTGTTCTCTGCCACGCTGACCGTGCTCCTTAGTATGGAAATCCGACAAAATACGCCTGTCTCACTACCGCCGTGATGGGCAGACTTGATCCACAACGGCCCCGTGAGCAAAGAGGACTTGACCCCTCTCCAAGATTCACCGGTTTGCCGCAACGGCGCTGTATCAAAGACCACTTGTCATGGCCCCAGGCGGTCCCGCCGACGGAGCAGACGAACCTCGTTGGCGGCCGGTACTGCGCGCGCACCCTGGAACTGCACGGACGGGCCCCGGAGAACCGCCCCAGGTGAAGGCCGGATCACGCGGGGCCCCTCCGCTGTTCACGCGCCGATGCTGACGATCTCTCCCAGGGGCAGGCGCGCCAGTGCGGCAACGAGTGCAGTGAGCGGGGCGGTTGCTCGAAGGCGGTCAATGAGGGGGTGTCGAGTGAAACCAAGCAGCGGCACCAGCGAAATCAACGCGACGGGCTGGTCGGGCTGGCAGACGGCCCGTCAGTCAAGAAGCTGCCCGACTTCGGCCAGACGTCCCCGGTGGTGGTCGAGGCAAGGAGGCAGGCAATTGCCGAGACGGCCGATGCGTCCTCGATGACGGTCCGGTTCATCATCTGGCGGCCGAAGGAGATCCTGGCGCCGCGAGGACACTGACGGCATCGAATTGCCTACGGTGCGCACGCCTGCGATCACGGCAAGGTGTTCAACTCACACAACCCCCGCAATTCCTGTCCTGCTGGATGAGTGGATCATCGCAGAACCGGCCGGTACGACGCGCTGCGCGATCCCAGCGCCCCGGCGAGGCGGTGCAGGTACTGCTGCTGGGCGAGGTGCGTGACCCCGGGAAGCGTGGAGGTCCCGCAGATCGACGCTCCCGCCCCTGTAGCGGGGGTTGAGGATGTGCAGCCTGACCAGGGTCCGGGCGTACTCCGTCGCGGGAGCAACCTCGACGAGCGGCAGGGTCCGCTGCCAGAGCCGCAGATACGTCGTCTTCGCGCCCTTGGGCGGCAGTTCCACGGTGGCCAGGTCGTCGAGCGCTTGGTCGCACAGCCAGCGCACCGCCGACTTGACCTGTCCGAGGCTGATCCGTCCGCCCTGACGCAGCTGGGCCTCGTACCCGCGCAGCACCTGCGCCGCAACCGTCGGCGCAAGATCGGCGAGCGGCACCACCTCGACAGACGTGTAGGCCGCGGTTGCCGTCAGCGCCCAAGCCTCGCGGTGGGGGCGCCCGGCCTTGGACCACTACCGCTGGTGAGGCAGGCACAGCCAGCTCTGCCGCACCACGGCCATGCGTAGGCACACGCGAGCCAGGCACTTCCCGAAGCCTCGGCGAGGCTCGCGACCCCGGGCGAGGTACTCCTCGACGGTGAGCCGGAGTACCCGGCGCGCGCTCGGAGGCGCCCTATACCCGAGCCGCAGGCATAGGTCACGGCCGTCGTAGACAGCGACGCCACCGAGCCTGCACGGGGCGGCGACGGTCCGGGGAGGCAGGCGCGCAGGCGAGGTCCGGCGACTCGGAAGGGCAACCGGCGGAGGACAGCGGAGTGGCGTCCGGGGCGGCAGGGACGCAGGGGCCATGCATGACGAAGAAGAGGAGCGCCAAAGTGTCACCTGACGACCATCGCGTGACCGCTCTCCGCCGGACGATTTGTCGGACCTCGGGGAAGGATGGGAGGGCGCCACGGCGAGCATTCAGCCGCCGACGCACCCTCCCACATCACCCGAAGCGCGCAAGGACATGTCATGACAGCCACCACACCCAAGGCTCCGACTGCACCGGGGTGCGGTCCTGGTGGGGATCCCGTATGCCACCGCAGAGCGGTACCGCCGCCCCGTGGTCGCGGAGTTCGATCCGGACCTCCCCTATGACCGCAAGGGTGTCGTCTCCGTCCAGCCCGACAGCGGTGACTGGCTCGAAGCGGACAGCGGGATGGGCGAGGACTGCTTGAACCTGAACGTGTGGGCCCCCGAGCAGCCGGCCCGGGAGGCGCTGCCGGTGGCCGTGTACATCCACGGCGGCGGATTCGAGTACGGCGCGAACACGCAGATCACCTCGAACGCCGCCGGCCTCGCCGCGACGGGACGCGTGGTGGGCGTGTCGATCAACTACCGGCTCGGCGCCCTGGGCGCGCTCTCACTCTCGCAGTACGGCGGACAGCTCGCCGAGGCCAGCAACCTCTTCCTGCAGGACGCCATCGCCGCGCTCACCTGGATCCAGCGGAACATCGCCCACTTCGGTGGCGATCCCGACAACGTCACCGTCTACGGCCACAGCGCCGGCGCCTATACCACCTTCGGGCTGCTCAGTGCCTCCTCCGCCAACGGCCTGTACCGGCGCCTGGCCGGGTTCTCCGGCGGGCCCGCCCGCTCCATCCCCGCCTGGTGGGCCGAGGAGCTCGCGCACCAGGTCGTCACGGAACTCGGTGTCGCAGACAACCCCGACAAGCTGATCGACCTCGACACAGCCTCCCTGGTGGCCGCCCTGAACAAGGTCGCCCCTACGGATCTCGGAGTGCGTGGCGGGGTGGACAACCAGGCCACCGGCGTCGTCCTGGACATCGGACAGCCCGGCGCGGTGGTGCACGCCCACCCCATGGACGTCCTGGCCTCGGGCGCGCACTGCGATGTCGACGTGCTACTGAGCATGGCCAGCGACGACATGGGCTGGTGGGTGGCGAACGACCTCGACCGGTTCGACCCGCACACGCTCGACCGCGTCATCGACGAGGTCGCGGGCTGGCGCATCTCCCGCTCCCGCGCCAAGAAGATCGTCCACGCCTACGACCAGGGCGGCCGAACCCCGGCCGAGGTTCGCGCCGCGCTCATGGCGGACTACCTCTTCGCGCTCCCCGCCGCCCGCGGTGCCCTGGCCCACGCCGCCGCGGGCGGCAACGCCCATCTCCTGGTGATCGGACCCGTCGAGGGCGCGCCCGCCGTGCACGGCACCGAGATGTACGCCCTGGTCGGCCAGGAAAAGCCGGGCCGCAGTGCCGAGCAGGACGAGCGTGACACGCGTATCCGCGACATCCTGCTCGACTTCGTAACCGGCGAGCAGTCCCGACTGTGGCCCGCCGTCACGGACCGTCCGACCTCGGAAAGCGTCGGCAACCCTCCCTTCGAGGCGAGCGCCCACTACCAGGCGGCCCTCGACCTGTGGGAGGGCATCGACCGCCCCTAACGGCCATCAGGCAATACGGACATGCGGAACAGCACAGAGTCACCCGGGGACGAACACGGTAAAGGAGCTGGGCATGAGCCGAGGGACAACAGCTGGCGACGCCGCACCGGCGACGATGCGGGCCGTCGTCGTCACCCGGCCCGGCGGCCTCGAAGCACTGGAGATCAAGGACGTGCCGGTGCCCATGCGCAAGCCCGGCTGGGTGCGGATCCAGATGAAGGCGTTCGGCGTCAACGAGTCCGAGATCACCACCCGCAAGGGCGAGTCGGACGCGGAGGTCACCTACCCGCGCGTTCCCGGCATCGAGGGCGTGGGCGTGGTGGACGAGACCGACGAGGCCAGCGGACTGCGGCCGGGACAGCAGGTCGCAACCATGATGGGCAACATGGGCCGCTCGTACGACGGCTCGTACGCCCAGTACGTGACCGTCCCTGCGGCGCAGGTCATCCCGTTCGAGACCAGTCTGCCGTGGGAGGTCGTCGGTGCACTGCCGGAGATGTTCCAGACCGCCTACGGATCGCTGACCACCGGCCTGGACCTAAGGGCCGGGCAGACGCTGCTGATCCGCGGCGGCACCTCCACGGTCGGGCTGAGCGCGGCCACCATCGCGAAGGACCTCGGAGCCACCGTCCTGTCCACCACCCGCAGCCCCGGCCGGGCCGGGGAACTGCGGGCGGCGGGCGTTGACCATCCCCTTGTCGACGACGGCACCCTCGCCGACCGGGTGCGCGCCCTGCTGTCGGACGGCGTGGACGCCGCACTGGAACTGGTGGGCTGCTCGGCCCTCGCCGACACCCTCCGCACCGTCCGCCGACACGGCACCGTGTGCTTCACCGGAGCCCTGGCGGGGCAATGGACGATCCCCGACTTCACCCCGTTCATGATCCCCAGCGGGGTGCGGCTGACCAGCTATGCGGGCGAGGCCGCCGACCTGCCGGCCGAGGTCTTCGCCTATCAGCTCCACGCCATCGCCGATGGGCGCCTCAAGGTCCCGGTCGGGAAGGTCTACCACGGCCTGGAGCAGGTCCGTGATGCCCAGGCCGACCTCGAGTCCGGCGCCACGCCAGGCAAGCACGTCGTCGTCCTGGACGACTGAGCCCGGATTCCTCGACTTGAGCGGCAAGAGCGGTCGGAGCCGTCACGGATTGTTCGCGCAGGACGGCCGCCAGTCCGGGGACTCAGCGCGCTCGAGGGAAAAGCTGCTCGACTGCGGTCACCACCGCGGCGCGGCGGGCGGCGGTGGTGGGGTCAACGGCGTGCGCGGCGGCGGCCTCGAGGTGTTCGGGCTGTGCCGCCCAGGTCGTGGCGATCTGGTTGATCAGGGCGAGGACGTCGACCGGGTCCCAGGCGGGGTCGAGCTGTCCGGCCTGCTGCGCTTGGCGGAGCTGGTCGATTTTGCGGGCGATCAATGCCTGCGCGTGCTCGTCGGCAGCGGCTGTGGTGTCCGGCAGTTCGAGGCGGCCCCAGGTAATCAGGCGGTGGTGGTCGGGGCGGGCGACGAAGTAGTCGAACAGGCGGCCCGCGTAGCCGGGGAGGTCGGAGGGGTCCAACTGGGTGGCCTCGGCGATGACGACGTGCTCCCGTGCGGCGACGTCGGCATAGAGCGCATCCTTGCCGCGGAAGTAGGCGTAGACGCGCTCTTTGCTCGTCCTGGCGAGCTTGGCGATGCGGTCCACGCGGGCGCCGGCGATGCCGTGGCGGGCGAACTCCTCCATGGCAGCGGTAAGGATGCGCTCGCGCGTGGTGTCTCCGCCGGAGGCGGTGGGCGCTGCAGTCTGGCCTGAGTCGTGGGACGGGGACATAACCCGAGGATAAGTCACCGAACCGTTCGGTTTGGCATCCAGGCGATCGGCACGTAGAGTCAAACAGAACGGTTCGGTTTGGCCTGTGTGGGTGAAGCCGACAAATCACTGAGGGAGTGAACTCAATGCAGCACCGCAATCTGGGCTCTCAGGGTCTGCGCGTCTCGGCGCTCGGCCTGGGGATCATGGGCATGTCCATGGGCTATGGCGCCTCGAACGACGACGAGGGCATCGCGACCATCCGCCGCGCCCACGAGGTCGGGATCGACTTCTTCGACACCGCCGAGCTCTACGGCGCCGGTACCGGCAGCAACGAGATCCTCCTGGGCAAAGCGGTCAAGGACTTCCGCGACGAGGTGGTCCTCGCCACCAAGTTCGGCTTCGACATGACCGCCCCGCTGCACAGCCCCGGCTTCGACAGCCGCCCGGAAAACATCCGCAAGGTCGCCGAGAACAGCCTGCGCTACCTGCAGAGCGACCACATAGACCTCTTCTACCAGCACATCTCCGACCCCGACGTTCCGGTCGAGGAGGTCGCCGGCGCGGTCGGCGAACTGATCACCGAGGGCAAGGTGAAGTACTTCGGCCTGAGCAACGTCGGTCCCCAGTACATCCGTCGTGCCCACGCCGTCACCCCGGTCTCCGTACTCCAGTACGAGTACTCGCTCTTCGAGCGGGAGGTCGAGGAGAAGACCCTTCCCGTCCTGCGGGAACTCGGCATCGGCCTGGTGCCCTACTCCCCCGCTCGGCCGCGGCTTCCTCACCGGCCAGGTCAAACCCGCCGACGAATACCCCGCGGACGACATGCGCAGCTGGGACGAGCGCTGGCAGGGCGAGAACTACACGTACAACGTGCACGCCATCGAACAGCTCAAGACTCTGGCCGACACCAAGGGCATCACCACCGCCCAGCTCGCGCTGGCCTGGCTGCTTGCCCAGGGCGAGGACATCGCGCCCATCCCCGGCACCCGCAGCACCAAGCGCCTTGAGGAGAACGCCGGCGGCGCCGACGTCCAGCTCTCCGCCGCCGACCTGGCCCACATCACTACGATCCTTCCCCACGGCTCGGCAGGCAGCCGCTACCCCCGCTGCGCTGCTGTCCAGCTTCACCACGGACTGACCGCGCCGGGAGGGATCCATCGCTTCATGACGGGCAAGGGACCCGCGCCGCGTTTTCGTCATGCGTCGGTCTTCACCGAGCCGGCCGCGAAGGCGGCCGGAGTGAGACCGGTGCGGTCACGGAAAAAGCGGCCGAAGTTCGCGGGATCGGTGAAGCCGAGGTGGCCGGCCACGGACCGGGCATCCCAACGGGCGCTTCCCAGCAAGCGCCGGGCTTCGAGCAGGCGCCGCTCGTCGATGAGCTCACGCACTCCCTTGCCGGTGGCTTCCCGCGCGGCGCGGCTGAGGGTGCGGACCGAGCAGCCGAGCAACTCTGCGTAATCCGTACCCCGATGCAGTTCGCGGAAGTGCAGCTCCAGCGCGTCCGCGAACCGTCTGTAGGCGTCACCACGCCTCCTGCCGGCTCTCGTGTCGGCGGGGGTGATCCCTGGGGCGTTGGCCAGGCGCAGCAGCAGCGATTCGAGCAGGCTGCGCCGCAGGGCGTGATGGACGTCGAGAGGTCGGCGCCCGAGTGCGCGGTGTTCGTCCAGAAGCTGCAGTGCCGTCTGCTGGAGCCAGGCAGCGTCGTCGGGGTGCGGGCTCAGCACGGCAGGAGCCTCATGCGCCGTCAGCGGGGCCAGCAGGCAGGCGATGTCGGGCCGCAGCACATCCGGTTCGAACAGGATGAACGGTCCGCGGGCCGCGCCCGGCGGATGCCAGCACTGCGCGTGCCCGGGACGCACCCACAGCCACTGGCCGGGAGCGACGCTCCGCGTGAGGTGGTCGACGTCGTGCCGCAACTCGCCCTCGGTGACGGCGATGAGGTAGTGGAAGGTGGCTCGGCCCGGACGGGGCGGGTTCCACGGCCAGTCGTCGTGCTGGGTGAAGAAGTCCTCGACGGTACTCACCTCAAGGCCGTACGGGTGCCTACCGGGGGCTGGAAACCGTACAACGGGACCGCTGCCGGTCCGCCCTGCCCGCTTGGGCTGGGGTGTCGCTTATCGACCATCACGTGTCCGCAGCC
This sequence comes from Streptomyces sp. P3, assembly GCA_016893485.2. Taxonomy (GTDB): domain Bacteria; phylum Actinomycetota; class Actinomycetes; order Streptomycetales; family Streptomycetaceae; genus Streptomyces. Next base: position 376,487 of record JAFEKX020000001.1, read on the forward strand.
TACTGCCCTGTTTGTCGGCCTCAAAGGAAGAATGGGGTGCCGCCGCGATCACCCCGTGAGGAAGGCAACGCCCCATGAACGGAACGGCCCTGCACAGGACCGCCGCCGACTGCGCCGAGGAGCTTCCCGGCACTCAGCTGGAGCATCCCTTCGGCGACGACTGGGAGGTCTTCAAGGTGTGCGGCAAGGTGTTCATGCTGATGACCAACGTCCCGGGGCGCCCCGTCGTGATCCTCAAGGCGGACCCCGGCGAGGCCCACGCCCTGCGGCAGCAGTACATCCACATCACCCCCGGCTACCACATGAACAAGAAGCACTGGATCACCCTGGAGGGTGGGGACGGCGTCGACAAGGAACTCGTCAGGGAACTCGTCACCGACTCCTACCGACTGGTGGTCGCTCACCTGCCCAAGGACGAGCAACCCGTCGACCCGCACACCTACGGCACCAGCACGCGGGCGGCCCGGTGAGCGCAGCCGGCGACCGCCTCCAGGACATCGCCCGCCAGGTGGCCTCACACTGCCGGGCACGGACCACGGTTACCCATTCACCAAGGACCTGGACGTGTACAAGGTCGCGGGCAAGGTGTTCCTGATCGTCACCGACGACCCGGACGAACAGATCATCACGGTCAAGTGCGAACCCGAACACGCCCGCGCGCGAGTACACGGCTACGCCTCGATCACACCGGGCCGCTACCTCGACAAACAACACTGGATCTCGCTCGGACCGGGCCCCGGCATCACCAAGCGGCTGGTCACCGACGCAGTCGAGGATTCCTACGACCTGGCCGTCGAGCGGCTGCCCGGGCGCAACCGCCCCCGTGCCCGATGAGCACCGCAATCGCGCCCACGAGCCGCTGAGCCCACGCCTGTCAGTGCCCCGTGCAAGGCTCGCCACGCCCGCACACCTCCGGCTGCGATCGAAGGGACCGATGGAACCAACCGAAGCGACCCTGCCGCTCTTCGACGAGGAGCCCGCCCGGCGTGGGGAAAACGACCATCGCCCGCCCCCTCTCGGACGACAGCAACGTGGCCTTCGAACCGGTGTCGGCCACCTTCTCGGGCATGGCCGACCTGCGCAAGGTCTTCGCCGCCGCCCGCAGCCGACGCACCATCGGCCAGGGAACCCTGCTGTTCGTCGACGAGATCCACCGCTTCAATCGCGCCCAGCAGGACAGCTTTTTGCCCTACGTCGACGAAGGCACGATCACCCTGGTCTGCGCCACCACGGAGAACCCGAGCTTCGAACTCAACGGCGCCCTCCTCTCCGGCACCCAGGTCCTCGTCCTCAGGCGCCTCGATGAAGCCGCCCTGTCCACACTCCTCGACCGTGCCGAACACGTCACCGGCCACCGGCTGCCCCTGGACGACGACGCCCGCCGCGCTCGTTCACCACACCCAGCAGGGCGCCCCGCACCATGACAAGGCGCACGAGGGCCACTACAACCTGATCTCCGCGCTCCACAAGTCCATGCGCGGCTCAGACCCGGACGCGGCCCTGTACTGGCTCGCCCGCATACTCGACGGCGGTGAGGACCCCTGTTCGTGGCCCGCCGACTGGTCCGTTTCGCGAACGAAGACATCGGCATCGCCGACCCGCCCGCCATCCAGCAGGCCCTCGCCACTTGGGACGTGTACGAGCGACTCGGCTCCCCCTAGGGCGAGTTGACGATCGCCCACGCAGTCGTCTACCTCGCCACGGCTTCCAAGTCCATCGCCGTCTACAGAGGCTTCAACGCGCCCACCGCTCCGCCCGCCGCACCGGATCACTCATGCCGCCCGCCCACATCCAAACGCGGACGAGAACCTCATCCGGACCCGGGCGTGGTGGCTCGAACTCAGCGAGCCGCATCACCCCGGGCCGCCGTAGCGGTCGTATGGAACGCGCTTCACGGGGCGTATTCGTTCGAGATCTCGGTGGCGTAGTTCTTCCAGAGCGGTTCCATGGTCTCGGCGTTGACCGGCTGCCCGGAATCGATCATGGCCTTGAAGTCGCGGAAGTACTGCACATACAGGTCCGGCGTGAAGGTGTTCAGCATGACCGCGTTCTCGTCGCCGATGTTGGCGAACGTGTGTGGCGCCCCGGTCGGCACGATCACCCAGGTGCCCGGCCCGGCATCGTATTGGTCCTCGCCGACGGTGAACCGGAAAGTTCCCGCCAGCACGTAGAAGCCCTCGTCATGCTGGGCGTGACGATGCTGCAACGGGCTCGGGGTGCCCGGCGGAATGGTGACCTCGGCGAACCCCAGCCGGTGGTCGGTGTGCTCGCCGTTCTCCAGGATGCGGATCTGCTGCGCCCCGCTGCCGAGGATCTCGCCCTCGCCAGGGCGGACGATGTTTACCTTCGCCACGACTTCTCCTCTTGCTCTTGCCTGCCTTGGTCACCACCATCCTTCTCCGGGCCGGCTGTGCGCGTCTTGGTCGTCTGTGCACGGTTGCTGGTTACCAGTGCGCGGGCGTTGTAGCCGTACGTCGCCTTGAAGAGCTTGCTGAAATGGGTGGGATCGGAGAATCCCCACCGGGCGGCCACGGCGGTGATCGTTCGCCCGCTTCCGGTCAGCTCGGCCCGGCAGCGCTCCAGGCGGCGACGCCGGATCAGGGCCGCGACGGTGAGCGGCTGGTCCTCGAACAGCTTGCTGAGTCGGCGTACGGATATGTTGTGGGCGGCGGCGATGCCGGGCGGGGACAGATCGGGATCGGCCAGCCACGCCTCGATATAGCCGGCGATCCGGCTCCGCAGCCACTCGTCCGGGGCCGATTGTTCGTCGCCGAGCCGGGCCTCCAGTGCGACCGCGATCAGTTCGACGACGGCCGCCGCCGACCGCAACGCCTCCGCCTCGCGGAAGCCGGTCGCCGACCGCGCCGACTCCCGGGCCAGCACGGAGACGAGAGCGCCCGGGCCGTGGCTGCCGTCGATGCGTACGCCGACGAGCCGGTCGATCTGCGCGGGCCGGATCCGAAGCTCCCGGCGCGGAACCAGGACGGTGACGTGCGCCGAGGCGGTGCTCTCGAACCGGAGCGTACGCGTGGGATCGAGCAAGACCAGGTCGGTCGGCCCCAGTTCGGCGACGGCGCGGCCTTGCTCGATCCGCGTCCGGCCCCGGGTCATCACCTTGACCGCCAAGTGCTCGCCGCCAGAGGCGTCGCGTTCCCGCCCGATGCAGGCACTCTTGGGCGTGTCGAGGGAGACCAGCCGCAGCGGCCCGAGGTCACGGGTGGCGATCCGGCCCCGGAAGCCGGCCCCGGCCAACTTGTTGACCAGCGGCGGAAACCCGCTGGCGGCCAGCTCGTCCTGGAACGACTCAAGGTTGCCGATCACCGGTCAATGATAACGGCGACACTTCTGCCCAGGCACGGTCTTCGGCAGGGGTGACAGCGGCGCCGGCCCGCATCTGCCCTACCAGGCTCTGGTGCACGCGCCGGCTCGTCCAGGAAGGAACGTACGCGCAACTCACCCGCGAACACTGGCTCTTCCGGACCCTGTGGGAACTGAGCAGCGCACTGGCTGCGCGCCTGACTCGATGTAGGTTCCGCGACCGGCCGCCGTGAACTGGTCACTCCGGCGCCGGCGGAGCGCTGAAACCGCCCCGCCAGCAACCCGACGCAGTGACGCTGCCGCCAAGATCGGCATTCAGCCGGCCAAGGACAATTCGCCGGAGCCGAGGATCACGATGGACTGCTTCAGCATCGAGCCCGTCCAGTCGCACTGAGTCTGCGGCACCAGTTCGTCCAGGGTCAGAGCTACCTGGAACCTCCCAGCGATGCCCTTGTAGGCGCCCGTTCCCGAGCCCGGGACGACTGAGGCGGAGCCGCTGACGGTGATGTGGCCGGAGCAGGAGCGTTGGTCGACCGGGTGGGTTTGGAAGGCTGCGGCGAACTTGCGGTCGAGCGCGGAGAAGTCGATCCGGAAGGTGCCCTGGGTCAGTACGAAGTTCTGCTGGCCGCCATGGCCGGTGCTGATGCTTCCGTCGGGGTTCACGCTGACCGCTTCGCCGAAATCGCCCAGCGCTCCGCTGAGCACCACCGATGCGGCCGCGCCGTCGTTGTCGGTGAAGCTGGCGAGGTGGACGATTCCGTGAGGTGCCGCGCCGGCTGTGCTGGCCGAGGCCGACGTCGTGAGCAGGACAGCGCCGACGACTCCAGCGCCAGCTAACGCGGACCGGATTCTCTTTGTGCGCATGGAACCCCGTTGGATCGAGTGATGTTCGAACGGGTTACATCATCCCGGTCCGCAGCTGTGAGGGCATCGGGCGCGGCCCCCGACTCGACCCTGATTTCCGTCAGGAGGCAGGGGGTCAGGGTGGGGCGAGTTCGCCGCCGGTCAGATTCCCGTAGGTATTGACGTCGAAGGACTTGATGTCAAGCAGTACCAGGTCGGCGTCGGCGAGGAGTTGGTCGGTCGCGCGGGCGCTGATGAAGCCGGAGGCGTCGAGGGCGGTGTGCAGTCCGGCCTCCGTGCAGCGGCACAGGACTTCCGCGGTGAACCCGGGCTGCTGCAGTGGCTCGCCGCCCGTGATGGTGACCCCGCCGCCGGCCGCGGTGACGAAGCCCTGGCCCTCTCGAATCCGCCGGCCTGGGACTGATCGCCACGCTTGGCTCTGCGGGTGTGCCGTTCGGCATCGGGGCAGTCGCCCGATACCGGCTGGATCGGCGCCGTACCGACTCCTGGGACGCGGGTGGCAGCTTGTAGGGCCGAGTTGGGCAAGACCAGCCGAGGCCCGACACACAACCGGCGCTGCCCGACAAGGCCTGGCCTCCACGTACGCGTCACACGAAACCGGATCGATCGACACCAACTCTTCGGCAGTGGCCCTCTCCTTCTCGGCTACCGTGCGCCGAGTACAAGGAGGAGCGCGCGATGAACGCGGAGAGAGACCCGGCGGGCACGGGCGGGATGAAACGGCGTCTGGACCTGTCCGACGCGGTGGTGATCGGTCTGGGGTCGATGATCGGAGCGGGGATCTTCGCGGCCCTCGGCCCGGCGGCCGACGCCGCCGGTTCCGGGCTGCTGCTCGCGCTGGCCCTGGCCTCCGTCGTGGCCTACTGCAACGCGATGTCCTCAGCTCGTCTCGCCGCCCTCTACCCCCGGTCCGGCGGCACCTACGTCTACGGCCGTGAACGCCTGGGGACTTCTGGGGCTACCTGGCTGGCTGGGCGTTCGTCGTCGGCAAGACAGCCTCCTGCGCGGCCATGGCCCTCACGGTCGGCGCCTATCTCTGGCCCGACCAGACCCACGCGGTGGCCGTGGCCGCAGTAGTGGCGCTGACCGCGGTGAACTACACCGGGGTGCAGAAGTCCGCCCTCCTCACCCGTGCCGTCGTGACGTTTGTCCTGGCCGTGCTCGCCGCCGTGGTCGTCACCGCCCTGACCTCTCCCCACGCGAACTCCGCACGGCTGGCCATCGGCCCGGACACCACCGTCACCGGGCTGCTCCAAGCCGCGGGCCTGCTCTTCTTCGCCTTCGCCGGCTACGCCCGTATCGCCACCCTCGGCGAGGAAGTCCGCGACCCCGCCCGCACCATCCCGCGCGTCATCCCGATCGCACTCGGAATCACCCTCGCCGTCTACGCCCTCGTCGCGGTCGCCGTGCTGACGCTGCTCGGACCGCGCGGACTGGCGGACGCCACCGCCCCGCTGTCGAACGCCGCACGCGCCGCGGGGGCCGACTGGCTGGTGCCGGCCGTCCGCATCGACGGCGCCGTCGCCGCGCTCGGCTCACTGCTTGCGCTGATCCTCGGGGTCTCCCGCACCACCCTCGCGATGGCCCGCGACCGGCACCTGCCGCACGCCCTGGCCGCCGTCCACCCTCGCTTCGGCGTTCCCCACCGCGCCGAACTCGCGGTTGGCGCGGTGGTCGTCGTCCTCGCCGCGACCACGGACGTGCGCGGCGCGATCGGCTTCTCCTCGTTCGGCGTCCTGGCCTACTACGCCATCGCCAACGCCTCCGCCTGGACCCTCACCGAGGAAGAGGGCCGACCGAACCGCCTGATCCCCGTCATCGGCCTGACCGGCTGCGCAACCCTCGCCTTCGCCCTCCCCGAGAGCAGCGTCATCTCAGGCGCCGTGGTCCTCGCCTTCGGGGCTGCGCTGTACGGCCTGCGACGGGTCACAACGGCAACGAGCAACCGCCCATAGAGCACTCGTACGTTCGCCCGCGGCTGCGACTCCGCGACCGTGGCGCCCGAAGCGACCGCCTCCGCGACCGCCGAGTCCGGGTCACCTGGAAGTCGAAGTGCATCAGTGGTGCTTGTGCCGTCGCTACGACGGTTGAGCCGGTCCTGAGCGGCTCGCGCGCACGCCGGGGCGGGGCCATCAACCGATCGACTCGGTCAACCGCGCAGAGCTTCACGTTCACCGTGTCGCCCTTGACCACCATCTCCGGGCTGTACGGAGTGGCCTCGACGACCATGGCCGACGTGCAGCCGGAATTTGGTCGTCCTGGTGATCGTGCCGAGCCTCGTGAGTGGGCGGGAAGAAGTGGGACTCGATCGTCACTGGGTACCCGGAGCCCGAGGAGCGGTGAAAGCACCGTCCCGTTCTGGAGGGACGCTCCCATGCCGCAGTGCGTCCGCCACGACATGCCAGTAATTTCGGCGCGCCTCGTTACCGAGACTCCGACGGTCGGCAACTCAGACCGTCAGCCGTTTCACTCGGTGATCTGGCCGCCGTACGGGATCCGGACTCGGTGCTCCGCGGTGTCCCTCCCACGATGTCGGGCAGTGGTCCACGTCGGTACGGCTGTTCGGCGGCATCCAGAGTTCGGGAAACCGAGCCGCCGGGGCCTCAATGGCGTGGAACACGGATCCGGGATCGACCGGATGCGCTGGGGCCTCGCAGCCCCGACCCCGCCTCCACCCACCACTCCAGCGTCCGCCTGACCGGCCCCACACCAGCATGCAATCGCTCTGGGCGGCCGAGCACCAGAAGGAGCGCGCGTCATGACAAGTCCTGATCCGCAGCCACCACGAACTCCCGGACTGGAACCGGGCCGCGGGGTACCTCCCGGTGAAACCCCGCCTGCCGAAGGGAGCACTTCGGGCATCTCTTACCCCCAGCCCGAGCTACGCAGGGGCTGGGGCTTGGCCCCAATCGTCCTGATCATGCTGGTGGTGGCCCTGGTAGCGATCGGGCTGATCGCGCCATGGCAGTGGCCCTGATCGTCTAGGAGCGGCGACCAGCGCCGGGAGCACAGGAAACCCGGCGGCCGGAGCGTTGGTCGGGTACCAACGACCTGGCTTCCGGCAGGGGCCCGTCAGAGCGCGTTGGGCTCACGGTGCGGTGGCTGGTGCGGGGCCGGATGGGACGGCGGGGCGGGGATGGTGCGGGCCGCGGGACTGTCGGCACGGACGGTCAGTGGGACTCCGTGATGGCAGATGGTCAGGGGCTCACCGGCCAGCAGAGTGTACGTGGCCTTCTGCTGGCCGATCTCGACGCGCAGACGGCTGCCGAGCAGTTGGAGATTGAAGGCGAGCCGACTGAACCGCTCGGGCAGCCGGGGCGCGAAGCGAAGGGTGTCGCCGTCACGGCGCAGGCCGCCGAAGCCCGCCACCAGGGCCGTCCAGGTGCCCGCCAGCGACGCGATGTGCAACCCGTCGCGAGTGTTGTGCTCAAGATCTGCCAGGTCCATCAGGGCGGCCTCGGCCGTGTAGTCGTAGGCGAGTCGCATATGGCCGGCCTGGGCGGCGATCACCGCCTGGACGCAGGCCGACAGCGAGGAGTCCCGGACGGTCAGCGGCTCGTAGTAGGCGAAGTTGCGGGCAACGTGCTCCTCGTCGAAGTGGCTACCGCAGGTGTACATCGCGAGGACCAGGTCGGCCTGCTTGACGACCTGCTTGCGGTAGAGGTCGAAGTACGGGAAGTGCAGCAGCAGCGGGTACTGGTCCGCGCCGGTGCCGGCGAAGTCCCAGTGCTGGCTCCGGGTGAAGCCCTCATGCTGTTCGTGCACGCCGAGTTCGGGGTCGTAGGGGATGTACGTGGCCTCGGCGGCGTCCCGCCAGGCCGCGCTCTCCTCGTCGTCGACGCCGAGCCGCGCGGCCTGCTCGGGATGGCGTTCGCAGGCGTCCGAGGCGGCAAGGAGGTTCGCCCGCGCCATGAGGTTGGTGTAGGTGTTGTCGTCGACGATCGCGCTGTACTCGTCGGGGCCGGTGACGCCGTCTATGTGGAAGGCTCCGCGATGGTCGTGGTGGCCGAGCGAACGCCACAGGCGGGCGGTCTCCACGAGCAGTTCGACTCCGGCGTCGTGTTCGAACCGCGCGTTCCCGGTCGCGGCCGTGTAGCGCACTACGGCATCGGCGATAGCGGCGTTCACATGGAAGGCCGCGGTGCCTGCCGGCCAGTACGCCGAGCCCTCCGAGCCGTCGATGGTGCGCCACGGAAAGGCGGCGCCACGGAGACCCAGCTGGGCCGCGCGTTGCCGAGCGTCGTCCAGCGTGCTGTGCCGCCATCGCAGCGCCTCCGCGACGGCGTCCGGGGCGGTGTACGTGAGCAACGGCAGGACGAAGGCCTCCGTGTCCCAGAAGGCGTGGCCGTCGTAGCCGGAGCCGGTCAGCCCCTTGGCGGGGATCGCGCGCTGCTCGGCGCGGGCCCCGGCCTGCAGCACGTGGAAGAGGGCGAAACGGACGGCCTGCTGGATCTCCTCATCCCCGTCGACTTCGACATCGGCACGAGACCAGAAGTCGTCGAGGTAGACCCGCTGGTCCTCAAGAAGACCTGCCCAGCCGCTGTGGCTGGCCGCTGCCAGGGCCGCCTCCACCTGATCGGCCATCGCCGGCCGCGAGCGTACGGCCGACCAGCCGTGAGCGATCAGTTTCTGCACACCGAGCCGCTCGCCGGGTTCCAGTACCGACGTGATCGTCAGCCGAGCCACATCCCCAGTGCTTTCGCTGGTGGTGGTCGTCCGGGCCGGGCCGGTGACGTCATGGTCTGCGGCCACCGCCACCCGAAGGCCGCTGCGTTTCGTCCGGTGCACCAGGCGCAGCCGGTGGCCGACGGCTGCATCCGACTCGGCCTGCAGCGGCGATTCCAGCGCCTGCGCCGCACGAGGATCGCCGTTCGGTTCCGGCAGGCTCTCGTTGGCCACGAGTTCCGACTGGATCACCACCCGGCAGCGGCTGTCGACGGCCTCCACCTCGTAGACGACAGCGGCGATGGCCCGCTGGGTGAGCGAGACGAGACGGGTGGAACGGACCCGGACCGTGGATCCGGCGGGCGAGGTCCACTCGCAGGTCCGCTCCAGCACGCCCCGACGCAGGTCGAGCACCCTCTCGTGGGAGACGAGCCGCCCGTAGCGCAGGTCGAAGGGGCTCGTCGTCGACCAACAGCCGCAGCACCTTGCCGTTGGTGACGTTGATGACCGTCTGGCCCGACTCGGGATAGCCGTATCCCGCCTCCGCGTAGGGCAGCGGATGCACTTCGTGGACGCCACCCAGGTAGGAGCCGGGCAGGCCGTGCGGATCGCCCTCGTCCAGATTCCCCCGCCAGCCGACATGTCCGTTGGACAGCGCGAAGACCGACTCGCTCTGCGCCAGAACGTCCAGGTCCAGGTGGGTCTCACGAACGGCCCACGGTTCGACGGTGTACGACCTCTGGGTGATCACGCCCAGTCCCCAGCTCCGTCAGGTCCTTGACGACGATGTCCGCCCCGTGTGCGTACAAGGCATCGGCCTGTCCGACACGGTCGACTCCGACGACGTATGCGAAGTGTCCGGAGCGGCCGGCGTCCATTCCGGCGAGGGCGTCCTCGAAGACGACGGCCTCGCCCGGCTCGACACCGAGGTCCCGGGCGGCGGCGAGGAAGGTGTCGGGGTGCGGCTTGCCCGGCAGTCCGCGCTCCGTCGCGACAACGCCGTCGACACGCACGTCGAAGAGGTGCTCGGCATCGATCGAGCGCAGCACCTGTTGGGTGTTGGCGCTGGAGGAGACGATCGCGGTGCGCAGGCCGTGCGTGCGGACCGTCTCGATATAGCGCAAGGTGCCGCCGTAGGCCTCGACGCCACCGTCGTGAATCTTCCTCAGCACCAGTTCGTTCTTGCGATTGCCGAGGCCCTGCACGGTCGCGGCGTCAGCCGGGTCGCCCGGCTCGCCCTCGGGCAGTTCGATGCCGCGAGCGGCGAGGAAGGTGCGGACACCGTCGGCGCGCGGGCGCCCGTCGACGTACTCGTCGTAGTCGGCTACGGAGTCGAACGGACGGAAGTTCTCTCCGTCGCGCTCACGCAGAAACGCGTCGAACGTCTCCTTCCAGGCCGCCGCATGCACCGTTGCGGTCTTGGTGACGACCCCGTCGAGGTCGAAGAGGCATGCATGGACGGATTCTGGAAGCCCGAGCTGTGTCGTCATACTGAACAGTGTTTCCCGCAGGGCCATTTCCAGCGAGTGGCGCAGGCCACATCGGCCGGTCCCCGGGACTGCGGTCGGCCGTCCTTCGGATGCGGCGTGCGGGGCACGAGAGGGTCAGGTCGGTGCGGCGCCCGGAGAACCGTGCACGAAGCCGTGGGGGTGGGGCCGGGGCTCGCCGCCCACGCGTTCCCGGCAAGCCCGCGTCCGTCTCCTTCCCGTCTCCTTCCCGTCTGCGAGGTCCGACGACGGGTCCGGCTCGGGAGGACAGATCCTGAACGAACGCGCACTGATGCATCCGTCCACCGGGGCAGCCCGGAAGGGGAAGATGCCGGAACCAGTGCGTGGTCCGGCGGCCGGATGTCGAAAGCGGAGGCAGTTGTGATCGAAGTCGAGCGTGTCATGACACTGGACCATCCGTTGCGCGACGTGGTGGGCTTCCTCGCGGACTTCTCCAACGCCGAGCTGTGGGATCCGGGCACCATCACCTGCCAGCGGATCGGCACCGGCGGTCTGTCGGTGGGAGCCGAGTGGCACAACGTCTCCGAGTTCCGGGGCCGCCGCACCGAACTGCTCTACCGGCTGGCACGCTTCGACGCCGACCACCTGACCTTCGTAGGACGCAACAAGACCGCCACCTCGACCGACGACATGCGATTCGAGGAGCACGACGGCCGGACACGGTTGACCTACCAGGCGCGCGTCCAGTTCAACGGACTGGCCCGGCTGGCCACTCCACTCCTCAAGCGGGAGTTCGACCGGCTCGGCGACGAGGTGCTCGAGCGGCTGCCCAAGGCAGTTGACCGTGCCGCACGCCTGCTCTACCGGATCGCCGCTGGGCGTTCCGCCCTCGGGCGGAGGTCACCGCCAGTGACCGTCGTCGTGGACGTGGACGTGGCCGAACCGGATACGGTGCTGCCACCGGAGGCCGGGGTGAGCGCAGGTTTCCTCACGAGACGGCTGGGCGTGTCGCCCAGCACGCTCCGTTCCCGGATCGCCGCAAGCTCTTCGGCCCCACGAAAAGGGCGGAATCGTGCGGCAGGGGTGCACGGTGTCGCCGTGCAGGTACAGCTCTCCTCGACGGTGCGCAGCGCGGACTGGTCGTGACGTAGGAGAGCATTCTGGCTCCGGCCCTCCAGGCCGTGGGAACTCAGCCCCGCGCGCCGTCGTCAGGAGCGCGCGAGCCGGGTCGCGAGGTAGGGCGCGGTGGCGCTGCGGCGAGACCTCGCCACCTTGGCCGGCGGGCCCGCCGCGACCACCCGCCCGCCCGCGTCGCCGCCGCCCGGCCCGAGGTCGATCACCCAGTCGGCAGTGGCGATCGTGTCCAGGTCGTGCTCGACGAGGACGACCGTGTTGCCGGCGTCGACGAGCCGGTGCAGCTGCCGCAGGAGCAGTGCGATGTCCGAGGGATGCAGCCCCGCCGTCGGCTCGTCGAGCAGGTAGAGCGCGTGCCCGCGGCGGGCTCGCTGGAGTTCGGTGGCCAGCTTGATGCGTTGCGCCTCACCACCGCTGAGTTCCGTGGCGGGCTGCCCCAGCCGCAAATACCCCAGTCCCACCTCGCGCAACGTCTCCAGACTGCGGGAGGCGGCCGGGACGGCGGACAGGAACTTGGCGGCGGCGTCGACGGACAGCGCCAGCACTTCCGCGATGTTCTTGCCGCGGTAGGTGACTTCCAGCGTTTCGGCGTTGTACCGGGCGCCCTGGCAGGTCGGGCACGGCGCGTACGTGCCGGGCAGGAACAGCAGCTCGACCGCGACGAATCCTTCGCCCTGGCAGGTCTCGCAGCGCCCTTCGGGCACGTTGAAGGAGAACCGTCCGGCCGAGTAGCCGCGCGCCCTGGCCTCGTCCGTCGCCGCGTACAGCTTGCGCACCGCGTCGAACATCCCCGTGTACGTGGCCAGGTTGGACCGGGGAGTTCGGCCGATGGGACGTTGGTCGACCCGGACCAGGCGGTCGAACGACTCGACCCCGACGCGTCCTGGACGTCAACCTCCAGCTGCGCCTCGTCGGGCTCATCGGGTGCGAGTCCGAGGTGGCCGCGGACGACCTCGGCGAGGACCTGCGTCACCAGCGTCGACTTTCCGGAACCGGACACGCCCGTCACCGCGGTCAGCACGCAGAGCGGTACGTCGACGGACACGTCGTGCAGATTGTGGCGGGTGACGCCGCTCAGGTGCAGCCATCCGTCCGGTGTGCGCGGGCGGTGATCGAGCGGTTGGGCGCGCCCGAACAGGTACTGGCTGGTGGCCGATTCCTCGACCTCCTCAAGACCGGCGACCGGGCCGCTGTACAGCACGCGTCCGCCGCCCTCACCCGCGCCGGGGCCGATGTCGACCACCCAGTCGGCCCGCCGTACGACGTCCATGTCGTGCTCCACGACGAACAGCGAGTTGCCCGCCGCCTTGAGGCGGTCCAGCACGTCCAGCAGCGGTTTGGCATCAGCCGGGTGCAGGCCCGCGGAGGGTTCGTCGAGGACGTAGACGACGCCGAACAGCCCTGAGCGCAGTTGGGTGGCGATCCGCAGGCGCTGTGCCTCGCCGGGCGACAGCGTCGTCGAGCGGCGCCCGAGGCTGAGATACCCGAGGCCCAGGTCGAGCAGTACGTCGACCCGGGCGACCAGATCGCCGCAGATCCGGACCGCGACCTCGGTCGTCTCCCCGGATCGGGCGGTCGACGTGGTGGCGTCGGCCTCGGACCGCCCCGCGACGGGCCGCAGCAGCGCCACGACCTCGGTGAGCGGCATCGCGTTGATCTCGGCGATGGAACGTCCGGCGAAGGTCACGGCGAGCGCCTCGGGCCGCAGTCCGCTGCCATGGCACTCGGGGCAGGGCACACTCCTGACGAACCGGAGCGCCCGCTCGCGCATCTTCTCGCTCTTGGAGTCGGCGAGGACGTGCATGACGTGCTTGCGGGCGCTCCAGAACTTGCCCTGGTAGCCGTAGTCGATGCGGTCCTCCTCCGGCTCGATGTACACGGAGGGCTGCTCGTCCGTGTACAGCAGCCAGTCCCGGTCCTTCTTCCTGAGCCTGCGCCACGGTCGGTCGATGTCGATCCCCAGACCGCTCACGACGCTGCGCAGGTTCGCGCCCTGCCAGGCGCCCGGCCAGGCGGCGATCGCCCCCTCGCGGATGCTCAGCGAGGGGTCCGGGACGAGCAGGTCTTCGGCGACGTCATGCACGACGCCCAGTCCGTGGCACTCCGGGCACGCGCCGGCCACGGTGTTGGGTGAGAACGACTCGGCCTCCAGCCGTGCGGCCCCGGGCGGATAGGTGCCGGCGCGGGAGTACAGCATGCGCAGCAGATTGGACAACGTGGTGATGGTGCCGACCGTCGAGCGCGAGCTGGGCGACCCACGTCGCTGCTGCAGGGCCACGGCGGGCGGCAGTCCGGTGATCTCCTGCACGTGCGGTGCGCCGACCTGCTGCAACAGCCTTCGGGCGTACGGTGCCACGGACTCGAAGTAGCGCCGCTGGGCCTCCGCGTAGAGCGTGCCGAACGCGAGCGAGGACTTGCCCGAACCGGAGACGCCGGTGAAGGCGACCATCGCGTCCCGTGGAACGTCGACGTCGATGTTCCGCAGGTTGTTCTCACTGGCGCCCCGAACATGCACGAAGGAGTCGGTCGAGTCGGTCGCGTCCTTGTTCACCGTCCCTGCTTACCTGATCACCCCTCGAACCGCACGGCAGGCGCCGTCACCGGACCCCCGCTCACACGAGCGTCGGGAGAATCCCGGATCGGTATCCGACACCACCCCGGAACCAGGGCGGACAGATGCCCTCGACGGCGGGCTTCAGGATCTTGGAGTGCTTCGGGCGGAACCGGGCGATGCCGTACTCGAACCCCGCCTTCCCGCCACGTGGCCATGCCTGGCCCCGAGCGCCCGGACGAAGCCCGCGTTGCCACCGTTCACCCATAGGCGAAGTGACCGAGCGGTACGGAGCGACCCGCTAATCGCTGCGCACATGGCGGAAACGGTTCGAGGTGGAAGGACCTCGCGGGCTGACGAACCGTTCCCGGCGCCCGCAGACCGGTCCAAGCCGGCTGCCTTCGTCCGTCGAGGCCACGATCTGCGAACTGCGGGCGGCAGCTCCCCCGCCGCCTTCCTTCTCGCCGCCGACCGCCTTGAGCAACGGGCCGACCGGCTGCCGACCTGATGGCCACAGAAGGTGGCGATACCCCGTCCTGGACCCGCTGCGACGTGGCGCTCGGCGCGAACATATCGCGCGAACCAGGAGCATCAGTTCCAGACCTGGCTGGGAGCCAACAGTCAGAAGTTCACCGCACTGACCGCATAGGCACGGCATGAAGGTGCTGGCGGCGTCGCCCAGCCAGAGCCGCCCAACGGCCGTCAGGGAAACCGGGCAGTATGTCCCGCACTGTGTGGCCGAAGATGCGAAGTCCTCGGCGAACCGGTCCCGGTTCTCGACTGGCTGGGGCATCAGGAAGTAGCGCCTGATGTTCTTTACATGCACTCGAGACGCGGAGACCGTGAGTTCACCGGACGGGTGGCACCGCTCGTTGTCAGTACCTGCTCCTGGGCGAGGGCCCGCATCCAGATCTCCGCACGGTCGTCCACAGTCCTGGCGCCCTTCCCTTCCTGTTCCCATCCCCGCCGATGAGGCCCGCTGGCCGAGCACCCGGTTGGTCGGTACTGCGTGGCCGGTCACCGGTTCACTGCAGCCCCTGGTGGTCCAGCCGGAAGGTGCCGGGGTGACACCTGTGTGGCGGGTGAAGAACTTGCCGAAGTTGGTGGGTTCGAGGAAGCCGAGGCGGCGGGAGATGGTCGCCACCGGTTCGTCCGTGTGGGCGAGCAGGCGTTGGGCCTCCAGGGCGACGCGGCCGTCGATGACGTGCTTGACGGGCTGCCCGGTGGCGGCGATGCAGGCACGGGTGAGGGTCTTGACGGTGTAGCCGAGGCGGTGGGCGTAGTCGGCGGCGCGGCGGGTGACGGCGTAGGAGCGCTCCAACTCGGCGCGGAACCGGGCGTAGACCTCGCCACCTGCGCGTGGATCACCACTGCCTGCGGGGTGTGGCAGTCGGTCGACCTGCAACAGGACGGTGGCAAGCAGGAGTTGGAGGATTTCCCTTGACACGGTCTGCTCCGGACGGTCGTACTCGGCCCGCAACTGGCCCAAGAGGGTCGACAGCACGGCGAACTGGGGGCCGGCGCCCAACTGCCAGCACCCGGGCCCGTACCACTCCTTGACGAGCCTGTCGGCACTGCTGCTTTGGGGCGGGAAGGCCGGCGTGAACAACAGATGCGTACCGTTCGCCGTGCCCGGCCACACGAAGCGCTGTACCTGGCCGGGGCGAGCCCACAAGAGAGTGCCGGGGCGGCAGGGGTAGGTGATGAAGTCGATCGCGTGCTCACCGCTGCCCTCGGTGATCAGGGTGAGGGTGTGGAAGTCGACCCGATGCACGAGGTCGGCCGGTCTGCCTCGCCGTCGGCGCCGCTGGTGGAGTGTGGCCAGGTCGATGATCTCGAAGCCCGGGACCCTTTCCTCGGGCGGGTTGAAGCCGAGCCGAAGGATGGCGCCGCCCTGGGCAGGCTCGGCGTCCCCGGGGTCCCCGTGAGCCACCACGATCTCCAGATGTCCTCGATTTACCATGCCGCGTCTTCAGCGTATCTCGTCTGCCTGCGGTTTCGCGGCGAGAGTGGAGGACATCGAGGCGGCGCGAAGCCGCCTGTACCTCAAGGAGCATTCCCATGAACGGCACCGTCACGGTCCTCGACAAGGGTGCGGTCCGCATCCACAGCTACATGTCGCCGGCCGACACCTTCCACACCACCACCCAGCTGATCGAGACGCCGGCCCGGATCATCGCGATCGACGCCCAGCTCCTTCCCGCCTACGCGGACGAGGCCGTCGCCTACGCGAAGGGGCTCGGCAAGCCGTTGGACCGGCTGATCGTCACCCATGCCCACCCGGACCACTACAACGGCGCCTCCCGCTTCGCCGTCCCCGTCCATGCACTGACCCAGGTAAGGGAACAGATCGTCGTACGCGGCGACAGCCGGCTGCCCAGCGGCCTGGTCATCCCTCTCCGCGATTTCACGCCGTCCGTGGCGGTCATTCCCGGGACCGAGGTCATCGACGGTGTCCCCTTCGTCTTCGAGGCCGTCTCCGGTGGGGAAGCCGCCGACGAACTGCTCATCAAGCTGCCCGAGCAGGGCGTGCTGATCGCCCAGGACCTCGTCTACAACGACGTCCACCTCTACCTGGGCAACAACGACATCACCGGCTGGCAGCGAGCCGTCGACGCACTGGCCGCCGAGTCCGGTTACGACACGATCCTCGCCGGACACGGCCTGCCCACCGGCCCTGAGGTCTACGAGCAGGTGCACCGCTACCTCGACGACGCCCGCGAACTGCTCGACGGCGACGGTCAGGCGTACAAGAAGGCGATCGTCGACAAGTACCCGGCCCACGTCGGCCCGTTCATCATCGACATCGCCAACCGGTCCCTCTTCCCCTCCGGCAACTGAACACCCTCGGCGTGTGCCGCCCGCGCCGCGCGAATCCCCGGCCGTCTGCGCGGCCCGCATCCCCTCTGCTCGCGCCCCGGGTCCGTTGATTACGCCCCCTAGTAACTAGCAACCCACGCATCCTGCACGGAGATCCGTCATGTCCCAGACCCGCCTCCCTCGTTCCCGCGCCGCAGCCGTGGCGGTGGCCTCCCTCCTTGTCCTGGGTGGCGCCGCCCCCGCCCTGGCCGCCTCCGGCGGCGATGCGCCCCATGCCGCCGCCTGGCATCACCGGGAACCGTTGCCCACCAGCTACTCCATCCCGGGCGACAAGACCTATCCCGAGGGCATCGCCCGGCAAAGCGGCACGCCCTACTTCTACGTCGGCAGCACCAGCGACGGCACCATCTACCGCGGCGACGTCCGCCGGAGCACGACCAAGGTGTTCCTCCCGGGCGGCAAGGACGGACGGACTTCTGTCGCGGGCATGAAGACCGACAGCGCGGGACGGCTCATCGTCGCCGGCGGCGCGACCGGCAAGGTCTTCGTCTACGACACCCGCACCCACGCCCTGCTGCACGTGTTCGACACCGGCCGCACCGACACCTTCCTCAACGACGTCGCCCTCGCCCCCAACGGCGACGCCTACATCTCCGACTCGATCCACCCGGCGCTATGGCACATCACCGCCGCCGAACTGAAGAGCGAGAAGGTACAACAGCCGCTGAACGTGGGCGTGGACCTGACGGACTCGCCGATGGTCTACGACGACGGTTTCAACGGCAACGGCCTCGTTGTCACCGGCGACGGCCGCTACGTCCTGCTCGCCGATTACAACGACTACGCCTTCTACCGCATTGACCTCCACACCCGCCAGGTCGTCCCGATCGACCTCGGCGGCGCCAAGGGCGTCTCCGGCGACGGTCTGCTGCTGCGGGCAACACCCTGACCGCCGTCACCGAACTCGACCACCCCGAGGGCCAGATCAGCGTCCCTCAAGCTGAGCCACGACTACACCAAGGCCACACTCGTGCGGACCATCCACGGCCACGGCATGCACAGCCCCTCCACGGCCGCCGTCGACGGCCACGATCTGCTGATCGTCAACTTCCAGTTCCAGATCGCCGACCCGAAGCTCCCGTTCAACGTGGTGCGGGTCCACGTCTGACAGACACAGGCAAAGCGCGGCAAGAGAAGGGACACCACTCTCATGCAGATCACCATCGTCGGTGCCGGCAACAGGGCCCGAGGCATCGCCACCGGCACCCCGGCGGGCGGCCATGCCGTCACCGCCACCGTCACCGCCGAGAACCCCGGCAAGGCCGTACGTCTCGTCGACTAACTGCGCGGGCAGGCAACCGGCGACGGCGCCGAGCACCCGCCGCCGCCGTCTACGGATCGCGGCTCGGCGGAAGGGCGTTGATCGACATCAGCAACCCCATCGACGCCTCACTCGACGCGTTGGTCGTCGCCCGGGAACCTCCGCCGCCGAAGAGATCGCCGAGGCAGCGGGACCGGCCGTTCGGGTCGTGAAGTCGTTCAACACCGCGTTCGCCACGACCCGGGTCGCCGGAGAGGCGAACGGGACTCCGCTGGACGTGTTCAACGCCGACGACAGGGCCGCCCGCAAGCACATCGCCGAGCTGCTCACCTCCGGCGGGCTGAACCCGGTCGACGTCGGCGCGCTCAAGCACGCCTGCGGAATGGAGAGCTTCCAGCTGCTGCACATGGCCCTGCAGATCCGCGAGGCGGGCCACGGCTGGGCCAGCGATCAAGATCGTCGCCTCCTGAGCCGTGCGGGCACCACCCCACCGAGCCCCACTGCCGGCTCGAACCCCCACGGGCCTGCAGTGGACCATCAGCACCACGCCAACAGGAGAACCATCCCATGCACCTCCGTACCTCCCTGACCACCCTCGCGGTCGCCGCCCTGCTGCCCGCCGCGGCCAGCGCCACCGCGGCGACCGAGCCCCTCTCAGCGCCGCACATCACCAACCACTTCAAGCTGACCGCCTCACAGCAGCCCGAGAACATCACCGTCGACCGCACCGGGGCGGCGTACCTGACCTTCTCCTTCGCCCGCCAGATCGTCCGGGTCTCCCCCGGCCACCGACCGCACGTCCTGGCCACCCTGCCGGCCCCGGCCAAAGCGAGCACCCCCAACCTGGGCAGGGCGTTCGTCGGAGGCATCGCCCGCGCCGACGACGGCACTCTCTACGTCACCTATGCCACCGGCACCGCTGACCTCACCGGCGTTTGGGCCGTCCACCCCGGCGGCCGCCCGCACCGCATCGCCGCACTCCCCGCCGACGGGCTGCCCAACGGCCTCGCCCTCGACCAGCATGTCAAGAAGCTCTACGTCACGGACTCCGTGCGGGGCGTCATCTACCGCCTGCCGACACGCGGCGGGAAGGCCACCGTCTGGGCCAAGGGCACGCCGCTGGAGCCCACCACGTTGGCCGGCGCCAACGGGCTGAAGCTGCACAACGGTTCCGTGTGGGCCACCAATCTCGACCGGGGAACCATGCTGCGCATCCCGGTCACCGCCAGGGCACCGCAGGGACCATCCAGATCCGGGCCACCGGCATGCCGTCCATCGACGACTTCGCCTTCACCGGCCATGGCGACACGCTCCTCGCCGCCCGCGACAGCAACGAGGTCGACCTCGTCCGTCCGAGCGGCACCCACACCGCCGTCCTCACTCCGGCCGACGGCCTTCAGACCCCACGTCCGTCGCGGTCCACGACGGCAAGGCATACATCCCCAGCGCCGCCTACATGACCGACAAGGATCCCAATCTGCTCATCGCCCACCTCGACCGCTGACCCGGTCGGGAGGACCCGCTCCACCGGTGTCGCGGCGTGACCCACTTTCGATCCCCTGCGCCCTACGGGTGCAGGGGCGCACGCACGTGAACCGAAAGCGGGTCACGCGGGTCATGCAGGAGGAACGCCCGACCACCGGGGTAACACGCCGGACGTCGCGGTCGCCGGCGAAGCCGGATCACACGGCGCACCGGCCCCGGACCTGATCCAGCGGCAATTCACCACGTCGATGGTCGGAGCACAGGTCAGCGTCACAGCGGCCAGAGTCGGTGCCTGCACATCCACCATGGTCCTGTCAGAACCGGTCCACTGGAGCCAGGGCAGTACGGCAAAGGGTGCGAGCCGTCCCTCATCTGTGTTCGAACCGGCCGTATGGGCTGCCGTATGGGCTCACCGAAAGCCGCCGGGCAGTAATTCCCCATGGTCCGGACATGATCGGTACGGTGACAACCGGGACTACGAAGGGGTGGCGCCGCTTTGAGCGAGCAGACGGGCATCAAGACGGCGAAGGAAGCCGCGGACGACGGACTCGTGCTGGCGTTCGGACGGCTGCAAGGCGCTGCCAACCGGCTGGCCTACATTCTCGGTCGGGCACTTGAGGAGCAGTGCGGCATCAGCCATCTGATGTTCGAGGTGCTGCTGATCCTCGGGCGTGCGGGCGAGCCGGGGCTTTCGATGCGGGCCATCGCCCAGGAACAGGTTCTCACCACCGGTGGAGCGACCCGGCTGGTGGATCGTATGGAGGCGGCGGGACTCGTGACACGCGTGGAGTCGCCTGCCGACCGGCGCGGGAAGCTGGTGCGGTTGACCCCGCTGGGCGAGGAGACGACGGTCCGGGCGTCCCGGATCCACGTGGAAAACATCAGGCAGTACTTCGTGGAGCCCTCCCCAAGGCGGACCGCGAGCGGTTTCAGGAGGACCTACGCATCCTCAGTCACACGGCCCGAGACCTTCTTCCCCGACTGCCGTGACCTGTCCCCCGCGCCGGCGTCGAAGCCGTGAGGGCGACCACACCCGTGCGGCCCACTGGCACGTGACGCTCACGCCCTGCACGGCGTGATCATCCGCGGCTGTGAACTCCTTTCACAGAAGGCCCGGCGACGAGCTGCGCATCGATCAGCTGGCAACCGGTAGTGACCGGGCCCGCGGAGCTGTCTACTCCAGCGCCGCCCGGGGCGCGACGTCTCGCCGGAGGTGAAGGACCGCATTGTGGTGTCGGCCGTCTGATCTGCTGAACATCCCCGCCAGGCCATCTCACCGTCCGCCGACCGACCGCGCCGCCACCTCGCCCCCGTCCGCATCACACGCTTGAGTAGAGACAATCACCCGATACCCCTACACAAAGGGTGCTCTCCGCCGCTTTTCACTGAATCGCGCGCCAGCCATTGACGATGCGGGCGATATTCCTATCATCCTCAGTGTCCGAAACCCCGAGTAACGTTCGGGATATCGGACAGGTCGGCTGGCTGGGCTCAGCGGACAACGCCGGCCGCACCAAAGCCCCTCCGTCACATCCGATCGGCACGAACCCTGCTCAAGCCAACAAGTTCGACCAGCGACTCGCACCATGCAGGCACCCACCGACCACGCCAGGAGTTCAGCATGTCCATCAAAATGTCATGCTCATGCTTAACGGTACGGCCCGCATCCCCTCCCCGCCGGTTCGCACCCGTCAGCGGATCGCGAAGGCTCTGGTGTTCGCGGTGACGTTGCTGGCCCTGGCACTGACGCCCTTGGCCCGGCCCGTCTCGGCGTCGGCGGCCGGCGCGGCGCCCTGCGACCTCTACGCCGCAGGCGGCACACCCTGCGTGGCCGCGCACAGCACCACCCGCGCCCTGTTCGCCGCCTACAACGGCCCCCTGTACCAGGTGCGCCGCACCTCCGACAACGCAACCCGGGACATCGGCGTCCTCAGCGCGGGCGGCGTCGCCAACGCCGCCACGCAGGACTCGTTCTGCGCCGGCACGACTTGTCTCATCACCGTCATCTACGACCAGACAGGCCGGAACAACCGCCTCACCCAGGCGCCTCCCGGAGGGTTCTCCGGCCCGGCCGCAGGCGGCTACGACAACCTCGCCAACGCGACCGCGGCACCCATCACGGTCGCCGGGCACAAGGCCTACGGCGTCTACGTGGCAACCGGCACCGGATACCGCAACAACACCACCAACGGGGTCGCCAAGGGAGACCAGCCGGAAGGAATGTACGCCGTCCTCGACGGCACGCACTACAACGGCGGCTGCTGCTTCGACTACGGCAACGCCGAGACCAACAGCCGGGACAACGGCAACGGCACCATGGAAGCCATCTACTTCGGCAACATCAAGGTCTGGGGCTACGGCAGCGGAAACGGCCCCTGGATCATGGCCGACCTGGAGAACGGCCTGTTCTCCGGGGTCAACCAGCACTACAACGCCAATGACCCGTCGATCAGCAGCCGCTACCTCACCGCGATCATCAAGGGCGGGGGCCAACCGGTGGGCCATCCGCGGCGGCAACGCCCAGTCCGGCGGCCTGTCGACCTTCTACAACGGAGTCCGCCCCAACGTCACGGGCTACAACCCGATGAAGAAGGAAGGAGCCATCATTCTCGGCATCGGCGGCGACAACAGCCATGGCGCAACCGGCACCTTCTACGAGGGCGTGATGACGTCCGGCTATCCGTCGGACGCCACCGAGAACGCGGTACAGACCAACATAACGGCGGCCGGCTACGGAAGGTAGAACCCGGACGGGCGAGCAACTCCCTTGCGTTCGGGGCTCGTTCGACCACAAGCCGGGGACCCGTCTGGTCCGCGACTCCAGGACCGCACGGGATGCCCGACCACTCGGTCCTCGCGCGCAAGCCCGGCCGAAGGCTCCGGAGTATGTCTCTCGCACACCACGAAGCCGCGCTCGTTCAAGGCGCCACGACCAGGGCCGATGAGGTTTCGTCGGTCAAGCGAGTGGCGCCTGCCCGGGCCGCTCCTTCAGCCGGACGCCCGGTAGTGGAGCGGCCTGTGTCCGTGGACTTCGAGAGTCGGCGGTCGCAGCGCACTCAGGGCTACGCGACGGCGACGCCCCGCGCGACCGCCGCGGCGAGGACGTCGGCGACCTCATCGGGATGGGACAGGTGCGGGCAGTGGCCGGACGGGACGCGCGCGCTGAGCGCGGTGTGCACGACCCACTGGGTCTGGAAGGCCGGAGGCAACACCCGGTCCTCTGTGATCACGATGTACGTCAGGTGGCACCTGTCCCGGTGCTGCGCCCAGCCTCCCGGTGAAAGCGCGCATGCCCTGCCAGTCGAGACGCTTGACGGCTTGAGGTCGCGGGGACGCCACCGTAGGAGTGGGCGGCGAGCACGACGGGCCGCCGACCGCCCGGACAGCCGAGCGGACCACCGCGACGTCCTCGGTCAGCCCCTGGGAGGGGGCACTGCCTGGGTCGCTGCTGGGCAACTGCACAGCGCGGGAGGCGATCCCTCGGGCGATGAGATGCTCGCGCAGCGGGTCGAATAGCCAGGGGGCGTGCAGCGCCCCTGCACCAGGACGACGGCCGGGTCCATCGGAAACATCCTCGAGTGCGGCCGTACGCCGCGGGGTGTGCGCCCCGCGGCGTACGGTTCCGGGCAGTGCGGTGGGTCAGCCGGCCATGGCGTCACGGACGAGAGCGGTGTCGACGAACTGCTCGAAGCGGACGATGAGTCCTCCGCGTACGACGAAGTGATGTGCCACCCGGACGTCGATCTCCTTGCCGGTGGCCTTGTTGATGGCGGTGTAACGGGCCAGGACGACGACGTTCTCACCCTCGACGACATAGGTGTCGTCATGGGCGGTCCAGCCCTCCCAGTCCTGACCCAGCCGTTCCATCACGGCAGCCGTGACACCCTCAGGAGTACGGTAGGTGCCGCCCAGGGGAAGCCGGCCATCTCCGTCCACTCCACATCCGGCGCCAGAGTGGCCCGCAAAGCCTCCAGGTCACCGGCGGCCGAGGCCAGATACTGACGCCGTACGACATCGGCGGGAGCGGTCGATACCGCGAACTCGACCATGGTCAGCCCCACTTCATCTCACCCTTGGCGACCTTGGCACCGATCTGTGCGGCGATCAGCATCCCGTGACCCGGATACCGCTTGACGAGAGCCTCGGTCAACGCCGCGCCATCAGCCGCCGCGGCCAACTCCTCCTCGAAAGCGAGGAGATACTCACGGGTGGCGGTGATCGCCGACGCGTTCGCCGCCGTACCCGGCAGACGATGACCCGCCACCACCAGCTCCGGTTCGAGGGCGGCCATGTCGTCCAGCAGGCCGATCCACACGGCGCGGTCGCCGGGTGTGGGCGTGTCCGCGACCCATACGTGCTCCTGCTGGAACAGCAGCACACCGCCCAGGAGGGCACGATGCTCGGCCTGCCACAGGTAGTGGCGGTCGGGCAGGCCGGCCGGGCCACCCTTCAGCTCGAAGCGATGGCCCTCCAGGGTGAGGTCACCGGTCAGCGGAGTCAGTCCGACCAGGCGGGTGGGCAGATTCGCGCCCAGCGCCGCCCATGCCTTCAGCTTGCCCTCGTAGGAGTCACGGATGTGCTCGATCACCAGTGGTGTGGCCACGAAGTCCGCGTCGGGGAATGCGTCGGCGATCACCTCCGCGCCGAAGTAGAAGTCGGGATCGGCATGGCTGACGAACACCGTGGTCAGCTTCCTGCCCGAGTCCAGGACCTCCGCGGCCAGGCGGTGGCCGTCAGCCCGCGTGAAGGCGGCATCGATCAGCAACGCCTCGCTCTCACCCGTGACCAGGGTCGCGGTCTTGTTCTTGGATCCAGCCGGAAAGTCCAGGTCGAGGATCTTGAAGTCCAGCGTGCTCATGATGGTTCCTTCGGGAGGGTGGGGTCGGGTGTCAGGAGGAGCGGGTGGAGGCGAATGCGGTCAGGCGCCGCTCCACCTCCTCGGTGGTGGCGTGGCCGTTCGCCAGGACGGTGACGCGGTCGCCGTCGATGGCCAGGAGCGTGGGGAAGGCGTCGACACCCAACTCGGCCGCGCGCGCGAAGTCGGCTTCAGCCGCGGCCCGGGACTCGGTCGCTTCGAAGGCGCCGGCGACCTCGTCCTCGTCCAGGCCGGCCCTCGCGGCGATCTTCCGGTACGTGGTGGGGTCGGAAAGGCTCAGGCCGTCGACGTAGAAGGCGTGCTGCAGCTCCGTCGCCAACTCCACCGCGCGGGCGGGGGCTGTTTGACGCAGTGCGGCGACTCCGCGGGCGGCGGCGTGGGAGTCCATGACGAACGAACCGTCGGCGATCAACCGGTCGTAGGCTTCGCCGAACTCGGCGCCCGTCAGCTCGGCGATCCTGGCGTTCGCACCCTGGACGTATCCGAACTCACGGATCGGCACCCGGCGCGAGCCGGTGAACAGGCCTCCGGAGACCACGTCCACGTCGAGCTCCGGATGCAGCGACATCACCTCGCGCAGTGTCGGGGAGAAGCCGTGCGACCAACCGCAGTAGGCGTCGAATACGTAGACCAGTTTCATGGGAAACCTCGAAAAGGTGTGGTGCCCGCCTGGTGCGAGCGAGTCACCTCCACAACATTACCTGACTAGTCAGATATTCCGGGGCGGGTGACTTCTACTGCTGCGCGTCCTCGGCCGCCTTGCCGACAGGGGCCCCGGAGTCACCTCACCCACCGCCTTCATGGAGGGCCCTCGGGCGGGGCGAGACGACCGTGAGCCCCCGATATCTCCGGGTCCTGCACGGCTTCCCCCTCCCCTTGTCGATGCTCCGGGAGGGCGGTCTCGCCGCCCCGGAGGCATCGACGGACCGCCGACGAAGGGCTTGAGCACCGGCTTCACCCGAGCCGGAAGAGCTCTCTGTGACGTGGATGTGGCAGCTCGGTGCCGAGGCAAGGCCGGACGAAAGGCGTGAGCGGAGGGGCCTGCACGCGATCGGCACCGGCGATCGATGTCTCCCTCGGCCGGGACGTCGGCAATGGCGATCACCACGCCACCGCCGTCACACCGACCGGGAAGAAGGCGTTCGACAAGCGCCTGCCCAGCACCGAGCCCAAGCTCCGCGAGCTGTCCGCAAAGCCGCAGGCCAAGCGACGATCGCCGACCCGGAGATGGTCATCGGCTTCGACGGCGGCCTGACCGGCGAAGCCACCACGGTCGCCAACCGGCTTCACGGCCTGCTCACGCAGACATCCGTCGATGAAGCAGGTACAGAGGCCGCGGACGCAGTACCCGGCTGTCGCGACGCTGCTGGAGCGGTTCGGGTCTCCGGCCCCCTGCGCGGTAGTCCGGCGCTCGCCGTTCCGCGCTGGGCGGTGTTGGGCAGGAGCGGCTCTGGACCGTGGTCCGCTCCCCACCGGCGCGGCCCGGGCGCCAGCACCACCGGGAATCCGACTTCCGACTCGAACAACCTCCGCAGCAGCTGACGCAGGGGCCTAGCCGGCTCACGAGGTTCCAATCGGCGGAGGGGCGGCGCCACGCGCGAAGCGATCAGAGTGCAGGCAGAGGCCAATCAGCCCCCGCGGCGTCGGCCATGGGCATGCTCCGCCACCGTCCCCGCGCGGGAGTGCGTACCCGGGCCCAGGATGGGCACTCGCACCGAGGAACACGACATTTCGAACGGCGGAGGACCGCATGGCCGTACGACACCGTTTGATCAAAAATCTCCCGAGGACGTCTGGAAGGTCCTGTCCGACGCCGAACGGTACGGGGACTGGGTCGTCGGTACCTCACGGGCCGAATCGGACGAGGGGTCGTGGCCGGAGGTGGGGGCGTCCCTCCGGTACGAGATCAGGATCGGGCCGCTCACCCTGCACAACCAGACCGTGGTACGCCGCAGCGAGCCCCCACCGTCCTCGAACTGGAGGCGAAAAGTGGGCCACTCGGAACCGCGAGGATCGCGATGGAACTGCGGCCGTGGGGCGAGCAGACACTGATCATCCTCGACGAGCATCCGCTGCGCGGTGCGGGCGGCGCCCTGCACAACGGCCTCTTGGACACGGTGCAGCATGTGCGCAGCCGCGCGATGCTGGCCCGTCTCGCCCGGCTGTGCGAGGAAGACGAGAGCCTGGCCCGCGGCACTGCCGGGCGGCCGCGACCGCACACGGCCTGAACCAGTGCCGAGCGCTGGATGCAGCCGCGCCACCGGGTGCGGCGCCACCCACTGGACCGGGAGCGAGTAATGGCGGACGCAGTAGTGATCGGAGCCGGCCCCAACGGACTGGTCGCCGCGAACCTCCTGGCCGACGCGGGCTGGAGCGTGGAGGTGCTGGAAGCCCAGGACCAGCCCGGAGGAGCGGTCCGGCACGACCGTGGAGTCGACCCCGACTTCGCCAGCGACCTCTTCAGCGCCTTCTATCCTCTCGCCGCCGCCTCCCCGGTGCTGGCCGGTCTGCATCTGGAGCGGGAGGGGCTGCGCTGGAGCCATGCTCCCAAGGTGCTGGCCCACCCGTTGCCGGACGGCCGCTGCGCGGTCCTGAGCCGGGACCTGGAGGAGACGGCCGCGAGCCTGGAGACGTTCGCCCCCGGGGACGGAGCCGCCTGGAAGGAGCTACAGGAAGTCTGGGACACACTGCGGCCAGGCATCCTCGACGCCCTCTTCACACCGTTCCCCCGGTCCGCGCCGGCGCCCGGCTGGCGTTGCGGTTGCGGACCGCGGGTGGACTGCGCCTGGCCCGGACGATGTTGCTGCCGGTCCGGCGCATGGGCGCGGAGGAGTTCGGCGGCGAGGGCGGAAGGCTCCTGCTCGCGGGCAACGCCCTGCACGCGGACCTCGCCCCGGAAGCAGCGGGCAGCGGCGGCTTCGGCTGGCTCATGTCCATGCTCGGTCAGACCTACGGCTTCCCCCGTCCCCACCGGCGGCTCCGGAGCGCTCACTTCGGCCCTCGTCCGCCGGCTGGCGCATCGCGGCGGGACCGTCCGCTGCGGGGAACGAGTCACCGAGGTCGTCGTCCGCAACGGCCGAGCCGTCGGCGTTCGCACCGCGGGCGGCGAAGCGGTGGTCGCCCGCAGGGCCGTCCTCGCCGACGTGTCGGCGCCCGCGCTCTACGGCTCCCTCGTCGCGGAACAACACCTCCCCGGACGGCTGCTCGCCGACCTGAAACGCTTCCAGTGGGACTTTGCCACCTTCAAAGTCGACTGGGCACTGAACGGCCCGGTGCCCTGGACCAGCCCGGAGGCAGCGCAGGCGGGAACCGTCCACCTCGCGGACGGCGTGGACGCCCTCACCCGCTTCGCCGCCCAGATCGCCACGGGCCACATTCCCGACGAACCCTTCGCCCTCTTCGGCCAGATGACCACCACCGACCCCAGCCGCTCGCCCCGGGGCACCGAGTCCGCCTGGGCGTACACGCACGTGCCGCACCGAGTGCAGGGCGACGCGGGAGACGACAAGCTCACCGGCTGCTGGGACGCCCGGGAACAGGAGGCCATGGCAGACCGGGTCGAGGCACAGGTCGAACGCTACGCGCCTGGCTTCCGCGACCTCATCAGAGCCCGCCGCATCCTCGCCCCGCCCACGCTGGAGAGCCTGAACGCCAACCTCCACGGCGGCGCCATCAACGGCGGCACAACAGCCCTGCACCAGCAGTTGGTCTTCCGCCCCACTCCCGGCACCGGCCGACCCGAGACACCCGTACCCGGGCTCTACCTGGCCTCCGCCTCCGCGCACCCGGGCGGAGGCGTCCACGGCGCCCCGGCGCCAACGCCGCACGCGCCGCCCTCCACACGCACCGCACCGGCGCCCTCGCCCGCCTCCAGACCCGGCTGAACCGCCGCGACCGCAAAGGACAGCGCTGAAGCGGTTCACGGAGCGGCGGTTCTTCGAGCCGTGCGGACGCGGTCAGCCCGTGGTGGTGGGCCCGGGCGGATTCCGTCAGCTTGCACACCATCGCCAGGGCGGCTGGCTGACTGCCCGCCCCCGGATGACCTCCGTCCGCAGCTCCACCAACAGCTGCTGTAGCGCGCCCGTACCCTCAGCCGTTCTCCGCCTACACCGCGCGATCGGCGGCTCCAGGAAATCGAGTGGTCCTGTTGCCTCGCCCCAGGCGGAGTGCGGAGACGAGGAAGAAGACGCCGCCGAGGGTGGCATAACCGGCCAGGGTGCTCAAAGAGGCGTTGTCCTTGGCCGCCTGGGTGATGAAGGAGATGCCGGCGAGCGCAGAGATGGCGCCGCTGACGATCATCGGCCACTGCCCACCCACTCCGCGCCGCAGGACACCGACGAACAGCTGTACCAGGCCCGCGGTGACGGCCCAGACACCCCAGACCCGTAGGACAGCCGGAATACCCGATGTCGTGGCAGCCACCAATCCCGCGGCGGTGAGGGTGCTGAGCGCGATGTTGGCGTAGAGACCGCGCACCGGCCCACGTTTCACCTTGGCGGACCTGACATCGGCGACCGCACACGCCGCGTCGAACAACGGATAGATCACCAACAGGGTCGCGTTGAGGGGACCCAGATCGTCGGCGGAGGCGAACAACAGGGCGGCCCACAGCACGGCGAACGCGAAGCGCACGAAGTACAGGCGGCGCAGCGCCGCCGTGTCGCTCACGGCCAGGGCAGGTGCGGGGGCAGGGGCTGCGGACGAAGTGTTCACAAGGATCCTTTCGGCGAAAGCCGGTACAGCAGGGAACGGCGGGCAGTTCATGTTGAGGGAGAACGTTCGGTCTTGCACCTCAATCAAACGGCTCTCCGCCTCCGGCTGTCAAGACCGAACGTTCTCCCTCCCTGGCTGATACGGTGATGGCATGAGCGCGAGCACAGAGGCCGAGGGCACGTCCGGGGCGCGGGCGCGGCTGCTCGGCACGGCGACCCGGATCTTCTACGCCGAGGGGATCCACTCCGTCGGCGTGGACCGGATCATCGCGGAGGCCCAGGTCACCCGGGCCACCCTGTACCGGCATTTCAAGGGGAAGGAGGAGCTGATCGTCTCCTACCTCCAGGAAGCCGACCATGGCATCCGGGCCCAGGTGGAGGCCGCCCGGGCCCAGGACCTGTCTGCTGCCGACATCGTCCGGGCCGTGAGCCGGTCCATCGGCGAGGGCATCCAGTCCCCGGTTTCCGTGGCTGCGCCTTCCTGAACGCGGCGGCCGAGTACCCCGACCCGGCACACCCGGTCCACCAGGCCGTGCTGGCTCATCGGCAATGGTTCCTGGAGACCGCCACGCAACTGCTGGAAGACGCCGGCTGCGTGCCCTCCGACGCCTCGGGCCGGCACTTCGTCATGCTGCGCGACGGCGCCATGGCAGCCGGCTGCCTCTTCGACCCGTCGCTGATCTCCGAGACGTTCCTGCACGGTGTCGAGGGCATCCTGCGTACGGACGCAGCGGCGACAGCCGCACAGCACGCCTCATAATCCTGCCCGCGTAAGCCCTGAGGCGGGGCGGGCAGCCCTTCGAAGGGGTCTTGGCACCCAGCTCTTACGAAAACCGGGCGGCAAGCCGCCGTGGAACGAACGGGTTGTCGCCGGTCTCGATGGACACAAGACCGTCGGCGATGACCCGCTACGACTCTCCCGTCCGCCGACGTGCCGCGGGCGCCGAGCCCTCCCACCGAGGAGGGGGCCCGCGTCCCGTCAGCGAGCCGCATTGTCAACCTCCTCGCCCCGAAGCCGAGCCCGCCCAGGGCGTCTTCGGTGCAGCACCGCCATCCCGCAGTTGAGGCAGGCGCCGTCGCCGAGCATCCTCACGCCCTGGCAATGCAGGCTGAACAGGGACGTGCCGCCTGACGTGCGCGTCTGCCGTGGTGCCCGGCGCCGCTCACGCTGCCGCGATCACCACCCGCGTGTCCGCGTCCGCGATGACCTGCGTACTCGCCGAGAACCGGTAGTCGCGTCCGGATGTGGCCACCTTCCGGCCGCGGGGCGGGATGAGCATGCCGCGATCGATCCGCAGGCGTACTGGGGCAGGGGCCGCGCGGGAGGCGGCCTCCACCGCGAGCAACGACCCAGCCGCTGGCTCGCCCTGCGCACGGTGGAGAAGGAAACGCCGAACCCCGGGCCCAGTTGCCGCATCGTCAGATGGGTGCGGCAGTGCGCCGCGACCAGTGCACCAGCTCGGCCAGCGGCAGCGATCACGGCCCCCCTGCAGGCTGTCGGCACCAGCCCGCTCCCGCACCCCCTTCAACAGGCTTACAAACTGCGTGACTTGAGGTCCGGTGAACGCCTGGCCCCACTCCCACTCGGCCCTCAAGACCCCCGCCGTCCACCAGAGGTGACGGATCACGGCCTTGGGCAACACCCTTTGAAACCAA
Source organism: Streptomyces sp. P3 (assembly GCA_016893485.2). Taxonomy (GTDB): domain Bacteria; phylum Actinomycetota; class Actinomycetes; order Streptomycetales; family Streptomycetaceae; genus Streptomyces. The sequence goes on from JAFEKX020000001.1 coordinate 407,337, forward strand.
TGTCGTTGCGCTCGACCGTGCGGTGGGCGCCTGGCTCACCGACCGCCAACTCCAGCCCGCCCAACGGGCCGACGGCCGCAATAGCCACCTCCCGGACGCATGCGACCACACCAACCGCCTGGTCCGGGAGGCACCGAAGCCGTACGCGTGCGCTCCGGAGCCGCCTTCACCGCGTGATGGTCCATCTGAGTTGTTTCCTATCTCCTCGGTAGCGCCTCATCGCATTCTCTGACTTTTCATGACATTCATTACGAGCTCGTCCGAAAAGTACGACAATCATTCCGGCTTGAAGGAGTCCAGCATGATCATGTCCTCTTTCCTCCGCCCCCTGGCGTCCTCGGGGTGCCGCGCTGGCAGTCGTCCTCGCTGGTGCCACCGCGGGCGGGAGCCGGAGCGGCCTACGCCGCTGCCGGGGACAGCGGAAACATCGACATCCGCTCGGTCGACTTCCACTCACGCGGCAGCGACGGAGTCGAGGTCTGCGAGTTCGTCCTCGCCGCGAGCAACTTCGAGTCGTTGCCGTCAGTCGCCTGGACGATCACCGCGCAGCCGCCGACCATCCCGCCGGGCGACACTCTCCAGAGCACGCTGCCCCTGATCAACGGCTCGGCACACAGCGCGAAGTACCTCCTCCCGCACGGCACGTACCAGTTGGTGTGGACCACTCCGGCCGGCCCCAAGCAGCGGCGGTTCTCGGTCGACTGCCGCCGCCACGCCCAGCCCAGCGCGCCGGAGCATCAGGGCCGCGGTCCCGCGGCCATCGGCCCGGGCCACGAGTATCACCAGCCCACCGGCGGTGTGCCCGCGGGCGGCGGGGGCGTCCCGGACATGAAGAACCTCAGCTCCGAGAGCGACTCGAACGCCGGCACCACCACCGCGCTGACCGTCGGCGGGATCGCCGTCGCGGCGCTCGTCATGGTCCGCCGAGCCGCGCGCCGCCGTGCCCGCCACGACGCATAGCCACCACAGACGCCCGCAGCGGCGACCACAGCGCCGACGGGGACCAAGCCGCGCGTGCCGCCTGTCGATGACGCTGTGTGCGACCTTTTCGCTGGTGAGCGGTGTCGTCTGGGCGTTCTCGGACCCCTCCGACACACCCGCGGTCACCGCCGCCCGTGCCAATGACGCCGCGGGCGGCGGCGCTCCCCCGGCGCGGCAGGCCTCGCACGCCCCGTTGGCGCGCTCCCTGCCGGTGAAGATCGCCATCCCCGGCATCTTCATCGAGGCTCCGGTGACCGGCCTCGACCTCGACGAGAAGGGTCGGTTGGGCGCTCCGCCCATGGGCAGGCCGAAGGTGGTGGGCTGGTTCCGCGGCGGTCCTTCACCCGGCGAGGCGGGAACCTCCCTGATCGTCGGTCACCGCGACACCAAGACCGGGCCGGCGATCTTCCTCAACCTCAACGCCCTGCACCCGGGTGATTTGGTAAAGGTCACCCGGGCCGACCGGACGACCGCCGTCTTCACCGTCGACGAGGTGAAGAAGTACGCCAAGGACCGATTCCCCGACAACAAGGTGTACGGAGCTGCCAGACGTCCCGAACTCCGGCTCATGACGTGCGGCGGAAACTTCGACAAGAAGAACGGCTATGCGGCCAATGTCGTCGTCTTCGCCCATCTGGTCTCGGTCAGGAAACAGAAAGCCTGAGCACAAAGAGCACTGCGGAAACGGCCGGCACCTCAAAGGCGAGGTGACCGGCCCGCCCGCATGCCCGGCGGGCCGGTCGTCAGTGGCAGTTACCACGCCCAACCACGCCCAACTTGCCGACAAGGGCCGGCTGTACGCGAAGCGAAGAACGGCGCGCGACCTCCCCAGGCCGTACGCCGCTCCCGCCGTCGCACCCCGATGACCAACGACATGCCTCCTCACGCCTGTCAGGAGCGCGTTCGCACCCGGCGCTGCGCCCGAACGGGTCCGTGAACAGGGCGCGGACTCAGGGATCGCTCCGCGGCTCACTCCATCGGGGTCGTGCCAATCCAGACGCAGGCTCGGTGGCGTCGTCTTTCGGCAGTCGACCGTCGTCGGCGTCCGACGTGCCGTCGGAGTTGTCCCGGACGGCCACGAGGAGGCATCCCCGGGCCCAGGGCGAGTTCCCTGAGCGGGCCGTGGCCGCACTCCCCACTCCAGGCCGGCCACGCTCAACTCGGCGTGGGCGTGGTCGAATTCCTCCCGCACCTCCTCCGCCCGGCGCCTGGCGCCTGGCGCCTGGCGCCTGGCGGAGAGTTCGTCCAGTTCCAGCAGCCCGCAACTCCCCGGGGCAGAGCGATCTGCACCGCCGCGCTCCACCAGCAGGCGAAGCCCGCTCACTCGTCGTTCACCCAGCGCATGAGCCGCTGCAGCGGGTGGAAGCCGTCGTGGGAGAGTCCCTGCTGCATGCCTCCCGCGCCGCCGAGGGACACCACACGCTGAACTCCGGCGCAGGCGAGGGCATCGCGCAACTCCGTTTTGCGGGTGCCGGGGTACACGCCCACGGTCTGCGTGGCGACCCCTGCGTGGGCGACGGCTTCGGACAGCTCGGCGACCGGGATGACGTTGACCATCTTTCCGTCGGGGTGGAAGTCCACCGGTTCGGGAGAGCGGATGACCAGGCCCCGGCCGTCGTAGTCGCCCCACACCCGGTAGTCGGGTGTCAGGGAGCGCAGGACGTCGATCTCCTCGCGGAGTTCCGCGCTGACCCGCGGGCCGTCGGCCGAGCTGAACTCCCTTGCCACGCCCAGGCGTTCGCACAGGAGGGCGGCGTAACGGTCGGCGTCCGCCCAGGAGCCCTCGACGAACTGGAAGCGGCTGGCCACGCATGCCTGCTGGTTGAAGAAGGTGGCGTCGGCGGCGCCCTCGTCGGCGGCTCGGGCAAGGGTCTCGGGGACGCGAAGGCCTCGCGGCCGATGAGCGAGATGGAGGTCTTGGGGTCGAAGGAGACGAGTTCGAAGCCCGGACCGACGTACCGCAGTGCGCCGCGGATCGTGGACTCGCCACCCCAGGCGACCAGCTTGTCGAAGAACTGCGGGCGAAAGAGCACGCTCTCCACCGTCTCGTCGCCGCCGCGCCAGTACACCGCGGAGAACGAGCGGACCACGGGGTGGCCGGGGGCCACCTCCGCCATCGTGCGCAGGATCGCGGTCGCGGTGAACAGGTCGTTGGAGGGCAGTTTCAGCAGGTTGACGCCCTTGGTGAGGGCGCCGCGCACGACGGACGTCGCGGCGACGCCCGGGGCGTTGCCGGCGATGATGTGCACGAGCCGGGGCGGGAACGCGCGGGTGGCCGCGGTCCGGTTCTCGGGCAGGTGCACCTCGCGCCAGCCGTCGAGGACGTCCGCTCCGCCGAGTTCGTGGTCGATCTGGGCGTACAGGCCCGGCCGTTGGAAGCTGCGCCACAGTACGGCGTAGGCGCGTTCGAGGACCTCCGCGGGCAGCGGGCTGACCGGACCATGCGGTCGAGTGCCTCGGCGAGCAGGCCTTCGCGGTCGGCCTTGAGGGCCTCGCCGGTCTCCACCAGCAGGTCGACGATCTCCGCGACGGGCACGTGGAAGGCGGGGCCGGGCTCGGTGCGCGGCCAGACCAGACGGTCCAGGTCGAGTGCCGGTGCGGTGAAGGCCGAGTCGGCTCGGCCGTACGCGACGGGTGAGCCGTGGTCGACCTCGCCGCGTACCACGTGCACGACCTCCGTGTCGGTCGAGGTGCTCATCCGTGGATCATCCCCGCACATAGGAGTCGAGTGTCGCGGCGCAGGTGATCTTGTCCTCGCCGCCCAGATCGCCGTAACGCCTGATGTCCGGCAGGACGGTCGGTCCTGGCCTGCCGCAGTCGCAGGGCGAGAAGTCGACGAAGACCCGGTCGCCGCTGTCAGTCCGCCCCACCGGCCCTCCAGCGAGACGTCCAGGAAGGCGAACCGCCCTTCCACCACGCCCTGTTCGGTGTTCACCAGCTTCTCGCCCGGCTCGTCCAGGACCAGGGGGATCACCCACGGCGGCACGTGGTAGTTGCCCGACTCGCAGGCGAGGCAGGAGCCCTGGAGTTCCGTCATGCCGTAACTGCGCACGCGCCGTACGCCGTCGTAGAAGGCGGTGAACTGCGCCTGGTAGTCGTCGGGCAGGACCCCGTTCTTGTTGCCGCCGCCGCTGAGGACCAGCGTGTCCGGGTGCAGGCTTCCGTCGGAGACGCCCAGGGCCCGCAGCGCCTGGATCAGGGTGAACTGCTGGTTGTTCATCCCGGCGATCAGCAGCGGCTCGGTCCGGTGTGCGGCGATGTCGTCGACGATCTGGGCCACAGCCGCGCCGAGTTCCCGCTCGCGGGTGCCGGACGCGGCCTCGAAGGAGCTGATCTCCTGCGGGGTCGCGGTGCCCTCCGCCATACGGCGGCGCAGCAGGGCGCTGCTCATCAGCTCGGAGACCCGCATGGGTTCCTGGGTGAGCAGGTGTGTCTCTCCGGGCCGTGCGAAGACGTCCGCGTGCCAGCGGTAGCCGTCGATGGAGCGCATCGGACCGCTCGCCGGTGCCAGGAGGTAGCCGCGGCGGGTGGGCGCGGGCGGCAGCGGGTCGGGCCAGCAGGTGAGGTTCTCCAGGATGTCGTGCAGGAAACCCAGGTCGCCCGCGGCGCAGTTGAGGAAGGAGACCTTTCCCGAGGTGCCGCTGGTGATGTAGGGGCGGTGGCCGGCGGCCGTCACGCGGTCGGTCCATTCGTCGATGTCGTTCACGCCCTCGACGTCGACGTCTCCCGGCTCGACCACCGACACCGTCGAGTACCAGCGCAGGAGCCGGTCCCACCGGCCGCCGGTGATGAAGGAGAGGGGGTACGACTTGTAGCTGGTGTGGGAGAAGAGCAGGGGTACGAGGTCGTCGGGCCTCTCGATCTCCCGTATCCCGCACTCGTCTGCCCGGGTGCGCAGCAGCGGGATGCGCTCGCGGTGGGCGGCGAAGGCCTCGCGCGCTGCTTCGAGCTGCAACTCCCGCAGCCGCCGGGCGGGTTGGTCGAATGTGTCACCGGATCGGGCCATGGCCCGGATCTGCTCACGTGCGCTGGACACGGCAACCACCTCCATCAGTCATGAGGACGGGTTCTTCGCGAGGTAGGAGGACTCGATGGCGTCGAGGTCCCCGCGCAGTTCCTTCGGGGTGCCGGTCATGACGACCCGGCCTCGGCGCAGTACGTAGACGCGGTCGGCGATGTCGAGCACCTTGCGGACGTGCTGTTCGACCAGCAGGGCGCCCAGGCCCTGGTCGGCCGCCCCGCGGACCGCGCGCAGGAGCCGGTCGACGACCAACGGGGCGAGGCCGAGGGAGAGTTCGTCGGCCAGGAGGAGCCGAGGGGTACGGCACAGGGCGCGCGCCAGCGACAGCATCTGCTGCTCGCCGCCGGACAGCATGCCCGCGCCAGTCCTCAGGCGCTTCTCGAGTTCGGGGAACAAGTCGACGGCCCGGTCCGCCGGTACGCGCCCGACCCGCAGGTTGTCGGTCGTGTCGAGACGAGTGAAGACCGCGCGCTCACCGACGTAGGCGGGCCCTCGCGGGCGCGGCGGTGCAGGGGGCGTGGCCGGGGGTGCCCAGCCAGCGGACCTCGCCGCTCATCGGGGTCAGGTCGCCGGACAGCGTCCTGAGGGTGGTGGTCTTGCCCGCTCCGTTGGGGCCGAGCAGGGCGACGACCTCGCCGGGCCGGACCTCCAGGTCGAGGTCGCTGACGACGGGTCGGCTGCCGTAGCCGGCGGACAGGGCGCGGGTCGCTATCAGGGGCACAGCTGTGTCGTGCACGAGGTCTCTCCTCAACCGGGGTCGGCCGGACCGAAGGTGACTCAGCCGGACGAGGCGGCCGTCAGCACCTTGCGGACGTCGACGAAGGTCGACCCGGCCTTGGCCCACTCGATCTTCCCGTCGCGGATGGTGAGTTCCGTGGCGGTCGTGTTGTGGATGCGGTCGAGCCCCTTGATCGGCAGGGCCGTGGACGCCTTCCAGTTCAGGGGCGGGGTCAGGCCCCCGGTGTCGATGCCTGCGGTGGTGTTCAGCTCGTTCACCAGGGCCGCTGCCGAGATGGTCGGAAGTTTCTTCGCGGCCTCGGTGAAGACCTTGAAGGCCACCCAGGTTGTTGCGTTGGCGCCGTTGGTGGTGTCGATGGCCTTGCCCTTGGCCGCCGCGACGAAGTCCTTCCAGACGGCGTCGGAGGTCGGCGGGTAGTAGCCGGTGATCGCGGCGCCCTCCAGGGGGCTGCCGCTGCCTCCGGTGCTGGCGGCCAGTTGCGGGGTGAGGTTGCCGACGACGCTGGCGAGCTTGGTCCTGTCGCCGGACTGTACGTACGACTTCACGAACAGGCCGGAGGCGGTGCCCAGGATGACGCTCACGCAGTCGCTGCCTTTGGTGGCGGCGACCTGCGGAGCGAGGTCGGTGGCGGTGAGCGGCACCTTGAGGTCCTTGGGCGGCGCCCCTCCGGCGGAGGTCACGCCCAGGGTGAGGAACTGCGAGACGACGGCCGCGGCGGCCACGTCGTACCGTACGCCGGTGATCTTCTTGCAGCCCTGCTCCACCAGTTGGCGGCCGTGGGCGGCGAACACCACCGGGGTGCCACCGTTGACCGGGAAGGACAGCGGGTTGGAGAACTCCGCCGCGGAGACGCCGGTACCGCCGATGTACGGGATGCCGGCCTTCTGCAGGACCGGCATGTAGCGGTCCCCGGCGAGGCTGTAGGAGCCGACGACCGCGGCCACCTTGTCGGCGACGGCCTGCTGGGCGCACTTCTCGGCCTCGTCGGGGTCACCCTTCTCGTTGCAGAACTCGACCTTGAGGGGCCCGCCCTTGATGCCGCCGTTGGCGTTGATCCACTTCTGGTACGCCTCGGCGGTGAGGTGGATTCCCGGCTGGGCACTGCCCTGGGTGTTCTCAGGCGCCCAGACCATCACTTTGACCGGGGTGCCCTTCAGCGACGAGGTCTCGGCCGAACTGCCGGCCGCCTCTCCCCGCATCCTGCGGCGAGCAGGGCTCCGGTCACCGCGAGTGCGCTCGCTGCGGCAGTTCTGCGTCGGCGTGAGTCGTTCATGGTCCCTCCGCGGGGCTCGCGCCCGAAATGGGCGACGTCGAGATGCCGAACAGCATGGGGCGCATTTTTGGGTTAGTGAAGTACTCTCGGCACAATTATTTAAATGAATGAACTGTCTCGTCCCGCGTCTGGGAGGCTCCTCGGATGGACGACGTCCTGCGCTTCGCCCTGCTCGGCCTGGGGCTCGGCGCCCTCTACGCGCTCACCGCACACGGCATCGTGCTGGTCTACCGGGGCTCCGGCGTCCTGAACTTCGCGCACGGCGCGATCGGGATGGCCGGCGCCTACGTCCAGTGGGAACTCGCCGTCCACCACGGCGTGCCGTACTGGCCCGCCACCGCGTGCGGCGTGCTCACCTCCGCCGTACTGGGCGTGCTCACCCACCTGTTGGTGATCCGCCCGCTGCGCAGGGCGTCCACCCTGGCCCGGCTGGTGGGCACCCTCGCGGTGTTCATCGTGCTCACCGCGATCGCCGTCAAACGCTACGGCGACAGCCTGCAGCTGGTGCCGGGCAAGCTGCCCACCCGGCTGCTGACGATCGCCGGGGCGACGGTCTCCGAGGACCGCGTCTGGCTGCTCGGCATCGCGATCGCCGTGACGGCCGTGCTCCATCTCCTGTACCGGCACACCCTGTTCGGCCTGGGCACCACCGCGGTCGCCGAGAACGAGGGTGCCGCTGCCGCGCTCGGCTGGTCCCCGGACCTGATCGCCGCCGGCAACTGGGCACTGGGCTCGGCGCTCGCGGGGCTCACGGCCATCCTGATCGTGCCGGTGATCGGCCTGTCGGTGACCGGGCTGACCACACTGCTGCTGAGCGCGCTGGCCGCCGCCCTGGTCGGCAGGTTCTCGTCCTTCCCGATCACCCTGGCGGGCGGTCTGGTCATCGGGGTCGCCCAGTCCGAACTGACGCGTTTCGGCTCCGGCGTCACCGGGCTCGCCTCGTCGGTACCGTTCCTGTTCATCGCCCTGGTGCTGGTCGCGCGCGGCCAGGCACTGCCGTTGCGGGGCACGTTCCTGGACCGCCTCCCGGCACTGGGCACCGGCAGGGTGCGTCCGATCCCTCTCGCCCTGGCCGTCGTCCTCGCACTCGGCCTGGTGAGCCTGTCCACCCCGCTGTGGGCCGACGCGATCACCAGCACCCTGGTGCTCTCCTGATCATCCTGTCGATCATCGTGGTCACCGGTTACGCGGGCCAGGTGTCCCTCGCGGCCTACGCCCTCGCCGGTACCGGCGCCTTCATCGCCGGGCACGCCGCGGCGGACTGGGGCTGGCCCTTCGAACTCGCCCTGCTGGCAGGCGTGTTGGGGACCGTGCCGATCGGGCTGCTGTTCGCGCTGCCCGCCGTGCGCACCCGCGGGGTCAATCTCGCGATCATCACGCTCGGGCTCGGCACCACCCTGGAGGCGATGGTCTTCCAGAACACCGACCTGTCGACGACACCCGGCAGTGACGGCATCGCGGTCGGCAGCCAGACGCTCTTCGGCATCAGCATCTCCGGCGTCGACCATCCGCAGCGCTACGCGGCCGTGGTGCTGGTCCTGTTCGTCGCCGCCACGCTCGTGGTCGCCAACGTCAGGCGCGGTCGCACCGGCCGCCGGCTCATCGCCGTACGGGCCAACGAGCGGGCCGCGGCCGCCCCTCGGCATCGACGTCCGCGCGGCCAAGCTCTACGCGTTCGGCCTGTCCTCGGCCATCGCCGCGCTCGCCGGAGTACTCACCGGATTCCGCTCGACCTCGGTCGTCTTCTCCGACTTCGCGAGCTTCGACTCCGTCACGGCGCTCGGGCTCGCCGTCATCGGGGGTGTCGGCTTCCTCGTCGGCCCGCTGTTCGGCGCCACGTTCGCCGCGGGTACGGTCGGCGCCCGGTTCGGGGACCTGGTGGTGCCCGGGCTGAGCGAGTGGATGCCGCTGATCGGCGGGATCATCCTGGTGCTGACCCTGGTGGGCAATCAGGACGGCATCGGAAAGGAACTCGGCAGGCGGATCAGGGTACTTGAGCGAAAGCCGCGCCCCCAGCGCGCCACCGCCGCCGAGGAGGAGTCGCACCCCTGCCGGACGTACCGCGCGCCGCGCCCTCCCCCTCCGCATCCGCGACCTCACCGTCCGCTACGGCGGTGTCGTCGCCGTCGACGGGCTCTCGCTGGACGTCGAACCGGGCCGGGTGGTGGGTCTCATCGGCCCCAACGGCGCCGGCAAGACCTCCGCGATCGACGCCGTCACCGGCTTCACCCGGGCCGCGGCAGGCCATGTCCGCCTCGGCGAGCGGGACATGACCCGGATGCCGGTGCACCGGCGGGCCGGGGCCGGGCTGAGCCGGTCCTTCCAGTCGCTGGAGCTGTTCGAGGACATGACAGTCCTGGACAACCTCTACGCCGCCTGCGAGCGACCCGGGCGATGGACCTGGCTCACCGACCTGCTCCGTCCAGGCAGCCGTCCGCTGCCCACCCACGTGCTCGTCGCGGTAAGGGAGTTCGGGCTGCAGGACAGTCTCGACCGGCCGGTGGGCGACCTGTCGTACGGCGAGCGGCGGTTGCTGGCGATCGCGCGGGCGGTGGCGACCTCACCGTCGGTGCTGCTGCTGGACGAACCGGCGGCGGGGCTGTCCGACGACGAGACACGGGAGTTGGCCCGGCTGGTACGGCGGCTGGCCGAGGACTGGGGCATGGGGGTGCTGCTCGTCGAGCACGACGTCGACATGGTGATGGGCGTCTGCGACCAGATCGTCGTCCTCGACTTCGGCCGCCGGATCTGCGCCGGCACCCCGGACGAGGTTCGCCGTGATCCGGCGGTCCGGGCCGCCTACCTGGGCGACCTGGAGCCGGAGACGACGTCCTGACGGCGGTTCAGGCGTCCCGCAGGTCCGCCACGTACGGCTGGTGGGAGAGGAGTCCGCCGTCCACGCGGAGGGTGTGTCCCGTGATGAAGGCGGACTCCTCGGAGGCGAGGAAGACGACCGCCGACGCGACGTCCTCCGGTAGGCCGAGGCGCGGGGTGAGGTGATGGCGGAGCATCTCCTCCCGGATCGCCCCGTGCGCCGAACCGGCGCTGGCCGGTGTGACGATGAACCCCGGGGCGATGGCGTTGCAGCGGACGCCCAGCTTGCCGTACTGGGTGGCGACGTACTGCGTGAGGTTGATGAGGGCGGCCTTCGAGGCGCCGTACGCGGGATTGCGCAGGTCGCCCGCGAGACCGGCGCCCGACGAGGTGTTGATGATCGAGCCGGCGCCGCGGGCGGTCATGTGCGGGACGGCGGCCTGGATCGCGACCATGGTGCCGCGCAGGTTGATCCGCATCGTGTCGTCCCAGACCGCGGGGTCGGCCTCCAGGACGGCGAGGTCCTTGCGGGCGGCCAGGTGGGTGGCCGCCGCGTTGTTGTGCAGGACGTCGAGCCCGCCGTACGTGTCGACTGCCGTCGCCACCATGGCCCGTACGGAGTCGATGTCGCCCAGGTCGACCGGGACCGCCGTGGCGACGCCTCCGGCCGCCCGGATCTCCTCCGTGACCGCCTTGGCGCCGTCGAGGTTCAGATCCGCCACGACCGTGCGGGCGCCCTCGGCCGCCACGCGCCGGGCCGTGGCCGCGCCGATGCCGGACGCGGCGCCGGTCACGATCACGATCTTGTCGTCGAGCCGTCCCATGACTCAACCACCCTTCTCAGTCGGTGAGTTCGCTGCCCACTACGGACACGAACGAGACGCATTCGCCGGGTCCGCCGCCGAGGTTGTGGGTCAGGGCGAGGGTGCGGCCCTCGGCAACGGACCCGACCGTCCGCTCGGGCGGTGCCTCGCCGCGCAGTTGGAGCCAGGCCTCGAACATCATGCGCAGTCCCGAGGCGCCGATGGGGTGCCCGAAGGCCTTGAGGCCGCCGTCCGGGTTGACCGGCAGGGAGCCGTCGAGGTCGAACGCCCCGCTCGTGACGTCCTTCCAGGCCTGTCCTCGCTCGGAGAAGCCCAGGTCCTCCATCAGCACCAACTCCGTCGGTGTGAAGCAGTCGTGGACCTCCGCGAGGGCGAGTTCGGCGCGCGGGTCGGTGATGCCCGCCTGCCGGTAGGCCTCCTGGGCGGAGACGACGACCTCGGGGAAGGTGGTGAAGTCGTAGTCGGGGTCGAGGAGTCCGTCCGCCGGCCCCGCGACGAAGGACAGCGCCTTCACGAAGATCGGCGTGTCGCTGTACTTGTAGGCGTCCTCGGCACGTACGACGATCGCCGCCGCCGAACCGTCGGAGACCCCGAGCAGTCGAACACGCCGAGCATGCCCGCCACGATCGGCGCCGAGCGGATGCGCTCCAGCGGCACCTCCTTGCGGAACTGGGCGCGGGGGTTGCGGGCACCGTTGACGTGGTTCTTCCAGGCGATGCGGGTGATGACGTCCTTCAACTCCTCTTCCGCCAGGCCGTACTTGGCCGCGTAGGCGGGGGCGAGGAGGAGAAGTTCGCCGGGGCGGTGATCTCGCCGCGGCTGTCGTCGCCCGCACCCGGCATCGTGGTGCCGGAGAGCCCGGACATGCCGGAGTCCTTGAGCTTCTCCACGCCGACGGCCATCACCACGTCGTAGGCGCCGGAGGCGACCGCGTAACAGGCGTTGCGGAGCGCCTCGGAGCCGGTCGCGCACATGTTCTCCAGCCGGGTGACCGGCTTGTACGGCAGGTGCAGCGGGCGGCTCAGGGTCAGTCCGAGACTCCGGAGGCCTGGGTGCCGAGCCAGAACGCGTCGATGTCGTCGAGCGTGATGCCGGCCGAGCTGACCGCCTCGCCCACGGCGTCGACCAGCAGGTCGTCCGCCGAACGGGTCCAGTGCTCGCCGAAGGGCGTGCAGCCCATGCCGACGATCGCGACCCGGTCCCGGATTCCGTGCGAGCTCATGCGGCTGTCCCCTCGGTCTCGCCGGTGCGTACCGGGCGGGCCTTCCAGAAGTAGTTGTGCACGCCGGCGGCGGTGACCGTGCGCCGGAAGGTCATCTCGACCCGGGCGCCGATGACGGCGTCGGCCTCGGTGGCGTCGGTGAGCTGGCAGCGGAAACGGCCGCCGCCGTCGTAGTCGACGACCACGACGAGCATCGGCGGGCTGGGCGTGTGGGCCAGCCGGTCCACGGTGAACGTGGCGACCGTGCCCCGGGCCTGTTCCATCGGCTCGTCGGTCATGGCGTCGACGCTCCGGCAGGAGACGCACACCCGGTCCGGAGGCAGCTGCCGGGTCCCGCACTTCTCGCAACGCGAGGCGACGAAGCCGTACTTCCAGCTGTTGCGCCGGTGCGCGGGCGGGGCGTAGGGCGGCTCGGGGTCCGGGCGCCGGGGGTGGTTCGCGGTCGAGGAGACCTCGCCAGGAGAGGTAGGTGGCGTACGGCATCGGGGCGCCGCCCGCGGCGATCTGCGTGGCGACCGGGCGGGCGGCGCGGTGCGCGGGGAGGGCGTCGGTGGTGCGCAGCAGCAGGACTCCGGCGCCGTCGCCGAGCACGACGAGCGCGATGATCCGGCCGGGTTCGGCCCGGTCGAGGACGTCGGCGAGGAGCAGGCCGGGCTGGGCGGTGCCGGCGTTGCCGATCTCCGCGGTGAGGTCCGCGGTCGCCGCCTCCGGTCGTACGCCTGAGGTACGACGCACCGTCGCGCACGCGCGCGCGTGCAGGCCGGAGACGACGAGGTGGTCGATGGCGCCCCGGTCCAGGCCCGCCTGGTCGAGGGCGGCGGTGAGCGCCTTGTCCGCGAGGGACACGTAGATCTCCTCGGCGAAGCGCTCCTCCCAGACGCGGGAGGCGGGCGCGCCGGGCAGCCGCCAGCGATCGAGGATCTCGTCGCTGACCGTGTCGTGGGCGAGCAGCTCCGCGATCACGGGGCCCCATTGCGGTGGCCGCCGAAGGCGAACGCCGCCGCGCCGTCGCCGCCCGCGCTCTCCTCGCCGCCGCCGGGCAGGCCGGTACGCAGGTCGGACAGGACCGCGAGCGTCGGTACCGGGGAGCGGGCCGCGGTGACCAGGGCGCCGAGGCCCGAGCGGACGGAGCCCGCCATGTCGACGGCGAGGACGTGCGGGTCGAGGCCGAGCGCCGCGTGGACGGCGGTCGCGTTCGTCTTGTCGAGGTAGGCGGGCGCGGCGGTGGCGAGGAAGAGCTGGCCGACGCGGGTGCGCAGTCCGTCCCTGGCCAGGGCCGACCGGGCCGCTTCGACGGCCATCGAGGTGGTGTCCTCGTCGTAGCCCGCGACCGCGCGCGTGCCCCGGGACGCGGCCGTCCCGAGGGTGGCGGCGATGTCGGCGCGGGCGAGACGGTGGTACGGCACGTAGGCGCCGTATGCGATCAGTCCGGCCATCAGCGTCCTCCATTGGCGTTGGTCGTGCGGGTCGGGCGCTCGAAGACCGCGGCCAGTCCCTGGCCGCCGCCGAGGCACATGGTCTCCAGGCCGTAGCGGGCCTGGCGGCGGTCGAGTTCGCGCAGCAGGGTGGCGAGGATGCGGCCGCCGGTGGCGCCGACGGGGGTGGCCCAACGAGATGCCGGATCCGTTGACGTTGAACCGCTCGAAGTCGGCCTCGGTCAGGGCCCATTCGCGGGTGCAGGCGAGCACCTGGGCGGCGAAGGCCTCGTTGAGTTCGATCAGGTCGATGTCGGCGAGCTTCAGTCCCGCGCGCTCAAGTGCCTTTGCGCTGGCGGGTACCGGGCCGATGCCCATCGTCTCCGGGGTACGCCCACGACGGCCCAGGAGACCAGGCGGGCGAGGGGGCGCAGGCCGAGTTCGGCGGCACGTTCGGGGTGGGTGACGACGCAGAGGGCGGCGCCGTCGTTCTGTCCGCTGGCGTTGCCGGCGGTGACGGTCGCCTCGCGATCCTGCCGTCCGAGTACCGGGCGCAGGCTGGCGAGTTTCTCCAACGTCGAGTCGGGGCGCGGGTGTTCGTCGGCGTCGACGACGGTCTCGCCCTTCCTGGTCCGTACGGTGACGGGCACGATCTCGTCCGTGAAGCGGCCTTCCCGCTGGGCGGCGACCGCCTTCTCGTGGGAGCGCAGGGCCAGTCGGTCCTGCTCCTCGCGGGGGATCGCGTAGTCGCGCCGCAGGTTCTCGGCGGTCTCCAACATGCCGCCCGGAACAGGGTGGTTGACGCCTCCTGAGGTGACCCGGCCGCGAGCCAGCCGGTCGTGCGACGACGGGTGGTCCGTACGGTGACGCCCGCGCCGCGGCACTCCCGAAGCGGACGCCGGTGGTGTAGAACTCGGCCTGGCTCATCGACTCGACGCCACCGGCCGCCCGGAACAGGGTGGTTGACGGTCGCTCGCGCCGGTCTGCACCTGCATCGCCGCCGTGATGATCGCCTGCAGTCGCTCGCGGAGCCGCAGCGACGGTCGAGCCGCAGCGACGGTCGATCTGCAGTCCCGGCACCTCCACCGGCAGACCGGCGTCCAACGCGGCCACGCGGCCGATGGCCGGTGCCTCGCCGTTGGGGTAGCACTGGCCCAGCAGCACGTCGTCGACGGCGGCGGGCGGAAGACCGGTGCGGTCCAGTACGGCGCGTACGACGGCGGCGGCCAGCTCGGTCGCCGGTACGTCGCGGAAGACGCCTCCGTAGCCGCCGACGGGGGTACGCACGGGTTCGCAGATCACCGCGTCACGCAGGAGGGCGGACATCAGCCATGCCTTTCACGAGGGGTCACATGTACCGGCCGCCGGTCACCTCGAGAACGGCTCCGGTGACGTAGCTCGCCATGTCGGAGGCGAGGAAGAGGACGGCCTGGGCGACCTCGGCGGGCTCACCCGCGCGGGCCAGGGGGATCTCGGCGAGCTTCGCGTCCCAGGCGGCCGGGGGCATCGCCTCGGTCATGGCGGTACGGATCAGGCCGGGCTGTACGGCGTTGACGCGGATGCCCGCCTTCGCCAGTTCCTTGGCGGAGGCCTTGGTGAGGCCGATCAGTCCGGCCTTGGCCGCGCTGTAGTTCGTCTGGCCGAAGTTGCCGATCTTGCCGGCGATCGAGGAGATGTTGACGATGCTGCCGCCGTGTCCGTGCTCGCGCATCGCCTCGGCGGCGTGCCGGGTGCCGTTCCAGGCACCGGTCAGATGGACGTCGACGACCGCGCGGAAGTCGGACACGGCCATCTTGCGCAGGGTCGCGTCGCGGGTGATCCCGGCGTTGTTGACCATGACGCCGACCGGGCCGAAGGTGTCGGAGCAGTGGGCGACGAGGGCGGCGACCTGGTCCTCGTCGGTGACGTCGCAGCGCAGCGAGGTGGCGGCCGTCCCGTTCTTGGCGAGGCGTTCGGCGGCTTCCGCCGCGGCGTCCTGGTTGATGTCGCCGAGGACGACGGACGCGCCCGCCGCACCGAGCACGCCGGCGATCTCGAAGCCGATGCCCTGTGCGCCGCCGGTGACCACCGCGTTGCGGCCGTCCAGAAGCCCCATGTCAACCCGCCCCCTTCGGCTCGACACCATCCCGCGCTATTCCTTCTAAATAGATAACCTATTATGCTGAAACAATCAATACAGCGATCGGCTGGGTGCGCGAGGCCGGGCGAGGAGAGCACACGGGTGGACATCAGCTATCCCGCGGAGACCGAGACGTTCCGCACCGAGGTCAAGGGGTTCCTCGCCGAGGCGCTGCCGCCGGACTGGACGGGCATCGGCGCCCTCGACGAGAAGGCCGCCTGGTCCTTCGCCCGGGACTGGCGGCGCCTGCTCGCCGAACACCGCTACCTCTCCCTCACCTGGCCCGAGCGGTACGGGGGCCGAGGCCTGTCCAAACTCCACCAGGTGGTCCTGATGGAGGAACTGGCCCTGGCCGGCGTGCCGTTCGGGCTGCCGCAGGACACCTTCGGCGTGAAGATGCTGGCGAACACGCTGTTGCACTGGGGGACGGAGGAGCAGCGGAGCCACTTCCTGCCGCGCATCCTCAGCGGCGAGGACACCTGGTGCCAGGGCTACTCGGAGCCCGACGCGGGCTCCGACCTGGCGTCGCTGACGACACGTGCCGTCCGTGAAGGCGACGAGTGGGTGATCGACGGCCAGAAGGTGTGGACGTCCGGGGCCCATCACAGCGACTGGATCTTCGTCCTGGCCCGCACGGACCGCGACGCCCCCAAGCACCGCGGCATCTCCTTCCTTCTCGTCCCGCTGGACCAACCCGGCGTCGAGGTACGGCCGTTCCGCATGATGAGCGGCCAACTCCACTTCAACGAGGTCTTCTTCGACGGCGCCCGCACCCGCGCCGACCTGGTCGTGGGCGGCGTCGACAACGGCTGGACGGTCGCCCAGAGCCTGTTGGGCGTGGAGCGCGGGGAGGAGGCGGCCACCAACCCCATCCTTTTCCGGGCCGAGGTGGAACGCCTGGTGGAGTTGGCGCGCCTGTACGGCAGGGACCAGGACCCCGTCATCCGGCAGCGGATCGCCTGGTGCTGGTCCAAGGTCGAGGTGATGCGCTATCTCGGCTACCGGATCCTCACCGGCTGGCTCAAGGGCGCGGAGCCGGGCCCCGAGTCGTCCATCGCGAAGCTGTTCTGGAGCGAGTACCACACCAAGGTCACCGACCTGGCGATGGACATCATGGGCCTGCACGGCCAAGTGCCGGTCGGCCGCCCGCCGTTGCGCACCTACCGCACCGACGACCCGGGCGCCGCGAACTCCTCGGCGTCCTGGTCGACGACGTACCTGATCGCCCGCTCCGGCACGATCTACGCGGGCACCTCGCAGGTGCAGCGGAACATCCTCGCGGAGAAGGTGCTGGGGCTGCCGCGCGAGCCGAGGCTCACGAGTCCGTAGGCCGCTCGAAGGCGTCGAGTCGGGGAACCGGGCGAGGGCCGCTCCCCGGGCGCCAGCCCGCGTCCAGCTTGCGCAGCCCCACGCCGTCCGGTGCCCAGATGTGGCAGCTGTTCAGCACTCCGGCCGTGGCGCGCGGGCCGTTCGCGGGCTCACCGGCGTCACGGCGGCGCGCGTTGGCCGACATGGCCGCCTGCACCACGGCCGGGCCGAGCACCCGGGCCAGTTCGTGGAGGTGGGAGCAGCCCAGGACGCCGCGGAACCGCTCCTGGACCGCCCGGTTGTATCCAGCGGTGACGCCGACGCCGATCAGGCTGTCGAAGACCGGCGTGATGAACGGGCACTCGGCGTGCGGAAACGTCAGCATGTCCGCCTCGGCGGCCACGATCGTCATGTCCGCGAGGCGGACCCGCACCGCCAGCACCATCCGGTGGATGTCGGCGACCTCCGGCTCGGCCCACGGCCGCTCGTCCCGCAGCTCGGCCTCGACCGAGATCTCCTCGCCGCCGGGTTCCTGCTGGGCGGTGACGGTGATGGTGCGGCGGTGCAGCGGGAGTTCGGCGCGGCTCACGACGAGGCCTCCGCCGGCTCCGGCACGGTCTCTCCCAGCCCGGCGAACTCCGGCTGCCGCCGCTCGATGAAGCTGCGCACGCCCTCGCGGTAGTCGGGGCGCGTTTCGCCGTGGCCAGTAGCGCGGCGGCGGTGTCGCGACTCTCGGTGAAGCTTCTCGACTGGTCGTCGGCGAGCTGCCGTTTGATGAGGGACATCGCGTACGGGCTGGCCGAGCGGGCCAGGTCCGTGGCGTACGCGAGTGCCGCCGAGAGCAGTTCCTCCGGCTCGACCAGCCGGTTGACCAGGCCCATCGTCCGCGCCTCCGCTCCGGTGATCCGGCGCGAGGACAGCAGCAGGTCGCTCGCGTTCCCGTAGCCGACGATCCGGGGCAGGAGCCAGGAAACACCGTCCTCGGCCACCAGGCCGCGCGCGCTGAACGCGGCGGCGAACTTGGCGCCCGGCACGGCGAACCGCACGTCGCACATGAGGGCCTGGTTGAAGCCGATGCCGGCGCAGGCTCCGTTGACGGCCGCCACCAGGGGCTTGGGGAACGACATGGGCCGGGTGCGCGGCGGCAGCCGGTCGGTCGGCCACGGGCGCGCCCCGAGGACGCCCCGTCCAGCACGCTCATGTCCATGCCCGGGCAGAAGCTGCGTCCCGCGCCGGTGAGGACGACGGCCCGAACCGCCGGGTCCGCCTCCGCGTGGTCGAACAGCTCGTTGTAGAGCAGCTCCATCTCCAGGGTCCATGCATTGTGGCGCTCGGGCCGGTTGAGGGTGAGCAGCATGACTCCGTCGCCGGTCAGCTCGCTGAGGATCACCGGGGTCGCATACTCGTTCATCGAGGTCACTCCCAGAGCCCGTTGGCCTTATAGCTAGATGAATCATCTATATACCCAACCCTGGTCCGGGCACCAGATCGGGCCCAACCAAGAGAAGATCACCCAGCCCTTGACCTGGTACCCTCGATGCACTAAGACGATTCATTTTGCTATATGACGAGGAGCCCGCCGTGGCCGAGGCAGCCCGCGCAGAAACGCCAACCGTGCCCGTCCCCGCGCGCGCCCGCGTCGGACGTCAGGTGCGCGTCCCGAAGACCGCCGAACTGGTCGCCGCGGAACTGCGCCGCCAGATCGTGCGGGGCGAGCTGAAGCCCGGCGACGCCCTGCCGCCGGAGTCGGGACTGATGGAGCAGTTCGGCATCTCCCGGCCGACGCTGCGCGAGGCGTTCCGCGTCCTGGAGTCGGAGTCGCTGATCACGGTGCGGCGCGGCGCGCACGGCGGCGCCCGGGTGAGCGCCCCGGACTCCGATGTCGCCGCCCGCTTCGCCGGCCTGATCCTCGAATACCGCGGCGCCACCCTCGGCGACGTCTACCGCGCAGCGGCCGTCATCGAGCCGCCGTGCGTGCGCCAACTGGCCGCCAAGCACACAGCGGACGACATCAAACGACTGCGTGACGCGGTGGCGGCCGAGAAGGCCGTCCTTGACGACCCGCTGGGCCTGGTCGACGCCCAGGACACCTTCCACGCGCTGCTGGTCGAACTGACCGGCAACCAGACGCTGATCCTCCTGTGCGGCATGCTGCGCAACATCATCGACCGGGCCAACGCCTCGTATACCGCGGCCGCCACCGACGCGGCGACCCAGAAGGCACAGGCCCTCAAGGGGCACCGGGCCCATGTGCGCCTGGTCGGGCTGATCGAGTCCGGCAAGGCGGACGAGGCGGAGAAGCTGTGGCAGCGCCACATCAGCGGCGCCGACGACGTGGTGAACGGAGCCGGCCCCAAGACGGTGCTCGAACTCATCGACTGACCGGGCGGGCCCGCGTGGGCCGACCGCGGACCGCGGATCACCGAGTCGTCCCATCCTCACCTCTTGCGCCTCCGAAATAGTTAGATAATTATAGGAGGCGTACTGAATAGATCTGGGGTCCGGAGGCGACGGCCATGGCCGAACAGCGCAAGCGAATCTTCGACTGCGACCAGCACATGTACGAGGAACGGGACTCCTTCACCCGCTACCTCCCGAAGGAGTTCCTCGGCCAGGCGGTCGCCCCGGTGACACTCCCGGACGGCCGCGAGGTCATTCTCGCCGGGGACCGGATCGTGGTCTGCCTGGAGCCGGAGTTCGGGCAGGTGTACCGGCCCGGCTCGCTCAAGGAGATGCTCAAGGCGATGGCCTCGGGCAACCCCGACGAGACGTACCAGTTCGAGCCGATGCACGAGTCGTACCAGAACCGCGAGGCCCGCCTGCGCGTCATGGACGAGCAGGGCCTCGACCAGACGATCATCTACCCGGGCGGCTGGGCGCTGGTGGCCGAGGAGTACGTGCAGGGCGTCGAGCCGCTCTACGCCAACTACCACTCGTTCAACCGCTACATGAACGAGGTCTGGGGCTTCAACCACCAGGACCGCATCTACTCCCCCGCGCTGCTGTCCCTGCGCGACCTGGACAGCGCGGTCAGGGAACTCGAGTACGTCCTGGACAAGGGCGCCCGGTTCATCATGCTGCCGACCGGGCCGCAGTACGGTCGCTCACCCGGCGACCCCTACTTCGACCCGTTCTGGAAACTGGTCAACGAGGCCAAGGCCAGCGTTTGTTACCACATCAGCGAGTTCTACTACAACTCGCACGTCGCTCCGGCCTGGGGCCATGACGCCAGCCCGATCCACTTCCGGATGTCCGCGTGGCAGTGGATGAACACCTACGGCCAGCGCCCGATCGAGGAGACGCTGTCCGCGCTGATCTTCGACAACCTCTTCGAGCGCTTCCCCGACATCAACGTCCTCGTCTCCGAGTTCGGCGCCGAGTGGGTTCCCCACTTCGTCCGGCACATGGACAAGAGCCGTGGCATGGGCCGCAACGGCCCCTGGATCGGCGGCCAGTTGACCGAGCGTCCCAGCCAGGTGTTCCGCAAGCACATCCGTGTGGTGCCCTATCCCGAGGACGACATCCCGAACCTGGTCAAACGGCTCGGCTACCACGAGTCGATCGTGATGGGCTCGGACTTCCCGCACGCGGAGGGCATCGCCAACCCGGCCGACTACCGCAAACTCCTCGCGGAACTCGACGAGTCCGTCCAGGACGACATCATGTACAACAACGCTCAGCAGCTGATCAGCCGCTGAGCGTCGACCGCCTTCCCTGGCGGCGGACCCGGTCAGCCGACCAGGTCCGCCGCCAGGTTCGCGATGTCGGTCAGGAGGGCCGTGCCGCGCGGGGTGTGGTCGTAGCCGGCGAGCGGATAACCGTTGCTCAGGCAGGCGAAGGACAGGCCGGACTCCGGGTCCATGAAGCCGAGTTGGTAGGCGGCGCCCGCACTGCCGAAGAGCGACGGCGAGCCGGTGGACGGGAGTTGACTGCCGGCGTCCGGACCGGCCACCGTCACGAACAGGCCCATGCTGGTACGGCGGCTGCCGCCGCCCCGTAGAGAGCTGCTCCCCGTACGGGACTCGCGTCAGCCGGATGCGGGTGCCCTCCGCCACCGCCTCCGGCTTCCACAGGCCCGAGTGCTCCAACGCCTGGAAGTACAGGGCGACGTCGGCGGCGGTGGCGACCAGGGCGTGGCTGGGTTCGCCGGCCGCCAGGACCCGGGGTCGGCGAGGTACCACGGTCCCCAGGGGTCGGGTTCCTGGGTGTCGTCGGTGCGGTCGGTGGCGGTCATCGGGGCGACGGTGCCGGGTTGTCGCTCGACCGGGACACCGAGTTCGATCGAGGTGAGGCCCAGCGGGCGGGCGATCCGCTCGTGGAGGTAGTCGGCGAAGGGCAGCCCCGTGCGCCGTTCGACGATCTCGGCGATCAGCCAGGCCGCGGCGGTGAGATGGAACTGGAAGCGGGTGCCGGGCGGGGTGTCGAGCCGCCAGCGGCCGAAGGCGGCGAGCCGCTGCTCGCGCTCCAGCATCTTCGGGTAGCCGAGGGGTGCGAAGGGGAAGCCGGCGGTGTGCGTGAGCACCTGCTCGACGGTCACCGTCTCCTTCCCGTTCGGGGCGAACTCCGGAATGATCGCGGCGACTTGCTCGTCGAGACGCAGGAGTCCCTCGCCGAGCAGCTTCCACACGACACCGGCGACGATCGACCGCCCGACGGACTGCAGGACGTATCGCGTGTCCGGGCCCGCGTCCCCCAGGTCTCGAACACCACCAGCCGCCCGCCCCGGGCGACGGCGACCTGCGCCGACGGCAACGGTCCCTGCTCGACCTCCAGCCTGATCCGGCGCAGCAGGACGTCCAGCCGGCGCGGGTCCACGCCCGCGCTCTCCGGGTCGACGAGGAAGTGGTCAGTCACGTGTTTCTCCTTGGCCGGGCTCGCGCAGCCGCTGCCGTACGACCTTGCCGTTGGCGTTGTGCGGCAGGTCGGCCACGAACCACCAGCGGACGGGGACCTTGAATCCGGACAGCCGGGTGCGGGCGTGCGCCCGGAGCGAGGCGGGTTCGGGCGGGGCGTCGGGGTCGGCCGGTACGACGAAGGCGACGACGGTCTGGCCGAGCCGTTCGTCGGGTGCGCCCGTGACCGCCACGTCCGCGACGCCGGGGTGCGCGGCCAGGACGGTCTCGACCTCCAGCGGGTGGACGTTCTCACCGCCCCGGATGATCATGTCGCTGCCCCGGCCGTACAGGTAGAGGTAGCCGTCCTCCGCCACACGGCCCAAGTCGCCGCTGTGCAGCCAGCCTTCGGCGTCGGTCCGGAAGAGGTGGTCGGCGCGGGCGTGGATCTCGCCGACGCCGTCCGGTGCGGCGTCACGCACCCGCAACTCGACCCCGGGGGCGGCCCGTCCCACGGACCGGAGCAGGTCGGTGCGTCCGGCGACCGCCTCCCGGTGGTCCTCGGGGTGAGCACGCTGAGGGGGAACCCTCGGTCTGCCCGAACATGTTGAGCATGCGGACGCCGGGCATCGCCTCGTACGTCCGCCGCAGGGTGCCGGGGCGGACGGGCGCGCCACCGTACTGGAGGACCCGCAGCGTCTCGTGGTGTGCCTGGCCGGCGGCCAGCAGAGTCTCCAGCATCGCCGGGACCATGCTGGTGTGGGTGGCGCCGAGTGCGCGCAGCAGGGCCCAGCCCTCGACGGTGAAGCGGGGCAACCCGGTGACCAGTGCGCCGGCGGCGAGGGCGACGGCGAGGTTGCCGCGGCCGGCGATGTGGTGGAAGGGGCGCTGCCCCCGTAGAAACTGTCCGGATCGAGCGCGCAGAGGCGGCCGTTGACGCGGGCGCGGGCGGCCAGGCGGCGCTGGGTCATGCGGACGGGTTTGGGAGGCCTGTCGTGCCCGAGGTGTGCAGGACGGCGGCGAGGTCGTCGGGCTCGGCCGTCAACGGCCTTGTGCTCGGGCGGAGTTCGGGGACGGTGACGGCGCGGCGGCCGGACAGCTTGGCCACCTGTTCACCGAGTTCGGCGAACTCGGGCTGTGCGAGGAGGAGTTGAGATCCGGATGCCTCGACCACGGCCGCGATCTCGTACGGCGTCATCCGGACGCCGAGCGGGGCGAGCGGGTGACCGGACCCGGCGCCCCCGATGACCAGCGCGAGGGCGTCGGCAGATGTGGCGCCCAGGGCCGGTACCGGGGCGCCGGGGGCGAGGCCGAGGGTGTCCAGCCAGTCGGCGGCGCCTGCCGCCCGGTCGAGGAGTTCGCGTCCGGTCCAGGTGAGGTCACCGAACCGGACGGCGGGACGGAGTGGTCGTAGGCGGCGAGCACCGCCGCCGTCCAGGTCGGCTCCGGCTCGCCAACCACGGGTTCAGGGCTCCAGCAGGGCCGAAGCGGTGCCGGTGACCACCTCGGCGCCGTCCTGGGTGACGGTTCGCAGCGAGAAATGGGCGACCGGGCCGTCCGGCGAATCCTCGACCGCCTCGACTGTCGCTGTGGCCGTCAGCGTGTCGCCGGGCCACACCTGGGCCTTGAAGCGCACCCCGTAGGTCAGTAGCGACTCGACGCCGACCCAGTCGGTCAGGACCCGTCCCGTCATGCCCATCGTGAGCATCCCGTGGGCGAAGACACCGGGGTAGCCGGCGATCTCGGTGGCGAACTTGTCGTCGGTGTGCAGCGGGTTGAAGTCGCCGGACGCGCCCGCGTACTGGACGATCCGGGTGCGCTTGAGATCGTCGACCAGCACGCTTTCGCGGGTCTCACCGACCTTGACGTCGTCGGCGCTCAGGCTCATCGGGTGTCCTTCCGGGTCGCTGGGCCTTCGGGCACGACGGCCACGGTGCGGGCACTGACGACCGGTTCGCCGTCGGCGTCCCGGTACTCGGTGATGCGCTCGCTGAACAGCAGTCGGCCGGTGCGGCCCTGCTTCTCCCAGCTGCGTCCGGCGACGGTGGTGGCGTACAGGGTCTCCCCGCGCGCACGGGCCGGTGGTACTCGAAGTGCTGCTCGGCGTGCAGGCCGCCGCCGCCTTCGGGCATCACGCCGGCCCCGGCGCCGGACCCGAACCACTCCTCGCCCTGCTTGGGCCTCAGCAGGTAGTCGGGATCGTGGTGGGCGCTCGCCATGGTGAAGGTGGGCGGCGCGAGCGCGCTCTCGCCGAGATACGTCGGGTTCTCGTCACCGATGGCCCGGGCGAACATCAGGATGTGCCCGGCCTCGACGGGGAAAGGCTGCCCTCTCATCTTCCTTCTCCTCGGTCAGTACGGCAGGAACGCGTCGCGGGTGGCCTCGTCCGGGTCGAAGTCCGGGGCAGTCCCTCGAACTTGGGCTCCCGTTTCTCCACGAAGCTGGCAACCCCTTCACGGAAGTCCGGCGAGCCCGCGAAGAACTCCATGGCGGAGTAGGAGCGGGCAAGGGCTTCGGTGAAGGGCCGGTCGAGATCGCCGTACACCTGGTGGCGTACGACGGCCATGGCGCGCGGTGAGCAGTTGCGGGCGATGTCGCGGGCATAGGCGCGGGCCGCGTCGAGCAGGTCCTCGGGCTCCACGACCCGGCTGACGAGGCCGAGTTGCTTCGCCTCGTCGGCGTCGAAGACGCGGCCGGACAGGAGGAGGTCGAGGGCGTTCTCCAGGCCGACGACGCGGGGCAGCACGTAGGGGAGGTTGTACTCGCCGGCGAGGCCGCGGCGGGTGAAGGCGGTGGTGAAGCGGGCGCCTCGGGCGGCGAAGCGTACGTCGCAGATCAGGGCCTGGACCAGTCCGATGCCGGCGCAGGCTCCGTTGACGGCCGCGATGAGCGGCTTGGGCATGGTCCGCCTGCTGTACATGGGCACGCGGGCCTGGAGGTTGAGGACTGGCCCGGCTGCGCGTTCCGTTCAAGGCGCTGGACGTCCATGCCGGGGCAGAACGCCCGGCCGGCGCCCGTGACGATCACGACGCGGACGGCGGGGTCGGCGGCGGCCTCGTCCAGGAGGGCGAAGAAGCGGCGCTCCATGGGGAGGCTCCAAGCGTTCTTGCGCTCGGGCCGGTTGAGGGTGACGGTGGCGACACCGTCCTCGTCGACCTCGTACAGCACCAGCTCGTCGGCGGATTCGTCCGGCATCGGGTCACTCCTCGGTCAACGGATCGGTGGGGTCCGTGGGTTGGACGGGTTCGCCGACGCCCGCTCGCTCGCCGGAGATCGACACCACCACCTGTCCCCGGGCGCAGACGACCCCGTCGGTCATCACGTCGACGTCGGCGAAGTGCAGCCTGCGGCCCCGTCGGACGCAGCGCGCGTAGGCGACGGCCTCCCGGCCCCGGGCGGGGCGAGGTACTGCACCGACATCGAGACGGTGCTGAGCCGGCTCCCCCTTCTGGAAGTCGTGCCCGGCGATCACGGCTCCCGCGCCCGCCGTGTCGATGAGCGCGGAGAGCACTCCGCCGTGGAACACGCCTTCGTGGGCGGTGAGTTGCTCGGCGTAGGGAAGGACGACCTCGACGCCGCCGGGGTCCCAGCGGACCATGCGCAGCCGACAGAGGCGGTTGAACGCGACGCCGCGCTCCCAGCGGGCCCGGAACCACTCGCGGCGTTCGCGCTGTTCCTGGTCGGTGAGGGGTCTCGCCGCGACGGTCATCCGCACGCCCTCCGGTCTCGGCCGGTCAGCCGATCCATATAGTTACATGAATTGGATAGTTGAAGCAATCACACGAGGCACAGTCGGACTCAGATGTATTATTTATATAACTCATTCGATGTCCGTGAACAGAGGGAGACCCCGATGCCGTCGACCGCCCTGGCCGGGATCCGCGTCCTCGACCTGTCCCGCATCCTCGCGGCACCCTGGCCACCCAGCTGCTGGCCGACCTCGGCGCGGAGGTCATCAAGGTCGAGCGGCCCGGCACCGGCGACGACTCCCGGACGTACGGTCCGCCGTTCGCCCCCGGCACGGACACCGCGGCCTTCTACCTCTCCTGCAACCGCAACAAGCAGTCCGTCACCGTCAACCACGCCACCGCCGAGGGGCAGGAGCTGATCCGCTCCCTCGCGGCCCGTTCGGACGTCCTGGTCGAGAACTTCCGCGCGGGCACGCTGGCGAAGTACGGCCTCGACCACGAGAGCCTGCGGGCGCTCAACCCGCGCCTGGTCTATCTGTCGGTCACCGGCTTCGGACAGTCCGGCCCGTACGCCCAACGCCCGGGATACGACGGCATCTTCCAGGCCATGTCCGGGATGATGAGCGTCTCCGGACACCCGACGAGCCGATGAAGGTCGGCGTCAGCATGGTCGACATCCTCACCGGCCTGTACGCCGCCACGGCCGTCCTGGCGGCCCTGCGACACCGGGACGCCACCGGCGAGGGTCAGTTCGTCGACCTCTCCCTGCTGGACTGCGGACTGGCCTCGCTGTCGCACTTCGCCATGAACTACCTGGTCTCCGGGGAGGTTCCGCGCCGGCGCGGCAACGGTGGCTACGGCGGAATCCCCTCCCAGGCATTCCAGTGCGCGGACAAGCCGCTCTTCCTCGTCGCGGGCAACGACAAGCAGTTCGCCGCGTTCTGCGCGGCTGCGGACCGCACCGACCTGCTCCAGGACCCTCGGTTCGCCTGACCTCCGCCCGGATCACCCACCGGGAGGAGATCCTGCCGGTCCTCGAAGCCATCATGCGGACCCGGACCCGGGACGAGTGGCTGGCCCTGCTGGACGAACACGACGTACCGGCGGGCCCGTTCAACGAGATGCCCGAGGTCTTCGCCGACCCGCAGATCCGGCACCGGGAGATGCTGATCGAGGTCGAGGACCCGGTGTCGGGCCGACTGCCGCTGCTCGCGAATCCGATACGCCTCACGGCGACCCCGGTCGAGGGCTACGCCCCGCCGCCCGCCCTGGGCGAGCACACCGCCGAAGTCCTGTGCGGGCTGGCCGGCGTGACGGAGGATCAGCTCGCGGGACTGCGTGCGCGGGGTGTCGTGTGACGCCTCACCCGATCAGGGTCCGGCCGCCCTCCAGCATCAGCGTCGCGCCGGTCAGATACGCCATGTCGTCGCTCACCAGCGCGGCCACCGCCCGGCCGATGTCCGCCTCCGGGGCGCCGAGCCGGCCCAGCGGGATCTCGCGGGCGAGTTCCTCCGCCTTCTGGGGATGCGCGGCCAGATAGTCCTCGGCCGCCGGGCTGAGCGCGGCCGGGCAGACGACGTTCACGCGGATCCCGTACCGTCCCCACTCCCGCGCGGCGACCCGGCTCAGCCCGCGGATCGCCTCCTTGGCCATGGCGTACGCCGCGAAGGTCGCCTCGCCCCGCACCGCCGCCGACGAACCGAGGTTCACGACACTGCCGCGGCTCTCCTTCAGATGGGGAAGGGCCGCCTGCATCGCGTGGAAGACGGCCAACGGGCCGCTGCGGTAGGTGAGTTCGACATCGTCGTACGACGTCTTCTCCAGCCGTCGCTGCACCGAGGACTGGGCGTTGTTCACGAGCACGTCGAGGCCGCCGAACTCCCGTACCGTCTCGGCCACCATCCGGTCCACGTCGTCCCGCTCCCCACGTCCCCGACGACGGTGTACGCCCTGCCCCCGCGCTCGGCGATCTCCCCGGCGGTGTCCTTCAGCCTGCTCTCGGTACGGCCGGTGAGGACCACGGCCGCGCCTTCGGCCGCCAGCGCGAGCGCGATGCCTCGGCCCACGCCCTGGCCCCCGCCGGTGACCAGGGCCGTCCTGCCTGACAACCGGGCCATCACGTCTCCTTCCAGAAGGCCGACCAGGTGGGAAGGCGTCGGGCAGAACGCCGGTTCCCCCGCGCCCTCCCAGCCGGTGAAGCCCACCGCTTGGGGGCGGTCGGTCACGTCGGCCGCGTACCAGTGCCGTTCGCGGCGCCGGGAGAAGTACCAGTCGCCGTCGACGCGGGCGTAGTCGTCGAAGTAGCAGATGGCCATCACGATCCACCGGTCCCCGACCTCGTGCTCGGCACGGCAGTAGACCGCGCCGGTCGCGGTGTCGCGGCCGGTGAACTCGACGCGGTGGCCGCAGATCTGGTGCACCGACCGCTGGAAGCCGCGCACCTGTGGCTCGATGTACTGCCGCAGGATCTGCCGTCCCCGGCCGTGACGCCCCATGTCCACGTCGGGGCGGAAACAGCCGACCCAGGCGTCCAGGTCACGTGAGTCCACGGCCAGGGCGTAACGGATCGGCAGTTGCTGGATGGCCTGGTGGGACTCGACGCGGTCGAGGCGGTCCTCGGTCGAGGTCATGGCCGCGGCTCCCTCGGCAGACCGAGGACCAGCTCCCCGATGATGTTGCGCTGGATCTCGCTCGAACCGCCGTAGATCGTCTCCGCGAGGGAGAGCAGGAACGAGCGCTGCCGGGTGTCGAGTTCGTAGTCCTCGCCCACGATCTGTCCGGCGGGGCCGGCCAACTCCATGGCCAGATGCCCGAGTTGCTGGTGGCGTGTCGAGGCGTAGAGCTTCGCCGTGGTGGCCTGGGCGCCCGGTGTGCGGCCCGCGGTCAGTTCCGCGATGGTCCTCAGGTTGGTGGTGCGCATGATGCGTACGGAGATCCAGGCGTCCACGATCCGGCGGCGCAGCATGGGGTCGTCGAGGGCGCCGCGCTCGCGGGCCAGGTCGATCAGTGCCTCGGCCTCGCGCTCGAAGGTGAGCTGCTGGGGCAGCAGGGTGGTGCCGCGTTCGATGCCGAGCGTGGCCATCGCCGTGCGCCAACCCTGACCGACCTTCCCTACGGCCATGTCCGCGCCGGTGCGCGCGTCGGACATGAAGACCTCGGCGAACTCGTCCTGGCCGGCGAGGTTGCGGATGGGGCGGATCTCCACACCGGGCTGATCGGTCGGCAGGAGCAGCAGGGTGAGGCCTTTGTGGCGCCGGGAATCGGGGTCGGTGCGGGTGAGGACGTAGAGCCAGTCGGCGTGGACGCCGAACGAGGTCCACACCTTCTGCCCGTTGACCACCCACTGGTCGCCGTCGCGCTCGGCCCGGGTACGGACGGACGCCAGGTCGGAGCCCGCGCCGGGCTCGCTGAAGCCCTGCCCCCACAGTTCCTCGACGGCGAGAATCGGTGGCAGGAAGCGCTTCTTCTGGGCCTCGTCACCCATCGCGAGGAGCATGGGGCCGAACAGGTCGAGAGCGTTGACGGTGGCGCGGTAGGGGGCGTTCGCGCGGGCGTACTCGTACTCGAAGACGATCTCCTCGATCAGTCCGAGTCCGCGTCCGCCGTACTCCGTGGGCCAGCCCACGCCGAGCCAGTTCCCGGCCGACAGCTCGCGGTCCCAGGCGAGGCGCACGTCCCAGGCCGCGCCGTCGGTGGGGCCGCCCACGCCCCGGTGCTCGGCGAACTCCCCCACGAGGTGGTCCACGAACCAGTCCCGCAGTTCGTCGCGGAAGTCGCGTACGGCGGGCCCGAAATCCACTTCCATGTCTGCCTCTCCTGGGGTCAGATGCCGAGCCTGGCGGCGAGCAGTTCCCGGTGGTACGCGGGCGTGCCGAGCAGCACCTCGGAGCTCTTGGCCCGCTTCAGGTAGAGGTGCGCGGGGTGTTCCCAGGTGAAGCCGATGCCCCGTGGACCTGGATGGTGTCGCCGGCGACCTTGGTGAACGCCTCGGAGCAGAAGGCCTGGGCGAGTGCCGCCGCGACGGCGATCTCCGTCTCGTCACCTGCGTCCAGGGCCCACAGTCCGGCGTAGGCGGCCGAGCGGGCGGACTCGATCTCGACGAGCATGTCGGCGCACTTGTGCTTGATGCCCTGGAACGAGCCGATCGGGCGGCCGTACTGCTCGCGGAGCTTCGCGTAGGCGACCGCCGCGTCCAGGGCCGCGGCGGCCCCTCCCACCTGTTCGACGGCCAGCAGCACGGCGGCCGTGGCGAGGGTCCGGGCGACCGCGGGCCAGGCCGTGCCGTCGGTGCCCAGCAGCCGGGCGGGGGTGTCCGTGAAGGTGATGCGGGCCTGTCTGCGGGTCTGGTCGAGGGTGGGGAGGTGCGTGTGGGTGAGGCCCGGGGCGTCGGCGCTCTCGACCGCGAAGAGGCTGATGCCCGCGGGCGTGCGGGCGACGACCAGGAGCAGGTCGGCGAGGTGTCCGTCCGGGACGTAGGTCTTCACGCCCGTGAGCCGCCAACCTCCCGTCCCCGCGCGGGCGGTGAGCCGGATGCCCGGCTCGTCCCAGCGCCCGCTGTCCTCGGTGAGGGCGAGCGTGGCCACCGTCTCGCCGGAGGCGATGCCCGGGAGCAGCTCGGCGCGGGCGGCCTCGTCGTCGCAGCGCAGCAGCGTCTCGGCGGCCAGGGCGACGGTGGAGAAGTACGGGGCGCACAGCAGGGCGCGGCCGGTCTCCTCGAAGACGACGCCGAGATCGACGTACCCGAAGCCGGAGCCGCCGTACTCCTCGGGTACGGCGAGTCCCTGGAGTCCGATCTCCGTGGCCATCCGCCGCCAGATCCACGGGTCGTGTCCGCTCGATTCGGCGGCCAGGCGGCGCACGTCCGCCTCGGTGGCGTGCCGGTTGAGGAACGACCGTACGACCGTGCGCAGTTCGTCCTGTTCCTCGCTGAAGGTGAGATCCATGGCGAGCCTCCCGTCCTCGGTGCGCCCGTGTGCCCGACGCTTGCCGCCTGCCCCTCGATACAGTTAGATAATTATAGTATCCGCACTGAATACACCAGGAGCGCGACGTGACCGATCCCTACGCGCCGTTCACGAGCCTGACCTTCGAACGGCCCGCGCCCGGTGTGCTCCGCATCGTGCTCGACGCCCCGAACCTCAACGCCGTGTCCCCGCGGATGCACGGGGAACTGGCCGACGTCTGGCCTGTCGTCGACCGGGACGAGGGAGACCCGCGCGGTGCTGGTCCAGGGCGCCGGCAAGGCGTTCTCGGCCGGCGGGACCTTCGACTCCATCGAGGCGATGACCGAGGACTACGCCGTGCGCGCCCGGACGATGCGGGAGGCACGGGACATGGTCTACGGGGGTGATCAACTGCTCGAAGCCCGTGGTCTCCGCGATCCACGGCCCGGCGGTCGGCGCGGGGCTGGTCGTCGGCATGCTGGCGGACATCTCCATCGCCGGACGCACGGCGAAGATCGTCGACGGACACACCCGGCTCGGGGTGGCGGCCGGCGACCACGCGGCGATCTGCTGGCCGCTGCTGTGCGGGATGGCCAAGGCCAAGTACTACCTGCTCACCTGCGAGGCACTCACCGGCGAGGAGGCCGAGCGGATCGGCCTGGTGTCGAAGTGCGTGGCCGACGAGGACGTGCACGCCGAGGGACTGCGGGTCGCGACCCTGCTGGCCGCCGGGCCCGCCAGCGCGCTGAGCTGGACCAAGCGGTCCCTCAATCACTGGTACCGCACGGCCCAGCCGCTCTTCGAGGCCTCGCTGGGGCTGGAGTTCTTCGGGTTCGGCGGGCACGAGGTCGTCGAGGGACTCGCCGCCCACCGCGGGAAGCGCGCCCCCGACTTCGAGGGCGTGGGCGGCAAGCACCCGATCGATCTGTGACCCACGGACGCACGAGGCACGAGGAGCGCGCGATGACGGCAAAGCACACCCGCACCGAAATCCCCCGCTGGTAAAGGGGTTGACCTTCGAGGAGATGCCCGTCGGGCAGGTCTTCCGCACCGCCCGCCGCACGGTCACCGAGACCGACCTCGTCAACTTCGTCACCTGGGGCGGTTTCAACGAACCGCTCTTCTGGGACGCCTCGCACGCGGCCGGCGGCGGCTACACCGGGCGGCTGGTGCCGGGCGCGCTGACGTACTGCATCGCGGAGGGTCTCGTCCTCCAGACGAACGTGCTGCACGGCACGGGCCTGGCCTTCCTGCACATGGAACTGACCGTGCGGGGCCCGGTGTACGTCGGCGACACTCTGTACGCCGTCGTCGAGACCACCGCCTCCCGGCCGTCCGGCAAGCCGGGCCGGGGCGTGGTGACGAGCCGCATCACCGTACGCAACCAGCGGGACGAGGACGTGCTCGTCTACACGCCGGTACGGCTGATCCGGGGCCGCGACTACGAGGCTCCCACCCGCTGATCCCGAGGGCCGGGCGGCACCAGGGTCAGCCCGGCCGCCGGGCCGGGTGCCTCCGGTCCGGCGAAGGCTCCGGCCCGCAGCCAGTCCGAGGGCATCGGCGGGCGCGGCGGGGGCTCATGGTCGGGGACGGCCATCGCGTAGAGGCGGGTGTAGCGGAACTTCGCCTCCAGGTTGTCCAGCACCGACCAGTACTCGTAGCCGCAGACGTCGACACCGCGCTCGATCACCCGGCCCAGCCAGGACAGTCTGGCGCGCAGCAGGGACCGGCGCCGGGCCTCGTCGCCGTGGCCGGTCTCGTCGACGAGGTCGAGGTCGCCCATGCCGTTGTCCACGATGGACAGCGGCGGCAGCAGTTCCCCGTAGACGTCGTGGAGGTCCGCGACGGCGTCGGCCAGGCCCTCGGGGAGGATGGGCCAGCCGTACGCCGTCGTCTCGACGTCGTCGAAGGGGACGACGGCGAAGCCCAGGCCGACCAGGAGGCGGTTGACCTCGTTGAGCCGGCTCTGGCACTTGTCGGCCGGCAGTGCGCGGGCGAGGTTCTCCGGCGCGGTGACGCGGAACGGGGTGTGCCAGGACAGGCCCAGCAGGTCCTGCGGGGTGGCGATGACGTCCAGGTCCCCGGGGCGCACGCTGCCGGTCTCCTCGACCGGTGGGACACCGTCCTCGGTCACCATGTGCTCGCCGAGCAACAGGGGGTCGAGGAAGAGCCGGTTGGTCCAGCTCAGCAGGCGGTCCAGGGCGAGGCGGTCGAAGGGGTCGTCGGTGGCCGCGTAGCCGCCGACGAGCGTGACCGTGGTCCCGATCCGGCCGCCGGCGCCCGCGGCCCGGAGCGCGCGGGTCGCGAGTCCGTTGCCGAGCAGGATGTGGTGGACGGCGGGCAGGCCTGCGCGGCCGACGCCCCGTCCCGGTGTGTACATCCCGGCCACATGGTCGGCGAGGGTGGGCCCCGCGAGGTCGGTGGAGGTGATCCAGCGGGTGACGCGGTCGCCGAAGCGACGGCCCAACTCGGCCGCGTAGGCCGCGAAGTACTCGGCGGTGTCTCGGTCGAGCCAGCCTCCGCGGTCCTCCAGCCACTGCGGCAGCGACCGGTCGAACAGGGTGAGGCAGGGCCGCAGGCCGAGTGCGAGCAGGGAGTCGAGTCCGCGGTCGCAGCGGTCGAGGGCCGCGTGGTCCCAGGTGCCGGGGCCGTCGGGCTGGAGCAGCGGCCATCCGGCCACCATCCGGTGCGTGTCGGGCGTGACGCCGACCAGCTGCCGGATGTCGTCGGTCCACTGCCCGAAGTGCCCAGCGCGCTCCGGCGGGGGCGGCGGGGGCGCCGCGACGGCGTCCGCGGTGGCGACTCCCAGTCGACACCGTGGAAGGACTCGTGCAGGAAACCATCGCTCATGGTCACCGTCCCGGGCGGAATAGCTAACGCATTCAACTGAATGCCCGCCATCCGGACGCTAACACTTCAGGGAAACGACGACAATGTTTCGGACAGATCTCGCCGGTCCGTCAAAGCGTCGGGGCGAGGTCGGCCCGCGTCCTGGGCGGGGGCGACGGGCCGCCGGACCATGACCGTGACCGTCGCGTCGAAGTCACGGGAGAGCGTGGCCGACAGGGCCGAGCGGTCGACGACCCGCAGGCCGTCGATGCCACGCGGGCGCGGACAGGCGTCCACGGGATCGTCCGCGGCCGGACGCACCGGGCGGATGCCGACCGCCTGCTGGTCGCGGAGGCCGTGGTCGGGGGCCGCGTCGATGATCTCCTCGTCGTCGCGGGCGATGGGCCCGCGGAGTGTTTCGGCCATGATCCGGTCGGTGCTCGGAGTGGTCCGGGAGCCCTGACGCACACGGCAGAGAAGGCGACCCCGGCGCGGGGACGTGCTCGGAACCATCGTGGTTCGGCGTGGGCGGCCGCGGTGGCCGCCTCGATGTTCTCGCCGGAGGAGTTGTCGCAGCGAGTGGTGTCTCCGAGGCCGCGCGGCGCGCCCTCGACCGTCGGCGCGGGACACGACCGGGGCCCCTGCCGAGATGCCGCTGCGGCCCGCGCACGGGAGTCCGGAGGCGAGCGCGCCGCCCCGCCTCCTGCGACGCCTACTCCCCGAAGGGCCGGAACTCCTCTTCGGGCCACCAGGGATAGACGGCCGGCATGTCCTTGCTGACCCGGCCCGGGAATTCGGGGGCCGCTTGGCGAGGAAGGACTGGACACCCTCCACGGGGTCCTGGCCGCCGCCGATCTGACCCATGATCCGCGAGTCGAGCCGGTGGGCGGCCATCGGGTGGGGCTCGCCGAGCATCCGCCACATCATCTGGCGGGAGAGGGCGACCGAGACCGCCGAGGTGTTGTCGGCGATCTCCCGGGCGATTTCGTACGCCGCCGACAGCAGTTCCTCCGGCGGGTGCACGGAGCGCACGAGCCCGGCCGACAGGGCTTCGTCGGGGCCGAAGACACGGCCGGTGGCCACCCATTCCATGGCCCGCTGCATCCCCACGGCCCGGGGCAGGAACCAGCTCGCCGCGGATTCCGGCACGATGCCCCGACGCGCGAAGACGAAGCCGAACTTCGCCGAGGTCGAGGCCAGCCGGATGTCCATGGGCAGGGTCATGCTGGCCCCGACGCCGGCCGCCGGGCCGTTGACCGCCGCGATGACCGGCTTGGTGCTGGAGAAGATGCGCAGCGCGACCCGGCCCCGGTGTCCCGGTGCCGGGCGCCCGCACTGCGGTGGTCGAAGGACGACCCGCCGGAGCTGACGTCGGCGCCCGCGCAGAACCCGCGCCCGGCACCGGTCACCACGATCACCCGTACGTCGTCGTCGGCGTCGGCCGCGTCGAAGACGTCGAGGAGGTCGCCCATCATCTGCGGGTTGAAGGCGTTCAGCTTCTCGGGCCGGTTGAGCGTGACGGTGAGGATCCGGTCCCTCACCTCAGCCCGCACGGTCTCGTACCCCTGCTCCGGCATGCGCGTCCTCCGTCGGGCTCGCCACTCCGCGACCTGGTTCTCATAAAGCTCAATTAGTTATAGCATTCAACTCTACTGAACTGTTCGGGATGGTGGTGGCGGTGGAGATGACGGATCTGGTGGTGACAGCCCTCGGGCCGGTCCGGCTGATCGAGCTGAACCGGCCGGACCAGCTCAACGCGATGAGCGAGGAGTTGCACTCCGACCTGGCGTCGGTCTGGGACACGGTCGCCGACGACCCCGAGGCGCGGGTCGTCGTGCTCACCGGACGGGGACGGGCGTTCAGCGCGGGCGGCAACTTCGACGTCATGACCCGGGTCCAGCGCGACCCCGTCTTCCGGCAGCGGAACGTCGACGAGGCCCGGCGGATCATCACCGGCCTGGTCCGCTGCCCGCTGCCGGTGATCGCGGCGGTCAACGGGCCTGCCGTGGGCCTTGGTTGCAGCCTTGCCCTGCTGAGCGACCTGGTGCTGATCGCGGACGACGCCTATGTGGCCGACCCGCACGTCCCGGTCGGTCTCGTCGCGGGCGACGGCGGCGCGCTGGTCCTGCCGCTGCTCGTCGGCGCGACCCGGGCGAAGGAACTCCTGTTCCTGGGCGACCGGGTGAGCGCCGAGGAGGCGGTCCGGCTGGGCATCGCCAACCGTGTCGTACCGAAGGACAAGCTCCTGGACGAGGCCATGGATCTGGCCGGACGACTGGCCGCCCTGCCCGCTCAGGCGCTGCGCGGCACCAAGCGGGCGGTGAACCTGCATCTGGAGCAGGCCATGGCCGCCGTGCTGGAGCCGGCGCTGCTCGCCGAACGGGACAGCATGCACGACCCGGACCACATAGCCGCGGTGGAGGAGATCATCGCCTCGCGCGGGCGTCGCCGAGCCGGTGCGGAGGGCTGAGCGGCATGGACTTCGCCTTCGGTGACGAGCAGGACGAACTGCGGCGCACGGTACGGGCGTTCCTCGCGGACACCTCGCCCGAGACCCAGACGCGGCGGCTGATGGAGACGCCGGAGGGCTTCGACCGGGCGCTGTGGCGCCGGATGGGCACGGAACTCGGCCTTCAGGGGCTGGCCGTCCCCGAGGAGTACGGCGGTGCCGGGTGCGGGCCTGTCGAAGTGGGCGTGGTCATGGAGGAGTTGGGCCGGGCGCTGGTGTGCGCACCCTTCCTCTCCTCGGCCGTACTGGCGACGACGACGCTGCTGCGCTGCGCCGACGAGGACGCCCGCAAGCGGCTGTTGCCGGGACTCGCCTCGGGCGAACTGGTCGGGACGCTGGCCCTGACCGAGGACTCCGCCCGCTGGGACGCGACAGGGGTCCAGCTCAACGCCCGTGCGTCGGAAGGGCGTTGGCTGCTCACCGGACACAAGACGTTCGTCCTCGACGGTGCCGCCGCCGATGTCGTCCTCACGGTCGCCCGGACCGACGACGGCATCGGGGTCTTCTGGGTGGACGGCAACGCGGCCGGACTGACCCGCACGCCTCTGCCCACGATGGACCCCACCCGCCGACAGGCCCGCCTCGACTACGACGACGTACCAGCAACCAGACTGCGTCCTGGGCATGGCGACGGCTGGGATCTCGTCTCGCAGGTGCTCGACCGGGCCGCGGTCGCGCTCGCCGCCGAGCAGGTCGGGGTGGCCTCACGCGCGCTGGACATGGCGGTGGAGTACGCCAAGGTGCGGCACCAGTTCGGGCGGCCCATCGGCTCCTTCCAGGCCGTGAAGCACCTGCTCGCCGACGTCCTCCTCGAAGTGGAGTCGGCGCGTGCCGCAGCGCACTTCGCGCTCCTCGCGGCGGCGAACGAGGACCCGGAGCTGCCCGCGGTGGCGAGTCTGGCCAAGGCGTTCTGCTCCGACGCGTGTCTGCAGGCGACCGCGGAGAACATCCAGGTCCACGGCGGCATCGGCTTCACCTGGGAGCACCCGGCCCACCTGTATCTGAAGCGGGCCAAGACGTCACAACTCCTGTTCGGGGACCCGGCGTACCATCGCGAACTCCTCGCGCGGCGCATCGGGTTGGACACGGTCACGGCAGAGGGAGCGGCATGAAGGTCGACGGCAAGCTCAGCGTGTGGGGCACCACGGAGGTCGTGGCGGAGGCCCTCCATCATGAGAAGGCGGGCTACGACGGCCTGTGGGCCTCGGAGTCCAAACACGACCCGTTCCTGCCGTTGCTGCTCGCGGCCGAGCACACCGACCGGCTGGAGGTGGGCACGGCCATCGCGGTGGCGTTCGCCCGCTCCCCCATGCAACTCGCCTACACGGCACACGACTTGCAGACCTATTCCGGCGGGCGCTTCTCCCTCGGCCTGGGCAGCCAGATCAAACCGCACATCGAACGTCGCTTCGCCATGCCGTGGAGCCGCCCCGCCGCCCGTATGCGGGAGTACGTGAGCGCGCTGCGCGCGATCTGGGCCGCCTGGAACGACGGTGAGAGTCTCGACTTCCGCGGCGACTTCTACACGCACACGCTCATGTCCCCTTCTTCTCTCCCCCGCCCGCTCCCGGCGGCGCCCCGAAGGTCTTCGTGGCCGCGGTCGGCGAGGCGATGACCCGGGTGGCGGGCGAGGTCGCCGACGGGCTCCTGGCGCACGGCTTCACCACCGAGCGGTATCTGCGGGAGGTGACTCTCCCGACCGTCGAACCGGGCCTCGACCGGTCAGGTCGCACACGCGACGACTTCGCCGTCTCGCATCTTCTCCTCACCGCGACCGGCCGCACCGAGGAGGAGTTGGCCCGCGCGATCGACGGCACCCGCCGCCAGATCGCCTTCTACGGCAGCACACCCGCCTATCGCGGCGTCCTGGAGCTGCACGGCTGGGGCGAACTCGGCGACGAACTGAACGCGCTGTCGAAGTCGGCCCGCGAGGACAGATGGGAGGCGATGGGCGGCCTCGTCGACGACGAGGTCCTGCACACCTTCGCGGTCGTCGCGGAGCCGGAGCGGGTGGCGGGCGAGATCAGGCGCCGGTACGGGAGTCTGGTCGACCGGGTGTCCTTCTACACCGCGTACGAGATCGACGCCGAGGTGTGGGAGCCGATCGTGCAGGAGCTGCACGGAAGTTGACGGTACGTCAGCCGAGCAGGTCCAGGACCGTCGTCATGGACCTGCTCTGCAGCAGGTAGTCCTCGGCCTCCTGGAGATGGAGCCGCCACAGCTCCTCGGCGGCCTCGGTCCGGCGCCCGGCGACCAGTTCGACGAGGGCGCCGTGGGCGCGGAAGCCCCGGCGGTTGGCCCGGATGTTCTCGGGGCTGCCGGCGTCGAGGTCGACGTGGGACCAGTTCGCCTGGTCGATGATGTGCCGGACCATGCCGTTGAGGACGCTCAGCGTCTCGTTGCCGGCGAGTTCGACGACGAGGGCGTGGAACTCCATGTGGGCGCGGATGAAGGCCGAGGGGTCGCCCATGAGCCGCTCCGCCCCGGCGACGGAGGCCCGCAGCCGCTCCAGGTCCCGGTCCGTGCGGCGCCGGGCCAGCAGACCGGCGCAGGGTGCCTCGATGACCGTCCGGGCGTCGTAGACGTCCTTGAGGGTCGTGCCCCGGTACTCCAGGACGACTCCCGCGTAGCGGGCGGCGACCGTGCCTTCCGGGACCTGCACCCGTGCCCCGCCCCGGGCGCCCCGGCGCACGCTGATCAGCGACCCGACTCCAGGACCCGGAACGCCTCGCGCAGTGTCGGCCGGGAGACGGCGAACTCCGCCATCAGGGCCGTCTCGGCGGGCAGCGCCTCCCCTCGGCCAGCTCCCCGCGCACGATCTTGCGGCGCAGCTGCGCCACCACCAGCTCGGCCATCTTGGGGACCCTCACCGGCGTGTTCACCACGGCGTCCATCTCCTTCAGTCGCCTGGGACGGGCACGAAGTACGGCAGGGTGATCTCGTCGGTGAGGGGCCGGAAGTCCACACGCACCCGCATGCCGATGGTCACGTCGTCCGGGTCGCCCGCGTCGACGTGGGAGAGCAGGGTGCCGCCCTCGTCCAGGTCGATCACGGCCAGCGCGAACGGTGTCCCGAAGCCGGGGCCAGGTGCGCGATGGACCACGGTCACCGAGTAGACGGTGCCCCGGCCGGCGCTCGGCACGTACCGCCAGTCCGCCGCCATGCAGCCGGGGCAGGCGGGTTCGGGCACGAGGAAGCGCAGCCCGCAGGCCGGGCAGTGCGGGACGACCAGGTCACCGCGCCGGGCCGCGTCCCAGAACGGCCGGGACAGCGGAGTGGGCACGGGCACGGGCCGGCTCATCGCGTCCTCCCCAGCACGCTCATCTCGTAGTGCTGCGCGCCGGAGCCGGCGTTGCCGACGACCGCCAGTTCCGCGCCCTCGACCTGGTGGACGGCGGTGCCGCGCAACTGCCGTACGGCTTCGACGACTTTGAGGGTCATCTGCTGGGTTCCGTTCCACGCGTACGCCAGGCAGCCGCCATCGGGATTGACGGGGTGCTTGCCGCCGACGGTGATGGCGCCACTGGCGGCCAGCGGGCCCCCTCGCCCTCGCCGCACAGCCCGAGGATCTCCAACTGCCGGATGATCTCGAAGGAGTTGGGGTCGTAGAGGGAGAAGACGTCCACGTCCTGCGGGCCGATGCCTGCCATGGTGTAGGCACGAGTGGCCGCGTCCCGGCCGAGCTGGCCGACCTCCCGGTACAGCGCGGGGTTGGCGTACGCGGCCTGGTGGTACTCCATGCCGCCGCCGAGCACGGCGACGGGCGGGTGGGGCAGGTCGCGGGCGCGTTCGGCGGTGGTCACCACGAGGGCGGCGCCGCCCTCGCCGACGATGCAGCAGTCCAGCAGGTGGAAGGGTGTGGCCACCATGCGGGAGGCGAGCACGTCGTCGGCGGTGTACGGACCACGGCCGTACATCATCGCCTCCGGGTTGGTGGTCCCGTTGTTGCGGACGGTGGCTGCGACCTCCGCGAGCTGACAGGCGGTCGTCCCGTACTGGTGCATGTGCCGGGCCGCCACCAGCGCGAACTGGGCGACGACGTAGCTGCCCCAGACGTCCGCGAACTCCAGCGCCACTCCGGCGCCGACGGGACCCGCACCGCGCGAGACGAGCTTGCAGCCGCCGACCACGACGGTGTCGGCGAACCCGGCCCGTACGGCCGCCGCCGCCTTCAGCAGGCCCCGGGAACCGGCGTTGTCGAGCATCGAGTCGCTGGTCCAGCGCAGGTCGCGGCCGAGCATCCGCGCCCAGGAGCTGCCCTCGCCGGGCACCCCGCCCGGGCCGGGCCAGTCGACCTGGGCGCCGTCGACGTCCGCCGGGGCCAGCCCGGCGTCCTCGATCGCGCCGCGCACGGCTTCGAGGGCCAGGCCCATCGCGTCGCGGTGCGGGAGGGACAGGGCCTGCTCGGTGGCGTGCACGCCGACGACGACGGGTTGGCGGTCGTTCACCGGGTCACCTCCCCGCGCCGAGCGTGTCGCCACCGGGATAGCCACCGCCGCCGAAGCGCTCGTCGAGCGCCTCGTAGTCCTTGGCGAAGTCCTTGGTGCGTGGCAGCGCCTCGGCGAACTCCACGGTCTTCGGCTTCTTGTACGAGGCGATCCGGGCCCGGCAGTGCTCGATGACGTCGGCGGCCGTGACCGGGTCGGCGTCCGGGTGGAGGACGACGACCGCCTTGACGTCCTGCGCCCAGCGCTCGTTCGGGACGCCGATGACGGCGGCCTCCTTCACCGCCGGGTGGGACTCGATGCAGTTCTCCACCTCGGCCGGGAAGATGTTCTCGGCGGCCGACTTGAGCATGCGGGTCGTGGTGCCGAGGAAGCTGATCGTGCCGTCGCTCTCACGTCGGCCGAGGTCGGTGGTGTGCCACCAACCGAAGCGGAAGCGCTCCTCGTTGATCCCGGGCCGGTTCCAGTAGCCGAGGTGTACGAGGTCGCCGCGGACGCAGATCTCGCCCGCCTCGCCGATCTCGCACTCTTTGCCGGTGCCGTCCAGGACGCGTACGGCGGTGAGGGGGCCGGGGCGTCCCGCGTTGCCGGTGCCCGTGCCGCCGTAGGCGCCGGTCACGGCGAAGCCGGTCACCTCCGTCTGGCCGTAGCCGCGGCCCTCGCCGCCGCCGTTGCGGGTGAAGCGGCTGGTGTCGGTGGGGACCGTGCCCTGCCACAGGGGGCGGCCACGCTGGCCCGCAGGTGCGAGAGGTCGTGGCCCGCCTCCCTGTTGAGGGCGACGAGTTGGGCGATCGTCGGCGGCATGAGGTAGGCGTGTGTGCAGCGCTCCGCCGCGAGCAGCGGGAGCAGTTCCTCGGCGACGACCCGGCGGACGACGACGTTCTTGCCGCCGTGCACGAAGGCCGGGACACCCCAGAACTGGTAGTTGCCGATATGGAACATCGGTCCGGCGCCGAGGAAGGCGGTCTCGGTGCCGATGTCCCCCATCCAGGCGGAACTCGCGCCCATGGCCTGGAGGTTGCGGTGCGAGAGCATCGACCCGGACTGGCGTCCGGAGATCGCCGCGGTGTAGATGACCAGGAGCGCGGAGTCCGGGTCGACGTCGACATCCGGGTCCTCGGCCGTGCCGGCGGCCAGGAACGACTCGTAGGAGCCGGCGCCCTCCGCATCGTGCCGCAGCCACAACGCCCGGTGGTCGCTGCCCAGTTCGGCCCGCGCCTTGCCGACCGTGCCGCCGATCTCCTCGTCCTGCCAGACCACGACCTTCGGGTCGAAGTCCTCGACGGCGAAGGCCATTTCGGGGGCGGCCCAGCGCCAGTAGCCGGGACAGACCATGGCGCCGATCTTCGCGGCGGCGCCCAGCAGTTCCCAGATGCGGAAGGAGTTCTGTCCCAGCCAGAGGATCCGGTCACCGGGGCCGACCCCGGCGACCGTGGGGCCTGGGCGAGGCGGTTGGTGCGCTCGTCCAACTGCGGCCAGGTCAAGCGGACTTCGCCGTCGACGAGGGCGACGCCGTCGGGGAAGGACCTACGGTGCTCACGGATGATGTCGCCGAACGTCAGGCGGCGGGCGGAATGCATGCTCTTGGCTCCAAAGGCTTTCGGAAGGG
Organism: Streptomyces sp. P3; assembly: GCA_016893485.2. Lineage (GTDB taxonomy): Bacteria > Actinomycetota > Actinomycetes > Streptomycetales > Streptomycetaceae > Streptomyces. The sequence goes on from JAFEKX020000001.1 coordinate 448,909, forward strand.
GGAGTCAGACGCGGCCGATGCCGACACCCTTGACGCTGACGAACTCGTCAAGACCGGCCTTGCCGCCCTCCCGGCCGAACCCGCTCATGCCGACGCCGCCGAACGGCGTGGCGGGTGAAGTGATGGGATTCGGGCCGGGGTTGACGTAGACCGTCCCGGCTTTCAGGCGCGGCACCAGGCGGTTGACGCGTGCGATGTCACGGGACTGGATGTAGGCGGACAGGCCGTACTGGGTGTCATTGGCGAGGGCGACGGCCTCGTCCTCCGTGTCGAAGGGGGTGATGGCCAGGACGGGTCCGAAGATCTCCTGCTGGGCGAGGTCGCTCCGGTTGTCCACGTCGGCGAACACCGTCGGGGAGACGAAGTAGCCCTCGGCGTCGACGCGTTCACCGCCGAGCACGAGCCGTCCGGCGCCGGCCTCGACCGCCTTGTCGATCATGCCCTGGACGCGGCCCCGGGCGGCCTCGGAGATGAGCGGCCCGATGTAGGTCGTGGGGTCGAGAGGATCGCCGACGGGCAGGTGGGCCACGACACCGGCGACGCGCGCGACGACCTCGTCGTAGACCGGCCGTTCGACGAGGAGGCGGGTGGGCAGTGCGCAGCCCTGGCCGGTGTTGCTCATGGCGAAGGCCGCGCAGTAGGGCACGACGGTGTCCAGGTCGGTGTCGGCGAAGAGCAGGTTGGCCGACTTGCCGCCGAGCTCGAACAGGACGGGTTTGAGGCTCAGTGCCGCGTCGGCCATGATGCGGCGCGCGGTGGCGGGGCCGCCGGTGAAGGAGATCTTGTCCACGCCGGGGTGTGTGACCAGGGCCGATCCGGCGTCGCCGAGTCCGGTGACGACGTTGACGACGCCGTCGGGGATGCCCGCCTCGCGGGCCAGGTCGGCGAAGAGCAGCGCGGAGAACGGCGTGGACTCGGCCGGTTTGATGACCACGGTGTTGCCTGCGGCGAGCGCGGGCGGGACCTTCATCGCCAGGGACAGCGCGGGCGAGTTCCAGGTGATGATGTGGCCGATGACCCCGTAGGGCTGGGCAATGGTGTATTCGACGTTCTCGTGCGGGCTGTAGGCCGCGCCGACCATGCCCTCGATCTTGTCGGCCCAGCCGGCGTAGTACTCGGTCCACTCGGCGACGTGCGGACCGACGTTGTCCGCCCAGCCGCCTATGCAGACGCCGTTCTCCAGCGGGCAGATCGCCGCGAAGTCGGGGATGTGGTCGCGCAGAAGCCCCGCGAAACGGGTGAGCAGTCGGCGGCGCTCGGCGGGGCGCATGCTCCCCACACCTCGAAGGCCCGGCGGGCGGCGGCCACGGCCCGGTCCACCTCGGAGGGGCCCGCGAGGGGGATGTGCGCCTGCACCAGTCCGGTCGCCGGGTCGCGGTGCTCGTAGAGGCCGCCGCTCGCGTCGGCGATGTGCCTGCCGCCGATGATCAGCCTGGGCTGCGGCAGGTCGTTCTCCGCCCTGTCCTGGTGCAGCTTCACGTCGACGTCGACCACGGATGCCTCCTTGAGCCCGTCCGTTACCGTGCACCCATCAGGCTAAATAGCTAACCTATTTACCCAAGGTAGTCAATGCATGCATTCGCCGTCAGAGCCCCAGAGACCGGCCGATGATCTCCTGCATGATCTCCGAGGTCCCGCCGAACACCCGCTGCACCCGGCTGTCGCGCCAGATCCGGGCGATCTCGTACTCGTTGACGTAGCCGTAGCCGCCGAAGAGCTGCATACAGCGGTCGATGACCTGCCAGCCGGTCTCCGAGGTCCAGTACTTGGCCGCCGCGGCCTCCTCGGCCGTCAACTCGCCCTGGAACAGGGCCATGATGCAGCCGTCGACGTAGACGCGGGCGGCGCCCAGTTCGGCGTTGATGTCGGCGAGGGCGAATCGGTTGGCCTGGAACTCCCCGATCGGCCGCCCGAACGCGGTGCGGGTCTTGGCGTAGTCCAGGGCCAGTTCGTACGCCCGCTCGGCGGCGGCCAGCGAGGAGACGGCGATGGCGAGGCGCTCGGTCGGGAGGTTGCCCATCATGTGGTAGAAACCGCGGTTCTCCTGCCCGATGAGGTTCTCGGCGGGGACGCGGACCTCGCGGAAGAAGAGTTCGGCCGTGTCCTGCGCCTTCATCCCGACCTTGTCGAGCTTGCGCCCGCGCTCGAAGCCCTGCGTGTCCCGCTCGACGACGATCAGACTGATGCCCTTGTGCCCGGCGTCCGGGTCGGTCTTGCAGGCGACGACGACCAGGTCGGCCAGGATGCCGTTGGTGATGAAGGTCTTGGAGCCGTCGATCACCCACTCGTCACCGTCCCGGCGGGCGGTGGTGCGGATGGCCTTGAGGTCGGAGCCGGCGGCCGGTTCGGACAGCGCGAGCGCGCAGATCGTCTCGCCGCTCGTCACCCGGGCAGCCAACGGGCCTTCTGCTCGGGGCTGGTGAGGTGTGTCAGATAGGGCGGGATGACGTCGTTCTGCAACCCGAGACCGATGCCGACCGAGCTGGTGGCCGCCATCTCCTCGGCCATGATGGCGTTGTAGCGGAAGTCCCAGATCCCCTGACCGCCGTACTCCTCCGGGAACTGCCAGCCGATGAGGCCGGCCTTGCCCGCCGCCGTCCACGCGGCCCGGCTCACCTGCCCGTCCCGCTCCCACTGCTCGGCGTACGGAGCGCATTCCCGCAGGTAGTAGGAGCGGGCGGTCTCCCGGAACAGCTCGTGCTCCTCGGTGAAGATCGTTCGGCGCATGCTCGACTCCGCTCAGGCATCTCGCTTATTTAGCTGAAGTAGTTATACGATAGCGCTGTATCGAGAGCCGGGCGAGGGAGGGCGCGTGAGCGTACGGGACAAGGTGGCGCTCGTCACCGGAGCGGGCCGCGGCATCGGCGAGGCGATCGCCGGCCGACTCGCCGCCCAGGGAGCCGCCGTCGCCGTCTGCGACCTCGACGCGGAGGCGGCCGGCAAGGTCGCGGGCCTTCTCGCGGAGCGGTACGGCGTGCACGCCACGGGAGTCGGCGCGGACATCTCCGACAACGCGGCCGTCCGCACGGCCGTGGAACGGGTGGCTATCGAACTCGGCCCGGTGGACGTGCTGGTGAACAACGCGGCCGTCGACGTCATCGGCCGGTTCGTCGACAGCGCCGAGGAGACCTGGGACCGGATCATCGCCGTCAATCTGCGCGGGACGATCACGATGACCCGGGCCGTCCTCGACCCGATGATCGAGCGGGGCGGCGGCCGGATCGTCCACATCGCCTCGGACGCCGGCCGGGTCGGCTCGTCCGGCGAGGTCGTGTACTCGGCGACGAAGGGCGGGGTCATCGCCTTCGGCAAGGCCCTGGCCCGCGAGGTGGCCCGGCACGGCATCACCGTGAACAGCGTCTGTCCGGGGCCCACCGACACCGCGCTGCTCGGGCAGGTCGCCGAGTACAGCCAGAAGATGTACGACGCGACCGTGCGGGCGATCCCGCTGCGCCGCGTCGCCCAGCCCACCGACATCGCCGGTGTGGTGGCCTTCCTCGCGTCCGACGACGCCGCCTACATGACCGGGCAGACGCTCTCGGTCAGCGGCGGACTCACGATGGTCTGAGGTGGACGCCGTGCTGCGAATCGAACTCCGGGACAGAATCGCCGTGTTGACGCTCGACCGGCCGGAGCGGCTCAACGCGATCGGCTCCGGGACCGTGGACCGGCTCACCGGGGCGCTGACCGAACTGCGCGACAACGACGACGTGCGCGCCCTGGTCGTGGCCGGGGCGGGCCGGGCCTTCTCGGCCGGGGCCGACATCGGTGAGATCGAGTCGTTCACGGCACCACGGCAGTTCCATTCCTTCGTCCAGCGACTCACCGACGCCTACGCGCTGTTGGAGGACTTCCCAAGCCCTCGGTCGCGGCCGTCCACGGGTTCGCCTTCGGCGGCGGTCTCGAACTCGCGCTCGCCTGTGACCTACGGGTGGCGGAGCGGGGCGCCCGGCTGGGCCTGCCCGAGATGAAACTCGGCGTGCTGCCGGGTGCGGGCGGCACGCAGCGCCTGCCGCGTCTGATACCTCCCGCGATCGCCAAGCAGATGATCCTCACCGGCGAACCGATCGACGCGGAGCGCGCGCACGCGCTCGGGCTGGTCAACGAACTCGCCGAGCCCGGAAAGGCGTTGAGTGCTGCCGAGGCACTCGCCGCCGCGCTGACGGCCGGGGCTCCGCTGGCTCTCGCGGCCGGCAAGCGACTGGTCGACTACGGCCTCGGGATGGACCTGGAGGCGGCGATCTCGTACGAGCGCGAGACCGTCTCGGTGCTGTTCTCCACGGAGGACCGGGTCGAGGGGCTCAAGGCTTTCCGGGAGCGCCGTCCCGGCGACTTCCGCGGCGAATAGCGGGGCGTACCGACAGACAGGGAGGTGGGCCGTGCGGCCACTGGAGGGCATTTCGGTCGTCGAGCTGGGCATGTGGGTGGCGGCACCGGCCGCGGCCACCATGCTCGCGGACTGGGGCGCGGACGTGGTGAAGGTGGAGGCGCCGACCGGCGACCCCAACCGCTACACGCTCCGCCATGTCGGCCAGGACATCGACAGCGCGCCTCCGTTCGAGACCGACAACCGCGGCAAACGCGGGATCGTCCTCGACCTGCGCTCGGAGGACGGCAAGGCCGTACTGGAACGGCTACTGGAGCGCGCCGACGTCTTCGTCACCAACCTCCGTCCCGGCGCGCTGGAACGCCTGGGCCTGGCCCCGGACGAGCTGCGCGCCCGCCATCCCCGCCTGGTCGTCGGCACGTTGACCGGCTACGGCTGGACGGGGCGAGGAGCGCGACCGTGCCGGCTACGACGTCTCCGCCTTCTGGGCGCGGCCCGGCATCGCCGCGATGCTCAACCCGGCCGGTGAGCCACCGCCCGGCATCCGCCCCGGACTCGGCGATCGTACGGCCGCGGCCAACCTGGTGGCCGGTGTGCTGGCCGCGCTGCTGCGCCGCGAACGGACGGGCGAGGGCGGCGTGGTGGACGTATCACTGCTCCGCTCCGGCACCTACGCCAACGGGAACGACCTCGCCCTGCAGAACTTCTTCGGCAGGCGCGGCCGTACCCGGCACCGCACCGAGCACGAGTCCCCGCTCTACAACTCCTACCGGGCCGCGGACGACCGCTGGTTCTGGCTGGTCGGTCTGGAGGGCAGCCGGCACTGGCCCGGCGTCGTCAGGGCACTCGGCCGCGCGGACCTGGAGACGGACGAACGGTTCGCGACCGGCACGGCACGGCGTGGCCATGTTCGCGAACTGATCGCCGAGTTCGACGCGGAGTTCGCCCGGCGCCCCCTGGACGAGTGGGCAGCGCGGTTCGACGCCGAGGGCGTGTGGTGGGCGCCGGTGCAGACGCTCGCGGAGGTCGCGGCCGATCCACAGGCCGAAGCCGTGGGGCCTTCGTCGAACAGCCCGGCATGGGCGACGGGCCACCCTGCGGACCGTGGCAACACCCGTCAGTTTCTGGGGTGTTGACGACAAGCCACGCGGCGGTGCGCCGACGCTCGGCGAACACACCGCCGACGTACTCCGCGAACTCGACACAAACGGGAGGTAGCAGGTGGGCATCCTCGACGACAAGGTCGCCGTAGTGACCGGCGGTGGCCGTGGCCTGGGCCGGGCGCACTGCCTGGCACTGGCCGAAGCCGGCGCGACCGTGGTGGTGAACGACCTCGGCTCCGGCGTGCACGGCGAGAGCACCGGCGACTCCCCGCCGACGAGGTCGTCGCCGAGATCACCAAGCTGGGCGGCCAGGCGGTCGCCAACCACGCGTCGGTGACGGACTGGGCGGCGACCGAGACCCTGGTGGCGGACACGGTCGCCGAGTTCGGACGCCTCGACATCGTCGTGAACAACGCGGGGATCGTGCGCGACCGCATGCTGTTCTCGATGACCGAAGCCGAGTTCGACGCCGTGATCGCGGTCCACCTCAAGGGCACCTTCGCGCTCACCCGGCACGCGTGCGCGTACTGGCGCGAGGCGTCGAAACGGGGTGAGCGCGTCACCGGCCGCGTCATCAACACCACTTCGGGGACCGGCCTGTTCGGCAACCAGGGGCAGTCCAACTACGGTGCCGCCAAGGCCGGGATCGCCGGACTCACCGTCCTCACGGCCCTGGAGATGCGCAAGTACGGCGTCACTGCCAACGCCATCTCGCCGATCGCGGCCACCCGGATGACGGACGGTCTGTCCGTCGGTGAATCGCTGCGGGCCGTCGACGGCTTCGACCCGCGCGACCCGGCCAACGCCTCGGGCGTCGTTGTCTACCTAGCCTCCGACAGCGCGGCCTGGCTGACCGGCCAGGTCCTGCGCATCGAGGGCAACCGGCTCAACCGGCTCCAGGGCTGGACCGTCGCCGGCGTCCACCCCAGCACGTCGGGACAGGCTCTCACCTACGACGAACTCGTGGACGCCGTACCGCAGTTGTACGGTGTCGCCCCCGCGGGACGGGCCACGGGAGTCGGCCAGTGACGGCACGGGGCCACGACGTCGCCGCGCTCGTCCTGCGCGCGACGCTCGGCCCGATGCTCTTCGCGCACGGCTGGAACAAGGTCGCCGGGCCGGGCGGGCTCAAGGGCACGGAGGGCTGGTTCGAGGCACTCGGTCTGCGGCCCGCCGGGGTGCACGCGCGCATGGCGGCCGGGACGGAGATGGCGGCCGGCGTGGGGATCACGCTGGGCGCGGCGAGCCCCCTCCCGTGGCGGCAGCCGTCGGTCTGATGACCGTGGCGGCCCGAACCGACCATCGAGGCAAGGGCTTCTTCGTCTTCAAAGGCGGCTGGGAGTACGTCGGTGTCGTGGGCGGCGCGGCCGTCGCCCTGGCCGCGCTGGGCCCCGGCAGGTACTCGCTGGACGGAGTCCTGCGCCGCCAACGCGCGGGCGTGGGGCCCGCGTTGCTGGCCGTCGGGGTCGGTACGGCGAGCGCCGCCGCGCTGCTGGCCGTGTGCTACCGGCCGGAGCGGGAGCCCGATGAGACCGAAACAGCTGACTGAGATCACTTAGGGCAACAAGGGAGTCGACATGGACGCGGCTGACTTCAGCGCGGTGCTGTCCGAGGTCCGGCGCTTCGTCCGCGAGCGCGTCGTACCGCTCGAGGCGGAGATCGACGAGAAGGACGAGATGCCCGCGGAGGTACGCGAAGCGGCAAAGAAGATGGGCCTGTTCGGCTTCGCGCTTCCCGAGGAGTACGGCGGGCTAGGGCTGTCGATGTACGAGGAGGCCCAGTTGATGTTCGAGCTGGGGTACACGACCCCGGCCCTGCGCTCCATGTTCGGGACGAACAACGGCATCGCCGGACACGTCCTGATGGTCGGCGGCACCGAGGAGCAGAAGGCGGACTGGCTGCCGAGGATCGCCTCCGGCGACGTCCTGGCGTCGTTCGCGCTCACCGAGGCGGAGGCGGGTTCCGATCCCTCGACCCTGACCACGAGGGCACACCTGGACGGCGACGAGTGGGTGATCAACGGTGCCAAGCGGTACATCACCAACGCCCCGCTCGCCGACGTCTTCATGGTCTTCGCCCGCACCGACCCCGACGCCCCGCGCACCCGCGGCATCTCCACCTTCCTGGTCCCGGCGGGTACCGGGCCTCGCCGTGGCTCCCAAGGACCACAAGATGGGCCAGTTCGGCGCCTGGACGGCGGATGTGTACTTCGACGACGTACGCGTACCCGCGTCCGCCCTGGTCGGCGGGGGAGGCCGGCCTCAACCGGGGTTCGCCACGGCGATGGGCTGCATCGCGCACGGCCGGGTGCACATCTCGTCCCTGTGCGTGGGGATGGCGGAGCGGCTGGTGGACGAGTCCGTCGAGTACGCCCGCACCCGCCGCCAGTCCGGGAAGCTCATCGGCTCCTTCCAGCTCGTACAGGGCCTGATCGCCGACTCCATGACCGACTACTACGCCGGCCGCGCCACGGTCCTGGAGGAGGCGGCCCGCGCGTTCGACGCCGGCACGGACACCAAGATCGGCCCGTCCTGCACGAAGTACTTCGCCAGTGAGATGGTGTGGCGCGTCGCCGACCGCGCGGTCCAGGTCCACGGCGGGGCGGGCTACATGCGCGGGGTCGCCGTCGAGCGCTTCTACCGCGATGCCCGCCTGTTCCGTATCTACGAGGGCACGAGCCAGATCCAGCAGGTCATCATCGCGAAGGCGTTGCTGGGCGAGGCGGCCCGAGGCTGACCGGCACCGGAGACGAGGAAGGCCGGGGTCCCCACCCCGGGGCCTTCCTCGTCTCCGGTGGTCTCCTCAGATCCCGAGTCGGTCGAGCAACCGCTCGTGGTACACGGCGGGCCCGCCGAACAGCAGTTGCGAGGACTTCGCCCGCCGGAAGTACAGATGCGCCGGGTGCTCCCAGGTGAAGCCGATGCCGCCGTGGACCTGGATGTTCTCCATGGCCGTGAACATGTACGCCCGGGAGCAGCAGGCGTGTGCCACGGCCGCGGCGACGGGGAACTCGGCGGAGCCCTCGTCGGCCAGTCGCGCCGCCTCCCGGGACGCGGCCTCGGCCAGCTCCACCTGGACGAGCATGTCCGCGCACTTGTGCTTGACCGCCTGGAAGGAACCGATCGGCCGGCCGAACTGGTGCCGTGTACGGGCGTGTTCGGCACTCGCCTCCAGACACCTGCGCGCCCCGCCCGACTGTTCCGCCGCGAGCCCGACCGACGCGACGTCCAGCACCTTGGCCATCGTGCGCCCGGCCGCTCCGTCCGCGCCGACGAGCGTCGCGGGCACCGCGTCGAACGTCAGCCGGGCCATCGCCCGCGTGGGGTCCAGGGTCTCCATCGGTACGGCCGCCAGTCCCGTGGCATCCCGGTCCACGGCGAAGAGCGAGGGGCCGGCGACGGTACGGGCGACGACGAGAAGCAGCTCCGCGGTCGTACCGTCGATGACGAAGGACTTGCGGCCGCTCAGCTTCCAGCCGCCCTCACCGTCCGGCACGGCGCGTGCGGAGATCAGGGCGGGATCCCAGGATCCGCTGTCCTCGGCCACCGCGAGGGCGGCCGTCGTCCGGCCGGCCGCGATGCCGGGAGGTGGCGTGCGCAGGCCTCCCGGTCACCTGAGGCGAGCAGAGCCTGGGCCGCGAGCACGACCGTAGCGAAGAAGGGGGCGCACAGCAGGGCTCGGCCCGTCTCCTCCAGTACGACGCCGAGTTCGACGAGGCCGAAGCCGTCGCCGCCGTACTCCTCCGGGATCACCAGGCCGGGCAGCCGGAGTTGGTCGGCCGCCTGTGCCCACACCGCGGGGTCGAAGCGCGGCTCGCTCTCCATGAGTTTGCGGACGGCTTCCTCGGGCGACTTGGCCTCCAGGAACTCCCTTACGGAAAGCCTGAGTTCGCGCAGTCCGGTCTCGTCGGCGGTCATGGCCGCACCTCCTTGGGCAGTCCGAGGACGCGTTCCGCGAGGATGTTCTTCATGATCTCCTCGGTGCCGCCGAGGATGCGCAACGCCGGGGTGGCGAGGAGGAGTTCGGACCAGGCGTAGGTGCCCCACTGTCCGGTGTCGGCGATCAGCCGGGGTCCGAGTACGTCGGACACGAAGTGTGCGGCGCGGGTGAGGTTCTGGCCGTACATCAGCTTCGAGACGGACCTCTCGGGGCCCGGGTGCCGCCGGCGCGCAGACCGCGCAGGGCGCGGGTGTTGAGGTACTGCGTGGCCAGGGCGTCCACGAGGAGTTCCGCGAGGCGGGCCCGCAGGGCGCGGTCGTCCCAGGTCCAGGTGGCGCGCATCAGGGCCGTGAGGTGGTCCGGGGACAGTGCGGCGGCCACCGGGCCGACACCCTCGCTGCCGACGGTCGCGCGCTCGTTCATCAGGGTGGTCAGGGCGACCGTCCAACCGCCGTCGACCTCGCCGAGCCGGTGGTCGTCGGGGATGCGGACGTCGGTGAGGAAGACCTCGTTGAAGTCCGCGCCGCCGGTCATCTGCCGCAGTGGCCTGACCTCGACGCCGGGGGCGTCCATCGGGACCAGGAAGGCCGTGATCCCACGGTGCTTGGGCGCGTCCGGGTTCGTGCGGGCGAGCGCGAGTCCGATCTGGCTGTGCTGGGCGACCGAGGTCCACACCTTCTGGCCGTTCAGCACCCAGTGGTCGCCCGCACGCACCGCTTTGGTGGCGACGCTCGCCAGGTCGGAGCCCGCCCGGGTTCGCTGAACAGCTGGCAGGCGATGGCGTCCCCGCGGTACAGCGCGGGCAACCACCGTTCCTTGATGTGGCGTTGGGCGTGGGCGAGGATCGTCGGTCCGATCATGCCGAGGCCGATCACGCTGAGCACGCCGGTGTCGGCGACGTCGTACCCGGACTCGAGGGTGTCGTAGACCAGGTCGTGGACGGGGTCAGGCCCCGGCCGCCGTATTCCACCGGGCCGGTGATCCAGCCGAAGCCGTTCTCGTGGCGGACGCGCTGCCAGTCGCGCGCCCGCTGTACGTGCTCCCGTTCCGCCTGGGGCGGAGGCTGCTGAAGTACGCCACCGAGTCGTCGCCTTCGCCCCAGGTGGGGGCGGTGCGGTCGGGGGCCTTGGCCGCATGGGCGTCGAGGAAGGCGCGTGCCTCGGCCGCGAAGTCCTGCATGTCGTCTGCCATGTCCGCTCTGCCCTCAGGTGCTCAGGATGGTGACCGCCGACACGCCCGGCGCGCCGTACAGGTGGGTGTAGCCGACGCGAGGTGTGCCGGGGATCTGTCGGTCACCGGCCGTGCCCCGCAGTTGGAGGACGATCTCGTGGAGCTGGCGCAGTCCCGACGCGCCGATCGGTTCGCCGTTGCCGAGCAGTCCGCCGTCGGTGTTGACCGGGAGTCTGCCGCCGATCTCGGTGGCTCCCTCGGCGATGAGGCGTTCCTGTTCGCCGTCCTTGCAGAGGCCGTTCTCGGCCATGTGGATGACCTCCGATCCGGCGTCGGTGTCCTGGAGTTGGGCGACGTCGACGTCCTCGGGCCCGATGCCGGCCCGTTCATAGGCTTCCCTCGATGCGTCCACGGTCGGGCTCGCGACGGCCTCCCCGACCGGGAAGGACGGGCTCTGTACCTCGAAGGCGCCGAGTCTGCGGCTGCGCAGGGCGGTGGACCGGATCCGTACGGGTCGCCCGGTGTACTTGTGGGCCTGGTCGGCCCGGCACAGGACTAGGGCGGCCGCGCCCTCATCCGGACCGCAGTACATGTACTGGCGGAGGGGGTGATTGAGGACCGGCGAGGCGAGAATCTCCTCCACGGACAGCGGAGTGCGGCGCCAGGCCTTCTCGTTGCGGGCCGCGTTGCCGAAGTTCTTGGCCGCCACGCGCGCCAGCGTCTCGTGGGAGATGCCGTGGTCGTGCATGTAGCGGTTGATCTTCATGCCGAAGAAGTGCGTGGTGAGGAAGAGGCCGGTCTGTCCGTACCAGGAAGGGATGCCGGCCACGGACGGGTCGGCGGCGAAGGCTCCGCGCGGGTGCTTGTCGAGGCCGATCGCGATGGTCAGGTCGTGCTCGCCGGTCTCGATCGCGCGGGCGGCCAGCGCCAGCGAAGTACCGGCCGTGGCACAGCCGTTGAACACCCCGCGCAGGGGTACACCGGTCAGGCCGAGCCGGGCGACGATCGCGTCGGGGTTGGCGACCTCGTAGCTGCCGATGTAACCGCCCTGGATCCGCGGCCAGTCGACGCCCGCGTCGGCGAGCGCGAGGCGTACCGCGTCCGCGCCCATGTCCAGCGCCGGCTTCCCGGGAACCGGCCGAAGGGGTGGAGTCCCACGCCGATGATCACGGCCTCGGTCACGGTGTCTCCTCCTCGGCCGGGGCGAACGCGAACGTCACGATCTCGGTGCCGTCGTCCCGCACGGTGTAGGGCACGAGCGTCAGCCGCATCTCCTGCCCGATCCTGAGCCTGTCCGGGTCCGGTTCGGTGAGGCGGGCCTCGACCAGCAGCTCACCGGGGAGTTCGACGTACCCGACCGCGTACGGCTCGAAGGCCTCGGGGCCGTCGTACGGCGGGGACGGCGGCCGGAAGTCCTGGGTGGTGTACGTCCAGAGCGTCCCGCGGTCCGCGAGAAGCCGTTCCTTGGACTCCGTGCTCGCGCACCGGACACAGTCCGGGGCGGCGGGGAAAACTCACCAGCCCGCAGGCCGCGCACTCGGAGCCGATGAGACGAAGGGGTGTCCTCTCGTCGGGTGGCCAGGTGAACAGGCCTTCGGCGACGGGTTCTTGAGTGGTCGTCATGTCTTCACGCTCCGTTCCGGTTGCCCAGGGCGTCGGCGTTCGGAGCCGCCTTCGCCACCAGGTTCGGGACGACCGAGGTCAGTTCCTCAGGGGTCCAGCGCGACTCCGCGCTCGCGCCGGGGCCGTTGGCCCACCCTTCGAGGACCGTGATGCGGTTGCCGACGACGCCGAAGACCCGGCCGGTGACCTCGCGCGAGGCGGCCGAGCCGAGCCACACCACGAGCGGGGAGATGGCTTCGGGGGTGAGGTCCTGGGCCTCGGCGGCGCGTTGCATCATCTCGATGTCCTCGGTGAGCCGGGTGAGCGCGGTGGGCGCGATGGCGTTCACCGTCACGCCGTAGCGGGCGAGTTCGGCGGCGGCGATGACGGTGAGGCTCGCGATGCCGGCCTTGGCCGAGCCGTAGTTGGACTGGCCCGGGTTGCCGAAGATGCCGGACGGCGAGGTCGTGTTGATGACCCGTGCGTCGTTGTCGTGACCGGACTTGGTGCGCTCGCGCCAGTACGCGGCGGCGTGGTGCAGGGTGGCGAAACTGCCCTTGAGGTGGACGGCGATCACGCTGTCCCAGTCCCGCTCGGTCATCGACACGATCATCCGGTCCCGCAGGATGCCGGCGTTGTTGACCAGGACGTCCAGGCCGCCGTAGGTCTCGACGGCCTGCGCGACGAGCCGGCCGGCGCCGTCCCAGGCGGAGATGTCGTCCGTGTTGGCCACCGCCTCGCCGCCCGCCGCGACGATCTCGTCGACCACGGTCTGGGCGGGCCCCGTCGAGGCGCCCCCGCCGTCGCGCGCGCCGCCCAGGTCGTTGACCACGACCTTCGCGCCGTGCGCGGCGAAGGCCAGGGCGTGCGCCCGGCCGATCCGTTGCCGGCGCCGGTGACTACCACGACCCGGCCGTCGGCCACTCCTTCGGACATCCTCAACTCCTCGATGACGGTGACTTGTTGGTGGTCTCGGCGAAGTGGACCCGCGGGTCTTCGCTGCCACAGGCGCAGCGGCCGGTGGTCACGCGCCCGGCGATGCCGAGCGGGGTCTCGGGAAGCAGCGAGGTGCGCTCCTCCCCCGCCGCCACGGACAGCTGCCCGTCCCGCACGCCGACCCGCCACTCGGCGGCGTTGACGTGCGCGCCACCGCGCTCGGGGCACTCGAGGGCGAGGGCCGGTCCGACGGCCGCCATCAGGGCGGCGGACACGCCCACACCCCGCAGCACCGGTACGGCGGCGGGCCGGGCCAGTACGACCGGCGTCGCCCGGAACATCTCACCGACGTCGGCCGCACCGGCCAGCCCTCAAGGGTCTCGGCCGACAGGCCGATGACCGCGTGCGGGTCGAGTTCGCGATGGAAGACCGCGGTCCTGCGGTGGTCCCAGCCCATCGCCTCGGCGATGCCGTACGTCACCCGCAGCGCGCGCAGGGCGCCGATCATCGCGTGCCCCCAGAAGCCCTCGAAGCCGGAGGCGGTCAGCAACGCCCGCTGCCCCGCGGTCAGTCCGTGGTCCCGGAGCCTGGCGGTGGCCCAGTCGGTGTCGCGGGCGAGTTCGGCCCAGGTCAGTTCCACGTCCCGGATGCCGTCGGCGGTGGGGAAGCGTACGAGGTAGGCGAGTTCGGGCCGGTCAAGGGTCCTGGCCCGGGCCAGGGTGTCGGCGCGGGTCATCAACTCCTCACCACCCGGGGAACTTGGCGACGCTGGTCATGGTCTTCAACAGGTCCTCCTCGGTGCGCATGTCGAGCGCCGGCTTGACGCCGGTCCGCTCGCGCACGGCCTCGCCCAGGCGTCCGGCCAGAGCGTCGACGTCGTCGGTGAGACGGGGTCGTAGCCGACACGCAGGCGCAGTTCGTCGACCTCGCGTCCGCTCCGGACGATCTGGAAGACGCCCGCCACGGTCTCGGGCTGGTCCTCGACCGCCTGCCAGATGTCCCGCAGGACCACGGAACGCCCCTGGACCACGGTCTCGTCGCCGCGCCGGCCGGCCACCCACATCCGGGCGTGGGTACGCCCGCAGCCGCAGCGGTCCCGGGACAGGCGGACGAGGTCCTCGCTGCGGTAACGGATCAGCGGCGCGGCCCGGTTGTCGAGGTCGGTGGCGACGAGTTCGCCGAGGTCGCCCTCCGCCGCGTCGCGCCAGCCGTGCTCGTCGACCTCGACGCACTCCGCGAAGACGGTGTCCTCCCAGAGGTGGAAGCCGTCGTGCTCGCGGCACTCCCAGGCGGTGCCGGTGTCGGCGGCGCTGGTGTACTCGTAGACGTCGATGCCCCAGTCCTCGCGAATCCGTTCGCGCATCTTCCGGCTGAGGGGCTGGCCGGCGCAGGAAGCGCCCTTGAGGGACGAGAACGCCTCCTTGAGATCCGTCGTGCCGGCCAGGTGCTCCAGCTCGACCATCTGCGGATACATCATCTGCAGGTAGGCCGGGCGATAGGTGCGCAGGGCGTCGACGACCTCGTCCATCTTTCCGAGCCAGGTGTCCACCTCGATGACGACCGCGCCGAGCGCCTGGTAGCCGGGGTCCATGAGGTTGCGGAAGGTGCCGGGCGGGCTCAGCACCCGATCCCCGGGCCGGAGGCCGAGTTCCCACAGGTCACGCACCTGTGCGGTGACCAGGGGTGGCGCTCCCTCCCAGATCTCGGCGAAGAACTCGGGGTCGCCGGTGGTGCCCGAGCTGGAGGAGACGGAGGTCAGTTCCTCGGTCGGGACGCAGAGCAGCCCACCGAAGGGGTCACCGGTGCGGGTCCGGTGGGCGCGGACCATGTCCTTGGTGATGAACGGGATGCGTGCCCGGAAGTCGTCGAGGGTGCGGATGTCGCGCGGGTGGACCCCGTGCTCGTCCCACAGCGCCCGGTAGAAGGCGGAGTTGCCGTAGGCGTACTCGACGAGTTCGACCACCCGCTCTTCCTGCCGTGCCCGCAACCGGTCACGGGACATGGTCTCCACCTGTGGCTCGAAGTACCTGTCCCCGGTGACCCTGTCTCCGACCATGGCGCCTCCTCGCGGCTCAGCTGCCCAGATCTTCCAGCTATCAGCGCAATCAGTCAACTAATTGGACGGAATACCGGGAAAGTCTCGCACTCGCCCGATCTATATAGTTAACTATTAGCACTCATTGGCCTCTCGGGAGGGTGATGTGAAGATCATCGACTGGACCGCCGTCGACGCGGGCCGACACCCGCACGGCCAAGCACCGCGCGGGCATGCAGACCTCCACCTCCACCCCTCCCGGACTTCCGTCCGCCCGCCGATACGATTAAAATCGCTTACTGATTAAATCCATTGACCCGAAGGAGCGTCATGACGAAGATCTGGGTCAACTCCGGGGACTCCCACGTGATGGAGCCCGACGACCTGTGGACACAGGCACTGCCGCCACGCCTCGCCGACCGGGCGCCGCGCAGTGAGCGCGGCGACAAGTACGAGGTGCTGTACATCGACGGCGAGCGCATCGACCGCCAGCTCAACGACTTCATGGACGCCATGCGGCCACCGGGCGCCCAGGACCTCCAGGTCCGGCTGAAGGACCTGGACCAGGAGGGCGTGTGGGGCCAACTGGCCTTCCCTCCATGGGGTTCTGGCTGGTGTCGATCACCGAGCGGGAACTCGCCCGCGAGACCGTACGGGCCTGGAACGACTGGGCGCACTCCGAGATCCTCGGGAAGCAGCAGCGCATCATCACTCCCGCCTGTGTGTCGACCGCCGACGTCGAGGACGCGGTCGCCGAGGTCGAGCGCGTGGCGGAGCTGGGCTTCCAGTCCGTCTTCCTGCCGTGCCAGACCCGGCCCGGCGAGGAGTACGCCCTCGACCGCTGGGAACCGCTGTGGACGGCGGCCGAACGGGCCGGACTGACCCTGGGCTTCCACATCGGCACGGGCGGCGAGAACGTCGTCTTCCGCGGACCCGGCGGCGCCGTCGTCAACTACATGGAGACCACGTACCCGGGCATGCGCGTCGTGTCCCACATGGTCGCGGGCGGCGCCCTGGACCGGCACCCCGACCTGAAGATCCTCATCGCGGAGGGCGGCGCGGGCTGGGTGCCGGCCATCGGCGACCGGATGGACGAGGCCTACCGTCAGCACGGCATGTTCGTCCGGCCGAAGCTCAGCCGGCTGCCCAGCGAGATCATCAGGCAGCAGGTGTACGCCTCCTTCCAGCACGACAAGAGCTCCGTGGAGATCGTCGAGTCGACGGGCTACCGCAACGTGATGTGGGGCGACGACTACCCGCACCTCGAAGGCACCTACGGCCACACGCAGTCCACCCTGCACGAGCTGTTCGACGGCGTCTCCGCGGACGTCCGCGAGCGGGTCACCCGAGGCACCTTCGACGAGCTGTTCCGGCTGCCCGAGCGGACTCCCCAGGAGGCGGCGGTCTGAGCGGCGACACCCCGATGAGCAGTCCGCCGTATCCCGAGGATCTGGAACGGCCGGGCCTCGTGCGCACCGGTCGGTCGACCTTCGTCCGGCCCGTCCGGCCGGAGGACGCCGACCGCCTGGTCGCCTTCGTCGGCGGCCTGTCCAGGGCGACCCTGGCCTACCGCTCGCTCGGCCCGGTGGTCCGCGCCCGCGACGACGTGATCCGGCGCGGCGCCCGCGTGGACTACCTGAACGAGCTGGCGCTCGTCGCGCTGGCCGGCGACGAGATCGCGGGCCTGGTGCGCTACGTCCGTGATCCCGAGGAGCCGGAACACGCGGAGGTCACCTTCACCATCCGCGACGACCACCAGAGCGAGGGGTTCGGCAGGCTGCTCCTGGAGCACATCGCCGCCGCCGCGCGTGCCCGGGGCATCCGGGTCCTGGAAGCCGACGTCCTCGCCGACAACACCCGCATGATCAACGTGTTCCTCGGCTCCGGCTTCCGCGTCGAGTCCGGGCCGCCCGGTCAGATCGTCCACTTCGAGATCGCCGTCGACCCGCAGGCCCAGGCCGTCGCCCGCGCCGAACGCCGCGAGCACACGGCCGTACGACGTTCCCTGCGACCGCTGCTCGAACCCCGCTCGGTCGCGGTGATCGGCGCGAACCGCGGCCCCTTGACGATCGGCCACGAGATCGTCGCCAACCTGCTGCGGGGCGGATTCCGCGGCAGCGTCTTCCCGGTGAATCCACGGGCCGAGCGGATCGCCGGCGCACGGTCGTATCCGAACGTCCGCGAGCTTCCCGAGGTCCCGGACCTGGCCCTGGTCGCCGTGCGGGCCGAGGCCGTACCCGACGTCGTACGGGAGTGTGCGGAGGCCGGCGTCAAAGCCGTGGTCGTCGTGTCGACGGGCTTCGGGAAACGGGAGCCCAAGGCCGCGCCACCGAACTGGAGTTGGCCCGCTTCGCCCGCGCCTCCGGGATGCGGCTGGTGGGCCCGAACTGCATGGGCGTGGTCAACACCACGCCCGCGGCCCGGCTGGCCGCGACCTTCTCTCCCGCGCTGCCGCTGCCGGGCCGGGTCGCGATGTCCAGTCAGTCCGGACCCCTCGGGCTCGCGGTGCTCGACTTCGCCCGGCGGCTGCGGCTCGGCTTCTCCGGGTTCGTGTCGGTGGGCCACGCCGTGGACGTCTCCACCAACGACCTCCTTCAGTGGTGGGAGGAGGATCCCGAGACCTCGGTGGTCCTGCTGCATGTCGAGACCTTCGGCAATCCGCGCCGTTTCGCCCGCACGGCACGCCGGGTCGCGCCGCGCAAGCCGATCGTCGCGGTGCACCCGGGACACGCGGACGCGGCGGTCGACTCGCTCTTCGCCCAGTCCGGCGTCATCCGCACCCGCAGCCTCCAGGAACTCTTCGACGTGGCACTCCTGTTGGCGCACCAGCCGCCCCCGCCGGGCAACCGGGTCGCCGTGATCACCAACGCGGGCGGCCCCGCCGCGCTGACCGTCGGAGCGTGCGAGGCGAGCGGCCTGCGGGTGCCCGGACTCGGAGCGCGCGTACGACACGCCCTGCGTACGGCGCTCTCGCCCCGCGCGGACGTCACCAACCCGATCGACCTCACCCCCATGGCCACCGCCGCGCACTACCGCCAGGCCCTGGACACCGTCCTGGCCGACGACGGCATCGACGCCGCCGTGGTCCTCTTCATGCCGCCGCTGGCCGACAAGCCCGACGAGGTGGCGGCCGCGATCCTCGACGCGGCCGAGGCCGCGCCGGAGAAGCCCGTGGTGGCGAGTTTCCTGGGCGGTGCGGGCGTCGCCGATCTCCTGCACCGGGGCGACCTCGTCGTACCGACCTACGCGTTTCCCGAGTCCGCGGCGGCCTCGCTCGGTCACGCGGCGGCGTACCAGGCGTGGCGCAGCACCCCCGCGGGAGTCGTACCGGACCTCCCGGAGGTCGACACGGACCGAGGCCGCTCGCTGATCGCCGGGTGCGCTCCCGGAGCCGTACCGCCGCAGCTCGCCGCCGAGTTGCTGGATTCGTACGGCATCTCCGTACGGGACACACACGCGCCGGGCCCTGACGCGTTCCTCTCCGTGCGCGCGGACCCGGTCTTCGGCCCGGTGATCGCGTTCGGTCTCACCGGCGACTACGCCGACTTCATGGCCGACGTCGCCCACCGGATCACCCCGCTCAGCGACCGCGACGCCCGGGAGATGATCCGCTCGCTACGGGCCGCCCCGCTGCTGGACGGCCGGGTGGGCGGCCCCGGCGTGGACCTGGCCGCCCTTGAGGAGACCGTCCTGCGGATCTCCGCGATGGTCGAGGACCTGCCCGAGATCGAGTCGATGGAACTGCGCCCGGTACGACTCCTGCCTCCCGGGGACGGCATCGCCGTCGCCCGCGCCACGATCCGACTCGCCGACGCCCCAAGGAGAGGTGGCCCCTCATGAACGTCGGCATCTACTTCGACATGCGCAATCCCCGCCCTGGCGACAGAGTTGGTCGCGCGTCTACGGATTCGCCCTGGAGATGTGCGAGGAGGCGGACCGGCTCGGCCTCGACTCGGTGTGGTTCTCCGAACACCACGGCTTCGAGGACGGATACCTCCCCAGCCGCTCACCATGGCCGCCGCGGCCGCCGCCCGCACGAGCAGGATCCGGCTGGGCACCGCGGTCGTCCCCGCGCCCCTGCACGCGGCCCCCGAGCTCGCCGAACAGGCCGCGATCGTCGACATCATCAGCGACGGCCGCCTGGACCTCGGCCTCGGCACCGGCTACCGCGTACCCGAGTACCGGCTCTACGGCGCCGATCTCGCCCGGCGCTACTCCACGACCGACCAGCGGGTGCGGGAGATCCGCGGCCTGTGGTCCGAGTCCCTGGTCACCCCGGACCTGTCCAGGACCCGCTGCCGATCTGGCTCGGCTACCAGGGACCGCAGGGCGCGCGCCGGGCCGGGCGGCTGGGCACCGGGCTGCTCTCTCTCAACCCGGCTCTGCTGACGCCGTACCGGGACGGGCTGGCCGAGAGCGGCTACGACGTGTCGGCGGCCCGGATGCAGGGCTCGTTCACGACGTTCGTCACCGAAGATCCCGACGGCGACTGGCCGGTGGTGCGCAAACACCTCGCGTACCAGTGGGACAGCTACCGCCGGTACATGGTCGAGGGGACCGACCAACCGGCCCCCGCCCCATCGACCCCGAGAAGTGGCGGGAGACGGGACTGAGGGCGGCCGGTGTCGGTCAGTTCCTCCACGGCACCCCGCAGGACATCGCCGACGCCGTCAAGGCGTACGTGACCGGGTTGCCCGTGGAAGGGGTGTTCCTGTGGGCCTCGCTGGCCGGGATGCCCGAGGAGATGGTCGCCCGCCAGGTCCAGCTGATCGCCGGGAAGCTGCGACCGCTGCTTGCCGATGTCTGATCCAGGTGTCCGATCCGAGGAGAACCAGCGTGACGAGTGCGACTGATGGGGCCAGCACGCCGACGGGGTCCTGGGCGGGCGCGGACTTCCAGGATCCGCCCCGCACCCCCGGCGGCGTGGCGCTGTGCGGCGCGTGCCGTGTCGCCGGTTCCTGCCGGCTGGGCGTCGAGGGCGAACGGCTCGACCGGGACGGCGTGGCGGTGTTCGAACTCACCTGCCCCCGCGACCAGGAGGGCGGCCCGAATGTCGCGCACGGCGGCTGGACCGCAGCCGTACTGGACGACTGTCTCGGCCATCTCCCCTGCTGCACCGCGTGTTGAGCGTCACGGCGGAGCTGAGCGTGAGCTTCGTGAAGCCGGTCCCGGTGGAACGGCCGCTGGAGGTGCGGGCGCGGGTCGAGCGCCGGGAGGGCCGCCGCTGGTACATCGCGGGCGAGATGGTCCTGCTGCCGACCCGCGCCGTCCTGGCCCGGGTCTCCGGGATCTGGGTGAGCCGCGACCAGGGCCACTTCGCGCGGCATGAGGCGTGGCTGGCCGCGCAGGAGGCCAGGGGCGAAGGCGCGGGTCAGTAGGACCGCAGCCCCATGCTCCGGGCGATCCCGTTGCGCTGGATCTGGCTGGTTCCCCGGAGATCGTGGCCACGATGGACTCCCGGTAGCGGAAGCTCATCACGCTCTCGGTCGAGAAACCGTGCCCGGCACAGACCTGCATCCCGAGCCGGGCGGCGGCCACATAGGTCTCCGAACCCTTGAGCTTGGCCATCGAGCCCTCCCGCGTGCACGGCTTGCCCTGGGCGAGCAGCCAGGCGGCGCGGTAGGCGAGCAGCCGGGCGGAGTCGATCTCGGTCTGCAGGTCGGCCATGGCGTGAGCGAGGGCCTGGAAGTTCCCGACCGGACGGCCGAAGGCGTGCCGGGTGCGCGCATACTCCAGCATCTCGTCCAACGTGGCCTGCGCGGCGCCCAGATATCCGCCGGTGATGATCACCTTCTCCAGCTCGATGTTGGAGAGCATGACCTTCCAGCCCTCGTCGCGCGGTCCGACGAGGTTCTCCTTCGGGACCAGGGCGTCGTTGAAGAAGACCTCGTTGGTGCCGAGGATGTGCCGGGCCAGTGTCGGCGTCCTGCGCACCTCGACGCCGGCCGTCGCGGGGTCGACGAGCAGCAGGCTGATGCCACCGTGCTTGGGTTCGCGGGGTCCGGTGCGCACGTAGGTCGCGATGGTCGTGTCGGGCAGGCCGCCGCCCGTGCACCACGCCTTCTGCCCGCGCACGAGGAAGTGGTCGCCGTGGTCCACGGCGGTGGTGCGCAGGGCGGCGGCGTCGGACCCGCTGTCCGGTTCGCTGAGGCCGACGGCGAGGCGGTGGCGTCCGGTCATCACCTGCTCACGGATGAAGTCACGCTGCGCCTCGCTGCCCCACCGGAACACGGTGATGCCCGGGATGAGCACGCCGATGTAGCACATGGCGACGTCGAAACTCGCCCGACCCAACTCCTCGGCGATCAGGATGAGTTCGAGCGGGCCACCGCCGTCGCCGCCCTCCTCCTCGCCGAACGGGAGGGAGAACCACCCCAGATCGGCCATACCGCGGAACAACTCGGGCGGCACGACGCCCTCCTCGTCCCACCGCTTCGCCTTCTCGGCCGGGCACACGTCGGCGACGAACTGTCGTGCCGTCGCGCGCAAGAGTTCCTGCTCGTCCGTCAGCCCGAAGTCCACGGCCACTCCTCACCCACACCAGGCTAATCATCTATCTAATTATTCTATGTTAGCGGATGGTGGGGTCGGTAGGAATGCCTGCGGATCGGCGGCGCACCCGTGTACATCAGTCGCGCAGACCTGTGGCTCACCGCGCCCGCCCGTCACTGAACCGGGCTGCGGCCTCGCGTACGCAGTCGGCCGGATTTCAACTGTGCCGTTCGTGCCGCTCGCGTATCAATGGGGAGCGCACGATCCGACGGACCGTCAGATTCGATCCCCGCAGTGTGCCCGCACCCACTCGGCCCGGGGTCGCCATCCCACACATGGCACTCCCACCACTGGGAAGGGAACACGATCCCCATGAAACGATTAACCACAGGTGCGGCACTCGCGACCGGGGTCATCGCCGCCACGACGCTCGCACTCGCGCCCACCGCGTCAGCCGCCGTCACCCCAGCTCCGCCGGCATCACCGCCTCCTGCGGCATCTTCGGCGGCGGCGCGGCCACACTGACCGCCACGCAGACCAGCAGCACGTCGGCCACCATCACCCTCAACTCCACGGCCATCACCACACCGCTCGCCCTGTCCGCGAACTCCATCAACTCAACCCTCACCATGACCAACTCCACCGGCGCCAGCCGGGTCTTCAGCGGCACCGTGAACCCGGCCATACCCGCAGGCGGCGCCGTCACCGTCGGCCCGCTTCCCGGCACCGTGGTCCGTCGGCGACAAGCTCGACTTCTACAAGGGCTCGCTGAAGATGGTCATCTTCGGCATCACCGTCACCTGTACATCGAGCGCGGCCCAGTCACCCGGACCCTTCGTCTTCAGCTGAGCCAGCCATGAGTGAGTGACTCGTTCCGGATGCCGCAGGAACTGACGGACCTGATGGCCTGCCACGTTCTTGCGGCATCTCCACCGCCCTCCCCGAGCCGCCGCATTCGCGCCTGCGGACAATCGAACTGGGCATCGTGGATCTCCGGGGCGATGCGCACCCGCTCCTCGGCGGCGCCGACCCCGGCCAGAGCGAGGTGCACCGACTCGCCAAGCACGGCCCGCCACTCGAACGCGGCGATGTAGGCGCGCCGGGCACGGACGTACTCGCCGCACGCCCAGCCCGTCCGGCAAGCGCCCCACGGCGAGCGGAGCGAGCCAGGACCCTCGGGCGCCGGGGCCGCCGTAGCCCCGCTGCCACGCGGGAATCCACAGCACGACACAGCCGGCGACACAGATCACTGTCGTCGCGGCGCCCATACGCAGGCCACGCACCGTGAAGATGAACAGGGCGAGGTCCCCGTCCCGCTCCTGTCCCCAGACCTGTCCGAGGTACTGCACGCGGAACCCGGCTATCGCCAGGGCCGCGACGAGCACCTGCCGACGGCGGCGCCACACCAGGGGCAGCACCAGGGCGATGTACAAGCCCGCCTGCACCCAGACCGGCTGCCACCCGGGCTCGGGGCGGATCACCGGGGGCAGGGCAACCAGCACGGCCGACAGAGGGCCCGGCAGCGGGTCCGGCAGCCGTGGATATCCGCGCCGCAGGCGGGACAAGGTCTCGGTCAGCTGTCGCACCGCCTCGCGCCACGGCCAGGACCCGGTCGCCCACAGCGTCCTGGCGGGCGTCACGGGGTCCTACGGCAGTCGTACAGACACCGGCCGGGAAACGACCGGGGTGTTCACGGGCGATCCTCCCCGGCTCACGCCGGACCCACGACGCGTCGCGATCGAGCTCAACCCGGTACTCGCGGCACGGCTGTTGGTCACCCGGCGCCACACGCGCCTGACCGTGACACGCGGTTCGGCCCGCCGAGCTGACCGCGACGGTGGGCGAACCGACCGGAGCGGTGGTCTCCGGACTGCCGTGGACGGTCATGCCGCCGAAACGGCGCGAGCACACGCTGGACGCCGTAGCCGAAGTCCTCAACCCGGCGGCCGGTGCCCCACCTTCCTCTCCCTCCACGTGACTTGGGCACCGCCCGCCACCTCGCCGCCCGCCACCTCGCCTGCCGCTTCCACCGGCTGGAGCGCTCGAAGGCGGTGTGGGTGGACCCCGCGCCGGCGCCGGTGTCACGGTGGCTGAACACAGTCCGACAGCATGAACATTGATCCGATGTCTCATTGCCACGGTCATTGACGTCTCATCTCGACCCCCTACCTTGCCAGCATGTTTCCCACAGGAGAGCACGCACACGTCACCAGACCCATGAAGCGAATTCACTTATTCATCGGGCCTTACCGGCTACTCATCGCGACCTTCCTCTGCGCACTCCTGCCCATCGGCGCACTCACCCTGCCCGCCCACGCCGCGACCGCGATCACCTACTTCGTCTCGCCCAGCGGCAGCGACGACAACACCGGGACCAGCGCCGCCGCCCCCTTCCGCACCCTCACCCGGGCGCAAGCGGCGGTCCGGACCGTCGACACATCGACGTCCGGCCCGGTCACCGTGACCCTGGCCGGCGGTGTCTACCGACTGACCAGGACACTGACCTTCACCGCCGCGGACTCGGGCGGCGGCACGGCCGGCACCATCTGGTGGAAGGCCGCGGCGGCAGGGCAGACCCCGTCATCAGCGGCGGCACCCCCATCACCGGCTGGGCCAAAACCGGTACGGGCAGCACCATCTGGTCCGCCCCGGCCCCCACCGGACTCGACACCCGGCAGCTGTACGTGAACGGCGTCCGTGCCCAGCGCGCGACAGGCTCCCTGCCGGTGTCGGCGACCCAGACGGCGACCGGATACACCACGGCGTCCGGTGACCCGATGGCCGGATGGCGCAACCGGTCAGCGATCGAGTTCGTCTACCGGGGCGGCCTGGGACTGTGGACCGAGCCGCGCTGCCCGGTCGCCTCCATCACCAGTACGGCCATCACCATGGCCCAGCCCTGCTGGAACAACTCCACCCAACGGGCCATGCGCACCGACGACTCCGGCCGCACCTACAACCTGGTCGGCCGCAAGTCCATCACCGAGAAGCCGACAGCGGTGGAGAACGCCTACGAACTTCTCGACAAGGCGGGCGAGTTCTACCTCGACAAGAGCGAGCACCGGTTCTACTACATCCCGCGTTCCGGGGAGAACCTCACCACCGCGGACGTCGAGGCGCCGTCGCTCGACACGCTGGTGGCGTCCTCCGGCAAGGCCTCGGACGAGCCCACCCACATCGGCTTCCAGGGCATCCAGTTCAGCTACGCGAACTACACCACCTCCAACACCGGCACCGGCTTCTCCGAGATCCAGGCGACGTACCAGGTCACCGGTACCAAGGGCTACGCCACCCAGGGACTGTGCGACTTCGTGTCCGGCGGCACCTGCCCCTACGGCAACTGGACGAAGATGCCCGGCGCGGTGCGCTTCACCTACGACAAGAGCATCCACTTCGACCACGACTACTTCGTCCACCTCGGCGCGGCCGGACTGGACCTCGGCGACGGCTCACAGAACGCCACCGTCACCGCCTGCGTGTTCACCGACATCTCGGGCAACGGCCTCGACCTGGGCGGCGTGGACATCCCCAGCCCAGCAGCGCCGCCCAGCACACCAGCGGGATCACGGTCAAGGACAGCCACTTCTACGACACCGCCGCCGAGTACCACGGCGGCATCGCCATCGACGCCGGCTACATCGAGACATCGGCCATCACCCACAACCAGATCGACCACGTCCCCTACACGGCCATATCCATCGGCTGGGGCGGTTGGCCGGACAAGATCAGCCTGCCCGCACAACCCAACTACTCCCACGACAACACCATCTCGAACAACCTGATCCACGACCACATGTCACTGCTCGGCGACGGCGGAGCCGTCTACACGAACGGGATCACGGGCACCTCGATGGCCACCGGTGAGCACGTGAGCGGCAACGTCGTCCACGACCAGCTCAACACCTCCGGCGGTCACGTCCTGTACACCGACAACGGCGCCACCTACGTGTCGATCCTCGGCAACGCCGTATGGAACATCACCGTCTCCCCCTGGGGCAGCAAGCACGGCAACTACACCGCGGGCGACGGGACTTACGATCCGACCGACATCGAAGGCAACTACTGGCCGAGCGGTCCCTCGGACTACGACAGCAAGGGCGTCCTGATCCAGAACAACCACGACATCACCGCAGCGAGCCAGGTCCCGTCGAGCATCATCGCGGCCGCCGGCATCGAGGCGCAGTACCAGGCGATCCTCTCCTGGCAGCCGGCCTGACACCCAGGCATCCCGGCGTGCGCCGCTCTCCGTGACTGCGGGAGCGGCGCCGCCCGGCGGCCAGGCCCACTCGACACAGCTCGTGACGTCAACCCGTGCAGCGTTCACCGTCGAGCGCGCCGCCGGGATCCCCGCGCCATCCGCGGATGGTCACCGCGGTCCCGGGGGTCAGCCGCATGCGAACCGGCCGCCCGCCTTCGACACCACCTCGCCCGCCCTGCCCATTCCCCCGCTCGCGCTGGGCGAGGAACATCTGGTCGGCTCCGACCGTACGATCAGCTGCGACTCGGCGCACTGCTCGACCCCGCACGGCTGTACCCGCACCACCTCCGGAGACCTGCCGGAGATGCGGAAACGGACGGAGTTGGGCGCCTGCCTGACGCGAGGCGCGGCCCGGTCGCTGGATAGGGTCGGAACGTGGACCGTAGCAGCAGGCAGCCGGGCGAGGCGTTCGGCATAGGCGCGCGGCGCCCTGCCGGCGCGGGTGGTGCGGACGTTGTGGTGGGGTCGGCCGGCCTGTGCTCGCCGTGGTCGGTACCGCGGTGGTGGTCGCGGGCGCCGGGGACGGCGGGCGGCTGTCCGTGGCCGTGGTCCTGGTCCTCACGCAGGTCGTCGCCTTGAAGTGGCAGGTACGCGCCCCGGTCGCCGTGCTGGCCGTGACCGCGGCGACGGGGCTCACGATGTGGGCGTTGTTGCCCGAGGTGTCCTTGACGGGGGCACTGCTCGCGGCGCAGGTCGTGTTGTGCGTGCTGTCGGCCACCCATCCGCGGCCGGTGTCGGTGCGGGCGCTCGCCGTGATGTGTCTGCCCGCGCCCCTGGCGTTCGGCTCGGGCGGTGGCCCTGCGGGGGTGACGGTCTATCTGCTGGCCGTGCTCCTCGCATGGACCGTGGGGCAGTGGCGGCGGGCGCAGCGGGCGAGGGCAGGGGCGGAGATGCGCCGGGCCGTGGTCGAGGAGCGGGCGCGGATCGCGCGTGAGGTGCACGACGTGGTGGCGCACACGCTGTCGGTGATGGTCATTCAGGCCGGCGCCGCGGACGATGTGTTCGCCCGGCGGCCCGACCAGGCCCGTCAGGCGCTACGGGCCATCGAGACGGGCGCCCGCTCGGCACTCGCGGAACTGCGCCTCCTGCTGCATGCGTTCGGGCCCGATGACGGCCGGGACGAGGAAGCGGACGAGAACCGGGAGCCGGGGCCTTCGCTCGGCCGTCTTGACGAACTGGCCGACACCGTCCGCGCGACCGGGATGACCGTACGCGTGTACCGCGAGGGCGTCTTCGACGGGCTGCCGGCCACGGTGGATCTGGCGGCGTACCGGATCGTTCAGGAGGCTCTCACCAACACACTGCGCCACGCGGTCGGCGCCGACGACGTGGCCGTGCGCGTGACGGTCGAAGGGGTGCGTGGAAATCACGGTGGTCGACAACGGACGTACGTCACAAGGGAGTTCGGTCCCGATGGGTGCAGGGCGCGGTCTCCTGGGGATGCGGGAGCGGGCGCGGCTCGTGGGCGGCAGTCTGCGCGCCGGGCCGCTGACCGGCGGCGGGTTCGAGGTGGCGGCGCGGCTGCCGGTGGAGCGTGTGTCATGACGCTGCGGGTGGTGGTGGCCGACGACCAGATCCTGGTCCGTACCGGATTCCGCATGATCATCGACGCCCGGGACGATCTGGAGGTGGTGGGTGAGGCGAGCGACGGCCGGGAGGCGGTACGGCTGACGCGGGACCTCGAGCCCGACGTGGTGCTGATGGACGTACGCATGCCCGTGGTGGACGGCATCGAGGCGACCCGGCAGATCGTGGAGTCGAGCAGTGGGGCCCGGGTGCTCGTGCTGACCACCTGGGACGTGGACGCGCACGTGGTGGCCGCACTGCGGGCCGGGGCGAGTGGCTTCCTGCTGAAGGACATCCGCCCCGGTGAACTCGTCGACGCCATCCGCCTCACCGCGCGCGGCGACGCGCTGCTGGCACCGGCCGTGCTGAGCCGCGTCCTCGACCGCTTCCTGCGCACCACGCCCGATCCGGCGCCCCCGCCCTCGCTGCGGGACCTCTCGGGCCGGGAGCGGGAGGTGCTCACCCTGATCGGGCAGGCGTTGTCGAACGCGGAGATCGCCGACCGGCTGAGCCTGTCGGAGGCCACGGTCAAGAACCATGTCACCGCGGTGCTCCGCAAACTGGGCCTGCGCGACCGCGTCCAGGCCGTCGTCGCCGCGTACGACCACGGCCTCGTCGAGCCACGCCACCCCTGACGGCCCGGCCTCCTCCTTGAGAAGGAGAGCGGGCCGCAGTCCCCTGTGCTCCCAGTGCCGGCCCGTTCCCCAGGCCGATCCGCACCCGAGGCGGCCGGCCGTAGCGTCGAGGTGTGATCGACGACCTCCCTCCCTCCTGTACCTGCTCGCCCACGACGAGGCGGCCGCAGGCCCCTACGACCGTTCCCGCGCCCGGCTGCTGGTCCGTGCCGCCGCCCTGGTCGACCTTGCCATGCACGGCCGGCTGACCGAGGACGGCGAGGGCAGGGTCACCGTGTCCGGCACCCGGCCGACCGGTGACCCGGTCCTGACGGTGTGCTGCGTGACGCCACCGGCGGGCACGGCTGGAAGCATCTCGTACGCCGGCACCGCAAGCGGACTCTGACGGAGGTCGAGGACCGGCTCGTCGCGGCGGGGCTGCTCACCGCCAAGGCGCCCCGAGCCCCTTCGCCACCCGGCGCCTGACCGTCGGGGACCCCGCCGTGCCCGCCGCGGTCCGCGCCCGGGTGTCCGCGGCGCTGCACGGGGACGGCCCGGTCGCCGGGATTCCGGCCGCCGATGCCGCCCTGCTGGCACTGGCCGCCGCGGGCGGCATCCGCTCGGTCGTGTCCCGGCGGGACCACAGGGTCCTCCGGGCCCGTATCGACGCCTGTACGCGTTCCCTCGCCGTCCTCGCGCCCGGCCTGGAGAAAGCCGTACGCACTCTGCCTACGACCATGATCGCCGCACAGGGCGGCATGGGCGGCAGCTGACCCGACCGAACGGGGAAACGATGACCATGCACCGAGTCCTGACCGCTCTGGGGTGTGCCCTGACCGCCGTACTCACCGCGGCTTGGTCCGGCCCGCTGCCACCGGGCCGTCCCGCCACCGAGGTCGTCACCCTCCCACGGTGTGGTGCGGGGCGCCGCCCACGACGGCTACCGCACCTTCGAGGGCATCCCTTACGCGGCGCCCCCGGTCGGCAGCCTGCGCTGGACCCGGCCCCACCGCGCCGTCCCCTGGTCCGGAGTGCGCGACGCGACCCGGCCCGCGAGCGCCTGCCCGCAGCCGGCCGGCGAGGTGCCCGGCGGCAGCACCGACGAGGACTGTCTCCACGTCAACGTCACGACACCCGACGGCACGGGACCGGCACACCCCCCGCCCGGTGATCGTGTGGCTGCACGGCGGCGGCCTCACTACCGGCGCGGGCAACTCCTACGACGCCCACCGCATGGCGACCCGCGGCGACGTCGTGGTCGTCACCGTCGACTACCGCCTCGGAGCCCTCGGTTTCCTCGCGCACAGCGGGCTGCCCGGTTCCGGCACCTTCGGACTGGCCGACCAGCAGGCGGCGCTGCGTTGGGTCCGCGCCGAGATCGGGGCCTTCGGCGGCGACGCGCACAACGTGACCCTGGCAGGTGAGTCGGCGGGCGGCTACAGCGTCTGCGCCCAGCTCGCCTCACCCGCCGCCGTGGGCCTCTTCGACCGGGCGATCATCGAGAGCGGCCCGTGCACCGGCAGCCCCGACCACCCCTTCGCCCCGTCCTCCACTCCCCTGTCCACGGCGCGTGCCACGGGCTCGGATCTCGCGGCCAAGGTCGGCTGCGGCGTCGCACACGATGTCGTCGCCTGCCTGCGACGGGTGAGAGTCACCCGCCTCCTCGCAGCTCAGGACACCGACCAACAACCCGCCTACGCCACCCCGTTGCTGCCCGACGATCCTGCGAAGGCCATCGCCGCGGGCCACTTCCATCGCGTCCCCGTCCTCCTCGGAAACAACCGCGACGAGGGCAACGGCTGGGCCGCCGGGATCATCCAGGCCGGCAACCCCGTCACCCCGACACCTGGCCCGACGTCGTCGCCGCCTTCTTCCCCTCCCCGGGCCAGGCCGACGCGATCGTCCACGAGTACCCGGTGCACGACACCGACGGGGGCCCGGCGTTCGGCGCCGTCATCGGCGACGCGGACTTCGCCTGCCCCACGGCACGCGCCGACGCCCTGCTCGCCGCTCACGTACCCACCTGGCGCTACGAGTTCGCCGACGAGCACGCCCCGCCGCTCACCTCCGGCACACCACCCTTCCCGCTCGGCGCACCGCACGCGAGTGAACTGCCCTACCTGTTCGACCTGGGCGGCCGCCCCCGCGACCTGACCGCCGCACAGCACCGGCTGGCCGACACCATGATCGACTACTGGACCCGCTTCGCCCGCACCGCCGACCCGAACGGCCCGACGTCCCCGCACTGGCCCCGGCACGAGCCACTGTCCCTGGCACCGGACCACATCGCCCCCACCCGCACGGCGCAACTCCGCCACCACTGCGCGTTCTGGAACACCCACGGGTGACCACCAGGGGCCGGGCGCCCTGGCCAGCAGACAGACCCCAGACCGCTGGCCGGGGAGTTCAGTCCCCGGATCGTACGGAGGCGCCCGGCACAGGCAGGCCGCATCGGACGCCCCCGCACCTACTACGCCCCCTCTACGAACCCCCAGCCCCATGCCTCCCTTGGCCAAACGCGTGGAGGTACCCCCAACCCGAACCTGGCCAGGTGGCGGCCCCTTGACCCCGGTATGACGACACATCCCGGACTCACCGACACCGACCATGGAAGCGCCGACTCCGGACGTTCACTCCTCGGGCGTGGCGCGCTGGAAGGTGGCGTACAGCAGCCCAGCAGCGGGGGACCAGTACGACCGCTCCGATGCCCAGCACCCACAGGACCGCCGACAGCACGGAGGCGTTCGCCGCGGCCTTGGGGACCGTGGTGCTGCCCACAAGCAAGGCCGGGTACTGGGCGGCGCCCCACGCCCACAGAATCGCGGCGACCGCCAGAGCCGCGGCGGCGCGAGCAGCGACGAAACGGTGCCGGAGGAGCAGTCCGAGTCCGGTGACCCCGGCCAGGGCGCTGACGATCACCAAGGGCAGGGCGCGGTGGGTCAGCCCGTGGAACAGGTCGGGGCGTCCGCGTGCAGCACCGCGATACCCGCCAGGGCGACGACGCCGGCCGCCAGGCCGCTGATCACGGCGTCCCGGGTGAAGGCGGCGGCCAGCTCCTCGCGGCCCTCGCGGTGCGCGTCGGCGCACAGGTACACGGCGGCCAGGTGGGCGCAGGTGACCACGGCCAGGACGCCGCCGAGCAGCGAGGTCGGGTTGAGCCAGCTGGTGAGGACGTCCCCTGGGCGAGCCCCGGAGGAACGCGTCCGGAGGCGACACCCCGGCCACGGCACCCAGGAAGAACGGTGTGACCAGCGAGGACACCGCGAAGCATGCCCCGAAGAGTCGCTGTTGCCACAGTTCGGCACTGGCCTTGCGGAAGGCGAAGGCGGCGCCGCGCGCGATGATGCCGAGGGCGGCGAGGGTCAGCGGGATGTACAGGGTCGACATCACGGCCGCGAACACCGGGAGAACGCCGACCACAGCATCACGACCACGAAGATCAGCCAGACATGGTTGGCCTCCCAGATGGGCCCGATGCTGTGTTCGATGAGCGCACGGCGGTCCCGGCCGCGTTCGGCACCGCCGGCCAGCAGGTCCCAGACCCCGGCGCCGAAATCGGCCCCTCCGAAGAGGGCGTAGCAGGTAAGGCCCACCCACATGACGGCGAGCGCAGCGTCCCGCGCACGGCACGGTCGCCTCCAGATGGTCGTAGAGCGGGCGGCGGAAATTTCACACGACGGGGTACTCGGTGACGTCCTCTTCCTGCGGTGCCAGGGGCACGGGTGTGCCGCGGGCCAGGCGTCGCAGGACGTAGGCGGTGGCGATGGTCATGGCGGCGTAGACAAAGAGCACCAGCCACAGGCCGACCATCAGACCGGGGCGGGGTTGACGGCGTCGCGCACACTCATCACGCCCCACACGATCCAGGGCTGGCGGCC
Source organism: Streptomyces sp. P3 (assembly GCA_016893485.2). GTDB lineage: Bacteria > Actinomycetota > Actinomycetes > Streptomycetales > Streptomycetaceae > Streptomyces. The sequence continues at coordinate 480,829 of JAFEKX020000001.1, forward strand.
CAACTCGGTCACTGTCCAGCCGCATTCCAGTGCCACGACCGCGGCCGGGCCGCCGATCGCGGCCAGCAGCAGGAACGGGCGGGCAAGGAGGAGTTCACCTCCGTGCCCCCGCCGCCGCCACCACATCCAGAGCAGCCACGCGCCCAGGGCGAGCAGGAAGAAACCGATGCCGACCATCAGGTCGAAGGCCCAGTGCACACCGGTCACCGGAGGACGTTGGGCTGGCGGTACCCGGTCGAGCCCCTGGATGACGGTGCCGGGGCGGTAACCGACCAAAAGGGACAGGCCGTCGGGGATCTCCAGGCCGTACTTCAGCCCGTGGTCCCCGGCGACACCGCCGATCGTCAGCGGAACGTGGGAGCCGGTCTGGTAGACGCCTTCGATGGCGGCGAGTTTGGCCGGCTGGTAGTCGGAGAGGAAGCGTGCCGCCCAGTCCCCCGCGAAGATCTGGAACGGTGTGACGATCGCGCCCAGCGTGAACGGAATGAAGAACCCCGCCCGGTGATATGCGTCGCGGCGTCCCCGCAGCATGGCTACGGCGTAGACAGCAGCGGTCAGGAACGACGCGACCATGAAGGCGGCCAGGATCATGTGGACCGTCTCCGGCGGGCTGGCGGGGTTGAGCATCGCCGCCCAGGGGTCCACGGCGACGACCTTGCCGTGGCGCAGGGTGAAGCCGCGGGGCTGGTTCATCCAGGCGTTGGCGCACACCACGAAGAACGCCGAGGCTGTGCCCGCCACCACGATCGGGATGCCGGTCAGCAGATGACGGCGCGGTGACATGCGGTCCCAGGCGTACAGGTAGATGCCGAGGAAGATGGCCTCCACGAAGAAGGCGATGCCCTCCAGCGCGAAGGGCAGCCCTATCACCTGGCCGAAGGTGCCCATCAGACCGGGCCAGAGCAGCCCCATCTCGAAGCTGAGGATGGTGCCGGAGACGGCGCCCACCGCGAAGAGCACGCCCATGGCGCGCGCCCAGCGCCTCGCCAGCAGGCGGTGTGCCAGATTTCCGGTACGGATGCCGTACCACTCGGCGAGGAGCGTCAGGGCGGGCAGGCCGACCCCAGGCAGGCCACGATGATGTGCCAGGCCAGCGAGAAACCCATCTGCGCGCGGGCCGCAGCGAGGTCCCCCTCGGACACCCGGCGGATCGCGGACGTCACGAGCGTCGACGGGACATCGAGCAGAGTTCGCATCATGGGTTCGGGTAGTACCCGCGTGGAGAGGTCGAAACCGCGATGCCCCGGAACCGTACCCGCGCGGCACATCGTCGGCGGAAGCTGGTCGGGCCGCTGTCAGACGCCTGCTCGTGATCGAGGACGCAGCGGCCCGTTCAGCGCGGGTGCCCTGGCAGGTGGTGGTTACGCCCATTGGGCTCAGGGCCGCGCTGCCGGCCGCGAGCAGTACCGCCCGGTTTCGTCGTGGACGGGGTCGGTGGCGATGTCATCGACCATGACCCGGTGTCCGGAGCGTGCGGCAGGCGCGCAGGCAGTGCCGCTGCCGTCCACGACGCCGAAGTGGCCCCACATTCCTCCCTCGAAGCCGCGCTGCGACTCCAGCCACAGGGCACCCGTGCCCGGATCGGTCACGTGGACCCCGCCCCTGCCGGTGGCCACCGCCTGGCAGGCGGACTCGCCCAAGGAATACGGTCGGTGATGAAGTCCGGCGTGTCGTGGGCGGTCGGTTTCCCCGCTCGGCTTCCCACATCAGTGCCATGCGTCGCGGCTCGCTCCACCGACTGCCCTCGGGAACGGCACGTCGGCGGTTGCGCAGGATGCGGAGGTTGGCCGGCCGCGCCCCGCTCGGCCACGGTTCGCCACCCCGCATGTTCCGCGAACGCGGATCAGCACCCGGTCGCTTCGAGCAGTCGTCGGGCCCCACTTCTCCAGCGGCCACTGAGGGCTGCTCGGTGGAGGTCGTACGGCCTGACCCTTCCGGTTGGGAGATCACCTGCCAGAGCGCGGCCCCGCCACGGCGTCGCCGCCCGCCGGGGGCCTCAGTTTCGGCCGCGGCCCTCGAAGTCGCGTCGTACGGCCGCGCCCTGGTCCTCGACCAGGCTCGCTTCGCCGGGCATCTCCAGGACGGCCGCGCACCACTCGCACAGCGGTCCGTCGTCGGCCGGGGTGCCGCACGCCTTGCAGTAGCGGACAGCCTTTGGCTCTTCGGTCTTCTCCGTCATGACCTCTCCGAAAGGGGAACAGCGCGTCTGTCTGCCGGGTGCCCCGAGCCGGGGCGGGCAGTCATGACGGGTGCGCCCAGGTGTCGGCCAGCCCGTCGACAACCGTGTCCGCCGAGGCGTTCCCGTTCGGCGGGGAGCCCAACTCATGGGTGAGCCTGCTGCCCCTGGATCTGGTGCCTGTCGCCTCGATCGGCGCAGGGACGGCGTTCTGCCGGTCGATGGGCATCGGTAGGCACGGGCGGCGAGGACGCCGCGCGCCGGACCGGTCCCTCGCCGAAACATCGTCCACAGGGCGACCAGCCGATCCCGAAGTCCCGGTCGTCCACGGTCCCGGATGGCGATCGGCCGCGTCTGCTCGGGCGCGCACGCATCCGTCTTCCGGCCCGGGCCGGAAGAAGACGTGAGTGTGGACGTGCACGTGATCAGGGGGTGCCCTGCCCTGCAGGCGCACCGGACGGGAGGCCGCAAGTGGCCGGCAGGTGGACATCTCAGCGGTGGGACGCGGTCGTGGTCGGTGGTGGCCTGGCGGGTTTGGCCTGTGCGCGCGACCTGTGTGCGCTGGGGCTGCGGGTGCGGGTGCTGGAGGCGGGCGACCGCGTCGGTGGCCGGATGCGGACCGACCGGGTGGAGGGCTGTGTGGTGGACCGGGGTTCCAGGTCTTCAACACCGCCTATCCGCAGGTGCGCGCCCGTCTTCCGCTCCGGGAGCTGCGGCTGCGGCCCTTCTCACCCGGGATGCTGGTGCACGACGGTGGGCGGCGACTGCGGTTCGCCGACCCCACGCGTACCCCTCGGCAGGCCCTGCGTGGCGTGACCGATCGGCTGGCCGGGCCACGTGACCTGGCCGCGCTGGCCGCTCTGACCGGCTTCGACGCGCTGGCCCCCGCGGCTCTGGTACGGCGGCCACGTGACGCGTCCACACGGCAGGCGCTGGCGGCGGCAGGCTTCAGCGAGGGATTCGTGGAACGGTTCTTCCGGCCGTTCCTGTCCGGCGTGTTCCTCGAGGAGGACCTGGCGACCTCCAGCCGGTTCTTCCACCTGGTGTGGCGGAGCATGGCGCGCGGCACGCTCTGCCTGCCCGCGTCGGGCGTGGGGGCCGTACCCGAACTGCTGGCGTCCGCCCTGCCACCGGGGACGGTCGCACTTCAATCGCCGGTGACGGCGCTGACCGACGAGGGCGTGATCGACGCCGACGGGCGAACGGTGCCCGCGCGAGCGGTGGTCGTCGCCACGGACGCTGCTGCGGCGACCCGGTTGCAGCCCGGGCTGACCGTGCCGCCGCACCGCACGGTCACCACCTATTACCACCTCGCGTCCCGCTCACCGTTGCGCGAACCGACCCTCCTCACGGACACGCGCCGACGCTTCACCAACAGCGTCGTGCTGAGCGAGGTCCACGCCGACTACGCGCCGCGCGGGTACGCCATGATCGCCACCTCCGTACTGGGCGACGACAGCGAGGGACGGGAACGGGCGACGCGGACCGCGCTCGCCGAGTGCTACGGGACTGACACGTCGGGATGGGACCTGCTCACGGTCCGGACGATCGCCGGAGCACTGCCGGCCATGGAACCGGGACTCCCCCTCAGCCGCCGTACCCGGGTGGCCGCCGGGCGGTACGTCTGCGGCGACCACCGGGCCACCGGCTCGGTGCAGGGTGCGCTCGCCTCGGGGCCCGCGCCGCCCGGGAAGTGGCCGCCGACCTGCGCTGAACCGACCGGCCCGTGCGCCGGGCTCACGGCACCTCCTCGTCCCAGCGCCGGTCGGCGCCAAGCACCTCGGCCAGGTTGCCGAGCCGGTCCAGGCCCTGCACTGCGCGGGAGGTGCGCTGGTTGGCGGCCAGCAGGTCGCGATTGCGGTGGACGAAGGACCAGTAGCCCGTGGTGAAGGGACAGGCCCGGTCCCCGGCCCGGTCGCCGGGACGGTAGGCGCAGCCCCCGCAGAGGTCGCTCACACGGTGGATGTAGGCGCCGCCCGAGGTGTACGGCTTGGTGGTCATGCGACCGCCGTCGGCGTACTGGGACATCCCGGTGACGTTGGGCAGCATCACCCAGTCGTAGCCGTCGACGAAGCAACGATGGAACCAGTCGGTGACCTGGCGTGGGTCCCAGCCGCGTTGGAGGGCGTGACTGCCGAGGACCATCAGGCGCGGGATGTGGTGGGTCCAGCCCGTGTCGCGTACCTGGGCGAGGACCGTGGCGAGGCAGCGGGCGGTGACGGCGTCGGCGTCGAGTTCGAGGAACCACTCGGGCAACGCGGTGTGATGCCCCAGTCCGTTCTCGTGCCGGTAGTCCTCGCCGAAGTACCAGTACAGCTGCCACACGTACTCGCGCCAGCCGGCGACCTGCCGGACGAATCCCTCGACGCTGTTGACGGGAGCGCGGTCGGCACGCCAGGCCTCCTCCGCCGCGGTGACCGCCTCCCACGGGTCGAGCAGGCCGAGGTTGAGCGAGGAGGAGAGCAGGCTGTGGCTCATCACCGGGTCGGCGGCGAGCATGGCGTCCTCGTGCGGCCCGAACCCGGCGAGCCGGTGGTCGACGAACCGGCGGAGGGCCGCGAGCGCCTCCCGTCGGGTGGCGGGAAAGAGTCGGGGTCCGTCGCGGCCGACGAAACGGATGCCGTCCTCGCGCTCCCAGCGGTCCAGGTCGGCGCGCACCTCGGCGTCGATGTCGTCCTCGCGGGGCCGGTAGGGCCCGGGGGCACCGAGGGTCTGCGCACCACGAGGCGGGCGTTCCCTGTTTGCCTGGTCGTGGTTCCATCGCCCGCCGGCCGGGTTGTCGCCGTCCATCAGCAGGCCCAGCGACCGGCGCGTCCAGCGGTAGAAGTCCTCTTGCCGCAGGCGCCCTCCGCCGTGCTCGTCGGCCCAGGCGCGGAAGGCGTCCTGGGGAACCAGAAAGCCCCGCGCGGGGAGCAGTCGTACGTTCTCCAGGGACTGAACCAGGCCCAGGGCGGCTCGTGAGGTGGGGTGGTGGACGGTCACCGGGCTGTCACCGACCGCCTCGTACAGCCCGTCGCGGTATGTGTCGGCGCGGACGTAGCGGACGCGGTCGCCCAGCTCGGCGGCGCGGTGGCGCATCGCGGAGAGCACCAGGTGAGCCTTGGCCCGGTGGAAGCGGCGGCGCCGGAACACCGAGCGAGCCTCGATCACCACGACCTTGCTGTCCCGGGCGGGACCGCCCTCCTCCGACGCGAGGAAGTGCGGGCCCAGCTGGTCGCCGAACAGCCAGTGCCAGTCGGTCAAGTTCACTCCGTGGGGTGGTGGGCCGGCGCGGAGGCCCGGGCTCATACCGTTGCCAGGGGTTCAGGCGGCCGCACCGGCAAGCGTCAGGGAACCGGTACCAACCGCAGCCAACGTAGGGGAGGCAACGGCCCTCGCCGGGTCGACACGCACGCCTTCGCGCAGTCCGGCCCCACCGGGGGCGGTCAGCCGGTGAAAGGGCACAGCGCCAGGAGCTCAGCTGTTCAGCGGGCCGAGTTGCCGGTTCATCTCGCCGAGGAGGCGCCGCCCATGCGTCAGGACCGTGCCGTGGTCGCGCCCTTGTCCGTGAGGGGACGAGACGGTGCCGAGAAGCCGCGGCATCTGTCTCTGCGGATGTCAGGCCGTGCGCTTCACGTGCCGGACCAGCCACATCAGCAGGGCGTCCAGCTCAGCGGCGGCGGAGAGGACCCGGTCGACCGCCTCGGGAGTGTGCAGCCACTTCTCGCAGCCGAGGGGACGGGCCGCGATCAGCGAGCGATGACGCAGTAGATGCGCACGGGAGTGGTCCGCCGGAAACCCGCGCGGAGGGCGTTTCATCACGTCCCCGGAGATGTCGTAGCCCTTCTTCCGCAGGGCCGCGACGACGGCGGAGAGCTCACGGCCGCTCCCTCGGAGGCGACGGCCTTGCGAAACAGGTCCACTTGGCCGGGATCGGGGTACCACCAGGCACCCTGGATCCGCAGACCGTCCAGGTCGAACCGGAGACCGATCTCGATCTTGCGACCGAGCCGGATCACCGCGCCCTGGTGCTGCCACCACCAGGAGCCGGTGCGGTAATGCCAGACGGAGAAGTCCTCGTACCGGGGATCGCTGTCCGCGACCTCGTTCAGCAGAGCGATCATCGGCTGCCGGACCAGGCGTTCGCGATCCGCGCGACAGCGCTCGCGGATCGCGTGGGTCGGCTCACCCTGGAGTTGCCACAACACGTCCATGGCTTGCTCCGGCCAACCGGTGAACTGTCCGCACATGCGGGCAGATTAGCTGACCGAGTCTGCTGGGATCGCGGCTATCGACGCCACCCCTGACTGCTCCAGTCGGAGACGTACCAGACGGGCGATGTACTGGCCCAGGTCCAGGCCGTAGTCCTTCGCGCGGCCCTGCGTCGATTCACCGAGACCAGCCATGTCCCTCTGCTTGCCCGGCTGCCTGCGGCAGCGATCCCTCGCGGGCGCGTGAACGATCGCCATGGCGTCGGTCAGAGGCGCAGCAACGCGCCCGCTGCCTCCTCCAAGAGGGCTACGGCGAGGAGTTCGCCATCCACGGGTCCAAAGCGCTCCAGGGCCAGCCGGTGGATGCGCACGACCGCGTCGGCCATCTCGTGCGGGGTGCCGAGGTCGCGGGCCTCCTCCGTGATGACCGTGAGCTGGTCGTGGATGCGGTCGAGCCCGTAGGAGCGGAGGTAGTCCCCGGCGAACAGAGCCGGCAGGTCCCGGCGGATGAAGTCGCTCCCGGCCGCGCTGTCCGCCAGCGTGTCCCGGAGATCGGCGAGGTCGATGCCCGCTCGATGTCCGAGCAGAAGGGCCTCGGCGGTTGCTGCGGCCTGTCCGAACCAGAGGAGGTTGACGAGGAGTTTCGTCGTGTAGCCGGTTCCGGGACCGCCCATGTGGCGGATCCGGTCCGACGTCGTCACCGCCTCCAACAGTGGCCTGCACCGCTCAAGGATGTCGGCGGGACCGCCCACGAAGAGTGTCAGGCGCCCGTGTTCGGCATCGTCCGGGCCACCGCCCATGGGCGCTTCGAGGACATCGACGCCGTGGGCGGCGGCACGTTCCCGCAACTCCCCTGCGGCTGCCGGGGCGTTGCTCGTCATGTCGATCCACACCGCCCCGGGAGCCAGGGCGGCGAACACGGCCTCCGGCAGAGCTGCCGCCGCCTCGGCGGGCCCAGGGACCACGGTGACCAGTACGTCCGCCCCGGCCGCGGCCGTCGTGACGGAGGGAGCCCAGTCCGCTCCCAACGAGCGCACCGCTTCTTCCTGTTCAGGACGCAGATCGGACACGGTCACCGTGTGGCCCGCCGAGACGAGGCGCCCGCACAGCGGCCTCCCCATCCGGCCGGCGCCGACGAGAGCTACACGCGAGGACACAGAATCACCACCGTGGCAGTCGTTGCGTCTGTCATGTCCCTCCGGCCCACCCGAAATATCACGGCCGTCGGCTTGTTTGGAGCGACTGTGGATCATCCGGGACGGATTACGGCCACCCTACGAACTCGTCGCGTGATCATAAGTCAGCCCTCCTCGGTCGTCGTCGGCGCATGAACGCAACTCAACGAGACGGACGCGCCGTGGAGTCCGGGCGCCTACCAACGCAGAGCCAGACGCCGGAGCCGGTGGGGGGTCAGGGCCGAGGTTCGCTCGGTGCCGCACAGCTGCATCCGTCGAGGCACAGCCGGGAGGGGCAACGGAGTTGACCGGCGGGCAGTACCCGGCGGCCTACGGTGACGTCCTGAGCAGGCCGGTCAGCGTAGGTGATCGGTCGGCTCGGACGTCGGGGCGGGGAGGGGGTGGCTGCCAGGCTGGCGAGGAGTTTGAGGCGCTCTTCGGAGGTGCTGCCCGGTTCGGCCGTGTACAGGGTCAGATCGTGCACGGCCCGGTGGGACATGGGCAGATCCAGGGACTGGTAGGCGAGTTCGAGCAGACCCACCTCCGGATGCCGCACTCGTTTGGTGCCCTCGTGGCGGATGCGGACGTCGTGGGCCGCCCACTGGCTGCGGAAGTCGGGGCTGAGGGTGGAGAGTTCACCGATCAGCTCGCGCAGGGCCCGGTCGTGCGGTTCGCGTCCGGCCTCTGCGCGCAGGAGTGCCGTGGTGGCGGAGGTGGCGGCCTCCCAGTCGACGAAGAAGTCCTGGGCACCGGGGTCGAGGAAGATGTAGCGCGCGACGTTGGGGCGGCCGTGTTTGTCGACGGTGCGGCTGTCGAACATCGGTGTGTGCAGGGCCCGGCCGAGCGCGTTGTGGGCGATGACGTCCTGACGGCCGTTGCGGACGAACGCGGAGGACATCGTCATGGAGTCGATCAGCCACTGGACGCGGGGTGGAACGGCGACGTCCTTGCGGCGGGACGGTGTGCGCGCGGCGGGCCGGGCGGCACGCGCCAGGTCGAACAGGTAGGTGCGTTCGTCCTCGTCGAGTTGAAGAGCCTGGGCGACCGCGGCGAGGACGTCTTCGGACACGCCGCTGATGTGGCCCTTCTCCAGGCGCGTGTACCACTCGGTGCTCACCCCGGCGAGCACGGCGACCTCTTCGCGCCTGAGCCCCGGGACCCGGCGCCGGCCGCTGGTGGGCAGCCCGGCCTGCTCCGGGGTGATCTTGCCGCGGTGGCTGGCGAGAAAGTCCCGGATCTCGGTGCGGTGGTCGCTTCGGTCATCCATGCGTTCCACGGTAGTCACCTGCTCGCGCCTAGGGAGGTTGAGCTTGTCCCCCTATAAACGCGACCTTCCTCAAGGGCGGGGCGACCGGTTCTCTGGGAGACGTACACCGATCACGACCCCGGAGATGAACCGTGAGTACCCGAGGAGGAACCCTCCACGCCCCCGCCGAAGCACGGGCCGAGCGGCCTCACCGGACAGCGCCGGCCAGGCTTCCGCTCGTGGTCCACGTGCTCGCACTGGGCACGTTCTTGATGGGCACCACCGAGTTCGTCGTGGCCGGCCTGCTGCCCGAGATCGCGGGCGACCTTCAGGTGAGCGTCGCCCGGACCGGCCTGATGATCACGGTCTTCGCGGTCGGGATGATCGTCGGCGCCCCGTCGACGGCGATGCTGACCCTGCGCTTGCCGAAGCGGCTGACGCTCATGCTCGCCCTGGGCGTCTTCGCCGCCGGGCACGTCATCGTCGCCCTCAGCTCGAACTTCACTCTGGTGCTGGCGGCACGGTTCCTGACCGCGATCGCCACCGGCGCCTTCTGGGCAGTGGCCAATGTGGCCGCCGCGCGCGCCGCGGGCCCCGCAGCGAGTTCCCGCGCCCTCGGTCTCGTCGGGGCCGGAGCCATGCTCGCCAATGTCGTCGGCGTACCGCTCGGCGCGATCGCCGGTCAGTTCATGGGCTGGCGCGGACCGTTCTGGGCCCTCGCAGCTCTGGCCGCGGCGGCCATCGCCCTCATCGCACGCACCGTTGGCCGCGACGGCGGTGACGGGGAGGCGGTGTCGATCCGCTCGGAGTTGACCACTCTGCGCTCCGGCCGTCTGTGGCTGGTGCTGGCGGCCTGCGCCACCACGACCGGCGGTGTCCTGGCCGCCTACTCCTACATCTCACCCCTGCTGACCGACCGGTCGGGCATCGCGTCCGGGATGGTCCCGCTGGTCCTGGTCGGCTTCGGCCTGGGTGCCCTGGCCGGCTCGCTCGTCGGAGGCCGCCTGGGCGACCGCCGCCCGCACACGGTGACCGTCACAGCCGCGACAGGCGCCACGCTCCTGCTTCTCGCGCTCTCCCTGCTGGCCGGCTACGCCGTCCCCACCATCCTCCTGGTCGCCCTGCTGGGATTCTTCGGACTCGGCGCGAACCCTGTGCTGATGTCCCTGGCCGTCCGCTTCACACGCCAGGCACCCGTGCTGGCCTCCGCCCTGACCGTCTCGGCCTTCAACCTCGGCACCGCCATCGGCTCCTGGATCGCCGGCCTCACCCTCGACACCTCCCTCGGGACCACCGGCCCCGCCATGGTCGGCACCACCATCGCCGCCCTCACTCTCATCCCCACCACGGCCATCGCGCTCCTCCAACGCCGCGCCACATGGCGCACAGAGGCGTAAATGCCAAGAAAAGCCGCTGAAAGTCGCCAGAGTGATGAGGGTGGCTCCGGCTCACTTCCCTCTGACAGCACTCGCAGCACACGCCCGCTCACTGAGCTGAGGAACGAACATGGCACGCCTGGACAACGCGGCCACGGTCGGCACGGAAGTGGGTGATGGTGCGGACCGCCAGGCGCACTTCAACTGGCCGCAGACGAATCGCGCGCAGGACTCACCGACCTGGACACCTCCTCACTGGAGGAAACCGCGGCCCTCGACGCCATCGGAGCGAGCTCCTTCGCGGGAGACCCTCACACCGCCTCCCTGCGCGGACACACCGTCGTCTTCGGCGCGGCCAGCGGCTCCGCCGAACCCGTCTCCCCACCGTGCTCATGGAACGCTCGCTGTCGCTGCCCGGCGGCGACCTGTCGCACTGCACGCAGACCGGCGAGGACATGCTCCCCCGCGCCGACACGGTGATCGAGGGCATCGCGAACGGCCGGCTGACGCCGCGCATCTCCAGGGTTCTCCCCTGGCCGATACCACCGAGGCCCACCGCCTGCTGGAGGACCGCCAGACCATCGGCAAAGTCCTGCCCCCTACAGGCAACTGATCCGCCCCACCCCCATCACACCCCACGAGGAAATGGAGCATCCCTGATGCGCGCAACACTCCTGTACGGCGCCGGCGACGTCCGCGTCGAGAACGTCCCCGACTCCGTCATCAAGCACCCCACCGACGCCCTGGTACGTATCACCGCCTCCTGCGTCTGCGGCAGCGACCTGTGGCCGTACGCCTCCCACAAGCCCGAGGACGGGCCCGCGAGGATGGGCCACGAGTTCATCGGCGTCGTCGAGGACATCGGCCCGGAGGTGACCACCGTCCAGCGCGGCGACCTTGTCGTCGCGCCCTTCGCCATCTCCGACAACACCTGCGCATTCTGCCGCGAGGGACTGCACACCTCCTGCGCCCACGCCCAGGCCAATTTCTGGGACGGCGAAGCGGAAGAGGGTGGCCAGGCAGAGGCGATCCGCGTTCCGCTCGCCGACGGCACCCTGGTCAAGCTGCCCGTCGCCCCGGACTCCGCGCTCATCCCGTCCCTGCTGACCCTCTCGGACGTCTTCGGCACCGGCCACCACGCGGCCGTAGCGGGCGGTGTCAACGAGCGCACCCGCGTCACCGTGATCGGCGACGGCGCCGTCGGCCTCCTGGCCGTCCTCTCGGCCAAGCGACTCGGCGCCGAGCAGATCATCCTCATGGGGCGGCACCAGGCGCGCACCGACCTGGGCCGCGAGTTCGGCGCCACCGACGTCATCTCCGCACGTGGCGACGAAGGCGTCGCCCAGGTGCGGGAGTTGTCCGGTGGGCACGGCACGCACGTGGTCCTGGAGTGCGTCGGCAACATGCCCGCCTACCAGCAGGCCACCGGGATCGTCCGCCCGGGTGGCGTCATCAGCCGCGTCGGCGTCCCGCAGTACGAGGAGGCACCCATCGGCTTCGGCAGCCTCTTCCGCCACAACATCCGTCTCGCCGGCGGACCCGCGCCGGTCCGCGCCTACATCGAGGAACTGATGCCCGATATCCTCGACGGCACCGTTGAGCCCGGCAAGGTCTTCGACGTCACCACCAGCCTCGACGGCGTCCCGGCCGGCTATCAGGACATGGCCGACCGCAAGAGCCTCAAGGTCCTCGTCAAGCCCTGACATGACCCTCCCCGGGGAGGCGGGCCATCTGCACTGTCCGGCTCCTCCCCATCCGGGCCAGCGCTCCACAATGCAGCCGTGGCACGGCTGAAGAACGCTTACTGGATCACCGACTCCTGCAACACCAACCGGCGCGCAAAGCGCCCGGCCGCCACGGACACGACACCACCGACCGTCGCGCCTTTCCCCACCGATCCGATGCGAGGTCCACTCCGCAGAACGCCGCAAAAGCGCTCGGACTGATCGCCGCCAAAGGCCTCAGCCAAAGGCGGCTGCGCCTTCGCGCTGGACAAGAACGTCAAGCGGACCTCGGTGCGTTCAAGAACCGCCAGGGCATCAGGGTCTCCGCAGACCCCTCCTTCACCGGACGGAGCGACGCCGCGGTACGCGACCTGGGCTCGCCCGAGATCTTCACCGAGGACTTCAGCGACGCCGAGAACGGCACCTTCGCGCGCGGGTCCCACCGGGTCCCCTTCGACGAATGCGGCAACGTCGCTCCCTGCGGTCGTAGAAGAGGTGACTGCCGCTCATGACGTGCGTGTCTCCCGGTCGGTGGACGAGGAACGCCTCGCCGGAGGCAGCCAGCCGCCGGTGACTTCCTTGGCGGGCTTGTGGGGAAGCGGCGCCGGGCGTACTCCTGCGCGTGGGAGCCCGGCAGGACGTACAGGGTCTCCTTCTTGTCCTGGAGCGGTCGTAGCACGGTGTCCATGAACGCCTTGCGGTCGTCCAGGTACGGGCCCAGGACGTCCTCGCCGGCGGGGCAGACGGCCACGCAGTAGCCGGACTTGTAGCCAGGAGGAGAGGTCAGGCTCTGCCACATGGAGGCGCTCTCGGAATCGGTGACCCGGGAGCGGTAGTCGGCGGCGTCCTCGCTGTCGGCCACGGTCTGGGCCCAGTCGGTGAACCCGCTCATGAACTCACGGTAGTTGTGCGTGGTGCAGGCCAGCGCGTCGAAGGCGCCGTCCTTGGCGATGGCGCCGACCGGGCAGGCGGCGACGCACAACTTGCAGTCGATGCACGGGTTGTAGTCCAGCGCCTGCCCGCACTCGCTCACCTCCGCGTCCACCAGCACGGTGACCAGCAGGACGAAGCTGCCGAACTTCGGGTGGATGACGTTGCGGTGCAGGCCCATCACACCAAGCCCGGCGGCCACCGCGACCGTCTTGTGCGCCACCACCCAGATCCGCTCGCGGGGGAAACGGTCCATCTCCTGAGGGAAGCCGACGGACGGGTTGAGCGCACGGTATCCGGCGTCCTGGAGCACCCGGGTGACCGCGCGGGCGGCATGGTTGGCCTGCTCGTCGGCCTGATGGAACTCCTGGTTGGCCACACTGCGGGCCGGGGAGCGGCAGTTGTCGCGGTTCATCCGGACCGCCATCGCGATCAGGGTGCGGGTGCCGGGCAGCGCGGACTGCGCGTACTCGCGCTCGCCGGTCAGGTCGGGGTGGTCCAGGCTCACCGCGGCCGCGTCGTCCGCGCCGGCCGCCAGGCACACCTCGCGCAGCCAAGCCCCGTCGATCACGGTCGGCGGGCGCACCACGTCACCGGTTCCGCGCCGGGCGAGTACGGCCTGTACCGACGGGTGGGCGGACAGTTTCGCCGGAAGCCTGGGATGAGCGGGTTGCGCGTCGGTGTCGTGCGCGGCAGTCATCCGTGCTCCTAGGGAAGCGGCTACGAGGTTCGCCGCCACGGGAGAGGAAACCGATCAGTTTCAGCACCGTAAACCGATCGGTTTTCGCACACAAGCCCAAGCGGCGACCCTGCCCTTCGACCTGTCGAGTCGAGCAGGTTCGCCGCGGGCGTCGGCGTTCGGCCGTCGACTGATGGGGGCACGGCGCGCGAAGCAGCGCGCGGATCGGGCCGGGGTGCTCAGCCTTGGTCGGCCACGGGCGTGGGAGCTGGCCCCAAGGCAGTTACTCCGTCACCAGGAAGTGGCCGCGACGGGTCGTAGCGCATCGCTCGCCACGGCCGTCCGTCACGAGCGTCGCCCGGCCGTGACTCCCCGTCACGCGAGACGTCAGCGCATGCCCCCGCATCGAGCAGGGCGGCCACGGTGGGTGCGACGAGCCCGGGCCGCGTGTCGGCCTTGATTCCCGCACGGGCGCTGGCGCCGTCGAAGACCAGGATCAGCTGACGGGCCAGCAGGTCCGGGTCGCTCGCCCCGCCCTGTTCGGCCTCGGCACGGAAGAAGGCCGTCAGGTTCTCCTTGACCTGACGGGCCACCCGGCTCGCGGGGTGGCCCGGGTCCTTGAGCTCGATCTGCACGACGAGGTAACGGCAGCCCTGGAAGTCGGGTGCACCCGCCTGCGCTTCCGCCCGTTCGAAGACGTGCATGATCCGTTCGCGAGGTGGACGGTTGTCGTCGGGCGCGGGAAGGAGTGCGGTCACATAGGTGGAGGCGCGTTCCTCCAGGCTTGCCGCCAGCAGTTCGCCTTTGCTCTCGAACAGCTGGTACATGGAACGCTTCGACACCCCCGCCGCCTTGCACAGCGCGTCGACGCCGATGTTGACGCCGTCTCGGTAGGTGAGTGTGGCCGCCGCCTCCAGCAGTCGTTCTCGGGAGCTTGGCATCGCTTCGCTGGTCATATTCTGAGGTTAACTCGTATCCGGTCCATTAGAAACCGATCGGTTTACGGGTGAGTGCTGCGAGAAGCGGCAGAAGCGGGACGGCACTCGACGGGGTGCCGCCCGGACGTCGGCAACCCCTTCGCGGTCTGCTGAATCGCTGCGCTCACCCTGCCCCGCCGCGCTCGGTTCGCCCGATGGCCAGCGGGTCCACCGGCCTCGGAATTCAGCCTGCATCGTGCGCGTCCTCCACCGGCGACGATCGGAGCGCAGGGCATTCCCGCCGCGGTGGGGTCGATCAGTCCGCTGGGCAAGCTCACGGGGCTGCTCGTGTTTCAGTGCGCGATCACGGGCTCGCCCTCCGACGGCGCCAGCGCCGAATTGGGCAGCAGGAACGCCGTGAGCACCGCACCGACCACGAAGATCCCGGCCCCCACGCCAGGGTGGCCGTGTAGCTCTCGACCCCGGCCTGGGCCACGGTCAGTGCGGTGGGCTTGTGCGCGGACAGGTAGTCGGTCGCCGCCGACGAGGCGACGGTGGTCAGCAGCGCCGTACTGATCGAACCGCCCACCTGCTGGCTGGTGTTGATCAGCGCCGATGCGACGCCCGCGTCCTCGTGGTGCACGCCTGCGGTCGCACCCTGGAACGCGGTGGTCATCACCGCGCCGATACCGAGACCCAGCAGGATCATGCCCGGCATGATGTCGGCGACGTAGGCGCTGTCCAGCGCGAGCTGCGTCAGCAGGGCCATACCGGATGCGGAGACCAGGAAGCCGGCGCTGACCACCGCCTTCGGTCCGACCCTGGGCAGCAGGAGTGCGGGCACCGTGGTCGACGAGGCGACGATGGCCGTGACCATCGGCAGGAAGGACAGACCGGCCTCGATCGGCGAGTAGCCGATGCTGGCCTCCAGGTAGTAGGTCAGGAACAGGAAGATCGAGAACATCCCCATGCCCAGGACAAACACGGCAAGGAACGAACCACCTCGGGTCCGGTCCAGCACGAGTCGCAGGGGCAGCAGCGGATGCGCGACCCTGGTCTCCAGCCACGCGAAGACCGCGAGCAGCACCACGCCGCTGATCATGGAGCCGAGGGCGACCGGGTCGGTCCAGCTGGTGGATTCGACGTGTGCGAACCCGTAGACGATGCCGAACAGCGCGGCGCTCACCACTGCCGTGCCAGGAATGTCGATATTGGGTCGCTCGGTGAGCACGGGCTTGGCCAGCAACAGCAGCGCACCGGCCAACGCGACGCCCGCGAAAACGACGTTCACGTACATCACCCAGCGCCACGACGCCCATTCGGTGAGCATGCCGCCGAGCAGGAGTCCGACCGCGGCGCCCGCGCCGGACAGCGCGCTGAAGATGCCGAACGCCTTCGGCCTCTCGGCCGGGTCGGTGAAGGTCACGCTGAGCAGCGAGGCGCCGCGGGCGCGAGCAGCGCGGCGAAGAGGCCCTGGGCCACGCGGGCCGCGACGAGCATGTCGAAGCTGGTGGCCGCTCCGCCGACGACGGACGCGGTCGCGAAACCGATCAGGCCGGTCACGAAGGTCGTACGCCGGCCGAACAGGTCACCGAGTCGGCCCCGAGCAGCAGCAGGCTGCCGAACGCCAGGGCGTACCCCGTGATGACCCACTGCCGACTGCCGTCACTGAAACCGAGCGCATGTTGCGCCTCGGGCAGTGCGATGTTCACGACGGTCGCGTCGAGCGTGACCATGAGCTGCGCCACGCCGAGCACGACGAGAACCCACCAGCGCACGGCATGTGAGCCGCGGCGGCCCGAGTCTGTTTTCCCGGAGGCGGGCGCCCCGTGGTCGTAGGTGGTACTCACTTTTCCCCTTAGTCGCTGGGCATGGACCGACCATCGGCCGGAAACCGATCTGTTTCCGGCTAGGAAAACAGATCGGTTTCCCAGGCGCAAGCGAGCGGGTGCTTCCGCCCGGAGCAGCCCTGCAACACGGCCCGGAGAGCCCACCGCCCAGGGTCCGCGGACGCGGCGCGACAGGGTGAAGACCGGACCCCTGGCGGGCTTGCGCTCGGAAACCGATCGGTTTACGGTGACCAAAACCGGTCGGTTTCTCGTTCTCCGGAGAGAGTCGTGGCCGCTTTCACAACCCCCTCAGACGCAAGGAGTCGGCGAGATGGCCAGCCAGGAGTCACGTCCCACGATTCACATCCCGGGGACCACCAGTCACACCCTCGCCCCGCGCCCGGGACGCGGCCGCGAGGGGACGCTGCGCTACCTCAAGGCGGGCACCGGCGCCCCGCTCGTCCTGCTGCACACCGTGCGCACCCAGGCCGAGCACTTCCGCCACCTCATCCCGCTGGTCGCGGACCGGTACACCGTGTACGCCCTCGACCTGCCGGGGATGGGCTACTCGAGATCGTGCCGGGGGCGTCGTACGACGAGCCCGCGATGCGTGCGGGAGTCGAGCGGCTGCTGACGGAACTCGACCTGCACGACGTGACGTTGGCCGGGAGTCCATGGGCGCGGTGCTCGCGCTGACCACCGCGGCCGATCTCCCCGAGCGGGTCCGCCGGGTCGTCGCGGTCAACACCTACGACTTCCGCGGCGGCATCGCACGCTCCGGCCTCCTCGCCCGCGTGGTGGTCAGCGGCGTCCTCGCGCCCGGCGTGGGTCCCGTCATCGCCGGTGTCGAACCCAGGCCCGCCCTGCGCAGGATCCTTCAGGGCGGCCTCGGCGACCGACGCGCGCTGCGCGAAGACTATGTGGACGAGCTCCTCCAGGTGGGCCGGCGCCCCGGCTACCCGACGGTCGCCCGAGGCGTGTACAAGGCCCTGCCCAGCCTTATCGCGGCCCGCTCCCGCTATCCCGAGGTCAAGGCCCCCGTCCACCTCGTCTACGGCGAGAAGGACTGGTCCCGGCCCTCGGACCGGGAGGCCGACAGGAAGCTGCTGCCCGCCGCCGACTTCACGCAGGTGCCGGGGGCAGGCCATTTCATCGCCCTGGAACGGCCCGACGTGCTGGCCGACGTGCTGAACGCGGTGGCCTAACGTGCTGAACGCGGTGGCCTAATAAGCGTCCCGAGACCGCCACACCGGCGCCCCCGGGACGTCACTCTGGTCGACCACGAAGCTCTTTGTGCCAGGCCCAGGAGCAGTGACGACCCCGACGGCCTGCACCTGCTCTTCGACCTCTTCACCACCGACGGCGACACCGCGAACGCGCCGATCCCCGTCGCGACCGAGACCTCCCGTGGTCTTCTCGCCGCCTGCGTCCGCGCGACCGGCCGGCCCGTCTGCGCCATCGACCGGACGACAGCCGCCCGCCACCGCGACCGCCACACGGTCGGCCACAAGAAGGCCGACCACCTCGACGCGATGGCGCTCGCGAGCATCCTGCGCCCGGACCATGTCGCCCACCAACCGCTGCCTGCTGAGCGCGAGTTCGGCCAAACGGTCGCCGTCCGGGCCCGCGCTCAGCAGGACGTAGTCCGGGATCGCACCCGCGGCGGCGACAGACTCCGCTGCCACCTGGGCGATGGGTTCCCCGGCTTCCTCATGGCTTTCCAGCACAACCGCGAAGGGATCAGCAACAGCGTCTCCCGCACCGCGCCGCGCCCCCTTCTGCGACCCCAACTCACCCCACGACCAGCCCTACCGGGCCCAGAGGCCGAGCGGCGACATGACGCGGGGGCGGTTCGAGGCCGGGAACGTCAGCTGCTGTGCTGTCCGGAGCCGCGGATGTCGTCCATGCCGTCCCGGGCCGTGGAGCGCAGGCCCTGTGCGGTCTCCTGCCCCGCCTGCCGTGCGTGATCGCCGGTGGTGCGAGCCGATTCCGCCGCGGTGTCCTTCACCGCCTGCACGGCCTGGGCGGCAGGCTCGCGTAGTTCGTCCTGTACGTCCCGTGCCGCCTGCAGTGCGGTCTGCTTGACCGGCTCCACGAACTGGTCGGCGTGCTCGCGCAGTTGACCGCCCAGTTGCTCCTCCGCCTTCGTGGCGGGAAGGAGCGCGGCGGCCAGCATGCCCGCGCCGAAGGCGATGACGCCGGCGGCCAGCGGGCTGCCCTGGGTCTGCTGCCTGATCTGCGCCGGGGCCTGCTGGGCCGCGTCACCGATGCTGGACGCTGTGCCGGACACCGCGTCCGTGACCCGTCCGACGGCCTCACCGGCCTGGCCGGAGGCACTGTGCGCGGTGTCAGCCACCCCGCCGACGCCGCTGTGTGCTGTTCCCATGACGCGCTCCTTCATTCCGCTCAGTCGGCTGTGGGTGGCGTCGATCTTGCGACAGGCCACCCGGCCGGGCATCATCCGGTCCGCGAGAAGGTCGACGTTGCGGGCCAGATGCGCCCAGGTGTCATCGACCTCGCGCCTCAGTTCGTCGGGTTCCGTGCCCATGTTGCGTCCTCCTTCAGGGTTTCCAAGGTCTGGTCGGGCTTGAGGTTCACCGCGCGCAGCCGCTTGCGGCCGTTGACGTACAGGATCGATGCGCCGGCCGCCCAGACCGCGGTGACGATCAGTGCCGCCCAGGCGATGTCGATGACGTTGCCGAGCGCGAAGACCACGGTGAGGCTGGCGAACAGCAGGACGAGATGGCCGGCGTACCCGGCCCCGGCGAGCATGCCGCCCGCCTTGCCGGCCTTCACCGACTCCTGCTTGAGTTCGGCCTTCGCCAAGTCGATCTCGGTACGGACCAGTTGGGCGAGGTCACTGCTGATGTCGCTGAACAGGTCGCCCAGCGACGGCTCGTCCGCGGCCGGCCCGCCGACTGGACCGGTGGTCTGCGGCGGGTTCTGGCCCGAAGGGGGCAGCGCCATGGCTCAGTACCCCTCGGGCCGCTGGACGAATCCCTGCTCGTGGGGCTCCACGGGCGAGGACACGGAGGCGGGGGAGCGACCGAAGGCCGGGGCGGCACCGCGGAAGCCTGCGGATAGGCGGGAGCAGGGTCGGCGACCGCGCCCGAGTCGGCCCGGGGGCCGCTTGTATCCGTGCCGGTGCTCACGCTCGCGGCACCGGAGCCGGCAGCGGATATCCCCTTGCCCAGGCGGGCTGCCGCGAAGCCGGCGGCAGCCGCGCCCGCCAGGAACAGTGCGGGCCTGCGGCGGGCGAAGTCGCGCAGGTCCTCGACGATGCCCTCGGGGCCGCGGTTCTCAAGTGGGCGGCCGCCTGCCGGCCGCCGTCGGCAACCTGTCGTACCACCGCTGCGGCGGTCGAGCCCGGCTTGCCGTTCTCGCTCATGTCGTGCAGTTCGTCGGCCAGCCGACGGACATTGCCTGCCAACTGCTGCGCCTGCGAACGGGATTGCTCCTGCACCTGCTCGCGCAGTTCCTCCAGGAGGTTGCGGCCCTCGGTGGTGGCCTCGGCCACCGTGTTCGCGGCCTGCTCCTTGGCGGTGCGGGCCACATCGGTCGTCTTCTCGCCGACCAGGCCGGCGCCCTCGGCCGCCTTGTCCTGGGCGGTGCGCGCTACTTCCGCCGAGCCGTCGGTGTCTTGCGTAGGGGGACGGTCGAAGTCACTCAAGGCTCCTCCAAAATCGATCGACGTGGATGTGCCGTCCCGCGCCGGGTGCCCATGCGAGGCCCGCCGAACCTTTTCCACCGACGCGCCTTCGCACGGCTTTCACCGGAGCGGAGTTGGGTGAGCCGTCGAAGTCCCGGCCAGTGGACTGCGGTGGAGGAAAAGGGCGATTCGACGTCGTGGCGGAGGCCACCAGGTACCTGAGTCCGCAGCGTCTTTCTCTCCGGAGGGCCTTTGACGTGCGCAGGGCGGGGAGTCGGTCAGGGCCAAGTCGCCGCGGGCGGACGTCGAGAAGGCGGTGAAGCGCCGGTGCTCGATGCCGTAGCGGCGAGTGGTGCCGGCGCGAGCGAGGACCATCGGCTCACTGTTGCGCCGGGTGCGCGGCATGACCTGGGGCGGCACCAAGTAGATGTTCGCGTCGAAGGCGGCCGGGCAGTTTCTGCCGACGTGCCGCAGCTGCCACTGCGAGACCACGTACGACATCGGCGGCCACGCTCCATGTCATCGCGGCGGCTCGCACTGCGATGACCTAGTAATGACGGACGGTCTTCCCCCGCAGCCAGCGAGCGCTCAGCGTCGGCGCGCGGCTCAGGCGGTCGCGGCGTCACTGTCGGAGCGGATGACGAAGATCTGGTCCAGGCCGACGGTGCGCAGCATGCGCTGGGTGTGGGCGGGGATGGCGGTCAGGACCAGGTCGGCGCCGGCAGCCTGGGTGAGGTTGTGCGCGATGATCAAAGCGGTGAGACCGCTCGAGTCGCAGAACTCCAGGCCGCTCAGGTTCAGGACGAGTTGCCGACCGGGCTGAAGAGTCAAGCTGGTGAGCAGTTCCCGCAGCTCGGAGGCGGTGTCGTAATCGAGTTCGCCGACCACCCCGACTGTGGTGCTGGTCGGAGTGGAACGGACGACGAGGTTCAAGGGACTCATGAAAAAGGGTTTCACTCCTGTGGCTGGGGGCGGGAACGCCCAGTGCGAGCAGGGCCGTGTCGTCTTCCAGTCCGTCGGCGAAATCATCCAGCAGCCCGGTCAGTGCCTCTACGACGGCCCCGGCGGACCGGCCGGCGTGGCGTGCGGTGAAGCTGCGCAGCGCCTCGTCGCCGAAGAGGGCGGTGCGGTCCTCGCCGGTGCGGGCCTCGGTGAGGCCGTCGGTGTAGAGCAGGAGGGTGTCGCCGGGGCCCAGGGTGGTGGTGGCGGTGGTGAAGTGCGCGGAGGGCAGGATGCCGACGAGCAGGCCGCCCGGGGTGGGCAGGAAGTCGGCGGCGCCGTCGGCGCGCAGGACGAGCGCTGGGGGTGGCCGCCCGAGGCGAGGTGGATGGTGGCCTGTCCGTTGGCGACGTCGGATTCGATGGTGCCGAAGATGGTGGTGCAGTAGCGCGGGTCCCCGCTGGTGTAGCGCTCGTAGACCGCCTGGTTCAGGGTGGACAGGGCGGACACGGGATCGGGGTCGTGCAGGGCGGCGGCGCGCAGGGTGTAGCGGGCCAACGAGGTGACCGCAGCCGCCTGGGGGCCCTTGCCGCACACGTCTCCGAGGAAGAACCCGAAGCGTTTGCCGTCGATGGGGAAGAGATCGTAGAAGTCCCCGCCGAGGTGGTCGGGGAAGCGGTGCGGTAGTGGACGGCCGTCTCCACACCGGGCACCGAAGGCAGTCGGTCGGGCAGGAGGGACTGCTGGAGTGCGGCGAGGGCGTCCTGGAGGCGGGCCCGGTCGGCCTCGGCCTGACGGTGGGCCGCTTCGGCCGCTTTGCGGGCGCGCAGAAGCTCCTCTTCGTAGGCACGACGGTCCCGGGCGTCGAAGACGGTGGTGCGGATCAGCAGGGGCCCACCGGTGTCTCCGTGTTTGACGACGGAGGAGACCAGGACCGGCATCCGGCCGCCGCCGGCCTGTCTGATCTCCAGGGCGATGCCGCCTATCTCCCCGCGCATCTGCAGCAGCGGCGCGAAGTGCGTCTCGTGGTAGAGCCTGCCGCCCACGGTGAGCAGGTCGGTGAAGCGCATACGGCCCACCACCTCGTCCTCCGCCAGGCCGAGCCATCCCAGCAGCCTGGTGTTTATCTTGGCGATGGTGCCGTCCATCAAGGTCGACAGATATCCGCACGGGGCGCCTTCGTACAGCTCCTCGGCGCTGTCCTCGAGCAGTGCCGCGAATGCCGCGTCGGAGGCCCGCGCGTCCCCGCTGCTCTGCCGGGGTCGGGCTCCTGGTCGGTTCGGCACATCATCGGAGGCCGTCCAGGAACGTCGTGATCGCCTGGTTGGTGGCTTCGGGGCGGACAGGTGGGGGCAGTGTCCGGTCGCCTCCAGGGTGACCAGGGACGAGCCCGGGATCGCCTGGTGGACGAAGGCTCCGACATCGCGGGGGCTATCGCGTCCTGGCTGCTCTCCAGGACCAGCGTCGGCACCTGCACGGTCTTGAGTTCGGCGCGCGAGTCCGAGAGAAACGTGGTGCGGGCGAAGACGCCGGCCATCTCAGGGTCGGTGGCGCAGAAGCTCTGGGCCAGTTCCTCCCCAGTTCGGGCTGCTCCGCGTTGCCCATGATCACCGGGGCCATCGCGGCCGACCAGCCCAGATAGTTCGAATCCAGCGACGCCAGGAGTTCGTCGATGTCCTCGGAGCTGAATCCGCCGTGGTAGCCGCCGTCGTCGATGTAGCGGGGGAAGGAGCGATCATCACCAGGGCCCCGATGCGCTCCGGGACGCGGGCGGCTGCCAGGACGCCGATCATGGCGCTGACGGAGTGCCCCACGAACACCGCGTCCCGCAGGTCGAGCGCCTCGCAGATCTCCTCCACGTCCTGGGCGTAACCCTCCAGGGACGAGTAGCGGGCCTTGGAGAAGGCGGAGAGTTCGGAGCGGCCCGCGCCTACGTAGTCGAAGAGCACTACCCGGTACTCCGCGGCAAGGGCAGGAACCGTCAGCCGCCACATGTTCTGGTCACAGCCGAATCCGTGAGCCAGCACCACCGTGCGCCCCTCGGGGTTCCCGGTGACGGTGACGTTGTTTCTGCGACCGATGTCCATGCCCACCATTTTCTCAAAGCCCGCTCGCCCTTTGCGGCACAGCAGCGATCAGGCTCGTCTACCCCCACAACGCCCTCACAAGTGCAAGCGCCCGATTCTCCCGTCCGAAGGAGGGCATGCGCGCGGGCACGCTCCCTCAGGGGTCGGGCACAACCCGACGCAGCGCCATCTGCGCCAGATCCATCTCCTGCACGCAGGCCTTTTCGGAACGACCCGTTCGCGTTACGGCCCCGGGGGCCCACGCGTTCAGTCGCGCGTCGCGGAAAGCAGTCACCCTGCGCAGTTCAGCACGTTCCCGCTCGCTCGTGCCGCCCCATATGCCGTGGGTCTGCCCACTGTCGATCGCCCAGGCCAGGCACTGTCGGGTGACAGGGCAGCTGAGGCAGACCCGCTTGGCATCGTGTTCCTGCCGGAGCGCCGGTCCCGTGGCAGTGAGGGGGAAAAACAGCTCCGGGTCCTCATGAGCGCAGGCAGCCCGCCGAGCCCATTCCATGTCAGCCTCCTTGACGACCTGTCCCGAATTCGCTTCGTCCGTACGGATTCCGAGCCGAGTGCCCCGGCCCGGCAGCCGGAAACCGCGAATACCGGCAGGACCATCCGCTCGGACACCCGTTAAGCCCGCAGGACACTGGGCACCCACCACCCATGGCATCCATCCGAGGAACCCAGCACTCGCGCGGTTCGGGCCGTAGGCCTGCCGCATCCCTCGCCATCGGTGTCGCGGCGGGCGTGACGGCCGCGGCCGGTCTCCTGCTCGGCCGCAAGGTGGCCACCATCAGCAGGGTCGGCAAGGGACATCCGCTAAAGCACCGCGCCCTCGACCTGGCTGCCGGGGCCATGCAACCGAAGTACCCACTCGACGCGATGAGCACCTACCTCAACGGCTTCCACATGTACGCCGACGACATGGGCCGGCAGGTGGAGGCCACGCACTTCTGCATCCACCTACGGCACGACCTGCACCAGTGCGTCATCTTCGACCGCAACGCGCCCGACGCGCGTCTGATCGGCATCGAGTACATCATCAGCGAGGAGCGCTTCCGCGCCCTGCCCGTGGACGAGAAGCGGCTGTGGCACAGCCACCACTACGAGGTGAAGTCCGGCAGCCTCACCGCCCCGGCATCCCCGACCTCGCCGAACACGTCTACTTCGAGGACCTCGTGACCACGTACGGCAAGACCTTCCACACCTGGCAGTACGACCGCGACGACTTCCCCTACGGCATCCCGCAGCTGATGATGGGCTTCACCGCGGACGGACAGGCCTCGGACGACATGATCCAGGCCCGGGACGAGCGGCTCGGCGTCTCCAGCTCCCGCAAGCGGCAGAACCGGACCGACATTCCCATGCCGCAGGTGGCCCCGGGCGCCAACATGTGGGAGACAGGCAGGACCGTACAGACCCGCATCGAGGAGACGGACTTCAAGCGCTGACCGGGCTCGCGGCTCCCGTCGGAGACGGCCGGCAGGCTTTCGTGGCCGGAGACCGCCCGGTGCGAGCTCGACGTGCCTGCCGACGCGCGCAGATCTCACCGCCACCGACTCCGTCACGCCCGGGTTCAGGCATCCTCACGCCGACCTCCAACCCGGCCCCGGCACATCCACAGCGCCGTCGACCGTCCGCTCCGCGGATACGGGGACGCGGCACGCGATCAGTCGCGGCAGGGAGCGAGATCTCGCCTCCGGGGTACCGGTCCCGTATGGGAGACATTCTTGTGGGCACCTGTTCGTGGACCGACCCGGCACTGGTACGCAGTGGCTGGTACCCGACCGGGCAGCGGGACGCGGAGGGGCGGCTGCGCTACTACGCCGGGCGGTTTCCGGTCGTCGAGGTCGACGCCTCGTACTACGCCCTGCCTCAAGAGCGCGTCAGCCGGATGTGGACAGAACGCACACCAGACGGTTTCGTCTTCGACGTCAAGGCGTTCTCTCTGCTGACCGGGCACCCCGCACGCAAGGGCGTCCTACCTGACGGACTGCCGGCCGACACGCAGGACAGCGGCGTACTCGACGAGCTGTGGGCGCGGTTCGCCGAGGGGATCGACCCGTTGCGGAGAGCGGGACGACTTGGCAGCGTGCTGTTCCAGTTCCCGCCGTGGCTGCGGCCGGGAGCCCCGGGCGAGCGGATCGTGACGCAGACCGCACGGCGCACGGCCGGCTGGCCGGTCGCCGTGGAGTTCCGGCATCCCGACTGGTGGCGGCCGGAGCAGGCCGGGTCGACATGCGCTCTGCTCGCGGACCACGGGATGGCCGCGGTCGCCGTCGACATGGTGCAGGGGCTGCCTTCTTCCCTGCCGCCCGTGTCACCTGTCACCACATCCCGACTGAGCGTCGTACGGTTCCACGGGCGCAGCACCGCGTGGGGACGAGGGAGCAAGGAGGACCGCTTCCGGTACACGTACTCCGATGGCGAACTCGCCGAGTGGCTGCCTCGGTTGCGTGTGCTCGCCGAGCAGGCGGGGCAGGTCCACGTGCTGTTCAACAACTGCTGCGGTGACGCCTCGGTGCGGGCCGCGGAGCAGCTGACCCACCTGGTCCGAACGGAGGTCGGTCAGTGACTCGTCCCGCGCGGGCCACCTGCGGTCGCACCTCGCTCACGGAGAAGCTCGTTTCCGCCCCGGAGCCGGTGCCGCGAGGGTCGACGCCGACGTCGGGTCCCGCTGGCGACGCATGAACACAATCCCTCCCCCTTGTCGCCGTGTGGGCGACGGGCCACGGGTTACCCGCCAGGAACAGCGGAGGCACGGGACCGGTGACCGCCCGGACGGGTGGAGACATCCAGAGATGCCGACTGCGCCGGACAGCGGCGCCGTGCCGCGATCTTTCCCGTCGGGAGGTACAGGGCATGACGGACAAGGCGCCGGCGTCACTGGTGCGGCTGATGCAGGCCAGTCACGTCGCCACGCTGGAAGAACTCCCCGACATGATCCGCAGCCACGCCGCCGCGGTCGGCATGCACGAGGCAGCCGTCTTCGTCGTCGACCTCCGTGAGACGGTGCTGCGCCGGCTCACCGGCAGGGGCAAGAACGCGGGTGCTGGGGGCGAAGAGTTCACCGTCCAGGGCAGTCTGCCCGGCCAGGCCTACCAGCGTGTGGCCCTTCTCGCCGAGCAGGACAGAGCGAGTTCTCGGACGGGCCGATGGCGATGGTGGGTCACCATCACCGACGGCGTGGAGCGCATCGGCGTGCTGCGGACGGACACCGACAGCGACGACGAAGGGACGTGTCAGGACGTGCTCGACCTCGCGTCGCTGACAGCCCTGCTCCTGCTGAGCAAGCGTTCCTTCAGCGACTCGTACGCCCGTCTGGTGCGCACTGAACCGATGAACGTGGCCGCGGAGATGCAGTGGCACCTCACTCCCCCGCCCGCCTTCGCCGGACGCCACGCGACTGTCGGAGCGGTGATGGAACCCGCCTACGAGGTCGGCGGTGACGCCTACGACTACGCCGTCGCGGACAGCGTCCTCCACCTCGGCATCTTCGACGCCCTGGGACACGACACCACAGCCGGCATCACCGCCAATCTCGCTGTGGCCGCCTGCCGCAACGCCCGCCGCCAGGGCGCAACCCTGACCGAGACCAGCTGGCACGTGGAGCGCACCCTGATCGAGCAGTTCGGGACGGGCCGCTACGTCACCGGCCTCCTGGCCGACCTGGATCTGGTGACCGGGCGACTGACCTGGGTCAATCGCGGGCACCACCTGCCCATCCTGCTGCGTGGCAACCGGTGGGCCACCGACCTGACCTGTCCTCCAGCCGGCCCCATGGGCACGGACCTCGGACTGCGGGTCACCGAGCGCACCGAGCAACTGGAGCCGGGCGACCGCCTGTTGCTGTACACCGACGGCATCGTCGAGGCACGAGATGCGCTCGGCAGACAGTTCGGGCAGGACCGGTTCACCGACTTCGTCCTGCGCCATCACTCCGGCGAGCACACCCTGCACGAAACGCTGCGCCGGCTGATGGCGGCGGTACTGCAGCACCATGACGGTCGACTCGACGACGACGCGACGGTCCTGCTCGCCGAGTGGTGCGGGGGCCACCAGGAGAAACTCACTCCGTGACGTACGGCCGGGCCACGGCATCCGCCGCCCCGGTCCGGCTCAGGGTGCGGATGAGCCGACGGTCCGGCGCCGCCGCAGCCGGCGTGCGACAACCACCAGGTCCAGCGCAGCCGTGAGGGCCAGCGCGGCGCAGCCCACGGCGACGCCGACCAGTACGCCCCGGCTCGGGCTGCCGCCCGGATCCGTGCGAGCGGCCCATATCGCGAACAGCACCGCCGCCGCGACGAAGAGCGGCAGGAACACTCCCGCGAGCAGTCTGCGCAGTCGTAGCGGACTGCGGGCGGTACGGGGTTCGGTGCCTGTGTGCGGGTCGGCCGGCCGGGGCGGCGGGGCTCCCGCACCCGTCTGAGAATCCGTCCGGTCCCCTGCGGGTCTGTCGCTCATCCATCCTCCTCCGGCTGTCGGGCCGCTCGTAGGCGGGCCCGCGGACGCCCGCTCGCGCCACCGCGTAGCCCGTACCGGATGCCCGTAAACCAAGAGCGGGCCATCGGCGGCCTGCCCGGTGGTCTCCCCACCGCGGGACGCCCGCCCCCGACCGGCCCAGTACGCGAGGTGGCGTCGAGGGGACGGCTTGCGCCCCGTCGACGATGATCCGGTGCGGCTCCCCGGGCACGACGTGCGGATGCCGGGCCTCCTCCCCAAAGGAGAACCCGGCACCCGCGTCCTGTCAGTGGGCGGCGTCGGCGGTCAGGCCGGCGCCGCGGTCACCGTCAGGGGAACGACGTGATCTTCGAGGGAACGGTGTCCGTGCCCGACGTGGGTGCGCCGGTGTTGTTGACGACGTGGGCGTACTGGCCCTTGCCGCCCAGGGAGATCACCAGGATGTCGTGCAGTTTGATCCCTGTCTTGACCGGTACCTGGAAGCCGTGGGCCTGCACGATCGACGGGTCCGAGGTGAAGTTGCAGTAACTTCCCAGGCCCCATGCCTCGTGCACGTTGACGGAGTCGGCGACCTTGTAGGCCGCGTAGCCGACGATGCCGTCATGGGTGATGGCGGCGGCGTTCGGGACGTCGTAGGCCTTCTCGTTCTGGAAGAAGATCGTGCGCCCGCGTTCGCCGTTCCACAGCACGTCGTACTTGTTGAAGTGCTCGACGAACAGGCCGGTGGCGAGGACGTCGTCGCCGTTGACCACGAGGCCGTAGTCGGCTCTGTTGGTCTCCCAGCCGACGCCTTGGCCGTGGTCGGCGCGCCATAGCCAGGTGTGGTCGACGATGACGTCGTCGCTGTTGACCACGACGGAGTTGGTGGCGAGGCCGGGGCCCGCGCCGCCGATGCGCACGAACACGTCCTGCATGGTGGTCGGGTTGGCGGAGTGGTCGGCGGAGCTGCCGGCCGGGCCGATCTGCAGCAGGGTGTTGGAGTTGGAGCTGCCGGCGTCGATCAGGAAGCCGGCGAGCTTGACTCCGTCGACGTCCGCCACGTGCATGGCGTCGACGCCGTTGTCCGGAACGATGGTCGCCAGGCCTAGACCGAGGACGACGGTGTTCGCCCGGGTCACGTTGATGGTCTGGTCGAGGTGGTAGACGCCCGGGGTGAAGAGCAGGTTCAGGCCCTGGGCGAGAGCGGTGTTGATGGTCGCCGCGGTCGCGCCGGGCTTGACCACGTAGAACTGGTCGAGCGGAATCGACGAACCGGCCGTGTTGGGCCAGGAGACGCCGCGGGCGTTGGTGCGCTTGGCGGGCACGAACACCTTGTACGCGTTGCCGTCCAGGTAGAGGTACGGCTTCTCGCGCGAGACGGGGGTGTTGTCCAGGGTGGTGTACGGGCCGGAGTCGAAGTTGGTGGCCGGGGCGCCCTGCACGCCGGAGAACGTCATGTTCCAGACGCCGTTGGTCCAGCCGCCGACGGAGCTGTCACGGGTGTACCACTGCTGCTGGGAGTACGGGCCGACCGTACCGTCGATCTTGGAGTCGGCGATGTAGCCGCCGGAGGCCCAACCGTAGCCGTTCGGGGCGAGGTTGAGGCCGCCCTGCACGTGGATGCGGCGGAAGGGGGCGGCCTGGGCCACCGCCCAGCGGTCGGTGCCGTTGGAGGGCGTGATCGACAGGTTCTCCGCCGAACGCCAGAAGTTCTGGGTCGCGTTGCCGTTGAACCAGCCCGCGTCGACGGTGACGTCACCGTTGATGTGGACGTCGTCGGGGTTGAGGCCGAGGCCCGAGATCGAGGTGTAGAAGCCCACCTGGGCGTTGATCCCGTTGTAGGTACCGGGCTTCATGAGGAACTGGTAGCGGCCGGTGCCGAACTGGTTCGACTCCTGCTGCGCGAAGACCTGGTCGAACTTCGCCTGGAGGTTGGGTGTCGAGGGGTCGACAACGATCACGTTGGGCCCGAGGTCGCCGCCGCCCTGTACCGGACCGCTGCCGCCGCCCGAACCGGTGTGGACGGCCACCTCCCAGAGCGAGTACCCGTAGCCGGTGCCACGGACCGTTCCGTTGATCCGCACGTAGCGGCCCTGGCCGGAGACGTCGTAGGACGTCGAGCCGACCGTGCCGTCCGTGACGGACTTGAGCGTGGTCCAGGTCTGGCCGTCGGCCGAGGCCTGGATCTGGAAGGACTTGCCGTAAGCGGCCTCCCAGTTGAGGTCGACCCGGCACAGGCTCTGGGACGACCCGAGGTCGACCTGGATCCACTGCGGGTCGGAGGCGGCACTGGACCAGCGGGTGCCGGTGTTGCCGTCGAAGGCGGCCGACGCCGGGGTGCCGGCGTTCTCGGTGGAGGAGGCGGTCGCCGTCTTGCCCTGGGCCGCGTTGGCCGTGTCACAGCCGGCGGGCGGGGTGGTGCCGCCCGTGCTGCCGAAGACCTGGAACTCCCAGAGGGAGTAGCCGTACTGGGTCGCGCGGTGGACGCCGGACATCCGGACGTAGCGGCCCTGGCCGGAGACGTCGAGCGTGTCGGTGCCGCCGTCGCCGCCGGTCACGGACTTGACGTCGGTCCAGGTCGTGCCGTCAGCGGACGTCTGGATCTTGTAGTCGCTGCCGTAGGCGGTCTCCCAGTTGAGGACGACCTGGGTGATGGTGGCCGTGGAGCCGAGGTCGACCTGGAGCCACTGGGTGTCGGTGGCGGCGGAGGACCAGCGGGTGGCGGTGTTGCCGTCGACGGCGTTGGCGGCGACGGTGCCCGCGTTCTCGTCGGACGACGAGGTGGCCGTCTTGCCCTGCGACAGCGGCAGGTCTGCCGCCGCGGCCGGGCTGCTGTGCAGGGGCAGGGGTGACGAGCGCGGCCATTGCGGCCAACGCGACACCCAAGGATCTGAGTTTCATGCCGTGACTCCATGCGGGTGGGGTGACGAGCGAAGCGGACACACGGAACCGGAACGCCGGGGCAGGTTCTGCCCAGCGCTCGGTGTGCTCGAACTGGCCTTACGCCCTACTTAGTTCACGGTTTGATTTAAGGAATGAACCATCGGGGTGGCAAGAGTCGTGACGCGAGTTTCTTAACTTCCTTTCATGAACGTCGAGTCGGCGGACCACCGAGAACGGCACGACCTGGACGAAGGCGGGGCAGACGAACCGGACACGGCGCGGATCCCGTCAAGCCTTGAAGGCGAAGCGAGGCGAGGCGGCACCGGGTTGGTGACACACCCGGGAAGCGCCACCTCGGCCAGGAGGCGGCATCGCCTCACCTGCGGCGCTTAGTTCACGTCTTGATTTAACCCGTGAGTCTCAACTTCCGGCAGCCCTACGGGAGTTGAAAACCGCCGGGGTCCACTTCTGCCGGATCCCTTGACACCTTGATGACATGGCCCCAACACTCCTCGGCGGGAGAGCGCTCTCCCATCGTCTCCCGGCTTCCCCTCACGCCAACGCGCGTCCGACGCCACGTCATCTCGTCCGACGTCACGTCATGAGGGCACCGGGCCACCACCTCTGACACCCCCACCGTTCAGGAGGAGGTCTCCATGTCCAGGAGATCGAAAGGCCTGTCAGCCACGCTGATCACCGGCGCGCTCCTGCTGACCTCGCTCGGCCTCGGCGGCGTCGCCATCAGCGCCGGGGCACCCGCACCGCACACCGCCGCCGCGCAGTCGTTCGCGGCCACCCACTCCGGTCACGCGATGGCCGCGTCCACGGCCAACTCCCCGAGGACCCGGACGGCGACGGCTACATCCCCGCCAACCCGCCGGTCACCGGCGTGACACCGTCCACGCAGAATCCGCCGCACGCCTACTTCCACGAGTTCCAGGCCAACTGTTCGGTCACGCACACCCGGCCGGACGACCCCATCGTCTATCCGCAGCAGCCGGGCAAGTCCCACGACCACACCTTCATGGGCAACACGACGACCGACGCCAACAGCACCACCGCCTCGCTGTCGGCCGGCGGCACCACGTGCAAGGCTCCCGGCGACCTGTCCGGCTACTGGATGCCCACGCTCTACAACGGCAACCAGCAGATCCTTCCCGTCGGCCCGCAGGTCATCTACTACAAGGCCGGGGTCACCGACTACACGAGCGTCCGGCCGTTCCCCAAGGGCCTGCGCTTCGTCGTCGGCAGCCCCACGCAGAGCGCCGACGACTTCCGGCACCACCCCGGCTTCGTCGAGGGCTGGGAGTGCGGGGACAGCTTCTTCAACACCGAGTTCCCCTCGACCTGCCCGAACCGCGCGGACGTCCAGCTCAACATCCGCTTCCAGGCGCCCAGTTGCTGGGACGGCAAGTACCTGGACACCCCCGACCACAAGAGCCACATGGCCTACCCCATCGTGAAGCCCGGCACGAACGACAACATGTGCCCGGCCGACCACCCGGTGGCGCTGCCGATGATCGAGTTCAAGATGGCCTTCCCCGTGAACGGCGACATGTCGCAGGTGCGGCTGGCCAGCGGAACGGGCCACAGCTTCCACTACGACTTCTTCAACGCCTGGGACGCCCCCACGCTCAAGGCACTGGTCGACCACTGCGTGGTCGGCGGGTTGCAGTGCGACGCGCGCGGCTACGACCAGACCCACCCGGAGGCGGGCGCCGCGCTCGACGCGAACTACCGACTGCCGTAAGGAGCCCGCGCATGCCCCCACGCACCCGCACCCATACACGAACGCGAACCCGAACACGCCGCATCGCGGCACCCCTCACCGCCGGCGTGCTGACGGCCGGACTCCTCGCCGCACTGCCCGCCGTCCAGGCCCACGCCGCGGGCAGCGTCGTCAAGGTCACCGGCGGCCAGGGCGCCTGGCAGCTGACGGTCAACGGGCAGCCGTACCAGGTCAAGGGACTGACCTGGGGCCCGAGCGTCGCCGACGCCGACAAGTACATGCCAGACCTGCAGTCCATGGGCGTCAACACGATCCGCACCTGGGGACGGACGCCTCCAGCAAGCCGCTGTTCGACTCGGCGGCGGCCCACGGAATCAAGGTCGTCGCGGGCTTCTGGCTCCAGCCCGGCGGCGGACCCGGCAGCGGCGGCTGCGTCAACTACCTGACCGACACCGCCTACAAGAACCAGGTCCTCACCGAGTTCCCCAGTGGGTCCAGACCTACAAGGACAACCCCGGCGTTCTCATGTGGGACGTGGGCAACGAGTCGGTCCTCGGGCTCCAGAACTGCTACAGCGGCGACGAGTTGGAGCGACAGCGCGACGCCTACACCACTCTCGTCAACGACATCACCAAGAAGATCCACGCCGTCGACCCCAACCACCCGGTCACGTCCACCGACGCGTGGGTAGGCGCCTGGCCCTACTTCAAGAAGAACGCGCCGGACCTCGACCTGTACGCCGTCAACTCCTACAACGCGGTGTGCGACATCAAGTCCGCCTGGCAGCAAGGGGTTACACCAAGCCCTACATCCTCACCGAGACCGGCCCGGCCGGCGAGTGGGAGGTCCCGAACGACGCCAACGGCGTTCCGCTGGAACCCTCCGACCAGGCCAAGGCCGACGGCTACACCCGCGCCTGGAACTGCGTCACCGGGCACAAGGGGGGTCGCGCTCGGCGCCACGATGTTCCACTACGGCACCGAGTACGACTTCGGCGGCATCTGGTTCAACCTGCTGCCCGCGGGCCAGAAGCGGCTGTCGTACTACGCGGTGAAGAGGGCCTACGGCGGCGACACCAGCCATGACAACACCCCGCCGGTCATCTCCGACCTGACCGTCGAGGGCGGCGCGGGCCAGGTGCAGGCGGGACGCGACCTGGTGCTGTCCGTGCGGGCCACCGACCCCGACGGCGACCCGATCTCGTACGAGGTCCTCGACAACAGCAACTACGTCGACCAGAGCAAGAACCTGGTCTCGCTGCCCTCCACCAACCTGGGCGGCGGCCGTCTCAAGGTCACCGCACCGGACCGTCCGGGCGTCTGGAAGGTGTACGTCAAGGCGACCGACGGACGGGGCAACGTCGGCGTCGAGACCCGCTCGATCCGGGTCGTCCCGCCGGTGCCGTCCGGCACCAACGTGGCCCGGGGCAGACCCGCCACCGCCTCGTCCTACCAGGCGAGTTACGGCGACTGCCCCTGCACCGCGGCCAACGCGGTGGACGGCAACCAGGCCACGCGCTGGGCCAGTGACTGGAGCGACCCCAGTGGGTCCAGGTCGATCTCGGCACCCGCACCACGTTCCGGCACGTCCAGTTGTCCTGGGAGGCCTCGTACGCCAAGGCCTACACGATCCAGACCTCCGACGACGGCCAGAACTGGCAGACCGTGCGCACCGTTTCCGACGGCAACGGAGGGATCGACGACTTCGACGTCACCGGGACCGGCCGGTACGTCCGCGTCAACGGCACGGCGCGGGGCACGGGTTATGGGTATTCGCTGTACGAGTTCGGCGTCTACGCCTGACGGACGGGCCTCTCCCGGAGCGTCCTGACCGCTCCGGGAGAGCGCTCTATTGCCCTGCGCCGCACGTCCGTTAGGGTGCCCGCATGAGCAGACAGGCCCCGACGCTGGAGGACGTCGCCCGGGAGGCCGGCGTCTCCCGGGCCACCGTGTCCCGGGTCGTCAACGGCATCCGCAACGTGGATCCTGAGATACAGGAAGTGGTCCGCCGGGCCATCGAGCGGACCGGCTACGCGCCCAACAGGGCCGCCCGCTCCTTGGTGACCCGGCGGGCCGAGACCGTGGCCCTGGTGGTGTCCGGCGCCGGGGACATCACCGAGGCGGGCCAGGACACCTTCGCCACAAGGGTGTTCGCCGATCCGTTCTTCGGGCGGGTCGTCGGCGGGATCGTCGGCTTCCTGCGCCCCCGCTCGATGCACCCCGTCCTGATGTTCGCCGAGTCGGCCGAGGCACGGGAGGAGGTGCTGACCTATCTGCGCCAGGGCCGCGCCGACGGCGCCCTGGTGGTCTCCACCCACTCCGACGACCCGCTGCCCGCCCTTCTCGCCGACGCCCGGCTGCCGGCGGTGCTCTTCGCCCGCCCCTCCCGACCGGTCCCGCTCAGCTACGTGGACCTGGCGCACCGGGACGGCGGCCGCCTCGCCGCCGAGCACCTCCTCGCCCGCGGCTGCCGCCGGCCCGCCACGGTCTGCGGCCCCCTGGACGTGGCGGCGAGCCAGGAGCGGCTGGCCGGGTTCCGTGACACGCTCGCCCGCCACGGCCACCCCCATGTCCCGGTCGCCGAGGGCGAGTTCACCCTGGACAGCGGACTCGCGGCCATGTCGGACCTCCTGGCCCGCCGGCCCGGTCTTGACGGTGTGTTCGCCGCCAACGACCTCATGGCGCAGGGCGCCTGCCAGGCCGTACAGCAACACGGACTCCGGGTGCCCGAGGACGTCGCGGTGGTCGGCTTCGACGACTCCAGCGTCGCCGTGACCTGCCACCCCGGCTGACCACGA
Source organism: Streptomyces sp. P3 (assembly GCA_016893485.2). Lineage (GTDB taxonomy): Bacteria > Actinomycetota > Actinomycetes > Streptomycetales > Streptomycetaceae > Streptomyces. Next base: position 515,577 of record JAFEKX020000001.1, read on the forward strand.
TCCGCCAGCCGGTCGAGGAGATGGCGGCGGAGATGGCCCGCCTGCTCGACGAACACATCCACGGCGTACGCACCGAGGCGACGTCGGTCGTCTTCGACCCGGAACTGGTCGTACGCGAGTCGGCTTAGTGCTGCCGTCCCGTCCGGATCCCCGGCCGGCTGACCGACACCGGGTAGCCGCGGTGACGGCTTTGTGGGGACGCCTTCGCCTGGGGGCCGCCCCGGCCGCACCCGCGACATCGCCCGCCGGGGTGCCCGGCTGAGTCGGTCCCTGGTGGGGGGTCGGCGCCGCGGGGACCTGAATGTGGCCGCCCCTGGTGAAGCCGAGGAAGGACGTGCAGCGTGGGGAAGATCCCGAGATGGCTGAGCAGGCCTCCAGGCGCCTGAGTCGAGACGCCGAACGCCCCTGACCGCTGCGGCAGCCCACCACCTGGGCCGCCCGACGGCCGACAGGCCGAGCAGGGACCGCGCGGCACACGGACGCCGACCGGTCGGGAGGCGGCAACAGCCCCGGGCACTCTCCTGCTTCTCCTACATCGTGAACGTGCGTCGTCGTGCACACTCCGCGGCGAGGTCTGCCGCGGCCTCGCGGGCGCGGGCGGCGAGGTGGGCTGAACCCCAGGCCAGCGCGGTGTGTTCGGCCAGGGCGTAGTTGTCGGCCGCGGCGCGGTGCTCGCCCAGGAGTCGGTACAGATCGGCGAGGGCATGGGCAGGGGGCGGGTCGCGTAGGCGGCTCCGGCCGCGCCGCCAAGCTGGTCGCGGACCGGCAGCAGGTGCGCGACGAGTTTCGACGCGGTGTCGGAGTCGGCGTGCAGGACGGCGAGTTGGGCGCGGAAGTCGAGTTCCATGCCGTGCAGGTGATCCGTCACCGGCTCGGGCGGGCACCGCACCGCGAGCGCCTCGTCGAGCCTGCCGAGGCGGGCCAGGATGAGGGCGAGCGCCACTCCGACGGGGGCGCCCACCGTCTCGTAGACCGCGCGCATCACGGGCTCGATCTCGGCCGGGCGGTCCTGGGCCAGCCGGATCGTGGTCAGGCCGAGGATGCGCAGCCCGCTGGCGTGACGGGAGCCTGCGCGGCGCAGGAGGACGTCGGCCTCGGCGTATTCGGCCTCGGCGACGTCGAAGCGGCCGGCGATCGTCGCGAGCATCGCCGAGGTCGCCGCCCCCAGGCCCTGCGCCCACACCATCCGGTAGCGGCGGGCGATTTCGAGTCCGCGTTCGGTGTGGCGGCGTACCGCGGCGGGGTCGTTGAGCGCGGCGGCGGTCATGCCGTCGAGGTGTTCGCACACCCAGCGGTAGGCGGGGAGGTCGTGGGTGTGGGCGATCCGGCGCAGTTCGGTGACCAGCGGAGCCCGTACGGCGGCCTGGGTCTCGTGCGGCAGCAGTCTCGCCGAGGTCATCAACGCGGCGGCCAGCAGGCGCGGTTCGCCGTTCGCGCGCGCGAGGGCGAGCTGGCTGCGGGCCGCTTCCATGGCCCGGGGCGCGTCCTCCACGGCGACCGCCTCGACGTAGGCCTGCAACACCCGGGCGCGGGTGTGATCGTCGAGGCCGGTACCGGCGACCAGGCGCTCTATGCGCTCCAGCGAGGTGCGGTCGTAGAAGCCCTCCAACCTGCTGCGCCAGGGCGACGGTTCGGTCCACGCGCCGTAGACCGCGGCCACCAGGTCGCCGCGGTCGGCCAGTTCGGCGAGTTCGATCGCGCGTCGGCGGGTGTGCCGGGCCGCGTCCGTGGAGCCCGCACGGATCTGCGCACCGAGCAGCTGCACCAACAGGCCCACGGTGTCGTCCGGTTGGGCGGCTTCCGTCGCCGCGCCCGTGCCCGCGGAGTGCACCTCGATCGCCTGCTCGATCAGTTCCACGGCGACCTCGTGGGCGTAGCGCCGCTCCGCGGCCTCGGCGGCCCGCAGCGCGTAGTCGACCGCGAGGGACGTGTGCTCGGGGCTGCCCGAGCGGGCGAAGTGGTGGGCCAGGGCGGCGAGTTCGTGCGGGCGGTGGCGCCGCAGCACCTGCGCGATCCGAGCGTGCAGCCGGGCCCGCCGCAGGCTCGAGAGGTCGGTGTAGACGGTGTCGCGGACCAGGGCGTGCACGAAGCGGACGCGTCCGGGGCCGGACTCGGTCAGCAGGTCCGCGGCGAGGGCGGCGTCGAGACCGTCCAGCAGCGCGTCCTCGTCGGTGTCGGCGGCGTCGACCAGAACGGCCACATCGGCCTCCAGGCCGACGGCGGCGGTCAGTTGGACGGCGGAGCGGGCGTCGGCGGGCAGCAGGGCCAGCCGTCTGCGCAGCACGTCGCGGACGCCTTGGGGTACCTCGGAGACGGCGACCAGGGCGCCCTCGCTGGCCAGCAGGCGTGCGCTCTCCAGGACGTAGAACGGGTTGCCGCCGGTGCGTTCGGCGAGCGCCGCGACGGTCGTCGCGTCCACGGGCTCATCGCACACGGCCTCGACGACGGTTGCCACGTCGTGCGGCGCCAGTCCCCGCAGTGCGATCCTCCCGGGGGCCGAGGGAGCGAGCTGGGCGAGGGTCTTGACCAGGTGCTCCCCACCTCGGCGGGCCGGTAACTGGCGACGGTGAGCAGCGGGACGCCGGTCACCGCTGCCGCCGCCTCCAGCAGGGCGAGGGTCTCGCCGTCGGCGCGGTGGAGATCCTCCAGGAGGACGGCGAGCGGGGACTCGCCGGCCACCCGCGCGCAGCCACGCGGCGAAGGCGCGGTGCATCCGGAAGCGTCCGGCGGTCGCCTCGTCCCGGGTCGCGACGGCCGCGCTGTCCTGATCCCGCAGCAGTACCGCCAGTTCCTCGGGCCGCGCGGGCGGCGCCTCACGGGCCAGCGCGCCGAGGGCCTCCGCCCAGGCCCAGGCGGGCGGTGCTCCCTCGTACTCGGGGCACCGGCCGACCACCACCGTCCAACCGTCCGACCGCAGCTGTCCCTCGATCCGGCCGAGCAACGCCGACTTGCCCACCCCGGCCTCCCCGGTGACCAGCACGACACCGCCCTGCCGACGGGCGGCCCGCGCGGCGGCCTCCACGGTGCGCAGTTCGTCGGCGCGGCCCACGAAGAGGGCGGGTGCGGTGCGCGGTTCACCGTCGTGGCCCGTGACGACATCGACCTCCGTGCCCGGTCGGGCGCGACCGCCGCCGAACGTATCGGGACCGCCCCGTGACACCGCGGCGAGCGACGCCACCCCTGTACCGCCCGGCACCTGCGCGCGCAGCACGTCGGCTCTGCCGTCCAGCACCGCCGACTCCAGTTCGGCCAGCGCCGGACCGGGGACGCAGCCGAGTTCGTCGCGGAGTACGCGCGCCGCACCGCGCAGTGACGCGACGGCGTCGGCCTGGCGGCCGCAGGCCCACTGGGCGAGGGCGAGCAGCCGCCAGCCCTCTTCCCTCAACGGGTTCTCCCGTACGAGGAGTTCGGCCGCGGGTACCGCTTCCGCCGGGCGCCCGGTGTTCAGGTCGGCCGCGACGGCGAGTTCGCGGGCCTCGGCGAGCAGTGCGGTCAGACGGGTCACCTCGGGCCGGGCCCACGTCTCGTCCGCGTGTTCCGCGAAGGCCGGTCCCTGCCACCAGCCGAGCGCCTCGGCGAGCAGAACACGGGCCTCCTCCGCCGGGGCGGTCCGGGCGCGCCCCACCCAGGTCTCGAAGCGCCAGGCGTCCACCGCGTCCCGGGACAGCCGCAGGGCGTAGCCGGGGGCCGCGGTGACCAGCACGGTCGCCGGGGCACGCGACGGCCGATCGGGTTCGAGGGAGCGGCGCAGGTTGGACACGTAGGTGTGCAGGGAGACCGTGACCCGGTCGGGGGTGCCCCGCGCCACACCGCGTCCGTGATCCGGTCGACGGGCACGACACCGCCTTGGGCCGCGATCAGCAGCGCCAGCACGGCCCGTTGGCGTGGAGCGCCGAGGTCGACCGGTCGCCCCCGTCGTCGGCACTCAGTGAACCCAGGACTCGAATACGCAGCACGGCGCGGGAATCTACCCGAGCCGTGGGTCCGAGCCGTCAACAGACGATAAACGCCCCTCCCGCAGGCGGCCGGCGAGGACCGCACCGGGCCCGGCGCCAAGCCGTCGCCAAGTGACGCGCCAAGCGGATGCCAAGGGGGCGCACGACCCTGGGCCGCTGTTGTCGACATCCGATCGTTGGAGCAAGCAAGCGTGTCCCCCAGCAGCACCACGGACGAACTTCCCATGGCCGAGCGTCCGTACACCCACGAGATGGTGGTGGTCCACCGCGTCTTCCGACGTGAGTCGGCGTATCTGCCCCGCCTCGTACGCGCCGTCCGCGACGGCGACACGGCACGAGCGGCGAAGGTCGCCGACCACCTGCGCGAGTACGTGTCGGGCCTGCACAGCCACCACTCCCTCGAGGACGAGCTCATCTGGCCGCACCTGCACACCCGTGCCGCAGACGGCCGGCTGGTCGCCGACATGGAGGAGCAGCACCAGCGCATCGACGTGAGCCTGACGGTCGTGGCCGAGTGGACGGCCGCGTGGGAGCGGGCGGCGGACCACATCGCCGGGGAGGAACTGGCTCTCGCGCTGGAGCAGCATCGCGCCGTGCTGCTCGAACACCTCGATGACGAGGAGCGGTTGGTCCTCCCGCTGGTCGCCGAGCATCTGACGGTCGCCGAGTGGGATCTGGTCGGACGCCGTGGGCTGGAGCGGATACCCAGGAACCGGCTCCTGATCGCGCTCGGTGCGATCCTGGAGGACGCAGCTCCCGAGGAGCGGGCCTACTTCCTGGGCAGGACCCCGCTGGTGGGCCGGCTGCTGTGGAAGGCCGTGGGCCGCCGCCAGTACGCCGCCGCCTGCCGGGTGATGCGTGGGCCGCTGGACGGGGAGCAGGGCCGGTGACCCTTCTCGACTCCGCGCCGCTCGACGTCCTGGACGCCTACCGCACCTGCGAGTTCGTCACCCTCGGCCGCGACGGCACCCCACTGGCCTGGCCGACCGCGGTACGGCGGCAGAAGGACGGCACGCTCCTGCTGAGCACCTCCCTGGCCTTCAGCCAGAAAGCGCTGAACATCCGCCGCGACGACCGCGTCGCCCTCCTCTTCTCCGATCCCACCGGCAGCGGCCTCGCCCACGCGCCGCAGATCTTCGTCGGCGGCCGGGCCGAATGCCCGGACGAGATCATGACCGGCCCGCAGGGAGCCGAGGACTACTGGCGGATGCTCTTCGAGCGACAGCCACACAGCAGGGCGTATGTCACCGCTCCCTTGCGGCGGTTGATGGACTGGTACTACCTCCGGCTGCTGATCACCGTCACCCCGGACCAGCTCGTCGTACGGCCGCCCCTTCCCCGTCGGCCCCGCGGGACCCTGAGAGGCCGCGTTCGCTGCCGGGCTCGGCCCAACTCGCCGGATTCCCCTCGGCGGTGCTCGCCCGCGCGACGCCTCCGGGGCACCGGTGCTCGCCCGGACCCGGCCCGTCCCGACCGACGAGGGCTTCGCGGTGGAGGTACCCGCCGACTGCGCGGCGACCGCCGGTCCCGCCTCGCTCCTGGTGCACCGGCACGACGAGCGGCTCAACCACATGCACAACGCCCTTGTACGCGGCACCCTGACGGCCGGCGACCGCTGGCTGCTGGTCCCCACGAGCGTGGTGGAGCCCATGGGCACGGGCCGTCCGACCGACGCGATCCGGGTCCTGCGCAGCACGCGCCGCGCCACCGCCCGCTATCTGGAGCGTCGCGGGCTCGACCGCCCCGGGTCCAATGGGACGACTTCAAGGCTCTGGCGGTGTCCGCGAAGCGGACGTGACGCGCCGGCGATGCGCCGCGTACGTCGGATCGCGAGCGCTCGGCCGCCGGACCGCGTCGGTGGGGTCCGGCTGCTGAGCACCCGTCGGAGAGGTTCGGGGCATGGCGGACCCCGAGGGCAACGAGCTGTGCTGCCTCGGCCGACCGTCAGTAGCGGTCGCAGGTCTCACGGACGTAGCCGTCCTGGCCGGCCGGGGTGACGTCGAGGTCCCGCCGGACGATGCTGATCCGGTCGCCCCAGCCCGCGCAGGCCTTCTCCATGCCCTTCTCGGTGTACTCGACGACGATGACGTGGTCGCCGAACGCGTCGAGGTAGGACCCGCATTCGTCGTACTGTCCGCACTCCTCCACCACCGCGAAGTCGAGGCCGACCCGCTTGCGGTCCTTGGCGAGTTCGAGCGTGTTCTTCTGGGCGATGGCGAGGTGCCGGGCGTGCGCGTGGCGGGCGAGCAGCGCCTGGAACGCCTCGGCGTCGGCCGCGGTGAGCAGTCCGTGCGGGGCGCGGGTGTAGCTGTCGTAGTTGTCCGGCTCGACGGCGTCGAATCCCTTGTCGGCGCACGAGTCGATCCAGTCGTCCACCTTCTCCGCGATCCGGGCGCGCTTGGCCGGGGTGCCGATGTCGAGCATCGCCTCGCCCCAGTCCTTGTCCATGACGACCTTCCCGGCGCGGTCCCGCAGCAGGAGGTCGGCGTCCCAGTCACCCTCCGCGTCCGGCTGGGCCTGGAACGCGTTGACATAGCAGATGTTGTAGAGGCCCGGGGCGGGCGAGGCCGTGTGGTCCCGGGAGACGACGGAGACGCCCTTCGGCGGGGTGTACGCGCCGCCGAGTTGGTAGTCGACGCCGGCGTGGGCGGGTGGTGCCGACACCTTCGCCTCCGGGGTCTTCGGCGAGGTGTCGGCGGCGGAGCCGGAGCAGCCGACGGCGGCGAGGGCCGTCGCGGTGAGGGCGGCGGAAAGGGGCACGGTGACGCGGCGGGAGCCGGCCCGGGACTTGCACATGACGGTCTGCCTCTGAATGCGGGAGCATGCCCCGCCTCGGACACGCTGATCCTGGCGACTGGGGCCGGGCTGACGGCTCGAAGGCCTGGTTCACCGGCTGGGAATGCCTCGGTTGTGCGGACCGTGGGGGTACGGGGTGGTCCGGTGCCGTGACGATACCAAAGCGGCCGCGACCGATTCGTGCCGCCCGAGGACCTGGTCGGCGGGTGTCCACGCATCGACGTAGGGGGTGCGGTCAGGCGTGGGCCCCGCCCGTGCCCTGCGGTGCGCGCGGCAGGGTGACCAGGAAGGCCCGCGCCGCCGGACGGGGCCTCGGTGACGGTGAGGTCGCCTCCGTGGTTGCGTACGACGTCCCGCGCGATGGCCAGTCCGAGGCCGGCCCCGCCGTCGTCACGACTGCGTGCCTCGTCGAGGCGGACGAAGCGTTCGAAGACCCGGGGGCGGTCGGCGGGCGCGATGCCGTGGCCGTCGTCGGCGACCGTGAGCACGACGTCCTCCCCGCACGGGCCAGGGTCACGGTGATCGCGGTGGCGGTGTGCCGCTGGGCGTTGTCCAGGAGGTTACCGAGGACCCGGGCCAACTGGCCGCGGCTGCCCAGGACTTGGGGCACGGTCTCGTCGTCGGCCACCACCTCGGGCGTCACCCGGTCCGTCGGGGCGCGCCGGGCGACCTCCTCCCGTACGAGTGCCGTCAGGTCGAGGAGGGCGTGGCCGGGTTGTTCGCCCGCGTCGAGCCGTGCGAGCAGCAGCAGGTCGGTGGCGAGGTGCTGCAGGCGTACGACGTCGTGGTGGAGATCCCCGGTGTCCAGCAGCCCGGGGTGCTGGTCGGCGACCTCTATCTGGGTGCGCAACGAGGCGATGGGGCTGCGGAGTTCGTGGGAGGCGTCGGCGACGAAGCGGTGCTGGCGTTCGACGGACTGCTCCAGCGCGGCCAGGGTCTGGTTCGTGGTGCGGGCGAGGCGGCCGATCTCGTCGCGGGAGCGGGGTACCGGGACCCGCCTGGTCAGGTCGCCGCTTCCGGTGATCGCGGCCATCTCGGCGCGGATGCCCTCGACCGGGCGCAGGGCGCGCCGGGTGACCAGCCAGGTCACGCCGGCCACGACGAGCAGCAGGAACGGCAGGGCGGCGAGCATGGTGCGGGTGACCTGGTCGAGGGTGGCCTGTTCGTCCGCGAGCGAGGTGCCGGCGTAGACGGTGTACGTGCGGCCGTCGTACGTCGTGCCCTGGACGGCGGCGAAGCCGTAGTCGTGGCTGCGGTCGCCGAACCGCACGGCCAGCGTCTCGCGGTCCACGTCGGTGCTCACCTTGCCGCGCGCCGGAGCGCCGGTCGCGGAGTCGTCGGACGAGGTGTCCTCGGTCCTCGTGTCGTCGCTTTCGTCGCCTCCGCGACCGCCGCCCCGGCCACTGCCCCGGCCGCCGCCGTGGTCGTCGCCGCTCTCGTCGTCGTCGCCGGTCGAGGTGGCGGTCGGGACGGCGGAGCGGGTGGGCGTCGCGCTCGGTGTGCCGGTCGGGGCGGGAGCGGGCGCGAAGTTCGTGAGGGCGCCGCGTCCGTGCAGCGCGTCGCCGGCGGCGAGGACCCGGCCGCCGGGGTCGACGACCTGGACCAGCCGGTCCCGGTCGTCGGGCAGGTCCAGGGCGGTGAAGTCCCCGGTGAGCGCCGCCTGGGCGCCCGCCACCGTACGGGCGGTGACCTCGGACTCCAGGGCCGCACGGTCGGTGAGGTTGTGCCGCAGTACGGCGATCACGGCGATGCCGGTGACCACGAGGGCGAAGGAGACGACCAGGGTCGCGGCGAGCGCGGCGCGGGCGCGGACGGAGGCGAGCGGCCTAGGCAAGAAGGCCGCCGTCGGTCTCCAGCCGGTATCCGGCTCCCCGTACGGTCGTGATGGTACGTCGGCCGAAGGGGGTGTCGAGCTTGCGGCGCAGGGCGCTGACGTGGACCTCGACGACGTTGGGGTCGCCGTCGTACGCGAAGTCCCAGACCTGGGCGAGGATGTCCGTCTTCGACACCACCTGGCCGGCGTGCAGGGCGAGGTGCTCCAGGACCGCGAACTCCCGTGCGGTCAGGGCTATGTCGGTCCCCGCCCGTTCGACGCGGCGGGCCGCCTGGTCGACTGCGAGGTCCCCGAAGCGCAGGACGGGGGCCGTGCCCGCACGGTTGCGGCGGCGCAGCAGCGCGCGGATGCGGGCCTGGAGGACGACGTAGGAGAAGGGTTTGGTGAGGTAGTCGTCGGCGCCGGTGTCGAGGCCCTCCGCCTCGTCGTACTCGCCGTCCTTCGCGGTGAGCACCAGGATCGGGGTCTCGTCGCCCTCGGCCCTCAACCGGGCGCAGATCCGGTAGCCGTTGAGGCCGGGCAGCATGATGTCGAGCACGATCAGGTCGTAGTCCCGGTCCTGCGCCAGGCGCAGACCGGCGAGCCGTCGTGGGCCACGTCGACGACGAACCCTTCGGCGGACAGGCCGCGGGCGAGGGCGGCGGCGAGGCGTCTTTCGTCCTCCACGATCAGCAGGCGCATGGGCACAGGGTGGCAGACCGTTCCTGAAGCGGTCTTCAGGAAGCTTCAGCGTGGCTTCAGGGTCGCTCCCGCAGGGTGGTCGACATCGGGTCGGGCGTGCTCCTCCGGGGCACGTTCCGGCCGTGACCGAGGGAAAGGACCACGCATGATGAACGCTTCCCAGGGCTCCCCGACCGGCCGTCGGCGCACGGTGGTTGCCGTGCTCGCGGCGACCACGGTGCTCGGTGGCGCGGGGGCCGTCACGGCGGTGGCCGTCGCCGACGACGGCGGTCGCCACGGCACGTCACCGGGAACCTCCGGCACCCGCCACCCCGAGAGCGCGGACGACTCCCGTACGACGGGCACGGCGACCGACCTCGTGCGCGCCGCCACCGCGGGGGTGGCGGAACTGCCGGGTACGGTCACCTCCGTCGAACTCGACGAGCACCGCGGACGGACCGTCTGGAAGGTCGAGATCGTCGCCACCGGGGGCGCCCGGCACGAGGTCACCGTGAATTCGGCCGACGGGACGGTCACCGGCAGCCGGCCCGACGGTACCGACGACGGCGATGCCGCCCTGGCACGCTCGGCCCGCACGGGTCTGGCCGCGGCCGTACGCAGCGCACTGGCCCGGGTCCCCGGCTCGGCCACGTCCGTCGAGGTCGACGACCTGGGCGGGTCGGCCGCCTGGGAGGTGGAGATCGCGGGCACGGACGGCACCGCGCACGAGGTGACGGTCACCGCCGACTCCGGCAAGGTCGCCTCCGTGGGCCCCTACGTCCGCTCCACCGCCGGGACGGACGACCGGGGCCGTCACGGCACCGACGACAACGCCTCCGGCCGGACCACGGACGACATCGGGACCCGCCACTCCACCCCCGAGGACCGCCCCGACCGGCACGCGGCCGAGGACACCCCGTCCCGCCACGACACGGACGACGACCGGTCAGGCGGCGGCACGGACGACGACACGGCGGGTCAGCACCGCTCGCACGAGGGGACGGACGACGGGTCGGGGCACGGGCGTGGGCGTGGATCTGACGACGGGTCGGGGCACGGTGGGGGCATGGATCGGACGGCGCGTAGCCCGAACTGCGGGCGCCACCAAGGGCGTTCGCAGGGGCCGCGCTACGCGTGAGTCCGCGGCCGGGCCGACGCAACGGATCGCGGTCCCGGTAGCTCCGTCCGGGGCCGCGATGTCGTCAGCGGTCTGTCTTCCTGATCGCGTCGAACCCGCACCGGTGGACGTGGGACCAGCGACGCCCCCTCCAACTGGCCCTACAGCGGCCGGAGTCAGCGGGATCCGCCGCGGCTCCATGTCGGCCTCGACTGTCTCGGGATCGCCGGCCGCGGTGCGACGGGCTGCCCGGTGGCCTGGGTCAGCTGGAGGAGGGTGAGGTCCAGCACGCGCAGCAGGGCCGACGTCTGCTGTCCGTCACCGCTCCAGCTGTTGGTCTCCTCGGCTCGCTCGTACTGCGCGGGGTCCATTCCGATCGAGCGGGCCAACCGGTCGGTGCTGAACTGCCGTACCAGTCGGTGTTCCGTGAGGGTGCGCGGAGAGTCGATCCCCATCAGGTCCTTGGCCCGGCACCAGAGGACGTCCGCGAGGGCGAACAGTTCGTCCTCCGTGGGGCGGTACTCACCGGCCTCCCACGCGTGGACCAGCGTGATGTCGACGACAACCCCGTAGGCGTTCATCTGTTCCGCCACCTGGTGGGGCGACAGTCCCAGGTCCTGCCTGGCCGACCTGGCGATGTCGGGCGAGAACGGCGGTCGGTTCACTGGTCGGCCTCTCTTGTCGTTGACGCCACGGCCCGCGTCCGCTGGTGTGGGGCGAGCACCCGTACGGGCATCCCGGACGGGTCGTGATCTTGAAGAGAGAGTTTCGCGGTCGGACCGTGAGTGCCTCGCCATGTGCACGGACTTCTGCCCGGCCGTTCCTCACACCTGCCTGTCCGGTCGGCCCTGATGCCCGTTCGATCTGCCCCAAAGGGCAGGGTCATCCCATACGGCAGATCATCCCGCCAGGTACGGGCAGAGACGGAGCTCGCGGGCGGGCGGCTCAGCGGTCGTGTGTCGAGGTGCTGCGGTAGTCGGTGTACGTGTAGGGGTTGTCGAGGATCTTGGTCTCGGGTACGTCCGGGTTCATGCCCTTCGTCCAGGCGTCCTCGCCCATCGTCGACCGCAGGTGGTCCACGGTCCGCTCGACGGTGCGGCGCACCGCGGCCAGGTCGGTGTCGAGCAGACGGTGCTCGTGCTTGACGACCCGGCCGTCGACGATGACGGTGTGCACGTCGCCCCGCTGGGCCTGGAAGGCGACATGGCCGTACGGGTTGAGTACCGGGAACGAGACCGGCGAGTGGTCGTTCTTCAGCAGGACGAGGTCGGCCTTCTTGCCCTCCTCGATGCTGCCCAGGTCGTGTTCACGGCCAAGTGCCCTGGCACCGCCGCGAGTTGCCCACTCCACCACCTGCTCGGCCCGCAGCGCGACGTGGGTGACGGTCTCGCCCTCGGCGTGGGCCTCCAGGTGCTCCCGGGCACGGTCGGCGCCGAGTGTGGTGCGCATGGCGGAGAACAGGTCCCCGCTCCACCACACGCTCGTGTCCATCGACAGGGAGACGGGGATGTCGTGGGAGCGGACCGCCCAGGTCGTCGGATAGCCCTGGCCGGCGCTCTGCTCGCTCTCCGTGGACACCGAGACCGAGCCGCCCGTGGCCGCGATGCGCTGGTAGGAGTCGGCGGACAGGGTGGAGGCGTGGACGTAGACCGTCTCGGGGTCATGAACCCGTGTTCGTGCATGAGCCGGATGCCGTCGTCGTTGGTGGCGCCCCAGACTCCGGCGTGAGTGGTGACGGCCACGCCCAGGTCGCGCGCGACCTCGAAGGCGGGCTTCTCGGGGAACGCCGGATCGCCGGTGACGTCGAAGGCGATCTGGAAGCCGAGCATGTCGTCGCCGGTGCCGCGGCGGCGCACGAAGTCCCGGAACTGCGGTGCCGCGGTCCATTCCGCCGGGGCCTGCTGGATGTTGCCGTAGGCGAGCACGAACCGGCCCGGCACGGCCCGCAGCGCGTCGACCGCGGCGTCCGCGTGGTCGACCGTCTGCAGTCCGTGCGACCAGTCGACGACCGTGGTCACCCCGGCGTCCAACGCCTCGACGGCGGCCAGGAGGTTCCCGGCGTGCACGTCCTCGGGCCGGAAGGCCTTGCCGTGTTCGAGGTAGTACCAGACGAAGTACTGGGTCAGGGTCCAGTCGGCGCCGTAGCCGCGCATCGCCGTCTGCCACATGTGCCGGTGCGTGTCGATCATGCCGGGCATCACGATGCCGTCGGACGCGTCGATCTCCGCGGTCCCATCGGGCACGGCGAGCCGCGGGCCGACCGCGGTGATCCGGTCCCCGTCACGAGCACGTCGGTGTCGCTCAGCACCCGCCGTGCGCGGTCCATGGGCAGTACGGTGCCGCCGCGCAGGACGACGGGGCGTCCCGCCTGGAATGGGGTGGACTGGCTCATCACTGGATCTCCCACTCGACATCGGACGACTGTCCGTATGGCGGCTCTCGGTTGGTGACCGATCGTCGTCAGGGTGTTCACCGGTGTCAATACTCCGCGGATTCCGAACTCCGCCCGGGAATATCCGCTGCTGTCCGCTCTACGGTCCACCCCGGTTCGCCGCGCCCGAGCTGTGACGACGTAGGCCCGCCCTGCTGCGTAGAGTGCCCTCGACGAGGTGTCCGTACGGCGGACACCCGGGAGCGAAGACGACGGCGACCAGAGGAGCCACCATGCCGCGCGAAGGAACCGGACCCGATTTCATCGAGGCGCTGGCCCGGGGCCTGGAGGTCATCACCGCCTTCCGGCCCCGGCAGCCGGTGATGTCACTGTCGGACGTGGCGACCGCGACGGGTCTCGCCAGGCCGACCGCGCGCCGGATCCTGCTCACGCTGACCGAACTGGGCTACGTACGCCAGCAGTCCGGCGGTTACGTGCTGACCCCGCGCGTGCTCGACCTCGGCGTCGCCTACGTCCGCTCGACAGGGCTGTGGGACGTGGCCCGCCCGCATCTGGAGTGGCTGGTGGAGCGCACGAACGAGTCCTGCTCGATCGCCCAGCTCGACGGCTCGGACATCGTCTACGTCTCCCGGGTCTCGGTGCCCAAGATCGTGACCCTCGCCGTACAGATCGGCACCCGCTTCCCGGCGCTGCCCACCTCGCTGGGCAAGGTCCTGCTGGCCGCGCTGCCACCCGAGGACGCGGCCCGGGTCATCGCCGAGCCCAGCCGCTCGGGCCTGGATTCCGTGTGGCACCCCGGCCGGGCCGAATGGGAGGCGGAACTGCGGGAGGTGCGCGCGCGGGGCTGGGCGATGACCGACGAGCAACTGGCCCGGGGCATCCGCTCGGTGGCCGCTCCGCTGCGCGACGGCTCCGGCCGCGTCGTCGCGAGCGTCAACGTGAACGCGCACGCCGCCGAGACCTCGGTGGAGGTGCTGCTCAACGACTACCTGCCACTCCTCCTCCAGGCCGCCGGCGAGATCAGCGTCGACTTCGCCCGACTGGAGGCCGCGCCCCATGCCGTCCGGCCGTCCGGCGCGACCGTGACGTCTTGACGCCTCCGCCGTCCGGGACCGAGAATCGCTGTCCGGACGATTGTCCGTTGTACGGACAGGAAGGCGCGGTTCATGTCGCAGAACGCCAAGCCCACACCGCAGGGCACGGCGGGCCCGCTCTCCGGGGTGCTGGTCGCGGACTTCTCACGGATCCTTGCCGGGCCGTACGCCACGATGCTGCTCGCCGACCTGGGGGCCGACGTCCTGAAGGTCGAGGGACCGGGCGGCGACGACACCCGCGCCTGGATGCCCCCGACACGTGACGAGGTCTCGACCTACTACCTCGGGGTCAACCGGGAAGCGTTCGATCGCCCTCGACCTGCGTGACGCGGACGACGCCGAGGTCGCCCGGAGCCTCGCCCGCCGTGCGGACGTCCTGATCGAGAATCTCAAGCCCGGCGGCATGGCGAAGTACGGACTGGACTACGCCTCGGTCCGGCAGGACAACCCCGGGTTGATCTACACGTCCATCACCGGCTTCGGCACCGGACCCGGCCGGCACGTCCCCGGCTACGACCTCATGGTGCAGGCCATCTCGGGACTGATGAGCCTGACGGGCGACCCCGACGGGCCGCCCTACCGAGCCGGTATCTCCGTGTTCGACGTGATGGCCGGCAACCACGCCACGATCGGCATCCTCGCCGCACTCCGCCATCGCGACGCCACGGGGACGGGCCAGCTCGTCGAGGTGAACCTGTTGTCCTCGGCCCTGACCGGCCTGGTCAACCACAGCTCGGCCTACGTCGCCGGCGACACCGTGCCCTACCGGATGGGCAACGCCCACCCCAGCGTCTTCCCCTACGAACCGCTGCCCACCGCCGACAACGACCTCATCGTGACGGCCGCCAACGACGGCCAGTTCCGCAAGCTGTGCGAGGTCCTCGGCATCCCGGAGGTGGCCGACGACCCGCGGTTCGCGCGCAACGCCGACCGCACCGCCCACCGGGACCTGCTGCGGCCGTTGCTGGCCGAGCGGCTGAAGACGCGTGGCGCCACCGAGTGGTTCGAGGCGCTGGTGGAGGCCGGGGTGCCGAGCGGGCCGATCAACACCATCGACGGCGGCTTCGCCATGGCCGACCGCTTCGGACTCGACCCGGTCGTCACCGTAGGAGAGGGCGACCGCGCGGTGCCCACCACACGGCATCCGATCCGGTTCTCCGCCACGCCCGCCTCCTACCGGCTGCCGCCGCCCCAACTCGACGAGCACGGCACGGAGTTGCGCACCTGGCTGTCCGGACCGGAGGAGGCCCAGCATGGCTGAGCCGACACCGCGCCCCGCCTACCCCACGGCCCTCGGCGCCTCCGACCTGCGGACCATCACCCTGCTCGGGCACGACCTGGCCGAGGACGTCATGGGCTCGGTCGGCTTCGGTGAACTCGCGTTCTGGCTCGCCACCCAGCGGCGGCCCGCACCCGGCGAGACCCGTGTCTTCGAGGCCGTGCTCGCGGCCCTGGCCGACCACGGCTTCACCCCCACGGCCATCGTCACCCGCCTCACCTACCTCTCCGCCCCCGACTCGGTCCAGGGCGCACTCGCCGCCGGACTGCTCGGCGGCGGCTCCCGATTCCTCGGCGTCACCGAGGACACCGGCCGCTTCCTGCACGACGTACTGGAGTCCCTCGACGGAGACCTGCCCACCGACGACGCGGGCTGGGACGCGGTCGCGCTGCGCACGGTCGAACTGCGGCGCACGGCCGGGGAGTTCGTCCCCGGACTGGGACACCACGTGCACAAGGAGGGCGACCTCGCACCCCGAGGCTGATCCGCATCGCCCAGGAGGAGGGCGTCTACGGCCCGCACCTGAGGCTGTTCGCCGCCATCGGGCGAGTGCACCCGAAGGTGCTGCACCGGACGCTTCCCCTGAACGGAGCGGGGGTGTGCGGCGCCGCCCTCGCGGATCTCGGCCTCCCCTCGAACTCCTGCGCGGCTTCGCGCTGTTGGCCCGTACCGCCGGACTGATCGGCCAACTCGCCGAGGAACTGCGCCACCCCGTCGCACAGGACGTCTTCCTGTCCGTCGACCTCAACAACACCCCGGTCCGGCCGGAGCCCTACACCCCGGACCCGCTCACGAAGGACCGCCGCGAGGACTGACCCCGCGCCCGCCCCGCCACCGTCCACCCGCACCGCAGACCAAGGAGCCGCGACCGTGTTCGTCGACGAGGACAACATCACCGAGCTGGCCGTCGAGCGATGGGCCACCGCTCACTCCCCGCGGCTGGGCGAGCTGATGACCGCGCTGGTCCGTCATCTGCACGCCTTCTCGCGTGAGGTGCGGCTCACCGAGGACGAGTGGATGGCCGCGATCGAGTGGCTGACCGCGGCCGGCGGGATCAGCGACGACAAGCGCCAGGAACTGATCCTCACCTCCGACGTGCTCGGACTGAGCACGCTGGTCGTCCAGTTGAACAACACGTTCACGCCGCGGGCGACCCCGCCACGGTCCTCGGGCCGTTCCACATCGACGGCTCACCGACCGCGCCCCACGGCTTCGACATGTCGGACGGCGTCCCGGGCACACCGCTGTTCTTCACCGGCAGGGTGACCGACACCGAGGGCAAACCCCTCGCCGGAGCCGTGCTCGACGTCTGGCAGGCCGACGCGGACGGTGCCTACGAGGCCCAGCTCCCCGAGATCGACGAGGCACGCCTGCGGGCCAAGTACCGCACCCGCGAGGACGGCACCTACTGCATCCGCACCATCGCGCCCGCGCGGGTACGCCATTCCCATGGACGGCCCCGTCGGCGATCTGATGCGCAGGACGGACATCAGCCACTTCCGGCCCGCCCACGTCCACTTCCTGATCGACGAGCCGGACTACCGGAAACTGATCACCCATCTGTTCCGGGCGGGCAGCGACTACCTCGACTCCGACGTCGTCTTCGGCACCAAGGACGCACTGATCATCCCGTTCACCGAACGCCCGGCCGGCACCGCACCCGACGGCGACACCCTCGAAGTGCCTTACCTGCACGCCGAGTTCGACTTCGTCCTGCAGCCCCGCTGACCGCCGGGCGGATCACGCGGGGCCCGGACCGTGGTCAGACGGTGATGCGGTCGAGGTTGGGTGCTCCGGCGGTGGGGTTGGAGAACTGGATGGTGTTGGTGCCGGCTTTGAGCTGGACGGTGACGTTCTTGGTGACCACGGTGTTGTAGTCGGGTGTTTCGGGGAAGCTGACGGTCTGTTTGACGCCGTTGACCGTGATGACCGCGGTGCGGGCCTGGCCGACGCTCGCGAAGGAGACGGTCATGGTGTAGCTGCCGGCCGCGGGTTCGGAGATGTTGTTGAAGGTGGCGGTGCCGCCGTTGCCGAGGTAGCTGAGTTTCTGTCCGCCCGAGCAGTGCGCGCAGCTCGTGACGGTGGTGCCCCCGGCCAGGGCCGCCGCCTCGGCCTCGTACGACACGTTCCCGCCACTGGGCGGAGGCGAGGTGGGCGGCGGACTCGACGGAGGAGTCGAACCACCGGTGATCTTGTCGAAGATCCGGGAGTAGGCGTATCCGGTTCCCTTGTCGTAGCCGTCGACTTCCCAGAAGGACAGCTCCTGGACGCCGTTGGTGGCGGCGAAGGATTCCAGTGTGGTGGCGTTGGCCTGGGTGAAGTTCTCGTCGTCGTCGTTCTTTCCGGCGATCGGGGTCAGACCCATGCGTCCGTAGGCCTGGGCGGTCGAGATGCCGTAGAGGGTGGCCAGTTGTGCGGCGGTGGCCTTGGCCGCGGACAGGGAGTCGTTGAGGGCGTTCTCGCCGTCGCCGAAGTCCATGGTCATGATGTTGACCAGATTGACCTTGACGCCTTTGCTCTTGGCGTCCTTGAGCAGGTTGAGCGTGTCGGACTCCAGGCCGGACGGGTCGACGGCGAGGGTGTAGTCGACTTCGACGCCGGGGTTCTGGGCCTGGAGGGCGGCGAGGGCCTGGTTGCGCCGGGTGTTGGCCGCGGTGTCGCCCAGGGTGTCGCCTTCGATGTCGAAGTCGAGCCGGGTGATCCCGTACGTGTTGACCACGCTGGCGTAGGCGGCGGTGAGTGCCGGGACGGACGTGCAGGTCTGCGCCAGTTCTCCGCCTTCCGCTCCGCCGAAGGAGATGATGACGTCGCCGCCGGCCGCCTTCAGGGTGCCGACCTGTGAGGTGAAGGCGCCCAGTGCGCTGTTGCCGGCCTCCCACTGCGGAGTACAGCCGGACTTGGGGATGAGGAAGGCCAGGGTGTAGTCCTTGAGTCCGGTGGCTCTCATGTCGGCCGCCATGTCACCGGCGGTGCCGCTGGAGAGTTCGAGGTAGGGCGCGGCGTAGTGGGCCGGGAACGCGTTCGCCGCCTGCGGGCTGGCGCTGGCGCTGGCGTTGATGCCCACCGCCACCACTGCTATCGGAAGCGCGGAAGCAACAAGCCCTTGGGTAAGTCGTGACCATGTCACGTGTGGTCCTCCAGATGAGATCGAGGCAGGGCATGCCGAGAAGCTCGCTGATCGGGGAGAGTGGCGCGAAGCCGAGCGTCGGCGCGGGAGGAGCTGCGGAATCCGACGCTGGATAGCAACTGCCGTGCTTTCACGTGCAGTTCGAGCGCCGTGAGCCGCGTCGAGGTGATGCGTACGCAAGCAGTGGTGTGGGGATGTGGGACGTCGCGTCGGCAGCGCCCGCAGTCAATCCCTCCGTGATGAGACCCGTCAAGACAATGGAATGGAAAGTTTCCTAACAGAGTCGTCTCGTACGGAGCCGCCCCGTCAGGGACGCACCGAGGCGGCCAACCGGCCCCCTCCCCGAGCCGCTTGCCCCCTGCCGACCGCCGACTACTGACTGCCGACGTCGGGATCGAGACCGGAGCGGCGCCCATTCCGGACGCCCGCGCCAATCGCCGTCGCCTCCGGGATCGCAAGCCCTACTTGACCTGCACACTTAAAGATTGACAAGCCGCCAGGACGGCGAGCCCGGCGACTCACTGGAGGTATGGACTTAGTAAAGCTACTTAACGAGACGATTGTGTGACTGCGGTCACGGCTGCTTCCGTCTGTTAGGAAACGTTACTAACGAACGATGGAGGCCCTACACCGCCATGTCATCGATCCGTACGCGCCTCGCTGTGGCAGCCGCCTCAGCCATCGCGCTCGCCGCACCGTTCGCCATCGGCAGCGCCGATGCCGCGACGACCCCACAGCAGTCGAGGCGGCCCCGGCCGCCACCTCGTACACCGCCGCTCAGGTCCTGGCGGGCGTCCAGCAGAACTCGACGGCCGCGAACCAGGTCAACTCAAGCCCCACATCAACACCATGACGCGGGCCCAGAACGTGAACGTGTACCAGGTCGCCCCGGGCGTGTACTCCTACACCTCCGGCATGGCCATCGACACCGACGGCAGCGACTCCGACCCCGACCCCGACCACCAGGGCGAGACGACCTGGGAAGACAGCAACGGCCAGGCCCTGGGCGCACATCACGTGCCGTTCTACGTGCTGGGCGACGACTGCTGGGACCGCAAGACCCCCTGCCCGCACTTCTTCTACAAAGAGCGCGGCATGTCGGGCCGACAGTTCGCGCTGATGTTCTACAACGGCAAGGTCATCGGCTCGATCTTCGGCGACACCCAGACCGCGAACAGTCAGACCACCTCGGACAACGATTCCCGCGAACTGGGCGAGGCGTCCGTGAAGGCGGCCCAGCTGCTCGGCATACCCAGCAGCGGGACCACCGGCGGCGTCGACAACGGCGTGACCGTGGTGATGTTCTCCGGTTCGAAGTGGGTCGTCAACGGCACCAACGCCAACCTCAACACCAACACCCAGGCCCTGGTCCAGACGGCCCTGGACAGCCTCGGGGCGAGCATGAACGGTGGTTCGACTCCTCCGTCGAGTCCGCCGCCCACCTCGCCTCCGCCCAGCGGCGGGAACGTCTCGTACGAGGCCGAGGCAGCGGCCCTGGCCGGGGCACCACCATCACGAGCTGCGCGCACTGCTCGGGCGGACAGAAACTCAGCTACCTCGGCAACGGCGGCACCGCCACCTTCAACAACATCTCCGAACCCGCGGCCGGCAGCTACACCATGACCGTCTCCTTCATGAGCGTCGGCCAGGCCCGCACCGCGGTCATCACGGTCAACGGCGTCAAACAGACCGTCAGCTTCCCCGAAACACCCGACTACAACACCGTGGTCACCAAGAACGTCACCGTCCAGCTCAAAGCCGGCACCAACACCATCCAGTTCTCCAACCCCACCGCCGGAGCACCCAACCTCGACCGCATCACCGTCTGACGACCAACCCGCCCCACCGTCGTGACCGGAGACCGACAGGCCGCCGGTCACGACAGACCACCACACGAAAACCCATCGTGAACCGACCCGGAGCCGCGGCCGGTTCGGGTCAGGCCGGGTCGGAGGGCAGATAGCTCGCGAGGCCGCGCAGGATGATCTCCAGGCCGATGTCGAACCGCTTGTCGGAGGAGTCCGTCACCATGACGCCGGCCAGGGCGCGCAGGTGGGGAAGTCCGCGGCGGGAAGGGACGCGAAGTAGTTCTGCATCTCGTCGGCCATCTCACGCCAGTCGGGACGGGCGGGCGAGGAGGTGTCGACATTCTGCTCGGCGGCCCGGTCCCGCCACATGCCCTCCTCCAGGACGAACCCGTCGATGTACGTCGAGATGAGGTCGCTGGCCTCCGCCGCGATGCGGTCGGGCAGTCCCGCGGTACGGAACACCCCGAGCAGCGCCTCGACATGGGGCAGGAGTTCGGCGGTGAAGGGGACGTGGGCCATGGAGATCCTGGCCATGTCCCGGTGCGCCAGAAGGCGCCGCCGCCCTTCGAGGGCGTACTCGCGCACCTCCTCCTGCCAGCGCTCCGGGTCGGCCTCGGGCGGCTCGAAGCCGTCGAAGAGGCGGGTGTACATGAGTTCCAGGACGTCGTCCTTGGAGCTGACGTGGGCGTACAGGGCGGAGACGGTGACCCCGAGTTCGGCCGCGACCTGACGCATCGACAGGCCGTCGAGCCCCTGACGGTCGAGCACGGTGAAGGCGGCGTCGACGACCCGTTCGCGTGACAGCGGAGTCCGGGCCGGGGTGACACGTGCAGGTGCTGGGCGGTCGCGCTCCCAGGGAGAGGGCGGGGGCGGTGCGGGGGTGTCGGCGTCCGCGTCAGTCATGGGGACAGTCTAGGGGCGCGGAGAGCGGTGTTCTCTCTGGGTGAGCAGCGTTCACTCGTCGGAGACGCGATATATCTTGTCTACGTCCTCAGGTTGCGCTATATCTTGATGAACGCCGTTCTCTCGGCGAGCACTGTTCTGCTACGGTGAACAGTGTTCTCTGGTGCTCGGTCGCCTCTGCCCAGCCCCGACCAGGGAGCCGGGCAGTCGCCTTCATCCGTCCCACCGCGCCCGCAGATCCTCACCGCGCGCGGCCCCTTTCCGAGGAGTTCCGATGTCCACCACCGGTGTCGCGTCCACCGAGACGCCCATCGACTCGCCAGCGCCGTACCGGTGGCGCTGGGCCGCGCTCTTCGTGATCCTGGCCGCCGAGGTGATGGACCTCCTCGACGCCGTCGTCACGAACATCGCCGGCCCCTCCATGCGGGCCGACCTCGGCGGCGGCGCCTCCACGCTGCAGTGGCTGGCCGCCGCGTACACGCTGTCGATGGCGGTCGGGCTAGTCACCGGCGGACGGCTCGGCGACATCCACGGCCGCCGTCGGATGTTCTTGGTGGGAGCCGCCGGATTCACACTGGGCTCCCTGCTCTGCGCCATATCCGTGTCACCCCAGATGCTGATCGGCGCGCGGATCGTGCAGGGCCTGTTCGGCGCGGTGATGCTGCCGCAGGGCCTCGGCATGATCAAGGAGATGTTCCCGCCGAAGGAGTCGCAGAAGGCGTTCGGCATGTTCGGTCCGGTCATGGGCCTGTCCGCGGTGTGCGGACCGATCCTGGCGGGCTGGCTCGTCGACGCGGACTACTTCGGCACCGGCTGGCGCATGATCTTCCTGATCAACCTGCCGCTCGGGGCCGCGGCGATCCTCGGCGCCCTCCGCTACCTGCCGCAGGGGCGCTCCGAGGCCAAGCCGCGCCTCGACATCCCGGGCATGCTCCTGGTCTCGCTGGCCGCGCTGCTGCTCATCTTCCCGCTGGTCCAGGGGCGTGAGTACGGCTGGCCCGTGTGGACGTTCGTGATGATGGCCACGTCGATCGCCGTCTTCGCCGTCTTCGCCCGGTACGAGTCGTTCCGCAGCAGGAACGGCCAGGACCCGCTCGTCGTCCCGAGCCTCTTCCGCAAGCGCGGCTTCAGCGGCGGCATGGTCCTCGGGCTGGTCTTCTTCTCGACCATGCAGGGCTTCATGCTGGTCTTCAACCTCTACACCCAGATCGGCCTCGGCTACTCGCCCCTCAAGGCGGGCCTGGTGATGGTGCCCTGGTCAGGCGGCATGATCGTCGGCTTCGGGATCGCCCAGGGGTCGTCCGCTTCGGACGCGCCGTGCTCCAGGCGGGCACGGTGGTCATGGCGCTCGGAGTATTCGGTGTCTGGCTGACCCTCGACCAGGCGGGGTCCGGCGTCGGCCCCTGGCAGCTCCTGCCGTCACTGCTCGTCACCGGCATCGGCATGGGCCTGCTCATGGCGCCCTTCTTCGACATCGTCCTCGCCAGCGTCGAACAGCACGAGACCGGTTCGGCGTCCGGCACGATGACCGCGGTGCAGCAACTCGGCGGCGCCTTCGGCGTGGCCATCCTCGGCACCGTCTTCTTCGGTCTGCTGGGCGGCGGGATCGCCGGAGCGGTCGACCACCGCTCGGACGATCTGCGCGGCCGGCTGACCGCCGCACACGTCGCTCCGGCGACCCAGGACCGCGTCGTCGCCGACCTGCGCCGGTGCGCCTCGGACCGTGCCACCGCCAAGGACCCCGCCGCGACCCCGGCGTCCTGCGCACTCCTGGAGAAGGACACCCGGTCCGCGGTGACCTCGTCCGAGGCAGGCGCACGGATACCCGCCGCGCTGGAGGCCACCGCCTCGTCGGCGTTCCGCAGCGGTTTCGGTTCGGTCATGCAGACGCTGCTCTGGATCGTCGACGGAATGCTCGCGCTGACCTTCCTGCTCTCCTTCCTCCTGCCGCGCCACGCCCGCCCCGAGGGAGCCGCCGGACACTGAGTTCCGGGCTCAACCAGCGCGCACGGGGCGGCCGTAGACCCTTTTCGGGGGCTACGACCGCCCCGTGTTCCGTGCCGGCACGGCAAGCGGCCGGTCGGGCCTGCGGTGCGCGGTCCGGGTCCGAGGTCGGGGTGCTGGGGCAACGGGCGCGCAATCAAGGGCGTACGGCCTGGAGTGAGGTCGGCTGTCGCAGCCGCCCGCATCCCTCCCACCGACAACTCACCGGGAGCTTGTGCGTCACTACGGGCGCCCGCTCCGAGATGCCCGGTCACCGGGTACACCGCGCGGGGACGGAGCCGTTCACCCCGGTCAGGCCCGATCCGTAGGCGCCGCGTACCGTGCGGGCAGGCGGGAGCACGAACACGCGGACCGAAGAGGGCATCACGCGACACCCCGCCGGACTGACTCGCCGTACCTCCGCCCCCTCCCGGAAGGACATGCCCCGTGCTCACGTCGTACGCAGACCACTTCGACACGCCTGCGGGATATCTCGACTTCGCGCGGTTCGGTCCGCCGTCGCGGGACGTGGTGGCCGCGACGGCTCGGGCCATGGAGGAGTCCGCTCGTGCCGACCACACCACCGTCGACGGCCTGATGGACGCGGAAGCAGTGGCACGGGACACGGCCGCCCGCCTGGCCGGTACCGACGGCCGCCACACGGTGCTCCTCCCGAACGCGTCCACCGGGCTGTTCCACGCCGCTCTCGGAATCCGGGCGGGCGTCGTCCTCGCACCGCGCACCGACTTCCCTGCCAACCACTATCCGTGGCGGCGCAGCGCCGCACTCGGCCGGGCCACACCACGCTGGCTCGATCCCGCGCCCGGTGCGGGAGTCACCCCGACCTCGTCCGCGCCGCGCTGACCGACGACGTCGTCGGTGTGTCCGTCAGCGCCGTCGACTTCCGCACCGGCTTCCGCGCCGACCTGGCCCGCTGCGCGAGGCGATCGGACCGGACCGGCTGCTGATCGTGGACGCCATCCAGGCGTTCGGGGTGGCGCGGATGGCCTGGGACGCGGCCGACGTGGTGGTCGCGGGCGGCCAGAAGTGGCTGCGCGCGGGATGGGCCACCGGCTTCGCGGCGCTGTCCGACCGCGCCCTGGAGTCCCTGGAGCCGGTCCTCACCGGCTGGACGGGGTCGAGGACGTCGGTGTCTTCGACGGGACCGAGCACGCACCCGCCGTGGACGCGCGGCGGTGGTCCATCACCAACCTCAGCCCGGTGACCGCCGCCGCGTTCGCTGCCGCCCTCGGGCTCGTCGAGCGGTACACGGTCGCGGCGATCGAGGCCGCGATCGCCCTGCGGGTCGCCGAGTTGACCGAGGTAGTCGAGGAGCACGGCGGTCGCGTCCTCTCCCCGCCGACCCGGCGCGGCGGGCGGGCGTCCTCTCCTTCGCGGTGCCGGGGCACGATCCGTCCGTCGTCGCGAAGGCGCTGCACGGCGAGGGGGTCACACCGACCGTCCGTGCCGACTCCCTCCGGTTCTCCCCGCACGCCTCGACTCCACCTGAGGCGTGCGCACGGGTGGCGGCGGCCCTTGCCTCGCTGGGGAGTTGACCCCGCCGGGGTCGGTGAACTCGGCCGAACCGCCCGTGAGTTGCTCGAAGGGGTACCGGTCGGCGCACTCGCGAGACGCGCGGATGGTGTCTCATTGCGGGAGGGCAAGCGTCGGGACGGCGGGCATCGCTCCAGGTCTGCTTGCAACCGTCCAGGTATGGGACGGTCGCGCCGCGTTCCGCCGTGTACCGGTCGAGCGAGGTGCCCGGCCCTCACAGGTCCACGTGCACGCCCCAGCCCCGTTCGAGCGCCACGTCATAGGCGACCCGGACCGCCGCGACGTCGAGGGCGGCGTGGCCGGTCGACTTGAAGACGGTGAGGGCAGCGGTGTCACCGCCCCGGCCCGGATGGGCGCCGTCGAGGACGGACCCGAGGAGGGTCACCGGCCGGCCGGGAGCGAGGTTCTGGAGTTCGTGAGCGCCCGCCGGTGGCGGCTCGGTGGCCGCGCCGGTCCACTCGGTGAACAGGACCGCGTCCCGGACGGTGCCGGGGTCCAGTTCGGGCCCCGGGAACCGCCGACCGACGAGACATGGACGCCGGGACCGATCCACTCGCGTCGGACGACGGGCGTGGTGGCGCCGGTACAGCAGAACACCACGTCGGCACCGCGTACCGCCTCCTCGACATCGGCGGCGACCCGCGCGCCGGGATACAGCGCGACCGCCGCGCCGGCCCGTACCGGATCGCGGCCGGCCACCGTCACGTCGGCCTCCGGCCACACCGTCGCGAGCAGTGTCAGCTGGGCGCGGGCCTGGGCGCCCGTCCCCACCACGGCCACCCGGCCGAGACCGGGGCGGGCGGCGAGGGCCAGCGCGCTGCGGGTGGCGACCGCCGCCGTGCGGACCTCGGTCAGCGACTCGCCGTCCACGAGCGCCAGGGCCCGCCCGTCGTGTTCGTCGAACAGTGCCACCAGCCCCCGGTGGAAGCCACGTCCGGGGTGTTGTGGATCGGCGGTCACGGTCACCAGCTTCGCGGCCAGCCCGAGCCCGGGGACGTAGCCGGGCATCGCGCCGAGCAGGCCGGTCGGGGTCAGTGCGGCGATCCGCGGCGGGACGGAGACCTCGTCCCGGGCGACGGAGACCAGAGCCCGGCCCACCGCGTCGAGGACGGCGTCGGGTCGCAGGGCGGCGGCCGTCTGCCGCCGGTCCAGCACCAGCAGGCCGCTCACCGGCCGGCCTCCGTCGTACCGGCGGTCAGGGCCGTCCCCAACTCGTCCGCCGCCGCGCGCAACTCCCGCTCCACGGCGCGCAGTTGTGGCCCGTCGAACTCGGCGTCCGGCCCCACGACCGTCAGAGCGCACACCGGAGCCCCGGGGTCGGGCGCCACCACCCTGCTGACGGAGGCCACCAGTTTGTCGTTACGACCGCGCTCCACGGCGACGCCGGTCCGTTCCACCTCGGCCAACTCCCGTGCCACGTCGTCGGCTTCGTCACCGAGTCCGGCCAACCACCGTGTCCTCGCGTCCGGTTCGAGGGCGGCGACCAGGGCCAGCGGCCCGGCGAACCGTCGTACCGGCAACAGTTCGCCCCTCAAGTGGCTGATCATGGCCAGCCGTTCGGGCCTGACCACGTCGATCACCCGGGCGCCGCCCTCCTCCAGCACCTGCAGGTTGACCATCATCGAGGTCGCGGCGGACAACCGTTCCAGCACTGGACGGGCCAGCGCGGTCAGCGAGTTGCCCGCGGCCGAGGCCGACATCCGGAGCACGGCGGCGCCGGGCAGGTAGCGGTCACCGGCCCGCAGCACCCAGCCCCGCCGGACCAGGTCGAGCAGGATCCGGTAGGCGGTGGCGCGGTGCAGGCCCACCTCGGCGGCGAGATCGGTCAGCCGCACCGGGTGCGGTGCGCGCGAGACGGCCTCGACCAGGTCGAGCGCCTTGTCCACGGCGGACCTGGGCGACGCCGGGGTGAGGGGGCGACGGGCATGGCGGCGGTTCTTCCCTCTCGTCCTGTCCGGTTCGGGTCCTTGCGGTGATCCACCGGTCACGGAGTACAGTATCCGCGTTTTCATCACACGATACAGATGTTACCTAGAGCGTAACAACACGGAATCACGCGGACCGAAGGTGACCATGACCGACCTGCCCCCGGGTGCCCCGACCCCCTGGGCCGCACCGCCCGCCGGAACCGTCACGGTCTACCGCGGCGCCACCCTCTTCGACGGCACCGGCGACCTGCCCCGCGCGGGCACGACGATCGTCACGGACGGCGCCCGGATCCACACAGTCCTCGACGACGGCGATCCGTTGCCCCCGCTCGCGGCCGACGCGCCCCGCGTCGACCTCGACGGCAGGTTCGTGGTCCCCGGCCTGATCGACACCCACCAGCACCTGGCCACCCCGCCCGACCGGCCCGTCGCCGAGGCGGTGCTCCGGCGTCTGGTGCACAGCGGGGTCACCGCCGTCCGTGACATGGCCGACGACCTGCGGCAGATCGGCGACCTCGCCCGGGCCACCCTGGTCGGCGAGATCCCCGGCCCCGACATCCGTTACGCGGCGCTCATGGCCGGACCCTCGTTCTTCGACGACCCGCGCACCCACGAGGTCTCCCGGGGCGCCACGCCCGGTGCCGTCCCGTGGATGCAGGCCATCACCCCCGACACCGACCTCACCGTCGCCGTAGCCCTGGCCCGTGGCACCCACGCCGCCGCGATCAAGGTCTACGCCGACCTGGACGCCGCGACCGTCATGGCCGTCACCGCCGAGGCGCACCGCCAAGGCATCGCCGTCTGGGCGCACGCCACCGTCTTCCCGGCCGCGCCCGGCGAGGTCGTCGCCGCGGGCGTGGACAGCGTCTCGCACGTCACCCTGCTCACCTTCGAGAACCCCACCGAGCCGCTGAGCAGCTACAAGACCAAACCTCCCGTGGACCACGACCGTTTCGCCGCGGGCGACGACCCGCGACTGGCCGCCCTCTTCGCCGAGATGCGCCGCCGGGGCACCGTCCTCGACGCCACCGCGTCCATGTGGACCAGCGACGAACTCCGCGGCGACACCGCCGAGTCCGCCGAACGAGCCCGCCGCAACACCGAGTTGGCCGCCGCCGTCACCGCCCAGGCACACCGCGCCGGAGTCGGCGTCTGCACCGGCACGGACTTCGAGACCGGCCCCGGCGACCCGTTCCCCGCCCTCTACGGCGAACTCGCCTTCCTCGTCGACCGTTGCGGCATGGCCGCCGCCGACGTCCTGCGCGCGGCGACCCTGGTCGGTGCCAGGGCGGCCGGCACGGAGGCGGACATGGGCAGCGTCGAAGCCGGAAAGCTCGCGAACTTCGCCGTCCTGGACGAGGACCCGCTCCGGGACATCGCCAACCTGCGCACCATCGCCCTCACCGTCAAGCGTGGCCGCCGCTTCGACCGCGCCGACTTCGAGAAGGACACCAAGTGACCACCGCCGCCCACCCGATGATCGTCAACGCGCTGGGGCAGCTCGACAACCCCAACACCCCCGCCGCCCAGGCCGCCGCCACACAGCTCAACCCCGACAGCGCCCAACTCGCGGTCGATGCCCGGGCGATCGCCGAGGCCCGCGCCTCCGGCCTGACCGCCGTCAACATCACCCTCGGCTACACCATGGGCGACCTCCCGCCGTACGAGCACACGCTGGACGAGATCGCGGTCTGGGACGGCATCCTCGACGCACACCCGGCCGACCTGCTCAAGGTCCGTACGGCCGACGACATCCGGCGCGCCCACCGCGAGCGGCGGATCGGCGTGGTCTACGGCTTCCAGAACGCCGTCGCCGTCGGCGAGGAGCCGGCCCTCGTCGAGAGCCGCGTCGCCGGGTTCGCGGAGGCGGGCGTACGGGTGGTCCAGCTCACCTACAACCAGGCCAACCACCTCGGCGACGGCTCCATGGCCACCGCCAACCGGGGTCTGACCCCGTTCGGCCGCCGGGTCGTCGAGGCCCTCAACGACCACCACCTGATGGTCGACCTCTCCCACAGCGGGGAGAACACTTGCCTGGACGCGGCCCGGCACTCCCGGCAGCCCGTGTCGATCAACCACACCGGCTGCCGCGCCTCGCCGACCTCCCGCGCAACAAGACGGACGAGGAACTCCGCCTGGTCGCCGACCGGGGCGGGTTCGTCGGCATCTACTTCATGCCCTTCCTCAACCCGACCGGCCACGCCACCGCCGCCGACGTCGTCGACCACATCGTGCACGCGGTCGACGTCTGCGGCGAGGACCACGTCGGCATCGGCACCGACGGCAGCGTCACCGCCGTGGACGACCTCGACGCCTATCGCGCCTCGCTCGCCGAGCACGTCGCCGCCCGTCAGGCGGCCGGGGTCGGCGCCGCGGGCGAACGGGCCGACACCTACCCCTTCGTCGTGGACCTGCGCGGCGTCGACCAGTTCCGCGACCTGGCCCGCCTCCTGGAGAAGCGCGGCTACCGCTCCGACCGCATCGAGAAGATCCTCGGCCGCAACTTCCTCGACTACGCAGAGCGCGTCTGGACGCCCTGAGTGCCCGCGCACCGGGCTTGGATATCAGCCAACGGACGAGGCCTGCGTGCGATCCCGCACGATGATCTTGCCGGTGTTCCGGCCGTGCAGCATCATCAGGAACGCGTCCACGATGTGCTCGAACCCGTCGACGACCGTCTCGTCCGGAGCGAGCCGGCCGCTCTGGAGATGCGGGACCGCGAAGTCGTACAACTCGTCCTGCACGTCACGGTAGTTGCTCACCAGGAAACCCTCCACGCGGAGGCTCTTCTCCACGATGTCCGCGTAGTCGAAGCGTGGGGGCGGCGCGCCGGGGTCGTTGTACTGACTGATCGTCCCGATCCGGACGACGCGCCCGAACTCGCGCAACTCCCTATCGCCGCCGCGAGTTGCGGGCCGCCGACGTTGTCGACGAACACGTCGACGCCGTCCGGCGCGGCCTTGCGGAGCAGCTCGGCGGGCGGCCCCTCGTGGTAGTCGAAGGCCGCGTCGTAACCGACCTCGCGGGTGAGATGGTCCGCCTTAGCCGCCGAACCGGCGCTGCCCACCAGCCGTCCGGCGCCGAGCAGCCGGGCGAACCGTCCGGTCGCGGTGCCGACCCCGCCCGCGGCGGCCGACACGAACAGGTCCTCGCCCTCCTGGAGCCGGGCGATCCGGGTCAGGCCCACATAAGCGGTCAGGCCGGTTCCGCCGAGGATGCTCAGGTACGCGGTCAACGGCACCCCGTCGAAGCGGGGCAGGCGCCGGATCTCCTCGGGAGCGACCACCGCGTGCGTGCGCCAGCCGCGTCGGTGGAACACGATCTCGCCCTCGGTCAGCCGGGGCGTGCGCGAGGCGGTGACGCGCCCGATCGCGCGCCCCTCCAGCGGTGCGCCGAGCGCGAAGCCGTCGGGTACGTCGTCCATCATCTCGCGGTGGTAGGGGTCGACGGACCAGTAGAGGTTCTCCACGAGCGCGCTGCCCGCCGGGGGTTCGGGGAGCGCGGACTCGACGAAGGCGAAGTGCTCGGCGGTGGGGAATCCGTGCGGGCGGGCGGTCTGGTGCACGGTGAGCGCGGTCTCGTTCATGACCGGACCGTAGGTCGGGAATGTGCCTGGTGGGCACCCGGTTGCGCTCATACGACGGCCCGTTCCATGAGCAGTTCTCATACGCCGAGGTGAGCACCCCGTGGCCCGTACGACCGACTCCGATCTGGCCCCGCACGAACTGCGCGTCCTGGTGGCGGTCGCGGAGACCGGCGGCTTCTCGGCCGCCGCCGGGACACTCGGCCTGACGCAGTCCGCGGTCTCCCACTCGGTGCGCGGCAGCGAACGCAAGATCGGGGCGGTCCTCTTCGAACGCGGTCGCGCGGGGCCCGCCCCACTCCAGCAGGAGAGAAGGCCATCGCGCACGCCCGCCGCATCCTGCGCCTGCTGGACGTCCTGACCGCCGAGGCGCGCGGTGCGGCCCGGTCCGGGGTCGCGGAAGGGCCGTTGCGGATCACGGCCTTCCGCAGCGCGGCTCTCCACCTGCTGCCGCCCGCGCTCCAGCGGCTGCGCGCCCGCCATCCCGGCATCGAACCGCGGGTGCGGATCGTGCGCGAGGTGGGGCGCGGTACCGCCGGCGAAGTGGCCGACGGGAAAGCCGACATCGCCATCGCCACGCTGGGCGGCTCCGCGCCGCTTCCACCGGGACTGGTCGCGAGCGGACTCTTCGAGGAGCCGTACGCCCTGGTGCACGCGCCCGGTCACGCCGCACCGCGCTCGCTGCCGTTGGTCGACTGGGCCGAGAACTGCGGCTCCCGCACCCGCGGCTGGTGGGCCGCGCAGGACTGGATCCCCAGGCCGGCGTCGAGGCCGAGGACGACGGAGCGGTGCTGTCCCTGGTGAGCGCGGGCCAGGGCATGGCGATCATGCCCGCGCTCTCCCTGGCTGGCGGAGCACCGGCCTCGGTCGATGTCGTCGATCTCGGTCCCGACGGCCCGACACGGCAGGTCGGCTACGTCACCACCGCCGAACTGGCGGGATCCACGGTCGTACGCGCCCTGGTGCGGGAACTTCGCGCCACGGTCCCCCAGGGTGTCGGCCTCCCCGGCGGCTGGGCCGGGCCCAAACCGTCGAGGCTGTGACAACGTGGCCGAATGGCGTTCTCGCCGTGGACGACGAGCGAACTGTCAGGATCGCGAATCTGTCGTGAAGGGGCAGATCGGGGGCACCCCACCAGTATGACGACAGGTGTGACGCTCGGGGTCGAAGAAGAGTTTCTGCTGCTCGATCGCGCGACGGGCCTGCCCACGCCGCGCATCGGCGAGGTCCGTGCCGCCGCGGGACACGAGCCCGGGGTGCGGCGGGAGGACATCGACACCGAACTGCTCCAGGCGCAGCTGGAGGTCGCTACGCCGGTGTGTTCCGACCTCGACGAGGTCGCCGCGCACCTCACCCGGTTCCGGCGTGCGGTGGGAGGCGCCGCCCACCGCGCGAACTGCCTGCTGGCGGCGACCGGTGGCGCGCCGCGGGCGGCGCGCCGCCGGTGCCTGTCACCGCGAAGGAGCGCTACCGGACCATGCGGGCCGAGGCGGCTCGGCTGGTCGACGAGCAGCTGATCTGCGGCATGCACGTCCATGTCGCCGTACCCGACCGGCAGGCCGGTGCCGCCGCGCTGGGCCGGTTGAGACCCTGGCTGCCGGTGCTGGTGGCCCTGGGCGCCAACTCCCCGTTCTGGGAAGGGCGGGACACCGGTTTCGCGAGCTGGCGCACCGTGGTCTTCGGCCGCTGGCCGGTCAGCGGCTCGCCACCGTTCTTCACCGGCGCCGCGCACTACGAAGAGCTGGTGACCTCGCTGCTGGCCACCGGCGTCGTGTCCGACCGGGGACAGCTGTACTGGCATGCCCGGCTGTCCGACGACTACCCGACGTTGGAGGTACGCGCCCCCGATGTCCAGGTGGACGTCGCGAGTGCCGTCACCCTCGCCGGCCTCACCCGCGCGCTGGTGGTGACCGCACTGCGCGAGGAGGGTCGCGATCTGCCCGCCCTGACCCCCTCGCCCGAGATTCTGCAGGCCGCTGGATGGCACGCGGCGCGCCGCGGCCTGAGCGCGGATCTGGTCGACCCCTTACCGCCACGTCCGCGCCGGCGGCCGCCGTGGTGGGCGCCATGCTCGAGCGCCTCACACCCGCGCTCGAGGAACTCGGGGACGTCGACCGGGTGACCTCGGGCGTTCAGCAACTGCTCGACCAGGGGACGGGGGCCGCACGGCAACGTGCCGCGCTCGCGAAAGGCGGCACGGAGGCGCTGTTGGACCTGATCGCGCCCCAGCCCACGCACCCTGCCAGCTCGGTGAGCACCGGGAGCTAGCAATCGGCGTCGCCAGCCGCCTGCCCGCCCCGCCACCCCGGGCTCCGCTCGGTCCGGTGCAGCCGGCGTCACCTGTCAGGCGTCGCCACCTGTCTGGGTCTGAGACGTCGTCGGCACGGGCTCCGACGAGGTCCGGGTCGGTGAGGACGTGATCAGTGTGGAGCTGCCGGTATCGCGGTCCGTGAAGCCCGCGAGGAGGGCGAGCCCGAGGCCGGCGGCGGCGAGCGTCGCGCCGACCAGGGCCGGTGAGGCCCAGCCCCAGCCGGCCGAGATGGCCAGGCCGCCGAGCCAGGCGCCGCCGGCGTTGGCGAGGTTGAAGGCGGAGTGGTTGGAGGCCGCGGCCATCGTCGGGGCGTTCTTCGCCTTGGCCATGAGCAGCATCTGCACGGGGGTGGTGACCAGGGCGCCCATCGCGCCCATGAAGGCGAGGGTCACCAGGGCGGGGACGGTGCTGTGGACGGTGAAGTAGAAGGCCAGGAGCGTCGCGCCGAGCAGGAAGAGGCCGCCGTACAGCGTCGGGCGCAGGGCCCGGTCCGTCAGCGGGCCCGCGACCAGGGTGCCGAGCGTCATGCCGATGCCGTAGAGCGCGAGGACCCAGGTCGTGGAGGCGTCGGAGAGGCCGGTCAGGTGGGTCAGGATCGGGACCAGGTAGCTGTAGACGGCGAAGAAGCCGCCGAAGCCGACGACGGCGGTGGCCAGGCCGAGGGCGACCTGCCGGTTGCCCATCGCCCGCAGCTCGTGCCGGATGCCGGCCTGGTCGCTGCGGGGCTGATGGGGACGAAGACGGCCAGCGCGACGATTGCGACCAGGCCGATGACGGCGACGGCGCAGTAGGCGTACCGCCAGCCGAGCTGCTGCCCGAGGGCGGTGCCGGCCGGGACGCCGACGATGTTGGCGACGGTGAGTCCGAGGAACATCCTCGACACGGCCCGCCCGGCTCGTTCGGGGCGACCAGCCGGGAGGCGACGACAGCTCCCACGCCGAACAGCGCTCCGTGGGGCAGGCCCGCCAGGAACCGGGCGGCGAACAGCAGGCCGAAGTTCGGAGCCAGAGCGGAGGCCACGTTGCCGATCACGAACAACGCGGACAACAGCAGCAGGAGCCGTTTGTGGGCGATGCGCGCCCCGATGCCCGTCAGGACGGGTGCCCCGACGACGACACCGAGCGCGTAGGCGGAGACGAGGTTGCCGGCGTGCGGCACGGACACGCCGACTCCGTCGGCGATCTGGGGCAGCAGTCCCATGGTGGCGAACTCGGTCGTACCGATTCCGAACGCGACGAGGGCAAGGGCCAGCAGGGCCAGTGGCATGGAGCGCGAGTACCTTTCGCGGGCGGTGGGCTGCGTACGGATGCGGATGAAGCGGGCCGGACCGTCGGAGGTCCCGTCGCCCTATTTCTGTAGCCTGTCGCGTCGGCCACCGTTGCCCGATGCGCCCTTGCGGGCAGGGAGAGTCTACGAACTGTTCAGCCGCGGGACGTACTCACGCATTCCAAGATCCGCCGACGCGAAGCATGGCCTGCGTCACAGTCGACCCGTCGCCCCGTCGCTTGGTGGCGAGCATCCCCTCCGGTCCGCCGACCGGTGTTCACACGCCCGCGTTCCCCTGCTCCGCTCGACCGGGATCCACAGCTGGGAGTGGGTCTCCTCGCCGAGCTCCACCGGCTGCGTCAGCAGGAGTTCCGGACCGGGCCGGCTCGTGTACGGGTTCGAGGGGAACCACTGGGTGAACACGTCACGCCACAGTTCCTGGAGCGCGGTCGGATAGGGCCCGTCGTTGTCGAAGACCGCCCAGGTCCCGGCCGGCACGTCGAGGGCGTCGAGTTCCCCGACGGCCGTCTCGGGGCCGGTGGCCACGCCGATCCAGTAGTCCGCCCCGTCGCCCTCCTCCCGGCCGTCGGTCAGGTACACCGCCGCCGACAGAATTCCCTCCGGCTCCCGGTCGCCCAGTTCCTTCATCCGTACGATCGCCTGCTCGTCCAGGGTTTCCAGGTGCGCCGCGGCTGCCTCGTTGACCCCCTCGTGCACGAGCGGGACCCGGGCCTTGCTGCCGACGACCCGGAACGCTTCCTTCTCCACGATCCGGTACCGCATGGTCGTACTGCCTTCGACGACGACGCGGAAGGACATGCGGGGCTGCGCCGTGAGCAGCGCACCCGTGCGGCGAGCCTCGGCCGGCCCGATGCCGTGCACCGACCGGAAGGCCCGGGCGAAGGCCTCGCCCGAGCCGTAGCCATAGCGCACCGCGACATCGAGCAGCGTGTGTTCACCGGCCAGCACCTCGGCCGCGGCGAGCGTCATCCTTCGGCGCCGCACGTAGACGGGCAGGGGCATCCCGGCGAGGGCGGAGAACAGCCGCCGGAAGTGGTACTCCGACACCGCGGCGATCCGGGCCGCCTCGGCAACGTCGAGCTCGCGGT
This sequence comes from Streptomyces sp. P3, assembly GCA_016893485.2. Taxonomy (GTDB): domain Bacteria; phylum Actinomycetota; class Actinomycetes; order Streptomycetales; family Streptomycetaceae; genus Streptomyces. The sequence continues at coordinate 550,277 of JAFEKX020000001.1, forward strand.
CGAGGCGGGCCTCCAGGTGGTTCAGCGCCTCGTTCAGCCGCTCCAGCACGGGCATCCGTCCCTAGGTGTGGAATTGATTGTGCGGGTGACTCCTCCGCGCCCTGCCCGACAGAAGCCGTACGGGAACTGTCGGGCCGCGAGTCTCGGCCCTGCCTGAGGCTTGCGCACATGAATGATCTCAAGGGGTGGTGCGAGCCGCGGTTCGCCGCGGTCGAGGCGGCCTTCGCGGCTTCGCTCGGCAAGGACGATGTGGGCGCCTCGGTCGCCGTCCACCTCGAAGGCGAGCCGGTGGTGGACCTCTGGGGCGGCTACGCCGACGCGGACCGCACGGTCGGCTGGGAGCGCGACACGCTCACGGGCGTGAACTCGACGACCAAGAACATGACCGCCCTCTGCGCACTCCTCCTGGCCGACCGGGGCCTGCTCGATCTGTCCGCACCGGTCGCCGCCTACTGGCCCGAGTTCGCGGCGGCAGGCAAGGAGGGTCTGCTCGTTCGCCATGCGCTGTCCCACACCGCGGGTCTGCCCGACCTGCCCGGGCTGACGGCGGTCGAGGACCTCTACGACTGGCGGCGTGTGACGGCGGAGCTGGCCGCGCAGACCCCCGAATGGGAACCAGGCACCGCCGCCGGGTATCACGCGCTCACCTTCGGGTTCCTGGTCGGTGAGATCGTCCGCCGCGTCACGGGCCGCAGCCTCGGTGACTTCTTCGCCGAGGAAGTGGCCGGACCGCTGGGCGCGGACTTCCACATCGGGCTCTCCGCCGCCGACGACCACCGCGTCGCACCGCTCATCCCGCCGCCGTCGGAAACCGAGGAGTTCACCGCCGGCGCGCCGCTCGGACCGGACGGCACACGCCGGGAGCACACCGGTGTCGCGGTCCGGGTCAGGGACGCCAACTCCGTTGCCTGGCGCCGTGCGCAGCTGCCCGCGGTAAACGGGTTCGGCAACGCCCGCTCCGTCGCCCTCGTCCAGTCGGTCCTGGCGAACCGGGGTTCCGCCGGTGGGGTGCGGTTGCTGTCTCCCGAGGGCTGCGAGCCCGCGTGGCGGGAGGTGTTCCGCGGCGAGGACCGGGTGCTGCGGACCCCGATGTCCTGGACCGTGGGCTTCGGGAAGTTCGGCAACACCTTCGGCTGGGGCGGCTGGGGCGGTTCCCTGGTCGCGAGCGATCCCGACGCACGGCTGACGGTGGCCTACGTGATGAACCAGATGATCGACCGGGAGCGGCAGGAGGACAACCGCGGCATGGAGATCATCATGGCCGCGTACAGCGGACTCCGGTGACAACTCACGCCCCTGGGGGCGGAGTTGGTCCAGATGCGTCCTTGCGGGATCTCTTGACGCCGACGAACGCTGTCATGCACACACCTTGACCTTATTGGTCTAGACTTTTACTTTCTAGTGGTCAACTCCCCTCGGCGCACGCCCAGTTGAGGCTGTGCCCTCTTCGGCGCGCGCCGAACCGCTCGAAAGGGCCCCGCCACCCCGATGACCACTCGTTCCCCCTCCCCCGCCTCGCGTTACGCGGCACCCCCGTCCTCGCGATGCTCGCCCTGCTGACCGGCCTCCTCACCGCGGCACCGGCCGCCGCGGCGACCGGCTCCATCACGGGGCTGGCCGGCAAGTGCCTCGACGTCGCCGGAGCCAACTCCGCGGACGGCACACCAGTCCAGCTCTACGACTGCAACGGCACCGGCGCCCAACAGTGGACGGTCGGCACCGACAACACCGTTCGCGCGCTGGGCAAATGCCTCGACGTCACCGGCAACTCGACCGCCGACGGCGCCAAGATCCAGCTGTGGAGCTGCAACGGCGGCGCGAACCAGCGCTGGACCGTCACCGCCGCGAACGACATCGTCAACCCGGCCGCGAACAAGTGCCTCGACGTCTCCGACAACTCCTCCGCCAACGGGGCGCGCATCCAGCTCTGGACCTGCACCGGAGGAACCAACCAGAAGTGGAACGCCCCCGCGCAGCAGTCGGGAGAGCAGTGCTGGGCGACGCACTACGGCCCCCAGCCCGCCGGCGCCCTCACGGCCAGCGGCGAGGTCTTCGACAACAACGCGGACACGGCGGCCACTTCGCTCTCGCGCCAGCCCCAACTGCCCTTCGGCACCCGGGTCCAGGTCACCAATGTCGCCAACGGCCGCTCCCTGACCGTACGGATCAACGACCGCGGGACGTTCGCCCAGACCCCGCAGGAACCGAAGTGCCTCGATCTCACCGACGGCGCCTTCGGCCGCCTCGGCGGCGTCCTCGACCCGGACGCCGGACACATCGTCGTCACCCAGACGGTCCTGGGCTGACGCCCGCGGCCCGCCCGGCTCGCGTACCGGACGGCCGACGCAGACCGACCGCCCTCGTCCGCCCCTCGACCACAGGAGCAAAGCCCCATGGACACCCCCACTTCACGCCGAGTCCCCACAGACTCACGGCGCTGAGCAGACTGACCCTCGTCATGCTGCTCGCCGCGGCCCTGTCCGCCCTGTTCACCATCGCCCCCGCCCGTGCGGCGGACGGCCGGATCACCGGCCTGGCCGGCAAGTGCGTCGACGTCGCCGGGGCGAGCCCCGCCAACGGGACCGCCGTACAGCTCTACGACTGCAACGGCACCAGCGCCCAGACCTGGTCCAACCCCGGTGACGGAACGCTGCGCGCGCTCGGCAAGTGTCTGGACGTCACCTCCGGCGGCACGGCGGACGGCACGACGGTCCAGCTCTACGACTGCAACGGCAGCGCCGCCCAGAAGTGGGCCGTCAGCTCGGCGAACGACATCGTCAACCCGCAGGCCAACAAGTGCCTGGACGTCACCGGCAACAACTCCGCCAACGGCACCCGGCTCCAGATCTGGACCTGCTCGGGCGCCGCCAACCAGAAGTGGACCGCCCCGGCGAGCGGCGGCGGCACCACGCCGTCCGGCTTCGTCGTCAGTGAGGCCCAGTTCAACCAGATGTTCCCGAGCCGGAACGGCTTCTACACCTACCAGGGCCTGACCGCCGCCCTGTCCGCCTACCCCGGCTTCGCCAAGACCGGCTCCGACACGGTCAGGAAGCAGGAGGCCGCCGCCTTCCTCGCCAACGTCAACCACGAGACCGGCGGCCTCGTCTACGTCGTCGAGCAGAACACCGCCAACTACCCCCACTACTGCGACACGAGCCAGTCCTACGGCTGCCCGGCCGGACAGGCCGCCTACTACGGACGCGGACCCATCCAGCTGTCCTGGAACTTCAACTACAAGGCCGCGGGCGACGCGTTGGGCATCGACCTCCTCAACAACCCCTGGCTGGTGCAGAACGACTCGGCCGTCGCCTGGAAGACCGGCCTGTGGTACTGGAACACCCAGTCCGGCCCGGGCACGATGACCCCGCACAACGCCATGGTCAACGGCGCCGGGTTCGGCCAGACCATCCGTTCCATCAACGGCTCCCTGGAGTGCGACGGCCGCAACCCCGCGCAGGTCCAGAGCCGCGTCGACGCCTACAACCGCTTCACCTCCATCCTCGGCGTCAGCCCCGGCAGCAACCTCTACTGCTGACACTCGCCCTGGGGGCCGCCTGACGCGAGGGCCGGTTCATCCGCGAACCGGCCCTCGCGCCACACCTGCACCTGTGCCCAGAAGCCCGGCCCGGCGGCGCCCGCCCGGGAAGATCTCGACAGCAGCCATGACGGCACCCCTGCCACTAGAATTGGTGTCATGACTGCCATCACCCTGCGCATCCCGGACGCCATGGACAAACAACTGCGCGTCGCCGCCGCGGACGCCGCGTCCCTGAACGACTACATCGTGCGAGCCGTACGACGTCAGATGACCCTCGACGCCGCACGCAAACTCGCCTCCGTCGCCCCCTCGACCTGGCGGGCGAAGGCGACACCCTGTGAGCATCCGGAAGGGCGACGTCTGGGACGTCGACACCGGCAAGGGAACCCGCACCGTTCTCGTCGTCAGCCTCGACGGACTCGCCGACGCCTACGGCGCTGTCCTGGTGCTGGTCCTGCACGCCCCGGCCCAGCACCCCGACACGGCGATGAGCGTGCACCTGACCGCCCCGGTCGACGCCTCCGCCGTCGCCGTCAACCTCCTCCAGCTCTCCACGCTCCGCTTCGAGACCGGCACCCCGCACGGCAACATCGGTCCCGAACAGCAGGAACTCGTCGACAACGCCCTCCGCGCCGTCCTCGACCTGTAAGCCCCACTCGACCGGGACAGCAGGTGGCCTACGGCGCGGCAGGACGTCCTTCCCTCAGGCACCGAGCTCGGCTCTCAGCGCAGTCGACGCGCCCGCAGCACCACGTCGTCGGTGTGGTGCGCACCGGCGCCGCCGTCAGGTGCCACGCGCGGCCGCTGCTCGTCCACCTCCACCCTCCAGTCGTCGTCGAGCAGAGCGGCGACCATGGAGGGCCAGACGTAGTCGGCCGGGTCGAAGGCGGCATCGTGCTCATGCCGGGTGTCCATCCCCGCGTGGTGCACGAGCAGCAGCACGCCACCGGGCGCGACGGCCGCGAGCAGCGCTCGCTCGGCCGCGGCGTCGGGTGTCCGCAGCAGCGCCGGGTACTGCGCGGAGACCAGGTCGAAGGAGGCCGGGGAAGCGCCGCCTCCGCCAGTCCGGCGTGTACCCAGCGGACGGTGACACCGGCGTCCCGTGCGTGCCCCGCGGCCCGCTCCAGTGCCACGCCCGAGACCTCGAGCGCGGTCACCTCCCAGCCGCCGCGCGCGAGCCAGACGGCGTCCGCGCCCTCGCCACAGCCGACGTCCAGCACCCGTCCGCGCGGGAGCCCGGCGACCTCGGCCACGAGCGCGCCATTGGGCCGGCCGCTCCACAGTTGCTGTCGGTCCGCGTAGCGGTTGTCCCACTCCGCCCGGACCTCGGGGTCCCCGACGTATGCGTCGGCGGACAAGGACGTCTCGGGCGCGGAAGATCCTGCGATGTTGTCAGTCACCGGCCCACGGTCACCCACCAGGCCCTGGCCACGCCACTCTCGTTGCTGCTCCGGCAAAAACGCGGGCTCCCGCGAGGATCAGCGACGGGTCATCGTTCAAGCGGGCCAACTGCTCGGGGTGTCGGAGCAGGACCGGCACGGAGTTGTGTTGATCGGTCGACGGGACAGCAGGCCGCGGGTAATCTCCCACAGGCCGTCGCTCCCCACGTTCCGGGAACGCCGCCATCTGCCGGTCTCCGCACGGAGGGCACTCCATGGCCAGACTTGTCCGGTACCTGACACTAATCGTCTTGGGTGCTTCCCTCCTGTTCCCGTCCACCGCGGCGGCCTCCACACCTGCGACGGCCGGCGCCGTGGCCACCACCACCGCGAGCACCTGGCAACCGCCCCTGTCCACGCGCGGGCGCTACATCGTCGACGCGAACGGCAACCGCTTCCGGCTCAGATCCGCCAACTGGGACGGCGCCCAGGGCTCCTGGACGGGCAGTGGCAGCGAGGCCGACAGCGCCAACCATCACGCCGGGCAGAACTCCTACGGCATCCCCTGGGCCTGGACCGCGTGCCCCTCGCCCAACTCATGGCCGACTTCAACGAGTTGGGCATCAACAGCATCCGGCTGCCGTTCTCCAACGCGATGATCCATGACGCCACCGCCGTCCCGGACGCCGCCGTGGCCGCCAACCCGCAGCTGCGTGGCCGGACGCCGCTCGGGGTGTTCGACGCCGTGGTCTCCGCGCTGACCTCGGCCGACTTCGCGGTCATCCTCAACAACCACACCAATACCTCCCGTTGGTGCTGCGGAGTCGACGGCAACGAGCGGTGGAACAGCAGCCAGTCGACCGCGCAGTGGGCGGACGACTGGGTGTTCATGGCTCGCCGTTACGCCTCCGACCCCCGTGTGGTGGGCGCCGACCTCTACAACGAGGTGCGCCGTGACGTCTGGGACGACCCGAACTGGGGCAGCGGCGACGCGCACGACTGGTTCGCCGCCGCCCAACTCGCCGCCGACCGCATCCTCACCGAGGCCGATCCGAATCTGCTGATCGTCATCGAGGGCATCAACTGGACCGGTCTGCCCGTCGACGGATTCGCCCACGACCGCCCCCCCTGCTCACCCCCGCACGCACGCTGTCGCACACCCTGGTCGCCACCCACAAACTCGTCTACTCGGCCCACTTCTACGGCTACACCGGCCCTCACCACAGCGGTGCCACCGGCATCGGCGAGACCAGCGACCCCCGTTACCAGGACCTCAGTCGCGACGCGCTGTTCCAGACCCTCTACGACGAGGCGTTCTTCGTCTCCCAGGACGACGGCAGGCATTACACCGCTCCCGTGTGGATCAGCGAGTTCGGGATCGGAGCGGGCGAGACCGGCGCCGCGGCCCGCGCCTGGTTCGGCAATGTCACCGACTACTTCGCCGACCACGACGCCGACTTCGCCTACTGGCCGCTGGTCGGCTGGCAGGGCCACGACGACTGGGCCCTGCTGCGTTACGACGCGGACGGCACCCGGCACGGCCTCCTGGACGACGCGGACTGGCGCGGCACCGGGTGGCAGCGGCTGATGTCGGCCGCCTCGCTCACCGGTCCGGTCGCCAGGGTCCCCGCCTGGCAGATGCTCGCCACCGACCACGGCGACTACGTCGAGTCCGTACGGGTGCGCGCGACCGGCGACTGGGACCCCGGAGCCACCAAGGCGGCCTGCCCGGACGGTCTGCGGCTGATCGGTCTCGGGCACACCTCGGGCCGGGGCCTGTGCACGGACGTCACCGCCGGGGACCTGCGTGCCGCGGACGGCGCCCAGTCGGTCGTCACCGACGAACGCAACGTCCCCAGGGTGGCGACTGGGCGTCGGGATACACCAAACTCCAGTGCGCGCAGGGCCAGTTCCTCATCGGTTACAGCCACCGAGGTGTGCGGACGTCGGCCGCCCTCTGCGCGCCCGCCGGTGTCGCACTGGCGGGCACGGGGCGCACCGTGTGGTTCGACCGGTCCGACAACCGGCCGGCCGGCGGCGGTGACTTCGCCAGTGGCGACTACAAAGGCCAGTGCGCGGACGACGAGTACGCGGCGGGCATCGCCTACACCTCCCGCGTCGGCAGCTCTCCGGGCCCCCGCTGCCCTGCTCTGCCGCCAACTGGCCCACTGACGGCGGTTGTTGACCTAGCCGCTGGTTCGACCCGCGAACTCGGCCGGCAGGAAGCGGGCCCTGAGGTGTGCCGGGGCCAGTCGGTCGACGAACTCCAGTGTCACCGACTCCGCGTTCGGTGACTCGACAGTGAAGCGGCGGGCCAACCAGGAGGTGATCAGCGTCAGTTGGCGCATGGTCAGCGTGGCACCGAGGCACACCCGCGGTCCGGCGCCGAACGGGAGGTAGGCCGGTCCGGGGCCGTTCGTCCCGCCGACCATCGGGTGGGGTCGAACTCGTCCGGCCGGGGCCACCAGCGGGGGTCCCGGTGGATCAGGTACGGATTGAGCAGTACGTCGTCGCCGGGGCTGAGCGACCACGCGCCCAGGGTGGTCGCCGTAGCGGCGGTTCGGGTCATCAGCCACGCGGGCGGATACAGCCGGAGCGTCTCCCGGACCACGGCCTCGGCCAGCGGGGTGCCGGCGTCCTGCGCTCCGTTCGCCTCGTCGCGGAGGTCGTGCACGAGCCGCGGGCGGCGGGCGAGTTCCCACACGAGGGAGGTGAGGGCGGCGGCGGGGACGCCGTGGCCGCCCATGAGGACGCTGTGCAGCGTCGACACCACGGTGTCCACGGGCGGAGCCGGTTCGCCGCCGAGGAGAAATCCGAGCAGGTCCTCACGGGACCGGCCGGACGGCGACGCACGCCGCTCGTGGACCAGGCCGGTCAGTGTTGCCGTCAGGCGCCGGTAGGTGCGGAAGTAGCGGCGATGACGGGGAAGCGGCAGCCACGCGGGGAACTCGCGCGACGCCTCCGCGAAGGCCTGGGTGGCACGGACGGTCTCGTGGAGCAGCTCGGCGACACCGGCGTGGTCCTCGCCGAAGCAGTACTCGGTGATCGTCCGGGCAGTGAGCGTCCGCATGGTGGTGAGTACGTCGACGTCGTGCCCGGCCCCGTCGGTGATGACCGCGTCGAGGATCGCGACGGTCGGCTCGTCGGTCATGGCCGCCGCCGTCCGGTTGAGGCCGGGCCACGCGGAGCGTCGTTCGGGCATCCAGGAGGTGGCATGTTCGGCGGCCCGGTCGGTGTCCCGCCGCATGTCGAAGGGCGCCAGCTCGGTGACGAACGTGTCCCCGGTGCGGACGAGCGCCTCGTGGGCGAGTTCGGGGTCGATGACGAAGAGGGTGTGCTCGTCGTAGGAGAAGACATCGCCGTACTCGCGGTGGGAGCGGCGCAGGAATCCGATCCGGTCGGCCTCGTACGCGCGGGTGTTGCCCGTCAGCCGGTGTCCGCGCGGGCCCGGCGGCCACCTGCGCTCCTCACCCTGCGCCATGCGCCCTCCCCGGTGAATCGCGGGACCCCTGTCGGGGATCCCGCGATCGGCGTTCGCGCTGAACAGGTCGGGCTACCGGGCGTGGTAGGGCCAGTAGATGTAGCGTCCGCTGACCCGCTTGCGGCCCACGAGGTGAGCCATCAGGCGCCGTGTCCGTTTCATGAACACCTCACTGCCGTCAGGGCGAATATTTTGTCGATCGTGCCACGGTCTCCTGCGTCCGGCAATATCACGTCCCGGGCTTCCAGGGAGCGGCGCCCTGGAATGACGTAGCGTCAGATGCATTACTGCGTACGGCATTTGGCGAATCACCCAGCGGCCGGCGAAGGCGATCGGTCAGGTCGAGGTGCGGCTCGAAGGCCCGCAGCAGGGGCGAGCGCATACGGTCCGGCCGCATGTCGGTCGAGCCGGCGAGGATCTGGATCGCCAGGCCGTCGACCGTCGCGGTGAACCGGTCGGCGAGGGCTTCGACGTCCGCCTCCGGTGTCAGACCCACGCAGCGGCACTCGTGCAGCACGTCCACCACGGCCCGGTACCAGCCGGATCCACACCGCCCATTCGTCGATGTCCCCGGCGGCGAGCGGGAGTTGTACCTGTGCCGGGGCACCCCGGTCAGGACGACGTCCCCGGCCTCGACACGGTCCCGCAGGACATCGCCGGCACGGCGCGCGCCCCGGGCCGCCTTCTCCGACATCGCCGAACTCGCCTCCGGGCAACGCGCCAGGCAACAGGCGCAGGGCCTCATCGACGGCGTGGAAAGCTGCGAGACGTTGGTCGGCACCATCGCGCCGGACGCCGAGGACATCGTCCGCGACCGCCTCCGGCGACAACTCGCGCCCACGGAGCCGAAATTGGTCTAGACGAATCTTCCCCGGATCTCTTGACGCGGGCCGACGCGGCCAGCCACGCTTCGCTACGCAGGCAGAGGTAAGGAAAGTTTCCGATTAACTTCACGACTCGCCGTTCGACGGTTCCCCTGCCTCACCCCGCCCTGATCACGTCGCACGGCTTCTCCCCACCCGCACCTCTCCACCGTGCGACGGGCGTGCAGGGCACCACAATCCGCGTACCGGCGCGACGCCGTGCGCGGCCTCGCCCCACGGAGGAGCATCCGCATGAGACGTGCGTCGCTGCGCGCCGCGTTGACCGCCGCCCTGATGGTCGGCGGCATGGCCACGACCGCCGCCCCGGCCGCCCACGCGGCCGACAACACCGGTCTGATCGCGTCCTTCGGCATCACCTCCACCTGGGGTGCCGGCTTCGAGGGCGGCTACACGGTCACCAACAAGTCGACCCACACGGTCACTTCATGGACCATCACCTTCACCCTGCCCGCCACCGAGGCCGTCACCAGCTCGTGGAACGGCACGGTCACCCACAGCGGGACCCAGTACACGATCACCTCCCCACCTGGGAGGCCCCGCTCGCCCCCGGTGACTCCGCGCCCGTCGTCGGCATGGACTTCAGCTACAGCGGCTCGGTCGTCCCGCCGAGCGCCTGCCTGATCAACAACGGCCCCTGCGCCGGCGTCCCCGCCGACACCGCCGCACCCTCGACCCCCCTCCGGCCTCGCCGTCCGGGACACCGGCCCCGGCAGCGTCACGCTGGGCTGGAACGCCTCGACCGACAACGTCGGTGTGGTCGGCTACCGCGTCTACGAGGGCAGCAACGTCATCGCCACCACCTCCGGCACCGGCACCACCTTCAAGGTGATCGGCCTGCTCCCCGGCAGCAGCCACAGCTTCACGGTGACCGCACTCGACGACTCCACCAACGAGTCGGCGCACTCCGCGACCCTCACCGCGACCGCGGGCAGCGGCACGACTCCCGGTGTGGCGGCCCCTTCATCGACCTCGGCGCCTACCCGACACCGAACCTCACACAGATCGCCACGAACACCGGGCTGCGGCAGTTCTCGCTCGGCTTCATCACCGCCGGGTCGACTGGCTGCAACGCGAGCTGGTTCAACTCCTTCGACCCGGGCGCGGCCTGGGACCGGACGGACTTCGACTCGCTGCGCGCGATGGGCGGTGACGTACGACCGTCCTTCGGCGGCGAGGCGGGCACCGAACTCGCCCTCGCCTGCACCAGCACGACCGCCCTCCAGGCGCAGTACCAGAAGGTCGTGGACGCCTACGCCCTCGACCGCGTGGACTTCGACATCGAGGGCGCCGCGACCGTCGACCACGCCTCGATCGACCGGCGCTCGACAGCCGTCGCCGCCGTCCAGGCCGCACAGCGCGCCAAGGGCCGCGACCTCAAGGTCACGCTCACCCTCCCGGTCCTGCCCAGCGGCCTGACCGCGGACGGCCTCTACATCCTCAACTCCGCCAAGTCGCACAACCTGAACGTCGACACCGTCAACCTGATGGCCATGGACTACGGCGACAGCGCCGCGCCCGGCCCCGCCGGGAAGATGGGCACGTACGCCATCCAGGCCGCGACCTCGACCCGCGCCCAGATCGCCTCGGTGTGGCCGAACCTCACCACCGCCCAGACCTGGGCCATGGTCGGACTCACCCCGATGCTCGGCCAGAACGACACCGCCAGCGAGGTGTTCACCGTCGCCGACGCACAGCAGGTGCTCACCTTCGCCCGCCAGAACCACCTGGGCGAGCTGGGCTTCTGGGACGTCACCCGCGACGGCAACGCCTGCACCGGCGGCCTGAGCGAGTGCACGAACATCCCGCAGACCCCGTACCAGTTCTCCAAGCTCTTCGCGACGTACACGGGCTGACCCCGCGAGGTCACCCGCACCCCACAGGACAGCCGTGTGCGGGCCGAGACTCAACTCGGCCCGCACACGGTGCGGTTACCCACCGACAGCACGAGCCTGACGACAGCGCCCCGGCACCGGCCTGACCCGATGCGCCGCGAGCCGCCCTGAAGGCATTAAGGCACACGAGTGCATTTCCCGTCATGGAGTCACATCAGCATCTGACGGGTTGTCATACGGTCATGACGATCGAGCTTCCGACCCAGCACCCCATGCCGTCCCACCCGCGCCGCAGGGACGGCCGCGCGCCGCTGCCCGCCCCGAGGACCGCGCCCGGTTGCGCCGCGCATGGCAGCTCACCGACGAACAGGTAGCCGCGGCGTTTGCGTGACCACGGCGACGGTGCGCTCCTGGGAAACCGGCCGCACCACCCCGACCGGTCTGCGGCGGGCCGCCTACGCCGCGTTCCTGAGCGGCCTCGCGCAGGACTGGCCCCGTCGGCCGCCGGGGCCAGCACGGTACCGCCGGCCGTGCACCCACCCCGGCAGGCCGCAAGGCGTCGCCCAAGACGCCCGACCGGTCGTCCACAACCCCGTCCAGCACTCCAGCCGTCCCCTCCACCGGTATCCGTCCGGGACGCACCGGCCGCGGTCGCCCTTCCCGTGGGAGCAGGACCTGACCCGGTCACCCCACCCGCCGCCGCAGACTTCGCGTCACGGCGACCGCGGCCGGCCTCTGGACCGTTCTCCTGCACCTCATGATCACTTCTCCGCCACCGCACATGTGAGACTCCCGCCCGGCAGGACCAAGTGTGCGCCCCGGACTCGCGCAGTTCGGGGCGACGTTGGTGACGGCTCATCAAGTACGTCACGCAGAAGGGGCGTTGGCACCCATAGAGGATCAACTCATGGGTGGGTGAGGCGTGTTGTCAGTGGCTCCCGTTACGTTCTGCACGTGCCGCGGACCGCAAGGCCGCGCCACTCACATCGCAACCGGTAACCCCGGTACGCCCGATCAGCACGACGTAGGGACTCGCATGGAACCCGTATTCGCCGACTTCTCCACCACCCCGGCCCAGCTCTCGAACGCCGTGGTCACCCACCATCGGTGCGGCATCGCCCCCTCGCACCTCGCGCTGGGCGCTGGCGGTCACATCAAGGTGGACTTCACAGTCGACGGGTGGAAGGAGGACGAGGAGGCCGTCGTCACGGTGACCCTGCTCGGTACGGGCGCTCCTCTGGACGTCCTGCTCAACGGCAAGACCCTCGCGGAGCGGCTCGCGGTACCGGCGGACGGGGGCCACAGCGACCCGCGGGACACCGTTCTCAGTGCGCCGGGCGGCCTCCTGGCCACCGGCACCAACATTCTCGAGATACGCAGCCCGGAGGGATCGGACACCCTGCTGCGGCTGCGTGCCGTCACCATCGCCCCCGCCCACGCTCAGGACCAGGCGCGGCGCGCCCTGGCGGCCCGCGCGGCCAACCGGTCCGTCGTCGCCTTCAGCGCCGAGGTCCGTACCCCCGGCACCACCGCCTGGCAGCCCGCGCCCCGGCTGCTCCTCCACATCGACCTGGGCGAATCCGCCCTGCCCTCACAGCTCTCCTGGCGCACGGCGGACGGAGCGGAGGCGGCGATCGGGCTGCGCGCCGACCTGACGGGCTTCCTGGGTCACCGCAGGGCCGCCGACGGCACGGTCAACGAGTACCGCGGCGCACTCGCCGAGCGCTGGGCCTACCCGGAGGGCACGGCCGGGGCCCGACTGCACCAGTTCTCCACGGAGTCGGGGTACGACAACGCGTGGGCTCCGTCGGGCGAGCTGCGGCTGCTGCTCGACGACGGAGGGGCGCTCCTGGAACGCGTCTCCTGGACGGACCGGCGCGGCACCACCGCCTCGATCGCCCTGAGCGGCGTGAGCTCCGTCGCCACACCGGCTGTACGGCAACCCGGCGGCGAACTGCGGGACATCACGCGCACGGTCGAGGACGTCGAGGCGAGCGACGAGTTCGCCGAGTGGGGCGAGGTCGCCGAGAACCTGCTCAGCAAGTCCCACAACAAGTGGCTGGCGCACGAGGACACGGCCGAGCTGACCTTCACCTTCGCGCAGCCCGCCGCCGTGGCCGCCTACCGACTGACCTCCGGGAACGACTGCCCGGACCGGGACCCGCAGGACTGGAAACTGCAGGGATCGCACGACGGCAGTCACTGGACGACCCTGGACACCCGCACCGGTGAGTCCTTCAGGGGCAGGCACGAGACGAAGGAATACCCGGTCGCCTCCCCGCGTCCTACGCCCGCTACCGCCTCAGCATCGAAGGCAACCGCGGCTCCGACATGACCCAGCTCTCCCGGACCCAGTTCCTCGCCGACGACGCCCCCATCCCGGGCCCGACGCACGGCGCCGCCGACTTCACCGGCTACCGCGCGACCCTCGGCGGCGACCCCGTCGGCTACCGGGGTACGACCGTCCCCGGCCCCTGGTCCGACGCTCCCGGTCAGCAGGAGGGCCAGGAGGCGGAGGAAGCGTTGCCGAAACTCCTCGCCGGTGACCTCGGCGAGACCGCCCGCGGCCTGGACGAGGCCGCCCGGCTCATCGGCAAGCTGGCGGTCTACCTGAAGAATTCCTGACGGCCCGGTGCCGCATCGGCGGGTGCAAGGGGCCGTTGGCAGCACAGCGGCCGGTTGATCCGGCCGCGGGGAGCGCGGACAGCCGCTCGGCCGGGGTGCCCGCCCGAGCATGCCGTACGCGCGGGATCTCAGTCGGCCCCCGGTTCACGTTCCTGCCGGACGCGGTGCGGGTGTCATCGCCCATCGGATCATCGAGGTCAGGGCGGAGCCGAGCGGGCGCACGCACAGCGTGTCCACCGCCGCGAGCCGGGGCAGCCGTAGGCTCCGCCGCCGCCCAACGCGGCAGGAGCGAGACCGCGTTGGCGGCGAGCGCGCCGTAAGGGAGGCGGGCCGCCAGCGGGAGGGGCGGGTTCAGGAGGAGGAAGCGTGCGGCGTCGCGTGCCTGCGGGGTCGCCTCCAGGTCCGGACGGTAGGCGAGCAGGCGCTCCGTCAGCTCGGCCCGGTTCCGTGGCGGGTCGGGCACACCGAGCGCCATGGCGACCTTGGCGGTGTTCTCCACGTACCCGTCGCACTCCGCGTCCGTCAGGGGTTCGCCCCGTAGCACTGGTGGGCGCGCAGGAAGCTGTCCACCTCGGCGACGTGGACCCAGCACAGCAGCTCCGGATCGGCCGCGTGGTACGGCTCACCCCGCTCGGTCTCGCCCCGGACCCGCTCATGCACGGCTCGGACCTGGTCACAGGCCTGCTGCGCCTGGGCGGCGGTGCCGTAGGTCGTCGTGGCCAGGAAGGTGCTGGTCCGTTGCAGCCGGCCCCAGGGGTCACCGCGGAAGCCGGAGTGGGCGGCCACGGCCGCCATCGCCAGCGGATGCAGGGACTGGAGGAGCAGCGCGGACAGCCCGCCGATGAACATCGAGGCGTCACCGTGCACACGGCGGACAGGCTGCTCCGGGCCGAACCAGCGCGGGCCCGGGGTGTCGTGGATCCTGGCGCGGTTGCGCGGGCCGTCCGGTCCCGCGACCCGAGCGAACAGGGCAGTGCCCAGCCGTTCACGCGGACCGGGCCACCCGGCACAGGTGGGTTTCATGGGTCACTGCCTTCCGCCGACCTGTCTTCCATTCTGCCGGGACCCTCCGTAGCCGACCCCGGAGGGTCCTGGGAAAGTGCCGCCCGCCGGTCCCGGTGCAGTGGGATACGAGCGCGCATTCCGCTCTCCCTTCCGGGCCGGACGCGCCCTTGGATGTGGCTCGGGGAGCCGTTTTCCAAGGGTCCGAAACCGGCCGTGACGGTGGGGAGCGAGTTCGTTGTTCATCTCGCCGAGGAAGAGGGGGAGGGAGCGGAAGCGGACGGCGATCGCCAGGCACTCGCGATGACCGGCCGCTCGCCCGAGGTAGGCCCGGCAGGATGCGTGGCCCGGGAATCATGTCCTTGAGTACTCGACCCGGACCCCGATCACGGTCCTGAACTCCTCGGTGAGGGGCGGGTGTTGCGCGAGGGCTGGACAGCGGTCGCGAGGACTGCTGTCATCCCTGAGTACCGCGCTTTCCGTCAGCGGAAGGCGAGTTGGCACAGCACCCGCATGCGGCGGCCCGCCCCACACACCCCGGGCCGTCTGCCCTTGGCGCTGTCGGCACGGAGCACGTTCTGCCGTGACACCCCGTCAGCATGGCGCGCTGACAACGATGTCGAACGCTCGTTGCCCGTCGAAGGAGCCCCCATGCCCCACCCGGAAGACGACCACCACCCTCCCCGCCCCCGGACTGCCCCCGCTGTCCAGACGTGACCTGCTGCGTTGGGGAGGGGTGGCCGCCGCAGGGTGCCCTGGGCGTCCTCGGCCTCGACGGAACGGCGGCCCATGCCGCCCCCGCGTCGGTCCAGGCGGTGGCGTCGACGTTCACCCCGCTGCGCCCGCCCGCCACTCCACTCGCCGTGCGGTCCCCGTACCTGACCACCTGGCTGGCCGGGGACAACCTGGCCGGCACCTGGCCCACCTTCTGGAACGGGCGGATCACCGCGCTGGCCGGCATCGCCCGCATCGACGGCACGCCGTACGTCTTCCTGGGCGCCCCGGCGCTGCCCGGCGGCCCCGCGCTCAGCACGATGACGCAGACGTCGCTGCAGCTCACGGCCACCCGGTCGATCTTCACGCTCACCGGTGGCGGTGTCACGCTGACGGTCACGTTCTTCTCGCCCGTGGACCTCGGCAATCTCCAGCGGCAGTGCGTGCCGTTGAGCTACATCAGCGTTCAGGCCGCCAGCGGTGACGGGGCGAGTCACACGGTGGACGTGCATGTCGACGCCTCCGCGGAGTGGGTGCACGGCGACAGTGCCACCCAGGTCACCTGGGCCAAGCAGGCGACCGCGAGCATGACCGCGCTGACCTGCCAGCCGGCCTCCCCGGGAGTGCTGGCCGAGAACAACGACCAGGCCTCGTGGGGTTCGCTGGTGCTGGCCGCCCCCACCGTGAGCGGGCTGACCTGGCAGATCGGCCAGGACACCGTCGTACGGGCCGCGTCCGCCGCGAACGGGACGCTGGCCGACACCTCCGACACCGCGCAGCCCCGGGCGATCAACGACCGCTGGCCCGTGCTGGGCCTCAACCAGAACCTGGGCACCGTCACCGCGTCCGCCCCTTCGGCGGTGTTCCAGGTGGTCGTCGGCCATGTGCGCACCCCGGCGGTGAGCTACCTCGGCACCCGTCTGAACCCGTGGTGGACGCACAACTGGAGCTCGTGGACCGCCATGCTCGACTGGTTCAACAGCGACCGCGCCGCCGCCCTGACCGCCGCCACCGCCTTCGACAAGGCGATCCACGACGACGCCGCGAGCGCGGCCGGCGGCGGTGACACCGGCGAACGCTACGCGGCCGTCTGTGCCCTGGCGGTGCGTCAGGCCGTGGCGGGGACGGAACTCGTCGACCGGAACGGCTCGCCGTGGGCGATGCTCAAGGAGATCTCCTCCAACGGCAACTTCTCCACCGTGGACGTGACGTACCCGGCGTCCCCCGCGTACCTGCACCTCTCGCCCGCGTATCTGCGGCTGCTGCTCGAACCGCACTTCGACTACGCGGAGAAGCAGGGCTGGCCCAAGCCGTACGCCGAGCACGACCTCGGCTCCAGTTACCCGAACGCGACCGGGCACCTGGACGGCAACGAGGAGGCCATGCCGATCGAGGAGTCCGCCAACATGCTGATCATGGCGGCGGCCGTGGCCCAACGCCTTCCGGCAGCCGACGCGGCCTCCTTCGCGACCACGCACTACGCGATCCTCCGCCAGTGGGCCGAGTACCTGGTGGCGAACGCGCTCGACCCCGAGAACCAGAACCAGACCGACGACTTCACCGGCTGGATCGCCCACAGCGCCAACCTCGCGCTCAAGGGCCTCATCGGCATCGGCGCGATGAGCGTGGTGGCGAAGGCGGCGTCCAACTTCTCCGACGCCGCGCACTACGAGGCCGTCGCCCGGGGCTACATCAGCCGGTGGGTCACCCTGGCCCAGGACTCGTCGGGCACGCACCTGAAACTCGCCTACGACCAGGACGGCACCTGGAGCCTGAAGTACAACGGCTACGCCGACCGCCTGCTGGGCGTGGACCTGGTGCCGACCGGGGTGGCCGCGCAGGAGGCCGCCTGGTACCTGTCCAAGGCGGGCACCTACGGCGTCGTGCTGGACCCGCGCAACGACTACACGAAGACCGACTGGGAGGTGTGGACCGCGGCCTGGCTGGCCGACCACGCCGACGTCCGCACCATGCTGATCAACGGCGTCTACGGGTTCGCGAACAGCACGCCCTCGCGGGTGCCCTTCACCGACTGGTACGTCGTCGCCACCGGCGCCCAGCGAGGCTTCGCCGACCGGCCCGTGATCGGCGGTGTCCTCGCCCTGCTGAACGCCCCCGCGGCCGACTCCGTCTCCTGGAAACGTATCCAGAACAAGAACTCCGGCAAGCTGCTCGCCGTCAGCGGCATGTCCCTGGCCGACACCGCCGAGGTCACCCAGTACGAGGACAACGGCAGCGCCGACCACCTGTGGACGGTGGTGGACAACGGCGACGGCACCGTGAAGATCTACAACCGCAACAGCGGCAAGCTGCTCGCCGTCCACAACCAGAGCCTGGACGACGGCGCCCACGTCCAGCAGTACAACGACAACGGCACCCAGGACCATCTCTGGCGGTTCGTCGACAACGGCGACGGCTGGACGAAGATCGTCAACGTGCGCAGCGGCAAGCTCATGGCCGTCGACGGCGCATCGCAGGCCAACGGCGCCCAGGTGACGCAGTGGAACGACAACGGCACCTCCGACCACCTCTGGCGGCTCGTCTGACCCACCCCCACGGATGACATGAGCACACCACACCGGAGACCGGCGCCGCACAGATCCGCCCCTTTCCCGCCCCACCCGGAAACGAAGGAGCCTTCCATGAGAAGCCCCACGAAACTCTGCCTGGGCCTGTCCGTCCTGCTGGCCCTGGGCACCGGAGCCCTGGGGGCCTGTCCCCGCCGCCGCCTCGGCGTCGCAGCCGACACCCTCGGCCAAGACCCTCTCCCCAGGGCTGACCAGCGCCCTCCAACGCGACCTCGGACTCACCGCGTCGCAGGCCCGGACACGGCTGATCCAGGAGGCCGCCGCCACGAAGCTCGCGCCTCGGGCCGAGCGGGCGGCAGGGCAGACCTTCGGCGGTTCCTGGTACGACGCGGCGCACGGCACCCTCGTCGTGGGGCTCACCGACACCGGCGGCGCCGCGGCCGATTCCGTACGGTCCACCGGCGCCACCGTCGTGCGGGTCGCGCACAGCGCACGCGCCCTGGACGCCACCAAGTCGACACTCGACGCCGTCGCCAAGGCGGACGGCGCCCCCTCGGCCGTCCAGAGCTGGCACGTCGACCCGCGCACCAGCAGGGTCGTGGCGGAGGTCCGCGAGGGAGCCGAACACAGCCCGGCCGTAACGAAGTTCCTCGCCCCGGCGCGCACGAACGGACTGCTCACCATCAACAGCGTCGCCACGGCGCAGCGGCCGCAGACCTTCGCCGCGGGCACCGTCGGCGGTGACCCGTACTACATCAACGGCAACACCCGCTGTTCCATAGGCTTTTCCGTCGTCGGCGGCTTCGTCAGCGCCGGACACTGCGGAACGCCCGGCAGCTCGGTGGTCGGCTGGGACGGTTCGGCGATGGGCAGTTTCGCCGGCTCGTCCTTCCCGGGCAACGACTATTCGTACATCCGGATCGGCAACGGATGGTGGACCGTCCCGGTCGTGCTGGGCTGGGGCACCGTCAGCGACGTGCTGGTCCGCGGCTCCGGGGTGGCGCCGGTCGGCTCGTCGATCTGCCGCTCCGGCTCGACGACCCACTGGCACTGCGGCACCGTGCTCACCCAGAACGAGACCGTCAACTACAGCCAGGGATCGGTCTACCAGCTGACCGGCACCAACGTCTGCGCCGAACCGGGCGACTCCGGCGGCTCGTTCATCACCGGCGACCAGGCCCAGGGCGTGACCTCCGGCGGCTGGGGCAACTGCACCAACGGTGGCCAGACCTGGTTCCAGCCGGTCAACGAGATCCTCAGCACCTACGGCCTGACCCTCGTGACCGCCTGATCCACCAGGGAACCCCGTGCGCCCGGGCCGCGGAGACACACCGCATCCCGGGCGCGCACCCAGGACCGCGGTGGCATCGGGGTTCGGCGCCCGAGGAGCCGAAGCCGTCGGGGTCACGGTGCGAGTACGTGTCCGTGGACCACGTGTGCGTTCGGGCGTGCACGCCGGACCCGTCACCCGCAGGTGCGACGAACCCCTGGGCTTCGGCGCCCACCGCATGTCCGGCCGTCGGGCCGGGCAGCACTGCGGCACTCGACTCCGTGTCCGCCACCGAGGGAGCCGTATGTGAGCGATGTCGTCTTCACGGCCGATTTCACCTCCGCCAGCCAATGGGTGGCAGGCCGTTCCTGGGCCTATCCCGACGGCGGCCCCACCAACCCCGGCGACAACAAGCTGGACCACCTCACCCCCGACCCGGCCTACTCCCGCACCGGTACCTTCCGCGCCACCCCAGGACCGACGGCTGGTGGGACACCGGGCTGCTGACCACCGAGGGAAGCGAGGAGGCCTTCACGGTCCGCACCGGGGACCGGCTCGAGGTCCGGGTGTGCCTGCCCACCGGGCTGGGTGCCTGGCCGGCGGTGTGGACCTGGCGCGACGGCGGCAACGAGGTCGACGTCTTCGAGTACCACCCCGACAACCCCGACCTGCTGGAGCTCACGAACCACGTACGCGAGGGACAGACGTACCTCCACCACCCGGCGGTGCGTCCGGGCGCGGTGGTCGACCTCGGCGTGACCTTCGGCCGGCGCAGCGTCGACTGGTCGCTGAACGGCACCCAGGTCTTCGCCGACGGCCGGGGCGTCGGCTCCCGCTGGTACGCCTACCTCGTCGTCAACCTCTCCGTCTGCGCCGGCCGCTACCACCCCGGCCCGGACCCCGGGACCACCGAACTGTCGTACCGCGTCGAGAACTTGACGGTACGTCGGCGCGTGATCCCGCACGCGGCGGAATCCCGTGACGACGACGCGGCTGCGGCCGGCACGGGGTCGTAGCCGGGACCGTCGGCGTCAGCCTCCGCTGCTCTCCCGGACCACGATTCGGTGCCCGATCACCTCGTCCCGGTACGGGATGCCCGAGTCCGGGGTGTCGATGCGGTTCAGCAGGAGGGACACCGCCGTGCGGGCGATCTCCCGCTTGTCGGGCGAGACGGTGGTGAGGCTGGGCACGCTGAAGCCGGTCGCCTCGATGCCGTCGAAGCCGACCACGTCCACCTCGTCGGACACCCGCACCCCGGCCTCGTACAGGCTTCGGAGGGCGCCGAGCGCCATGTTGTCGTTCAGGCACAGCAGTGCGTCGGGCCGGGTTCCGTCCCGCATCAGCCGGGCCGCCGCCTCGGCGCCGTCCCGCCAGTGGTAGGCCTCCACCGGCACCACCAGACCGGCGTCGAAGGGCAGGCCCGCCGACGCCAGCGCCTGGCGGTAGCCGTCGGTGCGCAGCCGGTCGGTGCCCTGCTGGCCGCGCACCGCGCCGCCGACCACCGCGATACGACGGCGCCCGCGGGACAGCAGGTGCTCGGTGGCCTCCCGCGCGGCGCGGACGTTGTCGATGCCGACGTGGTCGGTGTGTCCCTCGGCGGAGCGTTCACCGAGCAGTACCACGGGCATCCGGCGGTCGCGGGTGGCGAGGTCGCGGGGCAGCAGGGAGAGCGGGCTGAGGATGACGCCGTCGCAGAACTGGGTGTCGAAGCCGTGCAGCGCGGCCAGTTCGCGGTCGCGTTCCGCTCCGGTCTGGTGGATCAGCACGGTCCGGCCGTTGCTCCCCGCCGCCTCCATGATGTGCCGGGCCAGCTCGGAGAAGTAGGCGACGTCGAGCTCGGGCACCGCGAGGGTGATCATGCCCGTGCGGCCCTGGCGCAACTGTCGGCCCGCGATGTTGACGCGGTAGCCGAGGGCGTCGATCGCCTCGCGGACGACCGTGCGCGTCTGCTCCGAGACGTGCTCGAAGTCGTTGATCACGTTGGAGACGGTCTTGGGCGAGACGCCGGCGTACTCCGCCACGTCCTTGATCCTCGGTCTGGCCGCCACGCTGCCCTTCCTTCCGAACCTGCTTGATCGTACCGACCGTTGCGCATCGCTTTCCGGCCAGTCGTTCGCGCACAAACTGCGTCCGAGCTATTTACATCGATGTAATCGACATGGTGCCATGACCCCGCACGACCTCCACCACGCACCGACCTGCACTCTCGTCACGAGGAGCACCATGCCCGACCCGTACCTCGCGGACGCGCCACCCCGCCCCGAGTACCCCAGGCCGCAGTTCACGCGGGACGCCTGGCTGAATCTCAACGGCGAGTGGCAGTTCGAGACCGACCGGTCCGACAGCGGCCTGGAACGCGGCCTGACCGACCGCGAACTGACCGGCCGCATCCTCGTCCCGTTCTGCCCGGAGTCCGAGCTGTCGGGCATCGCGGAGACGGACTTCCTGGAGGCCGTCTGGTACCGGCGCACGGTGACCGTGCCCGCCGAGTGGGCCGACGCCCGGGTCCTCCTGCACTTCGGGGCGGTCGACCACGACACCACGGTGTGGGCGGGCGGCCAGGAGGTCGCCCGGCACCGCGGCGGGTTCACCCCGTTCACCGCCGACCTCGGCGACGTGGCCGTGCCCGGCGAGGAACTGACCCTCGTGGTGCGCGCCCGGGACAGCCGCCACACCGTGCAGGCCCGCGGCAAGCAGGCCACCTGGTACGCCAACTCGCACTGCCACTACACCCGGACCACCGGCATCTGGCAGACCGTGTGGCTGGAGCCGGTCCCCGCGCCGTAGCCCTGCGCCGCCCCCGCATCACACCCGACCTGGCCACGGGGTCCTTCCTGGTCGAGCTGCCGCTGTCGGCGAACGTCGCCGGGCACCGGGTGCGCGCCACGCTGAGCGACGCCGACGGCATGGTCGTCACCGCCGAGGGCCGGGCGGACCTGGACCTGTGCCCGCGCCTGGTGCTCACCGTCCCCGAGAGCCGCCTGCGGACCTGGTCACCGGCCGACCCGCATCTGTACGACCTCGCCCTGGAACTCCTCGGCCCGGACGGCGAGGTCGTCGACACCGCCGGGTCCTACGCCGGCCTGCGCTCGGTCTCCGTGCGCGGCAAGGAGCTGCTGCTCAACGGCGAACGCGTCTTCCAGCGGCTGGTGCTGGACCAGGGCTACTACCCGGACGGGCTGATGACCGCGCCCACCGACGCCGCACTGCTGCGCGACATCGAGTTGGGGATCGCGGCCGGGTTCAACGGCGCCCGGCTGCACCAGAAGGTGTTCGAGGAGCGGTACCTCTACCACGCCGACCGGCTCGGCTACCTGGTGTGGGGCGAGTTCGGCGACTGGGGCTGCGAGACCGGGGTCCGCGACGACAACCAGCGCCCGGACGCCTCGTTCATCACGCAGTGGCTGGAGGCGCTGGAGCGGGACCACTCGCATCCCTCGATCGTCGGCTGGTGCCCACTGAACGAGACGTACCAGAACCTGCACGACCGCATCACCGTGCTGGACGACGTCACCCGGGGCATGTTCCTCGCCACCAAGCAGGCGGACCCGACCCGGCCGGTCGTCGACGCCTCCGGCTACGCGCACCGGGTGCCGGAGACCGACGTCTACGACTCGCACTGCTACGAGCAGGACCCGGTGGCGTTCGCCAAGATCATGGCCGGGCTCGCCGAGGACCGGCCGTACGTCAACACCGGCCCTGAGGGCCGCACGTGGTCGGTGCCGTATCGCGGACAGCCGTATTTCTGCAGCGAGTTCGGCGGGATCTGGTGGGACCCGGAGACCGTCGCCGCGGCCGGTGACGACACCTCCGACTCGTGGGGGTACGGCGAACGGCCGCGTACCGAGGGAGGAGTTCGTGGAGCGGTTCCGCGGTCTGACCGGCGTGCTGCTCGGCGACCCCGGGATGTTCGGCTACTGCTACACGCAGCTCACCGACGTCTTCCAGGAACGCAACGGCGTCTACCGCTTCGACCGCTCCGAGAAGGCCGACACCGCGCAGTTGCGCGCGGCCCAGCTGCGCCCCGCGGCGTACGAGGAGACGACACAGCACCCGAGTCCCCGCTCCGAGTGAGCGGACGCACCGCACGCTGCTCAAGATTTACATCGATGTAAGAACGCATGGTGGGCGACGTCGCCGCACGGACCGCAGTGTCCGACGCGTCGCCGCCCACCGGGAAGGAAGCACATGACCGGCACACCCGCCCAGGTCCCGCCCCGCGGACCGACCAGACGCCGTGTCCTCACGACAGCTCTCGCCGCCGGCGCCGCGGCCCTCGGCGCCGGGGCGCTCAGCGGCTGCGGATCGGCTCTCGCGGCCGACGACGGGTCGACGGTCCGGCTGTGGGACCTGTTCAGCGGAGCCGACGGCGGTCTCCTCAACGAGATGGTGACCAAGGCGCGGCCCGACATGCCGGGCACGCACATCGAGCGCACCGTCCTCGAGTGGGGCACCCCCTACTACACCAAGCTCGCCATGGCCTCCGCCGGTGGTCGCGGGCCCGATGTGGCCGTCTCGCACATGTCCCGGCTCGCCGGGTACGCCCCCACCGGGCTGCTGGACCCGTGGGACATGGACGTCCTGGCCGAGTACGGCATCGCCCGGCACGACTTCGCGGACGCGGTGTGGTCACGCACCCAGTTCGACGGCCACACCTACGCCGTCCCGCTGGACACCCACCCCTTCATCGTCTTCTACCACCAGGAACCGGCGAAGAAGGCGGGCCTGCTGACCGCCGACGGCACGCTGGACGCGGACGCGTTCTCCTCCCCGGCCGGCTTCCTGGCGGCGGGGAAGGAACTGGCCAAGGCGTCCGGCAAACAGGGCATCGCGTTCGGCTACGTCACCGACACCGCACAATGCTGGCGGCTGTTCTACGGCCTGTACCGGCAGACCGGCGGCCGGTTCGAGCTGCCCGCGGGCGGACCGGCCGAGGTGGACGAGGACCGGATGGCCGAGGTGATCGCCTTCATGGCCAAGGTGGTCGACGGCAAGGTGAACCCGAAGAGCCTCGACTACGCGTCCGCGATCGCCTCCTTCGTCAACAACCAGACGGCGATGATCCTCTCCGGCGAGTGGGAACTGGGCACCTTCCGCGCGGGCGACAAGAACGTCGGCGCGGCGCCCTTCCCGACGGTGTTCGGCACTCCGGCCGTCTACGCCGACTCGCACTCCTTCGTCCTCCCCCCACCGCGACCACCCGGACGAGGAGCACCGCCGGCGCACCCACCAGGCGGTGGCCGCGCTGCTGAAGGCCGGTCAGATCTGGGCCACCGCGGGGCACATCCCCGCGTTCCAGCCGGTGACCCGGACCGCCGCCTACGCGGCACTCCAGCCGCAGGCGCACTACGCCCAGGCCGCCGGTCATGTCGTACTCGACCCGTCGGTGTGGTTCGCCGGGGCGGGCTCCGACTTCCAGAACGCCATGTGCCAGGTCCTCCAGCAGGCCCTGCTCGGCGACACCAGCCCGGACCGCGCGGCCCGCGCGCTGACCCGGCGTCTGAACACCTTCCTCTCCAAGCCCAGCCCGGCCTGATCCGGCCGCGAACCATCCGCGCAGGAGGCACAACGATGTCCTCTCCTCTCCCCCGTCCCGGACCGGGACGCTCACCGCGCGCCGGATCCTCTCTCCCGGCCTGCTGTTCGCCCTCCCCTTTCTGATCCTGTTCGCCCTCTTCATGGTCTGGCCGCTCGTCCAGGGACTGTGGATGAGCCTCACCGACACCTCGCTGTCGGCCCACACGCCGAGCTTCGTCGGCCTGGACAACTTCTCGGAGGCACTGCGGGACGCCGAGATGTGGCGGGCGCTCGGCCACACGGTGTGGTTCACCGTGCTGTCGACCGTCCCGCTGGTCGTCGTCGCGCTCGGCATGGCGCTGCTGGTCCACACCGGTCTGCCCGGTCAGTGGGTGTGGCGGCTGGCGTTCTTCGCGCCGTACCTGCTGCCTGTCGGTGTGGTGAGCCTGCTGTGGGTCTGGCTCTTCCAAGGCGATCTCGGCCTGTACAACCAGCTGTTGAACGCGGTGGGCCTCGACTCGGTGGCCTGGCTGAGCGACAAGTCGGTCGCGATGTGGGCGATCGTGCTGACCACCCTGTGGTGGACCGTCGGCTTCAACTTCCTGCTGTACCTGGCGGCCCTCCAGTCGGTGCCGGACCACCTGTACGAGGCGGCGGCGATCGACGGCGCGGGCGCCTGGCGGCGGCTTTTCTCCATCACGCTGCCGCAGCTGAGCCGGATCACGGTGGTCGTCACCGTGTGCTGCAGATCCTGGCCTCGCTGAAGGTCTTCGACCAGATCTACCTGCTGACCAAGGGCGGTCCGGACAACTCCACGCGCCCGGTCATCGAGTACATGTACGACGTCGGCTTCACCGGTTACCGGCTCGGCTACGCCTCGGCGATCAGTTACGTGTTCTTCGCCCTCGTCATCCTCGCCTCCGCGGCGCAGTACGCCGCCCTCCGCCGCCGGGAGAAGTGACCATGACCTCCACCACCGAACTGCCCCTTCCCCGGCCGGAGTCCGCGCCCCGCTCGCCGGTCATCCGCGAGGTGGCGGCCCGCCGGTACCGCGCCGAGGCCCGCCGAACCCATCTCTCCCTGGGCGAGAGCCGCACCGCCCGGACGCTCACGTTCACGGCGCTGACCGTCCTGGCGCTGCTGTGGCTGCTGCCGATGGCCTGGGGTCTGCTGACGGCGTTCAAGTCGGAGCAGGACGCGAGCGACCCGGTGCACTGGCTGTGGCCGAAGCACGGGTTCACCTTGTCCGGTTTCCGGAGCGTGTGGGACCGCGGCGAGCTGCCGCTGTGGATGTTCAACAGCTTCCTGGTCGCGGCCGTCGTCACGGTGATCACGGTGGCGGTGTCCGCGATGGCCGGCTACGCCTTCTCCAGAACCCGCTTCACCGGCCGCAGATGGCTGTTCACGATCACGGTGGCGGCCGTCCCTGGTGCCGCCGCAGATGCTGATCGTGCCGTGGTTCCAGCAGATGCTGACCCTGAACCTGCTCGACACCTACGCGGCGGTGATCCTCCCGCAGACGGTGGCACCGGTCATGGTGTTCATCCTGAAGAAGCACTTCGACTCCCTGCCAAAGGAGTTGGAGGAGGCGGCCCGCATCGACGGCGCGGGGCACATCCGGATCTTCTGGTCCGTGCTGCTGCCGCTGTCCCGTCCGATGCTGTCGGCGGTGGCGATCTTCGTGTTCATCGGGGCCTGGAACAACTTCCTGTGGCCCTTCGTCTCCACTTCGGACCCCGACCTGATGACCCTGCCCGTCGGCATCACGTCGGTGAAGGACGCCTACGGCGTCCAGTACGCGCAGTCGATGGCGTCGGCCGTGCTGGCCGCCCCCTGCCGCTGGTGGTCGTCTTCCTGTTCTTCCAGCGGCACATCGTCAAGTCCGTCGCCACGACGGGCCTCGGCGGCCAGTGAGCCGGCCCCCTTCCTGAAAGGCGCGACCACCCCACTCGCCACCACGATCCGTTGGAGCCGCACATGAGTTCGTCCCCCCGCACGGCACGCACGGCGGCGCTGGTCGCCCTGCTGCCGGCCGTGGTGTTCTCGCTCGTCTCCACACCCACGTCGACCGCGGCGCCCCAGGCCGCGGCCGTCACCAGCACGACGTTCCGCAATCCGCTCAACACCGGGCCCGACCCGTATCTGACGTACTGGAACGGCTCGTACTACATGACCACGACCCAGGGCGGCAGCATCCGCATGTGGCGCTCGGCGTCCCTGGCCATCCTCCTGGAGTCGGACCCGGTCACCGTCTGGACCGACACCGACTCCTCCCGCAACCAGAACATCTGGGCGTCGGAGTTCTACCGCTTCGGCAACCGCTGGTACCTCTACTACACGGCGGACGACGGCGTCGACGACCACCACCGCGTCTACGTCCTGGAGTCCGACGCCGACTCCCCCACCGGCCCCTACCACTTCAAGTCGGCACTGATCCCGCCCAACCACACGAACGACTTCGCGATCGACCCCAGCGTCTTCACCCACGACGGCCGCCTGTACCTCGCCTACAGCGGCATCAACGCCTACCAGCACAACGGCCTGAACATCGCACCCCTGTCGAACCCCTACACCGTCTCCGGCAACGCGGTCGCGATCGACAGGGCGGGCGGTTGCGCGGAGGTGCGCGAGGGACCGGAGTTCCTGAACCGCAACGGCCGTACCTGGATGACGTATTCGACCTGTGACACCGGAAAGCCCGACTACCAGCTGTGGATGATGTCCCTGGCCGACGGCGCCGACCCGCTGGTGGCGTCCAACTGGCAGCAGCGCGGCGGGGCGGTGTTCTCGCGCAATGACGCGGTCGGTGTCTACGGCCCCGGCCACCACGCCTTCTTCAAATCCCCGGACGGCACGGAGGACTGGATGGTCTACCACGCGAAGTCGACGTCCCAGTACACCTACACCGACCGCGCCAGCCGGGCCCAGAAGATCGGCTGGAACGCCGACGGCAGCCCGAACCTGGGCGCCCGCTCGCCATGGGCGCCACCCAGAACCTGCCCTCCGGAGACCCCGGTTCGGGCAACCACTGGCTCAACGACGACGGCCGCTCCAGCGCGGACGGCACCCTCGCCTACACCGGGGCCTGGAACTCCGGCACGGGCTGCGCAACGCAGTGCTTCTGGGGTGACGACCACTGGAGCGACCAGGCCGGCAACACGGCGACCTTCACCTTCACCGGCACCCGGATCGCCCTGCTGTCGGTACGCGACACCGGCAACGGCATCGCCGCCCTCAGCGTCGACGGCGGTACGGAGACCCGGGTCGACTTCTACGGGGCGATCCGCACGGGTGAGACCGTCCAGTACGTCAGCCCCAAACTCGCCTTCGGCCGGCACACCCTGCGGATCCGCGTGACGGGCGAGCACAACGCCCAGTCGACGGCCTCGTTCGTGAGCGTGGACCGGGCCGAGGTGTACACCGACTGACCGGCCACGAAGCCGTCGCGATGCGGCAGGCCGGGATGTCTCCAGGCGTCGGCCGGATGTACGGCGCACTCGGTCGGGTGCGTCAGATCATGTCGTCCAGGGGACGCAGTTCGTCGGCGTAGGAGACCGCGGTGCGCCGCAGGATCCCGTTGCGCGCGACCGTGTACTGCCCCATCCGCCACAGCGGCGGCGAGTAGGTGTGGATCGACACGCTGCCCGCGTCGCGTCCGGTGAGCCGGTGGATGTGGTCCGGGCCGAAGCAGAAGACCTGGCCGGCCGGAACCTCGGTCGCCAGGCTCGGCACGCCGACGGCCAGGTTGTGTTCGACGAGTGCTCCCTCGGCCACCGCCACGGCGCCGGACGAAACATCGTGATCGTGCCAACCGGTGTCGTTCCGGGGCGTCCAGCACAGCACCCAGACATCGACGTGGGCGTCCCGGTACAGCGAGACGTAGTGCCGGTTGTCGTCGTCGTAGGCGACGTGCTCGCGCCAGAGGTCGGGGTCCGCGGCTATCGACGAGGCCAGCTCCAGCAGCTCCCGCTTGTCGAGGTCGCGGCCCGGAAGCGCGTCGAGGGTGACGGCCGCCCGTACGTGATGCCACGGCTCGGCGTCGCGGGCGGCGGCGGTGTCGAGGTCGTGGGACGGAAGCGGTGCGGTCACGGTCGTACTCCTTCGAGCGTGTGGCGTGGATTGCGGACGCGTACGTCGGGTGTCGCCGCCGCGCCGGGTTCGGGGCCGACCGGGGCGGCACAGGGCCAGGGCGGCGGCGCGCAGGCCTGAGCGACCGCGTCCTGCGCCCGGCGGCCGTACCGGCGATGCGTCGCGGGCCGGGGTCCGGGCGGGCCCGTCGCAGCGGCTCGTGGTCCTCCGGCCTTACCCAGAAGGGCTGTTCACCGGGCAGGCGCGGCATCCCGGCGTCGGGGCGGGGCGGGTGCGGGCGGATTCTCGACCGCTCGACGAGGGCTTGCGGGCACAGGGGTCGGCGAAGGTCGGTCGCGCCGTGTTCGCACCGCCGTCTCCTTACTTAAGCGGTTCAGTGATGCGATACAGTGAAGCGCTTAAGCTGACCCGATGTCAATGCTCGACCGGAGGCCGCTCCCCCTCCCCGGGCGGCAGGAGCGGTTCCCGGTTCATGCGGTCGTTACACTGACGAAGTGCCAAAACAGCCGCGGCGGATCACCCTGCGCGACATCGCGGAGGAGACCGGGCTCTCCGCCGCCGCGGTGTCGTACGCGCTGCGCGGACTTCAGGTACCCGCCGAGACCCAGCGCCGTGTCCGTGAGGTGGCCGACCGGCTGGGTTACCAGGCCGATCCGATCGCCCGCGCCCTGGCCTCCGGCCGCACGGGATACGTCGGGGTGCTGTGCGGTTCGCTCGCCGACGTGTGGCAGCAGGACATCGCCGCCGCGCTGGGCCGCAGATTCCTCGGCGTCGGTCGGCACGCCCTGATCGTCGACGCCTCCAACGACCCCGAGCTGGAGGCGACGCTCGCCTCCCAACTGGCCGACCAGCGGGTGGACGCCCTGATCGTGCTGCCGGTCGACCCGGCCGCCGCCCACTGGAAAGAGGTCGCCCGGCGGACCGTACTGACCTCCATCGGTGACGGTTTGCCCGGGGCGGCCACCGCCGCGGAGGTCGTCTTCGACAACGAGGCCGGGGTCACCGACGCCCTTCAGCGGCTCGTCGACTGCGGTCACCGGAGGATCGCCGTCATGACGCCGAGTCGGCCCACCACGCCCGACCGTCCGGCCGAGGCGATCGCCCATCAGGTCGCGCAGCGGCTCGGGCTGGACGTCACGCTCCACCCCTCCCCGCACGACCTGGACGGCGCCACGGCGGTGGCGCGGACCGTGCTGAGTTCCGCGAATCCACCGACCGCGTTCCTGTGCCTGGCCGACTCGATGGCCTACGGCGTCTACGCCGGAGCACGGGAGTTGGGGCTCGACGTGCCCGATGACGTCTCGGTCATGGGCTTCGACGACCATCCGCTGTCGCGGCTGCTGACGCCTCCCCTGTCCAGCTACCGGTGGCCTGCGGACCTCCTGGTGGACCTGGTGGTCAAGCGCACGGTCAAAGCGATCGACGAGGACAAGCTCAGCCGCCGCAAGGTGCTGGCCCCGGAGGCGAAGCCCCGCGGTTCGGTCGCTCCGCCGAGGACCGTACGCCGGTAGGGCCACGCTCCGCGCCCGGCCCAGCAGATGGTGAATCGGCCCGGTGCGCGCCTGAGGATCAGGTTCCGGGTGTGCCGACGGCGGCCAGATCCTCACCGGTGGAGAGGTGGGCCCGGACGGTGACGCGCGGTTCGCGGGCGGCGGGTACGGCGAGGGTGCGGGCCCGCTTCGTGGCCGTCACGTCTCCGCTCATCGAAATACGTGTCACCGCGCGGCTGCCGGCGGCCAGCGCGTACCAGTGGCCCTTCGGGGACCGCCAGCCGCTCGCGGCCACGATGTGCTGCCCGAACCGGCTGCACGCCGCAGTCGCGCGAGCCCGGGCGATCGTACGGCCGGGTTCGGCGGGCGCGTACCGACTCGTGCGGAAGGACACCGTCACGTCGCCGGAGCCGCGCCAGGTGTCGGCGCGGGCGCAGGTCCACACGGCGTGGCCGCCTCCGTCGGGCAGGTCCTGCTCGGCGAAGTCCCAGTTGTTGACGGCGCGTACGCCGGTGTGGCGCAGGGATGTCAGGGAGCAGGCCTGGTGGGCCCAGGCCAGCAGTGCCTGCGGGCCGGTGGCCTCGCGGGGCGCGCGGGCGGGCGGTGTGCCGTGCCCGGGCAGCGGGGTGTAGGTGAGGTGGACCGGGGACAGGTCGCCCAGGGGGCGAGCAGGAACGCGTGGTGTTCGGCGATGCGTTCCGAGGAGCGCAGTTGCAGGACCGGGCGGTTGTCGCAGTTCTCCGAGGCGGGGATGGTCGGCACCCGGTCCGTGACGCCGTCCTTCGAGACGTGCAGGGCGCGGGCGAGGACGTCGGGGTGCAGCAGGTCGCGGGTCTCTGCCTCGGCGACCCAGGGGGCCAGCAGGTAGCGGGCGGTGCTCCCTGCGGGCGTGAGGGTGACGGCCGCCGCCGTGGTGACGTCCGCGTCGTCGGCACGGGCGACGCTCAACTCCGGGTCCCGCGCGGCGGAACGGGTCTCGCTGTAGCGGGCGAGGCGCTGGCCGTCGTAGAGCAGCACCACCGCACGGTCGTCGAGGTTGCCGGCGTAGAGCAGTTGGGGTGCGGTGACCGGCGGGGTCGCGGTCGTGGCGGGGGCGAGGGTGATGCGGATGCGCGGGTGGGTCCATGCGGACAGGGCGCGGTCGAGGAGGCTCCGGTCGTGTGCGCGGGAGCCGCGGGCCGGCCATGCGGTGAAGTCGACCCGCGAGGTGTTGTCCCATGTCCCGGCGGCCGTGCGCACCAGGTCCGTCGTGCTCGGGATGCCGTGGGCCGTCGGTACCTGGGAAGCCGTCCGGTGTGTCGTGCCGTCGTCGGCCACGGCCAGGGTCACCGCCGTGACCAGACCGAGCGCGGCCACTCCGAGGACCAGGCGGGCCCGCCTGGTGCGGCGCAGCAGGTCGGTGGGGCCGGCCTGGAGGGCGCAGGCGTCGAACTCCTGTGACGCGAGGAGCGCGGCGGGCGACCTGCGGGACTCCTCCTCCAGGATGCCCGCGGGTGCGCAGGGCGGCGGGCACGTCCGGCGCGTCCGCCGCCTCCAGCAGGTCCTGGACGGTGTCGTCGGAAAGACCGTGGACGGTACGCAACAGGAACGCCGCGCGGGCCGCGGCGGGGGCCGCGGACAGCCGTTGTGCCAGGGCGAGTTCGTCCACCCCGCCCGAACGCGGGAACAGCCGCAACCCCCAGACCAGCGGCAGCCGGGGCGCAGGGCGCCCGGGTGAACCCAGCCCGCGGGCCACAGCCGCGGCCGTCTGCCGTAGGTCAGCGCGGCGCGCACCACCTCCACCAGGAGGCGTCGCTCGACGGTGTCCCCGGCGCGTGACTCCTCGCGCGGCGAGGGGACGGCGGGTGCGGTGTGTGTCGCTCGTGCGTGGCGCAGCGCACGCTGGACGAGGGAGTGCGCCACGAGGACCCGCTGGTGCCGGCCCAGCGAGGCGGGCAGGACGAGGTGCGCCAGGCGGACCAGGTCGCCGTACTGCTCGACGAGGACGGATTCGGCCTGCCGAACCCGGGACCTGGCACCGCCGGCATCGGGCCGGAGCGAGCGAAGATGCATGGAACGGACGCTTTCCGGGAGGGGTGTGGCGAGGTGGTGTTGCGTCAAACGAGTGAATGCCGGACAGGTCACCGTTACCTGCCGCGGAACGAGACCTCTGCCTGGACGGGTCCGGCGGCTGAGCAACGCCCGGTCCGGCCCGGGCGCGTCGACGGCCGGTTCGGTGATCGGGCAAAGTGATGCGGTGAGCGACGACGACACCACCGCACCGGCCCCGCGGCCCACCTCCGAGGAGAACCGGCACGCCAGTTGGCTGGAACTGTTCTTCGACCTGGTCGCCGTGGCGGGCGTGGCGCAGATCGCGCACCTGCTGCACGGCGTCCCGGACCTGTCGGACCTGGGTCTGTACGCGCTGCTGTTCCTGGCCTTCTGGACGGCCTGGATCTGCTTCACCCTCTACGCGAACGTGGCCTACGAGAACACCCACGTCCGTACGGTGCTCGCCGCGATGTTCGGCATGGCCGTCATGGCGGCGGCGGTTCCGGGGTGCACGAGGGGGACGACCGGCACGCTCGGGTGTTCGCCCTCGCCTACGTGTTGATCCGGGCGCTGGCGAGCCGCGCCTGGCAGCACCGTCGCCAGATCCTCGTCGACTGGCCGGCCGCCCAGATGTCGCTCGGCGTGATCCCGTGGACGGTCTCCCTCTGGGCGCACAGCCCGACGCGCTACTGGCTCTGGGCGCTCGGTATCGCCCTCGATCTCTACGTCACGTTCGCGGTCTCGGCACGCGACATCGTCGAGCACCAGGAGGCGCGTGAGCGCCGCGGCGACCGTCCCTCCCGGCGCGGCTCGGCAGGGGGACCGTCGTTCGCACGGTCGCAGACGGAGCACCTGAGCGAGCGCCTGGGCCTCTTCGTCATCATCGTGCTGGGTGAGGGTGTCGCCCAGGTGGTCCAAGCCACGTCCGAGGCGGAGTGGGACACCAAGTTGTACATGCTCGCCGTCGCGGCGTTCTTCCTGCTGACCACCCTGTGGTCGTTGTCGTTCCGGCACGGCTACGCGGGCGTACCGCACCTGGCGGCAGGTGTGTTGCCCGCCCGTGCGGCGCTGCCCTGCACTGCTTCGTGTCCGGCTGCCTCGCCGCGCTGGCCGCCGGGCTGGGAGCCGCGGCCGAGCACCTGGAGACGCTGCCGGACGCCACCCGGTGGCTGCTCTGCTCGGCCTTGGCCGGGTACTTCCTGCTCAGCGGACTCGCCTGGCTTGGCCGGGCCGGCCGGGAACGGCGGTGGCTGCTGTGCGTGGCCCTGCCCTGCTGCGTACTGCCCCTGCTCCTGGCCGTGTTCGGCGCGCACCTCCGCACCGTGACGGTGGTCTGGCTGCTCGTCCTCATCGCCCTGTGGCCGATCCGCTACGAACACCGGTCGACGAAGCCGTCGAAGCAGGCGGTGGGGAACGGGAGTTGAGCCATGGGGCCGGGTTGTACCGGGGGCGCGGACTCGGGCAGGCTGGCTTACCCGTCGCCAGGAGAGGCGGGACGAGCGGAAGGAGTCCCGGGCATGATCAGTGGGTGCCCGTCCGTACCGGAGCACGGCCCGTCCCGTCGCCCGTGGCCACGCCGCTGGTCTGGGCCGCGGCATCCGGTGGGGCGCTGGCGCTGGTGGCGCTGTTCAACGCCCTGGTGGGGCCCGGTCGGCCTTCGCCCGCCCTGGCCGCGTTGTCGCTGCTCTCCGTGCTGCTCGGCCTGTGCGCCCGCTTCGCGGCGGCGCCCGGTACCGCCGTGCTGTGCTGGCTCTTCCTCAACGGCCTCGCCGTGCCGCCCGCCGGCACCCTCACCTGGGCGGGACACCGCGACGCGTTCTGGCTCGCCTGCCTGTGCACCGCCGCCCTGGTAGGCACGGCGCTGGGGCGCCTCCGCCACGCCCGGGCCGCCTACCGCCGGGTCACAACCAACGTCGGCGGCTCGACGGAGACGGGATCATGACCGGAGCGGCCGTTCACCGAGCCCTACCATCATCCGGCCGTCCAGGACGGCTTCCCGAGCAGGCCACCCGGCCGGGTGACGCCCGACCGCATCCTCACTGCTCGCCGGATCGAAAAAAGCCATTTCTGGGCTTCGTGTCCGGATCCCTCCTATCGTGGAACGACACAGTGACCCTCGGCGTCGAAGCGGGCAGGCCATGCAGGATCCGGAGATCGACCACGCGGCGGTCTTCCGAGCCCTGCCCGGCATGGTGGCCCTGCTCACCCCCGAGCTGGTGTACATCGACGCCAACGAGGACTTCGAGCGCCTGTCGGGACGCACCCGCGAGGAACTGATCGGCCGCTACATCTTCGATGTCTTCCCCGAGAACCCGGGCGACCCGGCGGCGGCCGGCATGCGCGAGACCCGGGAGTCGATGCTGCGCGCGGCGACCACCGGCGAGCGCGACACGATGGCCCTGCGCTCCGCTACGACATCGAGGACCCCCTGCGTCCCGGCCGATGGGTGGAGCACTACTGGAGCCCGGTCAACGCACCCGTGTTCGGCTCCGACGGAAAGGTGACGCTGATCATCCACCGGGTGGAAGAGGTCACCGAGTTCGTCCGGGCCTTCGGCGGCGGCCGGGTCGACGACAGACGGGCCCGGGTACTGGAGGCCGAGCTGTACACCCGGGCACGCGAGTTGCAGGAGGTCAACGAGCGGCTGCGCAAGGCGCACGCCCATGAGCGCGAGGTGGCCCTGACCCTGCAGGCGGCGATGCTGCCCCCGCCACGGCCTGTCGGCCACCACCGGGCGGCCGTCCGCTACCAGCCCGCCCTCGACGCCCTGAACGTCTGCGGCGACTGGTACGACCTGGTCGACCTGCCCGACGGCGGGATGGCGGTCGCCGTCGGTGACGTCGTCGGGCACGGACTGGCGGCGGCCTGCGCCATGGGTCAGCTGCGCAGCGCCCCTGAGCGCGGCCTGCCGGGTCGCCGACGGGCCGGGCCCCGCCCTTGAGGCCCTCGGCCTGTACGCCCGTTTCGTCGAGGGCGCCGAGTCTGCCACGGCGGTGACGACGTTCATCGACTGGGACGACCACACCATCACCTACAGCTGCGCGGGCCACCCTCCCCGGCGCTGCTCGCCCCCGACGGCACGGTGACCTTCCTCGACCGGGCCACCGACCCACCGCTGGGCGCCAGGCCCGAGCATGTCGGCCGGCCGGAGACGAGCGTCGCCTTCGCCGAGGGCGCCACCCTCGTGCTGTACACCGACGGACTGATCGAACGGCGTACGGAGGACATCGACCGCGGCCTGGCCCGCCTCGCCGACTCCCTCGTCCACCACCGGCACGCGGACCCCGAGCCCCTGGCCGACGCCCTGCTCGCGGACCTGCTCCCCGCCGAGGGCAACACCGACGACACGGCCCTGGTCGTCCTGCGCCTGTGACGGCGGCTCCGGTGAGCCACATATCGCGTGATCCACATATCGTGTTGTGGGTCAGGTGACGCCGCCGTAGGGTCGCCGGCATGTCTCTACGTCTTCGCATGCGTCGCGCGCTCCCCGAAGCGATGCGCGCACGGGACAAGGCCGCGGTGAGCGCCCTTCGCACAACCCTTGCCGCGCTGGACAACGCGGAGGCGGTGTCCCTGGAGGAGTTCGAGCCGCGCGGCCCGGCCCTTGAGCAGTCGCCGATGGGGGCCGGCGCGACCGACGTGGCCCGGCGTGAGCTGAGTGAGCACCGTGTGGTCGAGATGGTGCGGGCCGAGGCCGCCGAACGACTGGATGCCGCGGCGCGGTTGACCGCTCCCGCGCACGCTCACCGCGCCGCACGGCTCCGCGCCGAGGCCGACGTGCTGCTGCGCTTCCTCGACGGTCCGGACACCGCGTGACCATCGGGGGCCGAGGTGCATGCCCCACGCCGAACACGTCGACGTCCTCGCCTGCTTGTCGAAGGGTCGGCGGCGCCGAAACCGGAACCAGCCGGGCAGAACGGGCTCGCCGACGCCGGAACCGGTCACGAGCCTGACGCGCGAGGACGCCGGAACCCTTGACAACGATGTCGCCCGGCGGCAGATTCCACCGGGCGCGAACGGGAACCGGCACACCTCCACCACGGGCCCACGTGGCCCCACTTCCAGGACGGAGCCGTCCGTGAGAAGACGATCGGCGACACCCCTCACCCGCTCACCGCGAAGACGCGTCACGGTCCTCGCCCTCCTCAGCACCCTGGCCGCGATGCTCGTGACCGGAACCGGAACCGGCGAAGCCTCGGCGCACGCGGCGGCCAACCACCGTACCGCGTCGGTGACTTCGGGCAACGCACGCTTCCAGGTCCTGTCCCCGACCCTGATCCGCACGGAGTACGCGCAGGACGGAAAGTTCACCGACAGCGCGACGTTCAACGCGATCGGCCGCACCGCGTTCTCTCCGCCCCCGTACACCTCGAGCACGTCCAACGGCTGGCTGACCATCACCACGAGCGCGCTCACCCTCAAGTACCAGGTGAATTCAGGGCCGTTCGACGCGCAGAACCTCTCCGTGCACCTCTCGGCCGGCGCGGCCGCGGTCGACGCCGACCCGTGGCACCGGCTCACCTGCGGCCTGGGCGCCCTGTGCGAGGCCGAGCAACTCGCCCACAGCGGGATCGGCGTCGCCTCCGACCACACCGGGTACACCGGCTCCGGGTTCCTCGCCGGCTTCGAGGGGACGGGCGACTCCGTGTCCGCCGACGTCAACGTGACCGCGGCGGGGACCTACACCTTCGACGCGCGCTACGCCAACTCCGTCGGCGGAGACGGTCAGAACACCGCCCGTACCCTCACCCTCTCGGTGGACGGCGGCGCGAGCCGGACCCTCAGCCTGCCGACCACCGCCAACTGGGACACCTGGGGCCTCGCGAGCAGCGCGGTCCAACTCGGCGCGGGACAGCACACGTTGACGCTGACGAGGACCGCCGCCGACTCCGGTGACGTCAACCTCGACAGTGTCGCCCTGGTGAATCAGGGCAGCGGTTTCCCGGCCACCTCCGCCACCGCGATCACGAGTTGCGGGTACGGCGTGAACTGCGAGGCCGAAGCCGATCGCGCCTCCGGCACCGCGGCGGTCGCCACCGACCACACCGGCTACTCCGGCAGCGGGTTCCTCGCCGAACTCAACCAGGGCGCAGGCGTGTCGACCCACGTCGTCGGCGTACCGGCCGACGGCACCTACGCGGTGCAGGTCCGCTACGCCAACGCCACCGGCCGCGACGGGCAGTACCAGACCCGTACGGCCACGGTGACCTCCGGCGGCACCACGCGGACGCTCACGCTGCCCGTCACCGGCGACTGGAACACCTGGAGCACCGCCTCCGTCCCGGTCACCCTGAAGGCCGGAGCGAACGACATCGCCATCGGCTGCCCGGACGCGGCGAGTTGTCACGTCAACCTCGACACGGTCTCCGTCACCGCCTCCAACTCCCCGGCCCCGCAGCCCCACTTGGCGCTCGGCGGCTACCGCCGCAGCCTCGACGGAGTCAACGGCGACAACGGCGCTCCGGCCACCACGCCCGGCCTGCTCCACAAGGACGGCTGGTACCTCCTCGACGACACCACCTCCGCCCTGTACGACACCGGCACCCACAAGGTCACCCAGCGCCCCGCACGCGGCGGAGCGCCGTACCAGGACGGGTACGTCTTCGGCTACGGCCACGACTACCAGCGGGCCCTGACCGACCTGGCGACGCTCACCGGACCGCCCGAGCTGCTTCCCCAATGGGCCTACGGCGTCTGGTACTCGGAGTACATCGACCGCACCGCCGCCGACTACGAGAACAGGATCCTGCCCGCGTTCCGCGCCGAAGGCGTGCCTCTCGACGTCCTCGTCACCGACACGGACTTCAAGTCGCCCAACACGTGGAGCGGTTGGGAGATCGACCAGTCCAAGTTCCCCGATCCGAAGGGGTTCTTCGACTGGGCCGCCTCCCAGGGGCTGCACAACACGCTCAACATCCACCCGAGCATCCTGAGCAGCGACCCGCAGTTCGCGCAGGCCCAGGCGACCGCCAAGGGCAAGCTGCGCAAAGGTGGTTGCGCGTCGGCCGCGAGCAGCGGTGCCGGTGACTGCTACACCTTCGACTGGGGCGACCCCGACCAGCTCAAGGCGTACATGGACCTGCACCAGACCATGGACCAGCAGGGCAACGACTTCTGGTGGCTGGACTGGTGCTGCGACGACTCCCAGTCCTCGCTGCCCGGCGTGACGCCCGACGCGTGGATCAACCAGCAGTACGCCACGGACGCGGACAAGACCATCGGCCGCGGCTTCGCCGTCTCCCGTGCCTACGGCTCGCTCCAGGCGGGCGGTTACAGCGGCCAGCAGGGGCTGCCCACCGGGCCGTGGGCCGACAAGCGCACCACCGTCCACTTCACCGGCGACGCATCCTCCACCTGGGGCACCCTGAAGGCCGAGGTCGGCTACACCCCGGGCGAGGCCGCAGCCACCGGCATGTCCGCCATCAGCCATGACATCGGCGGCCACAACGACACGACGAACCTGACCGGTTCGAGACCTACACCGCCGACGGCACGACCCACACCACGCGCAAACTCCCCGACGACATGTACGCCCGCTGGATCCAGCTCGGCACCTTCCAGCCCATCGACCGGCTGCACAGCAACCACAGCGACCGGCTGCCCTGGCAGTACGGCACGGCGGCCCGCGCCTCCGCCGACAAGTTCCTCAACCTCCGCGAGAACCTGGTGCCCTACACCTACTCGCTCGCCCAGCAGGCCAACACCACCGGCGTCCCGGTCACCCGCCCGATGTACCTGCAGTACCCCGACGAGCCCCAGGCGTACGCCACTTCGGGCAGCGAGTACTTCTACGGACCCGACATGCTCGTCGCCCCCGTCACCACACCCGGCACCACGGCGACGACCTCGGTGTGGTTCCCGCCCGGCACCCAGTGGACCGACTACTTCACCGGGAAGACCTACGCCGGCGGCACCACCCAGAACATCACCAACGGCCTCGACACCATGCCGGTGTTCGTCAGAGCGGGGGCTGCCATCCCGACCCGCACGGACAACGTCACCAGCAACGACAAGGCCCCGCTGACCAAGGTCACGCTCACCGTCGCCGCGGGCGCCTCCGGCTCCTCCAGCCTCTACGAGGACGACGGGACCACCGGCACCGGGCGCGGCCACAGCGCCGTCACGAAGATCCGGTACCGGGAGAACGGCACCCACCACACGGTGACGATCACCCCGCCGAAGGGAACCTTCCACGGCCAGGTCCGCAACCGGCAGTGGACCGTCTCCCTCCTCGGCGTCACCGCCCGAGCACCGTCCGGGTGGGCGGGGCCCAACTGTCCTCCCATGCCTACCACTTCGACAGTACGACCCACACCCTGACCGTCACGCTCCCGGCCCGGAGCGCCCGCACGCCGATCACCGTGACCTGCGGCTGACCGATCCGAACCAACTCCCTGGCCCAGTGGGCAAGGCGTCGAACCCCGGCGAGTCCGTCTCGCGCCGGGGTTCGGCTTCGTTCGTCCAGCGGACGCACTCGGCCTGCTCAACTGCCCTGTCTCAGGACTGCGTTGAGGTTCCCGTCAGGCTCTCCGGCGCCGGGTCCCCGCACCCTGAAGCCGAGTCTGAACTCCCCGGCCCGGGAAGGGGACTTGGCCGATCACGCCCTCCGGGCTCGCCCAGCGCCAGGCGCCTCAGCAGCGTGGGGGTCAGCCGTCGGTACGCCGCCGGATCGACCGGGCCGAGCCAATGGGCCGCGCGGATCAGCGGGTTGATGTTGAGGTCGAGGTCGCCGAGGACTTCGTCGGCGTTGTGCATGGAGAACGGGATGATCTTGGTGCCGCGACAGTGGTGCGTGTCGGTGGCGATGTCCATGAAGGCCAGTTGGCCGACGACAGCGCGGGTCATGGTCTCGGTGTCGGGGTCGTCACCGCGCCGGCGAGGTCGGCGGCGATCCACAGGGCGGCGAGCTCGGCGTTGAGGGGGCTGAAGAAGGAGGAGTTGTAGCCGTTGAAGTACAGGCCGGGGATGCCGAGGGGCAGGATCTGGCGGTAGAGCATGAAGTTGCCGCGCTCGTCGAGCAGTTGCTCGCGGACCTTCTCCGGCAGGAACGGGACGCCCTGGGTGAAGCCCGTGGCGCAGACCACCAGGTCCGCGGGCAGGACGGTGCCGTCGGACAGACGGGCGGCGGGTTTGCCGTCCACGACGAGGAGTTGCTCGATGGTGCGGTCGCGGCGGACGGTGATGGCGCCCGCGGTGACGGCCTCGAAGAAGCCCTCGGTCGCGAGGCCGATGGCGCCGCGCACGATGTCCTCCATCGCTCCCTCGGGCACCAGATCGAGCCGCTTCAGGCCGAGTTGGCGTATCGACACGGTACCGATGGAGTTGATCATCCGGCGGCGCAGGCCGTTGCCGGGACCGTGCAGAAAGCGTTCGAAGCCCCGGGGACGGATGTAGCGGAACAGGCCCTCGCCGAGCCGGGTGAGCAGCAGCATCTTGAAGTTGAGCCGGCCGCCGATCCTCCGCGGGACCTTCCACAGGAGTTGGCGTGCGATCACGTCCGTGCGGGCGGCGACGGCACTGATCGGCACGGCCACATCACAGGCCGACTTGCCGTAGCCGACGACGAGGACGCTCCGGTCGCGCGCCTGCTCGGCGTCATGGAACTCCGTACCCGCGCACACCTGTCCACCGGCCTCGGTGAACTCCGCCAGGCCGTCGAAGGCCGGTAGGGCCGGTTCGCAGAACACTCCGTTGGCGACGACGAGTCGGTCGTAGACCTGCGTGGTGCGGGTGCCTGTCGTGTCGCGGTACTCGACGCTCCAGGTGCCGTCGGTGGTCGGACTGGCCGCGATCACCTCGGTGTTGAGGCGCAGCATGGGTTCGAGGTCGAAGTGGGCGGTGTAGTCGGCGAGGTAGGACTGGATCTGGGTGCCGTCGGGCCACTCCGGGAAGTGGGCGGGCATGGGGAAGTCGGAGAAGGAGTACTGCGCCTTCGGGCTCTGGGTGGTGACGCCGGGGTAGCGGCGGGTGCGGCTCCAGACGCCGCCGACGTCCGGGGTCTTGTCGAACACGTCCGTCCGGTGTCCGGCCTGGGTGAGCACCTTCGCGGTGACCAGGCCCGCGACACCGGCGCCGATGATGGCGATCCTCATGTCAGGCGACCTCGGGCGGCAGTTGGAGCTCGATGCCGAAGTCGGCCATGATCTTCTTCATCAGGCCGATGTCCTTCGGGCCCGGCGGCATGTCCGCGAGCGTCTGGTAGTAGGCCTCGAGACCGGCGGGCGAGACGACGGAGATGACGCGCGACTCCTCCTGGTAGGGGTTGCGGAAGGCGTGGACCACGTCGCGCGGCAGGTAGAGGTAGTCGCCGTGTTCGAGGACGAAGTCCTCGCCGCCGAGGTGCACGTCGAGCCGTCCGGCCAGGC
Source organism: Streptomyces sp. P3 (assembly GCA_016893485.2). Classification (GTDB taxonomy): domain Bacteria; phylum Actinomycetota; class Actinomycetes; order Streptomycetales; family Streptomycetaceae; genus Streptomyces. The sequence continues at coordinate 592,022 of JAFEKX020000001.1, forward strand.
AGATGAAGGACTCGTCCTCCCGGGTGTGCAGGTGCGGCGGCGGCCCGTCGGTCTTGGGCGGGACCGTGTACTCGAAGAGCGAATACGCGTCGCGCGTCGCCGCACCGTCCGCCTTGAGGGTGATGCCCAGCCCGATCGCCGCGATCTGGTGTCCTTCGCGGGAGGGCAGCATGTAGCCACCGCCTAGAGTCACCGTCGTCTCCTTCCGGTCGCCACCGCGGCCGGGCCGGCCGCGGCGCTGGTCCGCTGCGCTCAGCGTCGGTTCGGCGCGGTCGGCGCGCAATCAGACGTCCCACCGGGTGGGACGATTTCACCGCCGGGCGCTGTAGGCGCGCGAGGCCGCGGCGGCGGCGAGCCGTACGGCGGGTCCGGCCCGGTCGGCGCGGACCAGGGCCGTGGGCCCGGTCACGGACAGGGCCGCGGCGACCTCACCGGACGGGCCGAAGATCGGCGCGGCGACGCAGCTCACGCCGATGTTGCCCTCCTCGCGCTCGACCGCCCAGCCCTGGCCGGCACGGCGGTCAGCTCCCGGATCACGGCTTCCTTGCTGGTCAGCGTGCGCGGGGTACGCGCTGGCAGTCCGGCCTCGAGTACGGCGTCGATGGTCGCGGTCTCGCTGTAGGCGAGGATGGCCCGGCCCAGTGCCGAGCAGTACGCCGGGATGATTCCGCCGACCTGGGAGAGCATCGGCATGGGGCGGTGACCGGTGATCTTCTCGACGACCAGGATCTGCGCGCCCTCCAGGACGCCGAGCTGCACGGTGGTCCTGGTCGCGCTGTGCAGGTCCTGAAGGTACGGCAGCACGGCCTCGCGCAGTTCGAGCCGGATCGGCGCGAGGCTCGCGATCTCGAACAGCCGGTTGCCGATCCGGTAGTGGCCCTTGGGTTTGTCCAGCCAGCCGAGCCGGATCATGCGCTCGGCGGTGCGGTGCGTGGTCGAGCGGGGCAGTCCGCAGCGGGCGACGAGTGCGGAGAGGGTCAGTTCGCGGTGTGCCGCGTCGAAGGCGCCGAGGATCGCCGCCGCGCGTTCGAGACCCCTGGTCTCGCCCGTGCCGTCCCGCGCAGTGGGACTCGTCCCTTGTTCACCGGGGGTCATGCCGGTCACGCTAAGGCTGCCCCGACCGACGGACAACCCGGCCGCCGTACCAGGGGAGCGCTCGGCCGCAGCTGTCGCTCCCCCGCGGCCCCCTGCCGACGGACATCGGGCGGACTCAGGAGGATGCCAGCATCATGCGGACAGCATTGGTCGGCGGCGGCGCGAGCGGTATCGGCCACGCGGTCGCCGGGCGCCTGGCGGGTTCGGGCGACCGGGTGGTGATCACCGGCCGCCACGCCGACACCCTCGAAGCGGCGGCCGTGCAGCTCAGCGGCGACACCGTGGGGACGGCGCTCCGCGCGAAGTGCACGCTCTGGTCAGCGACATGACCGACCCGGCCTCGGCCGCGGCGGCGATGGAGGAGGTCGGGCAGCGCTACGGCGGCCTCGACGTCCTCGTGCTCAACGCAGGCGGTCCACCCCCGGCGGAATCCTCGACCTCGACGACACCCACTGGCGGGAGGCGTCCGAACTGCTGCTGCTCGGCCCGCTCCGCCTGGCGCGGCTGGCGCTGCCCGGCATGGCGAAGCGGGGCTTCGGACGCGTGGTGTTCGTGACGTCCACCGCGGTACGCCAGCCGCAGCCGGACCTGGCCGCGTCCGTGGTGCTGCGCTCCGCGGTGACGGCCGCGGCCAAGCTGCTCTCCCGCGAGTGCGCGGCCCAGGGCGTGACCGTCAACTGCGTTGCCCCGGGCGCCACTTCGACCGAGCGGCGGACGCGGATCCTGGCCAACCGGGCCCGTGCCGCACGCCTCGACCTCGACGAGATCGACGCGCGGGACCTCGCGCACATCCCGGCCGGGCGTGCCGCGCGCCCGGCGGAGATCGCGGCGGCCGTTGCATTCCTGGCCTCGGACGACGCGGCATACATCAACGGGACCGTACTCACGGTCGACGGCGGACGGACGGAGACGATCTGATGACGGCATCGGGACCCCGCTTCACCATGGCCGACTTCCTCGGCTCGATCCAGGGCACCGTGCGGCCCGGCGAGGCGAGGCCGGTCGTCGTGCACGCCGACCAGCTCGCGCCGCTGCCGGCCGACCAGGTGCACAACCCGACGGTGCTGGCGATCGCCGGACTGCTGCCGACGGCCACCTTCGAGCTGTTCCGGCAGACGATCCCGGCGGGTCTCAGCTCGGACATGCAGCGCCACCACCACGAGACGGTGCACTTCGTCATCAGCGGCAGCGGTCACAGCGAGATCGAGGACGACACCGAACCCTGGGCCACCGGCGACTTCATCTACACCCCGCCCTGGACCTGGCACCGCCACTACAACGATTCACCGACCGAGCCCGTCGAGTTCCTCACCATCGAGAACTCCCGTCTGCTGAACCTGCTGGGCGTCGGACGGCGGCAGAGCGCGGGCCTGGTCACGGTCGCCGAGGCCCGCGCACGCTTCAAGGAGGAGCACGCATGAGCCCGTTGCCCGCCCACATCGGCATCTGGGGCGAACTCTCCGGCGTACCGCACGAGTTGAGCTTCGTCGACGTCGCCGGCGTCCGCACCCGGGTGCTGCGTGCGGGGTCCGGCCCCGACCTGGTCCTGCTGCACGGCACCGGCGGACATCTGGAGGCGTACGCCCGGGACATCGCCGGGCTGGCCGCCGACTTCCGTGTCACCGCCTACGACATGGTCGGCCACGGCTGGTCCGACCTGCCGGACCAGCCGTACACGATCGACGTGCTCTCGGCTCATCTCCTGGGCCTGATGGACGAGTTGGGGATCGGTTCGGCGCATCTGTCCGGCGAGTCGCTCGGCGGCTGGGTGACCGCATGGACGGCGGCGCACCACCCCGAGCGCGTCGAGCGGCTCGTGCTCAACACACCCGGAAACATCGCCAACAAGCCGGAGGTGATGGTCCGGATGCGCGACAGCACCCTGGCCGCCGTCCGGGACCCGAGCGACGAAACCGTGCGCCGCCGGGTCGAGTTCCTCTTCCACGACACCTCGATGGTCACCGACGAGCTGGTGAACCTGCGCCGCGCGGTCTACGGCCGCCCCGGCTTCCTGCGCGCGATCGAGAACACGCTGGTGCTCCAAGACCCCGAGATCCGCAAGGAGTTCGCCTGGGACCCGGAATGGGTCGGCCGCGTCACCGCGCCCACCCTCCTCCTGTGGACCGACCACGACCCGACCGGCGGACTCGACGAGGCGGCCATGCTCCAGAGCTGGCTGCCCGACGCCCGCCTGCACGTCATCGAGGACGCGGGCCACTGGCCGCAGTGGGAGAAGCCCGGCCAATTCCTGCGCGCCCACCGCGACTTCCTCCTGCTCGGCAAGGACCCGGTATGAGCGAGATCATCGGCCTGGTCGCCATGTCCCACTCCCCGTTCGCGACCCTGCTGCCGCCCGACGGCCCCGAACAGCCCGGCGGCCGGTTCCTCGCCGAGGCGGCCCGGCTCTCCCGGACGGTCGCCCGGCTCGCGCCCGACGCGGTCGTGGTGATCGGCCCCGACCACTTCCACGCGAACTTCTACGACGCGATGCCGCCGTTCCTCATCGGCGTCGAACACGCCGTGGGATTCGGCGACTTCGGCAGCCGGCCGGGCCCGCTGCCCGTCGCCCGCGACCTTGCCTGGTCCGCCTACGACGGCCTCACCCGCGCGGGCTTCGACCTGTCGCTGTCGTACGCGCTGACCGTCGACCACGGACTCGTGCAGAGCTACGAGATGGTCTGCGGCGGCACCGACATCCCGATGGTCCCGCTCGTCGTCAACACCGCCGCACCCCCGCTGCCGACCATGGAACGCTGCATCGCCTACGGCCGTGCGCTCGGCGACGCCCTGCGCGGCAGCGAGGGCGCCGGCCGGGTGCTGATCGTCGCGAGCGGCGGGCTGTCGCACTGGCTGCCCAGCAACGACCCGCGTGATCCGGCGATGGCCGAGGACCGGCGGCACTCGGTGATCCACGGCCGGGAGGACGCCCGCGCGTTCGCGGCAGCGCGCGAGCCGCGGGTCCGGGCCATGGGCGGCGACCCGCACGCGCATGTCAACAGCGCGTGGGACCGCTGGTTCCTCAAGCAACTGGGCACCGGGGAGTCCGAGCCGGTCGCGGCCCTCGGCGACGCGGGCCTGGAGGAGCAGGCCGGCAGCGGCGGCCACGAGATCCGCACCTGGCTGATCGGGCAGGCGGCCGTCCGGGCGCCCCTGGTGTGGACCGCGTACGAGCCGGTGCCGGAATGGATCACCGGTATGGGTCTCGGGGCGACGTTCGAGGTGAACTGACCTGCCAGGGACGGCTATTGTCCTGCCCGAACACCGCCCGAGCACTGCTCGCATCGCGCTCGCATCGCGCTCGAACAGAAGGAATCCGTGTGACCGCGTTCCTCGACCACCTCCAGAAGGCGATCTCGGCCCACGACATCGAGGCACTGGTCGCCTGCTTCACGGAGGACTACCGCTGCGACATGCCGACCCATCCGGCGCGCGGTTTCGTGGGCCGGGACGTCGTCCGCGCGAACTGGACCGGTCTCTTCGCCCGGGTGCCGGACATCGAGGCGCGCGTCCTGCGGTCCGTCGAGGACGGCAAGGTGGTGTGGAGCGAGTGGGAGATGACCGGCACGGCCGTCGACGGCACACCCTTCCTGGTGCGGGGCGTGGTCGTCGCGCGCACCGTCGGCGACCTCGCCGCGCAGGCGGACTTCTACCTGGAGCCGGTCGCCTAGGACCGGTCAGCCGAAGCGTTTCGCCCCTTCCGTCACAGGAAGCTTCCGATCGAATCGTTGCTTATTTCGATCAGTTACGACCGTTTTGGTTGAGAGGGTTTAGCCCCACGCGCGGGCCGTGCAGGATGGGACCGTGTTAGGCAATCTCCCCGTCATGACGACCAGCTTTGTCGGCCGTGAGAGCGAACTCGCCGCGGTCAAAACAGCGTTGACCAGGTATCGAACAGTCACCCTCACCGGCGGCGGCGGTGTCGGGAAGAGCCGTCTGGCGCTGCGCGCCGCGGAGGAGGTCCGCGAGCGGTACGCCGACGGCGTCTGGTGGGTCGACCTGTCGAACCTCTACGACGACCGCCTCTTCACCGCGACGGTCTGCGACGCCGTGGATCTCCTGGACCACAACCCGCGGGCCCCCGTCGAGGCGCTGTGCGAGTGGCTGACCGGCCGGGACGTCCTGCTCGTCTTCGACTGCTGCGAGCGCGTGCTGTCCTCCTGTCATCTCCTGATCAGCGAACTCCTCGCCGCCGCACCGAAGTTGACGGTCCTCACCACCAGCAGACAGCCCCTCGAGGTCAAGAACGAACACCGCATCGAGGTGTCCCCGCTCTCCACCGACGACGGCGACACGGCCAACGGCACAGCGGACGCCGTACGCCTGTTCCGCGAGCGCTGCGCCACGGCCGCCCCGGGCGTGTCCTCGACGCCCCCGGCGCGGCCGAGGTCATCTCCGACATCTGCCACCGCCTGGAGGGGATCCCGCTCGCCGTCGAACTCGCCTGCGCGCGCCTGCGGGACAACAGCCTCACGGAGATCGCCGAGCGCCTCGGCTCACGGCTCGACACGCTCGTGGACGAGACGGTGTGGCCCCGGCGCCACCGCGCGCTGCGCACGGCGATCGGCTGGAGCCACGAACTGTGCTCCCCCTGGAACGTCTGCTCTGGGCACGGCTGTCCGTCTTCCGCGGCCCCCTCGAAGCGGCCGACGCCGAGTCCGTCTGCGCGGGCGGCCCGCTCGACGCCGACGACATCCCGCCCCTCCTCGACCGCCTGGTGGACCAGTCCGTCCTCCAGCAGACGGGCACCCGCTACCGCATGCTCGACACGCTGTGCGAGTACGGCGCCATGTGGCTCGCGGAGCTGGGCGAGGAGGACGCCCTCGTCCGGCGCCACGCCGCGCACTTCGCGACCGTGCTGTCCGACTCCGAGGCCGGCTGGCTCAGCGACCAGCAGGTCTCCTGGTACACGCGGATCTCGGCGAGCCACAGCGACGTACGCGCCGCGCTGGACCACCTCATCGAGGTCGATCCCGACGCGGCCGTCGAGATGGCCGGCCGCACGGGTCTGTTCTGGCCCTGCTGCGGACACCTCCACGAGTCCCGCGACTATCTCGAACGCGTCCTCGCCCTCGACACCCCCAAAGGCCCGTCGCACACCCGCGCCCTCTGGGCCCTCGGCATCACGCTCACCCTCCAGGGCGACCACCACAGCGCCCTCCGCATCGGCGAGGAGTGCGCCGCCGCCGCACACGCCGACGGCACCCCGCAGTCCGAGCTCTTCGCCGCCCACACCCTCGGCCTCACCCACCTCATGGCCGGCCGCCCCCAGGCCGCCTTCGACGTGTGCGACCACGCCCTGATCGCCCACGGCACCTCGCCGCCCTCGGGCGCGCCGCAGCTCTGCTGCATGGTGATCCGCGTCTTCGCCCACTCCGCGCTGGGCCGGCTGTCCGAGGCCTACGAGGCGGCCATAGCGCTGCGCCGGCTCAGCGTCCGGTACGGCGAGCACTGGGCCCGGTCGTACGCGTTCCACCAACTCGCCTTCATAGACCTCCTCCAGGGGCGCGCGAACGACGCCGAGCGACATGCCCGGGCCATGCTCGCCTGCAAGCACAACCTCCACGACAACCTCGGCATCGCCCTCGCCCTCGACCTGCTCACCGGAGCGAACGCGGTCCAGGGCAACGGCATCGCGGCCGCGCGCACCTCCGGGACCGGAAACACGTTCTGGCGCATGCTCGGCCACCCGAACCACGGCACACCGGAGCTCTCCGAGGTCCGCGACGAATGGGAGCTGCAAGCCCGCAAGGCGGTCGGTGACGACGCCTACGAAAAGGCTTTCCGCAACGCCCTGAACCACGACGCCGAATACAGCCTCGCCCTCGTGATGCACGGCCCGCTCCCTTCCTGACCGTCGATTTCACGGTCGGACAGCGCCTCACCCCGCGTCGTCGGCGCGGGGTGAGGCGCTGTCGGTCAGGCGTCGCCCGATGGTGTGCTCCGCGCGGACCACCCCGCGCGGGCCCCCTTTCGCGCCGTGGCGCCCGCTGGGCGACGGAGCGCGCCATGAGGACCCGCCGGTTTCAGCCGAGCGAGGCGGGGAAGGCGAATCGCGCCGGGCGGTCCGGAGCGCCGTACTGCTCGACGAGGGCTGATTCGGCCTCCCGGACCTGGGCCCGGCGCCTGCGCTGTTGCGTCGAACGGGTGGATCCCTTGGGCCACTGCGGTGACGCGTCTCCGGGCTCGATCTGCCGCACTGTGCGCCCGGACACAGGGCGGCTGCGGGGCAGGGGGCTGGTTGCGGCGCGGGTGGGGTGTGCGGGATGGTTGCCTGACGGCAACGTTTCTTCGAGTGGATGAGGTGAGGGATTCGCCCAGCGAGTCCTCGACTTTTGGCCCTGACCCAAGCCCAGACCGACGCGACATCGTACGGCTCTCTGTGGGACCACGCTCCCTACCCGGCCCTCGTGGTCGATGCGGAGGGCACGGTCGTCCTGCGCAACGCCGCCGCGGGTGCGCTGCTGCCCGCAGCCCGGCCGGGGGCGCGGTTCGCTGAGGCGGTTCCCGCCTGGCTGTCCGCGGCGCATCCGGCGGTGCGGGTGCCCGGCCCACGGGCGGGTCAGACGTCGGGCGCACCAGTCTCGGGCTTGATCGACGGCCACTGCTTCGAGGCGCATCCGAGCCTGCGGGGCGACGGCACGGTGGTGTGGTGGCTGGCCGACGACACCGATCACCAGCTGGCGCGGGAAGCCCTGCGCACGGAGCGGGAGCGGACGTCGTTCCTGGCGACCGCGTCCAGCACCCTGCTGTCCTCCCTGAACCTGGGCCGCTGCATGGACGCGACCGCGCAGCTGGCCGCTGAGCATCTCGCCGACGCGGCGCTGGTGATCTCGCCGATGCGCGGGCAGCGGCTGCCGATGGTCACCTGCGTGCGCGGTGACAGCCCGGTCTCCTCCGACGCGCCGGCGGCCCCGGACGACGTGCCGGGTCTCGCGGAGGCGCTGCGCGGCTTCCCGCCCGTGCCCTCCCGCTGGATCGACCCGTCCACGGCCCCGGACTGGATGGTTCCCGCGGGCTTCGGTCCTGTCGGTTCGATAGTGATCACCCCTTGCCCGGTCACGGTGTCGCGGCCGGCGCGCTCGTCCTGCTGCGCCGATCGGACACCGCGCTGTTCACCGAGGGCGAGGAGGTCTTCGCGCGGCTGTTCGCGGCTCGCGCGGGTGCCGCGATGTCGGCCGCCCGCCTCTACGCGGAGCAGTCGTCGATCACCGAGGTGCTGATGCGGGAGCTGCTTCCCCCGTCGCTGCACCAGGTCTCGGGGTGGACTTCGCCGGCGGCTACCGGCCGTCCGCGGACCACGAACGGGTCGGCGGGGACTTCTACGACGTGCACCCGGCCGCGGTCGAGGGCGAGGCATCGCTGGTCACGCTCGGGGACGTGTGCGGCAAGGGGCTGGAGGCGGCCGTCCTCACCGGGAAGATCCGCAACACCCTGCACGCGCTGCTTCCCATGGCCGACGACCACCAGCGGATGATCAGCCTGCTGAACACGGCGCTGCTCAACTCCCACACCACCCGCTTCGCGACCCTGGTCCTGGCCTCCGCGGTGCGCAAGGGCAGCACGGTGAGCCTGCGGCTGACGAGCGCCGGCCATCCGAGCCCGTTGATCCTCCGCTCGGACGGCACGGTCGAGGAGGCCGACACACGCGGCACCCTGGTCGGCGCGATCCCCGACGCGGTGGCCCGCACCACGGGCCTCACGCTCGCGCCCGGGAGTCCTGCGTCCTGTACACCGACGGTGTCACCGAGGCGAAGGGCGGCCCGCTGGGCAACACGCAGTTCGGCGAGGAACGGCTCCAGCGTGCCCTGTCGGAATGCGTGGGCATGCCGTCCGAGAGCATCGTGGAACGGATCCAGATGCTCGCCTCCCAGTGGGTCGGCACGGGACACCACGACGACATGGCCGTCGTGGTGATCTCGGCGCCGCGGACGCACCACCTCAGTGCGGTGAACGGCCATACTCGGGGCAGGTTCACTGCATGAGTACCCGTACCGAGCAACGCCCTCCCGGTGCTCCCCGGCCGAGCCGCCCACCGATGAGCTGTGGGAAGCCGTCCTGGCGGCCGACGAGTACACGGCCACCTCCGTGGTACTGCGCGCGCTGGAGGACGGCGTCCCGCCCGAGGACGTTCTGCTGGGCATGATCGCTCCGGTGCAGCGCAGGGTCGGCCAGGAGTGGGCCGCCAACCGCGTCAACGTCGCCCAGGAACACGCCGCGACGGCCATCAACGAGCGGGCCGTCGCGGCCCTTTCGCTGCACCCCGCCGCCCGCACCACTCCCACGCGCGGCGGGATCACGGTGGCCTGCGTCGACGGCGAGTGGCACGCGCTGCCCGCCCGGCTGCTGGCCGAGGTCCTGAAACTGCGCGGCTGGCACGTGAACTACCTCGGTGCCCAGGTGCCCGCCCCGCACCTCATCACCCATCTGCACCGCACCGATGCCGACGCGGTCGCCCTCTCCAGCTCGATCGCGACCCGGCTGCCCACCGCGCACGCCGCGATCACCGCCTGCCAGGCCGTGGGAGTGCCGGTGCTCGTCGGCGGCGCGGCCTTCGGACCCGACGGACGCTACGCCCGTCTGCTCGGCGCCGACGCCTGGGCGCCCGACGCCGGCGCCGCCGCCGACCGGCTCGCCGGGGGTCCGCTGAGCCGCCCGCACCACGACCACCAGCAGATCGACGACCTGCCGCATCTGGCCGACCAGGAGTACACCGTGGTCGCCCGCAGCAGCACGTCCCTCGTGCGCACCGCCCTCGCGGCCCTGGAGGACGCGTTCCCGGCCATGCGCACCTACGACGGCCTACAGCGGGAGCGCACGGCGGAGGACCTCGCCCACATCGTGGAGTTCCTCGCGACCGCCCTGTACGTCGACGACGACGACCTCTTCACCGGGTTCATCACCTGGACCGCGCAGATCCTCACCGCCCGCGGTGTGCCCGCGCACAGCCTGCCGCCGACGCTGGACATCCTGGCCCGCGAGCTCAAGGACTTCCCGCGGGCCACCCGCATCCTCGAACACGGCGCCGCCGCGCTGGGTCCCCTTCACCGCACCACCGCCAGGAATCCCGTATGACCACGACGCCCCCGCCCACCTGCGCCTGACCACGGTCGACACCGAGACCACGGTCCGTATCGAACTGCACGGCGATCTCGACTACGACAACGCCGACCGCCTGATGACCACGGTGAGCGGGAAACTCGCCGCGCACCCGCGCCTGCACGATCTGCACCTGCACTGCGGCGGGCTCGACGTGGTCGATTCCCTGGGTCTGTCCGTCCTGCTGATGATCCGCCGCAGGACCAGTGAAGCCGGGGTCCGCCTGCACCTGGACGCCCGCAGCGCGAAACTGGAACGGCTCCTGACCGTGACCGGTACCCTGGAGCATCTGACGGCGCCGACCCGCGGCGTCGCGGACTCCGCCCGCGGCACCGCGAAGACCTCCCTGCCGGGCAGAGGGACGTCGGCTCGCCCCACCGGACCGGACAGCACCACCTGACGGCATGCCCCCTCCGGGCATGCACGAGTGCCAAAGACACGGACGGGGACGCCCATGCCACCACCAGACCTCGTCCCGGGCTCGCTCTCCCAGGATGCCGCCCGGTCCGCCGGTGGCGTCGTCGAGCTTCTCGACGTGCTGTGGGAACACGCGAGGGAGTCCACGCCCGCCCCGGCGTCCGTCTCACAACTGCGCCTGATGTACGTCGTCGACCGTGCCGGCGCGATCCGCATGCGGGCCCTGTGCGGACGGCTCGCCACCGCGCCTCCCTCCGTCACCCGGATGTGCGACCGCCTTCAGGCCATCGGCTTCCTGGAACGGCTGCCGTGCCCCGACAGCGGGCGCGAGGTCACCCTGCGGCTGACGTCGGCGGGACAGGCCCACATGCGCCGTATCCGCGAGGAGCGCGAGGAAATGCTGCACCAGGCGATCAACGGCATGTCCCACGCCGACCGCCGTGCGCTGGCCAAGGGACTCGCCGGCCTCCACGCCCAGCTCACCACCACCGCCGACGAGCACAGCGGTTCCGGCGGCGTCTCGGCCGCCTGACACACCCCCGCCGGGGACGAGGCCGAGAACACGACGTTCCGGTGCATCCGGCAGCGCGTCGCCGTGCGAAGAGGCAGTGCGGGCCGGTGACATCCGGACCGACGGTGCACGACCGGGTCGAGGTACCCGCGCGTGGAGGCGTGGCCGAGGTGGCGGCGCGACCGAGTCGGGCGGGCTCCGCCGACCCGCCCCGGCCCGTGTCGCCGTAACAGGCACGGCCTGGCCGTTGCGGTCATGATCGGACGACGGGGCACCGGCCGCGGACCAAGCGCGTGGAGGCACCATCGTGAACACGGACGACCAGCGGAACGCGCCGCCGCACACCGCGGAGGTAGGCGGTGGCCACGATTCCGAGGGGCTGCACTGCCTGGTCACCGGGGCGTCCGGCTACATCGGCGGTCGCCTGGTGCCGGAGCTGTTGGAGGCCGGCCACAGCGTGCGGTGTCTGGCCCGGTCGCCTGACAAACTCCGTGACCACCCCTGGGCGTCCGCCGTCGAGTCGGTCCGCGGGGACGTCACCGACCCCGACTCGGTCGCCGAGGCTCTGCGCGGCATCGACGTCGCCTACTACCTGGTGCACTCCCTCGGGTCCGGTTCCGGGTTCGAGGAGACGGACCGGCGGGCCGCGCGCGTCTTCGCCGACCAGGCACAGGCCGCCGGTGTGCGGCGGATCGTCTACCTCGGCGGGCTCACCCCGAGAGGCGTGCCCGAGAACTCGCTGTCCCCGCACCTGCGTTCGCGGACCGAGGTCGGACGCGTCTTCCTGGACGCACCGGTGCCCGCCACCGTGCTGAGGGCCGGGGTCGTCATCGGGTCGGGGTCCGCCTCGTTCGAGATGCTGCGCTACCTCACCGAGCGACTGCCGGTGATGGTCACCCCAGTTGGGTCCACACGCGCACCCAGCCCATCGGGGTGCGGGACGTACTGCGCTACCTGGTCGGCTCCGCCACGATGCCGGACAACGTGAACCGCACGTTCGACATCGGCGGCCCGGACGTCGTCACCTACCGCGAGATGATGTGCCGCTACGCCGTCGTCGCGGGCCTGCCCCGACGGCTCATCGTGCCGGTCCCGGTGCTGACCCCGAGGCTGTCCAGTCACTGGGTCGGTCTCGTCACCCCCGTGCCCGCCTCCATCGCCCGGCCGCTCACGGAGTCGCTGCGCCACGAGGTCGTGTGCCACGAGCACGACATCGCCCGGTACGTGCCCGACGCGCCGGGTCGCCCGCTGCCGTTCGAGGAGGCGCTCCCTGGCCTTGCGCAGGGTGCGGGAGGCGCAGGTCGTCACCCGCTGGTCGTCCGCCGCCGTGCCGGGTGCGCCCAGCGACCCGCTGCCCACCGACCCGGACTGGGCGGGCGGCAGCCTCTACGAGGACGAACGGGAGCGGTCGGTCGACGCGTCGACGCGGGCGCTGTGGAGGGTGATCGAGGGGATCGGGGGCGACAACGGCTGGTACTCGTTCCCGCTCGCCTGGGCCGTCCGGGGCTGGATGGACCGCTTCGTCGGCGGTGTCGGACTGCGTCGCGGACGGCGCGACGCCGAGCACCTGAGGGTCGGCGACTCCCTGGACTTCTGGCGGGTCGAGGCGATCACGCCCGGAGAACTGCTGCGGCTGCGGGCCGAGATGCGGCTGCCCGGCCTCGCCTGGCTGGAGATGTACGCGGAGACGGGCGACGACGGCCGCACACGGTACCGCCAGCGCGCCCTGTTCCACCCGCGCGGACTGCTGGGCCACGTCTACTGGTGGTCCGTCTCCCCTTCCACGCGGTCGTCTTCGGCGGCATGGCCCGCAACATCACCCGGGCCGCGGCCCAGGGCACCGTCGGACGAAGGCGTACGTCCCTCCGCGGCCGGCTCCGAGACCTGCGCGGTGCGCCGGAATCCCAGGCCTAGTGCGCGCACCCCGGCACGGCGTCGATACCGGGCTCGGCCCCGACACTCAGCCGAGCGGGGACAAGAGGTACTCCTGAACCCGGCCAAGCGGCCAGACCTCGCCGATCTTGTGCCTGATGTCGAAGAGGTTCGCGGCATGGATGTCCGGGTCGCGGTCGCCCACGGCCTCCTCGACCACGATCGGTACGAATCCGTGCTGCAGGGCGTCCAGCGCGGTGGCGCGGACGCACCCGCTGGTCGAGAGTCCGCCGATGATCAGGGTGTCGATGCCGTTGGCGGTGAGGTGGGCGGCCAGGGCGGTGTCGTAGAAGGCGCTCGGGGACTGCTTCGTCACGGTCAGCTCGTCCGGCGTCGGGGCGAGGCCGTCGATGAAGTCGCTGAAGGGCTGTCCTCCGCGAACGCCCTTAAGGCGGGCACCTTCCGCAGGAAGAGGCCGCCGTCGCTGCCGTCCGCCCGCAGCAGCACCCGCGTGACGATCACCGGGATCCCGGCCCGGCGCGCGTCGGCCAGCAGGAGCCGCATCGCGTCGGCCGCCCGCTCGACACCGGCGTAGAGCGGGCAGTCGGGGTCCACGTAGGCACGGGCCGGGTCCACCAGGAGGAGTGCGGGGAGGTGCCCGGGGTGAGGTGGCCGTCGAAGCCGGCGCGCTCGTAGTCCTCCTGCGGGGAACGGGGACCGGTCATGGTGACGCCTTTCGTGAAGTGGCGGGCTCCGGGCGGCCGTTCACGGCGGAACGGACATCTGCGGTGTCGGCGGTACGTGCCGTCCGCAGCGAGGTCGGCAGGGCCAGGCACACCGCTCCCCCGATCACGGTGATGCCGGTGAGGACGAACCCCGTGACGCGGATGTTGGCGACGAAGCGGTGCAGTTCACCGGACGCGAGGACGTTCAGGGTGTTCAGAGTGCCGTCGTAGGCGGCTCGGCGGGCCGGTTCGCCGAGGCCGGTCGTCGTGAAGGCGAGGGCGAGGGCCGTGCTGAGGAGGTAGCCGACGTTCTGGGTGGTGGAGCGCAGGCCGTTGGCCGTGCCGCGTCGGTCGGCCGGGGCGCTCAGCATCAGCGCGCTCGTGCTGGGTGTCATGAAGAGTCCGGTGCCTGCCCCGACGAGGAAGAGGAAGGGGGCCACTGTCCAGAAGGGAACCGCTGTCGTCGAGAGCGTCAGGGAGAAGCCCAGGAGGCCGCACGCCGTCGTCGCCATGCCTGTCGTCGTCAGCGCTCGCGGGGTGAAGCGGTCGAAGAGGGAACCGGCGGCGGCCGAGGTGATGAGCGTGCCGACCGCGACCGGTGTCACCAGCACCCCCGCCTCCAGGGACGAGGCGCCACCGACCGCCTGTTCGTGCAACGACGCCAGCAGTACGACGGCGTAGCTGCCGACCGCGTTGGCGAGTACGGCGGCGAGCACGAGGGCGATCGCCCGGGTGCGGAGCAGCGCGACGTCGACCAACGGGTGTGCGCGCCGCGCCTGGACGACGACGAACGCCGTGAAGAGTGCCACGGTCGCTCCGCCGCAGGCCCACGGCAGCCAGTCGGCGACGGCGGCCGTGACCCCGGGTGTCAGGGTGAGGACCAGGGCGGTCAGCATCGCCGTGGACAGCAGCGCGCCCGGCAGGTCGAACGGTTCCCGGGTTCCGGCGTCGCGCTTCCGGTTCGCGGGAACGGCCAGCACCGACGCGCCGACCGCGATCAGCCCTATCGGTACGCAGACGACGAACAGGCCGCGCCAGCCGAGGAGTTGGGTGGCCGCGCCGCCTACGACCGGACCGGCGACCTGGGCCGTCGCCGCCACCGTGACGTTCCAGCCGAGGGCCCGCCCCAGTGTCCGTGCGGGGAACACGTCGGTCAGCAGAGCCGTGTTGTTGGTGATCACGGCGGCGGCGCCGACGGCCTGCACGATCCGTGCCGCGATCAGGAAACCCGCCGACGGGGAGAGCGCCGCGAGCCCGGTCCCCGCGGTGAAGACGACGAGCCCGGTGAGATACAGGCTGCGGCGGCCCACGATGTCGGCGAGCCGGCCGAAGACGAGGATCAGCGCGGTGGTGACCAGCATGTAGCCGAGCAGGATCCAGTCGGCCTGCCCGGGGTCGGCCCCCAACTCCCTTGTGATCGTGGGCAGTGCGACGGCGAGCCCGCTCATGTTCAGGAACACCGCGACCACACCGACGGCGGTGGCGGCGAACACCCGCCACGGCCCGCGCACGACACGCCCGGTCATCGGCGCCCCGCGTCAGGACCGCCGAGAACCGCCACGCCGACCCGCACCCACTCCCAACCCCCGTCACCGCGACAGCGAACGCGACTTCATCAGCGGCTGGATCCGGGTGCCGAAGTTCTCCAGCCCCACGAGGAAGTCGTCGAAGACGAGCATGATCCCCTTGGTGCCCTCGACCTCGGCGACCTCGTCCAGCATCTTCGCGACGGTCTCGTACGAGCCGACGAGCGTGCCCATGTTCAGGTTGACCGCGCCCTCGGGCAGCACGATGGTGCGGGCGGTGGAGGTGTCGTCGGCGGTGGTGTCGCTGGCGGATTCGCCGGTCATGTACGCCAGCGCCGCGAGGTCGGCGTTGTCGTGGTAGTCCTGCCAGGTCGCCTGCGCGGCCTCGTCGGTCTCGTCGGCGATGACCATGAAGAGGGACAGCGCGCCCACGTCACGGCCGGTCCCGGCCGCCGCGTCGACGAGCGTGGCCGTAGTGTCCGACAGGGCGAGGGGGTGTTGACGCCGCGGCCCAGGATGAAGTTGTACTCGGCGTGTTCGGCGGCGAACCGGATACCGGTGTTGCTCTGTCCGGCGGCGACGATGTCGATGTGCCCGTCCGCCGGGCGGGGTGAGAGGACGCAGTCGTCCATCTCGTAGAACTCGCCCTTGAAGTTGCTGACGCCCTCGCTCCACAGCTCCTTCATCACGGTGACGTACTCGGCGGCGCGGGCGTAGCGGTTGCCGAAGTGGGCGTCGCCCGGCCAGAGGCCCATCTGGGAGTACTCGCCGGGGCCCAGCCGGTGACGATGTTGATGCCGAAGCGGCCGGGGGCGATCGAGTCGATGGTCGAGGCCATGCGCGCGACGATCGCCGGGGGCAGGACGAGGATCGGGGTGGAGGCGTAGAGCTTGATCCGTTCCGTGACGGCGGCCAGGCCTGCCATCAGCGTGAACGACTCCAGGTTGTGGTCCCAGAACTCGGTCTCGCCGCCGAAGCCCTTGAGCTTGATCATCGACAGGGCGAAGTCGAGCCCGTGTTCCTCGGCCTTCTGGACGATCGCCTTGTTCAGCTCGAAGCTCGGCCGGTACTGGGGTGAACTCTTCGATATCAGCCAGCCGTTGTTGCCGATGGGGATGAAGACGCCGATGTCCATGCAGTTCCTCGTGAACGAGTGGGGTGGTGCCGGGGGGTGGGTCTGACGGGGTGACAACGTGGGGACATGATCAAGGGGTTCCATACCCTGATCGCGACGTCCCGTTCCTCCGGATGCCGAGTATTGTCACCGGAGGGAACACCGCTGGACCTCCGACACAACTCGCGCTGGAATGCTCGCTGTTGAGAGCCGTGTGCGGTGACCGGGGACGAAGGTGTGAGTCCCGCGAAGCACGGCGTCCGATGAGGCGGGAACGGTAAAATTTACGGTATGAACGCGCGTCTGGCACTGCTCGCCGCCGTCGACCCCGGTGTCACCGAGAGCGAGGTCTTCCGGCTGGCGCTCCAGCACGCGGTCGCCGAGCTGGGTGCCCTGGGCGGAGCGATTCATCTGCGCGGCCCGATGTCCGCGCTGCGACTGGTGTCGTCGACCGGTCTGCCGCCCGCGCTGACCCGCCCGTGGGAGATCATCGACCAGGAGGGTCCTACGGCCCCGGCCCGCGCCCTGCACCAGGGCAGCGGCGTGTGGGTGCCGGTGCAGTCCGCGTCCGCGGGCCAGGTCCCGGCCTGGCCCGGCACAGGTCTGGCCGCGGTGCCGGTGTCCGGCGGGGACCGCAGCATCGGCACGCTCACGGTCCTCATGGGCGACCAGGGCGAACCCAGCCCGCGGCAGTGGACGTTCCTACGCGACCTGGCCGCCTGGACCGAGGAGCGCATGCGCCAGGCACCGCCGCCCTCGCGCCCCTTCCAGCCGGAGCTCAGCGGCAACCGTGACCGGCTCCGGCAGGCGCTGAAGGAGGTCAGTGTCGGCTCGTGGGACTGGGACATCCAGGGCGGCGAGCTGATCTGGGACGAGGCGGCCCTTGAGCTCTACGGCACCAGACCGGAGGACTACACCGCCAGGGTCGAGAACTGGATGGCGTGCGTCCACCCCGACGACCTGGCGCCGACACTGGACGCGGTGGACCGCGCGATCCGCGAGCACGGCGTGTTCGAGGCCGAGTACCGGGTACGGCGCCTGGACGGCACGTACGGCTGGACGCGGGCCCGCGCCAGGGCCACCTACGACGAGCACGGCGAACCCCTCCGGATGATCGGCGTGGGCTGGGAGAGCGACGAGTCCCGGACCGCCCGCGACGCGCTCAGCCGCGCCCTGCGCCACATGAGCGACGGCTTCCTCGCGGTGGACGACGAGTGGCGGATCACCTTCGCCAACCTGGAGGCGGAGCGCACGCTGGGCCTCTCCGAGGAGGAGCTGTTCGGGCGCCTGCTGTGGGAGCTGCCCTCGGCCCGTGACGTCCCCGGCCTGGAGGACCGCTGCCGTAAGGCCGCAGCGGAGGAGAAGCCGGTCGGCTTCGACGCGCGGGTGGGCGACACCGGCCGCCGCTACCACCTGCGGGTGGTCCCGGGCCCCGACGGCGTCACCCTCTACATCACCGACGTCACCGAGAAGCGGCAGCACGAGGAGGAGCGGCGGGCGTCCGAGCGTTCCGCCGCCCAACGTGCCGCCCGTATCGCGGAGTTGACGGCGGCTCTCGCCAAGGCGACGACCTCGCAGGACGTGGTGGCCGCGGTCGCCCGCCGGGTGCTGCCGCCGTTCGCCGCCACCGGACTCCTGGTGCAGGCCATCGAGGGCGACCGGCTGTACAACGTGGGGGCGGACGGCTACCCGGACGACTTCCTGACCGCCGTCGACGGCCGCCCCGGGTGCCCGGCGACCCGTCCTGGGACGTCGTCGAGTCCGGTCTGCCGATGTTCCTCTCCTCGGTCGAGGAGTACGGGGCCCGCTACCCCGACCTGATCGGCAGACCGGCCCGGGCCGGCAAGCAGGCGTGGGCGTTCCTGCCGTTGACGGCGTCCGGGAAGACGTTCGGCGTCTGCGTCGTCGCCTTCGACCGCGCCCGGCGCCTCACCGACGAGGAACGCACGCTGCTCACCACGATCAGCGCCCTCGTCGCCCAGGCCCTGGAGCGGGCCCGGCTCTACGACGCCGAGCACACCCGGTCCCGCGAGCTCCAGCGCAGCCTGCTCCCCCGCGCCCTGCCCGAGGTGCCGGCCTGCACCGCGGCGGCCCGCTATCTGCCCGCGGGCCAGGGCATGGACGTGGGCGGCGACTGGTACGACATCATCCCGCTCTCCGGCGGCCAGGTGGCCCTGGTGGTCGGCGACGTCATGGGCCACGGCCTCCCGGAGGCGGCGACGATGGGCCGCCTGCGCACCGCGCTGCACACCCTCGCCGACCTGGAGCTGCCGCCCGACGAGATCATGAGCCACCTGAACGACCTCGTCGCCGGGATGGGCGAGGAGTCGTACGTGACCTGTCTGTACGCGCTCTACGACTCGACGACCCAGATCTGTTCCATCGCCGGGGCCGGTCATCCGCCACCGGCGGTGGTGCACCCGGACGGCACCGTGCACTTCCCCGAGCTGTCGGCCGATCCGCCCCTCGGCGCGGCTGAACCGCCGTTCGAGACAGTCGAGTTGAAGGTGCCGGAGGGCAGCCTGCTGGTCCTGTACACCGACGGTCTCGTCGAGTCGTCGAAGCGCGAGATGGACGAGGGCATGGCCGACCTCGCCCGCCTCCTGCGTACCGCGTACCGCACCGAGTCCGGTGGGGAGGCCGACCTGGAGCAGCTCTGCGACACCCTCACCGAGGGCTGCTGCCCGCCGCGCACCCGACGGCCGACGACGCCGCGCTCCTCGTGGCCCGGCTGCACGCCCTGACCGGCGACAAGATCGCCTCCTGGCCGCTGCCCGAGGACCCGCGAGCGGCCGGACAGGCCCGCCGCCACGTCCGCGAACAGCTGCGCGCCTGGGGCCTGGAGGACCTGACCCCGACCACGGAACTCCTCGCCAGCGAGCTGGTCGGCAACGTCGTACGCCACGCGAAGGGCCCGGTCAGCCTACGGCTCCTGCACGGCGCCGAGCTGATCTGCGAGGTCTTCGACGGCAGCCTGACGATGCCGAGGATCCGGCGCGCCACGGACACCGACGAAGGCGGCCGGGGTCTGCAACTCGTCACCGCCCTCACCCAGCGCTGGGGCACCCGCTACACACCGACCGGCAAGTGCATCTGGACGGAACAGTCGCTCAACACCTCTGGCGCCCGGCCCGAACTCCCCGACGCGGCGCTGGAGTTTATGTTCCCGGACGCGGCCGACCTCACCGGCGACCTCGACTCCCTGCCGTTCGGCGACGACAACTGAACCGTCCGGGGACGAGCACCGACAGACTCCAGGGCAACCGCTACGGTCGACACGCCTCCAACGCCGAGAGGAATCCCTCGGCCGGCCCCGTGATGGGGACCGCCCCCAAGGCCCTCGCCACGGCGCGGAGTTGGGCCTCGGGATACGTGTCGGCGTACGCCTCGTACCCGTCGCTCGCGTACGCGCGTGCCAGCGCCGAGCCGAGTGCCTCCGCGTGGGCCTCGGCACAGGCCAGCGCGTTCGCGTCGCTGCTCAACCGCGCGTACTCGTGGCCGTAGGTGTCCGCCTCGCTCTCGGAGAAGCCGTTGGCGAGCGCGTAGTCGCGGGCGCCCGTGTGGGCTTCGGCGTACGCGCTCGTCCGGTCGTAGGCGGTGTCGTAGAGGTGCAGAAGCACCGGGGTGAGTGCCGTCCTCCAGGTGCCCTGATCCGCCGTCCCGCCCTGTGCCGCGTCGCGGTGCAGGTCGCCGAGCGCTGTGAACACAGGGCCCTCCCCAGGAGCGGCAGGACCGTGTCCGCGTGCCAGAGGTGGACGGCGCGCAGAGTGGCCGTGTCCGGTCCCGCGCCGAGAAGGGTGTGCAGACGGGCCGCCCAGTCGTCCCGGGTGTCCGTCGGCAACTCCTCGTGGAGGGCGGTGGCGAGCCGTTCCAGCCAGGCCGGAGGTGCCGAGGCGGGAGTGCGTAGTGCGGTGAGGAAGTCCTCGGGGGCGGTGGTCATGGGCACGGTCGCTTCCGTAGCGGAACAGGGTCAGGCGTGGAGGCGGCTGCCGTCGACCGCGATGCGGCGGCCCTCCCGGGTGTGCGGGAAGTAGTCCCAGACGGCGTGGTGTTGGACGCTGCGGTTGTCCCAGAGGACGAGGGTGCGCTCCTGCCAGCGGACCCGGCAGTGCAGCAGCGGGGTGCGGGCGATGTGCGCGTACAGCATGTCGAGGAGTGCGTCGCTCTCGGGGCGGGACAGCTGGGTGATGTGCGAGGTGTAGGGGGCGTTGACGAACAGCAGCTTGCGGTCGGTCTCGGGGTGACGGACGACGACGGGCTGTTCGGTGCGCGGCACCTCGTACTCGGGCGGCGGGGTCTGTCCGGCGGCGGTCCAGGGCAGGGCGCCGTCGTGGAGAGCGGTGAGGGTTCCGAGGAAGCTCTGCATCGCCGGGGAGAGCAGTTCGTAGGCGAGGTGCATGTTCGCGAAGACGGTGTCGCCGCCGCTGCCGCCCTCGGGGATGGTGGTGATGTAGAGCAGCGAGCCGAGGGAGGGTTCGGGATCGGCGGTGCCGTCGGAGTGCCAGCCGTTGCCGGCCACTGCCTTGGACTCCTTCGTCGCCTTGATCTCCAGGATGTACGGGTCGGACCCCTCCGGGGCGAGGGCCACGGGATGCAGTTCACCGAAGACGCCCGCGAACCGCTTGTGTTCCTCGGGAGTGATGTCCTGGTCGCGGAAGACGAGGACGTGGTGGGCCTGGAACGCGTGCTTGAGTTCCTTCTCCTGCTCGGGCGTCAGCTCCTGGGACAGGTCGAGACCGGTGACCTCCGCCCCGAGCACCGGGGTGATCGGGGCGACGGACAGGGTCTCGTAGGGCTCGGCGGGGCGGGTGGTGAGCCGCTCGACGGCCTTGAGCGCGTACTCCTCCATGAGGGACCTCCATGGTGTGTCGTGTCGGGTGGGGTGGCGGGGTGAGCGTGCGGGCGACCTACAGGCCCCGGTCGAGGAGTTCGGACAGGACGAGGCGGCCGAAGGCGAGGTTGCCGTGGATCGTGTCGTCGGCCTTGCAGAAGGCGGGGCGTTGCAGGCCGGTGGCGTCGGCGACGCGGGCGCGCAGGTCGATCAACTCGACGCCGCGCGCGGTGAGTTCGTCTACGACGACGTCCTGCGCGGCGAAGAAGACCTGCGGGTCGGACATGCCGGGGACGCGCTGGGGCGGCAGGGGTGCCAGTACCCGTAGTCCCAGGGCTACGGCGTGGTCGTAGAAGGCGAGCGCGCCCCGGACGGTCGCTCTGACCAGGTCGGCGAAGAGGCGGCTGTCGAGGAAGGTGTCCGGGACGGTGCCGTGGCGGTCGCGGTAGAGGTCCCAGTTCCAGCGGGTGGCCACCGTGTGGGCGCTCAGCCCGAAGGTGCACACCAGGGGAATCGACAGAGCGGCGAGTCCGCTCACGTCGAGGGTATCGAGGAACGCGCGGTACAGCCGCTGTGGTTCCTCGCGCCGAAAGGTGCCGTCCGTGTCGAAGAAGGGGCCCAGGAAGTCGCGCCCCGATCCCAACGGACCGCCCACGAAAGGGATTTCGGCGGCCTGGGCGGCCTGTCCTACGCAGCCTGCGTGGGAGTCACCCAGCAGAAGGAAGCGGGCGGGGGTTGTAGTAGTCGAGCACGGCGTCGTCACACCAGTGGTCCTCTCCGCCGGCGACGGGCGTGGTGGGTCGGGGGCCGGGCTCGGGTCGCGTCGGGCGGACCGGCCCTGGAGGGCCTCGAAGAAGTGCCGCATCACGAAGGCCACGCCGTCGGGGGCGACCGTGCGGAGGTTGGGTTCGTAGAAGGCCGCCCGATAGGGGAAGCCGGTGATGATCTCGTACGACGGGAAGTAGTCGACGTCGTCCGACTCGTCCGCCAACTGCCCTGCCGCCGCCCGCAGTACGGACTTGGGTGGGTGGTGGCGACCAGGGCGTGGCGGCCGGTGGCGGTGGCCGTCAGCGGCACCGGGGAGACTGTGAGCACCATGCGCAGCCGGGAGTTGATGCCACGGGCGAGGGTGAGCACGTCCGTCAGATCACGATGCACCCGCGCCACCGTGTGGTTGCGCAGTACATGCCGGGCGGGGTCGAAGGTGCCGCGTACGGTGCCGGGGCACATCGGCAGCACCGTGCCGGTCACGGTGTCGTGCCAGGCCTCGGTCAGCCCGAGGGTGAAGACGAGGACGTCGGCCTTGGTGAGAGCGGTGCGGACGGCGGCGAGGGTGAGGTCGCGGGCCCGCAGCAGGTCCTCGGGCGAGGCGTGACCGTGCGGTTCGACGGTCGGCCGGTACGGGTCGTAGAACGTCCCGTCCTCCGCCCAGACCTCCTCGGGAGGCTTCTCCTCGTCCAGCGCCCATGCCACCCACTGGCGCAGCGCGGCGGCGGTGTAGACGTTCCCCGTCCGGAAGGAGAAACGCCGGTATCCGCGTGCCGCCTGCTCGGCCCGGGTGAGCCCCGGCGGCGGCGGTTCGGCGTCGTACCAGTGCATGCCCTCATCCAGCAGCGCCCGCCCGATGTGCGCGGCGAAGCACGAGCCGGCGGTGACGACAGGGGCGTCCTGCCCGATCGCGAACTTCGGCGTCCACAGCTCGCCGATGTCCATCGCGTCGGGCTCGGCGACCGCCGTACGCCAGAAGGACCGCTCGGGCAGACGGGTGTAGGGGTGCTCCACGGTGCCCTCCTCAGGTTCTTCCGGCGGACTGGGGTGACGCGGTCCGCTCCCCGCCGCGAGTACGTCGGCGATCGCCTGTACATGGGGCTCCGCGACGAGTTCGTAGTGGTTCGCGTCGACGTGGTGCAGCCGGAAGGGATGAGTCAGATGAGCGTCCCAGGCATCGGTGCCGGTCGGCTCCAGCCCCAACGCCCCTTCCTCTACGGCGCGTTCGGCGATCCATACCTCGGCGGGCGTCCGGTCCAGGCGCGGAAGTCGGTGCTCGGCCATGGCGGCGAGGTTGGTACGGCAGCAGTCGGCGAGGCGTTCGGCGTAGGCACGGCCGGACTCCGACAGTCGTCCGTCGCCGCCACCGTTGCCGCTCAACTCCCGGGCGAACACGGCGTCCACCTGCTGGTCGTCGTAGGCGGCGAGCCGCTGTCCGGAGCCGGGTGGCGGTGGATCGAGGAGGTGGACGGCCTCGACGGGTCGGCCGTCGGCCTCGGCACGTGCCGCCATGGACAGGGCAGTCCAGGCCCCGAACGACCAACCTGCGAGGCTCAGACGGACGTTGGGGTCCAGGAAGGCGGCCCGCACGGCATCCAGGAAGTGCGCTGCACGGTCGGTGATCGAGCGGGCGGGCTGCGCAGGGTCGCGCAGCTTCGGGTCGGCGATGAGGCAGACGGTCAACTCGTCGGGCAGGGCCGCCACCAGAGGCCGGTACGCCTGGATGTCACCGCCGACCGGATGGACCAGGCACAGCACGTCCGGGCCGGCCCCCGCTGCCACACCTCCACGTCCACTACGGCGGACGCGCGCGTGCCGGTGTCGAGATGACCGAGGATCTCGTCGAGGCTCACCCGGTGGCTGAGCCGGGAGAGGTCGATGTCCGTGCCGAAGCGGCGTTTCACCTCGTCGATGAGTTCCAGGAGGGTGAGCGAGTCCGCGCCGAGGTCGTACAGGGCGGCCTGCGGGTCGACGGTGTCCACGCCGAGGAGGTCGAGCAAAATCTCGGTGAGTTCGGCGGTGGGGTCGGTGGGGATGGGGTTCGTGGAGGGCGCCGGGTGCGAGTCGGGCGTGGCGTGCGCCGAGGACACAGCTCGCTCGTCGGGTGCCTGCTCGTAGAAGAAGCAAGTCTCCGCCAGGGGCGTGGTGTTGACCATCAGCTGCGGCAACTGCAGGTGCAGGGCGCGCTCGAAGACGGCCGCTCCCTCCTCGGGCGTGAGCGCCACCTTGAGGTGCTCCTGGTGGCGGGCATCGGCGGTCAGGGCGTGCTGCGCCATGCCGACGCCCCGCCACGCGTCCCAACCGATGCTCATACGCACGGTGGAGGCGTCGCCGCCGGGGCCGCGTGGTGCGCGTAGGCGTCCAGGCAGGCGTTGGCCGCCGCGTAGTCGAACTGTCCGACTCCGCCGAACCGTGCCGCCATCGACGAGCAGTAGGCCGCGTAGTCCGGGTCGTGCTCGGCGATGAGCCGTTCGACGAGCAGGGCGGCACGCAGCTTCACGGCCGTGGCGCGCCGGGCGGTGGCGGGGTCGCGGCGGGCCAGGAGTCCCCGGCGGCCGTTCCGGCGGCGTGGACGATGCCGGCGAGGCCGTCGAGATGCGGGGCCAGCCGGTCGGCGACGGCGGTCAGGTCGTCCGTGGCGAGGTCGGCCGGGATCAGGGTGACCCGGTCCTGGTGCGGTCGGAGCGCGGGCGGTGTCTCGGTCCCCGGGCGACGAGGACCACTCGGTTGCCGGGGTGTTCGAGGAGACGGGCGGCCAGGGTGGCGCCGATGCCCCGGTGCCGCCGAGCACCAGGTGGATGCCGGGAGCGGCCGAACGGACAGCGGATACGAAGGAGTTGGGAGCCTGGACCGGCTGGAGAGTCCGCTGCCACCAGAAGCCGTCCCGCAGGGCCGTCGCCGGTTCGGTGATCGTGTCATCGAGGAGCAGGTCGGGCAGGTGTGCCGCCCAGTCGGCCGGGCGGGGTCCGGGCAGGTCGATCCAGCGCAGGGTCACGCCGAGTTCCTGCCGGGGCACTTCGAGTCCGGCGGCAAGCAGGCCCGCCTCCGGGATGTGCACGGAACCGGAGACCGGCTGCGCCCCGTGGGACAACAGCCAGGCGCGGGGCCGTACGGCTTCGGAGACGTCGGCCAGAGCGCGGGCGAGTGCGGCCACCGTGTCCAGGCAGGCCAACTGGGCGGACTCCAGAGCGTGTTCGTCAAGGCTGCCGTCGAGGGCGAGCGGCAGTGCGTGCAGCCAGTCGACGCCGGGTCCGGTATCCCGGGTGAACTGCTCCAGCAGGGCGGCGAGTTGCCCGGTGTCGGCGGGATCGGCTTCGTAGCGGTCCTCGTCGAGACGGGTGAAGGCCTCCCCGGCACTCACGGTCACGACACGGGCGTAGTGCCGCTCCAGGAACCGCCACGAGGCGTCGCCCATGACCGCCGGTGCGACCACCACTGCGGTACGCCGCGGTTCGTGGGTACCGATACGGGCTCGGCGCAGCCGCGTCCACTGCGGCTGGTGCAGCCACTGGTCGGCGGGCAACCGCTTTGGCCCGAGCGGCGGTTCGGACTCGTCGGCCGGGGCTGCGAGGGGCGGGCGCGGGAAGTCGTAGGTCACCGTCTCGAAGGCGGGCGGCGGAAAGTCCCAGGGTGCGGACGCGGGGCCTTCGGGCCGGACGAGGGTGTGCCCCGCCATCCAGGCCTCGGCTCGCTCGTACGCGTCCCCGACCTCCGTGAGCCCGGCCTGCGGCTGCGTCGCCACGACCTCTGCCGCGTCGAGCCACGCGACGGCGGAGGTGACGTCCGGGCAGACCGCCGCCGCCCGGTACCCGAGCGCGGGGCCGTCCCGCCTGGAGATGGCGCAGGACCTGGGGATAGGTCTCGGGATGCGCCCTCAGGTAGGCGGCGATACGGCGGCCATCCGCGCGTACGGCGGCTTCGGAGCTGCCGGACAGCACCAGGCACGGAACCAACTCGTCCGCGCGGTCGGCGACTTGCTCCGCGTCCGGTCGCTCCACCAGCAGATGCGCGTTGGTCCCGCCGATGCCGAAACTGCTGACGGCGGCCACACGCGGGCGGTCCTGCGGCCAGGGTTCGGCCGTGACCGGGATGCGGAAGGGGCCGTCGTCGATCTCCGGGTTGAGCCGGTCGAAGTCCGCCGTGGGCGGGACGATTCCGTGGTGCACGGCGAGCACGGCGCGGACCATGCCGACGACGCCCGCGGCGGCGCCCAGGTGTCCGATCTGGCTCTTCACGGAGGACAGGGCCACGCGTGAGTCGTCGGTCAGGCCGTACGCCTGGCGCAGTGCGGCCGTCTCCACCGGGTCGCCGAGGCGGGTGCCGGTGCCGTGGGCCTCCACATAGCCGAGGTCCGCGCCGGTACGGCCGCTGCGGTGCAGGGCGGTGCGGAGTGCGGCGCGTTGTCCGGCGAGGGCGGGGGCGCTGTAACTGAGCTTGTCCGAGCCGTCGTTGTTGATGCCCGAGCCGGTGACGACGGCGTAGACGGTGTCCCCGTCCCGGCGGGCGGCGGAGAGCGGCTTGAGGACGACGACGCCGGTCCCGCTGGCGCCGACGGTGCCTGCGGCGTCCGCGCTAAAGGGCCGGCAGTGGCCGTCCGGCGAGAAGATGTGCTGCGGCCGGTAGGTGTAGCCGTCGGTCAGGTCGGTGTCGACGAGGACACCGCCGACGAGCATCACGTCGGCGTCTCCCTGCCGGAGCAGCCCGGCGGCGACATGCACGCCGACGAGCGAACTGGAGCAGGCCGACTGCACGGTGAACGCGGGTCCCTGTCAGGCCGAGATGGTAGGCGGCCTTGGTGGCGAGAAAGTCCTTCTCGTGGTGGAGCGCGAGCCGGAAGGTGTCGGGCAGGGCTGTCTGGTCGGCCTCACGCAGCATGTTCTGGAAGTAGGTGTTCTCCCCGCAGGCGGCCAGCAGCCCGACGCGGTCGGCCGACGGGTCTCCGATACCGGCGTGGGCGAGCGCCTCGACGCAGTTCATCAGGAGCTGCCGCTGCTGCGGGTCCATGAGCCGGGCCTCGTGCGGGCTGATGGTGAAGCGGCCCGGATCGAAGTCGAGCATCCCCGCCAACTGGCTGCGGGCGCCGACCCGTTCGTCGGACGTCGGGAAGTGCTCGATGCCCCGTCGGCCGGAGACGACCAGGTCCCAGAAGGCGGCCAGGTCAGGAGCGCCGGGCAGTCGTACGGCCATCCCGATGACGGCGATGGGCTCGTCGGCCCGCTCCCCGGCGGTAGTTGGGCGAGGGCGGCCGTAGCCCGCGTGCCCTCCGTCGCGCGTCCCTCGATGAGACGGGCCAGGGCGCGGAGGCTGACGTGCTCGAACAACTCCGGGACCGTGAAGGCGAGGTCGTCCTCCCCCGCGCAGCGGAGCTGGAAGCGCATGAGGTCCAGGCTGGTGGCGCCCGCGTCGAAGTACCGCTGGTCCACGCCGATCGTCCTGCCGGTTACCGTCTCGAACAGCGCGGCCAGTCGCCCTTCGAACGGTGACAGGGTCGGGGCGGTCGCGCCGGCCGGGCGCAGTTCGCGACCCCGGGCGGTGAGGGCCGTTTGCCGGTCGAGCTTGCCGCTGGGTGTGCGCGGCAGTTCGGTCAGGCGGCGGAAGCGGCCGATGCGCACATAGGTCGGCAGCAGTCCGGCCAGGTGACCTGCGAGGTCCGCCAGGTCGGGATCATCGCCCCGGCATTGCAGACACGCCACCAGCCGCCCTTCCTGCACCGCCGCGACCGCATGGGTCACCCCGGGGTACAGCAGCAGCGCGGCTTCGACCTGCCCCAACTCCAGCCGATGACCGCCGAGTTTGACCTGACTGTCGTCACGGCCGACGTAGTGCAGCAGGCCCTGGGCGTCGAAGCGGGCCAGGTCGCCGGTGCGGTAGAAGGTGCCGAGGTCGGGGTCGTCGGTGAAGCGGTCGGCGTGCGGTGTGCCGTCGCCGACGTAGCAGCGGTTGGCCATGAGGCCGCCGATCTGCAGCTCGCCGGTAACGCCGGGCGGGACCGGGTGTCCGCCCTCGTCGACGACGCGCAGGACGGCGTTCGACACCGGCCGTCCTATCGCGGGGCGCAACGGCCAGGCGGCGGGGTCGCCTTCGAGGCAGAGGCTGCTGACGACATGCGTCTCGGTGGGGCCGTAGTGGTTGAACAGGCGGGCGTTCGGCAGGCCGTCGAACCAGCGGCGGATCGCGCCGGTGCACACCAACTGCTCTCCCGCCGTGATGACTTCACGCAGCCGGGACGGGAACTGGCCGGTGCGCACTCCGTGTTCGGCGAGGAGTTGCAGGGCGACGTACGGCAGGAAGATCCGCTCCGCTCCCCCGGTCTCCAACTCACGGAGCAGGGACGGGACATCGTGCCGCCAGGCGGGCTTCACCAGGCGCAGCAGGCCGCCAGAGCAGAGGGTGGTGAAGATCTCCTGGAAGGAGACATCGAAGGACAGCATGGAGAACTGCTGGGTGACGGCGGGCCCGGGCAGGCCGCCGTCGGTGCGCTGCCAGGTCAGTAGGTTGCACAGGGTCCGGTCGGAGACCTGGACGCCTTTGGGGTGCCGGTGGAGCCGGACGTGAACAGGGTGTAGAGCGGGCGGAGGCCCTGGTGCGTGGGGAGTTGGGGCATTCCTGCGGTGGGGCTGTCGGCGAGGGTGAGGAGGTGCCGGGGCAGGGATGCGGGCGCGATCGCGTCGAGGATGTCTTCGTCCTCGGGTGCGACGAGCACGCACAGGGGGTCGGCCTGGTCCAGCACGTGTCGCAGGAGGTGCGGCGGGTAGGCCGGGTCGAGCGGGACGACGGTGAGGTTGAGGCGGGCCGCCGCCAGGAGCGCCACGACGTGCTCGGCGGAGGGCTGGAGGTAGAGCGCCACGGCCGCCGGGGCGGCGGGGTCGGCCGGGAGACGGGGGCGAGTCGGGTCGCCAACTGGGCTGCCTGGGCGTCGAGTTCGGCGTAGGTGAGAGTGGACTCGCCGGTGGTGACGGCCGGGGCGTTCGGGGTGTCGGCGGCCTGGCGGGCGAAGGCGTCGGCGACGGTGGTGAAGTCCGGTGTGCGCGTGGGGCCTTGGCCGTGGTCGGGGAGGGTGCGGCGGTAGTCGGCGACGAGTTGGTGGAGGGTGATGTCGGTGTCGCCGGTGAGGTGGTCGAGGGTCTGGCGGAAGAGGAGGGCTGCGGCCCGGGCGCGTTCGGCGCCGATGTCGTCGCGGTACTCCCACAGACAGTCGAACCCGCCCTCGTGTTCCACGACCGACAACGTGAGCGCGCACTTGGCACCCAACGGTTCGGGCCATTCCGGCCGCACTTCGCAGCCGTCCAGGCGCAGTGCCGAGAAGTCGGTGTTCTCCAGGACGAAGAGGTAGTCGAACAAGGGGGTTCGCTCGCGGAAGGCGCCATCCGCGAGGACGTCTGCGAGGGCGACCTCCTGGTCCTGGAGCACGGCGCGCACGGCCTCGGCGTGGACGGCGAGTTGGGCGCCCAGGGAACGGTTCGGGTCCGTCGGGAGGTCCAGGAGCACGGTGTTGGCGAACATGCCGACCGTGTCGGCGAATTCGGGCCGGGACCGGTTCACCACCGGTGTGGCGACCAGCGGACTACCTTGCCCGGTCACGCCGTACAGGCTCGCGGCGAACGCGGACACCAGCAACTGGAAGCGCGTCAGGCCGAGTTGTGCGGCGTGTCGGTCCACCGCGCTACGGCGGACCAGGTCGAGCGAGGTGCGCAGGAGGCGGGCCCGTGGCACGAGGGGGCCGGCAGTGCGGGGACGGTTCGCCGTCGCGGCCGTGGTGCGAGCGCAACCGTGTGCGGCGGTCCTCGTATGCCGGGCTCGTGTGCCAAGTGCGTTGCCAGCGGGCGAAGTCGAGGGGGTGAGGGCGGGTGACGGCCGCTCTCCGGCCTCGGCACAGGCGTCGGTCAGGTCGTGGAGGAGGAGGTTGAGGGACCAGCCGTCGACGGCGACGTGATGGAGGTGCAGGAGCAGGAGTCCGCCGTCGGGCTGTGTCACCCAGGCGGCCCGCAGCATCCGCGTGTCGCCGAGATCGAAACGGTGGGCGAAGAACCGGTCGGCGGTGTCCTGCCACTCCTCCCCGGGCGGGCTTCGAGGCTTTGCCACGGGTCGTAGGGATCGCCGACCTCCTGGACCAATCCTTCGGGGGTGGGGACCAGCCGAGTGCGCAGGGCCACGTGCCGCTCCACCATCGCGCGCACCGCGCGGTGCAGGCCGGCCGTGTCGACGCGGCCCCGGACGCGGAAAGCGAGCGGCACGTCGTAGGCGCGGTCCTCGGGATCCCGCTGGTGCAGCAGCCAGAGGCGTTCCTGCTCGCTGGTGGCCGGTGCCGACGGCTCTCCGGAGGGGCCGGGCACGGGCGGGTGTTCGCCTACGGCCGCCCCGGGGCGTGTACGGCGTCGGCGAGAGCGGCGAAGTCGGCGCGCAGGACGAGGTCGTGCGGGAGGTCGACGGCGAAGCGGCTGAGGATCTCGAAGCGGAAGCGCAGTGCCTTCAGGGAGTCGCCACCGCTGGCGGCCCAACGGTCGCCGGGGCGCAGGCCGTTGACGGCGAGGATCTCCTCGGCGACCGCGATCACCCGCCGTTGCTCGGCGCTGACGGGTGCGTCGTCCTCGGGTGTGCCGCGCCACGGGTCCGGGCGTCGCGGAGCAGGGCCGCCCGGTCGACCTTGCCATTGGCGTTGCGCGGCAACTCGGCGACGAGGTACGTGTGATGGGGCCGCATGTACGAGGGCAGGGCGGCGGCGAGGTGGCGGTCGTAGGCGTCGTAGGAGAGGTCGTCGCCCGGGACGAGGAAGGCGAGCAGTTCGCTGCGGTCCGCCGTGTCGCGGCGGGTGCAGATATAGGCCTGGCGGACGCCCGGTTGGGCCAGGATCTGGCGCTCCACCTCGCCCGGTTCGATCCGGAAGCCGCGCACCTTGACCTGGCGGTCGGCGCGTCCGACGTAGGTGATCCGGCCGTCGGTGTCCTGGCGTACGAGGTCGCCGGTGCGGTACCAGCGCCGCTCGCCGCCGTTCTCTTCCGGCAGGCGTACGAAGCTGCGGCTGGTCTGTTCCGGAGGTTGCGGTAGCCGCGCGCCAACGCCGGTCCGGAGAGGAGGAGTTCGGCGACTTCGCCGGGCTCGGCGGTGCGGTCGTCCTCGGTGCGCAGAAGGGTGCCGGTGCCGGGGAGCGGGGTGCCGATGGGGATGGTGTCGCCGTCGACGTCGCGTGGGATGGGGCCGCAGAGGGCGAAGGTCGTCGCCTCCGTCGGGCCGTACACGTTGTGCAGGACGGTGGGGGCGGCGGAGTTGGTCGCGTACCAGCGCCGGATGGTGCGGGCGTTGAGCTGTTCACCGCCGACGAGGACCTGTCCGACGGTGGCGAAGCAGTCGGGCACCTGCTCAACGACCGCGTTGAACAGGGCCGTTGTGATGAACAGTGTGTCGACACGGCGCTCGGTGAGCGCTTCGGCGAGCCGGTGCGCGCTGTGCGCCTGGGTGTCGTCGAGTACGACGCAGATCCCGCCGGTCAGGAGCGGGACCCACACCTCGAAACTGAGCGCGTCGAAGGCGGGGTTGGCCAGGCAGGCCATCCGGGCGCCGGGCCGCAGGTCCACGTATCCGGGGCGGGCCAGGCGCAGCACTCCGTCGTCGGTGACCTCGACGCCTTTGGGGTGTCCCGTGCTGCCTGAGGTGTAGAAGACGAAGGCCGTGGCGATGTCGCCGGGGTGTCCCGATGACACAGCGGGCAGGTCGGTGTCGTCATCGTCGAGGAGCAGGCGCGCGTCCAACGCGGCTACGTGCTGCGGTAGTTGGGGAGCATGCCCGCTGTCGTGGACGACGGCGACGGCTCCCGAGTCGTCGAGGATGTGGCGCTGCCGGTCGGGCGGGCTGAGCCGGTCGAGGGGGACGACGGTGGCTCCGGCGCGGCGGATGCCGAGCATGACGCAGATCAGCTGCCAGGAGCGGGGCAGGTGTACGGAGACCGCGTGGCCGGGGCGAACTCCGGCCGCATGCAGCCGTGTTGCCACTCGGCCGCTGGCCCGTTCGAGTTCCGCATGGTCGAGGGTCCGGCTGCCGTCCTCGACGGCGACGGCGGAGGGGGTGCGGCGGGCCTGGGCCAGCACGGCTTCGGCGAGGGAGACGGATCTCGAAGGAGCCGGGGATGTGCCAGGGGCGGGGCGGAGGTCCATCACGCCTCCTGTATGGAGAGGGTCAACTGCGCTCCGTGGTGAGCCAGTTCGGCACCGAGCAGGGTGGCGACCTGGGCGGCCCCGACGCCTTCGAGGATCTCCCAGTGGTCGCACTCCATCGTCTCGACGCGGTACTCGCCCTCGGCGCGGCGCTGCCAGAACTCGCGGACCTCGCCGTGGAAGGGCGTGTCGTCGCCGTCCGGGACGGCCTGGGCGAGGATCAGCCGGGCCGGGGAGGGTGCCGGGAGGTGTTCGCGGGCGGTGAGGCGGTTGTGGTTGTAGAGGTGGAAGTAGCGGTCGACCTGGGCGTCGTCGATGCCGGGGTACATCCCGTTGAACCTCACGAGTTTGTCGCGGAACTCGGCCGCGTCGACGGCGCCGATCTCCGCGCGTGCGGATGCGTCGTCGGTGGCCTGGGTGTCGAGGAGGACGACGCTGACGGCCCGGTGTCCGGCGCCGGCCAGCAGGCGTCCCATCTCGTGGGCGACGAGCCCGCCGTAGGACAGGCCGGTCAGGACCAGGGGTTCGTCGCCGAGTGGTTCGAGGAGGCGGAGGTACTCCTCGGCCATGGCTTCGACGCTGGGCAGGAGGTCCTCTCCGGGGTTCACGCCCGGGGACTGGATGCCGTACAGGGCGACGGTGTCGGGCAGGAGGGTGGCCGGGGGCAGGTAGCAGAAGGCGGTGCCGCCTGCGGGGTGGACGCAGACCACGCGTGGGCCGGTGCCGGGGCGGAACTCGATGAGGCTGCCGGGCGCGCGGGCGGTGCGGTCCTCGCGGAGCAGTGCTGCCAGGGTCTCGATGGTGGGGCGGGTCATCACCTCGCCCACGGGAAGACGGCGGCCGAAGGTCTCGGTCACGGCGTGGGCCATCTTGATGGCCGAGAGTGAAGTGCCCCCGATTTCGAAGAAGTTGTCGCTGACGCCGATGTCGGGGTGGAGCAGGATGCGCTGCCAGATCCGGTACAGGCCGTGTTCGACGTGGTCGCGCGGGGCGGCCGTGTTGACCTGGGTGGAGGTCGACTCCTGGGCCAGGCGCAGGAGTTGGGGTCGGTCGAGTTTTCCGCTGCGGTTGAGCGGCAGGCTCTCGAGGTCGAGGAAGGCGGCGGGGATCATGTAGTCGGGCAGTCGGCGGGCGAGGGCGGTGCGCCAGTCGTGGGCGGTGCGGGCCGGTGCGGTGCCCCGGCCGATGCCGGCGATCAGGCGGGGCTGGCCGGTCGCGTCCTGGTCGACGAGGACGGCGGCCTCACGGACGCCGGGCAGGGGACATGAGCGCGGCCTCGACCTCGGCGGGTTCGATGCGGAAGCCGCGGAGTTTGACCTGGTCGTCGGCGCGTCCCATGTAGTGGGCCTGGCCGTCGGGCAGGCGGCGGGCGAGGTCTCCGGTGCGGTAGATCCGTTCACCGGGCACGAACGGGTCGGGCAGGAACCGTTCCTTGGTCAGGTCGGGGCGGCCGAGATAGCCGCGGGCCAGGGGGAGGCTCCGCCGAGGTACACCTCCCCACCACGCCGGGCGGGACGGGTTCCATGCGGCCGTCGAGGATGTACATACGGGTCCCGGGCAGCGGACGCCCGATGGGGCACGAACGCTCCAGCGGGCCGGGGTCGTAGTAGGCCGTGCTGTAGAGCGTCGCCTCGGTCGGGCCGTAGCCGAAGCAGATCCGCAGGCCCGGGAGGTGCTGTGTCATGCGGTGCAGCGCGGCCTCGGTGAGGGACTCAACTCCCGTGAGCAGCTTGCGCAGTGGCAGTCCGCGCAGTCGTACGGCCGGGTCCTCGTCGATCCACTTGACGTACGCCGGCGGCAGGAACGCCTGGGTCACGGCGTGTTCGCGCATCCACCCCAGCAGCTCCTCCGGGTCGCCGCGCAACTCCTCTGGAACGATGTGCAGTTCACCGCCGGTGGTCAGCGGCAACAGCAGTTCATGGATCGAGGCGTCGAACCCGATGCTGGACCAGGCCGAGCCGACCTCGCCAGGAGCCGTGCCCATACGGGCGTCCCAGGTGGCGAAGAGGTTGAGGACACTGCGGTGCTCGACCGCGACACCCTTTGGGCCGCCCCGTGGACCCGGAGGTGAAGATCACGTAGGCGAGCTGGTCCGGTGCGTGATCGATACCCGTGGGTGGCCCCTGCCGGTTCGCCCCGTCGGCTTCTACGGCGTGCAGGTCGAGCCACTCCGATGCGCGGTCCGCGCTGTCGTGGTCGCTCAGGACGACCGGGCAGGCCGCGTCCTCGACCATCGTCGCGAGGCGCTCGGCGGGCTGGCCCGGGTCGAGTGGGAGGTAGGCGGCGCCCGCCTTGAGGATGCCCAGGATGCCGACGGCCAGATCGCAGGAACGCTTCGCGTGCAGGCCGACGACGTCACCGGGGCGGACGGAACGGGCGACGAGGGCGTGCGCGAGGTGGTTGGCCCGGTGGTCGAGGGTGGTGTAGTCGAGCGAGGTGTCGCGGTCGACCACGGCGGTGTGGGTGGGGCGCCGGCGGGCCTGGGCCTCGAAGAGTTCGACGAGTCCGGTCGCGGTGTGGGGAAGGAGGCGGGGGCGTCGGCTGCGGGGTGGCGTGGTGGTGCGGGGTGCTCGGATGCGGGGCGTCGCCCCCGTGCCGGGTGCTCTGCTGCAGGGCGCCATGGTCGTCCGGGGCGATCGGCTGCGCCGCGTCACCGTCCAGCAGCACCCGTCTGCGTTCCTCCGCCTCCATCAACTCCAGGGCGCGCACGTCCCGTTCGGGATGGCGGGCCATGTCCGTGAGCAGGTGCCGCAGATGTCCGGCCCATCGCTCGGCCGTGTCGTGGTCGAGGAGGGCCGTCGCATAGTCGAGGTGCCCGGATATTCGGCCCTGGGAGTCGGTCGCCGAGACGGCGAGGTCGAACTTGGCAGGGGCGTGGTCGATCGGCAGCGGCTGGGCGTCCACTCCAGGCAGGTGCAGCAGGTCCCGGCGTTCGGGCACCCAGGCCAGCATGGTCTGGAAGAGGGGTGTACGGGAGGCGCTGCGGGGCGGGTTGACCAGTTCGACGATGCGCTCGAAGGGAAGGTCCTGGTGGGCGAGGGCCTCGCGGACGACGGCGCGGGTACGGGTGAGGGCCTCGGACACGGTGACCGAGCCGGACAGATCGATGCGCAACGGGAGGGAGTTGACGAGGAAGCCGATGAGACCGGCCGCTCCGGGGCCTCGCCGGTTGGCGAAGGGGCTGCCGACAACGATGTCCTCCTGCCCGGAGAGACGCGACAGGAGAATCGCCCAGCCCGCCAGTACGGCGACGAAGGGGGTAGCCCCGTGCCGCCTGGCCAGGCCCCGGAGTGCGGTGGTGGTCTCGGCGTCGAGGCTGAACTCGGCCCGCCCGCCCGCGTAGTGCTGTTCCGTGGGCCGTGGGCGGTCGGTGGGCAGTTCCAGGACGGGCGGCGCGTCGTCCAGCGCGCGCAGCCAGTACTCCTCCTGGTCGGTGAGCCCACCGTCCAGGACGGCCTGTTCCCGGGTCTGCGTGTGCTCGGCGAACTGCACCGCGAGCGGGGGCAGCGGGTCCGGGGCGCCGGCCGCGAACGCCTCGTAGAGCAGGCCGAGTTCGTCCATCATGACGTTCATCGAGGCACCGTCGTAGATGCTGTGATGGAACGTCAGCAGGAGTGCGTGGCGCTCGGGTCCGAGGGTGAGCAGGCGTCCGCGGCCGAGCGGTCCGGTGTCCAGGTCGAACGGCCGTTGTTCCTCGTCGCGTTGGCGGGCGGCCACCCCGGCGTCGGCGTCGTCGTCGGTGGTGAGGTCCTCGACGGTCAGGGCGAATCCCCGCCCGGTGGGTCGATGTGCTGGTGCACGTCCCCTTCCGTGGCCACCAGCCTCGTCCGCAGGGTCTCGTGACGGTCGGTCAGGGCGTCGAAGGCGCGGGACAGCAGTGCGGCGTCGAGCGGGCCGGTCAGGGAGAAGGCGATCGTCTCGTTGTACGCGACGTTCGCGCCCGGGAGTTGGGCCAGGAACCACAGTCGCCGCTGGGCGAAGGAGGCGGGCCGGATGCGGGGCGCTCGCTCGGCGCCGCCCGTGGCCGTCCCGGTGGACGCGCGTGGAGTGGGGACAGGGTGGGGGTGGTGTGCACCGGCGGTACCTGGCCTTCCCATCGGTGTGGGGCGGGGTGACATCGAGCGCGCGGAGCCGGGATCGCCGGACTGCCGCGGGTCCTGAAGAGGTGTGCTCGCCGTCGGGCGGGCGTCGGGGTGGGGGCGGGCGGGGGCCGACGGCCGGGAGGCGCAGGGCGCCGTCACCGCGGAAGCCGTCACCTCGGGACGGGGCGACACGTCAGGTGGTTGATGGGGGCGGTCGACGGAGCGAAGAGGCCTATGGC
Organism: Streptomyces sp. P3; assembly: GCA_016893485.2. GTDB lineage: Bacteria > Actinomycetota > Actinomycetes > Streptomycetales > Streptomycetaceae > Streptomyces. The sequence goes on from JAFEKX020000001.1 coordinate 628,446, forward strand.
GGCCAGGCGATTCGATAATTCGATTCTTGAAATTACTGGCCAATTACCTGGTCACGTCTTTTTCCGGCACTCCCGGATTCCCTTCCGGAACTCCGTGACACGGCCGTAATCATCAATCACAGTCTCAGGGCATGTCAATACTCGACATTCCGCAACACCACACAGAACACCCACACCGAAAAAGAGGCCCACGAAACCCCCATATGGGAATAATGGCTCCACAACCTCACACGTTTTCCCCCGGAGTCCGGCGAAACACCGCTACGGGCAAAGAATGCCTCATGTTCGGGCGGGCCCGACCGGTACGAGGGGCGCCGCCCGGCCTTACGAACCCGACCGCTCTTCCTCCTGCGGTACGGCGTATCCAGGCACAGAAGGCCAGCGCAGAGTCAGTACCACGGACTCGTCCTCCGCGGTCCAGGAGTGATCCACTCCCTGGCCCCAGACGACATAGTCGCCCTGTTCTTCCAACAGCACGCTTCGCCCGGGGAACTCCATACGGAAGCGACCTGAGATCAGGACCAGGAGAGCTGCGCGCACTTCGCCCTTCACCCACTGCGCTCGCTGTTCGCCACGCGGGTGTACACCCCATTTGACCTCCACGGCGTCGCTGTGGAGAGGACTGCCTTCCTCCTTGAAGTGCCCGAGCAGCCACCCCCGGTCCAGTGCCGCGTCTTTGCCCGCATTACCCACGTACACGCCGTCTTCCATGCGCCGGAACGCTAGCAGCCGACCACCGCGGCGGTAACGGGGTGCCGGGCACCTGCGCGCGCCTGCCGGAGTTCCCGCCGGATTCCCGCCGACCGGGGCCCTGTCCCGGGCCGACGGGCAGGGCCTGCCCCGCTCACCGGATGGCGTCGACCAGCAGGTTCGCGGCCACCGCCGCTCCATCGCTGCGGATCCTGGCTCCCAGGGCCTTGGCACGAGCCCGTGTCTCAGGTGCCAGGGCCGTCTTGAACGCGACACTCAAGGACTCGGTCGTCGGAGTCGGACTGTCAAGGGCCGCACCAAGATCCAGCTCCGCCACCTGACCGGCCCAGTAGGGGTTGTCCGCCAGTTGGAGAGGCACCACCACCTGCGGCGCACCCGCCCGGGCGGCCGTCAGCGTCGTGCCCGCACCGCCGTGGTGGACCACCGCGGCCACCCTCCCGAACAGACGCTGATGACTGACCTCGCCGATGGCGAGACAGTCGTCCCGGTCGTCGCCCAGGTCCAGGTCCGCCCAGCCGCGTGAGACGAGTACGCGGTGGTCCTGCGCGCGGATCACCTCGACGGCCCTGCGGGCGATGTCCGGGGACGGGCGCATGCTGCCGAAACCCACGTAGACCGGCGGTGCGCCCGCGTCCAAGAACGTCAACAGGTCGGCCGGCAGCGGGCGTTCGTCCGGCAGCGTCCAGGCACCCGTCTGGATCACGTCGAGGCCCGGGGTCTTCCGCCACGGTCCCAGGACCGGGTCCGCCGCAAGCCAGGGCCGGTCGGTGAAGACGTGATCACGGACGTTGTCCACCGGCGGCAGACCGAGAACGGCCCGGTGGCCGTTGAGCGGCTCGGCGAATTGCGCGTTCACACTGCGGGCGTCCAACTCCCACAGCGTCAGGTTGTCGTTCGCCTCCGGCTCCGGCCAGCCCGGCCGCGGTGGCGGCGCGTGGTGCGGCGACGGCAGATTGACCGCCGAATAGCTCGCGTACACGTAGCGGACGCCCGCGGCCTCGGCCACGGACCGCGCGGCGATCTGCGCCAGGCCCGCCGCCACCAGCGCGTCACATCCGTCGAGGGCCTCGGGGAAGATCTCGAACTGTGCGTCGAGCATCTCGGTCCGGTACCGGGCCAGATCCGCCGCCGACGGCAGCGTCGTCCCGCTCATCAACGCCCGCACCGGTGGCCCGACCGGCACCAGTCGCACCCCGATACCCGCCAGCCGCTGCGCGAACTCCTCGTCGGGCGGGGCGCACATGCGCACCTCCACGCCGAGTTCCCGCAGCCGCACCGCGAGTGCCACCAGCGGTTCGACATCGCCCCGCGTCCCGTACGTGGACAACAGCACCCGCATTCGGCGTCCTCCTTCGTTCGGTCTTCCCGTACGTTTCGGCCCGTGCCGCCCGACTCCGAGCGGTCCTCGTCGACGGCGAGGGTTCGGCGACAGCGGGTGCGCCGCAGCAGTGTACGTCGCTTGATCGTGAACGCGGCAGCAGTCCTCGAACACCGGAACACCGTGATCCGCGCGCACCTCACCCTCGCCCGGGTTGTGGGCAAGTCAGCGCCGTCGCAACGGACTTGGAGGCGCTTGACCCTGGGTGCCCTCTCCAACTCCAGCGACCGACGGCAGGTTTCGTTCCGCCCATGGGCCAACTCGGCTGTTTCGACGCCGACTTCCTTCTTTGTCGGCGACGGCGAATACCCACCGGGCACCTTGGGGACAATCTCGTCGATCAACGTTCGCCCCCTCGCACACGGAGCCGCCCTCGGTGACTACGGTGAGCGTCGGCGTTCCTTCCAAGTCGACGGTATGTGGCGTCGACTTGGGCCGTCCCTACCCGTACGCGGCGAAGTGCGCGAGGTTCCCGATCGTCAACCAATCTGAGAGCCACTCAATGCATAGTTCGTCCGTGCCCATTCCCGACGTTTCGGTCATCCTGCCCTGCGCCGGGTTCGCGACGCGCTTCGGTGCGCCCTACTCGAAGGAGCTGCACTGTCTGGCTCCCGGCGTCACTGTGCTGGACCGCAGCCTGGAGACCGTTGTCGAGCTGGCCGAGAGCGGACTCAACGTGCGCCTGGTCGTCGTGTTCGGAGCACACAAGCTGGACACGGTGAGCTATCTCGCGCGGTACGCCGGGACCTTCCAAATGGTCTTCGTCTACCAGGACCATTCCCTTGAACCAGACCTTGACGGCGCGATCCGCTCTGCCCTGCCGATGACGCGGGGGCCGGTGGCCCTTGTCCTGCCCGACATCGTTGTCTCCGGCGCGGGCAGTGCCGGCAGTCTCCTCGCCGCACTGCGACAGACAGAGGTCACGGGTTGGAGCGTCGTGGCCGCCGAGGAGCGGGACCCCGACATCCTCCGGCAGATGGGCGCGCTGGCCCTGGCCGAGGGGGACGGCATCGTGACGGTCCGGGCGGCCACCGACAAGCCGTCGGATCCGTCGGGGTACAACGCGTTCTGGGGCCTGGTGGCAGTCGCCGAGGACGAGGCACACCGGCTGCCCGACGTGGCGAGCAAAGGGGCGGACAGCCCACTGGCCGGCGCGGTCGCCCTCCGCGTGGAACGAATCGTCAACTACAACACCACCATGGCCTGACTCCCGGGACGGCGACGAACTCGTGCGGGGGCACTGTGGGACCCGGCCGCCCGAAGCATCGCCGCGCCGTCCGCAGGGGCGGGGTTGCTGACCGCCGCACATGACCCGCGTTCGTCGGCTTCGGCACCATGCGCGCGCCGAAGGACGTGGCCCGCGTGGCCGTAGCGACGATCCGTGCGCAGGGCCACCGCGCCAGGTTTCCCAGAAGTCGGCAGGTCGTACCGCCACCCCGGCGCCTTCAGCGCCAACAGGCATGCGCGGGGTGATCGCACTCTCGGCCAGACCAGCCTGACCGACCCCACCACTGCGTTCGGCGATCACCAGGGTTCCTCGCGACGGTCACGGCGATCCGTCACGCCCTGGAGGCGTCCCCACCCTCCACCCGGACAAGTCGCTCGTCCGGGATCACCGCGACCCCGAGGATCTCGATCATCGCCTCCGGCTGCCACAGGGCGGTCGTGCCGATGCCGGCCATCGCCGGGTAGACCGGGCCGGCGAGCTCGCGCCAGACCTTGCCGATCTCCTTGCCGTGGGCCTGGTAGTCGGGGATGTCGGTGAGGTAGATCGTCAGGCTCACGAGGTCCTCGGGGATGCCGCCGGCCGCCCGCAGCGTGGTGAGCACGTTGCCGAACGCCTGCCGGAACTGCTCGACGATGCCGCCGGGGACGATCCGCATGTCCGCGTCCAGGGCCGTCTGCCCGCCCAGGTAGAGCGTGTTGCCGCTCAGGGTGCCGTGCGAGTAGCCGCTCGGGGCGGGGAGCGAGGGCGGGTTCACCGGGATCGGAGTCATGGCTGGGTGCTCCTCGGGGTGGGTCGGACGGGCCGGAGGGATCTGACGGATCAGCGGTCAGCGGATCCGGTGGACGCGATGGAGCGGATGGAGCGGATGGATCAAGTGAACCGGACTGGCTGACGCGGCCAGCGTAACTCATCTATTGACTGTTTTCGACGGTCGTGAAAATCTCGCTATAACGCAGTCCGGCCACTCACCGCAGCCCCGTCACCCGCGCAGCCAAGCCACCCGCCGCAGCCCGGCCGCCCCAAATGGCACAGTCCGCCCCCACCCCGAGGGAGACCACCCATGAAGCTCGCCACCGTGGCCCACGGAGGCCGCACCACGGCCGCCGTCCTCGACGGTGACCGCTGGCGGGCGCTGCCGGCCGACGACCTCTCCGCGCTGCTGGCGACCACGGCGACCGGCCGCGTGCCGGACCTCGCAGGGGCCGAACTCCCGGGCGCCACCTGCGTGTTGCCGCTGCCCTCGCCGCGCAAGGTCGTCTGCTGCGGTCTCAACTACGCCGACCACATCACCGAGATGGGCCGCGAACTCCCGGCCCACCCGACCCTCTTCGCCAAGTTCGCCGACACCTGACCGGCCCCGAGGACGACCTGGTCCTCCCGCCCGGCCTCGACGTGGACTGGGAGGCGGAACTCGCGGTCGTGGTCGGCGCCGAGATCCGGGACGCGGACCGCCACACGGCCGAACGGGCCATCGCCGGCTACACGATCGCCAACGACATCAGTGTGCGCGACTGGCAGAAGCGCACCCTGCAGTGGTTCCAGGGCAAGGCCTGGGACCGCACCACCCCGCTCGGCCCGGTGGTCGTCACGCCCGACGAGCTAGACCCGGTCGCGGGCGTCGACGTGATCTGCCGGGTCGACGGCGTCGAGCGACAGCGCGGAAACACGCGCACGCTGGTCTTCGACGCCGCCGACCTGCTCGCCTATGTCTCCACCTTCACCGTCCTGCGCCCCGGCGACCTCCTCCTCACCGGCACCCCCGGCGGCGTGGGCTCGGGCATGACCCCGCCGGTCTTCCTCGCCGACGGCGATCTCGTCGAGACGGAGATCCCCGGTATCGGCACCCTGCGCAACCGCTTCCGTCTCACCGACTCCAGGAGCTGATCATGGAACCCGATTTCTCCAAGTACGTCCTAGAGGGCGACAACTCGTCGTACGCGAGCGAGTCAGGCCTGGTCGTCCCGGTCGTGACGCGCGGTGGTCTGGAGGTCGGCGCCACGGGTCAGTCGGCGGGCGCGACCCGGATCTCGGGCGTCTCCGCGCAGCACACACCGGCGACCAAACTGTGGTTCGGGAAGGTGAGCAACGAGTCGGGTTACCGCTCGGTGCCGCACCACCACGGCGAGGCCGAGACCGGGGTTATGTCCTCTCGGGCCGGGCCCGGATCTATTTCGGTGAGCGTTTCGAGGACTACCTCGACCTGGCGGAGGGCGACTGGGTCTTCGTCCCGCCGTTCATGCCGCACGTCGAGTGCAATCTCGACCGGAACAACCCGCTGACCTGGATGACGACCCGCACACCGGAGAACATCGTGGTCAACCTCGCCGAAGTGCCCGACGCCGAGCTCCGCGACTGGCTGGACCGGCCGTGACCGACTCCCGCGCCACCGGCGCCGACCTCCGCTCCGTCCCGACCTCGGCGGCCTTCACCGCCGCGATCGCCCTCGCCCCCGTCGAACCCGAGCACTTCGATCTCGCCTTCACCGCGACCACCCAGCCCTGCCCCTGGCCGAAGGCCTACGGCGGTGACATGGTCGCGCAGGCCACGGCCGCCGCGATGCGCTCGGTCGAGGGCAAGACGCTGCACTCGATGCACTCCTACTTCCTGCGGCCGGTCGACATCGGCGCCGAAGTCCGTTACGAGGTCGAGCTGTTGCGCGACGGGCGCGGCTACGCCACCCGGCAGGTCCGCGGCTTCCAGAACGGCAAGCCCGTCTACACCTGCCTCGCCAACTTCGCGGCGGGCGAGGCAGGTGGCACCTTCGCCGCCGAGCCCCCGGCCGGCGTACCGGATCCCACCGAACTGCCCAGCTCCGCCTCGTACTTGCGCGACACCGCCGCGCCCCGGGGCACGATGACCGACGCCTCCGAGGAGTACTGGAGCGGCGGGCGCAGCTTCGACATGCGGCATGTGCCCGGGCCCGTCTACCTCACGGTCGAGGGCGAGCGGGTCCCCCAACAGGCCGTGTGGGTAAGGCCGTTCGACGCACTGCGCCCCGTCGAGGGCCTCACCGACGAGCAGCGCGACCTCGCCGCGCTCGCCTACGTCTGCGACTACACGATCCTCGAACCCGTCCTGCGGATGCTCGACCTGCCGTGGGCGCTCCCGGGACTCGTCACCGCGAGCCTCGACCATGCGATGTGGTTCCACCGGCCCGCCCCGGTGGACGGCTGGCTCCTCTACGCCCAGGAGGCCGTAGCCGCCGACGCCGGGCGCGGTCTCGCCGTAGGGCGCTTCTTCACTCCTACCGGTACGCACCTGGCCACGGTCGTCCAGGAAGGCCTGATCCGCAGCTCTTGACTCGCACTCAGCTCCTGATCCCTGCACGGCCCGCCCCGGCCTGCGGAAAGGGAACCTCCCGATGGACCAGCTGGACCAGATGGGTCTCTCGCCCTCCGCCTATCCGGACACGTTCGCCCGCGACCACCTTCCGCCGCGGGCCCAGTGGCCGGTCCTGGAGTTCACCACCGACGAACTCCGCTACCCCGAACGCCTCAACGCCGGCGCGGAGTTGATCGACGTCCCCACCGCCACGTTCGGTCCCGACCGCCCGGCCCTGCGCACCCCGAGGGCGAGGTGTGGACCTACGGCGAACTCCTGCGCCGCGCCAACCAGATCGCCCAGGTCCTCACCGAGGACCTTGGCCTGGTCCCCGGCAACCGGGTGCTGCTCCGCTCCCCCCAACAACCCCTGGGTCGTGGCGTGTTGGCTCGGCGTCCTGAAGGCCGGGGGCATCGTCGTCACCACCATGGCGGCGCTGCGGGCCCGTGAACTCACCCCGTCGTGGAGAAGACGCGCCCGGCCGTCGCCCTGGTCGACCACCGGTTCACGGCGGACGTGGAGGCCGTACGCGACGATGTCCTGCCGGACCTCAGGGTCGTGGCGTACGGCGGTGAGGAGGCCGACGACCTGACGCGTCAAGTGGAGTCGAAGTCAGGGAGTTCACCGCGGTCGACTCTGCCGCCGACGACGTGGCCCTCTTCGGACCGACCTCGGGCAGTACCGGCGTACCGAAGATCACCACGCACTTCCACCGCGACATCCTGTCGATCGACAACACCTTCGGCCGGCACACGCTCCGCCTGCGGCCGGACGATCTGGTGTCGTGCACCGCGCCGCTCGCGTTCACGTTCGGCCTCGGCATCCTGGTCGTCTGCGCCCTGCGGGCCGGTGCGTGCGCGCTGCTCACGGAGGCCGTGGCGCCGGAGCCGCTGGCCGAGTTGGTCGCCGAGGCGGGGGTCACCGTGCTGGCGACCGCGCCGACGGCGTACCGGCAGATCCTCAAGGCCGGGAAGGCGGACCGGTTGCACAGCCTGCGCGGTGCGGTGAGCGCCGGGGAGCACATACCGGAGGATGTGTGGGAGCAGCTCCGGGCGGAGACCGGGATCAAGGTCATCGACGGCATCGGTGCCACGGAGATGATCCACATCTTCATCTCCGCCGCCGGTGACGACATCCGGCCCGGCTCGACGGGACGGCCGGTGCCCGGTTACCGGGCCACCATTCTCGATCTGGACGGCGAGGAGGTCGGCCCCGGTGTGGAGGGGCGGCTGGCCGTGATCGGCCCGGTCGGCTGCCGTTACCTGGACGACCGGCGCCAGGAGAACTACGTGGTGCGCGGCTGGAACGTCACCGGGGACACCTTCGTGCGCGACGAGGACGGCTACTTCTACTACCGCACCCGCACGGACAACATGATCGTGTCCTCCGGCTACAACATCGGCGGCCCCGAGGTCGAGTCCGCGATCAACACCCACCCGGACGTCGTCGAGTCCGCGGTGGTCGCCAAGCCCGACCCCGAACGAGGCTCCGTCGTCTGCGCGTTCGTCGTCCTGGTCGAGGGAGTCGTCGGTGACGATGCCAAGGTCAAGGACATCCAGGACCACGTGAAGGCGCAGCTCGCGCCGTACAAGTACCCCCGCGCGGTGCGCTTTTGCGAGGCGCTGCCCCGCAACACCAGTGGAAAGCTTCAGCACTTCCTGCTGCGTCGGCTCGTCGAGAGCGAGAAGGAGAACCGGGCATGAGGATCGCGATCGTGGGCGGCGGGCCTGGTGGGCTGTATCTCGCCGCCCTGATGAAACAGCTCGACCCCACGCATGAGATCACCGTGTGGGAGCGCAACGCCCCCGACGACACCTTCGGCTTCGGCGTGGTCTTCTCCGACGAGACCCTGGGCGGGATCGAGAACGCGGACACCGTCGTCCACGGCGCGATGGAGAGCCGCTTCGCCCGCTGGACGGACATCGACATCGAGTTCGACGGGCACCCCTTCACCGTCGGCGGCCAGGGCTTCGCGGCGATGGCCCGCAAGGATCTGCTGCACATCCTCCAGGAGCGGGCCGCCGAACTCGGGGTCGCCGTGCACTACCGCACCCTCGCCCCGGACGTGGACGAACTCCGCGCCTCCTACGACCTCGTGGTCGCCGCGGACGGCATCAACTCGGCGGTGCGCACCAAGTACGCCGACGCGTTCGTGCCCTCCCTGGACCAGCGGACGAACAAGTACATGTGGCTGGGCACGGACCGGGTCTTCGAGGCGTTCCAATTCCTCGTCAAGCAGACCGAGTTCGGGACCATGCAGATCCACGGCTACCCCTACTCCGACTCGGGTTCGACATTCATCGTGGAGATGGCCGAGGACGTGTGGCGCAAGGCGGGCCTCGACGCGACGGAGGGCACGCAGTTCGCGCCCGGTGTCAGCGACGAGCGGTCGGTGGCCCGGATCCGCGAGATCTTCGCCGGGGAACTCGCCGGGCACAACCTCCTGACGAACAACTCGCGTTGGCTGAACTTCACGACGGTCCGCAACGAGCGCTGGCACCACCACAACGTGGTCCTGCTCGGCGACGCGGCCCACACCGCGCACTTCTCCATCGGCTCCGGCACCAAGCTGGCCATGGAGGACGCCCTCGCACTGGCCGCGTGTCTGCACGAACACCCCGGCGTGGACGAGGCGTTGACGGCGTACGAGACCGAGCGCCGCCCGGTGGTGGAGTCCACGCAGCGCGCCGCCCAGGCCTCGCTGGAGTGGTTCGAGAACATCGGCCGCTACGCCGGCCAGGACCCGGCGCAGTTCTGCTTCAACCTGCTCACACGCTCGCGCCGGATCACCTTCGACAACCTCAAGGACCGCGACCCGGGCTTCGCCGACCTGATCGAGCGCGGCTTCGCGGACGCCCAGGGCGCGGCCGAGGCCGTCCCGGCGATGTTCCAGCCGTTCACCATCGGCGGCCTGGAGCTGAAGAACCGGATCATCGTCTCGCCGATGGACATGTACTCCGCCGTCGACGGAGTCCCGGACGACTTCCACGTCGTCCACCTGGGTTCCAAGGCGCTGGGCGGTGCCGGCCTGGTCATGACCGAGATGGTGTGTGTCTCCCCGAGGCCCGCATCACCCCGGGCTGCACGGGCCTGTGGAACGACACGCAGCGCGACGCGTGGACCCAGGTCACCGGCTTCGTGCACGAGCGCAGCACCGCCAAGATCGGTCTCCAGCTGGGCCATTCGGGCCGCAAGGGCTCAACTCGCCTGATGTGGGAGGGCATTGACGAGCCCCTCACCGAGGGCAACTGGGAGGTCATGGGTCCGTCCCCGCTGCCGTATGGCACGGGCTGCCATCAGCCGCGGGAGATGACGCGGGCCGACATGGACGCGGTGGTCGCCGACTTCGTGGCCGCCGCCCGCCGGGGCGCCGACGCGGGCTTCGATCTGCTCGAAGTGCACGCGGCCCACGGCTACTTGCTCTCGTCGTTCCTCTCCCCATCGCCAACCACCGGACCGACGAGTACGGCGGCGACCTCGCGAACCGGCTGCGTTTCCCGCTGGAGGTCTTCGACGCCGTACGGTCCGCGTTCCCCTCGGACCGGCCGGTGACGGTCCGGATCTCGGCCACCGACTGGGTCCCGGACGGGAACACCGAGCACGACGCGGTGGAGATCGCGCGGGCGTTCGTCGCGCACGGCGCGGCGGCCGTCGACGTGTCCTCCGGCCAAGTCACCCAGGACGAGAAGCCGGCGTACGGCCGCTCGTACCAGACCCCGTTCGCCGACCGCATCCGCCACGAGGTGGCCGCTCCGGCGGGCGCGGCCGTGATCGCCGTAGGAGCGATCTCGTCGTACGACGACGTCAACTCGATCCTGCTCGCCGGGCGGGCCGACCTGTGCGCGCTGGGTCGCACGCACCTCTACAACCCGCAGTGGACGCTCCAGGCGGCGGCCGAGCAGGAGTACCGGGGTGCGGGCGCCGACTGGCCGGTGCAGTTCGCGGCCGGGCGGCGCAAGCCGCCGACCTCGCGGACCGACGCGGTCCGGCCGCGGCTCGCACTGCTGCGGAGACCCCGAAGGATGCCGTGCATCTGCGGTGGACGCCGGGCAGGGCGGCGGAATGAGCGGGCCCTCCGCCGTTCACCGGACCCGAGTCGAGTGGATCGACACCGACGCGGCCGGGATCTACCACAACACCACCGTCGTCCGGTTCGCCGAGGCGGCGGAGGCCGAGCTGATGCGCGCGTACGACATCCCGGGCTACTTCCCGGTGGCGCAGAGGGCGCGCTACGAGGTGGAGTTCGAGGCGTCGGTCAGGTTCGGCGAGGAGGTCGAGACGCGGGTCGAGCTGAACCGGCTGGGCCGGTCGTCGATGACCTTCGGCTTCGAGGTGTGGCGTACCACCACGGACGGCGAGCCGAACTGCCGTGCCGCCCGGGGCAGTTATGTCACCGTGCACGTCCCGGACAAGGAGAAGGGCGGCAGCGCGCCCTGGCCTGCCGCCTGGCGTGCGGCGCTGGGCGGCCGGGCGGGATCGGAGGCCGGACATGCGCACTGAAATACTACGATCGTGACGGCAAGCGATCTCGAAGACGACAGCCCGGGCCAGCCCGCTCCGCCGCGATCCCTGATCGTGACGGTGTACGGCCTCTACGCGCGCGAGGTCGGCGGCTGGATCGGAGTGAGCACCCTGATCCGGCTGCTCGCCGAGCTGGACGTCGACGCCCAGGCGGTCCGCTCGTCGATCTCCCGGCTCAAGCGCCGCGAGATTTTGGTGTCCGAGCGCCGGGACGGCCGCGCCGGGTACGCGCTCTCGCCGTACGCCCGTTCCGTCCTGGAGACCGGTGACCGGCGTATCTTCGAACGCCATGCCGTCACCGACGACGGCTGGGTCATCGCCGTCTTCTCGGTGCCGGAGAGCGAGCGCCAGCACCGGCACCAACTCCGGTCCAGGCTGGCCTGGTTGGGCTTCGGCACGGTCTCGTCCGGGGTCTGGATCGCTCCGGCGCACGCCCTCGACGACACCCGCGACCACCTGCTCCAGCACGGCCTGGCCTGGCAGTACGTCGACCTCTTCCGCGCCGACTATGTGGCCTTCGGCGACCCGGCCCAACAGGTGGGCCGCTGGTGGGACTTGGCCGCGCTCCAGAAGCTCTACGACGACTTCGTCACCGAATTCACGCCGATGGCCGCGCGCTGGACCGGGACCGGCGCCAGGGTGTCGGACCAGGATGCGTTCGTCGACTACGTCCATGTCCTGACCGCCTGGCGCCGGTTGCCCTATCTCGACCCGGGCCTGCCCGCCGCCCTCCTCCCCGCCACCTGGTCCGGCACGATCGCGGCGGACCTCTTCTCCGCACTCCGCGCCGGGCTGGCGGACCCGGCGCACGAGTTCGCCCGGAGTCTGCTGGACGACCCCGCGTGAGCGGGCGGGGTCACTTCCCGAACGCCTGACGGAACTTGGCGATGGTCTCGGGCGAGGCTACGTTCGCACCGCACGGCGGGACGACGCCGTCCTTGGCACCCACGATGTAGTGCTCGCCCGCCGAGAACGTCAGCGTCTCCGGGACCCTGGTGTCGGCGACGAGTTCGACCGTCTCCGCGCCGCCGCCCTTGAACCACTCGTCGGCATGGAACGTGACCGTCGCGTCCTTGACGGACGTGACCGTGCCGGCGAAGAGGGTCGGGTACGAGCCCAGTGTCTCGGGGGCTCGGCTCCACGCACTTGGCGGAGCCTCCCTGTGCGGTGAGCCGCAGCGCACCTGCCGGGGCCGATGTGCCGGCCGTGGCCGAACGGCCGTTGCCGTCACCGCTGTTGGCCATGATTCCTCCCGCGACGCCACCGCCGAGGACGAGCAGCGCGCCGGCCGCCGCGAGTCCGACGAGATGACGGCGTCCCCATCCCGCGGTCGTCGCGGCGACGGCGGCGGTCGCCGACTGAAGTGCGGTGTCGGTGTTCAAGGTGGCCTCCACAAGGCGGTCGATGTCGGGCGGCGGAGCAAGGCGGGTCCGTGCCGGGTCCGCGGACTTCAGCCGGGCCAGCAACTCGTCGTCATTCACTGACTGCTCCTTCCTTCATCCCTCTTGTGTCCGGGCCGTCCGGCATCCTTTCGCTCCAGCTGTGCGGCGAGTCGCGCCTTCGCCCGGTGGAGCCGGATACTCACCGCGTTGGAGGTCAGCCCGGTCGCCTCCCCGATCTGGCGGGGCGCCAGGCCCTCCCAGGCCCACAGCCGCACCACCTCGCGGTCCAGTGCCCCGAGGGCGTCGAGCGCGGCATGCAGCTCGCTGTGATCGGCGTCCGCCGCCGGAGCGTCCTCCTGGGTCCGGATCAGCCGCTCCACCAGCCGGAGCCTGCGCCCGTCGGCCCGGCGGGCGTTCGCGAGACACCCGCGCGCGACGCCGTAGCACCACGGCAGTACGTCAGCGGGGTCAGGCACCGGATCCGTTCCGAGCCCCGGCACATCGTCGATCCGGCGCCACAGCACGAGCATCGTCTCCGACAGGACGTCCTCGACCAGGTCGGCACTCGTGCGGCGCAGCAGATACCGGTGCAGCGGTTCCACCACCAGGTGCGCCAGTCCTTCGAAGCGCGCCCGCCGCAACCGGCGCGCCTCCTGTTCCGTCATCGATTCCACACCCCGTACTGTCCGGCAGCGGCCGGTTCCTTTCAGCGTCCGGCGTGGGCACGGCGGTTGGTCACACACGATCCACGCCCAGATCTTGTTTCAAGCTACATCTAAGTACATAATGGCGTTATGCATAAGCGGGTTATGGATCCGGCGCTCCCCGAGACCTCGCCGGAGGAGCTGATCATCGCCGTCGAGCGGATGGTCCGTTACGTCCGCCAGAGCGCCGTCACAGGAGGGCTGAGCATGGCCGCCTCCGCCGTGCTCGGGCGCCTCGGCCGTGAGGGTCCGTGCCGTCTGACCGACCTGGCCCGGGCCGAGGGCGCCTCCCAGCCGAACATGACGCAGCTCGTCACCCGGCTGGAGCGCGCGGACCTGGTCCGGCGCACCGCGGACAGCAGCGACGGCCGGGGCGTCCTCGTGGAGGCGACCGAAGCAGGGCTGGAGGTCTCCCGGCAGCGGCGCGCCGAACGCGCCCACGCCCTCGACCTGCTCATCGAGGAACTGAGCGAGCCGGAACAACAGGCGGTACGAATCGCCCTCCCGGCCCTCGCCCGAGCGATCCAGGACCACCACGACCGGGCCTGACGTCGCCGCATCCCCCTTCAACTCCTTGGAGGACAAGCACACATGAGCGTACGAAACGGATCTGCGGCCGGCCCGTTCCGGCAGCCCAAGGCTGTCTGGGCCGTCGCGTTCGCCTGCGTCATCTCGTTCATGGGCATCGGGCTCGTCGACCCGATCCTGCCCGCCCTGGCCAAGAGCCTGCGCGCCACGCCGAGCCAGGTCTCCCTGCTGTTCAGCAGCTATCTGATCGTGACGGCGGTGGCGATGCTGTTCGTGGGCTGGTTCTCCAGCCGCTTCGGCGCCAAGCGCACCCTCGTCACCGGTCTCGCGGTCATCGTGGTCTTCGCCGCCCTGGCCGGCACCTCGGGTTCCATCAACGGGATCGTCGGCTTCCGCGCCGGCTGGGGTCTCGGCAACGCCCTGTTCATCGCCACCTCCCTGGCCGTCATCGTCGCCTCGGCCAGCGGCGGGTTCGGCGGCGCGATCATCCTGTACGAGACGGCACTCGGCCTCGGGATCGCCGTAGGGCCGCTGCTCGGCGGCGAGTTGGGCGGCATCAGCTGGCGCGGCCCGTTCTTCGGCGTCGCGGTCCTGATGGCCGTAGCGCTGATCGCCACGGTCCTGTTCGTGCCGGACCTGCCCAAGCCCGCGCGGGTCACGTCACCCCTCGCCCCGCTGAAGGCGCTGCGCCACCGCGGTCTGCTGACGATGGGCGTCATGGCGCTGCTCTACAACTGGGGCTTCTTCACGATGCTCGGCTACGCCCCCTACCCCATGGAGCTGGACGCCCACCGGCTCGGTCTCGTGTTCACCGGGTGGGGGCTGCTCGTGGCCGCGTTCAGCGTGTTCTTCGCCCCGCGCCTCCAGGCCCGGTTCGGTACCGCGCCCGTCCTCTACGTCAATCTGGTCGGCCTCGCCATGGTGATGGCCGTGATCGCGGCGGGTGTCGCGACACCGACCGTGGTCATCGTGGCGGTCATCGTCAGCGGCGCGTTCATCGGCATCAACAACACCCTCACCACCCAGGCCGTCATGCTGGTCTCGCCGGTGGAACGCCCGGTCGCCTCCTCCGCGTACGGCTTCCTGCGCTTCATCGGCGGCGGTCTGGCCCCGTACGTGGCGGGCAAGCTCGCCGACGCGACCGACCTGAGCGTCCCCTTCTACCTGGGCGCGGCCACCTTCCTGCTCGCCGTCCCGGTCCTCGCCAGCGGCCACGGGCTGCTCCGAGAGGCCGAACAGCGCGGTGGCGAGGGCGAGTCCGTCGCGCCGACGCTCATCCCCGTGGGCCGCGCCGCGCAGGGCACCATGCCTGCGGTCATCGTGGCCGTGGCCGCCCACGAGCGGGCCGCCGCCATCGTCGCCGCCGCGGCCCGGCTCGCCCGCGACACGGGGAGCCCGTTGGAGGTCGTGCACGTCCAACTGACCGCCGTGGTCGAGGAACAGGCCTCCGACACGGAGACCCACGACGGAGCCCGTGCCGCCGTCACCGCCCACCTCGACCGCCTCGCCGGGCAGGGCGTCATGGCGACCGGCCAGATCCTCACGACCGTCGGCGACCACACCGCCGCAGGCCGCGTCCTGGCCCTGCACGCCACCGACACCGGCGCCCGCGCCATCGCCGTGGGCCGCTCACCGCACGGCCCGCTCACCCAGTTCGCGGAGGGCAGCTTCACCACCGCCCTCACGCATGCGGCCACCTGCACGGTCGTGCTCGTCGCCCCCGACACCGCACCACGCCCCTGACGTCGGCGACCCTGCCGGCCCTGCGCGACGGCGCGGCCTGACCGACACGTCGTCGCGGCGACGAGACGTGGCGGGCCCGAGGACGGACGGGGCCGCCAGGCGCGTATGCCGTCCGAAAGGCGGCCCGAGTCTGAAGGCAGCATGAGAATGTGTGTGAGCCCCGCAGACCTGGGCAGACGCGGCCGATATGAGCACCCTTCAGCGGAGCGCGGCGGACGACGTCACGGAGCAGAGCCCCGATGTGCGAGCGGCGCCGCCGCTCGTGCCCGTGTCGGGGGCGCGGGGCAGAGGCGGCGGGCGGGGTTTCTCGTCGGTGCTGCGCGGTGGCGGGCGGGTGGCGGGGCTCGACGGGCTGCGGACGGTCGCCGTGGTGCTGGTGATCGTCTATCACGTGCAGCCGGAGCTGATCCCGGGTGGCTCGGTCGGCGTGGACGTGTTCTTCACGATCAGCGGTTTCGTCATCACCCGGGTGCTGGTCGGCGAGTACGCCCGTACCGGTGGCATCGGACTGTGGTCGTTCTACAAGCGCCGCTGGCAGCGGCTGATGCCGGCCCTGCTGGTGATGTGCGCGGTGACCGCCCTGCTGTCCGTGGCGTTCGCGCTGCCGCTGTTCCGCGGGGCCTGGGTCGCGGCGGCGCTGGCAGCGGGTCGGTGGTCAATCTCGTACGGGCCGGGAGCTCCGGGACGTACTCGGATCTCACCGCGCCGCTCAGCCACACCTGGTCCCTGGGCGTGGAGGAGCAGTTCTATCTCGCCTGGCCGCTCCTGCTGCTCGTCCTGCTGCGGCACGCGACCGCCCGCGCCGTGCTGGCCTGGGTCGGGGTGCTGTGCGTCCTGCCGGTGCTCTGGCGGACGATGCTGTGGGATCCGTCGGCCGCGCACCGGATCTACAACGGCCCCGACACCCGCGCCGACCAACTCCTTGTGGGCGCCCTGCTGGCCCTCGTCCTGGCCCGGCTGCGCGCCGACGACCCCGCCTCGCGTCGCTGCGCCGTTGGGCGGGACGCCTCTGCCGGCCCGCGCTCGCGCTGCTGGGGCTGATCGCCTGGCAGATTCCGATCACCGAGGTGAGCGCGTGGAACCCCGTCTGGTACACGGTCGGTTTCCTCGCCGCCGCCCTGCTGACGGCCTGCGTCGTCGCCGCGCTGGAACTGTGCCCCCGGTCCTGGCCGACCCGCCTGCTGTCGCTCTCCGTGCCGGTCTGGATCGGACGCAACCTCAGCTACGGGATGTACCTGTGGCACTACCCGGTCATCCGTCTGCTGCACGACCTCGGTGTGGTCGGCGACGCCCTGCTGCCCGCGGGCCTCGCGGCCACGTTCGCCGCGGCCCTCGCCTCGTACGCCCTCGTCGAACGGCCTCTGCTGCGACGCGGCCGGTCCTCCCGTGCCGTGAAGGCAGGCCTCGCCGGGGCGGCCGTCCGGCCTACGCCGGGTCCGCCGCCGCCGTGCTCGGTGCCTGCGTCCCCGTACTGCCGAACCTGACCCCCTTGGCCTCCTTGCCGACCGCGCTCAGCACAATCACCAGCGCCAGCGCGGGAGTTACGGTCCACGCCATCGCCACCGGATAGCCGTGGTGCTCGGCGATGGCTTCCTGGATCGGGAGGTTGAGGGCCGCGATGAGGTTGCCGAGCTGGTAGGTGACCCCGGGGTAGAAGCCGCGGATGGTGTCCGGGCTCATCTCGGTCAGGTGCGCGGGGATGACACCCCACGCGCCCTGGACGCACACCTGCATCAGGAAGGACGAGAGCATCAGCCAGCCCACGGCGGTGGACAGCACGAAGAACGGCACGACGACCAGGCCCGCCGCCGCCGCGATCATGATCGTACGGCGGCGTCCGAGCCGCTCGGAGTACGCCCCGAGGACCATGCCGCCGATGATGGCGCCGATGTTGTAGACCACGGCGATCGCGATCGCGGTGTCCGGGGACAGGCCCAGGCCCTTCTTCACGAAGGTCGGGTAGATGTCCTGGGTGCCGTGCGACATCCAGTTGAAGGCGGTCATCAGCGCCACCAGGTACACGAACCGCCGTAGGACGGCCGGGTTCCTGAACACCTGGTAGGCCGGAGTGCGGTTGAGTTTGACGCTCTTCTCCCACACCTCGCTCTCCTCCACCCGGGAGCGCACCCACAGCGAGACCAGCGCGGGCACCAGGCTGAAGGCGAACAACCCCCGCCAGCCGAAGGCGGGTTCGATGACGAAGAACGCCACGGCGGCGAGCAGATAGCCCAGCGAGTAGCCGCTCTGCAGCAGGCCCGACCAGAAGCCGCGCCGGTCGGCCGGGATCTTCTCCATGGCGAGCGCCGCGCCCAGGCCCCACTCGCCGCCCATGCCGATGCCGTACAGCAGGCGCAGGACCAGCAGCACGGTGTAGTTCGGGGCGAAGGCGCAGGCGAAGCCGATGACCGAGTAGAAGGCGACGTCGACCATGAGCGGGGTGCGGCGGCCCTTTGCGGTCGGCCCACAGGCCGAAGAGGAGGGCGCCGACCGGTCGCATCACCAGGGTGGCGGTGGTGAGGAACGCCATGTCGGTGAGGGAGACATGGAAGTCGTCGGCGATCTCGCTGTAGACGAGGACGACGAGGAAGTAGTCGAAGGCGTCCATCGCCCAGCCCAAGTAGGCGGCGACGAAGGCGTTGCGCTGATCCCTGGTGAGTCCCGCTGCCTGCTCCCGGACGGTGTTCAGCATCCCGGCCCTCCCTCGGTCCGCGGGTCACGCTAGGTGCGCACGGTGGGGCGGGCAACGCAAGGGCAGGCAAAACACCCGCCACAACCAGCCAAAGGAACACCCTGTTCACAGGCCCCACGCCAAGTCCTCACAGACGAGGCGGTCCCGGCAGGGTCAACCCCGGTGCGCCCGCCGGAGGCGAGCGCACCAAGGCATCGGACGGGCAAGGTCAGTTGACGCTCCGCTCGGCCACGAAGCTGTGGTCGCCCGCGCCGACTCCCGCCACGGTGACCACTCCGTCCACCACGCTCACGTCACGGCTCGACGCCCGCCGCCCGTCCCACAGCGTCCGCCGGCCGACACGCACGCGCAGCCCGCGCGCGTCACCGGGAAGGACCACCGAGCCCTCGGTGTGCCGGGGCACGTGGACGGTGAGCCGGAAGACGCGGGCGCTGTTCTCCCACTCGACGCCCAAGGGGCCGTGCGGGGTGGGGAGTTGGCCGGTGGCCCAGTCGACGCCGGCGGGCTGCGGGCGTACCTCCCAGGTGGCGAATCCGGGTGAGATCGGGCGGGCGCCCAGCAGGTTGTTGGTCAGGGCCGGGAGGACACCGGTGGACCAGCCGTGGGCCATGCTGGTGTAGGCGTCCTCGTACAGGGACCCGTTGGGGCCGATGCCCTCCCAGTGGGTGATGCCGGGGTCGTTCCTGTCCATCCAGCCGTACATGCGGCGGATCTGGTCGAGCGCCGACTCGCCCTGGCCGCTGAGGAAGCGGGCCTCGATCTCCGGGTAGGAGGTGAAGGCGTAGACCCGCTGGGAGGCCTGGTCGAAGATGGTGTCGTTGTCCATGAAGGCGTTGCCGTACGGCCGTTGCGTCGTCGCGTCCAGATGCGCGAGCGCGGAGGCGGCACGGGCCGTGTCGGTGATGCCGGTGACGACGGCGAGGGAGTTGCCGTCCTGCGCGTGCCGTACCGCGCCCGTCCCGGAGTCGAGGTAGGCACCCGCGTTCGCGTCCCACAGCAGGGAGTTGACGGCCTGCGCGACCTTGTCGGCCCGCGTGCTCCAGCGTGCGGCGTCGGCCTTCTGCCCGAGCAGGCGGGCCAACTGGGCGGCGTTCTGGAGGGCTTGGACGTAGAGCGCGTTGTAGTAGGTGACGCGGCCGGTGCGGCCCAGGAAGGCGTAGTCGCCGTAGCCGTCGGTGCCGTTGAGGCCCTTGCTCAGCAGACCGGCGTCGTCCGTGACGCTCGGGTACCAAGTGTCCAGCACCTTCAGCAGGTTGGGGTAGTAGCGCGTCGCGTACTGCCGGTCCCCGGTGTAGAGAATGTAGTCCCAGCTGCACGTGACCCAGTACAGCGGATAGTCGAAGAGCGGCAGGGTGTAGTTGCCGATGGAGGCGGGCGGGATCCAGCCGTCGGCGCGCTGGTGGTCGGCGAGGTCGGCCAGGACGTTGCGGGCCGCGGCCGCCGCGTCGTCGTGGGTGAGGTAGAGGGTGCGCGCGGAGACGGCGAGGTCGCCGACATACGGGTCGCGGTCGCGCTTGGCGCCGTCCTGGAGGACCAACTTCCCTTCCAGGGTGGCGCTCCACGCGTTGCGGGGGTCGACATCGTCCTGGCGGAAGGTGTCGGTGACGAGTTCGTTGGTGTACGCGGCGCCGTACCAGTAACGATTCAACTCGTCGTCGGAGCACAGGAACCAGCCGCGGTAGGTGCTCGGTGTGCCGACGTAGGCGGTGAACTGGAGGGCCACGGAGTCGATTTCGACCGTGCCCCAGGGCTGGGCGGCAGGGCTGTCCGCGGCGAGCGCGTCGAGGCTGATCTTGAGGTAGCGGAATCCGTGCAGGCCGTCCGCGAAGACCTTGTCGCCGGCCTGGAAGCCTTTGTGGTCGGTCCAGTTGGCGCCCTTGGCGGGTACGGCGAACTGGTCCGTGCCCTGTCCCGCGCCGCCCGCCTGGTCGGAGCGGGTGAAGTCCGAGCGGTCGGTGAGGAACTGGCGGGTCTCGGAGAACGCGACGCGTACACCTGGGGAGTTGGCGGAGGCCGAGGTGAACTTGATCCGCGGGTAGCCGACGACGACCTTGCCGAAGTCCACGGTGACGCTCGGCACGGGTATCGGCTCGACGGGCGCGGGCCAGACCTCGTTGACGCGCGTGAAGTTGCCGTGCGAGGTGTCCTGCGCGTGCGTCACCGTGATGCGGACGCGGTCGGTGCCGACCTTCTCCGTGAAGGGGACGGCCCTGTGCACCGCGTCGTTGCCGGTGACGGTGGCGGCGGTGTGCCAGGCGCCGTCGGTCCACACGTCGACGGTGTAGTCGGTCGGTACGCCGTCGCTGTTGGAGATCACGGTGATGCCCTGCAGGGTCGTGACCTGCGGCGCGGTGATGGTGAGGACGTCGGGGAAGACGCCGAGCGTGTCGTCGTTCAGAAGGTGTCCGGGTTGCCGTCGATCGCGTTGGAGGCGTCGTAGGTGCGCGGCTGTCCGTCGTTGCCGTTGTTGCCCGCGTGCGCCGACGAGGCCTCGGCCGTGGTGCCGGCGGGCCAGGCAGGAGCCGCGGCGGGCTGCGGGCGCCGCAGGACGGATCTCGCCCCGCCCGGCTTCAGCAGGCCGTCGGCGTTCTTCACGTCCCCGGTCGTCGTGACGATCCGCACCGGGCGGACCGTGCGCGAGGACGGCCCCTGCACGTACCGGTGCCAACCTCCGGAGCGGCGCGGCGAGTTGCCGGTGACGGAAGCGGAGTCTCCCGCCGCGGGAGCGCCGCCGCCGAGGGAGTCCGGTGGAGAGGGACACCGCCGTGAGTCCCGCGGTGCCCGCGGCGGCCAGGGCCACCCGACGGGAGATGCCCTTGTCCGGTGTGTTCTTCGACGCCATGCTGTCCCCTTGAGCGGCAGTGGATTGAATCGTTTCACTCGGCAGCTGCGTGGTGACGCTATCTCGAACACCGGATGCCCGTACAGCGTTGGGACAGAAGTAGTTCCCGCCACGTTCCGCCCGGAATGAGGGTCGCGCGACGGGCGGACGGCCACACAGGACGCTGATGGATCGCTGACAGGATCTTCGTACGCGGACGGCACGTCGACGCCGTGCGACGAAGGTGTCGCCTCGATCGCCACCTCCTCCGCACACGCGGCGAACAGCGCGGTCCCGGACGCGGGGCATGTGCGGATCCGGCTCGACGGCACCCGGCAGGACGTCAACAGGCTCGAGCGTCGCCTCCGGTGGGGATTGGGCCCCGGTCAGAGGGGGACAGCCTGCGTCGGCGCGACTTCGACAGGTACAAGGTCCAGTGCCAGGTCAAGTCCTTCAGGAGCGACGGCTGACGGGCCCGGGAAAAACGCGGGCGCGGGTCCGCATGCGACCGGGACCGTACGACTTTGGTCGTTCGCGGGCGCGACGAACGGATGCTGTGCGCGTCGCCGATCGTGTCTACCGTGGGCGCGTGGACGTGAAGATGATGGCCCTCGATGCCCGGAACCGCCTGGCCACGGTACGCATGTGGTCCCGGCGGCAGCTGGCGGGCGAGGCGACGCTGGCCGTCGTCCTGGCCCTGTGCATGGCCATGACCCAGTGGAGCAAGGGCCCCGTGGAGATGGTCGCCACGGGGCTCGCCGCCGCGGTGATCTCCCTGCTGCGGCGGGTCTTCCCCGTCGCCGCCCTGCTCGCCACCGGTGCGGTCTCCGGTGTGCTCGGGGTTTCGGCCTGGTGCTGATCGTGGTCAGCTGGTCGGCGGGCGCCCGGATCGAGACGACGCGCCGGGCCCTCGGGTGGTTCACGGCCACCTACCTCCTCTTCGTCGGGCTGTCCGTCCCCAACCCGGCACAGCCGCTGTCCGCCGTGCAGACGCTGGTGTTCATCACGCTCTCGTTCCTGGTGACGGCGGTCGTGCCCGCCCTCGCCAGCCGCAACCGTGCCCAACGCCGCACGCTGATCAGCGCGTTGCACGAACACAACGCCCAACTGCTGCGCGAGCGCGAGATCATCGCCTCCCACGCGCGCCTGCGGGAGCGCCAGCGCATAGCGCAGGACATGCACGACAGCCTCGGCCACCAACTCGCCCTCATCGCCGTCCACACCGGCGCGCTGGAAGTCGACCGCGACCTCACGGACGGCCAGCGCGAGGTAGTGGGCGTGCTGCGGGAGGCGTCGGTGTCCGCGATGCACGAACTGCGCGAGGCGGTCGGCATCCTGCGCGACGGCACGCCCGATCAACAGCGGGATCACGAGGGCGAGTTGGAGCCCCAGTCCCGGGGCGTGGCAGGCATCGACGGGCTGGTGGAGGCCTCCCGGGGCGCACGGACGGTCGTAGCGCTACGGCGTACCGGTCGGCCGCGGCCGCTGGCTCCGGCCGCCGACCACGCGGCGTTCCGGATCGTGCAGGAGGCGCTGACCAACGCCCTCAAGCACGCGCAGGGAGCGTCGATAGCCGTCGAACTGCGGTATGAGCCGGACTCGTTGGTCGTCGAGGTCGCCAACGGGCCGGTGCCTGTGCTGACTTCGACGGTACGACGGCCCGTGGTGAGCGGCGGTCAGGGGTTGACGGGGTTGCAGGAGCGGGCTCGGCTGGTCGGCGGCATGGTGCACGCGGGTCCCGCGACGGACGGCGGGTTCCGTGTCGCGGGCGTGCTGCCGTACGGCCCCGGTCGCCGCGCGCGGCGGAGAGCGGGCCGTGGCCCACGAGCCCGGAGCGGGAGGAAGCGACCTTCGTCGATGCGGCGAGCGACTTCCGGGGGCAGAGCGAGGAGGCGGTGCCGGGCGACGGTGGTGCGGACATCGACTGGTCCGGTGCGCCGGACAGGCAGAAGGAGTTCGACATCGCCATGGGACGCAAGAAGAAGGGTTTCGTGATCGGCTGCGGCAGCGCCCTGCTGGCCTTCGTGGTGCTCAGGGTGCTCGCCGTCGTGCTGGTCGTCAACCTGGCGGGAAAGGAGGGCGACAAGATCATGCTCGACCCGAAGGTCTACGAGTCGGTGAAGGTCGGCGACTCCGAGACGGTCGTACGGGACAAGCTGCCGCACGGGAAGTCGTTCCTGGGCCCGGCCCTGAAGGACGCGGCGCCGGCCGAGCCGCGGGGGCGAGCTGCTCGTCGTATCTCTCCACGAAGAACTGGCCGACCAAGGGTGGGGACATGCCAGCCTTCCGCTTCTGTTTCAAGGACGGCAGACTGATCGAGAAGCGGGCCTTCGCGACCAAGTCGTAGTCTTGGGCCGCCCGCCGCCCCCGTCGCACGCCCCGCAGGAGAGTTGTGATCAGAGTCCTCGTCGCGGATGACGAACCCCTCATCCGGGCGGGCATCAGGATGATCCTCACCTCCGCCGCCGACATCGATGTCGTGGCGGAGGCGGCCAACGGCCTTGAGGCGGTCGACCTGGTCCGTGCCCACGCGGTCGACGTGGCGCTGCTCGACATCCAGATGCCCATGCTGGACGGACTGTCCGCGCTGGCGGAACTGCGGCGGGTGGCACCGGCCGTACGGCCGCTGATCCTGACGACGTTCGGCGAGCGGGAGAACGTCCTGCGGGCGCTGAGCCAGGGCGGTGCCGGGTTCCTGCTGAAGGACTCGGCGCCGGCCGAGCTGATCCAGGCGGTACGGGCGGCTGCGGCCGGGGACGCGTATCTGTCGCCTGCCGCCACGCGCCATGTCGTCGACCAACTCGCCTCGGGGCAGGCGGTGGCCCGCGGCGAGGGAGGCGCGCCGACGGCTGGAGTCGCTCAGCGCCCGGGAACTCGAGGTGCTCGCCCTGCTCGGCGAGGGCCTGTCGAACGCCGACGCGGGCGAACGGATCCATGTCAGCGAGGCGACGGTGAAGACGTACGTCAGCCGGATCCTGACGAAGCTGCGGTGCGAGAACCGGGTACAGGCCGCGCTCCTGGCACGGGACGCGGGGCTGGAACCCCGCTGACCCACCGGGGTCTCCGCACTCGCCCGGGGCTCATCGCCCGCCGGGCCGGCCCCCCCAGCTGCTCCATGAGCGAGAAGAGGTTGGCCACGCCCCAGTGCTCGGTGATCCTCCCGTCGACCACACGCATCGCGTCGACGGTCTCGAACTGGATCACCTTGCCGGTGGGCGCGATGCCGAAGAACTCGCCCTCGTGCGTGCCGTGGTACGTCTTGTACGTGGTCACGAGGTTGCCGTCGGCCGCCTGCCAGTGGATCACCGCGTGGAAGTCGGGAACGCGCCCCGCAGCACCTTGTACAGCTCCAGCGCCCCCGCCTTGTCGGGCGTACGGCCGGGCTGCGGGGTGTGGTCGACGAAGTCGTCGGCGAACAACTGGTCGTACAGCGCGTAGTCACCGCCCCCTTGGACCTCCTCGGTGTTGCGCCGAACCACTGCCTTGGCGGCCTCGCTCACGCTGGTCACGGTCATGGCCTTCTCCTTGTCGCCGGGGTGGGGTGAAGGGGGATGAAACGGGGCGAGGTTATCGGTTCGGGGGCGCGGTGATCAGGATGCCCGGGATCTCGGCGGGCCGGGAGTAGGCGATGAGGGGCGGGCGGGCTTCAATGGCCCACGTGTCCCACGCAGTCGGTCCCGGCGTGGTGCGCTGGTGACCAACTCCCCGAACAGGTGAGGAAGATGTCCGAACTGCAGCTGCTCCGCGCCGAGCACGCCCCTGCGGTGCTGGCCTTCGAGTCCGCGAACCGCGCCTACTTCGCCACCCTGATCTCCGACCGCGGCGACGCCTACTTCGACGAGTTCACCGCCCGGTTCGACGCGTTGCTGGCCGAGCAAGAGGCCGGTGTCTGCGCCTTCTACGTGCTTGTCGCCGAGGACGGTTCGGTGCTCGGCAGATTCAACCTGTACGACATCGGCGAGGAGCACACGGCGGATCTGGGCTACCGGGTGGCGCAGCGCGTGGCCGGTCAGGGCGTGGCGACCTCAACGGTCAGGAGCTGTGCCGACTTGCGGCCACACGGCACGCCCTGCGCACGCTCCGAGCGGCCACTTCCCACGACAACATCGCGTCCCAGAAGGTGCTGACGAAGTCCGGCTTCTTGCCGGTCGGCCCCGCCGATCCGTCCGACGTCGGCGGCAGACCAGGCACGTGGTACCAGCGCGACCTGTAGGCCGCGAACGGTCGCCCGGTGGCCAAGTCACCGCTGCCGAGACCGAGTCGACGGGCTCGGCGACGCGCTGTGGGCACGGGGTGACACCACCCGTGCCCTGACGATCCGTGCGGCTGCGCGGTGGGTCAGCCCGCGGCGAGGAGCTCGAGCGTGTCGATCACGCGGTTGGAGAAGCCCCACTCGTTGTCGTACCAGGCGACGACCTTGATGTGGCGGCCGTCGACGCGGGTGAGGGCGGAGTCGAAGATCGACGAGGCCGGGTTGCCGGTGATGTCGGAGGAGACCAGCGGGTCGTCGGAGTACTCGAGGACGCCCGCGAGGGGGCCCTCGGCCGCGGTGCGGTAGGCCGCGAGCACGTCCTCGCGGGTCACGTCGCGGGCGACGGTGGTGTTGAGCTCGACGATCGAGCCCACCGGGACGGGCACGCGGATCGAGTCGCCCGACAGCTTGCCGTCGAGGTTCGGCAGCACATGGCCGATCGCCTTGGCGGCGCCCGTCGTGGTCGGCACGATGTTGACCGCGGCGGGCGCGCACGGCGGGGGTCGCGGTGCGGGCCGTCCTGAAGGTTCTGCTCCTGCGTGTACGCGTGCACGGTGGTCATGAACCCGTGCTCGATACCGGCCAGTTCGTCGAGCACCGCGGCGAGGGGTGCCAGCGCGTTGGTGGTGCAGGAGGCGTTCGAGACGATGGTGTGCGTGGCCGGGTCGTAGGCGTCGGTGTTCACCCCGTACGCGAGCGTGACGTCGGCGCCGTCGGAGGGCGCGCTGACGAGGACCTTGCGCGCGCCCGCGTCCAGGTGGGCGCGGGCGGCCTTGGCGGAGGTGAAACGGCCGGTGGCCTCAAGGACGAGGTCCACCTCGAGCTCGGCCCACGGCAGGTCCGCCGGCTCGCGCTCGGCAAGGACCTTGATGCGTCGGCCGTCGACGACGAGGGTGTCCCCGTCGACGGTCACCGGGCGGCCGAGCCGGCCGGACGTCGTGTCGAAGGCGAGCAGCCGGGCCAGCGTCGCGGGCTCCGTCAGGTCGTTGACGGCGACGACCTCCAGGGTGCTGTCGCGCTCGAGCAGGGCGCGCAGCACGTTGCGTCCGATGCGGCCGAATCCGTTGATGGCGATGCGAGTCATGAGTGATGTCCCTTCGGTATGCCACCAGGCTCGCGCACGGTGTCCAGGGCGAACAGTGGCGTGATCGCCATGGTTCAAAAGGATCCCGCCACGCTGTGGGACAGACGCGGCTACTCCCCTGGGCGAAGGTCCGCCGGTACTCGCTCGGCGTCGTACCGAGCAGCCGGTGGAAGTGCAGGCGCAGGTTCGCGCCGGTGCCGAGACCGACGTCGGCGGCGATCTGCTCGACGCTGCGCTCGGAGCGTTCGAGCAGTTCGCGGGCCATGTCGACGCGGGAGCGCATGACCCACTGCATCGGGGTGTAGC
The DNA here is from genome assembly GCA_016893485.2 of Streptomyces sp. P3. Lineage (GTDB taxonomy): Bacteria > Actinomycetota > Actinomycetes > Streptomycetales > Streptomycetaceae > Streptomyces. The sequence continues at coordinate 655,114 of JAFEKX020000001.1, forward strand.
CGGTCTCGTCGACGAAGCGGCGCGAGAAGGTGCGCGGGGAGACGGCGGCCTGCCGGGCCAGCGTCTCCAGGGTGAGGGGTTCGCCGAGCCGGTGCAGCGCCCACTCTCGGGTGGCGGCGAACCGTTCACCGAGCGGCTCGGGCACGCTGCGCGGCACGTACTGCGCCTGACCGCCGCTGCGGTAGGGGGCCGCGACCAGGCGCCGGGCCGCGTGGTTGGAGGCGGCCACTCCGAGGTCGCCGCGCAGGATGTGCAGGCACAGGTCGATGCCGGAGGCGGCGCCGGCCGAGGTGAGCACGGTGCCCTCGTCGACGAACAAAACGTTCTCGTCGACTCGGACGAGCGGGTACTTCGCGGCGAGCGCCCGCGTGTAGTGCCAGTGCGTCGTGGCGCGCTTCCCGTCGAGCAGCCCGGTGGCGGCGAGCGCGAAGGCGCCGGTCGAGATCGCGGCGAGCCGCGCGCCCCGCTCGTGCGCGGCGATCAGCGCGTCGAGGACAGCCTGCGGCGGGTCCTCCCGGTCCGGGAACCGGTAACCGGGCAGGAACACGATGTCGGCCCAGGTCAGCGCGTCGAGACCATCGGCGACGTGGTACGAAAGCCCGTCACCCCGGTGACCAGTCCCGGGGCCGCACCGCACAGCCGCACCTCGTACGGCATGCTCGCCCGCGTCGTGAAGACCTGCGCGGGGATGCCGACGTCGAGCGGCTTGGCGCCTTCGAGGACGAGGACGGCGACGCGACGCAGACGGGCGGTGGACACGGGGACAGCCTACGCAGGACGTCCGGGGTGTCGTACCGCCCCGCCGCAGGTCAGACCTTCCACGAGCGCAACTGGTCGGCGACGGCGAGCACCCCGACCCGGGTGTCGCGGATCTTGCGCACGAGGTCCGAGAGAGCACCGTAGGGCGGGTCGATGCCTTCGCCGGACTGGCCCATGTACTGCGCGGCGACGAACGCGGCGTAGAGGCTGTTGCGGTGCGGCAGCGGTTCCAGGCGCACGATGGTGTGCATGAGCGCGGCAGCCCGCCAGGCGGCGTCCGGGTCGGCCGCGGCGAGGGTCGGCAGCTTGGTCTTGTGCCGGGATACGGCGGCCACGAGCGCGGAGTAGTCCGACACGGACATGTCCTCGTGGCCGAGGGCGGCCTCCTGGACGTCGAGCAGCCAGGAGACGTCGATGTACAACTGCATCAGGCGGCCGCGGCCCCGTCACGCTCGGAGGGCGGCACCTCGTCGGGAAACGCGTCGTCGAACTCCCCACGCAACCGCTCGGCCCACGCGGAGGCCCCCGCGACGAACCGACCGCGCTGCATCTCCCGCACGCCGAGGTCGTGCAGATACTGCTTGAGACTCTTCCCCTCGGCCGCGGCGGCGGCCCGCACTCCCTCGAGTTCCTCTTCGGTGAAGGACACATTCAGCGATGGCATAGGACGATGGTACCTAGTTGGTGCCGTCGGGGGAGGGCGCGCCCTCCCGGGGCCGGCGAGGGGGCACGGGCATGCCCGCCCGGCCCGCCGCCTAGGCTGCGGGAATGATCTCTCGCGACTACCTCTCCGAACTCTTCTCCCTCGACGGCAGGGTCGCCGTCGTAACCGGCGGCAGTTCCGGCATCGGCCGCGCCGCCGCCAGGGCGCTCGCGCGGGCCGGGGCGAGTGTCGTCGTGGTGGCGCGGAGGGAGCAGGAACTGGCCGCCACGGTCGACGAGTTGACGGCGGAGGGCTGTCGGGCGGCGTGGGTGAGTGGCGATCTGGGGACACGGGACGGCGTCCGGGCGGCGGCGGACGCGGTGGTCGAGGTGTTCGGGGAGCCGGACATTCTCGTGAACAGCGCGGGGATCAACCTCCGCCCGCCGCTGGGTGAGTTGAGCGAGGACGTGTGGGACACCACGATGTCCCTGAACCTCGAAGCCCCGCACCTCCTGAGCCGGCGCTTCGGCCCCGGCATGGCCGAGCGCGGCTTCGGCCGGATCATCCACATCACCTCCCAGCAGGCACACCGCGCGTTCGCCCAGAGCGGCGCGTACGGCGTGTCCAAGGGCGCGTTGGAGTCCCTCGCCCGCTCCCAGGCCGAGGCCTGGTCCCCGCACGGCGTCACCTGCAACACCCTGGTCCCGGGTTTCGTACTGACCCCGCTCAACGAACGACTCGCCTCCGACCCGGAGATGGTGAAAGCCCTGGCCGCCCGCACCCTGATCGGCCGCAACGGCCTCGCCGAGGACTTCGCGGGCGCGACCGTGTTCCTGGCGAGCCGCGCCTCGGCGTACGTCACTGGGCAGTCGTTGTTCGTGGACGGTGGATTCTCGGCGCACTGAGGCCTGTTGGGAACGGGGTGGTCGCAGCAGCGCCGCGGGACTTGGAGGACGTGACCCGGACCAGGCCGCCCCGCTCCCCGGCGCAGAAACCGGATCACCGGATGCCCCTGCCCATCACCGACCTCGGCATTGACCCCGTGGACGTCCTCGATGAGCGCGGGTGTGAGGACCTCCGTCGGGTGCCCTCGGCCACGGTGCGGCCTGTGTGGAGGACGAGGAGGAGTTCGCGGGGTTTCTGGGCCAACACGCGGGCGATCTGGGCGCGTTGGTGTGCGCCGCCGGAGAGGGTGTGCCAGGACTGGGCGGCGCGGTCGGTGAGGGCGGCGCGTTCCAGGGCCTCGGTGACGGCGCGGGCGTCGGCGGCCCACGCCGGTGACCAAGCCCGGCGATACGGATGCGGGATGCGGGATGCGGCCTCGCGGACGGTCAACTCCGGCTGCGTGTGCGCGTGTTGAACGACGGTGGCTATGCGGCGGGCGATTGCTCGGCGGCCCATCTCGGAAGCGGCCGGCCGTCAAGCGTGACGACTGCGGTGGAGGTCGAGGGGGAACCCCTGCCAGCAGTCTCAACAGGGTTGACGTCACCACTCCCACCGATGCCTCCTGCGGGTCGACGACCGTACGAATGAGGTCCGCGGTCCGGGCCGCGGGCGGTACGGTCGCCGGGACGCGGGAACTGGTTCGCTACATCACGGGAGAACCGACGTGACAGACGCAGGCTTCAGCTCGGCCGACATAGACACCAGCAAGCCTCAATCGGCCCGCATGTACGACTACTTCCTCGGCGGCAAGGACAACTACCCCGTGGACGCGGCCGCCGCCGAGAAGGTCATCTCCTTATTTCCCGCCGTCAGGGGAGATGGCCCGGGTGAACCGCGACTTCATGCACCGCGCCTCCCGGTCCCTGGCCGAGCGGGGAATCCGCCAGTTCCTGGACATAGGCACCGGGATACCGACCCGGCCGAACCTCCACCAAGTGGTCCAGGGCATCAACCCCAGCGCCCGCGTGGTGTACGGGGACAACGACCCGATCGTCCTGCGGCATGCCGAAGCGCTCCTCCACAGCACACCGGAGGGCAGCACCACGTACATCCAGGCCGATGTGCGCGAGCCGGAAAGATCCTCGCGGCGGCCAGGGACATCCTGGACTTCGGGCAGCCGATCGCGCTCTCCCTGGTGGCCCTCCTGCACCTGGTCGCCGACGAGGACGACCCCGACGCATCGTCGCCGAACTCCTCGACTCCCTGTCCCCGGCAGCTATCTGGCCCTGTCCCACGCGACCGGAGACTTCGATCCGGAGACCTGGCAGCGCGTCGTCGAGGTCTACCGCCAGGGCGGCACCACCGCTCAAGTACGCTCGCGCGACGAATTCGCCAGTTTCTTCACGGGACTTGAACTCGTCGAACCCGGCATAGCACTCGCCGCGGACTGGCACCCCGAGCCGGGCGGGCAACCCGGCGGGACCGACCGGATCCCGTTGTACGTCGGGGTGGCCCGGAAGCCGTAGAACTACTCGGCCCCATTCGAGGTCCCGCTCCCGGCGGGCCTCCGGAGCAGCCACTGCCCGAACGTCCGGCGGGGCGGGCGTACCACCACACGGCCATGCGCTTTCAGCCCGACCAGTTCCACGCGCAGCACGACCAGGGGTGTCGGACTCACCGGTGTCCGGCGGTACTTGACCCCGCTGTGCACGAGTTGCAGACCATCGGTGTCGACGACGACACCCGGCCTCGTGATCAGCGTCAGGGTCTTGCCCGTCATGCCCACCTCGATCCGCAGGGTGTCGTGGGTGATTACCGCGTCGGTGAAGTCGAGGGTCACCTCGCAGTAGGTCACGGCGAGTTCGAGCTTGCGCGGTACCACCCAGCGGCCCACGCGCTCGATCGCGCCGCTGTGGACCTGCTCGATCCTGACCACGTCCTTGGCCGCCGCTCCGGTCCCGCCGACCGTCGCCGACAGGGGCGGCAGATCGGCGGTGAGCACCGCCAGTTCACCCAACGTCCGTGCCGACAGGGCGACTTCCAGCCGCTCGTCCAGCTCGTCCGCGGTCAGCAGACCGTCCCCCGCCGCGACCCGCAGCAGCTCCACCACCCGGTCCCGGTCCGCATGCGAGGCCCGCAGCTCGGGCGACGGGCCGGGGCCACTGCCGGGCTCCCTCCCGGTGGGCGACATCTCTCCCGACATGCTTCCGTCCTGGTCCTGTCCGACGACTCCACGCACGCGGTCGGCGGCGCGAGCAGAAGACTAACGCCGTATCCCGGCACGTGTCCGGCCCGGCCGACCCAACTGCCAAGCCCCTCACGCGAAGACGGACCGGGCGCGGTGATCTCGTCGATCACCGCGCCCGCCGTGGAAGGGAGTTCGTCACGCCGGGACGGGATCGGGCTCCTGTGGGGGCGTTCGCGTCCGGCCGCGCGGGGTTGAGGAGGCGCTCGGCGAGGGGGCGAAGATCAGGCCCAGGGCCGTCCAGAGGATCAACTGCGCCGCGACCGAGTAGAAGCGGAAGGTGAAGAGCACGTCCGCCGGGAAGCCCGGATAGACGATGTTGCCCTTCGAGTCCTTCAGCGGGAGCGGGGTCTCCGTGGCCTGGTTGCCGAAGTTGGCCTTGTTGTACGAGAGATGGCCCAGCTGCGGCAGGAGCAGCATCACGATCCCGATCGCGACGACGAACGCGGCGCCCGCGAGGAGGGTCGCGTTCCAGTTGCCGTAGCGCTTCTGCAGGTACTTGCCGAGGTAGACGGCGCCCGCGAGGAGGGCGACCGAGCAGACGACCATGATCAGGTACAGGGCGCTGCGCTGCTTGATGGTCTCTTCGTGGCCGATCGCGGGCGGGTTCGCCGGGTACTTCAGGAACGGCACCAGGTACATGCCGAGAAAGCCGCCACCGGCGACGAGGAGGGCGAGGTTGCGGGCCCTGAGGCCGCCCGTGCGGCCCAGGCAGACCGTGTACGCGACGGCGAACAGGGCGCCCATCGCCATGCCGAAGAACACCATGCCGACGCCGATGCCGACGTTGGCCTGGATGGTGCGGCTGAACAAGTCCGGGTCGGCCGCCTCGGCGGGGGAGGCCGGCCGCCTTGTCCAGGGCGCTCTGGGCGGCGTCACGGCCGCTCTCGTAGTCGATGGCCTTCGCGATCTGCGGCTCGGCGAATATCCGCGCGAACACGAACGCGAGCAGGCCCGCCACCGCGCCGGCGAGTATGCCGCGCAGGATGAGCTTCTTTTCCATGTCGAGTTGTCCGTACGTCCAGATGCCGGCGGAGGGTCAGTGGCAGGGAAAGCCCAGGAAGTGCCGGGCGTCGTGGACGAACTCGTGGACGTGCATGTCGTTGCCGAACACCGACACCGCACCCTGGTCCACACCGATGAAGTAGTAGATCGCCAGCGCGATCAGAGCCGTGCCGACCAGCCAGACGATCGACTTGGACACCGGCAGGACGACCGGCGTGGACACCGGACGGGATGTGGAAATGCTGCTCACAGTGAGCCCTCCTTCGGGATCGTGCGTCCCTTGCGTGTACGGGCGAGTGAGGGTTCAGTGTCTGACTCACCCGGCGCCTCGCGGCGGCGGGCTCACAGTGGCGCGACCGTGCTGGAATCTCACCAGCTTCCTTATGCCATCACTACAGGGGGAGAGTACGGCGCGTCTCTCCGCACCGTCAATCAGGCCCGTTCCGACTACCGCTGTGGCTACGGCTCTTGACGGGCGCCCCGCACCCGGGCCGCGATGCTCACCGCTTGCTCGTGAGCCGCAGGTCGACTTCCTGTTCCTGGTCTCCCGACGCCGTGCCCCGCTCGTCCACGGCGAACGTGACGTTCAGGGCTTCGCGGAGCTGGTCGACGGCGACGTAGCCGCCCTGGATCGTGGCGGATACCGAACCCTCCAAGGGCAGGGGGTCGGTGGGTATCCACTCCTGCGTCGGCTCGAACTCCGCGGTCCACACGGCGGTGCGGTCGCCCGGCTGTTCCTGGGGACGTCGTCGAAGGGGCGGTCGGTGGGGAACGCGGTCCGCAGGACGCCGAAGACGGTCGCGGCATCCTCCTTGACGCTCCGGTGAGGGACACGGTGGCCATGGGGGTCACTCTCCTTGAGGTGGTGCTGCGGGGGCGGTCGGGTGGGTCAGCGGCCGAGGGCGCGGGCCAGCTGCTGCTTGTTCATCGACGAACGGCCCTCGACGCCGCGCTTCTTCGCCTCCGCGTACAGCTGGTCCTTCGTCGGTCCCTGTGCCCCGCGGTGGGAGCGCTCGCCGCCGCGCTGCGAGGCCGACTTGGGGTCGCGGGTGGACGTCCGGCTCGCGGTGGCGGACTCACCGGCGCGGGCCCGCTCCTTGTTCACGGTGCGCGCGGCGATCTCCTTCGCCCTGCCCTCGGAGACTCCTCGTTTCTCGGCGCCTTCCTTGATGTGCTCGTACTGACGCTCTCGCTTCGGGCTGGATCCTCGCGGCACGGTGTTCTCCTTTTCTCTCCGCTCGGGACGGCCTCCGGCGTACTCGGCCGTGCTCCGGCGATTTCCCAGGTACCCGTCGTCCGCCGCTTCTCACACGGGCCCCCGACACGGGTCGCTTCCATCTGATGCGCGGGCCGTGCGGTGCGCGAGCAGACGGCCACCGAACGGATGAGGGTGCGGACCGCGTTGGCCGTCGGGGCGGCGGGCCGGGGTAACACGGGTGGCGTACTCGCGTGGCGTGGCGGCGGGCGGACACCTAGTAATGGACTGGATCAGCTTGTTCATCGCACTTCGGGGGCGATAGCAGGATCAGCCTCTTCATGGAGCCGAGCATGACCACCCGCTCTTTCTCGCCCAGCCCGGACCAACCCGAGATATCTCACGGCGCCGCACCCCATCCGCACGCGTCCTCCGACCGAGGACCGGCCGACGGAACGCCGCCGACGTCACGTCCGTCGCAGGAGGCTCCCGCCCGATTCGGTCCCGAGGGCGAGTACGCCGATCCGATGCACGGACTGCTGCGCGCCGCCGTCGCCGACCGGCCGCTGGAGGAGGTGCTCCAGCTCATCACCATGCTGGAGCAGTCACCGAAGTACGCGCAGGCCACCGTCGACGCCCTCCGGGCGGTCGGTGTGGACCGGTCCGTGGAGGACGTCACGCGTCTGGTGACCCTGCTGACCCAGCCACCGCGCCACCCCGACAGCGCCGACGAGGCGATCCGCGCGGCAGCCGAGCACCGTCCTGTGGAGGACGTCACCCGGCTGATGGCCCTGCTGCACCGGCCACCTCTGGAGCCGCACTGCGGCGAGGAGGCGCTACGGGCCGCGGCCGGCCGTCCCGTCGAGGAACTCGTCCAGCTCATCGGCCGCCTGGCCGAGGAACAGGACGCGACCTCCCGGGCCACGACTCGGTCCGTCGCCGCGACCGCCGCGGACTACGAGTCGCTCGGCCGTGACCAGGCGGCGGCGAACCCCGGGAGCCGGCGGCCGATGACCGCCCCGCGCGTCAGCACCGTCCACGCCGTCCGCGTACGACGGCGCGGCGCACCGCTCCCCGGTCTGGCCGGGGCTGATCGCGGCGGTGGCGCTCGTACTGTGCGGGCTGTCGTACTTCCCGCTGCACCGCGACGGAGCCTCCGCCGCCGCCTACGGCTCCGCGCTCGGGGTCTCGGTCCTGTGCGTCCTGCTGGCACCGGTACTGGTGCTCCAGGGCGGTCCGACCGTGCTCGCCGTGTCCGTGGTGGTGCCGGCCGTGCTGGCCGCCCTGCAGTTGTTCGACGGGCGGTTCCACTCCTCACGCGTCTCCCAGGCGCTGCGGATCACCGCCGCGCCGTCCTGGTTCGCCGGGCTGATGGCCGTACTCGCCGCGCTCGCGGCGCTCACGGCCCTGCTCGCGCTGCTGGCGTCGCGGAGGTTCGGCAGGCAGTTGGACCTGGCCGGGCTTTCCGATCGTCGGGCGCTGGCCGATGCGGGCCAGTCGCCCCAGTAGGGCCGATCCCGCTCAGTGAGCGGTGGCGCCGGAGTCGATCTCGGCGTCACCGCTCGCGGACGGCACGCTCGACGCCGAGGCCCCGGGGCTGGAGGCGGCGCTGTGGCTCGGGGTGACACCGGAGCTGTGGCTGGTCCTCGGCTCCGCGCTCGCGGACGGTGATGCGGTACCGCCCGCATACGATCCCGCGCTGCTCGACGTGAGCGGCGTGGGCGTCGGGCTGTGTGCGGGGGCATGCGTTCCGGCCGAACCGCCGCCGAACGACGTCCCCGTGCCCGACTCGTTCCTGACCGCGGCCGCCAGCGGCTTGCCCATGATGAGCTCCCCCGCGGTCACCGTGACCATCGCGAGGGCGAAGATCAGGCCTGTCGCCAGGGCGTACTTCTTCCAGCCGATGGACTTCCAGAACGAACCCGTCCGGTGGCTGCCCACCGATTCCGACTCGCCGTCGGAGGAGGCGGAGGGCGGTCGCGCGAGTCGGCGGGCGATGTCGTGGTCTCGCCCGAGGAGCCGCCCCGCACCCCGAACGCCGCCCGGGCATCCGCGCGTTGCAGCGCCCGCTCCTCGCTCGGGGTCAGCGCCATCGCCACCGACGGCACTCTTCTACGGATCCCTTCTCCCGTCCGTCGGAAGGCGTGCTGGAAGACCGCGGCGCCGGTAGTCGCGCTGGCGCTGACCACGGCCGCGCCGACGATGGTCCCGGTCACCCCCAGCAGGGACGCCAGTACCGCGCCCACCACGGTGGCGAGCGCACTCGCCACCACCTGGACAGCGGTCAGATCGAGCACCTTCCGCTTCGGCTCCCGCTTCTTGTCGTCTTTCTTGTCATCCTGTGTGTGACTCTCCATCAACGTCCTTCAATATCCTTTGACAGTCCCGGAGCACGACAGCCGTCGAAGAGGCATGTGCAAGGTGTCGACTGCCCTGTCGGCGCTGTTTCACCTCAACTGGACGGAACAGGGCCGGACTTCACCGGTGCCGTCACGTCGACGACTGCTCCGGGAGCGCGTGCGTGAAGGGCGTGACCGGCCGCTCCAGGGGTCGCCGTCCACGACGATGTCGACCGCCTCGTTGTAGAAGGCGAGGAGATCCTTGACGGCGCCGACCGCGGGCAGGGGCCGCGGATAGCTCCAGACGATGTTCGGCGGGACGGCGGGAGCACCGGCCTGGCCGCGCCAGGACCAGTAGGCGGCGGTGCCCTTGTAGGGGCAGCCGGTGCTGTGGTCGGTCGGCTCGAACAGGTCCAGGCGGACGTCCTCGCGCGGGATGTAGTACCGGGTCGGCAGGCCGGTCTCGAAGACCAGGACCGGGCGGTGGGTGTCGGCGACGACCGTGCCGTGGATCTCGACCCGGACGTGCCGGCTGCTGGGGATGGCGTCGACGCGTTTGTGCGGGTCACGGGGTGGATGAAGATCTCTTCCTCCTCCTCGTACCAGTGGTCGAGCCCCCGGCCGACCCGCCGGAACCACTCGAACGCGATGTGCCCGGCGAGGTCGTCGGCGGGGGTAGGTCCAGGCCGCGTTCTCCGTCGGCTCCCCGCCGATCACCAGGTCGTAGAAGATCCGGGAGCCGGTGTGCGTGCCGGTCGGCGGGTTCTTCGCCGGACGGAGAAGGTCATGGCGGACCTCGTCGTGCGGGAAGGCGTAGAGCGGTACGGGGATGCCGGGTTCCCAGACGAGGACGGGGTGGCGGCTGTCCACCACGGTGGTGTCGTCCTTCCGGCCTCGGACCCAGCGCGGGCTGGGCTCCCAGAGGAGTCCTTCGGGGTGGTCCTGACGTCCTGTGCGGTGGGGAACGTACTCATGGCAGGTGCTCCCTGGCGGGTGGGGCGGCCCGGATCGGCCGCTGTGGCTGATCGTTGCGTGCTCGTTGCTTCTGACGGTGGTTTCTTGCCAGGTGTCGGCGGCGGGGTTCACTGGACGGGTGCCGACCTTCGCCACCACGCTGACGGGCTTCTGGCCCTCACGTCGTGTCTACGTCTTCGACGTGTTCTGTTGCCGTGCGCCGTCCCCGACCCCCGCACAGCACCTTGAGAACTCGCGAGAACTGAGGTCCACCATGTCCGTGACCGATGAACTGCTGGCCAACAACGCCCGGTACGCCGAGACCTTCGTAGGTCCCCTCCCCTTCCTCCCGCCAAGCATCTCGCGGTCGTGGCCTGCATGGACGCCCGCCTCGACGTGTACGCGATCCTCGGCCTGCACGAGGGCGAGGCCCATGTCATCCGCAACGCGGGCGGTGTCGTCACCCAGGACGAGCTGCGCTCGCTCGCCATCAGCCAACGGCTCCTGGGCACCGAGGAGATCATCCTCATCCACCACACGGACTGCGGCATGCTCACCTTCACGGACGACGGCTTCAAGGCCGCGATCGAGGAGGACACCGGCCTGCGCCCGTCCTGGGCGGCGGAGGCCTTCGGCGATCTCGACACCGACGTACGGCAGTCGGTCGCCCGCATCAAGGCCGATCCCTTCATCGTGCACAAGGACCACATCAGGGGCTTCGTGTTCGACGTGGCCACGGGGAAGCTGAACGAGGTCGGCTGACGGGAACGGCGAGGGCACCGGGGTAGCTGTCCCCGGTGCCCGATTTCAGGAATTCCCGTGTGCCCGGGCCGTGTGGTGACGGAAGGTCCCCACATGACACAGCATCAGAGCGACCCGGCACCGGCGACCGGCGCGACCGACTCCTATCTCGCGGCGCTCCGTCAACGGCTCGCCGCCGACGGGACGTTGGTGACCGGGACCACCTGGCGCGACCGCCCCGTGACGATAGGCAGCCGGTCGGACCGCAAGGCGTCGCTGATCGGGCGGCCCATCACGGTGGAGACCACGGGATCGGGGGTCACCCGGGTCACCATGTACCGGGGCGGGAGCATGTACGGCGGGATGTTCACCGGGCATGTCCTGGAGAAGGCGGCGCTGTACTTCCCGTAGAGCGATGAGCAACGGACTTTGCCGGAGCCGCTGTTGGCGAGCGGTGAGCGCGGACCGTCCGGCCCCGCGCCTCCCACTCGACAGCAACTACCCCTGTCCGCAGGCCTGTTGCCGCACCCACGCAACAGGCGCTTCAGCCAATGGGCGCAGGCATCGGCCGCACGTCGTACGCGAGGCCGATGACATCCCCACCAGCCGGATCGGCCAGCTCCACGCGCCAGCCGTCGGCGAACTGGTCGACGCCCGCGGCCATGGGAATGGTGCCGGAGATCAGCACGGTCCCCGGCACCAGGTCACCACGGGAGCGCAGCACGTCCACCCAGTAGCCCGGGGTGAGCAGTTCGGCGAGTGTGCCGGTCTGGATCTCGGTCTCGGTGCCGCCGTGGCTCACCCAGGCGCGCAGGGTGAGTTCGTCGATGCGGGACTCCACGTCGGCCAGGCGCCAGGCGCGGCGGGCCAGGACATCGGGGCCAGCGTTCTTGCTCCACGCCACCCCGTGCACCTCCAGGTCACGGTCGGTGTGATCACAGGCGGCGGTCAGCAGCAGCTCCCCCTCCTCCGCGACGACCAGCGCCCACTCGGCCTCGCCGGAGGTGCGGCCGTGCTGGACCGCGACGCGCTCGGTCTGCTGGGCGAGGTACGGGAGACCGGGTACAGCGCCGGCGTCACGGACGGTCCGGGGACACCCAGCTCGGCCAGCTCCGCGACGTGCGCGGCGACATCGTCCTGGCTGCGCCCGGCGTATCCGGCGTTGAGGACCTGGACGACATCGACCTCGCGTGTCGATCCGTCGGGCAGTTCGAAGGTCAGCACGGCCATGAGGGCACTCCCAGGAGTCGGGGAACAGGGAAACGGGACACGGAGGACGGACCCCTGCGGATCCTGATCTCTCCGCGGTCGACTTCCGGCGCAGGGCTTGCGCATACGACCTGTATACAAGAAGTATGCCGGAAGGTCGATGTCCCCGAGCAAGGATGGGCACCATGCACGACACCCCGAAGAGCGACACCGGCGCCGCGGAGAGGCGCTCCGGCGTCCGCCGCGCCTTCGTCGCGAGCCTCACCGGCACGGCCCTGGAGTGGTACGACTTCGCCGTCTACTCCGCCGCCGCGGCGCTGGTCTTCGGCGATCTGTTCTTCCCGTCGGAGGACCCGCTCACCGGCACGCTCCTGGCGTTCTCCACCTACGCCGTCGGCTACGTCTCCCGCCCCATCGGCGGCTTCGTCTTCGGCCGGCTCGGTGATGTGATCGGCCGCAAGAAGGTGCTGATCGCCACACTCGTCCTGATCGGCGTGGCCACTTTCGCCATCGGCCTGCTGCCCGCCTACGGCACGATCGGCGTGGCCGCGCCGATCGCGCTGGTCGTGCTGCGCTTCGCCCAGGGCGTCGGCGTGGGCGGCGAGTGGGGCGGCGCGGTCCTGCTGTCCAGCGAGTTCGGCGACCCGCGCCGCAGGGGCTCTACGCCTCCGCCGCCCAGGTCGGCCCGCCCGCGGGAAACCTGCTGGCCAACGGTGTGCTCGCCGCCCCCTCGGCGCGCTGCTGACCGAGGCGCAGTTCGAGTCGTGGGGCTGGCGGGTGGCGTTCCTGCTGTCCGGCGTGCTGGTCGGCTTCGGGCTGTGGATCCGGGCCAAGCTGGAGGAGACCCCGGTCTTCAAGGCGATGGGGGCCGAGCAGTCCCGCCCCCAGACCCCGATCCGCGAGGTCTTCACCACCCAGCCCCGCGCGCTGACCGCCGCGATCCTGTGCCGGGTCGGCCCGGACGTGCTGTACGCGATGTTCACGGTCTTCGTGCTGACGTACGCGACCCAGGAACTCGACATGTCGCGCGGCTCCGCCCTCGCGGCCGTCCTCATCGGCTCCTCGGTCCAGGTCTTCCTGATGCCCCTGGCCGGCGCCCTCTCCGACCGCGTCAACAGGCGCCTGCTGTACGGCGTTTCGGCGGTCGCAGCCGCCGTGTGGCCGTTCGTGTTCTTCCCGATGGCGTCCGGCGGCTCCTGGCTGCCCCTCGCCGCCGGAGTCCTGGTCGCCCTGGTGATCCACTGCTGTCTCTACGGCCCGCAGGCCGCCTTCATCGCCGAACAGTTCTCACCCCGGCTGCGCTACACCGGCTCCTCACTCGCCTACACCCTGGCCGGCATCATCGGCGGCGCGATCGCCCCGCTGCTCTTCACCACCCTGCTGAGCGCCTACGACAGCTGGGTGCCGCTGGCCCTCTACATCGCCCTCGCCTCCGCGATCTCCCTGGTCGGCGTCCTCCTGGGGCGCAACCCCGAGGCCGCCGTCGACGAGGACGCACAGCTCGCCGCGCCGAAGACCCCGGCCGCGGCCGACCTCCCCCTGTCCCACTGACCACGGCCCCAGACAAGGAGGCACCGCCCATGCGGATCGCCCTCAGCCAGCTCACCACCGGCCCCGACCCCGACAAGAACCTGCGCCTCATCGAGGAGTGGACCCGTCGCGCGGCGGACGCCGGAGCCCGCGCCGTCGTCTTCCCCGAGGCGTCGATGGCCTGCTTCGGCACCCCCTCGCCCCGCTCGCCCAGCCCCTCGACGGCCCCTGGGCCGACGGCGTCCGCGAGATCGCCCGCGCGACCGGCACGGTCGTCGTCGCCGGCATGTTCACCCCGGCCGACGGAGGACGGGTCGCCAACACCCTGCTCGCCACCGGCCCCGGCGTCGAGGAGTCGTACGACAAGATCCATCTCTACGACGCCTTCGGCTTCCGCGAGTCCGAGACCGTCGCCCCGGGTTCCCGGACCGCCCTGATCGACGTGGACGGTGTCCGGCTGGGGCTGGCCACCTGCTACGACGTCCGGTTCCCGGAGCTGTTCCGGGCGCACGCCGACGCCGGGGCGGTGGGCACCCTGCTGGCGGCGTCCTGGGGTGCGGGGCCCGGGAAGGCCGACCAGTGGGAACTGCTGGTGCGGGCCCGCGCGCTGGACGCGACCGTGTGGGTCGCCGCCGTGGGCCAGGCCGATCCCGGTACCGGTCCCGGTCCGGTGCCGACGGGTATCGGACACAGCCTGGTGGTGGGGCCCGACGGGACCGTACGGGATGCTCTCGGCGCCGAGCCGGAGCTGCTGGTGACGGACCTGGACGTCGACGAGGTCGGCGTGGTCCGCGAGAAGACGTCCGTGCTGGCGAACCGGCGTCCGGAGGTGTGGGGATGAGCGGGCCCGAGCTGGAGTTCCACCGTCCCGACGGGCCCTGGCGCGCTCCGGCCGGTGCCGCGCCGGGCGTCGAGGAGTGCGTGCTGGCCGAGGATCCCGAGAGCGGCCGGCGCACCGCGCTGGTGCGGTGGGCGCCGGGCACGGACAGCTCGGCGGCTGGCGTGGCCCTGCACGACGTGTGGGAGGAGGTCTACCTCGTCGAGGGCGCGATGCACGACCTGACGCTGGACCGGACGTTCACCGCGGGCATGTACGCCTGCCGTCCCCGGGCATGCCGCACGGGCCGTGGACCGCGCCGGACGGCGTGACGATGCTCGTGATCACGTACCCCGGAGCCTGACGCGTCGCCTCAGCCGTCGAGGAGCACCTTGAGGGTCGACTGCAGGTGGTGGTCGATGGCCGCGCACGCGGCTCCCGCGTCACCGGCGGCGAGGGCGTCGACGATGGCCTCGTGCTCGTCGAGCACCGCTTTCTGCCGGCCCTGCTGGTTGAAGACGGCGACGACCCCCGCGCGGACCTGGCGGCTGCGCAGGCCGTCGTAGTGCCGGTCCAGGAGGGTGTTGCCGACGGCCGACACCAGGGAGGCGTGGAAGCGGTGGTCCACGGCGATGAACTCGTGGGTCTCCTCCTCGCCGGTCAGCGCGCGCTGCTCGTCCAGGAGGGCGCGGAGTTCGTCCAGCGGAACCCGCCCGGCGGCGACGAGGCGCTCGGCCGCGTACCGCTCGACCATGCCGCGCAGCTCCATCAGCTCGCGGACCTCGCGCCCCGTCAGCGGGGCCACGCGGGCGCCGCGCTTGGGGACGAGTTCGACGAGGTCCTCCGCGGCGAGCATCAGGAGCGCCTCGCGGATGGGGGTGCAGGAGACACCGATACGATCGGCGAGGTCCTGCTCCGACAGGAAGGCCCCCTGCATCTCGGGGTCCGTCAGCACCGTGTCCTTGAGATACGCGTAGGCCTTCTCCCGACCGGACGCCACGGCAACCCCAGACATCGCATACAGTTTGTATACCGACGCTACCACGGGGATTCGGCACCACATGGGTCCATCGAAGGGCGTACTCCCCGGCGCCGACGGTGAGCACTCCGGTCTGTGGATAGAGTTCAGAGACGCCAGGCAGAGTGTGCGACACACCGAAAGTGAAGAATTGATCATGAGTAACGTCTACTTCGACATCACCATCGACGGCGCTCCCGCGGGCCGCATCGTCTTCAACCTCTTCGACGAGGTCGTCCCGAAGACCGCGCGCAACTTCCGTGAGCTGGCCACCGGGCAGAACGGTTTCGGCTACGCGGGCTCCGGCTTCCACCGCGTCATCCCCCAGTTCATGCTGCAGGGCGGTGACTTCACCAACCACAACGGCACCGGTGGCAAGAGCATCTACGGTGAGAAGTTCGCGGACGAGAACTTCACGCTGAAGCACGACCGCCCGTACCTGCTGTCGATGGCGAACGCCGGCCGCAACACCAACGGCTCGCAGTTCTTCATCACCACCGTCGTCACCTCGTGGCTCGACGGCAAGCACGTCGTCTTCGGCGAGGCCGTCGAGGGCCAGGAGATCATCGACAAGATCGAGTCCCTGGGCTCGGACTCGGGCGCCACCAAGGCGAAGATCGAGATCGCCGCGTCCGGCGTCGTCGAGGCCTGACCCCACCCGTAGCGGGTCGGAACGGTTCCGCGGGCCCCGGGGACGGAACGTCGTCCCCGGGGCCCGCGGCGTCGTCATGCTGAAAAGAAGCTGTCACATACGGATCGGAATCCCCGCCCGGCCGTCGCGGTTGGAACTGGCACGACCCCGTTGCGAGGCCGAGCCTCGTGCGACGAAGGAGTGACCATGACCGTTGACCTGACCGCGACGGACCTGCGGGCCTTCACCCAGGACTGGCTGGAGTGGTACCGGGGGCAGGAGGAACGGCTCGCCGCTCCGCACGGTTTCCTGGCGATCACCGGCCTGCACTGGCTGGACGAGCGCCCGCAGCGCTTCCCGGACGCGCCCGGCGCCTGGTGGACCGACGCCGACGGGGTCGCCGTAGCGCTCGACGAGGGCGAGGAACTCGTCGTGGCGGGAGAGACCGTGCGCGGTGAGCACCGCTTCGGTGTGCTGCCCGAGCGGGGCGGTGTCGACGCGGTCTGGGGCGATGCCGTGATCGAGGTGGCGAAGCGCGGCGGGAGCGACATCGTGCGGCCCCGGCACCCGGACGCCCCGCTGCGCACCGCGTTCGCCGGTACGCCCGCCTACGCGCCGGACCCGCGCTGGGTGGTCCGGGACGCTACACGGCGTTCGACGCGCCGCGTCCGACGACCGTGGGCGCAGCGGTCGAGGGACTCGAGCACGTCTACGACGCGCCGGGCCGGGTCGAGTTCGAGCTGGACGGGCAGTCGCTGGCCCTCACCGCGTTCCCCGGACGTGGGCCGGGCGCGCTGATGGTGCTCTTCACGGACGCCACCTCCGGGGTGACCACGTACGCCGCGAACCGCTCCCTCACGCTCCCCCGCACCGGACGCCGACGGCACGGTCGTCCTGGACTTTAACCGCGCGACGAACCTGCCGTGCGCCTACACCGACCTCGCGACCTGCCCGCTGCCGCCGGCGGAGAACCGGCTGCCGGTGGCCGTCGAGGCCGGGCAGAAGATCCCCGTGAGCGGGGCGGAGCGGCCTGACTTCCGCCTCTGACGTGACCGGGCCGGCACGGCGCCTGATCGGCGCCGCCGGCCGGTACGGCGTTCGGTCCTCGGCCGCGAACTCGACAACCATGCACGCCTCTGAGTCGTCCCTTTTAGTAAGCGCAGGTTTCCGCGCGGTCGCACCCCCACAGACGCTGCGCACCGACGATGCGCAGGAAAGAGGCCGCATGCTCCGTATCCACTTCACGTCGCAGGATCTGCAGAGCGTCCGGGTCGCCCGTCAGCCCCATGCTCTCTGGGAACTCGTCTGCGGTGTCTGCCGGTTGGACACCCGGCAGGGGGCGCTCGAGTTCGGGCACTGGCGCCGGTCCGTACGTGAGGGACTGGCGACAGATCCACGCGCCCGGCGGGCGCTCCTGCCGCTGCAGACGCTGATTCCGCCGGTGGGCTACATCCCCGACTTCCTCACCCCGTCGGTCACGGGCGGCGGGCTGGCCGTCGGGCTCGAAGAGGTGCGGTCCACGTCCCGCGTCCGGCTGACCCGTGAGCTGACCCGGCTCGCGGAGTCGCGACCACTGCCGTCCTGGGTGTCCAGCCTCAACCGGCCGGGCGCCAAGGCGCTGGGGACGCTGACGCGGGCGCTGGAGCTGTCCTGCCAGACGCTGCTCGAACCGTACTGGCCGCGCATACAGACAGCGATCGGCAACGATGTCGAGCTGCGCTCACGGGCGCTCCTCGACGGCGGCACGTCCGCTCTCCTCGACGCGCTGCGCCCGCACGCCCGTTGGAACGCTCCCGTACTGGAGGTGAACTATCCCGTCGACCGCGAGCTGTATCTGGAAGGGCGCGGTCTGCTGCTCGTCCCGTCGTACTTCTGCTGGCGCAGGCCCACCGCGCTCGCGGATCCCACGCTCGGTCCCGTGCTCGTCTACCCGGTCGCCAAGCAGCCGTTAGAAGTCGCCCGTGCCAGCAAGGACGGGCTCGAACGGCTGCTGGGCCGCACCCGGACGGTGGTCCTGGCGCATCTCGCCAACCATGGGGCCCGGACCACGTCCCAGGTCGCCACGGCCGCCAACATCGCGCTGCCCAGCGCCAGTTACCAACTCGGCGTGCTGCGCGACGGGGCCTGATCGCCAGCCACCGGGAGGGCCAGTTCGTACGGCACTCCGCAACACCCCTGGGGCTGCGCCTGCTTGACCGGTGAACGACTGAAGGAACGACGGAGTGGCGCCGCGCAAACCTCGCCCGGCGCCACTTCGAACGGCTTCGAATTCATTGCCCTCACACGACCCTCACGGCCATCGTTTGTGCCGATCGCACACGAACACCGGAGAGGTACATGAGGAAACGGGGAATCATCACCGCCGCGCTCGCGACGGTCGCCGCGGGAATCCTGGGTGCGCCGGCGGCGCACGCGGACGGTCACGGCGTCGGCGTGTACGGCGTCTGGGCCAACAGCGTCAACGTCAGGGACAACGCGCCCGGCACGACCGGCTGCGGCGTGTACCCCAGCGCGGCCAACTGCCCCAGCGTCCAGACCAAGGTGAACGCCGGGAGACCGTCACGGTCATCTGCCAGCAGCCGGGTCAGACCGTCGGCGGCAACCCGTACTGGGTGCTGGTGAGCACCACCAACGGCAACCACATGGGCTTCATGGCCAGTTACTACATCAAGAACACCACCAACTGGATCGACGGCGTGGGCCGTTGCCAGTGACGGACCCGACCAGTTCGCCACATCTGACGCCGACCACGTCATCACTCACAGGGGACACCACATGCGCCGCACCTCGGCCGTCATCGGCACCGCAGCCGCCACCCTCGCCTTCCTCGCCCCGGCGGGCATGGCCGCGGCGGCGCCCGCCGAGCCGTCGTACACCGTCGTGCCGTACGAGAACGTCAACGTGCGCCAGCTGCCCCAGAGGAACAGCGCCTACCTGGCGACGCTGACGGCGGGCCGCTCCTACACGGCGTACTGCTGGACGCACGGCGAGTCCATCACCGACCACGGGATCACGAACGACATCTGGATCTCGTTCGCCGACGGCTACAGCAGCGCGGTCTATTTCAAGGGCGACCAGTACGGCAACCTGCCCGCATCGGCGGCGTGTTGACGCCGTGAGGGCATAGCGCAGGCGGGCGCGGTGGCCACCGTGCACAGGGGGACGGTGGCCATCGCGCCCGCGGCGTGCCGTCTGCGGGTCAGCCCGCTCGGCGCCGGTCCGCCGCGGCCCGGTGGGTGAGGGGGCTCGCGCAGGCCCAGGTGCTCGCGCAGGGTCGTGCCGGTGTACTCGGTGCGGTAGACGCCCCGTTCCTGGAGTGCGGGGACGAGCAGGTCGACGATGTCGTCGAGGCCGTCGGGGATCAGATACGGCGTGACGTTGAAGCCGTCGATCGCGCCGTGCCGGACGAAGTGGGCGAACTTGTCCGCCAGTCCCTCCGGGGTGCCGACATGGCCGCGCTGGGGGCCGAGCGCGATGACCGTCTCGCGCAGGGACCAGCGGTTCGCGTCGGCCTTCTCCCGCCATTCCGCGACGACTTGACGGGGTCGGTGATCCGCCGCGCCCCGAAGGAGCCGTCGTTCTCGGCGACGACCGGGTCCTCCTTGGGCAGCGGTCCGTCGGCGTCGCGGCCGGACAGGTCGATGCCCCACAGGAGTCCGGCGATGCCCAACGCCGTTGCGGGGGTGACCTGTTGGAGGCGGATCCAGCGCTTCTTCTCCAGGGCCTCCTCCTCCGTGGCACCGATGATGATCTCGGTGCCGGGGAGGATGCGCAGGTCGTCGTCGGGCCGGCCGACGGCCCGCAGCCGACGCCGCAGGTCGTCGGCGAAGGTGAGCGCGTCGTCGAAGTCGTTGCCGTGCGCGGAGAAGATGACGTCGGCGTTGCGCGCGGCGAAGTCCCGGCCCTCGCCGGAGTCCCCGGCCTGGAAGATCACCGGGTGTCCCTGGACGCTCCGGGGCAGGGTGGGTGCAAGGTCGACGTCGAACTGCGGTCCCTGGTGCCGGACTTGGCGTACGGCGCCGGGTGCCGCCCAGGCCGGGGCACCGGCCGAGCCGGAGACGGCCGAGTCCTGCCAGCTGTCCCAGAGCGCGCGGGCGACGGTGAGGAACTCCTCGGCGCGGCGGTAGCGGTCGGCGTGGTCGAGGTAGCCGCCGCGCCGGAAGTTGGCGCCGGTCCAGGCGTTGTCGGTGGTCACCACGTTCCAGCCCGCGCGGCCCTCGGAGAGCAGGTCGAGGCCGGACAGACGGCGGGCGAGGTCGGCCGGTTCGTTGAAGGTGGTGTTGGACGTGCTGACCAGGCCGATGCGGTCCGTCACGGCGGCCAGCGCGGCGAGTTGGGTGATGGCGTCCGGCCGGCCTGCGACATCGAGGTCGTGGATCTGTCCGTCGACCTCGCGCAGCCGCAGCCCTCCCCTAGGAAAAAGGCGTCGAACAGGCCGCGTTCGGCGGTCTGCGCGACGCGCCGGAAGTTGGCGGGGTCGATCTGGGAGCCGCTCGCCGGATCGGACCAGACCGTCCAGTGGTTGACGCCCTGGAAGAAGACACCGAGGTGCAGCCGGGCGTCGGGGCGCGGGACGTCGAGGGGGTCGGTGCGGGTCATCGGACGTCCTCCTGGGCGGCCACGGCGGCGTAGCGGTTGGCGGGCCGGTCCAGGCCCAGGTGGGTGCGGAGCGACGCGCCGGGCAACGGCCGTACGGCGTAGCGTCGTTCGACGAGCTGCGGCAGGACGAGCCGGGACAGCTCCGGGAGGTCCTCGTCCAACACCAGGGGATGCAGACGCACTCCGTCTACCACTCCCTCAACTCCCTGAGCAGCGCGGCGAGTCCGGCGGCGGAACCGATGTGGCGAAGGCGTCCCCGGTCGCTCCAGGGCGCGTGCCGTTCGAGGTCGGCGACGCGTTCCTCGGCCGTGGCGTCGGCGGTGTCGAGGGCGACGTCGACTTCGGCGAAGGTACGCGGCGTTCCGGCGGCGGACGCGCTCGCGGTGACGGCCGCCAGGTCACGGCCCTCCACGAGGGCGATGTCGAGTTGATCGCCCGGGACCCGCTCCGGGCTGCCGAGCACGACGAGTTGGCCCTGCGGCGGACGCGGCACGATCGCCGGGCCCTTCACCGCGAAGGTGTCGCCGGTGAAGTCGACGTAGTGCAGCCGGTCGCGGTCGAGATAGCGGCTGGTGGCCACGGAGCGGATGACCGCGTCGTCCTCCCAGGAGTCCCACAGCTCACGGACGACCTGGACGCCGTCACGTGACTCTCGGGCGCGGGCCGCGTCCCCGTCGACGACCGGACGCCCCCAGACGGAGGCCGCTTCCGGGCCGTACCTCCTCGCTGACCACCCACCCGGCGCGCCCGACCGAGATGTGGTCCAGGGACGCCAACTGGCTTGAGACATGGAAGGGTTCGGCGTACGTGAGCGGCACGACCGGCGCGATGCCGATGACGCTCGTCGACGCGGCGAGGAACGCGGCCCGCTCCACCGCGCCGATCCGGCCGACCACGTCGGGCGCGGCGCCGGGCGGGAGCGCGCCGTCGTCCAGGGTGAGCAGGGTGAACCCGGCGTTCTCCGCGGCGGCGGCGACGCGGGCCACCCGGCGCGGGCTGAGCAGGTGGTCGGGCGAGTGGGCGGCGCGGCGCCAGGCCGCGGGATGGGCGCCGTCACCGTCGATTTCGAGGGCGAGCCGCAGGGCGGGGCCGGACATGGAGGTTCCTTCCGAGAACACGTCGAGACGGCCGGCCCGTGGAGCCGGCATGGGTCAGGGGCGTGCGGAAGGACAGACGGCGGAGGCGGTACGGCAGTAGTCGACATGCCGGCGGATGATCAGCCGCGCGCCCGGACCGGCACCACGAGGTGCGGCGTCGCAAACGCGCATCGGGGCCTCCACCCGTCCGGGACCGATCGCCTCAACCTTCGTCGCCGCCCCCGGAAGATGTCAAGAACATTAGATGTACGCGCATGCAGCGGACGCGGGTCGCAAAAAGCGTTGGCCGCGAAGGCGACGGGGCTGCTACCTTCCCGGAGGCCGTGAACGACCGCGAGGAGGTGGGACCCATGAACGCAGTATCCAGGTGGGTGCTCCCCCTTTTCGCCACGGTTGGGCCAGCGGCATAGGTGTCGCCGGGAGCGCCTCACACCAAGGCGATCTCGAAAGGCAACACCATGGAACTCTCCACAAACACAGTGCAGTTCACCGCGGAGACATCGTCGAACGGTGTCCTCGTCCGCGACTTCACCGTCGGCGGCCTGACCGGCGCGCTCTGGTCCCCCGCCGACTCCCCGTCCGTACGCGCTCCCCTGGTCCTGATGGGCCACGGCGGCGGCACCGACAGCAAGGCACCGGCCATGGCGGGCCGGGCCGACCGGCTCGTGAACGGCTGCGGCTTCCACGTGGCCACCCTCGACGCCCCCGGCCACGGCGACCGGCCGCGCACCGCGCACGATGAGCGCGAGATCGCCGCGATGCAGCGGGCGATGGCGACGGGCGAACCGGTCGGCGAGATCGTCGTCCGCTACAACACCCACCTCGCCGAGCGTGCCGTACCGGAGTGGCTGGCGACCCTCGACGCCCTCCAGGAACTCCCGGAGATCGGCACCGAGGGACCCGTCGGCTACTACGGCCTCAACATGGGCACCGCGATCGGCGTCCCGCTGACGGCGGTCGAACCCCGCATCACCGCAGCGGTGTTCGGGCAGTTCTGGTACGACGACACCCTCGCGGAGACGGCGCGGCGGATCACCGTGCCGATCGAGTTCGCGCTCCAGTGGGACGACGAGCACATCCCGCGCGCGTCCGGCCTCGCGCTGTTCGACGCCTTCGCCTCGAAGGAGAAGTCGCTGCACGTCAACTCGGGCCGCCACAAGGAGCTTCCGAGGTTCGAGGCGGACAGCGCGGCCCGCTTCTTCGCCCGGCATCTGAGCCGGGCCGACGTTCCCAGGGCAGCCTGACGGGACACCGGCGTCCGGCCGACAGCCGGACGCCGGTCCTCAACGCGACCGCGGCCCGGTGCCTTCTCCGAAGTCCATGCCCGTCATGAGTTCGGAGAAGGCGCCGCCCGCGGCAGCGGACGTGAAGAGCCGGTCGAGCTGAGCACGGGCCAAACCTCTGTGGAAAAGCCCGGAGTTGGAGGCGTCACCGGCGTCGTGGAGCATGCGCGTCATCCAGTGGGAGAACTCCTGGTCGTTCCAGACCCGGCGCAGACACCGCGCCGAATACGTCCGCAGACCCGTGTCGTCCTGGTCCTGGACGGCGTCTCGTACGGCGCGGGCGAAGAGGTCGGCGTCGTAGAGAGCGAGGTTCATCCCCTTCCCGCCCATCGGGGAGACGATGTGCGCCGCGTCGCCGACGAGGTAGAGGCGGCCGTACTGCATCGGGTCGTGGACCAGGCTGCGGAGGCGGAAGGTCTCGCGGTCGGTGATCGGGCCGGAGACGAGGTCCGGATCGCCGAGCCGGGTGCGCAGCGCGTCCCAGACACGGGCGTCGGACCAGGCGCCGGGCTCGTCGTCGGGCGGGCACTGGAGGTAGTAGCGGCTGGTGTACGGGCCGCGCGGGAAGTGCGCGGCGAAGCCCTGCTCGCTGACGGCAAGGAGAGGGTGGGCCGGCGGCGGGGCATCCGCCAGGACCGTCAGCCATCCGATGCCGTGATCGAGGGCGTACGGCGTGAGGACCCCGTCGGGCACGGCGTCGCGGCTGATGCCGTGGTCGCCGTCGCAACCCGCGACGTAGGCGCAGGCGAGCGTGCGGAGGTCGCCGCCGGGTGCGGTAGCGGACGGTGGGCCGCTCGCCGTTCAGGTCGTGCAGGGAGACGTCGGCGGCCTCGAAGCGGAGGTCTCCGCCGTCCTCCAGGTATGCGGCGGTGAGCTTCTGGACCAGCAGTTGCTGGGGGCAGATACGGGCCGTGGGGCCCTCCGAGCCGTCGGAGTCGGACACGAGGTGGGGTTCGCCGTCGACCCGCAGCTCCAGGATGCCGTCGTGCGGTGCGCCGCCGAGGACCCGGTCGGCCAGGCCCCAGGAGTCGAACATCCGGACCGCGCGGGTCTCGACGATGCCCGCGCGCTGGCGCTGTGCCACGTACTCCCGGGTCTGCCGCTCCATGACGACGCAGTCGATCCCGGCGCTCCGCAGCAGGTTCGCGACGGTCAGCCCGGCCGGACCCGCGCCGATCACCACCACGGTCGTGGATTCCGGTGACTCGCTCAACTCCCGCACACTGTCGGTCACTTGACCACCTCCGGAATCACCCTACCGACGCGGAGCGCCGCACCGCCGGGTCACTTGACCTGGATCGTCGCCTTCCAGGTCTCGACGATCAGGGGGCAGAGGTTCCCGGGGTCGGGGACGCAGTGGCGTTGTGCGCTGACGGTGGCGGTGCCGGAGGCTGCCGCGCGGTAGACCGCCGAGGCGTCTCCGGCCGGGTTCGTGACGTCGGACCTGTGCCCGAGCACGGCCGAGTCGCCTGCGGCCACCGCGGTCCAGGTGTAGGTGAGTCCGCGCTCGCGGTAGTGGGTGAGCCGGACTTCGACGTCACCGCCGACGCTCGCGGCGACCGTCCGGCCGTTGTCCGCGTTCGTGAGGACGATGCGCCCGGCGCGGAACGCGTGCGCCGACGCCGGTGTCGCGACGGTTGTGACGGTGGCGGCGAGGGCCAACCCCGCGGCCCCCAGGGCCGTAGACCACTTCGCAGTTCCCATGACGCACGCTCCTCGCACTCTCCGGCGGCAGCGGATGTGCTGCCCAGCGGGGTCAACGTGGTGGTGGAGGGCGGGTCACCGGCAACCACTCGATCGTGGCCGGAGCGCGGCGCGGACACCTCGGGGCTACCGCGAGTACGCGCCGCCTGTACGTGTGTTATGAATCTTTCCGTATGACCGATAGGAAATGCACATAGACAACCGTTCGACCGGCCCCACGGGTGAAGGCCGGTCGGGGTCGCCGATGCCGGGGTCCGCTCCCCGGGCTGCGGTGATCTTCCTTCCCAGGAGGACCTCCCGCATGTTTCGACGTATTGGCAGTGGGGTCGTCAGACATCCCGTCTGGACGATCGTGGCATGGCTGATCGCGGCCGTGGCGATTGTCGCCACGGCGCCCAGCCTGCCCTCCAACAGTGACGAGAGCAGTTTCCTCCCCAAGAGTTACGAGTCCATCAAAGCGGCGGATCTCCAGACGAAGGCGTTCCCCAGCGCCTTCACCCCGTCCGCGATCGCGCTGTACCAGCGCTCCGACGGCGGCAAGCTCACCGCCGCCGACCAGAAGGACGTCACCCGGATCACGACCGAGCTGGGCAAGAAGCACATCGACCAGGTGCAGAAGGTGGTCCCGGCCAGCCGTCCAAGGACGGCAGGTACACCATGACCCTGGTGCAGATGGACAGCAAGAACGCCGGTCAGCCGGCGCAGGCGGATGCCGCGAAGGTGCTGCGCGACGACGTCAAACAGCTGGCCAAGGGCACCGATCTGGATGTGAAGCTCGGCGGTTCCGCCGCGCAGGCGCTCGACCAGCAGGACTCGTCGAAGCGCGGCGAGGCGCTGATCGGCATCGGGACGTTCCTCATCATCCTGGTGACGCTGCTGATCATCTTCCGCGCGCCGATCCTCGCCGTCCTCCCGCTGGTCCTGATCGGCGTGGTGGCGTCCATCGCCAACGGGCTGATCGCGTACGCCACCAAGCTGTTCGGGCTGCAGGCGAACAGCTCCGTGTCGTCGATCCTGATCGTCGTGCTGTTCGGCGTGGGCACGGACTACTTCCTGTTCCTGATGTTCCGGTACAGAGAACGCCTGCGGGCGGGTGACGAACCGAAGCAGGCCATGATCAACGCGGTCGCCCGGGTCGGCGAGGCCATCGCATCGGCCGCCGGCGCGGTCATCATCGCGTTCCTCGCGCTGGTGCTGTCCACGCTGGGCTTCCTCAAGCAGATGGGTCCGGCGCTGGCCATCTCGGTCACCGTCACCCTGATCGCGGGCCTGACGCTGATCCCGGCCGTGGTGTCGCTGATCGGGCCGAAGGTCTTCTGGCCCTCGAAGTCGTGGCAACAGGAGCCGCAGAACGCCCGGTTCGCCGCCCTCGGCCGCGGTGTGCAGCGCAGGCCCGCGCTGACCGCCGCACTCTCCGGGCTCGTCCTCGTCGCCCTGTCGCTCGGCACGCTCGGCTACAAGGCGACCTTCGACCTGGCCTCGGGCTCCATGCCCAAGACCAAGGAGTCGATGGTCGTCCAGGACGAGATGCAGAAGGCGTACTCGGCGGGCGCGGCCGCCCCCACCGACGTCTACCTCTCCAGCACCGACGGCAAGCCGCTCGACAAGTCCGCCTTCCCGGCCTACGCCGAGAAGCTGGGCGCCGTCGACGGTGTCGCGAGCGCCCGGATGAGCCAGGTCAACCCGGGCGGTACGACGGCGGACTTCACGGTCACGCTGAAGTACGAGGCGTCCACGGAGAAGGCGATCGACGCGGTGGGCCGGGTGCGGGACGTCGCGCACGCCTCCGCGCCCGACGGCACGAACGCGCTGGTCGGCGGCATGTCCTCGATCTACAAGGACATCAACACCGCGGTCAACCACGACTATCGGACCGTGTTCCCGTCGCCGCCCTGCTGATCATGCTGATCCTGGGGCTGCTGCTGCGCAGTGTGGTCGCGCCGTGGTACCTCATCGCCTCGGTCGGTCTCGGCTTCGGCGCCACGCTCGGTGCCACCGTCTGGATCTTCCAGGACGCGCAGGGGCATCCGGGGCTGATGTTCATGCTCCCGGTGATCATGTATCTCTTTGTGGTCGCCATCGGCACGGACTACAACATCCTCATGATCGCCCGGCTCCGCGAGGAGGCCCGCGAGGGCCGCGATCCGCGCGAGGCGGCGAGCATGGCGCTGCGGCACGCGGGGCCGACCGTGGCCGCGGCCGGGTTCATCCTCGCGGCGACCTTCGCCACGATGATGCTGGCGGGCAACGCGCTGCTCACGGAGATGGGCTTCGCGGTCTCCTTCGGCATCGCCGTCGCCGCGTTCGTGATGGCGATGTTCTTCACGCCGAGCCTCACGGCCCTGATCGGCCACGCGGCCTGGTGGCCCGGCCACGCCGACCGCACCGAGGAAACCCCGGGCGGCCACACCTCCGACACCTCGGGCCCGGTCTCCGGCACGGGAGACGAGGACCCGGTCACCCACGACCCGGCGAGCCGCCGGGGCTAGCGGTACGCGGGCCCTGTCCACCGGCCACCACAACCGGTGGACAGGGCCCGCTCTCTTTCCTACGACGATCAGCGCGCGACACGAACGAGCGAGCCCTCGTACCTCCTCCTTCCGGTGATCCCACGGAGCTCCGGGGGCGTGCGCCGGGGCCCGTTCCCGGAGCGCGCGTGACGGCTTGCAGTCCGGGCCCGGTGCGACCTCAACGGGCGGGCGGTGACCGGGCCTTGGCCGAGACGATGTCGGAAACTGCGCCCGTTTCGGATCGTCCGGACGGGGCACTAGCGACCGCAGTCCAGTGCTTCGGTCAGCAGGCACGCCTTCTTCCCCACAGAGGAGCGTCATCGTGCCCCTTCCGTCCCGTCCCGACAGCGAGCCGACGAGCGCGGTTTCCGCCGAGAGCGTGGAGGTCTGACGTGATCGTGCCGAACCCCGCCGTACTGCAACAGGCGGTCGACCGTTACCGGGCCCTCGCGGCCGACGGGAACCTCGCCGTCGCCGTCGCCCTGCAGAACGCCGCCTACACCCTGTGCGTGCTGACCGGCACCCGCACGGTCGAGGAGGCCCTGACCGCCGCGGACCGGCTGTGCTCACGCGCCACCGCCTCCGGCTCCCCACACCGACGGACACTCACCCTCTCCTCCACCTCTCCGGGCCACCTGGGCTCCTCTGGCGAAACGCCTCCGCGGAACGGGAGTTGGTGGCGTGACGGAGCGCTCGGGCGGCATTCTCGGGAGCGTCGGCATGTCCGGCTCCGTGTTGCCGGCCGACGACTGAGAGGCACTCGACACCGCGGAGTTGATGCACCGGCCCGACGACCACCTGCCCCTACGGCTGGTGTTGGTCGGGCCGGACGACTTGGAGGCGCTGAGCAGCACGGTCGGTTCACAACCGGCGCCACTACGTCCTTCTGCGCGTCCACGAGATACCAGGGCTCACCGCACGGGAGCGCGGAGCGATCATCCCGGCCGCCTACCACGCCTGCTCGGACGGACATCTGCCGCTGTGGAGCCGGGAACGAGGGGTGCCGCCGACCTCGTGCCCGCGCTGTTGTTCGCCCTCATGGGCTGTTCCAGCCTGCTCTGGTTCGTCAACAGAGGCGTCCGCACCGAGGTGGGGAGCTGGCTCGTGTCCCACGTGCCTGCGGAGGGCCTGGGCACGTCCATCCACACTCAGGCGCTGATCACCGTCCCGCTCATCGGCCTCGGCGCCCTGCTCATCCGGTTCCCCGTCTCCATACGCATACTGCGCTCCGCCCTCGGCAACGGCAGCCGGGACGCCTGAGGCCTCCCCTACGCGACGGTCCCGCTGCTGCCTATCATCCCCGCGGTCAGCTCCGACTGGAACGAACTGCTGCGCCACGCACCGGACTTGACCGCCGCCTCACAGCTTCGGCGTGCCGCCAACAGGCTCACCGGCCCGGCCGTCTCGTCACGGCGGGGCTCCTCATCCCCTCCTCCCCGGCATCGGACCCGCGCCCGGCGACAGCGTACGCATCCTCCTGCTCGCCTCCGGAGCCCTCGCCCTGCTCCCTGCCGCAACCACCGATCTGGCCCGCAGCAACGCCCAAGGCGCCCTGGACAAAGCCCTGTTCAGCAAGGACCAGATCTAGAAAGGCACCGCCGACGAAGATGAAGTCTCCAACAGCACGTCACTGACGCCGAGTTGGACCACACCGCGTTCACACCTGGTCAGCGCGTGACGTCCGCCGGTTCGCGGTTCACGGCGGTCTCCTCTATCGGGTTACGCGATGTCCTCAGGGGCGAGGTCAGGGCGCAGGCGGTGCCAGGAGGGGTGGCGGAGGTAGCCGGCCCGGGTGCGTGTGGCGTAGGTGACCTCGCTGACCAGGCGGGGCAGCACCCAGTGGGCGCCCGTGACCGGCGGGACCGGGGTGAAGGGGCAGTCCATGGTGGCGGCGACGCGCAGGAGTGCGGACAGTTCCGCCCGTTCACGCTCGCTCCAGCCGGTACCGACGTTGCCGATGTACCGCAGCCGCCCTTCGTGCCGCTGCCCGAGCAGAAGCGCCCCGGGCAGGCCGGCCAGGCGCCCTTTGCCGGGCATCCAGCCGCCGATGATCGCGTCGGTGGTGACCAGGTTCCTGATCTTGATCCACGACCGTGAGCGCACCCCGGGCTCGTAACGGGACGTCAGCCGCTTGCACACGATCCTCCAGCCCCGCCGCGCGGGTCGCTTCGAGCGCCTGCGCACTGCTGCCGACGACCACCGCCGGCACCGACCAGCACGCCCCGGCCAGTCCCAGGGACTCCAGTACCTCCCGTCGCTCGGCGTACGGCTCCGCCAGGAGGCTGTCGCCACTGAGAAACACGACGTCGAACAGGACCAGATGAACAGGCGCACGCCGGGCGGCCCGGCTGATCACGGCGGCCGGTGACCGGACCAGCCCCATCCGCGACGCCAGCCGCCCGAAGTCCGCCCGCCCCCGTTCGTCCAGGGCGACGATCTCGCCGTCCAGGACCGCCGGCGTTCCTCGGAACACCTCTCCCAGGGCTTGCAGCTCCGGGTACCCCGCGGTGATGTTCTCGCCCGACCGGGACCGGAACAACGCCATCCCATCCCCGGCAGATAGGCAAGCACGCGCTGACCGTCCTGCTTGGTCTCGACCGCCCACCGATCATCACCGCCCGGCAACGGCAGCCGGCCGGGTGACGCGAGCATGGGCGCGATCGACGGCAGGGTGACCATGCACCCCACCCTCACCCCTCCAGCAGGCGGCGGCACGCCGGGCCGTACCGTTTCCCGAAGGCGTGCAGTTCGATCGGCCGCAGGGGCTCATGCCGACCCAGGCCGTCCGCCGGCGGTGTTGCCGGTCTGGGGCGCTCCTCACGGACCCGCACCAGCTGGGCGGTCACCGGCTCGCGTTTCCCGCCGACGACCAAGCCCGGCGGCACCTTCACCCGCTCCCCGGCGGTCGGATCTGACGTCACCCCACACCCAACCGCCACGACCACCGACCGGCGTACCTATGCCGACAGAGCACTAGACGGCGGTCCGCCCCGCGTCGGCCGCAAGGGTGGCGCCGGTGAGATAGCTCGCGCGGTCCGAGGCGAGAGAGGATCACCTCGGCGATCTCCCGCGGGGCGGCGAGCCGGCCGAGCACCGTGGTCTTCGCGAACTGCTCGGCGTTCTCCTCACCCATGGTGTCCAGGACCATGTCGGTCCGCGTAGGACCCGGGGCGACGGTGTTCACCCGCACGCCGGCCGGACTGAACTCGGCCGCCCAGGTGCGCGTCAGCGACTCCAGCGCGGCCTTGGTGGCGCTGTAGACGGACAGCCCGGGAATGCCGATCCGGGCGGCCATGGTGCTGACGTTGACGATGCTGCCGGAGCCCTGGCGATCATCGCGGGAACCAGCGCCGCGGTGAGGAGGTACGGGGCGCGGATGTTCGCCGCGAGGCTCTCGTCGAGCGTGTCGAGTTCCTGGTCCACGGTCGGCGCCCGGGGAAGATCGCGGCGTTGTTGACCAGGATGTCGACGGGCCCGGCCGCTTCGGCGAGGCAGCGCAGAGCGGCCGGGTCGGTGAGGTCGGCGGCGACGAAGCGTGCCTTGCCGCCGGTGTCCGTGATCGACCGCACGGTCGCGGCCCCGCGCTCGGCATTGCGGCCGGAGACGACGACCTCGGCGCCGGCCGCGGCCATCAGCCGGGCGGTTTCGGCGCCGATGCCGCCGGTCGATCCGGTGACGAGGGCGACCTTGTCGGAGAGTTCCATTCCGGTTCCTTCCGGGAATCCGGCCGCGCACGGCGGCCGGAGTGGGTTAGGCGACCCACAATCGTCCGTTTAAAATGGGTTGTCCAATCCAGAATCTGTTAGCGTTACGACTATGACGACCGAGACGCGACGGCCCGCGCAGAGGAAGCTCACCCGCAAGGGGCAGGAGACCCGGCGCCGGATCGTCGCCGCCGCCGCGACGCTCATGTACGAGCGGGGCGTGACCGAAGCGACGCTGGAGGACGTACGGGCGGCCGCCGGGGTGAGCGGCTCGCAGATCTACCACTACTTCGCCGACAAGCAGGAACTGCTGCTGGCCGTCATCGAGTTCCAGACCGAGGCGGTCCTGGACATGCAGAAACCCCTCTTCGCCGGGCTCGACACCATGAAGGGCCTACGGCAGTGGCGGGACGCGCTGGTCGAGTACCAGCTCCGGCTGCAGTGCCGCGGCGGCTGCCCGATCGGCTCCCTCGGCAGCGAGATCGCGGAGACCAACCCCGAAGCACGGCTCGCCGCGGCCAGCGGCTTCCTGCGCTGGGAGTCGGCGATCCGCGCGGGCCTCCAGAAGATGTACGACCGCGGTGAACTCGACACCGACCCCGACGACCTCGCCCTCGCACTCCTCGCCGCGCTCCAGGGAGGCCTGCTGCTCACCCAACTTCAGCGCCAAGTCCGGCCGCTGGAGGTGGCGTTGGACGCGATGCTCGACCACGTCGAAGCCTGCATGAAGCGCGCGTGACGGGCGACCGTCGTCGCGGCCCTTGAACCACTGCTTGCCCATCACCGACCCGAGGGTTTCGCCGGTGCTGTGCCGGAGGCTACTGCTGGGCCACACGGCGGTGCCTTCCCCGGCTGCGGGGAGGGACGGGCCTGCCCATCGAGTCAGTGGACGTCAGGGTGCGGGAAGGGCAGCGCGCGCGTGGTGACCGACGTCGGGAGCGGGGCACGCCCCGGCCGTCCGCCTGCGTGATCGTCGCCAGGCAGTCCGCCCGGAACTCCCGACGCTCCCCGCCGTCCCGCCTAGGCGCTCGGATCCCAGGCCAGAAGCAGTTCGAAGAGGTTTCCGTCGCCCTCCACCTCCAGCGAGCCGACCGGGATCCGGCCGTACAGCACCAGGACCAGTTCACCGGCCGTGCCCCGGAGGGAGGCGTCGGCGCCAGGAGCGGCTGCGGGGATACGGGTGGCGCGGGCGCCGTCGGCGGAGAGTGCGAGGCGCCAGGAGCGGCCTTCGGTGGCGTGGTAGTCGACGGTGGCGGGGGCGTGCGGCCAGGGGTCGGTGCCCGCGCAGCAGGTGGACAGGAACTCGTCGACGCCGTCGAGTGCGGCTTCCTCGGGCAGCGGCTGCGCCTGCGACGCACCCAGGGTGATCTGGGCGTCGTAGGTGTGCACCGAGGCTTCCTGGACCTGGTGGCGGGCTACGGCCCCGGAGGTCTGCGGGGACTGCGAGCCGCCCCACCAGGTCCAGCAGTCGCGATCCGGGCCGAACTCCCGCAGGGTGCGCAGCAGTTGCTCGGTGGACTCCGCCGACCAGGCCAGGAGGGCCTTGGGTTCCTTCGGCGCCTCCGGGACGGTGCCGGACGGACCGTCGGCAGGTCCCGCGGCGACGTTGGCGGCCCACCGGCGATGCACCCCGCCCAGGTGCTCGACCAGATCGCGGACTGTCCACTCGGGGCAGGTCGGCACCTGGGCGTCGAGGCTCGGCGCGGAGGCGACGGCGGCCCGGAACGCGACCGACCGTTCGTCGATGAGGCGCAGCAGGTCGGGGAACTCCAGGTTCTCTGTCACACAGCCTGTCTACCACCGCGCCCCGGCGACCGGGCAGCGAATATCCCTGTCACCGCAACGGTCGGTCCCCGAGGGCCTGTTGGACCGTCGGGTGGCACTTGATGATTCCGTCGATGCCGACGAGCTGGATGATGCGCAGCACGGGCGGGGCGGCCCCGGCCAGCCGCAGCCAGCCGCCCGCCTCGGCGAGGGTGCGGTGGACGGCGATGAGGATGTTGATGCCGCTGGAGTCCATGAAGGTGACCTGGCTCAGGTCGATGACGGCGTGCGGTGCGGCGGCGTTCGGCAGGTCCAGCGCCTCCCTCAGCGAGCCGCCTGTCTCATGGTCGATCTCCCGGTCAGGGCCACGACCAAGGTGCCGTCGACGACGTCGGTCCTGACCGACAACCGCCCCGGCTGCCCCGCTTGTTCGGTGTCCACCATCTGTCCTCATACACAAGTCGGTGAGCGCTACGGATCAGGATTTCATCCGAAGTGCTGCCCCGCATCGTACGGTTGATGCCCAGCTCCGGTGGAGCCTATGGACATTGAAGAGTGCGTGTTATCTCACGGGGTACGCGCGGGGCACGCGGAAGGCGGTGAAACGATCCTGATGGAACCAGAGTCATCGGACGACGACGACACAGCACCGCAGGCCCGGGACCGGGCCATACGGTCCACCGTGGCACTGGACGGTGACGGCTCATGCATCGCCGAAGCCCGCCGACTGGCCGCCACGTTCCTGACCCGGGCCCGGGCCGAGTTCGGGCTGCCGGTGTCGGCCCGGGCGATGGATCTCACACAGCTGGTGGTGAGCGAGCTGGTCACCAACGCCCGTAAGTACGCGCCCGGTCCGGTACTGATGGATCTGCGGATCGTCGACAGCCTGGTCGAGGTGGAGGTGTGGGACTCCGACCCACGGCTCCCGGTCGCCCAGGGCGCGGACGCCCAACGCGTGGGACAGCACGGCCTCGAGATCGTACGGGCGGTGGCACACGGCTTCGAGGCGCGGCGCGAGCCGGTGGGCAAGCGCATCACCGCCCGCATAGCGTTGACGGACGTTCCGGCAGAGGCCGTCGTCGACAAGTCCCCTGTCAAACCGCCAAGTTGAAACAGCGATACCGAGACGGCTACGGCTACGGCGTCAGCGGGACCCGGTAGACGGAGACATGCGAACGCGACTCCGCGGTGAACTCGCCGCCGGACCAGTCCCCATGCCTGCTCTCCAGCTCGAACCCGGCCAGCTGCGCCATGAGATCGAGTTCGGCCGGCCAGATGTACCGGTGCGGGCTGCGGTACAACTGCGCCTGCTCGGTGTCGTCGAAGTGGAAGTGGTGCGACACGACATGCTGGTTGAGGACGTCGTAGGTGTCCAGACCGATGTAGTCCCGGTCGGTCTGCCACACGGTGGCCGTCCGCCCCGGCGGCAGGGTGCGCAGCTCCGGCACCCACAGCTCGATGACGAACCGCCCGCCGGCCGTGAGATGGCGGGCCGCGTTCGGAAGCACTCGACCTGCTCGGCCTGGGTGAGCAGGTTCGAGATGGTGTTGTAGACGAGATAGACGAGTCTGTACGTCCCGGGCGCGACGGAGGTCGACATGTCCCCGAGGACGACGGGGATCGTCGCTTCGTCAGCCTTGGTGCGCAGTTGCTCCACCATCGGCCGTGACAACTCGATCCCGGTGACGGGGACTCCACGCCCGGCGAGCGGCACGGCCACCCGCCCGGTCCCGACAGCGAACTCCAACGCGGCCCCGCCCGCCGCGAGTTGCGCGAGCCGCTCCACGGTCGGCCCCAAAGTGTCGGGCGCGAACATTCCGGTGCCGGGCGTGTCGTACCGCTGGGCGACGTCAGAGTTCCACATCTGCTCCTGCTGCATTACGCCAACGCTGGCTGCTGGAGCGGGAGTTGTCCAACGAGTTTCCGGTCCCGGACGCTGCCTCTAGAACACCGAGCCCAGCGACTCCGCCAGCCAGACAATCGCCGGGGCGCTGAGGGCAATGTCCCAGAGGCCGGTCAACGAGAATGCGGCCAGGGCCACTCCCAGCCAGGCCACACGGGTCGACGCGAGGACACGCAAGGGGTCATCAGCCACACGGCCGACGGCAACCCCAGGACCACGTACCAGAGCGCACGCCGCCACGATGGGCTCCCTGCCGAGCGCGGCGGCCGTGTCCCGGTCGCGATGCCGGACCGTCATGGCCGTGCCGTGTCAGTCTGTGTGTCCTCGAAGAGGAGTACGGTCAGCGACTTCTCGGCGACCTCGACCCGGCGGATCCGCGTCCCGGGCACGACCACTGTCGTCCGTCCCCGCCTCCAGTGCAGCGACAACCCCCGCGCACCCCATGCCGACACGGTCAGGTCGTCACCGTCTCCGCATGGTGGACCAACTCGCCGATACGAGACGCCAGTTCCGGCCACAGCTCCTCCGGAAGGCCGTGGCCCATTCCCTCCAGGATCAGCAACTCCGCGTCGGGGACGGCCGCCGCCGTGGCGTGGCCGCCGCTGATGTCGCAGACGATGTCGGCGGTGCCGTGCACGACCAGGGTGGGCACCCGCAGGGACCGCAGGCGTTCGGTGCGGTCGCCGGTGGCCAGTACCCCGAGGCCCTGGCGTTGGATGCCAAGGGGTCGTAACCGCGGTCGAAGACGCGTCCGGATCGTTCGGCCGCCGCGGTCTCGTCGAACGGGAAGACCGGGGACGCGGCGAGGCGGAGGGCGCGTACCTGCCAGTCGATGAAGGCCTCCCGGTCCCGCGGCGGTGCTCCCAGGTCGGCGAACACGGAGAAGTCGGCCTCGCCCACGCCGGGTTGGCCCGTCGTGGACATCATGGAGGTGAGCGAGCGAACCCGGTCCGGGTACTCGATCGCGATGACCTGGGCGATCATTCCGCCCATCGAGGAGCCGACGAGGTGGGCTCCGGTGAGGCCGAGCGCGTCGAGCAGACCGATGGTGTCGGCCGCCAAGTCGGAGAGCGTGTAGGACGCCGACGAGAAGTCACCGGCCAGCGCTGCCGGGAAGTCGGGTACGGGCGCCCCGGGGAAGTGGGTCGACCGGCCGGCGTCGCGGGAGTCGAAGCGGATCACGTGCAGGCCCCGGTCCACCAGCTCCTGGCAGAACCCCTCCGGCCAGTTGATCAGCTGAGCGCCTGCTCCCATGATCAGCAGGACCGGCGGCGCCCCGGGATCACCGAAGCGTTCGTAGACGATGTCGATTCCGGACGGGCCGACGTTGCGAGCTGTCAGTTCTGGCATGGCCGAAACGGTAGCCATCGCACGGGAGCGAGAGAACGCACCACAGTCTGACGTTTTTCGCCCACCCCTCGGGTTACGGTGGAAGCGGCGGAGGAAGCCACTCGACACGCTGAAGTGCCCCACTTCGACTAGAGTGACCTCGACGACGTGCTCATTCCGGTCGCCTCTCGCTGCTGGCCTTTTCCGTCGATTTCCCGTCGTACGTCCGTTAATGGTTCCGTGGCGTGGTGTTCACCGTCCGGCTTGGGTACCAAGAATCGGTTGGAGAGGAAATCACCATGCCCTTCGCCACGACCTCGGACGGCACACGGATCTTCTTTAAGGACTGGGGATCCGGGCAGCCCGTCGTCTTCTCCCACGGCTGGCCGCTGACCGCCGACGCGTGGGACCCCAGCTGAAATTCATGGTGGACAACGGCTTCCGGGCCGTGGCCCATGATCGGCGCGGAGGCGGACGCTCGGACCAGCCCTGGGACGGCAACAACCTCGACACCTACGCCGACGACCTCGCGTCGGTCATCGAGACCCTGGATCTCCGCGACGTGATCCTCGTCGGGCACTCGACCGGCGGCGGCGAGGTCACCCGCTACCTCGGCCGGCACGGCTCCGGCCGAGTCGCGAAGGCCGTGCTGCTCGGCGCGATCCCGCCGCTCATGCTCAAGACGGACGCGAACCCGGAAGGCCTGCCGATCGAGGTCTTCGACGAGATCCGCAATGGTGTCGAGACGGACCGTTCGCAGTACTACAAGGATCTCAGCGCCCCGTTCTACGGCGCCAACCGCGACGACTCGACCGTCACCCAGGGAACTCGTGACGAGTTCTGGTTGTGGAGCATGACCGTGGGAATCAAGGGTGCTTATGACTGCATCAAGGCATTCTCCGAGACGGATCTCACCGAGGATCTCAAGAAGATCGACGTCCCGACCTTGATCGTGCACGGCGACGACGACCAGATCGTGCCCATCGTGGCCTCCGGCGACAAATCCTCGAAACTCGTCAAGGACGCGGTCTACAAGGTCTATCCGGGCGCTCCGCACGGCCTGGCGATGGTGCCCAAGTTCGCCGAGCGGTTCAATGCCGATCTTCTCGACTTCGCACGGAGTTGATCGCCGCGGTCCCTGAACCGAATGTCCCAGAACGCGTTTGAGTCCTCGCCCGACGGGGACCCGAACGTCTAGCACCAGGGACCGCACATTTCTGACGCAGAGAGAGAAGTTGAAGCGCTGTGACCGCGCGCACCGCAAAGAAGGAAGACCCGTATCGGCCGCCCGAGACCGGTTGGGCGAAGGCCCGCCGCCGTGGCGGGAAGCCTCTACGGACCTGTGTCCCGCCCGTCGACGACAGCAGCGTGACACCGCCTCCGCCGACACTGATCGAGGGCAACATAGTCAGAGGCGACGACTGACGAGCCGAAGGAACAGCGCCGACAGACGGGCCGGATGCCGTGGGCTTCCGGCCCGCGGCATGTCGTCACCCGAGAGACGGCGGGGTTGAGCGCCTTCCGGGGTACCCGTAGGCCCGTACCGGACGGACACCCCGGAAGGACCCCGCCCATGTCCACCACAGTCGCCGACCACGTTCTCCAGCGCTTGCGCGAGTGGGACGTCACCCACGTCTTCGCCTACCCGGGCGACGGCATCAACGGCCTGCTCGCCGCCTGGGGCCGCGCGGAGGACAACCCGCGCTTCGTCCAGTCGCGGCACGAGGAGATGTCCGCGTTCGAGGCCGTCGGTTACGCCAAGTTCTCCGGCAAGGTCGGTGTCTGCGCGGCGACTTCGGGCCCCGGCGCGATCCATCTCCTCAACGGTCTCTACGACGCGAAGCTCGACCACGTCCCCGTCGTGGCGATCGTCGGGCAGACCAACCGCAGTGCCATGGGCGGCAGTTACCAGCAGGAGGTCGACCTGCTGAGCCTCTACGAGGACGTCGCCTCCGACTTCTGCGAAATGGTCACCGTCCCCGAGCAGTTGCCGAACGTCATCGACCGGGCGATGCGTACCGCCGTGGCCCGCCGCTCGGTGACCGCGGTGATCATTCCGCTGGACGTCCAGGAGCTCGCCTACACGCCGCCCGAGCACGCCTTCAAGATGGTGCCCTCGAGTCTGGGCATGCCGCACTACACGGCGGTGCCGGACGACGACGATCTGCGGCGGGCCGCCGATGTCCTCAACTCCGGTGGAAAGACGGCCATCTTGATCGGTCAGGGCGCCCGGGGTGCCCGCGAGGAAGTGAAGGCGGTCGCCGACCGGCTCGGCGCCGGCGTCGCCAAAGCCCTGCTCGGCAAGGACGCGTTGGAGGACGACCTGTCCTATGTCACCGGCTCCATCGGCCTGTTGGGCACCCGGCCGTCCTACGAGATGATGCGGGAGTGCGACTCGCTGCTGGTGATCGGCTCGTCGTTCCCCTACTCGCAGTTCCTGCCGAAGTTCGGCAAGGCGCGGGGTGTGCAGATCGACATCGATCCCCACATGGTGGGGCTGCGCTACCCCTTCGAGGTCAATCTCGTCGGTGACGCGGCGGCGACGCTGCGCAGGCTGCTGCCGCTGCTGGAGCAGATGGACGATCCGTCGTGGCGGATCAAGATCGAGGCGAACGTGGCCCGTTGGTGGAGGTCATGGAGCGGCGGGCCGCCGTCGAGGCCGATCCGGTCAACCCCGAGCACGTCGTGCACGCGCTCAGCGGACTGCTGCCGGACGACGTGATCCTGTCCGCCGACTCCGGCTCGGCCGCCAACTGGTACGCCCGGCACCTGAAGTTGAGCGGTGCGATGCGCGGTTCGCTGTCGGGGACCCTCGCCACGATGGGTCCGGGGTGCCGTACGCCATCGGGGCGAAGTTCGCGCACGGCGACCGGCCCGCCATCGCGCTGGTCGGGGACGGGGCGATGCAGATGAACGGCATGGCCGAGCTGATCACCGTCGCCAAGTACTGGCAGGAGTGGGCGGATCCGCGGCTGATCGTCGCCGTGCTCAACAACCGGGACCTGAACCAGGTGACGTGGGAGATGCGGGCCATGGAGGGCGCCCCGCGGTTCCTGCCCTCGCAGTCGATCCCGGACGTCGCCTACGCCGACTTCGCCCGCTCCCTCGGCCTGACCGGCATCCGGGTGGAGAAGCCGGACGAGGTGACCGCCGCCTGGGAGAGCGCCCTCGCGGCGGACCGGCCGTGCGTGCTGGACTTCGTGACCGACCCCGCCGTACCGCCGATCCCGCCGCACGCTTCCCTGGAGCAGATCGAGGCCGCCGCCTCGTCCGTCCTCAAGGGCGACAGCGACCGCGCGGCCATGGTCAGGCAGGGGTTCAAGGCGAAGATCCAGGATCTGCTGCCCGGGGACGGCCCACGGGCCGTTCGTGACGTATCACGCACAATCGGGATGTCTGACCTCGCCGGACAGGGGAACCCGTGATCAGGTAAGGAACCGCACGCCCTACCGAACGACCAGAGGTGAACCATGACCGAGGAGATCAAGGACCTGACCCCGAAGTACACCGTTCCCGGCATCGAGCGCGAAGCCGCGGGCCGGCTGATCGGTGTGCTGCGGCTGCGGCTCCACTCGCTGAACGATCTCCACCTGACGTTGAAGCACGTGCACTGGAACGTCGTCGGGCCGCACTTCATCGCCGTGCACGAGATGATCGACCCGCAGGTGGACCAGGTGCGTGAGATGGCCGACGACATCGCGGAGCGCATCGCCGCGCTCGGCGGGATCGCACCGGGCACGCCGGGCACGCTGGTGGCCGAGCGCACCTGGGACGACTACTCCATCGGCCGGGCCGACGCCATCGCCCACCTCGGCGCGCTCAACCTCGTCTACACGGGGCTGATCGAGGACGTCCGGGCCGCGGTCAAGGAGGCGGGCGACATCGATCCCGCCACCGAGGACCTGCTGATCGGGCAGTTGCGCGACCTGGAGCAGTTCCAGTGGTTCGTGCGGGCTCACCTGGAGAGCGCGGGCGGCACGCTCGCCACCAGTGACGCGCACTCCGAGTCCGAGGCCGCCGCCAAGGGCGCCGAACTGGGCTGACCGGCCCGGAATCTCCACCCGACTTCCCCTGCTCGACCACATGTCGGCGTCGGCACCCGCGAAACTTGCCGTTTGACAACTATGGCCATGAGGCAAGAAAGTAGCGGGTGTCATCGCAGCAGGGGGAGGATCTGGGATGTCCCGGTCGGCGGAGGCCACTCCGTGCGCCGGCCACGAACAACGAACAGCCGCCCACTGGGCGGCTGTTGGGCGTCTCGGTCAGGCGGTACGGCTGCCCGAGGAGTCGTCGTGGTCGTGTATCTGCGCCGCCGCCACCGCACAGAACGCTTCCAGGCCGGTGAGGAGCGCGTTGCGCCCGGCGGCCGGCATCTGTTCGAGCACCGCCCCGAGCGCCTCCTCGCGCCGGGCCCGCAGGTCCGACAGGAAGGCCCGCCCCAAGCTGCTGAGGTACAGGCGCACCTCGCGCCGGTCCGTGGGACTCACCTCGCGGTCGACGAAACCGGCGGCCTGCAACCGGTCGCACAGCCTGCTGGTCGACGGCGGGGTCGAGGCGAGATGGTCGGCGAGGGTCCGCAGGTTGATGCCCTCGTGGTGCTCCAGGATGAACAGCACACGCAGCTGGGAGGCGGACGCGGGCGCCGTCGAGGCACGCCCCCACAGGACTTCCAGCAGTTCCGCGGCCGTTGAGGTGACGCGCGCGACCTCGTCGGGCTCGGGGCGGGGGTGGAAGGACGTCACAGTCACACTCTCGCAGGCACAGGGACGGGCCCCAGCCTACTAGGCAGGCGCAACGGACATGGATGGACGAGACCACACGCGGCGCCGGGGCCGTACGGCCCACCGCAGGAGCGGGCGACGCGTGCTCCGGGTGAGATTGGCATACCTACGATCGTGAACAGATTCCTGGCTGTCGAGCGAGCTTTGCGCACGGCGGCCCCCATGAGCTGCCCGACGTCGTCGGCCGCGAGCTGAGCCGGCTGTACGGGGCGGACTCCGTGGACCTGCTCATGGCCGACTACGGCCTGACCGTGCTCCAGCCCGTGACCGAGCTGCCGCACACCCTGCCGGCGGTCTCCGTGCACAACACCCCCGCGGGCCGCCTTCGGCGCCCAGGAACCCTTCGTGGAGGGGAACCTCGGGGACGGCAGCGTGCGCGTCCATCTGCCGATCACCGTACGCGGGGACCGTCTCGGCGTGCTCTCTGTGACCCTGCCCGGTGGCGACCACGCACGCGAGTGCCTGCCCGAACTGACCGATGTAGCCGAGGTGTTGGGCCACGAGGTGCTGGTCGCCGAGCGGGACACGGACCTGTATCTGCGGGCCCGGCGCAAGGACCGGCTCACCCTGGCGGCGGAGATGCAGTGGCAGCTGCTGCCGGGCCGCTCGTGCTCGCGCTCCGAGTTCGATCTCGGCGCACAGCTGGAGCCCGCGTACGCGATCCACGGGGACAACTTCGACTGGTCCGCCACGGCCGACCACCTCACGCTCTACGTCTCCAACGGCATGGGCGAGGGCATAGAGGCCTCCCTCCTGACGAACCTGGCGGTCAACGCCCTGCGCAACGCGCGCCGGGCCGGCATCCCCTCGGCGACCAGGCGGCCCTCGCCGACCAGGCGGTGTACGCGCACTACCAGGGCCGTAGCCACATGTCGGTGCTGATGTTCGACTTCGACCTCACCACCGGACGGGCCCGGGTGGTGGACGCCGGTTCGCCGCAGACGATGCGGCTGCGCGACGGCGTGGTCGAGCGGATCGCCTTCGACGCGCAGCTGCCGCTGGGCATGTTCGAGGAGACCGACTACGTCGAGCAGGACTTCCAGGTCCAGCCCGGCGACCGGCTCCTCTTCGTCAGCGACGGGGTGTACGCGGTCGCCTCGCCGAAGGGTGAGGCGTACGGGGACGCGGCGCTGGCGCGGGCGATCCAGCACACGAGGCTGCTGCCCGCCGCCGAGGTGCCGCGGGCCGTGCTGCGCGAGCTGACCGGCCACCGCGGCTCACCGACCCCGGACGACGACGCCTTGGTGGTGTGCCTGGACTGGCGGGGGCGATGAGGTGCGCCCCCGCCGTCCCCCGCACCCACCCGCGTGGCGCTAGTGTGAAGACACTGAGCCGGAAGGGTGAACGCCGTGAGCACCTCTGAGTCGCTCCCCTCTGTGGAGAGCGAACTGCGGTCGTCGCCGCCCAACGCTCTCGTCGGGACGGCCCGCCGCCTGCTCGCCGACCGGGCCGGAGCCCGGGAGGTCAGCCTCCTCCTCGCCGACTACGGCCTGCGGGTGCTGCGTCCGGTCTCTCCGCTGCCGGACACCGCCGGCGAGCCTCTGTCGGCCTACGACGGCCCCGCGGGACGCGCGTTCACCCTGCAGACGCCCGTCGTCGAAGCGGGAGAGGACGGGACGGCCACCGTGTACGTGCCCGTCACCGTGCGCGGTGACCGGCGCGGTGTGCTCTCCGCCCGGCTGCCCGCCGCCGGCGCCGACCCGGCCGGGGTGCGCGGGCTCGTCGAGTTCGCCACCGCGCTGGGCCACGAGATCGCCACGGCGGAGCGCGACACCGACCTGTACCTCCTGGCCCGCCGCACCCGGCGCCTCACCCTGGCCGCCGAGATGCAGTGGCAGCTCCTGCCAGGGCGCGGCTGCCACCGCCCGGAGTTCGTGATCGGCGCCCATCTGGAGCCCGCGTACACGGTCGGAGGCGACAACTTCGACTGGAGCACCGACGACAGCCGCCTCACGTTGACGGTCACCGACGGCATGGGCCGCGGTATCGACGCCTCCCTGCTGACCAGCGTCACGGTGGGCGCCCTGCGCAACGCCCGTCGCGCAGGCGTGAGCCTCGCCGACCAGGCGCGGCTCGCCGACCAGGCGGTGTACGCCCAGTTCGGCGGCAAGGTGTACGCCTCGACGCTGCTGCTCCGCTTCGACCTCGCGACCGGCACGGTCCAGGCCGTCGACGCGGGCTCCCCGCGGCTCTACCGCAGGCGCGGCGACACGGTGAAGCAGATCGAACTGGAGGCACAGCTCCCGCTCGGCATGTTCGAGGAGACCGCCTACGAGGAGCAGACCTTCACGGTACGGCCCGGAGACCGGCTCGTGGCGGTGAGCACCGGCGTCCACGGGGCCCACTCTCCGGACGGCTCCCTGTTCGGCGAGGACTCGCTGCGCCGGGCGCTGGACGCGGCGCCGACGCAGGCCCCGCAGGAGGTCGCGCGCTCGGTGGTGGCGAGCCTCATCGAGCACTTCGGCGGCACGGAACTGACCGCCGACGCGGCCGTGGTCTGCCTGGACTGGAACGGACGCGACGCCGCCACGCCGTGAACCGAGGGGTCACCCGCCCCCGGTGAGCATCGCCATGAACGCCAGCAGTCCGCGTTCCAGGGCCTCGCGGTCCTGCGCGGTCATGCCGCTCACGACCTCCGCCAGCGCCCGGGACCTCCGCTCGGCCACCTCCGCGAGCACGTCCTGGCCGTGTGCGGTGAGCCAGAGCTGTATCTCCCTGCGGTTGTGCTGTGCGGCCTTCCTGAGCAGCAGCCCGGCCGCCTCCAGCCGGTCGCAGAGTCTGCTCACCGTGGGCAGCCCGGCGTCGAGCCGCTCCGCCAGCAGGGTCAGGTTCGCGCCCGGCGTGGCCTCCAGGGCGTGCAGGGCACGCAGTTGATGCGGGAGAGCCGTACGGACGCCTCGGACGCCGCCGCGGTCCACAGCTCGGACAGGCCGTCGACGGCATCCGCGATCCGGCCCGCGACGGCGTCCGTGCCGTCCGCTCGCCACTGTGTCCGGTCTGCCTCCCCGTGCGCTGCCAAGGGTTCGACGCCTCAGGGAAGCCGGCAGTGTGCTGATTCGCCGTTCATGGGGTTGGCCTACCCGGGATTCCCACCCCCAAGCGGCCCCATGTGCGCAAGGGTGGCCGGCCGCTCAGTCGCGGTCGGGGTAGAGCACGGACGAGACCCGCTGGTGCAGGTCGTGCTGGGGCCGGCCGGGTGCGGTGAGCGCGGCCTCCCGCACGGACTGGGCCAGGGTGCGGAGTTTGACGTTGGCGTACTGCGAGTGGCGGCGCAGAACGCGCATCGCGATGTCCGCGTCGACTCCGTAGAGCGCCATGAGCACTCCGCGCGCGAGGTCGATGTCCTCCTGGGAGACGCGGGCCCGGTCGATGTCGGAGTCGGCGGTACGCCGTGCCTCCTGCCGTACGGACGTCGTCACGTCGACGGCGAATCCGCGCAGCACCACCACCTCGCCGTCGTCCCCGCTGCGGCCGTCGCCGACCAGGACGACGCTGCGTTCGGCGTCCGGTGTGCCGACCAAGCGGAGGTAGCAGCTGAAGGGCCGCCCGGTGGTCCTGCCGTGTTCCAGCGCGCTGTCGAGGCGGGCCTGGTCCTCGGCGTGGACGTGGCCGCGGAGCAGTTTGGCGGTGGGCGTGACAGCGTCGGCCTCGCAGCCGAGAAGCCGGAACATCTCGTCCGACCACCACCAGGAGTCCTCCGGCAGCCGGTGCAGGAACACACCGGTGATCTCCTCGGCACGGTCCTCCTCCGACACCATGGCCCTCACCAACTCGACGCGCGGTTCCTCACCTCGTACGAAAACCCTAACGCCTCAGCCGAAGCGGTGGGGCAGGCGGACGACCTGCACGAAGAAGTCGTCGATCTGCCGGACCGCGGCGATGAACTGGTCGAGGTCGACCGGCTTGGTGACATAGGCGTTGGCGTGCAGTTTGTAGCTGCGCAGGATGTCCTCCTCGGCCGAGGAGGTGGTCAGGACGACCACGGGGATGTGCGCGAGCTCCGGATCGGACTTGATCTTCTCCAGGACCTGACGGCCGTCGTACTTGGGGAGGTTGAGGTCCAGGAGGATGAGGTCGGGCCGCGGGGCGTCGGTGTGGTCGCCGCGCTTGT
Source organism: Streptomyces sp. P3 (assembly GCA_016893485.2). GTDB lineage: Bacteria > Actinomycetota > Actinomycetes > Streptomycetales > Streptomycetaceae > Streptomyces. The sequence goes on from JAFEKX020000001.1 coordinate 699,870, forward strand.
AGAGGAAGTCGAGGGCCTCCTCGCCGTCGCGGACGACGTGGAGGGTGTTGCCGATCCTGTTGTCCTCGAAGGCCTCCCGGGTCATCAGTTCGTCGCCGGGATCGTCCTCCACGAGGAGGACGTCGATCGGGGTCGCGCCAGGGAGGGTCATGTGAGGGCCTTCTCGTCGGTGGTGGTGGAGGTACCGGTCCCGTCGGTGGGCTCGGCGACCTCGGTGGCTTCGATGTCCACGGCGGCATGGGCCTCGTCGGCGGCTCCCTCGACTGAGGGGAGCGTGAAGCAGAAGCGGGTGCCCTCGCCGACGGTGGACTCGATCCAGATCCGGCCGCCGTGGTGTTCGACGATCTTCTTGCACAGGGCGAGTCCGATGCCGGTGCCGCCGTAGGCGTCGCGGCTGTGCAGCCGCTGGAAGATGACGAAGACCTTGTCGGCGAACTCCTCGGGGATGCCGATGCCGTTGTCGGCGACGCTCAGGCGCCACATGCCGGGGCTGTCGGGGTCGGGGTCGCAGGTGACGGACACGTGCGGGGCGCGGTCCGGGTGGCGGAACTTCAGGGCGTTGCCCACGAGGTTCTGCCAGAGCATCGTCAGCAGGGTCGGGTCGCCGACGATGTCGGGCAGGGGCTCGGGCTGGTCGATCCGTGCGCCCGACTCCTCGACGGCGGCTGCGAGGTTCCGCAGCGCCTTGTCCAGCGTCGAGCCGAGGCCGACCATCTCCCGGGTGTCGTCGAGGCGTCCGACGCGGGAGAAGGTGAGCAGGTCGTTGATGAGGACCTGCATGCGTTTGGCGCCGTCGACGGCGAAGTCGATGTACTGCAGGCCGCGGTCGTCGAGCTTGTCCCCGTACCGCTTCTCCAGCAGCTGGCAGAACGACGCGACCTTGCGCAGCGGCTCCTGGAGGTCGTGCGAGGCGACGTAGGCGAACTGCTCCAACTCGGCGTTGGACCGGCGCAGTTCCACGGCCTGGGCGTCCAGTTCGGCGGCCTGTCGGCTCAGTATCTCCTCCTGGTCGCGGGAGGCGTCGAGTTCGGCCACGATCCGTCTGCGCATGCCCTCGACGGCTCCGGCCACCGCGGTGAGGTCGGCCGGGCCCTCCCCGGTGATGTGGTGCGCGAAGTCGCCGCCCGCGACCTGTTCCGAGGCCTTGCTCAGCGACTCCAGGGGGCGCGTCACCAGGAGGCGTACGAGGACGGCGAGGGCGACGCCGGTCAACAAGAAGGCGACGACCATGGCGGTGAGGACGGAGTCGCGCACGGTCCGCTGGTGGTCGAGGTGGGCCCGGCCCTGCTTCACGGCTTTCGCGAGGTCGGTGTTCTGCTTGGCCCAGAGGGTGCGCAGGTGATCGAATTCGTGCTTGCCGCTGTCCACGGTGGCCTGGTCGACCGCGTGCGGCCGGCCGGGCGTGACGGCGCCGGCGAGGGGCTCGGCGTAGTCCTGCCGCCAGGCGGTCGCGCCGCGCTCCACGGCGTTGAGGTCGGCGAGCAGCTCGGGCCGGTCACCGAGGTGTGCGCGCAGTCGCGCGGCCGCCCGGGCCTCGTCCTGCTTGCCGGTGGTGTAGGGCGCGAGGAACTGCTTGTCGGCGGCGATCGCGTAGCCGCGGATGCCGGTCTCCTGGTTGACCAGCGCGGCCTGGAGCCGGTACGCCTCGGTCTGGGAGGGCTGGACCCGCAGCAGCAGGTCGTCGGTGACCCGGGCGGTCTGGCTCAGCAGGCTGGCGCCGATCGCGGTGCCGATCACCACCAGAAGCACCATCAGCGACAGCGCGAGGAAGAACCACCCCTGCACCGTCAGCCTGCGCCCGAACCCTGTTCCGCCCGTCATGTCCCTCACCGTTCCACTCGTCCCGACTTCCTCTCGTCCCACCTGCTCGGTACCGGCGCAGTGAATCACGTCCGGGGCAGCTGCTTCACGTCCAGTGCAGATGCATCACGGCCACGTCGTCCGCGAGGCCGCCCTGTGCCTCGGCCAGACGCTCGGCGGATTCGATCAGTTCGTCGACGAACCGCTCCGGTGCCAGCGCGGCCCGTTCCCGCGCGAGGCGCAGCAGTCCGTCCTCCCCAGCCGCTCGGAGCCCCGTCCGACATGGCCCTCGAACAGCCCGTCGGTGAACAGCACCACAGCGGCGTCCTGGGGCACGGCGAGTTCCTCGACCGGCCAGTCCGCGAGCCCGGGGACCACGCCCAGTGCCGGGCCGCCCGCGACCTCCACCCAGTCCACGGCGCCGCCGTCCCGCATCAGCAGCCCGTGGTGTCCGGCCCGCACGACGCTGGCCGTACGTTCGCCGGGTGCGGCGGAGAGGCTGATGAGGGTGGCGAAGACCTCGCTCCGGGCGCGCTCGGCGACCAGGAGTTCCTCCAGCCGGGCCGCCTGCTCGGCGCCCGTGACTCCGCTGAGCACCAGGGTGCGCCAGGCGATCCGCAGGGCCACGCCGAGGGCGGCCTCGTCGGGTCCGTGCCCTGACACGTCACCGACGACCGCGTGGACGGTGCCGTCGACGCTCTGCACGATGTCGTAGAAGTCGCCGCCGAGCAGCGCCTGCGCGCGCCCGGGGCGGTAGCGCGTCACCGCTTCGACGCCCTCGCCGCGCAGCAGGGGACGGGGCAGCAGGCCGCGCTCCAGACGGGCGTTCTCCTGGGCCTGCATGCGGCTGGCCTGGAGCGCGACGGCCGCCCGCTCGGCCTGCTTGCGCTGGATCGCGTAGCGCACCGCGCGGCCGAAGAGTCCCGGCTCGACGCGGCCCTTGACGAGGTAGTCCTGGGCGCCGGCGGCGACGGCGGCGAGGCCGGTCTCCTCCTCGGCGAGCCCGGTGAGGACGACGACGGCCGCCCGCTCGGCGCTCGCCCGCACCCGGGACAGCGCCTCAAGTCCTTGCGCGTCCGGCAGATGCAGGTCGAGCAGCACACAGTCCGGCACGTCGACCGCGAGCACCTCGGCGGCCTCGGCCATCGACCGCACCCACTGCAGACGTATCTTCAGCGCGCTGTCGGCGACCAGCTCCTCCACCAGGAGCGCGTCACCGGCATCGTCCTCGACCAGCAGGACAGCGGGCTGCCAGGCCACCCAGGCTTCCGGGCCGGCCCCTTCGCCACCCACCGACAGCAGGTCGTCGGCCCGCGGCTGTGGCACCACCATGGTCCTGCCCTCCCCACCGCACGGTTCCTCGAGACCATAGTTGCCGTCAGACAACAGTCGAGAGCATACCGGTACGCCGGTACGTCCTGTACGCACTCGGTGCGACCGTCGACGGAACTCCCCAACACGCCCTGGTTTCCGCGTTGTTGAGGGTACGACGGCCACCCGCGCGGGCGCGAGGAACCCCCTTCCTCAGCACCCTGTCACGACGCGTGCACGCCCCGCCACACGACGGCCGCGGCGGATCCGGAACCACCGGAGGCGTGACCGGAACGTGAACATTCCAAGGACGCGCCGGGCCGAAAGCAGGGCCCCCGACATCGAGATCCCGGACACGGGCCAGGCCGGGACGTGGCGGCCCGGGGCTCCGCAGTCCTGGAATCCCAGGCCGGAGCACCCGGTGCCCGACGAGTCGTCGGGCTGAGGTTCCGGGCGACATGGCCGTGCACTGGGCCGGATGTTGTTTGAACCTGCCTCAGCCCGGTAGTCCGAAGAGGACGGCCGACTGCCCAGCCGCTCCCGGGAGGGTTCGGCAGTGAGCCCGCCACCGGCCGCCCCGGGACCAGTCCCGCGGGGCGGCCGGCCTCCCTCCCCGGCGAGGTCAGGCAGCGTCTTGGAGGACACGTTCGCGCACCGTGGCGCAGGACGTGCTGATCAGCCGCGACACGTGCATCTGGGAGACGCCGAGCCGCTCCGCTATGCCGCTCTGCGTCATGCCACGGAAGAAACGGAGGTACAGGATGACGCGTTCGCGCTCGGGCAGCCGCCGCAGGGCGGGCTTGACCGCCTCCCGGTCGACGACCAGGTCGAACCCGGCGTCGCACTCCCCCAGCAGCCCGGCGAGCGTCATGCCGGCGTCCTCACCACCGGGCGTCTCCGCGTCCAGCGAGAGCGCGGTGAAGCTGTCCAGCGCCTCCAGACCGGCCTGTACGTCCTCCTCGCTCAGCTGCGCGTACTCGGCGATCTCGGCGACGCTCGGGCGCCGGTCCGAACTCGTGGCGGACAACTCCCGCAGGGCGATGCGCACCCTGTTGCGGAGTTCCTGGACGCGGCGCGGCACGTGCAGGGCCCACATGTGGTCGCGGAAGTGGCGTTTGATCTCACCGGTGATGGTCGGGACGGCGTAGCTCTCGAAGGCGTGGCCGCGCTCGGGGTCGTAGCCGTCGACGGCCTTGACGAGACCGAGTGCGGCGACCTGGCGGAGGTCCTCGTAGGGCTCGCCCTTTCCGCGATAGCGGCCGGCGATGCGTTCGGACATGGGGAGCCAGACCCGGACGAGTTCGTCGCGCAGGGCGGCTCGTTCGGCGCCGGCGGGCAGGTGCGAGAGGCGGTCGAAGGCCGCCGCGGTGCGGGGCGCGTCGTTGTGCGGGTGGCGCTTCCTGGTGGCTGTGTCCATGGTGCTCACGACTCCCTCGTGGGGTTGTCGAACGGACGGACCCCATGGGTGGTGAGCACGCGTCGACCAGGCAGAACACACCCGCGATCCGGCGTACACCAGTTCCCACGGACGTGCCTCCTGTCCGAAGCACTCATAGGGCGCCTTCCCGCGCGGAGCACCTTGAAACACCAGCACGAAGCCGCCGGCTCCCAGCCGCCAAATCATGACGAATAGTGAGGAAAAAGGCGGCCGATCGGGCGGACGTGTCGGCCCCACAACCGAGGAGTGGAACGCCCCGGACCCGACCGCCGACGACGACCCGGCGGTCGCGGGCGGACCCGTGACCCCGGGCCGCACCTCGTTCCCCGCGGGGCCGCGTGAACTGGGCGGCGTGCTGCGCGAGAAGCAGGGGCCGGACAGCCTGGTCGAGCCCGTGGAAGGCCTGCCGCGGGACGCCCGCTCCACCTCGGCGCGGGAACTCGCGGAAGCCGTGGTGGAGGGTGAGCGGACCGGCGTGCGGCAGGTAGGTCACGGCGTACGACCGACCCTGTGAGACATGGTGGCCGACGGACCGTCACCGGTTCGTCGGCCACCGGCGTCGGTCAACCCTCGCCGTCACTCGGCGAGTTCGCCGCCGCGGCCGAGTGCTCCCGCCGGTCGTCGCGCCGATCGTCGTGCTGGGCGAGGGCGGACAGCAGCGCCTCGACGGTCATCCCGGCCTCGGCCGGATGCCGCAGGATGGTCCCGGGCTGGATGCGGTACGCGTTGGTCCGCCCCTCGCGCGTGCGGGTGAGATAGCCGTCCTGGTCGAGATCGGAAATGATCTTCTGGACCGCTCTTTCGGTGAGCCTGCACCGCACGGCGACGTCACGGATACGGGTGCGGCGGTCCTCGGCGATAGCGGCGAGCACGCGCGCGTGGCTGGTGAGGAACGTCCATCCCGTATGCGTCTCGGGTACTCCGTCCATGGCTCGAGCATAGGGCTCAGCTTTCACGTATCGTGAGACACGAAATAGATTTCGTGTATATCTTGACGCGTCACATGCGCCGGGCAAGACTTGTCCCGGCAGCAAACAGGGCAGACAACAGCGCAGATGCCTCGGAGCGGCAGCCATGGCGGAACACGAGCGGTGCATTCCCTCGGGAAGCGGGGTCCGGACGATCTGTGCGGTGACCCCGGTCCCCGCGGCAGATCCCCGTCGGTCTCCCTTCCTCTCCCGGCCTCCGCCTCCCTGAAGATCGCGACGCGGCCGGCCGGGACCCGGATCGTCGTCGTGGTGTCCGGGGAGATCGACATCGACACGGAACAGACGGTGCAGACCGCCCTGCGGCAGGCACTCGCCCGGTCGTCCGACGGCCTGGACCTCGACCTGGCCGGGGTCGGTTTCTGCGACTGCTCCGGGCTCAACGCCCTGCTGCGCGTCCGCCGGCTGGCCCTGGCGGACGGCAAGACGGTCGCCGTCCGGGCGCTCAGCACGGAAGTCGAGAGGCTGTTCACACTCACCGACACGTCATCGCTGTTCGACCACGGCCGTCCGCCCGCCGCCGCGGTGACCAACGCCCGGCGCGGGCCTTCCGCGACGACGCACGACCTCATGGAGGAGCACGGGGTGTCCGACGAGGCCGAGGAGCTGCGCGTCGAAGTCGTGCAGCTCAAGCGCGCGATGCTGACCCGGCCGGTCATCGACCTGGCCCGCGGAGTCCTGATGGCCTCCTTCGGCCTCAGCCCCGAGGACGCCTGGGACGTCCTGGTCTCCGTCTCCCAGCACACGAACACCAAGCTCCATCAACTGGCCGAGGAACTGGTCGACTCGGTCAACGGAGCGCCGCTGCCCGACCATCTGCAGCGGCGGATCTCCCAGGCGGTCACGGAGAACTCCCGCCCGGCGTAGCCCGGCGCGGCGCCGGCGTCGCCTACCCGCCGACGGGCGCCGGTTCCGGAATCGGCGCGATCCGCAGGGCGACCGCGCCCATGGACTCCGCGTCGTCGCTGATCCGTGTCATCTCCTTCCACCACGATCCACCGTCCTCCATGTACCGAAGCAGCACTCCCTCCCGGATGCCCCAGGGACAGACGGTGACGGTCTTGATGCCGGTGAGCTTCATGGCCGTGTGCCCGACCACCGCTCCGGCCAGGCTCTGCGCGGCGCGCGGTGCCGAGACACCGGGGAGCCGGGACCGCTCGGAGGACGCGAGGGCGGCCAGCCGGTCGAGGCCCACGCGCAGCTCCGAGCGCGCCAACCGCCGTTCCACGAAGGGACCTTGGCGTCCGGGTGCGGCGCCACAGAGCCGGGCCAGCTGCTGGAAGGTGCGGGAGGTCACGACGGTGGTCCGGGGCCCTTCCCAGCGGATCCGGGCGGCCACGTCCCGGAGTTGGTGCCGTACCTCGCGGCGCAGGGCTTTCACCGCGTGCCCGGGCGGCGGGTCCTGGCCGTGGAAGAAGTCCCGGGTCAGGCGGCCAGCGCCGAGCGGCAGGGACGCGACGAAGTCGGGCAACCGGCCCCGGCCGAAGGCGACTTCGAAGGAGCCGCCGCCGATGTCGAAGAGGGCGAGCGGTCCGGCGCGCCAGCCCATCCAGCGTCTTGCGCCGAGGAACGTCAGCTCTCCCTCGACCTCTCCCGGGAGGGTGCAGAGCCGTACGCCGGTCTCGGTGCGCACCGCACGGAGAACGTCGAGCCGGTTCGGCGCGCCGCGAACCACCGCCGTGGCGAAGGCGAGTGGCCCCGCGGCGCCCCAGTTCCGGCCGGTCTCGGCGGCGGCCGACACCGCGTGCACGAGCTGGCGTAGGGAGTCCTCGGGGATCTCCCCGTACGGCTGGCCGACGCGCTCGGAGAGCCGTAGCTTCCACTTGGCCGTGTGCACGGGCAGCGGTACACCGTCGCGGAGATCCGCCACCACGAGCCGCACCGTGTTCGACCCCACGTCCACCACACTCATTCGCATGCAGCGGTGAGTACCCCGCGAAAGAGCCGTCAGTCGTCCCGGGATGATCTTCGGCCCGGCAGGTCGGTGGCTCAGCCCCGCAGCTCGTCCAGTCGTCGCGCGGCCGGAGTGAGGGAACGTCCCCGACTCGCCAGTCCTGCCCAGGGGTTGGTGCGGGCCTGGTCCACGGCGTCGGCGATGGTCCAGCGGCGGGCGTCGAGGTCAGGGTCGTCGAGTTGGTCCCAGCTGATCGGGACGGCGACCGGGGCTCCGGGTTTCGCGCGGACGGCGTAAGGGGGCCACGGCGGTCTGCGCGTAGCCGTTGCGCTGGACGTCGAGGTAGAGGCGGTCCCCGCGGTCCTTCTTCCGTGCGGCGGTGGTGAGTTGGCCGGGGTGTGCCTCGGCGAGGTGGTCGGCGACGTCCTTGGCGAAGGCGCGCACGGCGTCGAAGTCCTGCCGTCCGTCGAGGGGCACGACCAGATGCAGACCGCGCGACCCGGTGGTCATCGGCGCGGACGGCAGCCGCAGTTCATCGAGCAACTCCCGCAGGAGCAGGGCGGCTTGGCGTACGCCGGGGAAGTCGTCCCCGTCGACGGATCGAGGTCGAAGACCAGGCGGTCGGGCCGGTGTTCCCTGCCGGCCCGGGACAGCCAGCGGTGCGGGGTGATGCAGGCCTGGTCGGCGAGGTACACGAGGGTGGCGGTGTCGTCGCACACGAGGTGCGTGACCGTGCCGCCCTCCTTGGCGACCTCGACACGTTTGATCCACTCCGGGTAGTGCTCCGGGACGTTCTTCTGCATGAACAGGGGGCCGTCGATCCCGTCCGGGTGCCGCTCCAGCATCAGCGGGCGTCCGCGCAGGTGCAGCACCATGAAGGGGGCGACGGCGCGGTAGTAGGCGACGAGGTCGCCCTTCGTGTACTCCTTGCCGTTCCCGTCGGCCGGGAACAGCACCTTGTCGGGCCGGTGGACGGTGAGGCTGCGGCGCCCCGCGCGTACGGTCCGGGTGTCGGCCATCAGGAGCCCCGGACCCCGGGTCCCGGCGCGGGCGGTCCTGGGTGTCGCTGCGCCTGCTGCCGGACTGGTGGATCTCGTGCGGCCGGAGCCGCCGGCCTCCGTCGCCGGTCTGCGGCACCTCGTCGGGCTCCCGCTGCTCCTGCACCTCCCGGACGGCACCGGTCTCCGGCAGCCGGGGCTGCTCCTCCGGCCGCGGCGGCGCCGGCTCCCGCTCCCGCACCTTGATCCCCAGCCGGACGGCCCACACGAGCAGGGCGACGATGACGAGACCACCGGCCGCGGCCACCACCAAGCCCATCGCGGCACCGGACACGGCGAGCTCCATGTGTTCTTTCTCGGCGATCATCATGGGGGCCGGGTACCCCCCGCGCGGGTGACCAATCGGGCCCCGGCCCGCAGTGTCCGGCCCAGGTGTCACGGCCGCGCCCCGCTAGTGGGCCCCCTCCGCCGCTGCCACCGTCCGCAGATAGGAGCCGAGTCGCGCGATGGCCGACGGGTTGCGCGGGCTCTCGACGAGGTCGACGTAGTCCAGGACGAAGATCCGGTGGTGCTTGATCGCGGAGACGTTGCGGAGCGGTGCGTAGGAGAGGAGGAACTTCTTCTTCTGTACGGCGCTCACGTCGCCGTAGTCGCAGATCACGATGACGTCGGGGTCGCGCTGCACGATGCTCTCCCAACCGACCGCGGTCCAGGAGTCGTCGACGTCGTGCATGACGTTGACGCCGCCGGCCTCGCTGATGATCTGGTCGGGGGCGGCGTAGCGGCCGGAGGTGAACGGGGAGTCCTGGCCGCTGTCGTAGAGGAAGACCTTGGGGCTCTTCGCCGGGGCCTTGGTGTGGACGGCGGCGATCTGCTTCTTGAAGTCGGCGATCAGCGAGGCCGCGCGCTTCTCGACGCCGAAGAGCTTTCCGAGGTTGGTGAGGTCGGTGTAGAGGGCGCTCAGGGGCGGCATGATGCCGCGCGAGCTGTCCGTACGCCCGTTGCGGCAGGACTCGGTGAGGATGTACGACGGGATACCGAGCTTCTTCAGGGCGTCGGGGGTGAAGCCGCCGTCGTCGCGGAAACCGTAGTTCCAGCCGGCGAAGACCAGGTCGGCGCGGGCGTCGAGGACGTTCTCCTTGGTGAGCTGGTCCTTGGACAACCACGTCACCTTCTTGTAGCCGTCCTTCCAGGGCACGTCGGTGAGGTCGCCCTTGTCGTCGGGCATGGCGAACCCGGCCATGCGGTTCTCCAGTCCGAGGGCGAACATCAGCTCGGTGATGCCGACGTCGTTGGTGACGACCCGCTCGGGGACCTTGTCGTAGGTCACCTTCTGACCGCAGTTGGTGAGGGTGACGGCCGACGACTTGGCGGCCTTCGGCGAGGACGCGACCGTGGCTCCGCACCCTGCGGTGGCGGTCGCGGCGAGGCAGAGGGCGGCGGCAAGCAGCTTGCGCATAGCGGGAGTTGTCCTTCAGGCGGTGGGCGGGAGCAGGTCGAACAGGAGCTGGACGGCGCCGGTCTCCGGGTGCCGTACGGGATGCGCGCGGACCCCGAACACCTCGGCGAGCACGGCCGGTTGGAGGACGTCGTGCGGCGGCCCCGAGGCGACGATCCGGCCGCCGGAGATCACGTGGAGCAGGTCGCAGTGGGCGGCGGCGAGGTTCAGGTCGTGCAGGGCCGCGAGGACGGTCAGGCCACTGCCTCGGACCAGGGACAGCACGTCCAACTGGTGCGCTATGTCCAGGTGGTTGGTGGGTTCGTCGAGGACCAGGACGCGAGGCCGCTGGGCGAGCGCGCGGGCGATCAGGACGCGCTGCCTCTCGCCGCCGGACAGAGCGAGGAAGCCCCGGTCGGCGAGGTGGGTGACGCCGGTGCGCTCCATCGCTCCGGCGCAGATCTCCCGGTCCCCGGCGGCGGTCCTGTCCCGGTGCGGCAGCCGACCCATGGCGACCACTTCGCCGACGGTGAAGTCGAACTCGGCCGCCGACTCCTGCGGCAGCGCGGCCAACTGCCGTGCCGCGGCCCGCGGTTCCATGGCGTGTACGTCGTCACCGTCGAGCCGCACGGCACCGTCGGCCGGTCGCAGCGCCCGGTACACGCACCTCAACAGGGTCGATTTCCCACTGCCGTTGGGACCGACGAGCCCGACGAAGGCTCCGCTGTCCACGCTGAGCCGGATGTCCTCGACGAGCCGCACCGCGCCCGCGTCGACCGACACCCCCTCGATGTCGAGCCTCATCAACGCCCCCGAACGCATAGCCGCCGCGCCGCATCAGCAGCAGGAAGGCGGGCACTCCGACGACCGCGGTGATCACGCCGACCGGCAGTTCGGCGGGCGCCAGGAGCAGCCGGGACAGTACGTCCGCCCACACCAGCAGCACCGCTCCGGCCGGCGGCGCCACCGCGAGGACCCGACGGTGATCGGCGCCGACGAGCATCCGCACGAGGTGCGGCACCATCAGCCCGACGAACCCGATGGCACCACTCACGGCGACCACGGTCCCGGTGACGCCGGCGGTCACGAGGAACAACTCCCGCCGCAGCCGGGCGGGTTGGACGCCGAGTGCGGCGGAGGTCTCGTCCCCATCGCGAGGGCGTTGAGCGACTCCGCGCGCCATCGCAGCCACGCCCAGCCGGCCGCGACGGTGACGGCGGCCAGGGGCACCTGCGCCCAGGTCGCCCCGCCGAGGCTCCCCAGCAGCCACATCATCGCCGAGCGGGCCGCTTCGCCCCGGGCCGCGCCGAACACCATCACGGTGGTGACGGCCTCGAAGCCGTAGGCCAGCGCGGTGCCCGTCAGGATCAGCCGCAGCGGGGTGAGTCCGTGCGGCGAGCGGGCCACGGCGTAGACCAGGACCATGGCCGCGAGCGCCGAGACGAACGCGGACGCCGACAGCGCCCACACGCCCAGCCCGGCGAAGGCGCCCAGCAGGATGACGGCGTTGGCGCCGACCGCCGCGCCCGAGGAGATGCCGAGTACGAACGGATCGGCGAGCGCGTTGCGGACCATGGCCTGCACGGCCACGCCGACCGCCGAGAGCCCGGCGCCGACGACGGCCGCGAGGACGACCCGGGGCAGCCGGATCTCCCAGACGATGGTGTAGGCGGCGGCGTCGGAGGCGTGGACGGCGCCGCCGGTGGCGCCGGCCCACAGGAACCGGAACACGTCCGCCGTACCGATTCCGGCTGCGCCGAGACCGACACCGCACACGAGGGAGACGCCGAGCAGGAGCAACAGCCCGCTCAGCAACAGGGGTTGGGGTATTCGGCGGGGATCACGCCCTGGGCTCCGGCCACGGCGGGAGCCTGCCTTCGGACGACGGAACACGAGTGGCGGTCCTTCACCTGGGGCCGCCTGATGAGCCTCGATCGAGGAGACAGCCCGGACGACCGTGCCGGCCGCTCGGTCCCCTCTCGCAGTCCACGGCGAGCAGTCAACGGGTCGCACCACCCACGGGCGATCGGACTCGCGCGACGACCGAGGTCGCCCCCGCACACCGTTGCGGGTCAGCGCCGGACTCTCACCGGACTTCCCCGCGGGAGGCAAGGGGAGCCTAACAAACAGCATGGACCGGGCCGACAGCACCCGGCCGGCCCGCCAGCGCCACTCGACACCCGGCCCGTCAGGCCGAGGTCGTCGAAACCGGCGTACAGGTGATCGCGGACCAGGCCAAGTCCCTCCCCCTGTCGCGGCCTTCCCCTCAACTCGGGCCGCCCGTAACGGACATGGCGCGCACTGTGTCAGGCCCGGACTGCGCACACGAGACGCGCAAGGCGTCCATCTTCTCCGCGTCGGTCGTGCCGACGGCGGCCGTGTACGTGACGATTCTCAGATCGGTGCCGGCGGCCATCACCACGTCGAGGTCGAGGTCGATGTCCCCGACCCGGGGTGCTCGACGGTCTTGCGGTCGCCGACGTGTGGGCGGGCGGTGCCGTTGGACCACAGGTGGGCGAAGCGTGGGCTGTCGTGGAGCATGCGGTCGACGAAGGCGGCGAGGCGCGCGTCGTGCGGGTGGGCGGCGGCCGTCACCCGGAGGTCGGCGACGAGATCCTCCTCCTCGACCTCGTCGCCCGCCCAGGACCGCACCGGCCAGGCCGCGATCGGCTCGCGCCCCCGCGCGTCGCCCGTCCGGAACATGCCGGCCACGAGGTTGCGCTCTTCCCAGGCGTACGAACGGGGATCGCCGATCGTCTCCGCCCACATGCCGTTCCAGCCGACGAGGGTCCAGTCGGCGGCGAACACCGCCGTGGGAGCCCCCGCCAACTGGCCCACAAGTCGGTGCACCCGCGCGGGTACGTGCCGGGACACGTTGCCGGCCGGGGCGGGGCGAGATGGGCGCAGCGGAACAGGTGGTCGCGCTCGGACGGTTCGAGGCGCAGCGCCCTGGCCAGCGCGGTGACCACCTGGGCCGAGGGGTTCCGGGCGCGCCCCTGCTCCAGCCGGACCACGTAGTCGACCGACAGGCCGGCGAGCCGGGCGACCTCCTCCCGGCGCAACCCGGGGATGCGCCGGTCCCCGTCCACCTCCAGTCCGCTGTCCTGAGGCGACACCCGTTCACGCCACCCCCGCAGAGCGATCCCGAAGTGGTTCGTCGTAGCCATGAACGACATTGTCGTTCAACTACCGGACGACGAACGAAAGTTCAGCCTCCGTACGGTGGAGTCTTTACTCGGCGGTCTACGACGTCACGCCGGCCGGCACCGCCTCACCGGACGTGTCGGCATCCGGGTCGGCGCCCTCGTTCCAGCGGGCCCGAACGAACGCACCCGCGGCGTCGAGCGCGGCGGCCCCCTCGTCGAGCATCGCGGCGAACGCCTGGAAGACGTGCGGGACTTCGGGCCAGACCTGCAGCTCGACGTGGACGTCGTGCGCGGCGGCACGCGCGGCCAGCCGTACCGCGTCGTCCAGGAGGATCTCGTACGAACCGACCTGGATGAACAGCGGTGCCAGGCCGGTCAGGTCGGCGAAGACGGGGCTGGCGTGCGGGGTGGTGGGGTCCGTGTCGCGGAGGTAGTCGCGGGCGCGGATGCGCAGGCCCTCCGGGGTCAGCGAGGCGTCGACCGCCGCCTTGCTCACCGCGCTGTCTCCGGACACGCTCAGGTCGGCCCACGGCGAGAAGACCGCGGCCGAGGCGGGCTGGGGCAGCCCCGCGTCCTTGACGGCGACGAGCGCCGCGGCGACGAGACCGCCACCCGCGGACTCACCGACGAAGGCGATGTCGGAGCTGGGAATCCCGTCGTCGAGCAGAGCCCGGTACACGGCGACGGCGTCGTCGACCGCCGCGGGGAACGGGTGCTCCGGCGCCAGCCGGTAGTCGACGCAGACGGCGCGGGCGCCGGTGCGCCGGGAGACCTCGGCGGCAAGCCCCGCGGCGTCGGCCGCCGAGCCGATGGCGTACGCGCCGCCGTGCAGATACAGCAGCACGGTCGCCGGGCCGTTCTCCGGTGTCCTGACGGTGACGACCGGTACGCCGCCCAGTTCGCCCTCCGTGGTCGAGACGTCGGGCGGCAACGGGATGGACGTCATCATGTCGTGGAAGAGAGCGCGCTGTTGGGCGACGTCCCCGCCGAGGTCGAGCGGACCGTGCCGCAGCATCTCGTCGAGGGCTTGGCGCTGTTGCCGGGACATGGCTGTGCCTTTCGTGGTTCCGGTCAATGCGGTGGTGCGGGTCGAACCGCGGGTCCGCGGCGAGCCCCCGCAGGCCTACGGCGACTCCGCCGCAGCCCCGTCGCCCGTCTGCCCAGGTCAGCGCGGCGGTCCGACGATGATCTGGCCGTACATGTCGGCGGCCTCGGCCATGAGGTCCCGCGAGATCTCGAAACCGTCGGGGCGTGGGGTCGTGAGGTCGCGTCCCGCGTGGCGGAACATGCCCTCGATTCCGCCCGGTGTGGCGATCATCAGCAGGTCGGCCGTGTCGGAGGTGATCCGGTAGCCGTGCGGGACGTTGCGCGGCAGGAAGACGATGCCGCCCTCCGTCAGCTCCATCTCCTCGTCGTCGCACCACAGCAGCGCACTGCCCTTGATGAGCATGAAGACCTCGTCCTCACGGGTGTGCGTGTGGTACGGCGGCGCCTCGCCCTTGGACACGAAGAACCGTCCCACGGTGAGCTGTCCGCCGGTCGCCGCCGCGTCCAGGAGGACGGCGAACTCGCCGCCGTCGAGCCATTCGAGTTTCTGCTGCTGTTCGGGCTGTGCGAGGTAGGCCATGGTCATGTGGCTGTCCGTTCTGCGCGTTCGGTGAACTCGGCGCCCGCGTCGGGGAGTTGGACGAGGTCGCGGCGGACGGGCGCGATCACCTGGCTGTCTCCGGTCGGGGCCGTGCCCTGCCCTTTCGATGATCCTCTTCGCCCCCGCCGGCCGCCAGCGGTGTGGGTAGGAACAGCAGTACCACTTCCCCCGCCCGGACTACCGGCGCATCACGCGTCCGGGACACCCTCCGGCTTGTGGCATTCTCTGCTGCCATGGATGTCTCGAGTGATCACGAACTGCCGTCCGCGGACGAGGACATGGAGATCCGCGCGGTGTCCGCGGAGCGCCTCACGTTCTTCGGCGACGCGGTGGTCGCCATCGCCCTCACCCTGCTGGCCCTGGAACTTCCGGTACCGGAGGGCTCGACCAACTCCGAGATGTGGCACTCGGCCACGTCGCACCGTGAGAGCTACCTGGCGTTCATGATCAGCTTCGTGGTGATCGCCGCGCACTGGCGCGCGCACCACCGCGTGTTCCGCTATGTCACGGCGACGAACAGCCGGTTGACGTCCTACACCATGTACTGGCTGCTCACCCTGGTGATCACCCCGTTCGCGACCGACGTCATCGGCGGCCACGGAGCCTTCCAGTCCCGCTTCGGCTTCTACGCCGCCGTCCAGTGCGCGGCCTGCCTCCTGTTCATCCTGATGGTCCGTGAGATCCCCGCGAACGTCTCGCCCGCCCCGGCACCCCGCCCGAGATCTTCTCCCGCACCGCCCGCCGTATAGGCATGGTCGCCCTCGGCTTCCTGATCTCGATCCCGGTCTCCCTCGTCACCCACTGGGCGTACGTGTGCTGGATCGTGGTCCCGCTCGTCGACTCGGTCATCGACACACGCAAGGGCCGTACGGCACAGCAGGGTTCGGAGGACTGAGCCAGCCGGAGCTTCGACACCCCCGGCACTACCAGGGCACCACCCCACCCTCGTCCTGGAAGGTCCCCGTCGGCCCGTCCGCGTCGAGGGTCGCCAGGCGTACGACGACCTCGGCGCTCTCCTCCGGTGCCCGGCCGACGCCGAACGCGGCGGTGAGGTCGGTCGCGGTGGTGCCGGGTTCGACGGCGTTGAACTTGATGCCCGGCTGGGACTTGGCGTACTGGACGGTCAGCATGGTGGCCGCGGCCTTGGAGGCCGAGTAGAGCGCCAACGGCAGGTTGAATTCCGGCCGTTCGGGGTTGGTCACCGCCCAGAACGACCCGGCGCTGCTGGAGACGGTGACCACCGTCGGGTTGGCCGACCTGCGCAGCAGGGGCAGCGCCGCCTCGGTGACCCGTACGACTCCCACCGCGTTGGTGTCGAAGGCCCGGAGGGCGGTGGGGCCGTCGAGGGCACCGTCCCCGAGGATGCCCGCGTTGTTCACCAGGACGTCGAGACGCCCCTCGGCCGAGTCGATCGTCGCCAGTGCCTCGCTCACCGACGCGTCGTCGGTCACGTCGAGTCGCACGAACCGTGCGCCGAGGGCCGCCGCGGCCTTCTCGCCCCGCTCGGCGTCACGAGCGCCTATGTAGACGACATGGCCCAGCGCCAGGAGCTGCCTGGCGGTCTCGAAACCGATGCC
Organism: Streptomyces sp. P3; assembly: GCA_016893485.2. Lineage (GTDB taxonomy): Bacteria > Actinomycetota > Actinomycetes > Streptomycetales > Streptomycetaceae > Streptomyces. The sequence continues at coordinate 716,106 of JAFEKX020000001.1, forward strand.
CTTGTTGGCTCCGGTGATCAGCGTGATGGTCATGGTGTGTGTCCTCCAAGTCGGGTCGTCAGGCGGTCAGTTGCCGGGAGAGTTCACCGGCGTCGTGCAGCGCGGTCATGTGCACGAACCGCCCGCCGCGCACCTGATAGATGGCGTACTCGACGATCTCGAACGAGGCACCGGTGGGAGCGACCCCGAGCCATTCCTTCGCCGGAGTACCGGTGTTGACCAGCCGGGCGGCCAACCGGTCGCCGTCGAAGAGGAGTTCCTTCAGCTCCCAGTGGAGGTCCGGAACCGCGTCGACGTCACGCTTCTGGACCGCGATGAGGTCGTCCCGCGTGGCCGGCTCACCGTTCAGGGTGGTCCGGTCGTCGATGAACTCGTCCATGCCGTCGAACTTGTGGGCGTTGAGCGACTCGAGGTAGCGCAGATAGAACGCGCGCAGCTCGTCGTCGGACATGTGAGGTCCCTTCCGTGGGGCGGTCCGGCCACCGAGGAGCAGCCCCGCCGATTTCCGCAACGATCGCTGCGGAAGTCGAACGGTAGCACTTCTGTAGCGATCGATGCGGAAGAGGTAGGCTGCGGGGGTGGAGACGAGGAAGAAGAAGAGCGGCCCCATCGGCCGACCGCGAGGATTCGACGCCGACGAGGCGCTCGAGCGCGCCATGCTGGTGTTCTGGGAACACGGCTACGAGGGGGCCGGCACCGCCAGGCTGACCAACGCCATGGGCATCTCCACGACCAGTATGTACGCGGCCTTCGGCAACAAGGAGGACCTGTTCCGCAGGGTCCTGGAGCGCTACACCGAAGGCCCGAGCGCTTACATGGCCCGAGCCCTGGAGGAACCCACCGCCCTCGGCGTCGCCACCGCGATCCTCGCCGGTACGGTCCGCACCACCACCCGCCCCTCCCAGCCCCACGGCTGCCTGGGCGTCCAGGGCGCGCTGTCCACCAGCGACGCCGGCCAGGAGGTCCGCGACCTCCTCGTCGCCTGGCGCAACGACGGCTACTCCTGCGTCCGCGAGCGGTTCCAACGCGCCCTGGACGAGGGCGACTTGCCGCCGGGGACCGACCCGGGCCTACTGGCCCGCTATGTCACGACCTTCGGCTACGGCCTCGCCGTACAGGCCGCCAGCGGTGTCGGCCGGGACGAACTCCAGGAACTGGCCGACGCCGCCCTGCGCAACTGGCCACTCGTCTGAGGCACGCCCACGTCGCGCCCCTCAGCCACCGCCGCTTTCAAACAGGCGCGATCCGCCCCCGAGTTGCCTCCAACAGCACTCTCGCCGCCTCCAGACACCTCACCGGATCCGCCGGCGCCGCCTGCAGACCGGGCAGCAGCATCAGCCACAGGTCGCTCACCGCCTCCTCGACGTTGCGGCGGTCGTTGAGCGCGTCGGAGACGGTGTGGGTGCCGAAGAAGCTGGAGACGAGGACGCGGGCGGCGCGCTCGGGGTCGGTGCCGGGGGCGAGTTCGCCCGCTTCGGCGGCGGCGGTCAGCATGCGCGCGGTCGCCTCGATCCACCCCACGAAGGGCCGGGGCAGGGACACGGGGATGGTCTTGCGTTCGCTCCAGAGCCTGTTGCCCGCGCGGACGATCACGTTGTCGCGGAATTCCCGGGCCACGGCCAGGCTCAGACCCACCAACCGGTCGAGAACGGGAGCGTCCTGGGATTCCCAACGCTCCACATAGCGCGGCCATTCGGCGAAATGGGCTTCCAGGACACCCCGGGCCAGCCCTTCCTTGCTGCCGAAATGGAAATAGATCGCCCCGCTGGTGTACCCGCTCGTACGCGCCACATCACTGATGCTCGTACCGACGTACCCATGCTGTTCGAACAGCACAGCGGCCGTCGCCAGAACAGCGCGCCGAGTGACTTCCGCACGTTCCTGCATTTTCTCGGTCGCCCCTGCCCTGCGTTCCGGATCGTCTTTTCCGGTGAATCTAGCCGACAGGCAACCGTTTCCCGCACGCATGCCGAAGAACCATAGCTTCTATTATTTTATGACTGCATCACGCCTTCCCGCACCGCCCGAAGCCGCCCGGGAACCAGACCCGAACCCGGACCTGGAACCCCTCACGCTGAGCTGGGACAGCTGCGTGTCCCGGGCCCTCGTGCACCGGAACGCGGTCGCCGAAGTTCTGCTCACCGACGCCCGAGCACTGTCCGACGGCCATTTCCTCCTCGCCGCGCAGTGGCCGCGCTCGTACACCACGTCCGCCACCTCCGATTCCGGTACCGCTGCCACCGAGCACCACGACCCGATGCTCGCAGCCGAGACCATCCGTCAAGTCGGCCTGTACATCTGCCAGAAGTTTCTCGGCGCCCCGAACACGAGCAGGCCCGTGATCAGAAACGTCGGCTTCCAGATCGACAACAGCGCGGAACCGGTGGTCGGTTACGGCGCCACCGACGTGTTGTGCCGGGCAGAGGTGTTCGACGTACGTCACCTAAACGACGTCCCCTATCCGGTCGCACTGAGCGTGCGGCTTCAATTCTCCGCCGCCGGACGGGAGTTCGGCTCGGCCGTCGGACGCGTCCGGGTCCTGTCCGACAGGGAGTACGAGGTGTTCCGCGGCCCGAACGCGGCCGCCGCTCCCGTCCCGGGCACCGTGCACGGACGGCCGTCGCCCGCGGAGGTGTCGGTCCCCTCCCCGGCGACGTGATGCTCGTCCGCGACCCCTCCGGCGCCCTGCTGGTGGCACCCGCCGACCTTCGCCACCCCCGTTATTTCGACCACCCCAGCGACCACGTCCCCGGCATGGTCCTCCTGGAAGCGGCCCGGCAGGCGGCCTGCCTGGCAGGGGCCTCCCCGGCCGGCTGAACGGCTGCCACATGCACGCCCTGCGCTTCACCGAATGGAACTCCCCGCCCAGGTCGAATGCGCGCCGGCCGAGGACGGCTGGACCTTCCGGATCACCCAGGACGGCGAACCGACCGCGACCGGCACCCTGTCGTTCGCGACGGAGGCGTAATTCACCCGCACGGGCAGGCCTGTTGACCCGTGCGCCGGACGCCTGTCCGCTCGATGGACGGGCGGGCGTCCACCACACAGAGCACCGAATATCGGGCAGTCGCCGACGCGACCCCGGACATCGACATACGGAAATCGGCATACGGCGGATACGGCATCCGCTTCGAGGCGTCCCGTCCCCGGCCGCGTTCCGCCCCCGCCGAACCGCAGCAGCGACCGCCGCGATGCCTCTGCCCGCCGCGCGACCGCCGCCGAGCGCAGCCCGTCGCCCTGCTCCGCCAACTCCCGTGCGGAGGCACCTACTGGAGCCACGAGGGCGGCGACGGCGGATACATCACCCTCAACGGCGTCACAAACGACGGCAGGCGAAGCGCGGTCGTCTCCATGTCGGAGGCGCGTGGGGACACGGCGGCGGGGGCGGCGGGGCGCCCATTGAGCGCAGGCATGGTCGTCGCGGTAGGTGAAGGGTGCCTGGGGCCGGTTTCTTCGAGTCGAGGGCTTCGCGGCCCAAGTTACTGGTGAGCTAAGGCAGTTGCCGGACGCGCCGACGCTCCTGCCTTGGGGCGGGACTCAAGGTACGCCTCCAACTCCGCGGCCCCGGTGAGCATCGCGCGCCCCCGCCGGGACAACCGATCACGCCAGTCGCTCAGCGCGGCCTCCAAGGGCTCCAGTCCGCCCGCTGCCCGTACCTGGGCGAGCAGCGGGGCGATCTGGTCCAACAGGTAGCCACCACGCCGGAGTTGGTGGGCCAGGCGGGCATCGCGTACGTCGGCCTCGTCGTAGACGCGGTAGCCGGTCTGCGGGTCGCGGTGAGGGCGTACCAGTCCGGCGCGCTCCCATTTGCGTAGCGTCGCGGGGCGGATGCCGAGCTTCTCCGCCAGCGGACCGATGAATGTGGCGCCGGATGCCGACGCGGACGTAGGCCACGGCCCGGACTCTGCGGTCGGCTTGGGCTGTAGTGCTGTCGCCTCGTTGGCATCCAGGTCGCGGAGGGCCCGCTCCACCGCCTGAAGGGTCCGACGGTCGTCCAGGAGTTCGGCGTGACTCTCGTCGATGAGGCGGAAGGCTTCCTCTTCGGCGCCCTCGTTCACGGCCCGCATGATCGACGCCGCCGTCGCGTGGCCGTGGCCCGGCACCAGGGCGAGGAAGGCGCGCAGGGCACGTGCGTGGAGCGGGGTGTAGGTGCGGTAGCCGTGGGGGGTGCGATCGGCGGCGGGAGGATGCCCGCCTCCTCGTAGTTCCTGATCGCCTGTGTCGACAGGCCGTGTCCGCGCGCCAGGTCGACCGGCCTCAGTCGCTCCTTGCTTTGAAGGTTTCTGGCCATGAGCCTGCCGATATCGCGAGAAAGTTTCAACCGAAGGTTCAACGATAGCGTTGAAGGCATGGCTACCGACATCAAGGACATCGTCCACGCCGTCGAGGCGCCCGCTGTCATGAGGCTGCTTCCGGGCCGGCCACGACTCCTCGCGCTCGGCGAACCCACCCACGGCGAAGACACTCTCCTCGACCTCCGCAACGAACTCTTCCGGCAGCTCGTCGAGCAGGAGGGCTACGACACGATCGCGATCGAGAGCGACTGCATGGCGGGCCTGGCCGTGGACGACTACGTCACCTCGGGCACGGGCACGCTCGACGAGGTCATGGCCCATGGTTTCAGTCACGGCTGGGGTGCCTTCGCCGGCAACCGTGACCTCGTCCGCTGGATGCGCGCCCACAACATCCGCGCCGACAAGGACGGCAGGCCCGCGTCCGAGCGGCTCCGGTTCGCCGGTGTCGACGGTCCGCTGGAGATCACGGGCGCCGCGAGTCCCCGGCAGGCCCTCGTCTCGCTTCACCGCTGCCTATCGGTGTGGGTGACCGCGGACTTGCTCCCCTGTACCGCGGAAACTCTCGACCGCCTGCTCGGAACCGACGACCGCTGGACCGAGCCGGCCGCGATGATGGACCCGGGCCGGTCCGTGGGACGGTCCGCCGATGCCACTCAACTACGTTTGCTGACTGCCGAGTTGACGGCACTGCTGGACACCCGGTCGCCACACCTGCTCGCCGTGGCTTCCCGTGACGACCTGGATCGCGCCCACCTGTACGCGCGTACCGCGACCGGCCTGCTGCGTTACCACCACTGGATGGCCGACACCTCACCGGCCCGCTTGACCCGGCTGGTCGAGATACGGGACCAGATGATGGCCCAGAACCTCCTCGCCCTCACCGACCGGGGTTCCGTACTCGTCAACGCCCACAACTCCCATCTCCAGCGCGGGAAGAGCACGATGCGCATGGGCGGGGCGCCGCTGGAGTGGTGGAGCGCAGGAGCACTGGTGCATGCCCAACTCGGCTGCCAGTACGCCTTCTTGGCCACAGCCCTCGGCACGATCCCGCATCAGGGCGTGGACACCCCGCCGTCGGACACCGTCGAGGGCCTCCTGTACGCGCGCCCTGAGGACCAGTGCCTCGTCGACGCCTCCGGCCTGGCCGCCACCCTCGCCAGCCGACGTCCCGCGCCCCGCGTATCCCCGTGGTTCGGCTACGCCCCGCTCGACCCGACTCAACTGTTGGACGTGGACGGCGTCGTGTTCGTCAAGGATGTCGTGCGGAGCTAGCCTCGGGTGGTCAACTCACCCGTAGAACATGGGGTGGAGAGTCGAGACACGCAGCCACCGGGTCCGCCCCTGCCCGGGGTGATGCCCCGGCGACCCCAAGGACTTGGGCGTCCCTCACGAACACGCCCTCCTCGTCCAGCAATCCGACGATGATTGCGGGCATGACACTGGACCGGTCCCGGCCCGTTTTGACGGACATCGCTGCCGGTCGCAGACCTGGCGGTCGCCAACCGGCCCTCGGGGTGGTCGGCCGCATCGTAACTCCGGACCGAGACGTGTTGCGCTGGAGCGCACTCCGACTCCTAGGTTCGAACACGTGCGATACAGCAAGCTCGGAACGACCGGACTGGAAGTCTCCGGCCTCACCCTCGGCTGCATGAGCTTCGGTGAGCGCCAGTCGGGACATCAACAGGCAGGCCCTGGAGAGCGGCGTCAACTCCTCGACACGGCCAACGGGTACAGCGCCGGAAGTAGCGAGGAGCTCGTCGGCCAGGCCGTCAAGGACTTCACGCGGCGCGAGGAGGTCGTTCTCTCCACCAAGGTCTGGATGCGGATGCGTCCCGGCCCAGGTCGCCGTGGCCTGAGTCATGCGCAACCGGCGGTGGCCTCACCCATCGTCGGGTCACCAAGCCGGCCCAACTGGCCGACGCGGTCGCCACGGTGGACGTCGAACTTGACGAGGACGAGACGGCGTACTTGGAGGAGCCCTACAACCGCACGAGGCCGCCTACCTGGAGGAGTCCTTCTACAAGTCACACCCCAGGGCGGGCTCCCGGCAGTCCGGGCTACCGCCGACCGTCGACCAGTCCTCGGCTCGGCCTCCCTGTGGTCGACCCGGCGGTACTTGCGGACGGTCGCGCGACACTCACCGGTCCGCACGCTCACGTCCGTTCACCAGCGGGCACTGAAACCACCGTGAAACCGAGCTGAATGCCCCCTGCCGCACGCTCTGCGCCATGACCACGACGACCCACGAACTAGCGATCTCGGCCACCGGGTTGCGCAAGACTTACGGCGACAAAACGGTCCTCGACGGCATCAACCTGGCCGTCCCCACCGGCACCATCTTCTCCCTCCTCGGCCCCAACGGCGCAGGCAAGACCACCGCCGTCAAAATCCTCTCCACCCTCATCGCCGCCGACGCCGGTCAACTGCACGTCGGCGGACACGACTTGACCCTCGATCCGCAGGCTGCACGGGCGACGATCGGCGTCACCGGGCAGTTCTCCGCCGTCGACGGCCTCATCACCGGCGAGGAGAACATGCTCCTCATGGCCGACCTCCACCACCTCACCAAGCAGGAGGGACGGCGGGTCGCCGCCGACCTGCTGGAGCGCTTCGACCTGACCGACGCCGCCAAGAAACCCGCCTCCACCTACTCCGGCGGCATGAAGCGCCGCCTCGACCTCGCCATGACCCTCGTCGGCAACCCCGGATCATCTTCCTCGACGAACCCACCACCGGCCTCGACCCACGCAGCCGCCACACCATGTGGGGCATCATCCGCGAACTCGTCTCCGGCGGTACGACCGTCTTCCTCACCACCCAATACCTGGACGAGGCCGACGAACTCGCCGACACCATCGCCGTGTTGAACGACGGCCGCATCGCCGCCCAAGGCAGCGCCGACGAACTGAAGCGACTCGTGCCCGGCGGACACGTACGCCTGCGCTTCACCGACCCGGACGCCTACCAGTCCGCCGCGACCGCCCTGCGCGAAGCAACGGCGGACGACGACGCACTGGTCCTACGGATTCCCAGCGGCGGCAGCCAACGCGAACTGCGCGCCATCCTGGACTGGGTGGACGCGGCGGGTATCGAGGCCGACGAACTCTCCGTCCACACCCCCGACCTCGACGACGTGTTCTTCACCCTGCCTGACGGCTACCAACACCGTTGATCCGACAGGGATATGACGTACGGTCAGGACCCCGCCGACGAACCGTTCGTCAGGTCGCACCTGAACAACCCGAGTCCCTGAACAGCCCCAGCCGGTCACGGAAAAGCGTTCGCCTTCACTCACCGAGCGTCGCTAATCTCGCAGGTCATGGGAGCGCGAGCGCAGTACGTGGTGGTCGAGAACGGCACCTGGCAGCGGTATTACTCACACTGGGCCGCCAACCGGGTGGCGGACGACCTGCTGCCCGGCCCGGCCGCGGCGACCCGCTGCTTCCGTGCCAACCGGGAGATCGACGAATGGCTGGACGACGTGTGGTGCGAGGGCGCCGCACTGGTCGACCACGACCGCCGGGTCCTGCTCTGGTTCGCAGACGTGGGCAGTTGGGCCGACCATCTCGCCGCCCGCGCCGTACTGGCCCGGACCTGGCCGGGCTGGGACGTCCGCTTCGCACACGACGGCCTGGGCGACCTGACCCACCACCTGGGAATCGGCCGGGATCTGACCCGCTCGCCGGGCTGGTTCGAGACCTTCGAGCCCTCCGGGTTCCCGTACACCGAGTACGCCGAGCCCTCCTCCGTCGTCTCCCTGCGTCTGCCCGACGGAAGCGTCCGCGCGTGGGGCAGCGACTGGGAACCCATCGACCACCTCGCGGGCGGCCCCGGCCTGCTCGACCCGATCGTCGCGTCGCCGCCCACGCCCGCGCTCACCGACATGCCCGACGGCGGCGTCCATTTCGACCCGCAGACCCGCACGGTCTCCCTCTGGGCGGTGCGGACCGTGGCCGGCCTCCACGACTGGCCATTGCCACGCTGGGAGGACTGGACCCTGGACTTCCGCGGCGACGACCACACCCACCAGGCCGGACTGCTTCCCGCAGAGTTCCCCTTCCCCCGGCCCCCGCTCGCGCCCGCACTACGCAGGCTCGCCGACCGCCTCGGCACCCCGCCGCCCGACAACGGCCCGCTGCTCGCCCGCGCCACGGCCGTGTCCGGCCCAGAGGGCACGACCACCGCGGTGAACCCCGCGGCACTCGTCCCGCACGAACCGGCCGACCCCACTCCGGCCGAACTGACCTTGCTGCGTACGGCACTTGACGCACTGGTCGCGGCGGCGGAGGCGGACTGACGCCTGCCGCGTCGGTTCCACCCGGGCCGCTGATCGCGACCAGCGCCGACGTCCGGAGTGCCGGGGAATGACGAGGGGGCCTGTCAGGCGTCCCAGGTCCACTCGGCGATTTCGGGCAGGTCGGTGCCGTGTTCGCGGATCCAGGCGTGGTGGCGGGTGCGGGCGTCGGCCATGGTCTGGCGTACGGCGGCTGCGCGCACGGCGAGGCCGGGCACGCGGTCGATGACGTCCATGACGAGGCGATAGCGGTCGAGGTCGTTGCGGACGACCATGTCGAAGGGTGTGGTCGTGGTGCCGGACTCCTTGTAGCCGCGCACGTGCAGGTTGGCGTGGCCGGAACGGCGGTAGGCGAGGCGGTGGATGAACCACGGGTAGCCGTGGTAGGCGAAGATGACGGGCTTGTCGGCGGTGAAGAGGCCGTCGTACTCGAAGTCCGGCATGCCGTGCGGGTGTTCGTCGCGGGGCAGGAGCCTCGTCATGTCGACGACGTTGACGACGCGCACGGCGAGGTCGGGCAGGTGGCGGCGCAGCAACTGGGCGGCGGCCAGGGCCTCTTGGGTGGGGACGTCACCCGCGCAGGCGAGGACGACGTCGGGTTCGCCGCCGTTCTCGGTGCCGGCCCACTCCCAGATGCCGGCGCCGCGCGCGCAGTGGGCACGGGCCTGGTCCATGGTGAGCCAGTCGAAGCAGGGCTGCTTGCCGGCGACGACGACGTTGACGTAGTCGCGGCTGCGCAGGACGTGATCGGCCACGGAGAGAAGGGTGTTGGCGTCCGGCGGGAGGTAGACGCGGACGACCTCGGGGCTCTTGTTGAGGACGTGGTCGACGAAGCCGGGGTCCTGGTGCGAGAAGCCGTTGTGGTCCTGGCGCCAGACGTGCGACGTCAGAAGGTAGTTGAGGGAGGCGATGGGTGCCCGCCACGCCAACTCCCGCGATGTCTTCAGCCACTTGATGTGCTGGTTGACCATCGAGTCGACGATGTGCACGAACGCCTCGTAGCAGGAGAACAGTCCGTGCCGGCCGGTGAGGAGGTAGCCCTCGAGCCAGCCCTGGCAGGTGTGTTCGGAGAGGATCTCCATCACCCGGCCGTGTTGGTCCAAGTGCTCGTCGACCGGCAGGAGTTCGGCCTGCCAGGCCTTGCCGCTGGCGTTGAATACGGCCTGCAGCCGGTTGGAGGCGGTCTCGTCCGGGCCGACGAGCCGGAAGTCGCGGCTCGTCGAGGTGTCGTCCATGACCTGTTCGAGGAGGTCGCCGAGGATGCGGGTCGGCTCGTGCAGGGTCGTGCCCGGCTTGTCGACGGGGACCGCGAACCGGTCGAGAGACGGGATCGGCAGGTCCCGTACGAGGAGACCCCCGTTGGCGTACGGGCTGGAGCCGAGGCGCTTGGTGCCCTCGGGCAGACAGGCGAGGACGTCCGCGACGGGCCGGCCCTCGGCGCCGAACAGTTCCTCCGGCCGGTACGACCGCAGCCACGCCTCCAACTGCCGTAGGCGCTCGGGGTTTTCGCGCACCTCGGCCAGCGGGACCTGGTGTGCGCGCCAGGTGCCCTCGACCGGGACGCCGTCGACCTCGGCGGGACCGGTCCAGCCCTTGGGCGTACGCAGCACGATCATCGGCCAGCGCACGCGCTCGGTGACGCCGTCCTCGCGGGCGGTGCGCTGCATCAGGGCGATGCGGTCCAGGGCGTCGTCGAACGCGGCGGCCATGGCCTGGTGCACCTGGAGCGGGTCGTCGCCGGTCACGTGGATCGGCTCGTGGCCGTATCCCCGCAGCAGTTCGTCGAGTTCGGACTCGGGAAGACGGGACAGGACGGTCGGGTTGGCGATCTTGTAGCCGTTGAGGTGCAGGATCGGCAGGACGGCGCCGTCGTGGAGCGGGTCGAGGAACTTGTTGGAGTGCCAGGCGGTGGCGAGCGGACCGGTCTCGGCCTCGCCGTCGCCGATGACGCAGGCGACCAGCAGGTCCGGGTTGTCGAAGGCGGCGCCGTAGGCGTGGGCGAGGGAGTAACCGAGTTCGCCGCCCTCGTGGATCGATCCCGGTGTCTCCGGCGCCACATGGCTCGGCACACCACCGGGGAAGGAGAACTGCTTGAAGAGCCGCTGCATGCCCGCCCCGTCGCGCGAGACGTTCGGGTAGGTCTCGCTGTAGCTGCCCTCCAGCCAGGAGTTGGCGACCACGGAAGGGCCGCCGTGTCCCGGTCCCCACACGCACAGCGCGTCCAGGTCACGTGCCTTGATCACCCGGTTGAGGTGGGTGTACACGAGGTTGAGGCCCGGCGAGGTACCCCAGTGGCCGAGCAGTCGCGGCTTGATGTGCTCGGGGCGCAGCGGCTCGGTGAGGAGCGGGTTCGCCATGAGGTAGATCTGGCCCGCCGCAAGGTAGTTGGCGGCCCGCCAGTGGGCGTCCAGGGTGCGCAGTTCGTCGTCGGAGAGTACGGACAGGGCGTTGGTGTCGTGCTGTTCGGCCTGGGACATCGGAGGCTCCTGAAGTCATCGATGGGTCGACGGTCGATGGACACGAACTACGGCGTCAGCGGCTGGAGTTGGCGACGATCGCGCTCATCCCTCCTCGGGCACGGTGGCGACCGGGCAGGCGGAGTGGTGCGGTAGGACGTGTGCCACCCGGCCCAGTTGGAGCCCGAGGTGGCCCGGGCGGCGCCTGGCTCCGACGACCAGGAGGTCGGCGTTCCGGGCGGCGTCCACGTGGACGGACCGGGTCGGTCCTTCGACCGTACGTGGGTCAGTCGTGGGCGACGACGGCTACGGGGGCGGTGGAGTGGTGCAGGACGCCGTGTGCGACCGGGCCGATGTGGGCACCGCGCCCACCGCGGCGGATTCGGCGGCCGATAACGACGAGGGAGGCCTCGCGGGAGGCGTCCACCAGGTGGTCGGCGGCGCTGCCGACGCGCGGCTCCAGGAAGACCTCGGTGTCGGGGTGCTTCTGCCGCCAGGGACGCAGGGCCTGGGTGAGGGAGTCGGTCTCCTCACGGGAGAGCTCGTCGTGCAGGCCGGCGTCCAGCGCGAAGCCGTAGGCGTAGTACGGCGGGAGGCTCCAGCCGTAGACGACGCGCAGGCTGGTGCCGCGCCGGGCGGCCTCGGCGAACGCGAACTCGATCACCGCGTCGGAGGGCCCGTCGGCGTCGAGGCCGAGGACCACGGGCCGGTCCTCGGGGTTCGTCTCGTCCCCGTCGACAGCCTGTTCGTCGGCCCGCACCAGGACCACGGGCAGTTCGGCACGCGCTACGACGGACAGCCCGACGGAACCGACGAGGAAGCCACCGACACCGCTCAGACCACGGGAGCCGAGGACCAGGAGTTCGGCGTCCTTCGCGGCACCCACCAGCCCGTCGGAGGGCGTACCGCTCACCTGCTCCACGGTCACGTCCACGCCGGGGTGGCGCCTGCGCAGACCCTCGCCCGCCTCACGCGGAATCCGCTCGCTCCACTGCTGCTGCGTCTCCGTGCCGACGAACGGGGCCCGGGCCAACGGGTCCGGTGCGGGCACCCAGACATGGACGATCTTCAGCGGCAGACCGCGCAGTTCCGCCTCGCCGGCCGCCCACTCGGCGGCGGCGCGGCTCTCGGGTGAACCATCGAGACCTGCGACAACACTGCGGACCATGGTTCGTCCTCCTCATCGGGATGTGATTCCACCGTCGTGGTCTAGGGGTTCCCCAGCAGGGGCCGCAGGTCCCAGAAGGGGGCCGATCGGCCCAATGGGCAGCTCCGACTCGACGAGCCCGACCGCTCCGCGTAGCGGGAAGCGCGCAGTCCGTCGCGCCACCCCAGGACCCTCACGTCCTTGGTCCTCGGCGACGGCCACACCGCTTACGAGCCTCACGAGCCTCACGACGAGAACGACAGGAAGCGCACACCACCTGATCTCGGCAAGGAGGCGCCACCGGACCGTCGCAGACAAGCCGACCGGGACACGGCACAAGGGCCGGTTGGGCCGGCCGGCCCTGGTGCTTCGGGCGGGGCACGTGATGATCGAGCCACGTACTTCACCGCGAGCGCGGGATCAACCGCCGCAAAGGAAGTCACTCCCCGGCGAGCCGGTTGCTGCGGTCGATCTCGGGCATGTGTGTCTCCGCCCAGACCCGCAGAGCGGCGAGCGGTGTTTCGAGGGAGAGGCCGAGCGCGGTGAGCCGGTAGTGGACGGCGGGCGGCACGGTGGGTTCCACGCGGCGCGCGACCAGGCCGTCGCGGACCAGACTCTGCAGCGTGACGGACAGCATCTTCTGCGAGATGCCAGGAATGCGACGTCGAAGTTCCGCGAACCGGACCTCGCCGGGATCCGTCTCGGCCAACACCTTCACCACCATCGACGTCCACTTGGTACCGATGCGGTCGAGCAACTGGCGGGTCGGGCAGCGCGGGTCCAGCAGATCACCTCGTTCACCCGGCCGCCGACCGGATTCGCCGGGCGTGGACGTGGTCACCTGGGGCTCACCACCTGATGGGAAAGTGCCGTCTTGGAAGGGCCAGGTTAGTTCCCTACCGTGACCCTGTCACCAATCCTCACCGCCCCTCACCAGGCCTGGAGCCCCCGTGCCCGAATTGCGACGCATCCCCGTCAACGGCGTCGAACTCAACGTCGCCCTCGCCGGATCAGGCCCGGCCGTCCTGCTACTGCACGGCTTTCCGCACACCTGGGAGCTGTGGACGGACATCATGGCCGACCTGTCCGACCGCTACCGCGTCATCGCGCCGGACCTGCGCGGATTCGGCGCGAGCAGTCCAGCCGCCGCCGGGTACGACGCCGGCGCCCTGGCCGAGGACGCCGCAGCGCTTCTCACCGAACTCGGCGTGCCCTCGGCCGCCGTAGTGGGTATCGACGCGGGTACCCCTGCGGCTTTCCTCCTCGCCCTGCGCCACCCCGGTCTCGTCCGACGCCTGGTCGTCATGGAGTCCGTACTGGGCGGGCTGCCCGGAGCCGAGGACTTCCTTGCCGGCGGGCCGCCGTGGTGGTTCGGCTTCCACACCGCCGCGCCCGGCCTCGCCGAGACCGTGCTCGAAGGCCACGAGGCCGCCTACATCGACTGGTTCCTGCACACCGGCACGCTCGGCGACGGGGTGCCCCCTGCCATCCGGGACGCCTTTGTCCACGCGTACACGGGCAGCGACGCGCTGATACGCGCGTTCTCCTACTACCGGGCCCTCCCCGAAAGCGCACAGCAGATCGCGCAGGCCGTCACCACCGCCCGCCTGACGATGCCGACAATGGCGCTCGGCGCACACCCTGTCGGCTCCGCGCTGGAACACCAACTCCGCCCCGTCACCGACGACCTCACCGGCCACGTCATCGAGGACTGCGGCCACATCATCCCTCTGCACCGACCACACGCCCTGCTCAAACTGTTGAACCCGTTCCTGGCCGGCGAGGACGCGATCGCAGCGTGACCGGGACAACCGGCGACGCTTGCTGCACGCCGTGGGGCCGTGGCCGACGCACGCGATCGTGGCCGCCTCGACCCGGGACCAGAGTTCTTCGCCAAAGGCTCTAGTTCTACGGTGACTTCGCGTGCCGAGGTCAGGGCACCGGAGGGCCACCGCCGCGAAGGCCGGTCCCGTGATCCCGCCGGCCCGCTCGGTGATCAGGGCGAGGACGTCGGTCCGTGCACTGCTGGACAACAGCCTGTGGGTGACTTCGGTGTTGGCCTACAGCCGGCGCTCGCGCAGCCGGAACTCCTCTCCTCGCCACCGAGGGAGGACTCCGTGCCGCACTCGGCAACTTCCGCGACGCCACGGAGTCGGCGCGCAAGAACCTGGACGCCCTCGATCCTCAACGCGGCAACGGGCACGGCCACTTGACCATCCCGGTTCCTGGGAATCTCCAGCTCCCACGGCTCGATCCCCGACATGGCCGCCTCCCTCAGGCCCTGGGCGGAGAACGTCGCCGGCGTCGTCATCCAGGACGCCGGGCACATCATTCCCGACGAGCAACCCGACGCAACTGCCGCCGCCTTGACCTCATTCATCGACAACAAGCCTGACAAGTAAGGCGCATACGCGGAGTCAGAGGCGTCGCGGGAAACCTAAGCTCCCGGAGCACCGGCCCGTCAGGGGTTTCGCGGAGCGCCAAGTGCCCGGCGCGGCGGCGAGGACGGCGGCTCGGTCGGATCGCGCAGGGGCCGAACCACGATGTCCCCCTCCGTCAGCCCCGTGACCGTCGCCGTCTCGGCATGGTCACGCGCCGCCAGTTGCAACGCCTCCGCCTCCGCCCGCGCGGCCGCCGCAGTGCCGGTGTGGCCGGTGCGATAGAGGGTCCGGGCGATCTGGCTGCCGGCCACCCGCCTCCCCGACCTGCACCTCGACGGCACCGAGCCCCCGAAGTGGCAGCGCAGCCTCAACTTCCGCGGCCTCACCCGCCTGGACGTCGCCTTCACCCCGCCGTCGAACGGCGACGACAGCGTTACGCCCGCTCCGGCACCCGCGACAGGTGCGCCCTGAGCCGGGTCAGTCCGTCCGCCAGGCCACGCGCGCCGGGCAGCCCGTCCCACATCTGTGCCTCGGCCCGCTCCACCGGCACGGCGAGGGCGCGGTGCCGACTGCGGCCCCGGGAGGAGAGATAGACCAGGACGCGCCGGCCGTCCCCGGGGTCCTTGCGGCGGTAGGCGAGGGCGCCCGAGACCAGTCGGTCGACCAGCTTGGTGAGGCTCGGCGCGGGCATCAGGGCGTACTCGGCGACGTCCGACATCGTGTGCCCACGCCCGTCCGAGCAGCGACAGCACCCGCCACTCCTCGACGGAACAACCCTCGGCCTCCAGCTCGGCGGCGAGTCGACGGGTCATCAACCGCTCCACACTGCTCAGCAGTTGGGGAGATCGCGGGGCAACTCCGGAGCCACAGTCATCCTCTCCTCCACACGCAACTCACAGCGGCGACAGTACCTCCCTCGAACAGTACTTTCCAGGGAAAGGTCTGACTACGAACGTCTCCCACCGGCCCAGTGCACGGTGAACGGGGTTCGGCAGCCGCCCTGTTGGGACATTTCCTTCCCCGGGGAAGTATTTAACGAGCCGTTCACAGGCCGAAAGGCTTCCGGGAAACATGCGATTTCTAGCGTGCGACCCTGAGCAGAGCATGCGACCTCCGAAAGCCGGATTCACGCCCCGCGCCCGGCATCCGCGCCACCCGCTCCCTCTCACCCGCATCCCCGAAGGGCCGCCGATGAGTACGACCGAGTCCCCACAGACAGCCGCCGAGCCGGGCTCCCCGGCGAGCGAGGCGACCAGCCAGGCGACCAGGGAGACGATGGAGGACTACACCCTCCGCTTCGCGCCCCGCAGTTACCGCCGCTGGACCCCGATGGTCGTGGCCACCACCGCCCTCGGCGGCATCGCCTACATGGCCGACTTCTCCATCGGCGCCGGCATCGGCCTGGCGCACGGCACCGGCAACGCGCTCGTGGCGATCGCCGTGGCCGCCGTCGTCATCTTCGTCACCGGCTTCCCCCTCGCCTACTACGGCGCCCGCTACAACATCGACCTGGACCTGATCACCCGCGGCTCCGGCTTCGGCTACTACGGCTCGGTCCTCACCAGCGTCATCTTCGCCAGCTTCACCTTCATCTTCTTCGCCCTCGAGGGCTCGATCATGGCCCAGGGTCTCAAGCTGGGCCTCGGACTCCCGCTGTGGCTGGGCTACTTGCTCTCCACGCTGATGGTGATCCCGCTGGTGATCTACGGCATGAAGGCGCTCAGCAAGCTCCAGGTGTGGACCACGCCGGTCTGGCTGCTGCTGATGATCGCGCCGCTGGCCTACCTGATCTCCACCGACCCGGGCACCGTCGACCGCTTCCTCAACTACGCGGGCACCGACGGCGACGGCAGCGTCAACACCGCCTCCGTGCTGCTGGGCGCGGGCGTGTGTCTGTCCCTCATCGCGCAGATCGGTGAGCAGATCGACTACTTGCGCTTCATGCCGCCCAAGACCGAGGCGAACAAGCGCAGTTGGTGGACCGCCGTGGTCATGGCCGGTCCCGGCTGGGTGGTGCTCGGCGCGCTCAAGCAGACCATCGGCGTCTTCCTCGCCGTGTACATCCTGGCCAAGGTCGGGCCGGACGTCGCGCCCGAGCCGATCCAGCAGTTCAAGGGCGCCTTCGACGCGATGATGCCGTCCTGGCTGGTCATCCCGCTGGCCGTCGCCCTCGTCGTGATCAGCCAGATCAAGATCAACGTGACCAACGCGTACTCCGGTTCGCTCGCCTGGACGAACTCCTTCACCCGCGTCACCAAGCACTACCCCGGCCGCATGGTCTTCGTCCTGGTCAACCTGGGCTTCGCGCTCGCCCTGATGGAAGCCGACATGTTCAGCTTCCTCAACAACATCCTGGGCTTCTACTCGAACTGCGCCATCGCCTGGATCGTCACCGTCGCCACCGACATCGGCGTCAACAAGTACCTCCTGAAGCTCTCCCCGCTCCAGCCGGAGTTCCGCCGCGGCATGCTGTACGCCGTCAACCCGGTCGGCGTGGTCGCGTTCGTAGCCGCGTCGGGCCTCTCGATCGCCATGTACTTCCACGCCCTCGGCGACACCCTCCAGCCGTACTCCCCGTCGCCGCGGCCGTCATCGCCTTCGTCCTCACCCCGCTGATGGCGATCACCACCAAGGGCAAGTACTACCTGCGCCGCACC
Organism: Streptomyces sp. P3; assembly: GCA_016893485.2. Taxonomy (GTDB): domain Bacteria; phylum Actinomycetota; class Actinomycetes; order Streptomycetales; family Streptomycetaceae; genus Streptomyces. The sequence goes on from JAFEKX020000001.1 coordinate 733,336, forward strand.
GACGACGGCATCGACGAGCCCCTGCTCGACCCCGAGGGCAACCCGAGCGCCACGACGTACGACTGCCACGTCTGCCACCAGCCGTACGAGCGCCCGGACTTGGCCGCCTGCGAGACCCACGACGCCCAGGTCTGCTCCCTGTGCCTCAGCACGGACAAGGTCGGCGACCACGTCCTCCCGGCCCACCCGGCAGCCGCCTGAACGAGCACCGCACGTCGCTCCGCACAGCGGGACCGGTCACCTGGTGATCGGTCCCGTTTGGCGACGGTGCGGGCCGATACAAGGTGGTGATGCCGTCAGACAAGGTGGTGATGCCGTCAGCCGGCCGCGCGGGCCGAGGTCACCGCCGTGCGGGCCGCAGTCTCGACCACCTTGATGCCGCTCGCCATCGACGTGTTGCCGTCGGAGAGGACCGCGACGAGGTAGTGGTGCGTTCCCGAGGTCACCTGTCCGACGCTGTTGATGTCCCACAGGCCGGTGGTGCTGCGTTGCAGCCAGCCGTTCTTGAGAGCCCAGGCGGAGTCGGAGGCCGCCGATACGCCCCACGACTGGTCGGTGGCGATGCGGGTCATCAACGTACGGATGTAGGTCCGGGAGGTCGTGGTCAGCGCGGGCTTGGTCGCGGAGGCGGTCCCGTCGGCGGCGAACACCGCGCGCAGCAAGCCGATCTGGTCGGACACCGTGGTGCGCGTGAGACCCCACAGTCCGCCGGTCCCGCCGACGGTCGAGGACAGCCCGAGGCGTTGGTTCACCGCCTTCAGGCCGGCCGCCTGGCCGATCTCCCGCCAGAGGGCGTTCGCCGCGTCGTTGTCGCTGTGCTCGATCATCGCCTCGGCGAGGGTGCGCTCCTGCTGGGTGAGGCCACGCCCGGCGTCCTGCGCCTGGAGGAGCAGCGCGGAGAGGATGTCGACCTTGACGATGCTGGCCGTGTCGTAGGGGACGTCCTTCCCGCGCACCTGCGGCTTCGCGGCGGGGTGGTCCAGATCCAGTACGGCGGTCGTCACGCGCGCCTCGCTCTGCGCAGTCGCGGTCGCGGGTGTGGTGCCGGTACCGCTATCGGCCGCCGCGGCCGGGCCGACCGCACCGGCCGCGAAGGCCGTGGTCACAAAGCCGGTGAGCAGCACCGCGCAGAGACCGGCACGCCTGCCGCGTCGGCCGGGCGTGCTCGCTGTCCGTGCGGTCGGTCGGAGATTCGGGCGACGGTACGGCATGGGGCCTCGGTGGTCTCGGGGTCGGGGGCACAGACCTGCGAACGTAGACGAGGGGGCCGTTCCGCGACGTGACCGGTGCCACGAAAAGGCCGTAACGGACGGATTTGTGACGACACCCACAATTCATCGATCACCCGGCATCGGTACGACCGTCCACGCCCCGACGAGGCCCCCTCGCCCCGCGAGGCCACACCCACGCCGGCCGTCCCGGCGCCCCGGCGAACGCCCGTCCGACCGCCTGGGAACGACCGGTAAAGTGCGCGAGACGGCAGCCCGGCCGAAAAGGGGAAGCGTGACCGACACGAGCAACACCCGACCCGCAGACAGCGAGGCGCGCGCTTCGCGGCAGAGCCCACTGCACCGTCTGATGCGCTACCTCCCCTGATCGCCCCCGTCCTGTTGTGGGCCGTCCCCTGCTGGGTGCTCCTGTACGGCGGCCAGCACTGGCCGCTCCCCGTCACGCCGGCCGGCACCGCGCTGTTCGTCCTCGGCCTCGTCGTCATGCCGCTCGCGATGGGGCGTGGTCACGGCAAGCGCCAGCAGGACGGGGCGGCGATCCTCGGTGACACCCTGCTGGGGTCGAGTTGGGTGCTGTTCACCTGGTCCGTGTTGCTCGGCATCGTGCTGCGCCTCGCCCTGACCCTGGCCGGTGTCGGCACCGGCGAGGACCGCGCCCGCATCGTCACGTGGGCCGTCCTCGGCGTGACCGCCGTACTGCTCGTCTGGGGCTACGCCGAGGCCCGCCGCGTGCCGCGCGTGCGCCGACTCGATGTCCAACTCCCGCGCCTGGGTGCCGGGTTGGACGGTCTCCGGGTCGCCCTCATCACCGACACCCACTACGGCCCGCTCGACCGGGCCCGCTGGTCGGCGCGGGTGTGCGAGACGGTGAACACCCTGGACGCCGACGTCGTCTGCCACACCGGCGACATCGCGGACGGCACGGCCGAACGCCGCCGCGCCCAGGCCGCGCCGCTCGGCACCATCCAGGCCACCCGGGTCCGCGTGTACGTCACCGGCAACCACGAGTACTACAGCGAGGCCCAGGGCTGGGTCGACCTGATGGGCGAGCTGGGCTGGGAGCCGCTGCGCAACCGGCATCTGCTGCTCGAACGCGGCGGCGACACCCTCGTCGTCGCCGGGGTGGACGACGTCACCGCCGAGTCCTCCGGTCTGGCGGGCCACCGCGCCCACCTCGATGGAGCCCTGAGCGGCGCCGACCCCGACCTGCCCGTCCTGCTCCTGGCCCACCAGCCCAGGTTCGTCGACCGTGCGGCGGCCGCCGGCATCGACCTCCAGCTCTCCGGCCACACCCACGGCGGCCAGATCTGGCCCTTCCACCACCTGGTCCGCCTCGACCAGCCCGCCCTCGCCGGCCTCAGCCGCCACGGCACCCGCACCCTCCTCTACACCAGCCGAGGCACCGGTTTCTGGGGCCCACCGTTCCGCGTCTTCGCCCCCAGCGAGATCACCCTGCTCGTCCTCCGGTCTCCGCAGGATCCCGCCTCGGCGTAGCACCGCTGGGCTGGCCGGTTCCCACGCCTCGGCGATCCTGCGCACCGTCGGCGCCCAGCGTCACCACGCACGACGCTCGGCTGCGCGAGCTGCCATAGTTTGACCATGCGGCCGTCGGGGAGGCGGCCAACCAAGGGGGCATCGTGGAGAGTTACTCGGTATCGGTCAGGCTGCAGCGTACGACCGTCGAGGAGCGGTACGTCTCGGTCCCGATCACCAACGCGGTGATGCGAGCGGAACCGGACCCGGACGGCTCCCGCCACCTCGACCCGGAAAAGATCCTCGCCGCCGCGATCACCCTCGGCCATGACGACACCGACTGGCTTCCGGAGGGACGAGAGGTCACGATCCATCCGATTCAGAAGGCTCCCGACGACGTGTCGCCCCTGCCCGACTCGGCACCGGACTCGCAGTAGACGCGACGCGTAGACCTTGACGGGCAGTCGGAAGGATTCGGGGTTGGGGGTCAGGAGGTGACGTCCACCAGGACTTTGCCGACCGCGTGGCTCTCGACCGCTCGGTGCGCGTCGGCGGTGCGGGCGAGGGGGAAGCGGATCAGCGGCAGGCCGTGGTTCTCGCCGACCGGCAGCGCGCCGTCGCGTACTGCGGCGGTGACGTCCTGGACGGCCGCGGCGCGTGCCTCCGGGCCTGCCGTGAAGAGCACCAGGAACTGGAAGCGTGTGTTCAGCACCATGTTCTGCAGCACGTCGAGTTCGACCGGCCTGCCGCCGTCGTTGGCGTAGGTCGAGATCGTGCCGCGGGTGCGCAGCACGGCCAGGTCCAGTGCGAGGTTCGTGCCGAGGTCCACCTCGGCGACGATGTCGACGCCGTCCGGGGCGATCCCGCGGATCTCGGCGGCCGGGTCCCCCTCGCGGTAGTCGACCACGTGGTGGGCTCCCGCGGCGGTGGCCAGCCGGGCCTTCTCCGGGCTGCTGACCGTGGTGACCACGGTGGCGCCGGCCCAGCGGGCGAGCTGGATCACCGCGTGCCCGACCGCTCCGGCCCCGCCCGCGGCGAGCACGACCTTCCCGTCGAGTGCCCCGGGCGACAGCCGACGCGGGCCGTCCTCGGCGACGGTGAGCGCGCGGTGCGCGGTCAGCGCGGGGACTCCGAGTGCGGCGCCGACGTCGAAGCCGACCTCGTCGGGCAACGGCACGGCCTGTTCGGCGGGTACGACGGTGAACTCGGCGGCGGTGCCGGTGGGCCGTCCGGCGGCGGCCATGAACAGCCAGACCCGCTCACCGACCCGGCCCTGGTCGACACCCTCACCGACGGCGTCGATCGTGCCGGCGCCGTCGAGGTGCGGGGTGATCTCGGAGAAGCGCTTGGGGTGGCCGGCGCCGGAACGCGCCTGCCAGTCGGTCGGGTTGACCCCCGACACGGCGACCCGGACGCGAACCTCGCCAGGTCCGGGCGCCGGCAGGTCACGGTCGACCAACTGCAGAACGTCGGGGTGCCGTTGTCACGGTAGATGATGGCCTTCATGGTCCGTCCTTGGAGCCTGGTGGAGCGAGGTTCCCGGCGCGGCCTGACGGTTCGTCAGGATGTCCGGCGTGCGGTGCGGTCGCGGTCCGGGCCGCGTCGGTTCCGGTCAGCCGATGGGGACGTCGTTGGAGCGCGACTCGATGCCATCGAGGGTGGCTAGGTGCGCGGCGTCGAGCGCGATCCCGCCGACCGCGATGTTGGCCTCCAGGTGGGCGGGGTCGGCGGTGCCGGGGATGAGCAGCACGTTCGGGGCGTGGTGCAGCAGCCAGGCGAGGCCGACCTGGGAGGGCGTGACGCCCAGGGACTCGGCCACGGCGTGCACCGCCGGCTCGTCGGTCGCTTTGGGCAGGCCGGGAAAGGCCCGCCCAGCGGGAAGAACGGCACCCAGGCGATGCCCTCCGCCGCGCACAACTCCAGGATGTCCTCGTCGTCGCGGGAGACGAGACTGTAGGCGTTCTGCACGCAGACGATGCCCGCGGGCAGGACGCGACGCAGGACGTCGAGAGTGACACTGCTCAGGCCGATCGCACCGATCTTGCCCTCGTCGCGCAGGGCGGTCATCACAGCGAGCTGGTCGTCGAGATCGACGAGCTGGTCCCCTTCGGGACGCAGGCCGGGGCCGGTGTCCAGGCGGCGGAGGTTGACCACCGCGAGCCGGTCGACGTCGAGCCTGCGCAGGTTGTCCTCCACGCTGGCGCGCAGCTGCTCGGGACGCTGCGCCAGGCGCAGCGGCATGCGCCCGCCGGGGTCGGGATCGGCCCCCACCTTCGTGACGACCAGGACGTCGTCCTCGGGGCGAAGTGCCTCGCGGATCACGTCGTTGGCGAAACCGAAGCCGTAGAACTCGGCGGTGTCCACGTGGTCGACGCCCAGCTCGACCGCGCGGCGCAACAGCGCTACGGCCTCGCCTCGGCGGTCGTGCAGCCGCTCGAGCTGCAGTGCGCCGTAGCCGATCCGGAATACGGTGCGGGTGGCCAACGAAGCGGTCGTGGTGATCACGACGGTGTCTCCTCTGTCGGTGTTCGCAAGGCGGTGTACAGCAGTTCGGCCTGGTAGAGCGCCATGACCCGGTGGGCGATCGGGGTGGCCTGCTCCCGGGCTCGGGCCGGCTCCTGGTGTTCGACCTTGACGAGCCAGGCCGTGACGCAGTCGTGCAGCATCGCGCGCATCCGGTCCGTCATGTCGACGACGATGTCGCGGACGGCCGGGTTGGTGGTCGCCTCGCTCCAGGTCTGCACGCCGACCCGAGCCTCGGCCGGGTCGATCGCGGCGATCAGGCGGGCGAGCAGTTCGTCGGGGTCGGGCGGGGCGTCGGCAGCGGCGTACTCGCCGATGACATCGGCGCGCTTGGCGAGCACCTCACGCGCGGCGACCCGGACGAGGTCGGCCTTGTTGCGGTAGTGCGCGTAGATCGAACCGGCCGAGAGACCGGACTCCGCGGTGATGTCGGCGATCGAGGTCCGCTCCAGCCCGTTACGGCTGAAGCAGCGCACGGCGGCGTCCGCGATCTGCGTACGCCGAAGTTCCTTGCGCGCGTCGGTGAGCCGAGGCATCACACCTCCCGTAAAGAGAATTGCGGTTCTGCTTATGGGAGACGTTAGCAGAATCGAGGTTTTGTTTGAGGCGGGTGCTTGCCGCACGAGCAGGCCCACCTCTACGGCGAGGCCCGCCGGACTGGCCCGCCGTTGCGGCGATGCGACCACGGGCGCGGCTGCGGGCACGGGCACGGGCATCCTCGTCCCGGCTCAGTCCCGCACGGCCGGGGCGTCGGCCCGCTCCTCGGATACTGGCGCACCCCCAAGACCCCGCCGTCGTCCCGCGGGCCCGCGCCCTGCTCAACGGCGGCGCCTTCCATCCTCCCCGACCGGTCCGAAGGCGACGCACACACCGTGCGGGACCCGCGGGCGGGCTGTCCCCGGTGCCGGAGACAGCCCGGGGTGGTCCCAACACCACCCCCATACACACGGTTTGGCCGCACTGTCCTATCGCTGTGAGTCGGCCAGAGTCGTGGGTGTCGGCAGCTACGGCCGGCGGAATCGCGAACTGGGGGAAACAGCATGTCCCGAAGCGACAGTTGGGGCACAGCGCGGGGTGGCCCGACGAGGGTTCCTGGCCGGGGCCGCCGCCGTGACGGGTACGGCGCTGGTGAGCACGGCGTCCGCCGGCACGGCACGCGCGGTCGGGGCGAGGGCCGAAGTCGGCGCGGGTACCGGCCCGTTGGCGTTCACCCACGTCACCGTGATCGACGGTTCGGGAGCGCCCCCGGCCCCGGACATGACGGTCGTCGTCGAGGGCGGCCGCATCACCGCCCTCGCCCCCGGCGCGCGCATCCGGCCACGCCCCGGCACCCGCACGGTCGACCTGACCGGCAAGTACCTGATGCCGGGACTGATCGAGGCGCACACCCACAGCGACGGCCCGGAGACGGTGGTCCCGGCCCTGTACGCCCTCACCGGCGTCACCACGGTCCGGGAGATGCGGGGCGAGCCGGTCCACCACGCGTGGCGGCGGAAGATCCGCAGCGGTGAACTCCTCGGCCCCCGCTGGGTCATTGGCAGCCCCATCGTCGACGGCACACCCTCGCTGTGGGCGGCGGACGTCGGCCCGACCGTCGAGGTGGCCGACGCGGCCGAGGCCCGGCGCGCCGTACGACGGGTCAAGCGCGAGGGCGCGGACTTCGTCAAGGTGTACTCCCGCCTGTCCCGCGAGTCGTACTTCGCCATCGCGGACGAAGCCAGGCGCCAGGGTCTCCCCACCTCGGGCACTGCCCCGACACCGTACGGATCGCGGAGGCGAGCGCCGCCGGCCATCGCACCATCGAACATCTGCACGCGCTGCTCCTGGCCACCTCACGGCACGAGAAGGAGATCCGGCGCCTCCTGGACGCCGTACGGATCGACCCGAGCGACCCCAGCAGCCTGTCCCGCTACCACAGTTGGTTCCAGCAGGTGCATCCCCTCGAATGGCGGGCGGTGCAGGGCTACGACCGGGGCCTGTCGGACGCCCTCTTCCGGAGCTTGGCGACCCACGGGACCACGGTCGTCCCCACGCTCAGCGTGCACCGCACGCTGGAGCTGCCCGACGACGTTCCGACCCGGGCCGAGGAGTGGAAGTACCTGCCCACCTGGCAGGTGGAGAGCTGGCCGGACCAGCTGGCGGCCCTCACCGGCGGGCGTACACCCGAGCAGAAGCGGCAGATCCGCGAGATCTACGCGCACCGGCTCCGGCTGGTGCGCGAGTTGCACGGCATGGGGTGCGGCTCGCGGCGGGCACCGACACCGGCACGGGATACCTCGTCCCCGGCTTCGCCCTCCACGACGAACTGGCGCTGCTCGCGTCGGCCGGCCTCACCCCGGCCGAGGTCCTGCACGCGGCCACGCAGGACGCGGCCCGCACCCTCGGCCTGTCCGACGTCGGCACGGTGGCCCGTGGCCAGGCCGCCGATCTGCTCGTCCTCGACGCCGACCCGCTGCGGGACATCCGCAACACCCGCAGCATCCATGGCGTGGTCGTCGACGGCAGGTGGATTCCGCCGGAGGAGCGCCGCCACCTGCTCGCGGTGGTGGAGAAGTCCGCCGCGCAGACCCCGCCGCCCGAGGAGGGGGCGGCCATGAAGGGTTGCGGCTGCGGCGGACACCCCTGACCGTCCCCGACATCGGCATCAACTCGCCTGCGTGACCGGCATGTTGGTGGTGACAGCGAGGCATTGGCCTACGTCGGCTCACCACGCCCGTGCACCGCCCGGCTGGTTGTCAGTGCCGTGTGGCATCGTCTGCGCGCATGACCGGTGGCGGTGGCGATGTCCACCCCAGGGAGCAGATGCGCGCAACGACCGGAGGTCGTGATGGACAACCGCAGCAGGGCTGTGCTGGAGGCCGGGGAGTCTCTCTTCGTGCAGTCCCTCGTCTCGCCGAACGGTGTGTACGCCTTGCAGCATCGGCGGGACGGGACGCTGGCGCTGCGGGACAACCGTGCCGACCGTGACGTGTGGCAGATCGGCAGACCGGTGTCGGCGCCCGGGGCGCTCACTCTGCTGACCGAGGGACTCCTCGTGTTGCAGGGGCCACCGGGGATTCCCGTGTGGTCCTCGGGCGGTGTCGACCGCCGGGTGTCCGCCGCGATGGTTCGTGACGACGGGCGGCTCGTCCTGGTGGATCCCGACGGGTGGGTGCGGTGGAGCCGCGACCCGGTGACCACGGCGGAGCTGGCGGCCCATCGGCCGGCGAGCGGGGACCGGTTGCGGCGGGGCGAGGTGCTGGCGGACTCCATCGTGTCGCCGGACGGCCGCTACACGCTGACCCACACCTCGGCCGGCAGAACCCTGCTCCACACGCCGGGTGACCACGGCACCGACCGGTCCGTCTGGGCGGGCACCGCAGGTGACGCCGGTGCGGCGCTCTCCCTCGGGACGGACGGGGTGCTGCGGGCGGGCACCGACTCGACGGTGTTGCAGCGATGGACCGGCCGCTACGGGCTCGATCCGATGTCGGTCGTGGTCTCCGAGGTGGTCGTGCGCGACGCGGGTGACGTGGTGCTGCTGGGCGAGGACGGCACCGAGATCCATGCCGGCGGGACCGCCGCCGAGGAGGCCCGACTCACCGCGCTGCGGCGGGAGTTCGCGCGCCGGGAGGTGCTGGAGGCGGCCAAGCCGACCCGCCCAGCCGACAGCGGGTTGGCGACGGACTGGTTCGAACTGCTGGAGCTTTCCGGCCCTTTCACGATCACCTGGGTGCAACACGTCGCCGCACCGGAGGCGTTGCGGCGACTCGGCGCCGGTCCCGGGACGATCAGCGCGATGACCTACGAGGACGTCGACTCCGCCGCGTTCTCCGACCCTGACGGCGAGCCGGTCAAGTGCGCGCTGGCCGTGCCGATCGACGACTGGGTCATGCTGATCGAACCGGGCAGCATCGAGGGCATGGAGCGTGCGCGGCCCATGTCGGAGGGGACCCAGGCCCTCGTCTGGCACGAGGGCTTCGACGGCGAAGTCCTCTTCTCCTGGTACCGGGACGGCGAACCGGTCGCGGTGTACGAGGACGACGACCACGACCTCCTGTACAGCGGCGAACCCGCCCCCGAAGGCACCGAGCCGGACGCGATGCTGCCGTTCATGAAGCAGATCGGCCTGGGCGTGTACCGCGAGGACGAGACCACCTTCCTTCCGCCGCCGCTGGAGATCGCCTGCCTGATAGCCGGCGTCACACCCAGGCCCGAGCACTTCGCTGGGACGCACCCGGGCGCGGTCTTCGGCACCTGGTGACTGAGAGGATCGCTGCCCAACCCCCGCGTTTCCCCCACCTGTTGATCAGGCGCCATACACCTGGAACTCGGAGACCTGCCCGGCCGGCCAGCCGGTGTTCGCGGCGATGGTGAGCCGGACGTAGCGGGTGCTGACGGTGGACGGGAGGGTCAGGGTCGCGGTGTTGCCGGTCGCCGGGTCGAAGGTGCAGCCCGCCGGGGCGAGGAGCTGGGTGAATGTGCCGCCGTCCGGGCTGCCTTGGACCGAGATGGTCTGGGTGCGGGTGGCCCAGGCGGTGGCCGGGGGAGGCGGAGGACGATCCGTTTGACGCCGGTGGAGGCGCCCAGGTCGACCTGGATCCACTGCGGGAAGGCGTTGTTGGCGGACTCCCAGTAGGTGTTGGTGTCGCCGTCGACCGCGTTGGCCGAGGAGTAGGTCTGGGTGTGGCTGCTCTCCGAAGTGGGGCGGCGCAGAGCCAGGTTGGTGGTGCTCGAGGGTGCGTCGGTGGTGGCGGTGACCTGGTTGGAGGGCTGGGACACGTTGCCCGCGGCGTCGTAGGCGACGACGTCGAAGATGTACGCGGTGGACGCGCCAAGTCCCGTGACGGTGAAGGACGTTGAGCTGGTGGTGCCCACCTGGGTGCTGGTGGAGCCGGACACCCGGAGGACGCGGTAGCCGCTCACGGCGACGTTGTCGGTCGAGGTGTTCCAGTGCAGCGAGACGGAGTCACTGGTGTGTCCGGTGACGGTCAGGGTGCCCGGCGCGGTGGGCGGTGCGGTGTCGCCGCCGTTGCTGACCACCGGCTGGGTGGGGCGGGTCGGGGTCAGTGCGAGCTGGCCCTTGAGCATGCGGCCGCCGTCGCCGGTGAGGCGCAGGTAGTAGTCGGCGGAGCAGGCGGTGCCGTCCTCGTCGAGGGCGAGGAACCCGGAGTTGGTGGGCACCCAGGCCTGGGTCTCGGCGGTCTTGGCGATCTGGTTGCCCTCGTTGTACTCGTCGAACATGGAGATGTAGATGCCCTGCACCCCGGCCCGTACCGTGTTGTAGAACTGCCGCCACATGAAGTCGCCGTGCGCGCGCTGTCGCCCGGAGACGTCGCCGGGCAGGACGCAGGGCTGGTAGTCGATGCCGTTGGCGTTGCAGTCGGCCTGGTCGGGGACGGTGTAGGTGGTGTACGCGTTGTCGGCCTCGGCGATGGTGCCGATGGCGCCGACCATCCAGGGCGAGATCATGTTGAAGGCGTGGTAGACGCCGAGGAAGCCGGACTGGGAGCCGCCGGTGCCGGTGCGCCATTCACGCGGGACGCCGCCGATGACGTAACACCCTTGTCCCTTGAACCAGTTGACGACGTCGAGGCAGGCATCCGGGGTGAAGGGATGGTTGGGGTCGGCGAAGCCGAAGCCCCAGATGCAGACGACCGGCTTGCCGTTCTGCTTCGCGTACGTCGAACTCGCCGTGTGCGCGGACATCTTGTTGGTCCAGTCCGTCTTGATCTCGGACTGCATGTTCGTCCAGTTGGAGACGTCGTACATGATGTAGAACTTCCGGCCGTACGACTCGGCGGCGGAGCGCACCTTGGTCGCCATGGCGTCGCGGGTGGGGCCCTCGCCGCCGGTGGGGTTGAAGCGTTGGAGCGCGGCGGTGTCGATGTTGTTCTGCTGCATCCACAGGAAGTGGGTGTTGACCGTCTGCTGGTCGTACGAGGAGAACAGGGTGGCGGGCTGACCGTTGCCGAGGGCGGCGTACGACGTCTGGTACGTGTTGGTGTAGTCGCGCATGTCGGGCCAGCACTTGATGCCGGTGTTGGTCGGGGACGGCGGCTGGCCCCAGTTCTGGGTCCAGTGCCACCAGCCGTTGATGGGCGCGCCGTCGCCGATGCAGGCGAACCAGCCCTGGTAGCCGACGGTGATCTTGCCGACGACGTCGCCCGGCCCGCTGGCCGCCGACGCGGTGGGGGCGAGCACGGTCTCGGTGGCTCCCGCCGCTCCCACCGCGGTGGCCGCGACCGCGGCCCTCAGGAAGACTCTGCGTGTGACACCCATCTCGACTCCTTTCGGTGGCCGGTGCCGCCGGGCGCGGGTACGCCCGGCGGCACCGTCAGGTCAGGTCAGGTGTTCCAGACCTGGAACTCGGAGAGCTGACCGGCCGGCCAGCCGTTGTTCGCCGTGATGTTGACCCGGAGGTATCGCTGCGTGCTCGCGGTGAAGGTGAGGGTGACCGTGTTGTTGGTGGTGGGGTCGAAGGTGTACGTCGCCGACGACTTGAGGGTGCTGAAGGTGGAGCCGTCGGTGCTGCCCGACAGGGACAGCGTCTGGTTGCGGGCGCCCCAGGTGGCGGGGAGCTGGAGGACGACGCGGCTCGCGCTCTGTGCGGAACCGAGGTCGACCTGCACCCACTGCGGGAAGGCGTTGTTGGCGCTCTCCCAGTAGGTGCCCTGGTTGCCGTCCGTCACGTTCGACGAGGCGTACACGTCGGCGTGGCTGGACTCGGTGGTGGCTGCGCCCGCGGCGAGGTTCCTGCTCACCGTTCCGGCGCCAACGCCCGTCAGCGCGACGGTGGTTGTGCCGTTCGACGCGTTGCTGGCGATGCTGAGATCACCGGCGCGGGTGCCGGACGCGGTGGGCCTGAAGGTGACGCTGACCGTGCAGGAGGCGTTCGCCGCGATCGACGAGCCGCAGGTGTTGGTCTGCCTGAAGTCGCCCGTGACGGTGATGCCGGAGACGGTCGCGGCCGCGGTACCGGTGTTGGTCACCGTGACCGTCTTCGCGGCGCTGTCGGTGTTGAGCGCCTGGGTGGGATACGTCAGCGACGTCGGGTCGGCCGACAGGGTCGCCGGTGAGGAGCCGCCGCTGCTGGGGAACACCTCGAAGTCCGACAACTGGGCCGCGTTCCAGCCCGAGTTGGCGGTGATGTTGACCCGTACGTATCGCGCCGTGGCGGCGTTGAAGGTGATGGTGACGGTGTTGTTGTTGGCGCTCGGGTCGAAGGTGTAGCCGGCCGAGGCCTTGATCGTGGAGAAGCTGGAGCCGTCCGTGGATCCCTGCACCGAAAGGGTCTCGGTACGGGCCGACCACGCCGTCGCCGGCGGGAGCTTGAGGACGACCTTGCCTACGCCGTAGTTCTGGCCGAGGTCGACCTGTGCCCACTGCGGGAACGAACCGAGGGTACCCTCCCAGTACGTCGAGGCGTCGGTGTCGGTGAGGTTCGAGGCGACGTAGGGGCTGCTGCCCGAACTCGCCGTCGCGGGGCGCCCTGCGGCGATGTTGGTGGTGCTGTCGATGCCGCTGCCGGTCAGGGAGACGGTGGTCGGGCTGTTGTTGGCGTTGCTGGTGACGGTCAGGTTGCCCGCGCGTGCTCCGCCCGTGGTGGGCTTGAAGCCGACGGTCACCGTGCAGCTGGCGCCGACCGCGAGGGTGGAGCAGTTGTTGGTCTGGCTGAAGTCACCGGTGGCCGCGACGGCCGAGACGGTCGCCGAGGCGGTGCCCGAGTTGGTCACCTTCACCGTCTGCGTGGTCGCCGAGGAGCCGACCACCGTGGCGGGGAAGGACAGGCTCGCCGGGTCGGTGTTCAGCACCGGGCCCGGCGCGGTGCCGGTTCCGGAGAGGCTGACCGTGCTGGTGGTCCCGCCCGCGTTGACGGTCAGGGATCCGTTACGACTGCCCGTCGCCGTCGGTGTGAACTTCACGCTGACGGTGCATGAGCCGTTCGCCGCGATCGACGAGCCGCACGTGTTGGTCTGCGCGTAGTCGCCGCTGGCGGAGATCGACGAGACGGCCGCGGCGGTGTTGGTCGGGTTGGAGACCGTCACCGTCTGCGCCGCGCTGGTCGAACCGGTCGCCACCGAACCGAAGTTGAGCGCGCCCGGGGTGGCCGTCACGCCCTCCGACGGGTACGGCGGGAAGACCGGGGCGGGCCAGCCGCCGCAGTACGGTGTGCCGCTGATGCCGGAGTTGCCGCCGCCGTCGGTGACGACGAAGTTGCCGCCCGAGCAGTTGTACACCGGGGACGAGTAACCGACGCCGGTGGCCGTGACGTTGGTGAACTTGGCGGCGCCGCCGGTCTGTTCCTGGAGGGCGAAGGTGCCGGTGCCCGCGATGGTCACGTTGTTGAGGTTGACCCCGCTGATGGTGCCTTCGACCCACTGGACCGCTTCGTAGGGGCTCTGCTGGATCAGCGCGTTGGTCACGTTGATGGGGCCGGTGATCGCGCCCTGGCTGCCGTCGAACCACAACGCCCCTACGCCGAACTGCCAGTTCGGGTCGAGGCTGCCGTCACGGATCAGGGTGTTGTCGGAGATGGTGGTGGTGCCGACCGGCGTCGAGGTGAAGCGCTGGCCGACGTGGATGCCGCCGCCCTGGGCGAGGCCGGTGTCGACCACGCGGTTGCCGCTGACGGTGTTGTCGTGGCCGCCGTAGATCGCGATGCCGTTGGCGAGGATCTGCAGGGACACGGTGTTGTTGGAGATCGTGTCGTTGGCGTCGGCTCCGATGGCGGAGTCGGCCCAGGTGGCGATGCCGTCGTCGCCGGTGTTGCGGATGTCGCTGTTGGTCACCTTCGAATTGGTGACGCCGCCATGGAAGTTGATGCCGTCGGCGGTGGTGTCCCGGATGCGCATGCCGGTGAACGTCAGGCCGTCCATCGGCCCGTCCATCCAGGCGCCGACCTTCATGTGGTCGATCCACAGGTTCGAGACGGTCGAGGAGCTCATCGCGCCGCCGATGCCGTTGACCTGCGCGCTGTCGTCGCGTTCCTGCACGTTGCCGAAGATCGCGAAGTTCTGCAGGCGCACGTCGGTGCTCGCGTTGGGCGCGGAGTTGCCGTAGAAGCCCGGGGCGGTGCCGGTGACGGTCGAGTACCACATGCCGGCGCCGGCGATCGTGACGTTGTTGACGCTGATGTGGCCCGGGATGTTGAAGGTGCCCGGCGGGATCCACACGGTGCCGCCGGGGCCCGCCGAGCTGATCGCGGCGTTGAACGCGCTGGTCGCGTCGGCCACGCCGGTCGCGTCGGCGCCCTTGCTGGTGACCGACACCGCTCCCGAGGGTGCGGTGAGGGCGGCGCCGACCTGCTCGAAGTCGGCGAAGTCGATCGTGTACGAGGAGGCGTTGTCCCCGCGTCGACCTGGAGCTTGAAGGTCGTGCCCGCCGGATAGGTGGTGGAGAACAGGCGGTGGGCCTCGTCGTAGAAGTGGTGCGGGTTGCTGCCCGGGGAGTTGGTGAAGGGGTAGCTGCCGTAGTACCAGCTGTAGGCGTTGGTCAGGGTGAAGTCGGGCTGCTTGGTGCCGTTGATGTACAGCGAGAGCGGGGCGGTGTACACCGAGCCGTTCGAGGTGTCGGGGATGCTGTACCGGAAGTTGATCGAGTTGGTCGCCACCGGAGTGGTGAACGTGACGTACTGGCCGGTGCCCTGGAGCGTCGTCGCCTTGCGGTACGACGCCTCGTCGGCGAGCTGGCCCTGGGCGTAACTCGGGCCGATGGCCGAGCCGTTGGTGGCGGAGTTCTCCGCCTGCACCTCGACGTACGGAAGGCTCGCGCCGCTCCCGCCGGTGGCTTCGGTCGCCGCCGAGGCGGCTGTGACGGGCAGGGCGAGGACGCCGACGGCGGCCAGCATCGCGGTGCTGACCGACCAGACGAGGGCGCGTCTCAGATCTCGGATGGAATGGAGCACTTACCACTCCTTACATGGCGAAATGCCGGAACTGTTCCGCTGACACCGTCAGGGAGGGGGCGGGACAGGGGTTGGTGACGATGCACGGGGACCGTAATATCCCTGACATGATCACGCAATATCTGAACAGAGCTTTGCAACAAACAAAAATGCATCCTGCAAGATCCCGGGCGTCCGTACACGCGGCGGTGCCGCCGGACAAGCTGTCCGACGGCACCGCGGGGAGAGCGGGGTCGGGTCAGGCGGCCCAGACCTGGAACGCGGACAACTGCCCAGCGGGCCAGCCGGTGTTGGCGGTGACGGTGATGCGGTAGTAGCGCCGGGTGGTGGCGGGGAAGGTGAGCGTCACGGTGTTCTTGGTGCTCGGGTCGAAGGTGTAGGCGGCCGAGGACTTCAGGGTGGTGAAGGTGCTGCCGTCGGTGCTGCCGCCGAGGGTCAGCGTCTGGGTGCGGGCGCCCCAGGAGGCGGGCAGTTGCAGGACGACACGGGAGGCGCTCCGGGCCGAGCCGAGGTCGACCTGGACCCACTGCGGGAAGGCGTTGTTGGCGCTCTCCCAGTAGGAGCCCTGGTTGCTGTCCGTGACGTTCGACGACGGGTACACGTCGGTGTGGCTGGACTCGCTGGTGGGCCTACCGGCGGCGAGGTCGGTGTTCGCGGGCTCGGTGCCGGTGCCCGAAAGGGCCACCGTGGTGGGGCTGTTGGCCTGGTTGCCGGTCAGGGTGAGCGTGCTGGTGCGGGTGCCGGACGCGGCGGGTCGGAAGGTGACGGCGACCGTGCAACTCGCGCCGGGTGCGAGGGAGTTGCCACAGGTGTTGGTCTGCGCGAAGTCACCGCCGGTGGTGATTCCGGTGAACGAGGCGCTGCCCGTACCGGAGTTGGTGACGGTGACGGTCTGCGCGGCGCTGGTCGTGTTCACCGCCTGGTCGGCGAAGGCGAGTGACCCGGGAGACGCGGTCAGGGTGGCGGTCGGTGAGCCACTACTCTTCGTGAACGCAAGGTAGTTGAGGTTCCAGCCGCCGGTGTCCTGGTCGAGGGTCAGGGTCTGCCGTCCTGCGGGCAGGGTGACATGGGTGGTCGCGGTGCCCCAGGTCTGCCAGTCGCCGGTGGCGGGCAGGTCGACGGGGCCGGTCAGGTTCGCACCGGAGGCGTCGGACAGGTGGAGTGCGCCGGTCACCGCCACCGGGGCCGCGACACGCAGGTCGAGGGTGTACGTGCCGGCCGTGGCGACGTCCACCGTGTAGCGGAACCACTGGTCGGCGCCGGTCCAGCCGAGGTTGTAACCGCCGCCCGTGTCCGAGGCGTTGTCCAGGTCGACGCCGTCGGCGCGGTAGGAGGTGGCGTTGCCGTTGACGGAGGTGACGTCGTAGGCGACGCCCTGCCCTCCGGTGTCGTAGTTCTCCGCCTGGACCGTGCCGGGCACGGCGGCCGGGGTGCCGCCGTAGGGGCCCTCGGGAGCGGGCGGGGCCAGTGGTTGTCGCTCAACGTGGCGACGAATCCGGTGGAGTTGTTGACGAAGGCCGAGGTGCCGGGGTCAAGTCCCGTGACGGTGTTGCCGGTTATCGTCGCGGAACCGGTGGGTGCGGGGTAGAACGGCGGCGAGACGGCGATGCCGTTGCGCCCGGGACTGCTGACCGTGTTGTCCTGGAGCAGGGTGTTGGTCGAGGTGGAGAAGCCGATCCCGTCGTAGAGGGAGTCGGTGACGGTGTTGCCGGTGACCGTGACCTTGTCGACCGTCCCGGTGTTCTGGCCGTCGCCGCCGTTGCCGATGTGCAGGGCGGGTTGGCCCTGGCTGTAGGCGTTGCCGCCGGAGCGGACCACGGTGTTGCCGGTGACGGTCGCGGAGAGCAGGTCGCTGCCGTTGACGCCGAAGCGGCCGGCGCCGAGGCCGATATAACGGGCCGTGTCGCTGATGTAGTTGTTCTTCACCTGGTGGCCGCTGCCGCCGTAGATCCCGATGCCCTTGCCGCCCCAGGGGGGCGATCGAGGTGTTGTTGCTGACGGTGATGTCGGTCATCGGGTTGTAGTGCGTCTGGGAACCGTCGCTGTTGGTGTTGTAGGCAACGGAGTTGATGGCGATCGCGTCGTCGCCGGTGCCGCGGACGAAGTTGTTCGTGACCGTCAGATTGTTGCCGGTGTCCGCGTTCAGCGAGACGTTGTTGACGTTGATCCCGTCGGCCCAGATCGAGGTCAGCCTGCTGTTCTCGACCGTGCCGCCGGTGCCGGAGGCCCAGAAGCCCGACATGGTGTGCTGGGTCCAGATGCCGTCGGCCAGCCAGTTCGTGCCGGTGGTGTCCATGGCGCCGCCGTCCCCGCCGACGGTGCTGCGGCTGACGGCGTTGGCGTCGATGTGGAAGTCACGCACCGTGCAGGACGTCAGGTCGAACAGGGCTGCCAGCGGGGTGGTGTTGGGGACCGGGACGTCACGGTAGACCGTGCTGTACCACAGGCCCGCGCCCGCGATGGTGATCCCCTGCGCGGTCAGTCCCGCGGTGCCCTTCACATAGAAGGTGCCCTGCGGGATCCACAGGGTCTTGCCCTGCTGCTGGGCCTGGTCGATGCACGTCTGGATGGCGGCCCTGCTGTCCACGGCCCGGCTGTCGGCCGCGCCGTTGGTCGGGGTGTCGTCGGACACCGCGCCGCAGCTCGTGATCGAGATCGAGTCGGCGGGCTGGGGCCGCGGCGCGGGCGGGTTCTCCACGTCGACGGAGTCCACGTCGTAGGAGGCCGCGCTGTTGCCGGAGTCCTGCTGCAGCGCGAACGTGGCACCCGCCGGGATCGGGGACCCGGTGACGAAGGTGTGCGACTCGTCCCAGAAGACCCTCGGGTCGCCGTCGGCGGGGTTCTGGTTGTCGCTGGTGTTGTAGTTGTCGTTGCCCTCATACACCCAGCTCTGCCGGGAGTTGAGGTTCAGGGCCTGCCGGAACACGCCGTTGACGTACAGGTTCAGCGTCGCGGTGGTGCCGCCGCCGGATGCCGAATCGGGGATGCCGGCGCGGACGTTGAGGAAGGAGATCGGCTGCCCGGTCGTGTTCGTCCACCGCACCGACTGGCCCGTGCCGCCCAGGTGGACATAGGAATGACCCGAGGCCTCCAGGGCGGCGCTGGAGTACTGCGTCGTCGGCGCCGAGGTCAGCGAGCGAACGGCCGCGCCGCCACCGGGAGTTCCTCCCTCGGCCTCGTAGACCGAGAACGGTGTCGTCGCGCCCACCGCCGCGCTCGCCGCCGTTCTGGCGGGCGGCGACTTGTGTATGGCGGCGGCCGGTAAGGCGGACACGCACAGCGCGCCGACCGCCGCGACGACGGTCACCGC
The DNA here is from genome assembly GCA_016893485.2 of Streptomyces sp. P3. Taxonomy (GTDB): domain Bacteria; phylum Actinomycetota; class Actinomycetes; order Streptomycetales; family Streptomycetaceae; genus Streptomyces. The sequence goes on from JAFEKX020000001.1 coordinate 751,757, forward strand.
CAGTTGCCGGGGTCTGCGGATCGTCAGCATGGGGGCTCCTTCACGGAGTGGGGGGAGACCGGCGCCCCGACCGTACAGAGACCCCATCCACACCGCTAGATTCCGACGAAGTAAAGAATGAATTACGCAAGCAGCTGCAAGTTTCTTGCGGAGAGTACGTAAATAATCGATGGAACGTGACTCGGTGTCCCGACGTCCTGCCGGTGCGTCGCGATTTCGGATCGTGGTCGGTCGCGGCCCGCCCGGCAGTAGGCTGAGGCGGCTGCGCCACCCCACCAACACCCGTTGTTTCAAGGGGAGATGGCCCGCAGCGGTCGAGTCGTCTCCCTGCGTGAGGATGAAACAACAGGTGCTGATAGCGGGCCGGTACCGGCTGAACAACACCATCGGACGCGGTGCGATGGGCGAGGTCTGGCAGGCGTACGACGAACTGGTCGGCAGGCCGGTCGCCGTCAAGCTCCTGCACGCGCAGAACTCCGAGCCCACCGCCGCCGCCCGCTTCCGCCTGGAGGCCCAGACCGCGGGCCTGCTCAGCCACCCCCATGTGGTCGGCGTCCTCGACTTCGGGGAGCAGGAGGGACGGTTGTTCCTGGTGATGGAACTGGTCGACGGCGACAGCCTCGCCCGCGTCCTCGCGCAGACCGGCCCCCTCCCGGCCGAGGACGTGGCCCGGATCGCCGCCCAGTCGGCCGCCGGGCTCGGCGCCGCGCACGAACAGGGCATCGTGCACCGGGACATCAAGCCCGGCAACCTGCTCCTCGACGCCGACGGGTCCCTGAAGATAGGTGACTTCGGCATCGCGCACTTCATGAACGACCCGAGTGGCGCGCTCACCGCGACCGGCCAGATCGTCGGAACCAGCCTCTACATCGCCCCCGAACGCGCCCTCGGCCAGCCCGCCGGGCCACCGTCCGACGTCTACTCCCTCGGCTGTGTGCTCTACCAACTCCTCACCGGACAGCCGCCGTTCCGGGCCGGCAGCCCCATCGCCGTCCTCCACCACCACCTCGACACGGCACCGGTGCCACCCGCGAACTCGGCGTCGCCCTCCCGCCGGCCTTCGAGAACTATTTACTCGGACTCCTGGCGAAGAGACCCGAGGACCGCCCTACGGCGCACCAGGTGGCCGAGTGGTTCGCGGCGGGCAACTGGCGCGGACGCCCCGAGCCGCTCCCGGCGATCGCGCCACACCCTCGGCCGGAACCGCTCGCGGCCTCCTGGGACGCGCCGTCGGCACCCTCGCCGACCCCGGCTCCCGGCGCCGCGACCGTCTACGCCTTCCCGACCTCCACCGGCAGCACCCCGTCCCACCGCACAAGACGCCGACAGCCAACGGGAGTTCGCGGCGTCGCACGGAAGCGGTCGCGGGCGGTGGGCACGGTAGCCGCCGTGGTGGTCTTCCTGGCCGCGCTGCTCATCGGCATGGCGTGGTTCTCCCCCGCCCACAGCTCGGCGGACACTCCGGCGGCAGATCCGTCCGGCACGGCGAGCACCTCACCGTCGGCGTCGCAGCCCTGATCGCGCCGCCGGTCGGCACGTTCGGCGACCGGCGGCGCGGTGCGGCACCAGGCCGCAGCGCGTCACACGCCGGTCGCGGCCGACCTAACCCCCGCTCCGGCTACGCCGCCGTCCGCTCCCCTCCCGGCCGCGCTGCCCGAGCACATAGCCGGCCTGGAGGCGCGTCCTGGCGCCCAGCGCGTCCATCAGTTCGGCGATGCGCCGCTGGCAGGTGCGCAGGGAGATGTCCAGCCGTCGGGCGATCACCTTGTCCTCAAGGCCGTTGAGCAGCATGCGCAGGATGGACTCGTCGATGAGGGCCGACGTGGAGCGGGCGCTGTCGTGGTCGTAGCTGCCGTCGAAGGGCCGTGCCTCGTCCCACGCGCCGGTGAGGGTACGTCGTAGCGCCGCGACCACGGACTGCTCGCGTACGACGCTGAGTCCCGGGCCGTCCACGACGGGGACCACGGCGACCTCGGCGTCGACGATCAGCAGCCAGGCCGGGACGGAGACGGCGGTGCGCACCTGGCCTCCGTCGCCGAGCAGGGTCTCCACCCGCTCACGCACCCGTACGTCGAACCTGGCCGCCTCCGGGAGCAGCACCTTGAGGAGTTCGGAACGGGTGCCCGCGCAGCGCAGCCATCCGCCGCGGTCCAGGTCCGCCGGTTCTTCCCAGGGGTCCTGGGTGGAGAGGGAGAAGAGGATCTCCCGCTTCGCCTCGACCGTGATCGAGGTGAGGATTCCCCGGGCGGCCCGCGGGTCCTCCACGCGCTGCACATGCGGGTGTTGTGGCTCACCGGAGAAGTTCTCCCGGTACAGCGGCAGCAGGCTGTGCATCTGCTGCCGGAGCCGCTCCAGCTCGTGCTGCCGCTGGCGCAGCGCCTCGTCCTGCACGGCCAGGAGCTGGAGAGAGGCGGACAACGGGTTGACGGCGACGTAGGCGTAGGTGCAGCCGTGCACCAGATGCAGGAGTCGCAGCCGTACCAGATCGTCGATGGCCGCCGCCGCCTCCGCCTCGGAGATGCCGAGATCCCGTACGCACCGTTTGATGTCGATGTACTCACTTCGTAAGGCAAATGTGTATACGTCGTTGGTCGCTGTGCCCGCCTGCGGGACGTCCGGCAGATCCGTTATGTCGTCGAAGCTCACGGTTCGTCTCCCCCTCGTAATCGTGACAGACGCAAGTCTGTGGGTGCCTGGTCACGGTGTCACCCATGGATTCTTCAACAGGAACAGATCTTGCGCCCGACCCTCGCGCGCTTTGTTCACCGTCCCGCAACACCCGGGCAGCGCATGCCGGTTGACCGCGTCCATCACACACCGGACGGCAGCGGCAGAGACAAGGAGATTCATGAGTAACCGTCAGCCCGAGGCTCGCTCACGAGGCCTCTGGTCCGACCTGGTTCCCGTCACCACCGCCGCACCGCGGGAGCCGGTGGCCTCGCGCGGCAACATCCTGGGGCGGATCCGCTTCACGGACGCGCCTGCGGACGCCGCCCTGGACGACGCCACTCCGCTCCTGACCACGCACATGACCAACGAGCACGTCCCGCCCGTCGAGGAGATCTGGCGGACCGCCCTCCCGGTCCGGACCGGCACCGCGGGCGACGCCGTCTTCGCCGAGGACGGCGAGCACCTCTTCTACGCGGTACGCCTCGGCCCACAGCCCGTGTACCGCGAGCCGGTGCGCGAACTGTACGAGAACGCCCTGCGGTTCGCCTGGGACCACGGCTACACCGACCTGGTCCGCATGTGGAACCTCATCGGCGGCATCACCAGCCCGAACGCGGACGGTTTGGAGATCTACCGCGACTTCTGCATAGGCCGGGCGGAGGCGTTCTCCGCCCTCGCCGACCGCTTCCCCCAGCTCTCCGCCGCCACCGGCATCGGCACCCTCAGCCCCGGCGTCGACGTCGCCTTCCTCGCGGCGAAGCCGGGCCGGGCCGTGCATCTGGAGAACCCCCGGCAGACGCCCGCCTACAAGTACCCCTCGCAGTACGGGCCGAAGTCGCCGAGCTTCGCACGGGCCACGTTCCTGAAGGACACCGCCGCGCCGGAGTCCGTGACGGGCACCCTCTTCGTCTCCGGCACGGCCAGCATCCTGGGCGACGACACGGTCCACGTCGACGACGTCGCCCTGCAGACCGAGGAGACGCTGCGCAACATCGGGGCGCTCGCCGGCGGCGACAACCTCCGCGACCACGGCCTGGACGGTGCCGGGTACGACGTGAAGGACCTCGACCAGGTCAAGGTCTACGTCCGCGACGCCGAGGACCTGCCCGTCGTACGGAACATCTGCGAGTCGACGCTCCCCGCCGACACGGACATCTCGTATTTCAACGTCGCTGTCTGCCGACCCGACCTGCTGGTCGAGATCGAGGGAGTATGCAGGTGACGGACATCCTCACGGACCTACCCGCCGTACCGGCCGAGACGATACCGGCGGACGGCAACCTGTCCGTCCGGCTGGAGGAGCTCGCGCGGCGCAACGGCTGGCTCGGCCGGACCGCGTACCTCCAGGGCACGCACCGCTATTCCTACGGCGAGGTCTACGAGCAGGTCCGCCGCACCGCGGGGCGAGCTGCGCGGGCTCGGTGTCGGGCGCGGGGACCGGGTGTTGCTGGCGCTGCCCGACAGCGTCCCGTTCGTGGTGACGTTCCTGGCCGTCCTGCGGGTCGGCGCCGTGGCCATACCGGTGAACACGTTCTTCCACGCCGACGAGCTGCGCTCCAGCGAGGAGATCGCCGAGGCCACGCTGGTCGTCGCCGACCCCTCGCTCCGCGGCGAGTTCCACGGCCGCAGCGTCACTCCGAGAGAACTGACGGAGTCCTACGACCCCGCCCACCCCGGCGCTCCGGAGCGGGTCTCGTCCGACGCCCCGGCCTTCGCCGTGTTCACGTCCGGCACCACGGGCGCACCCCGCCTGTGCTTCCACGCCCACGGCGACGCCCAGCACTTCGACCGGGCGATCGGCAGCGTCCTGGCGCTGCGTCAGGGCGAGGTCTGCTACCCGTGTCGCGGATGTACTTCGCCTACGGCCTGGGCAACTCCGTCCTCCTGCCCCTCCAGCGCGGCGCGGTGGTCGTGCTGTCCCCGCAGCGCGCCGACGAGACGAACGTCCCCCAACTCCTGGACCGCCACGGGGTGAGCGTCTTCTACGCCCAGCCCAGCTTCTACGCCAGGCTGCTCGCCCGCCCCCAGGCCACCGACCTGCTGGGGCGGCTCCGGCTGGCGCTCGTGGCCGGGAGTCGCTGCCCCGCCCGCTGGAGGACCGACTGCGCCGCGTCCTCGGACCCCGGCTGCTGAACATCTGCGGCACCAGCGAGATCGGGCACGCCGTCCTGGCCAACGGCCCGGACGAGATCCACCCGTACAGCCTGGGCCGCGTCCTTCCCCGTACCGGGTGCGCGTCGTCGACGACGCCGACGAGACCGTACCGGAGGGCGAGGTCGGACGGCTGCAGATCTCCGGACCGGGGATCGGCCCCGGCGTACGGCGGGGCGGTCTGCCGCCGCACCGGCTCGGCCCGGACGAGTGGTTCGCCACCGGGGACTCCGCGCGCGTCGACGCCAAGGGACTGGTGTGGCTGCTCGGCCGGGTGGACGACATCGAGATCGTCGCCGGCGCCAACGTCCACCCCATCGAGGTCGAGGACCTCATCACGGGCATCGCCGGGGTCCGCGAGGCCGCCGTCTGCTCGGTGCGCCGCGCCGACGGCACGACCAGCCTGCGGGCCTACGTCGTCGCCGAGCCCGGGGTGGACCGGCACGACGCGCTGGCGGCAGCCATCCGGTCGACCACCGCGGCGAAGCTCACCTGGTACAAGGTGCCCGAGGACGTGGAGTTCATCGACGCGCTGCCCCGCAACAGCACAGGAAAGATTCTCCGCCGCGTCCTGCGCGGAGCGAACAGGGAGTTGCCCGATGGCACAGCATGAGACGTCCCCTCCCCAGCGAAAACGCCGGTCTCGGCGCTGGCCGCCGCGGTGCTCACCATGGTCCTGTGGGCCTCGGCGTTCGTGGCGATCCGGCACATCGGCGAGAGCGTGCGGCCCGGCCCCCTCGCCCTCGGCCGTCTCCTCATCGGTGCCGTCGCGCTGCTCGCCGTCGTGGCGTTCCGGCGCGAGGGACTGCCGCCGCGGGCCGCGTGGCCCGGCATCGCCGGTATGGGCGTGTTCTGGTTCGGGCTGTACATGGTGGCGCTGAACTGGGGCGAGCAGCACACGGACGCGGGCACGGCGGCCCTGCTCATCGGCGCCGGTCCGCTCCTGGTGGCGCTGCTCGCCGGGTTCCTGCTGCACGAGGGCTTCCCGCGGCCCCTGCTCATCGGCCTCGCGGTGGCCTTCGTGGGCGCCGCGCTGGCGGGTGCCTCCAGCGGGGGCGGCGACTCGGCCGTCCTCGGTGTGCTGCTCTGCCTGGCAGCGGCTGCGGGTCACGCGGTCGGCGTGATCTTCCAGAAGCCCGCGCTGTCCCACGCGTCACCGTTGCAGATCACCGCGTACGCCAGCACGATCGGCGCCGTCGCCTGCCTGCCCTTCGCGGGCCAGCTCTTCACCGACCTGAGCCACGCGTCGGCCGGGAACTGGGCCGGGGTCGTGTACCTGGGACTGCTGCCGACGGCACTGGCCTTCTGGACCTGGTCGTACGCGCTGGCGCACATGCCGGCGGGGCGGCTGGGCGCGGTGACGTACATCGTGCCCGCCATCACCGTGCTGCTGGCCTGGCCCACGCTGGGTGAGTTCCCGTCGGGCCTGGCGCTCGCCGGCGGCGCGCTGTGCCTGGTCGGCGTGGGACTCTCGCGCCGTCAGCCGAAGGCAGCCCCCGAGTCGGCTTCCTCGCCGGCCCCTGAGGAGCCGCCGTTCGCCGAGCCCGCGGCCGTCGGCGAGCCGGTCGACGTCTCGGGACCGGCGCGGGCGGCGCAGGACTGACCCGCACCCGAGACTCCGCCCGCGCCGGTCCCCCTCCACGGCGCGGGCGGATCAATGGGCTCTGCGGGTACGTCAGTTGGTGGGTCGGCGGGTGTATCAGCGGGTGTGTCAGCGCAGCGGGACCGTGGGCCACAGCGGTTCCGTCGCGCGCTGTTCGGCCTCGCGCAGGACCCGCAGGACGTTGCGGCCCGTCAGTGCCTCCAGGTCGGCCCGGGACCAGCCCCGGTCGGCGAGTTCGCGCAGCAGCACCGGGTAGCCGGAGACGTCGGCGAGGTCGACGGGCTGGTGGTCGACGCCGTCGTAGTCGCCGCCCAGGCCGATGTGATCCCTCCCGGCCACCTCGCGGGCGTGCTCGACGTGATCCGCGACCTGCGCCACCGTCACCTCGGGGTGCGGGTGCTGCTCGGTCCAGCGCCGCAGCCGGTCGTCGGCCGACGCGGCGAATGCCGTCGCGAACTCCTCGGCGACCCGGGCCGGGTCCTCGCCCGGGCGTGGTGCGCGCGGCCAGGTCCAGGACTGGGCGGACAGCCCGAGCCGTTCGCGCTCGGCCTGCAACTCCTTTCCCCACTCGGCGACTTCGGCGGAGATGAAGTACGGGACGAAGGTGAGCTGGACGACACCGCCGTTGTCCCGCAGCAGTTCCAGGACCGGGTCGGCCACATTGCGCGGGTGGTCGTTGAGGGCGCGTGCCGAGGAGTGGCTGAACAGCACCGGTGAGGTCGAGGCGGCGAGGGCCGCGCGCTGGGTGGAGTCGGCGACGTGGGAGAGGTCCACGAGGACGCCGGTGCGGTTGAGTTCGGCGACGATCGCGCGGCCGGTGTCGTTCAGGCCGCCGACGGTCGGTTCGTCGGTGGCGGAGTCCGCCCAGGTGGTGTTGTCGTTGTGGGTGAGGGTCACATAGCGGACGCCGAGGCGGGCGTACGACCGCAGGACGCCGGGGACTCGGCGAGGCTGTGGCCGCCCTCGATGCCGAGCAGGGAGGCGATACGTCCGTCGGCGTGCGCGCGCTCGACGTCGTCGGCGGTGTAGGCGATCCGCAGGGTGTCCGGGTAGCGGGCGACGAGCCGGTACACGGCGTCGATCTGCTCGAACGTGGCGACCACGGCCTCGGGTTCGGGCAGGTTCGAGGGCACGAACACCGACCAGAACTGTGCGCCGACCCCGCCGGCGCGCAGCCGGGGCAGGTCGGTGTGGAGGTCGGGGCGGCCGTCGGCCAGGCCCTCGACGCTGTATCCGGAGCGGGCGCGCAGCGCCGAGGGCAGGTCGTTGTGGCCGTCGAAGACAGGGGTGCTTCTCAGCACCTGTTCGACCACATCGGTCACGGTGTCGGTCATGCGCTCGCGACTCCTTCGTCCAGCGTCTGGGTGGTCCGGTCCCGGCGGCGGCTCTGTCGTACCGGGTCGGCGACGGGCAGGGAGGCGACCAGCCGTCGTGTGTAGTCGTCCTGTGGACTGCCCAACACCTGGGCGGTGGAACCGGATGCGGCGATCCGGCCGCGGTGCAGGACGACGACACGGTCGGCGACCCGCTCGACGACCGCGAGGTCATGGCTGATGAACAGCGCCGCGAAGCCCAACTCCCGTTGCAGTTCGGCGAAGAGGTCGAGGACCTTCGCCTGGACGGACACGTCGAGCGCGGAGGTGGGTTCGTCCGCGACGATCAGCGGGGGTCGCAGGGCGAGCGCCCGGGCCAGGGCGGCGCGCTGCCGTTGGCCGCCGCTGAGTTCGTGCGGATAGCGGTGGCCGTAACCGCGCGGCAGGTGGACCGACTCCAGCAGCGCGTCGGCCTCGGCGCGGATCGCGGCGGCCCCCAGCTCACGCCGATGGACGGTGAGGGGTTCCGCGATGCTGTCGGCGACGGTCAGCAGCGGGTTGAAGCTGGCGGCGGGGTCCTGGAACACGTAGCCGATGTGGCCGGCCCGGCCACGGGTCCGCCGGCGGGTCGTCAACGGCTCCCCGAACACGTCGAGTCGGCCGCCGGTCACGTCCGTGAGTCCTGCGACGGCCCGCCCGATGGTGGTCTTTCCGCTGCCGCTCTCCCCCACCAGACCGAGCACCTCGCCCGGCCGGATCTCGAAGCTCACGTCGTCGACCGCCCGGAAGCCCTTCCTGCCCAGCCGCCCCGGGTAGTCCACGGTCACACCGGCGGCCCGTACGACGGGCTGCGCGTCGTCCGTCGCGGGCGGCGGTGTGCGGTGCTGCTCGCCGAACACCGGTACGGCGTCGAGGAGTTCGCGGGTGTAGAGGTGGGCCGGTGCCGCGAACAGGTCGCGGACCGAGGCTTGTTCGACGAGTTCGCCCGCGTTCATCACCGCGACTCGGTCCGCGAGGTCGGCGACGACGCCCATGTTGTGGGTGATGAGGAGCACGGCGGTGCCGAAGTCGGTGCGGCAGCGGTGCAGGAGTTCCAGGATCTCCGCCTGGACGGTGACGTCCAGCGCGGTGGTCGGTTCGTCGGCGACGATGAGGCGGGTGCCGAGGGCGAGGGCCATGGCGATGACGGCGCGCTGCTTCTGGCCGCCGGAGAGCTGGTGGGGGTAGTGGTCGACGCGGGTGGCGGGGTCGGGGATGCCGACCTTGTCGAGCCATTCGACGGCCAGGGCCCGGCGTTGGGCCTTGGTGCCGCCGTGTCCGTGGGCGCGCAGGCCTTCGGTGAGCTGCCAGCCGATGGTGAAGACCGGGTTCAGCGCGGTGGACGGTTCCTGGAAGACCATCGCGGCGTGGGTGCCACGCAGGGCGCGCAGGCGGGCGGGGACGCGGTGAGGACGTCCTCGGCCGGGTCGGTGGTGCCGTCGCCGAGCAGGACCCGGCCGCGCGCGCTCGCGGTGGCGGGCAGCAGCCCGAGGACCGACCTGGCGGTGACGGTCTTGCCGCTGCCGCTCTCGCCGACCAGTGCCAGCACCTCCCCGGGGCGACGGACAGGCTCACGCCTTTCACGGCGGGTGCCGGACCTGCGTCGGTGGCGAAGGTGACGTGCAGGTTCTCGATGCGCAGGAGGTCAGACATCGTCCGCGCCTCCGTCCGTTCCGGTGGCGGTCGCCTTCGTGGTCGTACCGCCGCGCCTGCGCAGTCGCGGGTCTGCCAGGTCGGTGAGGCTCTCGCCTAGCAGGGTGGTGCCGAGGACGGTGAGGACGATGGCCAGGCCCGGTGGGATCGCGGTCCACCACAGGCCCGAAGTGACGTCCTCCACCGAGCGGTTGAGGTCGTAGCCCCATTCAGCTGCCGAGTTGGGTTCGATGCCGAAGCCGAGGAAGCCGAGTCCGGCGAGGGTGAGGATGGCCTCGGAGGCGTTGATGGTGAAGATGAGCGGGAGGGTGCGGACCGAGTTGCGCAGCACGTGCCGGTACATGATCCGCCAGGTGCCGGTGCCGATCACCCGCGCCGCGTCGACGAAGGGCTCGGCCTTGACCCGGATCACCTCGGCGCGTACGACACGGAAGTACTGCGGCACGAACGCCACGGCGACCGAGCAGGCCGCCGCGCCGAGGCCGCCGACGAGGCTGGACTGGCCGCCGCTGATCACGATCGACATGACGATGGCGAGCAGCAGCGGCGGGAACGCGTAGAGCGCGTCGGCCAGTCCCACCAGCAGCCGGTCGAGCCGGCCGCCGAGATAGCCGGAGGCCAGCCCGAGCACGGTGCCGGGAACGACCGAGAGCAGCAGTGCGGCGAGGATGATCTCCAGCGCGGTCCTGGCGCCCCACACCGTGCGGGAGAGCACGTCGTACCCGGCGATGGTGGTGCCCAGCGGATGCGCCCCGCCCGGTGCTGCTGCGACCCGAACAGCCGCCCGCCGTCCTGGAGTTGGGCGTAGCCGTACGGGGCGAGCAGCGGGCCGAGGAGGGCGGTGAGGAGGAACAGGACGGTGAGCGCGGCGCCGGTCAGCAGCATGGCCCGCTGCACCGGGCCGCCGGTGCGCAGGCGGGCGCGCAGCCGGACCGGCAACAACACGGGCCGTCGCGCGAGGAGTTGGGCCACGGCTCAGTACCTCACTCGGGGGTCGATGAGCGCCGCGACGACGTCGACGAGGAAGTTCGTCACCGCCACGACGACGGCGAACAGCGCCACGATGCCCTGCACCGCCGGGAAGTCACGGACCGTCAGATAATGGGCGAGCTCGTAGCCGAGGCCCTTCCACTCGAAGGTGGTCTCCGTCAGCACCGCCCCGCCGAGCAGCCCCGCGACCTGGAGACCCAGGACGGTGATGACGGGGATCAGGGCGGGCCGGGTGGCGTGCCGGGTGACCAGGCGCAGCGGTGCGACGCCCCGGGAGCGGGCGGCCTCGACGTAGTCGGCGCCGAGCGTGCCGATCAGGTTGGTGCGGACCAGTCGCAGCAGGATGCCCGCGACGAGCAGGCCCAGCGCGACGCCCGGCAGTACGGCGTGCTTCAACACATCTGCCACGGCTGCCCCGTTGCCGCTGCGGAGGGCGTCGAGGAGGTAGAAGCCGGTGGTGCTGGTCTGGTTCTGGAGGAAGAGCTGCACGTCGGTGCCGGCCCGGCCGGATGAGGGCAGCCAGCCGAGCTGGATCGCGAAGACCAGCTTCAGCAGCAGTCCGACGAAGAACACCGGGGTGGCGTAGGTGAGGACGGCGAACAGCCGCAGCGCCGCGTCGGGCGCGCGGTCCCGGTACGAGGCCGCGAGCATGCCCAGCGGGACGCCGACGGCGAGGGCCACGAGGAGGGCGTAGCCGGCGAGTTCGACGGTGGCGGCGCCGTAGGTGCCCAGGACGTGGGTGACCGGTTCGTTGTCGGTGACGGTGCGGCCGAAGTCGCCGGTCGCCAGGGACCTGAGGTAGTCCAGGTACTGGGTGAGCAACGGCCGGTCGTAGCCCGCCTGATGGAGCTTGGCGTGCAGCTGGTCCGGGGTGAGGCGGTCACCGAAGGCGGCGCTGATCGGGTCGCCGGTGGCCCGCATCAGGAAGAAGACCAGGCTCACCAGGACGAACACGGTGGGGACGATGAGGAGGAAGCGGACCAGCAGATAGCGGGCGAGTCCGTACCCGGCGGCGCCGTCGGCCGGGGTGGCGACGGCGCCGGGGGTGTCCTGTGTCAGGGCGTTCACTTCTTCGCGAGTCCCGCCCAGCGGAACGTGTACGCGCTGGTCAACTCGGCGGGCACACCGCTGACTTCACCGCGGGTGACGATCGCCGTGGACCCTTGGAGCAGCGGCAGAAGCGGCACCTGCGCGGCGGCCTTGTCCTGGATTTCCTTGAGGAGTTCGGCCCGCTTGGCGGCGTCGGTCTCGGTCTCCTCCTTCTTGATCAGCGCGCGTACGGCCGGGTCGTCGTAGTCGTTGGCGACCCAGCTGTTGGCCGAATAGAAGGGCGAGAGGTAGTTGTCGGCGTCCAAGTAGTCGGCGTACCAGCCGAGTTGGTAGAGCGGGTAGAGGTGCTTGACGCGGTCCTTGCCGTACTGGGTCCACTCGGTGGACTGCAGGTTCACCTTGAACAGCCCGGTGGCTTCGAGCTGGGTCTTGACGAGGGCGTACTCGTCGGCCGAGGACGAGCCGTAGTGGTCGCTGTTGTACTGCAGGTTGAGGGTGACCGGGGTGGTCACCTTCGCCGCCCTCAGCCGTGCGGCCGCCGCCGCCTTGTCGGGGCCGCCCTTCTTGTCGCCGTAGAGCGACTTGAAGGAGTCGCCGGCGCCGGTGAGGCCGTCGGGAACCGAGCTGTAGAGCGGCTGGTAGCTGTTCTTGTAGACCTGCTGGGCGAGTTGGCGCCGGTCGACGGAGTCGGCGACGGCCTGCCGTACGGCCAGTGCCTTGGCCTTGTCGGCGTTCTTGGTCTTGGTTCCGTACGGCTGCGTGGTGAAGTCGAAGACGATGTAGCGGATGCCGTTGCCGGAGCCGGTGTGGACCTTGATGTCCTTCTTCCTGGCCAGGTCTGAGAGGTCGGCGGTGGTGAGGGTGCGGTAGACGGCGTCGACGGTGCCCTGCTGGACGTCGAGCTTCAGGTTGCTGGCGTCGGTGTAGTACTTGAGCTGGACGTTCTTGGTCTTCGGCGTGCCCAACTGCCCGCCGTAGGCGCTGTTTTCACCGAAGGACACCAGCGAGTTCTTGTCGTAGCTGGTGACGCCGTACGGGCCGTTCCACGGCTTGGCCGCGACGATGGACTTGTCGTCGAGGATCTTGTCCGCCGGGAAGGTCTGCTCGTCGACGATGTAGCCGGCCGCGGTGGACAGCACCTGGGGAAACAGTGTGTCGTTGGCGGACTTGAGGGTGAAGACGACCGTGGTCGGGGTGGGGGCGGCGACGGAGGCGAGGTTGTAAAGGAGTGAGGACGGGCCGTTCTCGTCGGCGATCTTCAGGGTGCGGTCGAAGCTGAACTTGACGTCGGAGGAGGTGAGTTCGTGTCCGTTGGCGAACTTCAGCCCCTTCCGCAGCGTGACCGTGTACTCCTTCGGCCCGGTCAGCTCGATGCCGGTGGCCAGGTCCGGGAGACCTCCGTGGCGCCGTTCTTCACGCTGAGGAGGGTCGCGTAGACCTCGCTCTCGATGGTGCCGGACCCCGCGTCCCAGGCGCCCGCCGGGTCGAGGCTGGTCACCTGGTCCGTGGTGCCGACGGTGATCGTCGCGCCGCCGGACGCGGTGGTGGTCTTGGTGCTGGTGCAGCCGGTGACGGCGACCAGGAAGGCCGTACCGAGGGATACGGCGCCGAGGGAACGAAGGGGTCTGCCGGTGCTGGAGTGTGCCATGACTGGTCTCTGTCTCCGCATGGGTGGGTGCGCGAAAGGGGTGCGGCAGGCAGGACATGCCGGGCGCGCGCTGTCGCGTGAAGGTGAGGGTGGTGGGCTGCGCGAGGAACGGGTCAGCTGTGACAGAGACAGCTGGAGACCAGCAGCAGATCCACGTGACGCCGGGAGCACAGCACGAGGGCAGTGGCCACGCCGTCCTCCTAAGGGTGTCGCCGGCAACTGGGGCCGGTGGAAACGCACTTGCAGAACAGAAACATCCGCCGAGCCGTCACCTGGAGCACCCCGCCGCGTCGAGGGTTGCCGACCGGCCAGCCAGGGCTTGATCACCGGTACTCGTAGCTCGCGCTCACCGTAGATCGACTGTTCTGCCGGCGTCAAGGGTGCATGGGGAGCAACGCAGTTGAGGGGCACGGGAGTTGGACTGATTCATGTGCGCGGGCCCCTTGCGCGCGGGGTCAGCGCAACCGGGGCAGGAGTTGGTCGCCCACGCGGATGATCTCCTGTTTGTAGGGCGTGTCCGAGAGGACGAAGTGGGTGATGCCGAGCTTGCGGTAGTCGTCCAGGGCGGTGGCGACGTCGGCGGCGGAGCCGACCAGCCAGGTCGTCGCCGCTCCCCGCCGCCGAACTTGCCCGGTGTGGTGTAGAGGCAGGTGTCGAGTACCTCGCCCCGGGCGGCGAGGTCGTAGAGGCGCTGTTGTCCGACGGCTGTCTTGCGGTTCCCTGTCCAGGTCAATTCGTCGCCCGGGCCGGACGCCATCCGGGCGACGCGTTCCTCCGCCGCCCGCCATGCCTCCTCCGTGGTGTCGCGGACCACGGTGGTGATGCGCAGGCCGAACTCGAGCGGCCTGAGTCGGCGGTCGAGCTGGTTGCTCAACTCCCGCAGGCGGTCGATGCGTTCGGCGAGTCCGGCGAGGGGTTCACCCCAGAAGAGCTGTACGTCGGCCTCCGCCGCGGACACCCGCTCGGCGGCCTCGGACGCGCCGCCGAAGTAGAGCGTCGGGTGCGCTCTCGTGTCCGTCCGGTAGGGACGCGGGGCCACGGTGGAGCCGCTCACCTGGAAGTGGTCGCCGTCGAACGTCACGTCCTCCTCGGTCCACAGCTGTCGTACGAGACGCATGAACTCCTGTGTGCGCTCGTACCGTTGGGCGGATCGCTGCGTGCGTCGCCGTAGGCGGCGAGGTGGTCGAGGCCGCTGACGATGTTGACCAGGACCCGGCCCCGGCTGAGCTGGTCCAGGGTCGCCGCCGCGGCGGCGGCGAAGTGGGCGGGCCGCCAGTAGCCGGGGCGGACGGCGATCAGGGGTTTGAAGGTGGTGGTCCTGGCGGCCAGAGCGGTGGCGACGGTGAAGGTGTCGGGGCGTCCCCACCCGGTGCCCAGGAGCGCGCCGCCCCAGCCGTGGCGTTCGGCCGTGCGGGCGAGGTCGGTGGAGTACTCGACGGAGCCCCAGCCGTCCGTCGTGTCGTCACCGCGGTGACCCGGCTCGACGGTGTTGGGGATGTACCAGAGGAATTCCGGGCTCATCGTGCTTCCGATCGCGGCTCGACCGACGGCGGAGCGTGGACTGACTGTCCGGGCCGGTGCGTACGGGAGTACGTCACGGGAGGGGAGACGCACTGTGGATCGCGACGTGGATCAGGGGATCAACACAGCGCGCTGCACACGCGAACGAGGTCGACACAACGCTCGCTGGTGAGCAGCAGGACCTCGGGCATGTGATCGAGTTTCCGAGGCATCGGTCCGGAAGTCAATGGACTCGCGACGGCCGCGCCATGGTCGCCGCGGTCGACTCCGCCCGGTCGGCGGCTTGAACGGCCTTCAGTCCTTCGGCGTCCGCTGCGTGCCGGCCGTCTGCGGCTTCGCCCCGGGTGCGTGGAAGCAGGCGCTGACCGACTTGCCGTGCGGACAGGGCCGGGTCTCCCAGGTGTCGGCCACGGCGTCCACGAGGAGCATGCCGCGTCCGCCGAGGCGCTCCATGTCGGCGTCGCGGGGGTCGGCATCTCGCTGGACCTGTCGTGCACGGAGACGTGCAGGCAGTGGTCGTCGCACGTCATCACCAACTGGGCGCTGCTGTGGGCGTGTCGGTGCGCGTTGGTCACCAGCTCGGAGACGGTGAGCACCACGGCGTCCGCCGTTTCCGGCGCGGTGGTGGTCCAGCCCAACGCGTCCAAGTGCCGACGTGCCCAGTCCCGGGCCGACTTCACTTCACTGTTCAAGGGAAGCGTGCGGGCCCAGCCGACTGCCCGGAGTGACGAACTGTCCATGGGGATCGATCCTCCTTCGGTAGTGTGCGCCGCTCGCCCCACTTCCCCGTGGGGCGGGTGTGCTCAGCGGCGTCCGCGTAGTTTGCCCAACAGGCGCTGGGCCTGCGCCCTGCGGCGCGGGTCGGCGGCCGCTCGGCGTATCTGCTCGGCCGTGCGCTGCCCTGCGGACTTCTCGCGAACCGCTTGATGCGTTCCAGTACGCCCGACATGACGCTCCTCTCTTCGTAGCACCGCGTTCATCGCGCCGCGTTCGTCACTGTTCCGACTACCCCGGCCCCGTCGACTCAGCCCTGTCACCTGGTGGAGGGCGCGCGACCGCCCGGCGACGACGAGGCGTCAAGGGCCCGTTCGCAGCGGGGTCCGGGTGGGTCAGGAGATGGCGCGGAGCGGGCCGTGCGAGCGGCGGCGGAGTTCGTCGAGGGCTTGGGCCGTGCTGTCGTCGGCGGGCAGGAAGACGACCAACTGCTGTGCGTCCGCTGCGAGTTCGAGCGTCTCGCGGAGGAGCCGGAGTTCGCACCCTGACGGGTGGGGCGAGGCGGAGCGTCCCGCGCCGGGGCACCACGTGCCGGTTCAGGCGGCGCGTGACATCGGGTCCGGCGGTGCGGGCGAGTTCCGAAGTGAACCATTCGTCATGGCCCACGGATGGCCCAAGCCACAAGTCGAAAGCCTGCTCGTCCGCGACCTCGTCCCAGTCCGTGAAGAACGTGCGGGCGCGGGGGTCGGTGAAGACGTACCGCGTGAGGTTCGGGGCGTCGGCGTCGAGCAGCCCGGTGCCGCCCATCAGCCACTCGTAGCCGCTGGTGCGGGCGAGGACGTCCCCGAGTCGGTTGGTGACGAGGGCGATCCCGGGTTCGAGGAGGCGGAGCGTCTCCACGACCGACGGACGGACCTCGCGGGGCGGCGGGCCAGGGCGGAGGTGGGCGGAGCATGCCCCGCCGGTGATCTTCGTGAGGTAACGCAGATGCTCGCGCTCCGACGGGTCGAGGCCGAGCGCGTCCGCGAGGGAACTCACCACCGCCACCGAGGGATTGCGGTCACGGCCCTGCTCTATCCGGGTCAGGTACTCGACGCTGATGCCGGCCAGCGTGGCGAGATCCGAGCGCCTCAGACCGGGTGAGCGGCGACGGCCGCGATCAGGCAGGCCCAGCGACCGGGGCTGGACACTGTCGCGCCTGGTCCGGATGAAATCCCCAACGGCGAACCCATGACGCGAGCTTACGGCGTCGCCCGCGAGTCGACGAGTGGTCAGCGTGGCCCTGCGGGGGCCAGCCTGGGCACGGTCTGGTTGGTCGCCCGGCGCTGTCCGATCGTGGTGGTCATGGAGAACAGACCTCACCTGGTGATCATCGTCGGAAGCGTGCGGGAGGGGCGGTTCGGCTCGGCCGTGGCCTCGTGGGTGGCCGAACAGGTCGGCCCGCACGGGGCTTTCGAAGCGGAAGTCGTCGATCTGGCCGAGTTCGACATCCCGTTGGCCCTCCCGGCGGCCTCGCCGAAGCTCGCGGGCGACGACTATCCCCGCCCGGCCGGGATGGCGGCGCTGACCTCGGCCCTGGCACGCGCCGACGCGTTCATCGTCGTCACCCCGGAGTACAACCACAGCTATCCCGCGTCACTGAAGGCGGCCATCGACTGGCACTTCACCCAGTGGACGGCCAAGCCGGTCGCCTTCGTCAGCTATGGCGGAGCCGCCGGTGGCCGGCACGCGGTCCTGCACCTGGAGAACGTGCTGACCGAACTGCACGCGGTGACGATCCGCGACGGTCTCGCCTTCCCGAACTGCTTCACCGCGTGGCAGGACGGTCGGCCGCTCGATCCCCGGTCCCCTGTGTACGCGCGGACGGTGCTCGACCAGTTGGCCTGGTGGGCGGTCGCCCTCCGGTCGGCGCGCGAGGCCGCTCCCTATCCGGCGTGAGCGCGGTAACTGAGCGCCGGGGTGCGCGCGTTACCCGGACTCCGGGCCCACGCTCACCCGTGCCGAATGCGCTGAGCTGATCGAAGGGCCGCACTCCGTCGGCGTGACAGCGCACGCAGATGCACGGTCACCAGGGGACGACGCCGGCGTCCTCGAAGAACGAACCGGTCGGACCGCCGTCCGGCAGTGTGGCGAGCCGGATCGCCGTGGCCGCTCCCTGCTCCGGGGTGCGGGGCCCCTGGAAGCCGGTGAAGTCCGTCGCGACCAGGCCCGGGCAGGCGGCGTTGATCAGGATGCCCGTGTCGGCGAACTGCCGGGCGTACTGCACGGTGACGGCGTTGAGGAACGTCTTCGACGGCGCGTAGGCCGCCATGACGGGGCCGATCTCGATGTCCGGATCGGCCTGCCGGGTCAGGGAGGCGACGGAACTGGAGACGTTGACGATGCGGGGCGACGCCGAGCGCCGCAGCAGCGGCAGCAGCGCGTTGGTCACCCGGACCACACCGAGGACGTTGGTCTCCACGACGGTCCGGACCAGTTCGAGGTCGAGCGTGGTCGGGTCCTGCACCCACCCCGGGTCCATCTCCCCTGATACACCGGCGTTGTTGACCAGGACGTCCAGGCGCCCGGCCTGCCGCTCGATCAGTTCCGCGGCGTCGGTGACGCTGCTGTCGTCGGTCACGTCCAGCGGCACCCCGAACGCGTCCACCCCGGCGGCGCGCAGCTTCTCGACGGCGGTCTCACGCCGGACCTCGTCGCGGGCTCCCACGCCGACGCGCAGTCCGAGGGCGCCCAGCCCGTTGGCGATGGCGTACCCGATTCCCTTGTTCGCGCCGGTGACCAGCGCGATCTTCGTTTCGCTCATGCCGTCGATGGTGGCCCGCGAAGGCGGGGGGCATCCAACACCGATACGGTGCCCTGTCATACCCGACGGGTATCACAGAGGTAGGTTGGCTCCATGGACACCCTGGAGAGCCGCGAGCTGAGGTACTTCATGGCCGTCGCGGAGGAACTGCACTTCGGCCGCGCCGCCGAGCGCCTCGGCATGGCCCAGCCACCCCTGTCCCGGGCGATCCAGCAGCTCGAACGGCGCCTCGGCGTCCGCCTGTTGGAGCGCAACCGGCGAGGCGTCTCCTGACCGGCGCCGGAGAAGTGCTGTTGTACGAGGGGCGCGCCGCCCTGGACGCGGCCACCGCCGCGGCTCGCCGTACGCGTCGCGCCGGTGGTGCCGACGGTCCGGGCGCCTCCCGCAACCGTCTGGTGCTCGCGGTGAAGGCCGCCGCGTCCCACGAGCTGCTGCAGAAGATCCTCGGCGCCTACGCGGCCGAGCCCGGCGCCGCCGAGATCGAGGTGCTGCCGAGCGGCATGTGCGAACAGGAGGAGATGCTGCGCGACGGCCGCGCCGACGTGGCCCTCATGCACGCGCCGTTCAACTCCCTCGCCGGGTTCGACAGCGAGGAACTCATGACCGAGGGCCAGATCGCCGTCCTGCCCGCCTGGCACCCGCTCGCCGCGCGGAATTCCCTCTCCATGGCCGACGTCACCGACGTTCCGGATCTTCCGCACGCCCGCTGGCCCCGAAACGGCGGATACCCGCCCGGCCCCGGCCCCGAGATCCACGACCAGACGCAGCTGGCCCAGCTGATCGCACTCGGCCGCACCATGGCCGTCTTCCCCGAATCCGCCCGCGCCTGGTTGTGGACCGAGCACGCCGCTGTCCCCGTGGTCGACGCGCCGCCCGTCGTCACCCACATCGCGTGGCCCGCGCACAGCCGCTCCGTCGCCCTCGCCGGACTGGTCCGTACGGCCACGCGGCTCTGAGCCCGCGCCGCCGTCACCGGCATCCGGCCGCATGCCCTCCCCGCGCCGTCAGGCCGGATCGCCTGGCTTCGCCGCCGCCGCGAGGCTGAACTGAAGGCGCCGGGCCGCGTTCAGGTGGTCGGCGGTCCAGATGATGCGGACCGCGGTGGCCGTGGCGTGTCCGTCGTCCCCGCGCAGGTCACGGCGCAGGGAGTGGACCAAGCGCGCCTCCTCATCGGGGTCGCGGGACAGCGGCGCGGGCACGGCGGTGTGCCGGCTGAGTCCTTCGGCCAGGTCCCGGTACCAGTCGGCCACCCGGTCGGCCGTATCCAGCAGCGTGAGCCGGGCCTCGGAGCGGTCGGGTTCCATCCGCTCCTCACCGCCGTTGCGCTGCCACAGTTCCAGCACCGCGTCCGAGGCGAGACGCAGTCCTACGATCCCGGTGACCAGGGTGGTCATGTCGGACAGGCGTACCGGCTTGGCGCCGCGTTCGGCGAGGTAGCTGCGGAAGGCGTCGTCGAGCCTGCGGGACGCGGCGGCGGCCTGCCGTCCGGCCTCCAGCGGGGCATCGGTCGGAATGCAGCCGATGCTGCAGCGGCTCGCCGCGTACTCCACCGTGTCGGCCAGGTAGCGGGCGCTTTCGGTGTACGCCGCCGACAGTGCCCGGTCCACGGCGGCCGCGGCTCCGCGTGGCCAGAAGAACAGGCCGACCAGCACGCTCACCCCGCAGCCGAGGGCGATGTCCTCGATCCGCAGCAGCACGATGTGCCAGTCGGGGTCCTGGCCGATGTTGAACAGGATGACCAGGGTGACGGTGAAGGCCGCCTGCCCCGCGGCGAACGAGATGGCGGCGGGCGCGATGCCGGCGACGAGCACGGCGACGGGGAGCAGGAACCAGAGCACGGTGCTGTGGTGCCCGATGAGCTGGAGCAGCAGGGTCCCGATGACCGAACCGACCAGCGTGCCGCCCAGCGCCCGGAGCGCGTTCTGCCCGGTGTTGAGCGCGTTGGAACGCAGCACCGACAGCGTTCCCAGGAGTACCCAGAACGAGTGCTGGACGCCGGTCTCGTTGGCCAGCGCCACCGCGATGCCGAGGCCGAGCGCACCCCGGAGGCTGTTGTGCAGCCAGACGGAGCGCGGTTCCAGGTGCGCGGCGGCACGCTCCACGGCGGATCCGAGCGGCTGGGTCAGCGCGCCGGGTTCGGTGCCCAGCAGCCGTTCGGGCCAGCTGCGGCGCTCGGCGGCCGCGGCCAGGTCCACGTTGCCGGCGATCTGGAGGGTGGCGAACCCCAACTCCTGGGCGCGGAAAGACAGATCGAGGGTCTCGATGAAGGCGCGGACCTCCGACTCCGTGCCGGGCTTGGGCAGGTGCACGGGGAGTCGGTGGGTGGCCCGGACCTCCATGCCGTCCATGGCCGTACGCAGCTCGGCGAGGGCGGCGCGGAGCGCGTCGGGCGGGGTACGCGGCGCTTCGAGGATGTCGGCCGCCGCGTCCAGGGCCGTGGCCGCAGCGCGCCGGACGGTGTGCGCGTCGGCGTCGCAGGCCTGGTACTCCGCGAGGGGCGGGCCGCTGTCGGCCACGATGGCGCTCAGCCAGGTCAGTTCGTCGACGAGCCGGACCAGGGCGCGGGACCCGGCGGACAGCCCCGTGGGCCGGTAGAGCGTGGCGTCGAAGGCGGTGCGCAGTTCCGACGCCGCCGCCGCGGCCTGACCGGCGGTGACCGCGCACTGCTGGGTGGTGGGCGCGTCCGTGCCACCGGCCAGCCAGGAGGCGTCGGTACGCAGTTGCGCGGCGGCGGCGCGGCAGACCCGGGCGGCGGGTGCGCTGAGCGGGTCGGCGGCGGGCCGGGGCCACAGCAAGGAGATCGCGAGCAGGGCGGCCCCCGCGGCGAGGCCCGCTCCGGCGAGCCGGTCGGGCAGCTGTGACAGCGGGGCGGGCGAAGTCACCGGGAGGATGAAGGCCAGCAGCAGCGCGGTCGTCGCGCCCGCGAGGACGGAGCTGACCACACCGGAGAAGAGCACCAGGAAGCCCACCACGACCATGGCGGTGACCGCGAGCCAGGTCGTCCGGGCCACCAGCGTGCCGAGGCAGATGAGCACCGCCCAGGCCACGGCCAGACCCACGTGGGCGCGCAGCCGCTGCACCATGGGGCCGGTGAACTCCACCAGCAGGAGCATCGAGAACGAGCCGAACGCCGCGTAGGTCGCCATCGTCGCGGAATGCAGGACCTGAGTGCACACGGCGAACAGGAGGGGCATCACCAGCGCGGTGCGCGCGGCCCTGCGGGTCGCCGCGAGTCCCGGATCATGGCCGCGCAGCCAGGTGGGGATCCGCCCGTCCAGGACGCGCCGAGGTCTCTCCATGCGCCCGCGCACCTCCTGTAGGCACAGCACCCACGTGCCCCGCCGATCACGAGTATCCGACATTCCCCGTGCGCGCACACCGCGCTCTCGCACCAAGCGAGCACGGGGCCGAGCCGGGTGGCCGGATCTCGGGCCGCAGTCGGCGCAGGACCGGTTCGTCGGGGACGACCGGTTCGGGGAGCCCTCCACGCGTCAACGCGCGCCCGGAACACGGAGGTTGACAGCGGGACGGCCCTCCTCGGACGCGGACGCCGACGCAGGTGACGAGGTGGCCGCCCGCCGCAGACGCGACAGCGCCAGGGCTACGACCAGCAGGCCCGCGCAGACGCAGGAGGCCAGCGCGTAGGCGGCCCGAGGGGAGGTGGTGGCCGTGTGCAGATAGACCGCCGAGACGGCGCTGAGGCAGACCGCCGCCGCGATGCGCTGGGCCATCTGCAGAATGCCGCCGCCGACTCCGGCGGCCTCGGCCGGGGCGTGCTGGAGCACCTGTGTCTGGTTGGGCGACACGGCGAGCCCGCCGGCCGCGCCGGACAGCAGTTGGGTGGCGGCGAACGCCAAAGGCAGCCCCGCGTGCGGCACGAGGAGCGCGGCCACCGCCCCGGCCAGGGCCGCGAAGATCCCCAGGGTCAGACCGACACTCACCGTGCGCGGCCCGATCCGCCGCACCACGCGCCATGCCAGCGCCGACGAGACGCCCATCGCGAGAGCCGAGGGAAGCGCGACCGCCGCCGTGAGGAGCGCGGAGAGACCGAGCCCGTCCTGGAGAAAGACGGTGAGGACGAGGGACGCGGCGAGCGAGGACCCGAACTGGGCCATGGCGACCGCCGTACCCAGCATGTACGGCTTCGACGACCGCAGCGCCGGATGGACCAGCGGGCCACGGCCCTCCGGGCGCGCAGCCGCTGTTGCGCGGTGAAGGCGCAGGCCAGGGCGCACACGCCGGCCGCCCACAGTCCCGCCTCTCCCCGTTGTCCGGGGTGCGGATGAACGGCACCATCAGCGTCAGCGTGCAGCCGCAGGCCAGGGCGAGGCCGAGCACGTCGAGCCGGGCGTCGCGGGCGGTGGGCCGGGGCGGTGGCAGCCAGCGCGCCGCGAGGACGAGGGTGGTCACCGCGCAGGGTGCGCTGAGCAGGAGGCAGTACCGCCAGCCGACCGCGGGGCCGAGTCCGGCGACGAGCGCACCGCCGAGCGGCGGGCCGAGGGCGGTGGCGACACCGGACGTGACCGCGTACAGGCCCAGTGCACGACCCCGGTCCACGCCGCGGAACACGTCCTGGATGGTGCCGATCACCTGCGAGTTGACGAGCCCCGCCGCCGCGCCCTGCACCAGCCGCGCGCCGATGACGGTCCCCGGCCCGCCGCCGGTCGCGGCCGCCACCCCCGCGAGGAGGAAGACGGCCACTCCGGCGAGGAAGAGCCGCTTGCGCCCGTGCAGGTCGCCGAGGCTGCCGCCGGGGACGAGCGCGAGCCCGAACGCCAGCGAGTAACCCGCCACGATCCACTGCACATCGGCCGCGCCGGCCCCGAGCGAGTGCCGCATGCTGGGGATGGCGATGTTCAGAACTGCCTGGTCCAGCAGGGTGGTTGCCCCTGCCGCCATGCACACCAGCAGGACGCGCCGGGCCGCACGGTCTTCTCCGGGAAGCATTCAGCCGTGCCGCTCCGTGCCACCGGCCTCCGGCTCCACGCCGATCACCTTGCGGTAGACGCGCTCGCCGTCGCCGTAGTCGTCCACCGCGTAGTGCCAGGTCGCCCGGTTGTCCCAGAGGACGAAGTCGCCGGGGTGCCAGCCGAACCGGATCGTGTAGTCGGGCGAGGAGGCGTGCCGCAGCAGGTGGTCGAGCAGCACCCTGCTCTCCGCCGGGGTCACACCGGTGAGGTGCTTCGCCGAGCTGCTGATGAAGAGGCCCTTGCGGCCGGTGGTCGGATGCGTGAGGACGACCGGATGCTCGACGGGTTCACCAGGCGCGTTCTTCCTGCTGCCCTGCGCGTAGTTCGCCGCGTTGCCGTCGTAGACCGCGCTCACCGACTCCAGCAACACCTTGAACGGCTCGGACAGATCGTCGTACGCCGCCTGCAGATCCGCCCACAGGGTGTGACCGCCCAGTTCGGACACCACCTGATACGTCAGGGACTCGATCGCGAACACCGGATCGCGCCACAGCCCGCCGATGTGCCAGGTGCTGGCCTTGCCGGTCTGCTTGACGTTGTACGGGTAGACCAGCGGGTTGGCCGCGTCCTTCACGGCGGTCGGGTGGTCGAAGGGCCGGGCGAAGATCCCGACGGCGGCCACCTGCTGATCGGGCGTCAGGTTCTGGCTCCGGAACACCAGGACCTTGTGTTCACGGAAGGCCCGGCGCAGTTCCCCGGCGGTGGCCTCGTCGACGGGGGCGGTCAGGTCGACGCCGGTGATCTCGGCGCCGAAGAGGGGGCCTGCCCTGAGGATGTGGAGAGGGGCGACAGTGGTCATGACGTACTCCTCCTGAGAAAACCCAACCGCCGTCGATCGGCGGTCAGTTGGTGGCAAGGCTCAGGGGTGTGCCGGGAGTGGGCGGGGAAGGGGGACGTGATCGCGGTCGTGGCCCGAGGGTCAACGACAGATCTGATCGAACTGGTCGGCGCGGCGGCTCACCCAGAACGGGTCGAGCAGCACCGTGCGTGCCTGGCCAGCGGTCTCCATGAACGGATCAAAGCACACGAGTACGGGTGCGTCCACCGAGCGTCCCGACGGTTGAGACGACGGACGCGGCGACGGCACGCCATCGCGGTGAGCGAACGCGCCCCGCCCGTCGGGGAGTTGATCCCCGACTGCGACGAGGCGCGGCAAGTCCGTCCGCACGCGGACCGTGGGCGACGTCGGCGTCAGGAGCCGGCGGACGCCTCGCTCATCGGTGCGTCCAGGCCGATGAGTTCACCGACCAGCACTCCGAAGCGCAGGTCGAGCCGGTCGGCCAACCGGTCCCGCACCTCCGTCAACCCCCGGATACGGGTGTCGAGTTCGGCCAGTCGCCGGATCGCCACCTGGGGACGACACAGGTGTCCGCGTAGGGCCCGGTGCGCACCGGCGGCACTTCCGGCCGTTCGGGCAGCGCGTCGAGGATGTCGATGAGGACGCGCACATCGCCGATGGTGAGGCCCGAGTCCAGCAGTTCGCGTACGGCGTGGAGTCGGCGTACGTCCTCCTCGTCGTACTCCCGCTGTCCAGACGGCGTACGCCGTGCCGTGACCAGGCCGCGCTGCTCGTAGTAGCGCAGGGTGCGGGTGGTGACACCCAGGGCAGCCGCCGCGTCGCCGATGCGCATCCGTCCTCCAGGAGTTGGGTGGCCGACGACTACAACTCCACGACCACCGTGCCGATGTGGTGCCCTTCGAGCAGTTCGATCAGGGCGCGGGGTGCCTGGTCGATTCCGGACAGGCGGGTGTGCGGGACGCTGACCGAGCCCTCGCGCAGCCAACGGCCGAACGTCTCCGGGTATTCCGCCAACGCGTCCCGGTGGCGCGCGCCGCTGATACCGCGGACCTGGATCCCGCGCACGATCAGCGAGTACGTGTCGATCTCGACGGGTGCCGTGATCTCGCCCGGCACCTGTGCGGAGAGCGCGCCGATCAGTCCCACCCGGGCACCGGGGCGGGCCAGGGCCAGCGCGGCCCGCAACTGCTCCCCGCCGACGTTGTCCACGACCGCGTCGATGCCGTCGGGTGCCGCCTTGCGCAGTTGTTCCTCGATGGGTTCGGCGCCGCGCAGCACGACCGCGTCGTAGCCCAGTGTCTCGACCAGGTAGTCGGCCTTGCGCCGGGAGCTGGTGCTGCCGATGACCCGGGCGGCTCCGCGCTGCCGGGCGAACTGCCCTGCCAGGGTGCCGAGTCCGCCCGCGGCGCCGGAGACGAACACCGTGTCTCCCTCGCGTACTTCGGCGCCCCGGACGACAGCGATCCAGGCCGCCGGCCCCTGGGAGAGGTAGGCCACCGGGTCCGGGAACACCGTCAGGTCGACGGGCTGCACCGCGTCCGCCTCGACCACGGCGTACTCGCGGAACCCGGACCAGTGCGACACCAGATCACCGGGGCGCAGGGTCCCGCCCTCGGGTGCGGTCACCACCTCGCCGACGGCCGGAGCCGACAGCGCCCGGCCGACCTCGAAGGGCGGCATCGGCAGACCGGCGTGCTCCCCATCAGCGTGCGCAGGGAGGCCGCTACGCCCATCAGGCTGTTGCGGACCAGCAGTTGACCGGGTCCCGGT
This sequence comes from Streptomyces sp. P3, assembly GCA_016893485.2. Lineage (GTDB taxonomy): Bacteria > Actinomycetota > Actinomycetes > Streptomycetales > Streptomycetaceae > Streptomyces. The sequence goes on from JAFEKX020000001.1 coordinate 777,451, forward strand.
TCCGGGACGGGGACCTCCGCGACGGTGAAGTGGGCTGGTTCCAGGGCGCCTTGGGGGCGGGAGGCGAGACGGACCTCGCGGTGCGTGGCGGGGATGGTCGACGGAGACATCGGCGGGCTCCTGACGGGTTGCCGGAGCGCCGCACACCTCGCGCGGCGCCCACCGACGTTAAGAGTTGACGCGCACGTCAAGGTCAAGCCGGAGCGGGCCGTCCGGTAGATCACCCTCGCCCCGTCGGCCCGTATCCGCCCTTTCGGAACTGCGCCCTGAACTGCCGTACGGGCTCCGGCGCGAGGAGCCCGATGGCCGGGACACGGAGAGGACAACCGGCCCACGTGCCCGGGACGCGCGGCGTCCTAGCGTGGCGGCCCGTGGGCGGCGACATGTCCGGCCCACGCGGGCGCAACACGACCAGAAGCGGGGCAATCGTCCATGTCGAACGGACCCGACCGACCACTCGACCCATCGCCCGACCGGCCTCTCGACCGGCCTCTCGACCGCAGACAACTGCTCCGCGCCTCCGTCGGCGCAGCGGCCCTGGCCGGCCTGGCGACGACAGGCGTCGCCCCGGCACGGGCCACCACCGGCGCGGCCACCGAGCGGACGCCGGCCCTGCCGCCCGTGCCCGGCATGCTGGGTGACCGCCGGGCCAACGAGGTCTGGTACCAGCTCGATGAAGTCGCTCTCTATCACCCGTCGCCCGAACTGGTCGCCGCCTACAAGGCCGTCGGTCTGCAGGTCGGCGGCAACATCGAGGGCGGAGTCCGCGGGCTGTGGCAGGAGATGAGCAAGTCCCCTGATTACCCGGGCAATTACCGGGACTTCATGGCGCCGGTCGAGGAACCGCTGCGGGTGATCTCGGAGGTCCAGCTCGGCGTGTTCGACAGCTTGTACCGGCCGTACGACCCACGGTTGGTCGGCGCCTTCGCCTACTTCGGCGAGGGGGTGCTCTACGACCCGCGCCGTGAGAGCGTCCACTCGCCGGTGCACACGATGGACTCGTTGCCCACCGTTCCACCCCGGATACCACACGTGGTACGCCTACATGCGGGCGATGATGCTGCTGAACATCGACCGACCGCGCTGGACGGCGTTCGCTCCGCTCATGGCGTACGCGTGGGCGCTCCAGTCGGTGGCCAAGCCCACGACGCAGACGCCGAGTCCACCGCTGCCCCGGGAGACCGTCGTACGGTTCGCCGCCTCCTGGCTGCCGCGCGGTCCGCGCAGGCTCGACGCCGACTTCCAGTCCTACCCGTATCCGCGAGGGATCAGCTGACGGGGTCGGTGACGGCACGGAAGGGCGGTGGAGGTCAGCCTCCACCGCCCTTCCGTGCCGTCGCGCCTCGCGGGATGCGACTCACTCACTGCGGGAGAAACGGTAGGTGGCGACGGCCAGCGCCACCGCCGCAAGAGCGGCGACACACCCCAACTCCGCTGCCACCGACGGGGTCCAGTCCCCCAGCGCGGCCCGGCCGCCCGGCCACCGAGTCCCGCGACGCCGACTCCGGGGAGGGTGCGGCGCAGCGCGTCGACCGCGTAGGTGAGCGGATTGAGGCCTACGACGGTGCCCAGCCAGCCGGGCAGACCGCTCGCCGGGAACACCGCCCCGGAGAGGAACAGCAGCGGCATCATGCACAGCCCGATGACGATCTGAAAGGTTTCCGGCCGCTTGGCGCAGACGGCCACCAGGACACCCAGTGACGTGAACGCGAAGGCGATGAGCCCCAACTCCCCAGGACGAGGATGAGTTCGGGCCGGTAGGGGACGCCGACCAGCCCGGCGAGGCACAGGACGGGGATCGCGTAGCCGAGGCCGGCGGTCGCGCCGCCGAGGCAGGTTCCGGTCAGCAGCGGGGTGCGGCGGACCGGGGCCACAAGCAGTTGACGCAGGAATCCGGCCTGCCGGTCCCACACGATGGACGCGCCCGCGGCCATGGCCGGTGCCTGCACCGCCATGAGGAGGACGCCGGGGAAGAAGAAGGCACGGAAGTCGCTCATGGCGTCGTGCTCGCCGGACACCGCCGAGTTGAGGCCGGTGCCGAAGACGAACAGGAACATCATCGGCATGATGACGCTCATGGCGATCCGCAGCCGGTTGCGGCTGAACCGGATCACCTCCCGTTCCCACAGCACCCGGACGGCGCGCAGATCCGCGACGAGACGTCCCGGTCGAGCGGCGCCATCGGTGATACCGGGCTGTACTGCCGTGTCCGCCATGTCGGCGGCAGATGCTGCGCCTGCCGCATCCGCTGTGTCCGTCGCATCCGTTGTCGTCCCTCATGGTCACCTCCTGGAAGCGGGCGTCGGAAAGCCGGTCGGCTCGGTGTCGGCCTCCCGGATGGTGCGGCCGGTGTGGTGCAGGAAGGCGTCGTCGAGCGTCGGCGGTGTCACGGTCACCGAGTGCACCGTCAGAGGTACGGCGTCGCAGATCCTGGGCACCCAGGCGGCTCCGTCGGCGACCCTGACGCGCAGCCCTTCCGGGTCCGACTCCGCCTCCAGGCCGAGGCATTCACGCAGGGCGAGGGCCGCCGCCGGGTCGTCGGCGGTGCGTACGGTGATGAGGTCGGAGCCGACAACTGCCTTGAGTCCGGCGGGAGTTCCGTCCGCGACGAGTTCGCCCTCGTCCATGATGGCGATCCGGTCGCAGTGTTCGGCCTCCTCCAGCTGGTGCGTGGTGAGGAAGACGGTGACCTCCCGCTCCTCGCGCAGCCGGCCCAGATGGTCCCAGATGGCGGCGCGGGTCTGCGGGTCGAGACCGGTGGTGGGTTCGTCGAGGAAGAGCACGCGGGGCGTGTGCAGCAGACCGCGGGCGATCTCCAGGCGCCGTCGCATACCGCCGGAGAAGGTGCGGACGGGGGCGTGGCGACGCTCGGCCAGATCCACCAGTTCCAACATGTCCATGATGACGTCGAGCCGTCGCGCCCGGGGATGCCGAACAGGTCGGCATGGAAGCGCAGGGTCTCCATCGCCGTCAGATCGACGTCGAGGGTGGACTCCTGGAAGACGAGGCCGATACGGCGGCGCACTTCGTGGGGCTCGCGTGTCACGTCGTACCCGGCCACCGCTGCCCGGCCGGACGTGGGGCGCAGCAGGGTGGACAGCATGCCGATGGTGGTGCTCTTGCCCGCGCCGTTGGGGCCGAGGAAGCCGAAGGTCTGGCCGGTGGGCACGGTCAGGTCGAGGCCGCTGACCGCCTGCCGGCTGCCGTACGTCCTGGTCAGTCCGTCGGCCAGGACGGCGACGGCGCTGTCGGCAACTGCAGTGCGGCGTCGGGCACTTGGGGCGCCGGCCGTGTTCATCGGCGGCCTCCGTCGCGCTGTCGGACGCTCATGACGGTGTGGAACAGCGCCACGTCCCCGGACTCGCCGACGGCCTGCGCGCCGACCTCCACCCAGGCGTGGGCGCGGAACGGCTGGGTGCGGAATCCCGTGCACCAGTCGGGCCATCGTCCGCGCAGTCGGCACAGCAGTACGGTGGCGACCGAGCGTTGCAGACAGCCCCGGCCGGCGCAGCGGGCGCTCACGGTGACCACGGCCCGGCGGGCGTCGAGGGCCTGTGCGTGGCTTGCGGCACGGGATCCTCGGGCCGCCACGGTCAGCACCTGGCGCAGTCGGCGCGGGGGCAGCAGCACCAGGACACGGGCCGCGCCCACGGCCGCCCGTGCGCTCAGCTGCCGCTGCCAGGGCAGCCGGGTCCCGGTCTCTCCGACGACCTGCATGCTCATGCCGTCACCACCAGCCGGGCCCGGTCCAGGGCGGCGAGCAGTGTCCGTACGTCCGTGAGGGCGCGGCCGGCGGCATCGGGGTGGTGCCGGGTGAGCCGGTCAGCGGTCTCCTCGGGGTGTGCCCGTCGAGGAGGAGCCGCAGCGTGGTCGCGCCGGAGCGGTTGAGCTGCCAGTACCGGCCGCTGCGCTGGTCCAGCAGGACGAGGCCGTCCTCGGTGTCGGTGGCGGTGACGTCGGGTTTCAGGGTGAGGGTCATGGGGTCTCTCCAGCCAGGGACGCGACACCGGACGCGGGTGCCGCCACGGACCGCAGCCAGCTCTCGCAGGCCAACGTGTTCTCGTACGGGACGAGTTGCCGGGATTGGGACTTGGGGCCGAGCAGTGCGGTGCGCAGCGCGTCGGGATCGACCAGGCCGAGCCGGGCCAGCCGGAGGTCGTCGCAGAGGGCCAGCAGATCACCGCGGTTGCGGCGCATGCCCTGGAACGCCTCCGCGCTGAACTCTCCCTTGCTGCGGCGCGCCAGGATCTCCTCCGGCACGATGCCGCGCACGGCCCGCCGCAGCATCGGTTTGAAGTCCCCGCTCACCAGCCGGTCCTCGATCCGCACGGACAGGGCGGCCTCGACGACCCGGTCGTCGAGGAACGGCGCCTCACAGGCGACCCCCAAGTCGGCGAGTGCGGTGTCGAGTTGGCGGATGCCGCTGCCGGACTGGACGACGATGTCGAGCGTCTGATGCTGGGCCCGGTCCCGGTGGTGCGGCTCGGGGTGCTCCCGTTCGGCGGTGTCCCGCAGCAGTCGGCGTACGGCGTCCACGGCGTCGGCGGTCGCCCAGGGCGGCAGCCGGGGTTCCCAGCCCCAGCCGAGCAGCGCGTCCCCGGGCCCGGCGCCGGTTCGGTGAGCCGGTCGGCGGTGGAGCGCAGCCAGTTGGCGAAGGAGGCGTCGTCGGCGAGTCCGCGTACGGTCGATGTCAGGGTCCAGCGGTTGAGGACCCGGAAGCGGTGGATCGTGGAGAGGCTGCCGAGCGGGTGGCGGCGGGCCAGCGACCACAGGGCGGTGGGAAGGACGCCGAACAGTTCGTCACCTCCGACGCCCACGAGGTGGCAGCGCGATCCATCAGCGGCCACGGTGGAGAGCAGGCGCCGCATATGACCGCGGGTGCGGGCCCAGGGCAGCGGTCCCTCCTCGTGGCCGGCGTCGACAGTGCCCGTCGTCTCGTACCAGCTGGGGCCGTTCCGGTCGGCGCCGACGCGGTGCCGGGCGCCGGGGAGTCGGCGTGCGGCGCGTTCGGCCCATTCGGTGTCGTCGTTCGCCCGGTCCGCCGGTTTCCAGTGGTGGGTGACGAGGTCGGCGCCCGTCGCGTCGGCCAGGAAGCAGAGACTGGTGGAGTCCAGGCCACCGGACAGATCCGCGCTGACGGTGGCACCGGTGCGCGCTCCAACACAGGCGAGCAGGGCCTGACGTATGCGTTCGGCCGCCTGTTCCGTCGGTACGTCGGGCTCCGGCGGGCGCCACCAGCGGACTTCGCGGGCGCTGCCGTCGGGGCCCAGCTCCAGCCGGCAGCCCACGCCGAGCGCCGACACCCCCGACCACACCGGGCGCAGGGAGAGCGGCCAGGGCGGGACCGGGGTCAGCAGCCGCAGCGCCAGCAGGTCGTGGTCGACGGTCGGGGTGCCGTCGTCGTCCCGCAGCAGCGTGCTCGCCCACTGCGCGAGTCGGCGCGGCCCGTCGGCGGCCACGGTGACGCCTCCGACCTCGGCATGGAAGATCTGCCGTGCGGTGGACAGGCTTCCCTGGGCCCGCGTCCACCCGTCGAAGGAGGCGACGAGGTGGAAGCAGCCGGGCAACGAGCGTGCCACGTCGTCGAGTTGGCCCAGGCTTCGCGCCTGGGCCAGTGCCCGTTCCACGCGGGGTCCGTCCACGGTCGAGCGGCCCAGGACGGCGAGGCGCCGGGCGCCGGCGCCGACCAGCGTCAGTTCCCCGTCCGCCCAGCGGCCCATGAGCCAGGGTCGTCCCGAGGCATGGTGGACCACCCGGACGTCCGTGGCACGGGTCAGTGACTCGGCCACCGCCGACGCGGCCTGGCTGTCGGGCAACACGACGAAATCCATGGCGGAGCAGGTCCCTTCAGACGGTTCGGGCTGCTGGCCCGTCAGCTGGTGAAGCGCGAGGGCCACAGAGCGGCTGCCGGGCGAAGGTCACCGGCGAGGGCCGCGTGGTGAGAGGTGTCCCGCGCGGGCACGGCACGGTGGTGGAGGGACGTCACCTCCACCACCGGCCGTGGCGGGCCTGGCGGCCCGTCGCGTAGGGAGTCCGTCGGATCAGCAGATCCAGGCGGTTCCCGCAAACCAGTCGTTCTCGACGCACGGCCCGAAGGCCATGGTCAGTTCCGCGAAGCCGCCGATCTCTTCCAGCGCGGGCGGCTCGTAGACGTCGTTCGTCTCCATGTTCGTCTCACCTGCTCCCTATGACTCGATCAGGAAGGAAAGACGGGAACGGGGGCGCAGGCCCCGGGCTCGCCCCGTATCTCCCGAGCACGTTCACGCTAGGAGGCCCCGGGTCCCGGGCGCGTGGGTGTCCGGTCCCGGACCGGTCCCGCATCCGCCCGGTCAGCCACCGAGCCCCGCGTCCCGGGCCCGTATCGCCGCCTCCACCCGGTCTGCCACCCGGAGCTTGGCGAACACCCGGGAGACGTGATTGCGCACGGTCTTCTCCGACAGGACCAGCTCGCGGGCGATACGACGGTTGCTCAGGCCCCGGGCGACCAGGTCGAGCACTTCCCGCTCCCGCTCGGTGAGATCGGGAAAGGCGGCCCGGAAGGGCATTTCGTGGACGGCGGAGAAATAGCGTCCGAGGCGGTCGGCGACGGCCGCGCTGAACACCGCCCCGCCCTGCGCCACCGTCCTTACGCCCCGCACCAGTTCCTCGCCCGGAGCCCCCTTGACCATGTAGCCCCGCGCGCCCGCCCGCAGGGCCGCGACGACCGCGTCGTCCTCGGCGGACCCCGAGATGAAGAGCACCCTCGGGGCGTCGGGCCCGACCGGCGCGTCCGCGACGATGGCCCGGGTCGCCTCGATACCCGAACAGCCCGGCAGCAGCAGGTCCATGAGGACGACGTCGGCGACCACGTGGCCGTCCCGCAGGGCCACGACCGCTTCCTCCCCGTGGTCGCCTCTCCCGCCATCTCCAGGTCGGCCGCGTCCTCCACGACCTGCCGCACTCCGGCCCTGAAGAGCGGGTGGCCGTCGACGACGAACACCCGGGCCGTCACGGCCGCCGCCGTAACGCGACCGCTAACCCCGCGAGCGTCGACTTCCGCCCTTTCCCCGATTCCAGCATCTGCATGTCATCCCCCGTGCGTCGTTGCGCGCTTGTCCATTCGTCCACTTATCGACCGCTACAGAGCGATAGACGCCCATGAGTTCATTCTTGAGTCGAATGTATTCAGTTTCGCACCGTGACTGACGGCACGGAAACACTTCGACGTGGCTCGAAGCGGCGGGAGCGGGGGTGAGAGAAGGCCAGTTGGAGGGGTTGCGACCGGCGGTCAGAGCGGGCGCCGCTGCCGTCCCGCGCCCGGCTGCACACGTGGATCGGGTTGGCGTCGATTTCGTCGCCCTGGATGAAGACGGCGTGGTCCGCGAGATCCTGCCCGCACGCCCCGCTCAGTTCAAGGTCGCCACCGGTTCCTCGCCCTCGTGTGCCTCCTCGGCCTGCCGTGCACGGGCGTCGCGGCGGTCCAGCCGGTTCAGCAGCGGAACGGTCGCGACGGTGGTGACCAGGGCGACAAGGACGAGCGCGGCGAACAGCGACTCGCTGACGATGCCGGCCGCCAGCCCGATGTTGAGCGCGATCAGCTGCATGAGCCCGCGCGCGTTCATCAGGGCGCCGACCCGGACGGCCACCGAGGCGGGCTCCCCGCGCAGCCGGGCGGCGGCCCAGCAGCCGCCGAACTTGCCGGCCACCGCCAGGACGACCGCCGCCGCCCCGAACGCGAGCACGGACGGGTCGGCGAAGACGTCGAAACGGGTGTTCAGGCCGGAGTAGGTGAAGAACATCGGCACGAACACCACTTGGGTCACGGCCTGGATGGTCCGCACGAGCCTTTCGGACGCCTCGCCGCGCGGCATGGCCATGCCGACGCAGAACGCCCCGAACACGGAGTACAGGCCGATGACGTCCGTGAACCAGGCCGCGCAGAACAGCAGGGCGACGGTGAACAGGATCCGGGTGTCGGGACCCAGACCCGACCGGGTCACGATCCAGGCCAGCAGACGACGTCCCAACAGGAGCAGTACGGCCACGAACAGCAGGGAACCGCCGACGGCCTTCAGCACGGGCTCCACCTTGCCGGAGGCCACGCTCAGCACGCCGGCGAGCATGATCCAGGCGACGGCGTCGTCGGTGGCTCCGGACGCCAGGGCGAGGGAGCCGAACCGGGAACCGGCCAGCCCCCGTTCGGTGATGATCCGGGCCAGCATCGGGAACGCGGTGATCGACAGGGCGACACCGACGAACGCGGCCGTCACCCAGACCGAGACCCCTTCGACGTAGATGCCGACGTGGCCGTGGGCCGCGAGGGTCAGTCCCACGCCCAGCAGCAGCGGGATCCCGACGCCCGCCGAGGAGACCGCGACGGCGGTGCCCGCCAGACCGCGCCCGGCATGGGCCCTGAACTCGTAGCCGGCGGCGAACATCAAGGTCACCAGACCGATCTGACCCGCCACGTACAGCACCGGCTTCAGTTCCGGCGGGAAGACGTGGGCGGAGATCCCGGGGCGACCAGTCCGAACAGTGAGGGTCCCAGCAACACCCCGGCGATCATCTCGCCGACCACGGGCGGCTGGCCGAGGCGGCCCGCCACCAGGACGACCAGACGGCACGTCAGCAGGATCACGACGACGGCCAGGAAGAAGGCCGGAGCGAGCTCCACAGGAGTCATGGTCCCGTTCCTCTCAACGGCCGGCGGTGACGGAGGTGGCGGAGCCGCCGGGCGAGGCGGCGAAGTAGTTCCGGCACAGGCCCTGGCGCCGGGCGTCCCACACCATGTAGCTGCCGAGGACGAGCTGGGTGAGGCTGCGGGGGACCGCGGCCCAGCGGTCGGCGAGGCGCATCGCCGTGAGCCGGGTCCCGTTGTGAGCCGGGCTTCCGGGCGTCGCCGCACCGGTACGCGCGACGAGCAGGCAGGGGCCGCGGCTGGGCAGCGAGCGGGTGTGCTCCACCGAGGACTCCAGCCGGAAGCGGCGCAGCACCTCTTCGGCGGCGACCCGCATGGTGAGGACGGCGAAACCACGCGCCGGGCAGGGACGGTTGGCGGTCACCCCGAACGGGATGAAGGCGGTCGGCCTGGTGTCGGGCCTCAGCCAGCGGTCCGGGTCGAAGACGTCTCCACCGGACCCCTGGTACTCGGGGTAGTTGAAGAGCAGCACGGAGCCGGCCGGGATGGGGTCCTGCCCGGCGCGGGGATCTCTCCGGAGGTGATCCGGTGGGCCACTCCGAAGAGCGGGAAGTGCTGCAGCGTCTCGTTGACGACCCCGTCCAGGAAGCCCGGTTCCTCCTCCCCGGCCACCAGCCGGTCCTGGACCGGCCGGTGCGTGGCGAGGGCCAGCAGCAGATGGGCCGTCGCCTCCGACATCTGCACCACGGCGGTGTTGAAGAACGTGCCCTGGAGGTAGTACGCCTGCTCCCGCGCGGTGAGCGAGGACGGCAGCGGCACGGGCGGGGGTCGTTCGCCAGCCGTGCCCGCAGGTACTCCGTGAGCCGGGCCCGGCGGTCCATGTGCCGCAGGCCGGTGCACTTCAGGGCGCTCACCACGTCGTTCGCGTTGCCGGTGATCAGGTCCCGGACGTGGCGCGGGCACGGTTCCCGGAAGACCACCTCGTAGTAGACCTCCGCCCAGACGGGCATCATCAGGTCACGCAGCCTGACCTGGTGCACCCGCACGTGGCCGTGGAGTTCGTCGAGCACCCGGCGGGTGCGGCGGCCGACCAGCTCCGTCCACTGATCCCTGGACAGCCCGGCCAGGATCTGCCGGGTGGTCCGGGCCACGTCGTCGTAGCGCGGGCCGGGTTCCAGGTGCTCCTGGTGCACTTCGGGGCCGGGCGACAGCCAGTACCAGAACAGGTCGGACAGCGCGGCGCCCCGGCTGCGGCCGTCGGCCGCCGGATGCCCGTACACCTTCTTGAACTCCTCGGCGGGCACTTCCCGGCCCGGCGCCCTGACCCCCTCCTCGCCGCCGACCCAGGCGAAGATGCGCACGCGCAGCGCGATCACCGCTCTGGGCAGCCAGTACGGCAGCCCGGCCACCAGGACCACGACCAGGCCCGCGACGAGCCAACCGGTGGGGCTCACGCGACCACCCCGCCGAATCGTCGGTCCGCCCCGGGCGTCACGGCGGGACCGGGCACGGGACCCCATGCGGGCACCCGGACCAGATCGGGCGTCAGGTCGGCCGGTCCCGTCGCCCCGCACAGGGCCAGCGCGTCGTCGAGCTCCTCCCGCAGCAGTTCGAGGAGACGCCGTACGCCCTTCTCGCCGCCCTCGGCCAGGGCCCACATCACGGGCCGGCCGATACCCACGGCGGACGCGCCGAGCGCCAGCGCCTTGACCGCGTCGGTGCCGCGCCGGACTCCGCCGTCCAGCACGACCGGGATACGTCCCTCGACCGCGCCGACGAACTCGGGCAGCAGCTCCAACGTGGCTGGGACGGTATCGAGTTGGCGACCGCCGTGGTTCGAGAGCAACAGCCCGTCGACGCCGTGCCGGACCGCGAGCCTGGCGTCCTCGGGGTGCAGGACACCCTTGAGCAGGATGGGCAGCGACGTGATGCCGCGCAGCCAGTCGACGTGCTCCCAGTTGAGCTCCGGGGACATGGCGATCTGCCGTACGTGGCCGCGCTCTCCGTCGCGCAGGTCCACCAGGTTCTCGCAGCGCAGGCCCGGCGGCAGGTCGTGGAAGCCGTTGCGCCGGTTGCGTTCGCCCGCGCCCAGCACCGGGAGTCCACGGTGACCACGAGCGCGGTGCACCCGCGTCGGTGGCCCGCCGCACCAGCGTCTCGGTGATGTCCAGGTCGGGCTGGATGTAGAGCTGGAACCACAGGGTGGGGTCGTCGCCTGCCGCGCGGGCCGCGTCGGCGATCTCGCCCACCGCCACCGTGGACGCCATGGCCACGATCATGATGGCGCCGGCCGCCGCCGCGGCCCGGGCCGTCGCCGACTCCCCCTCCGGGTCGACCAGTTTGTGGAAGGCGGTCGGGGAGATCAGGACCGGCAGGCTCGCCCGACTGCTGAGCAGGCTGATGCCCAACTCCCGTACGGCACTTCCCCGCAGCACCCGGGGCAGCAGCTGCAACCGTCCGAACGCCGCCTCATTGGCCCGTACGGTGATCTCGTCGCGTGCCCCGCCGGCGATGAAGTCGGCGTACACGGGGTCGAGTTCGGCGCGCGCCGCGGTCTCGAAGTCGCGGACGGTGTACTGCACGCCGCTCACCGCCCCGCCGGAGTCGGCCGACGGTCCAGCTCGCGGGCGAAGAACGCGGCCAGCGGGGCGCGGTGGGCCTCCGGGTGGTCCCAGTGGTTCTCCAGGTTCTCGGCCATGTGATGGGTGCCGAGAAGTTCACCGCCGCCGTGGTGCCGGATCACCGGGTGGAGGTACGCCGCGTCGAAGGCGTCGTCGACCGAGTTCTGCGCGGTGCGGCGCACGGTGATGTCGAAGGGGTCGACCTTGTCGTGATCGGGGCCGTACTCCAGCGTGACCGTGAAGTAGGCGCCGTTCGGGGTGAGTTGGCTGTCGTGGGCGTACGCGACCGGCACCTCCTCGTGGTACCTGGCCGGTTCGCCGGGTGGTGTGACGATCAGGTCCCCGATCACACCGAACTGCTGCCACAGTGCCGAGCTGCGGTTGACCCGGCCACCACGGCGTCCGTCAGCGCGGCCGGGTCACTCTCCAACTGCCGCTGTGGCCAGGGCTGTTCGTGATGGCGTTCGCCGAGGATGCGGCTCAGGGCGCGTACGGCGTACCGGAAGCCGTGGATGAAGCCACCGGTGGACTTCTTGAAGTCGCGCTGCTGCATGAGCGTTCCGGCGAAGTAGAGGCCGGGCACGTTCACCGACTCGTACGCCGGGGAGAGTTCGGCGAAGCGGTCGTCGATGACCAGGGTGGGGCTGCACCCCGGGTCGAACACCGAGGCGTCGAAGCGGAATCCGGTGCAGACGATCACCCGGTCGTAACGCAGCTCCTTCACGACCTCGTCGGCCCGGGAGAAGCTGAAGCGGACGCGGTACATGCCGTCGGCGGGGTCCCTCTCGACGGACAGCACGTTTCCGTCCAACAGGGCGTTCTGCGACTTGAGTTGGTAGGTGTCGAGGAAGTTGTTGTTGACCGCGCGCAGATGACCGACGTAGTGGCTGTTCCAGGCCATACGAATGGAGTGCGGGCCGGCGACATGGATGACCGCGGCGGTCTCGACAAGGTTGTCAGCGGTCTCCAGAGCGGAGTTGCCCTTGCCGATGATCAGGACCCGCCGATCGGTGAACTCCTCGGGGTCCACGGAGACCGCGGAGTAGTCCTCGGCGGTCTCGATACCGGGAATGTCGGGGGTGTTGGGCCGGGTCAGTCCGGTGGCCATGACCAGTCGACGGGCGCGGTGTTCGTGACCGTGCTGATCGGTGACCGTGAAGCCGTCCTCGTCACGGCGGATCCGCTCCACCCGGGTGTCGTAGGCGATGTCCAGCTTGAACGCCTCGGCGAAGTCGGCGAGATAGCGCACCAGATCGTCGGCGTGCGGAAAGTAGCGCTTGCTGTAACGGCTGAAGAGCAGGTGCGGGTCCGGGGAGAGCAGGGAGTTCCAGTCCATCCGGAGGTTCAGCTCGGGATCGTCGGTGCCGTTGTGGACCTTGTTGATGGAGATCAGCTTGCGATGCCGGGGAAGGTGCGGAAGAACGTGCCGGGAGCGTGGCCGCTCTCCAGGATCCGGTATCCGTGCCCGGCCTCCTGGAGCAACTGCCCGAGCTGAAGGCCGGCCGGGCCGCCGCCGATCACGAGGTAGTCGAAAGGCTCGCTGTGCGTGGAGTTCATGGATCTCTCCTTCTGCTCCGGGCGAGGACGTGCCTGAAGACGGGTGGGGGTGAGAACCGGCAAGATCCGGTCAGGCGGTGGCCTCTTGGCGGCCGGAGACGGCCCGGCAGGGGTCACGTCGCGAGCCGAAGCGCGTCGGCGGTGGGCACCTGGGTGGGGCTACGGCCTGGAAGGTCCGGCCGATGCCGTGCTGCGCGGCGCGGCGACAAGCCCGGCTGAACGGGGCCGAGTTGCGGGAAGGGCGCGGACCGTACCGTCGAGTGGCTCAACCGAGGCGAGGCCGGCCGCAGCGGCTCTGCTCAGCAGCCAGGTGGAGCGGTTCGGGAAGCGGTCGTGGCCGGGAACGGTGCAGCCTGGCACTCTGGCAGGGGCATGACAGACCCTTCCATCGGATTTCCCTGTGAAGCGTCACTGAGCACCGTAGTGACGGTCGACACGAACGGGCAACAGCAGCATCAGGGATGACAGGGATTCGACAGGAACGCAGAGCACGCGTCGATCTCCGGAGCGGGAGGACGAGGGGTGCGCAGCGCGTTGAGACCCTCCGGACGTGACGAGGTCGGCGGCCTGGGACCGCCCATGGGTCCGGGTCCGATGAACGCCACAGCCCTGCTGCCATGGCACCTACTGGGTGATGTCCGGTGCGGCGAGGCCGAGTTCGCGGTCGCCGAGGGGTGCGAAGAAGCGCTCGACGTCCGCGTCGGTGACCGCCGCAAGGGTGGGCGGTGACCACTGCGGGTCGCGGTCCTTGTCGATGACCTGGGCGCGGATGCCCTCCACCAGGTCGGGGGTGGTCAGGGCGTGGCAGGAGACGCGGTACTCCTGGTTCAACACGCTCTCCAGCGGGCCGAGTCGGCGGGCGCGGCGGAGTGCGGCGAGGGGTGACCTTCAGTGCGGTGGGCGACTTGGTGAGCAGTGTCTCGGCGGTCTGCTTCGCCGCGCTGTCGCCGTGGTCGAGGAGGCGTTCGATGATGCCCTCGACGGTGTGTGCCCGGTAGCAGTCGTCGATCCACGCCTGGGCGAGGGCGAGTTCACCGGGAGGCGCCTCGCGGGCGTAGCGGCCGATGACCTCGCGTACCGGTGCGTGGGCGAGTGCGGTGAGCAGTTCCGGCAGCGACTGCGACGGTACGTAGTGGTCGGCGAGGTCGCAGTGCAGGGCGTCGGCCGCGCCCAACTGGGCGCCGGTCAGGGCGAGATGGGTGCCGAGTTCGCCGGGCGCGAGGGCGAGGAGGTACGTGCCGCCGACGTCGGGTACGAAGCCGATGCCGGTCTCGGGCATGGCGACGCGGGAGCGTTCGGTGACGATACGGAGGGTGCCGTGCGCGGAGACGCCGACGCCGCCGCCCATGACGATGCCGTCCATGACGGCGACGTACGGCTTCGGGTAGCGGGCGATGCGGGCGTTGAGCCGGTACTCGTCGCGCCAGAAGGCGGCCGAGGCCGAGCCGTCGCCGTCGCGGGCGTCGTCGTGGATGGCGCGGATGTCGCCGCCCGCGCACAGGCCCCGTCCTCCGGCGCCGGTGATCACGACGGTCTCGACGTCCGGGTCGTCCGCCCAGCCGGTGAGGGCCTGGTCGACGCGGAGCACCATCTCGTGGGTGAGGGCGTTGAGGGCCTTGGGGCGGTTCAGGGTGATGTGGGCGGCCCGGCCCGTGGTGTGGAACTGGACGTCGGTCATCCGCACACCTCCGTCAGGCCGCGGGCCACGATGACGCGCATGATCTCGTTGGTTCCTTCCAGGATCTGGTGGACCCGCAGGTCACGGACGATCTTCTCGATACCGTACGCGCTCAGGCAGCCGTAGCCGCCGGGCAGCGGGAGGGCGCGGTCGGTGACGGAGTACCCGGTGTCGGTGGCGAAGGGTTTGGCCATCGCGCACAGGTGGGGTGCTTGTGGGTCGCCACGATCCAGGGCGTGGATCGCCTGGTGGACGATGGCGCGGGCGGCGGCCAGTTCGGTGGCCATGTCGACCAGCCGGCCCCTCCGCATCTAGGTTCCGTCCGGCGGATCATGGCCGGAGCCATAGCTTGATGGCTGCGGTGGTGACGGTGCCGTGGAAGACGTAGGCCCTTTTGTCGTAGCGGGTGGCGACGGCTCGGGAGTTCTTGAGCCGGTTGATGGTCCGCTCGATCTCGTTGCGGCGCTTGTAGATCTCGTTGTCGAAGCCGACGGGCCGGCCGCCCTCGCTGCCGCGCCGTTTGCGGTGGGCCCGCTGGTCCTTCGGCTTCGGAATCGTGTGCTTGATCCGGCGTCTTCGCAGGTAGCGGCGGTTTCGGCGGGAGCTGTATGCCTTGTCGCCGCCGAGGTGGTCCGGCCGTGTGCGCGGGCGTCCGCCCTGGCGGCGGGGAACGCGGATGCGTGAGAGGACCTCGATCATCTGTGGGGCGTCACCGCACTGACCGGGTGTGAGGAACAGGGCCATCGGGCGGCATCCGCCTTCGCCTGCGAGGTGGATCTTGCAGGTCAGACCGCCCCGGGACCGTCCAAGTCCCTCGTCGGGGCGGTGGTTTCGGGGCGTCGTCCTTTTTCGGAACGCGCGGCTTCCTCTTGCGGGCACCGGCCGCGTGCTGATGGGCACGGCAGGACGTCGAGTCCACGCCGACCATGCTCCAGTCGATGCGGCCGGCCAGATCGGCGTCCGCCTGGACGGCCGTGAGGATCCGGTCCCAGGTGCCGTCCGCCGACCACCGCCGGTGACGCTCATAAACCGTCTTCCAGCTGCCGAAACGCTCGGGCAGGTCACGCCACGGTATGCCGGTGCGAACCCGGAACAGGATCCCGTTGATCACCGTGCGGTGATCGTTCCACCGGCCACCGCGCTTCCCCGGCGAAGGCAGATGCGGCTGAAGCCGCACCCACTCCGCACTCGTCAGATCACCCCGCCCCATGCAGGGACCAACGAGCCAGCAAGCCGACAGTCACATGATCCGCCGGACAGAACCCAGCCGGCCGCCGAACGCCTCCCGGTCGACGAGGTGGACGAGGCTGCGGTCGAGGGCGCTCCGGGCGCCGCCGAGTGAGCAGGCGGCGATGCCGGGGCTTCCGCCGTTGAGGCCGTTCATGGCGATACGGCAACCCTCGCCCTCCGCACCGAGCAGCCAGTCGGCAGCCAACCGCACGCCGTCCAGGGCCACTTGGCGGGTGGGCTCGCCGACGGACCAGGCCTCTCGGCGTCGCGCTGCGGACCATGACGGCGGGAAGGGGCACGGAACACTGCGCACGCCGGGTTCCCCGACTCACGGCCCTGCCGGGCTGCACACGGTTGCAGGTCAGCGCCGGATTGCCACGGTCGTACGCGTCGCGTGGAGGCTGTGCCGAAGACCCGGGCGGCTATGGCAGCGCCCCCGTCGCATCCGGTGGACGCGGGAGCCAGACCGGCCGGTGCCTACCCACAGTTGGGGCAGGCTGTGCCGTTCGAGTCGGCCCATACTCGGAGCCATGACCGGAAAATCGCAGCTCGGGGACTTCCTACAAGCGCGGCGCTCACAGCTGCGTCCTGAGGATGTCGGGATGCCCACCTACGGGGACCTTCGGCGTGTGCCGGGCCTTCGGCGCGAGGAGTTGGCGCTGCTGGCGGGTGTGAGCGTCTCCTACTACACCCGGCTCGAACAGGGGCAGTCACTGAGCGCCTCACCCGAGGTGCTGGACGCGATCGCCGGGGCACTGCGGCTGGACGAGTCCGAGCGGCGGTACCTGCACGGCCTGACCCAGGTGGACAGGTCGCGCACCCGGGGTCGGCGGCCGGCGCCGGAGCGGGTGACGGAGGCGGCAGCTCAGCTGATGGAGGTGCTGGCGGACGTTCCCGCGATCGTGCTCGGCCGCCGCAGTGACGTGCTGGCGTGGAATCGCCTGGGGCACGCGCTGTTCGCCGGGCACCTGGACCCGCACGCACCGGAACGGGCGGCGCGGCGTCCCAACATGGCCAGGCTGGTGTTCCTCGACTGTCATACCCGCGACCTGTACGCGGACTGGCCGAGCAAGGCCAGGGCGGTGGTGGGGAATCTGCGCCTGGTGGCGGCCGAGCATCCGCAGGACACCGCGTTGCACGCGCTGCTGGGTGAACTGAGCGCGACAAGCGGGGAGTTCGCCTCGATGTGGGCCGACCATCGGGTCAAGTCCTGCGCCGTCGCCACCTACGAGATGCGGCACCCGCTGGTGGGCCCGCTGACCGTCCTCCAGCAGACCCTGAGCCACGGGCCGGGCCCCACGATCGTCGTCGCCACCACGGAGACGGGCTCGGCCTCCCGGGCCGCGCTGACCCTGCTCGCGCAGAGCACCGTCGCGGCCGACCCAGCGCGAATGGGGTCCCGGGCGAGCACTGCCTGAACCAACCCCATACGACCGCGCGCTCGGCCGGCGCCTCCACGTACCCGTCCCACCCGAGTACGGACGACGACCGGCCGCCGCTCGTCACACCCGGGGCCGCATGCTCCCGGGCAGAACCCACACACCAACCCGACCCATGCGTCGGCGCGTTGCTGCCGCATGCCCGAAAACCACTGAAGGAACCATGTTCAAGAACCTCTCCACACCCGCGCTGTCGGCGGCCATCCTTGTCGCGGCCACTGCCGCGGCGCTCACACCGGCGTCGGCGTCCGCCGTCTCCGCCCCGCTGAGCAGTGCGCGGATCACCACGCACTTCGACCTCGCCAAGGGCCAGACGCCGGAGAACATCGCCCTGGCACCGGGCGGCGCCGCGTACGTCACGCTCGCCGCGGGCCGTCAGATCGCCGAGGTCTCACCCAAGGGCACCGTCAAGATCCTGGCCACCCTGCCCAAGCCCGCCGACGGCGGAGTCCACACCCCGGTCCTGGGCTTCCCCTGACCGTCGGCATCGTCCGGGCCTCCGACGGCACGCTGTACTTCCTCTACGCCACCGGCACCGCCGACCTCACCGGTGTGTGGCGCCTGCGCCCCGGCGGCGAACCGGAGCGCATCGCCGCGCTGCCCGCCGACGGACTTCCCAACGGCCTGGCGCTGAACGCGGGCACCCACACCCTCTACGTCACCGACTCCGTGCTGGGCACCATCTGGAGCGTGCCCACCACCGGCGGCACCCCCACTGCCTGGTCCACCGCACCCGAACTGGCCTCCGCCGGGTTCCTCGGCGCCAACGGTCTGAAGATCCACCGAGGGGCGCTCTGGGCCACCAACCTCGACAAGGGCACGATCCTGCGCATCCCCATCCGCCATGACGGGCGCGCCGGTTCGGTCCGACCGAGGCCACCGGTCTGCCGGGGATCGACGACTTCGCCTTCACCGGCCACGGAGACCAGCTGCTGGCCGCCCTCAACGGCCCCAGCGAGATCGCGCTGGTCCAGCCCGACGGCAGCCACTCCATCGTGCTGACCCCGGCCGACGGCCTGCAGAACCCCACGTCCGTCGCCCTGCGAGGGACAGCGTCTACGTGCTGAGCGCCGCCTACGTCACCGCCAAGGATCCCAACCTCCTCCGCGCCCACCTGGACGACTGAGCGGTCTCAAGGAAGCAGGGGTATGCGGAGCAGGCCCGTTTCCGGTCGACCGGAAACGGGCCTGCTCCGCATACCCCCACCCGAACTCACACCGAGAACTCCCGTATCACCGTGTTCCGGAACACCGCACTGCCGTCGATCGTGAACAGCGCGAGCCCGGTGTCGAGCAGGTACGGAAACACCTGACTGGTGTGCACATAGCGACCGTCGTCGACGAACATCTCCACGGACGTGCGGTCCACCAGGATGCGCAGCTTGACCGTGCCGGTGGACGGGTCGAACGGGGTGTGGCTCTCCTGCCAGTTGCCGGACGTGTCGGCGTTCACGGTGTTGCGGCGGTTGAGGAAGGCGTAGTTGCCGTAGATCCCGGCGTCGATGTGCCGGCCGCCGCTGGGTGAGCGCCTCAACTGGAGGCCCGCACCGGTAAGTTGGGACCAGGTGATCTCGGTCGTCACCTCGTAGGAGATACCCGTGTAGTCGAGCACCTTCGTGCCGTCCACGGTCACGTCGCCCAGGTCCACCGTGCGGGAGACATGCGCGCCGAGGCCGGCGACGGGCCGGGAGGCGAGGTAGTACGTGCCGTCGGACGCCTTCGTCAGGGAGATCTCGCGGACGACGGAGTCGGTGCCGTTGAAGCCGTCGCAGTCGATGGTGGGGGTGGTGTCGGCGTAGTCCCAGTTGTTCACCCAGCCGAGCGCGTACCGGGCGGCCGCGTCCACCGCGCCGCTCGCGTCCCGCTTCTCGAAGGTGACGGCGGCGTACCAGTCCCAGCCGTGGTCGAGCCACTGCGGGTCGCTCGCGTCGGCGGTGAACGCGTTGCCGTCGAAGGAACCCGTCCAGTAGGCGTACGTGTTGGGCAGTCCCGAGCTCTTGCCGTTGGCGCTCACCCCGAGCACCCACTTCACGGTGCCGTCGTCGGCGGTGATGCGGAACAGGTCGGGGCACTCCAGGACGCCGATGCCGTCGTGGACGAAACCGTTCGCGTACGTCCAGGACTTGAGGTCGTCGGAGTGGTAGAAGCCGACCTTGTCGTTCTCGGCGAGGGCCATCACCCACCGGCCCCGGTCCTCGTCGCGGATCACCTTGGGGTCGCGGAAGTCGGCGACGCCGGGGTTCGGCAGGACGGGGTCGGTCCCGTAGTTCGTGAAGGTGAGACCGCCGTCGGTCGAGTAGTACAGGAACTGCTCCTGGTGGTCGGTGCCGCCGCCGGGAGACATCGTCACGATGACGACGACCGCGCCCGCCCCGAACCCGGCCGTGTCGCCGGTGTCGACGACCACCGAGCCCGACCAGAGATCGCCGTTGACCGTGGTGTCCTTGGGCACGGCGACCCCGCGGTCGGTGAAGGAGACCAGGTCCTTGGTGGTGGCCAGGCGCCACGCGGTGCCGACGACGCCGGTGAAGTAGTCGGCGTTGTAGAGGTAGTAGTAGTGGTACTCGCCGTCGATCCAGACGGGTCGCTGCGGGTCGTTCTTCCACTGGTCGGGAACCGTGAAGTGGTACCCGGCGCGGTAACTCGCCGCGCTCGCGGCGGAGTTGGGCCTCTTTCCGGCCTTGGCTCCAGGCCGGGGCTGCGGGGCGGCCTCGGCCGCTCCGGTCGACAGCAGCGCGGCGGCGGTGCCCGCCGCCGATCCCGCGAACAGTGATCTCCTGGATATCCCCGACGTTCCGGGCATGACACATCGTTCCTCTCGTGGCGGCTCACGACGCAGAGGCATGAAAAAAGCGGCTCGGCTGAACGAGGACTGTAGACCTAACTCGTTAAAGGTCAAGCGTTCCCGACCCTTGACAGGTCCGCCGCCCGGTTCCCATCATCTGGGTCATCAGCCCTGAACTAACACGAGTTAGGCCCGTTCGATGACTGACTCGCACCTCCCCGCCGCACCCTGTTGCGGTACGGCGCGTACGGGGCCGGAGCAGCCGCCCTGGCCGGCACCGCCGCGTCCTGGGACCGGCTCACCGGAGCCGACATCCCCGGCCGCGACGACGGCTCCCTCGTCGTCGCCACCCTCGGCTCCGCCTTCGACCCGGCCACCGTCGACGCCCTCGCCAAGGGCTTCCACCGGCTCCACCCCGACATCCCGCTGCGGGTGAACGCGGTGCAGGCCGTCGACTGGTCGGACTTCTTCGCGAAGATCCTCACCCAGATCGCCGCGGGCACCGCGCCCGACCTGGTGTATGTGGCCACCGAGGGCGTGCAGTTGTTCGCCCGGCAGCTCGGCGTGCCCCTGGACCGCTGGGTGCGGCGGGACGCGACGGAGCTGCGTGAGTACTTCGCCGACGTCCACCCCTCGCTGGTGGAGTCGATGATGTACGAGGGCAACCTCTACCAGCTGCCCATGGAGTTCAACGCCGCCGACATGTACCTCAACAAGCAGGTGCTGAAGCGGGCCGGCGCGGAGTTCCCGGGCGCCGACTGGAGCCGTGACGACTTCACCGCGCTGCTGCGGCAGTTGAAGCGTGGCGGCGGCTCGCACTTCACGCCGTACTTCTGGACCAACCGCCTGTGGGGCGGTGTGGTGCCCTGGCTCTTCGCGAACGGCACGAACCTGCTGAAGGAGTCGAAGGCACCCGGCGGCTCCTGGCTGTGGGACACCTTCTACCCGGCCGCCGACCGGCGGGGGCGCGGTGGCGGCTTCCGCTGGACGACCCCGCAGGCCACCACCAACCGGGTCGAGGAGGCCTACGACTATCTCGCCTCGCTCGTCCGGGAGAACCTGTGCACCCGGCCCGAGGGCGGCAACGGCAGCAACCTGGTCGGCGTGTTCTCCACCGGCCGTGTCGGCGTCACCCCGGCGGGCGGCTTCTGGGCCGGCGGCCTGCAGCTGGCCGGCATGCGGGCCGCCGACTACGACGTGCAGTACTTCCCGCGCTGGCGCACCCAGCGCCACCAGTTCGGCGCGGCGGGCTACGCGCTGCTGCGCACCTCCAAGAAGCAGGAAGCCGCCTGGGAGTTCATCAAGTACGCGGCCCGCAAGGACACCATGACCCGGCTGTTCCGGAGCAACCAGACCACCCCTGCCCGGCGTTCGATGCTCAACGCCGCCCGCTACGCCGCGAGCGGACCGGCGCACTGGCAGGTCTTCTACGACACCCTCGACCGTTTTCCCGACACCGGCCCGATCCCCGCGCCGCCGCAGGTCGCCGAGGTGACCGACGTCCTGCTCAAGTACACCGGCACAGCGCTGGCCTCGCCGCGCGCGGTGGGTCCCGCGCTGCGCCGGATGCAGGGCGACCTGGAGCAGGCCATGGAGCGTGAGGTATGACGAACACCCAGATCCCAGCCGTACGACCGCGGCCCGCCACGCCACCCGCCGCAGCCGTGCGGCCGTCCGTCCGCGACCGGGGGCGCGCGGCTGCTGGCCACGTTGTTCCTGGCGCCCACGGTCGTCGGCATCGTCGTCTTCACGGTGCTGCCGATCGTCGGGTCCGTCGTGCTGAGCCTGTTCCACTGGAACGTGATCGACCCGCCCCGTTTCGCCGGCGGCGCCAACTACCGTACGACGTTCACGGATTCGACCGTCCTGGTCTCCTTCCGCAACACGCTCGTCTTCATGGTCCTCGCGGTCACGCTGCAACTGCTGATCGCGCTGTCGCTTGCGCTCGCGCTGAACGGGCGGATGCCGGTGTGGCTGCGGTCGCTGTTCCGTTCGGCGTTCTTCTTCCCGCTGGTGCTGTCCGCCGCGTCCATCTCGGTGGTGATGAAGTACCTGTTCAACCAGGATTTCGGAGTGGTGAACTGGCTGATCGGCCTGGTCGGCGTCGCGCCCGTGCCCTGGCTGACCTCGGAGCACGCGGCGATGGCCACGGTGATCCTGGTCTACGTCTGGCAGCAGTTCGGCTTCTCGTTCCTGCTGTTCATCGGCGGTCTGAACAACATCCCCAAGGAGATCCACGAGGCCGCCGCCCTCGACGGCGCGACCGGCCTGCGCAAGCACCTCGGCATCACGCTGCCGCTGCTGTCACCGACGCTGCTCGTCGTGTCGGTGGTCGGCATCATCAACGCCCTCCAGGTCTTCGAGCAGCCCTACGTCCTCACCGACGGCGGTCCCGGCGACGCCACCCGCACCGTCGTGATGGTGATCTACGAACGGGCCTTCGAGCAGCTCGACTTCGGTGAGGCGTCCGCGGTGGGCGTGCTGCTCTTCGCGCTGATCATGGCGGTCACCGCCCTCCAGTTCCGGCTCAGCCGGCGTTTCGTCCACTACCAGTGAGCCGGTGAGCCGCATGAGCCAAGCAACCCCGACCCTGACCCTGAGTCGCGTCCGTCACTCACTCTCCCCCTGGGCCCGCGTCGCCGGGCTGACCGTGTGCGCCCTGCTGACGCTGGGCCCGGTCATCTGGACCGTCGCCACCTCGCTGCGCACTCCGGCGCAGTCCTTCGACCTGCCCCCGCAGATCATCCCGACCCACCCGACGACCTCGGCCTACCGCGGGGTCTTCCAGCAGATCGACGTGTGGCTGCTCGCCCTGAACTCCACGCTGGTGACGGCACTGATCGCCGTCGGCCAGATGATCACGGCGGGCCTGGCCGGATACGCCTTCGCACGCCTGGAGTTCCGCTTCAAGAGGCCGCTGTTCGGCCTGGTCCTGGCGACGATGATGGTGCCGTTGCAGGTCACCATCGTGCCGGTGTTCCTGGTGCTGAAGACGATGGGCCTCACCGACACGCTCCTCGGCCTGATCATCCCGGCCTTCCCGACCGCCTTCGGCACCTTCCTGATGCGCCAGTACTTCCTCGGCATGCCGAAGGACCTGGGCGAGGCCGCCATGCTGGACGGCGCGGGACCCTGGCGGATCTTCCGCTCGGTGTACGCGCCGCTGGCCACCCCCGGCCTGGCGATCGTCGGCGTCCTGGCCTTCAACTACCACTGGAACGAGTTCTTCCGCCCGCTGATCCTGGAGACCTCCAGCCAGAACTACACGCTTCCGCTGGGTCTTGTCTCCCTCCAGGGCAACCTCGGCACCGGGTCCATCTCGGTGGTCCTGGCGGGGGTCGTACTCTCGATGCTTCCCGCCGTCGCCGTGTTCGCCGTCGGCCAGCGCCCTCTCCGCGAGGGCATCACGTCCGCGGGAGTCAACCGTTGAGCACTGACCCCAACGTGCCGCGTTTCAGGGTCCGTCCGCCCGCCGGCTGGATCAACGACCCCAATGGGCCGTTCCGTTGGCGGGACCGCCACCACCTCTTCTACCAGCACAACCCCGACGCCCCGGTGCACGCGAACGTCCACTGGGGCCACGCCTCCAGCGCCGACCTCGTCCACTGGGAACACCACCCGATCGCCCTCACGCCGACACCGGGAGGCCCCGACGAAGCCGGCTGCTGGTCGGGCTGCGTGACCGACGATGCGGGCACACCGACCGCCGTGTACACGGGAGTTGACCGCGCCCACACCGGACTCGGCACCATCTGCCTGGCCCGGGCCGCGGACCCGGACGACGAACTGCTGACCGAGTGGAAGCCGCTGCCCACACCGGTGGTGACCGGTCCACCGCCGGGACTTGACGTGGTGATGTTCCGCGATCCGTTCATCTTCCGCCGCGCGGACCGGCGTTGGGCCCTCGTCGGCGCCGGACACGCCGACGGCACACCGTCGGTCCTGCTCTACGACTGCGACGACCTGACCGACTGGCGGTTCGCCGGTGTGCTGCTGGACGGCGGGGACCCGGTGGCCGCCGACGCGTTCGGCGACAAGTCGGTGGGCTGGGAATGCCCGCACCTGTACCGCACAGCGGGCGGCGACCACGTACTGCTGGTATCCCTGTGGGACGGCGATCCCTGTTCGACCGGATACCTGACGGGCCGTCTGGAATCCGACACCCAGCGGGGTTGAGGTTCGAGCCGCGCGTCGGCGGCCGGCTCGACCAGGGGCGGGACTTCTACGCTCCCGCCGTGCTCCAGGAGCCGGACCGCGCACTGCTGTGGGGCTGGTCGTGGGAGGCCCGCCCGGAGGAGGAGGTGCTGCGGGCCGGCTGGGCGGGCGTCCTCACCGCGCCCCGGGTCGTCGACGTCCACCCCGACGGATCGCTGCGGGTGACTCCGGCCCCCGAGCTCGAACTCCTGCGCCCGGCCGAGCCGTTCGTCACCGCGCCGGGCCGGGCTCCGCTACCTCTCGCGTACGACCTGACGGTGACCGCGTGCGGACCGACCACGGTGAGCCTGCTCCGGGACGCGGCGGGCCGGGAGTTGACCGTCCGGGCGGACCCTGCCTCGGGGACCGTCGTCCTCGACCGCGGCGCCTGGCCCCGGACCGGCAGGGAGGGCTCCGCCCCGATCACCGTGCACGTGCCGAAGGGGCCGGAACTCGCGCTCCGGCTGCTCGTCGACGGCTCGCTCCTCGAACTCTTCGTCGCGGAACGGGCCATGGTCACCGAGCGCGTCTACCGGCGTCCCGGCGACATCGCCGAACTGGTCGTCGACGGGCCGGGTGCCCGGGTCACCGGGTGGGCGCAGGACCCACGGAATCACGGCTGACGACAGGGCAGGCCAGGCGCCGCACGGTCGGGGGCGGCGTACGACCCGCCTCGATGGCGTCCAGGAGCAGCCGGGCCGCCGCCTCGCCCATCGCCCGGTGCGGCAGCGCGACGGAGGTGAGCGGCGGGGTGAGGAACG
This sequence comes from Streptomyces sp. P3, assembly GCA_016893485.2. Taxonomy (GTDB): domain Bacteria; phylum Actinomycetota; class Actinomycetes; order Streptomycetales; family Streptomycetaceae; genus Streptomyces. Next base: position 802,332 of record JAFEKX020000001.1, read on the forward strand.
CGGCCATGTGCTCCTGGTCGTCGTAGCCGACCACCGACAGATCGGCGGGCACGTCGATCCCGAGCCGGGTCGCGGCGTGCAGGACGCCCGCCGCGACCCGGTCGTTGTAGCAGAGGACGCCCGTGGGACGACGGCCCGGCTCGGCCCCGTCGAACAGGCGCAGGGCCCCCGCGTATCCGGTGGAGATCTCGCCGCCGCCGCGCACGATCCACTCCGCGGGCACGGTGACGCCCTCGGCGCGCAGCGCGTCCCGGAAGCCGCGGGTCCGTTCCACCGAGGCGATGTCGTCCAGACCGCCGATCACGGCGAGCCGGCGGTGGCCCGCGCCGAGCAGCAGCCGGGCGGCGGTACGGCCACCGGCGCGTTCGGCGGGGACCACGGCGGGCAGGGAGTCGTCGTCGGGCAGGCAGTTGGCCAGCACGGAGTGGGTGCGGTGCAGACCCTCGGGGACGCGGACCCGGCGCAGGGACATGGCGGCGTAGATGATGCCGTCCACACGCCGGTCGAGGAGTTCCGCGACGGCCGCGTCCTCCTTGGCCGGGTCACCGCCGGAGTCGACGGTGAGGACGAGGTGGTCGCTGTCCCAGGCGGTCTCCATCGCGCCGCGCAGCAGCCGGCCGGCGAACGGCGAGGACGCGATCTCGTCGGTGACCAGCCCGATCACGGCCGTACGGCGGCGGCGCAGTCCGCGGGCGACCGGGTCGGGGCGGTAGCCCAGCTGGGCGGCGGCCTGGCGGATGCGTTCCTGGGTGGCGGGCGAGAGGTTGCCGTCGGCGCGGCCGTTGAACACGAAGGACACCGCGGTGTGCGACACACCGGCGATCCGGGCGACGTCCCGTGACGTCGGGCGCCCGGTGCCCGTGCTTCTGCTGTCCTCGGCACCGCCCACGCCGTCCGCCGTCCTCCCCGGTTCGTCCCTGTCGATCATTGCCCACCCTATCCGCGGGCAGCGCCACGGCACACAGGAGATGCTCAGGGCGGGGACGGCACGGCGGTCGGCCCGGTCATCACCTCGGTCCGCGTGCGAAGTGCGCCGGTGTCGCGCCGTAGTGCTTCTTGAAGGCGCGGATGAAGTGGCTGCTGTCGGTGAAGTGCCGGCGCGCGGCGGCCTCGGAGACGCTGAGCCGGGGGCCGGAGGCGGCGAGTGCCTCGGCCGCCTCCTCCAGACGCCGACGGCGGATGTAGGCGCTGAACGACTCGTCCGGACTCGCGAAGGCCCGCCGCAACGTCCGTACGGAGACGTGCAGTTGGGCGGCGATCGCGGCCGGCGACAACTCGGCGTCGGTGAGCCGGGACTCGGCGAGGTCCTTCGCGGCCTGTGCCAGCGCGGGGGTGAAGAGAGGCTCGCGGTCGTCGAAGTGGTCGAGGATCAGGCCCTTGGCGAGTTCTTGCGGCGAGTTGCGGGACGCGTGCGCACCCGCCGGGCCGAGACCGCCCACGATCCGCTGCACCGTGCTGGTGTGTGCCATGAGGATCTGCGCGGCGGGCGAGTCGGCCCGGCCCGTACGCGGTTTCCCGGCGACGAGGGACCGCAGGGCGTCGCCGGGGAAGATGAAGACGCGGGTGCCGATCACCGGCATGGTGTGGAAGTGGTTCTCCGTCACGACGTGGTGCATGAAATAGGTACCGGCCGTTCACCTTCCGCGGCGAGCAGCACACCGTACGGGCCGGTTCCACGGTCGACATCCCGGCCAACGCCCCGCACAACTTCCGCAACACGTCAGGCGCCCCGGCCCGCATGCTGTGCATGTGCACCCCCGCCGGCCAGGACGAGTACTTCACCCGCATCGGCGATGTCGTCGCGGGCAAGGACGCCCCGCCGCCGCGGCTCTCCCAGGACGAACTCACGGAACGCCGCCGCCGGGCGGGCCGAGTTGGCGTCGTCCTACCGCAGCGAGTTCCTGTGATCGGACGGCCGGTCGGCACCTGGTTGACCGTGTGATCCCGGGCGTCGACCGGATGGCACGTCACCGCCACGACGTCGACGGCCAGGCCGTGGCGCTCGATCGTCCGGCCGGTCCACGCTCCCCATGGAGTGCGGGCGGGCATCGCCTCGTACGGCGTCCTCGGTCCTGGCCTCCAGCGCGTGCAGGACGGCCACCATGTCCTCGCCGCCGTGGCCCTGTGCGACGGTCTCGCCGTAGAGGGCATGGCAGATGTCGAGGAGTGGGGAGGCGAGGCCTGCCTCGCGGGCGGCCTCCGCGATCAGCCGGTTGTTCTTCAACACGTCCGCTGCCGCCGCCTGGACGGTGAAGTCGCGGGTCACCAGCTTGGGCCCCTTCAGCCGGGAGACGGAGCTGGCCATCGGCCCCGCGTCCAGCACGTCCCGGAGCAGGCGCTGGTCGAGCCCGTGCCGGTCCGCGAAGTGGAACGCCTCGGCCAGTCCGGTGACGAGCGTGATCAGGAACAGGTTCACCGAGAACTTCATGAGCAGGGCGCCCGGCACCGCGCCGCAGCCGAACGTCTCCTGGCAGACGGGCGCGAGCAGCGGCCGTACGGCGTCCACCGCGTCGGCGTCCCCGGCCAGCATGCCGACCAACTCCCCTGTTCGGCGGGGACTCGGGACCCGGAGACCGGAGCCTCGACGTATCTCCCGCCCGCGGCCCGGATGTCGTCCTGGAGGCCGGCCGAGTACTCGGCGGAGGTCGTCCCCATGTGGACGACGGTGTGTCCGGCGACCCGGGCGGCGAAGTCCGCGGTGCCACGGCCGAGCACCGCGTCCATGGCCGTCTCGTCGGCCAGCATGAGGAACACGGTGTCGTCGGCCCGGTCGAAGACCTCGGCGGGGTCCGCCGCGACCTCTGCCCCGGCGGCCGACAGCGGTTCACAGCGGCCGGGCGTGCGGTTCCAGACCACGAGCGGTGTGCCCGCGCGGGCGAGGTTGAGCGCCATGGGCTGTCCCATGACCCCGAGGCCGACGAAACCCACGTACCGCACGATGCACCACCGTTCCCGTCCGGCGAAGCAGCCGGACCGTGCTCACCACCGCTGACTATGACGGCCGTCATAGTATTCCAGTCTATGACAGCCGTCATAGACTGGGCCCTGGACAGGGTGCGGAACGGCGGCGGAGGTCGGGGAGAGCGATGGCAGAGGTGTCAGAACACGGTCCGCGCGAGCGGATGGTCTTCAGCGCGGCGCAGCTCATCCGGCGCGACGGCGTCGCCTCCACCGGCATGCGCGAGGTCGCCGTCCACGCGGGCGCGCCGCGCGGTTCGCTCCAGCACTACTTCCCCGGCGGCAAGGAGCAGTTGGTCAACGAGGCGGTGGGCTGGGCGGGCCGCTACGCGGGCAAGCGCGTCGCCCGCTTCCTCGACGCGCTGCCCGAGCCGACGCCCAGCGGGCTGTTCGGCGAGATGGTGCGCCAGTGGACGGACGAGTACGAGAGCGCCGGTTTCGCGGGCGGCTGCCCCGTGGCCGCCGCGACGGTGGACTGCGCGGAGACGAACGCCTCCACCCGGCAGGCCGCGGCCGACGCGTTCGCCACCTGGTCCGGCCCGGTGGCCCGCGCCCTGGTGGACATGGGCGTACCCACGAAGCGGGCGGGTTCGCTCGCCACGCTCATGATCAGCGCCTTGGAGGGCGCCGTCCTGATCGCCCGGGCCGAGCAGGACGTCCGCGCCCTGACGACCGTGGCCCGCGAACTCGGCCCGCTCCTCGACGCGGCGACGAGCGAAGCCTCCTGACCGGTCGCCTCGTCGAGGCCGCAGTGGTGCCCTCGTACGCGAACGGGCCCTGGAACCACACCCGTTGGGCCGTCACCGCCTACCAGGGCAACAGGCACACCCCACCCCCGACGACGGCCCCGGAAGCCCACCCCGTCACTCGTACCGGTACTTCAACGCATCCGCCTCCGACTGCTCCACGTCCGCGATCGTCAGCTCCGGCATCCGCAGCTGCGCCAGTGTCACCTCGGCCGAGGTCGGCTGGGCGTCCGCCGGGAGCCACTGGTCGGGCTTCCAGGCCGCGCTGCGCAGGAACGCCTTTGGGCAGTGCGGGTAGACCTCCTCGATGCCCAGGACCAGCGCGCTGGCGGGTGGTTTGCCCACGGCGGTCAGCTGGGAGAGGAGGTCGGGGCGGGTGGAGACGCAGGCCCGGCCGTTGACCCGGAGGGTGGTGGTGCGGCCGGGGATGACGAACAGCAGCCCGGCCCGCCCGGTGGCGACGACGTTCTGCAGGGAGTCGAGTCGCTTGTTGCCGGTCGCGTCCGGAATCGCCAGCGTCCGCTCGTCCAGGACGGCCACGAACCCGGCAGGGCCGCCGCGCGGGGAGACGTCGCAGTTGCCCTCGGCGTCCGTGCTGGCGACCAGGACCAGCGACGAGCATCCGATCAACTGCCGTGTCTGCTCGGTGAGTTCGGTCATCTGCTTCCGTACGGCGGTCTCGCGCGGGAGTCCGTAGACCTGGCGCAGCGTGTCCTGGTCGCGTACGGCGTCGAGGCGGAGCGAGTCGAAGGCACTACCGGCAAGAAGTGACGTCATGCCTACGAGCCTAACCAGCCGCGCCGCCGGGCGGACCTGACCGGGCCCCGGGGCGTACCCGCCGGGATCGACCGAGATCAACCGACGAAAGGACCAGGTCAGCACCGTCGACAGACCCTTTTGTCCTGCAAAAGTAATGCCCAGTATGTACAAGGGAAAATCCAGTTCATCAGTCCGCAAATCGATCACTGGATCGGTGTAATCGGCACATACGCCGCGCCTCCTGGCGATCTAGCGTCTGAGTGCACGAGGCCGCACGGACCAGAAAGGCATCCAGACACTCATGCCCATCCCGCATACCGACGTCATGCCCGAAGCCGAGTTCGACACCCTCACCGTTGCCCGCGGCGTCGGGCAGCCGCCCGCCGTCGACCTGTTGACCCCGGTCGACGAACTGCCCGAGCTGTCCTCCTCCTCCCCGACCTGGTCTGCCGCCGCGTACGCGACGAGCTGATGCTCGACGGCAACGCCCGCCTCAACCTCGCCACCTTCGTGACGACGTGGATGGAGCCGCAGGCACGGGAGTTGATGGCGGAGACCGCCGAGAAGAACCTCGCCGACCGCGCCGAGTACCCGCAGATCACGGCGATGGAGGAGCGCTGCGTCCGGATGCTCGCCCGGCTCTGGCACGCGCCGCAGCCGGAGCAGGTCCGCGGCTGCTCCACGACCGGTTCGAGCGAGGCCGCGATGCTCGGCGGCCTCGCCCTCAAGCGCCGCTGGCAGGAGCGCCGACGCGCCCAGGGCAAGGACACCTCGCGGCCGAACATCGTGATGGGCGCGAACGTCCAGGTGTGCTGGAAGAAGTTCGCCAACTACTTCGAGGTGGAGCCGCGTTACGTCCCGATGGAGCCGGGCCGCTACCACCTCACGCCGGACACGCTCACCGCGTACTGCGACGACAACACCATCGGCGTCGTGACGATCCTCGGCTCCACGTACGACGGTTCCTACGAGCCCATCGCGGACATCTGCATGGCCCTGGACGGCTACCAGGCCGCGACCGGCACCGACATCCCCGTGCATGTCGACGGCGCGTCCGGCGCGATGGTCGCGCCGTTCCTCGACCCGGGCCTGATGTGGGACTTCCAGCTCGAACGCGTCGCCTCCATCAACACCTCGGGCCACAAGTACGGACACGTCTTCCCCGGCCTGGGCTGGGCGTTGTGGCGCAACGCCGAAGCCCTCCCGAACGACCTGGTCTTCGAGGTCGACTACCTCGGCGGCAGCTCCCCAGCTTCACCCTCAATTTCTCCCGCCCGGGCGCGCATGTCGTCGCGCAGTACTACAGCTTCCTCCGGTACGGCTTCGAGGGGCTGCGCAGTCTCGCGGACCAGAGCCGCACCACGGCCCGCGCGCTCGCCGCCCGCATCCGGACCATCGCCCCCTACGAGTTGATCACCGACGGCTCCGAACTCCCGGCGTTCGCCTTCCGGTTGGCGCCCGGCACGCGGGGGCTTCACGGTGTTCGACGTCTCCCACGCCATGCGGGCCCGCGGCTGGCACCTGCCCGCGTACGACTTCCCCGCCCCCTGCCAGGACGTCTCCGTGCTGCGCCTGGTGGTGCGCACCGGGTTCACCGCCGAACTCGCGGGCATGTTCATCGCCGACCTGACCGAGGTCACCCGGCACCTCCACACCGTCCGGCCGTCGCTCGCTCCGCTGATCAAGCCCCTCGTCGCGACCTGACGACACCGCACGGTGCGCCGTGCTCTCTGCAACCGGCCGCCGCCCCCTTCGCTCTGCGACTCCATGCTGCCCTTCGGTACGCCGGCGCGCTCCTCAGTGGGTGTGCCGGCGTACTGCGTCGAGGAGTTGGTCGATGTCGTCGGCGCGGTGCGAGAAGGCGGTGACGAAGCGGACGATGCCCGGTTCCCAGCGGTCGTGGTAGAAGGCGTAGCCCTCGGCGAGCAGGCCCTCGGTCACCTGCTGGGGCAGCCGGCAGAAGAGGATGTTCGCCTGCGGAGTCGCCAACAGGCCTGCTCCGGCAAGGGACTTGAGGCCGTCGCCGAGGCGGGTTGCCATCGCGTTGGCCTGGCGGGCGTTGCGCAGCCACAGGCCGTCGGTGAGGTACGCGTCGATCTGGGCGGTGTGGAAGCGCATCTTGAGGCGAGTTGGCCCGCGCGCTTGGCCCGGAAGGCCAGTTCGGCGGCGAGCGCGGGATCGAAGGAGACAATGGCGTCGGCGGTCATCGCACCGTTCTTGGTCGCGCCGAAGGACAGCACGTCGACGCCCGCCTTCCACGTCATCTCGGCCGGGGTGACGCCGAGTTGGACCAGGGCGTTGGCGAACCGCGCCCCGTCCATGTGGACGCGCAGACCCGCGTCCTCGGCGATGGCGGACAGCTCCCGGATCTCCGCGACCGTGTAGACGCTGCCGCTCTCGGTGGCCTGGCTGATGCTCACCGTGGACGGCTGCACGCTGTGCACGTCACCGGCCCGCCGCCGCACCGCCGCCCGCAGCGCCTCCAGGTCGATCTTGCTGTCGTCACCCGGGACACCGACGAGCTTGGCCCCGTTGGTGAAGAACTCCGGGGCGCCGCACTCGTCGGTGTTGATGTGGCTGCCGGGGTGGGACAGCACGCTGCCCCAGGGCGGGGTGAGGGCGGCCAGGCTCAGTCCGTTGGCGGCGGAGCCGGTGGAGACGGGGAAGACGTCGACGTCCCGCTCGAAGATCTCGGCGAGCCTGCGGCGGGCGCTCTCGGTGAAGGGGTCGTTGCCGTACGGCAGGACCTGTCCCTCGGCCGCGTCGGCGACGGCGCGGGCTATCTGCGGGGACGCTCCGGCCATGTTGTCGCTGATGAAGGCGCGGCTGGACGGTGTGGTGGCGAGGGTGGTGCTCATGGTCGGGCGTTCCTCGGTGTCAGGTGCTGATGGGGGAGGCGAAGACGACGGTGATGTCGACTTCCTCGGCGCCGGTGCGGTAGAAGTGCGGGGCGTCCCCGGCGAAGGCGAGCATGTCGCCCGGGCCCAGGTCCTGCGGGGCGTCGACGGGTCCCGCGGTGACGTGTCCGGTGGCGATGAGCAGGTGCTCGATGGTGCTGGTGGCGTGCGGGACGCCGGCCAGCTCCGTCTCCGGCGGGATGCGAAGCCGCCAGATCTCCAGGCTGTTGCCGCTGCTGATCCGGCGTAGCAACTCCCGGGAGACTTCCCGGGTTCGATGGCCGTGCCCGGGCGGAAGACGGGCCCGGTGTCGGCGTCGCGGGCCAGCAGGTCGGCGATCGGGATGCGCAGGGCGATCGCGATCGCGTCCAGCGTGTCGATCGTGGGGTTGCCGTTCCCGGCCTCCAGCTGCGACAGGGTGGCCTTGCTGAGCCCGGCGCGCCGGGCCATCTCCGCGGCGCTCATCCCGCGCTGCTGACGCCGTAGCCGGATCTTCGCGCCGACCGCCGCCGCGGTACTGCTCACCGGTCGACGGCCGGACGGCGGGGGCGTCATCGGGAGCTCCGGTGGGTCGCGCTGTAGGACACGCGGATGCGGCCCTTCCTGACCTTCAGCGTCGGCAGCGCCACCATCGGCGAGATCCCCGAGCCGGCGCACATGCCCCCGCAGGGCGCGGAGTGCAGCGCGCCGAGACTCACCACGCGCCGCCCGTCGGGGAGGTACCGCGCGGTGACCGGCAGATCGTCGGCGACCGCGGTCGCCACGGCGGCACGCAACTCGGCGGTCACGGCCTCCCGACCTTCCGGATCCGCCAGCCGCGCATCCGCCTCCGGCACCTGGAACTCGATCCGCGCCTGCCCGGGAAAGTGGTTGCTCGCGACCATCTCCCATCCTTTCGCCCGTCCGACCGCCTCGATGAGATGCCCGGCCGTGTGCAACGCGGCGTGCGCCGTCCGGACCTCAAGGTCGATCCGGGCCCGCACCCCCTCCCCACGGCGAACTCCGGAAGCGCACCTCCCTCGGCGGCCACCACCACGACCAGCCCGGCCTCCCGGACCGGCACGACCTCCACGTCCGCCATCCACCCCCGGTCGGCGGGCTGCCCGCCACCCTGCGGATGGAACAGACAGTCCGCTACGGCCGCCCACGGCGCGCCGCCCCTCTCGCCGACCGCGATCACCCGCGTGTCGACCTGCTCCAGGTAGGTGTCGTCGAGGTACGCGCTGTTCTGCGCGCCGACCCGTGAATCCGCGATTGACTGAACCATGCGTTCACTATACCGAACTATACGAGAGATAATGAACGCATCGTTCGTTTTAGTCAACGCTTCTGCTTGCCCGCCGACTCGGGCTGCAACGGCAACATCGGCTTCTACTCGTAGTACCAGCCGAACACCACGGTCACCAGGCGGGTTACGCTCGATTCGTAAGTAGGCACTCTCGGGTGCGTTGCACTCCTGGCGGGAGAACCGGATGGCCACCACGGCGAAGCAGGCGCGGGAGATCGAGCCGGGCACGTACGAGGCGTACATGCACGACTGCCCGGCGGTGGCGCTGCTCTCCACGATCAGCAACCGGTGGGTCAGCCTGACGATGTGCACCCTCGGGTCCCGCGGCGAGGCGATGCGCTACAGCCACATCAGCCGCGAGATCCCGGGCGTCAGCCAGAAGATGCTCACCCAGACCCTGCGCATGCTCGAACGCGACGGCATGGTCAGCCGAACGGTCACACCGACCGTGCCGGTACGCGTCGACTACGAACTGACCCCGCTCGGGCAGGGGTTGTACGCGCTGCTGTCCCAAGTACGCGACTGGGCCGCCCTCAAGACCGACGAGGTCGACGAGGCGCGCGCGCAGTACGACGCCCGACAGACCGACCGGTAGCGCTAGTTGGTGCCGGCGATGAGTTCACCGAAGAGCTTGTTCGCGGCGTCCGAGCTGAACTGGCGCCGCAGTTCGGCCCGTGCGACCTGCTTGCGGAACTCGCCCTCGTAGCCGGTGAATCCGGCGTTGTGCATGGTGTCGGTGATCCAGGCCGCGAACGCCTGGTAGTTCCAGATGTGAGGCAGACAGGTCTCCGAGTAGCCGTCGAGGAGACCGGGATCGCCCTCCTTGACCTGGCGGATGACAGCTCGGGCGAAGACCTCGGTGTCGTGCAGGGCGAGGTGGATGCCCTTGGCGCTCATCGGCGGGACGATGTGGGCCGCGTCCCCGAGGAGGTACAGCCTGCCGTGGCTCATCGGGTCGTAGACCACGCTGCGCAGCGGCACGATCCGCTTGTCGGTGATCTCGCCGGTCGAGACGGGGGTCCCGAACCGGGCTTCCAGTTCGCTCCAGACGCGCTCGTCGGGCCACTGCTCGGGGTGTCGTCGACGGGGCACTGAAGGTAGACGCGGGTGGCGTGCGGGCCGCGGGGGATCATGCCGGCGAGGCCGCGTGAGTGGATCGCCATGCCGGACGGGTTCGTCGGGACCGCGGCCAGGACGCTGAGCCAGTTGTAGCCGTACGTGTGGGAGTACTCGGTCAACGCGGATGCCGGAATGCTGCTCCGGCTCACCCCGTGGAAGCCGTCGCAGCCCGCGATGAAGTCGCACTCGACGGCCCTCTCCGTACCGTCGCCGTCCCGGTAACTGACAAGCGGGCGCTCGTCGTTGATGCCGTGCAAGGAGACGTCCTTCGCCTCGTAGCGAAGGTCTCCGCCGTCGCGCAGGAAGACGTCGGTGAGGTTGCGGACCAGGACCTGCTGCGGGCAGTAGAGGCTCTCCTCGGCGTCGTCCACGTCGATCGGCATGGCCTCCCCGTCGATGTAGAAGCCCACCGCGCTGTCCGGGATGGGGTCACCGGCGAGCACTTCGCCGAGCCCCCACTCGCGCAGCATCCGCACCCCCGCGGTGTCGATGGTCCCGGCGCGCTGACGCTGCTCGACGTACGCCCGGGGGTGCTTCTCCAGCACGGTGCAGCCGACGCCGTTGCGCAGCAGGAAGTTTCCGAGGGTGAGGCCGGCGACTCCGGCCCCCCACGATGACGACGGTCGTGTTCTGGCGTGTCTCAGTCATGTACGTACGAGCCTCCGTGCTCACAGCGGTTGCCGATCCCACCGGGGGCGAAGAGTCGTGCCGCCCGGCGGTGCGGCGTACGCACCCACTGTGGAACCGGCTCGCATCGCGGACCACCGGTGAAGGGACAGCCGATAACGGAAAGCCGCCAACCTCTCTCCGGACGCCCGGCCGCGCTGGTGCCCCCAACTGCGTTGCTACGACCTGTTGTTGCGCAGCAGCTCCGACTGATACCGGCCCGGGGTCCGACCGACGATCTCCGTGAACGCGTCGATGAAGCTGGAGGGTTGGACCAGCCGCACATCACCGCGGTCTCGGTGACGGACTTCCCGCCGGTGAGGTGCGCCAGGGCGTGGTGGATGCGCAGGGTGGTGCGCCAGCGGTGGAAGCTCATGCCCAGTTCGGCCTGGAAGAGTCGGCTCAGGGTGCGCTCGCTCGCGCCCGCCGAGCGACCCAGCTCCGTCAGGGTGTCGGGGCGGGCCGGATCCTCACGCAGGAGCGCGGTCGCGGCACGCAGCCGGTCGTCACCGGCCTCGGGAGATGCAGGAACTCCTCGGCGGAATCGACGAGTTCGTCCACGATCACAGTGAGCAGTCTCCGGTGCCCACCGGGCCGCCGCTCCGGCCGGTCGGTCAGCGCGAGGAGCGCCTCGCGCAGCAATGGGCTCACCGCGAAGACACCGGGGTGGTCGACGAGCTTCCCGCACAGGTCGAGCGGGACGGCGACGAGCCTGACGTCGGTCTCGCCGTAGAAGCGGTGGGAGTGCGTGAAGCGCGGCGGTGTCCAGGTGACGCGGTCGGCGGGGGCGACCCATGTCCCGCGTTCCGTGCCGGTCGCGAGCACGCCGGCCGCCGCGTACACGATCTGTCCTTCGGCGTGCGTGTGCGGGCCGAGGTGGTAGCCGTTCGGCAGCCGGGCGGCCTTGGGCTTGGCGCCGTCCGGCGTCGAGGGCGGTGACGGGGCGTGGCGGTTTTTCGGCATCGCACGTGACGTTACCGATGGATCCGACAGGCCGCCCGGTCAGCGGTAACGCACTTAAAAGTGCCTACTTACCAATCGATCGTAACTCCCCTAGCGTCTGTGGTGTTCGAGATCGCAAACGAAGGAGCGAGATCATGCGTGCCGCAGTCGTCAGGAAGATCGGTGGACCCGAGGACGTCGAGGTCGTGGAGGTCCCGGTCCCGGAACCCGGCCCCTTCGAGGTCCGTATCAAGGTCGCGGCCGCCGCGCTCAACCCCGCCGACGCCGCCGTGTGGGGCGGGTTCTTCGGGCCGTTGGAAGGGGTCGAGTTCACAGGCCTCGGTCTGGACGCCGCCGGGACGATCGACGCGGTCGGCCCGGGTGTGCTGCTTGAGGTCGGGACGCCGGTCATCGCGTTCGACGCCCGCGTGGTGCGCCCCACGAAGGCCCAGGCCGAGTACCTGGTGAGCGACCTCAACTCCATCGCCCCCGCCCCGGAGGGCATGGACCTGACGCTCGCGGCGACGATCCCGCTCAACGCGACGACCGCCTACATGGCCCTGGACCACCTTCCGCTGCGCCCGCGCGGCACCCTCCTCGTCACGGGCGCCGCCGGTGCCGTGGGCGGCTACGCCGTCGAGCTGGCACGGACCCGGGGCATCCGGACCGTCGCCCAGGGCCGCCCTGAGGACGAGGAGTTCCTGCGCGGGCTCGGTGCCACCTGGTTCGTGTCGCGCGACGACGAACTGGGTGCTGCGGTACGGCAGTTGGTGCCGGACGGCGTCGACGGCGTGCTCGACGCGGCGGCGCTCGGCGCACCCGCGCTGGCGGCCGCGCGCGACGGTGGTATCTACGTGAGCGTACGCGTCGACACGCTGCCGACCCCGGACCGAGGCGTGGTCGTACGCCACACCAGCGCAGGCCCCGAACCCACCCGCCTCGCCCTCCTCTCCGCCCTCGCCGAGGTAGGCGTCCTGACCCCGCGCGTCGCGCAGACGTTCCCTCTCGCGGAGGCCGCCGAAGCCCACGCCCAGCTCGCCCGGGGCGGCCGGCGCGGCCGCATCGTCCTGGTCCCCTGACCAGCGAGATCGCCGTGGAAGCGGAAGGACCCGATCGTGAACGAAGCACCCCTCGCCACCGCGGTGACCAGGCCCGGACAGGAGGTCACGCTGACGATCGTCGAGGTCGAGGCACCTCACCGGCTGGTCTGGGAGGGCGGATCACCGGACGCCCTCCTCGGCCGACACGCCTTCGTCCTGACCCAACAGCCGGACACCACAACCGAGTTCACCGACTCCGAGGAGTTCTACGGCCCCGCCGCCCCCGACCTCGTCCCGGCTCTCGGCCAACTCACCGACAGGTCCGCCCAGTACGGGGCCGCACTACGGACACGCGTGGAGCACCTGGCCGACTGACGAGGCGGGGCGGGGGCCGGTCCATCGCTCAAGGTCCCGGCCGTCTCCCACCCGCCATCGACACGGGTTCGAGACCACCACGGACGGAAGTGGAGGAAGTATCTCCACATCTATTGATGTCTTTTTACGACCGTGACAGAGTCGCCATACGGCACCCCGGTCACCCGGTGTGCCCACACCGACGCGACGACGATCGGAGAGAACATGGCCAGGCCCGCGTCCGCTCCCCAACTCCCCGTCCCCACCGCCAAGTCCATCGCCCCGCCCGACCTCGCCGACAGCACCCTTCTCGACGTCAGCTCTAGTCCGCAGATGTCCCTCGGCTCCGTCGACATCGCAAGCCATCCGGATGTCGTCGTCAGCACCGCCGACCTGCCCGGCGGGACGTCCCGCGAGCTGAAGGCCGACATCCTCCGCCCCGCGACGGAGGACCGGCTTCCGCTGGTCCTGTTCCTCCCCGGCGGGGCGTTCCTGCGCTGCAACAAGGCGATGGCGTACGACGTGCGCCGGCACGTCGCCGCATCGGGATTCGTCGTCGCGAGTGTCGAATACCGCGTCGTCCCCGACGGCGGCACCTACCTCGATTCCGTCCACGACGCACGGGCCGCCCTCGTCCAACTCCGCGAGCAGGCCGACGACTTCGGCATCGACCCGCGCAAGGCCGCTCTCTGGGGCGAGTCGGCCGGCGGGCACGTGGCGGCGCTGACGGGTGTCACGAACGGCCGGCCCGAGTTCGCCGGCACCGGCCCCTTGAGCACCGTGCAGGCCGTGGTCGACGCCTTCGGCACCTCCCTCTTCTCCGCGATCGCCGACGACTTCGACGAGGCGGCACGACTGCACTACCAGCGCACGCCCACGCACTTCTCCGCCTACGTCGGCAAGGCGGGTGCCCTGTTCTCAGAGATCCCCGAAGCGGTCGCCGACGCCGATCCCGCGACCCATGTGACGGCGTCGGCACCGCCGTTCCTGCTCCTCCACGGCAGCGAGGACACGCTCGTCTCGCCCTCCCAGACACAGCACGTACACCAGGCGCTCCGCTCCGCCGGCGTGGACAGCACGCGCTACGTCGTCGCCGGGGCGAACCACGGTGACCTCGGAGTCCTCCCGGATTCCGACGCGGCACGCGCCTGGTCCTCCGCGACCGTCACGAACGTCATCACGGAATTCCTGCACCGACACCTCGACGACGCCGGCCTGCCGAAGTAGGCGAGTCCGTCCGCCGCCCCGACCGCGACGGCCAACACACCGCCCCTGCTGCCGAGTTGCTCCCCTCCGACACCGCGGGCCGCATCCCCGTCCCCACCCATCCCGCCGAAGTGTCGTCCCGAAAAAGTCCGCGTTCATCCGGTTGTTCCCGAACCCCACCGGCACGCCTGCCTATCGTGCGCCGGACCAAGGCGTTTCGCCCCCGAACCAGCATGCCCGGAGCAACCACCATGCCCATCCGGCCCCTTGAGCCCGACCGGTCCGCGCGGAACCCGGGACGTCCGCTGGCCGTGGCGCACCGGGGTGACCCTCGGGCCGCGGTGGAGAACACGCTGGAGGCGGTACGACGGGCGGCCGACGCCGACGCCTCGGCGATCGAGGTGGACCTGCCGGTGTACGGCGGACGGTGTCGTCGTCCTGCATCACGACGACGACCGCACGCGGAACTCGAGCACCTCGGCGCGGTCGCCATGTTCTGCGGCGCGGCGCAGGCGATGGCGGCGGTGCGGGCGCGGGACGAGCGGATCACGCTCTTCCTGAGCTGGTACAGCGAACTGCCGCCGTCCGAGGGCGTGTTGGAGGCCGTACGTCCGCAGTACTTCAATCCAGAGCACCGGTTCCTGAGCGAGGAGGCGGTGGCGCACTGGCATGCGCGGGAGCTGCTGGTGAGCTGCTGGACGGTGGACGACGTGGAGCGGCGTGCCGAACTGCTCTCCTGGGGTGTGGACGCGATCATAAGCAACGACGTGAACGGGGTGGTGAAGAGCGGTGACGGACAAGCGTGACCTGGACGGTGCTCTGCGGGTGGCCGTGGAGCTGGCCGAGTGGGCGTCGGAGGCGATCCGCGGCGGGAACCGAGGTGGTGCGGGTCCGGTCCGGCAGAAGGAGAGCCCGGCCGACATCGTCACGGACACGGACGAGGCCGTGGAACGGCATGTACGCGCTGTGCTGCGGCGGGAGTTCCCCGACTGGGGCATCGAAGGCGAGGAGTACGGCGCCGAGGAGGGCACGTCCGCCGACGCACCGCACTGGGTGATCGACCCCGTCGACGGAACGACCAACTACGCGCACGGACTTGGCTGGTGCTCCTTCTCCCTGGGCCTCGCGGAACCGGACGGCTCCCCGTTGCTCGGTCTGGTCGCGGACCCGTGGCGCGGCGAGGTCTTCACGGCGGTGCGGGGCAAGGGCGCCCACCTGAACGGAACATCGATCCACGCGGCGGACCACACCACGCTCACGGGCCATGTCTTCCTGACGGAGTGGGCGGCCCACGCGCACTGGCCGGGCCTCGACGCGCTCCTCGCGCGGCTGTCCGAACGGCACTGCACGGCCCGCGTGATGGGCTCGACCGCACTGTCCCTGGTCCAGGTGGCGGCCGGCCGGGCGACGGCTGCCGCGATCGGCGAGTTCCACCCGGTGGACGGCCTGCCCGCCCTCCTCATCGCGACGGAGGCGGGCGCGGTCGCCATGCCTCAACTCCCCTCGTACGGCGAGCCCTTGCTGCTCGTGGCACCGCAAGCGGCGGCGGAGGCCGGGGAGTTGTGGCGTACGACGGTCGGGGCGGCCTAGCGGATCGGCGGCCGGTGATGCCCCTACGCCAGGGGCATCACCCTCCGGTACGCGACCACGGCGGCCGTGGCGACCGTCACGTGCATCAGCAGCAGCGCGCCGACACCGGTCGCGCCACCGTCGCCGTAGAGCAGGAAGTCGGGGACGAAGGACACCAGGACGAGGGTCGGTACCAGCCAACGGACCAGCGCCTGGGGGTCGTTCGAGACCTTGCGCACGATCGACCAGCCGAGGGCGCCGGCGAGTATGCCGAGCGTCGTCAGGAAGATGTACGACGGCGCCTTCAGGGGCTGGAAGTCGTCGGGCGCGCCTGCGGCCAGGGCGAGTTGGGCGATGACGGTGTCCGCCGCGGCGGCCAGGACGATCGCGGCGAGCAGACCTCCCGCGACGGCGAGCGGACCACGGCGGACGGCGACCGCGTCAGAGGCAACAGACATGACAGCTCCAGGGAGGGATCGCGGGCGGGGTTCGAGCAGTCCCGCGATGGAACGTTTGAAGACTCAAACGAGAGTCTGACCGACTCCGTTTGAAACTTCAAGCGCGCCTCCCGGATGTGGGCCCGGCGCTCCCTAGGATCGGGCGCACGATCTTGACCTCTGGGAGTGCGGATGAGCGAACTTCGCACCGCTGGCCGCCACCTACGGCGGACCGGTCGTCACCCGCCTGCGCGCCCGGCGCACTCACCCGCACGACGAGGAGACGCCGCCGACCGGGCCGTAGAAGAAGCGCCAGGCCTGCGCGTACGGCCGGCGTCAGTCGCTCAGGCAGGCCTTGATCATGCGGGCGAGGCGGCGTTCCATCACGGTCAGGGTCTCGGGCGAAGGGCCGTCGTCCTCACCCAGCAGGGTGCCGAGGCCGAACAGGCCGAGGCCCAGGGTGAGGGATTCGAGCAGGCGGATCTTGGCCGCCGCCTCGGGGTCGTCCGCGAGGAGCTCGCGCCAGGGGCCTCTGATCCGTCGTTCCAGCTCGTGCGTGAGGAGCTGTCCGCCGTCCAGGTCGACGGAGCGGACGAGGGCCAGCGCGGGGTCCTGCGGTCGACGTCCTGCCAATAGACCATGAGGTCCGCCGCGAACTCGTCGACCTCTGTGAGCGGTTCCACCTCGTCGGTGCGGGACTGCGCCACGAGGTCGAAGAGGGCCCGCTTGGACACGAAGTAGCGGTTGACGAGTGCCGGTGTGACGCCCGCGTCGTCGGCGATGTCCTGGAGGGTCACATGGGCGTAGCCGCGCTCCGCGAACCGTCGGGCCGCCGCTCGCCGAATGTCGTCGCGCGTCGCGGCGGAGTCCTGGGACGGGGTACGCCGCGCCCTCTGGGACGAGCCGGTCGCGTCCCTTCGGATGGGCCTGCGGCACTCATGCGGGCCAGTCTGCCACGCGGACCGCGTTCGTATCGTTCAGTGAAGTGACGTGAACTTCCGCAAGGGAAGGGCACATTGCCGGACGGACGGAGTGAGGGGCATGTACAACCTGCGTCGCCTGGAGGTGCTGCGGGAGTTGAAGTACCGGGGCACGCTGGCCGCCGTGGCCACGGCCATGTCGTACAGCCCCTCGGCCGTCTCCCAGCAGCTGACGCTCCTGGAGTCCGAGGTCGGCGCGCCGCTGCTGGAGCGGGAGGGGCGCGGGGTCCGGCTGACACCGCAGGCCGAGATCCTCGTCGCCCGTACGGAGAAGGCCCTACGGGAGCTGGAGCGCGCGGAGACGGAGATCGCGGCCTCGCTGCGGGAGGTGTCAGGGACGCTCAGGGTCGCGGCCTTCCAGACGGCGATGCTCGCGCTGCTGCCCGCCGCGCTGACCTGGCTGCGCGAGCACCATCCCCGGGTGCGGGTGGAGGCCACCCAGGCCGAGCCGGACACCTCGCTGCCGGGGCTGCTCACCCGGGACTTCGACCTCGTGATCGACGAGACGTTCCCGGGTCACCCGCGAGCGGCGCGCGCCTCCGAGGTCGAGCACCACCCCTGTACGAGGACGCCATGCGGCTCGCGACCCCTCAACCCGTCGAGTCCGTGGCCGAGTTGGCCGAGCACCCCTGGGTGATGGAACCGTCCGGCACGCCCGCCCGCGCCTGGGCGACCGCCGTCTGTCACACCGCCGGGTTCGAGCCGGACGTCGCCTATGTCTCCGCGGACATGCTGGCCCACGCACGGCTGGTCGAGCAGGGCCACGCGGTGGCCTTCCTGCCGGACATGCTCTGGTACGACCGCACGCCCCGGCTCGCGCTCGACACCTCCGCCGTCCATGTCCGCACGGTGCTCGCGACCGTGCGCGCCGGCGCCGGGGAGCATCCCTGATCCGGACTTTCCTCGCCGCGCTGGGGTACGCGGTCGGCAGGCTGCCCGCGCGCACGGGGTGACCTCGCCGGACCACCACATTCATCAGCGTTCCTGACCTTTCACATCCAAAAACATTCACTTTACTGAACGGGCGCGGCTTGAGAACGTGAAGGCAAGGGTTCTTCGGACAGACGGGAAGCAGAGGACATGGACATCGACGCGCTCCGCCAGGACACCCCGGGCACAACGAACCGGGTGCACCTCAACAACGCGGGGGCCGGTCTCCTCTCCCGCCGGACGCTCGACGCCATGACCTCCCACCTGGAGCTGGAGGCGGCCATCGGCGGTTACGAGGCCGCCGACCAGGAGCGCGACCGTATCGACGCCACTCACACGCACATCGCCCGGCTGGTGGGCGGCCAGGCAGACGAGATCGCCCTGTTCGACAACTCCACCCACGCGTGGAACGCGGCCTTCTACTCCATGACGTTCAAGCCCGGCGACCGCATCCTCACCGGCCGGAACGAGTACGGCAGCAGTGTGCTCGCCTATCTGCAGACCGCCCGGCGGCACGGCGCCGAGATCGTCGTCGTACCGGACGACGAGCACGGCCAGCTCGACACCGCGGCCCTCGCCGACCTGATCGACGAGCGGACCAGGCTCGTCGGCGTCACCCACATCCCCACCAGCGGCGGCCTGGTCAACCCGGCGGCCGAGATCGGCCGGATCACCCGCGCGGCCGGCGTTCCCTTCCTGCTGGACGCCACCCAGTCCGTCGGTCAGTTCCCCGTCGACGTCGCCGCGATCGGCTGCGACATGCTCACCGCGACCGGCCGCAAGTTCCTGCGCGGCCCGCGCGGCACAGGCTTCCTGTGGGTGCGCCCCGAGGCCCTGGAGTACCTGGACCCGCACGTCACCGAGATCGAGGCCGCGACCTGGGACGGCGAGCGCGGCTTCCACTGGCACGACGGCGCCCGGCGCTTCGAGACGTGGGAGGTCAGCTACTCCAACGTCCTCGGTCTGAGCGAGGCCGTCCAACAGGCCCTGGAACTCGGCATGGACGAGATCGGACGCCGCGCCCTCGCCCTCGGCGCGGAGCTGCGCGCCCGACTCGACGCGCTGCCCGGTGTCACCACCTACGACCTCGGCCGCGACCGCTGCGCCATCGTGACCATGAAGGTCGACGCCGTCCCTACGGCCGATGTCGCCGCGGCGCTCGCGAAGCAGGGCATCAACGTCTCCACGACGGTGGCCGAACACTCCCAGCTCGACACCGAGAACCGGGGCGTCCACCCCTTGGTGCGGCTGTCCCCGCACTACTACAACACCGAGGCCGAACTCGACCAGGCGGTCGAGGCGGTCGCCGAGCTGGCGCGCGCCGCCGGGTAGGGCGAGGAGGCCGGCCGGGGTTCGACCTCGAACGGGTCACTGCCGTCCGGGAGTTGAGGCTCGCCCACCGCGCACCGCGCACCGGGTCACGCGGGTGCGCAGCACCTCCAGGTCACCGGAGCGGTGGTACAGCGTCCACGGCAACGGCGCCGCCGCAGCCGCAGTCACCCTCGCACCCCTCTCACCGCTCAGCACCCGATGACACCCGGCTCCCTGACCGACCCCTGGCCGACCCCTGGCGTCACTCCCCACCCGTGATCTATCTTTGACCTAGGACAAATTTTGGCATAGGACGAAACCTTCTGTTCGGGCGCACCCGCCCAAGCTGGATCACGTGCGCATCAAGGGCACCACCGCGGCCGAGATCGCCGGGAGCGTGCGGGACCAGGTCGCCTCGGGCGAGTTGGCGCCGCAGGCGGGTCTTCCCCGGTGCGTGTGCTCGCGGCCGAGTTGGGGTGAACCGGAACACGGTCGCCCTCGCGTACCGGCGGCTGGTCGAGGCCGGGGTGGCGGAGACGCGGGGTCGTGGCGGGACGGTCGTCGCGGCCGTACCGCAGCTCGCGCGCGAGGGTGTCGGTGTCGGCGGCGACTGCGTCGACCTGGCCAGCGGCAACCCCGACCCGAGCCTGTTGCCCGACATCCTGGCCGCCGTCCGGAGCGGAGACTACGGCCGGCCGCTGTACGGCGCCCCCGCGCTCGACGCGGGCCTGGACGCCTGGGCCCGCGCCGACTTCGCCGAGGACATCGACCACGCGTTCCGCACGCTGGTGACGCATGGAGCGGTGGACGCCACCGAGCGACTGCTGAACGCCCACCTCACCCGCGGTGACCGCGTCGCCATCGAGGACCCGTGCTTCCTCGCGAGCATCGGCACCCTGCGCCTGAACGGCTACCGCTCGGCGCCCGTCCGCGTCGACGGCGCGGGCATGCGCCCCGACGCGCTGCGAGCCGCCCTGGAGGCCGGTGCCCGCGCGGTCGTCTGCACCCCCGCGCCCACAACCCGACCGGTGCCGGCCTCACCGAGGAACGGGCCGCCGCCCTGCGCGCCATCCTGGCCGAACACCCCCAGGTCCTGGTCATCGAGGACGACCACTTCTCGGCGGTCTCCGCCCGCCCGTACCACCGCGTCACACCACCGACCAGCGCACGCTGGGCGCTGGTGCGGTCCGTGTCCAAATTCCTCGGCCCCGATCTGCGTCTCGCCCTCGTCGCCGCCGACGCCGAGACCACCGCGCGCCTGGAGTCACGGCTCAGCGCCGGCACCACCTGGGTCAGCCACCTGCTGCAACACACCGCACGCGAACTCCTGTTGGATCCCCGCGTCCACGAACTCCACGAACGGGCGCGCGAGTTCTACGCCCGACGCAGCGCCCTGCTCGTCGAACGTCTCCGCGCCCACGGCATCGACGTCCCCTACCAACCTGACGGGTTGAACGTATGGGTCGACCTCGACGTCGACGGACGAGCCACCGTCGCGGCCCTGGCGCGGCGGGGCTGGGCGGTACGGCCGGGCCATCTCTTCACCGCGGACCCAGCAGCCCATCAGGGCGCGATCCGGATCACCTCCTCCACTCTCACCGAGCCGCAGGCCGAGGAGTTCGCCGCCGAACTCGCAGCTGTCGTAGCGGAGGTGCACTCATCGACGAGTACGACGACCGGTGCAGCACCCAACTGACAAGCCGGCCAACCCGATTCCCCACCCGCCCCACTCAAGGAGCCACATGTTCCGCGGCCTGAGCGCTTTCCCTCTTACACCCACCACCGAGCAGGGCATCGACGAGACGGCGTACGCAGCGCTCGTCGCCCGCCTTGCCGTCGCCGGTGTGGACTCCATCGGCGCGCTCGGCTCCACCGGCGGCTACGCCTACCTCACCCGTGAGCAGCGCGCCCAGGCCGCGAAGATCGCGGTCGAGGCCGCCGACGGAGTCCCCGTCATCGTCGGCATCGGCGCGCTGCGCACCTCGCAGGTGCTGGAGCTGGCGGAGGACGCGCAGAAGGCGGGTGCCTCCGGAGTGCTGCTCGCCCCGATGACGTACCAACTCCTCACCGACGACGAGGTGTTCGGCCTGTACGAGGACGTCACGCGGGAACTCTCCGTGCCGCTGT
This sequence comes from Streptomyces sp. P3, assembly GCA_016893485.2. GTDB lineage: Bacteria > Actinomycetota > Actinomycetes > Streptomycetales > Streptomycetaceae > Streptomyces. The sequence continues at coordinate 823,661 of JAFEKX020000001.1, forward strand.
GCGTCTACGACAACCCGGGCACCACGCATGTGCACTTCACCGACGAACTGCACGGCCGCATCGCCCAGTTGCCGAACGTCGGCTCGATCAAGATTCCCGGCGTGCCCGACGACCCGCGCGAGGCCGAACTCCCGCGTCGCCGCGCTGCGAGCGCTGATCCCCGACACGGTGACGATCGGGGTGAGCGGCGACTGGACGGCGGCCCGCGGCCTGAACTCCGGTTGCGACGGCTGGTATTCGGTCCTCGGCGGCACCTTCCCGCAGACGGCTCTCGCCATCGCCCGCGCCGCCCAGGCCGGCCAAGCGGACCAGGCCGCCGAACTGTCCGACCGGCTCGAACCGCTGTGGACCCTGTTCCGCCGCCACGGCAGCCTGCGCGTCATCTCCGCCGCCGCCTCACACCTCGGCCTGGTCGGCGAACCGAACCTGCCGCTTCCCGTGCGGGGCTTGAACGAGGCCGCCCGCCAGGAGGTCGTAGCAGCGCTGGACGCCGCCGGACTCACGTCCTGAACACGAACCCCATGAACCGGCAGCACGCGTCAAGTACGCCCAAGAGCACGGACCTTGAGAGCTCCCAGGGGTCCCGGGGGCGCGGGAAGCCCCGCCCTCACCCGGAATCGGCGGTCGCGGTCTCGCCCGCTACGTCGTCGCCGCGGCCCTCGCCCGCACAGCCGACGGCGGGGCCGTGGTGGCCGTAGTCCTCCTGGTCACCTCGTCCGGTGGCTCCGGAACGCTCGCCGGGATACTCGGCGCCTGCATCACCGCCCCGCACCTCCTCGGCCCTTTCGTGGCAAGGCCGTTGGACCTCGCGCGGGACGGCCGGAAGGTCCTCGCGGCGGCCTGTCTGCTGTACGCCACCGCGCTGACCGCCGGAGTGCTGACGTACGGGCACGCACCCGCCGTAGTGACCGGGGTGCTGCTTGCGGCAGCCGGCACATGCGGACCGCTGCTGACCGGCGGCATCAGCAGCCGCCTGCCGGCCATCGTCGGACCCCAACTCCGCACGCAGCGACGGGCGCAGGGCTGGGACGTCGCCACCTACGGCATCGGCGGCACCGTCGGCCCGTCCCTGGTGGCGGCCCTCTCCGCCTGGGTCTCACCCACCGCGGCAGCGCTCGCCCTCGCGGTGGGGACGGTCGCGGCGGCGGGCGCCGTACTGCTCCTGCCGTTCGCCGAGCCGACGCATGGCGGGGACCGGACCGCGATCCTGAAGCCGGGTGCGACCCTCACGCTCATCGCCCGCACCGGTCAGCTCCGGCGCACCGTCTACCTGACGATGGTCGTCGCCCTGAGTGTCGCCGCGCTGCCGATCACCGCGGTCCACATGACGCGGATCCTCGACATCGAACCGGCCACCGCGGCCGTACTGACCGCCGCCTACGGCCTCGGCAACCTCACCGGTTCCATAGCCGTCATGGTCTTCCCCCTCACCGGCGCCCCGGACCGGCTGATGCGCCGCCTCGCCCTGGGCGTCGTCGCCGGCCTCCTCGCCGTCACCGCGAGCCCCGCCTTCGCGCTCTCCGTCGCGGCCTACGCACTCACCGGCATCCTCAACTCCTTCTTCTTCGCTTCCACGCTCGCGGCCCGCACCGAGTACGCGCCTAGCACCGCGCGCAGCCAAGTCTTCATCTGGGTAGCGGCGTTGAAGATCACGTCCGCTTCGGCAGGCACGGCGCTGGCCGGCTCCCTGACCGGCGTGACCGTCAGACTCCCGGTCGTCGTAGGTCTGTTGGCCGTCTCTGCCGCCGTCACCGCCGCGACCGTCGAGACCCGTTTCGCGAAGGCCCACGAGAAGCGCGGGTGAGGAGACAAAGAGCTACGGAGGCGAGCTACCTTCCGTGTGCCTCCCTCCGTACGAACCTCGCCCGGGCGTCATCATGGGCGCCACGCAACAACTTCACGACCAACTCCCCGTCTGCGCGGCGGGGTTGACGACAGAGATCCACCCGAGAGCCCCGTACACGGGTGCGGCATCACGCAGTCGGTGACGGCGTAGTCGTAGATCCGGTCGGGACGACCCGGCTCCTCCCCGTGAGTTCGCGGAACGTCGTCCGGTCCACGTGGATGTTCACCCGCCAGCGGCCTGGGAGGTCGAGGGCGGAGGCGGTGTCGTCGGGGTAGTTCTTGGTGACCACGGTGCCGTACGGCTGGACGTTCCGCGGCAGTTGACCGTCGGGGGCGTAGTAGAAGAAGGCGTCTCCCCAGGCAAGTTCGGGGAAGCCGCCGGCCTGTTCCGGTAGGACCACGAGGGCGCCGCTGAAATCTCGTACGGTCGCGATGATCTGTTCCATACTCATGGTTCAAGCATGACCTTCAAGTGCTTATGTGGGGTTGGCGGATGAACGAGCCGATGAGCGGTGGGCGGCGCGGAGCCCTTCGCACTGCCGATGTCGCACGCGAGTCGGGGTATTCGGTCCAACAGGTGCGCGACCTGGAGCAGTTGGGAGTCATCCCGGCGGCTGCCAGAACAAGCAATGGCTACCGCAACTACACACCTCTGCACATCCACGCCCTGCGCGCCTACCGAGGGCTCGCAGGTGCTGTCGGGCCGGTCGTGGCACGGCAGTTGCTCGCCGCGCTGCGCACGGGGACGATCACGGAGGCGGCCTCGGCGATCAACGAGGTCCATGTGCGGCTCGCGCGCGAACGCGAGGAGGCGCTGCTCGCCGAACAGGCACTGCGCGCTATCCAAACCGAGGCGGACACACCGGAGTTCGAGCAGGACAGCGACGCGATGACGATCACCGAACTCTCCAGAGCCCTCGGCGTCCGCCCGTCGACTCTCCGCTTCTGGGAACAGGAAGGCCTCGTCACCCCCGAGCGCGTGACCTCCCTACAAGCCCGCCGCTATGACCTCTCCGCCATCAGGACGGCCCGCATCGTCGCAGCCCTCCGCAGCACCGGCTACGGCATTCCGGCCGTACGCGGGATCGTGGCTTCCCTGCACCGGCTCGACGGCACGGACGAGGCCCTGCGCATCCTGCGAGAACGTCTCGACCACATAGCCCTGCGCACAGTGGAGTTGCTGCGAGCGGGTGCGGATCTGGCGGCTGTCGTCGCGGCCGAGCAGGACCCGACGGCCAGCTGATCCCTTCCAGCCGCCACCGCCCCCGTCATGCGTCCTCGCTGCGCCCGAACCTGACGTACGCGAAGAGCCCGAAAACGTTCCCGAAGGCGCAGATGGCGAGCCAGATCTGGGGCGTGAACTGCCGCGTGCGCGGGTGGCGTGCGATGTCGAGCATGCAGAGGACTGCGGGGAGGATCGCGATCAGCGGAACGATCGCGACCCATGGGCTGGACGGCGACGACCCGGGGCCGACGGAATCAGCGAACACGGGCAGACCCCCAATTACCGGTGTCATGGCGTGTCGGGAGGGAGGATGAAGAGTCCGGCGACCTTCTCGTCGGTGTCGAACGCGACCCGGGCCTTCATCTCGCCGGCCTCGTAGTTCAGCGGGATGTCGACGACCGTGTGGTCGCCGATACGGCGGACGAAGGGCTCGCCGTCGCCGAAGCCCTCGAACTCCCCGACGAGCCCGGTGACCGCCGCGAGGCCGTCCCCCTGACCTCATCGGTGAAAGCCTCCAGCACCTGCGAGTTGAAGGACTGCCTGGCCTCGTCCATGCGCCCTGCGAGAACGGCCGTGACGATCGCGGTCGCCCGCTCCGCCGCGTCGGTCATGCGCACTGTCTTGTCCATGGGTTCTCCCGTACGGGGATCAATGGGTTTGCCGAACCGCTGGAAAGCGGCCTGCCGGGTCACTCCGAGCAGGTCCCCGAGCTCCTGCCAGGTATGGCCGGCGTCGCGGCTCTGCTGCACACACAGCTTCAGCACCTGCTCCGCCAGCCCGTCGACGTCGCGAGCCCGCCGCACCAGGTCCAGATAGGCGGGCGCGGCCACTGGGCTGCCCACCGCCCGCGTCAGAACCGCGGCCTGCTCTGCCAGCAGGCCGCTCAGGGCGGCGAGAGTCTCAGGGGTATCGGTCACACGTAAAGGATGCCTTTACAGGTCGGCCCACGTCAAGGAATCCTTTACAAGATCGCCCTACGGCGTGGAAACGCAGTTGCCGCCCCTCCCCCGCTCATGAACGATCTCCGACCATGACGACGAGCTCGGCCACCCCACCCGCCCGCCCCCTCGCCCTGATCACCGGAGTAGGGCGGACCGTCGGCATCGGCGCGGGTGTCGCGCGCAGGCTGGCGGCCTCCGGCTGGGACATCGCCTTCACCTACTGGACCCCTACGACGAGCGCATGACCTGGGGCCCCGAGACCGGCGCGACCTCGGCCATCACCGACACCCTCACCCAACACGGCATCGCCACAGCGGCAGTTGAGGCGGACCTAGCCGACCCGGACGCCCCGGCCCGCGTCTTCGACGAGGTCGAACGGGACCTGGGCTCCGTCACCGCCCTGGTGATGTGCCACTGCGAGTCGGTCGACTCCGGCCTCCTCGACACCACCGTGGAGAGCTTCGACCGGCACTTCGCGGTCAACGCCCGCGCCACCTGGCTGCTGATCCGCGAGTTCGGCCGCCGGTTCACCGCGACCCCGGGCACCGGCCGGATCATCGCCCTCACCAGCGACCACACCGTGAACAACCTTCCCTACGGCGCCAGCAAGGGCGCCCTCGACCGCATCACCCTGGCCGCCGCCCACGAACTCGCCCACCTCGGCATCACCGCGAACGTCATCAACCCGGGCCCGGTGGACACCGGTTGGATGACCGACGAAGTCCGCGCCCAGGTCCTCCACCAGACCCCGCTCCACCGCCTCGGCGCCCCTCAGGACACGGCCCACCTCGTCGACTTCCTGTGCTCACCGGAGGGCAGTGGATCAACGGCCAACTCGTGAAGAGCAATGGGGGTTCGCGTAGCTGGTGATAGAACGACCTGCGCGATGACGCGGCGGTCTGCGGGCTGCGGGCTGCGGGCTGCGGGCTGCGGGCTGCGGACCGTGACGCGGAAGTTCCTGGCGGCTTGCACCTGCACCGCTTCCGCCGCCGACAGATCCGCTCGGAGTTCCACGAGGAGATTCACGACGAGATTCACGAGGTTTCCCTCCCTTAGCAGCGCCAGCCCCCTCTCAAACGCCACGAACGCACTCCCCGGCCAACCGCAGACTCTCCGCAACCGCGTGCGGGATGTCGTCCACCGGGAACATCACATGCCGTACGGCCCGTTCCGCGTCGATGATCAGGATCAGGCGTTTGTGGCGGAGGCGGCCTGCGCCGCGGAAGGTCGGTAGCCGTAGGGCGGCGTCGAGTTGGTGGCGGGCGTCGGAGAGGAGGGGGTACGGGATGTCCTCGGCTCGGGCGAACTCCGCTTGTTCGCGCGGGAGTTGGGTGCTGATGCCGCGGATGTCGACGCTCGCCCGGCGGAAGGCGGGCCACGCGTCGCGGAAGAGGCGGTTCTCCAGGGTGCAGCCGTGGACTCGGGGATCTCCTCGTTCCAGTCGACTCCCGTGCCGGGGTAGGTGAACAGCACGGTCGCGGCGGCGTCCGGGGAGATGACGGGCACGTCGCCGCCCTGGGTCCCGGGGAGTTGGAGGTCTTCGGGCAGGCGGGTGCCGGTCAGGGCGTGTACGCGGGCGTGTTCGGCGCTGTCGGTGTCGGCCGTGGCGGTGAGGCTTCCGTCGCCGAGGATCCAGCGGTCGCCCCAGTCCTGCATGGCGACGAGGACGGGCAGCAGTGCGCGACCGGCGTCGGTGAGGACGTACTCGTAGCGCACCGGTCGTCGTTGGTAGAGGCTGCGCCGGAGGACGCCGTGGGCGACGAGGCGGCCGAGTCGCTCGGTCAGGACGTTGCGGGACAGGCCGATCTCGGCTGCGAGCGCGTCGAAGCGGACGTGTCCCCGGGCGATCTCCCGTAGCACCAGCACGTTCCACCAGTCCCCCAGGACCACGGCGGCTCCGGCGATTCCGCAGGTCTCGTCTGCGTTGTGCATCCTCATGCACCCATAGTAAGTTCTTTTTCAGGACTCACTTTGTTTCTCAGTGGAACTTACCGCCCGCGGCTACGCGGGCCCAGCGTGAGGAGCTGCACCGTGACCGTCATCAGCCGGGTCGTCGCACGGGGAGATCATCGACAGTCGGGGCAATCCGACCGTCGAGGTGGACGTGGTACTCAAGGACGGCTCGCTCGGCCGGGCCGCCGTACCGTCGGGGCCTCAACCGGCGCCCGGGAGGCGGTCGAACTCCGCGACGGGGACCCAACCCGCTTCCACGGCAAGGGAGTTCGACGCGCCGTCGACGCCGTCAACGAGAGCATCGCGGACGCCGTGATCGGGCTCGACGCCGAGAACCAGGCGACCGTGGACCGCACGATGATCGAACTCGACGGTACGGAGACCAAGTCGAGGCTCGGCGCGAACGCCCTGCTCGGTGTCTCACTGGCCACCGCCAAGGCGGCCGCGGCCGCCCACCGCCTCCCCCTGTACCGCTACATCGGCGGCGTCGACGCCCGGCTGCTGCCGGTGCCGATGATGAACATCGTCAACGGCGGTGCGCACGCCGACAATCCGCTCGACTTCCAGGAGTTCATGATCGCGCCCATCGGCGCGGCCACCTTCGCCGAGGCCGTCCGGATGGGCTCCGAGGTCTTCCACACCCTGCGCCGCGACCTGGTCGCCGCCGGCCACAGCGTGAACGTCGGCGACGAGGGCGGCTTCGCCCCGACCTGCGCACCGCCGACGAGGCCCTCGGCTTCGTCGTCCACGCCATCGAGAAGACCGGCTACAAGCCCGGCACCGACATCACCCTCGTCATGGACCCGGCCACGTCCGAGTTCTTCCACGACGGCGTCTACGACTACACGGGGAGGGCGTCCGCCGCACCCCGGCCCAACACGCCGATTATCTCGCGACGTTGGTCGACCGCTACCCCGTCGCCTCGATCGAGGACCCGATGGCCGAGGACGACCACGCCGGCTGGCAGGCGCTGACCGCCCGGCTCGGCGAGCGCTGCCAGCTCACCGGCGACGACGTCTTCTGCACCAACGAGGCGCTGTTGAGCGCCGGCATCCGTGACGGCATCGCCAACTCGATCCTGGTGAAGGTCAACCAGATCGGCACCCTCACCGAAACCCTCGCCACCGTCGCGACCGCCCACCGCGCCGGCTACACCGTCGTCATGTCCCACCGCTCCGGCGAGACCGAGGACACCACCATCGCCGACCTCGCCGTCGCCACCGGCTGCGGCCAGATCAAGACCGGCTCCCTCTCCCGCTCCGACCGCACCGCCAAGTACAACCAACTCGTCCGCATCGAGGAGGACTTGGGCAACCAGGCACGGTACGCGGGACGCGAGGCGCTGGGACTGCGCCGCTGACGTCGGAATCCCCAGCTCAGGGAATCAACACGATCTTCCCCCGCGTATGACGCCGCTCCAGCTCCGCGAACGCGTCGCGGACCTCGTCCAGTGGATAGGTGGCCGCGATGGGAATCTCGATGCGCCCGGAGGCGACGAGGTCGGCGATCTCCGTGAGGACCTCGCGGGTCGAGGCGTCCGCGCTGCCCGCGCTCTTCGTGCCGAGTTCCTGGGCCTTCTGGAAGGAGATGATCGTTTCGATGCGGTCGCGGGAATGCCCAGGTCCACGGCCAGTTGGACGTATTCGGGGGCGAAGAGGTCGATGAAGGCGTCGATTCCGGCTGGTGCCGACGCGGTGAGGGCTTCGGCGAGGTGGTCGCCGTACGGGACCGGGGTCGCGCCGTGTGCGGTGAGCCAGTCGGCGTTGGCGGGTGAGGCGATGCCGAGGACCTTCGCGCCGCGTACGGCGAGGAGTTGGACGACGACGGTGCCCACACCGCCGGCCGCGGCCGAGACGGCGACGGTCTCGCCGGGCTTGGGGGCGACCGCTTCGACGGCGGCCCACGCGGTGCAGCCGACGACATAGAGGGACCCGGCCACCTCCCAACTCAGCGCGGCCGGCTTGAGGATGAGCTGGGACACCGGTACGACGACGTGCGTGGCCTGGCTGGAGCGCTGCCAGGAGAAGCCGAGGACTCCGTCGCCGGGGCTGAACTCCGTTACCCCGTCGCCCACTTCGGTGACCACGCCCGCGAGGTCGCTGCCCTGGCCGGACGGGAAGGTCGCGGGGAAGATTTCGTGCATCGCGCCCGAACGGATCGCCGCCTCACCGGGGTTGATGCCCGCCGCGCGTACTTCGACGAGGACTTCACCTGCGGCGGGAACAGGCATCGGCACCTCGATGACCTGGAGGACGTCACGGTCGCCGTATGCGTCGAAGCGCACTGCTCGTACTGGTGCGGGGCTCATCAGGACTCCTTCGTCAGGGGTGTTGGGGCTGGGGCCGGGGTTGGCGGGGTGGTGGCGCGGAGTACGGCAAGGGCATCGGCCAGGTGGCCGAGTGCCGTGGGCGGGAGTGGGGCGGAGAGTCTTGTCGTCAGTTCGCTGTCGAATACCGGTCCTGACTCCTGCACCAACTCCCGTCCCCCTCCGTCAGTTCGACGATCGAGGAGCGGCGGTCAGCCGGATGCGGTCGCCGGGTGCAGTGGCCCGCCCTCTCCAGCCGGTCGACGGCCTGGCTCGCGCCGCCGACCGTGATCGAGAGGGCGGCGGCTATGTCGTTCACCCGGCAGGAACCAGCGCGCTCTACGACCAGCAGTACATTCAGGCCGCCCAGGGTCACTCCGCAGTCCTGGCGGAGCCGGGCGTCGATCCCGTTCCACAGGTCGGTCTCGAAGCGCACCAGGTCGTCGAAGAGCTGCCGTAGGTCCACGGGCGGGAGTCCTTCCGACGGAATCGACTGAACCGGCTCAGTCGGATGAACCAGCTCGAACGACTGAGTGCATTAGCGCTAATCATCTTAGCCCTAATGCACTCAGTCGCAACCGCGGCAGTTCACCCGCGGCGATCCGTCGTGGTCAGACCTGCGTCGAGTTCTTCCCGTACGACGGCTCGCTCACCAGGGCCGGTACGGCCGCGGGCTCGTGCGCGGGCCGCCCTCGCTCAGGCCGAACCGGTCGTGGAAGCGGCGCAGGAAGCCTGGCGCGTACCAGGCCGCGCGGCCGAGCAGGCGCATCGCGGCGGGGACGAGGATGCCTCGTACGGCGACGGCGTCGATGAGGATCGCCAACCCGCTGCCCAGGCCGAAGAGTTGCATGAAGCTGAGCTTGGCGGTGCCGAAGGCGAAGAAGCTCACCGCGAGCAGGCAGGCGGCCGCGGTGACGATGCGGCCGGTGTGGCCGAGGCCGTTGGTGACGGCGGACTCGTTGTCCTCGCCGAGGTCGTGGAGTTCCTTGATCCGGCTGGTGACGAAGACCTCGTAGTCCATGGAGAGGCCGAAGGCGATGCAGAACATCAGCACCGTCATCGACACGTCCATCGGCTGGGCCGTGAAGCCGAGCAGCGAGGACAGGTGGCCTTCCTGGAAGATCCAGGTCATGACGCCGAGGGTCGCGCCGAGGCTGACCATGTTGAGGAACAGCGCGCGCAACGGCTGGACGACGCTTCCGGTGAACAGGAAGAGGAGGAGGAAGGTGGTGAGGGCGACCAGGGCCACGGCAAGCGGGAGCCGGCTGCCGACGGAGTGCTTGAGTCGACCAGGACTGCGTCAACTCCGCCCACCAGCGCGTGAGTTCCGGCGGGCGGGGCGACCGCTCGTACGTCCCGGACCAGGTCCTGGGCCGCGTCTGACTTCGGGGTCAGGGTGCTCACCACGTTGATCTGCTGGGCGTCGGGGCGGCCGAGGGCGGCGGTGCCGGGGCCGGTCGCCGCGGACTGTCCGTCGCCGTAGGTTCCCGTGCTGGTCTCGACGCGGACGACGCCCTTGAGGCCGGCGAGTTCGGTGGCGTACGACTTCAGTGGGGTCTTGCTCACGGCCGTGTCGATGACGATGTGGACGGCGGAGTCGTCGTTGCCGTGGAACTTCTCGCGCAGGATCGAGGAGACCTGGCGGCTGGCGGCGTTCTCGGGCAGGACGCGTTCGTCGGGGGTGCCGAAGGTGATGCCGAGGAGCGGGGACGCCGCGACCAGCAGGACCGCGAGGACGGGCAGTGCGGTGAGCGCGGGGCGTCTCATGACGGTGGCGGCCAGGCGTCCCCAGAAGGGCGGGCGGGTGGCGGAGCGTTCGCGCTTCGCCCAGGGCAGGCGGCCGCCGTTGACGCGGTGGCCGAGGACGACGAACAGGGCCGGCATGACGAACAGGGTGCTGACGGCGGCGATGAGGACGACCCCGACACCGGCGTAGCCGAAGGAGCGCAGGAAGTACTGCGGGAACACCAGCAGCGCGGCGAGCGCGGCGGCCACGGTCGCCGCGGAGAACGCGACCGTGCGCCCGGCGGTGCTCACCGTGCGCCGTACGGCGTCGTCGACACTCGCCCCGGTCGCGAGCTGTTCGCGGAACCGGCTGACCATCAGCAGCGCGTAGTCGATGCCGAGGCCGAGGCCCAGTGCCGTGGTCAGGTTGATCGCGAAGACGGAGACGTCGGTGACGCTGCCGAGGAGGTACAGCTCGGCGAAGGTGCCCGCGATGGCGATGGTGCCGATGGCGAGCGGCAGCAGGGCCGCGATCATGCTGCCGAAGACGAGCAGGAGCAGGACGAGGGTGAGAGGTATGGCGATGGACTCGGCCAGGACGAGGTCCTTGGCCGACTGGGTGCCCATGCCGCTGGTCACGGCGGCGCCACCGCCGGCCCGGACCGTGAGTGTCTTCTCGTAGGTTCCGGTGTAGGCGTCGATGACGCTCTTGGTGTTCTCGTCCCGCTCGGTGTCGTTGCCCTTCACATGGGCGAGGACCATGGCGTCGCGGCCGTCCGTGGAGCGGAGCTGCGAACTGCCCGTGTCCCAGTACGAGATGACGTTCTCGAGGTTCTGGTCCTTCTTGAGGTGGGCGACCAGGTCCTCGCCGCCCTGTCGCGCGGCCGGGGCGTCGACGCGGCCGTCCGACGCGCTGACCAGCAGAACCAGGTTCGTCTCCCCGCCGAATTCGCGGTCGATGACCTTCGCGGCCCGGGAGGACTGGGAGGCGGGGTCGTCGTAGCCGCCTCCCAGCAGCTTGGCGAAGGCGCCGGCGCCCAGGACTCCCATGAGGGCCACAGCCACTACGGCGACGATGAGCACCAACCGGGAGCGGCGGATGGCCAGTTCGGCTATGCGTTCAAACACGCCTGATCTCCTTGGATATCCATACATTTGCTGTCCATGCGGTGAAAAGGGCGCGAAACAGCCGGAGTTGATGAAAGGGGCACTCTTCGTCGCCGGGCACGACGTTAGTGAGGAGCAAGAGGATTTGGCAGTGTTAGATTTTCCTCACACCTTGCAACTTCGGGACGCGTGCGCGGGGTTGGCGTCGTACGGTCGTCGCATGGCCGTCGATGACCGCACCACCGCCCCGCCCTCACTGCGCGAGCGGCGCCGGGCCGCCGCCACGCAGGAGATCGTGGACGCGGCCGAGCGCCACCTCACCGAACACGGTCCCGCGGCGCTGTCCCTGCGCGCGGTCGCCCGCAGTCTCGGCATGACCGTGCAGGCGCTCTACCACTACTTCCCGAGCCGGGACGCTCTCGTGACGGTGCTCGTCACCAAGGGGTACGAGGACCTGGCCGATGCCGTGCAGACCGCCGTAGACACCCCGTCGGACGACCCGGACCTGCCCCGACTGGTGATCGCGACCGAGGGGTACCGCCGGTGGGGCATCGCCCACCCGGAACGCTTCCAACTCCTCTACGGCACACCGCTCCGCGACTACGCGGCACCCCCGCCGACGGCCCCACCACCCAGGCCTCACGCCGGATGAGCGAGATCTTCGAGCGCGAGCTGTTCGCGGGGTACAGCACGGAGCAACTGGCCGCGATCGACGCCCCCGTGCTCTCCCCGCACTCCGCGGCTATCTGGAGCAGTTGCCGCACTACGGCCAGGGGCACCTGCCCGCCCCCGCGACCGCGCTGCTCATGAGCGCGTGGGGACATCTGCACGGCCTGGTCGCCCTCGAGGTGTTCGGACACACCTCGTTCCTGGGTGGCCACCAGGCCGAGATCTTCCGCATGGCCATGCGGAACCTGCTCGCGGACCTCCGTCGCCGCATACCCGAGCACGTGGACCCGCACGGCGACGAGGCCTGAGATGGCCATGCCCGTCGGCAACTCGGGCCGGGGGCACCCGAGTTGTCGAGGGCGGGAAACGGCCGTAGGCCTCAGAGCGCGGCGGCCGCCGCGCGGATGCCGCCTGGCGGCCGGAGAAGAGGCAGCCGCCGAGGAAGGTGCCCTCCATCGAGCGGTAGCCGTGGACTCCGCCGCCGCCGAAGCCGGAGACCTCACCGGCCGCGTACAGACCGGGAATGGGGGTGCCAGTGGAGTCGAGGACGCGGCCCGACAGGTCGGTCTGCAGACCGCCCAGGGTCTTGCGGGTGAGGATGTTGAGACGGACGGCGATCAGGGGTCCGGCGCTCGGGTCGAGGATCTTGTGGATCGCGGCCGTGCGGCTGAGTGAATCCCGGTGTAGGAAAGGGCGTTGCGGATGCCCATCACCTGGGCGTCCTTCGAGTACGGGTTGTCGATCTCGCGGTCCCTGGCCTCGATCTGCCGTTGCAGGTCGGGGAGTCTGATCAGTCCGTCGCCGGTCAACTTGTTCATTCCCAGGACGAGTTCGGAGAGCGTGGTGGCGGTGATGAAGTCGACGCCGTTCTTCCTGAACTTCTCGATCGGCTCCGGCGTCTGCCAGATGCGCGAGAGCAGCATCAGGATGTCCTTGTTGGTGAGGTCCGGGTTCTGCTCCGAGCCGGAGAGCGCGAACTCCTTCGCGATGATCTTGCTCGTGGTGACGAACCACGAGTAGTCGTAGCCGCTCGCGGTGATGGAGCCCAGGGTGTGGAGGGTGTCGTAGCCCGGCATGTCGGGGGCGGAGAAGCGCTTGCCGGTGGCGTCGAACCACATCGAGGACGGGCCAGGGAGGATGCGGATGCCGTGATCGGGCCAGATCGGGTCGTAGTTCCTGAGGCCCTCGGTGTAGTGCCACATCCGGTCGGGGTTGACGATACGGCCGCCCGCCGACGCGGTGATGCCGAGCATCCGGCCGTCCACGTACGCGGGCACACCGGTGATCATGGTCTTGGGCGGGTTGCCGAGCCGGGCCGGCCAGTTCTGGCGTACGAGATCGTGGTTGGCGCCGATGCCGCCCGACGTCACGATCACCACAGGGGCGTTGAGCTGGAAGTCGCCCACCACGGTGCGGGAGGTGGCCTTGCCGCGCTGGGCGGTGCTGGGTTCGAGGATCGCGCCGCGCACTCCGGTCACGGCGCCGTTGGTGCGGACGATCTCGTCGACGCGGTACCGGAACTTGAAGGTCACCCTGCCACCGGCGACCCCGGCCCGCACCTGCTTCTCGAACGGCTCGACCACGGCCGGTCCCGTGCCCCAGGTGACGTGGAAGCGGGGCACCGAGTTGCCGTGGCCGTCGGCGAGGCCGCCGCCGCGTTCGGCCCAGCCGACGATCGGGAACCAGCGGATGCCGAGGCCGTAGAGCCAGGACCGCTTCTCGTTGGCCGCGAAGTCCACGTACGCCTCGGCCCACTTGCGGGCCCAGTAGTCCTGACCGGTCGGGTCGTCGACCCCTCGGTCGAAGCCCGCCGTGCCCAACCAGTCCTGCCAGGCCAGCTCTTGGGAGTCCTTGATGCCCATGAGCCGCTGTTCGTCCGAGTCGATCAGGAACAGCCCGCCGAAGGACCAGAAGGCCTGCCCGCCCAGGTTGGACTCGGGTTCCTGGTCCAGGAGCAGCACTTTCTTTCCGGCCGCGACCAGTTCGGCGGTCGCGACGAGGCCGGCGAGGCCGTGGCCGACGACGATGGCGTCGGCGTCCGCGGTGCCGGCCGCGAACGCCGGTACCGCGTGCGCCGCGAGAGCGGCGCCTGCGGCGACACCGCCGGCCACCGTCAGGGCTCTTCGCCGGCTGATCGTGGTGGGGGCCGAATTCTCCATGGGGTGCCTTCCGGGTCAGCTACGGGAGGTGCGGGAGAGGTGTTCGACACGGGGAACGTGCCGCGACACCTCTGTTGTTACCGCCGGTAGCACCCCGGGAAACCACGCTGTGTCGGCCGTGTTGCGCGGACCGGGTTCAGGACCAGTCGATGGGCCCGTGACGGTCGACGAACCGGCCCGAGCCTGCCCCCGCTTCCTCGGTCGCGAGCCGGACGATCGCGTCCGTTCCCTCGGTGACGGTCTGCGGGCCGCTGTGGCCGTTGAGGTCGGTCGCCGTGTAACCGGGATCGACGGCGTTGACGCGAACTCCCTTGATTCCCTTGGCGTATTGAGTGGTCAGCATGGTGAGGGCGGCCTTGGAGGCGGTATACAGCGGCGCGACGACGGAGGACTCGACGCGCGTCGGGTCGTGGGTGATGGCGAGCGAGCCCATGCCGCTGCTGACGTTGATGACGACGGGGTCGGCCGAGCGGCGCAGCAGCGGGAGGAACGCGGTGATCGTCCGGACCACGCCGAAGACGTTGACGTCGAAGACGCCGAGCGCGTCCGCGCCCGTCAGCTCGGCGGGGTCGCCGTGCGGGCCGTGCACACCGGCGTTGTTGATCAGGACGTCGAGGACGCCCTCGTGGGCGGCGACGTCGGCCGCCGCGGCCGTGACGGAGGCGTCGTCGGTGACGTCGATACGGACGAACCGCGCGCCCAGTGCGGCGGCGGCCTCCGCGCCCCGCTCCTCGTCGCGGGCTCCGAGGATCACGGTGTGGCCGAGGGCGAGGAGGCGGCGGGCGGTCTCGTGGCCGAGGCCCTTGTTGGCCCCGGTGATGAACGTGGTGGTCATGCCTCGATCGTCCCCAGTGCGCCGCCGCTCTGCCAGGGACGCTTCGACCGTAGGAACGGCAGTACCAGGGGAGGTGGGGCAGGATGGAGGACATGGCGACACAAGAGGGGCTCGGGCTGGGGGCGACGATCCGTGCCTGGCGGGAGCGGCTGTCCCCGTCGGACGTAGGACTGCCGTCCGGGCGGTCCCGGCGTGCGACCGGTCTGCGGCGGGAGGAACTCGCCGAGCGGGCCGGGGTGTCGGTGGACTACGTGGTACGCCTGGAACAGGGGCGGTCCACGGCGCCCTCGGCGCAGGTCGTGGCCTCGCTCGCGCGGGCCCTCCAGCTGACCGCTGTGGAGCGGGATCACCTCTACCTCATGGCCGGTCTGGTGTCGCCGAACGACGAGCCGATCCCGGATCACCTCCCGGCGGGGGTGCATCGTGTGCTGAACCGGCTCGGGGACGTCGCCGTCGCGGTGTTCGCCGCCGACTGGCAGCTGATCTGGTGGAACGCCGGGTGGGCGGCGCTGCTCGGCGACCCGTCGGAGAAGCCACCCGAGCAGCGGAACTTCGCCCGCGAGCGGTTCCCGGTCGGTTCCGGGGACGACGTACGCATCGCCTCGTGGCCGGTGCTCGTGCGGAACGGCGAGGACTCGGACCTCGCCGTCGTGTCCGACCTGCGCCGCGCCACCGCCCGCTTCCCGCAGGACGTCCGCCTGACCGAGCTGATCCGTCAACTCGCGGCGGGCAACGCGACGTTCGCGCGGCTGTGGGCGAGCGGGACGGTCGGCGCGCACCGGGAGGACCGCAAGACGGTCGAGCATCCTGAGGTCGGATCCGTGGAGGTGGACTGCGATGTCCTGACGGACGGCGACTCCGACCTGAAGATCGTCATCTTGACTGCTGTGCCCGGGAGTTCGGACGAGGAGAGGTTGCGGCGGACGGTGACCCGCGACGCCTTGCGCGCGCCCCTCTTCTGACCGGGACGGGTCAGTGCTTGGCGAACTGGACCTGGGTCGGCTGCGTGACGTTCGCCCGCACCGCGAGTGCCGGGACAATGAGTCGTTCGCCGTAGATGTCGGTGAGCCGGAGCGCGCCGCCGCAGCCGCTGCCGTCCTCGGAAAGGAAGTAGTTGTAGTCGGCGCGCTGGAGCTGACGCCAGCCGCCGCCGGCGCGAACTTCGAGGCGGGCCAGGGATTTCGGTGGCCGATGGCCTGGATGCCGCACCAGTAGCGGGTGGACCCGGTCTTGTAGCGGATCGAGATGGTGTCGGTGGTGCTGGGGCTCACCAGGTTCCAGGTAATCGGGATCCGGCCGGCCGAAGGGGCGGCGAGTTTCGCGAAGGCCTGGGCGCTGAGGTCGATCTGGCCGACCGCGCACTCCCCGGGCATTCGTTGGTGATGCGTACGGTGACGGTGGCGCCATTGGCCGCGTGGACCGACACGTACGCCCCGCACGCCTTGGACGACTCGTAGTCCGTGGTGTTCATCGCGCCGGTCAGCACGTCCCCGCTCGGGTCGTACGTGCAGGCGCCGCCGCCGTCCGCGTCGTAGAAGGTGGCGAGGCCCCGGTAGGTGACGCCGGGGCGGATGCGTCCGGCCAACGAGGCGGTGCCGGAGGCCTGTTGCGGGGCCTTCGTGGCCGCCGGGGTGCTGGCCGCGTGGGTGGTCGGCGTCGGGGACGGCTTCTTCGAGGTGGCGGCAGCGCGTGGGGAGAGGGCTTGAAGTGCCGCTCGCGGAGGGCGAGTTCGGCGCTGAGACGGTGGCGGAGGGTTCGGTCGCGGCGTTCCCCGCCACCGACTTCACGTCCTCGTCGTCACTCTTGTGGCCGGGCAGCAGCACCAGCGCCAGGGAGACGACGATGAGTACCGCGGCCGCCGACAGGAACAGCCACCGCTTGGACACCGGACCTCCTTGATGGCCACCATCCGTCGCTCGGAGTGATGGAGGAGGCGAGCGTGCCAGCCTCGGCTGGACAGTGGCAAGCCCTTTCTCCAGGAGCGTAGTTGGGGGACAGATGGGGCTTCACCGTGCTGCCGGGGCTGTTGGTACGCGCCATCGAACCCCGCCTGCCTGAAGGCCGGTTACTGGCGCTCGAACCCGCCGACCCGGGTCCACCGCAGAGTGGTGTCCCTCCCGAAGACGACCCGTTGTCCGTCGTCGGAGACGGTGGCCCGCTCCCAACCGTCAAAGTCCTTGGTGACGTTGACGCTCCACTCGGTCAGACTGCCGGTACCGACGGCCGCGATGGATTCGGTCGGGGTTCACCGTCGTAGCAGTAGGAGCCGAAGTCGGCGATCGCGGCGACGGTTCCGTTCTTGGTGCGCAGGTGAATGCCCTGGCACGCGTCGGTCTTGGTCCGGTAGATGACCTTCGGTTCGGTCCACGCTTTCGCCCGGGGGCTGTAGTGCTGCTCGACAAGGCCCTTGCCGCGCAGATAGTGCAGGGCCCACGGCGGCCGTCGTCGAGATTCGCCACGGCGTTGTACGGACTCGGGCTCCCGCTCCAGGGAGGTCGCTCTTCTCCAACTCGGCGGTGTACACGGAGGAATCCGGGAGGCGCTCGCCGAAGGAGCCGTGGTCACCGGGTCCTGGTGACCGCCGCACGCCGCCACGGCGGTCACCACCGACATCGCTGCCGCCGCCCTGACCAGCACCTGAATGCCGGGCTTGTGCATACACGCCTCCCGTCGCCCTGCCCCAGCGCAGCATAGGCACACGGTCGCGGTAGCGGATGTTCGGCCGATTCACGGCGTGGTCCAGATACGCCGCTCGACCCTCAGCGGGTCACCCAGGGCCTCCGGTATGGCGTCCCAAGCGGGCCGGTCGCGGCGGTGACGGCCCGGCTTTCAGGAGGTCGAAGGCGAAGGGGATCTCGATGCGGTGGGCGGCGCCGCCCCAGGTGAAGTGGTAGGCCCAGGCCGGGAGTTCGCGGCGGGCGCGCGGGCTCCGGCGGCTCCGGTCGGGTCCGGGCGCGGTTGGGCAGGACGAACGCGAGCACGGTCACCAGGACGATCGCGACGACGACGCCGTACCCCAGGCCGAGTTGACCGGCGAAGCGGGCGGCGACACGGCTGCGCCGGCCGAGTACCACGCCTTCACCGGCGAGGGTGCGGAGCACCCCGGCAGCGTCGCCTACATCAAGCCGGACACGGCAGTGGGCGGCGGGCTGCTCGTCAACGGCCGTGTGCACAGCGGGAGTCACCGCATGGCGGGCGCCGGCGAGCATCTGCGGATCTCCCTCGACGATCCCAACTACCTTTGTTGCAGGCAGGGTTGCTCGGCCATGTACATCGGACCCGCACCCCTCTCCACGCCCCGGCTCGGACCGCTTCGCCGAGTCCGAGGGCGGCGAAACGGCGCTGACAGAGCTGGACCGGCGGGTGCGTGCGGGCGGTGCGGACGCGGTCGCCGCGCTCGGAGCCGCCGGGCACGCGCTCGGAGCCGCCGTCCTCGGCGTGTCCGGTGTCACCGACGCCGGGGAGATCATTCTCGGCGGCTCCTCGTCACTGGGCAGCGTGGCTCCGGCCGGGACTCGCCACACGGCTCGCCGGGCGCCGCGCTCCGGCGCCGGACATGCAGCCGCTCACCACCTTCGGTGTCCTCGGTGCGGAGACCACGTCGCCGGGCGGGTTCCAGACGTGTCGCGACGCGCCGCTCGACGACCCCACCAGCGTTCCGGTGGCCCCTCCGGCACCGGTCGCCGCCCCTTTGCCGTAGCGATCGGATCCGCCGACGACGTCCAGGATGGTGCCGGAATCCCGGGACGTGGCTTCGTCCCGCCGCCCCCGTACATGCATACTCGGGCTCTGCGCGCGCACCGGCGTTCGCGAGAAGCGGGAGGTGGGCGATGGTGGTGCCGTCGGCAGCGGGGACGGAACCCCGGAAAATCACGATCAATGACGTCGCCAAGTCGGCCGGGGTGTCCCGGCAGACCGTGTCACGGGCGCTCAACGACAAGGACGAGATCGACAGCGACACCAAACAGCGGGTGCTCGACGCGGCCCGCGCACTGGGCTACCGGCCTAGCCGGTTCGCCCGCGGGCTGGTCCGGCAGGACACCATGACCATCGGCCTGGTGATCCCGGATCTGCTGAACCCGTTCTTCACCGAGGTCGCCGCCGCGGCGCTGGAAGCGGCCCGCACCCGGGGCTGGCAGGTCGTCGTGTACGACACCGGCGACCGGGCCGAGGAGGAGCGCGGGACGCTCCAGGTGATCAGTTCGCAGGTGGACGCGGTGATCGGCTATTTCAGCTGTCCCGAAAGCGAACTGGAGAAGTTCACGCGCGGGATGCCGGTGGTGCTCATCGGGCGTGAACAGCGCACGCGGTTCAGCGCGATCCAGATCGACGGCACGGCGGGCGTGCACGCCGCGGTCGCCCACCTGGTCGCACGGGGGCACACCCGGATCGGCATGCTCGACCATCACACGCGGGCCGAGCCGAGCATCCGCCACGAGTGGTTCACCACGGCGGCGACGGCCCACGGGATCGACGGCGGCATGGTCGTCGGCGCGGACCAGACGGCCGACGGCGGCGGAGCGGCGCTCCGTGAACTGCTCGGCGACCATCCCGACGTCACCGCGGTGTTCACGTTCAACGACATCATCGCGATCGGCGCGCTGCGCGAGGCGCGCAGGCTCGGCAGGAGCATCCCGGAGGAGCTGGCGGTCATCGGCTTCGACGGTCTCCAGCTCGGGGCGCTCGTCGAACCCCGCTCACCAGCGTCGCGCTGGACACCCGCCGGCTCGGCGCGCTCGCCATCGAGCAGGTGGCGCGGCTGCTGTCCGGGGTGGAGGAACTGGCCGCCGACGACCTCGTGGTCCGCGGTGAACTGCGGCTGAGCGGCTCCGCCTAACCCGACCGATACCCGTCGGACCGGAATGTCTTGACACTCCCCGCACCGGAGCGCAGACTTCCGAACATTCCAAAACGCATGTCGAGGTCTATCTGCAAGCAGTCCCGTGAGCGCTCACGGGAGCGCTCACGGGACGCTCTTAGACCCCAGGAAAACGGTGTGCCCAACGTCCCTTCCACCCAGAAGGCATCCCGCCCGAGGGATCAGCATCGAGCCGCCTAGCACCGCCGCTAGTCGTTGTCTGGAACGGAAACCATGAGCAGCACAATCACGCGCATCCGCCTCGGCGCCGTAGCCGTGGCCGCCAGTGTCGCCGTACTCGCCGGATGCTCGTCGTCCTCGCCGTCGACGAAGACCTCCGCGGCCGCCTGCGCACCCGCCAAGGGCAAGGTCACCCTCCAGTACTGGAACACGGTTCCGGGCATGGACAAGGTGGTCGCCCTGTGGAACAAGAAGAACCCGAACATCCAGGTCGAGACGAAGAACATCTCCAACGACCAGTACGGCACCTCGGCAACGCCCTCAAGGCGGGCAAGGCGCCGGACCTCGCGCAGGTCGGCTACGACGAGCTGCCCAACCTGCGCACGCAGAGCGCGTTCGTGGACGCCTCGGCCTGTTCGGCGGCGACCGCCGCCAAGTCGAAGTTCGTGCCGTGGACCTGGTCGCAGACCAGCTTCGGCAACACGGGCGTGTTCGCCCTGCCGCAGGACACCGGGCCGATGGCCCTCTACGTCCGCAGCGACATCTTCAAGAAGCACGGCATCGCGATCCCCAAGACCTGGGACGAGTACGCCGCCGCCGCGGCCAAGCTGCACAAGGCGGACTCCAGTCTGGACATCACGTTCTTCGACCCGAACAACGCCGAGTGGTTCAACGGCCTGCTCTGGCAGAACAACTCGCAGATGTACAGCTACTCCGGCGACAAGTGGCAGGTCACGGTCGCCTCGAAGCAGAGCAAAGCAGGTCGCCGACTACTGGCAGAAGCTGATCGCGGGCAAGCTCGTGCGCACCGACCTCGCCAACGGTTCGACGCAGATGTACGCGGCCTACCAGAAGGACCAGATCGCCAGCTACGTCGGCGCGGCCTGGGGTTACAGCATGTTCCGCGACAACCTCCCCAAGCAGTCCGGGAAGTGGTCGATCGTCCCGATGCCGACGTGGGGCTCCGACGGCGCCTCCGGTGACTGGGGCGGCTCGACCGTCGCGTTCATGAAGGGCAGCAAGCACCTCTACGAGTCGGTCAAGTTCAACACCTGGCTCAACACCGACCCGGAGGCCTCGCCCTGGAGAACCAGCTGGGCGGTCTCTACCCGGCGGCGAACGCGGGGCTTCAACTGCCCGCGCTGTCCAAGGGAGTTCCGTACTACAACAACGAGAAGATCTTCGACGTCTTCGCCGACTCGTCCAAGAAGATCAACACCAGCTTCGCCTGGGGTCCCACGCAGAAGACGGTGAACCTGGCGCTGCAGGACGCGATGGCCAAGGCCGCGGCCGGTGACGGCACGCTCTACGACGCACTGTCGGCGGCGCAGGCGGCCGCGCTGAAGTCCATGAAGGACCAGGCGATCCCGGCCGAGGCGGGCAAGTGACCGCGCAATGACCGACATCGCACCCCGCGCGACGCGTGTGGTGGCATCGCCCGGGGCCGTCGCCGTCTCAACGGCGGCGGCCCCGGGCCGGCACCATCGTCGCCTTCGTGATCCCGTTCTTCCTCCCGTTCGTGCTGTTCTACCTGGTCCCGGTCGGCTACGCGCTGTGGCAGAGCGTCCGCGTCGTCCGCCGCACCGGCGGCCAGTACGGCACCTCGTACACGACCTTCGGCGGCTTCGACCAGTACGAGAAGGTCCTCCAGAACAGCGAGTTCTGGTCCAGCGTCGGCCGCATCGGCCTGTTCGGCATCGTGCAGGTGCCGGTCATGCTGTTCGTCGCGCTGATCATCGCGCTGCTCCTGGACACTCCCCTGCTGAAGCTCAAGTCGGTATTCCGCATCACCGCGTTCATGCCGTACGCGGTGCCCGGTGTGATCGCCGCGATCATGTGGTCGTACCTCTACTCGCCCCAACTCAGCCCCGTCGTCGACCTGTTGAACAACATCGGGCTCAAACCCGACTTCCTCGGCCCGGGTGCCGTGCTCTGGTCGGCGGCGAACATCTCCACGTGGCTGTGGACCGGCTACAACATGCTGATCATGTTCTCGGCGCTGCAGTCGATCCCGCAGGAGCTGTACGAGGCCGCCAAGCTCGACGGCGCCGGCAACTGGACCATCGCCTGGCGGATCAAGGTCCCGATCATCGCCCCGTCGATCGTGCTCACCACGGTGTTCTCGATCATCGGCACGCTCCAGCTCTACGCCGAGCCGGCGGTGCTGCGGCAGATCTCCTCGAACATCTCCAGCACGTTCACGCCGAACATGCTCGCCTACGCGGTGGCCTCCGGGAACAACTACCAGCAGGCCGCGGCGATCTCCGTGGTCATCGCCGTCATCACCTTCGTCCTGAGCTTCGGATTCATGCGACTGACGTCGAAGAGGGCCGGCCTGTGAACAACCGATCCGTCAACACCCCTCCGCGGGCAGGCGTTCCGTGAACCGCGAGAGCCAGGTCAGCCGTACGGCCGCCATGGCCCTGATGCTGCTCCTGGCGATCTACTTCCTGCTGCCGATCTACTTCCTGATCGTCGCCGCCACCAAGCCGCAGGGCGACCTCGCCGCCACCAACGGCCTGACGTTCTCGCACTTCAACCTGTTCGAGAACCTGCGTGTCCTGTTCAGCCGCAGCGACGGCATCTTCGGCAAGTGGATCGTCAACACCGTGATCTACGCCGTGTTCGGCGCGCTCGTGGGCACACTGATCTCCGCGCTGTGCGGGTACGCGCTCGCCAAGTTCCGTTTCCGGGGCCGGGAGTTCCTGTTCTCGGTGATCCTCGGCGGCGTCCTCGTCCCGACCACCGCGCTGGCGCTGCCGCTGTTCCTGCTGTTCTCGGCGACTGGGGTCGTGAACACGTACTTCGCGGTGTTCCTGCCGAGCATCGTCAGTCCGTTCGGCGTCTATCTCGCCCGGATCTTCGCCAACTCCGCTGTTCCGCAGGAGCTGTTGGAGTCGGCGCGGCTCGACGGCGCCGGGGAGTTCCGCACGTTCTTCTCGGTGGCGTTCAAGCTGATGACGCCGTCGCTGGTGACCATCTTCCTGTTCCAGTTCGTCGCGATCTGGAACAACTTCTTCCTGCCGATGGTGATGCTGCAGAAGGAGTCCCTCTTCCCGATCACGCTCGGCCTGTACGAGTGGAACGGCCAGACGGCCCGCGCCCCGCTGCTCCAGGAGTCCGTGATCACCGGCTCGCTGGTGTCGATCGTGCCCGTGATCATCGTGTTCATCCTGCTCCAGCGGTTCTGGCGCACCGGACTCGCCGCCGGTTCCCTCAAGTGACCGTCTCCGCACAGAAGGTGTCTCACGCCATGCCCAACCCCGCTGTGTTCGTGCCCCACTTCCACTGGGACCGGGAGTGGTACGAGCCCTTCCAGGTGTTCCGGCACCGGCTCGTCGCCGCCCTCGATACCGTGCTGGAGACGGCGGAGACGGACCCGGACTTCCGGTTCACCGTCGACGGCCAGATGGCCGCGGTCGAGGACTACTTGGAGATGCGACCGGAGAACCGCGCGCGGGTCGCGGCCCTGGTCGCCGAGGGCCGGCTCGCCGTCGGCCCGTGGCTGATCCTGCTCGACGAGTTCCTCTGCTCCGGCGAGACCATCGTCCGCAACCTCCGGATGGGCTGGGCCGCCGCGGCCGAGCTGGGCGGTGCGATGCCGATCGGCTATCTCCCGGACATGTTCGGCCACGTCGCGCAGATGCCGCAGATCCTCGCGCGCGCGGGCATCGAGCACGCGGCGCTGTGGCGCGGGGTGCCCGGCTCCGTCGACGGCCACGCCTTCACCTGGCGTGCGCCGGACGGCTCCCAGGTCCGCACAGAGTTCCTCTTCGACGGCTACGACAACGGCCTCGACGTCCTGCTGGTGCCGGACCGGATCGGCCGCGCGCTCGGCGACTACGCCGAGATGACGGCCGAACGCTGGGGCACGGACCCGGTGTTGGCGATGGCAGGCACCGACCACAACGCGCCTGATCCCCAACTGGCCTCCTGGCTGCGGCAGGCCGCCGCCGAGGGCCGGCCGATCACCATCGCCACGCTCGACGAGTACCTCCGCAAGCATGTTCGCGACGAGGTCTCCGCCACCGTCACCGGCGAGCTGCGCAGCCATGTGCGCGGCAACATCCTCCCGGGCGTGCTCTCGGTGCGGCTCGGGCTCAAGCAGCGGATGGCCGTCGCCGAGCGCACGATCGACCACGCCGAGCGCGTGAACGCCCAGTGGTCGCGGCGCGACGACTCGCCGTTCCTGGACCTCGCCTGGCACAAGATCATCGAGTCGACCGCACACGACTCGGTCGTCGGCTCCGGCACCGACGAGACCTGTGACCAGGTCGCCGCCCGCCTCGCCGAAGCCGCACAGACAGCGCGTGCCGTACGGGACGCGGCGCTCGCCGAGCCTGCCGAACTGGTGCCGAGCGATGGCCACTTGGTGGCCAACCCGCTGCCGTTCGACCGCTCGGTGCTGGTCGAGGTGGACGTCATGGCCCCGCCGGAGGGAACCGCGCTCGTCGCGACCGCCGCCGACGGTACGACGGCCCCCGTGCAGCTGATCTCGGAGGCGCCGACCGTCCTCAGCGACGAGCGCATGGACGCCTCGCAGCTCGAACGCGTCCTGCGCCGCATCCACCGCCGTGAACTCTTCGGCCGCCAGATCGACCACTACGAACTCACCCCCGGCGCCCTGGTGTTCCACCTCGCGGAGGTGCCGACCGCGGGCCCCTTCGACCTGCTGATCCTGCGCCGCGAGGTCGCCGAGGCGGCTGCTCAACACCCGGGCGAGTGGCGGGTGTTGACCCTGGAGGAGGCACGGGCCACCGCGCTCGTCCCTGTGCACGTTCCCGCCTCCGGGCTCGCGTCCTTCCGGGTCGGGCCGACCGAGGCCGCCACCCCCGCCGTACCGTCGCACACGCCCGCCAGGGCGACGGACCGCACCCTCTCCAACGGCCTGGTCGAGGTCGCGGTCGCCGCCGACGGCACCCTGGACCTGACCGGTCCCGACGGCACCGTGCTGTACGGCGTCGGGCGGCTCGTCGACGGCGGTGACCGGGGCGACAGCTACAACTACGCTCCCCCGGCGCACGACGTCCTCGTGGCGGAGCCGTCGGAGATCGCGGTCGAGGTCGTCGAGAACGGTCCGCTGCGCGCACGGTTGCGGGTCACCCGTGTCTACGCGTGGCCGACCGCCCTCTCCGACGACCGCGACGTGCGCGCCGAGCGGATCGTGCCGACTCCGGTGGAGACGCTGGTGGAGGTGCGCGCGGGCGAGCCGTTCGTGCGGGTCTCCACGTCCTTCCTCAACCAGTCCGCCGATCACCGGCTGCGGTTCCATGTGCCGCTGCCCGAGCCGGTGGCCACGTCCGCGTCGGCCGGTCAATTCGCCGTCACCGAGCGCGGGTTGACCGCCGAGGGCGGCTGGGGCGAGTATCCGCTGCCGACCTTCCCGGCCGAGTCCTTCGTGTCGGCCGGTGCCGCCACCGTCCTGCTCGACCACTCCAGTGAGTACGAACTCGTCGGCGACGGCTCCGAGTTGGCCGTCACGCTGCTGCGCGCGATCGGCTCGATCAGCGTCAACATCCACCCCCTGCGCGACGAACCGGCGGCGAGCGAGATCCCCGTACCCGGTGCGCAGGACCTCGGGATGCGGATCGAGAACCGGTTCGCCGTCGTCCCGTCGGCCACCGGCTGGCGCGGTGCGGACGCGGTGGCACTCGCGGAGGAGTTCCGCAACGACGTCCTGGTCACCCGGGGACGGCACCCGCGGGGCGGCAACTGCCGTCCGACCGGCCCGGGTTGCGCGTCGACGGCGAGGACGTCCTCGTCTCGGCCGTCCGCCGAGTCACCGACGCCGAGCACGGGCCGGGCACCGAGGTGCGGCTGACGGCGATGAGCGACTCCGGGTCGACGGTCCGGGTGACGGGCACGTTCACCGAGGCCGCCACCGTCGATCTGCTGGGCCGGCCGATCTCCCGCGTCCAGGTCCGGGACGAGCTCGAACTCGCCCTCGGCCCCTGGGAGATCCGCACCGTCGTGCTCCGTTAGGCCGCCATGATCGAATGCAATGCTCCCCGTTCCGCCCTCACGAAAGCGTTGTGACCTCTTGCTTCCCGAGTTCTCCCCCATGTCTCCGACCTCGCACCCGGGCGCGGCGCACTGCGACCGGCGCGCTCGTGGCTGCACTCCGACGCGAAGTCGCTTTCCCTGAACGGGTCCTGGAACTTCCGCCTGTCCCCCACGGCGTCGGCGGCGGAGGACTTCGCGGCCGAGGGCTTCGACGACCAGGGCTGGGACACCATGCCCGTGCCCGCCCACTGGGTGCTGGTGGGCGACGGCGCCTACGGCCGCCCGATCTACACGAACATCCAGTTCCCGTTCCCGATCGACCCGCCGTACGTCCCGGACGAGAACCCGACCGGTGACTACCGCCGCACCTTCGACGTCCCCGCCGACTGGTCGGACGCCGAGCGGGTCGTGCTGCGCTTCGACGGTGTCGAGTCGCTGTTCCGCGTCTGGGTCAACGGGGTCGAGGTCGGCAGCGCGAGCGGCAGCCGCCTCGCCCACGAATTCGATGTCACCGACGCCGTACGCCCTGGTGAGAACGTCGTCGCCGTGCGGGTGCACCAGTGGTCGGCGGCCAGTTATGTCGAGGACCAGGACCAGTGGTGGCTGCCGGGCATCTTCCGCGATGTCACCCTGACCGCCCGCCCGGCCGGCGGCATCGAGGACGTCTGGCTGCGGACCGGTTTCGACGACGGGCGCGGCCGGGTCGAGGCCGAAGTCACCGCCGCCGCAACGGCGTTCCCGGTCACCCTGCGCATTCCGGAACTCGGTGTCGAGCGGGTCTGGGCGACGCCGGACGACGTGTCGGCCGTCGACATCGACGCCGTGGAGCCCTGGTCGGCCGAGGTGCCGCGCCTGTACGACGCCACGGTGTCGTCGGCCGCGGAGACCGTCTCGCTGCGGGTGGGTTTCCGTACGGTCGAGATCCGCGGGGACCAGTTCCTGGTCAACGGACGCCGGGTCGTCTTCCACGGCGTGAACCGGCACGAGACGCACCCGGAGCGCGGCCGTGTCTTCGACGAGGCGCACGCCCGCGAGGACCTGGCGCTGATGAAGCGGTTCAACGTGAACGCGATCCGCACCAGCCACTACCCGCCGCACCCCGGCTGCTCGACCTCGCCGACGAACTCGGGTTCTGGGTGATCCTCGAATGCGACCTGGAGACCCACGGCTTCGGGAAGGTCGACTGGGTCGGCAACCCCAGTGACGACCCGGCCTGGCGCGAGGCGTATCTCGACCGCATCGAGCGCACGGTGGAGCGGGACAAGAACCACCCCAGCATCGTGATCTGGTCGCTGGGCAACGAGGCGGACACCGGCAGCAACCTCGCCGCCATGTCGGCCTGGGTGCATGCCCGCGACGCCGAACGCCCCGTGCACTACGAGGGCGACTACACCGGCGAGTACACCGACATCTACTCGCGCATGTACGCGTCCGTGCTGGAGACCGAGCAGATCGGCACCGACGGCTCCCGCGCCCCGCTGCTCAACTGCACGCCCGCACAAGGCGCCCGGCAGCGCACCAAGCCGTTCCTGCTCTGCGAGTACGCCCACGCGATGGGCAACGGACCGGGCGCGTTCGACCAGTACGAGGCGCTGGTGCGTCAACACCCGCGCCTGCACGGCGGGTTCGTCTGGGAGTGGCGCGACCACGGCATCCTGGCCACGACGCCGGACGGGACGCCGTACTACGCGTACGGCGGTGACTTCGGCGAGGTCGTCCACGACGGCAACTTCGTGATGGACGGCATGGTGTTGAGCGACGACATGCCGACGCCGAGCCTCCACGAGTTCAAGGCCGTCGTGGCGCCGGTGCACTTCTCCTTCGACGGCGACAAGGTCGCGGTCCAACCTCCGGCACACCGCCGACACGTCCGACCTGCGCTTCCGCTGGCGGGTCGAGCACGACGGAGTGGCCGTGGAATCAGGGGAGTTGGAGGTCCCGTTCGTCGCCGCCGGGGACTCGGGCCGGGTTTCCCTGCCGGCGGTCCCGGTGTCGCCGGACGCCGAGACCTGGCTGACGATCGACGCGGTACTGGCGACCGGCACCGCCTGGGCCGCGGAGGGTCATGTCGTCGCAACTGCCCAGCTGGACCGCTCCGTTCGGCGTCCCGTGCCCGCTGCCCGTGGCCGGTTCGACTGGCGGCGCGGCGACGGCACCCTCACCCTCGGCATCGCCGAATTCGTCGGCGGGTCGCTCGTCAGGCTCGGCGAACGCGCCGTGGCCGGACCGCGGTTGGAGCTGTTCCGGGCGCCGACCGACAACGACAAGGGCGCGTGGGGCGAGGTCGACGAGAGCGACGCGAGCGTCTTCGGGGTGTCCAACGCCGAGCTGTGGTTCCGCGACGGGCTCGACCGGCTGACCTCGCGCCGGGTCTCCGTGGAGCAGGGCGAGGACGCGCTGCGCACGGTCGACAAGGTGGCGGCCGCCAACTCGGGTCTGTCGGTGCTGATGGAGTCCGTCTGGTCGCTGGAGGCCGACGGCGAGGTGGAGCTGCGGGTGGAGATCCAGCCCTCGCACGGCTGGAAGACGGTGTGGCCGCGGATCGGGGTGCGTTTCGACCTGCCCGACGGCACGGCTCCGGTCGACGGCGCCGAATGGTTCGGCCTCGGCCCGCTGGAGTCCTACCCGGACAGTGTCCACGCGGCCCGCACCGGCCGTTTCACCGCCGCCATCGGCGATCTCTCGGTCGACTACGCGCGCCCCCAGGAGACCGGACACCGCTCCGCACTCCGTCGGCTCGCCCTGACCAGCGGAAACGCCACGGTCCTGCGTGTCGAGGCGCTCCCCGACACACACGGACGCCGTCCCGGCTTCACGCTCAGCCGCCACACCCCGCAGGAGATCGCCAAGGCTGGACACCCGCACGAGCTGCCGGTCTCGCGGACGAGCCGCCTCTTCGTCGACGCCGCCCAGCACGGTCTCGGCTCGCGGGCCTGCGGTCCAGATGTGGCCCGAGTTCGCGCTGCGCCCGGAGTCCCGCACGATCAGGCTCCGGATCACGGCACCGGAGTAGGCCGACAGGTCGGTGCGGTCTCGCACGGCGACGGCCGCACCCTCAGTATGGAAGGAGACGACTGCCCCGGCCGCGCCCGCATCCGGCCGTCCCCGTGGGAAGGAGCGCTCCGATGCCCACCCTGCTGTCGGTGAATGTCGGCATGCCGAAGGACGTTCCGTGGCAGGGCAGGACCGTCTATACGGGCGTATGGAAGTATCCGGTGGTCGGCCCTGCGATGGTCCGCCGCCTCAACATCGACGGCGACGGCCAGGGCGACACCGCAGGTCACGGCGGCGAGCAGCGGGCCGTCCTCGTCTACCAGATCCAGTCGTACCGCCACTGGCAGCGCCACTTCGGCCGCGACGACCTCGGCTACGGCCAGTTCGGCGAGAACCTCACCGTGGACGGGCTGCCCGACGACGAGGTGTGCATCGGCGACCGATACCGCATCGGCGAGGCCGAGTTCGAGGTCACCCAGCCCCGCGTCACCTGCTACCGCGTCGGCATGCGCTTCGGCGAACCCGAGCTGGCCGCGCTGCTGGTGAGCCATCACCGGCCCGGGGTTCTACCTGCGGGTCGTGCGCGAGGGGCAGGTGCAGGCGGGCGACCGCATCGTACGGACCAGGACAGGCCCGGGCGCGCTGGGCGTCGCCGACACCGACGCGCTGCTCTATCTCCCCGGCCGCGATCCCGCCAGGCTCCGCCTCGCGCTGGACGTGCCCGCGCTGAGCCCCGGCTGGCAGGGGGTCGTTCCGTGAGCTGCTCGCCGAGGCCGACGGTACGACGACCACCGCACCACCGGCCTGGGCCGGTTTCCGCGCGCTGCGGGTGACGGACGTGGTCCCCGCGAGCACGACGGTCACCTCGATCCGGCTCACCGCCCCGGACGGCTCCCCGCTCCCGCCCGCCCGTGCGGGCCAGTACCTGACCCTGCGCCTCCCCGCTACGACCGGCCCCGCCCCCGTGCGCAGCTACTCGCTGTCCGCCGCGCCCGACGCCGACAGCTACCGGATCAGTGTCAAACACGAACCGCACGGCACCGCGAGCGGCTACCTGACCACGCGGCTACGACCGGGCGCCGAGCTCGAAGTCGCCGCGCCCCGTGGGGAGTTCGTGTACGTCGAGGACAGCGGTCCGGTGCTCCTCGTCTCCGCCGGCATCGGCCTCACGCCGGTGCTGTCGATGCTGCACGAACTGGCCGCGCAGGGCAGCAAGCGCGAGGTCTGGTGGATCCACGGCGCTCGCGGCCCCAAGGAACACCCCCTCGCCGCCGAGGCGCACGACCTGCTCACCGCGCTCCCGGACGCGCACGAGCACGTCTACTACAGCGCGGCCACACCCGAGGAACTCCAGCACGCCCACGCCACCCCGGGACGCCTCACGAAGGACAGGCTCATCGCGCTGTCCGTCCCGCCCGACGCGACCGCCTACATCTGCGGCCCCGCCCCTTCATGTCCGACATGCGCCAGGCCCTCACCGAGGCCGGCATCGATCCCGAGCGCATCCCACGGAACTGTTCGGAACGCTGGGCGCGGTCAACCCCGGCCTCACCGACCGCTCCACCCGGACACCGCACCCACCCCGGGCCCGCCCGGAACCGGTCCGCTGGTGACCTTCGCCCGCAGCGGCATCGCCGTCCCCTTCGACGCCGACACCAACGCCACGGTGCTCGAACTCGCCGACGCCTGCGACGTACCCACCCGCTGGAGCTGCCGCACCGGCGTCTGCCACACCTGCGTCACACCCCTGCTGTCCGGCACGATCACCTACTCCCCGACCCGCTGGAGCCACCGGCCGACGGCGAGATCCTGATCTGCTGCGCACGACCCGGCACGGACGTCGTCCTGGACATAGGGGACGGCGCGCACGCGCCGTAGAAACGATGGGGCACCAGGTCAGCCGCAGAGACTGCTCCCGGCCGCCCACTCGTCCGTGGACAGCGCGAGGAGCCGGTCGATCCGGGAACCGTCCGGCAAGGGACCATGATCGGCCGTGACCTTGAGAGCCGACGCCGCCGTGATGTGCCCGAGCCGCAACGCGCGTTCCATGCCCTCACCACGCAGCAGCCCGGTCAGTACCCCGGCCGCGAACGCGTCGCCCGCCCCGACGGGCTCCACCACATCCGTGTCCAGCGCGGGCACGATCCGTACCCCTTCCTCGCCGAAGGCGATGGCGGCGTGGCCACCGTCCTTCACCACGAGCAGGCGCGGCCCCGGCAACAGCGCCCGCACGTCGGCCGGTTGGAGGTCCGCGCCCCACAACTCCTGCGCCTCGTCGAGTCCTACGAAGGTGATGTCGGCGAGATCCGCGAGCTCACGCAGCACGGTGGCGGCCGTGCCGGGCGGCCACAGCGCGGGGCGGTGGTTGACGTCGAAGCTGATGGCGTACGGCCGTTCGGCGGCCGGGACGGTGAGCGCGGTGGTCACCAGGTTCCGGCAGGACGGGGACAGCGCCGGGGTCACACCGGTGAGGTGCAGGACGGCGGCCGACTTCAGCCTGTGGTCGTCGAGGACGTCGGGGCCCATCGCCGAGGCCGCCGAGTTGCCCCGGTAGTAGTGGACCCGGGTCCGCAAACCGGCCGGCTCCTTCACGAGCAGTCCCGTGGGCCGCCCCGGATCAGCCCTGACACCACTCACATCGACCCCGGCCGCCCCGACCTCGGCGAGCACGCGCCGCCCCAACGGGTCGTCGCCGACCGCCGAGACCCACGCCACGGGGACCCCGAGGTCCGCCAGATACATGGCCACGTTCGACTCCGCCCCGGCCACCGACACCCGCAGATCGTCGGCGTACTCCAGCGACGAGGACGGGTCGGGAGCGAGGGCCGCCATGGTCTCGCCGATACAGACGACCCCGCCCGTCGCAGGCTGCCATCCGCCCGACGCCTGCTGCCCTCCACTCGTCATGACACCACCCGCACGGGCGAAGCGTCCCCAACGACAGCCAGCAGAGCGCGAGTTCGGTCCCGCAGCGCGGTCAGGCTGCCGCCGTCGGCCGCGTCGCCGACCAGGGGCGAGCCGACGCCGACGGCGGTCGCCCCGGCGTTCAGGTACTCCCGCGCGGCCACCGCGTCGACACCGCCCACCGGCACGAACACCTCGTGCGGGAAGGGGCCGCGCAACGCCTTCAGGTAGGCAGGTCCGCCGGCCTCGGCGGCCGGGAAGATCTTCAGCGCGGCGACACCGTAGGGGGCGGGCGGCGAGGATCTCGGTGGGGGTGAACACCCCGGCCAGCACGGGCAGTTCGAGCCGGTGCGCCTCATGGATGCCGTCCCCGAGCGCCGGGTGACGGCGAAATTCGCGCCGGCCCGGTGCGCGGCGCGGGCGTCCTCGGCGGTCAGGACCGTACCGGCGCCGAGCGGCCGGTCGGGGCCGAGTTCCCTGCGGGCCCGCTCGATGACGGACAGGGCGTCCGTGCCGGTCAGGGAGACCTCGATCAGTTCGACGCCCTCCTCGGCCAGGGTCAGCACGGTGCGCACGGCGGCTTCGGGGTCGGTGCCGCGGATGATCGCGACCAGCCGGTGGGTGGCCAGCGCCGCTCGAAGATCCATGCCTCGACGATCCATGGGGCGAATTCCCTTCCTGTACAGGCCGGTTCAGGCACAACGGCAGTTCGTGGTCAGCGTCAGCCGCCATCGCACCTCGCCCGACGCGGGTACCCGGGCGGCGTCGTAGGCCCCGCGTCGGCGAGGTCGAAGACACGGCCGAGCATGGGTTCAACACCCGTGCTGCGGTAGGGTGTTGGGCCGGAAAGCCGCCCACGTTGCGCCACAGGGCGATGGACACGGGCTGCCCGTCGGCTTCGAGGGCGAAGGACAGCCGGTCATCCCGGTCGTGCAGGCAGCACCGGGAAGCGTCCACGACGGCTCCTACGGCGGTCCCGTCGTCCGGCCCGAACCGGTCCAGGCGCAGCCCGCACGGCGCGGGCCAGTCGCCCTCCACCCATGCGGCGCCCTCCGGCCACACCTGGTCCAACAGCGGCGCCGCCTCGGGAAACAGCCGGGCCGGCGCGCCCTCCCAAATGTGCACAGACGCACGGTCGGAGAGATCGAGCAGGGCGTGGGCGGCCCATACGAAGCGGAAGCCCGGGTCGGCCGCCAGAACATAGTCGGCCACCGCCCCGTCGGTGGTTGGACGCACCGTCCGCGCCAAGGTGAAGCGGTCGCAGTGAACGACGTCCGCCTCCCCTTCCCGCGCCCAGGACCGGGCCCAGGCGTCCCCGTGGTCGGGATCGCCCCGGACCGTGGGGACGCACTCCTCCAGTCCGCCCGCGTCCACGAAGGCGTCACCGGGGAAACGTTGTCGCGCTCCGGGGCCTCGCGCCGCCACAGCCACTCACGCCCCGCCGACCGCAGCGAGGTCCAACGCCCGCCGTGGGCAAGGTCGGTGACGATGTCGAGCGGCACGGTCACCACTCCCGCGAAGGAGCCGTCGGGTGCCGCCACACGGGGTTGCGCCAGGCGTGGCCGGTGCGGTCGGCGGCGCGTACGGCGGCCTCGTCGACGGTGATGCCGAGTCCGGGGGCGTCGCCGCGCAGGGCGTGCCCGTCGACGAATCGGAAGGGCGCCGGGTCGACGAGGTAGGAGAGGAGGTCGGCGTCCTTGTTGTAGTGGATGCCCCGACTCTGTTCCTGGATGAGGAAGTTGGGGGTGGCGAACGCGACCTGGAGACTGGCCGCCAGTGCGATCGGGCCGAGGGGGCAGTGCGGGGCGAGCTGGGCGCCGTAGGCCTCCGCGAGGGAGGCGATGCGGTGGACCTCCGAGATGCCGCCGGCGTGGGAGAGGTCGGGTTGGGCGACGGCGATGCCGGCGGCGAGTGCGGGAGGAACTCGGCGCGGCCGTAGAGGCGTTCGCCGGTGGCGAGCGGTACCGGGCTCGATGCGACGAGGCCCGCCAGCTGGTGGCTGTACTCGGGCAGGACGGGTTCCTCGACGAACAGCGGGTGCAGCGGGGCGAGTTCGGCGAGGACGCGGCGGGCGCCGGCCGCGGTGAAGCGGCCGTGGAAGTCGACGGCGACATCACGGCCGGGGCCGAGTGCCTCGCGGGCGGCGGCCACGCGGGCGACGATCGCGGCGGTCTCGGCGGGGGTGGGGATCGGGGAGGTGGCTCCGGCGGCGTTCATCTTCACGGCGGTGAAACCGGCCTCGACCTGGGCGGCTATCTGCTCGCTGAGCTGGCCGGGTTCGTCGCCGCCGACCCAGGCGTAGACCCGGACGCGGTCGCGCACGGGGCCGCCCAGCAGGGCGTGCACGGGGGCGCCGTAGGTCTTCCCTGCGATGTCCCACAACGCCTGGTCGAGGCCGGCGACGGCGCTGGAGAGGACCGGGCCGCCCCGGTAGAAGCCGCCCTTGGACATGACCTGCCAGTGGTCCTGGATGCGCAACGGGTCCTGGCCGACCAGGAGTTCGGCCAGGACGTCGACGGCGGCCCGGACGACTTCGGCGCGCCCTTCGACAACCGGTTCGCCCCAGCCGACCACGCCCTCGTCGGTCTCGACGCGGCAGAACAGCCAGCGGGGTGGGACGAGGAAGGTCTCGACACGGGTGATCTTCACTGAGAGCGGGAACCTTCCGTCTCTTCGGAGCCCAGCGGGGCGTCCGCCGGGGCGTCCTCTTCGGAGTCGCCGAGGCGGTCCAGGTCGCGGCCCGCCTGGTCGAGCAGGGCGCGCATCGCGGCCTCGGCTGCCTGCGGGTCCCGGTCGCGTACGGCGTCCAGGACGGCGCGGTGGGCGGGGACCGGGTCCTCGCTGTGCGGGGCGCTGTGCACGATGCGGTCGCGGTGCGCGAGGCCGGACTCGATCACCATCTCCATGCGTTCGAGGAGTTCGTTGTGGGTGGCGGTGAGCAGCGCGCGGTGGAAGGCGAGGTCGGCCTCGACGGCGTGGGCGGCGTCGGTGCCCTGCTCCCCCATCGCGTCGAGCGCGCCGTCCAGGGCGGCCAGGTCCGCGTCGGTGCGGCGCTCGGCCGCGAGGCGTACGGCGGCGGGCTCGATGATCGCGCGCACCTCGGCGAGGTTGTGCAGCAGCGCCCGGTCGGACTCCGACGTGGAGGCGCCCTCGAACTGCCAGCGCAGGACGTCGGCGTCGAGGAGGTTCCATTCGGCGCGGGGGCGTACGAAGGTGCCGCGGCGCTGCCGGGCGTCGACCATCCCCTTGGCGGCGAGCACCTTGAGCGACTCGCGCAGCGCGGTCAGGCTCACGTCCAACTCGCTCTGCAGGCCCACCAGATCGAGCGTGGCGCCTTCGGCGATCTCGCCGCCCAGGATGCGGCGGGCGAGGAGTTCCACGGTCTGGCCGTGCACGCCGCGACGGGCATAGGGCGTCATGTCGTAGAGCCTTTCTGCTGGTTGGGAGCGTGGTCATGCGGAGGCCTTGACGACGCTCCAGCCGCCGTCCACCACGAGACTCGTCCCGGTGATGAAGGAGGCTTCGTCGGCGCTGAGGAACGCGATGGCCGCGGCCACTTCCTCGGGCGTGCCGAAGCGGCGTACGGCCGTCTCGGCGATGCTGCGTTCGCGTTCCTCGGGCGGCACCCGGTCCCATGCGCCGGTGAGTACCGGCCCGGGCAGGACGGCGTTCACGCGCACAACCGGCCCATATTCCACGGCGAGTTGGCTGCACAGGGAGAGCAGGGCGCCCTTGGCCGCGGCGTAGGCGGGGTGCCCGGGGATGCCCTTGTGGGCGTGCACGGACGAGGTCAGCACGACCGCGCCTCGCCGCTCCTCCAGGTCGGGCAGGGCCGCCCGGAAGCCGAGGAAGCTGCCGGTCAGGTTGACGTCGAGCTGCCGCCGCCAGGACGGCAGGGTCATCTCGTGGGCGGGTGTGACGTCGACGGTGAAGGCGTTGCTGACGAGGACGTCGACGGGCCCGAAGGTGTGGGCGGCGGTGACGATCCGTGCCCAGTCGTCCTCGGCCGCGACGTCGGCGGCCACGAACCCGGCTCGCCCGCCGTCCTTCCGGATCCGCTCGGCCACCGCCTCGCCGCGCTCCTCGGCGATGTCGGCGAGCACGACGGCGGCTCCCTCCTCGGCGAGGCGTACGGCCGTGGCGGCTCCGATGCCGGAGGCCGCGCCGGTGACCACGGCCGTGCGTCCGGTGAAGCGGGCGCCGTGCCGTCGTACGGACTGGTCCATCGGGGTTCGACTCCTTCGCGTCCTGCGCGTTTCTCGCGAGAAAGGGCTTGCCGGAAACATACGGGGCTCACTCACGCCTGAGCACGATCAGGTCGGCGTCGTGCGCGGCGCTCCAGGCGAACGGCAGCCCGTGGTGCAGCAGATGCGCTCCGCTGTACGTCGTCCCCGTCGCCGTGTCCCGGTAGCGCGCCGCCGGTTCGAGTCCCCGCAGCCGCAACCGGTCCGCGCGCCCCGGCACCAGCGGGGCGCCGTCGAGACGCCCGGTGCTGAGCGCGGCGACGACGGTCCGGTGCCCGGTCGTACTGCACCCCGCAGCTCGGCGCGTCCGGCGCCCCGAGGAGCCGTGCCTCACCGTGGTGGATCACGTCCCGTACCTCCTTGTACCGGGCGATCCACCGGGCGCCCTCGGCCCGCTGCTCCGGTGTCCAGGCGCGCAGGTCGGCGCCGATGCCGAGCACGCCGCACATGGCGTTGACGAAGCGGAAGGCGAGGCTGCGCGGGCGTGGGTCGAAGACGCCGGGGGCGTCGGTGACCCAGGAGCTCATGACGTGCGGGGCGTGCGCGTGCAGGAAGCCGTACTGGATCGAAAGCCGGTCCAGGGGTGCGGTGTTGTCGCTGGTCCAGATCACGTCGGTGCGGGCGATCGTCGCGTGCTCGATGCGTCCGCCGCCGCCCGCGCAGCCCTCGACGGTGACGTCGGGGTGGGCGGCACGGAGGTGGTCGAGGACGCGCAGGTAGCCGGCGACGTGCTCGGCGTCGAGATCGACGCGGCCCGCACCGGGACGGCCGCGCTCGGTGGGCGGGCGGTTCATGTCCCACTTGAGGTAGCTGATGTCGTACGTGCCGAGCAGCCGGTCGAGCGTACCGATGACGAAGTCCTGGACGTCGGTCCGGCCGAGGTCGAGGAGGAGTTGGTTGCGGACGAGCCGGCCGGGGCGGCCCTCGATCCGGTAGACCCACTCGGGGTGTTCGGCGTGCAGGCGGCTCCCCGGGCTGACGGCCTCGGGCTCTATCCACAGGCCGAAGTCCAGGTCCAACGCCCGTACGTCCGCGATGAATTGGTCGAAGCCCAGCGGGAAGGCCGCCGGGTCCGGCCACCAGTCACCCAGCCCCCGGTGTCGTCGGCGCGCCCGGTGAACCAGCCGTCGTCCACGACGAACAGCTCGGCCCCGATGTCGGCGGCTGTCTTCGCCAGCTCCAGCTGTCCGGCCGCGTCGACGTCGAAGCCGGTGGCCTCCCAGGAGTTGTAGAGGACCTTGTGCGGGCGGTGCAGGCGTTCGCCGGTGAGGTGCCGCTCGTAGCGGTGCCAGACGCGGAGAGTCCGTCGAGCCCGTCCGGGCTGAAGGCGCAGGCGAGTCGGGGGTGGTGAGGGTCTCGCCGGGGGTGAGGAACACCGCTCCCTCGTGCGGGACGCGGCCCGCCCGTACCCGTACGGCGCCGCCGGGTTCGGCCTCGGCGGTGATGTGCCAGTTGCCGGGCCAGGCGAGGGCGATGCCGTACGCCGACTGTGCCTCGCTGTCCTGCACGGCGAGCCAGGGCGCGTACGCGTGCCCCGGTGCGCCTTGCAGGCTGCCGATGCTGAACGTGCCTCTGGGGAGGTCGAGTTGGGTGCGCTGGAACTCCTGCGACCACTGGCCCGTGAGGTAGGTCAGGCGGGCGGTTCCGGTCACGGGGATGTTCACGGCGGCCGAGTCGAGCCGCTCCAGGCGGAGTTCGCGTGAGGCGGTGAACTCCGTCCAGCGGAGGATCACGTCCGTGCCCGGGACGGTCTCGTAGTGGAGGACGGTGCGGAGGCCCACCTGTTCGTCGTGGAAGGCGAGTTGCAACGAGCCCTCGCCCGCTTCCGCGCCCGCGAACTCCCACCACGTGCCCCGGTCGTCGCCGTCCGGACGCGAGGCCACCAGCTC
This sequence comes from Streptomyces sp. P3, assembly GCA_016893485.2. Taxonomy (GTDB): domain Bacteria; phylum Actinomycetota; class Actinomycetes; order Streptomycetales; family Streptomycetaceae; genus Streptomyces. The sequence goes on from JAFEKX020000001.1 coordinate 861,497, forward strand.
GGAGCCGGTGAACGGCCTCAGCCCGTACGGCAGATACTCGGCCGGGGCCGCGTCGGCGGGCGTGATGAAGTGGGTGCGTCGGGACCAGTCCAGGGCGGAGGGCCCGTCCTCGACGCCGAGCGGGCCCCAGGCGTCGAGTTCGGCCCAGGGGCCGTCCGGGAGAGGCGCACGGTGTAGCTGGTGTTCTCCGTGCGCAGGGTCCAGCGCTCGTAGGTCACTTGACCGCTCCGAGGTTGAGTCCGGCGACGAAGTGCCGCTGGAAGCGCAGGAAGACGGCGACCGTGGGGGCGGCGGCGATGACGGAGCCGGCCGCGATGACGTTCCACATCGACACGTACTGTCCCTGAAGTCCGATGAGGGCGGCGGTGATCGGCATCTTGGTGTCGCTGCGCAGCACGGTGATCGCCCAGAGCAGGTCGTTGAAGATCCAGGTGAATGACAGGGCGCTGAGCGCGGCGAGGGCGGGGCGGGTCAGCGGGAGGATGATCCGCCAGAAGATCTGCCAGGGTCCCGCGCCGTCGACGACCGCCGCCTGCTGGATCTCGGACGGGATCGACCGCATGAATCCGTGCAGGACGAAGACGTAGAAGCCGACGCCGAAGCCGATCTGTACGCCGATGAGGGCGGGCAGGGTGTCGTAGATGCCCATGACTTCGCTGAGCTTGGACACCGGGATGAGGAGGATCTGCGGTGGGAGGAGGTTGCCGCCGAGCATGAGGAGCAACAGGGAGCGGCGGAAGGGGAGTTCGTAGCGGCTGAGGCCGAAGGCGGCCATCGCGGCGAGGGCCAGCGTGATCATGACGCAGGGGATGGTGACGACCAGGCTGTTGATGAGGGCGCGCTGCTGGCCGCCGTCGACCCAGGCCTGGCGGAAGTTGCCGAGGGTGAAGGAGTGCGGCCAACTGCCCAGGCCGTGGGCGGCGATGTCGTCGAAGGAGCGCAGGCTGGTCACCAGGACGAGCACGATGGGCAGCAGCCAGAGGATGGCCAACGCCCCGGCGCCCAGGTGGAATCCGGCGGTCGCGGCCCGTTTGCGGCGCAGGGCCGTGGAGTTGGCGGACATCAGTCGGCCTCCCGGAACGCGCGGACGAGGTAGGAGCAGATGACGCCGAAGGCCAGCACGAAGATGACGACGGCGAGTGCGGAGCCGTAGCCGAGTCGCAGGGACTGGAAGGCGGTGGAGTACATGTAGGTGCTCAGCAGCTCTGACGAGTGGTAGGGGCCGCCGCGGGTCAGGGACCAGACGACGTCGAAGGAGCGCAGCGAGTCGATGACGATGACCGACAGAACTACCGCGTTGACGCTGCGCAGTTGGGGCAGGGTGATGTGCCGCAGGCGTTGCAGGGCGCTCGCGCCGTCGACCTTGGCCGCCTCGTACAGGGCGGGGTCGATGCCCTTGAGGCCGGCCAGGTAGAGCACCATCACGTAGCCGATCTGGCGCCAGAGCGCGGGCACGATCACCGCGTACAGGGCGGTGTCCTGGTCCGCGAGCCAGGCGTGCCGGAGGCTGCCGAGGCCTATGGACCGCAGGAGTTGGTTGAGGACGCCGTCGGGCTGGTAGATCGCCTGCCAGACGAGGGCGGTGGCGACCAGGGAGAAGACGACGGGCAGGAACAGGGCCGCGCGGTAGAACCCGACGCCGCGGCGCTCCTGTTGGAGCAGGAGTGCGGCGGCGAGGCCGAGCAGGGCGGACAGTCCGCCGAAGAGGACGAGCCAGAGGACCGTGTGGATCGTCGCGCTGCGGAAGACGTCGTCGTGGGCCATCTCCCGGAAGTTGCCCAGGCCGATGAACTGCGGTGGGGAGACGCCGTCCCATTTGGTCAGGGCCAGGTAGAAGCCCTGCACGGCGGGCCAGAACACCCACACCGCCTCGACGAGCAGCGGGACGAGGACGAACGCGAGCACCAGCGGGGGTGTCCGCCGGGGCCCTGAACCCGCCTGCCCTTGGCGGGCGTTGGGGCCGGGGATGTCCGGTCGGGCGCGGTCAGGACGGCCATGTCAGGCGTTCCAGATCTTCTCGGCGTCGCGCTGCCAGTCCGTGAGGATGCCGCCGATCGACTTGGGCCTGGCCAGGAACTTGGTCAGCGCGTTGTCGGCGGAGGGCTGGAGGGCGTCGCTGGAGTCCCGGTTGAAGAACTGGGTGACCTCGGCCGCCTCCTCGACGTGCTTGCGGCCCTTCTTCACCAGGGCGGTGCCGGCGTCCTTCGCGTCGGGGTTGCAGGGCAGGACGGTGCCGGAGGAGCCCTTGATGTAGATCTCCTGGGCCTCGGCGGTCGCGAGGTACTTCATCAGGTCGATCACCTGGTCGTGGCGGCCGGTGCGCGCGCTGGCGAAGTAGCCGTCGGTGGGCGCCTCTTCGGCGAGCAGGACCTTCGGGTCGATGATCGGGAAGCGGAAGAAGTCGACGTCGTCGAGGGCGTTCTTGGGCGCCGCGTCGGCGAAGAAGGTGCCGATGAGCATCATGCCGCTGCGGCCGTTGAGCAGAGAGGTCGACGCGTCCTGGAAGGCGACGGCGGTGCCGTTCGGGTCGATGTACGGCAGTACTTCCTGCCAGCGGTCGAAGACCTTGCGCACCTCGGGGTCGTCGAACCGGTGCTTCCCGGCGAGGAGTTGGCGGTGGTACTCGGCGCCGTTGATGCGGATGTCGAGGTAGTCGAACCACGCCGAGGCGACCCAGGCCGTGCCACCGCCGGCGCCCAGTCCGATCGGGGTGACGCCCTTGCTCTTGAGCTTGTCGCACAGGTCGAGGAAGTCGTCCCAGCTCTTGGGCTCGCTCACGCCCCACTTGGCGAAGTTGGACTTCCGGTAGAACATGCCCCACCAGTAGTAGGTGGTGGGCACGAAGACCTTCTTGCCCGAACTCGTCGACGTGCACAGCGAGTTAAGGGCCTTCGAGTAGCGCTTGAGGTCGGGCGAGGAGGTCCACGCCGCGTCGAGGTCGAGCAGCAAATTCTTCTTGGCGTAGGCGTCGGCGACCGAGCCGGGGTACCAGGTGTACACGTCCGGCGGGTTGGCCGAGGTGAGGTAGGTCGGCAGCTGGGTGCGGAAGGTCTCCGCGGCGACTGTGTTGAGGCTCGCCCGGTCGGAGCCCTTCTTGGCGTAGGCGGCGACCAGGTCCTCCATGGCCGCCTTGGCCTGCGGGGCGGACAGGTTGGACTGGAGGGTCACTGCCCCCTTGGAGGAGCTCTTGCCGGAGGAGGTGGAGGTGACGCAGCCGCTGAGCAGTGCCGTCGCCCCTGCGGCGCCGAGTCCGGCGAGGAACCGGCGTCGGTCTGGCTGGTGGTTCGTCATGGATGGCTCCTTGTGGATCCCGCGCGGATCCAGGTTCACGTGGCGTCCCCACCACGTCAAGAATAATTACTAATTTAGTTGAACTGAGTCCGGTGTACGTAGCCGTCGACGCCCTGGAACACCGCGTCGACCGTTCCCTCCGGCCCGGCCACGGCGCCGAGCGCACCGTCGAAAACCGCGCTGGCGAAGGCCTGTTGCTTGGTCCAGCCCTGCCAGGCACCGTTCTCGTACCGCTGCTGCCAGAGCGTGTAGTCCGCGGCCCGCGCGTACAGCACCACGGCGTCCCCTACGGCGACCAGCGTCGGGCTCCCGCTGACGGTGCCGCCGACCGACGTCCAGGCCGACCACTCCCCGATGTCTCCCGGGACCGGGTCCCACGTCGTCGGCCGCGCTGCGTACGGCGACCTGGACCCGCCCCTGCGCGTCCACGACGGCGGACGGTCGCCCGTACACGGCCTTGCCGCCGGGTGCGCCGAGCGAGGACCAGCCGGTGGACGGGCCGCGCTGCACGACCTGCCCGTCGGTGCCCGTGGCGAAGAGCGTCCAGTGCGCGGGGTCGGTGAACGCCACCGAGGGCGCGTCGCCGGCCCGGCCGCCCAGGCTTTGCCACCCGCTCCAGCGGCCGGCGGCGTAGAACCGCCGGTAGACCCGGGAGTCGGCACCGCGTACGAAGACGTCGATCCGGCCACCGGCCGAGGCGTAGGCGGCGGGCTGGCCGAGGATCTCGCCCTTCGTGGGGCCGCCGAGGTCCCGCGTCCTGCCGCCGGTCCGCTGGACGAGCGAGCCGTGCGGTCCGCGCAGGAAGGCGGTCAGGGTGTCGCCGTCCCGCACGACGGCGGGACCTGCCGTGGTCCGCTGGCCGAGATTCGTGCCGGGCACGGCGTCCGACCCGGTCAGCTTCAGGAGCGCGGTGCCGTGCGCCGGGACCTCGACGGTGTACGAGCCCGTGTGGGTACCCCGGTCGGCGCGGGCCCGCAGGTCCCTGACCCGGACCGGCCCGCCGAGCCCGGCGTCCGCGAACTGCACGGTGCGCAGGGCGGGTTGGTCGGACCGGTTGAGCAGCACGACCGCGCGCCGCCCGTGCCCCTCCAGCACCTTGCTGTAGACGTCACCGACGGAGTCACTGGCCACGCGTACGCCCTGGACGGCGAGCGGGTCCTGGTCGACGGCGATGATCTCCGGGTTGCGCAGGGTGGTGAGCATCGGGTCGGACAGGGTGCGCGGGTCGGAGCCCAGGACGAGCGGTGAGCCCATCTCGGCCCACATCACGTACTGCGTGGTGGACTCCTCCTGGGTCAACTCCAGGGTGCCGTCGGTCATACGGCGCATGGGGATGAGGTAGTCGGGGTCGTTGTAGTGCCCGGGTCCCTGGGCCTCGGGGTGCCAGGCGTTGGCGTCCATGTTGCGCAGGATGTTGGGCCACTGGCCGGGGCTCGGGGTGCCCCAGGCGATGTCCGTCCCGGTGCGCCAGGAGTCGGCGATCGTCGGGGCGTAGACGTACGTGTTGCGCGCGTCCTGCTCGGGTGTGTGCGGCAGCCCCCAGTCGTCGGTGAGCGGGTTGCACAGGTTGAGCAGCATCGCGCGGCCGGACTTGGCGACCGCGTCGCTGAACTCCTTGTACGCCGGGCCCGGATCGAGCTTGGCCCCGATGCCGCACAGGAAGTCGACCTTGATCGCGTCGATCTTCCAGCCGGCGAACTGCCGTGCGTCGGCGTCGTAGTGGCCCCTGCTGCCGAGGCCGCAGCTCTTGCCGCCGTCGTAGGTGCCGGCGTCGGTGTAGATGCCCGCCTTGAGGCCGCGTTCGTGCAGGTAGGACACCAACGCGGGGATGCCGGAGGGGAAACGGTCCGGGTTGGCGACCAACCGTCCTTGTGCGTCGCGGGGGTTGTCGGCCTGCCAGCCGCCGTCGAGCCACACGATGTCGTAACCGGCGTCCCGCAGACCGCTGTTCACCAGCTTGTCCGCGACGGCGCGCACCTGTTGCTCGGTGGGGGCGCCGAGGCCGTAGTAGGTGTTCCAGCCCATGTAGGGCGTCGGCGCGAGGCCGCTGTCGTAGTAGGCGGGCGCTCCCTGGTCGGTGCCGGTGCGGGCCATGGCCGCGGGGGCCGTGGTGGCGGCCAGCACGGTCACGACGGCGATGGCGGTGGCTCGGCGGGTCAGTCTCGATGCCGCGGGTGTGCGGACCTGCGGATGTGAAGTCACTTGCCTCTCCCGGAGGTTGGGAAGCAGGAGGACGCGACCCGGGCCGCACTGCGACAGGGGCTTCCGGCGTCACGGCGACGACTGTGGCGTGCGGCCGAAACCCTGTCAACATTAATTCCTAATTTATTAGAAGGCTGCATCAGGGGTTGACAGAGTCCATCACGCGTCACAGCCTTTGGCAACGTTGTCAGTGCCGCTGGTTCTTGATGGGACATCACGCTCATGACAGATCAATCGGGTTCGCCACGCCCGTCGCGCCGCTCCGTCGTCACCACGGGTTCGACCCTGCTGGCGGGGTTCGGCCTGGGTGCCGTCCTGCCCATGTCGACCGCCAGCGCCGCCGGTTCCGCCCGGTCGGCCGCGCCCTCCTCCCCGGTGAACTCGCCCTCCACCGCCCGGTGTCGGTCTCCTCGACGGCCTACGCCCCCACCCCGGGTTCGTTCGTGGTGGACCGGCTCACCTCGCCGGGCGTGCGGGGCAGCGGCTGGCGTGCCGGGGCCGGCGACCCGCAGTGGATCTCGATCGACCTCCAGGCCGCGTGCGAGGTCACATCGGTCCGCCTCACCTTCGAGGGCGACGCGAGCGACCCGGTGTTCACCCCTCCCACCACGGGCAACCCGGCCGACGGCACCACGGGCAAGGAGATCCAGTCCAGTTACTCGGTCGAGTACGTCGTCGAGGCGTCGACCGACCACACGTCCTGGACCAGCGTCCACCGCACCACGGCGGGCACCGGCGGCGTCGTGAACATCCAGCCGCCCCGCCCGGTCACCGCCCGCTGGATACGCCTCACCTCGAACCGCCGCTCCAACCCCAACCCCCTTGGCCTCAACGGCTTCGAGGTCTACGGCACCGCCCTGGCCACCGCCCGTCGGCCACGGGCTGGACCGACTGGGGCACCCACCCCGGACCCGCGCCGAAGCTGGCGGTCGCCGAGGACGGCACGGTCCCGGTGGAGTCCGGCTGGCGGCTGACGCTCGACGACTGGGCCGACGGTGACGGCGCGAAGCTGTCCAAGACGGCGGTGGACACCAGCAGTTGGCTCCCGGCCACCGTCCCCGGCACGGTCCTCGGCTCCCTCGTGGACCAGGGCAAGCTGCCCGACCCCGTCGCCGGGCTGAACAACCTCCACATTCCCGAAGCCCTGTCACGCCATGCCTGGTGGTACAAGCGGGACTTCGAGCTGCCGCACGGTCTGCGCACCGGGTCCGGGCGCCGGATCTGGCTGGAGTTCGACGGCATCAACCACACCGCCGACATCTGGCTCAACGGCAACCACGTGGGCGGTCTGACCTACCCCTTCGCCCGCTCGGCCCACGACGTGACCGCGTTCCTCGCGACGCACGGGGCGAACGCGCTCGCCGTGAAGATCACGCCGATGCCGGTGCCCGGCAGCCCCGGCGACAAGGGTCCCGCCGGTGAGTCCTGGGTGGACGCGGGCGCCAACCAGATGAACCTCAACTCCCCACCTACCTGGCCTCTTCGGGCTGGGACTGGATGCCGGCGGTCCGCGACCGGGCCGCCGGCATCTGGAACCACGTCCGGCTGAGATCGACCGGCCATGTCGTGATCGGCGACCCGCGTGTCGACACCGCGCTGCCGAACCTGCCCCAGGTGTCGGTCGCCGAACTGACCGTCGTCGTCCCGGTCCGCAATGCCGACACCAGCGCCCACAAGGTGACGGTCTCCGCGGCCTTCGACAACGTACGGGTGAGCAAGGCCGTCACCGTGCCCGCGGGCGTGAGCGTCGACGTCACCTTCAGCCCCGACGCCTTCGGTCAACTACGCCTGAAGAATCCCAGGTTGTGGTGGCCCAACGGCCTCGGCGACCCCACGCTCCATGACCTCACCCTGGTCGCGACGCTCGACGGCGCGGAGAGCGACCGGCGCACGACCCGGTTCGGCATCCGTCAGTTCGGCTACGAGTACCAGGTGCCGCTGCCGTTCGCCGACTCCGGTGACGCCTACACCCAGACGGTGACCTTCGGCCGGCAACAAGCCCGGTACGTGCGCGTCAAGTGCCTTACCCGGGCGTCCGGTTGGGGCTACTCGGTGTGGACCCTGGCCGTACGCGACAGCACGCGCGCCGGCACCGACCTGGCTCTGCACGCCCCGGCCGACGCGTCGACCACGGACGGCGACGACCACGGCGCCGCCAACGTGACCGACGGTGATCCCGACACCCGCTGGTCCTCGGCCTACACGGACGACCAGTGGATCCGGGTCGACCTCGGGTCCGTGCAGTCCTTCGACCAGGTCGACCTGGTGTGGGAACAGGCGTACGCGAAGACCTACTTGGTGCAGGTCTCCACCGACAACTCCACCTGGACCGACGCGGTGTCGGTGGACAACAGCGCGGTGCCGCTGCCGTTCGGCAACGCCAACGCGAGCCTGCAGGTGGAGGACTTCACCGCCCAGACCGCCCGCTACGTGCGCCTCTCCTGCGGGCTGCGCAACACCAGTTGGGGCAACTCCCTGTGGTCGCTCGGTGTCGTCGACAGCACGGCGCCCTCGACCGACCTGGCCCTGCACCAGAAGACGACCGCGTCCACCGAGGACCCCGACCACCCGGCCGCGCACGCCACCGACGGTGACTCGAGCACCCGTTGGTCCTCCGAGTACGCGGACAACCAGTGGATCCAGGTCGACCTCGGGGCCGCGAGGCGTTTCGACCGGGTCGCCGTGCTGTGGGAGTCGGCCTACCCGAAGACGTATGTGATCCAGGTGTCGGACGACGGCGACACGTGGACGGACGTGAAGTCGGTGTCCAACACGCCCGATCCGTTGAAGATCAGCGTCAACGGGGTGCGGGTGCTGGCCCGCGGCGGCAACTGGGGCTGGGACGAACTCCTGCGCCGGATGCCACCGGAGCGCATGGACGCGGCGGTGCGGATGCACCGCGACATGAACTTCACGATGATCCGCAACTGGGTGGGCACGTCCGACCGGGAGGAGTTCTTCGCCGCCTGCGACGAACACGGCATCCTGGTGTGGAACGACTTCCCCAACGCGTGGGGCATGGACCCGCCGGACCACGACGCCTTCAACTCGATCGCCCGTGACACCGTTCTGCGCTACCGCATCCACCCCAGCGTGGTGATCTGGTGCGGCGCCAACGAAGGCAACCCACCGGCGGCCATCGACCAGGGCATGCGCGAGGCCGTGCAGGACCAGGCCCCGGCATCCTCTACCAGAACAACTCGGCCGGCGGCATCATCACCGGCGGCGGACCCTACGGCTGGGTGGAGCCGGAGAAGTACTTCGACCCGACCACCTACGGCAGCAAGGACTTCGGGTTCCACACCGAGATCGGCATGCCCGTCGTCTCCACCGCAGCCAGCATGCGCAACATGACGGGCGACGAGCCCGAGTGGCCGATCCGGGGCGCGTGGTACTACCACGACTGGAGCGAGCACGGGAACCAGGCACCGCAGACGTACAAGGCGGCCGTAGAAGCGCGTCTCGGGGCGACCACCGGCCTGGACGACTTCGCGCGCAAGGCGCAATTCGTCAACTACGAGAACACGCGGGCCATGTTCGAGGCGTGGAACGCGAACCTGTGGGACAACGCCAGCGGGCTGATGCTGTGGATGTCCCACCCGGCGTGGCACAGCACGGTCTGGCAGACGTACGACTACGACTTCGACGTCAACGGCACGTACTACGGGGCCCGTTCGGCCTGTGAGCCGCTGCATGTGCAGGCCGATCCCGAGGGGCGGGTCATCGCCGTCAACCACACGCGTGACGGCCTCAAGCACGCCGTGGTCACCGCGCAGTTGGTCGATCTGACGGGGCGTCGGCTCGGCACGGACAAGAGCGCCCGACTGGACGTCGCACCGGCCGCGACCACGAAGGCGTTCACCACGGCCTGGACCGACGACCTGCCGGACCTCCATCTCCTCCGCCTGACGCTCGCCGGCGGCGACGGCCGGGTCCTGTCCCGCAACACCTACTGGCGCTACCGCACACCGGCCGCCATGCAGGCACTGGGCAAGGCGCCGAAGACGAAGGTCTCCGCGACGCTCGGGCGCGTGTCCCGCTCCGGGAACCGCACCCAACTGACCGCCACCGTCCGCAATCAGGGGCCGGCGGTCGCCGCGATGGTCCGGCTCTCGCTGAAGAACGGCGCGACCGGCCGGCGCGTGCTGCCGACGCTGTACAGCCACAACTACCTGTGGCTGCTGCCCGGCGAGTCCCAGACCGTCACTCTGTCCTGGCCGACCCGGGCCCTCACCTCAGGTCGTCCGCTCCTGGAAGTGGAGGCGTACAACAGCCGCCCCGCAACCGCGAGTTAGGAACAGCCGGTCCGTCAGGACGCCTCCACCGCCGTCTTGATGCGTTGCCCGAACGCGGGCGCGTCCTTACGGGCCGCGCCCAGGGCGAAGCCCACCAGCAGCTTGCCGACGCCGTGGCCTTCGAGGACGTTGAAGATCCGGACCCTGGTCGTGCCCGGACCGGTGGATTCCAGGTCGTAGCCGCCCTCGGTGGCCGTCACGGTGTTCTTGGACGTCTCCGTCCAGCGGATGCGGTGGGGTGCCTCGTATTCGGTGATCCGGAACGTCCGGCCCGTCTTCATTCCGGCGTCCTTGACGGTGCTCGTGAAGACGGTGCCCACGGCCGTCGGGCCCTCGGGAGTCTTGGTGATCTCCTGGACGCGCGGGCTGAACTTGGGGTCGTTCGTGCCCTCCGCGAGGAAGGCGAAGACTTCCTCGACGGGGCGGTTGATCACGGTTGTCGCCTCGAACTGTCCGGCCACGATTCCTCCTGTGCTGCGCTGGGAGTTTTCGCTGGGTGTGCCCTGCTGCGCCGAGCACCACCAGCCTATCGGCGCGGCTGCGCCCTGCTTCCCCACCCGGTTCCAGGGCACTGAAACCGCGGTGAAACCGAGCTGAATGCGCCCTGCCGCACGCTCTGCGCCATGACGACAACGACCCATGAACTCGCGATCTCAGCCACCGGGCTGCGCAAGGCCTACGGGGACAAGACAGTGCTCGACGGCATCGACCTGGCCGTCCCCACCGGCACCATCTTCTCCTCCTCGGTCCGAACGGCGCAGGCAAGACCACCGCCGTCAAGATCCTCTCCACCTTGGTGACCGCCGACGCCGGCCAGCTGCGGGTCGGCGGTCACGACCTGGCCGTGGACCCGCAGGCCGTACGGGCGACGATCGGCGTCACCGGGCAGTTCTCCGCCGTCGACGGCCTCATCACCGGCGAGGAGAACATGCTCCTCATGGCCGACCTCCACCACCTCACCAAGCAGGAGGGACGGCGGGTCGCCGCCGAGCTGCTGGACCGCTTCGACCTGACCGACGCCGCCAGGAAACCCGCCTCCACCTACTCCGGCGGCATGAAGCGCCGCCTCGACCTCGCCATGACCCTCGTCGGCAACCCCAGGATCATCTTCCTCGACGAACCCACCACCGGCCTCGACCCACGCAGCCGCCACACCATGTGGGGCATCATCCGCGAACTCGTCTCCGGCGGTACGACCGTCTTCCTCACCACCCAATACCTCGACGAAGCCGACGAACTCGCCGACACCATCGCCGTGTTGAACGACGGCCGCATCGCCGCCCAAGGCAGCGCCGACGAACTGAAGCGACTCGTGCCCGGCGGACACGTACGCCTGCGCTTCACCGACCCCGACACCTACCAGTCCGCCGCGACCGCCCTGCGCGAGGTCAGTCGCGACGACGAGGCGCCTCGCTCCAGCTCCCCAGCGGCGGCAGCCAGCGCGAACTGCGCGCCATTCTCGACCAGTTGGACACCTCCGGCATCGAGGCCGACGAACTCACCGTGCACACCCCGACCTCGACGACGTGTTCTTCGCCCTGACCGGCGGCGCCAAGGTCCCCACCAGTCCAAGGAGAACGTCCGATGAGCACTCTTTCCCTCGCCGTCCGCGACTCGTCCACGATGCTGCGCCGCAACCTGCTCCACGCGCGCCGCTATCCGTCGCTCACCCTGAACCTGCTCCTCACCCCGATCATGCTGTTGCTGCTCTTCGTCTACATCTTCGGCGACGTGATGAGCACGGGCATCGGTGGCGCCGACCGCTCCGACTACATCGCCTACATCGTCCCCGGCATCCTGATGATGACCATCGGCGGCACCGTGATCGGCACGGCGGTCTCCGTCGCCACCGACATGAACGAGGGCATCATCGCCCGCTTCCGACCCTGGCCATCCACCGCGGGTCGGTGCTCGTCGGGCACGTCGTCGGCAGCGTGCTGCAGTGCGTCGCCAGCGTGGTGCTGGTCGGTGCCGTCGGCGTGGCCATCGGCTTCCGGTCCACCGACGCCACCCCGCTGGAGTGGCTGGCCGCGTTCGGTCTGCTCGTCCTTTTCTCCCTGGCGCTCACCTGGATCGCCGTGGGGATGGGCATGGCCAGCCCGACCGCGGAGGCGGCCAGCAACAGCGCGCAGCCGCTGATCCTCCTCCCGCTCATCTCCAGCGCCTTCATCCCGGCCGACACGATGCCGGGCTGGTTCCAGCCGATCGCCGAGTACCAGCCCTTCACCCCGGCGATCGAGACCCTGCGCGGTCTGCTGCTCGGCACGGAGATCGGCAACAACTGGTGGATCGCCGTCGCCTGGTGCGTCGGGCTCACCGTGCTCGGCTACCGCTGGTCCACCGCCTCGTTCAACCGCGACCCGAAGTAGTCGCCATGACAGCGCGGACGGCGTCCCGCAACTCGTCCCGCCCCAGGGCTGCGTACTCCGACACCGCGTCGGCGTACGCCGCCCTGTCGGCGTCCTCGGCCGCTTGCCGGGCGAGGTCCGCGGACATCGTGGGCTGGAACTCCCGTAGTACGCCGAGCCGTTCGGCGAGCGCGATCATCCGTACGGCGGACGGGTCGCCCTCCGTGAATCCGACCGTGCCGAGGGCGTGCAACATCGTTCCCAGCAAGGGGAGTTCGGAGGGCGAGCCGTACGACTCGGCGAGCAGGGTCCCCATACCCCCGCGCAACCGGTCGACGGTGTCCGCGACCAGCGCGTGCCGGCCGGCGCGTGCGTGGGCCGTCACGGCCACCGACTGGACCATGAACGCCCATGGATCGGGGTGGACTTCGGCGCCGCGCGATGATCCGGCCGCGAGCATGCGCTCCACGGCGCCCCGCCACAGGCCGAGTCCGACCTCCGTCAGCCCACGGGCGAGCGCAATCTCGGCCCGCCCACCGAGGTCGGGGCGGTAGAAGTCGTCCTCCGGCGGCGGGTTGTCGCTCTCCGTCTGCCGCAGCCAGTACTCGGCCTCGTCCACCTCCCCGCGCTGCAGACACGCGAGGGCGAGGAGCGAGCGGATGCCGATGTGGTCGTGCCCGTCGCCGAGCCGCGGCAACACGGCGAGGGACGCCTTGAGATGCTCGTACGCCTCCTCGCCCCGCCCGGTGCGCAGGCACAGTTCGCTCAGCCGGGAGTGCACCATGAGCTGCACGGACGGATTGTCAACTGCCGCGAGTCCGACGACCGTTCGGCGGCCCGAGACGAGGGCGCGCTCGATGTCGTGCTCGAACTCCCAGACGTAGCAGGCCACGCACTCGGCGATGCCGGAGAGCAACGGCTGCCGGTCCTCGGACAGCCCGCGCAGCACGTCGTAGCCGGGCGGGCGTATCTCGGGATCGCGCTCAGCACGATCGAGGCGGCGCGCATCAGCGAGTCCGGCGGGGCCGCCGGGAGCCGTCGCAGGGTGACGAGCTGGCGTACGGCGCGTGGGCCCTGCCCCATGAACACGGTGACCGTGCCCAACACCGCTGCGGTGCGGGCGACTTCGAGGTATTCGGGCTCGGGGTGGTAGTGCGAGAGCGCCGGGCCGGTGTCGGCGGTGAGGGCGATGAGGCGGGGGTAGTTGGTGCCGGTGGACCACAGGCTGGCGAGGACGGCGGTGAGCGCGGCGGTGGCGGGATGGTCCAGGCGTGCCTGAGCATGCCGGAGCGCCGCCACGAGGTTGTCCTGCTCCGCCTTGATCCGCTCCCACGCCGACTGCGAGTCGGACCCGAACAGCACATCGTGATGCGCGACCCCGAACTCCCGTGCCCAGAACAGGAATTGGTCTACGACGGCCTCGTCCTCGCCCGCCTCCGTGCGGCGGGCCGCGCTGAACTCCCGTACGGTCTCCAGCATCCGGAACCGCACTCCGGCCGCGGTGTCGGCGACGGTGAGCAGCGACTGGTCGGCCAGCTGCTCCAGCAGGAGCAACGCGTCCTCGCCCAGGACCTGTTCGGCCGCTTCGCCGGAGAAGCCGCCGGGGAAGACGGAGAGCGTGCGCAGTGCCGCCCGGGCGTCCTCGTCAAGGAGGTTCCAGCTCCACTCGACGACCGCGTGCAGGGTGCGGTGCCGTTCGGGCACGTCCTGGCGCCGCCGCGCAGCAGCGCGAACCGGTCGCCGAGGCGGCGGGCGATGTCCGGCACCGACAGGACGCGCACCCGCGCCGCCGCCAGTTCCACCGCGAGGGGCAGCCCGTCGAGGTGCCGGCACAGCTCGGCCACCGCGTCCGAGGGCAGCTCCACCCGCTCCTCGCGGCGCGCGCCCGCTGGGTGAACAGCTCGACGGAGACGGCGAGTCCGAGTTCCGGCAGCGCGTAGACGGCCTCCGAGGTGAGGCCGAGCGGGGAGCGGCTGGTGGCGAGCACCCGTAGGTCCTTGGAGGACGAGATCAGGGCCTGGACGAGGTCGGCGGCGCCGCGGACGACCTGCTCGCAGTTGTCGAGCACCAGCAGCGCGGGCCCGGAGCCGAGCACGCCGAGGATGCCGGACACCGGGTCTCCGGAGGCGGGCCCGTTCATGGCACCGGCGCCGAGCACGGAGGCGACCTCGGCGGCCACGTCCGCGTCCTCGGTGACACCGGCGAGCGGCACGAAGTACACCAGGCGCTGCTCGGCCCGGCGGCTGACGGCGTGCGCGAGGCGGGTCTTGCCGAGTCCGCCGGGTCCTACGACGGTGACGGCACGCGAGACACGCAACAGCCCTTCCACCGCCGCGATGTCGTCGTCCCGGCCGAGCAGCGGATTCGGCTCGTGCGGCACCCCGTGCCTGGCCACGGGCGCCTCGCCGCGCAGCAACTCCTGTTGTACGGCCTTGAGTCCGGGCCCCGGGTCCGTGCCGAGCTCGTCGCGCAGCTCACGGCGGTACGCCTCGTACCGGGTCAGCGCGGCGGACGGACCGGCCGTCGCCGCCTCCCCGCGCAACATCTCACCGAGCACCTCCTCGTCGCGCGGATGCGCTGCGGCGGCGACGGCCAGGGGTCCCGCGGCCTCCGCGTGGCGTCCGAGGCGGGCGAGCGCGAGCGCCCGCGCGCGGACGAGCGTGTCGTGCACGGGTGCCCGCTCGGCGCGCAGCGCGGCGACCGGGTCGTCGCTGTCGGCGCCCTGGTCGGGGGTGCCTTCCCAGAGGGCGAGCCCGGCCTCGGCGGCGGCCAGCGAACCCGCGTGATCGCCCGCCCTGGCCCGGTCCGCGCTCGCGGCGGCGTGCAACAGCAGGGCGGAGCTGTCGACTTGGTCAGCGGCGAGGTCGAGCCGGTATCCGGTCGGCGTGCTGACGATGAGGTCGGCGCCGAGCTGCGCCCGCGCCCGCGACACGAGGACCTGCAACGCCTTCCCCGGCCGCTCCGGCAACTCGTCCGGCCACAGCCCTTCCACCAGCCGCTCGGTGCTGCACCCGGTCCTCAAGTCCCCGCGAGCAACGCGAGCAGCCCGCGCAGCCGGGGCGCGGTGACCTCCTGTCTTCGGCAGGCGACACGCGGGAGCAGGGTGAGGTCAATGGTCACCCGTGCAGATTAACCAAGGTCCCGCCGCTGCTTCCTAGTCGGTACCCGCGAGGCCGTGGAGAACCCTTCCGTGCCGCGCCAGCGGGGACAGCACCATCACCGTCGGCGACAGCAGGATGCCCACGGCCGACGAAATTGATCGTCGCGGCCGCACGCCCCTGCATGCCGTGGGGAGTTACGGCCTGCCGGACCGCCACGACCGTGACGTTCACCAGTTGCCCGCTGACCCCGAACACGAAGGTGGCCGCGAGAAGTACCGTGATCGTCGGCGCGGACGACCGGGCATCTCTGGGATCCAACGTCTCGGCGTTCAGGGGTGATTGAGTACCTGGCCCAGCGAGGGTCTTCCGCCAAGGGCAATTAGCGGCTGCCCCGGAGCGCAGCGCCTACGGTCGACGCCTGGTTCGACGTACTGACCGCCGATCCCGGAACGGTCCTCACGGCCATCCTGATGGCCACATGCCTCGAACTGCCCCTCGCCGCGCTGTGCACGCCGGTGGCTTGGGATGCGCTGCGGGCGCTGCCACGCCACGTGCGCAACCAGGCTCCCAGCATGTCTGGACCCACGCTGGTGATCGAGTTGCCCGAGCCTCTCCCCTCGGCCGTGCTGAGGGAGTTCCGCGCGCTGTTGGCGGGGCTCGCCTCACGCCTCGACGAGCAGCGGCCCGGGTCCTTCGACCTCAACGTGCACGCCGACCGGCTGGGCGTCGAGGACGGGCGGGAGGATGACCGGCGTCGGCCCTTCCTGGTCTACCTGATGGGGCCGCGCGTCGGCGACGAGACCATCTTCGAGGCTGAACACGCCGACGAGCCCGAGGTCGAGGCGGCCCTCGGTTTCAGGCCCAGCCATGCCGTCAATGTCAGCGCCGGCTGCAATTTACTAAGGCAGGCTTATAAAGTAACCTTAGTATATGAACGACGATCAGGATCTGGATCCGACCGCCGTCGCCTCCGCGCTGCTCGCGAGCTTCGGTGTGCTGGTGCGGCGGGGCCCGGCAAGTGCCGGTCGAGGGTGGGCTGACGATGCCCGAGCGGAGTGCGCTGGCGCGGCTGGATCGCGGCGGCCCAGCCACCTCGTCCGCGATGGCCCGTGAGGCGCAGATCACCGCGCAGGCCATGGGGGCGACGCTCAACGCGCTGCGGAACCGTGGCCTGGTCGAACGGCGGCCGGACCCGGAGGACGGCCGGCGTGTGGTGCTGACGGTGACCGACGCCGGCCGGCAGGCGCTGAAGGACAAGCGCAACGCCCGGGCCGAACGGATCGCCCGAGCCCTGACCAGCGGGACGTTCACCCAGGCCGAGGTGGAGCAACTCGCGGCGGTGGCACCGCTGTTGGAGCGACTGGCCCAGCACATCTGACGGCGGCGACGGAGCCACGAGAAAGCAGAGCGATGACAGAGCCTCTCAAGGTGCGTGCCCCGCGCCGCCCGGCCGCCGACGACCGGTACAAGTGGACCGCGCTGACGAACACGACCGCCGCGGTCTTCATGTCCGCGCTGGACGGTTCCATCGTGCTGATCGCCCTGCCGGCGATCTTCCGGGGCATCCACCTGGACCCTCTCGCGCCGGGCAACATCGCCTACCTGCTGTGGATGATCATGGGCTACCGGCTGGTCCAGGCCGTCCTGGTGGTCACGGTGGGGCGCCTCGGCGACATGTACGGCCGGGTCCGGATCTACAACTCCGGGTTCGCGGTCTTCACCTTCGCCTCGATCCTGCTCTCCTTCGACCCCTTCGACGGCGGCCACGGCGCGATGTGGCTGATCGCCTGGCGGCTGCTCCAGGCCGTCGGCGGCTCGATGCTGACCGCGAACTCCGCCGCGATCCTCACCGACGCCTTCCCCGAGGAACAGCGCGGCTTCGCCCTCGGCATCAACCAAGTCGCCACGCTGGGCGGCATGTTCATCGGTCTCGTCGCCGGTGGGCTGCTGTCGGCCTGGGACTGGCGGGCGGTGTTCTGGGTCAACGTGCCCGTCGGCGTCTTCTTCACGGTGTGGGCCTACCGCACCCTGCGCGAGACCGCCCGCCGCGACGGCGGCCGCATCGACTGGTGGGGCAACATCACCTTCGCGGTCGGCCTCAGCGCCGCCCTGATCGCGGTCACGGCGGGCCTCCAGCCCTACGGCGGCCACACCATGGGCTGGACCAACCCCTGGTCGACGTGCTGATCGCGGGCGGAGTGCTGCTCCTGGCGGCGTTCGTCGTCATCGAGAACCGCGCCTCCGCACCGATGATCCAGCTCAGCCTGTTCCGCCAACGGGCCTTCACCTTCGGCAACTTGGCAGGCCTGGCCATCTCGATCGGCCGGGGCGGCATGCAGTTCGTGCTGATCATCTGGCTGCAGGGCATCTGGCTCCCGCTGCACGGCTACGACTACGGCGACACCCCGCTGTGGGCCGGCATCTTCATGCTGCCGCTGACCGCGGGCTTCCTCGCGGCGGGCCCGGTCTCCGGATATCTGTCGGACCGGCTAGGCTCGCGCGGTCTCGCCACCGGCGGCGCGGTGCTGTTCGGCGCGAGCTTCCTGGGCCTGATGTGCCTGCCGATCGACTTCAGTTACTGGGTCTTCGCGCTGCTGATCGCGCTCAACGGCATAGCCAGCGGGATGTTCGCCTCCCCAACTCCTCCTCGATCATGGGCAGTGTGCCCCCGCGGCTGCGCGGAGTCGCCTCCGGGATGCGCGCCACCTTCCAGAACTCCGGTACCGCCGTCTCCATCGGCGTCTTCTTCTCCCTGATGATCGCCGGACTGGCCAGGACGCTCCCGGCCAGCCTCACCACCGGGCTCCAACAGCAGGGCGTACCGGCCCACTTGGCGTCCCAGGTCGCCGGACTGCCTCCGGTCTCGTCCTCTTCGCCGCACAGCTGGGTGTCAACCCGATCCAGCACCTGCTCCAGCCCAGCGGGGTCCTGACCCATCTGACGGCGGCGCAGCAACACACCCTCACCGGGAGCGAGTTCTTCCCGAGCCTCATATCCGGGCCGTTCCACTCGGGTCTGGTCGTCGTGTTCGCCTTCGGCGCCGGCCTCGCCTTCCTCGCCGCGACCGCGTCCATGCTGCGCGGCACCGGCACCCGCCCCGCGGCCAAGAAGCCGGAGCCGAACGCGGCCGTCACCGGCGACGCCCTCGCCCGGCCGGACAAGTAGCACGCCGACGGCAGCGCCCGCCCGGCCCCGAGCAGGGCGACCGGCCGACGTCCAGGACATCCCAAGCCACCCCTAGGAGCACCAACTCCCATGCCACTCACCACCATCGACCCCACCGCCGCGCTCGTCGTGGTCGACCTCCAGAAGGGCATCGTCTCGGCCCTCGCCGACGACACCCCGGTCACCAGCGCCGTCCAGCAGGCGACCCACCTGGCCGCCGAGTTCCGGCGGCACGGTCTCCCGTGGTCCTGGTCAACGTCACCGGCCGCGCGCCGGGACGTACCGACAGCCCCGCCCGGGTACGCATCGACACCGGCAAGTCCGCCAACACCACTGCCCCGCCCGCCGGTTGGGCCGACCTCATCGACGAACTCGACGTACAGCCGACCGACCACCTGATCACCAAGCGGCGGCGCAGCGCGTTCCACGACACCGGACTCGACACGCTGCTGCGGGACTTGGGCGTCACGCAGGTTGTGGCTCACCGGCGTCGCGACCAGCTCGGGTGTCGAGTCGACGGCACGCTCGGCCGTCGACCACGGCTACCACGTCGTCCTGGCCACCGACGCCATGGGCGATCCCGATCCCGAGGCCCATCGCCACAGCGTCGAGCGCATCTTCCCCAAGCTCGGCGAGACCGCGACCACCGGCGAGGTCGTCACCATGATGGAGGCGACCCGATGAGCCTGCTCGGCCGACTCCTGAAGAACCGCAGGGCAGGCGAGTCGCACATGGCGTGGAACCTGCCCAACCTCCAAGGCCCCGACCAACTCACCCTCACCAGCCAGGAGTTCGGCGACGGCGACACCCTGTCGCTGAAACACTGCGCGAAGCAGATCGGCGGCGACGACCTCTCCCCCGAGCTGGCCTGGTCCGCGCTGCCGCCCGGTACCGCCCAACTCCTCCTGGTCGTCGAGGACATCGACGTCCCCATGTCCAAGCCGGCCGTCCACTGCCTCGCCCTGATCGACCCGGCGACCGGGCATCTGGAGCCCGGCGCCCTGGCCGCACGGCAGCCCGGCCCGGGGGTGCGGATCCTCCGTTCCACCATCGGCCGGGGCTACCACGGCCCCGCACCCGTCAAGGGCCACGGCCCGCACCGCTACGTCTTCGAGCTGTTCGCCCTCGCGGCTCCCGTGGCCGACACCTCCGGCACCACCCCGGTGGACCGGGCACGCCCCCGCGCCTTCCTGCCCACCGTCACCGCGCCGGTCCTCGGCCGCGGCCGGCTGACCGGGGTCTACGAACGCTGATCCAGGACGCGGCGCACGTCCGTGTCAGTCGACGACCGGTACGGACGGCGCGTCGGGCGGCATGTTGAACGGTGTGACCACCTGGATCGCCGAGGGCAGCGACGGGCCGTCGTCGGGAAGGGCCTTGTGGGCGCGCATGATGATCTGGCAGGCGCGGCGCATATCCTGGCGCAGGTCGTGGTGGAGGACCGCGGACAGGCGGCGCTCGCGCAGCAGGCGGGTGTTGTCGTGGTCGAGGTCGTGAGCGATGAACACCGCGCACTCCCGGCCGAGCGTGTCGAAGGCGTCGAGGGTGGCGACGTTGCCGCCGCCCGCGGAGTACACGGCGATGATGTCCTCGTCCCGCTTCAGCGCCTCCAGGACGAGTTCGTGCTGGGTGGCGTCCAGGCCGTCGCTGTCGGTGACCTCCACCAGGGAGCGCCGGGGTCGGCGAGCCGCATCGCGCTGCGGAACCCCATCTCGCGCTCCTCCTCGCCGCGAAAGGAGCCGCGGCTGATGGTGGTCAGCACATTGCCGGGCCGCCCGCCCAGCCACTGTCCGAGGAGGTAGGCGGCGGTGCCGCCGGCCGCGCGGTTGTCGATGCCGACGTAGGCCAGGCGGGCGCTGTGCGGCAGGTCGGTCACCAGGGTGACGACGGGGATGCCGGCCGCGACCATCCGGCCGACGGCGGCGGCGATCTCCGGTTCGTCGGGCGCCTTTGAGGATCACGCCCTGTGTGCCGCGCTTCGCGATCCGGTCCAGGGTCCCGATGAGTTCGGCGGGCGGGCAGGTCTCCCGGAAGTGGAAACGTGAGCGCACCAACGCGGGGTGCAGGGACGGCAGTTCGGCCTCCAGGGCGTCCCGTACGGCGGTGGAGAACCGCTCCGGCGTCTGCATCACGATGTCGATCATGAAGGTGCGGCCGCCCAGCCGGACCTGGCTCTGCTGTCGGTCCAGGTCCTTGATGGCTTCCTGGACCTCCCCTGATGGTGCTCTCCGTGACGTTGCCCCGCTGATTGAGGACGCGGTCGACCGTGGCCGTGCTCAGTCCGGCCTGCCGGGCGATTTCCCTGATCGGGTATCGATGTCGCATGAGTGATCCCCAGACCGATGATGCACTTTTGATGTAGCGGTAGCCATTGAATGATGGGTTTGGGTTATCAAGACTGGCAGAAACGCACTCACAGCGAAAGGACCCGGATGTCTCCCATAACCGCAGGGACGCGGACTTGGTTGACCGAGGCGGACTGCGATCTCGACGCGTTCCGCTCACTCGTCGAGCAGAGCACCGACCCCGCCGATCATCCCCTGGCCGAGCGCGTCGAACAGAATGTCCCGCTCTACGACAGCAGTCGGCTGCGTGATCTCGCGGCCACCGCCGAGGGCCGCCGGGACGTGCAGAGCGAACTGGTGCGTGCCCTGCTCGACGGACCCGGCATCGTGGTCCTCAAGGGCGCCTTCCCGGACGAGGCGATCGTGGACCGGGCATCCGACGCCTTCCGCGCGTTGATCGAGGAGGAGCGCGCGAGCGGCGCGGCCCGCGGCGACCACTTCGCCAAGCCCGGCGCGAACGACCGCGTGTGGAACGCCCTGGACAAGGTGGCCGTACGGGCGCCCGAGGCGTTCGCCGACTACTACGCCAACGACATCCTGGAGCTGATCTCGGAGGCCTGGCTGGGTCCGGCCTACCAGGTCACCTCGCAGGTCAACGTGGTCAACCCGGGCGGCGCGGCGCAGAGCGTGCACCGTGACTACCACCTCGGGTTCCTCTCGCAGGAGCAGGCGTTGGCCTATCCGGCGCACGTCCACCGGGCTCGCCCGTGCTGACCCTGCAGGGCGCGGTGGCCCACGTCGACATGCCCGTGGAGTCCGGCCCGACGCTCCATCTGCCGCACTCGCAGAAGTTCGAGCCCGGCTATCTCGCCTGGCGGCTCCCGCAGTTCGTCGAGTACTTCGAGACGCACCACGTACAGCTGCCCCTGGAGAAGGGCGACGCGGTGTTCTTCAACCCGGCGCTCTTCCACGCCGCGGGCCACAACGTCTCGGCCGACATCAAGCGCATGGCCAACCTGCTCCAGATCTCCTCCGCCTTCGGACGCGCCATGGAGACGGTGGACCGCGAGGCGATGTCGAACGCCCTGTTCCCGGTGCTGCTCAAGCGCAAGGCCGAGGGCGTCACCGAGGACTGGCTGCGCCGTGTCATCGCCGCGACCGCCGAGGGCTACCCCTTCCCCACCAACCTCGACCTCGACCCGCCGGTCGAGGGTCTCGCCCCGCCCTCGCAGGCGGACACCCTCCGGCAGGCCGTCGCCGAGGAGTGGGCTCCCGAGCGGCTGCGCCAGGAACTGCAGGCCGCCGCCAAACGCCGCCAGAGCTGAAAAGGACACATCACACTCATGCGACTGCGTGGCGGGAGCGACCGTGGTTTCGCTCCCGCCACCCCTGTGCTTATTTGTCAGTTCACCAGTGCCGCGGCACTCTGATATGCCGCCGCCGCGGCCTCGCGCACCGGCAGCGCGCGGTGCGTGTCGGAGAGGATCTCCACGCCCCAGGGGCCGCGGAAGCCGGCCGTCCGGAGCGCGGCGACTATCCCCGGCAGGTCGAACGAGCCCTCTCCGCACAGGAGTCGGCGGTGCACGGTGTCCTCGAAGAGGGTGCCGACGACGTCACTGTGGGCGTCGTTGAGTTCCACGCCGACGATCCGTGACCCGGGTACGTCGGCGAGTTCGGTCGGCGGGGTGTGGGCGCGCTCGACGCCAGACGTCGATGATGAGCCCGCCCGCCGGGTGACCGGCGGCCTCGACGAGCCGTAGCCCGTCGTGCACGGTTCTGAGGTTGGACCAGGGCAGGGGCTCGACGCCAAGGCGGGCGCCGACGCCGTCGGCCTGGGCGGCCAGTACGGCGAACTCCCTGGCCCAGACGTCGAGTTCCCAGGGTTCGTCCGCGACGTCGGGGCCGATCTTGAAGGTGCGGGCGCCGAGCGCCTCGATGGCTCTCAGCATGCCGGTCCGGACGGTGTCCGACGCGGCCCGCCGAGGTCCGTCGGCCCACCAGTCGGTGAGGAGTTCCAGTTCGACGTGGTCGATTCCGTTGTCCTCGAACAGGGACCGGATTCCGGCGATCCCGAACTCGCGCTCGGCCTCCACCAGGTCCGCGTACAGCAGCCCGAAGGCGGTGAATCCGGCCTCCCGCGCGGCTTCCACCCTCTCCCGCAGATTCAGCGGACTGCGCTGGTCCTCCTCGTCGGGAGCGGTGTCGCCCGCCGTGGTCCAACACGTGGCCAGAAATTGGTCAGCGGTCATTTCTGTTTCCTGGATTCCTCATGTTCGGAAAGGAAGCGGCACCCGATCGCTCCGGCATTCTTGGATGGCCCCCGCACATCGGTCCATCCCTCCGAAGCCATCAAAAGTACATCAGGCCCGCATAGGGCTACGCCACTCCGCGCAGCACCGAACGCAGGTGCTCGGCGCTGGCCCACACGTCCTCGACCGGGCCCTTCGCCGTGGGCTCCTCGGTGAGGATGGTGTCCTGCTCCAGGACGTACCAGCCGTCGTAGCCGCGCGCGCTGAGGTGGGTGACGATCGCCTCGACGTCCACGTCGCCCGCGCCCAGCGGGCGGTACATGCCCTTGCGGACGGCGTCGGTGTAGCTGAGCTTGCCGTCCTGGACCTTGGCGGCGAGGGAGGCGTCCACGTCCTTCATATGGGTGTGGGCGATGCGCTCGGGTGCCTGGCGGGTCAGCTCGGCGGGGTCGGTGCCGCCGATGAGGAGGTGGCCGGTGTCGAGACAGAGCGAGATCGCCGAGTGCTCCAGGACGCGGCGGACCTCGTCACCGTTCTCGATCATCGTGCCGACGTGCGGATGCAGGACGGCGCGCACCCCGCGTTCGGCGGCCAGCGAGGCCAGCCGGTCGAGGTTGGAGAGCAGCAACTTCCAGCCGTCGGCGTCGAGTTCGGGGCGGGAGTCGTAGCCGTCCTGGCCGGTGACGGCGGACAGGACGAGCACCTCCGCCTTGGAGGCGTCGTAGCCCGCGAGGAGTTGTTCGGCCTCGGGGAGCGGGTCGTGTCCGGGGACGTGCAGCAGCAGCGGGGTGAACCCGCCGACGGCGTGCAGGTCGTGGTCGGCGAGCGTGCGGGCCATGGCGTCCGGCGCGCTGGGCAGGAAGCCCTCGGGGCCGAACTCGGTGGCGGCGAGGCCGACCTCGCGCATCTCGTTCAGGACCCGCTCGGGTGTCAACTGGTAGCCCCAGCCGGGCACTTCGCACACACCCCAGGAGATGGGGGCACCGGCGATCCTGTTCAGGGGGTGGTGGTCATGCTGTGGCCTTTCTGAGGTTCCGGTCGGAGTCGGCGACCGCGGCCGGCGGCCGCCCGCGGGGGGACATCGGCGACACCGTGGGCGGCGTCGCCGAAGGTCAGGGTCATCGCCCGGCGCGTCATACCCATCAGGTGAGGGGTGAGAACCACGTCGGGGTGGTCGAACAACGGATGGTGGAGAGCGGGTTCGGGATCTAGCACGTCCAGTCCCACACCCGCCGGCCGGCCCGACTCGAGCGCCGCCAGGTCCGCGTCCGGGCCGAGCAGGCCGCCGCGCCCGCAGGTGACGAGGACGGCGGCCGGCTTGACGCGGGCGAGCAGCGGCTCGTCCGCGAGGTGCCGGGTCTCCTCGCCGAGCGGGGCGTACGGGGTCAACACGTCTCCGGCCGCGGCGAGTTCACGGAGATCGACGTCGGCGACGACGGCCGGGGACACCACGGTCCCGTCGCGCTCGCCGCCGGTCAGGATGCGGGCGCCGTCCGCCCCGGCCTGGGCGATGGCGCGCTCGGCGCGCTCCGCCTCGGCGGTCGTGACGAGGGAGACCATGGCGGTGGCCCCGGTGATGGTCTTGCCCGACTCGGGCCGATGGTCCACGCGATGTCCTCGGCCCGCTGGTCGGCGCGTTCCGGCGCGCGCAGCGGGATCGTCATGCGCGCGTGGGCGGGTGTCCGCCGCCAGAGGGCGGCGCCCCGCTCCGCCGCGACGAGTGCCCGCTCGACGTCCTCGGCACCGGCGACTCCGACCGTGCCGAGGGTGGAGCCGTCGAAGGGTGACGTGACGTCGCGGGTCCGTCGCTCCCCGGCCGCTGCCTGCCACCGGCTGCCGAAGAGTACTTCCGCAGGCGCCATTGCCCTCTCCCTCCAGAGCCGTCACGACCGAGGATCTACTGATCAGCCGACGGCGAGGCCGTTTACACAGGCGCAACGGTAGGTGTGGCGAAGGGCATTGTTGAAGGGGTGGAATCCATCATTATCCCGTCAATGGACCCATCTTTTTCCCTCATCCGTACGACCGCTGCGCTCGACCCGGGCGGACCGTGCCCGCTGCTGTAAAACCGGCCCCTCCCACCTCCCCCGCCGACAACCGGAACCGCGATCGGTACTTGGGGCACTCCGTCAGCGGGACGCCTGCTTCAGGAACAGGGCGAGTCCCGTCAGGAGCCTGTCGACGTCGTCGGTGCCGGTGTAGGGCGCGAGCCCGACGCGCAGGCCGCCGGAGTCGCCCAGGCCCAGCCGCCGGGAGGCCTCGAGGGCGTAGAAGGTGCCGGACGGCGCGTGCACGTCGCGTTCCGCCAGGAAGCGGGAGGCGTCTTGCGTGGCGTGCTCACCGAAGGCCTCGTCGAAGGTCAGCAGCACGGTGGGGGTGCGCTCGGCCGCCTTCGAGTGGACGGTGATCCCGTCGAGGTCGGCGAGCCCGAGGTCGATGAGCGCGCGCAGGGTCTCCTCGTGCCGGTGGAGCGCGGCGAGACTCGCGGCCAGGCGTTCACGGCGGCTGCCGGTGGCGTCCGCGTCCAGGCCGGCGAGGACGTCCACGGCGGTGCGCGTGCCGGCGAGCAACTCGTAGGGCAGCGTGCCGAGTTCGAAGCGCTCGGGCACCGCGTCGGAGGACGGGAGGAGCTTGTCCGGGCGCAGGGTGTCGAGGAGTTCGGGGCGGGCGGCGAGGACGCCGTGGTGCGGGCCCAGGAACTTGTACGGCGAGCAGACGAAGAAGTCCGCGCCGAGTGCGTCGATGTCGACCAGGGCGTGCGCGGTGTAGTGGACGCCGTCGACCCAGAACAGGGCCCCGGCCTCATGCGCCAGGCGGGACATCTCGCCGACCGCGGGACGCGTGCCGATCAGGTTGGAGGCGGCGGTGACCGCGACCAGCCGGGTGCGGTCGGACAGGACGGCGCGGAGGTGGTCCGGGGTCAGTTCGCCGGTCGCGGGGTCGAAGTCCGCCCAGCGCACGGTGGTGCCGGCCCGCTCGGCCGCCTGCACCCAGGGTCGGATGTTGGCGTCGTGGTCGAGACGGGTGACGACGACCTCGTCCCCGGGCGCCCAACTCGCGGCGAGGGTACGGGAGAAGTCGTAGGTGAGCTGGGTGGCGCTGCGGCCGAAGACGATCCCCGAGGACTGCGCCCCGAGGAGATCGGCCATGGCCGCGCGGGCCCCGGTGACGATGGCGTCGGCGTTGCGCTCCCCCGCCGTCACCTGACCGCGGTTCGAGAGCGGATTCGCCAGTGCCTCGGTGATGGCCTCGATGACCGGCCGGGGCGTCTGGGTGCCGCCGGGCCCGTCGAAGTGGGCGGTGCCGCTGCTCAGGGCGGGGGAACAGGGCGCGCAGGGCGGTGATGTCGTACGTCACGGGGTGAGCTCCTGTCGATGCCGAGTGCGGGCCTCCGGGACCCGGGTGTCCACGACGATCATCGGCCATCGAGGGGGCCGGGGGCAGGGGGGGGGGGTCTCGGTGTCCCCGCGAGCCGTACATCGCCAAGTCCTCGGAGGACAGCTGCCCCTCACTTCGGCGCCCTCACTTCAGCGCCCCTCACTTCACCGCCCCGCGCCCCGGCAACAACCCGATCTCCTGAGCCCGCAGCACCGTGCTCACCCGATCCCGCGTGCCCAACTTCCGGTACAGGCCCTCGACATGCTTGTGGACCGTCCGCACGGAGATGCCCAGCCGGTGCGCGATGGCCGACGCCGTGAGGGCGTCCGCGAGGAGCAGGAGGACGGTGACCTGGCGGGGCGTGAGCCGGGAGTCCGACGGGAGTTCCGGTACCTCGGGCGGTGCCGTGGTCGCGCGCCAGCGTTCGAGGAGCTGCCGCTGCTGTTCCACCCCGGCCAGCAGGGGCTGCAACTGCTCAGCGGCCCTGACCTGGTCGTCGGTGAAGTCGGCACCCGCGCGGTAGACGAGGCAGCCGGTGACCGGGGTGGCCGTGCCGGGCAGGGGAATCGCCAGGACATGGTCGGCGTCCAGCAGCCGGCTGACCGTACCCGCGGTCCTGCTGCGCGCCCACCCTCGCCCCGCCATCCGGTGCGCGGTGCCGGGTCGGCGGGCGGCACCGGCGGTGGCGTAGTGGTCGGCGAAGGGGTAGCCCCGGCGCAGCACCGCCATCGCGTCGTCGTCGATCCGCCCGAGGTGCGCCGCGGCGGCGGGTGAAAGCCCCATCGCGCCGGTGCGGTCCGTCCATTCGCCGAGTTTGTAGATCAGCGCCTCGCCCCCGCACAGCTCCGGCAGGGACGCGGCGACCAGCGGCCACAGCCGCTCGGGGTCCCGTTCGTGCAGCGCCGCCACCGCCACCGCCAGCATGCGTTCGTACGCCCCGGCAGGCCCGCCCGTCATACGTCCTCACGATCCCGCGTGTGTGTCACGTCCACGTACGTACTTCTCCCCATACCACCACGGCCGCCGCGCCAGGCAAACTGCACAGCGTTCCGGCAGCGCCTTCGTCCGTGGGGATCAAGGGAGTTGACGGTACGGATCCGCCTGCGCGGGGGACAGGCGGATTTCCGCCGTCCCGGGGTCACGCCCCGGGACGGGGAACAGCAGGCAGCTGCTCGTGGCGTGCGCGAGCAACCGGTCCTTCTCGTCGAGGAGTTCGGCCTGCGTGAGCGCGGTGCGCCGTCCGCCGTTCAGAACCGTTCCCACGGCGCGGACGCGCCCGGTGTCGGCGGTGATCGGGCGCAGGAACTTCACGGTCAGATCGAGGGACGTGTACCCCATGCCCTGCGGCAGCGTGGACTGCACCGCGCACCCGGCGGCGGAGTCGAGCAGAGTGGCGTAGACCCCGCCGTGGACGCTGCCGATGGGGTTGTAGTGCTCCTCCCCGGCACCATCGAGAACACGGCGCGCCCGTGCTCGACCTCGTCGAGAGCGAAGTTCAGGGTGGCCCCGATGGGTGGCGCGGGCAGCCGCCCGCCGATCAGCTCCCGCAGGAATTCCAGACCCGTGGACTGTCCTACGGCGGCTGCCGAGACGCCCGGGTCGTCCCACTCGTACGTGCGTGACCGTCCCATACGGCGCTACCTCCCAGCTGGCTTCTTGTGAAGAAGCTAGGTCTCGTGGCAGCTGACTGTCAATGACAGAGCCAGGTGGCTACGCTGGCGGCATGGAATGGCTCGACGTGAGCACGGAGAACTGCCCGGTCCAGAGCACGCTGGATCTCGTCGGCGAGAAGTGGACCCTGCTGATCCTGCGGGACGCCTTCGTCCGGGTCCGCCGTTTCGACGACTTCCGGCGCCATATCGGTCTCTCGGACGCGGTGCTCGCCGACCGGCTCCGCACGCTGGTGGCGGCCGGCATCCTGACGACGGTGCCTTACCAGCAGGCGGGCAGCCGGACCCGGCACGAGTACCGGCTGACGAGCAAGGGCCGCGATCTGTGGCCGGTCCTCATGGCCCTGCGCCAGTGGGGTGAGACGTACGCCGCCGACCCCGAGGGGCCGGTTCTCGACGTACGGCACACCGAGTGCGGCGCGCCGGTGCGGGTGGTGGTGGAGTGCGACGGGCCGCACGGCGCCCTGAAGCCGACCGAGGTGACGGCCGCTCCCGGACCGGCGGCCCGTCCCGTACGACCCCTGCTAGCGGAGTGAGCGCCTGCGCGACCCGGCGCCTACCGTGAGCGAGGTGCCGTCGCCCCGGTGGACGGTGGCGGTGGTGAACAGGGGCTCGGTGCGGACGAGTTGGGCGGTGCCGGGGACCTCCGGGTAGAGGCCGAGGCTCGCCCACACGGCCCAGGACGACATGGCGCCGAGGTCGTCGTTGCCGACGAGTCCGCCGGGTGCGTCGGTGAAGAGCGTGGCCAGCGCGCGGTGGGTGACAGCCGCGGCGCGGTCGGCGTGGCCGACGGAGGCGTAGGCCCAAGGGGTGCCGAACGAGGGCTCGTTGCCGAGGTAGGCGTAGGGCTGGTCGGCGCCCGCGTTGAGGTGGGTGAAGAAGGTGTCGAGGCGGGCGGTGACAGCGGCGTCCCCGCCCATCGCCGCGAACAGCCCGGGCAGGTCCTGCGGCACCATCCACGTGTACTGCGCGGCGTTGCCCTCCACGTACTCCGTCTTCTGGGCCGGGGTGAAGGCCGGCCAGGTGCCGTCGGCGGCGCGGGGCTGGATGTAGCCGGTGGCCGGGTTGAAGAGGTTGCGCCAGTTCCCGGAGGCCCGCAGCAAGGTGTCGTACGACGTCAAGTCGCCGAGTCGGTGCGCGAGTTGGGCGAGGGCGTAGTCGGCGGCGGCGTACTCCAGGGTGGTGGAGACCGAGCCCCAGACGCCCTTGGTGCCGGCGGGGACGTAGCCGAGGGTGTCGTACTGCTCGTGGCCGGGGCGCTGACGGTTGTCCTGGCGGTCCGCCAGGGCCGTGCGCAACAGGGTGGCGGCGTCGAAGCCGGTGCCGCCGAAGGCGTGGATCGCGGACGCGATGGCGGGCAGCGGGTCGCCGACCATGACGCCGCTGCCGCCGTTGGCGAGGGTCCAGCGGTCGAAGTAGCCTGCCTGGAGGCCTTGGTTGAGGACGGACTGCGCGATGTCGGAGGCCTCGCGCGGGGCGAGCAGCGCCAGCAGCTGGACCTGGCAGCGGTAGACGTCCCAGCCGGAGAAGTTCGCGTACTGGACGTGCCCGGCCTCGGTGCGGTGGACGACGCCGTCCATGCCGGTATAGCGGCCGTCGGTGTCGCTGAAGACGCTGGGGTGCAGGAGGGCGTGGTAGAGCGCGGTGTAGAAGACGCGGCGCTGCGCGTCCGTCCCGCCGCCGACGGTGATCCGGTTCAGCCACTGGTTCCAGTCGGCGCGCACGTCCTGCCGGATCGTGTCGTACGACTGTGCCTTCTGCTCGTTGAGCGCGTTGCGGCGGGCACCCTCGACGTCGACGAAGGAGACGCCGACCCGGGCGGTCACCGTGCGCACCCCGGGGGGCGAAGGTGACCATGGCCGTGCCCGCCTTGCCGTCGGGGTGGACGGCCTGGGCGAAGGGCTGGTCGAAGGTGGCGTGGAAGTAGAGCCGGTAGCGGTTCTTGGACTTGCAGAAGGCGCCGCTGTCGCTGTACCCGGAGAGCGTGTCGGTGCCGATGTCGACCGATCCGGTGGCCGCGGTGAACGCCTTGGCCGCGTCGATGCTCACGGCGGCCGGGCGGGTGTCGGACGCCGGGTAGGTGAAGCGGGCGATGCCCGAGCGCTGGGTGGCGGTGAGGTCGGTGCCGATGCCGTTGTCGAAGGTGACGTGGTAACTGCCGGGCGCCGCCTGCTCGTTGGCGTGGGAGAACGTGGCGTACGCCGGCGGTGCGGTCTCCTGCGTGGGCATGAAGGGGACGTTGCCGTAGGCGGCGCAGCCCGCTCCGGAGATGTGCGCGAGGCTGAAGCCGCGGATGCGGTTGTCGCCGTAGGAGTAGCCGCCGTGCTGGTACGTCACGGTGTCGGGGCTCCACTGCACCCCGCCGAGCGGTGCCGAGGCGCCCGGGAAGGTGTTGCCCGCGCCGCCGCCGTGGCCGAAGTCGGGGCCGCCGGGGGCGGTGCCGACGAACGGGTCGACGTACCGCGCGAGATCGTCGACGGCCCGGGGCCGGGACGTCCCGTCGGCCCGGACCGGGGCGGCGGCCGCTCCGGACGCCACGAGCACCGAGGCCGCAAGCACGGCCCGAAGCAGGGGAAGTCGCACCACGTTTCTCCAGCCAGACAGGGAACCCGCCGCCCGCGCGGCGCCGGACCCGAGTGTCCCCAACGCGGCCTCCGCCCCCGTGCCGCCACACCGTCCGGCCGCGAGGACCAACCGGTCGGGTCATCATTCCTCCGCCGGTCGCAGGCGCCGACCGGGTGTGGCGTGGGCATGGTGCCGGACGCGGGACGTCTGCGACCATGGGCGCTTTACATGCCGGGGGTGGCTGATGCGACGGGTTCGAGTGGTGCGCGGGGTGCTGGGTGCGGTCCTGTTCGGGGTGACGGCGGTCGGCTGCACGGGCTCCGGGGGCGCGCCGTCCGCCGAGACGGGGGACACGACCGCGTCCTCGCGGCACGCCGCGTCGGCCTCCGACGCCACGGCCGCCCAGAGCGAATGGCGCGGCTGGACCAAGGACCTCTCCGGCTCGGAGGGGGTGCAGGTCTGCGGTGCCACGGCCCATCAGGTCGTGTGCGCCACCGGTGCGGACGGTGTCGTCGGGCGGTCCCGGGCCGACGGCGCGGTCACCTGGTCCGTGCCCGCCACCGGCGCGGGCAAGAACCTCGGCCTGGTCGTGGACAAGGCCGACGAACGCGCGGTCACCAGCGGCGGTCGCACCCTGCGCGCCGCGAACCTCCGTACCGGCAGGGCGGCTTGGACCCTCCGGCTGCCCGCCGACCGGGTGTACGCCGGATTCGTCGCCTCGGGGGGTCGTCTACGCGCTGGACACCTGGAGCAGTTTCACCCGCGAGGCCGATGTGGCGCTCGGTGCGTACCGGGCGTCCGACGGCAAGACGCTGTGGCACCGGACCGTGGACTCCGACCGCGACGAGAGCCCGGTCGCGTTCGGCGGGCGCGTCTACACGACCGGCTCCTCGAAGGTCACGGCGCGCGACGCCCGCACCGGCGACACGCTCGCGACCACCCCCTCCGGCATCAAGTGCCCGCACCTCATCGCCGGCGGCGCCTACCTCGTGTGCTCAGGCTCCCCGAACACGGCCGAGGACACCTTCCCCGCCCTGCGGCGACTCGACCCGGGTGACCTCCGTCCGCTCCCCACCGCCAAGGACAGCGGCCAGAAACCCGAGCGTGGGCTGATCTCGGCCGACGGTGTGCTGATGCTCTTCGAGGTCAGTCCGGAGGACCCCGTCGGCGGGGACTGGAACGCCTACGACCTCAACCACCAGAAGAAACTGTGGAGTTACACCACGACCACGGAGCAGGCCGGCCTGGTCGGCGGGCGGTTCCTGACCTTCACCCCCGCAACGACCGCGCCACCCGGGGACACATGATCAGCATCGACCTGCACGCCGGCCCGAAGGCGACGGGGGGATGCCGCACCGCGCATGTCACCGGCCTACCCGGAGACCGTGGGCAGCGCGTACCCGGCGCTCGTCCTGCCGGGAGGGGACCCGGACTACGTCGTCATCGAGACGATGGTCCACCACATCCTGCGGTCCCTGCCGCTGCCCTAGGACAGGAGAACGGCGGGACGGCAGCGCGCTGTTGCTCAGTCCCGCCGCATGACACGGGTGACGTGGTCGTCGACGACCCGCGCGGCCTGCTCCGGGTGTGCGGCGAACCAGTCGCCAAGGTGCTCCCGGACGGCCTCCTCCACGCAGCCCCGCACCTCGGCGTTGCCCAGCAACTGCCGTGTGGCGCCGAGGAATTCAGGTTCGTCGAGCTTCACGGACACGACCGCGGTGACTCCCTCGACGATCCGGTCGGCACACGCGTCGAGGTCGGCCGCGGCGGCCAGTCCGCGTTCCCGTGCGTACGTGGTGACGGCGGCGACCGCACCGGCACGGAAACCGTCCACGTGGGTGCCGCCCTCGCGGGTGGCGACGCTGTTGACGAAGCCGCGAATCGGCGCCGCGGAGCCCGACCACCGCAGGGCCACCTCCATCG
Source organism: Streptomyces sp. P3 (assembly GCA_016893485.2). Classification (GTDB taxonomy): domain Bacteria; phylum Actinomycetota; class Actinomycetes; order Streptomycetales; family Streptomycetaceae; genus Streptomyces. The sequence goes on from JAFEKX020000001.1 coordinate 893,969, forward strand.
TCCCCGCCATGCGCGGGTCCTCCCGTTCGAAGCCGATGACCTCCGGGTCGGTCGCGCCTCCCGCCTCCGCGTCGAGGGCGGCCACGAAGTCCCGTACGCCGTCCGGGAAGCGGAACAGCACCGCGCGTGCCCCGTCCGCCGGGCGTTCGTCGGTCAGCGAGATGGCCAAACCCCGGTTGAGGAAGGCCAGTTGACGTAATCGCTCCGCCAGCACGGCGAAGGAACACCACGTCGTCTCGAAGATCTCGGCGTCGGGCCAGAAGGCGATGGTCGTCCCGTCGCCGCTCGCTGCCCCTGCGGTGGCGGGCGGGTCGACCTCGACACCGCGCGCGTATGCCTTGGCCCAGTGGGTCCCCTCGGCCGTCAGGCGGCTCGACAGGGCGTTGACGACGTACAGTCCGACGCCGAAAGGTCCAACGACGGCGGACCGTCGGCCGCTGAACCCGGAGCCGACGTGGAAGCTCGTCAACTCCGCATCGAGGTCCACCCGTAGGGCTCGCCGGCGGTGACCCCGTCGTCGGCGACCCGCACGCCGCCGTCGGACGTCAGCGTGACGTCGACCGAACCCGCGCGGCCCGCCAGCACCTCGTTCACGGCCCGGCCGACGACCTCCAACACGACGTGATGCAGCCCGCGTTGACGGGTCGAGCCGACGTACATCCCCGGTCGCTTCCGAACGGCTTCCCGCCCCTCCAGCACCGTGATGTCGGCAGCGTCGTACTCCATGCCTTCCGCGCTCACGAAGACCCCTCCCATGGCGTTCGGTGGATGACTCCACCCTAGGCGGAATCACGGGAAACACCAGGTCAGAGCGGTTTCGCCGCAGCCACGGACGGGCCGGTGAGGGCAGGCCGGGGAGGGGACGACCGGCAGCCGCAGACCGCACCCGGAACGCGCACGAGGGGCTTCCGAGGCCGCGCACGAGCCCGTTCCGGGCGCCGCCGAGGGCATCAATTCCGGTGCGTGGCAGGCCAATTGCGGGGCGGCCGGCGCGGTGTGCAGTCGGTCGATGCCAGGCTCGGCAGCTTCACGATGTCCTTGAGGAGCGGGCGGCAACGGGAGAAGTCGTAGAGGGCCTTCAACTCACCGGGTCCGGCTGCCTCGGCGGCATGTATCGCGCCGTCGCGTGTCTCCTGGCTCATCCTCGGCATCGCGCCCCGGCCGTCGGAATGGAGGTCGGTCCGCCGGCAACGGTACGGGTCCGCGCCGGCCAACAACCGTTCCCTGCCCGTCAGTTCGCGGGGTGGCCCGGGTCGATGTCGAGGGCGTCGCTCAGCGACAGGGGGTGATGCGGTCGTCCTGTGTGTTCGTGACCGTCTCCGGGGCGAGGAGGAATCCGACGTGGTCACCGCCATCGACGCGGTTCTCCACGCGGCCGACGAACCAGGCGGGGGCCTCGTCCAGGACGGGAGAGCCGCCGGGTCCCGGGTGCCAGGGGACGTCGGCGAACTTGTCGACGTGGTCGCCGGTCTCGCCGCCGAAGAGCCGGGCCAGGTGGTCCTGGTCGCGGCGGAGCAGGTGGACGGTGAGCCGTTCGGCGTGCTCGGCCACCCGGAAGGTCCGGTTGGCCTTGGACAGCCAGACCATGAAACGGGCGGGCTCGATCGAGCACTGCGAGCCGAATCCGACCAGGCACCCGGCCCGCTCACCGTCGGCCTCGGTGGTCACGACGTACATCGGTGGGTCGAGCAGGTCGGTGAACGGGTCGAGTTCTGTCATGGCGCTCCCTGTGTCTGTCCGAGTGTCCGGGACGACCTCGACGTCATGCTCGGGACCACTCCCCCGCTCCCTGTACGAAGGCTGACGGCGTTACCGGTCGGCGAAGACGCTCGTGTCGAGCCGTTCGAGAAGGTCCGCGGTGTCGCGGTACACCGCCTGGGCGCCGGCCGACTCCAGGTCCGCGCGGGGAATCCCGCCGGACAGCACCGCCACCGGGACCACTCCGTCCCGTACGGCGGCCTTCATGTCCCAGACGGTGTCGCCGACGAACACGGCCCGTTCGCTCGGAACTCCCGCGAGTTTCCTGGCCTGTTGGACGGGATCGGGGGCGGGTTTGCCGTCGGAGACGTCGTCCGCGCTGGCCGCCCCGAGGATGACGTCGTCCGCGTCGATCGCGCGGCGCAGGGCGGCGAGTTCCGCGCCGCTCGCCGAGGTCGCCAGGACGATCGTCCAGCCCTGGCCGGCCAGTTCGCGCAGCAGGTCGCCCGCCGCCTCCAGGGCAGGCAGGCGCTCGAAGTAGGTGGCGTAGAGGGCGTGATGGGCCGCGACGAACTGCTCGTCGTCCTCACGGTCGCGGTCCTTGCCGAGCAGGTGCTCGATCAGGTCGCCGCCGCCGAGGCCCACGGCCCGGTGGATGTCCCGCATGGGGACGCGGTGGCCGCCCTGTCGGAACGCCTCCCACCAGGTGACGACGTGCAGGTGGTTGGTGTCGACGAGGGTTCCGTCGACGTCGAAGATGGCGGCGCGTTTCGTGGTCATCGCAGGCTCACAGTTCGCGGAGGGCGGGCAGCAGCTTCTGTTCGGCCCATTCCAGGTACGGCTCCTGGTGGTCGCCGCCGATCTGGACGAGCGCGACCTCGGTGAACCCCGCGTCCACGTAAGGCCGTACGGCCTCGACGACCGCCTCGACGTCGTCGCCGCAGGGGATCGACTCGGCCACGTCCTCGGGCCGTACGAACTGCGTGGCGCCCTCGAACGCGGTGGGGCCCGGCAGTTCGGAGTTGACCGGCCAGCCGCTGGCGAACCAGCGGAACTGGTCGTGGGCGCGGGCGATCGCCGCGTCGCGGTCGGTGTCGTAACAGATGGGCAGCTGGGCGACCTTGGGCTTGCCCGCGCCGCCGTGGTCCTCGAACGCGGAGATCAGTTCCGGCCGGGGCTCCGTGGCGATCATCAAGTCGGCGTCATGACCGGCGAGTTCGCACGAACGGTCGCCGGAGACCGCGACTCCGATCGGCGGGGGCGCGTCGGGAAGATCCCACAACTTGGCGTTCTCCACGTCGAAGTGGACTCCGTGATAGTTGACGTTCTCCCCGCGAAGAGCGCGCGGATGATCTCCACGGCCTCTTCCAGCCGCTCCAGCCGGACATGCGCGGCGGGCCAACCTCCGCCCACCACATGCTCGTTGAGGTTCTCCCCGGAGCCGAGGCCCAGGCGGAACCGTCCCTCGGACAGGAGTTGGAGCGTGGCGGCCTTCTGGGCGACGACCGCCGGGTGGTAGCGGGTCGTCGGGCAGGTCACGTATGTCATCAGGGGATGCGTTCCGTGGCCTGCGCGGCGGCGCCGAGGACGCTCCAGGCGTAGGAGGCGTGGCCCTGGGACTCCAGCCAGGGAAGTAGTGGTCGGACGTGACGGAGAAGTCGAAACCGGCGCGCTCGGCGCCGACCACATGGTCCACCAGCTCCCGTGGGCCGGCCTGCTCGGTCATCATCGTGTACCCGATCTTCACCATGGCGCTCCTCTCCTCGCGGGTCGCTCCGCCGAGGCCGATCCGATCCGCGTCTTCGCCTTCGCGTACGTTTCCTGACGTTTGCACGCGTACCCGGCATCCCCGGTTTATCACCCGGCCCCGGGACACATCACGCCCTCCGCGGCCCCGGCATCACTTCCGTTCCTTCTCGGGAAAGACGTACTCGTCGAGGAGCAGGCCGGCGGCGACGGCCGCCGGGATGGCGACCAGGGCGCCGATGATGCCGAGGAGCGCCCCGCCGACCAGCACCGCGAGGACGGTGACCAGCGGATGGACGTCGACGGCGAACTTCATGGCCCTGGGCACGATGAGGTAGTCCTCGGCGACCCGGAAGATGATGTAGAAGACCGCGGTGGCGATCGCGATGGGCAGGGAGACGGAGAGCGCGACGAGGCTGACGACGATTCCGGCGAGGGTCGAGCCGACGATCGGGATCAGGTCCATGAGGGCGGTGAAGATGCCCAGCGCCGCGGCGTACGGGACGCCTGTGGCCGCGCACCAGCCGAAGGTCGCCACTCCGGCGATCCCCGAGGTGACGAGGTTGCCGAGCATGAACTTGCCGATCCGGTTCATGATCTCTTCGGCCACGCCCTCGACACGCTCACGGCGGCTGGCCGCCACGAAGCGGTAGCCGAACTCTTTGATCGTCGGCAGGGCCGCCATGCAGTACAGGGTCACCGTGACCACGATCGCCGTCGACGTGACCGTGCTCAGGACCAGCTGCCCGGCGCCCAGGACGCCTCCGGCCAGACCGGATGCTCCGGATCCCGAGCCGATCTGCTGCTTGGCCTTCTCGACCACGTGGTAGCGGTCCTCCAGGCGGCCGATCGTGGACTGGTGGTTGTGGAGCTGCTCCAGCCAGCCGGGCACCGCGTCGATCAGCGCGCTGATCTCCTTGGCGACCGGCGGAATGACCAGCGCCAGGAATCCGGCGAGCACGACGACGAACGCCGTCAGCACGATCGCGACGGCCCAGCCGCGCCGCAGACCCCGGCGCGTGAACCAGACGACGAGCGGTTCCAGGCTGATCGCGATGAACACGGCCAGCAGGATCAGGGTCAGCATCGAGCTGACCCGCAGCACGGTCTGGACGGTGAGCCATGCCAGGCTCGCCCCCAGGCCCAGGGCGAAGCCGATCGTCACCCAGGACCGCTTGCGGCCGCCGCGTGATTCTCGTCGCGGGGGCCGGAACTCCCGTATGGCGTCGGCCGGTCCGTTGTCGGAGCCGTTCAGGTCCGCCCCGTCCGGCCCGCCGTGCTCGTCCCGGGCGGACCCGGACTCGGACTCGGACTGCGCAGACATCGCTTGCCTCTCCTCGGTGGCTCACCCGAGTGGGTGGCACCCGTCCCGGGTACCCCGGCACTCCGCTCGTATCGCGTGGGCGCGGAGCCCGTCTGTCCCGCCGATGAGTCGAGAGCAGGTCACAACGGCGTGCGCAGCGAACTACGACCGTCCCGCCAGGCGGTGAGGAGGTGGTTCCCGAGCCGGTTCTCGGTCCATTCGGTGGCGTCGACGCCGAAGGCGATGTCCTCGTCGAGGGAGGGATCGCTTTCGAGCAGGCCGCCCACGACGTCCCGGCGGACGATCTGCTCGTGGACCGCGTCGGCCTCGACGTGCTCGGCGTAGAAGTGGACGGCGGCGGGGCCCGCGCCGACCCGGCGCAGTCCCTGGGCGAGGCGCCGTGAGCCGGGCGACGACGTGGTCTCCACGGCCGCGAAGTGGCCCACCAGGCTCCGCGCAGCGCCCGGTGCAGTCCGAACAGGGACATGAGGTTGACGTTCGTCAGCATCTCCGCGCCGGTCGCGTCGACGTAGTGCCCGTACGTGGTGTCGAGACCGAGGTCCGTCATCAGGTCGGCGAACAGCCGGGCGTGGATGCGCTCGGCCCGTCCGGCGCCGAACTCGTCGTACTCCACGGCGACCATCGCGGCCTTCGCGCGTCCGGTCAGCCGCGGGATGACCCAGGCGTGCGGATCGGCTTCCTTCAGGTGATAGAGGGAGCGTTGCGCCGCGTACTCGCGGAACTGCCACAACTCCCCCTGTTCCTTGAGGAATTGGGAGGCCCCTGCGGGCTCTGCGGGTTCCACGAGAAGGTCTGCGAGCGCTTCCTCGGCCCTCCTCGGGGGGGCCGACGTCGGCGCGGAGCGCGGACAGGAAGCGCTGCTCCATCTCGGCCCGCAGCCGCAGCAGGCCCGGGTCCCACTCCCACCCGGGGTCGACACCGGCGAAGCCGCGGTAGTGCAGCTCGTAGCAGAGGTGGAGCGCGAGCTGCAGATCGTCCCCGTACGGCTCGGCGCAGGCCGCCGTCACCCGCTCGGGCAGCGGTGTCCCGGCGGGGCGGGTCAGGGCCTGGCGGACCGTGCGGGAGAGTTCTCCCCTGCTGCGGGGCAGCGCCGGGCCGGTGGTGTGGTCGTGGGCGGGCGGTGCGGTGGTGGTCATGGGGTGCGCTTCCTGGCTCGGGCACGGTGGCTGGTGTCGCACCAGGGGTAGGAGTGGCTCCGCCGGCAGACGCAGAGGGCGACGATGAAGCGGTCCGAGCGCACGGTGGTGCCGTCGTCGAGCACCACCTCGACCGGTCCTTCGAGGAGGATCGGTCCGTCGTTCGTCAGCGTGACGCGGTGTGAGGACTCAGCAGGTCCGTTCGGCACGGATGATCACCAGCTCTTCCTTCTCCTCGTCGGCGTCGACGAGCCCCCTGCTCCCGCAGCCACGAGGCGCGGGAGCGGAGTACGGGACCAAAGGGCACCAGGCGCCGGTCGGTCACCCGGGCTTCGAGTCCGGACCGCTCCAGGGCGGCCAGGGTGGGTGCGATGCCGCACAGGGTGGAGTGCACCAGCAGCAGCACACCGCCGGGACGCAGCGACGTGTGCGCCCTGCTGCAGATCCGGTCCAGCAGGAGACGTCCGTCGGCACCGGCGTCCCACGCCATCGCGGCGCGGTGACGGCTCGGTACGGGCCCGGGCGTCGGGACGTAGGGCGGATTGCTCACCACGAGGTCGAACCGGCGGCCGGCGACCGGCCCGAACAGGTCACCGTGGAGGACCTCGACGGGCAGCCGGGCGAGCCGGGCGTTGAGGCGGGCGGCGAGGACCGCACGGTAGGTCCGGTCGACGGCGGTGACGCGGGCACCCCGCCGGGCGGCGGCCAGGGCGAGGGCACCGGAGCCGGTTCCCACGTCGAGGACGGCGGCCGCGGCGTCGAGCCGCTCCCGATCCAGTGCCTGCGTCAGAAGGTGGGTGTCGTGCTGGGGGCGTACACCCGCCATGGCGCCAGTACTCTGGCACCTCCGCCGTCGTCCCGCGCTGTCATGTCGATCACTCGTACACCTCACAGCCCGCGCCCCGAGTGTCACCGGACGCACCCGTCGGGTGGCTCCATGCGAGGGGGCGCTTCACGGGCGAACCTCATGGGGCACACCCGGCCAATGCGTCACACTCCGAGTGCCCGGCGATTCGGACCTCACACAGCACAACGGACACTTCCGCGATCTTTCGGGTGCCGCAGCCGCACGTGGGCGGGCGGAAGGAGTGGCTCCAGGCGCGTTTTCCCGATCCGCGCGACGTACCTGTCGCTCCGGGCCGCCGAGAATCGCTGCCGTCAGCGCGTCTGATCCGAGCGATTCAGGGCACTCGGGGAGCAGGAGGCGCAATCATGGTTCCCATTCTGCTGGTTTTGCTCTTGGTGCTGATCCTCTTCGGCGCCGGTTTCGCGGTCCAGGTTCTCTGGTGGATCGCTCTGGTCGTGCTCGTCCTCTGGCTCCTGGGATTCCTGGTGCGCGGGACGAACGCGAGCGGAAGCCGGGGGCGCTGGTATCGCTGGTAGCCCACGGCACGGCGGCCCGTACGCGGGTCGGACAGATCTCACGCACCACCTGGAGCAACGATGAGCAAGCACGACCACCCGCGGCCCACCCCTCCGTCGCAGGCCCCGGGGAGAGCGGCGACGCGGAGGCCCGGAAGGAAGCGGAGGACGCGGCGCGTCCCCGCACGCAGGACGACGAGGCCCAGAAGGCTTCGGCAGCGGGCAGGGGTGAGCGGCGTCCCTCCGAGGACGACACAAAGGCTGCCGGCTCGGACGCGTCGGACGAATAGCGGCCCCGCCCGGTGCGTCGGCCGTGCGGAGAACCGGATCGGCATCGGCGGCCGTCAGCGACCCACCCGATCTCCCTCGCCCCTCACCACAACTGATCGAACATGTATGCGATGGTGGGGGCAGGAGATCTTCATCCTGCTTTCCATCTGAGGCGGCCCCGTGACCCATTCCGTGCATGTCCGCCGACCGGCGAACCCCGTCACCGGGGAATCCCCGGAACAGACGGACGACCTGCCCTGGATCGAGGACGGCGGCAAGGTCACTCCGAAGGACGCACGCGTGCTGTCACGCCTGTTCCTTGATCGGCTCCAGGAGGTGGACGAGGGCAGCCGCGAGTACCAGTACGCGCGGAACACCCTCATCGAGATGAACCTGTCCCTGGTGCGCTTCGCCGCACGGCGTTTCCGCAACCGGGGCAGCGGCGACATGGAGGACATCGTCCAGGTCGGCACGATCGGCCTCATCAAGGCCATCGACCGGTTCGACCTGACCCGCGAGGTCGAGTTCACCTCCTTCGCGATCCCCTACATCGTCGGCGAGATCAAGCGGTTCTTCCGCGACACCACCTGGGCCGTGCACGTCCCGCGCCGCCTTCAGGAACTCCGCGCCGACCTCGTCAAGAGCAAGGAAAGCCTCACCACCACGCTGGGCCGCGCCCCCACCGTGAAGGAACTCGCCGCCGACCTCGGCCTGACCGACAACCAGATCATCGAGGGCCTCGTCGCGGCCAACAGGTATGCCGCCGGCTCCCTCGACACCCCGGGCGGCGAGGCCGAGGCCGACGAGGGCGCTCCGACGTACGCGGACACCATGGGCGAGACCGATCCCGCTCTGGAACTCTTCGAGGACCTGCACACACTCGGCCCCCTGCTGCGGCGGCTCGACGAGCGGGAGCGGGCCCTCATCGAGATGCGCTTCGGCCGGGAGCTGACCCAGGCCGAGATCGGCCGCGAACTGAACGTGTCCCAGATGCATGTCTCGCGTCTCCTGACCCGCACGCTCGGCAAACTCCGCAGCGGACTACTGGCCGGATGAACACGCTGACCTCACGGAGCGCCGAGCGGGGAGCCGTTGCCGCGCACCTCGTCGGCCAGGGCGATGCGGGCCGTGACGGCCTTGCCGTTCGGTTCGAGGCGGACCTGGAACGCCTGCGCCACGGCCATGACGATCTCCAGACCGTGCTGACCGACCCTGCGCGGATCGACCGGGCGGGCGAGCAACTGCACCCGGGCGGTGTCCCGTACGGTCACCTCCACCGCCTCGTCCAGGATGCGCAGTTCCATTCGCAGCGGGCCGGGCGCGTGCCGGCCGGCGTTGGTGACCAGCTCGCTGACGACCAGACGCGTGAGGTCCATGGCACGGGCGGAGACGACAACCCCGTGGTCGGCACCGGCACGGACGAGGAAGTCCGCCGCGAGGTCGCGTGCCTCGGCGATGCAGGTGTCGTCGCCGCTCAAGGTGACGGAAGTGGTCGGGTGACGGGAGCTCAGCTCACCGTCGCCGTCACTGTCGGCAGGCTCCACTCCGTGTCACCTTCCGTTCCCGTCGTCGGGCGACGCCTACCCGGCCCGGCGTACCTCATGTTCTCGCCACGCGATTTGATCGCGCCTCCGAGCGCGTCTCCCCTCCGCCATCCGGCCCGGCTTCGGCACAGGGACCGGCCCGAGTCGCACCAGCGAACGCAGTCGAGGACACGGTGACAGACGAACACCCCACACGGCCCGGCCATCTGACGGTCCATCACTCCACCCTCGAGGGCATCCGGATCGTCGCCCTGCGCGGCGAACTGGACCACGCGGCGCGGGACTTCGCCGAGGAGGCGTTGAGGCCGCCCGCCGGTGGCACGCCGCGGACCGTCGCCGATCTCACCGAGCTGACGTTCATGGACTCCAGCGGCATCAACGCGCTCATCGCCGCGCACCGTGCGGCCCTGGACGCCCAGGGCTGGCTGCGGGTGGCCGGTACGCGGCCGTCCGTACTGCGCGTGCTGCAGATCGTCGGTGTCGACGCCCTCATTTCGTGCGTGCCCACCGTGCGTCAAGCGGTGGAGAAATGACCTCCGCGCATGTGCCGTAGGCTGCATCGGTCAGTCCTGACACCTACATGTGAATATCGAAGGAGCGCCTGAATGGTGAAGCGAGACAATGCCGTGGACCTCGTGGGGCTCCTGTCGGTCGAAGGGCAGGATCTGGCCGCGTCATGGGTCGGAGAGGTGACCGGATCACTCGGTGGCCGCGTCAGTGCGGCAGAGCTCAATCGTGAGCTGCGCGAACTGTACGAAGCCCTGGTGGACGCGCTCCGAAAGGGTGCCACGGATGTCCACTCGGAGCACATGTCCGAAGTCCGCGCCCATTTGACGGAATTGTCGAGGAACCGGGCCCGGCAGGGATTTTCGCCGAGTGAGACCGCCGTCAGTGTCTTCGCGCTGAAACGGGTTCTGGAGCCCGTGCTGGAAAGGGGCACCGCCGACGACGTACGCGCCTATCTGCGGCTGTCCCGAATACTCGACAGTCTCGGTCTCTTCACGATCGAGACCTATACGCGGACGCGGGACGAGCTCATCACCGCCCAGGCGGAGCAGCTGCTGGAGCTGTCCACGCCGGTGGTGCGGCTGTGGGACGGGGTCATCGCCGTACCGCTGGTCGGCACCCTGGACTCGGCGCGGACCCAGGTGGTGATGGAGAAGCTGCTTCAGGCCCTCGTGGACACCGGGTCGGAGCAGGCGATCATCGACATCACGGGCGTTCCCGCGGTGGACACCCAGGTCGCCCAGCACCTGCTCAAGACCATCGTCGCCGCGCGGCTGATGGGCGCCGAGTGCACGGTGTCCGGCATCAGTCCGCAGATCGCGCAGACCATCGTCGCGCTGGGGATCGAGTTCGACGGCATCGTGACGAAGGCGAGTCTGGCCGACGCCCTCAAGCTGGCCCTGCGCCGGTCCGGGGTGGACATGGTCGCGCACACCGGCGCGCGGCGATGAGCGAGCGCATTCCGATCCTGCGGATCGGCGACATCCTGGTGGTGTCCGTCCAGTTCGACCTCGAGGACCAGACGGTCCTCAACCTCCAGGAGGACCTGGCCGACCAGATCGTGGCCAAGTCCGCCCAGGGCGTCATCATCGACATCAGCGCTCTGGAGATCGTCGACTCCTTCGTGGGCCGCATGCTGGCGACGGTGGCGGCCATCTCGCGGGTCCTGGACGCCAGGACCGTGGTCGTGGGCATGCGCCCGGCCGTCGCCATCACCCTGGTCGAGCTGGGTCTCTCGCTCGGCGGTGTCAGCACCGCTCTCGACCTGGAGAAGGGCCTGGCCAAGCTGAGCCGGCCCTCCGGTACGGGCCCCAGGTGACAGCGCCCTGGACAGCCGACGAAGAACCACAGGTCTACGCCGTCGAGCGCAGCAGTGATCTCGTCCACGTCCGCCAGGCGATCCGGGCACTGGCCCAGCGGTGCGGTCTGTCCCTGGTCGACCAGACGAAGATGATCACCGCGGCCAGTGAACTCGCCCGCAACACGCTGACCTACGGCGGCGGGGGCACGGTCAGGGCCGGGCTGGTGAGCGCGAACGGCAGACGGGGTGTGGGCGCGGTCTTCGAGGACACCGGACCGGGCATCCCCGACATCGAGCAGGCCATGACGGACGGCTGGACCTCGGGCGGTGGCCTGGGGCTGGGCCTGAGCGGTGCCAAGCGGCTCGTCGACGACTTCCGGCTCCGTACCGCGCCCGGCGAGGGCACGGCCGTCACGATCATCAAGTGGGCGAGATGACTACCACGACCCTCCTGGAGTCCGAGGACCTGGCGTGGTTCCGGGACGGACCCTCGCTGTCGGTGGCCGCCCGGGGCGCGGCCACCGCGCTGGCCCGGCGCATCGGACTCAGCAGCCATCGGGCGGGCGAGATCGCCCTCGCCGTCACCGAGGCCGCCACGAACGTGCAGCGCCACGCCGAGGACGGTGCCCTGCTGCTGCGGGTGGTGCGCTCCGGGGACACGGCCGGGGTGGAGTTCCTCACCGTGGACTCGGGGCCCGGGATGACGAACGTGTCCGCCGCCCTCGCCGACGGGACGTCCAGCGCGGGCACGCTGGGCATCGGTCTGGGCGCGGTCTCCCGGCTGGCGGACCGCTTCGACCTGCACTCGGTGCCCGGCCGGGGCACGGTCATGGCCGCCCGGTTCTGGCCGCGCACCGGTGACGGCAGAGCCGCCGTGTCCTTCCCCGACGAATCGATCGCCGCCGGCGTGACCAGGCCGATCAGCGGGGGAGACCGTGTGCGGGGACGCCTGGGCCGTACGCGCGGTGGACGGTGACGGCGGCGGTGAGCACCCCGTGCTCCTGGTCATGCTCTGCGACGGTCTGGGCCACGGACCGCTCGCGGAGCGCGCGAGTCAGGCGGCGGTCAGGGCGTTCCACGCCACGCAGGATCTCAGTCCCGAGGGTGTCCTCGGCGCCGTGCACCGTGCGCTGCGGGGACGCGGGGCGGGGCGGTCGCGGTGGCACGGATCGAGCCCGCGGCGGGGCGGCTGCTGTACTGCGGCATCGGCAACGTCAGCGGCTTCCTCGTCGACGACGGTGGTCGCCGTGCTCTGTTGTCGGCCCCGGAATCGTGGGTGCGCACATGCGGCGGCTGCGGACGTTCGAGGAGCCCCCCCGCGTACGGCGCCCTGGTCATGCACTCCGACGGGCTGACCGAGCGCTGGGACCCGACGGCTCTGCCGGGCCTTCTGAGTCACTCACCGCTCGTCATGGCCGGGCAGTTGCTGCGCGAGGCCGCGGTACGGCTGGACGACGCGTGTGCGGTCGTGGTCAAGGGCGCCTGGTGACCGGGGAGAGGGGCGGGCATGCCGACCGACACGGCTGAGCCGGGCCCGCGCGGCGGAGTGCTGCGCCCCGACCACTCGCCGGAGGCCGTCGGACGGGTGGCGTCCCTCGGGCTCACCACACCCCAGGACGTGTTCGGCCTGCGGCGCAGCGCCCAACAGGCCGCGGCGGCCGTGGCGTTGGACCAGCAGGACCAGGTCCGGCTGGCCACCGCGCTGAGCGAACTGGGGCGCGACCGGCTCGGCTGCCGCGGCCTGGAAGTCGTCTTCGGCCTGGACGCCTCGGCGCAGCCGACGGCCCTCGTCATCACGTTCGTGTGGATCGGCGGGCCGCCGCCGGCCGAGGACACCCTGGACCTGGCGGCGAAGCTCGTACGGGTCGAGCACGAGGCCGGCGCCACGGTCAGCCGCATCGTCGTCACCCAGCCGCTCACCGCGCCCGGGCTGACGGCGGCCGACCTGCGCGCACGCCTGGTCAAGGTGCTCGCCGGCGGTGCCCGGTCCACCGAGGCGGACGATCTGCGCGCCCAGACCCGCGACCTGGTCGCCGCCCTGGAGGAGACCCGCGCCCAGCGGGAGGAACTCCTGCATCTGAACGAGGAGTTGGAGGAGACCAACCGCGGAGTGCTCGCGCTCTACTCGGAGTTGACCCAGGAGCTGGAGACCACCAACAGCGGTGTGCTGGCCCTGCACTCCGAACTGGAGGACAAGCGGCACCAGTTGCTGGAGGCGAGCGAGGCCAAGACCCGCTTCTGGACCAACATCAGCCATGAGCTGCGCACTCCGGTCAACTCCGTGGTCGCGCTCTCCGCCCTGCTGCTGGCGCCCAGTTCACCACCGCTCACCGGTGAACAGCGGGAACAGGTCGACCTCATCGCGTCCTCCGGCCGCACCCTCCTGTCGCTGGTGAACGACCTCCTGGACGTCGCGAAGGCCGAGGCGGGCCACCTCGACATCCATCCCCAACCGGTGGATCTGCGGCTCCTGTTCGCCCACCTCGGCACTCTCCTGCTGAGCAGCCCCAACCGGACCAGGTCACCCTCGTCACCCCCGGTCTCGAAGAGCAGCCGTCCCTGGTGACCGACGAGACGCTGCTGATCCGCATCCTGCGCAACCTCCTGTCCAACGCCCTGAAGTTCACCGAGCGGGGCGAGGTGCGCCTGGAGGTGGCCGTCGACCCCGAACTCTCCCCGCACGCCGTCCTGTTCACCATCACGGACACCGGGTGGGCATCCCCGCCGACGAACTCGGCCGGGTCTTCGAGGCGTTCTACCAGGTCCGCGGCCCCCACCAGAGGGGGCGCCCCGGTACCGGCCTGGGCCTGCCCTACGCCCGCACGCTCACCGAACTGCTCGGCGGTTCCCTCACCCTCACCAGCACCGCGGGCGTCGGCACCCGGGTCCAGGTACGCCTGCCGGACCTCGGCCGGGAACCCGCTCAAGAACCGGACACCGGAGGTTCGGACCATGCCCGATAAGGTCCAGGACCCCTCACCCGCGACCGTCCTGGTCATCGACGACAACGAGACGAACCGCTACGTCCTCACCAGTTGGCTCCGGCGCGCGGGACACACCGTCATCGGCGTCGCCACCGGTGAACAGGGGCTCGCGCGGCTGAACTCCGCCGAGAGCGCGCTGCCCGATCTCGCCATCATCGATGTGCTGCTGCCCGACATGAGCGGCTTCGAGGTCAGCGAACGCCTCAAGGCCGACCCGCGCACGGTCCATCTGCCGATCATCCAGATCTCCGCCGCCGCCACCAGCGCCGACGACCACGCCGAAGGGCTGCGCCGGGGCGCGGACGCCTATCTCGACCAGCCCATCGACCCCGGCGAACTCCTCGCCACGGTCACCGCCACCCTGCGCTACGCCCGGGCCCGCCAGCGCGCCGAACGGCTCGCGCGACGCCTCATCGCGCTCAACGCGGCGACGCTGGACGTGTACAGCGCCGTGGGCTTCCACTCGTTCGCCTCGGCGGCCACCGGCGGCGCGGCCGGGGTGCTGGACAGTCCGGCCAGCGCGGTGTTCCTCTCGCCCCAGGCACAGGCCGTGCACAGCATGATCGACGATCCTCGGACCCCCGTACGCACGCATCCGGCCCATGTCGGCCTGCTGGACCAGCTGGCGGCCCAGGGCCTGCACCAGGACACCGGGGTCGCGGTCGTCCGCATTCCGCACGACCGCTGGCGAGCGCTGCTGCCGGGCGACCACCTGCCCGGCGAGATCGCGCTCGCGGTCGCCCGCACCAAACGCGGCCGTCCCCCGTCTGCCTGGCCGTCCCCTCGGCCGCCCTGGGCAGCGCCGACGACGAGCAGCTCTTCCAGCAGCTGGCCAACGCGAGCGCCCTGGCCCTGGAGGCCCTGCGCACGTACAACGAGGAACGCGCCCTGGGTCTGGCTCTGCAACGCTCGTTCCTGCCCAAGGAGTTGCCGACGGTCCCTGGCGTCGAACTGGCCTTCCGCTACCTCCCGGCCTCCGAACACGCCGAGATCGGCGGGGACTTCTACGAGGCGGTGCGGACGGTCGACGGCCTGCTGCTCGCCATCGGGGACGTCGTCGGGCACTCGGTGACGGCCGCGACGGTGATGGGCGAGGTACGGCACGCATTGCGCGCCTACGCCATCGAGGGCCACCCGCCGCACCGCATCCTGGAACGCCTGGAAACCCTGCTGGGCCAGTCGCAGCCCGGGGTCACGGTCACCCTCTGCCTGGTCCTCGTCACCCCGCACGACCGCCGGCTGCACATCGCCAACGCCGGCCACATCCCGCCCCTGGTCGTCGACCCGCGGCACGGCCCGCGGTACCACCACCCCACGGTCCGCTGCTCGGCCTGGGGTTGCCGCATCCGCCGCCCACCGTCGTGCCGGCCCCGCCCGGCACCCGTCTGCTCCTGGTCACGGACGGCCTCGTGGAGGTGCGCACCGCCCATCTCGACGCCACGCTCGGCGAGTTCAGCGACGCGGTCATCGAAGGCCCCGCCGATCTCGAGGAGTTGTGCGAGGTGCTGCTCGCGCGTTTCGGGCACAACAAGGACGACGACATCGCCCTAATCGCCGCCCTGTTCTCGTAGGGCGCGCCCCGGGCACGCGAGAGCCCCGGGACTCCTCGCGGAATCCCGGGGCCGTGGTGCTCGCGGCAGCTGCCGGATCAGACGAGCGGGCCGCCGAAGGGACCGCCTCGGCCGGTGCCGTAGTACGTGCCGACCTGGTCGTGGTAACCCCGGTCGCCGAGGTGCTTCTCCCGGTCGAACTCCGGGGCGTCCTTGATCTGTTGCTTGGTGAGGCCGACGGAGACCTTCTTCTCGTTCGGGTCGATGCTCACGACCGTGCTCGCCGGGAGCAGGACCTCCTTGCCGAAGATCCACACACCCGTGTCGACCACCAGGTAGGAGTCGTCGACCTCGTCGGAGTGCTTGTCGACCTTGCCGATGCTGCCGTCCGTCGCCTCGACCTTGAATCCGGTCAGGTCGGTGCCCGGCTGGTGGCCCGACTCGGCCTGGTAACCCCATACGTTGTCCGTCATGCGAAACCTCCCCTTGCAGTGCGTGAATCCGAGGAAGCCCGTCCGGTATCGCGGTGGGCGTCCCTCGGCAGGTCGAGTGCCCACCGTTTTCCGTCCCACACAACTTTATTGTTCGCCTACGCTCCGCATGAGGTCACCACCGGTACCAACGGCCCCTCGACCCACCGCTTCCGGCACTGCGGAAGACGAATCCCAGGAGCCACAGAACGGCTACGACGACGGCGACCCACCAGAGAAAGTGAAGGGCGAATCCGGCGCCGCCCAATATCAGGGCGAGGAGAAGTACAAGAATCAACACAGCCATGTCGATTCCCCTTTCCGAAAGGCCGCGATACCCGCTTTGCCGTATGCCATTCGGACGTTTCCCGGCCTTGCTTCAACGGTACGTCGCCGAGCGTCCCGACGGGCGCCTCCCGGCCGCCGCTTCCGGTCGGCATGAGACGGGTCATGCGGGTTACCCGAGGGCCGTGCTGAGAATCGGAATGGTCGCCGTGGTCGTAGGTGCCGCCCTCGCGGCGGTCGGTCTGGCCGTGGCGGTGTCGCCCTGGTGGTGGCCGGCGGCGGTGCCGCTGGCCGTGCTCGGCGCGGTCGGCGTGTGGGACCTGGTCCAGCGGCGGCACTCGGTGCTGCGCAACTACCCGGTCATCGGGCACGCCCGCTTCCTGCTGGAGCGCATCCGTCCCGAGTTGCAGCAGTACTTCGTGGAGCGGAACTTCGACGGCCGCCCCTTCGACCGCGACATCCGCAGCATCGTCTACGAGCGCGCCAAGGGCACCGCCGCCGAGGAGCCGTTCGGCACCGAACGCGACGTCTACCAGGCGGGCTACGAGTACCTGGTGCCGTCGATGGCCCCGCGCCCGGTGCCCAAGGACCCGCCGCGGGTCCGGATCGGCGGCCCGGACTGCACCCGGCCCTACGACATGGCCCTGCTGAACGTGTCCGCGATGAGCTTCGGCTCGCTGTCGGGCAACGCCGTGCTCGCGCTCAACCGGGGTGCCGCGGCAGGCGGTTTCGCGCACGACACCGGTGAGGGCGGGCTCTCGGAGTACCACTTGCGTCCGGGCGGCGACCTGGTCTGGGAGATCGGCACCGGGTACTTCGGCTGCCGGACCCGGGACGGAGACTTCGACCCCGGCGAGTTCGCCGAGAAGGCGTCGGGCGACAACGTCAAATGCGTCTCCCTCAAGCTGTCGCAGGGCGCCAAGCCCGGTATCGGCGGGTGCTGCCGGGCGCCAAGGTGAACGCGGAGATCGCGCGGGTGCGAGACGTCCCGGAGGGGCGGACGGTCGTCTCACCGCCGTATCACCGGGTGTTCTCCACGCCCCGTGAACTCGTCCGCTTCATCGCGCGGATGCGGGAGCTGTCCGGTGGCAAGCCGGCCGGTTTCAAGCTGTGCCCCGGTTCACGGCGGCAGTTCCTCGCCGTGTGCAAGGCGATGATCGAGGAGGGCACCGCGCCCGACTTCATCATCGTCGACGGCGCGGAGGGCGGCACCGGAGCCGCCCCGCTCGAGTTCGCCGACCACATCGGCACCCCGCTCACCGAGGGTCTGATGACCGTCCACAACGCCCTGGTCGGCGCCGGCCTGCGGGACCGGATCCGGATCGGCGCGAGCGGCAAGATCGCCACCGGCACGGACCTCGTCAAACGCATGATCCAGGGCGCCGACTACGGCAACGCGGCCCGCGCCATGATGTTCGCGGTCGGCTGCATCCAGGCCCAGCGCTGCCACACCAACACCTGCCCCGTCGGCGTCACCACCCAGGACCCGCGCCGGGCCCGCGCCCTCGACGTCGGCGACAAGGCCGCCCGCGTACAGCGCCTCCAGGAAGCCACCGTCGGCAGCGCCCTCCAGATCATGGCCTCCATGGGAGTCACCGACCCCGCACAGCTCCGGCCGCACATGCTGTGCCGCCGCATCGACCCGCAGACCGTCCGCTCCTACGACGTCCTCTACGACTGGCTCTCCCCGGCCAGTTGCTCGTCGAGCCCCCGGCGGACTGGGCGGCCGACTGGAAGGCCGCCGACCCCGACCACTTCACGACCTGACCGACCGAGATACGCCCGGCCTCCCCTACCGTTCCACCAGCCCGGCCAGTTCCGAGTCGAAGAACATCGCCGGGTCGAACCCCATGCCGTCGAAGTGGCCCGCGAGTTCGAGGGACAGCACGCCGTGCAGGCGGGTCCAGAAGGTCAGGGCGCGGTGGAGGGCCGCGGGCGGGGCGGGGTGGTCGCCCGCCCAGTGCCGGTGCGCCTGGAGGTCGAGTTCGAACGCGCTCGCGGGACCGTCCGCGGGCAGTTCCGTGCTCGCGTCGAGAAGGAACGCCATGATCTCGGACGCGATCCCGGTGATGTCGTCGGGCGCGTGGTAGCCGGGGACCGGTGTGCCGTAGATGAGGAAGTAGCGCTGCGGGTCGGCGAGGGCCCACTCGCGCAGCGCGTGGGCCAGGCCGGGCAGGTCGGTGCCGGACTCGGCGGCCGCGTGGAAGACGTCGGCGAGGCTGCGGTACGCGTCGCGGATGA
This sequence comes from Streptomyces sp. P3, assembly GCA_016893485.2. GTDB lineage: Bacteria > Actinomycetota > Actinomycetes > Streptomycetales > Streptomycetaceae > Streptomyces. The sequence continues at coordinate 912,386 of JAFEKX020000001.1, forward strand.
GCTCGGTGATCAGGTCAGGTCGTCGCGGCTGGCGAAGTACCGGTAGAGGGCGGGTCCGCTCATGCCCATGCGCTTGGCGATCGCGTTGAGGGAGAGCGCGGAGGCGCCCGCCGTGGCGATCTGCTCCCGCGCGTGTTCCTTGACCTCCGCGCGGACCTGCTCGCGATAGCGCTCGCGTGGGGTCTTCGTGCCCGTTTCCGCCATGACCGGCCGCCTTCCACTCCCACTCGCCTACACACTGAAGCTTCAGTTAGAAGCTATCACGATCGCTATTGACGACCCCCTCTCGCGTGAGTTACAACTTATAACGAACACGAAGCCACCTAGCTCACAGCGGATCGCAGTGGAGGTCACCATGAACAGCACCGACAGCACGAACCCCGTGGACAGCACCACCGAGGCACTCGTCGAGGTCGTCCTGCCCGGCAAGGTGGAGCCCGAGGGCCTGGAGGTCCGGCACGGATCGGTCCCCGTCGCGGGCCCCGGCCAGGTCCTGGTCCGGATGGAGGCGACCGGGGTCTCCTTCGCCGAACAGCAGATGCGCCGCGGGAAGTACTACGACCAGCCGCCGTTCCCCTTCGTCCCCGGCTACGACCTGGTGGGCACCGTCCAGAGCACCGGCGCCGGCGTCGAGCCGGGCCTGGCCGGCACCCGGGTGGCCGCGCTGGTCAAGGTCGGCGGCTGGGCCAGCCATGTGCTGGTCGACGCGGCCGACGTGGTGCCGGTGCCCGAGGGGATCGGCGCGGCCGAGGCGGAGACGGTCGTCGTGAACGGCATCACCGCCTGGCAGATGCTGCACCGCAAGGCCCGCGTCCGCGCCGGCCAGACGATCCTGGTGCACGGGGCGAACGGCGGGGTGGGCACCGTCCTGGTCCAACTCGCCCACGCCGCAGGGGTGCATGTGATCGGCACGGCCTCCCCGCGCCACCCACGAGGCGCTCCGCGAGCAGGGCGTCGAGCCCATCGACTACCGCACCCCGGACCTCGCGGCCCGCGTCCGCGAGCTCTCCCCGCGCGGTGTGGACGCCGTCTTCGACCACGTCGGCGGCCCCAGCGTCGTCCGCTCCTGGCGTCTCCTCGCCCCCGGCGGCACGCTCGTCTCCTACGGCAGCGCCTCCACCCGTGACGACGAGGGCTCCAAGCAGCTGCCGGTGCTCAAGATCCTGGGCCGCGTCTGGATGTGGAACGCGCTGCCGAACGGCCGCCACGCCTACTTCTTCAACGTCTGGGCCGGGCGCGCCCTGAGCAAGAACAAGTTCCGCGCCCAGCTGAGCGCCGACCTCACGCAGGTCTTCGCGGCCCTCGAGCGAGGTGAGGTCAACGCCCGGATAGCGGCTCGACTCCCGCTCGCCCGCGTCTCGGACGCCGTCCGCCTTGCCGAGTCCGGCACGGTCGCCGGCAAGGTCGTCCTGATCCCGTGACGCGCCGTTTCCTCCCCTCTCCTTCACTACGTTCGAAAGGCCCCGCCGTGACCACCGTCCCGCCCGCCCGCACCGCCCGACACCACCGCGCCCGGCTGCTCGTCCCGGCGGCACTCGCCGCCCTCGCCTGCACGGCCATGACCGCCACGGCCTCGGACGCGTCCCCGAAGACCACAACGAAGACCACGACGACCACGGTCGCGACCGCCCGTAGCCACGACGGCGTCCAGCGACCCAAGGTGATGCTCGACAACTGGCTCCGGCTCTGGAACGGCGACTACGACCAGGCGCCGGGCATCATCTCCCCGCCTTCCGCGTCCACGCCCGCCCTCCTCGACGGCGGCGACGGCAGCGCGATCCGGGGTGCCGACGGCCTCGTCGCCTGGATCAAGCAGACCCGCGCCGCATTCCCCGACCTCCGCTTCACCGAGCAGGTCACCCCGCTGATCGACGGCCGCCACGCGTCCGTGCGGTGGACGGCCACGGGGACCTACGCCGGCGGCTTCCCCGGCGCCAAGGCCGAGCCCGGGACGGTGATCACGTTCACCGGCACCGACACACTCCGGATGCGCGACGGCAGGTTCGTGGAGTACTGGGTCAACACCGACACCCTCCAACTCCTCACCCAGCTCAAGGTGTTGTGACCCCGTGTGGCTGTCAGGCGCCCCAGTCCTCGACATGCGCGAGCACGTAGTCGGCCAGCTCGGGCGGCTGAAGATTGAGGGCCGCCACGGCAGGGCGACTGACGGCGACCCGCACCGGTTCGAAGAGGCCCGTGTCCGGGTCGTCGAGTTCCGGACCATGACGGAGGTTCGGGTCCATGGCGACCAGGTCGGCGCGGAAGTAGTGCTGGACGACAGTGCTCGTCCCGCGCGGTTCGGTCAGCGTCAGGAACTCGGTGACCGGACCGATCGTGGCCCCGATCTCCTCCAACGCCTCGCGCCGCAGGGCCGCTTCGAGGTCCGCGTCCTCGGGCTCGACGCTCCCGCCGACGGCCGTGCAGTACGGATCGCCGCCGAGCCAGCCCCGCTTCAGGAACACCAGATGACCGTCGTCGAAGAGCACGACCCGCGCCTTGTGACGAACCCTCATGTTCCCAACGGTAGTGGGCCGAGCGGCAGTTCACCCCGAAGCCGACCGGCCCGTCTCCCGCCCTACGGCGCGAGCTTCCACTCCTGGGAGCCGTCCGCCGCCGTGTTCTGCAGGGTCAGCGGGGCCCCGTCGGACGCTCCGGTCAGGTACAGGCTCGGGTTCCTGACCGACTGCAGCCGGTAGAACCCGTCGGCGGTTTTCACCAAGGTCCAGCTGCCGGAGGTGCTGTCGTCGACCCACTGCCCGATCCGCCGGCCGACGGTCGCGTTGCCGGTCCAGATGGCCGCCGCCCGGCCGCCCGACTTGTTCAACAGCGTTACCCCGCCGCCGGGTTCGGTCACCACATGCCAGTACTGGGTGTCCCGGTCCACAGCGGAACCCCGGGCCTCCAGGACGACATCGGGGACGTTCCCGTTGCCGATGTTCGCGTCGTTCGACTTCCCGCCCGTGCCGATCACCTGGCCGGTCTTCCGGTTCACCAGTCGGTAGTAGGCGCCTTCCGACCGCCCGAGGTCGACCTCCGCGTAGGCGATCGTCGAGGTGCCCTGGTTGTTGAGGATCGCGATACGGCCGGTGCCGTCGACGTACTGGAGGTCGCGGCTGTATCCGGCCCGCGACGTCGTCTGGTACTCCTTCCACACCCCGTCACTACGACCGCTCTTGTTGACCCAGACATCGCCGCTGCCGGCCGCGTTGTAGACCAGCCCTCCCCGGGCAGGTTGATGACCACGGGACTGCCGCCCGTCGCGAGCGGACGGGAGCCGGTGTCGACCGGCAGCGAGGTGACGGCGCCACCGGTGGTCGAACTCCGGTAGAACTCCAGCGGGTTGTCGGCGAGCACGTATCGCGTGTCGGCCCCGCCGCCCCAGTATTCGTACGTGAGCAGCCACGTGCCGTCCGTGGTCCGCACGACGTTCGTCATGCCCGGCCGTCCGCCGCCGATCTCGGTCTTGCCGCCGTCCATGTTCTGGGTCAGCCCCGCGACGTCGACGACGGGTCCGCTCCACTTCGCGCTGCGGCCGTTCCAGGTGCGGTGGGCCAGGATCTGCCCGTGCGAGTCCGTGGCGGTGTCGTTGGCGGTGTCGAGGGTCGCGACTCCGGTGGTCGGGTCGAAGCCGGTGTAGTCGTTCTCGTCGGAGTAGTAGCAGACGAGTTGGCCTTGGTAGACCATCAGGTACGGCTCCCAGACGGGGTCCACCTGCTGGTGTGTGTTGGCCGTGGCGACGTTCTGCCCGATCGCGCCCGCGCTGCCGCCCTGCCGGCCGCCGGTCGCGATCACGTTGAGGACCTGCCAGGACGTGCCGCCGTCGGTGCTGGAGTACAGCGCGATGGCGAGGTCGCTGCGGTCACCGTCGTTGGAGGGCGTCCAGTTCGGGTCGGCAGCCTTGTGTTCCCTGTAGTAAGCGTCGTCGCCCGACACGACACTCGCCAGCAGCAGCGTGCCCCGCTTCAGCTGTCCGACGTCCTGCGGCAGCGTGTAGAGGTAGGGGTTGGTCCAATTGCTGGTGTACTTGGCGTACTTGGGGTCGTTGGACAGATACGCGGGGGCCTTCACCTCGGACAGCGGCTGCCAGCTCGTCCCGTGGTCGTCGCTCTTGTAGACCGGGAGCGTCTGCCCGGCCGCACTGCCGGTGGCGGGGACGACGGTGGACTTCTCGAACGACGCGACCAGCCGCCCGCCGGGCAGTTGGGCGGACTTCGGGTAGACGGCGCAGTTGCCCCGCCCCTTCAGGCACGGTTCGCTGCCGAGCTGATAGAGGATTCCACCCGTGGGGTTGTACGCCTGCGCGCTGGTGGCCATGGGCACCGCCAGCATCGCCGCCGCCCCGCCGAACGTACCCAGCACCTGCACCGCTCTGCTTCTTCGCACAGCTACTCCTTCGCGTCGATCGGGGAAACAAGTACGCGTACGTCCCACGGGCCCAGCTCCAGCACCGCGCCCGCGGGGAGGGCCATGCCGTCCAGGGCGTCGACGAGATCGACCGGGACCGTCGAACCGGCCCGCTCCCAGCTCCAGTTGTGGACGATGTGCACGCGCCGTCCGTCGGGCGAGGTGCCGGTCGTCGCCGTCACGGACGCGGGCAGCTCGCCCCAGCCACTGCCGGCGACCGGCGCCATCCACTCGGCCAGCGCACGGGCGAGATCACGGCCGGGCACGGTGCCGACGTACGTGACCCGCCCCTCCCCGTGACGGCGGGTGGTCACGGCGGGCCAGCGTCCGAAGTGCGGGTGCTCGTAGGTCGCGAGGATCTCGGCGTCGGTGACGGTCAGGCCGTCCGCCCAGTGCGTCGCCGTCGCGGTCCCGGGCAGCCTCAGCGGGCTGTCGGGCGCGGTCCGCACGGGCACGGCCTGCGCCAGGTTGCTGAACTCGTCGTACGACACTCCCGCGGCGTCGGTGAGACGGGCGGGGGCCGGTTCGTGCCGGGCGCGTGCCTCGTGGTCGGCGTAGCCGGTGCGGGGGCCGAGGACCAGGTGCCCGCCGGCTCGCGCGTAGGCGGCGAACCAGTCGAGCGTGGTGTCGTCGGCGAGATACAGGGCGGGGACGACGAGCACGGGGTGACGGCTGGCGGCCTCGTCGGGGGCCATGCCTTCGCGTTCGCCGCGCGGGTCGTGGAGTTGGCGGGCGTGGACGACACGGACCTGGCGCCCGGCGTCGAAGGCGCCTCGGTAGAAGGGGTCGAGGATGCGGTGGTAGGCGGCGGGGTCCGGTTCGCCGTCCGGGGTCGCGAGGGGCGGATGCTTCTGCATCAGCCACTTGCTGGGGGTGGAGTAGACGATGGTGATGTCGGCGTCCGGTTCGAGACCGGCGACGAGCGGACCCACGGTCTCGAACTCGGCGCCCATCCGCGCGAGTTCGGCGTACGTACGACCGGGCCGTCCGCTGTGCGGGAGGACTCCGCCCCAGTAGGTCTCGGCGCCGAAGCGCAGGGTCTGCCACTGCCAGTACTCGATCATGCGGGCACCGCGGCCGACGAGGGCCCAGGCGGCCTGGCGCCACTGGCCGTCGTAGGCGGGCCGGTTGTCCCAGGCCATGCCGATGGAGGTGGCGTTGGTCTCGGTGACGAGGAACGGTTCCTGGCGGGAGGAGAACATCCAGTCGGCGGTCTGGTAGAGGGACCAGACGCCGGTGGTCTTCCACTTCTGTTCGTGGGTGTCCGGGGTGGGGTCGGGCAGGAGCAGGCCGTCCTGCATGTCGTAGTAGGGGTTGCCGGTGGCGATGTCGAGGCGGTCGGTGAGTTCGTCGTCCTCGACCGCCGGGCGGGTGTAGGAGATGCAGGTCGTGACGAAGTGCTCGGGGCGGGCGTACTCACGGACGATGTCGGCCTGCCAGCCGATGAACTCGGTGCACTGGCGGGCCTGGAACTCCCGCCAGGCGACGTCGTATTGGGGCTGGACGTTGCCGTCCGGGGTCCACAGGTCGGCCCACGTGGACAGCCGGTGGGACCAATAGACCAGGCACCACTCCCGGTTGAGGGTCTCGACGTCGCCGTACTTCGCGCGCAGGTGATCGGTGAAACGCTGGAAGACGCCGTGGTTGTGGAACAGCTCCAGTCCCGGTTCGTTGTCGACCTGGAAGCCGATGACGGCCGGGTGGTCGGCGTACCGGGCGACGACCTCGCGGATGATCCGCTCGGCGTGGAAGCGGAACGCCGGGTGGGTGAAGTCGACCTCCTGCCGGGCGCCCCAGCCGATGCGCTCACCGGTGCTCCGCTCGCCGGTGATCTCCGGGTACTGGCGGGCCAGCCACGGCGGTACGGCGTAGGTGGGGGTGCCGAGGATGACGGAGATGCCACGTTCGTGAGCGCCGTCCAACACCGGGCGCAGCCACTCGAGTTCGAAGCGGCCGTTCTCGGGTTCCCAGGTCGACCAGACCGACTCGCCGACCCGGATGACGGTGAAGTGCGCCTCGGCCATCAGGTCGAGGTCGGTCTTGAGCTGCTCGTCGGGCTGAACGTCCGGGCCGTAGGCGGGGTGGTACTCGTGGTAGTAGGCGGCACCGAACAGCACGCGGGCGGGCAGATCCGCCATGGACAAACCTCCGGAGAATAAGGGGAGTTACTGCTTGACGCCGCCGGTCGCCAGGCCGCTCTGCCAGTACCGCTGGAGCAGCAGGAAGGCCAGGACGAGCGGGATGACGGAGATGAGAGAGCCGGTCACGACGAGGGCGAGCATGTCGCTGCCGGCTCCGGCGCCGCCGTTCTGCGCCCGGGCGGCCCAGGAGGAGAGTCCGACCGTGATGGGGTACAGGTTCGGGTCGTTGAGCATGATCAGTGGCAGGAAGTAGTTGTTCCAGGTGGCGACGAGCGTGAAGAGGACGACGGTCACCAGGCCGGGGGCGAGCAGCCGCAGCGCGATCGTGCAGAAGATCCGCAGCTCTCCGGCGCCGTCCATGCGGGCGGCCTCGATGAGGCTGTCGGGGACGGCGTCCTCGGCGTAGATCCGCATGAGGTAGAGGCCGAACGGGCTGATGAGGGACGGCAGGATGACCGCCCAAGGGGTGTTCACCAGGCCCGCCTTGGCGAAGAGCAGATAGGTGGGGATCGCCAGCGCGGTGGTCGGGATCATGATGGCGCCGAGGACCAGGTTGAAGGCGGCACCGTGACCGCGGAAGCGGTACTTGGCGAAGCCGTAGCCGGCCGCCGCCGCGAGCAGTGCGGCGCCGAGCGCGCTCGCCCCGGCGTAGAGGACGGTGTTGAGCAGCCAGCGGCCGAACACGCCGTCGTCCTGGGCGAAGGTGGCCCTGATGTTCGACAGGAGTTGCGGCGCGTGCGAGAACCACAGGCCGAAGGTGTTGAACAGGTCCTGGGTGCTCTTGGTCGAGGCGATCAGCAGCCAGAAGAGGGGCAGCAGGAAGTACGCCAGGACGGCCAGCATCGCGATGGTGAGCGGGGTGCTGCGACGGCGGGCCGGCGACCGGCGCGCCGGTCGGCGCTCGGCCTCAACTTGACTCGGCGTAGGGGTGGTTGAGGAGGCGGGTGTCATGGTGGTCATGCGGTCCTCCTGCGGTTCGCGGTGAGCAGGAAGGCGTACGACACGATCACGATGATCAGCCCGAGGATGAAGGACACCGTGGCCGCGTAGTTGGTCTGCTGGCTGATGAAGGCGACGGAGTAGGCGTAGAGGTTGGCGGTGTAGGAGCTGTCGATGACGTCCGGGGCGACGCTCATCAGCAGCTTCGGTTCGTTGAAGAGCTGGAAGCTGCCGATCACCGAGAAGAGGACGGTGAGGGTCAACGCCGGTCGCAGCGCGGGGAGTTTGATGGACCAGGCGATCCGCCAGGCGCCGGCGCCGTCCATGGCGGCGGCCTCGTACAGCTCGGCTGGGACGGTGCGCAGCGCGGCGTACAGGATGATCATGTTGTAGCCGACGAACTCCCAGGTGACGATGTTCGCGAGGCTGCCGAGCATCCAGCCGTCGGTGAGGAAGTGCGGGGCCGGCAGCTGGAGGTCAGGCTGATCTGGGCGAAGGGGCCGAAGTCGGGGCCGTAGAGGTAGCCCCACATCAGGGTGGCGATCACGCTGGGGACGGCGTACGGGACGAAGATGCCGAGGCGGATCACCCGGGCCAGGCGGAGCAGGCCGCTGTCCAGGGCGAGTGCGAAGCACAGGGCGAGCACCAGCATCACGGGGACCTGGATGATGAAGAAGAGGGCAACCCGGCCCAGCCCCTTGAGGAGTTGGGGGTCCTTGAGGGCGGTGACGTAGTTGTCGAGGCCGACGAAGGTCGAGCCGCCGATGAGGCGTTCCTGGAACAGGCTCAGGTAGGCGGCGTAGCCAAGCGGGGCGAGGAAGAGCAGCAGGAACAGCACCATGAACGGGGCGATGAACAGGACGCCCGCAGAACCGAGTTGGCGTCGCCGGGGCGGGGATTCCGTACGGGCGGGGGCTGTTGTGGCCATCGTCAGCCTCCCTTGACCGTGAAGCCCTGGCTCTTGGCGAAGGTCGTGATGCGTGACTGCCAGGAGCCGAGCGCGCGGGCGGTGTCGGTCTTGTCGGCGAGGGACTTGCCGACGGTCTCGGTCCAGTCCGTGGCCACCCGGTCGAGGAACGGCGGCCACTGGAAGGCGGGGTCGACCTGGGCGCTGATGTCGGCGAAGACCTGGTTGACCTTCTGACCGCCGTAGAAGGCGGGGGCGTCGGCGAGGAAGCTCGCCTCCGTGAGCAGAGGCTTGGTCGCCGGGAAGAAGAACTGCTCGGTGGCGAACATCTTGGCGCTGGTGGGGTCGCTGTTGAGGAACTGGGCGAACACCGCTGCCTGGATGGGGTTCTTGGTGGAGCGGATGACGGCGGTGGTGGAGCCGCCCCAGTTGCCCGAGCTGGGCTTGGCCGCGTCCCACTGCGGGAGCGGGGCCGCGCGCCACTTGCCGGAGGTGGCCTTCGCCGAGCCGGACAGGAAGGCCGGCCCCCACGCGCCGGTCAGCCAGGTCGCGTACTTGCCCTTGTTCAGAGCCGCGTACCAGGCGTCGGTGAAGTCCGGCTCCACGCCGATCACACCGTCCTGGGCGAGGGTGCCCCAGTACTCGCCGAGCTTCTTGGAGACGGCGTCGTCGACGCTGACGGTGATGTCGCTCTTGCCTGAGGTGACGTACGGCTTGGCACCTGCCTGCCACAACAGGCCGTGCCAGGCGGCGACTTGGTTGGCGGCGAGGTTGGTGAGGTAGACGTCCGGGTCGGCCTTGTGCAGCTTGCGCGCGGCGGCTGCGAACTCGTCCCAGGTGGTGGGGACTTGGATGCCGTGCTGGTCGAAGATGTCCTTGCGGTACAGCATCCCCATCGGTCCGGTGTCCTGCGGGATCGCCCAGATCTCCCCGCCGCTGCCGCTGACCTGCCCCACGTCCAGTCCACGAACGTGGACTTGAGTGCGGAGGCGCCGTAGGGACGCAGATCCAGCAGGCTGTCCGTGATGGTGAACGTCGGGATCGCCTGGAACTCGATCTGCGCCATGTCCGGGGCGCCGCTGTTCGCCTTGAGCGCGGTGCGCAGCTTGGTGTACTGGGGCGTGCCCTGACCGGCGTTGACGACCTTGACCTTGACGGCCGGGTACTTCTTCTCGAAGAGCGCGACCTCCTTGTCGATGTTCGGAACCCAGGTCCAGAACGTCAGTTGGGTCGGCGTCTTCATCGCCTTGTCGATGTCGGCCTGCCCGACCGGCTTGCTGGAGGAGCCACTCGTACCGCCACCACCCCCACCACAGGCGGCCAGCGACAGCGCCCCGGCGGCCACGAGAAAGCCCCGACGGCCAAGGGAGGAGGACGAGTTGAAGAAGGATCCGGACATGATGAACTCCCGCGAGAGGATACGAGGAACCGGCACACCGACCGACGGCGTGCTGAAACTTCCGGTGAGGTGAGCGCCCCTTCAGGGGCGCGGGGAACTGCGCGACCAGCCCCCACCGGGCCCGCGGAGAAAAACCACCGGACCCGGCAGAGCAACCAGCGAGGCGCCCCCGAAGACGCCCGAACAACAAGCTCAACCGGCGGATCGATCATCGGCAACGGATCCGACCCGGGGTTCTCAATGGCATGCACCAGCAACTTCAACCCGCCCTGCGCCATCGCATCGAACGGCTGCCGCACAGTCGTCAACGGCGGAGTCACATACGCGGCAACCGGCGTGTCATCGAACCCGACCACGCTGACATCCTCCGGAACCCGCCGCCCCGCCTCCGAGAGCGCCCGCATCAGCCCGATCGCCATGTCGTCATTCGCGGCGAACACCGCGGTGACGGCAGGGTCGGCAAGGAGTTCCCGCCCGGCCGCGTACCCGGACGCGGCCGACCAGTCCCCTCGACCACCGGAGGCTCGACCCGCCCGTGATCGGCAAGCGCGGCCCGCCACCCGTCAAGACGGTCCCGCGCCGAGTACCACCGCTGCGGCCCGGCCAGATGATGAACCGTCGCGTGCCCCAGTTCCAGCAGATGCTCGGTCGCCGCCCGCGCCATCTGCCCGGAGACGATCCCACCCGTCACGACATGCGACGCGGCGAACGGCGGAGGCGCGCCGAGCACGAGGACCGGCACGTCGACCCGCGCCGACAGCTCCGCCCCCGCCCTCCTCGTCGATCGGCTCCGAGATGACGATGCCGTCGACGCCCTGGTCCAGGAGCGAGTCGACCGCACCGGCGATGCCCGCCGCCTCGCCCTCCATCGTGTTGACGACACGAAGCGCGTAACCGGTGTCCCGTACGGCCCGTTCGACGCCCATGAGCAGCGAGGCGGGACCGTACAGCGCGGTGCCGAGCGTCACGACGCCGATGGACCGGGTGCGTCCGGAGGCGAGCGCGCGGGCGGCGTTGTTGGAGCGGTAGCCGAGTTCGCCGGCCGCCGCGAGGACTCGACGGCGTACGTCCTCGGAGACGTACGGCTCGTCGTTCATGACCCGGGACACCGTCTTCTGCGAGACGCCCGCGAGGCGTGCCACGTCCACGCTGCGCGGTGCGGCTCCGCCGCCACGTCCTGCCACTGGTGTCATGGTGTCTCCCGATCTCCGGCAGCCGCATCCTAGCCCGACCCCGGCCTATGACTGCGCTGTCATGACTGCGCAGTCATATCTACGCAACAGGGCGGGACGCGTCAAGACTTCGCGCAGGATCCGCGAGATACGGGAGTACCGGGGAGGGTGCGGGGCCCGTACCCTCGGACGCACCGGACCACCCGGAGGCCTCGCACTCGCACGGAGCGCGGGGCCTGAACTCCCTGCCGAACCGTGGGGTTGAGGGCCACCTCGATGTTGCCGCGGGTGGCGTTGAAGTAGGGGCACACCGGGCATGGCGGTTGCCGCTTCGCCGATGACAGGAGCGGTGGAGCGCTTCCGAGGTGGCCGGTGCGACAAGGGCGGGCAAACCGTCAAGCATCGCCCTCACACACCCACGCGACTCTCGTTCATAGCTACGAACTTGGCTCCCGGTGGGTGCCGTTCGCACCGAACCTCTGATAGTTAACTTTCCTATCAGTTCGGCGGTACGACCAACTCCCCACCCCCACCACCCTTTGGAGTCCCCGTGGTCCACCCGTTCCACGACGCTGCGCCCTCCGAGCCAGCGAGCCCCTCGCGTCGGACACTCCTCGCGCTCATCGGTGTGTCGCTCGCGGCGGCACCTCTGCTGCGCGCGCCGCAGGCCTCGGCCGCTCCCTCGGCCGCCGCGGCGATCGGCCTCGACAACCCGGCGAAGAAGGAGATCGCCATGAAGCTGGTGTCCAGCGCCGAGAACTCCTCCCTCGACTGGAAGGCCCAGTACAAGTACATCGAGGACATAGGCGACGGCCGCGGCTACACCGCCGGCATCATCGGCTTCTGTTCGGGCACCGGCGACATGCTCGACCTCGTCCAGCTCTACGCGACCCGCAAGCCCGGCAACGTCCTCGCCAAGTACCTGCCCGCGCTCCGGAACGTCAACGGCACCGACTCGCACTCCGGACTCGACCCGAACTTCCCAAGGACTGGCGCACCGCGGCCCAGGACACGGTGTTCCAGCAGGCGCAGAACGACGAGCGCGACCGGGTGTACTTCAACCCGGCCGTCAGCCAGGGCAAGACCGACGGGCTGCGCGTGCTGGGCCAGTTCACGTACTACGACGCCATCGTCATGCACGGCGACGGCGACGACCCCACCAGCTTCCGCAACATCCGTGCACGCGCGCTGCGTTCGGCCAAGCCGCCGGCCCAGGGCGGCAACGAGACGACGTACCTCAACGCCTTCCTCGACGCGCGTGTGGGCCATGAAGCAGGAGGAGGCCCACAGTGACACCACCCGCGTCGACACCGAGCAGCGTGTCTTCCTCCGCAACGGCAACTTCGACCTCAACACACCGCTGAACTGGAAGGTGTACGGGGACAGCTACACCATCAACTGATCTGTCCCGCACGCTCGTTGAGCGGTAGCGCGAGCGGACGGAGCGGCGCCAGGGCCTGCGGGTACGGGTCCTGGCGCCGTTCCATGAGGTGGACCGGTCCCGCGGCGGCCAGCAGTTCGCGGACCTCGGCGCGGCTGGCGCGGAGCCGTTGCGCGGCATCTCCGTGCGGGGCATCCGCCGTGGCGGCGAGGGCAGTCGCCAGTTTGGCCCGGCCCTGGCTGAGGCGGCTGCGGACCGTGCCGACCGGTGTCCCGCACACCTCCGCGATCCGTGCGTACGAGGTGATCCCGGTGGCGAAGTAGCGCAGCACCAGCGGCGTACGCAGGACCGGGGACAGCTCCGCCAGCGCCTCCCACACCCAAGCCTTCGCAACGCCCTCTTGGGACTCCTCGTCTTCCGCCCCGGCAGCGGCTACGACCTGTTGAAGATGTTCGACACCTCACTCGGCTACGTCTGGCCGGCCAAGCAGAGCCAGATCTACGGCGAGCTGACCAAGCTGGACGCGACGGGTCTGATCAAGGTCACAGAGGAGGGCCCCGGGGACGCAAGCAGTACTCACTGACCCCGGAAGGCCATGCGGAGACGGTGCGTTGGCTCACCGAGAACCGGGAGAGCCGACCGCTGCGCAACCCGATGCTGCTGCAGACCTTCTTCCTGGGACTGCTGCCGCGCGAGGAGGCAGTACAGCGACTGCTCGACCACGCGGAGGCATCGGCGAAGGAGCAGGACACCCTGGTCGCCCTGCGGGACACGGAGGACTGGGACAAGGACATGCTCACCGTGTGCGGCCGACTCGTCCTCGAACACGGCATCCGGCAGCGGGAGTTGGAGCAGGAGTGGGCCCACTGGGCCGCCGAGCAGCTGCGCACCGCAACCCTCGCGGGACCGGCCGAGCCGGCCACGGACACCCATCAGGCAGACACGGGTACGGCCAACTCCGGTCAGGACGAGACGAGTTCCTAGCGCGTGCCGTAGCCGCGGATGAACGCGTGGACCCTGTCGATCACGGTCTGCCGGGCGCTTGAGGCGCTCACCATGCGCCGGCTCGCAGACGCCAACAAGCTCCAACTTCCCTCCATCTACTGGGTGTTCGACAACAAGCAGGCCCTCCTGGACGAGACGAGAGAGCCGAGGCGATCCCGGCCAAGACCTGCCGGACGGCCGCGAACACGACTGGGAGGCCCAAGTCGCTGTCCTCGACCGGTAGTTGCGGCAGGCCCTGCTCGCCCAGCGCGAGGGCGCGCGGATCGTCGGCGGCAGCTACGCCGCGCAGCGGCACAGTCTGACCCTCGCGGAAGGCCTCGCCGGTGTCATTGCGGCGGGCCGGTTTCACCGGGGTCGCCGCGCTCCGGGCACGTCCCCGTCCTCTGCTACGTCCTTGGCGAGGCCCCTGAGCCTTGAGCAACAAGGCCTGACCGACGACGCCCGCGACCGCCTCACGTTCCCCGGCACCCGACAGACGTACCCCCAACTCTTCTCCACCCCCGCCGAGGAGATCCTCACCTTCGACGACCGTTTGGCGTTCGGACTCGGGCTCATCCTCGGCGGCCTCCGCGAGCAGATCCCGGGGAATGATCTCCCTGAGGACACCCCCACCCTCGTTTCGGAGAATATATCTCCACTTTTTCTCCGGCTCGGGAAGCCCCGCGACGCGGCTCTCCCCGACGATCACCCGCCCACTCCGGTCGGAGCGGTGAGCACCCCTCCCCACCAGGGACGATGCGTGGCATCCGCGCGCTGACGACGCACCCCTGACGCCGCCCGCGCCCCGTCGACGGCTGCCCCCGAGGCGCCGTCCGGGGCGTTTTCCACTTCGGTTCGATCCCTTGACAGTGCCGACCGGCCGTTCCCAAACTACCGACCATTCGGTTGACGGCCTGGGTCGGATGCCCCCGCCGTCGACATTTCCAGAAGGGTGATCACCATGGCTGAAGTGTCGCTTCCCGATGCCCAGAGCCCGCCGGTTCACGCAGTCACCACGTCTCACATCGGTCACGCGACAGCCGTGGGGGCGGCCGGGTTCGCGTGGTGCTCGCTCATCCTGGGCCTGCACACCGCCGGGATCATCGACGCGGCCGACGGCACCATCGTGCTGGCGGGCACGTTCTTCTACGGCGGCATCGTCCAACTCGTCGCGGGGTTCTTCGCGTTGGCGTCCGGCGCGACCTTCGCGGCCGCGTTCCTGACGGCGTACGGCGCGTTCTGGCTCGGCTACACCGTCATCGAGTTCTGGGCGGCACCGCACATCGCGGGAGCGGCGGCGGCCGCGGCGAAGGCCGGCGGTGCGTCGGCGGAGGCCTCGGCGGCGGCGGGCGGACATGCCGTGATGCAGTCGCTGGGGCTGTTCCTCATCGGCTGGCTGGTCGTGACGCTGGTCTTCGGCATCGCGAGTCTGGGCACGAACGGCGTGATCGTGAGCGCGTTCGCCCTGCTGACGCTGACGATCGTGCTGCTGGTGACCGCCTATCTGGGCGCTTCCAGCGCGGGCGTGCCGAGCGACTCGGTGCTGAAGACCGCCGGATACGTCGAGATCGTGCTGGCCGCTGTCGCCTTCTACCTGGTCCTGGCGGAGCTGACCAACGACATCCGCGGGCGTGCCGTGCTCCCGCTCTTCGCCCTGAACCGCGCCCCGCAGGCCGCCGCGCAGGCCGCGTGACCGACCTGGCACCCGCACCCACTTCAAGGAGCCGCATGAAGAAGCCCAAGGCAAGAGCACGGCTCAAGCCTCCCCGCAGGGTCTCCGTCCTGAGCAGCGCCACCGCAGTGCTCCTGCTCGTGGCCGCAGGTCAGACGACGGCCACCGCACGCCCCGAGCACGCGTCCAACTGGACGCCACCGGCCGCCGGTTACGCCGCGAGCGCGCCCGTCCACACCACCGTCACGATGGATGACGGGGTGAAGATCGCCGTCGAGGTCGTCTACCCGACCGACCCCGCCACCGGCGCCCGCGCCTCGGGCCCGTTCCCGGTGCTCCTCACGCAGAATCCCTACGGCGCCCAGCGCTCCGACCCGGCGGACAGCGGCACCTATTTCGTGCAGCGCGGCTACATCTACGTGGCCTCCGCGATCCGCGGCACCGGAGACTCCGGCGGGCAGGTCGACTGGTTCGGTGCCCGGCAGGGCAAGGACGGGGCCAACCTGGTCGACTGGGCGGCCCACTCGCTGTCGGGGTCCAACGGCAAGGTGGGGCTTGACGGTTGCTCCTATCTCGGGGTGAACCAGTGGTTCACCGCGGCGGCCGTGGGCAAGAACTCCGCGCTCAAAGCCATCACTCCCTTCTGCACCGACTCGGACTTCTACAACGACCTCACGGCCGACGGCGGTATCCCCACCCCCTTCGTCGCCGGCATCGCCCGGGCCGAGCCGCGCGGCCCCGAGGACGACCCCGCCACCGACCCGCAGTCGGTCACCATCGCCCAGCAGGCGACGGGCGGTTCACGCTCGTACGACGACGCGTACTGGCAGTCCCTCGACGTGCAGAAACTCATGCCGAAAATCGTCGCCAACGACATCCCGGCGTTGACCGAGGCGGGCTGGAACGACCTCTTCCCCGGCGGGAACCTCGGCGCCTACGTGGCCGCCCAAAACGCCTACCACCACCGGCCGTTGACGCAGCCGATCACCTCCGGCGAAGCCGTCACCGGCCGCTACCAGGCGATCGTCGGCCCCTGGACCCACGGCGAGCACGTCAACGAGGAGACTCTTCAGGCCATCCGCCTGGAGTGGTTCGACACCTGGCTCAAGAACGCGCCCACCGGCATGGCCAACACCTCAACTCCCCTGCACCTGTTCGAGAACGGCGCCGACACCTGGGTCAACAGCGCGGCCTGGCCGCTGTCCTCCGACGCCAAGACCTACTATCTGGGCGACGGCTCCCTCACCCCCGGCGAGCCGAAGGAGCAGGGCGGCGACTCGCTCGCGTGGAGTGCGGCGACGGCGGCCAACACCTGACGTACACCACCGCCCCGCTCACCAAGGCGGCCCTGCTCGACGGCCCGACCGACGTCACCCTCTACGCCAAGTCGACAACAACCGAAGCCGAGTTGTCGGCGAAGCTCAGCATCGTCGCGCCGGACGGAACGGTGACCAAGCAGGCCGACGGCATCCTCCTGGGCAGCCAGCGCGCCCTGGACTCCGGGGAGAGCTGGTACGGCTCCAACGGCAGCCTCCTCAAGCCCAGTCACCCCTTCACAGGCATCGCAGCGCCCGGTCACCCCGGGCCGGACGACCCGCTACGACATCTCGCTGCTGTCCAACTTCACCAAGATCCCGGCCGGTTACCGAATCCAGCTCAGCGTCAACAGCCAACCCCGGCCGACTTCCACTCCGCCGTCGCCCCGACCCCGCAGGAACTGGCGAACCTGGCCGGCGGCGTCTACACGGTGGAGCACTCCCCTCAGGCCGCATCCTTCGTCAACCTGCCACTGACAACGCCGAGTTCGGCCACCCCGAGCCGCGACAACTGGGGACCGTCCTCCTGAACCACGGGTGGCAGGTCTGTCGTACGGACAGGCCTGCTACTCCTCCGCAGGGGTTGGTCGCGCCAGCCCCATCACCTGCTCCACCGTCTCGTTGCTCAGACCCGGTGTCGTCAGCGGCAGGTTGTCAGGACGCCGCCGGATGCCGTTCAGCATGATCTCGAAGTAGCGGCGCCAGACGTCGGGGCGTTTGCCCTGGGTGAACTGGCTTGCGGCGCTGAGCATCTGCACCATCACGGGGATGTCCGAGGGCGTGATCTCGGGACGCAGGTCCCCGCTCTCCTGCGCCCGCCGGATCAGTGCCTCAAGGAAGGGAGCATCCCGCCGCGCACGGTCTCCATGGGCTCGGAGCTGTGGCTCCCCAGCATGATCACTTCTTGGAGGCCGCGGTTCTCGGCGAGGTCGGCGCCCATCTCCGTCAGGAAGTCCACGAACCCTTCCCAGGGATCGGGATGGGTGAGAGCCCGCTCCGCGGACGCCTGTCGCATGCCGAGGTCCTGCTCGAACAGGGCCCGCACCAGGGTCTCCTTGTCGGGAAGCGCCGGTACACCGTGCCGACCCCGACCCCGCGTGCCGGGCCACGTCGTCGAGCGTGACGCTCAGCCCGTGCCGGCCGAAGACCTCGCGGGCGGCCCGCAGGATCTTCTCCCGGTTGAGGGCGGCGTCGCGCCTCAGCGGGCGGTCGCCCTCCGTGCGAGCAGCAGCCCCGGAACCCTCAGCCATAACCTCATGTTAACCCTGCTGATCACAGGCCGGTTTGGCCGATCCGCGCCCCTTCACCGAGGCACCCCGCGGAAAACGTTGCAACCACCACCGGGGTACACTGACGCCGCCCAGGAGAATCGTGTCGTGCCTGGTCGCACGGCTGTCACAGCGAGGGGGTGGACGCCGTTCAGGTTCGCCCCGCCCGTATCCAGGACGTCGCAGCCGCCGCGGGCGTCTCGGTGTCCACGGTCTCGAACGTCCTGAACCGGCCCGAGCGCGTCAACGCCCGCACCGCCGAGCGGGTCCGCGACGCGGTCGCCGCGCTCGACTACGTCCCCATCCGGGAGCCGCGGGCCTGCGCACCGGACACTCCTCCTCCATCGGCCTGGTCCTCCCTGACGTCACCAACACCTTCTACTCCCGCATCGCACGCGGTGCCGCCGACGCGGCCTACGAGCACGGCTACGCCCTCGTCCTCTGCGACAGCGGCGACGCCCCCGAGCGGGAGCAGGGCTACTTCACGATGCTCATCGAGCAGCGGGCCGTGGGCGCGGTGGTCGTACCGCTCGGCGCCGACCCCACCCGCCTCACCCGGCTCCGCGAGCGCGGCATCCCGCTCGTCCTCGCCGACCGCGCGCTGTCCGCCCAGGACGGCTGTTCCGTCTCCGTCGACGACATCGCGGGCGGCCGGGTCGCCGTGCGGCACCTCCTGGACTGCGGGGCGCGTGACATCCTCGTCGTGAACGGCGAGCGCGATATCGTGCAGTGCGCCGAGCGCTACCAGGGAGCCCGCCAGGCCGTCCGCACCCGCCGCGAGGCCCGGGTCCACCAGGTCGTCGCCGACGAGATGACGGTCGCCTACGGCCTGGAGATCGCCCGCACGCTCGACGACCTGCCCGACGCCGTCTTCTGCACCAACGACTTCCTCGCCGCCGGCCTCTGCCGCGGCCTCGGCGAGCGGGGTGTCCGCATACCCGAGGAGATACAGGTCGTCGGCTACGGCGACCTCGACATCGCCAGTTTCGTCGGTACGACCCTCACCACGGTCCGCCAACCCGTCGAGGAACTCGGCAGAGCGGCCGTCGGCATGCTCCTCGACGAGGTGGAGGCCCGCGCCGAACACGCCCACGAGACAAGGGTGTTCGCCCCCGACCTCGTTCTACGCGACTCCACCCGCCCCCTGCCGGTCCCGAACCCGTAGCGTCACCGGCCCCAGCAACCCCGACGACAGCTGAGCCGGGAACGCCCAGGCGGTGGGCGTCGCCTCGGCAAGACAGGGCGCCAGGGTGTTGTTGACGGTCACCTCGACCCGGACCAACCGCCCTGCGGTACCCGGGAGTTCGAAACGGTACGGCGGACAGAACGCCTCCCCGACCCCCACCCCGTCGACTGCCACGGACACTCCCGCGCACCCGCCCCAGATCCAGCACGGGGTCGGCCCCGGCCGGAACCTCCACCTCCTGCGAGTACGTCACACCGCCGCTCCAGCCGGCCAACCCCAGCAACCGCCAGTCACCCAAGGGCAGTTGCGCCGCCACCGTCCGGACGCGCACCGGCCCACGCCATGCGGAACCACCCCGCAGGACGGCCGTGGGCCCGGTCACGACTTCGACCTCCGTGGGCTCGGGAAGCGGCTGGTCCAGCGTCAGGACCGAACCGCCGAGCCCCACCTCCGCGCCGTCACCGACCCGCACACTCGCCGCCAACTCCAGCGGCAGGTCCAGCGATACGGTCCCCGACGGCACGGTGAAGCGGAAGCGCTGGGCGTGTTCGCGCACGGAATCCGTGGCCCGCAGCGGCAGCACGGCACTCCCCAGCACAGGTGCGCCGGTGAGCCACTCGGTGTCCGGCAACGGGTGCGGCCGTACGGCCGCGTAGCAGTGCTGCAACTCCCCCACCGGCCGACATGTTCGTCGGTACGACCGCGCCACTCCCCGGTCTCCGCCTCCCAACCCGCGCCACTCACCAGGTGGTTCGCCGCGTCGGCCACGCAGTCGACGAACACCGCTTCGCGCGGATCTACGGCGTCGGCCACCACCTCCAGCACGTGCTCGCCGTCACCCAGGGCGAGTTGATGCCGAAAGAACATCGGCACCGCGCCCCAGTCGGACTCGTAGTACTCCACCTTCTCCTGACGGGCGACGACCGCCCCGTCGAGCAGCACGGTCACACCCACCGCGGCGCCCACGACAAGTACCGCCTGGCCGACGGCGTTCAGCCGGCCTCGGTAGGTCACCCCGCCGGACGGTCGTACGTCCTCCGGCAGGCACATGAACTGCGGGCGCGGTCCGAACGCGTCCGGACGGCTCAGGCAGAAGTAGCTGCCCAACGGGGTGTCCGCCGCGCCCGAGATCAGCATCGGCCTGTCCTGGGCGTCCCCAGCTCGTATTCGAGGACGTGGCGGGTCCGGCCGATCTCCACGCGGGCGGAGGCGCGATACCCGGTGCCGATGTCGAGTCCCTCGCCGTTCCACCACACGCGCTTGGTGGCCGCGGCGCCGATGTGCAGTTCGGCGGGGCCTCGGTGGTCCGTCTCCACGATCGCGCGGACCCGGACGACCGTACCGGGCCCGGGCACGGGAACGCGTACGAACTCCTCTGTCACCAGGCCCTTGTTGCCGAGCAGACCGTCCGGGTCCGGGATGCCCCGGCTGGAGGAGTACAGCGAGACGCTCCAGTCGGCCGGGGTGAGGGGGCAGGTGTCCGGCGAGGACCTCTTCGACGGCGGGTGCGCCGAGCGGATCGGGGGCCTCGGCGGACGGCACCGGAGGGAGGACGCGGACCCGGTTGCCGCAAGTCGCCCGTGTCTGCTGCCAGTTGGCATCGGGGTCCTCGGTCTCGGTCCACCGCATGGTCCAGATCTGGGGTTCGGCGACGGACGAGCCCACGGGCAGGGCGAGGTCGCCCCAGGTGTTGTCCATGGTGGGGACCAAGCGACCCTCCCAGCCGGTCGAGAGGTCGATCGCCCGCTCCGGCAAGGGAGTTGGGGTGGTCGGCCGGTGTGGCTGCGGGGTGCCCTCGCGCCATACGACGAGGACGGCGGGGGCGCCTTCGAGGGGGACCTCGATGGTCGAACGGCCCTCGGTGACGGTGACTTGGGCCGGTCGGCGGGTGCCGTTCGCCGGGTTCCAGATCTCGGCCTCGGTGACCGCGGCCTGGACGGTGACGGTCGAGTGGCGGGCGTAACGCGCCGGGTCCGCCTCGTGGTCACTGTCTCCCGGCTGCGCGCGGGCGTCGGGGAAGGCGCCTGTCACCAGGGCGACCGCCTCAACTCCCTCTCTCCTGACCAGCAAGGGGACCCCGCCGGTCGCGTGTCCGGAAGTGTCGGCGACCGCCGCCGCGCCTGCCTCGGCGTCACTTGCCCGCTCCAGACGCGGGTGTTTCAGCAGGGCCGCGACGACGGAGTCGTCCCCGGTCATCCCCGCCGCCGTCGCGGGTGGACGGCCCACGATCACCACCCGGCCGCCCGCGTCGAGGAGTTGGGTCAGCCGGCGGGCCGTCTCCTCCTCCAGGACACTCGCCGACGGCAGCAGCACCGCGCGGTACGACAGGTCCGTGACGCGCAGGGCTCCTTCGGCGGCCGTGGCGCGCTGTACGGAGGCGTCGTCGATGATGTCGAAGGCGATGCGGTGGCGATCCAGTGAACCGAGGTGCGGGGCAAGCCAGTTGTTCGTGCCGCAGAGATCCAGGTAGTGGCGCTGTGTCTCGTCGACGTCGGCGTGGTCGTCGCCGAGGCGGCCGTCGCCGAAGTGCTGGACGGGGGCGTCCAGCGGAATGAGGGACTGCATGGTGGCGGTGGGGTGCAGGACCGCGACGTCGGCGCTGTAGGTGCCCCAGGACATGATCGAGCAGATCCGGGCGACGGCGCGGGAGAACGCCGGGTACTGCTGCCAGTAGGGCTGGCGCCAGTCCGTGGACGGAGGCGCCCATTCGAACCAGCCGCCCGCCGTGCCGAAGTAACTGGCGTGCGGGTTGTACAGGTTGGCGCCGCTACGCAGGAACGGCAGGAGCCAGTCGTAGGTGTCCGCGAGGGTGCCGCCCCAGCCGGAGGAGTGGAACGCCTCGATCCAGACGCGCTCGTGGCCGTAGAGGTGGGCCATGGAGGAGTGGACCTTGGAGTCGCCGTGGTGGTCGCTGCCGGCGGCGCCGTACCAGCGGTGGGTGCGGAAGTAGTCGGTGTAGATCTGCGTCGACTGGGCCGGGAAGCCCGCCCGCGCGGGGTGGCTCTGGTCGGCGCCGACGAGCATGCCGCGTTCGTGGTGCCAGGCGGCGAGCGGTTTGAAGAGGGCCTCTTCGGTGAGTTCGGCGCGGACCGCGTAGTAGTCGGCGCGGATCTTCGCCGCGCGCGCGGTCAACGGGCCGAAGAGGGCGGGGAGATGGTCGAGGAGGTCGTAGCCGCGGCGGGCGCGGAACTCGCGGGGAAGCGGTGGCTCCAGGAGTTGGTGCCGGGCAGCTCGTCCTGGAAGCTGCCCGCGATGACGTTGCCGAGGTACTCGGGCACGCGCCGGTCGTACTCGTGGTGGACGGTGTCCAGCAGCAGGCTGACGGCGTGCGGGTCCAGGTAGTCGAAGGCGGTGGGGACGGCGACGACGAGCTGTACGTCCGTGCCCTCGGGGGCCGTGGGCAGGAGGCGGCCCTCCATGTCGTAGGCGGCCACGAGGGTTTCGGCGCCGCGCAGGGCGATCGTGCCGCCGGTGACGGTGGCTCTCCGGGAGCGCAGGGCGAGGCCGGTGGCCTCCGGGTGGTGGCGGGTGACAGCACCCTGGACGTTGGCGCCGGAGAAGCCGATCTGGTCGTAGAACCACAGGCGCGTGCCGATGTCCCGGGCGATGCGGCAGGTGTCGGTGAAGCGGTCCCACCACTCCTCGCCGAACCACGGCGGGTCGTCGGTGCGGGCGCCGAAGGCCGGGCCGGCCGGGGCGAGGTTGATGACGACGAGGTTGTGGACGCCGCCGTCCGCGAACCGGCGCAGCTGCCAGTCGAGTTGCTCACGGGTGACCTTGGCGCCCGACCACCACCACAGCGGGGTGGGGCCGAAGTCCCGGGGCGGGGCATCGAAGAGCTGGTGCAGCGCGGGCGAGATCACGGCGTTGGTCCTTCCGAGTAAGGCTCCGTCATCCTCACGGGTCAAAAACGTTTTATGTCGGCTCGATCGTCTGCCACCTGCAATGTTGGCACCGGATCCGAAGGCCGGGAAGGAGGCGGACCCGTCTTCGCCCGGATGCGTGCGCGAGGGCTTGTTGGAACGTTTTCTGAACCCTATATTCACTGCGACCCCGGCCCAGAGCCGCGAGGAGCCGCATCATGATCCGATTCCCGTCCCCACCGGAACACGCGGAACAGCCGCCCATCCCCGGCACTTGTGGAAGGTCGCGGCCCTGTCGGGCATGGCGTCCTACCTCGACGCCGCGCTCATCGTCAGCATCGCCGTCAACCTGGCCATCTACCGCGACCACTACGACATGGGCGTGTGGATGGCCGGCGCGATCAGCGCGATCGTCACCGGCTGCATCGCCGTCGGTTCCCTCGTCGGCGGCCGGCTCGCCGACATGTTCGGGCGCCGCCGCGTCTACAACCTGGACATCCTCTGCTACGCCGTGGGCGCGATCGTCATCACCCTCGCCCCGAACGACATCGTCCTCTTCGTCGGCGTACTCGTCGCGGGCCTCGCCGCCGGAGCCGACCTGCCGACGTCGCTGGCCGTGGTCTCGGACGCGGCGCCCGCCGACGGCCGGGCCCGGCTCGTGTCGTTCACGCAGGTCATGTGGGTGCTGGGCATCGTCGTCGTCATCTTCCTCGGCTACGTCCTGTCGGACACCGGCATGACCGGGGCACGGTTCATCACCGGCCACCTGGTGGTCGCCGCGCTGGTCACCTTCCTGCTCCGCGCCCGGCTGGAGCTGGCCGACCCGTCCGAGGCGGCGCAACGCGAGGAGGCGGCCGCGCTCGCCGCCCCGCGCGGGATCGAGCTGAAGAACGTGTGGAACCGAGCCGCGCTGCTGCCGATGATCGCGACGTTCGTCTACTACGTCACCTGGGGCATCGGCGCCAACACCTTCGGCCAGTTCGGCACCTACCTCCTGGTCACGGTCAGCGGCGCCTCACAGAGCCTGGCCACCGGCATCAACCTGGCCTTCCTGCCCATCGCACTGGTGCTGACCTTCGTGTTCGTCCGGGTCGCCGACACCCCGTGGCGCGACCGGCTGTTCTACGTCTTCACCGTCGTGCAGGTCGTGGCCTTCTGCATCGCCTCCCTCACGGCGGGCGCGCTCGTCGGCATGCTCGTCTTCTTCGTGCTGTACCAGATCTCCAACCCCTTTGCGGGGAGGCCAGTTACAAGGTCTGGTCGCAGCTCACCCTGCCTCCGGACACCCGCGGCACCACGCAGGGCCTCACCTACGCCCTCTCGCGCGGGGTCTTCGCGGGCGTCGCCTTCGTCACGCCCGCCTTGATGGACTACAGCGCCTCGCTCCTGCTGTGGCTGATCACGCTCTGCATGGCGGCATCCGGGGTCGCGGGCGTGTACGTCATCCATGTCCTCATCCGCCGCTCCCCACACCGCGGTGGCCCCGGAGAGTCTGGGCGTGGCCAGGACCTGAGTCCGGCACCGGCCCCCGGACAGCACACCCTGCACCGTAAGGACACCGCGCATGACAACGACCGAGCCCACGACCGTGACCGACGAACGCGCCGCCGCCCTGCGCGAGTTGCTCCCCCGGCACCCCGTCGCCGTACCCGGATCGGGCTCGTGGCGGGTGGCCTCGGCGCCTACTGGCCCCAATTCCCCCTGCTCCCGCAGTTGAAGGAGTCGTCCGCGTACGTCGCCGAGCGTTTCCAGCGGATGGACGCGGAGGTGACCGACGTCGGCTTCATCTCCGACGCCGTGGAGGGGGCGGCCGCGGCGGAGCAACTACGGCGCGCGGACTGCGACTTGATCGTGCTGTTCCTGACGACGTATCTGACCTCGTCGATGGTGCTGCCGATCGCCCAGCGCTCGCACACCCCGGTCCTGGTCATCGACCTCCAGCCGTCCGAGCGCATGGACCACGCCTCCTTCGACACGGGCGCCTGGCTCGCCTACTGCGGGCAGTGCCCGGTGCCCGAGGTCGGCAACGTGTTCCGGCGGGCGGGCATCCCCTTCCGGTCGGTGTCGGGCTGGCTGCGCCAGGAGTCGGCGTGGCGGCGCATCGAGCAGTGGATCCGGGCCGCCCCATGGCGGGCCTCGCTCCGGCACGCGCGCCACGGACTGATGGGGCACCTGTATCCCGGCATGCTCGACGTGTCGACCGACCTGACGCTGCTCCCGGCGACGTTCGGCTCGCACATCGAGGTACTGGAGTTCGACGATCTACGGCACCGGGTCGAGCGGGTCAGTGAGGCCGAGACCCGGGAGCGCACGGCCCTCGCCCGGCGGGTGTTCACCGTCGACGACAGCGTGGTGGACGAGGACTTCGCATGGGGGCGACCGTCTCCGTCGCCCTGGACCGGCTCGTCGAGGACTTCGGCCTCGACACCCTCGCCTACTACCACCGGGGCCTCGACGGCGAGCTGCACGAACGGATCGGCGCGGGCATGATCCTGGGCGCCTCCCTGCTCACCGCCCGGGGCGTACCGGCCGCCGGTGAGTACGAACTCCGCACCAGCCTCGCCCAGTTGGCGACCCAGAGCATCGGGGCCGGGGGTTCCTTCACCGAGATCCAGGCTCTCGACTTCGAGGCCGGTGTGGTGGAGATGGGCCACGACGGTCCCGCCCACCTCGCGGTCAGCGCCCGCGATCCGCTGCTGCGCGGCCTCGGCGTCTACCACGGCAAGCGCGGCTGGGGGTCAGCGTCGAGTTCGACGTCCGGCACGGGCCCGTCACCCTCCTCGGCCTCGGCCAGGACGCCGACGGCACCCTCTCCTTCGTCACCTCCGAGGGCACCGTCGTCCCCGGCCCCCACCTCGCCATCGGCAACACCACCAGCCGCGTCGACTTCGGCCGCGACCCCGGCGAGTGGGTCGACGCGTGGAGCGCGACGGGCGTAGGACACCACTGGTCCCTCGCGCTCGGCCACCACACGGCGGACTTCCGGGCTGCGGCAAGCCTGCTGGGAATCGAGCACCGGGAGGCGTAAGGGCACGCCGGTTCAGTACGGCAACTGAATCCGGTGCTTCTCCAACGCCACCGAGTACCGGCTCAGCAGCGCGTCGAACCCCGCCAGCAGCAGCCCCGCCGCCTCCCCGCTTCGGCCAGGTCGCCCCGCTCGCACGCCTCGACCACCTCGGCCACATCACCGCGGAGGATGAGAAGCGAGTCGCCCTGGATGAGCACGCCGGGCAACCGACGACCGGGCAGACGGACCACGGCGTCGTTCCCACCGTCAGTGAACAGCTCTGCGTCTATACGCTCCATGGAGCCATCCAACCCGACATGACCGTCGGACATCAACGGCGTTGTACGGGACGGACTTTGAGCACGGTACAGAGGCACCCACAACCGGCCACTGGCGAATCCCGTTCGACCGGAGCAGCGACCTCACCCGGTGGACCCGCCCCGTCCCGCACTGACGTAGGGCCGCACTCCCGGCTCGCTGTCCCGGCCTCGTACCCAGAGGAACAGGACCACCGAGGACAGTGCCGCGACCGCGCACCACGTGGAGACGAACTCCAGTTCCCACAAGGTCCAGCAGATCAGGGCGCCGATCGTGACCAGCACCCCCAGCACCACGAGACCGCGCTCGCCGGACAGGAGGAGCGAGCCGATCGTCGCCACCAGGTAGCCGGCGATCACCAGTTGGGGGTGGGGAGGCGGACGACGTAGCCGAGGGTGTGGCCGCGGATCTCGGCCGTCACGGAGTGGGTGGCGAGCGCGTGGCCGAGTGCCGCCGCCGTCGCCACGCCGATCACGACGAACACGCTCAGCCGGGTCCTGGCCCGCCGTGACGCGGCGCACCACGCGCCCACCGGGACCCAGACCGCCAGCAGCGGCATGGCGATGACGGCCCAGGCGAGGGTGGCGGGCCCGGAGCCCCCGTCGGCGTCCCACACCGCCGACTCCACGATCTGATGGGCGCCCAGCAACAACGGCAGTGCGGCGAGCGGCAGATCGGTCCGCCGCCGCGCCCGCGCCACACACGCCACTCCTACGGCGGCGACGGCCGCGCCCGCGACGAGGTCGGCCTTCGCACTCCAGCACATGGCAGCTCCACGGGTTCCGTCCGCGTCCGCGGGTCACCGGCCACGCTACGTCGCCGCCCCGCCGCGCCCCGTGTGACACGACGGCCGCGCGTGCCGTGTTGGCATACCCGCGCACCCGCCCCCGGTGCCCGGGCCGGACAACAGCCGTGCCTGCGGGCGGCGTTGACGGCGCTGCCACGAAACCACCCCCGGCCTGCGCGGGAAGGTCCCCCATGATTGGCTGACCCCGCCCGCCGCACACCGTGCGCACGCAGCAGGAGGACACCCCAGCCATGAGCAACGCCTACACGTTCGAGTACAAGGTCGTCAGCTTCCGGGAGTCGCTGATCGGCGACGCGCTGGACGGCGACAAGCTGGAGAAGGTCCTCAACAAGCAGGCCGAGGACGGGTGGGGCCTCAAGGCCATCACCGCCGCCGACGTCAAGGGCCGCATAGGTCCCGGCGCGGTCGAGGGCCTGCTCCTCACCTTCGAGCGGCCTCGCGCGTAACACCCGTGCCGTACGCGGGACGGGGGCGGCCCGGACTCGTCAGCGCCGAGGAGTCGTGATCGGCGTGCCGGGGCCCGGGATCTCCCCGACCCGCGCGGGATCAGTTCGGTCGGCATGACGACCCTGCGCGGCGGTGACGTGTCCCCGTGGATGCGGGCGAACAGCAGCTGCGCGGCGCTCGTCGCGAGGGCGACCGGGTCCTGCGCGATGACCGTGACCGGCGGTGTCAGCTGCGCGGCAAGGGCGAAGTCGTCGAAGGCGACGAACGCGACGCCGGCCGGCAGCACGGCCCGCACGCCGAACGCGAGGACCTCGTTGCCCGCGAGGACCGCCGTGGGCGGCCGGGGTGCGGAGAGGAGCGCGGTGACGGCCCGGGCGGCGTCCGCGCCGGACCGTAAGCCGTGCCGGACGAGCGCCGGATCGGCGGCGATGCCCGCGGCGTCCAGGCCGGCCAGATAGCCGCGGTGACGTTCGCCGAAGGTCCAGATCTCCGGCTTGTCGCCGAGGTAGCAGATACGGCGGTGGCCGTGCGCGATGAGATGGTGTACGGCCTGTCGGACCGCGCCGAAGTTGTCCACCACCACGGTGTCCACGTCGAGTCCGGGCGCCACCCGGTCCACGCACACGATCTTCGTGCCCCGCGCCTGCGCCGAGCGCAGCACGCGGTGGTCGCCCGCGACCGGGGTGAGAATCAGTCCGTCGACCCTGCGGGCGGTGAAGGCCGCGATGACCTCGCGTTCACGGCGGAGGTCGGCGCGGCTGGAGCCGATGAGGACCATGTTGCCGCGCCGGTGCGCGACGTCCTCGGTGGCCGAGGCGACGGCGGCCATGAAGGGGTCGGCAACGTTGTCCACCATCAGTCCGATGGTCTGGCTCAACCGGTCCGTACGGCGCAACTGCCGTGCCACGTCGTCGCGTTGATACCCCAGCTTGCGGACGGCGGCCGCCACCCGGGCCGCGGTGAGGGGTGCCACGCCCGCCTCGCCGTTGACCACGCGGGACACCGTCATGACGCTGACGCCCGCTTCCGCGGCCACGTCCTTCATCCGGGGACGGCTGGGACGACTGGTCACGCCCTGTCCTCCCGAGGTCATCCAGCGCGACCGGACCGGAGTCTGTCCGCCGGGCCGACGGTGTCCGCCCAAATCCCCGTTCGTTCACGACCCTTGACGCCCACCCACGGGCCTCCCAGAATCGACGAGCTGTTAACGATACCAACCAGAAGGCACAACATGGCCTCTGCAAGAGAACCCCTTCTCGCGGCACACGGTGTGGTCAAGCGATTCGGCCATGTCCAGGCGCTCTCGGGCGCCGACTTCACGGCGTACGCCGGCGAGGTCGTCGCACTGATCGGTGACAACGGCGCCGGCAAGTCGACATTGGTGAACGTACTTTCCGGCGTGCTCACCCCGGACGAGGGCGAGGTGCGCCTGGACGGGACGCCGGTCCGCTTCACGGGGCCGATGGACGCGCAACGGCACGGAGTCGAGACCGTGTACCAGGATCTCTCCCTGGCGCCGGACCTTGACGCGGCGTCAAATCTCTATCTCGGCAGGGAACTTGTGCGCGGAGGCCTGCTCGGCCGGCTGGGCGTGCTCGACCGGCCCACCATGCGCCGGGAGGCGATCGCGGCGTTCGGTGAACTCGGTGTGGAGCTGAAAGATGTGACGGCTCCTGTGACAACGTTGTCAGGAGGGCAACGGCAGTCCGTGGCCGTGGCGCGCGCGGTCGCGTTCGCCAACAAGGTCATCTTCATGGACGAACCGACCGCGGCCCTGGGCGTCGTCCAGCGCGCCCGGGTGCTGGAGACCGTCCGCAGGGTCGCCGACCGGGGCATCTGCGTGGTCCTCATCAGCCACAACATGCCCGAGGTGCTGTCGGTCGCGGACCGGGTCGAAGTACTGCGGCTGGGCCGCCGGGTCGCGTCCTTCAACGCGGCCGACGCCACGATCGAGAAACTCGTCGGCGCCATGACCGGATCGCTGGACGAGCCCGCGCAGAACGGAAACCACGACCCGGTCGGCGCGACGGAAGCGGAGGACGGGCGATGAGCGCCAACAGCCAGGACATCAAGCCGGCCGCCCCGGCGCAGGAGCCGCCCCCGGCCGCGGACGGACGCCACGCGATACCGCCGTGGCTCCGACGGGCCGCCGGTATCAGCGAGTTGTGGACCTTCGTGATCCTCGTCGCGCTGGTCGCGTTCTTCACGATCGCGGCGCCGGGCAAGTTCTTCACCACGTACGACATCACGCAGATCGCCGTGAACGCGGCCATCTATCTGGTGCTCGGTGTCGGCATGACGTTCGTGATCATCACCGCGGGCATCGACCTGTCGATCGGCTCGGTGCTGGTACTGGCGGCGGTGGCCGCCGGTGAGTACAACATCCACCACGGCGGGCCCACCGCGGGCTGGTTCACGGTCGCGGTCTGCGTGGTCATCGCCCTTGCCGTGGGCGCGGGTTGGGGCGCGTTGCAGGGCGCGGTGGTGGCGACCGGCAAGGTGCCGCCGCTGATCGTGACCCTGGGCGGTCTGGGCGCGGCACTCGGCATCGCCGAACTCGCCACCGGCGGCCAGGACCCCTCCGGAGCCTCCGCCGCGCATCTCCAGAACAGCCTGGGATTCGGCAAGTTGCTCGGCATCCCCTGGATGGTGATCCTCGCCGCGCTCGTCACCGCCCTGTTCGGCGCGGTCCTCGGCGCCACGAAGTTCGGCAGCCACACCCTGGCCATCGGCTCCAACCCGACCGCCGTCCGCCGCGCGGGCATCCCGGTGGGCCGCCATCTGATCAAGGTCTACGGCCTGATGGGCGTGCTCGCCGGTCTCGGCGCGGTGATGTGGCTGGCGTCGTACGGCACGACGTCGATCGCCGGGCACTCCACCGACAACCTGAAGGTGATCACCGCGGTGGTCCTGGGCGGCACCAGCCTGTTCGGCGGGCGGGGTTCGGTCCTCGGCACGGTGATCGGTGTGTTCATCCCCGCGGTGCTGACCACCGGGCTGATCGTCATCGGCGTTCAGCAGTACTGGCAGGACGTCGCCGTCGGTGTCGTCCTGGTCGCCGCCGTCTACATCGACCAGATGCGCAGGAAGACCCGAGAGCGTGCGTGACCGCCGCCCCGCTCCCCTCCCCGACCTTCGTCCCGACCCTCGTACCACCCAGGAGGACACCCTCATGTCGAACATCCGCATCACGCGCAAAGTACTGGTCGCCGCGGGCACCGTGCTGCTCCTGACCGGCGCCGCCGCCTGCAGTTCGTCGAGCGACAGTGGCAGTTCGGGCTCGAAAGGAGGGGCCTCCGGCAAGAAGGTCCGGCTGATCACCGGTGTGAAGAGCGACCCCTTCTACATCACCATGACCTGTGCGGCGCAGACCGAGGCCAAGGCGAAGGGCATGGACTTCTCGGCGGACGGTTCCGCGCAGTGGGACGTCTCCGTGCAGCGGCCCCTGCTCGACTCGGTGGCGGCGTCGCGGCCGGACGGGCTGCTGATCTCGCCGGTCGACACCAGCGCGCTCACTCCGTCGCTGAAGCAGATCCAGTCGGCGGGCACCAAGGTCGCGCTGGTGGACACCACGGTCACCGACGACTCGATCGGCCTGACCCGCATCTCGTCCGACAACGAGAAGGGCGGCCGGGTCGCGGCCGACGCGCTCGCCAAGCTGATGAACGAGAAGGGCTCGGCCATCGTCATCAGCGTCAAGCCCGGTGTCTCCACGACGGACGCCCGCATCAAGGGCTTCACGGAGGAGATGAAGAAGTACCCGAACATCAAGATGCTGCCCACCCTCTACGACAACGACCTGCCCGGCCACCGCGGCTTCGCAGATCCAGTCGACGCTGGCGGCGCACCCGGACCTCGGCGGTGTGTTCGCGGGCAACACCAACACCGGCCAGGGCATAGCCACCGGCCTCAAGCAGGCGGGCAAGGAGGGCAAGGTGCAGGTCGCCGCGTTCGACGCGGAGCCGGACGAGATCGCCTCGCTGAAGGCGGGCACCCTCCAGGTCCTGGTCGCGCAGGACCCGGCGGCGATCGGCAAGGAGGCCGTCGACCAGCTCGCCGACGCCTTCGAGGGCAATTCGGTCCAGAAGTCGATCGGCACCAACATGGTCGCCATCACCAAGGCGAACATGAACCAGCCCGAGGTCAGCAAGTACTTCTACAAGTCGGGGTGTTGAGCACACTCTCCTGCCGCCGCTGCCGGGTGCCCACGTGTGTCACGGGCGCCCGGCAGCGGCGTATCACAAGCGGGATCGAGCCGTATCAGAAAGGGGACTTTGCATGACCATGCGCGAGGGTGCATAATCTTCCTATGTCTAAGGTCCTCACCTCCCTCCCCACCGGCGAGCGCGTCGGCATCGCCTTCTCGGGCGGACTCGACACCTCCGTCGCGGTCGCCTGGATGCGCGACAAGGGTGCCGTCCCCTGCACCTACACCGCCGACATCGGCCAGTACGACGAGCCCGACATCGCCTCGGTGCCCGGCCGCGCGCAGGCCTACGGCGCCGAGATCGCGCGTCTGGTCGACTGCCGTGCGGCGCTGGTCGAGGAGGGTCTGGCCGCGCTGACCTGCGGGGCGTTCCACATCCGCTCCGGCGGGCGCGCCTACTTCAACACCACCCCGCTGGGCCGTGCCGTCACCGGTACGCTGCTGGTCCGGGCGATGCTCGAGGACGACGTCCAGATCTGGGGCGACGGCTCGACCTTCAAGGGCAACGACATCGAGCGGTTCTACCGCTACGGCCTGCTGGCCAACCCGCACCTGCGGATCTACAAGCCCTGGCTGGACGCGGACTTCGTGACCGAGCTGGGCGGCCGCAAGGAGATGTCGGAGTGGCTGCTCGCCCATGAGCTGCCCTACCGCGACAGCACGGAGAAGGCGTACTCCACCGACGCCAACATCTGGGGCGCCACCCACGAGGCGAAGACGCTTGAGCACCTGGACACGGGCGTCGAGACCGTCGAGCCGATCATGGGCGTCCGCTTCTGGGACCCGTCGGTCGAGATCGTCACCGAGGACGTGACGATCGGCTTCGACCAGGGCCGCCCGGTGACGATCAACGGCAAGGAGTTCTCCTCCCCCGTCGACCTGGTGATGGAGGCCAACGCCATCGGCGGCCGCCACGGCATGGGCATGTCCGACCAGATCGAGAACCGGATCATCGAGGCCAAGAGCCGCGGCATCTACGAGGCCCCCGGCATGGCCCTGTTGCACGCGGCCTACGAGCGTCTCGTGAACGCGATCCACAACGAGGACACCCTCGCCCAGTACCACAACGAGGGCCGGCGCCTGGGCCGGCTGATGTACGAGGGCCGCTGGCTGGACCCGCAGGCCCTGATGGTGCGGGAGTCCCTGCAGCGCTGGGTCGGCTCGGCGATCACCGGTGAGGTCACCCTGCGGCTACGGCGCGGCGAGGACTACTCGCTGCTCGACACCACGGGCCCGGCGTTCAGCTACCACCCGGACAAGCTGTCCATGGAGCGCACCGAGGACTCGGCCTTCGGCCCGGTCGACCGCATCGGCCAGCTCACCATGCGCAACCTCGACATCGCCGACTCCCGCGCCAAGCTGGAGCAGTACGCGGGCCTCGGTCTGATCGGCACCGGCAACACCGCGATCGGCGCCGCGCAGGCCGCCGCGACGGGCCTCATCGGCAGCATGCCCGAGGGTGGCGCCGAGGCCATCGCGTCCCGCGGCGAGGTCTCCGAGGACGACGCGCTGCTCGACCGAGCGGCGATGGAGTCCGGCACCGACTGATCAACTCCGGGTTTCAGCACCGCCGTTGGGCCGGTTCGAGGCGTTCGCCGTCGGGCCGGCCCTTCGTCGTCCGGGGCGGCGCACGGGAGACCGCGGGCCCTGGTCAGGACCGCCGACCGGTCGCCCCCTCCCCGTTCTCCCCGCGTAGCCTTCCTCCGTGACCACGCACAACACCATCGCCGTGAGCGTCGAAGAGATGCTCGAAGACCTCCGGACCCTCGTCGAGGTCGAGTCCCCTCCCGTGACCTGGACGCCCTGCGGACATCGGCCGAGACCGTCGCCGGTGTCATCGAGGCGCGGCTCGGCGGACGGGCCGTGCTCGTCGAGAGCGCGGGCGGGCCGCACATCCACTGGTCCGACGGTGGCACACCCCGCGTGCTGGTCCTCGGGCACCACGACACCGTGTTCCCGCTCGGCACCCTCGCGCGCCGGCCCTTCCTGGTCGAGGACGGCCGGGCGACCGGACCCAGGGTCTTCGACATGCTCGGCGGTCTGGTGCAGGCGATCCACGGGCTGGCGGCGCTGGAGGACCGGTCCGGCGTCGAGATCCTGGTGACCGCGGACGAGGAGGTCGGCTCCCCCTTCTCCCGGGCGCTCATCGAGGAACGCGCCCTGGCCTGCGGTGCCGTGCTCGTGGCCGAGGGTGCCGCCGACGGCGGGGCCGTGAAGACCGGCCGTAAGGGATGCGGCACCTTCGAGGTGTCCGTCGCGGGGCGGGCCTCGCACGCGGGGCTGGAGCCCGACGCGGGGGTCAACGCGCTGGTCGAGGCGGCGCACCAGGTGCTGGACATCGCGGCGCTGGCGCGGCCCGAGATCGGTACGACGGTCACGCCGACCGTCGCGTCCGCCGGAACCCTGGACAACGTCGTGCCCGCGCGGGCGACCGTCGTCGTGGACGTCCGGGTCGAGTCGGCCGCCGAGAAGGAGCGCGTCGAGTCGGCGTTCGCCGCCCTCACCCCTCATCTCGACGAAGCCGTGATCACCGTAGAAGGAAGCGTCGGTCGGCCGCCGATGCCGGAGTCGGCCGCGGCCGGACTGTTCGCCGTGGCACGGCAGTTGCTGCCCGGGCTCGAAGGACGGGCGGTCGGCGGTGGGAGTGACGGGAACTTCACGGCCGCGCTCGGGGTGCCGACGCTCGACGGGCTGGGCGCGGTCGGGGGCGGGGCGCACGCGGACCACGAGTATCTGCTCGTCGGGTCGATGGCCGAGCGGGCGCGGCTCCTCGCCGGGCTGGTGGACGCGATCCGGAGCGCCTGACCCCGGGTTTGTCGGGCCCGTCCGGGCGGCATCAACAGGCCGTCGGGGAGCGATACTTGACCATGCGGGGATTATCCCGTGATGGCCTGATACGGGAGCGGCGATCAGTGAGCAGTGTCAGCACAGTTGCGGGCAAGGTCGAGGTACGGCTCCGTTGGGATCCGAGTCCCTGGGGGCAGCAGCCGCGCCATCTGGACATCGTCGCGGCGACCTACTCCGCCGACGCCCCGTACGGACGGCCGGTGTACGTCGTCAACTCCGAGAGCCGCTCGCCGGACGGCACGATCAACATGAGCCGGCACAGCGAGAGCGGCCAGGGGTACGGGTACATGGAGGTGATGGTCCTCGAACTCGACCGTCTCGCCGGGTCGTTCGCCCGGGTGGTCGTCGGGGTGGCGATCCACCAGAACGGCGGGGCCAGGACGTTCGGGAGCTGTCGCACGCCAGGACGCTGGTCGTGGAGGGGTACAAGGAGCTGCTGTCCGACGACTTCACGGGGGTGGCCGGGTCCACCGCCGCGACGGTCGCGGAGTTCACCAAGGACGCCTCAGGGGCCTGGGAGTTCCGCCCGATGGTACGGGGGTTCGACAGCGAACCGGCCGGTTTCAGTGCGGAGATGGGCAGCGCGTCTCGGCCCTGACCGGCTGCTCGGCGTTGTACTGCGGCAGCAGCGTCGTGACGGTCGGCCGCCGGTGCCGC
Source organism: Streptomyces sp. P3 (assembly GCA_016893485.2). Lineage (GTDB taxonomy): Bacteria > Actinomycetota > Actinomycetes > Streptomycetales > Streptomycetaceae > Streptomyces. The sequence goes on from JAFEKX020000001.1 coordinate 947,309, forward strand.
AGCTCGTGGACCAGGCCCAGGACCACGGCGGCGGCCACCGCGACCAGGTGTTCCCGCCCGGCCAGATTGGGCTTCACGATCGACTCCCACACCATCGATCCCCGGTGAGGAAGAACACGACGGGCGCACGCCGGACGACCGCGAGATAGGTGAACAGTCCTACGACCGCCGCCGACGGCCCGGTGTCGAGGACGTGTCCGATCTCCGGCCTGAGCCCGATGCCGCCGCAGCCGGGCCCGATGAGGAGCATCACGCGCACCGTGAGGGTGCCGGCCAGGGTGGTCACGTAGGCGACGACGAGGGTGCGGGCGCGGCCGAGGGACAGCTCGGCCAGCGCGAAGGCGAGGAACAGCTGGGTGATGCCGGCCCAGACCGGGAGGTCGAGGGCGGGGACGTACAGCGATATGGGGGTGCGCACCAGGGCGAGCCAGGGGCAGGTCGCCCTGGACGCCGCCGACGTCCCGCACGATCTCGGCGCCGGTCGGGTTCTGCGCGACCGCGTGGAAGAAGATCACGCCGAAGGCGGCGACGAACGCGAGGGACACCCCCATCAGTCCGCGCCGCAGCAGCTGTCGTACCGGATCGACGACGATGCCCTGCCATTCACCCCGCAGTGTGCGCCAGATGAACAACGGTCCCAACTCCCCCACCTCGGTCAAACATACGGATCGGAATGTAGCCCCCTGTGCGGGTCCTGTGTGTCCCAGGTCCGCCGGAGCTGTTGTCGCAGCTCGCGGGCGGTGCACGTGGGGCTGATATTGAAGAGTGGGAAGCTTTCCCGACGGTTGTTCGACGACTGAAGGAAGCGGAGGGCCGGTGCGCACCTCGAGAGATCCGGCCGGTTCCACCGTGGTAGACGCAGGGCAGCGCTCCACACCTCCGCTCAGCTGGGCCGTCGTGGTGTTCTGGCTCGTCGTCGTCACCCTGCTCGTGGCGGTGACCGGTGTCGTGCTCGGCCGGGACACCCGGCCCGCCCCCTTTCTCGTGGTGCTGCCCGCGCTGCTCGCCGGGCGCGGCACCGTGCGGCAGACCGTCGTCGCCTCCGCGTGGGTGACGCTGGTCATCGTCGGCTCCCTCGTGGACACCCCGCTGGGCACGGCGGGCGCCGACGCGGCCGTCATCGCCTTCACCCTGGTGTTCAACGGCCTCAGCGTGGCGCGGGCGGCGCAGCGGATCCGCTGGGAGGGCGAGATCGCCCGGCTGCGCTCCGCCGCCGCGGCCCTGCAGCGCCAGATCCTGCGCCCGTTCCCGCTGATGACCGACCAGCTCCTGGTCCACGGCCTCTACCAGCCCGTGGAGGAGGACAGCCGGGTCGGCGGTGACGTCTACGAGGTGGTCTCCTCGCCCTACGGCAGCCGCGTGTTCATCGCCGACGTCCAGGGCAAGGGCCTTCAGGCGATCAGCGCCGCGTTCGCCGTCCTGAGCGCCTTCCGCGAGGCGGCCGTCGCAGAGCCGACCCTCACCGCCGTGGTCGACGCCCTGGAGGAGGCGGTGCTACGGCACAACTCGTTCGCGGCGCAGACCGGTGAGCGGGAGCGGTTCGTGACGGCGATCGTGCTCGGCGTCGACGACGGGGACGAGGTCCAGGCGATCAACTGCGGTCACGTGGCACCACTGCTGCTGCACGCGGAGCGGGCCACGCCGGTGCTCCGGCAGGAACCGTGCGTCCCGCTGGGCCTCGACGCGCTGGCCCCTGAGCCGCGTACCGTCGAGTGGTTCGTCTTCCCGCCGGACGGCACGCTGCTGCTCTGCACCGACGGGGTCACCGAGGCGCGCGATCCGTCCGGCGCGTTCTATCCGCTCGAGGCGGCGCGCGGCGGCCTGGGGCGAGGTCCTCCCCAAGGACGTACCGGCCACCGTCTACGGCGATCTGCGCCGCCACACGGCGGGCACGCCCCGCGACGACACCGCGCTGCTGGTGCTGCGCCGGCGGGGCGACGCGGGTCTTCGCTGACCGGGCGGAAGGGCCGGCCAGGGCAGGACGGTCACGGTCGGCCGCCCTGACGGGGTCTCCCGCGGTGAGGTGTTCGAGGACCTCGGCCAGTTCCTGGCAGGCCTTCTCCACCGAGATCCGGGTGTTGCGCTGCTCGGTGATGACCGAGGAGAGCAGCAGGGCGGTGAGGGCCATCGTGCCGTTGAAGGCCTGGAGTTTCATCATGACCTCGACGTGGGTCAGGTCCGCGAACGGGCCCGTCTCCTGGGTCGCCGCGATGGTGGCCATGACGGAGGCGAACAGCGCGCACAGCATGCTGCCGGCGAACCGGAAGCGCAGGGCCGCCCAGATCAGCAGCGGATAGATCAGGAACAGCAGGCTGACGCGATTGTGGGTGACGAGGGGGACGATCACGCCGATGGTCGCCGCGAGCCCCAAGGCCTCGTTCCACCGGTGCAGGTCCAGGGGCAGGCGCACGGTCCGCAGCAGGAGCAGGAGCGGGGTGACGATCAGGACGCCCATCGCGTCGCCCACCCACCAGCCGAGCCAGACCGGCCAGAACGAGTGCGCGGCCAGCTTGTCGGTGAGGACGAGCAGTCCGGCCCCGCAGCTCGCACTGATCAGCATCGCGGACAGGGCGCCCAGGAACACCAGGGCGAGGCCGTCACGCAGCCGTCCGAGATCGGTACGGAAGCCGACCCGGCGCAGCATGAGGTAGGCGCAGGCGGGGGCGAGGGTGTTGCCGACCAGCACGACGAACGCGGTCGGGTGGAGCGAGGTGATCGACATGATCACGAGGAGAGCGCCGAGGGCGATGCCGGGCAGCACCCGCAGCCCGAAGATCAGCAGACAGGCCACCGCGACGCCGGTGGGCGGCCAGATGGGTGTGAACACCGCCCCTCGACCACCAGCTCCCGCAACAGCCCGAGCCGCCCCGCGCCGAAGTAGCCCCGGCGACGGCCAACGTCAGCAGGACGTACCCGCCCGGCCGCCGCAGCTCCTCGAAACCCACCACAGCAGCCATCAGACACTGAGCCGGCTTCGTCGGCGAGGCGAGGGGGTGGCGTGGGGGTGGAGTGGGGGTGGGGTCAGCGCGTCAGGCCGCGGCCGGGGCATCGCCGACAGGCCCTACGCCTCGCCCTCAGGCGCGTCGTGCCCCACGACCAGTACCGCCGCGTCGTCCTCGTGGCCCACCCGCTCGGCCCCCTTGATCACCGCCGCCGCGAGGGAGCCCGCGTCCATACCTGCCACGGCGGCGATCCCGGCGAGGCGGACGACCTGGTCGAGGCCTTCGTCGACGTTCATCGAGGGGCCTTCCACCACGCCGTCGGTCACCAGGACGAAGACGCCGCCGGTGGTGAGGCGGTGCTCGGTCACCGCGTACCGCTGGCCCGCGACGATACCGAGGGGCGGTCCGCCCTCGTCGTCGGTGATGCCGGACCGGCCGTCCGCCGTAGCCCAGACGGAGGGTATGTGTCCGGCCCGCGCGCTCTCCAGCACGCCGGTGATCGGGTCCAGGCGCATGAACGTGCAGGTCGCGAAGAGTTCGGTGCCGAGGGACAGCAGCAGGTCGTTCGTGAGGGCGAGGAGTTCGCCGGGCTCGCTGGTGACGGAGGCCAGCGCCCGCAGCCCCACCCGGACCTGGCCCATGAACGCGGCGGCCTCGATGTTGTGCCCCTGGACGTCGCCGATGGACAGGCCTATCCGCCCGTCGGGCATCGTGAAGGCGTCGTACCAGTCGCCCCCACGTTGAGGCCGTGGTTCGCGGGCGAGTACTGGACCGCGAGGTGGAACCGCGGGGTCACGGGCATGTCGCCGGGCAGCATGCCGCGCTGCAGGGCGACGGCCAGTTCGAGCAGGGAGCGCTGGAGCTCCGCCCGCTCGCGGGCCTGGGCGGTCAGCGTCCCGAGTCTGGCCAGCAGCTCGTCACCGTCGTCCGTGGGGCGCTTGCGGGACATCGACCACTCCAAGGGGGTTGGTACCGCTATAAGCATAAAGAACGGATTTCTCCCCCTCCGAAACGCGGTACGGGAACGACAGCGGCCCGGCCCCCGCGAGTAGCGGGAGCCGGGCCGGTCGATCCGTCGACAGTCCGTGATCCGTCCATGGATCCGTCGGTCGTACGCGCCGCGTCAGCCCTGGCGGGCCTTGAAACGCGGGTCCTTCTTGTTGATCACGAACGTCACACCGCGACGCCGTACCACCTGCGCGCCGGGCTTGGCCTTCAGCGAACGAAGCGAGTTGCGAACCTTCATGACGTCCTCCCATAGCGGCGCTCGAAGCGCTCCACACGGCCCGCGGTGTCCACGACGCGCGTGTTGCCGGTGTAGAACGGGTGGCTGGCCGACGAGATCTCGACGTCGATCAGCGGGTACGTGTTCCCGTCCGCCCACTCGATCGTGCGCGCCGACTGCGCGGTCGAGGTGGTGAGAAACGCGGTGTCCGCCGCGCGGTCGCGGAAGACGACCGGACGGGACACGGGGTGGATGCCAGACCTCATGGTGCTTCCTTCCTCAGGCCGTCCGCCGCGGGACGGCCGCTCTGCTTCGTTCGTGGGACAACCGCTCGGCCGGCTTCGCGGTGCGACCGCCGAGCCGGCCTCGCGGGTCGGCCGCCGTACTCGACTCAACGCTCTTCGCGGAAGTCGACGTGCGTCCCCGCCACCGGGTCGTACTTGCGCAGGACCAACCGGTCGGGGTCGTTGCGACGGCTCTTGCGCGTCACGTAGGTGACGCCGGTTCCGGCCGTCGACTTCAGGGTGACGACGGGACGGTTCGTGGTGCGTGCCATGAGGACCTCCTTCCGCCCACATCCCGGGATCTTGTCCCGAGCATGTCAGCTACATGCGTCTCAACACCGGCACCCGGCGGTCCATTCCCGCCGCCCGATGCCCTCGCCGAACAGGAACGATGTCGCCGACCGACCCCGTCAGGCCCCCGTCGTCAGGACACCTGCACCGCCACCGCCGCCCGCTCCCGAGCCGCCCGCACCGCCTGCGACAGGCCCTCGATGTCGTACGCGCCATGGTGTCTACGGCCGTTCACGAAGAACGTCGGGGTGCCCGCGACCCCGCTGAGATCGGCCGACTCGACGTCCTCGGCGACATGGCCCGCCCGGCGTGGGCCATCATGTCGCGGGCGAAGCGGGCGACGTCGAGGCCGATCTGGCCGGCGTAGTCCCGCAGGTCGTTGAAGCGCAGGGCGCCCTGGTGACTGAGGAGCAGGTCGTGCATCTCCCAGTACCCGCCCTGGAGCGCGGCGGCCGGCCGGACGCCTCGGCGGCGAGCTGGGCGTGGGTGTGGACGTCGGTGAGCGGAAGGTGCCGCCACACGTACCGCACCTCGTCCCCGAAGGCCCCGAGCAGCTCGCGGACGACCAGCTCGGCCTGTCCGCAGTAGGGGCACTCGTAGTCGCCGTACTCCACGACGGTCACCGGCGCGTGGCGCGGGCCGCGCAGGTGGTCGCGGTCGGGGTCGACCGGCACCGACAGGTCGACGATGGTCTCCGCGCGGCCGAACAGGACGCGCGGCCGGATCTGCGGCGGGAGCAGTCCGATCGCCCCGGTGACCAGTCGGCCGACGATGAACGAGCAGACGACGGCGCTGAGGATGCCCGTCTTCGCGTCCTCCAGGGTGGTCCCGTCGAAGGCGAGGGTCGCGATCAGGAGGGAGACGGTGAAGCCGACGCCGGCCAGCGTGCCGCCCGCGGTCACCGCGCCCCAGCCGACCGGCGGCCGGATGCGGCCCCGGGACAGAGCGCTGGTCAGCGCGGTCGAGGCGACGATGCCGAGCGGTTTGCCGACGACGTATCCGATGAGGATGCCCAGCGCGACGGGTGAGGTGAAGGCCCGCGCGAGCTGCTCCCCGCTGAGGTGGAGACCGGCGTTGGCCAGCGCGAACAGCGGGACGACGGCGTAGCTGGCCCAGGGGTGGTACATGCGCTGGAGGCGGTCGTTCGGGGAGATCGCGGAGGCGATGCCGGCGCGTACGTCGCGTTCCAGTTCCGGGGTGGGCTGTTCGCGGAAGAGCCGGAAGAGGCCGGTGGCGCGTTCCAGGTCGTCGCGTCCCGCCGGGTAGGCGTACGTGATCAGGCCCATGGCGAGTCCGATGACGACCGGGTCGACGCCCGACTTGAGCAGGGCCACCCAGGCGACGACCCCGAGCAGCGCGTACAGCGGGCCCCTGCGCACTCTGAACCGGCGGAGCACCACGACGACGGCGAACATGGCGATGGCGACCAGAAGGGCCGGTACGGCGATGTGGTCGCTGTAGAAGACGGCGATCACCACGAGCGCCAGGAAGTCGTCGACGACGGTGATCGTGAGGAGGAAGACCCGCAGCCCGGGCGGCATGTGGCGGCCCACGACGGCGAGCATGCCCAGGGCGAACGCGGTGTCGGTGGACATCACCGCGCCCCAGCCGTTCGCCGTGCCGTGGCCGCTGTTGATGGCCAGGTAGATGGCGATCGGCACCAGCATCCCGCTGGCGCCCGCGACCACCGGCAGGGCCAGCCGCCGCCGCTCGCGCAGCTCGCCCATGTCGAACTCGCGGCGCGCCTCCAGCCCGACGACGAGGAAGAACAGGGTCATCAGCCCGCTGTTGACCCACTCCCGCAGATCGAGCGAGATCCCGTGCGAGCCGAGCCGCACGGAGAGGTGGGTCTCCCAGAACGTCTCGTACGCCGACGGTGCCGCGTTGGCCCAGACGAGCGCGACGAGCGCCGCCGCGACGAGCACGGCGGCGCTTCCCGTCTCGGTCCGCAGGAAGTCGCGCAGCGGGGAGCGTGTGTCGTCCCCGCACGACGTCTGCCCCATGTAGTCGGTCGTTTCCATGGACATACGGGGCTCACATCCACCTTGCGTCGTCACTCACGTGTCGCCCAACACCGGCCGCCACACGGTTCATTCCGGTGACAGCCGGTCCCGGCCGACCGTGTCAGCCGCCCAGCGCCGCCCCGACCACGGCCTTCGCCTCCTCCTGGACCTGGCCGAGGTGCTCGGGGCCGTGGAAGGACTCGGCGTAGATCTTGTAGACATCCTCGGTGCCGGAGGGCCGCGCCGCGAACCAGGCGTTCTCGGTGGTCACCTTGATGCCGCCGAGGGCCGCGCCGTTGCCCGGTGCCTCGGTGAGGACGCCGGTGACGGGCTCGCCCGCCAGGGTGTCGGCGGTGACCTGCGCGGGCGAGAGCTTGGCGAGGAGCGCCTTCTCCTCGCGGCTCGCGGGGGCGTCGATCCGGGCGTAGGCGGGCGAGCCGAAGCGGTCCGTGAGCCCCTTGTAGTGCTCGGACGGGGTCTTCCCGGTGACCGCGGTGATCTCGCTGGCCAGCAGCGCCAGGATGATGCCGTCCTTGTCGGTGGTCCACACCGAGCCGTCCCGGCGCAGGAAGGACGCGCCGGCCGACTCCTCGCCGCCGAAGCCGAGCGAGCCGTCGACCAGTCCGTCCACGAACCACTTGAAGCCGACGGGCACCTCGACGAGCCGGCGCCCGAGGTCGGCGGCGACCCGGTCGATCATCGAGGAGGACACCAGCGTCTTGCCCACGCCCGCGTCGGCGGGCCACTGCTCGCGGTGGGCGTAGAGGTAGGCGATGGCGGCGGCCAGGTAGTGGTTCGGGTTCATCAGGCCCGCGTCCGGGGTCACGATGCCGTGCCGGTCGGAGTCGGCGTCGTTGCCCGTGGCGATGTCGAACCGGTCGCGCTGCGCGATCAGCGAGGCCATCGCGTACGGCGACGAGCAGTCCATGCGGATCTTGCCGTCCCAGTCCAGCGTCATGAACCGCCAGGTCGGGTCCGTGAGCGGATTGACCACGGTCAGGTCGAGCCGGTGCTCCTCGGCGATGCGCCCCCAGTAGGCGACGGACGCCCCGCCCAGCGGATCGGCACCGATCCGCACACCCGCCGTACGGATCGCGTCCAGGTCGAGGACGCTCGGCAGGTCGGCGACGTACGTGCCGAGGAAGTCGTAGCGGCCCGTGCCGGGGGCGGCGAGCGCGCGGGTGTACGGGATGCGGCGTACGTCCTTGAGGCCGCCCGTGATGATGTCGTTGGCGCGGTCCTGGATCCAGGAGGTGGCGTCGGAGCCGGCCGGGCCGCCGTTCGGCGGGTTGTACTTGAAGCCCCGTCGGCGGGCGGGTTGTGCGACGGGGTGACCACCACGCCGTCCGCGAGGCCCGAGGTCCGGCCGCGGTTGTGGGCGAGGATCGCGTGGGACACCGCCGGGGTGGGCGTGTAGCCGTCGGCGGTGTCGATCAGGACGGTGACCCCGTTGGCGGCGAACACCTCCAGCGCGGTGACCTTCGCGGGCTCGGACAGCGCGTGCGTGTCGGCGCCGAGGAAGAGGGGCCCGTCGGTGCCCTGGTCCGCACGGTACTCGCAGATGGCCTGGCTGGTGGCCGCGATGTGGTCCTCGTTGAACGCGGTCGCCAGGGACGAGCCCCGGTGCCCGGAGGTGCCGAACGCGACGCGCTGCCCCGGCTCGGCGGGGTCCGGGTGCAGCGCGTAGTACGCGGTGACCAGGCGGGCGACGTCGACGAGATCCTCGGGTCGGGCCTGTTCGCCCGCTCGCTCGTGTGGCATGTGCCCGCTCCTCCGTATCGAACTGCTTGGCGTACGACCCCATCTTTCCTCGTCAGGGGCGTCTTTAGCGAGTACACCCCCTCCGCCTGTGGAAAACCCGGGCCGCCGCTGTCCGTCAGTACCGGTGGCGCCGGTCCAGCTGCCTGAGCACCGCGCCCGCCATGGCCGCCTCGCCCTTCGCGTTGGGGTGGGCCGGAGCCGCCGGGGAGGCGGGCTGCAACGGCTCGATCCAGCGGTCCGCGGGCGCCTTGCACATGTCGTGGCCGACGGTCGGGCCGTAGGTGTCGACGTACTCGGCGCCGTTGAGGGCGGCGACCACGCGCAGCATCAGGTTGAGGCGCTTGCCGGTGTCGCGGAGGTAGGGAAGTCCTTGGCGGCGAACGGGACGGAGGGGTAGCAGCCGCTGCCGTCGTCGGGCAGCAGGTCGGGGTAGCCGACGACGACCACGCGCGCGTGCGGTGCCTTCTTGTGCACGGCCCGCAGCACCTTGGTCACCTTGGGCGCGGTGTTGAGGATGCTCAGCACCAACTGGTCGGCGCCGGTCGAGTTGTAGTAGCGCTGGCAGGGGTTGCCGGTGAGGTCCGTGGCGCTGAGCTTGGCGCAGGTGCCGATGATGGTGCTGAACCCGATGTCGTTGCCGCCTATCTGAAGCGTCACCAGGTCCGTGTTCCGCTGCACGGCGTCGAGTTGGGGTCCGTTCGTGCCCTGCGCCTTCCACATCTCGGCGGTCGTGGCCCCGCTGCAGCTCACGTCCTTGAGCACGGTCCCTCTGCGGTCCGCCGCCACCAGTGAGGGGTAATTGTGGTCGGAGCGGGCGCAGTTGGCGTCGACCTGGGTCGGGATGTACGGGCCCGAGGTGTAGGAGTCACCGAGCGCCACGTACTGAGTCGAACGGCCGTGGCCCTGGCCGGAGTTGTGCGCCGCCGCGGGTGCCGCGGACGCGACGACGAGGGCACAGCCGCTGACCGCCGCCGCGACCGCCACGACCCTGCCGCGCTGGTGTGCCGTCGTGGGCTGATGCGTCTCACGCTTCATGGAGTTCCTCCCCAGGTCCGAGACGGCGCGACGGGACACACCCGATGCGGTCGTCTCTCGTTCAACTGGCCTTGTATACCGGTCGGTAAGTCCCCGGGGCCAGAGGTCTGGAGGGACGAGTTCGTTGCCCGAAAGGTCATGGCACCCCGCCGAAACAGTTCGGCCGGTTTGGTGGCCGGTTCCCGTCCCCGCGCACGTGGACCACGTCCGGCGGGTATCCCTACCGCAGGCGTCAACGCGCTTGGGGGTGGGGGCAGTTGGCTCTGTTGCCACAGAGGCCGCGGAGACACGAGAGGCATGAGTCGCAGCGCTCCCGTCGGCGGGAGGCGATCCGTGCGCTGCGCGCCCAGGGGCGCTACGGCCCCGCCCTGCACGAGGTGCTGCCAGCCCTGTTCCTGGTCGTCCTCGTCGTGTGTGGGATCGTGGCCGGGTTGGCCGTGGCCTACCGCACCCTCGGCACCGGAGCGCTCGCCGGCGGCCTGGTGCTGCTCGCGGTGATCACGGCGGCCGTCATCCGGCACAACCGGCCGCTGGCCCGTCGCCGCCTGGGCTACTACACACCCGACGAGATCGCCGACCTGGATGTGGAGGGGCTCGCCCTGGCCGTGTCCCGGATGCTGCGCCGGGACGGCTGGCGGGCGCAGGCCAGGCCGGACGCGCAGGGCCTGCCCCGGGTCCGGGCGCGCAACCGGCTCGGTCACCGGCTGGACGTGGCCTTCCGGCCGGTCGCCGAACCGCTGCCCGGCGAGGAGACACCGACACGCTCCGCCCGTACGCCCGGCGAAGGACCGCACCTCCGGATCGTCGTCCACCGGGGCACCTTCAGCCGGCGTGACGTCCAGTGGGCGCGACGGCAGGGCGGCATCCAGCTGATCGACGGTTCACGGCTGCGGCGCTGGGCCCACGGCACTCCCCTGCACCGGCTGACCGACGTCCCTGACACACGGAACGAGCCGCGGGCACAGGGCCCGCGGCTCGCTCAGGTGCGGCCCGTCAGTCCGAGTGGCACTGGTTGCCCAGCGCGGGGTTGAGCAGACCGATGACGTCGATCGAGTCGCCGCACACGTTCAGGTCGAGGTCGACCGGCACCTGGACGACGTTGCCGGAGAGCACGCCCGGGCTGTCGGCGGCGGAACCGGTGGGGTCGGGGTCCGCGCTCGCCGTACCGGCGCACAGCAGCAACGCCGCACCCGCAAGACCGACGGCGGCCGTCAGACGCTTCCTCATGAAGAACTCCTGTCACTCAGAGGGGCATGTGCCTCCACGCTGCGGGTCCTCCGGGGGTCACGACACTCCGCGGGGTCCAAACGGGTGGTGGCCGCCCGCTCAGGTCTCGAGTCCGGCGGCGATCGTCGCCCCGAGTTCCCAGCACGCCTCGACGCCCGCCCTGTCCGGCTCGCCGGTCAGCGTCACGGGTTCCGCGGCCCGCCGCCAGCCCAGCCCGGTCGTGATCGACTCGATGCCCCGCACGGCTCCGGTCACGTCGTTCCCGCCGTGCACGTAGTAGCCGAAGGGCCGCCCGCGGGTCTCGTCCAGGCACGGGTAGTAGATCTGGTCGAAGAAATGCTTCAGCGCCCCGGACATGTACCCGAGGTTCGCGGGCGTGCCCAGCAGCAGGCCGTCGGCTTCCAGCACGTCCGACACGGTCGCGGACAGCGCGGCACGCCGTACGACGCGCACGTCCTCGATCTCCGGTGCCGTCGCCCCGGAGACGACGGCCTCGAACATCGCCTGGCAGTTGGGCGAGGGCGTGTGATGCACGATCAGCAAGGTGGGCACCGGGTGAACCTACCCGTCGGACGGCATCACCCTGGTCACGGTGCCCTTGGTGTTGGCCTCCATGTAGCCGCCGGCGCCGTAGTCGTCGCTCAGATAGATCGCCATGCCCGCCACCGTGCCGTCGTCGGTGTTCGGCACCCGCAGCAACAGGTACTGGCTCGTCGGCTTGTCGACCTTCAGTTCCTTCTTCGCGGTCTTCAACAACGCGGGTACGGCGTCCCAGTTGAAGTCGTCCAGCTTCACCGGCTGATCGCCTTCGTCCACAAGCCCCTTGTTGCCGTCTGGGTCGAACCCGGTGCCGGAACGGTAGGTGTAGTTCTGGAGCTTCGTCTGACTGCCCTTCACCATCACATCTGCGATGACGTACCCCGGATAGACGGAGAAGTCCGCGAAACGGTCGCTGCCGGTCTTCTCCTCGAAGGCCTTGATCGCGGTCCGGATGCCGGCCGGGGTCAGCATGTCCTGCGTCTTCACGGCGGCACTGCTCTGACTCGCCGAGGCGGTGGGCGTGTTGCTCTGCTGCGTCTGACCTGTGGTCCCCAGTGACGACGCATTCGTGTCGTTCTTGTCGCTGCCGCCCGGCAGCACCTTCCAGGCGAGCGTCCCCACCAGCAGGACGCCTACGACGCTGGAGGCGACGGCGACGCCCCGGTTCCGCTTGGTCGGGCGACGCCGACCGGTCGTCGTCGCCATGCCGTTCGTCGGCGGCAGCGACGGAGGCACCGGCGGGGCGATCCGGTACGAGGTGGACTCGGGGCGCCGGTCCTCGGGCTGGGCCGCGGCGGCGGCCAGCATCCGGCCGACCGTCCCGGCGTCGGGCCGTGCCTCGGGATCGCGGACCAGCACCAGGGACAGTACCGGCGTCAGCGAACCCGCCCGCGTCGGCGGCGGCACGTCCTCCTGGAGTACGGCGGCCAGCGTCGCCAGGGTCGTACCGCGCTGGAGCGGGTGGTGGCCCTCGACGGCGACGTACAGCATCATCGCCAGCGACCACAGGTCGGCGGCGGGACCGCCGCTCTGGCCGGAGACGCGTTCCGGGGCCATGTAGTCGGGGGTGCCGATGATGGAGCCGGTCGCGGTGAGGGCGGTGGCGTCGCGGATCGCGGCGATGCCGAAGTCGGTGAGGACGGGGCGGCCGTCGGTGCGCAGCAGGACGTTGGCGGGTTTCACGTCCCGGTGCTGGACTCCCGCCTGGTGCGCGGCGTTCAGGGCGTCGAGCACGCCGATGCCCAACTGGGCGGCTTCCGCAGAGGACATGGGGCCGCAGGCGAGCCGGTCGGCTAGCGAGAGCCGCCCTGGACGAGTTCCATGACGAGCCAGGGGTAGGTGCCCGGGCCGCCGTCGACGATGTGATGGATCGTCACCACGTTCGGGTGCTCGACGCGGGCCAGCGCCCGTGCCTCGCGCAGGACCCGCTGACGCAGCAGCTCCGCCGCGGCGGGGTCGTACTCGGCGAGGTCGATGTCCGGCGGCCGGACCTCCTTGACCGCGACGTAGCGGTGCAGCAGCAGGTCCTGGGCGCGCCACACCGTGCCCATGCCACCGCCGCCGAGCCGGGACTCCAGCTGGAAGCGGCCGTCCACGACCCGTCTGCCGGGCTCCCCTCGTTCATGCAAAGGAGCTTATGTGACGAACGTGCACTCCTGTGCGGCGAGTTCACAGGACGAGAAACGTCCGGGCCGACCCGCGAGGGCCGACCCGGACGTCAGTGGTGTGGTGCCGTGGAACTGCCCGGTCTCAGACGAGGTCGAAGCGGTCCAGGTTGGAGACCTTGACCCACGCGTCGACGAAGTCCTTGACGAACTTCTCCTTCGCGTCGTCGCTCGCGTAGACCTCGGCGAGCGCGCGCAGCTCGGAGTTGGAGCCGAAGACGAGGTCGGCACGGGTGCCGGTCCACTTGACGGCGCCGGAGGCGTCGCGGGCCTCGAAGGTCTGCTGGTCGGCGGAGGTCGACGTCCACGCGGTGCCCAGGTCGAGCAGGTTCACGAAGAAGTCGTTGGTCAGCGTGCCGACCCTGTCCGTGAGGACACCGTGGGTGGACTGGCCCTGGTTGGCGCCGAGGACGCGCAGGCCGCCGATGAGGACGGTCAGCTCGGGGGCGCTCAGGGTGAGCAGGTTGGCGCGGTCGAGCAGCAGGTACTCGGCCGGCAGGCGGTTGCCCTTGCCGAGGTAGTTGCGGAAGCCGTCGGCGGTCGGCTCCAGCGCGGCGAACGACTCGACGTCCGTGTGCTCCTCGGTGGCGTCGACACGGCCCGGCGTGAAGGGGACCTCCACGTCGACGCCGCCGTCCTTGGCGGCCTTCTCGACCGCGGCGGCACCGCCGAGGACGATCAGATCGGCCAGGGAGACCTTCTTGGCGCCGGTGTTGAACTCCTGCTGGATGCCCTCGAGGACCCGCAGCACGGACGCGAGCTGGTCGGGGTCGTTGGCCTCCCAGCCGCGCTGCGGCTCGAGGCGGATACGGGCGCCGTTGGCACCGCCGCGCTTGTCGCTGCCACGGAAGGTGGAGGCGGACGCCCACGCGGTGGACACGAGCTGCGGGACGGTCAGGCCGGACGCGAGGATCTTCGCCTTGAGGGCGGTGACGTCGGCGGCGTCGATGGCCTCGCCCTCGGCCTGCGGCAGCGGGTCCTGCCACAGCAGGTTCTCCGCGGGGACCTCCGGGCCGAGGTAGAGGGACTTCGGGCCGAGGTCACGGTGGGTCAGCTTGAACCAGGCGCGGGAGAAGGCGTCCGCGAACTGGGCCGGGTTCTCGTGGAAGCGCTTGGAGATCTCGCCGTAGATCGGGTCGAAGCGAAGCGAGAGGTCGGTGGTGAGCATCGTCGGGAGCTTCTTCTTCGACGCGTCGTGCGCGTCGGGGATGATCGCCTCGGCGTCCTTGGCCACCCACTGGTTGGCGCCGGCGGGGCTCTGGGTCAGCTCCCACTCGTAGCCGAAGAGGATGTCGAAGAAGTCGTTGCTCCACTGGGTGGGCTTGGTGGTCCAGGTCACCTCGAGGCCGGAGGTGATCGCGTCGCCGCCCTTGCCGGTGCCGTAGGTGGACTTCCAGCCCAGGCCCTGCTGCTCCAGCGGGGCGGCCTCGGGGTCGTCGCCGACCGCGTCGGCCGGGCCGGCGCCGTGGGTCTTGCCGAAGGTGTGACCACCGGCGATGAGGGCGACGGTCTCCTCGTCGTTCATCGCCATGCGGCGGAAGGTCTCACGGATGTCGCGGGCGGCGGCCAGCGGGTCCGGGTTGCCGTTCGGGCCCTCGGGGTTGACGTAGATGAGGCCCATCTGGACGGCGCCGAGCGGGTTCTCCAGCTCGCGGTCGCCGGTGTAGCGCTGGTCGTCGAGCCAGGTGGTCTCGGGACCCCAGTACACGTCCTCGTCGGCTTCCCAGACGTCGGCGCGGCCACCGGCGAAGCCGAAGGTCTCGAAGCCCATCGTCTCCAGCGCCACGTTGCCCGTGAGGATCAGGAGGTCGGCCCAGGAGATCGACTGGCCGTACTTCTTCTTGACGGGCCACAGCAGACGGCGGGCCTTGTCCAGGTTGCCGTTGTCCGGCCAGCTGTTCAGCGGCGCGAAGCGCTGCTGGCCCCGGCCGCCACCGCCGCGGCCGTCGCTGATGCGGTAGGTGCCGGCGCTGTGCCAGGCCATACGGATCATCAGCGGGCCGTAGTTGCCGAAGTCCGCCGGCCACCAGTCCTGTGAGGTGGTCAGCACCTCGGCGATGTCCTGTTTCACGGCCGCCAGGTCAAGGGCGCCGAACGCCGCGGCGTAGTCGAAGTCCGCGCCGAGCGGGTTCGCGACGACCGGGTCCTTGGCGAGGATCTTCAGGTTGAGGCGCTCGGGCCACCACTGACGGTTGCCGCCGCCCTGCGTGGGTGCGCGGCGCGCCCGTGCGCGACGGGGCAGCCCCCTGCGTCCTCCGACTTCGCGTCCGTGACGATTGCGTCGTGGTTCTCAGACATGGATGGGAATCCTTCCGAACTGGGGGAACACGTGATTCAGGTACGGGGGCGTCGGTACAGGCGGGGCACAGGCCCCAGTAGATGACCTCGGCCTCGTCGATCGAGAAGCCTTGGTCGTCGGCGGCGGTCAGGCAGGGTGCCTCGCCTACCGCGCAGTCGACATCGGCGACGACACCGCACGACCTGCACATGAGGTGGTGGTGGTTGTCGCCGACGCGTCCTTCGAAGCGGGCGGGACTGCCGGCCGGTTCGATACGGCGTATGAGTCCGGCCGAGGTCAGCGCGTGGAGCGCGTCGTAGACGGCCTGGAGCGATATGTGTCCTACGCGGTCACGGACCCCGGAGGCGACCCCTCGACATCGAGGTGGTCACCGTGCCGGACGGTCTCGAGCAGCGCGACGCGGGCTGCCGTCACCCGCAGGCCGGCACCGCGCAGCTCCTCAGCGGTGGTCGGTGGCTGGGATGCGGTCATGCCGGTCAACCTACAGCCATAAACACGATTGATTCAAGAAAACAAACGGTTCAAGTTTGATGTCCTGCCGGGGTGGACGGTGTCGAGCGATGCCAGGTGGTGCCGGTGACCCCTGCTCCCGCAGTACGCCTTTGCGAATCTTCCGGTCCTGACCGCCCCCGGGACGACCGCGACCGTCACCTCGTCCTCGGCCGGCTCAGAAGGCACCGGAAAGGAGGCCACGTCGGCGACCGCCCGGTGCGAGCGGACAGCCGCCTCCGCCTTCTGCGAGGAGACGCACTTCCTGCGCCGCCCGATCACGTCCTTGATCCGGTGCCCACTGCGGGGTAGTCCCACATGGGGACCCGATGACGGGCTTGGCGGACATGCCGTACTGGAGGATGTCGAGGTGGACGGCCCCTACCCTCCGGACAGCGGAGGGAGTCAACTCGTGGTCGGAAAAGCCGTGTTGGAAGGGGAGGTGGGAGCGGCGGTCGTTGGGTGCCGTACGGGCCGACGGCCTCGACGTCCGGCTGACGGCGGGCGGTTCATCAGCCGATGACGGACCGTCAGCTGTGCCAAGTCGCCGTCGCGCAGACCGTGTTGCCGGTCGAGCTGACCCCGACGCGATCAGTCTGCTGCGGTTCGGTGCGGTCACCCGTAACGCCCATCGCATCCACTACGACGCCGAGTTCGCGCGCTCCGAGGGGCCGGCCGGGGCGGTCGTCGTCCTGGGGTGAGGGCTATTGCTCAGTGATCGCCGGCGGGCGACTCAGCCGTCGTCGCGGCAGATGATGAAATCCGGAAAGGCGTGCCGGCCAGGCCGGTCGCCGATCTCCTCGATCGCGCTGCGGATGTCCCGGAGTTGGGCCGTGGACATCTGGAGCGGCGGCTCGTGCGGCTGATAGGTGGTGCGGATCGGATAGTCCACGCCCGGTTCGTCGGTCATCTCGATGTGGCAGCCGAGCACGTGGGTGACCGGCCGGGTCCCGGCGAAGGCGATCAGCCGCTCGACGGTCCTGCCGAAGGCCGCCCAGTCCTCGACGTAGAGCCGCCCGGGATACACCGTGTCGCCGGTCAACAGCCAGCCGGTGTACGGGTCGTAGTACGTGACGGCCGCCTCGTGATGCCCGGGCGTGGCCAGGCACTCCAGCACCCGGCCCCCGAGGTCGACCCGGGCGACCTGGTCCGGGTCGCCGTCGAACCCGAAGTAGGACCAGGCGCTGCTCAGGTCCGCCGCGACCACCGTCGTACCGGGGCGGTCGGTGAACTGGGCGTCTCCCGCGACGTGGTCGCCGTGGGCGTGGGTGTGCAGGACCAGCAGCGCGTAGTCCTCCCGGGGATTCCCGCCGAGCCAGCGCGCGATCAGGTCGTCGACGACTTGGCGCAGCGGGAAGAACTCGGCGGACGCGGTGGCTCCGGTGTCGATCAGGACGGCTCGCGCGTTGCCGAACAGCAGGAACAGGAACGGGCCTTCGTAGTCGATCGCCATGTTCTGGCGGAGGATGTACGTGTGCTCGTCGTAGGCGTGCACCTGGATGTCCGGGTCGGTGTTGTGCTTGGCCGAAGGCGATCCGTGGATCCACCGCACATCCAGCGCGCGGGGTTCGGGAATCCCCGGCGCGAAGTCGATCTGCCGTCCGACCTGGCCCATGGCGTCTCCTGAGAGCGTCGTCTTGGCGGGCCGGGTACGGCGCACATCTCGTCCGGGGCAGGCGCTCGGGCGCCTCCGCGCGCACTGTAACAAGCGGCGAGCGGGCCGGACAATGGCGGAGGAAACCACCTCTCGGAGGCCCCTCGATCCAGATCAAGCACCGCCTTCCCCAGCGCTTCCGCCTGCCCCTCGATCCCGTGCCGCTCGATCTCCGACGATCTCCGACGTCAGCTCCCCCGACCGGAGTTCGGCAGGCAACCCCATGAAGAACGCTCATGGCGACGACCCAGGGACGGGTGAGAGACCACCAAACGCGTGCGGTCCGGTGCGCGATCCGCTTCCGGATTCAGTGACGGCACTGCTGAATCCGATGGCGGGGAACAGTTGGACGCGGAATTCGCGCGGGGGCACAGTAGGCATGTCGGCCACCCCGGCCGCACCGCCCCCTCATGCACCTCGCGGAGAGCTCCCGATGAACCACGTCGCAGATCCTGAGCGCTACAACGGCACCATGCGCTACCGCCGCACCGGCCGCTCGGGGCTCGACCTGCCCCTGCTGTCGCTGGGCTACTGGCACAACTTCGGTGACGACCGGCCGTTCGAGACGCAGCGTGAGATCGCGCTGCGCGCCTTCGACCTCGGCATCACCCACCACGACCTGGCGAACAACTACGGCCCGCCCTACGGCGCCGCCGAGGCCAACTTCGGCCGGCTGCTGAAGCAGGACCTCGCGCCGTACCGCGACGAGCTGGTGGTCTCCACCAAGGCCGGCTGGGACATGTGGCCCGGCCCGTACGGCCAGGGCGGCGGCTCCCGCAAGTACCTCCTCGCCTCGCTCGACCAGTCCCTGAAGCGCACGGGCCTGGACTACGTGGACATCTTCTACTCCCCCACCGCCTCGACGCGGGCACCCCGCTCGAGGAGACGATGGGCGCGCTCGACACCGCGGTCCGCCAGGGCAAGGCGCTCTACGTCGGCATCTCGTCCTACGACGCCGAGCGCTCCCGTGAGGCCGCCGCGATCCTCCGCGACCTGGGCACACCGCTCCTCATCCACCAGCCGTCGTACAACATGCTCAACCGGTGGATCGAGGACGACGGGCTGCTCGACGTCGCGCGGGACGAGGGTTTCGGGGTCATCGGGTTCACCGCGCTGTCGCAGGGGCTGCTGACCGGGCGGTATCTGGACGGCATCCCGGAGGGGTCGCGGGCCGCGCAGGGCACGTCGTTCGACGCGGGCTGGCTGACGGACGACATGGTGCGCCGGCTGCGCGCGCTGAACGACATCGCCGCCCGGCGCGGGCAGACCCTCGCCCAGATGGCGCTGGCCTGGGCGCTGCGTGACGAGCGGGTCACCTCGCTGGTCATCGGCGCGTCCCGCACCGAGCAGCTCGAACAGAACGTGGCCGCGCTGGACAACCTCGACTTCAGCAAGGAGGAGCTGACGGAGATCGACTCGTACGCCGTCGACGGCGGGGTGGATCTCTGGCAGGACGCGCGGACTGGGAAACTCGGCTGACGCTGGAGGTGCCGGCCGGCACCTCCCAGACACAGCGGAGGCGTGGAGTACATGACAGTTGACGGCTCGGTCGAGGGCACGGACGGCAGTGTCGGCGGCGAGGGGGCCATTCCGACCACGCAGGCGGTACTGGAGACGCTGACCCCAGCGCGACCTTCCTCGTCGTCACCGTGGAGCCCGGCGGCGAGGACGCCGTGCGCCAACTCCTGGAGGATCTGGCCGGGTTGACGCGGTCCGTCGGGTTCCGCGCGCCGGACGGACGGCTCAGCTGTGTCACCGGCATCGGTTCGGAGGTGTGGGACCGTCTGTTCGGCGGCCCGCGCCCCGCCGAGCTGCACCCCTTCCGCGAACTCGTCGGCGACCGCCACCGTGCCGTCTCCACCCCCGGCGACCTGCTCTTCCACATCAAGGCCGTACGGGCCGACCTGTGCTTCGAGCTGGCCACCGCGATCATGGGCCGGCTGGCAGGGGCGGTCACCGTGCGCGACGAGGTGTCCGGGTTCCAGTACTTCGACGTGCGGGACCTGCTGGGCTTCGTCGACGGCACGGAGAACCCCGTCGGGCAGACGGCCCGCGAGGCCGTGATCATCGGCGGCGAGGACCCTGAGTTCGCGGGCGGCAGCTATGTGATCGTGCAGAAGTACGTCCACGACATGGCGGCCTGGAACGCGTTGCCCGTGGAACAGCAGGAACGGGTCATCGGGCGCAGCAAGTTGACCAACATGGAGATGGACGACGACGTCAAGCCGGCCGACTCGCATCTCGCGCTGAACGTCATCACCGGCCCGGACGGCACCGAGCGGAAGATCCTCCGCGACAACATGCCCTTCGGCAGCGCGGCCCAGGGCGAGTTCGGCACCTACTTCATCGGGTACGCGCGGACGCCCTCGGTCACCGAGCAGATGCTGCGCAACATGTTCCTGGGCACCGATACCGCGTCCCACGACCGCATCCTCGACTTCTCCACGGCCGTCACCGGAAGTCTCTTCTACGTCCCCTCCGCCGACTTCCTCGACGACCTTCCGGACCTTCCCGGCCGATCGGACGGGTGACCTCCGCGCACGGCTGACGAGCCGTTTCCGGAGTCCGGCGCGGGGGCGCGACAGAATTCAGCGATGGGCCAAGATCCGTACACCGCAAGGGTGTTGACGTGCACACACCCGCCTGCGAAGGTCTGGACCTGGCGCATCCAGTAGCGCCCCCACAGCCAAGAACTGGAGTCGGCGTGCCTGAACTGACACCCCCACCGACAGCACCGCGAAGCCCCGGAGCCGGCGCCTTCGCCGCTCCGCCGTCGTCACCGTCCTCGGTGCGCTGGCCCTCGTGGTCGGACAGGCGACGGCCGCCCAGGCCTCCGTACTGACCGCCCTCCCGCAGAACGCGGACGGCCTGGAGCAGACCTTCTCCCCGGCCTACGACTACGACGGCGACGGCTGCTATGCCACGGCCGCCATCGGCACCGACGGCACCATCAACCCCGGGCTGAAGCTCGGCGGCGACGTCAACGGGCACTGCCACGACCTCGCGCAGCTGAACAATTCCAACACGTACTCCCGCGAGAAGTGCAACAACGACTGGTGCGCGGTGATGTACGCGAGCTACTTCGAGAAGGACCAGGTCACCCTGGGTCCCGCGGCGATCGGGCACACCCACGACTGGGAGCACGTCGTGGTGTGGATCAAGGACAACACGGTGCAGTACGTGTCGGTGTCGCAGCACTCCTCGTACCAGGTGTCAGCGGCCTCGGGGTGCGGTTCGACGGCACGCACCCCAAGATCGTCTACCACAAGGACGGCATCGGCTCGCACGACTTCCGCTTCGCCAACACGAACGACGAGCCCGCCGAGAACGCCACCGGCAACTGGTTCTACCCGCGTCTGGTGGGCTGGAACGGCTACCCGGCCGGCCTCAAGGACAAGCTCCTCGCCGCCGACTTCGGATCGGCCACCCTGAAGATCAGGGACGTCGACTTCAACTACGCCCTGTCCATCGCGAAGCCGTCCGGGATCTCCTTCGACCCGAACGCGTGACGGTCGGCTAGGCACCGGCGTCGGCGGGTGACCCGCCGACTCCGGTGTCACACCTTCGCCCCTCGCGGCCCTCTTGAGTGCAGACACTCACGGGAGGCGCTCATGACCAGGACCGAACCGGCCGGGACGACCACACAGCACCTGATCGAACTCTCGGCCGGGCCCGTCGCCTACGAGGACACGGGCGGCGACGGTCCCGTCCTGGTGCTGCTGCACGGACTACTGATGGACGCCTCACTGTGGGCGGCCCCGATCGCCCAACTGGCCGCCGCACACCGGTGCGTGGCCCCCACCCTGCCCCTCGGCGCACACCGCCGGCCGATGCGCGCGGACGCCGATCTGTCGCTGCCCGGGGTGGCGCGGCTCGTCGCCGAACTCCTCGACCGGCTGGACCTGCGCGAGGTCACGCTCGTCGGCAACGACACCGGCGGCGCGCTGGTGCAGCTGCTGATGGCGGAGGGGTCCGCGCGCGTGGGCCGGGTGGTACTGGTCTCCTGCGAGGCGTTCGACAACTTCCCGCCGGGACTGACGGGCCGCACGCTCGTCCTCGCGGGACGCCTCTCGCCGTGGCTGTTCGGGCAGTTCATGCGGCAGCTGCGGGTGCGCGCGCTGCGCCGTCTGCCGTTCGCATTCGGGTGGCTGACCAAGCGCGGGGACGCGGTCACCGCGCGCTGGACGGAGCCGGTCAGGCGACAGCCGGAGATCCGCCGTGACGCCGTACGGGTGCTGCGTGCCGCGGCGGCGGACGGGCGCCGTCTGCTGGAGCAGACCGCCCTGCGGCTACGGGAGTTCGACCGCCCCGCACTGGTGGTGTGGGCGAGCGAGGACCGGGTGATGCCGCCGGAGCACGGGCGTCGGCTGGCCGAACTCCTGCCCCGGGGAAGGCTGGTGGAGGTAGCCGACGGCTACACCCTGCTCCCGCTGGACCAGCCCGCCCAACTGGCTGGTCTCATCGGCGAGTTCGTACGCGCGACCGCCCCGCCCGCACGGGCCTGATCTGGTGGCCGCGGCGCGGCTTGGGGGCGTCGAGCATGCTGACGCCGTCGTAGTTCCGGCCGCGGACGTAGAACGTGGGGGCGGCGACGAACGTGACGAAGACGGTGACGATGCTGATCGGGAAGAGGGCGGGGAGCGACTGGCCCTCGGAAGGGTCTTGCCGCCCTCGTGGACGGCGTAGCCGAGGGCGGCGAAGAAGGCGACCAGGCACACGGCCGCGGCGACCAGCATGACGGTCGCGAGCCTGCGGGTGGTGGCCTGGTCGCGGACCTCGGCGAGCAGGGACGCCGAGCACTCGGTGCAGGTCAGCTCCACCGTGTGCTTGCCCGACGGAGGGCGCTTCACCGAGTAGTGGGCGGCGGACCAGGTGATCGTGCGCGTCCTCGGCTGGAGGAGCCCGCCCGTGACCTTGTCGCTGAGTATGTGCCGGACCGCGACCTCTGTGGTCCCCGCTGCGCTCATGGTTCCTCCGACGCACGTCCCGACGATCATCACGGAGCCTGCACAGTGTGACCTGTGGGAACCGGCCGCTCAATGGCTTGGTGATTTCTTTTCCTTCGCCTACAACTTCTCAACTCACGCCTGCCTCCAAGGACTTATCCGGTCGCACCTCTTGACGGCTTTGGTGCAGACCTTTAGGTTCACCAGCCAGCAGACCTCCCATGAATGCATTCGGCACTCACATATGTGAACGTCCGTGTTCACCTCTCACCGCCCCAGCCGGCGGCGTCCACCCCCACCCCAGGACGAAAGGGCCCTCGTCATGCAACGCCTCGCCCTCCGCTGCGCCCTCGCGCTCTCCCTCGGCCTCACCGCCGTCGGCACCCTCGCAGCCCCCTCCGCCTCGGCCGCCACCGGCACCATCACCGGCCTCGGCGGCAAGTGTCTCGACGTCGCCGGCGCCAGCTCCGCCGACGGCACCGCCGTACAGATCTACGACTGCAACGGAACGGCCGCCCAGCAGTGGACGGTCGGATCCGACGGCACCATCAGAGCCCTCGGCAAGTGCCTCGACGTCACCGGCAATTCGACGGCCAACGGCGCCCAGCTCCAGCTGTGGACGTGCGGCGGCAGCGCCAACCAGCAGTGGACCGTGTCCGCCGCGCACGACATCGTGAACCCGGCCGCCAACAAGTGCCTTGACGTCACGGGCAGTTCCACGGCCAACAGCACCCGCACCCAGATCTGGACCTGCACCGGTGCCGCCAACCAGAAGTGGACCGCCCCTTCCGGCGGCGGCACGACCCCGCCTACGAACTCCCCGATGGCCGTGGCCCCGTACCTGTACAACGGCTGGGGAAACCCGCCCAGCCCTACGACTGTCATGAACGCGACCGGCGTGAAGTGGTTCACGCTGGCGTTCGTGCTGAGCAACGGCTACTGCAACCCGCAGTGGGACGGCGGCCGGGCGCTGACCGGTGGCGTCGACCAGTCGACCATCAACACCGTGCGGGCCAACGGCGGTGACGTCGTCCCGTCCTTCGGCGGCTACAGCGGCAACAAGCTGGAGAGCTCCTGCTCCAGCGCGGGCGAGCTGGCGGCGGCGTACCAGAAGGTCATCAGCGCCTACTCGCTCAAGGCCATCGACATCGACATCGAAGCCGACGCGTACAGCAACGGGACCGTGCAGCAGCGGACCGTGGACGCGCTGAAGACCGTCAAGGCCAACAACCCGGGCATCAAGGTGTACGTCACCATCGGCACCGGCCAGAGCGGTCCGGACACGAGCCTCATCAACCGTGCCGCGTCCTCCGGGCTGACCGTGGACGCCTGGACGATCATGCCGTTCGACTTCGGCGGCGCCGGCCAGAACATGGGCACGCTCACCCAGCGGGCGGCCGAGGGCCTGAAGACCGCGCTGAAGAACGCGTACGGCTACAGCGACGACGCGGCCTACCGGGACATGGGCATCTCGTCCATGAACGGCATCACCGACAACAACGAGACCGTCACCACCGCCGACTTCCAGACCATCCTCGGCTACGCGCAGGCGCACCACCTCGCGCGGCTGACGTTCTGGTCGGCCAACCGTGACCGTCCCTGCTCGGGCGCCTACCCGAACGACGACACGTGCTCGGGCGTGAGCCAGAGCAACTGGCAGTTCACCAGCATCTTCGCCCAGTACACCGGCTGACGGACGCCCCCTCCCACCTCTCTGCCCCAACCCCCCATCCCCACAGGAGAATCCGTGCTCAGACGGAAGAGACTGTCCGTACGCCATCCCGTTCCGAGAGCGCTCACGGCGATCGCGCTCGTGGCGACCACCGTGACCGGCATCGAGTTCGCCGCGCAGGCCTCGGCGAGCGCGGCGAGCACCGCGGCCGCCGCGATCCCCACCGGCTACACGACCGTGGTCAACAAGGGCAGCGGCAAGTGCGTCGACGCCCGCTCGGCCGCGAGCGCCGACGGCACGGCGGTCCAGCAGTACACGTGCAACGGAAGCACCGCGCAGAACTGGCAGTTGACCGCCACCGACAGCGGCTACTACCGGGTGAACAGCAACCTGAACGGCGCCGAGGCCTGGGACGTCACCAACGTCTCGACCGCCGACTCGGCGCCCGTCCAGCTGTGGACGTACTCGAGCGGTGCCAACCAGCAGTGGCTGCCCGTCGCCGAGGCGGACGGCGCCTACCACTTCGTCAACCGCAACAGCGGGAAGTGCCTGGACGTCCCGAGCGCCTCCACCGCGGACAGCGTGCAGCTGACGCAGTACACCTGCAACGGCACCGCCGCGCAGTCCTTCACGCTCGGCACGGTCTCGACGAACCCGCCCGGCACCCCGGACTTCGGTCCCAACGTGACGGTGTTCGACCCGTCGATGTCGTCGTCGAGCATCCAGTCGAAGCTGAACTCGGTCTTCGCCCAGCAGGAGACCAACCAGTTCGGCTCGGCCCGCCAGGCGCTGCTGTTCAAGCCGGGCACGTACAGCGCGAACGCCAACGTCGGCTTCTACACGCAGGTCGCCGGGCTCGGCTTCTCGCCGGACGACGTGACCATCAACGGCGCGGTGCACGCGGAGGCGGACTGGTTCCAGGGCAACGCGACGCAGAACTTCTGGCGCGACGCCGAGAACCTGTCGGTCAACCCCACGGGTGGCACCGACCGTTGGGCCGTCTCGCAGGCCGCCCCGTACCGGCGCATGCACGTGCGCGGCAACCTGGCGCTGGACGACGGTGGTTGGTCGAGCGGCGGCTTCATCTCCGACACCAAGGTCGACGGCCAGATCCAGTCCGGCTCGCAGCAGCAGTTCCTCACCAGGAACTCCACGATGGGCAGTTGGTCCGGCTCCAACTGGAACATGGTCTTCGTCGGCGACCAGGGCGCACCGGCCCAGTCCTTCCCGACGTACACCAATGTCGCCAGCTCCCCACGATCCGTGAGAAGCCCTTCCTGTACGTCGACAGCGCCGGCAACTACCAGGTGTTCGTACCGGGGTTGCAGTCCAACGCCGTCGGTACGACGTGGAGCGGGAAGACCCCGGCGGGCAAGTCCCTGCCGATCGACCAGTTCTACATCGTCAAGCCCGGCGCGACCGCGGCCGACATGAACGCCGCCCTAGCGGCCGGCAAGAACCTGCTGGTCACCCCGGGCGTCTACCACCTCAACCAGACGCTCAACATCACCCGCCCCGACACGGTCGTGCTGGGCATGGGTCTTGCCACCCTCGTGCCGGACGGCGGGATCACCGCGATCTCGACCGCGGACGTGGACGGCATCGAGCTGGCGGGTCTGCTGGTCGACGCGGGTACCACCAACTCCGGGACCCTGGTGCAGATCGGCCCGTCCGGGTCGACCGCGTCCCACGCGTCCGACCCGACGCAGTTGTCCGATGTCTTCGTCCGCATCGGCGGCGCCACCGTCGGCAAGGCCACCAACTCCCTTGTCATCAACAGCGCCAACACGATCATCGACCACACCTGGATCTGGCGGGCCGACCACGGCAACTCCGGCACGGTCGGCTGGACCACCAACACCGCCGACACCGGGCTGATCGTCAACGGCGCCAACGTCACGGCGTACGGCCTGTTCGTCGAGCACTTCCAGAAGACCCAGGTCGTCTGGAACGGCAACGGCGGCCGGACCTACTTCTTCCAGAACGAGATGCCCTACGACCCGCCGAACCAGGCCTCGTGGATGAACGGCAGCGGCAAGGGCTACCCCGCCTACAAGGTCGCCGCCAACGTGACGACCCACGAGGCGTGGGGACTTGGCAGCTACTGCTACTTCAGCAGCAATTCGAGCGTGGTCGCCGACCACTCCTTCGAGGTGCCGAGCGTGTCCGGGGTCAAGTTCCACGACATGGTGACCGTCTCGCTGGGCGGGGTCGGCACGATCAGCCACATCATCAACAACACCGGCGGACCGTCCAACTCCAGTACCAACGTCGCCTACTTGACCAACTACCCGTAGACCGCACGGAAAGGATCGATCACCCGATGAACACCACCATCAGATCCGGTTCCACCCGCGTGGCCCTGCGGGTCCTGCTCCTCCTCGCGACGGTGCTGGGCTTCGCGGTGGCACCGCCCGCCGCCCACGCGAGCACCGCCGCCACGCCGTTCAAGGTTCTCGGCCTCTACAGCGGCACGTACGACGCGGCGCACATCGACTTCGAGAAGGAGGCGAACGTCTGGTTCCCGCAGCAGGCCGCGGCGAACAGCTTCACCTACACGTCCAGCACCAACTGGGACCTGCTCGCCAACGGCGGGGTCAACGCCTACCAAGTCGTGCTGTTCCTCGACGACTTGCCGCAGACGTCCGCCCAACGCAGCGGTTTCGAGACGTACATGAGAAACGGCGGCGGCTTCATGGGCTTCCATGTCTCCGCCTTCACCACGGACGCCGCCAGCTGGTCCTGGTACCACAACACGTTCCTCGGCTCGGGGAACTTCGTGTCCAACACCTGGGGTCCCACGGCGGTGACCCTGAAGGTGGAGGACCACTCCATCCCGCCCACCGCCAACCTGCCGGCCACGTTCACCTCGTCGGTCAGCGAGTGGTACAGCTGGTCCAACGACCTGCGGCAGAACCCGGACATCAAGATCCTCGCGTCGATCGACCCGAGCAGCTTCCCGGTCGGCACGGATCCCAACCAGTCCTGGTACAGCGGGTATTACCCCATCATCTGGACCAACACGAAGTACAAGATGCTGTACGCGAACTTCGGCCACAACGCGATGAACTACACGACCAACACGCGCCTGTCGTCGACGTTCGCGAGCCCGACCCAGAACCAGTTCCTGCTGAACGGGCTCAAGTGGCTCGGCGGGGGCGGCACTTCGACGCCTCCGACGGACACCCCGATCTCCGAGACGTCCTGGTACTCCGTGCAGAACGGCGGCAACGGCACCTGCGTCGACGCCCGTTCGGCGGCCACGGCCAACGGCACGGCGATCCAGCAGTACGCCTGCAACGGTACGGCGGCGCAGCAGTACCAGTTCCGCTCGACCGACAGCGGGTACATGGAGATCACCGCGCGCGGCAATCCCGCACAGGTCATCGACGTGACCGACCGCTCGACGGCGGACAACGCGCCGCTGCAGCTGTGGGCCTACTCCGGTGGTACGAACCAGCAGTGGCAGCCCGTGAAGGAGACGAGCGGCCGCTACCACTTCGTCGCCCGGCACAGCGGCAAGTGCCTGACCGCCCCCACGGCGGCGACCAACAGTGTCCAGCTCACCCAACGGACCTGCGACGGCTCCACCGCGCAGTCCTTCCAGCTCGCCGTGCAGTCCTGAGTCCGCACGGCGCCCGGGCGCCCCCGCCGTATCCACGCGATACGGCGGGGGCGCCCCTTGTTTCGGCCGCACTCCCTGCTTCCACCCCACCCCTGTTCTCGGCGTTAACGCCAAACTGTTGTCATCGATACGGCTCCGATGTTATCGTCGCTCACATGAACACGAGATCGCTGATAATCGAGGCAGCGGCGGAGCTGATCGCGCAGTCGCCGAGCGGCGACGTCTCGACGCGGGCGGTGTGCGAGGCGGCGGGGGTCCAACAGCCCGTGCTGTACCGGCTGTTCGGCGACAAGGACGGGCTGCTGGCGGCGACGGTCGACCACGTCTGGGACCAGTACCTGGAGACCAAGCGCGCGGCGGAGAAGTCGGCGGACCCCCTGCACGACCTGCTCGCCGGCTGGGACAGCCATGTGGCGTTCGCACTGGCGCATCCCAACGCCTACAAGCTGATGTTCGCCCCGGCGCTGCGCTCGATGCCGGAGGCCGCGCAGGAGGCGCTGCGGATCCTCCGCGCGGTGCTGGAGCGGCTCGCCGCGCAGGGCCGTATGCGCATCGCCCCGAGATCGCGGCCCGCATGATCATGACCGCGACCACGGGTGTCGCGCTGGGGCTGATCATGCGCCCCGCGCTGTATCCGGACACCGCCCTGTCGACGCAGGTCCGCGACGCGATGGTGCAGGCGATCCTGCTCGACCCGGCGGCGGACACGGCACCCGACGACGCCCGCGCGGCCGCCGCGACCACGCTGCTCTCGTCCCTGGACGATCTCACCCCCAACCGTTCACCTCCGCGGAGTCGGCCCTGCTCGGGCAGTGGCTCACGCAGATCCCCACCTCCACCACCCGGAAGGACCCTCACCATGACTGACACCGACACCTCCACCCGCGTCGCCCTGGTCACCGGCGGCTCCGGCGGCATCGGCCGCGCCGTTTCCGAGCGGCTGGCCCGGGACGGCGTCGCGGTCGGCGTGCACTACGCCGGCAACAAGGCCAGGGCGGACGAGACGGTCGCCGCGATCGTCGCGGCCGGCGGCCGGGCGATCCCGGTCGGCGGTGACGTCGCCGACGAGGACGCGATGTCCGCCGCGTTCGACGCCGTAGAAGCGGAGTTCGGCGGCATCGACGTGGTCGTGAACACCGCCGGGATCATGGCCCTCTCCCCATCGCCACCATGGACCTGGACGATCTCGACCGTATGCACCGCACCAACATCCGCGGCACGTTCGTCGTCTCCCAGCAGGCGGCCCGCCGGGTGCGCGCGGGTGGCGCGATCATCAACTTCTCGACCACCGTCACCCGCACCAAGTTCCCGACGTACGGCGGCTATGTGGCGAGCAAGGCCGCGGTCGAGGCGATGACCCTGGTGCTGGCCCGCGAACTGCGCGGCAAGGACATCACCGTCAACGCGGTCGCCCCCGGCCCGACCGCGACCCCCTCTTCCTGAACGGCAAGGACGACACCACGGTCGAGAACCTCGCCAAGGCCGCCCCACTGGAACGCCTGGGCACCCCGGACGACATCGCCGAGTCGGTGGCGTTCCTGGCCGGCCCCGCGCGCTGGGTGAACGGTCAGTACTGTTCGCCAACGGCGGGTTGGCGTGACCGGGAGAGGAACACAGACATGACCTACGTCCTCCAGGCGGTGATCGCCCGAGTCGAACTGCTCCGCGCCTCCGCACGGAACGTGTCCGATGCCCGAGTGGCATCGCTGGGCCAGGGTCTGTCGCTGCTGCCGATGACGGACGAGGTCTTCGACGCCGTCACCGACGGCAGCGGCGCGAGCCCCTCGGGTTCTGGCGGCTGCCGGGCGGCTTCGACCGGACGCTCGCCGAGTGGTCCGCCGGAGGGCCGGTCGCCTACGTGGAGGCCGAGTACTTCGGCGGGGCCGGCGAGCAACGAGCCGCCGTCTGGGCTGACGGAGCGCTCGCGTGGGGGCCGTCGGACGACCGCGCGACGGGACTCAGCCCGATCTCACAGGCCCTCCGGCGGCTGGGTGCCATGAGCGGTCCTGGCCAGGACGAGTTCACGGCCGTGGGCCTGGACCGCCATCGGGACAACGCCGGCTGGGTTGCCGCGGCCTCATGACGACCCGGCCACCGGTGTCCCGGCACCCGGCACTTCGCCGGACGCGCCCGTCAGAGCCAGCGGCGGTACGGCTCCCGGAACACCACCACGTCCGGGCGTTTCCGGCCAACCGCCCTTTCCGCGAGGGCAGTTGCGGAGAAGCGTGACGCCAGGAGCGGCCAGGCGACGACGACCATCGAGAGGGCGGCCATCACCGGGTACTCGGTGATGAGCTGGTCCGCGCTCCAGTACGTCAGCAGGGTGAACGCCGACATCAGGGACGCGGGCAGGAGAACACCCCAGGACGAGGACGACACCCAGCGCCGTCTCCAGCAGCGGCATCGCGAAGCCGAAGAAATGCGGCCAGCCGGCCAGTGCGAAATCCGCGAAGCTTTTGAAGAAACCCGGAACCCTGCTGTTCGACTTCGCACTGTTCGCCACCAGCAGAATGTCCGCCGCACCGAAATGCGCCCGGTATTTCAACGTCCCCTCATGCAGCCACAGGGCACCGAGGGCGACTCTGACCCCGCCGACAAGAGCGGCCTCGATCAGAGTCGGTCGCGAAAAGAACGTCTTCATGACAGTTTCGCGGCGCCGAATACCGCCTTCGCCTTGTCGCAGTGGATGACCACGGTGGTGTAGCCGGACGCGTCGACGCCGTTGAGCGCGAATGTCTGGGACTTCTTGTCGAACTTCACGGCCCCGAGCTGCTTGCCCGCCGACACCGCGGCCTCGTCCGTGCCGTTCGTGAGGTAGACATGCAGGTCCGGGCCCTCGTCGGACGAGAAGCCGGACAGCATGACGCCCGAACCGCTCACCCGCGCCGTGCCGGTCACCTTCTTGCCGTTGAGCCCGGCGAACATCCCCCGCTTTTCGGCCGCCTGCGCCATCGGCTTCGAGGCCGACATCGAGGGCGCCGCCTTCGCCTTCGCCGAGGAGTCGCCACCGTCGGACCCGCCGCACGCCGTGAGAGCGAAGGACATCGCAACAAGCGCCGCGCCGACAAACCCGATTTTCCGCATGCCAATTTCCCTCTGCTTGATTCCGCTGGATTCGACGGCAATACGAACGCGCTGCCGTCGACGTGACCAACCTACCTACGGAATACGCGGGGACCCCGGTCGGCGGGCGGACGTAAGAATTGCTTCACATTCTTCGCGGGGAGGGGTGCGGGGTGAGGTGTTACGGCTGACGGGCGGGTTCGCGATCCCGATCCGGCCTACGGCGACGAGGGCCGCGCCGGCCCGCTTCAGGAACGGGGCGTCGTCGTCCCACCGGGATACGCGCCGGGTCCGAAGCCGCGGAACTCGGGCGCCGGGGCAGCGGTGGGGACCCCTCGGGCTGGGTGCGCAGACCGTCCAGCAGCAGCCGCAGATAGCGCCGCCACAGGTCCGGCTGCCCGGTCTGGTCGGTGACCGCGGCCACCATCAGCTGGATCATCGGGAGATCCAGGTGCTCCATGTCGGGGCGCAGCACCCCTGTTCCTTGGCGCGCGCGATCAGCGGATCGACCAGGGGCTTGATCCGCCGGTCGACGACGGCGTGCCGCTGGGCGGCCTTGCCGGTGCCGAGCATGACCTCGCGCAATCCGCGGTCGTGCGCCTGGAGTTCGCACACCTTCTCCAGGCTGGACGCCAGCCCGTGCCACGGGTCGGGATCGGTGGCCGCCTCGCGGGCGGATGCCTCGACCTGGTCGATCATCGCGTCGAAGACCGCGTCGACCAGCTCTTCCTTGTTGGCGAAGTGCCGGTAGGCGGTGCCCACGCCGAGCCCCGCGTGCCGGGCCACGTCGTCGAGGGTCGCGGCCAGGCCCCGGTCGCGGAACACCTCGCGGGCCGAGGCCAGCAGACGGCGCCGGTTCAGCTCGGCGTCGCGCCGCAGCGGCGGCCTGCCGGGTTCAGCGCGCTCCGCCATGCCAGTCGCCACGCCTTCCGGATGGTGTCGGATCGTCCGGCTCATCGTACCGACGCGAGCTGGGCGCCCTTGATCAGGTTCGACCGCATGGGCCGTCCGTGGAACGTAAACGGAGATCACATCTCCGTTTAGTGCTACGGTGGGACCAGCAACCGGAGATCGCATCTCCGTTTGTCGCTTCGCATCGACGGGAGAAGAGGACATGCACGCAGAGAACGCGGCGCCCCAGGGAAAGTCCCGGGCAGGTCGACGGAGGAGCAGCGTCGTCGTCACGGCCACCGTGGTCGCGGGGTTGACCCTGGCCGCCTGCTCGTCCGGCGGCACCAGCTCCGCCGACGGCACATCCAGCCCCGGCGCCAAGACGGTCGCCTGCCCCACAGGCACAGGCGCCACCGCTGCCGGAGCACCCACCGCGATGCCCTCGGGAAACGCGGGAGGCATCACCACGGCCAAGACCATCAAGAAGTCGGACACCGGAACCAGCACCGTGATCGACCCCACCGGCGCGCAGATCCGGTGCGCCGCCTCCGGGATCACCACGACGCACGACATCACGTACTCCTCGCCCACCACCGACGGCCGGAAGACCGACCTGAAGCTGGACATCCAGGTGCCCACCTCCACGTCGGGGAAGAAGCCGCTGGTCGTGTATCTCACGGGCGGCGGGTTCGTCATGGCGGACCGCACCGCCAACCCGAGTCAGCGCACCTATGTCGCCGACCAGGGCTACGTGGTGGCGAGCATCCAGTACCGGACCACCAAGGACGGCGCCACGTACAAGGACGCCGTCGCCGATGTGAAGTCCGCGATCCGCTACCTCCGCGCCCACGCGGACACCTACTCCATCGACACCGACCACGTCGCCGTGGGGCCAGTCCGCGGGCGGATACCTGGCCGCGATGACCGGCGCCACCAACGGGGAGAAGTCCTTCGACGTCGGCGGCGACCTGGACCAGAGCAGTGAAGTGCAGGGCGTCGTCGACGAGTTCGGCCCGGCCGACCTGTCCAAGCTCGCGGCCGACTACGACACGGCGGCGCAGAAGGCCAACTACGCGCCGGGCAACAGCGCGGCCCAGTGGGTCTACGGCCCCGGCACCAAGAAGTCGATCGCGGACCGCACCAGCGAGGTCGCGGCGGCCGACCCCGCGACGCACATCAGCTCCAGGACGGCGCCCTTCGTCCTGTTCCACGGCAGCGCCGACAACCTGGTCTCCCCAGCGAGACCCTGGACCTCCACACGTCTCTGCGCGCCAAGGGAATCGACAGCACCCGCTACGTCCTCACCGGCGCGGGCCACGGCGACCTGTCCTTCACCGGCGACACCTCGGCCGGACTCCCCTGGTCCACGCGGGAGACGATGGGCCACATCGTCGACTTCCTGGGGCAGCAGCTCAAATAGCCGAACACAGGCCCGAGTTGAGAGCCGGACGGCCCTCCACCACCGCGCCCCGTCCCGAAACCCGTCACGGTGCGTCACACAGCGTGCGGCCGGGTGGGCATGTCTGACACAGTGGCCCTTCATCCACACATCAGGGGCGTACCGTGTCCAACTCCTATGCGTGCCGTCGAAGAGGAAGCGTGACTGGAAGCTCGTCGGTGGAGTCGCCGCGGGGATTCTCGTCATCGGCGCCCTCGGCTCGGGCTGTCACGCCACCGCCACCGGCGGCAGTACCACCGGTGCGAGCGGCAAGGCCAAGACCGGGGGCAGGAGCAAGACCGTCCCCACTTCGTCGGCATGGGTCTTCAGGCCGCCCAGGACGCCGCTCAGAAGCAGGGGTTCTACAGCCTCACGTCGCACGACTCGCTGGGCCGTGACCGTCACCAGATCCTCGACCGGGACTGGAAGGTCTGCTCCCAGAACGTGACGGCCGGTACCACCGTCTCCACCGACAGACGTCTCGACTTCGGCGCGGTGAAGGTCGACGAGACCTGTCCGGCGAAGGACCAGTCCGCGCCTACGGCGGCCGGCAAGACGATGCCGGACTTCAAGGGGAAGGCGGTGAACACCGCCCGCCACGCGCTCACCTCCAGTACGTCGATCACCGTCAAGGATGCCTCCGGCAAGGGCCGTTACGTCCTCCTGGAGTCGAACTGGCAGGTGTGCTCCCAGAAGCCGCCCGCCGGGACGAAGCTGAGTGGGCAGCCGGTGCGGTTCTCCGCGGTCAAGTTCGGGGAGTCCTGCCCGTAGCACTACACACACGCGTCCAGTACGACGCCCGCCACCTCTCCCATCCGGTGCTTGCGCAGATCGAGTACCGGGCTCGGGTTCGAGAGGCCGTGGGAGGCGAGCAGGTTCATCAGGGTCCAGATGGTGTCGGGGCGTCCCGCCAACGGGAGTTCACGGCCGTCCGGGGTGATGACCCTGGCCTCGGTGACGCCCGCGAGAAGGTTGGTGCGAGCCCAGTCGACGTCGTAGGAGGCGCCGTTGGGGCTGACGCTGAGGACTACTTCCTTGGTGCGGTGGAGGGCGGTCAGGTAGTTCATGGGGACCGTCAGTCGGCGGGCGGCGTCGAACGGGGTGGGCCGTCCGGTGGTTGGATGCGCAGGATCGTGTCCAGGACGGGGCCGTGGTCCTGGAAGGTGGTGCGGGCGCGCAGCTCCAGGAAGCGGGCGCGTACCAGGACACCGCCACGGCGCGACCATCCTCGGCCGACCGAGCCGAAAGCCCCCTGCTCACCCGGGAGTTGGTCCGCGAGCCGGCGGGCTTCCTCGCCCGGTTCGCTCACCGGCGCCTGTTCCTCGGGGTGGGTACGGTCCTGGTCGGCGAGGGCGGCGTAGCGTGCCGCCGTGTGCGGGTCCAGGCGGCGGAGGTCGATCGTGTCGCCGTTCATCGCGACGCCTCCGGCCTCCCGGGAGATGCGCATCTGCTGGAGCTGGCGTTCAACTCGCCGTGTGACGGCGGTCGTTCGGCCTTCGAGATCGGTCACCCGGCAGGTTCGCGTGCCGGCGAGCAGGGCGCTGCGCGGCCAGTGCGGGGTGACCGTTCGCCCGGCCCCGGAAGCGGACGGATCGACGAGGACGACCATGCGGCCGGCCGTGATCGCCGAGAGGCACAGGGACGGCACCCGCCATTCGCCCGTCACCTCGAAGGCGGTGTCCGGGTCGGTGTCGGCCGTGTCGTACACGCGCAGTCCGAGCTTGATCAGCGGTGTGAACTCGTCCGGGGTGTAGTTGCCGTGGTGGGTCGTGAAGGTCGACTCGCAGTCCGGGCGGTACCGGGACAGTGACGCCTCCAGTACGTCCGCCCGCGCCAACCGCGCCTGCGCTGAGCCCTGTTGGGGCTTGGGCGCCCACATCACGAAGGTGTCGTCCTCGTACGGGGTACGCCCGCCCTTGACGCGGTGCCCGCGGGTGATCCGGGGAACATCTGGCGCGCGGCGGCGGTCGCCGCGACGGGGATGACGACCGTGATGACCAGCCCGGAGGCGAACACGAGCACCGGCCAGCCCCAGCCGAAAGCGTCGCTCCACGCGTCGTACCCGACAAACAGAAAGAACAGGCCCGCCGAACAGCAGACCGTGGCCAGTAGCAACTGGCCCACGAACACCCTCGTATAACTGCGCACGCCCCCTCCTTCTCTGTCTCTCCCCATGCGCTCACCCCGCTGACCCGATTGATCAGTGTCGGCGGCGCCGGACCGGGGCGGGCTCCGTCCAGGGTCGTGTCAGTGCTCCGGGTCCGGCCGCCCGGTCGACTCCAGCCGCTCCGCGAGGACTTGGAGGTCGGGGAGGCGGTGGGCGTCGTAGAGGAGGGAGTGGCTTCTGCCGTGCTTGGTGGTGATCGTCAGGCGGCGGAGGCGGCCGGTGCGGAACTGGATCCGGGGCTCCTCCCAGACGTGGTAGCGGGCGGCGTCGGCGTAGCCGAACACCTCCAGCACCCGGCCGTCGAAGGAGAGGAGCACGGAGTCGGTCGCCGCCACTTCGAGGAACGGCGGCTGGGTCACGGGGTGACACCGTCGCCGGCGTAGAGGTAGGCGCCCGGGTGGGCCGGGTCGGCCACCAGCAGTACCTGGTCGCCGGTGCGGGGATGCGCAACTTCGACACGACGGTCCGCAGGGCGATGTGGTCGGTCCGCCCGGCCGGCTGCACGACCAGGTCGACGACCGGGTCGTGGTTGACGAGTTGGCCGGTGTCGCCGATCGAGACGACGACGGCGGTGATGGTCGGCGCTCCGGCGGCGAGCAACTGCTGTACCGCGAGGGCCCGAGTTGTAGGCGCCGATCGACTGCTGGACCCTGGCAAAGTCCTCGTTGCCGAGGAACGCGCGGGTGGTCCGGCCGTAGAAACCCCTGCCGCTGGCCACCTGGCCCGCGATCTCGGCGGCCCGCTCCTCGCGGCTCTTGCGACGCCCGAAGATTCCCATGACGACTGCTCCTTCTGGTGGGGGCGGATGCCCGTGTCTCCCGCTGTCCCGGTGGACGCTAGGTGGCCCGGAACGCCTACCGATCCCAGGTTCGCCCGCCCGAACTCGGACGACGTACCCTCCTGACATGCCGCTTCCGAGCCAGCCGACAGGCGAGCGCCGACCGCGCGCCATGGTCATCGACGGCGCGTGGCGTGCGCTCGGACCCGGGCTGGAATCGCTCAGCGGCCCCGGTGGCGCCCCGCTGACCCGGACGGTGAAGCTGATCCTGCTGCCGTTGATCGTCAGGCCGGCCCTGCACCCCGACCTCGCGGCGGACTTCCTCGCACCGGAACCGGCCGCGCGACTCGACGCGCTGCTACGGGAGTCCGGCGCGCGGCTCATCGCGACGGCACAGTGGTTCACCCTGCTCAAACGGACCCGCCGAGCGCTGGGCATCGTCGCGGGGCACCCCAGGATCTGTACTTCCAGCGGTGCTTCGAACTGGCCGCCGAGCATGGTGAACCCGGCCCCGCCGCAGGCGCGTTGGCCAGGGCGGTCGTCGAGGACGTCGCGGGCGCGGACGGTGGTCGTACGGTCGATGCGCTGAAGCGATATCTGGCGGATGCCGTTCAATACGCGCGGCTGGAGCGGGAGTTGGCCGTCGCGTGGGATGGGCGGGCGTCGACTCCGGTCGGTGATACGGCCGTTGCGGTCGCGCTGGCCGGCGAGGTTCTGGAGGCCTGCTGTGGGGCGGAGGGGCCCCGGGACTCACCCGCGTACGCGTCCATGGTGGCGGCGGGACACGGCGGTCTGCTCGGGCGGGCCCTGTGGGCGCAGGCGGGCGGGGTCTGGGGGCGCGCGGATCTCCCGGCCCATCTCGGCCTGACCGAACGGCAGTTGCCGCCGCGTCCGGGGGTAGGCCGGGGTGCCTCGACGGCCACGTTGCCCGCACCGCTGGACCGCACGCTCTTCGAGCGGCTCTTCGTCGTCCTCCAATCGTCGTCCCGGCGCGAGGAGTTGCCCACGGTTCCGGAACTCGTCGGGCGCGAGGTCGGCCGGAGTTGCGCTCCGCTCGGCCTGTACGACGAGAGCCTGCGCGTCGCCGTCGTCCTCGGCGGGCGACTCGCCGTGGGTCTCGACCCGTTGGGTATCGAGACGCCCGCGCCGGGTCTCACCTCGGCACACCGGGCCGTCAACAGCCGCTGGCGCAGGGAGGCTTCGGTCCTGCGCGCCCGCCGGATGACCGTCTCCCCGCGCCCCGATCCGGACGGCGGTGTCCTGGACGCGCTCGCCCAGGATCTCCGGACGCCGTGGACGGCGTACATGCGGCGGCTCTGGGTGCGGTTGCACGGGCGGGATGTACGGGATGCGGGGCTCGCGGATGCGGGGGCTGCCTGGGCTGTGCTCGACGGGGTCGCCCGGTCCGTGATGATGGACCATCGGGCTCGGGTGCGGGCGGCGTTGCGGTCGCTGTCGGTGGGGTCGGTGGGGTCGCAGGGTCGCAGGCAGCGCCTGACCTTGCGCGTGCGGCCGAGTCGAGGAGCGCGTGATGGCGCGGGGGCCGACGAGGGCGAGGTCGTTGTCTCGCGGGGCGAGGACGGCACGGTTCACGTCGTCGGGGGCCTGTCGCCGCCTCCCGACTTCACCCGTGCGGTTCTCGACGTCGCCGGGGCAGCCCTCACCTGGCCCGGGCTCGGGAGGCGGGGTTGCCCACGGCCGAGATCCATGACGTGCAGCGCGCGCAACAGTGGCTGTGGGCGGTCTACGGCGAGCAGGTCGCCGCCGCCGTGCACGCCTGCGCGGTGGGCGAGTTGGCCAGTGCGCGGGTGCCCGCGGAGCCGACCCCGCTGGCGGGCAGCGCCACCCGGCTCGGCTTCGGGCACTGGGCGGCGCGGTGGTGGCCCGCGTCGCACCTGGACGGAGTCCCCGCGCTCCAACCGGACGTGCTCGGGCTGGAGTTGGCCGCGCTCACCCACGCCTGCCAGCAACTGTTCGACGCGGATGACGAGCAACCCGACGACTGCGTGGCCGAGTTGATCGGGGACCACGATCTCGCCCTCGACGCGTTGATCCAGTGGTGGCACTCCACACCGCCGTCGAGCGGCACGGCACGCCAACTGGAGAACGTCCTGCGGACGGTCGACGACGCGGCGGACAGCGCCGGGTTGGACGGGGAGGCGCTGCGGCACCTTCGCACGGCCCTGGATCGGCCCCGCCCGGACAGCCCTCCGGTCGATGCCGCCGCGCTGTTCGCACCACACGACGACTACGCCCTCGCCGCCGGTGAACCCCTTGTCACAGGCGGCCGGGTGATCGCGCGGGGCACGGGCATCAACGACTGGCGGCGCTACCCGCCCGGCTTCGTCGACGCCTCCGAGGCCGCCGTGTCCTGGACCGCCCGCGCACTCGGCGCACGACGGCAGATCGAGGTCGAGGTCGTCGCGCACCTCGCGGCGCCGGTCGCCGAGGTGCCCTCGCGGCGGAGGTACGGGTGAACGACGGTCCCCGGAGTCGGGTGCCCCTCACCCGCGGGGTCGACATGTGGTCCGGGCGGGCCGACCTGGACCTCCCGGCCGGGGAGGCCGAGCCGCACATCGAACTCGGTGTACTGCTGCCCGGTTTCGACCCGGGGCCGGGTTCCGAAGGCGGCGCCGACCGCGAGGCGATCCGCGCACTGGTCCGGCGACGCCTCGCGACGGCGGCAGCAGCAACCCAGCTCGACGCACCCAACTCACCACCGGGGAAGCCACTTCGGCGCCCTTCCTCGCCGAGGTCGCCGCAGCCACCACTGACGAGGACTACTGACGGATGCCGGACGAGAGAACCAACGGGCCGGTGGGCGGCGGAGTGAACCCCGCGACGGACGATGAGGTGGACCGCGCCACGGACACCGGCGTGAACCGCACTACCGACACTGAGGCGGACCACACCCCGGCCGACGGGGTGACGCAGCTCTACGGAGAGCCCTTCGACAGCGGTTTCGCCCGCGCCGAACAGCTTCAACTGGCCGCCGACCTCAGCACCGCGATCGGCGTCTACGAGGAGCTGCTCACCCTGGCCGAGTCCATCGAGGACTCCCCGACGTGCGGTTCCTGCGGGCACACCTCCTGTCGGACATCACAAGCGTCCGCCTCACCGCTACGGACCTGGCAGGCGCGGAGGACGCCAACCAGCGTTCCCGCGCCCTGCTCGACGGCATCGCGTCGGCGCCGATGGGCCCGCGCGGCCGTCAGCTGTGGCTGGAGATGCTGCTGCGGACGCTGATCGCCGGGTCCGACCTCCTGCGCAGGACCGGGCGGCTGGACGAGGCGCTTGCCTGTCTCGACGAAGCGGCGCTCCGGCTGCCCGAGTTCGACGACCCCGACGGGCTGCGCAGCTCCGAACTCGGCCTGAACCGCGTGCACTTGCTGATGGACCGGGCCGAGTGGGGAGCCGCCGAGGACCAGGCGTCGGCGCTGCTGTCGACCACGCCGACGACCGCCGTGGAGACAGTCCCTCGGCTGCTGGTCGCGCTGGGGCTGATCTGCTCCTCCACCGGGCGGTTCGACGCGGCCGAGGACTACTTCGCCCGCGCGGAGGA
The DNA here is from genome assembly GCA_016893485.2 of Streptomyces sp. P3. GTDB lineage: Bacteria > Actinomycetota > Actinomycetes > Streptomycetales > Streptomycetaceae > Streptomyces. The sequence continues at coordinate 986,865 of JAFEKX020000001.1, forward strand.
CCACTTCCGGGCGATCGGCGACACCGGCGGCGAGCGGACGCTGCTCGCGCACCGGGCGTACGCGGCGATGCACCGGGGTGAACTCGGCCTGGCGGAGCGGTTGTTCGCGGAGGCCTCCGCGTTCTTCGAGCGGCAGCGGTGGTTCGGCGACCTGGCGGTGTGCGAGCAGGCCCGTGCCTTTCTCGCCGGGCGGCGCGGTGACGCCCTCGGCGCGGAGGACCTGTTGGCGGCGAGTCTGTCCCGGTTCGAGCGCCTCGGCGCCTCGATCGCCGCCGCCGACACGATGCTGCTGGGCGCCCAACACGCGTACGACCGGGGCGACATCGACGAGATGAAACGGCTGGCCCAGAGCGCCCGTGACGTGTACCAGGAGCGGGAGGTGTACGAGCGGTGCGCGCAGGTCGACCTCATGCTCGCGCGCACCCTTGAGGACAACCTCAGCCGGACCGACCACGGCGACCACGAACGGCGGTCCGTCGACACCGCGCTCGCCCTCGCCCTGCCCGCCGCCCTGGCCCTGGAGGCGGCGCGGTACGACTTCACGACCGCCCACGCCCGCAGCCAGTGGCTCCAACTGGCCGACGAGGCGATGCAGTTGGTGTTCCGTCTCGCGATCCGCCGCCAGGACCAGGGCCTGCTCTTCGAACTCGCCGAACACCGTTGCGCGGGCGCCTCGTTGGCCCTGGACCACCCCTCGCCCGCGCGACCGTCCGACGGCACGACGTCGGTCTTCCCGAGCGCGGCCATGAAGTCGTACGGACCCCCCGAGCGCACCGAGGGCTCGATGACGCTCGGCGGTGTCGCGGCGGAGGCCGCCGCCTCGGTCGGGCTGCGGGTCGCACCGCCGCCGAAGGTGCGGATGTCGGCACAGTCGGGCCCGGGCCGGGTCGCGCTCCAGGAGTACATCGCCGCGGCCGAGTTCCGGTACCGCCGACGGATCGTGCACGAGGAGGAGGTGCCGTTCTGGATCACCGACGACATGACGAGCCGCCCGGTGGTCCAGGTCCGACTGGCCGACGCCGGTGACCTGTTCATGACCTGACGTGGGCGGGCGGGGCCCGGGGTTTCGGCACCGGTCACGGACCCGGGGCCGAAGTCGACCAGGCGGCAGGGCAGTTGGCGGACGCGCTGCCGGGGGCGGGCGACGGCACTGAAGGCATGCGGCGGGCCTTCGACGCGGGCGCGCTGACCGAGCGCGGGAGGGAGCGCCGACTCTCGCGGGCCTTGGCCGAGGCGTTGTGGCCGGAGGAACTCACCGCGCAGCTACGCCAGGTGGCGGAGCGGGCGGGCCGTCCCCTCGTACGGATCCAGCCATCGCCCCGCGTCGCCCAGGTCCCCTGGGAACTGCTCGCCGTCGACGCCGACACCGACGTACGGCTCATCGATCTCGCGGACGTCGTGACCACCGCACCGGCGTCCCTGCGGCCACGGACTCCGGCGGCCTCTCAGCCGCAGGATGCGGACGCGGGCCCGGTCGTCCTCGTCCTCGACCCCCGTGTCCCCGGCTTCCGCGCCGACTCCGCGCTCGGCTCGGTCCTGGGGCCGCCCGGCTCCGACCCGGAGCTGTCGTCCCTGGTCCGGGATCGCCTCGACGCGGGTCCCGTCGTACCGTCCGTGACCGCCCCGGCCGAGGCCTTCCGCCGCACCGACCTGGACCGGGACTGGCTGAGCGAGGTGCTGCGCAAGGGCGCGCGCAGGCTGCTGTACGTCGGGCATGTGAGCGGTGCGCCGGTCGAGGGCGGCCAGAGCGAGGACGGCACCCTCCACCTGTGCTGCGGCGCGGGCGCGACCGGGCTCGCCGAACCGCTCCGCACCCACCGCCCGCTCTCCGCCAAGGACCTCCTGCTGGGCTCGCTCCCGCTGCGTGCGGACGGTGAGCCGGGGGCGCGGATCTGGCCCGCGCCGCCCCGGGTCGCCCTCATCGGCTGTGAGAGCGGCGGGGAGCTGCGGTTCGCCGAGTCGTTCGGCCTGGCGACGGCGATGCTGCACAACGGCGCCGAACTGGTCACCGCCACCCGCTGGGCCCTGCCGACCAGCTTCGCCTTCCACCGGCTCGCCCAACTGCCCGCGTCCGTACGCCCATTGACGGAGGCGATCGTCGCCGTGGACACCGCGCACGAGCACGAGGACCCCGTGCAGAGCCTCGGCGGCTGGCAGCGCGAGCAGTTGGACCGCTGGCGCGCGGAGGGCCGTATCGAGCACGCGCCGTTGGTATGGGCGGCGATGACCTCCATCGTCGTATGACCCACCCGTCGTATGACCCACCCCAGCGCAGCGCCGGTCAGAGCCGGACGATGATCAGGGCCGTGTCGTCGGTGGCACCCCGTGCGGGAGCAGTTCGAGGAGTACGGCGTCGGCGAGGGCCTCGGGGTCGGTGTCGAGGTGGCGGAGGAGGGAGTCGGCGAGGCGGGCGAGGCCGGTGTCGATGTCCTCGCGGCGGCGCTCCACGAGGCCGTCGGTGTAGAGGACGAGGGTGGAGCCGCGGGAGAACGTGGTGGTGGCCTGGGGGCGGCGCATCGGGTCGGGTCGGGCGTCGAGGGGCGGGTCGGTGGCCCGGTCCAGGAATTCGACGCGGCCGTCGGGGTGGACCAGGGCGGGCGGTGGGTGACCGGCGCTGCTGTAGGTGATGGTGAGGCGGTCGAAGTCGACGAACGTGGTGACGGCCGTGGCGGACTCGGCGCCGTCGACCACGTTGGCGTAGCGGCCCAGGACGTCGAGGGCCTCGGCGGGGCCGGCCGCGACGCGTGAGGTGGCGCTCAGGGCGCTGCGCAGCTGGCCCATGACGCCGGCGGCGGCCAGGCCGTGGCCGACGACGTCGCCGACGGAGACGCCGATGCGGTCGCCGCCGACCAGGTCGACGACGTCGTACCAGTCGCCGCAGACGTTCAGGGAGCCGACGGCCGGCCGGTAGCGGACGGCGATCTGGTGACGGGCGCGCTGGCGGCGGGTGGGGAGCATCGCGTCCTGGAGGGCGAGGGCGACCTCGCGTTCGCGGGCGTGGGCGTTGCGCAGCCGGTCGTTGAGCTCCTGGAGTTCGCGGGCGCGGGTGTACAGCTCGGCCTCCAGGACGCGGGTGCGACCGCCGCCGGAGCCGGCGCGGGCCCGGATCAGTTCGGTGACCTCCTCGACCCGGTGGACGAGGAGGACGACCTTGCCGTCCGGGCCGAGCACGGGGGCGTTGACCGGGCTCCAGTAGCGCTGCTCCCACTCTCCGGGGCGGGCCGTCGACTCGACGTCGTAGCGCTGGAGGGCCATGGCGTCGCGTTCGCCGGTGGACAGGACGCGGCGCAGGGAGGTCTCCAGGTTGCGCATGCCGGTGGCGGCCGGATCGTGCGGGTTGTCGGGGAAGACGTCGAAGAGGAAGCGGCCGACGACCTGCTCGCGGGTGCGGCCGGACATACGGAGGAACTCCTCGTCGGCGTCCGCGTACACCAGGTCGGGGGTCAGCAGGGCCACCATGCCGGGCAGCGCCTGGAACACCGCCGCGTAGTCGATCTCCGCGTCCGTCATGGCCCTGCCACCAATCACCGCTATCACACCATTTTCCCACGATATAAGCAGACCGGATGCACCCCAGGGGGCACTTTGCGGTCACTCGGTCACTCAGCGCCACATGGTCGATAGGGTGCCCCGGTGACCACGCCTTCCTCGCCCACCCGGTTGATCGTGCTGCGCGGCAACAGCGCCTCCGGCAAGAGTTCCGTCGCCACCGGTCTGCGTGAGGAGTACGGCCGCGGGATCGCCCTGGTGCGCCAGGACGTCCTGCGGCGCGCGGTGTTGCGCGAGCGCGACATCGCGGGCGGCGCGAACATCGGCCTGATCGACCTGACCGTCCGGCACGCCCTGGCGCACGGCTTCCACACCGTGCTGGAAGGCATCCTCCACGTCCCCACTACGGCGAGATGCTGGCCGGGCTGCTCGCCGACCACCCGGGGCGCACCCACTGCTACTACCTCGACGTGCCGTTCGAGGAGACCCTGGCGCGGCACGCCACCAAGCCCATCGCGGACGAGGTCTCCGAGGAGCAACTCCGGGAGTGGTACACGCCGTTGGACCTGTTGCCGGGCGGTGTGGAGACGGTGATCCCGGTGACGAGCCCGCTGGAGGGGACGGTCGACCGGGTGCTGCACGAGTCCGGGCTCTGTGCCTCACCGTGCGCTCACGTGCGCCCCGTTCCCGCTCGTACGCTGGCACCGTGATCGACGGCGAGAGTGCGGGTGGCGCTGCGGCGCGGCTCACCGGGTGTGCGGTGACCGGTGAGCGTCCGTTGTCCGGGGCGGTCGTCGAAGTCACCCTGGACGGTGGGCAGTTGGTGGTGGTCAAGGGCGACGACGCGCCGGGCGCGGTGGCTGCCGAGGCGGCGGGGCTGCGGTGGCTGGCGGACGCAGGGGCGGTGCGTGTCCCCGCCGTGCGCGGGGTGGACGAACGCTGGCTGGTCACCGACCTCGTCCGCACCGGGCCGCCGAGTGCGCGGGCCGCCGTCCGGTTCGGCCGGGACCTGGCCGCGCTGCACGCCTCGGGCGCACCCGCGTTCGGGGCACCCCCGCCGGGCGGCCCCCCCGGACGCGTACATCGGGCTCGCACCGATGCGCAATGTCCCCGCCGACGACTGGCCCAACTGGTATGCCGGGCAACGGGTGTTGCCCTATCTGCGGCGCGCGGTCGACGCGGGGACCCTGCGGCCCGCCGAGGCGTCCGTGGTGGAGGCGGTCTGCGAACGGCTGCCCCGACTCGCCGGTCCCGCCGAGCCGCCCGCCCGACTCCACGGCGACCTGTGGAACGGCAACGTGCTCTGGGGCGCCGACGGCCACGTCCGGCTGATCGACCCGGCCGCACACGGCGGCCATCGGGAGACCGACCTCGCGATGCTGCGTCTCTTCGGCTGCCCACACCTCTCCGACGTGCTGGCCGGTTATCAGGAGGCCGCCCCGCTCGCCCCCGGCTGGTCCGACCGCGTCGGGCTGCACCAGTTGTTTCCGCTGCTGGTGCATGTGGTGCTGTTCGGGCGGGGTTACGCGGAGCGGGCGGTGGCTGCGGCGCGGAGGCTCTGGCCGGGTAAAACCGGCCAGGGCTAACCGGCACGACCCGCCTCACGGCGCCAGTCGGTGACGTTCGGCTCCTCGACGCCGGATTCGTTCCCCGGGTGCGAAGTTCGCCGGACGCCGCGGACGGCTCGCGCGCGGACGGTCGTACGAAAAGGTGGACGTACGTACGGAAAGATCGGGTGGATCGGTGAGAAGCACCCCTCAACGCCCCGCACCAGGCCGAGCGGCTAAGCCGGACTTCTCGGTCGGAGGCGGGCGGCGATCGCGGCCACGTCGTCCTCGGCCTCCTGGACGTGGAGGCGCAGCACGATGTCGTCGAGGAGGCGGGAGACGCCCTGGCCGGGGTGGAGGCGGAGCCGGGCCAGCCGGCCGAGGGAGACGTCGATGTCCTCGCCGCGGCGCTCGACCAGGCCGTCGGTGAACATGACCAGGGTGTCCTCGGGGTGAGGGTGAGCGTGGTCATCTCGAAGTCGGCGAGGCCGGTGCCGAGGGGCGGTCCGACGGGGACGGGGATGAGTTCGCCGGCGCCGTCGCGGTGGAAGACGGCGGGCGGGAGATGGCCGGCGCTGGCGAAGGCGGCCGTGCCGCGCTCCGGGTCGAGGAGGGCCAGGAGACAGGTCGCGGGACGGCGGTTGTGCTCCTCGGACATGGCGGTGTCCATCTGGCGCAGGATGCGGTGGGGCGGCAGGTCGGTGGAGGCGACGTAGCGCAGCATCGAGCGGTACGCGTTCATGTCGACGGCGGCGTCCAGGCCGTGCCCCATGACGTCGCCGATGACGAGGAGGGTGCGGCCGTAGTGCAGGCGTACGGCCTCGAACCAGTCGCCGCCGACGAGGGTGCCGGTGCCCGCGGGGAGGTAGCGGGTGGCCATGTCGACGTTGGGGTGGGGGCGGCTGGGTTCGGTGAGCAGGACCTGCTGGAGGTTGAGGGCGGTGGTGCGCAGGCGGTGGTGTTCGACGGCGTGGTGCAGGTGGGCGGCGGTGAGGCGGGCCGCGTAGTGCACGCATGCGGCCTCGGCGTCGGTGAAGGTGCGGCCGGCGCGGATCGCGAGGAGGGCGCCGTAGGCCTGCCCCAGGCGGTCAGGGGACGGAGAGGGCGGCGATGACGCCGTGGTCGTTCGTGGTGAAGGAGGTGGTGATGGGGTGGCCCGCGTCCAGAGCGCGGACCATGACGTCCTCGCGGGGCGCGGTGCGGAGGCTGTCGAGGAGTTCCTTGTGGCCCTCGGCCGCCATCGGGTGGAGCATGCCGTGCGGGGCGGGGCGTGCCTCGTCCTGCGCGAACAGGTCCACGGCCGCGGCGTCGCACAGCCCGTCGACCAGGAACCGCGCGCACTCAGCCGCCGTCCTGCGTTCGTCGAGCGTCGACCCGATGGCCGAGACGGCCCGCTCCGCGAGCACGAACCGATCCGCCGGACCCACCTCTGACCCGTCTACCCCGTCGCCGTCCACACCCGTCCCTTTCTGCCGCCCCCATCCCAACACCCGCGCGGGCGTTCGGGCGGTAGCGACCCGTGGTGGGGTCCGATCGGTTGGGGCGAGGACTGGTCCCGGGGTGCGAAACTCCGTGGCCGGATGGCTCGTACCGCCGATATCGTCCGGTCCGATCCCTTGATCCGATCCCGTGCCCCCTCCGCAGCGGGCGACTGAGAGCTGATCCGATGACGAACCGGCGCCCCACGACCGCCCTCTGGCGCCCGACCGGCCCCGAGGAGCTGGACCTGGTCCGCGCTCTGGACTGGCGTGCCTGGCCGCCCCGGCTGCCGGAGCAGCCGATCTTCTACCCGGTCCTGAACGAGGACTACGCGATCAGGATCGCCAGGGACTGGAACGTCAAGCACGACGGCGCCGGTTTCGTGACGCGCTTCGACGTGGACACGGAGTTCCTGTCGCGCTACCCCGTCCAGCAGGCGGGCGGCCGGACGATCCTGGAGCTGTGGGTCCCTGCCGAGGAGCTGGACGAGTTCAACGCCCACATCGTCGGGGAGATCCGGGTGGTGCACGAGTTCCGCTGAACCCGGGGTTGTCGTCCTCGGGTGCTGCGCAAGCTTTTTCGGGCCGGTTTCCGTTCTCGAGCTGCCTGGCCGATCTACGGCATGCCGAAAGAAGAGGGACTCACCATGCGGGAAGCGAGCGGACCGAGGCCGGGCCTCATCCCGGCCGACGCCCGAACAGTCAGCCCGCGCGGTCCGGGACGATGCCGTGATGCACGCTCTCGGCGATCCGCACGAACGACCGGATCAGCGGACCCGTGTCGGCGGCGCGCCACGCGATGACGAACCGGCTCGGCGCCATGTCGGTCAGCGGCACCACCGTCAGCCCCTCCGGCAGGTCGTGCCCGAGCGGCATCAGTCCCACGGTGCCGTTCCACAGGACCGACTGCAGACACTCGCGAGCCGTCCGTACGACGGGCCCGTCACGGCGTCGGCCGCTGTCGGCCGAGCCCGTCCAGTAGGCGTGCCACACCGGGTCCGTGCCGTCCGGGAAGCGGAACCAGCGGCGCCCGGCGAGGTCGGCCAGGCGCAGACCGTCCCGGTGCGCGAGGAGGTCGTCCGTGCGGAGGACCACGCCGACGCGTTCCGAGCGCAGGGTGCGGGTGGCGATGCCGGTGTCGTCGAAGGGTGCCCTGGTCAGCGCCACATCCACGAGCCCGGCCCGTAGGCCCGCGGTCGGATCGGTCAGGTCCGACTCACGGATGAGGATGCGGGCGGCGGGATGGTGTTCCCGGTACGCGGCGGCGAGCCTGGTCCCGAACGCCTCCGCGCTGTCGGCGAGGGTGCCCACGGTCAGCGTGACCGGGCCGGCCAGCTCGGCCACGCGCTCCCGTATCCGGTCGGCCTGCGCCAGCAGCGCGCACGCCTCCTCGTGGAGCAGGACACCGGCCGGGGTCAGCGCCACCCCGGTCGGCGAGCGGAGCAGCAGGACACAGCCGAGGTGCGTCTCCAGCTGTTTGATCGCCCGGCTCAGCGGCGGCTGGGTCATCCGCAGCCGTACGGCGGCCCGGCCGAAGTGGAGTTCCTCGGCGACCGCCACGAAGTAGCGCAGCGTGCGTAGCTCCATGACCGGCGATGATACCGACCCGGTATCGGCCGTGCGGGATCGGTCTTGGACAGCTCGGGGGTCCGGCGGTGGAGTGGTGAGCGGACGAGACCGCCGTACCGCTGAGGAGTCACCATGGCCGACCCCGTGTCGCACGACCCCGTCGTGCACATCACCGAAGTCCGGGAACTGGACCGCGCCTTGGTGGTCGTACCCGACGGCAGGGTGCAGTTGGTGCCCAACATCGGTGTCATCGGCGGCCGGGACGCGGTGCTCGTCGTGGAGACGGGCCTGGGGCCGCGGAACGCCGAGAGGGTGCTGGAGTTCGCGGCCGAGTACGCCAAGGGCCGCAGGATCTATCTCACGACGACCCACTTCCACCCTGAACACGCCTTCGGGGCGCAGGCGTTCGCGGGCGAGGCGACGTTCCTCGTGAACCGCGCGCAGGCCGAGGACCTGAAGGTGAAGGGCGCGGGCTATCTCGACATGTTCCGGGGCTCGGCGCACCGGTCGCCCGACAGCTCGAAGGGGTCGTCCTGCCGGAGCCCGACCTCGTCTACGACGACACCTACGACCTCGAACTCGGTGGCCGGGTCGTGCAGTTGAGGGCCACCGGCCGCGCGCACAGCAAGGGCGACCAGGTGGTGCGGGTGCCGGACGCGGGCGTGCTGTTCACCGGGGACCTGGTGGAGGCGGGGCAGTTCGCGATCTTCCCGTGGTTCCCGCCGTACGACACCGATGTGTCCGGCACGGGCTGGATCGCGGTGATGGAGCGGCTCGCGGGTGAGGGGGCGCGGGTCGTCGTACCGGGCCACGGGGCCGTCGGCGGGCCGGAGTTGCTCGCGGACGTCCGTGACTATCTGCGGCTGCTGCGGGACGAGACGTGGGTGCGGCGCGACTCGGCGATGAGTGAGGAGACGATCGTCGAGGAGGTCAGGGCACTGATGGTCGAGCGGCATCCGGAGTGGGCCGAACGGGACTGGATCGACAAGGGGGTCGGCTGCCTGTGCGCCGAACACCCCGCGTGAGAAGGCGGGTTACGACGCGGTCGTAACGAACCCGTCCCTGACCATGTCGAAGACGGGACGGTAGGTATCCCACTTCGCGTCCGGCGCCGAGAGGTAGATGTCGTACTCGCGACCCGCCTCCCGGCCGAAGCCGAGGTCGATCGCGCGGAACACCCGGACCCGGCCCTGGAAGGTGAACTCCCAGATGGCGGCGGGCTGTTGCTGGAAGGTGGTCTGCTGCATGCGGAGTCTTCGGTACGAGGGGTAGTTGACCTTGGTGTTGGCCTCGACGTCCGCGAAGTGCGTGCTCGGGTCGGGGCCCGCCGGGTCCACGATCCCGATGGTGAGCCCGGCGAGGCCCGTCGCGTCGGTGTAGGTGACGCCCTCCGCCGTGCGCTTGCCGGCCTTCCAGCCGTCCGGCACCGGGAAGGAGACGCCGAGCTGGCGGTCCCGGACGAGGTGGTAGCCCTCCGGCACGGACGGGGTGGAGGGACTGGCCGTGGTCGTGGGCTGTGAAGTGGCGTCCCCGGGTGCGGACTTGGACGTGGTGTGCAGCACGAACGCGGTGGCCGCGACTGCCGCGGCGACGGCGACGGCGATCCCTCCGACGAGGGGTCCCTTGCCTCTGCGCCGCCGCGCCCGGCCGGAGTCCTCGGCGGGTTCCGGCTCCGGTGCCCCGGCGGTCAAGTCGACGTCGGACGAAGGCAGTTGGGCTGTCGAATCGCCCCACCACGCGGTCTGCAGGGCCCGTTCGGCCTGTTCCGCCGTCGGCCGCTCGTCGGGCTCCTTGGCCAGGAGTGCCTCGATGAGCGGCTCCAGCGGTCCTGCCTGCTTCATGGGTTCCAGCGGGTCCACGGCGATGGCGTACGCGGTCTCCATGGCGGTGACCCGGCGGAACGGCGGGCGGCCCTCGACGGCCTGGTAGAGGGTGGCGCCCAGGGCCCACAGGTCGGAGGCGGTGCCGGGGTGAGGCCGCGGATCCGTTCCGGGGCCATGTAGTGGATGGAGCCGACCATCTCGCCGGTCTTGGTCAGCGTCGACGTGCCGTCCGTCATGGCGATGCCGAAGTCGGTGAGGACGAGCCGGTCGCCGGCGCCGAGCAGGACGTTGCCGGGCTTGACGTCGCGGTGCAGCACCCCGGCGGCGTGCGCGGCGCGCAGCGCGGCGACCATGTCGAGGCCGATGCGGGCCGCCTCCTGGTACGGGAGGGTGCCGCCGTCCTTGAGGAGTTCGGCGAGCGTGGGGCCCGGCACGTACTCCATGACGATGCAGGGGCGGCCCTCGTCGTCGACGACGTCATGGACGACGATCACGTTCGGGTGCGCGATGCGGGCGGCGCTGCGGGCCTCGCGGCGGGTGCGTTCGTAGAGGGTGGCGAGTTCGTCGGCGGAGAGTTCCGGCCGGGCGTGGAGGCGTTTGACCGCGACCTGGCGGCCGAGGACCTCGTCGTCGGCGCGCCAGACGGTGCCCATGCCGCCGCGGCCGATCCGCTCGGTCAGCCGGTAGCGCCCGGCGATGCGTCGTCCTTCGTCCGACACGGTGTCCTCCGCCGGTTCTGTCCACGTTCGATTCGCCTGGTCACCATAACCGGCTCTTGTCCCGGATCGTGTGGGGCGGATCACGGCGTCCACCGCGACGGGAACCGGCCGACGGGGCGCTCACCTCGACTGGAGGGTGGAGAAGGTCTAGTACCCCGGTACTAGTCCCCGGAGCCGTTTTCACTTCCCCGGTGCTGCGGTCGGCAGGCAGGGCGCTCCTAGCGTGAGGACGTGGGTCGCGCAGGCCCTCCTCTTTCTATCGAACCTGGTGGGAGGTACCCCATGGCCACCTTCCTCTACCGGCTGGGCCGGTTCTCGTTCAGGCGGCGACGGCTCGTCCTGATGCTGTGGATCGCCGTCCTGGCGGTCGTCGGCATCGGTGCCATGAACGTCTCGACGAGCACGTCCGACAGTTTCAGCCTCCCCGGGACCCAGTCGCAGAAGGCGATCGACCTGTTGGAGAAGGAGTTCCCGCAGGCGTCGGCCTCCGGCGCCACCGCCCGCGTGGTGTTCGAAGCGCCCAAGGGGCACACACTGGCGTCCGGCGCCGACAGGACCGAGGTCCAGTCGCTGATCGCCGACCTCAGGAAGGCGCCCCAGGTCGCGAACGTCTCCGACCCGTACCAGAGCGGCCTGATCAGCAAGTCCGGCACCATCACCTACGCCCAGGTCACCTACAAGGTCGCGCAGCCCGACGTCACCGATGCGGCGCGCGACGCGCTGCACTCGGTGGCCGACCGGGGCGAGAAGGCCGGCCTCGCGGTCAGCATGGGCGGCAACGCCGTACAGGAGAAGGCGGGCAGCAGCGGTACCGAGCTGATCGGCCTGCTGATCGCGGCCGTGGCGCTCGTCATCACCTTCGGTTCGCTGCTGGCGGCCGGGCTGCCGCTGCTGACGGCGATCTTCGGGGTCGGCACGGCGGTCGCCGCCATCACGCTCGCGAGTTCGGTCTTCAACCTCAGCTCGGCCGCGTCCACGCTGGCGCTGATGCTGGGCCTCGCGGTGGCCATCGACTACGCCCTGTTCATCGTCTCCCGGTACCGCAGCGAGATCCGGGAGGGCCACGAACCTGAGGAGGCCGCGGGCCGTGCGCTGGGCACCGCAGGTTCCGCGGTGGTGTTCGCCGGTCTCACCGTCGTGATCGCCCTGGCCGGTCTGAGCATCATCGGCATCAGCATGCTGACCACCATGGGCCTGGGCGCCGCCTTCGCGGTCGTCGTCGCCGTGCTGATCGCGCTGACCCTGCTGCCCGCGGTGCTGGGCTTCGCCGGCAGGCGGATCATGGGCGACCGGTTCACCAGCCGCCGCATGCGCGCCCTGCAAGCGGGCGGCAAGGGGAGACGACGGGCGTGCGCTGGGCCCGGTTCGTGACCCGCAACCCGCTGAAGATGCTGGTCGTCTCCGTCGTCGGGCTCGGTGTCCTCGCCCTCCCCCGCCCTGTCGATGCGCCTGTCCCTGCCCGACGACAGCACGTCCGCGCCCGGCACCAGCGAGCGCATCGCCTACGACACGATCACCAAGGGGTTCGGCGACGGCTACAACGGTCCGCTGACCGTGGTCATCGACGGCCGGGGCAGCAGCGACGCCAGGACGGCCGCGCAGGACGCGGTCGCCCAGCTCGGCAAGCTGTCCGACGTCGCCGCCGTGCGCCCCGCGGTGTTCAACCGGAGCGGCGACGTGGCCCTGATCTCCGTCGTGCCGAAGAGCTCGCCCACCAGCGCGGCCACCGTCGACCTGGTCTCCGAGATCCGCGACCGGGGCCCCGCCCTCAAGGACGACACCGGCGCCGAACTGATGGTCACCGGCACCACCGCGCTGAACATCGACGCGTCCGACAAGCTCAGCGGCGCCCTGATCCCCTACCTGGGCGTGGTCGTCGGCCTGGCTCTGATCCTGCTGCTCCTCGTCTTCCGCTCGATCCTGGTCCCGCTCAAGGCGGGCCCTCGGCTTCCTGCTCAGCGTGCTCGCCACGCTCGGTGTGGTGGTCGCGGTGTTCCAGTGGGGCTGGCTGGCGGACCTGTTCGGCGTCGACCAGACCTCGCCGATCGTGAGCGTCCTGCCGATCTTCATGATCGGCGTGGTGTTCGACTCGCCATGGACTACGAGGTGTTCCTGGTGACCCGGATGCGTGAGGAGTACGTCCACGGGGCCGAGCCCACGGAGGCCGTGATCGCGGGCTTCCGGCACAGCGCGCGGGTGGTCACGGCCGCCGCGGTCATCATGATCTCGGTGTTCGCCGGGTTCCTGCTGGACGACGTGGCGCTGATCAAGTCGATCGGCCTGGGTCTCGCCGCCGCCGTCCTCTTCGACGCCTTCGTGGTCCGGATGACGCTCGTGCCCGCGATCATGACCCTGCTCGGCCGGCGCGCCTGGGCACTGCCCGGCTGGCTCGACCGCGCGCTGCCCAACGTCGACGTCGAGGGCGAACGGCTCCGCCATCTGCTGGCCGAGACCCCGGACGACGGCTCCACCGGCCCGGACAAGGCGCCCGTGTCGTCCGGCGCCACCGGCCGGAGCTGAGGCGGCGGCCGTACGATCCCCTCCAGGTCGCCCATCACGGACGTACGGCTGCCGCCCCTGTCGACCACACCGTCCCCGCCCGCCGGTCCTCTTTCCCCGGGACCGGCGGGCGGCCCGTCTGCACCATGGAGGGTGTATCCCGTGACCGCACCGCCGACGGAACGGACCGTCAAGCCCCAGATCCTGATCGGAGAGACCCGGCTGGGCGACTCCGAGTACCGGTCGGTCGTCCGGCTGCTCACCTGGCTGGGGCGGGTGCGGGCGGCGGACGTGGCGCATCCGCGGGCCCGACGATGGGGAGTGCCCGCCCTCTACGCCCTCGGCGGTGTTCCGGCGCTGGTCCGCGCGACCCAGGACTCGGGCCCCACGTCCTGCTGGTGCTGGCGATCACGGCGGGGTACACCGTGCCGTTGCTGTGGCGCAGGCAGCGGCCCGTGCTGGTCTTCGCGTTCCTGGTCGTCCTCTCCGAGATGTCCCTGTTCCTCGGCGTGGACTCGGGGTCGAGCGCGACCCAGCTGGTGGCGCTGCTCAACCTGGGGCGCTTCGGTGCTCCCGGCCAGCTGGCCGTCGGCGTGGTCTACAACCTCCTGCAGACCTTCGTGTCGATCGTGTTCTTCAACGGCCTGAAGGGGTCGAGCCAGGCGGGCACCCCGGTGCTGGCGTTCCTGGCCGTGGTCGCCATCCTGTCGATGGCCGCGCTGGGGCTGGCCGGAAAGCTGGTGAACGCCTACATCGAGGCCCTCCAGGAGCACGCCGTACGGCTGGAGAGGGAGCGCGACCAGCGGGCCCAGCTGGCCGCGGCGACCGAACGCGCCCGGGTGGCACGGGAGATGCACGACATCCTCGGCCACACCCTCGCCGTGATCGTCGGTCTCGCGGGCGGTGCCGCCGGACTCGTCGAGGCCAAGCCGAAGCGCGGCGCCGACACCCTGCGGATCATCGCCGAGAGCGGGCGCGGCGCCCTGGCCGAACTGCGCCGACTGCTCGCCGTCATCCACGACGACGACCCCGACGACACCCCGCTCGCACCCCAGCCCGGACTGACCGACCTCGGCGCCCTGATGGAACGGGTCCGGGCCGCGGGCCCCGCCGTCACCCTGCGCCTCGAAGGCGAACTCACCGGTCTCCCCAGGGACTTCAGCTCGCCGTCTACCGCATCGTGCAGGAAGCCCTCACCAACACGCTCAAGCACGCGGCACCGGACACGACGGTCGAGGTCACCGTGACGGCCGACCGGGAGGCGGTCGTCGTCACCGTCGAGGACACCGGCCCGCACCGCGGGTCCGGCGCCGGTGAGCAGGGCAAGGGCCTGGTCGGCATGCGCGAACGGGCCGCGCTCTACGGCGGACAGGTCGTCGCGGGCCCCAACTCCCGTGGCGGCTGGACCGTCCGCGCCCTCCTGGTCCCCTTCCCCACCGCCACCGACCTCACGGAGAAGCACCCGGCATGACCACCGTCCTCATCGTCGACGACCAGGCCCTGCAACGCCTCGGCTTCAGCATGCTCCTGGAGCAGTACCCCGATCTGAGCACCGTCGGCGAGGCCACGCACGGCGGCGAGGCCGTGCGGCTCGCGGCCGAACTCCGCCCCGATGTCGTGCTGATGGACGTCCGCATGCCCGGCATGGACGGCATCGAGGCCACCCGCCGGATCGTGCAGTCCGGCGGCCGTTCACGCGTCCTGGTGCTGACCACGTTCGACCTCGACGAGTACGCGTACGCCGCGCTGCGCGCCGGGGCCAGCGGCTTCCTCCTCAAGGACGCGCTGCCCGAGGAACTCGTCGCGGGCATCCGCGCGGTGGCCGCGGGGGACGCCGTCATCTCCCCGGCCTGACCCGCAAGCTCATCGACGCGTTCGCCGACCGGATGCCCGGCCGCACCCCGAACAGGACCGCCGCCTCGACGCCCTCACCGAGCGGGAGCGCGAGGTCCTCACCGTCATGGCGGCGGGCTGGAGCAACACCGAGATCGCCGAACGTCTCAGCCTGGCCGAGTCCACCGTCAAGTCCCACGTCAGCCGCATCCTCGCCAAGATCGGCGCACGGGACCGGGTCCAGGCGGTGATCTTCGCGTACGACGCGGGGCTGGTACGGCCGGCCTGAGGCGACCGCCGGCCGCGCTCAGGCCGGTGCGGTCACGAAGTCGTCGATGAGCGGTCATCCCGCCCGTGGAATGCCCGACCGGCACGAACCGCCCCGGATGAGGTCAGGATGCCGGTGTGCGCGGTGCCGTGCAACTCCCCTTCGGTGGCTGCCCAGTCGGCCAGGACAGGGTGACGAAGCGGTCCGTGTGGGTGGTGGGGTCGAGGCGTACGACGGCCACCGCCTTGTCGTAGGGGTTGCCCTGGTTGTCGAGGCAGATCCAGCCGCTGGCGCCTCGACGCGGCCGATGCCGTGCAGGTGCAGCCAGGCATCGCGGACCGCGTCGGTGGTGGGGACGGCGTGGCCCTGGACGGCCTCGTCGCGGATGCCCTGGATGGCGGTCAAGGCCGAGTCGTAGGTGATGATGGCGCGGGAGTCGCCCAGGTCCACCGGGCCTACGGGGCCCGTCAGTTGAGGGTTCGTCAGCTTCTTCAGCGTACTGAAGTCCTCCGGTGAACCGCCGGTCGCCGGGGTGTGCGGGCCGGTCCAGGCGTCCGGGTGCGAGGAGGCGGTGAACTCCAGGGTGACGCCGTGACGCAGGGTGTCCCACTCCAACTGGTCGTCCAGGGGCAGGGCGTTGGCGGCCGGGCCCGTGATCACCGTGTAGGAGCGGGCGTGGCAGCCGCGGTGGCCGAGTTCGTTGAGGAACTGGCGCAGTTGGACCGGCCGGCCCGCGAAGTAGATCTCCCTGGCCGGGGATTCGCAGATGTTGGCGACGATCTGCCGGAAGTCGTTCGAGGTCGTGCCCGCCACACCGATGTCCTGTGGGGACCGGTACTGCTCGGGGGCCAGCGGCGCTCCCGCGGTCCGTGCCTCGAACACCTTCCGGAGGCTGGTGATGTAGTTGTCGTCGTCCCGCGCGTCCTCCACCAGCACCGTCTGCCGCGCCCCGACACCCCGGTCGGCGTGGGCGAGGGCGGCGGCCTGATCGGTGTTGCTGGGGTTGACCCGCACCAACCCCTCGTAGGCGTGCGGGTGTTGAGGTGTGTTGGCGATGTCGTCGGCGGTGAGCGCGCCGCCGACGACGGGGATCTTCCGGTCGTTCGTCAGATGGCTGATGGTCCGCTCGGTGGTCGGGATGCTGATGTCGAAGCCGAAGACGGCGCGCAGCCGGTGCGTGGGCGAGGCCGCCATGTCCGCGAGTTGGTCGGCCACGCGGCGCCAATGTCGGCCCCCACACCCGGGTTGGCCAGCACCAGGCGGATCGCGGGTGCCAGGCGGTTGTCCTGGTGGTTGGCGCGGTACTGGGCGAAGTAGGCGCCCTGCACCTCCCAGAGGGCGTGCTTGCGGTCGACCGCGCTGGTCGGTGCCGCGAAGTCCATCGGGATCATCAGCGCGATGGTGGCGTACGGGTCGCCGGACCTGGCCACCCTGGCGTTCTCGGCCTTGACGCGGGCGGACACCTGGTCCAGGGCGGGGTCGAAGCTCACGCTGCCGTCGGTGACGCCGACACACTCGCGCCCGGGCGACTCCTCGTGCACGCCGGCGCCGCAGGAGTCGTCGTCGTAGGCGCGGCAGCCGTAGAAGGCGCCCAGGGACACGACGAGGAGGAACGCCACGAACAGGGCCTGGCGGGTCAGGCGGCCCGGCCTGCGGAACGTCATCGCGCGCCTCCTTCCGGCACGGTCAGGTGCGGGGCCTGGACGCCCTCGCGCAGTCGCGCGGACCAGTGCCGGAGGGCCTGCCGGAAGGTGTCGGTGGGCTCGTGTTCGTACAACGTGCGCAACGCGGACTCCACTTGGTCGATGCGGTCGGGGCAGGGCGCGTTCAGCGGGTCCGACTGTTCCCACAGGGCTTCCAGCAGCCGTGCGACGGCCCGGTGGACGACCTCGTCCCGCGCGGCCGACGCGTCCTGACCGCAGCCGCCGCACGGCCCGTCGACGGGTACGGCCTCGAATTCGGCGGGCGGATGCGGGGCGGCGCAGACGATGTTCACGGCCGCCAGCCAGGCGGCCGGTGTGCTGTGGGCGAGCCAGTGGTGCAGGGAGCGGACGACCTCGTCGGTGAGCCCCAGGGCGAGGGTGTGGTGCAGATACGCGGCCGGGACCGACTCCGCCCCGCCGTCCGGGGCGTAGCCGCTCCGCAGGTGCTGATGGATCTCGCGCCAGCCCTCCGGTGCCGTCCACGTCCGCAGGCGGTGGAGGAGCAGGAGCCGCAGGGCCGGGTCGGCGACGAAGGGCACGGAACCGTCGGTGCCGGGCCACGCCACGGGTGCCCAGCAGACGCCTTCCAGCAGTTCGAGCGCCTCCTCCACCCGTCCGTCCAGGGTGTCCCGGGATGCAGCCCGCTCCACAGCCGACGCGCGGCGGCGACGTCCAACGCCGGGGCCAGCAACGCCAGTCGCGAAACGCTGCGCGGGCTCGGGCAGCAGCACGGTCAGCAGCCTGTCCACCGTGGAACCGCCGCCGTCCGCCCCGACGGCGTCGAGCAGCGAAGCCGCCGGGTGCGCGTCGGGCGCACGGTCGGGGGCCACGGCGTCCGCCGCCCCGGCGAGGGTCCGGGCGCTGCCCGCCCGGCCGCCGGCGAACCGCCCGATCAGCAGCGGCAGGTACGGCGGCCGGTCCGCGTCCCCGAGGACACGGCCGATGTCACCTCGCTCCAACTCGGGCAGGCCCAACCGCAGGACGCCGTCGGCCAGTTGGCCGAGGGCGGCCGACGGGTCGACGACCTGCCGCAGCGCACGATGGGCCCTCGCGTCACCGAGGCGGGCGGCCACCACGACCGGGCCCATCGCGTCCTTGGCGGTGCCCGCGCGCCGCAGCGGTCCGAGGAGGCGGGCGCCGACGGGTGCGTGGGTGTTGTCGAGGAGGATCAGGGGCGGCGGGACCTCGTTCCGGCGGCGCAGGGGGCCGTAGTGGTGCGTGATGTCCGCGAGGAAGGCGCCGATCAGGCTCGCTTCCAGGGGGAGCCGGTCGCCGCCCGGGCGGCGGAAGTCCCGTACGAATCCGAAGAGTTTCTGTACGGCGTCGCCCTGCTCGTGCCTCAGGTGGTCGTCCCACCAGCGCAGTGCGCCGCGGTTCACCCGGGTCGCCAGCAGGCGGGGCGAGGCGGGGCGCAGTGCGGCACGGCCCGCGCCCTCCAATGGGCCGAGCCCGGACGCCCCGGCGGGAAGGTCCCGTTCGAGGGCCTGGATCCACTGGGCGAGCCGGGCCCGGCGCTCCACCTGACCGTCGCCGTTCTGGCTGATGACTTCGCGGAGGCGCTGCTCCGCGCGGCGCAGGTCCTGCGGCGACACCGTGGTGGCGGCGGCGGACGTCTCGTCCGCGCGCCAGGCCGTCACCACCAGCAGGCCCAGGGTGAGCCGGGGAAACCGCAGGGGCTGCATGGTCCTGCGGACGCGCAGGCCGAGTTTGTACGACAGCAGGTAGAGCAGGTCGGTGAGGTGGGAGCCGTCCGGACGCGCGTCCGCCAGACCGGCGAGGAACGGGTCCCCGAACCCCGGCACGGCGAGGTCGGCGCGCACCAGCGGGACGAGGGGGCGTAGTCGGCGGACAGGGCGGCGAGCACGCTGGTCCTGCCGCTGCACCGGCCGCCGACGAGTTCGATGACAGGGGTGCCGCCGGGTGTGGCCACGCGGGTGTGTCGGCCGCCGTTCCGGTCGAGGCCGACGAGGCCGGGCACCAACCCGTCGAACAACGGGTCCATCCCGTAGAGCCGTTCGTCCACTGTTCCTTCGCCCCCTCGCGCCGGTGCCGTGCGGCCTCGGCGCCGAAGGACTGAAGTTAGGGGCAGAGCAGGGGAAAAATCCGCGTCATCTCCGATATGACGGCTTCTGCGCTTCTTCCACGAACGAAGCGGCGGATGGCGGCGGTTTCCTGATCGTTCCCGACACCTGGGGCGGTGCCGCGCCGGACATGCCCATGCCCGCCACGGGATCCGGAACAGGCGATCCAGGGCGGGCTGGTCATGGCTGCGCGTGCTGCGCGAAAGGTACGGGTCAGCCGCGGCGCAGCATCATGACGACGGCGACGATGACGATGATCAGGACGACGGTACCGAGACCGATGTACACGGCTATCTCTCTTCCTTCGGGAAGCGGCGCCCATCGGTGCCGCAGAGACCGAGTGCCCCCGACTCCGCGTTTCAGCCCGCTTCGGCGCGAGGATTGGAAAAAAAGACCCGGGAATCCGTCGTGACGTGGGTACTCGTCCCAGCCGGCCGGAGTGGCGGGCCGCTGGCCCTGCCGCCAGGCTGACAGGGGACGTACGGGCCGTAGGACCGGCATACGCGACAAGGGGACTGGTTCCACCATGCAGATCGATCTGACGGGACGCACCGCCCTGGTGACGGGCTCGACGCAGGGCATCGGCGCGGCCATCGCCGCGGGACTGGCGGCTTCCGGCGCCCGGGTGGGCGTGAACGGCCGGGACGAGCGGCGGGTCGCGGAGGCCGTGGAGCGGCTGAAGGCGGAGGTACCGGGTGCGGACTTCGTGCCCGTGGCCGCCGACGTGGCGGACGAGGAGGGCGCGCGGCGCGCCTGGAGGCGCTGCCGCAGGTGGACATCCTCGTCAACAACCTGGGCATCTTCGGCTCGGCCGACCCGCTGGAGATCAGCGACGAGGAGTGGCGGCGCTACTTCGAGGTGAACGTGCTGGCCGCGGTCCGGCTGACCCGGACGTACCTGCCGGGCATGACCGAACGCGGCTGGGGCCGCATCCAGTACATCGCCAGCGACTCGGCGGTCGTCATCCCGGCCGAGATGATCCACTACGGCATGTCCAAGACCGCGCTCCTCGCCGTCGGCCGCGGCTTCGCGAAGCAGGCGGCGGGCACCGGCGTGACGGTCAACTCGGTGATCGCCGGGCCCACCCACACCGGGGGCGTCGAGGACTTCGTCTACGAACTCGTCGACCGGGACCTGCCCTGGGACGAGGCCCAGCGCGAGTTCATGCGCGAGCACCGGCCGCAGTCCCTGCTGCAACGGCTGATCGAGCCCGAGGAGATCGCGAACATGGTCGTCTACCTCAGCTCCGACCAGGCCTCGGCCACGACGGGCGGCGCCCTGCGCGTCGACGGGGGGCTACGTCGACTCGATCCTGCCCTGACGAGGCGCGGAGACCGGCTCCAACTCCCGGCGAACGACGTGCAGTTCGCCGGTCTCCGCGCCTGGCCGTCTCCCCTACTTCTCCATCGGCTCCCTCGCCCCTCCCAGGGCCTGGCGAGCGCCACCAGCGCACAGCCCGCCGCCGTCACGGCGATCAGCATGATCACCGCCATCGGCAGCGAGCTGTCCTCCCCGAACACCCCCACCAACGGCGCCGCGAGCGCGCCGAACAGGAACTGCAGCCCGCCGAGGAGGGCGGAGGCCGCGCCGGGGGCGTTGCGGCCGAGGGCCTGGCCGATGCTCAGGGTCGACGGGAAGACCATGCCGATGCCGCCGGCCGTGACTAACAGGGTGATCCAGGTGCCGGCGAGGGTCTCCCCACGGTCAGCACCAGCAGCACCTGCGCCAGCGCACCGACCCCGGCGACGACGACCGCCCCCACGAGAAGCGTGTTCAGCCGTACCCGCCCGGCGAGTTGGGAGAAGGCCGCGCCCGCGATCAGCATCGCGACGGCGTTGCTCGCGAAGATGAGGGAGTACGTCGTGGCCGACACCCCGTGCAGGTTCTCGAAGACGAAGCTGGAGCCGCTGATGTAGGCGAACAGCGCCGCCGAGATGAACGCCAGGACGAGGACGTACCCCATGAACGTCCGGCGGCCCAGCAACTCCCCATGGCGCGGAAGGTCTGCGTGATCCCGCCCGCGTGCCGTCGCTCCGGCGGCAGGGA
This sequence comes from Streptomyces sp. P3, assembly GCA_016893485.2. Lineage (GTDB taxonomy): Bacteria > Actinomycetota > Actinomycetes > Streptomycetales > Streptomycetaceae > Streptomyces. Next base: position 1,007,920 of record JAFEKX020000001.1, read on the forward strand.
CTCCGGGACCTTGCGGAGCACACCGAGCACCAACAGGCCGCCCATGACGGTGAGTACGACGAACACCGCACGCCAGGTCGACACGGCGAGGACCGCCCCGCCGAGCACCGGTGCGGCGACCGGCGCGACGCCCATGATCTGGGAGAGGACCGCGAAGTACCGCGGCAGATCGGCCCCTTGGAAGCGGTCGGTCAGGACGGCGCGGGCCAGCACCATGCCCGCCGCGCCCGACACGCCCTGGAGGAACCGGGCGCCGGTGAGGATCCCGACAGTGGGCGCGATGGCGCAGGCGACGGAGAAGACCATGAAGGCTGCCGTGCCGGACAGGAGCAGGCCACGGCGTCCGAGGCTGTCGCTGAGCGGCCCGATCACCAGCTGACCTACGACAAGTCCCGCCAGGAACGCGGTCATTGTCAGCTGGACCGCCGGGTTGCTCGCCCCGAGCGTGTGCCCCATCGCGGGGAACCCGGGGACGTACATGTCGGTAGCGAGCGGGGCGACGGCGGTCAGTGCGGCGAGGACGGCGACCAGGGCGACGGCCGCGCGCCGCGCGGGGTCGGTGGGTCCGGCCGGGGCGGAGGCGCTCGCGGCGGTGGGACGGGAGGGGGACGGCGATACCATGACCGTAACGGTAACCGATGGTTCACCGGTTAACAATGACGGACGGGTGAAGGCCGGTGACGGCCCGAGCCAGGAAGTGAGAAGACGAGCCGCATGTCCCCCTCCCCGCCGACGTCCGCGCCCAGTGGACCGAGCACAATCCCGGGCTCGACACCTCCCCCCCATGGAGCTGATCGGCCTGCTCAAGCACGCCACCGGTCTCCTGAACCGCGCGGTGGAACCCCTCTACGCGGGCGCCGAGCTGACCGCCCCCGAGGTCGACATGCTGATCCCCCTGCGGCACGCCACCGAACCGGTGATCGCCCGCCGCCTCGCCGAATGGCTCGGCCTGTCCCGGGCGGGCGTCAGCAAGGCCCTGGGCAAACTGGAACGGCGCGGCTTCATCGCCCGCACTCCGAACCCGGCCGACCGGCGCGCCGCCCTGGTGACCATCACCCCGGCCGGCGCGAAGGCCGTGGACGACCTGTTCCCGCGCCAACTCGCCGCCGAGGTGCAGCTGTTGGCGGGGCTGGGCGAGGACCGCGAGCAGGTGCTGAGCGCGTTGGGGCGGTTGGTGGAGGTCATGGAGCGCCAAGTGGGCCGTGAGTGAAGGGTTTCTGACGACACGTCACTGACGGGCCATCCGCGTCAGGCCGTGGCGTCCCACAGGACGTGCAGCGTCGGTGGCTTGCGGAACACCAGGCCGTGCGGGGCGGTCGGGTGGTCGGGTCGAGACGCAGGGCCGGGAGGCGGTCGAGGAGGTGCCGGAGGGCGATCCGGGTCTCGAGGCGGGCCAGGTGGGCGGCGAGGCAGTAATGCGGGCCGTGGGCGAAGGCGAGTTGGAGGCGGGCGTTCTCGCGGCGGACGTCGAAGCGGTCGGGGTCGGTGAAGACGGCCGGGTCGCGGTTGGCGCCGGTGAGGGAGACGGTGACCAGGTCGCCCTCGCGGATCATGGCGTCGCCGAGGACGGCGTCGCGGGTGGCGTAGCGGTCCACGACGGCGGCACCGGGTTCGAGGCGCAGCGACTCCTCGATCGCGCCGTCCAGCAAGCCCATGTCGGCCTGGACGAGGGCGAGTTGGTCGGGGTGGCGCAGAAGGTGCAGCAGCGCGTTGGTGATCATCGCCTCGGTGGTCTCGATGCCGCCGAACATCAACACGGCGGCGTTGGAGGCCACTTCGGGCACCGTGAGCCGTCCGGCGGCGGAGACGAGGAGCGAGGCCGCGGTCCGGTCGGCGACGGTGGCCTCGACGGAAGCGCGGAGTTCGGCGTAGGCCCGGGTGCCGGCGGCTCCTGCCTCGTGTCCCGCGGTGATGTCCGAGACCGACCGTACGATCGCGTCGTACCAGGTGAGGACCGTGTCCGGGGTGGTGCCGGTCAGCCCCAGTGCCTCGGTGACGACGGCGACCGCGAGCGGGCCCCGCGAAGGCGCGGCGCAGTTCACCGGCACCGGCCGGGCGCAGCGCGGTGACGAGGCGGTCGGTCTCGCGCTCGATGAACGAGGCGAAGCCGTCGTGCACTTCGCGTGGGCGGAAGGGGGCGGTGAAGGGTTCGCGGTGGCGGGCGTGCCGTTCCCCGTCGAGGGACAGCATGCTCGGGCCGACGACCTGGGCGGTGGAGAAGCGCGGGTCGTCCACGGTGTAGGTGACCGCGTCCCGCATCACGCCCAGCGCGAGGTCGCGGCGGGTGACCAGCCAGCCGTTCAACTCCGGCAGCCAGGACACGGGTTCGCTCTCGCGGAGCCGCGCCAGCCGCGCGTGCGGGTCCTGGGCGAGTTCGGCGAGCGTCGTCCCCGCGCCGAGCGGGAAGGAGGCGGCGGCGACGGTACTCATCGCGCTCCATGTAGGGGCAGGGGGAACGTGGCCATGAGCGAGGCTAACAATCGCGGTGGGAGCGGGGTCGTCGGGGTCGATGTCGGGGCCGGGCCGACGCTGATGTTCGGTGGTCCAGTGGGATCGGTGAGGGCAACAGATCGAATTCGCCCCGCGAGAGGCGTAGTTTGCGCCATCCTGAACGGCACGGGGCGGGGACCGACCATTGACGCGGGTCGGCCTCAACTCCCCTGTTCCGCCTGCCCACTCCACGCGTCGTTCCGAAAGGGCCGCCCCATGGCCACATCCCAGTCCGCCGGGAGGCCGCTCGCCGTGCACGAGCGCACCGGCCGGACGACGCACGACCGCTGCACGGTGACCGGCGGGTCCGGTGTCGCCGGACCGCGGACGACCGGCCACGGGCACACCGGCCGCGCGGGGGCCGACGGCCTCCCCGGCGGGACCACCTCCGGCGGACCCGGTCACCGCTCCGGTACCGGTCCGCACGCCTTCGTCGCCTGACCCACGAGAAGCCCCCGGCACCCGCGCCGAGGGGCGTTCGTCATGAGCCGACGACACCGCACCGCACCCCGCACCCGACATCGACCCTTGAGTCACTCTTGATCACTTCATCAGACACCGGCGGCCCGGCGATACCCGTGCCTCACCGGTCCGTCGCGTCCGCCCAGGTGACCCCGGCCGCGTCCTGGCGCATTCTTGCTGTGTCACCCACCCGGTGCCACAGGGACGAGGTAGGGCCCCAATGACTGGGAGTGCCGAGCGCGAGAAGGGGACGCCCGGACGGCTCGCCGAGCTGCTCATCGACGCCTCGACGGAGGCGATCGACGCGGCCGGCGGCCACTCGGGAGGCGTCTACCTGCGGTCGAACACGCCCGGACTGCTGCGTCTCGCCGTGCTGGCGGGACTGCCGGGGCCGCTGTTCCGCCCCTGGGGCCGACTGCACGCCGACAGCAAGTTCCCCGTCGCCGACGCCTACCGCCTCGGCGTCCACGTCGTCCTGCCGAACGCCACGGAGTGCATGCGCCGCTACCCCCAGTTCGCCGCGAGCCTGCCCTTCCAGTTCGGATCCCTGTACGTGCCGGTCATCAGCGGCTCCACGACGTACGGCGTGCTGACCGTGCTGCGCCCCTCCGCCCCGGACGCCACCGAGGTGCTGTCCGGCCTGGACCGGATGACCCGGCTGGCCGAGGAGCTGGGCGCGGCGCTGCGGGAGCTGGAGGACGAGCACAAGGACGAGGACGGGCTGTACGTCGCCTGGGACGGCGAGGCCGTGTGCGTGCAGGCGACGGCCACCTACCGCCCCGAGGGCCGGATGGCGCGGTTCGTCTGGGACCCGGTGACGGCGGCCGTGACCGGGGACGGTTCCCTGCACGCGCTGCTGGGCGTGGAGCCCGCGACGGCCCTGGACAGCGCGCAGGCGATCGCGGACGTCGTGGCGCCGGGCGACACCTACCAGGTCATGGCCGCGCTGCGGGCCACGGCCGCCGGGAAGCCGCCGCCGCTGCCCCTGCGGGTGCGGGCGGCGGACGGCGCGATCCGGCTGCTGGACCTCTGGACGCCCACCACCGGGCCGGTCCCGCCCGGCGGCGGCCCTCCGGTCAGCGGTGTCGTCGTCGACCCGGGCGCCGCGTCGACGTACGACAGCGCGGCCGATCTGCTCCCGGACGGTGTGTTCTGCCTGGACCGGATGGGCCTGGTCACCTACGCCAATCCGCGCGCCGCCCAGCTGCTGGGCCGGGACCGGCAGGAGCTGCTGGGCCGTCCGCTGTGGGAGGGCGTGCCCTGGCTGAACCAGATCGGCTGCGAGGACCAACTGCGCGGCGCCCTGCTGTCCCTGGAGCCGGTGCACTTCCACGTCCGGCGCCCGGACGACCCGGAGCAGCGGAAGGAGCCGTACGAGGGCGACTGGCTCGCGATGGCCGTCCATCCCGGGCGGGACGGGCTGACCTGCACGGTCGCCCCGTCGAACCGTGTGACGGGGCCGCCGCTGCCGCTGCTGCCCGCACGCACCGACGGGAACGGCGCGGCGGCGTCCGGTGTCACCTCGCTGGCCCCGCTGTACCGGCCGATCGTGCTCGCCATCGCGCTGACCGAGGCGGTCACCGCGCGGCAGGTGTCGGCGGTCGTGATGAAGGAGCTGCTGCCCGCGTTCGGCGGCCGGCGCCTCGCGATCTACCTGCTCCAGGACCGGCACCTGTATCTGGCCTGGGAGAACGGCTTCCCGCAGGGTTTCCTCACCCCCTTCGACGGCGTCGGCCTCGACACGAGACTCCCGGAGTCGAAACCCTCACCAGCGGACGCCCGCTCTTCTTCGACTCCATGCAGCAGCTCGCGGAGGCCTATCCGGGCATCCCCTGGACGCCGAGGAGGGCGCCCGCGCGTTCCTGCCGCTGATCGCGTCCGGCCGCCCGGTCGGCTCCTGCATCCTCGGCTTCGACCGCTCCCGCAGCTTCAGCACCGAGGAACGCGCGGTACTCACCGCCCTCGCAGGACTGATCGCCCACGCGATGGAGAAGGCCCAGCGCTACGACTCGGAGGCCGCCCTCGCCCGCGGCCTCCAGCAGGCGCTCCTCCCCCCGCCGGCTCTCCGCCCACCCGCAGGTGGAGACGGCCGGGCGCTATCTGCCGGGCACCCAGGGCATGGAGGTCGGCGGCGACTGGTACGACGTCGTCGAGGCGGGCGACGGTCTCGCCCTGGTCATCGGCGACGTCCAGGGCACGGCGTGCAGGCCGCCGCCACGATGGGCCAACTCCGCAGCGCGGTAAGGGCGTTCGCGCTCGGGGACCGGCCACCGGACGAGGTGATGAGCGGCACGAACCATCTCCTGATCGACCTCGACCCCGGCCAGTTCGCGAGCTGCTGCTATCTCCGGCTCGACCCGGCGAGCGGCCTGGTCCGGGTCGCCCGCGCCGGGCATCCGCCGCCGCTGATCCGTACCCCGGACGGCCGCACCAGGGTCTGGGACATCCCCGGAGGCGTGGTCCTCGGGGTGGACCCGCACGCCCAGTACCCGGTCGCGGAGCTGCGGCTGGAGCCGGACTCCATCCTCGCGCTCTACACCGACGGTCTCGTCGAGCGGCCCGGTGTCGACATCGACGACGGCATCGCCGCCCTGCGCGTCGCCCTCGCGAAAGCGGCCGGGCCCGCCGCGCGGACGGGCGGACGGTCCCTGGCCGGTGTCGCCGACCGGCTCACCACGGCGGCCCGGCACGCGGCCGACCGCCCCGACGACATCGCGCTGCTGCTCGCCGCCCGGCGCACCAAGCCCGGACGGCACCCGTGACCCGCGACGGGCCTCGCCCTGTCACCGCCTGTGACGCCCCTCGCCTCCTGAGGTCGGGCAGTGTAGACATGGGCACATGGTCCGCCTGACGGGTCGGAGAACGGCCCGGCCGACCCCCGCCCCGACGGTCTGCGTGCACAGCGCCCGTACGACCGTGCCCGTCATGCGCGCGAACACCGGCGCGCCCCGCTGAGCGGGAAGCTGGGCAGCCGCAGCGTCGCCGGGCAGGTGTTCATGCTGCAGGTGGTGATCGTGCTGCTCCTGGTCGTGTCGGCCGTGGTGGCACAGGTCCTCCAGGTGCGGCGCGACAGCACGCAGGAGGCCCGCAACCGGTCGGTGGCCGTCGCCGAGACCTTCGCCAACGCGCCGGGCACGGTCGCCGCCCTGCACAGCCCCGACCCCACGGCGATCCTCCAGCCGCGCGCCGAGGCCGCCCGCAAGGCGTCCAAGGTGGACTTCATCGTCGTACTGAACACCGACGGCATCCGCTACACCCATCCCAAACCGGACCGCATCGGCAAGAAGTTCGTCGGGGACATCGCCCCCGCGCTCGCCGGGCACGTCGTCACCGAGGAACTCACCGGCACCATCGGACCCCTGGTGCAGGCCGTGGTCCCCGTCCGGGGCACCGGCGGCGCGGTCGTGGGCCTGGTCTCGGCCGGCGTGACGAAGGCGAACGTCGGCGGCACCGCCGACCAGCAGCTGCCGCTCCTGCTGACCGCCGCGGCAGCGGCACTGCTCCTCGCCACCGGCGGCACGGCCCTGGTCAGCAGACGCCTGCAACACCAGACGCACGGCCTGGGCCCGCACGAGATGACCCGGATGTACGAGCACCACGACGCGGTGCTGCACGCCGTACGCGAGGGCGTGATCATCGTCAGCGGCGAGGGCCGGCTGCTGCTCGCCAACGACGAGGCGCGCCAGCTGCTCGACCTGCCCGAGAACGCCGAGGGACTCCTTGTCCAGGACCTCGGACTCGACGCCGACATGACCGCCCTGCTGGCCTCGGCGCGGGTCGCGACGGACGAGGTGCACCGGGTCGGCGACCGGCTGCTCGCCGTCAACCAGCGCCCCACCGACCTCAAGGGCGGCCCGCCCGGCAGCGTCACCACCCTCCGCGACTCCACCGAACTCCGCGCCCTCTCCGGCCGCGCCGAGGTCGCCCGTGAACGCCTCAACATGCTCTACGACGCCGGAGTGGGCATCGGTACCAGCCTGGACGTCACCCGCACCGCCGAGGAACTCGCCGAACTGGCCGTCCCCGCTTCGCGGACTTCGTCACGGTCGACCTCTACGACGCGGTCCTGAGCGGTGAGGAACCGCAGCCCGGCACCGAGCTGCGCCGCACGGCCTCCAGCGGGGTCCGCGACGACGTCCCGCTCTACCCCGTCGGCAAGCAGATCCAGTTCATCGCGTCCTCCCCGCAGGCCCGCAGCCTCGAAACCGGCGAGGCCGTCGTCGAGCCCCGGCTCAGCGACGCCCCCGGCTGGCTCACCCAGGACCCCGAACGCACCGCGCAGATCGTCGAGTACGGCATCCACTCGCTGATCACCGTGCCGCTGCGGGCCGGTGCCCTCATCCTCGGCGTGGTCAACTTCTGGCGCGCCGACAAGCCGGACCCCTTCGACAGCGAAGAACTCGCCCTCGCCGAGGAGTTGGTCGCCCGCGCGGCCGTCTCCATCGACAACTCCCGCCGCTACACCCGCGAACACGGCATGGCGGTCACCCTCCAGCGCAGCCTGCTCCCCCGCCGCCTGCCCGAACAGACCGCGCTGGACGTCGCCTACCGCTATCTCCCGGCGAAGGCCGGGGTCGGCGGCGACTGGTTCGACGTCCTGCCCCTGTCCGGCGCGCGGGTCGCCCTGGTCGTCGGCGATGTGGTGGGCCACGGTCTGCACGCGGCGGCCACCATGGGGCGGTTGCGCACGGCGGTCCACAACTTCTCCGCCCTCGACCTTCCCCCGGACGAACTCCTGGGTCTGCTGGACGAGTTGGTCGGCCGGATCGACCAGGACGAGACGACCGAGGACAGTGTCGCCCCGGTCACCGGCGCGACCTGCCTGTACGCGATCTACGACCCGGTGACCCTGCGCTGCACCGTCGCCCGCGCCGGACATCCGCCGCCGGCGCTCATCCGGCCGGACGGCACCGTCGACTTCCCCGACGTCCCGGCGGGACCCCGCTCGGCCTCGGCGGACTCCCTTTCGAGACAGCCGAGTTGGAGCTGACCGAGGGCACCCGGCTGGTCCTGTACACGGACGGCCTGGTCGAGGACCGCGAGCGGGACATCGACGTCGGCCTGGAGATGCTGCGCACCGCGCTCACCCACTCCGGCGACTCCCCGAGGACACCTGCCGGGCCGTCCTCGACTCGGAGTTGTCGGTACGGCCCAGCGACGACATCGCCCTGATCGTCGCCCGCACCCGCGCACTGGGCGCCGACCGCATCGCCGAATGGCGCGTCCCGTCCGACCCGGCGGCCGTCTCCGACATGCGCTCCTCGGTCACCCGCCAGCTCACCCACTGGGGCCTGGACGAGCTGACGTTCACCACCGAACTCATCCTCAGCGAACTGGTCACCAACGCCATCCGCTACGGCAACGACCCCGTCCGCGTACGCCTGTTGCGCGACCGCACCCTGATCTGCGAGGTCTACGACGGCAGTACGACCTCGCCGCACCTGCGGTACGCGGCGATGACGGACGAGGGCGGCCGGGGCCTGTTCCTGGTGGCCCAGCTCTCGGAGCGCTGGGGCACCCGGTACACCCCGGCGGGCAAGGTCATCTGGGCCGAACAGGCGCTGTGACTGACCCAGTTCACGGGAAGCGCCCGCACCGGCCACCGAGCCGGTACGGGCGCCGCCCTGTCGCCTACTCGTCGATCGCCGCCCCGAAGCGCGCCCCCTTCGGCGCACCGCCGAGGTCCGCCGCGCCGTACAGCGAAGAGCCGTCCGCGAGCAGGCCGTTGGGGCCGGCCGGGAGCAACCACACATAGCCGTCACCGGAGTTCTCGCCCGGCGCGGAGGCGACGAGTTCGAGCGGCCGTCCGCGTCCGTGTCGGCCAGGCGGACCTGGGAGCCCCAGGCGTCGTCGGCCTCGGCGGTGCCGGGGATGCCGGCGGTGTTCTGATCGAAGGACTGGGCGCCGGTCGCGGTCACGCCGTCGCGCGAACCGCGCAACAGCCATACGGCGCCCGCGTCCCGGACGGTGCCGATGTCCTCGCCGGGCGCGCCGACGGCGATGTCCGCGTAGCCGTCGCCGTTGACGTCACCGACGGAGAGGTCGTTGCCCCAGGCGTCGCCGTGCTCCGCCGTTCCGGGTACGCCCGGGGAGTTCTGCGACCACCAGTCCGCGGGGCCGGTGGTGCCTTCCGAACCGCCGTAGTACACGGCGATCTTGCCGCCGTCGTCGCCCTCGGCCTGGTCGTCGGCGCTGCTGAGCTGGCCGACCACCAGGTCGTCGTAGCCGTCGTGGTTGATGTCGCCGGACGCGGTGCCGAGGCCGCCGTTCAGGTCCTGACGGTACGTCAGCTTCGTGTCGCCGCCCGCGTAGAGGGCCGACCAGCCCTGCTGGTAGTCGTCGTCGGGGCTGTAGCCGGAGACGACTAGGTCGGCGAAGCCGTTGCGGTCGTAGTCGCCGGTGGTGAGGTAGGCGGGCTGGATGCGGTGGTCGCCGGGCTGGGTGGTCGTGTTCAGGGTGCCCATCAGGTGCAGGATGTCGGTGTGGAAGGCGAAGAGCTGGGCGCCGTCGTCGTCGAGGACGGCCATCTCGTCGGCGTCGGTGGCGCCGGTGAAGCGGGCCGCCGCCAGGGCCTGTCCGAAGCGGGCGCCCGCGGTGGGCTTGGTGGAGGCGAAGGAGGTGTTCGCCTCGGCGCCCAGGCCGGCCTTGGAGCCGAAGAGGACGGTGACACGGCCGGCGTTCTCGGCGCCGCCCTCGTCCTTGCCCGGGGCGCCGATGAGGGCGTCGTCGTAGCCGTCTCCGTTGACGTCACCGGTGGCGACGGCCTGGCCGAAGGAGTCGTAGGCCACCGAGTTGCCGGGGACGCCGGGTGTGGACTGGCTGATGACGGCGGTGTGGCCCTTGGGGACCGTGGTGTTGGTGGCGATGCCGTTCGGGGCGCCGTACTGGACGGTGACGTAGCCGGCGCCCTGCTTGCCGTCGACGGTGCCGTCCGGGGCGCCGATGAGGACGTCGTCGTAGCCGTCGCCGTTGAAGTCGCTGTTGCGGTCGACGGCGCTGGTGCCGCCGGGGACGCCCGCGTAGCTGGCCGGTGCGGCGACGATGCCGGCGCCGGCCAGGAGCAGGAAGGTCGCGGACGCGACGGCGGCGGAGACCTTCTTGCGTGACACGTTCTTCATGGTGTGTTCCCCGTGATGCATAAGTGGTGCGGTCAGGGGTTCGACACGAGACACGGGGCGGGAGTTGTGGTGCCCCGGTGTGCTGTGACACCTCGGTGACACTTGTTGCGGGACGCGGACGGGCACGGACCGGTCAGCCCAGGGCGCGGTCCAGGTTGAACGCGGCGCTGATCAGGGCGAGATGGGTGAACGCCTGGGGAAATTGCCCTGTTGCTCGCCGGTGCGGCCGATCTCCTCGGCGTACAGGCCGAGATGGTTGGCGTAGGTGAGCATCTTCTCGAAGGCGAGGCGGGCCTCGTCGACGCGGCCGGCGCGGACCATGGCCTCGACGTACCAGAAGGAGCAGATCGAGAACGTGCCCTCGTCGCCGCGCAATCCGTCGGGGCTGGCCTGCGGGTTGTAGCGGTAGACGAGGGAGTCGGAGACCAGTTCCTCGGTCAACGCGTCAAGCGTGGAGAGCCACTTGGGGTCGGTGGGGGCGATGAACTTCGCCAGCGGCATCATCAGCAGGGCGGCGTCGAGGACGTCGCTGCCCTCGTACTGGACGAAGGCCTGGCGCTTGACCGACCAGCCGCGGTCCATGATGCGGCGGTAGATGGTGTCGCGGCACTTCAGCCAGTGCGGGAGGTCGGCGGGCAGGCCGCGGCGGTTGGCGAGGCGGATCCCGCGCTCGATCGCGACCCAGCACATCAGGCGTGAGTAGAGGAAGTTCTTGCGGCCGCCGCGGGTCTCCCAGACGCCTTCGTCGGGCTGGTCCCAGTTCGCGCAGACCCAGTCGACGAGAGCGCACACGTCGTCCCACTGGGCGCTGGAGATGGGCTGGGCCCACTTGTCGTAGAGGTAGATGGAGTCGATCAGGGCGCCGTAGATGTCGAGTTGGAGCTGGTCGGCCGCCGCGTTGCCGACGCGGACCGGGGCGGATTTCTGGTGGCCTTCGAGGTGCGGGATGTCGCGTTCGGTGAGTTCGGTACGGCCGTCGATGCCGTACATGATCTGGAGCGGGCCCGACGGATTGCCGTCGCCCGGGCTGATGTAGCGGGTCACGAACTTCATGAACGCCTCGGCCTCGCCCGAGAAGCCGAGGCGGAGCAGGGCGTAGACGCAGAAGGCGGCGTCGCGGATCCAGACGTAGCGGTAGTCCCAGTTGCGCTCGCCGCCGATCTGTTCGGGGAGGCTGGTGGTGGGGGCGGCGACGATCGCGCCGGTCGGGGCGTACGTCAGGAGTTTGAGGGTGAGGGCGGAGCGGTGGACCATCTCGCGCCAGCGGCCGCGGTAGCGGGACTGGGAGACCCACCGCCGCCAGTAGGCGACCGTCGACGCGAACTCGTCCTCGGCCTCCTGTCGGGCGCAGGGGCGGGAGGTCACCTCGCCGTCGACCTGGTCGAGGGCGAACACCTCGGACTCGCCCTCGTCGAGCTTGAAGTCGGCCCACACGTCGACGTCGTCGCACTCGAGGGGGACGGTCGCGGTCAGCGCGAGGGACTTGTCCGCGGACTCGAAGAGCGCGACGTCACCGACCATCCGCGCGGTGTGCGAGCTGGCGCCGTGGTCAAACCTGGGGCGACCCGCGTCCGGAAGGGCACCGAGCCGCGTACGCAGACCACGCGCCGGATCAGCCGGTGCCGGGCGGACGCGTCCGTCTCCCCGTCACCGGCATGAAGTCCTGGACCTCGCCGACGCCTTCCTCGGTGAAGAAGCGGGTGATCAGGACGTTGGTGTCGGGGAAGTAGAACTGCTTGGTGCGGGCCGGGACGGAGGCCGCGAGCTCGAAGGAGCCCCCGCGCTCGGCATCGAGGATCGCGGCGAAGACGCTGGGGGCGTCGAAGGACGGGCAGCAGTACCAGTCGATCGTGCCGTTCGTCCCCACCAGCGCCACGCTCCGCAGATCACCGATCAGTCCGTGCTCGGCGATGGGCAGATATCCGGATCCGGTGGGGGTGTCCTGCTGGGGCGGGGTCTCGACCATCGCGGCAGCCTCCTGGTTCGGGCCCGCGCGGGCCGGTTCCAGCTTAGGTTCAGGTTCTCGATCGGCCACTCTTCCGGATGCGTACTGGGATCGGGCGGGAATCGTGGGAGTGGGACCCACGGCACTCGTACGATGCCGGTGAGCCGGCCGGTCCTGTGAGGGGCCGGTCCTGAGGAGGAGGCCCCATGTCGATGTCAGAGTCGGACGCGTCCGTCCCGCCCGAGGATCGCGCCACCCCGGACGACCTGCTGCACACCCGTACCGGGACGGAGGTCGCGCCGGAGGACGTGGTGCTGGCGGCCGGGCGGGACGTGACGCCGGAGAATCTGGAGTGGGCCCGGCGGAAGATCGCGGCGGAGGGGGCGGCCGCGCTGGACAAGCTGCTGCCTTAGGCATCCTGTCGGCACCTGGTTACCCGTTCACCCTTTCGGAGACGGCACCCCGGCTGACAGACTCCTGAGGTGCCCGACTTCGACATGCTTGTCATCGGTTCAGGACCGGGCGGCCAGAAGGCCGCCATCGCCGCGGCCAAGCTCGGCCGCCGGGTCGCCGTCGTCGACCGCCCCGACATGGTCGGCGGGGTCTCCATCCACACGGGGACCATTCCGTCCAAGACGCTGCGCGAGGCGGTGCTGTATCTCACCGGCCTCACCCAGCGCGATCTGTACGGCCAGAGCTACCGCCTCAAGGACGACATCACCGTCGGCGACCTCACCGCGCGCACGCAGCACGTGGTCAGCCGTGAAGTCGACGTCATCCGCAACCAGTTGTCCCGCAACCAGGTCTCCCTGTTCGCCGGCACGGGCCGCTTTGTCGACCCGCACACCGTCGCGCTGACCGAAGTCACCGGCCACGAACGGCTGTTGACCGCGGAGCACATCGTCATCGCCACCGGCACCCGCCCCGCGCGCCCGGACACCGTCGAGTTCGACGGCCGGACCATCATGGACTCGGACAACGTCCTGGACCTGCCCAGGGTCCCGCGGTCCATGGTCATCGTCGGCGCGGGCGTGATCGGCATGGAGTACGCCTCGATGTTCGCGGCGCTCGGCAGCAAGATCACCGTGGTGGAGAAGCGCGCCGGGATGCTCGACTTCTGCGACCTGGAGGTCATCGAGTCGCTCAAGTACCACCTGCGGGACCTCGCCGTCACCTTCCGCTTCGGCGAGACCGTGGCCGCCGTCGAGCGGCACGCCAACGGCACGCTGACCGTGCTGGAGAGCGGCAAGAAGATCCCGGCCGACGCCGTGATGTACTCCGCGGGCCGGCAGGGTCTCACCGACGAACTCGACCTGGACAAGGCCGGGTTGTCCGCCGACCGGCGCGGCCGGATCGACGTCGACGAGAACTTCCGTACCGCCGTGCCGCACATCTACGCCGTGGGCGACGTCATCGGCTTCCCGGCCCTCGCGGCGACCTCGATGGAACAGGGTCGTACGGCGGCGTACCACGCCTGTGGCGAGCCGGTGCACCGGATCGACGACCGGCAGCCGATCGGGATCTACACCATCCCGGAGATCAGTTTCATCGGGAAGACGGAGGACCAACTCACCGAGGAGTGCGTGCCGTTCGAGGTCGGGATCTCCCGCTACCGCGAGCTCGCGCGCGGCCAGATCATCGGTGACTCGCACGGCATGCTCAAACTGCTGGTCTCTCCCACGGACCGGACCCTGCTCGGCGTGCACTGCTTCGGCACCGGCGCGACGGAACTCATTCACATCGGCCAGTCGGTGATGGGCTGCGGCGGCACGGTCGACTATCTCGTCGACGCGGTCTTCAACTACCCGACGCTTGCTGAGTCTTACAAGGTCGCCGCCCTCGACGCGACGAACAAACTCCGGCAGATCGACCGGCTCGGCGACTGACCGTTCACAGGAGATTACTGGCTGGTCAATCTTGAAAGGCCAAGAGCTACGGCTATCATCACACCCACACACGGTGTGACCGTCCGCCGACGCAGCGGTTAAACGGGTATCCACCCTTCCCTTCTGTTGTTCCGACCGGTCACCGACCCGAGGCCATCCCTCTCCGGGTCCGGGGCCGGTCCGCTCAACCCCCACGTCGTGCAAGACGGAAAGCAGCGCATCCATGAGCAACAACAGGGGCAGAGGGCTGCAGGCCAATGCCCTCGGTACGTTCGACACCGTGGTGATGGCCGTGGCGGGCAGCGCCCCGGCGTACTCGCTGGCCGCGACCACCGCGGTCCTGGTCGGCGCGGTGGGGCTGGCCAGTCCGGCGGCCCTCCTCTACTGCGCGATACCGATGCTGGGCATCGCGCTCGCCTTCAGCTATCTCGGCCGTATCGACGTGAACGCGGGGGCGAGTTACTCCTGGGTGGGCCGCACCCTGCACCCCTTTCTGGGCTTCATCAGCGGCTGGGCCCTGGTGGTCTCCGCGACCATCTTCATGGTCGCCGGGTCACTGCCCGCCGGGTCGATGACGCTGTCCCTCTTCGACCAGAGTCTCGCGGACAACACGGCGTTGTCGACGGTGGTCGGCGCCGCCTGGTTCATCCTCATGCTGCTGGTGGTGCTCGGCGGGGCCCGGCTCACCGTCCGCGCCCAACTGATCATGTCCGGCGTGGAGTTGGGGATCCTGGCGCTGTTCGCCGTGTTCGCCGTCGTCCACACCGACAACGCCCGCGCCTTCGACTGGTCCTGGCTGGGCTTCAGCCACTTCGACGGGGTGTCCGGCTTCGCGTCGGGCGCGCTCATCGCCGCGTTCTACTACTGGGGCTGGGACGTCACCAGCAACCTCAGCGAGGAGACCCGCAACAGCCGTCGTACGACCGGACTCGCGGGCCTGATCGGCGTCGGCATCGTCTTCCTGCTCTTCGAGGTGTTCACCATCGCGGTGAACGTCATCCTCACCTCGCGGCAGATCGAGAGCAACGACGCAAACGTGCTGGCCGTCCTCGGCGACGAGATCTGGCCCGGCTGGGGCGGCAAGCTGCTGATCGTGTCGGTGATGCTGTCCACCATCGCCACCCTGGAGACGACCCTCATCCAGGTCACGCGCTCCCTGTTCGCGATGGGCCGCGACCGCACGATGCCGGCCGCGCTCGGCCGGGTGCACCGCACCTGGAACACGCCCTGGGTCGCGATCACCGTGGTCGGCGGGGTGGCGCTGGCGATGTTCATCGCCTCCAACGCGCTCGGTTCGGTGGGCGAGATCCTCTCCGACGCGATCTCGGCGATCGGTCTGCAGATCGCCGTGTACTACGGCCTTGCGGGCCTCGCGGTCGTCGTCGCCTACCGCAAGATGCTGTTCAAGTCCGCGGCGAACCTCCTCTTCGGCGGGCTGTGGCCGCTGTTCGGCGCGCTGTTCATGTTCTGGATCTTCGTCGAGTCGCTGGGCGACCTGAGTGACGCGGCGATCGCCATCGGCATCGGCGGACTGGCCGTGGGGCTGATCCCGATGCTCTGGTACTGGAAGCAGGGCAGCGACTACTACCGGCCCTCGCGCCTCGACGCGACGCACACCGTCGAGACGGACTACGTCCCCGACGACTTCGTGCCCGAACAGTCCCGGGTCCATCAGGGTCTCCCGACCGATTTCTGAGGGGCACCCGATGACGCGAGACCGTTTCACCCCCGACTTCGACCCCGACTGCGGGGACGCGCCCTCAGTTCGACCCGCCACGACATCGTCATCGGCCGCTGGCAGGGCCTGCGCGATCTGCTGCGCAACACTGGCGCGCACTGGCTCGCCCGGGGTCACCGGGTGCGGACGCTCGCCCAGGCCTGCGCAAGCAGTTCGACCGTCGAGTCATGGCTCGCCGCCGAACCGCACAGCGCCGACGCGCTCGCACTGCGGGCGGCGACGGAGACGGCGCGGGCGTTCAACGTGGCCATCGCGGCGGGCCGGGGCGTGCCGATCGACCGGAACCGCATCGACTCGGCCGTGATGGCCTGCCTCCAGGCCTCGGACTCGTACCCGGACGACCCCACCCCTGGATCTCCCTGATCTCCGTCGCCCGCCTCTATCCGTCGGGCGTACGACGCCAGGAACTCGCCCGATGGTGGGACGAGTTGCACCGGCGCGACCCGTACAGCGTCGAGGGCCATCTCCAGGTCCTCCACTACTACTCGTCCCGCTGGCACGGCAGTCACGGCCTGATGTACGACTTCGCCCGCGACGCGGCGGGCGTCGCACCGCCCGGCTGCACCCTGCCGGTCCTGGTGCAGTACGCCCGCGTCGAGGAGTACCGCTACGCCCTCGACGCGGCGAAGGGCCGGCAGGCCGCGGTCGGCCTCGGCCAGCACTGGACCCACGACGGCGCGGTCAGCGACGTCCGCCGCACCTGGCAACGCTGGATCGCGGCCCGCGAGGACGGCCCCGTCCCACCCGGCGAACTCCGCGACCTCAACTACCTGGCCCACGCGGCGTGTTACGCGGGCACGGCAGACATCTCGGCGGCGGTTCTGGGCATGATGGGACGCCGGGCGACCCCACTCCGTGGTCGTACACGGGGATGCGGAGAAGCAGATCGTGAAGTGGCGGAAGGATCTTGGGGTGCGGGCCTGACGGACCCTATTCGGCGGGCTGTTCCGCCGGTCGGGCCAGGCCGGCCGTCCACTTGGCTTCGATGCGGCCGAACTTCCAGACCAGGAGGGCGACGATCCAGGTGACGAAGAAGAGGCCGACGATGACGAAGCCGATGATGTTGAGGTCGAGGCCCGCGACCCAGTCCCAGAAGAAGCCGTGGAGGTCGAGCTTCTCGGCGAACAGGCCCAGCAGTTCGACCGTGCCGATGATCAGGGCGACGGCGACGGAGAGGCCGGTGATCGTGAGGTTGTAGTAGACCTTGCGGACCGGCTTGAGAAGGCCCAGCCGTAGGCGAAGTTCATGAACGTGCCGTCGATCGTGTCGAGCAACGACATACCGGCGGCGAACAGGACCGGCAGGCACAGGATCGCGTACCAGGGCAGGCCGGACGCCGCGCCCGAGCCGGCCAGCACCAGCAGCGCGATCTCCGTCGCGGTGTCGAAGCCGAGGCCGAACAGCAGGCCCAGCGGGTACATCTGCCAGGACTTGGTGATCGACTTCATCAAGCGGCCGAGGATGCGGTTCATGAAGCCGCGGTTGTTGAGCTGTTCCTCCAGCGCGGCCTCGTCGAAGTTCCCCGAGCGCATCCCGCGGAACACCTTCCAGATCCCGGCGAGGATGACCAGGTTGATGCCGGCGATGACGTAGAGGAAGGTGCCCGAGACGGTCGTGCCGATGAGGCCGGTGACGTCGTGGAGCTGGGAGTTGTCGTCGCGGACCGGGTTGGCGAGGGCCTTGACGCCAAGGGAGAGCAGGAGGGTCAGGCCGAAGACGACGGAGGAGTGGCCGAGCGAGAACCAGAAGCCCACCGACAGCGGGCGCTTGCCCTCGCTCATCAGCTTGCGGGTCGTGTTGTCGATCGCCGCGATGTGGTCAGCGTCGAAGGCGTGCCGCATGCCGAGCGTGTACGCGGTCACGCCCATGCCGATGCCGAAGGACTTCTCGCCGACGCTGTAGTGGCCCGGTGCGACGATCCACACGAGCGTGAACCAGCCGATCACATGCAGCCCCAGCACGAACGCGGCCATCCCGCCGACCCGGGTCCACTCCTGCCGCGTCATGGACGTACGGACGCGGTACCAGAGCGAGGGCTTCGCGCCGGCCGTGGCGGGGAGGGTCGACGTGGATTCAGGGGCGGCCGTCATCTAGGGAGGGTCTTTCTTCCGGGTACGGGTGTGGCTGCGCGGTTGCTGCGAGCAACCTCGTGCCATCCTCCCGTACCTGCAACCCATTCGCAGTAACGGTCAGTAAAGTCCACGGCAGGTCTTGCCCAAAGGAGAGGAAAGTGACTGGTCAGACCGCCATCATTCCCCGGCCGAGCCAGTCCTTGGCGTCCTTCACTCCGGGCAGCGCGTAGAAGTAGCCGCCGCCCGTCGGGGAGATGTAGTCGACGAGGGGTTCGTCGATCAGCCTCGTCTGGGTCGCCTCGAACTGACGGCGTACGTCCTGCTGGTAGCAGCAGAAGACCAGGCCCATGTCGAGGTTGCCTACGGCGTCGATGCCCCGGTCGTAGTTGTAGCCGCGGCGCAGGATCCGCGACATGTCGGTGGCGGCGGTGCGCGGGTTGGCGAGGCGTATGTGGGCGTCGAGCGGGATCGCCGTGCCCTTCGGGTCCTTCGCGTAGTGCGGGATGTCCGTCTCCTTGGCGCCGTCCAGCGGGGCGCCGGTGTCCTTGCGGCGGCCGAACATCAGCTCCTGCTCGCTCAGCGAGACCCGGTCCCAGAACTCGACGAGCATGCGGATGATCCGGATCACCTGGTAGCTGCCGCCGCTCGCCCAGGCCGGCTCACCCTGTCCGTCACCGACCCAGATCAGCCGGTCGGTCTCGCGGGCGGACTTCACGTCCGGGTTGGCGATGCCGTCCTTGAAGCCGAGCAGGTTGCGCTGGGTGCCGGTGGGGCGCGGGGTGTTCTGGAAGCCGTCGATGCGCCACTTGATCTGCATGCCGCCCCGGGTGTGCCGGGCGATGTCGCGCAGCGCGTGCAGCACCGTGTCCTGACGCGCTCCGCACACCTGGAGCGACAGGTCTCCGTGGCACTCGCCGGCGCGCAGGTTGTCGTTGGGGAACGTCTTCATCGGGGTCAGCCGGCGCGGCCTGGCCTTCGCGAGTCCGTACCGGTCGTCGAAGAGGGACGCGCCCACACCGACGGTGACCGTGAGGGCGTCGGCCGGGACGTCCGGTCCGAGGATGCCGTTGTCGGCGGGCGGCGCGCCGACGCCGAGGTCGGCGGGGGTGCCGCCGGAGGTGAGGAGGCGGGCCCGTTCGGTGATCGTGCGCAGCAGGTCGGCCAGTTCGGCCCGGTTGTCGGCGATGACGTCGAGGGAGACGAAGGTCGCGGCGGCCGGGGCGGGGGTGAGGATGCCGGCCTGGTGGGCGCCGTGGAAGGGGACCTTGCCGGTGTCCGTCGTGTCCGCGGCCTGCGCCTGCCCGCTGCCACCGGTCTCGGCGAGCGCGAACGCCCCGCCTGCCAGCACCGCCCCGGCGGCTCCGGCACCGAGCGCCGTCCGAACGAAGGAACGGCGACCGGCTCCGGCGGGACAGCGAGGGGTTTCGGCAGACGGCATCGGAGGGGTCCCTTCAATGTGGTTGCTCTGGGTGGCGCGGGTGTTGTGGGGGCGCGGATGGTGTGGGGGCGGGGTTGCTGTCGGCGCCCTGCGTTTCCTCGGTGCCGGGAGTGCGGTCGGCACCCCGCATGCCCTCGGTGCTCATCAGGCCGACTTCCTGATCTCCAGCAGGTCCGGCACCGGCGCCAGGGCCTCCAGCAACTGCCCGGTCGCGCCGTCGAGTCGGGCCTTCGCCGTGCCGTCCAGCTGCTCGACCGGTGTCCAACTCCCGCCCTGGTGCGCCGAGTCGAGCAGCTTCTGCAGCCGGGCGATGGCCGCGTCGACGCCGGGAAGCAGCTGCGGGGACTCCTTGGTCAGGAGCGGCTTGAGTACGGTGAGCAACTCGCGGGTGCCGGCGAGGTTGCTGTCGACGGTCGCGAGGTTGGTGCCGCTGCCCTCGTCGGTGTCGCCTGTCAGCTCGAACTGCAGGGCGTTCTCGAGGATTTCGTGGGCTCGCAGCGGCAGGTCACCGGGGTCGAAGTCCTGGGTGGGGAACGCCTTGCCCAATCCACGACAGCGGCGGCCAGTTGTCGCGCGGGCGCCTTCAACTCGCCTGCCGACTGCCCGTGCCACAGCCCGTACTCGATGCGGTGGAACCCGGCGAAGTCCTTGTCCCGGACTCCCCCGGCCAGCCCGTCGGCCCGGCCGTTGATCTTCTGGTCGAAGTCCTCGAAGGTGCCGTAGGCCGCGCCGAGGAGGAGTAGGTGCGGTGCGCGGTGAGCCAGTCGGTGCGTGCCTTGGCGAGGTGGTTGCCGGAGATGTCGTCGCTGAGCTGCCGGGTCTGGGTGACGAGCGTGGCCAGGCCCTGGTCGACGTACGCCTTGTAGGTCTTGAGGGGGCGGCGAGGTCGTTCTCGGAGACGGGGACGACCGCCTTCACCGCACCTCCCCCGCCGCTGACGTGGACCGTGGCGGAGGTGACGGCCTTCGCGCCGGTGGGCACGCAGCGCCAGGCGTACGAGCCGCCCGAGACGGTGGCGACGAGGTCCCGGGTGGTGCCGGGAGCGAGGCCCTCGACCTCGCCGTAGACCGCGCTGGTCGCCGGGTCGATGAGGTACACCTCGGCGGTCCTGTCGCCGGTGTTGTGCATCTGGAAGGTCTGCCGCCCGGTGTCGGGCGCGGTGAAGCCCTTGCCGCACTCGGTCTCGGAGACGGCCACCGTCTCCGAACTCGCGGGCTTGGGGCGGGAGATGGCGACGACCAGACCGGCCACGACGGCGGGTACGGCGACCACGGCGACCGGGAGCACCCAGACGGGACGACGGCGCGGGGCCGGGACGGGTTCGCGCACATCGGGGGCCGGGGACGCGGCGGGCTTGGCCTTCACCCCACGCACGAACAGGGGCATCACGACGGCGAGGTAGCCGACGTAGCCCGCCACCTGGAGCCAGGTCATCGTGGGCATCAGGTTGAGGACGCCCTGGATGAGGGTGCTGTACCACGAGCCCGCGTCGACGCTGCCGCTGAGGTCGAAGGCGTAGGCGGTCCGGCCCGGGAGGATGCCGCCCTCCTGGAGGTCGCGCAGGCCGTAGCCGAGGACGCCGGCCGCGATGACGATGAGGACGGCGCCGGTGGCGGTGAAGAACTTCGTCAGGTTGATCCGGAGGACCCGGCGGTACAGGCCCCAGCAGAGGGCCGCCGCGAGGACGAGGCCGATGGCGGCGCCGGCCGGGGGCCGGAGGACTCACCGGCCGCGCGGGCGGTGGTCCACAGGAACAGGGCCGTCTCCAGGCCCTCGCGGCCCACCGCGAGGAACGAGGTGAGCATCAGCATGCCCGCGCCCATGGTGAGCGCGCCGGTCACCTTCTCCTTGATCTCACCGGAGAAGGTGCGGGCCGAGCGGCGCATCCAGAAGACCATCGCGGTGACGAACGCGACGGCGATCACGCTGAGGACGCCACCGAAGGATTCCTGCGCGGTGGCGGAGAGGTTCGCCGCGGTGAAGGTGAGGACGGCGCCGAAGCTCATCGCGAGGGCGATCGCGGCGAGGACGCCCGTCCACACCTGCGGCAGCCGGGACTTGGCGTCGGCGCGGACGAGGGTGGCGATCAGGATCGAGACGATGAGTCCCGCCTCAAGCCCTTCCCGCAGCCCGATCAGAAAACTCGGAAACGCGTCGTCCCACATCGGGTGCGACCCCTCCTGGTTAGTGCAGGCATGCCTTACTTCGCGGACCATCATGACTACATGCATGTAGTCGGCCAGTCATGAAGTGGCAACGACCGGGCAAAACCACGGAACTCTCCCCTCGCGCCCATCGTCTACAGTTGAGTAGACCGTCTACAGATTTGTAGTCATGATGGCGAAGGGGTTCACGACGATGACCACACTCTTGGACCCGGCGCCCCTGCTCGTCACGGCGGCGGTGGGCGCGCTCGGCGAGGAGGTGTGCGGATGATCCTCGTCGCCTTCCAGGGATCGTCGATCGACGGCGAGGCCTACATGGATGTGGTCGACTCGGCCCACCACGCGCCCGGTTGGCTCGACAGCGCGGTGTCGGTGTGGTCGACGTACGGGCTCGCGGTGTTCGCCGTGCTGATGGTCGTGGGCTGGTGGCGGGCGCGCCGGGTCGGTGCGGAGGCGGCGGTGACGGCGCTGGCCGTGCCGGTGGTCGTGGTCGCCGCGTACGGCATCGACTCGCTGCTCAAGTCGGCGGTGCGGGAGAGCAGGCCCTGCCGGAGTCTGCGGGTGGTGACCCTGGAGGCCTGTCCGGCGCCGGGCGACTGGTCCTTCCCCAGCAACCACGCGACGATCGCCGCCGCGGCCGCGGTCGCCCTGTTCTTCGTCTCCCGTCGCCTCGGCGCGGTCGCCGCCGTGGCCGCGCTGGCGATGGCGCTCTCCCGGGTCTGGGTCGGGGTCCACTACCCGCACGACGTCGTCGCGGGCGTCGCGGTCGGCGCGCTCCTGGCCTTCGGCGCGATGGCGCTGCTGAGACGACGGCCGGAATCCCTGGCCCGGCGGATCACGGCCGGCCGGCTGCGACCCCTGCTGGTGTCATGAAACGCAAGGACATCTCCGAGCTGGCGGGCAGCGCGGGCCTCGGCGCCTGGACCGCGTTCGGCGTGCTGACCATGGTCGTGATCGGACACGACGGCGCCCCGCTGTTCGGGGACGAGGACGCCCTGTCCTGGTCCGTCGCCCACCGCCCGGACCTCGCGTCGGCGCTGGCCCGGGGCCTGACCGCGACCGGCACGGGCGTCGTCCCGTACACATTCGTGATCCTCGCCGCCCTCCTCACCGGCCGCACCACACGCCAACGCGTCCTCGCCGCAGTCCTGGCCCCGACCTGCCTCGCCACCGGCCAGGGCCTGCGCTACGGCGTGATGTCCCTGATCGCACGCCCCCGCCCGGCGCTGAGCAACTGGGCGGGAAACGCGTCGGGTTGGTCCTTCCCCTCCGGCCACACCACCACGGCGGCGCTCACCGCCGGGCTGGTGATCCTCGCGATATGTGTGCGCTCGCCGCACGGAAGGACCCCGCTCTGCCTGGCCGTCGGTTGCTGGGGCATCCTGGTCGGTCTGACCAGGGTGTATCTGGGCGTCCACTGGTTCACGGACGTCGTCGGCGGCTGGCTCTTCGCCGTCGGCTGGCTCGGCGTGTGCCTGTGCGCGGCGGCCTGGTGGGTGCCGACGCGACTGATATCCGAGGGGTCCGAACTGCCTCAGGAACGCGCCCAGTTGTAGCCGCGCTCAGCCGATAACGGTGGCTGCCGAACGGCGGCCGACGGCAGGGCGTGCATCGACGGCACGAGAGTCCCCGGCCCACCGGACGGGAGGACTCCACCAGGCCCCACGCCTCAGCCGGTGCTGAGCCGGACGAGCACGGCGGTGTTCGCGCGGCGCAGCGACACCGCCACCTGCCCCTCGGCCGCGCCCCATGCGGCGTCCGCGTCCGAGGTCCCCGGATACAGCACGGTCGCGTGGACGGCGGCACCGCGCAGATGCGGGACCGTGAGCGTGCGGCCGGTGTCGTCCGACCCCCGTCGCCACACCATCGGTCCCACCCGTCCCTCACCACCGTACGGATGGACTTCCACGGTCTCGGCCGCGTCGCGTTCGGGCTGCTGCGTGCCCAACTCGACGCCGATCAGCGGGAGTCGGCACCGGTTCCGGCCGAACCCACCCTCGTCCTCCGGGAGAGCTCGGGCCCGCGGGTCGCCCGCTGACCGGGGCCGCGGCCGGCCGTGCCGCTCAGGGTGCGACGGTCGGACCGTCCGGGTGGCTGCTGCGGTGCTCGATCATCTCCCGGGTCAGGGCCTCGGTCTCCGACTCCGGGAGCCGTTCGAAACCGTCCTCGGTGATGACCGAAACGATGGGAAAGATACGGCGGTTGAGGTCGGGGCCGCCGGTGGCCGAGTCGTCGTCGGCCGCGTCGTACAGGGCCTGAAGTGCGGTCAGGGCCGCGTCGCGCCGGGTCATGCCCTGGTGGAACAGCTTCTTCAGGGCGCCCCTCGCGTACGGGGAGCCGGAGCCCTCGGCGTGGAAGTCCGGCTTCTCGTAGGTGCCGCCGACGACGTCGAAGGTGAAGATGCGGCCCTTGGCGCCCTCGGGCGCGACGGGGTCGTAGCCGACGAGGAGCGGTACGACGGCGAGGCCCTGCATGGCCTGGCCGAGGTTCTGGCGGAGCAGGCCCGCGAGGCGGGTGGCCTTCGCGTTGAGGGTCATCGGGATGCCCTCGATCTTCTCGAAGTGCGTCAGCTCGACCTGGTACAGCTTCACCATGTCGACGGCCAGCCCGACCGTGCCGGCGAAGGCGACCGCGGTGTAGTCGTCCGCGGGGTGCACCTTCTCCAGGTCGCGCTGGGCGATGACGTTGCCCATGGTGGCCCTGCGGTCGCCGGCGATCAGTACGCCGTCGCGGTAGGTGAGCGCCAACACCGTGGTGCCGTGCGGGAATTGGTGGGCTCCGGCGCGGACCCCGTCCGGGAAGGGGCGGCGGGTGGGCAGCAGTGCGGGCCGGTGCCCGGCCAGGAACTCGGTGAAGGACGAGATGCCGGGGTGAAGAACTCGTCCGACAGTCGGCCGCTGTTGTCGTTCTCCGCCATGCAACTCCCCTGGCCCGTGGACAGATATCGGAGTCCTACCTGAACCCGTCGCGCGGGAAACGCGGTTGAGGTCAGAGCGACTTGCGCCGGACCAGCATCCCGAGCACCAACAGGCCCGGGATCAGCGGCAGCCACACGGTCAGCAGCCGGTACCCGATGACGACGGAAGCGGCGGCGGACGCCGTGGTCCCCGACTCGGTGAGCGCGAAGACCAGCGCTGCGTCGAGCGACCCGATGCCGCCCGGCGTGGGCAACAGGGCGGCGGCGCTGCTGGCGGCGAGGTACAGGAGTGCCACCCGGGCCGGGGACAGCGGGAGTTCGATGGCCTGCGTGACGCAGATCAGCACCAGGGAGTGCAGCGCGGCGAAGGCGAGCGAGCCGCCCCACAGGGCGACGGCCCGGTGCGGTCGGGCGTGCACGGCCCGGATGTCGGCGAGGACGGTGCCGAGCGCGCGCCGACACCGGGGCCACAGCGGGCAGTTGAGCAGCACGGTCACGAGCACGACGATCGCGAGGACGGCGCCCACCACGCCCAGGGAGACGGGCGGGAGGCGCAGCACACCGGGACAGACGGCTGCGAGAACGCCGATGAGCACGATCCGGACGACCACCACCGGCGGTCGCCTTGACGGCGAGGGCACTGGCCGAGCGGCCGACCGGCAGCCCGCAGCGCATGAGGAAGCGCAGGTTGACGGCACCGGCGCCGAGCCCGGCGGGCAGCACGTGGTTGGCGGCCGACGCGGCGAGTTGTGCGGCCACCAGCCGTCCACCGGGCAGTCGTTGGGGCACCGCGCCCTGCTGGGCGAGCGCCGACGACGCCCATGTCCCGAGCGCGGCCGTCGCCGCCACCAGCATCCATCCCTGGTCGGCACCGGCCAGCCGCCCGGCCCCGCTCGCGAGAACGGACCAGTGCCGCCGCACGAGGCAGGCGACGGTCACGAGGACAACCAGCGTCAACGCGGCCTGCCAGTAGGCGCGTTTGCGGGTGGGCGTGGAGGTGAGGGCGGGCGGCGCCGTCATGCGCGACCGCCGATCGCGTGGGCGGGAGCGATGCCGTAGCGGCTGAGGTGTCCGTGCGTCGGCGTCGGGACAGTGGCGGATCCTGCCGTCATCCGGCGTCACCGCCCTCCGTGGCCGGGGCGACGCGGAGGTCCAGGCCGCCGTAGCGGTGGGCGGGCCAGTCGTGGGCGTAGGCGGGCGGGCGGCTGCCGACCGGGGTGATGTCGGCGACGGGCATGCGGTGGGCCGTGCGGTCGAGGGCCGTTCGGGACGTGTTGGCGTTGTGACCGCCGGTCGCGGCGGAGGCGCAGCCTGTGTAGAAGGCGATCGGGATGGCGTCCTGGCCGGTGAGCAGGCAGGGTCTGTTCACGCCGAGGCGGTGGAGTTCGGCGGCGGTGCGGGACCAGTCGCGGTGCTGGGCGTTCGTACGGCTCACCGTGCGTTCCAATACGGCGAGTTGGACCGCCAGATGTCCGGCGAGGCCCACCACGAGCAGGGTCACGGCGACCCGGCGCCATACCCCGGTCGGCGCGGTGACCAGGTGGATCAGGCCGTCGGCGACCGGGATCGCCACCAGCGCGTAGGCGGGCAGGAGGAAGCGCGGAGCCGCGTAGCCGATCATGAACAGGTACGGGAAGGCCGCCGTCGCGGCACACGCGAGCGGGACGAGGGTGGCCGCCGTACGCCGTGCGCGGACCGCCACGACGAGGCCGACGACCGCGAGCACGGGGAGCACGAGCCACCACACGTCCACCGCCGGGTTGGGCATCGCCCCCGTGCACGGGCGGCACAGCGCGCGTCCGCCGAGGCTGCGCAACTGGTCGACGACCGCGACATGCCAGCCCAGTCCGCCCTCGATCGCCGAGGCCGCGTTCAGCCGCTCTGTCAGGCCGCCGTAACTGACGTACGCCTCGATCACCCACTCCACGGCGCCGGACGCGAGCCCGGCGAGGAGGGCGACGAGCAGGCGCCAGTGACGGACGGTCAGGGCGAGGACGAGCAGGGGCAGCGTCCCCAGACCGCGTCGGTCGGCCGCATCCACGCCATCAGGGACGCGCTCGCCGCGAGGCCCCACAGCGCGGCCCGGTCGGAACGGTCGGCCCAGGCGCGCAGACAGCAGCCGGTCGCGGGCCAGCGCGCCGACGGCGACCCAGTAGTTGGGCATGGCCTGCGGGCCGTAGAAGAGGGTCACCCAGAGGGACGCGAACAGGGCGCCCGCCAGGGCGAGGACGCGGACGGGGAACAGTCCGTGCCAGGCGCGGAGGGCGAGGTACAGGGCCAGGCCCGCGAGGACGGCGAGGTAGACACGCAGGAGCGGGGTGGACGAGGACCAGGAGGTGACGGGGGCGACCAGGAGGGAGATGCCTCGGGCGCGGGGTGCACTGAAGAACGCGGCGGGGGCGTGCGCGCTGAGCTGGCTGACGTAGACCGTCTCGTCCCAGCCGAGGCCCAATCCGGGGCGCACGAGCACCAGTTGGGCGAGTGTGAAGGCTCCGGCGACCGCCGCGAGGGGTCCCGCGCCGCGCGGGGACTCCGATCGGCGGGACGCGGTCGGCGGTCCGAGCCGTCGCGTCCCGGCGAGTGTGGCGTACGCACTGCCGGACATCTACCCACCCCTCCCCTACAGTTTGTAGGGTTTCCAGCACCCTACAGCTCGTAGTGGCGGTGAAGTCGGGAGCCTGTGGAAACACGGACAAATTACCGCGCGGCGGGCGTGACCGGGGGCTCTGATTCAGCCAAGCGAATGACGGACCCCGTCGGCGGCGACGCGTTCGCGGGGCGGTTTCCCCCTCCCGTCGGGCTCCGCGCGTCCCGGGCACCTTCGACTCCTGAAGCCGCTGCGCGAGGTCCGCGGGCGCCACCGAAGGCCGTCGCCCGCACGACCGGACCTCCTCTCGGCCACCGTCAGCACAGAACCGCAGCTCAACGGGACGGAGTCGCGTTCGACCGACCACCGGAGAGCGCTCCACGGCTCGGCGGAGCTTGGTTCGGACCAGTTCCGGGGCTCCAAAGGGCGTCGCCAGTAGTTCTGCTTTTCAACGGATCACGTTGAAGCCATTGACGCACGAAGGGCCGCGCCGGACACTCCTGCATTGAAACGGCGATCCCTGCCCGGTGAGCAGCCAACTCAGGCCGGTACCGGACGAGATGACGGATCGTCCGTACTCGGCCCGCGCACCGGGCTCCACCGTGCTGCGGCGGCGTCGACGCAGAGGAGGACAGCGCACACCGCGAACCCATGATCCCTCTGAGAGCGCTCTCAACTGCATCAGCAGACCGTGCCGACAGGACCCGCTGACACCAACTCCCGCATGATCCGGGGCAGTTGACCCGACGGCGGAGACGACCTGATCCCCAGCCCCACCAGGAGCCAGGCCCCTGCAGCACTCCCCACCCGCACGCTTGACAGGGAGAACCACCACGATGACCACCTCCCCACCGCCTGGCATCGCGCCGGCCGGCCGACAGAGAACCGTCCCCCTCGTTCTGGGCAGCGCCCTGCTGCTGCTCATCGGCGCGCTCGCGGGCCTGATCGGTACCAGCGGCAGCGCCTCGGCGGCCGTACCGGGCGCTCCGACCGGCTGGACCACCGTCTTCTCCGACGACTTCAACGGCTCGTCCGGCAGCGCGCTGAACCGGGCCAACTGGCTGTACGACCTGGGCACCGGCTACGCGGGCGGTGCCGCCAACTGGGGCACGGGCGAGATCGAATCGGCCACCGACTCCACGAACAACGTCTACCAGGACGGCCAGGGACACCTGGTCATCAAGGCGATCCGGGACGGGTCGGGCCACTGGACCTCGGGGCGCATCGAGACCCAGCGCACCGACTTCGCCGCCCCGGCCGGCGGACAGCTGGAGATGAGCGCCTCCATCCTGCAGCCCAACCCGCAGAGCGGACTGGGCTATTGGCCCGCCTTCTGGGCGATGGGCGGCGCGGCCCGGCCGGTCGGCGCGACGAACTGGCCGAGCATCGGCGAGTACGACATCATGGAGGACGTCAACGCGCTGAGCCAGCACTCCACCACCTTCCACTGCGGTGTGTGGGCGGGCGAGTGCCACGACCCCGACGGCATCACCAGCAACCTCCAGCCGTGCGGGGGCTGCCAGACCGGCTACCACACGTACTCCGCGATCATCGACCGCACGAACACCGCCGCGGAGCAGCTGCGCTTCTACCTCGACGGCAGTCTGACCTTCACCGTCAATGAGAACCAGGTGTCGGTCGGGACATGGCAGGCGGCCGTCGACCACGGATTCATGGCGATCTTCGACCTGGCGATCGCCGGTTCCTATCCCGACAAGGTCTGCGGCTGCAGCTCGGCCGCGCAGGCGGGCAGCATCACATCGGGCGCCGCGATGAGCGTCGACTGGTTCGCCGTCTACCAGCAGAACCCGGGCGGCAGCACCACCGGCGCCACGACGACCGGCGGCACCACCGGCAGTACGACGGGTGGCACCACCACGGGCGGAACCACCGGCGGGACCACGACGACGCCGGACTACACCGCCGGGGTGACGCGGGTGAGCGCCGGTCAGGCGCAGATCACGTTCACCCCGACCACACCCGCGGCCTACGTCGACGTGCACTACCTCGTCAACGGCGCCAACCAGCAGAACGTCCGGATGACCAACAGCGGCGGCACCTGGACCCAGAACGTCTCCATCGCCACCGGCTCCACCCTGACCTACTGGTTCACCTACGAGAAGAACGGACCCCAGTACGACAGCCCGCACTACACCTACACCCAGTGAGCCTCCCGGGCCGGTCCGACAGGGCCGGCCCGGTCCCAACCGGCCGCTAGGGAGCGATCCCCACCCCGGGGATCCGGCTCCACGCCCGCTCCCGCGCCGCGGTCATGGCGGGCCAGACGAGCCCGCCGGGCCGGGGGCGGATGCGTGAGGCGTACGGCGCGGGGTGGAACGCCGGGTCGTAGAAGCACCCGGTGCCGTACTTCCGGTCGAAGGCCGCGCACGACGCCGCGAGCGAGCGCGCGGTCGGCTTGCGCCCGTGCCGCACCCAAGTGTCCAGCGCGGCAATGGAGTTGGCGTACTCGGAGTCGCTGAGCGCGCTGTGCTCGGTCTCCTTCGTGAAGGTCTGGACGAGGTTGCCGGCCCGGCCCGCGCCCTGGAGCGTGGCCCGGTAGGCCGCCTCGTGCTCGACGAACGCCGTTGGGTCGTCGATCGCGTGCAGCGTGAGGACCGGGAGGGAGACCTTGCCCGTCAGATCGCTGTCGTAGGAGAGGTCGCGGCGTGCGGTGGGGTCGGCCGAGAACCGTTCGACGCCTGCGTTGAGCGCCTTGTCGTCGTGTGAACCCGCGTACCGCACACCCTGGTTGGTGAAGGGATTGCGGCCGCCGAGGCGGGTCGACACGATGTCGCGGAACGTGAAGGTGGCGAACCGCAGATGTGATTCGAGGGCGCGCTCCGGGATGTGGGTGACGGCGAGGATGTCGTCGAGGTTGCGCTGCTGGAGCGCGCTCCGGTCCGCGGCGGCGGAGGAGAATCCCGTGCACTCCTGAAGGCGGGCGCGGAGACCGGCGCTGGTCATGGTGGAGTCCGGGCGCAGTCCCTCCCACAGCGGGTACTGCGGCTCGCTCGGGCGGGGGTGGTTGTGGCAGTAGTACTGGTAGACCACCCGCAGGTCGACGCGGTAGTCGTAGCCGCGTGAACCGCCGCCGAGGACACCGCTCGTGAGCAGCGCGCCGTCGTAGGCGCCGGGGCGTTTGCCGTAGGTCTCGGCGATTTTGGCGGCGACGTCGCCGCCCCAGGACTGGCCGTGCACATAGGTCCGCTTCGGCTTGCCGAACTCCGCGACGAAGAGCTTTCGTACGTTCTCGGTGTCGGCGGCGGCCATCCGGGTGCCGTAGCCACCGCGGCGATACGACGAGCCGGCCCAGGCGTAGCCCTCCTCGACCATCACCGCCCAGCGGTTCAGATCGTCGGTGCTGCGGGCCGGGTCGGAGGAGTCGCCGAGATCGGGTCCGCCGTGCGCGTGCACGACGAGGGATCCGTTCCAGCGGGTCGGCACGGCCATCGTGTAGTACGCCCCGTTGGTGTCCTTGCCGGTGTAACACGTCGCTTTCCCAAGCACGTTGGGTGGGCAGGCGGTCACCGCGGGCGGCTCGGTCCGCGCCCGGGGCGCGGGGGCGTTGCCGAGTGTGCCGAGGAGTGCCGCGGCCACCCCGGCGGCGAGTACGGCCCGACGGTGGCGAGGGGCCGGGCGTCTCCGGCGTACCGGTTCGGGCGCGTCAAGTGTCGTCACGGGAGCGGCTCCTATGAATTCGCTGTGCGAAGTTGCCCTGCGAACCGTGATGCTAGGAACCGCCGCGTGCGGGGACTACCCGTCGATCATTGAGTTCATAGTGTTCGCCCGCCCCGCCTCCGCCGGCCGCGCGGTCAGCCGCCCTGTGCCGGGCTGACGGTGACGAGTTGGTGTTTCATCAGGGGGCTGGTCGCTCTGCCTGCTGTAGTCGTCGAGCCCGCAGAGGATGTTGAGTTCGGGCATGTAGCCCGCGACGCTGCCGGCCGGGATGTCGTAGGCGATGACGCGGTAGCCGTAGACCGAGCGGGTGCTGCCGTCGCGGGCGTGGCTGGTGATGTCGATCAGGTCGAACTCGACCAGGCCCCGCGCGTCCATGTCCTTGAGGTTCATGAAGAGGAGGGTGCGCAGGTTCTTGACCCCGCGGTAGCGGTCGTCGTCGGAGTACACGGTGGTGTTCCACTGGTCGTGCGACCGCATCGTGGAGAGGACGAGCATGCCCTCGGGCGGTGTCACGTCGGGGAGTTGGCTCGCGTGGAACTCGGCGCGGCCGGACGCGGTGTGGAACTCGCGCTCGCGGGCGGGCTGGGTGATGCGGAAGCCGAGCGGCTCGCGCACCCGGCGGTTGAAGTCCTCGAAGCCCGGGAGGACACGGGCCATGGTGTCGCGGATCCGGTCGTAGTCCTCGACGTACCACTCCCATGGAGTCGCCGAGTCGGGCAGTGTCGCCCGTGCCATCCCGGCGACGATCGCGCACTCGGACCTGAGGGTCTCGGCGGGCGGCCTGCGCATGCCGAGGGAGAGGTGCACCTCGCTCATCGCGTCCTCGACGGTCACGCCCTGCTCGCCCGTCGCCTGGGTGTCCTTCTCGGTGCGTCCCAGACACGGGAGGATGAGGGCGCGGCGGCCGTGGACGAGGTGGCTGCGGTTGAGTTTCGTGCTCACCTGCACGGTCAGCTCGGTGGTGCGCAGCGCGGCCGTGGTCGCGTCGGTGTCGGGGCGGCGAGGACGAAGTTGCCGCCCATCGCGACGAACACCTTCACCCGGCCGTCCCGCATCGCCTTGATCGTGCCCACGGTGTCCAGCCCGTGCTCCCCGGGGCGCGGAGATCCCGCACACCTCGTCGAGCGCGTCGAGGAACGCGGGCGCGGGACGGTGGTCGATGCCGCAGGTGCGGTTGCCCTGGACGTTGCTGTGGCCGCGCACCGGCGAGGGTCCGGCGCCCTCGCGGCCGAGGTTGCCGCGCAGCATCAGCAGGTTCACGATCTCGCGGACGGTGTCCACCCCGTGGTCCTGCTGGGTGACGCCCAGGCACCAGGAGATGACGGTGCGGTCGGCGCCCAGGTAGCGCTCGGCGACCTGCCGGATCTCCCTCTCGCTCACCCCGGACTGCCGCACCAGTTCGGCCCAGTCGGTGGCGCGCACCAGGTCGCGGTACGACGCGAAGCCCGCCGTGTGGCGTTCGATGAAGTCGGTGTCGAGCACCGCCGGGTTCTCCTCGGCCCGCTCGAACACCGCCTTGGCGATCCCGCGCAGCAGGGCGAGGTCGCCGCCGATGCCGACCTGGACGTTCTGGTCGCCGGTCTCGGTGGCGTGGAAGGCGGCCATCGCGGCGAACTCGTGCGGCACGATGGTCCGTCGCGCGCCCGCCTCGAGGAGCGGGTTGACGTGCACGATCTGGGCGCCGCGCCGGTGTGCCTTGGCGAGGGTGGTGAGCATGCGCGGGGCGTTGGACGCGGCGTTCACGCCCATGACGAACAGCAGGTCCGCCGCGTCCCAGTCGCCGATGTCGCAGGTGCCCTTGCCGGTGCCCAGCGCGGCCTGCAGCGCACGGCCGGAGGCCTCGTGGCACATGTTCGAGCAGTCCGGCAGATTGTTGGTGCCGAACTCGCGCACCCACAACTGGTACAGGAACGTCGCCTCGTTGTTGAGCCGCCCGGACGTGTAGAACGCGGCCTGGTCAGGACTCTCCAGGCCGCGCAGTGTCCGCCCGACCATTGCGAACGCGTCCGGCCAGGAGATCGGGACGTACTTGTCCGTGGCCTCGTCGTAGACCATCGGGTCGGTCAGCCGGCCCTGGTCCTCCAGCGCGTAGTCCGGCCAGGCCGCCAGCTCGGTGACGGTGTGCGCGGCGAAGAACTCCGGGCCGGCCTTCTTGCGGGTCATCTCCCAGGTGACGTGCTTGATCCCGTTCTCGCAGATGTCCAGATGCAGGCCCTTGCGGTCGTCCGGCCATGCGCACCCAGGGCAGTCGAATCCGCCGTTCTCATGGTTCATCTTCATGATCGCCAGCGGCCCGCTGACCGGCTCACGCGTCCTGGCCAGCACCCGCGTCACACTCCGCGCGGCACCCCACCCCGCCGAGGGCGCGGTGTCGTCCTCCTGCGAGATGTCCCCGGGCCGATTGGGCCCCGCGGCCACGCGCCGCGACCCCCGGCGCTCCACGCCCCAGGTCGTCCCCGGGACGGCCTCCGGAATCCGAGCGGTCCATGGCGCTGCCCTTCGCTGTCGCGACACCGGCCATCGAAGTGCGTGCGCTGACGATGCCTACACCTGTCCGGTTTGGTTGGATTTTACCGCTGGGGGTGGAGGGCGCACATGACAGAGCGAGGAGTGACGGGGGCCGGGTTGGCTGCCCAAGGGGATGGAAGCCGGGCGGTCCTGCGCTCACCGCCCCCGCTCCAACTCGGCATACCGTGCGCGCATCCCCTCGCTCGCGGCCGGCCCGGCGGTGAACACATACGCCTCGCTGTCGTCGAGCCGCTTCCCGGTGCGGGCGTCGACCACCACGGGCTCGGCCTCCTCGCCCGTCGCCGCGTCGACGAGGATCATCGACCGGTCCTGCGGGTCGAGGTGCCGGTTGCCCCAGGCGGCCAGGGCGACGATCACCGGCCGCAGGGAGTACCCCAGCTCGGTGAGGACGTACTCGTGGCGGACCGGGTTCGTCTGGTAGGGCCGACGCTCCAACAGACCATCGCCGACCAGGGTCTTCAGGCGGGCGGTGAGCATGCTGGTGGAGATGCCCAGACTCTGCTGGAACTGGTCGAAGCGCGTATAGCCGTCGAAGGCGTCATGAAGGATCAGCAGCGTCCACCACTCACCGACGTGCTGCACCGTCGTCGACAGCGGACACTCCCGGTCCTCCAGTCGGATCCTGCTCGGCATGGCACCCTCCAGAGTTACTGCTAAAGTGAAAGTCACTGGCTTCTATTTTAGCAGTAACCAGGGCTGCGCACCGTGAGCGGTCACCGGGAGGTGCACATCGCGCAGCGCGAGCGGCACCGCCCCGGACCTGGCCGTACGGCCTCCGCGCGGCGACCGGCACCACCCCGACCACGACTCGGACCACGACTCGGGCCACCACCATCCAGCACACATGCGAGGCAGCAGACATGACCGGACACCACGACACCGACGATGTCGCCGACCTGCCGGAGGTCGTCAGCCGCTATCTCCGCGCCCACGACGCACGGGACATCCCCACCGCCGAGACCGCCCTCGCCCCGAGGCCACCGTCACGGACGACGGCCACACCTACGAGGGACAGGCCGCCATCCGGCGCTGGCTGGAGCGGGAGGGCTCCCAGCACACGTACACGACCACACCGCTCGGAGCCGAGCGCCACGGCGCGGACGAGTACACCGTGGTCCAGCGCCTCGAAGGCGATTTCCCGGCGGCCAGGTCGACCTGAGGTTCCGCTTCGCCCTCGACGCGGGCGGCCGGATCAGCCGGCTCGTCATCGCCCCTGACGGCCGCCGACCGGTCACGAAACCCATCGATCCGCCTGCCCTCAGTCCACGGAGGAAGCATGAAGACCTGGTTCATCACCGGCGGCACCCCGGGCGGCTTCGGCCCGGCCTACGCCGACCTCGCCCTGGAGCGCGGCGACAACGTCGTCCTCACCGCCCGCCGCCCGCGGTTGCTCGACGCCTGGGCCCGCCCCACGGCGAGCGGGCACTCGTCCTGCCGCTGGACGTCACCGACGCCGAGCAGATCCGTACGGCCGTCCGGGCCGCCGAGGAGCGCTTCGGCGGTATCGACGTGCTGGTCAACAACGCCGGGCGGGGCTGGTACGGCTCGGTCGAGGGCACACCCGACGCCGATGTCAGACGGTCCTTCGAGCTGAACTTCTTCTCCGTCACCGAGGTGCTGCGCGCCGTCCTCCCCGGCATGCGGGCCCGGGGCAGCGGATGGATCGTCAACATGTCCTCCGTCGCGGGCCTGCGGAGCGCGCCCGGCTTCGGCTACTACAGCGCCGCGAAGTTCGCCGTCGAGGCCCTCACCGAAGAGCTACGGCGCGAGGTGGCGCCCTTCGGCGTCAACGTGCTGGCCGTCGAACCCGGCGCCTTCCGCACCCGCGCCTACTCCGGCTTCACCGACGAGCCCGTGTCCGAGACGGTCGACGCCTACCTGCCGTTCGTCGAGTCCGTCCGGGACTCCATGGTCGGCCAGGACGGCACGCAGCCCGGTGATCCCCGCCGAGGAGTGCGGGCCGTCCTGGACGCGATGGACCAGGACGACCCTCCTCACCGACTCGTCCTCGGCACGGCCGGCTACGACGCCGTCCACGACCAACTGACCCACATGATCGCGGAGTTGCGCACCTACGAAGCGGTCTCACGGAGCGCGGACTTCCCTCCCGGGCCGTAGGGAGAGCGCGGGGTGTTTCCCTCGCTCACCGATGGCGATCGTGTGGTCCCGGCCTGCACTGTTCCTCGACGGCCGGCCTCCGATCGGGAACGCGCGCAGCCTCGACTCCGGCGCCCGGTAGTCCGCGAGCCACGGCATCCGGCGGTCTTCGGCCGATGAGTGCCGCGTCCTTGCCGGGCCAAGGGCCAGTCGCCCGGAGCCGTCAGGCCCCGTCGGCGATGCGACGTCCCGGCCGTCCCACTCATCGGCGGACGGGGGCTCGTTTCTCTTGACCGCGGCCCGGAGCATGCCGGCGCGGCCGGAACCACAACAAGCCCTCGGCGCAGCGACTTTGGGCGCGCGGGCACCCCGGCGGCGAATGTCCCGTACGCCTCGGCCTGCTCGTCCGTCCGCAACGCGGGCTGCGCGAACGCGACTTCGCTCCGGCGGCCTCAACCACCCTCACCCGTCCGCGACTTGTCGCCGGAGGCCGTCGAGGATGACGTTCATCAGAGGCCGTGCCGTCGACTCCCATTCGTCCCGGTCCACTCGACCGAGATAGGCGATGAGCAGCAGGACCCCTCGGGCGTCCACATCCGTGCGGAGGGAACCGGCCGCCTTTCCGGCGTCCAACAGGTGGGCGAGGGCGCCTTCGATGGGGTTCTGGCTGTGGTCGACGAGGTCCTGCCATGCCGCCGGCTCCAGCGCGGCCAGGACGCCGTACTTGATCTCGGCGTAGTCGATCACCCGGTCGAGCCAGTGCCGTAGGGCCTCCACGGGCTCGTGTTCGGCCAGCAGGGCGGGGGCGGCGGTCACGAGTTCCTCGACGTCGTGCCGGTAGACCTCGGCGAGGAGGGCTTCACGGTTGGGGAAGTTCCGGTAGAGGGTTCCCTGTCCTACTCCGGCGCGCTTGGCGATCTCGTTGAGGTGGACGTCGTGGGACTCGGCGAGGGCCGCGCGGGCGGCTTCGACGATGCGGATCCGGTTCCGCGCCGCGTCCGGACGGCGTGCTGGCGCGTTCATGGGTCTCTCCTCGTGTTCCGGGCCCGACAAGTGGACACGTGTCCGGTAGGGTGGATGACTCAGCGGACACGTGTCCACTTTATCGGGAGGCAGCAGTGCTTTCGCTACACGACAAGACCATCGCCATCACCGGAGCGAGCGGCGGCATCGGCGAGGCCACGGCGCGTCTGCTCGCCCGGCGCGGCGCCGCGGTCGTCCTCGCGGCCCGCCGCGGCGAACGCGTCGACGCCATAGCGCGGGACATCCGGGAGGAGGGGGCCGGGCAGCGACCTGCGTCGTCGACGTCACCAAGTCCGAGGACCTACGGCGCCTCGTGTCCACCACGGTCGACGAGTACGGCCGGATCGACGTACTGGTGAACAACGCGGGCGTCGCCCCCATCAGCCCGCTGGCCGACCTCGACACCGAGGGCTGGTCTGCCATGATCGACGTCAACCTCCGCGGCATGCTCAACTGCGTCGCCGCCGCGCTGCCCGTCTTCCACGAACAGGGATCGGGCCACCTGGTCAGCATCGTCTCCGTGGCCGGCCTGACCACGTCCCCTCGATGGCCGTCTACGCCGCGACCAAGAACGCGGTGCGCACGGTCCACGAAGGCCTGCGCAAGGAGTCGACCGACGGGGTGGTGCGGACGACAGCCATCTCGCCGGGCTACGTCCGCACCGAGCTCGCCGACTCCATGACGGACCCGCGCATCCGCGACGTGACACGCAAGAACATGGACGCCAGGGGCATCTCCCCGGAGGCGGTCGCCCGCGCGGTGGCCTTCGCCGTCGAGCAGCCCCAGGACGTCGAGATCGGCGAGATCAACGTCCGCCCTACCGTCCAGGGATGACCCGCCTGTCACTGGTCAGTTGAGACGGCGGTCGGCTGTTTGCGGGCAAGGCGTTCAGAACTCCCCTCGTCGCGTGCGTAGTTGGGATTGAGTTTCAGCAACGCGACTACAGCGCGACCCGGTTCGCGTACCGCGGGGACCGCGAAGGACAGAGCGAGCGCGGGCCAGTGCCATCGGCCGGCGCGGGCCGGGTGTCGCGCGGCGGGGTCCTGCGTGACGTCGGCCAGTCTGACCGCCACCCGGCCCAAGAGCCGCGCCAGCGAGGGAAGTTGCCTCATGTCCGGCACCTTCCTGAGCCCAGACGGGCGGCGGGCACGGCTCCGCGCACCGAGCGCTCCCGCGCTCATGCGGGCACAGCCTCGGACTCGGCGTTCCACTCGGCCGCTCGGGTGTGTGGACCATCAGCATGGCGATGGTCATGGGGCCGACCCCCGGTGCGGGGTGATGCGGCTGGCGATGCCGTCGAGTTCGGCGGCGCGGAAGTCGGGTGGGGCGGTGGATGCCGACGTCGATGACGGTGGTGCCGGGCTTGACGTGGGTTCGGGACTTGGCGAGCCTCGTACGGCGCTTTTCGACACTCGCCTCGTACGACGGTCTCCGGCGCCGAAGAACTTCCTGGACGCTGCGGCCTACCCGGGAAACCCTGGCCCGCCGCCGACGACCCTCCGCTCCTCGCAGCCCAACTCCGCTCGGCCTACATCCCGTTGGGCCCCCTGCGCACCGACCGTTCCGGCGCCTCCTCGCTCCCGATCAGGGCCAGGTTCACCAACTGCCGTTACCAGCGGAAGAGTTGGCGCAACTCGGCTCAACAGCCACATGATCGACGACCGTATCCCCTTCCACCTCGCACCCCAGCGCACCGATCGCCCCCAATCAGGGCAAAGCCCCTGGTCAGAGCGCCGACGCTAGGCAAGCCCCGCCCTACACGCTGTAAGGTGGCGCTCATGGCTGGCACAGACCCGCGGACCCGGGCCGAGCGGCGCAGCGCCGGTGCGTTGGAGAGCGAGGTCCTCGCCTCGCTGTGGGCGACCGACCGCCCTCTGACACCGGCCGAGATCCAGTCCGGGATCGACGGACCCCTCGCGTACAACACCGTGCACACGATCCTCAAGCGGCTCTACGACAAGGGGCTCGTCCTGCGGGACGCGGAGGGGCGGCGCGGCGCGTACCGGCCGGCGAAGAACGCGGCCGAGTCGACCGCCCAGGCGATGCTCGAGGCGTTGGACCGGGGGCCGGATCCGATCGGTGCGCTCCAGCAGTTCGTGACCGGCCTGAGCCCCGAGGAGGAGCGAGCCCTGCGCGATCTGCTCGCCGGAGGGTGAGCGGCGTGGGGTGAACGTCGGGTCGTTCTCGTGGTGCGGGACTCGACAGCGAGGTCGGTCCCAGCGAGTACCAGAACCGCGACCGCACCCCCGTCCCGTCAGCGACCCCGAGGCTTTCCGCGCTTGGCGCCCTTTGCCCCGCCGGAGGCACCGCGGGGGTTCTTGCCGGTCGACTTGCCGCCCGCTTTCCCTGCCGCAGGCTTGCGCTTCCCGGCGGGCTCGGGGCGCTTCGCCTTGGTCTTCGGCTGCGGGGGCGTCGGGGTACGGCCGCGCGTGCTGTTGACCGTGCGGCCGCGCACGATGCCGATGAAGTCCTCGACGAGGTCGGTGGTCGCGTCCTCGGGCCAGGACAGGGCGACGTCCGACTGGGGGCGTCGAGGACCGTCCGGTAGGTGAGGTCCTTGCGGTGGTGCAGGCGGGCCAGGGACTGGGGACGTAGAGGATGCCGATGCCCGACGCCACGTGTTCGATGGCGTCCTCGGTGGTCGCGGGACGCTCGAACGCGGGCTCCCCGGCGGCTGTTCCCAGCCGAGGACGTCGTCGAGGGGTGCAGGACGACCTCGTCGGCGAGTTCGTCGAGGGACACCTCTTCGGCCGCCGTGACGACATGGTCCTTCGGGGCCACCACGACGGTCGCCTCGGTGTAGAGGGGGATCGCGCTGAGGACCGTACGGTCGACCGGCAGTCGTACGAGCCCTGCGTCGGCCTCGCCGCGCCGCAGCACGTCGGACGCGTCGGCGGCCGGGACCGGTACGAGGGTCAGGGGACGTCGGGCAGGCGCTCGTTCCAGATCCGCACCCACTTGGCGGGCGTCACCCCGGGGACGTACGCGAGCCGGAACGTGGGGATGCTTCCGAGCCTGTCACCCCGCAAGGTTACCCGCCGTGGTCGGAGGTCTCGAACGCGGTCGATACTCTTGACGGTATGAAGTCGCACCAGACCACCCAGACCATGAAGCCCGCCACGGCGGCGAAGAAGCTGGGTGTGTACCTCGAGGCCACCCCCGCCGAGTTCCAGAAGGGTGACGTCTCCCGCGCCGAGCTGAACGAGCTGCAGGCCAACCCGCCCGAGTGGCTGCGCGAGCTGCGCGCCAACGGCCCGCACCCGCGCCCGGTCGTCGCCGCCAAGCTCGGCGTCTCCATCGCCGGTCTCGCCCGCGGCGGGATCACCGAGCCCCTCACCACCGAGCAGATCGACGCGCTGAAGACGGCCGGCCCCGAGTGGCTGGAGAAGGAGCGCGCCACCCAGGCCGAGGTCCGCAAGGAAGCCGAGCGGATCAAGAACAAGAAGAGCGCCGAGAACGCCGACAACAGCTGACGGCTGCGGGACCGGAGCGTTCAGGACGGAGATCCACGCGGTGACGGACGGCCCGGCCGGCACGGGGAAAGCCCCGGCGATGTACCGGAAGGTCGCGGCCGACCTCGGCCGGGAGATCGGCGAGGGCCGCTACGGCTCCGGCGGCCGGCTGCCCGCCGAGGGTGAACTCGCCGAGCGCTACGGCGTCTCCCGGGGCACGGTCCGCCAGGCGATGGCCCTTCTGCGCACCGAGGGCCTGATCGCCTCGCGGCGCGGTACCCGACGGGTCGTGATCGGCTCGCCCCGGCCGCAGAGCTTCGGCGAACTCCTCAGCTTCACCCGCTGGGCGCGCTCGACGGGCGAGGAGCCCGGCGGCCGGATCGTCACCGTGCAGACCCGCCCCGCAGACCCGACCGAGCGCGAGCAGCTGCGGCTGGCGGCGGGGGCCGAGGTCTACGAGGTGCGGCGGCTGCGCACCCTCTCGGGGCGCCCGGTGATGATCGAGCGGACCGTATACCCGCCCGCCGTGGGCGAGTTGATCGCCGCGCTGCCGCCCGACACCGTGTCGCACACCGTCGCCCTTGAGGAGTCGGGTGTGCTGATCGCGGACGCCCAGCACACGATCGACCTGTGCCGGGCCGACGAGGAGGACGCCCGGCTGCTCGGCTGCCGGCCCGGCGATCCGCTGCTGCGGGAGCGCCGGTGCAGCACCGATCCGGCGGGCACCCCGGTCGAATGGTCCGAGGACCGGTATCTACCGGAGACGGTGGCGTTCACCGTGCACAGCTCGGCCGCGGCCGGTTCGCTGGCCCGCCGCCCGGCCGACGACGCCTGACCTCAGGCGGTCCGCAGCAGGGCCGTGAGCAGCGGCCGGAAGTGTGCGAAGTCCGGGGTCGGCGCCTCAGGGTCCTTGCCCTCGTCGTCCCAGCGGCGCACCGCGACCCCGTCGGCCGCGTAGGGATTCGCCTCGTACGCGGCGACCTCGGCCTCGGACATCGGGCCGCCCTGCACCTCCAGCGTGTACACCGACGCCTGGGAGAGCCGGTCGAAGTAGCCCGGTTCGACCGCGCACAGATACCGCTTGGCCGCCACGTGCAGCCGGATCGGCTCGGTGACCTCGGGTCCGAACCACTCGGCCAGCCGGTCCGCCCCGGTGTGACTGTGCCGGTTGTCGTTACCCTCCATCAACTCCTCGCCGCTGACCGGCCCGTGGAAGTGCCCGAGGTCGTGCAGCAGCGCGGCGGCGACCAACGCGTCGGGGGCACCGGCCTGTTCGGCACACGCGGCCGCCTGCAGCATGTGCTGGGCCATCGTCACCTCCTCCCCAGGTAGGCGCTCGCGCCCTCGCCCGCGAAGAGTTCGGCCAGCTCGTCGATGAACTCCCCTGCGGCCACAGCGCGTTCGCGGCGCAGGACGGTCAACGTGCCGGCCAGGGCATCGATGTCGGCGTAGGCGCCCTGGAGGTGGCGGGCGCCGCTCTCCGCGAAGGCCGTGCGCGCGTGCAGCAGTCGGACGTTGTCGAAGATCAGGCAGTCGCCGGGCACCAGCCGGAATTCCAGCTGGAGTTCGGGGCGCAGGGTGATCTCGGCGAAGGCACGGTAGGCCCGGTAGAAGGCCTCCAGTTCGGCGGCGGGCAGCAACAGGGTGCCGATGGAACGGTTGTTGAAGCGCACCTCGCGGATCCGGCCGCGTCCGTCGACGTCGATCAGCGGCCGGTCGGCGGCCAGCGCGGTCTGCGCGTCGCTGAAGCGGAAGGGGACGGGGGGTGCGGGTCAGTACGCCGAACGCCTCCGGGTCCTCGGCACGCAGCAGTGCGGCGGCCTTGAACCCGTCGACCAGTCCGAGTCGCCGCCGATCGCCGCGTTGGAGAGGCAGTGCAGGAGTTGGAGGGTGGGTACCGGGTCGCGGTACGGGTTGTCGGTGTGCGGGGTGATCCGGGCGCCGGTGAAGGCGAGGTTGTTGGGGTCAGGTTCGACCCGTACGTCGAAGAGCCGCCCGTAGTTGGTCTCGCGGACGTAGCCGAAGGTCTCCGCCACCTCCAGGACCTGCCCCTCGCGGCACGGCACATCGCGCAGCACGGCGAAGCCGAGTCCGAGGACCGACTCCAGCATCCGCGCCTTGACCGCCGGGTCGCCCAGGTACTCCGCCCAACCGGCCTCGGGGAGACGGCCGTTCAGGTCGGCGGCGGACCACAGGGTCTTGCCGTTCTCGCCGCGCCGGTCCGCGGAGTCGTCACCGGTCTCGGGGCGGTGGGCGGTCAGCCAGCGCGCGGAGTACGCGGACCGGTGTCCGTCGGGCGCCCACTCGACCTCGACACCGTCGGCGGTCGGCCGTACGGCGTCGAGCGCGAGGTCGGTGGGCAGTTCGGTGATCTGGAACAGCTTCTGGCCGTTGCGCGGGTCGCGGCACCGGGGACAGGGGCAGTTGTCCCGCAGCCAGGTGAGCGGCAGGTCTTCTATGCGGACCTCGGTGCGAACTTCTACGGACGGTGACATCGCCGCCACTCCCTCTCCAAGTTGTATAGCCAACTTTACCGACGGAGGGAACGTCTCAGCGCCGGATGACC
Source organism: Streptomyces sp. P3 (assembly GCA_016893485.2). Lineage (GTDB taxonomy): Bacteria > Actinomycetota > Actinomycetes > Streptomycetales > Streptomycetaceae > Streptomyces. The sequence continues at coordinate 1,050,083 of JAFEKX020000001.1, forward strand.
GGAAGATGACACTCCGGCGACCCGTTCGTGAACGAGGACGGCGGCTCTGTCAGTTCGGCAGGCGCATGCCCGCGACGAAGACGTCGACGAGGCGGAGCGCGTCGTAGCGGTCGTCGCCCTCCGCGCCGACACAGAGGTTGCCGACGCCGCGCATGATCTCGTAGGCCGACAGGTCGGACCGGACCTCACCGGCGGCGACCGCCGCCTCGAACAGCTCGGCGCAGACAGGCAGCAGGCGGTCCAGGAAGTAGCCGTGCAGGGCCTCGAAACCGGCCGTGTCGGACCTCAGCACGGCGGCGAGACCGTGCTTGGTCACCAGAAAGTCGACGAAGAGATTGATCCACTCACGCAGTGCGGTGTACGGCGTCATGCTGCTCGCCAGCAGTGCCGGACCGGCTTCGGCGCAGGCCTCGACCTGGTGCCGGTAGACGGCGATGACGAGGTCCGCGCGGGTCGGGAAGTGCCGGTAGATCGTGCCCAGTCCGACCCCGGCCTCGCGTGCGATGTCGCGCACCGGAGCGTCGACCCCGACGCGACGAAGACCTTGGCGGCGGCGTCGAGGAGGGTCTCCTTGTTGCGCCGGGCGTCGGCGCGCTTGGACTGGCCGTCCGCCGCCTTCGACGAGGTCGCAGGTCCCGCATCCGTCCCGTTCTCACTCACCGCGCAACTCCTCCACCTCACGACTTGCCAAACCGGAACAACGTTCCGTATCGTTTCCGGAACAAGGTTCCGCTTGCCCATGATGCCAGAGCGGAGGCCGGCCGGCCAAGCCACGCCTGCCCGGGCCCGCCGCCCCGCCTCGTCGAGGAACGGACGACACCATGCCCGACACACCCCGCCCCAGCTTCGGAATCATGACCGCCCCCATGCAGGTCGGCTACGACGACCTCCTCCGCGTCTGGCGCGAGGCGGACACCGTCCCGGAGATCGAGCAAGCCTGGCTGTTCGATCACCTCATGCCGATCGGCGGCGACCCGGACGGACCCGCCTTCGAGGGCTGGACGCTGCTCTCGGCCCTCGCCGCGCAGACCAGGCGGCTGCGGCTCGGCGTGATGGTGACGAGCAACCGCTTCCGGCCGCCCGCCCTGCTGGCGAAGATCGCCACCACTGTCGACATCGTCTCCGGCGGGCGGCTCGACTTCGGCATCGGCGTCGGCTCGCGCCCGGACCATCCGCTGGCCAGGCGGGAGTACGCGGCGCACGGCCTCCCCTTCCACGACTCCGCGCAAGCCGTCGCGAGCCTCGCCGAGGCCTGCACGCTGATCCGGCGGCTGTGGACGGAGGAGAAGCCGTTCGACTTCGAGGGCACCCACCACCACCTGACCGGGGCGTTCGGCAACCCGAAACCCGTCCAGCGCCCCCACCCGCCCATCCTCATCGGCGGACGCTCGGCCGCGACACTCCGCGTGGTCGCCGAACACGCCGACCTCTGGAACATCCCCGGCGGCGACATCACCGACGCCATCGCCCGCGGCGCGCTCCTGGACCGCTACTGCGCCGAGATCGGCCGCGACCCCGCCGCCATCACCCGCTCCATCCACCTCTCCGTCTCCTACGACCACCCCGGGGCGACCGGGGCCGCGATCCGCGAGGCGCTCGACGCGGGCTTCCAGCACATCGTGCTCGGGCTCTCCGCGCCCTACCCCGCGGAGGTCGCGCACTGGGTCGCCGACGAGCTGATCCGCAAGGCGGGTTGAGCGGGTCAGTCGTGCGGGAACGAGTGGTGCTCGTGGGCGACCAGCCACCGGCCCCGTTCCTTGCGCAGGCCGAAGGTGAGCCGCAGCCGCAGGCTGGGGTGTTCGGCGAACTCCTCGGGGTGCCGCACCGGAGCAGGGCATGGGCGTAGGCCACGTCCGTGCCGGCCGTGATGTCGAGGGAGTCGATGTCGAAGCAGGCGCCCTGGGCCTGCCAGTCGAAGAACGGCGGCCAGGTGGCGCGGTAGGCGGCGAGGCCGTAGATGCCCGCGTGCGGGGGCGGGACGTCGTACATCACGAGGTCCTCGGCGTGGTCGGCCATGACGCCCTCGAGGTCGCCGCGGTGCACGGCCTCGGCCCAACTGGTGATGAGGGTACGGATCTGTGTCGCGTCGTCGGACATGGCGTCGGCTCCTGTTCCTGTCCCCCACTCCATGGTCTCTCTCCTGACCCGCCTCCCCGATCTTCGGCACATCATCGCCCCGGCCGGGCAGCGGAGACGGATGGCACACTCTCCGTGTGCCGCTGACTTTCGACGATCTCCTCGCCCGTGCCACGGCGCTCACCGCCCCGGCCGACGCGCCGTCCTCGGGATCGCCGGCAGTCCCGGCGCGGGCAAGACGACCCTCGCCGAGCATCTGGTGCGCGAGCTGAACGGCACCGGGGAACCGTGGGTCGTGCACGTCCCCATGGACGGCTTCCACCTCGCCGACGTCGAACTGGACCGCCTCGGCTGCCGCGACCGCAAGGGCGCGCCCGACACCTTCGACGCGGCCGGTTACGCGGCACTGCTGCGACGGCTCCGCGAGGAGACCGACGACGTGGTGTACGCGCCGGGCTTCGAGCGGGTGCTGGAGCAGCCGATCGCGGGCGCGATCCCGGTGCTGCCCACGGCCCGGTTGGTGGTGACGGAGGGCAACTACCTTCTGCTGCACACCGGTTCATGGGCGCGGGTACGGCCGTGCCTGGACGAGGTGTGGTTCTGCGAGGTCGACGAGGGCGAGCGCGTCCGCCGACTCGTCGCCCGGCACGAGGAGTTCGGCAAGGACCACGACACGGCGGTGGCCTGGGTGGCGGGCACCGATCAGCGCAACGCCGACCTGGTGGCGACGACACGGGACCGGGCGGAGCTGGTCGTGCCGGTCGGTGCACTGCCCGCGCCGGAGTGGAACTCGGCGGCGCGGGCAGGCGGTTGAGGGCCCTCAGGCGCGCAGGGTGAGCTCCGGCTCGGCGTCGGCGTCGCCCGCCGCGTCCCCGATCACCGCGGTGAACGCCTCGGTGCGCACGGTCAGGCCGTCCTCGCCCACCTCGAACGCGGGCGCGAAGGCGGCGTCGCCGGGTCCGTACCGCACGGCGAACACGTGCAGGTGCTCCGGGGCGCCCGGCGCCGGTTCGGCCTCCAGTGCCGAGGAGCTGACCAGGTGGCGCCAGCCCTCGTCGGGGTTGCCGTAACCGCGCGGGTCGGCGGCGAGGATGAACGCGGCCTGTTCCTGGGTGAGTTCGGAGCGGGCGTCGAAGTGCTCGGCGCCCTCGGCCGTCGGGTGGGTGAGGCGCAGGGTGCCCGCGGAGGTGACGTCTCCCTCCGCCGTCCTGCGCACCCGCTCGCCGTCGTCCGCCGCGTAGGGCAGTCCGGCCAGCAAGTACGGTGCCCCGTCGAGCCGTTCGACCGCCACGGTGGTCCAGAGCCGCGTGCCGTCGGTGACGTACAGGGACTGGATGTGCCGCAGGACGTGGTCGCGGCCGACGACCGGCTTGGTGACCAACTTGGCTGTCAGGCCGTCGACTTGAACGTCCCTGACCCGCACCTCACCCATCGGGCGGCACAGCAGGAAGCCGTCGAGCACCGGGCCGAAGCCGTGCTGCCGGTTCACGGCGGCGGGCAGGTAGTACGTGCCGTCCGCCTCGACGACCGACGGGGTCATCTTGCTGTCGAAGGCCACCGACACGGTGCCGGCGCGGAGTTGATGGCGGGCCGCCCGGGTGGACGGTGTGCGGTGCCACTGTGTGCTGTCCTGGATCTGCCAGACCAGCATCCACGCGAAGTGGCCGTCCACTCCCCGTCCGGCTTGACCGCGTGCCGCCCCCAGCGGCTGTCGCCCCGGTAGCGGCCGATGTCCGAGCCGATCCGGCTGCCGAAGTAGCGCAGGCCGAGGACCGATTCGAAGCCGGAGTGCTGCTCGCTGTAGCGCGGACCGCCGTTGTCGAAGCCGCCGTTGGTGAGGCGCGCGTCGATGTAGCGGGCCAGCGCCTCCCCGTCCTCGGCGAAGACGTCCTCTCCGCTCTCGATGTGGGCCTTGGCGAGGAACGACAGGGAGATCGGGCCGTAGTTGTTGTCGTAGGCGCCGCCGTGCTCGGGCGGGAGGAGGGCGCCGCGGTCGCTCACGCGGTGGGCGCGGATCTCGTCCGCGTACACACGGAGGGCACGCGCGCGGACCGACTCCCCTTCCCCGGCGGGAGATGGCGGGCCAGCATCAGGCCGCCGACCACGCAGCCGATGGCCTGGTTTCCGGCCTCCTGCGGGTTGAAGAAGGTCGCCTCGGTCAGCCAGCGCCAGTAGCCGTGCGCCAACTCAACCAGGGCGGTGCGCTGTTCGTCGTCGACGAGGCCGTCCGTGGCGTCCAGGATGTTGACGGCCTGGAGCAGTGCCCATGCCGTGCTCGGCCAGTCGCCGATGGGGTGGGCGATCGCCTCCAGGACGTAACGGGCGTACGGGAGACCGGAGTTGCGGACCTTCAGGTTCGGGTAGCCGGGGTTGTCCTCGGTGTAGACGCGCTCGCGGAGGTGGAAGGCGAGGCTGCGCCGTACCGCCTCCGGCAGTCGCGGGTCCTTGCCGCGCTGCCAGGCGAAGGCCAGCAGGGACGTCATGCCGAGCGAGGTGTCCCCGATGTCGTCCTGGCAGTCGGGGTGTTCGAGGTTGCCCTCGGGAGTGATGCGGCGGAGGGCCTGTTCGGCGACGTCGGCGAGGACCGCGTCGTAGGCCTCCGGAGTGTCGGGGAGGTGGTGCAGTGGGCCGCGCTGGTGGAGGAGGTGCACGGGTGGGTCAGCCCTTCATGCCTGAGGTGGCCATGGCGTGGGTCGTCGGGGTCGGGAGGCGGGTGCGGGGCGGCGGGTGCGCAGGGTGACGGTCAGGATCTGCGGGCCGTGTCCACCGAGGTAGACGCGGTTCCCGGCCGTCGCGTCGGTGCCGCCGACCACGCTGTGGTCCTGCCCCGGGTCGTACCGAAGGACGTCGCCCTGGTCGGGTCCCGCGAGTGGTTCGCCCGCCTCGACGGTGGCCTCGACGCGGATCTCGTCGTCACCGGCCCGGTAGGTCATCGGGGTGGTGGTCAGGCACCAGCGGGTGTGGCCGATCGGTGTTGCGCCGTCCACAACACCCCCTGGCCGGAAGGTGAGTTCGAGGGACCAGGGGACCTGTGGGCCGCTGATGGCGATCCGCAGGTCGGCGCCGTCGTCCCGCAACTCGACGTCGACGCTGGTTGTTTGGGAGACCTCGTCCCGTGGGCGGTCCGCGAAGGACAGTGCGGCGGAGAAGCGGCCCTCGTCCTCAAGGCGGTAGGCGGCGTCGTGGCGTCGCAGGTCCGGTGGCAGGGGCTGGTAGTAGGCGGCCGACTGGGTCTCCGTGAGCCGGTACCGGTTGTCCGCGAGGCGTCGCGTGTCGGCGGCGCGGAACGGGCCCAGGTCGAAGAAACCCCGGGAGAGGCGGACCGCGTCGAGGACGGCGTCGCCCGCGAACAGGCGCAGGAAGGTGGGGTTGCAGGCCAACCCCGAGCGGATGCGCCGGTGTTCGGGCACGTCCGAGCCGCCGTAGAGGACGCTGTGCGCGGTCGCGGAGGCGTGCGAGGCGAGGCGTGCCGTCGTGAAGTACCGGTCGCGGGGCAGGAGTTCGGGCTCCGGCGTCGGCAGTTCGCGGCAGAGGTCGGGGGTGAGGAGGGTCTCGGCGAGGAGGTTCGCGTCGTCGATGCCGTCGGCCGCCGCGAGGTGTGCCGCCCGGCTGAGGTCGCCCCGGCCGGTGCGGATCGCGAGGAGCCGGTAGTGCGCCAGGTAGGGCGCCAGCGGGAACGGGTGCTTCTGGTCCTGGCGGCGCGAGTGGAGGGTCTCCACCGTGCCGTCCGGCCTGATGAGGTCCAGGGTCGCGGTGAGGTTGCGCTCGACGGCGTCCCGCAGGTCGGCGCGGCCGAGGACGTCGGCGAGCAGCAGCAGCGAGGGGTTGGACACGTGGGAGGCGTAGACGGCGCTGCGCTCCGAGTAGAGGCCCTCCGCGTCGATGTCGACGCCTTCGGCGAGCCACTGCTCGACGCGGTCGAGGAGACGGTCGTCGGGGAAGGAGCGGTGCAGCCGGGCCAGGGCCGCGCTCAGTTCCCAGCGGTGGTTCGGGGTGTGCACCCCGCCGGTCAGCAGGCGCTCGGAGGCGGCACAGGCGATCTCGGCCAGGGCGGTGGCGACCTCGCGCAGTTGCGGACCGGCGGTGGCCGCGAGGACGTACGCGTCGCACACGTCGTTGACGGTGAACGCGGAGTCCGGCGGCGACTGCACGTTGTCGCCGCCGGCGAACAGACCGGTGCCGGTCTGCGCGGCCCGGAGGGCGCGGAGGTGGGCGAGCGCGGCGGTGACGGCCTGTGCGCTGCCGTGCAGGGCCGAGTCCGGGAACGGTACGCCGCGACCAGGGTCTTCACCCGACGCGCCAGGACGCGGTGGGTGACACCGGCGGGTTCCTCGTCGGGGACGGCCGCCAGGGGACGGCCGTCCGGTCGGCGGCGCGGGCCGCCGACCGGACGAACGCGTGGTCGAGCGCGGTGGGCACAGTCAGTCCTTCAGTCCGGCGTTGATGTCGGCGCTCATGACGTACCGCTGGAAGACCAGGAAGATGACGATCAGCGGGATCATCGAGATGACCGAACCGCCCAGCAGCACCGACCAGTTGATGTTCTGCGCGCCGACCAGGCTCTGGATGCCGATCTGGACGGTGAACTTGTTCGGGTCGTTCAGCATCAGCAGCGGCCAGATGTAGTCGTTCCACCGCCACTGGAAGGACAGGATGGCGAGGGTCAGCATGATGGGCCGGGAGATCGGCACCATGATCCGCAGGAAGATCGACAGTTCACGGGCGCCGTCGATGCGCGCTGCCTCGACGAGTTCGTCGGGGACCGTCAGGAAGAACTGGCGGAACATGAAGCAGCCGGTCGCGGTGAGCACGGCCGGGAGGATGATGCCGGCGAAGGAGTTGTAGAGGCCGAGGTCGCGGACCACGAGGAACTCGGGGGCGAGCATGACCTCGGACGGCAGCATCGTGGTGGCCAGGATGCAGAGGAAGAAGAACTTCAGCCACCGGTTGTTGTACTTGGCCAGCGCGTACCCGGTGCAGCAGCTGACTCCCACGGTGAGGATCGTCGTGATCACGCACACGAGGGCCGTGTTGATGAAGTACTGGGAGAAGTTGGCGCTGTCCCACGCCGCCTTGTAGCCCGACACGGTGGGATTGTGCGGAAGCACCGTCAGCGGGAGGGAGAACAGGTCCCCGCCGGCTTGAAGGAGCTGAGGACGAACCACGCGACCGGCAGCCCGTAGAGGGCGGCCAGGATCCACAGCAGTGTCGTCGCGGGGACCGCGCTCCGGAGCCCGCCCTCGCGGCCGTTGCGCCGCTGCCTCTTGGAGACGGTCCGGACGGACTTGGCGTCGACCGGACGCGGCGTGTCTGTGGTTGTCATCGGTTCTCCACCCGTCGGTTGACGACCAGCTGGATGATCGCGACGGCCATCAGGATGAGCATGAGGACGAACGACGCGGCGCTGGCGTAGCCGATCTGGCCCCGGTTGAAGCCGGTCTCGTAGATGTACTGGACCAGCAGGTTGTTCGAGGTGCCGGGTCCGCCGTTGTTGAGGGAGACGAACAGGGGATATTCCTTCATGGCGTTGATCGTGTTGAGCAGGATCACGATGAAGGAGGTGGGCGCGATGCTCGGCAGCGTGATGCTCCTGAACTGACGCCAGGGACCGGCTCCGTCGAGCGAGGCCGCCTCGTAGTACGACACCGGCACGTTCTTGATCGCGGCGATGAACAGCAGCATCGAGAAGGCCGTTCCCCACCAGGCACCGGCCATCACCACGACGCCCAGCGAGAGGTCCGCGTTCGACTGCCACGCGATGGCGTGCCCGCCGAACTTCTCGATGACGTAGTTGATCAGTCCGAAGTTCTCGCCGAACAGCCACCGCCACAGGACACCCACGACGATGGGCGAGATGAGCCACGGGATGAAGAAGACGACACGCGCGACCGAGGCGCCCTTGGCCTGCTTGCTCACCACCAGGTTGGCGATGAACAGCGACAGCACGAAGTTCAGCGGGACGACGAGGACGGTGTACAGCAGCGTCCGGAAGAGCGCGTCGTAGAAGGTGGAGTCCCCGAACAGGTGCTGGTAGTTGTCCAGCCCGATGAACTGGAAGGCCCCCACTCCGGTGTAGTTCGTGAACGAGTAGACGAGCCCGATCACCGCAGGCCACACGAAGAACAGCGCGAAGAGCACGACATTGGCCGCGATGAGGACGAGCGGCGCGAGGGTGTAGGTGCTACGTCGTTTCCTGGGCGGCCTCACGGACACGTCCGCGGCGCTATGTGTCATCTTCCTGACTTCCGTGCTGGTGGAATGGATCGCTGTGGGCTCACGCCGTGAGCCCGGCATGACGTGGGCGACCAGGGCGGGCGGCGGCGTCTGGATCCCGCCGCCCGGCCCTGTGGCCCACGATCAGCCGCCGACCGCCTGGTTGTAGCCGTCCACGATGTTCTGCAGGGCCTTGTCGACCGACTGCTGGCCGTTGATCGCCTTGCCGAGCTCCGTCTTGGTCGGGTCGGTGGTGAGGCTCTTGCCCTTCAGCACCCAGTTCGTCTGAGCGTTGTTGAAGTAGCCCGAGATCGGCGCGTAGAGCGGGATCTCCTCGTTGTAGAGCTTGAAGGCCGCCTGCGCCGCCGCGGACTTGAAGGGGTACTTCGGGCTCAGGCCGCTCTCGACCGGGAGGAACCCGGAGGTCTCGACCAGCTCGGTGTACTGCTTGGGCTCGTACACCCAGGACATGAACTTCTTGCCCGCGGTGGCCGCGCGGCGCTGTTGTTGTTGAAGCCGACCATCATGCCGCCGCTGTTGACGTCACTGGCCTGCACCGGCTGGGCCGGGGTCGGGACGCTCGCCCAGTCGAACTTCTTGATGCTGTCCGCGAAGGCGGGCACCTGCCACACGCCGGACCAGTAGGCGACGACGTCACCGCTCTGGAACATGGCGGACGGGTCGGCGCCGCTGGTCCACACCGACTTCGGCATGACCTTGTCGTCGTTCAGTCCGACGAAGTACTCCACGGCCTTCTTGGTCGCGGCGTCCGCCGAGAACTTCCCGGAGGAGTCCGCGTGGATGTACTTGCCGCCCATCTCGTACACCATGGCGCGCAGCCGGGACGGGGACTGGTCGAACGTGAGGGAGTACTTGGCGCCGGTCTTCTCGCGGACCTTGTTGGCGGCCGCGATGAACTCGGTCCACGTCCAGGTCTTCTCCGGCGAGGCGGGCACGGCGACGCCGGCCTTCTCGAACAGCGACTTGTTGATGAACAGGCCGGACGCGGTGACGTCCGAGGGGATGGCCAGCACCTTGCCGGACGAGTCCTTGGCGAGGAAGTTGGAGTTGATGTTGTAGCTCTTGTTGTTCGCGATGGAGCTGAGGTCGATCAGCTTGCTCGACCAGATCGGGTCCAGCGCCGGCACGTCGGCCACGTCGGGCAGCGAGTTGGCCTGCGCGGCGTTGTGCAGCTTCGTCGGGTACCCGTCGTAGGGGATGTTGACGAGCTTGACGTTGACGCCGGTCTCCTTCTTGTACTGCGCCACCAGCTTCTTCCAGCCCGCGTCCTGCCCGGGAACCGTGGAGATCCAGAACGTCAGTGACTTCGCGTTGCCCCCGAGCCGGAGCCCGATCCGCAGGCGGAGAGCAGCAGGGCACCTGCCGTGGCGACGGCAGCGAGGGGAACAAGGCGGCGCATGCCGCCGCGGCCGAGTCGGCTGGAGCGCCGCACACCCACAGTGGTCATCTTCGATCCCTTTTTCGTCATAGGGGACGGAGCACGGCGCCGACCGATGCGGCACGGGTGCATTTTGCAAGAAAGTTCGCTTTCCGGGGGCGCGGCCTCGCCCGGCCGTGTCTTCCACACGGGGCAAGGTCTCCGGCCGTCGTGGCCGTCACCGCACGAGCACACCCTCGTGCGGCTGCCGTACGTCGCGTACGGGCTGAGAGGCTCACCCCAAGTCGGCGTCCCGGCCGACTTAGAAAGCGCTTGTCCGGACATTGGCAGACCAAGTCGGAGGCCGTCAATCCTTGACCCCGCACCATCGGTCACGGTTTGGACTCCTCTGGCCACCGCGAGCCGGGCGGCGCCCACCACGGTGCCGAGATCACCGACCGTGCTGCTGACCACCTCGGTGGGCCAGCTCAGCCGCCCCAGCTCGGCCCGCACACCCGGCAGGAGCTGCGGGTCCGTGCCCGTGCTGCCCCGAGGACGATCAGTCCCGGGTCCAGTACGGCGGCCACGGCGGCGGCCAGCCTGCCCACGTCGGCGGCGTGCCGGCCGACCAGTTCGGCCGCCGTCTGGTGCCCCTGCCGGGCAAGCGCGAAGAGCCGGTCCGCGCTGCCGGGGCGCGGCCCGTCGGTGTCCTGCCAGGCCGCCGCGGCCCGGCGCAGCAGCGAGCGGGCGCCCACGTACTCCTCCAGGGCCTCACGGCGCGGTTGCACGGCGTCGTCCCAGGGATACGGCAGCCGGGCCAGCTCACCGGCCGCGCCGTTCGCGCCGCGCAGCACATGGCCGCCGACGACGATGCCGAGACCGATACCGACGCCGATGCGGAGATAGCCGAAGGTTGTACGGCCCCTCGCGGCACCCTCGTGCAGTTCCGCGAGGGCGGCGCAGTTGACGTTGTTCTCCAGGTGGACCGGCACGCCCGGCGGCAGGGCGACCGTCATGGCGTCGAACACCGGGCCCGCCTTGGCGGTCGCGGGGCGCATGCCGGCGCCGGCGCGGTCCCGGGCGGCGACATCACCGACGGCGACGACGACGGTGCGCAGCGGGTGCCTGCGGGCAGCGCGCCGAGGGCCTCGCGGACGGCGTCGGCCGCGTCCTCCCGGGAGCCGGTGGCCTCGGCCAGCAGGGTGCCGTCCAGGGCGCAGCCGCGCACCCGGGTCAGGGCGGGGCCGAGATCGACGGCGAGTACGGCGCCCGCGGCCGGGCCGAGTCGGTAGACGGCGGCGTTGCGTCCCGTGCCGCCGGACGCGGTGCCGGAGTGGGCGGCGAGCCGGACGTGCTCCAGCTCCACGACGGCAGCGGACACCGTCGGCTTGGACAGGCCGGCCAGGCTGGCGAGCTGCGGCCGGGTAGCACTGCCGGCTCTCGCCAGCACCTCGAAGACCGCGCTCGCGCTCTCGGTCAGCCGAGACTCCCGCGCCACGACGTGTTCCACACTTCCCCCAGTTCACGGGCCGCGCTCCGCAGGGTGTCCGTGGGGCGCGGCGATGGATGTCCTGACGTCACGCGGGCCCGGACGAGGGTCCCTGTGACCGAGTTCGCAATGACTCTTGACGCACTGTACTTCGTTAGTTAACTTCCTAACGAACGTCACGGTACTCGCCTGCCGTGGTCCGTCAGAAGCCCGTCCCGGGGCTTCCCTAGCGCTCCAACCACCGTTCCCCGAACACGGTTCGCCCACCGTCGCAGCACCGTGCAACGACGAAAGAGGTTCCGTGCAGGACTCCATGCCCCTCGTGGTCGGCATCGACGTGGGTGGCACCAAGACACATCTGCGCGCCTGCGCGGGTACGGATGTCGTCGCCGACCACATCCGTGCCAGCAGCGGCTGGCGGCCGCACGACCCGTGGCCGCCGCCGACTGGCTGACCGCCATCGTCCATGACGCCCTTCCCGCGCACGCGCGCCCGTCCGCGGTCGCCGTGGGCGGACACGCCTGCGAGACACCCCGGCAGTGCGCCGAGATCCGTGCCGCGCTGGAGGAACGTCTCAAGGCACCCGTACTCGTGGTGGGCGACGCCGAACTCCTCGTCCCCGCCGCGGGGTTGGACAAGGGCGTCGGCCTGGTGGCCGGCACCGGTTCCGTCGCGGTGGGCCTGTTCGCGGACGGCGGCCGGCTCCAAGTGGGCGGTTGGGGCGCGGTACTCGGCGACGAGGGCGGCGCCGCGGGACTCGTCCGCGAGGCGGCCCGCGCCGCCTGGGCCGCGCACGACCGCGGGGAGGCCCCCGACCAACTCGCCCTGGGACTCGTCGAGGCGTTCGCCGTGGCCGAAGTCCCCGCGCTGGGCGCCGCGTTGGAAAGCGCTTCCGACGTCTCCGCCGACTGGGGCCGTCACGCCCGCGTCGTCTTCACCGCGGCCGACGCCGGCTCACTCCTCGCACGCGAGGTGATAGCGGAGGCCGGTCAGTCCCTCGCCGCCCTCGTCGTACGGCTCGCCGAACGCGGCGTCCCCGTCGACGACGTGGTGGTCTCGGGCGGCACCGTCCTCGCCCAGCCCCGGCTCTACGACGCCCTCACCACCGCGCTCGCCGAACGGCTGCCCGGGGCGCGTCCGCGGCCCATCCAAGTGCCGCCCGTCGAGGGCGCGGTGGCACTGGCCCGATCGATCCTGTGAACCGCACGGCCCCCGTTCACCCGGGGCCATGTGCCGGACGCCGAACCCCTTCCAACGGGACACGGCCCGCCGCAAACCTTCGCACGTACGCGCCACCTGACGTATGCGCTTTCTCGTATCGCACCGCGCACCTCGCACCACAGCCGATCGCACCACCCCGCCGGCCTCACCGCCGTAGAACTCAAGAGAGGCACACCCATGCCGTCACCCGCCGGGCAGCGCACGAACGCCGTTCGACCCGCCGTGAACAGACGTGGTTTCCTCAAGACCTCGCTCGGCGCCTCGGCCGCCGTGGTCGCCGCGCCCACGCTGGTCAGCTGGCTGGCCGCCGCGGACGCCAAGGCCACCACGGTTCCGCTGCCGTTCGTCGACGACTACAGGACGAACGTCAGCACCAACCTGACGCCCGAGACCAACGCCGTGGTCCGGGCCCTCGGCGGCATGGCGCAGCTGTGGAAGACAGGCGGCGCCTGGAACACGGGCACCCCGCTGCGCCCCGAGATCCTGCGCGCCAACATGCGCTACTGCATCGACCTCACCGCCCGCCGCACCCAGGCCCAGGCGAAGGAGGCGTTCCTCTACGACCGCCAGCACCAGAGCTACGCGATGATCGCGGGCCTCGGCCCGCTGGCCGACCTCTACAAGTCCGGTGCCCTGGCGGTCACTTCGATCACCAGTGCCCCGGACGGCACGCCCGCCGCCAAGATCGACGACGCCGTCCCCGCCGACGCGCCCGCCGGTGCCGCGCTCGGCGCCGGCTCGCACGACTCGGCGCTCGGCAAGGTGGCCGAGCTGGTCGACACGCTGCGCGGCAACTACGCGTCGGGCAACCCCAGCAAGTACGCCTACCAGTACCCGCGTCCGTGGCGCATGAACGAGAGGAGCGAGGTCGTCGACACCGGCAAGGTCGACGCGCTCGGCTTCCCGGTCTACGACTCCAAGGTCGTCGTCGCCCCTCAACTCCTGCGCCAGCGCAGCACATCACCGGTCGACGACGGCGGTTTCCCCAGCGGTCACACCAACGCCTTCCACCTGGCGGGCCTCGCCTACGCGTACGCCGTGCCGGAGCGCTTCCAGGAACTGGTCACCCGTGCCCTCCAGTTGAGCCACACCCGGATCATGGCCGGCATGCACTCCACGGTCGACGTCATCGGCGGCCGCATCATGGCCACCGCGCTGGCCGCCGCCACGCTCGCCGATCCGGCCAACGCCACGCTCAAGGCGGCGGCCCGCGCCCAGGCCCTCGCCTACTTCGAGGCGCGGACCGGCACGACGGCGGACACCCTGTACGCGTACGCCCACTCGGCGACCACCGCGACCGACCCGTACGCGGACCGGACCGCCAACTCCCGTCTGGTGGAGCCCAAGTTCACCTATGTGCTCACCCGCAGCGGCCGTGACAAGGCGCTGACCGTGCCCAAGGGCGCGGAGGTGCTGCTGGAGACCCGGCTGCCCTACCTCGACGCGGCGCAGCGTCGCGAGGTGCTGCGCACCACCGCGCTGCCGTCCGGGTACGTCCTGCTCGACGGGTTCGAGCAGTGGGGCCGCCTCAACCTCTTCGCCGCGGCGGACGGTTACGGCTCCTTCGACTCCGATGTCGTCGTCGCCCTCGACGCGGCGGCCGGCGGCTTCGGCGCGGCCGACGCCTGGCGCAACGACATCGACGGCTGCGGCGGCCTGACCAAGCAGGGCACCGGCACCCTCACCCTGAGCGGCCACAACGCGTACACCGGCGGGACCGTCCTCACGTCCGGTGCGCTGGTGGCCGGTTCGGCGCACGCGCTGGGCCACGGTGACGTGAGCGTGCTCGGCGGCTCGCTGCGGGTCTCGGAGTCCGTGCAGATCCACGGCTCCTACACCCAGCGGTCCGCCGGCCTTGAGGTCACGCTCCGCTCGGGCCACCAGCCCGCCGTCGAGATCACCCGGCGCGCGACGCTCGGCCGGGGCAGCGCCCTGTCCCTGCGGTTCGACGCCGAGCACCCGCCGGCCGCGGGCTCCACGGTGCGGGTCCTGGGCGCGTCCTCGCTGCGCGGCCAGTTCGACACCATCACGGTGAACTCGGACAAGCTGCGGGCCGTACCGGTGTATACGACGGAAGGTCTGTCGGTACGACTCCTGAAGCGGTGACGCCCCTGGTGACGGGAGCGGTGCGACAGTGGGGCCATGCCCCGGCTCCGCATCGCTCCCGCCACCACCCGGCCGGCCTCACCGCAGGGCGGATGATGGCGCGCGAACAGCACTCGGTCCTCGACCCCGACACGCTCGACGACGGCGGCGGGGACTCACCGCCGCGCGCCGACGGCACCCGGTCGACCCGCCTCTACGCCGGGCTGCGGCGCCGTAAGCGCTGGCTGCTGCCCCTGCTCGTGGTGGTGCTCCTCTCTCAGATGGCCGCCGTGATGGTCACGACCGCCGTGCAGCAGACACCGACCATCGACGAGCCGGTGTACGTGGCCACGGCCACCGCGTATCTGCGTGAGCACAGCCTCGACCACAACCCCGAGCACCCGCCCCTCGGGAAGCTGGTGATCGCCGCCGGGATCGCGATCGCCGACCCGCACTTCGACGCCAACTACCAAGGCGATCAGGGCGCGTTGGGCCGCCACCTGCTCTACGAGTCGGGCAACGACCCCTGGCGGCTGATGTTCTGGGCCCGCTTGCCGGTGATCGTGCTGACCCTGCTCTTCGGACTCGTCGTGTTCGCGTTCGCGCGTGAACTCGTGGGCCCCGCAAGGGGTTGATCGCACTCGCGTTGTACGCGTTCTCGCCGGACGTCATCGCGCACGGCTCGCTGGCCACGCTCGACGTGCCCGAGGCGGGCTTTCTGCTGACGTCGGTGTGGCTGCTGTGGCGGGCGAGGCGACGCCCGAAGCTGTATCTGCCGCTCGCGGGGGCCGCGCTCGGGGCCGCCGTGGCGACGAAGATGAGCGCCCTGCCCGCCGTCCCCGTCCTCATGCTCCTCGCCGTCGCGTCGGTGTGGTCCGCCCGCCGCCGGGCCGAACGCGTCGCCCGGCAAAGGGTGTTGGCGCTCGGGGCGGCGGGCGCGGTCGCCATGGCAGTCGTCGCGCTGGCCGTCGTATGGGCGTCGTACCTCGTCGTCGATCCGCAGTTGAGGTTCACGTCCACGGAACCGGTGCCCGTGATCCACGGCCTGCGCGGGCAGTTGGTGCCGCTGCTGCCGTTCCCGCGGGCCTTCCGGGACGGGATGCTCATCCAGTTCGGCATGGAGGACTACCCGTGGCAGGGCTTCCTGTTCGGGCACCTCTACACCGGGTCGCACTGGTACTACCTCCCGGCGGCCTTGCTGGTGAAGACACCGCTCGGCATGATCGCGCTGTGGGCGGCGGGTGCCGTCGCGGTCGTTGCGGTACGGCGGTTGCGGCCCGCGGCCCCCGTATCTGCTGGTCCCGACGGCCGTGCTGCTGGCCACGGCGATGGACGGCTCGCGGGACTTCGGCACGCGGTACGCGATCTTCGTGCCGATGTTCCTGGCGGTCGCGGCGGCCTGTGTGCCGGCGCTGCGGTCGTGGTGGCGGTGGGCTCCGCCGGCCACGGGGCTGCTGGTGGCGTTCGTCGCGGTCAGTTCGCTGCGGACCTTCCCTTCTATCTGCCGTACTCCAACGAGGCGTTCGGCGGCCCCTCGAAGACCTATCTGCGGCTGCACGACTCCAACGTGGACTGGGGCCAGGACCTCGGCCGCCTCGCCGACCGGCTGCGCGAGCGGTACGCGGGCGAGCGGGTCTGGCTCGTCTACAAGGGCAGCGGGGTGCCGTCGTACTACGGCATCGAGTCGTCCGATCCGCGCAAGGTAGGCGTGCGCGACGTGCACGGGCTGCTGATCGTCTCGGACACCGCGATCGACAAAGCCCAGGGGAAACTGGCCGAGTTGATCGCAAGCAGTCGCCCGATCGATCAAGTCGGTCATTCGATCACGATCTACCGGCGCTGATCACTCTCTGGTCACAACGCTCTGTGAGCTATGTTGAGTGGCTGTGGGAGACAAAGGAGGCGCACCGGTGCCATCGCCGCAGCAGGCACGCGCCCAGGCATCGGCGATCACCTCGGGAAAAACCGACCCGAAAGTCGGCGCGGCACCGACGTCCCAACTCAGGGAACTCTTCGACGGGCCACGGCTGTCACCGGGTCAGCGGCGCATCGCCCAGTACCTGATCGAGCACATCACCGAGGCCGCGTTCCTCTCCATCACCGATCTCGCGGAGCGCGTCGGCGTCAGCCAGCCCTCGGTGACCCGGTTCGCGGCGGCGGTCGGCTTCAGCGGTTACCCGGCGCTACGGGAGCGGCTCCAGGCGATCGCCCTGCGCACCCTCGCGGGCGGCCCGGCGGCGGCCGAGGTGAACCGCAGCAACGAACTGCAGGCCGCGGTCGACGCCGAGATCGAGAACCTGGAGAACCTGCGCCGCGACTTCGCCGACCCCGACCGGTTGATCGAGGTCGGCCGGGAACTGTCGGCGTCCACCCCGCTGACCGTCCTCGGCCTGCGCATCTCCGTCTCGCTCGCCGAGTACTTCGCGTACGCGGCACGCCGTATCCACCCCGACGTACGGCTGGTGACCCGGGGCGGCAGCGTCGCCTACGACGCGATCCTGCAGTCACGGGAGGCGGGCGGCACCTGGCTGCTCGCGTTCGACATGCCCCGGCACGCGCACGAGACGCTCACCGCGCTCCGGGTGGCGCGCAGCGCCGGGCTCAAGGTGGCCCTCGTGACCGATCTGGCGCTGGGCGCGCTGGCCGACGAGGCCGACGTCACCTTCGCCACCGGCACCGGCTCCCGCCTGGTCTTCGACTCGTACGCGGCCCCCGGCGTGATGGCCTCCGCCCTGCTCCAGGCCATGACGGACGCCGATCCCGAGCGGACCCAGGCCCGCCTGGAGGACTACGAGCAGATCGCCGAGCAGCACCAGTTCTTCATGCGGGACTGACCCGCCACTCCCCCGCTCATAGCCCTACGCAAAGGGACGATTCCGCCCATTTCCCGCATGAATGTTTTCATACGCCTTGCAAAGCGGACGGCATATATAAATACTGCTCACGGATCGCACCCGCCCCGAGAAAGCCCGGTCCGCCCATGCGCACCTCCGCTCGACCCGCCGCGCCGGCGACCACCGCCTTCCGGAGCTCTTGCACGAGCACTCCCCCGCCGCCGTCTCCTACCCGCCTCGGCGCCGGGCGTGTTCGGTAGGGCATCGCCTCCGCGAGCGCCCAAGGCGGCCTCGGTCATCCCTGGGCCGGGGCCGCCTCACACCGTCGACCCACCCCCGCGACGCCGCACCCCGGGAAGCGATGACATGCAACTGACCACCACGCGCATCAGCCAGGACTGGCCCTGTCAGGTCAAGACACCCGGCAGCTACGACTGGGAGCGCTCGGCGGCCAAGTGGCTGCGCGAGCTGGTACCGGCCCGCTACGCCAGCTACCCCGCGTTCATCCGCCACCCCGTCCTGCTCGCCCGCCATGCGCAGATCCAGGTCCAGCACGAGATCCGCGTGGCCCGCACCGCGCTGCAGACCGCACGCGCGGACCTGCCCGGCATCGGCCTCCCCGAGTCGGTCATCGAGCACACCATCAAGCTGTACGCCGCCGAGGTCCTCCAGCTCCAGCACATCGCGCGCAGCGTCCGCGCGGTGACCGAGGCCCTGGTCGGACACAGCACCGGACGCTGACCCCGGCTCCGGCCGAGGTCAGTCGCCGTCGCGGTGCCGCCAGTACCAGAACGCGCCCACGACGAGGGCCAGCAGAAGGACTCCGGGCAGGATCAGACCCGGGACGCGCGAGCCGTTCATCGGCGTGGCCTTCGGTTCGGAAGGGCACGACACCGCCGACCTGCGGCGCCGCGCTGTCCATGATGAGGCCCTACGGCCCCGTCGGCAGCGACTTTCCCCAGGCCTTGCCGCGCGTTCGAAACCCCGGTCGCCTACTGGCCGTTGTCGAGGGCCGTGCGGGACTCCAGGTCCTTGCGGGTGTCGTCGCCGTAGACACCGTTCTCGTCGCCCCGGATGCCGTACCAGAGCTGGAAGCGGGCGACCGCCGCCGTGAGGGTCGCGTCGTAGCTGCCGCTGGTGGAGCCGTTCTCGTACACGTTGGGGATGCGCAGGAGGCGCTGCTCCAGCTCCGTCACCTGGGGCCGCTGTCACCCTCGCGGAGGGTGCCGGCGCCGTCCGGGTCGGCGGTCCCGGCGGAGGTGACCGGGGCGGAGGTCACGGGAGTCGGCGTGCTCACCGGCTGGGACGTGCTCGCCTCACCCCTGCCCGGCAACAGGAGCGCGCAGGCGAAGCCGACCAGCGCGGCGGCGCTCACCCCGACCACGATCGCGGCCCGGCGAAGACCCGGACCGAAGGGACTCGGAGCCGACAGCGGGGGCAACTCGCCCGGTACAGGCGGGAGTTCCTGTGTCTCCGCCTCGGAACCGAAGAACGGCCGGGGCACCGGCACCGCCTCGAAGACGGAGGAGTCCCGGCGGGGCTCCCGCATCAGCGCCGCGAGGTTGTCGGAGCGGCGGCGGCGCAGCACACGTGCGGGTTCCAGGACCGGGCCACCTGACGAGGATCCCGGTTCGGGCGGTGTAGACACACTGCTCTCCTTCCGTTCCGCGCGCACGGACGTCCACGGTCCCCCGCATGAGATACGCGCGTACGGCCGCCGGAGTTCAGCGCGGCGTCACGCGCGCACGAACCGGTGCAGGGACGCCTTCAGAGCGGTGACGAACGCGTCCCGCCGGGTGTCGTCGAGCGCGTCCAGGGAGAGATACGGGTTCAGGTCCTCCAGTTCGACGAGGAGCAGCCCGCCGTCCGGGGCGCGGCAGGCGTCGACGCGCTGGATGCCGTGGTCGATGCCGTTCCAGTCGATGAACCGCTGCGCGAACTCCAGGTCCCCTGGGGCGAGTTCGTATGCTTCCAGCTGCCAGCGCTTCTCGGTGTCGGGGGCGTAGAGGGCGTACTGGAAGTCGTGGTCGACGAAGTAGAAGGACACCTCGTACGAGAAGTCGACGCACGGCTGGACCAGGACGCTCCCGTCGGCCAGCGCGGCCAGCCGGTCGGCCGGGACGATCTCCAGGCCTATGGAGTCGGCGCCGAGTTTGGGCTTGACGACGTACCGGTCGGTGCGGGGCAGCCGGTCCAGGTCCTCGACGCGGTCGACGGTCGGGATGACCGGGAACCCGGCGGCGCTCAGGTCGAGGAGGTACTGCTTGCCCGCCATGTCCGCCCGGCCCGACAGCTGGTTGTAGACGCGAGCCCCGGTGCGCAGGGCCTGCTCGCGGAACGCGTCGTACTCCGCCCGGTATCCGAGCACGGGCCCGCTGTTGCGGACGACGACGGCGTCGAAGCCGCTCATCAGCGCGGCGGCGTCGAGCGGATGACACAGCGCCAGGTCGAAGTCCCTCGCGCAGCCGGGTGGTCAGGTCGATGTCCTCGTCGCAGTAGCGTCGACCGCGCGCCGGGTAGGCGAGGTCGGTGACGTACAGGACGCGGGGGCGGGCGAGGGGTGTGGCGGGCATGCCGGTTCTCCTTGGTCGAGAGCGTTCGCGCGGAATGATCAAAACGGTCGGCCCGTGGTCAATGGGCGAACGTTTTCGCTCCGCAGGACGAGCGGATCCTCAACTCGGGGAGGAGCTCGATGTGTTGACGAGGGGCCGGCCGATGCCCGCTGCCGCGCTCGGCGAGCCGTCGCAGCAGGAGCTTCGCGGCCCCTCCCCCACCGACCATTTCGGCGGGGCGACGGCGGTGAGCGGGACGTCGGCGAGGCCCGCGACCTCGTCGTCGTAGGTGATGAGCGCCAGGTCGTCCGGGACGCGGACGCCACGGGCCTGGAGGCGGGGCACGAGCACGATCGCGTCCTCGTCGCCGTGCACGAGGGCGGCGGTGACTCCCCGCTCGCGCACCGCGTCGACCAGGTAGTCCACGCTCGTCTCGTAGTCGCCGTGTTCGCGGACGGAGGGGGCGCCCCGGACGTCGTCGAGACCGAGGCAGCGTACGGCCGACTCGTAGCCCGCGAGGATTCGGTCGGCGTGCGGGCCTTCCTGGAGTACGGCGGTGATCCTGCGGTGACCGAGGGCGGCGAAGTGGCCGACGGCGACGGCGGCTCCGTGGGCACGGTCGGTGCGCACCCGGTCGAGGGCTGCGGCGGGGTTGCCGGGCGGGGCGGCGCGTTCGACCAGGACGGTGGGCACACTCCGGTCGAGGAGCCACTGTTCCTGGCCGCCGACGGGTACGCCCGCCGACCAGCTCGGCGCGACGAGCAGTCCCTCGGCGCCGCCCGCGAGGAGATGCCCGGCCTGGACGGCGTCCTCCGTGTCGACGTGTCCGGAGACCCCGAGGACGAGTCGGCCACCCTGTGCGGCCACGGCCTCGCGGGCGCCGCGCACTATGTCGGCGAAGATCGAGGCGGTGGTCGGAACGATCATTCCGATCACGACGCCCTCGGCGGACTCGGCCCGCGCGGATCGCTCACCTTCCACGGCGGGTTCCTGTCGCGCCCGCGCCTCCACGGTGTTCTCGCCGCCGGGCCACCACCACCGTTCCGTGCAGTCGCCGTACCCGGCCCTGGCCGGCCAGGGCCTCCACGTCACGCCTCAACGTGACGGCGGAGACGCCGAGTTCGGCCGCGAGTTCGGCGACGCGCAGGCTGCCGCGCTCGCGGACGAGTGCGAGCACCCGTTCATGGCGCTGGTCGACATGGAGTCGCAAGGGTCCCCCCTGAAAGCGGTGCTGGTCGCGGTCACTCTATGCCGCGGATCGTATCGACCGTCTCGACTGTCTTGATCGTCCCGCCCGTATCGATCACCTACCGATCGAAGGCTTCGAGGGGACTCAGTTCCCCACTGTCGGCGCACTCAGTGCCATCCGTGTCGGCCTGGTGCTACGTTCCCGTCCATGAGCTCCAAGCCGCCCATGCGGGACGCCCTGGTGGCGGCCGCGTTCCAGTTGTTCCTGGAGCGGGGCTACGAACAGACCACCATCGACGACATCGTGGCGCTGGCGGGGGTCGGACGGCGGTCGTTCTTCCGCTACTTCCCCTCCAAGGAGGACGTGGTCTTCCCCGACCACGAACGCTGCCTCGCCGACATGACGGCCTTCCTCTCCTCCTCCGGCGACGAGCACGAACCCGTGCGGCGGGTCTGCGACGCGGCCCGGCTCGTGCTGCGGATGTACAACGAGAACCCGACGTTCTCCGTGCAGCGGTACCGCCTCACCAAGAAGGTGCCGGGGCTCCGCGCCTACGAACTCTCGGTCGTGTGGCGCTACGAGCGCGCCCTGGCCGACTATCTGCGCGGGCGCTTCGCCGGGCGGCACGACGGCACCCTGCACGCCGACGTGATCGCCGCCGCCGTGGTCGCCGCGCACAACAACGCCCTGCGTTCCTGGCTGCGTTCGGACGGCGAGCGCGACGCGGGCGCCGAGGTGGACCACGCGCTCGGGTATGTGCAGTCCGCCTTTGGGCAGCCGGCCGCACCGCCCGTCATCGCCGAACAGGGCCCCGAGGACGTCGTGGTGATCGTCTCCCGGCGCGGCACCCCGCTGTGGCGGGTGGTCCAGGAGATAGAGACCGCGCTCGATCACGGCTAGGGCCCGACCAGAAACGGAACAGCCAAGGGTACGAAGTATCTTTACGCCTGGCACTGAGTGCCATACGCTGAGGCCGTGCACGGTGGCACGGGGTACCGCGCACATGCGTGCCCGGCTCGGCCGCGCACGCGGGATTCCGGCCGAGCGCAGGGAGTTGACAGCGTGTACCACCACTCAGGATTCGCGACCCGTCCGGCAGGCGGCTCCCCGACGGGCGTGCTCGACGCGCACGCCCAGGACAGCGACACCATCCACTTCCAGCGCTGCACCTGGTGCGGAACGGCCATGTACCACCGGCTGTTGTGCCCGGTCTGTCAGGGCGGCGACCTGCGCACGGAGCGCAGCGAGGGAACCGGCACGGTCCGCCACTCCACGATCGTGCACCGCAACACCCCGGCCGCCCGCAATGTGTCGCTGATCGAGATGGCCGAGGGCTTCGTGGTGCGCGGCCGGGTCATCGGCCCGCCCATCGGCATCCACAGCGGCGACCGCGTCCGGCTGTCGACGGCCAAGGATCCGGTGCGGGGCGAGCCGGTCTTCCAGCTCGTCGACGAGCCGTACCGGGCCTGGCACTGACCACGCCGACCTGCCTCGCTCGACGGACTCTCTCCGAACGGCCGTAGCGCGGGCCGGACTTCGAGCCGGCCGACGAAGATCGGACGAATCCTCCTCCACAGGCAACCCACAGGCGCTGTCCGCCGTCCTCCGGGGCGCGAGAGGCTCCCGTGATCGACGGGACGCCTGAGCCTGGGGTCAGAGGAGGAGAACACTTTGTTCCGTGCCCGGCGAATATGGGTCACGGCCGCGACGGTGCTCGCGGTGGCGGGAGGGATGTCCGGGTCTGCGCAGGCGGCGCCGGCCTCGGACCCCGGTCCGTTCACGGCGACGGCGGCAGCCGACGACGGTACGCTTCCGCCCGGTTGGCGGATCACGGGGAAGGGTTCCGCTCAGCAACTGGTCTGGCGCTCGGGCACCCGGGTGCCCATGGGCGACGCCCGGGTGGAGTTCCGCGCCGGTGGCCACCTCCTCGGTGTGCCGAGACCGGCGAAGGACGGACACACGTTCCGGCTCGGCCTCGGTGCCGTTCCGCCGAAGAAGCTGACGGACCTCCAAGTACTGGCCGCAGGGCGCCGGTTGGACGCGGCCGGTGACAACACCGGCTCCGGCGACGGGCGTTCAGGAGCCGCGGCACAGCCCGCGGCCCCGCTCCCGGCCGGTGCGATCGACCCCGGCAAACCGGGCTCGTACCGTACGACCACGGGCGAGTACGCGCTCAACTCGGTGAAGCTGCCCGGGTTCCCCACGCCGATCGAGATGCGTGCGGTCGTGGTCGCGCCGAAGGGCGCCACCGGCAAGCGGCCCCTCGCACTGTTCCTGCACGGCCGCCACTACACCTGCTACAAGCCGGGCACCGAGGACATCACCGGCGACTGGCCCTGCCCCACGGGCCTCAAGTCGGTTCCCAGCTACCGGGGTTACCTGCGCGACCAGCAACTCCTCGCCTCCCAGGGCTATGTGACGGTGTCGATCTCCGCGAACGGCATCAACGCCCAGGACGCCGACGTCGAGGACGCGGGCGCGCAGGCCCGTTCCTCGCTGGTCCGGCTGCACCTGGCCCGCTGGGCCGGGTGGTCCGCGCACCCGGCGACGGCCCCGGCGGTCGTCCGGAACGCGCCCCGCGCCGACCTCTCCCGCGTCCTGCTGGTCGGTCACTCGCGCGGTGGCGAGGGCGTCAACCGGGCGGCGATGGACAGCCTCTACCCCCGCCGGCCGCCCAGGACGGCTACCGCGGCCCGGTCCGCTGGAAGATCCGCGGCACCGTCCTCATCGGCCCCACGATCTTCGGCCAGAACCCGGTGGCCGACGTCCCCTCGGCGACGCTCCTGCCCGGCTGCGACGGTGACGTCTCCGACCTCCAGGGCGAGGTCTACGTCGACGGCACACGCGGGGTCAGCAAGGGCACCGCCCTGCACAGCGCGGTCTATGTCGAGGGCGCCGACCACAACTTCTTCAACACCGAGTGGACGCCCGGCCAGGCCGAGGCGCCCGCGTCCGACGACTTCTACGACGACCCCGACCAGCGGGACCCGGTGTGCTCGCCGGGCGCCGCGACCCGGCTGACCGCCGACCAGCAGCACAAGGCCGGCTCCACCTACATCGCCACGGCGGCACGGCTGTTCGTCGCCGGGGACGACCGCGCCCGCGAGCTGCTCGACGGCTCCGGCCGCCGCGCCCCTCGGCGGACCCGGCGCGGGTCCTCACCCACGCGGTGGGCGCGAACCGCGACGGCGGGTTCCTGCCGGACGGCCAAGTCGCCGTCTCCGGCGGCAAGTTGTGCTCCGCTGTCGATCCGGACCCGGCCGTCGCCTGCCTCGGCCCCGACACCAAGGGCAGCTCCCCGCACTTCGCGAGCTGGGAGACCTCGAAGGAGGTCGGCCGCCGTGCCGTGGCCCTGCGCTG
Source organism: Streptomyces sp. P3 (assembly GCA_016893485.2). GTDB lineage: Bacteria > Actinomycetota > Actinomycetes > Streptomycetales > Streptomycetaceae > Streptomyces. Next base: position 1,074,480 of record JAFEKX020000001.1, read on the forward strand.
GTCCGCGGCCGGTTCGAAGGCGACCGTGCGTCCGAGCAAGCCGGTCTCCCTCGGTGGGGACAAGGATCTCGCCCTGCGCGTGATCGTGCCGCCGAACACCACGGGCACCCGGCTCGACGTGTCCGTCACCGACACCGCCGGACACCGCGCGACCCTCGGCCGGGTCCGCGTCGACGGCCTGCCCGGCACCGAGCGCACCGCCTCGTACTGGGCCCGCGAGGTCCGCGTACCCCTGACCGCAGCCACCCGCGCCGGTCTCGACCTGCGGCACGTCAAGTCCCTTGACCTGACCCCGCGTTCACGCTCGGGCCAGGCCTGGCTGATGGACGCCTGGGGCTGGCGCCCCGGCACGCCGGCGACCGTCCCGGCAGCGCTCCCCCGCGTCGACATCGGCCGGCTCACCGTCAAGGAGGGCGACTCGGGCGTCAAGACGTACCGCGTTCCCGTCCAGGTCTCCGGCCGGGGCAGCGGTCAGGTCCGGCTCTACGTCGACAACCCGGTCACGAACGTGGACACCTCACGGCTGGTGACCGTGCGGCCCGGCAGCGACACCATCGACGTACCGGTGAAGGTGGAGGGCAACACCCGCTTCGACTACGGCGTCCAGCACGACATCTTCGTGAAGGCGGTGCACGGCGCGGTCGTAGGCGCCCACCGGGGCGGGGTGACCACCGAGAACGACGACCCGATGCCGACGTTCAAGGTCACCCCGGTCGCGGACCGGGTCACCGAGGGCCGGCCCCTCCAGTGGAAGGTGACGCTGTCCGCGCCCGCCGACGTGGAGCTGAACCCGTCGTTCGTCGTCCAACCGGTCGCCACGGGAGCGGAGTTGTCCACCCTGGACGTCGACCCGACCTGGCTCAGCGAGAACTCCGGTGAGGAACCCGCGCCGGAGCGGGCCCTGTCCAAGGTGCCGAGCCTGTTCCTGTGGACGTCCGTCCCGGCGGGGCAGCTCAGCGGCGAGATCAGCGTGCCCACGATCACGGACCAGGTGACGGAACAGCCCGAGTCCGTACGGTTCGTGGCCGTGAACGAGAACGGGGACCCGCAGAGCGGCGGACCGGAGCTGACCGGAACGGTGCTCGACGCGTCGTAGCGGACAGCCGTGACGGATCGTCCGGCAGGACGCCGTAGGAAGTGAAGGGGTCGCAGCGCGAGAGCTGCGGCCCCTTCGTCGTGCCGCCGACCGCATCGCGTCGATGCTCAACTGGGCTTCTGTGCGCCGCCGTTCATCTTGGCGCGGTTCTCGGTCAGGAGTTCCTGGACACGTTGTTCGACGTCGCGGGGGTCGAGGCCGAGGGCGGCGCCGATGTGGGCGGACCAGACCTCGGAGCGGAGGTTGGTCTCGAAGTCGAGGTCGGCGCGGACGTTCTCGCGGGTCGCCTGGCGGTTCTGGCTCACCATGACGAAGGTCGACAGGAAGATCGCCTCCAGGCTGACGATCATCGTGAGCAGCCCGTAGGGGTACGGATCGAAGATCCCGGCCTGCCCGAGGAGTCCTTCGTTGAGGGCGATCCAGACGGCGAACCAGAACGCGTGGAGGTAGACGAAGAGCATGGTGCCGGCGAAGGCGGTGATCGCGTCGGCGACCCGGTCCTGGGTACCACGCATCCGGGCGAAGACGACGCGCTCCTGCCGCAGCGGCAGGTTGTCCGGGTTCAGCGCGGGGTCCACGGGCGCTCCCTGATGTCGTTGGGTGAGGGGATCGCCGTCAGGGCGTGAGGGTCACGCGGATGCCGACGGTGCCGTCGAGCCCGCGGCGCAGCCGGCTGCCGAGGAGCGTGATGCGGCCGGTGAGGCCGTACTTCCGCTTGATGAGGGCGCGGTAGCGGGCGGTGGTCTCGGCGTCGACGATCTCGGCGGTGCCGGGGACCGGGCCGCCCGTCGGGTTGCCGCGCAGGTCACAGGGGCCGACGAGGACATCGGCGCGGGCCCTGATGCGCTTGACCTTCCACGAGTCGGCGACCGTCCACACGCCGAGGGTGTCGCCGTCGCGCACGACCCATACCGGGGTGGCGACCGGGGTGCCGTTCTTGCGGTAACTCGTGATCAGCAGGTACTGGCCTGCGCCGAGCCGGTCCAGCGGGGTCTCGTCCATGGTCGGCAGTCTAAGCACCCGGCGCGTCCCGCAGCAGATCGAGATACCGGCGGGCGAAAAGGTATGCGTCGCCGGGCCAGCGCGCCGAGAGACAGGTCCCGTCCTGGACGACGAAGGCGTGGGTGTCGTCGCTCGCGGTGCCGCGCCGGGTCAGCTCCTTGGGGCCGCGCTCGAACTGCGTTCCCGGGTTGTCGAGGGCGGCCCGCACCTCGTCCTCGACGTAGGCCGGGTAGGTGCGGTAGTAGCGGCCCAGGCGCCAGGCGGTGGTCAAGTAGGCGGTGCGTTCCATGTACTTGGGGAGGCAGGTCGTCCGGCGTCCGGCGAGCACGCTGCGGCCGGTGTCCGGGTCCTGGGTGCGGGCGAGCACCAGGACGCCGTGGCAGATCGCGCCGACCGGGCGGCCCAGCCTCCAGAACTCCCCTACCTTGGCGCTCAGTTCAGGCGATCCCAGGTACTGGCGCATGCCGGGTGCGTGTCCGCCCGGCAGCAACAGCCCGTCGAAGCCGGTGACGTCGAGGTCCGTCCACGCGGCCGTGGCGCCGAACTCCGGTGCCTGGGTGAGCTGTTGGTAGAACCGCTTGGGTTCGTCCTCGGCGCCGAGCTGTCCGAAGAGGACGCCGGTGAGCAGCCGGGAGTCCGCGGCGGGCCGGGTCCCGGCGCGCTCGGTCGCGAAGACCACCTCGTGCCCGGCATCCGTGAGGACCCGCCAGGGCACGGCGACCTCGGTGACGTCGAAGTCGCGGTCCGGGACCGGCATCAGCACGCGCATGAGGTCATCATGGCAGCCGGGTCGGGTGTCCATGACAGCGCGGGCGCGCAGGGGATCCGGTTCGCCGGACGTGTCCTGCGGGATGCTGGTCATGAGGCACGACTGAGGGGGATGTGCGATGACCGGGAATCCTGAGAACGGCGTGGTCATGGAGATCGCCTGCGACGAGTCCGGCTCGGACGGCGAGAACCTCACGGGCGGCAACACGGACGTCTTCGCGCACGCCAGTGTGCGGCTGCCCCGGGAAACGGCCGCGGAGTATGTGCGGGAGATACGGCACCGGATCCGCTCGCCCGCGGAGGAGTACAAGGCGAACCATCTGCTGCGGGAGAAGCACCGGGCGGTGCTGGAGTCGTTCCTCGGCCCCGCCGGACCGCTGCGGGACGGGAACGCGCATGTGCATCTGACCGAGAAGACGTACTTCGTCGTCGACCGCGCCGTCGACCTGCTGCTCGGCGGGGCGGGCGGGGGCACCGAGGCGGCCACCCTGTTCCGCGAGGGGCCGCGGACCTTCGGCGAGCGCGGCTGGCGCGACTTCCTGACCGCGTCCAACCAACTGCTCCGGGTCAGGAACGACGGGGCGCCGACGGTGCCCGCCGACGTCTTCTTCCGCACGGTCGACGCCCTGCGCGACGCGTACGCCGATACGACCTCGGGAGCGATCGTCGGCCGGCTCGCGGCGGCGCGGTCGCGCGCGGAGTCGTACCGGGAGCGGATGCGGGACTCCCCGTGCTGTTCCCCGTGCTCAATCCGCTGCTGCCCGCGATCGTCAGCACGGCCCGGTACTGGATCGCCGACGGCCGCGGCGTCCGCCTGGTGCACGACCGGCAGAACATGCTCACGCCCGAGCGCATCGCCTGGATCATGGGGCGGCGCCGCTGACCGACGTGGAGCTCGTCGCCGCGCGGTCCGACGCGCGGGTGCAGCTGGCCGACTTCCTCGCCGGCATCGCCCGCAAGGTCGCCTCCGACGAGCTGAACGGCCATGGCGACCCGGTCCTCACCGCGCTGTTGCGCCCCTACCTCGGGCCGGACTCCGTCTGGGGCGACGCGGGCAGCGGGCTGCGGCTGGGCACCGCCGGGGTCAACTCGGCCGTGCAGCGGGCCTGTTGACGGTAAGAACCGAAGCCGGTCTCCCGTCGGGTGAACAGGAGGGCGCCGGGCCACGTATGGAGGAAGGGCACTCGACGACCGGAGAGCCCCGCGGTGTCGTCACCGCACGATCGGGGTTCGGGAGCCAGGCATGAGGCACGCACGACGACGGGTCATCCGGCGAGTTACACGGTTGGCGGCCGTCGGCGGACTCCTGCTGGGAGGCGCCATGGTCACCCAGGCGGCCATGGCCAGCGAGTCCCCGGCACGTCCGCCGCCACGCTCAGCGCGCCGCAGACACCCGCGGACAAGGGGTCCGCCCTGGTGGCGAAGCTCGGTTCGGCCCGTACGGCGGGCAGTTGGGTCGACACCGGCGGCCGTACGGTCGTCGCGGTGACCGACGAGAAGACGGCGGCCGAGGTGAAGAAGGCGGGCGCCGAGGCGAAGGTCGTGCCGTACAGCATGAACGTGCTGAAGTCGGCGGCCGGCACGCTGAGTTCGGCGCCCAAGGTGCCCGGCACCGCGTGGGCGATGGACTACCGCAACAACAGGGTGCTGGTGGAGGCGGACAGTTCGGTCTCCACCGCGGGCTGGTCCGCGATGACGAAGGTCGCGAAGGGGATCGGCGCCTCGGTCGAAATGCAGCGCACGCAGGGCAAGTTCACCACCCGCATCAACGGCGCGCAGCCGATCCTGTCGACCGGCGGCCGGTGTTCGGCGGGCTTCAACGTGACGAACGGGCAGGACGACTTCATCCTGACGGCCGGGCACTGCGGGCCGGTCGGATCGATCTGGTTCGCCAACAACCAGGGCGATCAGCAGCTGGGCAAGACGGTCTCCGACAACTTCCCCGGCAGTGACTTCTCGTTGGTGCAGTACGCGAGCGGTTCGGCGGGGGACGGGGCGGACGTCGTCGCGATCGGCAACGGCAGCGGGGTCACGATCACGGGCCTGGCCGACGCGGCCGTAGGGGAGAAGGTGTTCCGCAGCGGGAGCACCAGCGGGCTGCACGACGGTGAGGTGACCGCGCTGGACGCGACGGTCAACTACCCCGAGGGCACGGTCACCGGGCTCATCCAGACCACGGTGTGCGCCGAACCGGGCGACAGCGGCGGCCCGTTGTTCGCCAACGGCATCGCGCTGGGTGTGACCTCGGGCGGCAGCGGTGACTGCACGGCGGGTGGTACGACGTTCTTCCAGCCGCTGACGAAAGCGCTGTCGGCGCTGAACGTGAAGCTGCTGGTGGCGCCGAAGACGGCCGCCTCGCCCGCGCCGTCCGCCTCGGCCGCCGGTGCGGCAGCGGCCGGTGCGGCCACGCCCGGGACCTCGGCGCCCGCGACGAACACCACATCGGGTGCGACGACGCTGGCGTCCCGGCTGACCGACCCCAGGAACGTGGGCCCGGGTCTGCTGGTGATCGCGGGAAGTCTGATCGCGCTGGTGGCGACGCGCTGGATCCGCGCGGAGCAGGACCGCAAGGCGTTCCAGCGGCACTACACGACGATGTGGGGCTGATCACTCGGGAGAGGTCAGCGGGGAAGGATGGAAAGGGGTTCAACAGGGGGTGACGGGGATCGACCGGTCGGCCGAAGGTCACGAGGAAGGCCGGGCGACGGGATCCCAACGACACCTGCGTCGGTCGGCTCGGCGGCCCTCAGGCCGCCGGCGGAGCTGCGGCGGCCCACTCCATCACAAGCCGTCGGTACTCCTCGCGCTGCTCGACGCTCAGTGTCCCGCCCGATCGGAGCCACAGGGCTCTGATCTCCTCGTTGACCTCGGCTGCCGATCGCTCGGTGGCTGATTCAACACTGGTGGACATGGTGTGAAGCATACGTCGCCGAAGGTGAAGGCGATGTGAGTAATCACGAGCTAATCGGACATATCGGACCGTGTTACTGATCACGTCCATCTGTCAAGCCCCGTAACGCAATTCACACCTCGGACACACCCAGCACGAGCACCTGGATCGCCAACACGGCGGCGCCGCGCGCCCAGTCGTGGAAGTCGGAGACCTTCGTCTCGACGTCGAGCGGGACGGCCAGCGGGTGCCGATGGGCGCGGAGGGTGTCGTCCACCGTCTTGCCCGCCACGTCCATCAGACCGACGCCCTCTCCGGCGAGCAGGATCTTCTGCGGCAGCACGAAGTTGGCGATCTGGGCGACCAACGTGCCCAGCGCGCGGGCCGCTTCGTCGATGACGCGGGCGGGCATCGGCTCACCGGCGGCGGCGCGGGCGAGGATCTCCTCGTACGTCAGATCGCGGCCGGTGGCGGCCTGCACCTGGTAGCGGATGCTGGGGATGGTCAACAGGGAGACGGCGCTGCCCCGTTCACCGGCCGGGGTGAGCGGGCCGTTGGGGTTCAGGATCCAGTGCCGGCCGAACCCGCGGTCCTCCTCGGCGTACGGCACGCGCCTGCCGCCGAGGACGAGGCCGTAGCCGATGCCCGCGCCGATGGTGAGGACGACGAAGCGGTCGAGGCCGCGGCCCGCGCCGAACCAGGTCTCGGCCTCGACGAGCGCGGCCACGTCGTTCTCGACGACGACCGGCAACCCCGTGCGCCGCTCGACGAGTTCGGCCAGCGGGACGTCGCTCCACTCCAGAAAGGGCGACTCCCCACCACGGCACGGTCCTGGACGAGTCCGCCGACGCCGATGCCCATGCCGGTGAGCGTGGGGAAGCACGCGGTGAGTTCACCGGCCATCTCGGCCAGTACGTCGGCCACTTGGCCGGGGTCGTGAGTGGTGAGCGGCCGGTCGAGGCGGGCGACGATCTCGCTCCTGAGGGTGGTGACGACGCCGTAGACCATGTCCTCGGTGAGTTTGAAGCCGAGGAAGGTGCGGGACTCGGCGACCACGTCGAGGGGCTGTGAGGGGCGGCCCTGGCGGACCTCGGCCGGGCCGCCGCCGTCGGGGACCTCGACCAGCAGGCCGGACTCGATCAGCGGCTTGGTGAGGCGGGTCAGGCTGCCCGCCGAGAGGTCGAGCCGCCGGGCGAGGTCGGTGCGCGACAGCGGGCCGTGGACGAGCACCTCGATCGCCACCGAGCGTTCACCGGGACTCAGCGGCTGCCAGCTGGCGGCACGTGTGGTCATGAGCGTCAGACTCCCATAAGCAAGATTTTTCACTCTGGAACTAACACCGTCACTCTATGGCCGGAACAGTGGCTCGGAAAAGATGTCTGCAGGCCTCTTGACGCAGGGATTCTTCCGCCTCAAAAGTATGTGGCCCGAGGACGAGCCGTCGCAGACAAGGGAGTCTCCAGATGACCATCGCCTCAAGCAGTCCCCCGACCCGTCGGCCGCGGGCCCGTGAAGACGAGGGCGACGGTCGGCTGGCGGCGGTCTTCATCGCCCCGGCCCTGCTGGGTTTCCTGGTCTTCCTGCTCTGGCCGACCCTGCGGGGCATCTACCTGAGCTTCACCCGCTTCAACCTGCTCACGCCGGCGAAGTGGGTGGGCCTCGACAACTACGACCGGATGGTCCACGACCCCATCTTCTGGTCGTCGCTGAAGGTCACCGTCGAGTACGTGATCATCAACATCGGCATCCAGACGGTGGCCGCCCTCGCCATCGCCGTCCTGCTCCAACGGCTCACCCAGTCCGCCCTGTTGCGCGGGATCGTGCTCACGCCGTACCTGATGTCCAACGTCGTCGCCGGCATCGTCTGGCTGTGGATCCTCGACACCCAGCTCGGCATCGGCAACGAGATCATCGGCGGCCTCGGCTTCGACCACATCCCCTTCCTCGCCGACAAGACCTGGGCGATCCCGACGATCGCCCTCATCAACGTGTGGCGGCACGTCGGCTACACCGCGCTGCTGCTCTTCGCCGGGCTCCAGGCCATCCCGAACGACATGTACGAGGCGGCGAAGGTGGACGGCGCGAGCGAGTGGCGCATGTTCTGGCGGATCACGATGCCCCTGCTGCGGCCGGTCCTCGCGGTCGTACTGATCATGACGGTGATCGGTTCGTTCCAGGTGTTCGACACGGTCGCGGTGACCACCGCGGGCGGCCCGGCGAACGCGACGAACGTCCTCCAGTACTACATCTACGGCTCCGCCTTCGGGCGCTTCCAGTTCGGCTACGCGTCCGCGATGTCCGTGGCGCTGCTGGTCGTCCTGAGCGCGATCACATTCCTCCAGTACCGGCTCACCCGCGCCGGCCAGACCGACCTCGGCTGACGGGAAGGAGTCGACATGGCCACCCTGACCACCACCCCCAACGTGCCCAACACCCCACGACGACCGAGCGGCAGACCGTACGGCCGCCTCGGCGCCCGCTCTCGGCAGGCAAGGTCGTCGCCTGGATCGTGATGGCCGCGATCATGCTGATCACTCTGCTGCCCTTCTACTGGATCCTGCGCACCGCCCTCTCCACCAACACCGGCCTCGCCGCCCACCCCTCGGACCCGCTTCCGGTCGACTTCACGACCGGCGGTTTCGAACGCGCCCTGGGCCTCCAGTCCACCAAGGAGGCGATAGCGCAAGGCGGTTCGGGCGGCGGGCTGACCTTCTGGCGCTATCTGCTCAACTCGGTGATCGTCTCGACCCTGATCACCGTCTGCCAGGTGTTCTTCTCCGCGATGGCCGCCTACGCCTTCGCCCGGCTCCGCTGGCGCGGCCGGGACCGCATGTTCGGGCTGTTCCTGGCCGGGCTGATGGTGCCGGCGATCTTCACCCTGCTGCCGAACTTCGTCCTCATCAAGCAACTCGGCCTCGTGGACACCCTGTTGGGGATCGCGCTGCCGACGATGTTCATGACGCCGTTCGCGGTGTTCTTCCTCAAGCAGTTCTTCATGAACATCCCGCGCGAGGTCGAGGAGGCCGCGCTGCTCGACGGCGCCGGCAAGGTCCGCGTCTTCTTCCGGGTCCTGCTGCCGATGGCCTCGACGCCGATCCTGACCCTGGGCGTGCTGACGTACATCACGTCCTGGAACGACTACTTCTGGCCCCTGATGGTGTCGTACAGCGACAGCTCCCGTGTGCTGTCGGTGGCCCTGGCCATCTTCCGGTCGCAGACCCCGCAGACCGGCTACGACTGGTCGGGCCTGATGGCGGCGACCCTGATCGCCGCGCTCCCGATGCTCGTGCTGTTCGGTGTCTTCGCGCGCCGCATCGTGAGTTCCATCAGCTTCACCGGAATCAAGTAAGGGGACGGGCATGCGTATTCGTACGGTCGCGGCACTGACCGGGGCACTCGCGCTGTCCCTGACCGCGGGCTGCGCCAACGGCGACTCCGTGGGGTCGGGGTCCGACACGGTGACGTACTGGCTGTGGGACTCCAACCAGCTCCCCGCCTACCAGGCCTGCGCGAAGGGCTTCGAGCAGGAGAACCCCGGACTCAAGGTGAAGATCACGCAGTTGGGCTGGGCCGACTACTGGACCAAGCTCACCGCGAGCTTCATCGCGGGCACCCAGCCGGACGTGTTCACCGACCACATCCAGAAGTTCGGCCAGTTCGCCGACCTGAAGGTGCTCCAGCCGCTCGACGACCTCGGCATCGACGCGGCCAACTACCAGCCGGGACTGGCCGCCAACTGGGTGGGCCAGGACGGCCATCGCTACGGCGCCCCGAAGGACTGGGACACGGTCGCCCTCTTCTACAACCAGAAGATGGTCACGTCGGCCGGGCTCACCGCGGACCAGCTCAACACCCTGTCCTGGAACCCGACCGACGGCGGCACCTTCGAGAAGGCCATCGCCCATCTCACCGTCGACCGGAACGGCAAGCGCGGCGACGAACCGGGCTTCGACAAGAACCACGTCAGGACCTACGGCCTCGCCAGCGGCGGCGCCGGTGACGCGGACGGCCAGACGACCTGGAGCCCGTTCACCGGCTCGGCGGGCTGGAACTACACGGACAAGACGCGCTGGGGCACCAAGTACCAGTACGACAGCAAGACCTTCCAGTCCGTGGTCAAGTGGTACTTCGGGCTGGCGAAGAAGGGCTATCTCGCGCCGTACACGGACTACAGCGACGGCGCCAACCCGGCCAACGCGCAGGTCGCGGCGGGCAAGGCGGCCACCTCCTTCGACGGAGCGTGGATGATCTCCACGTACGCCGCGGCCAAGGGCATCAAGGTCGGCACGGCGTACACGCCGACCGGTCCGAGCGGTGAGCGGGCGACCATGATGAACGGTCTCGCCGACTCCATCACCAAGGACGCGCACAACAAACCGGGCGCGGAGAAATGGGTCAAGTATCTCTCCTCCGACGACTGCCAGAAAACGGTCGGCAGCTACGGAATCGTGTTCCCCGCGACCCCTGACGGCACGAACACCGCCGTCGCCGCCTACAAGAAGAAGGGCATCGACGTCACGGCGTTCACCAAGCCGGTGGCCGACAAGAAGGACTTCACCACCTTCTCCTACCCGATCACCAACTACGCGGCGGACGTGTACGCGTTGATGCACCCCGCCATGCAGGACGTCTACGCCAATGACGCACCCGTCGGCGGCCTGGACAAGACCAACAAGCAGATCAACTTCATCCTCGGTCAGTGACCCTCCGGTCGGTGACCGCTCGGTCCGTCACACCCCGTCAGAGAAGGACACGCACCTATGACGTTCTCCCTCGGCATCGTCGGAGCAGGCCAGTTCTCCGGCCAGTTCGCCCGACTGTTCCAGGCCCATCCCGGCGTGAGCGAGGTCTATGTGACCGACCTCCTGCCGGAGCGCGCGGAGCAACTCGCCGCCGAACAAGGGCTGGCGGGCACCTTCCCCTCGTACGAGGCGATGCTGGAGTCGAAGGCCGTCGACGCCGTCGCGATCTTCACCCAGCGCTGGACCCACGGCCCCCTGGTCCTCCAGGGACTCGGCGCAGGCAAGCACGTGTACTCCGCGGTGCCCATGGCGATCAGCACGGAGGAGATCGCGGCGATCATCGACGCGGTCCGGGCCACCGGACTGACGTACATGATGGGCGAGACCAGCCAGTACAACCCGGCGACCGTGCACGCCCGCAACCAGATCGCGGAGGGCGCCTTCGGGCGGATCTTCTACGCCGAGGGCGACTACGTCCACGACATGGATCTGGGGTTCTACGAGGCGTACCAGTACAGCGGCGGCGACAACTGGAAGGCCACCGCCAGCTATCCGCCGCTGCTCTACCCGACGCACTCGGTGGGCGGGGTGCTCGGCGCGTGGCAGACGCACGCGGTGAGCGTGTCCGCGATCGGTGTGGTCGACCAGCGCGGGGACGGCGTCTTCGACAAGGACGTCAGCCAGTTCGGCAACGACTTCTCGAACGCGACCGCGCTCTTCGAGGTCGCGGGCGGCGGTTCGTTCCGTACGAACGAGTTCCGGCGGGTGGGCTATCCCTCGCAGATCCGGGAGTCGCGTTTCCGGTTCTTCGGCACGGACGCGAGCATGGAGCAGCTCGCGACGGTGGCGTTCTGGCAGGACAAGAAGGGGGTGCAGGACATCAGCGAGCTGCTGGAGCCCAAGCCCACCATGTCTCCTGACGATCCGTCACTTCAGCACATCGCGCCGGACCTCCGGGCCGCCTTCACCTCGGGCTCGGCGCCGGTGCACGACCGGTCGCGGCTGCCGCGGGAGTTCGACAACCTGCACAACGGCCACGAGGGAAGCCACCACTTCCTGGCGGACGACTTCGTGACGGCGGTCAACTCCCGCACCCTGCCGTCCGTGAACGCGTGGGTCGCGGCCCGCTACACCCTGCCGGGCATCATCGCGCACGACTCGGCGCGGCAGGGCGGAGCGAGGCTGGAGATCCCGGACTTCGGGGACGCGCCCGCGTAACGGCGTTGCCGAGCAAGCCGGGTGACTGTCTGTCAGGTGCCCGGCTTGCGGCCGTACACGAAGACGTCGTCGCCGTTCTTCAGCAGCGACCAGTACTTCTTGGCGGTGGCCGGGGTCATGTTGACGCAGCCGTGCGAGCCCGGCGGGTTCCACATGCTGAGGTTGACGGAGTGGAAGGCCTGGCCGCCGTCGAAGAACTGGCTGTAGGGCATCGGCACGTCGTAGATGTTCGAGACGTGGTCGATGTCCCGCCAGTAGATCTTCTTCAGACCGGTGCGGGTCTCGTAGCCGTTGCGGCCGGTGCGGACCGGGACCGGGCCGTAGACCAGGCGGCTGCCGTCCTGGATCCAGCTGATCTGGAGCGTGAGGTTGACGCAGGCGATGCGGCCCTTGTTGGTCGGGCACTTGCCGGCCGCGTTGGGCTTGGTGCCCACGGCCTTCTGCTTGTTCATGAGGTCCATCACGCCCCAGGTGACGGAGCCCGCGTAGCCGATGTTCGGCGTGATGCCGTGCTTGGTCTGGAAGGCCTTGATGGCCTTGCAGTCGGCGGCGGACTGCTTCCCGTCGACCGGCCGGCCGAGGAACTTCTCGACCTGCTTCTGGTACGGCCCCTTCTGCGTCGTACAGTTCGACGCCGCCTGCGCCGGAGCGCTGCCCAGCGCGAGCGTCAGCGGCGCCACCAGCCCGGTGACACCGAGCGCTATGGCACCTCGTCTGCGTATGTCCCTCATGTCGGACCCTCCCCTCAGCCTGTACTGCGATCCCTCAGCCTGTACTGCGATCTCTGCCACCTAGACCGGCGCACGGGCCGCGAGGTTGTGGCCCGGGCCGGACCGCGACGAAACGGTGACATTCTCCGCCGCTCGGCCGTCCCGACGGAAGACGGCCTCGGTAAGCGGACGGCGGGTTTCCGAGTGGCCCGCACCGGTTAGGCGTGATCAATCAGCATTCCGCGGACCGCACGGCGCGCGAAGCGGAACCCCGACGACACGCACAGGTGCACATGAGGCCAAACAGACGGGATCCCGCACGCCAGGGCGATCCACGACGCGGACTCGGCTCGGGGAACGCACGCACCGAACGGATGGTGCGCACGCTGCTGCGGCGGCGCAAGAAGTCCCTGGGCCCGGACGACGTCAAGGTGGCCGACCGGCCGGCCGTGCGGCGCGCGGTGTCGGCCGCGGCGCTCGGCAACACGATGGAGTGGTTCGACTTCGGCGTCTACGCCTATGTCGCCTCGACCCTCGGCAAGGTCTTCTTCCCGTCCAGCTCACCGGGTTCCCAGGTCATCTCGACGTTCGCGACCTTCGCGGCGGCCTTCCTGGTCCGGCCGCTCGGCGGACTCGTCTTCGGGCCGCTCGGCGACCGGGTGGGACGGCAGAAGGTCCTCGCCGTCACCATGATCATGATGGCGATCAGCACCTTCGCGGTGGGCTTCCTGCCGGGCTACGACTCGATCGGCGTGGCCGCGCCGCTGCTGCTCCTGCTCTGCCGCCTGGTGCAGGGCTTCTCGACCGGCGGCGAGTACGCCGGTGCCACCACCTACATCGCGGAGTACTCACCGGACCGGATGCGCGGCTTCCTCGGCAGCTGGCTCGACTTCGGCACCTTCATCGGCTACTCCCTCGGCTCCGGCCTGGTCACCGTGCTGACCGCCGCCCTGTCCGAGGACCAGATGGTCCACTGGGGCTGGCGCATCCCGTTCTACGTCGCGGGACCGCTCGGGCTGATCGGCCTCTACATGCGGCTCCGGCTGGAGGAGACGCCCGCGTTCCAGGAGGTCGAGGAGAAGCGGGGCGAGGAGGCCCGGATGTCCGGCAGGGGCCGCTTCAAGGAACTGTTCACCGACCACTGGCAGGCCATGCTGGTCTGCGTCGGCCTGGTCCTGCTCTACAACGTCACCAACTACATGGTGACCTCGTACCTCCCGACCTACATGAGCTCCACCCTCGGCCAGTCCGAACTCACCGCACAGCTCCTCGTGTTGGGCACGATGGTGCTCGTCGTCCTGACCATCACCGTCGTCGGCCGCTCCTCCGACCGCTACGGCCGTCGGCCGTTGTTCCTGTGGGGCGGCGGGGCCATGGTGGTCTTCTCGATCCCCGTCTTCCAGCTCATCCGCCAGGGCGGCATCGTGCTGCCCGCGATCGGCTGCGCGATCCTCGGCCTGTTCCTGGTCTGCTTCGCCGGCACGAGCGCCGCGACCCTCCCCGCGCTCTTCCCGACCCATCTCCGCTATGGCGGCCTGTCCCTGGCCTACAACTTCTCGGTCTCCCTGTTCGGCGGCACGACCCCGCTGATCGCCTCCGCGCTGGTCGACGTCACGGGCAACGAACTCGTCCCCGCCTACTACCTCATGGTCACCGGCGTGATTGGGGTGATCGCCGCCCTGTTCCTGCGCGAGACCGCGCGCAAGCCGCTGCGGGGCTCGTCGGCGATGGCCGCGTCCGAGCGGGAGGCGCGGGAGATGGTCGCGCACAGCCGCACCCGTGCGGGCCGCCGGGCCCGCGACACCTGGCTCCGGCTGCGCCAGGGCCACCTCCCGCACCGCTCCCGGCACGACGACTGACACCGTCCCCCTCGTTCAGTCCAGTTCCGCCGAAGTGGCCCGATACCCGGTCGGCGGCCTCCGCCTACGCTGCCGACCATGCACCGCACCCTCGCCGACGACCTCGCCCGGCTCCCCGACCTCCTCCAGTCCGCCCGTGACCTCGCCGCCCGCGAGCTGGCCGGGGTCGCCGAGCGCCCGGTCGTCCGGCTCGACGAGGCGCCCGACCGGGAACCGCTGCCGGCCGAGGGCGCGGGCGGCGAGGCGGCGCTCACCCGGTTCCAGGAACGGTGGGCTCCCGGCCTCTCCGGCTCGACGGGCCCGCGCTACCTCGGCTTCGTGACCGGCGGCGCGACCCCCGCGTCGGTCACCGGGGACTGGCTGACCAGCGCCTACGACCAGAACGTGTCCGGCGCCGCGGGGTCCTGGGCGGCGGCCCTGGAGCGGGAGACGGTCGACTGGCTGCGTGAGCTGTTCGGGCTCGGGGAGGCGCACTCGGGGGCCTTCGTGACCGGCGCGACCGTGTCCAACACGGTGGGCCTCGCCGTCGCCCGCGAGTGGCTCGGCGAACGCCTGGGCGTCGACGTGTCGCGGGACGGGGCCGCCGCGCTCGGCCCGGTCGACGTGCTCTCCGGCAGCCCCCACTCCAGCGTCACCAAGGCACTCTCCGTGCTGGGCATCGGCCGGAACCGGCTGCGTCACGTGCCCGTGCTCGGCGGGAACCGTGAGGCCGTCGACGTGGCCCGACTGGACGCCGCCCTGGCCGAGTTGAAGGGCCGCCCGGCGATCGTCGTCGCGAACGCGGGCACCGTGAACACCGTCGACTTCGACGACCTGCGGGCGATCGCCGCGCTCAAGGAACGGCACGACTTCTGGCTGCACGTGGACGCCGCGTTCGGCGGCTTCGCCGCGCTCTCCCCGCCTACGCCCATCTCGTCGACGGACTCGACGCGGCCGACTCGGTCTGCGTCGACCTCCACAAGTGGCTCAACGTGCCCTACGACGCGGCCGTGCAGTTCACCCGCCGCCGCGACCTCCAGGTCAGGGTGTTCCACAACGCGTCCCCGTACCTGGGCCCGCCGACCGGCGACCCGGACTTCCTCCACCTCACGCCCGAGAACTCCCGGCGCCTGCGCGCCCTCCCCGCCTGGTTCTCCCTCATGGCCTACGGCCGCGCCGGGCACCGCGAGATCGTCGAGCGCAACGTGGCCCTCGCGCACCGGCTCGGCGAGGGCATCGCCGCCCTCCCGGGGCTGCGGCTGTCGGCGCCGGTCCGGCTGAACGTCGTCTGCTTCACGCTCGCCGAGGACCCCACGCAGGAGCGGGTGGCCGCCGTGGCGGAGGCGGTCGCGGCCACCGGCGAGGCGTTCCTGACCCCACGGTCCACGACGGGACACCGGCGCTGCGGGCCGCGTTCAGCAACTGGCGTACGGACGAGACCGATACGGACCGGGTGCTGACGGCACTCGCCTCACTGCCTCTCGGCCCGGCGCTCTGAAAGGGACTGGCGGAAAGCGGAGTTGACCGCGGTGAGCCCGCCGTCGACGGCGAGGGTCGTGCCGGTGATCCAGGACGCGTCCCGTGAGGCGAGGAACGCGACGGCGGCGGCGACGTCCTCGGGCTCGCCGACCCGGCCGAGCGGGAACAGCCCCTGACCGCGTCGAGTTCGGCGTCCCGGCCCTCCCACGCGGAGGTCCGTACCGTGCCCGGCATCACCAGATTGACCCGCACTCCCCGGGGCCGGCGTGCCCGGCGAGGGTGCGGGTCAGCGAGGCGAGTCCGGCCTTGGCCGCGCTGTAGGCGTGGTTGCCGAAGTCCTGACCGCCGTTCACGGAACCGATGTTGACGACCGCCCCGCGCCCCGAGGCGACGAGGTGCGGAAGGGCGGCCCGGCAGCAGCGGTACGGACCCGTGAGCGTGATGTCGAGGTCACTGGCCCACTCGTCGTCCGGCTCGTCCTCGAAGAGCGGGTGGTCGGGCGTGCAGTGCGCGGCACTGTTGACCAGGACGTCCAGCGCCCCGAACGACTCGACGGCCCGCGCGACCGCCCGCTCCACCGACTCCTGACTCCCCACGTCACAGCCGAACGCCTCGGTCGCGAGCCCGAGTTCACGCAGCCCAGCCGCCGTCTTCTCCGCCTCGGGCAGATCGACGTCGGTCACCAGGACCCGCGCGCCCTCCTCCGCGAGCCGCCGGGAGACGGCCGCGCCGATGCCGCGGGCCGCGCCGGTGACGAGAACTCCGTACCCCTCGAAGCGCGTCGTGTCAGTCATGCACCCGAACGTACTGCCGGAACGATCAACTCGGCAGATACCGTGCGGACATGAACGCGTTCATCCAGCAACTCCCGGCGCTGATCGGTGTCGTGATCGGCGCCCTCGGTTCGTACGTGGCGATCGTGCGGGGCGATCAGGCGAGGTTCCGCCGTGAGCGGGACGCCCGTTGGGAGGAGCGGCGGCTGGAGGTGTACGCCGAGTACGCCCGGTCGCTGAAGAAGTCGGTGACCCTGACCTACCGGGTCGCCTCCCATTTCGGCAACGACCCGCATCCGCACCCGCTGTCCCCGGCCGAGGCGGAACCGCTGCTGGCCGAGGCGACCGTGGACCGGGACCCGCCCGGTGAGGCGCTGCTCCTGCTGGGGAGCACGGAGGTGGTGGACAAGGCCCGGGCGTGGGTCGGCGCGGTGATGGCGATGGAGCGGTTCATGCGCGCGGAGACCCACGACCCGGAGGCCTGGCGGGAGTTGATGGAGCGTCAGCGTGCCCGGCGCGAGGGCTACTACGCGGCCGTGCGGGACGATCTGGCGCTGCCGCCGGGCCACTCGGGGCGCTGGCCGGTGACCCAGATCTGATCCGGCACGTCACCGGTAGCCGGTCACGTCCGCCGGTTTCCCGGCGTCCTGCACCTCCACCAGGTACCGCCACGCGTCCGGGCGGCTGCCGTCGAGGTCGGTGAAGCCGTACACCCGGGCGAGTCCGCCGCTGGAGAGCGACTGGCCGTTCCAGCGGGCGAGTTGGGGGTCGGCGGCGAGGGCGGTGACGGCGCGGCCGACGTAGCGCGGGGTCTCCGAGATGGCGAAGTGCGGGACCTCGGTCAGGGCGTCGCGCCAGTTGTCCTCGCGGACGCCGAACTGGTCGAGCATGATCTCGGAGCGCATCCAGCCCGGGGTGAGCGCGACGGCGGTGGCGCCGCGTGGGCCGAGTTCATGGCCGAGGGCGAAGGCCATGCGCAGGACGGAGGACTTGGCGACGTCGTAGAAGAAGGAGACGCGGTAGGTGTCGCGGTTGTACTCGGCGGTCCCGTCGGTCATCTCGACCACCAGACCGCCTGGCCGGCGCAGCAGCAGGGGCAGCGCGTGGTGGCTGGTGATCGCGTGCGTCTCCACCGCCAGCCGGAGGAGGCGGAGTCCCTTGTCGAGGTCGTGTTCCCAGACGGGGGTGTCCCAGGCGAAGAGGTGCTCGGCGCCCCAGATGTCGTTGACGAGGACGTCGAGGCGGCCCTGTTCCTCGTCGACGCGGTCGACGAGGGCGCGTACGGCCGCGGGGTCCAGGTGGTCGGTGGGGACGGCGACGCCCCGGCCGCCGGCCGCGGTGACGAGGTCGGCGGTGTCCTCGACGGTCTCCGGCCGGTCGTACTCGGAGCGCCGCGCGCGGGTGCTGCGACCGCTCACGTAGACGGTGGCGCCGGCCGCGCCCAGTTCCACGGCGATCCCGCGCCCCGCCCCGCGTGTCGCCCCCGCGACCAGCGCGACCCTGCCCTCCAGTGGACCCGGCATGTCCGACCTCCGTGCTCGTTCGACGTGTGTCATGCCGATCGTGCACGGGAAGCCGGACATCTCCTGTCGGGTATTCGCCGGTGTCTCAGTGACCCCGCGCGATCCACTCCTCCAGGTGACCGGCCTCAGCCCCGACAGTCGTCGAGTCGCCGTGCCCGGTGAGCACCCTCGTCTCCGGGGGCAGGGTCAGCAGCCGGTCGCGGATGGAGTCGATGATCGTCGGGAAGTGGGAGTACGACCGTCCGGTGGCGCCCGGGCCGCCGTGGAAGAGGGTGTCGCCGGTGAAGACCGTGCCGAGCCCGGGGTCGTAGAGGCACACCGCGCCGGGCGCGTGACCGGGCGTGTGCAGGACCTTCAGGTCGGCGCCCGCGGCCTCGATCACCTGGCCGTCGGCGAGATGGGCGTCGGGGTCGCGGTCGGGGTGGGTCTGCTTCCACAGCGGCAGGTCGTCCGGGTGCAGCCAGATCGTCGCGCCGGTGCGGTCGGCGAGTTCGGGCGCGGCGTCGATGTGGTCGTTGTGGGCGTGGGTGCAGACGATGGCGGTCAGCCTGCGGTCGCCGATCGCCGCGAGGATGGCGTCGGCGTCATGGGCCGCGTCGATGACGACGACCTCGTGGTCGTCGCCCACGATCCAGACGTTGTTGTCGACGTCCCAGGTGCCGCCGTCGAGGCTGAACTGCCCCGAGGTGACGAGGTGTTCGATGCGAGCGGCCATCACAGCACCACCACCGAACGCAGCACGTCGCCGCCGTGCATCCGCTCGAACGCCTTCTCCACCTCGTCGAGTTGGACCGTCTCCGTGACGAACGCGGCCAGGTCCAGGCGCCCTTGCTGGTGCAGGTCGATCAGCATCGGGAAGTCCCGGGAGGGCAGGCAGTCGCCGTACCACGACGACTTCAGCGAGCCACCGCGCCCGAAGACGTCCAGGAGCGGGAGTTCGAGCTTCATCTCGGGCGTGGGCACACCGACGAGGACGACCGTGCCCGCCAAGTCCCGGGCGTAGAAGGCCTGTTTGTACGTCTCGGGGTGCCCGACCGCCTCGATGACGACGTCGGCGCCGAAGCCAGCGGTGAGTTCACGGATCGCCTCGACCGGGTCGTTCGTCTTCGAGTTGACGGTGTGCGTGGCGCCCATGGAACGGGCCTTCTCCAGCTTGCGGTCGTCGATGTCCACGGCGATGATCCGCGCCGCACCCGCGAGCCGGGACCCGGCGATAGCCGCGTCACCGACGCCACCGCAGCCGATGACCGCGACGGTGTCACCGCGTCCGACGTTTCCGGTGTTGATGGCCGCGCCGATGCCGGCCATCACCCCGCAGCCCAGCAGCCCTGCGACAGCCGGGGAGACGGCCGGGTCGACCTTGGTGCACTGTCCGGCGGCGACCAGGGTCTTCTCGGCGAAGGCGCCGATGCCGAGGGCCGGGGAGAGTTCCTGGCCGGTCGAGGCGAGGGTCATCTTCTGCTTGGCGTTGTGGGTGTTGAAGCAGTACCAGGGGCGACCGCGCAGACAGGCGCGGCAATTGCCGCACACGGCACGCCAGTTGAGGATCACGAAATCGCCCGGGGCCACGTCGGTGACGCCCTCGCCGACCGACTCCACGATTCCGGAGGCCTCGTGGCCGAGCAGGAAGGGGAAGTCGTCGCTGATTCCGCCCTGTTTGTAGTGCAGGTCGGTATGACAGACCCCGCAGGCCTGTACCTTCACCACGGCCTCGCCGGGTCCGGGATCGGGTACGACGATCGTCTCGACCCGGACCGGTTCGTCCTTGCCCGGTGCGATCACGCCGCGTACTTCCTGCGCCATGGTCCTGAACCCTTTCGTCGGCCGTTGTACCCCTCCGACCCTACGCGTGACTGATCGGTAAGGGCACGACCGAGGGTCCGGCGTCGCCGGGTACGGGAGGGGACCGGCGACGGCGGGCAGCGCGTCGCGGACCGGCTCACCTGGCCGACGTAGCCTGAATGCTCCGACCGACTCCCGAGGAGTGCCGTGAGCATCGCAGGGACGCAGAGCGGAGCGCCGGCCTGGCGACTGCTCCTCGACTACGTACGACCGCACCGCTGGGCCCTGTTGGCGGGCGCGCTGCTCTCGCTGGTCACCGGCGGCGCCGCTCTGCTGCTGCCGCTGGTGGCGCGAGGTCTCATCGACGACCTGTCGCACGACCGCGCCATCACCGGTGCGCTGCTCGCGATGTCGGCGCTGGTGGTCGCCAACGCGGCGCTGGGCGCGCTGGGTTCGTATGTGCTGCGGCGCACCGCCGAGTCGGTGGTGCTCGGCGCGCGGCGCGCCCTGTCGTCGTATCTGCTGCGACTGCGGATCCCCGCCGTGGACCGCAGCGAGCCCGGCGACCTGATGGCGCGCATCACCTCGGACACGACCCTGCTGCGCGAGGTCACCACGGACTCGCTGGTCGGCCTCGGGACCGGCGGACTCACACTGGTGGCAACTGTCGTGATGATGGGCGTGGTTGACCCGGTCCTGCTCGGTGTCACGCTGGCCGTGATCGCGGGTGCGGGCACCGTGCTCAGCCTGATCGTGCCGCGCATCAACCGGGCCAGCCGGCAGGCGCAGGACGCGGTCGGCGTGATGGGCGCCTCGCTGGAACGCGTCCTGGGCGCGCTGCGCACGGTGAAGGCGTCCGGCGCCGAGGACCGCGAGGAGCGCAGGCTGCACGCGGCGGCCGAGGAGTCGTGGCGGCAGAGCGTACGGGCCGCCAAGTGGACTGCGGCGGCGGGCAATACGGCGGGGCTGTCGATGCAGGTCGCGTTCATCACCGTGCTCGCGGTGGGCGGTGCGCGGGTGGCGACGGGCGCGATCGACATCGGCACGCTGGTCGCCTTCCTCCTGTACGTCTTCTACCTGATGCAGCCGATCCAGCAGGTCGTCGGCGCGATCACCCAGTACCAGACGGGCGCCGCGGCCCTCTCCCGCATCCAGGAGGCGCTGCAACTCCCCGCCGAACCCCCGTCCCCGCACGCCGAGTTGCCCTCCCCGGCGCCGCACCCGCAGCCCTCGCCTTCGACGACGTCCGCTTCCGCTACGCCGACGACCTGCCCTACGTCCACCACGGCGTGACCTTCGACGTACCGGCCCAGGGCATGACGGCGTTCGTCGGCCCGTCCGGCGCGGGCAAGACCACCGTCTTCTCCCTCATCGAGCGCTTCTACGACCCCGAGTCCGGAGCCATCACCCTCGACGGCCGGGACCTCGCGGACTGGGATCTGCCCCGCCTCCGGTCCGCCATCGGGTATGTGGAGCAGGACGCCCCGGTCCTGTCGGGCTCCCTGCGCGACAACCTGCTGCTGGGCAACCCGGACGCGGACGACGAGGCCGTCACCCGCGTCCTGCGGACGACCCGCCTCGACGGCCTGGTCGCGCGGCTCCCCAAGGGCGCCGACACCCTGGTCGGTCACCGCGGCACCCGCCTCTCGGGCGGCGAACGTCAACGCGTCGCCATCGCACGGGCGCTGCTGCGCCGGCCCCGGCTGCTGCTTCTCGACGAGGCGACCTCGCAGCTGGACGCGGTGAACGAGGCGGCCCTGCGCGACACCGTCGCCGATGTGGCCCGTACGACGACGGTCCTGGTCGTCGCGCACCGGCTGTCCACGGTGACGATGGCGGACCGGATCGTGGTCATGGACGCGGGCCGGGTGCGCGCGGTGGGCACGCACCGGGAGCTGGTGACCGCCGACCCGCTCTACGCGGAGCTGGCGGCGACGCAGTTCCTGGCGACGACGGGCTGATCCGGGAACGGCTGAGGGCCGCCCGTTTCCGGACGGCCCTCGAGGTCCGCGTGGCCCGCGGGGTCAGTACCGCCGGCTCACGGCTCGATGCTGGGGAGGAGTCCCGTGACCGGCGCCGCCATGTCGGTGACCTGGTGCAGCTGCTGGAGGTCGTTCAGGTGGTTCAGCCCCTGCAGCTGCCCGGCGACCCGCGGGACCTCCGCGCGGTGCTCGGCGGGGATCTCACTCACCGCGAGCGAGTCCAGGAGGGCGACCGGGCTGACCTTGCCGTCCTTGAAGGCCGGCGCGTCGGCGGCGTTCGCCATCGGCGCGACGAGGCCGGTGACCCCGACCGCGAGACCAACGGCGGCGGCAATACGTCGTGTTGAGATCATGCCCTCAGCAACGCGGCCGGTCCCCGCGCGGTCACGGGTACCGGCCACCGCTCACCCGTGAGGCGGAGCGTGCCACTGCGTTTGCCGACTCCGGTACAACGGAGGAGTCTCGTAGGAGAGGCCCGTCGCGGCTCACTCCGGTGTGGGCCGCGGCCCTCCGAGGAGGTCACCCATGGGCACCGCGACACGCCCCGGCTTCGACTCCGAAGCCCTGCGCCGGGGCATCGAAGAACACACAGCGGCGACACTTCTGTCGCTCTACGCGGACGACGCCGAGATCCACGTCGTCGACCACCAAAGCCAGCCCAGCCACCCCACGGTCCTGCGCGGCCGGGACGAGATCGGCGCGATGCTCGCCGATGTCTTCAGCCGCGACATGACACACAAACTGGAGGAGTGCGTCGTACAGGGGGACCGTGTCGCCTTCAGCGAGTCCTGTCAGTACGCCGACGGGACCCGCGTCCTGTCCGAGTCGATGCTCGTGCTGAACGACGGCAAGATCACCCGGCAGACCATGATCCAGGCATGGGACGGCTAGCGAGACTGGTGCCGAAGGTCCGGGTCACCACCCGGCTGACCTGGACCTTCTCGGCTACCACGGCTCCCGCGCGCTCCGCTGCGACTCGGCGGCGAGCACCGGTCTCCGCGGCGCGCCTGCGGGCGTCCGTCGCGCTGCTGGGATCGGTGCTGCGGGCGGCACGCTCCCGCACGCCTCCGGTCCGGCGCAGGTGAGCGGGCCGGGACTGTCATAAGACCGTCGGTTACGCTGTTCCTGGGTCGTGACTGGCGCTGAGGTGGAGCACCACCGTGGAGCGGCCCACGCGGAGTCGATGCCGTGCGCCTGGGCGATTGGTCAAACCAGCTCAGGAGTGGATCATGTCTCAGGCACGGCTCATGGACGGCACCGCGCTCGCCCGGCGCATCGTCGAGGACACCGCGAAGAAGGCCGCCGACATCACGGAGCGCACCGGTACGGCGCCCTGTCTCGCGACGGTCCTGGTCGGTGCGGACCCGGCCTCCGTCACATACGTCCGGATGAAGCAGAACCGCAGCCGCAAGGCCGGCATCAAGTCCCGGCACGTGGAACTGCCCGCCGCCACGACCACCGCCGAACTGGTCGCCACCCTCGACGGACTCTCCTCCGACCCGGCCGTGCACGGCATCCTCCTCCAGCACCCGATGGGTGAACACATCGACGAGCGGGCCGCGTTCGAGGCGATCGCGGCGGAGAAGGACGTGGACGGCGTCACCTTCGCGTCGTTCGCGACGATGAGCTTCGGCCTGCCGGGCTTCGTGTCCTGCACGCCCGGCGGCATCCTGCGGCTGCTCGACGAGTACGGCGTCGACCCGTCCGGCAAGCGCGCGGTCGTCGTCGGCCGCAGCGCGATCCTCGGCAAGCCGGCGGGCATGCTGCTGCTGGCCCGCGACGCGACGGTCACCTACTGCCACTCGCGCACCCGGGACCTGTCCGACGTGGTCCGCGAGGCCGACATCGTGGTTGCCGCCGTGGGCCGCCCCCGGCTGATCCGCGGCGAGGACATCAAGCCCGGCGCGGTCGTGATCGACGCCGGTTACAACGCGGGCAACGTCGGTGACGTCGACTTCGACTCCGCCGCCGAGCGCGCCTCGCTGATCACCCCGGTGCCGGGCGGCGTCGGCCCGATGACGATCGCCACGCTGCTGGAGCAGACGGTGACCGCCGCGGCCCGGCAGCTCGGGGTGTGATCAGCGCGTCCAGGCGCTGTACTCCATGACGTCCCCGGCCTTGACGCCGTACTCGGGCTGGTCCTTCGTGAAGGTGTTCTCCATCCCGAGAACGGCGCCGGTGGCCGGGTCCATGATCAGCATCAGCCGGCTGCCCGACCGCTGGTACACGTACGCCTGCCCGGCCCGCCCGAGCCGGTCGGTCACCTCCCCACCGGCCGCAGCCCGTCGGCCCCCGCGAGCAGCCGCGCCAACGCCGCCGACTCACGCGCCCCGAGCGTCCAGTGGTCCAGCAACTCCCCACGGCACTGAGGAGTTCGGGCGTGGTCAACGGAGTCTTGCTGTACGCCGTCTCCTGGAGGTACGCCCGCAGTCCGGCCACGTCGTGCGGTGGCCGGGCATCGGGCGGGACATCACTCCAACTCGGCGGAAACGTCGTCTCCTTGAGGACCCGCCCGTCCTCAACGAGACGCTCCGTGTGGCTGTCGTCCGCGTTCCACCGCACGATGCGCTCCTCGGGAACGGTCACCGGCGGCTTGTCGTCGGACATGCCGAGACTCCACGACTGCACATGGGTTCCCCTGCGCAGAGCGGGAGTTCCGTCGACCGCGACGGCTTCCGCGAGTGCCGCGAGCTGCTTCAGGGACACGGGCGTGGAGTGCGCCTGCACCACCAGCGCCCGCGGAGCCGCCACCGCCGGCGTACCGCTCGGCCCTCCCAGTACCAGGGTGAGCACGGTCGCGGCGACGGCAGCCGTGGCCCCGAGGCTCCAGAAGAGTCGCCGACGCCGTGAACGCCGTTCACTCAGCAGCCGGTTGAGCCCCCGCTCGGCATGATGATCAAGCGGCCCGTCACCGTAACGGGACCCGTCCCTCGTGAACGGGTTGGCGCTACGCAGTAGTTCGAGTTCGTCAACCATGGCGATGTTCCTTCGGGCTGGGTGTGGCGCCCCAGAGGGACGCGGGCGGCATCAATGTGCGGCTGCGCCGCGTGGGCGCGACCAGCCACGACGGCGCCGCAGAATAGTGACTCAACGCCCCGCCCCTCCCAGCACCGCGAGCCGATCGATCTCGGCTCTCAACCTCCGCCGAGCCCGATGCAACCGCATCGCCGCAGCCCGCACACCGCACCCGAGAACCACGGCGACCTCCTCCACCCCGAGTTCCTCCCACGCCGTGAGCCGCAACACCTCCTGGTCGGCAGACGACAACCGCGCCAACGCCTCGTGCACCCAGCCCCGGGCGCATCCGCCTCGGGACCCACCTCGACCTGCCGCCCGTGCGCGGCCTCGTCGTTGCCCAGCCGGTCGACGAGCCGACGCCGCCGCCCGTACCCCCGCACCGCGTTGGCGAGGCAGTTACGGGCCACCCCGTACAGCCAGGGCAACGGAACCGCCGGCAGATCCGCACGGCGGCGCCAGGCGACGGTGAAGACCTCCGCCACCACTTCCTCGACCTCGCCGCTCCGCCCGTCCAGTCGCCGCGCAACATAGCGGCTGACCGCCCAGTAGTGCTCGCGATAGGCAGCGGCGAAGTTCTCGTCGTTGCTCATGTCCCGTTCATGTCCGGCACCGGGGCGATCGTCACACCCGATTCCGTGATTCTCCTCGCGTCGGCCAAGTGTGACGCGCGGGCGGGCCGGGCGCGGACACAGGCGGGGCGTGAGAGACCTCAAGAGCATCAAGTGGCTGACGACCACGGACCACAAGACGATCGGCACGCTGTACCTGGTCACGGCGTTCGGGTTCTTCCTGATCGGCGGCGTCATGGCGCTGCTGATGCGCGCCGAACTCGCCAGACCCGGCCTGCAGATCATGTCCAACGAGCAGTTCAACCAGGCGTTCACGATGCACGGCACGATCATGCTGCTGATGTTCGCGACACCCCTGTTCGCGGGCTTCGCCAACTGGATCATGCCGCTGCAGATCGGGGCCCCGGACGTCGCCTTCCCCCGCCTGAACATGTTCGCGTACTGGCTGTATCTCCTCGGCTCGACCATCGCGGTGGGCGGCTTCCTGACTCCACAAGGCGCGGCGGACTTCGGCTGGTTCGCCTACTCCCCGCTGTCGGACGCGGTCCGCTCACCCGGTGTCGGCGCCGACATGTGGATCATGGGTCTGGCCTTCTCCGGCTTCGGCACGATCCTCGGTGCGGTCAACTTCATCAGCACGATCATCTGCATGCGCGCACCGGGCATGACGATGTTCCGCATGCCGATCTTCGTGTGGAACGTGCTGCTGACCGCCGTGCTCGTGCTGCTGGCCTTCCCGTCCTCGCCGCCGCGCTCTTCGCGCTGGAGGCGGACCGTAAATTCGGGGCGCATGTCTTCGATGCCGCGAATGGCGGTGCGTTGCTGTGGCAGCACCTCTTCTGGTTCTTCGGGCATCCAGAGGTGTACATCATCGCGCTGCCGTTCTTCGGCATCATCTCCGAGGTCATCCCGGTCTTCTCCCGCAAGCCGATGTTCGGCTACATGGGCCTGGTGGCGGCCACGATCTCGATCGCCGGTCTCTCCGTGACGGTGTGGGCCCACCACATGTACGTCACCGGCGGAGTCCTCCTCCCGTTCTTCTCCTTCATGACGTTCCTCATCGCCGTACCGACCGGCGTGAAGTTCTTCAACTGGATCGGCACCATGTGGAAGGGCTCCCTGTCCTTCGAGACCCCGATGCTCTGGGCCACCGGCTTCCTCATCACGTTCGTGTTCGGCGGCCTGACCGGCGTGATGCTCGCGTCCCCACCGCTCGACTTCTCGACCTCCGACTCGTACTTCGTCGTCGCCCACTTCCACTACGTCGTGTTCGGCACGGTCGTGTTCGCGATGTTCTCCGGCTTCCACTTCTGGTGGCCGAAGATGACCGGCAAGATGCTCGACGAGCGCCTGGGAAAGCTCACCTTCTGGACGCTGTTCATCGGCTTCCACGGCACCTTCCTCGTCCAGCACTGGCTGGGTGTGAACGGGATGCAGCGCCGGATCCCCGACTATCTGGCGGTGGAGGGCCTCACGACGCTCAACACGGTGTCGACGATCTTCTCGTTCCTGCTGGGCCTGTCGCTGCTGCCGTTCCTCTACAACGTGTGGAAGACGGCCAAGTACGGCAAGCAGGTCGAGTCCGACGACCCGTGGGGCTACGGCCGTTCACTGGAGTGGGCGACCTCGTGCCCGCCGCCGCGCCACAACTTCGTCACGCTCCCCGCATCCGCAGCGAGTCCCCCGCCTTCGACCTCCACCACGCCGACATCCCCTCCCTGGAGCGGGAGTTGACGTCCCGGTGACCGCGATGGACGAGCACCCCGTCGACACCGGGGCCTTCCTCAACGACATCGAGGGCCATCTGCTGGTCGCCGCCGCCCACGCGGAGGGCCGTACCGCCGCCACCCGGTTCACGGCGCGGCTGGACTGGCTCACCGAGGGGCAACGGGCCGAGGTGGAGCGGCAGTTCGAGGCGGAGTACCTGACTCTCACCCGGCTGTCGTGGCAGCGGACGGCCGAACGGGGCCGTCAACTGCGCGACGAGTACGAGGAGACGTACCGGCGACTGCGGCAACGCGCCTTCGCGTACTGCCTGTTGGCGTGCGCCCTGCTCGCGGCGACGGGGCTGGTCGCCTTCGCGCTCGCCTAGGGGCGCGTGTCCCGCCGGCCCTGACGACCGGCGGGACGTCGTGCCGCTCAGCCGGCCGGTACGGCTATGTCAGCGTCCACTTCTGGTTGTCCGCCGTGCCGCAGGTCCACAGGATCAGCTGGGTGCCGTTGGCCGTGGCGGCGCCGGAAGCGTCCAGGCAGAGACCCGAGTTGACGTTGGTGAGGGTGCCGTCGGAGGTGGCGGTCCACTTCTGGTTGTTCTGGCCGTTGCAGTCCCAGATGACGACCTTCGTGCCGTTGGTGGTGCCGTTGTCGTAGGCGTCCAGGCACTTGGTGCCGTAGACCACGAGTTCCTTGCGGGAGGTGTACGTCCAGGCCTGGTTCTGGCCGCCGTTGCAGTCCCAGATCTCGGCCTGGGTGCCGTTGGTGATGGTGTTGTTGTAGACGTCGGCGCAGCGGCCGGACTGTTTGCCGACGACCAGGGAGCCGTTCGTGCCCGGGATCGGCTGGACGTTGACGGCGCCCAGGGTCGGGAGTGAACCGCCTGTCAGCGTCAGGGAGTTGCCCGATCCCTTGGACAGGTCGGCCTGTACCGAGATGGTGCCCGCGCTGGACCCGGTCGGCGGGAAGGAGACCGTCGTGGCGGTCTGGCCGTTGACGGAGAGGGTGCCGGTGACGGCCGTGGAGCCGGTGTTGGTGTAGGTGACGTCGACGACGTTCAGGCCGGTGCTCGCCGCGCTGACGCCGGTGTACTTGCCGGTGGAGGTGGCGGTGTAGGTGGTGCTCGCCGCCTCGGTGCCGCCGCTGATCCTCAGGAACACGGAGCCGCCGGCCGGGACGCTGGCGGTGTAACTCGTGCCGTAGGAACCGATGTTGGTGCGGGACCACAGGTCGCGGACGGTGGCGGACGCGGTGGTCAGGCCGAGGTCTGACCAGCGGACGGTGATGTTCTGGGCGGCGGAGGTGCGGTTGAGGAGGGTGACCGCGCGGTTGCCGAGGCCGGAGAGGACCTTGCCGTAGACCTGGAGTCCGGTCGTGTCCTCGGCGACCTTGACGCCCTGGAGGCCGCGCGGGTCCTGGTCGACCGCGATCACCTCGGGGTTGGTGAGGATGCCGGTGGTCTCGGTGGTGAGGGTCGTGAGGTCGTTGCCGGCGAGGGGGGGCGCCGGAGATCGCCCAGAGCGCCATGTGGGTGCGGTTCTGGGCGGCGGTGAGGCCGGGCATGCCGACCATCAGCATGTCGGGGTCGTTGTAGTAGCCGGTGTGCTGGGCGGCCGGGTGCAGGGCCTGGTCGAAATTGGAGAGCATGTTCGTCGTCGACGGTGAGTTGCCGTAGTAGATGATGTCCGTGCTCGTCCGGTACATGGGGGCGAGGCCGGGGCCCAGTTCCAGGGGTTCTGGTAGCCCCAGTTGCAGATCGAGAGGGTCAGCGCGCGGCCCGTGGTGGCGGTGGCCTTGGTGACCGAGGCGCTGATCGCCTTGTACGCGGTCGCCGCGTCGAGGCCCTCGGCGTCGCCGCCGCACCAGTCGACCTTCACGAAGTCGAAGCCCCACTGCGAGAACTGGAGCATGTCCTGGTCGTAGTGGCCCTCGCTGCCGGTGTTCGCGGCGGCGGGGCGGCCCGTCGGGTAGTAGTAGCCGCAGCCGTTCGCGCCCGCGTCGGTGTAGATGCCGGCCTTGAGGCCCTTGCTGTGGATGTAGGCGGCGATGGCGCTCATCCCGCCGGGCCACTCGCTGGTGTCGACGGTGATGTTGCCCGCGCTGTCGCGGGTGCCCTGCCACCAGCCCTCGTCGATGTTGATGTACTTGTAGCCGGCCGCGGGGAGGCCTGAGGGCGACGAACGCGTCGACCTGTTGCTTGATGACGGTGTAGTCGATCTTCGCGGCGAAGCTGTTCCAGGAGGCCCAGCCCATCGGGGCGGTGGGCACGGCGATCTGACGGGTCGTCGAGGCGACCGGGGCCGCCCGGAGGGGGTCCACGGGCGCGGGTCCGGCGACGAGAAGCAGGGTGAGGGCTGCTGCGGCCATCGCCAGGGCGCGCAGGACGAGGGTGCGAAACATACGGCTCCTTTGCCGATATTTTCGAGATCTCGAACAAGGATCGGGTTATCGAACCAGACGGCGCGCTGAAAGTAGAGCCACCGGAGAACTAAGTCAACGGCTGTGACACGAGGGGCACTTGACGTCCCCACTCGTCGCGCACCGGACGGGATACTGACCGGCGTGCGCGTAGCGATCATGACGGCGGGATCCCGGGGCGACGTGGCCCCCTACACCGGACTCGGGCATGCCCTGGTCCGCGCGGGACACGAGGTCACTCTCGTCACCCACGCGGCCTTCGCGCCCCTCGTGGCGGGTTCGGGCGTCGGCTTCCATCCTCTTCCGGTGGATCCCCGGGCCGAGTTGGAGTCCTCGCGGGGGCGCGGGCTGCACCGCAGTGCCTCGGGCGCGGGCAAGCTGCTGCGGGTCGTCGGGATGGCGCGGGCGCTGGTCGGGCGGATGACCGACGACCTGCTGACGGCGGCCCGGTCGAGTGACGTCCTGCTGCTGTCCAGCT
Source organism: Streptomyces sp. P3 (assembly GCA_016893485.2). Taxonomy (GTDB): domain Bacteria; phylum Actinomycetota; class Actinomycetes; order Streptomycetales; family Streptomycetaceae; genus Streptomyces. The sequence goes on from JAFEKX020000001.1 coordinate 1,104,479, forward strand.
CGTTGGGGCCGCTGGGGCACGCCATCGCCGAAGGGCTGTCACTGCCCAGCATGGGCGTGTACCTCCAACCCATCGCGCCCCACGGGAGTTCGCCCCGCCGGTGCTCGGCGGCGGCTCCTGGGGCACGGTCGGCAACCGGCTCGCCGGGCGCGGGGTGAACCGCGCGGTGGAACACGTCTTCGCCGCCGCCGTACCGGAGTTGAGAACCCGCCTGGGCCTGCCCCGCACCCGGCCCGGCGCGGCCCTCCGCACCCGGGAACGCCACGACTGGCCCGTCCACCACGGCTTCAGCCCGCTGATCGTGCCCCGCCCGGCCGACTGGCGGCCCGGCCTGACGGTGGCGGGTTACTGGTGGCCGTACGACGAAGAAGCCCAACTCCTCTCGGAGCTGGGGACTTCATCGACGCCGGTCCGCCCCCGGTCTTCGTGGGGCTCGGCAGTGCCACCGTGCCCGATCCGGAGCGGCTGAGCGGCGAGATCGTGCGGGCGCTGCGGCTGGCCGGGCTGCGCGGGGTGATCCAGCGCGGCTGGGGCGGCCTCGAAGCGGCCGGCGACGACGTCCTGACCGTCGGCGAGGTCCCGCACGCGGCGCTGTTCCCCGGATGGCGGCCGTGGTCCACCACTGCGGCGCGGGCACGACCGCGGCCGGGCTGCGCGCCGGGGTGCCGGCCGTACCGGTGCCGATCCAGTTCGACGAGGGCTTCTGGGCGGCGCGTCTGGTCGCCCTGGGCGTGGCACCCGCGCCGTACCGCTGCGCGGCCTGACCGCCGAGTCCCTGTCGGCAGCGCTCGTACGGGCCGTGCGGGAGCCTGCCTACGCAGAGCGCGCAGGGGCCCTCGGTGCCCGGGTGCGCGCCGAGGACGGGGTCGCGCCCGTGCTCGCCGCGCTCGACGAGTACGCCTAGCGCTCCTGCCGCCGCAGCGCCTCCGGCGTGACCGGCGTGAAGAAGTTGATCAGGTTGCCATCGGGGTCCCGGAAGAGGAGCGAGCGGTTGCCCCACGGCATCGTCGTCGGCTTCTGGACGAACTCGCAGTCGAGGGGGCCAGGCGGTCGTACTCGGCGTCGACGTCGGCGACGCGGAACTCGGTGATCACCGAGTGGTTGGCGGCAGGGCGCGCGGAGTCGGTGCCGAACAGGGCCACGGTGCGGGTGCTCGCGATCGCCAACGTACAGGCGGGCGTGGTGAGTTCGGCGAAGTCAGGGGTCGACCAGGCGGCCGTGACACCGGTGACCTGTTCGTAGAAGGCGACGAGGCGGGCGACGTCGTCGGTGATGACACGGATCGAGACGAAGTTCATGAGGGTCTTCCTGTCGGCTGCGGTGCTGCGTGAAGGGGCGTCTCCCACGCTAGGACCGATACCGGACAGCTTCCGCCCGGTATCCGAGGCAGACTTTCGGGGTGACCACTTCGACCGCGCGCGTGCTCGCCCTGCTGGAGATCCTCCAGGGCGGCGGCCTCCGTACCGTTTCCGACCTGGCCGCCCGGCTGGGCGTCGACGAGCGCACGGTCCGCCGCTACGTCGGCCATCTGCTGGACCTGGGCGTGCCGGTCGACTCCGTGCGCGGTCGCTACGGCGGCTACCGGCTCGCTCCCGGCTATCGGATGCCCCCGCTGATGCTCACGGACGAGGAGGCCCTGGCCGTCGTACTGGGGCTGCTGGCCGGTCGGAGGGCGGGGCTCGTCACCACGTCCACGGCGGCGGGCGAGAGCGCCACGGCGAAGCTGCTGCGGGTGCTGCCCGCCGCCCTGCGCCGACGGCTCGACGCCCTGCTGGACACGGCCGACTTCACCGCGCGGTCCCGTACCGCCACGGCCCCGGAGACGGAGGTGCTCCTCGAACTCGCCGAGGCCGCGCTCCACCGGCGGCCGGTCGCCATCGCCTACACGGACCGGAAGGGCCGGGCGAGCGACCGTACGGTCCTGCCCTACGGCCTCGTGGCGCATGCCGGGCGGTGGTATCTGACCGGCGCGGACCCTGCCGGCGGGGAGGTGCGCACGTTCCGGCTCGACCGGATCACGGGTCTGCGCGTGGAGTCCGGTTCGTTCGACGTCCCGGCGGATTTCGAACCGGCGGCCACGGTGCTGGACAGTCTCGCGACCACGCCGTGGCAGCACGATGTGGCGGTGCGGATCCAGGGCGGTGTGCCGCACCTCCGCGCGCATCTCCCGCCCGGGATCGCCACCCTGTCCACGCCCGCCGACGCGGCGGACGACGGCTGGGTCCACGTCCGGATCCGGGCCGAGCGGCTGGAGTGGATCCCGGCCGTGCTCGCCGCCGTGGACCGGCCGTTCGTCGTCGAGCGCCCGGCCGCGCTGCGTGATCTCGTACGGGCGCTGGCCCGCCGTCTGGACGCGTACGCGGCGGCCGACGACGTCCCGGACTAGCCGTTCCAGCCCGGCGGTTGCATGATGCCGAGGAGTTGCCGGACGAGTTCCTCGACGACCTCGTCGAGCGTGGCGTCGACCCAGCCCGCGCTCCAGTCGTGGAGGAGGCCGTTGACGCTGCCGATGAAGGCCGTCGCGGCGATGCGGTAGTCGCGGCGGGCCGCTTCGCCGCGCCGGGCGGCGGCCCTCGCCTCGCCGCAGATGAGGTTGATCCAGCGGGCGCGGCGGGCCAGCCGCTGTTCCTCGAGCCGGGGGCTGACGCCGATGATCTCGACGAAGGTGATGCGGACGCGGCGCGGGTCGGCGGTGACGTTCGCCGCGTAGGCCTGGAAGATCGCGGTGGAGCGCTCGGCGAGCGGGAGGCCCTCGGCGGCGGTGAGCGCGGTGAGGACGGCTTCCTCGGCCCAGTCGTTGACCAGGAGGTGGAGGGCGGCCAGGACGTCCTCCAGGCTGCGGAACTCCTCGTAGAACTGCCGGGTGGACAGGCCGGCGGCCTCGCTGAGCGCGGCCACGGTCGTGGCGCGGTAGCCGGGGGTGTCGCCGAACAGCTGGAGCGCTGCGTCCAGGAAGCGTCCGCGCCGCTCGGCCTGCCGTTCCTCGGCGGACTTGCCGCCGTAGCGACCGGTCGGCGCCTTGAGCCTGCCCGCCACTGTCACACCTCTGTCTCGTTGCCCACGGGTCAATCTTGTCGTGTCCGTGGTCTTGCGGAAAAGAGCACTCCTTCCTCACTTCTCAGCAAATTCACTCCGAATTTGTGTTTGTTCGGATGTCTTCACATGAATGAGCAGGGGCGCCGGTCCGTGGAAGGACCGGCGCCCCTGTGGTGCTCAGCTGTGTGCTGCCGCCCAGGCGGTCAGTTCGGACCTGGCCGCGTTGAGGAGCGTCGAGGAGGGGTTCGTCGCGCCGTTGGTGATCAGGGCGTAGTGCAGGGTTCCCGAGCCGGAAGCGAAGAGCAGCAGGCGGTGACTGCCGGTGCCGCCGGGTTCGTCGGCGTAGCCGACGGGGGTCGACGACGTGTACGCCGGAACGCCCGAGACGGCTCCGAGGTCGGAAACCACGGTGGTGGAGGCGGCCGGGAAGGACGCCGGGAGGTGGAGTTCGGTCGGCGCGGTGGAGCTGTTGGAGCGCCACATCAGCAGGCCGTACTGGCCGGAGCCGACCAGCGAGGAAGTGTTCGGGAGCGAGCTGGGCACCGGGTTCCAGGTGAGGGTCGTCGAGCCGTCGCGGGAGCGGTCCTCGTAGGTGAAGGCGACGGTGGTACCGGCGGTCGCGCTCGGGTAGATCCGGTCGAGCAGCCGGACGTCCTGACGGAGTGTCACCGTGCCGGAGGCGGTCATGCTGACGGCGGAGAGGTCCTCGTCGTTCCAGGCGTCGCCGGAGGTGAGCACCTTGTCGGGGTTGTCGTTCATCAGCTCGTCGTGGCGGCCGTTGTAGATGTCCCACTGCCACTGCGAGCCGGACAGCACAGGACCGGAGCCCGCCGGATTGGACCACCAACTCGCCCCGGGCAGGCGGGAGTCGAGGGCCTGGTACATCGCCTTGAGGACGGTGGGCGCCTTGCCCGCGACGGTGCCGGAGAGTGGGTGCCCGAACTCGCTGACGATGGCGGCGGTGCCGGCCGCTGCGGCCCGGTCACGGACCGTCCCGAAGTCGGTCGCGTACTGCCCGTCGGCCGCGTTGCCCCACATCAGGATGCCGGAGATGGCCTTCTGGTCGTAGAAGTGGGTATTGAAGACGTACCGCGACCCGAGCGTGCCCGCGTCGAGGAGTCCGCCCTCCTGCAGCTGGGTGGAGATGTTGGAGTTCCAGAACAGGTTCGGCTCGACGAGCGCGGGCTTGGCACTCCAGCCTGCCGCGTCCATCCGGGCCCGGAACTTCACATAGAACGGCCAGAGCAGGTTCTGCTCCCAAGTACGGCTGGTCTGACCGGAGTCGTAGGTGCCCGCGAAGGGCTCGTTGTACGGGTCGAAGCCGACGACGCCCGCGAACTCGTCGGCGGTCAGGTGCTGTTGGATGTACGTCATCGTCGACTGCGCGGTGACGAGAAAGGCGTCCTGGACGCCGTAGTTGTTGTGCCAGAAGTCGTACTGCGCCTTGGTCACAGCCGAGTTCTGGGTGATGTTCTGACCCCAGAAGAGGCAGATCCCGCAGGACTCCTGCGGGTAACTCCCCAGCGCCACGGCCCACTTGGGGGCGCCGTCGCCGGTGTACCAGCTGCCGCTGTTGAACAGGTAGCGGGAGTAGAGGTCCTGGTGGAAGTCGGGGTAGACGCGGATGCCGGCGTCGAGGAACGCCTGCATCTGCGCGGTCGCGGCGGCCAGGTAGGTGGTGTCGACCTGGCCGCGTACGGGTTCGGCGTGGGCCCAGGACAGCAGGAAGCGGACCGAGTTGCCGCCGCCGAGGGCGCGCAGCGCGGTGGCGGACTTCTTCGCGTCGGCGACCGACGCGAAGGGGAGACCGCTGTTCTCCTCCAGTTTGGTCTCACCGGAGACGTTGTAGCCGCGCAGCACGACCTGGCGGCCGTAGCCGTCGACGAAGCTGCCGTTCTGCACGGTCAGCGCTGAGCCGTCGAACCAGAGGGAGTCGGTGGGGGTGGCGGCGGAGGCGGGACCCGCGCCCGCCACCGACAGGAATCCGCAGAGGACAACCAGGATCACGATCAAGCGCGCCCGGACATTCGTCATGTCCACTACAGTCCGGGAATTCCGGACACTGTCAACACTTCTGACTCACGGGTAAGTATGCGCGTCACCAGCCCTGTTGAAACATCAGGAGACCCGACGCGTCACGTGCAACAGGTACTCCTTCCGGTTCAGCGGGTTGTGATCCGTGCGCGTCCGCTCCGGTACGGCGCCGTGCGCGACGGGGGCGTAGTGGTCGAAGGCGCTCTCCCACTCGCCCTCCCCACGGGTCAGCCCCGGCAACTTCCGCTCCAGCCCGTGGACTTGAGCTGCCGGCACCGCACCCTCCAACACGCAGACAGACCCGTGCGTCTCGGTGGTCTGCGGTACGGCGCGCACCGCGGCCAGCACCGGCAGCAGGGCGGCGAGGGTGTCGGCCGGGGCCTCGGCACGGAACCGGTGCAGCGGCTCGTACACCTGGCTCCCCGCGCGCCGCAGCGCCTGGACGAGGACCAGCGGGGTCAGGCCGCGGAAGTCGGCTCCGGTACTCGACATGCTCTTGTCGAAGCCCTGGTGGGCGTGGCTCTGCCGGGCCGAGTAACCGGAGTGCGTCATGGTGACCACGCAGTCGGTGACCCGCCAGCCGTGCAGCCCCTGCCCGAGCGTCTCGCGCACGGTGTCCTCGACCGCCTTGAAGAAGGAGTACGGCATCGCGCCCAGCTCCACCTCCAGCTCGAAGCGGACGCCCGAGCCGACCGGGCCGGGTGCGACGCGCAGGCCGACGGTGGCGAGGAAGGGATTCGCGTCCTTCTTGTTGAACTCGACCGCCGAGCCCGTGCCGACGGGCCGCTCGATGCACAGCGGGGTCGTCTCGCGGAAGGTGACGTACACCCCGAACTCGTCGGCCAGCGTGGCCTGGATGACCTCCTTCTGGACCTCGCCGTAGAGGGACACGGCGGTCTCTCCGCGCACTTCGTCATGGCGCAGACCGATCAGCGGGTCCTGCTCGGCGAGTCGGGTGAGCGCGAGGTGCAGGGCGCGACGGTCGGCGTCCGGCCCCGCGACGACAACGGTCTCCAGGGTCGGCGGCGCGAAGACATGCCCAAGCTCCTTCTGCGGTACGCCGATCGAGTCGCCGATCCTGATGTCTCCCAGGCCGCGCAGCCTGCCGATCCGGCCCGCCGGGACCGCGTCGCTCTCGGTGTCCGTGCCATGGTCGAAGACGCTGATCGCGGTGACCCTGCCCTCCTGGCCGGAGCCGCCGAAGGTGATCCGGTCGCGGGTGCGGAGGGTGCCGGAGAACATCCGCGCGTACGCGATCTTCTCCCCCGCGAGACCGCGCTCGACCTTGAACACCGTGCCGGAGAGCGGGCCTTGGGGTCGCCCTCGGCAGCGGGGAGGAGTTCCCTGATGCCGGTGATCAGCGCGTCGACGCCGGCGCCGGTGATGGCGGAGCCGAAGTAGACGGGGTGTACGAGGACTTGGCGGGTCTGGGCGACGAGGGCCGCGCGGAGGAGGTCGTGGGACACGGTGTTCTCGACGTACGCGGTGAGCAGTTCGTCGTCGTGCTCGGCGAGGACGGCCGGGGCGCGGAGGTCGGGACCCGGAACGAACCGCGCGTCACGGGTCCCGAGGCCGTCGACCGAGCCCATCGGCACGACGGCGGCCCTGAGTCTCTCGGAGATCTCCGCGAGGAGGTCGTCGTAGCGCGCGCCTCGTCGGTCGATCTTGTTGACGAAGAGGAGGGTGGGGATGCGGAGCCGCTGGAGTGTGCGCATCAGGACGCGGGTCTGCGGCTGCACACCTTCTACGGCCGAGACGACCAGGACGACGCCGTCGAGCACGCCCAGGACGCGCTCCACCTCGGCGATGAAGTCCGGGTGGCCGGGGGTGTCGATGAGGTTGACGGTCACGTCGTCCACCGGGAACGAGACGACGGCCGACTTGATGGTGATACCGCGCCGGCGCTCCAGCGCGAGGGTGTCGGTACGGGTGTTCCCCGCGTCGACGCTGCCGATCTCGTCGATCACACCGGCCGAGTGCAGGAGGCGCTCGGTGAGGCTGGTCTTACCTGCGTCTACGTGCGCGAGGATCCCGAGGTTGAGCAAGTGCACCTGGTGTCATGTCCTTCGGTGAGGGGGCATTCCTTCCTGGGTGGACATGAGCGGTGCGCGCATCTCAGGGCTCCTTGGTCGTCATCGACTCGTCCTCGGTAGTCCAGCAGGACCGACGGGGCGGCGGCAACGGATTTACGCCCGCCTTCACGCCCGTCCGAGGGCGAGGGAGGTCGGCGCGTGGCGCTCCGGCGCAGGCCAGGACTCGGATGCGACGCTTGCCGCGTCCGGCGATGGGCGGCGGTGACAGGAGTCGAGCATGCGTGACCTTCTCCCGGTGCTGAGCGGCTGGTACGCCGCGCACGCCCCGTTCGGCCTGGCCACGGTGGTCGCCGTCAGCCGCAGCGCGCCGCGTGATCCCGGGGCGGCGATGGCGGTGGGGCCGGGTGACGAGGTCGTGGGGAGTGTGTCGGGCGGCTGTGTGGAGGGGGCGGTCTTCGAGCTGGCGCGGGAGGTCGTGGCCAGCGGCGAGGCCCGGTTGGAGACGTTCGGGTACAGCGACGAGGACGCCTTCGCGGTCGGGCTCACCTGCGGCGGCGAGATCACCGTGCTGGTACGGCCTGTGACTCCCGAGGTCGATCCCGCGTTCGGGGCGGTGGCGCGGTCGGTTGCCGCGGGTGAGCCGGTGACGGTGGCGACGGTCGTCGATGGGCCGGCGATTCTGGGCGCCACGCTTGCCGTTTGGGTGGAGGGGGTTAGCGGCGGTGGCGGTGGTTTCGGGAGGAGCGGTGCCGGTGGGGCTTCTGACACGTCAAGCTCGCCCGGCGTCTCCGGCGTCTCCGGCGTCTCCGGCGTCTCCGGCGTCTCGGGCCTCTCCGGCAGGCCCGGCACTGTCAGCGACTCCGGCATCTCAGACTCGCCCGGCACCCCCGACACCCTCGGCAGACCCGGCACCCCCGACACCCTCGGCAGACCCGGCACCGTCGGTGGTTCCAACACCCCCGACGCCTCCCACATCCCCGACACTCCCGACACTCCCCACTCCCCCGCACCTCCCCACCCTCGGCACCCTGGGTTCAACCGGCCTGGACATCGCGGTGACAGCTGACGCCCGGGGTGAACTCGCCCTCGGGGCAACCGGGTTGCGGCACTACGGTCCGCGCGGTGAGCGGCGTGAGGACTCCGTCGCCGTGTTTCTGCACTCCTTCGCGCCGCCGCCCCGGATGCTGGTGTTCGGCGCGATCGACTACGCGGCGGCGGTTGCCCGCATCGGTGACTTCCTCGGTTACCGGGTCACCGTGTGCGACGCGCGCCCGGTGTTTGCCACGCCGAAGCGGTTCCCGGCGGGGGTGGAGGTGGTCGTGGAGTGGCCGCACCGCTATCTGCACGGCACGGACACCGACGAGCGGACGGTGATCTGCGTCCTGACCCACGACCCGAAGTTCGACGTACCGCTGCTGGAGGAGGCGCTGCGCCGGCCCGCCGCGTACATCGGGGCGATGGGCAGCCGCCGTACGCACGACGAGCGTATCCGGCGCCTGCTCGAATCCGGCCTGGGTGAGGGCGAGTTGGCCCGCCTGCGCTCACCGGTCGGGCTGGACCTCGGTGCCCGTACGCCCGAGGAGGTGGCCGTGTCCGTGGCCGCCGAGATCGTCGCCCTGCGGTGGGGTGGGACGGGGGCGCCGTTGACGGGGGCGGTGGGGGCGATTCATCGGGGCGTGGGGCGGTAACGCGGGCGGTGCCGTGCCCAGCGGTGTCGCCCGCTCCCGTAACGGCAGCCGCTGGATGGGGAGTTGGGCCAGGCTCGGGTACCGAGCGGTGCGCTGCCGCGGACGAACAAGCACCCGCGTTGAGCATGCCCTCTGTGAACCGGCCCACGTCCTCCAGGGGAGGAGGAGTCCCAGGACGCCTGCGTGCCGGATGCCAGGTCTCCCTTGGATGGGGCCCGCCGTCCCGCCCACCCGGAGCCGCACCCCCGACCCCGCTCAGCCTCTCGGCGGCAACCGGTGCAGTACGACGTCCGTCAGCGCGCCCTCGTCCACCCTCGCCGTCATGTACGTGCAGTACGGCTGGCGCCGCCGGTCCGTCGGGGACCCCGGGTTCAGCAGACGAAGCCCGCCCGCAGCCGTCGTATCCCAGGGGATGTGGCTGTGCCCGAAGACCAGCACGTCCAGGTCGGGATGGCGCGCAGCGCAACGCGCCTCGCGGCCCTGGGCGGAGCCCGTCTCGTGGACGGCGCCGAAACGCAGGCCGCCGAGTTCGGCGTACGCCACCTCGGGAGCCGGGCTCGCAGTGCGGGGCCGTCGTTGTTGCCGTACACCCCGACGAGCCGGCGGCTGTGGCTCTCCAGCAGGTCGAGGGTCGCGGTGTCGACCCAGTCACCGGCGTGGAACACGACGTCGGCGCGCGGGAGTTCGGCGAGGAGCTGCGCGGGGAGTTCCTTCGCGCGCTTGGGGAGGTGGGTGTCGGACATGAGCAGCAGGCGCACGGTCTCAGGGTAGGGGTGCGGCCGTCGTTGCGGAGGGGTGCGCGGGGCCGTACGAGATATACAGCCCAGACTGTTCAGTTGCGGCTGGACAGTCTGCCCTGGCGAGTTCTACGGTGGAGGCATGGAACATGAACCCCTCGAGACGCCGGCGGGCGTCTCCGACTCGGCGGCGCGGTCCGCCCGCGACCTGCGGATCATGTTCAGCCGGCTGCGCCGCAGGATCCGCGAGGTCGCGACCGACGAGGACCTGACTCCCTCGCAGGAGTCGGCGCTCACCCTGGTCGGCAAGCACGGCGCGGCCACGGCGAGCGCCCTGGCGTCCGCCGAGGGGGTCAGGCCGCAGTCGATGGCCGCCACCCTTGCCGCCCTCGACCAGCACGGCCTCATCCGGCGCAGCCCCGACCCCGAAGACGGCCGCAGGCAGCTCGTCACCCTCACCGAGGCCGGCCGCGAGCGCATCGAGGACAACCGGCAGGTCCGCGAGGAGTGGCTGGCCCGTGCCTTCGAGGACCGCTACACGGAGCGGGAGCGGCGGACCATCATCGAGGCGCTGATATTGATGGAACGGCTGTCGGAGCAGTGACACAGAAGCTCATCCCGACACCACGGACCGCGGGCCCGGCACCGCACCGCTTCGACCGGCGCCTGATCGCGCCGATGGTCCTCGGTTCCGTACTGAACCCGATCAACTCCTCGATGATCGCCGTGGCCCTCGTGCCCATCGGCGTCGCCTTCGGGGCCCCGCCCTCCGAGACGGTGTGGCTGGTCTCGGCCCTGTATCTCGCCACCGCCGTGGGACAGCCGGTCATCGGGCGGCTCGTCGACATGTACGGGCCGCGTCGGCTCTATCTCATCGGTACGGCCCTGGTCGGCATCGCCGGTGTGACGGGCGCCCTCGCGCCATCGCTCGGCGTGCTGATCGCCGCCCGGGTCCTGCTCGGGTTCGGTACCTCGGCCGCGTATCCGGCCGCGATGCAGCTGACCCGCAGCGAGGCCGAGCGCACCGGCAAGGACAGCCCCGCCGGTGTCCTCACCGCGCTGGCCGTGTCCGCGCAGACGGTGTCGGTGATCGGGCCCACGCTCGGCGGCTTCCTCATCGGCGTCGGCGGCTGGCGTGCCATCTTCACCGTCAACGTGCCGCTGTCCCTGGCCTGTCTGGTCCTCGGCTCACTGCGGCTCCCGAAGCTGAGCAAGGACGCGGCGGAGTCCCGGCGCGACGTGGACCCGCCCGGCATGCTCCTGTTCGCGGTCATGCTGGTCTCGTTGATGATGTTCCTGACCGCCCCGAAGCTCTCCGAGTGGTGGCTCCCGGTCCTCTCCGCCGTCGCGGCCGTCGCCTTCGCGCGACGCGAACTGCGCGTCCCGGAACCCTTCGTGGACCTGCGCGTCCTCGGCGGCAACCTCCCCTGGTGACCACGTACGTCCGCCAGTTCCTCGCGTACACGACGTCGTACGCCTTCCTCTACGGCTACACGCAGTGGCTGGAGGAGGGGGCGCGGGCTGAGTGCCTCCACCGCCGGGCTCATCCTGCTGCCGCTGTCGGCCACCGCGCTCGGCATCTCCTCCCTCACCGGGCGCCGTGAGGCGGTCCGCGCCAAGCTGCTCGTCGGCGGTGCCGTCCAGGTCGTGGGCTGTGCCGCGCTGCTGCTGGTGAACTCCGGCAGTCCGGTCTGGCTGCTGCTGGCCGTCGGCGCGGTGCTGGGCGTACCGCAGGGCCTGCTCGGCCTGGCCGCGCAGAACGCGCTGTACCGGCAGGCCGAGCCCGCGCGCATCGCGTCCGCCGCCGGGCTGCTGCGCACCTTCATGTACCTCGGCGCACTGGCCGCGTCGGCGGCCACCGCGGCCTTCTTCCCGCACCGCGCCGACACCCCGGGGCTGCACGGCCTGGCCCTGTTCATGGCTGTCGGGTCGGCGCTGCTCCTGGTGATCACGCTGCCCGACCGTTCGCTGCGGACCCTCACCCCGCAAGCCGCCTGACCCACGACATCCCCGTATCTCCTGAAAGGCCCCTCCCATGGCACTCACCACGCTCGACCCGCGTACCGCCCTCGTCGTGATCGACCTCCAGGGCGGCATCGTCGGCGCCCCGACCCAGCCGTACAGCGGTCCCCGAGGTCGTCGCCCGTACCGTCGAACTCGCCGACGCCTTCCGGGCGGCCGGTCTTCCGGTGGTCCTGGTCCGGGTCTCCTTCGCCGCGGACGGCGCGGACGCCGTGCCCGGCCGTACCGAGCAGCAGCGCGCCGGTGGCGGGGCCCGCCCCGAGGGCTGGGACGTCATCGTGGACGACCTGGCCGGGCACCCCGCCGACATCCGGATCACCAAGCGGAACTGGGGCGCCTTCCACGGCACCGACCTCGATGTGCAGCTGCGCCGCCGCGGCGTCACGCAGATCGTGCTGGCCGGCATCGCCACCAGCATCGGCGTCGAGTCGACCGCCCGCGCGGCCCACGAGCACGGCTACCACGTGACCCTCGCCACGGACGCGATGAGCGACCTCGACACGGTCGCGCACACCCACAGCATCGAGCGGATCTTCCCGCGGCTGGGCGAGACGGGCACCTCCGCCGAGGTCCTGGAACTTCTGGCCAAGACCCGCGGCGAGCTGACTTCCGCCTACGCCGGGTAAACCGTTGCCCAACACCAGCCCAATGGGCGGCATCGGGACGGACCGGGTTAGCATCAGCCCACCGCGCCGTTCCACAAACAGGGACGGGCGGCGCAAACAAGGGGGCTAGTAGCCGGATGTCGGTAAAGGTCAGTGTCGTCGTCCCTGTGTACAACCCAGGGCCTTATATCGAGGATTGCATCTCCTCTCTCCTCAGGCAGTCGCTGCCCAACGATGAGTACGAGGCGATCTTCGTCGACGACGGCTCGACGGACGGCACGGCACGCCCGCGCGGCTCGACGAGATCGCCGCCGAGCACCCCCACATGCACGTCATCCACCAGGAGGCCTCGGGCTGGTCGGGCAAGCCCCGGAACGTCGGCATCGCCGCGTCCCAGGGCGAGTTCGTCATGTTCGTCGACAACGACGACTACCTCGGCGACGAGGCCCTGGAGCGGATGTACGAGTACGGCGTGGCCAACGGCGCCGACGTCATCGTCGGCAAGATGGCCGGCAAGGGCCGCGCCGTGCCGGTGGAGCTGTTCCGCAAGAACTACCCGCACGCGTCGGTCGCGACCGCGCCGCTGATGGACAGCCTCACCCCGCACAAGATGCTCCGCCGCGCGTTCCTCGACCGCATCAACCTGCGGTTCCCCCGAAGGGCGTCGGCGTCTTGAGGACCACGTCTTCGTGACGGAGGCCTACCTCGCCGCGGACAACGTCGCCGTGCTCAGCGACTACGTCTGCTACTACCACATCAAGCGCGAGGACGCCTCGAACGCCGGCTTCCAACGCTTCGACCCCGTCGGCTACTTCAAGAACCTGCGCGAGGCCCTCGACGTCGTCGAGAAGTACACCGAACCCGGTGCGGCCCGCGACAAGATCTTCCGCCGCTGGCTGCGCGTCGAGATGATGGAGCGCCTCGGCGGAGGCCGTCTCCTCAAGGCCCCGGACGACTACCGTCGTGAACTCCTCAAGGAGATCCGCGGGGTCATGACCGAGCGCTTCGGCCCCGGCGTAGCGGCCGGTCTCGGCCCCCGCCTGCGGGTCGTCGCCGCCCTCGCCGCGGCCGACCGCTACGACGACCTCGTCGACCTCGCCGAGTGGGAGGCCTCCCTCAAGCCGAAGGCGGTCCCCGGCGAGATCGAGTGGCGGGACGGCAAGCTCCTGGTGCACTACCAGGCCGAGTTCGTCATCGACGGCAAGCCGGCGATCTTCCCCGCCGAGGGCGCCCCTGCTCCCAAGCACCCGGAGCCGAAGACCCTCGCCGAGGCCACCCACATGCTGACGGCCGACGCCACCCACGTCTTCAAGAAGGCCACGGCCGACCTCGTCGTCCGCGAACGCACCAGCGCCGCCTCGCACTTCCAGCCCGTGCAGATCTCGCACGAGACGGTCGCCGACGGCGACGGCGTCCGCCTGGTTCTGCACGCCACGGCCACCATCGACCCGGCCACCGCGGCCGGCGGCTCCCGCTGAGCGGCGGCCTCTGGGACACGTACGTCCGTGTCGTCATCGGCTCCTGGAACAAGGAGTCCCGCCTCGGCCCCGTCCCGCAGCACGGCGAGAACGCCGGGCACGCCGGTGTCGTCAGCGGCCAGGTCCTGCTGCCGTACTACACGGAGCCGCACGGCAACTTCTCCCTGGACGTCGACAAGGCGAGCAAGCGCCTCGGCCTCGCCGACCTCAAGCCCGGCGACTTCACCGTCACCGGCGCCCGCGTCGGCGTCCTGCTCCCCTTCTACGTCCCCGCCACCACCGACGTACTGCTGCGACTGACCCACAAGTCGTCCGGTACGACCCTGGACGTGCCCGGTGTGGTCTCCCCGAGTCCTCCGGCGCACGGCTCGCGGCCGAGGTCCCGGCCGCCGAGCTGAAGGACGCGGCGTGGAACGCGTCGGTGTGCATGACCCCCGTCCGCCACCGGGCAGCGCTTCCTGGCACTGCCGGTCCGGCTGACCGGGGACGCGGGCGGTATCCGGGTGGAGGCGGCGCCGAAGGCCCCCAAGTCCGCCGAGCCGAAGCCCGCGCCGAAGCCGGTGGCCGCCAAGCCCAAGGCGTCGCTGGCCCGCCGGGTGGCCCGCAAGCTGAAGCGCGCCCTGAACAAGTAGCGGTACCCGCACCCGTCGCGGTACCCGGACAAGCAGCATTGCCCGAGCAAGTCGGAGGACAAGAGAACGTGCGATCACTGGGAATCGAAGGCGCCTGGGTCCTGGAACCCAAGGTCTTCCCTGACGACCGGGGCAGTTTCCACGAGTGGTACCGCGGCGAGGAGTTCCGCGAGGCCACCGGGTACGACCTGGCTCTGTCCCAGGCCAACTGCTCGGTCTCGCGGCGCGGTGTGGTGCGCGGAGTGCACTTCTCCGACGTACCGCCGAGCCAGGCGAAGTATGTGAAGTGCGTGCGCGGCGCCGTCCTCGACGTGGTCGTGGACATCCGCGTCGGCTCTCCCACGTTCGGTCAGTGGGAGGCCGTCCGGCTGGACGACGACACCAAGCACGCCGTGTTCCTCGCGGAGGGTCTCGGGCACGCGTTCATGGCCCTGACCGACGACGCGACGGTCGTCTACCTCTGCTCCACGGGCTACGCGCCCGGCCGTGAGCACGGGATCAACCCGCTCGACCCGGCGCTCGGCATCGCCTGGCCCGAGGGCTTCGAGCCGGTGCTGTCGGACAAGGACGCCGAGGCGCCGACACTGGCAGAGGCGGAGCAGTCAGGACTTCTTCCGTCCTACGCGGACTGCTCCGCCTACTACGAGCGACTGCGGAGTGGCCGGCTCAGCGACTGACGCTGAGCTGCTCCACCGAGCGGCGCAGGGGCTCCCAGCCGCGGGACCGCTTGGTCCCGCGGTCCCGCGCTTTGGCGAGGGGGCCCCAGAAGCCGGCACCGAGCAGCGCCTCGGGCTTCACCGCGGTGGTGCGCTCCAGGATCGCCTCGGGCACCTTCTGCGGGTCCGGGACCTCGAACTCGGCGACGATCTCGTCGTACTTGTCCTTGAGGACCGTGCTGGTGGGATCCGCGCCGAACACCACGAGCTGGCCGGTGGGCTGCGTGTCGACCAGGACCGTCACCAGGTCGGGACGGTAGCGGGCGAGGATCTCGACCAGCTTGTAGACGTCACCGGTCCAGGCGTCGGTGTGCCGGTCCCGGGCGGCCTCGTCGATGCTGCGCGGCAGCATGTCGTCGAAGACGATGACGCTGGCCCAGTCCGAGTGCTTCTCCACGTTGATGAAGTCGCGCAGCGCGTACTCGAACAAATGCATGCCGTCGATGAACGACAGGTCCAGCGTGGTGGTCCGCCACCAGCCCAACGGGCTGCGGTTGCGGGCCAGTTGACGCAGGGGGTGCCGACCGCCGCGCAGGTGGACCAGCGGGTTGTCCCGAGCGAAGAAGTCATCGCTGGTCGCCTTGGCCAGGTGGACGTCACAGCGAATCTCCGTGACCACCTTGAACGCGGGATCGATCGCGACGCTGGGCACCCGGGAGAGCGTCAGGCTGCGGCCGTCGTTGACGCCGATCTCCAGGTAGTTGCGGTTCGCGGTTGACTTGTGGAGCCCCGCAGGAACTCATGACGTTTCACGAAGAAATCTCCTTGCGGATGTGAGGAAGTGCTTCGTGCAGGGCGGACCGCCAGTCCCTCGGCGGTTCCAGACCGACCTCCCGCCACCGCTCGTGCCCGAGGGCGCTGTAAGCGGGGGCGGGGAGCGGGACGGACGAAGGCCGCGCTGGTGGTGGGGCGGACGCGCTCCGGATCGGCGTCGATGAGCCGGAACACCTCCTGTGCGAAACCGTGCCAGCTGGTCTCGCCGGAGCTGGTCGCGTGGAACACCCCGTGCGCGCCTTCGACTTGGCCGATGCGGGCGCCGAGATCGGCGATCCGAACGGCGACGTCGGCGGTCCAGGTCGGTTGACCGCGCTGGTCGTCGACGACGTCGAGAGTGTCGCGACGTGCCTCGAGCCCGATCATCGTGCGGACGAAGTTACCCCACCGGCTCCGTACAGCCAAGCCGTGCGCACGACCGCGCTCGAACCGGGCAGTTCCGCCAACACGGCCTGCTCTCCGGCGAGTTTGGTCCGGCCGTACGCGGTGCGGGGCGCGGTGGGATGGGTCTCCGGGTACGGCGTGCTGCGGGCCTCGCCGTCGAAGACGTAGTCGGTGGAGACGTGCACCAGCCGCGCGCCCGAGGCGGCGCAGGCGCGGGCGAGGAGCCGGGGCCCCTCGCCGTTGATGCGAAGGGCCCGCTCCTCGTCGGTCTCGGCGTCGTCCACGGCGGTGTACGCCGCGCAGTTCACCACCACGTCGGGGTGGTGTTCCGCGAACGCCCGGTCCACCGACGCGGGGTCGGTGATGTCCAGGGCGGCGCGGTCGAGTCCGACGAACTGCTCACCGCGCCGGGCGAGTTCCTCCAGCACATCGTGGCCGAGCATCCCGCCGGCACCGGTGACCAGCCACTTCATCAGCCGCGCTCCACCCGTGCCTTGAGGGGCTCCCACCAGGCCCGGTTGTCGCGGTACCAGGCGACGGTGTCGGCCAGGCCCGTGGTGAAGTCGTGCTTCGGGGTGTACCCGAGCTCGTCGTGGATCTTGGACCAGTCGACGGAGTAGCGCAGGTCGTGGCCCTTGCGGTCCTCGACGCGCTCGACCCGGTCCCAGTCCGCGCCGCAGGCCTCGAGGAGGAGGCCCGTGAGCTCCTTGTTGCTCAGCTCGGTGCCGCCGCCGATGTTGTAGACCTCGCCGGCCCGGCCCTTGGTGCGCACCAGCTCGATGCCCTGGCAGTGGTCCTCGACGTGCAGCCAGTCGCGGACGTTGAGGCCCTCACCGTAGAGCGGGACCTTCTTGCCGTCGAGGAGGTTGCTGACGAACAGCGGGATGACCTTCTCGGGGAACTGGTGCGGCCCGTAGTTGTTCGAGCAGCGGGTGACGCGCACGTCCAGGCCGTGGGTGCGGTGGTAGGCCAGGGCGAGCAGGTCCGAGGACGCCTTCGACGCGGAGTACGGCGAGTTGGGCGCGAGGGGGTGGGTCTCGGGCCAGGAGCCGGACTCGATGGAGCCGTAGACCTCGTCGGTGGAGATGTGCACGAACGGGGTGCGGTAGCGCAGGGCCGCGTCGAGCAGGACCTGGGTGCCCACCACGTTGGTGCGGACGAAGTCGGCGGCGCCGTTGATCGAGCGGTCCACGTGGGACTCGGCGGCGAAGTGGACGACCTGGTCCACCTCGGCCATCAGCTTGTCGACCAGTTCGGCGTCGCATATGTCGCCCTGGACGAACTCGAGGCGCGGATGGCCGAGTTCGAGATTGTCGAGCGTGCCGGCGTACGTGAGCTTGTCCAGCACCGTGATGCGGGCGCGTCAGGGGCGTCCGAGGCGAGGAGCGTGCGGACGTACGTGGAACCGATGAAGCCGGCGGCGCCGGTGACGAGGAGATTCATGAACGGATCTGCACCTTGCTGTGGTCTCCGAGAACGAGGCGGTGGGCGCTGGGTACCCCCGGAGCGGGGGTCACTTCGACGTGCTTGCCGATGAGCGAGGACTCGATCCGGCCCACCCCGGCGATGGACGAGTCCTGCAGCACTATGGAGAACTCCAGCTCACTGTCCGTGATGCGGCAGTTCTCCGCGACCGAGGTGAACGGTCCGACGTAGGAGTCGCTCACGACGGTTCCGGAACCGATGACGACGGGTCCGACGATGCGCGAACGCTCGATGCGCGCGCCCTCCTCGATGACCACGCGGCCGATGGTCTCGGAGACGTCGTCGACCTCGCCGTCGATACGGCGGTCCATGCTCTCCAGGACGGTCCGGTTGACCTCGAGCATGTCGACGACGTTGCCCGTGTCCTTCCAGTAGCCGTGGATGACCGAGGAGCGCACGTCGGCGCCGTCGTCGATCAGCTGCTGGATGGCGTGGGTGATCTCGAGTTCGCCGCGCCAGGACGGCTTGATGGCGCGCACGGCGTCGTGGATGGCGGGCGTGAAGAGGTAGACACCGACCAGGGCGAGGTCGCTCTTGGGGTGCTCCGGCTTCTCCTCCAGGCCGATGACCTGGCCGGATTCGCTCAGTTCCGCGACGCCGAAGGAGGGGGTCGGGCACGTGGGTGAGGAGGATCTGCGCGTCGGGCTTGTTGGCCTGGAAGCCCTCGACGAGTCCGGTGATGCCGCCGACGATGAAGTTGTCACCGAGGTACATCACGAAGTCGTCGTCGCCGAGGTACTCGCGCGCGATCAGTACGGCGTGGGCCAGTCCGAGGGGACGGTCCTGCGGGATGTAGGTGATCTTCAGGCCGAACTTCGACCCGTCACCCACCGCCTCCTCGATCTCCGCCGCGGTGTCACCGACGATGATGCCGACCTCGGTGATTCCCGCGTCGGCGAGCGATTCGAGCCCGTAGAAAAGGACGGCCTTGTTGGCCACCGGGACGAGCTGTTTTGCCGATGTGTGTGTGATCGGCCTCAGGCGGGATCCAGTGCCGCCGGAGAGAACGAGAGCCTTCATCGCTTCACCTTAGCGTCATCTTCCGACGCGCATCGTTCCTCCCTATGTTCGTTTGTTACGACCAGCCAACAATGAGCCGTACGTGAGGTGTCTAAGGTTCCGTCGGGCCGGAGGTGCCGCCCGCCGCGCGCTGGACGTCGGCCTCGACCTCGGCCCGGTCGAGGTCCTCGTCCTTGGCGTACTCGTTCAGCGCGGCCTGGGCGTCGCGGGCCAGGTCGCGCCAGGCCCGCCAGGCGGTCTCGTAGGTGTCGGTCTGGGACTCGGTCCAGGGTTCGTGGGCGGGGGCGCCCAGGGAGTCGCGCATCTCCTGGACCCGGGCGCGTGCCGCTTGGGCCGCGCGCTGCTTCTCGACCAGTTCTCCGAAGGTGTGTGCCACAAGCAGGCACCCCATCACGCCGGGCCCGCGCGACCGTCCCGACCTGCCGTTACGTGCCGTAGAGGCACCCGTGCGGCCGTCTACCGGTCGAGGGCGATCTCGGCCCACACCTGCTTGCCGCCGCTCACCGGCACGGTGCCCCAGGCCGCCGACATGGCCTCGACGAGGAGGATGCCGCGGCCTCCGGTGGCCTCCCAGCCGATGCTGGTCGGTTTGACCGGGGTGCGCGGCGAGGAGTCGGCCACGGCGACGCGGAAGCGCCGGTTGACGAGGGTGAGGTCGAGGCGGACCGGGCCGTCGGTGTGCACCAGGGCGTTGGTGACCAGCTCGGAGACGACCAGGAGGATGGTGTCGGTCTCCTCGGTGACGCCCCAGGTGCGCAGGGTGCGCCGGGTGAATCGGCGGGCGTGCCGGGCGGCCTCGGGGACGCGCCAGACCGTCCAGTTCTCGCGCCGGGGGCGGGTGGCGAGGCCGTCGTAGCGCATGAGGAGGAGGGCCACGTCGTCCTCGCGGCGGGCGTTGCCGAGCAGGGCGTCGGCGACGAGGCCGAGGTGGGCGGGGTCGG
Organism: Streptomyces sp. P3; assembly: GCA_016893485.2. GTDB lineage: Bacteria > Actinomycetota > Actinomycetes > Streptomycetales > Streptomycetaceae > Streptomyces. The sequence continues at coordinate 1,124,064 of JAFEKX020000001.1, forward strand.
AGACGGCGAGGCCGTGGGCGAGGCGGTCGAGGCCCTCGTCGATGTCGGCCTCCTTGGACTCCACGAGGCCGTCGGTGGTGAGGGCGACGACGGTGCCGGGCTGGAGCCGGAGCGGGCTCATGGGGAACTCGCCCTGGACGACCACGCCGAGCGGTGGTCCGCCCTCCGCGTAGGGGATCTCGGTGCTGCCGTCCGGGTGACGCAGGACGGGGGCAGGTGACCGGCCCGCACGTACCAGGCGGAACCTTCCTCCAGATCGACGTCGACGTAGCAGCAGGTGGCGAAGAGGTCGGTCTCCAGGTCGATGAGCAGGCGGTTGGCGTGCGAGACGACGACGTCCGGGGTGCCCTCGACGGCGTAGGCGCGCAGCGCGGTGCGCATCTGGCCCATGAGGGTGGCGGCGCCCGCGTTGTGGCCCTGGACGTCGCCGATGACGAGGGCGACGTGGTTGTCGGGCAGCGGGATCACGTCGTACCAGTCGCCGCCGACCTCGAGCCCGGCGGTGGTCGGCAGATAGCGGGCGACGGCGACCGCGCCGGGCAGTTTCGGCAGGCGGCGCGGGAGCAGCTGGCGCTGGAGCATGCCGACGAGTTCGTGCTCGGCGTCGAAGGCGTGGGCGCGCATGAGGGCCTGGCCCGCGAGACCGGCGGAGGCGGTGAGCAGGGCGCGCTCGTCGGGGCCGAAGACGTGCGGGGCGTCCCAGCCGATGAGGCAGGCCCCGGAGACCCGGCCGCCGGCGGACAGCGGGAGGACGGCGAGGCCACCGGGTCCGACCTCGGCGAGGGCGGGTTCCAGGTCGGTGCCCGCGGGCCAGATCGCGGCGCGGCCCTCGCGCAGGGCGGCGGCGAGGGTGGGCATCGTGCGCACGGGCGCGTCGGGCCATTCGCTGCGCCACCCAGGCGCCACAGCTCCGGCCATGCCTCCGGTTCGGGCGGGTCGAGGACGGTGACGACGAGCCGGTCGCCCTCCAGTTCGGCGAGCGCGATCCGGTCGGCGCGCAGCGGTTTGCGCAGGGCGGCGACGACGGCCTGGCTGACGTCACGGACCGTGCCGGCCATGGCCAGGGCGGCGGCGAGGCGCTGGACGCGGGCCACGTCGTTGACGCCGGAGCGCAGCTGGGAGGCGTCGCCGACGGTCCCGACCAGGCGGGCGGGGCGGCCGTCGCCGCCGGGCAGGAGCCGCCCGCGCAGCCGCAGCCACTTGGGTGTTCCGGAGGGCTGCAGGACCCGGAACTCCAGTTCGCGGTCGCCGATGGCCATGTGGTCGGCCTCGACGACGGACATCAGCGAGGGCAGGTCCTCCGGGACGGTCATTCCGAGGAGGGTCTCGACCCGGCCGTCGAACTCGTCCGGGCCGAGTCCGAACAGGTCCAGGACCTCGTCGCCGATCTCGACCCGCCCGGTGTCCATGGCCAGGTCGAACGCGCCCGCCGCCAGGTCCTCACCCGCGACGGCCTCGCCGGGCACCGGGATCGCGACCGCCTCGGCGACCAGCGCGAGGCACGCGCGGTCGTCGGCGCCGAAGCCGTCCGGGCGCTCGCTCACCGCGAGGAGACAGCCACCGCCCCGGTCATCGTGCACGGGCAGCGCCGCCAGGTGGAACTCCGCCGAGGGCAGCCGCCGCGAGTCGCAGCCCACGGCCAGTTCCGCGGGGCCGAGCCACACCGCGTGTCCGGCCCGCCACGCCTCGGCGGCCGGCGCTCCCCCGGACGCCGGATATCCGTCCCGCAGCCCGTACAGCGTGCGCGGCACCCCGACCGTCTCGACCAGGCACAGCAGGTCGCCGTCGGCTCCGGGGGTGTACACCCCGGCGAAGCTCGCACCGGCGAAGACGAGGGCCTGTTCGAGGACCCGGCGCAGCCGTTCGCGGGGGTCGAGATCGACTGTGAGCGTTTTGAGGGCAAGTTCGGCACGCAGCGTTCGCGTTCCGCGTCCCTCAACGCCCTCACTGACCACGTCCGCAATTACAGCGCTTATGTGCCGACTGCGCAGCCCCTGTGACCGTTCCGTGGCGATGAGGGACCAGATGGACCCTTGCTCCGGCTCGAAAGGTGCCGAACAAGTCTTTACGCGTGCGTAGCGCACAGGTTTCTCGTGACAGGCGTGACTGTCCCCTCTGTGGCCCGGCTGGGAGATTCGACCCGGGCCACAGAGGGGGACGACATGGACAAGCGGTACGAGGTGTACGCGCTCGCCGACAGACACTTCTACGAGACACCGGACCGCCTGTCCGCGGCCGGCACGGAGAGCGCCGCGCCCCTGTTCGAGACGGCGCGCCGCGAGGTCCCGGAGGGCTGGAGCTCGGCTCGCATCGGCGACTGGCTGACGCTGACCCCGCTCGACGAGGACGGCGGCCCCTTACCCGGGCCGGCCCAGGGCTGGAAGATCCACGCCTCGGCCACCCGGGCGAACGCGGACCGCGTTGCCGCGATCGTGTGGGACTACTGCGTGCCGCGCCGCATCCCGTTCAAGTTCGTCCCGGGCCCGCACCTGCTGCACCTGCGCAACACGAAGTACGCGGGCCGCGACACCAGCGGCAAGTTCGTCACGGTCTACCCGGCCGACGAGGTCCAACTCCAGGAGATCCTGAGCGAGCTGGGCAGACTCCTGGAGGGCTTCGAGGGCCCGTACATCCTCACCGACCTGCGCTGGTACGACGGCCCGCTCTACGTCCGCTACGGCGCGTTCGCCCGCACCTTCGTCGTCGACGAGCGGGGTTCGCTGGTCTCGGCCGTGCGGGACGGCGCGGGCGAGTTGGTGCCGGACCGGCGGGCGCCGTCCTTCCAGGTCCCGGGTGGGTGACCCTGCCGGCGTTCCTGGAGCCGCAGCTCGCGGCGCGCAACACCACGACGGTGGGCGAACTCCCGTACCGCATCGAGAAGGCGCTGCACTTCTCGAACGGCGGCGGGGTCTACGCGGGCACCGACACCCGGGACGGGCGCAAGGTCGTCCTCAAGGAGGGGCGGCCGCACGCGGGGCTCGCCTCGGACGGCGCGGACGCGATCGTCCGCCTCGAGCGGGAGAAGCTGGCGCTGGAGCGGGTCGCCGGGACCGGCGTGGTGCCCGAGGTACGGGACTGGTTCCTGCTGGGTGAACACCGGTTCCTGGTCATGGACTTCGTCGAGGGCCGCCCCCTCAACTCCTTCTTCGCGGAACGGCATCCGCTGCTCACCCCGGACCCCGACCCGGAGGCGGTCGCCGCGTACACGGCGTGGGCGCTGAGGATCCACGCGGCGGTCGAGCGGGCGATGGAGGCGGTGCACGAGCGCGGGATCGTCTTCAACGACCTGCACATCTTCAACGTCATCGTCGCGCCCGACGAGGAGTCGGTGTTCCTCATCGACTTCGAGGCGGCGGCCCCGGCCGAGGAGAACGGCCGACAGGTCGTCGCCCACCCGGGCTTCTTCGCGCCGCCGGACCGCCGGGGCATCGACGTCGACCGGTACGCGCTGGCCTGTCTGCGGCTCGCCCTGTTCCTGCCGGTGACCACGCTGTTCGTCGTCGACCGCGCCAAGGCGGCGCATCTGGCCGAGGTGATCGCGGGCCAATTCCCGGACGTGCCAAAGGAGTTCCTGGACAAGGCGGTCACGGAGATCACCCGGGGCACGGACCCGGTCGCCCCGGCCTTCGTACGCCCCGGCGACTGGCCCTACAGCCGTGACTCGATGGTCAAGGCGATCCTCGCCTCGGCGACCCCGGACCGGGACGACCGGCTGTTCCCCGGCGATGTCGCCCAGTTCTCCGACGGCGGCGGACTCGGCCTGGCGCACGGCGCGGCCGGTGTCCTGTACGCCCTCGACGCGACCGGCGCCGACCGCCACGAGGAGGGGGCGAACGCTGGCTCCTCGACCGCACCGCACCGCCCCCGGTCGGCACCCCGCTCGGTCTCTACGACGGTCTCGCGGGCGTCGCCCACGTCCTCGACCGGCTCGGTCACCGCCAACGCGCCCTCGACCTGATCGACGGCATCCTCGCGGAACGCTGGCAGAACCTCTCCTCCACCCTGCACGGCGGCCTCGCGGGCCTCGGCCTGGTCCTGGGCCAACTGGCCGCCGACACCGGCGAGTCGGAGCTGCGCGAACGGGCGGCGGAGGCCGCGGACATCCTCGTACGACGCCTCGCCGAACCACGCCCCGCCTCGCCCCGGCGGCGGGCCGGGCTGCTGCGGGGGTGCGAGCGGGCCCGCGCTGTTCCTGCTGCGGCAGTACGAATCGACAGGCGACAAGCGGCTGCTCGACGCGGCAACTGCCGCTCTGCGCCAGGATCTTGAGTGCTGTGTCGTGCAGCGCGGCGGCGGCCTGGAGGTCGACGAGGGCTGGCGGACGCTGCCGTACCTCGGCGACGGAAGCGTCGGTCTGGGCATGGTCCTGGACGATCTCCTGGCCCATATCCCCGATGAGACAGGGAGTTCGAGCGCGCCCGCGCCGGCATCCTCACCGCCGCGACCTCCCGTTTCTACGCGCAGCCCGGTCTCTTCCAGGGCCGCGCGGGGATGATCCTGCATCTCGCCCGGACGACCGCGCCGGGCGCCGACGCCCACCGGCTCGCCGAGCAGGTCGCGGGCCTGGGCTGGTTCGCCATGTCGTACGAGGGCCAACTCGCCTTCCCCGGGCACCAGATGATGCGGCTCTCCATGGACCTGGGCACCGGTACCGCCGGGTGTCTGCTCGCGCTCGGCGCGGCCCTCGGCGATGCCGAGTCGGCCCCCGGGCTGCCCTTCCTGCCGCCGCTCCGGCGGCCCCTCAAGCGCGGCTCCGCGATCTGACGGAGTCGTGACACCACTACCCCGTCCCCACAACGAAAGGACATCTCATGGCACTTCTCGACCTGCAGACGATGGAATCCGACGAGAACAGCAACGGCGGCGGCGGCGCGAGCACCGTCAGCCTGCTCTCCTGCGTCAGCGCGGCGAGCGTTCTGCTGTGTCTCTGACGACACGGTGAGTCCACGGCTCCGGGCGACTCCCTCCTGCGAGGGGGCCGCCCGGGGTCCACGCCATGTCACCCCGAGGGGCCGCCGTATGACGACACATGCCGAGGGCGACCCGCTGACCGGTCCCCTGCTGCGGTCGGCCGTGCGTGCCGCCGGGGTGCGCTGTGCGGTGCTGGGCGCAATCAGTACGGCGTCCACGGCTGCCGCTCTGCTGCTGCCCGCCGTGCTCGGCCGGACCCTGGACCGCCTGCTGGCGCACGCCCCGGCGGCGCGCTGGGTGTGGGGTGCGCGGGGCTCGTGCTGCTGATCGGGCTGCTGGACGCCTGCGAAACGGTGCTCGGCGGGACGGTCACCGCGGGTTCGACGGCATGGCTGCGCCGACGCGTCACCGGACATGTACTTGCCCTCGGCCCCCGCGCCAACGCCCGCTTCGGCTCAGGGGAGTTGGTGGCCCGCCTGGTGGGCAACGCCGCGCAGGCCGGGACGGCACCGGGTGCGGTGGCGGCCCTGCTCGCGGCGCTGGCGGGACCCGTCGGAGGCGTGGTGGCACTGGCGTGGATCGACCCGTGGCTGGCGGCGGTGTTCCTGGCCGGGGCCCCGGTCCTCACCTTCCTGCTCCGCGCCTTCGCCAGGGACACCTCGGAGTGCGTGACCCGGTACCAACAGCTCCAGGGACGGATGGCGTCGGCGCTCACAGAGACGATCGGCGGCTTCCGCACGATCCAGGCGGCGGGCACGGCGGACCGCGAGGCGGCACGCATACTGCGACCGCTCCCCGACCTCTCCCGCGCGGGCCACCGCATGTGGCGGGTACAGGGCAGGGCCGCCGCACAGGCGGTCGCCGTGGCCCCCGTGCTGCAACTGTCCGTCGTCGCCGTGGCGGGCTACCTGCTCACCAGCCATCGCCTGACGGTGGGTGAGGTGCTGGCCGCGTCCCGGTACGCCGTACTGGCGACCGGAGTCGGCGTCCTCGTCGGCCAACTGTCGGGCCTCGTCCGCGCGAAGGCGGCAACCCGACGCCTGGACGAGATCCTGACCGTACCGACCCCACCCACGGACCCCTCCACCTCCCGCCCGGCCCAGGCCACTTGGAGCTACGAGGCGTGACCGCCCGGCACGGTGAACGCACCGTCCTCGACGGCATCGACCTGGTGATCCCCGGCGGCACGACCCTCGCCGTCGTAGGCCGCTCCGGCGCCGGCAAGTCACTCCTCGCGGCGGTCGCCGGCCGCCTGACCGACCCGGACGCGGGCGAAGTCCTCCTCGACGGCGTCCCGTTGCACGCCCTGCGCCACGACGCGCTGCGCACCGCGATCGGCTACGCCTTCGACCGCCCGGCCCTGCTCGGCACGACGATCGAGGACACGATCGCCTTCGGGCTGCGCCCGCCGTCCCCACCCGAGTCAGAGAAGCGGCACGCCTGGCCCACGCGGACCCCTTCATCCGCCGTCTCCCGCACGGCTACGCCACCCCCGTCGCCGACGCGCGACCCACTCCGGCGGCGAGTCCCAACGCCTCGGCCTGGCAAGGGCGTTCGCCCACGATACCCGCGTCCTGATCCTCGACGACGCCCTCTCCAGCCTCGACACGATCACCGAACACCGCATCACCAGCTCCCTCACCGGCCCGGACACCACAGGCACCCGACTCCTCATCGCCCACCGCGCCACCACGGCGGCCCGCGCGGACCTGGTGGCGTGGCTGGACGGAGGGCGGGTGCGGGCGGTGGGGACGCATGCGGAGTTGTGGGCATCGGCGGGATACCGGGAGTGTTCGGGGAGGCCGAGGGGGTGGGGGTGCTGAGGGATCGGGCCGCCCAGCGAGGGCAGTGCCCGGAGCGGGTGCACAGGGCGGGGCAGCCTGATGCCGAACGAGGCCGCGCGGCCCACCGGGACCCACGCCCACAGCGACGCCCCCTGCCGAGTCGACGCAGGCCACACCACCCACCCGCTCTCACCACCCGGGCACCCTCCCCACCGCGGCCTCCGCTTCCTCCTCGCCCGCCGCCCCGTGCTCATCCGTCTCGCCCTCTGGTCCGTGCTGGAGACAGGGCAGACGTTCCTCGTCGGATACGGGCTCGCCCGTGCGCTGGACGCCGGGTTTCTCGCCGGGCGGAGTGCCGTCGGGCTCGGGTGGCTCGGGATGGCCGGGATCGGGGTGGTCGTCGGGGCGTTCGGTACCGGCCGGGTCTATCGCGGTGTCGCCGATCTCGTCGAACCGCTGAGGGACCGGCTCGTGGAGCGGGTCGTCGTGCGCGGGGTGCGGGAGGGGAACGGCGGGGCGTTGTCCGGGCTGACGCAACAGGTGGAGCTGGCCCGGGACACCTTCGCCGGGCTGGTGATGGTGTCCCGGTCGTTCCTGTTCACCGCCGTGGGGCGCGCTCGCCGGGCTGTGCTCGCTCGACCCGCTGCTCCTGCTCGTCGTCGCACCCCCGCTCCTCGTCGGGATCTCCCTGTTCGCGGCGACCCTGCGTCCCCTTGCCCGGCGGCAGGAGACCTTCCTCCTCGCCGACGAAGCCCTCGCCGACGGCCTCGGCACGGTCTGCCCCGGGCTGCGGGACATCACGGCGGCCGGTGCCGAGGAACAGGTCGCCGCCGACACCGCCCGCCTCGTCGACACCGAATTTCGTGCCGCCCGTTCCCTGGCCCGCTGGGGCGTCCTGCGCGTCGCGGCCCTGGCGATCGGCGGCCAGTTGCCGATCGTGCTGCTCCTCGCCACCGCCCCCTGGCTCCTCGGCCACGGCGTCACCCCGGGCGGCCTGGTCGGCGCCCTCGCCTACGTCACCCAGTCCCTCCTCCCGGCCCTCCAGAACCTGGTCCACGGCCTGGGCACCAGCGGCTCCCGCCTCACGGTCGTCCTGCGCCGCCTGACACCGGCGTCGACCGCACCACCCCCGATGCCGAAACCGCCCACGACACCCGTCCCCACCTCACCACCCCACCCGCGCTCGCCCTCACCTCCGTGACCTTCGCCTACGGCACCGCCGGCGCCCCCGTCCTCCGCGACCTCACCCTCGCCCTCCCCAGGGCGCTCACCTGGCCGTCGTAGGCCCGAGCGGTATCGGCAAGTCCACGCTCACCGCGCTCGCGGCGGGACTGCTTGAACCCGGCCACGGCACGATCCGGATGTACGGCCGGCCGGTGTCCGAGACCCTCGCCCAGCGCGTGCTGATCCCCAGGAGGCCTACGTCTTCAGCGGGACCCTCGCCGAGAATCTCGGCCATCTGCGGCCGGACCCGGTACCGGAGCCGGAGCTGCTGGCCGCGGCGGAGGCCGTAGGGCTGACGGCGTTGCTCAACGCCCTCGGCGGGCCCGACGCCCCGGTGGACCCTGCGGCGCTCTCCGCCGGCGAACGGCAGTTGATCGCGCTGACGCGGGCCTATCTGTCGTACGCGCCGCTCGCTCTCCTCGACGAGGCGACCTGTCATCTCGATCCGGAGGCGGAGGAGCGCGCGGAGCGGGCCTTCGCGGGGCGGGAGCGGACCGGTGGTGCGCTGGTCGTCGTGGCGCATCGGATCAGTTCGGCGCGGCGGGCCGGGCGGGTGCTGGTGATGGACGGGCGGGAGACCGCGCTCGGCACGCATGACGATTTGCTCCGTCGCTCTCCGCTCTATCGGAACCTGGTCGGCAGTTGGTCGTCAGAGCCAGCCCTCGCCCTGGGAGATGCGGATCGCGTCGATGCGGTTGCGGGCTCCGGTCTTGCGGGTGATGGCCGCCATGTAGTTGCGCACGGTCCCGTGGGACAGATGCAGGCTCCCGGCGATCTCCGCGATGGAGGCCCCCTCGGCGGCCAGGGTTAACACGCTCAGCTCTCTGCGCGTCAAGGGCATCTCGGCGGCCTTGAGGAATCCGAAGCCCAGGGAGTCGTCAACGAAACGTTTCCCCTCGGCGACCCGGCGGATGGCGTGCACCAGCCGGTCCGGCGGGCTCGCCTTGTCGACATAACCGAGCGCGCCCTCCTGCAGAGCGCGTCTCAGCAGGCCGGGGCGGTGCGCGGTGGCCAGCACCAGGAGCCCGGGTGGTGTCGGGCCGGTCCCGCGCGGCCCGATTTCGCCGAGCGGCGGGATGCCGTACGTGTCGGCGCAGTCGAGGTCCGCCGCGCAGACGTCCGGTTGGACGGACCGGACGCGACCGGGTGCGGTGCGCCACGGGGTGTCGTAGACCCCGAGGTCGGGTTCGCGGCGGAGCCATTCCGCGAGGACCGATCGCACCAGACAGGCGTCGTGCACCAGAAGTAGCCGGATCACTGCCGTCCCCTCAACTAGCTGTTCGCCGGTTCCACGGTGGTTACACGGGTGCCCATTGTTCGCGACCGCGACCACGTGCGGGGCCGGAGATCCGGCCAACAGGGTGCGCGGGGGCGCACGCGGGCGCCCGTCCGCCGCCGCGCGCTTCGATTCGGGAGGTATACGAACGGGGCCTCGGGGTACGCACACGCGCCGCACGGCCGGTGGACGGGCTCGCTCGCCGTGCGCGTCGGGCGCCCTGGGTGGAGCCTGATCACGGGGACCGGGACCGCACGGCCGGACGAGGAGGTGGTCGGCGTGTCCGACGGAGGGGCGTCGAGCCGGGCGCCGGTCGGCAGGCCGATGCTGTCGCTCGCGCTGGCCGCGATGATGGACGGCGTGCACGCGCACTCGGGTGCGGTGTACCTGCTGACGCCCGAGGACGCGGTGCTGGAGATGGCGGTGATGGCCGGGCTGCCCCGCGCGTTCGCGGCGCCCTGGGAGCGGGTCGGGCTGAGCGCGCCGATCCCGGTCGCCGAGGCGGTGCGCGAGCGGCGGCTGATCTGGGTGGGCGGCGAGGAGGACATGGCGCGGCGCTTTCCGCGGATCGCTGTGGTGCTGCCGTACCCCTTCGCCCTCGCCGCGGTGCCGATCGCCACGGAGTCGACGGTCTACGGCGCGGTCTTCGTGACCTGGCCGGGTTCGCATCCGCCGGTCCTCTCCGACCGGGACCGCGAGCAGCTGACCGCCGCCTGTGACCGGCTCGCGCTGCGGCTGGAGCGGGCCGCCGCGGAGCAGCGGCCGGTGCGGGCCGAGCCGGATCTGCTGGCGACCGGGCCGGCGGCGAGTGTGGCCGGGACGCTGGGCACGGTGGAGGCGGCGCGGATGGTGGCCCGGCTGCCGTACGGGCTGTGTTCGCTGGATCTGCACGGGCGGGTCGGCTTCGCGAACGCGGCGGCCGGGGAGCTGCTCGGCCTGTCGGTGAGCCGGCTGCTGGGCACGCAGTTGTGGGCGGCGGTGCCCTGGCTCAACGACCCGGTGTACGAGGACCGTTACCGGGCCGCGCTGCTCAGTCAGCAGGTCACGTCCTTCGTGGCGTTGCGTCCGCCGGGCGAGTGGCTGTCGTTCCGGCTGTATCCGAACACGACCGGGCTGAGCGTACGGATCAGCCGGGCGCGGGCGGTGACGGAGCTGAGCCGTGCGGTGCCCGAGCCGGGTGAGGGACCGGCGCGCCTCGTGACCATCTCGCAGGTGCTGAGCCTGGCCGGGGCGCTCACCGAGGCGGTCGGGGGGTGGAGGACGTGGTGCAGTTGATCGCGGACGAGGTCGCGCCGGCGGTGGGCAGCAAGGCGCTGGTCGTCCTGGGTTCGCACGGCGGGCGGCTGCATGTGCTCGGGCACCGGGTTATGTCGACCCGCATGTGGTGGAGCGGTTCGACGGGATGGCGCTGACCGAGCCGACGCCGGGGACGGCCGCGCTGAACAGCGGTGTGCCCGCGTTCTTCGACTCCCGGCAGGAGCTGGAACGGCTGTACCCGAGCCGCCACGCGACCCCGGACGGCTTCGCGGCCTGGGCGTATCTGCCGCTGATCGCGTCCGGCCGCCCGGTCGGCACCTGCGTACTGGCCTACCCCGAGCAGCACCCCTTCCCCGCCGACGAACGGGCCGTCCTCACGAGCCTCGGCGGCCTGATCGCGCAGGCCCTGGAGCGCGCGCTGCTCTACGACGCGAAGAACCAGCTCGCCCACGGACTCCAGGCGGCGCTGCTCCCGCACACGCTGCCGCCGCTCCCGGGCATCGAGGCCGCGGCCCGCTATCTCCCGGCCACGCGGGGCATGGAGATCGGCGGCGACTTCTACGACCTGGTGGCCTCGGAGGGGCTGGCGGCGGTGATCGGCGACGTGCAGGGGCACAACGTGACCGCGGCCGGGCTGATGGGCCAGATCCGCACCGCCGTCCGCGCGTACACGACGGTGGGCCAGGCGCCTGCGGAGGTCATGCGCAGCACCAACCGGCTGCTGATCGACCTGGGTTCCGAACTCTTCGCGAGCTGTCTGTATCTACGGCTGGATCCCGCGCGCGGTACGGCCGTGATGGCGCGGGCCGGGCATCCGCCGCCGTTGCTGCGCCGTCCGGACGGGCGGGTGCGGGTGCTGGACCTGGCGGGCGGTCCGCTGCTGGGCATCGACGCCGACGCGGTCTATCCGACGACGGAGGTCGCTCTCGCGCCGGGCTCCGTCCTGGCCCTCTATACGGACGGGCTCATCGAGTCGCCGGGCGTCGACATCGAGGACGCCCTGGCCGAACTGGGCCAACGCCTCGCGGCGGCAGGGGACTTGCCGCTGGAGGAGCTTGCCGACGAACTCGTGCGGCACAGCGCGGCGGCACAGGAGCGGAACGACGACGTGGCGCTGTTGCTGCTGCGGGCCCGGGAGCCGGGAGCGCGGTGACTGCCGTACAAGCAGAGCGGTCCGGCCCTCCCGCCGGAGGGCCGGACCGGTCCACCGCCGACCTGAATCGCTGAAAGCGGTCGGGTCAGTGGTTCGAGGTGAGCGAGGAACCGTCGTCGGCTCCGTTGCCGGTGTCCTGGCCCGTGCCGCTCTGGTCCTGGCCGGTGCCGGTGCCGTCCGTGGCGGACGGGTCGACCGCGCCGGACTGGTCGCCGGTGCCGTCGGTGGCCGACGGGTCGGCGGCGGTCGCCGACGGGTCCGCCGTGGCGGTGTCGTCGCCCGCCCCCGCACCCGCGCCGGCCGCGCCGTCGCCGAGGGTGGCGCCGGTCGCGGTGAGCGCGGCGGTGACCGGCTGGAAGAAGGTCTCGCCCCCGCTGGTGCAGTCGCCGCTGCCGCCGGAGGTGAGGCCGACCGCGCCGCCGTCCTGGGTGAAGAGCGAGCCGCCGCTGTCCCCGCCTCGGCGCAGACGTCGGTCTGGATGAGGCCGTTGACGGTGTCGACGCCGTTGGGGTCGGTCTCGCTCTGGAAGTTGACGGTCGCGTCGAGTCCGGTGACCGTGCCGTCGTGCAGGCCGGTGGTGCTGCCCATCCGGAAGACCTGGGTGCCGACGGTGGCGTCCTCGGCCTGGGTGATCTGGACGGTCTGGCCGTTGCCCACGTTGACGTCGCTGGTGGTCTGCGTGGCCGGGTCGTCGTACTTCACAAGTGAGAAGTCGTTACCGGGGAAGGTGGCCTGGTCGACGGTGGCGATCGGCTGGCCGTCCTGCGAGTCGGACCACTGCTTGGCCGCGACGCCGCAGTGTCCGGCGGTCAGGAAGGCGGGGGTGCCGTCGCTCGCGGTGACGTTGAAGCCCAGCGAGCAGCGGACCCCGCCCTGGTCGGTCTGGGCGAAGATGGCGTCGCCGCCGGAGACCAGCGTCTTGAAGGAGCCGGCGGTCTTCTTGACGGTGGCCATGTTCGTGCCGAGGCTCTTGACCGTCGACAGGACGGTGTCCCACTTGGCGCCGGTGACGCTGCTGTCGGCGAGGACCTGGATCTTGTTGGTCTTGGGGTCGACCGACCAGGCCGTGCCGGGCACGGTCGCCTTGGTCTTCAACACCTTTGCGGCGGCGGTGAGTTCGGCGGTGCTGTTCTGCACCTTGCGCACCTTGGCGCCGGCCTTCTCCGCCTGCACGACCACGTTGTTGTTGTCGCCCGAGATCACGTTGACGACGAGCTGCTGGGTGGCGCTGTCGTAGTAGGACCCGGCGAACGCGTCGCCCAGCAGTCCGGCGAGCTGTGAGGAGAGGTCCGAGGCACCCGTCGCCTTGAGGGTCTTGGGGGTGGCGGCGCCTGCCGAATTGTCCTGGGACGCGTTGGCGTTCGGCAGCAGGATCGCCGCCGCTCCGAGGGCGGCGACACCGCCGATGGCTATCGCGGCCTTACGCTTCGGGATTCGCTTGTGACTCAAACTGCTCGACCTCCTGGGGACCGGGGTCTGCGCCGCCGTGCGGCGGCGATGGGGGCGCCTGGATGCCCGTTGATACGCACGTGTCACGTGGGCCGTTCAATTCCGTTTCTCAACTTCCTTTGCAAAATCGCGAATCGGCCATGCCCAAGCCCTGACCCCGCAGGGGGTGTGCGGCGGCCCCGGACCCACGCCGACCACGCGCCCGGGCATATGCGCCCGGCAGACTCCACCCGTCCCGGATGTCTTGATCGAACCGGTGCCGCCCGAACTCGCCCGCGCGCGGCCCCGTTCACACCCTTCCGCGATCACCACACAACGCGACCGGGCGGCGACCGTCCGTCGAGATCGGTGAGCGGAATCCTCGCTTCAGGGAATCTGCACAGCGCGTACCCAACGAAGTCACCGCACTCGACGGATCTGCACATGCGCACGCCCCCGGCACGCCTTTGGCGAGGAGTGCCCCATTCCGCTTCGGCGCCGCAAGCTCTCCCGCGAAACGATGCCGTGCAGCGTGTGAAGAAGTCGCCGACACCTCGTGCCCGCGCCTGCACGGTTCGCGCCTCCTGGGACTCAAGTGCCCTGGTGGGACGGGAGTTTGATTGGCTGCGTCCACCCGCACCGTGCTTTGATCCATCGCATCGCAGGAGCCGAGAGGGCTCCGGAAACGGCGCCCGGCGCCTGCGGTCGCGGCCGTCGTCTGTCCCCAGAGGGGGCCGCTCCCCCTTGTGAATATCCATATGAAGGGAAGTTCCCCATGAACTCCACCCCCAGGTCGAGACCGTCGAGATCTCCGACGCCGAGCTCGACAACGTCTCCGGTGGTCTGTCCGTGAACGCGCTCGGCACCGTGACCGGCCTGGTCGACGGCGTTGCCCCGGTCTCCGGCCTGGTCGACACGGTCGTCGGCACCGTCGAGGGTGTCACTGGCCTCAACGTGACCCCGGTCACGAACCTGGTCGCCGGTCTCTGATCGCACCGTGTTCCACCGAGTCCCGGAGCCGTTTCCCGGCTCCGGGACTCTTGGATGCCGTAAAAGATCTCTCCCTAGGTGAGGGAAGTCCCGTGCAGTTCCGCCAACAGGCCCTCGCCAAGCTCCAGTCGCCCGAAGAGCTGGATCTTCCGGTGCGCTTCGCGCGTCCGCAGGGCTGGCTCGTGCTCTCCGTGACGGTGGTCGTGGTGGCCGCCGCGTCCGTGTGGGCGGTGACCGGTTCGGTCGCGTCGACGGTCGGCGCGTCCGCCGTCCTCACGCACGGGGAGGGCAGTTACCTCCTGCAGAGCCCGGTGGCCGGGCAGGTCACCGCCGTCCTCGCGCGGGAGGGTGAGCGACTGCCCGCCAACTCTCCCGTCCTGAAGGTCCGTACGAGCGAGGGCGACTCCGTCGTGCGCACGGTCGCCGCGGGCCGCATCACCGCGCTCGCCGCCACCATCGGCCAGATCATCCAGACCGGCGCGAACGTCGCCGCCGTGGAGAAGGTCGCGCACGCCACCGATCCGCTCTACGCGACGGTGTACGTCCCCGCCGAGAACGCGGCCTCCATTCCCGCGGACGCCGACGTCGACCTGACCGTCTCCTCGGTGCCGACGCAGACGTACGGCGTGCTGCGCGGCCAGGTCAAGGCGGTGGACCGGTCGGCCCAGTCGGCGCAGCAGATCTCCGCGTTCCTCGGCGACAGCCAACTCGGCGAGCAGTTCACCAAGAAGGGCAGGCCGGTGGCCGTGCTGGTGAAGCTCGACACGTCGCGGAAGACGAAGAGCGGTTACCGGTGGTCGTCCGCCGACGGACCGCCGTTCGCCCTCACCTCCATGACCATGGCCTCGGCCTCGATCCGGCTGGCCGATCAACGCCCCCTCGATTGGCTGCTGCCGTGAGCCCCGCCCAGGACACCCGTTCACGGCGCCGGTCCGCCCCGCCGAAACGCCCGGTCCCCCAAGGCCGCGTGAAGACGGTCCGCACCCCGACCGTCCTCCAGATGGAGGCCGTCGAATGCGGCGCCGCCTCCCTCGCGATGGTCCTCGGCTTCTACGGCCGGCACGTCCCGCTGGAGGAGCTCCGCATCGCCTGCGGTGTCTCCCGCGACGGCTCGCGCGCCAGCAACCTGCTGAAGGCGGCGCGCAGTTACGGCCTGACGGCCAAGGGCATGCAGATGGACACGGCCGCCCTCGCCGAGGTCCGCTCCCCCGCCGTCCTGTTCTGGGAGTTCAACCACTACGTCGTCTACGACGGCGTGGGCCGCCGCTTCGGCCGGCGCGGGGTGTACATCAACGACCCGGGAAAAGGGCGCCGGTTCGTGCCCATGGAGGACTTCGACGCGAGCTTCACCGGTGTCGTCCTCGTCATGGAACCGGGCGACGGCTTCGAGAAGGGCGGCCGCAAGCCGGGTGTCCTGGGCGCGATGCCGGCCCGGCTGCGCGGCACCGCGGGCACGATGCCCGCCGCCGTCCTCGCGAGCCTGCTGCTGGTGGCGGTCGGCGCGGCGATGCCCGCGCTCAGCCGGACCTACATCGACATGTTCCTGATAGGCGGTCAGACGTCCCTGCTGGGCGTCCTGTTCGCGTCGATGGGTACCTGCGTCCTGCTCACGGTGGCACTGACCTGGCTGCAACAGGCGAACCTGCTGCACGGCCGCGTCATCTCCTCCACTCTCTCGAGCGCCCGTTTCCTGCGCCATCTGCTGCGGCTGCCGGTGACGTTCTTCTCCCAGCGCAGCCCGGCCGACCTGGTGCAGCGCCTCCAGTCGAACGACGCCGTCGCCGAGACGCTGGCCCGCGACCTCTCGGCCGCGGGCGTGGACGCGGTGGTCGTGGTGCTGTACGCGTTCCTGCTCTACACGTACGACCCCCAACTCACCTACGTGGGGATAGGAGTCGCGCTGCTGAACGTGGTGGCGATGCGGATCGTCATCCGGCTGCGCGCGACCCGTACCGCGAAGCTGCGCGCCGACAGCGCACGGCTCACCAACACGGCTTACACCGGGCTCCAGTTGATCGAGACGATGAAGGCGACCGGCGGTGAGGACGGCTACTTCCGCAAGTGGGCCGGGCAGCACGCCACCACCCTGGAGGAGCAGCAGCGGCTCGGGGTGCCGAGCGCCTGGCTGGGTGTGGTCGCGCCGACGCTCGCCTCGCTCAACAGCGCGCTGATCCTGTGGATCGGCGGTATGCGCGCGGTCGAAGGGCACATCTCCGTGGGCCTGTTGGTCGCCTTCCAGGCGCTGGTCACCCGCTTCACCGCGCCGATCACCCGGCTCAACGGCGTCGCGGGCCGCGTCCAGGACTTCGCGGCCGACGTGGCCCGCCTCAAGGACGTCGAGAACTTCCAGGCCGATGCCCTCTACTCCCGCGCGGGCGGGGCCGATTCGACCCGTCGGCTGCAGGGGCACGTCGAGCTGGAGAACATCACCTTCGGCTACAGCCCGCTCGACAAGCCACTCCTCACCGGCTTCGACCTGACGGTGGGCCCGGGTCAGCAGGTGGCGCTCGTCGGCGGCTCCGGCAGCGGCAAGTCCACGGTGTCCAGACTGATTTCGGGTCTCTACACGCCCTGGGAGGGCGTGATCCGCATCGACGACCAGCGCCTGGAGGACATCCCGCGCGGCGCGCTCGCCGCCTCCGTGTCCTTCGTCGACCAGGACGTGTTCCTCTTCGAGGGTTCGGTCCGCGACAACGTGGCGCTGTGGGATCCGTCGATCCCCGACGAGGCGGTGGAGGACGCGCTGCGCGACGCGGCCCTGTACGACGTGGTGATGCGGCGGCCCGGCGGCATCCACAGCCGGGTCGAGCAGGACGGCCGCAACTTCTCCGGCGGCCAGCGTCAACGCCTTGAGATAGCAAGGGCGTTGGTGCGCCGGCCGAGCATCCTGGTGCTGGACGAGGTGACGAGCGCGCTGGACGCGGAGACCGAGCTGGTCGTGATGGACAACCTCCGCAAGCGCGGCTGCGCCTGCGTGGTGATCGCGCACCGGCTCAGCACCGTGCGCGACAGCGACGAGATCGTCGTCCTCGAACACGGGACGATCGTGGAACGCGGGCGGCACGACGCCCTGGTGGCGGCGGGCGGCGCGTACGCCACGCTGGTCAAGGAGCGCTGAGATGACGTCCGTTCACGAGGGCGACCTGGTCCTCGGCGCGCTGGGAAACCTGGGCACGCCGATCGACTGCGCCGGATCCAGCCGCCTCGACCTCGAAGGCCCGCAGGTGCTGTGGCTGGTCGCGTCGGGCGCCATCGACCTGTTCGCGGTGGACGCCGTGCAGCAGGGCCACTGGCACCACCTCGGCCGCCTGGAAGCGGGCTCGCTGTTGCTCGGCCCGGTCGCTGGACCCCAACACACCCTGGTCGCGCGCCCGTTGCGGGACTGCGTGGTGCACCGCATCAACCTCCGCGAGCTGTACCAGCCCGCGAACACCGAGACCTGGTCGTACGACGAGTACGGCAACCCCAGTACGTGCCCCCGACGTCGAGTCCGCTCGAGTACGCCCTCGCCCTCGGTGTGGGCCGCGGCCTCTCCATCCTCTTCCAGGCGCCGATGGCGAGCGAACGCGCCGCGGCGCCCACCGACGACGACGTCTTCTGGATGCAAGTCCCCGGGCAGCGTGCAGTACGGCTCGATGTACGGCGCCGAGGCCGCCGCCGATCTGCTGATGGACCCGGGTGTCTGGCAGGGCATGGTCGACCAGCAGTACCGGCTGCTGTCCACGCTGGACAAGTGGATCGAGCAGCTGGAGCGCACCCACGAGACGCGAACCGCCGCCGGAATCAAGGCCGGTGAGGCGGTGCGTGCGCAGGCCGACCGGACGCTGCTGGCCTCGATCGGCAAGTCCTCGGCCCGACGTACGACCGCCGCTGATGCCGACGCGTCGTACGCCGCCTGCAAGTTGGTCGCGGAGGCGGTCGGCATCACCCTCGCCGAGCCCTCCCAGAGCGGCAGCGAGAGCGACCGTCTCGACCCGGTCGAGCGCATCGCCCTCGCCTCCCGGGTCCGGGTGCGGGCCGTACGGCTCGACGGGCGCTGGTGGCGGGACGACGTCGGCCCGCTGGTGGGCCGTCGGGCGCTGTCCGGGGCGCCGGTCGCGCTGCTGTGGCGGCGCGGCGGCTATGTCGCCGTACACCCGGCTACCGGCCGGGAGACCCCGATCGAGAAGGCGAACGCGGAGGAGTTCGAGCCGCGCGCGGTGATGTTCTACCGCCCCCTGCCCGAGCGGCGGCTCAGTCCGCTCAGGCTGCTGCGGTTCTCCCTGCGGGGCACCGGCGGCGACCTCTCCCACCTGCTGATTAGCGGACTGGTGACGGTCGCCATCGGGGCGTTGGTCCCGATCGCGACGGGCAAGGTGCTCGGCGAGTTCGTGCCGAAGGCCCAGACGAACCTGATCGTCCAGGTCTGTGTGGCCGTGATGATCACGAGTGTGGTGGCGGCGGCCTTCATGCTGCTGGAGAACCTCACGATCCTCCGCCTGGAGGGCCGGATCGAGGCGACGCTCCAACCGGCCGTCTGGGACCGCCTGTTGAGGCTGCCGACGAAGTTCTTCACCGAGCGCTCGACGGGTGAGCTGGCGAGCGCGGCGATGGGCATCAGCTCGATCCGCCGTCTGCTGGCGGGAGTCGGCCCGGTCGTCGCCCAGTCGGTGACGGTCGGCCTGATGAACCTGGGCCTGCTGTTCTGGTACAGCCCCTCGATGGCGCTCGCGGCGATCGGCATGCTCGTCGTGATCGCGGCCGTGTTCCTGGGGCTCGGCCTGTGGCAGGTGCGCTGGCAGCGCCGGCTCGTCGTGCTCGGCAACAAGCTGAACAACCAGGCCTTCCAGACCCTGCGCGGCCTGCCCAAACTCCGTGTTGCGGCGGCCGAGAACTACGCCTACGCGGCCTGGGCCTCCGAGTTCGCCCGCAGCCGCGAGCTCCAGCAGCGGGTCGGCCGGATCAAGAACCTCACCACGGTGATGGGCGCGGTGTACCTGCCGGTCTGCACCCTGCTGATGTTCATGCTCCTCGCGGGCCCCGCACGCGGTTCGATGTCGGCGTCCTCCTTCCTCACCTTCAACACCTCGGTGACGATGCTCCTGACCTCCGTCACCAGCCTCACCGGCGCCTTCGTCTCGGCGGTGTCCGCGCTCCCCCTCTTCGAGGAAATCAGGCCGGTCCTGGACGCGGCCCCGAGGTCCGCACCGCGAGCACCCGCCCCGGCCGGCTGTCCGGCGCGATCGAGGCCCGCCGGGTCTCCTTCCGCTACGCCGACGACGGCCCCCTCGTCCTCGACGACGTCTCCTTCGAGGTCCGCGCGGGCGAGTTCGTGGCGATCGTCGGCCCCAGCGGCTGCGGCAAGTCCACCCTGCTGCGCCTGCTGATCGGCTTCGACAAACCGGTCTCCGGCAGTGTGCTGTACGACGGCCAGGACCTCGGCGCCCTCGACCAGTCGGCGGTGCGGCGGCAGTGCGGGGTGGTGCTCCAGCACGCGCAGCCGTTCACCGGTTCCATTCTGGACGTCATCTGCGGCACCGAACCGTTCACGCCGGAGGAGGCGATGGCGGCGGCCGAGATGGCGGGGCTCGCGGAGGACATCAAGCGGATGCCGATGGGCCTGCACACCATCGTCTCCGGCAGCGGCGCGGTGTCGGGCGGCCAGCGTCAACGCCTCATGATCGCCCAGGCGTTGATCCGCAGGCCGCGCATCCTCTTCTTCGACGAGGCGACCAGCGCGCTGGACAACGAGACCCAGCGGACGGTGATCGAGAGCACGAAGGCGCTCAACGCGACCCGGATCGTCATCGCGCACCGGCTGTCGACAGTGCTGGACGCGGACCGGGTGGTCGTCATGGAGGACGGCAAGGTCGCCCAACAGGGGCCGCCCGCACAGCTGTTGGCGGACACGGGCGGGCGGCTGCACGAGAGCTGGTGCGGCGGCAGCTGGCGTGACGGGGTGGTTGGTGGGGTGAGTCGCCCGGCCCGACAGGTCAGTCCAGGCCCGGGACGGCCGCGCCGGAGGGAACCCCGGCCGCCAAGTAGCCCTCGTAGAACGCCTTCCAGGGCACACCCGCCCCGGTGTGCGGCCCCGCGACCCGCTCGCCTCGGGCCGTCGCGTCCAGGGCGGCGAGGCAGACCTCCCAGCCGGCGCCGTTGCGGGACGCGGTGTTCGCGGCGCTCAGGACGTTGGTGAGCGTGAAGCGGGTGCGCTTCTCCTCGATCTCCTCTAGGTCGAAGTGGAGCTCGTCGTCGCCCCACTCGAAGGACAGGTGCCGAGATGCGTCGACGGCGATGATCCGGCCGGTGGACTCCGGCATGTTCGGGTCGCCGCTGAAGGTGACCGTGGCCCCGGGGCGCAGCTCGAACTCGGCGCGCGAGGGGAACCACCGCGCGAGTTCGTCGGGGTCGGTCACGAACCGCCAGACGCGGGCGAGGGGTTGGTCGTAGGTGCGGCTGAAGCGGACGGCGGGGCGACCGTCCTCCAGGGTCAGATACGTGCCGGTGAGATCGACGGACATGGCGGATCAGTCCTTCGGGGTGGGTTCCTTGACGACGCCGGCGCGGTCGGTGTCGTCGGCGGCATCGGTGTCGTCCATGTCGTCCATGTCGTCCGACGTCTCGTCGAGGCGCCGGCCCAGCCGGTCCAGGCTGCGGTTCCACAGCGCTCGGTAGGGGGTGAGCCAGGCGTCGAGCTCGGCGATCGGCGCGGGGTCGAGGGCGTAGACACGGCGTTGCGCGTCCTGCCGTACGCGGACCAGGCCCGCGTCTCGCAGCACCCGCAGGTGCTTCGACGTGCTCGGCTGACTCAGGCCGCATGCGTCCACGATCTCCCCGACGGGCCGGGGCCGCTCCAGGAGCAGGCCGACGATGGCCCGCCGATGGGGATCGGCGAGGGCGGTCCAGAGCGCGGTGTCGGACATGGCCCCAATATGCCTTGCTGGTTATATTCCCGTCAAGGAATGCAGAGCGGGTTGCCGCCCCGGCCGTACGAGATCACCATGAATGGGTCCGAAAGGGTCTCGGCGACGCCGCACCAGCATCGAGCGCCCCACCCTCACCGTGCGCCCCGGCCCCACGCCCGCCAAGTCGCCGCCGCGCGGGCCGACTCCCCCGCCCAGCGAAACGTTGCCGTTTCGCTGAAAGTGCTCTAATCTCGATGTGTACGAAACCGTTTCGTTTACGTTTTGGTAAACCCTGAACGACTTCCCTGGAGTGGTTCCGATGTCCCAGAAGACTCTGACCGAAGGCACCGCCCGGGTGCCGCGGAGGCGCAGGCGGCCTCCTCGAAGCGGTGGTGGATCCTCGCGATCGTCGCCATCGCTCAGCTGATGGTGGTCCTCGACGCCACCATCGTGAACATCGCCCTGCCGTCGGCCCAGAAGGACCTCGGCTTCTCCGACGGCAACCGGCAGTGGATCGTCACCGCGGCGCCCTCGCGTTCGCCTCCCTCCTGCTGCTCGGTGGTCGCATCGCCGACCTGTTCGGCCGGAAGACCGCCTTCCTCGCCGGTGTCGTCGGCTTCGCCGCTGCCTCCGCGCTCGGCGGTGCCGCCACGAGTTTCGAGATGCTGGTCACCGCACGCGCCCTCCAGGGTGTCGCCGGCGCACTGCTCGCACCGGCCGCGCTGTCCCTGCTCAACACGACGTTCACCGACGCCCGTGAGCGCGCCAGGGCGTTCAGCGTCTACGGCGCCATCGCCGGCGCCGGCGGCGCGGTGGGCCTCCTGCTCGGCGGCGTGCTGACCGACGCCTTCGACTGGCGCTGGACCCTCTACGTGAACGTCGCCATCGCCTTCGTCGCCTTCGCGGGCGGCTGGGTCCTGCTCACCAACCACCGTGACGCCGCGGGCTCCAAGCTGGACGTGCCGGGCACGGTCCTGGTCGCCGGTGGTCTGTTCTCCGTGGTCTACGGCTTCTCCAACGCCGAGACGCACGACTGGAGTTCACCGCAGACCTGGGGCTTCCTGATCGCGGGTGGCCTGCTGCTCGCCGCCTTCGCCTGGTGGCAGAACCGCGCCGCGCACCCGCTGCTGCCGCTGCGCATCCTGCTCGACCGCAACCGGGGCGCCTCCTTCCTCGCCGTGCTGATCACCGGTGCGGGCATGTTCGGTGTGTTCCTCTTCCTCACCTACTACCTGCAGCTGAACCTGGGCTTCAGCCCGACCAAGACCGGTGTCGCGTTCCTGCCGATGATCGGTGCCCTGATGGTCATGGCGCAGCTCGGCACCACGGTGCTCGTGCCGCGGCTCGGCCCGAAGGTCGTCATTCCGCTGGGCTTCGCCATCGCCATGGTCGGCATGGCCTGGCTGACCGACATCGGGGTCAGCTCGTCCTACGTGAGCCACGTGCTGCCGCAGCTGATCGTGATCGGCGCGGGCCTCGGCATGGTGATGCCGCCGGCGATGCAGCTGGCGACGGGCGGAGTGGCCGCCGAGGACGCGGGTGTCGCCTCGGCGACGGTCAACGCCATGCAGCAGGTGGGCGGTTCGATCGGTACGGCGCTGCTGAACACGCTGGCCGCGAGCGCCGCGACCGACTACCTGGCCGGGAAGGACCCGCGCAACAAGCTGGTCCAGGCGCAGGCGACGATCGAGAGCTACACCACCGCGTTCTGGTGGTCGGCGGGCTTCTTCGCCGCGGGCACGCTGATCGCGCTGGTGCTCTACCGTCGCGGGGTCCCGCAGCAGGACGAGGACGCCGCACCCGTCGTCCACATGTGACCGGCTCCGCCCGAGCCCGGGCCTGAGCCGCATGGACCGAGGGGCCGCCGTCCGCAGGGAGACGGCGGCCCCTCTTCCTTCAAGTCTTCTCTCCAGTACGGCTCTTCGTCGATGTGACGACCGAACGGAAGTCAACCTCCAGAACCGAAATTCACCTTGTCGGGTGAACCAGATCTTGCGGACGGCGTGTCGGGGATGCTCGGAGCCCCTCCGGGGTAACTACCGAGACCGAATGCGCCCCGTGCCGAGGTGGAGCGGCCATGACAGCGGAAGCGGACGAACGCGACAGTCCCGCGGCCAACTCCTGTGCCCGTACGCGGTCCGGGGCCCTTTCACGGTGGTCGAGGTCTCGGGCGAGATCGACATGGCGACGGCCGGCTTCGTCGTGGAGCACCTGGACGCGGCGACGGCGGTCGAGGAGCCCGATGTGCTGGTGGATCTGCGGCCCGTCGAGTTCCTCGACTGCTCGGGGCTGCGGGTGCTGTGCCGGGCCGAGCGGCGGGCCAAGGAGCGCGGCGGCCGGCTGCGCATCGTCTCCGACGGACCGCGCATCGACCGGCTGTTACGCGCCTCGGGACTGCTCGGCCGCTTCCCACCGCTCCGCGTGCTGCCGCCCCGGGCCGAGCGGCCGTAACGAGCCACAGCGGGCGGCAGCCGGGCCAGAAAAATGCCAGGGGGCCGGCACGGGCGACCCCACACCGCCCGGCCGACCCCTGGTGCGGGATCGCAGTACTCCGCGACAGGGGCACGCACTCCCCAGCTACGGACCCTCCCTGTTGCTCACGGAGACGCGACCCCGGTCTCTCAGAACGTGAAGACCCCTCCGTATCCGTAGGAGTCCTTCACGCACTCGTTGGAGAAGACGCGCTCGTAGGAGACGCGTCGGCCCTGCCACACACCGTCGACCGTCACGACGACGGGGTGGTAGAGCTTGTTGCAGAGCACGTCGTCCCGGGCCTTCAGGGCGTCGAAGTCGCCCCCGATGCCGCGCAGTTCGGCGCAGGCCTCGACGGCTGCCGGGTGGGTGCCGGAGGCGGTGGGCGCGCAGGTGAGGGTCACCGCGCGTTCCGGTGTGGCGAGGGCGGCGTCGTTGCCGTGGCCCATGGTGAGCACCAGGGCCGAGGGGGCGTAGAGCGCGGCCGGAGCGGCTCCCTGGGTGGCGAGGGCGGACCCGGTCAGGGGTCCGCAGACGGCGGTGGCCGTCAGAGACCCAGGGTCGCTGCCCAGCGCGCGGTGTTCCGCATTGTGTGCATCCTTCCGCTCGATGCGAACCGATCACGGTCCGATCGGTTCGAAGAGGTGCCGGTCCTGCCCGGTCGGTGCCGGACCGGCGGGCGCCACTCTGCCGACTCCCTCGCGGAAACTCACATCCCACCCACAGGTTTCAGTAACCTTGCGTGTTGAATCAGTGGCGTGAAGTCACGGAATTCGAACACGTCGACCCGGTAACCACACGGTTCTTGATCGTCGAAGCGGGTCGGATGGCCGGTTTACCCGTGCTCGCCAATCGTCCTGAAACAGTCCCGAAACATTCCGTTTCAGCTCTCGGCACACTCCGTCGCGGTCCCTTGCGTTCGCTCTGTCGGCGAGTAATGGTGATTACATGATTACGACAGAGCAGCAGGAGAAGCTTCGCGGCTGGTTCACCGGCCGTCTGCCCGACGACCTGTTCGAGGAGCTGGTCGAGGTCACGGTCGACCGCGAGGAGGTCACCGTGATCGGCCGCATCCCCGCGCCCAAGCTCGCCGAGGGCGTCTCGGACGCCGAGAAGGAGGCAGCCGTCCAGGGCCGCGTCCAGGAGTTCCGCGAGCGCACCCGGGACACCCGGATCGCCCTCGCGCGTGAGGCCGAGCACCGGTTCCGCAGGAAGGTCTCGTGGGGTGTGGAGTGCGCCGGGGAGCGCTCTCTGTTCACGCACGTCGCCGCGCCCGTGATGACCCGGCTGCGCCAGCCCGAGCGCCAGGTCCTTGACACCCTCATCGCCGCCGGTGTGGCGCGCAGCCGCAGCGACGCGCTCGCCTGGTGCGTCCGGCTGGTCCAGCGCAACACCGACGACTGGCTCGGCGAACTGCGCGACTCCCTCGAACACGTCCAGCGGGTCCGCGCCCAGGGCCCCGACGCCGAACCGGAGGACGCACCGGGCGACGCCGACTGACTTCTACTGACTCCGAGCGACTCCGAGCGACTCCGAGCGACTCCGAGCGACTCCGAGCGACTCCAGGGTGGACGATTCCTCCACCCACGGCGCGAAAGATGGATGAACCGTCCTCTGGTGCGGGTGTCACGGCCGCCATAGCGTCGGCGGACACCCTGAGGACGGCATCCGCTCACCCCGCCCACCCCGCGCGCGTGACGCCCGTCCCCACCGCCACCGCGCTACAACGCGCTCCACCGCCGTCCCCCGCTGGAGCCCCCTTGTCCCCCTCGTCCGAGCAGCCCGCCCCCTCCCCCGACGCGCCGAGCCAGTCCCTGACCGAGGTCGAGACCTACGGCGTCGAGCGCATCCCCGACGCGGACCGCACCGCCACCCCGCTCGACCTGTTCCGGGTCGCGTTCGGCGGTGCCAACACCTTCTCCACCTGCGTGCTCGGCGCCTTCCCGATCCTGTTCGGCCTCTCCTTCTGGCAGGGCCTCGCGGCCACGCTCCTCGGAGTCGTCGTCGGCGCGCTGATCCTCTGCCCGATGGCGGTGTTCGGCCCGGTCAACGGCACGAACAACGCGGTCGCCTCCTCCGCGCACCTCGGCGTGCACGGCCGGGTCGTCGGCTCGTTCCTGTCCCTCCTCACGGCCGTCGCGTTCTTCTCCATCTCGGTATGGAGCTCGGGCGACGCCCTGGTCGGCGGCGCGCACCGCCTGTTCGGCCTGGAGCAGAGCACGCTCTCCTACGTCGTCGCGTACGCCCTGTTCGCCGTGCTCGTCCTCGCGGTGTGCGTCTACGGCTTCCGGTTCATGCTGTTCGTCAACAAGATCGCCGTGATGTCCGCGACGGTCCTGTTCCTGCTCGGCGCGATCGCCTTCGCCGGTGACTTCGACCCGTCGTACGCCGGTGTCTTCACGTCCTCGGCGGACGCGGCGACCCAGTCGCTGTTCTGGCCGTCGTTCATCGGCGCAGCCCTGATCGTGCTCTCGAACCCGGTGTCCTTCGGCGCGTTCCTCGGCGACTGGTCGCGCTACATCCCGGCGAACACCCCGCGCCGCAAGGTGGTCGGTGCCGCCTTCCTCTCCCAGATCGCGACCCTGCTGCCGTTCGTCTTCGGGCTGGCGACCGCGAGCATCATCGCCACGAAGGCTCCCCAGTACGTCGACCCGGGCGCCCCCGACTTCGTGGGCGGCCTCCTCGCGATCTCGCCGAGCTGGTTCTTCCTGCCGGTCTGTCTGCTGGCCCTGATCGGCGGCATGTCGACGGGCACGACCTCGCTCTACGGCACCGGGCTCGACTTCTCGTCGGTGTTCCCCGGCTGTCACGGGTGCAGGCGACGTTCCTGGTCGGTGTCCTGTCCATCGCGTTCATCTTCATCGGCCGGTTCGGCCTCGACCTCGTGCAGTCGATCTCGACGTTCGCCACGATGATCATCACCTGTACGACACCGTGGATGGTCGTGATGATGCTGGGCTTCTACACCCGGCGCGGCTGGTACGACCCTGACGCCCTCCAGGTCTTCAACCGCCGTCAGCGCGGCGGGCGTTACTGGTTCGCGCACGGCTGGAACTGGCGTGGCATGACCGCCTGGTGGGTGGCCGCCGTCGTCGGTGTGCTGTTCACCAACATCCCGGGCCAGTTCGTCGGCCCGCTCGGCGACCTCGCCAACGGCGTCGACATCAGCCTGCCGCTCTCACTCGCCGTGGCCGCCGTGCTGTTCCTGGGCCTGCTCCGGCTGTTCCCCGAACCCCGTGCCGCCTACGGCCCGGAGGGGCGCGCCTGGCCCGTACCGTCGAGGTCCCGGTGCCGCCGATCACCGGCCCCGGCGCGGCCATCGAAGCACCCGTCGTGGCCGCCGAGGCCGGCTGATGCCTGGCTGGTTCGACCTGTCGGTGCCCGTGGTCACCGGGATGCCCGTGTATCCCGGTGACCCGGCCGTCGAGGTCGCGGTCGCCCTGCGCGCACCCCGGGACGGCGTCAACGTCCTTCGGCTGCACATGGGTTCGCAGTCGGGCACGCATGTCGACGCCCCCTACCACGTGGACGACGCGTGGCCCCGCCTCGACGAACTGCCCCTGGACCGCTTCGCCGGGCACGCGGTGGTGGCCGACGTACGGGGACTGCCGGACCGCGCGCCGATCACCCCCGACCTGCTGGCGCCCGCACTACGGCAGTTGCGGCCGGGCTCCCTCTTCCTGCTGGCCACGGGCTGGTCGGCGTACTGGGGCACCGACCACTATGCCGCCCACCCCTGGCTCACCCCGGAGGCGGCCGAGGCGCTCGTCGCGGCCGGGGTCCGTACGGTCGCCGTCGATGCCCTGAGTGTCGACCCGACGCCCGAACCCGGCGATCAGACGGCCGACTTGAGCCTGCCCGCGCACCGGGTGCTGTGCGGCGCGGGCGGGGTGATCGCCGAGAACCTCACCGGTCTCGATCAGCTGATCGGTCTCCCGGAGGTGGAGCTGTTCCTGTTCCCGCTACGGCTGCCGGGGGCGGACGGAGCGCCGGTACGGGCCGTGGCGCGGGCGGTCTGATCGGTCCGCGAAGGTCGTTGTCAGACCCGGCGGTTACGTTGGGACCATGACTCGATTCGTGGTGGTGGCGGGGGCGTGGCTCGGGGCGTGGGCATGGGACGAGGTGGTGTCCGAGCTGCGCGCGGCCGGCCACGAGGCGCATGCGCTGACCCTGTCCGGGCTGGCGGAGAAGCAGGGGGTCCCGGCCGGGCAGCAGACCCATGTGCGGGACATCGTCGACGAGATCGAGCGCCTCGATCTACGGGACGTCGTCCTGGTCGGTCACAGCTACTCAGGTGTGCCTGTCGGCCAGGCGGCGGAGCGCGTCGGCGACCGGCTGGCCCGGGTGGTGTTCGTCGACGCGAACGTGCCGGTCGACGGGACGTCGTTCCTGGACGGCTTCCCGAGCGACCACATCAGGAAGACGCTCGACGAGAACGGCGGGGCCTGGCCACCCCTGGACCCCGCCGACTACGCGGGACAGGGCCTCACGGACGAGCAGATCACGCGCATCGTCACCTACGGGACGGCGCACCCGGGTGCCTCACTCACCGAACCGGCCGTCCTGGCCCACCCGTTGGCCGACCTCCCGGCCACCTACGTCAAGTGCCTGCTCGACGGCGACGAGTTGATGCCCCCGGTGGACGAACTCGTCGGGAGCGGGCGCTGGGAGCTGGTCCGGATGGACACGGGCCACTGGCCGATGTTCTCGCAGCCTCGTGAACTGGCCCGCGTGCTGGGGAGTCGGCCGCCAGATCCTCCTGAGCCCGCGCCCGCCGGTCATGCTGACCCGAGCCCCCGCAGAGATGCCGTCGCGGTCGTGCATGCTCGGTGACGAAAGCCCCGCCCCTCTCCTCAAGGACTCCGCATGCCCCCACGAAGAACGTCCTGGCCGTCGTCCCACCCCACATGGGCGGCCGCGCCGCCGGCGCCGGCCTGGCGACACTGCTGCCCGACGGGGTGGACGTCACCGTCGTCGAGACCGTAGGCGAGGACCCCGGCGCCCTGCGCGCGGCGCACGTCATCATCACCGCGCTCTCCCCGGTGACGGCCGAACACCTCGCCGGCGCACCGGAGTTGGAGCTGGTGCAGTGCGCGAGTCACGGCTACGACTACGTCGACCTGGATGCCACCCGCGCTCGGGGGGTGGTCGTCTGCACCATCGGTTCCAGCGGCGCCGAGGCGCAGAACGTGGCCGAGCAGACCTTCGCGTTGATGCTGGCGCTGGCCAAGCAGATCGTCCCCGCGCACACCGCCCTCGCCCAGGGCGACTGGGCGCTCCCGCGACTCCAGCGCTCCCTGACCGAGCTGTCCGGCAAGACCCTGGGCATCGTGGGCCTGGGCGCCATCGGACAGCAAGTCGCCCGCAGGGCAGCCGCGTTCGACATGACCGTCGTCTACGCGGGCCGACGCCCCGTCCCCGAGGAGACGACCGCACGGCTGGGCGGCGCCCGCCATCTCCCCCTCGACGACCTGCTCCGCCTCTCCGACTACGTCACCCTGCACACCCCGCTCACCGACGAGACCCGGCATCTCCTGGACGCGGAGCGGCTGGCGCTGCTCAAGCCGACCGCGTTCGTCATCAACACCGCGCGGGGCGCCCTGATCGACCAGGACGCCCTGGCGGACGCTCTCGAAGCGGGCGCCCTCGCGGGTGCGGGCCTCGACGTCTTCGACCCCGAACCGCCCACCCCCGCCGTGCGGTTGCTCCAGGCGCCGAACGTGGTCCTCTCGCCGCACGTCGGCGGCGTGACCCGGGAGACGGTGCTCCGGATCGCGCTCGCCGCCGTGCGGAACGCCGCCGACCATCTGACGGGTAAAGTCCCGGGCGACGTCGTCAGTTGAGCGGGTCCACGGTCCTCAGCTGAGCCGCTCCGAGACCCTCGCGGGCCGCGCCGACGGCGCTCCCGTGCCGGAGATCGACAGCGAACCGGGGCTGGCCGTCACCCCGTTGGTCAGCCACCGCTGCGCGGTCGAGCGGTCGCGGACCTTGAGGACGATCACCGCCCCGGGTCCTCGCTGGTGGAGGTGAGCGCCAGCGCCGCGTTCCAGCGGGGCAGCAACTCGCCCTGCGCGGTGAGGTCGTAGCGGACATCGTTGCCGCGCGCGGCCTTCGCGTCGGCGCAGGTGCCGAGGACGACGACACCGGCGTCGGCGTGCGAGTCCAGGCACAGCGCGGGGTTCGCCGCACTGCGCAGCAGCCCGTCGGTGTCGTAGGACCACTCCTGGGTCGCACCCGACGAGCACACCGCGAGGCTGGTGCCGGCGCCTGCCTTCACGGTGCCCTGGATGTCGAGGCACAGGTCGGCGGCGGCGTTGCGCAGCCGCGTGCGCTGGGGTGCGGCGGGGAGGCGGGCGGTGCCGGGGGCGGAGGACGACACGTGTCCGGGGCCGCTGTTCGTGGTGCTGGAGGCGACGGGACCGGCGGTGCCGTCGCCGTGGCCAGGCCACAGGCTGACGGCGAGCACCAGCGTGACGACCCCGGCACCGACCAGGCCGGCGCCGACGAACAGCGCCCGGGACGAGCGGACCGCGTCCACGATCCGGCGGCCGGGCGCGGGGGAGGCGGGACAGCAGCCGATGCCGTCCCGTGCCGCCGCCGGTGTGCCCGCCGTGCCGGGAGGCCGTCTTGGCCCGGGGATCGTGCCCGACGCGTCCCGGCCGGGACGCGAGGTAGGGGCGGGCTCCCCAGCCGAGTACCGCCTCGGCGAGGAGAACCCCAACCCGCCTTCGAAATAGCCGAGTTGTTCGGCGGCGAAACGGCAGTAGCGGCACTGGGTCAGATGCTGCTGGACATCGGGGAGCAGGGTGCCGCCGCGCCGAATCGGGGCGTCGAGGAGTCGGTTGTAGTAGCGGCAATCCTGGGTCGGCGCGAGTTCCCGGTGGGCGCGTACACAGCCCTGGCGGAATTTTTCGTGCGCTTCCTGGAGAGCGGCCGACGCGTTGTCGGTGTCCATGCCGAGCAGAGCCGCCGGCACGGTTATCGACTCGGCCTCGACCTCGGTGTGCCACAGCAGACACTGGGCGAGCGGTGGAAGCGTCTGGAAAGAGCGCTCCGCCAGCTTCCGATTTTCCGCCGTCATGGACTTCGCGGCCCGCATGGCACGGCCTCCGGAGGGTTTCTCCAGATCGGGAAGAACACTCGATATTCGCTCTTCCGTGGACCACTCCCGGAGCGTGTCGCGCACGGTCAGCAGCAGTCGGGGCCGCAGCGCCACCCCGTGTTCACCGAAAGTCAGCCGGTCGAACACCTGATGGAAGGCCGCCGCCGCTGCCATCGCGGGAATGGCCCCCTCGGCGTCGAGGCAGATGCCCGCGTAATCCTGGACCGGCCGCCAGTGCCGTGTCATGAGCAGGGCGACCGAATGTGCGGCCTCCCCCTCCGGGCGGCCCCGCAGCCAGCCGGCCAGGGTCTCGTCGGATTCCTCGGGGGCCCCGCCGTCCGGCGGCGGGTAAGGAGGACGAGGGGGTGAGGGATGGACACGGAGTGGATTCCTCGGATTCGGTTCATCAACAGCTCAATGAGCCCCGGCATTGCCCCCGCGCGGGTGTTTCACCCTTGCACAACCCACCGAACCCAACAAGGCACTTGGGTAACATCCCTACCATTGAAAGAAAGTCAGATGCGGTGCCAACTCGCTTCACCTGCACGGGCTTTCGACTTTCCATGCGCCCCGTGTGAACCATGCGCACGCACCGGTGCGTCACGCACGCTCCCGGCACACCGCCCACCGCGGTCCACTGGAATCGGCCTTTCTCGGAGGCCCAGCGCTGGACGGCGGCTCTCCCGCGCCAAACGGCCGCCGACCCTGCTCCTCCCGCCCTCGGTCGGCGGCCCCGAGGGCGGGGGCGGCCCACCCCCGCCCTCCCGTCATGCCGCCACCACGCGCCCGATGCCGTCGAGTTCGGCGACCGCGTCCTCGGGCAGCACCAGGTCCGCCGCCGCGATGTTGTCCCGCAGATGCGCGCGGGAGGAGGTGCCGGGGATCAGCACGGTGGTCGCCGACCGCTGCAACAGCCAGGCCAGCGCGACCTGTTGGGCCGAGGCGTCCAACCGGGCGGCGACGTCGGAGAGGGTCCGCGACTGGAGCGGGGGTGAAGCCGCCGAGCGGGAAGTAGGCGGCGAACGCGATGTTCTCCGCGGCGCACCGCTCGACGAGGGCGTCGTCCCGCCGGTTCGCCAGGTTGTACAGGTTCTGCACGGTCACGACCGGCGCGATGGCCTGGGCCTCGGTCAGCTGGGCGGCGGAGACCGTGCTCAGCCCGAGGTGCCGGATCAACCCCGCCTCCCGCAGCTCGGCGAGGGCACCGAACTTCTCGCCGATCGACTCCTCGTCGGCGGTGTCCTGCGTGCCGAGCCGGAGATTCACCACGTCGAGGACGTCGAGCCCGAGGTTGCGGAGGTTGTCGTAGACCTGCGCCTTGAGGTCCTCGGGGTGCCGGGACATGATCCAGCCGCCGTCGGAGCCGCGCCGGGCGCCGACCTTGGTCACGATGTGCAGGTCGTCCGGGTAGGGGTGGAGGGCCTCCCTGATGATCTCGTTGACGACGACGGGGCCGTAGAAGTCGCTGGTGTCGATGTGGGTGATGCCTCGCTCGACGGCCTCACGGAGGACGGCCACCGCTTCGGCGCGGTCCTTCGGGGGCCGAAGACGTGGGGGCCGGCGAGTTGCATGGCGCCGTATCCCATGCGGGTGAGGGTGAGGCCCTCGGCGGGGGTGAGGGTGCCGCCGGAGACGGTGTCGGCCATGATGGCGCGCCTTTCGATGAGGGTGGACCAGGGGATCCGCGGTGTGCGGTCCGGTCCTGCCATCGACTCTGCGCCCGTCGCGGCCGGGCAGGCAGTACCCGGATGTTCCTGGTAGTGACAGGGACACGCACCGCGGAGGATTCGGACCTACGGTGGTGACGTGGACAGCAAGAACGCGCTCGGCGAGTTTCTGCGGGCCCGCCGTGAGCGGGTCCGGCCCGAGGACGTGGGCCTGAGCGGCGGCGGGCTGCGCCGGGTGCCGGGGCTGCGTCGAGAGGAGGTCGCCCTGCTGGCCGGGATCAGCTCCGACTACTACCTGCGGCTGGAGCAGGGCCGCGACCGCAACCCGTCGGTGCAGGTGCTGGAGGCGCTGGCCCGGGTGCTGCGCCTGGACGCCTCCGCGACCGCCCACCTCCTGAGCCTGGCGCAGCCCGAACGGCCGGCCGTGTCCCGCAGACGGGCGAGGCGGCCCGAGGCGGTACCGGCGAGCGTCCGCGAGCTGCTGGACACCTGGTCCGGGCACCCCGCGTACGTACAGAACCGGTTCACGGACTGCCTCGCGGCCAACGCGCTGTGCACGGCGCTGTCCCCGAACTACACGCCGGGTGTGAACCTGCTGCGGGCGGTGTTCCTCGACCCCGCCGAGCACGAACTGCGCCGCGACTGGGACGAGTTGACCGCCGAGGGCGTGGCGACCCTGCGCGGCCACATCGGGCCCGACGTCGACGATCCCCGGCTGGTGGAGCTGGTCGGCGAGCTGTCGGTGCGCAGTGACCGCTTCCGGTACCTGTGGAGCCGCCACGAGGTACGGCCCATGCTCGGCCGGACCAGTCTCCTCAGCCACCCCCTGGTCGGTGATTTCGAGCTGCGGTCGAACAAGTTCGAGATCCCGGGCACGGACACCCTCAGCGTGGTGGTCTTCCACGCCGAGCCGGGCAGCCGCAGCGCGGAACTGCTGGGTTTGCTGGGCAGCCTGACAGCGTCCGGCGCGCCGCCCTGGCGGGAGGATTCACGGGCCGCGGCCGACGCTCCGCCCGGGCAGGAGGATTCACGGGCCGCGGCCGGCGCTCCAGCCCGGCAGGAGGATTCACGAGCCGCAGCCAGCACTCCAGCCCAGCAGGAAGATTCACCGGCCGCGTCCGGCGAGACGCCTCCGGAGGGGGATCCCGCGCGCGGCGCGCGGTGAGCCGTCCCACCGGGACGACCGCCGGGACGATCAGCGGGACTCGTAGGCTCGGACGCCCCGCCAGGGTGACGCCCGGGCCGCGGCCGACGGCGAAACGCACCCGGGCGGAACCCCGCTGGAGCGCGACGAGTCCGCCCGCCTCGACGAGGACCGCTGGCCGGACCCGGCCGTGAGACCTACCCGTGAGACCTGCCCGTCAGATCTGCCAGGACCGCAGCCGGTCCGCCGCGCCGTAGATGTCGGTCTTGCCGGAGATCAGATCGCGGGCGAGGTCGACGAGCGCGCCGTAGGGCGGGTCGATGCCGACGCCGCTGACGAACATGTAGGCGACCGCCGTGGCGCAGGCGAAGCGGGCGTTGGCCGAAGGCAGGGGCTTGAGCAGGGCGAGGGTGTGCAGGAGGGCGGTGGCACGCCAGGCCGGGTCGGAGTCGACGCCGAGGCGGGGCGGGTCGACGCGGTGCCGGGCGACGGCCGCGACCAACGCCGAGAAGTCGTTGATGGTGGGCTGGTCCGGCAGGACTTCCTCATGACGCTGGAGCAACCAGGGCACGTCGATATGGATGGCGTCCGGCATGCGTCAGGCGACCCGCCCCTCGCCCTTGGTCGCCGGTTCGTCGTCCGGGAACGCGGCGGCGAACTCGTCGGCGTGCGTGGCGAAGAACCGGCGGAAGGCCTCGGCGCCCTCCTGGAGCGCCCGGTGCCGGGCTATGTCGGCGGCGGCGGCCTCACGCACCAGCGCCTTCATCGACGTACCGCGCTCCTTGGCGATCTGCCGCAGGTCCTCTAGCTCGCGGTCGCTGAACTCCACGTTGAGAGCTGGCATGCCAACACGGTACCGCTCGGGTACTTACCCGTAAATACCCCCAGGTCAAGAGGACCACCCGGCGGTACCGAACCGGCCCCAGCACCATGTCCGAATCCCGCCGGTGATGGCCACCTCCGCGGAGCAGACTCGTCTCCATGAACACGGTCTGCACACTCATCGACAGCCCCGTGGGCGCTCTGCTCCTGACCGGCGAGAAGTCGGCCGACGGCACCACCCTCACCTCCCTGACCATGCCGGACCGGCCGGCCGTCCCCGCCGACTGGCGACGCGACGACGAGGCCTTCACCGAGGCCGCCCGCCAGCTCTCCGCGTACTTCGCCGGAGACCTCACCCGCTTCGAACTCCCGCTGGCCGCCGAGGGAACGGAGTTCCAGCAGCGCGTCTGGCAGGCCCTCGACGAGATCCCGTACGGCACCACGACGACCTACGGCGCCCTCGCCGCGCGCCTGGGCGTGCCGCGCGCCGAGGTCCGGGCACTGGGTGCCGCCCTCGGCGCCAACCCGCTGCTGCTGGTGCGCGCGTGCCACCGGGTGATCGGCGCGGACGGCTCGATGCGGGGTTACGCGGCCGGGGTCGAACGCAAGGTCCAACTCCTCACCCACGAGGGCGCGTTGCAGCCGATGCTCGGCTGACGCGGACTTGGGACCCGGAAGGAGAAACAATGGACCGCACCAACTGGTCAGCACTCGCCGCCGAGTTGGACGAGCACGGCAGCGCGCCGACCGCCGAGTTGCTGACCCCCGCAGAGTGCCGCGATCTGGCCGCCCTGTACGAGAAGCCCGAACTGTTCCGCACCACCGTGGACATGGCCCGCCACCGCTTCGGCTCCGGCGAGTACCGCTACTTCACGCACGACCTGCCCGCACCGGTGGCCGCCCTGCGCGCCGCGCTCTACCCGCGCCTGCTGCCGATCGCCCGGGACTGGGCGGCCCGCCTCGACCGCCCGTCCCCTGGCCGGACGACCTGGACGAATGGCTCGCCCAGTGCCACGCAGCCGGCCAGGACCGTTCGGCACAGATCCTCCTCCGCTACGGCGAGGGCGACTGGAACGCCCTGCACCGCGATGTCTTCGGCGAGTTGGTCTTCCCGCTCCAGGTCGTGATCGGCCTGGACGAGTACGGCACCGACTACACCGGCGGCGAGTTCCTCATGGTCGAGCAACGCCCCCGAGCCCAGTCCCGAGCCACCGCAGCCCCACTCCAACAGGGCCACGGCCTGGTCTTCACCACCCGGGACCGCCCGGTGAGAACAAAACGCGGCTGGTCGTCAGGTCCGATGCGCCACGGGGTGAGCACCGTACGTTCTGGCCAACGGCACGCATTGGGGCTGGTGTTCCACGACGCGACATGAGGGCGACTGCTGAACTCCGTTGCAGGACAGTGCCCCTCAAAGCGGCCCGGCGAAGCCGGGCCAGCTCTTCAGGGGCGCGGGGAACCGCGCGCCCAGCCCCACGCCGCCGCAGCCGACTACCCACGCCAAAGCCCCAGCCGCCGGTAACTCCCTCCCAGAAAACCCGGTTGAGCACCCGCACCGGCGCGGGAAAAGCCCCCAGCACCCTCCCCGCTCCTCCCCCGACACCCCGTCAACAAGCCACGGCACGAACACCGCGGCCCCCGTACCCCCTGCTCCTTACGCATCCGCCCGGTAAACGCAGCCCAGTCCCCACCGGTCAACGCCTCCCGCATCAACGGCAACGCGCTGTCCTCCTCGTGCTTCAGATGATCATCGAGCGTGGCGAGCAACGCCCGCACAAGATCTGGCAGTTCGGACGCCCGCTCGGCCAGGGCAACGTCGACCGCGTCGAGCAACGGATCAATACGAGCGTGCTCCGCCTCCATGTCATCGAGCAGCGCGAGATCCCGCCCCGCCCCACAACCCGCCCCCGAACCCGAGGCCACAAGTCACTGTCCTCGGCGGTGTGATGGATATGCAGCTGACGCTTGAAGTTCTCCCACCCCGCACGCACCGGCACGGTGAACGCCCGCCCCTCGGACACCGCCGAGGCAAGCCGCTCCAGGTCGCGCCGGAACGCATCGTGGGACGCGTACATGGCCGTGAAGTCGATACTCATCGTGCCGCTTCCTCCAACTCGGGCTCGGACATGGGCAGGGCATGCGGATTGGCGGACGGACCGTTGTGCCGCCGTACGGCGAGACACGCGAGCGCGCCGGTCAGCAGGACGGCGACGGCGACGTACACGGCGGGCCCCATCGCATGGACGAAGCCGTGCCCGAACACCTGCCCTCCGAGGGCACGCATCCGCTCGGCGACGCCATGCGGTACCCCGGCCGGCGCACCGCTCTGCTGCCCCGCGCTGACGTCGGACTCGGCCTTCGAGAACGAGCCGACGAACGACTCCCCGGTAGGCGGCGGGGAGTTGACCGGCCCGAGCCCGTGCCTGCTCGCTCAGGGAAGAGGCGAGCTGCGCCTGGAGCACCGCCCCGATCACCGCACCGGCGAGCACCGAACCGACCTGCCGTAGCGCGTTGGTGACACCGGACGCGGCGCCCGCGAGCCGGGGCGGGACATTGCGCATGACCTCCGTGGCCATGGGCGCGAAGGTGCAGCCGACGCCCAGCCCCGTGAGGAACAGCGGGAACGCGACGGTCAGCCAGCCCGTGCCGACGTCCGCGATCCCGACGAACCAGACCAGTCCGCCCGCCCAGGCGAGCAGCCCGCCCATCAGGATGAACTTGCCGCCGACCTTGTCCGCGAGCGCCCCGGCGGGCCCGGCCATGACGAACGAACCGAGCGCGACCGGCAGCAGCACGAGCCCCGCCTTCTGCGCGCTGAAGCCGAGCACGGACTGCAGATAGATCGTCAGCGGCAGGAACATCCCGACCACGCCGAACGACACGGTGACGCCGACGAAGTTGATGAGGCTGAAGTCACGGTCCTTGAACAGCGAGAAGGGGACCAGGGGTTCACCGTCCTGCTGGCCGCGCTCGTGCAGCAGGAACGCGGCGAAGAGGACGCCGGCCGCGCCCAACAGGCTCCAGATCCAGGCGTTCCAGTCGTAGCGCTGCCCCTCGGTCAGCCCAAAGGCCAGGCAGAAGAGGGCAGTTGAGGCGAGGGTGACGCCGAGGGTGTCGAAGCGGCGCCGTACCGTGCGCCGGGAGCCGGGGATGATCGCCATGGTGAGGACGAGGACCAGCGCGCCCATCGGCAGGTTGACGAAGAAGATCCAGCGCCAGGACAGATGGGTGATCAGCACCCCGCCGAGGATCGGGCCGAGCGCGCCGGAGACGCCCGCCACCGCGCCCCAGATGCCCATCGCGACACCGCGCCGGTCGGCCGGGAACACCTCCGCGATGATCGAGAGCGTCTGCGGCATGAGCAGCGCCGCGCCCAGCCCCTGCACCGCGCGGAACCCGATGAGCTGGGCCGGGTCCTGCGCGAGGCCGCAGGCGAGGCTGGCCAGGGTGAAGACGGTGACTCCGGCGGCGAACAGATTGCGTTTGCCGCGCAGGTCGCCGAGGCGTCCGCCGGTGATCAGCAGGACGGCCAGCGCCAGCGTGTAGGCGTTGACGACCCACAGGATCTCGTCCAGGGACGCGTCGAGGTCCTCGCCGAGCTGCGGGATCGCGATGTTCACGATCGTCAGGTCGAGGAGGGTCATGAAGAACCCGAGCGAGAGCGTGATGAGGATCGCCCAGGGGTTGCCGTGCCACTTCTTGAACACGAGGTCGACTCCTTAGGTCCGACTGCGGGTCCGGCTGTGCACCGGACTCGCGTTCAAGAGGGCCGGGCCGTCGACGGGTGTGACACGGCCCCGATTTCCCGAGACGTACGTCACATTCAGGCCGTCGCATGTCACATTCCGCGCCCCGCCACCCCTCGCAGTAGTGAGCACGCCACTGGGGAGGCGCATACATGTCCGAGACTTCCGGGATCGCTGTCGACGATGAGGCGACCACTGTCTTCATGGGCCACCGCGAGCTGCTGTTCGGCCTCGTCTACAACATGCTGGGCAGCGTCGCCGACACCGACGACGTCCTCCAGGAGACCTGGCTGTCCTGGACGGCCCGCGCCCGGCGCGCCCCGCTGGACACCATCACCAACCCGCGCGCCTATCTCGTCCGCATCGCCGTCAACCACGCGCTCCAGCGCCGCGCCACGATCAGCCGCCGCCGCGAGACGTACGTGGGCCCCTGGCTGCCGGAGCCGCTGGTCGACCAGACCGCCGACGGCGACCCCGAGGACCCCGCCCTGCGCGCCGAGTCGGTGTCGATGGCGATGCTGGTCGTCCTGGAGTCACTGACCCCGCTGGAGCGCGCGGTCTTCGTCCTCAACGAGGTGTTCGGGTACGCCCACACCGAGATCGCGGACATCATCGACCGCACCCCGGCGGCCGTACGGCAGCTCGCGCACCGGGCGCGCGGCCATGTGCACGCGCGCCGGCCGCTGTACGAGGCGCATCCCCGGGTGCGCCGGGAGGCGACCGAGCGGTTCGTGCGGGCCGCCGTCGGCGGGGACATCGCCGCGCTGATGGAGATCCTCGCGCCGGACGTCACGGTGTGGACGGACAGCGGCGGCAACCGGAAACCGGCGCGGGCTGCGCCCGGTGCACGGGCGGGACAAGGCCGTCCGGCTCATCAACTCGTTCGCGAACCGGCGCCGCGGTCCGCAGGAGCTGGAGCTGACCTACCGGCGCGTCAACGGCGACGACGCGGCCGTGCTGTTCGAGGGCGACGCGCCGTACGCGGTGATGGTCATGGACCTCACGCCCGAGGGCGACCAGGTGTCCGGGGTGTACATCGTCACCAACCCCGAGAAGCTCACGCACGTGCACAAGGACGAGGAGGACCGGTGACCACCACGACGCCCGGGTCCTCGACGCCCGAGTCCTCAACTCCCGGCGCCTCGCGGGGCGAACGCGTCGCCGACTGGTTCGACGGCCGCCTCGGCGTCCACACCCTCGGCAAGCAGTATCTGCGGAAGGTGTTCCCGGACCACTGGTCGTTCCTGCTCGGCGAGATCTGCCTGTACAGCTTCGTGGTGCTGGTCCTGACGGGCGTCTATCTCACCCTGTTCTTCCACCCGTCGATGAACGAGGTGACGTACCACGGGAGTTACGTCCCCCTCAACGGCATCCGGATGTCCGACGCCTACGCCTCGACACTCCACCTCAGCTTCGACGTGCGGGGCGGTCTGCTGGTCCGGCAGCTGCACCACTGGGCGGCACTGGTGTTCATCGCGGCGATGCTGACGCACATGATGCGGCACTTCTTCACGGGGTCGTTCCGCAAGCCGCGCGAGCTCAACTGGCTGTTCGGCTGGACCCTGTTGTTCCTCGGCCTGTTCGAGGGTCTCTTCGGCTACTCGCTCCCGGACGACCTGCTCTCGGGCACGGGGATGCGCTTCGTCGACGGCGCGCTGCTGTCGGTCCCGGTCGTCGGGACGTACCTCTCGATGTTCCTGTTCGGCGGCGAGTACCCGGGCCACGACATCGTGTCCCGCTTCTACTCGCTCCACGTCCTGCTGATCCCCGGCGTCATGGCGGCCCTCGTGGTCGTGCACATCCTCCTGGTCGTCCACCACAAGCACACCCAGTTCGCGGGCCCCGGCCGCACCGAACGCAACGTCGTGGGCGCCCCGTTCATGCCGGTCTACCTCGCGAAGGCGGGCGGGTTCTTCTTCCTGGTCTTCGGCGCCCTCACCGTCCTCGCGGCGGTGGCCTCCATCAACCCGGTCTGGTCCTACGGCCCTTACTGCGCCGACCAGGTCTCGACGGGCGCACAGCCGGACTGGTACCTGGGCTTCGCGGAGGGCCTGGTCCGGGTGATGCCGGGCTGGGAAGTCTCCTTCTGGGGCCACACGTTGGTGCTGGGCGTGCTCATCCCCATCGTCGTCTTCCCGCTCCTCCTGGTCCTCATCGGCGTCTACCCGTTCCTGGAGTCGTGGCGGACCGGCGACAGACGTGAACACCACCTCCTGGACCGCCCCCGCAACCGCCCCACCCGCACCGGCATCGGCGTGGCCTGGATCAGCCTCTACCTGATCCTCCTGGCAGGCGGCGGCAACGACATCGTGGCGACACGGCTGCACCTGTCGATCAACACGGTGACGTGGGCGGTACGGGTGGCGGTGTTCGTCGTACCGGCGCTGGCCTTCGTCGTGACCCGCCGCATCTGCCTGGGCCTCCAACTCCGGGACGCGGAGCTGGTGTTGCACGGTCGCGAGACAGGCGTCATCAAGCGCCTGCCGCACGGCGAGTACGTGGAACTGCACCGGCCGCTCGATCAGGCCGAGTTGCACACACTCACCGCGCACAAGCGGCCGAGGGAACTCGTGGAGCGTGAGCCGTAGTGCGGCGGATTCCTTGCGACGGCGGCCCGGACAGGCCATGTGCCCGTCCGGGCCGTCGACGGCTCCCCTACCCGGCCGGTGCCTCCAACTTGCTGATCCGCAGGGCCCCTTGAGGTGTCCCCGGATGGCTGCTCGTCAACGTCAACCGCAGCCGCGATCCACGCACGGCACCGAAGGTGACGATGGTCGGCGCGTCCGAAGCCGTGGCCCCATCGACCACAGCCCCCTCGACCGGCACCCACGTACGCCCGTCCCACACCGCGACGGTCACCGCCGAGGGCAGAGCGTGCGTCGCGTCCACCGTGAACGACACTTCCACCCGGTCGAAGGACCGGTTCCTCCCCAGTCCACCGATACCCAGTCCTCACCTCGGGCACCGCTGAAGGCGGGCAGCAGCGCCGTGGCCGACTTGGCGAAGGCGTTGGACCAGCCGGTGGCCGCGTCCCCGTCGAGCATGGCGGCCGGGAGGGTGTCGGGGCGGCCCGAGTAACTCGCGTCGGCGTAGGGGTAGTTGGGCGGGGCCGGATGGTCGGCCTCGAAGTGCGGGGCCGGGGTGAGTGCCACGTCCCGGGCGTGTGTCGTACGGACGGTCACCGTGCCGGTGCGCAGCCCCTCCGCGCGCGCGGTCACCTTCAGCGCGCCCGGCGCCGTACCGGACCGGACGATCGCAAGTGCCTTGCCGTGGAAGGCGGTTCGGGTGCTCGCCTGGTAGCGCTCGGCGCTCTCCTCGCGTCCGTTGTCGAGACCGGCGAGGGAGCCGCCCTTCACGTCGAAGGCGATCAGGTCCTCGGCGTCGGGCAGGACGACACCGTGGGCGTCGACGACCTCGGCGGTGACGAAGACCAGCGAACGACCGTCCGCGGCGAGGGACTTGCGGTCGGCGGCGAGGCGTACGGCGTGTGCGGGTCCGGCGGTGCGCAGGACGTCCGTCGCGACCCTTTTCCCACCGCGGCTCGCGACCGCCTTCAACTCGCCGGGCTCGTAAGGGACTTTCCAGCTCAGGTGGAGTTTGCCCGCGCTGCCGTTCGGGCTGGTGTAGCTGCCGGGGTAGGGGCCGGTGGTGATGGTCCTGTCGTCGCCGGTGGCCTCGGTGGTCTCCAGGTAGGTGCGGCCGTCGGTGGTCGTCTTGGTGTCGAACTGCCTTGTCCCGAGGGACTTTCCGTTGAGGAACAGCTCGACGGTGTCGACGTTGGCGTAGGCCCAGACCTCGACGGTGTCACCCGGTTCGTGGTTCCAGCTCATCGGCACCAGGTGGACCATGGGCTCGCTGGTCCACTGGCTGCGGAAGAGGTGGTACATGTCCTTCGGGAAGCCGGCCGTGTCGACGGCGCCGAAGAAGGACGCCTTGACCGGGAACACGTTGTACGGCGTGGGTTCCCCGATGTAGTCGATGCCGGACCACAGGAACTGGCCCGCGAACCACTTCCGGTCCCGGTCCTTCTTGTGGCCGTACTCGCCGCTCATCGTCCAGGAGGAGAGGTTGTTGTCGTAGGACGAGGTCGCGCGTCGGCCCGGGGTGTGGTTCTCACCGGTGTTGAGGTGCTCCGGCTCCTGGTAGGTGGACCGGGTCGAGGTCTCGGACGAGGACTCCGACTCGAAGAGGAACAGGTGCGGGTAGGCGGCGTGCAGGCCGTCGACCGACTTGGCGGTGTTGTAGTTGAGGCCGAGCCCGTCCAGCTTGGCGAGCATGAGGTCGGCGGCGGAGCCCTTGGCGGGCACGGAGCGGTACTTGTCGGAGCCGATGACGAGGGGCCTGCTGTCGTCGGCCGCCTTGATCGCGCCGATGATGCGGTCGGCCATCGCGAGGCCGGCGGTGGAGGTGGAGTCGGGGATCTCGTTGCCGATGGACCAGAGCACCACGGCGGGCGAGTTGCGGGCGGCGAGGACCATCTCGGTGGCGTCGCGCTCGCACCAGTCGTCGAAGAACCGGTGGTAGTCGTAGGTCGTCTTGCCGGTGTGCCAGCAGTCGAAGGCCTCGACCATCATCACGATGCCCAGTTCCTCGCAGGCC
Source organism: Streptomyces sp. P3 (assembly GCA_016893485.2). Lineage (GTDB taxonomy): Bacteria > Actinomycetota > Actinomycetes > Streptomycetales > Streptomycetaceae > Streptomyces. Next base: position 1,166,523 of record JAFEKX020000001.1, read on the forward strand.
TGGACGATCTGCGGCGAGGGCGGGTTGTGGGAGGTGCGGAAGGCGTTGACGCCCATCGACTTCATGATGGCCAGCTGGCGGCGCACGGCGTCGAGGCTGATCGCGGAGCCGAGCGCGCCCTGGTCGTGGTGGAGGTCGACGCCCTTGATCTTGGTGGGGTGCCGTTGAGGGAGAAGCCCTCGTCGGGGTCGAAGCGGTAGGTGCGGATGCCGAAGGGCGTGCTGTACGTGTCGACCGTCTTGCCGGCCACCCGTAGTTCGGTCTCCAGGGTGTAGCGGTGGTCCGGGGTGTCGATGTCCCACAACTTGGGCTTGCGGACGGTGAGTTCGTGGTCCTCGGTGCTGCGGCCGGTGACGCTCACGGTGGAGTTGGTGCGGGCCACCGTCCGGCCGCCGGGGTCGACGACCCGCGAGCTGACCTCGACCTCGCCCGGGGTGCCCGACTCGTTCAGCACGGCCGTCCGCACCTGGACGACGGCCCGGTCGGCGGTGACGTCCGGGGTCGTGACGTACGTACCCCAGCGTTCGACGTGCACCGGCTCGGTGAGGACGAGGCGGGCCTCGCGGTAGATGCCGCTGCCGGAGTACCAGCGGCTGCTGGGGAGCTGGTTCTGCACCTTGACCGCGATGACGTTCTCCGTGGTGCCGTCGGTGTGCACCAGGTCGGTCAGGTCGAGGGCGAAGCCGGTGTAGCCGTAGGGGTGGCGGCCGGCCCCGGTGCCGTTGCAGTAGATGTACGAGTCCATGTAGACGCCGTCGAACTCGATCGAGATCCGCTGCCCCGCGACGGCGGGCGGCAGGGTGAAGGCGATCCGGTACCAGCCGAGGCCGCCGGGGAAGAAGCCGGTGCCGCTGGTGGTGCCGTTCGCCGTGGTGGGGTCTGCTCGATGCTCCAGTCGTGCGGGACGGCGACCCGGCGCCAGGCAGAGTCGTCGTAGTCCGGTGCGGCGGCCTCGGCGTAGGCGCCGCTCGGGTCGGTGGTCCCGCCGGGGTTGACCAGCGTGAAGCGCCAGCCGTCCCGCAGGGGGACCGTGCGGCGGCCGGTGGCGCCCGTCGGGGCGGCGTGCGCGGCCGAGGAGGACAGAAGGGAAGCGGCCGTCGGCGCGGCCGTGGAAGCGATCAAAACCGATCTGCGAGTGACCGTCATGGCGGCTCTCCCTCATCAGGGCCCAGAAGTACTCACAACTGATCGTGACCGAACAGATTCTGACGGGGCGCCACGTCGGGCCGTCAAGGGTGCGGAGACGGACAGGTGCCCTGTCGGTCACTTCGGCCGGATTTCGCCCTTGCCGACCGCGCTCCCCGGCCCTGGGGGTTCTCGTCCGCGCGGCACCGGGACGCACTAGGCTGGAACACAAGTGACGGGTCTGTTCACTGTGAGTGTGCGCGATGGAGTGGCGACGATGAGTCCGGTCTACCCGTTCGACGATGCCGCGACGGCGCGGGTTGTCATCGACGATGCCGGAACTCTGACGGAGTGGGGCGAGGGAGCCCGGCGGCTCCTCGGCCACACCGCGGACGAGGTCGTCGGGCGCCCGGCCGTGAAGCTGCTGGCCGGCGGTGCCGAGGCGCTGCCCGCGATCACGGGCGCCCGCTGGGACGGCACGGTCACCCTGCGGCACCGCGACGGCCACACGCTGCCCGTGTGGCTGCTGGCCCACCACCGGCGCCCTCCGGGCGGCGGGCCCGGCGACTGGCTGATCGTGACCCCGCTGGAGGGCGACGGCCCCCGCGCCGCCGAGGACCCCCTCGCCACGGCCGCGCTGACCCAGTCGCCGTGCGCCATCGCGGTCTACGACGAGCGGCTGCGGCTGAGCCGGGTCAACGACGCGATGGCCGACGTGATCGGGCTGCCCGAGGAGCGCGTCCAGGGGCTGCGGATCACCGAGATCGGCGGGAAGACGCAGAGCGCGGAGCTGGAGCAGTACATGCTGCGCGTGCTCACCTCCGGCACCGCCCAGGACTTCCAGATCTACATGCGCACCGGCGGCGAGGACGCGGCGCACGCCTGGCTGGCCCGGATGGCGCCCATCACCGACGCCGAGGGCCGGGTGCGGGGGCGTGTGTCTGGCCGCGCACGACTTCACCGAGAACTACCTCGCACGCGAGCGGCTGCAGCTCGTCAACGAGGCGAGCGTCCGCATCGGCACCACCCTCGACGTCACCCGTACGGCCCAGGAGCTGGCGGATGTCTGCGCGCCGGCGCTCGCCGACTTCGTCAGCATCGACCTGCTGGACCCGCAGGAGCACGGCGGCGAGCCCCCGGCGGCGATCACCGCACCCATCAGACTCCGCCGCGCCGCCCACCAGTCGGTGCAGGAGGGCAGCCCCGAAGCCGTCGCGAAACCCGGCCAGCTCAACCTGTACCCGGAGCACTCCCCGCAGGCCGACGCGCTGGTCGCGGGCCGCACCCTCGTCGCCTCCGGCCGGTCCCTCGAACGCTGGCTCGCCTGGGACAGGACCCGCGCGAAGCGCGTCCAGGAGTACGGCATCCACTCCTCGATGGCCGTCCCGATCCAGGCCCGCGGCGTCACCCTCGGCGTGGCGGTCCTCACCCGGTACCGGCGCATGGACCCCTTCACCGCCGACGACGTCCTGCTCGCCGAGGAGGTCACGGCCCGCGCCGCCGTCTGCATCGACAACGCCCGCCGCTTCTCCCGCGAACGGGAGACCGCGCTCGCCCTCCAGCGCAGCCTGCTCCCCCGCAAACTCCCGCCCACCGCCGCCCTGGAGGCCGCCTCGCGCTATCTGCCGGCGGCGCGCGCGGGGTCGGCGGCGACTGGTTCGACGTGATCCCGCTGTCCGGGATGCGGGTCGCCATGGTCGTCGGGGACGTCGTCGGCCACGGCATCCAGGCCTCCGCGACGATGGGCCGGCTGCGCACGGCGGTCCGCACCCTCGCCGACATCGACCTCGCCCCGGACGAGCTGCTGACCCACCTGGACGACCTCGTCGTACGGCTGTCCGCGGAGGCCGGCGGCGAGGGCAGTCCCGGCGAGGTCGGCGCGACCTGTCTGTACGCGGTGTACGACCCGGTGTCCCGCCGCTGCACGCTGGCCCGCGCCGGGCATCCGCCGCCCATCATGATCCGGCCCGGCGGCCCGCCCGAGCATGTCGACCTGCCCGCGGGACCGCCGCTCGGCCTGGGCGGACTCCCCTTCGAGTCAACCGAGTTGGAGCTGCCCGAGGGCACCGTGCTCGCGCTGTACACCGACGGGCTGGTCGAGAACCGCGACCGGGACCTCGACGCCAGTCAACGGCTGCTGTTCGACGCCCTGTTCGCGCCCTCGGACTCCCTGAACGAGACCTGCGACCGCATCCTGCACGCCGTGCTCCCGCCGGGCGGTGCCGCCGACGACGTGGCACTGCTGGTGGCCCGCACCCAGGGGCTGCCCGCCGAGCAGGTCGCGACCTGGGACATCCCGGCCGACCCGTCGCTCGTCGCGCCGATCCGCAAGCAGGTCGTCGAGCAGCTCGACGCCTGGAACCTGAGCGAGGCCGGGTTCACGGCCGAGCTGGTGGTGAGCGAGCTGGTCACCAACGCCATCCGCTACGGCGCGCACCCCATCCGGCTCCGGCTGATCCATGACGCGGCCACGCTGATCTGCGAGGTCTCCGACACCAACCACACGGCCCCGCACCTGCGCCGCGCCAAGACCTGGGACGAGGGCGGGCGCGGCCTGCTGCTGGTCGCCCAGCTCACCCAGCGCTGGGGCAGCCGGCACACCACCGACGGCAAGACGATCTGGGCGGAGCTGTCCCTCTTCGACGAGCTGTGAGCCGTAGCGGAAAAGGTCAGGTCAGCCAGGGCCTGACCTGGCGGCGGGCCTCGTGCAGACGGGACTTGAGGGTGCCGAGCGGGATGCCGAGGCGCTCGGCGATGTCGGTGTACTCCAGGTTGCAGATGTCCCGGTACACCAGCGGCGCGACGAGGTGCGGCTGCTCGCGCTCCAGGCGCTCCAGCGCCTCCAGGAGGTCGATCTTCGACCCGGCGATCACGCTCGTGGTGCGCGGGTCGACGTGCTGGCTCACGTCGATCACGGCGGGCTGCTCGGCGGCCCGGCGCTTCAGCTCGCGGTACTTCTGCCGGGCGCCGTTGGCGACCACCGTGTAGAGCCAGGTGCTGAAGAGGCTGCGCCCTTCGAACGTGCCGATCTTCCGGGCGACCTGGAGCAGCACGTCCTGGGCCGCCTCCTCGGCGTCCTCGCGGCACGGCAGGAAGCGCCCGCAGCGCCTTACGACCTCCGGCTGGATCGTCCGCAGCAGCTCGTCCAGTGCCACCGGGTCACCGGCCGCGGCACGCCTGGCCAGGTCTTCGGTCAGCGCCGCTTCGCGCACTGGCTCCACTCCTCCGCCTCGATCTCCGAGCAGGCATGATAGTCCTATGCACTCCGTCGAACAGATCGGCCGCTACCGCCTTGAACGCCGCCTGGGCACCGGCGCGTTCGGCACGGTCTGGCTCGCGCACGACGACGTCCTCGAGGCCCCGGTGGCCGTGAAGGTCCTCGCCGACAACTGGTCCCACCGCCTCGACATCGTCGAACGCTTCCTCTCCGAGGCCCGGCTGCTGCGCAGGGCCGACTCGAACAGGGTCGTCCAGGTCTACGACATCGGAGAGCTGCCCGACGGACGGCCGTACTTCGTGATGGAGTACGCCGACGCCGGCACCTTCGCCGATCTGCTCGCCGCGGGTCCGCTGCCCGTGGCCGAGGCGCTGCGGCTGACCGCGCTGGCCGCCCGGGGCGCCGCCGCGCTGCACAAGGCGGGGATCGTGCACCGGGACATCAAGCCGACCAACGTGCTGCTGCGCACCACCCCGGACGGCACCGGCCGGGTACTGCTCGCCGACCTGGGTCTTGCCAAGAGCCTGGCGCACGCGTCGGGCCTCACACTGGCCGCAGGTTCCGCGGGCTACCAGCCTCCGGAGCAGGCCCAGCCCGGCTCGGGCATCGACGAGCGCGCCGACGTGTACAGCCTGGGCGCGGTCGCCTACGAGCTGCTCACCGGCACGGTCCCGGGCGCGCCCGGCCAGGTCGTACGGCCGGACCGGCTGCGGCCGGACGTGTCCCCGGAGGTGCAGCGGGCGGTGCTGCGGGCGCTGGAGCCGGACCGGGAGCGGCGCTGGCCGACGGCACGGGCGTTCGCGGAGGAGCTGGAGCGGCTGGCGGAGGAGATCCCGGCACACAAGCCGCGCGGCCGGCTGGCCGGCGAGGTCCCGGCGCACAAGCCGCGCAGTCGGCACCGGGGGTTCGCGCTGATGGCGGGGCTGTTCGTCGTGGTGGCCGCGGGCGCGGGCGTCGCGGTGCTGAACTTGCCGTCGTCCTCGTCGGGGAGTTCCAGCCTGCGGGTCAAGGACACCACGGGCCGGGTCTCCGCCGAGGTGCCCGCCTCCTGGGGCCGTCAGCTGCGCGACTCGGGCTGGGATCCGCACGCCCTCGGTCTGCAGGCGGGTCACGAGCCGGGTCTTGCCGTCGCCGACGACCTGTCCCGGTGGCCGGACCTGTCGTCGGACGTGAACGGCGTTTTCATCGGCGTGAGCGAGCACGGCAGCGTGACGACGGAGGTGGACCGCCTCGCCCATTCCGGGTGCCGCTACGACGGCAGCCGCGCCTACTCGAGCGCGACCTGGCGCGGCACGATCCGCACCTGGAGCGACTGCTCGGGTTCCACGGGCACCCTGTCGGAGACGGCGCTCCGCGAGGTCGGCGGCGCGGCCCAGCCGCAGGTCTACGTACAGATCCGGCAGCACAGCGGTGACGCGACCGCACGCATACTCCGCTCGCTCCGGGTCACCTGATCACTGTCGGAGAAGAATTCCGGTGATCCCGCGAACTTTTCGGCGCGTGCCCGCATCGGACCCCTATGACAGCGCGCGAGGCGCTGAGCGAAGAACTTCCAGGAGTGTCGAAGATGGCTAACTCGTCCCAGTCCCTGCGCCGGGCGGCCCTGCTCGTGAGCGCCCTCGCCGTACTGGGCCTGACGACGGCCTGTGGCGACGGCAGCGGCACGGTGAGCAGCCCGCAGACCGAGTCGGGTACGGCGGCGCCCGCGGGCGGCGACACCACGGCCGACGGCTCCGGCACGCCGGCCCCCACGTCGAGCGGCACCAGCGCCGGCACCGGCACCGGTTCGAATCCGACCGCGTCGGGTTCCTCCACCTCGACCTCCACGTCCTCCGGTTCCGGTGGTACGAGCACCAACTCCGGCACGGCGAGCAGCAGCCGGTGCCACACCTCCGAGCTGAGCGCGAAGGTCGGCGGCAACGACCCGGGCGCCGGGCAGGAGAACTTCCCGATCGTCCTCACGAACGCGTCCGGCCGTACCTGCACGGTCCGCGGCTATCCCGGTGCCGCGTTCGCGAGCGCGTCCGGGCAGCAGCTGGGTCCGGACCCGCAGCGCGAGACGGGTACGACCGTCACCACCATCACACTGAAGCCGGGCCAGAGCGCCTGGGCCGGACTGTCGTTCTCCAACCCGGAGATCAGTGGCGCGAAGACGGCGACGCCCGCCACGCTGGTGGTGACCCCGCCGGACGAGAAGGACCCGCTGAAGGTGAAGTGGACGAACGGCACGGTGCCCGTGTCGGGCAACGCGTCCTCGGTGCGGCTGTCGGTGTTCAGCGCCGGAACGGGCGCCTGACCCCGGAGTTCGTGGTCCGGCCTGGTTTCATGGGCGTGCACCACTGATAGCGTCCTGGAGGACCGTCCCCTGAACACCCCTCTCGCGGAAACCCTCTCCGTCGTTCTGCTCGTCGCCGTCCTCGTCTGGGCCGTCGTCCGTCCCTTCGGGTGGCCGGAGGCGGTGATGGCGGTCCCGGCCGCCGGGATCGCCGTGGCCACCGGGGCGATCTCGCTCGACCACGCGCGGGCCGAGGCCGAGCAGCTCGGCCCGGTCGTCGGATTCCTCGCCGCGGTCCTCGTACTGGCCCACTTCTGTGATGTGGAGGGGCTGTTCCGTGCCTGCGGGGCGTGGATGGCGGAGTGGGCGAAGGGCAGCCCGAGCCGCCTGCTGACGGCCGTGTTCGCGCTGGCCTCGCTGATCACGGCCGTGCTGAGCCTGGACGCCACCATCGTGCTGCTGACGCCGGTCGTGTTCGCTACGGCGTCCCGGATGGGCGTGCGTCCCAAGCCGCACGTCTACGCGTGCACGCACCTCTCGAACACGGCCTCCTGCTGCTGCCGGTCTCCAACCTCACGAACCTCCTCGCCTTCGCGGCGAGCGGCCTGAGCTTCACCCGCTTCGCGGGCCTGATGGTGCTGCCCTGGCTGGTGGCGATCGGCGCCGAGTACCTGGTGTTCCGGCGCTTCTTCGCCCGCGACCTCGCGGCGGCGGCCCCCTCACCGGTCTCCGGCGACAAGCCCGAACTGCCCGTCTTCGCGCTGGCGACCGTCGCCTGCACCCTCGCCGGGTTCGTCCTGACCTCGGCGATCGGCATCGACCCCGCGTGGGCCGCGCTCGCGGGCGCCCTCGTCCTCGCCGGGCGGGCGATGCTACGGCGGCAGGCGACCCCGCTGACGGTCGTGCGAGCCGCCGCGCCGTCGTTCCTGGCGTTCGTGCTGGCGCTCGGCGTCGTGGTGCGGGCCGTGGTCGACAACGGGCTCTCGGACGCGCTCGGGCACCTCCTGCCCGGCGGCACCGGCATCGCGGCCCTGCTCGGGATCGCCGCCCTGGCCGCCGTGCTCGCGAACCTGATCAACAACCTGCCGGCCGTCCTGGTCCTGCTGCCGCTCACCGCGCAGTCCGGGCCCGGGGCCGTGCTCGCCGTACTGCTCGGGGTGAACATCGGGCCGAACCTGACCTACGCCGGTTCGCTAGCGACGCTGCTGTGGCGGCGGATCGTGCATCAGCACGAACACGACGTGGATCTCAAGGAGTTCACGAAGCTGGGGCTGATCGCCGTGCCGTCGGCGCTCGTCCCTGCGGTGGTGGCACTGTGGGTGTCGCTCCAGGTTCTCTGACACCGAGGGAGACCGAATGCGTGTGATCGCCTGGCTGGTCGAGGGCACATGGCCCGCCTGTGTGGACGCCGTACGGACGCATGCGCCGGAGGCGGACGAGGTGGTGCTGCTCCATGTCAGCGGCCCGGACGTGCCCGGCGTGGCGCACGGCGCGTTCGCCGGGCTGCTCGGCCGGGGCGGTCCTGCGCGTGATCCCGGGACCCGGCTGAAGGACCTGGGGAATACGTCGGCGGCGGAGCTGCTGGACGCGGCGGCCGAGCGGCTGGGGCGGCCGTGCACCCGGATGGAGCGGGCCGGGCGGGTCGAGCGCGAGGTGGTGGCCGCCGCCGGGCACGCGGATCTGCTGGTGCTGGCCCGCGACGGCGACCGGGCCCGGCTCGGCCCGCACAGTCTCGGGCCCGCCGTACGGTTCGCCGTCGATCACGCGCCCTGTCCGGTGCTGCTGGTGTGGCCGGAGGCGGCGCCGGGCATCTCGACCATGCCGCCGCCACCGCCGCCGCACCACCACTGAGGGTCAGCGCCCGCGGTGCCCGCCACCGCCGCCGTTGCCGCCCCCACCGCTGCCGCCCCAGCCGCCGCCGTCCTGACCGGTCCCCGCGCAGTACGACGGGTAGTAGTCGCAGTAGTCCAGGGTCGGGGCCGCGGTGGTCGGTGTCGTCTGCGGGGTCGACGCGGTCGGCGTCGGTGTCGGAGTGGGCGTGGCCTTCGGGGATTTCGCGGGCTCCGGGGCGGCCGACTTGGTGGTGGGGGTCGGCGAGCCGGTGCTGTCGGTGTCCCAGTTGACGACCTGCATCTGCGGGTCGGCCTTCGACGTGTCGAAGACCCAGCGCTGCGCCGAACCGTCCGCCCGCGTCTTCAGGACGAGCGCGCCGCCACCGTCGGTCGAGGCGGGGGTCAGGGCCAGGTCCTGGTTCCAGCGCGGTACGAGGATGCCCTGCAGCGTGAAGTCGTAGCGGATGTTCTTCGCGGTCGCCGAGGACGCGCCCGTGCAGGGGGCGAGGTCGACCTCGAAGGCGAGGTGCGAGTCGAGGCAGGGCCGGGGTCGGCGGTGCTGCGCAGCTGGCCGTCCGTCTCGTACGACCACTGCTGGCCGGCCGCCGAGGTGCAGCTCTGCAGTTCGGCCTCGGCGCCCTGGCGGGGCTTGTTGCCGGCGACGCCGATGCACAGGCCGGACTCGACGTTGTGCAGCCGGCCGCTGAGCGTGCCCTGCGTGGTGTCGTTCTTGCCGACCCAGGACGGGTTGGCGGATTCCTTGCCGGTGCCGGCGGCGCCCGCCGACTTGCTCTCGGTGCCGGTCTTGCCGCCGCCCGAGCCGCCGATGGACCACAGCACGAGCGGGAGGACGACCAGGCCGCTCACGGTCAGCACGGCCACGGCGAGGTTGCGACGGCGGACACGGCGGGCCGCCTTGTGCGCCGATCTGAGTTCGCCGCGCCGCGGGCCGGGCCGCACCGCGAGTTCGGCGGAGGCGGCGGCCGCCGGGGGGGCAGTGGGCGGCTGCCGGCCCTGACCTCCAGGTAGGCGCGCGCGCCCCAGCCGAGGACCGCTTCGGCGAGCGCGATGCCGAGCCCGGCGTTGAACTGGTTCAACTGGTCGGCGGTGTACCGGCAGTGCTTGCAGACGCTGAGGTGCATCGCGAGGTCCGGGTCGACCTCCGCGCCGCCGCGCCGGAAGGTGACGTCCAGCAGCCGGATGTAGCGCTGGCACTCGTCGTCCTGGGCGAGTTCGCGGTGGACCTGCAGACATTCCTCGCGCAACCGGCCCCGGGCGCGGCCGAGTTCGATGTCGGCGCCCTCCTCATCCAGGCCCAGCAGTCCGGCGGGTATCGCGAACGGCTCGGACTCGACCTCGACATGCCAGAGCAGGGTGCGGGCCGACTGGGGCAGCCGCTGGAACGCCCTGGAGAGCAGGCGCCGTTCGGGCACCGGCAGCAGCCGGGCGGCGGCCCGGTCGCCCTCTCCGGCCGCCGAGCGCAGATCGGGGTGGAGCATGTCCTGTCGGCGGTCGGCGACCCATTCCGCGGCGATCCGGCGGACGGTGACGAGGACTTGGGGGCGCCAGGCGGCGGTCGGTCCCGACTGGCGCAGGGATTCCCCGAAGAGCCGGGTGAATGCGGCCGTGGTGAGCATTCCTGCGTGGTGCGGTCCGTCGGTGCACAGCCGCGCATAGGAGAAGGCCGCTTCCCAGTGCCGGTCCAGCAGTTCGCCGACGGGTTGCAGCGCGGGCGTCGTCCCCGTCCACTTCTTCAGCTCGGCGCTGAGCTGCTCGTCGGTCACTTCGAAGTGGTGAGCGGAACTCGGGGAATTCGAGGGACCTGCGTCCTTCACGGCTGCATTCCTCCAGGTGAAACGCGGAATTCGGTCCATACCGGCGGGTATGCGACCCCGTCGACAGGTCGACAAAGTCCACCTGTCCGATGGATGGCATCCCGGACGTCCGCCTGGGGCAGCTCTTTTGAAGCAAGGGGGTGACGTACGGGAGCGGCCTCGAGCGCGCGGAGGGGAATCATCTATGTGCCCGTGCGCTGACAGGCACACCTTTACACAGGTCAGCGAGGTGGAACAAGGTCTGCCTCAGTTTTGCGCATTGCGGTCCGGGCCTCGCTATTTGACGTCTCGTCAAACAGGCCCGGAATGGGATTGCCGCCGTATCCACACGCGAAATCCCGAAACCATTGACCAGGGGCTGCCGGGACCACCCCGCACGACGGACACCAGGACGCTCTCCTTCCGGTTCTCCCAGGTCATGTTCCGGCCGCCCGGTGCTTTGTCGGACGGAACGGCGGCGTCACGGCAGTTGGCGACTTCCGTAACACGACCGATGGCGAAGTTCATGCCCAACCAATAGGCACGCGCCGCTCCTCCTGAGACCGTGGTGTGACATCTCACCGAGGAGGTCCCGTATGACGGCCACGGACATCGGCGCGTTCGAGGAGGACGGGTTCACGGTCGCGCGCGGATTGTTCAGGTACGACGAAATCGACCGGCTCTGTGCGGAGTTCACGGCGCTGCACGCGGCCGGCCCGGTTCCCGGCCACTTCGCGCCGAGCGTCTCCGACGATCCCCTCCGCACCCATCCGCGGGTGATGCACCCGCACGAGATCAGCGAACTCGCCCTGCGGTTCCTCCTGGACCAACGCCTGCGGACCGTCCTGGAGCGGCTGTTCGACGAGGAAGTGCTCGCCGCGCAGAGCATGTTCTACTTCAAACCGCCCGGGGGCGCGCGGCCAGGCGCTGCACCAGGACAACTTCTATCTGCGGGCCGAGCCGGGCACCTGCGTGGCCGCGTGGATCGCCTGCGACGAGATCGACCGGGAGAACGGCGGCCTGGAGGTCGTGCCCGGCACCCATCGCATGGACCTGTTCTGTCCGGAGGAGGCGGACGCCGGGGTGTCCTTCGCGCGCGAGTACGTGCCGCCGCCGCCGGGGCTCACTCCGGTGCCGGTCGACATGTCGCCGGGGACGTCCTGTTCTTCAACGGCAGCCTGGTGCACGGCTCGCAGCCCAATCACAGCGCGGACCGCTTCCGCCGTTCGTTCATCGGGCACTACGTGGGCCGCTCCGCCGACCGCATCGGGAGCTTCTACCGCACGATCTCGATGGGCGGGGGAGCGGGTGCCGCTCGCGGAGAGCGTCGGCGCGGGGCCGTGCGGCACGGAGTTCGCACCGCACGGCCCGCACTGACGGTCCGTCAGAGTTCAGGAGTGCCCACTGATCGCGTGCGGGGTGTAGGGCTGCTCCAGCTCCTCCAACTCCTTTTCGCTCAGCTCCAGTTCGACGGCGGCGACCGCGTCCTCGATGTGCTGCGGCTTGGCCGCGCCGACGATCGGCGCGGCCACCGTGCTCTGGTGCAGCAGCCAGGCGAGGGCCACTTGGGCGCGCGGGACGCCCCGGTCGCCGGCGATCCGCGTGACCGCCTCGACGATCGCGCGGTCGCCGTCCTGGTAGAGGCGGTTGCCGAAGTTGTCGGTGCTGCTGCGCTCGGTGGTGGTACCCCAGTCCCGGGTGAGCCGGCCGCGCGCCAGCGGGCTCCACGGCAGCACACCCACGCCCTGGTCGGCGCAGAGCGGCAGCATCTCGCGCTCCTCCTCGCGGTAGAGGAGGTTGTAGTGGTTCTGCATCGACACGAACTTCGTCCAGCCGTGCCGCTCGGCGACGTGCTGGTGCTTGGCGAACTGCCACGCGTACATCGAACTCGCCCCGATGTAGCGGACCTTGCCCGCCTTCACCAGGTCGTGCAGCGCCTCCATCGTCTCCTCGACGGGGGGTGTGCGGGTCGGCGCGGTGGATCTGATACAGGTCGACGTAGTCGGTGCCGAGCCGCTCCAGGCTGTGGTCGATCTCGGACATGATCGCCTTGCGGGAGAGTCCGGCGCCGTTGGGTCCGGGGCGGGTCCTGCCGTGCACCTTGGTGGCGAGCACGACCTCGTCGCGGCGGGCGAAGTCCTTCAGTGCCCGGCCGGTGATCTCCTCGCTGGTGCCGTCGGAGTAGACGTTCGCCGTGTCGAGGAAGTTGATCCCGGCCTCCAGCGCCTGCCGGATCAGCGGGCGCGACGCCTCCTCGTCGAGGGTCCACTCGTGGGTGCCGCGGTCCGGGAGGCCGTAGGTCATGCAGCCCAGCGAGATCCGCGAGACGTCCAGGCCGGTCGAACCGAGCTTCACGTACTGCATCGTTGCTGCTCCTGCCTTCGATTTCGGTACCGCTTCGGAGCGTACGACTTCGTGGGTGCTCGAAGCGGCGCATGTGCGCGCACCCTTGACGAGTGGCGCGGCCGGGCGCTTTGATCCTGGACGTGCCCGCGCGTGCGGCGCGGTACGCAGAGGTGCGCCCAGCCGGTAGCGGACAGGTTCCAAGCCCGGCCACAGTCGCCAGGTCCGCGGCTCCATCCGGTCCGAGGCGGGGTCGTACCCGCGATTGATGAAGCGGACATGCCCGCCAAGGGTGTCTCCCGCGTCGGAGGTCTCGGGACGGCCGTGGTCCTGAGCGGCGCCGTCGCGACCGCAGCGGTCCTGACCTCGTGCGGAACCTCGAACAGCGCTGCGCCGGAACAGCGGTCGCGCCCGGCACGTCACAGAGCCCGTCCCGCACGGCACCGTCCACAAGCGCCGCTCCCCCGCCCGCTGAAACCCCGACATCATCACGGCGAAGATCGACTGCGGGGTCGTGCCGCTGCCGACGTACAGCGGGCACCCGGTCACCATCTCCGGGCCCGAACGTGGACGGTCTTCGACAACGGCTCGGCCCGCTCCCGGGCGGCCGTGGAGTTCGTGCGGTGGATGAACTCGCCCGCACAGGACGCGCGTTGGGACATCCCGGCGGGCGGGCTGCCGCTGAGCACGGGCACCGCGGCCCGGCCGGAGTGGCGGGAGCACAGCGCCCGGACGGTCGGGCTCGACGTCTTCACCGACACCCTGCGCTCGGCCCGTGTGCGGCCGTGTGCACGCCGCGTATCCGCAGATCTCGCAGGCGCTGGGCGAGGCGATCGTCTCGGTCCTGCTCGGCCGGGACTCACCCGAGAAGGCGCTCCGTTCGTGTGCCGACAAGGCCAACGCGGGCCTGCTGATCCCCAGGTGACTCCCCCTTCCGGGAGACCCGATGTCCACACTGCCCCGCGCTCTCACCCTTCCCCGCGCAGCCCGCCGCGACCGCCCAGGCCGCGCGCCGCGCCGCACGCCGTCGCGCCCGCCAAGAGCGGTCCACCGCCTGGGCGTTCATCGCTCCGTCCGTCGTCGTGATCCTCGGGCTGAGCGTCGTGCCCGTCGTCTGGTCGCTGCTGCTGTCGTTCCGCGCCGACGACCTGGTCACCCCCGGCCGCCGGGTCGGCCTCGACAACTACCGTGCGCCAGTATCTGCACCACCCCGAGGAGATCGAGCGGCTGCGGCTCCCCGTCGGGGCCTACCTGGAGATCGTCGAGGAGAACACCGCGAGCTACGAACGCACCCGCGACGCCCTCGCCTCCGGCATCCCGCTCCCCGTCGAGGGCACGCTGGAGTACGCCCCGCAGATCATCCACAGCGTCACCACCGCCCCCCCGCACGATCTACGGCAACGTCCCCAACCGCGGTCTCATCGACAACCTCCCCGCCGACTCGGTCGTCGAAGTCCCTTGCCTGGTGGACGCGTTGGGCGTCCAGCCGACCCGGATCGGCCCCCTGCCCCGCAGTGCGCGGCCCTCAACAGCGCCTACGTCTCCGTCACCGACCTGGTGGTCCGCGCGGCCACGGACGGCGACCCGCGCCACATCCGGCACGCGGCGATGGCCGACCCGGCTACGGCGGCGGCGTTGCCGGTCGAGCGGACTGGGACCTGTGCGACGACCTCGTCAAGGCCCACGGGGAGCTGCTGCAACCGGAGTTGCGGGCCCTGCTCGGACACTGACGCCGGCGACTAGTTCCGGTCGAGCAGGGCCAGCCCGGCCTCCCACCCGAACTCCGGCCGCCCGCCGTCCTCCTGGACCTCGCCGGAGTAGGGCTTCCCGAACCTCACGCCCATTTCACCGAGCCGTACCAGGCTCGCCCGGTAGGCGGGATGCGCGGCCAACGCCTCGCCCACACAAGGGAGTACGGCGGTGGGCACACCGAGGCCGTACGCCTCGCACAGGGTGCCGAGCGCGAGGGTGTCCGCCGTACCGGCCGCCCATTTGTTGATCGTGTTGAAGGTGGCGGGCGCCACCAGCACGGCGTCCGGGGGCGGGAAGGGGCGCGGATCACCCGGGGTGCGCCAGGCGGACCGGATGGGGCGGCCGGTCTGCGCCTCGACGGCGCCGACGTCGAAGAAGCCGGACGCGGCGACCGGGGTGGCGATCACTCCGACCTCCCAGCCCAACTCCTGTGCGGCGGCGATCAGTCGGCCGACGCCCGCGGCGATCCCGGCGGCGCAGACGACGACGTAGACGAAGGGCTTGGAGTGCTGTTCGGTCATCCGGGAGCCTACTGAAGCGGGAAGGACCGGCCGCGCTCCTCCTCGGGCCGGGTCCCGAAGACGCGGCGCTCCTTCTCCTGGATGGCGAGGTCGTTGATGCTGGCCTCGCGGCGGGTCATCAGGCCGTGCTCGTCGAACTCCCACAGTTCGTTGCCGTAGGAACGCCACCACTGCCCGTCGGTGTCCTGGCACTCGTACTGGAAGCGGACGGCGATGCGGTCGCCGTCGAAGGCCCACAGGTCCTTGCGCAGCGCGTACTCGCGCTCGCGCGCCCACTTCGCGGTGAGGAAGGCGACGATCTCGGCGCGGCCGGTGACGAAGGTGTCGCGGTTGCGCCAGACGGAGTCCTCCGAGTAGGCGAGCGCCACCCGCTGCGGGTCGCGGGTGTTCCAGGCGTCCTCGGCGGCCTGGACCTTCTGGGCGGCGGTCTCACGGGTGAAGGGCGGGAGGGTGGGCGGTCGGCCATGGTCGTCTCCGGGAACTCGGTTTTCACGAGACGGAGAACGTGCGTTCTCCGGGGTGACTGCTAACGTAGAGAACGGACGTTCTCCAGTCAAGGAGCAGTCGATCGAGGAGTGGTGTCGAGTGGTGCCGGTCACGGACAGCGCGGTCGCCCGGGAGCGGGCGCTGGACGCCGCCGAGGAGCTGTTCTACGGGCGGGGCGTCCAGGCCGTCGGCATGGACGCGGTCCGCGCCGCGTCCGGGCTCTCCCTCAAGCGGCTCTACCAACTCTTCCCCGCCAAGGAGGAGTTGGTGGAGGCATACCTCGAACGGCGTGACCTGCGCTGGCGCGGACGCCTCGCCGAACACGTCGAGCGGCACGCTGATCCGCGGGAGCGGATCCCAGCCGTCTTCGACTGGCTGGAGGAGTGGTTCGGCGAGGCCGACTTCCGCGGCTGCGCGTGGATCAACTCGTACGGCGAGCTGGGCGCGAGCTCGGAGCGGGTGGTGGCCCAAGTGCGGTCGCACAAGCGGGCGTTCCGCGGGTATCTCGCGGGTCTGGTGGCGGACGCGGGGCTGCCCGAGGCGCTCGCCGGGCAGCTGTTCCTGCTGGCCGAGGGCGCCATGGTCACGGCGGGCATCACCGGGACCACGGAGCCAGCGGCGGAGGCACGCGAGGCGGCCGTCGCCCTCTCGCGCCTCAACTGACGTCAGACGGCGGCGAGTTCCGTGAGCGCGGCACGGGCCCGGTCGAGGGAGACTGCCGCGAGGCCCTCCAGACCGGCCAGTTGGGGCAGGACGTCGACCCGGGTCAGCTCGGCGGCGACGAGGTGGAGGTTCTCCGGCGGGACGCCCAGGTTGCCGAAGTAGGCCCGCAGGTAGGGCGTTTGAAGTCGTAGTGCTCGCGCGGGGTGCCGGGGCCGTAACCGCCGCCGCGTGCCATGACCACGATCACCCGGGTGTCCCGCAGGAGGCTCTCGCCGGTGTCCGGGTCGGTGAGCGCGCCGGGGAAGGTGACGCGATCGATCCACGCCTTCAGGGGTGCGGGCACGGAGAAGTTGTACATGGGGACACCGAGCAACAGCGTTTCAGCGCCCAGGAGTTCGGTGATCAGCGGCAGAGTCAGCGCCCACTCGTGCCGCTCGGCGGCGGTCTCGGTCAGGGCGGGGACCTTGGCGGGCGGGACGAATCCCTCGCGTTCCACGCGGCGGCCGAGAGTGGTGTAGGCGGGGCCGAGGGGAGCCGCGGGGTCCGTCAGCAGATCGCGCTGACGGTGGCCCGCCGTGCCGTGCGCGGTGCGCCACGCGCGGGCGAAGCTCTCGGTGAGGTGCCTGGTCACGGAGTCGGCGGTCGGGTCGGCGCTGGAGTCGATGTGGAGCAGCATGATGTGGTCACCTCGGTCGGTTCCGGTACGTCGGACAGGTGACGGAGCACGACGAGGAAAGGTGACCCATGCGGGGGCACGACGAGCTGGCGGAGCGGTTCGAGGAGCGGCGCGGACGGCTGCGCGCGGTGGCGTACCGGATGCTGGGTTCGCCCGGCGAGGCGGACGACGCCGTACAGGAGGCCTGGCTGCGGCTCGGCCGCACCGGCGGCGACGGCATCGACAACCTGACCGCCTGGCTGACCACGGTCGTCTCCCGCGTCTGCCTGGACATGCTGCGCTCCCGCGCGTCCCGGCGGGAGGACCCCTACGGCGACCAGCCGCCGGAGCCGGCCGCGGTCGGGCTGCCTGAGGACGAGGCCGTGCTCGCCGACTCGGTGGGGCTCGCGCTGCTGGTGGTGCTCGACACGCTGGGTCCCGCCGAGCGGGTCGCGTTCGTGCTGCACGATCTGTTCGCGGTGCCGTTCGACCGTGTCGCGGCGGTGCTGGACCGGTCCCGGCCCGCCGCGAAGAAGCTTGCCAGCCGGGCCCGGCACAAGGTGCGGGGCACGCCGGTGGTGCCGGGCGCCGAACTCGACCGGCACCGGGAGGTCGTCGAGGCGTTCCTGTCCGCCGCGCGGGGCGGTGACCTCGGCGCGCTCCTCGACGTGCTCGCCCCCGACGTCGTCCGTCACGCCGACCCGGCCGTGCTGCCGCCGGGTGTGGCCGCGGAGCTGCGAGGTGCCCGGGCGGTCGCGGAGGGGACCGTGCTGCTGCGGGACCGGACGCGCTTCGCGGCCGTGGCCCTCGTCGACGGGACGTGGGCATCGTGGTCGCTCCCGGGGACGGCTGCTGCTCGCGCTCCGGGTGCGGGTCGAGGGCGGGCGGGTCGCCGCGTACGAAGTGGTCTCGGGGCGCGATGAGTTGCGAGGGGTCGAGGTGGGGGTGCTGAGTTGATCGGCTCGGGCGGAAGGGGTGGCCGCACCTGACGGACCGGCCACCCCCGCCGCGTGAGGCGAACCCGCTCAGTCCACCGTGATCGCGCTCACCGGGCAGGCCCGGGCCGCCTCCTTGAGCATGGGGTCGTCGGTGTGCTCCTTGCCCGGCAGCACCATGCTGTAGCCGTCGTCGTCCTGGGTGAAGACGCCCGGGGCGGCCAGCGCGCACTGGCCGGCCCCGATGCAGACGTCCTTGTCGATGTGGATTTCCGTGTGCATGGGGCGCAGCCTCTTACCAGGTCACGGGGAGTTCCAGCATCCCCTGGATCGTGTCGCCGGGTTTGAAGGGGATCTCCTCCGCCGGAACGGCCAGTCGCAGCGTGGGCAGCCGGCCGAAGAGGCTGCGCAGGGCGATGTCCAGTTCGGCGCGGGCCAGGTTCTGGCCGAGGCACTGGTGGATGCCGAAGCCGAAGGAGAAGTGGTGCCGGGTGGGCCGGTGCCAGTCCAGGTCGTCCGGGGCGGTGTAGACGGCCTCGTCACGGTTGATGACCGCGGTCGAGAAGAGCACGCCCTCGCCCGCCCGGATCGTCGTGCCGTCCACCTCGATGTCCTCCAGGGCGATCCGCATCAGCCCGTCCACGATGGACAGCGACCGCATCAGCTCCTCGACGACATCCGGCAACAGGTCGGGATCCGCGCGGAGTTCGGCCAGCCGCTCGGGGTGACGCAGCAGCGTGAAGGTGCCCAGCGAGATCATGTTGGCGGTGGTCTCGTGGCCCGCGACGAGGAGGATGACCGCGAGGGAGATCAACTCGGTGCGGTCCAGGGCCCCTTCGCTCAGCTGCTCGCGCACCAGCTCGTCCAGCAGTCCGTCGCCGGGTTCCCGCTGCTTGCGGTCGATCAACGCGCCCAGATACGCGTCGAGTTGGTCGCGGGCGTCCTGGCTGTCCTCGGCCCTCGGGCCGCGCAGCAGGCGCCGGGACTGGGCCTCGAAGAACTCGTGGTCGGCGTACGGGACGCCGAGCAGCGCGCAGATCACCATCGACGGCACGGGCAGCGCGAACGCGGACACCAGGTCGGCGGTCGGGCCCTGCGCGATCATCGCGTCGAGCCGTTCGTCGACGATCCGCTGGATGTCGGGCCGCATCACCGTGGCGCGCTTGACGGTGAACGCGGGGATCATCATCCGCCGCTGGGTGCGGTGCTTGGGGTCGTTCTCGCCGAGCAGTGCGACCCGCCGGTTCTGGACCGCCGCGAACCGTGCGTTGGTCGCGGGGAAGTCGGGGTGGGTGCGGTCGGAGGACAGCCGCTGGTCGGCCAGCAGCGCGCGGGCGGTGGAGTGTCCGGTGACCAGCCACGTCTCGCGGCCGTCGAAGAGCGTGACGCGGGAGAGGGGGCGGTCGGCGCGGAGGGCGTCATAGCCGGCGGGCGGGTGGTAGGGGCAGGTGCGGTCCTGGGGGAAGGCGACGGGTTCGGTCCGGTCCTTCGATTCCGTCAGATCCGTCAGATCCGTCATGGAAGACCTCGCAGACGAAGAGTGCGTCGTGCCGATCTTCATTAGATGCCCGAGGCACCTATGAGGCCACCGGAAGTTCGGCCAGTTCGGTGGTACCTACAGTCTGGCCGAACCTGATGGTCCGGGGCATGATCGACGATCACCGAAGAGCGACGGCCGGGTGCCACACGCCCGTGAGCGGAGCCCCGCCGTCCGCCCCTGCGGAGGCCAGGGACCCGGCGCGGGCGCCCTTGGCCACGCGATGACGGACGGTCAGCAGGTCCCGGACGGTGGGGTAAAGAAACGGACCTGGCTCGATACGGCCGTCCGGTGGTCCCGGCGGTCAGCCGGATCTCGCCGAGCGCGGGCATGCCGTCGTGGATCTCGCCGTGCGTTCGCCGCCCGGGTCGTCACCCGGTGGAGGGGGCGTGGCCGAAGAGAGCCGAGGTATGGATGAATCACGCACCGACTGGTGTTGAATCTCGGTGCGAGACAGCCGTAGAACGCGAGATGGGACGAATGACATGCCTCTTGAGGGCGAGTACGAACCCAGCCCGTCGCAGTGGGTACGCGACCAGGTCGAGCTGTACGAGAGCTCCGGCGGCACCAAGGGGACAACGCTGGCGGACACGGGTATGCCCGTCATCCTGCTGACGACGGTGGGCGCCAAGAGCGGGAAGATCCGCAAGACCCCGCTGATGCGGGTCGAGCACGACGGGGTCTACGCCGTCGTCGCCTCGCAGGGCGGCGCGCCCAAGCACCCGGTGTGGTACTTCAACATCCAGGCCGACCCGCACGTCGAGTTGCAGGACGGCCCCAGAAGTGGGACCTCACGGCCCGCGAGGTCACCGGCGACGAGAAGGCCGTGTGGTGGGAGCGAGCGGTCGCCGCGTATCCCCCGTACGCCGAGTACCAGACGAAGACGGACCGGCAGATCCCGGTGTTCGTCCTCGAACCTGCCGACGGCAGCTGAGTCCCGGAGGCTGATTGGGCCCGGTGAACTTTTCTCGTTCCCGGGCGCATGAAGCCCTACGCGTCGGGCACCCGACGTTCAGGCCCCGCCGCGCTCCCCGTCGCGGCGGGGCTTTCCCGTGCCTCCCTCTCCACCGGCCGGTCGGTGATGTCCAGGAAGATCTCGCCGGCCTCGGACACCGCCCGGCCGAGGGACCGCTTGATCCGCACGGAGACCTCCTCGACCCGCTCGCTGTCCATGCCGGGGACGAGGTCGATACGGGCGGCGACCATCGTCGAGTCCAGGCCCATCCGCATCGTGAACAGCGCCTCCACGCTGTCGATCTCGGGCTCGGCGGCCAGCAACTCCCGGATCCTGTCGCTCAGTTCGGGGTCGACGGCCTCGCCGATGAGCTGGTCGCGGGCGTCGCGGCCCAGCCGGTAGGCGACGTAGCCGAGGAGCAGACCGATCGCGATCGAGGCGGACGCCTCCCACACCACCTGGCCGGTGATCATGTGCAGCGCCATACCGATGATGGCGAGGGTCACGCCGAGCACGGCGGTTCCGTCCTCGGCGACGACGGTCCGCAGCGCGGGTCGCGCAGCGCCTCCATGCCGCCGCCCTGGGCACGCACCTGGAGCAGGGCCCGCAGCAGGGAGATCCTCCACGATCAGGGACACGGCGAGCACGACCAGGCCCACGATGTACCCCGTGGACGTCTCCTCGGCGCCGTTGCGCAGGGCCTCGACGCCCTGGAAGACGGAGAAGCAGGCGCCCATCACGAAGATTCCCCACGGCCGCGAGCAGCGACCAGAAGAACCGCTCCTTGCCGTACCCGAAGGGATGCCGGTCGTCGGCGGGGCGGCGGCTGCGGCGCAGGGCCGCGAGGAGGAAGACCTCGTTGAGGCTGTCTGCCACGGAGTGCGCGGCCTCGGAGAGCAGCGCGGGCGACCCGGCGATCAGCCCGCCGACGGCCTTGGCTGCGGCGATCACCAGGTTGGCGGCGAGCGCGACGAGGACGGTGATCCGGGTCTTGCGGTCCGCGGCACCGTCGGACTCCTGGTCCGCCGGGTCGTCGGAGTCCTGGTCCGTCACGCCGTCGGACTCCTGGTCCCTCGCGCCGTCGGATTCCCGACCCGCCGCGCCGACGGACTCCCGGTCCGTAACTTCGTCGGTTTCGTGATCCTTTTTGCGGTCAGACTCTTGGTCGGCAGGTGCGTCGCTCATCTTCGCCGACTGCCCCTGAAGGTGCTGCTCACACCCTCTACCGAAGGCCCGGTTTCGGTGACACCGTCGGGGTGCCGGTCCGCTCGTCCACAGAAGGAGATCCCCGTGGCCAAGACCAAGAAGCAGAAACTCCCCCTCGTCTACAAGCCCGTCGGCATCGTCCTGGGCCTGCTGAGCGGCGCTCTCGCGGGGCGTGCCTTCCGCACCGCGTGGAAGGCGATACGGCACGAGGACAACGCCCCCGACGCGTTGGACCGGGACCGCGGCTGGGGCGAGATCCTGCTCGCCTCCGCGCTCCAGGGCGCCCTGTTCGCGGTGGCGCGCAGCGCGGCGGACCGCACCGGCGCGAAGGCGATCGAGCGCTCGACCGGGATCTGGCCGGCGAAGGACAACAGCGGCCGGGAGTGAGCCGGCCGCCCGGGAGCGCGCCCGCTCAGAGCTGATCGGCGGCCGTGGACGGCACCGGGCGGAGGGTGAAGGTGTGACCGGCCGGGTCCGCGTAGACGCGCTCCTCGTGCGGGCCCGGCATGTCCTTGGTCTCCACCGGGCGTCCGCCGAGGCCGACTATCCGGCGCTCGGCCTCGTCCAGGTCCTCCACCAGGAAGTCCAGGTGGATCTGCTGGTTGTTCTCGGAGCGCGGCCACAGCGGCGGGGTGGCGCTCAGGTCCCGGCGGAACGCGAGCCGCGTCCCGTCGGCGCCCCGGATCTCCACCTGGTCCAGGCTGATGTCGGTCTGCTCGCCGTCCAGCAACTCCGTGTAGAACACGGCGAGTTTCTCCGGATCGACCGCGTCGAGCACCAAGAAGCTCGCATTCACCAGTGCCATTGTGTTCCTCCGAGGATTGGGGCGCGCAAGGGCCGATTCCGGTTGCGACGCACCCAACGGATATCCCGCTTCGGCGAGTTGATGCCGAGAACCGGAGTCGATCAACGAACGTGCAACCACCGCGCGGCCGGTCCGGTTCGGCTGTGACGCGAGATGCAAGAGTGGGACCGGCGCGGACGCCGAGTTCGGCACCTACGGCGAGCGCCCCACGGGCTGGTGGATCACCGACGGCACGACGCCCGCGAACAAGGCGACGTTCACGACGACGGACTTCGCCCCGCGCTCCTCGTAGTACGCGGGATCAGTCGGCCGCCGGCAGCCACTCCCCGTCGCGCATCAGGTCCCGCCCCTTCAGCTCGTTCGCCTCGCGCCAGGCCTGGACGCGCTGCGGGAGGATCCTGAAGTACAGGTAGGGCGTGGCGAGTTGGCGCGGATCGAAGCCGGTCTTCGCGGCGAAGATCTCCGCGTCCTCCTCGGGCAGATCGGCCGCCGTCAGCGTTTCGACGGTGCCCTCGATCAGGACGACGTCCCGGGTGGGTCCGACGGCGAGCCGGGCGACGCCGGTCGAGACGAGGTTGCGGCCCGTGGGGCTCGCGGCCGGGGTCGCGAACAGCAGGGTCGTGCCGTCCCACACGAACGACAGCGGTACGAGATAGGGCGCTCCCCGTGCTCCCCTGCGGTGGCGACCCAGGCGTCCTCGTCGTCCTCCAGCCGACGGAGCGTGTCCTGCTTGCGCTGCTTCGCGGTGCGTGCGGGCTCTGGTGTCATGGCCTCAGTCTGCCGCCGGGTCCCCCGCCGACGCACGGATCTCGGCGAGGCGTGCCGCCGCCGCGCCGAGCAGCAGATCGAGGGCGGCCGGGTAGGAGCTGTGGCGCATGGTGGCCACGAGATGCCGGGACGTCGCCGCGATGTGCGGGTGCGTGTCGGCGGGCAGCCGCGCGTAGGTCGCCTGCCATACGGCCGCCTCCGCCTCGCGGGCCGGTTTCGGCAGCGCCGTGTTCGCGGAGTCCAGGGCGCCGAAGGCGAGGGCCTGGTCGACGTAGGCGTGGTAGATCCGCACCGCCTCGACGTCGGGGAACCCGGCCCCGCGCAGCACCCCGAGGATCGTCTCCACGGCCTGGATCTCGTAGACCCGACCGGTCACCCGGTAGGAGCTGAGCACCGCGGCCCGGGGTGCGCGAGCGCCCCCGCGTGCACACGCAGGCCCAGTTCCCGCAGGTCGGCGCGCCAGTCGCCGGTGGGCCGCCAGGTGCGCAGCGTCCGGCCGATCAGTTCGTCGGCGACGGCGAGCATCAGGTCGTCGGTGTGCCGGAAGTAGCGGTACAGGGAACTGGGATCGGCGCCGAGGGCGCGCCCCGAGCCGCCGTACGGACAGTGCCTCGGTCCCGTGCTCCTCGATGAGCCTGAGGGCGGTCCCGACGATCAGTTCCTCGGACAGGACGACGCCCTGCTTGGTGGGGCGCCTGCGCTGCCGGGCGGCGGCCGGGACGACTCGCTCGCTCATACGGCACCTCCTCGATGGTCCGTCCGGGTGTCCGCACCTTACGACAACACCGTTGACCTGTTAAGTGCGCGGGCAGTTTCATGTGCGTTCACCGGGGCCGTCCGGGCCCCGGTGCGAGCGGAGAGCACGCCATGAACGACACGCCACCCCCGTCGGGGCCCGCACTGCGCAAGTCCCTCGGTCTGCTGGACGGCGTGGCCATCGCCGCGTCCAGCACGGCCGCGACCACCAGCATCGGCATCGGTCTGGGCGTGACCGCCGGGGTGGTCGGGCTGCATCTGCCGGCCATCATGCTGCTCGCGTTCCTGCCGATCCTGGGCATCGCGGGCGCCTACTCCCGGCTCAACCGCGTCGAGCCGAACGCGGGCAACGGCTATGTGTGGGTGGGCCGTTCACTCACCCCGTGGCTGGGCTTCCTGGTCGGCTGGGTGAACATCGTCGCCACGATCGCGTTCCTCGCCTACACCACGGCGGTCACCGGCTCGGCGATGATCCAGCTCGCCGGCGAGGCCGGAGTGCACCGGGCCGCCGGCCTCACCCTCGACCCGGACTCGACGGCCCAGACGACGGCCATAGGCATCCTGGTCCTCGTCGCCGTCACCCTCACCGCCGTGACCGGCGTCCGCACCGCCGCCCGCCTCCAGACCGGCCTGCTGATCTTCGAGTACGTCGTCCTCCTCGGTTTCTGCGCCTACGGCATCGTCACCGGCCCGCACGCCTTCAGCCTCAGCTGGTTCGACCCGTTCGCGATTCCCTCGGCGTCGGCGCTCGCGCAGGGCCTGCTGCTGTCGGTGTTCTGCTACTGGGGATTCGAGGCCGCGTTCACCGTGAACGAGGAGATACGCGACCCACGCGACGCGTCCCGGGCAGGACTCATCACCCTCGTGACGATGCTGGGCCTGTTCCTGCTCGGCTCGATCGCCTTCCAACGGGTTCTGTCCGAGGACGAGTTGGCGGGCCACGGCGCCCAGGGCCTGGCCTACTTCGGCGACCGCCTCGCCTCCCAGCCTCTGGCCGCACTCCCCCTGGTCGCCCTGATGTTCTCGGCGGTCGCCTCCCTCCAGGCCGGTGTCATCCCCACCGCCCGGGGCATGTTCGCGATGAGCCGCGACCGCACCCTGGGCCCGGTCTGGGGCAAGGTCAGCGCCCGCTACGGCACTCCGGCCCTCGGCACCCTCCTGATCGGCGCGCTGGCGACGGCAGTCGCCGCGCTGGCGCTGGTGATCCCCCGCCTGGCCGACATGATCATGGCCACGGTGAACGCGGTGGGAATCGTCGTCGCCCTCTCCTACGCCCTCACCGCGCTGGCCGCCGCCGTCCGCTTCCGCTCGCTCCTCACGGAGGACTGGCGGCAGGGAATCCGCGCGGTCGTGCTGCCCACGCTGAGCGCCATCTCCCTGCTGGCGCTGGGCGGTTACCTCGGCTGGTCCTTCTACACCTCCACCGACCACCTCGAAGTCAGCGCGGACAACGGCTGGTTCCTGCTGCTCACCCCGCTGGCCATGATCGCGTCCGGCTTCCTGGCCGCCGCGTGGGCGAAGTGGGTGCGCAGATCCCCTACTTCCACTCCGGCCGAGGCACCGACGCCGACGCACCGCAGCTCCTCGCCACCTCCCGCTGACCCCGCAAGGATACGAACCATGCACGCAGACCTCCTCTTCACCAACGGCCCCGTCCTCACCCCCGAGGGCCGCACCGCCACCGCAGTGGCCGTCACCGGCGACCGGATCACAGTCGTGGGCCATGCCGAGGTGCGCGACCTCGCCGGGCCGGACACCCAAGTCGTCGATCTGGCCGGGCGGTTGCTGCTGCCCGGGTTCCAGGACGCGCATGTGCACCCGGTGCCGGCGGGACTGGAGCTGACCCAGTGCGATCTGACCCGGGCCAAGACGGCCGAGGACACGATCGCCGCCGTACGGGCCTACGCCGACGCGCATCCCGAGCGGGAGTGGATCACCGGGGGCGGATGGTCGATGGAGGCGTTCGAAGGGGCACACCCACCAAGGAGTTGCTGGACTCGGTCGTACCGGACCGCCCGGTGTATCTGCCCAACCGGGACCATCACGGCGCGTGGGTCAACAGCCGGGCTCTTCAACTCGCGGGCATCACACGGGACATGCCCGACCCGGCGGACGGACGCATCGAGCGGGACGCGTCGGGCGAACCGGCCGGGACGCTCCAGGAAGGGGCGATGCAGCTGGTCGGACGCCTGACGCCACCAGCCACTCAGGCCGACCGGCTCGCCGCGCTGCTGCACGCCCAGCGGCATCTGCACGCGCTCGGCATCACGGCCTGGCAGGACGCGCTGGTCGGGGAGTTCCTGGGGATGGACGATCCCTCGGACGCGTATCTCGCCGCAGCCCGGGACGGTTCGCTCACCGCGCGGGTCGTCGGCGCACTGTGGTGGGACCGGGAGCGTGGCGCCGAGCAGATCCCCGAACTCGTCGAGCGGCGGGCCCGGTTGAGCCACGGCCGGTTCAGCGCGAGCAGTGTGAAGCTGATGCTGGACGGGGTCGCCGAGACCGGTACGGCCGCCCTGCTCGACCCCTACCTCGACAAGTGCGGCTGCGCCACGGCCAATCGGGGCACCAGCTTCATCGACCCGAAGCAACTCCCCGCCTACGTGGCCGAGTTGGACGCGCTCGGTTTCCAGTGCCACTTCCACGCACTGGGCGACCGGGCCGTACGGGACGCCCTGGACGCGGTGGAGGCGGCGCGGGCCGCGAACGGACCGAGCGACACCCGACCGCATCTCGCGCACCTCCAGGTGGCGCATCCCGACGACGTGGAGCGGTTCGCGCGGCTCGGCGCGGTGGCGAACATCCAGCCGCTGTGGGCCGCGCACGAACCACAGATGGACGAGCTGACGATTCCGTTCCTCGGTCCCGAACGGGCCCTGTGGCAGTACCCGTTCGCGTCACTACTGCGCTCCGGCGCGAGGCTCGCGGCGGGCAGCGACTGGCCAGTGAGCAGCCCCGATCCGTTGCAGGGCATCCATGTCGCGGTCAACCGGGTCGAACCGGGGGCGATGGCCCGGTGTTCCTGCCGGGCGAGCGACTCGACCTCGCGGCGGCGCTCACGGCGTACACGGCGGGTTCGGCGTACGCGAACCATCTGGACGACACCGGGCGCATCACGGCAGGGGCGTTGGCGGATCTGGTGGTCCTGGACCGCGACCCGTTCGCCGCTCCGCCGGAGGAGATCGGCGAGACGCGGGTAGCGCTTACCTACGTGGGCGGCAAGGAAGTGTACGCAGCTCAGGAGGTATGAGCAGTAACGGGGATCACGATCGGGGCGCGGCGTAGATCATCTAGGCTCTGGGCAGTCTCGTACCGCTTCTGGGGCCAACTCGCGCACCACGAGGCGTAGTTCGAGGGCGCGGGCGGTCGAACGGACCGCCCGCTCGCAGGGGGACTCAGTGTTCCGTCTCCCGAAAGGAAAGCGCATGCCTCAGGACGTCACCTTCGACCTCCCCTTCGACACCCCCGTCAGCGATCACCTGAGTACGCCCGGGCGCGCCATCTGCGCTGGATCTGGGACATGGGCCTGGTGCGCAGCCAGGCCGGGTTCGAGGAGTACCGGTCGTGGGATCTTCCGCAGGCCGCGGCCCGCACCTACCCGCACGCGTCGCCCGCCGACATGGTCGTCCTGATGAACTGGTTCTCCCTGGCGTTCCTCTTCGACGACCAGTTCGACGCGAGCCGGCCGGACCGCGCCGACCGCGTACTCGAGGTGGCGCGGGAGCTGATCGTCACGCCGTTGCGCCCGACGGGCAGCAGGCCCCGGGTGGTCTGTCCGATCACCGTGGCCTGGGCGCAGGTGTGGGACCAGCTTTCGGATGGCATGTCCCTGACCTGGCGGACCCGGTTCGCCGCGTCCTGGGGCCGGTTCCTGGTGGCGCACTGCGAGGAGGTCGACCTCGCGGCCCGGGGCATCGCGGGCACGCTGGACCTCGCGGAGTACACGGCGTTCCGGCGCCGCACGGTGGGCATCCACCACAGCATCGACGCCGGCGAACGCAGCCGGGGCTTCGAGGTCCCGGCCCAGGTGCAGGCCCACCCCTGATGGAGCGCATGCGTGACCTGGCCGCCGACACCATCGGCTTCATGAACGACATCCACTCCTTCGAGCGCGAAACGCGCCGAGGAGACGGCCACAACCTGATAGCCGTGCTCCACCGGGAGCGCGGCCTGTCCTGGGAGGCAGCGGCCGACGAGGCCTACCGCATGACGAACGCCCGCCTCACCGAGTACCTGGACCTGGAGGCCCAAGTCCCGCAGATGTGCGACGAGTTGAGCCTCACCCAGGACGAGCGCGTCCGGGTCCGCCAGGGCGTGGAGGCCATCCAGCACTGGATCAACGGCAACTACGAGTGGGCGCTGGTCTCAGGCAGGTACACGGCAGGAAAAGAAGGCCCGGCGGTCACAGCGGAACTGGCGGGCAAGGGTTCAGTCGACGACTTGTTGGCGGTCTGATCCAGGGCGGCTGCCCCGGCCAGGGGCCGGGCAGCCAGCCCGCCTTTAGGGGCGCGGGGAACTGCGCGCCCAGCCCCCACTCACCCGCAGCCAGAGAACAACCGACTCACACGGAAAACTCAACAGGCAGCGCATCCAATCGCGACTCCCACGTGGACGCCGTAGAAGTCAGCTCCTCCACAGCCACCCCCAACCGCAACCCCGGCAGCCGGTGCAGCAACACATCCACTCCCACCTCAAGAATCGCCTGCCCAATGCTCTGCCCCGGACACTCGTGCGGCCCCGAACTGAACGCAAGATGCGCCTGGTTGCCCTGCACGGGCTCCCCGCATCAGGCCGAACTTCAGGATCGACATTCCCCGCGGTGAGCCCGAGAACGAGCAGGTCACCTTCCTCGATCCGATGCCCCCGAGTTCGAGATCCGCCGTGGCGAACCGCCCCGGAAGAACGGCCAACGGCGGTGTGTCCCACATGACTTCCTCCACCACGGCCGAGACGGTCAACTCCCCACTGACCAGCCCGGACAGCCGCGAGGTATCAGTCAGAATCCGCTGTAACACCCGAGCCAACAAGTTGCTGGTAGTCGTGTGCGCAGCGATCAGCACCAGCCGCAGATGCATGACGACCTCCTCCGCATCGAGCCCCGCGGGATGCTGAAGAAGCGCGGTGGTGAAGTCCGAGCCCGGCTCCGCCCGCTTGCGCTCGGCGAGCTCACCGAGGATCTCGATGATGCGGGCGTTGTGCAGCAGGGCGTCCTCCCCACCCTTGAGAACCTGCGCACTGGATTCCACGAGCCGATTCCCGTCCCCGCGGGAAGCCCCAGAATCGGGTCAGCACCAGCATCGGCAGATACTCGGCGTAGTCCGCGACCAGGTCGGCCCGGCCGGCGTCCACGAACGCGTCGATCTGCTTGTTGGCGAAGTACGTTGCATGCCGCCGCACCCCACGCCCGGACGCCGCCAGCAACCCGTCGGTCACCGCGCCCCGCAGCCGACGATGCGGTTCTCCGTCCTGGGAGACACAGTCAGGACGCCACCCGACCATCGGCATGATCGGCGAGGTGTCCGCGACGCGCCCCTCCCGCCAGTCCCGCCAGATCCGCGCGTCCCGGGTGAACTGCCGGGGCGTGTCCAGCACCCGCCGGTTGTCGCGGTACCCGAGCACCAGCCAGGCCGGGACATCGCCTTCGAGCAACACCGGTGCCACGGAGCCGTGTTCCTCGCGCAGCCGCTCGTAGATGCCGCGCGGATCGGTCGCCGCCTCCGGGCCGTAGAGCCGGGTGAGGCCGTCGCCCGTGCCGTGCGCGACGGGGCAGCCGCGCGGGGCGTCCGGGTCGTTCACAGCCTGCTCGGTCATCGTGGCTCCAGTGCGCCGACGGCGGAGCGGTCCTTCAAGTGCCGTATCAGCGCGACCAGTACGTCACGGCTGGAGGCACGGACGCGGGCGTCGAAGGCCACGACCGGGATGTCCGGGGATGTCGAGGGCGTCCCTGATCTCGTCGACCGGGAACTTCGGGGAGTCGGGGAAGATGTTCAGCGCGATGACGAACGGGACGTCCTGGCGCTCCATCTCCTCGATCGCCCGGAAACTGGACGCGAGCCGGCGGGTGTCGACGAGGACGACCGCGCCGAGCGCGCCCTTGAACAGGCCGTTCCACAGAAACCAGAACCGCTCCTGGCCCGGCGTGCCGAACAGGTAGAGGACGAGTTCGTCGCTGATGCCGATCTTTCCGAAGTCGAGGCTGACGGTGGTCTCCGTCTTGTCGGCCACCCCGATGAGACGGTCGTCGCCGACGCTTGCCTCGGTGAGGGTCTCCTCGGTGGTGAGCGGCTTGATGTCACTGACCGAGCGGACCATCGTGGTCTTCCCGGTGCCGAATCCGCCGGCGATCATCACCTTCACCGAGCGGGTGCCGCCACCGGCCGAGAACCCGGGCCGGTCAAAGCCGTTGGAGTCCACTGAGTACCTCCTCAAGGAGCGCGAGGTCGGGCCCGCGACCGGCGCCGTGCGCCGGGACGGGGTGGCGGGCTTCGACGCGGTCTGCCTCCAGCAGGTCCGCCAGCAGCACCGCGAGAATGTTGAAGGGCAGTCCGAGGTGGGCACCGAGTTCGGCCACCGACAGCGGCCTGCGGCAGCGCCGGAGGATCTCCTCGTGCTCGTGCTGCATGCCCGGGACGGGCGCGGCGCGGGAGACGATGAGGGTCGCCACGTCAAGGCTCGACGCCGAGCCGCCCGGTCCGCTGCGTCCCCGGTGAGGACGTAGTAACGCTCCAGACCGGACGGATCGGTCGGCCGGCGGGGAGCGCTCATCCAGAGTGCTCCTCCAGGCGCGCGGTGGTGCCGAGGAGTTCACCCATCCTGCGGGCCAGGTCCCGCATCTGGTGTCCGAGGAGGCCCTGGTCGAGACCCTCCCGGGCCAGTACGCCGAGATACGTCTCCACACCGGCGCGGACGACGAAGAGATGACCGCCGTCGACCTCGATCATCGCCAGCCGCAACTGCCCCGCGTATGTGGGGAATTGCTCGGCGACCGGCTGGGCCAGCGCCTGGAGGCCGGCCACCACGGCCGCGAAGCGGTCCACGTCGTCGGGGTCCTCCGCGCCGAACGAGGTGATCGCCTTGCCGTCGCTGGAGGCGACGAGGGCGAAGCGGATCTCCGGGATGCTCTCCACCAGATCGCGGAGTGCCCAGCTCACGTCGGTTCCCTGTTGCGTCATGTGGACTCGTCGCTCTCTTCAGTGCTGTGCTCGGTGAACTCGCGGCCTGCGGACGCCGGTTCCTCCCGGGATCTCCCGGCCGGCCGTGGCGAAGGCCGCCAGACCGGCGAAGGAGGCGTCCGGCGGCACGGCGGAGACGGCCATCTCCCGGTCCGCCCGGCCTGTTGGGCCCGCGCGGGCTCGCCGTGTCTGCTACGGCGCCTGGGCAGCCCGCCGGGTGTGGTGTCCGCCGCCTCTGCGGCCTCGGCCGGGGTCCCGTCGTCCGGGACACGTGTCATCGCGGCGGTCGCGGCGGCCTGGAACGACGTGGCTCCGGTCAGGGCGGACGCGGGCAACCGGCTGAAGTACTTGTGCGGTACGACGACCACCACCGAGGTGCCGAGCCAGGGCGAGTCGGCGAAGGTGACGCGGATGCCGTAGCGGCGGGCGAGGGTGCCGACGACGCGCAGGCCGATGCTGGCGTCCTCCGAGACACCGCCGAGTCCGGGTCCCGCACCGGTGCCGGCGAGGGCCTGCTCCGCCTCGCGCCTGGCCTCCTCGCTGAGGCCCTTGCCGGAGTCCTGGATCTCGACGCCGACGCCGTTGGGGACCTCCTTGCCGGAGACGATCACCGGCTCGGTGGGCGGCGAGTAGCGGGCCGCGTTGTCCAGGAGGTGGGCGAAGATCAGCGTGAGGTGGTCCACCAGACCGCCGTCGACGCCGAGTTCGGGCAGATGGCGTACGTCGACGCGATGGAAGTCCTTGATGCGGCCGATGCCGCCGCGCACCACGCTGAGCAGCCGCTGCGGCTCCTGCCACTGCCGTCCCGGCCGGTCCGAGCCGCCGAGCACTCCAACACTCGCGGCGAGACAGTCGGCGGGGCCGATCTCCTGGTCCAGCTCCATCAGACCACTGGCGACGGCGGGCAACCGCCCGTGCTCGCCCTGGAGTTCGTGCAGTCGGCCGCGTAACTTGCTGGTCAGTACGTGGATGCGGTTGCCGATGCTGATGACGGCCTGCTCGGCGGAGGTGGAGCGGTTGAACTCCTCCTCGACGCCGATGAGCGAGGTCCGCAGCACCTTGCGCAGTTCGGCCTGGAGCTCGGCGCTGACCTTGGCGCACTGGCTCGCGGCAGGCAGCAGGTCGTCGATGGCGTCACCGGCACGTAACTGACGTAGCGCTTCCGGGAGTTGCTCGTCGGCGAGCCGGGCCACGGCGGCGAGCTGGTGGGCCAGCTGCTCCTGCCACACCTCGGCCTGGGCAACGAGCTGCGCCTCGTAGGACGCGGCCTGGTCGGTCAGCCGCTCCTCGAACGCCCGCGCCTGGTCGGCGAGTTGGGCCTCGTACGCGCCGGTCAGGTCGGCGAGCCGCACCTCGTACACGCCGGAGTGCTCGGTCAGCCGCGCCTCCAGCGCGGTGCGCTCGGCGCTGAACTTCCGCTCCAGGAGCGTCACATGCTGCTGCCACTGTTGGGAGTGCTCGGCCTGCGCGGTGCGGAAACCGCTTTCAGAGCGGCGCAGTCGAGCCTGGCTCCGGACGAGGAGTCGTACGCACACGGCACTGGCCGCCGTGGCCGCCGCTCCGGCCGCGGCCGCGGATATTCGCTCCGGGCTCATGAACGTGGCGGCGACCGTCCCACCCCCAGGGCCAACGGCATCAGCCACCAGCCGTACCAGGCGACAGGGGCCCGCGCCGCCGGTGGCGGAGTGGCGAGTTCCATCTGCATCCTTCGAAGCGACACGAACGTACGGGGGGGTGCGAGGACAGACCGCACTCAGGAGGACGCACCACGGGCCGACCGGTCACGATCACGCCAACTCACTGCGCCGCACGGGAGCTTATCGGGTTTGAACCGTAAAGATCAACCTCGATGCGGTGCGGAAGTGAGGGTTCCGTCACGCTCCGAGAAGTATGAACATGGACAGGTGTCCAGCTACAGTGGACACCTGTCCACGACTACGAGGAGTCGATCGATCATGGAAACGCTCGCGAACGTGCTGGTCGGACTGGTGGCCGCGCTGCACGTCTACATCCTGGTGCTGGAAATGTTTCTGTGGACGAAGAAGCCCGGCCGCGGACTGCACGGCTTCGACCCCGAAATGGCAAGAGCCACCGCCCCGTTGGCGGCGAACCAGGGTCTGTACAACGGCTTCCTGGCCGCGGGTCTCGTCTGGGGCCTGATCGCCGCCGACCCGACGGGCTTCCGCGCCCAGGTGTTCTTCCTCAGCTGTGTCGTCGTCGCGGGCGTCTACGGCACGGTGACGGCGAACCGGCGCATCCTCTTCGCCCAGGCACTGCCCGGCGCGGTCGCCCTGGCCGCCGTCCTGATCGCCCGGTGACCCGCGCCGAGCCCGAGGACCGGCGGGCCGCCCGCACCCGGGCACGGCTGCGCCAGGCCCTCCTCGACGAGTGCGCCGAACACCCCCTGGCGGAGGTCGGCGTCGCCGCCCTGGTGCGCCGCGCGGGGGTCGGCCGGGCCACGTTCTACGTCCACTACGA
The DNA here is from genome assembly GCA_016893485.2 of Streptomyces sp. P3. GTDB lineage: Bacteria > Actinomycetota > Actinomycetes > Streptomycetales > Streptomycetaceae > Streptomyces. The sequence continues at coordinate 1,199,818 of JAFEKX020000001.1, forward strand.
CGGCCTGGAAGCGCTTGCGGTCGACGCCTGCGCCGATGTCGTACGGGAGGCGGTGGAGGCGTTGCACGCGTGGCGCGGCCGGCCCGATCCCGTGCACGCGCCGCCCGCGCTGCCGGAGTTCTTCGCCGGACTCCTGCCCCACGCGGCCCTGTACCGCGCCCTGTTGAGCCCCGGCGGCGGTGGCCCGCTGGGCCGGGTGCTGCACCGGGACCTGCGCGCCTACAGCCTGCGCGAGCGGGAACTCGCGGGCGCGGCGGACGCCCCGCTGATCGCCTCGGCCGTCGCCGGCACGTTCGGCGGGGTCCTCGCCGACTGGCTGCACGGGCTGTTGGAGGGCACGCCGGAGGAAATCGCCGACCAGGTATGGCAGTTGCTGGTCACCCTGCACATGAGCCGGTGACGGAGACCCGACGATCAGCGGGCTTCCTGGAACGTGCGACGGTACGCCTGCGGGGACACTCCGATCGCCGCGTGCAGGTGCTGGCGTAGGGACGCGCCCGTCGCGAAGCCGACGCGGCCGGCGATCTGGTCGACCGACAGGTCACTCGCCTCCAGGAGGTCGCGAGCGCGGGCGACCCGCTGCTGGATCAGCCAGCGGCCGGGGCTCAGGCCCACCTCGTCGTTGAAGCGGCGGGCGAAGGTGCGCAGGCTCATCCCGGCGTGCCGGGCCAGGTCGGACAGGGCGAGCGGCTCGTCGAGCCGGGTGAGGGCCCAGTCGCGGGTGGCGGCCGTGCTGGTGACCCCGGAGTCCGGCACCGGCTGCTGGATGTACTGGGCCTGGCCGCCGTCGCGGAACGGCGGGACGACACAGCTGCGGGCGACCGCGTTGGCGAGTTCGCTGCCGTGGTCCGTGCGGACGATGTGCAGGCAGATGTCGACGCCGGAGGCCGCGCCCGCGGAGGTGAGGATCCGGCCGTCCTGCACGAACAGCACGTCCGGGTCCAGGTCGACCTGCGGGTACATCGCCCGGAAGCGGTCGACGACCTGCCAGTGGGTGGTCGCCCGGCGGCCGTCGAGGAGACCGGCGGCAGCGAGCACGAACGCGGCCGTGCAGATCGAGACGATCCGCGCGTCCGGGCGGATCCGGGCCAGGGCGGCGCCGACCTCGGCGGGCAGTCCGGCCGGGATGTCGGGGGTGGCCATCGAGGCGACCACGACCGTGTCCGCCGTCTCCAGGACCTCCGGACCGTGCTCCACCGCGACCGAGAAATCGGCGTTGGTGCGCACCGGACGGCCGTCGACCGTGCAGGTCAGCACCTCGTACCGGCCGCCGGCCGCGCCGAAGATACGGCTGGGGATGCCCAGCTCGAAGGGATAGACGCCGTCGAGCGCCAGGACCACGATCCGTTCCACACGCTGCATGGCACGATCATATCGAATGTTGGCCATCGTGCCATTTCCTTGTCGTGCGGGACCCGGCAGGCTGACTGACCATGAGCACTGTGAACACCATGCGCGTCATCACACAGAACGTCCTCGGCGGTCCCGAGGTCCTGGAAGAAGTACAGGTCGAGGCGGCCCCGCCGCCGCGCCAACGAGGTCCTGATCCGGGTCCGCGCCGCCGGACTCAACCCCACCGACTGGAAGCACCGGGCCAACGGCGGCTTCCTCGGCGAGCCCCCGTTCGTCCTCGGCTGGGACGTCTCCGGCGTCGTCGAGGCCGTCGGCGTCGGGGTCGCCCGGTTCCAGCCCGGCGACGAGGTCTTCGGGATGCTGTCGTACCCGTGGGGCCACGGCTCGCACGCCGAGTACGTCGCCGCCCCGGCCCGCGCCTTCGTCCACAAGCCCGCCGGGATCGACCACGTCCAGGCGGGCGCGCTGCCCCTGGTCTCGCTGACCGCCTGGCAGGCACTCGTCGAGAACGCCCGACTCCAGCCGGGGCAGCGGGTGTTGATCCATGCGGCGGCCGGTGGGGTCGGGCATGTGGCCGTGCAGATCGCGAAGGCGCTCGGCGCCCATGTGATCGGCACGGCGAGCGCGGGCAAGCACGACTTCCTGCGCGAGCTCGGCGTCGACGAGGCGATCGACTACCGGGAGACCGACTTCGCCGAGGCCGTGAAGGACGTCGACGTCGTCCTGGACACCCTCGGCGGAGAGACCGGGGTCAAGTCGCTGCGCGTGCTGCGGCCGGGCGGGGTCGTCGTGTCGATCATCCCGATCGGCTCGGCTGAGTTTCCCGACGAGGCCGAGCGGCTCGGTGTGCGGGCGGTCAGGATGCTCGTCGACGCCGACCGCGCCGACATGGAGTCGATCGCGGAACTCGTCGAGGCGGGCAAGCTGCGCGCGACGGTCGCCCGGACGTTTCCGCTGGCCGATGCCGCCGAGGCGCACGCGCTCGGCGAAACCGGCCGCACCGCGGGCAAGCTGGTGCTGACGGTCGACTGAGCCGGCGATTCCGGAAGGTGAGCGCGGGCCGATGGGTCGGACGGTGAGTCAGGGGCCGGTGACTCGGAAGGTCAGCACCGGCTTGATCGCCTTGCCCGCACTCATGTCCCGCACCGCCTGATCGATGTCCGCGAACGGATATGTGGTGATCAGGCGGTGCAGCGGCAGCCGTCCCGCCTTGACCAGTGCCACCAGCGCGGGGATGAAGCTCTGTGTCTCACTGTCCCCAAGGGTGAGGCCGACGATGCGCTTCCCGGGAGCAACCCGTTGACGTCCAGGGCGACTTCACTGCCGAACGGCGGTGCTCCTACGACGACGAGTGCGCCCCGGGCGGCGAGCGCGTCGGCGCCCTGGCGGAGGACGTCGACGTTGCCGGTCGTCTCGACGATGCCGTCGGCTCCCCCGTCCCCGTGAGGTGGCGCAGCACCTCGGGAAGGCTCTCCTCGGTGGGGTTGACCGTGTGGGTGGCACCCAACTCCCGGGCCAGTTCCAGCCGTTCGGCGATCAGGTCGACGGCGATGATCGTGGTGGCCGGGGTGAGCGCGGCGGCCATCACCGCGGAGAGGCCGACGGCTCCGGCGCCGAGCACGACGATCGCGTCGCCGAGTCGCGGCTTGAGGACGTTCCAGACGGCACCGACCCCGGTCTGAACTCCGCAGCCCAGCGGGGCGATCGACGCCAGCGGCACGTCCGGGTCGACCTTCACCAGACTGCGTTCGTCGACCAACGCCCGCTCGGCGAAAGACGATTGGCCGAAGAAGTGCCCACCGAGGGGTTCGCCGTCGCGGCTGAGGGTGCTGCTGCCGTCGGCACGGCGACCGCCGATGAGGTTCAGCGGGAGCCAGGTCGCGCAGTAGGCGGGGTGCCCGCCACGGCAGTTGCGGCAGTCGCCGCACGAGGTGAAGGACAGGACGACATGGTCGCCGGGCGCGACCCCGGTGACGGCCGCACCGACCTCCTCGACGACACCGGCACCCTCGTGACCGAGAACTCCCGGAAGCGGAAAGGGCAGCCCGCCGCTCGCCACCCCAAGGTCCGTGTGGCACAGGCCTGTTGCGACGACCCGGACGAGCGCCTCGTGCGGTCCCGGCTCGGCCAGGTCGACGGCGGCGAGGGTGAAGGGCGCGCCGCCCGACTCGACGACGGCCGCGCGCGTGGTGATAGGCATCGTACGAACTCCTGTGTGTGCGAAGAGAGTTGAGGTGACGGGCCGAACCGGTCGAGGGGGTGGCCGGGCTGTTCGGGTCGACGGGTGCCGTCAGTCGAGGGAGACGACGACGGACTTGGTGCGGGTGTACGCGGCGAGGCCCTCGGGGCCGTACTCGCGGCCGAAGCCGGAGGCCTTGACGCCGCCGAAGGGGACGTTGGGGTCGAGCATCGCCCAGTCGTTGATCCAGACGATGCCCGCCTGGAGCCGGTCGGCGATGCGGTGGGCGCGGGCGAGGTTGCCGGTCTGGATGCCCGAAGCCAGTCCGTAGGGCGTGGAGTTGGCGAGGTGGACGGCCTCGTCCTCGGTGCCGAAGGGCTGCACGGTGAGGACCGGGCCGAAGATCTCCTCCTGGATCACCCGGGAGTCGTCGGCGAGGTCGGCGATGACGGTGGGCTTGTAGTAGTAGCCGCCGTCCAGGTCGAGCCGTTCGCCGCCGCAGACGATGCGGGCGCCCTCCTTGCGGGCGAGATCGACGTACTCCTCGACCTTCCGCAGGTGCCGCTCCCCCGCCATCGGCCCTACGACGGTCTCCGGCAGCCGGGGGTCGCCGACCGGGACGCCGGGGACCGCGTCGGCGAGGATGTTGAGGAGGGTGCGGTAGACGGGGCGCGCGACCAGCAGGCGGGGGCCGCCCATGCAGAACTGGCCGGTGTTGAAGACGAATCCCTTGATGACCGCGCCGACGGCCTTCTCCAGGTCGGCGTCCTCGAAGACGAGGTGGGCCGCGTTGCCGCCGAGTTCCATGGTGACGGGCTTGAGGTTCTGGCCGGCGACGCTCGCGGCGTGTCGGCCGACGGCGGTGGAGCCGGTGAAGGCGATCTTGTCGACGCCGGTGTGCCGCAGCAGGGCCTCGCCCGCGACCGGGCCCGCGCCGGTGACGACGTTGACGACACCGTCCGGCACTCCGGCCCGCTGGAGCAGTCCGGCCATGTGGAGGGCGCTGAGCGGCGTCTCGTCGGCGGGCTTGTGGACCACGGTGTTACCGGCCGCGAGGGCGGGGGCGAGTTTCGAACCGGCCAGAATCAGCGGAAAGTTGAAGGGGGTGATCGCGGCCACGACGCCGAGCGGCTCGCGCTTGGTGTAGGCGAGCGCGTTGAGGGGGTGTCCCGGGTCGAGCCGTCCAGGGAGAAGGCGAGGGCGGCGTAGTGCTCGTAGTCGTTGGCCGCGTTCGTGACGTCGACGGCTTGGCACAGGGTGATGGGTTTGCCCACGTCGAGGCTCTCCAGCTCGGCCAGTTCGTCGGCGTTCTCGCGGATCAGTTCGGCGACGCGGTGCAGGATCCGGCCGCGTTCACGGCCGCTGAGCGCGGACCAGTGTCCGCTGTCGAAGGCCTCGCGGGCGGCACGGACGGCCGCGTCCACGTCGGCGGGGCCCGCCTCGGCGACCGTGGTGACGACCCGGCCCCGGGACGGGTCGACCACCTCGGTGCGCGCTCCGTCGGCGGCCTCGCGCCACTGGCCTCCGATGAACAGGCGGCCGGGTTCGGTCTCGAAGGCGGTCATCGCCACTCCTCAGCATCGTCGCCAGGACTATCGTTGCCAAGATTTCAACCAACAGGATTCCTGTTGGTTCATCGTCTGTTCCGCAGTGTCATTACAGACAGGTTTCCTGTCAATGCTCTAGGGTGAATCCATGGCTGAACCCCGGGCTGGATCCCTCGTCGGCGCCCACGCGACGAAGACACCCCCTCCCTGCTGTACATGGTCAAGCAGGTGGAGCTCGTCGTCCGCTCCCGCCTCGACGAGCTGGTCAGGCCGCAGGGGATCACCGCGCTCCAGTACACCGCGCTCACGGTGCTGGAGCGGCACGACGGCCTGTCCGCGGCGCAGCTGGCCCGGGACTCCTTCGTCACCGCGCAGTCCATCGCCGATCTGGTGCGCTCCCTGGAGGGACGCGGACTGATCCGCCGGGAGCGCAATCCGCGCAACCGCCGCGAGTTGCTGATCCTGCTCACCGGGGAGGGCGCGCGCTGCTGACGGACTGCGCCGGGCCGGTGCGGGAGCTGGAGGAGCGGATGGTCGCGCAGCTCACGGCACATCAGAGTGAGCAGTTCCGGCAGGCACTGACCAAGGCGTGGCAGTCCCTGTCGTAAGCCCGGGCGTGCGCCGGTCCGTGACTGCCGCGCACATCACAGAAAGCTCTGGCTCGATTCGAAGACATATGTCAATCGAACATGCTCAAATTCACTCCATCGAGGGTAACTTGCAGGGCGGGAGCGCTTCTACGCTCAACCCCGCTTCACCGAGGGCCGGTTGGAGGCGATGTGGTCGTGCAGCAGGAACCCGCGCCGCTGACCCGGCATCTGCGCATCCACGCGGACCGCGGGTTCACGGTCCTGGAGTTCCGCGGGGAGATCGACATCGCCGCGGCGACGGAGATCCTGCCGTACCTGGACCGGGTGACGGCGCGGCCCCGTGCGCGGATCGTGATCGACCTGAGGCAGGTCGAGTTCTTCGACTGCTCGGGGCTGCGGCTGCTGTACCGGGCACGGCTCCGGGTGCTGGAGCGAGACGGCAGGCTGCATCTGGTCTGCACGCACCCGCTGACGCTGCGCATCCTGCGGGTCACCGGCCTCAACCGGCTGCTGCCGCCGCAGCCCACGCTGGACGCGGCCCTGGAGCAGCCGGAGACCACGTCCGGCACGTCATGAGCCGTACAGGGAGCGCTACTTGAGGATCTTCGTGACCTGCCCGGCGCCGACAGTCCGGCCGCCCTCGCGGATCGCGAACTTCAACCCCTCCTCCATGGCGATGGGTTGGATCAGTTCGACGTGCATGGTGGTGTTGTCGCCCGGCATGACCATCTCGGTGCCCTTCGGCAGGGTCACCACTCCGGTCACGTCGGTCGTGCGGAAGTAGAACTGCGGGCGGTAGTTGTGGAAGAAGGGCGTGTGCCGGCCGCCCTCGTCCTTGGACAGGATGTAGGCGCGGGCCTCGAACTCGGTGTGCGGGGTGACCGATCCGGGCTTGATGACGACCTGGCCGCGCTCCACGTCCTCGCGCTTGACCCCGCGCAGCAGCAGTCCGACGTTCTCGCCCGCCCGGCCCTCGTCGAGGAGTTTGCGGAACATCTCGATGCCGGTGACGGTCGTCCGGGTCTTCTGCGGGTGGATGCCGATGATCTCCACCTCGTTGTTGACCTTCAGGATGCCGCGCTCGATCCGGCCGGTGACGACCGTGCCGCGCCCGGTGATGGTGAAGACGTCCTCGATCGGCAGCAGGAACGGCCGGTCCACGTCCCGTACCGGCTGGGGCACGAACTCGTCGACGGCGGCGAGGAGTTCGAGCACCGACGCGGTCCACTCCGGGTCGCCCTCGAGGGCCTTCAGCGCGGACACCTTGACGACCGGGAGGTCGTCGCCGGGGAACTCGTACTCGGTGAGCAGTTCCCGCACCTCCAGCTCGACGAGTTCCAGGATCTCCTCGTCGTCGACCATGTCCGTCTTGTTCAGGGCGACGACGATGTACGGCACCCCGACCTGCCGGGCCAGCAGGACGTGTTCCTTGGTCTGCGGCATGGGTCCGTCGGTGGCCGCGACGACGAGGATCGCGCCGTCCATCTGGGCGGCGCCGGTGATCATGTTCTTGATGTAGTCGGCGTGCCCGGGGCAGTCGACGTGGGCGTAGTAGTGCCGGTGTTCGGTCTGGTACTCGACATGGGCGATCGAGATGGTGATGCCGCGCTGCCGTTCCTCGGGCGCCTTGTCGATCTGGTCGAACGGCGTGAAGGGGTTGAGGTCGGGAACCGGTCGTGCAGCACCTTCGTGATGGCCGCCGTGAGGGTGGTCTTGCCGTGGTCGATGTGACCGATGGTGCCGACGTTCACATGGGGTTTCGTCCGCTCGAACTTCGCCTTCGCCACGGCGAGTCCTCCTGATCGCCTCGGTGCTGCCGAGCGTTGCTCCGTCCCCTCATGTCTATTCGTTCGGCGGCGCGTCGAACAGGGCGCTGACGGACTCGCCGTTGTGAATGCGGCGCACGGCCTCGGCGAGGGCCGGGGCGATGGACAGGATGCGCAGCTTCTCGGTGCGCTCCTCCTCGGGCACCGGCACCGTGTTGGTGCAGACGATCTCCAGGACGTCGGGCTGCTCCCGATCCGCTTGAGCGCGCCCGCCGCGAACAGGCCGTGGGTGCAGGCCACCCGGATCGAGCGGGGGCCCCAAGTCCCGCAACCGGTCGAGGAGTTCGAGGACCGTGCTGCCCTTGGCGATCTCGTCGTCGAGGACGATGACGTCCCGGTCGGTGATGTCACCGATGACGGAGCTGATGACGACCCGGTCGTCCGCGTACCGCTGCTTGGCGCCGGCGGCCACCTGGGCGCCGATCAGCCGGGCGAACGCGGCGGCCTCCTTGGCGTTGCCGAGGTCCGGGAGACGACGGTGGTGCGGGAGAGGTCGTACTGCCGGAAGTGCGCGGCCAGTTCGCGCAGCGCGTGCAGATGGTCGACCGGCACCGAGAAGAAGCCGTGCACCTGCGGTGAGTGCAGGGTCATCGCCAGCACGCGGCTCGCGCCCGCCGCGACCATCAGGTCGGCGACCAGCCGGCCGCCGAGCGAGATGCGCGGGGCGTCCTTCTTGTCAGAACGGGCGTAGGAGTAGTGCGGCATGACGACGGTGATCCGCCCGGCGGAGGCGCCGCGCGCCGCGTCGCACATCAGCAGCAGCTCGACGAGGTTCTCCTGCACCGGCTTGACGAGAGGCTGGATCAGGAAGACGTCCCGTTCCCGGCAGTTGGCCTGGAGCTGTACCTCCAGGCAGTCGTTGGCGAACCGGCTGACCCGGGTCGGGCTGAGCGGAACACCGAGATGCGCGCAGACCTCCTTCGCCAACTCGGGGTGGGCACTCCCGCTGAACACGGCGATGTCTCGCACGATCTGCTCCTCGCATGATCATTCCCGGCCGTGCCTCATGCTACTGACCCCGAAAACCGGTTGCGGACGCCCCGTCGGTGGGCGTCATGATGACCGCGTCCGTGCCCTCTCCCGTCAGGAACCCTCAGATGCGCCGACTCCTCGGAATCCACCGGCTCCCCCACTGGACGACGGTTCTCGAGGACTCGACCACGCATGCGCACCCTGAACATCGGAATTCTGGCCCACGTCGACGCCGGTAAGACCAGCCTCACCGAGCGGCTGCTGTTCGACCACGGCGCGATCGACCGGCTCGGCAGCGTCGACGCCGGTGACACCCGTACGGACGACGGCGCGATCGAGCGCCGGCGCGGGATCACCATCCGCTCGGCCGTCGCCGCGTTCACCTCCGGCGACACCCAGGTCAACCTGATCGACACCCCGGGCCACTCGGACTTCATCGCGGAGGTCGAGCGCGCCCTGGAGGTGCTCGACGGCGCGGTCCTGCTGCTCTCCGCCGTGGAGGGTGTCCAGGCGCAGACGCGGGTCCTGATGCGGACCCTGCGGCGGCTCCGGCTGCCCACACTCGTCTTCGTCAACAAGATCGACCGGGCGGGCGCCCGCGCCGAGGACCTGGTCGCGGAGATCCGGCGCCGGCTGACCCCGCACGTCGTACCGCTCACGGACGTGATCGGCCCCGGCACGCCCGCGGCCCGGGTGCGGCTCCGCCCGCCCGGCGACCCGGACCTGGCCGAGGCGCTCGCGGAGGTCGACCCGGACATCCTCACGGCCGTCGTCGACGGCCCCGGCCCACCCGGACGACCTGTTGAAGTCCCTCGTCACCCGCACCGCCGACGGCTCGATCACCCCCTCCTGCACGGCTCGGCCCTCGGCGGCCAGGGCGTCCCCGCCCTCGTCGACCACCTGATCCGCCTGATCCCGCCCTCGCCCACCGCCCCGGGCACCCCGAGGGGCACGGTCTTCGCGGTCCGTCCCGGCCCGGGCCGCGAACGGACGGCGTTTCTACGGCTCTACGACGGTGAGGTCGCCCCGCAGCAGCGGCTCACGTTCCGTCGCCAGGGCGCGGACGGGCGGGCGGTCGAGGTCTCCGGACGGGTCACCCGGCTCGAGGTGATCGGCCGCGCCGGGCCGCTCACCGCCGGGAACATCGGGGCGCTGACCGGCCCGAAGGACATCCGGGTCGGCGACCGGCTCGGTGAACTCACCGAGCGGGCACCGCAGTTCGCGCCACCGACGCTGGAGACCGTCGTACGCGCGCGGCGACCGGAACGGGCGGCGGCGCTGCGGTCCGCGCTGCTCGCGCTGGCCGACCAGGACCCGCTGCTGCACGCGCGGCCCGCCGCGTCCGGGGCGACCGTGCTGCTGCTGTACGGGGAGGTCCAGAAGGAGGTCGTCGCGGCGACGCTGGTCCAGGACTTCGGCATCGAGGCCGAGTTCGAGCCGAGCCGGGTGCGGTTCCTGGAGCGCCCGGCGGGGACCGGGAGGCCTGGGAGGAGTTCCCCCCACACCCACTACTGGGCGACGATCGGGCTGCGCGTCGAGCCGGGCGAGCGGGGCTCCGGCGCGGTCTTCGCCTACGAGACCGAACTCGGCGCGCTGCCAAGGGCGTTGCACCAGGCGATCGAGGACACGGTCCACGCGACCCTGCTCAGCGGCCTGCACGGCGCACCGGTGACGGACTACCGGGTCACCCTCACCCGCTCCGGGTACGCGGCCCCGCTCAGCACGGCCGCCGACTTCCGGGGTCTCACCCCGATCGTGCTGCTGCGCCGGGCGCTCGGGCTGGCGCGGACGCGGCTGTACGAGCCCTACGTCCTGTTCGAGACGGAGGTCCCGCTGGACGCGCTCGCGCCGGTGACCGCGCGGCTCGCGTCCTGTCGGGCCGAGTTCGCGGGGACGACGGGGGTGTCGGCTCCTGGGTGATCACCGGGAGCTGCCGGCCCGGCGGGTGCGCGATGTGGAACTGGCGCTTCCCGGGCTCACGCGGGGTGAGGGAGTGTGGTGGTCGCGGCCGTCGGGCGATCGTGAACTGCGGTCCCACTGAAGGGCGTTCACCCCTCGGGGGCAGGAAACGGACAGTACGCCCGGGGTGCCCGTGGCCAGTGTCACGACACGGAACGGACCGTGCTCCGGAAAGGTCACGGGACGCATGGGCCGGACCGCCCGGGAAATGCTGTCAGCGGCCGGCCGGGACTGCCGACCGGCCGGAACAGTGTCTTTTCACCCCTGTGCGCCCTCCGTGCCCCCACCAGATGGACCGTTCAGCCAACAGGTCTGTCTGACAGGGCATTTGGGGGCATGCGCATACCGAGGAAGGGAGGGCCGTCCCCATGACGACTTCCATCAGCCGTGTACCCCGGCGTATGCCGGGCTGGGCGAAGGTGCTCACCGCCGTCGTCGTCGTGATCGCCGTGCTGTTCGCCGGTCTCCGGCTCGCCGTGCTCCCGGGTCTGCGGGACATCTTCGGCACCGAGACGACCGACCGCTCGGGCCCGGCTCTGCTCAAGTCCATCCAGGACATGAGCCGTTACGACGCGGCCTCCGGCAACTTCCAGGTCGTCGTCGACCTGGAGAAGGACGCCAAGTACCTGCCGGACGCCATCCGCGGCACCCGCACGCTGTACGTCGGCGCGGGCACCGTCGAGGGCTATGTCGACCTGGGCAAACTCGGCAAGCAGGACGTGACGGTCAACGCCGACCGCACGTCGGCCAGCATCAAGCTGCCGCACGCGACGCTCGGCAAGCCAGCCCTGGACCCGGACCACTCCTACACGGTCTCCAAGCAACGGGGTCTGCTCGACCGCATCGGGGACGTATTCTCCGACAACCCCAACAGTGAACAGGCCGTGCAGAAGCTCGCGTCGAAGCACATCGGTGAGGCGGCGAAGACCAGCGGCCTGACCACCCGTGCCGAGACCAACACGACCAACATGCTCAAGGGCCTGCTCGGCTCGCTCGGCTTCACCGACGTGAACATCTCGTACAGCTCCTGACCGGACGCTGCTGAACCATCGAAAGCTGGAGGCCCACCGCATGGCCCGTACCCTTCCGCGCCTGCGCACCACCAAGAAGGCGAAGGCGGAGCCCGAGCCGAAGCCGGTCCGACCCGACCGCGGGCGCCATCAAATGTCTCTCCCCGTGCGTCTGTTGGCGATGCTGATCGGGTTCGTCCTCATGGTGGGGTTCGCGGTCGTACTGGCCAAGCTCACCCTGGAGCCGTCCCCGCGTCCAAGGCCCTCGTGCACACCAATCTGCACCCGGGCCGCTCCCTGAAGGCCTATCTCGACCAGCCGGCCCTGCGCGACGCCGTCAAGCAGATCGGCGGCAACGTGGTCCTCGGCATCCCCTTCGGGGTGCTGGTGCCCGTGTTCGCACCGCGGGCACGCGGCATCCTGAAGGTGCTGCTGCTGACGGCGACCGTCATGCTCCTGGTGGAGTTCGCGCAGGGCGCGCTGATCACCGGGCGGGCCTTCGACATCGACGACGTCATCCTCAACACCTCGGGGGCGCTGATCGGTTGGGTCCTGCTGGGCCGTCGGCTCGGCCGCGCGGTGCACGCGCGGAAGCCCGTGGTGAAGGCGGAGCGGACACCAAAGGCGTCGAAGGCGTCCAAAGCGTCGAAGGCCGCGTCATGACCTTCGCCTACCGGTCCGTAACATTCAACTACTGGTCCGTACCAAGGTATTGACGCTCCCCTTATCTCACTCCTTAAATCAAGAGGCGACGCTTTCACCCCCACCTCAGTCGGCGTGCCGGTCCCCACTGCCGCCGTACAGAAGGGAATGCCGTGGCCTCCCCACGCATGCTCCGCAGATGTCTTTTCGCCGCCCTGTCCGCCGCACTGGTCGCGTCCGCCGCGATCGGTCCGGCGCGGGGGCGGCCTCGTCGTCGGCCGCCCAGGCCGACGCCGTCACGTTCTCCGACACCTTCGACGGGGCGGCCGGTTCGGCCGTCAACTCCTCGAAGTGGACGCAGGAGACCGGCGACAACGTCAACAACCACGAGCGCGAGTACTACACGTCCGGCACCAACAACGCGTCCCTGGACGGCCAGGGCCATCTGGTGATCACGGCCAAGAAGGAGAACCCCGCCAACTACCAGTGCTGGTACGGCACTTGTCAGTACACCTCGGCCCGGATGAACACCTCGGGCAAGTTCAGCGCGCAGTACGGGCACGTCGAGGCGCGGATGAAGATCCCGCGCGGGCAGGGCATGTGGCCCGCGTTCTGGATGCTCGGCACCGACATCGGCTCGGTCGGCTGGCCCAACTCGGGTGAGATCGACGTGATGGAGAACGTCGGCTTCGAGCCCTCCACGGTCCACGGCACCATCCACGGCCCCGGCTACTCCGGCGCCAACGGGATCGGCGCCGGTTACACGCTGCCCAACGGCCAGGCCTTCGCCGACGCCTTCCACACCTTCGCCGTCGACTGGGCACCCAACTCGATCAAGTGGTCGGTCGACGGGGTCGTCTACGAGACCCGCACCCCCGCCGACGTGGGCGGCAACACCTGGGCCTTCAACAAGCCGTTCTTCCTGATCCTCAACCTGGCGGTCGGCGGCGACTGGCCGGGCGACCCGAACAGCGCCACGGCCTTCCCGGCCCAGCTGGTGGTGGACTCGGTCTCGGTGACCACGAGCGACACGGCCGCCGGGGTGGCGATCAAGGGCCTGGCCGGCAAGTGCGTCGACGTCAACGGCGCGAACTCCGCCAACGGGACCGCCGTACAGCTCTACGACTGCAACGGCTCGGCCGCCCAGCAGTGGACCGTGGGCTCCGACGGCACGATCCGCGCCCTCGGCAAGTGCCTGGACGTGGCCAGCGGCGGCACCGCGGACGGCACCAAGGTGCAGCTCTACGACTGCAACGGCAGCGCCGCCCAGAAGTGGGCCGTCAGCTCGGCGAACGACATCGTCAACCCGCAGGCCAACAAGTGCCTGGACGTCACCGGCAACAACTCCGCCAACGGGACCCCGCTGCAGATCTGGACCTGCTCGGGCGGCGCCAACCAGAAGTGGACCGTCGGCTGATTCCGTAGGCCCTAGTGCGGCAACCAGGTGAACTTGTCCCCACCGACCCAGCGCACCACGTCCGGGTCGTCCAGGTCGCGGACCGTGATGCCGCACACGGCCGCGACCTGGAGCACGTCGGTGATCCCCCTGGCCTCGGCGACCATCTCCCCGTCGATCTCCACGATGCGGAACGGCGGGGTACCGGGCTGCACCTTGAGCACCATGATCCGCGGGCTGGAGATGTGCGGACTGGACATTTCGGTCATGCAATAGAGCCTAGAACGCAACAGGCGGACGCGAGCGGTCCACGGTGCCCGGCCGGGGACCCCTCGCGGGAGGAGGCTCGATGGATCCCGTGCAGGCACTGGACCGGATCGCCTTCCTGCTGGAACGCTCCCTGGCCCCCACGTACCGCGTACGCGCCTTCCGTACGGCGGCCAGGGTCCTCGCGGCACTCCCGAGGGCGAGGTCGCCGAACGCGCCGCAGCCGGGTCCCTGGAGTCCCTCAAGGGCATCGGCCCCAAGACCGCGCAGGTGGCCCGCGAGGCCCTGGGCGGGCGGGTGCCCGCCTATCTGGAGCAGCTGGAGGCCGAGGCGCCCGCCCCGTCCGGCCCCGGCGGCGAGACTGCGGGCGCTGCTGCGCGGCGACTGCCATCTCCACTCCGACTGGTCGGACGGCGGCAGCCCGATCGAGGAGATGGGCCGTACGGCGGCCCGGCTCGGCCACGAGTGGGCGGTGCTGACCGACCACTCCCCCGGCTGACCGTGGCGCGCGGGCTGTCCCCGCAGCGGCTGCGCGAACAGCTTGACGTGGTGGCGGCGCTGAACGAGACCTGGGCGCCCTTCCGGCTGCTGACCGGCATCGAGTGCGACATCCTCGACGACGGATCGCTGGACCAGGAACCCGAGCTACTGGAGCGGCTGGACGTCGTCGTGGTCTCCGTGCACCCAAGCTGCGAATGGAGGCCCGCGCCATGACCCGGCGCATGGTGGCGGCCGTACGGAATCCGCACGCGGACATCCTCGGGCACTGCACCGGGCGGCTGCTGATCGGGCGGGACGGGGGTGCCGCGCGGCCGGAGTCCGCCTTCGACGCGGACGAGGTGTTCGCCGCGTGCGCCGAGTCGGACACGGCCGTGGAGATCAACAGCCGTCCGAGCGCCTCGACCCGCCGAGGCGGCTGCTGCGGAAGGCCGTGGAGGCCGGGACGCTGTTCTCCATCGACACGGACGCGCACGCGCCCGGACAGCTCGACTGGCAGCTCAGCGGCTGTGCGCGAGCGGAGGAGTGCGGGGTGCCCGCCGAACGGGTGCTGACCACCTGGTCGGCGGAGGAGCTGCTGGACTGGACCTCCGGCAAGTGACGCACATCACCGGGTGCCGCGGCCCCCGCAGGAACACCCACAGGTAGTTCTCCGTTGAACAGACCGTGGGTGCGGAGGGACAGTGTCCCCGGGCCTCAACCTCCGCCCACAGGGAAGATCGTTCGGCTGAAGCCCTGTGGAGCCTTTCGCCGCGAGGCGACCGCCTTCCGTGCCCACCACCTGACCGCCCCGGTCGTGATTCCCCGTCACGGCCGGGGCTTCTCCTGACTTGGAGCGCACTCCAATTCGTAGCGTTCCGGTATGACCACTGCACAGCACAAGATCGGTTCCGGATTCGGTGCGAAGAGCACCGCCGACGACGTCCTGAAGGGCATCGACCTCACCGGCAGGCTCGCCGTCGTCACCGGCGGCTACTCGGGCATCGGCCTGGAGACCACCCGCGCGCTCACCAAGGCGGGGGCCCGGGTCGTCGTCCCCGCCCGCCGCCCCGACACCGCGCGCGAGGCCGTGGCCGGGATCGACGGCGTAGAGCTGGACGAGCTGGACCTCGGGGACCTGGAGAGCGTGCGCGGCTTCGCCGACCGCTTCCTCGCCTCCGGCCGCACCGTGGATCTCGTGATCGACAGCGCCGGCATCATGGCCTGCCCGGAGACCCGGGTCGGGCCCGGTTGGGAGGCGCAGTTCGCCACCAACCACCTCGGCCACTTCGCCCTCGTCAACCGGCTGTGGCCGGCCATCGCGGCGGGCGGCGCGCGGGTGGTCTCGGTGTCCTCGACCGGCCACCACGCCTCCGGGATCCGCTGGGACGACGTCCACTGGAGCCACGACTACGACAAGTGGGAGGCCTACGGGCAGGCGAAGACCGCGAACGTCCTGTTCGCCGTCCACCTCGACAGGCTGGGCGCCGACCACGGCGTACGGGCCTTCGCGCTCCACCCGGGTGGCATCCTCACGCCGCTCCAACGCCACCTGGCCACCGAGGAGATGGTGGAGCGCGGCTGGATCGACGAGGACGGCACCATGCTGCACCCGGAGCTCTTCAAGACCCCGGAGCAGGGCGCGGCCACCCAGGTCTGGGCGGCGACCTCGCCCCAGCTGGACGGCCTCGGCGGCGTCTACCTGGAGGACTGCGACATCGCCGAGCCCGCCCCCGCCGACGGCGAGCGCGTCGGCGTCAAGGAGTGGGCGATCGACCCGGAGCAGGCCGCCAGGCTGTGGAAGCTGTCCGCCGACCTGACCGGTGTGGACGCGTTCGCCGGATAGTTCCGGGCTGGCCTCACGAAGGGTCGAGGTCCTTCGGGCCGTACAGGGCGGCGGGCGCGCCGGTCGTCAGTGCCCAGTAGCGGTCCCCGTACGACCAATGCCACCACTCCGTCGGGTAGTTGACCAGGCCTACCGCGCCGAGCGCCTTGCCCAGGACGGCGCGGTGGGCCCCGGCCTCGGCGGTGATGTTGTCGGCGCCGGTGTAGCAAGCCCCGTCGCTCTGCTCGGGGTTGGCGTTCATCGGCGTACCCAGGTCGAGTTCGCGGCCGTCGGCGTCGGCGAGGGTCAGGTCGACGGCCGCGCCCGCGGAGTGCGGGGCGATCTCGGGCGGTGACACGTAACGGCTGGCGGCGGACCGGACGCGGTCGGCGGGCCAGTCCGGGTGGGCGGCGCGCAACTCGTCGCCGTAGTCCTCGAAGTAGCGGCGCTGGAGGGCCGGTGGCCGGTAGCCCTCGACGAACAGCAGGCGCAGGCCGTCGGGCAGCAGGGCCTCCGCCTCCAGAAGCCGGTCCAACACGCCCTGGCGCAGGTGGAGTTCGGCGCCGCTGTCCTTCTTGCGGTCGTCGACCAGCAGGACGGCACTCACATCGGCCAGGGGCTCTCCGCACTCCTCGACGGGGATGGCGGCGACCCGGGCGTCGGACATCAGGATGATCTCGCTCATGGGGTGATCATCCCCCAACTCCCTGTCCCCCTCAGTGCGGTGCGCGTTCCTCCAGTGCCGTGCGCCAGGCGGGCGGCGGGCCTTCCGGTTCGGGTTCGGCCCGGCGTCCGCCGCGCGCGAAGAAGTCGGCGAGCGGGAGGATCGCGGCGCCGACGGTGACCGCGTCGGGGCCGAGCAGTCCGAGGTCGATGCTGACGCGTCCTGCGGGGTGGCGCAGCGCGTAGGCGGTGGCGTGGTGACGTACGGCGGGCAGGAAGCGGGTGCCGAGCTGGAGTCCGGCCCAGCCGCCGATGAGGATGCGCTCGGGCTGGAAGAGGTTGATCAGGTCGGACAGTCCTGCGCCCAGGTACTCGGCGGTCTCCTCCAGGACGGCGAGCGCGACGGGGTCGGCGTCGGTGCCCTCGGGCGGGTAGGCGGCGACCAGGAGCGCGGTCATCGCGGTCTCCTCGTCGGTGCCCTCGGGCGGGCGTCCGCCCTGTTCGCGCCAGCGGTCGAGCAGCGACTCGGCGCCCGCGTAGGCCTCAAGACAGCCCAGGGCCCCGCAGCGGCAGCGGCGGCCCCTGACCCGTACGGTCAGATGACCCCACTCGACCGCCCGGCCGTTCTCCACCTCGGGAGTGACGAGGCAGGCGCCGACACCGGAGCCGAAGAGGACGACGATCGCGTTGCGCGCCCCGGCCGCCGCCGAACCACATCTCGGCCTGGCCGAGGGTCTTGGCACCGTTGTCGATGAAGTACGGAACGACGTCCGGGAGTTGGGAGGTACTGCGGAGCAGTTCCTCCAGGGGGACCGCGTCCCAGCCCATCGTCTGGCCGTGCACGACGGCGCCGTGGTCCGGGGTGTGCTCGACTATGCCGGGGACGCCGATGCCGACGCCCAGGAGCTGTTCCGGTGCCTTGCCGGCGGCGGCGAGGACCTCGGCTATGCCGTCGCGGATGTGGCCGACGATGACCTCGACCTCGTAGCGCTGCTGCTCCAACGGGCGTTCGGCGCGGGCGAGTTCGGTGAGGGTGAGGTCGAACAGCTCGACGCGGACGCGGGTCTCGCCGACGTCGACGCCGATCATGTGGCCGCTGTGCGGGGCGACTCGGAGGAGGGTCGGGGTCGGCCGCCGTCGGAGTCGACGCTGCCGGCCTCCTCGACCAGTCCGTCGGTGACGAGGTCCGCGACCACGTTGCTCACCGAGCCGGAACTGAGTCCGGTCGCCGGGCCCAGCTCGAAGCGGCTGAGGGGTCCGTCGAAGTACAGCCGTTGCAGCACGGCCGTGCGGTTGGCCCGCCTGAGGTCGCGTACCGTGCGCCCGTTCCGCCCCGCCATGTGGCTCCCTCCGAACCCCGCACCCTCTTAATTCACGCCCTGAACTAAGGGGCGATGGAATGCACACTACGTGGTCGAGGCCGTCTCGTCGATCTCCCCAGGGCCGCGAGGAGCTCGGGACCGACCTTCTCCCGCCGCCAACGGTTCTCTTCCTCACCGAACTCCCGGGGACCGCCTCCGCCAGCATGATCAGGTGGAGATAGCTGCGGTAGAGCGCGTACCGGAGGCGGGCCGACCGGTCGAACTCGGCCCGCCCGCCTGCCTCCCGGTAGCCGGCGAGGAACGCCTCGTCCTTCCTGATGTCCCCCAGCAGCGCCAAGGAGACGAAGTCGGCCAGCGGGTCGCCCCAGAACATCCGCTCGCCGTCGACGAGTCCGCCGATGCGGGGTGTCCCGGTCGCGCGGTCGACGAGGATGTTGCCCCGCCACAGGTCGAAGTGGACGGCACGCGGAGCGGTGACCTCGTCCAGGGCCGCGTACGCCGACCGGGCCGTGCGGGCGATGTCGCCTGCGGGAGCGGCAGCCAGGCGTCGTAGCGGCGGGTGTCGTCGAGGACGGCGTCGTAGAGCGTGGTGAACGCGGTGCGCCAGTCGGGGGCGAGGGGGCCGAGGGCGCCGGAGGGGTAGCCGAAGCCGGGGCCGGTGATCTCGTGCAGGCGGGCCACCTGGCGTCCCAACTCCGTGCGCAGGCCGGTGACTTCGGGCTCGGTGAGGGTGTCGTCCCAGGGGTCGCCGGGGCAGCGCGTCATCAGGAGGGTGTCGCCGTCGAGGACCACGACGCGGGGGCGCGGCCACCCCGGCCTTGGCGGCGGCGCCGTAGAAGTCGGCCTCGGAGACCAGGAGTTGGCGCTCGTGGGACAGGCCGGGGGCGGTGGGCGCGGTCTTGAGGACGTGGCGGGTGCCGTCGGTGAGGGTGAGTTCCTCGACGAGGTTGTAGGTGCCGCCGCCGAGGGGGCGGAGGTGGGCGAGGTCGCCGGGTGGGATGCCCGCCGCGCCGAGTACCCGCCGGGCGCGCTCCCAGGAGTCCGTCACCGTGCGCCCACCTCTCCGTCCCGGTCAGCCGGCGGCGTACACGTCCTCGACGTAACGCCCGTCCGCCATCAGCGTGTTGAGCCACTGCTCGGCGGCCGTGGCGTCGGCGCCGGGCGTGCGGTCCCGGTACAGGGTACGGAACGCCTCGCGCACACCCGGTGCCATGCGCGAGCCGTCGCCGCAGACGAACACCCGGGCGCCCGCGTCCAGCAGTGCCCACACCTCGTCGGCCTCGGCGGCGACGCGGTGCTGGACGAAGCTCACCTGGCCCTCCGGGGCGGCGCTGAAGGCCGGGCGGAGCGAGACGGCTCCGGCACTCTCGGCGGCGCGGAGTTCGTCGGCGTGCAGGTAGTCGGCGTCGGGGGCGTCGCAGCCGAAGTAGCAGAGGGCCGGGGCGAGTCGGGCGCCGCCCGCGAGGGCCGCCGTGCGGTCGGCGATGGTGCCGCGGAAGGGGGCGAGTCCGGTGCCGGCCGCGATCATCACGACCGGGGTGGAGTCGTCGATGCGGAACGCCTCGCGGCACGGCTGGACGCGGGCGTACACCGTGTCGCCGGGCGCGACGGTGTTGAGGTGGCCGGAACCCGTGCCCCGGTGGACGCCCTTGCCGGAGCGGGCCGGTGCCTCCAGCAGGGAGACCATCAGGTCGGCGTGGCCGGGGTCGACGGCGGGCGAGGACGAGATCGAGTAGTGCCGGGGGCGCAGCGGGGTGAGCAGGTCCAGCAGCATCGGCCAGTCGAGGGCGCCCCGCAACGCCGGGTAGTCCTCGACGAGTTCGACGAACGTGCGCGGATCGTCGGTGAGCGCGGCGAGGGCGACGCGTTCGGGCGGGCAGGGGTTGGCGGCGGCGAGCGCGGCCAGCTGGTCGGCGGTCGGCCGCTCCTGCAACTCGACGTGGTGTGTGAGCAGTTGGCGTACGGTCACGGGCCGGTCGACCGCGAGGCCGTCGCGGCGCGGGCGGGCCGGGCGGATGTCGAGGACGGCGTCGAGGTCGACGCCGAGGACGGTGGCGGCGCGTTCGACGAGGGCCGGGGCGTTCACGGGCAGGACGGTGAGGTGGTCGGCGGTCCGGTAGCCGGTGCCGTCCGGCAGGGCGACGCGGACGAAGCGCTTGCGGCGCGGGTGGCCGGGGGCGGTGAGGTCGCGGGCCTCGGTGACGGTCACGGGGACGAGGCCGTGCCGGGCGGCGAGGGCGTCCAGGTGGTCGCCGGTGAGGGTGCGGACCTCGTAGCCGGCGGACCGCTCCACGGGTTCGGCGTCCGTGGCGTCGGGATCGCCGTACGTCTCCAGGAGTGCGGTGCGCAGCCGGGCCGTGAACTCCCTTACGGCGCCGGTGAGATCGCCCGAGGCGTCGGCCGCGGCGCGGTCGGTGAGGCGGGTGGCGCCGAGATCGGCGAGGCGGGCGTCGATACGGGTCGGCATGTGCTGGTAGGTGGCGGCCCAGTTGCGGTCGCCGACGCCGAGGACGGCGTAGGTCACGCCGGTGAGGTCGTGGGGTTCCTCCAGCCAGGCGGCGAAGACGAGGGCGTCGTCGGTGGGGCGGCCGTTGTAGGAGGCGGAGGTGATGACGACGGGCCGGTCGGTGGGCAGTCCTTCGGCGTACGCGTCCAGCGGCGCCACCTCGACCGAGCTTCCCAACCCGGCTGCCTCGTCGGCGAGTTGGGCGGCGAACTCGCGACAGGTGCCGTAGTTGCTGCCGTGCAGGAAGAGCGCCGAGGTGCCGGGCCGGACGCGCGCGGGCAGGGTGGCGGTGTCGGCCGTAGGGGTTACGGAGGTCTCGACGGCACCCGGCAGCCGGCCGTGCACGCGGTCGGCGGGGGTGCGCGGGGTCAGGGTGAGGGTGAAGCCGTCGGGCTTGAGGGTGAGGGTCTCCTTCACCGTGAGCCGGTAGTCGGCGTGGTCGTGCAGCCGGTAGCGGTGGACGAGCATCGCGAGCAGCATGGTCGCCTCGTGCAGCGCGAACTGCCGCCCGATACAGGCGCGTTCACCGGTCCCGAACGGCTTGAAGGCGTGCACGGAACGCGCCGCCTCCGCCTCGGGGTGAAGCGCGAGGGGTCGAACAGCTCAGGGTTGTCGCCCCATCCCGGCTGTCGATGCAGCATCGGCGCGATCACGGTGACGGCCTGCCCGGCACGCAGCGGGACGCGTCCGCCGAGCACGGTGTCCTCCAGCGCGTGCCGGCTGAACGCGGCGGCGGTGGGCCACAACCGCAGTGCCTCGTTGAGGACTTGGCGGGTGTAGGTGAGCCGGCCGACCTCGTCGTAGGTCGGTTCCGGGTCCGCGGTGTCGCCCCACAGCGCGTCCACCTCGCGCTGCACGAGCTGGAGCACGGCGGGGTGCTTGGACAGGTAGTACAGCGCGAACGACATCGCGCCGGACGTCGTCTCGTGGCCCGCGATCAGGAAAGTGATCACCTGGTTGCGGATGTTGGCGGTGTCGAGCGTCGTACCGTCCGCCGGGTGTTCCGCGCTGAGCATGAGCCCGAGCAGGTCCCCGGCGTCGCCCTGGTCGGTGCCGGTGCGGGCGGCGATGACCTCGTCGACGACCCGGGCGAGGTAGTCGGCGTCGGCGCGGAAGGCCGCGTCGGCCGCCGTGTGGTCCTCGCCGGGGCACGCGCCAGCCGGGTCATGCTCCACTCCAGGCAGCGGACCATGGACTCGACGAAGGGGTGCGGCTCGGCCCGCTCGAACGACCCGAAGTCGTAGTCGAATCCGGCGAGTCCGATGGTGTCGAGGGTCATCCGGGTCATGTCGTCGGCCACGTTCACCGGCCGTCCCGCGCCCGCGCTCCGGTCCCAGGCCTCGATGAGGCGCCGGGCCACCTTGAGCATCACGGGGTGGTAGGTGTGCATCGAGCCGAGCGCGAAGGCGGGCATCAGGATGTCGTGTGCCTTGGCCCAGTTGGGCTCGTCGTTGTACGCCGTGAAGAGTCCGTCGGCGGTGAAGGCCCGGACGTTCTCCAGGGCGGGCCCGATGTGCTTGGCGAACCGTCGCTCGTCGGCGAGTTCGGTCACCAGGTCCAGATCGCCGACGAAGAGCGTGTCCCGGCCGTGCAACCGCCTTACGAACACGGGTCCGTGACGGCGCATCAGGTCCATGATCTGCTGCATCGGGGTGCGGCCTGGGCCGGTCGCGGTGATGTCGACGACGGGCACGCCGGGGAGCGTGTCGGCGGGGTGGGGGTGCGGCGCGGTGGGGGCATGGCGCGACAACTGCCTTTCGCGGTACGGAGGTACTGCGTTCCAGCGTGCTCGCCCCGTCCCGGCGGACCGCGCCATGCGACTACATGATCGTGTAGCGGAAACCCCGGGCGGCGTCTTGCGCCGACGCCCCGGTCCGGCTAGCCGGGCGCGCCGACTGAGTGCGCGTACTCATGCGCTCCCCGTGACCGCTGCGGCAGGGTGGGCCCATGACGCAGGTACTGCCCGAACATCCGCCCCGGCACCGCCGATGGCCGTGGTCCCACCGGACGTCCCGCACCTCGGACGTACTCGCCGCCATCGCCCTGTTCGTCGCCGAGGCCGTCTTCTTCGCCTGGTCGACGTTCACCTCCGGCATGGAGGGCTGGGCCGCACAGGGCGACCGGGGCAGGATCGACGCGGCCGCGCTCGCGAACATCGCCTGGATGGAACACTTCCTCTACGCCCTCCTCGCCCTGGCAGGGCTCGCGGCACTCTCCCGCGCGCCCTGGACGACCCTGTCCCACCTCGTCGCCGCGGGCCTCGTGTTCACCCTGCTCACCGGTATGCAGCACGAGTGGGATCGCAGCCATCCGACCCCCGCGCCCACGCCGAGAGCCGACTACTCGCCCTGTTACAGCGGCAGCGGGACATGCTCCTGAGCTGCATGATGGTGTGGTCGGCAAGGTGTGTCAGGAGGTGCCGGTGGACTGGGCGCGCAGAGAGGGCGTGGTGTGGCGCAACCGCGCCCTGATGCTCTTCGACCGGGTCGCGGTGCCGGTCGCGGTGTGTGATGTGTACGGCTCGGTGCAGGCGGCGAATCCCGCGATGGCGGCGGAGTGCGGTACGACACCGGGGCAGCTGCGCGGGCAGGACGTGCTCGACCTCTTCCAGCCGCAGGAGTCGGGACAGGTCGAGCGCATCGCGCAGGCGCTACGGCTGCGGCACCGCTCGCGCTACCAGGTGTCGGTGCGCTGGCGGGCCCCGAACGGCGTTGAGCGGTATGGGGAGTTGACGGCCGACCCGGTCAGCGACACGGTCGAGGAGACCCCGGCGCTGCTGGTCATGCTGCGCGTCCAGGGCGAGGGCGACCCCCGCGCCGGCGCACCCCGCGAGGACGCCTCCGCACAGGTCACCCCGGTCGAGGGCCGCATCCTGGCGCTCCTCGCGAGCGGCGCCACCACCGCCCACACGGCCCGCGAGACCGGCCTCACGACGGACGGCGTGACCTATCACCTACGGCGGCTGTCGGCCCGGTGGGACGCGGCGAACCGCACCGAACTGGTGGCCCGCGCCTACGCGGTTGGGGTGCTCACGCCGGGGTGTGGCCGCCGGCGTCCGTCCCGGCCGCCGACGCGCGGTAGGCCGTGCCCGCGCCCTCCGGTGCCCCGAAGCGGGCGACGGTGTGCCAGACCATCTTCAGGTCCTGGAGTTCATGACGCCCGGTGCGGGCCGCGTCGCCGATGATCCTCGGGTCGACGATCCCGCGCTCGGCGATGCGGGCGCCGAGGTCGGCGTACTCCTGGCCCCGGTAGTCCGCGTGCCGGTGCAACTCCCTTACGGAGAGCCGGTATCCGGGGTGCCACTCGACGGGGCAGGGCAGTCGGCGGGCGGCGGTCTCGACGGGGTGCCGCGGTAGCACGCGTCGAGGACGAGCGCCTCCGTGTCGCGGGCGAGGTCGACGCCTCCGTGGACCTGGGTCTCGATGTAGTCGTTCAGGGCGTCCTGTTCGTCGGCCTCGGCGAGCGCGATGAGGTGCATGCCGGAGGCGACGCCGAAGTCGGTCGGTTCGGCCGCGCTGTCGGGGTAGCAGAAGGTCGCGCGGGTGAGGGCCGCACCGGTCAGCCGGAGGTGCGAGGAGCCGAACCTCGGTGCGGCGCCGACGACTTGGCGCCGGAAGTTCAACGCGCCGTACACCGGCCGCTCGGGTGCGGGCGCCTCGTCGTAGGCACCGGCGAAGATCCGGCTCTCCCAGCGTTGGCGGTCGCCGCCGGGGTGGGCGGTGAGCCCGCCGTTGCTGGTGCCGGTGACGAACTGCGAGTGGTACGTGCCGTCCTGGGCCAGCGCGTCGAGGATCGGGCGACCGCTCGCCGTGCGGTCGGGATGGAAGTTGAGCGTGATCCGCAGCCGCGGGTCGACGGCCGGGCCGGACGAACCCGCCGCCACATGCCGCAACGCCCGCGCCTGGTGCGCCCCGACACCCTCGACGCCCCCGAAATCCATTGGCCCCTCCACCGCTCGCCTCATTACGCTGGCCCAAAACCTAGACCCCTAGGTTTCGGAAACCGACACCGCCTCAGAGGCACCGGAACACCGGCACCGCCCGACGGGCGCCGTCCCAGGAGACTCCCCATGAGATCACTCACCGAGCAGGACATCCGCGGCTCCTTCGTCAACTGCTCGAAGGGCGAGGCCAAGCGGCTGGCCGTGCCCCGCGATCTCGACACCCGCCCCTGGGGCGACCTGGACTTCCTGGGCTGGCGAGATCCCGGTGCGCCCGACCGCAGCTACCTCGTCACCGAGCGGGCGGACGGGCTGATCGGGGTCACCCTGCGTTTCCCGTCCTCCCAACGCGGCTTCCTGCACCGGAGCATGTGTTCGCTGTGCGTGACCACCCACCCGGGCGGGGGCGTCTCCCTGATGACCGCGCGCAAGGCGGGCCCGGCGGGTCGTGACGGCAACTCGGTCGGCCTGTACATGTGCACCGACCTCGCCTGCTCCCTCTACGTGCGCGGCCGGAAGATCCCCGAGTCGGGCATCCGCATCGAGGAGAGTCTGACCGTGGAGCAGCAGATCGACCGGACGGTGGGCAACCTGACCGCGTTCCTGGACAAGCTGTACGGCTGAGGTCAGTCCCCGGCACCGCGATCACGATCTTGCCCCGGTTGTCCCGGCGCTCCAGCCGCTCGTGGGCGGCGCGGGCCTCAGCGAGCGGTACGACGGTCTCGATCGGCACGCGGTAGGTGCCTGCGGCGACCCGCTCGGCGAGTTCACGCAGGTCGGCGCGGGGGTCGTAGCCGCCGTGGATCTGGAGGTTGGTGAGCTGGAAGCCGAGGATCGACGCGTTCTTCGGGTAGAAGTCGCGGGTGTCGACGGTGCTCGCCGCCAGGGCCACGTTGGCGAGGGCGACGACCCGGCCGCCCTGGCCGATCTCGCGCAGGCTGCGCCCGAAGGCCGCGCCGCCGACGGTGTCGAGGACGACGTCCGCGCCGCGTCCGCCGGTGAGCCGCAGCACCTCGTCGACCTCGGCGTCGTCGGGGTGGGCCGAGGTGTCGAGGGTGGCGTGGGCTCCGAACTCCCCTGCCCAGGCGGCCTTTTCGGGTGAGCCGGCGAGGGCGATGACCCGGGCGCCGGTCTCGGCCGCGATCTGCACGGCCGCGCTGCCGACCCCGCTCGCGGCGGCCTTCACGACCACCGTGTCCTCCTTGGTGACCCGGGCGAGGTGGCGCAGGCAGTACCAGGCCGACAGCCAGGCCACGGGCAGCGCGGCGGCGTCCGTGAGGTCGATCCCGTCGGGCAGGGCGGCGACCTGTGTGGCCGGTACGGCCGCCAACTCGGCGTAGAAACCAGGTGAGTTGATGCCGTCGAGGGCGACGACCCGCTGCCCGACCGTGAAGCCGGTGACGCCCTCCCCGAGCGCGGCAATGGTGCCGGCGCCCTCCACTCCGGGGATCAGCGGCGGGCGTCCGGCCCGGTGGTAGTTCCCGGACCTGATCAGGGCGTCCGCGCGGTTCACGCCCGCCGCGGCGACCCGCACCAGGACCTGCCCGGGACCCGCGACCGGGTCGGGCACCTCGACCGGTACCAGCACCTCGGGCCCGCCGAACTCTTCGATCCGTACCGCACGCATACCGAACCCGCTCCCTGTCGCGGCCACGACCTCTGGCCGACACCTGTTGAACTGGTGTCACCATGCGACACCCGATGAACCGGTGTCAAGGCATGCCGGCACCCTCGCGTACACCGCATGAACCGGTGTACGCGAGGTAAGCTCGCTGCCATGACGCTCCCGCCCGCCTTCCCGTTCATCGGCGGTCGCCCCTGCCTGAACTTCGCGGCGACGCTCGGCAAGCGGCACGGCACGCCCGTCGAGCGGCTGCCCGACGCGGCGGCGCTGGCCGCGTGGATCACGGAGGCGGAGCTGTCCCCGGGGACCGAGCCGGTGCGGGTCACGGCCCGGGAGCTGGCGGACGCACGCACCCTGCGCGAGGCGCTCTACCGCGTCGTACGCGACGCGATGGCCGGGCGGGAACCGGCAGCGGCCGATGTCGAGCGGGTCAACGAGGCCGCCGCGCGACCGGATCTCGCGCCCCAACTGGGCGAGCGGCGCTGGAAGTCGGCGCATCCGGCACGCGCGGCGCTGGCGACGGTGGCCCGGGACGGCGTCCTGCTCGTGAGCGGTCCGCTGCTGGAGCGGGTCAAGGAGTGCGAGAACCCGGAGTGTTCACTGCTGTTCCTCGACGACTCCCAGGCCCGCCGCCGCCGTTGGTGCTCGATGGACCGCTGCGGCAACCTCGCGAAGATCGCGGGTTATCGGTCGCGGAGCCGGGCCGCCGTCACCGAGTGACGGTGGACCAGGGTGACCGCCACCCTCGCGGGATGCGGTGCCCCTCAGGACGCGGCGGGCGTCCAGTGCGGGTCCCGGCCGAGGAAGGCAAGGAGTGCCTCGGCCCTGTCGTAGCCCTCCTTCGTCTCCCGGGCGGGTGCGAACACATGGAAGGCGTCGCGGAGTTGGTCGACGAGCTGGTCCGCGATCGGCCGGATGCCGTCGGCGAGGCCCGTGCCGAGTGGCCGGTTCTGGCCGGTGGCCGCGGCGATGTCCCAGGCGTGCACGGCCGCGTCCATGGCCGCCGTCGCCGCGGCGGACGCGAGGGGCATCGGGCCCAGCGGCGTCGGTACCTGCTCGGCGTCGGCGGGGAGGGCCGTGTACCCGTCCGCCACCATGGTGAGCACCTTGTCGAGTTGGGCGACCGGGTCGCCGTCCAGGGCGTCCTCCGGGTTGAAGGGGTCGGAGTCGGGCCGACCGCCCGTGAGGAGGAGGCCGTAGGCCTGCTGGTCGATGCGGGCGTGGTTGAGGACCTGCCGTACCGTCCACTCGCTGCACGGCGTCGGCGCGGCCCAGGCCGTGTCGGGCACGGCGGTGACGACCTCGCGCAGATAGGCGTGCGAGCGCAGCAGCACCTCGATGGCCTGGTCGTCCGTCATGAACGTTCCCCTCCCGTTGGCTCCGTCCGGTACCGACAATCTAGGACGAGTTGCGGACAGCTACTGTCCTCAAGAGAAACGTTCGGCGCATCTGGAGAAAGGGAATAGGCCAAGGATGCGAGATGTCCGGGAGTGGACCGCGCCGCTGGTGTGGGCTCGTGGGACGGCACCGGGACCCGGTGGCCGTCCAGACGCTGCGGTCCGCGACCGCGGCGACCGTCGCGTACGTCGTCGCGCTGCGGCTGAGCCCCGAGCCCGCGCCGCTGACCGCTCCCCTCACCGCGCTCCTCGTCGTCCAGGTCACCCTGTACGCCACGCTCACCAACGGCATCCGCCGTGTGACCGCCGTGGTCACGGGCGTGCTCGTCGCCATCGCGTTCAGTCTGCTGGTCGGGCTGACCTGGTGGAGCCTGGCCCTGCTGATCGTGGCCGCGCTGGTGGTGGGGCGGCTGGTGAGAGTCGACGAGTACGTGCCCGAGGTGGCGATCAGCGCGATGCTGGTCCTCGGGGTCACCACGGTCGGGAACACCGCCTGGGCACGGGTCGTGGAGACCCTGATCGGCGCGGTCGTCGGCCTCGGCTGCAATCTGCTGCTCGCTCCCCCGGTGTGGGTCGACGAGGCAGGCGAGTCCATCGAGGGCCTGGCCCGTCGGCTACGGCGGCTGATGCGGCGCATGGGCGAGGAGGCGGCGGGCCGTACGCCCGTCGACCACGCCACCGCGCGGCTGCACGAGGCACGCAGGCTCGACCACGACATCGTCGAGGTGGACGCGGCGCTGCGGCAGGCCGAGGACAGCCTGCGGCTCAATCCGCGCGTACGGGAGGGCCTGCTGCACCGGATCGTGCTGCGGACCGGTCTGGACACCCTGGAGATCTGCACGGTCGTGCTCCGCGTCCTCGCCCGCACCTTCACCGACCTGGCGAAGGAGCGCGACCCCGAGCCGCTGTTCGCGCCGCCGACGGGGGCCGCCGTGGAACAGCTGCTGTCGGAGGTCGGGGACGCCGTGGTCAGTTTCGCGGTGCTGGTGACCACCGACGTGTCGGTGAGCGCGGAGTCCGCGGAGTCGCGGCTCACCGCCGAGCTGCACACGGCCGCCGCGACCCGCGACAAGCTGGCCCAGCTGCTCCTGGAGGACGTCCAGCGCGATGCCTCTCAGTGGCAGCTGCTGGGTGCGATGCTGACCGAGGTCAACCGCATGCTGGACGAGCTGGACACCGAGCACCGCTCACGCCGGCTCTTCGAGGAACTCGACCGCTGCGCCCGGGAGCAGCGCGAACGCATGCCCTGGCTGACCTGGCTGCGCGAGCGCGTGGGCGTACCGGACCGGCTGCGCAGGAACCGGCGCGAGGGCGCCGATCGTTCTAGGTGACGGAGTCACCGGGGCCTTCGGCGAGCCTGCAGGGGGCGGGCGGGTCTCCGGCACTGGACCATGGCGGATCAATGGGGGCGGGCGTATGACCGACAGCAGCGTACGGATCGACGGGAACACCTTGCAGCTGCCGGGCGGTGCGGCGGTGCGGTTCGTCCGCACGCTGCGGCTGCCGGAGACGGGCACGCATCCGTTGCCGCCGGGGCTCGGCGAGTTCCCGGTCCGGCGGGTATCGGACTTCCCGGACACGGTGCCCGAGGAGTGGCGGGCGCGGGGCGGGGTGATGCTCCCGGTGTATCTGCGTGAGGCCATGTGGCTGAGCTTCGCGGGCACGCGCCGGCCGGCCGCGCTCCAGGTCGGGGTGGGCAAGGTGTGCGCCGTCTCGGGCGAGCCGTGGAGCGACCGGCTGTCCCGGGACCCGCAGAACTACGTGGTGCTGCCCCGCCAGCCGTGGCTCGACG
Organism: Streptomyces sp. P3; assembly: GCA_016893485.2. Lineage (GTDB taxonomy): Bacteria > Actinomycetota > Actinomycetes > Streptomycetales > Streptomycetaceae > Streptomyces. The sequence goes on from JAFEKX020000001.1 coordinate 1,229,105, forward strand.
GCATCAACTCCGGGAAGGGCACGGTCCGTCAGTTCGTGGCGGTCCCGCTCGGCCTCGGCGCGACGGTCGAGGGGCAGGTCACGGGCGAGGAGGTCTGGGGCGGCGTACAACTGCAGTGCTTCCCGCTCAACGAACGGGAGTTGGCCATCTGGCGCGAGGCCGAGCAACGCCTGGCGCGGAAGGCACGCGCGCGTGCGGCGACCCTGCCGACCGGTGGCTACGGCATGCCCGCCATGCCGATGGCCGCACAGGCCGCCCCCGCGCCCGGCGGTCCCCGGCCCCGAGCAGGCGAGCCGCCGCGATGGGCCTCGGCGTCGGCGGTTCGATGCGCCAGGAGGTCTACGCGGACGACCGCCCGCTGTCGTCCTGGGCCGAGCAGCCCGCGGGCCGGGTCTTCGTGCACCTGGTGACGCCCCCGGAGTGGCGCCGCATCACCGGCGAGGCCCCGCCCCCGTCGCCGGTGGACCGGGCCGCGTACACCCGGGCGGGGCTCCCCTGGTTCGACTACTACGACCAGGACGCCGAGGATCTCGCCCCCACCGACACCCTGGGCGCGGTGCAGCCGGTCGGCGACTGGCTGGGCCACGACCACGAACCCTGGCAGGCGCCCGCCCCCGGCCAGGTCGAACCGCTCAAGGACGCGCAGGGCAAGCCGGTGGAGGACGGCGACTGGTGACCCGGCACGGCGTTGCACTGTCTGCAACGCCCGTTGTCGGTCTTGCGCTCGACGGGCCCCGCACGCCAAGGTTGCCGTGACGACCGAGCCGAGCGACGACCTGAGGGTGTGGGCATGACCAGTGGTGCGGAGGCGTCACGCGAGGGCTGGAGCAGGCGCCGTTTCATCGGCGCCCTGGGCGGAGCGGCGGCGGTGGTCGCGGTCCCCGCCCCGGCCTCGGCACCGGCGGACCCCGAATCCGCCCCACCGACCGGCTCCACGACCGCACCGGCACCCAGCACACACCGCACGGGCAAGGCCGCCGGCCCCACCCGCTCTACCTCGGCACCTACACCTCGGTCGACGGCGGCGGCAAGGGCATCGGCCTGGCGACCTACGACGCGGCGACCGGCCAGATCACCGGCGCGGGCACCATCACCGGCGTCCCCGACCCGTCGTTCCTCGCCCTGCACCCCGACGGCCGCACGCTGTACGCGGTCGACGAGCAGACCGCAGGCGCGGTGACTGCCGTACGCCTGGCGGACCGCAAGGTCCTCGGCGCGCGGAGCACCGGCGGCGCGGGCCCCTGCCACCTGTCCGTGCACCCGAGCGGGCGCTGGCTGCTCAGCGCCAACTACACCTCCGGCAGCGTGGCAGTGCACCCGATCGGCGCCTCGGGCGCGCTCGGCGAGCGCACGGCGCTGGCCAAGCACTCCACTCCGCAGCCGGCTCCGGGCCAGGACGGCCCGCACGCGCACCAGTTCGCGACCAGTCCCGACGGCGGCCATGTCCTCGCCGTCGACCTGGGCACCGACACGGTCTACACCTACCGCCTGGACACCACGAAGGGCACGCTCACCGAGGTCTCGCAGGCGCACACCCGCGCGGGCGCGGGACCGCGCAGCCTGACCTTCCACCCCGGCGGCCGGTACGCCTACCTGGCCAACGAGGTCGACGACACCATCGCGGTCTGCGCCTACGACCCGGCCACGGGCGCCCTGTCGATCGGCGCCGCGCAGCCCAGCGGCAGCACGGGCAGCACCACCAACTACCCGGCGCAGATCCTGGTGACGCCGAACGGCGCGTACGCGTATCTCGCCAACCGGGGCGACAACACTCTTGCCCGGTACGCCGTCGAGGCGGACGGCGCCCGGCTCAGGCTGCTCGGCACGGTGCCGGTGTCCGGTGACTTCCCGCGGCAGATCGCGTTCTCCCCGGACGGCACGCTGCTGTTCACGGCGAACCAGAAGTCGAGCACGGTCAGCGTGTTCCACGTGGACGCCGCGAGCGGTGAACTCCGGCTCGCGGGAACGCCGTTCGCGTCACCCGTCGCCGTCTGTGCGCTGCCGCTGTAGGGGGCGCGGGCAGGACGCGGCGCCGGCCTGGGTGAGCAGGACGTGCATGCGCTCGGTGAGGTCGGCGACGGTGTCGGCGGGCGTGTGGAACGGCAGGCGTACGTCGCCCTGGGTGCGGGCGCGCTCGATGCGGAGGGTCAGTCCGTGCCGGTCGACGGCGAGGGGCTGGACGCGGACCGCGCCGTGCAGGCTGTCGGGCTCGACGAGCCGGGTGAGCCGCTCGACGGCGTCGGAGTGGCAGTCGGCGAGGTGGGTCAGCAGCTGGGCCTCGGCCAGGGCGAGCGGGTCGGGCTCGGCGGCGGCGAACTCGTCGAGGTCGACGACGACCGCGCCGGACGGCTGGCGCAGCACCACCCGCGTCGCCCGGAAGACCAGGTGGTCGTCCTCGGGGACGAACCAGCCCGCGAGCCACAGCCGGGCCCGGATACGGTTGCGCATGGGGACGGGTGCGACGTCCGCGAACTCCAGGACCGCGGACGGCTCACCGCGCGGCGCACAGATCGCGGTCGCCAACAGGGCGCTGTCCTCAGGCACTTGAAGGAGCACTCGGCCGTCGTCGTCGACGCTGTGCGCGCCGACGAACTCCTCGCGCGCGCCTTCCGCGGTCACCGCGCAGGACCATGCGGCGGCGAGCACCGAGCGGGCCCGCTCGGCCGCGGCGGGCGCGGCCGTCCACGATTGGTGTCACCCATCCCTGAACCTCCTTAGGTAAGCCTTGCCTAACCTACCGAAGATCGGGGCGCGCGCCAACCACGCCACGCAATCTGCACGACTTCCTTCGAGGACGGCCGTTCAGGGCGAGAGGACCCAAGAGTGCCCGCGCGCACAGATCGCGCACCTGCTCCCGGCTCAACTCCGGCCCGCGCAGCCACTCCAGACAGACGGCGGTGGTGAACGCCAGCCACCCGCGCACCGCGAGCTTCGTGTCGGGCCGCTCCCCACCGTCGGCCCGAACTCCGGATCGGCCGCCAGTGCGGCCAGGATCTGCCGCTCCTGCGCGGCCAACGCCCGCTGGTAGACCCGCCGTACGGTCTGATCTCCCGCCGCGTCGGCGCGATGGAAGGCGCGGTAGCCGTGCGCGTGGGTGTGCACGTACTCCAGGTAGGTGTCGAGGGCGGCGGCGAGCTGTTCACGCGCGGGCACCCCCGGCACCGCCGCCGTCATCCGCAGCATCCGCTCGCTCTCGCGCTCCACGACGGCCGCGAAGAAGTCCCGCTTGGTCGGGAAGTAGTGGTAGAGCAGCCCGCGGGAGACCCCGGCGATCTCGGCGACCTGCTCGATCCACACGTCGTCGTAGGGGTCCTCGGAGAACAACCGCGCGCCCACCGTGAGGAGTTGCTCCCGGCGCTCCTCGGTGCTGAGCCTGCGGCGTGTGCGCTCACCCTGATTGGCGGCCATTCCCGCACTTTACTTGACGTCGGTTCAACAACGGGATCAGACTGAAACCCGTTATTGAACCCACGTACAACAGACTCAACCTGCCGCTGGCTCAAGGGAGATCGCGTCATGGCGGAGACGACGACGGTGACGCCGACCGGGCTGCCGAAGGGCTTCCGGGGCGCCGAGCAGGGCTGGCCCGAGCTCGACCGCATCCCGCACCCCCGCGCCGGGTCCCGTTCCTCGGTGACGTCCTCGGCGCCGACCGTCGCACCCCCTCCAGGACACGCTGCGCTACGCCCGTCAACTGGGCCCGATCTTCCGGCGGAAGGCGTTCGGCAAGGAGTTCGTGTTCGTGTGGGGCGCCGACCAGGTCGCCGACATGGCGGACGAGTCGCGGTTCGCCAAGCACGTGGGTCTCGGGGTGGCGAACCTGCGGCCGGTCGCCGGGGACGGGCTGTTCACGGCGTACAACCACGAGCCCAACTGGCAGTTGGCGCATGATGTGTTGGCCCCGGCTTCAGCCGTGAGGCGATGGCGGGCTACCACCCGATGATGCTGTCCGTTGCCGAGCGCCTCACCGACCACTGGGACCGCGAACTCGCGGCCGGACGTCCGGTGGACGTCCCCGGCGACATGACCAAGCTGACCCTGGAGACGATCTCGCGCACCGGCTTCGGCCACGACTTCGGCTCCTTCGAACGCGACCGCCCGCACCCCTTCGTGACGTCGATGGTGGGCACGCTCAGCTACGCGCAGCGCCTCAACTCCGTGCCGTCCCCGCTGGCCCCGCTCCTGCTGCGCACGGCGACTCGCCGCAACGAGGCGGACATTGCCTACCTGAACAACACGGTGGACGCGATGGTGCAGACCCGCCGTGACAGCGGAGGCGGCGACGGCGACCTGCTGGACCGCATGCTCGACACCACTCACCCCGGCACCGGTGAACGCCTCTCCCCGAGAACGTCCGCCGTCAGGTCATCACCTTCCTGGTCGCCGGCCACGAGACGACCTCCGGTTCCCTGTCCTTCGCGCTCCACTACCTCGCCCGCCACCCGGAGATCGCGGCCCGCGCCCGCGCCGAGGTCGACCAGGTGTGGGGCGACACGGAGACCCCGGCTACGACCAGGTCGCCAAGCTGCGCTATGTCCGCCGGGTCCTCGACGAGTCGCTCCGGCTGTGGCCGACGGCCCCCGCGTACGCCCGGGAGGCCACCCGGGACACCGAGTTGACCGGAATCCACCCGATGCGCCGGGGCGCCTGGGCGCTCATCCTGACGCCGATGCTGCACCGCGACCCCGAGGTGTGGGGCCCGGACGCCGAGGAGTTCGACCCGGACCGCTTCGACGCCAAGGCCGTACGCTCCCGCGCCCCGCACACCTTCAAACCGTTCGGCACCGGAGCGCGGGCCTGCATCGGCCGCCAATTCGCCCTGCACGAGGCGACGTTGGTCCTGGGCCTGCTGCTGCGCCGCTACGAGCTGCGCCCCGACCCGGCGTACCGGCTGCGCGTGACGGAACGCCTGACGCTGATGCCGGAGGGGCTGCGACTCCACCTCGACCGGCGCACGGCGTCCGCGCCGCCGACCGCACCGGTCACTGTCCCGGACGAGACCGCCTCAGAGGCCCTCTGCCCAGTGCACCGGGCGGACGACTGACCCCGGCAGCCTGGTCCCCGCGCTCCCCCGCGCCGCGTTGACCTGCGGCTGGGTGAGGAAGAACGCCCCGGTCAGATCGGCGTCCGTGAGGTCGGCGTCCCGCAGATCGGCGCCGATCAGATCCGCGCCGCGCAGGTCGGCCCCGGTGAGATCGGCCGCGATGAGGTAGGCACCGCGCAGATCGGCCCGGCTCAGATCGGCGCCCCTGAGCCGGGCGCCCATGAGGTCGGCACCCCGCCGGTTCTTCTTCTTGCCGCGCACCCCCGCCCGCACCAGCTCGCTGGTCCGCAGCAGCAGCGCGTTGACCTCCTGCCGGTGCGCGCCCACGTCGAGCGCGCCCAGCTCTTCGGGCGTGCCGCGCGTGAGTTCCTCGGTGCGGTCGAGGGCCCGGCGCAGGCCGGGGTGGGCCGGCCCGGCGGCGGGCAGGGTGAGCGCCTCGGTCAGATACCAGAGCAGCTCGTGCAGCTGCCGTACGACGGGGAACGCGTCGAACATCCGGCGGGCCCGCTCCCCGTCGGACGTACGCCAGTCCTGGCCGCCGAAGGTGACCTGCGAGACCTGCTGACCGGCGCCGAAGCAGTCGTAGACCGTGCAGCCGCTGAACCCGGTCCGCCGGAGCTCGGCGTGGATGCCGCACCGGTGATCGCCCCGGAGGTTCGGGCACGGTGTCCCCGCGGGCTTGTCGATCGCGAAGTCCTTCGCGGCGACGAAGGGCAGCGCCACACAGCACAGCCCGAAGCACCGCTCGCAGTCGCCGCGGAGAGAGGGGCGGGGCGCTATGTGATCTTCCATGTCGTTCAGCGTGCTGTTCCGTTCATGTCGAGGCGGGCCAGTCGTTCCGGGTCGGACAGGATGTACATCTCGGTGATCCGGCCGTCGGCGATGGTGACGCCCATGACCGAGACCACCCGGCCGTCGGGTGCGTTGACGACGCCCACCGAGCCGTTGACCAGGGTGAGTCGGGCGTGGTGGGCGAACGGCGCGAAGAGCAGGGCCTGTTCGGCGACCGTGTGCGCGCCGCGCAGTGCCTTGGAGGCGGCCGCGCCCCGGATCAGGGCGCCGGAGTCCGCGCGCAGGGCCACGTCCGGGTGGAGGAGCGCGACGAGGGCGTCGAAGTCACCCTCGCGGGCGGCGGCGAGGAAGGCCTCGACGATCTCGCGCTGGCGGGCGAGGTCGGGGTCGGTCGAGGGGAGGCGGCCTGGACGCGGCGGCGGGCCCTGCTGGCAAGTTGGCGGGTCGTGGCCGACGTCCGCTCCACGATCGGGGCGATGTCGTCGAAGGGCACGGCGAACAGGTCGTGCAGGACGAACGCGAGCCGTTCGGCGGGTTCCAGGGTCTCCAGGACGACGAGGAGGGCGAGGCCCACCGAGTCGGCCTTGAGCAGCTCCTCTTCGGGGTCGAGGTGCGTCAGGGGAGCGATCAGCGGGTCGGGCACGAACGTCTCGTCGATGGGGTCCTCGCGGCGCGCCGCACGGACGCGCAGGAGGTCGAGACAGACCCGGCCGACGACCGTGGTCAGCCAGCCGCCGAGGTTCCTGATCTCGTCCGCCCCGGTCCGGCTGAGCCTCAGCCACGTCTCCTGGACGGCGTCCTCCGCCTCCGGCACCGACCCGAGCATGCGGTACGCCACCGCGCGCAACTGGCCGCGGTGCTGCTCGAAGCGGTCCGCCAGAAGATCGTCGTCGTTCACACCGTCCCCGTTCCCTGTCGTGGAGTGGAAACCCCGGGTGATCAAAACACGTGCGCCACCGCGATGGCCACGCGTTTGCGGGGCCGGTGGGGCGGGACGACCATGTGTTTCATGGACCCGCTCGGCGTCGCGTCCCGCAGGCTGCCGCGCCTCGCGGCCCTGATCCTCGCCGTCCTCGCCACGACGGTCCTCACCACCACCGCCACGGCCCGCTCGACCGTGGTCTCACCAGGTTTCTACCGCTCCGCACTGAACGAGCAGAAGGCCTACGACCGCCTCTACGACCAAGTCCTGGTCGACCCGAAGACGGCGGCCGTCACCCGGGGACTCCTGGCCCGGCTGCCCGTCCCGGAGGCCCAGGTCACCTCCAATCTCAGGCTGGTGCTCCCACCCGAGACGGTCCGGGACCTCACCGAGCGGCAGATCGACGCCGTGGTCGGCTATCTGGGCGGCAAGCGCGACGCGCTGGACCTCACAGTCGATCTGCGGCCGGTGCTGGCCAACCTCAACGGCCTCGCCCAGATCTACTTCGGCGATCTCGTCGCGTCCGTCCAGAACCGCCCCGAGCCCGACTTCCAGCGCTTCTCGACCGACCTGACCGCCGCCCTGAGTGCCGTCGTCGCCGGGCACGTGCCCACCGGCCTTCCCGCCCTGCCGCTGACCGGGGCGCAGGCGGACCAGGCGGCCGCGACGCTGGTGAGCGGTCTGCCCGCCGCAGAGCGCGATGCCCTGCGCCCCGCGGTGGAGACGGCACTGCGGGACGGCGATGTCGCCACCGCGCTCGCCACCGTCGCCCCCGCCGTGGTGACGGACCGCACCCGTACGGCCGCCGACCGGCTCCGGGCGACCGTCGACGGCGGCACCTGGAATCTCACCGACGCCCTCGCCGCCTCCGGCAACGACCTGGCCGCCCTCCACCGCGCCCGCGCCTACACCGCCGTGGGCCTCGGCCTCGCGGAGTCCCTCGCCGCGGCCCTGCTCGTCGTCACGCTGGTCGTGCTCTGGCTGGGAGTGCCGCGCCTCCCGGCCGACGCCTGCTGCCGCTGGGCTGGTCGCTCGCCGGGGGCGGGGTGCTGGCCGGGCTCCTCGCCGTCGCGTTCCGGCTGATCAGCGGCGGCCGGGTGATCGACCCGCCGGGTTCCTGGCCGCCGAGTCTCGCCCGGCTGGTCGACGACGTCCAGCGCACCGCCCTGGACCGGCTCACGGCCACCGCCCTCACGACCGCCCTCGTCCCCGTCCTGGCCGGCGCCCTCCTGACCGGCGTCGGCTGGGCCCTCCAGGTCGGTCCGCACGTCACCCTGCCCCGCGTCCGCTGGCTGGCCCTGGCCACGGGCGGTGCCGCCGTCGCCGGAGTCCTGCTCGTGCCGTACGCCGTCACCCCCGTCGCGCCCCGCACCTGCGAGGGCAGCGCGGCACTGTGCGGCCGGTCCTACGACGAGGTCGCCTACCTCACCTCGCACAACGCGATGTCGACGACTATGGACCGGTTCATCGGCCCGCTCCAAGACCCGGGAATCTCAACCCAGTTGGACGACGGGGTGCGCGCCCTGCAGATCGACACCTACCGCTGGGAGCGGCCGGACGAGATCACGCAGCGGCTCGCGGAATCCGACTTCACCCCGGAGCAGCGGCAGTTCATCGCCGCCGCCGTCGACAGGTTCAACCCGCCGCGCGCGGGCCTGTGGCTGTGCCACTCCGTGTGCCGGGCCGGTGCCATCGCCCTGGTGCCCGCACTGCGCGAGATCGGTGACTGGATGCGCGCCCATCCGACCGAGGTCGTCACCCTGATCGTGCAGGACGCGATCAGCGGCGAGGACACCGGGAAAGCCTTCGCGCAGGCCGGGTTGAGCGACCTGGGCACACCCCGGACCCCGATCCCGCGAAGCCTTGGCCGACCCTCGGCCACCTGATCGACAGCGGGCGTCGGCTCGTGGTCTTCGCCGAGCGGGCCGACGGCCCGGCGCCCTGGTACCGGAACTTCTACGACTACGGGATGGAGACGCCGTTCGCGTTCCGCACCCCGCAGGAGATGAGCTGCGTACCGCACCGCGGTGGCAGCGACAAACGGCTGTTCCTGCTCAACCACTTCATCACCGTCGACGGCGGCAGCCGCCTGGACGCGGGGAAGGTCAACTCCCGCCAGTACGTGCTCGACCGCGTCCACCGCTGCGCGCGGGAACGCGGTCGGCCGGTGAACTTCGTCGCCGTCGACTACACGACGATCGGTGACGCGGGCGGTGCCGTGGACGCGCTCAACTCCGAGCGCTGAGGCGCCTGTTGCCCGGCGGCCCGGTCAATAGCGTTGCGCCTTGGCCAACTTGGGGTCAGGACCGGCTCCGGCGGCTTGGTGCTGATGGCGACCGGCTGGGCCTTCGCGCCGGGCGCGAGGTTCTCGGCGCCGACGTAGCGGGTCTCCACCACCTTGCCCGAGGAGTCGAGGAAGTCGACCTGGACGGCGTACGACACCTTCTTGTCGGTCTTGTTGGTGATGTTGACGACGACGGCGAGCAGGCCGGCGGTCTGGGCGCGCGGTTTGCCGGTCATGGCGACCTCCGACACCGCGTTGCCCTGGCCCTTGACGTCCTTCAGTTCGTTCTGGGCGTCCTTGCTCGCGCGGGCCACCTCGGAGGACACGGAGGCCTCGAAGGAGGACGCCGCGGCCGATGCGGAGGACGCGGCGGCGGAGACCCGGGCCTTGGCCGAGGCGACCGCCGAGGACGCGGCGGACTTCAGGGCCGACGGGGTCATGCCGGAGAAGGAGGCCGTGTCCGGTGGCGAGGCCTGCGAGCTGCTGTTGTCGTTGTCGTCGCCGCAGGACACCAGCGCGACCGTGCTCGCCGCGACGACGGCGAGGACCAGGGCGGCCGGGCGGGCCCGGCGAAGTGACTTGGTATTCATCGAAATGAACCCTATGCCGGATTTTTCGACGCGGCATGTCCTCTACGGCCACCCGGTGGAGACCGCGCCCAGTGCCGAACTTCCCGCCCTACGCCTCGTCGCGCGTGAGGGCGATCAGCCGGTCCAGGACACGCGGGCCGCCCGCCCGTACGCCGTCGTGCTCGAACTCGTCGGTGACCCAGGTGCGCAGGCCGCGGATCGCGCGGGCGGTCTCCAGGGAGTGGGTCGCGTCGACGTACATGTCGTCGTGGTAGACGGCCGCGGCGACCGGGACCTCGTTGGCGGCGAGCCGCGCCGGGTCGTAGAGGGCTGCCAGTCGGTGCGGGCGGCGAGGAGTTCGGCGGTGTCGCGGAGCGGGCGCAGCGCCGGGTCGCAGTCGAACATCCAGGGGTGGATCGACTCGCCGGTGAAGAGGAGGGGCTGTCGCCCGCGAGGGTCTTGGCGGCGTCGAACTGGGGGAACTCGGCGCGGACGCGCTCCGCCGACCAGTCGGTGGGGCGGCTGTCCTGGGCGTAGACCGCCTCGTGGACGAGGGCGTAGAGGGGGTGGCCCGCGTACGACAGGGAGTTCTGGACCTCTTCCTGGAACGCGTCGGAGAGTTCGTGGCCGCCCGGGGTGCGGACGAAGGCGTTCTCCAGGAGGAAGTGGAGGCGGTGGCTGCCGTCGCTGCCGCCGAGCACGATGCCGAGGGACTGGAAGGCCTCGACGGTGAGCCGGTAGCCGTTGGGCAGGACCGGCTCGTGGCGCATCAGGTGCTCGGCGATGCGGCGGGCGCGCTCCACGTCCTGCGGGTAGCGGTCGTAGTGGGCGGCGACCTTGCGCTCGATGCGCGGGTAGGCGGCGCGGTAGACGTCGTCGGCGTGCGCGTCGAGGGACGGCAGGCCGCCGGTGAGGATCGCGGCGCTCAGGCCTTCGGGGGCGGTGGAGAGGTAGTTGACCGTGCAGAAGCCGCCGAAGCTCTGGCCGAGGACGGTCCAGGGGCGCCGCCGGTGAGCGCGGGGCGGATCGTCTCGCAGTCCCGGACGATCGAGTCGGCGCGGAAGTGCGTGAGGCGCTCGGCCTGCTCGGCGGGGCCGCCGTACAGCGGGAGCGTCTGGCGGGTGAGCGGGGTGGAGTGGCCGGTGCCGCGCTGGTCGAGGAGGAGGACGCGGTAGTCGTCCAGGGCACGGCCGAGCCAGGCCTGCCGACCGATGAAACGATTCGCCCCGAAACCGGGTCCGCCCTGGAGGTAGACCAGCCACGGCAGGTCCTCGCGGTGCGCCTTGTCGCCGGCGACGGCCTCACGGGCGTAGAGCTCGATGGTCTCGCCCGCGGGGTCCTCGTGGTCGAGGGGCACGGTGAAGTGGCGGTCGGTGAGGACGACGCCGGGCTGGCGATAGCTGACGGACAACGGTGCTCCTGGGACGGACGGTGTGCGGGCCGCGACACAGTTCAGCACATGTGCGTCCGATATCCGACCCCGGGATCATGAAATCCTACTGACCGGCGGATCAGCGAGCAGCAAGACTCGAGCGCCGCACGACCAGTTCCGGCTGAAGCACGACCCGTCGGTGCTGGTGCGGACGGGCCGCCGTGTCCGCCTCCGCCTCGGTCTCCTCCAGGAGCAGTTCGGCGGCCAACGCGCCCATGGTGACGGCTGGTTGGCGCACCGAGGTGAGCGGTACGGCCGCCGCCGCCGCGGCGAACTCGATGTCGTCGTAGCCGACGATCGCGAGGTCGTCGGGGACGCCGACGCCGGCCGCGTACATGGCTTGAAGCACACCCAACGCGAGGAGATCGTTGGCGCAGAAGACGGCCGTGGGCCGGTCGGCGAGACCGAGCAGCCGGGCCCCGGCGTCGCGTCCCGCGGCCACGTCGAGCCGGTCGGTGGGCAGCTCGCGCAGCGCGTCGGGGTCGAGACCGGCCTCGGCGAGCGCGTTCTTCGCGCCGGTACGACGGTCCCGCACCTGGTTGAAGCCGGGCGGACCGCTGACGTACGCGATCGAGCGGTGCCCCGCGTCGATGAGGTGCCGCACCGCGAGCGCGCCGCCGGCGACGTCGTCGACGGAGACCGAGCACTCGGTGGTGCCCTCGGCGACACGGTCGACGAGCACGAAGGGAATGCCGTGCCTGCGGAACGACTCGATGTTGCGCCCGGTCGCGTCGGCCGGGGTCAACAGCACGCCCCGCACCCGCTGTTCGGCGAAGAGCGAGAGGTAGTCGGCCTCCTCGACGGGACTCTGCGCGCTGTTGCAGACCATCACCCCGAGCCCGGACTCCCGCGCGGCCCGCTCGGCGCCGCGGGCCACGTCCACGAAGAACGGGTTGCCCATGTCGAGGACGAGCAGCCCCATGATCCGGCTGCGCCCGGCGCGCAGCTGCCGCGCGGACTCGCTGCGGACGTAGCCGAGGCGGTCGATCGCGGACAGCACCCGGGCCCGGGTCTCCGTGGCGACGGTGTCCGGGCGGTTGATGACGTTCGAGACCGTGCCGACGGAGACTCCGGCGGCGCGGGCGACGTCCTTGATACCCACCGGCTGGGCCATCAGGCGGAGACCTCCAGGGTGACGTGGGGCGGCGGGAAGGTCTTCACATTACCGCCATGACCTGTGCCGACTCCTCCGGCCGTGCCCCTCACGCGGGCAGGGCGAAGTCGACGACGTGGAGTGCCGAGGGGGTCGTGCCGCTCGACTTCTCCTGGTACATGAACGACAGCACGTTGTCGGCCTTCACCCGAAGCTCGTCGACGACGACCTCGCCGAACGCGTTCAGACCGCCGCCGTCGTACAGCAGCGCCCAGTCGGCGTACCCGGAGGCCTTCGAGGCGCCCGCGATACGGCCGTAGGGCAGCACGGCGTAGGCGTTGTCGTACTTGTCCAGGACCAGCTTGGTGCGCTGGCTGGAGCCGAGCGCGATGGGGATCTCGGTCTTCTGCCAGCTGCCCGACGCGTTCCTGCGGACGTGGAAGGCGCGCCCGTTGGCGGTGCGGTCGGTCACGTAGTCGGTGGTGCACTGGCCGAAGCGGCCGGGGACGTAGCTGATGATCGCGTGCGGGAGCCCGGCCGAGTCGGTGGACTGGCTCTCCTGGTTCATCAGGGAGTGGTCCGGGCCGAGCGGATCGACCACAAGCCCCGCGTCCGTGACGGCCACGGTGTTCGAACTCCCCGTCGTCCCTACGACGGTTCCGGCGTCGTTGCGCCAACTGCGGCCCCGGTCGGTCGAGTAGACGTAGCCGGTGTCGTGGTTGGTGATGCCGCCGCCGCTGCACATCACCGCGGCGGACTGCTCGCGCCAGGTGAAGAAGGAGTGCAGGCGGCCGTTGACGTCGTAGTCGATGCCGTGCAGGTACATGTTGCGGGCGGTGCTGGAGCCGTGCGTGCTGGTGTAGGTGCCGGCCGAGCCGCTCCACTCCCCAGCGCCGTCCAGGCCGAACCGTCGTACTCCGCAAGGGCGTTGCGGCCGTTGCCGGAGATCCCGACGCGGTAGCTGAGCTGCAGCTTGCCGTCGGGGGTGGCGATGAACTGGGGGTACGTGAACTGAGAGGTGAGGACGACACCGTCCAGCGATGTCTGTACGGCACCCAGGACGGCCGAAGTCCACGCCGTGGACGCCGGGTTGTCGAGGAGACCGGCGACCGACTTGACGTAGAAGAAGCCGTCGCTGTGGGAGTCCAGGTTGAGATGGAGCCTGCCGTCGACCTTGGAGACCCCCATGGAGATGACGTTGTGGGAGTCGTCGCTCTTGAGGGTGTGGGAGAGCGTGATCGTGGACCAGGTGGTCGCGCCCGGAGCCCGGCGGGCTACGACAGCACGCTTGTCGGCGGTGTACCAGGCCGCGTACTGGTAGCCCTTGTGGGTCAACAGGCCGTTCTTCTGGAACGAGTTGTTGTTGACCAGGCCGTCGTACGAGACGAAGTAGACGGCCTGGGCGTCGAGTTGGGTGGTGCTCTTCTTGGTGACGGAGGGGCCGGGGTCGGCCGCCCGTGCGATGCCCGGCGTTGCCACGGCCGCAAGTATGGCGGTGGTGAGCACGGCGCGTCTTCTCATGACGGCTCCTGTGGGGGATCACGCGAGGTGGAAGACCTCGGTGAGGGGCTTCATCGCCTCGTCGGGACGGGCGCCGTCCAGGGACTCGAAGAACGGCGCCATCTCCGCCTGCCAGCGGGAGTTGACGTCGGTGGCTTCCATGCCGGCCTGGGCGGCGGCGAAGTCCTCGGTCTCCAAGTAGCCGACCAGCAGGCCGTCTGCGCGGAGGAAGAGCGAGTAGTTGTGCCAGCCGGTGGCCGAGAGTGCGTCGAGCATCCCGGGCCACACGGCGGCGTGCCGCTCGCGGTACTCGTCGAGGCGGTCCGCCCTGACCTTCAGCAGAAAGCACACTCGTTGCATCAACACCCCTTGAAATGAAGGGACTTCGGGGGATCAGAAGTTGAACTGGTCGATGTTCTTCGCGTCGAACACGGTCGGCTTGCCGAGGTTGATCACGCCGTCCTTGCCGATGGTGTACGACGTCCCGCCGGCCTTGAAGGTCTCGCCCTCCTTGCCGGTGATCTGTCCCGACGACAGCGCCACCGCGGTCTGTGCGGCCAGGGCGCCGAGCTTCGCCGGGTCCCACAGCTCGAAGCCGTCGACGGTGCCGTTCTTGACGTACTTGCGCATGTCGTTGGGGTGCCGAGGCCGGTCAGCTTGACCTTGCCCTTGTACTTGGAACCGGAGAGGTACTGGGCGGCGGCCTTGATGCCCACGGTGGTCGGGGAGATGATCCCCTTCAGGTTCGGGTGCTCCTGGAGGAGGCCCTGAGTCTGCTGGAAGGACTGCTGGGCGTCGTCGTTGCCGTAGGCGACCTTGACCAGCTTGATGTTCTTGTACTTCGGGTCCTTCAGCTCGTCCTTCATGAAGCCGATCCAGGTGTTCTGGTTCGTCGCGGTCTGCGCGGCGGACAGGATCGCGATCTCGCCCTTGTAGCCGATCTGCTGGGCGAGCAGCTGCACCTGGGTACGGCCGAGGTCCTCGGCGCTGGCCTGCGACACGAAGGCGTTGCGGCACTCGGGGTTGGTGTCGGAGTCGTAGGTGACGACCTTGATCTTGTTGCTCATGGCCTGCTTGAGCGCGGTGCACAGCGCGCCCGGGTCCTGCGCGGACACGGCGATCGCGTTCACCTGCTGCTGGGTGAGCGTGTTGACGTAGGAGACCTGCCCGGCGGTGTCGGTGGCGTTGGTCGTACCGACCTCCTTGTACTTCTCGCCGAGTTCGGTCAGCGCCTTCTCGCCACCCTTGTCGGAGGTGGTGAAGTACGGGTTGTTGACCGCCTTCGGCAGGAAGGCGACGGTCAGCCCCTTCTTGAGCGCTGCGTTGGGATCCGCCTTACCGCCGGAGACAGCCGCCCCGGTGTTCTCGTCCTTGACGTCCTTCTTGGTGGTACCACCGCAAGCGGTGGCAGCGAGGGTGAGCGAAGTGACGACGGCAAGCGCCGCACCGGCACGACGAAGGGAGGATTTGCGCATGACAGGGTTTCCTTTGATACGAGGTTGAGTGAAACGCGCGCCCTAAAGGGGCGCGAGGAACGGCGCGACCAGCACAACGGCCCCGCAACCGCCAACCGACTGACTAGGTGGATCGTGCCGCGGCCCGAGAGACAGCCACTTGCCGAGCGACCCGAGGCCCAAGCACCGAAACAACGAGCAGCACACCGGTGACGACGATCTGCGACTGCGCGGAGACGTTCAGCAGACTCATCACGTTCTGCAACGCCCCGAGCAGAAAGACACCGGCGACCGCGCCTCCCAACGTCCCTTTCCACCGTCGAAGTCGATACCACCGAGCAACACCGCGGCCACGACGGACAGTTCAAGCCCGGTGGCATTGTCATAGCGCGCACTGGCGTAGTGCAGCGCCCAGAACACACCGGTCAGCGAGGCCATCAGCCCCGTCACCGTGAACAGGATCAGCTTCTGCCGCCGCACCCGGATGCCGGCAAACCGCGCCGCTTCCACATTCGCCCCGGTGGCGAACAACGACCGCCCGAACGGCGTCGCATGCAACACGACCACAGCGATGGCGAGCAGCACGAGGAAGGGCAGAAACGCCTGCGGCAGGAACGTGCCCCGAGCCGCCCGGACGCGAAGTCCAGATACTGCGAAGGGAAGTCGGTCACGGCATCGGACCCGAGGACGATCTGCGCGATCCCCGGTACGCGGCGAGCGTACCGATCGTGACGGCCAGCGACGGCAGCCCCAGCCGGGTGACGAGCAGCCCGTTGACGAGCCCGCAGACCACGCCCAGCAGCAGGCAGATCGGGATGATCGTCTCGATGGTCATGCCGTCGTTCCACAGCTTGCCCATCACCGCACCCGAAAGACCCGCCGTGGACGCGACCGACAGATCGATCTCGCCGGAGACGACGAGCAGTGTCATCGGCAGGGCGATCAGCGCGATGGGAAGCGTGTTGCCGATCAGGAACGACAGGTTCAGCGCGTTCCCGAAGCCGTCCACGAAGGAGAAGGAGAACAGCAGCAGGACGATCAGCAGGGCGCCGACGACCGTGTCCCAGCGGATCGCACGCGTCAACGACTCAGGCATGGCGGGCGTTCCTCTTCTTCAGCGCGGTGGCCACACGCAGGGCGACGATCCGGTCGACGGCGATGGCGAGGATGAGCAGGATGCCGTTGATGGCCAGCACCCAGACGGAGCTGACGCCGAGGGCGGGCAGCACACTGTTGATCGAGGTCAGCAGGAGCGCGCCGAGGGCCGCGCCGTAGACGCTGCCGGAGCCGCCGGTGAAGACGACACCGCCGACGACCACCGCGCTGACCACGGTGAGTTCGTACCCGGTGCCGGTGCCGGAGTCGACGTTGCCGAAGCGGGCGAGGTACATCGCGCCGGCGAGTCCGGCGAGCCCGCCGCAGAAGGTGTACGCGGCGAGGATCCGCTTGCGGACGGGGATGCCGGCGAGCCGCGCGGCCTCGGGGTTGGAGCCCAGCGCGTACAACTCCCGCCCGCTGCCGAAGTGTTTGAGGTAGTAGGCGGTGGCGATCAGCACGGCGAGCGCGATGAGCGCCAGCCAGGGCACGGCCGACAGGCCGCCGGAGCCGAAGTCCACGAAGCCGCCCGGGAGATCGGCGGCGGTGATCTGCCGTGAGCCGACCCAGATGGAGTCGACGCCCCGGATGATGTAGAGCGTGCCGAGCGTGACGACCAGCGCGGGCACCTGGCCGAGACTGACCAACAGCCCGTTGACGAGGCCGAGTCCGATGCCGAGCAGCACCGCGAGCACGATCGCGATGACAGCGTTGCCGCCGCCCTGGAGGTACGTGCCGGTGGCGAAGGCGGTGATGCCGAGCGTGGAGCCGACGGACAGGTCGACGTTGCGGGTGATGACGACCAGCGACTGACCGGTGGCGACCAGCACGAGGATGGTCGCGTTGAGGAGCAGGTCCTTGATGCCCTGCTCGGACAGGAACTCGCTGTTGCCGGCCTGGGTGATGCCGATCATCACCAGGAAGACGACCAGGATGGCGAGTTCACGCATCTTGAACACCCGGTCGACGAGCCGTGTGCTGCTCGACTCAGGCACCTCGGCGGCGGGCGCGGGATTGGGCGCGGTGACCGTCATACGGCGGCCCTCCCGAAAGCTGCGGTCGTCATGAAGGCCTTGTTCATGCGGCGGCCCTCCCGGTGGCTGCGGCCATCACGGTTTCCTCGGTGGCTTCGGAGCGGGGAATCTCGGCGGTGAGGCGGCCCTCGTGCATCACCAGCACGCGGTCGGCCATGCCGAGGATCTCGGGCAGATCGGAGGAGATCATCAGGACGGCCACGCCGTCGGCGGCCAACTCGCTGAGCAGCCGGTGCACTTCGGCCTTGGTGCCGACGTCGATGCCGCGGGTCGGCTCGTCGACGATCAGCACCTTGGGGCCGGTGGCCAGCCACTTGGCGAGGACGACCTTCTGCTGGTTGCCGCCGGAGAGGGTGTTGACGGTGTCGGCGATCCGCGCGTACTTGACGTGCAGCTTCACCGCCCAGTCGAGGGAACGGCTGCGCTCGGCGGCCCGGTCGACGAAGCCCGCCCTGACGGTCGTACGCAGCCCGGTCAGGCCGATGTTGCGCTCGATGGACATGTCCATCACCAGGCCCTGCGCCCGCCGGTCCTCGGGGACCAGGGCGAGGCCCGCGGCCATCGCGGTCGACGGGGCGCCGTTCGTCAGCGACCTGCCGTCGACCTCGACCCCGCCGGCGTCCCACCGGTCGATGCCGAAGACGGCCCGCGCGACCTCGGTGCGGCCGGCGCCGACGAGCCCGGCGAGTCCGACGATCTCTCCGCGCCGTACGTCGAAGGAGACGTCGGTGAAGACGCCCTCGCGGGTCAACCGCTTGACGCTCAGGGCGACTTCACCGGGTTCGACGTCCTGCTTGGGGTAGAGCTCGTCGAGATCGCGGCCGACCATGCGCCGTACGAGATCGTCCTCGGTCATGCCGTCGAGCGGCTCGCTGGAGATCAGGGCGCCGTCGCGCAGGGTGGTGACCCGTTGGCAGATCTGGAAGATCTCCTCCAGGCGGTGCGAGATGAACAGGACGGCGGCGCCCTGTTCACGCAGGGTGCGGACGACACCGAAGAGACGGGCGACCTCGCTGCCGGTGAGGGCTGCGGTCGGCTCGTCCATGATCAGGACGCGGGCGTCGAAGGAGAGCGCCTTGGCGATCTCCACGATCTGCTGGTCGGCGATGGACAGTCCGCGTGCCGGCCGGTCCGGGTCGAGTTCGACCCCGAGCCGCTTCATCAGGTCGGCGGTCGCCGCGTACGTGGCCCTGTGGTCGATACGGCCCAGCGCGCGGCGGGGCTGGCGGCCCATGAAGATGTTCTCGGTGATCGACAGGTCCGGGAAGAGCGTGGGCTCCTGGTAGATCACGGCGATCCCCGCGTCGCGGGCGTCACCGGGGCCGTGGAAGAGGACGGGCGCGCCGTCGAGCAGCACCTGGCCGGCGTCGGGCCGGTGCACACCGGCGAGGGTCTTGATGAGAGTGGACTTGCCCGCGCCGTTCTCACCGGCGAGTGCGTGCACCTCACCGGGGAACAGTTCGAGGGACACGTCCCGCAGGGCGCGCACCGCGCCGAAGGACTTGGAGATGCCCTTGAGCGCGAGCACCGGGGCCGGACCCGCGTCTGACGGGTGGGTCATGAGGGGCTCCTCGACGACGCCGGCGGGTGGGCCCTCACGGCGTCGTGAAAGGTTTCAACTTGGTTGCCGGGACGTTAGGCGCGCCAGCCTTGTCACGTCAATGGGTCCGCGTCGAAAAACTTTCGATAGCCAAAGGTCACATTGGAGTCACGGGACACAGGCTTCGCCGTAGGGCTTGACACCCCTACGGGAGGCTCATAACTTCGCTCTCTGAATCGTTTCATACACACGTCGTTCCTTCGCACGTCACAGGAGCCCTCAAGTGACCGATCTCGCCGCGGTGAAGGCCGCTCTCAGGACCCAGGCAGTCGAGACGCCTTCGTGGGCGTACGGGAACCCGGGACCCGGTTCAAGGTCTTCGCCCAGGAGGGCGTACCGCGCACCCCGCAGGAGAAGCTGGAGGACGCGGCGAAGGTCCACGAGTTCACCGGCGTGGCTCCTACGGTCGCCCTGCACATCCCCTGGGACCGGGTCGACGACTTCGGGGCGCTGGGCAAGTTCGCGGAGGACCACGGGCTGAAGCTCGGCGCGATCAACTCGAACACGTTCCAGGACGACGACTACCGGCTCGGGAGTGTCTGTCATCCCGACGCGGCGGTGCGGCGCAAGGCGCTCGATCATCTGCTGGAGTGCGTCGACATCATGGACGCGACGGGCTCCGCCGATCTGAAGCTGTGGTTTGCCGACGGGACGAACTATCCGGGACAGGATGATCTCTCCGCGCGGCAGGACCGGTTGGCCGAGGCGCTCGCGGCGGTGTACGAGCGGCTCGGGGACGGGCAGCGGATGCTGCTGGAGTACAAGTTCTTCGAGCCCGCGTTCTACTCGACGGATGTGCCGGACTGGGGTACCGCGTACGCGCACTGCCCTGAAGCTCGGGCCGAAGGCTCAGGTCGTCGTCGACACCGGTCATCACGCGCCGGGCACCAATATCGAGTTCATCGTCGCGACGCTGCTCCGGGAGGGGAAGCTCGGGGCGTTCGACTTCAACTCGCGGTTCTACGCCGACGACGACCTGATGGTGGGGGCGGCCGATCCCTTCCAGTTGTTCCGGATCATGTACGAGGTGATCCGGGGCGGCGGGTTCACCGCCGATGTCGCCTTCATGCTCGACCAGTGCCACAACATCGAGGCGAAGATTCCGGCGATCATCCGGTCGGTGATGAACGTGCAGGAAGCGACGGCCAAGGCGCTGCTGGTGGACCGGGACGCGTTGGGCGTGGCGCAGCGGGACGGGGACGTGCTGGGGGCCAACGCTGTGATCATGGACGCGTACAACACCGACGTGCGGCCGTTGTTGTTGGGAGGTGCGGGAGGAGCAGGGGGCTTGATCCTGACCCGATCGCGGCGTATCGCTCCAGCGGGTGGCAGGAGCGGATTGTCGTTGAGCGGGTCGGGGGCAGCAGGCCGGGTGGGGCGCCTGAGCGTCTGCCGGGTAGTTGTCCGTTTGCGGGTGCGGGCCATATGTGGCTGGTCGCGCCCACGCGGCGGAGCCGCAGATTGATGCGGCCCCGCGCCCCTGAAGGTAATGCGCTCGCCCTCTCTCGAAAAGGACTGGAAGTTCATGGCTCCGCACCCCGAAGCTGATGCTCTGCTCTCTCGATCCAATCGGCTTGGTTCTGATCCTCGTAACACCAACTACGCCGGCGGGAACACGTCCGCGAAGGGCACCGACACTGATCCCGTCACCGGCGGGGATGTCGAGTTGATGTGGGTCAAGGGGTCCGGAGGGGACCTGGGGACGCTCACCGAGGGTGGGCTGGCCGTGTTGCGGCTGGATCGGATGCGGGCGTTGGCCGACGTGTATCCGGGGTTGACCGCGAGGACGAGATGGTCGCCGCGCTCGACTACTGCCTGCACGGCAGGGGGGGTGCGGCGCCTTCCATCGACACCGCCATGCACGGGCTGGTGGACGCTGCTCATGTCGATCACCTGCACCCGGACTCCGGGATCGCGCTCGCCTGTGCGGCCGACGGGGAGAAGCTGACCGCCGAGTGTTTCGGGGACAGCGTGGTGTGGGTGCCGTGGCGGCGGCCCGGGTTTCAGTTGGGGCTCGACATCGCCGCCGTCAAGGCCGCCAATCCGCAGGCCATCGGCTGTGTGCTCGGGGACATGGGATCACCGCGTGGGGTGACAGCTCCGAGGAGTGCGAGCGGAACTCGCTGCACATCATCCGCACCGCCGAGGCGTTCCTCGTCGAGCGCGGGAAGCCGGAGCCCTTCGGGCCCGTCGTCGAGGGGTACGGTGCGCTGCCCGAGGCCGAGCGGCGGGAGCGGGGGCCGCGCTCGCGCCGTACGTCCGCGCTGTCGCGTCCCAGGACCGGCCGCAGGTGGGGCACTTCACCGATTCCGACGTCGTCCTCGATTTCCTTGCGCGGGCCGAGCATCCCCGGCTCGCCGCGCTCGGTACGTCGTGCCCCGACCACTTTCTACGGACCAAGGTCAGGCCGCTCGTCCTCGATCTGCCGCCGACCGCACCGCTCGACGAAGCCATCGCGCGGCTGAAGGAGCTGCACTCCGCCTACCGCGAGGAGTACGCCGCCTACTACCAGCGGCACGCGCTGCCCGACTCCCCCGCCATGCGTGGCGCCGATCCGGCGATCGTGCTGATCCCGGGTGTGGGGATGTTCTCCTTCGGCAAGGACAAGCAGACGGCGCGCGTGGCCGGCGAGTTCTACGTCAACGCCATCAACGTGATGCGCGGCGCCGAGGCCGTCTCCACGTACGCGCCGATCGAGGAGTCGGAGAAGTTCCGTATCGAGTACTGGGCGTTGGAGGAGGCCAAGCTCCAGCGGATGCCGAAGCCCAAGCCGCTGGCCACTCGGGTCGCGCTCGTCACCGGTGCGGGGAGCGGGATCGGTAAGGCCATCGCCCGGCGGTTGGTCGACGAGGGCGCCTGTGTCGTTGTCGCGGATCTCGACTCCGAGAGCGCGCAGGCCGTTTCGGAGGAACTGGGCGGGCCCGACAAGGCCGTCGCCGTCACCGTCGACGTGACCGACGAAGCGCAGATCGCCGCCGCCTTCAAGGCCGCCCTGCTCGCCTTCGGCGGGGTCGACCTCGTCGTCAACAACGCCGGGATCTCCATCTCCAAGCCCCTGCTGGAGACTTCGGCCCAGGACTGGGACCTTCAGCACGACATCATGGCCCGCGGTTCCTTCCTGGTCTCGCGTGAGGCCGCCCGGGCGATGATCGCGCAGGGGCTCGGCGGCGACATCCTCTACATCGCGTCCAAGAACGCCGTGTTCGCCGGCCCCAACAACATCGCGTACTCCGCGACCAAGGCCGACCAGGCCCATCAAGTACGGCTGCTGGCCGCCGAGTTGGGTGAGCACGGCATCCGGGTCAACGGGATCAACCCGGACGGGGTCGTGCGGGGCTCGGGCATCTTCGCGGGCGGCTGGGGTGCGCAGCGGGCGGCGACCTACGGGATCGAGGAGGAGAAGCTCGGCGAGTTCTACGCCCAGCGGACCATCCTCAAGCGTGAGGTGCTGCCGGAGCATGTCGCCAACGCCGTCTTCGCCCTCACCGGCGGCGACTTGACGCACACCACCGGGCTGCACGTCCCGGTCGACGCCGGTGTCGCGGCGGCCTTCCTTCGGTGAGCGCTGACGTGAAGGTGTACGCCGCGGTCGACCTCGGCGCGTCCAGTGGGCGCGTCATGGTCGGCCGGGTCGGCCCCGGCTCCCTGGAGTTGACGGAGGCCCACCGCTTCCCCAACCGGCCCGTCCGCACTCCCGAGGGGCTGCGCTGGGACATCCTCGCGCTGTACGCGGGGGTCCTGGACGGGCTCCGGGCGGCGGGACCCGCTCTCGACTCCGTCGGCATCGACAGCTGGGCCGTGGACTACGGCCTGCTGGACGCGGACGGGGCCCTGCTGGGCAACCCCGTGCACTACCGGGACGCCCGCACGGAAGGGGTCGCCGAGAAGGTGTGGGCGACGGTCCCAGCGGGTGAGCTGTACGCCTCGACCGGGTTGCAGTACGCGCCGTTCAACACCCTGTACCAGCTGACGGCGGCCCGGGATTCGGCTCAACTGGCGTCCGCCGAGCGCCTGTTGCTCATCCCGGACCTGCTGTCCTACTGGCTCACCGGCGAGCAGGGCACCGAGCTGACCAACGCCTCCACCACCCAACTCGTCGATCCCCGGACGCGCGCGTGGTCGTACGACATCGCCTCGCGGCTCGGCATCGACCTCGGACTGTTCGCGCCCCTGCGTCGACCGGGCGATCCCGCTGGGATGTTGCGGGCCGAGGTGCTGGAGGAGACGGGGCTTCGGGGGCCGGTGCCGGTGACGGTGGTCGGGTCGCATGACACGGCGTCAGCTGTAGCCGCTGTTCCCGCGGTTGAGGAGCGGTTCGGCTATATCTGCACGGGGACCTGGTCCCTGGCCGGACTTGAACTGGACGCGCCGGTGCTCACCGAGGCGAGCCGGGCCGCGAACTTCAGCAATGAGCTGGGGCTCGACGGCACCGTCCGCTATCTGCGCAACATCATGGGGCTGTGGCTGCTTCAGGAGTGTGTACGGGCCTGGGGTGAGCCGGAGTTGGGCGAGCTGCTGCGTGCGGCGGCCCGGGTGCCGACGCTGGGGTCGGTGGTGGACGCCGGGGACGCGGGGTTCCTCGCGCCGGGGCGGATGCCGGAGCGGATCGCCGACGCGTGCCGCGCCTCCGGGCAGCCCGTGCCGGAGTCCCGGGGCGAGATCACGCGCTGCATTCTCGACTCGCTCGCGCTCGCCCATCGGCGCGCGGTCGGCGAGGCCCAGGAACTCGCCGGGCATCCGGTGGACGTCGTGCACATCGTCGGCGGCGGCACGCGGAACGCGCTGCTGTGCCAACTGACCGCCGATGCCTGTGGGTTGCCGGTGGTGGCGGGTCCTACGGAGGCCGCGGCGCTCGGCAACGTGCTCGTGCAGGCGCGGGCCCATGGGCTAGTCGGCGACCTGGCCGGGATGCGGCGGCTGCTCGCCCGTACGCAGCCGTCGACCCGCTACGAGCCGCGCGGCGACACCGCCCGCTGGCGAGCTGCGGAGGCCCGGCTCGCCGCGCGGTGAACTGGGGACTCCCGAGACGGTGGTCGCCGACTACGCTGCATCCATCCGATGACCGATCACTAAGGAGCCGCGATGCGTGTCGCCCTGTTCCTGACTTGCGTCAACGACACGCTGTATCCGGATACCGGGCGCGCCGTGGTGAAACTGCTGACCAGGCTGGGCGTCGAGGTCGACTTCCTGATGGCGCAGACGTGCTGCGGGCAGGCGCACTACAACACCGGGTACCGCCATGAGGCCGAGCCGCTCGCCCGGCATTTCTCCGATGTCTTCGGGGAGTACGAGGCGATCGTCACTCCGTCCGGGTCGTGCGGGGCGATGGTGCGGGAGCTGTATCCGCGCATGGGTGAGCGGGCCCGGGCCGAGGGGCGCGGGGACACCCTCGCGGCCACGCTGGCGCCGGTCGTGCCGAAGACGTACGAGCTGACGGAGTTCCTCGTGGACGTGCTCGGGGTGACGGACGTCGGGGCCTTCTACCCGCACAAGGTGACCTACCACCCGACCTGCCACGGGCTGCGCAGCCTCGGGCTCGGTGACCGGCCCCGGAAGCTCCTCCAGGCCGTCAAGGGGCTGGAGTTGGTCGAGCTGCCGGGTGCGGACGAGTGCTGCGGGTTCGGCGGGACGTTCGCCGTGAAGAACGCCGATGTCTCGGCGGCGATGGGTGCCGACAAGGTCCGCAACGCCGAGTCGACGGGCGCCGAGGTGCTGTGCGCGGCGGACAACTCCTGTCTGATGCACATCGGCGGCACGATGGCACGGCTGCACACCGACATGCGGCCGGTGCACATCGCGGAGATCCTGGCCGCGACCGAGGACATCACCGAAGGCGCCACGGAAGTCGGCGCCGAGGTCCTCACGGAAGAGGAGACGGGCGCATGAGCGGCACCTTCGTCGGAATGCCCGCGTTCCCGGCCTTCCCCGTCGCCGCGCACGCGGCCGTCAACAACCAGACCCTGCGCGGAAATCTGCGCCACGCCACCCACACGATCCGCGCCAAACGGGCCAAGGCCGTGGCGGAGCTGTCCGACTGGGACGCACTGCGCGAGGCCGGCAAGCAGATCAAGGACCACACCCTCCGTCATCTCGACCGCTATCTCGTCCAGTTGGAGGAGTCGGTGACGGCCGCCGGTGGCACCGTCCACTGGGCCGCCGACGCCGACGAGGCCAACCGGATCGTGACGCGACTCGTCAAGGAGACGGGTGAGTCGGAGGTCGTGAAGGTCAAGTCGATGGCCACGCAGGAGATCGGGCTCAACGAGGCGCTGGAGGAGGCGGGCATCCGCGCCTACGAGACCGATCTCGCCGAGCTGATCGTGCAGTTGGGCAAGGACCGCCCCTCGCACATCCTGGTCCCCGCGATCCACCGCAACCGGGGTGAGATCCGGGAGATCTTCGCGCGGGAGATGAGCGAGTGGGGCCGCCCGGCCCCGGACGGGCTGACCGACACCCCCGCCGAACTCGCCGAGGCCGCCCGTCTCCACCTCCGGGAGAAGTTCCTGCGGGCCAAAGTCGGCGTCTCCGGCGCCAACTTCATGGTCGCCGAGACCGGCACGCTCGTCGTCGTCGAGTCCGAGGGCAACGGCCGGATGTGCCTCACCCTGCCCGAGACGCTGATCTCGGTCGTCGGCATCGAGAAGATCGTGCCGACCTGGCAGGACCTGGAGGTGTTCCTCCAGACGCTCCCCCGCTCCTCCACGGCCGAGCGCATGAACCCGTACACCAGCACCTGGACCGGCACGACCGACGGCGACGGCCCGCGCACCTTCCACTTGGTCCTGCTCGACAACGGCCGCACTGACACCCTCGCCGACGAGGTCGGCCGCCAGGCCCTGCGCTGCATCCGCTGCTCGGCCTGCCTGAACGTCTGCCCGGTGTACGAGCGGGCCGGCGGTCACGCCTACGGCTCGGTCTACCCGGGCCCGATCGGCGCGATCCTCAGCCCCCAACTCCGGGGCACCGCAAGCGAGATCGACGCATCGCTGCCGTACGCCTCCTCCCTCTGCGGTGCCTGCTACGAGGTGTGCCCGGTCGCCATCGACATCCCCGAGGTGCTGGTGCATCTGCGCGAACGGGTCGTGGAGGGCGGGCCGGTGACCCGTGAGGGCAACAGGGTGGTCCTACAACCCGCCAAGGGGCATGCCGCCGAGCGCGCGGCGATGCGGGCGGCGCGCTGGACGTTCACCCACCCCGGCGCCCTGCGCACCGGCCAGCGGCTCGCGTCCCGCACCCGCCGCTTCCATCCGCGGACCCTGCCGGGACCCGGCAGGGCATGGACCGGCACCCGCGATCTGCCCGCCGTACCGGCGGAGCCGTTCCGTGACTGGTGGCAGCGCACGAACGGTGGAAAGGGCGAGACCAAGTGAGCAGCAGGGAAAGGATTCTGGGCCGTGGGAGCGCGCTCGCGGACGTGCCACGGGACGACACGCCCTACGAGGAGGCCTTCGAGCGCGGCTATCTGCGCGAGCACGGGGACCGGAGTGCCGAGCAGACGGTGGCGCTGCTGGCCGAGAATCTGGCCGACTACCGGGCGGTCGTGCACCGGTGCGCGGAGGCCGAACTGCCCGCCGTGATCGGCGGGTTGCTCGCCGGGCGGGGGTCCAGGACGGTCGTCGTACCGCCGGGTCTGGAGCCGTCCTGGCTCGCTGCGGCCGATGCCGAACAGGTCGCGGACCGGAGTGAGAACACCCCGGCCGAGCTGGACCGGGTCGACAGCGTCGTCACGGCGTGCGCGGTGGCCGTCGCCGAGACCGGCACCATCGTCCTGGACGCCGGCCCGGACCAGGGCCGTCGTCGGATCACGCTCGTCCCCGACCATCACATCTGTGTCGTACGGGTGCCGGACCAGGTGGTGTCCTCGGTCCCGCAGGCGCTCCAACGCCTGGACCCCGCCCGCCCGTTGACGTGGATCTCGGGTCCCTCGGCGACCAGTGACATCGAGCTGGACCGGGTCGAGGGGGTGCACGGTCCGCGCACCCTTGAGGTGGTGCTGGTGGGCGGTCAGGCGAGCGTGGAGGTCAACTCGTAGCGCCCTGAGGGGAGTCGGTAGTCTGCGGTGCCGTCCGTGAAGCCGAGGAACTGCACGCCCGGTGCCTCGGCCAACGGTCTGCCGCCCTCGTGGACGGTCGACGGGTCGGTGGTGGGGAGGTACAGGGTGGCCGTGGTGTTCGCGGGGACGACCGCCCGGTACGTCAACTGCCCTTTCCGCACGGCCCATTCGCTGACGATTTCGCCGTAGGGAGAGACGTGTGATCCGCTCGCCCTCGTGATCCTGCCGGTCGGGTCGGGGTGCGGGCGGAGCTGGAAGTGCTGGAAGCCCGGGTGTTCGGGGTCCCTGGCGATGCCGGCCATGGTCTCGTACAGCCACTCCACGATCGCGCCGTAGGAGTAGTGGTTGAAGGAGTTCATGTCGACGGGACCGAAGCCGTCGTCCTTCGAGTACGAGTTCCAGCGCTCCCAGACCGTGGTGGCGCCGTTGGCCACCGAGTAGAGCCAGGACGGCATCGCGTTCTGGTGGAGGAGGCGGTACGCGAGGTCGACGTGGCCTTCGGCGGTGAGGACGGGGGCGAGGACGTTCACGCCGAGGAAGCCGACGGCGAGGGTGTTCTCCGGGTAGTCGACGCGGGTGCTGTCGGGGTGAGTTGCCTTGTAGGCGGGGCTGTTGCGGATGTTGTCGGTGAGCAGGGTGACGAGTTGGCGGTGCTGCGACTCGGTGTCGTAGAGGCCGAGTTTGAGGATCCAGAGCAGGGCGGTCTGGGTGTCGTCCTCGGTCGTGCCCGCGCTGTTGCCGGGAGTGTGGGGCGGTGGGTCGCCGAGGCTGGAGCGGACGGTCAGCTGTCCGGTGAGGGCGTCGGTGACGAGGTACTTGGCGATGAAGGCCTGTTTGATGTGGGTGAACAGCCGCTCGTAGGAGGCGGTTTCATCGGTGCGGCCGGTGGCGCGGGCCATGTCCGCGCCATGAGGCGGGCGCTGTAGCCGTAGTAGACGTCGCTGATGAGCTGGGTGCTGGTGATCTGGAAGGCGAGCCAGTCGCCGAAGATCGCGCCCTGGCCGGCGTAGGTGTCGCCGGTGCGACTCCGGATCCAGTCCAGGTACTTGGTCATCGCCGCCCAGCTCCGGTCGATGATCGTGGTGTCGCCGGACATCTGCCACACCGTCCACGGCACGACCACCCCGCAGTCCGCCCAACCGCTGGCCGGGAGCGCCTGGCTGAAGCGGTGGCCGGGGGCGACCCAGGGGAACTGGGCTTTCTCCGCGCCGTAGGTGCGCTGCGAGTCGATCAGGGTGTCCTGGAAGTGGCTGAGGAAGGGGACGGCGTCGGTGTTGTACAGGCCTGTGGCGGCGAAGAGTTGGGTGTCGCCGGTCCAGCCGAGGCGTTCGTCGCGTTGCGGGCAGTCGGTCGGGATCCAGAGGTAGTTGCCGCGCTGGCCCCAACGGACGTTGCTGATCAGCTGGTTGACGTCGGCGTCGTCGGTGGTGACCGTGCCGATGTCGTGGAGGGCGGAGGTGGCGACCTTGCCCGTGAACTCGACGAGGGTGACGGTCTCGGTCGTGGTGACGGAGACGTACCGGAAGCCGTAGAACGTCAGCGAGTCCTGGTGGGTCTCCCCGCCGGGTCGCCCTTCAGGATGTAGCCGCTGGTGGCCTCGGCGCCGCGCAGGTTCGCGCGGTACACCGAGCCCGCAGGGCCGTCGGCGCCCGCGCTGTCGTCGTTGAGCATCTCCCCGGTTTGAAGGCGACTTGGGCGCCCGCCGGGCCGCGCAGGGTGTAGCGGGGCACGCCGACGAGGTTCTGGCCGAGGTCGATGACGGCGGTGTCGCCGGGGTGCAGGGTGACGGAGACGGTGGACGCACGCGTGGGGTCGGTGACCGTACGGGCGGGGTCGACGACGATACGGCCCTTGCCGTTCGCGCTGCTCTCCTGGTCCGCGACGCCCGTGTAGACGGTGACGGACTCCGGCTTGAGGTCCCACTCGGGCATCAGGCGGGCGCTGTCGCCGGGGTAGGCGATCAACTGGGCTTCGGGCAAGGGGTCTTGGGCCTCGACGGGCGACCAGGCCGAGGTGTCGAAGCCGTTCGCCGTCCAGCCCGGGAGTTCCTCGCGGGCGTCGTAGGACTGGCCGTCGTAGAGGTCGTCGGTGCGGTAGGGGCCGGTGTCGGTGGCCCGCCACTCGGTGTCCGGGGCGGTGACGATGGTCGGGTGGAGCCGTCGGCGTACCGGACGAGGAGTTTCGCCTTGAGGGCAAGGGATGTGCCGTCGGCCGAGTAGTAGGTGCTGTTCTCGGAGATGCGGCCGTTGTACCAGCCGTTGCCGAGCACGGCGGCGAGGGTGACCTGGGACGGGTCCGTGAGCAGGTCCCTGACGTCGTAGGTGAAGTAGTTGACGGTGGTGTCGTAGTTGGTCCAGCCCGGGGCAGGAACTCGTAGGTGGTGCCGTCGCCCTGGGGACGGACACGCGCCGGCCGTTGACGTAGACGTCGTACACGCCGAGTGCGGAGACGTACAGCCGGGCCTCGGTCACCCGCTCGCCCGTCAGCCGCGTCTGGCTGCGCAGGAGGGGTGCGCCGGGGTGTTCGGGCGCTTGCCCGCCATGCCGATCCACTGCGCGCCGTCCCAGCCGGTGACGCCGTCGGTGCTGAGCAGGCCGGTCTCGAAGCGGGCTGCGGGGGCGGTGGTGGCGCGGCCGTGTTCGTCCCACACCGTCACCGTCCAGTGGTAGCGGGTCGAGGCATGCAGCTCGGGGCCGGAGTAGCGGACGGCGACCGAGTCCGCCGCGTCGACGCGGCCGCTGTCCCAGACATCGGGGTGGCCGTCGGACAGGTGCCAGGGAGAGGTGGCGACCCTGATCCGGTACGCCGTCTGGCGGCGGCCCCGCGCGTCGGATGCCATGCGCCAGCCGAACCGAGGGTGCGGCGCGTCCACGCCGAGCGGGTCGGTGCGGTGTTCCACGGTCAGGCCCGACACCGTGGTGCCGGACGAGGCGGTGCCGCCGCCGCTGCCGCCCGCCGTCGCCGCGGGGACGACGCTCAGGGCGGCCGTCGTGGCCGGCAGCGTGCGGCGGCGCAGCATTCCGTCCCGGGGGCCGATGCGTCGACTCCGTCGACTCCGTCGTTCATGCCGCTGTCCCTTCGGCCCGCCGGGAGATGGAGGTGCTCCGGATCATTCCAGGGTCGGCAGGTCCGCGTCACCAGCCGGTGGGACGCCGTTGAAGGGCGGTGCGAGACCGGCGCCGTTAGCGTGAGGACATGATCCGGTTCGAGCAGGTCAGCAAGCGGTACCCGGACGGTACGACGGCCGTGGACGGGCTGTCCTTCGAGGTGAACGAGGGTGAACTCGTCACGCTCGTGGGCCCGTCCGGCTGCGGCAAGACGACGACCATGATGATGGTCAACCGGCTCATCGAGCCCACGTCCGGCCGGATCTTCGTCAACGGCGAGGACATCGCCACCGTCGACCCGGTGCGGCTGCGCCGCCGTATCGGCTACGTCATCCAGCAGGTCGGCCTCTTCCCGCACCGCACGGTCCTCGACAACACGGCGACCGTGCCGTCCCTGGTCGGCTGGAAGCGCGCGAAGGCCCGGGCCCGGGCCGCCGAACTGCTCGATCTGGTGGGCCTGGACCCGAAGACGTACGGCCCGCGCTACCCGGAGCAGTTGTCGGGCGGGCAGCGGCAGCGCGTCGGGGTGGCGCGGGCGCTGGCCGCCGATCCGCCGGTGCTGCTGATGGACGAGCCGTTCGGCGCGGTCGACCCGGTGGTCCGGGAGCAGTTGCAGGACGAGTTCCTGCGGATGCAGGCCGCCGTGCGCAAGACGGTGCTGCTGGTCACCCACGACATCGAGGAGGCGGTACGGCTCGGGGACCGGATCGCCGTGTACGGGCAGGGCCGGATCGAGCAGTACGACACCCCCGGCGCGGTGCTCGGCACTCCGGCGACGCCGTACGTCGCCGAGTTCGTGGGCGTGGACCGGGGTCTGAAGCGGCTGTCGGTCACCGAGATCGAGCCCGACGACCTGGAGCAGCCGCCGGTCGCCCGGGTGGAGGAGCCCGCGCAGCTCAGCGCTGCCGAGCGGCTGCGGGTGGAGGGCGCGCGGTGGGCGGTGGTCCTCGACGAGCAGGGTGAACTGCAGGGCTGGGTCAAGGCCGACGAACTCGACGAACTCACCGCGGGCGGCACGGTCGGTGCCCTCGCGCACCGGATGAACGCGTGGGTGCCGGTGGGCGCCCCTTGAAGCAGGCGTTCGGCGTGATGCTCCAGCACGACGCGGGGTGGGTCGCCGTGCTGGACGGAGCGCGCTTCCTGGGGGTGCTGACTCCGGCGAAGCTGCACGAGGCGTTGCGGCGATCCGTGGACGCGGACGCGCTGGGGGTGCCGCGGGGGCAGGTGGACTTCGATTCGGTGGCGGATGCGTGAGGGGAGCGCTCCGGCTCAGCTCAAGGTGAGGGAGCGCTCCGGCTCAGCTGAAGGTGAGGGGCAGCCCCGGCGTAGCGCGTGCTGGGCCGCGCGCAGGTAGAGGGCAACGTAGAAGGCCCTGTCCAGGTCCTCGGCCCAGGGGCCGGGGCGGACGGTCGCCAGCTCCTCCGCCTCGCCCTCCAGGAACCAGAAGGTGAGGGCGAGGTTCTCCGTCACCTCGGGTATCTCGGCGGGCAGTTCGAGGGCTGCCGCCAACCGCTCGGCGAGGGCGAGGACTTGGGGTGCGCCGACGATCACCGTCTCGTCCGTGTACGCGGAGCCGACCGGCAGCCGTATCTCCTCGTCGAGCGAGAACGGCACCAGCACCGACCAGTCGCCGAGCAACTCTCTTTCCTCAGGCGCCAGTTGGGCACGGCACAGCGCGTCGAACCCCGCATGGACGGGCTCAGCTTCTCCTCGAAGCCCGGGCCCGTGTCCCGTGCGGGCACGGCCGTGTACGGCGGCAGCCCGCGCCGGGCCAGCTCCGCGTCGAGCCCCTTCGCGATCGCCCCCATGCCCCCTTCCCCGTGTCCTCACCGAACCACTCCTGCGCGTCGACATCGACGAGATAGACACCCATGCCCGCAAGGTACAAGCCGCCACTGACAACGGCCCCGCCCTCACTTCAGCAGGCCCTTGTCCTTCAGATACGTCCGTGCCACGTCCTGTGCCAACCGCCGCCAGCTGTCGACCTGTTGGTTCATGGAGGCGAGGTCGGCCGTAGTGAGAACGTCATTGAGTTTCCCCAGCGCCTTGGTCACGCCGGGGCTGCCCGCCCGGGCGCGGTTGACGACCGGGACGACGTAGTCGGCGTTCTGGAGGTGCTTGTCGTCGGTGAGGAGGACCAGGCCGAACTGGTCGAGGGTGGCGTCGGTGGTGGTGGTCAGCACCATCTGGTCCTGGCCGTTCCGCACGGCGCTCTTGGCCTGGGTCGTGCCGACGCCCTTGGGGTCGACGGCGGTGATGTCGATGCCGTAGACCTTCTTCAACCCCGGTTCGCAGTACGGCCGTTGCATCGCACTCGTCGCCCGCCGCGAGCCGTACCCTCAGTCCTGAGGCGCCGAGGTCGCTGAGGGTCTTGAGGTGGTGTTTCCCGGCGTACGAGCGGGCCACGGCGAAGGCGTTCTGGTCGACAGCCTTGCCGGGGGCGAGGACGGTGAGGCCGCGGGGCGTGGCCAGTCGGCGCAGGGCCTTCATCGTGGCGGCGAGGTCGGTGAGCCGACGGCCGGTGCGTCCGGGCCGTTGGTCTTGGCGTTGAGCCAGTCGGCGAAGGTGGCCGCGTACTCGGGGACGACGTCGATCTGCCCTGATTCCAGGGCGGGTTCGTAGAGTTCGCGGTTGGCGACGGTGAGCAGGGACGTCTTGTAGCCGGCCTGCTTGAGCAGGAGCGCGTACATCTGGGCCAGCAGGTCGCTCTCGGTGAAGCCGGCCGAGCCGATGGTGAGGTGGTGGCTGTCGCCCGGTGGTGCGGTGACGGCGCCCTTGGTCTCCAGCGACGGGCCGGTCGAGCACCCGGTGACCAGGAGCAGCAGACCGGCCAGGGCCGTGCGGCGCTTCATCGCGCTCCCCTCACCCAGCGGGGCGAGAGCCGTTCGGCGACCTCGAAGACGCCCTCGACGAGCAGCGCGAACACCGCGACGAGCACCGCTCCGGCGACCACCTGGGCGGTGTTGGCGAGGTTGAATCCGGCGGTGATGATGCGGCCGAGTCCGCCGCCGCCGGCGAGTGCGGCGATGGTCGCGGTGGCGACGAGCTGGACGGCCGCGATGCGGACGCCGTTCATCAACAGTGGGAGGAGAGCGGCAGTTCGACGCGGAACAGCATCTGCGACCCGGTCATCCCCATGCCGCGCGCGGCCCGCACCACGTCGCGGTCGACCTCACGCATGCCGACATAGGCGTTGGTGAGCAGGGGCGGTACGGCGAACAGGACGAGGGCGACGACCGTGGGTCCCTCGCCCCACTTGCCGACCGGGGTCAGGAGCAGCAGGACCAGGACGGCGAAGGTGGGCACCGCGCGGCCGATGTTGGAGATGTTCACGGCGAGTGCGCCGCCTTTGCCGAGGTGGCCGAGGACGAGGGCGATCGGCAGCGCGATCACACAGCTGATGACCAGGCAGACGACCGTGAGGACGAGGTGCTGGGCGAGCCGGTGCCAGATGCCGTCGTCGCCGGACCAGTGGGCGGAGTCGGTGAGCCAGTGCCAGGCGTCGGTGAGGGTGTTCATCCGCGTACCGCCCTCGTCCAGGGGGTGATCAGGCGTTGTACGAGCAGCAGGAGTACGTCGGCCAGGATCGCGATGACCACGCAGAGCACGGACGCGGTGAGCACCTGTGCCTTGAAGTAGGTGTTCATGCCCGCGTAGATCAGGTTGCCGAGTCCCCCGAAGCCGACGATCGCGCCGACCGTGACCAGCGACACCGCCGAGACGGTCGCGATGCGTAGGCCGGCCATGGCGGCGGGGAGGGCGAGGGGCAGTTCCACGGTGAGGAGGAGGCGGATCGGGCCGTAGCCCATGCCGCGTGCGGCCTGTCGGGTCTCCTCGGGGACGGCGCGCAGGCCCGCGAGGATGTTGCGGACGAGCAGGGTGAGTGAGTAGAGGACGAGCCCGGCGACGACGAGGGTGGCCGAGAGGCCGTAGACGGGCAGGAGCAGCGAGAACATCGCGAGGGACGGGATCGTGTAGAGGATCGTCGTCACTCCGAGCACCGGGCCCGCGGCCCAGCCCCAGCGGCGGGCCACCACCGCGAGCGGCAGGGCGATGGCGAGGCCGATGAGCACGGAGATCGCGGTCAGTTGCAGATGCTGGACGACCGCGTCGACGAGGATGTGGCGGCGGGTGCTCAGGTACTCGCCGCAGATCCACTCGTTGCGGGCGAGGCAGTCGTCCGGGGCGCGGTCACAGGTCCATTGCATCGGGCGCACCCAGCTCCGGCGCGTTCTGGTGACCCGTACGGGCGGTCCCTCAGGGGTTCCGGTGGGTGGGGAGGGACGCGACGGAGGCCGCTCCTCCGATCGCGGCCCTGTCACGGGCTCCTCCGAGAACCCGACGCCGGGGGTGTCGCTGAGTACACCCCGGATACGGGTTCTGCGCCCAATGTGCGCAACCGGCGTTCTCCGTAGCGTCGTTGACGAGGCACAGGGCGTGCCGCACGGAGGGTGAGAGCGATGTTCCGCAGCGCACGACGGACACGACAAGGGACCCGCCGCCGAGGCACTGCGGCTGGTCAAGGTGAGCAGGACCTACGGCCGTGACGACAGCGCGGTGACCGCGCTGGACGGGGTCACGCTGAGCCTGGAGCGCGGGACGTTCACGGCGGTGATGGGTCCTTCGGGGTCCGGCAAGTCGACGCTGTTGCAGTGCGCGGCGGGGCTCGACCGGCCGGACAGCGGGATCGTGATGGTCGACGGCGCGGAGATGACGGGCGGGACCGAGGCCGAGCTGACGCGGTTCCGGCGGAGTCGGATCGGGTTCGTGTTCCAGCAGTACAACCTGCTGGACACGCTCACCGTCGCGCAGAACACGGTGCTGCCGCTGAAGCTCGCCGGGCGGCGCGTCGACCGTGCGCGGGCCCAGGAGGTCCTCACCTCGGTCGGTCTCGGCGACCGGCTCGGTCACCGCCCCGACCAGCTCTCCGGCGGTCAGCGCCAGCGGGTCGCCATCGCCCGCGCGCTGGTCACCGAGCCCCGGGTGATCTTCGCGGACGAGCCGACCGGCGCCCTGGACACGCGCAGCGCACGGGGTGCTGCTGCTGTTGCGGGAGGCGGTGCGGGTGCACGGCCGGACCGTGGTGATGGTGACGCACGACCCGGTCGCCGCCTCGTACGCCGACTCGGTGGTGTTCCTCGCGGACGGCAGGCTCGCCGGCCGGATGCTCGCGCCGACCGTCGACGCGGTCGCCGAGCGGCTGGCGCACCTGGGCGACGACATGACGGCGGGGGGTGTGAGCGATGTTCGTCCTCGCGATGCGCTCGATCCGGCAACGCCCCGGCCGCTTCCTGGCCACCCTGCTGGCCGCGTTCCTCGGCGCGGCGATCATCATGACCTTCAACTCCCTTCAGGACACGGCGAATCAGCACGGCATCGACTCGGTCAGCGCCGACACCCTGTCCACGTCGGCGAGCGTCGTCGGCGGCTACGGCACCCTGCTCGTCTTCTTCGCCGTCGCGTCGACCCTGACCGTCAACGTCCGCCAGCGCTCGAGGGAGTTGGAGACCCTGCGCTGCTCGGGGGCGACCCCGGCCCAGCTGAGGCGGATGGTCGTGGGTGAGGCGGTGGCCGTCGCACTGCTGGGCGCGGTCCTCGCCGTAGGCCCCGCGATGCTCGGCGGACGGGCCCTGCTCGGCGCGTTCAAGGACAGCGGCCAGGTGACCCGTTCCGTGGACTACTCCTTCGGCCCCTTCGCCCTCCAATCGGGCCTGGGCATCACGCTGTTGGCGTCAGCGGGCGCCGCGTTCCTGGCCGTACGACGAGCGACCCGCGGCCGGAGGCACCAGGGCCGGGCCCGCACCGTCCTGGCCTGCGGCGCGCTGGTCACGGGCGTGGTGTCGGTGACGGTGACGTTCGCCTTCTCGGCCACGGACGCGGCACTGATGGCGGCCCCGGCCTACGGCGCGATCCTGCTCTCGGTCGGCCTCGCACTCCTCGCACCCCGCCTGCTGAAGACCCTGCTCGACCACCTCCAACTCACCGGCTCGACCGGCTGGTTGGCCATCCGCAACCTCCGCGAGCGAACCGACCAGCTCGCCGGAATCCTGATGTCCCTGATCCTCTTCACCGCGGTGTCCACGGCGACCCTCTACATGCAGGCGGTGGAGAGCGACGAGGTAAAGGCCTCGGGCCTGACGAAGTCGGTCGACGCGAAGAACCTGGAGACCCTCAACTTCACGGTCGTCGGCATCATCGTCGTCTTCGTCTGCGTGATGCTGGTCAACTCCCTCTACGCGGCGACCACTTACCGCGCCCGAGAGTTCGCCGGCCAACGCCTCGCAGGCGCGACACCGGGCCAGGTCCTCGGCACGGTGGCCACGGAAACAGCGATCGTCACGATCACCGGCGTCCTGTCGGGCACGGTGGCCGCACTGGCGGGAATAATCCCTTCACGATGGTCCGCACGACCGGGGTACTCCCCATCAGGGCCTGGGCATCTGGCTGACGGTGACCGCGGTGGCAGCCACGGCAACCCTGGGAACGAGCCTTCCTGACAGCCCGCCGCGTGCTGCGCGCCCCGGCGGTGGAGGCGGTGACCCTGGCGGCGTGAGCATCAAGGACACCACGGTCGGGGCAGGCGCTACGGCACCTGCCCCTTCCTCGCGTCTGCACAGGCCGCCCAAATACACCGCGGCCGGAGATCGCTCCAAAGGGGCGCGGGGAACTGCGCCCAGCCCCGACGCACCCGCGGACAGTGGAGGCGCTGTGCGAACTCGCGGCGCGACACCGTGAGGTCACCGCGCCAGGGACCAGCGGGAAACCGATCGGTGTACACGCTTGCGCGGGCCCCCGATCCCGGGTGACAGTGAAGGTGAACAAGCGCTTAGATAGTGCCGCGCACCGACGCACCACCCGCGATCCGCCGGAGGCCCGTGTTCCGTTCCGTCGACGAAGTCGCCGCCCGCCTCGCCGAGACCGGCTATCTGGCCTCGCCGGCGGTCGCCACGACCGTGTTCCTCGCCGACCGCCTCGGCAAGCCGCTCCTCGTCGAGGGCCCGGCGGGCGTTGGCAAGACGGAACTGGCCAAGGCCGTCGCCGAGGTCGCGGGCGCCCAGCTGGTCCGGCTCCAGTGCTACGAGGGCGTCGACGAGTCCCGCGCGCTGTACGAGTGGAACCACGCCAAGCAGCTGCTCCGTATCAGCGCGGGGCGCGACGAGAGCTGGGACGAGACCCGCACCGACATCTTCAGCGAGGAGTTCCTGCTCCCCGCCCACTGCTCACGGCGATCCGCGGGGACGACCCGAAGGTCCTGCTGATCGACGAGACCGACAAGGCCGACGTCGAGGTGGAGGGCCTGCTGCTGGAGATCCTCAGCGACTTCCAGGTCACCGTCCCGGAGCTGGGCACGATCACCGCGACCCGCCGCCCCTTCGTGGTCCTCACCTCGAACGCCAGCCGTGAACTCTCCGAGGCCCTGCGCCGCCGTTGTCTGTTCCTCCATATCGGCTTCCCAGACGAGGAGTTGGAGCGTCGGATCGTACGGCTGAAGGTGCCGGGGCTCAGCACGGCGCTGGCCGAGTCGGTGGTCCGGGTGGTCGGGGCGCTGCGCGAGATGGAGCTGCGCAAGGTGCCGTCGGTGGCCGAGACCATCGACTGGGCCCGTACCCTCCTCGCGCTCGGCGCGGACACCCTCGACGAGAAGGTCGTACGGGACACCCTCGGCGTTCTCCTCAAGCATCAGGACGACATCCTGCGGGCCGCCGCGAAGCTCGACCTGGACGCCGTGTGACCGCCGCCGGTGTCACCGAGCGGCTGACGGGCCTGGTCGGGCGCTGCGCGCGCACGGTCTGCGCATCGGCACCGGCGAGACGGTGGACGCGGCGCTGGCCATGGAAGCGCTCGGATTCGCGGACCGTGAGCTGCTGCGCGAGGGGCTGGCCGCGACCCTGCTGCACGGCACCGGCCAACGCCCGGTGTTCGACCCGGTCTTCGACCTCTACTTCCCGCACGGCGTCGGCGCACCGCAGGGCGAGCCCGCCGCAGACCGCGAGGACCTCCGCGACCGGCTCGCGGCGGCCCTCGCCGCCAACGACCAGGCGATGATGGGGCAGTTGGCGGCCGAGGCCGTCGACGGTTTCGGCGGCTACGGCAACTCCCCTCGTCGGACGGCTGGTCGTCGTACCAGACGCTGGACCGGCTGCGTCCGCAGACGCTGCTCGCGCGGGTGCGGACGAGCATCCGGGAGCAGGGCGGGCAGTCCGGGTTCGCCGACCGGCTGCTCGACGACGAGATCAGGCAGCGTATCGAGGGGTTCCGGCGGCAGGTCGCCGTGGAGGCCCGGCGGCGGGTGGCCGAGCGGCGCGGGCGGGACGAGATCGC
Organism: Streptomyces sp. P3; assembly: GCA_016893485.2. Taxonomy (GTDB): domain Bacteria; phylum Actinomycetota; class Actinomycetes; order Streptomycetales; family Streptomycetaceae; genus Streptomyces. Next base: position 1,267,406 of record JAFEKX020000001.1, read on the forward strand.
CCGGCGGGCCATCGCGCCGACGGCCGACCGCGTCGACTTCCTGTTCGCCGGACGGACCCAACTGGCCGAACTGCGCAGGGCGGTTCAGCCGCTGGCCCGGAAGCTGGCCACCCGGCTCGCCGCGCGCCGCCGCCGGGCGTCCCGGGGCACGATCGACCTGCGGCGCACGGTCGCGGCGGCTCGCTGTCCACGGGTGGGGTGCCGATGCGGCCCGTGCTGCGCAGGCGTCGGCCGGTCCGGCCCGAACTGGTGCTGCTGTGCGATGTGTCGGGCTCGGTGTCGGGCTTCTCCGACTTCACGATGCTGCTGGTGCAGGCGCTGCACGACCAGTTCAGCAAGGTGCGCGTGTTCGCCTTCGTCAACCGGCTCGACGAGGTGACACCGCTCCTCGCGCACGGCACCGCGGACCCCGAGGGACTCGGCACCCGCATCCGTGACGAGGCCACCCTCACCGGCTGGCACGGAAGCAGCGACTACGGCGTCGCCCTGGGCGAGTTCGCCGAGCGGTACGGCGACGCGGTGGGCCCGCGCACGACCGTGTTCGTGCTCGGTGACGCCCGCACCAACATGAGCGACCCGAATCTGCTGGCCGTCCGGCAGATCACCCAACGGGCCCGCCGTATCTACTGGTTGAACCCCGAGCAGCGTTCCCAGTGGGGTACCGGAGACTCGGCCGCGCCGGAGTACGCGGAGCTGGTCGAGATGCACGAGTGCCGGAACGTGCGGCAACTGAGCGCGCTGGTCGGCCGGTTGCTGCCGATCTGAGCAGCGCCGATCGGGTCAGGCCGCCAACTGCGGGTACAGGGCGGCCCCTTCGCCGGAGAGCCCGGCCTTGACCTGGCGGGTCAGGTCGTCGGCGAGCACCTCGAAGGCGCCGGCCTCGATGCCGTCGAGGGCCTGTGCGGCGACGCTCTCGGGAGTGGACTTGGGCGCGTCGACGTGTGCGGCCATGTCGGTGTCGACGTAGCCGACATGCAGTCCGGTGACGTCGATGCCGCGCGGCTTCAGGTCCAGGCGCAGGGAGTTGGTCTGCGACCAGAGGGCCGCCTTGGACGCGCTGTAGGAGCCGAGGACACCGAGCCACGACAGCACCGAATGGACGTTCAGGAGGTGGCCGCCGCCGTTGCGCTCGATGATCGGCACGAAGGCGCGGGTGACGAGCAGGGGACCGTAGAAGTTGGTCTCGAACTCGCGGCGGACGTCCTCGACGGGCGAGTCGAGGAAGTTCGCGTTCACGGACGCGCCCGCGTTGTTGATCAGGATGGTGACGTCCTGCGCCTGCTCGGCCGCCGCCGCGACGGACGCCGGGTCGCTGACCTCCAGCGCCAGCGGCACCGCGTCCGGGTGCGTGACGGTCTTCGGGTCGCGCGCGGTGGCGTACACCTTCTTGGCGCCGCGCTCGTACAGGGCCGCGACCAGCGCCCGGCCGATGCCGCGGCTGCCGCCGGTGACCAGGACTACGGCGCCTTCGATGTTCGTCATGGGGAACTCCGGGGTGAGACAGAGAGAGAAGGAAACCGATCGGTTTCCGCATGTCGACCACAGTAAACCGATCGGTTTCCATAAGCAAGTCCGGGGCAGGCCCGGAGAGGACCCGTATGCCGAACGGGACGCGAGCCGACCGCCGAGGGCGCGCGATGGTGTACGTCATGAGCGACCCGCACCGCGCCCCGCACGTGGAACTGGCCACCTTCCCCACCCCGTGGAACCGGCCCCGAGACTCGCCGCCGCGATCGGGCTCGGCCCGGACGACCTGTGGATCAAGCGCGACGACCTGACCGGCCTCGGAGGCGGCGGCAACAAGATCCGCAAGCTGGAGTGGACCGCGGGCGCGGCACTCGCCGACGGCGCGGACACCCTGGTCACGACCGGCGCCCCGCAGAGCAACCACGCCCGTCTGACGGCGGCGGCCGGAGCGCGGCTGGGCCTGGACGTGGTGCTGGTGCTGCGCGGCTCACCGGGCGCGTCGCGCTCCGGGAACCTCGCCCTCGACGGCCTCTTCGGCGCCCGGATCGCCTGGGCGGGCGAGGTCGACCAGGCCGGACTGGACCGGGCGGCGGCCGAGGTGTGCGAGCGGCTGCGCACGGCGGGCGCGCGGCCCGCGCTGATTCCGTTCGGCGGTTCCAGCGCGCTCGGCGCACGCGGCTACGCCCGCTGCGGCGAGGAGTTGCGCCGGCAGCTCCCGGTTTCCGTACCGCCGTCGTCGCGCTCGGCTCGGGCGGCACGATGGCCGGGCTGGTGACCGCCCTCGGACCGGACGCGGTCCTCGGGGTCGACGTGGGCGCACTGCCCGAACCGGCCCTGGCGGTAAGGGAGTTCGCGGGCCTGCCCGCCTCGGAGGTACTGCGCGTACGACACGATCAGATCGGCGGGGGCTACGGCACCTCACCGCCGCCACCGCCGAGGCCCTCACCCTGACCGCCCGCACCGCCGGGCTCGTCCTCGACCCGACGTATACGGGACGCGCGATGGCAGGGCTGATCGCGGCCGTCCGGGACGGCGACATCCGGCCCGGCGAACGGACCGTGTTCGTGCACACGGGCGGGCTGCCCGGGCTGTTCGGCCACGCGGACGCGATCGCGTACGCCGAGGGGCGGGTCGTCCCGTACGAGGCATGACGTGGGCGCCCGGCGGGTGCGGTGCCGCCGGGCGCTCAGGGGTCGATCACTTGGCCTTCGCGTAGTCCGTGGCCATGGCACCGGCGAAGTCGTACACGATCACCTGCTCGTCGCCGACGACCCACGCGTCGTGTCCGGGCGGGCACACGAAGACGTCGCCGGGGCCGACCTCGCCCTCGCCGCCGTCGTCCATGCGGAGATGCATGCGCCCCTGCACCACGTAACCGTTGTGATGGATCTGGCAACTCTCGGTGCCCGCGATCGGAGCCACCGACTCGGACCAGCGCCAGCCCGGTTCGAAGGTGCCCACCGCGAAGTCGAGTCCGCTGAGGTGGACCGCTTCGAGGTGGCCGCGGGGGAAGTCCCGTCGCTCGTCCGGCTTGTCGACCGTCTTCACTTCCAGCATGACGGCTGCCTCCGTTCCTGCCGCGCACAGCACGGCCGGGGCCGGTCTCCGTCTCCCGGCGACCACGAACGGCACCGATGCTCCGGCGGGGGCCGTGCCCCACCACTCCATCGTCTTCCTGTCCACCCGGGAGCGCCATTCGGGGAACCGTCAGGCCCACCCGGGCAGGTTCAGGAGGGGCCGCCGCTCGCGCACAGCGCGGCGAACCGCCCGCTGTCGATGTTGCCGCCCGAGACGATCATCCCCACCCGGCCCTGGAGTTGGCCCGCGCGTTTGGCGAGGAGCGCGGCCAGCGGGGTGGCGCCGCTGGGCTCGATGACGATCTTCAGCCGCTCGAAGGCGAAGCGCATCGCGTCCTTGATCTCCTCGTCGCTGACCAGCGCGATCTCGTCGACCAGCCGTTGGTTGACGGAGAAGGTCAACTCCCCGGGATGTCGGCCGCTTGTCCGTCGGCGATGGTGCGCGGCACCGGGACGGACACGCGGTGGCCGGCCTCCAGGGACCGCTTGGTGTCGTCCCCGGCCTCCGGTTCGACGCCGATCACGCGGGTGCGCGGGTGGAGCCCCTTGACCGCCGTGGCCGTACCGGCGATCAGTCCGCCGCCGCCCACGGGCACCACGATGGCGTCCAACTCCCCGCTTCCTCGACGAGTTCGAGCGCGGCCGTGCCCTGTCCCGCCATGACGTGCGGGTGTTCGTAGGGCGGGATGAGGGCGAGCCCCCGCTCGGCGGCCAGGGCCTCACCGATGGCCACCCGGTCGCCGCTGTAGCGGTCGTAGGTGACGACCTCGGCGCCGTATCCCTCGGTGGCGGCCCGCTTCGAGGCCGGGACGTCCTCGGGCATGAGGATCACCGCGGTGGTGCCGAGTTCACGGGCGGCGAGGGCGACGGCCTGGGCGTGGTTGCCGGACGAGTAGGCGGCGATGCCGCGCGCGAGCTGCTCGGGCGTGAGCCGGGAGGCCGCGTTGTAGGCGCCGCGGAACTTGAAGGCGCCGATGCGCTGGAAGTTCTCGCACTTCAACAGGACCTCGGCGCCGACGAGTTGGTCGAGGGTGCGCGAGCGCAGCACCGGTGTGCGGTGGGCGACGCCCTTGATCCGCGCGGCGGCGTCGCGGACGTCGTCGAGGGTGATGGGCGGGGTGCCGGTCGTCACGCGTGTCCTCCAGTGGAAGCGGAATCAGAAGCCGTGTCGGCTGCGGGTCCGGGGATGTGCCCGTCGCCGCGCGGGCCTGCGAGAGATAGCTGTAGGCGGAGGCCCGGGAGATGCCGAGCCGGGCCGCGACCTGTTCGATCGCCCGGCGCACGGCGAAGACCCCGTGCTCGTCGAGGCTGCGGAACAGCTCCAGCCGCTGCGCGCGGTCGAGTTGGACCCAGGTCAGACTCCGCCGCAGCAGATGGTCGTCGACGATGGCCTCGACGACGGAGTCGATGTCGTTGCCGAAGGTGGTGGTGGCCGGCGGCTGGGCTGCGGCGCTCCCGGCGATCCCTGCCAACAGGTCCTGCGCCTGCTGTACGGCGGTCACGTCGACGTTGACGCAGAGCGCGCCGAACACCGCGCCCGTGGAGTCCCGTAGGACCATCGTGGACGACGTGAGCCGCCGGCCGTTCCTGGTGCGGGTGAGGTAGTTCAGCTCGTCGGCGGCCTCGTCGCCGCGTGCCAGCATCCGTAGCCCGATCTCGCTCATCGCCCCGCCCACGGACCGCCCGGTGAGGGCTCCGGCGACGGCGACGACGGACCGCTCCGGGCGCCGGTAGTCGTGCAGCACCACCTCGCACACCGGGCCGAAGGTCGCCGCGATCCCGTCGACGACCGGCACCAACGCACCGATGATCGCGTCCCGTTCGGCGTCCAGGGCCGGACTGCCGTCCGCCATTCCCACCCCTACCTTCAGACTGTACGTCCAAGCACTATACACACAGTCCAACTCCGCAGTGTTGTCAGTGGTGGGTGGCAGCATCGGGCGTATGACGGATTCCACGGCATTCGACTGGCGGTCCTTCCTGCGCAAGTGGAGCGGGGAATGGGCGGATTCCCTCCCGGAAAGCGACACGCGGAGCGAGGACGACGAGGCCGCGCGACAGGCGCGCCGGCTCGGGTTCGCGCCCGCCTCGGAGGAGCGGATAGCGGCCATGGAGGAGCGCCTCGGTCGCCAAATGCCTCCGTCCTACCGGGAGTTCCTCAAGGTCAGCGACGGCTGGCGGAACGCGGGCGGGTTCGTGCGGCTGCTGGCGGGCACCGAGGACGCGCACTGGCACAACAACGAGTCGGGCCTCGCGGACCTGTACGCCGAGCACCTGGACGAGGACTCCAAACCCGAGTCGCGGCGGGAGGCGGACGTGTGGCGGCGCGGGCTCCAGCTCGACGTCGAGTCCGACGTCACCTACGTCCTCATGGATCCCGAGGACGTGGACGACGACGGCGAGTGGGCCGTGTACACCTGGTCGAGCTGGCTGGCCGAGCCGCCCGCGCGACACGCGAACTTCCTCGCGTTCATGCGGGACATGCACCGGCAGTTCCACAGCCTGGCGGCTCGGCAGAGCGACAGCGCACCGGAGTTCGTCAACGACACGACGCGCGAGCTGGACGCGCAGGTGGAGGAGGCCCGGCTCGCGGCGCTGCGCGGCGGCTGGGAGCAGGCCGAGAAGGTGCTTGACAAGGCCAAGGGATACAGCAGACCGCGCGCGGCCGGGCTGGGTGACCAGATACGCCGGCTGCTCGGAAAGACGTACATGGTCTACTTCGAGGACCTCGTGACGGACCCGCGGTACACGCCCGAGCTGCTGCCCCCGCTGGTCGCCGAGCACGCGCTGCACTCGTACCGGGACGACTCCACCCTGAGGTTCCATCTGCGCGGTGCCGACGACGAGTTGATGTCCCTGGCCTTCGCGACGCTGGACGAGGTGCGGAACGGCACGTACCGGTACGCGCCGGCCGGACCGTTCGGCGAAGCGGTCGACCGGGCACGGGAGTTGGCGCGGTGGGGCGACTCCGACAAGGCATGGCGGACGCTGATGGACGCGCTGCCCCTGTGGGAACCCCTGGGCCCGGATCACCTGGCACCGCTGGCATGGGTGGCCGACCCCGTGCTGGGTCACCTGCTGACCCCGGAGCGGGGCCGCGAGCTGTTGTCCACACCGAGGGCCGGCCAGACAGGCGAGCCGCCAAGCCCCGCGGCCGACCTCGACCCGGGCGACCTGGCATGGCTCGCGGAACCGGACCGGGGCAACAACCGCACGTCCTACCGCTTCGTCCTGGTGGAGGGCGCGCACCCCAAGGAGCTGCCCGGCCGTCTCACGGACAGGGACCCGGACGGAGACGGGAACGGTCACGGGGACAGGGACGGGGACAGGGACGACACCGTGCTGAACGCCCCTATGACCCTCTGGGACGCTCGCCACAGGACAACGGGCAACCAGCGGGAGTTCTCGTCCTACGACGACAAGGCTCTCGTGGCCGTCGGCCGGGCCGGCACCGGCTGGAGTTTCGCCTTCGACGACCATCCCGCCTCCTTCCACCGACCACGCTTCGTCTCCCCGGCCGCGGCGGCCGGCGCGGGCACCCGCGCGGTGGTGGTGTGGAGCGGCTTGAGATCGGGACACGGGAAGCCGTTCTTCCATCTCTCGGTCGCCCAGGACGGCGTCGAGCGGTACGCGTTCACGTACGAGGGCGGAGAGATCCAGCGGAGCGGGAGATACCGGGGGCCCTGGAACCGACCCAGTTCTTCGGTGACTTGACGGAAGAAGCCGCCGCCGAGGCGGAACGACCGCTGCTGGAGGCGGTCACCCGGGAGTTCGGCGCGTCTCTGCCCCGTCACGCCCTCACGACCGGACGGCTGCACACCTTCACCACCCGCTCCTGGACACGCCCGCCGAAGAAAGGTGAGACGTACCTAATGGTCAGCGTGAACCGCCCACCCACCCACCCGACGACCGGCGGACGCCCAGGAGGCGACGCCGCGGAAAGCAGCCAGTGACCGCCCCGCCCGTCGCGGGACGGCCATGCGCGCACTCCGCGGCGGCTCGGCTCAGCGCCGGTGCATCGTCCGCAGCGCCTCGACGAGCACCTTCGGGTCGTGCCCGCCCTTGTAGACGGGCGGCGGCTGCCGGTCCAGGCCGAGGAGCCGGGCCACGGCGGTCCAGGCGGTGCGTACGGAGTACTCGACGGTGAAGACGACGTCGTCGGGGACCTCGGCGTACTGCCCGATGAAAGCCAGGTTGGTGGAGCCCTCCGGGACGACCTGCGGCCGGTCTCCGGCCCTGCGGACGAGGAACTGACTGGTGATGTACGGCATCAGCGCCGGGATCACGATCGAGTGGTCGAGGATCTGCGGTCCCTCCTCGAAGCGCAGGTGGTGCAGGACCTCGTCCAGGATCTCCCGCCCCGTGCACTGGCGCATGGGCTTGCGGACGAAGTCGCCTTCCCGGTCCGGGAAGAGGCCGTAGCCCCACCACACGAAGGTGTCCTCGGGCTGGTCGCGGAAGTGGGGCTGGTGGTTGAGGACGATGGTCAGCAGCCAGTTGGAGTCCTTGAACGTGATGAGGCCGCCCTTGCCGGCCTCGCTGCCGCTGAACTTCTCCATCAGCTCGAAGAAGGTCGGGTCCTTGGTCGTCACGGTGAAGGACGCCCAAGTGGAGTCCGTGATCGAGGAGTTGAAGACGGAAGGGTCACCCAGCAGGCCCGGCCGTTTCGCGGCGAGCGTCTCCCACAGCTGCCAGGAGCCCGCGTCGCCGGAGGTGTCCAGCACGGGCGCGGTGTCGGTGGAGCCGAGTGTCGAGTCGGCGGTCATCGAGCCGTTGGTGACCAGCACCAGGTCATCGGGGCCGAGCACCGTCTCCTCGCTGCGGCCGTCCCGGGTCCAGGTGAGCGCCTCCACGGTGAGGGCGTCGCCTTCGGCAAGCCTCAAGTCGGTTACCCGGGTGCCGAGTTGGACGGTCACCCCTTGCTCGGTCAGCCATTTCGACAGGGGGCGCACGATGGAGTCGTACTGGTTGAAGCGGGTCCGGTAGATCCCCGACATGGAGTCGAAGGTCTTGAAGAGGTGGATGAAGCGGTTGAGGTAGCGGCGGAACTCGATGGCGCTGTGCCACGGTTCGAAGGCGAAGGTGGTGCACCACATCCACCAGAAGTCGGTGTGGAAGAAGCCCTCGCTGAAGCAGTCCGTGATGCGTTTGCCGTCGAGCAGCCGCTCGGGGTGCTCACGCACGTCACCAGTTCGAGCCGGTCGCGCTCGGAGAAGCCCATGGAGTGCGCGTCGACCACTGTGCCCGCCGCGTCGACGAGCCGGGCGTGGTCGTCCCAGGCGAAGTCCTCGTGGAAGGCGAAGGTGTCCTCGGTGACCGACTTCGACGGGTCGTCCAGGGAGGGGATCGAGCCCAGCAGGTCGTAGGTGCAGTCGAAGTGGATCTCGAACATCCGCCCGCCGCGCATGGTGTACCCGGTCTCGGGCGACCCGGCGGCGTCCAGGCTGCCCCCTCCCGGTCCTGCTCCTCGAGCAGGACGATGTCGGACCCCGCGAACCCGCCGTCACGGATCAGGAACGCCGCCGCCGACAGGGCCGCGACACCACTTCCCACCAGGTAAGCCTTCGCCATGAACGCCGTCCCTCCTTCATCCCACGACCTCGGGCGGCCCGAGCGGAGGCACGGGCACATCACCGGCCCACGGCCGGCTCACCCAGCGTCGGCCGCGGGTCCCCTCCCCGCAGCAGGACGGGCCCGAACGAGTGACCCTGAGGCGTCGTCGACCTCACTCCTCGGGCAGGGAGTTCAGCGCGTGCGCCCCCGCGGCTTCAGTCCGACGGGCGGCAGTTCCGGCGCCGGGAGCGGGTCGCCGTCGTAGCCCTTCACCTCGCCGAAGCGGGTGCCGGTCATCCAGTCGGTGCGGGCCTGCTGGATCTCCTCTTGCGTGCGGCCGATCCAGTTCCAGAACATGATGAGTTCCTCGTCGAACGGCTCGCCGCCGAGCAGCATCAGCCCCGCGTCCGACGCGGCGCGCAGCGGGAGTTCGGTGCGCCCGCAGCCGAGGTAGAGCATCGAGCCGGGGAGGACGGGGACGCCGTCGACGTGGGCCTCGCCGGACATGGCGAGGACGGCGTACTCGAAGTCCGGTTCCAGCGGCAGGCGTACGTCCGCCCCGGCGGCGAGGGCCAGGTCCGCGCCGACGATCGGGGTGTACGTCGTGCCGGGCGAGGTCGCGCCGTCGACGTCACCGAGGACGATCGTGGCGCGCAGGCCCGGCGCGGTGACGACGGGCAGTTCGGCGTGGTGCTCGAAGTGCGGGTCGACGTGCCGGTCGCTGTCGGGGAGCGCGACCCACAGCTGCGCGCCGTGCAGGAAGCGGGCGTGGGTCTTCGGGCTCTGCTCGGCGTGGCTGATCGCGCGGCCGGAGGTCATGAGGCCCAGTTCGCGCGGGCGGATCGTGGCGACGCTGCCGGTCGAGTCGCGGTGCAGCACCTCGCCCTCGTGCAGCCAGCTCACCGTCTGCAGGCCCATGTGGGGGTGCGGGGGCACCTGCATGCCGGGCTCGTCGGCGATGTCGTCGGGGCCGTAGTGATCGACGAAGCACCAGGCGCCGACCATCCGGCGTCCCAGGTTGGGCAGCAGGCGGCGGACTTCGGTGGACTCGCCGAGCTGTACCCGGCGCGGGCTGAGGAGTTCACGGACGGGCTCCGCCACCACGAAACCGCGGCCGCCGCACAGGGCCGGAACCGCTTCGCGATCAAGATTGCTCATGGCGACAACCTAGTCCCGCCGAGGCCGTTCCGTCAGTCCGTAAGTCCCTCGCCGGTTCCCCTGCGCCGTGCTCTCGGACGCCGTCCTTCCGTTCGAAAATAGTAGCCATGGACATAGTAGCCATGTACTGTATCGAGCATGAGTACGGCATCCGAGGGCGCGACGCCCGGTTTCCTGGTCTGGCGACTGTCGATGAAGTGGCGCGTGGCGGTCGACCGCGCGGTGGCACCCCTGGGACTGACCCATGCGCAGTACTCCCTGGTGGCGTCGCTGTACGGCATGCAGCGCTCCGGACTGCGCCCCAGCCAGCGACACCTCGCCGACCACACCGGCCTCGAAGCGCTCTACGTCTCGAAGCTGGCCCGCGCCCTGGAGACGGCCGGCCTCGTCGAGCGCACCTGGGACCCCGCGACCCCCGCGCGATCCAACTGGCCCTCACCGAGCAGGGCCGCGAGGTGACCCGGCGGGCGATCAAGGTCGTCCACGGGCTCCTGGAGCAGTTGCTCGAACCCCTCGGCGGCCTCGACAGCGCGCGGGCCCGGGAGTTCGGCCGGGATCTGACGACCCTGCTCGACACCCTCTTGACCACACGAGTGAGCACGAGAAGGAGCAGCCATGACCACAACCACCACGGCCCCCGCGGACGCCCGCGCGCTCGGCCTGGCCCACTACGCCGCCCGCGCCGTCCTGGAGAGCGTCCTCGCCCGCCACGGCCTCGGCTTCCAGCAGCAGATCGTCCTGCGGCCGGTCGTTCTCGCGGACGGGCCCGTCGACCGTGCCCGGCTCGCCGCGGACACGGTCACGGCCCTGAAGGCCGACGAGGACTCCGTGCAGGGCACCATCGACGAACTGATCGCGGCCGGGCTCGTCGCGGCGGACGCGTCCGACGTGCGGATCACGGATGCGGGCCGGGCCCTGTACGAACGGATCACCCAGGAGACGAGCGGGGCCAGCGCCAGGATCTGGGGCGACATCCCCGAGGCGGATCTCCTCGCCGCGGGCCGCGTGCTCGCCCTGGTGACCGAGCGGGCGAACGCCGAACTGGCCGCCGCGGCGAGGTGATCGACGCGGCCAATAGGTAGTGGAATATTCAACCAACCCGGTCCGTTGTGCAGGTCGAAGGAGGTCAAGTGGACATGACGTACTACGACCACGGAACACCGGCGGAGCGTTGGGAGCGTGCGCGGATGTTCTTCGACGCGAAGGACTACACCGCGGCGGCGCGGGTGCTGGGCGGGCTGGTCGAGGAGGTGCCCGAGCAGACCGGGCCGCGCCTGCTGCTGGCGCGTTCCTACTACCACTCGGCCCAACTCCGGCGCGCCGAAGCCGAGTTGCGCGTCCTCGTCGAGCGTGACCCGGTGGAGCACTACGCCCGGCTGATGCTCGGCCGCACGCTGGAGCGGCAGGGACGGCACGACGAGGCGGGCTCGCACCTGCGGATCGCCTCGGCGCTCGCGGGTGACTTCGAGCAGGTCTGAGCGACGAAGAGCGCGGAGACAGGGGCCCGGTTCCGGGTCAGGAACCGGGCCCCTTCGCGTGCCCCGCTACTTCGCGTACGTCCGACTCCCCGGCGGTGCGCGATCTCGCCCAGCACCACGTCCACGGCGATGAACCCGGCCAGTGGAATCCCCAACAGCGGTATGAAATAGCCGAGTACGGCGATCGCCGCCAGGCACGGCACGAGGAGCAGCGGGGACATCTGGGCCCACGCGCCACGCGGTATCGGGCGGCCGAAGGACGAACCCCGGCCGCGCTGCCACCACATGCGGTAGCCCCACACGATCAGCAGGATCAGGGAACCCGCGAGCAGCATCAGGGCCAGCTGGTTGACGAGGCCGAAGAGGACGCCGGTGTGCAGGTCGATGCCCCAGCGGGTCAGTTTGGCGAGCAACGGGTAGTCCGCGAACCGGAGTTCGTCGGTGACCTTGCCGGTGGCCGGGTCGACGGCGACCGCGTCCTGCTTCTCCGGCCAGCTGCGCTGCACCTGCCGGACGACGTACGCGGAGTTCGCGTCGGCGGGCGGGACGATCTCGACGGGGTTGCCCGGGCCCCTGGCGCGCGCGGCGGCGAGGATCGTGTCGAGTCCCACGCCGTGTTGGGCGTCGCCGGTCGCGGTGGAACCGCCGTGCCCCCGCGTGCTCGCCGCCTGCCGCCGCCGACACCGAGGGGGTGGACTGGCCCAGGGAGGTGCGGAGTTGGTCGATGTTGGCGCCCGCGTAGGTCGACCACGTCAGTCCGGTCGCCGACAGGAAGATGAAGCCCACGGCGGCCCAGACACCCACCGTGCCGTGCAGGCCGAGGGTGCGGCGGCGACCGCTCGTGCCGCGCACCCTGCGCAGGGCGCGGCGCCGGGAGAACCACAGCACCAGTCCGCCGCCCGCGATGACCCACAGCCAGCTCGCGGCCAACTCGCTGTAGAGACGGCCGGTTTGACCGAGGTGGAGATCGCGGTGGAGTTCGTCGATCCAGGTGCGCAGCGGGAGGGCTCCGGTCGAACCGTACTGTTCGAGCGCGCCGCGGACCGTGCCGGTGTACGGGTCGACGAACACCGCGAGGGTGTGGTCCGCGGCTGTGCCCTTGACGCCGGAGAGCATCACGCGGGTGGTGGCACCGTCCTCGGGGACGGCCGTACCGCCGAGACCGTGCCGTCGGGGTGCGCGGTGCGGGCGGCGGCGACCTGCTGCGAGATCGGCAGCTCACGGTCACCTACCGGGACGGTCAACGCATGGGCGTACACGAGCCGTTCGGCCTGGAAGGCACCGGCGTACAGGAAGCCGGTGGCCGCGGCGACGAGCAGGAACGGCGCGACCAGCACTCCGGCGTAGAAGTGCAGTCGCAGGACCAGGGGGCGCAGCGGGGCCCAGCGGCTGGGGACGGTGCCGGGGTGGGCTCGTGCGGGGCCTCGGCCGTGGTGGTCGAGGGAGCGGTGGACATGGTCGGGCGTCTCCGGGGGCGAGGAGGAGGGGACGGGGGCGGGTCGGAGGGGGATGGGGATGGGGAATCGGGCGGGGGATGTGTCGTGGCCGTAGTGGTCCAGTAGTCGGGGCGTGAAGGCCGCGGGTTCCCGTGACTTCGCGTGGCGTGGGTCACAGCGGGGCGCGCCGGAGGCCATGGCATCCTGGCGCGATGGCACTTCCCAGTGATCGCGCACCCCTGGCCGAACGGGTCGAGGAACTCCTCGCCGTCGGTGGCCCGTTGCCCATCGTCTCGGCCGGAGACCCGGTGCTCAGGAGCGTCACCGAGCCGTTCGACGGCCAGTTGGAGCCGGCGCTGCTGGCCCGGTTCGTCGAGGCGCTGCGCGTGACCATGCATGCCGCGCCAGGGGTGGGCGTCGCGGCCCCGCAGGTCGGGGTCGGGCTGCGGATCGCGGTGATCGAGGATCCGGCGCCGGTGTCGGACGAGGTGCGGGTGGCGCGCGGGCGGGTGCCGCAGCCGTTCCGGGTGCTGGTCAATCCGCGGTACGAGGCCGTCGGCGAGGAGCGGGCCGCGTTCTTCGAGGGGTGCCTGAGCGTCCCGGGCTGGCAGGCGGTCGTCGCGCGGTACGAGTCGGTGCGGCTGACCGGGCTCGACGAGCACGGGCGGGCGGTGGACGAGGTGTTCACCGGGTGGCCCGCGCGGATCGTCCAGCACGAGACGGACCATCTCGACGGGATGCTCTATCTGGACCGGGCCGAGTTGCGCTCGCTGTCCTCGAACGAGGCGATGGCGGAGCGCTGGGCGCAGCCGACCCCGGATGCGGCGTCGGCTGCGCTCGGCTTCGAGCTGCCGTAGGAGATCGGTCGGCTGTCAACCGGCCCGGGGATCAGGTGTGTTCCGCCCGGGCCGGCCGACGGTGGGTTCAGCCTCGGTACGCCTCCAGCAGGCGCAGCCATACCTCGCTGATCGTCGGGTAGGACGGGACCGCGTGCCACAGGCGGTTGATCGGGACCTGGCCGGCGACGGCGATCGTGGCCGAGTGGATCAGTTCGCCCACGCCGGGGCCCACGAAGGTGACGCCTCGGAGGATCTCCTCGTCCAGGTCGACGATCATGCGGGCGCGGCCCCGGTAGCCGTCGGCGTAGAGGCCCGCGCCCGCCACCGAGGAGAACTCGACGTCGACCGCGCGGACGCGGTGGCCGGCCGCTTCCGCCTCCGCGAGGGAGAGGCCGACGGACGAGGCCTCCGGGTCGGTGAAGACGACCTGGGGGACGGCGTCGTGGTCGGCGGTGGCCGCGTGGGCGCCCCACGGGTCCGTCTCCAGGAGCGGAACGCCCTCGGCGCGGGCGGCGATCGCGGCGCCCGCGATACGGGCCTGGTACTTGCCCTGGTGGGTGAGGAGGGCGCGGTGGTTGACGTCGCCGACCGCGTACAGCCAGTCGCTGTCCCGCACGCGCAGGGTGTCGTCCACCGTGAGCCAGGAGCCCGGTGCCAGGCCGATCGTGTCGAGGCCGATGTCGTCGGTCTGCGGGGCGCGTCCGGTGGCGAAGAGGATCTCGTCGCCCTCGATGCGGTCGCCACCGTCGGTGACGGCGACGACGGTGCCGTTCTCGCGGGTCACCGAGGTGACGGACGTGCCCGTGCGCAGGTCGACGCCCGCTTCGGTGAGCGCGTCGGCGACCAGTTCGCCGGCGAAGGGCTCCATGCGGGGCAGCAGGCCCTTGCCGCGGACGAGGAGGGTGACCTGGGAGCCCAGTGCCTGCCAGGCGGTGGCCATCTCCACGGCGACGACTCCGCCGCCGACCACGATCAGCCGGCCGGGCGCGGCCTTGGCGCTGGTGGCCTCGCGGCTGGTCCACGGCTTGACGTCGGCGAGTGCGGGCAGGTCGGGGAGGAGGGCGCGGGTGCCGGTGCAGACCGCGACGGCGTGCCGTGCGGTGAGGACGTGCCGTACGCCGTCGGGGCCCGTGACCGTCACTTTTCGGGGGCCGTCGAGGCGGCCGTGGCCGCGGTAGAGGTCGGCGGCGATGCCGTCGAGCCACTGGACCTGGCCGTCGTCCTTCCAGCCCGAGGTTTCGTAGTCGCGGTGGGCGAGGACCGCGGCGGTGTCGAGGGGGCCTTGGACGAGGTGGGTGGCCGAGGCCGGGCACGCGGCGGGCGTCGGCTCGGGCGATGACCGGGCGCAGCAGGGCCTTGCTGGGCATGCACGCCCAGTAGGAGCACTCGCCGCCGACCAGTTCGTTCTCCACGGTCGCGGTGGAGAGACCGGCCGCACGGGTGCGGTCGGCGACGTTCTCCCCACGGGCCCGGCCCCGAGCACCACGACGTCGTACGCGATGGATTCCGTTTCCGTCATGGGGCCAGTCTGCTGGGTGGTGTGCGCTGAGGCCACACGGGTAGGGGCGCGGAATACGGGACCGGACGACCGTGTTGTCCGGGACGGCTTCGCCCCCACACCGAGGAAGAGGGATGTACGTCATGAGCAGCACCGTGGAGCTCACCAAGGACAACTTCGACCAGACGGTCACGGACAACGATTTCGTCCTGATCGACTTCTGGGCGTCCTGGTGCGGGCCGTGCCGTCAGTTCGCCCCGGTCTACGAGAAGGCGGCCGAGGAGAACCCGGACCTCGTCTTCGGCAAGATCGACACGGAGGCCCAGCCCGAGCTGGCGCAGGCCTTCGGCATCCAGTCGATCCCGACCCTGATGATCGTCCGTGACCGCGTGGCCGTGTTCGCCCAGCCCGGCGCCCTGCCGGAGGCCGCCCTGACCGACGTGATCGGCCAGGCCCGCAAGCTCGACATGGACGAGGTCCGCAAGTCGGTCGCCGAGCAGCAGGCGCAGGCCGAGCAGAACGGTCAGTAATCCCCGGGAATTTTCCCGGGTTTCCAGGCCCTCGTTGTCAGAACGGGTACGACGCCACGTCCCCGCGCACTGTCGTCCAGCGCACGTCGGTGAAGGCCTCCAGGTTGGCCTCACCGCCGAAGCGGGCGCCGGTGCCGGACGCGGCGACCCCGCCGAAGGGGGCCACGGCCTCGTCGTTGACGGTCTGGTCGTTGATGTGGACGATCCCCGTGGGGATGCGTTCCGCCAGGTCCAGACCGCGGGCGCTGTCGCGCGTGACGATGCCGAGCGACAGTCCGTACGGCCCCGCCGCGGCCAGCGCCGCCGCCTCGTCGGCGGTCGCGAAGGACCGTACCGGCGCGACCGGGCCGAAGACCTCCTCCGCGTAGGCGGGGTTTCGTCGTCCACGCCCGCGAGGACGGTCGGCCGGTAGAAGAGGTCCTCGTGCGAGCCACCGGCCGCGAGCCGGGCTCCCCTTGCCGTGCTGGCCTCGACCAGGCCGTGGATCTTGGCCAGTTGGGCGCCGTCGATGATCGGGCCGAGGTGGACCTGCGCGCGGTGCGGGTCGCCGACGGCGAGGGAGTCGGCCTTGGCGGCGAGGCGTTCGACGTACTCGTCGTAGAGCGACGCGTGGACGAGGTGGCGGCCGGTCGTCATGCAGATCTGGCCCTGGTGGAAGAACGAACCCCAGGCAGCCGTGGAGATCACCGCGTCCAGGTCCGCGTCCGCCAGCACGATCAGGGCCGAGTTCCCGCCCAACTCCAGGTGTGCGCGCTTGAGATGACGTCCCGCCGCCTCACCGACCGCGCGCCCGGCGGCAGTTGACCCGGTGAAGGAGATCACGGGGACCTGCGGGTCGGCGACGAGGGCCGCGCCCACCTCCGCACCGCCGGGCAGCACTTGGAACAACTCCTCGGGCAGGCCCGCCTCCGCGAAGACCGCCGCGAGCGAGAGTCCTCCGCAGACCGCCGTGCGCGGGTCCGGCTTGAGGACGACTCCGTTGCCGAGCGCGAGTGCCGGGGCGACCGAGCGGATGGAGAGGATCAGCGGGGCGTTGAAGGGCGCGATCACGCCGACGACCCCGACCGGGATGCGCCGGGTGTACGACAGCCGGGGCGCCTCGGTGGGGAGCACCTGGCCGGCGGGGCGGGAGGCGAGGGCGGCGGCCTCGTAGCACTCCTGGGCGGCGACGTGCAGTTCGAAGTCCGCCTTGCCGGGGATCGAGCCGGACTCGCGCACGATCCACTCGCGCAGTTCCTCGGCGTGCGCGGCGAAGAGGTCACCGGCCCTGCGCAGTACCCCGGCGCGGACGAAGTGTGGGACCCGCGCCCACTCTGCCTGTGCAGTGCGGGACGCCTCCACCGCGGGGCGTATGTCCTCGGCGGCGGCGAGCGTGACGGTACCGAGCGTGTCGCCGGTGGCGGGCTCGGTGACCGGGTACTCGGGGCCCGACAAAGGGCGGGACTGCCAGGTCTTGGGGTCGAGCAGCGTCATGGCGGTTCTCCGATCCGTCACCGGCGGGACCCCACCCGGGCAGTGCAAGTCCCGTGTCCGCGCGGCCAGTTGGGCGACCGCGCCCAGGGAAGCGTTGCTCCGGCACAGCCGCGAGAGCCGCGTCCGGTGTCGCACGCATCCCCGTCTGGTTGAGCGTGCAACATCCTAGTCGCGTACGGGCTTTTTGCCCCGGGTGCGGTCGTCGGGGCCGGGGTGGGTGCGGTAGCCGGGCCCGGAGTGGGGGCGGTCGCCGATCCCGGGTGGGGCGGTCGCCGGACCCCGGAGGGTGTGCCCCCGGCCCGAGGCCGCTCACCGCCCCCTTCCCCCCGGTCCGGTCAGCTGGACTCGCGATGCACCACCGACGCGCCGAGCAGTTCATGCGTGCCCGGTGTACCGCCCGGGTCGCGTACCGCGTTGTCGACGAGTTCGGCGAGGTCTCGGCCGGAGGGGAGCTGGAGGCGGACGGTGCTCAGGCGGGGGCGCAGCAGGCGGCCGATCATGAGGTCGTCGGCGCCGATCACGGCCGTCTCGTCGGGGATGCGGATGTCCTCGTCCTGGAGCGCGCGCATCAGGAGCATCGCGTACTCGTCGTTGTACGTGAACACCGCGTCGAGGCCGAGCTCGCGCCAGCGCAGGGCGATCCGGGCGGCGCTCTCCTCGCTGTAGGCGAGCGGGAGTTCGGTGGTCGTCGCGTCCGTGCCGAGCAGTGCGCGCCGCACCCCTTCGAGGCGGGGGCGGGAGAACGCCTCCAGGCCGGATTCCTCGGGAACGACCACGCCGATCCGGCGCCGGCCGCGGCTGTACAGGTGCAGGCCGCCTGGTGGCCGACCGCTTCGTGGTCGAGGAGGAGGGCGTGGGCGCCCTCGACCTTCCCGGGGCCTAGGGTGAGGACGGCCCGTGCGCCGGAGCGCTTGAGGACGGCGACGCCCTCCGGGCCGAGTCCCGCGCCGGGCACCAGGACGGCCACCGGGCGGAGTTCGGCCCAGGCGCGGGCGGCCTCGTCGCCGTGCAGTCCGACCGAGCCGTGCTGGACGACCGTGTAGTCGAGGCGGCCGAGCGCCCACTGCAGTTCGCTGATGAACTGGCTGTAGAGCACGCCCACCGGCACGGTCGGCGCCGGCATCAGCACCATGCGGCTGTGTCCCGCGCGCAGACTGCGGGCCGCCGCGTGCGGGACGTAGCCGAGTTCCTTCGCGGCCTCGTGGACACGGCGGCGGGTGGGTTCGCTGATCCGTACGGCGCTGGTGTTGTTGAGGACGTAGGAGACGGTCGCGCGTGAGACGCCGGCCAGGCGGGCCACATCGGCGCTCGTGGGCACGGAGCGCGGTGCGGGCGACGGGGCTGCGGGCGTTTTCGGTATCTGCACCATGACGTACGGCATCTTGGCAGAAGCCAGGGCCTCTGAGTGCGGCGGGGAACGGTCGTCACGAGGGCAACATGGTCCGGAATTTTACGAACATGTTCGTCACGAACTTGTTCGGAGCGAACATGTTCGTTACAGTGGTGGCATGACAGCTCGACCCGACACCCCGCGCAGCCGCCGCGAACGGCCGGCGAAACCCGCCCTGAGCAGGAGGCCATCGTCGCCGCCGCGGTGGCGGTGCTCCGCGCCGACGGTCTGCGGAAGGTGACCATGCGGCGCCTGGCCCAGGAGCTCGACACCGGCCCGGCCTCGTTGTACGTGTACGTCCGCAACACCGCGGAGCTGCACGCGGCGGTGCTGGACGAACTGCTCGGCACGATCGGGCCCGTTCCGGCGGAGGGTTCCTGGCGGGAGCGGCTGGAGCGGGTGCTCATGGCGTACACCGGGATGCTGTTCGAGCACCCGAGCCTCGCCCGTTCGGCACTGACCGCCTGGCCCAGCGGCCCGCACTACCTGAACCTGATCGAGACCCTGCTGGCCCTGCTCGACGAGGGAGGCGTCCCGCCCGCGCAGGCCGCGTGGGGCGTGGACCTGCTGCTCCAGCAGGCCACGGCGACGGCCGCGGAGCATGCGGGCGAGGACACGTCCCAGGACGACTGGGACGCCCTGACCGGCGCCCTGCGCCGGGTGTCCGACCGGACCCACCCGCGCATCGCCGCGCTCGCCGACGACCTGCTCTCCGGGGCGCACGAGGCCCGCCTCTCCTGGCGGATCCAGGCGCTGATCACCGGCATCGAGCGGACCGCCGTACCGCAGTGACCTCACCTCTTCCCCTCATGTCCCGCCCCCTTCAAGGAGGTTCACCATGACCACCCCCCACCACCCCATCGCGATCATCGGCGGCGGACTCGGCGGGCTCACGCTCGCCCGCGTCCTGCATGTGAACGGCATCGAGTCCGCCGTCTTCGAACTGGACGACTCCCCGCCGCACGCACCCAGGGCGGCATGCTCGACATCCACGAGGACTCCGGCCAGCCGGCACTGCACGCCGCGGGCCTGTACGAGGAGTTCCGCGCGCTGGTGCACCCGGGCGGCGAGGCCACGCGCGTCCTCGACCGGGCGGCCACGGTTCTGGTGGACAACCCCGACGACGGCACCGGCGGGCGCCCCGAGGTCGACCGCGGCCAGCTGCGCGATCTGCTGCTCGGCTCGCTGCCCGAGAACACGGTCCGCTGGGGCGCGAAGGTCACCGGCGTCCGCCCGCTCGACGGCGGCCGGCACGAGGTGACGCTCTCGGACGGGGCGTCGTTCACGACCGATCTGCTGATCGGCGCGGACGGCGCCTGGTCCAGGGTGCGGCCCCTCCTCTCGGACGCGAAGCCCGCGTACGTCGGCATCTCGTTCGTCGAGGTGGACCTGCTGGACGCCGACGTACGGCATCCCGTGAGCGCCGAGGTCGTCGGCGGCGGCATGATGATGGCGCTCGGCGCGGGCAAGGGGTTCCTCGCCCACCGGGAGACCGACGGGAGCCTGCACATCTACGTGGCGCTCGCCGTCCCCGAGGACGCGTTCGACGGCGTCGACTTCACGGACACCGAGGCGGCCAAGGCGTACACCCTGGGGCACTTCTCCGACTGGGACAAGAGCCTGCGGGCGCTGCTCGCCGACGCGGACGGCCCGCTGACCCCGCGCCAGATCCACGCCCTCCCGATCGGACACCGCTGGGAACGACTGCCCGGCGTCACCCTCCTCGGCGACGCGGCCCACCTGATGTCCCCGTTCGCGGGCGTCGGCGCCAACCTCGCCATGCTCGACGGCGCCGAACTGGGCCAGTCCCTGGCCGCCCACCCCGGAGACACCGAGGCCGCCCTGACTGCCTACGAGGCGAAGCTGTTCCCACGCAGCGAGCAGTCGGCGGCGGAATCCGCAGCGAACGGCACCCTGATGTTCCGCGAGGACGCACCGCAAGGCATGCTCGACTTCTTCGCGAGCATGGGGCCTGAGGCGGGCGCGGCGGGGTGAGCCGGACGCAGCCCAACTGGCATACCCGGAGAGGTGATTGAGCCGAGCCCACCATCCGACCTGGCCACAGCCATCGAGCCGGGCGCAGCCCAACCCGCCCACTCAGCCGGACGGTTGAGCCCCACCCACCCCAACTAACCGCCTCAGCCAGCCCCTTGAGCCCCCGTCACTCGGTCGACCAGGTCGATCCAGCCGGCCTCCAGTCGCTCCATGGGCATCCCGCACTGTCGTGTCAGATGGTTGATCAGGGCAGGGTCCAGATAGGCCATGAGCGTGTGGGACAGGAGCTCGCAGTCGGCGTCCGGGACGATCTGGCGGAGGAGCACCGTGACGTGTGTGCCCAGTGCGCGGAGGGCGGAGTGGGCGAACCGGCGGGTGGGTTCCGGCTGGGCGGCGAGTTGCAGGTCCAGCTGCTCGGCGTGGCGGTAGAGCACGGCCACGCCGAACGCCCGCAGCCGCTCGACCGGCGGGGCGCCGGGGCCCAGCGGGGGCGGGCCGCTCAGGAAGTCGGCCTGGAGGGTCTGCGCGGAGTGGTCCAGCAGCGCCATGAGCAGACCGGTGCGATCGCCGAAGCGGCGGAACACCGTGCCCTTGCCGACCTCCGCGGCGGTGGCCACGGCCTCCATGGTCACGCCGGCCACCCCGTGCTCGGCGATCAGCCGGCCGGCGGCCTCCAGCAGCTTGGCGCGGTTGCGGGCCGCGTCGGCGCGCAGGCAGGGTTCGTCGGCGAAGGAGCGGACCTCCAGCAACTGGGGTTCGCTTATGGACTCCTCGGGCTTCGGAAAGGGCGGAAGGGCGCTGGACATGAAGACAGCGTAAAGCACTGGGAACAAAACTGGACCGCGGTCCGCTTAGCCTGATACAAATCTAAACGGACCTCGGTCCGGATCGTAACGGCAGTGTTTCAGCCCCCTCTTGGAGTCCCCATGTCTGTTCGTATCCTCGCGCTCGTCGGCAGCCTGCGCGCCGGCTCGCACAACCGCCAGCTCGCCGAGGCCGCGGTGAAGTTCGCGCCCGAGGGCGCCGACATCGAGATCTTCGAGGGTCTCGCCGACATCCCGTTCTACAACGAGGACATCGACGTCGAGGGCAACGTCCCGGCCCCCGCCGCCAAGCTGCGCGAGGCCGCCGGTGCCGCCGACGCGTTCCTCTTCTTCTCCCCCGAGTACAACGGCACCATCCCGGCCGTCCTGAAGAACGCCATCGACTGGCTGTCCCGCCCCTACGGCGCCAGCGGCTTCGGCGGCAAGCCGGTCGTCGTGGTCGGCACCGCGTACGGCCAGTACGGGCGGCGTGTGGGCGCAGGACGAGGCCCGCAAGGCTGTCGGCATCGCGGGTGGCAAGGTCATCGAGGAGATCAAGCTCTCGATCCCCGGTTCCGTGACCCGCTTCGCCGAGACCCACCCGTCCGAGGACGCCGAGGTCGTCGCGCAGCTGACCGAGGTCCTCTCCCAGCTGAAGGGCCACGCGGGCGAGGCCGTCGCCGCCTGATCCAGGTACCGCGTGTGAAGGGGCCGGAGTCCACATGGACTCCGGCCCTTTCGTGTCCCGACGACCGCTCCGGTCAGTCCAGTTCGGCCAGCCGCGGCACCGCGGGCGCCACGAACCGCTCGATCCACTCGGTCGGTTCGCCCGTGCGCGGGCCGAGGATCACCGCGTCGACGCCGAGCTTGGTGAAGCCGTCGATCTCCCGCAGGAACGCGTCCAGGTCACCCGTGGTCACCGACTCGCCGGTGTGGACGATCGTCTTGCGGATACGGTCGTAGTCGCGCCCCAGCGTGTCGCAGTGCCCGCGCAGCACGCTGAGCTTGTGCCGCAGCTCGTCCGGCGTCGACACGATCAGGTTGCACGCGTCGGCGTACTGGGCCACCAGCCGCAGGGTCTTCTTCTCCCCGCCGCCGCCGATCATGATCTCGGGGTGCGGGCTGCTGACCGGCGCGGGCACGCAGAGGGTCTCGGCGAGGCGGTAGTGCTTGCCCTCGAAGGGGCCGTTCGCCTCCGGGTCCCACATCTGCAAGCAGATCCGCAGGGTCTCCTCCAGCCGCTCGAAACGCTCCGCGAGCGGCGGGTAGTGCACGCCGAGACCGTGGTGCTCACGGTCGTACCAGGCCGCCCCGATGCCCAGCGTGGCCCGCCCGCCGGACAGCACGTCCAGCGTGGTGGCGATCTTCGCGAGGAGCCCCGGATTGCGGTACGTCACACCGGTCACCAGCGCGCCGAGGCGGACCGTGGAGGTGTTCCCGGCCAGGAAGCCGAGCGTCGTGTACGCCTCCAGCATGGCGTCCTCGGCGCCGCCGTTGAACTCCATCTGGAAGTAGTGGTCCATCACCGAGAGCCAGCTGACGCCCGCGGCCTCCGCCGCGACCGCCGACGCGGCCAGCTCGGGCCCGATCGCCGTCGGCCCTCCGGGATGGTTGAACCGGTTGATGTGTACGCCGACCCGCATGACCCGACTCCCTTTCACGTCCGCTGCACGGTCCTCCCGGACCTTCACCGTCCCTCGTGACGGTAGGTCTTCGAGCGCTCTCGAAGTCAACCTCCACGCCTACGACTTGACGGTGGGTTCCGTCTCCTGGCCCCTCGTGGCGCGCAGGCTGGTGAACGTCGTCACCGCGAGGACGAGCACGATGAAGCCGAGCGAGAAGGGGATGGAGATCTCCGGGACGTGCACGCCGGACTCGTGCAGGGCGTGCAGCACCAGCTTGACGCCGATGAAGCCCAGGATGATCGACAGGCCGTAGCTGAGGTGCACGAGTTTCTTGAGCAGGCCACCGATGAGGAAGTACAGCTGGCGCAGACCCATCAGGGCGAAGGCGTTGGCGGTGAACACGATGTACGGGTCCTGGGTGAGGCCGTAGATCGCGGGGATGGAGTCGAGGGCGAAGAGCACGTCGGTGGAGCCGATGGCGAGCATCACGACCAGCATCGGGGTCATCACGCGCTTGCCGTTCTCCCTGATGAACAGCTTGGTGCCGTGGTAGCGGTCGGCGACCCCGAAGCGGCGTTCGGCGATCTTGAGGAGCTTGTTCTCCTCGTACTCCTCGTTCTCGTGACCCTTGCGGGCGTCCTGGACGAGCTTCCAGGCGGTCCAGATCAGGAACGCGCCGAAGACATAGAAGACCCAGGAGAAGGTGGAGATGATCGCGGCACCGGCCGCGATGAACCCGGCGCGCAGCACGAGGGCGACGAGCACGCCGACCATCAGCACCCGCTGCTGGTACTGGGAGGGCACCGCGAACTTGCCCATGATCAGGACGAAGACGAAGAGGTTGTCCACGCTCAGCGACTTCTCGGTGAGGTACCCGGCGAAGAACTCCCCGGTGGGCCCGCTGCCGCCGTAGAAGAGCAGTCCCAGGCCGAACAGGCAGGCCAGGACGACCCAGACGACGGTCCAGATGCCGGCTTCCTTGACGGACACGTCGTGAGGTTTGCGGCCGATGAGGAAGTCGACGCCGACGAGCGCGCACAGGGCGGCGATCGTCAGCAGCCAGACGGTCAGGGAGATGTTCACGGGTGGTGCTCCTGGTGCGGGAATGGCGTGTGGGGCGCCACAGGGGGTGGTCCGTAGGGGTTGGGACATCGTTGTGGGCGTGAGGGATCCCTTCCACGCCCCGACGGTGAACAACAGGTCACATTCCGACAAGGCACCCGCCGGACGGCGGGGGAGGTTCCGCCGTCCGGCGGTGGTCGGGTCGGGGGTGGACGCGCGGACCATGGCTGTACGAGCCGCCGCGTCCAGCGTCAGGAGAAACCCATGACCTCCGTCCCGCCTCCGCCCCCGTTCGACCCGGAACTCGCCGCGGCACTGGAACTGATCAAGGAGTTCATCTCGCCCGGGATGTCGTTGGAGGACATCGACGAGATCCGCCGGGGCCCGGCGATCACCCAGGCGCTGGAGCTGGACCTGACCCTGGACGGGGCCTTCGCCGTCGAGGACCGGGAGGTCGCCGGGCCGGTCGGCGAACCCGCCATCACACTGCTGATCTGCCGTCCGACCGCGCCCTCCACGGCGGGCGCGCTGCCCGTCATCTACCACGTGCACGGCGGCGGGATGGTCCTCGGCGACCGGCGGGTCGGGGTGAGCGGGGCGCTCGAGTACGCGCGGGAGCTGGACGCGGTGGTGGTGTCGGTGGAGTACCGGCTCGCGCCCGAGCACCCGCATCCGGCGCCGATCGAGGACGTGTACGCCGGACTGCTGTGGACGGCGGAGCACGCGAAGGAGATCGGCGGCGACCCGGAACGGATCGTCATCATGGGCGCGAGCGCGGGCGGCGGCCTTTCGGCGGCGCTGGCCCTGCTGACCCGGGACAGGGGCGGCCCGCGCCCGATCGGCCAGCTCCTCCTGTGCCCGATGCTCGACGACCGCAACGACACCCCGTCCGCGCACCAGATGGCGGGCGTCGGCATCTGGGACCGCACGGCCAACGAGACCGGCTGGACCGCCCTCCTCGGCGACCGCCGCGGCGGCCCCGACGTCTCCCCGTACGCGGCCCCGGCCCGGGGGCGGAGGACCTCACGAACCTCCCCCGGCCTTCCTGGACGTCGGCTCGGCCGAAACCTTCCGCGACGAGGTCGTCGCCTACGCGTCCCGCCTTTGGCAGGCGGGCGGAGTGGCCGAACTCCACGTCTGGCCAGGGGTTTCCACGGCTTCGACGGCTTCGCCCCGCAGGCGGCGGTGTCCCAGGCGGCGAGGGCGGCCCACGTGAGCTGGCTGCGGAGGTTGCTGGCCACGGCGTGAGAGGACCCCGGGGGTGCGGGGCGGCCTGCGGGACGAGGTGCGATGAAGATCGGCCCGCTCCGGACCGCCCGCTCACCGGTACCGATCGAGGGCACCCTCGCCACGCGGACCCGCACGTGTCAAGTCACCTGCCTGGTGGGCCTGTTCAGACACGGAGCGGCCTGTTCGGACACGGAGCGGCCTGTTCAGATGGAGACCACGATCTTTCCTCGGGTGCGTCCGCGCTCGGCCTGCGCGTGGGCGTCGGCGATCCGCTCCAGGGGTAGGCCTCTTCGACACGGGGGTGTAGCGGCCCTCCCCGCCCAGTTCCGCCGCCGCGGCCAGGAGAGTGGAGTCGTTCTCCGCGTTGACCACATGCGTGCCCAGGCGCTGCCCGCCCGCGTGATCCGCGACCGTCGCGACACGCTTCGGGTCACCAGCGATCGCTACGAGGTCGTCCAGGGAGCCGGAGGCCGCGGTGTCGAGCACTAGGTCGACGCCGTGCGGAGCGAGGGAGGCGAGGCGCTGGGCGAGCCGGGGCCGTAGGTGGTGGGAACGGCGCCGAGCCCGGTGAGGAACTCGTGGTTGCGCTCACTGGCTGTCCCGATCACGGTGGCACCTCGCGCCACCGCGATCTCGACCGCCGCGCTGCCCACGCCGCCGGCGGCGCCCTCGACGAGGAGGGGCGCGCCCGCGAGGGGGCCGAGCGCGTCGAGCCCCCGCATCGCGGTCACCGACGCGAGCCCGGCACCGGCGGCCTGCTCGTCGTTCCACGTGGCGGGCGTGTGCGCCCAGGCCGAGAGGACGAACAGCTCCGCGGTCGCACCGGTGATGCCGCCCAGGCCGAAGACCCGGTCGCCGATGCTCACCCCCTGCACCCCGTCACCGATCTCGTCGACCACACCGGCACCGTCGCGCCCGGGAATGGCGGGCAGCTCCACGGGAATCAGCTGGCGCAGGGCGCCGGCGCGCAGCTTCCAGTCGATGGGATTGACGCTGGCCGCCGCGACGCGGACCCGGATCTCACCGGGTCCGGGGTGGGGGTCTGGAGCCTGCTCGATCACCAGGTTCTCCGCTCCGCCGTAATCGTGGAACCGGGCTGCGCGCATAGTGGTCTGCCTTACTTTGACGGGCCGGAATGACGTGTTCATCCGATGCTCGGCACTCTAGAACCTGACGTTGACGTGAGGTGCAAGCCACGACTGCCACCCGTCACGGACGACCCCATGGGCCCTCGGGGGCTCGGCGATCCCGGCAGGACGCACGGTGGACCGGCCCCCAGGGCGTGCCCCGGAGCCGGTATCGCTAGCCTGAACCTCACATCAACGTGAGGTACGAGCGGGAAGGGAGTCACCTGCGCCATGCGCATCGGACAGCTCGCCAGGCGGTCGGGGGTCAGCGTGCGGGCCCTGCGCTACTACGAGGAACAGCGGCTTCTGGAATCGACGCGGACGCCCGGCGGGCACCGTGACTATCCCGACGAGGCCCTGGAGCGGGTCCAGCTCATCCAGGACCTCTTCGCGGCCGGTCTCTCCAGCCGTACCGTCGTCGAACTCCTGCCGTGCGTGAGCACCGGCGTCGCGACCCCGCCATGCTCGACCAGCTCATCATCGAACGCGACCGCATCGCCGCCCGCATCCAGGACCTGACCCGGGCCCAGACCAAACTCGGCCGCGTGATCGAGAACGTGGCCGCGGCGAACGTGACCCAGGGCTGATCAACCCGGGCTGTGCGCTGCCGACTTCGCGCCACCGGCGTCGGTGCCACAGCCGGCTCGGGCCACGCGGGCGAGTCGACTACGGCGTGATCGTCGCGGGCGCACGGCTTCGCACCCGGTATTCCTCAGCGACGCATAGATGCCGATCTCTGCCGGCGGCAGGACCCCGGGCGTCAGGGGCACGCGCGTCAGCGCACGTCTGCCCTCGGCACGGTGTGCGGCCTCAACGTCTTCGCCCCGCAGGCCGCCCGAGCCGCGCGGCCCGGCCCGCAGCCGCGCGCACGCCGTAAGGCCTACGGCTGTGATCGCACCGGCACGCCCCGCCCCGCGCGAGCCGCACACCCCGGAACCTCGTCGCTCGCCCGGGCCGATCCGTTCGCGCTCCCCTGTCCCGTCCCTCCTCTCCGCCCCTTCCATGGCGCACCATGGACACATGAAAGAGCTGGCCGGGCGCCTGACCGCGCTGGATCCGACGCCGGTGCCGCCGTGCGGGTCATCGGGTACTTCGATCGGCTCGCCGAGTCGCGGGCCGGTCTTGAGGCGCTGGTGCGCGGGGCGGCGGTGCTCGCCGGGTGTGCCGCGCGGCTGGTGGACGCCGAGCGGCGGGTCCGGGTGCGGGTCGAGGCGGACGGTACGCGCCGGGACAGCGCGGAACCGCCGGACCCCGCCTGGCCCTCCGCCGCGCTGACGCCGGGCGGGGCCTCCGCGCTGTGGCTGGAGCGTACGGCGGGGTCGGCGCCCAGCGTCGTCGACGCGATGATCCTGGAGCGGGCCGCCGGTGCCGTACGAGTGGTGCTGGACCGCACCCGGGGTCGGGTGCCCGCCGACGACCCGGAGTTGATCGAGACCCTGCTCGACGCCACCGCTCCGGAAGCGGCCCGGCTGCACGCGGCCCGGCGTCTCGGCCTCGACCCGGCCGACCCGGCGACGAGGGCCAGGGTCGTCGCCCAGCTCGACGGGCCGCCCCGGGTCGTCGCCGTGCCCCGGGAGACAACGGGTACGTCCGGTCTACGGCTCGTTCCGGACGGCGATCCGCAAGCGCTCTCCGACGGCTTCGGCGCCCAATCCCCGCACCCGGACGCCGAGTTGCCGGCGGGCCGCCTGGGTATCGGCCCCGCCGTTCCCGTCCTGGACCTGCCCCGCTCCTGGTCCGCCGCCCGCACCGCCCTGCGCTTCACCTCCGACGGCACCGCTCAGGACCCCGGCCAACGCATCGTGCACGCCGACGAACTCGGCGGCATCGCCCTCCTCGCGGACCTGGTGGTACCGGGCGCCGAACCACCCTCCGACGTCCAGGACTTGGAAGCCGCGGCGGCCAACGCGCCGTGGCTGCTGGCCACTCTGAACGCCGTCGCCACCACGACCAGCCTCCGCGCGGCGGCCACCGGGATCAACGTCCACCACTCCACACCCAGGACCGCCTCACCCACGCGGAGTCCCTGCTGGGCTGGCCGGTCCGCACGCCTCAGGGACGGCTCCGGCTCCAACTGGCGCTCACGATGCGGCACTTGGCACGGCCCTAGCGCCGGTCCGCGCACATCCGGACACCCCTCGAAGATCCCCCACAGCCCTCGAAGACCCCGCCCGGTTCACGAACCCCGCTGCCCACCCGGAATGACGTGAATCCCCGTATCCCCACCTGTGGACCGTATCCCCCGCACCCACAACAACCGGGCACACAGGGGGACTTGGCCATCTCCGCGCCACCGGGAATTCCTGATTCGGTGCGGCTGAAGGGGAGCCATAGCAAGCGCTTGTCGCTACATTTTGACATGCTCGCCGCATCAACCTCCCCTCTGTCACTCCGCAGGAGGCACTTCCCCATGCGCAGACTTCTCGCCTGTCTGGCGGCCGCTGCCGCGGCCCTGGGCGGGATCACGGTGGCCGCCGCGACACCGGCCGCCGCCGCCACGTCGGGCAGCTTCAACGTGCTCACCTACAACGTCGCCGGGCTCCCGGAGTCGTTGTCCAGCGCCTCGACGCCGCGCGACACGAGCACCACCGCGATTGGCACGCGCATCGCCCCGTACGACATCGTGAACGTGCAGGAGGACTTCAACTACCACGCCTACCTGTACTCCACCGACACCCACCCCTACCGCACCGCGACCAGCGGCGGCGCCGGCATCGGCAGCGGGCTCAACACCGTCTCCGACTACGCCTGGGACGGCGACGACTTCGAGCGGGTCGGCTGGAACTCCTGCCAGATCGACTCGGGCGACTGCCTGACGCCCAAGGGCTTCACCTTCATGCGGGAGCGGCTGTCGGAGGGGTGTACGTCGACTTCTACAACCTGCACACCAACGCGGGCACGAACGACGGCGACGAGGCCTCCCGCGCGAGCAACCTCGCCCAGTTGACCACCTTCATCACGTCGCACTCCGCGGGCAACGCGGTCGTCGTGATGGGTGACACCAACACCCGCTACACCCGCACCGCCGACACCATCGCCGAGTTCGGCGCGGCCAACGGTCTCACCGACGCCTGGGTCAAGGTGATCCGCGGCGGGGTGGCACCGGCCAAGGGCAGCGACACCCTGCTGTGCGACCAGACCGGCGCCACCGTGCCCAACACCTGCGAGGTCGTGGACAAGGTCCTCTACCGCAGCAGCAAGCTGGTCACGCTCAACGCGACGTCGTACAACAACGAGCACGCCAAGTTCCTCACCTCGGACGGGCTGATGCTCTCCGACCACGACCCGATCACGGTCGGCTTCACCTGGTCGCAGAACGCGGACTTCCAGCTCAGCGACCAGTTCGGCGGCCCGCACGGCGACTACTACCAGGACATCGACAACGTCCCGGCCGCCGCCCGCGCCACCCAGATCTCGCTGCGCTCCGGCTCCCGCGTCGACCAGGTCGGCGTCACCCTCGCAGGCGGCACCACACTCACCCACGGCGGCACGGGCGGCACCGCGTCCTCGCTGGCCCTGGCCAGCGGGGAGTACGTGACGTCGGCCTACCTGTGCCAGGGCAAGTACAACAACACCACGCGGATCTTCTACGCCAAGTTCACCACCAACCTGGGGCACACCCTGGCCGGTGGCACCACCACCTCGGACTGCGTGACCCGCACCGCCCCGTCCGGCTGGCAGATCGCCGGCTTCCACGGACGCTCCGGCGACGAGGTGGACAAGGTCGGCTTCATCTACACGAAGCGCTGACAGACCGGCCAACTCGCAGGCACAGTAAGGAAGTTGTCCGCCGGACCATCCGTCATCGCGGGTGGTCCGGCCCGGTGCGCTCCGCCCCTGTCATGCGAACGCCGGCGGCACAAGTCGCCCCCGCGAGATGAGCGAGGTGGCCTGCTTCAGGCGGTGGACGTGGATGCTCACGCCGTAGCCGTCGACGCCCGGGACGGCGGCGACCTTGGTGGTCAGATAGCGGTACAGGTCCTCCGTGTCGCGGCAGATGACGACGACCATGATGTTGGAGTCACCGCTGATCGCGGCGGCGAAGGCGACCTCGTCGTGGGCCGCGAGTTCCTCGCCGACGCGTTCGAGGCGGGCCGGGGCGACGCGCAGCCACAGGGTGGCGTTGAGCGCGAACCCCAGGCGCGCGGAGAGCAGTTCGACGTCGTAGGCGAGCGCTCCCGAACTCTCCAGGGCGTCCAGTCGGCGGGCAACGCGAGCCGTGGACCAGCCGGTGACGTCGGCGAGCTGGGTGTGCGTGGCGCGGCCGTCGTCCGCGAGGGCGTCGAGCAGCGGGGTGTCCTCGTCGGTGAGGCGTACGGGCGGGCCTGTCGGCATAACGGGCCGATCGCCTACGAGTTGACGGATCTGAGCGGGCGTCAGATGGCCGCCGTACCCCGTCCAGTCACTCACTCCGGACGTGCCGAACGGATGGATGAGCAGGTCGATGCTGACGTCGAGGACCGAGGCGGACTTGGGGAGTTGGCGCAGCAGGACGTCGTCGCGCGGCACGTGGACCGGTGCGCTGATGACGCAGATGATCTCCGAACCGCCGGACGCGAGGCCCGCGTAGGCGATGTCGGGGCGGCGGGCGAGCGCGTCGGCGAGCGGGCCGACCCGGTCGGGTCGGCAGCGGATGCGGGCCACCCAGCGCGCCTCGCCGTGGACGGAGGGGTCGATCAGGCCGACCACCCGCATCACCCCGGCCCGGCGCAGGGCGTGGAAGCGGCGGGCGGCGGTCTGCTCCGAGACCCCGGCGACCTCACCGATCACCCGGAACGAGGCGCGTGGCGCGCACTGCACGGCGCGGAGGATTTTCCCGTCGACTTCGTCTGTCATGAGGGAAGTCTGTCACCTGGGAGCAACTGGATGGAGGCTTTGGGCCGCTTCTCGGTCCTGCGTTGGTGATTGTGCATGGCGGAGCCGATCCTGAGGCGCGTGCCTGTTCGAGTTCGAGGGCACCGCGTTTCCAGAAGGAGAGTTCCCCGTGAACGTCACGACCCCGGCGAGCGGGCGGCCCGATCGACGGGCGGCCACCCTCGTGATGGCCTGCCTCGGCGTCTTCGTCGCCTACTTGCCGGTCACCACCGTCGCCGTGAGCCTGCCCGCCATCCAGTCGGCGCTGAACGCGTCGACCGCCCAACTGTCCTGGGTCCAGGACGCGTTCGTCCTTCCCATGGCCGCGTTCATCCTCACCGCCGGAGTCTTCGGCGATGTGCACGGACGCAAGAAGGTGTTCCAGGCGGGCCTGCTGTTCTCCGCGATCGGTGCCGCCGTGGCGCTGTCCGCGCAGTCGGTGCACGCGCTGTGGATCGGCCAGGCCTTCGCCGGTCTCGGCGCGGCGACCCTGCTGCCGACCACGCTGGCGCTGATCAGCCACGCGGTGCCCGACCACCGGGAGCGCGGCAAGTTCATCGGCCTGTGGGCGACCGCCCTCATGGCCGCGCTCGCGATCGGCCCGCTGATCGCCGGCGTCATCCTCGACCACACCTCCTGGCGCTGGATCTACCTCATCTCGGTGCCGGTTCCGCTGATCGCGCTGGGCGTCGCCGCCCGCCTGCTCCCCGACTCCCGCGCCCCGCACGGCCGCAAGCTCGACTGGCCCGGCCAGCTCACCGCGACCCTCGCCATCACCGCGCTGGTCTACGGCGTGATCGAGGGCGGCGCCGGTTCGTTCACGGACGTCAAGGTCATGGTCGCGCTGTTCACGGCGGTCGTCGGCGGGGTCGCGTTCGTGCTCGCCGAGCGGCGCAGCGCCGGCCCGATGCTGGATCTGACGCTGTTCCGCAGCCCCGCGTTCACCGCCACCACCCTGGTCGCGATGATCACCTTCCTGGCGCTGATCGGCTTCTTCTTCCTACTCAGCCTGTACTTCGGCCTCGTCCAGCAGCTCGACACGCTCCAGGCGGCCTGGCGGCTGCTCATGGTCACCGCGGCGGCGATCGTGGTCGGCCAGCCCGTCGGCCGGCTCATGCACCGGGTCGCCCCGCGCGTCCTGATCACCGGGGTCTGCTCGTGATCTCCGGCGCGCTGTTCGCGCTGACCGGCGTCGACGTCGGCACGTCGTTCGCGTCGATCGCCTGGCGGCTGGCGCTGCTGGGCCTGGGCATCGGTACGGTCCTGACGCCGATGACCGCGACCGCCGTGGCCTCCGTGCCGTATCAGCAGGCGGGCATGGCCGCGGCCGGCAACAACGCGTTCCGCCAGGTCGGCGGCGCGCTCGGCCCGGCCGTCCTCGGCGCCCTGCTCTCCACGAAGGCGCTCGACACGCTGCCCGGCCACCTCACCGACGCCGGGGTGACCGGCGCGACCCAGCGCGGCATCGTCTCCACCGCCGACTCGAGCGGTCTCGGCGCCGTCGCCCACATGAATCTCGGCGCCGACACCGGCCGGGCCCTGGGCGCGCTGAGCGAGTCCTTCCTGGACGGCATGCGGCTGTGCCTGGTGGTCGCCGGATCGCTGACGCTCCTCGCGGCCCTGGTGTGCGTGCTGTTGCTGCGCCGCCCGCGGCAGGACGCCGCTTCCCCGTCGGCTCCGGTGGCCGGTGGGAACACCGCCGGCACCGGGACTGCCACGCCGGTCGCGGCACCGGCAGTTGACCCGGCGCGGAACCGCTGAGGCACGAAGTACCCACGGGCGGGGTCCTGTCGCACGTCGACAGGACCGTCGGCCCGGACGTCCCGCGCGGGTGCGTCGTGAGCGCGGGGTGGGGCGGAGTTGCTGAGGACTTGGCCAAGCCGCAGGGTCCGCCCGCACTCCATAACCGGCTGTATCTGGTCAACGCCCGCTTCACCAGGGGTTCAAGCGCCGCAGGAGACGGGTGAGGCAATGGGCGGGATATGGCCGGCCCATGGGCAGGCGGCAATCGGTCGTTCAACCTCCGCTGCGAGCCTCCGGACCATGAACACTCCTCGCATGGGCCTGCCGGACCGGCTCGCCGACACGCTGAGCATGCCCGAGCAACACGAATACCTCAGACGCGCCCTCTCCCGTCGCGGTCTGCTGCGCGGCGGCGCGGTCGCCGCGACCGGGGCCGCCCTCGCGGGCACCGCCGCCGGTGCCCGCGGCGGCGACGCCCACGCTCGTACCGGGTTCCGCCGCCGCCACCGTGCACGGCTCGCTGGTCGCGCCGTTCGGCCGGCACCTCGCCTACGGTGCCGATCCGCGGACGCAGATGCGGGTGTCGTGGCAGGTGCCGCTGCCGGTCCGCGAACCGTTCCTCCGCATCGGCCGAAGCCCCCTCGACCTGAGCCACCGCATACCGGCGGAGGTGCGTGACCTGTTCACCCCGGCCGGGATCGGCAAGAGCGCGGACATCGACCAGTACTACGTGCACGCGGCGCTGGACAACCTGAGCCCCGACACGACGTACTACTACGGTGTCGGCCACGACGGCTTCGACCCGGCCGACCCGGGCGCCGCGCACACCGTGTACTCCTTCAGGACCGCGCCCAGGACGCACAGCACCCGGCCGTTCACGTTCACCGTCTTCGGTGACCAGAACCCGAGTTACACCTCGATCGGCCTCAACGCCCTTGTCCAGGCCCAGAATCCGGCGTTCCATCTGCACGCGGGCGACATCTGCTACGCGGAGGAGACCGGGCACGGGCTGCCGGGGACGCGAGCAACTACGACGCCCGCCAATGGGATTCGTTCCTCGCGCAGATCGAGCCGCTGTCGAGCCGGGTGCCGTGGATGGTGGCGTTCGGCAACCACGACATGGAGTCCTGGTACTCCCCCAACGGCTACGGCGGCAACGAGGCCCGGTTCACCCTCCCCGCCAACGGTTTTGACGCCTCGTCAGCTCCCGGCGCCTACTCCTTCGTGCACGGCAACGTGGGTGTGGTGTCGGTCGACGCGAACGACGTGTCGTACGAGATCCCCGCCAACAAGGGCTACACCGGCGGAAAGCAGACCGTCTGGCTCGACAAGCGGCTCACCGAGCTGCGCGCCCGTACGGACGTCGACTTCATCGTGGTCTTCCACCACCACTGCGCGTTCTCGACGACCAGCTCGCACGCCTCCGAGGGCGGGGTCCGCGAACAGTGGGTGCCGCTGTACGAGAAGCACCAGGTGGACCTGGTGGTCAACGGCCACAACCACGTGTACGAGCGCACCGACCCGGTCGTCCAGGACAAGGCCGTCCGCACCCTGCCGATCGGCGGCACCCATGAGCCGACCCGTGGCGGTGTCGTGTACGTGACGGCGGGCGCGGGCGGCGAGAGCGTGTACAGCTTCCCGGTGGCCGACAGTTACGAGGGGCACGAGGACGCGGTCGACTCGGTACCGACGTACTGGACGGGCGAGGACGGCAAGGTCACCGAGAACGTCGACTGGTCCCGGGTCCGCTACACCGGCTACTCGTTCATCCGCGTCGACGTCGCTCCCGCCGCGCCCGGCCGTACGACGACGTTGACGGTGCGGGCGCTGGCCGCGACTGGCGCCGAAGTCGACCGCTTCACGGTCTCCCGCAAGGTCAGGAAGGCCGGTCACAGCCACTAGTCCGGCACTGTCCGGCACCGGTCCGGCACCGTTCCCGCGTGAGGAAATACCGGATCCAAACCGCCGGTATGCCGTTTCCGAAGCGGTTCTCCCCAGTCTGGGAAATGTCAGCGGATCTCACTGACATCACCTGAGACTGGAGAGTTTCATGACCCACACCATCGAGCCCGTCGACGCGGAATTCGTGCTGTCCCTGCAGAGCATGGAGATCGAGACCCCGACCAGCTCCATCGTCTTCAGCTGCAGCTCCTGTGCCATCACGAGCTGCTGACAGCACCTGAACACGGCGGTCCCGGACGGCATCGGCCACCTTGCGGTGGCGCCGTCCGGGACCACCTCCAGGTTTGAATTCACGAGGGTGAAAAGGGGCGGTCCGAGATGCAGTTGCCGTGGGAGAACGTACTGCCGTACATGAACCACGATCCGCGGTGGTTCGAGGACTTCAGCCGGCGCGCGCCGAGCAGTGAGCATCTGCGCGAGTACCAGGCGGTCGTGCCGGACGCCTGGCGCACCTGGCGACGCGGTTACTGGATCATCGCCGAACCGCCGGGCGCGCCCGTGGTCGGCGAGGGCTGGAAACTGCATGTCTCGGCGACCTCGCGCACCAGTGCCGAGACCCTGCGGCGGTCGCTGCCGGTACTGCGCGACGCGGGGGTGCGCTTCAAGTTCCTGATGGATCCGATGGCGGTGCGCGAGGCCAACGGGAAGACGTTCCCGCGTGCCTCCAGCGGGAAGTTCATCACCGTCTATCCCGAGGACGACGTCCAATTCCACGCTGTAGCTGCCGAGTTGACGGACGTGTTGAAGGGCTTCGAGGGCCCGTACGTCCTGTCCGACCGCCGCTGTCCGGGCTCGCACGTGGTGTCCTACCGCTACGGCGGATTCGTCAGCCGTTTCGAGCTCAAGCCGCTCGGTCTGCGGGACCTGATGATCAAGACCCCGGACGGCTCGCTGGTCCGGGACCTGCGCACCCCTTCTGGTTCGCGCCGAGTTGGGCCCGCGACCCGTACGCTGACGCGGAGCGGGCGACGGGCACGTCCGCCTCTGCGTCCACTTCCACGGCCGCCTCTACGGCCACGAAAGGCACCGCCGGTACGAGCCAGGGCCTGCTGCACGACCGGTTCAAGGCCGAGAGCGCGCTGGCGTTCAGCAACCGCGGCGGCATCTACCGCGGCGTGGACACCGAGACGGGCGCGGATGTCGTCCTGCGGGAGGCCCGGCCCGGTGTCGAGGTGGGCCCCGAGGGCATCGACGCGGTCCAACTCCTGCGCCACGAATACGAGTTGCTGACGGAACTGGCGGACACCGGACTGTTTGTCCGCCCCGTCGCGTACTTCGAGCAGTGGGAGCACGCGTTCATCGCCGAGGAGTACATCGACGGCAGTCACCTCGGCCATCTCAGCGTCACCCACAACCCGTTGTACGGCCTGGACCTGACGCCGGCCGGACTGACCGACTACTACGACCGGTTCAGGCTGCTGTGGCTCCAGGTCGCGGACGCGATCGCCGCCTGCCACGAACGCGGCATCGTGCTGGGCGACCTGTCCCCGACCAACGTCATGGTCACAGCGGACGACCGTATCCGTGTCATCGACCTGGAGTCCGCCTTCCACGAAGGGCGGGGCGGGGGCGCCGGGTTGGGCACTCCCGGCGCGGTCACCCGGCGGGCGATGGCCACCGGCCAGGGCGACCGGCGTTCCGACTACTACGCGCTCGGCGGGATCATCCTGTGCTGTGTCCTGACCTGCCAGCAGAACGACCTCGTCGACCACGCCGTACCCCTGCGCCTGCTCGACTCGGTGGCCGCCGACCTCGCGCTGCCCGCCGAACTGGTGGCGCTGATCCGGGATCTCTACGACGAGGACGCGCCGCTGCCCGACCCGGCGGTCCTGCGCCGCCGTCTGACCGACCTGCCGTTCACCACCGCCTGGCGCCGACTTCCGCCGCTGGCCCACCGCGTGACCGCCGCCCCGGAGCCGGAGACCGGCCTGCGCAAGCGCATCGCGACCACCCTCGACGGCGTCGCACAGTACCTGCGCACCACGGCCGACCTCCCACGCGAGGACCGGCTCTTCCCCGCGGACATGCTGGTCTTCGAGACCAACCCGCTGTCCGTCGCGCACGGCGTCTACGGCTGTCTCCACGCCCTGCACGTCACGGGCCACGAGGTGCCCGACACCTTCCTGGCGTGGGCACTGCGCAAACCGACCGGCCCCACGTCCCTTCCGCCAGGCCTCTATTACGGCTCGGCGGGTGTCGCCTGGGTGCTGTCGGCGCTGGGGCACCGCGACATCGCCGTGCGGGTCCTGCGCGAGTCCGCCGGGCATCCCCTGCTGCACACCGAGCCGGGTGTGCTGACCGGCGCCGCCGGGCACGGCATGGCCTGTCTGCGGCTGTGGCGCGACACCGGACTCACCGAGTTCCTCGACCGGGCCCGCGGGATCGGCGAGCACTTCGCGGGCACCGCGGTGAGCGCCCGGCACGAGGACGGCCGCGCCCACTGGCCGGGTTCCGGCGGGCAGACCCCGGTCGGCTACGGCGAGGGCGCGTCCGGGGTGGCGATGTTCCTGCTGGCCCTGCACGCGGCGACCGGCGACCCGGCCACCCTCGAACTCGGCCGCGCCGGGCTGGAGTTCGACCTGTCCTGCGGCAGGTACGCGCCCACCGGCCTGCTGTCCTTCCCGGCCGTCGCCGCCACCGACGAACCGGCCGCCGTCCTGCGCCACTACTGGGACGAGGGCACCGCGGGCATCCTCACCACCCTGCTGCGCTACCACCACGTGACCGGCGACGACTCCCTCCGCGCTCACGTCGAGGCGCTGCTGCCGGACGTACGGCGCAAGTACACGACGTTCCCCAGTTGTTCCACGGGCTCAGCGGTCTGGGCAACGCCCTGCTGGACGGCTATGAGTTCCTGGGCGACCCCGAGTTGCTGGGCGACGCGGAGCGGGCGGCCGAGGCGGTGCTGTGCAGCGCGGTGCGGCGGCCGGAGGGTGTGGTGTTCCCGGGTGAGCAGACGGTGCGGGAGAGCTGCGACCTGGCGACCGGTTCGGCCGGGGTCGCGCTGTTCCTCGACCGGTTCCGCACGACCCGACCCGGTGCGCGCACCAACACCAACTTCCTGCTGGACGACCTGCTCACGCCTTCCGGGCCCGGCGCATGACCGCCACCGCGCCCCTGAACGCGGCGCAGCCCCAACGCCTGGGCCGCAACCGGGAGTTCCGGCTGCTGTGGATCGGACAGGCGCTGTCGGACTTCGGTTCGTCGATGACGTTCATCGTGCTGCCGCTGGTCCTGCTCGCGGCGGGCTACTCCGCCACGGTCGCCGCCACCATCGGCACCGCCTCCCTGGTCGTCGCCCTGGTGACCCGCCTCCCGGCCGGCTACCTCAGTGACCGCTACGACCAGCGCACCCTGATGCTCCTCTGCGACCTGCTCCGGATGTGCGCCGTGGGGGCGGTGGCGCTCTACGTCCTCCTGCGCCCTGTGCCGATCGCGCTGGCCCTGGCAGCCGTGATCATCTCGGACACGGCCCTCGAGGTGTTCCGGCCGTCACAGAACAAGGTGATCCGCCGCATCGTCCCGCCCGAACAGCTGGGCGCCGCCCTGTCGTTGAACCAGGCGCGGGCCTACGGCGCCGACATCGCCGCGCCCGCGGCGGCCGGGCTGCTGCTGTCGCTCTCCCCCTCGGTGCCGTTCACGGTGGACGCGCTGACCTTCGGCGCCTCCGCGCTCTGCGTGGCGGCAGCGGTCCGATCGGGGCGCACCACGGCGGACACTCCCCGCAGCGTGCCCGCTTCCGTACCGAATTCACCGCAGGCTGGCGGTACTTGATCAGGAACCGCTTCATGCGCCGCTCCGCCGCGTACTTCGCCGGTCTCAACGTGGCGTTCTCCGCCTTGGCGTTCGCCCTCATCCTCGGCGTGGGCGCACAGCCGCACGGCGCGGTCCTGGTGGGAACGGCGATGAGCGCGGCGGCGGTCGTCGGCCTGACCGGCTCCCTCCTCACCCCCGCTCTTCCAGCGGCACGTCTCCCTGAAGGTGACCCTGGCGGCGGCACCCGCGCTCGGGGCCGTCCGCTGGCGCTCGCCTGGACCAGCGGCAGCACCGTCGCGTTCGTCGCCGGGTTCTGCGCGCTGTGCCTGCTCACCCCGGTGAGTTCGGCGTCGTTCGCCACGATCATGGCGGTCGCGGTGCCGGAGGAGATCTACGGCCGGGTCGCCACCACCAGCAGTCTGCTCGCCCAACTCCTCCAGCCCTTCGGACCGTTGGCCGCCGGACTGCTCCTGGCCCGGATGTCGCTGCCCTCGACCGCCGCGCTCTTCGCGGTGGCGCTGGCCCTCCTGGCCGGTGTCCCCCTCCTCCTGCCCGAACCGTCCGCCCAGCCCACCACCCCAGCGCAGGACAGGAGTTCCTCGTGAGCACACCACAGCCCCGCCTCGACACCGACGACGCAAGCCCCGCCGTCCGCCTCTCCGTGCTGGACGTGGGCGCGACGGACGGCCACCTCCCGCCCGCCCGGGCCGTCCAGGAGATCGCGGAGCTGGCGCAGGTCGCCGAGGAGTGCGGGTTCCACCGCTTCTGGGTCGCCGAGCACCACGGCTCCCCCGACCTCGTCAGCAGCGCGCCGCCGGTCCTCATCGCCCACATCGCCGCCCGCACCCGGCACATCCGGGTCGGCTCGGGCGGAGTCATGCTCCCCAACCACGCCCCGTACGTCGTCGCCGAACAGTTCGCCACCCTGGGCGCCCTGCACCCCGGCCGCATCGACCTCGGCCTGGGCCGCTCCTCCAACACCGCAGGCACCCCGGCCTACCGCGCGGCACTGGAGGCAGCACTGCGCCGCGACGCCAAGGCGATGGTCGAGTTCCCCGCGCTGATCGACGAACTCACCCAATTCCTGGACCCGTTGGACCACCCGGCCCTGTTCCTCTCCCCCGCGTGGAGGCACCGGCCGAGGTGCACGTCCTCGGAGCCGGCGAGGGCTCGGCCCGCACCGCCGCCGAACGGTCACTGCCGTTCGTCTACGGCCATCATCTGGGCCGCTCAAGTGCCGCCCGGCGGCGGTGGAACGGTACCGGGCGGCCTTCGTCCCCGGCGCGCACGGCGCCCGCCCGCACCTCATCGCCTCGCTCAACGTGCTGTGCGCCGGCAGCGACGACGAGGCCGAGCGACTGGCCCTGCACGCCGCGCGCGTCTCCGTCCGGCAGCGCACGGGGGCCGCCCCGCAGCCGTCCCCGCCGTCGGCACGGGAGGACTTCCTGGCGCGCAGGTTCCTGGAGGACCAGCAGGTGGTCTACGGCGACCGGGACACGGTGGCCAAGGCCGTCGACCATGTGGCGGGCATCCTGGACGCCGACGAGATCATGGTCGTCCCCTTCGACCTCACCGGGGACGAACGCCGCCGGACCCTGCGCACGCTCACGGGGCAGCAGGGGCCCACCTCAACACGCCTGGCGGTGGCGGGAGTTCAGCGCCCCGCCCACTCCTGAGCCGTAGGGAGACCTCGGAGCCGGCCGGCCAGGTTCTCGCCGCCGGCCAGCATCGAGCGGTACTGGGCTTCGAGCACCGGACTGGGGCCCAGGCCGAACTCCCCGGCCAGGAACTGCCGGTAGTCGTCGTAGACGGCGAACGCCTCGGTCTGTCGCCCCAGTTGGAACAGCGTGGTCATGTGAGCGGCCCGCAGGCGTTCGCGGTGCGGGTGCAGCGCCGTCAGTTCGGCGATCGTCCCGACGACCGCGCGGGCGTTGCCGAGCCACAACTCGACCTCGGCCCAGTCCTCGTAGACCTGCGAGTACCTGAGATCCAGGTGCTCGGCCTCGTCGGACAGGGCCCGCGAACATCGGAGTTCCGGGAGCGCGGGTCCGCTCCACAGGCCCAGTGCCCGCTTCAACAGCACTGCGGCGAGCGGGAGTTCCCCCTTGTCCGCGGCCTCGCGTCCGGCGTCGGCGAGTTCCCGGAACCTCAGCGAGTCCAGTTCGCCGTCGCCCACCGTCAGCAGATAGCCGCCGACTCCCGGGCCAGCCGTCCGCCCGCGCCGACGCCCTCCAGGAGTCGTCGTAGCGCCCAGACGTACACCTGGACGTTCTTCCGGGCCGTCCGGGGCGGGCAGTCCTCCCACAGGGCGTCCACCAACACGTCGACGGAGACGAGGGTGTTGGGGCGGCACAACAGCATGGCGAGCAGCGTGCGTTGTTTGAGCGGGCCGAGCGGCGGCGCGTCACCTGCGGCACCGGCGACGGCCAAAGGCCCCAGTACGGAATATCGAACGTCGCCGGGGCGCGTCCCGGCCGTCCCTGCATTCATCCGTTCCCCCGCGTCGGACCCACCGGTGAATTCGACACCCGGCCACGACCACCGTGATCCTCCGGCCTGCGCCTGTCGCGTCCGGTTCCGCTGACCGGAACCGGGACGCCTATGTGCGAAAAAGTGGCTTTCTTCTCTCCTTCTGCCGTCACGGCGTGGGGAGTTGTGGCGCTCCCTGTGCGGAGATGTCGGCACGGGATATGCCGGAACTCATTTGTCTGCGCTATATTTCACGCCTCAACTCCCTTTGCGTTCAGGGGTTTTCCGCTCTCCCGCCTCCCGTGAATTCCTTTCGCCCCAGGCCGATACCACCCGTTTCCCCCTCCGTGATACGCCTCACCGAAAGCCCCCATTCCGTGGCCATCACT
The DNA here is from genome assembly GCA_016893485.2 of Streptomyces sp. P3. Taxonomy (GTDB): domain Bacteria; phylum Actinomycetota; class Actinomycetes; order Streptomycetales; family Streptomycetaceae; genus Streptomyces. Next base: position 1,308,820 of record JAFEKX020000001.1, read on the forward strand.
TTGCACGAGGACCGGCCGCCGGCCGGTCGCCATGCGGCCGTTCCGTCCGGCAGCCTGTTTCGACGGATCTACGCACCCCGCACCAGTGACGCCCTGGCGTTCTCCATGGCGACGTACGCCATGCCGCTGCTGGTCCTGACGATCACCCGCTCGTCGTCGCTGACGGGTCTGGCGTTCGCGCTGGAGTGGACACCGCGGATCGCCGCGTTCGTGCTGGCCGGCAACGTCGTGGACCGGCGCGGCGCGGCCATCGTGTGTTTCGTGGCCTCGCTGGTGCGGGGCCCTGGTGCTGGCGGGGGCGGCCGTGGCGCTGGTGATGCTGCCGCGCGGCACCGAGGAGACGGTGACCGTGCTGGTGCTGGCCGCGGTGACCGGCACCCTCACGCAGTTCAGCTTCGTCGCGAACGAGGCCGTGGGCGCGATCGTCACCCGGCGGGCGGAGCACCGGCCGCACGGAGTGCAGTCGGTGCTCATCGGCATCGACCAGACCGCCATGCTGGTCGGCCCCCTGCTCGCGGGCTTCCTGCTGCTGGTCGGCCCCGGCTGGATGCTCGGCTGCCTCACGGGGCTCTCCCTGTTGGCGGCCGTGCTCGGACTCCAGACCCCGCCCACCCCGCTGCGCGCCGGACGGCCGGTCGGCGAACGCACCCCGGCAGTCTGCGCACCGGGCTGCGCATGCTGCGCCGACTGCCGTCCCTGCGCTGGCTGGTGGCGGGCCTCGCCTGCTCCAACCTCGCCCTCGGCCTGCTCCAGTCGGCCAGCCCCGTCATCGTGGTCGACAACTTCGGCCGCTCCTCGGCAGACGTGGGCACCCTCTGGTCGGTCGCGGCGGCCACCACACTGCTCGCGATCACCTGCTGCCGGCTCGCCCTGAGCCGCGTCGACCTGTGGGGCGTAGGAGTCGTGTGCGCGACCTTCGCCTCCGCCGCCTGCCTCGCGCTGCCCCAAGCCCCGTCCTACGCCGCCTACATGGTGCTCATCGCACTGTTCATGGCGGGCGACGGCGGCCTCACCGTCGTATTGCGCACCCTGCGTTCCCTGGTCATCCCGGCCACGGCCTTCGGCACCACGCTCTCCCTGACCATGCTGCTCCTGCTGCTGCCCTTCCCGGTGGCCGGCATCCTCGTCGCCGTCACCCCGCCGACCCACCTCGACACGGTCGTGCTGTGCTGCGCCGCCGTCCAGGCCGTCGCCCTGGCCATCACCTTCGCCCGGCTCCGCCACGAGCCGACGCTACGCGCGTCCGCCCACGGCGTGCTCCCCAACGAGCCGTCGGCGACGCCGCGTTGACCTTGCCGTAATTCGGTTGTCCGCACGCCCTGCGCATCGGCAGGCTTGCGCGGTGCAGAAGGATTTGAACCCGGGCTGTCTGGACTGGGACGAGGTCGACCCCGCGCGACACCCCTTCGACCCGGAGTCGGCGGCGGAGACGGTACGTTCACTCGGCCCGGCCCACCGGATGCCGGCCCGCCCCGACGTTCCCTACGGCGGCCCCCTTCTGCACGACTGGAATTGGGACCTGGCGAGGCCCTGGGCCGACGCCATGTCGTACGCCCTCGCCGAGCACTACGGCACCTGGGCCACAGGCTGGCGCTGGGCGCACGACGAGGGGGACTACGACGGCGGGCCGGTCGGCAGCTGGTGCTGTGTGCTGCACTCGTTCACCACCCCGGAGGAGACCCTCGACCGGGTCGTCGACGGCCTGTGCGAGTGGCGTGACTGGCTGGAGCGGCTCGCGGAGCTGTTCGGGGCGTACCCGCTGGACCTGGCCGACGTGGCGGACCAGCGGATCCTGTGGGAGTGCGCCGCCCGCAACCTCATCCTCCAGGCCTACGACCGCACCGGCTCGGGCAGCGGCTGGTACGGACACTGCCGTCAGGTCCTCACCTGGTTCCTCAGCCACTGGCACGTGGACCCCGATGTGGCACAGGAGTTGGTCGACGAGGCGATCGACGGCCGGTTCAGGAGCTGGACCGGCCCCGACCGGGTCCTGGTCGACGACATCGCGGAACGTCTCGCCCTCTCCCTACGACCCGACGACGCCGTACGACCGCCCGCCCCGGGCCCCGCGCCGGACCACCTGCGGAGCTGGCTCGCCGTCCGCGCGACCACGCCGTGGGAGGACGCGCCGGACGGCGGCGGCGACGGGCCGGTGACTCCGGCGCGCGACGGCGCGGCGGAGTACATCCGCGCCTTCGACCGCCCGGTCTCCAGGGCTCGCGGCGAGGGCCTGCTCACCGCCCTGGACCTGGTCCGGGCCGACGCGGCACGCGGCGCCGCCCTCGACTTCGAGCTGCTGCGCGGCTGGCAGCAGCACGTCCTCGGCACACCCGGACCGCCGTCGTTCCGCACCCTCCCGGCCTTCGCCAAGAAGGGCAGGGAGCGCTACGGCATCGGCCCCGACACCCGTGAACTCCTGGACGCCTGCCTGGCCGAGAGCACGCGGGACGCCGACCGTCCCCTCCCGCTGACCGCGCGCGCCGCCCGCGTCTGTCTCGACGTGTGCTTCTTCCATCCCTTCGACGACGGCAACGCCCGGTCCGCCTTCCTCGCCCTCGTCTTCGTGCTGGCCCGCGAGGGCGTCGCCCTGAACGCGGTCACCCTGCTCCGCCGTATCAGCCACGCGGCCGACAACCCGCAGAGCGGCGTGATCCTGGCCCGGTACGTCGACGTCCACCTCACGGAGACCCGCCGCCGCGCCGCCTCAACCCCCGCCTAGGAAGGGCGGGTTCACCAGCGCGGGAGCCTGAGCTCGCAGCCGGGCCGGACCCGCCGCATGTCTCAGGCCCACGCCGTCACGGGCACGAACGAACTGTCCGTCCGGAACAGGTCCGTGCCGTCCGTCGGGTCCACCCGGAGCTGGTAGTCGTAGTGGCGCAGGTAGTGGCCGGGGTAGTTGTACGACTCGAAGCGCAGCGCGCCGGTGGTGGTGCCCGTACGGGGGCGTAGAACGTCGCGTCCTGCGCGAACGTCGCCGTACCGTCGTGGGCGTCGAAGCGGCCCCGGAAGGCGTAGTGGCGCAGGTATTTGCCGGCCGCGTCCCGGAACGAGAAGCCGGTCGCGTCGGCGAGGCCGGCGACGACGGTGAACGTGGACGCCTGCTTCAGGGAGGTGGTGCTGGAGCCGGTCACGACCGGCAGGTTGAGCAGCGCGGACTGCTCCTGCCAGTAGCGGGTCGGGTAGTTGGCGGACCGGAAGGAGCGGGTGACGCCGGTCGCGAGGCCCGGGCCGCCGGACACCGTCTCCTTGATGACCGTGAAGTGGCGTGCCGTACCGGAGAGGGTGGTCAGCGCGGTCGGCGCGGACCAGGTGGCGAAGGTGTCGTAGCTGTCGCTGTAGTAGTAGTTCCCGTCGCCGTAGCCGTCGAAGAAGATCCGCCAGCCGTCGTTGTCGAGCCGCACCACCGAGGGGCCCTCGCGGTAGCTGCCCCAGCCGGCCCAGTCGCCGGTCCTCGTGAGCGTGTAGGGGCCGGTGAGGCTGCCGGCGGTGCCGTACTCGATGTACTTCGCCGTCTCGTTCTTGGTGAAGGCGTGGTAGGTCGAGCCGGTCCGCACGATGTACGTGTCGATGTGGTTGGAGCCGATGCCCGCGAGCGCGACCGGTGAACTCCATGCTGTCAGCGCGGAGTTGGCCGCCTTCAGCCGGTACGGGGTGAAGATCCACTCGTCGTCGGCGGTGGAGCAGGACACGATGACGTTGACACTGCCGTCGGCGTCGACGAACCACTCGGGCGCCCACGCGCGCGACAGGTTGGCGATCGGGACCGTGTAGTCGTACAGGAACGTCCAGTCGACCCGGTCGGCGCTGCGCGCGAAGCCGATGGTGGTGCTGACGTCCTGCCAGGTGTGGGTGGTGTACGTCAGGTAGTAGTAGCCGTCGGTGTGCTGGAACACGGACGCGTCGCGGATGCGGTTGCCCGGCGGGGTGTAGGCGGAGGCCTGGACGAGGCGGAAGTCGGTGGCGTCGTCGGACTGGTAGACGTCGACGGTGCCGTCGTCGCTGTTGCGGAACGGGACGATGGTGTAGCGGGTCGCGGAGCCGCTCGCGGGTGCGGCGGCCAGGGCGGTGCCGAGCAGTCCGGGGCCTCGCCCAGGACGAGTGCCGAGGCGGGTAGGACGGCCAGCGCGCGCAGCAGGGTGCGGCGGGACGGCGTGGGGGACGTGTGGTCACGGGCGGCTCTCCCGGAGACTCGGACGTTCGCCATATCGAACGCGGTTCGTGAATTCGATCAGAAGGTAGGGGTGCGGCAGGAGCACGTCAATGGTTTGCGCAGCGCCTCGCGATCTCTGTGCGGCAGCTGTGCCGCAGGTCGAACCACCCGTGCGCCGGGGAAGTTGCCGCATCCGCAGCACGCCGGGCCCCCGGACGTTACCGTTCGGTAGACCCACGCGCTCCCGGAGGTGCCCGCCATGACGCCCGACCGCTCCGCAGGCCTGGCCGAGTCGGCCCGCGCCCTGGCCGCCGGCGAGGTGACCTCCCGCGCCCTCACCGAACAGGCCCTGGCCCGGATCGAGTCAACTCAGGCCACGCTGAACGCCTTTCGGATCGTACGGAGGAGGCGGCCCTCGCCGAGGCCGACGCGGCGGACGAGCAACTCGCCGCCGGGGTACGGAAACCGCTCCTCGGAGTGCCGGTCGCCGTCAAGGACGACATGGACGTGGCGGGCGAACCGACCGCGTTCGGCTGCCGGGGCGAGTTCCCGCCGGTGCCCGAGGACGGGAGGCCGTACGCCGACTGCGCGCCGCCGGGGCGGTCGTCGTCGGGAAGACCAACACGTGCGAGTTCGGGCAGTGGCCTTTCACCGAGGGGCCGGCGTTCGGCGCGACCCGCAATCCGTGGAACTCCCTTCACACGCCCGGGGTTCGTCCGGTGGCTCGGCGGCGGCGGTCGCCGCGGGGCTGGTCCCGGCGGCGCTCGGCTCGGACGGCGCCGGTTCGGTGCGCATCCCCGCCTCCTGGACGCACCTCGTCGGCGTCAAGCCGCAGCGCGGCCGCATCTCGACCTGGCCGCGCGGCGAGTCCTTCCACGGCATCACGGTCAACGGCACCCTCACCCGCACGGTCGCCGACGCGGCCCTGCTCCTGGACGCGGCGAGCGGCAACCACGCCGGGGACCTGCACCGCCCGCCCGCGCTCACCCTCACGGAGGCGGTGGGCCGCGACCCTGGCCGCCTGCGCATCGCCCTCTCCCTGAAGCCGCCGTTCACCGCACTGCCCGCCCGGCTGCGACCGGACGTACGGGCCCGCGTCCTCGAACTGGCCGACACGCTGGTCCAGTTGGGCCACACGGTCGTGGAGGACGATCCGCCGTACGGCCGGATCGGGCTGGGCTTCCTCCCCCGCGCCACCGCCGGTATCGCCGAGCGGGTCCGCGAGGCGCCGCACCCCGGACTCCTCGACCGCCGCACCCTGGAGGCCGCGCGTCTCGGCCGGCTGCTGGGCGGGGCCCCGCTGCGGTCGGCCCGGCGCGCGGAGGCGGTCCTGCACGACCGGATCGGCGCGTTCTTCGGGATGTACGACGTGGTCCTCGCGCCGACAACCGCCGCTCCCCCGCCCCTGGTTGGCGCGCTGCACGACCTGAGCGGTCCCGCGACCGACCGCGCGATGGTCGCCGCGTGCCCCTACGCCTGGCCGTGGAACGTCCTCGGCTGGCCCGGCGTCAGCATCCCCGCCGGTTTCGTGGCGGACGGACTCCCGGTCGGCGCCCAGCTGTTGGGCCCGTCGAACAGTGAGCCGCTGCTGCTGTCGCTCGCCGCGCGGCTGGAGGCGGAGCTGCGCTGGCACGAGCGGTGGCCGGAGCCCGCCCTGGCGGATTCCCCGGCGGCACAGGCGGGTCGGGCCCGTACCCTGTGACCATGCAGGATGCGTCGATGGTCGGGCTGATGGGGCGGGTCACGGGGACGATCGGGCCCGGGCTCGTCGGTGAGGTGATCGTCCGGGTGCGCGGCGGCGCCGAGCACTTCCTCGCGTACGCCGCCACGGGCACGGACCGGATCGAGTCGGGGACCGTGGTGATGGTGGTGGAGTACCTGCCGCCGAGGACGGTCTACGTCACCCAGGCATACGACAGTTGAGCCCACTCCCTCGCAGGTGAGAGCTGTCCGGGGGCGCATGCGTCAAGATTGCAACAAGGATCCGTCAGCGTCTGTACCCCGGTCTCGCGCAGGCGCACACTCCCTTCGTTCGGTGCCGAAAGGGCACCATCACAAGGGGGCGAATGCCGATGGTCATCGGCGTCGTAGCGGGGGCGGCTGTTGTCGCCGTGCTCGTACTGATCGGTCTGTTCAAGTCGATGTGGCGGGTCGCCGAGCCCAACGAGGCACTCATCATCTCGGGCTCCAAGCACCGCACCGAAGGCCTTGAGGAAGGCATGGGGTTCCGCATCGTCACGGGGCGCGGCACACTCGTGATGCCCGGAGTGCAGGCGGTGCGCAAGATCTCGCTGGACCTCAACGAGACCGAACTGCACGTGGATTGCGTGACCACCCAGGGCATTCCGCTCAAGGTGCGGGGCGTGGTCATCTTCAAGGTGGGCGACGACTTCGTGTCGATCGCCAACGCGGGACGGCGTTTCCTCGACCAGCAGAAGATGATGTCGGAGCGCGTGCACAACGTGTTCGCCGGTCATCTCCGGTCCATCGTGGGCGGGTTGACGGTCGAGGACATGATCCGCGACCGGGAGAAGCTCACCGGGCAGACCCGGGCCGCGTGCGGTACGGAGATGGAGAAGCTGGGTCTGATTGTGGACTCCCTGCAGATCCACGAGATCGAGGACCCCACGGGGTACATCAAGAACCTCGCGATGCCGCACGCGGCGGCCGTGCAGCGGGACGCGCGCATCGCACAGGCCGAGGCCAACCGGCTGGCCACCGAGGCCGAACAGAAGGCCGCAGCACGGATGTCGGAGGCCACCCGGGACAGCGAGATCCTCCAGGCCGGCTACCAGGCCGAGCGCGACAAGGCGGCGGCGAAGGCCCGTCAGGCCGGCCCGCTCGCCGACGCGGCCGCCCGGCAGGACGTCGTCGTACAGGAGACCCGGATCGCCGAACTCGACGCGCTGCGGCGGGAACAGCAGCTCCAGGCGGACGTCCGCAAGCCGGCGGACGCCCAGGCCTACGAGACCCGGGCCCGCGCCGAGGCCGAGCGCGACGCGCGGATCTCGGCGGCCCAGGCCAAGGCGCAGGAGACCGAGTTGGCGGCGGCGGCCGAGGCGAATCGCGTCAAGGCGGCGGCGATCGCCGAGGCCGAGGCGACCAAGGCACGCGGTGCGGCCGCGGCCACGGCGACCAGGGCGACCGGTGAGGCCGAGGCCGCCGCCGCGCAGGCGAAGGGTCTCGCGGCGGCCGAGGCGACCAGGGCCCAGGGTCTCGCCGAGGCGGAGGCCATCAAGGCGAGGGCCGCGGCCCTCGCCGAGAACCAGGAGGCCGTGGTCGCGCAGCAACTGGCCGAGAACTGGCCGGAGATCGTGCGGGCGGGCGCGTCCGCGTTCGGCAGCGTCGACAACATGGTGGTCCTCAACGGGGCCGACGGCATGGCGGACATGCTCGCCAAGGCGCTCACCATGGGCGGCACGGGCCTCGGTCTGGCCCGCCAGCTGCTCGCCTCGATGAACCAGAACGAGCACGCTCCGAACGGGCAGGCTCTGAACGGGACTTCGGGCCTCAACGGGGTCACGGCACCGCCGTCGCAGAAGGTGCCGGTGGAAAAGGAGTAGAGGGGCGCAGGACGGAGTCGGGTGATCGTCCGACGGGCGCCCGGCGTCCGGGGTCACGGAGGCACGCTCTAAGGTGCCTCCGTGACCGCCTTTACCGATGAGAACGTTCCGGGCCGGTTCGGCCCCTCCGCCACCACCGAGGCCGACCCGCGCGAGGTCGGCAGGGTCCGTACCGAGTACTCCCCGCGCACGACGGCGACCCCGATCCCGGCGAGATCGTCTGGACCTGGGTGCCGTTCGAGGAGAACGACGGCCGGGGCAAGGACCGCCCGGTGCTCGTCGTGGCCCGTGAGCCCGGCGGGACCCTGCTCGCCGTCCAGCTGTCCAGCAAGCGCCACGACGGCGACCGCGAGTGGGTGGCCATCGGCAGCGGTCCCTGGGACAAGTCCGGCCGCGACTCGTGGGTCGCCGTGGACCGCGTCCTGCGCCTGCACGAGGACGGCATGCGGCGCGAGGCCTGCGCGATCGACCAGATGCGCTTCAACCTCGTCCGGCACCGGCTGCACGAGCGCTACGGCTGGACCTGACCGGCTGAACCCGCGCCGCTCGCTCTGGAGTCGGCGCTCAGGAAGGTCCGTAGGAACGCGTCCCGGACCGTGGCACCCGGTGTGCGGTCCAGGACGCCGAACACCACGTGCTCGAAGGCCGCGGCGAACCGTCCGCCCGGCCCGAGCAGCGTGTGGAAGGCGCCCGCGACCTGGGCCGGGTCGTTCCGGAACACCCCGCAGCCCCAGGCACCCAGGACCAGCCGCCGGTAGCCGTGCAGGGCGGCCGTCTCCAGCACCCGCTCCGCGCGGACGGCGAGCGCCCGCGGCAGCTCGGCCGCGCGCTCCGGTGCCGTGCGCAGTACCACCCCCGCGTTCGGCGCGGCGGCGGTCAGGAAACCGGCCGTGTACGGCTCGTCCAGGAGGCGGCCCCTGTCGTCGCGGAAGACGGGGACGGCCGGTGAGTGGATGACCCGGTCCGTGTAGAACGGATCGCGGTGGGCGCGGTGGTGGTCGTAGAAACCGCGGGCTTCGAGCAGGCACGTGTACAGCGCGGAGGCGCGGCACAGGGCCTCTTCCTGGGCCTGTGCGCCGTTCAGGAAGCCGCCGCCCGGGTTGCGGGCCGAGGCGAAGTTCAGGACGGCGACCGGGCCGGTGAGGCGGCGGGCGGCCTCCAGACTGCTCTCGCCGGTGACCTCGAGGACGGTGTCCACGGGTGAGACCGGCGGTATGCGGACCGGTTCCGGGCCATGGAGGCGCGTACCCGCGCGGGCCGCCTCGGTGTCCGTGGCGATGGACACCTCGTGCCCGTCCGCCGTGCGGTAGTGCCCTTCCGCGACGATCTGCTCGGTCTGCTGCGCGATGCCGCGCAGGCAGGCGCGCTCATGGCATAACCCCGTGTACGCCATGAGCGCGCGCCCCGCGATCTCCCCGTGTTCTCCCCGTCGTGCTCATATGTTCATCGTGAGCGATGCTGGTCGTGCGGTGCAACGGAGTTTTCGGGCCCCGCGAACAGCCGGCGAACCGGAGATTACCGATCCCGAACGTGGCAATACGCACCCTTGTGCGACCAGCCGCGAGGGTCTTGGGTGGGACGAGTGTGCCGCCCCGGACCCAACAGAAACCGGGCCGGTGGCATGGTGGAATCTCAGGAGGATCCCGACATGTCCGATACGGCAAGTGACTGTAGCGACTGTACGGAGCCCCGTACCGCGGTCACCGAACCCGAGGTGGAGGCCCTGGTCAGGGGCATCTGCTTCAAGACCGGTCCGCCCCGCACCCTCGGGGTCGAAGTGGAATGGCTCGTCCACGAGCTGCGCATGCCGCAGCTCCCGTGACACCCGAACGACTCGAAGCGGCCTACGCCGCCTTGAGGACCGTGCCTCTGAGGTCGGCGCTCACCGTCGAGCCCGGCGGCCAGCTGGAACTCAGCTCGTCGCCCGCCGCCTCCCTGATGGAGTGCATCGGTTCCGTCTCCGAAGACCTGGACGCCGTGCGCGCCGTCCTGCGCCGCGACAACCTGGGTCTTGTCGGTGTCGGCCACGATCCCTGGCATCCGCCGCGTCGGTTCCTGCACGAGCCGCGCTACGACGCCATGGAGCGCTGCCTCGACCGCACCGGCCCGGCGGGCCGACGCATGATGTGCACCTCGGCGTCCGTGCAGGTGTGCCTGGACGCCGGTTACGAGGAGCCGGGCCCGCTCGGGCTCGGGCGGCGCTGGTGGCTGGCGCACCAGCTGGGCGCGGTCCTGGTGGCCGCGTTCGCGAACTCCCCGCTGGTCGGCCGCAGCCCCACCGGCTGGCGCTCCACCCGGCAGCTCATCTGGATGGAGATCGGTCCCGGCCGCGCGGGCGGTCCGACCCTGGACGAGGCACCGCGCGACGCCTGGACCGACCTCGTCCTGGACGCGCCGGTGATGTGCATACGGCAGGACAGCGGCCCGTGGGACGTGCCGGAGGAACTGACGTTCCGGGAGTGGATCAGATCGGGCTCGCCGAGACCTCCGACCCGTGAGGATCTCGACTACCACGTCTCGACACTGTTCCCGCCGGTCAGACCGCGCGGCCATCTCGAACTGCGCATGATCGACGCGCAGCCCGGGGACGACGGCTGGATCGTGCCGCTGGCCGTGACGACGGCGCTCTTCGACGACCCGGAGGCGGCCGAGACCGCGTACCGGGCCGTGAAGCCGCTGGCCGAACGGACCCAGGGACTGCCCGCGCCGCACAATCCGCTGTGGATCGACGCGGCCCGCTACGGGCTGTCCGACCCGGAGCTGCACGAGGCCGCCCTCGTCTGCTTCGCCGCGGCGCTGGAGGCCCTGCCCCGGCTGGGCGCCACCGCCGGGGTCATGGACGCCGTCCGCGCGTTCTTCGACCGCTATGTCGTCCGGGGCCGCTGCCCCGCCGACGATCTGCTCGACCGCGTGCGCGGCACGGACAGCCGCCCGCACGGGAAGGACATCCGCACATGACCGACGCCGACATCGCCACCGACACGTCCGCGGGCACCTCTGCCGACGCCTCGGCCGACATCGACATCGACATCGAGGCGCTCAGGCAACGGGCGTTGACCACTCTTACCACGGCCCGGGACCGCACCACGCTCCTCACGAGCTGCGTGGACGAGCCCGAACTCACCGCCCAGGTATCGCCGTTGATGTCCCCGCTGGTCTGGGACCTCGCACACATCGGCAACCAGGAGGAACTGTGGCTGCTGCGCGCCGTCGGCGGCCGGGACGCGATGCGCCCCGACATCGACGGCCTCTACGACGCGTTCGAGCACCCGCGCCCGAGCGCCCCTCGCTGCCGCTGCTGCCGCCCGAGGAGGCGCGGCAGTACGCGGCCGAGGTGCGCGGCCGGGTGACGGACGTACTGAGAGCCACGCCTTCCGCGGGACCCGGCTCACCGACATGGGCTTCGCCTTCGGGATGGTCGCCCAGCACGAACAGCAGCACGACGAAACGATGCTGATCACCCATCAGCTCCGCACCGGGCCACAGGCGTTGACGGCCCCGACCCGGAGCCGGTCCCGCTGTTCACGGGTCCGTCCGAAGTCCTCGTCCCCGGCGGCCCGTTCACGATGGGCACCTCCACCGAGCCCTGGGCGCTGGACAACGAACGGCCCGCGCACCGGCGGGAGGTGGCCACCTTCCACATCGACACGACCCCGGTGACGAACGGCGCGTATCTGGCGTTCATCGAGGACGGCGGCTACGACGACCCGCGCTGGTGGACGACGGAGGGCTGGGCGCACATCCGCCGCAACTCCGTCACCGCGCCCGGGTTCTGGCGCCGGGAGGCGGGCCAGTGGCTGCGGCGCCGGTTCGGCGTCACGGAGGCCGTGCCACTCGACGAGCCGGTGGTGCACGTCTGCTGGTACGAGGCGGACGCCTACGCCCGCTGGGCCGGACGGCGGCTGCCGACCGAGGCCGAGTGGGAGAAGGCGGCCCGTCACGATCCGACGGCCGACCGCTCGATGCGCTACCCGTGGGGCGACGCCGACCCGGCACCCGAGCACGCCAACCTCGGACAGCGTCACCTGCGCCCGGCCCCCGCCGGAAGCTACCCGGCGGGTGAATCACCGCTGGGCGTACGGCAGTTGATCGGCGACGTGTGGGAGTGGACGTCGAGCGACTTCCTGCCGTACCCGGGGTTCAGGGCGTTCCCGTACAAGGAGTACTCGGAGGTGTTCTTCGGGCCGGAGTACAAGGTGCTGCGGGGCGGTTCGTTCGCGGTGGACGAGGTGGCCTGCCGGGGCACGTTCCGCAACTGGGACTATCCGATCCGGCGGCAGATCTTCTCCGGCTTCCGCACGGCCCGCTCGGGGCCGTCTGATGTGCCGCCACCTGGCGTATCTGGGACCCGAGGAGCCGCTGGGCCGGCTCCTCGTGGACCCGGAGCACAGCCTGTACCGGCAGTCCTGGGAGCCCCGGCGGCAGCGGCACGGCACGGTCAACGCCGATGGTTTCGGGGTGGGTTGGTACGCCGAGGGCGACCCGGTGCCGGGCCGCTACCGACGCGCCGTGCCCATCTGGGGCGACCAGTCCTTCGCCGACCTGGCCCGCGTGGTCCGCTCCGGGGCGCTGCTGGCCGCCGTACGGGACGCGACGTTCGCGGGTGCGGACGGAGAGGCCGCGGCGGCGCCGTTCGCCGCGGGCCCCTGGCTGTTCAGCCACAACGGGGCGGTCACCGGCTGGCCGCAGACTCTGGCGGCGTCGGCCCAACGCATGCCGCCGGTCGACCTGTTGTCCATGGAGGCACGCTGCGACTCGGCGTTCGTCTGGGCGCTGGTCCTCGGCCGGCTCCGGGCGGGCGACGAGATCGGCCAGGCGCTGGCCGACACGGTGACGGAGGTCGCCCACGCGGCCCCCGGCTCCCGCCTCAACCTCCTTCTCACCGACGGCGAGACGATCGCCGCCACCGCCTGGGGCGACACCCTCTGGTACCTCTCGGAGCCCGGCCACCGCACGGTCGTGGCCTCCGAGCCCTACGACGACGACCCGCACTGGCAGGAGGCCCCGACCGCACTCTGCTCACCGCGACCCGCACCGAGGTCCTCCTCACCCCCTGAAAGACCTCGCACCACCGAAGGAGCCCCGTACGTGAGCCCGTTCCTTCTCACCCGCACCCTGCCCGAGGACGCCACCGACGCGGCGCTGCGCGCCGACGTCCTGGCGGGCCTCACCAGCACCCCGAAGACCCTCCCGCCGAAGTGGTTCTACGACGCCCACGGCAGCGAACTCTTCGAGCAGATCACCGAGTTGCCCGAGTACTACCCCCGCGCGCCGAGCGGGAGATCCTCGTCGACCGCGCGGCCGAGATCGCCGCGGCGACCGGCGCCCGCACACTCGTCGAGCTGGGCTCCGGCTCCTCGGACAAGACCCGCCATCTGCTGGACGCGTTCACCGGCCTGGCCGTGTACGTCCCGGTCGACGTCAGCGAGAGCGCGCTCACGCAGGCCGGGCACGCCCTCATCGAGGAGCGACCGGGGCTCGACGTGCACGCCCTGATCGCCGACTTCACCGGCGACCTCACCCTGCCGGAGACCCCGGGTCCGCGCCTGCTGGCGTTCCTCGGCGGCACGATCGGCAACCTGCTCCCGGCGGAACGCGCCACGTTCTTCGCCGGGCTCCGCTCGCTCCTCTCCCCGGCGACGCGCTGCTCCTCGGCACGGACCTGGTCAAGGACGAGGGCGTCCTGGTCAGGGCGTACGACGACGCGGCCGGGGTGACGGCCGCGTTCAACAAGAACGTCCTGACCGTCGTCGACCGCGAACTCGGCGCCGACTTCGACGCCGACGCCTTCGACCACGTAGCCCTCTGGGACGGCGACCACGAGTGGATCGAGATGCGGCTGCGGTCCCGCACGGACCAGACCGTGAAGATCCCCGCGCTCGATCTCGCCGTCGAGTTCACGGCGGGCGAGGAACTCCGCACCGAGATCTCCGCGAAGTTCCGCAAGGAGGGCGTACGGTCCGAACTGGCCGCCACCGGGCTGGAGTTGACCCACTGGTGGACCGACCGTGAGGGACGCTTCGCGCTGTCACTGAGCGTGGTGCGCTGACGTCGGGTGACGGGCCGTCTCGCGCACCGCCGCGCTGTGGGGCACGGTGGAGTGACGCGTGACGCGCCCGTCACGGCCGAGAGGAGCACCCGCATGTCCAACCACACGTACCGGGTCACCGAGATCGTCGGCACGTCTCACGAGGGCATCGACCAGGCCATCCGCAACGGCGTCGCCCGCGCCGCGCAGACCCTCCGCAGCCTCGACTGGTTCGAGGTGACCCAGGTCAGGGGCCAGATCGAGAACGGCCAGATCGAGCACTTCCAGGTCGGCCTGAAGGTCGGCTTCCGTATCGAGGACGAGGACTGACCGTCGCAGGCGAGGTCCGACGGCCGTAGCGGCTACGGCTCTCAGGTCCGGCCCTCCCCCTCCTGTGCCGCCTCCAGCGCGGCGGAGGGGGAGGTCCAGCGGGCCCGTACGACCCTGAACCCGGCCCGTTCGGCGTCGTCGCAGACCAGCTCGTCGTCGTCCACGAGGACCCGGATCTCGCGGTCGCGGGCGAGCTGCCCGAGTTTCTCCAGCTTGGTGCGCCGGGCGGGCCTGCGGTCGTCGTTGCGGCGCATGAGGACCCGGCCCTCGGGCAGGCCCTGCGCGGCGAGCCAGGCGAGCGTGTCGCGGCGGCAGCGTTCGGGGCGCCCGGTGAGGTAGACGATCTCGCACTCCTGGGCCTGCTCCAGCGCGAGGGCGACGCCCTCCACGAGCGGCGGATCCTGCGGCGCGGCCCCGAAGAAGCCGTCCCAGTCGCGCGGCTTGAGCTCAAGGAACCGTTGCCGGTGTGCCGTGTCGGCGAGAGTGTTGTCGAGGTCGAACACGGCCAGCGGGCGCTTGTTGTCAGCAGTCACCCGCCCACCCTAGACAGCCCGACCCGGCACCCCGGCCGCGCCCGCGAGCGGCCTGGCCTCATGCTTCTCGCATGTCCCCGCGATTCCCGCCCCCGTACGTTCCTGATCGGCGCCGCACGGGAGCGGCCCTGCACCCTGGTCGTGTGCCGGGGCTGCTGCTGCGGCGACCCGCGCAAACACCCCGGCACGGACCACGCCTGGCAGCTGGAACGGCTGCGGTCGGGCGCCGCCGAGCACGGTTTCGCGGTCCGTACGACGGACTGCCTGGGCCCCTGCGACCAGGCCAACGTGATCGTCGTCCAGCCGTCGGCCGCGGGGCGCCGGGCGGGCGGCCGGCCGACCTGGGTCGGCTTCGCGATGGACGACGACTGCACGGAGGAAGTGCTGGAGTGGGCCGCGGCGGGTGGACCCGGAATCGCCGCGCCGCCCGTCACGCTGGAGATGCAGTTCATCGACCCACCGCGGGAGGGACGGGTCCGGTCGCGGCGGTGAGGGACCTGAGCGCGGGCCGCTGCGCCCCGGGACTGACCGGCGCGGGAATGCCGACGCCTCCCGGTGTTGAACCAGACGTGAGTTCAGTGATCGCCACGACCCCCTTCTCCGTCCTCGACCGGTCCCGCACCCGCGAGGGGCACCCGGCCGCCGAGGCGCTGCGTGACACCGTGCGGTTCGCGCGGGAGATCGAGGAGCTTGGCTATCACCGCTTCTGGGTGTCGGAGCACCATGGTGTGCCCGGGGTCGCGGGCTCCGCGCCGACCGTCCTGGCCGCCGCCGTCGCCTCGGCCACCCGGAGCATCCGGGTCGGGACGGGCGGGGTGATGCTGCCCAATCACCAACCCCTGGTCGTGGCCGAGCAGTTCGGGGTCCTCGAGTCGCTGTTCCCCGGCCGGATCGACATGGGCCTCGGCCGCTCGGTCGGCTTCACCACCGGCGTGCGCAAGGCGCTGGGCCGCGACAAGGACGACGCCGACGACTTCGCCGGACAACTCGACGAACTCCTCGGCTGGTTCCGCGGCACGTCACCGACCGGCGCGCACGCACGCCCTCCGAGGGCCTGAGCGTCCCGCCGTTCGTGCTCGCGATGGGCGAGGGCGCCGACATCGCGGCCCGCGCCGGTCTCCCGATGGTCGTCGGCGACCTCCGCAACCGGGAGAAGATGCAACGCGGCATCGACCACTACCGGGCCGCCTTCCGCCCGTCCCCTGGGCCTCGGAACCGTATGTCGTCATCTCGGGGACGATCGCCGTGGCCGCTACTCCCGAGGCGGCACGGCAGTTGCTCGTCCCGGAGGCGTGGTCGATGGCGTACTCGCGCACCCACGGCACCTTCCCGCCGCTCCCGCCCGCCGAGCGCGTGGAGCGACTGCCCATGACCGACAAGGAGTTCGGCTTCTACGAGGCCGGGCTCAGCGGCCAGCTCGCGGGCACCGAGGAACAGGTGGCCCACGAGCTGGAGACGGTGCTGAAGGAGACGGCGGCCGACGAGGTGCTGGTCACCACCAGCACCTACGACCGCGAAGCCCTGCTGGACTCCTACCGACGGCTCGCCTCGCTCAGGGCGTGAGCACCATCCGGAAGCGCGCGGCGCCGGACAGCATCCGCTCGTAGGCCTCGCCCGCCTGCTCCAGGGGGACGGTCTCCACCATCGGCCGGATGTTGTGCAGGGCGCTGAAGGCCAGCGTGTCCTGCACGTCCTGCGAGGTGCCGGACGGATGACCCCGAACGACCTTGGCGCTCATGAGCAGTTGGAGCGGGCTGATCCCCAACGGCGCGGTGTCCGCCCCGACGACGACCAGTTCGCCACGGGGCCGCAGCCCCTCCACGGTCGCCGTGGCGGCATCCGCGTTGCCCGCCGTGGCCAGCACGACCTTGGCGCCGCCGAGGGCCTGGAGCGCCTCGGAGACCTCGGTGTCGGCGGTGCTGTCGACGTAGTGGTGCGCGCCCAACTGCTTGGCGAAGTCGGCCTTTTCGGGGCCTCGCGCGATGGCCACGGTCTCGAATCCCATCGCGGCCGCGTACTGCACGCCCAGGTGACCGAGGCCGCCCAGTCCGAGGACGGCCACCAGGTCGCCCGGTTTCGCGGAGCTGCGGCGCAGGCCGTTGAAGGTGGTCACGCCCGCGCAGCCCATGGGTGCGGCGGCGCTGGCCGAGAGGCTGTCGGGGATGCGGGCGAGCGCGTCGACCGGGGCCACGGTCATCTCAGCGAAGCCGCCGTCGTAGGCCCAGCCGGGGACCTTGAGGTTCTCGCAGACGATGAAGTCGCCCTGCCTGCACGGGGTGCAGTGGCCGCAGCTGCCGCCGAACCAGCCGACGGAGACCCGGTCGCCGATCCGCCAGCCGGTGTCCGAGGCGCCCTCGCCGAGCGCGTCGATGTGTCCGGCGATCTCGTGCCCGGTGACGAGCGGGAAGCGCACGCTCGGTACTCCGGCGTTCACGAAGAAGGTGTCGCTGTGGCAGATCCCGCAGGCCTCCACGGCGATCCGCACATGGCCCGGTCCCGGCTGCGGCACATCTCGCTCGACGATGGCGAACTCACCGCCGGCCGCGGCCACTTGCGCGGCTCGATACCTGCTCATACGTGTCTCCCGATGGGGTGCGAACGCGGTCCGGCTAGTGCTCGGCCGCCTGACGTGCCCTGATCTGGATCGTGCCGTCGGCCGCGTCGACCCGCGCCTGGTCGCCCGCGTTCAGCTCGCCGGCGAGGAGCATGTCGGCGAGCCGGTCGTCGACCTCGCGCTGGATGGTGCGGCGCAACGGCCGGGCGCCGAAGTCGGGTTGGTAGCCGAGGTTGGCGAGGAGGTCCGCCGCCGCGTCGGTGACGTCCAGGGTGACGTCCTGGGCGTGCAGCCTGCGCCGGGTGTGGTCCAGCAACAGGTCGACGATCTCCCGCAGTTGGGTCCGTTCCAGGCCCCGGAAGACGATGATCTCGTCGATGCGGTTGAGGAACTCTGGGCGGAAGTGCTGGTTCAGGACCGGCATCACCGTCTCGCGGACCTTGGCGTAGTCGTCGACGCCCGCCGCGAGGATGCGGTCGGCGCCGATGTTCGACGTCATGATCACGACGGTGTTCTTGAAGTCGACGGTACGGCCCTGCGAGTCGGTGAGCCGTCCGTCGTCGAGGAGTTGGAGCAGCGTGTTGAAGACGTCGGGGTGGGCCTTCTCGACCTCGTCGAGCAGCAGCACGGCGTACGGCTGCCGGCGGACGGCCTCGGTGAGCTGGCCCGCCTCCTCGTGGCCGACGTAGCCGGGAGGCGCTCCGACCAGGCGGGAGACGGTGTGGCGCTCCTGGAACTCGCTCATGTCGAGGCGGATCATGCGGTCCTCGTCGCCGAAGAGGGCGGCGGCGAGCGCGCGGGCCAGTTCGGTCTTGCCGACGCCGGTGGGGCCGAGGAAGAGGAAGCTGCCGATGGGCCGGTTCGGGTCGCTCATGCCGGCCCGGGCTCGCCGTACGGCGCGGGCGACGGCGGTGATGGCCTCGTCCTGGCCGACGACCCGCTCGTGGAGGTGCTCCTCCAGCTTCATCAGCCGGGCGCGTTCCTCCTCGGTGAGCTGGGAGACCGGGATGCCGGTGGTGCGGGAGACGACCTCCGCGATGTCCTCGGCGGTGACCTTGGGCGCCTGCTCCTCGGCGGGGCCGCCCGCCTTCAGCTCGGCCTCGGTGTCCTTGATCCGGTCGCGGATCTCCTTGGCCCGCTCGTACTCCTCGTCGGCGACGGCCTGGTCCTTCTCCCGGTTCAGGGCGGCGAGCCGGTCCTCGACGTCGCGGGTGTCGGAGAGCGGGGTCTTGGCCCGCAGCCGTACCCGGGCCGCGGCCTGGTCCATCAGGTCGATGGCCTTGTCGGGCAGGAAGCGGGCGGTGATGTACCGGTCGGAGAGTTCGGCCGCCGCGACGACCGCCTCGTCGGTGATGCGGACCTGGTGGTGGGCCTCGTAGCGGTCACGCAGGCCACGCAGGATCTCGATGGTGTCGTCGACGGTCGGCTCGCCGATCAGGATGGGCGCGAAGCGGCGCTCCAACGCGGAGTCCTTCTCGATGTACCTGCGGTACTCGTCGACGGTGGTGGCGCCGATGAGGTGCAACTGGCCGCGCGCCAGGGCGGGTTTGAGCATGTTGCCCGCGTCCATGGCGCCGTCCCCGCCGCCGCCCGCGCCGACGACGGTGTGCAACTCGTCGAGGAACAGCACCAGTTCGTCGCTGTGCTCGCTCACCTCGTCGAGGAGCTTCTTCAGCCGTTCCTCGAACTCGCCCCGGTACTTGGTGCCCGCGACCATCCCGGCCAGATCCAGTGAGACGAGCCGCTTGCCCGCGAGGGTCTTCGGCACGTCACCGGCGATGATCCGCTGGGCGATGCCCTCGACCACGGCGGTCTTGCCGACGCCGGGGTCGCCGATGAGGACGGGGTTGTTCTTGCTGCGCCGGGACAGCACCTCGATGGTCTGCTCGACCTCCTCGTCCCGGCCGATCACCGGGTCGAGCCGCCCGGCCCGCGCGTCCTCGGTGAGGTCGCGGCCGTACTCGTCGACGGTCGGCGTGCTGCTGGGCTTCTTCCGCTCGGGCTCGGCGCCGGTGGGCATCCGGTCGCCTCCCAGCCGCTGCCCGCGAGGGCCTGTCCCGCGGCGGACTCGGGGTTGGCGGCGAGGGCTCGCAGCAGGTGCTCGGGGCCGATGTACGAGGAGTTCTCGGCGCGGGAGAGCTGGTACGCGTCGAGGAGGGCACGCTTGGCGGCCGGGGTGAGCGTGGTGGGTTCGGTCTTCGGGCCGCCCTCGCCACCGGCGGAGAGCCGCTCGCGGATCCGGTCGGGATCGGCTCCCGCCTCGGCGAGCAGGCGCCGGGTCGACTCCTGCTCGGTGGCGGCGGCCAGCAGGTGCCGGGCGTCCAACTGCTCGCTGCCCTCGACGGCGGCGATGTCCCGCGCCTGCGCCACCAGCTCACGGGCCCGCTCCGAGAGCAGGCTGCCGATGTCGACGCGCTGGGCCCTGCGCGTCGGTGACGCCGGCCCCGAACCGCCGAAATACCGGGACATCAGCTCGTCGAATTCCTCGAAGGGGCTGCGTCCGAAACCGAATCCGGGAGTGCTCATGACGGACCTTCCGTGCGGCGACTGGGCGGCGACTGGCATCCGTTTCCTCAAACCTTGCACAGCGCGGACGCCCCCGCGACCCCGCAGGTCACCGGGCGGTGCCCGGCGGGGTCCCATAGACTCGACGGGTCATGGACAACCCCCGCGATCCCTACGTCCGCGTCCGCGGCGCCCGCGAGCACAACCTCCAGGGCGTCGACGTCGACATCCCGCGGGACGTGTTGACCGTGTTCACAGGCGTCTCCGGCTCCGGAAAGTCGTCCCTGGCCTTCGGCACGATCTACGCGGAGGCCCAGCGCCGCTACTTCGAGTCGGTCGCGCCGTACGCCCGCCGTCTGATCCACCAGGTGGGCGCGCCGAAGGTCGGCGAGATCACCGGCCTCCCTCCGGCGGTCTCGCTCCAGCAGCGCCGCTCGACCCCCACCTCCCGTTCCTCGGTGGGCACGGTCACCAACCTCTCGAACTCGCTCCGGATGCTGTTCTCCCGCGCGGGCGACTACCCGCCCGGCGCCGAACGCCTCGACTCGGACGCGTTCTCCCCAACACGGCGGCGGGCGCGTGCCCGGAGTGCCACGGCCTGGGCCGGGTCCACCGCACCACCGAGGAGTCCCTCGTCCCCGACCCCTCCCTCTCGATCCGCGAGGGCGCCATCGCCGCGTGGCCGGGGCCTGGCAGGGCAAGAACCTCCGCGACATCCTCGACACCCTCGGCCACGACGTGGACGTGCCGTGGCGCGAACTCCCCGCCGACGAGCGGAAGTGGATCCTCTTCACGGACGAACAGCCGGTGGTGACGGTCCACCCCGTCCGGGACGCGGACCGCATCCAACGCCCGTACCAGGGCACGTACATGAGCGCCCACCGCTACGTCATGAAGACCTTCGCCGACACGAAGAGCCCGACCCTGCGGGCGAAAGCGGAACGCTTCCTGACCAGCACCCCCTGCCCCCTGTGCGGAGGCAGGCGACTCCGCGCCGAGTCCCTGGCGGTGACCATCGCGGGCCGCACGATCGCCGACCTGGCCGCACTCCCGCTGGCGGAGCTGGCAGGCACCCTGACCGGCACCTCGGAGGCGGCCCGCGTCCTCACCGAGGACCTCACCTCCCGCATCGCCCCGATCCTCGAACTGGGCCTCGGCTACCTCAGCCTGGACCGAGCGACCCCACCCTCTCGGCAGGCGAACTCCAACGCCTGCGCCTGGCAACCCAGTTGAGGTCCGGGCTCTTCGGAGTCGTCTACGTCTTGGACGAACCCTCCGCAGGCCTGCACCCGGCGGACACGAAGGCCCTGCTCACGGTCCTGGACCGTCTGAAGGCCACCGGCAACTCGGTGTTCGTGGTGGAGCACCACCTGGACGTGATGCGCGGCGCCGACTGGCTGGTGGACGTGGGCCCGCAGGCGGGCGAGCACGGCGGACGGGTGCTGTACAGCGGCCCGGTCGAAGGCCTGGCGGCGATAGGGGAATCAGCGACGGCCCGCTACCTCTTCGACCGCTCCCCACCCCGCCCCGCGAAGTCCGTTCACCGCGAGGCGAGTTGAAGGTGGGCCCGGTCACGCGGCACAACCTGCGCGACGTGACCGCCGAGTTCCCCCTCGGCGTGTTCACGGCGGTCACCGGCGTCTCGGGCTCGGGCAAGTCCACCCTGATCGGCGAGATCACCGAGGAACTGGCAGGCGTGGGCCGCCTGGTGTCGGTCGATCAGAAACCGATCGGCCGCACCCCCGCTCGAACCTGGCGACGTACACCGGCCTCTTCGACGTCGTGCGCAAGGTCTTCGCCTCGACGGACGAGGCACGCCAACGGGGTTACGGCGTAGGGCGGTTCTCCTTCAACGTGGCGGGCGGGCGCTGCGAGACCTGCCAGGGCGAGGGCTTCGTCAGCGTGGAACTGCTCTTCCTCCCCAGCACCTACGCCCCCTGCCCGGACTGCGGCGGGGCCCGCTACAACCCGGAGACACTCCAAGTGACGTACCGGGGACGGAACATCGCGGACGTCCTCGACCTGACCGTGGAAAGCGCGGCGGAGTTCTTCGCGGACACCCCGGCCGTAACCCGCAGCCTGACCACACTCCTGGACGTGGGCCTCGGCTACCTCCATCTCGGCCAGCCCGCCACCGAGTTGTCCGGCGGCGAGGCCCAACGGATCAAACTCGCCACCGAGTTGCAACGCGCTCACCGCACCCACACCCTCTACCTCCTCGACGAACCCACCACCGGCCTCCACCCCGCCGACGTGGAACTCCTCCTCCACCAACTCCACGGCCTGGTCGACGCCGGCCACACCGTGATCGTCGTCGAACACGACATGGCGGTGGTGGCAGGCGCGGACTGGGTGATCGACATGGGCCCGGGTGGAGGAGAGAAGGGCGGACTCGTCGTGGCGGCAGGCACACCGGCAGAGGTGGCGGGGACCAAGGGAAGCACCACGGCCCCCTATCTGAAAAACGCGCTGAGCTAAACGCCCCTTGCTTTCGGGGGCGCGGGGAACTGCGCGACCAGCCCCCACGCACCCGCACCCGACCACCTACCTCAACAGCCCCACAACCAACTCCGGGGCAACCCATACGTGTCGTGAAGGTAGCGATACTCCTCATCACCCAACACCCCCGAAACTCAGGCCGGGACAACACCCCCGCCCCCGCTCGAGAAGCCGAGCGAACCGCCCCTCCTCCTCCAGCAAAACCCCCGCACAGAGCCCGAACCAACAAGCTCCCCCGGCAGGTCACCCAACGAACGAGACTCGTCACCCCGCCACAGAACGGTGAGCACCCGCCGAATCAACCGCCGCACCACATACCCCCGCCCGGTGTTGGCCGGCCGCACCCCTTCCCCGATGACGACGACACTCGACCGCAGATGATCACAGACGATCCGCAGGGACCGCTCGTCCAGATCCCACAGCGTCGGCAGCACCCGCATCCACGGCTCGAACACCTCCGTCTCGTAGACCGACCGACGCCCCTGAAGAACGGACACCAGCCGCTCCAACCCCATCCCCGTGTCGACGTTGACCTGCCGCAACGGAACCAGCCCGCCGTCCTCGCCCCGCTCCAGCCGCATGTGCACGTGGTTCCAGATCTCCACCCACCGCGAGTCGGTCGTCGGGCGCCCCTCCGGCGGACCGTCCCCGGTCCAGTAGAAGATCTCCGAGTCGGGCCCACACGGCCCCACCGGCCCGTTGGACCACCAGTTCTCGTCCCGGGTCGACTCGACCGGCACACCCAACTCCCGCCAGGTGTCCAGCGATTCAAGGTCCGGGCCCACCTGCTCGTCGCCGCCGAAGACAGTGACGTACACCTTTTCGCTCGGGATGCCGAACCCGTCCCGCAGCAGCTCGTATCCCCAACGCAGGCTCTGCGGATGGCCGTAGTCGCCCAACGACCATGAGCCGAGCATGTCGAACACGGTGAGGTGGGTGAGGTCGCCGATCTCGTCGAGGTCGGTGGTCCGCAGACAGCGTTGGACGTTGACCAGGCGGCGGCCCTGTGGATGCGGGCGCCCCGGAGGTACGGCGTGAGCGGGTGCATGCCGGACGTGGTGAAGAGGACCGGGTCGGACGGCGGCGGCAGGAGCGAGCTTCCGGTGATCGGCTCGTGCCCGCGTTCGCGGTAGAAGTCGAGGAACGTACGGACGATGTCGTCGGTGTTCATGGCTGTTATGTCCTTCGGGTCGGATGGGGACCGGAAGGGGCCGCGGGGCAGCGCGCGAAGGGACGGGAACGCGACACCCGGCGGTCCGTTTCCGGCCGCCGGGAGAGGTCAGTGAGGTCAGGCGTCGGCAGCCGGCGAGCTGGTCGCTCGCGCGGTCGCGGTGCCGGTGTGCCTGATGATCCTCATGGAGGCAACGCTAACAGGACGCCTGCGGGCCGTCCTGCGGATTTTCACCGGGGTCTGCGCCACCGACGCGCAGTGGTCCTGGTGCGGGGGCCGACCGGTCACCCCGGTCTGCGCCGCGTGGGCGAGGAGCGGCGGTCGGGGTGGCTGCCGGGCGCTATGGCCGGCCCCACCTCCACCTCGGCGACGAGCCCGCGCGTCGACACCACCCGCCACACCGAGGTGAGCAGGGAGTCGCTGCCGACGAACGCGGGGGCGGTGCTCGCGGTGCCGTCGGTCAGGTAGTGCAGGCCGACGGGCTGGACGGGGACCGCGGCGTCCAGCGCGGCCTGGAAGACGGCCCGCCGGAAGTGCCCCTGGGCCCGGCCGCACCAGGTGCTGCCCTCGGGGAAGACGGCGACCGCTCCCCCGGCGCGCAGGGCGCCCGCGATGGAGGCGACCGTCTCCGGGAGGGCGCGCAGCCGGTCGCGGTCGATGAACAGGGCGCCGCTGCCCGCGGTCAGTGTCCCGGCGACGGGCCAGTGCCGGATCTCCGCCTTCGCGAGCATGCGGGCGGGGCGTACGGCGGCCAGCAGCGGGATGTCGAGCCACGAGATGTGGTTGGCGACCAGGAGCAGTCCGCCGGTGGGCGTGGTGGTGCCGGTGATGCGGAGCCGGATGCCGGCGGACCGGACGATCGTCCGGCACCACCAGCGCACCGCCACGGCGGGGATCCGCTTGCCGACGGGGGTGAGCGCGGCCCCGGCGGCCACCACGATCAGGACGGTCACGAAGCGCAGCACGGCGCGCGGTACGGCCGTGACGGACCCCTTCGACTCGATGCACGACCTGGGGGTGCAGGGCGCGCTGGGCAGCCAGACGCTCATCACGCCGGGACGAGCGAGAGGAAGTGCCGCAGATAGCGCGGGTTGACCCGGCGCATCGACAGCAGCACGTACAGGTCGGCGACCCCGAAGTCCGGGTCGTGGGCGGGCTCGCCGCAGACCCAGGCGCCGAGGCGGACGTAGCCGCGCAACAGCGGCGGGAGTTCGACGCGGCCGGCGGGGCGGGTGACGCCGTCGGCGCTCCACGGCAGCAGCGGGCGTACCCGGAACTCCTCGGGGGCGAGGTGCTTGGCGCTGACCCGGTCCCAGGTACCGGCGGCGAGGGCGCCGCCGTCGGCGAGCGGGATGGAGCAGCAGCCGGCGAGCCAGTCGTGGCCCCGGTCGACCATGTAGCGGGCTATGCCGGCCCAGATGAGGCCGATGACGGCGCCGTCGCGGTGGTCGGGGTGGACGCAGGAGCGGCCGACCTCGACGAGGCCCGGGCGGATCGAGTCGAGGGGGCGAGGTCGAACTCGCTCTCCGAGTAGAGCCGTCCGGCGACGGCGGCGCGCTCGGGCGGCAGCAGCCGGTAGGTGCCGACCACCTGCCCGGTGACCGTGTCGCGGACGAGGAGGTGGTCGCAGTAGGCGTCGAAGGCGTCGACGTCCAGGCCGGGCTGCGGGCTGGACAGGTGGGCGCCCATCTCCCCGGCGAAGACGTCGTGCCGCAGCCGCTGCGCGGCACGCACCTCGTCCTCGTCGCGGGCGAGCGTGACGGTGTAGCGGGTCGGCGCGGCGGGCTGCGAGGGACGGTCGAGGGTGGAAACGCCGGTCATGGCTCTCCCTGATCACGGGCCGGGTTCGGCGGGGGAACTGGCTGGCCGATTCCGTAAGTCCAGCCGCAACAGTTCTTCCTACGCCGGGCGTCCTGCGCGTGACCTGTGCCCGATGCCGGGATGTGAGCTTGCTGAACGGCGTCCGCATGCCCCGCTGCTCGGGGATACGCCCGTTGCTTGGCGGGACCGGGGATGAGCACCACTCCCGGTCCCGCCCGTCCGCACCCTGTCGGCGAACGATCAGTGCAGCCCCCAAGGGGCGAGGGGAACCGCGCGACCGGCCACAGCGCACCCGCACCCGTCGGCGGCGCTACTTCCTCGTGACCTTGCGGGTCGCCCGCAGCCACTCCTTGTTCATGCCGGTGATGGAGACCAGCGGGATGCCCTTGGGGCAAGCGGTGGCGCATTCGCCGGCGAGGGTGCAGCCGCCGAAACCCTCCTCGTCCATCTGCGCGACCATGTCGAGGACGCGGGTCTCGCGCTCGGGGCGCCCTGCGGAAGGACGCCCAGGTGGTTGACCTTGGCGGAGGTGAACAGCATCGCCGCGCCGTTCGGGCACGCGGCGACGCACGCGCCGCAGCCGATGCACTCGGCGTGCTCGAAGGCGAAGTCGGCGTCCGGTTTGGGTACGGCGGCGGTGGCGTGGGCCTCGGGAGCGGCGCCGGTCGGGGCGGTGATGTAGCCGCCCGCCTGGATGATGCGGTCGAAGGCCGAGCGGTCCACCACGAGGTCCTTGACGACCGGGAAGGCGGAGGCGCGCCACGGTTCGATGTCGATCGTGTCGCCGTCCGCGAAGGACCGCATGTGGAGCTGGCACGTGGTGGTGCGCTCGGGGCCGTGCGCGTCGCCGTTGATGACGAGGGAGCAGGCGCCGCAGATGCCCTCGCGGCAGTCGTGGTCGAAGGCGACCGGGTCCTCTCCCTTGAGGATGAGTTCCTCGTTGAGGGTGTCGAGCATCTCCAGGAACGACATGTCCGTGGAGATTCCGTCCACTTGGTAGGTGGACATGGCGCCTTCGGCGTCGGCGTTCTTCTGCCGCCAGACGCGCAGGGTGAGCTTCATGCGTAGCTCCGCTGGGTGGGGTGGACGTACTCGAAGACCAGGTCTTCCTTGTGCAGTACGGGAGATGAGCCGGTGCCGGTGAACTCCCAGGCGGCCGCGTAGCTGAACTCGTCGTCCCTGCGCTCCGCTTCACCGTCCGGGGTCTGTGACTCCTCGCGGAAGTGGCCGCCGCAGGACTCGGCGCGGTTGAGTGCGTCGAGGCACATCAGCTCGGCGAGTTCGAGGTAGTCGACGATCCGGTTCGCCTTCTCCAGCGACTGGTTGAACTCCTCGCCGGTGCCGGGGACCTTGATCCGCCGCCAGAACTCCTCGCGGATCTGCGGGATGCGTTCCAGCGCCTTGCGCAGTCCGCTGTCGGTGCGGGCCATGCCGCAGAACTCCCACATGAGTTCGCCGAGTTCACGGTGGAAGGAGTCGGGGTGCGGTCGCCGTCCACCGCGAGGAGCAGGTTGAGCCGATCCTCGGTCTCCGCCAACACCTCTTGTACGGCGGGGTGTTGGACGCCGATGTCCTCGTGTCCCGGGTTCCGCGCGAGGTAGTCGTTGATCGTCGCCGGGAGGACGAAGTAGCCGTCGGCGAGGCCCTGCATCAGGGCGGAGGCGCCGAGGCGGTTGGCGCCGTGGTCGGAGAAGTTGGCCTCGCCGATCGCGAACAGGCCAGGGACGGTGGTCTGGAGGTCGTAGTCGACCCAGAGGCCGCCCATCGTGTAGTGCACGGCCGGGTAGATCCGCATGGGGACCGTGTACGGGTCCTCGGCGGTGATCCGGGCGTACATGTCGAAGAGGTTGCCGTACTTCTCCTCTACGGCCTTGCGCCCCAACCGCCTTATGGCGTCGGCGAAGTCGAGGTAGACGCCCTGTCCGCCGGGGCCGACCCCGCGCCCCTCGTCGCACACGTTCTTCGCCGCGCGGGAGGCGATGTCGCGGGGTACGAGGTTGCCGAAGGCCGGGTAGATGCGCTCCAGGTAGTAGTCGCGCTCGTCCTCGGGGATCTCGTTCGGCGGGCGCTGGTCGCCCGTCGCCTTCGGCACCCAGATCCGGCCGTCGTTGCGCAACGACTCGCTCATCAGGGTGAGTTTGGACTGGTGGTCGCCGGTGCGCGGGATGCAGGTGGGGTGGATCTGGGTGAAGCACGGGTTGGCGAAGAGCGCGCCGCGCCGGTGTGCGCGCCAGACGGCGGTGGCGTTGGAGTTCATGGCGTTCGTCGACAGGTAGAAGACGTTGCCGTAGCCGCCGGTGGCGAGGACGACGGCGTCCGCGAAGTAGGTGTCGATACGGCCCGTGATCAGATCGCGGGCGACGATCCCCGCGCCTTCCCGTCGATGACGATCAGGTCGAGCATCTCGGTGCGCGCGTGCATCTCGATGTTCCCGGCGGCGATCTGCCGGGACAGCGCCTGGTAGGCGCCGAGGAGGAGTTGCTGCCCTGTCTGGCCGCGGGCGTAGAACGTCCGCGACACCTGCACGCCGCCGAAGGAGCGGGTGTCGAGGAGACCGCCGTACTCGCGGGCGAAGGGGACGCCCTGCGCGACGCACTGGTCGATGATCTCGACCGAGATCTGCGCCAGGCGGTGGACGTTGGACTCGCGGGCCCTGAAGTCGCCGCCCTTGACGGTGTCGTAGAAGAGGCGGTGGACCGAGTCGCCGTCGTTGCGGTAGTTCTTCGCCGCGTTGATGCCGCCCTGGGCGGCGATCGAGTGGGCGCGGCGCGGGGAGTCCTGGTAGCAGAACTGGACGACGTGGTAGCCCTGTTCGGCCAGCGTGGCGCCCGCGGAGCCGCCGGCGAGGCCGGTGCCGACGACGATCACCGTGTGTTTGCGCCGGTTGGCGGGGTTGACGAGTTTGGCCTCGAAACGGCGGGTGTCCCAGCGCTCGTTGACGGGTCCTGCGGGGGCCTTGGTGTCGGTGACGGGTTCCCCGGTCGTGAAGTCCGCGTATTCAAGGGTCATTTCAGCTCACCACTCCGGTCATGACGCCCACGGGGACGGCGATGAAGCCGGCCGTGAGCAGCAGCGCTAGGACATTGGCGATCGTCTTCAGGGCGCGGTCGCGGCTGCGGCTGCCCGCGCCGAGGGTCTGGGCGGCGCTCCAGAACCCGTGCCGGACGTGCAGGCCGAGGGCGAGCATCGCGACGATGTAGATGGTGTCGCCGTACCAGGTCGAGAACGTGTCCACGACGTTCTGGTACGGGTGGCCCTGCTGGAAGCCGCCGGAGTGCACGGTGCCGGTGGTCAGGTCGAGGATGTGCCAGACGATGAACAGGGCGAGGATGATGCCGCCCCAGCGCATGGTGCGGGTGGCGTAGGTCGCCCGGGGTTTCTTGTGCACGTACTTGCTGGGGCGCGCCTTGATGTCGCGGCGGCTGAGCTGGTACGCGGAGACGGCGTGGGCGACCACGGCGACGACCAGCGCGACGCGGATCAGCCAGAGGGTCCACTCGTAGTGCATGAAGGGTTCGCCGACGGTGCGCAGCCAGTGGGCGTAGTGGTTGAACTCGCCCGCGCCGAAGAAGATCTTCAGGTTGCCGATCATGTGGACGACCAGGTACAGCAGCATGATCAGGCCGCTGACCGCCATCACTGTCTTCTTGCCGACGGAGCTGTCCCACACCGTGCGCGCCATCGACGGCCGTCGGTCCGTCCGCGTTGCCAGAGCCATGTCTACGGACGTTAGGCGTCCCGGGCCCGATCGGTCCAAGACATGGTATGCCTGGTTTCCATAGCCTGGGGCTATCGTGGGTGCATGCAGTTCCAGCAGCTCCAGTACTTCGTGGCGGTCGCCGAGACCCGGCACTTCACCCGGGCCGCCGATCTCGTCCATGTCGCCCAGCCGTCGCTGTCCCAGCAGATCAAGGCGCTGGAGCGGGAGCTGGGGCGGACCTGTTCCTGCGGGCCCGGGGCAACATCTCGCTCACCGACGCGGGCGAGGCGCTGCTGCCGCTGGCCCGGCGCATCCTGGCGGACGCGGACACCGCCCGGCACGAGGTGCAGGAACTGGCCCAACTCCGTAGCGGCCGGATCAGGTTGGGCGCGACCCCGAGCCTCTGCACGGGCCTGCTCCCGGACGTCCTGCGCGCCTTCCACGACCGCTACCCCGGCATCCGGCTGCTGATCGAGGAGGGCGGCTCCCACGACCTCGTCCGCGAACTCGCGCGCGGGGCACTGGACTTGGCCCTGGTGGTCCTGCCCTTGCCCACGCCCTCACCGGCGTTGACGACGGTGGAGCTGCTGCGCGAGGACCTGGTGGTCGTCTCCTCCCCGGAGGCCGCCGCCCCGGGCCGCGGCCGCACGGTACGGATCTCCGACCTGGAGAGCGAACGCCTCGTGATGTTCCGCCACGGCTACGACCTCCGCGAACTCACCGTCGCCGCGTGCCGCGCCGAGGGCTTCGAACCGGACTTCGCGGTGGAAGGCGGCGAGATGGACGCGGTCCTCGGCTTCGTCCGCGCGGGACTCGGCGTGGCCGTGGTCCCGCGCATGGTCGCGACGAAGTCCGGGCGCGGCTTGCGGGTGACTCCGCTGGCACGGCCTGGGCTGCACCGGACCATCGCCCTTGCGCACCGGAGTGATGTGGCTCCGCCCCGGGCCGCGCGGGAGTTGCAGCGGATGTTGCTGGAGCGGTGAGGGGTGGGGTTGGGGGCGGGTGCCACGGGGGTGCCCTGTTCCGAGGCGGGACGCCTGCGCCGAGGACCGTGATCGGCTGCGCCGCGCCCCACGCCGTCAGGTCAAC
Source organism: Streptomyces sp. P3 (assembly GCA_016893485.2). GTDB lineage: Bacteria > Actinomycetota > Actinomycetes > Streptomycetales > Streptomycetaceae > Streptomyces. The sequence goes on from JAFEKX020000001.1 coordinate 1,338,763, forward strand.
CCGATGACCCGCTCGTCACCACGTCGGGATCATCGTCACCACGTCGGGATCAGTCCGCCGTCGATCACCACGTCCGTGCCGGTCAGGTTGGCCGCGCGGTCGCCGGCGAGGAACAGGACCACGTCGGCGATCTCGGTGGGCTTGGAGAAGCGGCCGGTGACCGTGGTGGCGGAGGCCTTGGCGACGATCTCCTCCGGGGTCAGGCCGGCGGCGGCCGAGACCGTTGCTGCCACGCCGGCGCCGCCCAGCCACAGGTCCGTCTCGACCGGGCCGGGGCTGACCGTGTTGACGCGGATGCCCTTCGGGCCGACCTCCTTGGACAGGGCCTTGGAGAAGGCGACCAGGGCGGCCTTGCCCGCGCTGTAGTCGATGACCAGCGGGTCGGGCAGGGTGGCGTTGACCGAGCCGATCGTGATCACGGAGCCCTGTCCCGCGGCCAGCATCAGCGGCAGGGCGGCGCGGGTGACGCGTACCGCCGTGAGGAGGTTCAGGTCGAGGGTGCGCGCCCAGTCCTCGTCGGTCACCGAGAGGAAGCCGCCGGTGCGTGGCGGTGCCGTACCGACGTTGTTCACCAGGATGTCCACCCGGCCGTCCGCCGCCTCGATCAGCCGCTCGGCCGCACCCGGTTCCGCGAGGTCCACCGGCACCCAGGTGACCGAACCCTCCTTGACCAGGGCGTCAAGGCCCTCGGTCGTCGTACGGGACCCGGCGACCACGCTCGCCCCCGCCCCGGCAAGCGCCGCCGCGACGGCCAGCCCGATGCCCTTGCTGGCGCCCGTCACCACGGCGGTCCTGCCCTGCAGTTCGGTACTCATCGAGCCCAACTCCTTCGGCGAGATGCGGCGAGATGCGGAGAGGTACAGAAACTGATCGCCGCGATGAGGGCATCCTCCCCGCCTGCGCCTCTCGCACAGGTCCTACTCGATGTCCGGCGGCACCACGGTCCCCTGGTGGTAGAACATCCGCCAGCCCGTCTCCTCGTCGCGCTTGCGCCACAGGGACGTGCGACGGGCCCTAAGGCCGGCGAAGTCGGTCTCGTAGCGGAGCTGCACCAAGCCCGGGGCCAGGACGATGCCCGTGATGGCCGACGGGTCGTAGCGGGGACCGTCGGCCGCGCTGCCCGCGTGCTCCGGGAGCCACGCGAGCATGTGCTCGTACGTGTAGCGGCGGCCCGAGGCGCCGATCTCGACGAACTCGGGGTCCAGCAGCCGGACCGCCTCACTGCGGGAGGCGCGGACGGCCGGGTCCAGGAGGGCCAGTTCGCCCGCGATCGCCTCGTTCACGGCGTCCGATGCGTGTTCTTCGTCAGTTTCTTCGTCATTCACCCGCACATGATCGCCTTCGAACCCGGGCCTCCCGCAAGCGAGTTGTGCCCTCACCCCGTCGCGTCCACCAGCGCCAGGTCGTGCAGCCGCTCCGGCGGGCCGGGGCGGGCGTAGTACCAGCCCTGGGCCGTGTCGCAGCCCAGTATGCGGAGCTGCTCGGCCTGCGCGCCGGTCTCGACGCCCTCGACCGTCACCGCGAGGTCCAGACTGTGGGCGAGCGAGACGATTCCCTCGACGATCTTCAGGTCGACGGGGTCGGCCGGGAACTGCTGCATGCTCTGGGTGAAGGAGCGGTCCAGCTTGAGGATGCTCACCGGCAGCCGACGGAGGTTGGCGAGGTTCGAGTAGCCGGTGCCGAAGTCGTCCAGGGCGATGTCGACGCCCATCTCGGCGAGCCGCCGCAGCGGCTTCAGGAGGTCGTCGTCGGCGCCGATCAGCGCGGACTCCGTGACCTCCAGGCAGAGCGCGTCGGGTGCGACGCCGGTGCGCTCCAGGATGTCGACGGTGTCCTGGACCAGGCCGGGGTGGGTGAGCTGGCACGGCGAGAGGTTGACGTTGATGCGCAGGGGGACGCCGTCGCCGTAGGCCTCGCGCCAGGCGCGGGCCTGGCGTACGGACTGTTCCAGGACCCAGCGGCCCAACGGGACGATCAGGCCGGTGTGTTCGGCGAGCGGGATGAAACGGTCCGGGCCCAGGACACCGTGCTGCGGGTGCAGCCAGCGGACGAGGGCCTCGGCGCCGCGCACGCTGCCGTCGCCGAGGTGGACCAGCGGCTGGTACTCGATGAAGAACTCGTTGCGGTCCAGGGCGGCGGGCAGAGCCGTCGTGAGGCCGTGGCGTGTGATCGCTCGGGCGTCGGCCTCCGGGTCCGCGAGTTCGAAGCGGTTGCCGCCCGCCGACTTGGCCCGGTACATCGTGATGTCGGCGCTGCGCAGCACTCGGCGGGGCCGCGCTCGCCGGCGGGGCCCTCGACGATGCCGATGGAGCCGCGCACGGTGAGGTCACGGCCGTCGATGCTGACGGGGGTGATCAGCGCGTTCATGATGCGGCCCGCGAGTTCGTCGACCTCGCGCTCGGTGTCGGGTCCTGTGGTCAGCGCCACGAACTCGTCGCCGCCGAGCCGGGCGACCATCTCGCCGGGTGCGGTCGCGCAGGACTGCAGCCGGTCGGCGACCTCGACGAGGAGCCGGTCGCCGGCCGCGTGGCCGAGGCTGTCGTTGATGGTCTTGAAGCCGTCGAGGTCGAGGTAGCACAGGCCGAACCGCTGGTTATTGCCCGCGCCGAGCGCCTTCTCCAGGCGCTCGAAGAACAGGGTGCGGTTCGGGAGGCCGGTGAGCGCGTCGTGGGTCGCCTCGTAGCGCAGCCGCAGGTTCAGCAGCCGCCGCTCGGTGGTGTCCTCCATGAGGGCGAGCTGGTACTGCGGGTTGCCGTCGGCGTCGCGCAGCAGGGAGACCGTGAGGTTGGTCCACAGGACCGTCCCGTCGGGCCGGTAGAACGCCTTCTCCACGTGGTAGTGCTCGCGCTCGCCGCGGACGAGCTCGTCGTAGAGGGTCCAGGTCTGGGGTGCGTCGTCCGGGTGGGTCCACTCGCGGACGTTGCGGCCGCCCATGGTCTGGTCGGAGATGCCGAACATGCGCAGCAGCGCGCCGTTGACCTGGAGGATGTTGCCTTCGAGGTCGGCCATGCCGATTCCTATGGCCGCGCCCTCGAAGACCGCGCGGAAGCGGGCCTCGGTCGCGTGCAGGGCCTGTGCGACGACGCCCTGGGCCTGGAGGGCGGCCACGGAGATGGCCTCCTGCTCGGCCAGGGTGCGCTCGCGGAGTTCCTGGGCGAACCCGGCGGCCATCGCGTGCTGGAGGCGGGCCGAGCGGATCCGCAGGTCTTCCGGGGAGCCGTCGCCGCCGCAGTAGAGGACCAGGTAGGCGTCGACGCACTCCAGGGTGCGGGTGAGGGCGTCCGGGTCGGTGCAGTGCGCGGCGACGAGGGCGGCGCCGACGGCCTTGCCCTCCTCGGCCTCGTGGGTCCTGGCCCGCAGCGCCTCGCTCAACCGCCGCGCCAGCGGCAGGAGCAGCTCCTCGAACTCGGGCCGGGTCAGCGACGTCGAGGTCGCCGGGAACACCGCCCGGCTCCAGATGGTCGCGAACCTGCGCAGTCTGCCCTCCGGCCCGTCCGGCTCCGCGATCACGCCGTGCGTCCTACGCCGGCGAATCCCGAGAAGGAATACGGATCCTCGTCCTCCGGTGCGGTGTCCGGCCGCCAGTCCGGCATCGGCACCAGTCCGGGTTCCACCATGTCGTACCCCTCGAAGAACCGCGCGATCTCGTCGCGCGAGCGCATGATCAGCGGATTGCGAATGTCCTTGTACACGTCCACCGCGCCCTCCGCCCGCTCGGGTGGCAACGGGATTCCCTCGTACGAGGCATGGGTCAGGATGAGCAGGCTGCCGGGCGCGAGTGCCTCGCGCAGCTCGGCCACCGCTTCGTACGGGTCGTCCGCGTCTTCCACGAAGTGCAGTATGGCAACGAGAAGCAGGGCCACTGGCCGATTCAGGTCGATCAGCCGCCGCACCTCGGGGCTCGACAGGATCTCCTGCGGCTTGCGGAGGTCGGCCGCGACGACGTCGGCGGTCGCGTTGTCCGCGAGGACGGCCTTGCTGTGCGCGACCGCCACCGGGTCGTGGTCGACGTACATCACATGGGCGCCGGGGCTGGCCTTCTGGGCGACCTCGTGGACGTTTCCGAAGGTGGGAATTCCGGAGCCGATGTCGAGGAACTGGGTGATGCCCTCGGCGGCCGCGAATCGGACGGCGCGGCGCATGAACGCCCGGTTCGCCTGCATGATCTTGGGAAGTCCCGGGAGGAACTGCATGGCCTTGCGGGCCGCCTCCCGGTCGACCTCGAAGTTGTGCGAACCGCCCAGGTAGTAGTCGTAGATACGCGAAACGCTCGGCACCGAGATGTCGATGCTCCGTGGTGCCCAGGCGGGACGCTCCATGTATCTCTCCAAGGCGTAGGCGATCCGGTGTTCGAGCTGAGGCTACTGATCGCCCGCCAAAGGGTCGAGCGGAAACGGAAATTGACCATCCGTTCCCGATGATTGCCGCTGGCACGTGCCGAATTGATGTGCGGGGACACGCGGAGAAGCGCGGAGAATGCCGGAATTGGCGTACGGAATAGGGCCTGTCCGGTGGATCCCGCGCCAAGAGGCCCGCCCCCTCCGTGCGGTGCGGAGGGGGCGGGCCCGGGGTCGTACGCGCTTGCTGTGTTGTTCGGCACTCTTTTCGCTGGCCCGCGTCCCTCCCTTCCGCGTCTCGGTTGCCGAGTGGGCGGGGGCGATCAAACCCTGGGAGGTTCTCGCTACGCCGCGGGCGCGCCGACCGGCTTGCCTTCAGGGGAGACGGCGTACCAAGTGCCGCCCACGCCCTGACCGTTGGTCTGTCCGGCGGCCGTGTCACCGGAGAAGGTGTAGATGGGCCAGCAGTTGACGGTCATCTGCTTGACGCCGTCGGGGCGGGTGAAGCCCATGAGGCCCTTCTTCTGCACACCCTTGGTGTCGTTCGCCGAGACGATGCCGACGGCCGGCCACTTGTCCGCGCAGGCGCCGAGGCAGTTCGAGACCGACTTCGGCCATGCCTTGTCCTTGAGGAAGCGGTAGACCGTGTGGCCGTTCTTGTCGACGACGATGTCACCGAGCTTGGCGTCCTTGCGGACGGAGAGGCCGGGCAGCGAGGCGACGGACGCCTTCTTGCCGTCGGGGGCGAGCGCGTACCACTTGCCGCCCACGCCCTGGCCGTTGACGTCACCGGCGTTGACGTCCTTGGCGTAGCGGTAGGCGGGCCAGCCGCCGATGGTCAGCTGCTTGGTGCCGTCGGTGCGGGTCACCTCGCCGAGGAGGGACTTGTCGACACCGGCACCGGCGGTGGCGTCGTTCGCGGGGACCGGCGGCCAGGCGGTGGCGCAGTCGCCGTCACAGTTGGACTTGGGGGATTGGCCGTGTCGGCGTCGAAGCGGTACAGGGTGAGACCCGCGCCGTCGCTCAACACCTTGCCGAGATCCGGGTTGTTGGCAACGGTCAGCTGGCCCGCGGGCTCCGCGGCGGCGGCCTGCTGGCCGTCGGCGCCGTAGCCGTTGCCGGCACCGGTGCTGGGGCTCGCCGAGGCACCGACGCTGCCGTAACCCCGGCCGCCGCCGTGGCACCGACGTTCTGCGCCGCGGAGGAAGGCGTGGCCACGTTCTCCGAACCGCACGCCGCCGTCAACGCCATGACGGACACGGCCGTCGCCGCGAGTGAGGCGCTCCGCCAGGAGGTCTTCATCGTCAACTCCCCATAATCACCTGGATGTTGCAGCGCCCGTCTGTGCCGCCGCACGGTCCTAGGTACGGGTGGGGACCACGGAAGTGTTCAACCGCCGCACAAAATTTCTTTCCGACACCTGTGACGCATGCACGCCGGCTCGTATGCGCGTGCGCATCCGGCCACGGCCGACGATCGGTTCGTCAAACCGTCACACCATGGCATCCACTCCTTCGGGGCATTCCCCGCGCGCACCGGCGCGCCCCGGCCCGCGAGGCCTCATGATCTCCGTCGTGCATGGACCCGAACCGACCCGAACCACCCTCGCCGCAAGGGTGTTGACCCTGGTGACGCTGACGTGGCTGCTGACGGGAGCTCCGGCGGGCCTGGCAGCGGCCGACGCGTGTGCGTACGCCTCGACGGGGCCGGACGGCACGGAGGCGGTGGCGGTCGCGGGCGGCGACTCCTGGCCGATCCCCGGGCTGCCGGAAACCGACCCCGCCGCCACCCTGCCCCTCGCCGACGCCCACCCCGCCACCGCCACCACCCCCGCCGAAGCCGACTCCGCCGCCCCCGCCGAAACCCACCCCGACCCCGACGCCCACACCGACCCCGAAACCCCGGCCCACGCCGAAACCCGTGCCGCCGCCCGCCCCGGCGCCGCGACCGGCACCGCCGGCACCGCTGGTGCGGCCGACTCCGACTCCGACGCCCACGCCCACCCCGACGCCGACTCCGAAGCCTTCGCCCAGGCCCACCCCGCATCCCTCGGCGTCCCCGGTGAGTTATCCGAAGTACCACGCCAAGCCGCACCAGCGGCCGACGCCCGGTCGGACGTCGCCGGTCGTCTACGTGTTGCTGATCACCGTGCCCGCGGTGATCGCCATCGTCGCGCTGCGTCCGCGCTGATCCCCGGAGGAACCTCTTGTCGGAATGGCTTGTTCTCGTCCTCGCGATGGCGGCGGCCTGTGTGGTCGTCATCATCGTCACCTTCGTGCGGGAACGCACGGCGTCCGAGGACGAGGACCCCAGTGAGACCCCGGACGTCATCGAGTACATGACGATGTGGATCGGCGTGGTGTACGCCATCGTCCTGGGCCTCGCGATCGCCGGTGTCTGGGAGGCCCGCAGTGCCGCCCAGGACCATGTGCAGGCGGAGGCACAGGCGTTGCACGAGATCTCGGAGCGGGTGCGGGCCTATCCCGCCGACGAACGCGACCGGATCCGGGCCGACGTCGACGCGTACGTCTCACAGGTCGTCAACGTCGAGTGGAAGACGATGGCGGACCACGAGAAGCTCACCCAGCGGGGCACCGACCTCCTCGGGCGCATCCGCGCGGACGTCACGGACTACCAGCCGAAGACGGACTTCCAGGCACAGGCCTACCAGCCGCTCGTCGACCAGGTCGGCGCCCTGGACCAGGCGCGCAACGCCCGTCAGGACTCCACCGGGGCGACCATGCCCTCGGTGGTGTGGTTCGGGCTGCTCGCCGGGGCGGTGATCACCATCGGGATGGTCTTCGCCCTGCAGATCAGGCGTACGACACGGGAGCTGATCCTCGCCGGGCTGTTCTCGGCGCTGATCGCCTTCCTGCTCTTCCTCATCTGGGACTTCGACGCGCCGTACAGCCGTGGCATCACCGCCTCGGCACAGCCGTTCCTGAACCTCTTCCCGCACATCAGGACTGACGGCCCCTCATCGGAGCCACTCGCCGGGGACGTCCGCCACGCCGCGGACGTCCCCGGTCGCACGCGCGGTGTCCCCTGTGCGGCCCACACGGTTGCCCCATTCGCGCGACTGAGATCGCGGGAGCGCACACATGTTCCTAGCGTTTCGGTCATCGAGGTGCATTTACGGCGCTAGCGGAAAAGGTCCGCTGCTGCTCCTCGGGACCCGGAGGAATCACCATGCGCGCGATACGCGTCGCCTCGGCCGCACTGCTGGGCATCAGCGCCCTCGCCCTCTCGGCGCCGCTCGCCGTCGCGAAGGGCGACGGCAACCACAACATCACGCCGTTCGGCTTCACCGTCCTGCCCTCGACGATCGCGGCGGGCGGCCAGGTGACCCTGCAGCTCGACCGCGACCAGGGCGGCTGCAAGGGCCCCGCCACGGTCTCCTCCGGGGTCTTCGACACCGTGCGGATCCCACCCGGGCAGTCCTCGGCGACGGCGATGGTCGACTGGGACGCCAGGCCGGGCGCGGTGTACCAGGTGACGTTCACGTGTGACGGTGTGAGCGGCTCCACGGGTCTGACCATCGCGTCGGGCCGCACCAACAACAACATCCAGCCGCTGCGGCCGGCCCAGCAGATCCCGCGCGGGGTCCACGCCGGTGAGGGCGGCAGCATCGCCGGCTTCGACCTCAGGGAGCTCGGCATCGGCGCGGCCCTCATCGCGGGCTCGGTGGGCGCGGCGTACCACTTCTCGCGCCGCCGGAGCGGCGAGGACGGCGCCTGACCGCCACGCCGCCCGCACAGGCCTTCGCCCCGGAACCCGCACAGGGTCCGGGGCGAAGGCCTGTCACGTGCGCCTGAACTCCGAAGGGGCGGAGGTCAGATCCCGCGCTCGGTGCGGCGGCGCATCCAGAACACCCCGCCGCCGATGACGGCCGCGGCGACCAGGCCGCCGCCGATCGCCATGTCGGTCGGCGTCGCCCCGGCGCTGCTGCTGCCGCCGAGGCCGCCGCGGACACCGCCGATGACGGTGTAGGCGTCGTCACGGGTGAGCGAGGAGCCGTTGGAGCAGCGGACCGTGATGCTGTACGAGCCCGGGGTGGCCGACCGGCTGATCCTGGCCGTGCCGCTGGACGTCGTACCGGAGCCGCCGAGCAGGGACAGGTTGGCGGGGCGTTCGAACCCCGGTGAGGTGGCGATGGCGTTGCCGCCGCTGAAGCAGCCGTCGACCGTGACGGTGAGCTGTCCGCCGCGGGCGATCACGCTGGGCAGGGCGACGATGTTGCTGGGGCTGGCGCCCATGCCGTCCGCGACGGCCACCGGGGCGGCGAGCCCCAGGACGGCCACCGCGGCACCGGCGGCAGCCAGGGCACGAGTAGTACGCATGTCATCCTCCGCGGAAGGCGCCCCGGGACCCGTCCCCGGTCGATCGGCGAGAAAACGCCTCCCAGACGCACCCTCAGATGCCTTGCACGCGCCCGCATTTCGAGAATGGTCCGTCCTGGTGAGAGGACACGCCGGGCGGAAAGCGCACAATCCGATATTGCCGCAGGTCACACACCGTCAGAAAATTCCTGTGACGGCCAACTCATATGGCGCACATAAGGATGTCCGGGCCACCCGTTCGCGCTTTCCCCGTCGCCGGTTTTGGCTTCCGGACTTAGCGTTCTCGTATGCGCGATTGACGTGGCGACGGCCGTGTCGAGAGGGGATGGCGAATGTCTGCGTCCGAGCTGTCCGAGCTGGAAGAGGAGGAGCGGCAGAAGAAGCGCGCCCCGTGGGGAGTGATAGCGCTTGTTCTGCTGACCGGTCTCGCGCTCATTCGGAATGGTTCGGGGAGTTCGACGTCGGACCGCCCCAGCCGGCGACCGCTGCGGCCGCGGACGCCCCCACCGCCCGGAGCACGTTCGGCAAGGTCCCGGCCCCGCTGCCGTACTCCATGGCCGACCGGGTGCGGATCCCCGCGATCCGGGTCGACGCCCCCGTCATGCCGGTGGGCCTGGACGCGGACGGCTGGGTCGGCGCTCCGCCGCCGGAGGACCCGAATCTGGCGGGCTGGTTCACCGGTGCCGTCTCCCCGGCGAAAAGGGCACGGCGGTCGTCGTCGGCCATGTCGACAACAAGATGGGCCCCGCCGTGTTCTACGGACTCGGGGCCCTCAAGAAGGGAAATCGCGTCGAGGTCGCGCGCAAGGACGGAAAGACCGCGGTGTTCGAGATCTACGGCATCGAGGTCTTCGAGAAGAAGGACTTCCCCGGTGACCGCGTCTACGCCTCCAAGGGAACTCCGGAACTCCGCGTCATCACCTGCGGCGGCGGTTTCTCCAAGCAGAACGGCTACGACGGAAACGTCGTCGTCTTCGCCCGCCTGGTCGAGGTCCGCTGAGCGTCCCCGGCCGGGCGGGCGAAAGGCTCGTCAGGTGGTGGTGCGGCGGCGCGGCAGCGTCGCGTGGTAGCCGGAGTCGAGGAGGTGCGGCAGGTATTCGCGCAGCGCCTTCACACTCTGGGTCTGGTCGCCCCCGGCGTCGTGCGAGAGCACCACGACGCCGGGGGCCGCGCCGTCCTCGACCGCGTTGACGATGTGGCGGACGCCGGGGTGTCCCAGTCGAGGGTGTCGACGGTCCACGCGAGGGGTTCCATGCCCATCTCGGAGCCGAGTTGGAAGGCGGCCCGGTTCCAGGCGCCGTAGGGCGCGCGGAACCACTGGGGGCGTTCGCCGTAGGCGTCCTCGATGACGTCGCTGGTGCGTTCCATCTCGGAGCGGATCTGACTCCGGGTCAGCTTGGTGAGCAGCGGGTGGGACCATGTGTGGTTGCCGACGATGTGGCCCTCGTCGGACATGCGGGCGAGCAGGTCCCGGTTCCAGTCGGCCATCTCGCCGCACACGAAGAACGTGGCGCGGACGTCGTACTCGGCGAGGGTGTCGAGGATGTGCGGGGTGTAGCGGGGGTCGGGTCCGTCGTCGAAGGTCAGGACCATGGTGTTGCCGCGTCCGGACATGCGCAGGAACGGTTCGTGCCGCACCGGGACCCGGGCGGGGGCGGCGTGGGGTGCGCCGTAGCCGGCCACGGGCTGGAGGCGGTAGGAGGTGGGGTGCGCGCGAGACGCGGCGGGGGCCCGGCAGCGGGGGCGGCGGCCCGGACCGGGGCGTCGTCCGAGAGTCCGAGTACAGCAGACCGGCGGTGCCGGCCGCGCCGACGGCGGCGGCGCCGGCGAGCAAGGCCCGTCGGCGCGTGAGCAACTGATCCTTCTTCATGACTCATCAGTCGCCCGTGCGGGACCCGGCGCCCCACGGCAACACCGGTGCGGCGGCAGGAAAACACCCGCCCGGCCCAGCGCTCGCGCGCTCAGCGGCGCCGGACGAGGGGGAACGGCAGGGTCTCACGGATCGTCAGGCCGGTGAGGAACATGACGAGTCGGTCGACGCCGACGCCGAGTCCGCCGGTGGGCGGCATCGCGTACTCGAGGGCGCCGAGGAAGTCCTCGTCGAGTTCCATCGCCTCGGGGTCTCCCCGGCGGCGAGCAGCGACTGGGCGGTGAGGCGGCGGCGCTGCTCGACGGGGTCGGTCAGCTCGGAGTAGGCGGTGCCGAGTTCGGTGCCGAACGCGACGAGGTCCCACCGTTCGGCGAGCCGGGGTCGGTGCGGTGCTGCCGGGTGAGCGGGGAGACGTCGGTCGGGAAGTCCTTGTAGAAGGTGGGCAGCCGGGTCGGCTCCTCCACGAGCCGTTCGTACATCTCCAGTACGACGTCCCCGCGCCCGTCGTCGGCGCCGTAGGGCACGCCCGCGCGGTCGCAGAGCCGGTGCAGGCGGGCCAGTTCGGTGCCGGCGTCGATCTCCTCGCCCAGCGCCTCGGAGATCGCACCGTGGACGGTCTTGACCGGCCAGGTCCCGGAGATGTCGTACTCCTCGCCGTCCTTGCGGGCGACGGGCGAGCCGAAGGCGGCGGTGGCCGCGCCCTGGATCAGCTCGCGGACGAGGTCGAGCATCACGTCGTAGTCGGCGTACGCCTGGTAGGCCTCCAGCATCGTGAACTCGGGGTTGTGCTTGTAGGAGACGCCCTCGTTGCGGAAGGTGCGGCCCATCTCGAAGACCTTCTCCAGGCCGCCGACGCAGAGCCGCTTCAGGTACAGCTCGGGGGCGATGCGCAGGTACAGGTCGAGGTCGTAGGCGTTGATGTGGGTGGTGAAGGGGCGGGCGTTGGCGCCGCCGTGGATCTGCTGGAGCATCGGGGTCTCCACCTCCAGGTACCCGCGTTCCAACAGGCCCTGGCGCAGGGCCTGTACGGCGGTGGAGCGGGCGCGGACGACGTCGCGGGCGGCGGGGCTCGCGACGAGGTCGAGGTAGCGCATGCGGACCTTGGCCTCGGGGTCGGTGAGGCCGCGGTGCTTGTCGGGCAGGGGGCGCAGGCACTTGCCGGTGAGCTGCCAGGAGGTGACGAAGACGGTGGGCTCGCCCTTGTCGCTGGTGCCCGCCCGGCCCGTCGCGGTGATCTGGTCGCCGATGTCGGTGTCCGTGACGAAGCGGTCGAGGCCGGGGCCCGACTCGGCCCGGGTCAGGGCGAGTTGGTGGTCGCCGGACCAGTCGCGCAGGGTGACGAAGACGATGCCGCCGAGGTCGCGCACGAGCATCACCCGCCCGGCGACGGTGACGTGGTCGCCCGTGCGGACCTCGGCGAGGGGGTGGGTGCGCTGCGGGACGCCGACCGGGTAGGGGTCGATGCCGGCGGCGCGGAGGCGGTCGAGCTTGTGGTGCCGGACGCGGACCTGTTCGGGCAGGCCGCCGTCCTGGCCGCAGGTCTCGTCCGCGGTGTCGGGAGCGAGCGCCGACAGCGGAGGCAGACCTGCCGTGGTCGCGGGTCGCGGGCCGCTCTTCTGGTGTCCCTTCCCCAGAGTTGGCGCAGCGAGGGTACGGAGACGAAGCCCTCGGCGATGCCGGAGGCGAGGCTGATGCGGGCCAGGAGGCGGTCTCGCCGTAGCAGATGAAGCGGGGGTACCACTCGGGGTGGTACTTGGCGTTGGAGTGGTAAAGGGCCTCCAACTGCCACCACTTGGAGAAGAACAGCAGGAGGCGGCGCCAGAGGCGGAGGACCGGGCCCGCGCCGATGCGGGCGCCCTCCTCGAAGGCCGAGCGGAACACGGCGAAGTTGAGGGAGATCCGGCGGACGCCCAACTTCGGTGCCGCGGCGCAGAGTTCGGCGACCATGAACTCCATGACGCCGTTGGGGGCGGTGCGGTCACGGCGCATCAGGTCGAGCGAGACGCCGTCGCTGCCCCACGGGACGAGGGAGAGCAGCGCGAGCAACCTGCCGTCCTCGTCGAGTGCTTCAACCAGGAGGCAGTCGCCGTCGGCCGGGTCGCCGAGGCGGTCCAGGGCCATGGAGAAGCCGCGTTCGGTCTCGGTGTCGCGCCAGGCGTCGGCGCGGTCGACGACCTCCTCCATCTCCGTGTCGGTGAGGGTGGCGTGACGGCGGATGCGGCAGGTGGCACCGGCGCGGCGGACCCGGCCGACGGCCTGGCGGGTGACGCGCATGTCGCGGCCGGCGAGGTCGAAGTCGGCGACGTGCAGGATCGCCTCGTCGCCGAGCTGGAGGGCGCCGAGTCCGGCGCGGGCGAAGGCGCGCGCGCCGTCCCTCGGAGGCGCCCATCACAGCGGGGGCCCAGCCGTGGCGGCGGGCCAGGTCCAGCCAGGCGGCGATCGCGTGCGGCCAGGCCTCACGGTCGCCGACCGGGTCGCCGCTGGCGAGGCAGACGCCGACCTCGACGCGGTAGGTGACGGCGGCCTTGCCGCTGGGCGAGAAGACGACGGCCTTGTCGCGCCGGGTGGCGAAGTAGCCGAGGGAGTCGTGGCCGCCGTAGCTCTTCAGGAGGGCGCGGATGCGGTCCTCCTCGTCGCCGTGCAGGGCCGCTTCGAGGCGTTGGGAGCGGAAGAGGACGGTGGCCGCGTTCAGGAGGGCGAGCGCGCCGAAGAGGCCGAGGAGGAAGTACAGGGCGCGGGGCGGGCGCCCGCCGAAGGAGCGGGCGGAGACCAGTCCGCCGCAGACCCGGTCGGCGGCCCAGCCCAGGTGCTGGCTGGTGGGCAGGGTGCCGGGGAACAGGGCGACCAGTCCCCAGCCCGCGAGGATCGCGACGGCGAGCCCGATCAGGAGGACGGTGAGGGCCCGTCGTACGGCCGCTCGGCGGGAGGCCGCGTAGAACTGGCCGCGCGCCACGATCAGCAGGACCAGCAGCAGGGCGCACACGATCAGGGACGGGAGGGACTCGGCGTACAGGCCGAGGGCCACGCCCAGGACGTCGGTCAGGACCAGCAGGCCGAGGTAGACGACGACCAGCCACCAGGCGATCCTCTTGCGGGCGGCGGTCGCGGCGGCGAGCAGGAAGAGGAAGACGGCGTAGGCGAGGTTGGCGCTGACCGGGACGATCAGCAGGTCGAGGAAGCGGACCACCGGGCGGAGCACGCGGCGCAGCGGGGCGATGAAGGCGAGCAGGACGCAGAGCAGGCCGAGGGCGCCGAAGAAGGTGGCGAAACCTTCGGGGACCCTGCTGAGGAAGCCGTGGCCGGGCGGCCGTATCGGACCCTTGGCGTCCTTGGCCCTGGCGGCCTCCACGGTGGCAGTCATGCTTCCGACTGTAGGAACAGGGTGGGCGGCGCGCCCGTCGAGCGCTCCCGGGCGGGTTCAGGACCTGGGGATTCCGATAGCCTCACGGCCGTGACGGAACAGCACTCAACTCAGTTCGAGCGGGGCACGGACGGCCCCAAGGTGATCGTGGCCGGAGTGGACGGCTCCGACTCCTCGCTCCGGGCCGCGTCCTATGCGGCGGGCCTGGCCAGGCGTCAGGGCGCGCTCCTCGCCCTCGTGTACGTGCAGCCGGTCCTGGCGGCCGGGGCGGCCATGGGGGCACCGGTCGCCGACACCACCGACGAGATCGCCGAGAACCTCGTCGCCCAGATCCGCCACGAGACCGAGCGCGTGAAGGAGATATTCGACATCCGCTGGGAGTTCCACACGTTCCGCGGCGACCCGTACGGCGGCCTGGTCAAGGCCGCCGACGAGCTGAAGGCCGACGCGGTCATCGTGGGCGCCTCCGAACAGGCCGGCCACCGGATCATCGGGTCGGTCGCGGTGCGGTTGGTGAAGGCGGGGCGGTGGCCGGTGACGGTGGTGCCGTAGAGAGCCGGGGAGACCGTGAGGCGCCCTCAGAGGGAGCTCAGGAACTGCCCGAGGATGGTGTTGAACTCCTCGGGCTTCTCCATGTTCGGGTAGTGGCCGACGCCCTCGATGGTCGTGGCGCGGCCGTTCGGGACCGTGTCGACGAAGCGGTCCGCCATGGCGATGCTGTCGGGCCAGTCGACCGCGCCGTGGATCGCCAGCACCGGTACGTCCAGCCGCGGGACGCGGGGCCACGGGTCGCCCAGGGGCACGTACCAGTCCTTCTCGCCCGGTGTGTGCTTCGAGATGGTGTGGGCGGTCAGGGCGCGCAGGCGTCGCAGGACCGAGGGGTCGACCTCGGCCGGGGTGCGGTGCGGGCCGGCCACGCCCTCCGTGAACTGGTCGAGCCAGCCCTCGATGTCGCCGGCGGCGAGGAGTTGGCCGGCGCGGGCCGTGTGCGCCAGCAGCTCGGGATCCTTGTACTCGAACGCGCTGGTCCCGCCGCCGCTGACGACGATCGCGCGGACCAGTTCGGGGACTCCAGCGCCGTGTCGGTGGCGACGCCCGCGCCCATGGACAGACCGACGAGGACGGCGGGGCCGAGGTCCAGGTGGCGCAGGAGGCCCGTGAGGTCGTCGGCCCAGCGGAAGGGTGCACCGGCGTTGGCCGAGAAGCCGTGGCCCCGGATGTCGGGGGCGATGACGCGGAAGCGGGCGGCGAGCGCCGGTATCTGGTCGTCGAAGACGCGGTGGTCGGCGAAGCCGGAGTGGAGGAGGACCACGGGGTCGCCGGAGCCCACGTCACGGTAGGCCAGGTCCCCGTCGGCAGATGCGAAGAAGCTCAGTTCCGAAGCAGCTGTCATGACAACCAAGGTGTCATCTTCACCAGAGTTTGGCAACCCAGGTGTCATGATGTGCTCGTGAACGACTCCACCCCCACGCACGACCCGGCCGCCCTCTCCCCGACGAACTCGGCCACCGTCTCACCGAGGTGTTCGACCTGGTCGGCCCGCTCTACCGGCGCGCGGCGCGCAAGGTCGAGCAGGCCGAACCGGTGGAGGGCGTGTCCGCGGGCGTACGCGCCGTCCTGAACCTGCTGCGCCTGCACGGGCCCATGACGGTCCCTCAGATGGGCCGCGACCAGGCGCTGAGCCGGCAGTTCGTGCAGCGCATGGTCAACGACGCGGCGGCGCACGGCTGGGTCGAGAGCGTGCCGAACCCGGCGCACCAGCGGTCCTCCCTGATCAGGCTCACGGACACCGGCCGCTCGACCATCACCGCCGTGCTGGGCCGCGAGCACCACCTGATGCGCCAGGTCGGCGGCGGGCTGACGGAGGCCGACGTCCGCGCCTGCGCGAGGGTGCTCACCCGGATGCTGGAGACCTTCGCGCACGTCGACGTCGACTGATCCCCGGGCTACTTCCCCATCACCAGCCCGTCCTTCGCCGCGCCCCTGCTCAGCGCCACCTCGCGGACGCGGTCGCGGTCGCCGGTCAGGTCGGCGCCCTGGCCGATCGCCTGGTTGATGTCGACGACCCGGCCCGCGTCGATGTCGAACAGCTGCGGGACGAACTCCGCCTTCGCCACCTCCCAGCGCCCTCCGTGCCGGGCGGGCGGCACGAACGTGAAGCGGCCGAGGGTGCTCAGGTTGCCGCCGGGGTCCTGGGTGCCCGCGTTGTCGTACATCTCGCCGGTGATCTGGTCGCCGAGCCCGTAGACCACCCAGGTGCCGTTGACCTTCTCGTACGGCTGCGGGGCGTGGGCCTGGGTGCCGAGGATCAGGTCGATGTCGGGGCGGCCGCCGGTGCGGGCGGCGGTGAGTTCCCTGGCCAGCGCGAGCTGTTGGGGGTCCGGTGCCGGCCGGCCGGCCGTGCCCCAGCGCAGGGAGACGACGACCACGTCGGCGCCGGCGCGGCGGGCGGCCCGGGCGTCGGCGAGGACACGGGCGGGTCGACGAGGTCGACGGCCCAGGGCTCGGCCGGCGGGAGCGGGACGCCGTTCGTGTAGGCGGTGTACGCGAGGTGGGCGACCTTCGCCGGACCGGCGCGCAGCAGCGTGACCGTGCGCGCCTCGGCGTCGGTGCGCGCCGTCCCCGCGTGCCGTACGCCCGCGCCGTCGAGGGCGTCGAGGGTGCGCTGGATGCCGGCGGGACCGGCGTCGAGGCTGTGGTCGGAGGCGGTGGAGCAGCTGTCGTAGCCGATCGCGGCGAGGCCCTGGGCCTCCTCGGGCGGGGACATGAGACTCGCGGTACCGGTGGGGTCGCCGTACACGTTCTCGATGTGACACAGCGCCAGATCGGCGCGGGAGACGAGGGGTTGGACCGCGGCGAGCATCGGCCGGAAGTCGTAGCCGCTGCCGCCCGCGTCGAAGCGGGCCCGGTCGAGGACGGAGCTGTGCGGGAGGATGTCCCCGGCGGCGACGAGGGTGAAGCCGCGGGCGGCGGGGGCGCCGGGCGGCCGGTCGCCCGGGAGTCGTGGTGCTGGGCCTGACAGGCGGCGGCCGCGGTGAGGACGCCGGCGAGGGCAACGGCCACCTGCTGTCTGCGTGCGATCATCAATTCACCCCACTGTGGTCATATTTACCCACCAATAGGTATGAACTTCACCGGCCCCGCAAACGACTTCCGGCCCCTGATGACCCGTCCGGTGTGCGCGGGCGGCGCATCCCCGGGGAGCGCGGACCGTTCGTCGCACCGTTCGTCGACGCGATCGACCGTCCGCCGCAAGCCCCTCGTGCGCCCCCTGTCCCCGGGCCGCCCCCTGCGATGCCATACGGCCATGACGGCCGGACCCACGCTCAGAGACGGAACGACCGCCGAGCACGAGCTCGCCGCACTCCAGCGCGAGCACGGCAGGCCGCTCTTCGCGCTGCTGCTCCGGCTCTGCGACGGCGACCGCCAGCGCGCCGAGGACCTCGTCCAGGAGACCCTCGTGCGCGCCTGGCAGCACCCCGAGGCGCTACGCGCCGACGACTTCGACTCCGTACGGCCCTGGCTGCTGACGGTGGGCAGGCGGCTCGCCATCGACGCGCGCCGGGCCCGGCAGGCGCGACCGCCCGAGGTCGGGGACGCGGTGCTGGAGAACGCCCGCGTCTGTGCCGATCACGCGGAACGGTCGGCGGCGACGCTCGATGTGCGGGAGGCTGTGAAGACACTCACTCCGGAGCACCGTGAAGTCCTGGTGCTCGTGTACTTCCACGGGGCGAGTGTGGCGGAGGCCGCGGCGGCACTCGGGATTCCGCCCGGTACGGTGAAGTCCCGTGCGTTCTACGCCCTGCGTGCCCTGCGCCGGGTGTTGCCGGGTTACGCGGCCGACCTGCGGTGAAACCAATCCATTGGTCAAACCTCCGTAAAGCGCCTTGCTCAGCACCCCTGTTGAGTAATCGGCTGTCCTCATCCGTGTTCCGGACTGGGGGCTCGGGGTTCCTCACGGAACCCTGCGCCGGGCGACGCGCACGCACCGGAGGAAGGCAGGAAGGGATGCTGCACAGAGGTCAAGAGAGCACGGACGGCACCGGTGGCGGTGAACTCACCGTCCCCATGGCCTGGTTGTACGCCGAGTACATCGCCGACGAGTTGCTGCGGACCGGCGACCTGATGCCGCCGACGTCCTTCGAGTTCCGTGCGGGACGGGACGCGCTGGCGCTGACCATCTTCCTCTCCGACACGGACGGCGAGCTGTCCGGAATCCGGGTGGTGACCCAGCTGGAGACCTGGCTTTCGCTGACGGCGTACGACCAGCCGTGGCAGGACTGGGTCCAGGAACGTATGTCCAGGTTGACGGCCGAGACACGCGAAACCGGCGCGGACTCACCGGACTTGGCGCTGGCGGAGGCGGCCTGGCGGTGGCTGGAGGAGACCGAGCTGCTCGCACCGGATCTGGACGCGGTGCCGGGAGGCGGTCCGGTGACCGGTGAGGACGACGGCCCGAAGGTCTGGACGCCCGCCTGGCAACTGGGTCTGCCGCTCGGCCATCTCGCCATCCATCTTTTTGAAAGAGGACCAATCCGCGGGCCCGGCCGCTCCGAACCCGTAGGTTGCGATTCTGTGTGTGCCTTGAGTGATTCGGCTGGCTGGTGCGTACCGATGGGAGCAAGGAGTAACCCCACCCGCACCTAACGGCACGAGGATTCGGCATGAGGTCCCTGGAAAGGCATCGCGACGTCGGCGCGTACGCGCTAGGCGTGCTGGACGAGGCGGACGCCTTCCGCTTCGAGGATCACCTCATGGAGTGCACCAGTTGCGCGGCTCATGTGACCGAATTCGGTCCCGCCTCACGGCAGTTGATGCTGTACCGGCGTGCGACGCCGCGCTCTGTGCACCCCATGGCACAACCCGGCCCGCGCCTGCTGGACCGGTTGCTCGGCGAGGTGGCCTCGCGACAGCGGGCCGGACGGCGGCGGTTTCTGTACGCCGTGGCCGCCTCGGTGGTGTTCGCCGTGGGCGGGCCCGCGGTGGCGACCCTCGTCGGGCACGGCGACGGGGCCGTGCAACTCACCGCGACCGACGCGAAGTCGGGCGTGTGGGCCCAGGTGACGGCCGCCGACGAGAACTACGGCAGTGACGTGTCCCTCAAGATCAAGGACGGCGCCGGACCGCGCTCATGCCGTCTCGTGGTGGTCGGCCGCGACGGTTCCGAACAGACCGTGACCAGCTGGAACGTCCCCGCGCACGACGCGACGATGATCACGATGCAGGGTGGCGCGGCGATGCACCCCACCGAGATCGACCACTACGACGTGCGGACCGAGGACGGCCGGCAGCTGGTACGGCTCACCGCGCACTGAAGTCCCGCTCCCCGGCAGCCAGTTGCCCGCAGGGCTCGTGCGGAGGGGGTCCCCGGGTCCGCGGTGACGAAGACGACCTGCTGGTCGTCGTGCGGGACGGTGAGCACGTCGCAGTTCACCCGCAGGCGGCCCGCCTCCGGGTGGGTGAGGGTCTTGGCGCGATGCCCCGGGGCGTGCACCGGACCGGTCGACCAGATCTCCTGAACTCCTCGCTGCCGGCGCGCAGTTCGGCCAGCAGACGGGCGAGTCCCGGGTCGTGCGGATAGCGGTCGGCGGCGCGCCGCAGCCGGGACACCACGATGGCGCCGAACTCCTCGGCGCTGGAACTCTCCATCGGCCGCCCGAGGAACCGCCGGCGCGCCTGGTTCGGCCGCGCGTCCAGATCACCGCCGAACACGGCGGCGGCCAGCGGGTTCCAGGCGATGACGTCGTAGGTCGCGTCGGTGACGATGGCCGCCGTGTCCGGGATCCGCCGCAGCAGGGCCGCCACATGCGGACGCACGGTCCGCACCGGCGATGCGAGCGGCGTCACCTGCGTCCCCGCCAGCCGGAACAGATGGGTCCGCTCGGCCGGGGTCAGCCGGAACACGCCGCTGAGGGCGTCGAGGATGCGGGGCGAGGGGCGGGGCCCGCGCGCCTGTTCCAGGCGGGCGTAGTAGTCGACGGACATGTGGGCCAGCTCCGCGACCTCTTCCCGCCGCAGCCCGAGCGTCCGCCGGGCCGCTCCACCGGGCAGCCCCACGTCAGCGGGCGCCAGCAGTTCCCGCCGCCCCCGCAGAAACCGGGCGAGCTCCTGCTTACCGGTCACGGTGCCTCCTTCCGACCGCCTTCCGACGGCGAGCCTTCCGACGGCCGCCCGGATGTTCCCAAGCCGCTCCCCAGCCGCTCACCGGCCGCACTTCGGCCGCCCTTCGGCCGCTCTTCGGCTGACAGGGATCGGTTGTCCCTGGTTCGGCGGCCCCTGCCGCGGAATGGTTGTCCCCATGAACGATTCCACAGCACTCGTCACAGGAGCCAACAAGGGCATCGGCAAGGAAATTGCCCGCCTGCTGGTCGCCGAGGGATTCACCGTCTACGTCGGCTCGCGCGACGCGGGCCGGGGCGAGCGGGCCGTGGCGGAACTGGGCGGCGGCGCACGGCCGTTGGTCCTCGACGTCACGGACGCGGACAGCGTCGCGGCGGCGGCACGGCAGGTGGACGCCCTGGACGTCCTGGTCAACAACGCGGGGATCATGGCCGGCGGCGACCCCGCACCGGAGGCGGACCTCGACGACTTCCGCCGCACCTACGAGACGAACGTCTTCGGCGTCCTGGCCGTCACCAACGCCTTCCTCCCCGCCCTGCGCCGCTCCCCGCACCCGCGCATCGTGAACGTGTCCAGCGGCACCGGCTCCCTGACCTGGAGCGCCGACCCGGACCGGGAGTTCGCGCTGCACGCCGGCTCGGGCGCCGCGTACCGCTCGTCCAAGTCGGCCCTCAACGCCCTGACCCTCTTCTACGCCCAGTCCCTGGCCGCGGAGGGCTTCAAGGTGAACGCCCTGGCCCCCGGCCTCCGCGCGACGGACCTCAACGAACGGGCCGCCGCCAGCGACGGCGACCCTGCGGAGGCGGCGCGGGGTGCGGTGGACCTGGCGCTGCTGCCGGACGACGGACCGACGGGGCGGTTCGTGTCGTGGGACGGGACCCCGGTGCCCTGGTAGCTACTTGAGCAGTTTCGACATCCGCCGGTCCGCCAGCGGCTTGCCGCCCGTCTGGCAGGTCGGGCAGTACTGGAGCGAGGAGTCGCTGAAGGAGACCTCCCGGATGGTGTCACCGCAGACCGGGCACGGTTCGCCGGTGCGGCCGTGGACGCGCAGGCCGCTCTTCTTTTCCGCCTTCAGGCGGCCTGCCGCCACGCCTCGGGAGCGTTCGATGGCCTCATTCAGCGTGGTGCGGAGAGCCGTGTAGAGCGTGTGGGTCTCGGCCGGGGTCAGGGACGCCGCCAGTTTGAACGGGGACATCTTCGCGGCGTGCAGGATCTCGTCGCTGTACGCGTTGCCGACCCCGGCGATCAGGGTCTGGTCGCGCAGGGCGCCCTTGAGCTGGCGGCGTTCGTCCCTGAGCAGGTCGGCGAAGGCCTGCTCGTCGAAGTCGTCGGCGAGGGGTCGGGCCCGAGGCGGGCGACACCCGGGACCTCCTGCGGGTCGGCGACGACGTACACCGCGAGGCGCTTCTGCGTGCCCGCCTCCGTGAGGTCGAAGCCCTCGCCGGTCTCCAGGGCCACGCGGAGCGCGAGCGGGCCCCTTGCCGGGGCGGGGCGGGCCGTCCGGGAGGCGGTCCTTCCAGTGCAGCCAGCCCGCGCGGGCGAGGTGGGTCACGAAGTGCGGGCCGCCGTCCGTCTCGACGTCCAGGAACTTGCCGTGCCGGTGCACGGCCACCACCTCGTGTCCCTCCAACGCGGTGAGCGGAGGGTCGTACGTCTTCAGGACGCTGATGGCGACGGGCAGCACCCGTACGATCTCGTGGCCGACGAGGTGTTCGGTCAGGAAGTCCTTCAGCGCTTCGACCTCGGGGAGTTCCGGCATACGTCCAGGGTGCCATCAGGGACGCGAAGGGTCAGCTCGGCCCGGGCCAAGGCTCACCCGCCATGGAGTCAGCTCGGCTCCGGCACCAGGAACTCGCACCACACGCACTTGCCGCTCCCCGCGCCTCCACGCCCCACACGTCCGTGAGCAGGTCGACCAGGAGCAGTCCGCGCCCGGAGACCCCACTCTCGCCCGCCTCGCGCCGGCGCGGGAGGGCGCTGGAGGAGTCCTCGACCTCCACCCTGAGCCTGCGTTCCGTGCCGTTGAGGACCCTGAGGGTGACGATCGCGGAGCCCTCGGTGTGCATCAGCGCGTTGGTGATCAGCTCGTCGGCGACCAGTTCGACCTCGTCGGACCGCTCGCCCGCGCCCCACGCGCGGACCGCCGCCCGGATCATGTGCCGTGCCTCGGTGAGGGCCTCGGCGTCACCGGGTCCCACATGCTGCTGGAGCCGCCCGCCGGACTGCGGGGCGTCGAGCCCGCGCCGACGCAGCAGGAGCAGCGCCACGTCGTCCTCGCCGCCGCGCTCCTCGGCCACGTCGATGAGCAGATCGGCGAGGTCGCGTACGTCGTCGGGCCCGGACGCGATGAGCGCGGCGAGGGTCTGCATGCCGTCGTCGAGGTCGGCTCCGGGCTGTTCGACGAGGCCGTCGGTGCACAGCAACAGGGTCTCGCCCGGGTCGAGTTCGATGGTGGAGACGGGATATTCGAGCCGCCCGAACTCGGCGGAGAGCCCGAGCGGCAGCCCGCCCACGACGGTCATCCTGCGGGACGTCCCGTCCAACTGCCGGACCAGCGGGTCGATATGGCCGGCCCGGACCACCTGCACCACACCGGTCGACAGATCGACCTCGGCGTAGAGGCAGGTGGCGAAGCGCTCGGTGTCGAGTTCGTGGAGGAACACGGACGCGCGGGCCATCACCGTGGCCGGTGTGTGCCCCTCGGCGGCGTACGCCTTGAGGACGATGCGCAGTTGCCCCATGACGGCGGCGGCATGCGTGTCGTGCCCCTGGACGTCACCGATGACCGCGCCGACCCGCCCGCCCGGCAGCGGGATCAGGTCGTACCAGTCACCGCCGATGTCCCGCCCGAGCTTCGCGGACCGGTACCGGACGGCGACGTCGGCGCCCGGCACGCTCGGGATCGCACGCGGCAGCATCGCCTGCTGGAGGCCCTGCGCGAGGTCCTTGTCCTGCTCGTAGAGCATCGCGCGCTGCAGGCTCTGGGCGATGCTGCTGCCCAGCGCGACGAGCACGTTCCGCTCGTCCACCGTGAAACTGCGCCGGTCGTTGTACAGCAGCCCCATCGCCCCGATCGGCCGCCCCTGCGCGATCAGCGGCAGATACGCGGCGGCCGTGATGTGCAGCTCGGTGATGTGCGGCCACAGCAGCGGGTACCGCTCGGCGAACTCCTCAGGGGACTCGATGAACGCCGGGGCCAGGGTCCGTACGACCTCTCCCATCGGGTACGGCTCGTCGATGCGGGTGACTTCCGTGCCGGGTACGAAGCTGCCCTCGGGCCCCTCCGCGACCAGCCGGATGCGCCCGGCCTCGACCAGGCCCATGACCAGGCTGGTCGCGCCGAGGTGGACGAGACCGTGGGTGTCCTTGAGGACGTCGATGACGTCCTGGATGGTCCGGGCGTGCGCGAGGGCGGCGGTGGTGAGCTGCACGACGTTGGTCTGCCGGCGCAGCGCCGCGTCCTGGGCCGCCTGTTCCCGACGGGCCGCGCTCTCGGCGAGTTCCCGCGTGGCGTCCCGGACGATGCCGATGATCCGGCGTGGGCGGCCCGTCTCGTCGCGCCGGATGTAGCCCTGGGTGTGGGTCCAGCGCAGGGTGCCGTCGCGCAGCCGTACCCGGAAGTAGGCGCCGTAGTTCTCGCTGCCGTCCTTCATGGCCTGGGAGACGAGCCCGTCGAGCCGGTAGCCCTCCGGGGGCGGGACCCGGTTCGCCAGCGACTCCGGGTGTCCGTCGTATTCGTCGGGGCGCAGGTCGAAGACCTCGAGGGCCTGGGCGTCCATGTGGAACAGGCCGTTGTCCAGGTCCCAGTCGAAGCTGCCCATGCGGTTGAGCGCCAGGATCGGGTCCGGGTGGGCGGGCCAGTCGTCCGGGAGTGACAGGGCGCTCGCTCCCCGATCAACCATGCGGCCCACCTTGCCAGGATTCGCCCGATTCTTCGACTTGTCCCGCTGCTCCAACGGCACCCGGCGCGCTCAGCCGTCGAAGACGCTCGTGGGGCTGTCGAAGATGCTGCCGGTGGTGGTGTCGTCCGGGATCAGCCCGCCGCCGTCGGGCAGGTCGGGGGTCTCCGGGACGGACGGCGGTCCGATCTCGTCCGGCGAGTCCTGGTCCTGCGACGGCTCCGGTACGACCGTCCGGGCGCCCGGGGTGGAGCTGCGCTGGGACGGGGTGAGCGTGGTGCCGGGCGGGCTGGTGGTCGGGGTGGCCGTGACGGTGGCGGCGGGGCAGTCCGCGGTACCGGGTGACGCGGGCGCGTCGCCGGGCACGCCCGGGGTGACGGTGACGGTCGGGGTCGTGCAGTCGGGGGCGGTGGAGGTGTCACCGGGCGACACGCTCTCGTCCCTCGGCGAGGGGCTCGTACCGTCGCCCGGGCTCGGGAGGCACTGGCACTGTCGCTCGGGCTTTCACTCGCATCGCCGCCCGGGCTGGTGCTCGCACTGTCGCTCGGGCGCCGCGGGGGCTCGTGCTGGTGCCGGGCGAGACGCCGGACCCGCTGTCGTGCGGTCGCGGAGACGGCCCGGTGTGCGACGGCGTGGGTGTCGGCGTAGGCAGCACGTGCGGCGGCCGGGGCACGACGTGGTCGTGGTGGGGCCCGCGATGCCCGAGGGGCCGTTCGATCCAGGTGTCGTCGACGATGTTGATGATCGTGATGTTGGTGATCACCTGCGGTGCGGGGGTCACCACGACCACCTCGGCGGGCCGGAACCCGGACCAGGCCCGACCGCCGGCGCTGCCGCCACCGCTCCCGACGGAGCCCTGGCCCGCCTCGCCCGCCTTGAGCGGGTTGCCGCAGGCGCAGCGGACGCGGGGCACGCCCCGGTTGTCGACGAGGACGGCGGTTCCGGCCTGGAGGACCGACTGGAACCCGGTCACCCGCGCGTCACGGAACCCGTGGTTGGTGACCTGGGTGTCGGCGCGCAGCACGACCGAGGTCAGCCCGCGCAGATAGCCGGGGATGCCGCCCGGCGAGATGCCCTCGGCCTGCGCGAAGGCGCGGGCCTTGGCCTGGTCGGCGGTGAGATAGGAGATCTGCCGCTCGACGTCACAGCTGCCGGTCCGCGCCGTGCCGCCGTACAGGCCGGGCGTGGCGCCGGAGACGGCGCGCGGGGGCCCGTCGGTGTGGATTGCGCGGGTGCCGACCGCGTGGGTGTGGACTGCGCAGGTGTGGACTGCGGCGTTCGGGTGACCCGTGACGGTGTGCTCGCGGCGGTCGCCGTGGAGTCCGTGAACGGGTCGGGGCCCTGTGCCGCGACGGGCTGGAGGAAGACCTCGCCGCTCGACTTCGTGTCCTTGCCGCCGTCGCCGCCGCAGCCGGCGACGAGGAGCGCCGCCGACAGCGCGCAGGCCGTGGCGATGGTTCCGGTGGATGTGCGCACCAGGTTCTCCCGCCTCAAGCCGGGTGATTCGCCACTATTGTCTGCTTCACTCACTTGGGTTACGCAACCGGAGGCATGGAACACGGAGAGTGACGCCCGTTGCAGGCCCGCCGCCGAAGGGAGGAAGACCCGGTCATGGGATGGTTCACCGCACCCGACTACTGGCTGAGCCGACTCGTCTTCCAGCGGGCCCTGGCCGGCGTCTACCTGGTCGCGTTCCTGACGGCGGCCCTGCAGTTCCGCGCGCTGATCGGCGAGCGCGGCATGCTGCCGGTCCCCCGCTTCGTCGCCCGCGCACCGTTCCGCCGGGCCCCGAGCGTCTTCCAACTCCACTACACGGACCGCTTCTTCGCGGCCTGCGCATGGACGGGCTGCGCGGTGTCGGCAGCCCTTGCGGCCGGCCTCGACTCCCACCCACCCCCTCTGGGCAGGGATGTTGCTCTGGGCGGTCCCCTGGGTCCTCTACCTGTCGATCGTCAACGTAGGCCAGACCTGGTACGGATTCGGCTGGGAGTCACTGCTCCTCGAGGTCGGCTTCCTGGCCGTCTTCCTCGGCAACGACGAGGTGGCCCCGCCGGTCGTGGTGCTGTTCCTGCTCCGCTGGATCCTGTTCCGGGTGGAGTTCGGCGCGGGCCTGATCAAACTCCGGGGCGACGCGTGCTGGCGGAAGTTGACGTGCCTGGACTTCCATCACGAGACCCAGCCGATGCCGGGACCGCTGAGCTGGTTCTTCCACCATCTCCCCCGCCCCCTGCACCGCATCGAGGTGGCCGCCAACCACGTCACCCAACTCCTCGTCCCCGTCCTCCTGTTCATCCCTCAGCCGGTCGCGACGGCCGCCGCGTCCCTGATGATCGCGACCCAGCTGTGGCTGGTTCTGTCCGGCAACTTCTCCTGGCTGAACTGGATCACCATCGTGCTGGCCGTCTCCGCGATCAGGTTCCCGCACACACCACCGCCCACGGCCGCCCCGCCCCTCTGGTACGAGGTCACGGTCCTCGCCGTCGCGGCCCTCCTGCTCTGGCTGAGCCACCGCCCCGTGCGCAACATGGTCTCCCGCCGCCAGATCATGAACCGCTCCTTCGATCCGCTCCATCTGGTCAACACCTACGGCGCGTTCGGCACCGTCGGCCGCATCCGCTACGAGGTGGTGGTCGAGGGCACGGCCGACGCCGTACCCCACGAGGAATCCGGCTGGCGGGAGTACGAGTTCAGGGGCAAGCCGGGCGATCCCCGCCGCTGGCCACGCCAGTTCGCGCCCTACCATCTCCGCCTGGACTGGATGATGTGGTTCGCGGCCCTCTCGCCCGGCTACGCCGAGCCGTGGTTCGGCGCCCTGGTGGAACGCCTCCTGGAGAACGACCGCGACACCCTACGACTCCTGCGCCGCTCCCCGTTCCCGCCCGACGCTCCCCGCACTACGTCCGCGCCCGCCTCTTCCGCTACCGCTACACGACCTGGCGGGAGTTGAGGGAGACGGGCGCGTGCTGGGAGCGGACGTTCGTACGGGAGTATCTGCCGCCGACCCGGCTCGCCACGGCGGCTCAGAGACCGTAGACGCGGGTGGCGGTGCCCTCGAAGACCTCGGTGCGTTCGGCGGCGCCCAGCTCATGGGTCAACTGCCGTGCCGTGTCGGCGACTTGGTCGTACGTCGCGGCAAGAGTGCACACCGGCCAGTCGGAGCCGAACATCAGGCGGCTCGGACCGAAGGCGTCGAGTGCGGTGTCCGTGTACGGCTGGAGGTCCTCCGCGCGCCAGGTCTTCCAGTCGGCCTCCGTGACCAGGCCGGAGAGTTTGCAGGACGTGTTGGGGAGTGCGGCCAGCGAGCGGACGGAGGTCGCCCAGGGTTCCTGGTGGCCCGAGGCGACCGGGGGCTTGCCCAAGTGGTCCAGGACGAAGGCGAGTTGGGGCAGGGACTTGGCGGCCTCGACGGCGGCCGGGAGCTGGTCCGGCAGGACGACCAGGTCGTAGACGAGTCCTGCGTCGGCCAGGGCGGTGAGGCCTCGGCGGACGTCCGGCGCAGCAGCCAGTTCGGGTCGGGCTCACCCTGCACCTGATGGCGGATGCCCTTCAGGTAGTGGCCGCCGGGGAGTTCGCGCAGGCGGGCGAGTTCGTCGGCGACGTCCGGGCGGGTGAGGTCGGTCCAGCCGACGACTCCGGCGATCAGGTCGTGCGCGTCGGCGAGGGCGAGGAACTCGGGGTCTCCTCGGCGACGGTGATCGTCTGGACGAGGACGGTCCGGTCGACGCCGGCCGCGCGGGCCACGGGTGCGAGGTCGGCGACGGTGAAGTCCCTCCGCAGCGGCTGGAGTTCGGGTCCGGTGATCCAGTCCTGGTCGCGGACCGAGAGGTCCCAGACGTGGTGGTGGGCGTCGACCGTCATGGCAGCTCCCATACGACGGGCAGGCCGGCGTCGGCGCCCTGGCTCGAGTAGTCGTGGACCACGTCGAGGAGTTGGGTCATGCGGGCCTGCCAGGCGACGTTCACCGGGAGCTGGTCCAGCTCGGCGAGGAGTCGGGCGTAGTCGTCGCAGTCCAGGACGTGGAAGAGGTCGGTGCCGCTGCGCCAGATCGTCCAGGAGGTGGCACCGGCGGCGCGGATCGCGGCGGTGAGTTCCTTGGGGACCTCGCGGTGGGCGTCCTCGTAGGCCGCGATGCGGTCGGCGCGGACCTTGGTGTGCAGGGCCACTCTCATGACGGCTCCTCCGTGGGAATCGGGGCGTCGGTGGACAGCAGCCCCGTGTCCCGCAGTTCCTGCCAGAACCCGGCGGGCACGTGCGCGGCGAACTGCTCGGCGCAGTCCCGCACTTCGGCCGCCGAGCGGGCGCCGACCAGGACGCTCGCCACGGCCGGGTGGGCCGCGCAGAAGGCGAGGGCCGCGGCGCGCAGGGTGATGCCGTGGCGCTCGGCCACCGCCTTCATCCGCAGGGCGCGGTCCAGCAACTCCGCGGGCGCCTGGGCGTAGTTGTACGTAGCGTCGGGCTTCGGGTCCGCCAGCAGACCGGAGTTGAAGGCCCCGCCGACCACCACCGACTTGCCGCGCGCCACCGCGGCCGGGAGCAGTTCGGCGAGCGCGCTCTGGTCGAGCAGGGTGTAGCGCCCGGCGCACAGCACCACGTCCACGTCCGTGTCCTGGACGAACCGGGTCAGCATCCCGGCCTGGTTCATGCCCGCGCCGATCGCCCCGACGACGCCCTCCGCGCGGAGCTTCTCCAGCGCTGGATAGCCCTCGCGGAAGGCCTGTTCGGCGTGGTCGTCGGGGTCGTGGAGGTAGACGATGTCGACGTGGTCGACGCCGAGCCGTTCGAGGCTGGCGTCCAGGGTGCGGCGTATCCCGTCGGCGCTGAAGTCCCAGACTCGGCGCTGCTCGGCGGGCACGGCGAAACCGCTGGCGAGGTCGTCGCCGGTCACCGTCCCGACAGGTTCCAGCCGCCGTCCGACCTCTGGTGGAGAGCGCGTACGACGACCGCGGGTGCTCGCGCAGTGCCGCGCCGATCCGTCGCTCGGACAGGCCGAGGCCGTAGTGCGGTGCGGTGTCGAAGTAGCGGATCCCTTGCTGCCAGGCCGTGTTGACGGCCTGGTGCGCCTGGTCGTCGCTCACCTCGGTGTACAGGTTGGCGATCGCGGCCCCGCCGAAGCCCAGCCCGCTGACCTCGACCCCGCTGCCGCCGAGGGCGCTCACTGACCCACCGGCCGCAGTCGCAGCCCCTGCATGCCGCCGTCCACGGCGAGGGAGGTGCCGGTGGTGGCGCCGGACAGCGGGCTCGCCAAGTAGGCGATGGCGCCCGCGACTTCGGCCGCCGAGACGAGGCGTCCCGAGGGCTGGCGGGCGGCCAGGGCGGCGCGTTCGGCGGCCGGGTCGGACGCCGAGTCGAGGAGGCGGCCGACCCAAGGGGTGTCCGCCGTACCGGGGTTGACGCAGTTGACGCGGACGCCCTCGCGGAGGTGGTCTGCGGCCATGGCGAGGGTGAGGGAGTACACGGCGCCCTTCGTGGCGCTGTACAGGGCGCGTTGGGGCAGTCCCGCCGTGGCCGCGATGGAGCAGGTGTTGACGATCGCCGCATGGGAGGACTCGCGCAGGTGCGGGAGGGCGGCGCGGGCGACGCGGACCATGCCGAGGACGTTCACGTCGAAGACGCGGTGCCATTCCTCGTCGTCGTTGTCCTCGACCGTGCCCTGGGCGCCGATGCCCGCGTTGTTGACCACCACGTCGAGTCCGCCGAGGTCGGTGACGGCGGCGGCGACGGCCTGTCGTACGGACGCGTCGTCGGAGACGTCGGCGCGGTGGCCGAGCAGCGGCTTCTCGACGGAGGAGGGGTCGAGGTCGAGCACGGCGACCGACGCGCCGCGCTCGGCGAGGAGTTCGGCGGTGGCCCGGCCGATGCCGGAGGCGCCCCGGTGACCAGGGCCTTGAGCCCCTGGAAGTCGGTCATGCCGCGTGTCCCTTCTGCCGGTCGAGATCGGCGGCCCAGAAGGTGCCGCCGGGGAACGTGTACCGCGCGATCGACTCGGGCCGCATGGTGGCCGAGAAACCGGGCGCGGTGGGTGCCATGTAGTGACCCTCGCCGATCACCACCGGATCGAGGAAGTGGTCGTGCAGATGATCGACGTACTCGATGACGCGGTCGTCGGTGGTGCCGGCGACGGCGAGGTAGTCGAACATCGAGAGGTGCTGGACGAGTTCGCACAGTCCGACGCCGCCCGCGTGCGGGCAGACGGGGACGCCGAACTTGGCGGCGAGCAGCAGGATCGCCAGGTTCTCGTTGACGCCGCCGACGCGGGCCGCGTCTATCTGGAGGATGTCGAGGGCGCCCGCCTGGAGCAACTGCTTGAAGACGATGCGGTTCTGGACGTGTTCGCCGGTGGCGACCTTGACCGGGGCGACGGCCGCCCGGATGGTGGCGTGGCCCAACACGTCGTCGGGGCTGGTGGGTTCCTCGATCCAGTACGGGTCGAACTCGGCGAGGGCCTTGGTCCAGCGGATCGCCTCGGCCACGTCCCAGCGCTGGTTGGCGTCGATCGCCATGCGGATGTCGGGGCCGACGACCGAACGGGCCACCCGGCAGCGCCGGATGTCGTCGTCGAGGTCCGCGCCGACCTTCAGCTTGATCTGCCGGAAGCCGTCCGCGACGGCCTGCGCCGCGAGCCGGGTGAGCTTCTCGTCGTCGTAGCCGAGCCATCCGGCGGAGGTGGTGTAGGCGGGGGAAGCCGCGCTCCAGCAGCGTGTTCCTACGGCCTTCCGCGCCCGTCTTCCCGCGGCGCAGGATGTCGAGGGCCTCGGCGGGGGTGAGGGCGTCGGTGATGTATCTGAAGTCGATCTGGCCGACGAGCCATTCGGGGTCGGCGTCGGCGAGGAGCTGCCAGAGCGGTTTGCCGGCGCGCTTGGCGGTGAGGTCCCAGGCCGCGTTGACCACGGCGCCGATCGCCATGTGCATCACGCCCTTCTCGGGTCCCAGCCACCGGAGTTGGCTGTCGCCGATCAGGTCGCGGTTCAACGTCCCCGGATCCGCGCAGAGTTCGTCGACGGACCGGCCGATCACATGGTCCCGCAGCGCGTCGATCGCGGCGACCTGGACATCGTTGCCCCGCCCGATGGTGAAGGAGAACCCGTGCCCCTCGTGCCCGTCGGCGGAGTCGGTGCGCAGCACGACGTACGCGGCCGAGTAGTCGGGGTCCGGGTTCATCGCGTCGGAGCCGTCCAGCTCGCGCGAGGTGGGGAAACGGATGTCGTAGGTGTCGACCGCGGTGACACGGGCGAGGGGGCCGGGGATCGGGGACACGGAAGGCCTTTCGGTCGGGGACAGGGATCCGGTGCCGTGCGGGTGCCGGAAACCGGTGGGGTCAGTCCTGGGCGCGGCCGGTGGTGACGCGGGCGATCATCAGGGCGACCAGGATGATCCCGCCGTAGATGGCCTGGATCCAGAAGGACGGGACCTGGGCGAGGGTGAGCAGGTTCTGCACGACTCCGAGGAGGAGTACGCCGGTCAGGGCGCCGAACATGGTGCCCTTGCCGCCGTCGAGGCTGATGCCGCCGATGACGGCCGCCGCCATGACGGTGAAGATCATGTTGTTGCCCTGGTTGGCGCTGATCGCGCCGACGTAGCCGGTCTGCATGATGCCGCCCACCGAGGCGAGGACACCGGCGACGACGGACACCCCGAGGAGCATGCGGTCGACACGGATGCCGGCCGCGCGGGCCGCCTCCTGGTTGCCGCCGATCGCGTACAGGGCGCGGCCGACGCGGTGGTACTTGAGCACGAACCCGGCGATCGCGAAGCAGACCGCCGCCAGCCACACCGACATCGGGACGTTGAGGAAG
This sequence comes from Streptomyces sp. P3, assembly GCA_016893485.2. Lineage (GTDB taxonomy): Bacteria > Actinomycetota > Actinomycetes > Streptomycetales > Streptomycetaceae > Streptomyces. The sequence continues at coordinate 1,370,482 of JAFEKX020000001.1, forward strand.
GTGGAGGTGGCCAGGGTGAAGAAGGAGTCGGGCATGCCGAACAGCGTCTTGCCCTTGGTGGCGCCGACCAGCAGCCCGCGCAGCACGATCAGCATCGCGAGGGTGACGATGAAGGCGTTGAGCTTGAACTTCACCACGAGGATGCCGTTGAAGGCGCCGATGATCCCGCCGACGACGAGGACCGCGACGAGGGCGAGCGGGGCCGCCCACTCGGTGCCCCAGCCGGACTCGGCGGTCGGCAGGACCAGCAGGGCGCCGATGGCGGGCGCGATGCCGACCACCGACTCCAGCGACAGGTCGATCTTGCCGGTGATGAGGATCAGCGACTCGGCGAGGACGACCATCGCGAGGGCGGCGGAGGCGCCCAGGATGGAGATCAGGTTCCGTTCGGTGAGGAACGAGTCGTTGACGATCGCGCCGAGTATCAGTAGCACCAACAGGGCTGGTACGAGGGCGAGTTCACGGGCCCGGCGGAGCAGGACCGTCCGGGCCGAGCGCGCCCCGGCGGTGCGGGGGCAGGGGGCGCCGGGGCCGCCTTGGTGTCAGCCATGGTCCACTCCTTCGATGGAGGCGATCAGCTCGTGGTCGCGCCAGCCCGCCGGGTGCTCGGCGACGACGCGGCCGTGGAAGAGGACGAGGACGCGGTCGCAGCGCCGCAGGTCGTCGAGTTCGTCGGAGACGACGAGCACGGCGGTGCCGTCGTCGCGGGCGCTGTCCATGCGGGCGAGGAGTGACTCCTTGGACTTCACGTCGACGCCCGCGGTGGGGTTGATGAGGACCAGCAGCCGGGGCTCGGAGGCGAGCGCGCGGGCCATGACGACCTTCTGCGCGTTGCCGCCTGACAGGTCGGAGACGGGCTGTTCGGGGCCCTCGGTGTGGATGTCGAGCCGGTCGATCAGCTCGGTGGCGAACGCGCGCTTGCGCTCGGTGCCGACGAACCCGAAACGGCCGAGCCGGTCCAGGACCGTCATGGTCGCGTTGTCCCCGATGGACATGCCGAAGACCAGCCCCTGCCCGTGCCGGTCGCGCGGCACACAGCCGACCCCGGCCTTCAGCGAGGCCTGCACATCCCCGAACGGCAGCTTCTCGCCGTCGAGTTGGGCCGTGCCGGCGGTCGGCGTGTACAGCCCGGTGAACGACTCGGCCAGCTCTATCTTGCCGCTGCCGCTCGACCCGGCGAGTCCGACGACCTCGCCCTTGCGGACGGTGAGGTCGACGTTCTCGTACGTCTCGGAGGTGAGCCCGTGCGCCGCCAGGAGGACGGGCGCCTCGGTGTCCAACTCCCTGAGCTGGACCTCGAGTTCGTCGATGGACTCCCCCGCCATGGCCTCCACAAGGGCCCGGCGCGGGAGGTCGGCGACCGGTGCGGTCGTGATCCAGCGCGCGTCGCGCAGCACGGTGACGGTCTGGCACACCTCGTACACCTCCTGGAGGTGGTGCGAGATGAAGAGGAAGGTGACGCCCGACTCTTGCAGAGCCCGCATGCGCGTGAAGAGGCGCTCGATCTCCCGGTTGTCGAGCTGCGCGGTCGGTTCGTCGAGGACGATGAACCGGGCGCCGAAGCTCAACGCCCGGGCGATCTCCACCATTTGGCGGTCCTCGACCTTGAGGTCGGCGGTGCGCGCGTCGGGGTCGACGCGCACGTCCCAGGTGTCGAGGAGTTCGGCGGCCTCGGTGCGGAGCCTGCGCCAGCTGATGACACCGCCCCGGGACTGCGGCTGCCGGTTGATGAAGAGGTTCTCGGCGACCGTCAACTCGGGTACCACGGTGGGCTTCTGGTAGACGCAGGCGACCTTGGTGCGCCAGGCGTCGCGGTCGGTGAGCGGGGCGCGGGCTCGCCGTCGAAGCGGACCGTGCCCTCGTCGGGGGCCTGGAGTCCGGTGAGGACGGTGACGAGGGTGGACTTGCCCGCGCCGTTGCGGCCGACGAGGGCGTGGGACTCGCCCGGCAGCACGGTCAGTCGGCCGTCGGCGAGGGCGACGGTCGGGCCGTACCGCTTGACGATGCCCCGCGCCTCAACAAGTGGGGTACTCATTTGACCGTGTTGCCCCAGAGCTTGGGATCGTCGACGTTGTCCTTCGTGACCAGGGGCGCGGGGAGCTGGTCCTCGAGGATGCCGCTGGGCAGCTTGACGATCGTGGAGTCGTGGTCGGTGGGGCCGGGCTTGAAGGTCTTCCCCGCCATCGCGGCCTTGATGTAGTACATGCCGTACTTGGCGTAGGCGTCGGCCGGCTGGGAGACGGTGGCGTCGATCTCGCCCTTGCGGATCGCGTCGAACTCCTGCGGGATGCCGTCGTTCGAGACGATCGTGATGTGCCCGGCCTGGCCCGCCTTCTTCAACAGGCCCTTGGACTTGAGGGTTTGGAGGGTCGGCGCGAGATAGACGCCGCCCGCCTGCATGTAGATGCCCTTGATGTCGGGGTTGGCGTTGAGGAGCGTGTCGAGCTTGGAGGCCGCGGTGTCGGACTCCCACTTGGCGGGGATCTCCAGGACCTTGAGCTTCGGGTACTTCTTCTTGACGCAGGCCCTGAACGCCTCCGACCGGTCACGGCCGTTGACCGAGGCGAGGTCGCCCATGATCTGCACGACCTTGCCGCTGGTGATGTGCGCCCCGAGGTAGTCGCAGGCCTTCGTGCCGTACGCGACGTTGTCGGCGCGCACGACCATCGCGACCTTGCCCTTGTCGGGCGCCACGTCGACCGCGACGACCGGCACGCCCTTGCGATCCGCCTGGTCCAGGCCGGCTTCGATGGCGGCGCTGTCCAGCGGGGCGACGACCAGGCCCTTGACGCCCTGGTTCAGCTCGTTGTTGATGTCGGTGATCTGCTGCGAGGGGTCACTGTTGGAGTTGACCGTCTTCAGCGCCTGCACACCTTCGGACTTCGCCATCTTGGGCACGTAGTCGTTGTACGACTGCCAGAACGGCGAGGTCAGCAGGGCAGGATCACCCCGACCTTGCCCGTGCCGCCCCCGCCGGCGCTGGACGCGCCGGTGTCCTTGGTGCTGCCGCACGCCGTGAGCGCGAGGGTGCCGCACGCGGCCGCTGCCGTCGCACGCACCGCCCACGCGGTCAGTCGTCTGCCTTGCCGTCCGTTCCGCACTGTGCTGCCGGCCATCTGTCGGGCTCCTCATCGAGCGTGATCGAGCAGTTGCCGGAATATTTATCAGACCACTTCGGCCCTACAACACCCTCAGGAGCCAAATTTTCGCGGTTTCGAGCCGTAGTGGTCCGACCACATCCGTGATTAGACTGCGCGGACCGGCGACAGGAGGAGTGGCGTGGACGAGATCCTGCCGAGCGAGACGGAACCGGGGGCCGCCGCGCCGAAGGGCACGGTGACCCAGCGCGCCATCGACTCGATCAAGGCCCTGATCGGCGAGGGCCGCCTCGAACCGGGGCAGCGGCTGCCCACCGAACGCGACCTCGCGGCCCAACTGGGCATCTCCCGCAGCTCGATGCGCGAGGCGATCCGCGCGCTCACGGTGCTGGGCGTGCTGGAGGCGCGGCACGGTTCGGGCATCTACGTCACGCAGCTGGAGGCCGGCGACCTGCTGGAGACCTTCGGTGTCGTCGCCGACCTCTCGCGCGGCCCGCAGCTGGTCGAACTCCTCGAGGTCCGCCGCATCCTGGAGTCGACGGCGACCGCCCTGGCCGCCGCCCGGATCACCCCGGACCAGCTGGCCGAGGTCGAGAAACACCTCACGGCGATGAACGCCACCGATGACCCCGAGGAGATCCTCGCCCACGATCTCGCCTTCCACCGCGAGATCGCCGCCGCCGCGGGCAACGACACCATGGCCGCGATCCTGGAGGGCCTGTCGTCCCGCACGTTCCGGGCCCGGGTCTGGCGCGGCTACCAGGAGGAGGGCGCCTTCGCCCGCACCCGCCGCGAACACGCCGCGATCCACCGGGCGTTGGTCGCCCGCGACCCGGAGGCGGCGCGCGCGGCGGCGGCCTCGCATGTGGGTGAGGTAGAGGTGTGGCTCAGGATGCAGCTGGGGTCCTGACCGTCACCCGTACGGCCGGAGTGCCCGCGGAAACCCCTTCACGACCACCGCCCAAGCCCTGCCATGACCGTCTCGCCAGGGGACGAGGGCACGTACGGGGACGGCGATGGACGGCACGGTGGAAGTGGTCCTGTCCGTGACGGGTGAGGGGTCCCGCGAACCTGCGGGCGACCGAACTCCGGGACCTGTGGGCGTACTTGACGAACCGTCCGGAACTCCGCGGACGCGTCACCAGACACACGACGGACGAGACGGACACCGGCCATCTGAGCCCGCTGACGGACGCACTCGTCGCCGCGCTCGAACCGGGCGGCACCTTCACCGTCCTCGCCGGAGCCCTCGTCGCCTGGATCAAGTTCCGGCCCCGCACCGAGTCCATCAACCTCAACATCCGCCGCCCGGACGGCAGTTGCGTCGAGATCGAACTGAAACGACAGCAGGCGAAGGAGTACGACGCGGTCGACAGGATGGTCCGGGCGGCCGACACACGGGCCGTGCGGGTAACGTCACCGCCCGTGTGCGCGCCAGGTCCTCGCCGTACCGCCCGTCTCAGCTCCGCCGCAGCCTGAGTGTCCGCAACTCGAAGGGGCGCAGGGCCAGTTGTATCTGCTCCGCGTCCCATTCGGGTGCGACCGCGTCGGCCAACGGCCGCTCCAGCAGGTCCACGACGTCCACCGCGTCGCACGCGAAGCCCACCGTCAGGGCCGCCTTGGCCCGTCCCCGTGCGCCTCGTGGAAGCGGACCACGACGTCACCGCTCCCGTCGTCGGCCAGCTTCACCGCCGTGACGACGACCGCGTCCCGGTTGACGCTCACCAGCGGCGCGACCTCCCGCGCACCCTCAACTCGCCGTTCCGGCAGGTTGATTCGCCACCCCTCGCGCACCGCGTCGCCGATGCCCGCGCCGGGCACGAGTGCGTGCCGGAAGCGGTGGACGCCCTGGTCGGTCTCGGGGTCGGGGAAGCGCGGGGCGCGGAGGAGGGAGACGCGGACCGTGGTGGTCGTGCCGCTGTCGCTGCGGACGGTACGGGTCACGTCGTGGCCGTACGTCGAGTCGTTGACGACGGCGACGCCCCAGCCGGGCTCCTCCAGGTGGACGAAGCGGTGGTTGCAGGCCTCGAACTTGGCCGCCTCCCATGAGGTGTTGGTGTGCGTGGGCCGGTGGAAGTGCCCGAACTGGGTCTCGGACGCGTACCGTTCGGCGTGCACGTCCAGCGGGAACGCGAGCTTCAGGAACTTCTCCGTCTCGTGCCAGTCCACCTCGGTGTCGATGAGCAGCCGCCGCTCGCCGGGCGCGAGGGACAGCACCTGGGTGACCCGGGACGCGCCGAAGGACCGGACGATCCGCACGGAGTTGTCGGCCTCGGCCACTGACCTCCTCCGCGTCGGTGAGGTCGGTGACGGTGTTGCGGTAGAACTCGTCGACGTCCCAGGCGTCCCACATGTTCGGGAAATCCGGGTGGAGTTGGAGCAGGTTCGCGGCCCCGCCGGGGCGATCGTCTCGCGGTCGGCCTCGATGTCGTAGGCGGAGACGACCAGGCCCCGGGCGTCGATCTCGACGCGCAGGAGTCCGTTCTCCAGTACGTGTCCGCCGCCGACCCGGGTCGCGAGTGCCGTCTCGCCCTGGACGGCCGGGGTCTGCGCGCCGCCCGCGAGGACGCCTTCGCGGCTGTGCGGCGCGGAGTTGAAGAGGAGGGGGTCGCGCCCTCCCCGCCAGGGCGCGCTGGGCCGCGTCGATGATGGCGTTCAGCTCGGAGGCGATCCGCTCGTAGGTGCGGCGGGCCTCGCGGTGGACCCAGGCGATGGAGGAGCCGGGCAGGATGTCGTGGAACTGGTGGAGCAGGACCGTCTTCCAGATCCGGTCCAAGTCCTCGTACGGGTAGGGGAATCCGGCCCGTACGGCCGCCGTCGCCGCCCACAGTTCCGCCTCGCGCAGGAGGTGTTCGCTGCGGCGGTTGCCCTGCTTGGTCTTGGCCTGGCTGGTGAGGGTGGCGCGGTGCAGCTCCAGGTACAACTCGCCGACCCAGACGGGGGTTCGGGGTATTCGGCCTCGGCCTTCTCGAAGAACTCCTTCGGGGTCTCCCAGGCCACGGCCGCCGAGCCCTCGAGGTCGTGCAGGCGGGCCGCCTTGGCGACCATCTCGCGGGTGGTGCCGCCGCCTCCGTCGCCCCAGCCGGTGGGCGCGAGGGAGTGCCGGGCGACGCCCTTGTCCTTGAAGTTGCGTGCCGCGTGGGCGATCTCGCGGCCCTGCATGGAGCAGTTGTAGGTGTCGACGGGCGGGAAGTGGGTGAAGATCCGGGTGCCGTCGATGCCCTCCCAACGGAAGGTGTGGTGCGGGAACTTGTTCGTCTGCGACCAGGAGATCTTCTGCGTCAGCAGCCACTTGGAGCCCGCGGCCTTGATGATCTGCGGGAGTCCGGCGGCGAAGCCGAAGGTGTCGGGCAGCCAGGCCTCCTCGTTCTCGATGCCGAACTCGTCGAGGAAGAACCGCTTCCCGTGCACGAACTGACGGGCCATCGCCTCCGAGCCCGGCATGTTGGTGTCCGACTCGACCCACATGCCGCCGGCCGGCACGAACCGCCCGTCCGCCACCGCCTTCTTGACCCGCGCCCACACCTCGGGCCGGTGCTCCTTGACCCAAGCCCACTGCTGAGCCTGCGACATGGCGAAGATGAAGTCCGGCTCGTCCTCAAGGAGGGCCGTCATGTTGGAGGTTGTGCGCGCGACCTTGCGGACCGTCTCACGCAACGGCCACAGCCACGCCGAGTCGATGTGCGCGTGCCCGATGGCGCTGATGCGGTGCGCGGACGGGACGGCGGGCGAGGCCAGGACGGCGGCCAGCTGTGAACGGGCCCGCTCCGCCGTGCCGTTGACGTCCTGGAGGTCCACGGCGTCGAGCGCCTTCTCGATCGCCCGCAGCAGGTCCCAGCGGCGCGCGGAGTCCACCGGCAGCTCGGCCATCAGTTCGCCGAGGACCTCCAGGTCGAGGACGAGGTTCCAGACGTTCTCGTCGAGGACGGCGAGATCCATGCGGGTCAGCGTGTACTGCGGCTCGCTGCCCGCGGTCTCCTTGTCGCCCAACTGCGTGGGCAGGAAGGGGTGGTAGTCCAGGACCACCGGGTTGGACGCGGCCTCGACGTGCAGCCGCACCTCCTCGCCACCGGCCACGGGCGATCCGATCCTGACCCACTGGTTGCGCGGGTTGAGGCCCTTCACGGGGGTGCCGTCGGGCCGGTAGACAAGGCCCTCGCACTGGAAGCCGGGCATGTTCTCGTCGAAGCCGAGGTCGAGCAACGCCTCGACGGTCTTCCCGGCCCACTCCTGGGGACGGTCCCGGTGACGCGGAACCAGCTGGTGCCCCAGGGAGCACCCCACCGGGCACCCACCGCGATCGGTTCGGGTGTGCCCGCGAGCCCCTCGGCCACGGGCACCGGCTCGTCGGGCGCGTGCCAGACGGCCACCTCCAGCGGCACGGACTCGGGGTACACGGCGGGACGGATGCGCTCTTCGAGGACACGCTTGAGGCGGGCTTCGACCAGGCTGCGGTCGTCATGCATGCGGGGTGCTCCGTAGCTCGGTTGCGGGTGGGGGCAGGGGCGGTGCCAAGCGGGTGTTACCAGGCGTATGTGACGGTCACGGGGGCCGACGCTGTGTAGAGCTCCCTGTAGCGCGCAGTTCGAACCTCGCCTCCTGGACGGGACGGTGCGTCCGGGGTTCATGCGCTGGTGACTCCCTGGGGCGTGGGAAGTACCTGGTCGGGAGTGACGACTTCGGTGATGCCGCGTGCGGCGAGGTGTTCCCTGTCGTCGGCGCGCGCGTCGAGGACGGTCGTCGGGCGGGCGCCGTCGGCGACGAGCCGGAAGTAGGCGTCGAAGACCGGTCCACCGGGACCGCAGCCCGAGCGGACCGACGGGTCGGCGGGCACGACGAGGGCCGTGGTGCGGGTGGCGGGCGTGTACGTGGGCTCGCGGGCCGCCTCGGCAAGGACGAGGGCGATGTCCTTGGGCCGCCGGTCGTTGGTCAACAGGCCGAGCCCGTACTCGAGTTCGGGGAAGTCGGCGAGCTCGCGGGACACGTCGTGCGAGCACCACCAGGTGATGCCCCAGAGGTCGGGGCAGTCGAGGGCGTTGCCGATGGTCGCGGAGGCGAAGTCGGCCGCGTGCTCGGCGGGGACGAGCGGCTGGGGCGCGCCGACCTCCTGGAGCCAGACGGGCCGGTGCGGTTCCTCGGCCCACGCCTTGCTCAGCTCGATCAGGTACGCGGCGTGGTGCTCGGCGGGGACCGAACTCCGGCCGTGGCGTTGGCCGGTGCCGTTGAAGACCCAGGAGTGCACGGCCGTCATCGCACCGTGCCGCGCGGCCTGGGCCGGGGTGAACGGCATGTCGTCCTGGTACCAGGTCGCGTCGTACTCGGCGTGCAGATGCGGCTTGCCCGGCGCGCCCTGCGCACAGGCCGCGAGCATCCGCTCCAGCCAGGCGTCGATCTGGCCCTCCGTCGCCCGGTCGGGGTCCGGGTGCGGGCCGGCCGAGAACTGGTTGACCTCGTTGCCGAGGGTCATGCCGATGAAGTGGGGGCGGTCGGCGAGGGCGGCGGCGAGCGTGCGGAGGTAGGTCGCCTGGCCGTCGAGGACGTAGGGGTCGGTGAAGAGGTTGCGCCGGTGCCAGGTGCGGGTCCAGGCGGGCAGGTAGTCGAAGCTGCTCAAGTGCCCCTGCAGACCGTCCACGTTGACGTCGAGCCCGCGTTCACCGGCCGCGTCGACCAGCTCGACGAGCTGCTGCACGGCCTTCGTTCGGATCAGGGTCCGGTTGGGCTGGAAGTACGGCCAGAGCGGGAAGACGCGGATGTGGTCGAGGCCCAGCTCGGCGATCGAGTCGAGGTCGGCGCGTACGGAGTCGAGGTCGAAGTCGAGCCAGTGGTGGAACCACCCTTCGCTGGGCGTGTAGTTGACGCCGAAGCGCACGGCAGAAGACATCGGAATCCTGGTTCTGTAGTGCGTACCTGAATGCGGGAGGACGTCAGCCCTTGACGGCGCCTTCGCCGACGCCCCGGAAGAAGTACCGCTGGAGGCAGGCGAAGAGGGCGATCAGCGGTGCCACGGCGATGACCGTGCCGGCGGCGACCAGGCGCTCGTCGTTGGCGAAGGTGCCGTGCAGATAGTTCAGGCCGATGGTGAGCGTGAACTTGGACGGGTCGCTGAGCACGATGAGCGGCCACAGGAAGTCGTCCCAGGCGCCCATGAACGCGAAGATCGCGACGACGGCGATGGTGCCCTTCACGGACGGCAGCGCGATCCGCAGGAACCGCTGCCACACGTTGGCGCCGTCGACGAAGGCCGCTTCCTCTATCTCATAGGGCAGGTTGAGGAAGGCGTTGCGCATCAGCAGGACGTTCATCGCGCCGACGCAGCCGGGGAGGACCACGCCGATCAGGGTGTTGTTCAGGCCCAGCTCCCGCATGGTGGTGAACTGGGCGATGATGATGCCCTCCACCGGCACGAGCATCGCGAGGATGAAGACGAGGGTCGCGACGCGGCGGCCCCGGTAGCGCAGCCGGGCCAGCGCGTAGCCCGCGAGGGCCGAACCGACGCAGTTCGTCACGACGTTGCCGACGGCGACCTTCAGCGAGTTGAGGGCGTAGTCCCAGACGGGGATGGTGTCGGCGACCCGCTTGTAGTTGTGCAGGGTGGGGTGTTCGGGGAGGAAGGTCGGGGGCGAGCTGTAGATGTCCTCAGTGGGGCCCTTGAGCGAGGTGGACAGCTGCCACACGAACGGGCCGACGGTGATGGCGAGGACGATCAGTAACAGGGCGTAGCGCAGGACGAGTTCCCAGACGCGGATGCGGCGGCCGTGCTCGTCGGTGATGCGGGGTTCGCGAACTGCCGTCTCCTGGACGGGCCTTGTGCGCTCGATGACGCTCAAGAGTCCTCCTTGCGGTCGGCCCGCAGCACGAGCAGCATCAGGGCGACGGTGACGACGAAGACGACGATCGAGAGCGCGGAGGCGTAGCCGACGCGGCCGGTGAGGCCGGTGCCGGTGCGCTGGACGAGCATCACGAGGGTGGTGTCCTCGCCGGCGGGTCCGCCGCTGGGTCCCGCCATCAGGTAGACCTCGGAGAACACCTTGAAGGCGGCGACCGAGGACAGCGCGCCCACCAGCACCATCGTGGAGCGGACCGCGGGTACGGTCACCGTGAAGAAGCGGCGTACCGCGCCGGCGCCGTCGACCGACGCGGCCTCGTGCAGTTCGCGCGGGACACTGGCGAGCGCGGCGAGGTAAATGATCATGTAGTAGCCGAGGCCCTTCCAGACCGTGACGGCCATGGCGCTCAGCAGAAGCAGCCACTGGTCGCTGAGGAACCCGATCTTGCCGACGCCGATCGTCTCCAACAGCGAGTTGACCAGGCCGCGTTCGTCGAGCAGCCACACCCAGATCAGTCCGACGACGACGATCGAGGCGACGACCGGGGTGTAGAACGCGGACCGGAAGAAGGTGATGCCGGGGATGTTCTTCTGCACCAACAGGGCGAGCAGCAAAGGGAGTACGACGAGTGCGGGCACCACCCCGACGATGTACAGGGTGCTGTTGCGCAGGCCGGTCCAGAACATGTCGTCGTGCCACAGCTCGCGGAAGTTGGCGAAGCCCACGAAGTGGCCCGGGATCAGGGTGCGCCGGTCCGTGAAGGAGTTGATCACGGTGGAGGCGAAGGGGTACAGCACGAAGGCGCCGACGATCAGCAGCCCGGGGGCGGCGAACAGCCAGGGGCTGGTGGGCAGTTGGCGCCGCACGCGGGACACGTCGGCCATGGGTCCTCAGCCCTCCTGCTGGAGCAGTGTGTTGCACGCCTTGACAGCGTTGTCGAGAGCCGCCTTGGGGCTTTCCTTGCCCTGCAGCGCCTTGGCGACCTCGTTGCGCAGCGCGGTCTTCATCTGCTCGCTGAACAGCACCGGCGTGTAATTGACCGCGTTCTTCAGGGACTTGGCGGCGGCGATCCGCACCCGCGTCTCGTCGGTGCCGTCCTCCTTGGTGAAGTACGGGTCGTCGAGGGAACCGGCGGTGCTCGGGAAGATGGCGACCTTCTTCGCGAACGACATCTGCTGCTGGGCGTCGGTGACGTAGTGCGCGAAGGCGACGGCGGCGGGCGTGTGCTTGGTCTTGGAGTTGACCATCACACCCATCACGTACATGTTCACGTGGCCGGTGCTGGTGATCTGGTCGGTGATGCCGATGTTCTTGTACAGGGTCGGCGCCTGCTTCTTGAAGTTGTCGAGGTCCAGCGCGCTGCCGGGGTTCATGGCGACGGCTCCGGTGAGGAACTTCTTGCCGGACGACTCGGGGGTGGCGGTGAGCGCCTGCGGGTCCAGGGCCTTCGCGTCGTACAACTCCTTGTACTTCGTGAGGAGTTCGATGCCCTTCGCGTCGTTGAAGGCGAAGGCGGTCCCGGCCTTGTTCATCAGCTCGACGCCGTAGCGGCCGAAGTCCTCGACGGTCGGGACGTTGGCGAGGGTGGCGACCTTGCCGTCGGTCTTCTTCGCCAACTGGAGGGCCTGGGCGAAGAGTTCGTCGTACGTCTTCGGCGGCTGGTCGGCGTTGAGCCCGGCCTGTGTGAAGAGGGACTTGTTGTAGAAGAGCGGGCCGGTGTTGAGGTACCAGGGGAAGGCGTAGGTTCCGGTCATGCCCGGTATCTGGTGGCTGGCCCAGGCACCGGGCAGGTACTCGCTCCTGTACTTCGCGGCCGACTTGTCGAGGTCGAGCGCGAGGCCCGCCTTGGCGAGCGGGGCGACGAGGTCCGGGAGACGTTGACGACGTCGGGCAGGGTGCCGCCGGCGGCGTCCGCGCTGATCTTGTCGGCGTAGCCCTCGGCGGGCTGGTCGATCCACTTCACGTGGGTGCCGGGGTACTGCTTCTCGAAGCCGGAGATCACGCCCTCGAAGTACGGCTTGAAGTTGGCGCGGAGGTTCCAGGTCTGGAAGGTGATGTCGCCCTCGACCTTGCCCGAGGCGTCGGTCGAACCTCCGTCGTCTCCCCGGAACCGCAGGCGCTCAGCGGCATGAGGACTACGGCGGCGGCAGCGGCGGCGAAGGCTCTGCGGGAGATGCGCACGGCGAGTGGCTCCTTTGCCATTGGGGTTGGCTGATCGTGCCGGGGCAGACCTTGCACGGTGTTCACGGGGCCCGTCAATGGATTCCGCTCAGCTAAATTCATTAGTTGGCCGGATCCGGACAACGCCACTGGTCAAGACGGCGTGTTGGCATTCTTGCGGTGGATCGCTAATGCGCTTTAGGGTGTGTGCACTCAAGCGCATTAGTGCGCGGTGCCGATGGAATGGAGAGCGGGCTTGGCAGGCAAGCGGTCGCCCGCGCGTCGACCGACGATGAAGGACATCGCGCAGCGCGCCGGTGTGTCCGAGAGCGCCGTCTCCTTCGCGCTGAACGGCCGGCCCGGCGTCTCCGAGATCACCCGCGACCGGGTGCGTCGGGTCGCGGAACAGCTGGGCTGGCGGCCCAGCACGGCGGCGCGGGCGCTGTCCGGCGAGGGCGCGGCGACGGTCGGTTTCGTGCTGGCACGGCCCGCGGAGACCCTCGGCGTCGACTCGTTCTTCCTCCAACTCGTCTCGGGCATCCAGGAGGTGCTGGCGGAGCGCCATCTCGGTCTGCTCTTCCAGATGGCCGAGGACGTCGACGACGAGTGCGCGGTCTACCGCCGCTGGTGGGCCGAACACCGCGTGGACGGCGTCCTGGTGGCCGACCCGCGCACCGCCGACCCGCGGCCCGACCTCCTCGAGGAACTCGGCCTGCCCGCCGTGGTGATCGGCGGCGCACCCGACGAACACCACCCCGGTCTGTCGACGGTGTGGGCCGACGACGCGGGCGCGATGGCCTCGGTCGTCGACGAGTTGTACGCGCGCGGCCACCGCCGTATCGCGCACATCGCGGGACTTCCCGGCCTCGCGCACACCGAGCGCCGCATCCGCGCCCTGCGCGCCGAGGCCGCCCGCCGCGGGCTGACCGAGGTCCACTCGGTGACCACCGACTACTCGGACGCGGCGGGCGCGGCCGTCACCCGCCGGGTCCTGGAAGTCGCCGCTCCCCAACGGCGTTGATCTACGACAACGATGTGATGGCCGTCGCCGGAGTGGCCGCCGCGACCGAACTCGGCCGCTCCGTACCGGCGGACGTGTCGGTGGTCGCCTGGGAGGACTCCGCGCTGTGCCGCATGGTGCGGCCGTGGCTGTCCGCGCTGTCCCGCGACAGCGTGGAGTTCGGGCGTACGGCGGCACGGGAGTTGACGGCTCTGCTGGACGGCGGTCCGGCGCGCACGGTGCGGGTGCCGGTGCCGCGGCTGATCGAGCGGGACAGCACGGGTCCGGCGCGGGCCTGAGCGTGCCGTAACTCCCGATTCGAGTCCGAATCGCCGGACACCGCCGGGCACTTCGTGTGAGGCTTTGCCCATGACCTCCGAAGACCCGCTGGCCGACCGGCTCCAGCTCGACCGGCCGCACTCCGCCCGTGTGTGGAACTTCCTCCTGGGCGGCAAGGACAACTACGCCGCAGACCGCGAGGCCGGCGAAATGATCGTCCAGATGTTCCCGGACATCGCGCTCCTCGCCCGCCTCCAACGCCGGTTCCTGGTAAGGGCGGTGCGCTACCTCACCGAGGAGGCGGGCATCCGCCAGTTCCTCGACATCGGGACGGGCCTGCCCACTGTGGACAACACGCACGAGGTCGCGCAGCGCATCGCGCCCGAGAGCCGCATCGTGTACGTCGACAACGACCCGCTGGTGCTGGTGCACGCGCAGGCGCTGCTCACCAGCACCCCGGAGGGCGCCTGCGCCTACCTCGAGGCGGATGTGCGCGACCCCGAGCGGATCCTCGAAGTCGCCGCGAGGACACTGGACTTCGGCAAGCCGATCGCGCTGACGATGCTGGGCATCCTGGGCCAGATCCCGGACTCGGACGAGCCCGAGGCCGTCGTGGCCCGCTTCCTGGACGCCCTGCCGCCGGGCAGCTACCTCGCGCTGAGCGACGGCACGGACACCAACGCGGCGCTGAACCAGGCGATTTCGGTGTACAACGCCAACTCCGCCAGCTCGTACCACCTGCGTGGCCCGGAGCGGATCGAGGCGTTCTTCACGGGCCTGGAGGTCATCGAGCCCGGCATCGTGCCCACCTCGCAGTGGCACCCGGAGCCGGTCGACGTGGGCCGCGACCCGTCCGACGTGGACGCGATCTGCGGGATCGGCCGCAAGGCCTGAGCGTCAACACGCAGGAGGGGCACCGGAGTTACCGGTGCCCCTTCTCGCTGTGCGTAGCTGATGGCCGGTGCCCGGCGTCAGATCCGGAACAGCGCCCAGACCGTCTTCCGCCGCCCGCCCGCAGGCACCAGCCCCACGACTCGCTCAGCGCGGAGACCACTTGAAGTCCGCGCCCGGACTCCGCGAACTCGTCGGGGTGGCCCTCCACGGGTACGCGGTCGCTGTCGTCGGTCACGGCGCACACCGCGTACGGCAGCCGGTCCCACACCGCGAGCCACAGTGAAGGCTGCGGCTCGACAAGGGAGTTGGGCGCCCGGCCGTAGCGCAGCGCGTTGCTCACCAGCTCCGACACGGTGACCGCGACGTCGTCGAGGATCTCGTCGCCGGTCCGGTCGGCCAGCGTCGTGCGCGTGAACTCCCGTGCCACATGGGCGGATCGGGGCAGCGGCGGCACGACCAGGACGGAACAGAGAGCGGGGTCGCGCCCGTCCCCTGCGGCGGGCACCAGGGTGACCGTCCGTCCCGGATCGGGCGGGCCGACCTGATCGACGGCCCGGCACAGCCACTCCCAAGTCCCCTCGATCCGCAGGGTGTCGACCGGTCGTACGACTTGCTCTGCGGACATCGCGACCCCTGAGACCCCTGGGAAGAGAACAACTGCGCGGCTACACCTGTCCGGAGCATCGTCCTCCGGCTGCCCCTGCGAACGCAAGTGCATCGGCAATTACCGCTGCAATTGCAGACGATCTTGCAAGCGGTCCGAGCGAGGGCTATCGTCCTGCACACCACCAATGGGTGCAATTGAAGCTGCAATTGCATCCGATCTTCCGGGGAGCGATGAGGCCTCAGATCGAGCACGAGAACGGCATGTCGGCGACCCTGCTGAGCGGCGCGCAGTGGCGCAAGAGCCACCACAGCAACCCCGAGGGCAACTGCGTCGAACTGGCCGCGCTCTCCGACGGTCACGTCGCCGTACGCAACTCGCGCCATCCCGAAGGTCCGGCGCTCGTCTACACCAGCGCCGAGATCTCCGCGTTCGTCCGCGGTGTGAAGGACGGCGACTTCGACGGCCTACTCCCCGGCCGCTGAGGTCAGGCAAACCCGCGGATTGGCCGGAAGGTGCCGGACACAGGCCGGCACCTTCCGGCTCCCTCACTCCCGCAGTTATCCGGAACCTCGGTGCTACGATCCTCTTTTAAGTCCCGGAAACTTGCGGACGGTATCGGCGCGACCGCCGAGGGGATGAACATGACTGCAGCTCAACCGGAATACGCTCCCTCCGGCTCGGACGTACTGAGCCTTCAGCGCGGTGGTCCGACCGTCCAGCGCATCATGCTGGGCACCCGCCTGCGCCGCCTGCGGGAGTCCCTCAACATCACCCGGGACACCGCCGCTTCGGCGATACGCGCCTCCGACGCCAAGCTCTGCCGCATGGAGCTGGGCCGCGTCGGCTTCAAGGAGCGCGACGTCGCCGACCTGTTGACCCTCTACGGCCTCCAAGCGCCGGACGTGCGCCAGGAGTTCCTGGACTCGGTCCGCCGTGCCAACGAACCAGGCTGGTGGCGCGCGTACGGCGACGCCTTCCCGACCTGGTTCGAGCAGCACCTGGGTCTGGAGGAGGCGACCTCCCTGATCCGCACGTACGAAGTCCAGTTCATTCCCGGCCTGTTGCAGACCGCCGCGTACGCCGAGGCCGTCATCCGGCTCGGCCGTCCCGTCGACACCCCGGACTCGATCCAGCGCCGTGTCGAACTCCGCATGACCCGGCAGGAGTTGCTCACCCGGCCCGGCGCGCCGAAGCTGTGGGTCGTGGTGGACGAGGCCGCGCTGCGCCGTCCGCTCGGCGGGACCGAGGTGATGCGCGAACAGCTGCGGCACCTCATCGAGACCTCGGCGCTGCCGAACGTCACGCTTCAGGTGCTGCCGTTCCACGTGGGCGGCCACGCCGCCGCGGGCGGTCCGATCACCGTGCTGCGCTTCCCGGTGCCGGACCTGCCGGACGTCGTCTACCTCGAACAGCTCACCAGTGCCCTCTACTTGGACAAGCCCGACGAGGTCGACCGCTACCTCGCGGTCATGGACCGTCTGAGCCTGGTGGCCTCACCGGCCCCCGAGTCGGTGGAGTTCTTGGAGAAGCTCCTCAAGGACATGTGAGGACGGGCGGCCCCGGCCGCTCAGACCCGCGACCGGTACAGCCCGAACTCCCCCGATCCTCCGGCATCCCGGGCCACCGTCACCCGAACCCACCAGCGCCGGACGCGCACCGGCGCGGCCGGGTGTCACCGGCACGGTGTTGGCGCCGGTGAGACCGTCGTTCCAGATGCGCAGCTTCCTGCCCTTGCTCGCGGCGTACGCCTGGACGTGGTTGATGAAGTCGATGTACGCGTCCGGCCCTTGACCTTCCGCAACCAACATCCCTGGACATCCACGCCCGGTCACCCCTCGACGCACCGCCCCTCCCGAGGCACAGTTCTCCCTACATACTCGCGAGTAGTGAGAAGGAGCGCGCCCGTGACCAGCTGGGTCGGCCGTACCGCCGTCGAGATCGCCGCCGCCGTACGGGAGAAGCGGGTCACGCCGCGTGAGGTGGTGGCCGAGCATCTCGCGCGGATCGAGCGGCTGGACGGGCGGGTCGGGGCGTTCCGGGTGGTGCGGGCGGAGGCGGCGCTCGCGGAGGCCGACGCGGTGGGCGCGCGGGACGATCTGGCCCAACTGCCTCTGGCGGGCGTGCCGGTGGCCGTCAAGGACAACCTCCCGGTGACCGGCGAGTCCAACCGGGTCGGTTCCGCCGCGACCCCGGACACCCCCGCCGACCATGACCATGTCACCGTGGCCCGGCTGCGGGCGGCGGGCGCGATCGTCGTGGGGCTCACCAACGTGCCCGAGCTGTGCATCTTCGGGACGACCGAGGGCGTGCACGGGACCTCCCGCAACCCGTGGGACACCACCCGTACCGCGGGCGGCTCATCGGGCGGCAGTGCCGCCGCCGTGGCCGCGGGCATGGTGCCGATCGCGCTCGGCAACGACGGCATGGGCTCGCTGCGCATCCCCGCGGCCAACTGCGGCCTGGTCACGATCAAGCCGGGCTTCGGGGTCGTACCGGCCGGAATCGGTGACGGTGACTGGTTCGGAATGTCCGAGAACGGACCCCTGGCGACGACCGTCGAGGACGCCCGGGTGATGTTTTCGGTCATCGCGGACATCGAGGTCGTACGCCCGGACAGGCCCACCCCTCGGAGGATCGCGGCCTCCGTGCGCAGCCCGCTCACGGGAGTGGCCATCAGCAAGCCGTATACGACCGCCGTACGGGAGGCGGCCGGGCTGCTGAACCGGGCCGGGCACACCGTGCAGCGCGCAGATCCGCCGTATCCGCTCTCCCTGAGCACGACCTCGCTCGCGCACTGGACGGCGGGCACGTCGGTGGACGCGGCGGGGCTCGACCCGCGGAAGCTGACGCGGCGGAGCCGGGTGCACGCGGCGATCGGGCGGCGGTTCGTGAAGGGCGTCCGTACCGGCAGGGCCCGGGAGCAGTTGCGGGAGCGGCTGGCACCGTTCTTCGCCGAGCACGACATCCTGCTGACGGCGGCGCTGGCCCGTCGCTCCCCCAAGGCCGGCCCGTGGCACGAGCGGGGCTGGCTGCGGAACGTGCTGGCGAACACCAACTACTCGCCGATGACGCCCCTTGGAACCTCACCGGCTGGCCGGCGATGTCGGTCCCGTTCGGCACCCTGCCCTCCGGCGCGCCCTGCGCCGTACAGCTGGTGGGGCGGCCGGGGTCGGAGGCGGCGCTGCTGGAGCTGGCCGGGGAGCTGGAGAAGCTGCGGCCCTGGCAGCGGACCGCGCCGCTCGACCAGAAGGTGCCGCCAGGCGTTCCTACAGGGCGCGATGCATGACGTGCAGGCCGACGCGGCCGTCGCGGGGATGGTCGTAGGCGTCGGGCACCGTGCCCAGGATCGTGAAGCCGAGGGAGAGCCAGAGGCCGACGGCCGGGTTGGTCTCGACGACGGCGTTGAAGACCATGCCGCGGAAGCCCTGGTCGCGGGCGGTGGTGAGGATGTGTTCGGCGAGGGCGCGGCCGATGCCGCGGCCTCCGTGGTCGGGGTCGACCATGAAGCCGGCATTGGCGATGCGGTCGGCGGGGCCGCCGTAGTTCGGGTGACGTAGGCCGAGCCGACGACCGTGCCGGTCTCGTCCTCGGCGACGTACACGCGCTTCGGCGGGCTCGTCCACAGGGCCCGGGCCGCCTCTTCCGAGGTGTCCCGGGCCCAGGTGTAGGTGTCGCCGGCGGCGACGATCCGGTGCCAGAAAGGCCAGATCCGCGGCCAGTCGTCGGCCGCGGCTTCTCTGATCAGCATGGGCGTGATCCTTCCACGCCCATGCTGTCGGCGATCGCGAAGGGTCCTGTGGGGTCAGTCCACGCTGGGCAGGATGTGGGGCTCGGCGAGGTCGTCCTCGTAGCCCGCGAGTCGGATGGGGGCGGACCGTGCCCACACGGCCAGGCTGCCGAGCTCGTCGGACCGGCGGCCCGCACGCTCCGTGTGTTCCTTGGGGCGTTGCTCGCGATTCGTCTTCTCCGGTGTCACCGCGCACTCCTTATGTGTCGGGTCACCCTCGGGGCGCACCGGCCGGTCATCGGTCCGGTACCTGGCCCGCTCGGGCGTGGGTTCAAGGCAGTTCGGACGCGGTGGCGCCGGTTACTCGTGTGAGAGCAGGCCAGTGTGACCGGCTTGCCCGGGACGGACCATGGGTGTGGGTGGGACCCCTTGTCGCTGTCCGTCCGCCTCAGGTTAACCAAATGAGCGGGCCGCCGCTCGATGGGGCCGAAAACATGGTGTAAAGAATAGGTACATGCAGCCATCGGTTCTGACCTGCCCGGACCCCGGCCTGCCCGAGCGGCCCCGGTGCCGTGCACTTTTCATGATGCTCTCCCTCCTCGGCTCTCGCCCTGCGTGGTGGCTGATCGTCGAGCGCGCTCGGCCCTGAAGGTCCGGGGCCGTGGCTGTTTGCCGACCTTCCTGCCGCGAACCCCTACCAGGGCAACATCACGAGAACCGCTCGTGACGCAGAGCGGAGGCTGGTCTGCGGTGGCGGAAGACTGGGAGGAAAGCCGAGTTGGGCGGCAGCGTCGATGGCTCCGCGCGTGACCCACTTCCGCGGCTGTCGTCCGCCACCCGTCCCGGCTGAGGACCAGGTTCTTCGGCCGCCCACTCATCGTCCAGACGCAAGGCATACATGAGCAGTTGCATGCGACTGCGTGCACCGGTCTTGGCGCGAATACGCCGGAAGTAGGTGTCGACGGTGTGCCGACTGATCTGCATGCGTTTCGCAATCGCGTAGTACGTCAGCCCGTCGGCCATGTGCGCCAGCACCTGCCGTTCCTGCCGGCTGAGCGACGTCGAAGCACCATCGGCGATCTCATCCATTCGCATACCGCCTTCCTGGTCGTCGAGGGCGTGCCATCGGCCCTCGGCCCTCGGCGGAGGGCGTACACATCGCACATCTCGCACGCAGAGGTAGGGACCCGAGCCGGCCACACGAAGCGACTGGTGCGTTCCGCTCGCTCCTCGCACGTTGAATCCTCACGGAGGAACAGCTCGCGGGATCTCGACCGCCCCCTCATCAAGCTGCCGGACAACAAGAGGACAAGACACGTAACGGGAAAAGGGAACAAAGGACTGCAACTGTCGATGAAGCCTGCGACCGCTGAACCACCGGAGAAGACAGCTCGTCCCGATCGTCGTCCAGGGCGGTGCGTCCCGCGACCGGGCGATCGGCAGCCGCGGCAGAAACACGGGCCTGACCGCCCTGACCGTATCCGGTGCCCTCACATCCCGGCCGGAATAATCAGCAGCGGGTAGGGTCGCTGCGAGTTCCCGTCTGCCGAATTGGCTGATTGATATGCCGAACATCGCCCGACCGAAGAATGCTGCCGGTCGGAATCCTCAGGCGTAGGACGGCAATAGTGCCATGTAAACGCCGACCGGTCACCGCACGCCATGGATGCGACCGGCGCCGCGCCGCAACGGAGTTGCGCGTCCCCGGAAGTCGGGATCGATGCCGCGTCAGCGGGACAGGATCAACTCGCTCACCAGGCACGACGCGGTCAGGCGCCCGCTGTGTCACGTACTTGCGTTACTTGCGCCGGCCGCACCGATGCGGATCTAATCAATCCGGTCAACTCGGTCCGTTCCCTGCCGGTTTCACCCGGCGAATGCATCACTCGTACCAGTACCGGACGCGCCCTTCCCTCATTCTTCCATTCTTCAAAACCTTATACCCCGGGGTTTTCGTCGTGCCGCAGACTCGAATGTATTCCAACTCATCCTTGTCCGAGAAACCACCGGTGCTCGAAGAGTGGTACCGGCGTCACCTCGACCGAGCGAAACGGGACATCAGTTCCAGCGGAGTGTTTCCCTACACGTACGCCGAGATGCGTCGGCTGACCGGTCTCGGTGCGACGGACCTCGACGACGTACTGGTCGACGACAGCACCTCTCAGGGATCGCCCGAACTGCGCCAGGCCATCGCCGACCGCTATCTGGCGGGCCGGGCCGAACGGGGTCATGGTCACCCACGGCTCCAGTGAGGCGATCGCCCTCACCCTGGCGACACTCCTCCGACCGGGTGACCTCGTGGTGCTGCCGGACATGCTGTACCACGCGCTGGTCCACTATCCCGAACTGGCCGACTGCCGGCTGCGCTCCCTGCCCCTGGACGACTTCACCGCTGCCGGGACCGATCCCGGAGCCATGGACCGGGCGATCCCGCCGGACACCCGGGCAGTCATCGTCAACTTCCCGCACAACCCCACCGGCGCGACGCTGACTCCGGCCGCGTACCGACGGCTCGTCGACCGGGTGCGGGAGGTGGGAGCGGTTCTGGTGTGGGACGCGGCGACCGCGGAGATCTCCTGGATCGGCCCGGTCCTGCCGGATCCAGGTCTGGAACATCCGGACACCATCAGCTACGGCACGTTCTCCAAGGCCTTCGGGCTGCCGGGCCTGCGGGTGGGATGGTGCACGGCCCCTCCCGAACTGATCGAGCGCAGTTTCGCCCTGCGTGACCGCAGCACCCTGTTCCTGTCCCCGATCGTGGAGGCGATCGCCACGGCGGCCATGCGCGCGGCGGACGCCCTCGTCGAGCCGGGGCGCGACCGGGCTCGTAGCAACCTCTCCGTGCTGGAGCGGTGGGTCGCGGAACACGAGGGGCTGGTGTCCTGGAAGCCGCCGCAGGGCGGGGTGTGCTGTCTGCTGGAGTTGCCCGGCGTCACGGACTCGGAGCGGTTCTGCCTCGAACTCCTCGATCAGGACGGGACGTTGCTCGTTCCCGGTACCGCGTTCGGGCGTGAGGGCACCGTCCGACTCGGCTTCGGCGGTGGTGAGAAGGACTTCACCGACGGACTGACGTCCCTCTCCAGGCTGCTGCGCGCCGGAGGAGGACCGCGTCGATGACCGCACCCGGCCCCGTCGTCGAGTCCGACGCACTGCTCGAGTTGTGGCGTACCGTCGTGGCCCGCCACGGTGGACGTGTCGCCCTCAGCGACGGGCAGCGCACCCTGACCTATCGTCAACTGGCCGCGGTAGCACAGCGGATCGCCGGCCGACTGGCCGCCGCCGGTGCTGCCCCGGGACGGCAGGTGATTCTCCAGGTGAACGCTCCCCTCGATGCCGTCGTGTGCATGGTGGGTGTGCTGGAAGCGGGTGCGGCCTTCGTCCTGCTGGAGGACGGGTTGCCGCAGGCTGCCCGGTCGGCACGGGTCGACCGGATCGGCGCGGTGCTGTCGGCCGGCCGCGGACAGCCCGTGGACGCTCTGCCCCTGCCGTGGGTCGACCTGGCCCCGGAGCTGGACGGTGTCAAGCCGCATGGACCCGTGCCCGACGGCACCACACGCCCGGGTCCGGCGGCGTACGTGATGTTCACCTCCGGATCCACCGGTCAGCCCAAAGCGGTCGAGATCGGACGCGACGCGCTGCACGGCTTCTCACTCGCCGCTGCGGACCGTCTCGCGCTCCGCCCCGGGGACCGGTGGCTGCAGCTGGCCTCCCTGGGCTTCGACGTGCTGATCGAGGAGGTCTTCCCGGCACTGATGACCGGGGGCACGGTGCTCTGTCGCCCCGACAGCGCGGCGCCGGATCCGCAGGAACTCCACGCCATGCTGGGCGACATGGGTGTCACGATCGTGGAGTTGTCCACCCAGTACTGGCGCGAGTACGCCCGTTGGCTCGACGTCCGCAACGAGACGACGCCACCTGGTCTGCGCCGTGTGCTCGTCGGGGGCGAACGAATGGATCCCGACGACTGGCGCCGCTGGGAACGATCAGGGCGCGCTCCCCTGGTGCACGTCTACGGGCTCACCGAGTGCACCGTCACCTCGACCATGTACGACGGACGGCTGCCCGCGGACGCCCAGGAGGTGCCCATCGGCACACCGCTCGCGAACGCCGAGGTCACCGTGCGTGGCGCCGACGGGCTACCGGTCGCGGCCGGTGAGCTCGGCGAGATCCACATCGGCGGCCCCTCACTGGCGTCGGGCTACGTGGGCGATCCGGAACAGACCTCCCGGCGGTTCGTCCCGGATCCCCGTGCACCGGAGCAGCGCCTGTACGCCACCGGGGACCGCGGCAGGATCCTGCCGGACGGCAACCTTGAGTTCAGGGGCCGCATGGACGACCAGCTCAAGGTACGAGGACACCGGCTGGAGCCCGCCTCGGTGGAACGCCTGCTCACCGCGGACCCCGAGGTGGCCCAGGCCGTGGTCCTCCTCGACATGAACACCCGGACCACCTTGTCGGCCTGCCTCGTCCCGGCCGGTCCCGTTCCGGAAGTGACCCCGGACCGTGCGCTGCCCGTCACCGGGGAGCGGCGCGAGGAGTTGCTGGCTGGCCTCGCCGCGGAGCTGCCCGACTGGGCCATCCCCGTCGGTTGTTCTGGACGGCCGAGCTGCCGAAGAACTCACACGGCAAGCTCGACCGCCATTCCCTGGACACCATGCTCGCGAGCGCGTCCCGCCCCGCCGCCGAGGCCACCGCTCCGGCGTCCGGCGCCGACGCGTCCCGCGAGCGAACCCAGGAGTCCGGGGAGGAACCGGCCCAACTGGCCGCCGTTCTCCGGCTTTTTCCGAGTGCTGCTGGGCGATCCCGGCTTCGGGCCCGACTCCGACTTCTTCGAAGGTGGCGGGCAGTCGATTCTCGCCATGCGCCTGGTCACCGAACTGCGCGCGGCCCTCCCCGTACGCCCGGACTGCGGACAAGCACCGTTTTCGACCATCCCACCCCTCGGCGGCTGGCCCACTGGATGGCCGCGGAGACCGGCCGGAGCCGGAACGCTCCCGAGCGGTAGGGCGTACACCTCCCCGACGGCAGCGAAGGACTCATCCGCCATGGGCACCGATCACGACCCTGTCCTGACCCTCACTCCTGACGAAGCGCGACAGACGGCCGAGCTGACGCTCCGCCTCGCGGAACGCTACGCCGGTGACGACGACCCGGAGCTGCTCCTCGACCTGCCCCGGCTCGCCACCGGGCTCCCGGTACGCACCCAGCGGTTCCTGCGTACTTTCGCGACCGAGGAGCCCACCGGTTTCGGTGTCGTCGGCGGGCACCTCTTCGATCAGGAGCGCATCGGCCCCACCCCGAGGACTGGAGCGAACGCCCGCGCCCCAACAGGGAGTTCCCGAGGAGATCCTGGTACTGCTGTACGCGGGGCTGCTCGGAGAGCCGTTCGGGTGGACTACCCAGCAGGACGGCCGGCTGGTGCACGACGTCTTCCCCGTCCGCAAGCACGAGCACGATCAGCTGGGCCTGGGCAGCAAGGAGCTGCTCACCTGGCACACCGAGGACGCCTTCCATCCGTACCGCGGGGACTATCTGGTGCTCGCGTCGCTGCGCAATCCGGACCGCGTCGCCACCACGGTGGGCGAGTACGTTCCCCACGCCCTTTCACCGGCGGACCTGGAGGTGCTGTTCAAGGAGCGCTTCCACATCGCCCCCGACGCATCGCACCTGCCCAAGAACAACTCCCGCGCGTCCGACGGGGACACCGGACAGTTCGCCGCACTCGACGAGTTCCTGCACGAGCGCAGGCCTGTGTCGGTCCTCTTCGGTCCTCGACAGGAACCGTACCTACGACTGGACCCCTATTTCATGGCGGACCCGGAGGACGACCCCGAGGCGCGACAGGCGCTGGACAGACTGATCGCCGTCATCGACGAGGGCCTGCGCGAGGTCGCGCTGGACCAGGGTGACTGCCTGGTGATCAACAACCACCGCGTCGTGCACGGCCGGGTGCCCTTCACCGCCCGTTTCGACGGAACGGACCGGTGGCTGAAGCGCGTCAACGTCACGCACGATCTGCGCAAGTCCCGGACCATGCGGGCCAGTTCGTCCACCCGGCTCATCGGCTGACGACGGCCATGACCGACCTTCGTCCGTTCTCGGCGACCACGCCGGACCGACGGCCGGAGCTCGAACCGGCCGTCGACCGGCTGATCCCGGGCAACCTTCGGGACCGCACGGTGGACCCGCTCCCCGAGGAGTCGGCCGACGTCCTCATCTCCGCCTTCTCCGGCACCGGCACCGGCACCGGCACCGGCACGGCGGATCGGCTGCCCACCCTCGCCCGGATCACCTCCACCGACGCACCTGAGGAATCACCGATGTCACCTCCGCGTCCGGCCGTGGTGGGCTACGGAGCCGCCGCGCGCTCCTTCCGCCTGACCGCCCTGCCGCAGGTCCCGGGACATCCGCCTCACCGCCCTGATCGGTCTCTGTGCCGACCGGGACGAAGACAGGGAGTACGGCATGAACGACCTCGCGGGGCGACGAGTCGCAGTCACCGGCGCCGGCGGCTCCATCGGCTGGATCCGGCCCTCGAGGTCGTCCGGGTGTCCGGCTCCCCGGCCTGGGCCGCGGAGCCGCTCATCCCGCCCGCTCACCCCGACCGGTCAGTCCACCCGGGCCGCCGACGGCAGCAGTTCCTCGACCGGGGTGTCCGGGAGCTCAGGAACCTGTGCACCAGGGAGGTGAAAACATGAACCAGTTCCCGTACTCCTTCCTCGTCGAAGACGTCCGCGGGGGAACACCACGGTGAAGTCCACGCTCTCGGCGTCGGCCGAGGCGAACAGCTCCAGGCTCTCTATCTGCTGCAGCTGTCCGGGGACCTCGGCAGGCTCCACCGCGAGGCCGGCTGCCTCGCGGTTGCCGCCGGTCCAGCCTCCGGGTGCCACGTCGAAGAACGTGCAGGGTCGCTCCAGCAGCCTGCCGAGCATGTGCGGAGCGAGGGCCGACGTCACCTCGGGCGCCGGGACCTGCCCCAACCGCTGGCTCTCCATGACGGCCGAACGAACCTGGCGCGTCAGCTGACCGAACGACACCGAGGTGTCCAGCTTCACTCGCACGGTGACGTAGGTGGAGAGGAAGCACACCAGGTTGAGCAGGTGCTCCTGGGTCCGGCGGGTCACCGGGATGAGCGCCGTGAGGTCGGCGCGACCGTTGCGGGCGTGCAGTGCGCACAGGTACGAGGAGAACAGCACGATGAACGGGGTCGTCCGGGCCGACCGGCAGTACTCCGTGAGCAGTTGGAACGTCTCCGGCGGCAGCGAGACGTCGAAGGTGCCGACCTCGTAGCGGTCGTTGGTCTCGCGCCGCATCTCCGGCAGGGAGACGGGGCGTTGGTCCCGATCCCGTCGAGCAGTTCGGCGAAGCGAGCGATCAGCTGCCTGGGCTCGGGGTCGCGGCCGAGCCACTCGGCCTCCCAGCGGACGAAGTCGGAGTAGGTGAAGGGCTGGTCGGGCAGCTTCGCCTCCCGGCCCTCCACCTCCGCGGCGTACAGCTCCCACAGCTCGTTCGCCAGGATCTCGAACGACTGGCCGTCGGCCACGAGATGGTCGACGGAGACGCCGAGCAGATGGTCCTCGTCCCCGAGCCGGTACACGACGGCGCTGAACAGCAGTCCGCCGTCGAGGTCGGGGTTGCGGCTGAGGTACGCACCGGCCCGCCGCAGGGCCTCGTCCAGCCGCTCCGCCTCGGGCAGGTCCCGCAGGTCCTCCTCGTCCGGTACGAAGGGCCGGGCCGGCCGGATCTCCTGGCGTCCGGCCTTGCCGCGCTCAGGGAACGCCACGCGCAGTGCCTCGTGGCGGGCGACGAGCGCGGTCAGCGCCGAGTGCAGCGCGTCGGGCCGCAGCGATCCGGTGAGCCTGAACACCCTGCTGATCATGCGGACCTCGACGCCCAGGCCGCGCTGCTCCACCCACTCCTGAATCGCCAGGCGGTCCGCTTGGTCGGACAGCAGCGGAAGCCCTTCGAAAGGGCCTCCCTCGTTCACGGGGTGCATGTGAATTCTCCCTCCGGAAAATAAGGACACGCCGGATGCGAAGGCACCCGGAACGAGAACCGAGACTACTGAAGGGAATGCCGTCGATGCAATACGATCCAGGCAATAATTTCTTCGGAGATTACGCCGACATTTATGCGGAGGCGCCTTACAATGATTTCACCGAGGGGGTAGCGAAAGACCTTCCCGAACTGCTTTCCTTCTACGGGGCGGGCACCGGGTCGTACCTGGACCTCGGCTGCGGCACCGGCACTCTGCTGATCGCGCTGGCCGGCCGGTTCGACCGGCTGGCGGGGGTGGACCAGTCGGCGGACATGCTGCGGCACGCCGGGGCCGCCGCGCTGCGGGCCGGCGTCCGGATCGACTTCACTCGGTCCGACCTGCGCGAATTCCGCTCCGAGCGGCCCCACTCGCTGGTGACCTGTACCTACAACACCCTCAACTACCTGACCGCGCCGGGCGATCTGCGCCGGGCCGCCGAGACACTGCGGGCAGCCACCGAGCCAGGCGGCCTGGTGGTGCTGGACGCCCATCCCACCTGGTTCGTCGAACGCGCCTGGGCGGGGCGGGTGTTCGTGGAGCAGAACACCCCCGACCGCCTGGAGGTTTGGGAGAATCCCTACGACGCCGACACCGGCCGAGTGGACACCACGGTCACCGTCGTGAGCCGTACCGGGGACGGCCGCTTCGAGCGGGTGCACGAGGTGCACCCGCAGCGCGGGCACGATCCGGGCGCGGTGACCGACGCCCTGGTGGAGGCCGGTTTCGCGACCGTGGACACCTTCGCGGGGCTCGACCGGGCCCCGCTGGACGAAAACACCTCACGAGTCTGGTACGTGGCCCGGTGACCGAGCCCCTCGGCATCTGCGGAATCGGCCTCGGAATGGACAGATCACTCATCCGTACAAAGAACATGGGAGATCCGCGCGGTGGCCGTGACCGAGCAGATCGGCGGGTGCGCCGAAAAGGCAGTCGATTTAGTCGTGCGAGGCGCCCTGATCACCGAGAAGGCGTGATTTCCGCAATTACACGGGACCGGCCGTTTACTATTCCGGAATTCATGTCTCTCGGATATGACGATCGCCCCGTCGTGGCCCGCTCGGCCGCCACGACGGGGCTCCCAGGGGTGCCCGCCGCGACGGCCGACGTCACCGACGCCCTGGACGGTCGGGGCACCGCGCGCACCGCCCTACGGGCTCCGGTCCTCAGTCCGCCAGGGCATGGCGAGGGGCGGTATGCGCCGCGGCTCGCGGTACGACTCCTCGACGCCGTCAAGGAACCGCGTCAGCGCGCGGGCGTCGGCGCGAGAGACCGCGGGGTGTTCGACCTGACCGTGCGGCAGGTCCGCCGGCACGGGGTACAGACGGCGGTCGAGCCGCAACGCTGCGCCCGGGCGGGTCCAGGCTGCGTAGGGCTCGGCAGCGGCGGCGTGTCACTGCGCGGCTCGTTCGCGGGACGGTCCGAGCAGTCCCACCGCGCCGCCGCACCAGGGCTGCCGCGCGGGCCGTCCGACGGTGTCCCGGCTGTCCCCGCGTCCGCCGTTCCTCCTCAACCAGGCTGATCCGTCGGCGAGTTGAGCCCCATCTGTTAACGTCCCCTATGCCTCCTTAGGTCAAGATGCCGCACTCATCGTCATCCCGTTCCTTCCGCGTGGGCTTCGTGTACCTGTACACCGGCCTCACCGAACTCCTCCCGCTGCACGCCGTCTACGCCCTGCTGATGGCTTCGCACGGGGTCTCGACCTCGGAACTGTCACTTCTGTTCGCTCTGTGGACGGTGACCACCTTCCTCTTCGAGATCCCTTCCGGGGCGGTGGCCGACCGTTTCCCCCGCCATCGGGTCCTCGCGTGCGCGGCGCTCGCACAGTGCACGGGCTTCGTCCTGTGGACCGGGCTGCCTTCGCTGGGCTCGTTCGCCGCCGGCTTCGTCCTGTGGGGCCTCTCGTCCGCCCTCACCTCCGGAACCCTGCAGTCCCTGCTCTACGACGGGCTGGCCGCAGACGGTAGATCCGAGGAGTACACGCGGGTCAGCAGCCGGATGGCAACCGTCCAGGCCTGCTCGATCGCCGTGAGCTCGGTCGTTGCCTCGCCGGTGGTGCTGGTGGGCGGTTACAGCGCGGCCGGCTGGATCTCGGTCGTGCTCACCCTGCTCGCGGTCCCCACCGCTCTGCGCCTGGGCCACGGCCGACAGCTCGTCCCCGCCACGGACGCCCCTGCCACGGACGGCACCGACACCGACGACCTCCCGGCGCAGGGCTGGCTGTTCCTGCTGCGCGCCGGTCTGGCCGAGGCACGCGACACACCCCAGGTGCGATCGTGCCTCCTGATGATCTCGGTCCTGGCCGGAGTCAGCGTCGTGGACGAGTACCTTCCCGTGCTCGCCAAAGAAGGGGGCGCTCCGTCCGCCGTCATCCCGCTGCTTCTGCTGCTTCCCTGGGGCGCGATGGCCCTCGGCAGCTTCATGGGGTGGCGGCTGTCGGGGGCGGGGAACCGCGCACTGGCGGGTCTGCTGATCCTCGGCGGCTCGGCCCTGGCACTCGGCGCGCTCAGTCGCCACCCCGGCGGATTCCTGGGCATCGCCGTCTTCTACTGGGTACTGCGCATGATCCAGGTCGTCATGGGCGCCAGGCTGCAACACGCCATCACCGGCCCGGCCCGGGCGACGGTCTCCTCGGTCGCGGGACTGGGCGCGCAGACAGTGGCGCTCATGATCTTCCTCGCTTCCGCCCTCTCCGCCCGGTGGGCCTCCGCCTCCGTGCTGGTCGCCGCCACGTCCGTCCCGGTGTTCCTGACCGCGACGCTGCTCCTCCTGTCTCCGCGCCGTCTTCCCCACCCGTCGCCCGGAGCGCGAAGGACAGCCGGACGACATCGAGCCCGTCCCCGTTCCCGGGCCGACAATCCGGACCGACACCGGTGAGGACCGGTCGACGCCCATGAAGGAGGGCGACACATGACAGTCAGGACGATCACCGCCGTCGTGGAGCGCCTGGCTGACGACGTACGGCGGACCCTCGGCCTTCCTCCCCAGGAACCGCTCGACAAGTCGTTCGCGGGTCTGGGCGGCAGCTCCATGGAAGCCACGCAGCTCACCGTCCGCCTGCGCCGCGCGCGGGGTCTCGCCATCGGCGCACGTGAACTGCTCAACGCGGCCGACGTACAGCGGCTCCTGGACGAACTCGTCATCCGCCCCCGCGCCGAGCCCGCGGGAGCACCCGGTCGACGCGGCGCCCACCGGCCGGGCACCGCTCACCTGGCAACAGCTGGTGGTCTGGTACCAGTCCGTTCTGGACCCCGGCTCCTCCCGACACGTCTTCCACGCCCTCTTCCACTTCGCCGAGGCGCCCCGTCCGTCCGCCCTGCGCGGGGAACTGCGCCGGCTGCTGCGTCGTCACCCCGTTCTGCGCACCCGGATCGTCTTCGACGACGGCAACCCCTGGCAGGTGGTGCCGCCCGCCGACATCGCCGACGCCGAGGTCGACCTGACCGTGGTGAACCTGCCGGGCGAAGCCTCCTCCCCGGAGGAACTGGTCCGGCTCAGTGGCGCCGACCGTCCTTTCGACCTCGCCACGGGGCCGCTGCTGCGCTGGGTCCTGGTACGGCTGCCGGACGGCCGGGCCGTGCTCGTGCACACCGAGCACCACCTGATCCACGACGGGACGTCCTTCGTCGCCCTGCTGGACAGCCTGGCCGACGGCGGCACAGACCCGGATCCGCGCTACTTCGCCTATGCCTCGTCCCAGTCGCCCGCGGACCCGGCCGAGGTCCGCAGGGCCGCCGCCCGGGCCGCGCGGATCACCGGTCCGATCCTCGGCGCGGAAACCCCGAGACCGTCCACCAGGACACCTTCCTGCGCCTGCCCGTACCCACGGCTCTCCTGCGAGCGGTCAGGGACGCGTCCCGGCGAACGTCGGTGTCCCTGTTCACGACGCTGTTCACGGCCTTCTCCCAGGCACTGACGCGGCACGAAGGCGCGAACGCCGTCGTCCTGGGCACCGCCGTGGAGAACCGCCCACCGGGGCACGAAGACACCGTCGGCGCGTTCGTCTCGACCATCCCGGTGGTGGTCGAGCGGCGTCCCGGCGAGCTGCCCGAGGCCACCCTGCGCCGCACCAACGGGGCCCTGCGCGAGGCGATGGACCACTCCGCGGTCCCCCTGCCGGACATCGTCCAGGCCGTCGGCGGCCCGGCCGGACGCGGTGACGGTGCCGTGGTGCGGGCCGCCTTCAGCATGCACCAGCGGACCAACCGCGAGGTCCGGCTCGGCGGTGCCCATGCCCGCGTCCAGCTCGGCGTGTTCAACGGGGCAGCCAGGTTCCCGGTCGACGTGGTGGCCTTCACGTCGGGGACGGGAGACGACACCCGGGTCGAACTGCTGATGGAGGCCCAGGACGGCGCGGTCGACCGGGACGATCTGTGGGCCCTGTGGACCCACACCCTGGACTGGCTGCGCACCTGGGTCCAGCTCCTGCCCACGACGCAATCCCCGTCAGTGCCCACACTGGTCGAGCGGGTGCGAGCCCGGGCCACGACCGACCCGAACGCGGTGGCTCTCGACGACGGCACACACCAGGTGACGTACGGGCGGCTGGCGGCTCTCGGGGAATCCGTCCGGCACATCGTGGGCCGTCCCGGGAGGTCGTGGGTCTGCTGGGGTCGGCGTCCCCGGACTTCTTCGCCTGCGCCTACGCCGTCCTGCACGCCGGCGGGACCTATCTTCCGCTGGCGGCCGGACAGCCCGCCGCGCAGCTCGCCGCCCTGGCGGATCAGGCGCGCTGCGGGGCGATCGTCCGGCTCCCCCGGTGTGCCGGACACGCTCGCCGAAGCCCTCGACAGGCCCGACGGCCCACCGTGGCGGCTGCTGGACTGGGCGGAGCTGTCGGCCGGACGGCCGCCCGGAGCCGCCCCGCCCCTTGCCGGCCACGGCCTGGAGGGCGCGGCGCCCGCCTGCGTGCTGGTCACCTCCGGAAGCACCGGCGACCCCAAGGGCGTCATGGTGCCGCGCCCCGCTCTGGACCGGCTCGCCGACTGGGCCGTACGCGAACTGCGCCTGGGCCCGGCCACCGTTGTCGGACAGTTGGCCGACGCGGCTTTCGGCGCCTCCGCCTTCGACGTGTGGTCCGCCCTCTACGCAGGCGCCCGGGTCCGCTTCGCCCCCGCCGAAGTCCGCCCCGATCCAGAGGAATTGGCGGCCTGGCTCGCCGAGGCCGGCGTCGAGTACGCCTTCGTGCCCACCCCGATCGCCGAGCTCCTCGCGCGAGTGCCGAAGCCGGCAGGCAGCCGGCTGTCCCGTGTCTCCACCGGCGGGGACCGGCTGCACGCTCTTCCCGCCGATGTGCCGTTCGAGGTGCTGAACATGTACGGCGCGCCCGAGACGACGGTGGTTGCCACGGTCGGCTGGATCCAACCGGGCGGCAGCGCGCTCCCCTCGATCGGCCGGCCTCTGCCGTACGGCTACGTCCGGGTGGTGACCGCCTCCGGCGCTCCGGCGGCCCCGGCGAGCCGGGCGAGCTGTGGGTCGGCGGCGACGGGTGGCCGCCGGCTACGCGGGAGCCCCCGGCGGACAGCCGCCGCCTTCGTCGCCGACCCGCACACGGAGGACGGTGCGCTCGTCCACCGCACCGGCGACATCGTCCGGGTCGACAGCGGTGGCCGACTGCACTACTCCGGCCGTCGGGACCGGCAGTTCGAGCTGGACGGCGTGGGGTTCGATCCGGGTGAGGTCGAAGCGACCGCGCTGCGGCAGCCCGGTGTCGTGCAGGCCGTGGCACTGATCTCGGCGTCGAGGACGGGCCCGCGGCCGCACCTCTTCCTGATCCTCGCCACCGACGCCGATCCGGACCGGGCCGCCCGGGCGGTACGCGCCGATCTCCCTGCGCGGCTGGGCCACCTGACGATCCATCACCTCGATGCGTTGCCCCGCACGGCCGGCGGCAAGGTCGACCAGCGGCTGCTCACCGACCTCGCCGAGCGCGGACGGCCGCACACCACCGGTCCGGCTGGTCACACCGGTCCCCCGCGGGCCCCGGCACCGCGCCCCGTGAACGGCGCCGGGAGCACGGACCTCGGCCTGTTGCTCCCCATGATCGCCCCGCTGCCCCGGAACGAACGCCTGAGCCTCGTACACCAACTGATCGGCTCTGTACTCAGCGACAAGGAGACACGATGAACTCCACCCCGGCACCCGCCCCGGCCCGGACACTGGAGGCGACCGCGCACCAGGTGGCCCAGCTGTCCGCCTCGGCCGACTCCGACCACCGCCACGCCGGCCCACTGTCCGTGCGTATCGCCTTGGACGAGTCCGGTCTCGGGGAAGCGGGCACAGCGGTGAGTCCGTCCGCGGTCCAGCGAGCCTGGTCGGCCGTACTGCGCTCGTCGGCGGCACTGCGCGTGCGTTTTCACGACACCCCCGGCCGGCCGCTGCAGGAACCGCGTGACTACGACGACCTGCCCCAGGAGACCACCCACGTGAGCGTGGGCGGTACCGACGACGACACCGATGCCTTCGCCCCCTTCGGGCCGGTGCTGTTGACGGCTCGTCTCGACCTGGGCGGACAACACCCCGAGCTGGTGGTGCGGATCCATCACGCACTGGTGGACGAGCATTCCGTGCCGCTGATCGAGCACTCGTTCCGCCATGCGTTGACACAACCCGAAGCCGGCCCGGAGGAACGAGACGGGGCGCTCTCCGCCGTCCTGGCGGCGGCGGAAGAGATCTTCAAACGGCCGATCGGGCCCGCCGAGAACTTCTTCGACCTGGGGGAAACTCGCTCGCGGCACTCCGGTTGATCGCTCTGGCCGAGGGTGGGGGCTTCCGCCTCACGGTGGACGACGTGTTCGACCTCGCCGACATGCGGGCCCTCGCGGCAAGCGCCGTGCCCACGTCCGACAGCCCCGGCTGACCGGTGCCCAGACCCGAACGCACGGTCGCGCACGTCCAGGACCACTTCCCCGATCCCGCCGTTGCCGCCCGACCTGCCGACACCTCAGGACCCACCGGTCCTGCCGAGGAGACTCCATGACACGCGACGTCGCCGTCATCCGTGCGGGCCGGCCCTGGCCCGCACACTGGTCGGTGTCCATCTACCTGTGCGGCCCCACCCCCGCGATCCACAGACTCCCTCCTGGCGCCCGCGCGCCGAGTCCTTGCTGCGCGAGCGGTGGCGCGGAGACGGCCGTCTCGCCGTGTTCCTGCCCGAGGCCCCCGAGGGCGAGTCCGAACCGCCCTACGCACAGCAGGTCGCGTGGGAGGAGGCCGCCATGTACGCGGCCGACGCCATTCTTTTTCATGTGCCGCGTGACCTCACCACGCTGCCCGGTCTCGTGAGCAACGTGAAGTGGGGTGCCTGGCACGACTGCGGCCGAGTCGTTCTCGACTCTCCGCCCACGGCGCAACGCAACGAGTACCTGCTGCACTTCGCGAACGCGCTGGCGATTCCCGTGACGGACAACCTGCCCGACGCCGTGACGGCGGCGCTCGGGCTGGCCGGTCCGAGCACCCGGCGCGAGGGGGTCGAACGTCAGATACCCCTGGCTCTCTGGCTGTCACCGGAGTTCCAGCGTTGGTTCCACGGGCTGGCCGTGCACGGTGACACCCTCTTGGCGGGACGCCTCCTGTGGAGCCGGGGCAACCCGGTCACCCACTGGGTCCTGGAGGCCACACTGCGTTCGGTCGGTTCCGGGGCGGAACGGGTCGAGCTGGTGTCACGTGGGCCAGGCCTCGATCGCCCCCTCACAACGTCCCGGGAACCGGACGGCCTCGGCTGTGACAGAGAGTGTCACCGATGAACTGGAAACACGCGGCCCGCCTGTCCAGGCCGCGTCACGACGGTCACCGAAAAGCGTCTGTTCACTCACCCGGCCGCGTCCTGGCCGGCATGATTCTGGGCAGCCGATTCTCTTTGTTCTTCTCCGCGCGACTCGTACGAGATCAATCCCGGAATACATCGCACGGATGACGGAAACCCACGTCGCGCCGACGACTGAGCCGGTGAGGCCGACAACTGGAATCACCCGAGGTCAATCGGCTGGTCGCGAAGATCACGGCGCCACGGTCCACCCTTGAGCCTATGGCCGCACATGACCGATATGGGGAGCAATGAACCCCTGTCCTCATGATGCCAAACAGCTTGGTGAAGACCGCGGAATCTAGAGCGATGATCTATCCGCTGACACACTCGGACTCGACAGAGGAGGTATTCAATGGCTCGAGTTGTCATGGTTACCGATTGCAGGGATGTCGCTTTCAGTGAAATTTGCGGCGCCATCCATAAAGAGGCGGACGAAATAGGGCACCCGATTACGATCGAGCCGATCGTAGCCGTGGAGAACTTCTCGGAATTCAATGCGGCCTTTCTGACCCGCCTGGTGGCGGAGAGCTACCCGGCGGGGACGGTGATCTACACGCTGGTCTCGAAGTCCTCGAACATGCGGCCGCTGCATGACGTCATCTGGGGCGAGACGCGCACGGGGCACATCTTCGTCGGTTCCAACTTCGGCTATTTCGGCTGGCTTGCTCGAGACCTCGGCATCAAGCACGTGTACGAGATCCGGGACGTGCCGCAGAAGAGTTTCTCCGGGAAGACCTTCATCCCTCCGATCGTGGCGCGGCTCGCGGCTGACGACACCGCGAGTCTCACCGCATACCCGTACGAGGAATCGAAGATCGACGACACGCCGTTCGTCGAGGGCACCGTCGCGCACGTCGACAACTTCGGCAACGTAAAGATCATGACGGAGATCGACGAACTGCCGCACGGCCAGACGCTCGCACTCACCCTGAACGGGACCGCGCTGTGCGAGGCGGTTCACATCACGAACCAGATCTACCTGCAGCCCGAGCTCGGCAAGATCGTGGCCTATCGCTCCACCTCCTTCCCGGACATGACCGACATCGGCATGGTGCGCGGGAACTTCGCCGAGCGCCACGGAATCCGCGTGGGGATCGTCTGAGCTGGACCATCGAGTCGTCGGACAAGGACTGACCGTGGCCGCAATCACCGGATGGACGGACCCCGAGCGCGATCTGCGCGAGGCCGATGCCACTGTCGCTCAGCTGATCGCGGATCTCACCCCCCGCGCGCGGGGCGCCGCCTCGCTGTGGTCGGACCGGGAGGCGATGCTCGCCCATCGCGCCGACCCGACGTGTCCCCGAGGCGCCGGACTCGCCGAACTCCGGGACGACGACCGCACCATCGCGGTCGCGGTTCTCGACGGCTACCTCCAGAACACCGAGGAACTGGCCGGCACCCTCGGGGTGGAACGCGGTGCGGGACCGGCTGACGTACTGCTGCACGGATACCTGGCCTGGGGGCCGGCCGTGGCCGAGCGTCTTGAGGGCAACTTCGCATTCGCCGTCTGGGACGCACGCGCCCGGCGACTCGTCCTGGGACGCGACCGCATCGGCATCACGCCGTTGCACTACGCGCGCGGGTGACGGCACGTTGTTCTCCTCGGATCTCGCCGCGCTGGTCGCCCATCCGCTGCTCCGGGCCGAGCTGGACGACGAGGGCCTGTGCGCCCTCATCACGCAGATCCGTCCCCCGGCCGATCGGCCCTGCGCGGAGTACGGGAGGTTCCGGCCGGCTGCGTCGTCGTGCTCTCCGGAGCGAACGAGGAAGTGCGCCGCTACTGGACGCTGGAGGCCCGCCCCCACGAGGACGATCTCGACGTCACGTTGGCGCGTGTGCGGGAACTGGTGGAGGACGCCATCACCCGCGATGTGCAGGGCGCCCACCCAGCGGTGCTCCTCTCCGGCGGCCTCGACTCCAGCGCGCTGACGGGCTGGGCCACGAAGCTGACCGCTCAGCCGCCGCTCACGTTCACCGTGGCATTCGGAGACGGCGCGTCGGCGGTACCCGACCGTCCCTACTCGCAGGACGTGGCACGGATGTGGCACACCGATCACCGTGAGGTCCTCGTCCGTCCTCAGGAGCTCTCGGATCCGGTCGTGCTCGCCGAAGTGCTCGCGGCGAAGGACTACCCGTCCCCGTTCGGCGACAAGAACATCACCCCCTTCCTGTTCAGCAGGCGCGTCGCCGAGCACACCGCGGTGGCGCTCAGCGGTGAGGGGGCCGACACCGTCTTCGGCAGCCTCGGCGGCCAGATCAAGACCGGATACGAGCTGAGCACCTTCCCTGGGTGGAGAAGGCGTGGAAATGGGGTGCGCGCAGCGGACTCGGCACCAGGCTGTTCGACCCGAAACTGCTGGCCGAGATCGGGGCGGAGTCCTATCTCAACCTCAGATTCCGCGAGGCGCTCGACGAGGTGCCGCACCTGCCCGGCGACCCTCAGCGCAACCGCCTGGGCCGGCAGTACGACTACCTCACCGTCACCCGCATGCTCGACCAGGCGATCAACCACCTGAGCGCCTCGCCGCGGCCGCCGGGCTGCAACTGCGCTACCCGTTCAGCGACCACCGGCTCTTCTCCTATCTCTACAACGTGCCTGTGGAGATGAAGTGGTACGACGGGCGAGGCAAGAGCCTGCTGCGCACCCTCGCGAAGACCCTCGTCCCGGAATCGGTGCTCACCCGGCCCAAGGTGCCCTATCCGATCACCTACGCGCCGCAGTACAAGGCCGCGCTGGCGGGCCGGCTGCGCGGCCTGCTCGACGACTCGGACGCCCCCGTACGGCCGTTGATCGACCTCACCGCGGCACGCCGGATCGCCGCCGATCCCGACCTGCTCGACCGCGGCGGCTGGTTCGGCCGGGCGGACGTCGAGTTCGCGCTGAACCTCGACGCCTGGCTGCGCCGCCTCCGTGTGCAGCCGCGCCTATGAACCGCGACGAATGGATGTGCGATGTACTTCCTCTTTCGTGACCAGGCAGCCAGGCACGGCACGCGTCCCGCCGTCCGCGACGAGCAACGGACGCTGAGCTACGCCGAGTTGGCCGACCGCGCCGAAGCGCTCGCCGGTTCCCTGCGCGAGCGCTTCGGCGACGACGACGTGCGGATCGGGCTCTACTGCGGGCGCACGGTCGACCTGGTGATCGCCGTGCTCGGGGTCGCCGCGGCCGGGTACACCTATGTGCCGCTCGATCCTGCCTACCCGGAGTCCCGCCTGGACTTCATGGCCAAGGACAGCGGTCTCGCCGCGATCGTCTCCGACCGCGTCCTGCCCGGAGCGCTGGCCGGGATCGACGTGCTGCGCATCGACGGTGACGACCAGGGCGCCGCGGCGCCTTCGCGGGAGGAGCTTCCGGAGCCGTCCCCGGACTCCACCGCGTACATCATCTACACGTCCGGCTCGACCGGCAGGCCCAAGGGCGTGGCGGTCCGCCGCCGATCGGTCGCCGCGTTGGTCCGCGGTGTGCTGGACCAGTACGACTTCGGCGCGCAGGACGTCTGGACGCTTCTGCACTCCTACTGCTTCGACGTCTCGGTCTGGGAGATGTGGGGCGCGCTGGCCAGCGGCGCCACCCTGGTGGTGGTTCCCAGCGAGGTGGTGCGCTCACCGCGGGCCACGATCGACCTGATGACGCGTCACCGCGTCACGGTCATGAGCGTGGTACCCACGGTGTTCCGCTATCTGGCCGCCCATGTGCGCACGTCCGGACACTGGCCGAGCACGCTACGGCGGGTCGTCTTCGGTGGCGAGGCGGTCGACGCGGCCGATGTCAGAATCTGGCGCGCGACCGCCGGGAAGCACTGCGAGTTCATGAACACGTACGGCATCACCGAGACCACCATCTATGTCAGCACCCGGACCTTCACCGACGCCGAACTCGACGCGGCCGGGGACGAGCGGGGTTTCGCCGCCGAACTCGGCCGCCCGATTCCCGGGTGGGAGGTCGCGGTGCTCGACGACGCGGGCGTACCCGTCGCGGTCGGGGAGACCGGCGAGATCTGGGTCGCGGGGATCGGAGTCGCGGAGGGCTATGTCAACCGACCCGACCTCACCGCGGAGCGTTTCCGCATGCTGGAAGTCGGGGAGGGCCGTCCCGCCTGTTCTACCGCAGCGGCGACCTCGCCGTCCGCGCCGCGGAGGAGACGTACCACATCGTCGGCCGGGCAGACCTCCAGGTCAAGATCAACGGTTTCCGCATCGAACCGGGAGAGGTCGAGGTGGCGTTGCGTGGGATCCCCGGAGTGCTCGACGCCGTCGTCACCGCGGGCACCAGCCGCCGCGGTGAACCGATGCTCACCGCGCACTACACCAGTGAGTCCGGACTGAGCCCTGAGCGGCTGCGCGAACTCTTCGCGGCCGAGGTGCCCGCCCATCTCGTGCCCGGCGCATTCGTCCGCATGACCGACCTCCCCGCACCGCGTCAGGCAAGAGCGATCGCAGGGCGCTGAGTGAGGAACTCACCGAAAGCAGGTTCGCATGACCGACGAGACCGAACGCCTTCCGCTTTCCGTCAACCAGGAGGCTGTGTGGGTCGCGTGGCAGCGCGACCCCGAGCAGCGGTCGCACATCATCCCGCTCCCGTTCGAGGTGGAGGGCCATCTCGACCTGCCTCGGCTGCGCCGGGCCGTGGAGGCTCTCGCCACCAGGTATCCGCAGTTGCGTGGACGAGTCGTCGCCACCCCGGACGGTCCCGTGCTGGACTGGTCGGACGCTCCCGCGATCCCGGTGCGGGAGACCGAACAGGCCGGCAGTCGGAAAGAGGCTCTGCGACAGCTGTGGCAACAGCCCTTCGACCTGCGCAGTGGTCCGCTGCTGCGGATCGACGTCCTGCGCCACGGTGACTCGCAGACCCTGCTGGTGGCGGCGCACCACCTGGTCAACGACGGCGCGGGCGTCCTGATCATGATGGACGCGCTGCGCGCCGCGTACAACGAGGGATCGGTCGTCGACGGGACGGCGGCCGATCTCACGGCGGCGCGCCGCCACGCCGAGCGCACCAGAGAACTCGCCGACGGGGATTCGGGGCAGGCGCACCGCGCCTACTGGCGCGCGATCCTCGGCGACGGCGGCCCCGACTTCGAGCTGCCGCAGAACACCGGGCCGGGCGGCTACACAATGCTCGGCGACCACCTGCCCAGGGAGCTCGAGACCCGGCTGCGGGCGTCTGCCGAGGAGCACGGCGTCTCGTACGTCACGGTGCTGCTCGCCGGCTACTTCGCGCTGCTACGCCGGTACTCCGGCTCCGACGACCTCCTGGCCTTCGTGCCCTTCCACGGCAGGACGGCTCCCGAACTCGCCGACCAGGTGGGCTATTTCGTCAATCCGCTCCCTGTCCGGCACCGCATCCGCTCGTCCGACCGGTACCGCGATGTGCTGACTCGGGTACGTCTGGAGGTCAAGGACGCTTTGCGGTTCGGCGAGCTGCCGTTGCCCAGCATCATGCGCGCGGCCGGGCTCTCCGGCCCGCAGGCCCACGCCCGGACCCACCAGGCGCTGTTCCAGTACTGGCATGCGGGACTGCGCTCCGGCACAGACCTGCAACAGCTGGAATTCGACGGGGCCGTGCTGCGGATGTTCGACGTGGAGAGCAGCGCCGGCTTCAAACTCGCCGTCATGGTGCGGGAAGACAGCTCCGGCACCCACGTGCTGTGGAAGGACCCCGAGGGTGCCCTCGGGCTCACCCAGGTGCGGGCCATGGCCTCGGACTACCTGGACGTGCTCGCGGACATCGCGGACCGCCCGGGCTCGACCGTCGTCACCCCGCTCGCCTCGTCCGCCGATCCGACGGCGGGCCATCCGCTGGCCGGGCCGCAGCCGGAATCCGGGCGGGAGGCCGCACCCGTCGCCACCAGTGAGCGAACAGGAATGATGGAGGTCTGGCGGGAGGTTCTGGGCGTTCCCGACATCGACTGGCACGACTCGTTCTTCGAACTCGGCGGGCACTCACTGCTGGCGGAGTCACTGATCCACTCCGTGGGCGAACGTTTCGGCGTCGAGGTGTCGCTCCACACGCTGTTCGACTACCCGCGGCTGTCGGACTTCACCGAGCAGGTGCTCGGTGCCCCCAGGCCGAGTCCGTGGACGGTGAGCCCGAGGCGGGGCCGGGCCCCGCGGAGGACGCGGACGCGCAGTGGCGGCCCTTGCCGCACCGGATGGCCCTGGGACTGAGCCGAGAGCAGCGGCCGGACGGCGTCATTCCCGCGGAGAGCATCATCTGCAAGGTCTTCGAGTTTCCCGGCATCCGTGTCGACCCGCCCCGGCTGGACCGTGCGGTGCGGTGGGCCGCGGCGGCGAACCCCTCGCTGACGGCCGAGTACCGCATCGACGCGTCACACGGCCCGCTGTACCGAACCCGCCCGCCCCGCCCCGGACTGGTGGAACTGGTGCGGGCGGCGTCGGACGACTGGGAGGCGGTGCGGCGCGTCGCGGACAAGATCGCCGCCGAGGAGATCGTGCGCGACCTGGACGTGCGCGAGGGCAAATCGCTCTACGTGGCCTGTGTGCACAGACCCGAGGCCGGCTTCGCGCTCGTGGTCAGGATCGACCACTCGGTCTGCGACGGTCTGTCCTTCAACCGCTTCCTCCGAGACGTGAGCGACGCCTACGCGACGGACGACGAACGGGAGTTCCAGGCCGGGCATACGCGTACCGATCTGGCGGACGTCGCCGTGGCGGAGCGTGTCGCGCTCGAGGACACACGTACCGAGGCGCTGCGCGCGGACTGGCGCGCCCGCCTTCCGCGGGGTGTACCGGAGATGTTCATCAACGACACGACACCCTGGTCGCAGTGCCCGCCCCACGGGAGCAACGTCCAGGTCGTGCTGCGCGGCGAGGAGTACCAGCGGCACCTGGCGGAGGCACGGCAGCACCGGGCGACCGGGTTCATGGTCGCCACCACGAAAATCCTGCGCGCCCTGCGGCCCGTACTGCTCAATGACGAACTCGCCTTCTTCTGCCCGTTCCCCGGACGTTTCGTGCCGGAGGCCGCAGGCACCGTCGGCAACTTCGTCAACCTGCTGCCGGTGCTGGTCGACGCGCCGCGCGGCACGGACGCGCCGAGCACGCTCAAGGCGGTCCGCAACGCGATGCTCTGGACCCTCCAGCATCAGGGGCTGCCCTTCGCCACGGTGCTCGACGAGGTGCGCGCGGTCGACCCGACGGGCGAGCAGTACCCGAAGAAGCGCCGCTCCATCTTCATCGCGGGTAACGAGCCCGACCGCTTCACGCTCGACGGCGTCTCCGCCGGCGCGCGGGTGCCCGACCTCACCTCCGCCATGTTCGATCTCAGTGTCTGGGTCACCGACACCGGCTCGGAGTTGGTCTGCTCCGCGGTCTTCCGCCGCTCGCTGCTGGATCACGAGGCGGTGTCCAAGCTGCTCACCGCGATCGGTGCACCGTTGGAGCCCCTCCCGGACAGCGGCATGTGACCGAACCCGCCACGGTTCACCGGTGTCCGAGGTCCGGCGGGGTGACCGTGCCGCAGTTGAGGGCGGCTGGACGGCACCCTCATCCCGGTCCCGGACCGGGATGAGGGTGCCGTCCTCGCTCAGGAGCCGTCGGCCTTCGACACCCCGGCCGTGAGATCGAGGCGGACCCCTGCCGGTCGGAGCGGCGCGCTATCGTGAGGGTTCGGCCGGGTGGATCCAAAAAGGGTGGGACGGGCGGTCCACACCTCACCCCGGCCGGGTCACGCGCTCCCGGGCGGCCGGGTCGTCGAACGGTCGTGGCCGTGTGCCATGCCGTAGCCCCGACCGACCCGCGCCTCGCGCCGGGTGGTCCTTTCCGGTCCCGGCATGCCGTGCGTCCACGGGCATCCTGCCGCACGCCATGACCGACGACCACAGGAAGGCCCTCCCGTGCACCCGTCCGCCCCCAAGGAGACCGTCGCTCCCGCGCCCCGACCGGCCGGCCGCTCCCCCGCACACCGTCCTGGATCCCCGGCCTGCTGCACGACACCGCGTTCCGCCGCTACTGGACCGCCCAGACCGTGTCGTATCTCGGCGACCAGGTGTCCGCCCTCGCCCTCCCCCTCATCGCCGTCACCGTGGTGCACGCGGGCGCGGCCCAGATGGGCTATCTCAGCGCCGCGGTGTGGCTGCCGCACCTGCTGTTCGGGCCGCACGCCGGACTGTGGGCGGACCGCCGCAGCCACCGTCGCCGTGTCATGATCGCCGCCGATCTGGGCCGCTTCGCGCTGCTGCTCGGCCTGCCGCTCTTCTACGCCTTCGGCACGCTGACGTTCACCGTCCTGTTCACGGTGGCCTTCGGCGTCGGGCTGTTGTCGGTCCTCTTCGAAGTGTGCAACCCCCGGTGTTCAAAGCCCTGGTGCCGCCCGAGCACTACGTGGCCGGCAACTCGCTGAGCAGCGGCAGCCGGGCCATGGCGAAGGTCGTCGGCCCGAGCGCCGGCGGCTTCCTGGTGCAGGTGTTCTCCGCGCCCGTCGCCCTGCTGGTGGACGCGGTGTCGTACCTCGTCTC
This sequence comes from Streptomyces sp. P3, assembly GCA_016893485.2. Taxonomy (GTDB): domain Bacteria; phylum Actinomycetota; class Actinomycetes; order Streptomycetales; family Streptomycetaceae; genus Streptomyces. Next base: position 1,413,393 of record JAFEKX020000001.1, read on the forward strand.
GGCCGTGCAGCTGGCGCGGATCGCGCCGCGGGAGGCACCGCCCTCGCACGAGCGTCCCCGGTTGCGGGCGGCCGGCCGGTTCATCCTCCGCTCCCGGACCATCCGGGCGGCACTGGCCGCCACCGCCACGGTCAACTTCTTCTGCTTCGTGACCACCACGCTCTTCGTGCTGTACGCCACGACCTCACTCGGTCTCGGCGCGGGCCTGCTGGGCACGGTGTTGGGCGCCGGGGCTGTCGGCGCGGTGGTGGGCGCCGTCTCGGCGACCCCGCTCACCCGGCACCTGGGGGTGGGCCGGACCTTCCTGCTCGGCTGCCTGGCGACCGCCGCTCCACTGCTGCTGATCCCGGCGGCCCACGGGACCAGGAGCGCGGTGCTGCCGATGCTGGTCGGCGCCCAGTTCGGCTCGGCCATGGGTGTGATCTGGATCGACATCACCGCCGCGACCCTGCTGACCTCGCAGGTCCCGGACGCCATGCGCTCCAGCGTGTTCGGCGCCTACCAGGGGTGAACCTCGGCATGCGGCCGCTCGCCGCCCTGCTCGCCGGTGCCGTCGCCGGGCCGCTCGGGCTGCGGACGACGTTGTGGATCGCAGCGGCCGGGGCCCTCACCGCCTGCCTGTGGATCCTGCCCTCGCCGCTGTCCCGCAGGACCACGCCCGAAGCCGTCCACGAGTCCTGAGCGGCACAACCGACAGCCGGAAGTGCCGCTCAGGATGCCTGTGACAGTGCCGTTCCGGCCGTCGTAGGGCGGTTAGCGTGGCTCTACCGATCGATGATCGCCGCCGCACGTACCGCGCACGCAGTTCGCATGCACCCCCGTTTTCCGGACGTCCGCCCGCGTCTGCCCGCAACCGCCGAAGCAGGGCGACCGGGACGGCGGGCGCACTTCGGCAGACCCCGGGCCGGCCGAAGTCGCCCCCTGCACCCTGGTCCTCGCCCGTCCGTCACCGCCCCTCATGGAGACTTCCGTGACCTCAGCAGATTCCGGACACTTCCTCGACAAGTTCCTCCGGCAAGCAGCAGCAACCCCCGACCGCCCCGCGGCGGAGTTCGGCGACCGGCACCTGACGTACGCCGAACTCGACGCCCGCGCCGCCGCCTCGGCCGCCCGGCTGCGCTCCCTCGGCGTGGGTCCGGGGGCAACGGTCGGCGTGCTCCTTGAACCGTCTCTCGACCTCGTGACCTCGGTCCTCGCCGTCGTCCGCGCCGGCGCCGCCTGGCTCCCGCTGGACCCCTCCTACCCGGCCGACCGGCTGTCGTACATGATCAACGACTCGGGCGCCATGCTGGTGATCGCCGACGCCGACGCGCCCGAGTGGCTGCGCTCCCTCGGCATCCCGCTCGCGGACCCCGCCGACGACACGACGCCCGCCGAACCCTCCCGCTGCCCCGGCTGCGCCCGGAGTCCGCGGCCTACGTCATCTACACCTCGGGCTCCACCGGCCGTCCCAAGGGCGTGACGCTCACCCAGCGCGGGCTCGCCAACCTGGCCGACGCCCAGCGCTCCACGTTCACCGTCGACCCGGGCCACCGGGTGCTTCAGTTCGCCTCGCCCAGCTTCGACGCCTCAGTCTTCGAGCTGGCCATGGCACTGTGCTCGGGCGCCACCCTGGTCCTGCCGCCGCGCCGCGACGTCCTGTACGGGCCCGGCCTCGGCGACTTCCTCGCCGACACCCGCATCACCCACATCACCCTGCCGCCGAGCGTGCTCGCCATGGTGCCGGAGCGGGAACTCCCGCACCTGGAGACGATCGTGTGCGCGGGCGAGGCCCTCCCCAGCAGCTGGTCGACCGGTGGGCACCGGGCCGGGCCATGTTCAACGCGTACGGCCCCACCGAGACCACCGTGTGGGCCTCGGTCTCCCGGACCGCGCCGGGCGGCGGCAAGCCGGTGATCGGCCGGGCCATCGACGGCATGCGCCTCCACGTCCTGGACGAGTCGCTGCGCCCGGTGGTGCCCGGTGAGCCCGGTGAACTGGTCGTCGGCGGTGAGGGAGTGGCCCGCGGCTACATCGGCCGGCCGGCCCTGACCGCCGACCGTTTCGTGCCGGACCCGGACGCACCCGGCGAGCGGGCCTACCGCACCGGCGACCTGGTGCGGATGACGCCCGACGGCGAGCTGGACTTCATCGGCCGCATCGACCACCAGGTCAAGCTGAACGGCTTCCGCATCGAACTGGACGAGATCGCCGCCGTGCTGCGCGAGCACCCCGCCGTCCAGGACGTCGCGGTGGTCGTCGGCCGGGTCGGTGACGAGGACCGGCTGATCGGCTACGCCGTGGCGCCGTCGGCGGAACCACTGGAGCTGCGCGAGTTCGCCGCCGGCCGGCTGCCGCACTTCATGGTGCCGTCGGTCGCGCTGATCGACCGGCTGCCGCTGCTGCCCAACGGCAAGCTGGACCGCGCCGCGCTGCCCGCCCTGGACCGCGCGTCGCTGGGGCTGGGCGACGGCGGTGCCGAGGCCGGCACCGAGACCGAGCGCCGACTGGCCGACATCACCGCGGAGCTCCTCGGCATCGACGGGGTCGGTGTCGACGACGACTTCTTCCTGCTGGGCGGGCACTCGCTGCTCGCCGGGCGCCTCGCGGCGCGGGTCCGTTCGGAGTTCGGCATCGAGCTGCCGATATCGAGCATCTACGAGCAGCGCACGGTGGCCCGGATGGCCGCGGAGCTGGACCGGCTGGGCCGCGGCGCGCCGACGCTCCCCCGGTGGTCCGGGTGCCCCGGGACCGTCCGCTGCCTCTGTCCTTCCCGCAGGAGCGGATCTGGTTTTTGGAGCAGCTCTCCCCGGCAACCTCGCCTACAACGCCCAGGCCACCATCCGGCTGCGCGGCCCGCTCGACGCGGAGGCGCTGGGCGCCACGATCACCGAGGTGGTCCGCCGGCACGAGATCTTCCGCACCGCGTTCTCCACGCTCGACGGGGTCCCGATGCAGGAGGTCCGTCCGCCGATGACGGTCCGGCTGCCCGTGGTCGACCTCCAGGACGTGCCGGAGGCGGACCGGGAGCGCCGTACGGAGGAGGTGGTACAGGACACCATCCGGCGCCCCTTCGAGCTCACCGACCCGCCGCTGGCCCGCTGGCTGCTGATCCGCCACGCGGCCGACGACCACACGCTCGTCCAGGTGGAGCACCACTTCGTGCACGACGGCTGGTCGTTCGGCGTGCTCCTCGACGAGATCCGGGCGATCTACCCCGAGCTGGCGGTCGGCCGCCCGTCACCTCTGCCCGAACCGCCCATCCAGTACGCCGACTTCGCCGCCTGGCAGCGCGCCTGGATGCGCGACGAGGTCCTGGACCGTCATCTGGAGTACTGGAAGGGCCACTTGAAGGACGCGCCGCTCGTCCTGGACCTGCCGACGGACCGGCCCCGGCCGCGTGTCCCGTCGTTCCACGGCGCGGCCCTGCGGGTGGAGTTGCCGGCCGAACTCAGCCGTGCGCTGCGGGAGTCCAGCGAGCGCTCCGGGGTAACGCTGTTCGCCTCGATGCTGTCGGGCTTCGCCGCCCTGCTGAGCCGCTACTCGGGCCAGAGCGACCTGGTGGTGGGCACAGGTGCCGCCAACCGCAGGCTCGCGGAGACCGAGCGCATGCTGGGCATGGTGGTGAACACCCTGCCGCTGCGGCTCGACACCTCGGGCTCCCGGGCTTCGAGAGTCTCCGGCGCCGGGTGAGCGACGTCCTGGTGGAGACGTCGGACTGGCAGGACGTGCCGCTGGACCGGCTGGTGGAGGCCGTGGCCCCGCCGCGGGTGCCGTCCATCAACCCGCTGTTCCAGGTGATGTTCAGCTTCCACAACGCCATCGTCCCCGAACTGGAGTTCGGTGGGGTGCGGGGGCACCGTCCTGGAGCGGCACAACGGCTCGTCCAAGATGGACATGAACATCGTGGTGGTGCCCCGGGCCCAGCAGCGGGCCGGCCGTGAGGACCACCCTGACCGCGACCGCATCACGCTGATCTGGGAGTACGCCTCCTCGCTCTTCGACGAGGACACCATCCGGCGGATGGTGGACCAGTACATCACCCTGCTGCGATCGGCGGTCGCCGACCCGGAGCGGCCGATGGACCGCATCGGACTGGAGTCCGGCGCCGACGCGGATCGCGAGCGGGCGCCGCTCGGCGGCGGGCTGGGCGAGCGCGTGGAGTTCTCCGGTGGTCTGCTGACGGATCTGGTGGACGCGGTGGCGGCGGCGAGTCCGCACGCACCGGCGGTCACCGACTCGCAGACCACGCTCTCCTACGCCGCCCTCATCGGCCGCGCCAACCACCTGGCCGCCCGACTGCGCGACGCCGGAGTCGTCGCCGACACCCCGGTCGGCCTCTGGATGGACCGCTCCACCGAGATGACCGTCACCCTCCTGGCCATCCTCAAAGCAGGCGGGGCGTTCCTGCCGCTCGACCCGGACCTGCCGGTGGGCCGGGTGACGACCCTGCTGACGGACGCGGGCGCACAGGTGATCTGTGTGGACGGCCGGCGCGCCGAGGCCCTGGCGGCGGGGGCGCCCGGGGCCCTCACGGTCCTGGACTGCGGCCCGGGCACCCTCACCACGTCCTCGCCCATGGCACCGGACAACGGTGTCACCGGGGACAACCTGATCTCCGTGTATTACACGTCCGGTTCGACCGGCACTCCCCAAGGGTGTCGCCTCCACCCACGCCGGCTGGACCAACCGCATCCAATGGATGCAGGCCCACCCCCTCACCCCCGGCGACACCGTCCTGCACAAAACCGTCCTCAGCTTCGACGACTCAGCCGTCGAAATCCTCTGGCCCCTCATCGCCGGCGCCACCGTCGTCATGCTCCCCCGGCCTCCACCGCGACCCCCGCGCCATCGCCGACTGGAGCAACCACCACCACATCACCGCCCTCCACTTCGTCCCCTCCATGCTCAGCCTCTTCCTCGACGAAATCACCCCCACCCGACAACCCCTCACCCACCTCCGCCACGTCATCTCCAGCGGCGAAGCCCTCCGCCCCGACCTCGTCACCAAATTCCACAACCGACTCGCCCACACCCCCGCCCACCTCCACAACCAATGGGGCGCCACCGAAGTCTCCATCGACTCCACCAGCCACACCTGCACCACCGACGACCACGAAGCGGACGTCCCGCTGGGCCGTGCCATCGCCAACAACCAGGTACTGATCCTCGACGAGCACCTCAACCCGGTACCCGACGGTGTCCCCGGCGAGCTCTACCTCGGCGGCGTGGGCCTGGCCCGCGGCTACCTCGGCGACGCCCGCAAGACCGCCGGCGCCTTCGTCCCCCACCCGTTCGGCGACGGCGAACGGCTCTATCGCACCGGCGACCGCGGCATGCGGCGACCGGACGGCAGGCTGACGTTTCTCGGGCGCGCGGACAGTCAGGTCAAGATCCGCGGCATCCGCATCGAACCCGCCGAGATCGAACACACCCTCCGCCGCCACCCCGGCGTCCGCGACGCCGTCGTCACCAAATGGGAACCCGTCCCCGGCGACCAGCGCCTCGCCGCCTACATCACCGCCGAGCACGCCGGTCCCGAGGACGAGCTGTTGGCCGGGCTCACCACGCACCTCAGCGATCTGCTGCCCCTCTACATGATCCCGTCCAGCATCACCGTGCTGGACCGCATCCCCGTCAACGCCAACGGCAAGACCGACCACCGCGCACTGCCCCAACCCACCACCCACACCCACACCACCACCCGAGCAGCCGGACCGGCCGAAGAACTCATCGCCACCATCTGGTCCGACGTCCTCAACCAACCCGACCTCGACATCCACGCCAACTTCTTCGCCCTCGGCGGACACTCACTCCTCGCCACCCGCATCGTCTCCCGACTCCGCACCACCCTCTCCCCGACATCCCCCTCGCCCTCATCTTCGACAACCCCACCATCCACACCATGGCCACCGCCCTGGAGAACCTGCTGCTGGACGCGGTCGGCGAGCCGGAGACGGGCCTGGCCGGGGACGCGACCGCCGAAAGGAGCCACTCATGACCACGAGCACGACTCCTCAGGCGGACCCGCAGGAGGCGCGGCGCGCGCAAGTCAGGTCGCTGCTCCTGGGCGCCCGTGCCGCCCAGCGCGCCGACGCGGCCGTGACGGCCATTCCGGTGGCCGGACCGGACGCGCGGGTGGCGTCGTACTCGCAGGAGCGGATGTGGCTCCTGGAGCAGATGATGCCGGGTTACAACACGTCCACCGTGATCAGGGTCCGGGGCGCGCTCGACACCGATGTGCTGGCCCGAAGCTTCACGGTGGTGGCCGGCCGGCACGAGGTGCTGCGGACGGTCTTCGACGAGCGGGACGGCGCCCCCGTCCCCGGGTGCTGCCGGCCGCGCCGGTCCCGGTACTGGTCCACGACGTCGTCGGGAACGACGCCGGTGAACGGTACGCGGCGGGCGTGGAGTTCGCCCGTGAACTGATGCGCGAGCCGTTCTCGCTGGCCGACGGACCCGTCTTCCGGGTCGCCGTGGCGCGGCTGGCCGAGGACGACGCGCTGCTGGTACTGGTGGTCCACCACATCGCGATCGACGGTACGTCGATGCGGGTGCTGTGGTCCGAACTGTCCCGGGCCTATGCGGCCCTGGCGGCGGACCGCGAGCCCGAACTGCCGCCGCTGCCCCTGCAGTACGGGGACTACGCGGCGTGGAGCCGGGCCCATCAGACGCCGGAGCGGCTGGGACACCACCTGGAGCACTGGCGGGAGCGGCTGGCCGGCGCGAGCGCCGACGAACTGCCGACGGACCGGCCCCGGCCGGCCGTGCGCACCGGGAACGGCGCCCAGTTCTCGTTCACCGTGGACGGCGAGCTGGGGGCGGCGGTCAACCGCTTCTCGCGGGAACACAACGCGACCGCGTTCATGACGCTGACGGCCGCGTTCAGCGTGGTCCTCGCCAGGCACTCGGCGACCCGGGACGTCACCCTGGGTACGCCGATCGCCGGCCGGGAGCGTCCCGAACTCGACGGGCTGATCGGTTACTTCGTCAACACCCTGCTGATCCGCACCGAGTTGGCCGACGACCCGTCGTTCGAGGAACTGCTGGCCCGCACCCGCGCGAACACCCTCGCCTCCTACGAGCATCAGGAACTCCCCTTCGAGGCCTTGCTGGAGGAGCTCCAGCCGGAGCGGGACCCGAGCCGCAACCCGCTGTTCCAGGTGCTCTTCGCGCTGGGCGACGAGGAGACCGACGACCTGGTGCTGCCCGGTCTGGCGACCGAGCGGGTGGAACTGGTCGACGGAAAGTCGCGGTTCGACCTGAACGTGGCCCTCACGCGCTCCGGCGACACGTTCTCAGGGATCGCCTACTACGAGTCGGACCTGTTCGAGCCGGCGACGATCAGCCGGCTGATGCGGCACTTCGTCACCTTCCTGCGCAACGCGCTGGCCGAGCCGGGCCGTCCCGTCTCCGGTGTCGGCATGGTCGACGCGGGCGAACGCGAGCGGCTGCTGGCCGCAGGGCTGGGTGAACGTGTGGAGTTCTCCGGTGGTCTGTTGACGGATCTGGTGGACGCGGTGGCGGCGGCGAGCCCGCACGCACCGGCGGTCACCGACTCGGAGACCACGCTCTCCTACGCCGACCTCATCGGCCGCGCCAACCACCTGGCCGCCCGACTGCGCGACGCCGGAGTCGTCGCCGACACCCCGGTCGGCCTCTGGATGGACCGCTCCACCGAAATGACCGTCACCCTCCTGGCCATCCTCAAAGCAGGCGGCGCCTTCGTCCCCCTCGACCCGGACCTGCCCATCGGCCGCGCGGTCCAGGTGCTCACCGACGCGGGTACCCCGGTGGTCTGCGCGGACGCGGAGCGGGTGGCCCTGCTCGCCGGCGCCCACGACGGGGCCGGGGCCGGGTGCGCGGTGCTGGACTGCGGTCCTGGGACGCTCACCAAGTCGTCCCCGGACGCCCCCGACAGCGGAGTCAGGGGCGACCACCTGGTCTCCGTGTATTACACGTCCGGCTCGACCGGTACTCCCAAGGGTGTCGCCTCCACCCACGCCGGCTGGACCAACCGCATCCAATGGATGCAGGCCCAATACCCCCTCACCCCCGGCGACACCGTCCTGCACAAAACCGTCCTCAGCTTCGACGACTCAGCCGTCGAAATCCTCTGGCCCCTCATCGCCGGCGCCACCGTCGTCATGCTCCCCCGGCCTCCACCGCGACCCCCGCGCCATCGCCGACTGGAGCAACCACCACCACATCACCGCCCTCCACTTCGTCCCCTCCATGCTCAGCCTCTTCCTCGACGAAATCACCCCCACCCGACAACCCCTCACCCACCTCCGCCACGTCATCTCCAGCGGCGAAGCCCTCCGCCCCGACCTCGTCACCAAATTCCACCACCGACTCGCCCACACCCCGCCCACCTCCACAACCAATGGGGCGCCACCGAAGTCTCCATCGACTCCACCAGCCACACCTGCACCACCGACGACCACGAAGCGGACGTCCCGCTGGGCCGTGCCATCGCCAACAACGAGGTGCTGCTGCTGGACGAGGGCCTCAACCCCGTCCCGGACGGGATCCCCGGCGAGCTGTATCTGGCCGGCGTGGGCCTGGCCCGCGGCTACCTCGGCGACGCCCGCAAGACCGCGGCGGCCTTCCTGCCGCATCCCGAAGTGCCCGGCGTACGGCTGTACCGCACGGGCGACCGGGGCATCCGACGCGCCGACGGTTCCCTCGTTTTCCTGGGACGCGCGGACAGTCAGGTCAAGATCCGCGGCATCCGCATCGAACCCGCCGAGATCGAACACACCCTCCGCCGCCACCCCACCGTCAACGACGCCGTCGTCACCACATGGGAACCCACCCCCGGCGACCACCGCCTCGCCGCCTACATCACCCCCACCACCCCACAACCACCACCGACGACGAACTCATCGCCGACCTCAACACCCACCTCGCCGACCGACTCCCCCTCTACATGATCCCCTCCACCATCACCGTCCTCGACCACATCCCCCTCAACGCCAACGGCAAGACCGACCACCGCGCACTACCCCAACCCACACCCCACACCCACACCAAAACCACCCCACCCAACGGACCAGCCGAAGAACTCATCGCCGGAATCTGGACCGACGTCCTCAACCAACCCGACCTCGACATCCACGCCAACTTCTTCGCCCTCGGCGGACACTCACTACTCGCCACCCGCATCGTCTCCCGACTCCGCACCACCCTCTCCCCCGACATCCCCCTCGCCCTCATCTTCGACAACCCCACCATCCACACCATGGCCGAAGCGGTCGGACACCTCCTGCCCGTGTCCGGTACGGCCGACGGGAGGACGTCCCTATGACGACAAGTCCGATCGTGGAACGCGCGGTGGATACCGTGCGGCGGGAGACCGGCTCCGGTCCCGCATTGGACGCACCGCTGTCGGCGGCGCAACGACGGGTGTGGCTCCTGGAGCACCTCCGTCCCGACCTCGTCGAGTACAACATGGCGCAGGTCTTCAAACTGGACGGACTGCTCGACGTGGACGCCCTCTCCGCCGCCCTCGGGCTGGTCGTGGAACGGCACACCATCCTGCGCTCCCGTGTGGTCCAGGACGCCACCGGCGGACCGCGGCTGCGCGTGGAACCGGCGTCGACGGTACGGCTCCAGCGGACCGATCTGAGCTATCTGGCGATCGGGCCGGCGTACGAGGAGGCGTACCGGCTGCGGGACGCGGACATCGACGGCCGGTTCGACCTGGCCGCCGGACCGTGGCTGCGGGCCCGGCTGACCGAACTCCCGGAGCAGCGCCACCTGTTCACCGTGGTCGTGCACCACATCGCCGTGGACGCCACGTCCATGCAGATCTTCTGGCAGGAACTCTCCCAGGCCTACGCGGCGTTCACCGCGGGGCGCCGTCCGAGCTGCCCGAGCTGCCGATCCAGTACGCGGACTACGCGAACCTGGCGGCCCGGCAGCTGGAGACGCCCGAGGCGGCCGCCGAGGTCGAGTACTGGAAGCGGACCCTGGCCGGGGCGACCCCGACCGAGCTGCGCGGCGACCGGGCCCGGCCCGCGGTGCGCAGCAGTGCGGGCGCGCGGGTCTCGCACGTGATCGACCCGGCGGTCGCCGACGGCGTGCGGGAGCTCGCGCAGAGGTACCGGGTGTCGCCGTTCATGGTGCTGTTCGCGGCGTTCGCCGCGCTGGTGTCGCGGCACTCCGGCAGCCGGGACGTCACCATCGGCGTGCCGATGTCCGGCCGTACGCTCCAGGAGACCGAGGGCCTGATCGGGTTCTTCGTCAACACGGTGCTGCTCCGCACCGACCTGGAGGGCAACCCGACCTTCGCCGAGCTGCTGTCCCGGGTCCGGGGCACCACCCTCGAGGCGTACGAGCACCAGGGCGTGCCGTTCGACGTGCTCGTGGACGAGTTGCGGCCTGAGCGCGACCTGAGCCGCAACCCGCTGTTCCAGCTGCTGTTCAACCTGGTCGAGGAGCAGGCCTCGCATCTGCGCCTGCCCCAGGTTTCGGCCGAGTCACTGCCGGTCGAGGCGGACACCGCCCGCTTCGACCTGGACGTCACCGTGGTGACCCGGGGGCGGCAGATGGAGGTGCTGATCGCCTATGCGACCGAGCTGTTCGAGGCCGGCACCGTCGCCCGGTTCGCCGATCACTACCGCCGGATCCTGGCGCACGCGGTCGAGCGGCCCGACACCCGGATCGGCGATCTGGCACTGCTGGCACCCGAGGAGGAGCGGCTGCTGCTGTCGGACTGGAACGACACCGCCGACCCCGAGTCGCCCCTTCTCGTGCCGGATCTGGTGGACCGGCAGGCCGTCCTGACCCCGAACGCGGTCGCCGTGGAAGGGCTCGACGGCGAGCGCCTCACCTACGCCGAACTGGTGCGCCGGGCCTCGGCGTTGGCCGCCGTGCTGCGCGCGGAGGGCGCGGGCCAGGACGCCCCGGTGGGGGTGATGGTCGAGCGCTCCCCGGACCTGTTGGTGGCACTGCTGGCCGTTCTCAAGTCCGGCGCGGCCTATCTGCCCCTGGAGTCCGACTACCCGCCGGAGCGGCTGGCGTACGTGCTGGCCGACAGCGGCGCCCGGCTGCTCCTGTGCCGCCCGGAGCTGGCGGCCCGGCTGGACCCGGCCCCGGACGTGCGCGTCATCGACGTGGGCCAGGCCGCGAGGGTGCCCGCCGGGAACGGGCCGACGGTACAAGTCCGTCCGGACGACCTGGCGTACGTGATCTACACGTCCGGCTCGACCGGCCGGCCCAAGGGCGTGATGGTCCCGCACCGCGGCGGCCTGGTGAACTTCGTCGCGGACATCGGCCGTACCCTCGGCCTGTCCGCCGACGACGTGCAGTGCGCGGTGACCACCGTGGCGTTCGACGCGGCGGTGCTGGAGCTCTTCGTGCCGCTCGTCCGGGGCGCCAAGGTGGTGCTGGTGGACCGGGAGACCTCCGCGGACGGCGCCGCCCTGGCCCGGATCGTGTCGGAGTCGGGCACGACGGTCATGGCGGCGACGCCGGCCACCTGGCATCTGCTGCTGCTCAGCGGCTGGCAGGGCGGCGCCGTCCAGGCCGTCACCGGCGGCGAGGCGCTCTCCGCGCAACTCGCCCAGGAGCTGGCGCCTCGGGTGTCCCGGCTGTGGAACGTGTACGGCCCCACCGAGACCAGCGTCTACTCGACCGTTCAGCTGATCGCCCCGGACGCTCCCGGGAGCCGGTGTCGATCGGTCTGCCGATCGCCAACACCCAGGCGCACGTGGTGGACGACCGGATGCGGCTGGTGCCGATCGGCGCCGTCGGCGAACTCGTCATCGGCGGCGCGGGTGTCACCCGCGGCTACGCCGGGCGGCCCGCCCTCACGGGCGGAGCGGTTCGTGCCGGACCCGTTCGGGGCCGGCGACCGGCTCTACCGGACCGGTGACCTGGCGCGCAGGCGGCCCGACGGCAGACTGGAGTTCATCGGCCGGGAGGACACCCAGGTCAAGATCCGCGGCCACCGCATCGAGCTCGGCGAGATCGAGTCGGTCCTCCAGCGGTACCCCGCGGTGAACCGGGCCGCCGTGATCACGGCCGGCGAGGACATGGCACGGCGAATCGTCGGGTACGTCTCCTGGCGGGACGAGCCCGACGAGCCCGGACTGCGCGCGTTCCTGCGGGAGCACCTGCCGCAGTACATGGTCCCGGCCGTGCTGGTCGGTCTGGAGCGCATGCCGCTGACGCCGAACGGCAAGGTGGACCGCAAGCAGTTGCCCGAGGCGGCCCCGAGGCCGCCGCCGGGTCCGTCGCACCCCGCGACTCGTTGGAGCTGCGGGTCACCACGATCTGCGAGCGGGTCCTCGGCCGGTCCCCGTGGGTGTGCGGGACGACTTCTTCGCCGCCGGTGGCAACTCGCTCAGCGCGTTCGAACTGGTCGAGGCGGTTCGGCGGGAGCTCGGAGTGAGCGTGCCGCTGAGCACGTTCTTCCGGTCGCCCACCATCGAGGCCCTGTGCGGCGCGCTCCCGGACTGACCGCGGTCTCCGAGCGGCTGCTGGTCCCGCTGTCGACGGCCTCACCCACCAGCCGCTCGCCGCTGTTCCTGGTCCATCCGCACGGCGGCGGCGTCAGCTCCTACATGGGCCTGGCGCGGGAACTGGAGGGCGGTGTCGACCTGTACGGCGTCGAGGCGGTCGGCTACAACACGGACGCGGCCCCGCTGCGCACCGTCGAGGAGATCGCCGAGCGCTATCTCGCCGAGATAGCGGAACTGGCCCCGAGGGCCCGTTGCTGCTGGGCGGTTGGTCGTTCGGCGGTGTGGTGGCATTCGAGATGGCGGTGCGCCTGGAGCGAGCGGGCCGCGAGGTCGGCACGCTGGTGCTGCTGGACTCGCCGGTACCCGGCTCGGCGGACCTCGTCGGCGACGAGGACGTGCTGTCCCGGTTCGGGGCCGACGCCGGGCTGTCGTCCGACGAGATGGACGAGCTCGACGACAACGCGCTCATCGCCGCTCTGGTCCGCCAGTCCCACCAGGACGGCCGCCTGCCCGACCGGATCGAGTCGACGGCCGTACGCCGCATGGTCGAGGTCGCCCGTGCCAACGGGGAGGCCGCCGGCCGCTACCGGCCCGGCGCGGTGGTCCACGCGGACGTCCACCTGCTCACCGTCTCCGAGTCCCACCCCACCCTCAAGAGCCCCGCCGTCGACCCCGACGCCTGGCGGGCTCTGACCCACGGCCGGGTCTCCACCGTCCCGGTGCCGGGCAACCACCACGACATGGTGCACCCGCCGAACGTCGCCGAACTGGCCGCGCGGATCGCCGAGATCGTCCGCCCGCATCAGATCGCGGGCCGCCCAGCCCCGCCGCCCGCGCGGCGGAACGCGTGACCTCCATTACCCGAACGTCCGAGGAGGCGTAGGTGAAGATCGGCGTGCAGAACCAGGACGTGCTGTCCGTACAGGACACGCACGGCCAGGTACAGACGAAGCCGGTGCCGCCGCACTTGGAGCACGGCGTGCTCATCGGCACCGGAACAGCCCCCAGCCACCACGGTGAACTGCTCCAGGGGTGTTCGAGGACGACGGCAGACTCCGCCGCGGTCTGGTGACGCTGCCCTGCCCGCTGTTCGCCAGCAACGCGACAGTGCGGCTGAGCCGTTGGGAGCCGGAACTCACGGTGACCCCGCGGTGGAAGACGAAAGCCCTCGACGCCGCCCGCAGCACCCTGCAGGTGCTCGGCATGGGCGACTACGGCGGGGAGCTGGAGATGCGGGGCGACGTCGCCGTCGGCCGCGGCCTCGGCTCGTCGACCAGCGACGTGACCGCGGCGATCCTGGCGGTGCTGGCCGCGGCCGGCCGCAACCTCGCGCCGGAGCGGATCGCCCGGATCGCGGTCACCGCCGAGGCGGCCACCGACCCCCTGATCTACTTCGACCGGATGCTGCTCTTCGCCCACCGCGAGGGTGCGGTCATCGAGGACTTCCACCGGCCGGTGCCGCCGCTCGCCGTGGTCGGCTTCTCCTCGGCGGACAAGGAGATCGACACCCTGGCACTGCCCCGCGCTCGGTACAACGCCTGGGAGATCGAGTGCTTCCGCGCACTGCGTGGCCTGATGCGCCGGGCCGTGGCCCGGGCGACCACCGGGAGCTCGGCCGGATCTCCACCGCGAGCGCCCGTATCAATCAGCGGTTCCTGCCGGTGCCCCGTTTCGACCGGGTGCTGGAGATCGCCGAGGAGACCGAGGCACTGGGCGTGCAGGTGGCCCACAGCGGCACGGTCGCCGCCCTCCTGTTCGCACCCCACCAGCCGGGACTGGAACAGCGCACGGCGCTGGCCGCCCGCCGGCTCGCGGAGCTGCGCATCACCGACCACTGGCGCTACACAGCCGGGAGCGAGACACATGTCGCGTACGCAGACCAGTCGTAGGGCCTTCACGAGCGTGGTCGACGGCCACGTCCTGCCCAAGGTCATCCAGGTCGGGCCCAACGTGTACGGGGCCGCCTTCCATCTGATGAAGCTGCTGCCCGCGCAGTTCATCCTCACCAGTGCCATCGAGACCGGCGAGCTCACCGAGGGCACCACGGTCGTGGAGACCACGTCCGGCACCTTCGGGCTCGGGCTGGCGATGGTGTGCCGGCTCAAGGGCATCCCCTGGTCCTCGTCGGGGACCCGGCGATCGAGCCGCCGCTGCGCCGTCGGCTGAAGGCGCTCGGTGCCCAGGTGAGCATCGTCTCGGGTCCCGAGCTGCGCACCCGCGGGGTGCAGCAGGCCCGTCTGGACCGGGTGGCCCGCATCCAGTCCCGGCTCAGCTCCTACTACACCCCCGGCCAGTACGACAATCCGCTGAACCCGGTGTCGTACGGTGCGGTCGCCGAACTCCTGCTGGAGAGCATGGGCACGTTCGACGCGTTGGTCTGCCCGGTCGGCTCGGGCGGATCGTCGTCCGGGATCGGCTCGTTCCTGCGGGCGCTGAACCCGCAGCTGAAGCTGATCGGCGTGGACACGCCCGGCAGCGTGCTCTTCGGCGCCCCGGCCGGGCCCCGGCAGCTGCGAGGTCTCGGCAACGGGCTGATACCGCCGGTCCTGGAGCACACGCTGTTCGACGAGGTCCACTGGCTGGACGCGGGGACAGCGTTCACCGCGACGCGGCGGCTGCACGCCGAGCACGCCCTGTACATGGGGCCGACCAGCGGCGCCGCGCACCACGTGGCCCGGTGGTACGCCGAACGGCATCCGGAGCTGCGGGTGATGGCGCTCTTCCCGGACGAGGGCCACCGCTACACCAACACCGTGCACAACGACGTGTGGCTGAGTCGCAACGGCTTCCTGGCCCCGCCGCCTTCGGCGCCACGCACCCTGGACCACCCCGCCCAGGCCGCCGGCAGCTGGTCCCGGTACTCCTGGCAGCGGCGCACCCGCGACGAGGTCGTCGCCCTCGCGGAAGGAGCGGTCGTATGACCCGGGACGTGTTCGTCCTCGTCGAGAGCAACACCACCGGAACGGGCCGGCTGTTCCCCGCGGCGGCCCGTGCGCTCGGCCTGCACCCGGTATTGCTGGCCGCCGACCCCTCCCGGTACGCGTCGGTCGGCGGCGCCGAGGTGGTCCGCACCGACACCGACGACGTGCGGGCGGTGGTCGACGCATGCCGCGGCCTGGCCGTCGGGCGGCGGGTCGCGGGCGTCGCCACCAGCTCCGACTACTACGTGGAGACGGCCGCCGCAGCGGCCACCGCGCTCGGCCTGCCGGCCAACTCCCCCGCCGACCTGGCCGCGGTCCGCGACAAGGGCACGCAGCGGGCCCGGCTCGCCGCGGCCGGGGTCAGGGTGCCGCGGTTCACGGTGGCCGGCTCGGTCGAGGAGGTCCTGGCCGCAGCGGCGGAGACCGGCTACCCCGTGGTCGTCAAACCGGTCACCGGCAGCGGCAGCCTCGGCGTGCTGCTGTGCGCGGACCCCGAGCAGACAGCCGAACACGCCCGGGCCCTGCTGTCCCGCGGGGCCGACGAACGCGGCCGGCCCGTGCCGCGCCGGGTCACGGTCGAGGAGTTCGTGAGCGGCGCGGAGTACTCGGCCGAGGTTCTCGACGGCACCGTGGCCGGGATCACCGCCAAGCA
The DNA here is from genome assembly GCA_016893485.2 of Streptomyces sp. P3. GTDB lineage: Bacteria > Actinomycetota > Actinomycetes > Streptomycetales > Streptomycetaceae > Streptomyces. Next base: position 1,429,415 of record JAFEKX020000001.1, read on the forward strand.
CCTCGGCGCGCCACCCCTGTTCGTCGAGACCGGGCACGACTTCCCCGCCGCCCTCGCCCCGGCCGTGCGGAAGGCCGTCACCGAGACGGCCGAGGCGGCCGTACGGGCGCTCGGCATCGTCCTCGGCCCTGCCCACGTGGAGCTGCGCCTCGGCCCCGAGGGTCCGGTCCTGATCGAGGTCAACCCCCGGCTGGCGGGCGGCTGGATCCCCGGCTGGTGCGGGAGGCGACCGGCGCCGACCTGATCCTGGCCACGGTCGCCGCGTTCAGCGGAATCCCGTCCCCGGTGGCCGTGACCACGGCGAGGGGTGCCGCGATCCGGTTCGTGGTGCCTGCCGGGAGCGGCCGGCTGCGCGGTGTCGACGGGGTGGCGCGGGCCTGCGCGGTCCCCGGCGTGGTCGACGTGGAGATCTACCGGGAGCCGGGCGCGGAGATCACCGTGAGCGGTGACTTCCGCGACCGGATCGGGCACGCACTGGCCCGGGGCGCGACCGCCGCCGAGGCCGCCGTCGCCGCCGAGGAGGCCGTGGGCCACCTCACCCCGTCCCTGGTGGTCCGTCAGGGGTGTCGGCATGACGGACTCAGGCCGCCTGCGCAGCGCCGCGTCCCCGAGATCCGCCGCATGCTCCTGGAGCGGCGGGACCCGCCACGGCCCGCCTGGAAGGCCGAGCTCGACCGGATCACCCATGTCGACCTCGCCCATGTCGTGATGCTCGCCGAGCGCCGGATCGTCGGAGCCGGGACCGCCTCCACCCTGCTCGCGGCCATCACCGAACTGCGTGAGCAGGACTACCTGGCACTGGAGACCGTGCCCGCCCCGCGCGGCCTCTACCTGGCCTACGAGTCCCATCTGATCGACATCCTCGGCGACGAGACGGGAGGTGTCCTGCAGACCGGCCGCTCCCGCAACGACCTCGGCGTCACCTGCCTCCAGCTGGCGCTGCGCGAACCGTACCGCCGGCTGTCGGAGGAGCTGGCCGAACTGGGCCGGGTGCTGCTGGAACGCGCCCATGAGCACCGCGAGGTGCTGATGCCCGCCTACACCCACTTCCAGGCGGCCGTGCCGGTCACCTACGGCCACTACCTGCTCGGGCTGGCGCAGGCCTTCGAGCGGGACGCCCGCGCCCTGGCCCAGGCCGGGAGCTGCTGGAGCGGTGCCCGCTGGGCGCCGGGTCGATCGGCGGGACGACTGTGCCGATCAACCCGGGGCGCACGGCCAACCTCCTGGGTTTCGGCGAGCCGGTGCGCAACTCGGTGGACGCCATCGCCACCCGGGACACCGCGCTGCGGCTGCTGTCGACGGCCGTGGTCCTCGGCGTCACCCTCGACCGGGCCGCCCTGGATCTGCTGATGTGGTCGAGCGCGGAATTCGGGCTGGTGACGATCCCCGACGGGCTGGTCGGGTCCAGCTCGATGATGCCGCAGAAGCGCAACGCGTTCGTCCTGGAGCACGTGCAGGGGGAAGTCGGCCGCCGCCCTCGGCGGGCTGATGGCCGCGGCGAGCGCGATGCGGGGTACTCCGTTCACCAACTCCATCGCGGTCGGCACCGAGGCGATGACCCATGTGATGCCGGCGCTGGACGCGACGATCGACGCGGTGAAGATCCTGCGGCTGGCCTACGACGGGGCCCGACCTGTGCCCGGGGCCATGGCGGACCGGGCGACGGCGGGGCTGACCCACGCGACCGCCACCGCGGAGCTGCTGGTGCGCCAGGGGGTGCCGTTCCGACGGGCCCATCACCAGGTCGGGGAGGCCGCGCTCGCCGTCGTGGAGGGACGGACCGGCTCGCTCGGCGCGGCCCTGGAGGCGAACGGCCACCTGCCGGCCGGCGAGTCCGCGGACCTGAGGCCGGAGGCCGTGTGGTGGGCAGCGGAGTTCGGCGGCGGCCCCGGCCCGGCCTCGTTCCGCCGCTGCCACGAGCCGCTCACCCTGCGCTGGGAGGAACACCGGGCCCGGCTGGCCAAGGAGACCGCCCGCTGGGACGAGGCCGACGAGCGCCTGTGGACCGCCGTGTCGCAGGTGCACAGCAGGACGCGGCACACCGCCGCGGCCGCCGCACCCGATTCCGAGGAGGACTTCCATGACGAGCACTGACCGGGGCGCCGCCCCGGCACCCGTCGTCGAACTGCGCAGCGACACCTTCACCCTGCCGACACCCCGGATGCTCGCGGAGATGACACGGGCACCGCTCGGCGACGACGTCTACGGCGAGGATCCCACCGCGCGTGAGCTGGAGGAGCTGGCCGCCCGGCTGCTGGGCATGGAGGACGCCTGCTTCATGCCGAGCGGCACCATGGGCAACCTGGCGGCTCTGCTGGCCCACTGCCCGCGCGGCACCAAGGCCCTCGCGGGAGCCGAGTCCGACATCTACGTCTACGAGGCCGGCGGTGCCTCCTACTGCGGCGGCGTGATCGTCGAGCCGGTGCCCAACCGGACCGACGGCACCATGGCGCTCGCCGACCTCGAGGCCGGCTTCCCGGAGGATCCCGAGGACCCGCAGTTCGCGCTGCCCGCCGTGCTCTGCGTGGAGAACCCGCAGAACCGCTGTGGGGGCGGGTACTGCCACTGGAGTACCTGGCGAAGGTCCGGGCGCTGGCCCGCTCCCGCGGGGTGGCGGTGCATCTGGACGGGGCCCGTCTCTTCAACGCCGCGCTCGTTCTCGGTGTGCCGGTGCACGTCATCGCCGGTTACGCGGACTCGGTGCAGTTCTGTCTGTCGAAGGGGCTGTCCGCGCCGGTCGGCTCGATGGTCGCGGGCAGCGCGGAGTTCGTCCGGTCGGTCCGGCGCATCCGCAAGATGCTCGGCGGCGGCATGCGGCAGGCCGGGGTGCTGGCCGCGGCCGGGCTGGTAGCGCTGCGCGAGATGACGCTGCGCCTCGGCGACGACCACGCCACCGCGCGCCGGCTGGCCGAGGGACTGGCCGCGCTGCCCGGGGTGGTGGTGGAGCCGGTCGAGACCAACATGGTCTTCTTCCGCGTCGACGCCCCGGTCTGACCCAGGCCCGGTTCATCGAGCGGGCCTGGGAGGAGGGCGTACGCCTCGCCGAGCTGGGCCACGGCCGCATCCGGGCCGTCACCCACGCGGGGGTGGACGACGCCGACGTCGACCGCGCCCTGGCGGTCTTCCAGGAGCTCCTGCTGCCGCGGACCGTCGCCGCCTGACCCTTTCCACGACACCGCCCGTCACTTGCCGACGACCTTCTTCCTACCGACCGTTCCACGCCTCGTCCGCACCACCCCGACCAACCGTTCCACCCGTACGAACCCATCCCTGAAACCGTTCCACCACACGATCGGAGAACCGTCATGCAGCAGAACTCCCAGCAGTGGCTCGTCGTCGTCAACGACGAGGAGCAGTACTCCGTCTGGGCCGCCGACCGGGACATCCCGCAGGGCTGGCGCGCGGTCGGCGTCAGCGGTCCGAAGGAGGACTGCCTCGACCACATCGAGCGCACCTGGACCGACATGCGCCCGCTGAGCCTGCGCTCCGCCACCGCCGCCTGACATCGGAACGGGGGTGCCGGCAGACCTCGGTCGCCGGCACCCCGTTCCGCACCCGACCACCAGGACCAGGACACAGGCCCGGAAAGGACTTCACGGATGACGACGGCCCAGCCGCTCATGCCCTGCACGGCCGACGCATGGGGCAGCTCCTGCTCGACTGCCACACCGCGGGGCTGCCGCGGGACACCTACTTCGAGATCTGTGAACGCGACGACGGATACATCAGCGGCTACGACGCCGTGGGCTTCTTCGCGAGCCCCGACACCTGGCCCGAGCTGGACCGCTGGGCCTTCGCCCGGTTCCGCGGCCAGGTCCTGGACATCGGGGTCGGGGCGGGCCGGTTCGCGGTCCCCACCAGGACCGCGGCGGCGAGATCGTGGGCCTCGACGTGTCGGCCGACGCACTCGACGTGTGCCGGCGCCGCGGGTTGGCGGAGACGTTCCTCGGCACCGTCGACGACCTGCCGCAGAACGCCCGGTTCGACACCTTCCTGCTGCTCGGCCGGAACCTCGGCCTGCTGGAGAGTCGGGAGCGCGCTTCCCGGCTGCTGAGCACGCTGGCCCGGCTGGCGCGGCCCGGGGCGCGGATCGTCGGGACGGGGATGGACCCGTATCTGCTCGACGGGGCCCAGCATGCCGAGTATCTCGCGGCGAACCTGCGGCAGGGCCGGATGAGCGGCCAGATGCGGCTGCGGCTCCGTCACCGGCTGCTGGTGACGGACTGGTACGACTACTTGTTCGCCTCGCTGCAGGAGCTCGAAGAGCTGACCGAGGGCACCGGCTGGCAGCTGGCCGAGGCCGAACGGCAGGGCGCGGAATACGGTGTCGTCCTCACCCTGACCTGAGGCCGGACCGACGCGTGGCGATGGACTGTGACCCGCCGGGTGGCACCCGGCGGGTCACAGTCCATCGCCACGCGTCAGCTCGCCCACCGCCACCGTGCGGACGCGGCCCTCGGGCCCGATGCGGTGCATCACCGCCGCGCCCCAGCGCCGGGGTTCCCGGCGCGCCTCGGCGTACAGATGGCGGACGTGGTTGAGCACGGAGAAGCGCGGTTCCTCACCCCCGGGCTCTCCGGCCGTACCAGGCCGTAGGTCACCAGGGTGAAGACGATGACGGCGGCGTCCGCGCCGGAGGTCCCGACGGCCGCCGCCGCTTCGGCAACCGACCAGCTGCGGTGGTCGCGCGCGACGGTGGCGAGGAAGGACACGCCGGCCGGGCTGAGCCGGCCCAGGGTGCGGCGCAGGCGGACCATCAGGTCGCGTGCGGGTTCGGCGGTCATGGGCGGGGCGGTCAGGCCGAACGGGCTGTGTTTCACTTCGGCCAGCAGTTCCGCCAGAGCACGGACCAGAGTCCAGCGGCCGGCGAACTCCAGTGCCCGGGGCAGTCCGTCGAGGCACCGGCACAGTTCCGCGACGACCGCCGCGTCGGAGTCGTCCAGCCGGAAGAGGGGTTGCCGGCGCGGATGTGCTCGCACAGCAGCCGTACGGACGGCACCTGGGCCAGCAGTTCCGGGTCCGACTCGGCACCGGGGCGGGCACCGGCAGCGGGGCGAGGCGCAGGACCTGCTCGCCGGACACGCCGCACGGCCAACAGGCGGTGACCAGGATGCGCAGCCGTGGGTGGGCGCTCATCAACGCGCCGAGCCGGCCGGCGTTGCCCGCGGGCTCGGCGTCGTCCAGCACCAGGACCGTTGTCTCCCCGGTACGCGCTCGGCGAGTTCATCAACCGGTATCTCCTCGCCGCGGCCCCGCCACAGCACCCGGGTGCCGTCGGCTGCGGCCCGGCGCACGGCCTCGGCGGCCAGGTGCGACTTCCCGACTCCGCCTATGCCGACCACGGACACCAGTCGTCCGCCCGGCTGTGCCAACAGGTCGGTGAGGGCGGCGACTTCGGCGTCCCGGCCGATCAGCCGACCCCGGGTGAGCCACGGCATGGGGCCGCAGCCGCTTTCGCCCGGGTGGTCGGCGGTGCCGGGCCGGCGTCGGACCGCGTCCAGCAGTGTCTCGCGCTGGGCGGAGCCGAGCCGCAGTCCGTCCGCCAGCAGCCGGACCGTGTCCAGCCGGGGGACAGGACCTTGCCCTGCTCCAGGTTGCGTATGGCGCGCACGCTCACGGTGGTGAGGTCCGCGAGTTGCCGCTGCGTGAGTCCGGCGCGCTGACGGTGGTCTCTCAGCCGGGCCCCTAGGTCCTGCCGGGATCGGATGTCGTTCATGACTTGCTCCGGTGGGCCGTTACGAGCTGCTGGTGGAACCGGTGGGCGGACGCCGTCCGAGGTGGTCGCCCGGTGCCGTTCGCCGGTGTCGTCCAGGGACATCGCCGGCGGCTGCCGGGTGCTCTTCGGACGCCGACGCGGCCGGGTCGGGCGCTCGCGGTGGTTCCCGCGTCGGCGCCCGGCCCCGGCCGGCGCGTCGTCAGCTCCAGGGGTTGGTGTTGTCCGTGGAGGAGCCGTCGTCCGCCAGTACGCTCGCCGTCCGGTGCGGGTGCGGCGCGGTCTCGGCCGCCGCCGCACCGAGGAGGGCGGCGGCCGCGGTGACGATGACGACCGCGGCCCTCATGGGCCTCACGACCGGTGCGAAGCTGCTGTTCATGATGGCTTCCTTCCTCTCCTTCAGCCCTCTGCCGGGCTTCTGGAAGGAAAGTTAGGGATCGCTGCAATCACGCCACTTTGCCGTCGCTATCCCTCGTGGATAGCCACCGTGGCCTGCGGATTCTCGCTTCCGCACCTATCGGGCCGAGGTCCCTCCCTAGGCCGTGAAGGAGGGAACGGCGGCCTGCGCGGCGTAGGTCACCTCCTGCTCCCACAGGTGCCAGCACACGCGTTCCAGACCACGTTTGAGATAGCGCCGGTAGGTGCTGAAGGACAGCGCGAGTTCCCGTGCCACCGCCTGCTGGGTGCTGCCGCCCTTGACGTACGTCCCCAGACGGCAGCCCGCTGGCCTTTCGCCCGGGGGTCCTGGTCGATGGACTCGATGGCCCGCAGGACGAGCCGGCGCAGGTTCTCCTCCGGGTCGCCGGAGGGCCGGGCGACGAACGCGGCGTGCAGCAGCGGGTTGCCGGCCAGCCGCTCGCGCTGGTGCCAGTCGCGCAGCACATCGTGGACGGCCCGGTCGAAGGCCGCCCGGGACAGGACGGTCGTGTGCGGCAGTCCTGTGATGCCGGGTGCGCGCGGACCGAAGAGCATGTGGTCGTCGAGCAGATCGCACCATTCGCTCATTCCTGTGGTCCCCAGTCGTGTCCGAACAGCGTGACTCTCTGTGCGGCGAGTTGCGGCGCGGTGGGCAGGCGGCGGAAGTCGGCGTACTCCAGCAGATCGTGGAGGCCGTCACCGCTCCAGGTGTGAAAGGTCCAGGCGAGCCGGTCCTGCACGTGCAGCTCACGCGTGACGCGGGCGAGCATGCATGCGGAGGCGGCGACGAGTTCGTGCGGGCGACGGCGCAGCAGGGTGAACCGCACCAGGTTCACCCGCTCCCCGGGGCGCAGTTCCCGGTACGACTCGACGTGCTCGCGGACGGCGGCGGCCACCGGGTCGATGGCGGTCTCCACGGCGTCCCACCGGTCGAAGTTCAGCAGGCACAGCACGCCGACGACCTCGCCGGTGCGGGCGCCGCGGTAGATCCGGAAACCGCGCGGCCTGCGGTGCAGCCAGAAGTCGACGGCGGCCACGCCCTCCGGGCCGAGGCGTTCGTGGGCGAGTTCACGGACGGCGGGCAGGTCCTCGGCGTCGCAGGTGGTCTCGTACACCGGATCGGCCGCGGTACCGGTGTGCTCGTCGCGGCCGAGTCCGGAGAAGCGCCGGCCGCGGGTCTGGATGTGGTTGAAGGCCCTCGCCGCACCGAGCGAGACCGGCTCGGGGCGGGTGCGGATCAGCGTCTGGAAGTGGGCGCGCAGTGCCTTGTGCAGGGACAGGTAGGCGTCGGGTGCGCGCCAGCCGAGATCACGGTCCAGGGCCTCGGCTACGACGGGCAGCAGCCGCAGCCCGGCGGGGCCGCTGGTGGCGTAGGACTGACGGCGCAGCCAGTCGAAGACCTCGTGCGCCTGTTCCGGCAGAAAGGCCCGAAGCAGGTCCTCGGTGGTCTCGGGGACGTGCGCGCAGATATCGAGGGCCTTGCGGTGCAGGGCGGAGGGAACCGGGTGGACCACCCGGTCCAGGAGTTCGGCGACAGCCTCGGGCTCGGGACGCCACTCGCCCCCGGGCGGCACGTCCGGGCCCTGGGCGGCGAGGCGGAGGGCGAGGGGGTGGCCGGCGGCGAAGGCCAGCCGGGCGGAGCGGGCGGTGATGCCGCCGGGCGCGGCGTCCTGGAGCAGACGCCCCGACTCGGCGCGGGACAGGCGGTCCAGGCGTCCGACGCGCAGCGTGTCGGCCCAGGCCGGGTCGGTGCGCCAGCGCAGTCCCGGCGGCTCGCGGCCGGCGAGCACGACCAGTGAGCCGGGCGGCAGGCCGGTGAGGTAGCGATCCCGGAACCAGCCCTCCAGCGGGCCGAGCCGGTCGGCGCCGTCCACGAGGAGCACCGGCCGACCGGTGCGCGGGACGTCTGCCGCGGCGGCGAACGCCTCCTTGGTGGGTCCGGTGCGCGCCGCGTCCACCTCGACGACGAACCGTCCCCGCCGCCGGGCCTCGACGGCGAACCGGCGCAGCAACTGGGTCTTGCCGATGCCGCTGGGGCCGTGCAGGGCCAGCACCGGAACGGTGCCGGGCGACTGGTCCAGCGCGGCACGGAACCGGGCCAGTTCGCTCTCCCGGCCGACGAAGCGGCGCAGGAACGTCTCTTCTCGGTCGCGGACGGGGGCATCGGCAGCCGGCCGCCGGGGCGCCGGAGCGCTGTGCGGATTCATGTGGTGACTGCTACCTCTGGTCGGGGTCCACTCCTCGGCACGTGCACGGCTACGGTGTCCGCGTCACCGGCCCTCGGTGGCGCCGTCGCCGGTCATCCGGGCGAGCAGTCCGGCGGCCCGGCCCTCCTCCTCGGCCATGCCGAGCCGGCCGAACACTTCGAGAGCGTCGGTGAGCAGCCCGCCGGCCTTCGCGGTGTCGTCACCGAGCAGGGACAGGTCGGCGAGGTCGACGCGTACGGAGGCGGCGCCGGCCTGGTCGAGGATGTCCTCGCGCACGGACAGCGAGCGGGCGAAGTACGAAGCGGCCTCGGTGAGTTCACCGAGGCGGACGTGGACCCGGCCGAGGTCGTGGAGGATATATCCCTCGCCGATCACATCGCCGTCGTCCCGGACCATGCTGAGGCCTTCGACGAGCGCCTTGCGGGCGTCGGCGGGCTGCCCGCGGTACAGGTGCATCTGACCCGCGCGCTGGAGCACCCGGGCCTGCCCGCCGAGGTATCCGAGGTCGCGCCAGATCTCCAGCGCCTCGTCGAGTTCGGCCTCCACCCGGCTGACGTCGCCGCGCCGCAGGAGGATGACCGCGCGCTGGACGAGGACGGAGGCGCGGGCCCAGGGGTCGTCGTCGCCGAAGTCCCGCTCGGCCCGCTCGAACAGGTCCATCGCGGCGGTGTCATGGCCGACCAGCCGTTCCAGCAGGCCGAGGTCGCGGCGGCACAGCCCGAGCCCCTTTGGTGTGGCCGAGCTCCTCGAACAGTCCGACGGCGGTGGTCAGCGACCGACGGGCCTCGGGCAGGTTGCGGCGGTTCAGGTGCAGCGAGCCCAGCGAGGCGAGCAGGGCGGCCTGGCCGAGCAGGTGGCCACTGCGGCGTACCGCGGTCAGCGCCTTGCGGTGGGTGCGGGCCCAGTGGTCGAGATAGCCGCGGGCCTCGTAGAAGGGGGCGAGGTTGACGGCGAGTTCCCAGGCGTAGCCGTCCTCGCCGCCCTGGGCGAGGCCTCGACGGTCAGGCTGAGGTTCTCGAGTTCGGTGTCGAGCCATTCCAGGGGCGGCCCAGGACGGTTCCGACGTGGTCGGCGGGCGGGTTCCAGCGGACGGCGGGCCCGTCGATGTAGCGGGTGCCGAAGACCCGCCGCTGCGCCTCGCCGACCAGCGCGAGCCAGGCGCCGCCCACCCGGCGGGTCGCGGCCCGCCTCTCGGTGTCGTCCGATTCGACGGCCAGCCGGTCCCGGGCGAACAGGCGGATGATGTCGTGGAAGCCGTAGCGCAGTTCCCCGGTGGCGTCGACACCGGCGACGTCCAGCATCTGCACGTCGACCAGGGATTCCAGGAGATCGGACGGGTACGGATAGGCGTCCGGCACGTCGAGCAGGGCGCCGCCGATCCAGCTGGGGAAGGTGGAGCCCTTGGTGAGGCTGAGCAGCCGCAGCAGGGTGCGGTCCCGCTCGGCCAGTCCGTCGTAGGTGAGGGCGAGACTGGCCCGTACGGTCATCTCGCCGTGGGTCAGTTCGTCCAGACGGCGGCGTTCGTCCGCGAGCCGCTGCACCATCGAGGCGAGCGGCCAGTGCGGGCGGGCGGCCAGCCGGGCGGCGATGATACGCAGGGCGAGCGGCAGCCCGCCGACGGCGGCGGCGAGCGCCCTGGCGGCCTCGGGTTCGCCGCCGACCCGCTCGGCACCGACAACGTTGCCGATAAGTTCCAGTGAACCCTGCTCGTCGAGAATGTCCAGAGTGACCCGGTGGGCTCCGGGGAGCGCGGTCAGCCTGGCCCTGGTGGTGACGAGCACCCCGCAGGAGTGGCCGCCGGGCAGCAGCGGGAAGATCTGCTCCTCGCCGACGGCGTCGTCGAGGACGACCAGGATGCGCCGGGCGGCGAGCATGCTGCGGTAGATCTCGCCCCGCTCCTCCAGGGAGTCCGGGATGGCGGGACCGGGCAGGCCCAGGGCGCGCAGGAACCGGCCGAGGATCTCACGCGGGTCGACGGGATCGGCCCGGCCGCCGCGCAGCTGGCAGTAGAGCTGGCCGTCGGGGAAGTGGGACTCGGCAAGCCGGTGCGCGACCCGGGCCGCGAAGGTGCTCTTGCCGATACCGGAGCGGCCGGTGACGACCACGATGCCCGGAGCCCGGACCCGCGAGGTGTCCGTGAGGACGCCCTCGACCTCGGCGACGAGTTGCTGGTGGCCGACGAAGTCCGCGGTGTCGACGGGGAGTTGGCGCGGGACGGCGGCGCGGGCCGGGGTGCGGGCGTCCTCGTCCGCGGCGGCATCGGGCCCAGGGTCCGCGGCGGACTCGCCCGGCACCGGCTCGGTGTCGCGCAGGTGGGTGCCGGCCGTGGGCACCAGCCGCAGTGACGGGTCCTCCGTCAGGACGGCCTGCTCCAGCCGGCGCAGGTCCTCGCCTGGCTGGAGGCCCAGTTCGTCCATGAGCAGGGTGCGGCCCTGCCGGTAGGACTCCAGGGCCTCGGCCTGCCGGCCGGAGCGGTACAGGGCGAGCATCAACTGCCCTCGGAAACGTTCCCGTAAGGGGTTCTCCCCACCAGCCGGGCTATCTCGGCGGTCAGTTGGTGATGGCGGCCGAGCGCGAGTTCCAGTTCGAGGAACGACTCGGTGGCCGCGAGGCGTTCCTCGTCGATGTGTTCGGCGATCCGGGCTAGTTCGTCGCTCGGGATGCCGTTCAGACAGGGGCCGCACCACAGGCCGACCGCCGCGCGCAGCAGGGCGGCGGCCTCGGCGGTGCGGCCCTCGCCGCCGAGCGCGGCGGCCTCACCGACGGTGCGCCGGAAGACGTTCAGGTCGAGCGCCGCGTCGTCGATCTGGAGGACGTAGCCGGGCGGCCGGGTCTCGATGGTGGCCTCGACGCCGGCGGCCGCCAGGGTCTTGCGCATCCGGGACACGCAGATCTGCACCTGGGTGCGGGCGGTCTCCGGGGATCCTCGGCCCATAGCAGTCGGATGAGGTGGTCGCGGTTCTGGAGCCTTCCACTCTCCAGGAGCAGGGCGGCGAGGATGACCTGCTGTCTGCCCGCCGTGACCGGCACCGTGCCCTGGCCGCCGAACACCTTCAACTCGCCCAGCACTTGAAAGGTGAATCCCACTGCCCGCTCACGCGACTCCAGGCGCACTCCGGCCATGAACCCTCCCCGTCACACACAGCAGGCCACAGCCCGTCTGACCTCCGAGTCTACGGCCCAAACACGGCTGCCCACCGTCCTGAGCAGTAGCTGAACAGCGGTGACCAGCGGCTGGACCAGGGCCCTGATCGGGGCCGTGACATGACCCGCCCGCCACCGCCCGGGCCGCCACGGGAGCGGCCGCCGCGTCCAGGTGTGGCCAGTGGTGACCACCATTGCGAGCAACGGGTGACCAGGTCACCGGGGCGGGATAACGCGGTGATAGCGGCGGGACGGCGGCCGGCCGGACGATCGCCCGGTGGGAGCCGTCGGCGCAGCCACGCCCGTCCACCGAGAGCGAGAGGTCGGTCATCCAGTGATGAACAGCGACAAGTTCCGTATGTCCCCAGCCGGTTCGAAGGTGACCGCAGCCGGTGTGAGGCATGTGATGCTCACCTATCACTACTTGGACATCGGGGACATCGACGGTATGCCTCCCTGACGGAGCAGAACGTGACGCTGGACCACCCCGGCGCGCCGCCGTACCGGGGCCGGGACGCGGTGCTCAGCGCGCACGCGGCGCAGGCGACCCTGCTCAGGCGGCACGAGTTGGACACCGTGGTGGCCGACGAGGGCCGGGTGGTGGTTCTCGGACGGGTGGTGCGCCAGGCGCCGGGCACCGCTCGGGCGGCGTACGACGTGGACTTCGCGGACGTGTTCACCCTGTCCGGGCAGACCCTGGTCCGCGAGTGCCGGCGCTACTACTACGCGCCCCCGTCGAGCGGCCTGCCGACGCACCAGGAGCACCCCGCTGGGGAGTGATCCCCGGCGGTCCGGGCGACCGCCGGCAGCACACGCGGGGGAGGGATCCGGGGCGGGACGGCCGTGGTGACCGGTTTGCTGACGGCACCACGGTCCGAGCCGCACCGCTTCCGGATCCGGTCCGCCCGCGGGGCAACCGCCGGACACCGGTGTTCCGTTGCCGGACCGCTCCCCGCACGGGCGGCGGGGAGTCGCGAGAGCACACGACGGGGAAGCGCGCGGAACAGAACTGGCGGGGCGCTGGAGCCGGGTTCGCGCGGCGGCCCGGACCGGACCGCGAAGGAATCGGCGGTCTCCACCGTACGGCGGAGGACTCCCCATGCCACACCCTCCGCGGGCCCCGTTTTCGACTGTCGCCGCGGTCGTCGACCCTCCGCGGCCTTCTTCGCTCTTCAGTTTATGGCCGAATCCGACCAGCGGACAGTCACGCGATCGCGTGACACACGGCCGGCGGGGAAGCGCGGGGACCCCGGCCCCGGCACGCGCCACGACACGCGGAGGCGCAGGTGGGAGCGGAGACGGGCGAGGTCACCGGATGCAGGCGGCGGGCGGCGGCGACCAGCGGGGCGGCGGAAATCGTCCGGCGAAAGCGATACCGGTCGAGAGGACCGCGATCGACCCGGCCCGCTCCGGGTCCATGATCCGGGAAATCAATTTCGCAGGGAGTTACCCGGCAGGCGTGAAGCAAGAGAATCGCCGAACGGCAGAATTCGGGGTACATTCGGCGAAAAGCATATCCGGATCTATTTTCGCATCCCGTACCGTCGCCACCTTTTCGGTCATCTCCCTTTGTTCACAGCCCGTTCGGGAACCCGGCCTCGCGCATTCGACCTCCCTTCGATTCGCGGTCGGAAACGTCCCGACCGCTTGAAGGGCGGCTCCGCCCGGAAGATGTTCGCCCGGAGAATCTACGCCCGTAGGCAGTGGTCACCGGAGATCGTCGGACGACAACGATGCCTCTACGCGCATAGAAACATGTGTGAAAGATCACGCGATTGTGCAGAAAACCCTGCCCGATCGGCTCTGGATTCTGCACCGGCTGTGAAAATACTGAACGAATGAACGAGCAGAAAAGTTCACCGAGGTCCCCATCCATCGACGAGGACGACATCCTTGTCTACGGATGGATTGTCGACGGAGGCAAGGGCCAGGCCGAGCAGGCGGCCTCGGAGCTCGGACTCCCCGTGAAAGGGCCGCTGCCGCGCTGAAGCGGCTGGCCGTCCTCGGTCTGGTGAGACCTGTACGGAACACACCGGCCGAGTTGGCGGTCGTGGACCCGGACGCGGTGGCAACCACGCTGACGGCGCCGTTGCGGGCCGCCATCCGCCGCCAGGAGGAACAACTCGACCTGATCCACGGGAAGATAGACCGCTTACGCGACCACTTCTTCGCCGGCCGCACCGGCAACCGGGACGACACCGTGGAAGTGATCCCCACGATGCAGGAAGTCAGGGCCGCCCTGAACCGGGCGTCGGACGAGTGCCGGGAGGAAGTGGTCAGCAGCCAGCCCGGCGGCAGCGGGCGGGTCCCGGAGGCGATGGAGGAGGCTTTGGGCCGCGACCACGCCCTGCTCTCCAGGAACGTGCGCATGCGCACCCTCTACCACCACACGGCCCGCTTCAACGCCCCCAGCCAGGCGTACGTGGCAGCGGCGACGGCGCTCGGCGCCGAGTACCGGACCGCGCACGAACTCATCGGGCGCGTCATCATCTACGACGAGAGCCTCGCCTTCCTCCCCGAGCGGACCGGCAGTTGGGGTGCGGTGGCGGTGCGCGAACCCACCATCGTGGGCTATCTGCACGCGATCTTCGAACAGCAGTGGATCCGGGCGACCCCGTTCTCCGACGCCGCCCAGGACGGCCTGGAACTGGTGGCCAAGGAGATCCACCAGACCATCGTGGACCTGCTTGCCGCCGGGCTGAAGGACGAGTCGATAGCCCGCCGCCTCGGCATGTCGCTGCGCACCGCCCGCCGACACATAGCCGACATCATGGAGGAACTCGGCGCCGACAGCCGCTTCCAGGCGGGAGTGCTCGCCGCCCGCGCCCGGCTGACGGAGCATCCGCCGACCGGCGATCCCGGCGATAATGACTTGCACGACCCTGCCCGGTAGGCCAAAGTCGCGATCGTGGCAGGCGCCGGCTCCAACTCGGCGGCGCCTGTACGGTGTTGCTCGCCGCAGCCCGCGTCGCGCAGCACCGGTGTCCTCGCGGTCTTCACCACTCGGGCCCAGCAACCACCAGGCCCGAGCGCCGGCCTCACGTCCACGCAGTCGCCACCCCCCCGCGTCCCCACGGTGGTGACACGGCCGGTACGTCCCGCAGTTCCCTCGCGTCACAGCCGCGGGCACACCCCGGAAGACGAACACGCACCGGATCCGGGACCACACCGCGTCGACGGAGCGCTGCCCCCGGAGGGATCCCCGCGTCTCCTCGTGCGCCCCGGACCGCACGAGGAGACGCGCATGGACACGGCATCGGCCTTCGAGGCCGACCTGGAGACCTTCCTCACCGACATGGTGTGGACGTACACCACCCACTGCGGCCGCAGCGCTGCCGTGGTCTGGCCGCGCGGTGAGGACACCGTCGTCCCGGCCCTGATCGCGGCCCACGGGCAGCACGGCCCGGCACCGCGACACCTGACGCTCGACGTCGCCGAACGCCTCGGCACGCTGGTCGACCGCAGGACCCGCGCCTGCTACCGCACGGTCGCGGCCGGGGACAGCACCGACGGGACGCCGGTCGCGGCCGACACCTTCCTGCTTCCCCTGCGAGGGGCGGTCGAGGCGCGCCTCACCCCGCTCGGGACGGGCCGGCCCGCCGGAGTCGGCGGGCTGAGGCACCGGCTCCGGGCGGGCGAGGTCCTCTACCTTCCGCCGGGGTTCAGCTGTGCGCTGTCCACGCGCAGTCAGGCGCTCGTGCTGGAACTGACCCTCTCGCGGCGGGAACCCGACCAGGTGGCGACGAACCGCAGTTCGCCGGTGTGACGGGCGCCGGAGGAATCCGGCAGCCGGTGCCGGTCCGACCCGGGTGCGTCCCCGTCAGGGTGACGGTGGCATCCGGTCCCTCCGGCATCGCGCGGGCCGTCCTGGCCACCAGGAGGGACCACGAGCCGACCACCGCCGGTCCAGTGCTCGCGCGGCGGGCGTTCGGCACGCGGTCGCCATGAATCATGAATCCGGGGCGGGGTTCCGGAGCATGCGGGACGCACAAGCGGGGGCACACGGACAGGGGGCTCGGCTGCGTGCACCACGGTGACGTCGCCGGACACGGTGCCCCGGACGGTCCAGGGCGGCGCGGTCCGGGTGCGGCCCGGCACCGGTCAGTTCCGGCCGCCGGGGGCGGGGGTTGCCTGGTCGGCCAGGGCCCGCATGTCCGGCAGGTCGAAGACGTCCTCCACTTCCAGGTGGAAGCCCTCGGCACGGACGAGCGCGGTCAGCCGGAGCGCGGTCAGGGAGTTGCCGCCCAGGTCGAAGAAGTTCTCCTGGCCGCTGATCGGTCGGTGGAAGCTCTTCTCGGCCGCGGCGAGCACCACGCCCAGTGCGGGGTCCGGCACCCCGCCCGCGGCAGCGGCGGTGGCGGTGCGCGGACCACGACCGGACACCGGCCCGCCGGCCCGCCCGTCCGCCCCGGCAGCGGCCGCCTCGCAGACGGTCCGCGCGGCGAGCCGGTCCGTCTCCCCGCTGGTCAGCCGCGGCAGGGGGTCCAGGACGACGAGTCGGGCGGGCGGCATCAGCCCGGGACCTCGGCCACCAGCCGTCTCCCGACCTCCGCCGGGTCGAGGGAAGCGGGGCCGACCACCGTGACGGCTGCGGCCGGCCGTACCCGCTCGGGATCGCCGCCGTCCACCACCACGGCGGCTGCCTCACCGACGCCCGGCAGGGCCGGCGGCCGCTGATCGAGTGCGCCGCTCGCCACGCGGTGGATCTTCGCCTGATCGTCGTCGCGGTCCCGGAAGTACAGGCGGCCGTCCGGTCCCGAGGACACCAGTTCACCGGTCCGGAAGGCGCGCGCGCCGCCGATCGTCGCCATCGCGGTGAACCGCTGCCGGGTCGCCTCGGGGCGGTTGAGGTAACCGGGTGCCACCGAGTCGCCGATGACGAGCAGTTCGCCGACGACGCCCTGGGGCACGTCGTGGCCGTGCGGGTCGGTCACCAGTACCCCGGTGTTGGGCAGCGGTCGGCCCAGGGGCACGTCGGCGCCCTCGTCGCCGCGGACCACGTGGTAAGTGGCCCACGCGGTCGCCTCGGTGGGTCCGTACATGGTGACGAAGACGGTGTCCGGGTAGGCCGCGCGCAGCCGTTGCAGGAGCGTGCCGCGCGGCCTGTCGCCACCCAGTAGCCAGTAGCGCGGCCTGACGTCCCAGCGGCCCAGCGGATGGCCCAGCTCCCGCGCGGTCAGCAACTGGCCGGCGCGGGCGGGGGTGCACTGGCGGTGCTCGAACGGGCGCCGGTCGGCGGCGTTCTCGCGAGCGTCGGGCGACCGCAGCTGGACGTGCCGGCCGTGGGTCAGCGGCCAGATCATCTCGACGGAGGAGATGTCGGACGACGGCGAGGTCTCGGCCAGCCAGTCGCCCTCCGCGGCACCCGGCAGGGCCAGTGTCATCGCCCGCAGGAACGCGGCCAGGTTGTGGTGGGTGACGGTCACGCCCTTGGGCCGGCCGGTAGTGCCCGAGGTGTACGTCAGACAGGCGGGCTCGTCCGGTCCGGGACGGTCGCCGGGCCCCGCCGTGGCACCGTCCGGTCGCGGGGGCAGGGCGTCGGTGGTGAGAACGACCTGGTCGGGCGTCCCGGCCAGGAAAGGCGCACCGGTCCCGCCGGGGCCGCACACCACCAGCGCGGACGCCGAGTCCGCGAGCACGAACCGGTTGCGTTCGGTGGGGCCACGGGGTCCACCGGCACATAGCAGAGGCCTTCCTGCCAGACCGCCAGCGCGGTCGCCACCTGCCACGTGTCGTGGCCGCAGGCGGCGGCCACCCGGGTGCCCCGGGGCAGTTCCCGGGACCGCAGCGCGTCCCGCAATCGGGCCACGGCGGCCATCAACCTCGTAGCTCCAAGCGTGTTCGCCATCGCTGACGGCCGGGGCTCCGGGTGCCTGGGCAGCGGCGCGCTCGACGAGTTCGCCGACGGAAGGCGCCGGTACGCCGGCCGTCGGCGGGTGACCGCCGAGATGCCGCCGCACCTCGGCGGTGCTCGCGGCGTCCAGCAGCGCGAACTCCCCCACCCTCAGCTCGGGCCGCGCGGGCAGCTCGGTCAGGGCCCGTACCACAGCCGAGGCGAGTTGCGGGGCGGGCGGCCAGGGGACGAGCCCGCTGCGCCAGTCGAAGTGAATCAGCCCGTCCTCGGGGCCGAGCACCACCTCGACGCCGAGCGGGGCGCCGGGCTCCGCGGACCGCCGGGCGGCCGGCCCATGCTCGCCGGCGCCGGGCGGGAGGGAGTCGTCCCGGAAGGCGAGCACCAGATCGGGGTGGGCGCGGTTGCCGGGGCGGACGACGCCGTCCGCCCCGGCGAGGTCACCGACGTACGCGAACGTGCCGGCGTGCAAAGCCGGCGACTGGGCGCGGACCCGGTCGACCAGTTCGCCGAAGGTGTCGGTCGCGGAGCAGGGGACGGTTGTGGGCACGACGTCGACGTAGAGGCCGACGGCGTCGAAGCCCACAGCCCTCAGGTCGCGCAGGGTCATCGGCATTCCGACCACAGGGTGCGGTCCGGCGCCAGCCGGTGCAGCGCGGCCAGTACGGCCGCGTGTGCCACCGTGACGACGGAAGCTCGGGCTCGGCCGGCCGCCAGCCGCAACGCGGCGACCGTCCTGGGTTCCAGCCGCACCGCGTGGTGCGCGCGCTCCCGGGGTCTCCGCCGGGCCGGCTCAGCAGCGGCCCGTCCGCCACGCCCGAGCCGGTCGGCCGGGGCGGCGCCCCGTCGCTCGGAGGCGGCGGCAGCTCCCTGCGCGCTGCCTCCAGCAGCGCCTCCTGGGCGCGCCCGTAGCGGTCGCCGTCGTCCTCGGGGACAGCGTCCGGGTGGGCCAGGAAGTGCCGCAGCGCCCGGCCGACGAGCAACACGGCGTGCTCGTCGACGAGGGGCATGGTGGACGCGCAGGGCCAGTACCGGGCCGCTGCCGCGCAGGTCAAGACGGGCCGTCAGCAGGACGGGCCCGAACGGCGCAAGACCGTCCGGGTGCGGGGCGTCGTCGTGGAGGGTGACCCGGACGGTCTCCTCGGGCAGATCGTCGTAGGCGCGCAACTCCTGCACGATCCGGTCGGATGTGTCGTGGAAGCGGACGCGCAGGGCCGTGGCCGAGCGCAGCACGGCGGTCCAGGTGCGCTGGGCCTCGGCGAGGCCGACCACACCCGCCGCCCCGCCGGCTCCCCGGCGTCCAGCGGGACACGGACGGCCACGGTGCCGACGCGGTGCCGGTCGGACAGCAGTGAGGCGATCAGCTGGGCCGCCTGATGGGGGTTCGCCTCCAGCGTGGGTGCCTGACGCGACGCGGAGTTCATCAGGTCTCCTCGCCGGCCGCCGTGCCGTCGAGCACGGAGCCGGTCGGTCGGTGGGCCGGGTCCAGCCGCTCCCACGGGACAGCGGCGCCCGGGAGGCGGGACGGAGGGCCCGCCCCACACCGTCGGGCAGGCCCTCCACCAGGACGGCGGCCGTGTTCGTCGTCATGCGTCGCTCTCCTTCACGACTGTCGTCCCGACGTCGTCGGCCCGTGCCGGAGGCGGTGGCTCGTCGGGCCACGGTGGTGGGACGTCGTGCGCGGCGTCCGGGCGCAGGGCCAGCCGGACGGCCAGCAGCAGCACCGGTACGGCGGTGAGGGCGACCAGCACGGCCGCGGAGGCCCAGCGGGCCGCGAGGCCGAGGGTCAGGAAGACGCCGAGAGCGACGGCCTGGGCGCCAAGACCGGCGACCGAGGTGACCGTGGCCCGCGCGGGTCCTGAGATGGCGTGCTGGAGCCGGGTGCCGGCGACGATCTGGGCCAGCCGCAGGACGCAGTAGAACGCGGCGATGCCGAGGAACCCGGCCGGGCGACCGGTGAGCGCTCCGGCGGCGAGGGCGGCGCCACCCGCGCCGAGCAGCACCGCCAGCAGGCGGTCGCCGGCCCCGGCCATGCGCCCGCCGACGAAACCGCCCGCCGCCATCGCCGCCCAGGGCAGCAGCAGGAGCAGCGGTACGGCCGCGGCGGGCGTGCCGGCCTCGCGGGCCAGCACGGGAAGGTACTCGTCCACCACGCCGAGGCCGGTGAGGGCCGCGGTCAGCAGGACGGCGGAGCGCACCCGCGGGGTGCCGCGGGCCTCGGCGAGCCCGGCGCGCAGCACGGCCGGATAGCCGAGCTGTTCGGGTTCCGCCGCCGGTCCCGGTTGCGGCTCGGGGCCGGTGCCGGGCCGGGGGCGCCGCGGCCGAGGCCCAGGGCGGTGGGAACGGCGAGCAGGGTGAACAGGACGGACACCCAGCCGGTCGCCGCGTAGCCCCCGAGCAGGACCAACGGTGTGGCGGCCAGGGAGCTGGCCGCAAGCGAGCACGCCTGGACGGCGGCCATCCGGCTGCTGATGCGGGCGTACTGCCCGGCCCTGCCCTCGCCGGCGAGTCCGTCGTAGAGCAGGGATTGAGCGTCCCGGAGGTGAGGGCGGTGCCCGCACCCCACAGGACGAATCCGGCCGCGAACGAGCCGAGCGAGGGCAGCGCGGTCCACAGGGCGAACCCGGTGCACTGAGCGAGCGCCGCTGCGGCCAGCACGCGGTGGCGGGGAAGCGGTCGGCCAGGGCCCCGGAGGGCACCTCACAGACGAAGGTGGTCAGCGTCCACACCGCGAAGAGAACCGACAACTCTCCTGTGGAGACCCCGTGCGAGGTCATGAGCAGGGCGTAGACGGCGTTCAGCGGGAGGAGTTCGGTCAGGCCGGTGTACAGATACACCAGACCGACGCGGAAGGGGCCGGAGGACGGCGGCTGGGGCAAGCGGACCTAATAAGGCATGGAAAGACGCTAGCACGAGGGTGTCCGGCTGACAGGACGGTCGGGTGCGCCCGGCACCGGGGGTCAGTCGGTGCGGCGGATCAGAACGGGCCGAGGGCCAGCGCGTCCAGGGGGCTGCGGGCGAAGGTGGCGAGGGCGTCGGCGGGGGTCCACACGACCGGCTCGTCGCGGCCGTTGAACGAGGTGTTGAGCACGACGGCGTGTCCGGTGTGCTCGGCGACCCGGCCCAGCAGCCGGTGGTAGAGCGGGTCGTCCTCGGCAGTGACGGTCTGTGGGCGGGTGGTGCCGTCGACGTGGATCACGGCGGGCATCGCGGCCCGCCCCGCATCGGGCACGGGGGCGGTGACGATCATGTAGGGCAGCGGTGTGCCGTCACCCAGCAGGGTGGGGGCCTCCTCCAGCTGCATGCTGGGCGCGAACGGCCGCCACCATTCGCGGTCCTTGACCGTGAGGTTGATGCGGTCTCGTTTGGCCACCGGGAACGGCGCGGTCACGATGGAGCGGTGGCCCAGGGCCCTGGGGCCGCCCTCGCCGCGTCCCTGGTGCCAGCCGACGATCTCGCCGCGGCCCAGCAGTCCGGCCACCGCGTCGGCTATGTCCTCGTGCTCCGTGTGGCGGACGCCCTGCTTGTGCAGCACCCGGCGGACGGCGTCGGCGTCCCACTGCTCGCCCCAGGCGAGGGTGCCGGTCATCGGCGTGATGTGCTCGCCGTGCTGGGCCGCCACCCAGCCGGCCGCGCCGAGGCTGACGCCCTGGTCGCCGGCAAGCGGTTGCACGAACAGGTCACGCACCTCGGGCAGCCGGGCGAGCTTGCCGTTGAGGGTGGCGTTGAAGCCGACACCGCCGGCGACCAGCAGGGTGTCCTGGCCGGTCTCGCGCAGCAGCCGGCGGGCCATGGCGACGACGGAGCGCTCCACGGCCTCCTGGGCGGTGGCCGCGAGGTCGCGGTACTCGTAGGGGTCGCGCTCGGTGCGCCGGACGTAGCGGCCGCTCCCACGGTCGTAGTGGCGGCTGGTGCGGTTGGGCGGCAGCGCGCTGGTCTTCTCCAGGTGGGCGAGCCACAGCCGCAGGGTGTCCGTCTCTCGTCGGTGCTGCCGGTGGACAGCAGGGTGCGCGGCACCGGTCCGACGGCGTAGCCGTCGTCGAGGAAGCTGAGGCCGCCGCCGAAGGTCAGGTCGCCGGAGGTGCCGTAGGGGGCGAGGCCCATGGTCTTGCCGGCGGCGTCGGCGCCGAGGCCCGCGTACTGGCAGACGGCGGCGTAGAAGTAGCCGAGGGACCAGCCGGGCGGGACGGCCTCCAGTACCTTCAGCTCGCCGCCGACGGCCGAGGCCAGCGTGGCGCTCTCGCACTCGCCCTGGCCGTCGAGGACCAGGACGGCGCCCTGGTCGCGGCCGGAGAAGTAGTAGGCGCTGGCCGCGTGGGCGGTGTGGTGCGGCACGAAGACCAGCTCGGGGTCGCGACCGCGGGGGAAGTACTCACGCGGGAACAGGAAGTCCAGCGCCCGCGCGCTGTCGGGGAACCAGTCCAGGCCGCGCCGGGTGAGCAGCGAGGGCATGTCCCAGCCGTGGGCGACGACGTCGATGTCCTCCAGGGCGAGACCGCCCTCCTGAAGGCAGAAGGCGGCGGCGTGCAGCGGGGCCTCGCCGTAGCCGTGCTTGTGCCGGGTGAAGCGTTCCTCCTCGGCGAACGCGACCACCTTCCCGTCGACCAGGAGGCAGGCGGACCCGTCGTGGCTCGCGCCCGGCCAGCCATTCACACCAAGAATTCGCATGGCAAGTCATTCCCTTCGTACGGACCGTGCGGCCCGGTAATTGACGGACGACGACCTGTGCGCTAGAAATTAGCAGCGATACCGCGCCGAAGAAATAGGCGCCGGTCTTTTTCCTTCTCTGATGCCGCACCGGACGGAAACCCGCCGGTCAGCTGGGCCGACTCTGAACCGCTACCCGCTTTTCTGCATGCCTCGAAAACCGCTGGACATTTCCGATTTCCACGCGCGAGAAACCAGAAGAAAGGGCACGCCATGCTTCGTCTGATCATGGATCCGGAAAGCACAGCCGACGTTGCGGAGGGGGCGGACGTCCCGGCCGAGGACTTTCACCAGAGCGCCGGCCGGTTCCGGCTGCTGTCGGGGCGCGGCGATGCCGTACGCCTGCTGCGGGCAGGCCGTCCCGGCGGCCGGTGGGCCTCGACGCTGCTGGAGGACGGCGGTCAGGACGGCTGGTTCATGTGGAAGGGACCGGCCGGACTCCCGGACCCGGAACTACTGTCCGCCCTGCTCACCGGCATCGCCCAGCTCGGCCCCGCCACCTTGGTGCTGCTTCCGGAATGGGACTTCCCGAGGTGCTGGCAGCGGCCGGGTACCGGCCCGGTCCGCCCTACGCCACCGGTCTCGTACCGACCGGCGGCGGCGACGAGGCGATCCTGGCCCGGATGCGCGCGAGCACCCGCAGCCGGGTGCGCCGGGCGCTGCGCAGCGGTCTGGAATTCGCCGACGACCCCGGCCGGATCGACGAGTTCTACGATTTCTACGCACCGGCAATGATCCGCGCCGATTCACCCGACCTCGCCCCCTCGACCTGCTGCACGATCTGCTGGAGCATTCGTCGGTCCACCTTTTCACCGCGCTGCACGAGGACCGGGTGGCGGCCGGTTCCATATGCTTCCGCAACCGTAATTCTCTGGAGGCACGTTTTGTGGCTACGCATCCAGATCACCGCGTCGACGGCTCGATGAATTTCGTGCATTTCGAGACCATCAGGCGGGCGGCCGCCGAAGGGCTTGAGCATTTCGACCTGAGCGGCATATCCACCGGTGCGGTGGACGAGAAGACGGCCGGGATCAACCGGTTCAAGCTCGGGTTCGGCGGCGAGGTCCTGCACTACCCCACCTACACCCGCTCCGTCGGCTGAGAGGAGACACCCGTGCGACTGGTGATCGAACGGGACGTGCCCATGTCCATGAGCGACGGCGTGGTGCTCCGGGCGGACGTGTACCGCCCGGACACCTCCCGCCCGCTGCCCGCTCTCCTCCGGCGCACCCCGTACGGGAAGGGGGCCTCGGCGGGGGCCGCTCCCTGGACTGGATGCGGCTTGTGGAGGCCGGGTACTGCCTCGTGGTGCAGGACGTGCGCGGCCGGTACGCGTCCGACGGTGTCTTCCGGCCGTTCGCCGACGACGCCGCGGACGGCCGGGACACCGTGAGGTGGGCCGCCGGCCAGGACTGGTGCGACGGGACCGTCGGCATGATCGGGCGGTCCTACGAGGGTGTCGCGCAGTGGCACGCGGCAGCCGCCGCACCGCCCGCACTTCGGGCCCTCGCCCCGCACGTCGCCGCTGCCGACCCGTACGAGGGCTGGACGTATCTGGGCGGCGCCTTCCAGCTCGGGTTCTGCCTGCACTGGGTGCTCGGCGACCTGCTGCACGGACAGGTCGAGCGGGCCGGCGGCACCACCGCGGACGTCCGCGCGGTGACCGAGGCGCTGGACGGCATCGAGGACCTCTACCGGGCACCCTGGCGGGCGCTGCCGCTGCTGGACCGGCTCGCCCCCTACTACCGCGAGTGGCTGGAGCACCCCGGCTACGACGCCCACTGGCGCGGGCTGACCGCCGCCCCGGACGGAGAACGCCCTCCGGCGCTGGTGGTCGGCGGCTGGTACGACATCTTCCTGCCGGGCACCCTGCGGATCCCTTCGCCCCGGTCCGGCGACCGCCTGCTGATCGGTCCCTGGTCGCACTGCGTGACCGGCGGCGTTTTCCCCGAGCGGCGTTACGGACTCGCCGCCGACGAGGCGGAGTTCGACATGACGGCAGCTCATCTCGCCTTCTTCGACAGGCATCTCAAAGGCGTGAGCGATGAGGCCGGGCCGCCGGTGGAGGTGTTCGCGAGCGGGGCGGACAGCTGGGTCGCCCCCGACGGTCCGCCCGGCGCGGACAGCGTCCCGCCTCGCACTGCATCTGGACAGCGACGGCGACGCCCGTACCCGGCACGGCTCGGGCGTGCTGCGCCCCGGCCCGCCGCGCCGGGAGGTCACGGACGTCTACCGCTACGACCCCCGCGACCCGGTCCCGACCGCCGGCGGAGCCACCTGCATGACCGGCATGCTCGTCGGCGCCGACTGCGGTCCTCTGGATCAGCGCGCGGTGGAGGACCGCCCGGACGTGCTCTGCTACACCGGACCACGGCTGGACGCGCCTCTGGTGGTGTCCGGACAGGTCGTCGCCGAGCTGTACGTCTCCTCGTCCGCGCCGGACACCGACGTCACCGCCAAGCTGGTCGACGTGCATCCGGACGGCCGCGCGGAGATCCTCTGCGACGGCATCGTCCGGACCGGGCACCGGGCCCGGCTGGACGGCGTGCGTCCACCGCTCCCGGACACGGTGCACACGCTGCGCGTGGAGGCGGGGACCGTCGTGCACGTCTTCCGGCCCGGTCACCGGGTCCGCCTGGAGGTCTCCAGCAGCAACTTCCCGCGTTTCGACCCCAATCCGAACACCGGCGGCACCCCGCTGACCCTGGCGGACGCCCCGGTGGCCACGGCCGTCAACCGGGTCCACCACGGACCGGGCCGGCCTTCGCGGCTGCTGCTCCCGGTCCGTCCCGGCCCGCCGGACGCTCACGACGCGGCCTGAGACGACGGTTCGGGCTTCGGGTCGCCATCGGGCCGGAACACGGTGAGGTCGCCGAGCGGCACGATCCGCCGCCCGGCCCGAAGGTGCGCCCGGCGCAGTCGCTCGCGTTGGGCGGGCGTCAGCTCGGTGCAGTGCTGCGGGATCGCGCGCAGCATCCGGGCACGGGCCGCGGTCTCCGGATAGCGGGGCCGCACGCCGTAGGGTCGCGCACCAGGTGATAGAGGGTGCCGGTGTGGAACGCCGCCTTGAGCAGGGCGTAGTAGGCGGCGGCCCCGATCCCCTTGTGCCGGGCGCATCCGGCGAGCGTGCGAGCCGCCTCGTACAGCCGCCACAGCACGGGCACGGCGGGCGTGGTGAAGACACCGGTCTCCTGGGCGATGCCCTCGCCGACGCCGTAGCGGAAGTAGCTGCGCATGTTCTGGAGACCGACCTGGGCGTCGTGGAAGATACGGGCCTCGGGGACGTGCCGGACGGGGATGCCGGCCAGCTGGAGCCGGAAGTCGAACTCCCGGTCCTCACACCAGTGGATCAGACCGTCGAAGTGGTAGCCGCCGATGTGCTCGACGATCGTCCGGTCGTAGATCAGCGGCGGGGACAGGGCGCTGACGTACTCGCCCTCGTCGTACTCGCGCACCCGGGCGGTGAGCCGGCTCATCAGGCTGCCGGACTCGCCGTACACGACCTGGCCCTTGACGACCGGGTGGGTGGCGACGGCCGCGGCCATCATGCGGACCACGCCCGGGGCGAAGGTGCAGTCGGAGTCCATCAGCAGCAGATAGCGTCCCCGCCGCCTCGGCGCCCGCGTTGTAGGCGGCGCCGAGGTTGCCCGCGTCGGGTATCTCGGTGACGGTCAGCGGCCTCGGGTGCTCGCGCAGCACCCGGCGGATCTCGTCGGTGGCGCCGTTGAGCGCCAGCACTATCTCCACGTCCTCGTCGACGGAGTCGATGCATTCCAGGATGCGCAGGTCGTCGCGGAGCGCGATGACCACGCTGGTGCTCGCCAGCACCCGTTCGGTGCGCTCCTCGTCGGGGGCGGCCCCGCCGGCGGTCATGCCTGCGCCCCGGTGTCCGGGACGCCCCGCTCGTCCTTGCGCAGCACGTAGACGTGGGTGGTGTGGCCGGGGTGAAGCCGTCGCCGTCGATGTCACGGACCCGGACCGTGCGCAGGCCGGCGGCGCGGCCCAGCTCCTCCATGGTGAACGGGTCGACGACGTACTGCACATGGGTCTCGCGCCAGAGCAGGCCCTCCCCTCCGTAGAGGGAGAGCACCGAGCGGCTGCGGGCCAGTACGGGGTCCCAGCGGTGGGTGCGGTGCAGCCGGACGCCGTCGCGGGTCTCCTCGTGCTCCAGGTTCCGCCAGTCCTCCTGGAGGACCTTGCGGGGAGGAGTAGTCGAAGACCAGGTGGCCGCCCGGGCGCAGGGCGGCGGCCGCGTTGCCCAGGCACTCGGCGAGGTCGGCGGCGGTCAGGTAGTTGAGGGCGTCGAACCCGGAGACCACGAAGTCGTAGGAGTCGGGCTCCGCGGTGAAGCGTGCCATGTCGCCGACGATGCGCAGCTCGGGCGGTATGCCGCCGTGCTCCAGCATGGCCGCCGAGCGGTCCAGTGAGGTGACCTCGCCCTGCGGGATCAGGTCGGCCAGGACCCGGCTGCCCATGCCGGTGCCGGCGCCGAGGTCGAGGATGCGAACGGGGCCCGGGGCGGCCAGCTTGGCCAGTTCGGCCCCGATGCCCAGGCGCCAGGTGTCCTCGGCCATGGCGCCCTCGAACAGTTCGTAGGTGTCGGACCAGTGGTCGTACGCGGTGGTGGTCATCGGCGTTCCCTTGTCGGAGGGTGGAGCGCGGTCAGGGTGCGAGGGCGGCGGATCGGTCGGTGAGGCGCAGGGGAGGCGGGACAGCACCCGGGCGGCGAGGGCCTCGGCGGCAGCGGTGTCGGGGCCGCTGGTGATCACGCCGGCCAGCACCTCGTCGCCGCCTCGGTAGGACGGCAGGACGGTGCCGGGGCGAGGTCCAGGCCCCAGAAGACGTCGTGGACGCCGGGGGTGCGGGCGAGTTCGGCCAGGTCACCGACCCATTCGACGGTGCCGCCGTCGGCGGGCAGATATCGCTGGACGACGGCCCGGTCGCGGGTGGGGCGCAGTTCCTCCTCGACGAGCGGGTGGCCCAGAGCGAGGCGGACGGCGTTGGGCAGCGGGTCGACACCGGTGGCGAGCGGCATGATCTCGGTGGCGATGCGGGCGCCGGTCAGCCTGCAGGTGATCTCCAGCAGGTACACCCGCCCGTCGGGGGTGCGCAGGATGTCGGTGTTGACGACGGCGGTGCGCAGCCCGAGCGCGTCGACGCCCTGCTGGACCGCGCGCACCACCCGGCGCGCTGTGCCTCGTCCAGGACGGAGGGCAGGGTGTCACCGCCCTCGAAGAAGTGCGGGAAGAAGCGCTCCTTCTCGCCGTACTCGCGGTCGGCGAACCCGGTGACGCGCAGTCGCCCTTCGACGGCGAACCCTGCCACGGTGTGCTCGGTGCCGGTCAGGTACTCCTCCACGACGACCCGTCCGGTCGGGCTCAGGGCAAGGGCCCGCTCGACGGGTGCCCGCGCGGTGCCGCGGTCGTCCAGCTTGGCGACACCCAGGGAACCGGTGCGGTCGCTGGGTTTGACGACGGCGGGCAGTCCGATGCGGTCCAGCGCGGCGAGGGCGGCGTCGGCGGTGGTGGCGACGGAGAACCGGGGCACGGGCAGTCCGGCCCGGTCCAGGGCGGCGATCCGGCGGTCCTTCAGAGTGCACAGGTCGGCCACCTCGACGGGCACGCCGGGGCATCCCAGTTCGGCGGCCAGCCGGGCCACGACCGGCGGATTGTCGTATCCGAGGGTCATGACGCCGGATATTCCTCCCGGTCGCCGCGCACGAATCGCCGACAGGACACCGGCGAAATCGTCGGGGTCCGCCTCCAGGGATATATCGGCGTTTTCTCGACGCCTTCGGTGATCCGGTCCGTGACGACCAGGACACGCATTCCCATTTCTTTCAGACGGGCGAGCGACCTGTCCATTCCGGAGCCGATCCCGCATATCAGGAGAGTGTCGGTCACCTGGCCACGTACCAGACGCGCTGGGAGTCCTCGCGCAATGGCTCACGGTCGAGCCCGGCGTACGTGTCCACGCCGGTGAAGCCGGCCGCGAGCAGGGCACCGGTGACCGCCGCCGGGTCGTGACCGCGCTGTGGATGGGTCTCGTGGACGCGGCGCCAGCCGCCGTCGGGGGTCCGGCGCACGACGGTGACCGTGGTGTCCACGCGGCCGGTCGCGGCGTCGTAGGGGTTCTCCCAGACCTCCAGGATGTCCTCGGTGTTCTGCTCCACGAACACCTTTCCGGCCCAGGCCCGTTCGACGAACCAGGCGGGGTGGGCGTCGAGGACGGCGAGGCCGCCGTCCTCGGTGGCGGCCCGCAGGGTGCGGGCGGCCAGCTCCAGGTCGCCCGCGCCGACCATGTAGTTGACGGTGTTGTAGGTGCAGGTGACCACGGAGTGGCGCCGGTCGCCGCGGTAGTCGCGCAGGTCGCCGCGGACCAGGTCGACGGTCACCCCGGCCCGCCGGGCGGCCGCGTCGGCGTGCCGCAGCATGTCGGCCGACTGGTCGACGCCGGTCAGCCGGCCGAAGGAGCCGGCCAGCGCGATCAGCAGCGTTCCCGTGCCGCAGCCCAGGTCGAGCAGCGACCCGCTCCCCGCACGGTAATGAGAGATAAGGTCGGGGAGCTTTTTCGACACGTCCTCCGTGAAATCAAGATAGGGCGCTTCGGCATAAACATCGGCGTACTCCCCGAAGAAATTCTGCCCTGTTTCATATTGCGTCACGACTGCCCCATTCAATAGTCTCGATTTCCACTCCGGGCACTTCCGGCGCACCGAGGAGTACCTGGATCGGGCCGCCCGGCGGGACCGGTCCGGGGCCGCACGGCCGGCCCCGGACCAGCCGGTTCAGGGCCGGGTGCCGGCCATCCGGATCACCTCGAAGGCCTCGCTGTGGCCGTGCCCCGAGGTGATGACGGCCCGGTAGGACGCCAGTCCGCGCACCGCCTCGTCCCAGGCGGCGTGCCGCAGCTGGGAGCGGTAGCAGCGCATGGCCTCGACCTTCAGCTCGATCTGGTCGGTGACGTCCTCGGTGTACTGGGCCTCGCCGAGCGGGGGCCCACACCTCGTAGCCGAGTACCAGGGACGGCGCCGGTGCGGGCGGACCGGCCTCCTCGAAGAAGTCGGACTCCGCCATCCACAGTGACTCCAGGCCGAGTCGGTGCACGGCCCGGTGCTCCATGTCGCCGTCGTCGCGGTGCGGCACGTACACCCGGTCCGGGCGGATCTCGCGCAGCACCTTGACGATGTCGAGGTGCAGCCGCCGGTCGGCGGCGAAGTCACGGGACGGCGCGTCCAGCGTGATGCACCGCTTGACGCCGAGCACCCGGCAGGCGTCGGTGGTCTCCGCCGCGAACTCCTCGTCCGCGACCTCGCGGTCGGCGAGCCCCCGTTCGCGGCCGATCACGATGACCACGGTGACCTCCGCGCCGGACTGCGCCAGCTTGGCGATGGAGCCGCCGCACCCGATGACCTCGTCGTCCGGGTGCGGGGCGATCACCAGGACCCGGGTCATCGGCCGGCCCCGCCCGATGCCCCGTACCCGGCCCAGCGCGCCCATTCCGCGGTGCGGGTCATGCCCTCATCCAGGGTGGTCAGGGGCACGGCCAGAAGGCGCGCGGCGAGCGCGGCGTCCATACGGGCGGGGCTGGCGTAGAGCGCCTGCTCCCAGTCCGGCACGGCCCCGCCGGTGGAGGTGCCGTCCGGCGCGGGCAGGCCCCGGATACCGCGCAGCCGGTCGAAGAACTCGCCCCAACCGGGCTCGTCGGGCCCGCCCACGAGGAACTTCCGCCCGGCCGCGCCGGGTTCGGCGAGCGCGGCCAGCACGGCGTCCACGACGTCGTCCACGTACACCGCGTTGCAGGCGCCGCCCGCACCGGTCACCGCCAGCTCCTCGAACTCCTCGGCCGGGCGGGTCAGTTGGGCGACGGTCCACTGTCCGCCCCAGGGGCCGTAGACCACGCCGGGCTGGAGGACGACGGTCTCGGGTCCGTCGCCGTGCGCGGCGAGCACCAGCCGTTCGGCGGCGGCCTTCTGCTGCTCGTACTCGCGGTCGTCGGCGTCCTCCCCGAGCGCCGGAGCGGTCTCGTCGAAGCGCGTCAGGCCGGAGGTGTCGTACACGTCGACGGTGCTGAGGTGTACCAGCCGCTCCACGCCCGCGAGTTTGGCCGCGGCGAGCAGGTTCGCGGTCCCCTCGACGGTGGTGCGCCATCGGTCGTCGACCTCGCCCTGCGACCCGAACGCGCAGTGCACGACCAGGTCGCAACCGTGCAGGGCCTTGCGCAGGCTCTGCGGGGCGTCCAGGTCGACCGCCCGGAAGGTGAGCCGCTCCTGCGGCAGCACGGAGAGCCGGGCGGCCCTGCCGTAGCCGCGCACCAGGGCCCGGACCTCGGCCCCGGTCTCCAGCACCAGCCGCTCCACGACGCGTCCGCCGATGAACCCGCTGGCACCGGTGACCGCCACGCGCCTGCCCGCGAAGTCGTTCATACCGCGCTCCTCGAAGTCGTTCCGGTCAGCCAGGGCTGGGCCAGCGGACGTCGCGCGGGCCCCGAGTAGCACTGCTCAATCAGCCGGGCGACCCGCAGGCCGTCCTCAGCGGTGGCGTGCGGCGCCACGTCCGCGCCGGAGCACACGTCGGCGAAGTTGCGCAGCTGCTCGACGAAGAGGTCGTCCCACTCGTCCTGGGCGGGCGGCACGGCGCTCACGTCGCCGCGGTGCAGTTCCTCGCCCGAGGCGGTGATCAGCGTGCACTCGCCGGCGGGGAAGTCGGTGCCGACACTCACCTCGGCGGCGGTGCCGGTCACGACACAGCTGATGCCGAGGGCGCGGACCCGGCTGAGCTCCAGCACGGTCTCCACTCCCCCGATGCGCAGGGTGGCGACGGCGTCGGCCTCGACCCCACCGAGGCTGTCGTCGACGTAGTCGACCACCTCGACGTCCGGGCCGAGCCACCACAACAGGATGTCGAAGACGTGGGAGGCCGTGTCGGTGAGGACGCCGCCGCCCGCGAGACCGCGGTCGAACATCGACCAGGAGACCGGCTCCCAGCTGTAGGGGTGACCCTCGGTCCAGCGGACCCGGGTGACGGTGCCCAGGTCACCGTCCTGGATGAGCCTGCGCACCCAGTCGTTGGCGGGGAACAGCCGCCTGGGGTGGGCCATCAGCAGGCGGGTGCCCGGGGCGGCGGCCGCGGCGGCGGCGAGGGCTTCGGCGTCCGCGGCGGAGGTCGCCATCGGCTTCTCCAGCAGCACGTGCTTGCCGCGGGCGAGCAGGTCGCCGGCGACAGCGGCGTGCGCGGTGTGCGGTACGGCGACCGCGGCGGCGTCGAAGGCGTCGGCGGCCTCCTCCACCGAACGGGCGATCAGCACGTCCTCGGCGGTACCGCCCTGGTCCGTGTACCACTTGAGGGCGGCACGGGCTTGCTCGGGGTCTGGGTCGATCAGGGCGGTGAGCCGGATCTGCGGGACGTTCGGCAGCGCGGTCAGGTGGCAGGACCGGGCGGCGGCTCCGCAGCCGACGACGGCCAGTCGCAGCGGTGGCATGGGACTCCTCGGGTGTGGTCGATCCTCGGGTGTGGTCGTTCCTCAGGTGGGGTCGTAGGGGTGCGGCGGATCAGGTGGCCGGGTGGAACACCCAGAAGTTGGGCTCCGCGTAGACGCCCTCGCCGTCGGCGGAGACCTCCAGCGGGGCGAGGGCGCCCGGTACGAGGTGACGGGCCGGGCCGGGCAGCGGGTGACCGGTGATCTCCTCCCAGCGGTCGACGGGCTGGCTGATCACCAGCGAGCGGTCGCAGGGCGCGAGCAGTTCGGCGCCCAGTGCGGCGTGGGTGGCCAGCCAGGGGTCGAACGGTGTGCCGTCCGGCCGCCTCCAGCGGGCGTAGTCGGCCATCGGGACCAGCGGGTAGCGGGCCTTGCGGGTGGGGCGGACCGGGATGACGACGCCGCGCAGACCGGCGGCCCGCGCCTCGTCCCTGGCCCGGGTCAGCAGCCCCTCGGCGAGGCCGCCGCCGCGCAGCCGGGCGGAAACGCTCACCGAGAGCATGCACAGCGCGTCCGGGCGGGCGGCGGGTCCGTCGAACGCGGAGACCAGCACGTCGTCGGAGCCCCAGGGAGCCCGTCGACCGTGCCGTCCCAGGGGATCGGCAGGCCGTTGGCGGCGGCCACCAGCCGGCCCTCCTCGTCCAGTACACAGACCTGGTGCGCGGGGTGGGTGTCGTACAGCCGGTGCCAGCGCCAGTTGCCGGGCGACTCCCAGCTCATGAACGGGGGCATGTTGCCGGTGATCAGCCGGTCTACGGCCGACTCCAGGTCCGGTGCCCGCTCCAGACTGGTGACCGTGAGGGCCGACAGCTCCGCCATGGCCGCCTCAGCCGATCAGCCGGTTGCCGGCGCTCGCCCGCATGGTGCGGGAGCGGCGCAGGTCATGGGTGACGTTGATGCGCTTGAGCCAGCGGTCGGTGCCGTCGTAGCGGGCGGTGAAGGGCACTCGGCCGTGGACCACGCGGTGGTTGTTGACGACCAGGCAGTCGCCCTGCTCCAGGGCGACCTCGCGCAGCCCCGAATCGACGACCGCGATCAGGTTGTCGAGGGCGCGGCGGGCTTCCGGATCGTCCTCGGGGACCTCCATGAAGAACGGGTCCAGCCGCAGGTACGGCTCCTGGCGCGGGCCGAACAGCGCGGCCACCGGGCGGCGTTCGTCGATCAGCCGCTCGATCGTGGCGAACCGCTCGGAGTCGCCGTCGGCGCGGGCGGAGTTGTTCTTGGGCAGGTGCGACTCGTCGGGGGCGATGTGGAAACGCTCCTCGAACAGCACCTCCAGGTCGTCCTCGGAGAGCGAACCCCTGGCGTACGAGCCCACGGTGGTGGCGACCTTGTCGGGGTTGCGCAGGGAGGCCAGCACCAGGTAGTCGCCGCGATGCGGGTGGAAGGCGTCCTCGGTGTGCCAGGTGAGCAACTCCTTGCTGCCGAGGCCGAGTTGGTCGTTCTCGTGGCTGCGGACGGGGAAGATGTCGTGCACCAGCCGGCCGTCCTGCTGGGTGGTCCAGCCGAACGGCTCGCCGAGCAGGCCCGCGTACAGCAGGACGAGTATCTCCTCGGGGAACTCCCGGTTGGGTCGGGGGCGCCCGCGCCAGTGCTCCGGGGTCGGGCCGATGCGGTCCTGGTCGAAGAGGTGTCCGCTGACCACGCAGTAGCCGGTGGGCTCGTCGATGGCGAAGGTGCGCAGGAATCGCTGGGTGCGTACGGGGAGGTCCGCGGCGAGACGGGGCAGGTCGAGCAGGAGGGCCGGGTCGTGGTCGCCGGTGTAGCGCTCCGCGGCACCGATCGTGAGCTCGGCCGTCCGCTGCGCCTCGTCCGGGGTCAGCGTCAGGACGCGCTCCTCGGAGGGTGTGTCCATGGCAGTTCAGTCCTTACGTGAGGCTGGTGGGAACGGTGCCGGCATCGGGCGGGGGCGGGTCTGCGCCGCGGAGAGCCACTGGGCGGGCCGGCGGGGTGTCGGATGATCGAGGACGGTCGTGGCCCGCGGTCCGGCGGTCCCGGGGAAGTCGGCGCGGAGTTCGGTGACCAGGCGCGTGACCAGGCGCATGGCAGGGATCGGCCGGCAGCCGCCGGCGAGGAAGTCGGCGTCGGCCTCCGGCCCGGGATCGGCCCGCAGCGCCCGGAAGCGCCGCGCCACGGCGTCGAGCCGCTCCGGCGTCCCACCCCGAACCCCGGGCGGCGTCACCGTCCGGGACGCCGGTCCCGGCACCCGGGACCCTGGCCTCAGACCTCTCGGCGGTCCCCGAGGCCGTGCGGGTCTCCGGGGCGGTGGCCGCGACCGCCTCACACGGGGCGGTCCCCTGGACGGTGGTTCTGGTCAGGGCGGTCGGGAGGGTCCCGGCGAGGGCACGGCGGTTCGCCCTGCCGTGATCGTTCTCCGGCAGCGCGCCGGTCCACGACAACCGCTGGGGCGCTGCCCAGCCGGGCAGTTGGGCGATGATCCCGGCGAGCGGCCGGGCGCACCGCCCCGCGGTGACCGGCGGCACACCGTCCAAGGGTGCGGCCGGGGCCGCACGGCCCGGCAGCGTGCCGCGGGTCCGGGCGTCCGGCCGGACGACGGTCCGGGCGACCGCGGAGTCGGCGGCCGACAGCCGTTCCGCCGCGGCCGGTTCGAGCCGGTGGCCGCGGATCTCGGCCCGGTCGTCCCCCGCCCGTGCAACTCGACGTTGCCGTCGGGCAGGATCCGCCCGAGGTCGCCGACGGCGCACAGCCGTCCGCCGCCGGGCTCCGGGCCGGTGACGAACCGCCGGGCGGTCCGCTCCGGGTTGCCGAACAGACCGGAGGCCGGTGAGGGGCCGCCGATGTGGATCTCTCGGGCGGTGCCGGGCGGCACCGGCCGCCGGCCGGAGTCGCACACACCGACTCCGGTGTCGGCGCGCGGGGTGCCGATCGGCGCCTCGGGGTGTCGTCCGGCAGCCGCCCCTCGTCCAGGGCGGAGGTGGTGACCGTGCACTCGGTCACGTGGACGCGCAGGAGCCCGGCGTGCTCTTGGCGCCGCCGCCCGTCGGGGTCCGGACGTTCGCCGCCGACCGGCACCCGGCGCGGCGGGGCGTGGGTGGCCCCGCCCCGGACGTCCGGCCAGTGCGCGGACCCGCGCAGGCAGGGGGTGAACAGCTCCACGGTGGACACGCAGAGGGCGACGAACAGGTCCTCCGGGGCCGATACGCGGGTACCGGGGCGGCAGACGACGGCCGCGCCGCGGGCGAGGACAGGGAACGCCTCCTCCACGACCACGTCCCGGCCGGGGAAGGCCGGTCGGAACCACCGGACCTCGGGGCCGAGGCCGGACCGGGCGTCGGCCGGCGCGAAGCCGTGCGGCGCGTCCCGCCCCGTACCGACGGCCTCGGGCGCATCGGTGGATCGGGAGGCGAGCATGACGAATACGGGCCGATCGGACGCGGCGGTCAGGGGGCGCGCCGGGGGCCGGCACCGCTCCCACCGCGCTGTCGTCGGGGACGGGTGCCGACTCGGGCCCACGGGGCGTGGAGCCGCGGCCGACGAGGAGACCGTCGAGGCGGGTCGCCCGGGTTCCGGTCGGCCGGCGCGCTTCGGCGTGGGTTTGTGATCCGCTGGAGTTGATGTCCCGCTCGGCTCGGACGAGCCTGCACCGGTACCACCCCTCAAGTACCGGAGGTTCCGCATGGCGTGACGTGTTGAATTCAATTCGAGTCTGCGACACGAAGAGAACCTCATCAAATAAGGGCTCGTAAGAATCGGTGAACGGCGAGTCCGGGCGCCCGCAATATGCCCCGACTCGGCAGGGCGGAATTCGGCGTCGACTGCTTCTATTACACCAACGAGTTCATGATGGTTACAAGTAACGTATGTACGTGACAGGGCCCGCCCGACCACCGGCACCCCACGGTCAGGACAGCACTTTCGCAGGCAGCGACGGTTTTCCGGACCGTCCGGCCGGGCGTCCGGAACCGCCGGAGGGCCGACCGGCCGCCCGGAGGCGACCACTTTCGCAGCCCTCGCAGCGACCTACTGGTGACCTGCCGAGTTGCCATGGCACTATTGCCGCCATGCGCCCAAAAACTCCGACCGACGGCATTCTACGGCTGGGCGATTTCCGTCCGATTGTTTTCGCGGACAGCACCCGCCGATTCGGCGCGCAGATCCTGACGCCGGCTCCGCCACTGGTGACGGTCGTCAGTCCGAACGGCTCCCCGCCGAAGGTGGGGGCTCTGCCGGCCACGGACGTCGCCCGTGTCGCGCCGCTGCCGTGGATCCCGATCGCCTTCTCGGCGGGCATGGTCGTCCAGCACGCCATCGTCGTCACCTTCCGCAGGTCCATCACATCGGACCGGCTGCCGGTGTGGAGCACCCTGCCGCCGGGCGCGGTGCTCGGCGGGCTCCTCGGTCAACTCCTGGGCGCCCGCGCCGCCTTGTGGGCCGCGGGCCTCGCGACGGCCCTGTCGTTCCGGTGGATCCACTGCTCTCCGCCGCGCATCCCGCGCACCATCTCCGAGGACCACGTCCTGGGCGGCTCCCCGACCGGCACCGCGCGCCAGGAGGCGGCCGGCGCCGGTGAGAGCGCGTCCGTCCCGGGCGCCCGTCCGGCGGGAGACGACCGGACGGACTCCGCGTGACGGCCGCCGACCCGCGCGAAGTCCTCGCCGACGCCCTGGGGTCGGCCGCCTCCCGCGGACTGTCGCTGCGCCCGGGGACAGCGGTCCTCAACGACGCGGGCTGGGACTTCCGCGTGGTCGAGGTGGAGGACACCGAGGGCGCCGACTGGATCCTGCGGGTGCCTCGCCGCAGCCGCAGCGCCGACCGGATCGCCGTGGAGGCGGCCGTCCTCGCGGTGGTCCGGCCCGCGCTGCCGGCGGCCGTCCCCACTGGGAGCACGCCGACCGCGCGTTCATCGCGTACCGCAGACTCGGCGGCACCCCGCCGGATTCGAGGACCCGGCCGGCCTGCGCTACGAGTGGCACCCCGCGGCGAGCGGCGGTCGGCCCGGCACCGCGTACGTGACCTCGCTCGCGGCGACCCTCGCCGCCCTGCACCGGGTACCGGTGGAGGAAGCCGTGGACGCGGGCGTCCCGCCGCGCGAACCGGTCCTGGTACGGGAGGATCTGGCCCGCACACTCACGGAAGCCCGGACGACGGTCCCGCTGCCCGAGCGCTGGTACGCGCACTGGCGGGCCTGGCTGGACGACGACCGGCACTGGGCCCACCAGGCCCGGCTCACCCACGGCGACATGCATCCGGGGCACACCCTCGTCGGCCCCGGCTCGGATGCGGTGACCGGGATTCTGGACTGGACGAACGCCGCCTTCGACGATCCGGCGGCGGACTTCGTCGACCAGTACCTGGCGGGCGGCCACCCGTTGCTCGACCGGTTGCTGTCGGCGTACCGGCGCGGCGGCGGCACTGTCCGACCCGGCCTGCGCGAACGCGTACTGCTGCGGGCGTCGTTCCGCTGGGCGCATGTGGGGCTGCTGGGTGTGCGGACGGGCCGTCCGGCATTCACCGCCGTGGCGCGGGACCGGCTCGCCGCGCCGCCCCCGGCGCCCGACACCCCGCAGGACCCGGCGATACGGCCCCTCCGAACACCCCTGCCCTCCCTGACCGCCCCGTCACGCCCCGCCAGATCGAGAAGGAGAACGAAGCGATGACTCCGACGGACGATGCGCACGCCCAGGCCCTGAAACTGGCCCGCACCTACCTCGGCCAGGACGACCTGAACGGCGGCTGGTTCGACCTGGGCGGCTCCTCGCTGGACGCGGCACGCCTGATCAGCTCCCTGGACTGCGACCACGGCTGGAAGGTCGCTCTCCGGGACCTGCTCACCGCCCCGTCGGTCGCCGATCTGCTCACCGCCCCCTTGGCTCCCGTCGCGGCGGACACCCCGTCGCCGGTCGCCGCACCGGCCGCAGGCGGCGCGGACGTACTGTGGCCGGCGCTCGCGCGGCTGCCCGCGGACGAGCGACTGGCCCTCGCCCACCGGCTGCTGGGGTACGTGCTGCGCGAGTCCGGCGGACAGCCCTGACCGCCGGGAGCCCGGTCAGCGCACGCCGGTGAGGAACTCCAGCAGCGCGCTGTTCACCTCCGCGGGCCGCTCCAGGTACCCGTAGTGCCCGCAGTCCGCGAGCTCGGCGTAGCGTCCGCGAGGCAGGGCCGCGGCGACCTCGCGGCACAGCCACGGGGCACGATCAGGTCGTGCTCGAAGCCGAGCACGAGGACCGGGACGGCCACCCGGCCGAGCGCGTCGAGCCGGTCCGCCGGCTCCCTTCCCGCCGGTACCGGCACCGGGGCCGTCCCGGCCCGCTCGGCCGTCTCGAACAGGTCGAGCCAGTCGAGCAGTTCGTCCTCGCGCCGCCAGGTGGCGGGC
This sequence comes from Streptomyces sp. P3, assembly GCA_016893485.2. Taxonomy (GTDB): domain Bacteria; phylum Actinomycetota; class Actinomycetes; order Streptomycetales; family Streptomycetaceae; genus Streptomyces. Next base: position 1,467,265 of record JAFEKX020000001.1, read on the forward strand.
GACAGATTGAGCACGGCGCGCTGCCAGGCCGCGTAGCCCGGTGGCAACGACACCCCTGAGGCCGCCAGCTCCCGTTCGGCGTCGGCCATCGCCCTGCCGGACAGGTCGCCCCGGCCGCGCGTGGCCATCAGCACCGCCCCGGTCACCAGGCGGGGCCGGGCGAGCAGGAGCTCCTGCACGACCTCGCCTCCGGACGAGACACCGACGGCCCGGAGTTCGGGGATGCCCAACTCCTCTAGCACGCAAGCGAGTTCGTCGGCGACCGTGCGCGGATCCGACGGCGCGGACGGATCCTGGAGCGATCTGCGGTCGAAGGTGAGTACCCGGAAACCGGCCGCGCTCAGCGCGGGCACCTGGTGCAGGTCCCAGACCCGCCCGGAGGCCCCGCCGCCCGCCACGAGCAGCACCGGGTCCCCCTCTCCCTCGTCCCGTACGTCGAACTCGGCACTCACCACCCGCACTGTGCGCACGTGCCCTCCTCGCAGTCGGTCCCGGGGCGGGCGACCGGAGCGCGCCGGCCGCCGCACAACCGCCATGCTAGGACGGTGCAGGTCAGCGGCCGGATGGCCAGGTCCGGCAAGGTCGCCACTTCGCACCGATGTCCAGGTTTGACCCCTCCTCCTCTTCTTGCACGACAGCTTGATGACCAGGCCTCGCACCCCACGGGGCCCGACTCCCGGGCAAGGATGGAGTCCTGGAGGGCCTGGCCCGCGGGAACGGCTCTCCGGGCCTCGCTCGGGATCCGCCTCACGACCAGGAGAGCTGCAAGCGAATGGACAACGCTGCAACCACCCCGGCCGCCCCACTGAGCCGACGGGAACGACAGGTACTGGCCCACATGGCGGACGGGTTGACGTACGACGAGATAGCCCAGCACATGACGCTCAGCCGCCACACCGTGGACACCTACATCCGCCGCATCCGGGCGAAGACCGGCGCGCGCAACCGCATGCAGTTGCTGATGTGCGCCCTGCCCCTGATGGCCGACTCACTCGACACCGCATCCGAACTGGCCCTCAAAGACTGAACAGCGCACGAAACACGACGAACGAGCATCGAGACAAAGTACGAAAGTACAGGAGTTCAGTGATGAAGCGTCTGATCTGTGCACAGCGCATCCGGTTCTGTGCGGTAGTCACCGCCCTAGTGGCGTTCGGATTCGTGGGGTCTCCCACCACACGGAGCACGTCCGGCCGTCGGCCGTCACGGCGGGCGAGTGTCTGCCGCGGGGGCTCCACTGCGACGACACTTCCTGGGGCGGCTGAGCCCCGGGGGCCGGGGTGCGCAGTCGCGGTGGGTTGTGCGCGCGTACGCCTCCCAGGGTGCGATGAGGGTGACGCGGCGGCCGGGACCGGAGCCAACGTCCAGGACGGTGGTCCCGGTCTCGGCGCGTCCGCAGGCCCGACGGCTTCAGCCGTGGCAGGCGAACTCCCGCCGATATCCGGTCTGTTGCGTCATGCGCCTTTGACAGCCCCCGCACGGCTGAGGTCCACCCACACACGAGCGAGAGCATGACCTGCGCCACTCAAGGCGTCGCGCAGTTCAGGTCCCGTTGGCTGTGCCGAAAGCTCGCCATGATCCCCTGGGGTTCCGCACAGGCTGTCTCGCGGGAGGACTGACGCATGGAGTTGCGCAGCGTCGAGGAGCTGATGGATCTGCTGTACGCCTGTCGGGGCGCCTGGGACACCCCGACCGGAGCGGTGACCCGGTCGATCTGCACGACCACGCGTTGCAGACGGCCGCGCTGTTGCGCCGAAGTCGCCCCGCCGACAAGGAACTTCAGGTGGCCGGCCTGGTCCACGACATCGGGCATCTGCTGCGGCCCGGTGACGACGCCGGGCACGCGGACCACGCGGCGGACGCCGTCCGCGCCCTGCTCGGCGAGCGTGTCGCCCGGCTCGTCCATCTGCACGTGCCGGCGAAGCGCTACCTCGCCACCTCGTTCCCGGGCCGCGATCTGTCCGCCCAGAGCACGCTGACCCTGCTCGCGCAGGGCGGTCCGATGTCCCCCGCCGAGGCCGCCGCCTTCGAACGCGACCCGCTCGCCGACGACGCGATCACCCTGCGCCAGGCGGACGACGCGGCCAAGGTCGTCGGCCTCGACGCCGGGGTCCTGGAGGACTGGCGCAGGGTCCTGGGCATCGTGGCCACACGGAACTCACGCAGCCCCAACTCCCGCCTGGGGGCTGTCGACTGACGGCCCGTCATGAGATTGTACGGCGATGACGTCGTCGTACGGTCTGCGGGGCCGGGCCGTCTTGATCACCGGCGGCACGCGCGGGATCGGGCGTGCCGTGGCCGAGGCGTTCGCCGGGGCCGGGGCGCTGGTCTGCGTGAGCGCGCGGGACGCCGGTGAAGTGGCGCGTACCGCCGAGGAGTTGGGCGGGGTCGGCCTGGCCGGGGATGTCGCCGACCCGGACCATCTGCGGGAGATGGCCGCGTGCGCGCTGGACGCGTTCGGGCGGATCGACGTGGTCGTGAACAACGCGGCGACGAACCAGCCGTACGGCCCGCTGATGGAGGCCGATCCGGACGCGTGGCGGACGGCGTTCACGGTGAACGTGGAGGCGCCGCTGCGGCTGGTGCAGTGCGCGTGGCGGGCGTGGATGCGGGAGCACGGGGGCGCGGTGGTCAACGTGTGCACGGAGGGCGCCGGGCATGTCGGGCCGAACGTGGGGGCGTACTCCACCAGCAAGGCGGCCCTGCTGCACCTCACCCAGCAGCTCGCCGGTGAACTCGCGCCCGGGGTGCGGGTCAACTCCGTCTCCCCGGGCTCGTCCGCACCGAGATGGCCCGGTTCGTGTGGGAGCCGGGCGAGGCGGAACTCGCCGCGGGCCTGCCCCTCGGCCGGATCGGGAGCCCGCAGACATCGCCCGGGCCGTGCTGTGGCTGGCCTCCGACCAGGCCGCGTGGATCACGGGGGCGGAGCTGCTGGTGGACGGGGGGACGCGGGTCAGGGCGGCGCACACCTCCGGCATCTCCGGTGGGTACGCCGTCCATGACCGGCTGAGGTCGGGCGGGCCGCCTCAGGTGTGACCGGCCGGGTCCCTTACGGGAACGGGGTCGGCCGCACCCGTGGGTCCCTCAGGGGAACAGGGCGATCCCCACGAGGATCAGCAGGACGACTCCGGCGACGAGCGCCGCGGTGGCCCACGTGCCCCGGTGTTTCACCGTGGTCGTGGAGCCGCCGCCGCGCGGCCGGTCCTCCGGTAGTTCGCGGTCGGCCGGGCGGTCGCTCGCGTAGAACTCGTCGTCGGTCGGATAGTGGTTGCGCGGGTCGTCGAAGGCCCTCGGATCGATGCCGTGTGTACTGGCCATGAGAACTCCTCGCGCGGTCCTCACCAGGGCCGGAACCCCGACCGGCGACCGGGCCCGCGTCCGGGGTGGCGGGTTACCACTTGCCGGGCGCGTAGTCCTTCAGGAAGACGCCGTACAGGTCCTCGCCCTGCTCGCCGCGCACAATCGGATCGTAAACCCGCGCCGCGCCGTCGACCAGGTCGAGCGGGGCGTGGAAGCCCTCCTCGGCGAGGCGGAGCTTGTCGTAGTGGGGGCGTTCGTCGGTGATCCAGCCGGTGTCGACCGAGGTCATGAGGATGCCGTCGCTCTGGAACATCTCCTGGCCGCTGGTGCGGGTCACCATGTTCATCGCGGCCTTGGCGGCGTTGGTGTTGGGGTGTCCGGCGCCCTTGTAACCGCGGCCGAAGACGCCCTCCATCGCGGAGACGTTGACGATGTACGCGCGTCCGCTGGTCGCGGACCTCGCGGCGGCGGCCATGGCCGGGCGGAGCTTGCTGATCAGGATGAACGGCGCCGTGTAGTTGCACAGCTGGGTCTCGAGGAGCTCCACCGGGGAGATCTGCTCGATGGTCTGGACCCAGGTGTTGGTGTCGACGACGTCGGGGACCAGGCCGCCGGCGTCGATGGCGGTGCCGTCGAGGTGCCGGGCGACGCTGGCGTTGCCCGCGACCAGGGCGAGGTCGGCGACCTGCTGGGCGTCGAGGCCGCTGATGCCGACGGGCAGGGCGGCGAGGCCGTCGACCGCGCCGGAGCCGAAGGCGCCGATGACGTGGTGGGCGGGGAGTTCACCGGCGGGCAGCGGGGCGCTCTCGCCGTCCACGAGGGCGGCGTAGGCGGAGGGCAGCCGTCGTACGGTCTGGGTCGCGTTGTTGATGAGGATGTCGAGGGGGCCCGCCTCGGCGACCTGGTCGGCGAGGGCCACGGCCTGGGCCGGGTCGCGCAGGTCGATGCCGACGACGTCGAGGCGGTGGATCCAGTCCGCCGAGTCGTCCATGGCCTTGAAGCGGCGGATGGCGTCCTTCGGGAACCGCGTGGTGATCGTGGTGTGGGCGCCGTCGCGCAGCAGCCGCAGCGCGATGTACATGCCGATCTTGGCGCGGCCGCCGGTGAGCAGGGCGCGCTTGCCGGTGAGGTCGGCGTGGTCGTCGCGCTTCTCGCGGTTCAGGCGGGCGCAGTCGGGACAGAGCTGGTGGTAGAAGTAGTCGACTTCCACGTACCGGGTCTTGCAGGTGTAGCAGGAGCGCGGTCGCTGGAGTATCCCGGCGATCCGGCCCTCCTCCGTCACCGACGACGGGAGGAGGCCCTCGGTCTCGTCGTCGATGCGCTGGGCGGAGCCGGTCGCGGTGGACTCGGTGACGGCCTTGTCGTGGGCGGTCTTCGCGGCCCTGCGCTCCTGGCGGCGGCGCTGCTTGACGCTGCGGTAGATGCCCGCGGTGGCGCGGCGGACGGCGATCGCGTCGGGGTGGTCGACGTCGATCTTCTCGAGTTCGTCGAGCACGCTGAGGCAGACGGCCAGCCGCTCGGGGTCGATGCCGGGCCCGTACACGACCTCGTCCGGGGTCATCGAGCCGTCCTCTGTCACCGTCATCGCGCTGCCGTTTCCTTGGGTCGTCCGCGGCGCCGCTCGATCGCGCACACCGTCGAACCGGGAATTTTACGGAGCGCCGGGCCGCAGCACCAAACCCGCTCCAGGTCACGACCCGCAGGCGGTGATGAGCGTCTCCACCTCCTCGGTGAGCGCGCGGGCGAACACGTCGAGATCGGGTACGGCCTCGGCGTCGGCGACGAGGCCGTAGTGGACCTGTCCGCGGTACGTCGAGACGGCGACCGCGAGGGACTGGCCGCGGGCCAGCGGGGCGAACGGGAAGACCGCCGTGACGGGGTTGCCGCCGAGTTTGAGGCCGATGCCGGGGAGCGGGACGCTGGTGACGAGGATGTCGAACCAGAGCCGGGCGGCCTGGGCGGCGAGGGGTCCGCCGAGGCGGTGGCCCAGGGCGGGGACGTGGTCGGCGAGGAGGGCGACGGCGCCGGCGCCCCGGTTGGGTCCCGCGTCCTTGTTGCGGTCCATGGCGGCGCGCACGGAGTCGAGCCGGGCGAGGGGGTCCGGGTCGTCGACGGGCAGCCGTATCAGATAGCCGGAGAGCCGGTTGCCCTGTGGCTGCGCGGAGCGCGGGCGGCGTTTGGAGACGGGGATGAGGGCGCGGGGCGCGACGCCCTCGCTGCCGTCGCCGCGTGCGTCGAGCCAGCGGCGCAGGGCACCCGCGACGACCGCGATGAGGACGTCGTTGACGGTGCCGCCGACCACCTTGCGGACGCGGTGCACGTCGTCGAGGTCGATGACGACTCCGGCGGTGCGGCGGGTGCCGGAGGGCTCGGAGGTCAGCGCCGAGGACGAGCGGACGTCCAGGGTGGAGCGGGCGACGGACGCCCCGATGTCGAGGGCCCGGCCGATGTCGGACAGCGCGCCGCGGACCAGGTCGGGCAGCTTGCGCACGTCGGGGACGCGTCCGCGCGCGGGTTCGGCGGGGCGCGGACGGCGCTCGGGCAGGTCCATCGGGTCGAGGATCGCGGCGGCGAGGGTCAGCGCCCGCAGTCCGTCGGCCAGGGCGTGGTGGAACTTGAACAGGACGGCGAAGGAGACGCCGTCCTCGCCGGGCAGCACGTGTGCCTCCCACGGGGCCTGCCGCGCTCCAGCGGGCGTTCCATGAGCCGTCCGGCGTCCGCCTGGAAGTCGGCGGTCGGGGCGTGCAGCCGGACGTGGTGGAGCGGGTCGAAGTCCGGGTCGGCCTCGCGGGTGGCGCTCCCGAAGGACAGGGACAGCGGCTGCCATACGTCCTGGATACGCATCCGCAGCCCGGGGACGGCGGCGGCGCGGGCGGCGAGGAGGTCGGCGGCGTGGGCTCCCGCGGTCGGCGAGTGCGCCGAGAAGACGCCGAGCGCGCCCAGGTGCATCGGGTTCAGGTCGGACTCGATGTTCCAGAACGCAAGGTCGAGAGGAGCGAGCAGGTCAGAAGTCAATTGCTTGCCTCGCGTCGACTAGGGGTGAGCAAGCAGTACAGCCCCGACAAGCGATTACGGTCAAGTACGATCAAGCTACGCACAGTTAACGGCAGGTTAAGTCGTGCCCCGGTCCCGCCCCTCTGGGAGGGGCGGGACTCTGGAGGCACACGGGATCACTTCAGTGCCGGTGGCGCCGCCTGGGGTGATGTACCCCACTCCGACGGGTGCGGGCCGACCGTGAAGGCCAGCGACCGTATGGACCGGAGTGCCCCGGTCGTCAGATAGGTCCGGTCGTACGGCGTCCCGTCCGTCCGGGCGCCCTGGATGTAGCGGTCGGTCGCCGAGGTGCCGGGCGCCTTGATGGTGAGGGCGCCGTGCGGGTAGTAGCGGCGGTCCAGGGTCAGGTCGACCCGGTCGAAGACGGGTGTGGACAGGCCCCAGGTGTCGTAGCCGGGCTGGACCGGGAAGATCCCGATCGACGACAGGACGTTCCAGGCGGACATCGTGCCGAGGTCGTCGTTGCCGGTCATGCCGGTCGGGCCGTCCGTGAAGAGGGTCAGCGCGGCGTGGACGACGTCGGTCGTCTTCCACGGCCGGCCGGTGGACAGGTAGGTGTAGGGGGCGATGAGGTCGGGCTCGTTCTGCGGGTTGTACTTGTCCGCGTTGTAGTAGTCGTACGGCCCGTTGACCCACACCTCGCGGGCGGTCTTCGCCGGGTCGGCAAGCAGCTGGTCGTAGGCGAAGAAGGAGTCGAGCCGGGCGTTGGCCGCCTGCCGGCCGCCGATGAGGTCGACCATGCCGGGCAGGTCCTGCGGCACCAGCCACTGGTACTGCCAGGAGGTGCCCTCGTGGAAGCCCTCGCTCTGCGCGGGGTCGGCCGGGCCGACGAAGGCGCCGGAGGCGTCGCGGGCGCGGAAGAAGCCGGTGGAGGGGTCGAAGATCGTGCGGTAGTTCTGGGCGCGGGCGGCGTAGCGCGCGGCGTCGGCGCCGTGTCCGAGGTCGCGGGCCATCTGGGCGAGCATCGCGTCCGAGAGGGCGTACTCCAGGGTGGCCGAGGCCCCGTGGTCGTAGTCCGAGTCACCGGGCTTCGCGTGCGGGCGGTCCTGACGTAGGGCGCGAACCCGTCGGCGAGGTACTCCTTGTTCGCCTCTCGGCCCACGGCCGCCGAGTCGGTGGGCGGCACGCCGTCGGCGTTCTGCTTCAGCGCCCGGTACGCGCGCTCCTCGTAGCCCTTCAACAGGCCTTGCTGATAGGCGTTGGTGAGGAACGGGGTGACGGGGTCGCCGGTCATGATGTTCGTCTCGACCGTGCCGTAGCCCCACTTGGGCAGCCAGCCGCTCTCCTCGTCGATCTTGATGACGGAGATCGCCATGTCGCGTGCCTCGCGGGGTGCGAGCAGGGCGAGGAGCTGGGACTGGGTGCGGTAGGTGTCCCACAGGGACCAGTTCTGGTAGTACGTGAAGTCCCGTGCCCGGTGGACCTGTTGGTCCCAGCCGGTGTAGCGGCCGTCGGCGTCGCTGCCGATGTTGGGGGCGAGGAAGGACCGGTACAGGGACGAGTAGAAGGTCCGGCGCAGACTGTCGGAACCGCCCTGAGCGCGCACGTCGTCGAGCCGGTCCTCCCAGGCCCGTTGGGCGCGGTGGCGTACCGCGTCGAAGGAACTCCCGCCCTCCGCGCGGAGGTTGACGGCCGCGCCGTGCGCGTCGACGTACGAGAGGGCCGTGGTCGCCTCGACCGTACGGTCCTTGGTCGTGTCGAAGCGGACGTACGCGCCGCCGCTGCCGCTCTTCGAACCGGCGGTCACCGTCGAGCCGTTCCAGGTGCCGTAGGTGGTGAAGGGCCGGTCGAAGTGGGTGACCGTGTAGACGGTGTACGGCTTGGTGTCCTGGCAGAAGCCGCGGCCGGTGATGGCGGTGCGCACGGTGCGGTTGTCGAGGACCTCGACCTTCGAGGTGACGCCGGAGTGCAGCGACTGGGCCGCGTTCAGCAGGACGTTGGCCTTGTCGGTGGCCGGGAAGGTGTAGCGCTGGACGCCGGTGCGGGCGGTGGCGGTGAGTTCGGCCTCGATGCCCGTCTTCAGGCCGACCTGGTAGTAGCCGGGGCTCGCGTGCTCGTCGGCGTGGCTGAACTCGGCCGCGTACCGGGCGTAGTCCGTCTGTGTCACGTCTCCGGTCGTCGGCAGTACGGGCAGGTCGCCGCCCAGCCCGCAGCCGACGCCGGAGAGGTGCACGAGGGAGAAGCCGCGAATGTGGCTCTGGGAGTAGTCGTAGCCGGTGTTGTGCCCGGTGTCCGGCGAGAACTGCACCATGCCGAAGGGCACGGCGGCACCGGGATAGGTGTTGCCGTCGTTCTCGGTGCCGATGAACGGGTTGACCAGGTCGGTGAGTTGACCGTGGACAGGGATTCGGCCGCGGCGGGGACGGCGAACAGCGCGGACGCTGCCACCGCCCCCGCCATGCCCAGGCGCAGGCGCCGGGTCCATCTCATGCGGGTGGGCCTCCAGTTGGCGGAACGGGTCAGCTCGTGGGGCAGTTGGCGGGGTCGCCTGCGAGGCGTCGCGGATCAGGGCCTGCTGGGCGGCCTTCACCCGCTGCGCGTCCGGCTTGAGCACACGGCGGTCGTAGGTCATCAGGCCGTTCAACTCGCCCTCGACGTCCGAGATCTGGGTGTAGACGGCGCCGTTGCTCCCCTGGCAGGCCAGGGCGTGCACCTCGGCGAGTTTGGTGAGGTAGTCGTCGGTGTAGGCGGCCGGGTCGACATCGACGTACGACTGCTGCACCGACCAGGCGTGACCCGGCACCGCGAGCCCGAGACCGCCGTACTCCCCGCTGACCAGGGCGCGTTGACCGTCGGGATGGGGTGGCAGGGCCGGGCTGGGATAGCCGTGTTCGTCGATGATGTCGCCGGTTCCGCCGTCGACGCCGAGATTGATGCCGGACATGCTGTTGACGAGCCGGGTCGGGTCCCAGGCCTTCGCCTGGTCGGCGATGCGGGCCTCGTCGTACTGGCCCCACCCCTCGTTGAACGTCACCCACATGACGACCGACGGGCTGCTGATGTGCTCGTCGATCATCTGCTTCATCTCGCGCTCGTACTCGGCGCGGGCCGCGGCCGACGGGTTCACCCCTGCGCTCATCGCGGGCATGTCCTGCCACACCATGAGGCCGAGCTTGTCGGCCCAGTAGAACCAGCGGTCGGGCTCGACCTTGATGTGCTTGCGCACCGCGTTGAAGCCCAACTCCTTGTGGATTCTGAGGTCATGGGCGAGTGCCTCGTCGGTCGGTGCCGTGTAGAGACCGTCCGGCCAGAAGCCCTGGTCGAGCGTGGCCATCATGAAAATGGGCTTGCCGTTGAGGACCGTGCGCGGGACGCCGTTGACCTTCTCCACGGCGATGGAGCGCATCCCGAAGTAGCTGCCGACGCGGTCCTTGCCGACGGTAACCTTCAGGTCGTAGAGGAACGGGTCGTCGGGTGACCAGAGGCGTGGGTTCTTCAGGGTCAGGGTCAGCGGACCGCCCGTGCGGCCGTGTGCCGTGGCGACCTCGCGCTTTCCGGCGTACGCCGTCGCCGTGATCGGCAGGCCCGCGCGAACTCCCTGCGCTTCGACGGTGAGTTGGCCCCCGGCGACGTCGGGGTGAGCTTGAGGGAGTCGACGTGGTCGGGGGCGACCGGTTCCATCCAGACCGTCTGCCAGATGCCCGAGGTCGGGGTGTACCAGATGCCGCTCGGGTCGAGGCGCTGCTTGCCGATCGGGGGTTCTCGCCGTCGGCCGCGTCGGTGGGGTCGTAGACGCCGACGATCAGTTCCTGGGTGCGGCCGGGCTTCAGGGCATCTGTCACGTCGGCGCTGAACTTGTCGTAGCCGCCCTGGTGTTCGGTGACCTTCGTGCCGTTGACGTAGACCTCGGCGCGCCAGTCGACGGCACCGAAGTTGACCATCAGGCGCTTGCCCGAGCCGACCTTCCAGTCGGCGGGGACGGTGAAGGTGCGGCGGTACCACATGCGGTCCTCATGGCGTTCGAGGCCCGAGAGCTGGGACTCCACCGGGTACGGGACGAGGATGCGTTCGGCGAGGTTCTTGCCGACCGGGGCCGCTCCCCGCCGTGGCGGCGGCGAACTGCCAACTCCCGTTGAGGTTGCGCCAGTCGGTGCGGGTCAGTTGCGGGCGCGGGTACTCGGGGAGGGCGTTGCGCGGGCCCACCTGGTCGGCCCACCGGGTGCGGAGTTCGTAGGTGGAGTGGTTCGGGCCGGTGCTCCAGAAGCCGTTGATAACGTTGCCATCGGCCGAGGAGAGACCGGCGTCGCCGTCGTAGCGGATGTCCGCGGTGCCGGGTGCGGTGCCGGTCTTGTTGCCCACGACGGGCTGCGTGAGCGGGATGAGCAGGGTCCGTGGGTCGGCCGGGTCCAACTCGGCTGCTCCCAGGGGCCACTTGGCGCCGCCGATCACCGCTTCGAGGTGGTCGGTCAGGTCGGCCGGGGGTGTGGCGAGGGGCTGGGCGAAGTCGAGTTTCAGGGTGCGGCCGGTGCTGGTGACCGTGGCGGCGATGGCGCCGTCGTAGTCGTAGCCGTCGGGGAGCCGGAAGGCCGACTGCGGGATGGCCACCTTGGTGCCTCCGGGTTCGGTCCAGCGCACATGGAGGTTGGAGCCGCCGTAGTGCTCGAAGTACTCGACCTTGATGTCGTAGGGCGTGCCGGCGGTCAACTCGACCGGGGCGGCGGTCTGTTCGGTGTCCCAGTCGTCGACCCAGTGGTCGATGACGAGCTGTCCGCCGATCCAGAGGCGGAAGCCGTTGTCGCCGATGACCGAGAAGGTGTGGGGGCCGGTCTTCGCCGGGACGACCTTGCCGGTCCAGCGGACGCTGACGTCGTCGGACCGGCCGGTGGTGAAGGCGAGCCGGGGTTCGAGGTTGTCGAAGTCGAGGTTCGGGTCGACGCCGGTGGCCTTGAGGTCGGCGAAGTCGAAGGCGCCGGGGGCGGACTGGGTGTAGTACTCGCCCTTCAGGCCGTGGATCTCGGCGGGGGCACCGGCCGCGGCGGCGCTCGCGGCGGGGAGGGCGGCCAGCCCGGCGATGCCGAGGGCCAGGGCGAGCAGTATCGCGAGTCGGTCTCTGAGTCGTCTGATGCGCACGGAACCTCCATAACAACGTTGTCATGGGCAGCAGTTGGCATGACAACACGGATTCCGGATTCCGTCCAGGGCATGACAAGCACCGGGTGGGGCCGAGGGCGCGACGGGCACGCGGACGCGGAGCGGCCCCGGTGCGGCTGAGAAGCACCGGGGCTCTTGGGCGCCAACACATGGCGTCATGTGACCAGTTGGTTCTTCCCGAGTGCGATGACTCCGCCCTTGGAGACCGTGTACAGGTCGGCGTCCCGCTCCGGGTTGACGCCGATCGTCGCGCCCGGCGGTACCTCGACGTTCTTGTCCAGGACGGCGCCCCGGACCACCGCGCCCCGGCCGATGTGGACGTTGTCGTGCAGGATCGAACCCTGGACCACCGCCCCGGGGTCGACCACCACACCCGGCGAGAGGACGGACCGGGTGACCTGGCCGCGGATCAGGCAGCCGGAGCTGATGATCGACTCGCTGGCCATGCCGCCGGCGTTGAAGCGGGCCGGGAGAGCTGGCCGGAGTGGGTGTAGATGGGCCAGTTGCGGTTGTAGAGGTTGAACGCGGGGCGCTCGGCGATGAGGTCCATGTGGGCGTCGTAGTAGGCGTCCAGGGTGCCGACGTCCCGCCAGTAGCCCTGGTCGCGGGTGGTCTCGCCGGGGACGTGGTTGGCGCTGAAGTCGTACAGGGCGGCCTCGCCCCGGTCGGTGAGCGCGGGCAGGATCGAACCGCCCATGTCGTGCACGGAGTCGGCCTCCTCCGCGTCCCGCTGGAGCGCCTCTATCAGCGCCTTGGTGGTGAAGATGTAGTTGCCCATCGACGCGTACACGCACTCCGGGTCGTCCGCAAGACCCGGTGGATCGGCGGGCTTCTCCAGGAAGCGTTCGACCGTCTGGCCGTCCGAACCCGGGGTGATCACACCGAACTGCGAGGACTCGGCGCGCGGGACGCGGATACCGGCCACGGTGACGCCCGCACCGCTCTCCATGTGCTGGGCGAGCATCTGCCGGGGTCCATGCGGTACACGTGGTCGGCGCCGAACACCGCGACGTACTCGGGACGTTCGTCGTAGATCAGGTTCAGCGACTGCAGGATCGCGTCCGCGCTGCCGAGGTACCAGCGCGGGCCCAGGCGCTGCTGGGCCGGGACCGGTGTGACGTAGTTGCCGAGCAGGCTCGACATGCGCCACGTGGTGGTGATGTGCCGGTCCAGCGAATGCGACTTGTACTGCGTGAGGACGCAGATGCGCAGAATGTCGGCGTTGACGAGATTCGACAGCACGAAGTCCACGAGGCGGTACGTGCCGCCGAAGGTGACCGCGGGTTTGGCCCGGTCGGTGGTCAGTGGCATCAGCCGCTTGCCCTCACCGCCCGCCAGTACGATCCCGAGCACCGAAGGTCCGCCACGACGCATGGCCGCTCCCCTCACCCTGATTTGACCCCAGCCTGCCCCGAGCAGCGCGTACTAAGCCTGTTTGGTGATCTCCGCGTAGAGCCGCGCGGTCCGCAGCGCCACGGCGTCCCAGCCGAACTCGCCCACCGCGCGCTCCCGCCCGGCCTCGCCCATCCGTTTCGCAGTCTCCGGGTCGGCGAGGACGGAGTCGAGAGCCCGCGCGAGGTTGGCCTCGAAGTCGTCGTCGACCGACACCAGGAGCCCCGTCTCCCCGTGTGCCACCACTTCGGGGATGCCCCCGACGCGGGAGGCGACCACGGCCGTGCCGCAGGCCATCGCCTCCAGGTTCACGATCCCGAGGGGCTCGTAGACCGAGGGGCAGGCGAACACGGTGGCGTGGGTGAGGAGTTGGATCACTTCGGGGCGGGGCAGCATCTGCGGGATCCAGTGGACGCCCGCGCGGACGCCGCTCAGCTCCTCGAAGAGTTCCCGGAACTCGCGGTCGATCTCGGGGTGTCCGGCGCGCCCGCGCACAGCACGACCTGTGCGGCCGGGTCGATGTTCCGCACCGCGCGCAGCAGATGGGGCACGCCCTTCTGGCGGGTGATGCGGCCGACGAACAGCACGTAGGGGCGGTCGGGGTCGATGCCGAGCCGGGTGAGGACGTCCGTGCCGTGGTCGGGGCGGTAGAGCGTGGTGTCGATGCCGTTGTGGACCACCCGCACCTTCGCCGGGTCCAGCGCCGGGTAGCAGGTGAGGATGTCCTCGCGCATGGCTCCCGACACGGCGATGACACCGTCGGCGGCCTCGATCGCGGTGCGCTCGGCCCAGCTGGAGAGGGCGTAGCCGCCGCCGAGCTGCTCGGCCTTCCAGGGCGCAGCGGCTCCAGCGAGTGCGCGGTCATCACGTGCGGGATGCCGTGGAGGAGCTTGGCGAAGTGGCCGGCGAGGTTGGCGTACCAGGTGTGGGAGTGGACGAGTTCGCGGCCTTCGAGGGCGGCGGCCATGGAGAGGTCCACGGAGAAGGTCCGCAGGGCGTCGTTGGCGCCGTCGAGGGCGGGCCAGGAGCGGTGGCGTACGACGCCCTCGGTGCGGCCCTCACCCCAGCAGTGCACGTCGAGGTCGACCAGGGGCCTCAACTCCCGTGCGAGGAACTCCACATGGACGCCCGCGCCGCCGTACACATCCGGCGGGTACTCCCGGGTCAGCAGTCCCACTCGCACCCGTAACCCCTTGTTCTCGGCGGCAGATTGTCCTCATGGTCACCCAGAAGCCGCGTTCGGGGAAGAGCCCGGTGGTCGTGTGAAGCAGCAGTCCCCGCACACCCCGCCACCGGGGATCCGATAGTAGAGGCAGCAGCTCCGCCGCCGGAAGGAGCCGCCGGTGAACGTTCCGGTGCCGGCGAGGAGCGGGTGGGCGAAGAGTTCCCCGGTCAGGGCCCGCGCGCGCGTGGCGACGTCCGTGCGGCCACGCGCGCGTGCCCAGCGGTTCAGTTCCCGGGCCGCGCCCGCGAGCGCGGAGGCCGCGTTGCCCCACAGGAGGCCGGCGGCCGTGCGGTGACGGGCCACCAGGGCCGTGACCAGCGGTTCCAGGTGGGCGTGGAGGACGGTGTCCGCGAGGGTGGCGGCGTCGCCGGGCAGCGGGCGCACGCCGGTCAGCCACAGGTCGTCGGGCGCGCTTGCCTCGGCGTCCCAGCGCAGCAGGCGCGGGTCGAGGTCGGGGACATGGCCGTAGAGGACGGCGCTGCCGAGCGCCACCGACCACAGCCGGGCCGCGAGACCCTGCTGGGCGATCGAGGCGGCGATCCGCGGCTCAGGGGCGTGGATCCGTTCCGCGACGACATGGACCCGAGAAGTCAGCGGACTTCCGTAAACATCCGACGCCGGGTTTTCGTAGGCCCGCGCGAGCGTGGGCAGCGGGCCGTGCGGGGCTCCGCCCGTGCGTAGTACGAAGAAGCCGCCGAGCGGGCGGAGCGCGGCGAGTTCGGGGTCGAGGTCCACGAACAGCAGTAGTACCAAGGCTCTCAGGGGCTTCCCCAGGGGGTGTCGTCCGGTGTCACCCACCTTGGGGAGGACAAGGGGCCTTTCGTACTCCATCGGCAGTACTACCCAATCGGTGCTCAGGTACGACGACGGGAAGAACATCGGACGGCATCGTGTTCTGTATGAAAGCCGACCGTTCGCCGCGTGGTGCCAGAGGTGCCCGCCTGACGCAGAGGAGCTGCCGATGAGCGCCCTCGCGTTGTCCATCCTGCTGTCGCTCGTCTCCGCCGTGGCCTACGCCGGCGGGGCGATCGTGCAGGAGCGCGTCGCGGTGTCCTCCCCGAGCAGGAGTACGCGCCGCTGCGCCGCCCCAGCTGGTGGGCGGCGGTCGGACTGAACGGCGCCGGCGGTCTGCTGCACGTGGTGGCGCTGGCCTACGGCCCACTGAGCCTGGTGCAGCCGCTGGGTGCCCTGACGATCGTGTTCGCGCTGCCGATGGCGGCGCTCTTCGTCGGCCGCAAGGCCGGGTCGACCGCCTGGCGGGGCGCGATCATGGCGACGATCGGTCTGGCGGGTCTGCTGTCCCTGGTCGGCGCGTCCGACAGCCACTCGCTGAGCACCGCCCAGCGGGTGTCCGTCGCCGTGCTCACCGGCGCGGTGGTCGTGACCCTGATGATCGCGGGCCGCGCGGCACACCGGCACCCGGCGGTGCGCAGCGTGCTGCTGGCGACCGCGTCCGGCATAGCCTTCGGCATGTCCTCGGTGTTCACGAAGACGGTGACGGTCGACTGGGACAACGGCGCGGTCTCCGTGTCCGACATCCCGTTCCTGGCCGTGATCGCGGTCTTCGCCGTCGCCGGTCTGATGCTCTCGCAGGCGTCCTACCGGGGCGCGGGCCTCGCGGCTCCGCTGGCGGTCCTGACGGTGGTGAACCCGGTGGTGGCGGCGGCCGTCGGCATCACGATGTTCGGCGAGACCTTCCGCTACGGCACGACGGGCACCCTCCTCGCCCTGTCCGCAGGGGTGGTCGCCGCGGGCGGCCTGATCCTGCTGACCACGGAGCGGCTGGAGAAGACCGTGCCGGCCGACATCGCCGCGGCTCCGCTCGCGCCTTCGCCCGTCGAGGAGTTGCTGGACGCCCTCCCTGGACAGCCCGTCGACGTGAGCGTGAACGTCGGCGCGCCGGACGCGGACATCACCGCCGGCACCTCGGGCGACGGGATCCTGGTCCCGGCCCAGCCGACGGGTCCGGCCGGCGAGGGTTACGGAACCACGGAGCCGACCGGCTCCGACGAGGCGGAGGCGGTCGGCTACTTCGGCCCGTTCTACGCCGGCCTCTACGTGATGCTCCCGGTGCCCGACCGGCACCGGGTGCGCGTCAAATCCTGACCCCGCCGGCCCGCAGATACGCGAGCGGGTCGATGTCGGTACCGAAGCCGGGCCCCGTCCGCACCTCGAAGTGCAGATGCGGGCCCGTGGTGTTTCCGGTGGCCCCCGACCGCCCGATGCGCTGCCCCTCGCCGACCGACTGGCCGTCCCGCACGGAGATCGCGGACAGGTGCGCGTACTGCGAGTACCGCCCGTCGGCGTGCCGGATCACCACCTGGTAGCCGTACGACCCCGCCCATCCGGCGCTGACGACCGTCCCGGGCTCGATGGCCTTCACCGAAGTACCGGTGGGGACAAGGAAGTCGACGCCCGTGTGATAGCCCTTCGACCAGTGCGAGCCCTCCGCGTGGTACGCGGTGCCGATGGGCGCGTCGACGGGCGCGACGAGCGAACGGCCCGTCGACTTCTTGGTGGTCTTCTCCGCCGTGTGCGAAGTGGCCTTCTTCTTCTGGGACTTGGTGGCCGGTTTCGTCGTCGTGTGGGACGTGGGGTCGGCCTTGGCGTGCAGCCTCAGCCGCTGACCGGGCAGGATCAGGTCCGGGTCGCTGCCCACGGTCGTGCGGTTCGCGGCGTAGAGCCCGTGCCAGCCGCCGTCGACGCGCTCGGCGTCGGCGATCCCGGACAGGGTGTCGCCGCGCACGACCGTGTACATCTCGGCGGTGCCCGCGCGGGACTGCGGGGTGGTCTGCGGCTGGACGTCCTTCACGGACCGCTTGACCACGGTCTGCTTCCTGCCCTCGGCCTTGCTCTTGTGCGCCGAGGCGCTCTCGGTCCTCGTGCCCCCGACATGGATGTCGGGGGTGCCGCCGCCCCGGGTGAGCCCGGCACGCACCGAGCACACCGGCCAGGCGCCGGGACCCTGGCCCTTGAGCACCTTCTCCGCGACGGCGATCTGCTGGTCCTGGGTGGCCAGGTCGGCGCGGCGCGCGTACGCCGTACCGCCGTAGGCCTCCCAGGTGGACTGGGTGAACTGGAGCCCGCCGAAATACCCGTTGCCGGTGTTGATGCTCCAGTCGCCGCTGGACTCGCAGGCGGCGACCTTGTTCCAGGTGCTCACATCGGCCGCCTGGGCGGTGCCGGCGCCCGCGCCGACGAGCGGGATCGCGATGCCCGCGCCGCCCGCCGTGACCGTGAGCAGCGAGGCCCGGTTGATCCTGTTCGGCTGATACCGGCGGTGCCGGCCGCGTACGGCCATGGAGAATCCCCCTCGACATGCGTCAGGAGGGCCAAAAATAAGCGCCCCGAACAGGCCATGACAAGGTGGCAACCGGCCGC
Organism: Streptomyces sp. P3; assembly: GCA_016893485.2. GTDB lineage: Bacteria > Actinomycetota > Actinomycetes > Streptomycetales > Streptomycetaceae > Streptomyces. The sequence goes on from JAFEKX020000001.1 coordinate 1,484,708, forward strand.
TCTGGGACTCAAGTGACCGGTATTCCACGCCCGTTGGAAACGGGTGGGGCGGGTGGGGTTGAGCGGGCGTTTGCGCGGAAGGAGCCCGGGAGGAACAGCGACACAAGGCGGACAACTCCGTACGGCCAGCACGTGCGGTCGGGGTACCGGCGGGCCAGGATGGTCAGTGGGGCAATACTGGCGAGCCCGACCGGTACCACCGATGTCAGGACCTTCCTGATCTTTAGGAGCCAACCGAATGAGCACATCAGCGCAGATCGGCGTCACGGGTCTCGCGGTCATGGGCCGCAACCTCGCCCGCAACTTCGCGCGCAACGGCTACACGGTCGCCGTGCACAACCGGACCGCGTCCCGCACCCGCGACCTGGTGGCGGAGTTCGGCGGCGAGGGCGACTTCATCGCGGCGGAGACGGCCAAGGACTTCGTGGCGGCGCTGGAGCGCCCGCGCCGCTTGGTCGTCATGGTGAAGGCCGGTGACCCGACGGACGCGGTGATCGAGGAGTTCGCGCCCTCTCCTGGAGCCCGGCGACATGATCATCGACGGTGGCAACGCGCACTTCGAGGACACCCGGCGCCGTGAGAAGGCGCTGCGCGAGCAGGGCATCCACTTCGTCGGCATGGGCGTCTCCGGCGGCGAGGAGGGCGCGCTGAACGGGCCGAGCATCATGCCGGGTGGCCCGAAGGAGTCGTACGACTCGCTCGGTCCGATGCTGGAGAAGATCTCCGCGAAGGCGAAGGACGGGGCGCCCTGTGTGACCCATGTGGGTCCCGACGGCGCCGGGCACTTCGTGAAGATGGTGCACAACGGCATCGAGTACGCCGACATGCAGCTGATCGGCGAGGCGTACCAGCTGCTGCGCGATGTCGCCGGGTACTCCCCCGCGCAGATCGCGGACATCTTCCGCACCTGGAACACGGGCCGGCTGGACTCCTACCTGATCGAGATCACCGCCGAGGTGCTGTCCCACGTGGACGAGGCCACCGGCAAGCCGTTCGTGGACGTCGTCGTCGACCAGGCGGAGCAGAAGGGCACCGGCCGCTGGACGGTCCAGATCGCCCTCGACCTCGGCGTCCCGGTCTCGGGCATCGCCGAGGCGGTCTTCGCCCGCTCCCTCTCCGGCCACGCGGCGCTGCGCGAGGCCTCGCGCGGTCTGGCCGGTCCCACGGCCTCGCCCCTGAGCGAGTCCGAGGCGGGGGCCTTCGCGGACCGCGTCGAGCAGGCGCTGTACGCGTCGAAGATCGTGTCGTACACGCAGGGCTTCCACGAGATCGCGGCGGGCAGCGAGGAGTACGACTGGAACGTCGACCTCGGCGCCATCTCCTCGATCTGGCGCGGCGGTTGCATCATCAGGGCGGCCTTCCTCGACCGCATCCGCGCCGCGTACGACGCCCGCGCGGACCTGCCGAGCCTGCTGTCCGACGAGACGTTCGCGCAGGAGATCGCGGGGGCGCAGGACGACTGGCGCGAGGTCGTCGTCGCGGCCACCCGGCAGGGCGTCCCGACACCCGGCTTCTCGGCGGCCCTCGCGTACTACGACGCGCTGCGCGCCGAGCGGCTGCCCGCGGCGCTCACGCAGGGGCAGCGGGACTTCTTCGGGGCGCACACGTACCGCCGGGTGGACCGGGACGGCGCGTTCCACACGCTGTGGGGCGGGGACCGGTCGGAGGTCACGGCGTAGGGGTGTCGCCGGGCGTCTGACACCCCGGGGCATGAGGCCCCGGGGTGTCGGCCATGGATCAGGCGGGTTGCCACAGTTCGAGGCGGTTGCCCTCGGGGTCGGTGACCCAGCCGAAGCGGCCGACGCCCTCCATGTCCTGCGTCTCCCGGCCACGTCCGCTCCCTTGGCGCGCAGCTGCGCGAGCATCGCGTCGAGGTCGCGGACGCGGAAGTTGAGCATGGTCTGCTGGGTGCGGGATCCGAAGTAGTCGGTCCCGGACTCGAACGCCGCGAACACCGTCGGCCCGGCTTCCGGGCGCCACAGGCCGTGCTCGTCGGTGTCGAGGCCGAGGCAGTCCCGGTACCACGCGCTGAGCGCCTCCGGGTCGGTGGCCCGCAGGAAGTATCCGCCGATTCCGAGTACACGTTCCATGGGGCATCCTGCCAGGGGCGGGAGCGGGCCGCGTGGCGTGTGGTGAGTGCGGGTGCGGGGATACGGCCGAGCCGGGCAGCCCGCGAGTGGGGCTGCCCGGCTCGTCGCGTCCTGTGCGGCCGGTGAGGCGGGTCAGGTGAGCGGTGGACCCGGCTCCGGGGCCGGCACCGGTTCCGGGCCGGGGCCCGGCGGGATCGGGGACAGGACCGGGTCCGGGGTGGGCGGGGACCCGGCGGGGGCGTGGGAAGCGGGACCGGGGGCTCCGGGTCGGGGACCGGCGTGGGGCCGGGGCCCGGAACGGGGTCGGGCTCGGTGGTACCGGGTCGGGGTACGGCTGCGTCATCATGTCCTCCAGCCAGTGGCTTTGTCGGCTCTGGACTACCCCCGCCTACCCCACACCCGCCCCGCCACTCACCCGAGTGGACTCACCCAAGCCCCACCCGCACGCCACCACCGGCAAGCCGTACGGGACTAGAACCGCCCGGGATGCGCCCGGAGCCACTCCATCGCCGCCCGCTGCAGCTTCGGGTCGGCGGCCGGTGCCTCGTCAGGATGACGTTCCGCCCACTTGACGACGTAGGGGCAGAGCGGGGCGACGACGATGCCCTCGCGGGCCGCGATGCCGTAGAGCTCGCGGGCCAGGGAGCCGGCGATGCCCTTTCCCTCGTGGGCCGGTTCCACGAGGGTGTGGACCGGGACGAGGGGCGCGCGGGGTCCTCCAGGACGAAGTACTCGATGTGGCCCACGACTTCGCCGTCGCCGACCGCCTCCAGGCGGCCCGCCGCCCTGTCGTCGCGGATCTCGATCTCGCTCATGGGCATCCTCCTGGTGCGATGGTCCGGCCGTACCGGCCACTTGAGCGTAACCGACGATGATCACCGGGTCGCCGGTATCCACAGGGCGGGCGGCGACCCCATGGACACCAGTGCCCCGGGCGCCGTTCGCCGTCACGGCGGCGGCCGTCGCCGCCCTGGGCGTCACCGCAACCCCGGCCTCGAACAGTTGACGGCTTCCGTTGCGGTTGCCGCGGCGTGTGCGGGGGATGAATGTGGCCACAGAGGCTGGAACAGCACCTGGGAGGCGCCGTGACCACCGCATCTGAACCCCGGGTGTCGGGGCTGGAGACACGCTCCATCGACTACGTGCCCCTGAACGAGCGCCACGGCAAGCTGTGGCACCTCGGCCCCCTGTGGTTCATGTCGAACGCGCAGATCGCCACGCTCGCCGTCGGGCTGATCAGCATCACCGAGGGCGGCAACCTCATCTGGTCGCTCATCGCGATCGTCGCCGGCACCCTGCTCGGCACCTTCTTCATGGCCTTCCACTCGGCCCAGGGCCCGCAGCTCGGACTGCCGCAGATGATCCAGTCGCGGCCCCAGTTCGGTTACGTGGGCGCCCTGCTGGTGTGGCTGTTCGCGTATGTGCAGTACGCGGGCTTCAACGTCTTCAACACGATCCTCGCGGGTGAGGCCCTGCACACCACGGTGCACGGCAACACCAAGATGTGGGTGGCCGTGGTCACCGTCGTCGGCTTCGTGATCGCGCTCGTGGGCTACGACGTCATCCACAAGGCGGAGCAGTTCCTGACGTACAGCTTCCTGGTCGTCTTCGGGATCTTCACCGTGGGCGTGCTGGCGACCCTGCACTACCCGGCCGGCTCCTTCGACCTCGGCGGTTTCTCCTGGACGCCGTTCCTCGCGCAGTTCGGTGTGGTCGCGGGCTACCAGATCAGCTGGGCGATCTACGTCTCGGACTACTCGCGCTACCTCCCGCCGGACGTGACCGTCCGCAAGACCTTCTACTGGACCTACTTCGGCTCGGCACTCGGCGGGGTCTGGCTGATGACGCTCGGTGCGCTGCTCGCCGCCTGGGCGGGCAAGGACTTCGACACGATCCGCTCGATCGACGCGGCGGGCGACAAGGTGTTCAGCGGCTTCGGCGCGATCGTCCTCCTCTTCGCCACCCTGGGCCTGGTCTCGGTGACCGCGCTGAACATGTACGGCGGTTCGCTGACCCTGATCAGCGCGATCGACTCGTTCCGGAAGGTCCGGCCGACCGTCTCCGTCAGGGCGTTGACGATCGGCCTGACGGCCGCGCTCTCCCTCGTCGGCGCGATGGCCGCCACCGCGAACTTCCTGACGAACTTCAACAACTTCCTGCTGCTGGTGCTCTATCTGTTCATCCCGTGGACCGCGGTCAACCTGATGGACTACTACGTGGTGCGCCGCGGCCACTACGCCATCGCCGAGATCTTCAACCCCCGCGGTATCTACGGCCGTTGGGGCTGGCACGGGATCATCTCCTACCTGGTGGGCTTCGGCGCGATGGTGCCGTTCTTCTCCGTCGGCACCCTCTACGTCGGCCCGATCGCGCACGCCATGGACGGCGCCGACCTCTCCCTGTTCGTCGGACTGCCGGTCGCCGGGCTGCTGTACTGGTGGCTCAGCCGCTCGATCGACGTCGAGGCGGAGATCCGCGTGGCCGAGGCGGAGGCCGAGGAGTTGGAGAACGCGGCGCACCAACACCGCGAACCCTGAAGCCCGTTACGCGGTCACCTCGTCACAACTCCGTTCCTGGACCGGTCCGATCTCCGGCTGCTTCTCGAACTGCGTGCGGTACAGCTCCGCGTAGCGCCCACCGGTGGCGAGGAGTTGGTCGTGCGTGCCGCGTTCCACGATCCGTCCCGCCTCGACGACGAGGATCTGGTCGGCGGAGCGCACGGTCGACAGCCGGTGCGCGATCACCACGGCGGTACGGCCCTGCAACGCCTCGGCCAGGGCCTCCTGGACGGCCGCTTCCGAGGTGTTGTCCAGGTGGGCGGTGGCCTCGTCGAGGATGACGACGCGCTGGCGGGCCAGCAACAGCCGGGCGATGGTCATGCGTTGGCGTTCGCCGCCGGAGAGCCGGTAGCCGCGTTCCCCGACCACCGTGTCCAGGCCGTCGGGCAGCGACCGTACGAGATCGTCGAGGCGGGAGCGGCGCAGCGCGTCCCACAACTCGTCCTCGGTGGCGGCGGGTTGGGCCAGCAGGAGGTTGGCGCGGACGGAGTCGTGGAAGAGGTGCCCGTCCTGGGTGACCATGCCGAGGGTGGCGCGCAGGGAGGCGGCGGTGAGGTCGCGGACGTCGACGCCTCCGACGCGTACGGCGCCTTCGTCGACGTCGTAGAGCCGGGGCAGGAGCTGGGCGACGGTGGACTTGCCGGCGCCGGAGGAGCCGACGAGAGCGACGGTCTGGCCGGGTTCGGCGCGGAAGGAGACGCCGTGCAGGACCTCGGCGCCGCCGCGGGTGTCGAGCGAGGCGACCTCTTCGAGTGAGGCGAGGGAGACCTTGTCGGCGGAGGGGTAGGCGAAGCGGACCTCGTCGAACTCGACGGCGACCGGGCCCTCGGGGACCTCGCGGGCGTCGGGCCGGTCCTCGATCAACGGTTTCAGATCCAGCACCTCGAAGACGCGCTCGAAGCTGACGAGGGCGCTCATCACCTCGACGCGGGCTCCGGCCAGCGCGGTGAGCGGGGCGTAGAGGCGGGTCAGGAGCAGGGCGAGCGAGACGACGGCGCCCGGCTCCAGGGTGCCGTGCAGGGCGAACCAGCCGCCGAGGCCGTAGACGAGGGCGAGGGCCAGGGCGGAGACCAGGGTCAGGGAAGTGATGAAGACGGACTGGGCGGTGGCGGTGCGGACGCCGATGTCACGGACGCGGCTCGCGCGGGCGGCGAACTCGACGGACTCCTCGTCGGGGCGGCCGAAGAGTTTGACGAGGGTGGCGCCGGGGGCGGAGAAGCGCTCGGTCATGCGGGTGCCCATCGCGGCGTTGAGTTCGGCTGCCTCGCGCTGCATACGGGCCATGCGGCTGCCCATCCGGCGGGCCGGGATCACGAACACCGGGAGCAGGACGAGCGCGAGCAGGGTGATCTGCCAGGACAGGGTGAGCATGACGGCGAGGGTGAGCAGCAGGGTGACGAAGTTGCTGACCACGCCGGACAGGGTGTTGCTGAACGCCCGCTGGGCGCCGATGACGTCGTTGTTGAGCCGGGAGACGAGCGCCCCGGTGCGGGTGCGGGTGAAGAACGCGACCGGCATGCGCTGCACATGGTCGAACACGGCCGTCCGCAGGTCGAGGATGAGACCCTCCCCAGTGCCGAGGACAGCCGCCGGCCCAGGATGCCGAGGGCCGCCTCCGCGACCGCGATCAGCGCGATGAGCAGGGCGAGGCGGACGACGGTGCCGTCGTCGCCGCCCGACACGATCGCGTCGACGACGTGCCCGGCGAGGACGGGGGGTCGCGACGGCGAGCAGCGCGGTCACCACGCCGAGCAGCACGAACCGTGCGATGGGGCGGCGGTGCGGTCGGGCGAACTCCGCGATGCGGCGCAGGGTGGCGCGCGCGAAGGGGCGGCGTTCCGGTTCGGCGGTCATGACGCTGTGCAGCTGAGTCCAGGCCGTGCTTTCCATGCTCATGGGAGAGACCGTAGGACCTCAAGCGTCGTTGAGGTCAACGTATTCGGCGGATCCCGGCGCGGGACGGAGTGCGGGGGCTCGTGTAAGGGTGCGTGTAAGGAGCTGTCCCCGCTGCCGCAACCCGCAGTTGTCGTGGCCTGGGGACCCTCTCGGGATGTGACGGTCGTACGCATTCCCCGGGCCTCAAGCGCCTTCCCGTCCGGCAGATCCTGATGCTGGTACCGCTCGCGCTCGTGCTGTGGATAGCCGTGCGCCACTGGTCCGTGCTCGCCGCGGGCTTCGGTCATCTCCGCGAGGCCGACTGGCCGTGGCTGCTGGCCGCGGCCGCCGCGACCTGCGGCACATGGGTCGCCGCGTCCGCCGGACGGCAGGGCGCCCTGGTCGAGCGGCTGCCCGTACGCCGGCTGCTGGCCACGCAGTTCGCGGCGGGCGCGGCCAACCATCTGCTGCCGACGGGGCTCGGCGCGAGCGCGGTCAATCTGCGGTTCATGGCGGTGTGCGGGGTGCCGCTGGCGCGCTCCTCGGCCGCCGTGGCGCTCTATCTGCTGGCCGAATCGGTCGCCCGGGTGGGCCTGTTGCTGGCCCTGCTGATCGCGTTCCCGGACGCGCTGGAGATCGGCTCGCTGCTGCCGCACGGGGCGGTCGGCCCGCTGCTGTTCGGCGTCGGCGCGGTGGCCTGTGCGGCGCTGCTGGTGCTGCTGCTCGTGCGCGGGCTCCGTACCGCCGTCCTCGGCTTCGTCCGCTCCGCGCTGGGCGAGGCCCGGTCGGTGCACACCCGGCCGTCCCGCGCACTGGCCCTGTGGGGCGGGGTGCTCGCGTTCCCCTCGCTCCAGGCGGCCGGACTCGTCGCGGTGGGGCTGGCGTTGGGGCTGCCGGTGCCGCCCGCGTCCATGGTCGTCGCCTACCTCGCGGCGACGGTCGCGGTCGCGCTGATACCGACGCCCGGCGGCATCGGCTCGGTCGAGGCGGCGCTCATCCTCGCGCTGGTGGCGGCGGGCGGCCCGGTCACCATGGCCACGGCGGTGGTCCTCGCCTACCGGATCATCACCGTCTGGATCCCCATCGTCCCGGGCGCGTTGACACTCGGCGCCCTGGTCCGACTGAGAGTCATCTGACTCCCGGCACCCACGCCAACGGCACATCCCCTCCGCTCTGCGAACTTCACCGCCGGGCGAGCGCCCTCGGCGTCGTCCTGGTCCTCGCCAGTGTGGTGGTACGTCACCCGCCGCTTCTACGGCACCCCGACCGCGGCGGCCTACGGCTCCGACCGCGAACCAGGCCGAACTGGCCGAACCGGCCGAACCGGCTGAGGGAATCGTCTGAAAGCCGTGCTCACAGCCTCGGACGGGGTACGAACTCGCCGTCCGGATACGGCAGGATGAGCGGTCGCGCCGGTGCGGTGAACCATTCCGTCCGGTGCGACGGCAGTATCGGCAATGCCCGCACTTCGAGCAGGTGGACAACGTGACGACTCTTCACATCCGGCCGTCGGTGGCCCTCTTCGCCGCCGTTTCTCTCCCCGGTGGTGTCCGATGAACCGCACGCCGACCCTGGACGACTTCATGCTCGCCGGAGTAGCGCTCGCCTGCGGCCTGTTGGCGGCGTTCCTGCTGCGGATACTGCTGCGCTGGCTCGGCAAGCACGCCGATCGCACCCGCTGGAGCGGCGACGACGTGCTGGTCGACGCGCTGCGCAGCGTGCTGCCGTGGTCGGCGGTCATCGGCAGCGCGGCGGTCGCCGGGGCGGTGCTGCCGCTGACGCACACGGTTCAGCACCAGGTGAACCAGACCCTCAAGGTGCTGACCATCCTGGCCGTGACGGTGGCGGCGGCCCGGGTGATAGCGGGACTGGTCAGGGCGGTCACCAACTCCCGCTCGGGCGTGGCCGGTTCGGCGACGATCTTCGTCAACATCACCCGGATACTGGTCCTCGCCATCGGCTTCCTGGTGATGCTGCAGACGCTGGGCATCTCGATAGCGCCGATGCTCACGGCACTCGGCGTCGGCGGTCTCGCCGTGGCCCTCGCCCTCCAGGACACGCTCGCCAACCTGTTCGCGGGCATCCACATCCTCGCCTCGAAGACCGTGCAGCCCGGCGACTACATCCAGCTGAGCAGCGGCGAGGAGGGCTATGTCGAGGACATCAACTGGCGCCAGACGACGGTACGCGCGCTCTCCAACAACCTCGTCGTCATACCGAACGGCCAGCTCGCCAAGACGAACATGACCAACTTCATGCGTCCCGAGCAGCAGTTGACGATCCTGGTGCAGGTGGGCGTCGGCTACGACAGCGACCTCGAGCACGTCGAGGAGGTGACCATGGAGGTCATCGCCGAGGTCATGACCGACATCACCGGCGCGATCCCGGAGCACGAGCCGGCGATCCGCTTCCACACCTTCGGCGACTCGCGGATCGGGTTCACGGTGATCCTGGGGTCGGTGAGTTCAGCGACCAGTTCCGCATCAAGCACGAGTTCATCAAGCGCCTGCACAAGCGGTACCGGGACGAGGGCATCCGCATCCCGGCACCGACCCGCACGGTGGCGCTCCACCAGGGGGCGCTTCCGCCGGGGGCGGTCGCCATACCTCAGCAGCGGATCCCGAAGGACGAGCCGGGCGAAGTCCCCTCCACCCGGCTCGACTGACCTGACCGCTCAACTCCCTGGAGCGTCGCGGAGTTGTCGCGGTAGCGCCCGCCGGTCCGGCTGTGCGGGGCGGTGAGGGCCGGGTTCACCGGCGTCACCGTCCAGTCCGGACGACCGGGCATGCGCGGGGTCGCCGTACCGTAGAGCCAGTCCCCGAGGAAGCCGGACAGGTCCTGGCGGGAGACCTTCGAGGCGACGGCGATGTAGTCCTCGGTCGTCGCCGAGGAGTCGCGGTACCGGGCGAGGAAGGCGCGTTCCACGGCGTGGAAGGTGTCCTCGCCGATGAACTCCCGCAGGGCGTACAGGACGAGGACGCCGCCCAGGTAGCGCTGGTTGTCGAAGAGGTTGACCGCATCGGGTGCGGCGACCGGGCCCGAGTCGTGGCGCCACTGGTCGCCGCGCGCGTAGGTGTCCTTCATGCGGGCTTCCATCGTGGTCAGGCCGAGGGAGTCGGGCCAGCCGCGCTCGTAGCGGTAGAGGAGTCCGTAGAAGTCGGCGTGGCCCTCGTTGAGCCACAGGTCGGCCCAGGTGGCGGGGCTGACGCTGTTGCCGAACCAGGAGTGGACCAGCTCGTGCATCATGTGTGAGCCGATCTTGCTCTCCTCCTGGAGCAGGAAGTTCGGCTTGTACAGCGTGAGGGTCTGCGTCTCGAGTCCCGTGAAGTCGAAGGCGTTCGGGGCGTCGGAGTTGCAGGGCAGCAGTCCGTACGTCTCGAACGGGTAGGCCCCCAGGCGCTGTTCGAGCCAGTCCACGAGACCGGGCGTGAGCGCGAGCGCCGGTTCCAGCGCGGCGGCGCGGGCGGCGGGCACGACGTCCCGCAGCGGCAGTCCGTGCGGGCCGCGCCGCTCCTTGATCACGTAGTCGCCGACCGTGAGCTGCACCAGCTCGGTCGCCATCGGCGAGCGCGAGCGGTAGCTGAACGCGGTCCGGTCGCCGTACAGCCGCTCGGTGCACAGGAGTTGACCGTTCGCGACCCCGCGCAGCCCGTCCGGGACGGTGATCCGGAACGTGAAGTCGGCCTTGTCGCTGGGGTGGTCGTTGCAGGGGAAGACGGTGTGCGCCAGGTTCGGCTGGCCGCACACCGCGAAGCCGTCGGGCGTGACGACCCAGCCGCCGGTGGGCGCGGCGGAGCGGGCCGGGTCGACGGAGTACTCCACGCACACGGTGACGCGGGCCCTCTCCGGGAGGGTCCGGGCGGGCGTGATCCGCAGCTTCTCGCCGGCCTGCTCGAAGTCGGCCCTACGGCCGTGGACGCGGACCGTGCGGATGTCGAGGCCGAGGGCGTCCAGGGAGAAGCGGGACAGGGCTTCGGTCGTGCGGAGTTCTATCGTGGCCGTGCCGTCGACGAGCTTGGTCGTCGCGTCGTAGGCGAGGTCGAGGTCGTAGGAGAGGACTCGGTAGCCGTCGTTGCCGAGACTCGGGAACACGGGGTCGTCGAGGGTCTCGGCGCCTTCGGTACCGTTCCCCGTCCGGCCGCGAGGGCCGGGGAACCCACGGTCAGTGCTGTTGCCGTACCGATCAGGGCGGCCACCGGGGCCGTCACTCTGGTGCGATATCTCATGATCCGCTCTCGCTCGGGCGGCCGGGTGGTCAGCTCCGGCCGTCGGTCAGTAATGGCGATCCACCCGGTACTGACTGCCGAACCGGTCGGTCGGTTGCCCTCGGATCGCCCACGGGTGTTCGCGCGGTGCGGGCGGACCGCTGTCGAGCGGGACCCGGGCACGAGATATCTTGATGTCGAGCAATGTTGCAGACGTGGAGCGGAGCACCGGTGACTGACTCGACCATCATCTATACGCACACTGACGAGGCCCCGGCCCTGGCGACGTATTCCTTCCTGCCGGTGGTCCAGGCGTACGCCTCGCAGGCGGGTGTCGCCGTGACCACGCGGGACATCTCGCTGGCCGGGCGCATCATCGCCGTGTTCCCGGAGTACCTCACCGAGGACCAGCGGATCCCGGACGCCCTGCACGAGCTGGGCGAACTGGCGAAGACGCCCGAGGCCAACATCATCAAGCTGCCGAACATCTCGGCGTCCATCCCGCAGCTCAAGGCCGCGGTGGCCGAGCTGCAGGAGCAGGGCTACGCGCTGCCGAACTACCCGGACGACCCGAAGACCGACGAGGAGCGGGAGATCCAGTCCCGTTACGACAAGGTCAAGGGCTCCGCCGTGAACCCGGTCCTGCGCGAGGGCAACTCCGACCGGCGCGCCCCCGCCTCGGTCAAGAACTACGCCAAGACCCACCCGCACCGCATGGGCGCCTGGTCCTCGGACTCGAAGACCAATGTGGCGACGATGGGCGAGAACGACTTCCGCTCCACCGAGAAGTCCACGACGATCACCGAGGCCGGTTCGCTGCGCATCGAGCTGGTCGCCGAGGACGGCACCACCACCGTGCTGCGCGAGTCCGTACCCGTCCTCAAGGACGAGGTCGTCGACGCCTCCGTGCTGCACGTGGCCGAGCTGCGCTCCTTCCTCACCGCGCAGATCGCCCGCGCCAAGGCCGAGGACATCCTGTTCTCCGTGCACCTCAAGGCCACGATGATGAAGGTCTCCGACCCGATCATCTTCGGCCATGTGGTCCGCGCCTTCTTCCCGAAGACCTTCGAGCAGTACGGCGCCACGCTCGCCGCCGCCGGTCTCTCCCCGAACGACGGTCTCGGCGGCATCCTCAAGGGTCTGGCCGCGCTGCCCGAGGGCGACGCGATCAAGGCGTCCTTCGACGCGGAGATCGCCGAGGGCCCCGCGCTCGCGATGGTCGACTCCGACAAGGGCATCACCAACCTGCACGTGCCGTCCGACGTCATCGTCGACGCCTCGATGCCGGCCATGATCCGCACCTCCGGCCACATGTGGGGCCCGGACGGCGCCGAGGCCGACACCCTCGCGGTGCTCCCGGACTCCTCCTACGCCAGCGTCTACCAGGCCGTCCTCGACGACTGCCGTGCCAACGGCGCCTACGACCCGTCCACCATGGGCTCGGTGCCGAACGTCGGCCTCATGGCGCAGAAGGCCGAGGAGTACGGCTCGCACGACAAGACCTTCGAGGTCCCGGCCGCCGGTACGGTCCGTCTCGTCGACCAGGCCGGCAACGTGGTCCTGGAGCAGGCGGTCGCCAAGGGTGACATCTTCCGCGCCTGCCAGACCAAGGACGCCCCGATCAAGGACTGGGTGAAGCTGGCCGTCACGCGTGCGCGTGCCACCGGCAGCCCGGCCGTGTTCTGGCTGGACGAGACCCGCGCGCACGACGCGCAGCTGATCGCCAAGGTCAACGCGTACCTGCCGGAGCACGACACCGAGGGCCTGGACATCCGGATCCTCGCCCCCGTCGAGGCCACCAAGCTGTCGGTGGAGCGCATCCGCCGCGGCGAGGACACCATCTCGGTCACCGGCAACGTGCTGCGCGACTACCTGACCGACCTCTTCCCCATCCTGGAGCTGGGCACCAGCGCCAAGATGCTGTCGGTCGTCCCGCTGATGGCGGGCGGCGGCCTCTTCGAGACGGGCGCCGGCGGCTCCGCCCCGAAGCACGTCCAGCAGCTGGTCAAGGAGAACTACCTGCGCTGGGACTCGCTCGGTGAGTTCTTCGCGCTGGTCCCCTCCCTGGAGCAGTACGCGACGTTCACCGGCAACACCCGCGCGAAGGTCCTCGCCGACACCCTCGACCGCGCCACGGCGACCTTCCTCAACGAGGACAAGTCCCCGACCCGGCGCGTCGGCGGCATCGACAACCGCGGCAGCCACTTCTTCCTGTCCCTGTACTGGGCGCAGGAGCTGGCCGCGCAGACCGACGACGCGGACCTCGCGAAGGCGTTCGCGTCGCTCGCCGAGACCCTCGCGGGCGCCCAGGAGCAGATCGTCGAGGAGCTCGGCGCGGTGCAGGGCAGCCCGGTCGACATCGGCGGCTACTACCAGCCCGACCCGGCCAAGGCCGCGAAGGTCATGCGCCCGTCGACGACGTGGAACGACGCGCTGGCCTCCCTGAGCTGACGCAGACTCTCCGAGTCGCTCCGCCCCGGCCGGGTTCCTTACGGCCGGGGCGGCCGCGTTCACCCACGCGGTCGGCCGCTCACCAGTCCCGTACGGCGATCAGCTCCTCCACGTCCGCGTCCGCGAAGCCGTACGCCTTGGCCACGAACCAGAAGTTCTCGGCTATCTCCTCGCGCGCCACCGTCTCGATGTCGCTGCCGGCCGCCTCGAAGTCGTCCTGAAGGGCGTTGAACTCCTCGGTGGCGACCTCGGTGAGGGCGTACAACGCGGGCAGGTCGGCGGGGGCTCGGTCTCGATGCGCTCGCACAGGCGCAGCAGGATGGCCTTGCCGAGGTCGACGACGTGGTCGGGGTAGTACGCGTCCTGGTACAGCCCGCGCAGGAAGGTGTGCTCGGTGATCTGCTCGTTGCTGACGGGCATGGTGGTGCTCCCCGGTCCGTGATCGTCGTTGCCGATACCTTGATCCTGCACCACGCCACTGACAACGCCTCCGGGAGCCGCCCGTGACCCCCTCCGCGCCCTCCTCCGGGCCGTCCTTCGAGCTGCTGCCCGGCGCCGCCGACTCCCCCGTGATCCTCCATGTCCCGCACTCCGCACGAGAGATACCGGCCGACGTCCGCGCGGAGATCCTGTTGGACGGCCCGGCGCTGGCACGCGAACTCGACCACATCACCGACAGCCACACCGCCCGGATCGCGGACGAGGCGGCACGCGGGTGTGCGGTCACTCCGTGGCGGTTCGTGAACCGGCTGTCGCGCCTGGTCGTCGATCCGGAACGCTTCCCGGACGAGCGCGAGGAGATGCTCGCCGTCGGCATGGGCGCGGTCTACACCCGCACCACCCACCACGCCGACCTACGCTCCGTGGACCACGACCCCGAGCCCCTCCTCGCGCGCTACTTCCGCCCCTACGCCCGCGCCATGACGGACGCCGTCGCCGACCGCCTCGCCGCCACCGGCCGGGCTGTCGTCATCGACGTGCACTCCTACCCCACCGCCCCGCTCCCCTACGAACTCCACGGCACCGACCCCCGCCCCGCCGTCTGCCTCGGCACCGACACCTTCCACACCCCGCCCGCCCTCCTGGCGGCGGCCCGCGAGGCGTTCGCGGGGTGCGGGGAGATCGGGCTCGACAGCCCGTTCATCGGTACGTACGTCCCGCTGGAGTTCTACGGCAGGGAGCCCAACGTCCGTGCCCTCATGGTCGAGATCCGCCGGGACACCTACATGTCCGAACCCGGCGGGGCGCCCTCCGACGCCGGGGTCACCAGGCTCGCCTCCGCGCTGACGACGCTCGTGGACGCCGTATCCGGATGACGCCCCGGCCCTCCGGCTGGAGCACTCCCGCAGGACAGGCGGCCGGGGGCGTACGAGGGTGGTCAGCATGACCGAGGAGACCACCACGCTGACCGGCCAGGCCCCGCCCCCGTCCGGGACTGGCCCCCGCTCGATCTGACCGGGACGGAGTTCGACCCGGTCCTCGCGGAGCTGATGCGCGAGGGCCCGCTGACCCGGATCCGGCTGCCGCACGGCGAGGGCTGGGCGTGGCTGGCGACCCGCTACGACGACGTGAAGATGATCACCAACGATCCGCGGTTCGGCCGCGCGGAGGTCACCACACGTCAAGTGACGCGCATGGCACCGCACTTCAAGCCCCGCCCGGGGTCACTGGCGTTCGCCGACCAGCCGGACCACAACCGGCTGCGCAAGGCGATCGCGGGCGCGTTCACGGTCGGTGCGATGAAGCGGCTGCGGCCCCGCGCGCAGGCACTGCTCGACACGCTCGTCGACGGGGTCGTGGCGGACGGACCTCCGGCGGACCTGATCGAACGGGTCCTGGAGCCCTTCCCGATCGCCGTGGTCAGCGAGGTGATGGGGTGCCGGACGCGGACCGTGAGCAGGTGCACGCGTGGACCCGGCAGATCATCTCCACGTCCGGCGGCGCGGAGGCCGCCGACCGCGCCAAGCAGGGCATGTACGCGTGGATCACGGACACGATCCGCGCCCGCGCCGACAGCGACGGCACCGACGTGTACTCCCTGCTGGGCGGTGCCGTGGCCCGCGGCGAGATCAGCGAGGAGGAGGCGTCCGGTGTGGCGGGCCCGCTCCAGATCGGCGGGGAGGCGGTCACCCACAACTGCGGCCAGATGCTGTACCTGATGCTCACCCGCCCCGACCTGCTGGACCGCCTGCGCGCCCAACCCGAGTGCAGGGAGGCCGCGTTGGACGAACTCCTGCGGTTCATCCCGCACCGCTCGTCGGTCGGTCTGGCCCGAATCGCCCTGGAGGACGTCGAGTTGCACGGCCTGCGCATCAGCGCGGGCGATCCGGTCTACGTCTCCTACCTCGCCGCCAACCGCGACCCGGCCGTCTTCCCTGACCCGGACGTCATCGACGTGGACCGCGATCCCAACCCGCACCTGGCCCTCGGCAACGGCTCGCACTACTGCACCGGCGCCGTCCTGGCCCGCCTGCAGACCGAACTCCTCGTCGACACGCTGCTGGACCGGCTCCCCGGGCTCCAACTCGCCGTCCCCGCCGAGGAGATCGTCTGGCGCCGGAAGACGATGATCCGGGGACCGCAGACACTGCCGGTGACCTGGCAGCCGTAGCGCCGAGCGCGAGAACGAATGCCGTGCGCGAGAGCGGGTGACTCAGACCCGACACCCGCCCCGCGCACCGCGGTTCACGCCCGCAGCCACTCCGTGACGACGACCTCCCCGCCCGCCCGCAGCCGTAGCGCGAAGGGGCCGGTCGGGGGTGCGTCGCTGGCGAAGCGGCCCAGGGCGTCGGCCGTGAGGGTGGTGGGGCGCAGTGCCTGGGGGCCGTTCAGGACCTCGATGCCGGCCGGCTGGGGTGGCATCACCTGGCCCATCAGTCCCTCGCTCGTCACCTCCACGTCGATGCTGAGGTCGCCCGCCGTGAAGGTCAGCATGCGGGGCACGTCCACGGCCCCTCTGACCGGGATCGCGTCGATGAGCGAGTCGAAGGTCAGCTCCGCGAGCCGGGCGTCCATGTCGTACAACGCGTAGGCGTCCATGGCGAGTTGACGGAGGTCGGCGGGAACCGGGTCCAGGATGGCGGCGGCCTGACGCAGCTCCTCCTCCAGGAGGCTGTCGTCGAACTCCCCGACGCCGTCGCCCGGTTCGTCCTCGGGGCTGGTCAACTCGTCCTCACCCAAGGGGTCCTCGCCGAAGGTCTCGAACGGGTCGTAGCCGTCGTCGTGCATGCCGTTCACACCGCCCCCGGGCGTCGAGTCGGGCCCGCAGCCGGCGCAGACAGCGCTGGCGCATCGGACCGATGCTGCCGACGGCGATACCCAGGCCGGCGGACACCTCCTGATAGCTGGGCGGCGGCGAGGCCATCAGCACCCGCAGCAACTGCCTGCAGCGCTCGCCCAGTTCCTCGAACTCCTGCCACAGCCGCCGGATGCGCTCGGCGTCCGAAGCCGCCTCCTCCGAGTCGATCAGCGACTGCTCGGGGTGCGCTCCTCGCTCATGCGGTCGAGGAGTTGGGGATCGTCGGTGGGCATGAGCCGCCGTAGGCTCTTGATCACTTTCAGGCATTCGTTGCGTGCCGTGCTGGCGAGCCAGGAGCCTGCCTTCTCGGGTTCGCGGATGCGCCGCAGATGCTGGGCGAAGCGGAACCACACGGTCTGGTACACCTCGTGGCCGTCGGCGTCGGAGAGCCGGTGCGCGCGCACCACGGACCAGACCAGTGGGCTGAGCCCCTCCACGAGCGCCTTCCAGGCCGCCGCGTCGCCGTCGACGGCGGACTGGACGAGCGCGCCGACTTCTGCACGGTCCACGGTGCCACCCCTCGTGTACGGCATGTCATCGTACGCCGTGGAGGGATGGTTCCGGCCGTCATGCCGGAGGGGAGAGCGGTACGACGGGGACCGGGCGCCAGGTCGGCGGGCGCAGCGCCGGTACATGCGCCCCGCGCACTTCGGCGTACTCGGTGTTCCCCGTGAGGAGTTGGGTACGGGCCACGCGCGCGTCGGTCTCCTTGTTCGCGGTCATGAAGGCGGCGACCATGCCGGCGGCGACGGGTGCGGCGAACGAGGTGCCGCTCCAGCGGGCAAGCCCCTCGAAGGTCACCTGGTCCGGGTCGCCCGGCTCGGCTTCCCGGCCTGGCTCAACACGCCCTTGTGGGCGGGCGATTGGCAGGTGCAGGCGTAGGTGAAGCCGAACCGGCAGGCGTCGTAGGTGGTGTGCTGGTAGGCGTACGGCACGGGCGCCTCGAAGCCGGTGAGGGGGCCGACGAGCCGCTCGCCGGGGGCGTAGGCCTTGACCCAGGCGCCGTGGTTGCTGAAGCAGGCGCCGAACTCGCCGTCGCCGCGCAGCGCGCCGACCGAGAGGACGACGTCCTGGTAGTCGGGCAGGTCGGCGTAGGCGGCGGGCCAGAACGGGGTGGCGCTGGCGTTGTTGCCCGCCGCAGCGACGAGGAGGGTGCGCCGGCCGCGCAGGGCCTGCATGAAGCCCCTCGACACCGAGGAGTCCGTCGGTACGGCCGTTCGACGTGCCGGCGGAGAGGCTGATGACGTCGGGCCAGCCGTGCTCGTCGACCGCGGCGAACAGCGCCTCGCCGAAGTCGGATTCGAGGATGGCGCCCGCGTCGTTGAGAGTGTTGCGGACGGTGACCTCGGTGTTGGGCGAGACGGCCGCGACGAGTCCGGCGATGAACGTGCCGTGTCCTACGTACTGTTGGAGCACTCCCGCGTCGTCGGTCTCCCTGATCTGGGCGTCGCCCTGGACGTGGGCGAGCAGCGGGTAGGACCGGTAGTCGTGCATGAGGCCGGTGTCGATGACGAGGACGCCCACGGCGGTGTCCGCGTCGTAACCGGCTTCCGCCGGGGCCGGGTTGGCGCCCTCGGCGAGCGGGGCGGGCACCGGCTCGTCGCCGGGGCAGGCGTTCACCGCGATGGACACCACGTGGTTGCGGCTGATCAGCCGGCGTCCGGCACGACCCTCCGGTTCGCGCAGGGCGCGCAGCGCGTTGGCCACGGCGTGGTCGCCGCTCCGGTCGCCGATGCCCGGGTCGCCGACCTGGATGCGGGTGATGCCGGAGCGGTTGGTCTCGGGGCTCGCGCGGCGGACGGAGTCCTCGCTGAGGCCGGTGGCCGCGGTGAAGTGCGTGCGGACGGTGTCCTCGACGAGGCGGGCCTCCTCGCCGTCGCGGGCGAGCACGACGCCCTTCTCGTAGAAGAACTCGGCGGAGTCGTCCGGCCCCATCGCCAGGGGACGTCGGGCATCGAGCGCTGGATCTGGTCGAACTGCTCGTGGAATCGCTGTGGCGCCATGGCGTGTTCCTCCCACTGCGGCGGCGGTCGTCAATCAGAGCCGCCGGACCGCTACTTGATACAGCACCGAACCTGTGAGGTCTGCACCAGGGACCACTAGGATGCGCGGAGTGACTGCGGGAAGCGACTCGGTTCTCGAACTGCTGCCGATGGTGTTCGCGGCGCCGGGCGAGGCGCTGGCCGGTGCGCGGGAGGTGCTCGACGGCGATCCGACGCCGTTCCGGGCCTCCGTGGCGCACCATGTGATCGGCATCTGGCAGCGGGACTTCGGCGACATCCGGCTCGCCCTGCACCATCTGCGGCGGGCCCGTGACCTGGCGGCCCGCGCGGACTCGGCGGAGCGTGAGGCGGACGTCCTCGGCACGCTCGGCGTGGCCCTGGTGCACGCGGGCCGTACCCGGCAGGGCCTGGAGGCCTTCGAGCGGGGCATCGCGCGCGGCACGGGGCAGACCCGGGCGCGCGTGCTGTACCGGCGGGCGTACGTCTGGTGGGTGCTGGGCCGGCACCCCGAGGCACTCGAGGACGTACGACGGGCAATTGCCGTGCTGCGGCAGGCGGATGACGTCATCTGGATCGCGCGGGCGCTCACCCTGCGCGCGACCGTGCATCTCGCGCTCGGCGCGGTGGACCGGGCCGATGCCGACTTCACGGCGGCCGAGCGGCTGTGGGAGACCACCGGCCAGGAGCACGACAAGGCGGACGCGGTGGAGAGCCGGGGCCTGGCCGCGTTCCGGTCGGGCGACATCCCGGTGGCGCTCCAACTCCTGGACGAGGCCGAGGAGATGTACGCCAAGCTGGCCACGCCGACGTTCATGCTCACCATCCGCCGCTGCGAGGTGCTGATGAGCGCGGGCCTGGCCGGGGAGGCGCTGACGCACGCGGACGCGGCGGTACGGCTGCTCGACGGCATCGGCGGACAGTCCACCCGCAAGGCCGAGTTGCTGCTCGTCGCCGCCCGGGCCGCCCGGCTCGCGGACGATCCGCACACGGCGATCGCCCGCGCGGCCGTGGCGGTACGGCTGTTCGCCGCACAGCGCCGCACCTGGTGGGAGACGCATGCCCGACTGGTGCTGATCGAGGCGAGGTTGGCGGCCGGGCGGGCGTCGGGGCGGCTGGTGGCGGACGCCGCCGCGGTGGCCGACCGGCTGGCCGCGTTCGGCTCACCGTCCGCGCCGGAGGCGTCGCTTCTGGCGGGCCGGATCGCCCTCGCCCTGGGCTGGACGGCGGACGCGGAACGGCACTTGGCGGTGGCCGCGCGCAGCAGACACGGCGGCCCGCCGCTGGCCCGGATGACGGGCTGGGCGGCGCAGGCGCTGCGCGCGCAGGCGGCGGGCTCCGGTCGCGGGGTCCTGGAGGCGTGCCGCCGCGGCCTCGACGTGCTCGACGATCACCGTACGACCCTGGGCGCCTCGGAGTTGAGGGCGCGGGCGACGGCACAGGGCGCGGAGCTGGCGGCACTGGCCCAGCGGGCGAGCCTGGCCTCCGGCGGTCCGCGCCGCCTCCTCGTCTGGAGCGAACGCTGGCGGGCGACGGCCCTGTCCACTCCGCCCACCAGGCCTCCCTCCGACCCGGCCCTGCTCAGCGGCCTGACGGCGTTCCGGGAGATCGCCGCCCGCGCGGAGGAGGCCCGCATGGAGGGCCACCCGGTACCGGCCCTGGAACGTGAACAGCGGCGCCTGGAACGGGAGATCCGCTCCCGCACCCTCCACATGCGCGGCGACGCCCCCGGCGAGGGCGACCGCTTCGACCCGACTCGCCTGCTGGCACGCCTCGGTGAGGGCCGACTCGTCGAACTCGCCGTGGTGGACGGCCGCGTGCACGTCCTGCTCTGCGGCGACGGCCGCGTCCGCCGCTTCGAGACGGGCCTGCTCGCGGAGGCGATGGCGGAGGCGGAACACATCCAGGCGGGTCTACGGCGCCTGGCGCACCCCGGGGCGGAGGCGCGGCTCCCGGTGGTGGAGGCGGCGGGCCGTCACCTGGAGGAACTCCTCCTGGGCGACGCGGCACGGCACTTGGGCTCAGGACCGGTGGTCGTGGTCCCGCCGGGCCGACTCCACCGTGTCCCCTGGGCGTTGCTGCCCTCGCTGCGCGACCGCGTCCTCAGCGTGTCGCCGTCGGCGGGCAGTTGGCTGCGCGCGCTGGACACCGAACCGCCGTCGGGCGGCCGGCACGTCCTGGTGCGCGGCCCGGGTCTGGCGACGGGCGGCGCGGAGGTCCCGGACCTCGCCGACCAGTACGGCAGGCCCACGATCCTGGAACACGACGACGCCGAAGTCCCGCGTGTACTGGCCGAGTTGGACGGCGCGACACTGGCCCATATCGCGGCCCACGGCACGTTCCGCGCGGACAGTCCCCTGTTCTCGTCCCTCCGTATGGCCGATGGTCCGCTCATCGTCCACGACTTCGAGCGCGCCTCGCCCGCAGCCCGTACCGCATCATCCTCTCCAGCTGCGACACGGCCCGCCTCGCGTCGGTCGGCGCGGACGAACTCCTCGGCCTGGTCACGGCGTTGCTCCCCTGGGCACGGCAGGCGTCATCGCGAGCAGCGCCCCGGTCAACGACGCGGCGGTCGTCCCCTGATGCTGTCCCTCCACAAGGGGCTGAGCACGGGCCTGTCCCTGGCGGAGGCGTTGCGTGACGCCCGGGCGGCGCTGCCCGGGGACGCGGTGCACCAGGCGACGGGGTGGGCGTTCTCGGCGTTCGGGGCGGCTTGAGCGGGGCGGGCGGGGGAGGACGCGGGGCGGGTGACGTTGCGGGCCGGGTGAGGTCGGGGATCGGGGGCCCGTGCGCGGAGTGATCAGCGGAGCCCGGGCACGACACGGGGTGATCAGCGCCGAGTCCGGACACCGCGCGGGGTGGTCAGCAGAGCCCGGTCGCGACGCGGAGTGATCAACGCCGAGCCCGGACACCACGCGGGGCAATCAGCTGACCCCGGACGCGACAGGAGCGGTCCGGCTTCGCCCACCCAGCACCGCCCGGCACCGCTCGGTCGGCACCGCTCGGCACCGCTCCACCCAGCTCGGCACCGCTCAGCCTGACCCGGCCCCGCCTGCTCGGTCCTGCCCGGCACCGCTCTACCCAGCTCGGCACCGCCCGGCCCTGCCCGGCCCTGCCCTGCTCGGGCCCGCCCCGCCTCACCGGCGCCCCAGAAGCGTGCCGAAGTACCCCCAAACGTACGGCAGTTCAGCCCGGGCCGCGCTCCCGGCCCACACTCCCGGCGGCGCGGATCCGCCCCGGTCGAACCCCCTCACGCCGACTGCGCCGCAGGCAGTTCCACCAGCCACGGCAGTGTGCCGCGGTCGCTCGCGCCGAGGCGGGCGTAGGCGCTGTAGAGGTGGTTGCCGACCGTGCGGACGGAGAGGGTGAGGCGGTCGGCGATCTGGCGGTTGCTGAGGCCTGCGGCGGCGAGGGTGACGATCTGGCGCTGGCGGGCGGTGAGTTCGCCCAGGACCAGGCCGGACAGAGCCGGGGTGCGGGCGCCCTGGCAGCGCCGGGCGAGGGCGACCGCGCGGGTGCGGGACATGCGGGCGGCGCGCGGGTCTCGGTGGGCGCGGACGGCCTGGGCGTGTGCCTCGGCGGCGAACAGCAGGAAGCCGCGCTGCTCCAACTCCCCTGCCACCCGGTCCAGTGCGGGTCCGTCGCCGTCGACCAACGCCTCCGCGTGCCGGGCGAGGACGGCCGGTCCGTCGCCGGGCAGCCGGGCGAGGCGGCCCGCGACGCGCTCGGGAGCGCCGAGGCGTACGGCGTCGTAGAGGACGTAGGCGGCGGGCCTGCCGTCCTCGACGGCGGTGGTGCGCAGTTCCTCCTCGTCCCTGCGCCGGCTGGGTGCCAGCGCCTCGGCCACGGTCGCGCGCGCCGACTCCACGTCGCCGCGGGCCGCCGCGAGCCAGCCGCCCGCGTCGTCGGAGGCGGGGCGGGTCAGCGCCTCGTCGGCGGCCGGCACGTCGCCCGACTGGGCTGCGGCCAGGGCGAGTTCGGCCGCGCAGGCCCGGTTGCCCGCGGCCTCCCGCAGTCCTTCGCGCGCCCAGGCAGCCGCCTCGCGCAGCTCACCCCGCAACCGCGCGAACCGGGCGCGGACGGCGGCGTACGCGGCCGGAACCGGTGCGCCCTCCGCGACCAGCCACTCCCCACGGGCGTCGGCAGCGGGCGTACGTCGGTGCGGTCGATGCGGTCGGACAGCGCGGCCCGTTCGGCCGCGAGGGCCGGGGCGCACTGGTCCGGGGTGCGGGCGAGCCGGCGGGCCCGGAGCCGCCCGGCGGCTGCGCGCAGCGCGGGGCCGTGCAGCGGGTGGGCCAGGCGGACGCCGCCCTGGTCGTCGACGTGGACCAGGGCCTCGGTCTCCAGGCGTTCGAGGACGTCGAGGTCGAAGTCGTCGAGCGAGGACGCCAACGGCTCGGCGAACGCGAGGCGTTCGAGGATCTCGCGCTCCTCCGGGCCGGTGTGGTCGAGGACTTGCGCGGTGCGCTCGCGGACCGTCGCGGTGACCGGCACCGGGCCGCGCCACGCCCACTCGTCGGAGTCGGTGGCCCGGGTGAGCAGCCCGCGCTCGCGCACCGCGCCGAACAGGTCGCGCAGCAGCCGCAGATCACCCTGGCAGAGGCGGTTCAGCCGGTTCACGGTGAGGGCGTCCAGCGGGCCGCCCGCGCCCACCGCGAGCAACTGGGCCGTCTCCTCCCGAGGCAGCGGCTCCAGTGCGAGGCGCGGCAGCAACTCCCCGTCCACAGCCGCGATACGGCGCCGGGCACGGGCTCGCCGTCGGCCACCACGACCACCAGGCGGGTCCGGGAGTGCACGGCGAGCTGGTGCACGAGCGCGGCCGAGGAGTCGTCAAGGAGATGGGCGTCGTCCACCAGCAACAGCCGCACACCTGAGAGGAGTTGGACCGCGCGGTGCAGGGAGACGCTTTCGGGGAGCAGGTGCGCGAACGCGGCGAAGGGCAGCCCACGGGTCTCGGGTGTCCCGGTGACCTTGGCGCAGTCGCTGCCCCGGACGGCCTCGGTCACCAGCCGGGTCTTGCCCCGGCCGGCCGGACCGGTCACCACGATGCCGTGTCGTCCGGCCGCCAACGAACCCCTGACCAGCTCCAGTTCGTCCTGCCTGCCGGTGAACGGCCAGGGCAGTTCCAGGGTCTTCGCGTCCTGTTCGAAAGTCATCACGCAGATATGAGTCCGGCTACTCAGCCCTGATACAGGGTGACTTGAGTAGCCCTCGACTCAGGCGCCCGGGAACGGTCGACGGCAATCTGGTCGCATGACCACCCGCTACTGCTCCCTCGCGCAGCAGCCGGCCCCGGAGTTCGCACCGGGACTGGCCGCCGAGCGGCGCGGTGCGCTCATCGGCGGAAGCCGCATGTGGGTCAACGGCACGGTCCTGCACTACTACTTCTTCGACGCCGACAACGCTGCCGCCACCGACACGTCCGTCATCCCGGTCCCCGGGACCGGCGAGCGGCGGCGGGTTCCGTGGGCCGGCGCCAAGGAGCAGCAGGACGTCGTACGCGAGTGCTTCCGTGAGTGGCGGGGACTCGGGATCGGCGTCGACTTCGCCGAGGTCCGCGACCGTTCGGAGGCGGAGCTGCGCATCGGGTTCCAGCCCGGTGACGGCTCCTGGTCGGCGGTGGGCCGCGACGCGCTCACCATCGGGTTGTCCGACCGCACCATGAACTTCGGCTGGGACCTGACCGCACCGGGAGAGCGCGGTACGGCCCTGCACGAGATCGGGCACGCCCTGGGCATGCTGCACGAGCACCAGAGCCCGTTCGCCGGCATCCACTGGGACGACGAGGCCGTCTACGCCGAGCTGGCGGGCCCGCCGAACTTCTGGAGCCGGGACAGGACACGCTTCAACGTCCTGCGCAAGCTCGACCCGGACGAGGTCAACGGCTCCGTCTGGGATCCGCAGTCGATCATGGAGTACCCGTTCGCGTCAGGACTGATCCTGGAGCCGGAGGAGTACCGCACGGGCCTGCACCCGCACGGCAGCCTCCCCCTGCGACAAGGAGTTCGTCCTGCGCTGGTACCCGCCCGTCGGCCCTCCCCGGACGGCCGGACTGGTGCCGTTCCGGTCGGCGCCGCTGCGCCTGGGGCCGGGCGAGCAGGCGGACTTCGCGATCGAGCCGACACAGACGCGCGAGTACGCCGTCGGCTCCTTCGGGGACAGCGACACGGTCGTCGTGGTCTTCGAGGAACGGGACGGCGAACCGCGTTTCCTCGCCGGGCAGGACGACGGGGGCACGCCGCACAACGCCACACTCAAGGTCAGGCTCGTCAAGGGCCGCCGCTACTTCGTCCGTGTGCGTCTGTACTCCACGTGGGGTTCGGGGAAACCGCGGTGATGTGCTGGTAACAGCATGGGTACAGCCGCATGCGGGCGGACGGACCACAAGTCCGGCGCCGGGGAAGCGGCCGGAGTTCGTAGCCTTCGGGGAGGGATACGAGCTCCGGCCACCCGTCATGTCCAACTCGGGCGGCACGCAGGACAGTTGCGCGCTAGCTGCCCAACTCCAGAGGCCGGGCAGGGTCCTTGGACCACTCCTCCAGTGAACCGTCGTACACGGACACGTCCGTACGGCCGAGCAGTGTGAGCGCGAGTGCCGCGCCCGCCGCCGAGATCCCGCCGCCGCAGTAGAGGACGACCGGCGAGTCGTCGGTGCCGAGGACCGCGCCGACCCGTGCCGCCAGTTCCTCGGCGGGCAGCACGCGGCCGGACGCGTCGAGGAGACCCCGGCCGGGAAGGCTGCGGCTCGCGGGGATGTGGCCGCGGCGGCTGTAGCGCGTGGGCGCGGAACCGTCGTAGCCGCCGAGGGGAAGGGCGCAGACGAGGGTACCGGGGCGCTCGCCGCGGCTGATGGCGGCCACGTCCTCGACGCCGGCCCACAGATCAGGGCGTACGACGGGGGTGACCGGCCGGGCCGCCGGAGCCGGGTCGGTGTCGTCCCCTGAGACCAGCGGGCGCCCGGCCGATTCCCACGCTTCGAGACCGCCGTCCAGGACGGCGGCCGGTACGCCGATCGCCCGGAGCATCCACCACAGCCGTGCCGCCCAGATGCCGCCGCCGCTGTCGTAGGAGACGACCTCGCTGCCCTCCCCACGCCCAGCCGGGCCAGCGCGGCGGCGAGGGCCTCGGGGGTGGGCACGGCGAAGTGGTACGGCACCTCGTGGTCGGAGAGGCCGCCGGTCAGGTCGGCGTGTCGCGAGCCGGGCAGGTGCCGCTCCGCCCACGCCTCGCGCCCGCTCGCGGAGCGGTAGTCGCCGTCCTCGCGCGGTGAGGGCAGGAGCGCGGTGGCGTCGAGGACGACCAGCCGGGGGTCGTCGAGGTGGGCGGCGAGCCAGGTCTCGTCGACCAGCGGTCCGGGCAGCAGGGTGGTGGTCATGGCGGCCGATCGTACGCCCGCGACCTGGGCGTCTTACCCCTCGGGCGTGGCCGTCTCGGATATCGGACCTCGCTTGCACAGGTTCCGGGTGGTGCGGTTATCGTTCGGCCATCTACGCGGGAGCCCCTACCCGGTTGGGCTGAGAGGGCGTCTGGGACCGGCTCGTCGAGAGTCCGGCCCCCATGGGGACGCCGACCGCACCACTCGCGCCTCAGCGCCCGCGTAGGAGTTCACGTGTCTTCAGCAGTCGAGCCTCAGCATCCGGTGGTCAACACCCGTGCGCGCCGCTCCTGTTGTTGTCGCACGCACTGATCCACCGCCTCCGCGCACCCCCTCCCTCTCTCCCTTCAGGCGCCGTCACGCCTGCGCACCTCCCGGAGCACCTCCATGCCGCACATACGGGTCATGCTGGACTATTTCCACCCATGGCCGAATTCGGCTGGTCTGTACCTCGCCCGCGCCCGCCGCTGGTACGAGGAGGCCGGTCTGGATGTCGAGCTGGTGGTCCAGGATCCGGGACGCGGGGACACGCTGGAGTACCTGGCCCGGGGCGAGGTGGACTTCGGGATCTTCCCGCCGAACCGGCTGCTGGCCCGGCGCGCCGAGCACGGCCAGCCGCTGATCGCCGTGTCCGCGATCAACCACAGGGGCCTGGAGGCGATCCAGACCACCACGTCCACGGGGATCACCCGCCCCCGCGACCTGGCCGGCCGCCGTATCGCCTTCAACCCGACCCCGCGCGGCCGGGCCATGGTGCGCCATCTGGTGGCGGCGGACGGCGGTGACCCGGACGCGGTGATCGGTGTGGACGCGGGCAGCCGCGAGCTGACCGTCGACGACATCGTGGCGGGCGAGGCGGACGCGACCTTCGGCAACTACTGGTCCTGGGACGCCCTGCGCGGCGATCTGCCCGAGGAGCAACGCCTCACCTGGCCGGTCGACGAGATCGGCGCCCCGCGCTACCACAGCTATCTGCTCGGCACGAACGAGGACCTGCTCGCCCAACACCCTTCCCTCGTACGGGCCTTCCTCGCCGTCACGGCACGCGGCTACGCGGCAGCCGCCCAGGAGCCTGACGCCACGCTGGAGTTGCTGGAGCGGGTCATCCCCTACTTCCCGCGCCCGCTGATCACCCGCTCCCTCGCCCTGATCGCGCCCACCTGGACGGACGCGGACGGCCGTTGGGGTGTCATCGACGAGAGCCGGATGGGCCCGTACGCGCACTGGCTCGCGGAGAACGGCGCGATCCCGGACGACCGCGACTGGGCCCGGTCCTTCACCAACGGCCTGCTGGACGTGGCCACATGAGAACCCTGGCCTGCCAGGCGAGGTCGCTCACCCGGCGCCTCGCCGTCGACTTCATGCGGGTGGGCAGCGCGCTGTGTCGGCCGTGACCCGACCGACCCGCCAGCCCTCCCACCCCCGAAGGACCCGACATGCATCGCCGAACCGCCCTGTCCGCCATGGCCGCGACCGCGCTCCTCGCCGCCACCGGCTGCTCCGCCGACTCCACGGCCGCCACGAAGGACGGCACCACGACCGTCACCCTCGCCCTGGACTGGACGCCCAACACCAACCACACCGGGATCTACGTCGCCCAGACCAAAGGCTGGTTCAAGGCCGTCGGGATCAACGTGAAGATCGTGCCGTACGGCTCGACCGCGCCCGAGACGCTGATCGCCAACCACAAGGCGGACTTCGGCATTTCGTACCAGGAGGGGGTCACCACCGCCCGCGCCGCGGGCCAGGACATCACCTCCGTCTACGCGGTGACGCAGAAGACGGACGTGACGATCGCGGTGCGCGCCGACCGGACGGACATCACCTCGCCGAAGGACCTCGACGGCAGGACGTACGCCGGTTTCGGCGCGCCGTACGAGAAGCCGCTGCTGGAGAAGGTGATCCAGAACGCGGGCGGCAAGGGCGAGTTCAAGCAGGTCACCCTCAACACCTCGGCGTACGCGGCGCTTTACGCGGGCCAGGCGGACTTCGCGATGCCGATGCCGACCTGGGAGGGCCTGGAGGCGGAGCTGAACGGCAAGCCGCTGAAGAACTTCCAGCTGTCCGAGTACGGTTTCCCGGCGATCTACTCGACGCTGGTCGCGTCCTCGGACCAGTTCCTGAAGAAGAACCCGGAGGTCGCGAAGAAGTTCCTGGCCGCCGTCGACAAGGGCTACCGCTACGCCGCCGAACACCCGGACCAGGCGGCCGACTTGCTCATCTCCACGAACGAGAGCGTGCTCACCAACAGCAAGCTGGTGAAGGAGAGCGAGCAGCTGCTCGCCAAGGAGTACTACAAGGGCGCGGACGGTGCGATCGGCACGCAGAGCGCCGCTCGCTGGCAGGCGTTCGCGGACTTCGAGTACAAGGCGGGGCTGCTGGTCGACGCGAACGGCAAGAAGCTGACGGCCACCCCGAAGGCATCGACGTTCTTCACCAACGCGTACCTCCCGGACGCCAAGTGAGGCCGCTCCTGCGGTCGTTGTGGCCGCCGCTCCTCGTCCTGACCGTGGTCCTCGGCGGCTGGCAGCTGTACGTCACCGCCGCCGGCGTCGATCCCACGACACTTCCCTCGCCCGCCCGGGTCGTGGAGCAGGGCTGGCTGAACCGCCAGGACCTGTGGGACCAGACGCTCCCCACCCTCCAGGAGACGCTGCTCGGCTTCGCGCTGTCGTTCGCGGCGGCCTGGCTGGTCGCCGTGCTCCTCGACTTCTCCTCGGCGGCCCGCCGGGGCCTGTACCCGCTGCTCGTCGCCTCGCAGACCATCCCGATCGTCGCCGTGGCACCGCTGCTGATCATCTGGTTCGGCTTCGGGCTGCTGCCGAAGATGCTGGTGGTGACGTTGACGACGTTCTTCCCGCTCGCCGCGAACCTCGCGGCGGGCTTCGCGGCGACCGACCGCGAGGCGATGCGACTGCTGCGCTCCCTGGGCGCCGGCAGGTGGCGGACGTTCCGCCTCGTCCGGGTGCCGAGCGCGATGCCGTACTTCTTCGCCGGGCTGCGCGTGAGCATCACCTACGCCGTCGTTGGCGCCGTGTTCGCCGAGTACGCGGGCGCGGAGGCAGGTCTCGGGATCTATATGCAGGCCCAAAAGAGCGCGTTCCGCACGGACTTGGTGTTCGCGGCGGTCGCGGTGACGGCCGCGCTGAGCATCGCCCTGTTCGGGGCGACCTATCTGCTGCAACGGCTGGTCCTGCCGTGGGAGCGGGCGTTGAAGGAGGACAAGGCGTCATGAGCAGTCTCCGTATCGAGGGCGTCGGCAAGTCCTTCGGCCCGCTGGAGGTCCTGCGCGACCTCGAACTCGCCGTGGAACCGGGCGAGTTCGCGGCCGTGATCGGCCCGAGCGGCAGCGGCAAGAGCACGCTCTTCAACCTGGTCTCCGGCCTGGACCGCCCCACGTCGGGCCGGGTCCTGGTGGAGGGCGAACCGGCCGGGGTGGAGTCCGGCAAGGTGGCGTACATGCCGCAGAAGGACCTGCTGTTCCCCTGGCGGACCGTGCTCGACAACACGGCACTGGGCCTTGAGGCACAGGGAGTCGGCAAGAAGGAGGCGCGGCGGCGGGCCGACGCCCTGTTCCCGGACTTCGGCCTCGACGGCTTCCAGAGGGCGTACCCGTCGCAGCTCAGCGGCGGCATGCGGCAACGAGCGGCCCTGCTCCGTACGGTCGTTCTGGAGCGGCCGGTCCTCCTGCTCGACGAGCCCTTCGGCGCGCTCGACTCCCTCACCCGGACCGAGATGCAGCTGTGGCTGGCCGACATGTGGCAACGCCACCGCTGGACCGTCGTCCTGGTCACCCACGACATCCGCGAGGCGGTCCTGCTCGCGGACACGGTCCACGTCCTGTCCCCGCGCCCGGCCACGATCGTCGACCGCGTCGAGGTCCCGCTGGCCCGCCCGCGCGGCGCCGACGACTTCACGAACCCGGACTTCGCGTCGACCGAGCGCCGCGTCCTGGACGCCCTGCGCGGCACAACGGCGGTGCGGACAACATGAGTTCACTCCTCGCCCACGGCCTGGGCACCGACCCGGTCGAGCCCGACTGGCCTCCCCTGACGGACGCCGAGGTCACAGACATCGTCGGCCCGGCCCACGTCGTGTGGCGCAGCCCCCGCCCCCTGTCGGCGGCGGCCGTCGTGGAACGGTCCCACCACCGCCTCTTCGTGAAGCGCCACCACACCTCAGTCCGCACACCAGAGGGCCTGGCCGAGGAACACGCCTTCCTACGACACCTGCGCTTGCGCGGTGCCCCGGTCGTCGAGGTGCTGGACCTGGCGACACGCGGCGAGTGGACGTACGAGGTCCACTCGGCCGGAGTCGGCATCGATCTCTACCGCGACGCCCTGTCCTGGTCCCCGTTCCGCTCCCCCGCCCACGCGCGGGCCGCCGGCGAGGCACTGGCCCGTCTCCACCTGGCGGCGGAGGGCTTCGACGCACCGCGCCGCCAAGTGCAGCCGCTGGTGGCGTCGTTCACGGTGTTCGCGTCCCCGACCCCCGGACGGAGCTGGAGCGCTACGTCGAGGAACGCCCCCAACTGGCAAAGGGGCTGGCGGACTTCCCTGGCGTGAGGACACGCAGCGCGTCCTCCCCCCTCCACGAGAACCTGGCCCCGCACCTCCCGGACCTGGCCCCCTCTGGACCCACAACGACTGGCACGCCTCGAACCTCCTCTGGAACAAGGACGGTTCGGTGGCGACGGCCCTGGACTTCGGCATGAGCGACCGCACAACCGCCGTCCACGACCTGGCCACGGCCATCGAACGCAACACGGTCCAGTGGCTCCGGCCCGGCTTCCCGGTCCGCGACGCGGACGCCGTCGCACTCCTGGAGGGCTATCAGTCGGTACGCCCGCTCACCCCCGTCGAGTCGAAGGCGCTCCCGGCCCTACTCCCCCTGGTCCACGCCGAGTTCGCCCTCTCCGAGTTGGGCTACTTCCACGGCGTCACCCGCTCGACGGAGAACACCCGCCTGGCGTACGAGTACTACGTGGGCCACGCGGAGTGGTTCTCCGGGAAGAGCGGACAGCGCCTGCTGGACCTGGTGCGGCGGCACCAGGGGACCGACGACTCACGAGCGGCGATCGACCCCTCATTGCCGACCGAGGTGATCGCCTTCGGACGAACGGCCCCCTGCCGCCCAGCAGCCCCGACGAACACCCCGTAGAGCCTCCGGACGGCCATGCCATCGATCATGGCACAGAGCGGTCCGGCGCCCCGTGACGTGGTGGAACACCTCCCCTCATCTTCTCCAAGTCGTGGCGTACGGAGGGCCGGCGGGGACCCCGGGGCATCAGCTCGACTGGGCGGAGTGACCCCGGCGGTGCCATTCCTGGGCGAGGAGTTCGTAGGAGCGGACTCGGTCCTTGTGGGCGTGGGTGATGGTGGTGATGAGCAACTCGTCGGCGCCGGTGGCCTCTTGGAGTTGTTCGAGTTGGTCGGCGACTCGGGTGGGTGAGCCGACGAACTGGGTGTCCACGCGGTCCTGGACCAGGGCGCGGTCCTCGTCGGTCCAGATGTGGGCGCGGGCCTCGTCCGGAGTGGGGAACTGGATGGCGCCCTCGGCCGTGCGGATGGAGCGGACCCAGAGGCCGTAGCCGGTGGCGAGTTCGCGGGCCGTGTCGTCGTCCTCGGCGACGACGACATCGGCCGAGACGCTGACGTAGGGCTTGTCGAGGACGTCGGACGGCTGGAACGCGGCGCGGTAACCGTCCGCCGCTTCAGGACGGTGGCCGGGCTGACGTGGTAGTTCGCCGCGAAGCGGAGGCCGTTGCGGCCCGCGACCTCGGCGCTCGTGCCTCCGCTGCTGCCCAGGATCCACACCTGGACGTCGGCACCCTCGCCCGGTACGACGTGGGCCTCTACGCCCTCCGGCGAGCGGTAGGTGCCGGCCAGCAGGGCGAGGACGTCGTCGATCTGCTCGGCGTAGTCCTGGGACGTGGCGTCGGGCAGCAGGAGCAGCTTGCGCTGGAGGGCGATCCTCGGTGAGCCGAGGAGGCGCTCGAAGGAGAAACGGGGCGGGATGCGCAGGCCGTTGGGGGCCCGGCCGTCGACGATCGGGGTCGCCGAGGGCAGCGGCGGCGACGGACGCCCGCCGGAGCGGCCGAGGCCCAGGTCGAAGCGCCCGGGGTGCAGCGCGTCGATCAGGCCGAACTCCTCGACCGTGGACAGCGCGGTGCGGTGGCCGAGTTGTACGGCGCCGGAGCCGAGCCGGATCGTGGAGGTGGCGGACGCCGTCAGCGCCAGGACGACCGCGGGCGAGGTGCCCGCGACGCCCGGGTTGAGGTGGTGCTCGGCGAACCAGTAGCGGGAATAGCCGAACTCCTCGGCCCTGCGCGCGAGTTCGATGGAGTTGCGCAGGGCCTCGGGCGCGGTGGAGCCGGAGGAGATCGGGACCAGGTCGAGGACGCCGAGGGGATGGACATGTGCTCGCTCACTCCTCAGTGGCCGGCGAGAACGGGCTCGGGCAGCACCGGTCCCCAGTCGAACGGCGGGTCCGGAATGTCCTTGCGCAGCACGGGAGTTACCGCCGACTGGAAGAGTTCGAGTGACGCCCGGTGCCGGCTGTCCGTCAAGCCACTCGCGTCCGCGTGGAGATGGAGCACCGTGTGCCCGAACTGCTCGTGGTAGCGGTGCACCTTGTCGATGACCTGCTGCGGGCTGCCGATCAGCGCGGAGCTGCGCTCGACGTAGTCCTCCAGGGTCTCGAAGACGACGGGCAGGCCCACCTGCTTCTGGAAGGCGAGGTTGCTCTCGAAGACGGGCCGGTAGGCGGCCAGTGCCTCCTGGGTGGTGGGCGCGACATGGAGCCCGGCCGTGCCCGCACCGACCGCGATGTCCGCCGGGTCGTGGCCGTAGTGCTCCCAGCGCTCCCGGTAGTAGCGGATCAACTCGGCATACGGCTCGATGGGGTTGGTGACGTTCGCGGAGAACAGCGGGTCGCCGTAGCGGGCGGCGAGGTCGACGCTCTCCTTGCTCGTCGCGCTGCCGTGCCAGACGCGGATCGGCTGCTGGTACGGCCGCGGCCACACCTCCGCGTCCTTCAGTTCGGGACGGAAGCGGGTCTTCGCCGTCACCTTGTCCTGACGCCAGAGCTGCCGGAACACCTCGTAGCTCTCGGCGTTGCGCTCCCACTGGTCCTCGGGCGTGACATGGAACAGCTCGCGCTGGGCGGTGCCGTTGCCCTTGCCGATGATCAGGTCGAGGCGTCCGCCGGAGAGATGGTCGAGCGTGGCGTAGTCCTCGTAGGCGCGGACGGGGTCGAGCAGGCTCAGGGTGGTGACCGCCGTGAAGAGGCGGATGCGGCGGGTCAGCGCGGCGATGTGACTGAGGACCACCGTCGGCGAGGAGGAGATGAAGGGCCGCTCGTGCCGCTCCCCACACCGAAGCCGTCGAAGCCCAACTTTTCGGCCAGCACGGCGTTGTCGAGGACTTCACGGAAGCGCTCGTGGGTCGGCTTCTGGACGCCGGTGACCGGGTCGGGGCGGTGGACGATGAGGGTGATCGCGAGGAACTTCACGATGCCGCCCGTTCCTCGCGCACGTCGTCGGGGTGGGCCAGGCCGAGGTGGTCGCGCAGGGTCGGGCCCTCGTACTCGGTGCGGAAGACGCCCTGTTCCTGGAGGAGCGGGACGACCTTGTCGGCGAACGGGTCGAGGCCGGTCGGGGTGATGTGCGGGACGAGGATGAAGCCGTCGCTGGCGTCGGCCTGCACGAAGTCGTTGATGGTCTTCGCGACCGTCGACGGGGAGCCGATGAAGGCCTGCCGGTTGCCGGTCTCGATGACCAGGTCGCGGATGGACCAGCCGTTCGCCTCCGCCCGCTCACGCCACTCCCGGGCGGTCGCCAACGGGTCGCGGTACATGCGGACTTGGGCCCGGCCCTTGGAGATGTGGTTGTCGCTGACGTCCGGGTCGATCTCGGGCAGCGGGCCGTCCGGGTCGTAGGACGACAGGTCCCGGTTCCAGACGAACTCCAGGTGCTTGATGGCCGTGGCACCGCTGATCTGCTGGCGGCGCACCTCCTTGGCGAGGTCCTCGGCCTCGGCGTCGGTGTCGCCGAGCACGAAGGTCGCGGCCGGGAGGATGAGCAACTGGTCCGACCTGCGGCCGTACTTGGCGAGGCGGGACTTGACATCGGTGTAGAAGGCCTGGCCCTCGGTGAGGGTGCTGTACCGGCTGAAGATGGCGTCCGCGCTGGACGCGGCGAACTCGCGGCCCTCGTCGGAGTCGCCGGCCTGGAAGATCACCGGGCGGCCCTGCGGGGAGCGCGGGACGTTGAACTGGCCCTGGATGTCGAAGTGTTGGCCCTGGTGGACGAATGCGCCGGCCTTGGCGTCGCTCAGGAAGGTGCCGGTCGCCTGGTCGGCGATGATCTCGTCGCCGTGCCAGGAGTCGAACAGTTCCTGGGTGGTGGCGAGGAACTCCTTGGCCCGGGAGTAACGCTCGTCCTGCGGCAGGAAGCCACCGCGCCGGAAGTTCTCGCCGGTGAACGCGTCCCAGGAGGTGACGACGTTCCACGCCGCGCGACCGCCGGAGAGGTGGTCGAGGCTGGCGAACTGGCGGGCCACCTCGTAGGGCTCGTTGAACGTGGAGTTGATGGTGCCGGTCAGCCCGAGGTGTTCGGTGACGGCGGCGAGCGCGGCGAGGACCGTGAAGGTGTCGGGGCGGCCGACCACGTCCAAGTCGTAAATCTTCCCGCCCTGTTCGCGCAGCCGGAGGCCCTCGGCGAGGAAGAGGAAGTCGAACTTGGCGCGCTCGGCGGTCCGCGCGAAGTGCGCGAAGGAGCTGAACTCGATGTGGCTGCCGGCCGCGGGGTCGCTCCACACGGTGGTGTTGTTGACGCCGGGGAAGTGGGCGGCCAGGTGGATCTGCTTCAGGGGCTTGCTCATGTCGTACGGTCCTCCGGCTCAGGCGGTGGTGGCCGCGGCAGCGGCGTAGCGGTTGGGGGGCGGGCGAGCCCGAGTAGTCCGCGCAGGGTGTCGGCCTCGTAGGCCTGGCGGAAGGCGCCCCGGCGCTGGAGTTCGGGGACCAGTTTCTGGGTTATCGCCGGGAGGTCGTGCCCGGCGACGGCGGGCCGCAGCCGGAAGCCGCTCAGGCCTGCCGTCTGCAACTCCTGGAGCACATCGGCGAGTTGGGCGGCGGTCCCGGCGAAGATGCGGGCGTCGCTGGTGTACGCCTCCCCGCGAGGGTGTCGAGGCGTTCGCGGCGGGCCTCCGCCGTGGCCTGGTCGTCGTCGAGGAAGACCACCAAGTCGCCGAAGATGTGCAGGGGTTCGTCGGCGCGGCCCGCGGTCTGCTGCTCGGCGCGGATCTCGGCGACGATCGCGCGGGCGTCGTCGGTGTCGTGTGGGGTGACGTAGCCGATGTCGGTGGCGCGGGCCACCAGCCGGTACGGGATCGTCTGGTGGGCCAGGGAGCTGACGATCGGCTGGCCCTGCGGCGGCCGGGGCGTGATGGAGGGGCCCTTGACGCTGAAGTGCCGGCCCTCGAAGTCGACGTAGTGCAGCTTGTCGCGGTCCACGAAGCGGCCGGTGGCGATGTCGCGGATCTCGGCGTCGTCCTCCCAGCTGTCCCAGAGGCGGCGCACGACCTCGATGTAGTCGGCGGCCTCGTCGAAGTGCTCGGTCAGGCGCTCCTGTCCGGCCTCGGTCCGCAGGCTCTCCAGGCTGATCGGCGGGAAGGTGCGGCGGCCGAAGTGGTCGGCCTCGTGCGGACGGGCGGAGAGCTGCACGCGGAGGCCCGCGCGGCCGGTGCTGACGTAGTCGAGGGTGGCGATCGCCTTGGATATGTGGAACGGCTCCGTGTGCGTGGACACCACCGTCGGGACCAGGCCGATGTGGCTGGTGAGGGGTGCGATACGGGCCGCGACGAGGACGGCGTCGAGGCGGCCGCGGACCTGGTCGGTGCGGCCGTCCAGCTCGCCGTAGTGCGAGGACTGCAGGCCGAGGCCGTCCTCGAAGGTGACGAAGTCGAGCAGACCGCGCTCGGCCTCGGCGACCTGGTCGGCCCAGTACGCGGCGGTGAACAGGTCCCGGGGCCGGGCCACCGGCTCGCGCCAGGAGGCCGGGTGCCAGCCGGTGCCGTCGAGGGCGACGGCGAGATGCAGGGGAGGAACGGAGATCGATGACACGGGGTGCCTTCCTGGAGATCCGTACGAGATCGCCGGCCCTCGGAGGGGGCGCACGGCGGCGGGGCGACCGCAGGGAGTATGGGGTACCCCGGCCGAAGGCTGGGGAGGGTCAGGGGCGACAGAGAGCGCCGGCCGTGCGCACCAGGTCGATGTGCTGCCGCGTGGTGAGACGCACGTCGAGGTTGGATGCGCCACACATCTGCTCCACCTCCGCGGATTCCGGCTTCATAGGGGGCAACGGCATGCCTATGCCGTTTCTTCCGGATCGGCGGCGGATTCTCGCGGCTCGGTGGCGACGGTCGGGCCCGTGCGCCGGATGAGGGAGAAGAGCGTGCGGGCGCGCAGGGTGAAGCCGATCGACTCGTAGAGCCGGATCGCGTCGGTGTTGTTCGCGGCGGCGTGCAGGAAGGGGTGGTCGCCGCGTTCCTTGATGCCGGCGGCGACGGCGCGGACCAGACGGGTGGCGAGGCCCCGGCCGCGGTGGTCGGGGTCGGTGCACACGGCGCTGATCTCGGTCCAGCCCGGCGGATGGAGGCGTTCCCCGGCCAGGGCGATGAGGCGGCCCTCGTGGCGGATGCCGAGGTAGGTGCCCAGTTCGACGGTGCGGGGCAGATAGGGGCCGGGTTCGGTGCGGGCGACCAGGTCGAGGATGTCGGGGACGTCCGCGGCGCCGAGGAGGACGGCCTCGGGGTCGGGTTCGGCGCGCAGCCCGGTGTCCACGAGTTGGACGCCCTGTCCGCTGCGGACGATCTCCCAGCCGTCCGGGGCCTCGTCCACCCCGCGCACGGAGGCGGCGCCGCCGGGGCCGACGAGCGCGGCGAGGTCCGCCCAGGCGCGCGGGTCGTCGTTGTCGGTGATGGCGTGGAAGCCGGCCACGTCGGCGGGGTAGCGGGCGGCGCGGCCGACGCGTTCGGCGAAGTGGGCGTGCGGGCCGGTGAGCGCGGCCCACGCCGGGTTGTCCAGGATGTGGGACGTGGAGGTGGTGGTTTCGATACTGGCGGTGGAAGACATCGGGTGACGGCTCCGGTACTGGTCGCACGGGCGGGGACCCCGCTGCGCTGCGGCGGGGTCCCCTTGCGGAGAGGGTGGGTCAGGAGTCGGTCAGCGGCAGTCCGGGCGGGTTGACCTCGGACTTGGCGACGGCCTCGTTGGAGAGGTTCCATGCGGCCAGCCACTTGGCGTACTGGCCGTTCTTGATGAGGTAGTTGATGGCGTCGGCGAGGGGCTTGGCGAGGCCGCTGTTCTTCTTCGCGGTGGCCGCGATCAGGCCCTGGAGGGAGGAGCCGGCGCCGGAGTAGGTGCCCGCGTTGCGGACCGCCTTCGCCGAGCCCTTGGTCGAGGAGACCTGGTAGGCGACCGAGGGGTTCGGGGCGAGGTAGGCGTCGATCTTCCCGGAGGCCAGCGCGAGGTAGGTGCTGTTGTTGTCCTGGAAGTACTTGACGGTGAGCGCCTTCTTGCCTTCGGCGGCCAGCTTCTTCTTCCACTCCAGGAGGATGCGCTCCTGGTTGGTGCCGGCGCCCACGGCGACGGTCTTGCCGGCGAGGTTCTCGTAATTGCCGTCGAAGTTCCAGGAGTTGGTCGCCTTCACGGCGAAGCCGAGGTTGTCCTCGCGGTAGGAGGCGAACTCGTACTTCGCCTTGCGCTCCTCGGTGTCGGTGACGTTGGAGAAGGCGACGTCGACCTTGCCGCTGTCCAGGCCGATGAAGAGGTTCTCCCAGGTGGAGTTCTTCAGCTCCGGCTTGAGACCGAGGACGGCGGCGACGAGGCGGCCGATGTCGGCCTCGGAGCCGGTGAGCGTCTTCTGGTCGGAGCCGACGTAGCCGAGCGGCGGGGAGCCGGCCGGCAGGAAGCCGACGCCGATCTCCAACGTGCCGCTCTTCGCGACCGACTTGGGCAGCTCGGCGCTGATCGACTTCACCTCGGCGACCTTGAGGGTGGCCTGCTGGGCGGCTCCGTTCGAGAGGGCGCCCACGGTGACCGTGCCGGCGGCGCTGTCGGTGGTGGTGGCCGCGTCGCTGTCGCCGCCGCAGGCCGCGAGCCCGCCGGCGAGGGAAGCGAGGACGGTTCCCGCGGTGAGTCCGCGAGTGAGTCTGCTGCGAAGGCTGAGCGGAGACATGGCTGTTCCTAGGTTCGGTGTTCGGGATGGAAAGGGGTGCTCTGGTAAGGGAGTCAGAGGACCTTGCTGAGGAAGTCGCGGGTCCGCTCGTGCTGCGGCTTGTCGAGGACCTCGTGCGGCGGGCCCTGCTCGACGATCTTTCCGCCGTCGATGAAGACGACCCGGTCGGCGACCTCGCGGGCGAAGCCGATCTCGTGGGTGACGATGACGAGGGTGGTGCCGCTGGTCGCCAAGTCCTTGATGACGGCGAGGACTTCACCGACGAGTTCGGGGTCGAGGGCGGAGGTCGGCTCGTCGAAGAGGATGACGCCGGGGCGCAGGGCGAGGGCGCGGGCGATGGCGACGCGCTGCTGCTGGCCGCCGGAGAGCTGGCGGGGGTAGGCGCCCGTCTTCTCGGCGAGGCCGACGCGGCCGAGCAACTCCCGTGCCAGTTCCAGGGCTTCGGGCTTGCTGAGCCGGCCGGTGGCGACGGGGGCGGCGGCCACGTTGTCGAGGACGGTCAGATGCGGGAAGAGGTTGAAGTTCTGGAAGACGAACCCGATCCTGCTGCGCTGGGCGAGGATGGCCCGTTCGCTCAACTCCTTGAGCCGCCCGCCCTGTTGCTTGACGCCGATCAGCTCGCCGTTGACGCTGACGTAGCCGATCTCCGGCTTCTCCAGGTGGTTGATGACCCGCAGCAGGGTGGACTTGCCGGAGCCGGACGGGCCGAGGATCACGGTGACCTCGCCGGGTCGCACCGTCAGGTCGACGCCGTCCAGGACCCGGTGGGCGCCGTACCACTTGTGCACGTCGTGCACCTCCACGGCGGCCGGGACGATCTCCGTCAGCGGTTCGATCGTGTGCGTGGTCATAGCGCGGTCTCCCGACGGATGCGGGCCCGCAGATCGGTGAGGCCGGTGCGGAGCTTCTGGAACGGGGTGGGCGGCAGGGAGCGGGTGGCACCGCGGGCGTAGTGCCGTTCGACGTAGAACTGGATCACGGACACCACGCTGGTCAGGATCAGGTACCAGACGGTGACGACCAGGAGCAGCGGCACGATGTCGCCGGGGTAGGTGGAGCCCATCGTCTGCGCGGAGCCGAACAGGTCGAGCAGCGAGACGTAGAAGACCAGGGAGGTGCTCTTGATCAGGCCGATCAGCTGGTTGACGTAGTTCGGGGTGATGGAGCGCAGTGCCTGCGGGAAGACGATTCGGCGGAACTGGTAGCCCTTGGGCAGGCCGAGGGCGGAGGCCGCCTCGTGCTGGCCCTGGTCGACGGAGAGGATGCCGCCGCGGACCACTTCGGCCGCGTACGCCGCCTCGTTGAGGCTGAGTCCCACGACGGCGACGGCCATGTCGGTGGCGAGCTTCGACTCGTCGAAGGAGAAGAAGGCGGGGCCGAAGGGGACGCCGATGCTGAGCGTCTTGTACAGGGCGCTGAAGTTGTAGAGGAAGATCAGCACCACGATGAGCGGGATCGACCGCAGTGCCCACACATAGGTCCAGCTCACGGCGCGCAGCACCGGGCTCCTGGAGAGCCTGGCCAGGGCCAGGAGGATGCCGCCGATCAGGCCCAACACGGCGCTGAGCGCGGCAACTTGGAGGGTGATGACGAGTCCGTCGAGGATCGTCGGGCGCAGGAACCAGTAGCCGAAGCGGTCCCACTGGTAGAACGAGTTGGTCGCCAGGCCGTGCACGAACTGGGCGACGACGACCAGCACGGCCAGCGTGACGATCCAGCGGCCGGGTCGGCGCAGGGGCTGAACTCGCTGTGCTGTCAGGGGTTTTGACGGCGCGTCGGCGGGCGGCGCGTCGGCCAGGGACACGGTGGTGCCTGGGGTTCACTCATGAGGGGGCTCCGGCGGGAGTGGGAGCTCCCGGACCGCGGCACCTGGGCGTGACGGAAGTGACGCTCACGGCGAGAGACGCACGGACCGGGGCTGGAATGACCAACGGGAAGAGCTGGAAGACTCTTGGGCGAAGTCGTCAGCCTCGACAGCGGGCGCAGCCCGGTGCGGTACACAGTGCGCTGTTCACGCGCAGGAGATCGACGGCGCGGTCCTCGACGAGCGGGTTCGCGTACGGCAGTACGCAGCCGTGGGAGCGGCGCGTGGCCGTCCTCGAAGCTGCGTACATGTCCGTCACCGTTGCCGTTCCGGCCCCGATGGGCCTCGCGTTCATTGAAGCGGTATTCAGTCAGATGCCTGTTCGACTGTCAACGACGGTCCACCTTTTGGACGGTCCGGGAGGCCGCTCAACTGCGACAGGCCCCGGTTTCGTCGGCCGCGTGGGCTGCCCAGTCCAGGATCTGGACAGCCGCGCCTGCCGCCTCCAGGCCCCGGCAGTGGGCGTGGTGGCGGCGGGCGATGCCGTCGAGGTCGAGGTGGGTGCCGCCGAAGGCCGGGTGGGCGGCCAGGCGGCGGGCGTAGGCCCACAGGTGGGGGTGGTCGGCGATGCGCTGCACGGCGGCGGCGTCCAGGTGGTTGCGGTGCACGGTGTCGAGCTGCACCAGTGACACCCACAACTCGACGTCGGCGGCGGTGAGTTCGTCGCGGATCATGTGTTCGCGGCCGTCGAGCCAGCGGTCCAGCGAGCCCAGGGTCTCCAGCAGCCGGCCGAGCGCCTCGTCGCGCTCCGCCTGCTCGACCCCGGCCGCTCCGGCGCGCTGCGCCGCGTCCTCGATGCCCTGCGCGCACAGCCGCTCGACGGCCTCGATCTCGGACTCAGCCTCGCACGGGTACAGCCGCAGTCCGCTCTCGCCGAAGTGCCGGGCGAGGTCGCGCATGATGTCGGGGGCGTGGGTGCTGACGATCCGGCCGGACCAGTCGTCGCTGAGCACCGGCGCGGCGGCAGGTCCTGAGTATCGGTGCGCGCTCGCCTCGTAGAGCGGGCGCAGCGCGGAGTGTCCACCACTTGGACAGTCGGGTACGGCGGACAGGAACACGGCCGGACAGCTCTCGTCGAGGCCGAGCAGGCTGTGGGTGACGGCGATGCGCAGGCCGTCGGCGCAGGCGGTGGAGATGTGGAGGCGGTAGCGGCGCGGCACGGCGTAGTGCCCGCTGCGCGCGTCGCGCCCGATCCGGCCCCGGAACGCGGGGGCGGACCGGGGTGAGAGGGACGGCGGCGAGAGACGTGCTGGACATGGGACTCCCCGGGTACGGGCGCGTGGACGTACGCGCGGCGGAAGCGTCGTCGTGCGGTGGGCGGGGTTCAGCGCAGGGGGTTCAGTGCGCTGCAGACTCGCAGCAGATCGATGTAACGGCGGGAGGTCAGAAGAGGCGAACGGCCCGCGCGACGAGTGGCGAACGGCTCAAGCCCCATATTTCCCTACCTGTTCACTAGGATTCCCTGCTCGAGTGTCGATCCACCGCCACCCGAGGTCAAGAGGGCGTCCACGGATCGGGCATCGATGCCCGGTCCGTGGACGCCCCGCGTCCCTACTTCGCGTACATCGGCGTCCCGAAGCCGAGCTGGTCGTAGCCACCGCTGTGGGACCCGTAGTCACCTCCCCCACCCTCGGGCTCGACGAGGTCGTAGTACATGGCCAAGAGGCTGTAGTTCTGTCCCGTACCGCCTCGGACGATCGTCGCCGTCGCCCGGTTCGTCCAGGTCAACCGGGAGTTGGCGGTCGGCCTGTTCCAGCCGGACAGCCAGGGGGCGGTTCCCGCCGCGACCCTGACCCTGGCGCGGTTGATGTCGCCGGCGTTGTGCAGCATGCCGGGGTGGGTGAACGTGGCCGGGGCCGGGTGCGCGGTCGTGGCCACCGTGGCGCCGCCGAGGGCGACGGCTGCGGTGAGCCCACCGCGGACTTCAGAAGACCACAGCGGCTCAACTCGGTACTGCGCGAACTCCGAAGTCCCGGGAATCCGCTGCGCGAAGTCCCGGGAACCCAGACGCAGTTCGGGCCGTCAGTGCAGGTCGGCGGCCTGTTGGGGGCTCTCGTCCAGGAAGCCGCCCGACTGGTGGCGCCAGAGCTTCGCGTAGGCGCCGTCCGCGGTCAACAGCTCCTGGTGCGCGCCCTGTTCGACGATCCGGCCGCGGTCGAGGACGACGAGCCGGTCCATGCCGGCGACGGTGCTCAGCCGGTGGGCGACGACGAGTGCGGTCCGGCCCTCCATGAGCCGCCACAGCGCCTCTTGTACGAGGATCTCGCTCTCGGAGTCGAGGGCGCTGGTCGCCTCGTCGAGCAGCAGGATCGGGGCGTCGCGCAGGATCGCCCGGGCGAGGGCGACGCGTTGGCGCTGTCCGCCCGAGAGCTTGATCCCGCGCTCCCCACCATCGTGTCGAAGCCGTCCGGCAGCGTGTCGGCGAACTCGGTGACGTGCGCGGCCTCCGCGGCCTGCCGGACCTCGGCGTCGGTGGCGTCGGGCCGCGCGAAGGTGATGTTCTCGCGCAGGGTGCGGTGGAACATCGCCGGGTCCTGCGGGACGTAGGCGATGAGGCTGCGCAGGTCGGCCTGGCGCAGCTTGGTGATGTCCTGGCCGCCGATGAGGATGCGGCCCGCGTCGATGTCCGTCATCCGCAGCAGCAGTCGGCTGAGGGTGGTCTTGCCGCCGCCGGACCGCCCCACGAGGCCGATCTTCGTGCCGCTGGGCACGGTCAGGTCGAGCCCGTCGAAGAGGGTGTCGGCGCCCGCGTGGGCGAAGGTGACGTTCTCGAAGCGGACGTCGGCGGCCCGGGAGCGCAGGGGCTCGGGCTTGTCCGGGTCGAGGACGGTGGGCGGGGCCATCAACAGCTCGGTGAACTGGGCGGCTTCGGTCATCGAGCTTTCCAGACGCCGGTAGATCTGGTTGAACTCGAACATGATCCGGGTCGCGTTCGTGTAGTACGTGAACGCCACCACCACGGCCTCGACGCCGTGTTCGCCGCCGCCGAGGGCCACCGCGAGGAGCAGGCCGAGCGCGTTGGTGAGCACGGAGAGCGGTGCGACGAGGGTGTCGATGCGCAGGTTGCCGTAGTCCCAGGAACGGAGGGTGAGGCGCCTCGACTGGGCGACGCGGGACCGGTGTTCGGCGGCCTCGCGTTCCTCGGCGGCGAACGCGCGGACGGTGTCCATGTTCATCAGGCTGTCGGCGACATGACCGGACACCCGGGCGATGGCCTCCTCGCGCAGGTCGACGAGTGCCTGGCGGCGCCGGATGAGCGGCGCGACGACCAGCGCGGTGAGCGCGATCATCGCCAACAGGCCTACGACGAGCAGCGGTTCGTAGCGCCACAGCACGACCGAGCCGAACAGCAGCGGGACCAGGCTGCCCACGACCTGGAACGTCATCGTGTCGACGAACTCCTCGAAGCGGGAGGCGAAGCTCAACACCCTTTTGGTGAGCGACCCGGCGAAGTTCTCGTGGAAGAACGCGGCGTCCTTGGCGAAGAGTTCGTCCATGCCGATGACGTACAGGTGCTCGATGCCGAGCGCGTCCAGGCGGTTGAGACAGTGCAGTCCCAGGCGCCAGAACACCTCGGCGAGCAGGAGGACTCCGGCGAACCCGAGGACGTACGGCAGTGCCGAGCCGACGCCCATGCCCGCGTCGCCCGCGATGCGGCCCACGAGCCTGGCGACGATCAGCGGGGCGATGTAGTTGATGCCGATGTTGCCCAGCGCGGGCAGCAGTGTGGCGGGCGCGGTCCAGCGGCGGAGCCGGGCCAACTCCCGTCCGTAGTAGCGAAGTGCGAGTAACACCGGGCCTCTGCGCGGCCCGGCGACGCGCGATTCAGGCGATCCCATCCCCACCCCGTGATGTCGTCCGGCGCCCGGCGTGACGGCTGGCCAGGACTGGCAGTGTCCCGCGACGGCCCGCGCGCAGTCCAAGCGTTTTTCCCTCAACAGCAGGGGTGTGGGCGGGAATTGAGGGGCTTGCGGGATCAG
The DNA here is from genome assembly GCA_016893485.2 of Streptomyces sp. P3. GTDB lineage: Bacteria > Actinomycetota > Actinomycetes > Streptomycetales > Streptomycetaceae > Streptomyces. Next base: position 1,528,642 of record JAFEKX020000001.1, read on the forward strand.
GGGGCCGACGTATTCTGCGACCGTGGCGATCATTGCGGACAGCGAACCGGCGCGGCTGACCGGCGGACCGATGCGGCTTCCCGACATGCCGTTGCACGACCCGTTCGTGGTCGCCGACGAGGCGACCCGCACGTACCACCTCTACACGTCCAACGACCCGTCGGTGTCCGGTGTGGAGGGCGTCGGCACGATGGTCTACCGGAGCGATGACCTGGGCGACTGGACGCGTCCGGTGGTGGTGTTCCTGGCGGCGGAGCAGGGCAACCTCTGGGCGAGCGAAGGTGGTTGGGCGCCCGAAGTACACGCGTGGCAGGGCCGGTACTACCTCTTCACCACGCTGCACGACGAGAACAGTCCGCTGCCGGTACCCCCAACCGGCCGTTGGGGCACGCCGTTTCAGCTCGCGAACCATCGGCGGGGCACGATCACGGCCGTGTCCGATTCCCCGCTGGGTCCCTTCACGTCGGTCGACCCCGCCCGCCCCACCCCGCCCGAGCGCCTCATGACGCTGGACGGCACGCTGTACGTCGACCCGTCCGGGCAGCCGTGGATGGTGTACGCGCACGAGTGGCTGCAGACCGTCGACGGCACGATGGAGGCGATCCGGCTCGCCCCGGACCTGACCGCCACGATCGGCGACCCGGTCTTCCTCTTCAAGGCGTCGGACGCGCCCTGGATCGGCGAGCAGATCCCGGCCGGTGTGCCGCACCAACTCCCGCCGTACGTCACGGACGGACCGCAGCTGTACCCCGCCCCGGACGGTTCCCTCCTCATGCTGTGGTCGACGTACGAGAAGAACGTGCTCGGCGCGGACGGCACCCTCACCGGTGGCTATGTGCAGACCTACGCCGTCTCCAAGTCCGGTGCGCTGCGCGGGCCTTGGGTGCAGCGGCGGCCGTTGGTGCGGGAGGACAGCGGGCACGGGATGCTGTTCCGCACGTTCGAGGGGCAGTTGATGATGGTCCTGCACCGGCCGTTCGAGAACGCGCGGGGCAAGCTCTACGAGATGGAGCTGATCGGTGACGAGTTGCGGGTGCTGCGGCAGCGCACCGATCTGGACGGTGGCGGCTGAGTCGGCCGGCGCTCCCCGCTACTGCTTGACCGCGCCCGCGAGGCCGTTGATGAAGAACCGCTGCAGCACGATGAAGATCAGGACGATGGGCAGCAGGGTGATGACCGAACCCGCGCACACCAGGGTCCAGGCGGTGGAGTTCTGGCCGATGAAGCTGAACATGCCCACGGACAGGGTGTGGAGTTCGGGGCGGGAGAGGGTGAAGACCAGCGGGATGAAGAAGCTGTTCCAGGCATTGATGCAGGCGAACAGGCCGACGGTGGCCAGCATCGGGCCGGACAGCGGGAACATGATCCGCCAGAAGATCTGGTGGAAGCTCGCCCCGTCCACGCGGGCCGCGTCCTCCAGTCCGCGGTCGATCGTCGTGAAGTAGCCCATGAAGAGGAAGGTGCCGAAGACCATCCCGCCCGCGGACTGGACGATGATCACCGACCAGAGGGTGTTGAGGAGATGGAGGCGCTGGATGAGGTCGAAGACGGGGATGATCGTGTAGCCGTGCGGCAGGAAGAGCGTCACGCCGACCAGGCCGAGCCAGAGTCTCTTGCCGGGGAAGTCGGTGCGGGCCAGGACGTAGCCGGCCATGGAGGTGGCGAGCAGCGTGACGATGACCGTGCCGGTCGCGAACAGGACCGTGTTGACGAAGAACCGGCTGAAGTCCGCCTGGGTCCAGGCCTCGCTGTAGTTGGACCAGTGGAACTCGGACGGGATCGGATCGAGCCCGCCGGAGAAGAAGCCGTCGGTGCTCTTGAGCGAACTGCCGAGCGCCCACAGGAACGGGTAGAGCCAGACGAGGCCGCCGCCGAACAGCGCGAGGTAGAGCAGACCGCTTCGGCCTCTGTGCAGACTCAACTGCCTTCGTGGGCGCGGGCGTTGCGACAGTGTGGACATCGGCGTGACCCTTTGCTGGTTGGCGGCCGTTGATCGGCCGGCTTATCGGCTGGCGGCCGTGCGCCGTCTGGTGATCCCGCGCAGGGCGAGGACCTGGAGCGCGGAGAACACGATGAGCAGCAGTCCGTAGAGGAAGGAGGCGGCGGAGGCCAGGCCGATGTCGGGCTGGGCGGCGGCACCGGCGGAGCCGCCGAAGGCCAGGTGGTAGATGTACGTGTTGACGACCTCGGTGGCGAAGTACGGGCCGCCGCCGGTGAGGACCTGTACGAGGTCGAAGACCTGGAAGCTGCCGATGAACGCCAACACGACGATGACGACGCCGACTTGGCGCAGCATCGGGATGGTGATGCGGAAGAAGGACTGCACCGGGCCGCAGCCGTCGAGCTTCGCCGCCTCGTACAGCTCGGCCGGGATGGTCTGCAGTCCGGCGAGGAAGTAGACGAGGTTGTAGCCGAGGGTGTGCCAGATGCCGATCGCGATGATCACGGCGAGTGCGGTGTGCGGGTCGCCGAGCCAGTCGATGTGCCCGTCGGTCATGCCGGTCCTGGCGAGCAGACTCCCCGCCGAGTCACCGAAGTTGGCCAGCATGAGCTGGATGACGACGCCGACGACCGCGGCAGAGGTGACGACGGGGATGAAGTAGACGGTCCGGAAGAACAGCGCGAACTTGAGCTTCGGGTTGTTCAGCACCAGCGCGAGCGCCAACGCCAGCAGGAGCTGCACCGGGACGAGGACGAAGGCGTAGACGAAGGTGTGCTGGACGGCGCCCCAGAAGATGCTGTCGTGCAGGATCTGCCGGAAGTTGGCGAGGCCCACGTAGTCGCCGGGTTCGCCGATGCCGTTCCAGCGGTAGAAGGTGTAGCCGAAGGACGCGAAGATCGGATAGACCACAAAGGCCAGCAGGAGCACGGCCATGGGGGTCAGATAGAGATACGACCATTTGGCGGCGCGGATGCGGCGAGTGAGGCCGGGGCGGGCGGCGACCGGGGGTGGGGTCGGGGGCGTTCGGCGACGCTCACGGGTGTCGAGGAGTGACATGGTGTCGGCTCACGCCCTCTTCTTCGTGGTGTATGGCTTGGTGGGGTCCCAGTCCGCGAAGACGTAGTCGGACGTGCTGGCCTTCTTGCCCTGCTTGGCGACCGCTGCGACCGCGTCCGACAGGAGCTGGAACTTCTTGTCGGCCAGGCTGGTCAACGCGCCCTGGACGTCCTTGATCTGACCGGTGTAGACGCCGGTCACGACATCGCCGATGTCGGGCTTGGGGGCGCCGGGGGCGACGCCGGCCAGCTCGGGGTTGCGCACGAGGGGCACCGGGCCGCGCAGCACCTGCTCGGTCATGCCGATGAACGCGGCGAAGGGCTTGGAGTCGATGCCGGCCGGGTCGTTGTCGGCGGGGTAGGCGGAGACGCCGTTGAGGTCCTGCACCCAGCGGCGCCCGGCGGCGGGGGACGTCAGCGCGTCGAGCCACTGGAACGCCTGGTGTGCCTTCTGGGACCTGGCGGAGACCGCGGCGAACGAGCCGTTGCCGACCGGATCGGCGTAGTAGTAGCCCTGCGGGGTCGCGGTCGGCGAGGGCAGGGTGACCAGGCTGTAGTCGGTGAACTTGTGCTGCGTCCACTCGGGTTGGTTCCACACACCGCCGACGGTCATGCCGAACTTGCCGCGCTCGAAGAACGCGCGGGCCGCTTCGTCGGACAGACTCACCGAGTTGGGGTGGAAGAGGCCCCGCTTCTTCCACTCGACGAGCAGCTCCAGGAAGTCGGCGTACGCCCGGTCCGTGCCGAACGTCCACTTGCCGACGCGGTAGTCCATACCGGTGCCGGGCACGGTGGGAGCGCCGCCCGGTGCGCCCGCGCCGCGCACGAACAGGTCAAGCCACCAGGCGAGGACGCCGATGCCGTCGGCGTTGCCGAAGCCGAAGCCGTACGACTTGCCGCCGCTCTTCCTGGTGATCGTCTGGGCGGCGTTGGTGACGTCGTCCCAGGTACGGGGATCTTGACGCTGCCGTCGGGGTTCGTCAGGCCGACGGACCTGAAGACGCCGTGGTGGATGTAGAGCTGGAGTTGTGGGCCCGAGCCCTTCAGCGGGGCCGAATAGACCTTGCCGGCAAAGACGTTGGCGCCTTCCAGGAAGGTGCCCTCGGGGAAGCGTGCCTGCCATGCCGGGGTCGCCCACTCGTCGAGCGGGTGCAGCCACCCTTTGGCGACCTGCTCGGCGACGCTGGGGACCTGCGGGATCATGAAGACGTCCGGCGGGTTGCCGCTGCGGTTGGCGAGCGCGACCAAGTCGGCGTATTTGGCGTTCTGTTGGGTGGTCTTCTTGACGCCGATCCCGCTGTGGCCCTTCTCGAAGAGCTCTATCTCCCTGTCCACCCAAGGGGCTTGGGTGACGTACCAGTCCCAGTAGGTGAGCGCGTCCGCCGACGAGGAGGGCGAGCCGGAGCCGCACGCGCCCAGACCGCCGCCCAGGGCGAGGGTGCCGGCGCCGAGTGCGGCGGTGCGCAGGAGGCCGCGTCTGGAGACGTTCGACGAAGTCATCTGGTGTTCCTCCGAGGCGGAGAAGAGGGATGCGGTGGCATGGCATGCGGGGGCTGCGAAACGCATGCGCGGTGATGCCGAGCGGCATGTAACGTTCACTGAACCGTTTACAGTAACCGGGACGTTAAGGGGCCTCTCATCGTCGTCAAGAGGTTCGACGGCCCTGGAGAAGTTCCGGCCGGTACCTGCACCCGGGCCGTAGAGAATCCCTCGCCAGTTGTGTAACTTTTTCATCGGTGTTACTTACACCGGCTGTCCGCCGGGGCGAGGAGAAGCAGAGCATGGCTCAAGGTCGGGGTTCCGCAGGCCGGGCGACGATCCGTGACGTGGCGTCGCGCGCGGGCGTGTCCGTCGCCACCGTCTCGCGGATTCTCAGCGGGGCGTACACCGCTCCCCGGCGACGCACGACCGCGTCATGCAGGCCGTGCAGGACCTCGACTACGTGGTCAACGCCAACGCCCGCTCCCTCAACACGACTTCGGGTCTGGTGGCGATGGTGGTCAACGACATCACCTCGCCGTTCTTCATGAACGTCGCCTCCGGGGTGGAGGAGCAGGCGGTCGCCGACGGCCGGGTCTGTCTCGTCTGTTCCACCCAGGGCGTCCCCGAGCGCGAGCTGTCCGTGATCGACCTGATGCGTCAGCGCGGAGCGGAGGCGGTCATCCTGGTCGGCGGCATGGCCGAGACCGAGGAGCATCTGGCCCAACTCACCGCAGCGGCCGAGGGGTTGGAGCGGGCGGGCTCACGGCTGGTGCTGTGCGCGCGGCCGTGGAAGGGCGGCGCGAAGGCGCCGGTGGACGTGGTCGAGTGCGACATGGAGAGCGGTGCCTTCGCCGCCACCAGCCACCTTCTCTCCGCGGGCCACACCCGGGTCGCCCATCTGGCGGGCCCGCACGAGTTCAGCGTCGCGGGCCAGCGCCTCGAAGGGTACGAACGTGCCCTGCGCGCGCACGGCGTCAAGCCCGACCCGGCGCTTGTCGCCGAGAGCGACATGACCCGCGAGTCCGGCTACGAGGCGGCGTGCCGTCTGCTGACCGACACCGACGCCACCGCGATCTTCTGCGCGAGTGACATGAGCGCGGCCGGTGCCATCGCCGCCGCCCGCGACCTGGGCCGCTCGGTCCCCGACGACCTCTCCGTGGTCGGCTTCGACGACATCCCGCTCGCCGAGGACCTCTACCCCCGGCTGACCACCGTGCACGTCCCGCAGCAGGAACTCGGCCGCTCCGCGACCCGCCTCGCCCTGCACCGCCGCCCTATGGACCCGCCGAGCCGCCGCGTGGTGCTCGGCTCGCACGTCGTCGTACGTCAGTCGGTGGCGCCCCCGGCCCGCCTCAACGCCCTCGGGAAGGCGGACAGTTGATACCGGAGGACCGGCTCCTCTCCCCGCACACCGGCTGGACACGCGCACACTGGGAGGCGCTGGCCGACGCCCAACTCACCGCCGTCCGCCCGTACTCCACCGACCGGCACGCCCTGCTCCACCTCCCCGGTCCCGCCAGCCGCAACGGCCGGCACAGCGACGGGCCTCGAAGGCTTCGCCCGCACCTTCCTCCTCGCGGGCTTCCGTCTGGCGCGGTCCGGTGACAACGACCCGCACGGCCATGCCGGTTGGTACGCCGAGGGCCTGGCGGCCGGCACCGACCCACGCGCCCCTGAACGCTGGCCGAGCATGCGCGCGTGCGAGCAGGCCAGGGTGGAGTGCGCGTCGGTGGCGATCGCGCTGCACGAGACCCGGCCCTGGATCTGGGACCGGCTGGACGACCCGGTACGGCAACGGATCGTCGCCTGGATGACGGAGCTGCTCGGCAGCGCGGTCCCCGACAACAACTGGGTCTGGTTCAGGGCGATCACGTCCGCGTTCCTGCGCTCGGTCGGGGCTCCGTGGAGCGCGCCGGACATCGACCACGCGACCGTGCGCACGGAGGCCTGGTACGCGGGCGGGGGCTGGTACTCCGACGGCGGCGGCACCGGCGGCCCGTTGCGCCACTTCGACCACTACTCGGGCTGGGCCATGCACTACTACCCGCTCTGGTACTGCCGCATCTCCGGCGCCGACGCGGACCCCGCCCTGCTCCCCGCTACCGCGCCAGGCTGCGCCGCTACGTCGACGACGCCCAGCACCTCGTGGCGGCCGACGGCGCCCCGCTGTACCAGGGCCGCTCCCTGACGTACCGCTACGCGACGCTCTGCCCGCTGTGGGCGGGTGCCGTCTTCGACGCCACTCCCCTGCCGCCCGGCCGCACCCGGCGCCTCGCGAGCGGAGTCCTGCGGCACTTCACCGGGGCGGGCTGCTTCGACGGGCGCGGGCTCCAACCGCTGGGCTGGCACGGGAGTTCACGGCCATCCGGCAGCCGTACTCGGGGCCCGGTTCGCCGTACTGGTCGAGCAAGGGCTTCGCCGGGCTGGTGCTGCCGGCCGACCACCCGGTGTGGACGGAGAAGGAGGAGGCGCTGCCCCTTGAAGTCCGGGACGTACGGCGGACGTTGACCGCCCCGGGCTGGCTCGTATCCGGCACGGCGGCGGACGGGATCGTCCGCGTCGTCAACCACGGCGGCGACCACGCGTCCGGTGACGGCACCGCCCCCGAGGCGGACGACCCTGTGTACAGCCGCCTCGCCTACTCGTCCCATTCCGCCCCGGACAGCACGGAGTCGAGCCTGATCGACCCCCTCGACTCGCACATCGCGCTGCTCGACGCCGAGGGGCGGCCCTCGCACCGCCGACCGCTGACCCGGCTGCACCTGGGTGAGCGCACGGCTGTCTCCCGGCATCGCGCGCACTGGCCGACCGGTCCGGTGCCCCCGCCGTACGCCCACGATCCCGCGCCCGCCTTCCGTACGGGGCCGTGGATCACGGCGGCGTCCATGCTCAACGGCCCGCTGGAGGTGCGGCTCGCTCGGGTCGACGGCCCGGTGCGGGAGCCGGTGCGGCTACGGCTCGGCGGCTACTGTCTGGCCGACGCCGAACCACCGCTCGTGCACGAGTCGTCCGGGCCCGCAGCCTGGGTGCGCCGCCCAACAGGTTTGTCCAGCGCGGTGGTTGGGCTGCGCGGCTTCGACGAGGCGGGTGTCGCCACGGCGCGGGACGCGAATGCCTTCGGGCCGTACTCGGCGACGCCCTGGCTCGCGACGACTTCGGAGGTGCAACCTGGCGCGGTGTACGCCGCGTTGGTCTGTCTCTCCGGGGTCGTCGAGGGTCGGGTGCCGCCGAGGCCGTACGGCTTGAGGTCTGTCACGACGGTGACGGCAGCGCCCTCGCGACGGTCACCTGGCCCGACGGCACCCAGGACAAGGTCCTTCTGGAGCCGCCGAGTTGACCCGTACGCCGCATCCAGGTGCCGTACGCCCGCCTCACGTGCCGTCGATCAGCCGGACCGCGAGGTCGGGGCTGAACCGGCCCGCGGGCACGGTCGGAGCGACCCCGCACTGCCCGTCGGAGTTGCCCGGGGTCTTGACCCACAGCATCAGGTCCTCGGCGCCGCCCACCCGTGGCGTGACGCCGAGTTCGCGTCCGGCGGGGTTGCACCACTCGCCGTTGGAGCCGTTGCCGTTCCGGCTGGTGTCGACGGCGTAGTGGGAGGTGTTGCCGAGCGCCGAGTTGATGGAGTTGCCGTAGGTCTCGGAGGACGGGGTGGTGTAGAAGTTCGAGACGTTCAGGGAGAAGCCGCGGATGTTGGCGACGCCGGCCGACCTCAGGCGGCTCGCCATGGTCGCCGGGTCGACCCAGTTGGTGTGTCCGGCGTCCAGGTAGGCCCAGGTGTTGGGGGCCTTCTGCTGGAACATCTGGGTGGCGTAGGAGAGCATCGCGAGGCGGTCGCTGATCTGTGCGCTGGTCAGGCAGCTGAAGTCCGACAGGGCGTCCGGCTCGATGACGACGACGGCGGGGTGGGTGCCGACCGCCGCGGCGAAGGTGGAGATCCAGGTGCGGTAGGCCGCCACGCTGCCCGCGCCGCCGGAGGACTCGCCGCCGCACGCGTCCCGGCCCGGGATGTCGTACGCGACGAGCACCGGCAGTTTGTCGTGGCTGTCGGCGGCGCCGACGTAGCCGGACACGGCCGGTCCGATGCCCGCGCTCTCGTTGGCGAACCAGCGGGCGATCGGCTGGGACGCGATGGCCGACTGGATGCGGGCGGCGCGGGAGTCGGAGGGGTTGTCGCGGACCCAGACGGCCGGGCCGGAGTCGGGGTTGGGTAGAAGCCGCTCGTCAGGGAGACCGGGCTTGCGGCTGCGGCCGTACCGGCCGCGAGGAGCGGGAGCGGGGCAACCAGCAGGCATACCAGGGCAGTTCGCAGTGTGGCTGTCTTGAGTGAGGCGGTTCCCAGGGGATGGTTTTGAGCAGGGCCTTCCAGCGCATGGTGCGTCCCTATCTCTTGGGGCGGGGCTGCCGCGGGCCCCTCGGCTCGGCTCCCGCCCGCGCTCGTCCAAGCGCGGGCGGGGGCCACGGCGGTGCCGTGCGTTCAGGCAGGGGTGGTGCTCAGCGCGCGGAGTCGGCGGCGAAGGTCGCCACCCAGGCCAGCGCGGAGTTCCAGTTGATGGCGACCTCGTTGGTCGAGTACGAGTAGATGTCGTCGATGTAGCAGGTGGCGGGGTGCAGCCGACCAGGTTCTGCTGCGCGACCGGGTCCTGGAGGGCCGAGTCGGGGCCACCGGCCAGTGAACCGGCAGGCGGGTTCGGCAGGTTGGGGTCGATCTGGTGGGCCCAGATGCGGTTGTGCTGGTTGTGGCTGGCCTGCGTGCCGTAGCCGCTGACGAAGGACTGGTTCAGGGCGTTGCGGCCGAGGAGGTAATCCATCGACCCAGGACGGCGCTGCGGTAGCTGTCCCGGTGGGTGAGGTCGTAGGCGGTCGCGATGACCAGGGCGTTGTTCGCGGTGACGCTGTTGGAGCCCCAGACGTAGGCGCCGTCGGCGGGGAGGTTGGGGTTGGGATAGCCCTGCGAGCGTTCGTCGCGTACGAAGCCGTCGGCGACGGCGAGGACCCGCTTGCGGGCGGAGGCGACCATGCGCGCGGGGAAGCGGCTCGGCAGCCGGACGACGGTGAGGTCGGCCAGCGCGCCGGTGTCCCGCCAGGAGAAACCGGCCGGGGTGATCTCCGTGTCGATGCGGGACAGGTAGGCGCGGTCGTGCGTGGTGGCGTACAACTCCGTTGCCGCCCAGGAGAATTCGTCGGTCACGTCCGTGTCGGCGTACGCTCCGCCGCCGACGCTGTCGTCGCTCGGGGCGTACACGTCGGGGTGGGCGACCGCGGCCTTCCAGGCGGTCTTGGCGGCGGTCAGGCACCGGTGCGCGAAGACCGCGTCGTAACGGCCCCACACCCGGGCGCACTGGGCGCCCGCGGCGGCCAGGTTGAGGGTCGCGGCCGTGGACGGGGCGTGCAGGTAGCGGGGTTGGGAGTCCTGGTCGGGCCGGGTGGGCAGGGCGGTCCAGGCCAGGTCGTGGACCTTGTGGTGGACCATCCCGGCCAGCGGTTCGCCCGCGGGGACCTGCATGCTCAGCAGGAACTCCGTCTCCCAGCGGGACTCGTCGAGTACGTCCGGGACGCCGTTGTGGTTCTCCGGGATGCCGAGCAGTCCGTCGCGCAGGCCGGCGATGTCGCCCTGGGCACGAGAGCGTTCGTAGGAGTCCATCAACTGCCAAGCCGCAAGGGCCCCGTTGACGACGTACTTGCCCTGGTCGCCCGCGTCGTACCAACCGCCCCGGACGTCAAGGGAGTAGTCGCACGTGCCGGGCAGGCAGGGCACGTCCGTGTCGCCCTTGTTGGGTGCCACGCCGATGTGTCCGGCAGGCCGGGCGTAGGCCGCTCCCGCGTACTGCGCCTCGATCGGCGTGCCACTGCGGACGTCGTAGAAATAGCCCAACGAGTCCTTGCTCAGGGCCTGGTAGGGGTTCTCCGCGATGGCGAACGGATGGCTGGTGGCGTCGCCGACGACGAGCGTGTAGCCCGTGCCGATCCTGCGCACCGAGCTGAAGTCGGCGATGTGGACGTGGTCGCCGGAGGCGGCGTCCGTGCCCTGGACGTGGGTGCGCCCCGACGTCACGACCGCACCCGAGGCGTTCAGCAGGCGCCAACTCACGGGCTTCGTCGCGGCGTTGACGATCGACGCCTTCTTCGGGCCGTGGACCGCGTAGCCGTACTGGTTCGTCCGCACCGGAGAGCCGAAGTCGCGTCCGCCGCCCGGGGATCGCGCCGCCGGTGAGGGAGACGTCGTCGAGGCAGAGGGTGAACGGCCGGGCGGCGCCGCCCTGTTGGAAGGAGAGCTGGGCGTGCAGGTCGGCGGCGGTGGAGGTGCCGGTGAACTGGAAGGTCTTCGGCGTGGTGGTGATCGCGGCAGTCTTGTTGAGGGTGGTCGTGGACGGGGCGGCGGGCAGCTGCAGTACGGCGTGGATCGACACGTCCAGGGTGGCGGAGGCCGTGAAGCGCAGGGTGTACGGCTGGCCGGCCTCCAGCGGGATGTCGTTCTGGCCGATCATCGAGTCCCAGACGTTGACCGTCCCGGCGGGCACGTCGGCGCACAGGCGGCCCGAGGTGACGGTGGACGGGGTGTTGCCGCTGCTCCACCACGAGGTCTTGCCGTTGTCGAACGTGCCGTTGAGGACTCGTTCGTAGGGCGCGTCCGCGGCATGCGCGGAGCCCACGGGAAGCACGGGGTCCACAGGCGTCGCGGCCAGGGTGGCGACCGTCAGGGCGGGCGCGAGGAAGGCCGCGGCCCATCCGGTCCTGCGGAATTTGGTCTTACGGAGTCCGGTCCTGCGGAGTCTGGTCCTGCGGAACATACCGAGCCCTTCTCGGTGACAGGGTCGGCTCGATGCGGCGTCAGTGCCAGATGGTGAGCGGGTCCGACAGAGCTGTCAAGTCTTCACGCACAGAGGCCTTTTCCTCGTCCGGACCCTTCACAGAGTGAACGTCCCCTCCTACTCTGCGACTGTCAGCGCTTCCAGTTTCGGCTGGCGGCATCGCACAGGAACCGGCCGAGCTGTGGCGTCACCCCAGTTCCCTCCCAGGTCAGCAACGAACTCGCAGGTCGAGGACGAGGACACTCCGGTTGTCATCGCTCTCGGATTACGTCCGTACGAACTGGAGTCGCCCCCATGACCACACGGCCGCCGACGCTCGACGAGGTGGCGCTGCGCGCCGGGGTGTCCGTCGGCACCGTCTCGCGGGTGATCAACAACCGCCGGCACGTCAGCCAGAAGGCGCGGCAGGCGGTGGAGAGTGCCGTGGCGGAGCTGGGATATGTACCGAACGTGGCGGCCCGTTCGCTCGCCTCCCAGCGGCGCGGTGCGGTGGTGCTGGCGATCTCCAGCGACGACCCGGCGCTGTTCGCCAACCTGTTCTTCGCGGAGGTCATCACAGGGGTGAACGCGGTGATGGAGGAGACCGACCTCGAACTCCTGCTGATCCTGGCCGCCGGCGAGCGGGGCCGGGCCCGGCTCACCCGCGTCCTCCAGTCCCGGGGTGCGGACGGCGTCATGCTGCTGGCCCTGCGCGAGAACGATCCGCTGGCGAAGGTCGCCGAGGCGGGGAACGTGCCCGTCGTGCACGGAGGCCGCCCCCTCGAAAAGGCGCCGCGCTGGTACGTCGACGCCGACAACCGGGGTGGCGCCCGCGAGGCCGTCGAATACCTGATATCGACGGGCCGCCGCGCCATCGGCACCGTCACCGGGCCGCTCGACATGCACGCGGGCGTCTCCCGCTACCTGGGCTTCCGCGAGGCGGTCGCGCTGGCCGGACTGGCCGACCACCGGGTGGCGCACGCCGACTTCAGTGAGCTGGGCGGTGCCACGGCGACGGCCCGTCTCCTCGACGAACACCCGGACCTGGACGCGCTGTTCGTCGCCTCGGACGCCATGGCGGCGGGCGCCCTGCACGTCCTGCGCGAGCGCGGCCGGTCCGTCCCTGGGGACGTCGCGGTCGTCGGCTTCAACGACATCCTCACCGCCCGGCACACGCAGCCCGCCCTGACGACGATCCGCCAGCCCATCGTCGCCCTCGGCAGCGAGATGACCCGGATGCTGGTGCGCGTCCTGGCAGGTGAGGAGCCCACGCCCCTCATCCTGCCGACGGAGCTGGTGATCAGGGAATCCGCGTGACACGGCGCCCTGGTCCGGCCGGCCTCTCGCACATTCAGTAAGGCGCACACCAACGTCCGTACAACTTATCCCCAACAACAAGTGTCTCGTAGGGCAACAACACTTGTCCCGGGGGATATTTTGATCAAGGTCAGCGTCGTCGTACCCATTTACAACGCCGGTTCCTACATCGACCGTTGCGCGCCGTCGCTCGTCAACCAGAGCCTGGGGGCCGACGCGTACGAGGTCGTGTACGTCGACGACGGGTCGACGGACGACTCCGCCGAACGGCTCGACCGGCTGGCAGAGGCGCATCCGCATGTGCGGGTGTTCCGGCAGGAGAACTCGGGCTGGCCGGGCAAGCCGCGGAACGTCGGGGTGGACCGGGCCGAGGGGAAGTACGTCCAATTCGTGGACCAGGACGACGAGTTGTCGTACGAGGCGCTGGAGCGGCTGTACGCCCTGGCGGAGCGCAACGGGTCGGACATCGTGCTGGGCAAGGTGCACGGGACGATGCAGGGACCCAGCAACGTGTTCAAGCGGACGGTCGAACGGTGCACGGTCGCCGACGCGCCTCTCATCGAGAGCCTGACGCCGCACAAGATGTTCCGCCGTGAGTTCCTTCGCGAGCACGGGATCCGCTTCCCCGAGGGGCGGGTCAGGCTGGAGGACCAGCTGTTCATGGCGCGCACCTACGTCCGCGCCAAGACCGTGTCGATACTCGGCAACTACCCCTGCTACCAATGGAATCGGCGTGAGGACGGCGGCAACAACAGCAGCCGCCGCATCACCGCCGACGACTACTACGGCCACCTGGACAAGGTCGTGGAGGCGATCAAGGAGGGCACCCCGCCGGGCGACCTCCAGGACCGGCTGCTGCGCCGCTCGTACCGGGTGGAGCTGCTGCGGCCGGTGAGCGAACCGCGCATACTGCGGCGCACCGGCAAGGACTTGGAGGAGTACTTCACCACTGTCCGCCGGATGGCGATGACCAGTTATCCGCCGGGGGTGAGCGAGGGACTCCCGGCGATCAGCCGGCTGCGGGCCGAACTGCTCGTCCAGGACCGGCTGGACTCCCTGGTCGAACTCGCCCGCCGCACCGAGCAGATCAGAGCCCGGGTCGAAGTGGACGACATGCGCTGGCGCAACGACAAGCTGGTGATCCGCACCCGCGTCGGCATGGTCCGGGGCGACGGCGAACCGCTGACCCTCGTGGAGCGCGACGGCCGGATGTTCCTCGACCCCAACTCCTCGACGGCATAAGGGGAGCGGAGGACTGGGAGGTCCCCGACCCCTTCTCGCACGCGTACGGCGAACTCATCGTGCACGACACCGCCGACAACCACTGGTGGTATCCCGACGGGGAGTTGACCCCGGCGCTGGAACCGCTCGGCGGAAACGTCCACCGCGTCGTGGTCACCGGCGAGACGGTCATCGACCCGCTGACCCTCGCCGGTGACGCGCCGATGGGCCCCGGCGCGTATCAAGTCTGGGCCAGCGCCCAGCTGTTGGGCGTCGGCCGCCGCCCCGGCTGGCCGGCGCCCCGGGCGGCACCCGCATCCTCCTCGGCACTGTCGCCGTAGGCACACCGCCGCGTCTCGTCTCCCCACCTGGGCCGGGCCAGGCGGCCAACTCCGCCTCGCCGTGGGCGAACCCGGCCGGATCGGCACCACCCGCCGCGTCCTGCTCCGCACCACCGCCGACCACCGGCTACGGCACGGCGTCCGCGAGGTGATGCGGCGGCTGCCTCCCGGCGCCCGCAAGAACATCCGCGCCACGGCGCGACGGGCGGAGGGGTGGATGCTGGGGTAGGGGGACCGGGGTCCGGGGGCGAGGGGCGACGGGCGGGCCGGGGCCAGGGCCCGGGGACGGGGGCCTGGGGCCCGGGCCCGGAGGGCGGACGGGGCCCGGTGCCCCTTGCGGCTGCTCATTCACCTTGCCGCCCCAACCGCCGTTACATGGAAGGGACTTGTGCCTCCCGGTCCGCCGCCGCATCGAGGTCCAGCCACGCTTCCCCGATCAGCTCGGTGGCGGCTCAGCGGGCAGCGGACACGACCTCCTCCGGGGTGCGGAAACCCGCGACCACTCAGGCCCCCGGGATCGCGCAGCGGAAAGCGCGGGGCGGCGTGCGGGAGCGCGGTGCCGTGTCGGGCGGACACCTCGGCGAGGAGCCGAGCGCGACGCAGTGCCGATTCCGGGGCGGGGCCGTAGTCGAAGGTGGCGTCGCTCGCGGGGCAAGTACGACTGTGCGGACCGGAGTTGAAAGGTGCGGCGGCCACCACCGCGACCCGGCGTTCGGCGCACGCGTCCAGCAGGGGGCGGGCGGTGCGGTCGAGAAGGGTCCACCGCCCGCCCACCATCACGGCGCCGATGACGCCTGGTCGCGCAGGGCGGTCAACGCGGGCAGGGCTTGGCCGAGGGCGGCGTCCAAGTGGCCGTCGGGGTCATCGACGTAGACGATGTCCGGGCACGGCGAAGCCGCACGCCGTCAGGTCGGATCCCGTGGGTGCCGGGTGGGGTTCCAGTGCGGGGCGGTGTCGTAGTAGCGCACCCCCGCGTCCCAGGCGGCGTCGAGGGTGGCCCGCGCCTGGTCGTCGCCGACCGGACGGTGGACGTTGCCGACGGGGGCGGCACCGAATCCCGGCGTGCCGACCTGGATGCTCGTACGACCGAGTGGGCGTGCCCTCACGAGGTTCCCTGCTCCCAACGGCCCTCGCCGCCCGGGGAAGGATCTGCTTCATCTGGCAGGCAGGACCCTAAGGATGGGATCCATTTCACGCAACACCTCGTAAAATATGCGTAGTTCGTGGCGTTTTATTGGGATCTCATCAGGCCCGCTGGCCGAAATCTGTCCGATCTCTTCCCAACGCACCACGGCGATGCCATATTGACCCGGGAAATGAACCTGATTCATTGGTGACGCAGGAGGGGACGCGCCTTGGGCGACTCAACACCGGCCTACCGGCCGGGATATGAACTGGTCGCGGAGCAACTTCTGGAGTACATGGCCCAGCAGAACCTGCGGCCCGGCGACCGCCTCCCCACCGAACAGGGCCTGGCCCAGATCCTGGGAGCGTCCCGCAACGTCACACGGGAGGCCGTGAAGGTCCTGGCCGCCATCGGCCGGCTTCAAGTGCGGCGGGGCGCCGGCATCTTCGTCGCCGCGTCGGTCGGCGGGCTGCTCGACGACGAGCTCTCGCACTTCCGGCCGACCGGCATGGAAGACGTCAGGATGCTGCTCGACTACCGCAAGGTGATCGAGTCGGAGACAGCACGCCGTGCCGCCTCCCACGCCACCCCGATCGAGGTCCGGGCCATCCGGGACAGCGCGGAGAGCTCCCTGACGGCGGCGACGATGCACGACGTGGACACCTTCGCCAAGGCGGACGCGGCCTTCCACGACGCGGTGGGCGTCGCCTCGCACAACGTGTTCCTGCGGGCGAGCGTCGCCGGTGTGCGGCGCCTGGCAGCCCAGTCCGACGTACTGCTCTTCCACGGTGACGTGCCCGGATCGCTCGAAGTCGCCGCACATCAGCATGTGGACATAGCGGAGGCGGTCGCCGCGGGGGCGGCCGATCTCGCCGAGCGACTGATGGTGGAACACATCGGCACCACCCAGAGCCAGTTCGAGAGCAAGATTCGCGACCGGCTGTTCAGCCCCGGGGCCCAACCACCCTCTCCGGAGACCCCGGCCTCGTAGGACCGGCCGGCCCCGCATGTGCCGCGGCACAGCGACCGAGCCGCCCGACGCCCTGCGCGTCCCGCTGGACGAGCGGGACGTGCAGGTATCAACCTCCCTCAGGCGATTGGATACGTGTGTCTCATCCGTCTGCGCGCAGGAGCGCCTTCGCGCCGCTGCGAAGAACCCTCACGGCCGCGTTCTCGTTGGCCGCGACGGCAGCCCTGCTCAACGCCGTGCCGGCCCAGGCGGCTTCCCCCCGTCGCCTGACCTCTATGTCTACGTCTCCCCGACCGGCCGGGATGCCGGTTCGGGCACCGCCGCCCACCCCTTCAAGACCCTCGACCACGCGCGGGACTACGTGCGCGACGTCAAGGAGAAGGCCAAGGGCGACATCCATGTCCGGCTCATGTCCGGCACCTACCAGCTCAGCCGTACGTTCGCGCTGACCTCCCGGGACTCCGGCCGCGACGGGCACAGGATCGTCTACGAGGCCGCCCCCGGCGCGCACCCGGTGATCAGCGGCGGCAAGCAGATCACCGGCTGGACCCCGGCCGACTCGGCGGGAAGGTCTACAAGGCCGAGGTCGGCGCCATCGACACCCGTCAGCTCTATGTGAACGGCGAGTCCGAGACGCGGGCGCGCGGCGACAAGAACCCCGCCGGCTTCAGCCAGACGTCCACCGGCTACACGTTCACCGACCCCGCGCTCAACGCCTACAAGCGTCCTTCGGACCTGGAGGTCGTCAGCTCCTGGGGCTGGAAGCTGATGCGCTGCCCCGTGCAGTCGATCGCCGACTTCAAGATGACGATGCAGCAGCCCTGTTGGCACAACGCGCATCTCCAGCAGGGCCAGGAGATCCAGAACCCGACCTGGCTGGAGAACGCCCGCGAACTGCTGGACACGCCCGGCGAGTGGTACCTCGACAAGGGCGCGGGCGAGCTCTACTACATGCCCAAGGCCGGCCAGAACCTCTCCACGGCGAACGTCACCGTGCCGCTCGTGCAGGACCTGGTGGATCTGAACGGCACCAAGGCGGCCCCGGTCAGCAACGTGTCGTTCCGGGGCATCACCTTCGCCAACTCCACCTGGCTGGCGCCCAGTTCGCCCGAAGGCCTCATCGAGGGCCAGGCCGGTTTCCGGATGGTCGGCAACGACCCCACCTTCGACGCGACCCGTCTGAAATGGCAGAAGACTCCGGGTGCCGTGAACGTCGACCACGGCCACGGCATCGGCTTCGAGGACAACACCTTCACCCAACTCGGCGCGGTCGGGCTGAACTTGGACACCGGCACCCAGGGCACCGACATCACCGGCAACGTCTTCCGCCAGATCGCCGCCACCGGCATCCAGATAGGCGGCGTCGAGGTGATCGACGCCCACCCGGACGACCCCGGGACATCACCAAGAACACCACGGTCGCCAACAACGTGGTCACCAAGGTCGCCGACCAGTACAACGGCTCCGTCGGCATCCTGGCCGGCTACACCGACCGCACCACCATCACCCACAACAAGGTCTACGACCTGCCCTACACCGGCATCTCCGTCGGCTGGGGCTGGGGCCTCACCGACGAGGGCGGCGACACCAACTACCCGGGAAATCTGGGCGTTCCGATCTGGGACACCCCACGACCAGCCGTGACACCCGGGTCACGGACAACGAGATCTACGACATCATGAAGTCGCAGGCCGACGGCGGCGCCATCTACACGCTGAGCTCCAACCCCGGCGGCGTGGTGTCCGGCAACTACATCCACGGCACGCCCCCGCCCGCCTACGGCGCGATCTACCACGACGAGGGCAGCCGGTACTGGACGAACACCGGCAACGCCCTGTGCGACATCGCCTATCAGTGGCTGTTCCTCAACCACGGCATGGACATCGACGCCACGGGCAACTTCACCACCCAGCCCGCCTATTCGACCCAGGCCAACAGCACGGACAGCACCATCACCGGCAACACCACGGTGGGTTCCTGCGACCAGCTCCCGGCTTCCGTCGTCAACAACGCGGGTCTGCAAGCGAGTTACCGCCACCTCGACCCGGACCCCGCCGTCGCCGACCACCGGGCGCCCAGCAGGCCCGGCACCCCGAGCGCGGTCACGGACTTCCCGACGATCGCGGACCTCAGCTGGCCCGCGTCCACCGACGACACCGCCGTCACCGGCTACTCCGTCTACCGCGACGGCAAGCTGGTCAGCGCCACGGGCACTACCTCGGTACGCCTCCCTGGCCTGACCGCCGGAAAGACGTACACCTTCCGCGTCACCGCCCGTGACGCCGCCGGCAACGAGTCCGCTCCCAGCGCGAACCTGCGCGTCACGATGTCCTCGGGCAGCGACCTCGCCCTCAGGAAGCCGGTCACCGCGTCGTCGTACTCGGAGGCCAACACCCCGAGAAGGCGGTCGACGGAGACCTCTCCACCCGCTGGGCACAGGGCCTCGGCCTGCCGGACCCGTCCTGGATCCAGGTCGACCTCGGTGCGTCGTACGACGTGAACGGCGCGATCACGACCTTCGAGAAGGCGAGCGGCTACAAGTACCGCATCGAGGTGTCACCCGACGAGGTCCACTGGAAGACCCTCGCGGACCGCACCGCCGCGAACACCACGGCGGCGACCGACTACACCCACACGGACACCCCGGTCGCGGGCCGTTTCGTCCGGCTGACGGTCACCGGCTCCAGCTGGAACGGCGGCAGCATCTACGACTTCCAGGTCTACGGCACCCCAGAACCGTCACGGACCACACGGCCCCGACCGCTCCCGGGCAGCCCACGGTCAAGCCGCTGCTGCCCGGTCTGGTGGATGTCAGCTGGCCCGCGGCCACCGATGACACCGGCGTGACCAGCTACGTCGTCTACCAGGACGGCAAGCGGATCGCCGTCACCGACGCCACGACCCTGCGGGTCCCCGGCCTCACCGCCGACACGTCGTACTCCTTCACCGTCGTGGCACGCGACGAGGCGCTGAACGCCTCAACTCCCAGCAAGGCGGCCGTCGTCACCACGCCGGCCGACGACGACCTGGCCCTGAACAGGACGGCGACCGCGTCCTCCGAGTCCGACGGTCACGCCCCGGCGAAGGCGGTCGACGGCGATCTCTCGACCCGCTGGGCGCAGGGTCTGGGACTGCCCGACCCGTCCTGGCTCCAGGTCGATCTGGGCAAGGACACCTCCGTCTCCGCCGTGGTCACCACCTTCGAGCTGACGAGCGGCTACAAGTACCGCCTGGAGTGCTCGACCGACGGCCAGAACTGGTCGACGTTCGAGGACCACACCGCCGAGAACACCACCGCGCAGACCGACTACGCCTTCGCCGACACCCCCGTCACCGCGCGCTATCTGCGCCTGACCGTCACCGGTTCCAGCGGCAACGGCGGCAGCGTCTACGGGCTCCAGGCGTACGGCGGCTTCTGAGCAACGTCGCCGCCGAGCACGTGGCTTCTGAGCACGTCACCTCCGAGCCGAAACCTTTCTCCCTACAGAAGACGAAAGCCAGGATGAAGATCACCCATGTCGAAGTGCACCGGATCGACGTTCCGGCAGCCAGTCCGCCCTTCCGCTGGCGCGACGGGCTGAGCGGAAGCGCTCCGGCGGGCGACGGCGCGGTCCTGCGCATCGGGACGGACGAAGGCGTCGAGGGCGTGGCGGTGTTCGCCCGCCCGGGCGCCCACTCCACCCTGCGGGACCTGGTGGACCGGGTCTTCCGCGCGGAACTGCTCGGAGCCGACCCGTTCCAGCGGGAGTGGCTGTGGCACCGGGTGTGGGAGCTGGACCGTATCCACGAACTCCCGCTCCCCACCCTGGGGTTGATCGACATCGCCCTGTGGGACCTGGCCGGCCGCTACCACGGCGAACCGGTCTGGCGCCTGCTCGGCGGTTTCCGGGACGCCATCCCGGCCTACGCCTCCACCTCGACGTTCTCCAGTACGGCGGAGTTCCTCGACGTGGCGGACCAGTGTCTGGCGCTGGGGTATCGCGGGATCAAGCTGCACGCGTGGGGCGACGCCCGCCGTGACGCGGACCTGTGCCTGGCCCTGCGCGCGCACGTCGGTCCCGACGTCCCCTGATGTACGACGGTTCGGCGGGCTTCGACCTGCCCGACGCGATCCGGCTCGGGCGGTCACTCTCCGAGGCCGACTACCTCTGGTACGAGGAGCCGATCCGCGAGTTCAGCATCTCCGCGTATCAGCGGCTCGCCGAGACCGTGGACGTACCACTCCTGGTGGCCGAGACCTCCGACGGAGCGCACATGAACGCGGCGGACTTCATCCGGTCCGGTGCCGCCACCTTCGGTGTCCGGGCCGGCACCACCCTCCGGGGCGGTATCACCGGCGCCATGCGCACCGCGCATCTGGCCGACGCCTACCGGCTGCGGGCCGAGGTGCACGGTTCGGACATTCCCAACCACCACCTGTGCATGGCCATCTCCAACACCACCTACTACGAGTCCCTGGTGACCTCGGTGAACGTCGTCCGTGAGCGCCATGTGGACGCCCAGGGCCTGGTGCACGCCCCCGTGGGGCCCGGCATAGCCCTCCCCCTCGACTTCGACTACGGCGACGAGCTCCTGCCGTACGTCGAGCAACCGTACTGAGCGACGCAAGAACAGAAAGGCAAGGCAAGACGATGGAGTCTTCCCGATCCACGAGATCAGGACGGCGGCACTCGCTGCTCCGCGCGGCGGCCGTCACGCTGTCCCTGGCCACCGCGGCCGCCCTGGCGGGCTGCGCCAGCGCCGACACCACCACCCCTTCCTCCTCCCACCAGTCGGCGTTCAAGCCCGTTGCGCAGAAGGCGAGTTCACAGATCACGGTGTGGGCCGACTCGACCCGGCTGCCGTCGGTGCAGGCGTACCAGAAGGCGCACCCCGACGTGAAGATGAAGATCGTCACGTACGACGGCGGGGCCGACGGATCGACGTACCTCCAGTCGAAGGTGCAGTTGTTCGACCGGACCGGCAGCGGCTGGCCCGACGTGGTGTTCGGCACCCCGACGGACGTCACCTGGGCGTCGCAGGCCACCAAGCCCGGCGCGCAGCCGTTCGCCGCGCCCCTGGACGACAAGCTCGTCCCGCAGAGCACTCTCGACGGCTTCGCCAAGGGCTCCCTGACGCCCTGTCAGTTCGGCGGCCACACCTACTGCATGCGCAACGACATCGCGCAGGTCGTCCTCTGGTACAACAAGTCCCTGATGGACCAGTGGGGTTACCAGGTCCCCACCACGTGGCAGGAGTACGAGGCCCTCGGCACGAAGGTCGCCAAGGAGCACCCCGGCTACCTCGTCGGCTCGGTCGGCGACACCAACTCCCATGAGTCGTACTTCTGGTCGGGGCAGTGCCCCGCGTTCAGCCTGACGAAGCCGGACACCCTGCGCACCGACCTGCAGGACCCGAAGTGCACCCGCATGGCGACCCTGCTGGACCACCTGATCAGCGCCAAGGCCGTCGCGACGCAGGGCTTCTTCAGCCAGGGCTTCGCCAAGGACAGCGGCAGCAAGGTCCTGATGGCGTACGGCCCTTCCTGGTACGGCCAGTACCTCTTCAAGGCCGGCTTCAAGACTCCGGCCAAGCAGATCGCGGCGGCGCCCCCACTGACCTGGCAGGAGAGAGCACGGCTGCCACGGGCAACGTCGGCGGCGGTGTGTGGATGGTGTCCTCGCACAGCGCCAACCTCAAGGCGTCCACGGATCTGGTGACCTGGCTGACCACCTCCGACGCGAACCAGGCGACCGCGCCCACGTATCCGGCCTACGCGCAGGCGGCGAAGGCGTGGCTGGCCAACCCCGCGAACAAGGACTACTTCGCCAATGACGTGAGCGGGCCGTTTGAGCAGGCCGCGAACGAGGTGTGGACCGGCTGGTCGAACACCCGGTTCTCGGACTCCACCGCCTGGTCCAGCGTCGTCCTCCCCGCCCTGACCGCCGGGAAGAGCCTGAGCGAGACGCTGCCGGCCTGGCAGCGGGAGATCGCCGACGAGGCCAGGAGCCAGGGCTACAAGGTGGTCGATCAGTGACCCTGCTGGAGACCGAGCGCGTCACCGTCTCCCCGTGCGCCGCCGCATCACGCCGCGGCGCACGGGCCGCGGTCGCGCGGGCTACTTCTTCGTCGCGGGCTACGCGCTGCTGCTGCTCGCGTTCGGCGTCTTCCCCACCGGCTACGCCTTCTACCTCTCGCTCACCAACGACCGGGGCCAGTTCACCGGACTCAACCAGTTCGTGAAGGTCGTCCAGGACTACCGCTTCGTCCCGGCCTTCACCCACATGCTGATCTATCTCGTCATGTGGCTGGTGACGCTGGTCGTGGTGGTCGTGCTGACCGCCGTGGTGCTGCGCGGCCGGGTGCGTCCTGGTACGTCGGCGCTCTTCCGGTTCCTCTACTACATCCCCGGCGCCCTCGCCGGAGTGGCGAGCGTCCTGGTCTGGCTGTTCATGCTGGACCCGGACGTCAGCCCGGTCTCGTGGCTGCTCAACGCCATGGGGATGAAGACGTTCGCCGCCGTCCTGGCGCCCGGCAACCTGCCGCTGATCCTCATGCTGATCGCCTTCTGGACCGGCGCCGGCGGCTGGATGGTCGTCATGTACGGGGCGTTGAACAACATCCCCGACGAGGTCCTGGAAGCCGCCCGCATGGACGGTGCGGGCCCTGGCGCACCGCCTGGCACATCCAGATCCCGATGATCAGGCAGTGGATCGTCTACATGGCGATCATGGCCTTCGCGACGGGCACCCAGCTGTTCGTCGAGCCCCAACTCCTCCAGACCGCCAGCCTCGGCAGAGTGAGCCCCACCTGGTCACCGAACCAACTGGCCTACGTGTACGCCTTCCAGCAGGGCGACTTCAACGGCGCCGCCGCCATCTCCGTCGTCCTCCTGGCCGTGGGGCTCGTCGCCGCCGGTCTCCTGGTCGCCCGCTCGAACCTGTTCACGTTGGACGAGAAATGACACAGACGACTCTCTCCCTTACGGCCGTGAGGCGACGGGTCCGCCCGTCAAGGACCCTTCCCTTCCTGGTCGTTGGCCTCCTCCTGGCCTTTCTCCTGGTGTTCTTCGTGCTGCCGGTGCTCTGGCTGCTGCTGGCCCCGTCGAAGACCGCGGGCGAAGTAGTGCGGGACAACCCGCTCTCCTTCGGCTCGTTCCACCAAATAGGCACCGCCTGGCGGCACTTGTTCGCCTTCCAGGACGGCGCCATGTCGAGGTGGCTGCTCAACTCGGCCATCTACTCCGGCGGTTCACTCATCCTGACGCTGGCCGTCAGCGTTCCGGCCGGCTACGCGCTGGCGCTGACGAAGTTCAGGGGCCGCAAGACGCTCCTCGTGATCACCCTGGTCACCATGATCATGCCGCAGGCCACCCTGGTGCTGCCGATCTTCCTGGAGCTCAACCGCTTCCATCTCATCGGCACCGTCTGGTCGGTGATACTCCCCTTCTCCTTCTATCCCTTCGGCGTGTACCTGGTCTACATCTACTTCGGGAGCAGCCTCCCCGGGACCTGCTGTCCGCCGCGCGCATCGACGGCTGCACCGAGTGGCAGCTCTTCGCACGCATCGCGCTGCCGCTCGCCAAACCGGTGGTCGGACTGGTCGCGTTCTTCAGCTTCGTGGGCAACTGGAACAACTTCTTCCTGCCCTATCTCGTGCTGCCGAACAGCGAGCAGTTCCCCGTCCAGGTGGGCCTGAACCAACTCCTCACCTCCACACCGTCGTTCAACCCCGTCGCCGGCGCCGGACTGAACATCACCATCCCCGAACTCGCCCTGGCCATCCTCATCGCGATCCTGCCCGTGCTGGTGCTCTTCGTCTTCTCCCAGCGCACCCTGGTGTCCGGGATGCTCGCCGGATCGAGCAAGGAATGAGCGCCGCCCCCGCCCGCAGAGGAGACCGTGTGTACCGGCTCGATCCGCGCTACGCCCCCGCCCCGCAGGCCGCCCTCCGCACCGGATGGCAGGCGGTCGCCTCCCAACTCCCTGCCGGTCCGGCGGTGTTGGCCGTCGAGGGACCCCCGTCCGTCGACTGGACCCTCCTCGCCGAACGCCTCTCCCATGAACTGACCGCACGCGGCATCCCCGTCACCCTGCTCGACATCCGGGGCCACTACGCGCAGCCGGCGCTCGTCAGGAGCCGTACAGAACGACTCGCGGACGCCGACGACCCCTACTTCCGCAAGCTCGCCGGCAACTCCTTCGACGACCTTTTCGAGACCCTCCCGGCACCCGCACCACCCCAGGCGGGACTGCTCCTCGTCCTCGGCCCCGGCGCCGCCCTCGTGGAGCACGACCTGCTCTGGTACGCCGATGTCCCCAAGCGGTACGCGGAGGCCGCCGTCGGCGTGGGCGAGGTGGGCGCCCACCTCGGACTGCCGGACGAGAAGCCCGACTTCAGCCGGCTCTTCTACATCGACTGGCCGATGCTCGACCGCCACCGCGACGCGCTCGCCCACCGCCTCGACGCCTGGCTCGACCTGCAAGACCCCGACCACCCCGCGTGGATCGACGGAGCGGGCCTGCGCGCCACGTTCACCGCACTGGCCCACCAACCGGTCCGCACCCGTCCGTACTTCAACTCCACACCGTGGGGCGGCCATTGGGCACAGCGCGAGCTCGGCTTCAATCCCGACTCCCCCAACACGGCGCTGGGTTACGAGCTGATCGCCCCGAGGCCGGCATCCTCATCGGCACCGGACCTGAGGCTCAGGCCGAGGTGCCGTTCCAACTCCTGTGCGTGCTCGAACCGTTGAGCGTGCTGGGGGCGGAGGCGCATGCCCGCTTCGGCACGTCCTTCCCGATCCGCTTCGACTACCTGGACACCGTCGGCGGCGGCAGCCTCTCCGTGCACTGCCACCCGAAGGAGTCGTACATGCGCGAGCGTTTCGGCTGGGACTACACCCAGCACGAGACGTACTACCTCTCCCGCGGCTCCGCCGGCACCAAAGTGTTCCTCGGCCTGCGCGAGGACGCCGACGTGGACGTCTTCCGCAAGGAGGTGGAGCGGGCCGTGACCGAAGGAGTCCCCTGGACCCCGAGGACCACGTCCTCGCCTTCCCCGCCGAACAGGGCCAGTTGTTCATGATCCCGGCGGGCACCCTGCACGCGAGCGGCGCGGGCAACCTCGTACTGGAGATCAGCGCCACCCCTATCTCTACAGCCTGAGGTTCTACGACTGGCTGCGTCCCGGCACCGACGGCAACCCGCGCCCCCTCCCTACGAGCACGGGTTCGCCAACCTGGAGACCGGACGACGCGGGAGGCCAGGCCCGCGACCTGGTCCAGGAACCCCGCACCGTGCGCGAGGGCACCGGCTGGCGGGAGGAGGTCATCGGCGCGCTGACCGAGATGTTCTACGAGGTCAGGAGGTTCGTACTGGACGCCGGGGCCGAGGCGGCCGACGACACACAGGGCCGGTTCCACATCCTGAACGTGGTGGAGGGCGAAGGCATCACCGTGCGCACGGCGGCCGGAGACCGCCACGAACTGGCCTACGCGGAGACGCTCACCGTGCCGGCCGCGGTCGGCGCGTACACCCTTCGAGCGGCGGCCGGTGGTGGCCCGGTGCGTGTCGTGAAGGCGCTGGTCCGTTGATCCCTGTCCTGGAGATCGGCGGCACCCACGTCACCGCGGCGCTCGTCGACCCGCTCGACGGACGGGTCACCGGCCGCACGCGCACCCCGCTCGACGCGGACGGCGATGCCGAGGCCATCCTCGGCACCCTCCGCCGATGCGCCGACGGACTGCCGGTGCCGCCCGGCGCACGGTGGGGCGTGGCGGTGCCCGGGCCGTTCGACTACGCGAAGGGGGTCGCCCTCTTCGAGGACGTGGGCAAGTTCGACGCCCTGTACGGGATGGACGTGCGAGCGGCACTCCTGCGCGGACTGCGGCACCGTCCCGGCGACGTCGTGTTCGTCAACGACGCCCACGCGTTCCTGACCGGCGAGTGGTCCGCCGGTACCGTCCGCGGCCACCGCCGCGCCGTCGGCATCACGCTCGGCACCGGCGTCGGCTCCGCGTTCCTCGCCGACGGCCGTATCCGCGACCACGGTCCCGGCCTACCGCCCGAGGGCCGGATGGACCTCACCGAGATCGCCGGCCGCCCCCTGGAGGAAACGATCTCCCGCCGCGCGATCCTCACCCGCTACGGCGACCCCGCCGCCGATGTCCACGACATCGCCGTACGAGCCAGGGCGGGGGAAGAGCGGGCCCGGCGCGTACTGGTCGACGTCTTCACCGCACTGGGCGTCGAACTGGGCCCGCGCATGGCGGACTTCGGCGCGACAGTCCTGGTCGTCGGAGGCTCCATGGCCCGCTCCTGGGACCTCGTCGCCCCCGCACTGTCCAGCGGTCTCGCAACCGGGGGCTGGCCACCGGACGACCCACATGCCCGCGCGCTGAAAGTCGCCGACTCCGCGGGAGACGCGGCACTGGTGGGCGCGGCCCGCGCGACGGTGACGCGGCTCCCCGCCGGGGCCCCGGCCGGTCCCCGGGAATGACTCACGTAGCACGACCGAGATGGGCGCACAGAGTGCTCGCAGGGGCCTGACGTGGACCATCGGGCACACCGTGGGTCCCCGACTGGCCCCCAAGGCAACGCCGTAGAGCCCTGCACAGGACCCCGGCCTTGCCGCGTTCGCGCCAGGTTGGCGCCATCGCTTCCGTTCCCCCTACGCAGTCGCGCATCACGTCCGTCCACCCTTGATCGTCGGCGGGCGGCTCCCCCACGCGCTCAGCAGATCGGGATTCGCCGTGGGCGCGGACGCCAAACCGCAGGCCGGCGCGAGCAGTTCGGCTCCAGGGCCGGGCGGGGGCCGGCACGCCACCCCGATTCAGGAGGCTGTGATGGCTGCGGCCACGTCCTCGTCCCCGTGGCCACCTGCTATCGCTTCGTCCCAGCGCTTCAACACCGCCTCGGTGAGCGGCAGTTCGATCTCGTGGTGGTCGGCGGCACTGAGCGCGAGGGTGATGTCCTTGGCCGCGTGGCGCAGCGGGAAGCCCGGAGTGAAGTCGTGCTGAACCATGGCGTGGCCCTTGCTCACGGCGTAGGCGGACCCCAGGGGGCTCCCGGAGAGGGTTTCCAGTACCTGGTCGGGGTTCAGGCCGAGTGCGGCGGTGAGGCTCATGGTTTCGGCCATGCCTTCGGCCAGGACAGCCAGCCAGTTGTTGAGTACGAGCTTGAGCCGACTGCCGTCTCCGA
This sequence comes from Streptomyces sp. P3, assembly GCA_016893485.2. Lineage (GTDB taxonomy): Bacteria > Actinomycetota > Actinomycetes > Streptomycetales > Streptomycetaceae > Streptomyces. The sequence goes on from JAFEKX020000001.1 coordinate 1,556,067, forward strand.
CACGGTCCAGCCACAGGGTCTGGTGACCGATGGCGTCGAACAGCGGCTGCACGCGCGGGCGAAGCGCCCGGTTCCCGGAGGCGAGGATGAGCAACTCCCCTCGCTCTGCGGGCTCCGAGCTGCCGGAGACGGGCGCGTCGACGAAGGCGACGGTCTGGTCGGCAAGCTCGGCCAGGTGCTGGGTCGCGCCGCTGCCGACGGTGCTCATCTGGACCCAGACCGCCTCCGAGGGGAGCGCGGCCAGGGCACCCGCGGTACCGGTCACCGCGCTTTCGACCGCGGGGCCGTCGGTGAGCATGGTGATCAGGAAGTCGGCGTCCGAGGCCGCCTCGGCCGGCGAGGACGCCACACGCGCGCCCTGAGCGGCCAGTGCCTCGGCCCTCTCCCTGGTCCGATTCCACACGTGTACGTCGAATCCGGCCCGCAGCAGATTGCGTGCCATGGGGCTCCCATCACCCCGACGCCGAGGACGGCGATCTTTGTCTGTGCGGTCTTGGCTTGCACGGTCATCACTCACTCTCCGGGGACGGGCCGGCGACCGGGGTGGCCGCGGCCATGATCGAGTCGATTTCCTTCAGGTCGGTCTCGCCGAGCGCGATGTCGGCCGCGGCGAGGCTGTCTTCGACGTGGCCGGCGGTAATGCGGCTACGGAGTCTCCGCCGGCGGGGTCCGGAAGCACTCGGCCATCCGTTCGGCGTTGAAGCGGACACGCCCACGTGGCGGATCTCGCCGGAGTCCACCGGTTCCTTCAGGGGCCGGCAGTCTCGGCGAACTGTGCCTTCGGGTCGGGCCAGTGGACCTGGTGGAGGTCGATGTGGTCGACGCCCGACGGGGTCAGCATCGCGTCCACACCTTCGCGCAGCGCGCGGAAGCCTGCACCCCGGGTCACACCGGTGTCGGTCCTACGGAGACCGCCCTTGGTGGCGATCACCACCTCGGCGCGGTTCCTGCGCAGTTCGTCGCGCGGGGCACTGCCGAGCAGCCGTTCCGAGGCGCCGAAGCCGTAGGCCTGGGCGGTGTCGAAGCTGTTCACCCCGCGCTCGCATGCCCGGCGGACGGCCGCTTTGGCCTCGTCCTCGGCGAACACGCCCCGGTCACCGTCGAGTTGCCAGGTGCCGAAGGTGATACGGGAGACAGGCGGCCCTGTCCTTCCCCATGTGGTGGTACGCATCGTCACCCTCCAGGAGGGAGTGTCGAAAGGAACTGTGTGGAGTCAGCGTTCTGCCTCTTGGCGCTCATGACCCGTGCCGGTTGAGGTGGTCGACGCGGTCCGGGAGCGCGTGGTGGAGCCGTGGCCGCGCGTGAGTACGGCCACGGCGGCGAGCAGGACCAGCACGACACCGGTGAACCAGGTCGTCGCCATGGTCACGGTCATCGAGCGAGTGGCGACGCCGAGGCCCACAGGCAGCAGGGCCAGACCGAGGTAGGACGTGAAGAAGAGGCCGGCGAGGGCCTCACCGCGCCGGGCCACGGACGCCGTGCCCGCCACATGGCCCACTGCGGACTTGAACAGCACCCCGGCGCCTGCACCAGCGGCGATCCCGGCCAGCACGAACACCGGCAGGCTGGCGATGTGCATGGCGACCACGAGGACGGCCATACCGGCGGTCAGGGCGAGCAGGCCGACGGTCCAACGGGTCCGCTCGCCGAGGCGGCCGGTGAACACCTGGGCCGCCGCGGCGGCGCCGAACACGCTGAACACGATCAGCCCGGCCAGCACGCGGGAGGGATGGTGCAGGGTTCCGCCGACGAACCCGGGGACCAGGGAGGTGAACAGGCCGAAGACGGCCATGGACGCGAACCCGGCCGCCGCCGCGCCCAGGTACCCCCGCTGGCCAAGGCCGTCACCGATCCGCTGGGGCCGGTACGCGGGCCGGACAGCCGGCTTCCGGACGGTCTCCGGCGTGAGGGCGATGGCGACGACACCGAGCAGCAGCAGCACGGCGAAGACCGCGTACGGCAGACGGAGCGGCGCGTCCAGGTACTGGGCCAGCGCCCCCGCGACGAGCGGGCCCAGGCCCAGGCCGCCGATGTTGGCCGCGGTCGACACGATCTCGAACCGCCGGGTCGAGGCGCCGGGCCGGTGCGCGCTGTGCAGCTCCTGCAGATGGGCGGTCGCGGTCGCCGTCAGCATGCCGACGCCGAGGCCGGTCACCAGCCGGGCGACGATCAGGACCGGCAGCGACGGCGCGGCCAGGAAGAGAGCAGCGGCGAGCAACTCCAGGGCCAGGGCGGACGTCATGATCTTCTTGCGGCCCACCCAGTCCGAGACATGCCCGGCGAACAAGAGACTGGTGAGCACGCCGATGGCGTACACCGCGAACACGACGGTGACCGTGAACGTGGAGAAGCCGTCGTGCGCCTGGTAGATGGGGTACAGCGGCGTGGGGACCGTGGAGAACGCCATGGCGGTGACGAACACCGCGGCGATCGTCCAGAACCCGACACCGTACCGACGGGCGGAATGCGGGCGCTCTGCCGCCCGCGCTCCTCGATCAGGTGCGCGGTCCGCAGGCGGATAAGCGGTCGACATCGTCACCATCAGAGCACTCCCAGCCATTGAGGATGGAATCCGGCGGCCTGAGCCACCTGCTCCTTTCAACGTGCACCCGGAGAGGTTGTTTCCCATTCCAAGGAGATGACTGGAGATAATGGTTATCTCCGCATCAGCTGACCAGGGAAGGCGACAGCCATGGATCTTCGACAGATGGAGGTCGTCATCGCCGTCGCCGAGGAGGGCGGGTTCAGCGCCGCGGCCCGGCGCCTGCACGTGGTGCAGTCCGCGATCTCGAGCACGGTGCGTGCCCTGGAGCGCGAGTTGGGGGCACCCCTGTTCCACCGCACCACGCACCGAGTGTCGCTGACCCCTGCGGGACACGCCTTCCTGCCGGCCGCCCGCGCCACCCTGGAGGCCGCCGAAGAGGCCCGTGCCGCCGTCGACCTCGCGCAGGGCGAGCTGCGCGGCGAGATCACGGTCGGCGTGATGCAGGGCCTCTACGCGGGTCTCGCCCCGGCACTGGCGGACTTCCACCGCGAACACCCAGGGGTGACGGTGCGGCTGCGCCAGGCCCCCGTCGACGACATCCCGCAGGCACTGCGCGAGGGTGCCGTCGACCTGGCCATCGCCGCGCTGGACGCCCCGCAGTCACGCGGACTCACCACCCGCTTGCTGCTGCGAGAGGACATGGTCCTGGTGACCGCGCCGGCCGAAACACCGCGACCGGCACGGCCGACGACCCTCGCCGAGGCAGGCCGCCTGCCCCTGGTGGACTTCCCGCCGACCTGGGCGATCCGGCACGAGGTCGACAAGGCGTTCCGTGCAGCCGCCGTCGAGCACACCACCACCTTCGAGGTGAACGACATCCTGGCAGCCGGCGACCTGGTCCGATACGGCCTGGGCGTGTGCGTCATGCCCCCATCACTCGCGGCACGCTTCCCCGAACTCCCGACCCGCCCCTTCGCCGCGCAGGCACCTCCTGGACGCTCCGGGTCATCCATACCCGCGGAGAACAGCCACCCGCGGTCGCTGCGCTCCTGCGCCACATCAGATGACCGGCCCACCCTCATCCGGCACGGTGAGGTGACCGGCCCGGTCCCGGGGGCGGCCTGACCTGCGGGCGAAGGCGGATGCCACCCCATGACCCTGCTCCTGACACCCGGCCAGTGCAGTGGCGCCCCACAGAGGATCGAGGTCCTCTACGGCGTCCGCGTTCCCCGCCGCCAGGGCGGACGCCCGCGCACGCGGCCCCGCCACCTCAGCGGCGACAAGGCATACGGCTCCTGCCGCCACCTGCGAAGACGCCGGAACAAGCACACGATTCCGGAGCCGAACAACCAGGGGCCGAACGCGAACGACACGGCAGCCACGGCGGCCGACCCACCCGGTTTCGACAGTGAGACCCACAAACGAGCCCCAGAAGCCGGAATCCGCCCAGCACCAACGGTCAGCGGGTGTGGTGTCGCTCGGCCTCGTCGACCTTCTGAGCGAGTTCCTCCTTGTTGAACCGGGGCATGTAGCTCGGCGTGCCGCGCTCGACGCGCCAGCCCTCGGCCAGCTCACCGATGTCCAGGACGTCGAACCCGAACTCCTCGATGAGCGCGCCTACTGTCACCCGGGACTCGGGATCGTCACCGGCGACGATCAGTGCCTGCCGGTTCTGCGAGCCGCGCGGCTGCACGTTGTCGGTCAGCGCGGCTGCCGGGACATGGTTGACCGCCTTCACCACACGGGCCTTCGGCAGATGCGCCTGGAGCAGCTCGGACATGCTGGTCCGCCCCTCCTCCAGCTCGGGGATCATGCCGTCGCGGTCCGGGTAGTAGTTGCCCGCGTCGATCACGATCGTCCCGTCCGGCGGCTGCGGAATCTGCGAGTAGTTCACCAGCGGGATGGCCACCACGAGCAGATTGCAGCCGCTCGGCGATCCGCCGTCTGACCGGCAGCGGTTCCCACGGCGACCGGTTCACGAACTGCTGCAGGGCCTGCACGTCCCCGTCCGGCAGACGCCCAGCCATCGACTGGATCGACTTCCGACGGCCATCCAGCATCAGACCCCGCAGATAACACTCGCCCTTGACCCGCTGATCCCTACGCGGCAACGACCCGAACACGTCTCCAACGAACTCCGCCAGCTCACCCCAAAACCGTTCCACTTCCCCAACATCACCCCTGAGGCTGCCCACCATCAGTCGAGATCGCTCAACGTAACGAAGCACTACTAGGCCGGGTTCCCCAGGACCGCCGCGATCAGCTCCCGTCGGTGGCGGGTGTACGCGGTGCGCAGGGCGGGGCCCGGCCAGTTGGTGGGGAGGAGTTCGGGGGAGGACCGGGTCGGCGAGGAGGTGGCGTACGGCGGCGGCCAGGACGGTGAAGCGGTCGGACGGGTGGGCCGCGGTGGTGGTGATTCGGTTGAGGAGGGCCTCGGCCGTCTTCGCCCAGGCGTCAAGTGGCCAGAGGGTGGCAGCCAGTTGGTGGGCTGGTTCCTCGGGGCGGGTGGTGAAGTGGCGGGCCACGGAGCCGAGTTCGCGCGGTCGGGGGCGTAGGAGATTGGCCGGGCGGAGCCAGACTCCCTCGCGGAGTTCCGCCAGGCGGAGGGCGGTCAACTCGGCGCGTAGTTCGGCGCGTTCGGCGGGGCCGCGGCCGGTCGCCGTCACGACGGTCATCTCCCAGTCGCCGTCCCAGGGGCGTGTCTCGGGGTGCACGGCAGCGTCCTGGCGGCGCTGGCGGTCCAGGAGGCGGTCGCTCAGGCGGTAGACCGCGTCCGTGCTCCGCAGGTCACCGGCGGCCACCATCCGGCTGAGCGCGGCGCGTAGCGTGGAGCCGGCCACGCCGAGCGGTTCGACGGCGCGCAGCAGGTCCCGTACGGGCAGCTCGGGCGGATGCGTGCCCAGCAGCAGGCTGAGGACGACCGACCGGGCGGACAGCGGGCGCAGGTCCACCTCGCCGGTCCCTTCAGACACGTTCCTCCGCATGGCCTCGTACTCTACGGCGCGGTTCTCGTGTTACATCATTGATGCGACCGCAGGGATAGTGCAACACTGCCGGTATGGCCCAGACACTCGCGCACATACCGCCGCAGCCGCGGAACGCCACGCACGACGTCAGCAACCAGCCCCCGCCCCTGACCCCGTACGACTCCTCCGAGGACGCGGCCCTGCTGGAGGGGCTGCGCCGGGAGGGTGCCGGCTGGGCCGAGGAGGACGTACGACGGCTCGGGCGGGCGGCGGGCAGCGAGGAGGCGCAGGAGTGGGGTGACCAGGCGAACCGGCACGAGCCGGAGCTGCGCACGCACGACCGCTACGGCAACCGGATCGACGAGGTCGAGTTCCACCCCAGCTGGCACCGCCTGATGGGCGTCGCCGTCGTCGAGGGGCTGGCCGGAGCGCCCTGGTCGGACGAGCGTCCCGGCGCCCATGTGGCCCGTACGGCAAGGGGGTTGGTGTGGGGACACACCGAGGCCGGGCACGGCTGCCCGACGTCGATGACGTACGCCGCCGTCCCCGCCCTGCGCGCCACCCCCGAACTGGCCGCCCTCTACGAGCCGTTGCTGACCAGCCGGGTGTACGACCCCGTCCTGCGCGTGCCGACCGAGAAGCGCGGGCTGCTCGCCGGGATGGGCATGACGGAGAAGCAGGGCGGCTCCGACGTCCGCACGAACACCACGGTGGCCACCCCCACCACCGAGCCCGGCGTGTACACCCTGCGCGGCCACAAGTGGTTCACCTCGGCACCGATGTGCGACGTGTTTCTGGTGCTGGCGCAGGCGCCTGACGGGCTGTCATGCTTTCTCGTGCCGCGCGTGCTGCCCGACGGCAGCCGCAACACCTTCCGCATCCAGCGACTGAAGGACAAGCTCGGCAACCGGTCCAACGCGTCCTCGGAACCCGAGTTCGACGGAACCGTCGCCTGGCTGGTCGGCCCCGAGGGACGCGGCGTCAAGACCATCATCGAGATGGTCAACTGCACCCGCCTGGACTGCGTGATGATGTCGGCGACCCTCATGCGCAAGACGCTCGTTGAAGCGGGCCACCACGCGCGGCACCGGTCCGCGTTCGGCGCCCGGCTCCTCGAACAGCCCTTGATGCGCAACGTGTTGGCCGATCTGGCGCTGGAGTCGGAGGCCGCCACGACGCTCACCCTGCGACTGGCCGGCGCGGCCGACCGGTCGGTGCGCGGGGACGACGCCGAGTCGGCGTTCCGCCGTATCGCCACCGCCGTAGGCAAGTTCTGGGTCACCAAGCGCGGCCCGGCCTTCACGGCGGAGGCCCTCGAATGCCTCGGCGGCAACGGCTACGTCGAGGACTCGGGCATGCCCCGCCACTATCGCGAGGCTCCGCTCCTCTCCATCTGGGAGGGCTCGGGGAACGTCAACGCCCTTGACGTACTGCGGGCGCTGACCCGCGAGCCTGGCACGGCGGAGGCACTGTTCGCCGAACTCGCCCTGGCTCAGGGCACGGACGCCCGCCTGGACGCGTCCGTGAACCGCCTGAAGAACGAATTGAACCAGGCCACCGAGACGAGCGCCCGCCGCCTCGTGGAGCACATGGCCCTCACGCTCCAGGCCTCCCTCCTGGTACGACACGCCCCGGCCGCCGTCGCCGACGCCTTCTGCGCGACCCGGCTGGCCGGCGACTGGGGGCACTCCTTCGGCACCCTCCCCGACTCCGCCGACCTCGACACGATCCTCGCCCGCGCTCTGCCCACAGAAGAATGACCCTCGGTCACCCCCGATTCCGCTTCGTTGTCAGTGGCGTGGTGCAGACTCGCGATCAGTCGGGCACTTCGTCTGGGGAGGGCAACGTGTTCACGGGGATCGACGAGGTCGGCTGGGCCTCACTGCACCACGCGTACGGCAGCGCGGAGGACGTGCCCGGACTGCTCCGGGGACTGGCCTCCGCGGACCCCGTCGAGCGGGCGACCGCGCTCGACGGGATGTACGACGCGGTGCACCACGAGGGGATCGTCTACGACGCGACGCTGGCCTGCGTCCCGTTCCTGTTCACGCTCGCGGGCTGCGAACAGGTCGCGGACCGGGGCGGGTTGGTGGAGCTGCTGATCAGCATCGGACGGGGGCACGGGCCGGAGGAGGGCGCGGGAGACGGGAGTGAGGCGGGCGCGGACGTCGGCCATGGACATACGGTGGCGGACGCCGGCCACAGCCGCGCATCGGCGGACGCGGCCGTCCGTGCGCGGGCCGAGGAGTTCGCCGGGCTCCTCGGGGACCGGGACGCCGGTGTGCGCCGCGCGGCGGCCGAGGCGCTGGTCCGGTTCCTCGACCAACCCGCGCGCGTACTGGGCCTGTTACGGCAGCGCATCACGGTGGAGCGCGACGACCGGGTCCTGCTCGCCCTCACCGAGAGCCTCGGCCTGTTCGTACGACAGCACCCGGCCCACGCCCCGAGGCGCTCGACATCCTCCTGACACTCGGCACCCCGCCGTACGACCCCGGTCTACGACTCGCCGCGCTCGGCCAACTCGCCGGCTGCGCACCGGAACTGCTCCCCGCCGACCTGGTCCCGACCGTCGTCGAACTGCTCGGGGAGCGGTCCGAGCGCCGCCGCGCGGGACTCGACACCGGCCGAGGACAGCTCCCGGACCCGGACTCGCTGGCGGGCCGGTTACGGCGGCTGCGGCCCTCGGACGAGGAGGGCGCGCTGCTGCTCCGTACGCTGCACACCGCGCTCGGCGACCGGGTGAGCGACCGGATCGCCCTGTTGGAAGGGCAGTTGACCAGCCCCGACCCGGCCGACCGGTGCAACGGCGTGTGGATGGCCGCGGGGTTGTTCCGCGAGTGGCGGGCCGACTATGCGGTGCCTGTCGAGCTGATCGGTGAGCAACTGGGCGCGGGGGCGCGGCCGTTGCTCGGTGCGGCGGTGTCGGACCGGTTGCGCGATGCCTCGGTGTCCGTCCTCGGGGATCTCTTCCACCTGGCCGCTCCGGCCGCCGACCACCTCCACGCGCTGGTGACCGCACGGGCCGATCTGTGGATCCACCGCTGGCAGCGCCGGGCGCCGACCCTCGGCGGCCCCCTCAAGGCCCTTGCCCGCAGCGGTGATCCACGGGCGACACCGGTACTGGCCCAGGTCCTCGCCCAGCCGGTCCCGCCCGACGACCTGGGCCGCGTGATCATCCACCTCGGCCGCTCCGCCGCCCCGCTCGCCCCCGCGCTAAGACACCGGCTCGGCCTGGTTCCCCTCGACTCCCCGACACCTACGACCGCGCCGTACCACTCCTGTCGGCGCTCACCGCGCTCGCCGATCGGGAGGCGGTGCCGGAGGTGCTGCGGTTGTTGGGCGGGATGGCGGACGGGGTGCGGCTGAGACACCGGGTCGTGGAGGCGGCGGTGCGGGCGCTCGACGTGATCGGGGGTGATGCGGAGGAGGTCGTACCCGTGCTGCGGAGATTGCTGGACTCCGAGTGTGCCGGTGTCGCCGCGGGTGCCCTGTGGTCGGTGGAGGGGGACGCCTCGGCCGTACTGCCTGTGCTGATACGGGAGTTGGGGGTGGCGGACGCGGAGCGGCGCCGGGTTGCCGCGGAGGTGCTGGGGCGGTTGGGGGTGTCCGCGCGGGCGGCAACGCCGGGGCTGGCGCGGATGGTCGGGGCGGGGTGCGCGTGGGAGCGGGTGGCGGGTGCGTGTGCGTTGTGGCGGGTCGGCAGGGAGGTGGGGCGGGTGTTGCCGGTGTTGCGTTCGGCCTGGGTCGAGCAGCCGGGGTGCGGGGTGTCGTGGCCGCGTGTCTGGTCGACATGGGGTGGCGGGGGCGCCTCTCCATGACCTGGTGGAGGCCGAACTCACCGCTCCGCGACGGCATTTGGTGCGGTCGGGTGGGCATGGGAGCCACGACGTACTGGACGACGAGCGGTTGTTGGGGTGTGCCGGGATGTGCTGGCGGGGTGAGATCGAACGCGGGTGGGTGGGTGCGGGTGGGTGTGGGGCGGAATCAGGCCGGGTGGCTGGAGGCGTGGACCGAGTACGAACCGGAGGGGCCTGCTTCCCGGGAAGTCAGGACGACTTGGAACCAGGCAGGCCCATCCCCGGGCGTGACGAGAGCCCCTGCCTTTGATTCGTAGGTCAGAGGCACTCAGGTCAATCACCGCCGCGTGTCCGGGTGTTCAGCCCGTCTTGCGTCCCCAGAGGGGGCCGAAGCGGGCCCATTCCTCGTCCCACTGCTCCATGCGTCGGCGTTCCAGTCGGCCCCGGAGGGCTCGGGCGCTGACGAGGGGGACGGCTGCCGCGCCCAGGCCGAGGAGGGTCCCGATCAGGATGGCGCGCAACTGGGCCTGGGAGGCGGTGGCGGGCTTGGTGACGAGGTGGCCCCGCGGGTCGGTCCAGACGGTCACCGGGGTGCCGATCGCGCTGCCGGAGGGGACGCGTATCTGACCGCTGTGCGAGGAGCCGTCGGTGGCCGTCCAGCGGACCTTCGCCCAGACCAGTTCGCTGCTCGCTCTGCTGGAGTTGGCCGGGGCGGGTCCTGGCGCGTCCTGGGTGACCAGGGCCACCACGGGCTTCCAGTCGACGCGTTCCTGGGCCAGTTCCTGTTCGACGGACTGGGTCGCCGTCAGACCGGCGAGCACACCGGCGAGGACGGTGATCAGCCAGGCGCCGAGCACGATCCACGATCCACCGCATCGGCACGGCGCTTGAGCGGATTCCGCCGCCACCGCCACAGCCACACCTTCGGATCTCGGAACGCCATCGAAGGCATCCTCCTCATGAACGCACTGACATGCCGAACCGCCCTCCCATACGGGAGACGTCTCCCCAATGCTCACGACGAATACCCCGACTCGACGTTCCCATGGCAGCCCTGGCTTTCGCAGGCACTTCGCGAGAGGCATCCGCAGAACCGCCCCCGCGGGCCGGTATCGGCTCCCTGACCTGCGGTGATGTGGGTCCCGGGGTGACTGTCAGTGGTGGGGTGCAGACTGGCGGGTGGTGGGGGCGAAATAGCCAAAAACGCAGCGGAGGTGATCGGAATGACAGAGGTTCTGCTCGCGGTGGGTACACGAAAAGGCCTGTTCATCGGCCGTAGGCGGGGTGGGGTCTGGGAATTCGACGCGAGTCCGTACTTCAACGCGCAGGCGCTGTATTCGGTCGCCGTCGACACCCGCGGCCCCACGCCGAGACTGCTGGCCGGTGGTGACAGCTCTCACTGGGGTCCTTCGGTGTTCCACTCCGACGATCTGGGCCGGACATGGGCCGAGCCGGCCCGGCCCGCGGTCAAGTTCCCGAAGGACACGGGGGCTTCGCTGGAGCGGGTGTGGCAGCTGCACCCTGCGGCGGCCGAACCCGACGTGGTGTACGCGGGCACGGAGCCGGCCGCGCTGTTCCGCTCCGAGGACCGCGGCGAGAGCTTCGAGCTGGTCCGCCCGCTCTGGGAGCATCCGACGCGCTCGCGGTGGGTGCCGGGCGGCGGCGGAGAGGGACTGCACACCATCCTCACCGATGAGCGCGATCCGCTTGCCGTGACGGTCGCGGTCTCGACGGCCGGGGTGTTCCGCACGGGCGACGGCGGCGAGAGCTGGCAGCCGTCCAACTCCGGTGTCTCCGCGGTGTTCCTGCCCGATCCGAACCCGGAGTTCGGACAGTGCGTGCACAAGGTCGCCCAGGACGCGGCGACCCCGGACCGGCTGTACCTGCAGAACCACTGGGGCGTGTACCGGAGCGACGACGCGGGCGCCCACTGGACGGACATCGGCGAGGGCCTGCCGTCCACGTTCGGCTTCGCGGCGGCGGCCCACCCCCATCGCGGCGACACGGCGTACGTGTTCCCGATCAACGCCGACGCGGACCGGGTGCCCGCCGAGCACCGCTGCCGGGTGTTCCGTACGACGGACGCGGGCCGGAGCTGGGAGCCGCTGTCGGCGGGGCTGCCGGCCGGGGACCACTACGGCACGGTGCTGCGGGACGCGCTGTGCACGGACGGCGCGGACCCGGCGGGCGTGTACTTCGGCAATCGCAACGGCGAGGTGTTCGCGTCCGACGACGACGGCGACAGCTGGCGGCAGTTGGCGTCCCATCTGCCCGACGTGCTCTGCGTGCGGGCGGCGGTGATCGCGTGAGGGCGGAAGCCGCGATGGGGGCAACTCCCGGGTGGGGACGCTTCGTTCAGGGGAGGCGACGGTTCGGTCGTTCCCGGTCGGGCTCGGGCCACCGGTTGATCGCCGGGCCCTGTACGGCAGTAGGGTGACGCCCGTGGCACCACGACCGTTGCATGAGATCGTCGAACCGGGCTGGGCGAAAGCCCTGGAACCCGTGGCCGGACGCGTCGCCGAGATGGGGACTTCCTGCGCGCGGAGATCGCCGCCGGACGCACCTATCTACCGGCGGGACCGAATGTCCTCCGAGCCTTCCAGCAGCCCTTCGACGACGTCCGCGTCCTGATCGTCGGGCAGGACCCGTATCCGACTCGGGGCACGCCGTGGGGCTGTCGTTCTCGGTGGCCCCCGAGGTACGTCCGCTGCCGCCGAGCCTGCTCAACATCTACCAGGAGTTGACCAGCGACCTGGGGCTGCCCCAGCCGTCCAACGGCGACCTGACCCCGTGGAGCCAGCAGGGAGTGCTCCTCCTCAACAGGGCGCTGACCACGGCCCCGCGCAGTCCGGCCGCGCATCGCGGCAAGGGCTGGGAAGAGGTCACCGAGCAGGCGATACGGGCGCTGGCCGCGCGCGGCAAGCCGCTGGTGTCGATCCTTTGGGGGCGTGACGCCCGCAACCTCCGCCCCCTGCTGGGCGACCTGCCCTCGGTGGAGTCCTCGCACCCGTCCCCGATGTCCGCCGACCGCGGCTTCTTCGGCTCCCGCCCCTTCAGCCGCGCCAACGACCTGCTGGTCCGGCAGGGAGGACAACCGGTGGACTGGCGTCTGCCGTGACCGTCCCCGGGTTTCTCGCCGTGGACTCGGGAGGCTCCGGGCTCCGGGTCGTCGTGGGCGAGGTCGGTAGCGGCCGGACATCCGGCCCGTTGGCCTCCGGGGAACCCGTTCGGACCGGCGCCCGAGGGATCGACGCCGGGCATTTCATGGAGCAACTGGTTCCCATGGTGCGGGCGTTGACCAAGGTGTCCGAAGTGTTGGAGGTGTCGGAGCCGGCCCAGCTGTCCGATCTGGGCACGGCTGTGATCGGGGCGGCCGGGCTCGCCACTCTCGGGGACGGGCTGCGGGAGGAGTTGCCGGGGGCGTTGGCGCGGGAGTTCGGGGTGCGGACCGTCGCGCTCGCCGCCGATGCCGTCACCGCTTACGCGGGTGCCCTCGGGACACGGCCCGGTGCCGTGGTCGCCGCCGGGACCGGGCTCATCGCGATCGGCACCGATCTCGTCGGCTGGCGGCGGGCCGACGGGTGGGGGCATCTGCTGGGCGACTGTGGTGGCGGTGCCTGGATCGGGCGCGCGGGGCTGGAGGCGGCGCTGCGCGCGTACGACGGGCGGGACGGTGGTTCGGCTGCGCTGTTGACCTGCGCCGAGGAGCAGTTCGGGGCGATGGCGGGGTTGCCGGGCAAGGTGTATCCGCGCTCGGACCGGCCCGCCGTCCTCGCGGCGTTCGCGCCCCGTGTCGCCGAGTGCGCTCCGGACGATCCGGTGGCCGCCGGCATCCTGCGGGCCGCCGCCCGGCACATGGCCGAGTCCGCCGCCGCCGTCTGCCCAGCCACCGGGGAGCCCCAAGTCGCGCTCACCGGCGGGCTGTTCAAGCTGGGCGAGCCTCTCCTCGTACCGCTGCACGAGGAGTTGGCGAAGCGGCTGCCGCATGCGCGGCCGGTTGCGGCGGAGGGCGATCCGCTGGACGGTGCCGTGCGGATCGCGCGCGATCTCGCCGCGGGCGCCCTCGCGTTGCCGGGTGACGAGCTGATGCTGACCGTGGTGGCACCAAAGGGACGAGGCGATCACTTCTGATCCGTACGTAACTCATCAGACAAAACCGGACGGATACCGCTCACCTGCACCCTCCCCGAACAGGGGAGCCCAGGAAGCCAGTAACATGCCTCGCCATGAGCTCCCCACTGGGCCCGCGTCCGGCCTGCCAGTACGAATGCCGCGACCTCGCCAGCCCGGGCGGCACCGCCGACCCGAGCAGCTGGCGGCTCCCGAGGGCGCGCCCGCGCTGGTCCTGGCCGTGCCCGGCACGCCCAGCGCCGCCACGCGCAGCCTCGCCGAGGAGGTCGTGAGCATCGCGCGCTCCGAGCTGCCCGGTCTCGACGGCCGCATCGGTTATCTCGACGGGGACGACTCCGAGTTCCCCACGCTGACCTCCGTGCTCGCGCACGCCGCCGAGGAGCGCACCGCCCGCTTCGAGCAGGCCAGGGCCGCCGGCTCCGACGTCAAGGAGCCCGACGGGCCGGTGGCCGTCGTCGTGCCACTGCTCGCCGGTCCCGACAGCGCGCTGCTGCGCCAGGTCCGCCAGGCCGTCATGGACAGCCGGGTCGCGGCCGATCTGACCGATGTGCTCGGCCCGCACCCGTTGCTCGCCGAGGCGCTGCACGTGCGGCTGTCCGAGGCGGGTCTGGCCCGTGCCGACCGCGCCCGGCTGTTCACCGTGGCGACCGCTGCGGACGGCATCATCCTCGCCTCCGTGGGCGGCGAGGAGGCGGTGCAGGCGGCCGGTATCACCGGCATGCTGCTCGCCGCGCGCCTCGCCGTGCCGGTGATGGCCGCGGCGCTGGACCAGGAAGGTTCGATCTCGGCGATCGCGGAGCAGCTGCGTTCCTCGGGTTCGCAGCAACTGGCGCTCGCGCCCTACCTGATCGGCCCCGAGATCGACCCGGGTCTGCTCCAGGCCGCCGCCGCCGAAGCGGGCTGTTCCGCCGCCGAAGCACTTGGCCCGTACCCGGCGATCGGCAAGCTCGCTCTCGCCAAGTACACGACGGCACTGGGCATCGCCCCGCCGCAGCCGCAGGGCGCTCCGGTTCGCTGATCCACCCCGCACGCGTATCGCCGTAGCGCCGAAAGGGCCCCTCCTCACGCGGGAGTGGGCCCTTCGGCATGTCCGGGGACGGACGCGGCGTGCTCGGTCAGTCGAAGATCACGCAGGACGCGGCGGGCACCTTGATCGAGCCGCTGCGGCGCGGGAGGCCCGTGGCCGGGTCGAGGGTGAACCATGTGACGTCGCCGGAGCGCTCGTTGGCGACGTACAGGCGTCCCCGGCCTCGGTGATCGCGCGCGGCCAGTGGCCCTCGCAGGACACCGTGCCGATCAGCCGCAGTTCGTCGCCCTCGACGGCGAGCACGGACAGGACGTCCTCGCCCCGGGTCGCCGTCCAGACGAAGCGGCCGTCCGGGAGGCCACGATGCCGGAAGGGTAGGCGGCGTCGCCGTCGGGCGGACCCGGCAGGACCGACACCTCGGTCAGTGGCTTCAGGGAGCCGCTCTCGGCGTCCCAGCGGCAGACGGTGACGGTCGGCGTGAGTTCGTTGAGGACGTAGGCATGCGTGCCGTCCGGGTGGAAGGCCAGGTGGCGGGGGCCCGAGCCGGGTCGCAGCGCGATCTCGCGGTGGAGTACGGGGCGGCCCTCGTCCAGCGTGCACACCCGCACGGAGTCGGTGCCGAGGTCGACGCTGACCGCCCAGCGGCCGCTCGGGTCGGGCTGGATCTGGTGGGCGTGCGGGCCCTGTTGGCGCAGCTGGTGCGGGCCGGAGCCGGTGTGCCGGAGCTGTCCGGAGGGGCGGTTCGCGAGCGTGCCGTCCGCGCGGACCGGTACGGCGGTGACGCTGCCGGAGCCGTAGTCGGCGGTCAGGACATGGCCGTCGAACAGGCACAGGTAGGTCGGTCCTGACCCTCCGATGCGCACGGGCGACCCGAGCAGCTCGGGCTTGTCGCCGTGCACGCGGTACGCGGCCACCGCGCCCTCGGCCGTCTCGCTGACGGCGTAGAGGGTGGTCCCGTCGGGGGCCAGGGCGAGGTACGAGGGGTCGGGGACGCCGTCGACGCCGCTCAGGACGGTCAGCGCGCCGCTGTCCGCGTCCACGGCCGCCGTGACGACACCCGGGCCGCCCGCCGCCGTGAACGACCCGATGAAGGCCCGCCGTCCCCGCGTGTCGCCGTCTGCCACCGCTGTCCCCTCTCGGTCTGTGCTCCGGTTCGTGCTCCGGTCAGTGCCCCGGTCCGTGCTGTCGGGGGTGACGGTAGCAGTCGATCAAGACCGGTCTAGACCAGAGTGCCGAGCCCGTTCCAGCGAGGCACGCCGGACCGCTCGCGCAGCGGCTCGGCGAGCTCCGCGAGGGCGCGCTCCAGACCGTGGAGGTGGGCCAGCGCGGGCTCGGCGGGCGCCCGGGTCGCGGTGGCCGTAAGCCGTGACGTGTCGCCGTCGGTGAGCGCCTCGACGGCGGTCTCCACGCGCCAGCACGCGGCGGCGAGGCGGGCGTCGTGCGAGGCCTCCGGATCGGCGGCCACGGCGACCAGGCCCCGGATCTCGCGGGCGCAGTCGTCGAGCAGGGCGAGCACCCGGCGGGCGCGGCGCTTGCGGCTCAGCACGGGGTTCAGCGGATGCACCAGGGGCGCGACGGACAGCCGGACCCGGCCGAGCAGTTGCTCGAGTTCGGCGACGCGTCCCGCGGGGTCGGCGGTGGCGGAACCGGCGAGGCGGGCGGCGGCCTCGGCGGTGCAGGTGTGGACGCAGCGCAGGGCGCGCTGGATCAGGCGTCCCAGTGTCCGTGGTGGGTGGTCACCGGCAGCACGAGCAGGACGGCCAGTACGGCACCGAGCGCGCCGACGCCGGTCTCCGCGAACCGCAGCGCCAGCAGCGCGGGGTTCAGGACGCCGAGGAGGCCGTAGAGCAGTTCTGCCATCAAGGTCACCGAGAGCATCATCCAGGTGTAGGAGACGGCTGCCGAGTAGAAGATGCCGAAGACGCAGGCGGCGACCAGGATCGCGGTGGGGACGGGGGCGCCGTGGACCGGTACGGCGACGAGCAGGCCCAGGGCGATGCCGAGGACCGTGCCGAGGACGCGGCGGAAGCCTCGGACCACGGTCTCGCCGCGCGAGGCGGTGTTCACGAAGATCCACCAGGTGGCGCCGACGGCCCAGTACCAGCGCTGCCCGGACACCAACTGGCCCACCACGAGCGCGAATCCGGCACCGGCGGTCGCCTGGACCGCCTGCCGGGTGGTCACACGGGCCAGGCCGCGACCGGCAGTTGGGGCGGGTACGGCGATCGGGGGCAGCCGGTGTTCGTAGCACCAGAAGCCGAACCGGACCGTCGCCGCGGTGAGCACTGAGAGGCCGACTGCCGCGTACAGCCTGGGTAGTTGGTCGGTGGTCGCGTGCAGGAACTGGGCCACGAAGAAGGTCATGAACGCGAAGACGCCGAGGCTGTGGCCGCGCGGTCCCCAGCGGCGCGCGTAGACGCCGGCGCCGACCACGGCGAGGAAGGTGAGGTCGCGGGCGACGGGGTGGTCGTGCAGTTCGGCCGCGGCGGCGAGCACCGGCAGACCCACGCAGGGCAGCAGCGCTGTGGTGACGGCCTGCCCGCGCACCGTCGCGTCCGTCACCGTGAACAGGGCGAGCAGTGCGGCGAGGCCACCGGTGACGGCGCCCGCGAGGGACTGCCCGGTCAGCCCGCAGACGACGACCGCGAGGCCGATGCCGAGCACGGCCCGACCGGCGAACCGCAGCCGTACGCGCCCCGGGTCCGCAGCCACGAACACCCTTTTCAGCACTGCTTCCCGCCCCCTGCGCGCATCCGGACACCGGCGTGAAAAAGGCGCCGCGGAGGTCCGCAGCGCCATCGACATGCCCATGAGAGCATCATCGGGGCGAGTGGCTCAAGTCGTCCGCGATCGGCTGGTCCATTGGCCCGATCCCCATGTGCTGGGCCATTGGTACAGTCGTACCTCATGAGCGTGGACGAACTCGACACCCGGATTCTGAGGCTGCTTCTGAGCAGCCGCGTACCAGCGTGCGTGAGTACGCCCGGCTGCTCGGGGTCGCCCGGGGCACGCTCCAGGCTCGGCTGGACCGGCTGGAGCGGGACGGAGTGATCACCGGCACGGGCCCGTTCCTCTCCCCCGCCGCGCTCGGGCATCCGGTGCTCGCCTTCGTGCACATCGAGGTCACGCAGGGGCATCTCGACGAGGTCGGGGACGCGCTGGCCGCCGTACCGGAGATCGTCGAGGCGTTCTCGATCACCGGCGGCGGGGACCTGCTCACCCGAGTCGTGGCGCGGGACAACGGTCATCTGGAGGACGTGATCCAGCGGCTGATCAGCCTGCCCGGAGTGGTCCGCACCCGGACCGAGATGGCACTGCGCGAGCGCGTCCCGCACCGCCTGCTGCCGCTGGTGGAGTCGATCGGCCGCGCGGCCGGCACATGACCCTTGGCATCCTGAACCCATGAGCAACCTCGGCGCCCTCTCGGTCATCTTCGATCTCGACGGAACACTCGTGGACAGCGAGCCGAACTACTACGAAGCCGTCCGGCTGACCCTCGCCGAGCACGGCGTCCCGGACTTCACCTGGTCCCAGCACGAGCGCTTCGTCGGCATCAGCACCCAGGAGACCCTCGTCCTCCTGAGGGAGCGCTACGGCCTGAGGGCCCCGGTGGAACAGCTGCTGGCGGAGACGAACCGCCGCTATCTGGCGCTGGCCCCGCCGCGACGCGCGTGTACCCGGAGATGCGGAAGTTCGTGGAGCTGCTGGCGGAGGAGGGCGTGCCGATGGCGGTGGCGTCGGGGTCGTCGCCGGAGGCCATCGAGGCGATCCTGACCGGCACCGGGCTCGACGCGTCACTGCGGACCGCGGTCTCGGCCGACGAGGTGCCGCGCGGCAAGCCCGCACCGGACGTCTTCCTGGAGGCCGCACGCCGGCTGGGCGCGGCCCCGGCCGACTGTGTCGTCCTGGAGGACGCGGCACCGGGCGTGGCGGCGGCCCACGCGGCCGGGATGCGCTGCATCGCCATCCCGTACGTGGCCGCGCAGGCCGACGCCCCCGAGTTCGCGACGGCGGGACTGCTGCTGCGGGGCGGGCAGGCGGAGTTCAGCGCGCGGGCGGCGTACGACTGGTTGGCCTGACAGCCACCAGGACCTCAAGAGACAGGCGCCGCAAGAGCGGGAGCCGCTGGAGCAGGCGCCGCGCGAAACCCGAATGCGCCCGCTTGTTCGGTTCTGGGACCATGCCGGAATGATCGACCGACTCGAATCACTGGTCATCCGGCACACGTTCCGCGTCCCTCCCCGAGAGCCCCTCGGGTGAAGCCACGGGCTCCGCAGGTGAAGCCACAAGCCCCGTGCCCGAAGGTGCCATCGCGGCGCGGCAGTTCGACGCCGCGCTGCTCTCCGTGGGCTTCAAGCTCTCCCCCGACCTGCTGGCACGGCTGTCGGGGCTGCCGGAGAAGACGGTCGTCCGGATCGCCGCGCGTACCCTGCGGACCGTCCGTGAGCTGGTCGGCGATCATGTCCAGCACAACGCCTACTTCATCGACTTCCCGGCCAACGTGCCCTCCACGGAGGACTTCTGGATGGAGTGCCTCCTCGGGGCGCTCCGTGACGAGAAGACCCGTGAGGGGACGCTCGACCAGCTGTGGTCCGGCGTGGTCAATCTGCTCAGCCTCCCGGCCTACGGCAGATATCAGCACACGTACGCCGAACTGCTCGCCGCGCAGGACGAGTTGATCGCGGCGGCGAGCGACCGCCTCACCGTGCTGCACGCGGGCGGCGAACTCGCCGATGAACTCACCGCCCTGTACCTGGCGTTGGCGGGCAGCACCACTCCTCTGAGCGAGGAGCACCGGGCCGATCTGCGGGCGCTGGCCGAGCGGTGCGCCGAGGGGCCGCAGCCCGAGGCGATCCCGGTGCGGGAGAACCGCGCGATCGTCAACCAGGCCCGTCTGAAGGCGGGTTCGGCGCTGCTGGTGGACACCGTGACCGATGTGCTGCGGCTGGCCTGCGCGCTGTCGGACGGTGATGTGACGCTGGTGGAGCCGACCCGTTTCCGGTCGCCGTCGCGTCCGGTGCGGCGGGCGCTGCTCGCGGGCCTGGACTCGGTGATCGCCGCGTCCCCGCGAAGCTCGCCGACGTGCACGCGCACCGCGAGGCGTGGAAGCGGCTCGGGAACGGCTGCACCCGCACGAGTATCCCCAACTGCCTCGTGCCGCCGAGGTGTTCGCGGTCGCGCGCGGTGAGTTGAAGGCCCGGTCGTTCGACAGCCGGGTCGAGGAGCTGCTCGCCGGGCACGACGTGCTGGGGGCGACGGAGCTGCTCAAGTCGGCGCCGGGCAAGCTGTTCCGCGCGCTGGACCGGCTGCTGCGCATGGCGCTCACGCAGGAGGAGCGGGACGCCGTGGTGACCGCCGCCGAGCAGGTCGCGCCCGAGGTGTCGGGCCGGGTCGTGCTGTCGGTGCGCGAGCATCTGCACAACAGGGCCCGGGAGAGCGGGGAGTTGCGGGTCTTCGTGAACCGGCGGGGCCGTGCCTGGGTCGCCGACGACGAGCGGCCGATCGTATGGCCGGCCGAGCGTGAGCGGCTGATCGCCGCGCTCGACGACGAGACGCGGCGTCGACTGCCCTCTCCTGAGCGGCTGTTGATCGATCCGGAGGTCCTGGATGTGGCCCTGCCTCTGAGCGGGAAGGCGACGGCCACCGGGCTCGGTGTGCTGCCGCGCGGGTCCCTCTCCATGGTGGAGGGCGAGTTGCTGCGGTTCTTCGTGTACTGGAAGGAGACCGAGCAGCGCACCGACTTCGACCTGTCGGCGCTGATGCTCAACGCGGACTACTCGACGCACTCGTGGCTGTCGTACACCGCGCTCACCGAGGTCGAGGGCGAGCACTCCGGTGACATCACCGAAGCGCCGGACGGGGCCTCGGAGTTCATCGATCTGCGGCTGGGCGCCGTACGCGGGGCGTTCGTCGTGCCGCAGGTCAACATCTTCGCGGGCGAGGGATTCGAGGAGGTCGAGGAGTCGTTCTTCGGGTTCATGCTGCGTGAGGGCGAGCAGCAGGGGCGGCCGTTCGAGCCGCGTACCGTGCGGATGAAGTCGGAGCTGCGCGGTACGGGCCGGGTCGCCCTGCCGCTGGTGTTCCTGCGCGGGGAGGACGGCACCTGGCGGGCGAAGTGGCTGCACCTGTATCTCCGGGGCACCCCGTCGGCGAACCGGGTGGAGCAGAACCGGGTGACGGTGGCGAACCTGCTGCGCGGGATCGTCGAGCGCGAGCAGCTCACCGTGCGCCATCTCGTAGAGCTGATGACCGGTGGTGCGACGACGGTGACGCGGTGGGACGGGGCGACAATCCCTGATGAACCGGTCACCTACATCGGTCTGCGCCGCCCGGACGAACTGCCCGCCGGATCTCTTGTCATCACTCTCGAAAATCTGCGCGACCTGATCCCCGCCTGACTGCTAACGTCGTCCCCGGCGAGGCCATGGACGGACTTCCTTCTCCACTCCTTCTGAAACCAGTTCGTCCGCTTTCCTCGCCCTCGACGTTCCGTGAGGGGTGCCCCAGGGCGCCCCTCACGTTCTTTTTCCGCCGAAACCTCACTTCACAGACTTGTGGGACAATCCTCTATGCGCGGACGAAAGGCCAGTTCAGTGAGCGGAACGCACGACGGGTCCGATTACGGCAGTCTGCGGCCCGACCGATCAGGTCAGGCCGAGGCCTTCGATGCCATCGGGGACCGGTACGACGAGGCCTTCCCGCACAAGGAGGGCCAGGTCGGCGCCGGTGACTGGCTCATCGCGTCGCTCGATCCGGGCGCCCGCGTGCTGGACCTCGGCTCCGGCACCGGCGTGCCGACCGCCAAGCAGCTCGCGGACGCGGGCCTCGAGGTCGTCGGCGTGGACCTGTCGGCCCGGATGGTGGATCTGGCCCGGGCGTACGTGCCCGCCGCCACGTTCCATCAGCTCGACCTCGCCGACCTGCGCCCCGGCGGCCCCACCGACCTGGGCCGTTTCGACGGCGTCGCCGCGTTCTTCTCCCTGCTGATGCTGCCGCGCGCGGAGATCCCGCTCGCCCTGCGCACGATCCACCACCTCCTGAACCCGGGCGGACTGTTCGCCCTGTCGATGGTGGAGGCCCATGTGGACGACTTCGAGATCCCCTTCCTCGGCCATACGATCCGGGTCTCCGGCTATCTCCTCGACGACCTGCACAAGATCCTCGACACCGCGGGCTTCGAGATCGTGAAGGAGACCTCGTACACCTACGCCCCGGCGGTCGCCGACGTCCCGCCCGAGGAACAGGTCTTCCTCTGCTGCCGACGACCTGACTGAGTCCGTAGCACCGACACGGCGGCCATGCCGCACCAGTGGACGGGACGAACGTGTGACGGAGTATCCCAGCCCTCGCGAAGGCCCCGCCGGAACCGCCCGGCGAGGCCCCTCGGCGAGCGGCCCCGCACCCGTCGTACCGCTCGGCCGGACGCCCGTACGGCTGCTGGACCGGCTCCAGTACCTGGACGTGGCCACCCGGCGGATCGCCCGCGGGATGGACCTGGACGAGACGCTGCGGGAGCTGCGGTGGGCGGCGGTGCCCGCCTTCGCGGACGCGATCGTGATCCACCTGCACGATCCGCTGCCCGTGGGGGACGAGAAGTCGGCCGCGCCCGTCGTCCTGCAACTGCACAGCATCGACCGGGCCCCGGAGGCCAGGACCGCGCTGCTGATGCCGCACGCCGAGTACGAGAACGTGGCCGAGCGCGTGCAGCCGGCCCTCACCGGACGGCTCGCGAAGCTCCTGCTGGCCGGGCGGCCTGCCTTCGGCGACACCCCGGACATCCATCCCGCCGTGGCCGAACTGCTCGGCCCCGCCGCGAGCGCGCGGGGCACGCTCCCGCCGGGCCGCCGCCTGATCATCGCCCCGCTGCACGGCCGCCACCACGTCATGGGCACCGTCGTCCTGCTGCGCCGCCCCGACCGCGCCGCGTTCACCGCCGACGACCTGCTCGTCGCCTCCCAGCTGGCCACCCACACCGCGATCGGCGTCCAAAAGGCCGTGATGTACGGCCACGAGGCCTCCGTCGCGGACACGCTCCAGCACACGATGCTGCCGTCCTCGCTGCCCGAGCCGACCGGCATCCGGCTGGCCAGCCGCTATCTGCCCGCCTCGAAGACCGCACAGGTCGGCGGCGACTGGTACGACGCGATACCGCTGCCCGGCAGCCGGGTCGCGCTGATCGTCGGTGACGTCATGGGCCACTCCATGACCTCCGCCGCGATCATGGGCCAGCTGCGCACCATCGTGCAGACCCTCGCCGGCCTCGACCTGCCCCCGCACGAGGTCCTGCACCACCTCGACGAGCAGGCCCAGCGCCTCGGCAGCGACCACATCGCGACCTGCCTGTACGCGATCTACGACCCGATCTCGCACCGCCTGCTCATGGCCAACGCAGGCCACCCGCCCGCCGTGCTGCTGCGCCCGAACGGCCACGCGGAGGTGCTGCACGTCCCGCCGGGCGCCCCCATCGGCGTCGGCGGTGTCGTCTTCGAGTCCGTCGAGATGCCCGCGCCCACCGGCACCACGCTGGTCCTGTACACCGACGGCCTGGTCGAGTCCCGCGACACGGACGTGGGCACGGGCGTGGAGGCCCTGCGCGCCCATCTCCGGTCCACTCCGCACCGGCACCGCCACGCCTCGCTGGAGCGGCTCTGCGACCGCATCCTCACCGCCCTGGCGCCGGGCCCCCGCGACGACGACATCGCCCTGCTCACCGCCCGCTTCGAGGGCTTCCCCGCGGACAGCGTCGGCTACTGGCACCTCGACCCCACCCCCCTCACCGCCGGCCAGGCCCGCCGGCTGACCCGCAGGGTGCTGCACCGCTGGGGCCTGGACGCCCTGCTCGACACCACGGAACTCATGGTCAGCGAGGTCGTCACGAACGCCGTGCGGTACGCCTCGCGCCCCATCTCGCTACGGCTGCTGCGCACCGACGTGCTCCGCTGCGAGGTCACCGACGACTCGCCCCAGGTACCCCGCATGCGGCAGGCCTCGCCCGGCGACGAGGGCGGCCGGGGCCTGTTCCTGGTCGACCGGCTCGCCCAGCGCTGGGGGCGACCCGGCTGAGCACGGGCAAGGTCGTGTGGTTCGAGCAGCAGATACCGAAGTTCTAGCTCCCTCGAAGTGCTGGCTCCCTCAAAGGAGTTGACGGTCAGACCGGCCCGACACCCGTGCCGCCCTTCAGGCGTTCGAGGTCGGAGGGGCGCACCTGAATCACGATGACGGCGATCAGCGCGGCGACGACGGTGAAGATCGCCGCCGTGACGAACGCGGCCGAGACCCCCGCGGTGAGGACGTGATCGCCCCAGACGCCCGGGAGTTGACCGGTGCGACGGAATTGGAGGCGTTCGGCCGGGGTCGCCTGGGACAGGAACGCGGGGATGCGGTCCTTCGCCTCGTTGCGGCTGGCCGTGCCGAACATCGTGACCAGGATGGACAGCCCGAGCGAACCACCCACCTGCTGCATGACGTTGAGGAGTCCGGAGGCCGCGCCGGTCTCCTGGACGGGCACGTCGGACAGCGCCATCAGGGTCAGCGACACGAACTCCATGCCCATGCCCAGGCTGAACACCAGCATCGGCCCGAGGACGCTGCCCAGGTACGTGGAGTGGACGTCCGTCAGCGTCAGCCAGGACAGACCCGCCGCCGCGAGGACCGCGCCGACCACCATGAACGGCTTGGGTCCGTACTTCGGCAGGAACCGCGAGGCAAGGCCCGCGCCCACCGCGATCACCGCACTGACCGGCAGGAAGGCGAAGCCGGCCATGAGCGGGCTGAAGCCCAGCACGTCCTGCACGAAGAGCGTGAGGAAGAAGAACATGCCGAAGATCGCGGCGGCGAGGCAGAGCATGATGCCGTACGTCCCGGCCCGGTTGCGGTCGCGGAACATGTGCAGCGGGGTGATCGGTTGCCGGGAGCGCCGCTCGACCAGCACGAACAGGGCGAGGACGACCACGGCCGCGCCGAACGAGGCCAGGGTGAGCCAGTCCCGCCAGCCCTCCTGCGCGGCCCGGATGAAGCCGTAGACCAGGAACACCACGCCCACGGTGGAGGTCAGTGCGCCGGTGATGTCGAAGTGGCCCGGATGGCGCGCGGACTCCTTGATCCAGCGCGGGGTGGCGAGGACGATCAGCAGTCCGATCGGGACGTTGACGAACAGGACCCAGCGCCAGTTCAGCCACTCGACGAGGATGCCGCCCATCAGCAGTCCGATCGCGCGCCGCCGCCGGCCGAGACACCGGCGAACACCCCGAACGCCCGGTTGCGCTCCGGGCCTTCACGGAACGTCGTACTGATCAGGGCGAGGGAGGTCGGTGAGGCGATGGCGCCGCCGACGCCCTGGAGGGCGCGGGCGGCGAGGAGTTGACCGGAGTTCTGGGACAACCCGCCCAGCAGCGAGGCGAGTACGAAGAGCAGCACCCCGAACACGAACACCCGCCGCCGGCCGAGGATGTCACCGGCCCGCCCGCCGAGGAGCAGCAACCCGCCGAAGGTGAGGGTGTACGCGTTGACGACCCAGGCGAGGCTGGTCGTGGAGAAGCCCAGGAGCTCTGGATGTGCGGCAGCGCGATGTTCACGATGGTGATGTCGAGGACTACCATCAGCTGACAGGACGCGATCACCAGCAGCGCGATCGTGCTGCCGCCACCGCCGGTGTCCGGGGTGGTGGTCTGCGCTGGGGATGCGTGCCGAGGACTGCTCATGGGGAACCGCACTCACGGGAGAACGGCGGACGGGTCCGTCCGCCGACTGTCCACCGTTCGACGGTACGCCCGGCCCCTGCTCCGCACCACTCGATCATCGGGGGCCCAGGCGCTAGGTTCACACGTGACGGGACGTGGGGAGACGCTCTTGGTCGCCTGGGTCGTCGCGGACGGACAGACGCTGTCCGAGCACACTGAACGCCTTGGCGGGAGAAGCGACATGACCAACGTCGACGTACACCAGCATCTGTGGACCCCTCGCTGGTGACGGCCCTGCGCGCCCGCCGCGAACCGCCCTTCCTGGACGGCTGGACCCTGTTCCTGGACGGTGAGCCGCCGTTCGAGATACCGCCCGCCGACCACGACGTCGCCCGGCGCGCCGACCTCGCCGCCGCCGACGGTCTCGGCCGGGTCCTCGTCTCGCTGTCCGCCCCGATCGGCGTGGAGTGGCTGCCCGCCGCCGAGGCCCGGCCCCTGCTCGACGCCTACCACGACGGCGCGGTCTCCCTCCCGAACCGTTCGGCGCCTGGGCCGCGGCCTGCGTGCGGGACATCGACGCGGAGGCGACCGCGAAGGACCTCGACCGAGGCTTCGCCGGTCTCCAGCTGCCCGCCAACTCCCTTGCCGACGCGGCCGGTTACGAGCGTTGCGCCCCGCTCCTGGACCTCCTCGAGGAACGCGACCTCCCGCTCTTCGTCCACCCCGGCCCCGCCCCTGGCTCCTCGACGGACCCCGCCTGGTGGCCCGCGATGGTCCCCTACGTCCAGCAGATGCACGCCAGTTGGCACGCCTTCCGCGCCTTCGGCCGCCCCCGCCATCCCCGCCTGCGCGTCTGCTTCGCCCTGCTGGCAGGCCTCGCCCCGCTCCACGGCGAACGCTTCACCGCCCGCTCCGGCCACCAGCAGCCGACCGACCCCGGCATGTTCGTCGAGACCTCGTCCTACGGCCCGACCGCCGTCGACGCGATCGTGCGCGCCCTCGGCATCGACGCCGTGGTCCAGGGCTCGGACCGCCCCTACGCCGAACCGCCCCGGCACCCCGGGTACGGCCTGGGCGGAGCCGCCGCGTACGCCTTCCGTATCGCCAATCCGCGGCGGCTCCTCACCGGGGAGGGGTGACCTGCCCTGATGTGACGGACCGTCAGTTCGCCGCGTTCATCAGGTCGAGCGCGCTCTGCTGCCGGGCCGCGTCGGTCGAGTCGAGCGGCCCGGCCCAGTGCAGGCCGTACGCGTCGAGGGAGTTGCGGTCGTTCGCGTAGGCGGTGTCGGCCTGACGCCTGATGTAGGTGGTGTAAGGGCGGTCGGACAGGCGGGAGTTGAAGGCGCTCAGGCCTCGGACGTACGCCCCTTGAAGGACGGCCCGTCACCCCGCAGCCGCTCGCCTCGCACGGTTCCCGAAGGATTCCACCGGAGTTGAGGGCCGTGGAGGTGGTCGAGGCGTCCCCGATCTGACGGCCGGTGGTGAGAAGGGACGAATCCCCGGTCGCCCGGTACAGCTCCGACAGGCCGCCGAGCAGCACGCCCTGGTTGTACGACCACGTCGTGTCGCCGTTGTTGCCGCAGGTCGACAGGTTGATGCCGTCGTTGACCAGATGGGAACCGTTGATCATGCCGGTGCCCTTGAACCACGACCACTCGGCGTTGGCCCGGCCGAGATACGTCGAGTCGCCCGCGATGCGGTTGTGCAGGGCGGCGTTCAGCTCCAGGTAGAGGGAGTTGGCGATGGCGTTCTTGTAGGTCTTCGCGGTGCTCCACCACACCCCGCCGCCGCAGGTGCTGTCCCAGTAGCGGGCCATGTAGTCGGCGTCCGCGCGGGCGGTGTTGAGGTAGCGGGAGTCGCCGGTGAGGTCGTAGGCGTCGACCCAGGCCAGCCCCCACCAGCCCGTGTCGTCGATGTAGTCGTTGGTGAAGTTGCCGCCCTGGGCGCCGATGTTGCGGTCGTAGGTGTTGCCGATCGCGTACTTGTAGCTGCCCATGCCGGTGACGCGGACGTTGTCGATGAGGGCGGTCAGGGCGTTGGCCGAGTTCCACCAGCCGGTGGTGTCGAAGAGGCCGGTGCCCAGGTTGTACGACTGCATCAGCGCCGTGGCGGCGGCAGTCGACCGGCTGCCCGCGTTCCACGTCGTGCGGGCCCAGGGCGTGCAGGCGATCTCGGCGCGGTCCCCGCCTTGCCGCAGGCGCGCAGGGCGCCGACGCCGAGGGCGTTCCAGTCGTCGACGTTGTACATCAGGGGTGCGCCAACCGCCCTGCCCCGCCGGGACGGTGGTGTCGCCGAGCTTGCTGCCCGAGCTCCAGGTGCGGCCGCCGTCGAAGGAGCGGTCGAGCCAGACCTCGTCACCGGGGCTGCCGTTGGTGATCGAGGCCCAGCCCATCGCGTCGGTGTCGTCGAAGTGCAGGGCGATACCGCGCGAGTAGATCGATGCCGTCACCGGCTGCCGGTCCCCGGCGAGAGGGCCGGGTCGCGGGCGTCGCAGTACTTGTTGCACACGCTCGCCTGCGCGTCGGCGACCGCGGTGCCGCCCAGGGCCGGGACGAGGAGGGCGAGGGCGGCGGTCAGGCCGGCTCCGGTTCTGCGGACGCGCACTGCTGTGGATGTCATGCCGGCTCCATCGGGGTGGGGATTGCGGGCGGTCAGCCCAGGCGCCACTGCTGGTTGGCGCCGCCGTTGCAGGACCAGAGCTCCAGCGGGGTGCCGTTGACGTTGCCCGCGGGCTGGTCGCCGCCCGTGACGTCGAGGCAGAGGCCCGACTGGGTGCCGGTGATCGTGCCGTTGGGGTTGACGGCCCATTTCTGGTTGGCGCCGCCGTTGCAGCCGTAGAGCTGGACCTTGGTGCCGTTGGTGGTCTGGTTGTTGTAGGCGTCCAGGCACTGGGTGCCGCCGTAGAGCCGCAGTTCACCGGCGGCGGTGATGGTCACGGCCTGGTTGGCGCCGCCGCCGCAGTCCCAGATCTCTATCTTGGTGCCCGGGGTGGTCTCGCCGTTGTAGGCGTCGAGGCAGCGGTTGGAGGAGGCGCTGATCAGCGGGCGGGTGCCGCCGACGCTGGTGCCGCTGCCGACGGAGACCCGGTACATGACCGTGCCGTGGCCGGGGACGCTCGCCGAGATGGAGCCGCTGGTGCTGCTGACGACGTGCGACCAGAGGTTGTTGAGCTGGTACGAGGAGGCGGAGGGAGTCCGGCCGCCGTCGCGGAGGTGGAGATGGTGGCGGTGGAGGAGTTCTCGTTGAAGAGGACCACCGAGACGTCGCCGTTGGCGAGGGGCTTGGTGAGGACGTGCAGGCCACCGGAGTTGGAGATCTCGGTGCCCTGCTTGCCCAGGGAGTCCTGGTCGACGGCGATGACTTCCTTGTTGCCGTAGAGCGAGAGGGTCGCGGCGGTGGCCTTGCGCAGGTCGGTGCCGGCGATCAGGGGCGCGGCCATCTCCGACCAGAGACTGAAGTGCGAGCGGTCCTCGGTGAACGACATGCCGTTGCCGACCTCCAGCATGTCGGGGTCGTTCCAGGCGCCCGGCTTGGCGTACGCGGCGAGTTTCACGTTGGCCTTGTAGATGGAGGTCACCGTCGAGAAGTTGACGTTGATGTCGTCGGTGGTGCGCCAGCTGTTGCCGACGCCCGCGCCCCAGGTCCACACGCTGGCGAGGCCCCAGTTGCAGAGGCTGTAGACGATCGGACGGCCGGTGTTGGCGAGGGCGTCGCGCATCGCCGCGTAGCGCTGCTGGTCGGGCACGTTCTGGTGGTTGCAGTTGTCGTACTTGAGGTAGTCCACGCCCCACGCGGCGAAGCTGTCGGCGTCCGTCTGCTCATGGCCGAGGCTGCCCGGGTAGCCCGCGCAGGTGGCGGTGCCGGCGCTCTCGTAGATGCCGAGCTTGAGGCCCCTGCTGTGGACGTAGGCGGCGGTGCCGCTGATGCCATTGGGGAACTTGACCGGGTCCGGGACGAGTTGACCGGCGGAGTTGCGGGCCGAGGTCATCCAGCAGTCGTCGATGTTGACGTACTGGTACCCGGCGCCCTTCAGCCCCGAGGAGACGAGGTAGTCGGCGGTCTGCTCGACGAGTTGCTCGGTCACGTTGCAGCCGAAGGCGTTCCAGTCGTTCCAGCCCATCGGGGGTGTCCTGGCGAGGCCGTTGTCGAGGGCCTGCGCGGGCGGCGCGGCGCGGAGCACCAGCAGGGCCGGGACGAGGGCGAGCAGCAGCGCCATCGTGAGGGCGGCGCTCAGCCGTCTGGTGAAGAGGGACGGGACGGTCATCTCGATGTCTCCTGTTTCGCCGTGTGGGGCCGGACGAACTCACCTGTGGAAACGTAACCATCGTGAAGGTTCCATCAGCCGGGCTTCACCGTCAATGGTCCGGACCTAAATCCCGCGGGAGTGAACTAACCGTGCTGTCAGATGCGTTGACGGCCTCCTGAGTCAATGACAACGTTTCCATCACCCGCACCTTTGGAGGCCCAATGTCCCTGCGTCCCTCCCGGCGAGTGATGATCGGCTCCGGCCTGGCCGCCCTGACGGCGACGGCCGCCACCCCGCGATGGCGGCCGAACGGCCCAGCTCCGCACGGGCGTTGTCCCGCGCCACGGCCCTGTACGCGGCACTGAGACGACACTTCGACGCGGCCGACGGCTCCGGCCTGGTCCGCGAGCAGATCCCGGCGGCGGCCGGAGACAACCCGTACTCGTACGAATGGCCCTTCTCCCAGGTGCACATCGCCGCGCTCGATCTCACCGTGGTGGACGCCGAGTTCGAGCCCGAGCTGGCGCGGCGGGCGGCTGCGCAGGAGCACCACTGGAACGCGGCGGGCGGCACGACGAAGCTGCCCGGGTACGCCTCCTATCCGGTCGCGCCGTACGGGGCGGGCGGTGACATGTTCTACGACGACAACGAGTGGGTCGGGCTGGCGAAGGTCCAGCGGTATCTGCAGACGGGGACGCCGCCGCGCTGGCCCGTGCGAAGGAGATCTTCACGCTGGTCAGGTCGGGTTGGGACACCGACAGCAGTCATGCCGCGCCGGGCGGGGTCTTCTGGACGCAGGCCGACTGGAGCCACGACCGCAACACGGTCTCGAACATGCCGGGCGCCCAACTCGCCCTGCGCCTGCACCAGATCACCGGCGAGGCCGACTACCTGGACTGGGCGAGACGCTTCTACGACTGGACGAACTCGCACCTCCAGAGCCCAAGTGGCCTGTACTGGGACCACCTTGACCTGCAAGGGACGATCGAGAGGACCGTCTGGTCCTACAACCAGGGCGTACCGGTCGGCGTCGCCGTGCTGCTGTACCAAGTCACGCGCGACCGCGCCTACTTGCGCCAGGCCGAGCGGGTCGCCGACGCCGCGTACGCCTACTACGTCACGCAGGGGCGGCTGTTCACGCAGCCGGTGTTCTTCAACTCGATCTTCTTCAAGAACCTGCTCCTGCTGGAGTCGGTGACCGGGAAGGACGCCTACCACCGGGCGATGGCCGCCTACGCCGACCAGGTGTGGGACACGATGCGTGATCCCGCCACCGGCCTCGTGCACTTCGACTCGGCCGGCGGCACCCAGGCCATCCAGCAGGCGGCCCTGGTGCAGCTCTACGCCGTGCTCGCCTGGCCGCGCGCCAAGTGGCGGATCCTGTACTGACGTTACGGGTGGCCGATCTCCCCGGTGCCGCGTGCGATCAGCTGCACCGGGAGGACGGTCCGGTGGGAGGGGCTGTCGTCACCGTCTATGCGGTCGAGCAGGATGTGGGCGGCCCGGCGGCCGAGTTCCTCGGTGTCGGAGGTGACGACGGTGACCGGGGTGGGGAGCATGTCGGCGAGCTTGAAGTCGTCGAACCCCACGACCGCCACGGAGACTTGGAGGTCGCGGCAGGCGCGCAGGACGCCCTCGGTGAGGAAGCCCGTGGTGGAGAAGACCGCGGTGGGCGGGTTCGCGGAGGTGAGCAGGGCGCGGGTGGCGCCCTCGGCCTCCTCGGTGGTGCCGCGGCGCAGGGTGACGACCAGGTCGTTGTCGGGCTCGATGCCGCTGCGGCGCAGGGCCTTGCGGTAGCCGCGCAGCCGTCGGCCGGTGCTGTAGTACGAGGGCGCGACGAGGATCGCGATGCGGCTGTGGCCCTGGTCGACGAGGTGCTGGGTGGCCTTGCGTCCGCCGTCCTCGTTGTCGACGAGCACGACATCGGCCTCGGCGCCGGTGGCCGGCCGGTCGACGAAGACGATGGGTACGTGGTCGTGGCCGTTGATCTCGTTCAGGAAGGCGTGGTCGCCCTGGTCGGGGACGATGATGAGCCCGGCGACCCGGCGGCCGATCAGCTCGCCCACGGCCCGGCGCTCGACCTCGGGGTCCTCGTCGGCGGTGCTCAACAGGACCGCGTAGCCTGCCTCGTTGGCGACCTCGACGGCCGCCTTCGCGAGGGAGGCGTAGAACGGGTTGGTGAGGTCGCCGAGGAGCAGCCCGATGGTCATGGAGTTCTGGCCGGGGCGCAGGGAGCGCGCGATCTCGTTGCGCTGGTAGCCGATCGCGGTGATCGCCGCGTTCACGCGCTCGGCCGTCTCCTCGCGGACCGTGCCGATGCCGTTGACGACGCGGGAGACGGTGACGACGGCGACTCCGGCCCGCTCCGCGACGTCGCGCATCGTGGGCCTGGTGTTCTGACGGTGCGGGGACGACTTCTCACGTGAGGTGAAGACCAACCTTCCATCGCGTACCGGGGCCGGGACCGACCTCAGGATACGTATCGGGTCCCGGCCCGCCGCTCGGTCCGGGGCGCTAACTGTTGTTCTTGATCACATCGTTGATCTTGTCGGTCATGGTCTGGAGGTCGGACAGCGGCTTCTTCCCGTTGAGGATGTCCGGCCAGTACGCGGTGATCAAGTCATTGGACTGACTTGCCCACTGGGTGGTGAAGCGCACGCCGATGGTCGTCGGCGTGTTCAGTCCCGTCTTGACGGTGGACGCGACGGTCGTCTGCCCGGCCTTGTCGAGGGCGCCGAAGTAGGCGCTCTGGGCGGAGAGATAGGCCGGGGCCGCGACCGGGGAGTCCGGCAGCACCTTGACCACACCGTGGAGTCGAGGTACTTGAGGACCTTGAAGGTGGCGTCCGCGTTCTGGGTGTACGACGGGGTGCAGATGCCCACGGCGTCGTACAGGGTGGCGGGCTTCGTCACCTGGGGCAGCGGCGCGAAGCCGTACTTGATCTTCGGCTTGTCGGTGAGGAAGCCTGCGGCCAGCCACTGGCCGCTCCACAGCATCGGGATCTGTCCGGCGGCGAACAGGCCCTGCTGGTTGCTGATGTCGTAGCCGGGCGGCGCGATCGCTCCGCTCTTGATGCCGGCGACGACCTTGCCGACGCCCTCGGTGTACGTCGTGTCGATGGTCGTCCTGGTCGGCTGGTGCACGTTGTCGGCGAAGGGCTTGCCGCCCGCGGACAGGGCGTACGTGCTCATCGAGAACGGCCCGTCCGTGGAGGTCAGCGCGTCGGCGACCAGGCCGTACTTGGCGCCCTTGGCGTGCAGTGTCGCGGCCGCGTCGAACATCTGGTCCCAGGTCCAGCCGGCGGCGGGCACGGCGATGCCGGCGGCCTTGAAGGCGTCGACGTCGTACCAGATGCCGTAGGTGTTCAGCAGGGAGGGGACGCCGCCTATCCTGCCGTCGGCGGTCTTCCAGTTCTTCATCGTGGACGAGACGAAGCTGCTCGCGCCGAAGTCGCCGGCACCGGAGAGCCGGGAGGCCCAGTCGGTGAGGAGGCCCTGGCTGGTGTACTGCTGCTCGGTGTCGTTGCCGCACCAGAACAGGTCGGGGAGCTTCTTGGCCTGGGTCAGGGCCGCGAGCTTGTCGCTGTAGTTGCCGTTCGGGGTGTCGACGCGCTTGACCGTGATGTTCGGGTCGTGGAAGCCGGTCAGGGCCTGGTCGATGGCCTTGTTGGTGGCGGCGGACTCCCAGGTCATGAGGGTGACCGTGGCCTTGCCGTCCGACTGTTTCCCGGACGAGCCGCCGCAGGCCGCCGTCGCGAGCAGTCCCCCGCCGACAGCAACACTCCGGCGCAGCGGATCCATCGTTTCATCGTGGCCTCCTGATACCTGGCTGGCATACGGCTCGTAGGTGGGTCGGGGTCCAATGCGGCGCCGGTCAGCGCTGGTTGACGGTGCCCAGGGCGCTCAGACCCTGGATGAAGTAGCGCTGGGCGACGAAGAAGACGATCAGTGGCGGGAGCATGTAGAGCAGGTTGGTGGCCATGTAGAGGTTCCAGTCCGGGGTCTGGCCTGCGAACTGGGTGACGAAGGAGGCCATGCCCACGCTCAGCGGCCACTTCTGGGACGAGTACAGGTAGATCAGCGGGTTGAGGTAGTCGTTCCAGGACATCTGGAAGGCCAGGATCGACATCGTGATCCAGGCGGGCTTCGTGATCGGCAGCATCACGCTGACGAAGATCCGCACATGTCCCGCGCCGTCGACCTTGGCCGCCTCGTCGATGGAGTGCGGGATCGACAGGAAGTACTGCCGGGCCAGGAAGATGAAGAGCGGGTTGCCGCCGAGGAAGGCCGGGACGATCAGCGGCAGCCAGGTGTCGTACCAGCCGATGTCCTTGAAGAGCTGGAACAGCGGGATGATGCCGACCACCGGGGGCAGCAGCATGCTGCCGACGAAGACGTAGAACCACACCTTCCGGCCGGGGAAGCGCAGCCGGGCCAGCGCGTAGCCCGCCATCATCGAGGTCATCACCCGCCGATCACCGAAAGCCCGGTGATGACAAGGGAGTTGAGCAGCAGCCGCGGGAAGTGGATGACCTTCGGGCCGTCGATGAAGTTCTTGAAGTGGAACTCGTGCGGCAGCAGTCTCGGCGGGACCTCGAACACCGCCGAGGGGCCCTTCAGCGCGACGGTGAGCATCCACAGGATGGGCAGGATCATCACCGAGCTGATCAGCAGCGCGGTCGCGTACCAGGATGCTTTGCGTACGGCCCTGCCGCGCGGTGTCGCCGGTGGGGCGGTCGGGGTCGCCGTCGTCGGCGCCCTCGTGACGTCAGGAGACGTGGTCACTGTAGGTCCAAATCGACGAGAAGCGGGCGGTGGCGGCGATCACGACGACGATGACGAGGAACAGCACCCACACCTGGGCGGAGGCGTAGCCGAACTGGGAGACCTGCCCGAGCCGCGGGAAGCCGTTGTCGTAGATCGACAGCATCAGGGTCCTGGTGCTGAAGCCGGGGCCGCCCTGGTTGTCCGGCGAGAGGATCTTCGGCTGGTTGAAGGCCTGGAGGGCCGTCACCATCTGCAGGACGACCTGGAGGATCATGATCGGGCTGATCAGCGGCAGGGTGATCCGGAAGAACACCGTGCGGGAGCCGGCGCCGTCGAGCCGGGCCGCCTCGTACAGTTCGGTGGGGACGGCCTGGAGCGCGGCGAGGAAGATGATCATCGTGGAGCCGACGCTCCACAGCATGACGATCACGATCGACGGCATCGCCGAGTCGTCCCCCGACAGCCACTCGCTGGTCGGCAGGTGGAACCACTGCAACACCTGGTTGGCCAGGCCGACTTGGGGGTTGAAGACGAACTTCCAGAGCGTGATGGTGGCCACCACGGGCAGCACGACCGGCAGATAGCACAGGGTGCGCAGCAGTCCGACGCCCCGCATCCGCTGGTTGCAGAACACCGCCAGGGCGAGCCCGATGACCAGCGACAGCGGCACGTACAGCACGACGAGCAGCAGCGTGGCGCGCACTGAGGGCCAGAAGGACGGGTCGGTGGTGAACATGCGGTGGAAGTTGTCGAGTCCGACGAACGTGGGGTCCGTCAGGCCGTTGTAGGTGGTCAGCGCGAAGTAGCCGGACCGGAACAGCGGGTAGACGACGAACGCCGTGAAGCCGATGAGCGCCGGGGCCAGGAACACGTACGCGGCCAGAGTGTCCGAGGACCGCTTCGGGGTCGTCGCCAGAGACGTCCGAGGCGTCCGGGACTCCCCGGCCGGCCGGCCTGTCCACGGGCGGTACCGCCGTGCGCGTCTCTTGGTGCGGAGCGGCTGTCACACGCGCTCACCTTCTTCCTCCGAGGAGTTGACGATCACTCGGATCGGGCGGCGCCGATCGTCTGGTGGTCGTCGGCCCGCTCAAGGTAACGTTTCCATTCCCTGGCGATCACACGGTGGCGCACGCCACATGAGGGAGTCAAGAGGCGCGATGGTAACGTTTCCCGGATCAACATCCGGAACAGTGTGGGCAGTTCCGGAGTCGCTGAGCGCGCTCGGGCGGCGGCTCGCCACCGGGCTGCGGGGCGGTCCGGCGGGCGACATCGTGGAGCGGTGTCTGACCAACACGTGGACCACGTCGATGAGTTGGGGCACTCCGTCGTCGTACGCCCCGGAGGTCTTCGTGAAGACCGGTGACATCCCGGCGATGTGGCTGCGAGACAGCACGGCGCAGGTCCGTCCGTACCTCGCGGTGGCCACGGACCCGGAGGTCGGCGACGTCCTGGTCGGGGTCTCGCGTCGGCAGATCCGCTGTGTGCTCGTGGACCCCTACGCCAACGCCTTCAACGACGGCCCCACCGGCGCGCACGGCGAGCCGGGCGACCGGCCCGCGCCGGGCGACTGGGTGTGGGAGCGCAAGTACGAACTCGACTCGCTGTGCGCCCCGTTGCAGCTGGCGTACGCGATCCGGCGGGCGACCGGGCGCGAGGACCATCTCGACGAGGCGTTCCACCGCGCGGCCCGGCTGATCGTGCGGCTGTGGCGGACCGAGCAGTCCCACGCGGACTCGCCGTACCGGTTCGTGCGGCCGTCCGGTCCCTTCGCCGGGGACAGCCTGCCGCTCAACGGCCTTGGTGCGAAGGTCGGCTGGACCGGGATGACGTGGTCGGGCTTCCGGCCGAGCGACGACGCGTGCGCCCACGGCTATCTGGTCCCGGCCAACGCGCTGGCCTCGGCCAGCCTGCACGGCCTCGCCGAAATCGCGGCGGCGGTCCTCGACGACACCGAACTCGCCCATGACAGCTGGCGGTTGGCCGACGAGATCGACGCCGGGATCCTGGCGCACGCGGTCACCGAGGCCGACGGCGACCCCGTCCTCGCCTACGAGGTCGACGGCCTGGGCGCGGCCCGGATGGGCGACGACGCGAACCTCCCGAGCCTGCTGAGCCTCCCGCTGAGCGGCTGGTGCGCCCGGAGGACCCGCTGTACCGGGCGACCCGGCGTTTCGCGCTCTCCGACGCGAACCCCTGGTACTTCAGCGGGAGTTACGCGTCCGGCATCGGCAGCACGCACACGCCGGACCGGCACATCTGGCCGCTGGCTATCGCCACGGCAGGACTGACCGGCGAGGCGGACGAGGCGGCCCGAGCCCTGGGGACCCTGGCCGCCACCACCGCCGGTACCGGCCTGATGCACGAGAGCTTCCACGTGGACGCGCCCGACCGCTTCACCCGGGACTGGTTCGGCTGGGCCAACGCGATGTTCTGCGAGCTCGCGCTCGACGTGTGCGGCGGCGGGGTGCGGCAGTTCTTCCCGCTGCATCCGCGGGCGCTGCCCGGCGGGCCGGGGGCGAGTGGCGGACGGGAGTGACCTGCCGTCGTCGTCCCGCCCCGACCCGAGGAGCCCCCGTGCCGTGCCTGCCCGACTCCGTCCACGTCATGACCGACGACACCCGCCCGCACACGGCGACCTCGACCACCGAGGGCGTCTGGTCGGTACGCGGCACCCGGATCACCGCCGACCGCACCCCCGCAGGCCTACGGCTGCGCGCCGGCGCCGGTGCCGAGGGCCTCTCCCGGATCGTGCTGCGCTGGCGGCTCGACACCTCCGAGGACGCCCGCATCCTGGGCGACGCGTGGGAGCGCGGCTACGGCGACCTCCAGTGGCGCACGCTGCAACCGGACCGCGCGCTGCCCTGGTACGCGCTCGTCACCGGCGGGGCGTCCGGGGTCCGACCACCGGGTGGGGCGTGCGGACCAGGCCCGGTGCGCTGTGTTCCTGGACCGTCGA
Organism: Streptomyces sp. P3; assembly: GCA_016893485.2. Lineage (GTDB taxonomy): Bacteria > Actinomycetota > Actinomycetes > Streptomycetales > Streptomycetaceae > Streptomyces. The sequence continues at coordinate 1,593,120 of JAFEKX020000001.1, forward strand.
CGAGAGCGGTATCGCCCTCTGGGCGGACGTCCGCAGCGGTGGTCTGCCCGTGCTGCCGGGCGAGCGCGAGGTGGACGTGGCCACGGTCGTGACGGCCGCGGGCCCGACCCCGTTCGCCGCGCACAAGGCGCTCTGCGCCGCCATGAGCCCGGACCCGCTGCCCGCCGTCGGCCCCGTCGTCGGCTGCAACAACTGGTACTACGCCTACGGCCGCGACTTCGGTCCCGACGCGGTGCTGCGGGACGCGCGGACGGTCGTGGAGTACGCGGACGGGCATCCCGTGCGCCCGTACTGCGTGATCGACGACGGCTGGACCGAGGGCGGCGGCTCCGCGCCCGGCGGCCCCTGGGACACCGGACTGCCGGGCGTCTTCGACGACATGGGGACCTCGCCGCCCGGATCGCGGAGACCGGCGCCCGCCCCGGGCTGTGGTTCCGGCCGCTGCTGTCGCGGACCGAGACATCCGCCGTCCGCCCCGGGCTGCTCCGGGACTCCGGCTTCCCCTCGATCCCTCGCTGGACGTCGCGCTGGAGACGGTCGCGGAGGACGTGACGCGGTTCCGGCGCTGGGGTACGGACTCATCAAACACGACTTCTCGACGTACGACGTCTTCGGCCGGTTCGCGTCCCACTCCCCGCCGAACTCGCCCTCCCCGGCTGGTCGTTGAGCGACCGGTCCCGGACCAGTGCCGAGATCCTGGTCCGGATCTACGGCGCGATCGCCGAGGCCGCGGGGGACGCGGTGGTGATCGGCTGCAACACGGTCGGGCATCTCTCGGCCGGGCTGGTGCGGGTGCAGCGGTGCGGTGACGACACGTCCGGGCGGAGCTGGGAGCGGACCCGGCGGATGGGGGTGAACACGCTCGCCTTCCGGCTGGCCCAGCACCACAGGTTCTTCACCCTGGACGCGGACTGCGTGCCCTGCACCCCGCAGACCGACTGGAACCTCAACCGGCAGTTCCTGGACCTGGTGGCACGCTCCGGTACGGCCCTGTTCGTGTCGGTGGACCCCGCCGCCCGCACGGACCGCACGGACACCGATCTCGCGGCGGCCGTACGACTCGCGCTGGACGGCGGGACGCCCGGCGGTGTCGAGCCGCTCGACTGGCTGTCCACCACCGCTCCCCGTCGCTGGCGGTCCGGTGCCGAGACCCTCGTCTACGACTGGGCCGAGCCCTGGGGGGAGCGGTGCCGCCGGCGGTCTGAGGTCAGGGCGTGATGGTCAGACTGCCGTAGTCCGAAAGGTTGGTGAGGTTGGCCTGGCCGAGGGTGGTCGCGCCGGTCGTGGTTCCCGGCATCACGATGTGGCTCAGGGCGACACCCGAAATGGGCGCGCCCGGCTGGCCGTTGACGCGTGCGGCGGTCGTACCGGCGTTGCGGACGCGGACGTTGGAGATCGTGACGCCGGTGACCGGGCCGACGCCCGCCGTGTTGCCGGTCATCATGGCGAGCCAGGTCCGGTTGCCGTCGTTGCTGAAGCTGAGCCGCTCGATGTCGATGTCGTCGAATTTGAGGTTCGTCGCGCTTGCCGTGCCGTACTTGTGGTGGACGCCGATGCCCACGGCCGCGCGTCGTAGACGACGACATGCTGGAAGGTGACCTGGTTCTGCGACTCGTAGACGCCCTGGCCGACCTTGACGCCGTAGCAATAGGTCCAGGAGACAAGGTCGTTGAAGGTGACGTTGTTCAGGGGGCTCGGGGTGCCGGGGACCGTGTTGTAGATGTCGGCGCCGGCGGGCCAGGTCTTGGTGCTGAAGGGGTCGTCGAGGCCGATGCCGATCGCGTGGTCGACGGTGACGTTCGTGGACTCCATGACGTCGATGCCGTCGTTCTCGCCCATGTCGAACCTGTTGAAGATCTTGATGTCGCGGAAGGCCAGGTCCGAGGAGCGCAGCGGGATGACCGCCCAACTGCTGGACTCCCGGAAGGTGATGCCGTCGACCGTGAAGCCGCTCGTGTAGATCGGGGCGAGGAGGTTCACGCCGAGGTTGGAGGGGGCGAGCGCGGCCTGGCCGTTGCCGTCGATGATGCCGCGGCCGTAGATCTTGATGTTCGTCGAGGAGTACCGGGTCGAGATGAACCAGGTGAGGTCGCGGCCCTGCGAGGCCTTGTGGCCGTTCACCACGTAGTGGGCGGCGTCGCCCGTGTAGCGGAGGACCGCGCCGGGGGCGAGGTAGAGCGCGAGGTTGCTGCGCAGGTAGAGGTTGCCGAGGGTGTAGACGCCGGCCGGGACGTACACGATGCCCTGCGTGCCGTTCGCCGAGCCGTACGCGGCGGCGTCATTGAGGGCGTTCTGGAAGGGAGTTGTGGTGTAGGCGCCGGTGTTCGGCTGGGCCGAGTAGGGCGCGCTCTGCACGTTGAAGATGCCGGTGCCGCCGGTCGAGGGGCGGTTGGTCTCGGCCGGGTCGGCGGCTATGACCAGGTTGGGGCGGCCGTCGAGCTTGACGATCAGGTACTCGTCGTTCTGGACGGTGAAGGTCAGCGTCGCGCCGCTGACGGTCCCCGTGATGCCCAGCTTCTGCGGGCTGATGCTGTACGCGCCGATGGCCGTGTTGTTGAGCTTCGTGACCGAGACGGTGGCGGTGCCGGTCCCGAGGGCGAGCTGCGCGATGTCGTACCCGGTGTACTTGGTGACGGGCACGGACGTGCCGTTGACCGTCAACTTGTAGTCGGTGGACGCCGGGTAGATGGACGCGACCGGGTACGCCGACACGGTGCCCGCGGCGGCCTGGGCGGGGTGGGGGTGCCGAGGAGGGCCGCGACGCCGAGCAGGAGTGCGGTCAACCCGAGGGCCAGGGGGCGCAGTACGCGGTTCGCGGTTCCGTCGGCCGCGATCAACAGGCTGTTGCGGGCCGCGCTCGGCGGCCTGCTCGTCGACGATCTCATCGGGGGTCCTCCTGCGGTCACATCGGTGGGGGCACGTAAGGCGGGATGGAAACGTTGCCAGTGACGTCACCACATTAATGGTCTGGACCGCTGCCGCCTATGTGTCGGTGCGGGCGGCTGTCGGTCCCCTGTCACCTCAGGACGAACCTCCGTCGCCCGGGACTCAACTCCCGCACACAGAACGGCGATCCCTCGGCCCGCTCCCGGATCACTGCCAGATGCGAGAACCACTTCGGAGGGGCTGTGACGCTGGAGGCGACGACATCCCTGACGGCGGTGACAGACCCGGCGGACCGTGCCGCCGCGCGCATCGACGACCTGACGAACCGTCGAGGCACGAGCGCTGGTCGCGGTCACGCCGAGAGGACAGGGCGCCCCCGGTGCAAAGGACCGCATCGAACGGCTGCTGGACGCGGGCTCGTTCACGGAGACCGGCGGCTTCGTACGGGCCCGGGTCGCCGGGGATGGCGCCCAACGGCCCTACGGCGACGGGGTGGTGACCGGGTATGGAACGGTCGGCGGACGGCCGGTCTGCGTCTTCGCGCAGGACTCCCCGGCCTTCGGGGGCAGCATGGGCGAGGCGGTCGGCGAGAGGACTGTGGCCCTCATGGAGCTCGCCCTGAAGACCGGCTGCCCGGTCGTCCGCCTCAACGACTCCGGTGGCGCCCGCATCCAGGAGGGCGTCGACTCCCCTGCCTCTGTGGCGAGTTGGTGCGTCGGAATGTGAAGGCGTCCGGGGTGATCCCGCAGATCTCCGTCATCCTCGGCCCATGCGCGGGCGGTGCCGCCTACTCCCCCGCCATCACCGAGTCACCGTGATGGTGGACGGCGCCTCGCACATGTTCGTCACCGGCCCCCGACGTCATCGAGGCGGTCACCGGCGAAGGCACCACCGCCGAGGAGCTGGGCGGCGCCCGCACCAGCAACTCCGTGAACGGCAACGCCCATTTCCTCGCCGCCGACGAGGGCGACGCGCTGGACACCGTGCGCGATCCGCTCTCGTACCTTCCCGCCAGCAACCTGGAGCGGCCACTGGTCCTGGGGTGCGGCGGCGGGTGCGCGCCGGCGGTCAGCAGCACCGCCGGCGCGGCGCCGCGCCATGTACGTCCTGCGCTCGCGGCTGCGCGCCGCGAACTCCCTTTGCTGCGGCTGGTGTTCACGGCCGGACCGGAGGACGGCCGGGACGGCGGGATCAGGCGGTGCTCACAAGAACGCAGCGCATGCCCAAACCCTTGTCACCAGCTCGCAGAGAACCTCCGGGAGGAGTACGGGAGGGTCAGGCGTCCTTGATCGTCGCGGTGACGGGCGTACCGGTCTCCACCGTGCGGCTGACCGTGCACAGCCGCTCGTGCGAGACCGTGACGGCACGGGGCAGGATCGCGCGGGCGCGGTCACCGGCCTCCCCCTCCGGGAAGGTCACGGAGAAGGTGACCGCCAGGTCGGTCATCCGGTTGCCGAGGTCGTCGCTGACCTTGTTGCCGGTCACGGTGACGGTGAACCCGTCCGGCTCCGTGTGCCGCGTGGTCGCCACGTCGACATCGGCGGCGGTGCAGCCCCCGATCGCGGCGAGCAGCAGTTCCACCGGGGTGAACTCCGTACCGCCACCGACGGCGGTACCGAAGTCGACCGTGCCGCCGCGCGTATTGGTCGCGGTGAAGCGGCCGGGGCGGTGCGGTCGACGGTGACGAGGCGTTGGGGTTATCGCTCATGGGGTGATCCTCGCAGAGCGCCCCGCCGAAGAGCGTGCACCGGTGCGGGCAGGACCTGCGTGTGCTGCCCGGCACCGGCCGCCTCACGAGACCTGGGAGGCGTCGACCAGGACGACCCGGTGGTTGTACTGGATGGTGTAGTACGTGGCCGCGCCGGTGCCGTAGGTGTCGCCCGTGACGAAGAAGTCGTCGGCGCTGACCGGGGGTTGGGTGGCGACGTAGGCCTGGCCCGCCGGGAAGCCGTAGACCGTCAGGGGCTTCTGGGTGGACGGGGAGAGGCCGGAGGGGTACTCCGAGGCCTGCGGGTAGCCGGAGCCGTAGAGGGTCGCGGGCTGGTCGCCGGAGTGGAGGACCTTGACGCCGTGCGCGGAGCGGGTGTTGACGCCATGGGGGTTGAGGAACCACACCTTCGCGCCGCTGAACCAGATGGCGGTCCAGTCGCCCTGGACGTCGGCGACGACGAACTGCTGGCCCGCCTGGACGGTGCTGCCCCAGTCGTGGATCGAGTCGGAGCCCGCGGTCGCACCGGGGTGGATGGCGGGGTCGGCGAAGAGGGGCGCGTCCGCGCTCGGACCGGTGCGCACCGGAAGGAAGTTGGCGGGTGCGGTGCTCTCGGTGCAGGCGGTGGTGGCGCCCGTGGGGTCGTCGGCCGGGCAGACCTGGACGGTCTGCTGGTTGGTCGCGAACCTGGGGCTGATGGTGACCGCCGAACCCACCCGCGGGGTGTGCCGGGAAACGCTCTGCGCGTGCCGCGCCTTCGACGGGGCGACCATGTCCATGAACCTCGTCCAGTCCCAGTACGGGCCGGGGTCCCAGTGCATGGCCGGCACGTAACTGTCCCGCGGGCCGGGCACGTTGTCGTGGCCGATGATGTGCTCGCGGTCGAGCGGGATGTCGTACTCCTTGGCGAGGTACTTCACCAGATCGGCCGTCGCCCGGTACTGCGCCTGCGAGTACCAGGTGGCGCCGTGCGCGGCGTAGCCCTCGTGCTCGATGCCGATCGAGTGCATGTTGAACCAGTAGTTGCCGGCGTGGAACGCGATGTCCTTTGGTGTGCGTCATCTGCGTGACGGCCGCGTCCGAGGCCCGCATGACGTAGTGCGCGGAGTCGCCGGAGCCCACCGTCTGGAACGTCTTGATCGCGGCGTCGTAGGACGACTCGGTGTCGTGCAGGACGATGTACTTGATCTGCACGCCGTCGCCCGGGCGGCCCGCGACCTGGCCGTTCGAGGGGGCCGCGGCGAGGAACGTGCAGTCCACCGTGCGCGGGCACTCCGTGTCGGTGGCCGTCGCGGCGGTCTTCAGCTTCAGGGCGGACAGCTGCCTGGTCTCCGGGTGGACCGCGCCCTGCGCCGCGAGGTGGACATGCTGTCCGTCGACGGTGGTGCGCGCGGCGCCCGAGGCCACGGTCGTGAAGACGCGGTCGGCGAAGAGCTGCGCGGCCTTCTGGTCCGAGGACCGGCTGTACTCGGCCACCGCGCCGTACCAGTCGGCCGGGTCGGCGGACCCTTGCCCGTCAACTCCCGCTGGTAGGAGGCGAGTAGCGCGGCCCCGGCGCGGATGTTCTCCCGGTCGTCGGTGCGCAGCTTCGCGGCCGGGGCGCCGGTGAGCTTCGCCGCGGCGTCGAGGGTGTGCAGGGCCGGGTCCGCCGTCAGCTCGGCCAGATCACCGCGGCCCGCCGCACCCGCCGCGCCGCCGGACACCATCTTCGCGGTGACGTCCGTCAGGTTCATCGGGCCGTAGCCGCCCGAGGTGTTGTAGTGCCCGTCGTGGTCGTCCCACTGCGACTCCTGGTACGACACGGCCAGGAGCACGGGCAGCGGTACGCCGAACTCCTTGGCCGCGTCGGCGAAGGAGGACTGCCGGTCACCGGCCGAGGACTGCGCGGCCTGCGCCGTCGACGGCAGCACGGCGAAACAGCCGGCGGCCACGGTGCCCCCGGCCAGGATCCCGACCAGCACCTTCCGGCGGGATCTTCTACGCGAGGATTGCTGCAAGGATCTTCCCTGTGTGTGTTCCCCTGAGGCAGACGTACGGTACGACGCCTGCCCGAAGCTCTGTGCAGAAGCTTCCAGCATCACCCACGGGACGTCACAACTGCCCCAGGCGGCAAGCGAGTCGGCGGCACTCACACCAACACCCGCCGTCCTGAAGGGCGGACCCTGGTGGCCCCCGACGCGCCAGGTCCTGCCCGAGGGCCGCGATTGAAACCGTTCAATTTCCTCGCCTCCGCCTTGCGGATCGACTTCATACCGAGGCGATCGTGAAGTGGCCGTGTCACGAAAACAGTTGCACGACGATTGACCCCGACCACACCAGGCTCTACGTTACCCACGCCTCTCATAAGTGAATCGATTCACCCCATTCCGTGCGAGTGAGGAGTCGTAGTGATCAGCAGGAGGAACATGCTCGCGGGCGCGGTCGCCACGGTCGCGGCAGCGGCCGTGGACAGCGTGCCGGCGACGGCCGCCCCGGCATCCGGACAGACGCGGGCATCGACACAGGCACAGCGCGGCGGGCTGCGCGTCACGGCGCCGACCGTGGAGTACGTCCAGCACCCGCTGGGGATCGACGTGCAACGCCCGCGGCTGAGCTGGCCGTTGGCGTCCGACGGAGTGGGCGTGCGCCAGAGCGCCTATCAGCTCCGCGTCGCCACCAGCGCGTCGGGCCTGTCCCGCCCGGACGTCTGGGACAGCGGGAAGGTCACGTCCGGCGAGTCCGTGCTGGTGTCCTACGGAGGTCCTGCTCTCAAGCCCCGTACGCGCTACCACTGGTCCGTTCGCGTGTGGGACGCCGACGGGCACGTCTCCGGCTGGAGCGCGCCCTCGTGGTGGGAGACCGGGCTGATGGACGCCCAGCAGTGGAGCGCCGACTGGATCTCCGCACCGGCGAGCCTCGTGGACGCGCCGTCCTTCGAGGGCGGTTCGTGGATCTGGTTCCCCGAGGGCGATCCGGCGAGCAGCGCTCCGGCGGCCACCCGTTGGTTCCGCCGTATCGCTCAACTGCCCGACGGCATCACGTCGGCCACACTCGCCATCACCGCCGACAACGTATATGCCGTCTCCCTGAACGGAGTTGAGGTCGCCCACACCGACCTCGACACCGACAACGAGGACTGGAAGCGCCCGGCGGTGGTCGACGTGCTGGCGAGCGTGCGGGCCGGCGACAACGTTATCGCCGTCGCCGCCACCAACGCGACCGAGGGCCCGGCGGGGCTCGTCGCGGTGCTGGTCGTGCGGACCGCCTCCGGTGAGCAGAAGGTGTTCACCGACGGCTCCTGGAAGGCCACGGACCAGGAACCGGCTCCCGGGTGGCGGGAGTTGGGGTTCGACGACGGGGGCTGGCCGGCGGTCCGGGTGGCGGCGGCCTGGGGTGGCGGACCGTGGGGGCGGGTCGTCCCCGTGTCGTACGCCGTCACGCAACTGCGGCACGAATTCCGGCTGCCGCGCAGGAAGGTGGCCCGCGCCCGCCTGTACGCCACGGCGCTCGGCCTGTACGAGAGCCACCTCAACGGCAGCCGGGTGGGCCTCGACCAGCTCGCTCCCGGCTGGACGGACTACCGCACCCGCGTCCAGTACCGGACGTACGACGTCACCGACCTCCTGAGGCCCGGCGCCAACGCCATCGGGGCGTATCTGGCACCCGGCTGGTACGCGGGCAACGTGGGCATGTTCGGGCCCGGCCAGTACGGTCAAGTCCCGGCGCTGCTGGCCCAGTTGGAGGTGGAGTACGCGGACGGGACGAGTGAGCGCATCGTTTCGGGCGCCGACTGGCGGGCCGCCGCCGGTCCGATCGTCGCCGCCGATCTCCTGAACGGCGAGACGTACGACGCGCGCAAGGAGACCCCGGGTTGGGCCTCACCCGGCTTCGACGACACCGGCTGGCTCGCCGCGCGAGGCATGGGTGGCGTCGGCGACATCGGTCCCGACCTGATCGTCGCGCAGGTGGACGGACCGGTGCGGGTGGAGCGGGAGCTGACACCGAAGACCGTGACCCAACCCAAGCCCGGCGTCTACGTGTTGGACCTGGGCCAGAACATGGTGGGCTCGGTGCGGCTGCGTGTGTCGGGCGACGCGGGCACGACCGTCCGGCTCAGACACGCCGAGGTGCTCAACCCCGACGGCACCGTGTACACCGCGAACCTGCGGACCGCCGCGGCGACCGACACGTACACCCTCAAGGGCGGCGGGAAGGAGGAGGTCTACGAACCCCGGTTCACCTTCCACGGTTTCCGGTACGTCGAGGTGACCGGATTCCCGGGCACGCCGTCGGCGAGGACCGTCACCGGACGCGTCATGCATACGTCCGCCCCCTTCACCCTCGGCTTCGAGACCGACGTGCCGATGCTCAACCAGCTGCACCACAACATCACTTGGGGCCAGCGCGGCAACTTCCTCTCCGTTCCGACCGACACACCCGCACGCGACGAGCGCCTGGGCTGGACGGGGACATCAACGTCTTCGCGCCCACGGCCGCGTACACGATGGAGTCGGCCCGCTTCCTGTCCAAGTGGCTCGTCGACCTCCGGGACTCCCGGACCGCGGAGGGCTCGTTCACGGACGTGGCACCGATGGTCGGCACGGTCGGCAACGGCACGGCCGGCTGGGGCGACGCGGGGGTCACGGTCCCCTGGGCCCTCTACGAGGCGTACGGCGACCGCCAAGTCCTCGTGGACGCCTGGCCGTCCGTCCGGACCTGGCTGACGTACCTGGAGAGGAACAGCGACCAACTGCTGCGTCCGGACCAGGGATACGGCGACTGGCTGAACGTCGACGACGAGACCCCCAAGGACGTCATCGCCACCGCGTACTTCGCGCACAGCGCCGACCTCGCGGCGCGCATGGCCGGCGAACTGGGCGAGGACACCGCCCCGTACCTCGATCTCTTCGAGCGGATCCGAACGGCCTTCCAGAACGCGTACGTCACCTCCGACGCCAAGGTCAAGGGCGATACCCAGACGGCCTACGTCCTGGCGCTGTCGATGAACCTGCTGCCGGACGCGTCACGGAAGGCGGCGTCCGACCGTCTCGTCGCGCTGATCGAGGCCAGGGACTGGCACCTGTCGACAGGCTTCCTCGGCACTCCCCGACTACTCCCCGTCCTGACCGACACAGGCCACACCGACGTCGCCTACCGCCTCCTGCAACAGCGCTCGTTCCCCAGCTGGGGCTACCAGATCGACCGGGGCTCCACCACGATGTGGGAGCGCTGGGACTCCATCCGGCCCGACGGCAGCTTCCAGGACGCGGGCATGAACTCCTTCAACCACTACGCCTACGGCTCGGTGGGGAATGGATGTACACGAACATCGCCGGCATCTCGGCGGGCGGGCCCGGCTACCGCGAGATCGTCATCCGCCCCCGCCCCGGCGGCGCCGTCACCACCGCCAGTGCCACGTTCACCTCGGTCTACGGCCCGGTCTCGACCCGTTGGCGGCTGCGGTCCGGCCGGTTCACGCTGACCTGCGCGGTACCGCCGAACACGACCGCCGAGGTGTGGATCCCCGCGTCCTCCCCGGACGCGGTGACCCACACGCACGGGACCTACCTGCGTCAGGAGGACGACTGCGCGGTGTACCGGGTCGGCTCCGGCACCCACCGCTTCACGACCTGACCCAGGCGGTACGGCTGCCCGGAACGCTCACCGGGCCGGGCAGCCCGACCCGCGGCGGCACCCGGAGATCGGAGACAGCCTCAAGACCCCGCAAGGAAGGTGAGCCGCACCTTCCGGTCGGGGTTGTCGCGGTTCGTGTCGACCAGGCACACCGACTGCCAGGTCCCCAGCTCCAGTCGACCCCCGACCACAGGCAACGTCGCATGCGGGGGTACGAAGGCCGGGAGGAGGTGGTCGCGGCCGTGGCCGGGGCTGCCGTGGCGGTGCTGCCAGCGGTCGTCGGCGGGGAGGAGGGTGTGCAGGGCGGCGAGGAGGTCGTCGTCACTGCCGGCGCCTGTCTCGAGGATCGCGATGCCCGCCGTGGCGTGCGGGACGAAGAGGTTGAGGAGGCCGTCGCGGCCGGCCGCCGCCTCCCTCAGGAATGCCTCGCAGTCGCGGGTGAGGTCCATGACCCGCTCCCTCGAACCGGTGGTGACGTTCAGGACTCGGGTGGTGAAGGCAGCAGACATGTCTCCATCCTGGCCCATGCGACGGACTCGCCGTCCGCTTCGGGCCGCCCGGTCTGTGATACGGAGGGTCCAGTCCGCGAGACACCGTTGACCGTGGCACGCCATCTGACCTATTTTCGGCCGCATGTTGCGTTCAGTTCTGCTCACCACGCGCGGTCACATCGACCTGCTGCGGGTGGCCTCCGCCGCGTGTCGCCGCGGCTGCTGACGTCTTCTTCCGCCTCACCCCCGCTCTTTTCCCGCACTCCGTCGCGCCCGCTCACACCGTCGTGACGCGGCGGCGTTGAGGCGTACCCCCTTCCTCACCGGACGCTCTCCCCACCCGTGGAGCACCCATGAGCATCAGTCACGCACCGCCCGATTCCTCCGGGTCCGATATTTCCCTATATCGACATCGAAGGCCGAGAACGGCGAGCCCGCTCCGCTCGATCTCGTCCCCCTCGTCCCCACCTCCTCGCGCCGCGCCCGTGTCCCCCGCTGGCTGCGCCGCACCACCGGCCCGCTGGTCCTGCTCGCGCTGTGGCAACTCCTCAGCAGTACGGGCGTGTTGACCTCCGACGTGCTCGCCTCGCCCGGGCGGATCGCCCACGTCGGCTGGGATCTGATCGACAGCGGTTCACTGACGTCCGCGATGACCACCTCGCTCCAGCGGGTCGCCGTAGGGCTGCTGCTCGGGACCGTCATCGGCACCGGACTCGCCCTGGTATCCGGCCTGTTCAGGATCGGCGAGGACCTGGTCGACGCCCCGGTGCAGATGCTGCGGACGGTGCCCTTCGTGGGACTGATCCCGCTGTTCATCATCTGGTTCGGCATCGGCGAGGCCCCGAAGGTCGCCATCATCACGCTCGGCGTGACCTTCCCGCTCTACCTCAACGTCTACGCCGGAATCCGGGGCGTGGACAGCGAGTTGATCGAGGCCGGCGAATCGCTCGGACTGTCGCGCTGGGGGCTCGTACGGCATGTGGTGCTGCCGGGCGCGCTGCCCAACGCGATGACCGGGCTGCGCTACTCCCTCGGCATCGCCTGGCTGGCGCTCGTCTTCGCCGAGCAGATCAACGCGGACGCCGGGATCGGCTTCCTCATGGTGCAGGCACGGGACTTCCTGCAGACCGACGTGATCGTCGTCTGTCTGATCGTCTACGCCTTCCTCGGCCTGCTGGCCGACTTCCTCGTCCGCACCCTCGAAAGGCTGCTGCTGCAATGGCGACCGACGTTCACGGGCCGGTGACCACCCGACCGGCGGACCCCTCGCCGGTGGCCGCGCAGGCGGTACGCGTCGAGGGGCTGACCCGCTCCTTCGACGGCCGTCCCGTCATCGACGAGCTCCAACTCGACGTACGGCAGGGCGAGTTCGTGGCGCTGCTGGGCCGCAGCGGCTGCGGCAAGTCCACGCTGCTGCGCATCCTCGCCGGGCTCGACCGGGACATCAAAGGCACCGTACTCGTCCCGCGCCGCAAGGCCGTCGCGTTCCAGGCGCCCCGGCTGATGCCGTGGAAGAAGGTGTGGCGCAACGTCCTGCTCGGACTGCCCGGGAAGCCCGAACGGGCCGTGGCGGAACAGGCGTTGGCGGAGGTCGGGCTCGGGGATCACGCCGACGCGTGGCCCAAGACGCTGTCCGGTGGTGAGGCACAGCGGGCCTCGCTGGCGCGGGCCCTGGTGCGCGAGCCGGATCTGCTGCTGCTCGACGAGCCGTTCGGGGCGCTCGACGCGCTCACCCGGATCAAGGCCCAGCGGCTGGTGGGCGAGCTGTGGCAACGGCGGGGCTGCGCCGTCCTGTTGGTGACCCACGATGTCGAGGAGGCGGTGCTGCTCGCCGACCGGGTGCTGGTGATGGACGACGGCGTCATCGCGCACGAGCAGCGGATCGACCTCGACCGGCCGCGCGACATCACCGACCCCGGTTCGCCGAACTGCGCGCCGGGCTCCTGGAACGCCTCGGCGTCGACACCGCCGCCGAAGCAGCCTGAACTCCCGCACGCACCACACCAGTTACCGAGAACGGATCCCCCATGCGACGACGTCTCGTCCCCGCCGCTCTGCTGCTCCCCCTCGCTCTCCTGCTCGCCGCCTGCGGCGGGAACTCGGCCGCCGAGACCTCGACCGGCACCGACGGCAAGGGCTCCCTCACGCTCAACGTCGGTGACCAGAAAGGCGGTTCGGAAGCCGTGCTGCGGGCCGCCGGTGAGCTCAAGAACCTGGACTACAAGATCAAGTGGTCCACGTTCACCTCCGGTCCGCCACTCCTGGAAGCCGTCAACGCCAAGGCCGTCGACATCGGCGGCGTCGGCAACACCCGCCGGTGTTCGCGGCGGGTGCCAACTCGAAGATCAAGGTGGTGGCCGCCTGGCACGGCACGTCCGACGGTGACGCCGTCCTCGTACCGAAGGACTCGAAGCTCTCCCGGCCCCAGCAGCTCAAGGGCAAGTCCATTGCCGTGGCGCAGGGTTCGTCCGCGCACTTCCAGCTGATCGCCTCACTCAAGGCGGCCGGGCTCTCGCTGAGCGACGTCAAGGTGAAGTACCTCCAACCCGCCGACGCGCTGGCCGCGTTCACGTCCGGCAAGGTCGACGCGTGGGCGGTGTGGGACCCGTACACCTCGCAGGTCCTCCAGGCCAAGCAGGGCCGCATCCTGACCTCCGGCGCGGGCGTGACCAACGGCCCTCCTTCCAGGTGGCGGCGCCAGGCGCGCTGGCGGACAAGAAGAAGGCCGCCGCGATCAAGGACTACCTCGACCGGCTGCGTCGCGCCCAGACCTGGGTGTTCACGCACCAGGAGGAGTGGGCCAAGGTGTGGGCGAAGGACACCGGGCTGCCGTACGAGGTGGCGCTGGCGTCGGTGAAGCGGACCAACTCCACCCGGGTCTCGGTCGCCGTCGACAAGCCGCTCATCGCCTCCGAGCAGCAGATCGCCGACACGTTCACCCAACTCAAGCTCATTCCGCGAAAGGTGGACTTCGCCGACTTCGTGGACACGCGCTACAACGGCGACCTGCCGGCCTCCACCTCCGCCCCGCGCACCACGGGAGGTTCGTGACATGAGCGTGCGTCTGCACTGGTTCCTGCCGACCGGCGGCGACGGCCGTACGCTCGTCGACCGCCACGCCTACGGCCCCCACCGCGCGGGTGCGGTGCGCGGGGTGCGCCCGCCGGACATCGAGTACCTCGCCCAAATCGCCAAGGCGGCGGAGCAGTTGGGCTTCGAGGCGGTGCTGACGCCGACCGGCACGTGGTGCGAGGACGCCTGGCTGACGACGGTCGCGCTCGCCCAGCACACCGAACGGCTGAAGTTCCTGGTGGCGTTCCGGCCCGGGGTGATCTCACCGACGCTGGCCGCGCAGATGGCGGCGACCTATCAACGCGTCACGCGGGGGCGGCTGTTGCTCAATGTCGTCACCGGCGGCGACTCGGCCGAGCAGCGGCGGTTCGGCGACCACCTCGATCACGACCAGCGGTACGCGCGTACGGACGAGTTCCTGTCGGTCGTACGCGGGGTGTGGCGCGGGGAGCCGTACGACTTCGACGGTGTCCATTACCAGGTCGAGGGCGGGCTGACGGCGTTGCCGCCCGATCCGGTGCCGCAGGTGTTCTTCGGCGGGTCGTCGGCGGCGGCCGGGCCGGTGGCCGCCCGCCATGCGGACGTGTATCTCACCTGGGGAGAACCGCCGGCGCAGGTCAAGGAGAAGATCGACTGGATTCGCGGGCTCGCCGAGCAGGGGAGGGGCGGGACGTGCGGTTCGGGGTACGGCTGCACACCATCTCGCGGGACTCGTCGGCCGAGGCGTGGGCGACCGCGAACCGGCTCCTCGACGACCTCGACCCGGACACCGTCGCCGCCGCGCAGTCTGCGCTCGGGCGCAGTGAGTCGGTGGGGCAGCAGCGGATGCTGGCCCTGCACGGGGGCTCGCGGGACAAGCTGGAGATCCACCCGAACCTGTGGGCGGGCGTCGGTCTCGTCCGGGGTGGTGCGGGGACCGCGCTGGTCGGCAGCCACGCCGAGGTGGCCGACCTGATCGAGGAGTACCACTCGCTGGGCGTCGAGCACTTCGTGCTGTCCGGCTATCCGCATCTGGAGGAGGCCTACTGGTTCGGGGAGGGCGTGATCCCCGAGCTGGCGGCGCGCGGGCTGGTCGAGGGGAGGGCGAAGGGTGGCCTGCCGTTGCTCGTGAGCAGCGGACGCTGAATTGGCGGGAAGATCGACGACCTCGGTGCTGTTCGTACAAACGTGAACAACACGCGTGAGGTCGACGTGGTCGTCATCGGCGCCGGACAGGCTGGACTGGCCGGTGCCTATCACCTGCGGCGTACCGGTTTCGAGCCGGGGCGCGACTTCGTGGTGCTGGACCACGCGTCGGCGCCGGGCGGGGCCTGGCAGTACCGGTGGCCGTCGCTGACGTACGGCAAGGTGCACGGGATGCATGCCCTGCCGGGCATGGAGCTGACGGACGCCGATCCGGACCGGCCGTCCGCCGAGGTGATCGCCGAGTACTTCGCCGCGTACGAGCGGGCCTTCGACCTGCGGGTACGGCGGCCGGTCGATGTGAAGGCCGTGCGGGAGGGTGTGGGCGGGCGGCTGCTCGTCGAGACGTCGGACGGGTCGGACGGGTCGGACATTACGTGGTCGACGCGGGCGCTGATCAATGCGACGGGGACGTGGGACCGACCGTTCTGGCCGCGCTATCCGGGTCAAGAGACGTTCCGGGGCGGCAGTTGCACACCGCGCAGTATCCGGGGCCCGAGGAGTTCGCCGGGTTGCGGGTGGTCGTGGTGGGCGGGGGTGCGTCCGGCACCCAGCACCTGATGGAGCTCGCTCCGTACGCCGCCGCGACCACATGGGTGACCCGGCGTCCGCCGGTGTTCCGCGAGGGGCCGTTCACCGAGGACGTGGGGCGGGCTGCCGTCGCGCTGGTGGAGGAGCGGGTGCGCCAGGGGTTGCCGCCGAAGAGCGTGGTGTCGGTGACCGGGCTGCCCCTGAACGACGCGATCCGGCAGGCGATCGCGGACGGGGTCCTGGACCGGCAGCCCATGTTCGACCGCATCACGCCGGACGGCGTCTACTGGGCCGACGGCCGCCATGTGGACGCCGATGTCATCCTCTGGGCGACCGGCTTCCGCGCCGCGATCGACCACCTGGCGCCGCTGAAGCTGCGCGAGCCGGGTGGGGGATCCGGATCGAGGGGACGCGGGCGGTCGCCGATCCGAGGGTCCACCTCGTCGGCTACAGGCCGTCGGCGAGCACGATCGGGGCGAATCGGGCGGGGCGGGCGGCTGTGCGGGACATCAGGCGGTTGTTGGCGGGGAAGCGGTGGGGGTGGCTGTGGGTTGATGGGGGCGGTTTTGGTGGGGGCTTGGGGATGTGGGCGTGCGCTTATTGGGGGCGTTAGGCGCTGGTGGGTGGGGAGTTGGCCCAGTTGACCCTCGGCTGACGCCGTCCCGCCGGGGCACCGTCGCGGGCCAGGGCTCGTAGCGTCTTGCGTCCATGCCGAACAGCACATCAGCCAGCCCCGTCACGTCGTCGCGACCGGCATCAGGCGGCTCCCGTCGGAGTGGCGGGTGTCGCCCGGCGCCGTTTCCTGTGGTCACTTCTTGGGCTGGGTGCTGGTCTTCTGGGCCGCGTTGAACTCGGCGACATTGCGCTGGTGCTCTTCGTAGTTGGCTGTGAAGCGGGTGTCGCCGGGCTTGACGGTGACGAAGTACAGCCAGTCGCCCGGGGGCGGGTTGATCGCGGCACGCATCGCGTCCTCGCCCGGGTTGTCGATGGGGGTGGGCGGCAGGCCCATGCGCTGGTAGGAGTTGTACGGGCTCTCGACCCGGGTGTCGCTCGAGGACGTCTTCAACGTGGCGCGGTTCAGCGCGTAGTTGATGGTGGAGTCCATCTGCAGCGGCATCCCGCGCTCCAGCCGGTTGAAGATGACCCGGGCCACCTTCCCCATGTCGGCCTTCGTGGCCGCCTCGGCCTGCACGATGCTCGCGATGGTGACGGCCTGGTAGACGTTCATCGCGTTGCGCTGGGCGCCGGCGGCGACCGGGGCTCCGTTGAACTTCTGGTTGGCGGTGTTGACCATGAACGACAGCAGTGACGCGGGCGTCGACTTCTTCTCCAGCGGATACGTCGCCGGGAAGAGATAGCCCTCGGGTTGGTTGCCCTCCGCGTCGTTCGGCAGCTTCAGGCCGGCCTTCGCGATCGACTTCTTCGTACTGCCGACCGGCAGTGCGAGGGCCTTGTCCACGGCTTCGTAGATCTGGCCCGAACGCCAGCCCTCCGGGATCACGAGGGACGTCGGACGGGTGTCCCCCTCGCTCTCCAGGCTCAGCAGCGGCACCGCCACGGCGGTGCCGGCCACGACGGCCCCCGTCGCGATGAGGGCGACCCGGCCCCTGCGGGTCAGTCGAATCGTGCTCCGTGGCGGAGTGTTCATCTGCATGCGGGCACGGTAACCCGCATATGGTCACAAACCCGGCATATCTTCAGCTTGTCGGTTCCAGTTGGGCGTCCCGGCGTACGAGGGCCGCGTACCGCCCGTCCTGATCGAGCAGTTCCTCGTGCGTGCCCCGCTCCGCGACGTGCCCGGAGTCGAGGACCACGATCTGGTCGGCGCTGCGGATGGTGGACAGCCGGTGCGCGATGGTGAGGGTGGTGCGGTTGGCCGACAGGGCGTCGATGGCGTCCTGGACGGCGGCCTCGGTGCGGTTGTCCAGCGCGCTGGTCGCCTCGTCCAGGATGAGGACCGGCGGGTCGCGCAGGATGGTACGGGCGATGGCCAGGCGCTGCTTCTCGCCGCCGGAGAACCGGTGCCCGCGCTCGCCGACGATCGTGTCGTACCCGTCGGGCAGGCCCGCGATGTGCTCGTGGATCTGCGCCGCGCGCGCCGCCGTGTACAGCTCCTCGTCGGTGGCGTCCGGCTTGGCGAAGCGGAGGTTGTCGGCGACCGTCGCGTGGAAGAGGTACGTCTCCTGGGAGACGACGCCGACGGCACGCGCGAGCGTGTCGAAGTCCAGGTCGCGGACGTCGACCCCGTCGAGGGTGACCCGGCCGCCCGTCACGTCGTAGAGCCGGGGCACGAGATAGCCGAGGGTCGACTTTCCGGCGCCGGTCGGGCCGACGATCGCGAGGCTGTTGCCCGCGGGGACGGATATGTCGATGCCGTCGAGGATGGGGCCGCTCTTGTCGTCGTAGTGGAACTCGACGTCCTCGAAGCGGACTTCGCCCTTGATGGTGTCGAGGTGAACCGGGTTCTCGCGCTCGGTGATGTCGATCGGCAGGTCGAGGTACTCGAAGATGCGGGCGAAGAGCGCCAGTGAGGTCTGGATCTGGACGCCGGTCGACAGCAGGCTGACGGCGGGGCGGAACAGGCCCTGCTGGAGCGAGACGAAGGCGACGATCGTGCCGATCGAGGCGCCCGGGCCACCCAGGTGGAGGGTCATGCCGGCCGTCCAGTAGATGACGGCCGGCATCGCGGCCATCACGATCGAGATGACGGCCATGCGCCAGCGGCCGGCCATGTTCGACCGGACTTCCAGGTCGACCAGACCCTCGGACTCCTCGGCGAAGGAGCGGGTGAGCGAGTCCGACCGGCCCATCGTGCGGCCGAGCAGGATGCCGCTCACGGACAGCGACTCGGTGACCGTGGCGGCCATCTCCGCCATCTGGCGCTGGCGCTGGGTGGCGATCTTCTTGCGTTCGTTGCCGACGCGGCGGCTTATCCACACGAAGACCGGGAGCAGCAGCAGCGAGACGACGGTCAGGCGCCAGTCCAGGGCGATCATCGCGATGATCGTGGCGACCACGCTGGTGAGGTTCGAGACCAGGGAGGTGGCCGTGGAGGTGACGGTGGCCTGCATGCCGCCGATGTCGTTGGCTATGCGGGACTGGACCTCGCCGGTGCGGGTCCGGGTGAAGAAGGCGAGCGACATGCGCTGGAGGCGGCCGTAGACCGCTGTGCGCAGGTCGTGCATGACGCGCTGGCCGACCGTCGTGGAGATCAGGGTCTGCAGCACGCCGAAGATGCTGGTCAGGACGGCGCTCAGGATCATGCCGAGCGCGAGCAGGCTCAGCAGGCCGGTGCGGCCCTGCGGGATGGCGGTGTCGAGCGTCGCCTTGAGGAGGAACGGGGTGGCCACGGTGACCAGGGACGCGGCGCCGACCAGGAGGCCGACGACTGCGAGCCGGGCGCGGTAGGGCTTGAAAAGCCTGAGGATGCGGCGCACCTGCCGAGGTTGGTCGGTCGAGGTGCCGGGGACGGTGTCCAGTTGATTTCGTCGCGGGGCATGGTCTCCTACGGATGGTGAGGCGATCAGGACTGGTCAAGCGCTCAGAGCTGGTGGAGCAATGATGCTTGATGGAGCATAGCTCATTGTTACCTATACTCACAATGAACCAGGTCCTGATATTGTTCCCGTATGACCACCCCCGATTCCGACGGCCTGCTCGCGGAGCAGTTGCTGCGGCTCACCCGCCGGGTGCACCGCATCCAGAAGCATCATCTGGAGCAGCGCGACCTCGGCATCACCCCCGCCCAGTCCCGGCTGCTGCGCACCCTCGCGCACTTCGACTCCCCACCGCGCATGGCCGACCTCGCCGAGCGGCTCGAGGTGGTGCCGCGCGCCGTGACGACGCTGGTCGACGGCCTGGAGGCGAGCGGCAAGGTGCGGCGGGCGCCCGATCCGTCGAACCGTCGCGTGATCCGCATCGAGATCACGGACGACGGCCGCAAGGCGCTGCGCGAGCTGCGGGGTGCGCGGCGGAGCGCGGCGGACGAGATCCTGGCGCCGCTGACGGACGTGGAGCGGGCGGTGTTGCGGACGTTGCTGGACACGTTGGTGGATGGGGCGGCGGGAGAGGGTGTGGGGATGGGGAGCACGGGGGCGTGTGGGGCACGGAGAGCGTGGGGGCTTGGGGGTCACGGAGACCGCGGAGGGTTCGGGGGGCACGGAGAGCATGCGGGGCATGCGGGGCGGGAAGCGCGCGAGGGGAATGGGCTTGGGGGTCCTGCTGACGCGGGGGCCTGTCGGACGGCCGAGCCGTTGCTGCACGGGGCTGCTTGACCGGCCGGCCGGCCCGCCGACCCACCAACGCACTGTTCCGCAGACCTACTTGACCCGCCGGCCCGCCAACCCGGCCACCTGCTGAGCTCCTTCGTTCACCCCAGTCCGGTCACCCGATAGCCACGTCGCCAGCAACCCCGCAGCCCGGCGGCCGACCCGCACCCCGCAGCAAGGCCCACCCAACCCCCACCCCTCATCCCTCACTCCCCCAGGCCGACCCCTTGATCCGCTCGACGAAGTCCCCGCACAAACCCCGGCACGAAGTGTTCCAACACATCCGCCTTGATATTGCCGAACGTGGTCTCGGGGCGGTCCTTGATGCCCTCGGTGAAGGCGGCGAGGATGCCGTTCTTGAAGTCGGGGCGGGGGTGTGCCGCGACGACGGCCGCGCGCTGTTCGTCGGTGACGGCGTCGTAGCCGATGCCTACGACGTCCAGGCCCACACCCCGGTTGACGAGGGCGATCTCCGCCGACATGTGCAGGGGGATCTCCTGCGTCGTGTGCAGCGCGATGCTCGCCCAGACCCGTTCGGCCGGCTCGCCGGTGATGCCGTGGGTGTGCAGGAAGCGGCGGGCCTCGTCGGCGCCGTCGATCTCGAAGCGCTGGTCGGTGCGGCGGTACTTCTCGGTGAGCCCGAGGTCGTGGAACATCGCGGCGACGTAGAGCAGCTCGGGGTCGTAGTCGAGCCCCTGGTCCCGGCCGCGCAGGGCTCCCCAGAGGAACACCCGCCGGGAGTGGTCGAACAGCAACGGCGACGCCGCCTCCCGCACCAGCTCGGTCGCCTCGCGCGCCAGGGCGCTGTCGGGGATCTGCACACCTGCGATCACTTCACTCATCGTTCTTCCCTCTCCTCGGTGCCGTGCGACCCGATGCCGTCCCCCGCGGCTCGACGTCGTCCGGCTCGCTGTCCTGTCCCTCCACTCTCGTCGTCGGCGTACGCTGGAGCCATGTCCTCCCAGCCAGGAAAACCACAGATTCGGACATGCCTGCATCTGCGGGTCCAGCCGCGGGTCCGGCCGCGGAGCCATTCGCAGATCCGTACGCGGCCCCACGCAAGCCTCTCGACATGACGACCCACCGCGTCGCCTTCATCGTCTTCGACGGCGTCACCATGCTCGACGTGAGCGGCCCCGCCGAGGTCCTGCACCAGGCGGGCAAGCTCGGCCACCCCTACGAACTCGTGCTGGTCTCCCCACGGCGGCACAGTCACCGCCGCCAACGGACTGGCCCTGACCGGCACGGTGACCGCGGCCGACGCCGGTCCGGTCGACACGGTCGTCGTCGCCGGGGTGATCACCTGGCCCAACAGCCCGCCGAGGAGGGCCTGTTGGCCGCGACCCGCGTCCTCACCGAGCGGGCCACCCGCGTCACGTCCGTCTGCACCGGCGCCTTCGTCCTCGCCGAACTCGGACTGCTGGACGGCAGGTTGGCCACCACACACTGGCGGCAGGCCCAGACACTCGCCCGCCGTTACCCCCTCGTGCGGGTCGCTCCGGACGCCATCCACATCCGGGACGGGCACTTCGTGACGTCCGCCGGCATCAGCGCCGGCATCGACCTGGCGCTCGCTCTCGTCGAGGACGACCACGGAGCGGGCGTGGCCAGGGACATCGCGCGCGAACTGGTCGTCTTCATGCAACGCCCGGGCGGCCAGTCACAGTTCTCCACCGCGACGACCACTCCACCACCGCGCACCGATCCGCTACGGTCCCTGATCGCGTCGGTGCTGGCAGACCCCGCCGCCGATCACAGCCTGCCCACGATGGCGGCGGCCGTCGCCGTCAGCCCCGGCACCTGACCCGCCTCTTCCGCACCGAACTCGGCACCACCCCCGCCCGCTGGGTCGAACGCGTCCGACTCGACCGCGCCCAGCACCTCCTCCTCGAAGGCCACAGCGTCACCTCCGCCGCCCACCACAGCGGCCTCGGCACCGACGAGACCCTCCGCCGCGCCTTCGCCCGCCACTTGGACACGACGCCGACGCACTACCGCAGCCGTTTCGCCAGTACGCGGCAGCAGGCACCGACGCCGTGAGCGGCGGCCTCAACGGTTCGTCGGCGGAGCGCACAATCCCTTGAGCAACGCGGTCAGGATGCGCGTCAGTTGGGGTTCCACGTCGACCAGCGCGTGCGCCAACTCGGGCCGCGCTTCGTACAGTTCACGGAGTCGCGTACCCGGCGCCGCCATCTGCCACAGCGCCCCGGCCATGCTCGTGGCCGTGGCGATCACGTCGACGGCCGCCCGCTCGCCGATCGCGAACAGTCGGCACAACTCCGTTGTCAGCGCGGCGACTTCGCCGAGCGCGACGGTCTTGAACGCGTACGCCGCCTCCAGCGAGACATTGCGCTCCAGGTTCAGCGGCGCCTGAGCGAGCAGATCGCAGAAGAGCGGCCGCGCGACCAGCGAACTCGCGATGACGGCGGCGACCGTCTCGGGGTCACCGTCGCCGAACTCCCCCGTTCGCGCGCGCAGTTCGGCCGACCATTCCCGCCAGCCCTCGGCGGTCAGCGCGAGGAAGATCTGCTCCCGGGTCTCGAAGTACCGCAGCATGGCGGACTTGTGCATGCCCACGGCGGCGGCGATGTCCGTGAGCGTGACCTCGCGCACGCTGCGCTCGGCGCCGAGGGACCGGGCGGCGTCGAGGATCGCCTGCTCGCGCTGCTGCTTGGCCGCCGCACTGCGGGCGCGTTGGGGAACGGGCGTGCTCATGACCCAGAGCATAGCGCAACCCGGTTGCACTAATAACGAAACAGTGTTTTGCTAGCTCTATGACTCAGACATGGTTCATCACCGGTTCGTCCCGCGGCTTCGGCCGCGATCTCACCGTCGCCGCCCTGGAAGCGGGCGACCAGGTCGTCGCCACGGCCCGCAGGCCGGAGCAGCTGGACGATCTCGTCAAGGAGTACGGCGACCGCGTGTTCCCCGTCGCGCTCAACGTGACCGACCGGTCCGCCGCAACAGCAGCCCTGCAAGCGGGAGTCGACCGCTTCGGCCGGATCGACGTGGTCGTCAACAACGCCGGGTACGCCAACGTCTCGCCGGTCGAGACGACCCCCGAGGACGACTTCCGCCGACAGTTCGACACGAACTTCTGGGGCGTCTACAACGTCTCGACGGCCGCGCTCCCGATCCTGAAGGCGCAGCGCGCGGGGACGGTCGTACAGTTCTCGTCGATCGGCGGCCGGGTCGGCGGGACGCCCGGGCTCGGGTCGTACCAGGCGGCGAAGTTCGCTGTCGACGGCTTCACCCGTGTCCTCGCGGCCGAGACCGCGCCGTTCGGCATCAGATACCTCGTCGTGGAACCGGGCGGGTTCGCCACCGACTGGGCCGGTTCGTCGATGCGGATCCCGGACGTCCCGGCGGACTACGACGAGACCGTGGGCGCGATCGTCCGCCTCTTCGACGGCCCCGTGACCGCCGCCGGCGACCCGAAGCGGGCCGGCGAGATCCTGGTCCGCGTCGTCAAGGAGCCGAACCTTCCCTCGCACTTCCTCCTGGGCGCCGGGGCCGTCGAGATGGCGCAGACCTACTCTCGCGGACAGCTCGCGGAGGCCTCCACCTGGGAGGCGGTCAGCCGCTCGGCCGACTTCGGCCAGGAGTACCCGGTCGACCTCCCGGACGTCGACGCGTAGGACACCGTACCGACGGAAAAGCGGGCCGCGACTCCCCCGCCGTAGCGGCGGATCGGGAGTCACGGCCCGGGGCGATCAGCCTCAACTGGCGTCCGAGGCAGTCTCCTTGACGAGTTGCGCGGGGACCCTCGCCTCGTTCTGGTCGTCGCCCGCGGTCTCTTCCGTCGCGTCCGTGAGCTCGCCGTCGAGGACCTTCTTGGCCCGCTCGATGTCCAGCGCGCCCTCCCAGCGGGAGACGGCGAAGACGGCGACGCAGTTGCCGAGGAGGTTGGTGACGACGCGCATCGAGTCCATGATGCGGTCGACGCCGAGGAGCAGGGCGACCGCGCCCGCCGGGATCGCGCCCAGCGAGGACGCGGTCGCGGACAGGGCGAGGAAGGCCGAGCCGGGGATGCCGGCCATGCCCTTGCTGGTGAGCATGAGCACCAGGACGACCGTGATCTGCTGGCCGATGCTGAGGTCGACGCCGACGGCCTGGGCGATGAACAGCGTGCCGATGGAGAGGTAGAGCGAGGCGCCGTCGAGGTTGAAGGAGTAGCCGGTGGGCAGCACCAGGCCCACCGCGTCGTCCCGGGCGCCGGCCTTGCGCAGCTTCTGCATCACGCGCGGCATGACCGACTCGGTCGAGGCGGTGCCGAGCGCGAGGAGCATCTCCTCGCGGATGTACCGGAGGAACTTCCAGAGGCTGAGCCCCGTGACCAGTCGTAGCGCGACGGCGAGCAGCGCGAGGAAGAGCGCGGCGGCTACGTAGCAGAGGATGATCAGCTTGGCGTAGGTCTTCATGACGCCGAGGCCGTACTGGCCGACCAGGACGGCCATCGCGCCGAACACCGCGAGCGGCGCGAGGCGCATGACGAAGCCGACGATCGTGAAGATGATCTCCTGGGCCTGCTCGATCGCGGGCAGCACCTGCGGCACCTTGGTGTGGCCGAGGTGGAGCAGCGCGGCGCCCACCAGGCAGGCCAGGATGAGGACTTGGAGGAGCGAGTTCTCCGCGAAGGCGCCGATGAAGCTGGTGGGCAGCGAGTTGACGATGAACTCGGTCGTCGAGGGCAGCGCGGCGCCGCCCGTCTTCGCGTCCACCGCCGAGGTGTTGAGGGTGGCCGGGTCGACGTCCATCCCGGAGCCGGGCCGGACCACGTTGGCGAGGACGAGCCCGATGATCAGCGCGGCGGTGCTCGCGACCTCGAACCAGATCAGCGCCTTGAGGCCGATCCGGCCGAAGGCCTTGAGGTCACCGGCCTTGGCGATGCCGACGACGACCACGCAGAACACGAGCGGCGAGATGATCGTCTTGATGAGCCGGGTGAATCCATCGCCGAGGGGCTGGAGATCCGTGGCCACGTCGGGCCAGAGCTTCCCGACGAGGATGCCGAGGACGAGCGCGCAGACGACCTGCGCGAAGAGTGAGGTACGCAGTATGCGTGCGACGCGTCGCGGCAGGGGCGGGACGGACGGCGGCACGGGCACTCCTTGAGGGGGACGGTCGCTCGCGGACGTCGAATGCGGGGGCGACTTCTGCGATGCGGAAAGCGGCTTCCGAGTGGACACTGTGAAGCCGTTGTTGATCGTCCGGAAAACCTCCGTGTGACGGCCGTGTAAATCACGCACCCGAGTGACGCATCGCACGCACACAGCAGGTCAGCAGCCGCTGCGGTCCTCGGTGAGCACCCCCTGCGCGGTCGCCAGCGAACGGTCGTGGCAACCGCCCGAGCCGTACAGCCGGTAGCGCTCACTCGACGTCCCGACCGCGTGCCGCTGGTCGCGCGGCACGTTCAGCGTGTACGTCGCGTCCCCCCGGTAGGTGTCGTCGAGCCGCGACCACCCGGTCCGCCGCCCATCACGCGTGTCGACGACCGCCGCCCGGTCGCCGAGCGTGAGAACGGTACGCAGCCGGTCGTCCGTCCCGATCGTCGTCGCGCCGTTCATCGTGTACGTCCGGTGCGTGGCCGTCGTCCGCGCCGGTCCCCACCCGGCTACGGTCACCGACTCGTCGTCCGTCCAGGTCGCGTCGAGGCCGTCCATGTTCTCGCCGTCGGTCCAGCGGTGCACGGAGGTGTTCGCGAGCGTCCGGTCGACGGTGGTCCGCACCAGCCCGTGCGAGGTGTCGACGTACCCGGCGGTGGTCAGCCGATGGCCCGCCTCGGTGTCCACGCGCTCCTCCGAACCGGGCGTGTACGTCGAGGAGTTGGCGAGTTCGCCCGCCTTGTCGAGGGTGAGCTTCCCGGTGACGTGGGCGCGCTGCGCGTCCTGCCAGACGAGCACGTTCACCGGCGCGCTCCACCCGCTCTGCCCCTCGGGCACGCCGACGACGGAGACGTCGATGTGGTGCGGGCGGCCGTCGTTGAGCAGCCCGGCGAAGGGGGTGAGGTCGTATTCGATCGGCTTCACGTCGAAGGCGCGCGGGGCCGGAACGACGTACCAGAGAAAGGGATTTGACCAGCCGCCGGTCCACACGTTCGGGAACGGGCCGGCGATTCCCGCGAGTTGACCGTCGACCTTGATCTGCACCTCGCGGTAGGGACCCTTGTCGGCCTGGCAGGAGTACGGCGCCGAGTCGGGCACCGCGAGATACCAGAACTCCTCGCAGCCGCCACCGGATCCGGTGGCGTAGACCTCGGCGACGATGCGTTCGGTGTTGCGCGGGGTGGTGAGCGTCGCGTCGCCGGCGAGGGGTGAGAACGCGGTCGGGGGTCCGTGCCGCCGGAGGTTTGCCCTCGTAGAACGTCAGCGTGGCCTTGACGCCGATGACTCCGGTGTAGGTGTCGTCGACGACGTTGCCGATGAGCATCTCGACGTCCTGGGTATTGCGGAAGGTGGCGCTGTAGCGCGTGACGTCCTTCTCCACGGACCACTTGATGCCGTCGGGCGAGGGCTCGGGGGTGGAGGTGCGGAGGATCTCGACGCCCCCGACGTGCAGATAGCCGAGCCGGTCGTACTGCCGTCCGGCGACCGTCCCGTCCAGCCGCAGGACGACCTTGCTCCAGCGGTCACCGCAGTTCTTGGGCGGGGTGTACGTCCCCTTGTACGGGGTGAAGTCGCGGAACTCGGTGTCGGCGAGGGTGACTTGGCAGGACTTCGTCGCGGGTCTGGCGATGGGCGGGGCGGCGGTGAGGGGGTCGTGCCAATCGGTGCCGAACTCGGCGGGGGCGTCGGCGACTTGGGGTTTCGCGGTGGCCGCCTGGGCGGGGCTCGCACCGAGGAGGGTGCTCGCCAGGAGGGTTGCCCCGGCGAGCATGGACATGACTATCCGGCTTCTCATGGGCGGTGTTCTACCCCTTGAGGTCCGCCCTGTCCCCCCATCAGCACCACGGGATGCCGGGCCGGTTCGAGGGTCCGCAGCAGGTACTCCATCGCGTCCTTGGACATGCTGACGCAGGCCGACGTACCGCCTCCGTGGTCCAGGTGCAGCCAGATCCCGCCACCCTTGTCCTCGCCCATCGGCTGCTCCGCGTCGTCGGGCGGGGTGCCCGGGACGCGGTTGTAGTCGATGGCGATGACGTAGTCGAAGTCGTGCCAGTGCGACTCGTCCCAGTCGCGCGGCGCCTCGAACGACTCGTCCTGCGTGTACGGCAGCGCCGTGCCCGGGTCGTCGAGGACACCGCCCGCGGCGGTCAGCGTGAACACGCCGACCGGGCTGCGTTCGTCACCGAGGTGGTGGTCGGTGGTCCAGCCCCGCTTGCCGTTGTGCGTGGGCCAGTCGGCGGTCCGCTCCCAGGTCGAGCCGTTCTTGGTGAACAGGACGGCGGTGGAGTTCGGGGAGTCCTTGCCGTCGCCGTAGACCGTGAGGACCTGGGTCGTGTCGGAGGGGACGGCGCGCTGGAGCCGGTCGCCCACGTCCGGGATACGGGTCGGGGCGGAGGGGCTGACGGCCGGTTTCGGCTGGGTCGCCTTGGCGCCGGGTCTCCCTTCCGTGCCGCCGGGGTGTCCGGTGTGCGCGCTGCCGCACGCGGACAGGGTCGTCATCGTCAGGAGGGAACCGAGAGCCGCCATCGCGACCGTCGCACGTCGTGTGCCGCCACTCTGCATCGGGCCATGGTCACATCGCATTCCACGCCATCGCGTGAGGTCACGGACATCTCGCCCCTGATGGGTGAACGCCGGTTCTGACTCCCGGCAGGGAAAAACCGCTTGCTTCCGAGCACGCTGCGACGCGAACCTTTCACGGTTTGTTGCCGCACTCCGCTCGCGGTGTGTCGCCGCGCTCCGCGGTCCCTCATCCCCCTTCCCGCCTGAACAAGATCCACTGGGACGTCATGCAGATTCAAGACCTTCCGTATCCCGACCCGGGTGTGCCCGACGCGCGCTCGGGGCCCCGCTTCCTGTGGTGGCTCGGCCGGAATCAGCTCGGCGGACAGTTCAGATCGCTGGCCTGGGGGCTGCTGCACTTCGTGTCGGTCTCCGCGCTGCCGTTCTGTGTCGGGTTCGCCGTGCAGGCCGTGGTCGACCGCTCCGGGAACCGGCTGGCCCTGACCGGCGGCCTCCTGGTGCTGTGCGGGGCGGGCATCGCCGTGGGCGACACCTTCCTGCACCGGGCCGCCGTCACCAACTGGATCACCGCCGCCGCCCGCGTCCAACAGCTGCTGGCCCGGCAGGCCGCCCACCTCGGCTCGGCCCTGACCCGGCGGGTCGCGGCCGGCGAGGTCGTGGCCGTGTCCACCGGTGACGTCGAGAAGATCGGCTGGTTCGTCGAGGCGCTCTCCCGCTTCCTGGCCGCCGCGCTGACGATCGTCATCGCGTGCGTCGGCCTGTACCTGTACGAGCCCGCGCTCGGTGTCGTCGTCGCCGTGGGCGTGCCCGTCCTCGCGGTCTCCGTGCTGCCACTGCTGCCCCGCGCCACCCGGCGCGCCGACGTACAGCGCGAGAAGGCGGGCCGTGCCACCGAACTGGCCTCCGACACCGTCGCCGGACTGCGGGTGCTGCGCGGCATCGGCGGCGAGGAACTGTTCCTCGACCGCTACCGCCGCGCCTCCCAGGAGGTCCGCCACGCGGCCGTGCGCAGCGCCCGGATGTGGGCGGTCATCTCCGCGATCCAGGTCCTGATGCCGGGCCTGCTGCTGATCGCGGTCGTCTGGTACGGCGTGCACCTGGCCCGCCAGGGCCGGATCACCGTCGGCGAGCTGGTCACCGTCTACAGCGCGGTGATGATCATGGCCTATCCGCTGCGGCACTTCGAGGAGATCGCCATGGCGTACTCCTTCTCCCGGCCCTCGGCCAGGCGCGCCGCGCGCGTGCTGTCCCTGGAGCGGGTCACCGACACCGTGGGGACGCGCGCCGCCGAGGTGCCGGGCGGTGATCTGTTCGACCCGGACACCGGTCTGCTCGCCCCTTCCGGTCTGCTCACCGCCGTGGTGTGCGGTGATCCGGACGCGGCCGGGCGGCTCGCGGAACGGCTCGGCGGACACCCCGCCGAGGCGGGGACCTCCGTGCTCCTGGACGGCGTACCGCTCGACGAACTCCCCTCGACTCGGCCCGCACCGCCGTCCTCGTCCAGGACAAGGACCCGGTGCTGCTGTCCGGTTCGCTGCGGGAGCTGCTCGACGTGCCCGCCTCGGGTGCGGTCGGTGCGGAGGAGGCCCTGGCCGCCGCGCAGTGCGGGGACGTGCTGGTGGCGCTCGCGCAGGGTTCGCTCGGCGCCGAGGACCCGATGGACGCCCGGATCACCGAACGCGGCCGCTCCCTCTCTGGCGGCCAGCGCCAACGGCTCGCCCTGGCACGGTCGTTGATCACGGACCCGGAGGTCCTCGTCCTGGACGAACCGACCTCCGCCGTCGACTCCCACACCGAGGCCCGGATCGCCGACGGCGTACGGGAGGTGAGGACCGGCCGGACCACCGTGGTGTTCACCTCCTCGCCCCTGCTCCTGGACCACGCGGACCGGGTCGTGCTGGTCCACGAGGGCAAGGCGGTCGCGGTCGGCACACACCGCGACCTGCTCCGGGCGAGCCTCGGTACCGGGCGGTGGTGACGCGGGAGACGGAGGACGAGTCGGCTTCACGTGACGCGCTGGACGAGGACGAGTCGGCTTCGCGTGACACGCCGGACGAGGACGACTCGGCTTCGCGTAACGCGCCGGACAAGGACGACTCGGCTTCGCGTGACACGCCGGACAGTGAACAGGGCTCTCTGCAGGGCGAGTTGGACCATCACGGGACTCCTCTCCGGGGTGCGTCGGGCGACGGGGATACTCCGCTCCGGGGTGCCTCGCGCGACGGCGAGGCTCCGCACCGGGGCGTCTCGGGCAACGGCGAGGACCCTCTTCGGGGTGCCTCGGACAACGGCGAGGCTCCGCTCCGGGGCGCCTCGGGCGACGGCAACGACCTGGACGACGAAGCCGCGCTGCGGAGCGCACTGGAAGAAATCGAGGAGAGCGCATGATCGGCGTGGCGCCCCCGGCCTACGACCCGGCGGCCCCGACGACGGCGAGCACCCTGCCGGTCGGCGCCCCGGGACCGTACGCGCCTACGTGTCCGAACTGTTCCAACGGCACCGCCGTGCCTTCCTCCTCCTCGTCACCGTGAACACGGTCGCCGTCATCGCCTCGATGGTCGGTCCCTATCTCCTCGGCGACCTCGTCGAGCGGGTGTCGGACGGGGCGCGGGAGCTTCATCTCGGCCTGACCATCGGGGTGTTCGTGGTCGCGCTCGCCGTCCAGGCCGTGTTCATCCGGCAGGTACGGCTGCGCGGCGCGATGCTCGGCGAACGGATGCTGGCCGACCTGCGCGAGGACTTCCTCGTACGGTCGGTCGGACTGCCCCGGGCGTCCTGGAACGGGCGGGCACCGGCGACCTCCTGTCCCGCATCACCACCGACATCGACCGGCTCGCCAACGCGATGCGCGAGGCCGTGCCGCAACTGGCCATCGGTGTGGTGTGGGCGGTGCTGCTGCTCGGCGGACTGGTCGTCACCGTGCCGCCGCTTGCCCCTGCCGTGCTGATCGCCGTGCCGGTGCTGGTGGTCGGCTGCCGCTGGTACTTCAAGCGGGCACCGGCCGGCTACCGCTCCGAGGCCGCCGGGTACGCCGCCGTGGCCGCGGCCCTCGCCGAGACCGTGGACGCCGGACGCACCATCGAGGCGCACCGACTCGGGGAACGGCGCATCGCTCTCTCCGAGCGTCGCGTCAAGGAGTGGACAGTCTGGGAGAACTACACCCTCTGGCTGCGGTCGGTGCTCTTCCCGGTCATCAACGCCACGCATGTCACCGTGCTCTGCTCGGTGCTGATGCTCGGCGGGGTGTTCGTCCTGAAGGGCTGGATCGGGGTGGGCGAGCTGACGACGGGCGCCCTGATCGCGCAGATGCTCGTCGACCCGGTGAACCTGATCCTGCGCTGGTACGACGAGCTCCAGATCGCCCAGGTCTCGCTGGCCCGGCTGGTCGGCGTCCGCGACATCGAGCCCGACGCCGGGGACGCCGGTCTGTCCCCGACGGCCGGGACGTGCACGCGGACCGGGTGCACTTCGGTTACCTCGAGGGCGTCGACGTGCTCCGCAAGGTGTCCCTGGAGGTCGCCCCGGCACCCGGCTGGCCCTGGTCGGCCCGTCGGGCGCGGGCAAGTCCACCCTGGGCAGGCTGCTCGCCGGCATCTACACGCCCCGGGACGGCCGGATCACCCTCGGCGGCGCCGAACTCTCCCTGATGACCGCGGAGCACGTCCGCTCCCATGTGGCCCTCGTCAACCAGGAACACCACGTCTTCGTGGGCTCCCTGCGCGACAACCTCCTGCTCGCCCGGACCGACGCGGGAGACGCGGAGCTGTGGGAGGCGCTGGGTGCGGTGGACGCGGACGGGTGGGCGCGGGTGCTGGACGACGGGCTCGACACCGAGGTCGGCTCGGGCGGGCTCGCGCTGACCCCGGCCCAGGCCCAGCAGATCGCGCTGGCCCGGCTGGTGCTGGCCGATCCGCACACCCTGGTCCTGGACGAGGCGACCTCGCTGCTCGATCCGCGAGCGGCCCGTCATCTCGAACGGTCCCTGGCCCGCGTCCTCGACGGCCGCACGGTCGTCGCGATCGCACACCGGCTGCACACCGCCCATGACGCGGACGTCATTGCCGTCGTCGAGGACGGGCGGATCAGCGAGCTGGGCAGCCACGACGAACTGGTGGCGGCGGAGGGGGCCTATGCGGCGCTCTGGCGGTCGTGGCACGGGTAGCTCCGCTGGTCGAGCGGTGGCCGGGGTGCGGGTCGGTGAGGGTTGGTCGGAGGCGCCGGGACTGACCTGCCGGCCGGTGGGGGCCGGTCGCGGAGGTGGTAACCGATCTGCCGCGCTGTGGGGGCTGGGCACGCAGTTCCTCGCGCCCCTTTTGGGGCGCCTTGGCGTGGCCGGGTCGGCTGCGTGCCGTTGCGCGGGGGAAGGAGGGGTGGAAGGGTGGGGGAGAACGGGGCGTTCCCCATCACCTGGAGGTATCCGTGAACAGCGTCGACGGATGGGGAGACGACGTCTACCAGCCCGACGGGTCCGAGGTGCAGGACGACGCGGGTCTGCTCGACGCGGAGGACACCCTGCTGGCCGACGGTGTCGAGGACCCCCTCGACCGCGGCTGGTCCCCGCCGGAACGCCCCTGGGCGGTGGAACGCGACGACGTCACGGCCTCCGGACGCGAGCACGGCGAGACCCTCGACCAGCGCCTCGCCGAGGAGATCCCGGATCTCGCCGATTCCGACGGCGACGGCATCGGCGACTCCGAGGACACCGACGGTGAACTCCTCGACATCGAGGTCGGCGACACCCGCTCGGGCCGGCTCGTGGCACCGGACGAAGGTGCGCACGAGGACGAGGAGAGCGCCTTGGTCGCCACCGACGTGGGCATCGACGGTGCCGCCGCCTCCGCCGAGGAGGCCGCGATGCACATCGTCGACGAGGACGAGGACTCCCTCTACGGCTGACCTCGCCGCCCCTTCGCCGTCCATCGCACCACCCCAGGAGGAGCAGCCATGCAGCAGGACAAGCAGCCCGACTACCACCCCGTGGTCTTCCGGGACCGCGCCGCCGGATACGCCTTCCTGACCCGGTCTACCGCGACCAGCGACCGGACCATCGAGTGGGACGACGGCGAGACCTACCCGGTCGTCGACGTGGAGATCTCCTCGGAGAGCCACCCCTTCTACACCGGCAAGGCGCGGACGGTGGACACGAAGGGCCGCATCGCCCAGTTCGAGCGGCGCTACGGCGGCGGGGCGGGCGAGAGCTCCGACGGCTCCGGTGCTCCCGGTGGCTCCGGCGGCGCGTGAGCAATCACGGGGACGTGAGCCGGCGCGGGGGTGCGGGCTAGCGCCGGCACCGGGACTGAGGCCGGGCCTCAGATCACGTTGAGCGCCGCCGCGCAGCCCACTCCCCGAGGAGTATGAACACCGGCATCAGCACCTTCAGCTCGACCCAGCTGCCCGCGCGGAACCGCATCACCTTCGGCGGCCCGATCGGGTACCAGCGCTTGCGGCCCAGCGGGATCGGCCAAAGGATCGGGCAGCCGGAGACGGTCAGCGCGTCCCCGATGTCGTGCACCAGCGCACCCAGCACGATCGGCAGGCCCAGCCACAGGTACTGCTGGTGCGGCTCCGTGAACAGCCAGTGCGAGCCGTTGCCCGGCTTGTCCAGCACGCCGGCGAGGATCCACGCACTGGTCGCCGCGAGCAGCCACACCAGGACGTCGCTGCTGGAGCCGCGTGCCGCCCGCCACAGCAGGCCCTCGATGGCCAGCACCATGTGCACGAAGAGGATCGCCAGCACACCCCAGCGGCCACCCACGAGCGCCACGGCCGAGCTGCCCGCGCCGATCAGGACCGCCCACAGCCAGGTGTGCGTGAGGGTGCGGTGCCCACCGGAGCGACGCGGGTCGCCCGGCTTCCTGGTCCCCTTGTAGACGGCGTACGAGAGCTTGTCGACGATCTCGCACACGCCCCGGGAGATGGGTCCGAAGGCCCGCGAGATGGTGGCCGCCTTGTGGTCGAGGTCCGGGGCGAGCGCGGCACCGGCACAGATCAGGGCACCGACCAGGATCACCGGCCAGGGCATCGGGTGCCCGGCAGCCGCGGTCGCGGCTCCGACGCCGAGCCAGGCCGCCGCTCCCGACAGTGAGTGTGCTGGTCCCATCATGGCCGTTCCCCGCCCCATTCCTCTTACGCCGCCGGTCAGTTGCTCGGGCGCCCTGACACTCCGTCGGCGACACAGCGTAGCGGTAGCGATCTTCGTCCTCGCAGCCGATTCCCCATCGGCCGGGCGGGCAGGCAAGATGGGGTCGTGACCCTCATCGACCAGTTGCCGCCGACCGCAGATCCCGACGCCCTCTACGAAGCCTTCGAGTCGTGGGCCCGGGAGCGCGGTCTCACGCTCTACCCCCATCAGGAGGAGGCGCTGATCGAGGTGGTCTCCGGTGCGAACGTGGTCGTGTCGACGCCCACCGGCTCCGGCAAGAGCATGATCGCCGCCGGTGCGCACTTCGCCGCGCTGGCCCGGGACGAGGTCACCTTCTACACCGCTCCGATCAAGGCGCTGGTCTCGGAGAAGTTCTTCGAGCTGTGCAAGATGTTCGGCACCGAGAACGTCGGGATGCTGACCGGTGACGCGTCCGTCAACTCGGACGCGCCCATCATCTGCTGCACCGCGGAGGTCCTCGCGTCGATCGCGCTGCGCGACGGCAAGCACGCGGACGTCGGCCAGGTCGTCATGGACGAGTTCCACTTCTACGCCGAGGCGGACCGCGGCTGGGCCTGGCAGATCCCGATCCTGGAGCTGCCGCAGGCGCAGTTCATCCTGATGTCGGCCACGCTCGGCGACGTCGCGATGTTCGAGAAGGACCTCACCCGGCGCACCGGGCGCCCCACTTCGGTGGTCCGCTCGGCGACCCGGCCGGTGCCGCTGTCCTACGAGTACAAGCTGACCCCTCTCACCGAGACGTTGACCGAGCTGCTGGAGACCAGGCAGGCACCGGTCTACATCGTGCACTTCACGCAGGCGCAGGCCGTAGAGCGGGCGCAGGCGCTGATGAGCATCAACATGTGCTCGCGCGAGGAGAAGGACCAGATCGCCGAGCTGATCGGCAACTTCCGCTTCACCACCAAGTTCGGCCGCAACCTGTCCCGCTACGTACGGCACGGCATCGGCGTCCACCACGCCGGCATGCTGCCCAAGTACCGGCGCCTCGTGGAAAAGCTCGCGCAGGCGGGCCTGTTGAAGGTCATCTGCGGTACGGACACGCTCGGCGTGGGCGTCAACGTGCCCATCCGCACGGTGCTGTTCACGGCGCTCGCCAAGTACGACGGCATCCGGGTCCGCACGCTGCGTGCCCGTGAGTTCCACCAGATCGCGGGCCGCGCGGGCCGCGCCGGCTTCGACACCGCGGGTCTCGTCGTCGCCCAGGCCCCGAGCACGTCGTGGAGAACGAGAAGGCGCTCGCGAAGGCGGGCGACGACCCGAAGAAGCGCCGGAAGGTCGTCCGCAAGAAGGCGCCCGAGGGCTTCGTCGGGTGGTCGGAGGGCACCTTCGAGAAGCTCATCACCTCCGAGCCCGAGCCGCTCACGTCCCGCTTCCGGGTGACGCACACGATGCTGCTGTCGGTGATCGCTCGTCCCGGCAACGCATTCGACGCGATGCGGCATCTCCTGGAGGACAACCACGAGCCGCGCAAGCAGCAGCTGCGGCACATCCGGCGCGCGATCGCGATCTACCGCTCGCTCCTGGACGGCGGCATCGTCGAGAAGCTCGACACCCCGGACGCCGAGGGCCGCATCGTGCGCCTCACGGTCGACCTGCAGCAGGACTTCGCCCTGAACCAGCCGCTGTCGACCTTCGCCCTCGCCGCGTTCGAACTGCTGGACCCCGAGTCCCCGTCGTACGCGCTGGACATGGTGTCCGTCGTCGAGTCCACGCTGGACGACCCGCGTCAGATCCTGGCGGCTCAGCAGAACAAGGCGCGCGGCGAGGCCGTGGCCGCGATGAAGGCGGACGGCGTCGAGTACGAGGACCGCATGGAGCGCCTCCAGGACGTCAGCTACCCCAAGCCGCTGGAGGAGCTGCTCTTCCATGCGTACGACACGTACCGCAAGAGCCACCCGTGGGTCGGCGACCACCCGCTGTCGCCGAAGTCCGTGATCCGCGACATGTACGAACGGGCCATGTCCTTCACGGAGTTGACCTCCTACTACGAGCTGGCCCGGACCGAGGGCATCGTGCTGCGCTACCTCGCCGGCGCCTTCAAGGCCCTCGACCACACCGTCCCGGACGACCTCAAGTCCGAGGACCTGGAGGACCTGATCGCCTGGCTCGGCGAGATGGTGCGCCAGGTCGACTCCAGCCTGCTGGACGAGTGGGAGCAGCTGGCCAACCCGGCGGAGATGACCGCCGAGGAGGCCCAGGAGAAAGCCGACCAGGTCAAGCCGGTCACCGCGAACGCGCGCGCCTTCCGGGTCCTGGTGCGCAACGCCATGTTCCGCCGCGTCGAACTCGCCGCCCTCGACAACGTCAATGAGCTGGGCGAGATGGACGCCGAGTCCGGCTGGGACGCGGACGCCTGGGGCGAGGCGATGGACAAGTACTGGGACGAGTACGAGGACCTCGGCACCGGCCCCGACGCCCGCGGGCCCAAGCTCCTGCTCATCGAGGAGGAGCCGCAGCACGGCCTGTGGCGCGTTCGACAGATTTTCGCCGACCCGAACGGCGATCATGACTGGGGCATCAGCGCGGAGATCGATCTCGCGGCCTCCGACACCGAGGGCCGTGCGGTCGTCCGTGTCACCGACGTCGGCCAGCTGTGAGCACAGGAGAAAGCCACCCATGACGAACCCGGCAGAGCGGCTCGTCGACCTGCTCGACCTGGAGCAGATCGAGGTCAACATCTTCCGTGGCCGCAGCCCGCACGAGTCCTTGCAGCGGGTCTTCGGCGGCCAGGTCGCGGGCCAGGCGCTGGTCGCCGCGGGGCGGACCACGGAGGGCGACCGGCCGGTGCACTCGCTGCACGCGTACTTCCTCCGCCCGGGCCGCCCTGGCGTGCCGATCGTGTACCAGGTCGAGCGGGTGCGGGACGGCCGGTCGTTCACCACCCGTCGGGTCACCGGTGTGCAGCAGGGCCGCACGATCTTCAATCTCACCGCCTCCTTCCACAAGTCTGAGCAAGGTCCTTTCGAGCACCAGCTGCCGGCCCGCGAGGTCCCGGACCCGGAGTCCCTGCCGACGGTGTCGGAGGAGGTCCGGGCTCATCTGGGCGTGCTGCCCGAGCAGTTGGAGCGGATGGCACGCCGCCAGCCGTTCGACATCCGATACGCGGACGGGCTGCGCTGGAGCGCCGAGGAGATCAAGGACGCCGAGCCGCGCAGCGCGGTGTGGATGCGGGCGGTCGGGCCGCTCGGCGACGATCCGCTGGTGCACACCTGCGCGCTGACGTACGCCAGCGACATGACGCTCCTGGACGCCGTCCGGATCCCCGTCGAACCCCTTTGGGGACCGCGGAACTTCGACATGGCGTCGCTGGATCACGCCATGTGGTTCCACCGGCCGTTCCGCGCGGACGAGTGGTTCCTGTACGACCAGGAGTCCCCGATCGCGACGGGCGGCCGCGGTCTGGCCCGCGGGCGCATCTACGACCTGGAGGGACGCCTGCTCGTCTCGGTCGTCCAGGAAGGGCTGTTCAGAGCGCTGTAGCGGCTGCGGCTGCGCTGTGACTCGTGCATGCCGTTGTCACCCGGGGCATGTGTACCGCGGCCCATGCGTGCCGTTGTCTCTCCGGGGCATGTACGCCGCGGCTCCTGCGTGCCGGCCGCTGCCGCTGCGGCCTACGCGTCGGCGCCGCGCCTCTCACACGCTTCTGCGGCGCAGCCAGCCCAACATGCCGCGTGATCGCTCGGGTTCGGATTCGGGTGTCGGCTCGGCGTCCCGCGTCGGGGGCGAGTTCCGGCGTCAGGTCGGGCCGGCGCTCGCTCAGAGAGGTCGGCGGTGCTGTCGGTGCGATGGTCGGCCGGGGTACGGCCAGTCCGCTGGTAGGCCGGGGTGCGGGGCGATGGCAGCGTGCCTCCTCCAGCACCTGCCTCAGATCCGCGCACAGCCAGCTGATCTCGTCCGGGTCGTCCGCCGTCATGATTCGCGCGGCGAGGCGCGCGGCGGCCGAGCCGGGAGCCCCGTGGGCCGGCGGGTCGGGTCGGAACCGGTTCAAGTGGGCGCGCTCGTAGGGGTCCTGGACGATTTCGGCGACGTGCACGGGGTCCAGCAGTGCGGCCAGGGCTCCGGCGCGCTCCCACGGGTCGGCGGCCTGGTGGAGCAGGAACCCGAGATGTCGTCCGCGCCAGTTGCGGGGCCGTAGGTCCAGGCCCTCCTGGAGTTGGTCGCGCAGGCGCTCGGGCGTGCGGCCGTTCAGCAGCGAGGTGTGGTTCTTGTCGGCCGCGAACTGCCGTAGTTCTTCGGCGAGATAGAGCCAGACGACGGCCCGATAGCGGTTGAGGTAGAACTTCACCGGCACCACCAGTCCCAGCCGGGCGAGGCGGGTGAACCTGGCGGAGGTGACCTTCATGAGGGCCGCGCCGTCCGTGGTGCCCACGGTCCTGACGCTTTCGAGCAGGGTGTCGGGGAACCCGGCCGCCGAGCGCAGGCGGTCGATCTCGGCGTGGGTGACGCGTCGGCCGCCGCCCTCCTCGTCGGGCACGGTGTGGACGCGTCCGAGATGTACCGCGAGGTCGAAATCGCCTCGCTTCAGGCCCAGTTCGCGTGCCGCGCGACTCGGCGTGCACGAGAGGTCGGACGGTTTGGTGATCGTGTTTCCTGCCATGGTCGTTCTCCCCCGCGGAGTTCGTTGCTCACGCTGTGTGCGTTCGCGATGAACAAACCGTAACCGCTGTGGCGGATCTCGTGGCAGCCTGTGGATAACTCTGCGATGGTCGATGAACTCGCAGGTCAGAGGTCTGTGATGGGGGTTCGCTCGGGCTGTCGGGCGTCCACGCCGAGGTGTTCGCCGACGCGGTTGACGAGCAGTGTCATCTCGTAGGCGATCTGACCGATGTCGGCGTCCGCGCCGCTGAGTACGCACAGACAGCTGCCGCTGCCGGCCGCGGTGACGAACAGGACGGCGTCGTCGAACTCGATCATCGTCTGCCGCACCCCGCCCGCGCCGAAATGACGGCCCGATCCCTTGGCGAGGCTGTGCAATCCGGACGAGACGGCCGCGAGGTGTTCCGCGTCCTCGCGGCGCAGGCCCGTGCTCGCACCCGTCACCAGACCGTCGTTCGACAGGACCAGGGCGTGGCGCACGTGCTCGACACGCTCGGTCAGATCATCCAGCAGCCAGCTCAGTCCCTGGTTCTGCGCCATGTCATGGCCTCCCCGTGTGGCGTCTCCCCGATCTCCGGGTCAGCCTTCCCCACGCCCGTCGCCCGGGCAAGGAGGATGGGGGCATGGCACAGAAGATGACCGACGAGGAATGGTGGGCGTTCGTCTCGCACGGCACCCGCACCGGCAAGCTGTCGACCGTACGCGCCGATGGGAGCCCACATGTGGCGCCGGTCTGGTTCCTGCTGGACGGGGATGATGTGGTGTTCAACACCGCGAAGGAAACGGTAAAAGGGCGCAATCTTGCCCGTGACGGGCGAGTCGCCCTATGCGTGGACGACGATCGGCTGCCCTTCGACTTCGTGATCCTCCAGGGACGCGCCCATCTGTCGGAGGATCCGGCCCAACTCCGGCACTGGGCCGCCCGGATCGGGGCCCGCTACATGGGCGAGGAGCGCGCCGAGGAGTTCGGCGCCCGCAACGGGGTGCCGGGCGAACTCCTCGTCCGCGTCACGGTCGAGAAGGTCCTGGCGCAGAAGGGCATCGCGGACTGAGGACAGCCGCCGGTCAGCCCACGGAGTCGAGCATCCGGGCGGTGTGCATCCGCCCGGCGTACTCGACGAGCCGGATCAGCACCTCCTTCCCGGAGTCGCGGTCACGGGCGTCGCAGAGGACGACCGGAGTCCCCGGTCGAGGTCCAGAGCGCGGGAGACGTCGAGGGCGCCGTAACTGCGGGCGCCCGCGAAGCAGTTGACGGCGACCACGAACGGAATGTGCCGGTGCTCGAAGTAGTCGACCGCGGGGAAGCAGTCCTCGAGTCGCCGGGTGTCCGCGAGGACGACGGCCCCCAGAGCGCCCTGCGACAGCTCGTCCCACAGGAACCAGAAGCGGTCCTGACCCGGGGTGCCGAACAGGTAGAGGGAGAGCCCGGACCTGATGGTGATGCGGCCGAAGTCCATGGCGACGGTCGTCGTGACCTTCTGGTCGACGCCGTCGGTGTCGTCCACCAACTGCCCTGCCTCGCTGAGCAGTTCCTCGGTGCGCAGCGGCCTGATCTCACTGACCGCGCCCACCATGGTGGTCTTGCCCACGCCGAATCCACCGGCGACCAGGATCTTCAACGCCAGGGCGGTCGTGTCGCCGCCCTCGGCGTCGGAGTGCTCGGAGACCATCGATCACTTCTCTCGGGAGTGCCGGCGACGCTCGACGTCCATAGGTGTGCATCGTGACAAGTGCGACCCCACTCCGGGCGGTTGGACCGCTTTGTGCCCGATGTGACCGCCTCGTGCCTGTTCGGTGCGCGAAAGGATGCACAAGTCGGTGCCGTACGCGTTCGCGTGCTTCTGATGTGTCATCACAGTGCCCGTAGCCCCTCGATCACCTCGCGCAGAATCCGTTCGTCGGGCAGCTGCGCGGGCGGCACCGGACGGCTGACGGTGACGCAGCCGAGCTCCAGGAGGTCGCCCAGGAGCACCCGGACGACTCCCAGGGGGAGGTCTGCTCCGGCGGCGAGTTCGGCGACGGACTGGGTCTCCGGGCGGCACAGGTCGATGAGCGCCCGGTGTTCCGGTCCGAGCCCGGTGTCGTCGTCGAGGCCGGGCGCGCCGATGTCCAGCGTGACGAGCGCGATCAGGTCGAAACGCACTCCCGTAGGACCTGGTTTGGTCCGTCCTCCGGTCATGGCGTAGGGGCGGACCAGAGGGCCGGCCTCCTGGTCGTACCACTGGCTGCCCGGATCGCGCCGGTCGTCTGTCGTGTCCTCGGTCATCGGAACGGATCGCCTTCTCGTCTCATCCGGCGACGGGGCTGCGCACCGACGCGCGGTGGCGTGTAGAGGTGCTCACCGACGCGCTTGACCAGCCGTGCCATCTCGTACGCCACGAGGCCTATGTCGGCCGTGACGGCGGTGAGGACGGCGAGGAGGCAGGAGCCGTCTCCGGCCGCGGCCACGAACAGGAATCCGTCGTCCATCTCCACCATCGTCTGGCGCACTCCCCCGCGCCGAAGTGCCGGCCCGCGCCCTTGGCGAGGCTGTTGAATCCGGAGGCGACGGCGGCGAGGTGTTCGGCGTCCTCGCGCGCGAGGTCGGTGGACGCGCCGACGGCGAGGCCGTCGTTGGACAGCACCACGGCATGCCGTACTTCGCTGACACGCAGCACCAAGTCGTCCAGCAGCCAGTCGAGTTCGCCGGATCGTTGGGCGGCCCTCATGCTCGGGTCCTGGATCACGCGGGGTCTCCTTCGCTGCTGTCTCTGCCCATCGCGGGGCCTGGGGTGGCGCCGCGGCCCGGTGGTCTGCCGCCGCCACGCGTCCAGCCCTCCCGGTAGGCGGCCATCCGGTCCCGTACGACCTCCGGGGTGCGGTGCTCGTCGCGCGGTGCGGTCGGCGCCTGTTCCCGTTCTCCGGTGGGCTGTTCGCGGAGTTGAGGGGCGAGGTGTGC
Organism: Streptomyces sp. P3; assembly: GCA_016893485.2. Classification (GTDB taxonomy): domain Bacteria; phylum Actinomycetota; class Actinomycetes; order Streptomycetales; family Streptomycetaceae; genus Streptomyces. The sequence goes on from JAFEKX020000001.1 coordinate 1,634,196, forward strand.
CTGGCGTACGCGCCGTGGCAGGTCGTCGCTCTCGGTCCCTTCGCCGTCCTCGGGCGGGCGGTGCAGTCGCAAGGTGGTGACTCCCGGGGGCGGTGGGTCGTTCGCCGGGGCCGCCGAGGCCCGTGCGGTGGCCGCCAGGGCGGGCCGGTCGGCCGGGGCCGGGACGGACTCCTGGTGCTGGGGCGCGGTGGGCACGCGCGCGTACTCGCGTTCCACGGCGCGCTCCCCGTCCTCGGCCGCCGCGCGCGGGCGCGTTCCAGCGCGCCGCCGTGCAGCAGCGCCGTCGGCAGGAGCACGACGGCCGTCGTACCGCCGTAGGGGGAGGTCCGCAGGTGCACCTTGATGCCGTGGCGGGCGGCGAGCCTGCTGACCACGAAGAGGCCGAGCCGGTCGCTGTCGAAGAGGTCGAGGGTCTCGGACTGCTCGATACGGCGGTTGGCGTCGCCCAGGGACTCCTTGCCCATGCCCAGCCCCCGGTCCTCGACCTCCACGGCGTAGCCGTTGCCGACAGGTTCGCCGGTGACGCGCACACGCGTGTGCGGAGGCGAGAACTGGGCGGCGTTCTCCACGATTTCGGCGAGCAGATGCGTGAGGTCGGCGACAGCCGCGCCGACCACGAGGGCCTCGGGGAGTTGGCGTACCTCCACGCGCGCGTAGTCCTCGACCTCGGAGACAGCCGCGCGGACGACGTTGGTCAGGGAGACCGGCATGCGCCAGGCCCGGCCGGGTGCCGCACCGGAGAGGATGATCAGGCTCTCGGCGTGCCGTCGCATGCGGGTGGTGAGGTGGTCGAGGCGGAAGAGGTCGCTCAGTTCGTTCGGGTCCTCGGAGCGGCGTTCCATGCTGTCCAGCAGGCTGAGTTGACGGTGCACCAGGACCTGGCTGCGGCGGGCGAGGTTGACGAAGACCCCGGAGATGCCGCTGGCGAGTTCGGCGCGTTCGACTGCGGCCCGCAGGGCGGCGCGGTGCACGGTGCCCAGGGCCTCGGCGACCTGTCCGGTCTCGTCCTCCGCGGGTGGCCGGGCGGGGCCTCCGCGCGGATGTCGATCTCCTCCCCGCACGCAGTCTCCGCATGGCCTCGGGGAGTTTGTGGCGGGCGATCCCCAGGGCGTCGTTGCGCAGGCTCACGAGTTCGACGACGAGACCGCGGCCGATGCGCACCGAGATGACGAGCGACGCGATGACGGCGGCGAGACCGAGCAGCACGGCGGCACCGGCCGACGAGAGCAGCCCCGGGTGAACGGATCGGTACTGTCCGCGCCCCCGCTCCCCGCGTCCGCCTCGATGGCGCGCATACCGTCCTGCACGCGTGCGTGCGCACTGTTCCAGGTGGACTCAGGAGCCGCCGCGATCGCCCGGGTACCGGAGGTGGTGCCGAGGACCCTGTCCTCGACCGTGCCGATCGCGTCGTAGGCACTGGTGTCGGCGAGCTTCTGCCAGGCGGCGTGTTCGGAGCCGGACAGATCCGCGACGGCGGAGTCGGTCAGGGTACGGCGGGTGTCGACGGCGCCGACGAACAGCCTCAGCCGCTCCCCGTCGAGGCGCCCGTCGAGACGGGCTCCGGCGAGCAGCACGTCCTCCTGGGACAGCGATTCCCCGGCCCGGGAGAATTCGAGGAGCACGCGCGCGTCGGACCCGAGTTCGGCGTCCTGGACTCCGGAGAGCGCCCCGCCCACGGAGAAGGCCGTCGAGATGGTCTTCGTGTACTGCCCGTACGTCTCGTCCCATCCCGCGCGGTGGGCGAGCACGTCGGCCCGCAGTGAGCGCAGTCGCTCGGCTCCGGTGACGAACGCCTCCAGGCGTCGGCCGACTTCGGCCGGCAGTTCCTCGCCGTCGGCGACGGTGTCGTCGTCGCCGAGCCGCAGTCGGGAGACCTCGCGGTCCGTGCTCGCCGCCAGCCTCTTCAGGTCGCCGCTCTGCTCGGCGTCGGGGGCGGTCGCGTAGCGCACGGCGGCCGATCGCTCGGCCTGCAGCGCGGCGACGGCCGCCGCGACGGGGCTGCGCACCTCGGAGTCCACGCGCTGCGACTGCCGCAGCCGGGAGACGTCCTGGGCGGTGCTGACGGTGGCGTACGCCCACAGGGCGAGCAGGGAGACGACCGGCACCATCAGGAGGCAGACGATCTTGGCCCGTACGGTGCGGGGGCGCATCCGCCATCGTCCCGCGCGCGGGGGTATGTCCTCCGGCGGGGCGTCCAGGGGCTCGTCGAAGAGTTCGTCGGCGGGTGGTCCGGCGTGCGCGCGACGACCGCGCACGGGTGGCGTCTCGGCGCCGGCTCTCGGGGTCCTACGGGGGTGCGCATGGCCTCCTCGCTCGGAAGTGGTTCGGGCTCGTGCGGTACGGCCGTCGAGCGTCAGCGGGCGACGCCCTCGAGCGGTCGCTGGGCCGAGGCGGTGGCCTCGCGTTCTCCCGTCGATGGCGACAGCGCGACGAACGCCGAGGTCAGGAACAGGTACGACCCGAGGCCCACGGCGAGGGGAAAGATGAACTGCATCGACGTGGCGCCGGGCAGGACCGCCCCGGAGGGGGTGACATCCACGCGCACCGCGAACATGCCGGTGTAGTGCATGCTGCTGACGGCCGCTCCCATGACGAGGGAGGCGGCGGCGACCGCCACCGGCGACTTGATGTTGAGGGCAGCCCACAGGGCCGCTGTCGCCGCGACGACGGCGATGAGGACGGAGAGCCCGACGAGCATCGGGTCGTAGCTCACGTGCCCGTGCAGCCGCATCGCCGCCATGCCCAGGTAGTGCATGCTCGCGACGCCCAGTCCGGTGGTGAGGCCGCCGAGGACGAGCGCGCGGCCCCGGTCGCGGCCGTAGCCGACGGCGAAGACGCCCGCGCAGACGACGACCATGGCGACGAGGAGGCTGAGCATCGTCAGCGGCACGTCGTAGCGGATGTCGGTGCCGCTGACGCCGAAGCCGAGCATGGCCACGAAGTGCATGGTCCAGATGCCGGTGCCGAGTGCGGAGGCCGCGGTGATGAGCCAGTTGCGGCGCGAGCGGCCGGTGGCGCCGAGCGCGCGGACGGTGCAGCGCAGGCCGAGTGCGGCTCCCATACAGGCCATCACGTATGACAGCACGGGGGTCAGCCAGCCGAAGGTGGCGTGGTCCAGGTGTCCCATGACCAGGGGACGCTAGTAGGGGCATGGGCGCACAAAGGGGGCGCATTTCGAAAGGCGTCGCAATATGACGCGGAGAGGTGTCTGAACGACCGCGTGACGTTCGAACGTGTGCGCCGAAGTGTCATCCGTGTCGGTGAGGGATCATGCCGAACATGAGCGACGACCACACACATGTCCAGGAGTTCTTCGGCGCACGCGCCGCCGACTGGGACAGCCGCTTCCCCGACGACGGCCCCGCCTACGCCGCCGCAGTCGCCGAACTCGGTCTGCGCGAGGGGATCGCGTGCTCGACGCGGGCTGCGGCACGGGACGCGCACTGCCGCCGCTCCGTGCGGCCGTGGGGCGGTCGGGAGTGGTGCTCGGGGCCGATCTGACCCCGGCCATGCTGGAGGCCGCCGTACGGGCCGGACGGGACCGTGACGGGCAGTTGCTGCTCGCCGACGTGGCCGCGCTGCCGCTGGGGTCGGAGTCGCTCGACGCCGTGTTCGGGGCGGGTCTCATCGCGCATCTGCCCCGACCCGAGGCGAATCTGCGGGAGTTGGCGCGCGTGGTGCGGCCCGGCGGCACGCTGGCCCTGTTCCACCCGATCGGACGGGCCGCGCTGGCCGCCCGCCAGGGGCGGCGGATCACACCGGACGACCTCCGCGCGGAGCCCAATCTCCGCCCCCTGCTGGCCGGTTCGGGGTGGCGCATGACGTCGTACGCCGACGAGGACGCCCGCTTCCTGGCGCTGGCCGTACGCGAGGACTGACCCGCGCGCGGGTCACACGCCGCCCGCGAGCTTCTACGACGGTGACCGGCCGCTGCGCGTCCATGAGCTGGACGATCCGTTCCGGCGCGGCATCCTCATCGCCCGCGCCGCGAGCCGGGCCGAACCGACCTGCCCGCGGACCATGTTGGCCGCGATCGACGGCCGACGCGTCTCCGAGCGGGGCGTCCGACGCGCTTTCACCGTGCCGTCCCCTTCTGTCACCGCAACTCCAACTCTACGTTGGGTGGCGGTAGATGAACGGTCAGCGACAGAACAGCACCCAGGGGAAGGTGGTCAGCATGTTCGACAGGCCTCGTAAGTCCTTCGCCAGATTTCTCGCCTCCACGCGCCCGGAGACGAGCAGCGGCCCGCAGCAACGCCCGCACAATCTGTTCGAAGCCGCCGCCGTCTACGTCTCGGCCCGCGTGGAGGACGACCAGGTACGGATCGACGAGGCCGCGGGATGGGTGTCGCCTGAGGCGCTGTCCTTCGGGGTCAGCGAGTTGGCGTGCCGGGCCGTCGTGGCGCTCGCGAGGGAGCGTGACGAGTCGCCGCGGACAGTGGCTCGCGCGCTTCTCGGGCTCCCCGCGGCCTGACAGTTCGGGTTACCGGCGGTCATTTCGCCCCGTCCAGACGGAAAACTGCAGCTCCGGGTGTACTTGGGAGTCGTGACAAGCGGCTTCCGCGCACACTAGGGTGCGCGCGGTTGGACGAACGATGGGGAGGCCGGGATGGCCGACACGGATGAAGAGGCCGTCGCCGCCGAGGACGATGCGCTTTATGTGCTCACGGCGGTGCTGCTGACACCGGCGAAGTTCCCGAGCGTGCTGGGCGACGACTACCCGGAGGCCTGTGCGGCGCTCGGGCTGGCACCGCTCGCCGACGGGTACGGCCTGGTGCTCGGCCAGGACGGCGACGGGTCGCGGTGGACGGTCGTCATCGACGACGTGTCCCTGGTCGCGGTCGCCATCGCGTCCTGGGACTGCGGCATGGAGTACGACCTGTCGCCGAGCGAACGCACGGTGGTCGCCGCTCTGCCGGGCTGGCCGCTCGCGGTCGCCGTCGCGGCACCCAACGTGCCCGCGCCGCACGACCCGGACCCCGACCTCGTGGACCGGCCACCGCTGGCTCCCCGGACACCACCACCTGGGGTCCGGCGCAACGACGCCTGGGCGCCGACGAGATCGCACTCCAGTGGGCCACCTGGCGGGAGCAGATCGACGACTCGACCTTCTCGACGCAGGACGGGGCGGGAGACGCGTCGCAGACGGACGAGGCCGCGCCGTCCGAAGCCGCCTCGGACTCGGCCTCGGACACCGCTTCCGAGACCGACGAGTCGGAGGAGACGAACGGGTCGCAGCCAGCGGACGAGTCGAAGAATGCGGCCGGGGCGCGGGAGGCGAACGAGCCCCGGAAGGCAGACCGGACGGCTCAGCCGGAAGAGACGCCGTCGGCCGACACCGGAGCGGACAGCAGCCCCACGGAAGGCCCTCAGCCGAGCCACAGCGGGGTCCGCCGGGTGCTGACGGAGATCCGCGCCTACATCGACGCCCCGCCGCCCCTCGGGCGCGTCAGATCCTCCTTCGCCCCCGGCGACGCGCGCACACTTCGCGCCGACGGCCCCGGCTGGTCGCTGGTGGCCCGGACCGACGACATAGCGTTCGTCCTGCTCGACGACGAACCCGGCGAGGTCCTGCCCGTGGGCCGGGGCCCCGAACTCCCCGGACTCCTGGAAGCACTCGACAAGCTGGCCGTACGGCCGAGTTGAGTCTTTGCGCGCGGGGCCGGGCCTGGGCGAGGCGGGCCCGCGAGGTCCGACGAGCTCCAGGTGATGCCCGCCCGAAGCCAAGCAGGCCGTCGACCGCCGGCCGTCGCAGGACCCGTGCGAAAAGGGCACTCTCCTCAGTCCGAGGCCAGCCCCCGGCCGAGCACCGCCCACGAGGCCGCTTTCGGCAGTCCCGCGGGCGGCGACATGCTCCGCTCCCATGCCCATGCCCCGGGCGGCGATGCCGTGGGGCAGCGGTGGTGCGTCAGCGCCCGATCTCCTTGCCTGCCACGCGGCGCAGCCGGCGCCGCTGCGAGGGGTCGAGCGTCAGATATGCGGCCGTCGGCACTCCCACGACGATCAGGAATGAGACCCACCAGGGCAGCCAGATCAACAGGATCAGTCCGACCGCCACACCTCCTACGGCGATCTTCGCGTTCATCGACATATGTCGCCTCCTCCGCGGCCGCAGCCGCTCTCTGATCTGAGAACGGGTTCGCGCTCCGCACAGTTCCGGATCGCGACCCTGATACATCCCTGAGGCGCTTCCCCTACTGGTACCGGGCCGTCGGCGGCTCCGTCACTCCGTCCACTCCATCCGCAGCGGCTCCCCACCTCGTGGAGGTGGCGCAGGGCCTGCCGGTAGCAGTCGACGAGCCCCGTCTCCACGTAGGGGATACCCACATCCTGACAGTGAGCGCGCACCAGAGGCTGTGCCCGGCGCAGATTGGGACGCGGCATGCTCGGGAAGAGGTGGTGCTCGACCTGGTAGTTGAGGCCGCCGAGGAACCAGTCGGTGAGGACGCTGCCCCGGATGTTCCGTGAGGTGAGCACCTGACGGCGGAGATGACCCCATCGCTCACCGTCAGGGTCCGGCATCTCCATGCCCTTGTGGTTGGGCGCGAAGGCCAGGCCCAGGTGCAGGCCGAAGAGGGCTTGGTGCAGCGCGGCGAACGCGAGTGCCTTCCCCGGGGACATCGATATGAGCAGCAAGGTCGCGTAGGAGACGACATGGCCCACCAGAAGGGCGCCTTCGACAGCCCGCTCCCGACGGGACTGGCGCCGCAGATCCTGAAAGCCGTGAACCTTGAGGGCGATGCCTTCGAGCAGGGTTAGCGGGAAGAACAACCAGGCCTGGTTGCGGGTGAGCCAGCGCCGGAATCCGGAGCGGTGCTTCGCCTGCTCGCCGGTGAAGACGAGGATGTCGGCGACGACGTCCGGGTCCTTGTCGATGTGGTTCGGGTTCGCGTGGTGGCGGTTGTGTTTGTCGTTCCACCAGGAGTAGCTCATACCCAGCAGCAGGTTGCCGTGGATCAGTCCGATGACCCGGTTGACGGTCCTGCCGCCGGCGATCTGCGAGTGACCGGCGTCATGGCCTATGAAGGCCGTACGAGCGCCGAACACGGCGAGCAGCGGTGCCAGGAGCAGCGTCAGCCAGGAGTCGCCGATCAAGAGGATGCCGGTGGCGATCCCGGCCAGTGCGAGCGCGTTGGCGGCGATGCAGCGTGCGTACCAGGCGTATCGACGCTCCAGTAGTCCTCTGCCCTTGACCGTGCGCAGGAGGGGCGCGAACTCGCTCCCGGGGGCGCCGCCACGGCCCGGGATCGTGTGCGCCGACGGCTGCGGTGGTCTGGGACATGTCCGGTCTCCGGGTCTCTCAGGCAACGGGCTGACCTGAGCAAACGTACGAATCGGTGACCGTTCGCGACCATGGCGGCACCACCCGTGTCCCTACGGGGGAAGCCGGATCCACCCAGGGGGTTGACGACACCCTCACCCACCAGATCGCCGGGCATCGGGCTCGCGGAGGACCACCCGGAAAACACGAAGGCGAGGAGTTCACGCACTCCTCGCCACACCCAAGGTATAGCTCACCCAGGGGCTTGCGGCAAGGCCCGGGGGTGCCGCAAATGGCCGACCGAGGCCAGGACCTGCGGAAACGAGTGATCGTGATGTGCAGGTCCACGAAGTGGCCCACCGGAGACCGACCTCGTGGGATGGGCGTTCTAGATGATTGACGTGATCGTGGTCGGAGGCGGACCGACCGGCCTGATGCTGGCCTGTGAGTTGCGGCTGCACGACGTGCACGTGGTCGTGCTGGAGAGGTTGACCGAGCCGACCGGGGGAGTCCCGCGGGCAGGGACTGCACGCGCGCAGTGTCGAGATCATGGACCAACGCGGCCTTCTCGACCGGTTCCTCGCGCTGAGTGACACGTTCCAGGTAGGCGGCCTCTTCGGGGGCATCACCAAGCCGTGGCCCGACCGGTTGGACACGGCTCATCCCTACGGTGTCGCCACCCCGCAGCCGGTCACCGAGCGGCTCCTCGCCGAGCGGGCCGTCGAACTCGGTACCGACATCCGGCGCGGCTTCGAAGTGGTCGGGTTGAGGCAGGCCGAGGACGGAGTGACCGTCGGGTTGGCGGACGGTTCGCAGTTGCGGGCGCGCTATGTCGTCGGCTGCGACGGCGGCCGGAGCACCGTGCGCAAGCTGCTCGGCGTCGGTTTCCCCGGTGAGCCCGCGACGGTCGAGACACTGCTGGGCGAGATGGCGGCGAGCGAGGATCCGGCCACGATCGCCGCCGTCGTCGAGGAGGTCCGCAAGACCCAGCTGCGGTTCGGCGTCAGTCCCGGCGAGAACGGCGTGTACCGCGTCGTCGTGCCCGCCGACGGCGTCGCCGAGGACCGGGCGGCCCACCGACCCTCGACGAGTTCAGGCGGCGGCTACGGGCCGTCGCGGGCACCGACTTCGGTGTGCACACGCCGCGTTGGATGTCCCGGTTCGGCGACGCCACCCGACAGGCCGATCGCTACCGGGTCGACCGGGTCCTGCTGGCGGGCGACGCGGCGCACATCCATCCGCCGACCGGCGGACAGGGGGCTCAACCTCGGGGTGCAGGACGCGTTCAACCTCGGCTGGAAGCTCGCCGCCACGGTCAACGGCTGGGCCCCGGGAGGCCTGTTGGACAGCTACCACTCGGAACGACACCCGGTGGGCGCCCGCGTCATCGCCAACACACGCGCGCAGATCACACTCCTGGGGACCGATCCGGGCGCGACGGCACTACGGGAACTGTTCTCCACGCTCATGGACTTCGAGGAGGTGAACACGTACGTGACCGAGATGATCACCGCCGTAGGAATCCGCTACGACTTCGGCGAGGGCCATGACCTGCTCGGACGACGCCTACGGGACATGCAGCTGAAGCAAAGCCGCCTCTACGAGTTGATGCACACGGGCCGAGGGCTCCTGCTCGACCGGACCGGTCGTCTCTCGGTCGCGGGTTGGGCGGATCGAGTCGACTACGTGATCGACGCCGTCGCGGAACTGGACGCACCCGCGGTGCTTCTACGGCCGGACGGCCACGTGGCGTGGGTCGGCGACGACCAGGAGGACCTGCTCGGCAAGCTGCCCAGGTGGTTCGGCACTCCCCATCCCCGCGCGGCCAACACCCTTGACTCTCAGGTCACTTGAGATCCCATGGTGACGGTTCTACGCCGACGAGGGCGTCGTCCCGCCCACAGCCGTCACCGAGGGCGGCTTTCGGAGGTAGGCCTCCTGGACGCCTGGGCTGTCCAGGAGGCGAGTCCAGAACTACTCACGGAATGCCGAAGCCGAACCCGGACCAGGCCACGGCGATCCAGGAGTGAAAGGCCACGGCCCTGCGCTGACGGACGTGCTCCGCCGCCGGTGCCGCGCCCGCCCGACAAACGGCCGACACCCCTGGTTCACCCAGCCGTCGAGCACCGTTCCGCATGAGGACCAACTCTGGCCGCTGTCAGCGAACTTGTCCTCAGGAGGCCCGATGTCCCCGCACGCCATCGTCCGGCGCCGCGTCCGTCGTCCCGTAGCGGCGGGTGTCCCGCTCGCCGTGGCAGTCGCCCTCGTGGCGGCCGGTACGGCCGCGGCGGCCCCCGCGAAGGCCCAGGCCGCCCATGTCACGCGTACGGCGACGCTCGGTGACATCCCGCTCGGCGCGTTCAGCAACGCGCTGCTGCCGGGGACGGTGGCCGACGACCGGGGCGTGGACCTCGGCGGCATAGGCAGCGACATCTACCCGGCCGGCCGCAAGGGCGAGTACTGGACGGTCACCGACCGCGGGCCCAACGGCCAGATCAAGGTGAGCGGGACGAAGCGCCGCACGTTCCCGTGCCCGGTTTCGACCCGGCGATCGTGAAGATCCGTGTCTCCGGGAACACCGTCGAGGTCCTGGACGCCCTCCCGATCACCACGTCCTCCGGGAAGGCCGTCACCGGGCTGTCGAACCAGCAGGGACGCGACGAGGCGCCCTACTCCTACGACGCGCAGACGGCACTGTCGTTCAACCCGAACGGGCTCGACACGGAGGGAATCGTGCGGGCCGGGGACGGCTCCTTCTGGCTCGTCGACGAGTACGGGCCTTCCCTGGTGGATGTCTCCGCGCGCGGGAAGGTGCTCACGCGGTACGTGCCCAGGGGCTGCATCTGACGGGGACCGACTACCCCGTGGTGGAGTCGCTGCCGGCGGTCCTGCTGCACCGGAAGATCAACCGAGGTTTCGAGGGTCTGGCCCAACTGCCCGGCGGTGACCTGGTGATGGCCCTGCAGAGCCCGCTGTCGCTGCCGGACGGAGACGCCGGGAACGCGTCGCTCAACACCCGTCTGCTGCGCTTCTCCACCAAGAAGAAGGCGGTCACGGCGGAGTACGCGTACCGCGTCGACCCGGTGAACGTGGTCGACCCCAGCGAGGACGACACCTCCGAGCTCAAGATCTCCTCCGTGGTCGCGTTGGGCGGCGACCGACTCCTGGTCGAGGAGCGCACCGACAAGGCGGCCCGGTTGCAGGTGGTGAAGCTGGACCGGCGGTCGAACATCCTGGGCGGTCGCTACGACGACGACACGACGTCCCCGTCGCTGGAGCAGCTCGACGACCCCGCCGCCTCGGGTGTCCCGGTGCTGGCCAAGAAGCTGGTCGTCGACCTGGGGACCGTCTCCGGGGTGCCGCAGAAGATCGAGGGCGTCGCGCGCGTGGATCACGACACGCTCGCCCTCGTGAACGACAACGACTTCGGGATGACGGACGGCGCGGGCGCCTTCGACGCGCAGGGGCGGTTGGTCGACAGCGGTATCGAGACGACCGTGGTGTACCTGAAGCTGCCGCACGGCATCTGAGCGTCCGTCGGCCTGCGGGGCGGCTAGCCGAACAGGGACGGGAGCAGTGACTCGATGTCGCTGGGGACCTCGCTCGGCAGGTCCGAGGGGAAGTTCGACGGGAGTGCGGTCGGGAGCGTGGTCGGCAGGCTGGTGGGGAGTTTTGTGGGCAGGGTGAGGGACGGGCTGCGGCTCGTGCTCGAACTGCTCGCCGCGGGCGCCTTCTTGTCCGGGAATCGTGTCCTCCGGAGGCCATCAGTACGACGGTGACGACGACTCCGGCGGCCACGATCACGGTGAGCAGGACGAACAATGGCCGGGGTCGCCGGCGCGCGGGGCGGGTCGTAGCCCCCGTAGTCCCCTCCTGGCGCGTGGCCGAAGTCTCCGGGGGTGGTGGTCGAAGCCGCCTCCCGGAGGCGGGGCGGCGCCAGGTGGCCCGGGCGGTCGAGGCGGTACGGGGGCATGGCCATACCGTCCAGAGTCGCCTCACAGAGGTCATGACGCGACCCCCGCGCGGTGGTTGGTACGGGCTCATGCCGTGGATCGCATGATTCCGGAGCATTCCGCGCAGGGGTCGGTCACGAACGGCATTTCACGTGCACCAGGGGGCTCGTGGTGACGCACGCGTGCGTGCGGTCAGCCGCGTGCTCCCAGGAGGTGGTCCATGGCGAGCTGGTCGAGCTGCTCGAAGGCCATCCCGCGCTGGGCGGCGGCCTCCACGTCGAACTCCTCGAACGCGGAGCGGTCCGCGAGCAGCGCCTTGAGGCCGTCCGCCGCGGTCTGCTGCGCCAGTTCGTCCAGACGCGAGGCGCGCAGCGCCTCCTGGACCACCGGGTCGGCACGGAACGCGGCCGAACGCTCCTTGAGGATCAGGTAGTTGCGCATGCAGCCCGCGGCCGAGGCCCACACGCCATCGAGGTCCTCGGTGCGCGGCGGCTTGAAGTCGAAGTGCTTCGGGCCGGCGTAACCGGCGCTCTCCAGGAGGTCGACCAGCCAGAAGGCGGCACGCAGGTCACCGTTGCCGAAGCGCAGGTCCTGGTCGTACTTGATGCCGGACTGACCGTTGAGGTCGATGTGGAAGAGCTTGCCCGCCCACAGGGCCTGGGCGATGCCGTGCGGGAAGTTGAGCCCGGCCATCTGCTCGTGGCCGACCTCCGGGTTGACGCCGTAGAGCTCCGGGCGCTCCAGGCGCTCGATGAACGCCAGGGCGTGGCCGACGGTGGGGAGCAGGATGTCGCCGCGGGGCTCGTTCGGCTTGGGTTCGATCGCGAACTTCAGGTTGTAGCCCTGTTCGGTGACGTACTCGCCGAGGAGGTCGAAGGCCTCCTTCATGCGGTCGAGGGCGACGCGCACGTCCTTGGCTGCGCCGGACTCGGCGCCCTCACGGCCGCCCCAGGCGACGTAGGTCTCGGCGCCCAGCTCGGCCGCGAGGTCGATGTTGCGGATCGTCTTGCGCAGGGCGTAGCGGCGCACGTCACGGTCGTTGGCGGTGAACGCGCCGTCCTTGAAGACCGGGTGCGTGAAGAGGTTGGTGGTCGCCATCGGCACCTTCATGCCGGTCGCGTCGAGGGGCCTCGCGGAAGCGCTTGATGTGCGACTCGCGCTCGGTGTCCGAGGACCCGAAGGGGATCAGGTCGTCGTCGTGGAAGGTCACACCGTGGGCGCCGAGCTCGGACAGGCGCTGCACCGTCTCGACGGGGTCGAGGGCGCGGCGGGTGGCATCGCCGAACGGGTCCCTTCCCTGCCAGCCGACGGTCCAAAGGCCGAAGGTGAACTTGTCCTCGGGGGTGGGCTGGTAGTTCATGACGCGGCTCCTTGTTGCTTCGCTGCGACTATTTCGTCATGGCGGTTTACAAATTAGTATGCACACGCAGCTCTGGGAAGGGACAACATGTCCCTGAAGGAGTGGGGTACGGGTCACCGCGCCCCGGACAGCCTTGAAAACACCAGGTCAGAGCCCGCAGAGCCGCGGAAAAAACAGGGAGAGCCCGATGTCAGCAGCCGAGGGTCCGCTCGTCGTCGGCGTGGACACGTCCACCCAGTCCACGAAGGCGCTGGTCGTCGACGTGTCCACCGGACGGATCGTCGCGAGCGGCCAGGCGCCGCACACCGTCTCCTCGGGGGCGGGCCGCGAGAGCGACCCGCGTCAGTGGTGGGACGCCCTGGGCGAGGCCCTGCGCCAGTGCGGGGACGCGGCCCGCGAGGCGGCGGCCGTGTCGATCGGCGGCCAGCAGCACGGGCTGGTCACCCTGGACGCCCAGGGTGAGCCGGTACGCCCGGCGATGCTGTGGAACGACGTGCGCTCGGCACCACAGGCCACCCGGCTGATCGAGGAACTGGGCGGTCCGAAGGCCTGGGCGGAGCGCACCGGCAGCGTGCCTGGAGCCTCCTTCACGGTCACGAAGTGGGCATGGCTCGCCGAGCACGAGCCGGAGTCGGTGCGCGCCACGGCGGCCGTACGCCTCCCCACGACTACCTCACCGAGCGGCTCACCGGGCAGGGCACCACCGACCGGGGCGATGCCTCCGGCACAGGTTGGTGGGCTTCGGGGAGCGAGTCGTACGACGAGGAGATCCTGCGGCACGTCGGGCTCGACCCGGCGATGCTGCCCCAGGTGGTGCGGCCGGGTGAGGTGGCGGGGACGGTGCGCGACTGCCATGACCTGCCGTTCTCCAAGGGCACGCTGGTCGCCCCCGGCACCGGTGACAACGCGGCCGCCGCGCTCGGCCTCGGGCTGCGCCCCGGCCATCCCGTGCTCAGCCTCGGCACCTCGGGCACCGTGTACGCGGTGTCGAAGCACCGCCCCGCCGACCCGACCGGCACGGTCGCGGGCTTCGCCGACGCGCACGGCGACTGGCTGCCCCTGGCCTGCACCCTGAACTGCACCCTCGCCGTCGACCGCGTCGCGGCCCTGCTGGCCTGGACCGGGAGGCCGTGGAACCCGGCGCCGCGGTGACCCTGCTGCCCTACCTGGACGGCGAGCGCACCCCGAACCTGCCCAACGCCTCGGGCCTGCTGCACGGCCTGCGCCACGACACCACCGGCGGCCAACTCCTCCAGGCCGCCTACGACGGCGCCGTGCACGCCCTGTTGGGGGCGCTCGACCTGGTCCTCGACGAGGACGCGGACCGCACCGCACCCCTGCTGCTGATCGGCGGGGGCGCCCGGGGCACGGCCTGGCAGGACACCGTACGACGGCTGTCGGGGCGTCGGTGCAGGTGCCCGAGGCGAAGGAACTGGTCGCGCTCGGCGCCGCCGCGCAGGCCGCCGGGCTCCTGACCGGTGAGGATCCGGCCGCGGTGGCGCGGCGCTGGAACACGGCCGCCGGGCCGGTGCTGGACGCCGTGGAGCGGGACGAGGCGACGCTGGCCAGGATCTCCGGGGTACTCTCCGACGCGGCTCCGCTGCTCGAACGGAGGACGGACGCCCGCTGACCCGCAATCGACCGAGGACTGACGGAGGCATGACCGCACCGCTGCACGAGGCGCATCCCGCCGGGCCCGGCCGCGCGTTGCCCGACACCCAGCAGGGCATGCGCCGCCGCAACCTCGCGCGTGTGATGCACACGGTGCGCGCCGAGGGCCCGCTCTCGCGCGCGGCCGTGGCCTCGCGCATCGGGCTGACCCGTGCGGCGGTGTCGACGCTGGTGGACGAGCTGATCCGGTCGGGGCTCCTCGAAGAGCTGGGCCCCGAGCGGCCCGGCCGGGTGGGCCGCCCTGGCTCGGCGCTCGCCGTCAGCGGGCGCGGTCCCGCCGGGATCGGCGCGGAGATCGGCGTCGACCATCTCGCGGTCTGCGCGGTCGATCTGCGCGGCGAGATACGCGTGCGTGCCGTCCGGCACGGCGTGAACCGCGGCCGCTCCCCGAGCCGGTCCTCGCCGAACTCACCGCGCTGGTACGGCAGGTCGTGGCCGAGGCGGACGCGGAGGGCCTGTGGCCGGCCGGCCTCGCGGTCGCCGTGCCCGGTCTGGTCGCCCGCGACGGACGTACGGTCGTCCGCGCCCCGAACCTCGACTGGCACGACACGGATCTCGGCGCCCTGCTGCCCGCCGAACTGCCGCCGACTGTGGACAACGAGGCCAACTTCGGCGGGCTGGCAGAACTCTGGCTGGGCGAGACCGCTCCGCGTGACTTCCTGCATGTGTCGGCCGAGATCGGCATCGGCGCCGCCGTCGTGGTGGACGGCGGGCTGCTGCGCGGAACACGGGGATTCGCGGGCGAGTTGGGCCATGTCCCGGTGCGTCCCGACGGGCCGGCGTGCGCGTGCGGCGGGCGCGGCTGCCTCGAAAAGTACGCGGGTGAGGAGGCGGTGCTGCGTGCCGCGGGACTGGAGCCCGGCGCGGACCGGGTGGGCCTGCTCGCGTCCCGTGCCGCCGACGGCGACGAGGCGGTACGACGTGCCCTGCACGAGGCCGGTACGGCGCTCGGCATCGCGCTGACCGGCGCGGTCAACCTGCTCGATCCACAGCTGGTCGTGCTGGGCGGCGCGCTGTCCGGGCTCGCGCCATGGCTGCTGCCGTCGCTGGAGGCCGAGTTGGCGGGCCGCACGGCGGGACCCGCCTGTCCGGTCGCGGTGTCGCGGCTGGGACCCGAGGGTCCGCTGCTGGGCGCCGCGCACTCGATCGTGCGGGCCGTCCTCGACGACCCCGCCTCGGTGGCCGAACGGGCTGGGGACAACCTGGCCGAACAGGCCTGAAACGGGGCCGACTTCACCCGTCCGAGTGATCGGGTTATCCACAGTTCCGCCGCCGTCCACGGAACCTTGCCACGCCCTACTGCCCAACCCGCAAGCGCCGTACCGTGATTCACGTGAGGCGCAGCCGTCGAGTCGTGACGACGGGGTGCGGATGCCGGTGGACGAGGGGGATTCACGTGTCGGGGAGACAGTACGAGGGCAGGAGACGCTTCCGGGGCTGCGGCGGAATGCCGTCGGGCTGCGCGAGGTCCTTTTCCAGAGCGTCACGGCGATGGCGCCGGCCGCGGCGGTCGCCGCGTCGGTCCCGTCGGGCGCGGCCTTCGCGGGCGGCAGCCTCCCACTGTCGGTGCTGATCGCGCTGGTGGCCTGCCTGTTCACCGCGTCCTGCGTCGCCGAGCTGGCCCGCGAGTTGCCCGCCGCGGGATCGGTGGCCACCTACGCGGCACAGGGACTGCATCCGGCCGTCGGCTTCCTGGTCGGCTGGGGCTATGTCTTCGTGGAGGCGCTGATCCCACCCCCCTGCTGCTCCTCCAACTCGGGTTCACCACGGCGGGCACCCTGCACCAGGAGTGGAACTCGTATCCGGAGAGCCTGTGGTGGCCATGGGCGCTCGCGGGCGCCGCGATCATCACGGCGGCGGGCTGGTTCGGAGTACGGGCCTCCGCCCGCTTCGGCACGGTCCTCGGGGTCTTCGAGATCCTCGTCTTCCTGGTGTTCGCCGTCTGGCTGATCGGCAAGGCCGGCAGCGCCAACACCCTGTCCGTGTTCGGGACTTCGCACACCGGCAAGGACTACTCGGGCCTCGGCGGGGTCTTCGCCGGCTCGGTCTACACGGTGCTCGCGTTCGCCGGGTTCGAGGCCGCGGCACCGCTCGCCGAGGAGACTCGAGACCCACGCCGGACGATGCACCGCGCGGTGCTCGGCGCGGCCCTCGGGATCGGCCTGTTCTACGTGCTCACGACCTACGCCATGACCGTGTACTTCGGGCCGGACCGCTTCAGCGGCTTCGGCGCCGACGGAGCGGCCTCCTGGGAGGGCGTGGCCCGCGCGTCGTTCGGACTGTTCTGGGTGCTGGTGTTCCTGGCCGTGGTCAACTCGACGATCGCCAACGCCAACGCGTGCGCCACCGTCTCGACCCGCACTGCCTTCGCCCTGGCCCGCATCCGGGTACTCCCCGTCCTGGCCACCCTGCACCCGCGCCACCGCTCCCCGTCGCCGGCATCACCGTCCAGAGTGTCATCGCGGTGGGCGCCGTACTGGGCCTCGGCCTCGGCTACGACCCGGTGACCGCGTTCCTCCTCCTGGCCACGGTGATCGTCACGGTCGTCATCGCCGTCTACATCGTCGTGAACCTGGCCTGCGCGGGCTACTTCCTGCGCCGCAGACGCGAGGTGCTCAAGCCGCTACGACACCTGCTGGTCCCGCTCCTCGGAATCATCGCGTTCGTCCCCGCCCTGCTCACCGCGGCAGGCATCCCGGCCTTCGACTTCGTGACCGAGCTGACCGCGCCCGTGTCCTACGCCGGACCCATCGTCGGTATCTGGATGGCGGCGGGAGTCGTGGTCCTGCTCGTCCTGCTACGACGCCACCCCGAGCGAATAGCCGAAACCGCCCGTGTCCACCTCGACGAACCCGACCCCACCGGTCATCCGCAGAACGGAGCAGTACAGCCATGAACGACCCCGGATCCTGACGGTGCGGCCCGAACCGGGCGACTACGCCTGGACGTTCGGCGGCGCCCCGCCCGTGGCCCGCATCGCGCCCGGCACGGTCCTCGACCTGTTCACCGAGGACTGCTTCGCGGGACGGGTGCGGTCCGAGAAGGACCTGGTGTCGGAGGTGTGCGAGTTCCCGTTCCTCAACCCGCAGACCGGCCCGTTCCACGTGGAGGGCGCCGAGCCGGGCGACACGGTCGCCGTGCACTTCGTGTCGATCGAACCGGCCCGGGACTGGGCGGCCTCGACCACGGTCCCCCTCTTCGGGGCGCTCACCTCGACGCACACCACGGCCACGTTGCAGCCGCCGCTTCCGGAGACCGTCTGGATCTGGCAGTTGGACCGGACCCGCCGGACGGCGCTGTTCCGCGCGCGGGACAGCGACATCGAGGTCGAGCTGCCCCTCGACCCGATGCACGGCACGGTGGGCGTGGCCCCCGCCAACCTGGAGGTGCGTTCGGCGCTGGTACCGGACGCGCACGGCGGGAACATGGACACCCCGAGATGCGGGCCGGGGTCACCTGCTACCTCGGGGTGAACGTGGAGGGCGCACTGCTCAGCCTCGGTGACGGGCACGCCCGGCAGGGCGAGGGCGAGACCTGCGGAGTCGCCGTCGAGTGCGCGATGAACACCGTGGTGATCGTCGAGCTCCTCAAAGGGGTCGCCACCCCCTGGCCGCGCATCGAGTCGGACACGCACATCATCTCGACGGGTTCGGCACGCCCGCTGGAGGACGCGTTCCGGATCTCCCAGCTCGACCTGGTGCGCTGGCTGGTCCGCGACTACGGCTTCAGTGAACTGGACGCCTACCAATTCGCAACCCAGGCGGTCGAATCGCCGTTGGCCAACGTGTGCGACACCAACTACACCTGCGTGGCGAAGATCCGGAAGGAATGGCTGCCCGCGCGCGAGAGACACCGCGGACTGCACGCACGGCTGCGGGAGACCGCGGCGGCACTCCAGGGCTGAGCGGAACTCCGGTGCTGAACGGCCTCCCGCGTTGAACAGCACTCCGGCGCTGAACGACACCCCAGCTCTGAACGCCCCCGGCACTGACCAGAAAGGCACCCGACCATGGAACGGGCACGACCGCTCCCCAGCAGGCGATGGCTGCTGAAGGGCGCCGCCCTCGCCGCCGTCCCCTACGCGTTACTTCCCGACGCGGAGGCCGGCGCACAGACCCAGGCCGTCGACTACCCGTCGGCCGAGTGGCAGCCGGCGAGCACCTCCAACTACACGGCGTCCAACCGCCCCAGCACCTATCCCCTCGACTACGTGGTCATCCACGTCACGCAGGAGACGTATCCCAACACCCTGTCCATCTTCCAGAATCCGAAGAAGAAGGTGTCCGCGCACTACCTCGTGCGCTCGGCCGACGGACATGTGGCCCAGTGTGTCCGCGAAGCCGACATCGCCTGGCACGCGGGGAACTGGGACTACAACACCCGCAGCATCGGCATCGAGCACGAGGGCTGGGTGGACCAACCCCAGTGGTTCACCGACGCGTTGTACGAGCAGTCGGCCAAGCTGACGGCGGCGATCTGCACGAAGTACGGGCTCCCGAAGGACCGGGCACACATCATCGGGCACTACGAGGTGCCGGGTACGGACCACACCGATCCGGGGCCGAACTGGGATTGGACGCGGTACATAAGGCTGGTCAATCTCGCCTGAGCGGAGGCGGATCCGGGCCGGTTCGGAGGGTGTCGCTGTTCGTTCGGGGCGTACCTGGTCGAAACGGTTGTCCGGATCGGTCTGCGGAGTAACGATGGCCGCATCCGTTGCGACGCCGCGTCGACTTCAGGGGAGGCCGAGTTGACCGATCCGTGGGTGGCCCTGGAGCCCGGGGCCGACCCTGCCGAGCGGGTGCGGGTGCTCCGCCGGGCACACGAGACGTTCGCCGCGGCCGGCACGGTGCCGCAGCCGGTGCGGTCGGTGGTGGCCGAGTCCTGGCGGCGTTCCGCGCGGGCAGGTGTCGGCACCGAGGGCACCGCGAGCGTCGAGCTGACGGACGGTGACCTTGGTGTCTACCGCGCGCAGCATCCGCTGGCGCGGGTGATGCCGCTGATCCGGGAGTTGATGGGCACGTTCGCGGCGGACGGGGAGCATCTGCTCGCGGTGTGCGACGCGCAGGGCAGGCTGCTGTGGGTCGAGGGGCACCCGGCGACCCGCCGGAAGGCGGGCGGGATGAACTTCGTGCCGGGTGCGCGCTGGGCGGAGAGCGCGGTCGGGACGAACGCACCGGGTACGGCGGTCGCCCTGGACCGGCCGGTGCAGGTGTTCGCGGCCGAGCACTTCATCCGGCGGGTGCAGCCGTGGACGTGCGCGGCGGCCCCGGTGCACGATCCGCGCACGGGGCGGGTGCTCGGTGCCGTGGACATCACCGGTGGGAACGGCCTGGCGCATCCGCACAGCCTTGGCTTCGTGCAGGCGGTGGCGCGGGCCGCCGAGTCCCAACTGGCGCTGCTCGCACCGGAACAGACACCCGTCGACGGGCCCGAGTTGACCGCGCTCGGCCGGGACGAGGCCCAACTGTGCGTCGACGGACGCAAGGTGAAGCTGAGCCGCCGCCACAGCGAGATCCTGGTCCTGTTGGCCCGGCACCCCGAGGGACTGACCGGCGACGAGTTGCTGTGCGCGCTGTACGAGGACGAGTCGGTGCCGCCGGTGACGTTGCGGGCCGAACTGGCGCGGCTGCGGAGGCTGTTGGGGCCCGGGTTGCTCGCCTCGCGTCCGTACCGGCTCACGGTGCCGGTCGAGTCCGATGTGACGATCGTCGAACGGCGGCTGGAAGGGGGCGCGGTGACGGGAGCGGCGTCGGCGTACACGGGTCCGTTGCTGCCGGGTTCGCAGGCTCCGGCGGTGGTCCGGCTCAGGGCCCGGCTCGCGGACGGCCTCCGTACCGCGCTGATCGCCCGCCGCGACCCCGACCTGCTGGCGGACTGGGCGCACGCGCCGTGGGGCGAGGACGACCTCGACGTGTGGCGGGCGCTCGCGGCGATACGCCCGACGGCACCGGTGCGTTCCCGACTCGCCGCGCTGGAGTCCGAGTTGGCGGCACCTGCCGCGTGGTCGCATCGGGCGGGTCACTGACGTAGCGCGTATCGCGGTAACACGCCGTCGGCGTGGGCCACTTGGCGCTGGACGCAAGCAACTTGGAGCCCGCGCACCATCATCGCCCGAATCCCGCCCGCCCTCACTACCGCGCCCCCGATCCGACCTCGCACCCCAACCCCGACCTCGCACCCCAACCCCGTTCCCCACCCTCACACCCCACCGCTCCCGAACCCGCTCCCTCTCCCTCTCCCTCTCCCTCTCCCTCTCCCTCTCCCTCTCCCGCGCAACGTACATGCAACGTCCCGCCCCTAGCCTCGCGGCGAACGCTGCCCAACGGCGGGCAGCGCTGTTCCGGGAGGCAAACCAGGATGACCCGTTACACGGCACCCGGCACCGAGGGCGCGATCGTCTCCTACCAGTCGCGCTACGACCACTTCATCGGCGGCGAGTACGTGCCGCCGGCCCGCGGGCAGTACTTCGAGAACCCGTCACCGGTGAACGGGCAGCCGTTCACGGAGATCGCGCGCGGCACCGCGGAGGACGTGGAGCGAGCGCTGGACGCGGCGCACGCGGCGGCGCCGGGCTGGGGCCGGACCTCGGTGACCGAGCGTTCCGACATCCTGCTCAAGATCGCCGACCGGATGGAGGCGAACCTGGAGCCGCTCGCGGTCGCGGAAAGCTGGGAGAACGGCAAGCCGGTCCGCGAGACACTGGCCGCCGACATCCCGCTCGCCATCGACCACTTCCGTTACTTCGCGGGGGCGATCCGGGCGCAGGAGGGTTCGCTGGGCGAGGTCGACGACGACACCGTGGCGTACCACTTCCATGAGCCGCTCGGGGTCGTGGCGCAGATCATCCCGTGGAACTTCCCGATCCTGATGGCGACATGGAAGCTGGCGCCGGCGCTCGCGGCGGGCAACGCGGTCGTCATCAAGCCGGCCGAGCAGACCCCTGCGTCCATCCACTACTGGATGAGCCTGATCGCGGACCTGTTGCCGCCTGGCGTGGTCAACATCGTCAACGGCTTCGGCGTGGAGGCGGGCAAGCCGCTCGCGTCCAGCCCGCGCGTCGCGAAGGTCGCGTTCACGGGCGAGACCACGACGGGGCGGCTGATCATGCAGTACGCCTCCGAGAACATCAAGCCGGTCACGCTGGAACTCGGCGGCAAGTCGCCGAACATCTTCTTCGACGACGTGTCCTCGGCCAACGACGACTTCCTCGACAAGGCGCTCGAGGGCTTCACGATGTTCGCGCTCAACCAGGGTGAGGTGTGCACCTGCCCGTCGCGGGCGCTCATCCAGCGCGGGCACTACGCGGACTTCCTCCAAGCGGCCGTCGCCCGAACCGAGTTGATCAAGCCGGGCCATCCGCTCGACACGGACACGATGATCGGCGCGCAGGCCTCCAACGACCAGTTGGAGAAGATCCTCTCCTACCTGGACATCGGCAGGCAGGAGGGCGCGAAGGTCCTCACGGGCGGCGAACGCCTCGACTACGACGGCGAGTTGAAGGGCGGCTACTACGTCCAGCCGACGATCTTCGAGGGCGACAACCGCATGCGGATCTTCCAGGAGGAGATCTTCGGACCGGTGGTCTCGGTGACGTCCTTCGGCGACTTCGACGACGCGATCAAGGTCGCCAACGACACGCTCTACGGCCTCGGCGCCGGCGTGTGGACCCGGGACATCAACACGGCGTACCGCGCGGGCCGGGCGATCCAGGCGGGCCGGGTGTGGACGAACTGCTACCACGCGTACCCCGCGCACGCGGCGTTCGGCGGCTACAAGCAGTCCGGCATCGGGCGTGAGAACCACAAGATGATGCTGGACCACTACCAGCAGACCAAGAACCTCTTGGTGAGCTACTCGCCGAAGAAGCTGGGCTTCTTCTAGACGCACCGATCCAGACCCGCCAATCCAGACCCACCAGTCCAGAGCGACCAGTCCACACCGACCAATGAAGGGTGCCTGACCTGGGAAATCTCCCGTCAGGCGCCCTTCACCGCGATCCCCAGCCCGCGGCCCCGCCGACCTCAGCCTGCCGACCCGTCGACCGGGATACCGAGCCGTTCGGCGACGGCAGTCAGCGCAGTTCCCAGCGGCAGCGCGAGCCGGGTGACGGCGTGCGGGTCCCCACGGGTGGGGTCACGGTTGACGATCAGCACCGGCTTGCCCTCCTGTGACGCCTGGCGGACGAACCGCAGTCCGGACATCACCGTCAGCGACGAGCCGAGGACCAGCAGTGCGGCCGACTCGCGGACCAGCCGCCGGCAGTCCTCGACGCGCTGCGGCGGCACCGCCTCGCCGAAGAACACCACGTCCGGTTTGAGGACGCCTCCGCACTCGACGCACGGCACCACGCGGAAGTCCCCGACCTGCGCGTCGGTGAGGTCCGCGTCACCGTCCGGGTTGATCCCGGCGGCGACCGGGTCGAAGCCCGGGTTCTCGGCCTCCAGGCGCCGGGCGAGTTCGCGGCGCGGGCTCATGACGCGGCAGGAGAGGCACACGACCCGGTCCAGGCTGCCGTGGAGTTCCACGACGCCTTCGCTGCCGGCGGCCTGGTGCAGGCCGTCGACGTTCTGGGTGATCACGCCCGAGAGGCGGGCGTCCCGGGCGAAGGCGGCCACCGCGAGGTGTCCCGCGTTCGGCCGGGCCCGCCCGAAGGTGCGCCAGCCGAGGTGGCTGCGGGCCCAGTACCGGCGCCGGGCGTGCTCGCTCGCGGTGAAGTCCTGGTAGGTCATCGGGGTGTGCCGGCTCAGGCTCCCGCCCTCACCCCGGTAGTCGGGGATGCCCGACTCCGTGGAGATGCCCGCCCCACTGAGCACCAGCACACCGCCGGCGCTCAGCGCGTCGACGACCGGCTCCAGGTCGGTGGTGCCCGGCAGCAGGTCCGTCGTCGGGGTCCAGCTCAGGGTGGGGCGCATGCGCATGCCGCAAGGGTACGAAATCGGCGACGGATCGCGGCGGGCCCGGACCATCGGGCGGGCGGTCAGGCGGTCAGGCGGGCGGGCGGTCAGGCGGTCAGGCGGGCGGGCGGTCAGGCGGGCGGGCGGTCAGGCGGTCAGGCGGTCAGGCGATCAGGCGATCAGGCGATCAGGCGATCAGGCGGCGTACGGTCCTCCGTCCACCGCGACCAAACCGGCGCCCGGCGCCCGGCGCACCCGCCAGGCGCGTGGGCGCGCGGGTGCCCGCCGTAGTGAGCGTGAGCGCCGTTGCGGGGCGGTCGGCCGCGGACATGCATGTCCTCAGCACCGCAGTACTGCGAGCGAGGAGACACGTGATGTCCAGCGAGTTCCAGCGGACCAAGCTCCGGGCGATGTTCGAGGCGTTCGACGCGGACGGCAACGGCTATCTGGAGGAGGCCGACTTCGTGGCCCTGGCGGACCGCTGGGGCGGCGGCTGCCGCGCGTGAGGAGAGAGGGATCGGAACTGGCGGCACGCGTGGACGGCGTACTCAAGGGCTGGTGGCAGCATCTCTCGGAGACCGTGGACACGGACCGGGACGGCCGGATCGACATGGACGACATCCTCGCCATGGTGGATCACCTGCCGACCATCCCCGAGGCCGTCACCGCCACCGCCGACACCATCTTCGACGCGGTCGACGAGAACGCCGACGGCCGCATCTCGCGCGGCGAGCACCAGCGCCTCGTCGACACCTGGCACGGACGGCCCGTGGAGACCGGCGGCGTCTTCGACCGGCTCGACCAGGACGCCGACGGCTACCTCAGCCGCCCCGAGTTCGCCGCGCTCTGGACCCAGTTCTGGATCAGCGACGACCCCACCGAACCCGGCAACCTGATGTGCGGCCCGATCGGCGCCGGATGAGACATCGGCGACGGCGGTGAAGCCGGCCCCGGGCCTGGCCGCCTCACCACGCGCCAACCACGCGCCCACCAATCGCCCCCCACACGCGCCAACCGCTCACCCCGCGCTCGCTCACCGATCACTCAGCGCCCGCCCACCCGGGGCCTCGCTCACCCCTCGCCCCCCACACATCCCGGCAGCGAGAACCGCCCCATCAGCCGGACTGATCAACAGGAAGGACCCGGTCAGCCGGGAGTCCGCGTACGCGTCCAGCGGCAGCGGCTCGGCGGTGTGCAGCACCATCGAGCCGATGTCGTTGACGGCGAACTCGCCGGGATCGCTGTCGTGGGCCAGGCCCTGACTGAGGTCGATGCGGTGCGGGAGTTCGCGTACGACGGCCTTCACCGTACGGGTGCCGTGCTTGAGCAGGACACGCGAACTGACGTGCAGCGGACGCTCGTTGAGATGACAGACCGTGGCCCTGACGTCCCGCGTGGTGGCCGGTGCCTGCGCGCTGGGCGCGATGAGGTCGCCGCGCGAGATGTCGATGTCGTCCTCGAGGAGCAGCGTCACCGACTGCGGCGCATAGGCCTCCTCGACCGGCGTACCGAGGGCGTCGATACCGGTGATCGTGCTGGTGAGCCCGGACGGCAGGACGGTGACCGGGTCGCCGACGCGCAGCACACCGGAGGCGATCTGCCCCGCGTATCCCCGGTAGTCGGGGTGCTCGGCGCTCTGCGGACGGATGACGTACTGCACGGGAAAACGGGCCGCCGCACTCGCGACGGCGGTGCCGACAGGGACGGTCTCCAGATGTTCGAGGACGGTCGGCCCGCCGTACCAGTCCATGTGCGCGGACGGTTCCACGACGTTGTCGCCGGCCAGCGCCGAGATGGGGATCGCGGTGACCTCGGGGATGCCGAGTTCGCTTGCGCAGGCCGTGAACTCCTCAGCGATGGCGGCGAATACGGGCTCGCGGTAGTCGACGAGGTCCATTTTGTTGACGGCGAGGACGACGTGCGGGACGCGCAGCAGCGCGGCGATGGCGGCATGGCGGCGGGTCTGTTCGACGACACCGTTGCGCGCGTCGACGAGGACCACCGTCAGCTCGGCGGTGGAGGCACCGGTGACCATGTTGCGGGTGTACTGCACGTGCCCGGGGGTGTCGGCGAGGATGAACCGCCTGCGAGGCGTGGCGAAGTAGCGGTAGGCCACGTCGATGGTGATGCCCTGCTCGCGCTCGGCGCGCAGCCCGTCCGTGAGGAGCGCGAGGTCGGGGCCGTCCTGTCCCCGGTTCGCCGACGCCCGTTCCACGGCCTCGAGTTGGTCGGTGAGGACCGACTTGGAGTCGTGCAACAGCCGTCCCACGAGCGTGGACTTGCCGTCGTCGACGGAGCCCGCCGTGGCGAAGCGCAATGTGCCGATGGTGGTGGCCATGATCAGAAATACCCCTCGCGCTTGCGGTCCTCCATGGCGGCCTCGGACAGCTTGTCGTCGGCCCGGGTGGCGCCCCGCTCGGTCAGCCGGGAGGCGGTGATCTCGTCGATGACCTGCTCGATGGTGACGGCACTGGAGTCGACCGCGCCGGTGCACGACATGTCACCGACGGTCCGGTACCGCACCTGCCGCTTCTCGACGGTCTCGCCGTCCCCTGGCCCGCCCCAACTCCCAGGCGTCAGCCAGAGTTCGCCCCGTCGGAAGACCTCGCGCTCGTGGGCGTAGTAGATGTCGGGGAGGTCGATGCCCTCGCGGGCGATGTACTGCCAGACGTCCAGTTCGGTCCAGTTGGAGAGCGGGAAGACGCGGACGTGTTCGCCGGGCGCGTGGCGGCCGTTGTAGAGGTTCCACAGTTCGGGCCGCTGCCGGCGCGGCTCCCACGCCCCGAACTCGTCCCGCAGCGAGAACACCCGCTCCTTGGCGCGGGCCTTCTCCTCGTCCCTACGACCGCCACCGAACACCGCGTCGAAGCGCTCGCTCTGGATCTTCTCGGTGAGCGGGAGCGTCTGGAGCGGGTTGCGGGTCCCGTCGGGACGTTCGCGCAGCACACCCCGGTCGATGTAGTCCTGTACGGAGGCCACATGGAGCCGTAGTCCATGTGCGGCCACCACACGGTCGCGGTACTCAAGGACCTCGGAAAAGTTGTGTCCGGTGTCCACATGAAGCAGCGAGAACGGCACCGGCGCCGGCGCGAACGCCTTCAGCGCCAGATGCAGCATCACGATGGAGTCCTTGCCGCCGGAGAACAGGATCACCGGCCGCTCGAACTCACCCACCACTTCACGGAAGATGTGGACCGCCTCCGACTCCAGGGCGTCCAGGTGCGGCAGCGTGTACGGGTTCTGCGTACCGGCCGCGTGCTTGGCGGCGACAGTCATGCCAACTCCTTTCGCACGAGCAACGCGTGCAGCGCGTCCACTGATTCGACGGCCCGCTCGGCATGCGCGTCGATCCGCAGATCGGGGTGGGCGGGCTCCTCGTAGGGGTCGTCCGCTCCGGTCAGTCCGGAGATCCGGCCGGCCGCCTGCTGGGCGTACAGGCCCTTGACGTCGCGCTCCGAGCAGACGGACGCCGGGGTCGCGACATGCACCTCCAGGTACCTCGTCCCGGACCTCTCGTGGCGTCGGCGGACCGACAACCTGGAGTCCGCGTACGGCGCGATCACCGGTACCAGGACCATCACGCCGTTGCGTGCGAGCACTTCGGCGACCAGGCCGATCCGCTGGACGTTGAGGTGCCGGTCCTCGCGGGAGAAGCCGAGCCCGGCCGACAGGAACTTGCGGATCTCGTCGCCGTCGAGCACCTCGACCCGGCGCCGGTCCTCACGCAGTCGCTCCGCGAGCGCGGCGGCGATGGTGGACTTGCCCGCGCTCGGCAGCCCGGTCAGCCACACGGTCGCGCCGGGCCAGCAGGTGCAGAACTCCGGCTTCGCCAGCGTGGATTGGCCAACGCTCATGACACGCCCCCGAGTTCACCGGCGGAGCCCGCGGCACCCGCGGAACCGGTCGGCAGGGTGGCCAACTCCCCGAGTGCGGTGGACAGTACGGCGATACCGCGCAGGTAGTCGTCGACGAGGATGTGCTCCTCGTCGGAGTGGTCCAGCGCGCTGTCCCCGGGGCCGTAGGTCGCCATGGGGATGTCCCAGACCTCGGCCAGGGTGTTCATGTCGGAGGTGGCGGTCTTCAGCGTCGGCCGAGGTGTCCCGCCGATGCTCCGGATACCGGCGCTGAGGGCGCGCACCACGGGCCCGCGCCGCTCCGTCTCGACCGCCCGCACCCCGTTGACGACCGTCAACCGGCCGTCCCTGCCCCGGACTTGGTCCCGTTCGCGCAGGGTGGCGACGAACCCTTCCTGGTCGAACCCGACGGGCGTACGGATGCTGACGTCCAGTCGCGCCTCGGTGATGTCCCCGCGCATCCCGACCAGGGTCGCGCCCGGGGTCGCGAACGAGGCGTGCCCCTGCTCGGGTCCGAGCAGTTCCAGTACGTCCTGCCAGAACGCGGCGGCGGACTCGGTGGCCTTCTCGACCGGGTTGCTCGGGTGCGTGGCGGGGCAGTCGACCCGGTATTCCAGGTCCAGTTTCCCCTTGTAGCCGATGACGATCCCCGGCCACCCGCTGGGCTCCCCGACGATCAGCGCGTCCGGCCGCGCGAGGGTCCGCCCGATGTGCACGGCTCCACGGGACTTGGGGTCTCCTCCTCCACGACTCCTACGACCACGAGCTGGCCGGGAAGTCGCGGTGGGCGGCGACCGCGCGCACCATGGCCGCGAGGGGTCCCTGGGCGTCGGCCGCGCCACGGCCGTGCAGCCGGCTGCCTTCGAGGTGGACGGCCAACTGTCCCGGGACGGTGTCCATATGGCCCAGCAGCATGATGCGCGGGCCGGGGCGGCCGGGGTCTCGCCGATCACGTTGCCCGCGTCGTCGATGCGGGAGGTGAGTCCGAGTCCCCGCATGACGTCGGCCAGATGGCGGGCCAACGGGCCCTCCTCGCCGGACGGGGGGGGATCTTCAGCATGGACCGCAGCATGTCCACGGCGGCGCCGGGATCGGTGCCGGCGAGGGCCGCGGTGAGTTCGTCGGTGAGTGCCGCGGCGGGGTCGGCTGTTTCGGTGGTCATCCGTCACTCCCTGTCTGTTCCGGGTAATTCCTGTTTCCGATCGGGGTGTTGGGGAGCGTCGGCGCGTCTCCGGTTCCGCTTCGGGCGGTGGCGTGAGCCGTACCTCCGTCCCGGCCCCTCGCAGCGCCTCGCCGACCGCCCCCTCGCCCCGCCCGTCGGCGACGGTCACCTGGCCGACCCCGCCGAGCAACGCCTCGCGGGCGGCGACGAGTTTGAGCGCCATGCCGCCCCGGGCGAACTCCCCGGCGCGCCCGCCCGTTCCACCACGCAGTCGGGCAGCACGCTGTCGGCGTCGTCCGGGTCGGCGAGCACTCCTGGTGCGCCGGTGAGCAACACCAGCCGGTCCGCGTCGAGTTCGGCCGCGAGGGCCGCCGCGATGCGGTCGGCGTCGGCGTTGACCGGCTCGCCGTGCTCGTCGGAGGCGGGCGGTGACACGACGGGGACGTACCCGTGCGAGAGCAGGGTCGAGATCAACTCCCCGCGTACCGACTCGATCCGGCCGCTGTGGTCGTCGCGCACCACGACGGTGCGTCCGTCGACGACCGCCTTCTGGCCCTTCTTGCGGCGGGTCAGTACGAGTCCGCCGTCGAGACCGGTGAGGCCCACGGCGGAGATGCCCCGGCCCAGCAGCTCGCTCACGAGCTTCGGCTTCACCGAGCCGGCCAGCGCCAGTGTCACCACCTCCAGGGTGGCTTCGTCGGTGTGCCGGGCCGAGACCCCGTCGGGCGACACCAGGCGCCGTTGCGGTACGTCGAGTTCCTCGGCCAGCCGGTCGATCTCGGCCGATCCGCCGTGCACCACCACGAGACGGTGGCCCTCCTTCACCAGGCCGGCGACGTCCGCGCAGATGGCGGCGGCGTTCACATCGCTGTTGCCGCCGCATTTGACGACGACCAACTGGGGCTCGCCCATGGTCGGTTCTCCCTTCACGCTCATGCACGGTCCTCACACCGGGTGCAGCCCGGGGAAGGACAGTCCGTACGATTCGGGCCAGTCCATGCGTACGTTGAGGCACTGCACGGCGTTGCCCGCGCCGCCCTTGACGAGGTTGTCGAGGGCGGCGACGACCACCAGCCGACGCGACGCGTCGTCCCAGACGTGGCCGATGTCGCAGTAGTTGGAGCCGAGCAGGATCTTGGGCTCGGGATAGCGGTAGGTGCCCCGCTTGTGGGCCACCAGGCGGACGAACGGCTCGTCGGCGTAGGCCTCGCGGTACGCCGCCCGTACGGCCCGCTCCTCGACGCCGTCGGGCACCTCGGTGTGGCAGACGACCTGCACGCCCCGTACGGCCTCGACTCCGGTCGCCGTCATCCGCGCGTCGAGGCCGGTGTGCTGGGCGACTTCGGCCTCGTGCCGGTGCGTGGCGGGGGCGAACACCCTTAGGGCGCCGCTGCGTTCGGCGTGCAGATTGGAGTCGCCGGCGGAGGCACCCGACCCGCTGGATCCGGTACGGCCGTCCAACAGCACTGGGGAAAGGGCCAGTTGGCGGGCGGCCAGGGGTGGAGGGCGAGGATCGCGGCGTTGGCCATGCAGCCCGGGACACTGATCAGCCGGGCTGTGCGCAGCCGGTCGCGGTGCAGTTCCGGTATGCCGGGGACGAACCGGTCGAGCAACTCCGGTGCCTCGTGCGGGACTCCGTAGTAGCGCTCGTATACCTCCGTGTCGCGCAGCCGGAAGTCGCCCGAGAGGTCGACCAGCAGATCCGTCCGGTCCGCCCAGTGCCGTACGAGATCCATGGTGGAGCGGTGCGGGGTGGCCAGGAAGACCACGTCGCAGTCCTCGGCTCGCTCGGGGGTGGTGAAGGTGAGGTCGGTCGCCGAGCGGAGGTTGGGGTGGACGCTGTCGAGGCGTTTGCCGGGGAAGCGGGACGACACCGCGGCCGTCAGCTCCACCTCGGGGTGGCCGAGCAGCAGCCTCAGCAGTTCGCCGCCGATGTAGCCGGCGGCACCGAACACCGCGGCCCTGATCATGAGCCCACCTCCCTGTCCATTCGCTTGTCGATGCCCAACACCAGGCGTTCCACGATGAGTTCGGCGACGTCGACGCGGTCCGCGTGTGCTTCCTGGAAGCCCTTGAACTCGACTCCGTGGTTGACCTCGAGGACCTGGAGGCCGCCGTCCGCGTCCTCGACGAGATCGACTCCCGCGAGGTCCGCGCCGGTCTCCCGGGCCGCGGTCGCCGCGAGTTTGGCGAGGTCGTCGGTGAGGGGGCAGGATGTGGTCGTCGCGCCGCGTGCCACGTTGGTCCGCCAGCCGTCCGACATGCGGTACATGGCGCCGATCGGGGCGCCGCCGACGACGATCACCCTGATGTCGCGGTCGGGCTTGTCGACGTACCGCTGGAGATAGGCCAGCTTGGCCAGCGGTGACGGCAGCGCCTCGCTGTACTCCAGCACGGTGCGCAGCGCGGCGGCGTCCGGGAGCAGCGCGACCCGCCTGCCCCAGGAACCCACCAGGGGTTTGAGGACCACCGGGTAGCCGATCTCCTCGGCCGCCTCCTCCGCGGCCTCCGCCGTGAGGGCGAGGGCGGCGGGCGGTGTGGGGACCCCGGCTGCGCGCAGCGCGAGCGAGGTGCGCCACTTGTCGCCACACGTCTCGATGGCGGCTGCCGAGTTGACGACGGTGACGCCGGCGGATTCGTAACTGAGGGCCGCGTAGAGGGCCTTGGTCGCCGAGATCTCCCGGTTGACCACCAGGTCCCACGGCGGCGGGGTGTCGTTCAGGTGGTGGCGGACGGTACGGGTGTCGACGACGGTACGGGGTATGCCCCGGCGGTCCAGGACCTCCAGGAGGCGCTTCTCCTCGAAGCGCATCCTGGAAGCCAGCAACGCCGTCCGGGGCGCTGTGGAGGAGACCACCTCGTTACTCCCCCAGTCCTCTTCGACCTCGGGGCCAGGGCCAGCAGCACCGGCGCGGTGGTCACGACCTCCAACTCGCTTCGGCACTCGGGGCATTCGATGACCTCGCTGGCGCGGACGGTGTCGCCGACGTTCACCGGGCCGTCGCACTCCGGGCAGGTCTGGGTAGCGGTCGTCATGAAGTCGCCTTTCTGGGTTGGGTGTTGGTCGATTTCTGGGTTGGGTGTCAGTCGATCCCAAACTGTGAGGGATCGTCAGGTGGCTTCGAGGGCGGCGGTCACGGCGGCGGCGGTGCGCGCGGCCGTGATGCCGTAGTGGTCCAGCAGGTGCTCCTGGCCGCCGACGGTGTCGGAGAACTTGTCCGGCATCCCGATCCGCAGCACGCGCACCGGCTGCCGTTCGGCCAGGGCCTCGCAGACGGCGCCGCCGAGGCCGCCGCTGCGCCAGTGCTCCTCCACGGTGACGACGAGCGAGGCGCCCGAGGCGGCCGTACAGAGGGACTCGGCGTCGAGCGGGCTCAGGGTGTGCATGTTGAGGACGGCGGCGGAGATGCCCGCCTCGCCCAGCAGGTCGGCGGCTTCGGTGCAGGCGGTCACCGGGTACGGGCCGCAGCCGACGAGGACGACGTCGGTTCCCTCGCGCAGCCGTTGGGCCCTGCCGATGACCATCGGCTCGTCGCTCGGGACGGCCGGGGTGGCCTTGCGGCCGAGCCGGACGTAGAGCGGGCCCGGCAGGTCGAGGCTCTGCTCGACCACGGCGGCGGTCGCGTCGGCGTCGGCGGGCACGACCACCGTCATGGCGGGCAGCGTCCGCATGACGGCCAGGTCCTCCAACGCGTGGTGCGTGGGCCCGAGATGGCCGGCGGCCAGTCCGCCGTGCGTCGCCATGATGCGTACCGGCAGCGCGGGATAGGCGATGTCGACCTTCACGGCCTCCAGCGCCCGCGAACTGGCGAAGCCCGCCATGGTGTTGACGAACGGCATGCGCCCGCCGAACGCGAGGCCCGCGGCGATGCCCATCAGATTGTGTTCCGCTATACCGAGGTTGAGGTACTGCTCGCCGGCCGCCTCGATGTGGGCGGGTCCGAACAGTCCGGTGTCGGTGTCCAGGCACATCAGCCGGGGATCGGTCCCGAGCAGCGGGATCAGCCGGTCGCGATAGGCCTCACGGGTCACGGCACGAGCCGTTGCCGCGGGCGCTGCGGTGGCGGTCACCTGGTGTCCTCCTTCCTTGAACGGCCCAGTACGGCACGGGCCTTGGCGTGGTTGCGCTCGGAGAAGGTGACGTAGTGGCACGCGGTGCGTCCCTCCAGGAACGGCAGTCCGCGGCCCTTGACGGTGCGGGCGATCAGGACGCTGGGGCGGCCCGGTTCCCACGGCGTGGTGCCGAGGGCGCGCACCAGCGTCGCGAGGTCGTGGCCGTCGGCCTCCTGGACGGCCCAGCCGAAGCCGCGCCAGCGGTCGGCGAGGGGTTCCATGGCGGCGATGGAGTCCGTATCGCCCGTCAGCTGGAGGGAGTTGCGGTCCACGACGGCGACCAACCGGTCAAGTCCCAGTGAGGCCGCGCCGATTGCCGCCTCCCACACCGAGCCCTCCTGGAGTTCGCCGTCGCCCATGAGGACGAACGTCCTGCTGTCGTGGCCGTCCAGGCGGGCGCCGAGGGCGAATCCGCAACCCAGGGCGAGCCCGTGGCCGAGCGACCCGGTGGCCGCCTCGACGCCGGGCACGGCGCGGACCGGGTGGCCCATCAGCCGGCTGCCGGGGCGGGCGTAGGTGGCGAGTTCGTCGACGGGCAGGTAGCCGCGCTCGGCGAGGGTCGCGTACAGGCCGACGGCGGCGTGCCCCTTGCTGAGCACGAAGCGGTCCCGCTTGGGGGCGTCGGGCCGGTCCGGGTCGAGGTTCATGACGTCGAAGTAGAGGGCGGTCATGATGTCGGCGGCCGAGTACGCGCCGCCGAGGTGGCCTCCCTCGGGGCCCGCGCACATG
Organism: Streptomyces sp. P3; assembly: GCA_016893485.2. Taxonomy (GTDB): domain Bacteria; phylum Actinomycetota; class Actinomycetes; order Streptomycetales; family Streptomycetaceae; genus Streptomyces. The sequence goes on from JAFEKX020000001.1 coordinate 1,667,196, forward strand.
TCGGCGACGTGCTCGCGGATCCGGGTGGCGCGCTCGCGCAGTTCGCCGAGCCGGGTGTCCCCGATCGCGCCGATGGTCTCCGTTCCTGCCGTGGTCATGCGCTCACCCCGCGAACTGGCCCACCACGTCGAGGTGTTGCCAGGTCTTCTCGAAGGCGTCGGCGTAGCGGTCGAGGAGTTCACCGCTGCCGGGGTTGAGGTGCCGTTTCTGGAGGGTGAGGGAGTCGCGGATGACGGCACGGGTGACGGGGTGGTCGTCATCCGGGGGCACGGTGAACTCCCCTTCTGCGTCATGGACTTGGGCATCGCGGGCTTCCTGCTCAAGCACCGCCCAGGGATATCCGCGTCCGAAGCCGGTCCGGTCCCGGAAGACGGTCTGGTCCGGCAGCGGCATCAGCTGGTACCGCGACATCGGCACCCCTTCGGCCCGCAGCACCCGCCGCAGCGCGTCCCGGAAGCGCTCCGGGGCGACGCCGGGCAGACCGGCGGCGGCCGGGTCGAGGCGGAAGCGCAGGATGTGCCAGACATGGGTGGTGCCGGGCGGCGCGGTGGGCACGGTCAGTCCCGGCAGCGCGGCGAGCCGGTCCAGGAAACGGGTGATGTTGGCCTGCCGGGCCTGCTCGTAGCCGTCGAAGCGGGTCAACTGCGCCCGGGTGAAGGCCGCTTGGAGGGCGTTCATCTTCTGGTTCCAGCCGAGCCGGTGGGAGACGTAGTCGCGTTCCTTGCCGCTCTCGATGTCCTCCCCGAACTGCCGTGCCCGGCGCGCGGATCCGGCGAGTTCGGCGTCACCGGTCACCAGCAGTCCGCCCTCCCCGCAGGTGGGGATGTTCTTGGTGACCTGGAGGCTGAACGCCCCCATGTCCCCCAGCCCGCCGACCGGACGCCCCTGGTACGTGGCGCCGGGCGCCTGCGCGGCGTCCTCGATCACGGCGAGGCCGTGCCGGCGCGCGATCTGGTTGATGCGGTCCATGTCGGCGGGGGCGCCGTGCAGATGGACGGGGATGATCGCCGCGGTCCGCGGTGTGATGCGCCGCTCGATGTCGTCCGGGTCGATGTTGAAGGTCACCGGGTCGATGTCGGCGAAGACGGGCACGGCCAGGTTGTGCAGGGGTGCGAGGCCGGTGGCGATGAAACTCAGCGCGGGGACGATGACTTCGGCGCCCGGTCCGATGCCGAGTGCGGCCAGGGCCAGCGAGAGCGCGGCGGTTCCATTGGCCACGGCGACACAGTGGCCGTAGCCGAACCGCTCGGCCCACTCGCGCTCCAGCAGGCTGACCGGTGTCTCGCCGTCGGTGTCGGAGACCAGTCGGCCGCCGTCCAGCGCGTCGAGCACGGCCTTGCGGTCGTCGTCCTCGATCACCGGCCACTCGGCCTGGCGTCGTGCCGGTGGTACGGCGGCTGTTCCGCCCAGTACTGCGAGCTTGCTCATGTCGTCCTCTCGGCTCGGCTCGGTGTGCGTCGTCGAAGTGGGGTGCGGGGGGGAGTTCACAGTTCGTCCAGGGCGCGTCGGACGGCTTCGATCGCCTCGGTGTGGCGCCAGCGCAGGACTCCCGCGTGCCGGCGGAGGTCGTCCGCGGCGGCGGCCGGGTCGTCGAGTCCGTGGGCGGCGGTGATCCGCAGCGGGGTCCACGCGTGGGCCACGCTCTCCACGGCCCGCCCGGCTCCGGCCAGCGCCGGTGACCGCCACGCGGCACCCCGGTCGCGCAACAGCTCGCCGTGCAGGGCGGCTTGGGCCTGCATGCCCCAGCCGAAGGGGTACAGCTCCTGCAGCGCGCGCACCTCACCGGCCCGTGCCCGGAGGGTCAACTCGCCGAGACAGCCGTCGAGTCCGGCAAGTCCACCGAGGCCGGCGACCCTGCCGGGGTCGTCGAACCGCTCCAGGTTGCCCCGCAGCCAGCCCGCGAGCTGCTCCGGTCCTGGGTCGGTGCCGGCGCCTCCGAGGGAGCCGACCGAGACGGACAGACAGCGGCGGCTTATCTCCGAGTCGCTGAAGAACGCGTCCTGGTGGTCCTGCGGGTTCGCCGATCCCCAGCTGTTCAGGAAGTCGTCGAGCGGGATCGGCCCCTGGAACGCGGGCGGCATCGCGTCGGAGACATGGACGAGGCCGCGCCGCTCGTCGAGGCCGTAGACGACCAGCAGGTGGGCGGCGTGGACGTCGCCGAAGGCGGGCCGGAACGGGAGGTAGAAGTTGTCGACGGCGGCGATGACCAGCCGCCCTTCCGTCATCGCCTCGCGTATCTCGCGCAGCGGGTCGTCCGGGTCCGCCGGGCACCACCACGAGGAGCTCACGTCGTGGTGGGGGAAGAGGCTGCGGCCGAGGTCGCCCTCGTAGCGGCAGGGGTAGTAGAACTCCTCCGACCGTACGTCGTCCGGGACGTACAGGAACTCCCAGCCCGCGCCGAGCGCGACCAGCGGGTTCACACCGGCCCGGTCCAGCACCGACGCGAAGGTGGACTGGAGGCAGCTGATCGGATCCCGGTACCAGAGGAGGGGTGCCTCGACCGGCATGGAGTCGGTTGGCGAGGTGGTCGTGGGCGTCGCGAAGTCACTGGTCATGGCCGGCCTCCGGAACCGCGGTCCGCTGCAAGGTGGCGGCGAAGACATGGACGGCGGCATTGCGCGGCAGGCGGAACCCGCTCAGGTCCGCGCGGCGGGTGACGGGGACGCGCTGCGACCACAGCATGGCCGAAACGCCCCGCTGGACATGGTGCGGATAGTGCATCACCGGCGTCGCGAACGCGGTCGCTTCGCCGAACCAGGCGGGCGCGGCCCAGAAGTCCGAGACGCGCAGCCACTCGGGATCGACGCTGCCGTCCGCGAAGTGCATCTCCACCACGTCCTCGGCCCGCCGTTCGGACGCGGTCAGCAGATGCAGCCAGTCGAACCGACCCGCCTCGACCGCGATGAACTGCCCGTCGCAGCGCACGTTGTCGTCCCCACCCCCACCCGGGGAAATCGGAACAGGACACCGCCGACGCTCACCGGAGCCCCCGATTCCGGCAGATGTTCCGCCGGGAAGGAGTTGCCCCAGACATTGAACGCGCCCCGCGAGGTGTGCCCGGCGGCGGAAATACCGACATTGTTGGAGTACGGCGCCAGATCCACGGCGTGATAGGCCGAGGAAACTGAGGTATCGATCACGATCACTCCCCTGTCCATAGGGATTGCCCGTAGGGATTGCTCGTAGGGACTCGTTGGGATCTCATCTCCCTGGAGTCAAACACCCGCCGAGCCGGTCGGCCTCCCGAGCCGATTACATCGTCGTGCCAATTTCGAGGACGGGGACAGCGGTTCGGCTAATAATCCGAGGAAGGCCCGCAGCTCACGCCGTAATCAGAATGATGACCCCTGTGCACCCTTCAACTGCACACTGCGTCGGTGCTACGGTCCGAATGCGAAAGGAGGATCAATGAACAACGGAGGATCAATGAAGAATTCATCCCGGGCGAGCGAATCGATCCCGACCGAGAACCCGCGCATTATCGCGATGTGGAGCGCGCCCCGATCCCGTTCCACCGCGTTCCTCCGCATGATGATGGAGCGCGAGGATCTCACCACGCTGCACGAGCCCTTCTCCCACCTGGCGGACTTCGGTTCGACGGAGGTGGCGGGCCGCACGATCGACACCGAGGTGGGACTGATCGAGGCCATCCGCGAACTGGCCGGGACCACCCCGGTCTTCTTCAAGGACACGACGGACTTCCGCTTCCCGGCGGTGCTGGCGGACCAGCGCTTCCTGACGGAGGCCCGGCACACGTTCATCATCCGGAAGCCGGCCGAGGTCATCGCCTCGCACTACGCGCTCAACCCCGAGGTCACGGCCGACGACATCGGCTTCGGGCGACTGCACGAACTGTTCGAGGCGGTCGGTACGGCGACCGGTGACGTCCCCGTCGTCGTGGATTCCGACGACCTGCTCGACCGCCCCGCCGACACCGTCAGGAGTACTGCGCCCAGGTCGGCCTCCCCTTCCTCCCCGACACCCTGAACTGGGCGACCGGGATGCGCGAGGAGTGGCGCAAGGCCCCGCAGTGGCACCAGGACGCGGGCCGGAGCGCCGGCTTCACGCGCGCTCCCCGGGAGTACGAGTTCACCGTGGACAACCACCCGGTGCTGGCCGACTTCCACCGCCGGCAGCTGCCGTACTACGAGGAACTGCACCGGCACCGGCTGTCACCGCAGGGCTGACGCAGCGGTTGACACTCATGCATGAGTCATGCATCGTCGAAGGTATGGACGCTTCACTGGACGGCCGTACCGGGAACCTGCTGGGGGCGTTGGTCACCGCGCTGGGCGACGCGCAGCGGGCGGTGAGCGAGAGCACGTCCGGGCAGAGCGGGGCGACGCCGGCCGCGCTCACGTACCTGCTGCAGGAGCCCGGCGCGGGCATCGACCAGATCTCCGGACCGCTCGGTCTGACGCAGTCCGCGGCGACCCGCCTGGTGGACCGGCTCGAACGCGACGGCAAGGCGCGGCGGGAACCCGGTGCCAACGGCCGGAAGGTGGCCATCTTCCTCACCGCTGAGGGAACACGTGAGGCGAAGCGGCTACTGGAGCTGCGCGGCGGCCTGATGAACGACGCGATGTCCGTGCTCCGGCCGCGCGAGAGAACGGTGCTGACCGGCCTCCTGGAACGGATGCTGGCCCATCTGACGACCGACGCCGACCACGGACAACGCATCTGCCGCATGTGCGCCCTGGACGAGTGCCCCAAGCAGACGTGCCCGGTCGACACGGCGGTCGTCATCCGGACGAAAGGACCGTCATGAACGGCGTCACGAACGACAGGTTCCGGCTCCGGCCGGCGCGCGAGGACGCGGCGCACAGCAGGTTACGACTCACCGCCGTGGTCGGGCTGTTGCTCGTCACGGCCGTCTGGGGTGCCACGTTCCTGGTCGTCAAGGACGCCACCGAGGGCATGCCCGTCTTCGACTTCCTGACCTGGCGGTTCGCGCTCGCCGCGGTGGTGATGGTGGCGATCCGCCCGTCCGTCCTACGGCGTATCGACCGGGGCACCCTGGCACGCGGCGCGGGCGCGGGGTTCCTGCTGGGGATGTCGTACATCCTCCAGACCCTCGGTCTGCAGCACACGTCGGCGGCCGTCAGCGGCTTCCTGACCGGCCTGTTCGTGGTGATCACCCCGCTGCTGGCCTGGGCGCTGTTCCGCCAGCACCTGTCCCTGACGGCCTGGGCGGCGGCCCTCACGGCGACCGCGGGCCTGGCGCTGATCACGCTCAGCGGGGTCTCGTTCGGCTCAGGGAGGCGCTCACCCTGATGTGCGCGCTCTTCTTCGCGCTGCACCTGCTGGCGCTGGGCCGCTGGTCCCCGGCCGGGACGCCTACGCCCTCACCGTGGTCCAGCTGACGACGGCGTCGCTGATGTGCCTGATCGGCGCGGCCCCTGATGGCGTACGGCCGCCCCAGAGCGGCAGCACCTGGATGGCGGTCATCGTCACGGCGGTGCTGGCCTCGGCGTTCGCGTACATGGTGCAGACATGGGCCCAGAAGCATGTGACGGCGACGCAGGCCGCGGTGGTCCTGACCATGGAGCCGGTCTTCGCGGGCCTGTTCGCCGTGGTCGTCGGCGGCGAACGCCTCACGGTCTCCACGCTGGTGGGTGGGGCGTTGGTGGTGGCGGCGATGTTCCTGATCGAGGTGCCGGGGTCGCCTTCGGAGAAATCGGCGGAATCTGCGGAATCGGCAGAATCGGCAGAATCAGCGGGATCGGAGAGGGCTGAGGCCTCCGAGGGATCCGAGCGATCCGACGAACCGAGTCCTCAGAGCAAGCCGGCGCTGTGGGCGAAGGAGACGAGCTGAGCGCGGTCCCGGACGTTGAGCTTGTGCCGCAGCCGGTAGATGTGGGTACGGACGGTCGCCGAGCCGATGACGAGTTTCGCGGCGATCTCCTCTATCGGCAGCCCCTCCCCACGAGCATGAGGATCTCCCGCTCACGGGGGTCAGTGACTCGACCTGGGGATCGGGGGCGCGGTCCGGCCCGAACTCGCGGCTCCTGAACCAGCGGACGAGCCTTCCGGTGACATGGGGCGCGAGCATCACCTCGCCCCTGGCCGCCGCCCTGACCGCGGTGAGCAGCATTTCCCGTCCGGTCTCCTTCTCGAGGAGGGTGATCGCTCCGGCCCGTAACAGCTTCTCTATGACCCGGTCCGTCATGTCACTGGCGAAGACCACGACGCCGGGCCGTCCGTCCCGCTCCTGCGCGTTCTCCCGGATCACCCGGTGAACGAAATCGATGCCGTCCATTCCCTCGGGACTGAGGTCGGTTATCAGCACGTCGGGCTTTAATTTCCGGGCCATCACCAGACATTCGACGGCATTGCCGGTCGCGGAGACTCTCGTGACGTCCGGCGCCTCGGAAAGGAGCGACGTGAGGCCGTCCCGCACGACAGGAACCGAGTCGCACACGAGCACTGTCATTGCCATTGATCCGCGTCTCCCGACTGTCCCGCAACATATTCCGACACCGACGACCGGCACAATTGTTAACGAGCATAAGATCCAAAGTTACACGGTCGCAACCAAGTGCATGTAAAGGCATACCGCCCGCGAAGCGAAACATCCGGAAAATCGCGGACGGATTCCGTGATCGTCGATCATGCCGACGCGCGCCACAGTCAACAGCAACAGTCAACAGCAACGAACATCGAACGATTCTCTGCTTCCCCATCACCAAGCGGACACGCCCTCCGGAACCGGCACCAATGAATTTCGGCCACAGGAGATCTCCGTGAGCTCGATCAGGTCCGGGCGGGTGGTGAACGCGAAGTGGTCCGCGCCGGGCAGTTCGGCGAGGCGGACGCGGGCGATGGTGGTCCGCAGGTACAGGGAGACCGCGGTGGGCACCTCCTGCCCGATGGTGCCGGCCATCAGGAGGGTGGGCCTCGATCCCCTGCGCGTCGAACCCCTGAGGCCAGTCATCGCTGTCCACGACGGCCCGGGCCTGGTCCTGCTCGCGCTCGCCGGTGCCGCCGTCGCCGCCTGGGCTCGCTGCTCCCCGGCCGGGTGGGCGGCACGCATCCGCACGGCGACCGCGCTCCGGGCCTGATAGCGGAGCGGCCCGGTGGCCGCACCGGCGGCGCGCAACCCTCTCGCAACCTTGGGTGTGATGCGCTGGGCCACCTGCACCACCCCCACCGGCTCCCTGGGACGGCTGACATGGACGACACCACCCCGCGCGTCGAGCTCACTCCCGCCGCGGCCGACCTGCTGCGCCAACTCCACTCGGTGCACGGCCCGTTGATGTTCCACCAGTCCGGTGGCTGCTGCGACGGCAGTGCGCCCATGTGCTACCCGGAGGGCGAGTTCCGCACCGGCGGCTCGGACGTGCTGCTCGCCGAGCTGGAGGTCGACGGCGTGGCGGAGCCGGTGAGCTTCTGGATCTCGCGCAGCCAGTACGAGGTGTGGAGCCACACGCGGCTGATCGTGGACGTCGTAGCAGGGCGCGGCAGCGGTTTCTCGCTGGAGGCACCCGAGGGGGTGCGTTTTCTCACCCGTTCCCGTGTAGTCGGCGCCTAGCAGCCCCACCGGTCACCGCGATCTGCTGCACTTCCCCTGAGACCAGAGAGAGTTGACGAGATTTCAGGGGATTCCGTGACGCACCGTCAAACACGTTTGAGAGCAGGCAGATCCGCACTCACGTACCTCACGGCATTCGGTGCGCTGGCCGGTGCGGCCCTGGTCGGGGCGGCGCCGGCCGTCGCCGTGCCGGGGTCACGCGGCTCGCGCCGGGTGTCACCTACGAGCAGTTCGACATCACGGCGGCCAAGGGTGTGACCCACGCCCATGTGGTCGTCGTGGACCTGCGCAACGCCCATGTGCGCGTCAACCTGCTGTACCCGGGAGCGGTCGCGGCCCGGGAGCCCGTCTCGCGGCTGGCCGACTCGGCCGGTGCGGTCGCGGGCGTCAACGGTGACTTCTTCGACATCACCGAGACCCAGCACCCGGGCGTCGAGGCCACCGGCGCCACCGACGGACCGGCGATCGCGAGCGGTGTCGCCCTGAAGGGCGCGGTGCCCGACGGCCAGCGCTTCGGGCCAGCGCTGCCGCCCGGCACGAACACCCGGAACGTGCTCGGTGTGGGCGTCGACCGGGTCGCCCGGCTGGACAGCCTCGCCCTGAGCGGGACGGTCCGCACCCCGCACGGCGGGCTGACGCTCGGCGGGTTCAACCAGTACGCGCTGCCGGAGAACTCCATCGGTGCGTTCACGACACGGTGGGGCAGTGTCTCCCGGGTACGCGCCACATGTGGCTCGGACGCGGACCGGGCCGCCGCCTGTAGTGCGGACACCTATGAGGTGGCGGTCCGCGGCGGCCGAGTCGTGTCGGTCTCCAACACTCCCGGCAGTGGTGCCATCGCCGCGGGCACCACCGTCCTCGTCGGCCGTGAGGCGGGCGCGCAGCGGCTGCGGAAGCTGTTCAAGGGCGAGCGGGTCCAGGTGCAGCACCGGCTGGTGGCGGCGAGGTCCGGGGTCCCGTACCGCTTCGCCATCGGCGGCTACCCGGTGCTGCGGCACGGTCAGCCGCTGGCCGGTCTCGACGACAAGACGTCGGCCGTGCGCACCGCCGTGGGTATCGCCGACGGCGGCCACCGTCTGCTACTGTTCGCGACGGACGGCGCGGTCGCCTACCGCAACGGCCTCACCATCGCCGAAGTCGCCGCCCATCTGCGGAAGTTGGGCTCGGTCGACGCCTTCAGCCTGGACGGCGGCGGCTCGACGACCCTGGTCGCCCGCGCGTCCGGCGCGAGCGCCGTCACGGTCCGGAACCATCCCAGCGGCGGCGCCGAACGTCCCGTACCGAACGGCGTCGGGGTCTTCTCGACCAGCTGACCGACCGGCCGATCAGCCGACTGACCGACCGGCCGATCTCACGGATGCAGGCCGCTCACCAGGTCCGCGGTGGCCGTCAGGCCACTGTGGATCGTGGGCGCCATGCTGGTGCTCGCCATGAAGAACCCGAGCAGCGCGCAGACCAGCGCGTGGGAGAGCTTCAGCCCGCCGCTGCGCAGGAAGATCACCGCAAGGATCACAAGCAGCAGCACCACAGAGATGGAAATGGCCATCGTCACCCTCCTCCGCCACGCCGCCATGTCTGTTTCACGGCGTTCGGCCGCAAGTGTGGCGTAGCGGAGGGTTCATCCGGGCTACTGACGTGTCCCCGAACGTGTGGTGACCGTCCGTGCGGTGTCACGCCGTGCGGCGCGCGTCCAGGAACGCTTCCAGGCCGGCCAGGTCGTCGGTGTTGAGGAAGTCCACACCGGCGGCGAAGAGTTCGGTCCACAGCGCGTCACGGGCGGGGCCCGCCACGTCCGGGGTGTTCCAGAACCGTACGGTCTGCCCGTGCGCGTGCGCCTGCCGGACGATGGAGCGCAGCTTCTGCCGCTCGGCGTCGGGGAAGGTGCCAGTGCCGAGCCAGGTGAAGTTGGCCTGCCAGTTGTCGCTGATGAGCGAGATGAAGGAGGCGGGCGCCGAGCTGCCGAGGTCGGCGAGCCGGCCGTCGTAGAAGGCGCGGCGCACGGTCTGCGCCTCCATCGGAATGCGGGCGGCGCGGTCGCCAGAGATCACGTTGGTGACGGCGCCGGGGTGGACGCGTCCGTGGGCGTAGGTCGTGAACAGGTGCTTGTAGCGCTGGAGATGGCGGTCGAGTTCGAGGTAGGTCGAGGAACCCTCGGTCTTGATGTCGATCAGGAGTTGCAGCGGCTTGCGCCAACCCCGGTACACCGAGCCGTGGTTGGCCTTCACGAGGGCCGAGAGGGGTTCGAGGTACAGGGATTCGAGGGTGCGGCTCGGGTCGAGTTCGGTCGCGTCGTGACCGATGAGGAGCTGGTCGCCGACGAGGAAGATGTCGGCCTCGACGCTGCCGAAGCGGTGGTCGAGGGCGTCGAAGAGCGGGCGGGGGTGCTCGTAGTCGTTGTGGGCGTGGGCGCGCCACAACGGCCGCGGGTGGTGGCCTTGTTCGCCGGCGAACGCGCTGCCCGCGGGCGGGGCGAGGACAGCGGCGAGGGTGGCGCCGAGCCCGGTGAGCGCTCTGCGGCGGGTGATGAGGGCCATGGTGTTCCTCCGTGTGGGGCGGGCTAGAACCACAGGGAGTATGAGGCTGTGCGGACTCCAACGAACCTGCACATGGCAGGAGTTGGCCGGACTGCCCTCGCTTGTTCACTCCTTCGGAGGGAGCGCACGGAAAAGCCCGTCCCAGGTGGGACGGGCTTCACCGAAGGGACGGCCGACGGTCAGGGGCGGCCAGATCGACCAGTTCCGCCAGTGCCTCGCGGTGGGCGCCCGCGGTGCCGTAGGCGATCGAGTCGGCCTTGGCCCGCTTCAGGTAGAGGTGGGCCGGGTGCTCCACGTCATGCCGATGCCGCCGTGCAACTGGACGGCCTCCTCGGCCGCGTGGACGGCGACGGACGCCGCGTAGGCCTGCGCGACGGCGACCGCCACATCGGTGTCCTCGCCGGTCGCGAGGGCGTCGGCGGCGCCCGCGCAGCGGCCCGCAGGCTGACGACCTCCAGCCACAGCTGCGCGAGCCGGTGCTTGAGCGCCTGGAACCCGCCGACGGGCCGGTTGAACTGCTTGCGCTCCTTCAGGTACCGGACCGTCTCCGTCAACGTCCAGTCGGCGAGGCCGAGTTGTTCGGACGCGAGCAGCCCGGCCCCGGCCCGCAGAGCCCGTCGTACGGCGGTTTCGGCGTCCCCGATGCGGCGCCCGGCGGCCCCGTCGAACACGACGCGCGCCAACGGGCGGGTCAGGTCGAGGGACACCTGCGGTACGACGGTCACGGCGCCCGCGTCGACGGCGTACAGCCCGCCGTCCTCGCCCGGCACCAGCAGCACATCGGCGGCGGCGGCGTCCGCGATGCCGGTCAACTCCCCGTGCAGGGTGCCGTTTTCGAGCCGCACGGTCTTGTGGGCGGCGCCCGGTGCGACGCTCAGGGAGACGGCGAGGACGCCGATCTTCCGGCCGGATGCCAGCTCGGCGAGGAGATCCTCGGCATCGCTCGCGAGGAGCGCCTCGGTGGCGACGACCGCGCTCGTGAGGTACGGGACGGGGGCGACCGCCCGGCCCAACTCCTCCAGGACGACGGCGACTTCGCGGGGGTGGCGCCCTGGCCGCCCCGCTCCTCGGGCACGAGGAGACCGGCGAGGCCCATGCCGTCGGCGAGGGACTTCCACAGGGACAGGGCGTGCGGGGCGTCCGACTCGGTGCGGGCGATCACGCTCGCCGCGTCGCAGTGGTCGGTGAGCAGGTCCCGGACGGCGGCGCGGAGCGCCTCTTCCTCCTCCGAGTACAGCAGATCCGTCATCGGGCGAGGTCCTTCCAGGCGACGTCCTTGTCGGTGCGCGGCTCGGCCGGGAGGCCAAGGACGCGCTCGGCGACGATGTTCAGCAGGACCTCGCTGGTCCCGCCCTCGATGCTGTTGCCCTTGGAGCGGAGGTAGCGGTAGCCGGCGTCGCGGCCGGTGAAGTCCACGAGTTCCGGGCGGCGCATGGTCCAGTCGTCGTACAACAGGCCTTCTTCGCCCCGGAGTTCGACCTCCAGGCCGCTGATCTCCTGGTTGAGGCGTGCGAAGGAGAGCTTCATGCCGGAGCCCTCGTGGCCGGGCTGGCCCGCGACGAGTTGCTGGCGGAGCCGTTCGCCGGAGAGCCGGGCGACCTCGGCCTCGACCCAGAGCCTGAGGAGGCGCTGGTGGAGGTCGTGGGTGCGCAACTCGGGGCGCTCGCGCCAGGTTTGGCTGATCGGGCCGATCATGCCGCCCTCGCGCGGGATGCGCATGCCGCCGATGGAGACGCGCTCGTTCATCAGCGTGGTCTGCGCGACCCGCCAGCCGTCGCCGACCTCGCCGAGGCGATGGGCGTCGGGGATACGGACGTTGGTGAGGAAGACCTCGTTGAACTCGGCCTCGCCGGTGATCTGGCGCAGCGGCCTGACCTCGACGCCCGGGTCGGTCATGTCGCAGATGAAGTAGGTGATGCCCGCGTGCTTGGGCACGTCCGGGTCGGTGCGCGCGATGAGGATGGCCCAGCGGGCGACGTGGGCGCTGGACGTCCACACCTTCTGCCCGTTGACGATCCAGTCGTCGCCCTCACGCACCGCGCGGGTACCGAGCGCGGCCAGGTCGGAGCCGGCGCCCGGCTCGCTGAAGAGCTGGCACCAGACCTCGTCACCGACCCAAAGAGGCCTGAGGAAGCGGCTCTTCTGCTCGTCGGTGCCGAAGCGGAGGATCGTCGGCGCGGCCATGCCGAGGCCGATGCCGATCCGGCGCGGGTCGTTGTCGGGAGCCCCGGCCGCCTCCAACTCGGCGTCCACGACGGCCTGGAGGGCACGCGGGGCACCGAGTCCGCCGAGGCCCTCGGGGTAGTGCACCCAGGCCAGACCGGCGTCGAAGCGGGCCTTGAGGAAGTCCGACTTCTCCGTCTCCAGCGGCGGGTGCGCGGCCAGCAACTCCTGGGTGCGGCGACGCAGTTCGGCCGAGGCCGCTCCCGTGGTCTCTTCGCTCATACGGCGGCTCCGCTCTCCGGCGAGGCGGCCTGCGCCGCGTCCAGCGACGGCAGGACGACGACGCGTCCGGTCGTGACGCCGTCGGCGAGCCGCTGCACGGCGGCGGCGCCACCGCTCAGCGGCACGCGCTCGCTCACCAGGGGCTTGACGACACCGCGGGCGGCGAGTGCGGTGAGCTGCTCGTGGCAGTCGAGGATCAGCTTGGGGTTCTTGGTGGCGTACAGGCCCCAATGCAGGCCCAGGATCGAGTAGTTCTTCACGAGGGCGTGGTTGAGGGCGGGGCTGGGGATCGTGCCGCTCGCGAAGCCCACGACGACGATCCGGCCCTCGAAGGCGACGACCTTCGTGGACTGCGTGTAGGCGTCGCCGCCGACCGGGTCGTAGATCACGTCGGCCCCGCGTCCGCCGGTGGCCTCCTTGACGGCCGCGATGACGTCCTGCGTACGCCGGTCGATCACGACGTCGCAACCCAACTCCCGTGCCACGACGGCCTTGTCGGCGCCGCCGACGACTCCGATGACGGTGGCACCGGCGGCCTTGCCGAGCTGTACGGCCGCGCTGCCGACGCCGCCGGCCGCGGCGTGCACGAGGAGGGTCTCGCCGGCCTCCAGGCGGGCGCGGCGGTGCAGGGCGAACCAGCCTGTCTGGTAACCGACATGGAGCGCGGCGACCTCCGCGTCGTCCAGCGACTCGGGTGCGGGCAGCAGGGCCGCCGCGTCCGCGACGGCGTACTCCGCCAGGCCGCCGTACGGCAGCACCGGGTTGGCGATCACGCGGCGGCCGTCCTCGGTCTCGGCGCAGATCTCCACGCCGGGGGTGAACGGGAGGGGCGGCCTGACCTGGTACTGGCCCCGGCACATCAGGGCGTCCGGGAAGTTGATGTTCGCGGCGCGTACCTTCAGCAGGACCTGGCCCTCGCCCGGCGTGGGTCGTTCCACCTCCGCCAGGCGCATCGCCTCACTCGGCTCGCCGTTCTTGTGCACTTGCCATGCCTGCATGCAGGGCCTCCACGGGACTGCTCTGTCTGACCGGGGTCGGGTTGCATACTAAGCGGTCGCTTGCCGGTGAGGGAACAGTTGGGTTCGTCACGGTCGGGTGGGTGCGCGTAGTTCATTGAGCGCGGCCCGGTGGGGGCTGGTCGCGCCCACGCGGCGGAGCCGCATATCGATACAGCCCCGCGCCCCTAAAGCTCCCTCACTTGCCGTGTTTGGGGCGTGCGCGGACGTGCATCCGCTCGCCCTGGGGGCCGAACAGGCTCAGGAACTCCACTGGGCCCTCGCCCGTCGAGCCGAACCAGTGGGGAACTCGGGTGTCGAATTCGGCGGCCTCGCCCGGGCCCAGGATCACGTCGTGTTCGCCCAGGAGCAGGCGCAGGCGGCCGGACATCACGTACAGCCACTCGTAGCCCTCGTGGGTGCGCAGGTCGGGCTCGTCCTTTCGCTGGGGCTCAAGGACCTTGTACGCCTGGAGGCCGCCGGGCTGGCGGGTCAGGGGCCAGTGGGTGCGGCCGCCTCGGACGATCGGTTCGGCGCGCACGCGGGGATCACGGACCGCCGGGGCTCCGACGAGTTCGTCCAGAGGGATTTGGTGGGCGCGGGCGATCGGGGGCAGCAGCTCCAGGCTGGGCTTGCGCAGCCCGGACCCAGACGGGAGAGCGTGCTGACCGAGATGCCGGTCGTCTCCGACAGGCCGGCGAGGGTCGCGCCCTTCTCCTTGCGGATGCGGCGCAGCCTCGGGCCGACCTCCGCGAGTACGTCGTCCGTGTCGTCGTTCATGCCCGACATTGCAGTTTCGGCAAACGTGTTTGTCAATACGGCAGGGAGGGCGCGACCTTCGGGGGTGGAGGTGGTCACCATGACCGAGACACACACCGGGACCTACGACGTGGTCGTCATCGGCGGCGGCGCGGCCGGGCTCTCCGCCGCCCTGGTGCTGGGCCGGTCCCGGCGCCGCACGCTGGTCGTCGACGCGGGCGAGCCGCGCAACACGCCCGCCGCGCACATGCAGGGCTATCTGACCCGGGACGGCATGTCCCCGGCCGAGTTCCTGGCCGTGGGCCGCGAGGAGATCGCGCGCTACGGCGTCGACCTGGTCCGCGACCGCGTGGTGGACGTCACGAAGGGCGACGACTTCGCCGTGGCGCTGGCCGGCGGGGAGACCGTGCACGCGCGGCGGATCGTCGTCGCCACCGGGCTGAAGGACGAGCTGCCCGAGGTCCCCGGGGTCGCCGAACGCTTCGGGCGGGATGTGATCCACTGCCCGTACTGCCACGGCTGGGAGGTCCGTGACCAGGCGTTCGGGGTGCTCGCGACGACTCCGATGAGCGTGCACCAGGCGCTGATCGTCTCGCAGTGGTCCAAGGACGTGACCCTGTTCCTGCACACGGTCGCCGAGTCCGAGCTGACCGACGACGACCTGCGCAGGCTTGCCGCCGCCGGGGTCGCCGTGGTGCCCGGCGAGGTCGCGGAACTGACCGTCGCCGACGACCGGCTCACCGGCGTCCGCCTCAAGGACAGCACCACGCACCCGCGCGAGGCCGTGTTCGTCGCGCCTCGGGCGATCCCGCAGACCGGGCTGCTGGAGAAGCTGGGCGCCGAGCTCCAGGAGACCCCGTTCGGCGCGTACCCGGTGGTCGACCCGACGGGCCAGACGACCGTGCCCGGCGTGTGGGCGGTGGGCAACGCGATGGGCTTCGCGGAGCAGGTCGTGAACGCGGCCTCCGCCGGGTACCGGGCGGGCGCCACGATCAACGGCGATCTGCTGATGGCCGACCTCGACGCGGCCGTCGGCACCTAGGGCGGGCCCACCTCCGTACGGGCATCGCGGCCGTCCGGGTGTAGACCGGCCGCCTCCGTTGCAGGATGGCTGCATGCTGCTGACCCGGCTCGCACATGTGTCCCAGGAGGTCGCCGCCACCTCGGCGCGGTCCCGGAAGATCGCTCTGCTCGCGGAGCTCTTCCGGGACGCGGAGGCCGACGACGTCCCGATCGTGATCCCGTATCTGGCGGGCCGGCTCCCGCAGGGGCGGCTCGGCATCGGCTGGAAGGTGCTGAGCCAGTCGGTCGAACCGGCCGCCGAGCCCACCCTCACCGTGCGCGAGGTGGACGCCCGGCTCACCGCCGTCGGCAAGGTGTCCGGCGCCGGTTCGCAGGCCGAACGCACCCGCCTGGTCGGCGAGTTGATGGGCGCGGCCACCGCCGACGAACAGCGCTTCCTGTTCGGCCTGATCACCGGCGAGGTCCGGCAGGGGCGCGCTCGACGCGGTCGCCGTGGAGGGCCTGGCCCAGGCAACCGACGTGCCCGCGGCGGACGTTCGGCGGGCCGTGATGCTGGCCGGTTCGCTCCAGACGGTGGCCGAGGCCCTGCTCGCCGACGGGCCCGCCTCCCTCGACCGCTTCCGGCTGACCGTGGGCCGCCCGGTCCTGCCGATGCTCGCGCACAGCGCCACGTCCGTCGCCGAGGCGGTCGGGAAGCTGGGCGACTGCGCGGTCGAGGAGAAGCTCGACGGCATCCGCGTCCAGGTCCACCGCGACGGCGATGTCGTACGGCTCTACACCCGCACCCTCGACGACATCACCGACCGGCTGCCCGAACTGACGGCCGCCGCGCTGGAGTTGAGAGGCGAGCGGTTCATCCTGGACGGCGAGGTGATCTCCTTCGACGCGGACGGACGGCCCCGCTCGTTCCAGGAGACGGCGGGCCGGGTCGGTTCCCGGGTGGACGTGGCGACGGCCGCCGAGACGGTCCCGGTCTCCCCGTGTTCTTCGACGCGCTGTCCGTCGACGGCCGCGACCTGCTGGACCTCCCGTTCGCCGAACGGCACGCGGAACTGGCCCAGTTGGTGCCCGAGCCGATGCGAGTGCGCCGGACGCTCGTGTCGGGCCCCGAGGACATCCCGGCAGCGGAGGCCTTCTTGGCCGAGACCTTGAAACGCGGCCACGAGGGGGTCGTGGTGAAAGGGCTGGACGCCCCCTACAACGCGGGCCGCCGGGGCGCCTCCTGGCTGAAGGTAAAGCCCGTCCACACCCTCGACCTGGTCGTCCTGGCGGCCGAGTGGGGCCACGGCCGCCGTACCGGCAAACTCTCCAACCTCCATCTGGGCGCCCGGAGTTCGGACGGTTCCTTCGCGATGCTGGGCAAGACCTTCAAGGGCATGACCGACGCCCTGCTGACCTGGCAGACCGAGCGGCTCCAGGAGCTGGCCGTGGAGAGCGACGGCCATGTGGTGACCGTACGGCCCGAACTCGTCGTGGAAATCGCGTATGACGGACTGCAGAGGTCGAGCCGTTATCCGGCCGGTGTGACGCTGCGCTTCGCGCGGGTGGTGCGGTATCGCGAGGACAAGCGGGCGGAGGAGGCGGACTCGGTGGAGACGTTGTTGGCGGCGCATCCGGAGGTGAAGCCGTGAGTGGGGACGCGAGGGGGAAGCGGAGCGCCGGGCTGTTGTTGTTCCGGCACACCGATCGGGGGCTGGAGGTGTTGCTCGGCCATATGGGTGGGCCGTTCTTCGCGCGCCGGGACGCGGGGGCGTGGAGTGTGCCCAAGGGCGAGTACGAGCCGGACGAGCCCGCCTGGGACGCGGCCCGGCGTGAGTTCCAGGAGGAGCTGGGGATCGCGCCGCCCGAGGGCGAGGCGATCGAGCTGGGCGAGGTGCGGCAGGCCAACGGGAAGGTCGTCACCGCGTGGGCGATCGAGGCGGATCTCGACCCGGCGGCCATGGTGCCGGGCACCTTCCGGATGGAGTGGCCGCCGAAGTCGGGGCAGGTCCAGGAGTTCCCCGAGCTGGACCGCGTGGAGTGGCTGAGCGTCGAACGGGCGCGGGAGGTCGTCGTCACAGCACAGGCCACGTTTCTCGACCGGCTGGCGGAGCACTCGGGCTGAAGGGCCGCGTACGCGTTGCGGTCCCCGCGCCGCGCGGGAAGGTCGAAGCACAGCCCGCTCCAGGAGGTCAGCCATGCCCATCGCGACGGTCAACCCGGCCAACGGCGAGACGCTCAAGACGTACGAGGCCATGGGTGCCGAGGAGATCGAGCGCCGGCTCCAGCTCGCCGAGGCCACGTTCCGCACCTACCGGACGTCCGCCTTCGCCGAGCGCGCCCGGCTCATGCACCGGGCCGCCGACCTGCTCGACGAGGACCAGCAGGACATCGGCCGGATCATGACCACCGAGATGGGCAAGCCGGTCAAGCAGGCCCGCGCGGAGGCCGCCAAGTGCGCGAAGTCGATGCGCTGGTACGCCGATCACGCGGAGGAACTCCTCGCCGACGAGCTGCCCGCGGCTGCGGACGTCAAGGACTCGGGCGGTTCACGGGCGTTGGTCCGCTACCGGCCGCTGGGTCCCGTCCTCGCCGTCATGCCGTGGAACTTCCCGCTGTGGCAGGTGATCCGCTTCGCCGCGCCCGCGCTGATGGCGGGCAACGTCGGTCTGCTCAAGCACGCGTCGAACGTCCCGCAGACCGCCCTCTATCTGGAGGACCTGTTCCACCGCGCGGGCTTCCCCGAGGGCGCGTTCCAGACCCTGCTGGTCGGCTCCGGCGCGATCGAGGAGATCCTGCGCGACGAGCGGGTGAAGGCGGCCACCCTCACCGGCAGCGAGCCCGCGGGGCGCGCGGTCGCGTCCGTCGCCGGGGACATGGTCAAGAAGACGGTGCTGGAACTGGGCGGCAGCGACCCGTACGTCGTGATGCCGTCCGCCGACATCGAGCGGGCCGCGCAGATCGCGGTGACCGCGCGCGTGCAGAACAACGGGCAGTCGTGCATCGCCGCCAAGCGGTTCATCGTGCACGCCGATGTCTTCGACGCGTTCGCCGAGCGGTTCGTGGCCGGGATGAAGGCGCTCACTGTCGGTGATCCGCTGGAGGAGGAGACCGAGGTCGGACCGGTCGCGAGCGAGGCGGGCCGCAGCGATCTGGAGGAGCTCGTCGACGACGCGGTGGAGAGCGGGGCGACCGTGCTGTGCGGCGGTGAGCGGCCGGACGGGCCCGGCTGGTTCTACCCGCCGACGGTCCTCACCGACATCACCCGTGAGATGCGGATCCACCGCGAGGAGACGTTCGGACCCGTCGCCACGCTGTACCGGGTCGCCGACCTCGACGAGGCCGTCCTCCTCGCCAACGACACGCCGTTCGGGCTGAGTTCCAACGTGTGGACGCGGGACGAGGCGGAGGTCGAGCGGTTCGTACGGGACCTGGAGGCGGGTGGGGTCTTCTTCAACGGGATGACCGCGTCGCATCCGGCGTTCCCGTTCGGCGGGGTGAAGCGGTCCGGGTACGGGCGGGAGCTGTCGGAGCACGGAATCCGCGAGTTCTGCAACATCACCACGGTATGGCACGGAGCGTGAGCGTTCCGCGGCTACGATCCCCTCTGTGAACCGCGAAGTGACTCTGCCTCTGATCGTCGACGACCGCGGGACCCTGCAGGTGGCTGCCGCCGATGTCAGCAAGCTTTTGCGCACCGTGGGCGGGCGGTGGCTGCACCTTGTCGAGGCCGGGGAGGAGGGGCTTGATGAGGACACGGTGGCCGCGTTGACGATCGAGCTGGCGAAATTGGCGGATCGCATTGACGTCGCGTGCATCGCGCACAGCAGTGGGGGCGCTTCGTAGGTGTGCGAGCGCGGGTGCGTCGTGGCTTGTAGCGCAGTTCGCCGCGCCCCGAGGAAGCCGCCCCCAGCGTGTTCCAGAAGGTCGCCTCGTAGTGGTTGAGCAGGCGGCCGTAACGCCCCGCTGCGTTCTCGTCCAGCCACTCCGCAGGCCTCCGCGAAAGCGATGAGCCTCTCCCCGCCGCGGGGATGACCCGGTGTTGTTCCAAGGCCGGGGTGGCGAGCATTTGCATGGGGGCCGTGCCGGTCGCGATGCGGGAAACGACGGGGTCGTCGGTCGTCGCGTGCCCCGTCTGTGGGGGCCGGATACTGATCCGACCTTTACACAGGGTCCCTGAATTGGAGTAGTCCACCGCGAGATCGCCGTCCCCACGGGTGATCGTGGGTGCACCACCACCCTCTGAGGTGAACCACCTTCTGACCGGCGGGCGAAGGCCTTCCGGAAGGCGAAAGCAGGGACGGTTCATGGCGACTTTGTGCAAACCCTCGGTGTCGGTTCCCGAGCACGTGATCACGATGGAGGAGACGCTGGAGCTGGCGCGCTCCCGTCACGCGGACCACCCCAACCTGCCGCTGGCCCTCCGGCTGATCGAGAACACCGGTGTGCGGACCCGGCACATCGTGCAACCCATCGAGGAGACCCTGAAGCACCCGGGGTTCGAGGACCGCAACAAGATCTACACGGCCGAGGCGAAGGCCCGTGTCCCCTCGGTCGTGCAGCGCGCGCTCGACGAGGCGGAGCTGCTCACCACCGACATCGACGTGATCATCTACGTCTCGTGCACGGGCTTCATGATGCCCTCGCTCACGGCCTGGCTGATCAACGAGATGGCCTTCGAGTCCACCACCCGCCAGATCCCCATCGCCCAGCTGGGCTGCGCGGCCGGCGGCGCGGCCATCAACCGGGCGCACGACTTCTGCACGGCCTACCCCGAGGCCAACGCGCTCATCGTGGCCTGCGAGTTCTGCTCGCTGTGCTACCAGCCGACCGACCTCGGCATCGGCTCCCTGCTCTCCAACGGCCTGTTCGGCGACGGCATCGCCGCCGCGGTCGTGCGCGGGCGCGGCGGCACGGGCATCCAGCTGGAGCGCAACGGGTCGTACCTGATCCCCAAGACCGAAGAGTGGATCATGTACGACGTCCGGGCCACCGGGTTCCACTTCCTGCTGGACAAGCGGGTGCCGGCCACCATGGAGCCCCTCGCGCCGGCGCTCCAGGACCTCGCGGGACTGCACGGCTGGGACGCGGCCGACCTGGACTTCTACATAGTCCATGCGGGCGGGCCCCGAATACTCGACGACCTGAGCAAGTTCCTCCAGGTCGACCCGCACGCGTTCCGGTTCAGCCGGGCCACCCTCACCGAGTACGGCAACATCGCCAGCGCCGTCGTGCTGGACGCGCTGCGCCGGCTCTTCGACGAGGGCGGCGCCGAACACCGGGCACGCGGGCTCCTCGCCGGGTTCGGACCCGGTATCACCGCCGAGATGGCCCTGGGCCGCTGGCACAGCGACGACCGAGAGACGGCTTGAGTACGGCATGACTGAAGAGACGCTCACCGAGACCCTGCCCCCGTCCGGCCCTGGCCGGCGCTCGACCTGACCGGGGTGGACTTCGACCCGGTCCTCGCCAAGCTGATGCGGGAGGGTCCGGTCAACCGGATCAAACTGCCCAACGGCGAGGGCTGGGCGTGGCTGGTCACCCGGCACGACGACGTGCGGATGGTCACCAACGACCCCGGTTCAGCCGCGAGGCGGTGATGGACCAGCCGGTGACCCGGCTGGCCCCGCACTTCATCCCGGCGCGCGGCGCGGTCGGCTTCCTCGACCCACCGGACCACACCCGGCTACGGCGCTCGGTCGCCCAGGCGTTCACCGCGCGCGGGGTGGAGCGGGTGCGGGACCAATCCCGGCTGCTGCTCGACGAGTTGATCGACGAGCTGCTGCAGAACGGGCCGCCCGCGGACCTCACCGAGACCGTGCTGAGCCCCTTCCCCATCGCGGTGATCTGCGAGCTGATGGGCGTGCCGGCCGCCGACCGGCACGGCATGCACACCTGGACCCAGCTCATCCTGTCCTCCTCGCACGGCGCCAAGGTCAGCGAGAAGGCGAAGCAGGAGATGGGCGCGTACTTCGGCGATCTGATCGGTCTGCGGGAGGGCAGCGACGGCGAGGACGTGGCCTCGCTGCTCGGTGCCGCCGTCGGCCGGGAGGAGATCACGCTGGAGGAGGCGGTCGGGCTCGCGGTGCTGCTGCAGATCGGCGGCGAGGCGGTCACCAACAACAGCGGGCAGATGTTCTACCTGCTGCTGACCCGCCCGGATCTCGTCGAACGGCTGCGCGCCGAGCCGGAGTCGAGGCCCCAGGCCATCGACGAGCTGCTGCGCTACATCCCGCACCGCAACGCGGTCGGGCTGTCCCGGATCGCCATGGAGGACGTGGAGATCCGCGGCGTGCGGATGCGGGCGGGCGACCCGGTGTACGTGTCGTACCTGGCCGCGAACCGGGACCCGGACGTGTTCCCGGACCCCGAGAAGATCGACTTCACGCGCAGTCCGAACCCGCATGTGTCCTTCGGCTTCGGCCCGCACTTCTGCCCCGGCAACATGCTGGCCCGGCTGGAGTCCGAGCTGCTGGTGGACGCCCTGCTGGACCGGCTGCCCGGGCTGCGGCTCGCGGTACCGGCCGATCAAGTCCCGTTCAAGAAGGGCGCGTTGATCCGCGGGCCCGAGGCACTGCCCGTGACGTGGTGAGGTGCCGATGACGGCGACGGAGGGGCTGCTGGTGCCGCCCGGTCACGGCCGGGTGGTCCAGACGCCCGCGCAGCACGTGACGTTCAAGGTGACCGGCTCGCACTCCCGGACCGCGTCGACCTTCGAGGTGGTGGTGCCACCGGGGTTCGATGTCGGGGCGCATGTGCACACCCGTAGCGAGGAGTTGTTCTACGTGCTCGAGGGCGAGCTGGACGTCCTCGCCTTCGAGCCGCGGATCCGGACGCCGGACAACTGGCAGCGGTGGGAGTCCAGTTCGGGTTCCCGGGTGGTGCGGGCGACGCCGGGGACGGTGATCGTCGTGCCGCCCGGGTGTCCGCACGCGTTCTCGAACCCGACGGAGACGGCGGCGAAGATGTTCTTCCAGGCGTCTCCGCCGCCGGATCATGAGCGGTATTTCGAGGAGCTGTTGGAGATTCTCGGGGGGAGGGCCGCCGGATCATGCGGCTATCGAGGAGCTGCGGGGGCGTTATGACATCGAGCAGCTGACGCCCTTGAAGCACCGGTAGTTGTTCGTCCACCTGTCGGTGGGGGCTGGTCGCGCGGTTCCCCGCGCCCTTGAAACCCCGCGTGCCCAGCGGGTTTCAGGGCGCGGGACTGTGTCGATGTGCGACTCCGCCGCGTGGGCGCGCTCAGCCCCCACCGGGCGCGCGCCCGAAACTCAACGAATCGGCATCCCGGACAGGGTCCGTGCGATCACCAGCCGCTGAATCTCACTCGTGCCCTCGAAGATCGTGTAGATCGCCGCATCCCGGTGCATCCGCTCGACCGGATACTCACGGGTGTAGCCGTTGCCGCCGAGGATCTGGATCGCCTGCCCGGTGACCTTCTTCGCCGTCTCGCTGGCGAACAGCTTCGACATCGAGCCCTCGGCCGCCGTGAACTGCTTGCCGTTGACGGCCATCCAGGACGCCCGCCACACGAGCAGCCGCGCCGCGTCGATGGACGTACGCATGTCGGCGAGCTGGAAGGCGACACCCTGGTTGTCGATGATCGGGCGGCCGAACTGCTCGCGGGTCATCGCGTAGTCGAGGGCGACCTCGTACGCGGCGCGGGCCGTGCCCACCGCCATCGCGCCGACCGCCGGGCGTGACGCCTCGAACGTCGCCATCGCCGCGTTCTTCACCCGCTCGCCGCCGCCGGCCTTCGCGCGCTCACGGGCGCGGGCGAGGCGCTCGTCCAGCTTCTCCTTGCCGCCGAGCAGGCAGGAACCGGGGACGCGCACGTTCTCCAGGACGACCTCGGCGGTGTGCGAGGCGCGGATGCCGTGCTTCTTGAACTTCTGCCCCTGGGACAGGCCGGGCGTGCCGGCCGGGACTATGAAGGAGGCGTGGCCCTTGGAGCCGAGGTCCGCGTCGACGACCGCGACGACGACGTGGACGTTGGCGATACCACCGTTGGTCGCCCAGGTCTTGGTGCCGTTGAGCACCCACTCGTCCTTGGCCTCGTCGTACACCGCACGCGTACGCATGGAGGCGACGTCGGAACCGGCGTCGGGCTCGGAGGAGCAGAAGGCGGCGACCTTCACGTCGTTGGCGTCGCCGTACATCTGGGGAATCCAGGTGCCGATCTGCTCCTCGGTGCCGTTGGCGAGGACGCCGACGGCCGCCAGGCCGGTGCCGACTATGGAGAGGGCTATGCCCGCGTCGCCCCAGAACAGTTCCTCCATGGCCATCGGGATGCCGAGGCCGGTGGGGTCGAAGTACTGCTGGGCGTAGAAGTCCAGGGAGTAGATGCCGACCTTCGCGGCCTCCTGGATGACCGGCCAGGAGTCTCCTCACGCTCGTCCCATTCGGCGGCGGCGGGGCGGATGACGTCGGCGGCGAAGCCGTGCAGCCAGTCCCGCACCTCCTTCTGTTCGTCGTTGAGTTCCATGGTGAACTCGGCCATGACTCCTCCAGCGGCGCACTAGCATGTTACTTGCGGTAACCGAAGTCTGTTACCGACGGGTAGGAAAAGTCAACTCCCGATGACCACTCGGCAGCCCGTTCGAGGTGTTGGGGCCATTGAGTGTTACTTTGCGCAGGCGTCACCGATTCAGCACGGGTGGGGAGAGCTCATGGACACCACGCAGCGGACCGATCAGCAACGGTCCGCCGATCGCCGACGGCGCGAGTTGTTGGAGGCCGCGGACAGAGTGGTGCTGCGTGATGGTCCGCAGGCCTCTATGAACGCGATCGCCGCGGAAGCGGGTATCACGAAGCCGATTCTGTACCGGCACTTCGGGGACAAGGGTGGACTGTACGCGGCTCTCGCCAAGCGGCATACGGATGCCCTGTTGTCGTCGTTGCGGGCGGCGTTGGACGCTCCTGCCGAGCGTCGGGAGCGGGTTGAGGCGACGCTCGACACGTATCTCGCCGCGATCGAGGCACTTCCTCAGGTGTACCGGTTTCTGATGCATCCCGTTGACGGTGGGCAGACGGCTGATCAGGGTTCGACACCGGTAACCACTCTGTTCCGTTGCTTCGGCGGATGGGCGAGGAGTTGGCTCAGGTCATCGAGGAGCAGGTGGATCTCGGGCCCAACAGCCAGCAGCTGGCTCGGGTGTGGGGGCATGGGATTGTCGGGATGATGCATGCGGCCGGGGACTGGTGGTTGGGGAACGGCCTTGTTCTCGGGCGGAGTTGGTGCGGAGTTTGGCTGATCTGTTGTGGGGGCGGTTGGCTGCCGCCGGGGACAAGGTGGGTGGGCCGGGGTTCTGACGGTCGACTTCGAAGTGCGGTCGTCTTCGAAAGCGGTCGTCTTCGAAGTGCGGGTGCGTGGGGGCTGGTCGCGCAGTTCCCCGCGCCCCTGAAAAACCCCGCGCGGCGGGGCCGCACATCGGTATAGCCCCGCGTCCCTGGAATCACCGCTCACCGGACCCGCGAACCAGCCCCTGAAAACGTCACCCCTGCCCGTGCCATGGCGCTCGGCGCACCTGGCGCATCAAGCGGTTGTGGCGCCAGCCTGTTACGCGGTCCGCGTACACGCGGCCCTCTACGTGGTCGTGTTCGTGTTGGAGGCAGCGGGCGAACCAACCCGTGCCGTGGATGGTGACGGGGGCGCCGGTTGCTGTGAAGCCCTCGATGACCGCGTGGTCGTAGCGCTCCGTTCCCGCCTCGAAGCCGGGCAGGGAGAGGCAGCCCTCGGGGCCCCGGAGCACCACGCCGTCCGCTTCTACGAGGCGTGGGTTGACCACGTGGCCGAGGTGGCGGGTCTCCTCGTCGTCGGGGCAGTCGTAGACGAACACCCGCAAGGGGACGCCCACTTGGTTCGCGGCGAGGCCGACGCCCTGGGCGGCGTACATCGTGGCGAACAAGTCCTCTACGAGGCGGGCGAGTTCCGGTCCGAAGTCTGTTACCGCCTCGCACGGGGTATGGAGCAGGGGGTCGCCGAGCAGGGTGAGGGGACGGACTCGCCCGCGGGCGCCCGGGATGGAGCCGTATCGCATGGGCGCAAGGGTACGGTTCTCTACGGCGCACGCCCGCCGCGAGGCGTTCGCGGTGCCGCGGTTCAGGCACCGATAAGGATCTCGATAGGCTGAGGTCCACACCACGTTGCCGGAGGCAGAGGCGCGGCGCGTACGCAAGGAGGATCGAGAACTGATGGCAGGCAACTCGGACCCGCTCACGCCGCGGGCCAAGCTGGCCGTGACGGCGGGCAAGGCGGTCGCGGCGGCATCCCGTGCCGCGGGGCGGGGCAGCGGATCGGTGATCGGCGGCCGAGTGGCACTCAAACTCGACCCCGACCTGCTCGCCAGGCTCGCACAGAGCCTGGATGTGACGCTCGTCTCGGCGACCAACGGCAAGACCACCACGACGCGGCTCATCGCCGAGGCCCTCGGGGCCGCGGGACCCGTCGTCTCGAACGCGCTGGGCGCCAACATGCCCGCCGGCATCACCTCGGCGCTGGCCGGCGGTTCGGACGCCAAGTTCGGTGTCATCGAGGTCGACGAGAAGTACCTCGCCGGCGTCGCCCGTGACACCGACCCCAAGTGCATCGCCCTGCTCAACCTCTCCCGCGACCAGCTCGACCGCGCGGCCGAGACCCGCATGCTCGCGGAGAACTGGCGTGAGGGGCTGTCGGGTTCCAAGGCCGTCATCGTCGCCAACGCCGACGACCCGCTGGTCGTGTGGGCCGCTTCCTCCTCCCCAACGTGATCTGGGTCGCCGCCGGGCAGATGTGGAAGGACGACGCCTGGTCCTGCCCGTCCTGCGGTGGCGTGATGCAGCGGCCGGGCGACGACTGGTTCTGCGGTGAGTGCGGTTTCCGTCGGCCCACGCCGAGTTGGGCGCTGTCCGGGGACCATGTTCTCGATCCGCACGGTTCCGCCTGGCCCATTCACCTTCAGCTGCCGGGGCGTGCCAACAAGGCCAACGCCGCGTCGTCCGCCGCCGTCGCGGCCGTGTTCGGGGTGCCGCCGCAGGTCGCCCTGGAGCGGATGTACCGGGTGCAGGCCGTCGCCGGGCGTTATGACGTCGTCCAGTTCATGCAGCGCGACCTGCGACTGCTGCTGGCGAAGAACCCGGCGGGCTGGCTCGAGACGTTCAGCCTGATCGATCCGCCGCCGACCCCGGTGATCCTCTCGGTGAACGCGCGCGGCGCCGACGGCACCGACACCTCGTGGCTGTGGGACGTCGACTACACCCGACTGACCGGCCACCCCATCTTCGTCGTGGGCGACCGCAAGCTGGACCTCGCGGTCCGTCTGGAAGTGGCCAACCAGCACTTCCAGGTCTGCGACAACCTCGACCAGGCCGTGCAGATGGCCCCGCCCGGCCGCATCGAGGTCATCGCGAACTACACCGCGTTCCAGGACCTGCGCCGCCGCGTCGGCAACTGAGACTCAGAGGACGAATTGACCATGAGCGACAACCAGCTGCGTCTGGTGTGGATCTACCCGGACCTGCTGAGCACCTACGGCGACCAGGGCAACGCCCTTGTCGTGGAACGCCGGGCACGGCAGCGCGGCCTCGATGTGGCCCGGCTGGACGTGCGCAGCGACCAGCCCATCCCGACCTCGGGCGACATCTACCTGATCGGCGGCGGTGAGGACCGTCCGCAGCGGCTCGCGGCGGAGCGCCTGCGCCGCGACGGCGGCCTGCACCGGGCCGTCGGCAACGGCGCGATCGTCTTCTCGGTGTGCGCCGGCTACCAGATCCTCGGCCACGAGTTCATCAACGACCTCGGCCAGCGTGAGCCCGGCCTCGGTCTGCTCGACGTGGTGTCGACGCGCGGCGAGGGCGAGCGGTGCGTCGGCGATGTCCTCGGCGACATCGACGCGCGTCTGGGCCTGCCCCCGCTGACCGGCTTCGAGAACCACCAGGGCATCACGCACCTCGGCCCGACCGCCCGCCCGTTCGCGCAGGTACGCCTCGGCAAGGGCAACGGCACGGGCGACGGCACCGAGGGCGCGTACAACGACACGGTGTTCGGCACGTACATGCACGGCCCGGTGCTCGCCCGCAATCCGCTCATCGCGGACCTGCTGCTGAAGCTGGCCCTCGATGTGAACGCGCTGCCGCCGATCGACGACCGCTGGTACGAGGCGCTCCGCAACGAGCGCATCGCCGCAGCTCAGCAGCCTGCCTGAGGCAGACCGAGCCGGCTTCCGGGCGACCTCGGGGACCGGCTCGGGGGCGGGTGTACACCTCGTCTTCGGACGTCGGCAACCAGCCCGTCTGACGGCCCGTCCGCGCAGGTGAGCGGGGTCGTCCAGCAGGCGGACGCGCGCTACGATCCCGCCCCCTCCTGCCGTTAGGGTGGCGGGGTTCGTACCGGACAACGTGGTCCGGTTTCGGCCCACGTTGAGAAGGTTCTTCGGGCTATGCGCATTGGTGTCCTCACGTCCGGCGGCGACTGCCCCGGCCTGAACGCCGTCATCCGGTCCGTCGTGCACCGCGCCGTCGTGGACCACGGCGACGAGGTCATCGGCTTCCGGGACGGCTGGAAGGGCCTCCTGGAGTGCGACTACCTCAAGCTCGACCTTGACGCGGTGAGCGGCATCCTCGCTCGCGGCGGCACCATCCTCGGCTCCTCCCGTGTCCAGCCCTCCCATCTGCGGGACGGCGTGGAGCGGGCCCGGGGCCATGTCGAGGAGCTCGGGCTCGACGCGATCATCCCGATAGGCGGCGAGGGCACGCTCAAGGCGGCCAAGCTGATGTACGACGCCGGTCTCCCGATCGTCGGCGTCCCCAAGACCATCGACAACGACATCGCGGTCACGGACGTCACCTTCGGCTTCGACACCGCGGTCGGTGTCGCGACCGAGGCGCTCGACCGGCTCAAGACGACCGCCGAGTCCCACCAGCGCGTCCTGGTCGTGGAGGTCATGGGCCGCCACACCGGCTGGATTGCGCTGCACTCCGGCATGGCGGCCGGCGCGCACGCCATCGTCGTACCTGAACGGCCCTTCGACATCGAGGAGTTGGCCGCGCGCGTCGGCGAACGCTTCGAGGCGGGCAAGCGGTTCGCGATCGTCGTCGCGGCGGAGGGCGCGAAGCCTCGTGAGGGGTCCATGGACTTCGACGAGGGCAAGAAGGACGTCTACGGCCATGAGCGCTTCGCGGGGATCGCCCGGCAGCTGTCCCTCGAACTGGAGGAGCGGCTCGGGAAGGAGGCGCGGCCGGTGATTCTCGGGCATGTGCAGCGTGGGGGTACGCCTACCGCGTACGACCGGGTGCTGGCCACTCGGTTCGGGTGGCATGCGGTGGAGGCCGCGCATCGGGGGAGTTCGGGAAGATGACCGCGCTTCAGGGGACGGACATCGTGATGGTGTCGTTGGCCGATGCGGTGGAGACGTTGAAGACGGTGCCTGCTGATCGGTACGAAGAGGCCGAGTGCGTGCTCTGAGCGTCTTCTAGTCGGTTCGTCGGGTGCGGGTGCGTGGGTGCTGGTCGCGCCCGCGCGGCGGAGCCGCAAATGTCACAGCCCCGCACCCCTCTGGGGCGCGCTGTCCTGCCCCCGGCTGCAAGCGTGACCGGGGACGGTTCTAGTCTGTGTGCGGACAGATGACGCACACCCCCACGAAACAGGAGCCGTCCGATGGATCACGGCGGGCACGGCATGGTCATGGATCTGCCGCCGTTCACGTTGGGGCGGGGGCTCGAGTGGTCGGCCGACCCGTTCTTTCTGACTGCCTGTCTCGTCGGGATCGGGCTGTACGGCTGGGGGTCGTGCGGTTGCGGCGGCGGGGGACTCGTGGCCCGTGGGGCGGACGATCTCGTACGTCATCGGCGTGCTGACCGTCGGGCTGGTCATGTGCACCAAGCTCAACGACTACGGCATGGTCATGTTCAGCGTGCACATGGTGCAGCACATGGTGATCAGCATGCTGTCGCCGATCCTGCTGCTGCTCGGCGCCCCGGTCACCCTGGCGTTGCGCGCGCTGCCGCCGGCGCCCCGGGGACGCAAGGGGCCGCGTGAGCTGCTGCTGATGTTCCTGCACAGCCGGTACATGAAGATCATCACGCACCCCGCGTTCACGATCCCGCTGTTCATCGCCAGCCTCTACGCGCTGTACTTCACGCCGATCTTCGACTTCCTCATGGGGTCCAAGACCGGGCACATCGCGATGATGGTGCACTTCCTCGCCGTGGGTGTGGTGTTCTTCTGGCCGATCATGGGCGTGGACCCGGGGCCGAGCCGCCCGGGCTATCTGATGCGGATGCTGGAACTGTTCGCCGGGATGCCGTTCCACGCGTTCTTCGGCATCGCGTTGATGATGGCGTCCGAGCCGATGGTCACGACGTTCAAGCACCCGCCCGCCTCGCTCGGCATCGACGCGCTCTCCGACCAGAACGCGGCCGGCGGTATCGCCTGGGCGTTCAGCGAGATCCCGTCCGTGCTGGTGCTGATCGCCCTGCTGTTCCAGTGGTACGGCTCGGAGCAGCGGCAGGCCAAGCGTCAGGACCGGGCCGCCGACCGGGACGGCGACAGGGAACTCGAGGCCTACAACGCCTATTTGGCCTCATTGAACACACGCGGCAGCTGAACGGGAATTTTCTTCAGTAGCATAAAGCGCGATGGGGAACCGCCACCGGGGGAGCGGTAATGACATGTCGCGTTGTTGTGCAAAGGTGTCGGCGTTGTGGAATTGCGGTGGTCCGCAGGATCGCCGTGCCGCTGGTCTGTGTCCTGGTCGTGAGCGGACTGGGCGGCTGCGGTGGGGGCGCGGTCGGGCGTACACGCGTTCGCCGTGCAGGCGGTCGCCGCCGGAGTTCCGTCGCTCGCGCCTTTCTTCGACGAGAAACAGGGGCTGGGGCAGGACGCCGCCGTGCGTTCCACGCCGGTGCGGGGCAGCCTCCAGCAAGGCGACACACCAGGTCTCTACGGAGGCACCAAGAAGCCGACCGTCTGTGACGTGGCGAGGCTCAAGAGGTTTCTGACCGATCCCGCGAACCGCCGCAAGGCCGTTGCCTGGTCAGACGTCCTAGGTATCAGCACGGATCGGATACCGGGCTATCTGGACCGGCTCACACCCGTGCTCCTGCGTCACGACACTCTCGTACAGAACCACGACTACAAAAAGGGAAAGGCCACTCCCTACAACTCCCTTCTCCAGTCGGGAATCGCGATTCTCGTCGACACGCAGGGAGAACCGGCCGCGAAGTGTTCGTGCGGAAATCCACTGCGGCCCTTCAAGGGTGACGCGGACCGTATTTCCGTCAAGTTCGCGGACGGCAACAAGAAATGGGACGGATATGAGGCGTCCTCGGTCGTGGCCGTGCGACCGGCGCCCCGGAAGATGGAGCGGCTCGTCCTCGTCGACGTCGGCGATCCGGACCGCGGTATCCAGCGTCCGGTGGGGACGACGGGGCGGAGTGACACCGGTTTCGACACCCGGACGCGGCACCCCGTACCTGACCTCGCGGGGAGGACCTTCGGGGAGGCACGGCGGCAACTGGTGAGCGGTGGTCTGGCGGTCGGGTACGCCGGGAGTGCGCCGCCTTCCGACGATGCTCGGGTCATCGCGAGCGATCCACCGGCCGGGACCGAGCTGCGGTTCGGGGAGTACGTGACGGTGAGCGTGGCCGGGGCGACGAGTGGCGGGGTCACGTCCACTCCCCGGGTCCGACCGGACCTACGGGTTCCACCGGTCCGGCGACGTCGTCCGAGCCGACGCTGGAGCCGCCGACATCCACGGCACCACCGCCCTCCACGTCCGCGCCGGCACCGCCCACCTCCTCGTCGCCGCCCGTCTCCTCACCCGCGAGTGAGTCACCACCGACGACAGGCGCCCCGATCACGAGCAGCGCCCCGCTGACCACCACACCCACCGCACCCACCACCACCACCGAGACATGACGTGGACCGGGAAGGGGGACACCGGATGCCACACGGATCGCCGACCCCGGGGTGGGCCGGGTCATCGCCGGCCGTTATCTGCTGCTGAAGCGGCTGGGCAGTGGCGGGATGGGACATGTGTGGCTCGCACACGACCAGCGGCTGGCCTGCGAAGTCGCGCTCAAGGAGATCGTGTTCAGCAACCCGGCCTACGCCGACGCCGAACAGGAGGCCCGGGTCGCGCGGGCCCGGGCCGAGGCGCGCAACGCGGCCGGGTTGCGCGGTCACCCCATGTGGTGACCGTCCATGACGTGCTGGAGCACGAGGGGCTGCCGTGGATCGTCATGGAGTACGTGGCGGACGCCGTGGACCTGCGCGACCTGATCGCCCGGTACGGCTCGCTCGCCCCGGCGGAGTGCGCCCGCATCGGGCTCGCCGTACTCGACGCGCTGACCGCCGGGCACCAGCGGGGCGTGATGCACCGGGACGTGAAACCGGCGAACATCCTGCTGGCACCGGACCGCACCGGTTCGCCGTACGCCCGCGTCCTGCTCACCGACTACGGCATCTCGGTGCAGCCGGACGCCGGGGACACGCGGTACACGCTGACGTCCGTGCTCGTCGGTACGGCAGGGTATCTGGCGCCGGAGCGGGCCACGGGCGGGCCGCCGACCGCCGCCGCCGACCTGTTCTCGCTGGGCTGCACGCTGTACCACGCCGTCGAGGGACACGGCCCCTTCGTCCGTGACACGCCCCTCGCGGAGATCACCGCGGTGGTCACGGAGGACCCGCTGCTCCCGGTCCGCGCGGGCGCCCTGGCCCCGCTGCTCCACGCGATGCTGGAGAAGGATCCGCTACGGCGGATTCCGGCGGCGGAGGCCGAGGGGGCACTGTCGTTGATCGTGACCCCGCAGATGGAGCCGGGGGCGGGGGCGTACTCCAGGACGCAGACCGACCTCGGCTCGCCGTCGCCCTGGGAGGGGGAGGCCGTGCCGTTCGCGGCGGGGCCGCAGCCTCCCTCGCACTCCCCATCGGTCGGCGCCGGCGTCCGCGTCCCCGGCTCCTCCGGATCGCCCTCGCGGGCCTGCTCGGGCTCGCCCTCGCGCTGGGCGGTGTCTGGTACGCGATGGCCCGCCAGCCGCCCGGCGACAGCTCGGACCCAGGCAACGACACATCGCCGTACGGCAGAAGCGTCGGGCTTTCCGCGCCGCTCAAGGACGGCGACTGCGTGACCGCCGACTGGCCCGGTGGGAAGCGGTTCAAGGGGACGCCCCGGCTCGCCGTCGATCCCACCTGCCGGAACTCGGTGCCCGACGGGCAGGTGATGGCCTCGGTCTCCACCGCGTCCGCGAGCGAGGCGCGGGTCACCGGGGCCGACCGGTGTGCGGAGCGGACGCAGGAGACGCGGGAGAAGCTCGCGGACGTGCGGGGCTTCGCCGTCGTACCGACCGATGCCGGGTTCGGGGCCGCCGGGAATCGCACCGCATGCCTGGTGCTCGGCGCGCACGGGCCGGTCTACGGGCCGCTCGGCAGTCGGCGTGCCCTCGGGTCGGCGTTCGCGGACACGTCGACGATGCAGAAGCGGGACTGTCTGGACGTGCCGTCCGACCGGGCCGCGAGCCTGGTCTCCTGTGCCGGGAAGCATGATCAGCTGGTGCTCGGGTTCACCCGGTTGGGCGCGGGCGTCACGCTGGCCCAGGCGCGTACGGAGTCGGACGCGGCGTGCGCGCGGGAGGTCCCGCCGGCCGACTACGGCTTCGATCCGTCGGTCTACGAGGCGGCCTCCTGGACGAGTGAGGGACCGTGGAAGTCGGGCACACATTTCGTCGTGTGCTCCGTTCGGAGGCAGAACAGGGGGCACCATGGAGGAGATGAGCCATGAGGAGGGTGTCGCGATGCCCGGTTCCACGAAGACCATGGGGGTGATCACCGTCGGCGGTCTGGTGGTGGTGACGGCCTACACGGTGGCGCTCGGAAGTAACGGCTGGCTGTGGTTCGGCTGGGTCGTGCTCGGGCTGATCACTCTCGGGATGGTGGCCACGCGCAGCGCCTGAGGCCCGCTACGCCTCGCTGGGCCTGCTCGCCGAGTGCACGCCCGGCTGGTACTTCGGCAGCCGGGCGGTGATCTTCATGCCCGCTCCTACGGCGGTCTCGATGACGAGGCCGTAGTCGTCGCCGTAGACCTGGCGGAGCCGGTCGTCGACGTTGGACAGGCCGATGCCGCCGGAGGGCTGACCTCGCCCGCGAGGATGCGGCGGAGCAGGTCGGGGTCCATGCCGGTGCCGTCGTCCTCGATGACGACGAGTGCCTCGGCGCCCGCGTCCTGCGCGGTGATGCTGATGCGGCTCTTGTCGGCCTTGCCCTCCAGGCCGTGCTTCACGGCGTTCTCGACGAGCGGTTGCAGGCAGAGGAACGGGAGCGCGACCGGCAGCACCTCGGGGGCGATCTGCAGGGTGACGGAGAGGCGTTCGCCGAAGCGGGCCCTGACGAGCGCCAAGTAGTGGTCGATGGCGTGGAGTTCGTCGGCGAGCGTGGTGAAGTCGCCGTGCCTGCGGAACGAGTAGCGGGTGAAGTCGGCGAACTCCAGGAGCAGTTCGCGGGCGCGCTCGGGGTCGGTGCGGACGAAGGACGCGATCACCGCGAGCGAGTTGAAGATGAAGTGCGGGGAGATCTGGGCCCGAAGTGCCTTGATCTCGGCCTCGATCAGCCGGGTGCGGGACTGGTCCAGATCCGCCAACTCGAGTTGCACGGAGACCCAGCGGGCGACCTCTCCGGCGGCCCGGACGAGGACCGCGGACTCGCGCGGGGCGCAGGCGACCAGCGCGCCGTGGACCCGGTCGTCGACGGTGAGCGGGGCGACCACCGCCCAGCGCAGCGGACAGTCGGGAGCGTCACAGCTGAGCCGGAACGCCTCGCCTCGGCCGGTCTCCAGGGCGCCCGCGAGGCGTTCCATGACCTCGGCCCGGTGATGGTCGCCGACGCCGTCCCAGGCGAGGACCTGCTGCTGGTCGGTGAGGCACAGGGCGTCCGTGCCGAGCAGGGTGCGCAGTCGGCGGGCCGAGCGGCGGGCGGTCTCCTCGGTGAGCCCCCGCGCGCAGCGGGGGCGCGGCGAGGGACGCGGTGTGCAGGGTCTGGAAGGTGGCGTGCTCGACGGGGTGCCGAGTCCGCCGAGGTTCTCGGGGCGCGCGGTGCGGCGGCCGAGCCAGAAGCCGGCGGCGAGCAGCGGGAGCACGGCGACGCAGAGGCCGGCCAGGAATCCGCTCATGCGGCCGGCACCGCAAGGGAGGTGGGCGACAGGGAGTTGAGGGACAGGGAGTTGAGGGACAGGGAGTCGGGTGTTCCGCTCACGGTGCCGCCAGGACCGCCCGTGGGTGTCGTCACGCCTTCACCTCCGTCCGCAGTTCCTCCGGCAGATGGAACCGCGCGAGGATCGCCGCCGTTCCCGTGGGCACCCGCCCCGGCGTCGCCAGGGACACCAGCACCATGGTGAGGAACCCCAGCGGCACCGACCAGAGCGCGGGCCAGGCGAGCAGGGCGTGCAGGGGGCCGGTGCCGGGGAAGCCCGCCATGGTCGCGGTCACGGCGACGAACGCCGACCCGCCGCCGACCAGCATCCCGGCGGCGGCGCCGGGCGGGGTGAGCCGCGTCCACCAGATGCCGAGGACCAGCAACGGGCAGAAGGAGGACGCCGATACGGCGAACGCGAGCCCCACGGCGTCGGCGACGGGCAGGCCGCCGACCAGCACGCTCGCGACAAGGGGTACGGCCATGGCGAGGACCGTGCCGAGCCTGAAGTGCCGTACACCGCGCGACGGAAGGACGTCCTGGGTGAGGACGCCGGCGACCGCCATGGTCAGCCCCGACGCGGTGGACAGGAACGCGGCGAAGGCGCCGCCCGCGACCAGGGCACCGAGCAGGTCGCCGCCGACGCCGCCGATCATGCGGTCGGGCAGCAGGAGGACGGCCGCGTCGGCGTCGCCGGTGAGGGTGAGTTCGGGGGTGTACAGGCGGCCGAGGGCGCCGTAGACGGGTGGGAGGAGGTAGAAGGCGCCGATCAGGCCGAGGACGGCGACCGTGGTGCGGCGGGCGGCGACACCGTGCGGGCTGGTGTAGAAGCGGACGACGACGTGCGGCAGACCCATGGTGCCGAGGAAGGTGGCGAGGATGAGGCCGTACGTCGCGTACAGCGGGCGCTCCTCGCGGCTCGCGGCGAGGGAGGTCGACATGCCGCCGTTGGTGCCTCGGTCGGCGACGGGGACGGTGGCGCCCTGCGCGAAGGTGAGGCGGGTGCCGCGCTCGATGTGGTGGGTGCCGGCGGGGAGTTGCAGCTTCGCCGCGGTGTGGTGGCGGCTGTCGACCGTGCCGTTCACGGTGACCGTCAGGGGGTGGTCGAGTCTCAGGTCGAGTGTCTCGTCGACCCGAACTGTCCGTTGTTCGCGGAAGGTTGCCGGTTCCTCGAAGGCGTGCCGGGGTGTTCCGTCGCTCTGCCAGGCGAGGACCAGGAAGAGGGCGGGGACGAGCAGGGCGGTGAGCTTCAGCCAGTACTGGAAGGCCTGCACAAAGGTGATGCTGCGCATGCCGCCGGCCGCGACGGTCGCGACGACCACGACGGCGACGATCAGGCCGCCCAGCGAATCCGGAGCACCCGTGAGGACGGTCAACGTGAGCCCCGCGCCCTGGAGTTGGGGCAACAGGTACAGCCAGCCGACGCCGACGACGAAGGCGCCCGCGAGGCGTCGTACGGCGTGCGAGGCGAGCCGGGCCTCGGCGAAGTCGGGGAGGGTGTAGGCGCCGGAGCGGCGGAGCGGGGCGGCGACGAAGAGGAGCAGGACGAGGTAGCCGGCCGTGTAGCCGACGGGGTACCAGAGCATGTCGGGGCCCTGGACGAGGACCAGTCCGGCGATGCCCAGGAAGGAGGCGGCGGAGAGGTATTCGCCGCTGATGGCGGCGGCGTTGAGGCGGGGGCCGACGGTGCGGGAGGCGACGTAGAAGTCGGAGGTGGTGCGGGAGATGCGCAGGCCGAAGGCGCCGACGAGGACCGTGGCCACGACGACGAGGGCGACCGCCGGTACGGCATAGCTGGAGTTCATCGGTCCTCGACGAGGCGGACGAAGTCGCGTTCGTTGCGTTCGGCGCGGCGCACGTACCAGAGGGCGAGCAGGACGAGCGGGGCGTAGAGGCAGAAACCGAGGACGAGCCATTCGAGGCGGTGGGAGTCCGGGGTCGCCGCGAAGACCAGGGGCAGGGGCCCCACGAGGAGGACGAGGACCGCGAACACCGTGAGGGCAGCGCGGAGTTGGGTGCGCATGAGGGAGCGGACGTAGGTGTGGCCGAGGGTGGTCTGTTCGTCGATCTCGGTGCGGGGGCGGGAGTAGCCGGAGGCGCGGCGGGTGCGCCGGGGTGGGGCGGTGACAACCACCCTGCGTTCGCTGGGGTCCTGAGGCATCGTCAGGACCTCCGCATCAGCAGGTCCCGCAGTTCGCGGGTGTGGCGGCGGCTGACCTGGAGTTCCTCGCCGCCGACGAGAACGCTCACCGTGCCCGCGTCCAGGCGGAGTTCGCCGATGTGGCGCAGGGCGACGAGGTGGCGGCGGTGGATGCGGACGAAGCCGCGGGAGCGCCAGCGGTCCTCCAGGGTGGACACCGGGATGCGGACGAGGTGACTGCCCCGGTCGGTGTGCAGACGGGCGTAGTCGCCCTGGGCCTCGACGTGGGTGATGTCGTCGACGGCCACGAACCGTGTGACACCGCCGAGTTCGACGGCGATGTGGTCGGGGTCGGGTTCGTGCACGGGTATCCGCGGTGCGGCGCCGCCGAGTTCGGCCGCCCGGCGCACCGCCTCCGCGAGCCGTTCCTTGCGGACCGGTTTCAGGACGTAGTCAACTGCCTTGAGATCGAAGGCCTGTACGGCGAAGTCCTCGTGCGCGGTGACGAACACGACGAGCGGCGGCTTGGCGAAACCGGTCAGCAGCCGTGCCATGTCGAGCCCGTCGAGGCCCGGCATCTGGATGTCGAGGAACACGACATCAATGGCTTCCGGTCCGTCCGGGCCTGATTCCAGGGCCCTGTTGATGCGGCGCAGCGCCTCGGTCGCGTCGCCCGCGCCCTCCGCGCTGCCGATGCGTGGGTCGGCGTTCAGCAGATAGAGCAGCTCCTCCAGGGAGGGGCGTTCGTCATCGACGGCGGGCGCGCAGCATGAACGTGGAGTGTAGGAGCAATCCGCACGCCTGGACATGTGCCCGGCGTGGACGTTCGCGCTGGATACAGTGCCGACATGAACAGCAGGACCACCCCGTTCGACGAACTCGACCGGAAGATCATCACCGCGTTGATGGCGAACGCGCGGACCAGTTTCGCCGAGATCGGGGCGGCGATCGGGCTGTCGGCGACGGCGGTGAAGCGGCGCGTGGACCGGTTGCGCGAGACGGGTGTGATCACCGGGTTCACGGCGACGGTGCAGCCGTCCGCGCTCGGCTGGCGCACGGAGGCGTACGTGGAGGTGTACTGCGAGGGCGCCGCGCCCCCAGGCGGCTCGCGGAGGTGGTGCGCAACCACCCGGAGATCACCGCGGCGATGACGGTGACCGGCGGCGCGGACGCGCTGCTGCATGTGCGGGCCACCGATGTGGAGCACTTCGAGGAGGTGCTGGAGCGGATCCGGCAGGAGCCGTTCATCCGGAAGACGATCAGCGTGATGGTGCTGTCCCACCTCCTCCCGGAAAGCCCGGAAGCGGGCGCCACCCATCCGGCCCCAGGGGACGCATCAGACGTGCGCTGACCCCGGAAAAGACGCAGCGTTACTGCGTATACGCGCAGCGTTTGTCCCTTGTCGGTCGTATCTGTCGCTTTCTACCGTGGTGTCAACCCCAGTCGTCATCACAGGAAGCGGAGGAACCCCTCTGTGCCCGAGACCCGTGTGCGGCGCCGGCGGCGCTTTCTCGTCTGCGAACCCAGACACTTCGCCGTGCAGTACGCGATCAACCCCTGGATGCACCCCGACACCCAGGTGGACGTCGATCTCGCCCATGAGCAGTGGCGGACGCTGATCGACACCTACCGCGCCCATGGCCACACCGTCGACACGGTGCCGCCGGTGGCCGGTCTCCCCGACATGGTCTTCGCCGCGAACTCGGCGGTCGTCGTCGACGGCCGCGTCTTCGGCTCGCTCTTCCACGCACCCGAGCGGCAGCCCGAGTCCGTCCACTACGACACCTGGTTCAAGGCGGCGGGCTACGACGTCCACCGTCCCCGAGTCGGTGAGCGAGGGCGAGGGCGATCTCATCCCGACCGGCCGCTACGTACTGGCCGGCACCGGGTTCCGCACGACCCGCGAGGCCCATCGCGAGGTGCAGGAGTTCTTCGGCGTCCCGGTGATCAGCCTGACGCTGGTCGACCCGTACTTCTACCACCTCGACACGGCGCTGTTCGTCCTGGACGAGGACAACGTCTGCTACTACCCGGAGGCGTTCTCGCCGGGCAGCCGCGAGGTGCTCGCGCGGCTGTACCCGGAGGCGGTGCTCGCCACCCGCGAGGACGCGATGACGTTCGGGCTCAACTCCGTCTCCGACGGTCTGCACGTCTTCATCGCGCCCCAGGCCAAGGAGCTGGCCTCGCGCCTCGCCGAACGCGGCTACGTCCCCGTCCCCGTCGACCTCTCCGAGTTCCACAAGGCCGGCGGCGGCATCAAGTGCTGCACCCAGGAGATCCGCTCATGACCGCACCCGTCCGCGCCCGTACGTCCGCCGACCTCATCCGTGCCGAGGAGCCGGTCCTCGCGCACAACTACCACCCGCTGCCCGTGGTCGTCGCCCGCGCCGAGGGCACCTGGGTGGAGGACGTCGAGGGCCGCCGCTACCTCGACATGCTCGCGGGCTACTCGGCCCTCAACTTCG
Source organism: Streptomyces sp. P3 (assembly GCA_016893485.2). Taxonomy (GTDB): domain Bacteria; phylum Actinomycetota; class Actinomycetes; order Streptomycetales; family Streptomycetaceae; genus Streptomyces. The sequence goes on from JAFEKX020000001.1 coordinate 1,706,226, forward strand.
GTCACCGGCATCCCGCGCTGATCGAGGCGGCCCACCGCCAGCTCGACCAGCTGACGCTCACCTCGCGCGCCTTCCACAACGACAAGCTGGCCGAATTCGCCGAGCGGCTCGCGGAGTTGACCGGCCTCGACATGGTGCTGCCGATGAACACCGGCGCGGAGGCGGTCGAGAGCGGCATCAAGGTGGCCCGCAAGTGGGCCTACGACGTGAAGGGCGTCCCCGCCGACCAGGCCACCATCGTCGTCGCGGCGGAGAACTTCCACGGCCGTACGACGACGATCGTCAGCTTCTCCACCGACGAGACGGCGCGGGCGGGCTTCGGTCCCTTCACGCCGGGCTTCCGGATCGTGCCGTACAACGACCTCGCGGCGCTGGAGGCGGCGGTCGACGAGACCACGGCGGCCGTGCTGATCGAGCCGATCCAGGGCGAGGCGGGGGTGATCATCCCGGACACGGGTTATCTGGCCGGTGTGCGCGAACTCACCGAGCGCAAGGGCTGTCTGTTCATCGCGGACGAGATCCAGTCGGGCCTCGGCCGCACCGGCCGCACCCTCGCCGTCGAGCACGAGGGGTCGTCCCGGACCTGCTGCTGCTCGGCAAGGCGCTCGGCGGCGGGATCGTGCCGGTGTCGGCGGTGGTCGCGCGGCGCGAGGTGCTGAGCGTCCTGAAGCCCGGTGAGCACGGGTCGACGTTCGGCGGGAACCCGCTCGCCGCGGCCGTCGGCACCGCGGTCGTCGAGCTGTTGGAGACCGGTGAGTTCCAGCGCAGGGCAGCCGAGTCGGGCGTCGTCCTGCGGGACGGTCTGACCGAGCTGGTCGGCAAGGGCGTCGTCGGTTTCCGGGCGCGCGGTCTGTGGGCGGGCGTCGACGTCGACCCGGCGATCGGCACCGGGCGCGAGATCAGCGAACGCCTCATGCGCGAGGGCGTGTTGGCCAAGGACACGCACGGCTCCACGATCCGTCTCGCACCGCCGCTGACCATCACGGAGGACGAACTCCGGTCGGCGATCGGCGCGTTGGAGAAGGTGCTGACGCGAGGGGCCTGAGGTGTGCGGGTGTGGCTGGACCGGCGCACGAGGTCGGTCCAGCCAGGCCCGCGAAGGGGGCGCTCGCAACTCCCCGGTGGCGGCGGTTAGTTGCCCGCCGCGCTCGGCTCCGTGGGGGCACCGGTGCCCGTGTCGGCCAGGGCCGCCTGGGCAAGGAGACGACGGGCCAGGTCTCGGGCCTCCGCCACGGTGAGCGAGGCCCACAGCCCGGGCTCGCCGCGTACGACGGGCCCCACGTCCAGGGTGACCCGCGTGATGGGCCGCTCCGGGATCGACAGCCGCAGCCGCTTCACCGCGACGTGGCGACCGCACGTGGTCACCAACGGCGCTTCACCTGACGGCGGGAGCGGCTCCTGCCCTGACCGATTCATCTCCTTCACGACCCTTCTCTGAGTACCCGGCGAGGTATCAGGAGCAGCGCCGAAGGGGGCCGCGTTGTTCCCGGGCACCGGCGACGCCCCCTTTCGCCCGGGGCGACGCGCGGTCGACCCGCTCCGCCCGGCCGTAGCCGACCGTGCCCCCACCCACCGCACCGTGGCGATCACGGACCGTCCGGTGAACCCCGGGCGAATTCTCGCCCGCCCTCCGGTCAGAACAGGGTCAAGGGACGCGGTGCGCGCCATGGCACCCTCATAAGATCGCCGCTACCGCCACCTTTTTCGTACGACGCCCCTGGAGGCCCGGCGTGCCCGAAACCGCGCGCGGAGCCGATGCCGAGCCCGGACCGATACCTGCCTCGGAGCTGACCTCGCCCGCGCCCGCACCCCGTGCCGTCCGCCGACGTACCGTCCTGCTCGCGGCCGGTGCCCTGGTCGTCGTAGCGGCCGTGGGAGCCGGAGTGCTCACGGCGCGCGGCTCCGGCTCGGACGGGACGAAGGCCGCTGCCGCCGCCGACGGGCTGCCGCGCACCACCGTCGAGGTCGCGACCGCCGGGTGCGGCAGCGGCTGGACGCATCCGCGGGCCGGTCACCAGGTCTTCGAGCTGCACAACACGTCCAGTACGGCGGCCGAGGTGTATCTCACCGACGTGAGGACCGGTGCCGTCTACGGCGAGGTCGAGGGGCTGGCGCCGGGTACCGTCCGGCCGCTCGGGGTGACCCTCGGGAACGGGTCGTACGCCTTCAGATGCCTGCCCGACGACGCCGACGCCGTGACGGGACCCACCGTGCGGATCACCGGCTCGACGGTGCGGAGCGGGCCCGCCGCCGTGCCGATCACGCAGCAGGAGCTCATCCCGCCGACGCTCGCCTACCAGAAGTGGATCCAGGTCCGGACCGTCGAACTCGCCCGGAAGACGGACGTGTTGCGTGCCGCCGTCGACCGGGGCGACCTCGCCGCCGCCCGCAACGCATGGCTGCCCGCGCATCTCGTCTACGAGCGGATGGGCGCCGCCTACGGCACGTTCGGTGACTCGGACGGGGCGATCAACGGCACCACGGCCGGGCTCGCGGGCGGGGTGCACGACGCCAGGTTCACCGGGTTCCACCGGGTCGAGTACGGGCTGTGGCACGGCGAGCCGGCGAGCGGGCTGCGCGGTCCCGCCGATCAACTCGCCAAGGACGTCCACGCGTTGGCGAGCAGCTGGCCCTCCCAGCGGATGGATCCGTCCGACACCGGGCTGCGGGCGCACGAGATCCTGGAGAACACCGTGCAGTTCGAGCTGACCGGCCGCACCGACTACGGCAGCGGCACCAACCTGGCTACCGCCCGCGCCAACCTCGACGACACGCGCGTACTGCTCGGCTGTCTGAGCCCGCTGCTGAAGACCCGGGACCCGGGGTTCGCCGAACTCGGTATCTGGATGGACCGTGCCCAGCACACCCTGGACGGCCTCGACCACTCCGGGAAGTGGACACCCTTGGCTCAACTCACCCGTCCGCAAAGGGAGAAGGTCGACGCCGACCTCGGTGGACTGGTCGAGCGGCTGGCCGACGTGGCCGCCCTCACGGACGTACGGAGGACCGCGTGAAGCGCGTGAACGAGGTGGGCCGCCGCGGTTTCCTGGCGAGTGCGGCGGCCGTGGCCGGTGCCGGGCTGGTGGCCGCCGACCGTGGGGCGGCCGTCGCCGCGGTGCAGAGTGCCGCGAACGTGCCCTTCCACGGGGCGCATCAGGCCGGGATCATCACCCCGGCCCAGCGCGCCACGGCGTTCGTGTCCTTCGACACGACGGCCGCCGACCGCTCCGAACTCACCGACCTGCTGCGGACGTTGACCGAGCGGGCCCGCTTCCTCACCACCGGCGGCAGCCCGGAGGACCTGGGCATCACCGCCCCGCCCTCCGACTCGGGCACGCTCGGCCCCGACCTCCCGGCGGACCGGCTGAGCGTCACCGTGGGCGTCGGCGCCTCGCTCTTCGACGACCGCTACGGCCTGGCGAAGCTCAAGCCCCACCGCCTGACCGCGATGCCCGCCTTCCCGGACGACGACCTGAACGCCGACTGGTGTCACGGCGATGTGAGTGTGCAGTTCTGCGCGGACAGCTCGGACACCGTGCTGCACGCGCTGCGCGATGTCACCCGGCACACCCGCGGCGGTCTCCAAGTCCGCTGGCGCACCGACGGGTTCATCAGCCTGCCGCGTCCCTCGGGCACCCCGCGCAACCACCTGGGCTTCAAGGACGGCATCTCCAACCCCGAGGTGACCGACGCCCACGCGATGAACGACCTTGTGTGGGTGGGCAGGAGCAGCGGCGAGCCGGACTGGGCGACCGGCGGCAGCTATCAAGTCGTACGGCTGATACGGATGTTGGTGGAGTTCTGGGACCGGGTCTCCATCACCGAGCAGGAGCGGATGTTCGGCCGCGCCCGGGACACCGGCGCCCCGCTGGACGGGCACCACGAGAAGGACACGCCCAACTTCGCGCAGGACCCGCAGGGCGATGTGATCCCGCTCGACAGCCACATCCGGCTCGCCAACCCGCGCTCCGCACAGAGCGCCGACCAGCGCATCCTGCGGCGGGGCTACAACTACGACCGGGGCACGGACAGCAACGGCAACCTCGACATGGGGCTGCTGTTCTGCTGCTACCAGCAGGATCCGGCCCGGCAGTTCGAGAACGTGCAGAAGCGACTGGCCGGCGAACCGCTGGTCGACTACATCTCGCCGTACGGCGGCGGGTACTTCTTCGCGCTGCCCGGTGTGCGGGACGGTTCCGACTGGCTCGGGCGCAGCCTGCTGACCTGAGAGCCGGGTCAAAAACAGGCCAACAGACCATGAGATTCCTGACCGGGCGTTCGCTCCCACGTCATTGCCGCTCCCCCGCCCCGCCGCCACCATTGCCCAGGCTACGGCGGTAGGTGCCACGGCCATGGACGGTGTGGCAGCGGAACAACTGCTCCCGGAAGGCGAGACAGCATGATCGGCAAAGGAAGAAACCCCGGTGCGCGGCGCCGGTTGACGCGCGTGGGCGCCCTGCTCGGCGCCGCGGCCCTGGCCACCGCGGGCGGGGCCGTCCCCGCGTCGGCGGCCTCGCACGGCCACCGGCCCTCGGGCAGCACGCACACGTCGACGCCGATCAAGCACGTGGTCGTGATCTACGACGAGAACATCTCCTTCGACCACTACTTCGCCACCTACCCCGGGCCGCGAACACCGACGGCACCACGTTCAAGGCCGCGGCGCACACGCCGAAGGCCGACAACCTGCTCAACGCCGGGCTGCTGAAGAAGAACCCGAACCTCTACACCCCCACGCGGCTGAGCGGTTCGCAGGCGATGACCTGCGACCAGAACCACTCCTACGGCCCCGAGCAGTACGCGGCCGACGGCGGCAAGGCCGACAAGTACGTCGAGAACACCGAGGTCAACAAGTGCACCGGCCTCTTCGGTGAGCCCGGCCTGGTCATGGACTACTACGACGGCAACACCGTCACGGGCATGTGGAACTACGCCCAGCAGTACGCCCTCAACGACCGCTCGTTCAGCTCCACCTTCGGTCCCTCCACGCCCGGCGCGCTGAACCTGATATCGGGTCAGACGCACGGCGTGATCTCCGTCGACCCGGCATCGGGCACCGAGAACCCGAAGCAGACGACGACCCCGGACCCGTACGCCGTGCTCTCCCCGAACGCCAAGGGTGTCGGCACGGTCATCAACGACCCCGACCCGGCCTTCGACGACTGCTCGGACAAGGACCACACCGCGACCAGCGCGCTCGCGGTGATGCAGGGCAGGAACATCGGTGACCTGCTCAACTCCAAGAACGTGAGCTGGGGTTGGTTCCAGGGCGGGTTCCGGCCCAGCACCGCGTGGGACGGCAAAAACGGCGACTACGCCAAGTGCGCCGGCACCACCCACACCAATGTCGGCGGCGCCGCCTCCGAGGACTACAGCCCGCACCACTCGCCCTTCGAGTACTACAAGTCGACGTCCAACCCGCACCACTTGGCGCCGAAGTCGGTCGCCGAGATCGGCCACGACGGCCGCGCGAACCACAACTACGACCTGACCGACTTCGACGCCGCCCTGAAGGCCAACAGCCTTCCCGCGGTGAGCTTCCTGAAGGCGGCCGAGTACCAGGACGGGCACGCCGGTTACTCGGACCCGACCGACGAGCAGAACTTCCTGATCAAGGAGATCAACGCCCTTCAGAAGTCGCCCGAGTGGAAGTCGACGGCGGTCGTGCTCGCCTACGACGACTCCGACGGCTGGTACGACCACGTCACGTCGAAGGTCCTGAACGGCTCGAAGGACTCGACCGTCGGCTCCAACAGCAAGGCCACGGACAGCCCGGCCTGCCAGTCCGGTCCGGCCGCCCAGGGCGGTTACGCGGACCGCTGCGGCCCTGGCACCCGGCAGCCGCTGCTGGTCATCTCGCCGTACAGCAAGGTCAACAAGATCGACCACACGCCGACCGAGCAGGCGTCGATCACGCAGTTCATCGAGGACAACTGGCACACCGGCCGTATCGGTGACGCGTCCTTCGACCAGCGGGCGGGCACCCTGGGCGGCATGTTCGACTTCCGGCACCCCAACGACAAGCAGGTGCTGCTGAACGCGAACGGTTCGGTGAAGTCGGTGAAGCGCATCCCGCACTACACGCAGACCTCGTCGACGGCCGCAAGGCCCCGTACCCGGCGTACGTCCAGGACCTCAAGGCGCAGAACGTCGCCGCCACCAGCGACTCCTCCACGGCCCTGCCGGTCGCCGTAGGAGCCGGGCTGGTCACGGCAGTCGGGGCGACCACGGCCTTCGCGCTGTACCGGCGCCGGTCGCGCGCCAGGGGCATCACCGCGTAGGTGTGACCCCGCGGAACTGAGCGGCGGAGGGCGGCGAGGAGGGATCTCGCCGCCCTCCGCCGTGCCCAACTCCCGTCTGATCGCGGCCGGTTCCACGGGACGGCGGCTGCCCCTACACTGGCAGCTCACGAGGTACCGGGTGACCTGCGAGAACAGGTCGGTCGAGCCGACCCGCCGGAGTGAGGAGCGACCCCCTTGTTCTACTACCTCCTGAAATACGTCATCCTGGGTCCTCTGCTCAGAGTGGTCTTCCGCCCCCGGATCGAGGGCCTCGACCACATACCGGAGTCGGGCGCTGCGATCATCGCCGGCAACCACCTCTCCTTCGCCGACCACTTCCTGATGCCGGCGGTCCTCAAGCGCCGCATCACGTTCCTCGCGAAGGCCGAGTACTTCACCGGCCCCGGCATCCGTGGCCGCCTCACCGCCACGTTCTTCCGCAGCGCGGGCCAGATCCCGGTCGACCGCTCCGGCAAGGAGGCGGGCCAGGCCGCGATCCGCGAGGGCCTCGGCGTCCTGAGCAAGGACGAACTCCTCGGCATCTACCCCGAGGGCACCCGCTCCCACGACGGCCGCCTCTACAAGGGCAAGGTCGGTGTGGCGGTCATGGCCCTCAAGGCCCAAGTGCCCGTCATCCCCTGCGCGATGATCGGCACCTTCGAGGCCCAGCCGCCCGGCAAGGTCATCCCCAAGGTCCACCCGGTGACGATCCGCTTCGGCAAGCCCCTCGACTTCTCCCGCTACGAAGGCATGGAGAACGAGAAGGCCATCCTCCGCGCCATCACCGACGAGATCATGTACGCGATCCTCAAGCTCTCCGAGCAGGAGTACGTCGACCAGTACGCGGCGGTCGCCAAGGCGGAGCAGGCGGCAGCGGCGAAGGAACGCAAGTTCCCACGCCTACCGCTGAGTTGAGACCACACGAGACCTGAGTGGACATGAACGAGGGCGACCGGTTCAGAACCGGCCGCCCCTCATCGCGTACAACTACCGCCTACACCTCACTACTTACGACGTGTTGCTCAGGGCTGCGGCGTCGCGTGCGGGGTGCACGTGAAGTCGGCCGAGTCGAGCTTGCCGGTCAACAGGTAGGCGTCGACACGGGAGTTGATGCAGGGGGTTGACCAGACCGGTCACACCGTGCGAACCCGCGTCCTTCTCGGTGATGAGACGGGAGCCCTTGAAGCGCTTGTGCAGGTCGACGGCGCCGGCGTACGGGGTGGCGGCGTCGCGCTGCGACTGCACGATGAGGACGGGCGGCAGACCCTTGCCGGTCTTGACCTCGACCGGGGACTGCTGCTTGACCGGCCACGTCGCGCACGGCAGGTTCATCCACGCGTTGGCCCAGGTCATGAACGGGTACTGCTTGTTGAGCGCCGTGTTGTCCTTGTCCCACTTCGCCCAGCTGGTGGGCCACTTGGCGTCGGTGCACTCGACGGCCGTGTAGACGGCGTTGCCGTTCTCCGAGGAGATGTTGCCCGCGGTGTCCGACAGGTCGGGCGAGGCGGCGTCGATCAGCGCCTGGGGTCTCCGGCGAAGTACTTGCTGAAGGCGGTGGCGACCGGGATCCACGACGAGTCGTAGTAGGGGCGCTCTGGAAGAAGCCGATCAGCTCGGCCGGACCGACGACCCCGCCGAGCGGGTTCTTCTTGGCGGTGGCGCGCAGTTCGAGCCACTTGGCCTGGACGGCGGCGCGGGTGGTGCCGAGGTGGAAGGCCGCGTCGTTCTTGGCGACCCAGTCCTCCCAGTCCTTCCAGCGGCCCTCGAAGGCGATGTCCTGGCCCAGGTTGGCCTCGTACCAGATGTTGTCGCGCGCCGGGTTGACGACGCTGTCGACGATCATGCGGCGGAGGTGGGACGGGAACAGCGTGCCGTAGACCGCGCCGAGGTAGGTGCCGTAGGAGACGCCCAGGTAGTTGAGCTTCTTCTCGCCGAGGGCGGCGCGGATGACGTCGAGGTCGCGCGCGGTGTTCGGCGTGGTCATCTGCGCGAGCATGGTGCGGCCGGTGCGCTTGGCGCAGCCGTCCGCGTACTCGCGGGCGAGCTTGCGCTGCGCGTTCTTGTCGGCGGTGCTGTCCGGCACCGGGTCCGCCTTGGGCGCCTTCACGAACTCCTGCGGGTCGATGCAGGAGATGGGCGCCGAGTGGCCGACACCGCGCGGGTCGAAGCCGACGAAGTCGTACGCCTTGGAGGTGTTGACCCACAGCGGGTTCTTCGTGGTGACCCGGAGCGGGAAGCGCATCCCCGAGCCGCCGGGACCGCCGGGGTTGTAGACGAGCGCGCCCTGGCGCTCCGCCTTCGTCCCGGTGCTGACGGCGCGGTCGACGGCGAGCTTGATCTTCTTGCCGTTCGGCGGGTGTAGTCGACCGGCACGGTGACCCACCCGCACTGGACCGGCTTCGCCAGCGCCCAATCGGCGGGGCAGTCCTGCCAGTTGATCCCGGCCTTGGCGGCGCGGGCGGCGGCGAGCTCGGCGCCCCGGGCCGCGCTGTCCTGCCGGTGCGCTGCCGCCTGGTTGGTCTGCGCGGTCGCCGTGGGTGCCACCACGGCGCCGGCTATGAGCGCCGCCGCCGCGAATCCGGCCGAACCGAACGCCATCACCCGGCTCTTCGGTCTGTTGTGCCTCAAGTGGGCCCCTCCCCGTACATTGTTGCGACAAGGTCTCGGTGGATCCTCGCGGCTGTGAGCCACCTGAGAACAGAGTCCGTTGACCTTCTTTACCAATCCGATAAGCGGAAACAGACGTACCGCTCAGCGGATACTCAGGCCAGCGAAGCCAACGCCTCGTCCAACACCCGTCGCAGCCGCAGCCCGTCCGCCGCGACAGCCGTCACCAACGCGGCGGGCCCGGCGAGCGGCACCAGGGCCGCAGACTCCCCAGCATGCGCGCCGCGACCGGCTCCCGGCTGAACTCCGGCCGCACAACAAGGAGTTGCCCCACCGCGCGGTGCCCCGCGAGCACGGCGGGCCCGTCCCAGCCCCCGGCGCCCCGGGCCCACAGGCCAACTCCTGATCGAGCACGGCCCGCCCGGCGACCCGCAGCGCGAGCCGGCTGGTGAGCCGCCCGGGCTCCTCCCCCACCCTTCCCAGCACCTGCTCCTCACGCAGTACGAGCCGGGCGGAGGCGGCAACCTCGACCCGGGTCAGGACACGCAGATCACTACCGCACACGGAGATCAACTGCTCGGGCAGCCAATCCAGTTCACCGTCTTCAGCAACATTGATCCGCACGTCGTACCGTGACTCCCCCTTGGCCTGCCCCGGCAGCGCGATGGTGGCGGCGGCGGACCCGACCCGCAACCGCGCCCCCGCTCGACATCCGTCTCGACCGCGAAGTGATCACCCCGAGCGGCCCACTCATCGCCCCCACGAGCATGACCCGCGCCTCGGCACCACTGCCCCGCGTCCGCCGCAGCGCGAGCGGCCCGTCCCCCTCCAGCACGGGCAGCGCGGTACCGCCCCGCCCGTCCTGTCGGGCCACGATCCGCGCGGTGGCCCGGACCCCGGTGGCGATCACACCGTCCACGCGGCGAGCCGCTCCCGTACCCAGGCGGCGACGTCGGTGACCCCGGCCTCGGTCCGCAACGACTGGAAGACCACGGGCAGTTCGGCCCGCTGCGCCTTCGCGTCGGCGGCCATCCGCCCCAGATCGGACCCGACATACGGCGCGAGGTCGGTCTTGTTGACGACCAGCAGATCAGCGGTGGTGACACCGGGCCCGCCCTTGCGCGGAATGTCGTCCCCGCCGGCCACATCGATCACGAAGATCTGCGCGTCGACGAGCCCCTTGGAGAAGGTCGCGGTCAGATTGTCCCCACCCGACTCCACCAGAATCAGATCCAACGGCCCGACCGCGTCCTCAAGATCCTCCACGGCTTCCAGGTTGGCGGAGATGTCGTCCCGGATAGCGGTGTGCGGACAGGCCCCGGTCTCGACGGCGGCGATCCGCTCAGGCGGCAACACGGCCTCCCTGAGCAGGAATTCGGCGTCCTCGCGGGTGTAGATGTCGTTGGTGACGACAGCGAGGGCCAGTTCGTCGCGCAACGCCCGGCAGAGCGCGGCGACGGTGGCGGTCTTACCCGAACCGACGGGTCCGCCGAGCCCGATGCGCAGGGCGCGGTGGGTCCCGTCGGGACGGTGAGCGTCCGCGCTGACGGCGGCGGGGCCGTCGTGGGTGTGGTCGAGGTGCATGGAGCGGCTCCTTCTTTCTACGGCCCCGGTGACTTCTCAGTCGGGGCTAGTTCCCTCAGCCCGTCCGGCATCCTCCGGGCCCATGCCACCCGGGCCGACCTTCCTCAGCCCGCCCGGCAACCTCCGGGCCCTTGTCACCCGGACGGACCTTCCTCAGCCCGTCCGGCATCCTCCCGGCCCTTGCCACCCGGGCCGACTTTCTCAGCCCGTCCGGCATCCTCCCGGCCCTTGCCACCCGGGCCGACCTTCCTCAGCCCGTCCGGCAACCTCCGAGCCCTTGTCAGCCGGGCCGACTTTCTCAGCCCGTCCGGCATCCTCCGGGCCCATGCCACCCGGGCCGACCTTCCTCAGCCCGTCCGGCAACCTCCCGGCCCTTGCCACCCGGGCCGACCTTCCTCAGCCCGTCCGGCAACCTCCCGGCCCTTGCCACCCGGGCCGACCTTCCTCAGCCCGTCCGGCAACCTCCCGGCCCTTGTCAGCCGGGCCGACTTTCCTCAGCCCGCCCGGCGTTTGAGGACGAGGCCCCTTCAGGGCCGAACGGGGGGGTCTGGGGCGGAGCCCCCAGCAACGGCGCGCAACCCACACACACTCCACCAAGTCATGACGCGAACAGCCGGACAGCCCAAGCCGCATGCGCCTCCGCCCCGATCTCCAACAACGGCGCCGACGCACAAGGCAGTTCGTCAACTCCCCCGGCAACAACCCCCGCCCCGCCTCCACCGCCCGATCGGCGACAAGGTCCAACTCCGGCGCCAACCGAGCCAGCACAGCCGTAGCGTCAAACGGATCAAGACTCAACAACCGCACGGTCGCCGACGCGGCCCCACTCACACTCTCGTAGGCCGCGCAGTACGCCGCGTCCTCGGCACCGAGACCGGCCGCCCGAGCCACCAGCCCCAACACCACAGGCTGATGCGCCCCTTTGGGGAACTCCCCGCGAGGGCGTCCAGTTCGGCGGAAGGCCAGGCGGCCCGAGCGGCCCGCATCAGTTGCCGCCCCAGCTTCCGCGAGGCGAGCCGCAACGCAGGCGACGGCGTCCGCGCATCAACCGCACGGTCCAACTCCCCAGGATCCACCCCGAGTACAGCGGACGCGGCCACCGCGGCGGACACCAGCCCGGCCGTGTGCAACCGCCCCCGACAGAACTCACCGAGACTCGAAGCCCCGGTGATGCGCCCGGCTTTGACGGCGGCCTCCGCCCCGCCGGAGTGCGCATGCCCCCGGCGGGGAAGCGCCCGTCGGCCAGAACCAGCAGTGCTCCCCTGGACATCAGAAGAGGAAGTACCGCTGAGCCATGGGCAGTTCAGCCGCAGGCGTGGCCTCGACCAGCTCCCCGTCGATGTGCACGGCGAAGCTGTCGGGATCGACCTGGACACGGGGCCGCGCGTCGTTCTCCCGCATGTCCGCCTTCGTGACCCCCGCGTGGACTCGATGGCGACGAACTTCTTCCCGAGGTCGAGCCGCTCGGGCAACCCGTCCTCGATGGCCAACGGGGCGACGAAGTTGAAGGAGTTGGCGGTCGGCGCCCGTCCGATCGCCCCGAACATCGGCCGCGGCAGGATGGGTTGGGGCGTCGGGATGGACGCGTTGGCGTCGCCCATCTGCGCGTAGGCGATCTGCCCGCCCTTGATGACGAGGTGCGGCTTGACACCGAAGAACGGCGGTTCCCACAGCACGAGGTCGGCAAGCTTCCCGGTCTCGACGGACCCGATCTCACGGGCGAGTCCCTGCGCGAGGGCGGGGTTGATCGTGTACTTGGCGACGTAGCGCCGTACCCGGTGGTTGTCCGCGCGCCCGTCCCCGGGCAGCGCCCCGTCGCCGCTTCATCACGTGCGCCGTCTGCCAGGTCCGCAGGATCACCTCGCCCACGCGCCCCATCGCCTGCGCGTCGGAGGAGATGATCGAGATGGCGCCGAGGTCGTGGAGGATGTCCTCCGCGCCGATCGTCGAGGGCGGATGCGGGACTCGGCGAAGGCCAGGTCCTCGGGGACCGCCGCGTTGAGGTGGTGGCAGACCATCAGCATGTCGAGGTGTTCCTCGGCGGTGTTGACGGTGTAGGGCCGGGTCGGGTTGGTGGAGCTGGGCAGCACGTGCGGCTCGGAGACCACGGTCATGATGTCCGGCGCGTGCCCGCCGCCCGCACCCTCGGTGTGGTAGGCGTGGATGCCGCGCCCGGCGATCGCCGCGAGGGTGTCGCCGACGAACCCGGCCTCGTTCAACGTGTCGGTGTGGATGGCGACTTGGACCCCGGTGCGGTCGGCGACGGTGAGCGAGGCGTCGATGACGGCCGGGGTCGAGCCCCAGTCCTCGTGCAGTTTGAGGCCGAGGGCGCCGCCGCGGATCTGGGACATCATCGCGTCGTGCGAGACGGTGTTGCCCTTGCCGAGGAAGCCGATGTTGAGCGGGTACTGCTCCATCGCCGCCATCATCCGGGCCAGATGCCAGGGGCCCGGCGTCACGGTGGTCGCCTTGGAGCCCTCGGCGGGTCCGGTGCCGCCGCCGACCAGGGTGGTGACCCCGGCGGAGAGGGCCTCGTCGGCGATCTGCGGGCAGATGAAGTGGACGTGCGCGTCGACGGCACCAGCCGTGAGGATGCGTCCGTTGCCGGCGATGACCTCGGTCTCGGGGCCGATCACCAGGTCGGGGTGGACGCCGTCCATGGTGTCGGGGTTGCCGGCCTTGCCGATGCCGGTGATCCGGCCGTCGCGGATGCCGACGTCGGCCTTGACGATGCCCCAGTGGTCGACGATCACGGCACCGGTGATGACGGTGTCGGGGGTGCCCTCCGCGCGCGTGGCACGGGACTGGCCCATGGACTCGCGGATGACCTTGCCGCCGCCGAACACGGCCTCGTCACCGGCGAGTCCGGGACCGCCGGAACGGTCCTCCTCGATCTCGATCAGCAGATCGGTGTCGGCGAGCCGGATGCGGTCACCGGTGGTCGGCCCGAACAGGTCCGCGTACGCGGCACGCGAGATCTCAGGCATCGAGGGCACCTCCGGTCTCCCCGCGCAGTCCGGGCACGACACGGGCGCCGACCAGCGGGACGAGTTCGACGTCGACGGGGATGCCCGGCTCGAAGCGCACGGCCGTACCGGCGGCGATGTTGAGCCGCTTTCCGCGTGCGGCGGCGCGGTCGAACTCGAGCCCGGGGTTGGCCTCGGCGAAGTGGTAGTGGGAGCCGACCTGGACGGGCCGGTCGGCGGCGTTGAGGACGGTCATCGGTGTGACCTCGCGGCCCGCGTTGTAGACGATCGGGTCGTCCGCGAACAGGATCTCGCCGGGAATCATCGAGGCCTCCTACACGATCGGGTCGTGGACGGTGACGAGCTTGGTGCCGTCCGGGAAGGTCGCCTCGACCTGTACGTCGTGGATCATCTCGGGGATGCCCACCATGACGTCGTCCCTGGTGAGCAGCTTGCGTCCGGAGGCCATCAGTTCGGCGACGGTGCGGCCGTCACGGGCGCCTTCGAGGATGTGCGACGTGATGAGGGCGACCGCCTCGGGGTGGTTCAGCTTCACACCGCGGGCCCGGCGCTTCTCGGCCACGTCGGCCGCCACATGGATCAGCAGCCTCTCTTGCTCGTGCGGGGTCAGTTGCACGCTCCCACCTCACAGTCCTCGCTCCGGACCGTGCGGGGTCCGGTTGCCGCAGCCCCGGGCAACGTCCCTGGTGGCGTGGATCGGCAGGCTAGTTGGACCGGGTTTCAAGCAAGTTAACCGAGCTGTGATCAGGACAATCGCATCTACGCCCGTAGAGCGGCCGCACGCCCGGCCTCCGGCACACCCCCGCACGCGACCTGCCGCTACGAGGGATTCGGCCCCCGGTGTTCGGCCGCGATACCGAACCGCTGGTGTTCGCGGGGAGCGGACGCGACCTCGCGCACGGCGGAGACGGCGCTGATCACACGCTCCTCGCCGGCCCGGTCGAGTTCGTCGAGTCGTTCCAGGTCGGCGGCGGAGACAAGGGCGACGAGCGGCTTCCCGTGCCGTGTCACGACGACGCGCTCGCCGCCGTACACCACCCGGTTGATCAGGTCGGCGAGTTCAGCCCTGGCTTGCGTCACCGGAATCTCGTAGGCCATGAACCCATCATACGTTCCATACGTCCTGTACATTTTGTACAGAGCCCGCCAGGGAGTGCGCCCGCCAGAGAGAGGTCACGCCATGACCCGACCGTCCGCCCGCCATGTCCTGCCCGAGTTCACGGAGCGCACCAGCTCGGGCCACCGGACCCTCGACCCGTACTCGAAGCTGCTGGAGGAGCGGATCGTCTTCCTCGGGACGCCGATCGACGACATCTCGGCGAACGACGTGATGGCCCAGTTCATGCACCTCGAGTACCAGGCGCCCGACCGGGACATCTCGCTGTACATCAACTCGCCCGGCGGGTCGTTCACCGCGATGTCGGCGATCTACGACACCTTGCGGTTCGTCAGCTGTGACGTGGAGACGGTCTGCCTGGGCCAGGCGGGCTCGTCCGCGGCGGTGCTGCTGGCCGCGGGCACGCCGGGCAAGCGGTCGGCGTTGCCGGGTGCGCGGGTGGTGATCCACCAGCCCTCGCTGCCGGAGCCGATCCAGGGTCAGGCGAGTGATCTCGCCATCCAGGCCGAGGAGTTGGCGCGCACCCGGTCCCAACTCGAGTCCCTGCTCGCCCTGCACACGGGCCGGACAGTGGAGCAGGTGAGCGCGGACATCGAGCGCGACCGCATCCTGGATGCCCAACAGGCCCTGGAGTACGGCCTGGTGGACCGGATCGTGGCCACCCGCAAGACCTCGCTCACCGAGCCGGGCGGGAGTGAGCCGACGATGCTGCCGCCGGAACTGCCACCGTTGCCCGCACTGACGCGCGCCGAGGGCGAGTTGATTGACCGTTACCTGGATGTGGCCGACCTGCTGGGCCGTATCAACCCGGCGCACGACGGTGACACGTACCGTGGTCTGAGGGCCGCTCAGGCGCTCGTGGCGAAGGCCGTCGAGCTGCGGGACGCGCTGGCGCTGATGCACCAGCGGGGCGAGACCGAGCTGCACGCCCCCACCCTGGCGCGTGCGCTGCGCGTGCTGGACGGGGAGCGCCGCACGGCGCGCGTCACCATCCCGGCACCCTCCGACAGTTGAGGGACCGGAAGCCGTCCCCGGCGGAGGCGAAACGAGCCGAACGGCGTACCCCCGATCGGCGTAGTCGTTCCTCCGTCCGCGAGCGTCCCGGGTTGCGCAACACGCGTAGTCCGGAGGCCTCCTGAGGTGTTCCGGTGCTGGTCCGAGGGGTGCGCCCCGGTCGACACCCGATCGAACACGGGTGTGTCCACCCGAACGGGTGAGTGGTGAGTAACCCCACAAATACCCGGTTCCGTTGGGATTTTCGGACATGCATAGGTGAAGATCCCTGTCTGACGACAAGACCCCGCCGCAGCGGCGGGGCGATCCGGGCGGACGCCGAGTCCTGCCGCCACCCGGATGACAGGTCGACAGGATTGCATCGGCAGGAGTGGAGGACCCAAGCACGACGGGTCGCCGGGACGGTCACGCCATGGCCGGGTCGAGCAGCCCTTGGGGTGAAGCCGCGTCAGCGGCCGGGCAACTTCGCCAGCCCGAATCCGACAGGTCATCCTTCACAGGCGGCTGACGAAGGGTTGCGCATGACTGCGCTCAATCGTGTCCCGTCGCTGATGGTCAGGGCCGGTACGGCCTCGGCCTTCGCCATCGCCGCCGTGGGCGGCTCCGTCGTGATACCGGGCGTCGCATCCGACGCCGCGGCCGCGACACCCGCGACGAAGGCACTTCAGGTCGCGGCGTCCAAGAAGGGCGCCCCGTACAGGTACGGGGCCACCGGACCGGGCCGCTTCGACTGCTCCGGGCTCACGTTGTACTCGTACAAGAAGGCGGGCAAGAAGCTGCCTCGTACGGCTGCCCAGCAGTACAACAAGACCCACCACATCTCGGCCAAGAGCCGCAAGGCCGGGGATCTCGTGTTCTTCCACTCGGGCTCCAGCGTCTACCACGTCGGCATCTACGCCGGGAAGGGAAAGATCTGGCACGCCCCGAAGACCGGGGACGTGGTGCGGCTGCAGAAGATCTGGACCAAGAGCGTCTGGTACGGCCGGGTCAGCTGACCCGCGCTGAATCTCCCGAGGGGGTGACGGCCACCTGACGGGCCGCCACCCCCTCGGGTGTCCAGAGGCGTTCCAGGAGCGGCTCTACGGCTCCTGCTGGCCCGCGGCGGTCACCGGCCGGGCCGGGATGGTCCAGGGCACCTCGACGGAGACGGTCTTGCCGCCCTCGCGGGTGGGCCGGACCCTGAGCTTGCCGCCGCACTCCGCGGTCAGCCAGCGGATGATCACCATGCCCCGGCCGTTGTCCTGCTGGACGGCGGCCGGCAGGCGTTTGGGGAAGCGGGGGTGGCTGTCGGTGACCCCGATGCGCAGGTGTTCGTCACGCTCCAGCTCGAGGTCCACCGTGAAGGTGGGCGACTGGCCGAAGGTGTGCTGCACGGCGTTGGTGGCGAGTTCCGACACGATGAGACGGATGGTGTCGGCGGCCTCCGTGTCCGCCGGGAGTCCCCACTCGGCCAGGGTTCCGACGACATAGGTGCGGGCGGCGGACACCGAGGCCGGATCGCTCGGCAGAGTGACGGATGCTTCCAGATGGTCTGCCATGGCGCGGTCGTCCCTTTCCCGCGGGACCGGTGTCCGTCACGGCGCGGATGGTTCGAGTACGGTCCCGGACTGGTGCTTCTTCGCCAGACTGCCATTAGCTCGGCGGTAACGGTGCCGATCCACCAAGATATGCATATATCTGTCGCTCGAAGCGGTGAACTCTGCGACCCCAGACCGTATTTGGGCGGCTCGGAAGGAGTAAGGAGAAACCCATGCAGTACGGTCCCGCGGTGCGCCGCCGGAAACTGGGCGCCGAACTGCGCGCGTTGCGTGCGGAGGCGGGGCTCACCAGCGGA
Source organism: Streptomyces sp. P3 (assembly GCA_016893485.2). Classification (GTDB taxonomy): domain Bacteria; phylum Actinomycetota; class Actinomycetes; order Streptomycetales; family Streptomycetaceae; genus Streptomyces. The sequence continues at coordinate 1,723,650 of JAFEKX020000001.1, forward strand.
GAGGCGGCCCGGCTCGTCGGCTGGCACCAGTCGAAGGTGAGCCGGATCGAGACCGGAGCCAGTGGCGTGAAACCACCTGACGTCCGGTTACTTCTGGACGCCTATCAGGTCGGTGACCCACAGCTTCGGGACATGCTCCTGGTGCTCGCGGGCTCCGACGACATCGGCGGCCGGCATCACTGGTGGCACGCCTATCGCGGTGTACTGCCGCCCGCCTACCGGGACTTCATCAGTCTGGAGTCACAGGCCAGCACGCTCCGCACCCTGGAGACCTCGGTGGTCCCCGGTCTGCTGCAGACGCCGGAGTACGCCCGGGCGGTGACCCGGGCCGCCGTGGGAGGCCTCGACAACGACGGGCCCGAGCGGCTCGACGCGCTGGTGCAGGTGCGGATGGCCAGGCAGGACGTGCTGCGCGCCGATCCGCCGCTGGCGCTGAGCGTGGTCCTCGACGAGGCGGTGCTGCGCCGGGAGGTGGGCGGTCCCGGCGTGATGGCCCGTCAGCTGGACCGGCTGGTGGAGGCGGCGCGGCTGCCCCAAGTCCGGCTCCAGGTACTGCCGTTCGCCGCGGGGGCGCACATCGGCATCACCGGGCCTTTCGTTATTTTCTCCTTTCCGAGCACTTCTGATCTGGACGTGGTTGTTCTCGACCACTTGACGAGTAGCCTCTACCTCGAACGGAAAGAAGACCTAGAGGCCTACAGCGAGGCCTTCAGCACCCTTCAGTTCCACGCCCTTTCGCCCGAGGATTCGTCGGATTACATCGCCGGGATAGGTGACGGCGCGTAAGGAGGCACCATGTCTGCACTGCCTCGGAACGTACCTTCCAGTTCTGAACTGTCCGGTGTGCGGTGGCTGCGCAGCAGCTACAGCACGGGAGCGAACAACTGCGTCGAGGCGGCTCGTCCGCGCTCAGGCCCCCGCGCGGGGCTGCTCGCCGTACGCGACTCGAAGGACCCGCAAGGACCCGCCCTGCTGTTCTCCCCCGACAGCTGGACGGGATTCCTCACCGCGTTCCACTGATCTGTCCGCCCGTCAGCGACGCACGGCCGTGTCACGCCGACTCATGGTCGCGTCTCGCCGATCACACGTACAGCGCGTTCGATCTCGGCCCTGGAGAGGTCCGCTCGGGCGGTCAGCCTGAGCCGTGAGATGCCGTCGGGCACGGAAGGAGGACGGAAGCAGCCCACGGCCAGCCCTGCCGTACGGCAGTCGGCCGCCCACTGCACGGCCGCCTCCGGGGACGGCGCACGCACCGAGACCACGGCGGCGTCCGGACGTACCGCTTCCAGACCCGCCGCGGTCAGCCGCGTGTGCAGATCACCCGCCACGGCGCGCGCCCGGGCAGCCCGCTCGGGCTCGCGCCGCAGCAGGGTGAGCGCCGCGAGCGCCGCACCGGCCGCGGCGGGCGCGAGCCCGGTGTCGAAGATGAACGTCCGCGCCGCGTTGACCAGATGGTCGATCACCCGGGCCGGCCCGAGCACGGCACCGCCCTGACTCCCCAGCGACTTCGACAGCGTGACCGTCACGACCACGTCCTCGTCGCCCGCGAGCCCCGCCGCGTACGGCGCCCCCCGCGCCCGCCGTCGCCCAGCACCCCGAGCCCGTGCGCGTCGTCGAGCAGCAGCCCCGCGCCGAACTCCCGGCACGCCTCGGCCAGCCCGCCCACCGGCGCCGCGTCCCCGTCCACGGAGAACACCGAGTCGGACACGACGACGGCCTGCCCGTCGTGCGTCCGCAGCGCCTTGCGCACCCCGTCCGGATCGGCGTGTCCTACGACCTGGGTGGCGCCCCGCGCCAGCCGGCAGCCGTCGATGAGGGAGGCGTGGTTGCCCGCGTCGGAGACGATCAGCGAGCCGTGCGGCGCGAGCGTGGTGACCGCGGCGAGGTTGGCCGCGTACCCGGAGGAGAAGACGAGGGCGGCCTCGAACCCGCTGAACTCGGCCAGTTCGCGCTCCAGTTGGGCGTGCAGCTCGGTCGTCCCGGTGACAAGCCGCGACCCGGTCGACCCGCCGCCCCAGGTCCGCGCCGCGTCGGCGGCCCCTCGACGACCTCGGGGTGATGGGCCAGGCCCAGGTAGTCGTTACTCGCGAGATCGAGGAGCGGTGAGTCGGCGGGACGGGGCCGCAGGGTCCGTACGAGCCCGGCCCGGCGGCGCTGCTCCGCCTGCTCGTCGATCCAGCCGAACGCCATGGTTCCTCCGGGGCTTTTGTAGGCAGTGCACAGACACTAATCGGACGACCGGCCGCCCATGGTGTGGTGATACCCACACCCCCAGCTCCATGTCTTGTGCATTCTCTCCTTGGCCGCGGGCGGTCCCGTAGGACAGGATCGGGCCTCATGGACCTGCTGAACACGCTCGTGGACAAGGGGCTTCGGCGCGAGCTGCCGACCCGCGCGGAAGCTCTCGCCGTCCTCTCCACCTCGGACGACGACCTGTTGGATGTCGTGGCCGCGGCCGGAAAGGTGCGCCGGCACTGGTTCGGCCGACGGGTGAAGCTCAACTACCTCGTCAACCTCAAGTCCGGCCTGTGCCCCGAGGACTGCTCGTACTGCTCGCAGCGGCTCGGCTCGAAGGCCGACATCCTGAAGTACACATGGCTGAAACCCGACGATGCCTCGAAGGCGGCGGCGGCCGGTGTGGCGGGTGGCGCCAAGCGGGTCTGCCTGGTGGCCTCCGGCCGGGGTCCGACGGACCGGGACGTGGACCGGGTCGCGGGCACCATCAAGGCGATCAAGGACCAGAACGAGGGCGTCGAGGTGTGCGCCTGCCTCGGTCTGCTCTCCGACGGCCAAGCCGACCGGCTGCGCGAGGCCGGTGCGGACGCCTACAACCACAACCTCAACACGTCCGAGTCGACGTACGGGGACATCACCACCACGCACACGTACGCCGACCGCGTCGACACCGTGCAGAAGGCGCACGCGGCGGGCCTGTCCGCCTGCTCCGGCCTGATCGCCGGCATGGGCGAGACGGACGAGGACCTGGTCGACGTCGTCTTCTCCCTCCGCGACCTGGACCCCGACTCGGTGCCGGTGAACTTCCTGATCCCGATGGAGGGCACCCCGCTCGAGGCCGACTGGCACCTCACCCCGCAGCGCTGTCTGCGCATCCTCGCGATGGTCCGCTTCGTCTGCCCGGACGTCGAGGTCCGCATCGCGGGCGGCCGCGAGGTCCACCTGCGCACGATGCAGCCCCTCGCCCTGAACCTCGCCAACTCGATCTTCCTCGGCGACTACCTCACCAGCGAGGGCCAGGCAGGCCACGCCGACCTGGAGATGATCGCGGACGCGGGCTTCGAGGTGGAGGGCGCGGGCGAGGTGACCCTGCCCCAGCACCGGGCGACCGTGACGGCGGGCGGCTGCGGATCTCACGAAGGCGCGAGCTGCGGCGGGCACGAAGGCGCCGGCTGCGGCGGGCACGAGGGCGCCGGAGTCTGCGGTTCCGCACCCGCCGCCGCTGCTACGGCCACCCCTGCGCCCCAGGTCGACGAAGTACGCCGTGACCTGGTCTCCGTACGCCGTCGAGGTGCCGGAACGGACATCGCGCCCAATGCCTGACCCGATCGGCCGTCTGCCCGTCCCGGAGCTGCTGGAGCTGGACCGGCGGCACGTCTGGCATCCCTACGGTCCGATGCCGGGCCGGCAGGAACCGCTCGTCGTGGAGTCGGAGTCGGCGAGCGGGGTGCGGCTCCGACTGGCGGGCGGCGAGGGCGAGTTGGTCGACGGGATGTCGTCCTGGTGGTCGGCGATCCACGGCTACAACCACCCCCGTGCTCAACGAGGCCGCGCGCGAGCAGCTCGGCCGGATGAGCCATGTCATGTTCGGCGGGCTCACGCACGAGCCCGCCGTACGGCTGGCGAAGCTCCTTGTCGACATGTCTCCGGACGGCCTGGAGCACGTCTTCCTCGCCGACTCGGGCTCGGTGTCGGTCGAGGTCGCGGTGAAGATGTGCCTCCAGTACTGGCGCTCGCTCGGCCGCCCGGCCAAGCAGCGGCTGCTGACCTGGCGCGGCGGCTACCACGGCGACACCTGGCAGCCGATGTCGGTGTGCGACCCCGAGGGCGGGATGCACGAGCTGTGGTCGGGGGTGCTCCCGCGCCAGGTGTTCGCGGACGCGCCACCGACCGAGTACGAGGAGTCGTACGCCGACCAGCTGCGCGAGCTGATCGGGCGGCACGCGCACGAACTGGCCGCCGTGATCGTGGAGCCGGTGGTGCAGGGCGCGGGCGGGATGCGGTTCCACTCCCCCGCGTATCTGCGGGTGCTGCGCGAGGCGTGCGACGCGCATGACGTGCTGCTGGTGTTCGACGAGATCGCGACGGGTTTCGGCCGCACGGGCGCGCTGTTCGCGGCCGGCCACGCGGCGGTGACGCCGGACGTGATGTGCGTGGGCAAGGCGCTGACCGGCGGCTATATGACGATGGCGGCGACGCTGTGCACGTCACGCGTGGCCGAGGGCATCTCGCGGGGCGAGGTACCGGTCCTGGCCCACGGCCCGACCTTCATGGGCAACCCTCTCGCGGCGGCCGTGGCCTGCGCCTCCCTCGAACTCCTCCTGAACCAGGACTGGTTGACGGAGGTCAAGCGCATCGAGTCCGGCCTGCGGAAGGGCCTGGCCCCCGCACGGGAGATCCCCGGCGTCCAGGACGTCCGCGTCCTCGGCGCCATCGGCGTGGTCCAGCTCGACCACGCCGTCGACATGGAGGCCGCGACGGACGCGGCCGTCCGCGAGGGTGTGTGGCTACGGCCGTTCCGCGACCTCGTCTACACGATGCCGCCGTACGTCACGGGCGACGCCGACCTCGCGCGGATCACCCGCGCGCGGTGCGCGGCGGCACGGGAGGGATGACATGCCGGTACTGGTGATCACGGGCACGGGCACGGAGGTCGGCAAGACGATCACCACGGCCGCGGTCGCGGCGGCGGCGCTCGCGTCCGGCCGCACGGTGGCCGTCCTGAAGGCCGCCCAGACGGGTGTACGGCCGGACGAGCGCGGGGACGCGGACGAGGTCGCGCGGCTCGCGGGCGTCGTGACGGCGACCGAACTCGCCCGGTATCCCGAGCCGTTGGCCCCCGGCACGGCGGCGCGCAGGGCCGGTCTCGCGCCGGTGCGCCCGCACGAGATCGCCGAGGCCGCCCAGAAGTTGGCCACCGAGCACGATCTGGTGCTGGTCGAGGGCGCGGGCGGGCTGCTCGTACGGTTCGACGCGGAGGGCGGCACGCTGGCGGACGCGGCGCGGCTGCTGGACGCCCCGGTCCTGGTGGTCGCGTCGGCGGGCCTGGGCACCCTGAACACGACGGAACTGACGGCCCGTGAACTCCGCACCCAGGGGCTCGGCTTGCTGGGCGTGGTGATCGGCAGCTGGCCCAACACACCCGACCTGGCGTCCCGTTGCAATGTGGCGGACCTGCCGGAGGTGTCGGGGGCACCGCTGCTCGGGGCGCTGCCGGAGGGGGCTGGGGCTCTGCCTCCGGCCGACTTCCGTGCGGCGGCGCCGAGTTGGCTGGCGCCGCCGCTCGACGGATGGTGGGACGCGGACGGGTTCGGGGACCGGGAGGCACCGCCGTCCTGGAGCGCCGGCCCGACCCCGGCCGCCTAGGAAGCCTCCTTCGGCCAGCAGCCGCACCAGTTCGATGCGCGAGCGGATGCCCAACCGGCTGAAGACACCGCGCAGATGATGGTCGATCGTGCGCGGGCTGAGGGCGAGGCGGACGGCGATCTCGCGGTTGGTGGCGCCCTCGGCGGCCATGCGGGCGACCATCAGCTGCTGGGCGGTCAGGCGGGTGGTCGGCGCGAGGTCTCCGGGTGCGGGCAGGGCGGTCGCGGCCACCGGTGTGCCCAGGGCGCGGAGTTCGGCGCGGGCCTGGGCGGCGCAGTGCGGGGCGCCGAAGGACTCGAAGGCCTCCAGCGAGGTGTGCAGGCGGTCTCGGGCCTCGGTCCGTCGGCGCAGTCGGCGCAGGGCACCGCCCAACAGCAGCTCGGTGCGGGCCCGTTCGAAGTCACGGGTGCCGCGTGCGTGCAGGTCGAGGGCGATGCGGTAGTGCTCGACGGATTCGGCGCCGGGCGCGAGCAGGGCGCGGCAACGGGCGCTCAGGGCAAGGTCGTCGGGGCTGCGGACGGCGCGCGCCCAGCGGTCGTAGTCGGCGTGCGCGACGCGGGCGATCCGGGTGTCGCCGCTGCGGGCGGCGGCCTCGACGTAGTGCGGGGTGGCCAAGTGCCGTATCGCCCGGTGACCGTGGCCCGGCCCGAACCCGGCGAGCGCGCGCAGCCGGGCCGCGGCGGCGGCGAACCGGCCGCTGCTCAGGTCGAGATAGGCGAGCGCCCACTGGGCGAGCGCGGCGGGCAGCCCGAGCCCCCGTCCCAGGGCGAACGCGCGGGCGGCGGCGGCCCGTTCGCGGCACACGTCCGCGTCGCCGGTGAGCGCGGCGAACATGGCGAGCGCGGCCTGCAGATGGCAGGCGCCGTTGTCCTGACCGGTGGCGTGCGCCTGCCACAGGGCGTCCGCCGCGGCCGTCTCCGCGGCGCGTGGACGCCCGGTCCAGAACTCGGCGTACGCCCGGAACTCCATCGCCTGCGCCACGACCACGGTCGTACCCCGGGCCCGTGCCGAGGCCGCCGCGCGCACGGTCGCGGTGGTGGGCGCGGGTGTGGTCACCGAGCATCAGCGCGGCGATCCCGGCATGGATGAGAAGGGTGGGGTCACCCCGGGCCCACACCGCCCGGCAGCGGCCTTGAGCAGATCCCGCGCATCCTCGTACCGCCCCTCGAACGCGGCGACCAACCCCGCGAGCGTCCCATGCGCCACGACCCCCACCCGAGCGGCAACCACCGCCGCCTCCCGACACCGTCTCAGATCCCCGGTGTAAATGGCGGCTTCGGTAGCGCGGGCGAGGAGGTGAACGACCAGGTCGGGGGCGGGAGTTCGGGAGGTGGCGGTCGAGTGGGGTGGTTCGGTGATCCGGGGCGCTTCGGCCGCCCGGGGTCTCTCCTGCGCCCCGGTCGTCGCCGCCGGTCCAGGTGCCGCAGCCGATCGGGGCGCCTCGCGCAAAAAGCTGATCCGGTCGCGCCGGGTACGGATGCCAACCTGGTCGTTCCCAGCACGGATGCCGACCCGCTCGTTTCAGGCACGGAGGCCGATCCGGTCGATCCCAGCCCAGCCGCTGACCCGGTCACCCCCGGCACCGACGCTACTCGTGTCCCTTCGGCCACGGCGGCCGACCCGGTCACCCCCGGCACAGACGCTGCTCGTGTCGCTTCAGCCCCGGCGGCCGACCCGGTCATTCCCAGCGCGGACGTCGACCCAGCCGACCCCGATCCAGACGCTGACCCAGCAGACCCCGGCTCAGTCGCTGACCCAGCCGACCCCGGCACGGACGTTGTCCCGGTCGATCCATCCGCAGCCCCGCCACGCTCCCCCACCCCCGCCGCACCACCGCCATCAGCAGCGCGTCGAACGCCTCCGCCGCGTTCCCCGAGCGCAACGCGAACACCCCGTGCAACGCGTCGCTGTCCGTCGCGGACGCGAGTCTTCGGGCGCGGTCGCCGTCGCCGGACTGCCAGGCGTCGGCGGCGGCGCGGTTGAGGAGGCGGGCGTGTTCGTGGGGATCTCGGGTCAGGGTGGCGGCGCGTTCGACGAGGGCGCGGGCGAGGGTGTGTTCGCCGGCGGCGCGTGCCCGGTGGGCGGCCGTGCGGAGTTCCGCGGTGAGCCGCACGCTGGGGCCGAGCGCGCCCGCGCCCCGGTGCCAGGAACGTCGCGGGGTCTCGCCCTCCGCGCGCAACACCCGTGCCAGCAACCGGTGTACGTCCCGCCGGTCCGCCGCCGACCCGGTCTCGTACGCGGCGATCCGCGTCCACGCGTCACGGAACACCACGCCACCGGCCGTCCCTTGCGCGATCCCGGCCGTCTCGGCGGCGTCCAGACACCTGGTGTCGAGCCGCCCCGCAGCGACGGCTCGGAGGAACGCATGGGTGGCGACCGGGTACTGGTCCGCCGCCGCGAGCAGCAGAAGCAGACGTGTGTCGGCGGGCAGCGCCCGGATCTCCCGGCGGAGCCGGGCCAGCAACTCCGGTGCCAGGCACGCGGGTTCGGTCGGCAGGGGGTCGACGCCCGCGAACTGACGTGGGGTCAGCCGCGAGTGGAGTTCCGCGACGGCGCGCGGATCGCCGTAGACCGCGCGCAGTACTCGGATACGGACCCCTTCGGGGAGCGCGGGGTCGTGGGGCCGCCCTGTGTCGGTGCGGCACGGTGGCGAAGTGCGGTCTAGGGAAGTGGGGTTCACCGGAGTCAGCACACAACTGACGTTACTGGCGAGTTAATTCACCCGTAAAGACCGGCGATTTCACCGATGCGGCGCGCGTAGAACGGCGCTGACACTCCTGACAACCCCACCCGTATCAGGAGGCATCATGCAGCGCCACAAGCGTCGCATCGCCACGGCCCTGTCGGCCGTGACCACCTCGCTCCTTCTGTCACTCTCCCTGGCCTCGACGCCCGCTCACGCGGCGAGCCACGACCCGATCGTGTTCGTTCACGGTCTGAGCAGCGACTCCACCACCTGGGACGACTGGATCGCGGACTTCGAGGCGGACGGCTACTCGTCCTCCGAGCTGTACGCGATCTCCTACGACTGGACGAAGTCGAACGTCACGACCGCTTCGACACTCTCGACCTACATCAAGTCCGTCCTCGCCAAGACAGGCGCCTCGAAGGTCGACCTGGTGGTCCACTCCATGGGCGCGCTCAACAGCCGCTACTACCTCAAGAACCTGGGCGGGACCTCGTACGTCGACGACTTCGTGTCGGTCGCCGGGGTGAACCACGGGACGAGCATCGCCTCGCTCTGCGGCTGGCTGTACACGTCCTGCAAGGAGATGCAGACGGGGAGTTCGTTCATCACGGCGCTCAACTCAGGTGACGAGACGCCCGGCAGCGTGTCGTACGCGGCCTACTGGTCGGACTGCGACGCGGCGATCGACCCGGACACCTCGGCCGAGCTGAGCGGCGCGACCAACGTGGACGTCGGCTGCGTCTCGCACACCGACATGAACAACGACCACGGCGTCTACGAGCAGGTCCGGAACTTCATCTCCTGATCCGGGACCCGGGACCCGGATCGTCTGATCCCGGCCCTGGCCCCTTCCCCGGCGACAGCGGGGGTGGTCAAGGGCGGCAGGGGGACAATCCCGGTAGGGACCGGTTTCGGCCCGGTCCGGGAGGTCGCCATGCCGCTACGGTCCGCAGGCTCCGGCACAGTGCCGCGCGACGCCGTCCACCACCCGCTGTTCGCCCGTTACTACGCCCGTTTCAGCGTGAGCGCCGAGTCGCGGCTCGGCCTGGCCGGAATGCGGGACCGGCTGCTCGCCGGGCTCTCCGGACGGGTGATCGAGATCGGCGCCGGGAACGGCCTGAACTTCGCGCACTATCCGGGCACCGTCTCGGAGGTCGTCGCGATCGAGCCCGAACGGAATCTGCGCCGGCTCGCCGTCGAATCCGCGCTCCGCTCCGAGGTCCCCGTCGACGTGGCGCCGGGCGCGGCGGAGAAGCTCCCCGTCAAGAGCGAGGCCTACGACGCGGTCGTGCTGTCGCTGGTGCTGTGCAGCGTGCGCGACGTGCGCGCGCCCTCGCGGAGGTACGGCGGGTGCTGCGGCCCGGTGGCGTCGTGCGGTTCTTCGAGCACGGCCGGGGTGGCGGACCGGCGATGGCGTTCACCCAGCGCGCCCTGGACCGCACGCTGTGGCCGCCGCTGAACGGCGGCTGCCATCTGGCCCGCGACCCGGTCGCCGCACTGCGTGCCACGGGGTTCGAACTCGGGCCGTACCGAAAGGTGTTGATCCCGGAGAAGGGGCCGACGCTGCCGACCTCGTACTGCGTCCTGGGTACCGCGTGGCGCCCCGGGGCAGCCGACTGATCACAGGCTCCACTGGCGCAGCTCGCGCGCGATCTCGTCGACCGACGCCTCGCCGCTCTTGACCAACCGGGCCAGTTCACGGACCTGTTCGGGCGAGGTGACGACCTTCAGGCCGGAGGCGACGAGATAGGCGTATGCCACGGCGGAGGCGAAGAGGGCGTTGGAGCGCTCCAACGCCGGGACGTGGATGAGGAGTTGGAGGCGGCGGCGGCGCGTGCGTGCGGGTTGTCGTAGACCGGGACGTCGAATATCTCGGCCTGGTGGCGCGCCACGGCGGCGACGAGCGCGCCCCAGTCGGTGACCTCGGGGTCACCCGGTGTCTTCTGTTCGGCGAGCATCAGCAGCCAGGCGAGGTCGATCCTGAGGTTGCTCAACGGATCAGCGGCGACCTTCGCGGGGACGCTCCCCGTCGGCGCCGAACTCGTCGGCGAAGACGGACTCGTACTGCTTCATGAAGTCGGCCGCGGCCTCCACGAACGTGTGGCCGACCTCGCCGGTGTCCTGTCGGACAAGTTCCTCTATGTACCGGTTGACGCTCATGCCGCGCGCCAGGGCACGTTCACGGGCCGCGCGGGCGGTGCCCTCGTCCACGCGTACGTTCAGCTGGGTCTTCGCCATACCCAGACGCTAGCGCCGAATCACTAGCACCGGCAAGGGCTCGACCCACGCGGGGGGGGGTGGAGAGTGCCCCTTACATCGGGTGTCCGGGGCCCGACCTGGGGTGGAGACCGCCTCGGTCGCACGGGGGATATCGGGTGTGCGGCGCGTCACACTAGGCTCGGCCGGGACCAGGGAGTCGGGCACGTCCCACACGAGGAGGCCGCCTTGTCCACACCTGCTGCGGAGCACGCCCCGGGTCGGGCCTCGGCCGGCCCGAACGCGGCCCGCGCCCACGGTCTGACCAAGGCGTACGGCTCGGGCGAGACGACCGTGCTCGCCCTGGACTCGGTGGACGTGGAGATAGCGCGTGGCCGTTTCACCGCGGTCATGGGCCCGTCGGGGTCCGGGAAGTCCACGCTGATGCACTGCCTGGCGGGGCTCGACACCGTCTCGGCCGGACAGGTGTGGCTCGGCGACACGGAGATCACGGGGCTGAAGGACCGCGAGCTGACCCGGCTGCGCCGGGACCGGATCGGGTTCATGTTCCAGTCGTTCAACCTCATCCCGACCCTGAACGCGGCCGAGAACATCACGCTGCCGATGGACATCGCCGGCAAGAAGCCGGACCAGAAGTGGGTGGACCAGGTCATCGACACCCTCGGGCTCCGGGACCGGCTCAAGCACCGGCCGGCCCAGCTGTCCGGCGGCCAGCAGCAGCGCGTGGCCTGCGCGCGGGCGCTCGCCTCCCGCCCCGAGCTGATCTTCGCCGACGAGCCGACCGGCAACCTCGACTCGCGCGCGGGCGGGCCGAAGTGCTCGGCTTCCTGCGCGACGCGGTGGACGAACTCGGCCAGACCGTGGTCATGGTCACCACGACCCGGGCGCCGCCGCCCACTCCGACCTGGTGCTCTTCCTCGGCGACGGGCGGATCGTGGACGAGATGGAGCGGCCCACGGCGGAGGGGGTGCTGGAGCGGATGAAGCGGTTCGATCTGGCGAGAGGCCAATTCGACGGACCCGATCCCGGTCCCGGTTCTGGACCCGGTTCTGGACCCGGTATCGGCCCCGGGCCCGGCTCCTCCGAGGACGCGTGCGACGTGACCCTCGACAAGGACTGAGCCCGTGCTGAAGGCGACCCTCCGGAGTTTCCTCGCGCACAAGGGGCGGCTGCTGCTCTCGGCGCTCGCGGTCGTGCTGTCGGTGGCGTTCGTGGCCGGCAGCCTGATCTTCTCGGACACGGTGACCCGTACCTTCGACCGGCTCTTCGCCTCCACGTCCGCCGATGTGACCGTCGAGCCGAAGCAGGACCTCAAGTCCTCGGTGCCCACCGGCGCGACCGAGACCGTGCCCGCCTCGCTCGCGGCGCGGGCGGCGAAGGTGCCCGGGGTCGCGGCGACCCACGCCGACGTGTCCGTCGAGAACATCGTGGTCGTCGACAGCCGCAACAAGTCGGTCGGCCCGACCACCGGCGCCCCCACCATCGCCACCGACTGGCACCTCACCGACCGCAGCCCCGTGAAACTCACCTCGGGCCACGCACCGCAGGGCGCCGACCAGGCCCTCCTCGACGCGGACACCGCCGACAACAAGCACGTGAAAGATCGGCGACACCCTGACCGTCCAGGCGCAGCCGGGCACCTTCCACGTCAAGATCGTCGGCATCGCGACCTTCACCACCACCAACCCCGGTGCCGCCCTGGTCTTCCTCGACCCCGCCACCGCGAAGTCCCAGCTCCTGGGCGCGTCCGACCGTGCCACGAGCATCTCGGTGGACGCGGCGAAGGGTGTCGACGACGCCGTACTCAAGCAGCGGGTGACGGCCGCGATCGACCCGTCCGGTACGTACGACGTCAAGACGGCGAGTGAGCAGGCGAAGTCGGCAGCGGCCGACCTCGGCGGCTTTCTCGACGTCATCAAGTACGTGATGTTGGGATTTGCCGGTATTGCTGTCTTGGTCGGGATCTTCCTGATCGTCAACACGTTCTCGATGCTGATCGCCCAACGCACCCGCGAACTGGGCCTGTTGCGTGCCCTCGGCGCCGACCGCAAGCAGGTGCGGCGGTCGGTGCTCACGGAGGCGCTGCTGCTCGGCCTGATCGGCTCGACTCTGGGTCTTGCGGCGGGAATCGGGCTCGCGGCCGGGCTGATCAAGCTGATGACCGCGTTCGGGATGAACCTCAAGACCACGGAGATGGTGGTCGGTTGGCCAACTCCCGTGGCGGCGTACGTGGTTGGTGTCGGTGTCACGTTCGTCGCCGCGTATCTCCCGGCCCGGCGCGCGGCCGGTGTCTCGCCGATGGCGGCGCTCGCGGATGCCGAAGTGGCGGGCGTGGGGAGGCCGTTGAAGGTGCGGGCGATCGTGGGCTCGGTCGTCGGGGTGATCGGTGCGGCCGCGCTCGCGAGCTGCGCCGCCGCGACGAGCACGGCCTCGTCCTCGTCCCTCCTGGGTCTCGGCATCGTCCTCACCCTGATCGCGACGGTGATCGCGGGCCCGCTGCTGGTCCGCCCGATGATCCGGGTGCTGGGCGGCGCGTTCCCCGCGTTGTTCGGCTCGGTAGGCCGGATGAGCCAGCGCAACGCCCTGCGCAACCCGCGCCGTACGGGTGCGACGGCGGCGGCCCTGATGGTGGGGCTCGCCCTGGTCGGCGGGATGTCGGTGGCGAGCGCGTCCATGTCCAAGTCCTTCGACCAGCAGATCGACAGGACTCTCGGCGCCGACTTCGTGATCCAGAACGGCAACTTCCTGCCGTTCTCCAAGGAGGTCACGGACCAGGTGCGTGCGACCGAGGGCGTCGGTCTCGTCGTACGGGCCCGTTTCGCGCCCCTCGCGGTCCACCTGCCGGACGGCAAGCGGGTGGAGACGACGGCGGCCGGTTACGACACCCCGCTCGACGACGTCGCCCACATCAAGTACGCGCAGGGAAGCACGAGTTCGGCACTCGCCGCCGGACACCTCGCCATGGAGGTCGACTTCGCGAAGAAGCACGGCGTGCGGATCGGCAGCGTGCTCGCCGTCGAGTTCCCGGGCGGGCGGACCACCAAGCTGACGGTGGGCGCGCTGAGCGATCAGGGTTCCTCGGGCGGTTTCGGGACGCAGGGCGGACTGTTCTTCGGTATCGCCACGGTCGAGAAGTACGTCCCGAACGGCCAGGACTCCTCGCTGTACGTGAACGCCGCGTCCGGCACCGGCGCCGACCGGCTCCGCACGTCCCTCGAGACGACGCTGAAGCCGTATCCGCAGGTCCAGGTACGCGACCAGGCCGACTACAAGAAGCTCGTCCACGATCAGATCGCCGTGCTCCTGTACCTGGTGTACGCACTGCTCGGGCTGGCCATCGTCATCGCGGTGCTCGGCGTGGTCAACACCCTTGCCCTGTCGGTCGTCGAGCGCACCCGCGAGATCGGCCTGCTCCGCGCGATCGGGCTCGGCCGGCGCCAACTGCGGCGCATGATCCGGCTGGAGTCGGTGGTGATCGCGGTGTTCGGGGCCGTACTCGGCCTCGGGCTGGGCCTGGTGTGGGGCGTCTGCGCGCAGCAAGTCCTGGCGCTCCAGGGCATGAAGGCGCTCGCGGTGCCGTGGACCACGATCGTCGCGGTGGTGGTCGGCTCGGCGGTGGTGGGCGTCGTGGCGGCCCTGCTGCCGGCGTTGCGGGCGTCGCGCATGAATGTCCTGGCGGCCATCGCGCACGAGTGACGGGGTGCGCGGCGGGGAGGCACGTCGTAGGCCGCTTCCGGGCACGACGGGCCTCCCGGACCGTCACGTCCCGTACCCATGAGGAGAGTTCATGCCGCGCCCCTTCCGCTTCGGAGTCAACCTGCTCACCCCCGCACCGGCCGATGAGTGGCGGGCGAAGTGCCGACGGGCCGAGGAACTCGGCTACGACGTCCTCCTGGTCCCCGATCATCTGGGCATGGTCGCGCCGTTCCCCGCACTGGTCGCCGCGGCGGAGGCGACCGAGCGGCCACGGGTGGGCACGTTCGTGCTCAACGCGGGCTTCTGGAACCCGACTTTGCTCGCCCGAGAGGTGACGACCACCGACGATCTGACGGGCGGCCGTCTCGAACTCGGGCTGGGCACCGGGTACATCCAGGCGGAGCACGACACGGCAGGGCTGCCCTTCGGCACGCCGGGACAGCGCGTCGACCATCTGCGCCGCACGGTCGAGGAGTTGGGACGCGTCCTGGGCGCCGAGAACCGCCGCGTCCCCCCTCCTCCTCGGCGGCAACGGAGACCGCATGCTGCGCCTGACCGCCGAGCACGCGGACATCGCGGCGTTCACGGGCGCGAGCCTGGAGCCCGGGAGCACGACGGGCAAGCTGACGCCGGTCGACACCGCCGGGTTCGGCCAACGGGTCGCCCGGTACCGGGAGTTCGCGGCCGGACGTGCGGAACCCGCCGAACTCAATCTGCTGCTCCAGCTGGTGGCGGTGACCGACGACCCGGCGAGCGCGCTCGGGCCGCTGCTGGAGCGCCGGCCGGACCTGACCGTGGAGCAGGTCCTCGACCTGCCCGTCATGCTGGTCGGCACCCTGGACCAGGTCACCGCGAAGCTGCGCGCGCTGCGCGACCGGTACGGGTTCTCGTATCTCAGCGTGCTGGAGCCGCACATGGAGGCGTTCGCGCCGGTCATGGCGGAGCTGCGCCGAAACCCGCTCGCCCCGCACGGCCGCCCTCTGCTTGGCTCGTCCCATGAGTGATCTCCACATCCGCGGTGCGGCCCTCTCCGACGTCGACGCCGTGCTGGCGTTCTGGGCCGAGGCCGCCGAGGGCACGAGCATCAGCGACGACCGCGACGGGGTGGCCCGGCTCATCACCAGGGACCCGGACGCGCTGCTCCTCGCGGAGCGGGACGGGCGGCTCGCCGGGTCGGTGATCGCCGGTTTCGACGGCTGGCGCTGCCACCTGTACCGGCTGGCCGTGCACCCGGAGCAGCGGCGGCAGGGCATCGGCTCGGCGCTGCTCACGGCCGCGGAGGAACGCTTCGTGGGGCTGGGCGGGCGGCGCGGGGACGCGATGGTGCTGGAGCGCAACGAGACCGGTCAGCATGCGTGGCGCGCGGCGGGGTACGCACCCGAGGAGGAGTGGCGGCGCTGGGTGAAGCACCTCACCATCTGAACGCTTTGCCCATCCTTTACTATTGGCGGACCACTCCGAACTTCTGATTCTTTTCGAAAGGTGTGAGCGTCCGCCCATGGGCGAGCCTCCCAGTCCCGGCGCGCGACATCGCGCGAACCTCCCTGCCCTGTCCGATCATGGGACGGAGGTGACCCGATGACCGAAGTGCTTCTGCTGCTGGTGGCGATCCTGCTGTCGCTCGCCTGTGGTGCCTTCGTCGCGGCCGAGTTCTCGCTGACCACCGTCGAGCGCAGCGAGCTGGAGCGCGCGGTCGAGCGCGGCGAGCGGGTGCCTCCGGCGCCCTCAAGGCCGTACGGAATCTGACGTTCCAGCTGTCCGGGGCGCAGCTCGGCATCACCGTCACCAATCTGGTCGTCGGCATGCTCTCCGAGCCGTCGATCGCCGCGCTGATCGCGGGCCCGCTCGAATCGCTGGGCATCTCGCACTCCGCGTCGAGGTCCGTCGCGCTGGTGCTGGGCACCGCGCTGTCGACGGTGTTCCTGATGGTCGTAGGCGAGCTGGTGCCGAAGAACTGGGCGATCTCGTCGCCGCTGAGCGTGGCGAAGCGGGTGGGGAACGCGCAGCGGTGGTTCAGCGCCGCGTTCCGCCCGTTCATCAGCCATCTGAACAACACGGCCAACCATGTGGTGCGCACCTTCGGGCTGGAGCCCGCCGAGGAGCTGGCCTCCGCGCGCGGGCCGCAGGAGCTGGCCGCGCTGGCCCGGCACTCCGCCAAGGAAGGCGCGCTGGAGCCGGACACGGCCGAGCTGTTCGTCCGGACCCTCAACCTCGCCGACCTCACCGCGGAGAACGTGATGACCCCGCGCGTCCAGGTCGTCGCCCTCGACGCCCAGGCGACCTGCGAGGACGTGGCCAACGCGACCCGGGCGACCGGGCTGTCCCGCTTCCCGGTCTTCCGCGACAGCCTCGACGAGGTCGTCGGCACCGTGCACATCAAGGATGTCCTGGCCGTACCGGCCGACCGGCGGGCCCGCGTCCCCCTCTCCGAGGTGATGCGCGAGCCTCTCCTCGTCCCCGAGTCCCTGACCGTGGACCGCCTCCTGGACCGGCTGTCCGGCAAGCGCACGATGGCCGTCGTCATCGACGAGTACGGCGGTACGGCCGGGGTCGCGACCCTGGAGGACATCGTCGAGGAGGTCGTCGGCGAGGTACGGGACGAACACGACCCGCACGAGACGCCCGACCTGGCCCCGGCCGGGACGGACGACGAGGGCCGCGCGCTGTACTCCGCGGACGGCGCCGCCCGGATGGACCAGCTGGCGCGCGTGGGTCTGCGGGCTCCGGAGGGACCGTACGAGACGCTGGCCGGGCTGGTCGCCAATGAACTGGGGCGGATTCCGGAGGTCGGGGACGGGGTCGAGGTCGCCGGGTGGCGGATCGACGTGGTGGACGCGTCGGGGCGGCGGGCGGCGAGGCTGCTGCTGCACGTGCCGCTGGGGACGCCGGCTCCGGCACTGATTCGGGCACTGATTCCGGCTCCGGCTCCGGCTCTAGTTCGGGCTCCGGCTCCGGCTCCGGTTCTGGTTCTGGTTCCGATTCCGGTTCCGACTCCGCGAAGGGGGAGCTGTGACCGCCGTACAACTGCTGATCGGGTTGGCGACGCTGGTCGTCAACGCCTTCTTCGTGGCCGCCGAGTTCGCGTTGATCTCGGTGCGCCGCAGCCAGATCGAGCCACACGCCGAGCAGGGCGACCGGCGGGCCAAGAGCGTGCTGTGGGGGTTGCAGCATGTGTCGGCACTGATGGCCGCGGCCCAACTCGGCATCACGCTCTGCACGTTGGTGCTCGGCATCGTCGCGGAACCCGCGATCGCCCATCTGCTGGAACCGGTGTTCCACGCGGTCGGCGTGCCGGAGAGCGCGGGCCACGCGGTGTCCTTCGTGATCGCGCTGGCCGTGGCGACCTATCTGCACATGCTGCTCGGCGAGATGGTGCCGAAGAACATCGCCCTGGCCGAGCCGGCCGGTCCGCAGCGCTGCTCCTCGGACCGCCGCTGGTGACGTTGTCCCGGGCGCTGCGCCCGGTGATCTTCACGATCAACGCGTTCGCCAACACCCTGCTCAAGCTGCTCCGGGTCGAGGTCAAGGACGAGGTCACCGCCTCCTTCTCCGACGCCGAACTCGCCCGCATCGTCCGGGACTCCGGCGAGGCGGGCCTCATCGACGAACGGGCCCTGGAGCGCCTGAACGACGCCCTGGAACTGGGCAGACGCCCCGTCCGGGACGTCGTCCTCCCCTTGGAACGCGTCGACTACGTGGTGGCAGGCATCACCCCGGCGGAGTTGGAAGTCCTGTCGGCCGAGTCAGGCTTCTCCCGCTTCCCCGTGGTGGACGCCGAACGCCGCATCATCGGCTACCTCCACGTCAAGGACGCGCTCGACGCGTCCCCACGCGACGAGCCCTTCAAGGTCGAGGACATGCGCTCCATCGCCAACGTGACGGAGACGACACCGATGGACGACGTCCTCACCGCGATGCGGAGCAGCCGGACGCATCTGGCGGCGGTGCTGGATGAGGAGGGGCGGTTGACGGGGTTGGTGACCATGGAGGACGTGCTGCGGGAGTTGTTCGGGCAGCGGGCGTAAGTGGGGGTGGGTGTTGATGGGGGCAGGCGGGCGTAGGCCGGGGCCTGTGCCACCGCAGGCCGGGGCAGGTGATGGCCTTGGCTGCGCAGCCAGGCTGGCGCAAGCCGAGGCAGACATCGCCCGGTGCCGGAGCGGTCGTAACCCGGAGCGGTCGTAAGCCGGAGCGGTCGTAGGCCCGACGCGTGCAGGCCAGGCGCGTGCAGGCCAGGCGCGGCAGGGGCAGACGCGGGCTGGCGTAAGCCATGTCGCTTCCAGGCGCGGCCCGCGCCGCCCGGGCCGACGCAGTCACCACCAGAGACCGATGACCCCGGCCGAGGCCCACCGACCGGCGGGTATGGACGCGGGATATCATCTTCGTCGCCATGCAGACGAATCCCACGTAACCAGCCTGGTCGCGATCGGCGACTCCTTCACCGAGGGCATGTCGGACCTGCTCCCGGACGGTACCTATCGGGGCTGGGCCGACCTCCTCGCCGGCCGGATGGCCGCGCGGACGCCCGGCTTCCGGTACGCCAACCTCGCCGTGCGCGGCAAGCTGATCGCCCAGATCGTCGAGGAGCAGGTCGGCCCGGCCGTCGCCATGCAGCCCGACGTGATCACGCTGGTGGGCGGCCTGAACGACACCCTGCGCCCCAAGTGCGACATGGGACGGGTGCGCGCCCTGCTGGAGGAAGCCGTCGAACGGCTCACTCCCGCCTGCAAGCAACTGGTGCTGATGCGCAGCCCCGGCCGCGAGGGCCCGGTCCAGCAGCGCTTCCGGCCGCGCATGGAGGAACTCTTCGCCTGCGTCGACGACCTCGCCGACCGGCACGGCGCCTTGGTCGTCGACCTGTACGGCGCGCCCTCGCTCGCCGACCAGCGCGCCTGGGACGTCGACCGGCTCCACCTCACGGCCGAGGGCCACCGCCGCGTCGCCGAGGCGGTGTGGCAGACCCTCGGCTACGAGGCCGAGGACCCGGAGTGGCGTACGCCGATGCCGCCGACCCCGCCCCTGAACTGGACCGCCCGCCGCGTGGCCGACGCCCGCTTCACCCGCCAGTACCTCCTCCCCTGGATCGGCCGCCGCCTCACCGGCCGCTCCTCAGGAGACGGCCTCTCCCCAAACACCCGGACCTGCTCCCGTACCAGGGCCCCAGGGCGTAACTCCCCATGACCACGCGGGTGATCAACATCAGGGCCGGATTCACGAGTACGGCCCCCGCCTGGAACTCGCCCCACCGGACCTCGTCTACGTCGGCCGCCACTGGACCCTCGGCGGCTGGCGCCTCCCCGCCACCCGCTGTACAACCCCTTCGCCTACGACACCCCCACCCGCCGCCGCGACGGCACGCGCGCGGAGGTGATGGCGAAGTACCGGGCGTATCTGCTGGAGCGGCCCGAACTGCTGCGCCTGGTACCGGAGTTGCGGGGCGCGTGCTGGCGTGTTGGTGTGCGCCGTTGGCCTGTCATGCGGGGGTGTTGGCCGAGCTTGCCGATGGTGATGGTGGGGAGTGCGGGGCTTGATGTGCGCCCCCTGGCCGGAGAGCGCGACCGTGGCATGAGCCATGAGCCATAAGCCATGAGGCATGGGCCGTGACGTGGGCCCCGCCCGGGATCACCGAGGAACGGGGCCCCGCACACCCGACCCGCTGCGCGTCATTCGCCTTGGACGGAGACGTCCGTGATCTCCGCGGACACCTCGGTGCCCGAGGAAGCGGTACTGATCACGGACGACCTGTAGTTCAGGCTCGTCCGATCCGACAGTTCGGCCGTCTCGATGACCGGGCCGGACTCGTCGCCGTGGATCTCGTAGGTGATCTCGTACACGGCGTCCGGATCGACCTCCGCGGTGTCACCCAGAAACGTCAGGTCCGGTTCGACCGTCACGTTGCAGCCCGCCGACCCGAAGCACTGCCGTGAGGTGGTCTTCAGCCCGATCGTGAAACTGTCGGCGTCGACGTCGCTGTACGTCGGCTCCGAGTCCGGCTGATCTGCCGGGACGTTGTCGTCGTGCGCGGTCGGCTCGGCGGTGGCGGCGGGTTTGCCGTCGTCCGTCCTGGACTGCACGACCACGGTTCCGGTGACCACGATCGCGGCGATGACGGCGACGGCCGAGCCGATGACGACGAGGTTGGTGCGCGGCTTTCTCACCGGTGGCGGCGGATTGTTGGGCGGCATGGACGGAATCGGTGGGATCGGCGGCACGCTGCTCTCGGTCATGGTCCCCTGACGTGGTCGTTCCGTTGCTGTTCGGGCGCGAACGCCCCGGCACCTGCGGAACCGGCTACGACCAGCCCCCGGTGAAGTTGCTGCTCAGCTGTGCGTTGCAGATGTTGTAGCCGCCGGACGCGTGGCCCTTCTTCGTCTTCCCGTCCACGGTGAACGCGCCCTTGCGCGTGCCCGAGTCGGAGCCGTACCCGTGGTCGGAGTGCTTCTTCGGGGGTTCCGGCTGGAACGGGGGCTGTCCGTACGGCGGTTGCCCATTGCCCCAGCCGGGCTGTTGTGGCGGGTAGGGCGGTTGGTTGCTCATGTGTCCCCCTGTGGTCTCGCGGGCAAATGCGAGATGTGGGACTTGTAAACACAGCGTGTGGTTGCCGGCTACTGGGGGTATTCACCCCATCGTGTTATAGGCGGATGTTTGGGTCGTCATCGCCGTCCAGCCGTCGAAAGGGATGGGAGGCCGAGCCCGGCGGAGTCCGACCGCTGCTACGGCCGGCGCCCCGCGCGCATCTCGCGGTCCCGTCGCGGCTTCCCGTCCGCAGAGTCCTTGACCTGGGGTCTCATGCCTGAACGGACGGTCCGGACCTCGCGAGGACGCCGGGTAAACTCCGTACACGTGACTTCCGCTCCCGCCAAGCCCCGCATCCCGAACGTCCTCGCCGGGCGTTACGCATCCACCGAGCTCGCCACGCTCTGGTCGCCCGAGCAGAAGGTGAAGCTGGAGCGGCAACTCTGGCTCGCCGTGCTGCGGGCCCAGAAGGACCTCGGGATCGAGGTGCCGGACGGCGCGATCGCGGACTACGAGCGCGTGCTCGACCAGGTCGACCTGGTCTCGATCGCCGAGCGCGAGAAGGTCACGCGGCACGATGTGAAGGCGCGGATCGAGGAGTTCAACGACCTCGCCGGGCACGAGCAGGTGCACAAGGGCATGACGTCCCGCGACCTGACGGAGAACGTCGAGCAGCTGCAGATCCGGCTCTCGCTGGAGCTGATGCGCGACCGTACGGTGGCCGTCCTGGCGCGGCTCGGCAAGCTGGCCGGCGAGTACGGCGAGCTGGTCATGGCCGGCCGCTCGCACAACGTGGCCGCGCAGGCCACCACCCTGGGCAAGCGCTTCGCGACCGCCGCCGACGAACTGCTCGTGGCCCACGGCCGGGTCGAGGAGCTGCTCGGCCGCTACCCGCTGCGTGGCATCAAGGGCCCGGTCGGCACGGCGCAGGACATGCTGGACCTGCTCGGCGGCGACGCGGCGAAGCTCGCGGAGCTGGAGCAGCGGATCGCCTCCCACCTGGGCTTCTCGCAGGCGTTCACCTCGGTCGGCCAGGTGTACCCGCGCTCGCTGGACTACGAGGTCGTGACCGCGCTGGTGCAGGTCGCGGCGGCGCCCTCCTCGCTGGCGAAGACGATCCGGCTGATGGCCGGGCACGAGCTGGTCACCGAGGGCTTCAAGCCGGGCCAGGTCGGTTCCTCCGCGATGCCGCACAAGATGAACACCCGCTCCTGCGAGCGCGTCAACGGCCTCATGGTCATCCTGCGCGGCTACGCGTCGATGACCGGCGAGCTGGCGGGCGACCAGTGGAACGAGGGCGACGTCTCGTGCTCGGTGGTGCGCCGGGTGGCCCTCCCCGACGCGTTCTTCGCGCTGGACGGGCTGCTGGAGACGTTCCTGACCGTGCTCGACGAGTTCGGCGCGTTCCCGGCCGTCGTGGCACGCGAGCTGGACCGCTATCTGCCGTTCCTCGCGACGACCAAGGTGCTGATGGCCTCGGTCCGCGCGGGTGTCGGCCGTGAGGTCGCGCACGAGGCCATCAAGGAGAACGCCGTCGCCTCCGCGCTGGCCATGCGCGAGCAGGGCGCCGAGCGCAACGAGCTGCTGGACAAGCTCGCCGCCGACGAGCGCATCCCGCTCGACCGCGCCCAGTTGGACGCCCTGATGGCCGACAAGCTGTCCTTCACGGGCGCCGCGGCCGACCAGGTCGCCGTCATCGTCGCCCGCGTCGAGGAACTCGCGAAGCAGCACCCGGAGGCCGCGGGTTACACCCCGGGGCGATCCTCTGACCCGCTTCACCCAGGCCGAGCTGGAGGCCGCCCGCGACCGTCTCGTACCGGATGTCGTCGCGGACGGCCTCGCCGTGCTGTTCTGCGGTATCAACCCCGGCTTGATGACGGCGGCCACGGGCCACCACTTCGCCCGCCCCGGCAACCGCTTCTGGCCGGTGCTGCACCTCTCCGGCTTCACTCCGAGGCTCATGAAGCCGTCGGAACAGGGCGAGTTGCTGTCGTACGGGCTCGGCATCACGAACGTGGTGGCACGGGCGACGGCCCGCGCCGACGAGCTGAGCGCGGAAGAGTACCGCGCGGGCGGCCAACTCCTCGCCTCGAAGCTGACGGGCTGGAAGCCCCGGTGGCTGGCAGTACTGGGCGTCACCGCCTACCGGGCCGCGTTCGACGACAAGAAGGCCCAAGTCGGGCCGCAGGGGCGGACGTTCGGCGATACGCGAGTGTGGGTGCTGCCCAACCCGAGCGGGCTGAACGCGCATTGGACGGCGGCGACGATGGCCGAGGAGTTCGGACGACTGAGGGCGGCGGCCCGGGACTAGGGCGTCACGGTGGGCCCAACGGCCAGGCGTCCCGGCACTTCCACGGCCAGGCGTCCCGGCACTTCCACGGTCAGGCGTCCCGGCGCCGGACGCTCCACGCCCCCGCACCCAGCGCGCGGCCGCCGCCCCGACCGCCGTCACCGCGAGCCCGGTCCACGGGCCCACCGAGCCGTCCCAGGTCTCGAGCGGCGCCACCTGGCCGGCCCGGTCGGGCAGCAGGTCCGCGATGTCGTTCGACGCGTCGCCGACCACGAAGGACACGATGAGCAGGAACGGGATGAGGATGCTCAGCGTCGCCACCCCGCCACGCAGTACCGCCGTGAGACCGGCCGCGAGCAGCGCCATCAGCGTGAGGGCCTCCGGGGCGAAGGTCGACGCGGAGGTCACCGGGGCCTTGGAGGCGGTGCCGGGGCCGGTCTCCCGGGAGGGTTACCGGATCCTCCAGGAGTCGCTGACCAACGTGCTGCGGCACGCGGGCAACCGTACGCAGGCGGTGATCGCGGCGTACGAGTCGGGGTTCGTGGCGCCGGGGTGACACGGTGGGCCGGACGGGTCGGGGGCGCCCGGCACTCGCCGGGGTCCGCCGCGCCGAGTACGATCCGCCCAACACGCGCACGAGCTGGGAGGACAGACCTTGGCGGGGCTGACCGGCGGGGACCCCTCGCTGCTGCGGAGGATCAACTCCGCGGTGGTGTTGCACGCGTTGCGTGCCACGGACTGCGCCACGCTGACGGAGATCACCCGGGTGACGGGCCTGTCCCGGCCGACCGTCGAGGGCGTCGTCGAGGGACTGATCGAGGCCGGGCTCGTCGTCGAGAAAGCGGCCGACGAGAGCGTTGTACGGCGGCAGGGGCGGCCCGCGCGACGGTTCAGGTTCCGGGCTGAGGCCGGGCACCTGCTGGGCCTTGAGATCGGCGCACATCGCGTCGCCGTGCTCCTCGCCGACCTGGACGGCCGGGTGCTCGGTGCCATCGCCAAGGACGTGGACGAGACGGCCTCGGCGGACGAGCGCCTGGAGCGGCTGCGGACCGCCGTAGCCGAACTGCTGCGCCGGGCCGGGGTCGCACGCGGCTCGCTGCGCGCGGTCGGCGTCGCCACGCCGGGCATCGTCGAGGCGGACGGCACCGTGCGGCTGGGCACCGCGCTGCCCCAGTGGACCGGGTTGCACCTGGGCGAGCGGTTGAGCCGTTCCTTCAAGTGCCCGGTGCTGGTGGAGAACGACGCCAACGCGGCGGCGGTCGCCGAGCACTGGAAGGGTGCGGCTACCGAGTCCGACGACATGGTGATGGTGCTCGCCGGGTTGAGTCCTGGCGCCGGGTCGCTGATCGGGGGCGGCTGCACCGGGGGTATCGCGGGGCGGCCGGGGAGATCGGGGCGCTGCATCTGCTGGGGCGGGACGTGACTCCGGAGACGTTGCTCTCCACCACGGACGAGCCGCTGCACCCGCTGGACGAGCAGGCGGTCGCGAAGGTGTTCGCGCTGGCGCGGGACGGTGACCTGCGCGCGCGGGCGGCTGTCGACCGGTTCATCCAGCGCCTTGTGCATGACGTTGCCGCGCTGGTGCTGGCGCTTGATCCGGAGCTGGTCGTCGTGGGTGGGTGGGCGGCCGGGCTGGACGGTGTACTCGAGCCGTTGCGGCGGGAGTTGGCGCGGTATTGCCTGCGGCCGCCGAAGGTTGCGCTGTCGTTGCTCGGGGAGGCGGCTGCGGCAACGGGGGCGTTGCGGTTGGCACTTGACCATGTTGAGGAGCAGTTGTTCGCGGTCGAGGGCACGGTGACGCGGCGCTAGCTTGGCGGTGGGGTTCGTTTCTGGGTGCCGGTCCGTTGTGGCTGGGCTCGGTAGTTGGTTTTTCGTGCGGCGGCGTCGTGGCTGGGCGCGCGGTGGTTGTCTGTTGGGTGCGGCGCCGTCGTGGCTTGGCGCGCCGTTCCCCGCGCCCCTTTGGGGCGCCTATCGCTGCCGGGAGAAACCTGGAGAAAAACGTCGCGCCCCGGAGTGGTTCCGGGGCGCGGCGGTTCGGCTATGGCTGGTCAGGAGGCCTGGCGTTCTGGGCCGTGGTGTATTTCCACGCCTCCGGAGTCGGCGAAGGTCAGGCGGCAGGTGTCCGCGCGGTAGGTCGCGATGGAGACCGCGGCCGTGCGGCCCTCGGTGAAGAAGCGGGTGGTGACGACGAGGACCGGGGCGCCGGGGAGGCGGTCCAGTTCCTTGGCGTCGTCCGCGCGGGCCGAGCCGAGTTCCACGGCACGGTCCTGACCCTCCAGTTCGAGGCGCTGCAGCTCGCGCAGTACGGCACGCGCGCGTGCCGTCGCCGAGGGAGTGTCTATGGCGGAGAGGTCGGGCACCGACGACTCCGGGATGTAGAGCAGCTCAGCGGCGACCGGCTGGCCGTGGCTCACCCGGGAGCGCCGTACGGTGTGCACCAGTTCCTCGGAGCCGGTCTCCAGTGCCTCCGCGACGGCCGTCGGCGGAGCCGCCAGCACACAGTCGACGGACTGCCAGGCGTCCTCCCCGGCGCCCGGCCAGGCGTGCTGCTCGGTGCCGACGGCGACCCCCACGCGCGGCGGCGCGACGGTCGTACCGACTCCGCGACGGCGCTGGAGCCGGCCTTCCAGTTCGAGTTGTTCCAGAGCCTGCCGGAGCGTGGCCCGGGCGACGCCGAAGCGGGCCGCCAGGTCTCGCTCGTTGGGCAGGATCTCGCCCACGGAGAACTCGGAGTCCAGTGCCTCACTCAGCACTGTCTTGAGATGCCAGTACTTCGGTTCCGGCACCGATTCCAACTGCGTGGTCCCCACCCTGTCCTCCGCAATCGCCGTGGTCCGGCGGCGTTTTAGCGCCCTTGTTTATTAAAGGTTGTTTCACTTATCAGCGACCATAGGACGCCCCCACCCTTGGTCAAGACCAATCCTCCATGTCGTATGCAACCCGCAGAGCCCGCGCCGCAGAGCGTTCACAGGCCGTTCGTACTGGGGGTTCTTCGTGACATCGCGGCAAAGCCCCCGTCGCGAAACGGGGGCTCTGTCCGGGGTACGGCTAAGCGGAAGCCAGTGATCGAAGCTTGTCCGGGTTGCGGAGGACGTAGACGGAACTGATGCGTCCGGCGAATACGTCCACCTGGAAGACGCTGTCGGGCGTGCCACCCGACAGGACCAGTACCGCGGGTCCGCCGTTGAGTTCGAGGAAGCGGAACGACATGTCCGGGACGCTCTTCCCGCCCACGGCGACCAGGAAGCGGCCCACGTTGTCGGCGCTCTCCAGGATGCGCAGCGGTGCCTGGGTCTTGCCGCCGCTGTCGCCGACCAGCCGGACGTCCGGGGCGAGCAGGTCCATGAGGCCCGCGAGGTCGCCCTCGGCCGCGGCGGCGAGGAACCGCTCGGTGAGATCGCGGCGCTGGGCAGGGTCGACGTCGTAGCGCGAGCGTCGTTCGTCGACGTGTCTGCGGGCCCGTCCGGCGAGTTGGCGCACCGCCGGTTCCCCCGGTCGAGCATGGTGGCGATGTCGGCGTACGGGTAGCCGAACGCCTCCTGAGGACGAACACGGCGCGTTCCAGCGGTGACAGCGACTCCAGGACGACGAGGACGGCGAGGGAGACGGAGTCGGCGAGGACGGCGCGTTCCTCGGTGTCAGGGACGGTGTCCCCGAAGTCGGTGACGTAGGGCTCGGGCAGCCAGGGGCCCACGTAGGCCTCACCGCGCGCCTTGACCTGGCGGAGCCGGTCGATGGCGAGGCGGGTGGTGACGCGCACCAGGTAGGCGGGCGGTTCGCGGACCCCGGCCCGGTCGGCGGCGGACCAGCGCAGCCAGGCCTCCTGGACGACGTCCTCGGCGTCGGCGACCCGGCCGAGCATGCGGTAGGCGACTCCCATGAGGACGGGGCGGTGCTCTTCGAAGACTGCGGTTTCGGCGTCGGTGGTCACCTCGCCATCCCATGCGACGCGTCCGCCCGTGTCCAGGACCTGTTCCGGAACCCCGGCCGCATCGAGTCCTCGGCCCCTGGGACTACCGGTGAGTAGCAGTTGCTGACAAGCTGTCTACACAGCCTGTACGTCGTCCGTCGGCGCGTCCCAGACGAGGAGCACCCCATGTCCGCCACCGTCTCCTTCCCGGTCCCCACTCCGCAGGGCCCGAAGACCGTGACCGTGTCCTACGCGCGCGTGGGCCGCGGCGAACCGCTGCTCCTGCTGCACGGCATAGGCCACCACCGACAGGCCTGGGACCCGGTGGTGGACGTCCTCGCGACCGAGCGCGACGTGATCGCCGTGGACCTGCCCGGCTTCGGCGCCTCCCCGCGCTCCCGGAGGGGCTGTCGTACGACCTGCCCACGACGGCCGCCGTGTTCGGGGCCTTCTGCGAGGCGCTGGAACTCGACCGTCCGCATGTGGCGGGCAACTCGCTCGGCGGCCTGATGGCGCTGGAGCTGGCCCGCGAGAAGCTCGTACGGTCCGTCACGGCCCTCTCTCCCCCGCCGGGTTCTGGTCGCAGGCCGAGCGCCGCTACGCCTTCGGTGTGCTGCTCACCATGCGGCAGATCGCCCGCCGGATGCCGCTCCCGCTGGTCGAGAGACTGGCGCGCACGGCGGCCGGCCGCACCGCGCTCACCAGCACCATCTACGCCCGCCCGGGCCGCCGTTCACCCGAGGCCGTGGTCGCCGAGACGCTCGCGCTGGTCAACGCGCCCGGGTTCGACGACACGCTGCGGGCCGGTACGAGTGTCCGGTTCACCGACGACCTCCCCGGCATCCCCGTGACCGTGGCCTGGGGCACGCAGGACCGGCTGCTGCTGCGCCGACAGGGCGTCCGCGCCAAGCGGTTGATGCCCCGCTCCCGGCTGGTACGGCTGCCCGGCTGCGGGCACTGCCCGATGAACGACGACCCGGCGCTGGTCGCCCGCGTCATCCTCGACGGCAGCCGCTGACCCTCGCGGAAACAGCCCCAACGCGCCCGATCCCAGGGCCACTCCGGCACCGACGAGCGCTGCCGGCGGCCTGGACGGCCCCGTAGGAGCCCGTTCCGACGAGCGGCGCGGTGGCGGCCGCGGCGACCGGGATGAGGCCGGAGAAGAGCGTGGCGCGCTCCGCGCCGATCCGCTGCATGCCCATGTACCAGCACACGAAGCCGACGACCGTGACGACCGCCGCCTGCCAGAGCAGCGCGGCGGCCTCGGTGCCGTCGGGGCGCCGCAGCCAGCCGGCCCCGTCGACGGTGAGCCCGACCGCCGCCGCCTCGACCGCGGCGACACCGCACACGGTGGCCGACAGCAACCGCGGTCCCAGGGGCCGCAGTACGGGAACCGCGAGCACCGCGAACCCCACCTCGCCCGCGAGCGCGCACCCGGAGAAGGCGATCCCGGCACCGTCCGTACGGCCCCACCCCTGGACCGTGAACGCGCCGACGGCGACGAGCGACGCCCCGTAGAGCACGATCCGGCGCGGACGGCGTCCCTCCAGGAGGGGGACGATGATCGCGACCGCCACGGGGGCGCAGCCCACGAAGACGCCGGGGACGGCGGGTTCGGCGCTGCGTTCGGCGGCGATGACAGCCAGGTTGAAGCCGACCATGCCGACGGCCGCGAGCAGGGCGAGACGGGCCCACTGACGTGCCGTGAGCGCCCGCAGTCGAGCCCTCGCGTCGCTGCCGGTGAACGGGGCGAGCAGCAGGCAGGCGAGGCCGTAGCGCAGGAACTGGCCGCCCGCGTACGGGTAGTTGCCCAGGACGCTGTTCGCGGTGAAGGACGCGCCGACGAGGACGCAGGCGAAGGCGGCGAGCGGGGCGCCGCGGACGGTGGTGGCGTTCATGGCAGCGACGCTAGGGAGCACGGCGGTCCGGTTTAAGGTCCACTTCCATGACGTCATCGCGGACCAATCCGGAGGGGCGGACCAATTCGGAGGAGCGGGCCGATCCAGAGGGGCGGATGGAGCCGGAGGGGCGGGCCGATCCGGGAGGTCTGACGGGTTCCGCCGCCTGGGAGTTGCTGCTGCCCGCCGTCGCGGCGCCGGCACGCGCGCGTGGGCGGTCGCTTCAGGCGGCGTTGCGGGAGGCGGTGCGGTCGGGGCGGCTGGCGCCGGACACGCGGCTGCCGTCGAGCCGGGACCTGGCGGCCGACCTCGGGGTGTCGCGGGGCCTGGTCACTGAGGCGTACGAGCAGTTGACGGCGGAGGGGTATCTGCGCAGCGGCAGGGGTGCGGGCACTTGGGTGGGCGGTGCCGTACGGGCGGCGCGGCCACGCGCGCGTGACCTCGCGCCGCGCTCCCCGGGCGCCCGGGCCGACTTCGTGCCCGGTACGCCGGACCTGTCGATGTTCCCGCGCGCGGCCTGGGCGGCGGCGCAGCGGGGTGTGCTGGCGGAGCTGCCGCACGAGGTGCTGGGCTATCCCGATCCGCGCGGGCTGCCCCGGCTGCGTACGGCGCTGGCGGAACTCCTGGCGCGCCGCCGAGGTGTGGTCGCCGACCCCGAGCGGCTGATCGTGGTCTCCGGGGTGGCGCAGGCGATGGCCCTGCTCGGCTTCGTGCTCCACGCGCGCGGGATGCGCACCGTCGGCGTCGAGGACCCGGGCAGCCCCCAGCACGACGCGCTGTACGCCGCGGCGGGCGTCGGCACCGTACCGCTGCCTCTGGACGCGGAGGGCCTCGCGATCGGACCGCTGCGGGCGTCCGGGGTACGGGCCGTGGTGACGACACCCGCCCATCAGTTCCCCACGGGCATCGCCTACTCCGCCGAGCGGCGCGCCCAACTCCTCGACTGGGCCCGGTCGGTGGACGGTCTCCTCTTCGAGGACGACTACGACGGCGACTTCCGCTACGACCGCGCCCCGGTGGGCGCGCTCCAGGGCCTCGACCCGGAGCACGTCGCCTACACGGGCTCGGTCAGCAAATCCCTCGCCCCGGGACTGCGGCTCGGCTGGCTGCTGGTGCCCGAGTCGCTGACCGACGAGGTCGTGGAACGCAAGCGCACCCTGGACCTCGGCCACCCGACGCTCGACCAGGCGCTGTTCGCCCGCTTCCTCGAACGCGGCGACTACGACCGCCAGTTGCGCCGCTGCCAGCGCGCCTACCGGCAGCGCCGCGACACCCTGGTCGTCGCCCTGGAGGAGCACTTCCCGGGAGCAAGGGTGACCGGGATCGCGGCGGGCCTGCACGTCATCGCGGAACTGCCGGAGACGTACGGCCCCCGGAGGACTTCCTGGACCGCGCCGCCCGCGCGGGTGTCGCGGTGCGCCCGCTCACGGACTACAGCCACGCGCGCGTGGACGACGCGGTCGTACGGCTGGTCCTGGGGTACGCGCAGTTGTCTCCCGCGCGGATTCGCGCCGGCATACGTCTGCTGGCCGACGCCGTGCGTCCCTAGGGGCTTGCGGTGTCGCCGCGCGTGGGCCCCCATGTCGTGGCGTTCCGTTGTTCACCTGTGGTTTCCGTGTGCGCTGTGGTGCACCAGTAGTTGTGGCAGTGCACCTGACCGCATCCCATCCGTGGAGGCGCAACCCCATGTCACATCGTCCGTTCCCCGCCCGCCGCAGTGTCCTGCGCGGCACCCTGGCCGCGTCGGCGGCCCTGACCGTGCCCGTCACCCTCGGTGCGGCCCCCGCCCTCGCGCTGTCCGGGCGCCCCAAGGCGGGCTGGGGGGTGCAGGCGGGGACGTGACCTCCGACTCCGGTCTGGTGTGGGTGCGTTCGGACCGCCCCGCGCGGATGATCGTGGAGACCTCGGCCACCGAGTCGTTCCGCGACCCGCACCGGTGGCACGGCCCGCTGCTCGGCGCGGACACGGACTTCACCGGCACCACCCGGCTGCGCGGGCTGCCCCGGGGCGGCAGGTCCACTACCGGGTCCTGCTCGCCGACCCCGACGACCCGCGCCGTACGGGCGAGCCGGTGACCGGCACGTTCCGCACCGTGCCGACCGGGCGGCGCGACGTGCGCTTCCTGTGGTCCGGCGACCTCGCGGGCCAGGGCTGGGGCATCAACCCGGACCTCGGCGGCTACCGGATCTACGACGCCATGGGCAGGCTCGACCCGGACTTCTTCCTGTGCAGCGGCGACAACATCTACGCCGACGGTCCGATCACGGCGACCCAGGCGCTGCCCGACGGCAGTCTCTACCGGAACGTCACCACGGAGGAGAAGTCCAAGGTCGCCGAGACCCTGGCCGAGTTCCGCGGCAACTTCCGCTACAACCTGCTCGACGAGAACCTCAGGCGGTTCAACGCCCAGGTCCCGTCGATCATCCAGTGGGACGACCACGAGGTGCGCAACAACTGGTACCCGGGCGAGGTGATCGCCGCCTCCGACACCCGCTACACGGAGAAGAGCGTCGACGTCATGGCGGTCCGCGCCCGGCGTGCGTTCAGCGAGTACTTCCCGATCTCGACGCTGCGGCCGGGCGCCAAGGAGGGCCGCGTCCAGCGTGTGATGCGGCACGGCCCGCTGCTCGACGTGTTCGTCCTGGACATGCGGACCTACCGCAACGCCAACTCGCCCGACAAACAGACCGTGGACCCGCAGGGCATCCTCGGCCGGGAGCAACTGGATTGGCTCAAGCGGGAGTTGTCGCGCTCGCGTGCCGTGTGGAAGGTGATCGCCGCCGACATGCCGCTCGGCCTGGTCGTGCCCGACGCCACCGAGGGCAAGCCGAACATCGAGGCGGTCGCGCAGGGCGACCCGGGCGCGCCGCTCGGGCGTGAGCTGCAGATCGCGGAGCTGCTGCGGTACATCAAGCACCGGAGGATCACCGGCACCGTGTGGCTGACGGCGGACGTGCACCACACGTCCGCGCAGCACTACCAGCCCTCGCGGGCCGCGTTCACCGACTTCGAGCCGTTCTGGGAGTTCGTCTCGGGTCCGCTGAACGCGGGCGCCTTCCCGGCCAGCACCCTCGACAACACCTTCGGTCCCGAGCGGGTGTTCGTGAAGGCGCCGACCGCGCAGAACGTGTCGCCGGCCGAGGGCTACCAGTTCTTCGGCGAGGTCGACATCGACGGCCACAGCGCGGAGTTGACGGTCCGTCTGCGCGAGCAGGACGGCACCGTGCTGTTCACCAAGACCCTTCAGCCGGGACGGGTCGGCCAGTAACTCCACTACCCTCGTACCTGAGCCGCGCACCGGCGTCATCCCCGGTGCGCGGCGCGGTGCGCAGCGTGCCAACTCCCCGCCGCAGACCGCATTTCCGCAGGTCAGGGCCGATTGTCAGTGCCGGCCTCTACGGTTTTTCCATGACGCGATCTTTGCAGGACGTGACCTATCGCCGACCCTCCGTGCTGGAGTCCGCGGCGGACGGCCGGCGCCTCGGGCTGGAGACCTCACGCGGGGCCACTCCTTCGGGTGTCACCGACCATCCGCGGTTCTTCGCGGGCTTCCTGACGTCGCCTCAGGTGGCGTCGGCGGCGCTGCTCGCGGTCGCCGACGTGGCGGCCACGCGGTACTACCAGCGCCAACTGGCCGCCTCCTTGGACCCGGTGGTCACGGCGGGCGGCGACCGGCTGCGCTTCGAGTCCTTCTCCGGCTGCGGCGGGGTGTACGCGCGACTGGACGTCCTCGCTCCGGGACTCGACGGCGACGAGGTGGGACACGGCACGACGAACGTCGACGTCAACAACCCCCTGCGCGAGGCCCTGTCCCGGATCGGCACGGACGATCCGCTCCATCTCCGGGTCGGCCCCGAGGAGTTGGCGGTCACCACGCTGGACGGCCCGGTCGTGGAGAAGAAGGTGCCGCTCCCGGACCGCTGGCTGCGCGGCTTCGCGGAGGCCCAGGTCATAGCGGCCGACTTCGACCTGCGCGCCGAACTGCCCGCCGCCGAGGCGGTCCGCTTCCTGCGCTCGCTCCCGAAGAGCGGGGCGCGCGGCACCACGAGCGGCCCGCGCTGGGTCGTCCCGGCCGGCCGCGGCCTGCGCCCCACCACCCGCCCGGTGCCGGGCGCGGTCTGCCTCCCCGGCCCGGAGCGCCTGATCGCCCTCCAGCGCGTCCTGCGCCACGCGACGGCCCTGCGGATCTACGGCCCCTCCGTCATCGGCGCCTCGGCGACGGCCGGCGCCTGGGAGGCCGTCTTGCCCGGCATGCGGCTCACCCTCACGCTGTCGCCCGACGCGTCGCGCGGCTTCTCCGGCGAGGGCGGGGTCCTGGACGCGCTCGCCGCCGACGAGGCGGGCGAGGACGCGGAGTTGATCTCCGTGCTGCTGGCCTGGGAGCCCCGCATCGACGTCGCCGACATGGCCGCGTCCTCCGGCCTCACACCGGAGCGGGTCCGCGCGGCGCTGACCCGGCTGGGCACCTCGGGGCGCGTCGGCTACGACACGGCGGAGGCGGCCTACTTCCACCGTGAACTGCCCTACGACGCACAGCGCGTGGAGCGCCACAATCCGCGGCTGCGCTCGGCCCGCGCACTGGTGGCCGCGGGGGCGGTGGCCCTGGAGGGCGCCCTCGGGACGGTGAC
The DNA here is from genome assembly GCA_016893485.2 of Streptomyces sp. P3. Lineage (GTDB taxonomy): Bacteria > Actinomycetota > Actinomycetes > Streptomycetales > Streptomycetaceae > Streptomyces. The sequence continues at coordinate 1,757,092 of JAFEKX020000001.1, forward strand.
CGCCGAGGACGGCCATGTGCACCGGGTGCGGGACGAGGCGGGGGTGCTGAGCTGCAGCTGCGTGTGGTGGGCGAAGTACCGGGGTGGGCGCGGTCCGTGCAAGCACGCGCTGGCGGTGCGGATGGTGCGGCGGGGTGCCGCGGCAGAGCAGAACACGAGGCAGGACATGGTGCGGGTCGACGGGGGTGTGCGATGAGTTCGCTGATGGAAGCGGTGCGGGCGGGCCGGACGGCCGAGGCGGTGGGCCTGCTCGACGGGTTGACCGATGCCGAACGGCGGGCGTTTTTGCCGGAGTTGAAGGCACTGCGCAAAGAGCTGCGCAAGGCACCGTGGGAGGAGCCGTCCCGCCGCGCCTACCCGGCCCTGCACGCGGCCGGGGCCGCCTGTGAGACCGGGGCCGCCGCGGCGGCGACCTGGATCGCGGCCTCCGACATGCGCTGGTCGCAGTCTTCCCCGGCGCTGCTGCTCCACATCCTGGGCGACCGCGACACCGCCTGGCTGGCCGACGTGACGCACCGCCTCGCCGGGCGCCCGGCCTCCTCCAGCGTGCCGTACGAGCTGATGGCCGGTCTGGTGCGGCTCTCCGGTTGCCCGGTGCCGACGACGGACGCCTATGTGCGCGGCTGGGTCGAGCACACCGGGCACCTGTGGCAGCGCGGGGACACCCTGCTCGACCGGCTGCGCAAGGACCCGCATCTCGCGGAGCTGGTGGCCGCGGTCTTCGAGACGGAGGACATCGGCAGCCCCTGGAGTGGACCTCGGCCGACGGGCCGAACGGCTGGGTCGACGCGCTCGCCCGGCTCACCACCGAAGGCGTCCTGGACCGGAAACACACGGTGGACGCGTGCGTGGCCCGCCTGCTGCGGGGCGGAACGACCCTCGACAACCGAGTGTTCCTCCGCGTGTTGAAGGCCCTCGCCCTGATCCGCGAGGAGGAGCGGGAGCGGATCGCCGACTGGCTGGCGTTGGCCTCGGACGCGGTGTCCACGGTGGCGGCGCACGCCCAGTCGGTCCTCGGAGCCCTCGCTCTGGACGGCGAGTTGACACCCCGTCGACTGGCGGAGATGTCGGACGCCGTGCTGTTCCGCCCCGAGAAGAAGCTCGTCCGGGCCCAACTCGTCCTGCTGGGCAAGGCGTTGGCGCGGGACGCGTCGGCCGCCGAGGAGGTGCTGCCCGCCCTCGCGCAGGCCTTCGCCCACGAGGACGCGGAGGTGCAGGAGCGGGCACTGAAGCTGGTGGAGCGGCACCTCAAGAAGGTCGACTCTCCCGAGGTACGGGCCGAACTCGTCGGAGCGGCCGACCAGTTGGTCCCCACCCTGCGCGCCCGCGCGGTCGAGAACCTGGGCGCGGCGCCGGTGACGGCGGCCTCGCTGGTCCACGAGGAGCTGCTCCCGCCGGCACCGGAGGCCGCACGCCTCGCACCGGCGCCCGGGTCGGCGGTCGAACTCGCCGAGGAGCTGGGGGCGTTGTTGGCGACCGAGGGCGACGTCGCGGCGTTCGAGCGCGTGCTGGACGGACTCGTCCGTCACGCGTACGAGGACCGGGACGCCCTGCTGGAGGCGCTGGGCCCGGTGGTCGCGCGCCGCTGGTGGGCCGATGACGCCCCGGGTATCCCCAGCGCCCGGACGACCACTTCAGCAGGTCGCACCACGCCTTCGGCAGCGCGGCCTACGCTCTCGACCTCCTGCTGGCCACCCTCCTGGACAGGGTGCGCACGGTCACCCTCCACGACGGAGCCCATCACGACCACCGGGGCCGGGAGTGCGGGCACAGCGCACTGACGCGGGCCTTCGACGCCCGGGTCTGGGAGGTGGCGTACCGGCTCCGCGCGGAGCCGCTGCCTTTGCTGCTGGCCACGCCGAGCTGGAGCACGGGGCTGCTGGAGCCGGACGAGCTGGTGGACCGGCTGGACACGTACCGGCGCCTGGGCGCGCGGGTCTCGGACACCGACTTCGCGCAGGCGCTGCTGCGGGTGCGCCGCGAGGACCGGGCGGCGGCGACGGCTGCCGCCGGGCGGGCGGAGGCGCTCGGCACACCGGAGGGCACCCGGCTCGCACGCTGGCTGACGTCCGAGAGCCCCACCCTGCCCCTGAGCAGACGCCGGACGGCCGGGCTGCGCGTCGTGCTGGAGCTGGGTGAACTCCTCGATCTGCAGGAGGACTTCCCGGCGGAGTTCCGCGCGCTGGGCAAGCCGGTGACGGCCTACGGCGGCCACTGGTACTGCTTCCACTGGGACCAGGACTTGCAGCGGCACTGGCTCGCGATACTCCCCGAGCGCCGCGAACTGGTGGCGGCGCGGCTGGTGCGGGACGTGTCGGCCGTCGCGTTGGACGACACCCGGGCGCGGCCGCCGTGCTCCCGCTGCTGGCCGAGTCCGAGGGGCTGGCGGGGCAGGCCACCCACCTGTGTCTGGCGTACGGGCTCGGGGCACGCCACCCCGAGGACCGGCTGGCCGCCGTGGACGCGTTGCTGGTGCTCGCGGCGCGCGGGCAGCTGGACGTGGACCGGCTGGGCGAGGATCTCGGGAGCTGGTGCGGAGCGGGGCCGTGAAGCCGTCGCGGCTCGCCGAGTCGGTGCGGACCGGGGCCGCGACCGGGGCGAACGCCACCATCTGGGGGTCCTCCGGCGCACCCTGACCGCGCTGCTCGCCGACCTCGACGCCGACGCCAAGCCCGCCCACACACGGGGTCTCGGGGACCTCCTCGCCGTGGCCGCCGAGTGCGCGGAGCGGTCCGGGGCGCGAGGCGAGCTGCCCCATCTGGCGCAGACGGCGGCCCGGAGCGGATCGTCCCGACTGGTCACGCAGGCACGTCGGCTGCGCAGTGCGCTGGTGGCGGAGGTGGCCGCATGACGTAGGGCACCAGGGCTGACCTCCGGCGCACCTCACTCACCAAAAGAACGGCAAAGGTACAGAACCCCGCTTTTACCGGTCGGTCACAGAGCGTTCGTGATCACGCAACACCGTTCCTTCACAGTGGGTGCATGAGTCGAGACATGTCTGATGTGACGCGCGCGAAGCACGGGCGTCCGGTGCACCACTGGCGGCGGGACCTGGTGGAGCTGGCCGCGCTGTTCACGGCGGTCGCGGTGGCGGACGTCGTGGCGGATCTGGTGGGGCACGGGCCCGACGGTCCCATGCTGCTGGCGATGTCCGCGCTGGCCCTGATCGCCACGGCGGGGTTCCACACGTGGTGGTCACGCCGCCACGGTCATGCCCCGCCGACGGGCGATACCGGTGCCCGGCCGACCGCACAGTCGCGGTGGACCGGGCCGACCGGATCACCCGAGTCGAAGCCGAAGTCCACGTCCACCTCCGGGTCCACGCCCGAGGCCGGGTCCGAGGAGTCGTCCGCGACCCCGACCCCGTCGCCGAGGCGCCGACCCTGTGGCGGATGCGGACGACGGTGCAGGACGCGCCGGGTTCACTGGCGGCGTTGTGCACGGCGCTGGCGGGCTACCAGGTCGACATCCTGAGCCTGCAGACGCACCCGCTGGCCGAGGGCACGGTCGACGAGTTCCTGCTGCGGGCGCCGGGCGAGGTCGCCGCGTCCGAGATCACCCGGGCGGTGTCGTCGGCCGGCGGCTCCGGCACCTGGATCGAGCGCGCCGACGCCCACGACCTGGTGGACGCACCGACCCGCGTCCTGGGCCTGGCCACCCGCACGGCCCTGGACGCGGCGGAACTCCCGCTGGCACTACGGCAGTTGCTCGGCCGCTGCACCATCCGTTCGCTGCCCGCGACCACCGCGGCCAAGGCACGCGAGCCGGAATCGGTGCCGGTGGAGGGGGCGTTGGAGGACACGGTCATGCGACTGCGGGCGCCGGAAGGCGGAGTGATCACCGTGGAGCGGGCGTATCTGCCGTTCACACCCACCGAGTTCGCCCGGGCGCGCGCACTGGTCGAGCTGGACGCCCGGCTCGGTCCGCGCATCCCCTGCAGCCAGGACGTACTGACGCTGCCCGAGGGCAACGCGATCACCGTACGGCGCGCGGACACCGGCGACCTCGACGCGGCGCGGGAGATGCACGAGCGGTGCTCGGCGCGCACGCTCGGCATGCGGTACCACGGGCCGGTCGGTGACGCCGACCGCTACCTCAACCACCTGCTCTCCCCGCGCTTCCGGGCGGACCCTCGCCGTGCAGACGGCGTCGGGGCGGATCGTCGGGCTCGGACACCTCCTGTGGGACGGGGACGAGACGGAGGTAGCGCTGCTGGTCGAGGACGACTGGCAACGGCGGGGTATCGGGAGCGAGTTGTTGGGGCGGCTGGTGGGGATGGCTGTCGAGGCGGGGTGCGAGAGCGTGTACGCCGTGACGCAGGCGTCCAACACGGGGATGGTCGCGGCGATGCGGGGGCTTGATCTGCCGCTGGACTATCAGATCGAGCAGGGGACGTTGGTGGTCACGGCTCGGTTGGGGGCGGCCGTGGGTGAGGCCAAGGATGTCGCCGACGTTACGGAGTTCGGGAAGGCCTGAGCGCCGGGGTCGTCTCTGTGGCGTCGGCCCCTGACGGTTCGTCTCGGCTGGGCGCGCGGTTCCCCGCGCCTCTTTGGAGGGGCGCGAGCGCCCCATCCAGATCCGCCCACAGGTCGTCCACGTCCTCCAGTCCCACCGACAGCCTCAGCAAGTTGTCCCTCACGCCCGAGCCCCTCCGGTCCTCCTCGGTCACCACCCGGTGGCTGATGGAGGCCGGGTGTTGGATCAGGGTGTCGACGCTGCCGAGGCTGACGGCGGGAGTGATGAGGCGGACGGCGGCGATGACCTCGTGGGGTCGCCGTGGACCTCGAACGCGATCATCGCGCCGCCGATGCGCGGGTAGTGGACGCGGGCCACGCGCGGGTCGGCGGTGAGGCGGCGGGCGAGTTCGGCGGCCGTCGCGGAGGCGGCCCGTACCCGGACCGGAAGGGTCGCGAGGCCGCGCAGCAGCAGATAACCGGCCAGCGGATGCAGTACGCCACCGGTGGCGAACCGCACCTGGCGCAGCCGCCCGGCGAACTCCTCGTCGCAGGCCACCACGCCGGCCATCACGTCGCCGTGTCCGCCGAGGTACTTGGTGGCGCTGTGCAGGACGAGACGCGCGCCGTGTTCGGCGGGGCGTTGCAGGACCGGGGTCGCGAAGGTGTTGTCCGCGAGGAGGGGCACCGAGCCGCAGGCGTGGGCGACGGCACGCAGGTCCAGTTCGGCCAGGCCGGGGTCGGATTGGCCGGGGACTCGACGACGACCAGGCCGGTGTCCGGGCGCAGCGCGTCGGCGATCCCGGCCGGGTCGGTCCACGTCACCTCGGAGCCCACCAGCCCGGCCGTGAGCAGATGGTCGCTGCTGCCGTAGAGGGGCCGTACCGCCACCACATGGCGCAGGCCCATCGCGCCGCGCGCCAGCAGCACCGCGGTCAGGGCGGCCATGCCGCTGGCGAACGCGACCGCGCTCTCGGTGCCTTCGAGGCGGGCGAGGGCGGTCTCGAAGCGGGCGACCGTGGGGTTGCCGACGCGGCCGTAGACGGGCGGGCCGTCCGGTTCGGCGCCGGTGGCGGCGAAGGCGTCGACGCGGGTGGCCTCACCGCGGCTGTCGTACGACGGGTAGGTGGTCGACAGGTCGATCGGCGCGGCGTGCAGACCCTGCCGGGCGAGGTCGTCACGGCCGGCGTGCACGGCTTCGGTGGCCAGGGCCCGAGGGGCCGGGGCGGGGTGCGGGTTCGTTGCGTCCATGGCCGTAAGGGTGAACAACCAACGGGATTCGCAGCGGACGATCCGTGTAGCGTTCGGTTCATGACGGAATCTGTCGTACTGGATCCGGTTGACCTCCACCTCCTGCGGTTGCTGCAGAACGACGCCCGGGCGACCTATCGCGAGCTCGCGGCGGAGGTCGGGGTCGCGCCGTCGACGTGTCTCGACCGGGTGGCGCGGCTGCGCCGGGCCGGGGTCATCCTCGGGCATCAACTGCGCGTCGATCCGGCGAAGTTGGGACGCGGACTCGAGGCGCTGCTGTCGGTGCAGGTCCGGCCGCACCGGCGGGAGCTGGTCGGGCCGTTCGTGGAGCGGATCCGGGCCCTGCCCGAGTCGCGGACCGTGTTCCATCTGACCGGGCCCGACGACTACGTCGTCCATGTGGCCGTCGCGGACATGACGGACCTGCAACGGCTGGTCCTCGACGAGTTCACGTCACAACGCGAGGTGGCGCGGGTGGAGACCCGGTTGATCTTCCAGCAGTGGGACTGCGGACCCCTGCTGCCGCTTGCCACGCCCACAGCTGAATCGGGGTGACGAGGACAAGTTCCGCGTATGAGGATGGTCCCCATGTCGCAGACCAACACTCCGCTGCCCCGGCAGGTCGCCGATGCCTACGTCGACGCCCTCATCGCCCTCGACCCGGTCACCGGTACGTATCTCGGCGTGAAGGAGAGTTCGAGCCGCCTGGCCGACCTCTCCCCGCAGGTCAGGAACGACTCGCGGAGCTTCAGCGGGCGACCCTCGCGAAGCTCGACGAGGCCGAGCGCCTACCCGGCGCGGACAGTGACAGCGAGCGCCGGTGCGCGCGCCTGCTGCGCGAGCGGCTCAGCGCCGAACTCGCCGTGCACGACGCCGAGGAGAGCCTGCGCGCGGTCGGCAACATGTCCACCCCGGCGCACTCGGTGCGCGAGGTGTTCACGCTGACACCGGCGGACACCGACGAGGACTGGGCGGCGATCGCCGAGCGGCTGCGCGCGGTGCCGACCGCGCTCGCGGGGTACCGCGAGTCCCTCCAACTGGGCCTGGACCGCAAGCTGTTCGCGGGCCCGCGCCCGACCGCCACGTTCATCGAGCAGCTCACCGAATGGTCGGACACGGACGGCCGGGGACGCGGCTGGTTCGAGGACTTCGCGTCGGCGGGCCCCGTGGCGCTCCGCCCCGAACTGGACGAGGCCGCCCGCACGGCGACCGCGGCCCTGGTGGAGCTGCGCGACTGGATGCGCGACGTGTACGCGCCGGCCATCGAAGGCGCCCCGAACACGGTGGGCCGCGAGCGGTACGCGCGCTGGTCGCGCTACTTCAACGGTACGGACCTCGACCTCGACGAGGCGTACGCGTACGGCTGGTCCGAGTACCACCGGCTGCTCGCCGAGATGAAGCAGGAGGCCGAGAAGATCCTGCCCGGCGCCGAGACCCCGTGGGTGGCGCTCGCGCACCTCGACGAGCACGGCCGGCACATCGAGGTGTCGAAGAGGTCCGCGTCTGGCTGCAGGGCCTGATGGACAAGGCGATCGAGAACCTGGACGGCACACACTTCGAACTCGCCGAGCGGGTACGGAAGGTGGAGTCCTGCATCGCGCCTCCGGGAAGCGCGGCGGCGCCGTACTACACCTCCCCCTCGGAGGACTTCTCGCGTCCGGGCCGCACCTGGCTGCCGACGATGGGGCAGACCCGTTTCCCGGTCTACGACCTCGTCTCGACCTGGTATCACGAGGGCGTCCCCGGCCATCACCTCCAGCTCGCCCAGTGGACGCACGTCGCCGGGAACCTGTCCCGCTACCAGGCCTCGGTGGGCCAGGTCAGCGCCAACGCGGAGGGCTGGGCGCTCTACGCGGAGCGGCTGATGGACGAGCTGGGCTTCCTGGAGGACGCCGAGCAGCGGATCGGCTATCTCGACGCGCAGATGATGCGGGCCGCCCGGGTCATCGTCGACATCGGCATGCACCTGGAGCTGGAGATCCCGGCGGAGTCGCCGTTCCACCCCGGTGAGCGGTGGACGCCGGAGCTGGCCGAGGAGTTCTTCGGCGCGCACAGCAGCCGCCCGGCGGACTTCGTGGAGAGCGAACTGACCCGCTACCTCACAATCCCGGGCCAGGCCATCGGCTACAAGCTCGGCGAGCGGGCCTGGCTGCTGGGCCGCGAGAACGCACGGCGGCGCCACGGCGACACCTTCGATCTGAAGGCCTGGCACATGGCCGCGTTGTCGCAGGGTTCGCTGGGGCTGGACGACCTGGTGGACGAGTTGTCCCAGCTCTGACCCAAGGCGTGACATGCAGGCGGCCGGGTCCTGGAGTTGGGGACCCGGCCGCCTGCAACTCCACACACCACGGGGTCAGTTCAGGCGCGGGACACACTCAACTCCGCACGCCACTGACTCAGTTCGGACCCTGGACGCCCTCAACTCCCCGCGCCACCTGGCCCGCTCGGGACCTGCCCCGACGCCATGCCCCCACCCCACCGGGTCAGTTGGAAAGCCTCCGCAGCTGAACAAGCCCGAGCCACGTCTCCGGCCCCGGCTGCGCCTGCCCCGCGCGCACCGCGTACCGCCCCGGTTCCAGGTCGACCTTCAGATGCTCCGTGCCCTCCGACTCCCGCCCCGGCCACGCCGAGTCGAAGAGGACGACAGGGCCGGGTACGTCCCACTGCACCTCGGGCTCCCACATCGCCCCGGCGAGCGCGGCGGGCACGCCGGCCAGCACCTCGTCCTCGGAGCTCGCCGCACGCCACCGTACGAACGTGCCATGTTCCGGCAGGAAGGCGGTCGACGCGGGATCGTCGCCGAGGACCAGGGCCGCGCTGTCCCCACGGGCAGCAGCCCGGCGTACCCGCCGACCTCGCACGCCCGGTCGTAGTCCGAGGCGAGTTCGTCGCCGTCGGCTCCCGTCCAGAACGGCAGCACCGTCTCCGGCACCGCTATGAGCGGCCCGCCGCCCGACTCCACCCACTGCACCGCCGTTCCCGGCTCCGCGTATCGCGCCATGGGCAGAACCTACACGCACAGCGATCCCACATGTTCGGAGCCGGAGAACTCGCGCGACGGCGACCACACCACGAACTCGCCTTCCAGCGACGCGAGTTGAGAGCATCGCGCAGAATTCAGCAGCCGCAGTCACCCGCGTCCACGGGTGCCGTCAACGCATCGACCGCACCCCTCTCACGACCTTCCCACGTCTCGAACTCGAAGCCCTCACGCACCCAGTACTCGAACCCGCCGAGCATCTCCTTGACCTGGTAGCCGAGTTGGGCCAGCGCGAGGGCGGCCCGGGCCGCGCCGTTGCAGCCCGGACCCCAGCAATACGTCACGACCGGCACGGACTTGTCGAGAAGGCCCTCGGCCTGCTCGGCGATGAGCGCGGTGGGCAGATGGACCGCCCCGGGGACATGCCCCTGCTCCCAGGACGCGGTGGACCGCGAGTCCAGGACGACGAAACCGGGGAAGCCGGGATCCCCGCCGGCCGCGAGCGCGGCGGCCACGTCGGAGACGTCGGCGTGGAAGGCGAGGCTCGCCCGGAAGTGGGCGGCCGCTTCGGCGGGCGAGGCGGGGGCGACCCGCAGGACGGGGTTGACGGTCGTGGCACTGCTCATGGTCCGGCCTTTCAGAGAGGTGTCTCCATCGAGGTGTCGCCGCCCCGGTCTCTCTCCCGGGGTGTTTCCACCGACGTGTCCCTACGGCCGAAAATCTACGGCCGCCGACCATCCCACTGAAGGGACGATCCCCGCCGTCCCCTTGATCGGCCGGGGATTCCCCTGCTATTCCTCGGACATGACCGTGCAATCCACTACTCCCCGGACGCCACCGACTGGCGCATCCTCGACGTCCTCCAGCGGGACGGCCGGGCCAGTTTCGCCGAGCTGGCCCGGGCCGTCTCGATGTCCGCGAGCGCGGTGACCGAGCGGGTGCGGCGGCTGGAGGAGGCCGGGGTGATCGAGGGGTACGCGGCGGTCGTGGACCCGGAGCGCCTCGGTCTGCCGATCCTGGCGTTCGTGCGGCTGCGCTACCCGAACGGCAACTACAAGCCCTTCCACGACCTGGTCGCGGTGACGCCGGAGATCCTGGAGGCACACCACATCACGGGCGACGACTGCTTCATGATCAAGGTCGCGGCCCGCTCGATGCGCCACCTGGAGGAGGTCTCCGGCAAGATCGGCGCCCTCGGATCGGTCACCACGAGCGTCGTCTACTCCTCACCGCTCCCCCGCCGCCCACTGGGCCACTGACCCCGAGGACCGCGCCGACCCCGAAACCGTCACTGCCCCCGCTGCCGTACGGCCGACCCGTCCCGCCCCTTCACGACCTCCAGCTGCGCGTGGATACGGCGGCGCAGATCGGCGACATGGCTGACGATGCCGACGCTGCGGTCCCGCTCGCGCAGGGAGTCGAGGACGTCCAGGACCTCGTCCAGGGTCTGCTCGTCGAGGCTGCCGAAGCCCTCGTCGATGAAGAGGGTGTCGAGCCGGACCCCGCCGGCCTCGTCGGTGACGACGTCCGCGAGCCCGAGCGCGAGGGCGAGCGACGCGAAGAACGTCTCCCCGCCGGACAGCGTCGCCGTGTCCCGCTCCCGCCCGGTCCACGCGTCGACGACATGCAGCCCGAGTCCGCTACGGCCGCGCCCGGCCCGGTCGTCCGAGTGGACGAGGGTGTAGCGCCGGACGACATGCGCCGCAGCCGTACGGTCGCGGCGGCGGCCACCTGTTCCAGGCGGGCGGCGAGGACGTACGACTCCAGGCGCATCCGGCGTTCGTTGTCGGCCGAGGTGCCGGCGGTGAGGGCGGCGAGGCGGGCCACCCGGTCGTACTCCTCGCGCAGCGGGGCGAGTTGGCGTGCCCCGGCGGCGGCGCGGGCGGAGAGCCGGTCGAGTTCGGCACAGCGCCGGTCGGCCGCGTCGCACGCGGAGGCCGCGGCCCGGGTCCGCCGCACGGCGGCCGTCGCGGCACGCTCCGCCACGTCCGGTTCGGCGGGCGGCAGTTGCGCTGCCGCCGCCGTGTCGGCCTCCGCGAGCACGGCGCGTACGGCGGCTTCCTCCGACTGCCAGGCGTCCAGGCGCCGTTGGAGTTCGCGGTGGGCATTGTCGTCGAGGAGGGCGTCCCCGGCAGCCTGCGGGGTGTCGAACCCGGCGCGGAAGGCGGCGTCGGCGAGCCGCGCGTCGGCGTCCTTGAGGCGCTGCGCGGTGTCCTCGGCGATACGGACGGCGTCGGCCGCGTCGGTGAGCAGCGCGGCCTGCCGCTCCAGCTGGGCGGCGCGCGCGGCCACACTGTCGGCGGTACCCCGGGACTGGGTCAACTCCCCTTCCAGGGAGGCCCGTTCGCGGTCGAGGGTGTCGCGCAGGGTCGTCCGGGAGGCGGCTCGGACGGCGGCCTGCTGCTGGATCCGGGTCCGCCGCTCGTGCTCCTGCTCGGCCCGGCGCAGCTCCTCGGTCGCGGGGTGCAGCCAGGAGGCGTCCCGACGGGCCTGCTCGTAGAGCCGCTCCAACTCCGCGACCTCGTCGGCGAGTTGATCGGTCGGCGTGTCACCGGCCTCGGCACTGGCGGCGGCGAGTGCTTCGCGTACGACGCCGAGACGGCGCTCGGCCTCGGTGCGCTGTTCCTCGGCGCGCTGGAGGGCGGTGAGGGCCTGTTCCTCCGCCGCGCGGTCGACGTGCCCGTCGGACTTGCGGGCGGGGGCGGGGTGTTCGGTGGCTCCGCAGACGGCGCAGGGGGCGCCGTCGGTGAGGTGGGCGGCGAGTTCGGCGGCGATGCCGTTGAGCCGCTGTTCCTTGAGGTCGAGCCAGTGGGTGCGGGCCCTGAGGGCGTGCTCGGTCGAGGCGAGCACCTGTCGGTGCGCGTCCTCCGTGTCTCCGGCGAACTGGTCCCGCTGCCGGGCCGCTCCGAGCCGCCGCTCGGTGGGCTCACGCCGTACGGCCAGTTGCTCGGCCCGGGTGGTGGCCTCCTGGGCCGACTCGATCCGTGCCTGAAGTTCCGCGCGGGTGGTGTCCCACTCGGCGAGCCAGGCCTCGGCCTCCTGCCGTACGTCCTCGTCGGCGCGCTCCTGGCGCTCCAACTCGGCGCGCTCCGTGCCGAGTTCGGTGAGGCGCTGTTCGGCGCGGCGGGCCGATTCCAGTCCGCCCAACTCCTCGGCGGCCCGGCGTGCGGCGGCGGCGAGTCCGGTGGTTCCGGCGCCCGCGAAGGTGTCCGGCAACAGGTCGAGCGCGCGCCTCGGCCCGGGCTGCCTGCCGGTGCTCGGCGTCGGCGGCCTCCCGCAGCTCCAGCGCGGGTGCCACCGCCTCGGCCTTCCGGGCCCGCTCCATCCGCGCCTGGGCCTGCCGGTAGCCGTCGGCCCGCTCCTCCATGAGCGTGGCCCGCTCCCGCGCCTGTGCGAACCGCTGTTGCAGACGGGCCAGTTCGCGTACGTCGGCCAAGGCCCGGTCGGCGGCGGCCTGGGCGGACTCGGCGGCGGCCAACCCGCCCTGCGCGACGTCCAGTTGCTCGCGTGCGGTGCTGCGGGCGACGGCCGCCGCGCCCAACACGGCGTCGGCGAGGCCGGGTTCGCCCGGGGCGAGGTCCGGCAGCTCCATGGCGTCACCGGCGGCCTGCTGCATGCGGTGCGCGTCGGCGAGCAACTCGGCGTCGCCCTCGCGGACTTGCGCCTCGGTGGCCCGGCGCCGCTCCGCGAGCCGCTTCTCGACCTCGGCGAAGCGGTGGGTGTCGAAGAGCCGGCCGAGCAGCTTGCCGCGGGCCTCGGCGTCGGAGCGCAGGAAGCGTGCGAACTCGCCCTGGGGCAGCAGCACGACCTGGCAGAACTGTTCCCTGCTCATGCCGAGCAGCTGGGTGATCTCCTCGCCGATCTCCTGGTGGGAGCGGCTGAGGTCCTTCCAGGCGCCTGCGCCCGCGTCGTACTCGCGCAGCCAGCTCTGTGCCTTGTCGCCGGGGTGCTGCCGGCGCCGCGCTTCTTGGGGCGGGCCCAGGGCGGTTGCCGGGTGAGTTCCAACCGCCGCCCGGCGACGGTGAGTTCGAGCCGAACCTCGGTGCGGGTGCCGACCTCGGCGTGGTCGCTGCGCAGGCCGAGACCCTGGCCGGACTGGCGGACGCCGGGCACCGAGCCGTAGAGCGCGTAGCAGACGGCGTCGAGGACGGAGGTCTTTCCGGCGCCGGTCGGGCCGTGGAGCAGGAACAGCCCGGCGGAGGACAGCTCGTCGAAGTCGACGGTCTGGAAGCCGCCGAAGGGCCCGAAGGCGGTGATGTCCAGCCGGTGCAGCCTCATCGGCGACCGCCCCCTTCTCCCGCTCGCCACGCGAAGCCGACAGCGCACCGCACGTCCGCCTCGCCTCGCCGCCCGTCCACGACGCACCACACGTCCGCAACGCCTCGCCGTAGAGGCGCCACGCCTCGCCCCGCCTCCGCCGCACCCGACCGAACGACGCTCACGGCGTCACCTCCCGTACGACGGAGTCCGCGCGGACCGCGTCGAACGCCTCCTGGAGCACGGCCTGTTCGTCCTCGTCGGGTCCGGCGCCGCGCACATGGGCCACGAAGTCGTCGGCGATCTCCCGGTCGTCGCGGCCCGCGAGACGGCGGGCGTAGGACACGTCGGGGTCGTCGGGGACCGCTCGGGGTCGAAGACGAGGCTGAGCGTGTGCGGGAAGCGCTCGGCGAGGCGCGCCATGGGGTCGGCCGGGCGCACCGCGTCGGTGAGCGTCGCCTCGACCCACGCCTCCTCGTGCCGGGCCAGCTCGGGGTCGTGGAGGAGGCCGTCCAACGTGCCCCGGATGCGGGCCAGTTCACGCGGGACCGGGCAGTCGAGGCGTTCGGCCGTGAGGCTGCCCTCCGCGTCCAGGTCGATCAGCCACATGGTCTTTCGGTGGTCGGCCTCGGAGAAGGAGTACGGGAGGGGCGAGCCCGAGTAGCGGACGCGGCGGGTGATGGTCTGGGAGCCGTGCAGATGCCCGAGCGCCGCGTAGTCGACGCCGTCGAAGACCCCGGCCGGTACGGCGGCGACCCCGCCGACGGTGATGTCGCGCTCGCTGTCGCTGGCCTCGCCGCCGGTGACGAAGGCGTGCGCGAGGACCACGGAGCGGGTGCCGGGGGCGCGGGTGGCGAGGTCGGCACGGACGCGGTCCATGGCGGCGGCGAGCACGGCCTCGTGACCGGCCTTCTCGACCCCGAACTCGGCCTTGACCAGGGCGGGTTCGAGATACGGCAGACCGTAGAAGGCCACGTCGCCGTGCGCGTCCGGGATGATCACGGGTGTTCCGCAGGCGGACGGCTCGGTGCGGAGGTGGATCCCCGCGCGGTCGATCAGACCGGCGCCGACACCGAGACGGCGGGCGGAGTCGTGGTTCCCGGAGATCATCACCGTGGGCACGCCCAGGTCGGCGAGCTTGTGCAGGGTGTCGTCGAACAGCTCGACCGCGGCGAGCGGCGGCACCGCCCGGTCGTACACGTCTCCCGACACCACCACCGCGTCCACGCCACGCTCGCGCACGGTGGCGACCAGGTGGCTCACGAAGTCGGCCTGGGCCCCGAGCATGTTCACGCGGTGGAAGGCCCGGCCCAGGTGCCAGTCGGAGGTGTGCAGCAGTCTCATCGGGCCACCACGCTAGCGCCTGTCGGCCCCTGGCCCACCATTGACCTCGGAGTTCCCACTCATCTAAGGCCTTATGGGCGGAAATAGCCGGATCAGCGGGCAGCCGGACGATCGCCCCGGCGACCTCGGCAGGGCCCCCGGGCCGTCCCACCCGGATCACCCGCGTCGCCTCGCCATAGGCCGCCTCCTCCACCTCGGGGCAGAACGGTCAGACGGCCCAGCACTTCGGCTGCGCGGGCAACTCCAACCAGGCGTGGACATAGGCACCCTGACACACCGTCACAACAAGCCCGCGCCGCTCACGCGTCCCCGTACGCCTCCCCGCCCAGCTCCAGCTCGGCCGTCCCCGCCGTGGCGTCGGCCAGCCAGCCCCGGAACGCGTCCACCTCGGCGTCCGGCAGGCCGATCTCGATGGTGACGGCCTCGCCGTAGCGGACGTCCCGTACCCGCGGCCGGTGGCGTGCAGGTCGTTCTGGATCTTGCCGGCGCGCTGGTGGTCGACGGTCAGCGTGGCGAGGCGGAAGCGGCGGCGGGTGAGCGTGCCGAGGGTGTCGAGGGCCTCGCCGACCGAGCCGCCGTAGGCACGGATGAGGCCGCCCGCGCCGAGCTTGACGCCGCCGTAGTAGCGGGTGACGACGGCGACGACGTACCGCATGTCGCGGCGCAGCAGCATCTGGAGCATGGGGACGCCCGCGGTGCCGCCGGGTTCGCCGTCGTCGCTCGCCTTCTGGATCGCGGCGTCGGCGCCGATGACGTAGGCGAAGCAGTTGTGGCTGGCGTCGGTGTGTTCCTTGCGGATGCGGGCAATGAAGTCCTGGGCCTCCTGTTCGGTGGCCGCCGGGGCGAGCGCGCACAGGAAGCGGGAGCGGTTGACCTCGGTCTCGTGCACGCCCGGGCGGGCCACTGTGCGGTACTCGTCCTGCATCAGCCCAGCCTATGCGCAGGGTCAGGGGTCGCCCCGGTCCGGGTGCGGGTGACGATGTGGTGGATACTCGCTCCTCGTCGCCCGGGCACCGGGGAACGGTCGTTCGATCACAGGAGTACTCAGCATGACGGGCGCGCAGGTGGACCCGAGGGAGAGCACGGGGTCCGGGGTCCTGAGTCCGCCGCGGAGCGCTGCCGGGCCTGGCTCCTGGACGGGCTGAGCGAGCAGAGCGCCCGGCACCCCGGCCCGCACGCCACCCCGAACCCGGAGCACGAGGGGCACCGCTGGTGGCGCGTCATGTGCCTGACCGGCGTCGACTACTTCTCCACGCTCGGCTACCAGCCGGGCATCGCCGCCCTCGCGGCCGGACTGCGTCCCCGCTGGCGACGGTCGTACTGATCGGGCTGACGCTGCTCGGCGCGCTGCCGGTGTACCGGCGGGTGGCGCACGAGAGTCCGCACGGCGAGGGGTCGATCGCCATGCTGGAGCGGCTGCTGCCGTGGTGGTCGGGGAAGATCCTCGTCCTGGTGCTGCTGGGTTTCGCCGCGACGGACTTCATGATCACGGTCACCCTGTCGGCGGCGGACGCGGCGGCGCACGTCGTGGAGAACCCGTTCGCGCCGGGCTGGATGCACGGCGAGAACACGTGGATCACGCTGGTGCTCGTCGGGGCGCTGGGCGCGGTCTTCCTCAAGGGGTTCCGGGAGGCCATCGGGATCGCCGTGGTCCTGGTGGGCGTCTACCTCACGCTCAATCTGGTCGTCCTCGCGGTGTCCGCGTGGGAGGTGCTGAGCCATCCGGTGAAGATCGGCGACTGGACGGACGCGATGACGGCCGCGCACTCCTCGCCGCTCGCGATGGTCGGGGTCGCGCTGCTCGTGTTCCCGAAACTCGCCCTCGGCATGTCCGGCTTCGAGACCGGGGTGGCGGTGATGCCGCAGGTCAAGGGCGATGACTCGGACACCTGGGCGAAGCCGACCGGCCGGATCCGCGAGACCCGCAAGCTGCTCACCACGGCCGCCGTGATCATGTCCGGTTTCCTGCTGCTGTCCAGTCTGGCGACGACGATCCTCATCCCGCAGAGCGCGTTCAAGACGGGCGGCCCGGCCAACGGCCGCGCGCTCGCCTATCTCGCGCACGAGCACCTGGGCCAGGTCTTCGGCACCTTCTACGACGTCTCGACGATCGCGATCCTGTGGTTCGCGGGCGCCTCCGCGCTCGCCGGCCTGCTGAACCTCGTCCCGCGCTACCTTCCGCGCTACGGCATGGCGCCGGAGTGGACTCGCGCGGTGCGCCCGCTGGTGCTGGTCTTCATGGTGACGGCCATCGTCATCACGCTGTGGTTCCACGCGAGCGTGGACGCGCAGAGCGGCGCGTACGCGACCGGTGTGCTGGTGCTGATGCTCTCCGCGGCCTTCGCGTCCACGGTCACCGTGCACAAGCGGGGCCACCACAGGGCCACGCTCGGGTTCGGCCTGATCACCGCCGTGTTCGCGTACACGCTGGTCACGAACGTCATCGAACGGCCCGACGGGATCAAGATCGCGGGCATCTTCATCGTGCTGATCCTGGTGACGTCGTTCGGCTCGCGGGTGCACCGCGCCTTCGAACCGCGCCGCCGAGGTCACGTTCGACGACACCGCGGCCTGCTTCATCGACGAGGCGGCCGAGCACGGGCCGCTGCGGCTGATCGCGAACGAGCCGCAGGAGCACAGCAGCCGGGAGTACCGCGCCAAGGAGTACAGCCAGCGCGAGGAGACCCATATCCCGGACGGCGGCCCGGTGCTGTTTCTGGAGGTCCTGCTGCGCGACTCCTCGGACTTCTCGGCGGACATCACCGTGCACGGCGAGGAGAAGTACGGCGTACGACGGCTGCGGGTCGCGGGCCCCACGGTCCCGAACGCGATCGCCGCCGTCCTCCTCTCCCTCCGCGACCGCACCGGCAAGGTCCCGCACGCCTATTTCACCTGGACCGAGGGCAACCCGGTCAGCCATCTGATCCGCTTCCTGATCTTCGGCGACGGCGAGGTCGCCCCGGTCACCCGCGAGGTCCTGCGCCGCGCGGAACCGGATCCCGAGCGGCGACCGCGCGTCCACGTCGGCTGAACGTCCGCTCCCGGCAAGGGAGTTGACCGTCGAAGGTGGCGGCCAGCGGCGGCGCAGGCGTTTGTCGGTGATCGGCGGGGTCGGGTCGATGTAGAAGTCGCCGGGGTTCACGTCGACGCCGGGCGGGACGATCTCGTCGACGCGGTCGAGGACGTCGTCGCCGAGTTCCACGTCGGCCGCGGCGAGGAGATCGGTCAGTTGCTCGGGCCTGCGCGGGCCGATGAGCACCGCGGTGACCGCCGGATGGGCCAGGACGAACGCGGTGGCCAGATGCGGCAGCGGCAGACCGGCCTCGGCGGCCACATCGGCCAGGGCGCGCACGGCCTCGGCCTTCGCCCGCACACCGGGCAGGCCGAGATCGAACATCTTCGCCCCCGCACCGGCGCTCCGGTGCCCGCCGGTCGGATCCGAACGCCCCGACAGCCAGCCGGAGTTGAGCGGACCGAAGGTCAGCACCCCCATGCCGTACCGCTGCGCGGTGGGCAGCACCCGGCTCTCCACCCCCGCGTGAGGATCGAGTACGGCGGCTGCTCGGTGCGGAACCGGTGATGCCCCCGGCGCTCGGCCGTCCACTGGGCCTCCACGATCTCCTCGGGAGAAGAAGAAGAACGAGCCGCCGACCGCCCGCACCTTCCCGGCCCGCACCAGGTCCGACAGGACGGCGAGGGTCTCGTCGATGTCGGTGCACGGGTCCGGGCGGTGCATCTGGTACAGGTCGACGTGGTCGGTGTCCAGGCGGCGCAGGCCCTCCTCCAGCGCGCGGCGGATCCAACGGGCCGATCCGCCACGGCGGTTGGGGTCCTCGCCCATCGCCAGCCCGAACTTGGTGGCCAGGACGACGTCGTCGCGCCGGCCCTTCAGCGCCTTGCCCACGATCACCTCGGACTCGCCGCCGGAATACACGTCGGCGGTGTCGACGAGGTTGATCCCGGCGTCCAGCGCCGTGTGGATCATGCGGACCGACTCGTCGTGATCGGTGTTGCCCATCGCGCCGAACATCATCGTGCCGAGCGCGTACTCGCTCACCGACATGCCGGTGCCGCCGAGAATCCTGCGCTTCATCACGGACCTCCAAGTGCGTGCGTACTTTGCCTCCACCCAGCCGACACCGATCGCGGCCGGGGTGGGAGACCCGCTCCGACCGGGGTCCAACAGACCCCCTCTGGCTCGGCCGCTCCCCAGGTCACCCGGTCTACCGTGGAGGAATGGCCCAGGAACCCAACAGCGAGCTGCGGGACTTTCTCCGCTCGCGCCGCGCGAAGATCACCCCGAGGAGGCGGGCCTGGCCCCCGCGCCCGGCACCCGCCGCGTTCCGGGCCTGCGGCGCGAGGAGGTCGCCCAGCTCGCCGGCGTCAGCGTCGACTACTACGTCCGCCTGGAGCGCGGACGCCATCTGAACGTCTCCACGTCCGTCCTGGACGCGATCGCCCGCGCCCTGCGCCTGACCGAGCTGGAGCGCGCCCACCTGTTCCGGATCGCCAGACCGTCCCGCACCCGTCCCCGCCCGCTGCCCCCGCAGCGCGTCCGCCCCGGTCTGCGTCTGCTGCTCGACAGCCTCACCGAGGTCCCCGCCCTCGTCTACGGCCGCCGCATGGACGTCCTCGCCGCCAACGACCTCGCCCGCGCCCTGTACACGGACTTCGAGGCGCTGCCCGCCCGCGACCGCAACATGGCCCGCCTGGTCTTCCTCGACGACGACCTCCGCTCCCTGTACGCCGATTGGGAGGGCGCCGCCCGAGGCATCGTCGCCTCACTCCGCCTGTACGCCGGACGTCACCCGCACGACCCCGCGCTGGCCGAGCTGGTCGGTGAACTCTCCGTCCGGGACGCGGACTTCCGCCACTGGTGGGCCGACCACGACGTGTTCCAGCGCACCCACGGCACGAAGCACTTCCACCACCCCGTCGTCGGCGACCTCGTCCTGGGCTACGAGGCGTTCGCGCCGACCGACGACCCCGAGCAGATCCTCGGCGTCTCCACCGCCGAACCGGGCTCCCCGTCCGCGGAACGCCTTCAGCTGCTGGCCAGTTGGTCCCGGACCCCGCGCCCTGAACTCGCTCACCGCGTACCGGTCACGCCCCTACTTCTTCCTGCCCCTCGGCACGGTCAGCCCCGTCAACAGGGCGGTGCCCGGGGCGAGTTCCCGCCACCTACTGCCGTGCCAGGCCAGGACCGCGATCGCCGAGGTCGGGAACTTCACCCGGACCTCGTCGAGCGCGTCGTCAAGACTGTCCCCGGCGAGTTCGAGGACCAGCTCCTCAAGCCCGGGGTTGTGCCCGATCAGCAGCAACGTCTCGACCTCGGGCGGCACTTGGTGCACGACGTCGAGCAACTCGGCGACATCGGCCGCGTACAGCCCCGGCTCGAACCGCACCGGCGGCGGCGTCCCCACTCGGCGGACGCCAACTCCCAGGTCTGGCGCGCCCGTACGGCCGTGGAGCACAGGGCGAGATCCGGCAGCGAGTCGGTCTCGGCAAGGGCGACACCGGCGGCCGGGGCGTCCCGCCGCCCGCGCGGGGCGAGGGGCCGCAGGTGGTCCGGAACTCCCTCGGGCCAGGCCGACTTGGCGTGCCGCAGCACGACCAGCCGGCGCAGCGGACGGGCCCCGGCACGGGCGTTCACGCCAACGACCCGATGTCACGGGTGAGTTCGAGCCCGAGCAGCCGGTCGGCGTAGGCGTACGTCTCGAAGCGGGCGCCGTCCGGCAGGTCCGGCCAGGTCTCCACCCGGTGCAGCACCCGCAGCACCTCGGGCACGTTCAGGTCGTCCTCCCAGGCGGTCCGCAGCTCCACCCGCACGTCGTCGGGCACCGGCCGCGAGGGCCGCCGTGCCCAGTCGGCGACCGCGCCACGCCAGTGCGCGAGCGTCCGCCGCGCCTCGTCCAGCGCCTCCCCGTCGAGCCGTACCGGCAGGTCCCGGGGTGCGAGAGCAGCGCGAGCCGGAGCGCGCCCGGTTCGGAGAGGTCGGGGGCGGCGGCCGTGGGCGAATCGACGGGGGCCACGGCGACCACGGCCCGCCCGGTCGCCTCGGAGACCGGGGTTCCTCCCGCCGTCTCGGAGACCGGGGTCCCCCGCCGTCTCGGAAACCTGGGCTCCCCCGCCGCTTCGGGGACCGGGACTCCCCGGCCGTCTCCCGCGCCGCCGGCCATGACATGGAGGACCTGGGCCTCGCCGAGGCCGGCGCCGAGTTCGGTGCCGTCCTCGAAGGGGCGGATGCCCAACGCACCGGCTGCGGCGCGGAGTTCGGCCTGTTGGCGGTCGCCGGTGAGCAGGGACCAGACGGGGGTGCCGCCGAGTTCGAGGGCGCGGACGAGGAGGTCGGAGGTGAGGAGGACGCGTAGTGCCGTGGCGTCGAGGCCCGACGCGTGCGCCTGGACCCTGGTCAGGCCACGGCGGGCGGGGGCGGCTTCGACGGGCTCGCCGGTTCGGACGTCGATGATGCGCAGCACGGCCTGAGCGTAGGCGGGCGGAGAGCCGTGCGCACGCATGTTCGCCCGCTTTTCTAGGAGGTCGTCGTCGTACAGGCCGGGTCCGAGGAGTCCGGGGCGCAGTTCGTGCCGGGGGCGGTGACGCGGTGCGTCAGGACGCCGTCGCCGTGCGGTCGCTCCGGCAGGCGGACCCGGTAGGTGACGGTGACGGCCTGCCCGACCGGCACCGCGCCCGTCCAGGTCACCGTTCTCGCACGGGCGTCGTACGCACCCGAACCCGCCTCGGGCGGACCGGAGTTGACCGAACCGGCGACGAAGGCCGCGTCGTCCGGCACATCCCTCAGGTCGTCCGTGAACCGGAAGCGGCGGGCGTCGCCCGAGCCCATGTTGTCCAGGGTCGTGGTGAGGGCGACGATCCCGCCCGGCTCGGTGGCGGCGGTCGTACGGATGTGGACGCGCGGCCCGCCGACGGTGACGCTCGCCCGGCAGACCGGCTCGCAGTGGGCGTCCGTGGCGGTCGCGGGGACGCGTACGTCGGCGGAGGCGGTGAGTTCGCCGCTGACGGACGGGGCACCGTGCCGGTGAGGGTGTAGGTCAGGGAGCCGTGCGGGGCGATGGCGGCGGTTCCAGGTGCGGTGCCGCAGGTCGTGCCCCGGCCGGTCGGCGTACAGGAGCGGGCGAACTCCGGTGTCGGCGTGTGCAGTTCGGGTGGCGGCGCGACCGTGACCCGCAGTCCGGTGGCGCGGGCGGGCCCGGCGTTGGCCACGACCACGGTGAACTTCAGTCGGCCACCGGGCTGGTAGGTGGGCTGCGACGCGGTCTCCGCGAGGGTGATCGCGGTGCGCGGGGGCGGCCGGTGGAGTGCCCGCGCCGAGGCACAGGGCGAGAAGGGGGACGAGGAGAGGGACCAGGAGGCGGGCGACGGTACGGCGGCTCGGGTTCACGGGGTCACGTTTCCCGAACGGGTCCGTATGCGAGCGCGTCCCGCAGCCGGGAGAGGGATTTCCGCGCCGATTGCACTCGTCCGGCCGTCCCTGTCGCCCGACCGGCGTTCACCCGTTCGCCCATCTCGCCTTTCCCCGGGGCGGTCGGGCGTGTGGGGTGGGAGCAGCCGGCCTGCCCCCGGACGAGACGATCCCGGAGACTCCCATGACCGACCGCACGTTCCCCACGAGCCCTCGTCGCCCACGACCGACAGTCCATCCACTTTCCGCCCGGGCCCCTCGTCGCCAGGAACCGTCCTACGACGACTGGGTCTTGTGGCCGCCGCGCTCGTCGCCGGTACGGCACTGCTCCCGCCCGCCGTCGCCTCCGCCACGCCGCTCCCCTCCGGCTTCGGCTCCGACTTCGGGGACGTCTCCGTACGGGTGCTGGGCGGTGCGGCGACCATCGTGCCGGGGCGGTCCGGGCTGGTGGAGATCAGCGGGGTACAAGGGTGCCGCCCTGCCGGCCGGGTCCTCGCTGCGGCTGACGGCGCCCGCCGGGGCCCGGGTCACGGGTACGCCGCTCGCCGACGCCGCGGGGTTCCAGGGTTCGGTGGCCACCGACGGGGCGAGCGGGACGTACACCTATGTCCGTGACTCGGGGTCCGGTTCGTGGCGGGACAGCGGCTACCCGTTCGCGCTCGCCGTGGACGCGCGGGCGGTGCCGGGGACGCGGCTGCCCGGCTGCACCGTCCTGCTGACCGACGCCGGGGGCAGGCGTCGCGCGTCCGGCGGCTGCACGGTGACCGTCGGCATGCCCGGCCCGACGCTGACCGAACCGGCGGGCGGCACCTTCGTGTCCGGCGCGGGGCGGCTCGCCGGGACCTCGTATCCGGGGGCCCGGGTGACGGTCCTGGACGCCACCGAGCACAGGGTGTGCGCGGGTGTCGCACACGTCGACGGCGCCTGGTCCTGCACGCCGAACGCCCCCTGCCGACGGGCGCGAACCGACTGCACGCGAGCGCCGCCTTCAACGGGGTGTCGGCGGTCGGCGAGGACGTCGACTTCACGGTGACCGCGGGCACCACCTGAGACGCGCGGTCTCAGCGCTCGGCGACGAGGTCCCGCAGTGTCTTCGCCACGACAACGGGCGCCTCCTCCGCCATGAAGTGGCCGCAGGTGACGGTCTCGTGCCGCAGGTCGGGTGCCCAGGCGCTCCACAGGGCGGCCGCGTCGAAGCCGAGGGCGGCGCCCCAGTCCTGCTGGAGGACGGCGACCGGCATCCGCAGCCGGTCGCCGCTGTCGCGGGCGGCGCGGTCGTGGGTGACGTCGATCCCGGCGGAGGCGCGGTAGTCGGCCACGATCGAGGGCACCGCGGCGCGGCAGGCGTCGAGGTAGGCGGTGCGGATCTCGGCGGGGACCGCCTGCGGGTCGTCGGTCCAGATGTCGAGGAAGTGGCCGAAGAACGCGTCGGGCGCGGCGGCGATCAACTCCTCGGGCAGGCCCGGGGTTGGGCCATCAGGTAGAGGTGGAAGCCGACGGCGGCGGTGACGCCGTGCAGCGCGTCCCACATGTCCAGGGTGGGCAGTACGTCGAGGCAGGCCAGGTGGGTGATCGTGTCGGGGTGGTCGAGTCCGGCGCGGAAGGCGACCAGGGCACCGCGGTCGTGCCCGGCGAGCGCGAACCGGTCGTGGCCCAGGGCGCGGGCGAGGGCGACGATGTCGGCGGCCATGGTGCGCTTGGCGTAACCGGAGCCGTCGGTCTCGGCGGGCTTGTCGCTCGCGCCGTAACCGCGCAGGTCGGGACAGATCACGGTGTGGTCGGCCGCGAGGTCGGTGGCGACATGGCGCCACATGAGGTGGGTCTGCGGGAAGCCGTGCAGCAGCACGATCGGGCTGCCGGTACCGGACACGGCGGCGTTCAGGGACACGCCGTCCGCGACGGGCACGCGGTGGTAGGTGAAGCCGGGGATGACTGGTGACATGGGGCGCCCTTCCTTGGTGGCGATGCCGAGACCGGTGTCGAAAGCGACGCCGGTGTCGATGCCGTAGAGCCTGCCGGGCGCGAATGAGCAGTGGGTGAGCGCGCTACCGTGACCTGGGGCGATGCCCCGGAAAGGGGTGGTCGGCGATGGACGTGGCGTTCGGGGTGCTGGGGCCGGTCGCGGCCTGGGACGGTGCCGGGGACGCGATCGCCCTGAAGGGCCCCGGCACCGTGCGGTGCTGGCCCGGCTGCTGGTCGCCCGGCGCCGGGTCGTCCCGGTCGGGCGCCTGGTCGCGGATCTGTGGGCGGACCAGGGCGAGCCGCCCGCCGACGCGGTGGGCGCGGTGCGCACCTTCGTGGCCGCGCTGCGCCGGGCCCTGGAACCGGAGCGTCCGCCGCGCACTCCGGCCCGGCTGCTGGTCACCGAGGGCCCGGGGTACGCGCTGCGCGCGGAGCCGGAGGCCGTGGACGCCTGGCGCTTCGAGCGGGCGGTGACCGCCGCGGGAACCCTGCCGGACCCGGACGCGCTCAACCGGCTCGAGGAGGCGCTGAGTTGGTGGCGCGGACCGGCCTACGCCGACTTCGACGCGGCACCCTGGGCCCGCGCGGAACGCTCCCGCCTCGCCGAACTCCGGCTCCACGCGGTCGAACGGCGGGCCGAGGTCCAACTCGCCCTGGGCCGGGCCGCGCTGGCGGTGCCCGACCTCGACGCCCACGTGGCGGAACACCCCTGGCGCGAGGACGCCTGGCGGCTCCTGGCACTTGCCCTCTACCGCACCGGCCGGCAGGGCGACGCGCTCGCGGTACTGCGCCGGGCACGCACCCTGCTCGTGGAACAGCTCGGCGCCGACCCGGGCCCGGCACTGCGCCGCCTGGAGGCGGACATCCTCGACCAGGCGGCACATCTGGACCCCGGGCCCGGTGGCCCCAAGGAGCAGGTCTCACCATCCGACCCCGCCGCACGCGTATGGACGCAGGCAACCGCCGCCTACGACCGCACCGTCGCGTCCGGCGCCCGCGCCCGCCTGGAGTCGACGGTCGGCCTGCTCCGCGATCTCGCCGTCACCGGAGGCGGCGGCCTGGAAGCGGCGCGCGGACACCGCCTCGCCGCCATCACGGCGGCGCAGGAACTGGGCGACCCGGAACTCACCGCCCGTGTCATCGGCGCCTACGACGTCCCCGCGATCTGGACCCGTGTCGACGACCCGCAGCAGGCGGCGGACACCGTGGAGGCGGCCGAGCTCACCCTGGCGGCACTCCCCCAGGACGCCCATCTCGCCGCGCGGGCCCGCCTGTTGGCGACCATCGCCCTGGAGTCACGCGGCACCCGCTCGGCACGTGGCCCCCAGGCCGCCCGCCAGGCGGAGGACATCGCCCGCCAGTTGAACGACCCCGCGCTGCTCGCCTTCGCCCTCAACGGCACCTTCATGCAGACCTTCCACCGCGCGGGCCTCGCCCCTCAACGCGACGAGACCGGCGCCGAGTTGGTCTCCCTGTCCGCCCGGCACGGCATGGTCACCTACGAAGTCCTGGGCCATCTCGTCCGACTCCAGTCCCGCAGCGCCCTCGCCGACTTCACCGGAGCCGACGAACACGCGGCGGCGGCAGACCATCTGGCGGAGCGTCATGAACTGCCGCTGGTGGGCGTGTTCACCGACTGGTACCGGGCCCTGCGACTCTCCGCGACCGGCAACCCCCAGCCGGCCGAGGAGGCAACCGCCTACCGGCGAGCGGCCCTTCGCCTGGACGGAGCCGGCATGCCCGGCCTGGAACACGGGCTCCTGCCGCTGGCCCTGCTGTGCCTCCGCCTACGGCGCGGCCGACCCGCCCAGACCGACGAGCACCTCGACTGGGGACCGTACGAACCATGGGCCCGCCCGCACGTGTTGCTCGCCCACGACCGCCCCACCGAAGCCAAGGCCGCACTCCGCGCGCTCCCCCGACCCGCCCCGCGATCTCCTCTTCGAGGCGCTGTGGTGTCTGACCGCCCGCGCCGCACTGGACCTGGACGACCGGCAGACCATGGAGCGCGCCCACTCCGAACTGGCGCCCGCCGAAGCCGAGTTGGCCGGGGCGGGCAGCGGCCTGCTTACCCTGGGACCGGTGGCACGCCACCTCGACGACCTCGCCGCGGCGCTACGACTCCCTCGATAGGCCGGCGACGTCTCAACCGGTCACCTGCACCACCGTCGTGGCCCCGGCCCGCACCGTCGGCGTCGCGTACGTGTAGGTCACGCCGTGGACGGTCTTGGTGCGTACGCGCTGCGGGACGCCGTCGACCTTGATGCTCTTGTGGACGCCCGGGAAGCGGGCCTCCCAACTGTACGAACCCTTGCGGGAGTTGTTGGTCAGCGTGGTCTTGGTCGCGCCGTCGTGGCGGACGGTGACCGTGCCGGTGCCGATGGGGACGTCCGCCGCCTGGAGCCACTTCATGCCGGAGGGCAGCTGCGACTGGGTGGTCACCTTGTGGCCCGGCGCGTCCGGGGTGATACCCATCAGGCCCTGCACGGTCTGACTGACCAGGGTGAACGACACCTCGGGGTAGTCACCGTTCGGCCCCTGGCTGGAGTTGACGTGCTGGGTGTCGCGCTCGCCGTAGATCTTCCGCATCCACTGCCAGGCGGTGTCGGGGCGGTTGTTCTTGAAGAACATGTCGGGGAGGTAGGTCGTGGACTCGATGTTGGGCGAGCCGTCCGGGCCCAGCTCCTGGGCCTGGATGTAGTCGAGGTAGGCGTCGTTGCGCGGGCCGGGGTCGATGATCTGCTTCATCGGCATGAAGACGCTGTTCTCCTTGCCCCAGCCGGTGACCGGGGTGCCGGAGGTGGTGTACGCGCGGACCATGTCGGCGCCGCTGCCGGTGCCGCTCCAGTCGTCGTTGAAGTACGTCTTCAGGTCGGCGGCGCGCTTGTCGTACGTCCTGGCCAGCGCGGTGTCGCCCTTGCCGTGCGCGAGTACGGACATCGCCAGGTAGGCCTGGTACTCGGCGGCGATGCCGTCGCCGGCCTCGGCGAGACCGTCGCCGTCCTGTTCGTTGTAGCTGGCGGCGCCCTGAAGATGCCCTGGCCGGTGCCCTCGGCGACCTTCACCCTGCCGTTGTCCTTGGCGGAGTCGTGCAGGTCGATGAACTGCTCGGTGGCGTGCCGGTAGAAGGCCCACAGCACCGGGTCGTCGACGTAGCGGCGGTCGCCGGTCCACAGGTAGGCCTGCGCCGCCTTCTCGACGAGTTCGAAGGTGGCCGGTACCTCGCGGACGAAATCGTCCGGGCTCTTGTAGTCGATGCTCAGGTAGGTCTTGGCGTCGAAGTTGAGGGACCACACCGGGAAGTACTTGTGCTCGGCGGTGGCCGACGCGGCGTACGAGCGGAGCATCGTCTCGTTCTCGGCGTCGAGGCCGATGAGGTGGGCGCCGGCGAGCTGGTGGGTCATGTCGCGGGAGTAGTAGGCGCTGCGGTTGGCGTAGCCGGCCCAGTAGGTGGGCTCGTACGACGCGGTGCCGGTGCCGCCGGTCCGGTACTCGTCGACGTTCACCGGGCCTACGGTGCCCGGGAGTTGGACCCAGCTGTTGGCCTTCTTCCGCGCCCAGTCGAACATCGCGACGACCTCGGGGTCGGACGAGGTGACCTTCGGGTCGGCGGGTGCGGCGGGCGAGATCATCAGGTCGTCGGCGTTGACCCAGGAGGTGCCGGAGCCGAATTCGATCTGGAGCCGGTCGCCGGTCCTCACCTGCACGCCGCTGATGGTGTAGCGGGCGTAGCCGGGGTGCTGCGGCAGGGTGATCGTCCGCACGGTCTCGCCGTTGCGCCGGATCGTGTACGTGCCGCCGGTGCCGGCGCTGCCGATCCACGCGGAGAAGTCGTAACTCCCGTTCCTGGGCGCGACGATGGTCAGTTCGGCGCTCTTGCCCGCGCCGCCGTCCAGGTAGAGGAAGCGTTCGCCGCCGTGCCTGTTGCCGGTGCCGACGCCGGCGCCCGAGGTGAAGGTCCAGCCCGTGCCGCCGTTCTCGAACCCCGGGTCCGGGATGGCGAGTTGGGGGCGGGGGCGGCGGACGCGGTGGCCGACAGGGCGGGAGCCAGCGGGGCGAGCAGGGCAACGGCGGTGAGCAGCATGAGCCGTGAGGGCTTCATCGGTTCTCCCGGTCTTCGGTCACTGCGGGGTGGGGCCGCGTGGTGGCCGGAAAGCTAGCAGGGGCCGAAGTGGCGATTCAATGGTCATGCGCGAGAAACATGGAAGACACGCAGTCCCGCTGCTATGTTGCGCGGGAGGTCGGACTGAAAGTTTTCATCCAGTTGGTGCAAGTCGGGGTGGAGGGACGCGGATGAAGGTCGGCATCACCGAGGTCGCGGAGCGTGCGATGGTGAGCGAGGCCACCGTCAGCCGGGTCATCAACCGGCGTCAGGGTGTGTCCTGCAGGACCCGTGAGGCGGTCGAGCAGGCGATGGCCGACCTCGGCTACGAGCGGCAGACCCGTGGTCAACTGGTGGCGGTCATCACGGAGTTGGTCTCCAACCCGTTCTTCGCCGATGTCGCCGAGCGCATCGAGTCGATGGTTGCTCGCCCCGCACGGTCTGAAGACGGTGCTGTGCCCGTGCTTCCCGGGCGGGGTGCAGGAGTTGGACTTCGTGACCTCGCTCGCCGACCGGGGCGTGGCGGCCGTCGTGTTCCTCTCGGCCAGCAACACCCTGGAGGGCGCGGACCCTTCGGCGTACGAACTGCTGCGCTCGCGCCGGATCCCGTTCGTCGGGATCAACGGCCGGTTCGAGGGGGTGAGCGAGGCACCGGTCTCTCCACGGACGACCTGCTCGCCGCCGAACTCGCCGTCGACCACCTGTACCGGCTCGGCCACCGTCGGATCGGCATGGCATCGGGCCCGGTCGGCAACCGCCCCGCCGACCTCCGCGTCAGCGGTTTCGTCGCCTCGCTGGGCAGGCGCGGGGTGGCGGAACCGGAGCAGTGGGTGGTCCGGCAGTCGTACACCGTCGAGGGCGGCCAGTCCGCCGCGATCTCGCTGCTCGCCCGGGGCGCCACGGCGATCGTCGCCGCCAGCGACTACATGGCGCTGGGCGCGATCCGGGGTGCGCGCCGCCAGGGGTACGACGTGCCGGGTGACGTGTCGGTGGTCGGCTACGACGGCTCGATGATCATGGACTTCGTCGACCCCCGCTCACCACCGTCCGCCAGCCCGCCGACCGCCTGGCCTCGGAGGCGGGCCGCAGCGTCCTCGCCCTGGTCGGCAACCGGGACGTCCCCGTGGGGAACTCCTCTTCGACCCCGAGCTGGTGATCCGCGCGAGCACGGCGGCACCGAGGGCGTGAGGTGGCGTAGGGCATGACCCGAGCGCCCCCGAGCTCGTCCGGCCCGCGACCCGGCTCGCCCGGAGCACGACCCGGCTTGTCCGGACCATTGACCTAGAGGTCGGATCTAAGGACACTCCAGTCGGAGTTCCGGCCGCGAATCGGGTACCAACTCCGCACATTCATCGGGTGTTTCGCGACTCCTGGTCATGCATCACGAATGCTCCGGAGGGGCTATGTCTCGGTTCGTGTTTGTCGGGGGCGCTCGCGCTGCTCGTGGGCGGCGGTGCTCCTGTCGCCTCGGCGCAGAGAGCCGCGCCGGTGGCGGTGGTCGACGTGGACGCGTACGGCGCCGACCCCACCGGCCGGACCGACTCGACGCCCGCCGTCGTAGCGGCCCTGCGGCACGCGAAGAGCGTCGATCACGGGCGGGCGGTGCGGATCGAGTTCTCGAAGGGCACCTACCAGCTCTACCCCGAGCGGGCCGAGACGCGTGAGCTGTATGTCTCCAACACCGTTGGCGCGGACCAGCGTTACCGGGACAAGAAGATCGGGCTGCTCGTCGAGGACATGCACGACGTCACGATCGACGGCGGCGGGGCGAAGCTCGTCTACCACGGTCTCCAGACGGCGTTCGCGTCGATCCGCTCGACGGACGTGACGTTCCAGAACCTCTCCTTCGACTACGCGGCCCCCGAGGTCATCGACGCGACGGTCGCCGCCGCCGGTGTCCAGGACGGGCACGCCTACCGCGTCCTGAAGATCCCGGCCGGCAGCCCGTACGAAGTGAACGGCGCGCACATCACCTGGCTCGGCGAGAAGAGCCCGGCCACCGGGCAGCCGTACTGGTCGGGCACGGACGGCCTCCAGTACACGCAGATCCACGACCCGAAGGCGCAGCGGACCTGGCGCGGCGACAACCCGCTCTTCAACGACGTCTCCACGGTCACCGACCTCGGCGACCGCCGGATCCGCATCGACTACGGCACCGCCACGCAGCCGTCGGACGCCGGGCTCGTCTACCAGATGCGGCTGATCGAGCGGACCGAACCGGGCGCCTTCATCTGGCAGTCCAAGAACGTCACCATGCGTTCGATGAACGCGTACTACCTCCAATCCTTCGGTGTGGTGGGCCAGTTCAGCGAGAACATCTCCATCGACAAGGTGAACTTCGCCCCCGATCCGACGTCCGGCCGGTCCACCGCGTCGTTCGCCGACTTCGTGCAGATGTCCGGCGTCAAGGGCAGGGTCTCGATCACCCGGAGCCTCTTCGACGGCCCGCACGACGACCCGATCAACATCCACGGCACCTACCTGGAGGTCGTCGGGCAGCCCGGACCGGACACGCTCACCCTCGCCTACGAGCACCCGCAGACCGCCGGGTTCCCGCAGTTCGCGCCCGGTGACGAGGTCGAGTTCACGACCAAGCGCACGATGGTCCCGCTGACGCCCGCGCACGCGAAGGTCACCGCGGTCGACGGGCCGAGCGGGATGGACCACGACAAGCCGCTGACCACGATGAACGTCACCTTCGACCGGACGGTCCCCGCGGGGGTCGAGGTCGGCGGCACGGTCGTCGAGAACATCACGGCCACGCCGTCGGTCGTCATCACGGGCAACACGTTCCGCAACGTGCCGACGCGCGGCATCCTGGTCACCACCCGCAAGCCGGTCCTGATCGCCGGGAACCGCTTCGACGCGATGTCCATGGCGAGCGTCTACGTCTCGGCCGACGCCTACCAGTGGTACGAGTCCGGCCCGGTCGCCGACCTCACGATCCGCGACAACTCCTTCACGCGCCCCACCGGCCCGGTGATCTTCGTGGAACCGACCAACCAGGTCGTCGACCCGGCGCACCCGGTGCACCACGACATCAAGGTCGAACACAACTCCTTCGACATCAGTGACGTGACAGTGGTCAATGCCAAGAGCGTGGGCGGCTTCACCTTCACCGGCAACACCGTCCGCCGGCTGGCCGCGGCGGACCAACCGCCGTACACGTCACCGCTGCTCGTCTTCCACGGCAGCACGGGCGTCCGTATCGCGCACAATCACTACGACAGGGGCCTCAACACGTCCGTGGTGTCGGACTGAGAATCAGGGTGCTCCGCCCGCTGTTGTCGCAGGCAGCAGCGGGCGCGCACGATTCCAAGGAGACCGAGCATGTACGGCGACTCAGCCACGATCCGCAAGATCCTCACCGAGTCCGGCGACACCTGGGCCGTCGTGGGCCTGTCCTCGAACCGGTCGCGGGCGGCCTACGGCGTCGCCGAGGTGCTGAAGCGCTTCGGCAAGCGCGTCGTACCCGTCCACCCCAAGGCGGAGACGGTGCACGGCGAGCAGGGGTACGCCTCCCTCGCGGACATCCCCTACGCGGTGGACGTCGTGGACGTCTTCGTCAACAGCGACCTCGCGGGCCCGGTCGCCGACGAGGCGGTCGCCATCGGCGCGAAGGCGGTCTGGTTCCAGCTCGGGGTCATCGACGAGTCCGCGTACGACCGGACCCGCGCGGCCGGTGTCGACATGGTCATGGACCACTGCCCGGCGATCGAGATCCCGCGGCTTGGCTGACCTGCGCCGACCTGCGCCTACCTGTGGGGGCGTTGTGTAAAAGAAGCTCTCCAGGACAAGTCAAATTTCAGGCAACGCACTTCTGAAAATATTCATGCATTCCTAGCCTGAGGCCTCCCGACCGTTAAGCATGCGTGTTGACTTCGAGAGGCGCCTTGACATGGCGAGTGTGGACCAGGTTCTCCCGGAGGCCGCGAACAAACCGGGCGGACTGCGCCGGGACGTCGGACTGATCGGACTGATGTGGGCCTCGGTGGGCTCCATCATCGGGTCCGGGTGGCTGTACGGCGCGAAGAACGCCGTCATGGTCGCGGGCCCCGCGGCGACCATCTCGTGGGTGATCGGCGCCATCGCGATCGTGCTGCTCGCGCTCGTGCACGCCGAACTCGGCGGCATGTTCCCGGTGGCGGGCGGCACGGCCCGCTATCCGCACTACGCCTTCGGCGGCCTCGCGGGCATGTCGTTCGGCTGGTTCTCCTGGCTGCAGGCGGCGACCGTGGCCCCCATCGAGGTCGAGGCCATGATCGGCTACGCCGGTCACTGGGACTTCGCGAAGGGCTATCTGCACGCGAAGGACAGCACCCTCACGACCAGCGGTCTGATCGTCGCCATCGTCCTGATGGCGGTGTTCGTCGCGGTCAACTTCCTGGGCGTGAAGGTCCTCGCGCACACGAACAGCGCGGCCACCTGGTGGAAGATCGCGGTACCGCTGGCCACGATCTTCATCGTCGCGGTGGGCAACTTCCACCCGGGCAACTTCACCTCGGAGACCTTCGCGCCCTTCGGTGCCAAGGGTGTACTGAGCGCGATCAGCACCAGCGGCATCATCTTCGCCCTCCTCGGTTTCGAGCAGGCGATCCAGCTCGCGGGCGAGAGCCGCAACCCGCGGCGTGACCTGCCCCGCGCGACCCTCGGCTCGGTCGCGATCGGCGCGACCATCTATGTCCTGCTCCAGGTCGTGTTCATCGCCGCGCTGCCGCACAGCGCGTTCGCGCACGGCTGGGGCAAGCTCAACTTCCCCGGAATCGACGGCCCTTGGGCGGGCCTGGCCACCCTCGTCGGCCTCGGCTGGCTGAGCGTCGTCCTCTACCTCGACGCCGTGGTCTCCCCGCCGGCACCGGCCTGATCTACACGACCGCCACCTCCCGCGTCTCCTACGGCCTCTCCCGCAACGGCTACGCGCCGAAGCTCTTCGAGAAGACGGACGCCCGGGGCGTGCCGTGGTTCGGCCTGATCCTCTCCTTCGTGACCGGCGTCATCTGCTTCCTGCCCTTCCCGAGCTGGCAGCAGCTGGTCGGCTTCATCACCTCGGCGAGCGTCCTGATGTACGCGGGTGCCCCGCTGGCGTACGGCGTCTTCACCGACAAGCTCCCGGACCACGACCGCCCCTACCGCCTCCCCGGCGGCAAGGTGATCTCTCCGCTGTCCTTCGTGGTCGCCAACCTCATCATCTACTGGGCGACTTGGGGCATCCTCTGGCGGCTCGGCGTGGCGATCATCCTCGGCTACGCGCTGCTCGGCGGCTACGCCTTCTACGCCAGGAGCAAGAACCTGCCCGACGCACCCCGGCTGGACTTCAAGGCCGCCCAGTGGCTGCCGGTCTACCTGATCGGCATGGGCGTCATCTCCTGGCAGGGCGGCTTCGGCGGCCAGGGCAACATCCCGCTCTGGTGGGACATCCTGATCATCTCGGCGTTCTCCTGGCCATCTACCACTGGGCCCGCGCCGTCGCCTCCCGCCCGGAGGAGATCCAGCGCAGCATCGACGAGGTCGTGGTCGTGGACGTGCCCACGCACTGATCCCTTCCCCGCCTCCCCAGTACCCGAACCGGCCGCCCTCCAGGCGGCCGGTTCCGGCTGTCTGCACACCGTCATACTGGGCGGGTGACCTCGACTTCCCCCACCTCAACTCCCCGTCCGCAGACCACTTTCCGGTCGTCGTCGTGGGCGCCGGACCCGCCGGACTCACCGTCGGCAACATCCTCCGCGCCGCCGGGATCGACTGCCTCGTGCTGGAGACCGAGACCCGGGAGTTCATAGAGCAACGGCCACGCGCCGGCGTCATCGAGGAGTGGGCCGTCCGCGGACTTCACCAACGGGGCTCGCCGAGCGGCTGTTGGAGCGGGCGCTGCCGCACACCGAGTGCGAGTTCCGGTTCGCCGGGCAGCGGCACCGGCTCGGCTACACGGAGCTGACGGGGCATCATCACTTCGTCTATCCGCAGCCGTTGCTCGTGACGGACCTCGTGCGCGAGTACGCGGACGTGCGGGGCGGGGAGGTCCGCTTCGGCGTCCAGGACGTCCGGCTGCACGACCTCGACACCGACCGCCCGACGGTGTCGTACACCGATCCGGAGACCGGTCAACGGCGGCTCGTGCACGGCGACTTCGTGGCGGGCTGCGACGGTGCGCGCGGGGTGAGCCGGGCCGCGCTGCCGCCGGAGCGGGTCCGGGTCGCGCGGCACGACTACGGCATCGGCTGGCTGGCGCTGCTCGCGGAGGCGCCGCCGTCCTCGGACTGCGTGGTGTTCGGCGTCCACCCGCGCGGTTTCGCCGGGCACATGGCGCGCAGCCCCGAGGTCACCCGCTACTACCTGGAGTGCCCGCCGGGCGACGACCCCGACAACTGGCCGCACGAGCGCGTCTGGTCCGAGCTCCGGCACCGCCTCGCCGCGACCGGCGCCCCGCCGCTGACCGAGGGCCGGCTGATCGAGAAGCGCGTGCTCGACATGCACAACTACGTGGTCGAACCGATGGTGTTCGGCCGCCTCTTCCTCGCGGGCGACGCGGCCCACCTCACCGCCCCCATCGCCGCGAAGGGCATGAACCTCGCCCTGCACGACGCCTTCCTGCTCGGCGACGCCCTCGTCGCCCACCTCACGAAGGGCGACTCCGCGGGCCTGGGCGGCTACTCGGAGGCCTGCCTGGGCCGCGTGTGGGAGTACCAGGAGTTCTCCCAGTGGCTCTCCGACGTGTACCACGGCGCCTCGTCCGGCGACCCGTACCACGCGGGCACCACCCTCGCCCGGCTCCGCCGCGTCTTCGAATCCCCCGCCGCGGGCCTCGCGTTCGCGGAGAGCTACCTCGGCAGGGCCCCCAACTCCGCAGCGGCGACTGACAGTCGTACGCCGGTCAGTCGTGTGGCGGGCGGTCGGTGAGCCGGTGGTCCGCCACGTTCAACGCCTCGTCGACCAGCCGTCGCAGGTGTCCGTCGCTCAGCGCGTAGATCACCCGGCGGCCCTCCTTGCGCGTGGTCACCAGGCCCGCGAGACGCAGCCGTGCCAGGTGCTGGCTGACGGCGGGGCGGGCCGCGTCGCCGGCCTCCGTGAGGGTGGTGACGTCGGCCTCGCCCGCCGTGAGGGCGTGCAGGAGGGTCAGCCGGGTGCGGTCGCCGAGCAGGGCCAGGAGTTCGGCGGCCAGGGCGAACTGTTCCTCGCCCGGGGTGCGCGGATGCGCATCGTGCGCAGGTGACAGGTGCATGCGTGCGCTCATACGCACATAATGGCTCCGTGGGCGCGACGCGTCCACCCGCGCGCCGGAAGGGGTCCCACGTGAGCGACCAGCACCGCCACGAACACGAGCACACCCACCCGCACCACGACCACGGCCACGACCACCCGCGTCCCCACGGCCACTCCCCACAGGCCTCCGTCACCGCCTCGGCCACCTCCTCACCCCGCACTCCCACGAGACCGCCGACAAGCTCGACTCCGCGCTGGAGTCGTCGGCCCGCGGGATGCGCGCCCTGTGGGTGTCGCTCGCGGTGCTCGGAGTGACGGCGCTGGTGCAGGCGGCCGTGGTGGTCGTGTCCGGGTCGGTCGCGCTGCTCGGCGACACGGTGCACAACGCGGCGGACGCGCTGACCGCCGTACCCCTGGGCATCGCGTTCGTCCTCGGCCGCCGGGCCGCCACCCGCCGCTTCACCTACGGCTACGGGCGCGCCGAGGACCTGGCCGGGATCGCGATCGTGCTGACGATCGCCGCGTCGGCGGCCTTCGCGGCCTGGGCGGCGGTGGACCGGCTGCTCGATCCGCGGCCCATGACACACGTCCCGGTGGTCGCCGTCGCGGCGCTCGTCGGGTTCGTGGGCAACGAGTGGGTGGCCCGGTACCGGATGCGGGTGGGCCGGGAGATCGGGTCGGCCGCACTCGTCGCCGACGGACTCCACGCCCGCACCGACGGGTTCACCTCACTGGCGGTGCTGATCGGGGCCGGCGGTTCGGCGCTGGGGTGGCAACTCGCCGACCCGGTCGTGGGGTTGGCGATCACGGCCGCCATCGCGCTGGTCCTGCGGGACGCGTCGCGCGAGGTGTTCCGGCGTGTGATGGACGCCGTCGATCCCGACCTGGTGGACCGGGCCGAGCACGCCCTGCGGGATGTCGAAGGAGTGCGCGGAGTGGGCGAGTTGAGGCTGCGGTGGATCGGACATCGGCTGCGCGCGGAGGTGGCGGTCGTCGTGGACGGGGAGGCGACGGTACGGCAGGCCCACGCCGTCGCCGTGGCGGCGGAGCACGCACTGCTGCACGCGGTGCCTCGGCTCACGGCCGCTCTCGTGCACGCCGATCCGGCGCCGGTGCCCGGGGAGGCCGACCCGCACGGGGAGTTGGCCCACCACAGCATGGTCTGAGGCCGAGGTGGGTCAGGCGACGCCCAGGCCCTCCAGGACCACCGCGCCCGGGAGTTCGGCGAACGCCTTGCCGGGGACGAGGAGTTTGCCGCGGCGGCGTCCGCTGCCGACCAGGACGTAGGGCAGGTCGACGACAGCCGAGTCCACCAACACCGGCCAGCCGGCGGGGGAGTCCGACGGGGGTGATGCCCCGTACTCCATGCCGCTCTCGCCCGTCGCGGTGTCCATCGACGCGAACGAGGCCTTGCGGGCGCCGAGTTGACGGCGGACGACGCCGTTCACGTCGACACGGGTGGTGGACAGGACCACGCACGCCGCGAGCATGGTCTCACCGCCGCGTTTCCCGGCGACGACCACGCAGTTGGCGGACCGCTCCAGCAGGTCCTGGCCGTAGTGCTCGACGAAGGTCGCGGTGTCGGCCCACTCGGGGTCGGTGTCGACGTAGACGAACTGGTCGGCGGGGACGCTGCCGCGCCAGGCGCGCACGGCGTCGGCGACCGGGCGGGTCAGCTCGTCGAGGCAGTCGGGGGCCGGGACGGCGTGGTCGAAGTGTCCGATGGGTGCGTGCATGACGGCACGCTAACAGGCGTACGACCGCCGCTCACGGGGTGTCTCCGCGCACGGGCGGGACCGACACCATCATCATCATCTCCATCGGCTCGTGGCCCCGATTCCCGTATGTGTGCGGGGTGTTGGCCTCGAAGGTGGCGCTCGCGCCGGCCGGGACCAGGTGGTCCTCGCCGTCCACGGTGAGGGTCAGTTCGCCCGTGGTGACATGGACCAGTTCGACCGTGCCGGTGGGGTGGGGCTCGGAGGGCTGGACTCCCCGGCATCAGCCGCCAGTCCCACATCTCCAGCGGGCCGGGGGCCTCGGTGCCGGCGAGGAGGCGGTTGTAGCTGCCTGCGTCGGTGTGCCAGAGCCGTACCGCGCGCTCGGCGGGGACGACGCGGACCTTCGGGCCCTGTTCGTAGTCCAGCAGGGTGGTGATGCTGACGCCGAGGGCGTCGCCGATCTTGACGACCGTGCCGATGCTGGGGTTGGTGCGGGCCTGCTCGATCTGGATGAGCATGCCCCGGCTGACGGCGGCCCGGGCGGCGAGCACGTCCAGGGTGAAGCCGCGCACGGAGCGCCAGTGCTTGACGTTGCGCGCCAGGGACTGGGTCAGCAGGTCGAGGTCCGACACGTTCCGCCTGTACCTTCAGTTCAATATTATGGATGACAGAGTTCAATGCAGCGAACTACGGTGTGATGCACCCGCTCGTCCACCGAACTGTACTGCGAGGCACCCCGTGACAGCATTCTTCGCCCTGGCCACCAGCCTCCTGTGGGGCTGGCCGACTTCGGCGGCGGCCTGCTGACCCGGCGCAGCCCCGCGCTCACGGTGGTCGTGGTCTCGCAGGGCATCGCGGCGGCCGTGCTCGGCGCGGTCGTGGTGGCCACCGGGGGCTGGAGCGAGGCCGGGCCGCGGCTGTGGTTCGCGTTCGCTGCGGGGCTGGTGGGGCCAATCGCGCTGTTCAGCTTCTACAAGGCGCTCGCGCTGGGCCCGATGGGCGTCGTCTCCCCGCTCGCGACGCTGAGCGTGGCCGTACCGGTCGGGGTGGGCCTGTTCCTCGGCGAGCGGCCCGGCCTGACGCAGGCGGCGGGGATCGCGGTCGCCGTCACCGGGGTCGTCCTCGCGGGCGGCCCCCAGTTGCGCGGCGCGCCCGTGCAGCGCCAGGCGATCCTGCTGACCTTGATCGCCGCGCTCGGCTTCGGCACGGTGTTCGCGCTCATCGCGGAGGCTTCGACGACGGTGACCGGGCTGTTCCTCGCGCTGTTCGTCCAGCGGCTCACCAATGTGGCGACGGGTGGGGCGGCGCTGTACGCCTCGGTACGGCGGGGCGGGGTCGCGCTTCCGGAGGGCGGCTTCCCCTGGGCTTCCCTGCCGGCGCTGGCCTTCGTGGGGCTGGCCGACGTGGCGGCCAACGGGACGTACTCGATCGCGGCGCAGCACGGGCCGGTGACGGTGGCGGCGGTGCTGGCCTCGCTGTATCCGGTGGTCACGGCGCTGGCGGCGCGGGGGTTTCTGAGCGAGCGGCTGCGGTTGATCCAGGCGGCGGGGGCGGGGCTGGCGTTGGTGGGGACGTTGTTGCTGGCCACGGGGTGAGGGCGGCCGGTTGCCGAGCCGGCTCTGTGCTGTACACCGAGTACTCGTGCCGTGGGTCAACTGACGTGCAGCTGAGGCCCGTTGCCGGTTCAGGTCAGGCGTCCGCGTCCAGTTCCGCCAGCCTCGCGATGGCGTTGTCGTCCAGCTCGGCGAGCCGGGCCGCGCCCGCCTCGTCCAGGTCGGCGAGGGCGCGCAGCTGGTCCGGGGTCACATCCGCCGGGATCGGCACCGGCGCGGGGGTGCGGAGCGGTGGCTGCCAGCCCTCCGTGGGTGTCCAGCGGCGTACGACCCGTGCGGGTGCCCCCGCGACCACGGCATGGTCGGGCACCGTGCCCCGGACCACCGCACCGGCCGCCACGACCACGTTCCGGCCGATCCGCGCGCCCGGCAGGATCACCGCGCCGGTGCCGATCCAGCAGCCCGAGCCGATCTCGACGGGTTCCATCCGGGGCCACTGCTTGCCGATGGGTTCGTGCGGGTCGTCGTAGGAGTGGTTCGTGGACGTCACGTACACGTACGGTCCGAAGTAGCAGTCGCTGCCGATCGTGACCGTCGTGTCGGCGATGACGTGGCTGCCGCGGCCGAGGACCACGCCGTCGCCCACGCGCAGGATCGGGTCCGGGCCGAGGTCGAGGTCGGGCATCAGGCCGGCGGTGAGGGTGACCTGTTCGCCGACGATGCAGTGGGAGCCCAGGTGGATCCAGGGTTCGCCGAAGACCGTGCCCAGCGGGAAGGCGAGCCGGGTGGCCTCGCCGATGGCGCCGAACCGGAAGCGGCCGGGGCGCTCGGCCGTCACCGAGCCCGTGCGCTGCACCCAGGCCCAGCCCGCGTGGACGGCGTCCTGTACGAGGCGGCGCCGCCATGATGAGAACGTGTTCTTGCTTGTGGGCACTCGCTCACCGTACTCAGCGCGCGTCACACCCATGAGGCCCGGCCGCTGTGATCTTCGCCCCACCGGTGTCGTACCGTGCGGGTGTCCGCGACAGCTTGAGGGCTTCATGACGCACAAGGCGTTGATCGTGGGGATGGGCGGCCGGGAGCCGAAGGTCGACGCGTCGGCGTTCGTGGCTCCTACGGCGTCCGTGATCGGGGACGTGACGCTGTCCGCCGGGGCGAGTGTCTGGTACGGCGCGGTGGTGCGGGGTGATGTCGAGCGGATCGTCGTCGGGGCGGACAGCAACATCCAGGACAACTGCACGCTGCACGCGGATCCGGGGTTTCCGGTGAGTGTGGGTGAGCGGGTTTCCGTGGGGCACAACGCGGTGGTGCACGGGGCGACCGTTGAGGACGACTGCCTTGTCGGGATGGGGGCTACGGTGCTCAACGGGGCGGTGATCGGGGCGGGTTCGCTGGTCGCGGCTCAGGCGTTGGTGCCGCAGGGGATGGTGGTGCCGCCGGGGTCACTTGTCGCGGGGGTGCCGGCGAAGGTTCGGCGGGAGCTCAGTTCCGAGGAGCGGGAGGGGTTGACTCTCAACGGGACGATGTACGCGGAGTTGGCGAAGGCGCATCGCGACGTGCACGAGTAGGTTGCCGGGCGGCTTTCCGCCGTGCGTGGCCGGTCGCGCCCACGCTGCGGAGCCGCGTAGTGAGCACAGCCCCGCGCCCCTTCGTCAGTCGCCCGCGTTTACCGGTTCGGGTTCGTTCTTCTCGGCTGTCATCTTCTGCGCCCTGCGGCGCACGATCAGCATGGAGGCCAGGCCGACCAGTACCGCTGCCGCGAGGCCGAAGTACGAGAAGCGCTTGAGCCAGTCCTCGGCGACCATTCCCACGTAGTAGACGACCGCCGTGGTGCCGCCGGCCCAGACGACTCCGCCGAGGAGGTTGGCGATCAGGAACTTCCAGTAGGGCATGCGGAGTACGCCCGCGAGGGGGCCGGCGAAGATGCGGAGGAGGGCGATGAAGCGGCCGAAGAAGACGGCCCACATGCCCCACTTCTCGAAGGACCGTTCCGCGGTGGCCACATGGCCTTCACTGAAGTGTCTCGGGAACTTCTCCGCCAGCCAGGCCAGCAGGGGGCGTCCGCCCTTGCGGCCGATCGCGTAGCCGATGGAGTCGCCGATCACCGCGCCGAGGCTCGCGCACGCGCCCAGGACGAACGGGTTGATGCCCGAGTGCTGGGAGGAGAGCAGTGCCGCCGAGACCAGGACGATCTCGCCCGGCAGCGGGATGCCCAGGCTCTCCACCCCGATGACGAGTGCCACCACGGCGTAGACGGCCACCGCC
Source organism: Streptomyces sp. P3 (assembly GCA_016893485.2). GTDB lineage: Bacteria > Actinomycetota > Actinomycetes > Streptomycetales > Streptomycetaceae > Streptomyces. The sequence continues at coordinate 1,797,598 of JAFEKX020000001.1, forward strand.
GGAACCGAGTCGAGCCATTCCTGGACGTGCAACGCCGGTCCTCCTGAACGCGCGGACTGTCTGACTTGCCGGCGTGCGCCGCGAAGCGTGAAACGGGCGCACTCAGGAAGCCTACCGCTCGGCATCGAACGGCAGCGCCCCTCGGACGACGGCTCCGACGGCCGCATCGAAACCGCTCCGTTACGTCCCGGGCGGGACGAAAGGGCACCACCTACCGGAGATTCACTTAGAGTAGCCTTACCTAAGTTGGCCGGGTTCCGGAGGGTGGCTGGTGGGAGCAGGGGAACTGTCGGGGCGGGACGTCCTGACCCGCTCGGTCAAGGGACAGCTACGACGTGTCGCGCTCGGCTCGGCACTCGGAAGCGTGCACCAACTGGGCGAAGCCCTGGTGCCAGTGGTCATCGGCGTCGTCATCGACCAGGCCGTCGACGGGCAGGACGCCGGTCGGCTGGCGCTCTGGCTCGGCGTCCTGGCCGTCATGTACGTGACGCTGTCGTGGAGTTTCCGGCTCGGTGCCAAGGCCGGTGAGCGCGGGGCCGAAGAGGCCGCGCACACACTCCGGTTGGCGATCGTGGACCGGGTGCTCGACGCCCGCGGCGGCGCCGAGAAGGGAAGGCTGCCCGGGGAACTCGCCAACGTCGCCACCGAGGACGCCAAGCGGGTCGGCGCGGTCAACATGGCGCTGATGAGCGGCATTTGGGCGATCTCCGGTGTCACCGTGGCCGCCGTCGCGCTGCTGCTGACGTCCGTGACCCTCGGGTTGATCGTGCTGCTGGGCACGCCCGTGCTGTTGTGGCTCGGGCATCTGCTGAGCAAGCCGCTGGAGCGGCGGAGCGAGGCCGAGCAGGACAAGGCCGCTCACGCGTCGGGCGTGGCCGCCGACCTGGTCGCCGGGCTGAGGGTGCTGAAGGGGCTCGGCGCTCAGGACGCCGCCGTCGAGCGGTATCGCCGGACGAGTCGTGTCTCCCTTGCCGCGACGCTGCGTTCGGCGCGTGCCGAGTCCTGGCAGACGGGGCTCGTGCTCGCGCTCACCGGCGGGTTCATCGCGCTGATCGCCCTCGTGGGCGGACGGCTCGCCCTCGACGGGTCCCTTACGTTGGGGCAGTTGGTGTCGGCGGTGGGGCTCGCGCTGTTCCTGCTGGGGCCGTTGGAGACGTTCGCCTGGGTCAACGCCGAGCTGGCGCAGGGCCGCGCCTCGGCCGGCGCGCGCGTCGCGGAGGTGCTGGCCACCGGGCACGCGGTGGTGGACGGCGACGACCCGGTCGCCGAGCCCGTGCGCGGGGAGCTGCGGCTGCGCGGCGTACGGCTCGGCGGGCTCGACGGCCTCGATCTCCACCTGCCCGCCGGGCAGTTGACCGGCATCGCGGTGACGGACCCGGCCGGTGCCGAGGCCCTGCTGCGATGCCTCGGGCGGGAGACGGACCCCGAGTCGGGCTCGGTCGAGCTGGACGGCGTACCGCTGACTCGCCTCGATCCGGCGGGACTTCGGGCCGCCGTACTGGTCGCCGCCCGTGACGCGGCCCTGTTCGAGGGCTCGTTGGCCGCGAACGTGACGCCGGACGAGGAGTCCGAGAGTGGTACGGCGGACGGGGACCCCGATCTCCGTACCGAGCACGCCATGGCCGCCGCCCGTGCCGACGAGGTCGCCGACTCCCTGCCGCACGGCACCGCGACCGGTGTCGGCGAGGGCGGCCGGTCGCTGTCGGGCGGTCAGCGTCAACGCGTGCTGCTGGCACGGGCGTTGCGCGCCGGCCCGCCCGTCCTGGTCGTGCACGATCCGACCACCGCCGTCGACACGGTGACCGAGGCCCGTATCGCGAGCGGACTGCGCGAGTTCCGGCAGGGGCGGACCACGATCGTGGTGACCAACAGCCCGGCCCTGCTCGCCGTCACCGACCACGTGATCCTCCTCGACTCCGGCCGCGTCGGCGCGGAAGGCACCCACGCGGACCTCGTACGAACCGACGCGACCTACCGGACGGCGGTGCTGGCATGACGACGGGAGCCGAGGCAACAGGGGTCGAGGAGGTGGAGGCCGGTCACGTGGACACATTCCGCGCTCTCCTCCCCACCGCCACCCCCGCCCGCACCCGTGCCGCGGTCCGTCAACTCCTGCGCCCGCAGCGGGGCTGGCCGTCGCCGGGTTCGGGCTGATGGTGCTCGCCACGGCCGTCGGACTGCTCACCCAGCCGCTGCTGGGCCACATCGTCGACGTCGTCACCGAGCACCGCTCCCCCGACGCGCTCACCTTCCCGGTGGTCGCGCTCGCCGGGGTGGCGGTGGTGCAGGGCGTGACCACCGCGCTCGGGATGTCGCTCATCTCCCGGCTCGGCGAGACCGCGCTCGCCCGGCTGCGCGAACTCTTCGTCGAGCGGGCCCTGTCGCTCCCCCTGGACCGGGTGGAGAAGGCCGGTTCCGGTGACCTCAACTCCCGTGTCACGCGGGACGTTTCGCGGGTCGCCGACGCCGTGCGCGGGCGCTGCCCGAGCTGGCGCGGTCCGCGCTGTCGATCGATGCTGACGCTGGGCGCGCTCGCCCTGCTCGACTGGCGGTTCCTGCTGGCCGCGCTGATCGCGGTGCCGGTGCAGGCGCACACCGCGCGCTGGTATGTCCGCAACGCCGTTCCCTGTACGCCAAGGAGCGCGTCGCCACCGGCGCTCAGCAGCAGCAGTTGCTGGACACGATCGGCGGGGCGCGGACGGTACGGGCGTACCGCCTGCAGAGGAATCACAGCCGACGCGTCGCCGAACGCTCGCGCTCGGCGGTCGAACTGACCATGAGCGGGGTGCAGTTGATGCTGCGCTTCTACAGCCGGCTGCACATCGCCGAGTACCTGGGGCTGTCCGCCGTGCTGGTCACCGGGTTCCTGCTGGTGCGCGAGGGTTCCGCGTCGGTCGGTACGGCCACCGCGGCCGCGCTGTACTTCGCCAGTCTCTTCGGCCCGGTCAACACCGCGCTGGTGCTGCTCGACGACGCCCAGTCGGCAACGGCCGGGCTCGCACGGCTCGTTGGGGTCGTGGACGAACCCGCGCCCGTGGCCGGCGGCCGCGCGGACGACCGTACGACGGCGGGCGGTCCCCGTCCGTGACGCTGACCGGTGTCTCCCACGCGTATGTGCCGGGCCGCCCGGTGCTGCACGACGTCGACCTGGAGATCCGGCCCAAGGAGCGGGTGGCGTTGGTCGGTACGTCCGGTGCGGGCAAGACGACCCTCGCCAAGCTGGTCGCGGGGCTGCACCGCCCGCAGTCGGGCCGGATCGACGTCGGCGGCGCCGAACCGGACGAGGCCGGTCACCTGGTCGGGCTCGTCACCCAGGAGGTGCATGTCTTCGCGGGGCCGCTCGCGGACGATCTGCGGCTGGCCCGCCCGGGCGCGGACGTCGAGGAACTCCGGGAGGCGTTGGACATGGTGGGCGCGCTCGGCTGGGTCGAGGCGTTGCCGGAAGGGCTCGACACGGTTGTCGGCGACGGCGGTCACCGGCTCACCGCGGACCGCGCGCAACAACTGGCCCTCGCCCGGCTGCTGTTGGCCGATCCTCCCGTCGTCGTACTCGACGAAGCGACCGCGGAGGCCGGCAGTTCGGGGCGCGGCAGCTCGACGAGGCCGCCGAGCGGGCGCTGCGCGGGCGGACCGCGCTGGTCGTGGCGCACCGGCTCAGTCAGGCCGCCTCCGCGGACCGGGTGATCGTGCTGAGCCACGGCCGGGTCGTGGAGAACGGCACGCACGACGAACTCCTCACCGCCCAGGGCCAGTACGCCGCCCTGTGGCACGCCTGGTCCGGCAGCCGCTCCACCGAGGCCGCCCCCGACGCCCACTAGCCCCCGGCGAAGACCTGTCACCCCCGCCGAACCCATCGCGACGAACAGAAGGATCATCCGATGCCCCGCGCCACCAGAGCCTCCCGGCTGTCCGGCCTGCTCGCCTCCGTACTCCTGCTGGCCGTCACGGCGGTCGGTTGTGGTTCCTCCAACTCCGGCTCCACGTCGTCCGGTTCGGACACATCGGGGTCGAACTCGAAGGCCTCAGCGGACGCCTTCCCGGTGACGATCGCCCACAAGTTCGGCAGTACGACGATCAAGTCCGAGCCCAAGCGCATCGTCACCGTCGGCCTCACCGACCAGGACGCGGTCCTCGCCCTGGGCAAGGTGCCGGTCGGCACGACCGAGTGGCTCGGCGGCTACAAGGGCGCGATCGGCCCCTGGGCCAAGGACAAGCTGGGAAGTTCACCGGCGCCGACGGTCCTCAAGGACACCGGCACGGGCCCGCAGGTGGAGAAGATCGCCGCGCTGAAGCCCGACTTGATCCTCGCGGTCTACTCGGGTCTGACGAAGGCGCAGTACCAGAGCCTGTCGCAGTTCGCACCGGTCGTCGCCCAGCCGAAGGCCTACAACGACTACGGCGTGCCGTGGCAGCAGCAGACCGAGGAGATCGGCAAGGCGATGGGCAAGGCCGACGGGGCCAGGACCCTGGTGTCGGGCGTCGAGGCCAAGTTCGCCGCGGCCAAGAAGGCCAACCCCGCGTTCGCCGGGGCGTCGGCCGTGATGGCGACCCCGTACGAGGGCGTCTTCGTCTACGGCAGCCAGGACCCGCGCTCGCGCCTCCTCTCCGACCTGGGCTTCTCGCTGCCGAAGGACCTCGACAAGGTCATCGGTGACACGTTCGGCGCGAACATCAGCAAGGAGCGCTACGACCTCCTCGACCAGAAGGTCGCCGTGTGGATCGTGCCGGACACCACGACGGCCGTCACCAAGCTGCACGGCGACAAGATCTACGGCGACCTGAACGTGGTGAAGCAGGGCCGCGAGGTCTTCATCAAGGAGTCCAGCGACTACGGCAACGCGGTATCCCTTTCCACGGTGTTGAGCATCCCCTACGTCCTGGACCGCATGGTGCCGCAGCTCGCGGCGGCGGTGGACGGCAAGACGTCGACGAAGGTGGAGCAGCCGGCTTCCTGACGCCGGGGAACGCGAAGGGGGCGGGTCCGAGGACATCTCGGACCCGCCCTCCTTTCGTGTGCTCAGACCCCGTCGACCAGGCTCTTCGGCCTCATGTCCGTCCAGTTGGCCTCGATGTGGTCGAGGCACTCCTGCCGCGCGGCCGGTCCGTAGGCCACCGTCCAGCCCGCCGGTACGTCCACGAAGTCGGGCCACAGGCTGTGCTGACCCTCGTCGTTGACGAGAACGGAGTAGACGCCGTCGGGGTTCTCGAAGGGGTTGCTCATGTCGGGGGTTCCTTGCCTCTCTGATGCGGACGGGGGTAAGTGGGTCTGGGTCAGGGCTTGTCGAGTACGGCCGCTCGTCGGACGACCGCCTCCAGCGCCCGGAACCAGGTGCGGGCCAGGTCCTGCACCTGTTCCTCGGTGAGGAGTTCGGCGGCGTACGCCCAGTGGGCGCTCAACTCCGGCCCCTCCGGGCGGTCTTCGGTGATGGCGTTGAGGGTCAGGGCGTGGGACATCGGCTGGCCGGGGTCGGCGTCCAGGTCGGCGGCGTCGTCCTCGGGGGCACAGGACCAGTCGGCTGCATCCGGGCGGTCGAAGCGGCCCATGTAGTTGAACTCGAGCTGTGGCTCGCCGAGTTGCGCGAGGCGCGGGCCGGTCCCGGGGTTGAGGTGGCGCAGCAGGCCGTGTCCGATGCCTGCGGTGGGCAGGGCGGCGAGGTGTTCGCGGACCCGCGCCAGGGCCGTGTCCAGCACGGGCCCGTCCGTGGCGGCGTCCGCCCACTCGGCGGCGCCGGGGTCGAGTCGTACGGGTACGACGCTGGTGAACCAGCCGACCGTACGGGACAGGTCGGCGTCGCCCGCGAGCTGCTCCTCCCGGCCGTGACCCTCCATGTCCACCAGCACGGGCCCGCCGGACTGTTCGACGCCCAGGGTGCGGGTCCGCCAGTCGCCGACCGCCAGTGCGAACGCGGTGAGCAGTACGTCGTTGACGGTGGCGCCGAACGCGGCCGGGGCCCGGCTCAGCAGGGGGCCGGTGATGTCGGCGGGCAGGGACATGGAGACGTAGCGGGTGGTGGCGACCGTGTCCCGGGTCGGGTCGAGCGGGCGGGAGAGCGGGAGTTCGGCGCCCTCGGCGAGGGTGGAGGTCCACCACCGCAGTTCGTCCTCGGTGGCGGGGTCGGTGGCTCGGGCCCCGAGGAGCCGGGACCAGCGGGCGAACGACAGCTCTACCGGAGCGAGTTCGGGGTACGGCCGCCCCTGACCGCCGCCCAGGCGGTGGCCAGGTCGGGCAGGAGGACGCGCCAGGAGACGCCGTCGATCACCACGTGGTGGACCAGGATGAGGAGTCGGCCGGGCCGTCCGGGTCCGGCGTCGAACCAGACCGCCCGCACCATCGCCCCGGCGTCCGGGTCGAGTCCGGCGCGGGCCGACTCGGCGTGGCGGGAGACGGCGGCGCGCAGCTCGTCCTCGTCCGCCCCGCGTACGTCGACGCGGGTGAGCCAGGTGCTGACGTCGGTGTCGCGTGCTGCCGGTACGCGTAGCAACCACTCGGGTTCGCGGACGAGTTGGGCCCGCAGCATGTCGTGCCGGGCGGCGAGTGCCGTGAACACGGTCAGCAGGCCGGGTTCGGTGAGGTCGGCCGGGGTCTGGACCAGGGCCGCCTGGTGATAGGCGGCGATGGGACCGCCACGCTCCAGCAGGCCGCGCATGATCGGGGTGAGCGGGGCGGTGCCGGTGCCGTCGTCGTGGACGGCGTGCCGTTCGTCGGTGCCGAGCGGGACGGCAACGGCCGCCAGGGCGGCGGCGGTTCGGTGCTGGAAGACCTGCCGGGGTGTGACGCGCAGACCGGCGGCGCGGGCCCGGGCGACCAGTTGCATGGCGACGATGCTGTCGCCGCCGAAGGTGAAGAAGTCGTCGTCCGTGCCGATCGCCTCGGCGGGCAGCCCGAGGGCGTCCGCGAACAGGTCGCGCAGGGTGCGCTCCGTGTCGTTCTCCGGGGCCCGGCCGCCGCCCTGTGCGGTGAAGTCCGGGGCGGGCAGGGCGGATCGGTCCAGCTTGCCGTTGGAGAGCAGCGGCAGCCGGTCGAGGACGACCACGGCGGCCGGGACCATGTAGTCGGGCAGGACGGAGGCGGCGTGGGCGCGCAGTGTCGCCCCGTCCGTCCCGTCGGCGACCGCGTAGGCGATCAACTGCCGTACGCCGGGGCGGTGTTCACGGGCCACGACCACGGTCTTCGCGACGCCCGGGTGGGTGTCCAACGCGGCCTCGATCTCGGCGAGTTCGATGCGGTAGCCGCGGATCTTGACCTGGTCGTCGGTGCGGCCGGCGAACTCCAGCTGGCCGTCCTCGGTCCAGCGGGCCATGTCACCGGTGCGGTACATGCGGGCGCCGGGCTCGGTGGCGTACGGGTCGGCGACGAAGCGCTCGGCGGTGAGTTCGGGCCGGCCGAGGTAACCGCGGGCCAGACCGGGGCCCGAGAGGTACAACTCCCCGGTGACGCCGGGCGGTACGGGACGCAGGGCGGTGTCGAGGACGTAGGCGCGGGACTCGTGGACGGGGCGTCCGACGACCGGGGTGGCGCTGTCGCGGACCCGGCCGACGAGGGCGTCGACGGTGGCCTCGGTGGGGCCGTAGAGGTTGAACGCCTCGGTGTCCGACAGGGCGGCCAGCCGGGTCCACAGGGACTCGGGGACGGCCTCGCCGCCGAAGCCCACCACGGAGAGCGGGCAGTCGCCCTCGTCGCCGATCAGCCCGCTGTGTCGCCATCTGCGCGAGCAGGGACGGGGTGACCTCGATGAAGTCGATGCCCCGGTCGCGGATGAACGCGGCGAGGAGTTCGGGGTCGCGGCGGGTCTCGTCGTCGGCGATGTGCAGGGCGTGCCCGTCCAGGAGCCACAACTGCGGTTGCCAGGAGGCGTCGAAGGAGAACGACCAGGCGTGCCCGACCCGCAGCCGCCGAAGTCCCGTGCGCTGCCTGGCGACTTCGTGCAGATCGTGCCGGTGGCTGTGGAAGAGGTTGGCGATGCCTCGCTGGGTGACGACGACGCCCTTGGGGCGGCCGGTGGAGCCGGAGGTGTAGATGACGTAGGCGGGGTGGTCGGGGCCGGGGGCGACGGGTTCGGCCTGCGGCAGTCCGTCGGCCGGGGCGTCAAGTCGTAGGACGGGGAGGTTGGTTGGGGGCAGCGTGGCGGCGGTCTCGTCCGTGGCCAGGATCAGCACCGGGCGGGCGTCGTCGAGCATGCCGGTGAGGCGGGACTCCGGGAGGTCGGGGTCCAGGGGCAGATACGCGGCGCCCGCCTTCATCACGGCGAGGATCGCGGCGATGTGGTCGGCGCTGCGGGGGAAGCGCGAGGGCCACGATCCGCTCGGGTCCTGCGCCGTGCCCGGCGAGAACGCGGGCCAACTGGTTGGTGCGGGCGTCGAGTTCGGCGAACGTCCAGGTGGTCCGGCCGTCGGTGACGGCGACCGCGCCGGGATCGGCGGCGGCCTGCGCGACGAACAACTCCGGTACGGTGCCCAGCCGGTCGGCCGTGGGCGCGGGCAGCGCGGTGTCGTTCCAGGTCTCCAGGACGGTGTGCCGCTCGGCGGGAGCGAGCAGGTCGAGCCGGCCGACGGGCCGGTCGGGGTCGGCCGCCATGCCGGTGAGCAGGGCGGTCAGGGCGTCCGTGATCCGTCGTACGACGGCCGGTCGGAACAGGTCCGGCCTGAACTCGGCGGTGAGGCGGAGCCGTTCGGCGGGCTCGACGGCCCATGCGAACGGGTAGTGGGTCGAGTCCTCGTGATCGCGGACGGTGACGCGCGGTCCGTCGCCGCCCTCTTCGTCGTCGGCCACCGGGTACGACTCGAACACCACGAGGGTGTCGAAGAGTTCGCCCAGTCCGGCGGCCCGCTGGATGTCGGCGAGGCCGAGGTGCTGGTGGGCGATGAGCCGGGACTGTTCGTCCTGGAGCCGGTCGAGGAGTGCGGCGGTGCTCTCCTGCGGGTGGACCCGTACCCGTACCGGGACGGTGTTGATGAACAGGCCGATCATCGCGTCGGCGCCGGGCAGTTCGGGCGAGCGTCCGGCGACGGTGGCGCCGAACACCACGTCGTCGCGGCCGGTGAGCCGACCGAGCAGCACGCCCCAGGCGGCTTGGACAAGGGTGTTGACGGTGACGCCCTGGCGACGCGCGAACGCCTCCAGTTCGGCCGTGCGGTCCGGGTCCAACTCGACGGTGTGCGTGGACGGTACGACCGCAGCGCGGTCCGGGTCGACGGGCGCGAGCCGTGTCGGCTCGGCCAGTCCGCCGAGGGCCTCGGCCCACGCGGCGGTGGAGACGGCCTGATCCTGCGCGGCCAGCAGCCGCAGATGCGCACGGTACGGAGCGGGCGCGGCCGGGGTGCGGCCCTCGTAGCGTGCCCAGAGTTCGGCGGTGAGCAGCGGCAACGACCAGCCGTCCAGCAGGAGATGCTGGTGCGAGAGGACGAGCCGGTGCCGGTCAGGACCGAGCCGGGCGAGCAACAGCCTGAGCAGCGGCGGCCGTTCGGGGTCGAAGCGGCGCCGCTCCTGGACGAGCAGCCGCTCCCAGTCCTGCGGGTCCTCCGTGAGGTCGAGCTGCCGCCAGGGCAGGACGGCGGTGCGCGGTACGACGGCGACGGGCCGTCCGGAGGACAGGTGCCGGAAGCCGCTGCGCAGGTTCTCGTGGGCATCGAGCACGGACTGCGCGGCGGTGTGCAACCGGTCGGCGTCCAGGGGGCCTTCGAGGTCGTAGGAGACCTGGACGGTGTAGACGTCAGGGCCGTCGTCACCGGAGTCGAGCGCGGCGTGGAAGAGCAGACCGGCCTGGAGCGGGGAGACGGGCAGGACCTCGGATCCGGCGGGCAGGGCGGCCAGTTCGGCGCGCTCGTCGTCGGTGAGGTCGAGCAGGATGACGTCGTCGTCGCGGTCGGCGGCGGTGACCGTGGTCGCGGTCACCGCGGCGAGCCCCGCCGCCGACTTGTGGCGGAACACGTCACGCGGGCTGAAGGTGAGTCCGGCCGCGCGGGCCCGGGCGACCAGCTGCATGGCGACGATGCTGTCGCCGCCGAGCGAGAAGAAGTCGTCCTCGACACCGACGCGTTCGAGACCGAGCACGTCCGCGACGAGTCCGCAGAGGGTCTCCTCCAGCGGGGTGCGCGGGCGGGTGTCGGTGACCTCGGCGGCGAAGTCCGGGGCGGGCAGGGCACGGCGGTCGAGCTTGCCGTTGGGGGTGAGCGGGAGGACGTCGAGGGTGACGACGGCGGCCGGGACCATGTGGTCGGGCAGCGACTGGGCGGCGTGGGCGCGGAGTTGGGCCGAGTCCACGGGGCCTCCCGCCACGACGTACGCGACGAGCCGATCGTCCCGGAGGACGACCGTGGCGTGCGTGACGCTCTCGTGCGCGGCCAACACACTCTCGGTCTCGCCGAGTTCGATGCGGAAGCCGCGCAGCTTGACCTGGTCGTCGGCGCGGCCGAGGTACTCCAGTTCACCGTCCCGGGTCCAGCGGGCCAGGTCGCCGGTGCGGTACATGCGGGCGCCGGGCTCGACGGCGTACGGGTCGGCGACGAAGCGTTCGGCGGTCAGGGCGGGTCGGCCGAGGTAGCCGCGCGCCAACTGCACGCCCGCCAAATGGAGTTCGCCGGCCCACCGGGCGGTACGGGGCGGAGTCCGGCGTCGAGGACGTAGGTGCGGGTGTTCCACACCGGGCGGCCGATCGGCACGGTGGCCGGGTCGGCGGGGACCTCGTGGGCGGTGACGTCGACGGAGGCCTCGGTCGGGCCGTAGAGGTTGTGCAGGCGGCTGCCCGGGAGGACCTGGTGGAAGCGGGCGGCCAGCGGGGCGGGCAACGCCTCGCCGCTGCACATGACGTGGAGCAGGTCGGTGCAGCGGGCTGCGCCGGGCTCGTCGAGGAAGGCACGCAGCATCGACGGCACGAAGTGGGCCGCGGTGATGTGCTGACGCCGAATCAGTTCGGCGAGGTAGACCGGGTCCTGGTGCCCCTCCGGGCGGGCGACCACGAGCGTGGCGCCGGTGATCAGCGGCCAGAAGAACTCCCACACCGACACGTCGAACCCGGCCGGGGTCTTCTGCAGCACCCGGTCGTCGGCGTCGAGACGGTAGGCGTCCTGCATCCACGACAGGCGGTTGGTGATGCCCTGGTGCGGGACGGTGACGCCCTTGGGGCGGCCGGTCGAACCGGAGGTGTAGATGACGTAGGCGGGGTGGCGGGGGTCGTGGGTGTTGGGCAGCGGTGCGTGCGCCGGGTGGTCGGGGGTGCCGTCCGCGTCGACCGTGAGGGTGGGCACGTCCGTGTCCGGGAGGGCGACGCCCTCCGCGGTGATCAGGCAGATCGGGCGGGCGTCGGCGAGCGTGTACGCGAGCCGTTCGGCCGGGTAGCCGGTGTCGAGGGGCAGATAGGCGGCACCCGCGCGGTGGACCGCGAGGAGCGACACCACGAGGGCGAGCGAACGCGGCAGCGCGACCGCGACGACCGCCTCCGCCTGTGTTCCCCGCGCGGCGAGCGCGCGGGCCAACCGCTCTACGCGCAGGTCGAGTTCGGCGTAGGTGAGGGCGGCGTCCTCGAAGACGACGGCCGTGGCGTCGGGGGTGCGGGCGACCTGGGCACGGAACAGCTCGGGAAGCGTGAGGTCCGGGACGGTCCGGGCGGTGTCGTTCCAGTCGGTGAGGACGAGGGCGCGTTCGTCGTCGCGGAGGATGTCGAGTGTGCCGATACGGCGGTCGGGGTCCGTGGCGATCTGGGCGGCGAGCAGCAACTCCAGCCGCTGGGCGAGGAGTTCGGCGGTCGACTCGCCGAAGAGGTCGGCGCTGTACTCGATCCAGCACCGCATGCCGTCCTCGCCCCGCTCGACGAAGTCGAAGCTGAGGTCGAACTTGGCACCCTGCTGGCCGATTTCCTCACGCCGGGCGGTCAGTCCGGGCAGGGCGGGGGTGGCGCCCTCGTCGTCGAGGTGGACGACCATCACCTGGAACAGCGGGTGCCGGGCCAGCGAGCGGGCCGGGTTGATCGCCTCGACCAGACGCTCGAAGGGCAGGTCCTGGTGCTCGTAGGCGGCGAGGTCGGTGTCCCGGACGCGGGCGAGCAGGTCGGCGAACGTGGGGTCGCCGGTCAGATCGGTGCGCAGGACAAGCGTGTTGACGAAGAAGCCGACCAGGTCTTCGAGGTGTTCGTCGCCCCGTCCGGAGATGGGGGCGCCGAGCGGGATGTCGTCCCCGGCACCGAGTCGGTGCAGCAGGGCGGCGACGGCGGCCTGGGTGACCATGAACATACTGACGCCGTGGCGGCGGGCCAACGCCCGCAGCTCCCGGGTCCGTTGGGCATCGAGCGTCAGGTCGACCGCACCGCCCCGGTGACTGCTCTCCAGCGGGCGGGGCCGGTCGGTGGGCAGCGCGAGTTCGTCCGGCAGGCCCGCCAAGGTGTCCTGCCAGTAAGAGAGTTGCCGGGACTGACGGCTGTCCGGGGCGTCGGGGTCCCCGAGCGCCTCGCGGTGCCAGAGGGCGTAGTCGGCGTACTGCACCGGCAGCGGCGCCCACGCGGGGGCCTGGCCCTCGCGGCGGGCTTCGTAGGCGGTGGCCAGGTCGCGCCACAACGGGCCGTCCGACCACTGGTCGCCGGCGATGTGGTGCAGCACCAGCAGCAGGACGTGCTCGTCCTCGCTCACCTCGAACACGTGCGCACGCAGCGGGAGTTCGCGGTCGATGTCGAAGCCTCGCGCGGCGGCCTCGGCGAGCCGATCGGGCAGTTCGCTCTCCGTGACACGGCTGTGGTGGAGCGGTACGGAGGCCTCGTCCAGCACGACCTGACGCGGGCGGCTGTCCTGCTCGGGGAAGACCGTGCGCAGGCTTTCGTGCCGTAGGGCGAGGTCGTCGAGAGCGGCGGACAGGGCGTCCCGGTCGAGGGTGCCGGTCAGGCGCCAGGCGGCCGGGATGTTGTACGTGGGTCCCGGGCCCTCGATGCGGTGCAGCAGCCACAGGCGCTGCTGGGCGTAGGAGAGCGGGAGTTCGTCGGGGCGGTCGGCGGGGACGAGCGCGGGCAGTCCGCCGGCCCGGTCGTCGAGACGGGCCGCGAGCTGTGCGGGGGTGGAGGCCTCGAAGACGGTACGGACGGTGAGGTCGGCGCCGAGCACCGTGCGGACGCGGCTCACCAGCCGCATGGCGAGCAGGGAGTGGCCGCCGAGGGTGAAGAAGTCGTCGTCGGCGCCCACTGGTTCGAGGCCGAGGACGTCGCCGAAGAGTCCGGCGAGGATCTCCTCGCGGGGGCTGCGGGGCGCGGTGCCGGTGAGGGGCGTGAAGTCGGGGGCGGGCAGGGCGGCACGGTCCAGCTTGCCGTTGGGGGTCAGCGGCAGCGCGTCGAGCGTGACGAAGGCGGCGGGGACCATGTGGGCGGGGGAGCACGGCGGCGGTGTGGGCGCGGATCGACTCCGTGTCCGCCCTTCCGGTGTCCCCGGCCGGGACGACGTACGCGACGAGGCGCTGTTCCCGGACCACGACGACCGCGTGCGCGACGGACGGGTGCGTGCTCAACACGCCCTCGATCTCGCCGGGTTCGACGCGGAAGCCGCGTACCTTCACCTGGTCGTCGGTGCGGCCCAGGTACTCGATGGTCCCGTCGGCGTTCCAGCGCGCCAGGTCACCCGTGCGGTACATACGGGTGCCGGGAGCGCCGTACGGGTCGGCGACGAACCGCTCGGCGGTCAGGCCGGGCCGGTCGAGATAGCCGCGCGCGAGCTGGATGCCCGCGAGGTACAACTCGCCCGGGACGCCCGGCGGTACGGGACGCAGGCCGGCGTCGAGGACGTAGGTGCGGGTGTTCCAGACCGGGCGGCCGATCGGGACGCTGGTCGCGTCCGGTGCGATCTCGACGGCCGTGACGTCGACAGATGCCTCGGTCGGGCCGTAGAGGTTGTGGAGTTCGGCGGTGGTCAGGACGTCGTGGAGGCGGTGGGTGAGGGCGACGGGGAGGGCCTCGCCGCTGCACATCACGCGACGCAGGCCGGTGCAGTCCGCTGCGGCCGGTTCCTCCAGGAAGAGTTGGAGCATGGAGGGCACCAAGTGGACGGTGGTGACGTCCTGTTCGCGGATCAGGCCTGCCAAGTAGGCCGGGTCGCGGTGGCCTTCGGGCCTGGCGACGACCAGGGTCGCGCCGGTGATCAGCGGCCAGAAGAACTCCCCACCGACACGTCGAAGCTGGACGGCGTCTTCTGCAGCACCCGGTCGTCGGCCGTCAGTCCGTACTCGTCCTGCATCCAGAGGAGCCGGTTGACGATGCCCTCGTGCGGGACGACGACACCCTTGGGGCGGCCGGTGGAGCCGGAGGTGTAGATGACGTACGCCGGGCTCGACGGGTGATAAGACGTGGGGAGTTGACCCTCGGGGCCGGTCGGCAGGGTGTCGCGGATGATGTGGACCGGGCGGGCGTCCTCGACCATGAGGGCGAGACGGTCCTCCGGGTAGTCGGGGTCGAGCGGGAGGTAGGCGGCTCCGGCGCGGTGGACGGCGAGCAGGGCGACGACGAGTTCGAGTGAGCGCGGGAGCGCTACGGCGACGGTCCGCTCGGGGCCTGCGCCGAGTGCTGTCAACGCCCTTGCCGTGTGCTCGACTTGGGTGTCCAGCTCCGCGTACGTCAGAGACTGGTCCTGGAAGACGAGGGCCGTCGCGTCGGGGGTGCGGGCTGCCTGGGCGCGGAAGAGTTCCGGGAGGGTGGTGGCCGGGACGGGGTGCTCGGTGGCGTTCCACTCCCCAGGACCAGGGCGCGTTCGGTGTCCGCCAGGAGGTCGAAGTCCCTTACCGGGCGGTCGGGTTCGGCTGCCGCGTAGTCCAGCAGGCGGGCCATGCGGGCGGCGATCCGTTCGGCGGTCGACGCGTCGAAGAGGTCCGTCGCGTACTCCAGGAGCAGGACGACCCGGTCGCTGCCCGTCTCGTCGACGAAGGTGAAGTGCAGGTCGAACTTGGCCATGCCGGTGTCCATGTCGAACCACTCGGTCGCGAGGCCGAGCACGTCCGGGTCACCGGCGGGGCGGTGGTGGTAGCCGAGCATGACCTGGAAGGGGGTTGCGGCCGGCCACGCGGGGGCGGGTTGAGGGCCTCGACGACCCGGTCGAAGGGCAGGTCCTGGTACTCGAAGGCGGCGAGCGACGACTCCCGTACCCGGCTGAGGAGTTCGCGGAAGGTCAGGTCGTCGCCGGACACATCGCTGCGCAGTACGAGCGTGTTGACGAAGAAGCCCACCAGGTCGGCGAGGGCCTCGTCGGTGCGGCCCGCGATGGGCGCGCCGAGCGGGATGTCGTCGCCCGCGCCGAGCCGGTTCAGCAGGGCGGCGGTGGCTGCCTGGAACAGCATGAACATGCTGGTGCCGGTGGCGCCGGAGAGGCCCCGCAGGGCGTGGCCGGTGGCGGTGGGGAGTTCCAGGCGGACCTTGCCACCGTGGCCGGTCGGTGCGGTGGGGCGGGGTCGGTCGGCGGGTAGGGCGAGTTCGTCGGGCAGTCCGCGCAACGCCTCGCTCCAGTGGGCGAGTTGGGCGTCGCCGGTGCGGGCGAGGAGGTCGTCCTGCCAGAGGGTGTAGTCGGCGTACTGCACCGGCAGTGGCGTCCACTCCGGCGCCCGTCCCTCGCGGCGGGCCGCGTAGGCGGTGTCGAGGTCGGCGAGGAAGGGGCGGTCGGACCACTCGTCGGTGGTGATGTGGTGCAGGACGACGGCGACGACGTGCTCGTCCACGCCGAGCCTCAACACCTCGCAGCGCAGGGGGAGTTCGGTGGTGAGATCGAAGGGGCGGCGCTGGGCGGACTCGATCAGCGCGGGCAGTTCGTGCTCGGCGCAGTCGAGGACCGTGCAGGCCACGGCCACGTCTTCGGCCGGGACGATCCGCTGGTACGGCTCGCCCTCGTGCGTCGGGAAGACCGTCCGCAGGGCCTCGTGGCGGACGGCGACGTCGCGCAGGGCCGCGGTCAGGGCCTCGGTGTCGAGGGTGCCGCGCAGGCGGAAGACCAGCGGGAAGTTGTAGGCGACGCCGCTGCCGGTGATCTCCTCGACGAGCAACAGCCGTCGCTGGGCGGCCGACAGCGGGATGCGGTCGGGCCGTTCGGCGACCGGGGTGACCGCCGGACGCGCCGGGCTCGCCTGGGCGGCGCGGCCCGCGAGCAGCGCCGGGGTGGGGGCTTCGAAGAGGTCGCGGATGGCGAGTTCGGCACCCAGCTCCGTGCGGGCGCGGCTGACCAGTCGGGTGGCGAGGGGTGAATGGCCGCCCAGGTCGAAGAAGTTGTCCTCGGCGCCGACTTCCGGAAGTCCCAGCACCTCGGCGAACAGGCGGCAGAGCACCTCTTCTTGTGGTGTGCGCGGGCCGCGTCCGCCGCCGAGGGCGACGGCGGGTTCGGCGTCGGGGAGGGCGCGGACGTCGAGCTTGCCGTTGGCGTTCATGGGCAGGCCGTCGACGGTGACGAAGGCCGACGGGACCATGTAGTCGGGCAGTTCGCGGCCCAGGTCGTCCCGCAGTCGCCGTACCAGCGCGCTCGCCTCGCGGGCGGCGGTGGGGTCGTTGGCGTAGGGGTGTGTGCCGCCGCCGGGCTTGAACAGGCCGCCGGTCAGGCGGAGTTCGGCGGACTTCAGGAAGACGGCGTCGTACGTGCCCTCCTGCGCGGACCAGGTGGTGAGCACCTGGTATCCGGCCGCCGTGCCGAGTTCGTGGAGGTGCTCGGGGTCGACGCCGGTCTCGGTGGTGCGGCCGTCGGGGATGCCGGTGAAGCGGAGTGCCTCCGGCCTGTCACCGCGCGGGCGTTCACCGGTCATCCCGGTCGCGGACCAACTGCCGGACAGGAGTTGGCCGATGGCCTCGGCCGATGGCCAGTCGCCGCGCAGGAGTTCGCCGATGGTGTTGCCGGTGGCCCAGTCGACGGACGGGATGTTGTCGAGGCGGACGTCCGGTTCGTCGGCGTAGAGGACGACGTCGTAGCGGTGGCGGGACAGTTCGTTGTGGTGGTGGGCGCGCTTGGTGCGCAGGTCGACGCCGTAGCCGAGGGTGGTGAAGTAGTCGGGGTCGACGAGGAGTTCCTTCTCCAGGCGCAGACCGCGTTCCACCGCGCGTTCCAGGTCCGCTTCGGCGGTGCCCCGGGTGCGCTGGATCTCGGTGTGGAAGGTGCCGGCGAGGCGCAGGTTGCGGACGTCGCCGACGAACAGGGCGCCACCGGGGCGAGCAGTTCCATCGCGCCGTGCAGGACGGTCGTGAGGTGGTCGATGCTCGGGAAGTACTGGATGACGGAGTTGACGACGATCGTGTCGAAGTAGCCGGTCGGCAGACCGCTCAGGTCCTCGGCCGGGCGGCAGCGCAGTTCGACCTTGGCGGCGAGCGCGGGGTCGCGCCGGACCTCCTCGCCGATCTTGCGGATGACGGGGGCGGCGAAGTCGGTGGCCCAGTACGCCTCCGCCTCGGGGGCGAGGCGGGACAGCAACAGGCCGGAGCCGACGCCTATTTCGAGGATGCGGCGGGGCTTGAGGGCGCCGATGCGGGCGAGGGTGGCCTCGCGCCACTCGTGCATCTCCTCGAAGGGGATGGGCTGTCCGTCGTAGGAGCTGTCCCAGCCGTCGTACTGCTCGGTGAAGACGGCGGTGCCGATCTCCTCGTACTCGTCGGAGTAGATCTCCTGCCACTCCCCACCTGCGCTGCCTCGGCGGCGGTGCGTTCGACGGAGTCCGCGGCGGAGGGGACGACGTAGCCGACGAGGCGTTCGTCGCGGACGACGACGGCGGCCTGGGCGACCAACGGGTGGCGGCTGAGGGCGGTTTCGATCTCGCCGGGTTCGATGCGGTAGCCGCGGATCTTCACCTGGTCGTCGGTACGGCCGAGGAAGTCGAGGTTGCCGTCGGGGTTGCGGCGCACCAGGTCGCCGGTGCGGTACATGCGTTCGCCGGGTTCGCCGAAGGGGTCGGCGACGAAGCGTTCGGCGGTCAGCGCGGGTCGGTCCAAGTAGCCGCGGGCCAGGCCGATTCCGGCGATGTACAGCTCGCCGGGGACACCGTCGGGCACCGGGCGCAGCCAGGCGTCGAGGATGTGGGCGCGGGTGCCTCGGATGGGCTTTCCGACGGTCGGGGTGTCGCTGTCCAGGGTGCCGCCGCCGAGGGTGTTGATGGTGTACTCGGTCGGCCCGTACAGGTTGTAGCCGTACGTCCCCTCGGTGTCGCGCAGTGCCGTCCACACCGTCTCGGGGACGGCCTCGCCGCCGAGCAGCACGAGCGGCGGGACATGGCCCTCCAACAGGCCCTGCTCGATGAGGAGTCGGGCGTAGGTGGGGGTGACGTTGACGACGTCGACGCGGTGGCGTTCGCAGTAGGCGACCAGCGCCTCGGCGTCACGCCTCAACTCCTCGTCGCAGACATGCACTTCGTGGCCCCCGACCAGCCACAGCAGCTCTTCCCACGACATGTCGAAGGCAAAGGACACGGTGTGCGCGATCCGCAGCCGCCGCCCGCCCGCGGAGGCGATGGCGGGTTCGAAAATCTCCTTCTGGTGGTTCAACTGCATGTTCGTCAGGCCCCGGTAGGGGGTGACGACGCCCTTGGGGCGGCCGGTGGAGCCGGAGGTGTAGATGACGTAGGCAGGGTGCTCCAGGCTGAAGCGGAGCCGGACCGGCGCGTCCGACAGGGCCGCCAACTCCCCCTTTGTCTCCGCAGTGTCGAGCAGGACGCGGGCCATCTCGCCGTCCAGTGTGGCCGATACGGCCGCGGTGCTGAGCAGCAGGAGCGGGCGGGCGTCGGCCAGCATCAGGGAGAGGCGGTCGGCCGGGTGGTCCAACTCCAGTGGGAGGTAAGCAGATCCGGTGCGCAGGACCGCGAAGAGCGCGACCACCATGTCCAGGGAGCGGGGCAGGCCGAGGGCGACGACCTGCTCGGGGCCCGCGCCGCGTTCGATCAGCAGGCGGGCCAGCCGGTTGACGGCGGCGTCGAGTTCGGCGTACGTCATGCTGCGCTCGCCGGAGACCAGGGCCCGCTCGTCCGGGGTCCGTTCCGCCTGCGCGGCCAGCAGGTCGGCGATGGTGTCCTCGGGGTCGGGGACACGGCTGGCCGCCGACTCCCGCCGCAGCGCCGCGTGTTCGGCCGGCAGGAGCGGGTCGAGGGAGCCGACCGGGGCCGTGAGGTCGGCGGTGAGGCGGTCGACTAGGAGCGCGAAGCGGCCGAGGAGTGCCTGCGCCTGGTCGGTCGGGACGAGGTCGGGGCGGTGGGTGAGGGTGACGGCGATCTCGCGGCCCGGGGTGATGACGAGGTTGGCCGGGTAGTGGGTGGCGTCGACGTTGGCGACGGCCGTGGCGCCGTGCCGGGTCTTCAGGTCCGCCAACCGCTCCCGGTGTCGTTGTTGCGCAGCACGAACAGCGTGTCGAAGAGCTTGCGGTGCCCGGTCTCGGCCTGGAGCACGCCGAGGCTCAAGTGCTCGTACGGCATGAGGTCGAGGCGTTCGCCCTGGATGCGGCTGAGCAGGTCGAGGACCGGCTCGGCGGGGTCGAGGGCGATGCGGGTCGGGACGGTGTTGAGGAACAGTCCGATGATGTTGCCGACGTCCGGGACCTCGCTCGGCCGCCCGGCGACGGTCGTGCCGAACACGACGTCGGCGCGGCCGGTCGCGGACGCGAGGGTGAGTCCCCAGGCCGCGTTGAGAAGGGTGTTGAGGGTCAGGCCGTGGGCCGGGGCCAACTCTCGCAGCCGCTCGCTCAGTTCGGCGGTCAGGCGTACGTCGAGCTGGTCGGGGATGACCGGTTCGAGGCCGTCGGCGGCGGTGGGCGCGAGCAGGGTGGGCTCGTCGAGACCGGCGAGCGCGGTGCGCCAGGCGGTCGTGGCGACCGAGTCGTCCTGCTCCTCGAGCCAGGTCAGGTAGTCGCGGTAACTGCCGGGCTCGGCGAGCGCGTTGGCGTCGCCCCCGACGCGTACAACGCGAACAGCTCGTCGAGGAACAGCCACGCCGACCAGCCGTCCCAGAGGATCAGGTGACGGCCGATGACGAGCCGGTCGCCGCGTTCCGCGCCGAGACGCAGGAGCAGCAGACGGAAGAGCGGGGGTGCGAAGAGATCGAAGCGACGGTTGCGCTCGGCGTCCGTCAACTCCGCCAGGAGGACGTCCTGTTCGGCGGCGGGGAGAAGGGAGAGGTCGACCTCTTCGAGGGGGAGCTCCGGGTCCTCGACGATGAACTGCACCGGCTGGTCGAGGCCGTCGCTGGTGAAGCCCGCGCGCAGGCCGGGGTTGCGGTCCAGCAGGGTACGGACGGCGGCACGCAGCCGGGAGGTGTCGAGGCGGGTCGCGAAGTCGAAGGTCTCATGGACGGTGTAGACGTCCAACGCGCCCTCGTCGTACGCCGAGTGGAAGAACAGGCCCTCCTGGAGCGGGGCCAGCGGCCAGACGTCGGCCACCTCGGCCGGGGCGGCGACGGCACGGACGCGGGCGTGCTCGGCCTCGGTGAGGGTGAACGCCTCAACGCGGTTGCCCGGGAGGGTCGTTGGGATACCGGCGGCTGTCGCGAGGGCGGCCGGGGTGCGGTGGGTGAACACGTCACGCGGGCTCAGCTCCAGGCCCGCCGCACGGGCGCGGCTCGCGACACCGATCGAGCTGATGCTGTCGCCGCCGAGCCGGAAGAAGTCGTCGTCGGGGCCGGCGTCCTCGATGCCGAGGACGGCCGCGAAGATCTCGGTGAGCCGCTGCTCCAACGGCCCTGCGGGCTCCCGGCGTTCGGCTCGTTCGGCCTCGGGTGCGGGCAGCGCGGCCTGGTCGAGCTTGCCGCTCGGGGTGAGCGGGAGGTCGTCGAGGACGACGTATGCCTCGGGGACCAGAGGCGCGGGCAGCGCCTCCGCGAGGCGGCACGCAGGCTGGCGGGGTCGAGCGTGGCATCGGATGCCGGGACCGCGTAGGCGACGAGTCGCTGATCGCGGATGACGACGGCGCCCCGGGCAACGGCGGGGAGTCGGGTCAACTCGGCCTCGATCTCGCCGAGTTCGACCCGGTTTCCGCGGAGCTTGACCTGCCGGTCGGTACGGCCGAGGTAGTCGATCGTGCCGTCGGGGCGGCGGCGCACCAGGTCGCCGGTGCGGTACATGCGGGCGCCGGGTTCGGTCGCGTAGGGGTCGGCGACGAAGCGGTCGGCGGTGAGCGCGGGGCGTCGGTGGTAGCCGCGGGCCAGTTGGACGCCGGTGAGGTACAGCTCGCCGGGGACACCGTCCGGCACCGGGCGCAGGCACGAATCGAGCACGCGCAGGCCGGTGTTCCACACGGGTCGGCCGATGGGCACGGTGGTGCCGGGCTCGCCGTCGTAGGCGTGGTACGTCACGTCGACGGCGGCCTCGGTGGGGCCGTAGAGGTTGTGCAGCGGGACGCCGGTCAGCTCGTGCCAGCGGTGCGCGGCCGACCCGGACAATGCCTCGCCGCTGCTGAACACGCGGCGCAGGCTGCCCGCCCACGCGGGGTCGGCGGTGACCTCGTCGGTGGCGAGGAACGCCTCCAGCATCGAGGGCACGAAGTGCATCGTCGTGATGCCCTCGGACCGGATCAGGCGGGCCAGACAGGCGGGGTCGCGGTGCCCGTCGGGGCGGCGAGGACTACGGCGGCTCCTTCGCGCAGCGCCCAGAAGAATTCCCAGACGCTCACGTCGAAGCTGGACGGGGTCTTCTGCAACACCCGGTCGTCGGGGGTGAGTTCGTAGGCGCCCTGCATCCAGGTCAGGCGGTTGCCGATGGCTCGGTGGGTGACGACCACACCCTTGGGGCGGCCGGTGGAGCCGGAGGTGTAGATGAGGTAGGCGGGGTCGTCGGGGCGTGCGGGGCGGGGGAGTTGGGCGGGCCGGACGGCCGGGGCAGGCTCGCCTTCTGGGTCCGTCACCGGGGAAGCGGCGTCCACCTGCACCACGTCCAGGCCCTCGACCGACGGCAGGCGATGCGCGTCCCGTTCCGTCGTGACGACGATCGTCGCGCCCGAGTCGGCCAGCATGTACGCGAGCCGCTCCGCCGGGTAGTCCAGGTCGAGGGGCAGATAGGCGGCTCCCGACTTCAGGACACCCAGCAGCGCCACCATCAGCTCCGCCGAGCGGGGGACGGCGACCGCGACGAACCGTTCCCGGCCGGCGCCCCTGGCCTGTAGTCGCGTGGCCAACTCCGCGGCGCGGGCGTCGAGTTCTGCGTAGGTGAGGGTGGTTCGCGCCAGGCCCCCACTTCCCCGGCTTCGTCGCGCCGTCGAAGACCACGGCCGTGGCATCCGGCGTACGGGCGACCTGTTCCGCGAACGCGGCGGCAAGCGTGGTGGCCTCAATCGCCCGCGTCTCCCCGCCGGATGAGCCGTAGCCAACTCTTCCGGGGTCAGCAGATCGAGGTCCGCGACACGGGCGCCGGGGTCGTCGGCCAGCGCGTGGAGGATGCGGGTCAGCCGGTCGGCGAGGGACTGTACGGCGTCGGCGTCCAGGCGGCGGGCGTGGTGCTTGAGGCGCAGGTCCAGACGTCGGCCGGGCTTGACGACGAGGGCCAGCGGATAGTGCACGGCGTCGTGGAACGCGTGCCCGGCGACCGCGACCGTTCCGGTGGGGTCGGTGATGCCCAAGGCACCTTCGCCACCGGGGTAGTTCTCGAACACCACGAGGGTGTCGAAGAGTTCGCCGTCGCCCGCGTGTCCGGTGGCGCGCTGGATGTCGGCGAGGCCGAGGTGCTGGTGGTCGAGAAGCGCGCTCTGCTCCTCCTGGAGCCGGTCGAGCAGCGCGCCCAGGGTGTCTCCCGGAGCCCAACGCAAGCGGGTGGGCAGGGTGTTGATGAACAGGCCGATCATCGACTCGATGCCGTCGACGGCGGCGTCCCGTCCGGCGACTGTGGTGCCGAACAGCACGTCCTCGCGGCCCGTCATACGCCCGACGAGCAGACCCCACGCGCCCTGCACGAGCGTGCCGAGGGTGACTCCGCGTTCGCGGGCGCGGGCGGCCAGCCGTGAGGTGACGCGTTCGGTCATTTCGACGCGGACCTGGGCGGCTTCGACCGGTCCGGCGGGTGCGGGGGCCTCGACGAGCCGGGTGGGCTCGTCGACCCCGGCGAGCGCGATGCGCCAAGCTTCACGGGCGGCCTCGCGGTCGGCGCCGGCGATGCGGCGGAGGTAGCCGCGGTACGGGGCGACGTCAGGGAGGGGCGTCGGGTTCTCGCCGTAGAGGGCGAGGAGTTCGCGGTGCAGGACCGGCAAGGACCAGCCGTCCGCGACGATGTGATGGAAGGTCAGGACGAGTCGGCTGCGGTCCTCGCCGAAGCGGATGAGCGCGCAGCGGATCAGCGGCGGGTGGGCGAGGTCGAAACGGCGGGCGCGTTCCTCGGCGGCGACCGCCTCGGCGAGGGTGCGGCGAGCCATGGGGTCGCCCTCTGCTGCCAAGTCGACCTCACGCCAGGGCAGTTCGAGACCGGTGGCGATGAGCTGGACGGGGCGGCCGTCGGGCGTCCGGCGGAAGCAGGCGCGCAGCGGGGCGTGCCGGTCGACGAGGCGCTGGGCGGCCTCGCGGAGCAGGGTGCCGTCGACGGGTCCGGAGAGTTCGACGACCTGCTGGACGACGTACGCGTCGAGTTCGGGGCCGTCGACGAGCGCGTGGAAGAAGAAGCCCTCCTGGAGCGGGCCGAGGGGCAGTGCCTCCTCGACCGTGACGGGGAAATTGCCCTGCACAGCGGCGAGTTCGTCGCTACTCAGGGTGTGCCAGGGCGTCTCTTCCACGAGGTCGGTCCTGCCCGTGCGGGCGACCGTGGCGAGTTCGGCGACCGTGCGGTGGCGGAAGACGTCGCGCGGGGTGAGTTCCAGGCCCGCGCGCCGGGCCAGGATGAGGAGTTGGACGGCGACGATGCTGTCGCCGCCGAGGGCGAAGAAGTCGTCGTCGACGCCGACCGAGGGCACCTTGAGTGCGCGTGCGTACAGGTCGCACAGCAACTGCTCGCGGGCCGTCCCGGGTGCGCGGCCCGCGCTGAGCAGGCGGGTGAGGTCGGGGACGGGCAGCGCGGCGGCGTCGAGCTTGCCGCTCGGGGTGACGGGCAGCCGGTCCAGCGGGACGAACGCGGCCGGGACCATGTAGTCGGGCAGGTACTCGGTGGCGTGTGTCCGCAGCGTCGCCATCAGGGCGTTGACGTTGCGGAAGGGCGCGGGGCGGTTGGTGAGCGGGTGGCTGCCACCGGGGCGGTAGCGGACGAGTGCACGCGTATCGCTCTCGGGCGCGAACACGCCGTCCAGGCACCGGCCTTGGGGTGCGAACACGGCATCCAGGCTGCCGTCCTCCGCTCCCCGTTCCACGTCAGCGCCGCCTCGTAGCCGTGCCGTGCGGCGATCTCGTGCAGGGTCTCGGGATCCACGCCGTACGGTCCGGCGGCCGGCCTGCTGCTGTCGTCGAGGGTGTCGAGGGCTGCGAGGTCGTCGGCGAGACGGGAGTTGGGGATGCCGGTGATCCGCAGCAACACCTGGCTCCCGGCCAGCAGTTCGTCCAGCGCGTGGATCGAACCGACCGTGGGCCAGGGCGACTCGGAGATCTTGTCGGCGGTGTCCGTCTCCGTCTGCGCGCGGAGGACGACGTCGTAGCGGTAGCGGGTGAGTTCGTTGTGGTGGGTGCCGCGCTTGACGCGGATGTCGGCGGTGAGGCCGTCGAGGGTGGTGAAGTAGTCGGGGTCGACGAGGAGTTCGCCCTCCCAGGCGACGGCCCGGTCCACGGCGGCGCGCAGGGCTTCCTTGTCGTCGCCCGCTTCCTCCCGTGCCCTTCCCCTCTCGACGGCGGCGCTCAGCGTGCGGAGCAGCCGCAGGTTGCGTACGTCGCCGACGAACACCGCGCCACCGGGGGCGAGGAGAGCCGCCGCGTTACGGAGCACGCCGGTGAGGTAGTCGCCCCCGGGGAAGTACTGGATGACGGAGTTCACGACGATCGTGTCGAAGTGGCCCTCGGGCAGGCCGGTGAGGTCGTGTGCGGGGCGGGCCAACAGGGTGACCCGGTCGGCGAGTTCGGGGACGGCGGACACCTGGGCGTCGAGGGCGCGTACGGCTTCCTCGGAGAGGTCGGTGCCCCAGTACTCGGCGCAGTCCGGGGCCAGCCGGGACAGCAACAGGCCGGAGCCGACGCCGATTTCCAGGATGCGCCGGGGTCGTAGCGCGCGGATGCGGTCGACGGTGGCCTCGCGCCACTCGCGCATGTCGGCGAGGCGGATGGGCAGCCCGTCGTACATGCTGTTCCAGCCCGCGAAGTTCTCCTCGAAGCCGTCCGATCCGGCGGCGGAGTAGAGGAATTCGTGCAGGTCCTTCCACTCCGCCACCCCCTCGTCGGGGTCGCCTCGGCGTCCAGGCAGGGCACGACGTAGGCGGCGAGGCGGCGTTCGCCGGGGCGGTCCTCGCGGACGACGACGGCGGCCTGGTCGACGAACGGGTGGGAGCGCAGGACGGACTCGATCTCGCCGGGTTCGATGCGGAAGCCGCGGATCTTGACCTGGGTGTCGACGCGGCCGTGGAACTCGAGTCGGCCGTCGGCCTTCCAGCGGACCAAGTCGCCTGTGCGGTACAGGCGTTCGCCGGGGGCGCCGAAGGGGTCGGCTATGAAGCGCTCGGCGGTGAGGGCGGGGCGGCCGAGGTAGCCGCGGGCGAGTCCTGCGCCGCCGAGGTAGAGCTCTCCCGTGACTCCGGCGGGGACGGGGCGCAGCCGGTCGTCGAGGACGTAGGCGCGGGTGCCGGGGTCGGCTATGCCGATGGGCACGATGGTGCCGGGCGGGGGTGTCCGGGTCGCACAGGCCGAGGGTGGAGTTGGTGGTGGCCTCGGTGGGACCGTAGGCGTTGAACATCATGCGGCCGTGTGCGTAGCGGCCGACCAGCTCAGGTGAGACGCGTTCCGTGCCCGCCAGCAGGGTTGCCTCGGGCGGGAGTTGGACGTCCTCGGGCATGGCGGCGAGGAGCGCGGGCGGCAGGATCATGAACGTGATGCCGTGCTCGTTCGCGTAGTCCGCGAGGGGGCGCCGGGGACGCGGCGGTCGGCCGGGACGACGACCAGCCGGCCACCGGACAGCAGGCCGAGGCACAGGTCCCAGAACGCGACGTCGAAACTGGGCGAGGCGAACTGGAGGACCCGGCTGTGCGGGCCGATGCCGAAGCGTTCCTGCTGGGTGGCGACGAGTTTCGCGACGCCCGCGTGGGAGAGGACGGTGCCCTTGGGGCGGCCGGTGGAGCCGAGGTGTAGATCACGTAGGCCGCGTGGTCGGTCGTCAACTCGTCGGCGGTGGACGGGCCTTGGGCCGGATAGGCGGCCAGCTCGGCGAGGGTCTCCGGGGCGTCGAGCACCAGTGGGTCGAGGTCCGGCGGGAGGTCGGGGGCGATCTCGGCGGTGGTGACGAGGCAGACCGGCCGGGCGTCGGCGAGCATGTAGGCGATGCGGTCGGCCGGGTAGTCGGTATCGACCGGGAGATAGGCGGCGCCCGACTTCAGGACGGCGACCTCGGCGACGATCATGTCCGCCGAGCGCGGCACGGCGAGCGCGACGACCTGCTCGGGTCCGGCTCCCCGGGCCACCAGGGCGTGCGCCAACTTCGCGGCGCGGGCGTCGAGTTCGGCGTAGGTGAGGCGGACATCCTCGTGGATGAGGGCGGTCTCGTCCGGGCGGGCGGCGACCTGGTCGGCGAACATGCGCGGCCAGGTGAGCGCGGGCACGTCGTGTGCGGTGTCGTTCCAGCCGTGCAGGATGCGGTGCCGCTCGTCCGCGCCGAGGAGTTCGAGGTCGGCGACCGGGGTGTCCGGGCGGGCGACGGCGTCGGCGAGGAGGGTTCCGTAGTGGCCGAGGATCAGGTCGACGGTGGCCGGCGAGAAGAGGTCGGCGCGGTAGTCGGTGACGACCTCCCCTTCGGTCACGGTGAGTGTCAGGTCCAGGGGCCGGTCTCGTCCCAGGGGTCGGTGCCGAAGCCGGTGGCGCACAACAGGCCGCCGCCGCGGAAGGGTTCGGGGGTGAGCAGCCGTAGCAGCTCTGTGGTCGGGAGGCGGTGTGCTGCGGCTTCCTCGCGAACGGCCGTGGTCCGGTCGCGGAGTTGGGCGAACGGGGTTTCGCCGTCGATCGTGACGCGGAGCGGGAGGCCTTCGTGGGCGACCGCGGTCTCGGTGGCCGTGGTGCCGCCGTAGCGGTGCAACAGGGCGATGAAGGCCGTGAGTTGGGTGGCCGTGTCGGCCGTCACGGTGAGGGGGCCGCGCGGTGTGCGCGGGGGCACCTCGGCGGCGTCGCCGCGCGGCGGACGCGGGAAGTCCAGCGGCAGGGACGTCTCCGGTACCGGAGACGCGAACCGCCGTCGCCAGAAGTCGTTCGTCGCCGTTGCCCGTGCGGAAGAAAGCGTGTTGCCCGCCACAGCTGCCCGTGCCTCCCCATGCGTGCGGAACGGCTCAGCGGAGCCGCGACCGCTCGCATAGTAAGGTAAGCATTGCCTTACTTGATAGACCTCCCCGGAACCACCGGCCCATGTCACAGTCACTAAGGTTAAGCTCACCTAAGCTGCCGGCCCGGGCTGTCCTAAGGTCCGCCAACAGGGCTCCAAAGCACGGAAGATGACCCGGAACACGACATGGAGACCGGCACGTGGCTTCAGGCAGAAGGCTTCGCACCACGGTGCTGGTGACGGTGATCGTCGCCCTCCTCGTCCTGCTGTCCCTGCTGTCGATCGCCCTCGGCGCGCTCAGCGTCCCGCTCGACCAGGTCGTCCGCTCGGTCCTCGGCCGTCCGCCCAGCCGCCTCGTCGACAACGTCATCTGGTCGGTGCGCGTGCCCCGCACCCTGCTCGGTCTGACGACGGGGGCCGCGCTCGGTCTGTCCGGCGCGCTGATGCAGGCCCTGACCCGAAATCCCCTCGCCGACCCGGGAATTCTCGGGGTGAGCGCGGGGGCGTCCTTCGCGATCGTCATGGCGGTCGGGGTGTTCGGGGTGGTCTCGCTGTACGGCTATGTGTGGTTCGCGTTCGGCGGGGCGCTGGTCGCGAGCGTCGTGGTGTTCTTCCTGGGACGGATGGGCCGGTCGGGTGCCACGCCGGTCAAACTGGCGCTCGCCGGGGTCGCGATCACCTCGCTGCTCCAGTCGTTCACCAGCGCCGTCGTCCTCACCGACCAGGACGCGCTGGACCGTTACCGCTTCTGGTCGGCCGGCACCCTCGCCGATCAGGACACGGGCGAGCTGGTGCGCATCCTTCCGTTCCTCGTCGTGGGCGCGGTCCTGGCCCTGGCCAGCGCGCCCGCCCTCAACAGCATGGCCCTCGGCGACGACGTGGCCGCCTCGCTGGGACGGCGGTTGGGGCTGGTACGGCTCCAAGGGGTCACCGCCGTCGTGCTGTTGACCGGCGCGTCCGTCGCCGTCATCGGTCCGGTGGTCTTCCTCGGCCTGGTCGTCCCGCACATCGCGCGGGCCCTCGCGCAGTACGCCGGGATCGGCCCCGACTACCGCTGGCTGCTGCCCCTTTCGGCCGCGCTCGCACCTCTCCTGCTGCTGTCGGCCGACATCCTGGGCCGGATGGTGGACCGCCCGACGGAGATCCAGGCCGGTGTCCTCGTCGCCTTCCTCGGCGGCCCGTTCTTCATCGTCCTGGTCCGCCGCCGGAAGCTCGCGGAGGTATGAGCGTGCCCACCCCGTCGCTCCCCCGCGCGCCGCCCTCGCCGACCGGCCGTTCCGGCTGACCGTGCCCCCGGTCTCCGGTGTCCTGCGTCCACGCCTGCTCCTCACGGGAGTTGGAGTCGCCCTCGGCGCGTTCCTGCTCTTCTGCTGGGGCCTGACCGTCGGCGACTATCCCGTCGCCTTCACCGACGTGATCAGGGCCCTGTGGGGTTCGGGCGACGCGGGAACGGTCATCGTCGTCCAGGATCTACGGCTGCCGCGTGCCCTGGTCGGGCTGCTGGTCGGCGTCGCGTTCGGCGTCTCCGGGGCCGTGTTCCAGACGATGACCCGCAATCCGCTGGCCAGCCCCGACATGATCGGGCTCACCGAGGGCGCCGGAACTGCCGTGGTGGCGGCGGTCGTTCTGGGCTGGACCGGCGGACTCGGCCTGTCCACCCTGGGGTTGCTCGGCGCACTCACGACCGCGCTCCTCGTGTACGTGCTGGCATGGAAGGGCGGGGCCACCGGGTACCGCATCATCCTCGTCGGCATCGGGGTGTCCTGGATCTGCTCCAGCGCCACCAACTTCCTTGTGGCGCGCGGCAATCGCTTCGAGGCGGAGGCGGCGCTCGGCTGGCTGGTCGGCAACCTCAACGGCCGGATCTGGAGCCAGGTGGACTCGCTGGCCATCGCCCTGGCCGTGCTGCTGCCGGTCACGCTGGGCATGGGCCGCTGGATGCGCACGCTGATGCTCGGCGACGACGTGGCCGCCGGGCTCGGCACCCCCGTCCAACCCGTGCGGCTGGCGCTACTGTTGGCCGGGGTGGGCCTGGTCGCGTTCGGGACGGCGGCGGCCGGTCCGGTGGCGTTCGTCGCGCTGGCCTGTCCGCAGATCGCCCAGCGGCTGGCGGGCACCTCGTCGCCGCCCCCGCTCGTCTCCGGTCTCACCGGCGCGCTCGTCGTCCTCGGCTCCGACCTCCCTCGCCCGCGAGGCGATCCCGGGGACGGAACTGCCGGTCGGGATCGTCACCGGCGCCCTGGGCGCGCCGGTCCTGCTGTGGCTGCTCATCCGCGCCAACCGCGCGGGCTCTGGAGGCTGATCGCATGTCGACCACTGACCCGCGCGCCCCGCGGACGTCCGAATCAACCGCCTCCGGGCCCGAGTTGCGGGCACGTGATCTTCATCTCGCCTACGACGGCAAGGCCGTGGTCGAGAACCTGAACCTGACGGTGCCGACCGGCCGGATCACGGCGATCGTCGGCGCCAACGCCTGCGGGAAATCAACCCTGTTGCGGGCGCTGGCCCGGCTCCTGGCCCCGCGCGAGGGCGTGGTGGAGCTGGACGGTGTGGCGCTGCGGTCCGTGCCGACGCGTGAACTCGCCCGCAAACTCGGCATCTTGCCGCAGACGCCGGTAGCGCCGGAGGGGCTGACGGTCCTCGACCTGGTCGGCCGGGGCCGGTCCCCGCACCAGACCTGGTGGCGGCAGTGGTCGGCCGCCGACGAGGACGCCGTGAACGCGGCCCTTGAGGCGACCAGTCTGACCGACCTGGCCGAGCGCCCGGTCGACGAACTCTCCGGCGGCCAGCGGCAGCGCGCGTGGATCGCCATGGCCGTCGCGCAGGGCACCCCGGTCCTGCTCCTCGACGAGCCGACGACCTATCTCGACCTCGCCCACCAGATCGACGTGCTCGACCTGATCACCGACCTCAACCGGCGCGAGGGCCGTACCGTCGTGATGGTGCTGCACGACCTCAACCAGGCGTGCCGGTACGCCGATCACGTCATCGCGATGAAGGGCGGCCGGATCGTCGCCGAGGGCGCGCCCTCCGACGTCGTGACCGAGGAGACCGTGGAGGACGTCTTCGACCTGCGCTGCCGGATCACCCCCGACCCGGTGAGCGGCACGCCGCTGGTGATCCCGCTGGGGCGGCACCACCACGACGACAACTCCCGTACCGAGGACGCCGTTTCGACCCGCTGAGGCCCCCGCCGGTGCGGGCAGGGGCCCGGTCGTCCGGAAGCGGGGCGTCAGGGCCGGGACGTCAAGTACCCGCCCATGGTGCGGAAGTAGTCGCCGGCCGCGTGCTCCGTGCCGTCGTCCGTGCGCACCCGGCGCACCAACAGCCCACGGCTGCGCCCCGTATGGGCCTCCGGGCCCGCCACGACGACCACGCCGTCGCCCTCACGGATGAAGATCCGGCCCGGGGTGCCGCCGTAGCGTCCCTCCGAGACGGCCGCCGAGACGATCCTGAGCCGTTCTCCGCGGTGGAAGGCGTAGGCGTTCGGGTACGGGTCCGACTGGGCCCGCACGAGGCGCTCCAGGCGTTCCGCCGGCCAACTCCAGTCGATACGGCTGTCCTCGG
Organism: Streptomyces sp. P3; assembly: GCA_016893485.2. Lineage (GTDB taxonomy): Bacteria > Actinomycetota > Actinomycetes > Streptomycetales > Streptomycetaceae > Streptomyces. The sequence goes on from JAFEKX020000001.1 coordinate 1,828,474, forward strand.
CCGACCGCTTGTGGAAGAAGCTGGCGCGGCTGCGGTCCTGCGGCACCCACTGGCCCGCGTCGCGGCCGGAGGCGATCAGGTCGAGCGACTCGCGCACGATCGGCGCGATGAGGTCGACGGTCCGGTGGAACAGGTCGGTCGCCGTGTCGGTGGGCCCGACCGGCACCGAGCGCTGGATCAGGACGTCCCCGGCGTCGAGTTCGCCGTTCATGCGGTGCGCGGTGACGCCGACGCGCGGCTCGCCGTTGATGAGCGCCCAGATGATCGGCGAGAAGCCCGCGTACGACGGCAGCAGCGAGTCGTGGACGTTGAGGGTGCCGTGCGGCGGGAGGTCGAACAGCTCGGGAGGCAGCCAGGTCCGCCAGTTGTTGGCGACGATGATGTCCGGCCGTGCTTCCCTTACGGCATCGAGGAGTTCGGCGTCGTCGGGACGGTTGCGCAGCAGGACGGGGACGTCGTTCTTCTCGGCGAGTTCGGCGACGCTGTCGTCCCAGATCTTCTCGTAGGCATGCTCGCTTTTCGGGTGGGTGACGACGAGAACGACCTCGTGGTCGGAGTCCAGCAACGCCTGCAGCGTGCGGTGACCCCAGGTCTGATAGCCGAGCATGACGACCCGCATGACGGTCCTTCCCTTCAACGACTCATTGCAAGGTAAGGCTTACCTTATCTAGCATTGGGCTGCCTGAGGGAGGCGATGCCACGGTGAAGTCACCGCTACTGGATTCCGAAGTGGTCCACGACATACTCGGAATCGGATTCGGTCCGTCAAATCTCGCTCTGTCCATAGCGGTTGAGGAGCACAACAGGAGCCTTCCGGCAGACCGTCGTCTCAACGCCCTGTTCCTGGAACGGCAGCCGCGCTTCGGCTGGCACCGGGGCATGCTCATCGACGACGCCACGATGCAGGTGTCGTTCCTCAAAGACCTGGTCACGCTGCGGAATCCGACCAGCGACTACAGCTTCCTCTGCTTCCTGCGCGAGCAGGGCAGACTGATCGACTTCCTGAACCAGAAGACCCTGTTCCCGCTGCGCGTGGAGTTCCACGAGTACTTCGAGTGGGCCGCCGCACGCGTCTCCCACCTGGTCTCCTACGGCAGCGAGGTCGTCTCGGTCGACCCGGTGCGCGGTGACGACGGCGAGATCGCCTACTTCGACGTCACCAGCCGCGACCCTTCGGGTTCCGGTACGACGATCACCCGCCGGGCGCGCAACATCAGCGTCGCGATGGGGCTCGAACCGCATGTGCCGCCGGGGCTCGAACTGGCCGAACGGATCTGGCACAACAGCGAGTTGATCCCCGGGCGACCCGACTCGCCGACGAGGGCGGGCCCGTGCGGCGGGCCGTGGTGCTCGGCGCCGGGCAGAGCGCCGCCGAGGCGGTGGACTACCTGCACCGCACCTTCCCGGACGCCGAGGTGTGCTCGGTGTTCGCCAAGTACGGCTACACCCCGGCCGACGACAGCCCGTTCGCGAACCGCATCTTCGACCCGGAGGCGGTGGACGTCTACTTCTCGGCCCCGTCCGAGGTGAAGCAGTCGCTCATCGACTACCACCGGTCCACCAACTACTCAGTGGTCGACATGGAGTTGATCGAGGCGCTGTACGCCACCGCGTACCGGGAGAAGGTGGCGGGCCGGGAACGGCTGCGCTTCCTCAACGTCTCCCGCATCCGCGCGGTCGACCCGGCCGCGGACGGCGGTCTCGACGTCGCCGTGGAGTTCCTGCCCACCGGCGAGAAGCAGGTGCTGTCCGCGGATGTACTGGTGCTCGCCACCGGTTACCGCCCCCGCGACCTGGGTTCACTGCTCGGCGAGGCGGCCAAACTCTGTCTGCGGGACGACGGCGACGAGATCCGTGTGGGCCGGGACCACCGGGTCGAGACCGTGCCGGAGGTCTCGGCGGGCCTGTACCTCCAGGGCGGCACGGAGCACACACACGGGCTGACCAGCACCTTGCTGTCGACCGTGGCGGTGCGGGCGGAGGAGATCCACCGGTCGGTGCGGTCGGCGAAGGTGACCGTCTGACGGCCCACGACTCCCCGCGCCCGGAGGGTACGGTCCCTTCCGGGCCCGGGGTTCTTCTCCGTGCGTGCCGGGCGCCCTGTGTGTGACGGGCGCCGCTGGTCACACCTCCGTCGGATCAACGGCGTGGGGAATCGGGTCCCCCGAACACGTCCACCACACCCCGCACGGTCCGCACCGCTCCGCACGTCGCCGCGATCCAGTCCATCGCCATCCGGTGGTCGTCGTGCGCCCGGTCGGCCACCGCGTCCGCGACGACGAAGGGCTCCATGTCCTGCATCCACGCGTCGGCGGCCGTCAGCAGCACCTGGGTGCGCGCGAGCACCCCGACGATCACCGGTTGGTCGCGCTCCAACTCGGCCAGTCCGCGCCGCAGTCGGGTGCCCGCGAAGGCGCTGAACCGCTTCGCGACCGGCACGCTGTCGCCGACCTGCGGGCGGATCGCGTCCACGACGTCACGTGAGTCCTCGCCGCCGGGCAGCCGCGGATGCCCGAAGCTCGTCTCGCGGCCGTCCGGTTCCCGCTCGGCGGTCTTCAGGGTGTACAGCACGGGAATCCCCGCGGCCCGCGCCGACTCCGTCAACAGGCCGACTCCGGTGAGGAGTTCGCCGACCGGCGCGGAGGACTCCCGCAGCACGCGCAGGAAGTGGTTCTGGACGTTGAGCACCACCAGCGCCGCGCGGCCCGGATCGACGGCCCAGCCCGTCCGGTCCGGGGGCAGCGCGGCGGGGCCGGGCATCACCTACGGGATGATGTCGGATGACGGCATACGCGTCGGCCTCTCACCGGTCGTCGGACGTCACGGGGAGACGTCGCGGGTCACGTCATGGAGTCATGCCGTGGGGTCGTGTACGGGCTGGGGACACGGGACCGGCTCAGTAAGTCCCATGGGTCCAGCGGCCGTTGGTCATCGTGGCGTGCACCGGCATCGCGCGCAGGGTGTCGGGTCGGCGTCCAGCGGATCCACGTCCACGACGACCAGGTCGGCCGGGTCGCCGACCCTGATGAGCCGGCGTCCGCGTGCCGCCGCGACCAACGCGTCGGGGACGGACAGGCGTTGCTCGGGGTGCCAGGCGGGCCGTTCGTCGTCGGTACGGCTGACGGCGGACGCGATGGCGAGCCAGGGGTCGAGCGGCGAGACCGGGGCGTCCGAGCCGAACTCCAGCCGGGCGCCGGCGGCGAGCAAGTCGCCGTAGGCGAAGGCGCGTTCGGTGCGTCCGGCCCAGTGCCGGTCGGCCACGTCACGGTCGTCCGTGGCGTGCCGGGGCTGCACCCCCGCCGTGACCCCCAACTCGGCGAAGCGCGGCAGGTCTTGGGGGCTGAGCAGCTGCGCGTGCTCGATCCGGCCCCGGCACCGGACCGCCTCGAAGGCGTCCAGGGCAACGGTGTTGGCCCGGTCGCCGATGGCGTGCACGGCGGGTTCGATGCCGTGCGCGGCGGCGTGCCGCATGAGCCGGACCAGTTCGTCCGGGGCGGTCTCCTCGATGCCGTGGGCTCCGTCCGTGCCCTCGAGGCCCGGGTAGGGGTCACGGCACAGGGCGGTACGGGTGTTGAGCGAACCGTCCGTGAAGAGCTTCAGCGGCCCGACCTGGACCAGGCTCCCGTCCGCGCCGACCTCGTCCCCGGTACGCAGCCCGCGCTTGATCGCAGCGTCCAGGCGACTGGGGTAGACAGCGGCCGACACCCGTACGGCAGGCCTGAATCGAGCCGACCGCCGTTCCCAGTCCCCACCGTGTCGCCGAACTGGAAGTCGATGACACCGGTGACCCCGCGCGCGGCGGCGGCCCGGGAGGCCTCCTCGATCCACCCGTCGACGGTGTCGACCGGCGCGGCGGGCAGGGCGGAGAGCACTTCGTGGGCCTCGTGCTCCCTGATCAGCCCGGTCGGGTGATCACCCCGCCCGGCAAGGGCGAGGCATGCGGAGTTGAGCCACGCGGCATGCAGATCGGCGCTGACCAACGCGACCGGCCGGTCGGGCAACACCGTGTCCAGCAGCGCCTTGTGCGGGGCATCGGCCCACAGCCCGTCCCTGAACCCGTACCCGTAGAGCACGGAACCGTCGGCCGCCCCGGCCCGCTCCCGGACCAGGTCGGCGACGGACCGCGCGGACGAGGTACCGGCAAGATCGAGCCGGTGCCGGGCGCTGGCCCACTCCGCGAGGTGGACGTGCGCGTCCCAGAGTCCCGGAAGCAACACCCGCCCATCCAGGTCGAGTTGACGTCCCCCGCCCACCCCGGAACCCGTATCCGACTCCGCCACGACATGCGTGACCCGCCCGTCCGCCACCCGCACCCGGACGAGCGGACCACCGGCGCCGAGTCGAACTCGGGTGAGCGTCAAGGAGCTCGGGTTGTCCGCCATAAGGGCCTCCAGGTGAATGCCGAGGGCACTCCTCCAACGATGCGACCACATCAAGTAAGGCTTACCTTACCTCGCGGATCGCTTTTCCGTGCCCCGGTCGGTGGCTCCCCGCCTCACCGCTTCACCACGACACTCGTCCGCCCCCGCAGATCCCCGACGACGCCCCGACCCACACCGAACGCCGCCCGGTCCCCAGCACCCACGCGTGCCGCTTCACATCCCACGACGACAACGTGCGCGCGGCAACCCGCACGGTAACCCGCCGCCGCTCCCCACGCCGGAGCGCGAGTCGTCGGTAGCCGCCCAACACCCGCACCGCCTGGTCGAGTTGGAGGTCGGGTGAGCGGCCGACGTAGATCTGCGGTACCGCGATGCCGTTCCGTTGGCCCGTGTTGCGGACCGTGAAGGTCACGTCGAGCCCGTGTCCGGACCATCGTGCCGCTACGTCGCCGTAGGAGAAGGAGGTGTACGACAGGCCGTGGCCGAAGGGGTAGAGGGCCGGACACCCTCCGCGTCGTACCAGCGGTAGCCGAGGTGGATGCGTTCCGAGTACTCCTCGGTGCCGTTCACGCCGGGGTAGCGGAGCGGGTCGCCGGCGACCGGGTGGTGGGTGTCGTCGACCGGGAAGGACTGGGTGAGCCGGCCGCCGGGGTCGCAGTCGCCGTAGAGGACGGCGGCGGTGGCGGCGGCGCCTTCCTGGCCCGGGTAGTACATCTGGAGGACCGCGCCCGTCCGCGCCAGCCATGGCATCGACGTGGAGGACGAGGTGTTGAGGACCACGGTGGTGCGCGGGTTCGCCGCCGTGACCGCGGCTATCAACTTGGCCTGGTTGCCGGGGAGTTCGAGGGTGTCGCGGTCCAGGCCCTCCGTCGCGTCCTCGTAGGCGAACAGGACGACGCGGCGGGCGGCGCGTGCCGCGGTGGCGGCGTCGGCGACGTCCTGCGCGCGGGTCGCGGTGGTGATGCGTCGTAGCCGGAACAGCAGTCCGGCGTCGCCGCCCTGCGCGGTGATCTTCAGGGTGTGGGCGCCCCGGGCGAGGGTGAGGGTCCTGCGGCGGACGGAGAGGCCGTCGGGGGCGGTGGAGACCAGGCCGCCGGAGAAGTACTCGCCGTAGCCGGGCGCCAGGGGGAACAACTCCGCTCCGTCGAGCAGGACTTGGGGGCGGGCGGTGGGCGCCGAGTCGAAGTGCAGGACGAACGTCCACTCGTCGGGCTCGGTCACGGTGAGCGAGCCGTCGTACTGCCAGGTCTTGCCCGCTGCCACCTGCCGGCCCTCGCTGTCGAAGGCCGGCGTGAGCGCGGACGCGGGAATGGCCTTGCCGAAGAGGTCCTCGCCGAGGGCGTACGTCACCCGGGTCCGCGCGCCGGCCCGTGCCCTGATCGCGTCGAGCGGGCTGTCGGCGTGGTCCGGTACGACGTGCGCGCTGCCGCCGCCGCTGACGAAGGGCAGGGTGCCGGTGGGACCGATCACCGCGATGGAGGCGCCGTCGGCCAGCGGGAGGGTGCGGTTCTCGTTGCGGAGCAAGGTGGCTCCGGCCTTGGCGACTTCGAGGGCCACGGCTGCGCCCGCCCTGGCGTCGCGGGCGGGGCGTGGCGGCGCGCTGCCGTCGAGGAGTCCGAACCGGTCCATGACGCCGAGGATCCGGCGTACGGCGCGGTCGACGTACTGCTCGGGCAGACTGCCGTTCTGCACGGCCGACTTGAGGGGTGCCCCGAAGTAGGTCCCGTCCGGCATCTCCATGTCGAGGCCCGCGGTGATCGCGGCGACGGTGCTGTGCGCGGCGAACCAGTCGGTCATCACCCAGCCGTCGAAGCCCCATTGGCCGCGCAGGATGTCGGCGAGGAGGGGCTTGTTCTCGCAGGCGAAGGTGCCGTTGACCTTGTTGTAGGCGCCCATCACCGCGCCGGCGCCCGCGTCGACGGCCGCTTCGAATCCCCTCAACTCCATCTCGTGCATGGTCTGTTCGTCGACCCGTACGTCGATGGAGTCGCGGTTCTTCTCCTGGTTGTTCAGCGCGAAGTGCTTGACGGTCGCGATGAGCCCCTCGCCCTGGATGCCCCTGATCTCGGCGGCGACCAGGTCACCGGCGAGCAGCGGGTCCTCGCCGAGGGTCTCGAAGTTGCGGCCCGCGTACGGGGTGCGGATCAGGTTGACCATCGGGGACAGCAGGACGTCCTGGCCGAGGGCGCGGCCCTCACGGCCGACGACCTGGCCGTAGCGGCGGGCGAGGTCCGGGTCGAAGGCGGAGGCGAGCAGGACGGGCGCCGGGAGGGCGGTGGCGTGTGCGGTGACGCGGACGCCGGCCGGTCCGTCGGTGAGCCGTAGGGGCGGGATCTTCAGGCGGGGACGCCGGGGATGTAGCCGGCCTGGCCGAGCGAGTTCGGGTCGGTGGCGCCGTGCAGGAGGGAGATCTTCTCGTCGAGGGTCAGCCTGGCCAGGAGTCCTTCCACCCGGGGACCGGCCCCCGCCTCGGGTCTGGCCTGGGCGTACGCGTGCGTCGGGGAGACGAGTCCGGTGGTGGCCGCGCTGGCGACCGCGATCGCGCCGCCCAGCAGACGCAGGGCGGATCGCCGGGACACGGTGTCGGTCATGAGCCGTCACTCCTTCGGTGTGCGGGCACGACGTTGTGAACCGCTGGTGCGCCTTGCCGCCCCGGACCGCGTTCGGTATCTGAACGCACTGTGTGCGAACACCGACGTGACGACCCGTTGGGCACCAGTGGCGCGGCGGGAAAACTATGACCGTCACTGACTCGTGTCAATGAGTCGAACAGGAATCGACCACGAGCCCACAAGAACCGAAGGACGAGAAGAGTGCGGGGCCGCCCGGCTGGGGCGGCCCCGCGGATCGTGCGCCGTGCGAAGTGGCTCAGCGGAGAACCGGGACCAGCGAGGTGACGGCGTCCACGACCGCCGTCACCACTGTCGTCAGCGGCTGCACGGCACCCGTACCGGCGCCGCCATCCGCGTCGCCGCCCGCAGGCGCGGGTTCCGGCGCACTCGCGTCGCAGCACGCGACCTGCGCCGCCCGCGGCGCGAACTCCGGCTTGTCCTGCTGCGGAAGGTCCGCGGAGGGCGGGGGCGCGTCCCCTCGGGCGCTCCGCCGGGCGGCGCGGGCGGTTGCGCCGCACCGTTCCCGGGTGCCGCACTCCGCCCGTCGGGCGAGCCCTGTCCCGCTCCCGCCCCCTCACCAGGTTGCCCCAGCTTGGCCCGCGCGTCCGCGACGGACTCCAGCGCCCACTGCTGCCGGGCCGAGCCGTCCCGGTCCGCGACCACGACCCGCGACCCGGCCTTGCCGCTCGCGGGAGTCACGGCCAGCTCCTGGCTCCAGCGGAGCAGGAACTCGCCGCGCACCGTGAGGTCGTAGTGCACCTCGCCCGCGTGCACCAGGCAGCCGGCCAGGGTGACCGTGCGCGCGGTGGTGTCGGTGGCGAGGCAGAGTCCCGGGTCGGTGAGGCTGCGCAGCAGGCCGTCCTGGTCGTACGACCACTGCTGGGACCCGGCGTTCGAGCAGGCCGCCATGGTGACGGCGGTGCCGGACCGCACCCGGTCGCCCGGGATGTCGAGGCACAGGCCGGAGCCGAGGCTGCGCAGGACGCCCTGCTGGACGGCTTCCGTCCCGGGGCACCGGCGGCCGAGGCGGACCCGGCGGAACCCTTCGACGAGGGGGCGCCGACGGGGCTCGGGCGGGCCGAGCTGCCGCTGGGGGCGCCCCAAGTGACGTGCGGATCGGGCGCGTTGTCCCCTTCTGCTCCAGCCCTTGGAGACCAGCACGGTCGCGAGCAGGGCGAGGGAAGTCAGGCCCACGCCGACGAGCGCGGCCTTGGGGTGCCGGCGCGGGAAGGTCAGCCGGGCTTCCGGTGAGGGGCGGTGGCGGCCCATCGGCCGGCGGGCGGCGCGGGCGTGGGCGTCGGGGGTCGTACGGCCGGGCCGCGAGTCGAGATAGCGGCGGGCGCCCAGCCGAGGACGGTCTCGGCGAGCAGCACTTCGAGGCCGCCGTCGAAATGGCTCAACTGCTCGGCCGCGAAACGGCAGTAGCGGCATGTCATGAGATGCCGTTGCACATCAGGCAACAAGCTGCCGCCGCGACGGATCGGGACGTCGAGGAGCCGGTTGTAGTGACGGCATTCCGCGGTGGGCGCAAGTTCCTTATGGGCACGTGCACAGCCCTGTCGGAATTGCTCTCGCGCCTGGTCCAGGGCGGCACTCGCGGTGACCTCGTCGATGCCCAGCAGACCGGCCGGTACGGTTATGGGTTCGGCCTCGACCTCGGTGTGCCACAGCAGGCATTGGGAGGCTCCGGACAGCGCGCCGTAAGCCCGTTCCGCGAGCTTTCGCCTTTCCGGGGTGCCGGGCCTCGCCGCGCGTAGACCTCGGGCGCCGGTAGGTTTACGAAGTTCCGGCAGCAGGGCGGCAATTCGCTCCTCAGCCGCCCAGGCTTTCACCATCTCCCGTACGGCGACGAGGAGTTGGGGCCGCAGTGCGCCGCCGGCGACCCGACCGGCCAGGACCTGGTGGAAGGCGGCGGTGGCCACCATGGGCGCAGAACTGTCGGCAGTGGCAAGACAGATGACCGCATATTCGCTTGTCGCCTGCCAGTGGCGTGCGAGCAGGAGTGCCACGGCACTGGTGCCCGCGGTCTTATCGCCGAGTTGCGCGACGAGACTGCGGTCGGACTCCCCGGGTGCGGTCCGGGGAGTGGCGCGAACGGCGGGCGCGGGGGTAGGGGATTGCACGGAACCATTTCCTTCCAAGCCGCAGGACGGCACACGGAATGCCCGCCCTGGGAAAGCAGGTACTTGATTGGTGCATACCTATGAGATGTCAGAAGATGTCGGAGGCGACCCTGACCATTGCCTTCTGATGCCTTCTGACGGCCGGTCTCACAAGGTGGCTCACACTCGCACAAGCGGCTGACAGGAGACAAGCAGTTCGAGTGACCGATGTTCAAAACGCAGAGAATTCAGATTGGTTACCGCGGGTATCCACAGGCGTCTGCACGAAATCTCCAACCCCCGCGAACTAAGCGCGGCACACAGGGAACTCCGAGGTTTCTCTCGGGGTGCTCTCATCGCCGTGGGCCACCATGGGCCGCATGATCACCCCCACTCCTCAGCCGCCCCCGCACCTGCCCCCGCACCCGCCCGCGTCCCCACGGTCCGCAAGGCGGTCGTGCCGGCCGCCGGGCTCGGCACACGGTTCCTGCCCGCGACGAAGGCGACGCCCAAGGAAATGCTCCCGGTCGTCGACAAGCCCGCGATCCAGTACGTCGTCGAGGAGGCCGCCGCGGCCGGACTGGACGACATCCTGATGGTCACCGGGCGGCACAAGCGCGCCATCGAGGACCACTTCGACCATGCCTTCGAGCTCGAACAGGCCCTGGCCGCCAAGGGCGACACCGTGCGCCTGGACGCCGTACGCGATCCCGCGCGCCTCGCCGACATCCACCACATCCGCCAGGGCGACCCGCTCGGCCTCGGGCACGCGGTGCTCTGCGCCCGCCACCACGTCGGCGACCAGCCGTTCGCGGTGCTCCTCGGCGACGACCTGATCGACCCGCGCGAGACCCTGCTCAGCCAGCTGCTGGAGGTGCGCGACCGGTACGCGGGCAGCGTGGTCGCCCTCATGGAAGTCCCTGAGGAATCAATCCACTTGTACGGCTGCGCGGCCGTCGAGCCGACCGGCGAGGAGGGCGTCGTCCGCGTCACCGGCCTCGTCGAGAAGCCGTCACGCGAGGACGCGCCGAGCCGCTACGCCGTCATCGGCCGCTATGTCCTCGACCCCGCGATCTTCCCCACCCTGGAACGCACCCCGCCCGGCCGCGGCGGCGAGATCCAACTGACCGACGCCCTCCAGGAGTTGGCCGCCTCGGGCACGGTCCACGGAGTCGTCTTCAAGGGCCTGCGCTACGACACCGGCGACAAGGCCGACTACCTGCGCACGGTGGTCCGGCTGGCCTGCGGCCGTGACGACCTGGGGCCCGAATTCGTCGCGTGGCTCAAGGAGTTCGTGGCGGGACTGGAGAGCGGCGAGGCCGGGGAGAGCGACGGCGCGCGGATTGCGGCCTGACCCTCACACGCACGAGGGCCCGGTCATCGGCAGGCGATGACCGGGCCCTCGTGGTGGAGTCGGTCGGTGTGGCAATGACCTGACCCCATAACGGAGTTGGGACGCTCAGCCGTTCGGGCGGAGGGTCCAGGTGACCGTCATCTCGCCGGTGACGGCGCCGTCCTCGCGCTGGATGGCGACGGTGACGGGGAACTCGGGGCGTCGGCCCGCGTCGAGCTCGGCGACGACGTCGGCGGCGGGCGGCCGAGGGTCGCGGTGGCGCGGACCGGGCCGAGGGCGATCTTCTTGAACGCGATCTCGGCGTTGACCGGGAGCGGCACGGCCCGGGAGAGCTGGTCGCCGAAGGCGGCGAGGACGATCGCGCCGCTGGCGGACTCACCGAGGGTGAACATCGCGCCGGCGTGCGGTCCGCCGACGTGGTTGCGGTACTCGCTCTGGTCCGGCAGGGCCAGCACGGCCCGCTCCGGACTCGTCTCCAGATACTCCAGGTTCAGGGTCCGAACCATCGGCACCGTGGCGGCGAGCAATTCGCCTATCGACATCTGGTCAGCACTCATGACGGTGATGTTACCCACGAGTAGCCACATCTGGCCAGGTGTGTGCGCCCGCACACACCGCGCGGCCGTCCCTCGGCATGGAGTTGGTACGACCCTGACAAGGGCGGTGACCCCACCGTGTCCGGGGCCGCACTAGGGTTACCCCCATGTGGCCAGGACAGCAGCCGCCCGGGGGCGAGCAGAACCCGCAGGACAACCCGTACCAGCAGCCGGGGTACCAACAGCCGAATCCGTATCAGCAGCCCGGCTATCAGCAGCCCCCTCCCTACGGGCAGCAGCCGCAGTGGGGCGCGCCGGGTCAGGCGGGCGGACCGCAGCCACCGCAGCCACCGCAGTCTCCGCAGGGCGGGGGCGGCGGGAACCGGACGAAACTGATCGCGATCATCGCGGCGACGGCCGTCGTCGTGGCCGCGGGCGTGACCGGATTCCTGGTCCTGGGCGGCAACAAGGACGACAAGGCGGACGGCGGCAAGGACAAGGCGAGCCAGTCGCCCTCGACGTCCGCCGACCCGAGCGCCTCCTCGTCCGGTTCGGACGACAACCCGCGCGGCAACGAGACCGAGAAGCCGACGATCGCGGGCTGGAAGGTCGTCGTCAACCAGAAGTACGGCACCGCGTTCGACGTCCCCGCCGACTGGCAGGTCGGCAAGCCGGGCACGTTCACCTTCTTCGAGGACGAGGTGAAGGGCGACGGCTCCCCGTACATCGGCTTCTCCGCGCCCGCCTATCTGAAGGAGAACTGGTGCGAGTCCGACGACAACAAGGACGGCACCAAGGAGACCTCGTCGCTGGCGTCGAGCGGCACCAAGGGCGAGGACGGCGCGAAGGACACCGCGAGCACCGCGCGCGGTGACGCCGCCGCGTTCGCGTTCGGCGGGTACACGGACCAGAAGGACTCGTCCAAGAAGTACCTGAAGATCGGCGCGGCCAAGCCGTACACGACGACGTCCGGTGTGAAGGGCAGCGTCGCCACGTCGTACACGACGGGCGTCCCGAAGACCGGCAAGTGCTCCTCCGACGGCAAGGCGACCACGTTCGCCTTCAAGAACTCGGCGGACGACTTCGTCTCCTGGACCCTCTACGGCGCGAAGGGCGTCAGCGAGGAGATCCCCGACGCGACGATCCAGAAGATCCTCAGCACCGTACGACTGCACGGGGACCCGACGGGAGCAACGAGCTGACAGCCGTTGGCCGTTGACCGTCTGGCTCGATTCCGACGGCGATCCGTTTGGCGGGGTGCGGCATGGGCGGCGATAGTCGGCCGGTGACCACCGCCCCCGCCTCCCGCCGACCGCGCCGACCCGACTGGGCGGGCCGCAACTACTCGCTGCTGACGGCCGCCGCGGTGGCGACCGGACTCGGGGGCAACGGCGCGCTGATCGCGTCCGCGTTCGCCGTGCTGGAGGCGGGTGGCGACGGCGGTGACGTGGGCCTTGTGGCGGCCTCGCGCACGCTGCCGCTGGTGCTGTTCCTGCTGATCGGCGGCGCGATGGCGGACCGGGTGCCGCGCCACCACGTGATGGTCGCGGCGAACGCACTGAGCTGCGTCTCCCAGGCGGTCTTCGCCGTGCTCGTCCTCACCGGCGAGCCCCGCCTCTGGCAGATGATGCTGCTGACCGCGCTGGGCGGCACCGGACAGGCGTTCTTCGGTCCGGCCGCCGAGGGCATGCTCATGTCCACGGTGAGCGGTGAACAGGCCGGCCGCGCGTTCGCGGTCTTCCGGATGGCAATGCAGGGCGCGTCCCTGGGAGGTGCCGCGCTCGGCGGCGCCCTGGTCGCTGCGGTCGGTCCGGGCTGGGTGCTCGCGGTCGACGCGGCGGCCTTCGCGGTCGCCGGCGGCCTCCGCTCCTTCCTCGACGTGAGCCACATCCCGGCGCGCGCACCGGGCGGCGGGCTGCCGGCCGATCTCCGGGACGGCTGGCGGGAGTTCATCGGCCGCCCCTGGCTGTGGTCGATCGTCGTGGCGTTCTCCGTCGCCAACGCGGTCGTCGGCGCGGCGGACGCGGTCTACGGCCCGCTCGTCGCCCGCGACAGCCTCGGCGGCGCGGGTCCATGGGGCCTGGCCCTGGCCGCGTTCGGCGCGGGCACGGTCGCGGGCGCCCTGCTGATGACCCGCTGGAAACCACGCCGCCTGCTCCTCGCGGGCATGCTCGGCATCTTCCCCTGGCCCTCCCGTCCGCCGCACTCGCCATACCGGTCCCGGTCGGCGTCCTCTACGCGGTCATGTTCGTCGCGGGCGCCACGGTCGAGGTGTTCGGGGTGAGCTGGATGACCGCCCTGCACCAGGAGATCCCCGAGGAGAAGCTCTCCCGCGTCTCCGCCTACGACTGGTTCGGCTCGATCGCCCTCATGCCGCTCGCGGCAGCGGCGGCGGGTCCCGCGGAGTCCGCCTTCGGGCGTACGGCCGCGCTGTGGGGCTGCGCGGGGCTGGTCGCGCTGGTCACCGGGGCGGCGTTGTGCGTACCGGAGGTACGGAACCTGCGGCGGCGCACCGCGTCGACACCCGCGGGGCGGCCGGACTTGACGGCGGGCGGATCAGCCGATGCCGAACGCCCCGTCGGGGGCTCGGGTGACGGAACGGCGTCCTCGTCCTGGACGGGTCGCGCCGAACCGATGAACTCCCCCTTACCGCGAGCCCGTGTTCGAGCCGCGCCGGAAACGCGTCCGAGGCCACGAGCCGGACCAGGGCCGCCGTGTCGACCGGCTGCTGCGAGGCGACGAGCACCGCGTTGCCGAAGCGCCTGCCGCGCAGGACGGCCGGCTCCGCGATGAGGGCCAGCTCCTGGAACACCGCGCCGAACGTGGCGAGTTGGGCTCGCAGAAAGGCGAAGGGGGCGGCGTCCGCGAGGTTGGCCAGATAGACCCCGTCGGCGCGCAGAACGCGGGCGGCCTCGCGGGCGTAGGCCACGGACGTGAGGTGCGCCGGAACCCGCGAACCGCCGAACACGTCGGCCACGATCACGTCGGCCGACCCGTCAGGTGCCGCCTCCAGCCAGGCACGCGCGTCGGCACCGTGCACGGTCACACCGGAGCCGTCCGGCAACGGCAGATGCTCGGCGACCAGTTCCAGCAACCCGCGATCCGCCTCGACCACGTCCTGCCGCGACCCGGGCCGCGTCACGGCCACATACCGGGGCAACGTGAGCGCCCCACCGCCGAGATGCAGTACGTCCAACGGCAGCCCCGGCTCCGCGACGACGTCCAGCACATGCCCGAGCCGTCGCGCGTACTCGAACTCCAGATGCGTCGGCTCGTCCAGATCCACGTAGGACTGCGGAGCCCCGTCGACGGTCAGCAGCCACGCACGATCACGGTCGACGTCGGGCATGAGCTTGGCGACGCCGTGATCGACCTCCCGGGTAACGGGTATCGGCTCGTCCACGGGAAGGGATTCGTTCACGGGTCCATTGTGCCGGTGACGTCTTGCCCTGCCGGTGCTGTCTCGTCTCCGGCCCAGGAGGGCGCCCCGAAAGGGGCGCGGGGAACTGCGCGACCAGCCCCCGCCGGCCCACAGCCACCCACGCCCCTCAGCCACCCAAGGGCTCAGTCGACCTCCGTAACCGTCCCGGCCCCCACAGTCCGCCCACCCTCACGGATCGCAAACCCGAGCCCCGGCTCCAACGGCACGTCCCGCCCCAGCTCGACCGCCATCGTGACGGTGTCCCCGGGCCGCGCGACCACCGCCTCCCAAGGTCGATGTCCCCGACGACATCCGCGGTACGGATGTAGAACTGCGGCCGATACCCCGAGGACACAGCGGTCGTACGACCGCCTTCACGCGCCGACAGGACATACACCCGCGCCGAGAACCGCCGCCGAGGCACCACACTCCCCGGCGCCGCGACGACATGCCCCCGCCGAACCGCGTCCCGGGGCACACCCCGCAGCAGCAACGCCACGTTGTCCCCGGCCTGCGCCTCCGCCATGGGCTTGCCGAAGGTCTCGAGCCCGGTCACCACCGTGTCCAGACCCGCGCCGAGCACTTCGATCCGGTCACCCACCCGGACCGTGCCGCGCTCGACCGCCCCCGTGACGACCGTCCCGCGCCCGGTGATCGTGAGCACGTTCTCGACCGGCAACAGGAACGGCGCGTCCAGATACCGCTCGGGCATGGGCACATACGTGTCCACGGCGTCGAGCAGCGCGTCGATCGACGCGGTCCAACGGGGTCCCCCTCAAGGGCCTTGAGGCCGGACACCCGTACGACGGGCACGGCGTCGCCGCCGTAGCCGTGCGCGGTGAGCAGTTCGCGGACCTCCAGTTCGACCAGGTCGGTCAGCTCGTCGTCGCCCGCGTCGGCCTTGTTGAGCGCGACCACGATGTGGTCGACGCCCACCTGCCGGGCGAGCAGCACGTGTTCGGCGGTCTGCGGCATGATCCCGTCGAGCGCGGAGACGACGAGGATCGCCCCGTCGAGCTGCGCGGCGCCGGTGACCATGTTCTTGACGTAGTCGGCGTGGCCGGGCATGTCCACGTGCGCGTAGTGCCGGGTGTCGGTCTCGTACTCGACGTGCGCGATGTTGATGGTGATGCCGCGCGCGGCCTCCTCCGGCGCCCGGTCGATGCGGTCGAACGGTACGAAGGTGGACGCCCCGCGCTCGGCGAGGACCTTGGTGATGGCGGCGGTCAGGGTGGTCTTGCCGTGGTCGACATGGCCCATGGTGCCGATGTTCAGATGTGGTTTGGTGCGCACGTATGCCGTCTTGGGCATGGCTGTACCTCGAAGCCTCTCCAGAGGTGAAAAACGGGGACCCCGAGGACTCGCCGACCCTCCCCTGCGGGGTCCGCCGGACGATCCGGAGAGGGTCAGCTTCGGGCGCCGTCGACTGCGGCGACTGGAGCGGGAACGGCAGCCTTCGTGGCACCCGCGACGGCGGGTGCTGCGAGGTGGAAGGCGTACCGGAACATGAGGCCGATCATCGCCGACGCTTTGCCCCGAGTCGAATGGTTTCGCGGGCCGGGGAGTTGGCCGCCCCACCGGCCCCCTCCGTGCTCTCAGGCCCCGATGTTCTTCAGCGCCTCACGCACCGACAGCGGCGCGAACCGCCCTTTCTCCCGGGCCAGGAAGCCGCGTACCGCCGCCGGGTCGGTCTTCGCGTACTCGCGCAGGCACCAGCCGATCGCCTTGCGGATAAAAAAATCAGGGTGCCCGGACTGACGCAGGCAGTACGCGAAGAGGCGTTCGCTGTCGGTGTGTTCCTTGTAGCGCAGTTGGTGGAGGAGGGCCGTACGGGCGACCCACATGTCCTCGTCCACGATCCAGGCGTCCATGTCGCCGACGAGCTTCGGATCGGCGGCGACCAGGCCTCCCCACTACGTGGGAGGCGAGTGCGTCGACGGTGTCCCACCAGGGGACGGTCGAGACGAGATACCGGGCGACCGGCAGGAAGCCGGACGTGCACTGCCTCACATGGCGGCGCAGGTAGTCGACCGCGAAGTACTGGTACTCGCGCTCCGGCAACTCCCAGCAGCGCAGGGCGATCGCGGTGCAGTCGGCCTCGTCGGGGCGGGGTGTGCCCGCCAGGACCGTGCGGGACAGAGTGCGGCGCAGGGGCGTGGTGAGGCCCAGGAAGGGCGCCACGTCCTTCATGTACGCCCGCATGAGCGCGGCCCGCTCGGGGTCGGCCGCGGCGGCGTACGTGGCCGTGAGCCGCTCCAGCACGGTGTCGGCGAGGACGCTGCCGGGCACCCGCACGGTGCCCGCACCTGTGACGCTCATGAGACGAACCATACGGCGATCACATACACAGGTCGGTTAGTGTCGCCGACATGCTCGCCGATGCCACCACCCGCTCTGGGGGCACCGCCACGGCCACTCCCGGGCCACGGACCGGATCACCGGCACGGAGTTCGCCGTGGCCGTGTCCGTCCCCGCGGTCATGCCCGTCGCGCCTCTGCTGCCCGTCGTCCCGACCGGTTTCGCCGCGCGCTGCACGAGAGCCCTGCTCTCGCCGTGGTCGCGGCTGTCACTGCTGCTCGTCCTGCTCGCCGGGGCCGCGTCGACGGTGCTGCTCTTCCACCCGCAGCGACTGCTCTCCGACGGCTGGCCACCCCAACTCGGCGGCGCCATGGCCGCGTTGGTGTTCGCGGCGGTGTACGGCCTGTGCAGCGTGGCGTTCGTGCCGCGCCCCCTGCTGAACCTCGCCGCGGGTGCGCTCTTCGGCTCCCAGCTGGGCACCGGCGCGGCGCTGGCGGGCACGGTGCTCGGCGCCGGGATCTCCTTCGGCCTGGGCCGTGTGCTGGGCCAGGACGCGCTGCGCCCACTGCTGCGGGGCCGCTGGCTGAAGGCGGCCGACGGCCAGCTCAGCAAGCACGGCTTCCGGTCGATGATGGCGGGCCCGGCTCTTCCCAGGACTGCCGTTCTGGGGCGTGAACTACTGCGCCGCCGTCTCCCGTATGCGCTGGACGCCGTTCCTGCTCGCGACGGCGCTCGGCTCGATCCCGAACACCGCGGCCTACGTCGTCGCCGGCGCCCGCGCCTCCAGTCCGACGTCCCCGGTCTTCCTGATCGCGATGGCCTGCATCGCCCTGCCCGCCCTCGGCGGCGCGGTGGTGGCCTGGCGCAAGCGCCACCACCTGCGCGGCGACTGACGCGTCCAGGGCGTCAAACGGCTTCCAGGATCATCGCGTTGGCGAGGCCGCCCGCCTCGCACATCGTCTGCAGTCCGTAGCGCGCCCCTCGGTCCCGCATCGCGTGCACCAGGGTGGTCGTCAGCCGCGTGCCGCTCGCCCCAGCGGATGCCCGATGGCGATGGCCCCGCCGTGCACGTTGACCTTGGCGAGATCGGCGCCCGTCTCCTGCTGCCAGGCCAGGACGACGCTGGAGAAGGCCTCGTTGACCTCGAACAGGTCGATGTCGTCGAGGGTGAGCGAGGCCCGGCGCAGCACCTTCTCGGTGGCCGGGATCACGCCGGTGAGCATGAGCAGCGGGTCGGAACCGGTCACGGCGAAGCTGTGCAGCCGGGCGAGCGGGCGCAGTCCGAGCCGGGCCGCCGTCTCGCTCGACGTGATGAGGACGGCGGAGGCGCCGTCGTTGATCGGGCTGGAGTTGCCGGCGGTGATGTTCCACTCGATCTGCGGGAAGCGCTCGGCGTACGTCGCGTCGTAGAAGGCGGGCTTGAGGCCGGCCAGGATCTCGGGGTGCTGCCGGGCCGTACGCACTCGTCGCGCGAGGCGCCCGCCAGGGGTGCGACCTGGGCGTCGAAGAGTCCGGCGTCCCAGGCGGTGGCCGCCTTGTGGTGCGAGGAGACCGCGAAGGCGTCCAACTGCTCGCGTGTCATCGACCACTTGGCGGCGATGAGCTCGGCGCTGATGCCCTGCGGGACGAGGCCCTCCGGGTAGCGTCCGGCGACTCCGGGGCCGAAGGGATCCGTGCCGGGCAGCACGCTCGACCCCATCGGCACGCGCCCCATGGACTCCACCCCGCAGGCCACGACGATGTCGTACGCCCCGGAGATCACGCCCTGCGCCGCGAAGTGGACGGCCTGCTGGGAGGAGCCGCACTGACGGTCCACCGTGGTCGCGGGCACCGACTCCGGGAAGCCCGCCGACAGCACGGCCTGCCGGGTGATGTTGACGGCCTGCTCGCCGACCTGGGTGACCGTGCCGCCGATGACGTCGTCGATGACGGCCGGGTCGATCCCGGTGCGCTCGACGAGGGTGCGCAGGGTGTGCGAGAGGAGTTCGACGGGATGGACCTGGGCGAGGGTGCCGTTCGGCTTGCCCCTGCCTACGGGTGTGCGTACGGCTTCGACGATCACTGCGTCACGCATGGGGCGGGCCTCCGTTTGTCCGGCAAGCACTGCTGGTTCCAGCGAGCACTACTAGTGAGTAGGAAATCCAAACTCACCATAGCCCTGTCAGTTTGAAAATCAAACCCTCCTCTACAGTGGATGCCATGGCCGCCCCCAAAGACCCGCGCCCCTGCTCCATCGCCGACACCCTCGCGCTCGTCGGCGAGAAGTACTCCCTGCTCGTCCTGAGGGAGGTGTGCCTCGGCAACCGCCGCTTCGACCAGCTGGTCCGCAACATCGGCGCCCCGCGCGACGTCCTGGCCACCCGGCTGCGCCGCCTCGTCGACGCCGGGATCCTGACCCGGCGGACCTACAGCGAACACCCGCAGCGCTTCGAGTACCGGCCCACGGAGGCGGGGCTCGAACTCGAGCCGGTCCTGATGACCCTCATGGCGTGGGGCGACCGCCATCTCCGGAGGGATCAACTCGACCGTCCCATGGTGATCGAGCACATCTGTGGCAACGAACTGGTCCCCGCGGTCACCTGCACGGCCTGCGGTGACCCGGTGCGCCACGAGGACCTGGCGGCCCACCCGCAGTCACCGGGCTGGACCGTGACGGGCCCGACGGCAGCCTGAGCCGACAGAGCCGGGCCTGCTCCAGGAGAAGCCGGGCCTACGCCCCCTTGTAGACGTCCAGCCGTCCGCACATCCCGAACTTCCCGTACGCCGAAGGCTGTTCAGCCCGCACGACAGCGTCGGCCAGGTGCGAGAAGTCACCCTGCTCCAGCCGGTCGAGCTGCTCCCCGGTGGCCGTGGCAGCGGCCCGCGCGCCCGCTCCCAGCGCTCGCGCCACTCCGTGAGCCGGGGTCGTACGAGGCGCGGCGGCGGCCCGGTGGAACGCGGCCAACGCCTCCGGACCGGCTGAGGAGCGCAGCTCCCGGTAGCCCTCCAGGGCGAGGTCGCGCCGGGCCCGGGCGACGCGTTCCTGCTCGGCCTCGGGCGCGTCGGCCGGGATCGTGGTGGCGGTCGCGTACGTCTCCGGGTCGGTGAGGTACCGAGGGGGCAGCGTGAGCACCGCGTCCCCCGCCTCGGGCAGCCCCCGCTGTTCTGCATGAGGACGGTGATGCGCAGGTCGTCCTCGTTGACGAGCCGGTGGACGGTGCCCGGCGTGAACCAGGCGACCGTCCCGGCCGCGAGCGGCGTTACCTCGTACCCGGAGGTGGTGAGCGTCTGCACCGCTCCGTGGCCGCCGGTGACGACGTACCCCCGAACAGGTCAGGTGCATATGGGGAGTTCCGCCGCGGACGCCGTCGGCGGCGGGCCAGTCGTAGACGGAGAGATGCGAGACGGCGATCCCGCCCGGCAGTCCACGGAAACCGCTCACCACGGGCGCGCCTCCAAGTACTTGGCGATCTCCTCCCGCTCCCACGCCCCGTCAGCCACGACGACCCGGTAGCGGCGGGTGAGCGTATCGCCGGGGGCGAGTTCCAGCTCGTCGTGGAAGGCGAAGGAGGGGGCGATGCCCGCGAAGGGTTCGTTGCGGACGAACCAGTGGGCGGGGTGGGTGCCCTGGGCGCCGGACTCGTCGTTCTCGGGGGCGTGCGCGAAGACGATGGTGGCGTGGCCGTCGGTGCCGTCGTGCTCGCCGGAGAAGGCGAGCCAGGGGCCCTGGGAGCCCATCAGCTCGGGGCCCTCGCCGTCGGGGCCGATGATCCGGCCGTCGCGGAAGGCGCGCGGGCCGCGCCAGAACAGGCCCGTGTAGCCAGCCGCCGCACGCCCGTGGGTGGTCGGGCTGCCGAACCGCAGGGGCTCGTCACGACGGTTGGTCACGGCGCTCGTCCAGGTCAGCGCCCAGGAACCCGACTCCGTGTCGACGTCGTGGACCTCGATCCGACGCTGCTCGTCGGCCCAGAGTTCACCGCTGTGCGGGTGCCAGGTGAGCCGTTCCGCGATGACGAGACGGTCGGCGTCGGCGTCGATCTCGTCGAAGGCGACATGGGCCATCGACCCGACCCGCTCCGGGAGTTGGAGATACCCCTCGCCGTGAACGTACGTGTTGCCGCCCCACAGGTTCGAGCCCGACAGATGCGAGGCGGTGAACTGGAGGCCCTTGTGCCAGCGGTGGTCGTTGGGCCGGTAGTCCGTGACGACGTCACCGGCCAGCGTCCGGATCGGGTGGAGGTACGGCTTCGGTGCCTCCCAGGCGGCCTCGGGCCGGTACACATAGCTGAACAGCTCGACGCCGGTGGCGGGTTCGGTCACCGTGACGCGGTCCCCGTGGGCGTGGACAATCCGCAGGCCGGTCACGCCGACACCTCCTCGCGCGCCACGGGCGCCCAGCCGGGGCGCCGCCGTGCAGCGCCGTGTAATAGGGGTCTCCGGGGCCGATCTCGCCGGCCCGGACGGTCGTGTCCGTGAACGCCGACTTGTAGAGCGCGGTGATCAGCTCCATGCTGGTGCGCCCGTCGGTGCCGCTGCTGCGCGGGCGTTCACCGGCGCGCATGCTCACGACGAGTTCACGCAGCTGCTCCAGGTGCGAACTCGGCACGTCGGGCCCGAAGTCCTGCCAGGCGGCGGCCTCCTCGCCCGGCACGTCCGGGGCGGGGGTGACGCGCCAGTTGTCGTTGCTGTGCCCGTAGAGGTGGGTCAGCTCGACGGTCGCGCGCTCGCAGTCGATGCGGATACGGCTGACCTCGTCGGGGCTCAGCACGCTGTTCACGACGGTCGCCATCGCGCCGTTCTCGAAGCGGACCAGCGCGGTCGAGACGTCCTCGGTCTCCACGTCGTGGACCAGCCGCCCGGCCATGGCCTTCACCTCGCTCCACGGCCCGAGCAGATCCAGCAGGAGGTCCATCTGGTGGATGCCGTGCCCCATGGCGGGACCGCCGCCCTCGGTCTCCCAGCGCCCGCGCCAGGGCACGGCGTAGTAGGCGGTGTCGCGGTACCAGGTGGTCTGGCAGTGCGCCACGAGCGGCCGCCCCATGGTCTGCTCGGCGAGCAGCCGCCGCACATGCCGGGAACCCGACCCGAAGCGGTGCTGGAAGACGATCGAGGCGTACGGCCCGCCGAGCGTCCCCTTCGCGGGACCCTCCTCGTCCTCCACGGCGTCGAAGTCGGCCAGCGTCGGCACCGGCGGCTTCTCGCACCAGACCCAGGCGCCGGCCCGCAGCGCGGCGATGGTCTGCGCGCGGTGCAGGGTGGGCGGGGTGCAGATGGTGACGAGGTCGGGCCGCTGCTCCCGGAGCATCTGCTCCAGGTCGGTGTAGGCGTGCGGAATCCCGGCCTCGGCGCTGAAGGACTCGACCGCGTTGGCATCGATGTCAACGGCGGCGACGACCTCGGTCTCGCCCTCCTCGGCGAGCCGGGCGAGCGCGGGGAAATGGGACCCGCGGCCGATGGCACCGGCGCCGACCACGGCGGCCCGGACGCGTCGGCCGGTGAGCGGGGGCAAGGGCGGGAAGGCCCCGGGGTCGGTGGCGGGGGTGGACATGGTCGTGATCAGCACTCCTCCGGGACAGCGAGCGCATGCAGCAAGCGCTTTCCTCCGCTGCAACGTATGCGCCGCCCCCGCAGCAGGTCAACACCGCGAACCCGGAGTCGTGGACCACTCGCGAAACCTCGGTGTACGGATACGTCCCACGGCGGCGAAACCTTCCGCCAGGAAGCGTCCGCCCGCCGCGGACCCCTCGCGCCCCAAGGCGCCCGTCGCCGCGAAACCCCTGTGTCGGGCCTGTCACACCGGGACGCTACGCTGCCCCTCACACACACCCGATCACCGCGCGCGGCGTTTTGGTGTGTCCTTTGCCCTCCACGATCAGCACTTGGACGCCGTAACTCCATGTCTTGGTTTGAATCCCTCATCCTCGGACTCGTCCAGGGGCTGACCGAGTTCCTCCCCGTCTCCTCCAGCGCGCATCTGCGGCTGACGGCGGCCTTCTCCGGCTGGAAGGACCCGGGCGCGGCCTTCACCGCCATCACGCAGCTCGGTACGGAGGCGGCGGTGCTGATCTACTTCCGCAAGGACGTGGGCCGCATCCTCGCCGCGTGGTCCCGGTCCCTCACGAACAAGGAGATGCGGCGCGACCACGATGCCCAGATGGGCTGGCTGGTGATCGTCGGCTCCATCCCGATCGGCGTGCTCGGGGTCACCCTCAAGGACGCCATCGAGGGCCCGTTCCGCGATCTGCGCATCACCGCCACGATGCTGATCGTCATGGGCATCGTCATCGGCATCGCCGACCGCATCGCCGACCGCGACGAGAACGGCGGCCGGCACCGCGCCCCCAAGCAGCGCAAGACCCTGGTCGACCTCAACGCCAAGGACGGCCTCCTGTATGGCCTCTGCCAGGCGCTGGCGCTGGTCCCCGGCGTCTCCCGCTCCGGCGCGACCATCAGCGGCGGCCTCTTCATGGGCTACACCCGTGAGGCGGCGGCCCGTTACTCCTTCCTCCTCGCCATGCCGGCCGTACTGGCGTCCGGCGCCTTCGAGTTGAAGGACGCGGCGGAGGAGGGGCATGTGGCGTGGGGGGCCGACGATGTTCGCGACGGTGATCGCGTTCGTGGTCGGTTACGCGGTCATCGCGTGGTTCATGAAGTTCATCTCCCACAAGAGCTTCATGCCGTTCGTCTACTACCGCGTCGCCCTCGGCATCGTCATCATCGCGCTGGTGACGGCGGGCGTACTGAGCCCGCACGCGGCGGAGTCGGCGGGTTGAGCCACCGGGCGCGGGTGACCAACTCATGGCACTGACCCAGCAGTTCGCCCGGGTGACGCCCGAGTAGCTCGACCGCTGCCGCGCCAACGGCCCTCGACTCGGCCGGGCCGTCTCCCGGCTGGGATCCACCGGAGGCCGACCGGCTCGACACCGACTGGGCACTGTGGGGTCTCCTCCAACACTGCCGCTCGACCGGAGCCGATCCGGAGTTGATCGCCCTCCTCGACCGGGCCCTCTCGGGCGATCCCGACGGCGATGTGGGGTTCCTGGACCACGACGAGGTCCACGACGGTTTCGGCGACCCGCCTCACCTGCTCGGCCCCCGCGCGGTCGCCGTCATAGCCGCCGCGCTGGACCGTGTCCAACTCGACAATCCGCTCTCGTCGTTGCCCGCATCCACGGCGGACGCGGCCATAGCCTGCGGATTCAGGGGCGGGTTCGACGGGGACGTGCGGGAACATCTGGCCGAACACTTCGTCGCCCTGCGGGAGTTCTACCGGACCGCCGCTCGTCGGACGCAGTGCGTCGTCACGTGGGTCGACTGAGCGTCACGCCCGCCCCGGGCCCCGGTTCACGGCGCCCGTGACCAACCCCATACGGTCTGAGTAGCCGTCCGGTAGCGCAGTGTCAGTCCTTGCCCCTAGGCTGTTCGCATGTCCCCCGATTCCATGGCCACTGGTTCCGTGCGGTCTGCTGCCGAGGTGAACGAGCAGATCCGGGCACTCTGGCTGCGCGCGGGCGGCTCCCTCTCGACCCAAGAGCGCGAGGAATACGAGCTGTTGGTGGTCGAGTGGGCCGCGGCGATCCGCGACGAGGTCATCGCGGCGGCCTGAGCGCGACACCGGCCGCCTGGACCCCGGGCCGGAGCGTGAGCCTCACCGCGCCGCCCGTCCCCGTATCACCGTCCCCCGCACATACGACGCGTCCGGTGACATCAACCAGGCGATGGCGGCGGCGACTTCCTCGGTGTCTCCAGGTTCGACCGCGTTGACGCGGATGCCGGGGCCGAGTTCCTTGGCGAGGTTCAGGGTGAGGGCCTCGACGGCGGCGTTCGTCATCGCGTGGTGGACGGGGGCGTCGGGGGTGGCGGCGCACGGGATCACGTTCACGATCACGCCATTGCCCCGTGCCGTCATCGCTCGCGCCGCCCGGCGTGAACACAGCAGTGGGCCAAGGAGGTTGACCTCGACGATTCGGCGCAGGTCGGCCGGGTCCGTGTCGGCGAAACTGGTGGACGGCCCCGCCAACCCCGCGTTGTTCACCAGCCCGTTGTTCACCAGCCCGGTGACCGGGCCGAGTTGCCTCTCGGCCGACGTGAACAGCCGCTCGACGTCCGCCGATACGGACGTGTCCGCCCGTACGCAGAGCGTGCGGGCGCCCAACCGCCGTACCCCCTCCGCCGCCTCCTCGGCCGCGTCCGCGTCCCCTGCGTGGCTCACGACCACGTCGTGACCCTCCTCCGCGAGCCTGCGGCAGGTCGCGGCGCCGGTTCCCGGGCCGGCGCCGGTGACGACCGTGACAAGACGTTTCATGGACCACTCCTCGCGACGAAGGACGACCAAGACTGCCGAAGAACGACAAAGAGCGACGAAGAACGCTGAAGAACGCCGAAGACCTGCGCAGACCTGGGAGAACCACCGAATGTTCCCCACCTTGTATCCGCGTCCCTCTTGGCGCGACACCCTCCGTAGCCAACACTGAGCCGATGACGCAGCGTGTGGAACTGGCGATTGTGATGGACCGGCTTGCCGTGGACGAAGTGGTCACCGAATACGCGGTGGCGGTGGACGACGGGGACTGGGAGGCGTACCGGAAACTGTTCGCCCCGGACGGGCGTGCCGACTACCGGTCCGCCGGAGGGATCGAGGGGAACGCGGAGCAGATCCCGCCGGGTGGCTGGCGGAGAGCATGCGGTTGTTCGCGATGCGGCAGCATCTGATCGTCAACCGGCGGATCAGCTTCGGCGCCCCGGACCAGCACACCGACGACACCGCCCACGTCCAGGCCGACTACGTCAACCCGATGCGCTTCGCCAAGGACGACGTCAGCGCCGACAACCCTTCCACCGCACCGGATTTCGTGTGCGGCGGGCGCTACTCGTTCGGGCTGCTGCGGACCGACGACGGCTGGCGGCTGACCGAGGTCGTGGTGGAGGAGAAGTGGCGGCGCCTTCCCGAACGGCGCCCGGAAGCCGTGGTCCACTGAGACGGTCGGCGCGGGGCCCACTGTGCGAGATCGTCCTCGGGACGCACACTGGAGCGACCAGCGGGTAAGGAGGTGCTGTATGAAGACCTTCGGCGACTGGCTCGCCTCTCCGTGGCGGCGATCCCTGCTCGCCGCGCTCGCGGGCGCCCTGCCCGTGTTCGCGTTCCCCGCGCCGTCCCTGTGGTGGTTCGCCTACGTCGCGCTCGTCCCCTGGCTCCTGCTGACCCGCTCGGCACCGACCGGACGCCGCGCGGTCTACGACGGCTGGTTCGGCGGCCTCGGGTTCATGCTGGCGGTGCACAGCTGGCTGGTGCCGAGCCTGAGCGTGTTCATCGTGGTCATCGCGGGCCTGCTGGGCGTGCTGTGGGCGCCGTGGGGTTGGCTGGTGTGCCGCTTCCTGGGCGGGTGCCGTCGCCCCGCCGGGGTGCCGCC
The DNA here is from genome assembly GCA_016893485.2 of Streptomyces sp. P3. Lineage (GTDB taxonomy): Bacteria > Actinomycetota > Actinomycetes > Streptomycetales > Streptomycetaceae > Streptomyces. The sequence goes on from JAFEKX020000001.1 coordinate 1,854,568, forward strand.
GCGCTGCTGGTGCTGCCCTCGGGCTGGCTGATGGTCGAACTCGTGCGCTCCTGGCAGGGGTTGGGCGGTCCCTGGGGGCTGCTCGGCTCCACCCAGTGGCAGGTGGAACCGGCGTTGCGGCTCGCCTCGGTGGGCGGGGTGTGGCTGCTGAGCTTCCTGGTGGTGGCCGTGAATGTCGCGGTCGCCGTGCTGGTTTCGGTCCGTGAGGTGCGGGTGCCCGCGGTCGCGGGGCTCGTCGCGACCGCCGCCGCGACCTCCGCCGCCTGGGTGTGGTCGCCGCGCCCCGACGTCGACGGAGACGTGCGGATCGCCGTCGTACAGCCCGGTGTCATCGCGGGCGACGACAGCGGCGTCCGGCGCTTCGACCGCGAGGAGCAGCTCACCCGTCAACTGGCCGGTCGGCACGTGGACTTGATCGCGTGGGGCGAGAGCAGTGTCGGCTTCGACCTCGCCAAGCGGCCGGACCTGGCACGTCGTATCGCCGCCCTCTCGAAGGAGACCGGCGCCGACATCCTGGTCAACGTGGACGCCGAGCGCTCCGACAAGCCCGGTATCTACAAGAGTTCGATCCTGGTCGGCCCGAAGGGCTCACCGGTGACCGCTACGACAAGATGCGGCTCGTGCCGTTCGGCGAGTACATCCCGTTCCGCTCGCTGCTCGGCTGGGCCACCTCCGTCGGCAAGGCGGCGGGCGTCGACCGCAGGCACGGCACCGAGCAGGTCGTGATGAGCGTGGGGCACGGACTGCGCGTCGGGCCGTTGATCTGCTTCGAGACCGCGTTCCCCGACATGAGCCGGCATCTCGCGCAGGACGGCGCGGACGTGCTGCTCGCGCAGTCGTCGACCTCGTCGTTCCAGAACAGTTGGGCCCCGAGCAGCACGCCACCCTCGCCGCCCTGCGCGCCGCCGAGACCGGCCGCCCGGTGGTCCACGCCACCCTGACCGGCGTCTCCGCCGTCTACGGCCCGAGCGGCGAGCGCGTCGGCTCCTGGCTCGGCACCGGCGCGAGCACGACCCGGGTCTACGACGTCCCGCTCGCGCACGGCATCACGCCGTACGTCCGCTACGGCGACTGGCCGGTGCAGGGCTCGCTGCTGATCCTGGCGCTCGTGTGCGCCGGGGAGGGATGCGGGCGTTCAGGCTGCGGCGGACCGCTCCGCGACCTCTCGTACCACCCGCTCGCACAGCTCATGAGTCGCCAGCGCGTCCCGGGCGCTGAGCACCTTTCCGGCGCGTACGGCGTCGAGGAAGGCGAGGACGACCTGCTCGATGCCGCGCTGCCGGGCCACCGGCACCCAGTCCCCGCGCCGCCGTACGGTCGGCTGGCCCTTGTGGTCGACGACCTCGGCGAGGTTGAGGACCTGGCGCTTGGTGTCCTGGCCGGAGACCTCGAGGATCTCCTCGACCGAGCCGCTGAGCCGGTTCATCACGCCGAGGGCGGTGAAGCCGTCGCCGGAGAGCTGGAGCACGAGGTGGTGCAGCAGGCCGTCCTGGGTGCGGGCGCGCACGGTGACGTCCTCGACCGGGCCCGGCACCAGGAACCGCAGGGTGTCCACGATGTGGATGAAGTCGTCCAGGATCATCGCGCGCGGCTCCTCGGGGAGCCCGATGCGGTTCTTCTGCATGAGGATCAGCTCGCGCGGGTGGTCGAGGCACTGCGCGTACCCGGGGCGTGGCGCCGGTTGAAGCCGACCGCGAGCGACACGCCCCGCTCCTCCGCGAGCCGTACCAGCCGCTCGGATGCGGCGAGTTCGTAGGCGAGGGGGCTTGTCGACGTACGTCGGTACGCCCGCCTCCAGCAGCCGGGTGACGATCTCGGGGTGCACGGCCGTGGGCGCGTGCACGAACGCGGCGTCGAGGTTCTGCGCGAGGAGCGCGTCGAGGTCCGTGTGCCGCTGCTCCGCCGGGAGGTGCAGGCCGTCGGCGACCTCGGCGAGGGTGGCGGGCGTGCGGGTCTGCAGATGCAGTTCGACCCCGGGCAGTCCGCCGAGCACCGGCAGGTAGGCCTTCCGCGCGATGTCACCGAGTCCGATGCAGCCGACCTTCACGGAGCCTCCCTGGCGTTTGACCTGCGCTACCTCCCGGAAGCATACGGTGGCCGATATCCGCTGGTGCGGGCGGACGGAGCACGCGAGGATGCGTGGATGACCATCGAACGCAGTGAACCCTCGACCACGGCCGACGAACGCACGATGCTGGACGGCTGGCTGGACTATCACCGGCAGACCCTCGCGTGGAAGTGCGAGGGCCTGTCCGACGAGCAGTTGAGGACCGCCTCCGCGGAGCCGTCCGGGCTGACGCTCATGGGCCTGGTGCGGCACATGGCCGAGGTGGAGCGGAGCTGGTACCGCCGGGTCATGGCGGACGAGCAGCTGACCCCGATCTACTCCACCGACGAGGACCCGGACGGCGACTTCCATCTCACCGAGGCGGACACCTGGGCGGAGGCGTACGCCACCTGGCAGGCCGAGATCGGGGCGGCGCGGGAGCAGGCGGCCCGGTTCACCCTGGACGACATCTCCTGGGCAAGCACCGCCGCACCGGCGAGCGCTTCAACCTGCGCTGGATCCACACGCACATGATCGAGGAGTACGCCCGGCACAACGGCCACGCCGACCTGCTCCGTGAGCGGATCGACGGGAACACCGGCGACTGACGTCACGTCACCCGGAGCGGGCGGGCGCCGTCCGTAAGGGGCGGAGATCACCCGTGCGGGGCATCATCCGCTCGTCCGCTGTCCCAAACGGGTCCGGAACCAGCAGAGTTGCGCGGGTGCATCGAACGACGACCACCGCAACGCTCCTGGTCACCGTGGCTGTCTCGGCCCTCTCCGGCTGTATGACCGTCCAGCGGCCGGCGGCCCCCCCCGCTCCCCGGCCGCACCGTCCCCGGCGTCGGTGCCGCGACCGGAGGGCAGCGCGTCGCCGCAGGTCGTCCAGGCCCCGGCACGGGAGGCGCTCGAATTCATCAGCCCGTCCCACCGCTCCGAACCGGCCACTCATCCCCCGCACCGCGCACCCGTCACGCCCCCGCGCACGGCCCAGGCACCGGTCCCCGCGCCCACCCGCACCCCCGGCCGCAGCCCCATCCGCACCCGAAGCCGCACCACCCCCGGCAGCCGGGCTCGGACATCCCCGACGCGGTCAAGTCGGTCCCCAAGAACACGCAGGACGTCTGCGCCCTCGGCAGGAAGTACGGCGGCTGGCAGCCGGACAGCCCGCAGTCGGTCATCTGCGGCCAGACCTACGGGCGTTGACACCCCGGACAGGGGCGAGGGGCCTATGCCCGCCGGGCAGCCCCGGGGCTCTACGGCCGCTGTCTCGGCGGCCCCCACGCCCCGCCCTCGCCCGGGCCCCCGTCCTCCAGCCGGAGCTCCAGCCGCCCGATCGCGGCCCGCACCCCGTTGCCGTAGCCGTCGTCGGCGAGGACCGTGCAGGCGCTTCGGGCGCGGCGGATGTGGGTGCGGGCGGCGTCGGGGCGGTCGAGCTTCACGTAGTCCGCGGCGAGGTTGAGGTGCAGGGGAGGGGTAGAAGGCGCGGATCGCGACCGCCCCCTCCTGACCTGCGTCCGCGATGTCCCCGGGGTCTCCGGAGTCCCCCGCGTGCCGCCCGTCCGTCAGCTCGTCCGCGGCCGACAACGCCCTCAGGTCCCAGGCGAGTTCGTCGGTCGGGTCGTCCTGGGTGTCCGCCAGGTAGTGGGCCAGGGTGCAGCGGTGCAGTGGGTCGCCGTCCTCGCCCAGCTCCGCCCACAGGCCCAGCAGCCGCTCCCGGGCCTCCTCGCGGTCGCCGCCGTGGTGCAGCATGACGACCTGTCCGATCCGCGTCAGCAGAGCGTCCGGCGCCGCCTGCTCCTGTCGCTCCGCCACCGTGTCCTCCGCACTCGCCAGCCACCCTGACTGTCCCTGTCGAAGCTAACCGGCGGCACTGAGAATCCCCGTCAGGCGGCCCCGGACCGGTCCCGGTGTGGTCAGCCCAGGTTCGGGATGCGCCAGTCGATCGCGGTGTGGCCCTGCCGGGCGACGGCCTCGTCGATCTGGGTGAAGGGGCGGGAGCCGAAGAACTTCTTGGCCGACAGCGGGGAGGGGTGCGCGCCCTTGACCACGACGTGGCGCTCCTCGTCGATCAGGGGAGCTTCTTCTGCGCGTAGTTCCCCACAGGACGAAGACGGCCGGGTCGGGGCGCTCGGCGACCGCGCGGATGACGGCGTCCGTGAACTTCTCCCAGCCCTTGCCCTTATGGGAGTTGGCCTCGCCGGAGCGGACCGTGAGCACCGCGTTGAGCAGCAGGACGCCCTGCTGGGCCCACGGCATCAGATAGCCGTTGTCCGGGATCGGGAGGTCCAGCTCCTCCTTCATCTCCTTGTAGATGTTCCGGAGGGAGGGCGGGGTCCTGACGCCGGGGCGGACCGAGAAGCACAGGCCGTGGCCCTGGCCCTCGCCGTGGTACGGGTCCTGGCCGAGCACCAGCACCTTCACCTGGTCGTACGGCGTCGCCTCCAGCGCGGCGAAGACCTCCTCGCGCGGCGGGTAGACGGGACCCTTCGCGCGCTCCTCCTCGACGAACTCGGTCAGCTCCTTGAAGTAGGGCTGCTGAAGCTCGTCGCCCAGGACCCCGCGCCAGGACTCGGGGAGCATGGAGATGTCGGTCACGTCAACTTCCTTACCGTGTGCGGCGACTGCGATGCGGGCGGCCGCGCGGTGCGGTCGCCTCCATGCCCCAGAACCTACAGGCGGCCACTGACAACCGGGGCCGGAAGCCGGGTCACCAGCTGGTCTTGCGGTACAGCTCCCACATCATCATGATCGTCGACGGGTCGAGGGACTGCTCACCGCCGGAGATGTCGTCGCTCGCGGCGACGTACTGCCGGCCCTGCCACAGCGGCAGCAGCCGTGCGTCGTCCACCAGGACCTGCTGCGCGTCCTCGAACTCCTTGACCACGTCGGCCCGGTCGCTCTCCCGGCGGGACTCGGGCAGCAGCACGTCGGTGATCCTGGTCGACAGGTAGGGCGTGCCGAGGGCGTTCTGCTGCCCCACGAAGGGCGCGATGAAATTCTCGGCGTCGGGGAAGTCCGGGGACCAGCCGCGCCCGAACACCGGGTACTCGCCCTTCTGGTAACCCGTCACGTATGTCTTCCAGGGGCGGCTCCGCAGGGTGACCGTGAAGAGCCCGGAGTCGTCCAACTGCCGCTTCAGTTCCCGGAATTCGAGGCCGGTCTCGGAGCCGTAGCGGTCGCTGGTGTACCAGAGGGTGAGGGGGACGCGCTGGTGGATGCCCGCGTCGGTGAGGAGCTTGCGGGCCTTGGGGACGCTGGGGTCTCGAAGTCGTCGAAGAAGGCGGTGGTGTGGCCGGTCAGGCCCTTCGGGACCATCGAGTAGAGCGGGTCCACGGTGTCGCGGTAGATCTTGTGGGTGATCGCCCCGCGGTCGACGAGCTGCGCTACGGCCTTGCGGACGGCGATGTTGCCGGCCCAGCGGTCCTTGGGGTTGAACACCAGGTAGTTGATGTCGGTGCCGGAGCCGTCGACCAGTTGCAGGCTCTTCGAGGCGCGGCCCTGGAGGGCGATGATGTCGTCGGCGGCGAGGCCTCGGTAGGTGACGTCGATCCGCTTGTCCCGCAGGGCCTTCACCATGGTGGCGGAATCCTGGAAGTAGCGGATCGTCACCGCGCTGTTCTCCCGCCGGGCGAAGCCCTTGTAGCGGTCGTTGCGCACGAGTTGGGCCCGTTTCCCGTCGTCGTACGACGTGAGGGTGTACGGCCCGGAGCCGAAGACCTTGCCGTCCTTGCGCAGGGAGTGCGCGGGGTAGTCGTCGGGGTCGACGATCGACATGGCGGGGGTGGCGAGCACGAACGGGAAGGTGGCGTCGGGCTTGTTGAGGTGGAAGACGACGTCGCGGTCGCCCGCTGCCTCCACCCGGTCGAGGCTGCCCAGCAGGCCGGCGGGTCCGCCCGACACGTTGATCAGGCGGATGCGGTCGATGGAGTGCTTGACGGCCTGCGCGTCGAGGCGGTCGCCGTCGGCGAACCTCATGTCGGCGCGGAGTTCGCAGCGGTACGTCGTGTTCGAACCGTCGGTGAAACGGCAGGACTTGGCCGCGTCCGGCTTTGGTGTGGTCGCGCCGGAGGGGTAGGCGAGCAGCGTCTGGTAGATGTTGCGGAACAGCTCCCAGGAGCCGTCCCAGGACGCGGCCGGGTCGAGGGTGCTGGGGGCGCTGGTGGTCCCGACGACGATGGGTCCGCGGTCGTCGGAGTTCCCGTTCGAGAACACTCCGCATCCGGCTGCCAGGGATATCGACGCGATCGCCGCGCCCGCCCGCAGGCCTCGGTTCCGGTTGAACACGCGCTCGCTCCTCGATCCGCCGTGCCAAGGGTCGGCAGACCGTACCGCAGTTCCGCGGCCCGAAATGGTGGTTCGGGAGGGGCTGTTGAGCAGCGATTTTATGACGACGTTGTCATTCGGCTGTGCGCGTTCTTTGTCTCGACAGGGGCGCCGGTTCCGTCAAGGGAACAGTGAAGGGACCGGCGCCCGTGCGGAGTTGATCAGCCGACTCCGGCGTTGAGGAGGATGCCTCCGTCGACGACGAGGGTCTGGCCGGTGATCCAGTCGGACTGGTCCGAGGTGAGGAACGCGGCGGCGCCGCCGATGTCGGAGGGGACGCCGAGCCGGGCCAGCGGGTAGGACGCGGCGGCCTCCTCCTCGCGGCCCTCGTACAGGGCGGCGGCGGCTTGGTCTTCACGACCGCTGGGGCGATCGAGTTGACCCGCACGCCGGGCGCGAACTCGTGCGCCAGCTGGAGGGTGAGGTTGACCATCGCGGCCTTGCTGACGCCGTACGCGCCGATGAACGGCGAGGCGGAGATCCCGGCGAGGGAGGCGATGTTGACGATGGCGCCGCCGTTGTCCTTCTGCCAGGCGTGCCAGGTCTTCTGGGCGAAGCCGAGGGCCGAGATGACGTTGGTCTCGAAGACCTTGCGGGCGACGTTCAGGTCGAGGTCGGCGATGGGGCCGAACACCGGGTTCGTGCCGGCGTTGTTGACCAGGAAGTCGACGCGGCCGAAGGCCTCCATCGTGCGCTCGACGACGACGGCCTGGTGGGCCTCGTCGTGGGCCTTGCCCGCGACGCCGATGACGCGGTCGGCGCCGAGGGTCTCGACGGCCTCCTTGAGGGCTTCCTCGCTGCGGCCGGTGATGCAGACCCGGTCGCCGCGGGCGAGCAGCGCCTCGGCGACGCCGTAGCCGATGCCTCGGCTGGCGCCGGTGATGACGGCGACCTTGCCGGAGAGTTCGGGGAGTTCAGTCATTTTTCGTGTTCCCTAGTTGAGCGGTCCGCCGGCGACGTACAGCACCTGGCCGGAGACGAACCCGGCCGCCTCGTTGGTGAAGAAGGCGACGGCGTTGGCGATGTCGTCGGGCTCGCCGACGCGCTGCACCGGGATCTGGGTGGCGGCGGCGGCCTTGAAGTCGTCGAAGCCCATGCCGACGCGGGCGGCGGTGGCCGCGGTCATGTCGGTGGCGATGAAGCCGGGGGCGACCGCGTTGGCCGTGATGCCGAACTTGCCCAGCTCGATGGCGAGGGTCTTGGTGAAGCCCTGGAGACCGGCCTTGGCGGCGGAGTAGTTGGCCTGGCCACGGTTGCCGAGGGCGGAGGACGAGGAGAGGTTGACGATCCGGCCGAAGCCCGCGTCGACCATGTGCTTCTGGACGGCCTTGGTCATCAGGAACGAGCCGCGCAGGTGGACGCCGAGGACGGTGTCCCAGTCGGCGACGCTCATCTTGAAGAGGAGGTTGTCACGGAGCACGCCCGCGTTGTTGACGAGGATCGTCGGGGCGCCCAGCTCGGCGACGATGCGCGTGACGGCGGCCTCGACCTGGGCCTCGTCGGAGACGTCGGCGCCGACCGCGAGGGCCTTGCCGCCGGCCGCGGTGATCTTCTCCACGGTGTCCTTGCAGGCGGCCTCGTCGAGGTCGATCACGGCGACCGCACGGCCCTCGGCCGCGAGGCGTACGGCGGTGGCGGCCCCGATGCCCCGCGCCCCGCCGGTGACAATCGCGACCCGCTGCTCAGTGGTGGACATTGCTGGTTCTCCTCGCCCTTGAGAAAGTCTCGCCCTCGCGGCCCGCTGGTGAGCGACCGCTTAGTACCTTCGGCCTACGTGACGCTAGAAGCCCTGGCACTCGGTGTCAACGTGCGCGTGGCCCGGTGTGATCCATTACCTCACCAGCAGGTCCAGCAGGCGTTCCGTCTCGGCCGCCGGATCGACGGTGAGACCGGTGTGCACGGGCCCCGGCTGGACCACCGTGGACCGGGGCGCGATCAGCCATCGGAACCGCCGCCCCGCATCGTCCGAGGCCGCCTGCCCAGCCGCCGCACCCCCGCGCACATGCCCTCCACGGCGCCGAGCGCGGCCCTGATCCGGCCACGTCGGCGTCCGGGTCGAGAGCGAGCAGCCGGGCCTCGTCCAGATGGGTGCGGGCGCCGACGTAGGACTGGGCGCGGCAGTAGACGAGCACTCCCGCGTTGATGCACTCGCCGCGCTCGATGCGCGGTACGACGCGGAGGAGGGCGTACTCGAAGACGTCCCGGGTGTTCGCCTCGCTCGGGCGGATGATGTGGCGCTCGGTCACTGGAGTCCCTCGATGCGCTCGTGGAGGGAGGGCACGCGCGCGAGGAGGGGTGCCGCGTACGCCTCACGGAGGAGGTCCGGGGTGTCGAAGCCGGGTTCGCCGGTCAGCCAGGCGTCGGGGATCTCGGCGGTGACCTCGGCGAGGAGTTCCGCGGTGACCTTCGGTGCCAGGGCTGCGGCCGCGGTCGCGACGTCCGGGGTGAAACGGGCGAGGGCGTGGTCGGCGGCGACGTAGGGGCGGGCCGCCGAGGTCCGGGCGCCGGGCCAGTTGTGGTGCCAGATCATGGTGGCGCCGTGGTCGATGAGCCACAGGTCGCCGTGCCACATCAGCAGGTTGGGGTTGCGCCAGGAGCGGTCGACGTTGTTGACGAGGGCGTCGAACCAGACGATCCGGCCGGCCTCCTCGGGGCTCACGGTGAAGGCGAGCGGGTCGAAGCCGAGGGCGCCGGACAGGAAGTCCATGCCGAGGTTGGCGCCGCCGCTGGACCTCAGCAACTCCTGGACCTGCTGGTCGGGTTCGCCGAGGCCGAGCACCGGGTCGAGGTCCAGGGTCACGAGCCGCGGCACCCGGAAGCCGAGCCGCCGGGCCAGCTCCCCCCACGACGACCTCGGCGACGAGCGTCTTGCGGCCCTGTCCCGCGCCGCTGAACTTCATGACGTACGGCGCGAGGTCGTCCCCTCGACGAGCCCCGGGAGCGAACCGCCCTCGCGCAGGGGGCGTGATGTAGCGGGTCGCGATGACTTCTTTGAGCATCGCCCCAGATTACTGGTGTGTTGACGGGCTCACCGGCGTCTGGTCAGGCCTTATGCGGGGCCGACAGCGGAACGACAGGGACGTTTTACGTGTTCCTGATCTCGATCAGGCCAAGCTCACGACACCGTCTGAACGACGGTCGCCCGCACGTCGTACCCCTTTGCGGACACACATGCTTCCCATGGAAGGAACGTCAGCATGACCAGCGAATCGTTCGAACCCGTCACGGCGCCGTCCCGTCGCACCGCGTTGGCGGCGGTCGGCGCGGCGGGACTCGCCGTCGCGCTGACCGCGTGCTCGTCCGACGGCGACTCGTCGTCGGGCTCGTCGAGTTCCAAGGGCACCTCGGGCTCCACCGGCACGGCCGGCTCGTCCACCGCCCAGGGGTGACGCCGGTGGCACCGAACTGGCGAAGACCTCCGACATCCCCGAGGGCGGCGGCAAGATCTTCGCCAGCAAGGGCGTGGTGGTCACCCAGCCGACGGCGGGCACCTACAAGGCGTTCTCGTCGAAGTGCACCCACCAGGGCTGCGCGGTGAGCAGCATCAGCGGCGGGGCCATCGTCTGCCCGTGTCACGGCAGCGAGTTCTCCGTCACCGACGGCAGCGTCAAGAAGGGTCCGGCCACCCAGGGCCTGCCCGCCGAGCAGATCTCCGTGTCCGGGGACTCGATCACGCTGGCGTGACGGCCGGCACCCGCTGAGGTGACGGTCAGCCGCGGCCCGCTCTGCGCGGTCGTTTGAGACAGCCCAGCACCTCGTCCGTGGTCGCGACCGTAGCGACCAACGCGAGGGTGTTGCGGATCATCGCGGGGTGTACTCGAGGGCACCCCGCGATGGCGTCACTGGGGACGACGACGGTGTAGCCGCGGTTGACGGCGTCGAACACCGCGTTGGGAATCGCCACGTTGGCCGAGACGCCGGTGACGAGCAGTGTGCGGCAGCCCAGGTTCCGTAGCAGCGCGTCGACTTCGGTGCCCTGGATCGGCGACAGGCCGTGCAGCCGTCGTACGACGAGGTCCTCCTCGGCGACCTCGATCGGGGGCGCCACGCGGACCGCCGCGGTGCCCGACAGCTGCTGGACGGGCAGGCGTTCGGCGGCGCGGAACAGCCGGGCGTTGTGGTTCGCGCCCCGGCCGTCGGGCCGGCGTTCGGCGAGCGCGTGGATCACCTGGACCCCGCTCTCGTGCGCGGCGGCGACCAGCCGGGCGACGTTCGACAGCGCACCCGACTGCCGTGCGGCGAGGGCGAGTTCGGGCAGTGCGCTGTCCGGTCCGACCACCCCCTGTTGACATTCGACGGTCAGCAGGACAGTGCTCACCGTGTCGAGGATCTCACTGAGGTGTGCGTGCGACGGCATGGCGCTCCCTTGTCGTCGACGGCCGGGGCGGGTGACAGTAACGAGCATCGCGTGCGGACGGAAGACGGCCGGCGGTTTCCCGGCCCGTGTTCTGACGTACCGTCAGATATGGCTTGCCCGCCGCGTGTTCCGTAGCCGAAGGGGATCGCATGACCGCCACCCAGCGTCGAGGCCGGAAGATCATGATGACACCCGGGAACTGGACGAGTTCCTCGCCGCCGAGCGCACCTGCCGTGTCGCGACCGCCTCGGCGGACGGGGCACCGCACGTCAGCCCGCTCTGGTTCGTGTGGGACGGCACCTCGTTGTGGCTGTACTCGATCACCCGCAGCAAGCGCTGGGCCGACCTGCGCCGAGACCCGCGCGTCGCGGTGGTGGTCGACGGCGGGCACGCCTACGACGAGTTGCGGGGCGTCGAGCTGTCCGGGACCGTCGAGTTCGTGGGCGAGACCCCGCGCACGGGCGAGCCGCACCCCGAACTCGTCGCCGTGGAGAAGCTGTTCGCGCAGAAGAACTTCGGCCTGGACGCGATGCCGTACGACGGACGGCACGCGTGGATACGGCTGACGCCGGACACCCTGACCTCGTGGGACTTCCGCAAGTTGGCGGCACTGTAGAGCAGTTGGCCGGTATCTCTCAGGCGACGGTCTCCGCCGCCGACCGCAGCGCCTCGACCGCCGCGCGGATGGACGGGCGGCGGTCGGCGTCGGCACGCCAGACGACGTAGACATGGCGGCGCACGCGCTGCTTCAGGGGACGGTGACGACCCCGGCGGGCATCGGGTGGCGGCCGAGCAGAGGGGCGACGCACACGCCCAACCCGGCGGCGACCAGGCCGAGTTGGGTGTGGGTCTCGGCGGCTCGGTGGCCGATGATCGGTTCGATGCCCCGGGAGCGGAGCGTGAACATCAGCCACTCGTGGCAGAACTCGCCCTCGGCCCAGGTGATCCACTCGTCGTCGGCGAACTCCCCGAGGTCCACCTCGTCGCGCCCCGCGAGCGGGTGATCGGCGGGCATCGCCACGTCGGCGGGGTCGTCCAGGATCGGCGCCTTCACCAGGCCGTCCGGAAGCGGCATCGGCTTGTTGTACCAGTCCAGGACGACGGCGAGATCGAGGTCGCCGCGCACGACGCCCGCGATGCCGCGCTCCGGTTCCTGCTCGGTGGAGCGGACGCGCAGCGCGGGGTGGCGGGAGCGGAGGGCGGCGAGCGCGGCGGGAACAGGCCGCGCGCGGCGGTCGGGAACGCGGAGATCCTCAACTCGCCGACGACCTGCCCGCGTTGCGCCTCCAGGTCCGACTGGGCCAGCTCCACCTGGGAGAGGATGCGCCCCGCGTGCTCCGCGAGCAGCCGGCCCGCGTCGGTGAGCCGTACCCCCGGCCGTTCTTCGCGAGCAGTTGCTGCGCGACCTCCCGCTCCAGCTTGGCCATCTGCTGCGAGACGGCCGAGGTCGTCACATGCAGCGCCTCGGCCGCGCCGCTGACCGAGCCGTGCCGGGCGAGGGCGTCCAGGGTGCGCAGGCGCTCCAGGTTCAACATGTAAGCGATCCTACGAGGTACCGGGGCGAAATCTCGCTTGTGCTACGAGGTCGGGGCCAGGATCTTGGTGCCCATGACCACCGTCACGACCACGACCGCCACCGTCCCGGACACCGCCGCTCCCTCCCCCGCCGCACGCTCGACTGGCGGCTGCGGTTCGGGGCGCTCTCCCTCATCTGGGGCTTCAGTTTTCTGCTCATCAAGGTGGGCACGGACGGCTACGCACCCTTCCAGGTCACCTTCGGGCGGCTGCTGTTCGGGACGGCGGTGCTCGCGGCGGCGATGGCGGTGAAGCGGGAGCGGCTGCCGCGCGGCGGGCGCACCTGGGTCCATCTGACCGTCGCCGCGTTCCTGCTCAACGCCCTGCCGTTCTCCCTCTTCGCCTACTCCGAGCTGACGATCCCGTCCACGCTCGCGGGCATCTGCAACGCGACCTCGCCGCTCTGGGGCATGGCCCTCTCCCTGGTCGCCCTCTCCGAGGACCGCCCGACCCGCGTCCGCGTCGCGGGTCTCGGCCTCGGCTTCCTGGGCGTCCTCACGGTCCTCGGCGCATGGCAGGGCTTCAGCGGCCTGGACGCCAGAGGCACGGCGATGGCTCTGCTGGCCTCGCTCTGCTACGCGATCGGCTGGATCTACGTCCGCCGCACACTGGCGGGCACGGGCTCGTCGCATCTCTCGCTGACCGGGGCCCAGTTGCTCCTGGCGACGGTCCAACTGGCTGTGGTCACACCCCTGTTCACGTCCATGCCGACCCACTTCCCGCTCCTCCCCTCCTGGCGATCGCCGCCCTGGGCGCCCTGGGCACCGGCCTCGCCGTCCTCCTCCAGTACGGCCTGGTCGCCGAAGTCGGGCCCACCACCGCCCAGATGGTCACCTACTTCATCCCGGTCATCGCCACGGCGGCGGGGTCGCGATCCTGGGCGAGTCGCTGACGTGGTCGACTCCGGTGGGGGCGGTGATCGTGCTGGCGGGGGCGGGACTCACGCAGGTGAGGGCGCGGGGGAAGCGGTAGGGGGCGGGGGCTGTGAAGGCCCGGGGGTCGACGTCAGGCGTAGCCGCCCCTGGCACAGACGCCTGGACGGAAGCGAGAGGCAGACACACTCAGGCGGAAGCGGCAGGCCAGAGGCCCCAGCGCGGCCGACGTGGCCGGACCGCCTCCCCGACGCCCCCGGTGACCGCCCTCAGACGTAACCGCGAACCGGCGCCGGGCCGCACGCCGAAGCGACAGCCTCCGCGAGCGGTCCGGTCTCCTCGGCCGTCAGGGTCGAGACGGTGACCCGGATGCCCGGCGGCGCGCTCATCCGGAAGCGGGCGCCCGGGGCCACCGCCCACCCGGCGTGCAGGAGGCGGGAGACGGCGCCGGTCTCGTCCGGTACCGGGATCCAGACGTTGAGGCCGCTGGTGCCGTGGGCCGTGACCCCGTTTTCGGCGAGCGCGGTGATCAGCGCGTCGCGGCGGGCGGCGTACGCGGCGGCCACCGCCGGGTGTCGACCGCCTCCTCGGCCCACAGCCGGGCCACCGCGCGCTGGGTGATGCGGGTGACCCAGCCCGGTCCCAGGCGCTGGCGGCCACGGACGCGGTCGAGGGTGACGGCGTCGCCGGTGAGCACGGCGAGGCGCAGGTCGGGGCCGTAGGCCTTGGCGGCGGAGCGGACGAAGGCCCAGGTGCGGGTGGTGCCGGCGAGGGCGTGCAGCGGGCGGTCGACGATGCCGTGGCCATGGTCGTCCTCGATCAGCAAGGTCTCCGGGTGGCCGCGGAGCACGGACCGCAGGGCACGCGCGCGCGGGCCGCTCACGACGGCCCCGGTCGGGTTCTGCGCCCGGTCGGTGACGATCAACGCCCGTGCGCCGGACTCCAGCGCGGCGCTCACGTCGTCCGGGAGCGGCCCCTCGTCGTCGACGCGGACGGGGGTCACGCGCAGTCCGAGCGCCGGTACGAGGTCGAGGAGGCTGCCCCCCTGGGTCCTCCACGGCGACGGTGTCCCCGGGCTTGAGGTGCGCGGCGAGGACCCGCTCGATGGCGTCAAGGGAGCCCGAGGTGACGGCCACGGGGCCGGGCGGCACGCCGTCCGCGTCCAGCGCGGCCCGGGCGATGCGGGCCAGCTCCGGTTCGACCGGGTCGTCGCCGTACATGACCGGCTGCCGGTCGGACTGCTCGGCGGCGAAGGTGAACGCCCTTGCCAGGGACGGCAGTAGCGCCGGATCCGGGTTGCCGTGCGAGACGTCGCGCACGCCCACCGGCACGTCCACCCGGATGTGCTCGCGCCCGGTCGTGGCCGGCTTCGGCCGCACCCGGCTGCCCCGGCGCCCGGCGGTCTCGATGACCCCGCGCTCCCGCAGGGTCCGGTACGCCGCCGCGACCGTATTGGGATTCACCCCAGCTCGACCGCCAACTCCCGCATGGGCGGCAGCGGTTGCCCGGGCTCCAGCTCTCCCGAGCCCACCGCACGCTCGACGTCCGCCGCAATGTCAGCTGCGCGTCGCCCTTCGATCCGATATCCTCCTAGCACAAAGCAGATTATGCACTAGTACAAAATGAATCGCAACCCGACGATCGCGGCCCGACGCCGACACCACACCCCGGACGTCGGGCGGACCGAGCGGAAGCACGAGGAGAAGCAATGGAGAGCACCATGCGGGGACCACCACGCAGCCGACGCCACAGCCCGCCGCCTACACGCCGACCGACCGGACGGTCCCCACCCGCTCCGCCGAACGGGCCTCGTACGACAAGGAGTTGGTGCACGCGATACTCGACGAGGCCTACGTCTGCCACCTCGGCTTCGTGCGGGACGGGGTGCCGGTGGTGCTGCCGACGCTGTACGGGCGGGTCGGCGAGCGGCTGTACGTGCACGGCTCGACGGGCGCGCGTCCGCTGCGGATGACGGGGCAGGCCGATCCGGGGCTGCCGGTGTGCCTGACGGTCACGCACGTGGACGGTCTGGTGCTGGCCCGTTCGGCGTTCCACCACTCGATCAACTACCGCTCCGTGGTGGTGCACGGCATCGCCCGCCAGGTGACGGACCCCGAGGAGAAGCGGACGGCGCTGGACGCGCTGGTCGACCACGTCGTGCCGGGCCGCTCGGCGGACTCGCGGCCCGCGAACAAGAAGGAACTCGCCGCCACCATGGTGATCCGCCTCGACCTCGACGAGGTCTCCGCGAAGCTCCGCACCGGCGGCGCGAACGACGACCCCGAGGACCTGGACCTGCCCCACTGGGCCGGGGTCGTCCCCCTCCGGCCGGCCTACGGCACCCCGCTCCCGAACGACGACCTCACCCCCGGCATCGAACTCCCCGACTATCTCGCGGAGTTGTGATGCTCGTCCACCCTGGGACGCGCCCCGGGACGACATGGAGTGGCAACACTGGCTCACCACCCACGACTTCGGCCAGCTCGCCGTCAACGGACCTTCCGGTGAACCCCCGTTCGTCCAGCCCCTGCACTTCTTCTACGACCCGGAGCGCGGCGAGGCGATCACCCACCTCGCCCGCCCCAACCCCCTGTTGCCCGCGATGGCGGCGGACCCGCAGGTGGTCCTGAGTGTCGTCGACGACTACGCCTTCATCCCCGGCCCCTGGCAGGCGGACCTGGACAGCCCGCCCGAACACGGTGAGCCGACGAGTTTCTACGCGGCGGTCCAACTCCGCTGCATCGCCCACCTGGTGGACGACCCCGCCGAGCTGGCGACCCTGCTCAACCGCCAGGTCGGGCACTTCCAGCCCGACGGTGGTTCCTCGACGGTCGCGGCGGGCGAGGCGCCGTTCGGCAGGCTGTTGTCCGGGATCCGGGCCGTGCGGCTCGAAGTGACCGGCGTGCGGGCGAAGTTCAAGTACGCGGGCAAGCGGGTGGCCGGCGTCCAGGACCGTATCGCGGCGGGGCTCGTGGAGAGGACGGTCCCCGGGACGCGGCGGCGCGGGAGCATCTGATGCGGCGGCGGGGTCGGGGCTGACTTCGGGGCCCACGGGATTCCACTGCGGGCAGTGCCCTTGCGTCCGGTCGTACGGGGCGTAACATCCGGGGCCCGACTCGGGTGGTCGGAGGAGGAAGGGCGAGGGTGTTGGGGTGCCTGGCCGGTTGGCTAGGCGGCCGTTCAGCGGCAGGACAGTTCCCTTTCGGGGCCGCCGCTGGCCACCGGCTCGTCGGAGCCCTTCGTGGGGGCCGAGGACTGGGCGATGAGCGCGCCCAGCAGGACCACCGCTCCCCGATGATCTGCGGTGCGGAGAGGTGTTCGCCGAGGAGGACCCAGGCCAGGACGGTCGCGATGACCGCTTCGAGGCAAGCGACGACGCCCGCGACCTGCGGGGAGAGTCGGCGCACGGAGACGACTCCGGTGACGTACGCCAGGACGGTGGCGATCAGGATGATCCAGGCGAGCAGGACGGCGGCCGGGACCGCGGTGCCGTTCATGTGGGCGTCGCCCGCGAGGAGCGACCAGTCCATGGTCCAGGGCCTGGCCACGGCGGTGAGGACGAGGGTGCCGACGAGCAGGCCGTACGCGATCACGCCGAGCGGGTCGGGGCCTCGTCGCCCGCGTCGCTGCCCTGGTCGGACAGGACGAAGTAGCCGACCTGGCAGCAGGCGGCGCCGAGCGCGAGCAGCAGTCCCACGGCGTCGAAACTCAGGCCGGACCACACCTCGACGACACAGGCGAGCCCCCGACCGCGAGGACCACGCCGAGCGCGGCGGCGGCGGGTGACCGGGCGCCGCTGCACGAACCGCACCCAGCCGAGCACGAGGGCGGGTGCGAGGTACTCCACGAGCAGGGCGACCCCTACGGGTATCCGGGATATCGCGGCGAAGTAGCAGGCCTGGACACCGGCCACGGCGAGCAGCCCGAACCCGAGGAGCAGCGCGGGGCGACGGCGTACGAGCGCGCGGTGCCCTACGGCGAGGGGCAGCGTCACGAGGGCCGCGCCTGCCACCCGCAGCCACACCACGTGCAGCGGGTCCAGCCCCGCCTCGATCAGCGGCTTCGCCGCGACCCCGACCCTCCGAAGGCCAACGCGGAGCCGAGCGCCAGGCCCAGCCCGACGCCCTTGCCGCCTCCGGCCGCACTGCTCTCAGACGTTCGCACGGGCACATGATGGCAGGGGACGACAGCAGCGTCATCCTCGTTGACACCTGTCTCAGCGCGTGGACGGGACCTCACCGGGGGCGGCTCCGCGCACCAGGGGGCACAGCAGCCGACAGAGGGGGCTCAGCAGGCCGTCTCGCCGGCACCTCCGACGTACTCCTCTAAGCGCCCCTCGATCCAGATCAGCACCTCGGGGACTCGATGCCCGCGCGGTGCAGGACCTCGAGCGCGCGGGACTCGGGGTCCGCGACGATCGCGGCGAGGAGGTCGAGGCCGCGGGCCAGGTCGCCGTCGCGGAGTGCGGCGCGCTCGCAGGCGTACTCCAGGGCGTCGGCGGCCAGGGGCGACCAGCCCTCCGCCGCAGGTACGACGGGGAGCGCGCCGGAGTCCTCGACCGTGCCCTGCCAGCGGAGGCCGTAGCCGATGCTGCGCTGGACGAGGTAGCCGAGCAGGCGGGCGATCTGCGGGCCGTCGCCGAAGACGGCGCGTGCCTCGGGTCGGACTCCAGGAGGCTGTGCAGCAGGTGGGCCGTGTCGATGTGCCGGTCGCCGTCCCGCAGGGCCCGGCGGCGCGCACCGGCGATCACCGCTGCCAGCTCTGCACTGAGCCTGGCATCGTTGTCCGCGCGGTGGATTCCCTGCTCGCGGGCCGACTGCCTGGGGATACGGGGTTGCACTCTCCTACCCCATCAGTCCCCGCATCGAAGGCATCCCCGGAGGGAAGCATTTCGGCGTCCCACACAGAGTGGACCCGGGGCGACGGAATCTCCTCCTTACGGATGAGATCACGGCCGTCGACCCCGAGAGGCGCGCGCCGCCCGCCGCGCGCCCCGTACGCAACCGCGCTGCACCCGGCGTACGTCTTTCACGAACGTGGAGAGCAGGTGCTGGCTGGTGGCATTGCCGGCGGTCGACGAGGCAGTACGTGTACCGGGTGTACGCCCCGGAGGACGCGCTGCTCGCCGACCTGTTCTGGGACGCCTGGCACTGCCCGACGACGAGTGCCCACCCGCGCGCGTGGGACCTGTTCGACGCGGCGGTCATACGACGGGTGAGCTGAGCCGCACGACGCGGCTGGTGCGCACAATTCCTGACGGTTCATCAGTATTGAATGTTGCGCGTCCTGCGGCTACGTTCCGCGACACCGTAGCCCGATACGAAGAGGTGGTCGCATGGCCGAAATCAGCGCGGAGGCCCGCATCGAGGCCCCGGCCGAGAAGGTGTGGGCTCAACTCACGGACTGGTCCGCGTACGGCGAGTGGAACGCGACCCACACCAACTTCCCCAAGGGCGGCCCGGACGTCCTCGCGGTGGGCAGGACATTCCAGGAGAACATGAAGCTGATGGGCTTCCCCGCGGAGGTCGAGTGGACCATCGAGGAGGTGGAACCGGCCCGGGTGTTCGCCATCCGCGGCAAGGGCCCGATGGCCGTGAACGTCGCCACGCGCTACACGCTCACGCCCGACGGCGACGCCACGACGGTCCGGATCGACGGTGAGTTCACGGGTGCGGCGGTGTCGTTGATGGCGGGCAAACTGAAGGACTCGGGTACGGCTGCCCTGAACGAGTCGCTGCGCAAACTGGCCGGGCTGGTGGCCTGAGGAACGCGCCGGGGCACCGCAGGAACGGGAACGCGCACAGGGAAGGCGCCCCACGGAAGTTCCGTGTGGCGCCTTGGCCTGCCACCTCTTCCGACCCCGAGGACATCAGTCCTCGTCGGCCAGGATCAGGTACAGCTTCTTGCGGGCGTCGTTGATGACGGTCAGCGCCTTCTCGCGCTGCTCCTTGCTGCCGGTCTTCCAGACCTGGCCGAAGGCCTCCATCAGACCGAACCCGGCCTGGCGGATCTCGCTGAGGGCCTCCCAGTCGACACCGGGAAGCCTCTTCCCAAGGTGCGTCCGGCCTTCCTCTGCGGCGGTTCGACCCGCCTCGGTGAGGGCGAAGAGCTTCTTGCCGCCCTCCGACTCACTGGCGATCAGGCCCTCGTCCTCCAGCAGCTGCAGGTTGGGGTAGACCGAGCCGGGGCTCGGCTTCCACGCGCCGCCGCTGCGCTCGGCGATCTCCTGGATCATCTCGTAGCCGTGCATCGGCCGGTCCTTCAGGAGGGCCAGGATCGACGCGCGTACGTCACCGCGCCGCGCCCTGCCGCCCCTCGGGCCGCCGCGCCCTCGTCCACCCCAGGGGCCGGGACCGAAGCCCGGTCGAATCCGGGGCCTCCGCCGGGCCCACCCGGGCCACCGGGCCCGAAGGGACCGAAAGCCCCACGCCGCCCGTCAGGGCCACCCCGACCGCGCCGGGAGAAGCCGTCCTGTCCATGTCCACGCTCGTATCCGTGGGTACGCATCGCCATCACTCCATTCCATCGTTGATCTGTCGCGATGCGTCAACGATATATCGGAACTGTTCGGATGACAACCCCCTTCCGACGCCGTCGCCCAGGACGACTTCGAACGGCTTCGAAGTCCTTCCCGCGCCGCCCACCCGCCGCGTTGACTGGCCATGGCGGCCCGACAACCAACCCAGGGAGTACGTGATGAGGATGTGGAAGCGCGCGGGCATCGCGGCCCTGCTGACCGCGGCGATGGTCGGCATCGTGACCCCGGCGGCGTCGGCCGCCCCCATGCCATGGGAGACCAGCACGGTCACCCCCGCTGTGCGGGCCGCCCTGCTATCAGTAGGAACGCTTCGGCGTGGTAGCCCCGCGCGTCACGCCCGGCGGCGCCGCACGCTCCAGTCGAACGCGCCCCGGCACACCACGTTGCCCGTGGCGTCGGTGATCTCGGCGTGGGTGGAGAAGCGGGCCCGGTCGGTCCTGCCGGACAGCAGGGGGCCCAGCGCGGCGTAGGCGTCGATGTCGAGGTGGCAGACGGCTCGGAGACGGCCGCGGGCCGGGGCCAGGAACTCCACGGTCGCCGAGGCGCCGAGGGGGATGACCCCGTCGAAGTCGCCAGGGGTCTCGCTCGCCGCGATGATCGCGCACAGGCCCGCCGCGTCGAGCAGGGCGACGAGGCCGCTGGAGTGGAGGGAACCGATGACGTTGGTCAGGGACTCCGGTACCTCCGCGGTGATCTCGGCCTCGCCGTCCGCGGCCCGCACCACCTGGATGCCGGCGGTGCGGTGGGCCGGAACGGGCTCCAACAGGGTGCGGGCCAGTGCCGTGACGTCCATGGGCGCAGGCTCGCACGCGGTCGCGGCGCCCGAGGGGGCTCCCCGCGACCGTGCGGGAAGTCCCGGTTACACCTCGATGTGCCAGCCCATGATGACCGTACGGTCGCGGGGCAGGCCGAAGTGTTCGGCGGCGTCGGCCGTGATGTGGGACGTGGCGATGAACAGGCGTTTGCGCCAGGGGGCCATCGTCGGGGCCTCGCCGCGCCGTAGCTCGATGGTGGACAGGAAGTAGGACGCCTGGTCGAGGTGGAGCGGGCCCTCGGTCTCGGCGGGATCGATCAGGGCCAGGGTGCCGGGCACGTCCGGTGTCTCCATGTAGCCGAAGCGGCCGGTGACATGGATGATCCCGTCGTCCGCGTAGCCGAGGCCGTCGACGACGATGCGCCGGTCGAGCAGGACGCGCGGGACGGGCTCGGTCTCGATGGACAGGATCACGACCTGTTCGTGCCGTACGTGGTTGCGTTCCACGTTGGCACGCATGGCGAGGGGCGCCGTCTGCTTGCCCCGGTTGAGGAAGACCGCCGTGCCGGGAACCTGGATCACCGGCCGCTCCCCGCTGCGGAGTTGGTCGACGAACTCGCGCAACGAGCCCTCGTGGTCGGCGCGTTCGGCGGTGACGACCTCGCGCCCGCGCTGCCAGGTCGTCATGACGGTGAACGCGGTGAGGCCGATCAGCAGCGGCAGCCACGCGCCGTGCACGAGCTTGGTCAGGTTGGCCGCGACGAACAGCAGGTCCACGGTGAGCAGCAGGGTCGCGCCGGTCGCGATCAGCCACACGGGTGTGTGCCACTTCGCGCGGGCCACGTAGAAGAACAGCAGGGTGGTGATGGTGATCGTGCCGGTGACCGCCATGCCGAACGCGAAGGCCAGCGCCGCCGAGCTGCGGAAGGCGAAGACCAGGGTGAGGACGGAGACCATCAGCAGCCAGTTGATCCAGGGGACGTAGATCTGGCCGATGGTGGACTCGGAGGTGTGGGCGATCCGCAGGCGCGGGAGGTAGCCGAGCTGGGCGGCCTGGGAGGCGACGGAGTACGCGCCGGTGATCACGGCCTGGGAGGCGATCACGGTGGCCGCCGTGGCGAGCAGGACCATCGGCCAGCGTCCCCAGTGCGGCACGAGCAGGAAGAACGGGCTGCTGATGTTGGCCGGGTCGTCGAGGATCAGCGCGCCCTGGCCGAGGTAGCTCAGGACGCAGGCGGGGAAGACGAGGAACATCCAGCCGCGGGTGATGGCGCGGCGGCCGAAGTGCCCCATGTCCGCGTAGAGGGCCTCGGCGCCGGTGACCGCGAGGACCACCGCCGCGAGCGCGAAGAAGGCCGTACCGAAGTGGCCGAACAGGAAGCCCAGGGCGTAGCTCGGCCACAACGCCCGCAGGATGCCCGGGTGTTCGGTGATGCCGACGACACCGCAGGCGCCGGTCGCCGTGAACCAGGCGATCATGACCGGCCCGAACACCCGGCCCACCGCGGCGGTTCCCCTGCGCTGCACCAGGAACAGCACCACGATGATCACGGCGGTGATGGGCACGACCGCGCTGCCCAGGGACGGTTCGACGACCTTGAGTCCCTCGACCGCGGACAGCACCGAGATCGCCGGGGTGATCATGCTGTCGCCGAAGAACAGCGACGCGCCGAAGATGCCGAGGCCGGTCAGGACGACGGCGGCCCGACCGCCCCGCTCCGAACTCCAGCGCCGCAGCAGGGTGATGAGCGCCATGATGCCGCCCTCGCCCTCGTTGTCGGCGCGCATCGCCAGCAGCACATAGGTGACCGTGACGATGATCATCACCGACCAGAACACCAGGAGACCACGCCGTACACGTTCTGCGTGCTGACCGGGACGGGGTGCGGGTCGCCCGGGTTGAACACGGTCTGCAGGGTGTAGATCGGGCTGGTGCCGATGTCTCCGAAGACCACGCCGAGCGCACCGACCACCACCGCGAGCCGTACGGCGTCCCGCGCGCCCCGTGACGGGCTTCCGGTGGCCCCGGCGCGGGCGCCTCGTCCGCCTCGGTCCCGTGTCCACGGTCGGCCATGGTGTTCCTCCTCGTCGTGGACCGCGGTGCCGCGGGCCCGGTGCGTCGGGGCGGACATTACCCATGCGCCGGGGCGATCGCCGGTAGGTGTGTGCCGCTTCACCTCGAACCGCGTCGCCGTCCCGCCGCCCGTGTGCGAGTCGGTCCAGTGACCGTGAATTGGCCTTGGGCCGGGAGGTCGCGGCGCGGCTAGCGTCGCCGTATGCGGATCCGAATCGTCGACGCCTTCACCGACCGCCCCTTCGCCGGCAATCCGGCCGGGGTGCTGCTCCTCGACGCCTTCCCGGCGGACGCGTGGCTCCAGCGGGTCGCGCTGGAGGTGAACCACGCCGAGACGGCGTTCGCGCACCGGCTGCCCGAAGGCGGGGACGCCGACTGGGCGTTGCGGTGGTTCACGCCGGCGACGGAGGTCGCGCTGTGCGGGCACGCGACCCTCGCGACGGCCCATGTGCTGCACACCACCGGCGCCCACGAGGGCCCCGTCCGGTTCGCGACGCGCAGCGGGGTGCTCAGCGCCACGCCGGCCGAGGACGGGTCGATCACGCTGGACTTCCCGACCGCCCCGCTCACGCCCGTCGAGATCCCGGACGGCCTCGCCGAGGCGCTGGGTGCGGAGCCGCTGACCGCGTTCGACACCGGCCCGGACATCGGGGACCTCGTCGTCGAACTCGCCGACGAGAAGACCGTCGTGGGACTCGCACCGGACCTCAGGGCACTCGGCGCCGCGTCCGAGCGCGGCATCATCGCGACCGCCCGGGCCCAAGACCCCGGCGGGGGCTACGACTTCGTGTCGCGGTGCTTCTTCCCGAACATCGGGATCGACGAGGACCCGGTCACCGGCAGCGCGCACACGGCACTCGCGCCGTACTGGTCCGAGCGGCTCGGCGGCACGGTCCTCACCGGGCTCCAGGCCTCGCCGCGCTCCGGGCGGGTGCGTACCGAACTGCGGGGCGGGCGGACCCTGTTGACCGGCAGGGCGGTCACGGTCGTGGACGGCGAGCTGCTGGTCTGAGCCGCAACAGGCGTGCCCTGTAAGGGTGTTATGCGGTGGGCAGCCAGCCCACCTTGCCGGCGAGCAGTGCGTAGCCGACGAACGCCCCGATGTCGAGCAGGGAATGCGCCACCACCAGGGGACCCACGCGGCCCCAGCGCCGGTACAGGTAGACGAAGACCACGCCCATCACCATGTTGCCGATGAAGCCGCCGATGCCCTGGTAGAGGTGGTAGCTGCCGCGCAGTACGGAACTGGCCACCAGCGCGGTGCCCGGTGTCCAGCCCAACTGGCCCAGCCTGCGCAGCAGATAGCCCACCACGATCACCTCTTCGAGGATCGCGTTCTGCATCGCGGAGAGGATCAGGACGGGGTATTTCCACCAGACGTCGGGCAGCGCCTCCGGCACCACCGTGAGGTTGAAGCCCAGGCCACGTGCGGCCAGGTAGAAGGCGATTCCGGTGGAGCCGATGACCGCCGCGACGCCCGCTCCGCGCCCCAGGTCGGGCCAGGGGCGGGTGCGGTCGAAGCCGATCGTGCGCAGGCTCTCGCCCTCCCGCAGGAGGAAGTGGGCGACGAGGGCGATAGGGACGAGCGCCGACGCGATTCCGAACAGCTGCCAGGCCAGATCAAGCCAGGGACGGCCCGGCGCGGCCGAGGCGTTGAGGGTGGCCGCCTGGTCCTTGAGACCCCCGGTTTGGTGACCGATCCGACAAAGCTGATCAGGGCGGACACTCCGCTCGCACCGAGCGAAAGCCCCAGAACGAGCAGCGCCTCGGACCGGAGAATCCGCCGTGTGGGCCGCTCCAGCGGAAAAGTTTCGGCCACCTGCCCTGCCTCCACCTGCACACCTGCCTTCAGTTCGGAAATCCCGCCTCATGCCCATCTTCGCCCCGCTAGGGTCTCGAAAGAACTTACGAAGATCGTGCGTGACAGGCCGTTGGGGGACGGACGCCGTACGGGGCGAACCTCCCCATGTCTGCCATACGGCCGTATACCGGCACGAGGTTCAACAGGGAGGGGCACCACCGTCATGGGACGTCACAGCTTGCCCGATCCGTACGGGGCGGGCAGCAGCGACCCCCGTCCTCGCGCGCGTCGCCGTACGGTCGCCATCGCCACGGTGCTGGTGCTGACCATCGCCGGCGGTACCGCGGTGGCGGTGCAGAGCGGGTTGCTCTCCTTCGGCTCCTCCTGCCGGAAGGACGCGGTACGGCTGAAGCTCGCCGCCTCCCCGACATGGCCCCCGCCCTGCGCGCGGCGGCCGGACAGGCCCGCGACGAGAACATCACGTCGGACGGGCAGTGCCTGGACATCTCGGTGACCGCCGAGGAGTCGTACAAGTTCGCGGACACGCTGAAGGCGGGCAAGCACCCGGACGTACAGGTGTGGGTGCCCGACTCGGAGCTGTGGGTGGGCGAGGTCTCGTCGGCCGCCCACGGCGCGGCCACGGAGGTGACACCCGCGGGCAACGTGGCCTCCACGCCGGTCGGGGTGGCGATGGTCCCGGCCGCCGCGAAGTCGCTGGGGTGGCCGAAGAAGACGTACACCTGGCTGGACCTGGCCGGTGCCACCCTCCAGGACGCCTCGCTCCGGCTGGGCGCGGCCGACCCGGCACGCAGCGCGACGGGACTGTTGGCGCTGACGCGGCTGAGCACGGCCGCCGGGAAGGTCAAGGGCGGGGGCCACGCAGGCGGCGGCGATGATGAAGACCCTGTCGCAGCGGATCTCGGACACCGACGGCCAGGTCCTGGACACGCTGCCGCGCGACGCGTCGGGCACCGAGCAGGGCAACCCGAAGCGCAACCAGGCGCTGGTCCTCAGCGAGCAGTCGGCGTTCTCGTACAACGCGTCGGCCGACGGCGACGCGAGCCTCGACCTGTTCTATCCGAAGGACGGCTCCCCGCGACTCGACTACCCGTACAACCTGGTCGACCAGGACCGGTTGACCACGGACCAGAGCCGGGCCGCGATCCGGTTCATGACGTATCTGAGCCGGCCCACGCAGCAGAAGCTCATGGAGAAGTACGGCTTCCGCACCGATGACGACACCGCGCCGAAGGCGGTGGTCGCCAAGGCCGGTGGCACCAGCCCGCAGCCTTACGCCGTGGCGGCGGCCGAGCCCGCTTCCGACGCGGCGCTCCAAGAGGCCCTGGGGACCTGGACGATCACCGTGCAGAGCGCGCGGATCACCACGGTCGTCGACGCGTCCGCCTCGATGGCGGAGAAGGTGCCCGGGACCGGCCAGTCGCGCATGGACGTCACGAAGGCCTCGCTGCTCCAGGCGCTCGCCACGTTCACGCCCGAGGACGAGATCGGCCTGTGGGACTTCTCCACGAAGCTCGACGGCGACAAGGACTACCGCGTCCTGGTGCCGACCGAGCGGCTCGGCGACCACAAGGGCGACGGCACCCAACGCGACGCCCTGTCAGCGGCGTTCGGCTCGCTGAAGCCGGTGCCGAACGGCGCGACCGGGCTCTACGACACCACGCTCGCCGCGTACAGGGCGGCGACCTCCTCTTATGTGAAGGGGAAGTTCAACGCGCTGGTGATCCTGACCGACGGCGTCAACCAGGATCCGGGCAGCATCTCCCGCTCCGCGCTCATCAAGCAGCTGCAGCAACTCGCCAGCCCTGAGCGGCCGGTGCCGCTCATCATGATCGCGGTGGGCCCGGAGGCCGACAAGGAGGAGGCCCGGCAGATCGCCGAGGCGACCGGCGGCTCGGGGCACGAGGTGAACAATCCGGCCCAGATCCAGTCGGTGATCCTCCAGGCCATCGTGGCGGCGGGGGCGTCGGGCGCGTCGGCCAACGCGGGCTGAGACAGCGGCAGTTCACCCGGTTCCGCCAACGCGCCCCGAAACAAACGCCGTTCACCCCAGCGGCGCCGGCTCCGGCAGCCCCACCGGCCAGGTGTGGACCGGCTCCCCGAGATGCATCAGCTCGCTGTAGCGGCGCGTGGTCGCGGCCAGCGCGGCCTCCCTGCTGAGCCCCTGATCCAGGGCCCGGTGGAAGGTGGCGGCCTGCCAGGTCGCACCGTTGGCCCGGCGCCGGCAGCGTTCGTCGATGACACCCAAGTACAGGTCCCTGTCGGCCGGTTCGACCCCCACGCGTCCAGGCCGGCCTCCGCGAGCGGCAGCAGTTCGTCGCGTACGAGGGTCACCGCGTCGATCTCGGTGGTGCCGCCGAGCCGTCCGCGCCGGGGCCAGACGAGGCGGGCGTCGATGCCGTCGCGGCACGCGGTGTCGAAGTTGGCGGCGGCGGCCTCGAAGGGCAGCCGGGTCCACACCGGCCGCGACTCCTCGGCGAGGGCGCGCACGACGCCGTAGTAGAACGCGGTGTTGGCGATGACGTCGGTCACCGTGGGGCCCGCGGGCAGCACGCGGTTCTCGACGCGCAGGTGCGGGACGCCGTCGGCGATGCCGTAGACCGGGCGGTTCCAGCGGTACACCGTGCCGTTGTGCAGGACGAGTTCGGCGAGGGTGGGGATGCCGCCCTCGTCGAGGACGTCGAGGGTTCCTCGTCGTCGTGGATCGGGAGCAGGGCCGGGAAGTAGCGCAGGTTCTCCTCGAAGAGGTCGTACGCCGACGTCACCCAGCGTTCACCGAACCAGGTGCGGGGACGGACGCCCTGGGCCTGGAGTTCGGGCGGGCGGGTGTCGGTGGCCTGCTGGAACAGCGGGGGCCGGGACTCGCGCCACAGCTCACGGCCGAACAGGAACGGCGAGTTGGCGCCCACGGCGACCTGCACGGCGGCGACGGCCTGCGCCGCGTTCCACACGTCCGCGAAGCGGTCCGGGGTGACCTGGAGGTGCAACTGCACGGAGGTGCAGGCGGCTTCGGGCGCGATGGAGCCGGAGGTGCAGGTGAGGTGCTCGACGCCCTCGATGTCGAGGACGAAATCCTCGCCGCGGGCGGCCACGATCTGATCGTTGAGCAAGGTGTAGCGGTCCACCGCGGAGAGGTTCGAGGAGACCAGGTCGTCCCGGTCGAGTGTCGGCAGAATGCCGATCATCAGTATTCCCGCGTCGACCTCGCCCGCTTTTCGATGGGCATATGCCAGTGACGTACGGATCTCCTCTGCGAGCCGGTCGAATACCCGGCCGTCCAATCGGTGTGGGGCAATGTTGACTTCCAGATTGAACATGGCGAGTTCTGTTTGGAAATCTCGGCTCGCGATGCGCTCGAGAACCTCTCCATTCAGCATTCTCGGCATGCCGTCGGAGCCGACCAGGTTCAGTTCGATCTCCAGCCCCATGAGGTTCTTGGGGCGGTCGAACCGCTCCTCGGCCAGCAGCCGCTCCAGCCCCGTCAGGCACCGCCCCAGCTTGGCGCGGTAGCGCTGGCGGTCGGCCAGCTCGAACGGCCCTGCCACGACCTTCTCGCCCATCGAAGCGTCACCTCCTCGTCTCGGGTCAGGAAGGATGATGCCCCGACATCGCGATCGATAACGTCCCAGGGCGGCCCGGCGCCCGCTACTCTGGTCGAACGTGACCCGCGGCACATTCACGAGGCATGCCGCAGTAAGCGGTTCCTCTTCCTATGAGCCCTCGTGAAAAACGCCGACGAGAATTGGCCGACCCAGCCGGAGCCAAGTCCCGAGGTCATGGCCGTGGAGCCGGTTCGGAACCGGGATGATTCCGTGAATCGCTGACCGAATAGGCCCTTGTTGTTCATACGGGAAACGGTTAGGCGAAACATCTTCTGAACACGTGTCGTATAAACTCCGCGAACAAGGCAGAAGGTTGGCGCCCCGGTCCCGGAACCTGCCGTCGAGCGACGTGCGGCAGGCCGCACCCATGCTCACGGAACCCGGCCCGGCCTCTTGACCCCGAGAGCTGACAGCGCCGTCCGCCCCCGCCCCGCCCTCGCGCCACCAGTGCCTGTCGAATGAGAGGCGACCCACCATGCCGCTGCATGTCCCCCGGCTCCCGCGCCCGCCCTGCGCTCCGTTCTCACGGCACTCGGTTCCCCACCGCAGTCCGCGAGGCCAAGACCCCGTCCCTGCGCGCGGCCCAGGGACCCGCGACACCCGAACTCCCGTTGCCCCTGCACGTGTTGGACCGCGTCTCCGAGGACGGCACGGCCGTCACCCGGCTGGCCGGATGGCGTTTCCTGATCCGCTGCGGGGACCGCGCGGTCGCCGCGGCCGAGACGATGCTGACGCCCGACGGCTGGGCGTTCTCGCACTTCTTCGAGGGGCCGTACATCGCCTCCACCGAGCGGGCGCTGCGCCAGGCCGAGAACATGAAGGGCGCCTACCAGCCGCGCCTGCTCTCCGTGCCCGGCCTCTACATGCTCACGCTGTGGCTGCACGGGGACCTCACCGCGGACGGCGCCGGCGGCCACCCCGCCGCGACCGATCTACTGGTCCCGCTGGCCCCCGCACCGCCCGGCATCGCGGCCCATCGTCCGCACCGGGCCGCCGAGTTGCTGCCGATGCTGACCCATCGGGTGACTCCCGCGCCACTGCTCGGTTCACCCGCCTGACTTTCCCCCCGCAGCCACCCCCGTACCCCGCCGCCGAATTCCCGGCAGCGGGGTACGATCG
Organism: Streptomyces sp. P3; assembly: GCA_016893485.2. Taxonomy (GTDB): domain Bacteria; phylum Actinomycetota; class Actinomycetes; order Streptomycetales; family Streptomycetaceae; genus Streptomyces. The sequence goes on from JAFEKX020000001.1 coordinate 1,883,653, forward strand.
CGTTTCCGGCCCTTTTACGCTCGTAACGCTCGTACGAGCAGGAAAAAGCTCGTACGAGCCGGGAATTGGGATGAACCGTCCGCGCGGGTGATGCGTCATCAACCTGTGAGAAGCGGTGCTGCTAAATCCCTGCGGATTGACGCCCGTGGGGCAACACTGGGTTCGGACCGACTCAACACCACGGGGACGGACATGACCACAACAGAGCGAGAGATCCCACCCATGTGCAAGCACCAGCCGCCGTGTCCCACAGCCGAATCCGCCGACCGGGAATCCGCCCGCCTCATGGCGCACCACCCGGAGCAGGGCTGGAGCCTGCTGTGCAACGGCGTTCTCCTGTTCGAGGACACCGGTGAGCTCCTGCCCGACGGCCAGATCATCGCCCCGCACCGCCAGGTCGTGACAGCGGCCTGAGCATTTCGGGAACTGAGGGGCCGGACGCACGACTTCCACGGTGCGCACCGGCCCCGACGCATATCCGGGGTAGCTCACTCCCGTAGTCGCTCGCTATCCGAGCGCCGAACGCAGCGCGTAATAGGCCGGTTTCGGATTCAGCAGTTCGTCCCACGGAAGTGCCGCCCCTTCACCAGGGAAGACGGCCGGAATCCACGAATACTTGTCCGTGTAATCCCAGATGGTCACCCCGACACACCTGCGCACCGCGAGGCACGCCTTGGTCAGCTCCCGGTACCAGGTGGCCTGCTCGGTCGACTTGTCGTCCGTCGCCGGGAGTTGCATCCGGACGTCGACCTCGGTGAGCGCGGTGTCCAGGCCGAGACGGGAGAAGCGCCGGAGGTTGTCCTCCAGGGTCGCCGGATAGCCGTACTGGAGCGCCAGGTGCGCCTGGAAGCCGACGCCGTCGAGCGGGACGTGCTGGGCCTTCAGCCGCTTGGCGAGGGCGTAGTAGGCGTCGCTCTTCGGGCCGGTCGCCTCGATGTTGTAGTCGTTGACGTACAACTTGGCGTGCGGGTCGGCCTGGTGGGCCCAGCGCAGGGCGTCGGCGATGTAGCCGGGGCCGAGCGTCCGGTACCACATGGTGTCGCGGTAGGTGCCGTCCTCGTTGAAGGCCTCGTTGACGACGTCCCAGGAGTAGACCTTGCCGCGGTAGTGCCGCACCTCGGTGGTGATGTGCTTCTTGAGTACGGCCCTCAGCTCGGCCGCCGTCCAGGTGCGGGACGTGAGCCAGTCGGGCAACTGGCTGTGCCAGACGAGAGTGTGGGCGCGGACCCGCTGGTGGTGCGCGCGGGCGAGGTTCACGATCTGGTCGCCGTTCGTCCAGTCGAAGACGCCCTGTCGGGGCTCGGTGGCGTACCACTTCATGCCGTTGCCCGGGGTGATCATGTCGAACTCGCTGCCGAGGATCTTCGTGTACGCGGTGTCGGTCAGCTCGGGGTTGTCGGTGGCGCTGCCGAAGTAACGGCCGTGGCGCTCGGCGAGTTGGGCGAGGGTGGGTTGCTTTTCGTGGGCCTGGGCGGGCGGGCCGCCGGCGATGCCCGCGGCGATCAGGACGGCGGCGAGGGCGCCGGCGAGTCTCAGTCCGGTTCTGGGCATGGTGCGACTCCTGTCCATGGGTGAGCGGGGTGTGAGGTTGCGCCCGTACTGATGAGGGTCGAAACATTCGGAGCTGGTCCAGAAAGATGTGTTACCGCGGCTGGTAGTCGAACCAGTCGAAGGCCGCCGCACCCTCGGCCGCGTACATGCCGATCACGCGACCGGTGAAGCCTCCGGCGACCTGCGTGGAGAGGTAACGGCCGTCCAACTCCGCGAGTTCTACGGCTCCTTCGGGGCCCTCCACCGAGAAGGTGAGGGTGTCGGGGCCGCGGGTGTCGGCGCCGGTCGCGGTGATGTCGACGGTCAGGGTGACCGGGCCCGGCGCCACCGGGTGCTCCGCGAGCCGCTGCCGTACAGGACCGATCCGCGCCACCACGCTCGCCACTCCCCGGTGATCTCGATGTCGTAGTGATGGGCCTCGTCCATGCGGACGGAGAGGCCGGCGCGGCCGGCGCCGGGGTCGATCCGGGTGGAAGCGCGGCAGTCGGGGTGCTGTTGGCGGCGGCCGAGGAACACCGGGTCGGGCCCCGCGTCGAGGGTCAGCCAGCCGGGGCGTTCGGTCAGGGACCAGGTGTCGTCCGGTCGGCTGCGCGGGGAGATCCAGGTGAAGGCGAGGGCGGGGGCGTCGAAGTCGTCGCGTACCGGCGGGAGTTCGAAGGGGTGCCAGGCGGCCGGTGCCGGGTGCTGTTCCCGCACCGGGCCGACCCGGGGCCAGCCGTCGGCCCATTCCACCGGGGTCAGGAAGGTCTCGCGGCCCAGGACGTGGAAGCCGGGGAAGAAGCCCCGGGGGCGGGTGCCGAGGAGGACCATCCACCAGGTGCCGTCGGGGGCGGTGACCAGGTCGGCGTGGCCGGTGCTCTGGACGGGGAGGTCGGTGCTGCGGTGGGTGAGGACGGGGTTCGCGGGGGCCGGTTCCCAGGGGCCGCGCGGGGAGCGGGCGCGGGCGATGGAGACACTGTGGCCGTGTGCGGTGCCGCCCTCGGCGAGCAGCAGGTACCACCAGTCGCCGATGCGGTAGAGGTGCGGGGCCTCCGGGTGCTGGAGTCCGGTGCCGGACCAGGCCGGGAGCGGGCCCTCCAGGACCTTGCCGGTCTCCGGGTCGATGCGGGCCACCTTCACCCCGGCGACCGCGCACCAGCAGTTGCCCTCTTCGTCCCAGGCCAGGTCGGGGTCGATGCCGGGCACGTCGACGAGGACGGGGTCCGACCAGGGGCCCTCGGGGCGGTCGGCGGTGACGATGAAGGTGCCCTTTCCCCGCACGTCGGTGGTGATCAGATGGAAGCGGCCGTCGTGGTGGCGGAGGGTCGGGGCGTAGATGCCGGCCGAGGCGGGGGTGTCGGCGGGAAGGTCCAACTGCCCCGACCGGTCAAGGACGTTGCCGATCTGCCGCCAGTGGACCAGGTCACGGCTGTGGAAGAGCGGGACCCCGGGGAAGTACTCGAAGCTGGAGCACGCGAGGTAGTAGTCCTCGCCGACCCGGCACACGCTGGGGTCGGGGTGGAAACCGCCGATGACCGGGTTGTCGTAGGTCCGCATGTGGTCCCGCCCCTCCGTCCGGCCCGGGTTCGAAAGTTTCGGGCCGATCGACGAACATTACGGAGCCGGACTGTAGGTGGATCCTTCGACGGGGGGCAAGGGTGGGCGCGGAGGAGAGGTGGAGACTGAGGACCATCGTGAGGCCGCCGCCGGGGGTGTCCTCGGCGCTGAGGGGTGCCGCCGAGGGCCTCGGTGAAGCCGCGGGCGACGGCGAGTCCTAGGCCGACTCCGGCGCCGCGCGGGGCGTCGCCGTAGCGCTGGAAGGGTTCGAAGATGCGGTTCTTGGCCTCCTCGGGGACGCCGGGGCCGCGGTCGACGACGCGGATCTCGACGCGGTCGGCTATGGCACTCGCCGTGACCAGTACGGGAGTTCGCTCCGGGCTGTACTTCACCGCGTTCTCGACGATGTTGGCGACGGCGCGCTCCAGGAGGCCCTTGTCGACGGGGACCATGGGCAGGCTTTCGGGGATGTCGAGTTCGACGCTGTCCCCGGGGACCCCGCCCAGGGCCATCGGGATCACCTCGTCGAGGTCCGCCTCGCGAATGATCGGAGTGACCGTGCCGGTCTGGAGGCGGGACATGTCGAGGAGGTTGCCGACGAGGTGGTCGAGGCGGTCGGCGCCGTCCTCGATGCCCTCCAGCAGCTCGGCCTGGTCCTCCTCCGACCATGCGACGTCCTCGGAGCGGAGCGAGGACACCGCCGCCTTGATGCCGGCGAGCGGGGTGCGCAGGTCGTGGCTCACGGCCGCCAGCAGCGCCGTGCGGATGCGGTTGCCTTCCGCCAACGCCCTTGCCTGGTCCGCCTCTTCGCGGAGGCGGCGGCGGTCCAGGACCACGGCTGCCTGTGCGGCGAAGGCGGCCAGGACGCGGCGGTCCTCGGCGGGCAGGACCCGGCCGGAGAGGGCGAGGGCCATGTGGTCGCCGACCAGTACGTCGACGTCCGCGTCCTCCGGGTTCCGGCAGGGGCGGGGGCCCACGCTGCCCGCGCGGGTCCAGGGTTCGACGTCGCCCGCGCGCTCCAGCAGGGCGGCGGACTCCATGCCGAAGGTCTCCCTGACCCGTTCGAGGAGCGCCTCCAAGCTGGTCTCGCCGCGCAGCACATTGCCCGCGAGGTAGGAGAGGATCTCCGACTCGGCGCGCAGCCGGGCCGCTTGGTGGGTGCGGCGGGCCGCGAGGTCGACCACCGACGCGACCGACACCGCGACGGCCACGAAGATCGCGATGGCGACCATGTTCTTGGGGTCGGCGATGGTGAAGGTGTGGACGGGCGGGGTGAAGTACCAGTTCAGGAGCAGCGATCCCACCGCCGCGGAGACCAGTGCGGGGGAAGAGTCCGCCGAGCAGGGCCGCCGCCACCGTCAGGGACAGGTACAGCAACATGTCGTTGGCCAGGCCGACTTCGGGGGCGGCGCTGCTCAACAGCCAGGTGAGCAGCAGCGGTCCGCCGATTCCGGCCAGCCAGCCCCAGACGATGCGGGCCCGGCCGAGCCGTGAGCCCCGGTTCACGGGCAGTCCGCGTCCCTTGCCCGCCTCGTCGTGCGTGATGAGATGGACGTCGAGGTCGGGGCGCGAGTCGCGGGCGACCGTCGCGCCGACGCCGGGCTCGAAGACGTACTGCCAGCCCTTGCGGCGGGAGACGCCGAGGACGATCTGGGTGGCGTTGACGCCGCGCGCGAAGTCCAGCAGCGCGGCCGGTACGTCCTCGCCGACGACATGGTGGAAGGTGCCGCCCAAGTCCTCGACGAGGGTGCGCTGTTGGGCGAGTTCCTTCGGGGAGGCCGAGGTGAGGCCGTCGCTGCGGGAGATGTAGACCGCCAGCACCTCGCCGCCCGCGCCCTTTTCGGCCAGGCGCGCGGCCCTGCGGATGAGGGTGCGGCCCTCGGGTCCGCCGGTCAGGCCCACGACGATCCGTTCGCGGGAGCCCCAGATCGCCGAGACGCGGTGTTCGCTGCGGTACTCCTGGAGGTAGGCGTCGACCCGGTCGGCAAGCCAGAGCAGCGCCAACTCCCTTAGTGCGGTGAGGTTTCCGGGGCGGAAGTAGTTGGAGAGGGCCGCGTCGACCTTGTCCGGTGTGTAGATGTTGCCGTGGGCCATCCGGCGCCGTAGCGCGGGGGTGACATGTCGACCAGTTCGATCTGGTCGGCGCGGCGGACGACCTCGTCGGGGACGGTCTCCTGCTGGCGGACGCCGGTGATGGACTCGACAATGTCGCCCAGGGATTCCAGGTGCTGGATGTTGACGGTCGAGACGACGTCGATGCCCGCCGCGAGCAGTTCCTCGATGTCCTGCCAGCGCTTGGCGTTGCGGGAGCCGGGAATGTTGGTGTGCGGCAGCTCGTCGACGAGGGCGACTTCGGGGTGGCGGGCGAGGACCGCGTCGACGTCCATCTCGGTGAACGTCGTGTCCCGGTAGGCGAGTTCACGGCGCGGGATCTCCTCCAGGCCGTGCAGCATCACCTCGGTGCGGGGCCTGGAGTGGTGTTCCACGAAGTCGACCACGCAGTCGGTGCCCCGCTCGATCCGCCGGTGCGCCTCGGACAGCATCGCGTACGTCTTGCCGACGCCCGGTGCCGCGCCGAGGTAGATCCGGAGCTTGCCGCGTCCCATGTCATCCTTCGAAGCGGTAGCCCATGCCGGGCTCGGTGATCAGATAGCGGGGGCTCGACGGGTCCCCCTCCAACTTGCGGCGCAACTGGGCCATGTAGACCCGGAGATAGTTGGTCTTGTTGCCCTGGGTCACTCCCCACACCTCCTGGAGCAGGTACTTCTGGGTGATCAGCCGGCCGGGGTTGGTGACCAGGATCTCCAGCAGATGCCACTCGGTGGGGGTGAGCCGGATGTCGTGTCCGGCCCGGGCGGCCTTCTTGGCCAGCAGGTCGATGGTGAAGTCGTCGGTGGTGACGAGGGTGGTCGTCGGGGTGAGCGGCACGTCCTCGACGCGGCGGACGGCGGCCCGTAGCCGGGCGAGGAGTTCGTCCATGCTGAACGGCTTGGTGATGTAGTCGTCGGCGCCCGCGTCGAGGGCGGCGACCTTCTCGTCGGAGGCCTGCCGGGCCGACAGCACCAGGATCGGGACCCGGGTCCAGCCGCGCAGTGCCCTGATGACGTCGACGCCGTCCATGTCGGGCAGTCCGAGGTCGAGCATCACGACGTCCGGCTGCCGTGCGGCGGCGAGCCGGAGCGCGGTGGCGCCGTCGGGGGCCGCGTCGACGCCGTACTGCCGGGCCTGCATGTTGATCACGAGGGCCCGTACGAGCTGCGGATCGTCCTCCACCACCAGCACCCGTGTCATGGGGGTGTGGCTTTCGTGTGGTCCCTGGCATGACGGTGGGAGTCGGCGGCGCCGGGATCTCTCCCGGGCCGCCGACTCCCCTGCCGGTCGGGCAACGCCATCAGCTCTTCGTCACAAGGGACTTGAGCGCGATGTTGAGCTCCAGCACGTTCACCGTCGGCTCGCCGATGAAGCCGAGGGTGCGGCCGTCGGTGTGGTCCTTGACCAGCTTCTCCACCTGGGTGACGGAGAGGTGGTTCCGCTCGGCGACCCGGTGGACCTGGAGTTCGGCGTAGGCCGGGGAGATGTCGGGGTCGAGGCCGGAGCCGGAGGAGGTGACCGCGTCCGCCGGCACCTGGGAGGGCTTCACCTTGTAGTCGGCCGTGGAGTTGTTCTTCACGACCGCGGCCTTGGCGTCCTTCACCTGCTTGACGAGCACCTTGCTGTCGGCGGAGAGGTTGGTGGCACCGGAGAGGATCAGCTTGTACTGGGTGTTGACCGAGTTCGTGCCCAGTCCGTTGGCGGGGCGTGGCTGGAAGTAGTCCAGGCTGTAGCCCTGTTGACCGATGAGCGAGGAACCGACGACCTTGCCGTCCGACTTGATCTCCGAGCCGTTCGCCTTGTTGTCGAACAGGGCCTGGGCCACACCCGTGACCACCAGCGGGTAGATGACGCCGGTCACCAGGGTGAGCACGAGGAGGGCACGCAGGCCCGCCCAGAGCAACCTGGCTGTGTTCGTAACGGAGTTGTTCATGGCCTTCAGCACGCTTTCAAGGAGTTACAGCCCGGGGATGAGGGAGATCAGGAGGTCGATGATCTATGCCGATGAAGGGTGCTATCAGGCCGCCGATGCCGTAGATCGCGAGGTTGCGGCGGAGCATCTTGTCGGCGCTGACCGGCCGGTACCGCACGCCCCGCAGGGAGGGCGGGACCAGCGCGATGATGACCAGCGCGTTGAAGATGACCGCCGAGAGGATCGCGGAGTCGGGCGAGGCCAGGTGCATGATGTTGAGCTTGTCCAGGCCCGGGTAGACGGCCGCGAACAGCGCCGGGATGATCGCGAAGTACTTCGCGACGTCGTTGGCGATCGAGAACGTCGTCAACGCGCCCCGGGTGATGAGGAGTTGCTTGCCGATCTCGACGATCTCGATGAGCTTCGTCGGGTTCGAGTCGAGGTCGACCATGTTGCCGGCCTCCTTCGCGGCCGACGTGCCCGTGTTCATCGCCACGCCGACGTCCGCCTGCGCGAGCGCGGGGGCGTCGTTGGTGCCGTCGCCGGTCATCGCGACCAGCTTGCCGCCGGCCTGCTCCCGCTTGATGAGGGGCCATCTTGTCCTCGGGAGTGGCCTCCGCGAGGAAGTCGTCGACACCGGCCTCGTCCGCGATCGCCTTGGCGGTCAGCGGGTTGTCGCCCGTGATCATGACGGTCTTGATGCCCATGCGGCGCAGTTCCTCGAACCGCTCGCGCATGCCCGCCTTGACGACGTCCTTGAGGTGGATGACGCCCAACACCCGTGCGCCGTCGGTGTCTTCGACCGCCACGAGCAGCGGGGGTGCCGCCGGCCGCGGAGATCCGGTCGGTGAGCGTGTCGGCGTCCTCGGACACCTCGCCGCCCCGCTCGCGGACCCAGGTGACGACCGAACCGGCCGCGCCCTTGCGGATCTTGCGCCCGTCCACGTCGACGCCGGACATCCGGGTCTGCGCGGTGAAGGCGATCCACTCGGCGTGGGCCAACTCGCCCTGGTGGCGCTCCCGCAGACCGTACTTCTCCTTCGCCAGGACGACGACGGAACGGCCCTCGGGCGTCTCGTCGGCCAGTGAGGAGAGCTGGGCGGCGTCGGCCACCTCGGCCTCGGTGGTGCCGGTGACCGGCAGGAACTCGGAGGCCTGGCGGTTGCCGAGGGTGATGGTGCCGGTCTTGTCGAGGAGCAGCGTCGACACGTCGCCGGCGGCTTCAACTGCCCTGCCGGACATGGCCAGTACGTTGCGCTGCACCAGGCGGTCCATGCCCGCGATGCCGATCGCGGAGAGCAGCGCGCCGATCGTCGTCGGGATCAGACAGACCAGCAGGGCGACCAGCACGGTCATCGTGAGGTGGGTGCCCGCGTAGTCCGCGAACGGCGGCAGCGTGGCGCAGGCCAGCAGGAAGACGATGGTGAGGGACGCCAACAGGATGTTCAGCGCGATCTCGTTGGGCGTCTTCTGCCGGGCGGCGCCCTCGACGAGGGCGATCATCCGGTCGATGAAGGTCTCGCCGGGCTTCGTCGTGATCTTGACGACGATGCGGTCGGAGAGGACCTTCGTGCCACCGGTGACGGCCGAGCGGTCGCCGCCCGACTCGCGGATGACGGGCGCGGACTCGCCGGTGATGGCCGACTCGTCGACGGACGCGACGCCCTCCACGACGTCCCCGTCACCGGGGATGATGTCGCCGGCCTCGCACACGACCAGGTCGCCGATGCGCAGTTCGGTGCCGGGGATCTGCTCCTCGGCCGTGCCGTCGAGGCGCCGGGCGACCGTGTCGGTCTTGGCCTTGCGCAGGGTGTCGGCCTGCGCCTTGCCACGGCCCTCGGCGACCGCCTCCGCCAGGTTGGCGAAGATGACGGTCAGCCACAGCCAGGCGCTGATCGTCCAGCCGAACCAGTCGCCCGGGTCCTTGAAGGAGAAGACGGTGGTCAGCACCGAGCCGATCCACACCACGAACATGACGGGCGACTTGACCATCACCCGCGGGTCGAGCTTTCGGCAGGCGTCGGGCAGGGACTTGATCAGTTGCTTCGGGTCGAACAGACCCGCGCCGACACGTCCCTCTTCCTTGTGACCGGTCGGCACATCGCTGTGCGGCGCCCTGGTCGGAGTGGCTGTGGACATCGAGTCCTCTTGGTTGTCTGTGCGGGTGCTCATGACGCCAGCCCCTCGGCCAGCGGTCCCAGCGCCAGGGCCGGGAAGTAGGTCAGACCGGTGATGATGAGGATCGCGCCCACCAACAGGCCGGTGAACAGCGGCTTCTCGGTGCGCAGCGTGCCCGCGGTGATCGGCACCGGTTTCTGCTCGGCGAGTGAGCCGGCCAGCGCCAGCACGAACACCATCGGCAGGAAGCGGCCGAACAGCATCGCGAGCCCGGTCATCGTGTTGAACCAGTCGGTGTTCGCGTTGAGCCCCGCGAACGCCGATCCGTTGTTGTTCGCGGCGGAGGTGAAGGCGTACAGCACCTCGGAGAACCCGTGCGCGCCGGAGTTCAGCATCGAGTGCGGCGGGGACGGCAGCGCCATGGAGGCCGCCGCGAAGATCAGCACCAGGGCCGGGGTGATCAGGATGTAGCAGGCCGCGAGCTTCATCTCGCGGGTGCCGATCTTCTTGCCCAGGTACTCGGGCGTACGGCCGACCATCAGTCCGGCAATGAACACCGCGATGACCGCCATGATCAGCATGCCGTAGAGGCCGGAGCCGGTACCACCGGGTGCGATCTCGCCCAACTGCATGCCCAGGATGGTGATTCCGCCGCCCAGACCGGTGAACGAGGAGTGGAAGGAGTCCACCGCGCCCGTCGAGGTCAGGGTGGTCGACACCGCGAAGATCGAGGAGGCGCCGACGCCGATGCGCTGTTCCTTGCCCTCCATCGCACCGCCGGCGGCCTGGAGCGCCGCGCCGTGGTGGGCGAACTCGGTCCACATCATGAGGGCGACGAAGCCGACCCAGATAGTGGCCATGGTGGCGAGGATCGCGTAACCCTGCTTGATCGAGCCGACCATCACGCCGAAGGTGCGGGTCAGCGCGAACGGGATCACCAGCAGCAGGAAGATCTCGAACAGGTTCGTGAACGGGGTCGGGTTCTCGAAGGGGTGGGCGGAGTTGGCGTTGAAGTAGCCGCCGCCGTTGGTGCCCAGCTCCTTGATGGCCTCCTGCGAGGCGACCGCGCCGCCGTTCCACTGCTGATGGCCGCCCACGCTGTGCCCGTTGAGGAACTGACCGACCTCGTGGATGCCGGAGAAGTTCTGGATGGCACCGCAGGCCACGAGCACGAGAGCCGCGACGACCGACAGCGGCACCAGGATGCGGATCGTGCCGCGCACCAAGTCGGCCCAGAAGTTGCCGAGTTCACCGGTGCGGGAGCGCGCGAAGCCCCGTACGAGAGCGACCGCGACGGCGATGCCGACGGCCGCGGAGACGAAGTTCTGCACGGCCAGGCCGGCGGTCTGCACGACGTGACCCATGGTCTGCTCGCCGTAGTACGACTGCCAGTTGGTGTTCGTCACGAACGACACGGCCGTGTTGAACGACTGCGCCGGGTTGACCGAGGAGAAGCCCAGCGAGCCGGGCAGGATGCCCTGGAGGCGCTGGAGGAGATAGAGGAAGAGGACACCGACGGCCGAGAAGGCGAGGACGCCGCGCAGATACGCGGGCCAGCGCATCTCGGTGTTCGGGTCGGCACCGATGCCCTTGTAGATCCACTTCTCGACGCGCAGATGCTTGTCGGAGGAGTAGACCCTGGCCATGTAGGTGCCGAGGGGGACGTAGGCGAGCGCCAGTGCCGCTATGAGGGCGACGAGCTGGAGCACGCCGGCGAGGACGGGACCCATACGCTGCTCAGAACCTCTCCGGGAAGATCAGGGCGAGGACGAGATAGCCCAGCAGGGCGACGGCCACGACGAGGCCGACGATGTTCTCGGCGGTCACAGCGACACCCCTGGCGCCCGAGGGCGAGGGCGAGACGGCCAGGCCGGGCGGCGGACGCCACGAAGCCGACGCCGCCGATGAATACAGCCTCGGCGGTCACAGCTTCGTCACCCCCTTGGCGACGAGGGCCACCAGCGCGAAGACCGCGATCGTGGTGACGACGAAGGCCAGATCGGCCATCGTGAGCTCCTGGAATGAGGTTCGAATGGAACGGACGCCTAGAGGTAACCGCGCCCATGACCGGATTCGGCCGCCGTTGACGGGTCCCTTACGGCGACGCACACACCGTTGACGGGACTCTTACGGCGAGGCCGCGGACGCGGTTCCACGGCGCCGCCGCGAGCCCGGGTTAACGGCGTCCGCCCGCGCCCCGGCCTCGGAACAGCCGGAACCGCAACCGGCGGATCACCGCGTCCGTGTCCTGCCGTACGGCATGGGCGACGACGACCCCGAGGCGACGAGCACCGCGAGCAGACCGGCGACGGCGAGCGCGACCGGGAGGGTGAAGCCGAGTCCGTGCGCGTCGGCGGCGGCCACAGCGAGACGATCGCCCCGCTGTGGCCGGGAGGCCAGGCGCTGCACGTTGACGGCGGTGACGACGTCGATGCCGGCGCCGAGCAGCGCGTCGATGTCCTGCCGGCGCTTGGCGTTGCGTCCGCCGCCGGGGACGTTGCCGTGCGCGAACTCGTCGACGACGGCGACCTCCCGGGCGGCGCGCGAGCACCGCGGGGAGGTCCATCTCCTCGAAGTATCCGCCCCGTGGGCGCACGTGGACCGGGGTACCACCTCCAGGCCGTCGAGCATCGCCTCGGTCAGCGGGCGCCCGTGGCATTCGGCGAACCCCACCACCACTCGCCCCGAGGTAGACCTTCAGTCGCCCGCGTCGTCCGTCGTTCATCGCCTCCCGGGCGAGCGCCCGCGACCGCGCGGGCAGGCTTCTTCACGCGTCTCTGGCGCCGCCCGCGGGGACGTTGACACTGTCTTGACGGCGCCCGGCGGGGTTAGGGTGTGCGCGGTGTGCCGGGAAGTCTGGTCGGCGGGGGAGTCCACATGGGCTCGTCCAAGCCCCAGGGGACGGCATGCGCGGCGTCGGTACGGTTCTGGCACTCGTGGTTCTGGCGACGCTGGTCGCGACGTTCGCCCGCCGCTGGCGGATCCCCGCGCCCTCCCTCCTCGTGGTCGCCGGTCTCGCCGTGGCCCTGCTGCCGGGCACCCCGGCGATCGAGATCAGCCCGGACGTGATCGGCCTGGTCGTCCTGCCGCCGCTCCTGTACGCGAGCGCCGAGGACATGTCGTGGCGTGAGCTGAAGGCGGTGTGGAAGCCGGTCGGGATCCTGGCGATCGGCCTGGTCCTCGCCTCCGCGGCGGCCGTCGGCTGGGTGGCGTCGACGGTGACCCCGCTGTCCTGGCAGATGGCGCTCGTGCTCGGCGCGGTCCTCGCGAGCACCGATCCGGTGGCCGTCACCGCGCTGGGCCGCCGGCTCGCGCTGCCGCCCCGGGTCCAGGTCCTCGTCCAGGCGGAGTCCCTGTTCAACGACGCGACCTCGCTGGTCCTGTTCCGGGTGGCGGTGAGCGTGGCGGTGGCCTCGGCGGCGGCCAACTGGGGTGCCGCGGGCGGGGAGTTCATCGTCCTCGCGGGCGGCGGCACGGTCATCGGGGCGGCCGTCGCCTCCGTCGTCACCCTGATCCGGCGGCGCACCGAGGACCCGGTCCTGGAGACGGTGATCTCCCTGGTCACGCCGTACGCGGCCTACGTCCTCGCGGAGGGCGCCCACACGTCCGGCGTAACGTCGGTCGTGGTGGCCGGAGTTGTCCTCGGCGGCCACGGCGACCGCCTCACCAACGCCCGCATACGGCTCCAACTCCACGCCGTCTACGGCACGGTGGTGTTCCTGCTGGAGAGCGTGGTCTTCTCGCTGATCGGCCTCGCGCTGCCCGCCCAGGTGCGGGCATTGTCCGACGGCGACCGCGCATGGCCCCTGTACGCGCTCGCGGTGGCGGCCACCCTGATCGCCGTACGACTGCTGTGGCTCGCGCCGCTGTCGGCGGTCGTGCAGCGCAAGGGCGGTGTGCACAGGGTGAATTGGCGGGTCCCGATGGTACTGACCTGGGCGGGCACCCGGGGTGTCCTCCCGCTGGCGGCGGCCTGTCGATCCCGGAGGTCACCGAGTCCGGCGCGACCCTGCCCGACCGCCCCCTCGTCCTGGTCCTCACGACGTCGGTCGTGGTCGTCACCCTCGTCGTCCAGGGGTTCACCCTCGCGCCGGTCGTCCGCCGCTCCGGCATCGCCCTCGAACCCGACCACACGGAACGCGAAGAGGCCTCCGCCCGCTGCCGGTTGGCCGACGCGGGCATCCGCCGCCTCGACGAACTCGCCGAGTTGGAAGCCGTACCGGACGTCGTCCTCGACCGCCTCCGCCGCGGCCTGAACGCCCGCCTCGACGACGCTCGCGACCGCCTCTCCGACCCCAACGACCAAGCACCACAAGCGGCATCGGCCGACCTCGTCTACCGCCAACTCCGCCGCGACCTGATCGCCGTGGAAACGACCGAACTACAGCGCCTCTACGACGACCACACCATCAGCGACACAACCCGCCGCCGCCTCCAACGCTCACTGGACCTGGAGGAGGCAAGACTGACGGACGCGTGACACCGCAAACCCGGCCGAGAGCACCCCTTTGGGGGCGCGAGGAACTGCGCGCCCAGCCACAGACAACCCGCACCCGCCCCCGACAACAGCCCCCCACCCCTTTGGCGCCAAAACCCCAACCCCCGTAACGCTGGGTATCCACCACCCCCACCCATCTCCCCGCACCTCCCATTACAGCCCCACACACCCCCAACCAGCCCCGTCCCCCTTTCCTGACGCACCCCGTCCACGAACCCGGCCAGTCTTAACGCAAGATTGACGCCCGTCACCCCCACATCCATGGGCCCACACGTCACTCTCCGCTTACGCTGGTGCCGCCGTCCGCGTGATGGCCAACCCACACGCTGACCCGCACTTCAGGAGCACGCCGATGGCCACGACCGAACACCCTCCCAGTCGTCTGCGCGCCTGGATGCTGGAGGGCCTGGCCGACATGGGCAAGGCCGGCCACCAGGTCGCGCAAACGGCCCCGGAACCCCAGCAACACGCTCACCAGGGCCAACGCTGGTGGCGGGTAATGTGCCTGACCGGCGTCGACTACTTCTCCACCCTCGGCTACCAGCCGGGCATCGCGGCGCTGGCCGCCGGGCTGCTCTCCCCGTCGCGACGATCGTCCTCGTGGTCGTCACCCTCGCCGGCGCCCTCCCCGTGTACCGCCGCGTCGCCGAGGAGAGCCCCCACGGCGAGGGCTCCATCGCGATGCTGGAACGGCTGCTGTCGTTCTGGAAGGGCAAGCTGTTCGTCCTGACCCTGCTCGGGTTCGCGGCGACGGACTTCCTGATCACGATCACCCTGTCCGCGGCGGACGCCTCCACCCACCTCGTGGAGAACCCGCACCTGACGAGCGTCCTGCACGACAAGCAGATGCTGATCACGCTCATCCTGGTCGCCCTGCTCGGCGCGGTGTTCCTCAAGGGCTTCCTGGAGGCGATCGGCGTCGCCGTGTACCTGGTCGCCGCCTACCTGAGCCTCAACGTCGTCGTCGTGATCGTCGGCCTGTGGCACGTGGTCACCCACGGCCATGTGGTCACCGACTGGAGCAGCGCCCTGACCACCGAGCACGGCAACGTCTTCGCGATGATCGGCGTCTCCCTGCTGGTCTTCCCGAAGCTGGCGCTCGGCCTCTCCGGTTTCGAGACCGGCGTGGCCGTCATGCCGCACGTCGAGGGCGACCCGGACGACACCAACGACAACCCCAAGGGCCGTATCCGCGACACCAAGAAGCTGCTGACGACCGCCGCGCTCATCATGAGCGTGTTCCTGATCGCCACCAGCTTCATCACCACGGTGCTGATCCCGGAGAACGAGTTCAAGGCGGGCGGCCAGGCGAACGGCCGCGCACTCGCCTATCTCGCGCACGAGTACCTGGGCAACGGCTTCGGCACGGTCTACGACCTCTCGACCATCGCGATCCTCTGGTTCGCCGGCGCCTCCGCGATGGCCGGCCTCCTGAACCTGATGCCGCGCTACCTCCCCGCTACGGCATGGCCCCGCACTGGGCCCGCGCGGTCCGCCCGATGGTGATCGTCTTCACCCTGATCGCGTTCCTGGTCACCTGGATCTTCGACGCCAGCGTCGACGCACAGGGCGGCGCCTACGCCACCGGCGTCCTCGTCCTCATGTCCTCGGCGGCGATCGCCGTGACCATCGCGGCCCGCCGCGCCCAGCAGCGCAACTGGACCGTCGTCTTCGGCATCGTCTCCGCGGTCCTTCTCTACGTCACCGTCGTGAACGTCATCGAGCGCCCCGACGGTGTGAAGATCGGCGCCTGCTTCATCGCCGGCATCATCCTGGTCTCCCTGCTGTCCCGGCTGGCCCGTGCCTTCGAACTCCGCGTGACGAGCGTGCAGTTGGACCCCATGGCGGAACGATTCATCCGTGACATGGCCAGCCGGAAGATCCGCTTCGTCGCCAACGAGCCCGACCGCCGCGACAAGGCCGAGTACCGCGAGAAGATCGAGCAGATCCGCACCGACAACGACATCCCCGGCGAGGACTTCGTGTTCGTCGAGGTGACGGTCCTCGACGCCTCCGAGTTCGAGGCGGGCCTGACCGTACGCGGCGAGGTCCTGCACGGCCGCTACCGGGTGCTGACCCTGGAGTCGTCCTCCATCCCCAACGCCCTGGCCGCGCTGATGCTCAACGTCCGCGACTCGACGGGCCGCATCCCGCACATGTACTTCGAGTGGACCGAGGGCAACCCCTTCGCCAACTTCCTCCGCTTCTTCCTCTTCGGCCAGGGCGAGGTCGCCCCGGTGACCCGGGAGGTCCTCCGCGAGGCGGAACCGGACCGCGCCCGACGTCCGCGCGTGCACACCGGCTGACCGGCACACCGCGCCCGCGCACACCCGGCGCCCCTTCGGAACCGGCCGGGCCGACGTCACCGTAAGAGCCGCGACAAAATCAGGTCCCGGTGTGTAAGAGCCCCGTCAGCGGCCCGCGTACCGCGCTTCGGGCGGCCTACGGTCGGCCTCATGCGGCACAGCACCCTCCCACCGGACCCGGCCGGCGACCGTCACTGGCGTGGCGACGCCCGGCTGGCGACGGGCTGCGCGCTCGGCTTCCTCGTCATGACCCTGGTGGTCGACGGGGAAGCCGGAACCCTCACCCTGACCCGCGCGCTGCTGTGGTTCGCCCTGTCGGTCGCGCTCTTCGCCGTCCTGCTCCCGCACCGCGTCACCGCGGGCCCCGGCTGGCTCACCGTGGACAGCCCGCTGTTGCGGCGCACGGTGCACACGGACGCGCTGACCGTCGTACGGCAGTACGGCGATGTCTCCGCGCGCCTGTTCCTGCGGGACACGTACGGGCAGTGGCTCGAAATGGACCCCCGCGTCCTGGTCGCCAACCCTCTGCTCTGGCACGAGCTGGACACGGGCATGCGGCGCTCGATGGAGCGGGGCACGCTGCGCCAGGGCACCGATGTCCTGCGTCAGCTGGGTCAGCTGATCGACGACGAGACCGCCCGCTCGGTCCTCAGGGCGTCGGGAATCGCCTGACCGTCACCGCTTCCTGCGCACCAGGACCTTCCCGAACCCGAGCTGTCCGGCGATCTCGATCCGCAGGTCGACCGGGACCCCGGTGCCGGCGGGGCCCCGCGTCTTGATCTTTCCGTAGCCGGTCACCAGGGAGTCGGTGTCGACGACGATGCCCGGCCGGATCAACAGGACCAGCTTGCCCAGGTGCATGTCCAGGTCGATGACCAGGGTGTCCTCGGTGATCACCGCCTGGGTGAAGTCGAGTGTCACGTCACCGAGATGGGAGACGATCTCCAGCCTGCGCGGCACCACCCAGCCGTCTCCGCGCCGCGCCGAACCGCCGCGCTGCTCGATGCGGGCGACGTCCTTGACCTCGGCCGCGACCGCGCCGGCAGGCACCGGCAGGTCGGCCGTCAGGACCGCCAACTCCCCCAGGGTGCGGGCGGTCAGGGCCGCCTCCACCCGTTCGTCGAGTTCCTCGGCGGTGAGTCTTCCGTCGCCGGCCGCGCCGGTCAGCACGTCCACGACGCGGTCCCGGTCCGCATGGGAGGCCCGCAATGCGGTCGTGCCCAGCAGCTCACCCGACATACCCTCACCCCGATCGACGGACTGACGCTATATCGCGTTATACCCCAGGGCGGCCCCCGTCCACCGCCTTCCGTTTCTGGCCCTAGGGTGACGCGTATGCAGTCCTACACAATCGGCCAGGCGGCGCGGCTGCTCGGCGTGAGTCCGGACACCGCGCGCCGGTGGGCGGACGCGGGCCGGGTGGCGACCCATCGCGACGAGGGCGGGCGCCGGCTCATCAACGGCGTCGACCTGGCCGCGTTCTCCGTCGCGTTGGCCAAGGCCGGCGGCGTCGAGGAGGACACCTCGTACACCTCGGTGCGCAACGCGTTCCCCGGCATCGTCACCGCGATCAAGCTCGGCGACGTGGCGGCCCAGGTCGAGATCCAGGCGGGCCCGCACCGTCTCGTCTCCCTGCTGACCCGCGAGGCCGTCGAGGAACTCGGCCTGGAGGTCGGCATGGAGGCCACCGCCCGCGTGAAGTCGACGAACGTGCACATCGACCGGGTATGACGCGGGCCGTGGCCTCCGTGTGTCACTTGTTGACCGAGTAGGAGTGCGCGCCGGTACCCGCCAACGCGCCCCCGTCCACGATCAGATACTCGTCCCGGATCGGCCGCCCCGCGAAGAACGCCTCCAGGATCTCCCGCGTGCCCGCCGCGTACCGCGCCTGCGCCGACAGCGACGAACCGGAGATGTGCGGGGTCATCCCGTGGTGCGGCATGGTGCGCCACGGGTGGTCCGCCGGAGCGGGCTGCGGGAACCACACGTCACCCGCGTACCCCGCCAACTGCCCACTGCGCAGGGGCCCGGTCGACCGCGTCCCGGTCCACGATCTTGGCCCGCGCGGTGTTGATGAGATACGCGCCGCGCTTCATCCGCTCCAGCAGCTTGTCGCCGAACAGCCCCCCTCCGTCTCGGGGTGCAGCGGAGCGTTGATCGTCACGACGTCGCAGTGCGGCACCATGTCCTCGGCGCTCTCGTGCCAGGTCAGCCCCAACTCCCGCTCCACGTCCCCGGGAAGCCGGTGCCGGTCGGTGTAGTGCAGCTTGACGTCGAAGGGCGCGAGCCGCCGCAGCACCGCGAGCCCGATCCGCCCGGCGGCGACCGTCCCGACGTGCATGCCTTCGAGGTCGTACGAACGGGCCACGCAGTCCGCGATGTTCCAGCCGCCGTCCAGCACGACCTGGTGGGACGGCAGGTAGTTGCGCACGAGGGACAGCGTCATCATCACGACGTGTTCGGCGACGCTGATGCTGTTGCAGTACGTCACCTCGGCAACCGTCACGCCGTGCGAGATCGCCGAGTCGAGGTCGACGTGGTCGGAGCCGATGCCGGCGGTGACCGCCAGCTTGAGGTTCTTCGCGGCGGCGATGCGCTCCGGGGTGAGGTACGCGGGCCAGAAAGGCTGCGAGATCACGATGTCGGCGTCGACCAGTTCCCGGTCGAAGACCGAGCCCTCGCCGTCCTTGTCGGAGGTGACGACGAGGGTGTGCCCGGCCGCCTCCAGGTAGGCGCGCAGGCCGAGTTCGCCGGAGACACTGCCGAGGAGCTGCCCCGGGGTGAAGTCGACCGCCTCGGGGGTGGGGTGGTCTGGCCGCCCGGGTAGTGGTCGATCACGGGCAGGTCGTCACGGGCGTACGAGGTCGGGTAACCGTCGGTGGGGTCGTCGTACAGGACACAGAGAACCTTGGCCATGTCGCGGCTCCTCAACTCCGTTGTCGGAAGGTGGACTTCACGATCCTCGGGGTGAATCGCCGCGGTCAAAGCGAACGTCGCTATGCCTGGATAGCCCGCTTCTATGAACGGCCGTCGCCCAGGTAGGTGTGCAGGAGTTCGTCGAGCGCGTCCGTACGCCCGCCCCCTGGCCACCTTCAACAGGGCCTCCGCCAGGACCGATTGGGGTTCGCTGCGGGCGACGACCAGTCCGACCCGGGGACCGTGCGCGGGCCCGTTCAGCGGTACGACCCGCATGCCGTCCGGCACGTCGAACATGTGCAGCCAGGCGTGCGAGATCACGCTCGACCAACGGCCGCCCGGCAGCAGCGTGTAGAGCCCGGCGACGCTGTCCGACTCGACCGCCGGGAGGCCGTCGCGCCCTCGGCGGCGAAGCACTCGTCGATGATGCGGCGGTTGCGCATCCGTGAGTTGAGGAGGCAGAGCGGAAGCGTGGCCGCCTGGGCCCAACTCGCCCTGGGGACAGAGCCGAGCGGCCCGTCGACCGGGGTCAGCAGGACGTACCGCTCCTCGTAGAGCGGGAAGCGGCGGACGTTGCGGAGCGTGTCGTCGTCGAGGTACGTCATCGCCGCGTCGAGCTCGAACTCGGCGAGCCCGTGGGTGATGTCGACGGACGCGAGCGACTCCAGGGCGACCCTGGCCTGGGGATGCCGTTCGCAGAACGGTGTCGTGAGGAGGACGCGGCGGGCAGCGCGGTCGGCACCACCCCGAGGCGCAGCGTGCCGGTCAGTCCGCCCCGCAGCGCGGACAACTCCTGGTGCAGCGCGTCCTGTTCGGCCAGGATACGGTGTGCCCAGGCGAGCACGACCTCGCCCTCCGGGGTCAGCCCCTCGTACCGTCGGCCCCGCCGCACGATCGGTACGTCCAACTCGTGCTCCAGGCGCCGGATCGCGGCCGACAGCGAGGGCTGCGAGACATAGCAGGCCGCGGCGGCACGCGCGAAGTGCCGCTCACGGGCGAGCGCGACCAGGTACTCCAGCTGACGCAGCAGCACGCCCAACCTCCCCTGGAACGCCGGAACGTAGAACGTGCAGGTTAGGCGCTCTCCGTCCGGCGCAACAGGGCCGCCCACAGGTCGAGGCGGTCGTAGAGGCGGGAGAGGTCGCGGCCGGTGACATGCTCGACGCGGCCGATGCGGTAGTGGACGGTGTTGACGTGCGGATGCGGCGCCTCCGCCGTCCGCGCCCAGGAGCCGTCGCCAACAGGACGGCGTTGGACCGCAGTTCACCGAGCACGGTCCGGCTGCAGGCGGTACGGATCTCCGCCGGGACCCCGGTGAGCAGCGCGTCGGGTCCCGTGAGTGCCGAGGCGTCCGCGAGCGCGCAACCGCCCGGCCCGGCGGTGCTCCGCGCCGAGGCAAGGCCCTAACGCGCTTCCGCCAAGGCCCCGTTGACCGCCTGGGCGATGTCGACGGGGGCGCCGGTACCGCCGTAGAGCGGCACTCCGCTCCCGGCGGCGGCGACAGGCGACCAGACGTCCCGCAGCGCCCCGACTTCCACCCCGCCCACGACCGCGAACGCGGTGCCGTCCGCCGGCCGCCCGACAGCGCCCTGCCCCGCGTGCGCGACCACCTCGGCCAACGCCCCCTCCGCCGGCCCGGCCCTGCGCGCCTCCCGGGCCCTCGCTGACCACCTGCTCGACTTCGCCGCCGCCCATCTCCAACTCCCGTGCGCCGAGGGACACTTCGGCGGGACTCCGCGCTCGGTGGCCTTCAACGCGCAGTGGTTCAGGGTCCCCGTGGACCCGGACACGGGCGAGATCCGCATCCTGCGCCGTGCGCACGCGGCCGACGCGGGCAAGGTGATGAGCGAGAGCCCCTTCAACCCGGGTCGCGCCCGCCTTCGCCCACGCGCTGCGGGACGCAACGGGCGTGCGCTTCACCGTACTTCCGCTGACCCGAGACCGGGTGTGGCGGGCACTGGTGGAATCGTCCGGTACCCCCGTCCACGCGTATCGCCCTGATCCCGCTGATGTGCCGGGCCCCGCAGCGGTCCTGGGGCAGCACCAGTTGCGGTCCTGCGCGGTCGAGCGGAGTGTCGTCGATGCTGACAGCGAGCAGAACAGGGGCATGAGCGAAGTCGGGGTCGATCTCGGCCCAGGACAGCAGCGCGTGGTGCCCGTCCGCTCCGCCGACCGCGATGAGGAAGCGCAGCCGGTCCTTGCGGCGGGCGGGGTCGAAGCCGGGGCCCGCCGAGGACAGGACGTCGTAGAGACGAGGTCCTTCGAAGCGGTGCGCCTGGGTGCCGCTGGTGGCGCACTCGAAGCTGACCCGCACCCGGTGCTGCGGCCAGCCGAGCAGGTCGGGCACGGTCAGCCGGGCGGGGCGGGCCAGGTCTCCGGTCAGGTCGAGCTGCGCGAGCGTCACGAGCCATCACCTCCCGGAATGTGGTACCCGGACGGCCCTCCCGTACAAACGCACATGCGCACCCCGCAAGCCGAGAGCGCAGCTCATGCGATGCGACAAGAGACTTATGCCTCGCAGATGCGGCAGTATCATCGCGGCACGGCCGTTGCGGCCGGGCAGGGCGCGACGAACTTCTGTCAGCAGAAGATCTCTTACCAGCAGAATCAGAGGAGTAGAACCGTGATGACCCGTTCCGCGCGTCGGACCCGCCGGACCCTGCAGGTGGCCGGTGCGGGAGCCGCCGCGCTGCTGGCCCTGAGCGCCTGCTCCTCCAGCGACGACTCGTCCTCCTCGAAGTCCGACTCCTCGGCCTCCGCGTCCCCGAAGCCGTCCGGCACCGTCACCGTGTTCGCCGCCGCCTCGCTCCAGGAGTCGTTCACGACCCTGGGCAAGGAGTTCGAGAAGGCGCACCCGGGCACCAGGGTCACCTTCAACTTCGGCGGTAGCGACACCCTCGCGGCCAGCATCACGGGCGGCGCCCCGGCCGACGTGTTCGCCGCCGCGAGCCCCAAGACCATGGCGATCGTGACGGACAAGGGCGACGGCGTCGGCACGCCGGCCACGTTCGTCCGCAACCAGCTGGAGATCGCCACCCTGCCGGGCAACCCCGACAAGGTGACCTCCCTGAAGGACCTCACGAGGTCCTCGCTGAAGGTCGTGCTCTGCGACAAGACGGTGCCGTGCGGCGCGGCGGCCCAAAGGCGCTCACCGCGAGCAAGTTGAAGCTCACCCCGGTGTCGTACGAGGCGGACGTCAAGTCCGCGCTCAACAAGGTGGTGCTGAAGGAGGCCGACGCCGCGGTCGTCTACAAGACCGATGTGCACGCGGCCGGCAGCAAGGTGGAGGGCGTGGAGTTCCCCGAGTCCGTCAACGCGATCAACGACTACCCGATCGTCCTCCTGAAGAACGCGCCGAACGCGGTCGCCGCCAAGGCGTTCATCGCGCTGGTGCAGTCCGCCGAGGGCCAGAAGGTGCTGTCCGCCGCGGGCTTCCTCAAGCCGTGACCCTGCCCGACACCTCCGACGTCGCGGCCGAGACCCTCAAGGGCGGGCCGCGGCGTCGCCGCGTCCGGATGACGGGACGGGGGTGCCGCTCCCCCTCCTGCTGCCCGCACTCGTAGGGCTGGCATTCCTTCTCCTCCCCTGATCGCCCTTCTCGTACGGGCCCCTTGGCGCTCCCTCCCGTCCCAGCTGACCAGCACGCAGGTCTGGCAGGCGCTCCAGTTGTCCCTGTTCAGCGCGACGGCGGCGACGGTCGTGAGCCTGGTCCTGGGCGTCCCGCTGGCCTGGGTCCTGGCCCGCACGGAGTTCCCCGGCCGAGGTTTCCTCCGCGCCCTGGTGACCCTCCCGCTGGTCCTGCCCCCGGTGGTGGGAGGCGTGGCACTCCTGTTGGCCCTCGGCCGCAACGGCGTCGTAGGCCAGTGGCTGGACTCCTGGTTCGGCATCACCCTCCCCTTCACCACGACCGGCGTCGTGGTCGCGGGAGGCGTTCGTGGCGATGCCGTTCCTCGTCATCAGCGTCGAGGGCACCCTGCGTGCCGCGGACCCCCGCTACGAGGAGGCCGCCCAGACCCTCGGCGCCTCGCGCTTCACCGCGTTCCGCCGGGTCACGCTCCCCCTGATCGCCCCGGGCGTCGCCGCGGGGCGGTCCTCGCCTGGGCCCGCGCCCTGGGCGAGTTCGGCGCGACGATCACCTTCGCCGGCAACTTCCCCGGCCGCACCCAGACGATGCCCCTGGCGGTCTACCTGGCCCTACAGAACGACCCCGAGGCGGCCATCGCCCTGAGCCTGGTCCTGCTGGCCGTGTCGATCGCGGTCCTGGCAGGCCTACGGGACCGCTGGATGACCACGTCATGACCAACTCCCCTACCCGCGCCCGCACATCGGCCCCCTGGACACGCCCGTCATGACCGACACCAAGCCCTACGACCCCGAACTCCCCGGCGCCCAGGGCCTGGACGCCCACCTCGTCGTGGACCGCGGCACGTTCCGCCTGGACGTGGAGCTGACGGCCGCCCCCGGAGACGTCGTAGCCCTGCTCGGCCC
Source organism: Streptomyces sp. P3 (assembly GCA_016893485.2). GTDB lineage: Bacteria > Actinomycetota > Actinomycetes > Streptomycetales > Streptomycetaceae > Streptomyces. The sequence goes on from JAFEKX020000001.1 coordinate 1,907,069, forward strand.
GAACGGCGCGGGCAAGACCACAGCGCTCCGCGCACTCGCGGGCCTGGCCCGCCTGACGGACGGTCACCTACGGCTGGACGGCGCGGAGTTGGACGGCACACCACCGGAGTCCCGCCCGGTGGGAGTCGTCTTCCAGGACTACCTGCTGTTCCCCCACCTCACCGCCCTCGACAACGTCGGCTTCGGCCCCCGCTGCCAGGGCGCGACCAAGGCGGAGTCCCGCGCGGTGGCCGCCGAGTGGCTGGACAGGATGGGCCTCGCCGAGCACGCGTCCGCCAAGCCCCGCCGACTCTCCGGCGGCCAGGCCCAACGCGTCGCCGTGGCAAGGGCGTTGGCCACCCGCCCCCGCCTGCTCCTCCTGGACGAACCGCTAGCAGCCCTGGACGCCCGCACCCGCTTGGACGTACGGGCCCAACTCCGCCGCCACCTGGCCGAGTTCGAGGCGGTGGCCGTCCTGGTCACCCACGATCCCCTGGACGCCATGGTGCTGGCCGACCGCCTGGTCGTGATCGAACAGGGCACGATCGTCCAGGAGGGCACCCCGGCCGACATCGCCCGCCACCCACGCACGGACTACATCGCCCAACTGGTGGGCCTCAACCTCTACAAGGGCCGAGCAAACGGCCACCAGGTCGTCCTGGACTCGGGCCCCACGATCACCACGACCGAGGACCTCCAGGGCGAGGCCTTCGTAGCCTTCCCACCCAGCGGAGTCACCCTCTTCCGCACCCGCCCCACCGACACCAGCGCCCGCAACCTCTGGCACTGCGAGGTAGCGGGCCTGGAATCCCACGGCGACCAGATCCGCGCCGACCTGACCGGCGAACTCCCCTGACCGCCGACCTGACAACAGCCGCAGCGGCGGAACTGGACCTACACCAGGGCGCACCGATCTGGGCAACGGTAAAGGCAACCCAGACCCACGCGTACCCGGCCTGAGCTAGAGGTTCGCGGCTCTGCAGCGCCCCGAAAGGGGCGCGGGGAACTGCGCGACCAGCCACAGCGCACCCGCGCCCAACATCCGGCCTACAAGCGGACCACTCAGTCCTCGTACGCATCCAACGGCGGGCACGAGCACACCAGGTTCCGGTCACCGAACGCCTGGTCGATCCGACGAACCGGCGGCCAGTACTTGTCGGCAACGGAAACCCCGCCGGGAACACCGCCTCCTCACGCGTATACGCGTGCGCCCACTCCCCACCCAGCGCAGCCGCAGTGTGCGGAGCGTTCCGCAACGGGTTGTCCTCCCCGGCCACTCCCCCGCCCCGACCTTCTCGATCTCCCCGCGAATGGCAATCATCGCCTCGCAGAACCGATCCAGCTCGATCAGATCCTCGGACTCGGTCGGCTCGATCATCAACGTCCCGGCCACCGGGAACGACATCGTCGGCGCATGGAACCCGTAGTCGATGAGCCGCTTCGCGATGTCGTCGACACTGACGCCCGTCGCCCTGCTGATCGGCCGCAGATCGATGATGCACTCGTGCGCGACAAGCCCACCGGGCCCGGTGTAGAGCACGGGGTAGTGCGGCTCAAGCCGCTTGGCGATGTAGTTGGCGCTGAGCACCGCCACCTGAGTGGCCCGCTTCAACCCTCCCCACCCATGAGCCGGACGTAGGCCCAAGAGATCGGCAGAATCCCGGCAGACCCCAGGGCGCCGCCGAGATCGGCCCAACTCCCGTCTCCGGCCCAGCCGCAGGCTGGGGATGGTTCGGCAGATACGGCGCCAGATGCGCCCGCACACCCACCGGCCCCACACCGGACCGCCACCACCATGCGGAATGCAGAACGTCTTGTGCAGATTCAGGTGCGAGACGTCCCCACCGAAGTGTCCCGGCTTGGCAAGCCCCACAAGGGCGTTGAGGTTGGCACCGTCGACGTAGACCTGTCCACCGGCCTCATGGACCTGCGCGCAGATGTCAGCGACGTGCTCCTCGAACACCCCGTGCGTGGACGGGTACGTGATCATCAGCACGGAAAGCTCGTCACGGTACTGCTCGATCTTCGCCCGCAGATCCTCGACGTCGATCTCACCGTCCTCGGCGGTCTTCACGACGACGACCTTCATCCCGGCCATCACGGCACTCGCCGCATTGGTGCCGTGCGCGGACGACGGAATGAGGCAGACAGTCCGCTGCTCGTCACCGTTGGCACGGTGGTACCCGCGTACGGCGAGCAACCCCGCCAACTCGCCCTGGGAACCGGCATTCGGCTGCAACGACACCTTGTCGTACCCGGTGACCTCGGCGAGCCGCTCCTCCAACTCCCGGATGAGCGTGAGGTATCCCTGCGCCTGCTCGGCCGGCGCGAAGGGTGCAGCTGCCCGAACTCGGGCCAGGTCACCGGCTCCATCTCGGTGGTCGCGTTGAGCTTCATCGTGCAGGAGCCCAGCGGGATCATGCCCCGGTCGAGCGCGTAGTCCCGGTCGGCGAGCCGCCGCAGATACCGCAGCATCGCGGTCTCGGAACGGTGGTCCCGGAACACGGGGTGCGTGAGGTACGCGTCGGTCCGCAGCAGCCCCTCGGGCAGCGTGTCCTCGGCGGCCCCGTCCAGCGCCTCGACGTCCCCGTCGACCCCGAACGCGGTCCATACGGCGGCCAGTTGGTCCCGCGTGGTGGTCTCGTCACAGGCGAGGGACACCTGGTCGGCGTCCACGAGCCACAGGTTGACCCCGTCCTCGCGGGCGGCGGCGACGACCTCGGCGGCCCGGCCCGGAACCCGCACGGTCAGCGTGTCGAAGTAGCCACCGTGCACGACCTCGACGCCGCCCGCGGTGAGACCTGCGGCAAGGATCGTGGCGTAGCGATGCGTCCGCCGCGCGATGCCCTTCAGGCCCTCGGGCCCGTGGTAGACGGCGTACATCCCGGCCATGACGGCGAGCAGCACCTGGGCGGTGCAGATGTTGCTGGTGGCCTTCTCACGACGGATGTGCTGCTCGCGGGTCTGGAGCGCGAGGCGGTAGGCCTTGTGTCCGTCGGCGTCGACGGAGACGCCCACGAGCCGACCGGGCAGGCTGCGCGCGAACTTCTCGTGCACGGCCATGTATCCGGCGTGCGGCCCGCCGAAGCCCATCGGCACCCCGAACCGCTGCGTCGTACCGACCGCGATGTCCGCCCCCAGCTCACCCGGCGACTTCAGCAGCGTCAGCGCGAGCAGGTCGGCGGCGACGGTGACGAGCGCGCCGAGCGCGTGCGCCTGCTCGATCAGCGGCTTGATGTCGCGTACGGCTCCGGAGGCGCCCGGGTACTGCACGAGCACGCCGTTGATCTCGCGCTCGGCGATATCGGCCGGGATGCCCTCGCTGAGGTCTGCGACGACGACCTCGACACCGGCCGACTCGGCACGGGTCTCGATCACGGCGATGGTCTGCGGCAGCGCGTCCGCGTCGACCAGGAAGAGGCCCTTCTTGTTCTCCCCCCATGCGCCGCGACAGGGCGACGGCCTCGGCGGCGGCCGTGCCCTCGTCGAGCAGGGAGGCGCCGGAGGTCGGCAGCCCCGTCAGGTCGGCGACCATCGTCTGGAAGTTCAGGAGCGCTTCGAGCCGCCCTTGAGAGATCTCCGGCTGATACGGCGTGTACGCGGTGTACCAGGCCGGGTTCTCCATCACGTTGCGCAGGATCACCGGCGGGGTGAAGGTCCCGTAGTACCCGAGACCGATCATGGAACCGAGGACCTCGTTGCGGTCCGCGAGGGAGCGCAGCTCGGCCAGCACCTCGGCCTCGGTGCGGGCGCCCGGCAGATCGAGGGAGTCGGCGTTCTTGATCACGTCCGGCACCGCGGCGGCGGTGAGCTCGTCGAGCGAGCCGTAGCCGACCTGCGCGAGCATCTTGGCCCGCGCCTCCTGGTCGGGCCCGATGTGACGCTGCTCGAACGGAATGCCCTGTTCGAGCTCGGAGAGCGGAATGCGAGGGACGGTCATTACGGAGGCCTCCTGGTCAGACACGACCTTCGAGGGACACCACGGCGGTGGGGTGCCCGGACGGCCTCCCCCTCTGTCATCTCAACCTGAGAGCTTCACCGGGCATCCCGAAGGCGCCCGGCTTTCACCGTCGGTGAGAGCGGGAGCCGTCGTCGGCACCCGCCCTGCTTTCCAGAGTGACCTCGTCCGTGCGGTACGTGAGCCTGAGAGATTCCGGGGAGGATTTGCTCCTTCGGCGCCTCCGATGAAGTCTGGAGGACTCTCCCGCACGGGGTCAGCAGCCGCTGGCCAGCCTACCAGCGAGCACTAGAGCCCGGCTTTCGAGTGGCCACCGGCCTGAATGTGCTCTTTGTAGTGTCTACGGATGAGTTGCGACCAGGAGGAGGGCCCGTGCAGACCGATATCGATCCGCGCAACCTGATCGGCCGCAAGGCGTTCGACCGCACCGGCGCCAAGATCGGCACGATCGACGAGGTCTACCTCGACGACGCGACCGGCGCACCGGAGTGGGCGGCCATACGCACCGGCCTGTTCTCCAGAGACGCCTTCGTCCCCTGGAGCCCAGCGAACTGATCGAGGGCACGCTCCACATCCCCTACGACCGCTCCCTGATCAAGGACGCCCCCGACTTCGGAGTCGGCCGCCACCTCTCCCCGACCAGGAACTCCAGCTCTACCACCACTACGGCCTCGACGTGGCCCCGCCTCCGTCCCTCCCGGACCACGACTTCGGCAAGCTGGCGGGCTCGGAAGACAGCTGAGGCAGCCCGGCGGACGGGTCGTCGCCGGGTCTTCGAGTCTCCGCGGCTGTCGACGCGGCGGGCGAGGCATGAGGGTCCGGCGCGGTTGAGCGCGCCGGACCGTTCGGCGTGCCGTCGGCAGGCCGTGCGTCCGCGGCCAGCGGCTCGGCCGCGACAACGCCGAGGCTGGGCTCCACCGAGGGCGGCAACTCGGCCGACCGTTCGCCCGTTCCCCGCGCCGCCAACGGATACGGCATCGGCACGGGCCCGGCCGCCACGCCCTCCACCTCCCGCGTCACCAACGGCAAGGGTTCCGCCGGCTCCAGCTCCGGATCGTCGGTCCGGAACGTCCGCACCCTCCCCGGTCCCGAATCCTCCGGCGTCTCAAACCGGACGGTGACCCGCCCCAGCCCGCTGCCCTGCACCCACCCGTGCCCGAACCCGGCGTGCCGCACATCGTGCCCCCGCGGGCCAGCGCTGCTCCGCCGGGGCCGCCGGCTCCTCACCGGGCGCCTCCGTGTGCTCCTCCTCAAGCAGGTCGACCTGCTCCCCGGCAGCCTGCGCGAACAGGTCCTCCTGCGTGTAGTCGGCGAGCCCGGAGACACCCACGCCGAGCAGCCGCACCCCGCCCGTGGTGTCCACGGAGTTCAGCAGCCGGGCCGCGGCCTCCCGCACCACCCCGGGTCGTCCGTGGGCCCGCGCAGCGTCTCGGACCGGGTCAGCGTCGAGAAGTCGTAGCGCCGCACCTTCAGCACGATCGTCCGCCCGGACAGTCCGGCCGCCCGCAGCCGCCGTACGCACCGGTCGGCGAGCCGCTGCACCTCGAGGCCGACCCTGGTCCGGTCGTGGATGTCCACGTCGTACGTGTCCTCGACCGACACCGACTTGGTCTCCCGCTCGGCCACCACGGGCCGCTCGTCGTGGGCCAGCGCCATCGCGTAGAGCCCGTGCCCGTGCGCCTTGCCGACCAGCCGTACGAGCTCGTCCTCGCCCGCCTCGGCGATCTCGTCGACCGTGGTGATCCCGGCCCGCCGCAGATGGTCACCCGTCGCGGGGCCGACCCCCGGCAGCGTGCGCACCGACAGCGGTCCCAGCAGCGCCCGCTCGGTCCCCGGCTCGATCATCACAAGACCATCGGGCTTGGCACGCTCGGAGGCGATCTTCGCGATCATCTTGGAGGCGGCGAGTCCCACCGACCCGGTGAGCCCCGTGACCGCCCGTATGTCCGCCCGCAGCCGCTCCCCCGTCAGCTGCGCGGACGCGGCGTCCCAGGCCACTCCCCGGCCTCCAGGTCCACGAACGCCTCGTCCAGGCTCAGCGGCTCCACCAGTGGCGACAGCGCCCGCAGCAGCCCCATCACCTGCTCGCTGATCGACCGGTAGAACCCGAAACGCGGCACGAGATACGCGGCGTTCGGCGCGAGCCGCCGCGCCTGGGCCATGGGCATCGCCGAATTCACCCCGAAGACCCGCGCCTCGTACGACGCGGTGGCCACCACCCCGCGCGGCCCGAGCCCGCCCACGACGACGGCCTTCCCGCGCAGGCTCGGCTTGGACGCCTGCTCCGCCGAGGCGAAGAAGGCATCCATGTCGAGATGCAGGATGGTCGGCGCGGTTCTCACATCTCCGATGCTGCCCTACGCCACTGACAATGCCCCGCCACGGCTCCCGCCGGGCCCTCAGACGGCCCGGTTGCGCCGCCTGGCCAGCTCGTCCGCGGGGTTGGACCCGACGAGTGTCTCGCCGGTGTCGACGCGCTCCCCGTGCAGCTGCGACAGGGCGCTCTCGACGTCCCGCCCACGACCCCCACGGCGATGCCGAAGACGCCCTGGCCGCCCTGGAGCAGCGCGTGGACCTCGTCCGGGAGGTGCACTCGTAGACCGTGGCGCCGTCGCTCATGAGCGTCATGCGCTCCAGATCGCGGAAGCCGCACTCCCTGAGGTGCAGGACGGCGCTGCGGATGTTCTGCAGCGACACCCCGTGTCGAGGAACCGCTTGACGATCTTCAGGACGACGACGTCCCGGAAGCTGTAGAGCCGCTGCGTCCCCGACCCGTGTGCGGGCCGCACGCTGGGCTCGACGAGCCCGGTGCGCGCCCAGTAGTCCAGTTGCCGATAGGTGATGCCGGCCGCCGCACAGGCCGTGGGGCCCCGGTAGCCGATCTCCTCGGACGCCATGGACGTCGCCCCTCCGCTGCTCGGCACTGCCGCCGGCCGCTGCGGAATGCGATCGGCCGTACTGCCGTGAAGCGGGTACGGACCTCTGTCCCCGAAACTGCGTTCCGGGGCACCCCAGCCGTACCGTCGCCGCTGCTTCTCACGCCGACCTCCGTCCTTGACCTGCCTTCTCGACGGTAGGCAGTCACCAGGGGTGCGTCAACGATCGCCACACTCGGCACGCCGAGTGATAATCACCCAAGGAGTGGTTTCCCGTGTCCCACCGCGGGGAAAGGCTAGCCGAATGCGCTCGCGGAGGGCCGCAGGACGCTCTCACACGCCGGTGGCAAATGCCAGCATTTTCTGGCCGGCCCTCGGCTCACTGGCTGTTGGTACCGAAGTCCTCGGGCGAGATCTGGTCGAGGAACTCGCGGAACTTCTCCACCTCGTCCTCCTGCTCGTCCGGGATCGCGATGCCCGCGTCGTCGAGCACACCGTCGCTGCCGTAGATCGGCGTCCCGGTGCGCAGGGCGAGCGCTATGGCGTCGGACGGGCGGGCGCTCACCTCGACGCCGCTGGCGAAGACCAGCTCCGCGTAGAAGACGCCCTCCCGCAGATCCGTGATGCGCACTTCGGTCAGCTCCTGGCCGACGGCCTCCAGCACGTCCTTGAACAGGTCGTGGGTCAGCGGTCGTGCGGGGGCCATGCCCTGCTGCGCGAAGGCGATCGCCGTCGCCTCCCGGGCCCGATCCAGATGGGGAGGTAGCGGTCGCCTCCCACTTCACGCAGGAGCACGATCGGTTGGTTGGAGGGCATTTCGACCCGGACACCTACGACATCGAGCTCGTTCACACAGCAACCCTAGGCCGTGCCCGGGACGTTTGGGTAGTCGGGCCGAGAACGGGTGACCGATCAGGCAGCCGTAGAACCGCCCGTCTCAGGGCAGACGCACGCCGAGCGCGGTCTGCACCAGGGCCGCGTGCAGCTTCACCGTGAGCCCGGCCAGCTCCTTCGTACGGGCCTCCGCGTGGGCCCTGGTCTGCGGATTGCGGTGACGCTTGAGCGGGGCCACCACCTGGTCGACGAGCCCGGCCTCACGGTCGGCGGCGGCCTTCATCACGCGCAGATGCCTCGGTTCGATCCCGAACCGCCCGAGCTCGAGGACAAGTCCGGCCACGGTGACGGCTTCCGCGTCGTACACGCCGTCCGGCAGCGGGGCGATGAGTCCGTACGACTCCCACTCCTCGAGCTCCTGCTCGCCGATCCCGGCGGCGGCCATCAGCTCGGCCCGGCCGATCCGGGCCGCGGTGGGCCCCTCCACGGGCTCCAGGACGGCCTCGCCGTCCCGCTGACGCCCGACGGTGGGCAGGGGGCGCCGCCTCGCCGCGCGCCATGGCGTCGAGGTGCTCGCGGATCACCTTGAGCGGCAGATAGTGGTCCCGCTGCATCCTCAGGACATGGCCGAGGCGCTCTACGTCGGCGGGGCTGAACTTGCGGTACCCGGACGGGGTCCGCTGCGGCTCGATGAGGCCCTCCGACTCCAGGAACCGAATCTTGGAGATGGTGACTTCGGGGAACTCGTCACGCAACAGGGTCAGCACCGTGCCGATGCTCATCAGGCCAGTGTCCGCGGCGGCGGTGCCGTGTCCGGCACCGCCGCTCGGTGTTTGAAGCATGGACCTTCCTGGGGAATCCCCGGACCCAGTCCGAGGGAGGGTCAGTAACCCCGCTGGCTCGCGTAGAACACCAGCCGGTACTTGCCGATCTGCACCTCGTCACCGTTCGCCAGCGAGACCGAGTCGATGCGCTCGCGGTTGACGTACGTGCCGTTGAGGCTGCCGACGTCGGCGACCGTGAACGAACCGTCAGGAGAGCGCCGGAACTCCACATGGCGGCGCGAGACCGTCACGTCGTCCAGGAAGATGTCGCTCTGCGGATGACGGCCGGCCGTGGTCAGCTCGCCGTCCAGCAGGAAGCGGCTGCCCGAGTTCGGACCGCGACGGACCACCAGCAGCGCCGAGCCCAACGGCAGGGCGTCGACGGCGGCCTGCGCCTCCGGGGAGAGCGTGGGCATCTGCGTCTGCCCGGTCACTTCGGCGTCGTAGGCCTCAAGACCGGAGATGGAGATCGTGGAGGTCGTCTCGGACGGACGCTCCGGGGTCGCGCCGGGACGCAGCGGCGCACCACAGTTGGAACAGAAGCGGCTGTTCTCCGCGTTGCGGTTACCGCACCTCGTACACACCAGGGCCGACATAGGGGAAAACCCTCCACCCGTACTTGAGGTTGACGGTTGCCCGAAACCTATGTCGCCGGACTGCGCAGGGTCAACCGACGGCGCGCCCTGGCCCGCGACCTGGTCGCGGAACAGCGGGCGCTGGCCTTCTGCGTCCGGTTGTGCGCGGTGGCGAGCGGTCTGATTGTCGCTGCTCTCTTTCGCACTCTTGCCGAACAACTTCGCAAACAACTTCACGGGCGATTCCCCTTGACCGAAACAGACCCGCCCGTGGGGCAGGACGAACCCTGATTGAACACACCGGTTGACCCGGACATCCTCACAACGTCCGTATCCACCAGACAGTTTCCACCACGCACCACCCAATCGGTGCGTCGACCCCGCAACCTCATGCCCTCGCCGGACGGTCCCCATGCACCCCGGTTCACCGGGAGGACGACCGAGCGTAGTCAGGCTGCTTCGCGGCCCGCAAGGCATCCACGACGATCTTGGCCGACCGCCCGACGGTAACGGTGGCCTGCTCCTTCTCGAGAGTCTGCACCACGCCTCCAGGGATGTTGAGCGCCGGTTCGAGGTCCTGCGGCTTGCCGATGACCTTGAAACGATACGGAGCGTTGATCTTGTTCCCGTCGACGCTCACGCTCTTGCCGGAGTCCGACAGATACGTGTTGGCCACGACCCGCACACCGTTCACCTGGATCGCCTCCGCGCCGGCCGCGCGCAGCTCCTGGATCGCGTCGAGCAGCATGTCCGCCTCGACCGTTCCCTTCGTGTCGTCGATGGTCATCGTGATGCCGGGTCCCTGCGCGGCCACGGTGCCCGCCAGAATGCCGAGTTGCTTCTCCTTCTCGGCCGTCTGCTTGCGGGCCTCCTCGGCCTGGTCGGAGCTGTTCTCCAGCTCGTCGCGCTGTTTCTGCAGACCCTGCTTCTCGTCCTCAAGACGCTGAGTACGGTCATCCAGTTCATCGAGAATGCGAACAAGATCTTCCTGACGTGCCCCACGGAGCGCGCTGTCGCTGTTGCTGTTGGACGCGACCTGCACGGCCAGCCCGAAACCGAGGCCGAACAGCAGCACGGCGACGATGAGTTGGGCCCGGCTCACACGCGGCGGCCACAGCCCCTGCACCAGTCGCTGCCGACCGGTCACCCCGGACGCGGCCGGCTCTCCCGGAACCGGCGCCTCCGTGGAAGCGGACGCCGTCACCTCGTCGGGCAGTTCCCTGCGCAGCCGGTGTTCGGGCCGCTCGTCTTCGTGGCTCATCGACGTCACGCCCGGAAGACGTGCCGGCGAATGGCCGCGGCGTTGGAGAAGATCCGGATGCCGAGGACGACCACCACACCCGTCGACAGTTGAGCACCGACGCCCAACTTGTCGCCCAGGAACACGATCAGGGCGGCCACGACCACGTTCGACAGGAACGACACCACGAAGACCTTGTCGTCGAAGATCCCGTCGAGCATGGCCCGCAGCCCACCGAAGACGGCGTCGAGCGCCGCGACCACGGCGATCGGCAGATAGGGCTCCACCACCACCGGCACCTCAGGCCGGACCAGGATTCCGGCCACCACTCCCACGATGAGGCCCAGTACGGCGATCACGATGTGCCCTTCTCAGTTCTCGGCTGTGCTGTACGTACGATCACACTCGGCGCGGCGGGCAGCCGGAGATCACTCTCGACGGCGATGGTCGCCCTGATGCCGTAGGTGTCCTCCAAGGCGTGCAGATACAGCCCGTCGGCACCGTTCTGGAACTTGCTGCTCAGCCGTTGGCCGTCCCCACCGCGAGCACCGTGTAGGGCGGCACCAGTGGCTTGTTGTCGACCAGTATCGCGTTGCCCGCGGCCCTGATCGCGGAGAGCGCCGTCAGCCGCTGTCCGTTGATGGAGACGGCCTCGGCGCCCGCCGCCCACAGTCCGTTCACGACGCGCTGCATGTCGCGGTCGCGCACCCGGCCGGTGTCGGAGAAGTCGGCGGTCTCGCGCGGGTTGTCGCCGCCGCCGCTGCTGGCTTCCTTCGCGTCATTGACGACGAGCCGCACACCGGGGCCGTGCACCGCGGTGGCGCCGGAGAGCATGCTCACCAGGTCGGCCTGCCCGCTGCCGCCGCTCGTCCTCAGCGCGGCGCGCTGCCGAGCGCTCACATCGTCCCGGAGCGTGTCGACGGAGCCTTCCAGCTTGTCCGCCGACTTGGTCTCCTTGTCGATACGGTCGATCAGCTCCTGGCGCTCCTTGGCCACCACCGGGGCGGCCACCCGCGCCTGTGCCGCACCCACGGTCACGACAAGCGCCGCCAGTACCAGGCCGGCGGCGAGACCGAGCTTCGCCCGGAGGGTCTTCGGCATGCCACTCGCGCCCGCGGCCTTCCTCCGGGCGGCGGCCTCGGCGTAACCGTCGTCGAGGCTGTGGTCCATGACGTTGGTGAGCAGCGACATGGACGCGTCCAGCCGCGAAGGGCGCGTGGGTGTGCTCCGAACGGGGGCTGCTGCGGCATGCCGCACATCGTCGCACGTGGTGGCCTGTACCTCCGAATGGCCCCACCGGCGTGCCGGACAGGCCCCCTTGGGGACACTTGTCCGGCACGCGCGCGTGCTCCGTGCTTTACCGTCCGGCGCTGTCCACGACCGCCGACCACTCGTCCAACAGGGCCTGCGCGGAGGCGTCGTCGGGCCCTTCGGCCCACAGATGCGTGACCGCCTCGGCGACGTCAGGCAGCACCATCACCCAGCGCCCGTCGGTCTCGACGACCCGCACACCGTCCGTCGTGTCGACAAAGCGATCGCCGGCCGCCTCGACGACCCGCCGCATCACAAGTCCCTTGACGGCCCAGGGAGTCGCCAGGTCCCGCTTGAGGACATGCGCCCGCGGAATCCGGGCGTCGATCTGGCTCAGCGTCAACTGCGTCCGCGCCACCAGCCCGATCAGCCGTACGAAGGCTGCCGCGCCGTCGAAGACACTGCTGAACTCCGGGATGATGAACCCGGCCTTGCCGTCCCCGCCGAAGATGGTCGTCTCGTCACGGCCGACCCTGGTGAGGTCGTCCGGCGAGGTCGTCGTCCACTCGACCTGCGTCCCGTGATACGCCGCCACCTGCTCGGCGATCCTCGTGGTGGTCACCGGAAGCGCCACCCGCCCGCTGCGCCGCTCCGCGGCCACCAGGTCGAGCATCACCAGCAGGGCCCGGTCGTCCTCGACGATCCGCCCCTTCTCGTCGACGAGCGACAGCCGCTCACCGACAGGGTCGAACCGCACTCCGAACGCCGCCCGCGCGGAGGCCACGATCTCGCCGAGCCGCACCAGCCCCGACCGCCGCGTGTCCGCGGTCTCCGTCGGCCTGGACTCGTCGAGACCCGGATTGATCGTCAGCGAGTCCACACCGAGCTTGCCGAGCAGGCTGGGCAGGACGAGCCCGGCGCTGCCGTTCGACGCGTCCACCACGACCTTGAGGCCGGATTCGGCGATCCCGGTCGTGTCGACGTTCCGCAGCAGAGACCCGGTGTACGAGTCGAAGACGCTGGCCGGGAAGTGCAGGTCCCCGATCTCACCGGGGAACGCACGCCGATACTCCTGCCGCGCGAACACCCGGTCCAGCTTGCGCTGACTCCCCTGCGAGAGGTCGGCGCCCTCGCTGTCGAAGAACATGATGTCGACGGAGTCCGGCACACCGGGTGTGGTCCGGATCATAATTCCGCCGGCGCTGCCCCGCGCGGTCTGCTGCCGGGCAACGGGCAGCGGCACGTTCTCCAGGTCCCGTACATCGATCGCGCTCGTCTGCAAGGCAGAGATCACCGCCCGCTTGAGCGCACGGGCGCCTCGGGAGTGGTCGCGGGCCGTGGTGACCGTGGACCCCTTCTTGAGCGTCGTGGCGTAGGCACCGGCAAGACGTACGACCAGTTCCGGTGTGATCTCGACGTTCAGGATCCCGGAGACACCGCGTGCGCCGAAGAGATGCGCCTGCCCTCTGGACTCCCAGATCACCGATGTGTTGACGAAGGCGCCGGCTTCGATCGTCTTGAACGGGTAGACCCGCACATTGCCCTGCACGATCGATTCTTCACCGATCAGGCACTCGTCACCGATGACGGCGCCGTCCTCGATCCGCGCGGCACGCATGATGTCGGTGTTCTTTCCGACGACGCAGCCCCGCAGATTGCTGTGCTGGCCGACGTACACGTTGTCGTGCACGACGGCCCGGTGCAGGAAAGCCCCGGACTTCACGACGACGTTGGAACCGATGACCGTGTGCTCACGGATTTCGGCACCGGACTCGACCTTCGCGTAGTCACCGATGTACAGCGGCCCACGGAGAACCGCGTCCGGGTGCACCTCGGCGCCTTCGGCCACCCACACGCCAGGCGACAGCTCGAAGCCGTCGATCTCGACGTCGACCTTGCCCTCCAGGACATCGGCCTGCGCCTTCACATAGCTCTCGTGGGTGCCGACGTCTTCCCAGTAGCCCTCGGCGATAAAGCCGTAGACCGGCTTGCCTTCCTTCATCAGCTGCGGGAAGACATCGCCGGACCAGTCGACCGGAACGTCGGCATCGACATAGTCGAAGACCTCGGGCTCCATCACGTAGATGCCCGTGTTCACGGTGTCCGAGAAGACCTGCCCCCAGGTCGGCTTCTCGAGGAACCGCTCGACCTTTCCCTCTTCGTCGACGATGGTGATGCCGAATTCCAGCGGATTGGGCACCCGGGTCAGACAGACAGTGACCAGAGCGCCTTTCTCCTTGTGGAAATTGATCAGTTCGGTGAGGTCGAAGTCGGTCAGGGCATCACCGGAGATGACGAGGAAGGCATCGTCCTTCAACGCCTCTTCAGCGTTCTTGACGCTTCCGGCGGTACCGAGTGGCTTCTCCTCATTGGCATACGAGAGCTCCATCCCGAGCTCTTCGCCGTCACCGAAGTAGTTCTTGACCAGTGAGGCCAGGAACTGCACGGTGACTACGGTCTCATTGAGCCCATGCCTTTTGAGCAGCCTGAGCACGTGCTCCATGATCGGTCGATTGACCACGGGCAACAGTGGCTTGGGCATGCTTGAGGTCATGGGGCGAAGGCGTGTGCCTTCGCCTCCGGCCATCACTACGGCCTTCATGTCGGAAGCGTCCTCCTCTGCGAGACGACGGTCTAGCCGACTTCACCAGTCCTGATTGTCCCGCACTTTTCCGCAACGGGCCATCGAGCGACTGTTACCGCCCCAATCGGCACGGTCAGTCGGCCATGGCGTCCGCACGCAGTAGGCGGCGGACTTGTACCACGTACAGGACTCCTGCCCACCAATAGAGGGTTGTACCCCATCCTGCGAACGCCCATCCGAAAATCGCTGCGAGTGAGGGCAGCCATCCACTTCCGTCACTGAGCAGCAGCAACGGGAAGGCGTACATCAGGTTGAACGTGGCGGCCTTGCCGAGGAAGTTCACCTGCAGCGGCGGATAGCCGTGCCGCCTGAGGATGCCCACCACCACCAGCAGGACCAGCTCACGCGCCAGCAACACGGCCGTCAACCAGATTGGCAGGATCTCGCGCCAGGTGAGCCCGACGAGAGTCGAGAGAATGTAGAGCCGGTCCGCGGCGGGATCAAGAAGCCGGCCGAGACTGCTGATCTGGTTCCAGCGCCGCGCGAGCTTGCCGTCCAGGTAGTCGCTGATCCCGCTCAGCATCAGCACCAGAAGCGCCCAGCCGTCGCTCTTGGGGCCGCCGAACTCGGGCCTGAGGATCAACCCACAGGAAGATGGGTACGCCGACCAGGCGCGCCATACTGAGGATGTTCGGGATGGTGAGCACCCGGTCTGTCTGGACGCGGGTCTCCTGGACCTCCACCCGGGGCCTCCTGTGGGAAAACGTGCCGATGATTCCCCGAACCTTACCCCAACGCAAAAAGCTCTGGCTCTTGGGCTGCATGCCCAAGAGCCAGAGCTCTAAAAGGAGTTCGGCGGCGTCCTACTCTCCCACGGGGTCCCCCTGCAGTACCATCGGCGCTGTAAGGCTTAGCTTCCGGGTTCGGAATGTAACCGGGCGTTTCCCTCACGCTATGACCACCGAAACACTATGAAACAGACAACCGCACCACACCCCGCAGAACCCAGGGATATGGGGTTGTTCGTGGTTTCAGAACCAACACAGTGGACGCGAGCAACTGAGGACAAGCCCTCGGCCTATTAGTACCGGTCACCTCCACCCATTACTGGGCTTCCAGATCCGGCCTATCAACCCAGTCGTCTACTGGGAGCCTTAACCCCTCAGGGGGTGGGAACACTCATCTCGAAGCAGGCTTCCCGCTTAGATGCTTTCAGCGGTTATCCCTCCCGAACGTAGCCAACCAGCCATGCCCTTGGCAGAACAACTGGCACACCAGAGGTTCGTCCGTCCCGGTCCTCTCGTACTAGGGACAGCCCTTCTCAATGTTCCTGCGCGCGCAGCGGATAGGGACCGAACTGTCTCACGACGTTCTAAACCCAGCTCGCGTACCGCTTTAATGGGCGAACAGCCCAACCCTTGGGACCGACTCCAGCCCCAGGATGCGACGAGCCGACATCGAGGTGCCAAACCATCCCGTCGATATGGACTCTTGGGGAAGATCAGCCTGTTATCCCCGGGGTACCTTTTATCCGTTGAGCGACGGCGCTTCCACAAGCCACCGCCGGATCACTAGTCCCGACTTTCGTCCCTGCTCGACCCGTCGGTCTCACAGTCAAGCTCCCTTGTGCACTTACACTCAACACCTGATTGCCAACCAGGCTGAGGGAACCTTTGGGCGCCTCCGTTACTCTTTAGGAGGCAACCGCCCCAGTTAAACTACCCATCAGACACTGTCCCTGATCCGGATCACGGACCCAGGTTAGACATCCAGCACGACCAGACTGGTATTTCAACGACGACTCCCCTGAACTGGCGTCCAGAGTTCACAGTCTCCCAGCTATCCTACACAAGCCGAACCGAACACCAATATCAAACTGTAGTAAAGGTCCCGGGGTCTTTCCGTCCTGCTGCGCGAAACGAGCATCTTTACTCGTAGTGCAATTTCACCGGGCCTATGGTTGAGACAGTCGAGAAGTCGTTACGCCATTCGTGCAGGTCGGAACTTACCCGACAAGGAATTTCGCTACCTTAGGATGGTTATAGTTACCACCGCCGTTTACTGGCGCTTAAGTTCTCAGCTTCGCCACCCCGAAGAGTGACTAACCGGTCCCCTTAACGTTCCAGCACCGGGCAGGCGTCAGTCCGTATACATCGCCTTACGGCTTCGCACGGACCTGTGTTTTTAGTAAACAGTCGCTTCTCGCTGGTCTCTGCGGCCACCCCCAGCTCGGAGAGCAAGTCTCCTCACCAGTGATGGCCCCCTTCTCCCGAAGTTACGGGGGCATTTTGCCGAGTTCCTTAACCATAGTTCACCCGAACGCCTCGGTATTCTCTACCTGACCACCTGAGTCGGTTTAGGGTACGGGCCGCCATGAAACTCGCTAGAGGCTTTTCTCGACAGCATAGGATCATCCACTTCACCACAATCGGCTCGGCATCAGGTCTCAGACTATGTGTGATCCGGATTTGCCTAGACCACGTCCTACACCCTTACCCCGGGACAACCACCGCCCGGGATGGACTACCTTCCTGCGTCACCCCATCACTCACCTACTAACCGCTTGGGCCGGCGGCTCCACCACTTTCCATTCCCCGAAGGGTCCGGAACGGCTTCACGGCCTTAGCATCACGATGCTCGATGTTTGACGCTTCACAGCGGGTACCGGAATATCAACCGGTTATCCATCGACTACGCCTGTCGGCCTCGCC
Organism: Streptomyces sp. P3; assembly: GCA_016893485.2. Classification (GTDB taxonomy): domain Bacteria; phylum Actinomycetota; class Actinomycetes; order Streptomycetales; family Streptomycetaceae; genus Streptomyces. The sequence continues at coordinate 1,923,901 of JAFEKX020000001.1, forward strand.
TTAGGTCCCGACTTACCCTGGGCAGATCAGCTTGACCCAGGAACCCTTAGTCAATCGGCGCACACGTTTCTCACGTGTGTATCGCTACTCATGCCTGCATTCTCACTCGTGAACCGTCCACCACTAGCTTCCGCTGCAGCTTCACCCGGCACACGACGCTCCCCTACCCATCCCAGCACCCGTTGGGGCTTATTACTGGAATGACACGACTTCGGCGGTACGCTTGAGCCCCGCTACATTGTCGGCGCGGAATCACTAGACCAGTGAGCTATTACGCACTCTTTCAAGGGTGGCTGCTTCTAAGCCAACCTCCTGGTTGTCTCTGCGACTCCACATCCTTTCCCACTTAGCGTACGCTTAGGGGCCTTAGTCGATGCTCTGGGCTGTTTCCCTCTCGACCATGGAGCTTATCCCCCACAGTCTCACTGCCGTGCTCTCACTTACCGGCATTCGGAGTTTGGCTAAGGTCAGTAACCCGGTAGGGCCCATCGCCTATCCAGTGCTCTACCTCCGGCAAGAAACACACGACGCTGCACCTAAATGCATTTCGGGGAGAACCAGCTATCACGGAGTTTGATTGGCCTTTCACCCCTAACCACAGGTCATCCCCCAGGTTTTCAACCCTGGTGGGTTCGGTCCTCCACGAAGTCTTACCTCCGCTTCAACCTGCCCATGGCTAGATCACTCCGCTTCGGGTCTTGAGCGCGCTACTGAATCGCCCTATTCGGACTCGCTTTCGCTACGGCTTCCCACACGGGTTAACCTCGCAACACACCGCAAACTCGCAGGCTCATTCTTCAAAAGGCACGCAGTCACGACGTTGCATGCAAGCATGCAACGCGACGCTCCCACGGCTTGTAGGCACACGGTTTCAGGTACTATTTCACTCCGCTCCCGCGGTACTTTTCACCATTCCCTCACGGTACTATCCGCTATCGGTCACCAGGGAATATTTAGGCTTAGCGGGTGGTCCCGCCAGATTCACACGGGATTCTCGGGCCCCGTGCTACTTGGGTGTCTCTCAAACGAGCCGTTGACGTTTCGACTACGGGGTCTTACCCTCTACGCCGGACCTTTCGCATGTCCTTCGCCTACATCAACGGTTTCTGACTCGTCTCACAGCCGGCAGACTGTGAAAGAGAGATCCCACAACCCCGTATACGCAACCCCTGCCGGGTCTCACACGCATACGGTTTGGCCTCATCCGGTTTCGCTCGCCACTACTCCCGGAATCACGGTTGTTTTCTCTTCCTGCGGGTACTGAGATGTTTCACTTCCCGCGTTCCCTCCACTTGCCCTATGTGTTCAGGCAAGGGTGACAGCCCATGACGACTGCCGGGTTTCCCCATTCGGAAACCCCGGATCAAAGCCTGGTTGACGACTCCCCGGGGACTATCGTGGCCTCCCACGTCCTTCATCGGTTCCTGGTGCCAAGGCATCCACCGTGCGCCCTTAAAAACTTGGCCACAGATGCTCGCGTCCACTGTGCAGTTCTCAAACAACGACCAACCACCCGTCACACACCACTCACGCGATGTTTTACCGGGGTCGGCACTGAAGGCAGCTTCTTACAGCCGTACCTTCAGACACCCAACAGCGTGCCCGACACTCTTGCCGCTTCCCTCAACGTTCCACGCCCCGAAGAGCAGTACTGGAAGGAGAAGACAGTCACGAGTGCCGAATAATCAACGTTCCACCCTTGAGCAACCAGCACCGGACATTCGCCGATGTACTGGCCTCTGACCTCACCCCGAGGGGATCGGTAAGAAGTGCTCCTTAGAAAGGAGGTGATCCAGCCGCACCTTCCGGTACGGCTACCTTGTTACGACTTCGTCCCAATCGCCAGTCCCACCTTCGACAGCTCCCTCCCACAAGGGGTTGGGCCACCGGCTTCGGGTGTTACCGACTTTCGTGACGTGACGGGCGGTGTGTACAAGGCCCGGGAACGTATTCACCGCAGCAATGCTGATCTGCGATTACTAGCAACTCCGACTTCATGGGGTCGAGTTGCAGACCCCAATCCGAACTGAGACCGGCTTTTTGAGATTCGCTCCACCTCACGGTATCGCAGCTCATTGTACCGGCCATTGTAGCACGTGTGCAGCCCAAGACATAAGGGGCATGATGACTTGACGTCGTCCCCACCTTCCTCCGAGTTGACCCCGGCGGTCTCCTGTGAGTCCCCGTCACCCCGAAGGGCACGCTGGCAACACAGGACAAGGGTTGCGCTCGTTGCGGGACTTAACCCAACATCTCACGACACGAGCTGACGACAGCCATGCACCACCTGTACACCGACCACAAGGGGGCACTATCTCTAATGCTTTCCGGTGTATGTCAAGCCTTGGTAAGGTTCTTCGCGTTGCGTCGAATTAAGCCACATGCTCCGCTGCTTGTGCGGGCCCCCGTCAATTCCTTTGAGTTTTAGCCTTGCGGCCGTACTCCCCAGGCGGGGAACTTAATGCGTTAGCTGCGGCACCGACGACGTGGAATGTCGCCAACACCTAGTTCCCACCGTTTACGGCGTGGACTACCAGGGTATCTAATCCTGTTCGCTCCCCACGCTTTCGCTCCTCAGCGTCAGTAATGGCCCAGAGATCCGCCTTCGCCACCGGTGTTCCTCCTGATATCTGCGCATTTCACCGCTACACCAGGAATTCCGATCTCCCCTACCACACTCTAGCTAGCCCGTATCGAATGCAGACCCGGGGTTAAGCCCCGGGCTTTCACACCCGACGTGACAAGCCGCCTACGAGCTCTTTACGCCCAATAATTCCGGACAACGCTTGCGCCCTACGTATTACCGCGGCTGCTGGCACGTAGTTAGCCGGCGCTTCTTCTGCAGGTACCGTCACTTTCGCTTCTTCCCTGCTGAAAGAGGTTTACAACCCGAAGGCCGTCATCCCTCACGCGGCGTCGCTGCATCAGGCTTTCGCCCATTGTGCAATATTCCCCACTGCTGCCTCCCGTAGGAGTCTGGGCCGTGTCTCAGTCCCAGTGTGGCCGGTCGCCCTCTCAGGCCGGCTACCCGTCGTCGCCTTGGTGAGCCATTACCTCACCAACAAGCTGATAGGCCGCGGGCTCATCCTGCACCGCCGGAGCTTTTAACCACAGACCATGAGGCCCGAAGTGTTATCCGGTATTAGACCCCGTTTCCAGGGCTTGTCCCAGAGTGCAGGGCAGATTGCCCACGTGTTACTCACCCGTTCGCCACTAATCCCCACCGAAGTGGTTCATCGTTCGACTTGCATGTGTTAAGCACGCCGCCAGCGTTCGTCCTGAGCCAGGATCAAACTCTCCGTGAATGTGTACCGGTTATCCGGTGATACATCACGAGAGCGGAACAGCCAGGCGGAATAAGCCCGGCCGTTCACAGCGTCCTCGCTGTGTATTTTCTTCAAAGGAACCTCGCCCCAACCAATCAGATGACAGTCGGAGACGGGGTATCAACATATCTGGCGTTGATTTTTGGCACGCTGTTGAGTTCTCAAGGAACGGACGCTTTCTTTGTACTCACCCTCTCGGGCTTTCCTCCGGGCTTCCCTTCGGTGTTCCAAACTCTATCAGTGATTTTCCGGCCCCCTGACCACCGTCCCGCAGGCATGCGGAAGGTGACCCTGAGATAGGATCTGACAAGTTGGGTGCTGCCAGGCCAAGCAAAGACGCTTGGTCGCGTCGCTCGGCCTCAAGCAGGAGTACGACTGTACATGCGGCCGTAGAGCAGGTGCAAATCGATTAGAGGTGTGGTCTAGACCACTAATCCGGACCTCTCGGGCGGAACCGTTACTACATATGACATACCCTGCTGCTCAGTGTGCCGTCCGGGACAGGTAGTGACGGCACCATCACATTTCCCACCTCTGGGAGGCTTCCCATGACCAGCGTGACGTCCCCTCTCGCAGGACGTGCCATCGGACTGGCCGCGGTGCCGGATCCGGTCTTCTCCGGGGCCATGGTCGGCCCCGGCACGGCCATCGACCCCGTACGCGAGCCTTCCGAGGCCGTTTCTCCCGTGGACGGAGTCATCGTCTCCCTCCACCCGCACGCCTTCGTCGTCGTGGACGCCGAGGGACACGGTGTGCTCACTCACCTCGGTATCGACACCGTGCAGCTCAACGGCGAGGGCTTCGAGCTGCTCGTCAACAAGGGCGACACCGTGACCCGCGGCCAGAGCGTCGTGCGCTGGAACCCGGCCGCCGTCGAGGCCGCCGGCAAGTCCCCGGTGTGCCCGATCGTGGCTCTCGAAGCGACCGCCGAGTCCCTCGCCGACCTGCGTGAGGACGGCGACGTGAAGACCGGCGACACTCTCTTCACCTGGGCGTGACGTCAGTGCCGTCGTGATGACGGTGAGCAGGACAACCACCGCGGCGGCGGGACCCGCCGCACTATCGGAGACGGGTGAGATGGAGACAACGCTGCGAGGCGTCGGTGTGAGCCACGGTGTGGCGATCGGCGAGGTTCGGCACATGGGGACGGCGGTTCTGGAACCGCCTGCCAAGCAGAGCCCGGTGGAGGACGCGGAGCGTGAACAAGGACGCGCCCGCCAGGCCGTGGACGCTGTGGCGGCCGACCTGATGGCGCGCGGCAATCTGGCGGGGGCGAAGCCCAGGCGGTGCTCGAAGCGCAGGCCATGATGGCCCAGGACCCCGAGCTGATGGCGGACGTGGAACGCCGTGTCGCGGTCGGCAGTACCGCGGAGCGGGCTGTGTACGACGCCTTCGCCGCCTACCGTGCCCTGCTGGCCGGTGCGGGTGAGTATCTCGCCGGTCGGGTGGCCGACCTCGACGACGTGCGGAACCGTATCGTCGCCCGGCTGCTCGGGGTGCCCATGCCGGGTGTTCCGGACAGCGACGAGCCGTACGTCCTTATCGCCCGTGATCTCGCGCCTGCGGACACGGCGCTGCTGGACCCGGCTCTGGTGCTCGGTTTCGTGACCGAGGAGGGCGGGCCGACGAGTCACAGCGCGATCCTGGCGCGGGCGCTCGGCGTGCCGGCCGTGGTGGCACTGCCGGGAGCCGGGGAACTGGCCGAGGGCACGGTCGTCGCCGTCGACGGCAGCACCGGTGAGATCTTCGTGAACCCGAGCGCCGAGAAGAAGGAGCAGTTGGAGGCCGCCGCTGCCGCGCGCAAGGCCGCTCTCTCCGCTTCCACGGGTCCGGGTGCCACCTCCGACGGGCACAAGGTGCCGCTGCTGGCGAATGTCGGCGGTCCCGCCGACCTTCCGGCCGCGCTGGAGGCCGGGGCCGAGGGCGTGGGTCTCTTCCGTACCGAGTTCCTTTTCCTGGACGACAGCAAGAACGCGCCGTCCGAGGAGAAGCAGGTCGAGGCCTATCGGCAGGTGCTCGAGGCGTTCCCCGAGGGGCGTGTCGTGGTGCGGGTGCTGGACGCGGGCGCGGACAAGCCGCTGGACTTCCTGACGCCGGCCGACGAGCCGAACCCTGCGCTGGGTGTGCGGGGTCTGCGGTCGCTTCTCGACCACCCGGACGTCCTGCGCACTCAGCTGACGGCGCTCGCAAAGGCCGCCGAGGGCTTGCCCGTGTATCTGGAGGTCATGGCTCCGATGGTCGCGGACCGTGCGGACGCCAAGGCGTTCGCCGACGCGTGCCGGGAGGCCGGGCTGCGGGCCAAGTTCGGGGCGATGGTGGAGATTCCGTCGGCCGCGCTGCGGGCGCGCTCGATTCTGCAGGAGGTCGAGTTCCTGTCGCTGGGGACCAACGACCTCGCGCAGTACACGTTCGCCGCCGACCGTCAGGTGGGTGCGGTGTCCCGACTGCAGGACCCGTGGCAGCCCGCGCTGCTCGACCTGGTCGCGATGTCCGCCGAGGGGGCGAAGGCCGAGGGCAAGAGCTGTGGTGTCTGCGGCGAGGCCGCGTCCGACCCGCTGCTGGCCTGTGTACTGACCGGGCTGGGCGTCACCTCCCTTTCGATGGGTGCTGCTTCGATTCCTTATGTGCGGTCGACGCTGGCGAAGTACACGCTGGCGCAGTGCGAGCGGGCCGCGCTGGCGGCGCGGGCCGCGGACAGTGCCGAGGAGGCTCGCACGGCGGCGCAGGCTGTGCTGTCCGGCGAGTAGTCGGGTCGGCGGCCTTCCGCCGGCTGTGTTCCAGGGGCGCCTCACCTGTGGGTGGGGCGCCCTTGGTGTGTTCAGTGGTGGTGTCCTCCTTGGGGCGGTTCCAGGTCTCCGAGGTCCGGCGGTACGCAGTAGTCGACGCCTGATTCCGGGGAGATGAGGTCGCCGGATTCGACGTCGGTGCAATAGGCGTCGAAGACCTCGCCTGCGGTCAGGGGTTCCAGGCCGTCGCCGCGCAGGCGCCAGCCGTAGATGCAGTCGGCGGTGTTCGGACTGGTGGTGCGCATGACGAGGCCGCCGGGGCTTCGGGTGGCGAGGCCGAAGGCGAGGACCGTGGTGAATTCGAGGGCCTCGGCGTCGTCCAGTTGTGTGGTGCCGTCCTCGTCCTGGTCGGCGTGGAGGACGGAGACGAGGGTTTCCGGTGCTCCTGAGACGCTGCAGACCAGGTGGCGGTTGCCGGAGCGGGCCGTGTCGAGGATGCGGACGAGGAGGCCGGAGGCCCGGGTGAAGGCCGCGCGGCCGATGTCCTCGCCGCAGGAGGCGCAGGCGCCGAGGCGGGAGAGGAGTGTGGTCGCGTACTCCCACGTGGCCTGGCGGACGGCCTCGTCGACCAGGGCCGGGAGGAGGTCGGCCAGTGGCTGGCCCTCGTAGGGCAGGGTGGGGCCGGTGGCCGCGAGTTCGGCCGTGAAGCGGGCGCGGCTCGACGAGACGTCGGGCTCCAGGTCCCGAGCGGCGCAGAACTCGGCGTATTCCTCCGGGTCGAAGAGGGCCACGCTGGTGTGGCTGCCCTGGGAGGCGCGGCTCCTGAGGAGGGCCTCCACCTGCTCGAGGTAGGCGGTGTGGTCGTCGAAGGTGAAGCTGCGGTAGCGCCGCATGGCGCTGAAGTCCTGCTCGTCGGTCAACAGGCCGATGGTGCCCGCGATTTCGCGGCGCAGAACGCGTCGGATGGTCAGGTGGTCGGTGTGCGCCATGTTTCCCCCTGTGCGCTGTCGATCAATGCTCACTCACGGTAACCGGCGGCACTGACAACGGCGTCCGAGCGAGCGGTCGACGAACCAGGCGGTGCTGAACGATGCAGGTCAGAGCGATGACGGAGCCGAAGGCGGTCCAGCTGAGGGGGCCGGTGGCGATGGCCGTGGTGACGGCGAGTGGGCCGATGCTGCGCTGGATGGCGGGGCGAGTCCGTGCACGCCGAGGAAGGAACCTTGCGCGGTGCCGGGTGCGAGGGCGACGGAGAGTCCCCGCGACACGGTGGCGTGGAGCATCTCGGCCCGGGTGAGGGCGATTGCCGAGGCGGTGAGCAGGAGCGCGGCGGTCATGGCTCCGCCGGTGGCCCGTGCGGGACGAGTCCGCCGTGGTCAACGGGCCGCGGTCGTACGGGTGGTGGGTCGCCGCCGGGGGCGGTTCCGGCTGTCGTCCGGGCCCGGTGTACGGATCTCCGTCGCCGAACTCGACCCGGCCGACGCGGTGCGGCTGGCCTCGGACTTCGCCGCTGTGCTCGGTGAGTCCGAGGCCACCTATGGAGGCTGATCGACCACTACGGGAGGCCGATCAGGCGCGCTTGCGGGCTAGTTCCTCGTAGAAGCCCAGCAGGCCGAGGTTGTCGATGGAGCCCGGGTTGACCGCCTTCTCCAAAGGAGTGCCCTGGAGGAGGCGTTTGACGGGTACCTCGATGCGCTTCCCGGTGAGGGTGTGCGGGACGCCGGGGACCTCGATGACCTCGTCGGGCACGTGACGTGGGGAGAGCTGTTCGCGGATCGTCTGCTTGATGCGGCCCAGGAGGGCGTCGTCGAGGACCGCTCCGGGGGCGAGGTGCACGAAGAGGGGCATCCAGTAGCCGCCGTCGGGCTGCTCGATGCCGATGACGAGGGATTCCTTGATCTCCGGGAGCCGTTCGACCGCTTCGTAGATGTCGGCCGAACCCATGCGCACGCCCTGCCGGTTGAGCGTGGAGTCGGAGCGGCCGTGGATGACGACGGAGCCCCGGGAGGTGACGGTGATCCAGTCGCCGTGGCGCCACACTCCGGGGTACGTGTCGAAGTAGCTGTCGTGGTAGCGGGTGCCTTCGGGGTCGTTCCAGAAGTAGATCGGCATGGACGGCATCGGGTTGGTGACCACGAGTTCGCCGACTTCGTCGACCAGGGGTTCGCCGTTCGGGTCCCAGGACTGCAGGTCGGTGCCGAGGCCGGGGGCCTGGAGTTCGCCGATGTACACCGGGAGGGTCGGTACGGCCCCGGCGAAGCAGGAGCAGACGTCCGTGCCGCCGCTGACCGAGGCGATCCAGAGGTCGTCGCGGACCTCGTCGTGCAGCCAGCGGAAGCCGTCCGGGGGCAGCGGTGAGCCGGTGGTGGCGACGCACTTCACCTTGGAGAGGTCGAAGTCGCCCGACGGGTGCACGCCGGCTTTGCGGCAGGCCATGACGTATGCGGCCGAGGTGCCGTAGAGGGTCGCTCCGGTGCGTTCGGCGATGCGCCACTGGGCGGCTGTGTCGGGGTACCCGGGGCTGCCGTCGTAGAGGACGATCGTGGTGCCGGTCAGGAGGCCGGAGACGAGGAAGTTCCACATCATCCAGCCGGTGGACGTGTACCAGAAGAAGCGGTCCTCGGGGCCCAGGTCGCAGTGCAGGCCGAGTTGTTTGAGGTGCTCGACGAGGATGCCGCCCTGGGACTGGACGATGGCCTTGGGGAGGCCGGTCGTGCCCGAGGAGTAGAGGACCCACAGGGGGTGCTCGAAGGAGACCTGTTCGAAAACGGGCTCCACGTCGGCCGAGGTCAGGGACGACCACTCCAGGGCGCCTTCGGGGCTTCGGTGCCGAGCAGGGGATGTGGACGACCGCGCGCAGGGTGGGCAGTTCGCGGCGGAGTTCGGCGACCGTGTCGCGGCGGTCGTGCTCCTTGCCGCCGTAGCGGTAGCCGTCGACGGTGAACAGGACGACCGGTTCGACCTGTTGGAAGCGGTCGAGAACGCTGCGGGCGCCGAAGTCCGGCGCGCAGGACGTCCAGACGCCGCCCACGGCTGCTGTGGCGAGCAGGGCGACGACGGCCTGGGGAATGTTCGGGAGGTAGCCGCTGACGCGGTCTCCGGGGCGTACGCCGAGGGTGCGCAGCTCGGCGGCCAGGGAGCCGACCTGGCGGCGCAGCTGCGACCAGGTGACCGGGGTCGGTTCGTGGGTCTCGTCGACGTACAGGAGGGCCGGTTCGTCCGCGCGGGTCGCCGCCGCGCGCAGGGCGTGCTCGGCGTAGTTGAGGGTCGCTCCGGGGAACCACTGGGCGCCGGGCATCGAGCGGTCGCCGAGCACGCGCGCGTAGGGGGTCGAGAAGCGGACGTCGAACCACTCGGTGACGGCCTGCCAGAAGGTGTCCAACTCGTCGACGGACCAGCGGTGCAGTGCCGCGTAGCCACCCTCAGCGGGGGCTCCGTGGTGTTCGGCCGCCCAGGACTGGAACGTGGTGACCTGTGCCTGGGCGATGCGTTCCGGATCTGGCTGCCAGAGCGGCAGGGGGTTCGCGGTCGACATGGGGCGGCCCGGGACTGTGCGCGTCGTGTGCGTCGGTCGCGCACGGGCGGGGGTGTGCGCGTGACGCGGCTGACACGGACGATGCCATGTGATCGACTTCTACACCAGGGCGCGCTTCACATGGTCCGTGTCGTGAAGATGTGGTCCCACCACGGGTGAACGGCAGTTGAACGACGCGGTTATGCGGGGCTTGTGATGGCAGGGTGAGCAGCATGGACGGTCGTGACCTGGTGCGTTCGGTGAAGGTGGTCGGTTCGACGGGGGCGGCGCAGGGTTTCCGTACCGTACGGGCGGCGTGGCGCAGGAGGCGTGCCGACGCCACCGGGCTGCCCGCGCGCGGGGCGGAGCGGGCGCGGGTGCCCGGACCGGTGCGGGACGCCGTGCCGGGGCCCGGTGGCGGGATCGTCCGGTTCAGCCGCTCGGAGCTGCGCATCACGGTCGCCGTGAACGGAGCCGTCTTCTGGGGCTGGGACGGGGCCGGTCCCGAGCCGTCGTACGCGCTCGGCGGGCGGTGCCCGGAACCGGACCCCGGGCGGTCCTGGAGCCGGACAAGGACGGCGGCTGGCGGGTCGTGGCGGAGCGGGTGACGGTCGCCGTGTCGCGGCACGGGGCGGTCGAGGTGCGTACGCCCGGAGGTGTGACGCTGCGCCGGGATCTGCCGCCGCGGTGGTGGGAGCCGGTGGGCGGGGCACGGCGCGCTGGATGCAGCGCTCGGAGGTGGCGGCGGACGCCCGGTTCTTCGGGCTCGGCGGGCGCGCTTCGGGCCCCAGGCTGCGGGACGGGACCTACCGGCTGTGGAACACCGACCCCGGGCACGCCTTCGCGCCGGGTGACGATCCGCTGTACGTCACCATGCCGGTGCAGCTGGTGGTGGCCGACGCGACGGCGACGCATCTGGTGTTCCACGACACCTCCTGGGACGGCACGGTGGCGCTGCGGGAGGGCGAGGAGGGCGCAGGTTCCGGGCACGATCGGGCCGGAACGTCCGACCTGCGGATGGACGGCGGTCCGCTGCGCTGCTGGGTGGTGGTGGGCACTCCCGCGCGCGTGCTGCACGCCTGGGCCTCGCTGACCGGCGCTCCCGCGCTGCCGCCGGCGTGGGCGCTGGGGCATCATCACGCGCGGTGGGGCTTCGGCAGCGAGCAGGAGGTGCGGCGGATCGTCGCCGGCTACCAGGCGCACGGTCTGCCGCTGGACGCCGTCCACCTGGACATCGACCACTACGACGGGCACCAGGTCTTCACCGTCGACCACGAGCGCTTCCCGAAGCTGCCGGTGCTCGCCGAGGAGTTGCGACGGGACGGCATCCGCCTTGTGTCGGTCGTCGACCCCGCGGTGAAGGCCGAGCCCGGGAACGCCGTCTACGACAGTGGGACGGCCGAGGACGCCTTCGTGCGGGACGCCTCGGGGCGGCTGGTACGCGGAGTCGTATGGCCCGGGAGGCCGTTTTCCCGGACTTCACCCACGCGCGTGTGCGGGAGTGGTGGGGCGGCCTCTACAAGGAACGGCTCGCGCAGGGGTTCACCGGCTTCTGGCACGACATGAACGAGCCGACGTCGTTCGCCGCCTTCGGGGAGTCGACGCTGCCGCGTTCGGCCCGGCACGACCTCGACGGGCGGGGCGGCGACCATCGTGAGGCGCACAACGTGTACGCGCTGTGCATGGCGAGAGCCGCCCACGAGGCGTTGCGTGAACTGGCCCCCAGGAGCGGCCGTTCCTCTTCTCGCGCTCCGGGTGGGCCGGGATGCAGAGCTACGGGGGCACCTGGTCCGGCGATGTGGCCACCGGCTGGCCGGGGCTGCGGGCCTCGCTCTCGCTGGTCATGGGGCTCGGGCTGTGCGGGGTGCCGTACTCGGGTCCTGACGTGGGCGGTTGCGACGGGAGTCCGTCGCCGGAGCTGTATCTGCGCTGGTTCCAACTGGGCGCGTATCTCCCGCTGTTCCGGACCCACGCGAGTCTGCGGGCGGGGCGTCGGGAGCCCTGGGAGTTCGGTGCCGAGGTGCTGGAGCACGCGCGCGTGGCGCTCGTCGAACGGCGGCGGCTGCTGCCGTACTTCATGACGCTGGCCCATCTGGCGCGGCGGACCGGGGCGCCCTATGTGCGGCCCCTGTGGTGGGGCGCTCCCGAGGATCGTGCGCTACGGGACTGCGAGGACGCCTTCCTGCTGGGCGACTGCCTCCTGGTGGCGCCGGTGCTCGATCCCGGGTCGGACCGACGGGCGGTGCAGTTGCCGAGGGGGCGCTGGTACGACACGGAGACGGAGCGGGCCTACGAGGGGCCGGCCCAGATTCTCGTCGACGCCCCCTTGTCGCGGATTCCGGTGCTCGCGCGCGCGGGTGCCGTGCTGCCGGTGCGGGGAGCGGACGGCGGGCTGGAGCTGGAGGTGTGGGCGCCCGCCCGGGGGCGGACCGGGGGCGGGCTTGTGGTGCCGGACGCGGGCGACGGCTGGGACGAATCGGAGATCGAGCGGTACGTCGCCCGCTGGGAGGGCCGGCGGGTGGTCGTGGCGGGGAGGGGGGGAGGACGGCGTGAGCGCGCCGTCCTCCCCGGTGCGGGTGCGAGGGCTGGGTGAGGGCTGACCTCAGATGTACCGGCCTTCGAACCAGGCTCTGACGGCCACGGAGTGCAGCGGGAAGGCGAGCTCCTCCGGCCTGCGCAGGAGGTGCCAGCCCTCCGTCTCGTCGGTGGCGACGGACTTGGGCAGTCCCTCGACCGGGCGCTCGGGGAGGACTCCGAAGAGCAGGAGATGGCCGTCGGGCGAGCTGATGGCGTCGACGAGCCGTACGTCGCGGCTCGCTGCTTCGATGCCCGTCTCCTCCCTGAGTTCGCGGACGAGGGCCTGGCGCCAGTCCTCGCGGTCGTCGACGTAACCGCCCGGGAGGGCGACGCCTCCGCGCGCGGGGGCGACGGTTCGGGTGATGACGACCAGGGCGGTGCCCTTGGTGTCGTACACGGGCTGGAGTGCGACGGCTACGGGCAGCGGGTTGCGGTACGCGACGGTGCCGCAGGCCGGGCAGGTGCGGGGCCAGCCGGAGACGCCCTCTCCGTAGGGCGATCCGCAGCTCGAACAGTGGCTATTCGGCCCGGAGTTGGGGACGGAGGCTTGAGTTTCGGACACCCGGCGGACTGTATCCGATCAAGCGGAGGGCGTCTTTCCAGGGTCCGCGCGTGAACGGGAAACGGCCGGAACCACCCCCGTGGGCCCCGGCCGTCTCTCCCGATACGACGACGCCGTGAGCGGCTCGATGGTTCACCGAAACGCCCTGCTCATTTTCCGTTGCCCGTGGCACACTTCTGACGTTCCGTCAGATCCAGTGCTGTGGAGGGACGTTGTCGCGGACACGCACACCTGTGGTCACCGATTGGTTCACCGGGGACGGGGACGGCTTCCGGCTGCTGGGCACGCGCTGCTCGGCGTGCGCCTCGGTCTTCTTCCCCAGGGAGGACGTCCACTGCCGCAATCCGGCCTGTGGGGGCGGCGACCTGGAGGAGGTCCCCCTGTCGCGGCGCGGCCGTGTCTGGTCGTACACGGACAGCCGGTACCGGCCACCGTCACCGTATGTGAGCGATCCGGAACTTCCGTGGGAGCCGTACGCGTTGATCGCTGTGGAGCTGGAGTCCGAGCGGATCGTGGTGCTGGGACAGGCGGTTCCCGGGATCACCGTCGCCGATCTGACGGTGGGCATGGAGGTGGAGGTCGTCCCCGGGGTGCTCAGTGAGGACACGGAGACGACCTGGACGACCTGGCACTGGCGGCCTGCGGGGGTGGCGTGATGACGGCGGACGTGGCGGTGCTCGGCGCGGGCATGCACCCCTGGGGCAAGTGGGGGCGCGGCTTCGTCGAGTACGGGACGGCGGCGGCCCGGGCGGCGCTCGCCGACGCCGGACTGGAGTGGCGGGACGTCGGCTCGATCGTCGGCGCGGACACGGTGCGTGGCGGATATCCGGGGTATGTGGCCGGCGCGACGTTCGCGAAGGCGCTGGGCTGGCAGGGCGCCCGGGTGGCGAGCGTGTACGCGGCGTGCGCGTCCGGGGCGCAGGCCGTCAACGCGGCGCGGGCGCAGCTCCTTTCCGGGCTCGCGGACGTGGTGCTGGTGGTGGGCGCCGACGCCGCGCCCAAGGGGTTCTTCCGGCCTGCCGGCGGCGAGCGGCACGACGATCCGGACTGGCTGCGCTTCCGGGTCCTCGGGGCGACGAACCCGACGTACTTCGGGCTGTACGCGCGCCGGCGGATGGCCCTCTACGGAGACACCCCGGAGGACTTCGCCCAGGTCAAGGTGAAGAACGCGGCCCTGGGGGCGCTGAATCCGTACGCGCGCTACCGCAAGCGGGTCTCCGCCGAGGAGGTCGCCGCCTCCGCCGTGGTCGCCGATCCGCTGCGGCTGCTGGACATCTGCGCCACCTCGGACGGCGGGGCGGCCCTGGTGCTGTCCACCATGGAGTTCGCGCGTCGGCACGGAGCGGCGGACCCGGTGCGGATCCGGGCGGTGTCCACGGTGACGCCGCGCTATCCCAACACGGTGCTGGACCTCCCGGACATCGCCACCGACTCCGCGGCGGCCGTGGCACCGCCGGACGAGACGTTCCGGGCGTCGATCGCGCGCGCGGCCTACGAGGAGGCGGGCGTCGGCCCGGAGGACCTCTCGCTGGCCGAGGTCTACGACCTGTCCACCGCCCTGGAGTTGCAGTGGTACGAGGACCTGGGGCTGTGCGGCGAGGGCGAGGGCGCCAAGCTGCTGCGGGAGGGCGCGACGGCTCCGGGTGGGCGCATACCGGTGAACGCGAGTGGTGGACTGGCCTCCTTCGGGGAGGCGGTCCCGGCGCAGGCGATCGCCCAGGTCTGCGAACTGACCTGGCAGTTGAGGGGCGACGCGGGCGAGCGGCAGGTCCCGGGGCGCGGGTGGGACTCACCGCGAACCAGGGGCTGTTCGGGCACGGGTCGGCGGTGCTCGCCGTGCGGTGAGCGACGGCGTGTCCCACACCCCGTGTGATCGGCCCGCAAGGCTGCGTGAACGTCTTATGAACTGGCCCTGGGCGTACGCCGGTGACGTCATCATGCTGCCGTGCGCTCCTCGACGGATACTCTCCGCTTCGCCTTCCAGCCGGTGGTCAATCTGACCACCGGAGGGATCGCGGGCCTGGAGATCCTCGTCCGCCCGGAGACCGGCGACATCCTGGCCGAGGCCCGCCGCGACCCCGAACTCGACGGCCGGCTGGCCGTGTTGGCGGTCCGCGCCGCAGCGCGCAAGGAGACGCTGCTGCCGCTGCACGTCAACGTGTTCGCCGGCACGCTCGCCGACCTCGGCGGCCTCACCCCGCTCCACAGGGCGGTGCGCGAGGCGGGACGGCTGCCGTGGGAGGTCACGGTCGACATCGGCCCGCCCTACACGCACGTGCCCCGGCGGGCGCTCCTGGAGGCGGTGTCCGAGCTGCGGGGCCAGGGATTCCGGATCTGCGTGGACGGCGTCGGCGACGGTGACGTACCCCTGCGGCTGCTCACGGATCTCGCGCCCGACCTGGTGAAGCTCGACGCGTCGCTGCTGGAGCGGCCAGCCGCGGTGCGGGCGATGCGGACCCTGTGCGAGCAGTTGGGCGCCCTGCTGTCGGTGGAGGGCGTGGAGACCGAGGCGCAGTGTGCCGCCGCGCGGGCGGCCGGGGCGCAGTTGGCGCAGGGCGAGCTGTTCGCGCCGCCGACGCGGATCCCGGCGGCGGACGTATACGTTCCGCCGCGCGCTCCGGGGCTCGCGGCGACGCCGCCTTCGGGGCCGTGGGTGCGGGAGTTCGTCCGGCCGGCCGCGCTGCTGCCCGACACGGCGTCCGCCGGTCAGGTGCGGGCGCTGCTGACCGGCTCGCCGGACGTGTCCGGGGTGGTGCTCGTGGACCGGGACGGGGTGCCGGTGCGGTCGGTGCACCGATCCCGCTTCCTGCTGTCGATGTCGGGGCGCTACGGCCATGCCCTGTACGCCGACCGGCCCGCCGCCAAGCTCGGTGACGTGCCGCGGACGGTCGGCGACGACGCGACCGCCTGGGAGGTCCTGGACGTCGTCGCGGTCGGTGACGCGGACCGCACGTCTGACGATGTGGCGGTGGTCGACCGCTACGGGCGGTGCGTCGGTGTCGTACGGCTCGCGGATCTGGTGCGGGCGCTGGCCGAGACGCGGGTGGAGGAGGCGGCCGGGCTCAATCCGCTGACCAGGCTGCCCGGTTCGGACGCGATCACCGGTGAGGTGGACCGGCGGATCGTCGACGGCCGGACGTTCGCGCTGAGTTGGCTGGATGTCGACCACTTCAAACAGGTCAACGACGGGGCCGGGTTCGCGGCGGGCGACGAGCTGATCCGCTCGGTCGGGCGGGCCCTGCAGTCGGTGGCGGCCGGGGCACGCGCGTGGGGCACATCGGAGGGACGACTTCCTGGTGCTCGCCGATCCGGAGGGGCTTGCTCCGCTGGCCGCCGCCGTGCTCGACGTGCGCTGGGAGGCGGGCGGCAGGCCCGTGACGCTGTCCCTGGCGACCGTCCTGTGTCTGCCGGGCAGTGTGACCGACCACCGGCAGGCGGCCGCGTGTCTGGCGCCGCTGAAGAAGGCCGCGAAGGCGCTGGACGGCACGAGTTGGGTGCTGAGCCGGGCGGGGCTGACCGAGTACGAGATCCTGCGCGGAACGCGCCTGACGCCCGTACAGGCCGCCCGCGGGGCCGCGGAGTCCCCGGGCGCTGAGCGCGGCCCGGCGGGCTTCTGCGGGGCGTCAGGGGCCGTCTGAGCGGGTGTCACCGTTGCGGTCCGCGACCTTGACGCTCCCTGGGCGCCGGTGAACACTTCCCGGTGTCGGTCGACATCGCCGTACATTCTCGGCGTACCAGGCACTGCGCCGCGCTGGCTCCGCCTGCGCTCAGGCCCACATCCCATGGGCGATTCGGCCACGACGGCACGCTCGTCACGGACGCCGGGCGGGGCTCGGGACCCTCCCCGCCTTCGGCTGAAGTCGCCAAGGGAACCGCACCCTGCACGGAGGACCGGGGCCGACCGTCCCGGGCGAGGGCCTAGGAGCCGCCATGAGCAATGGAGACATATTCCTCGGTGAGGTCATCGGCACCGCGATCCTGATCCTCTTCGGCGCCGGCGTGGTCGCCGCCGTCGTACTCAACTACTCGAAGGCGAAGGACGGCGGCTGGATCGTCATCGCCTTCGGCTGGGGCTTCGGCGTGATGGCCGGGGCGTACACCGCCGCCCCGCTGTCCGGCGGGCAGCTCAACCCGGCGGTCACCATCGGCATCGCCATCGACACCGGGAAGTGGGACAAGGTCCCGCTCTACATCGCGGGCCAGATGGTGGGCGCCATACTCGGCGCGGTGCTGTGCTGGCTGGTCTACTACGCGCAGTTCCAGGCCAACGCCGAGGAGGAGATGGCGCAGCCCACGCTCGGGATCTTCTCCACCTCGCCCACCATCCGCAACGTGGTGGCGAACCTGATGACGGAGATCATCGCGACGATCGCGCTGGTGCTGCCGATCCTGGCCTTCGGGCTCACCAAGGGACTCGGCACCTCCGGGACGGCGGTGCTGGTCGTCTCCTTCCTGGTGGTCGGCATCGGCCTGTCGCTCGGCGGTCCCACCGGGTACGCCATCAACCCGGCCCGCGACCTGGGTCCGCGCATCGTCCACGCACTGCTCCCGATCCCGAACAAGGGCACCTCGGACTGGAGTTACGCGTGGATCCCGGTGGTGGGACCGCTGATCGGCGGGGCGCTGGCCGGGGTCATCTTCAACGCAGCCTTCTGACAACGGACTTCGAGGAGCAGCCCGCCGCAGGACGGGGCAGCCCCCCGCAGGAGCCGAAGGACACGACAAAGGGGTCGTCATGACGGACAGGTTCGTCGCCGCAATCGACCAGGGCACCACCTCCAGCCGCTGCATCGTCTTCAACCAGGACGGCGCGATCGTCGCCGTCGACCAGCGCGAGCACCGCCAGATCTTCCCCAAGCCCGGCTGGGTGGAGCACGACGCCACCGAGATCTGGTCCAAGGTGCAGGCGGTGGTCGCCGGGGCGATCGCCAAGGCGGGACTGCGCGCCGACCAGCTGAGCGCGCTCGGCATCACCAACCAGCGGGAGACGACGGTCCTTTGGGACCGCTCCACCGGCAAACCCGTGCACAACGCGATCGTGTGGCAGGACACCCGCACCGCGGCCCTGTGCAAGCAGCTCGGTGGCTCGGACGGCCCCGACCGCTTCCGCGAGCAGACCGGACTGCCGCTCGCCAGCTACTTCTCGGGCCCCAAGGCGGCCTGGCTGCTCGACAACGTGCCGGGCCTCAGGGACCGTGCCGAGCGCGGTGAGATCGCCTTCGGCACGGTCGACTCCTGGCTGATCTGGAACCTCACCGGCGGCACCGACGGCGGCAAGCACGTCACCGACGTGACGAACGCCGGGCGCACCATGCTGATGAACCTGGAGACCCTCCAGTGGGACCCGGCCATCCTCTCCGCGATGAACGTGCCCGAGGCGATCCTCCCCGAGATCAAGTCCTCCGCCGAGGTCTACGGCACCGCGGTCGGCCAACTCGCGGGCGTGCCCGTCGCGTCGGCCCTGGGCGACCAGCAGGCGGCCGTGTTCGGACAGGCCTGCTACGACGTCGGCAACGCCAAGAACACCTACGGCACGGGCAGCTTCCTGCTGCTCAACACCGGGAACCGGCCCGTCCCTTCGAAGAACGGGCTCCTGACGACGATGGGCTACAAGATCGGCAGTGAGGCGCCGGTCTACTGCCTGGAGGGCTCGATCGCCATCACGGGCGCGCTCGTTCAGTGGTTCCGCGACCAACTCGGCATCATCCGCAGCGCCGACGAGATCGAGACCCTGGCCGCGAGCGTGGACGACAACGGCGGCGCGTACATCGTGCCCGCGTTCTCCGGTCTGTTCGCCCCCTACTGGCGCTCCGACGCTCGCGGAGTCGTCACCGGGCTGACCCGTTACGTCACCAAGGGGCACCTCGCACGAGCGGTTCTGGAGGCGACGAGCTGGCAGACGCGGGAGGTCGTGGACGCCATGTTCCAGGACTCCGGGGTGCAGATCACCACCCTGAAGGTGGACGGCGGCATGACCAAGAACAACCTCCTGATGCAGCATCAGGCGGACGTCCTCGACGTACCGGTGATCCGGCCCAAGGTCTCCGAGACGACCTGCCTGGGCGCCGCCTACGCGGCCGGGCTCGCCACCGGGGTGTGGAACGACCTGGACGAACTCAAGGCGCACTGGCGGAAGGACGTCGAGTGGACGCCCTCCATGGAGCCGTCGGTGCGGGACCGCGAGTACCACAACTGGCGCAAGGCGGTGGAGAAGAGCTTCGGCTGGGAGGAGGACGGCGACAACTAGGCAGACGCGTGTGCGTCGTTCACGGGGCACACGCGCGTGCGTGCCGTTCCGCGAGCTGCGGCCCGTACCCCGGTCGGCGGTGGTGCGGGTCGCCCCCGTGCCTCAACTCGTGATGATCTGGCGGCGCTTCGCGCCGTAGGCCATCGCATGCTGGACGACCTCGATGAGGACCTCCTTGACCGATGCCCGGTCGCGCGCGTCGCAGAGCATGAGGGGCACGTCCTCGTCGAGGTCGAGGGCCTGGCGTACGGCGTCCACGGGGTAACGGTCCGCGCCCTCAAAGCAGTTGACGCCGACGACGAACGGTATGGAGCGCCGCTCGAAGTAGTCGAGGGCGGCGAAGCAGTCCTCCAGGCGGCGGGTGTCGGCGAGCACGACGGCGCCGAGCGAGCCCTCGGACAGCTCGTCCCACATGAACCAGAACCGCTCCTGCCCCGGCGTACCGAAGAGGTACAGCACCAGGTCCTCCCGCAGGGTGATGCGGCCGAAGTCCATGGCCACCGTTGTGGTGTGCTTGCCCTCCACCCCGCTGGTGTCGTCGACCGGGCGCCCGGCCTCGGTGAGCAGTTCCTCCGTGCGCAGCGGCCTGATCTCGCTGACCGCGCCGACGAGGGTCGTCTTGCCCACGCCGAAGCCGCCGGCCACCAGGATCTTGAGCGTGACGGGCTCGACCGGAGGCTTGCCTCGCTCAGAACGCCCGAAGATCATCGATCTGTACTCCTGCTCGATGGGGTAGGGGGCGGTGGCTCGCACCGCTCACAGGGCCCGGAGGCCGGAAATCACGTCGCGCAGAATACTCTCGTCCACCAGTTCGGCAGGGGGTACGGGACGTGACACATGGACGAGTTCCCCGTCCACGAGATCGCCGATGAGGACCCGTATCACCCCGATGGGCAGGTCGAGTTCGGCGGCGAGTTCGGCGACCGACTGCGGGGCGTCACGGCAGAGGCCGACGATGTCCACGTGCTCCGGGGACAGTGCGTGGTCCGCTTCCGACCCGTCGTCCTGGGACTCCGCGATGACCACCGCGATGAGGTCGAGGCGGTGCTGGGCCGCACTGGTCGTGCGGCCGCGCGTCATCGCGTACGGCCTGACGACCGGTCCGGCCTCGTCGTCGAACCAGTGGCTTCTTCCCTGACCGTCTCCGCTCATGTCATGTCACTACCCGCCCAGAGGCACGTCGGTGCGCGGAGCGGCCCCCAGATGCACACCGACCCGCTTCACGAGCAGGGTCATCTCGTAGGCCACCTGTCCGACGTCGGAGTCGGCGTCCGCGAGGACGGCGAGGCAGCTGCCGTCGCCCGCGGCCGTGACGAACAGGAAGGCCTCGTCGAGTTCGACGACCGTCTGCCGCACGCTGCCCGCCTCGAAGTGGCGGCCGACGCCCTTGGCGAGGCTGTGGAAGCCGGAGGCCACGGCGGCCAGGTGTTCGCTGTCCTCGCGGGTCAGATCCTGGGACACGCCGGTGGCGAGGCCGTCGCCGGAAAGCACGATGGCCTTGCGGATGGCGACACGCTCGACGAGGTCGTCGAGAAGCCAGTTCAGGCCACGCTGGTCGGTGCTGTGGCCGGTCGCCTTCGGTGCGGTCATCGACCGTCCCCTTAGTTCCTTGTGCTGTGCCACCTGGGGCGTCGTCGCCCGCGGCGTTCTCCTCGCGGCCGCGCTGCCAGCCGCGCTGGAGCGAGGCCATACGGCTGCGCACCTCGTCGGCGTCGCGCTCGGCGACCTCGGCCGGGCTCGCGGCGCGCCGCTCGGGGTCCTGTTTCAGCTGCGGGGCCAGATTGGCCTGACGTACACGCCTGGGCAACGCTCCCGTGTCGGGTCCGGTCCGGCCTCGCGGAACCTCGGCGTCCGGAGCGCTCGACGCGATCTCGGCACGCCGGGTGCGCCTGGGCAGCGACGGTGTCTCGGGCGGCTCGCCAAGACCGCGCCCCGGGGAGGCGGGTGGCTGCGCGGCTTCGGCACGTCCTCCGGGGACGTCGGTACGGCGCCGTAGCGGCGTGTCACCGCGTCGCCGGGCCGGGAGCGGTGCGGGGCCGTCCGTCTCCGGTCCGCCCAGGGTCGGGGCCGTGGAGGGACCGTCGAAATCGGCCTCTCCGAGTCCCCATTTCGTGCCGGGAGCGCTGCTCGACGACCGGGCGTCCATGGGAGCTGACCAGCTTGGGCGTACGGCGCCTGGGCAGCGGAAGCGGCTCGCCGCGGCGGCCGTCCGAGTCCGCCTCGGGAACCTGCTGATGCTGTTCTACGGGGCGCACGGGAGCGAGGTCGTCGCGGTGGGTGGAGGCGCGGCGGGGGCGGAAGATCCCGCCGCGCTCGCCGTCCTCGTCGTCGAGCGCGTTCGGGAAGCCTTCGAGGGCGTCCAGGTCGACGGGGGCTTCCAGCTCGACCGGGCCGTCCAGGAGGGGGCGGGCGGCAGGCCGGGTAGCTTCACGGGCATCTGGGAGAGCGCGGAGCGGTGGCTCTCCTCCAGCTCGGCCTCCTTGGTCGGCCGGGGCCGGTCGAGGCGGAAGCCGATGCCGTTGGTGTCCGGGACGTCGTCGCTCAGCAGGGCGTCGGGGATGAACACGACGGCGGTGGTGCCCCCGTAGGGCGACGGCTGGAGCGAGACGCGGACGTTCTGCCGCTGGGCGAGCCGGCTGACCACGAAGAGGCCAAGGCGGTCGGTGTCGGAGAGTTCGAACTCCGGGGTCTCGGCGAGCCGGAGGTTGGCGTCCAGGAGTGCTTCGGCCGCCATGCCGAGGCCCCGGTCGTGGATCTCCAGGGTGAAGCCGTTGGCGACCCGCTCCCCACGACCTGGACGGCGGTGTGCGGCGGGGAGAACACCGTGGCGTTCTCCAGGAGTTCGGCCACCAGGTGGGTGAGGTCCGCGACGGCGGGCCCGGTGACGGCGATGCGCGGCAGCCTGCGGACCTCGATGCGTTCGTAGTCCTCGACCTCGGCCACGGCCGCGCGGACGATGTCCATGAGCTGGACCGGCTTGCGCCACTGCCGGGACAGGGCGGCCCCGGAGAGGATCACCAGGCCCTCGGCGTGCCGGCGCATACGGGTCGTCAGATGGTCGAGGCGGAACAGGTCGGCGAGTTCGTCGGTGTCCTCGGTCCTGCGCTCCATGGTGTCGAGCAGGGTGAGCTGCTTGTGCAGCAGGACCTGGCTGCGGCGGGCGAGGTTGACGAAGACCTCGGAGACACCGGAGCGCAACTCGGCCTGCTTGACGGCGGCTTCGACGGCCGCGCGCTGGAGGGTGTTCAGGGCCTGGCCGACGTCGCCGATCTCGTTGCGGTCGTACTCCAGGCGCGGGACCTCGGTCTCCACGTCGACCACTTCGCCCACGGACAGGCGGCGCATCACGCTGGGCAGCCGGACACCGGACGCCTCGTGGGCGTCCAGGCGGAGTTGGCGCAGGTCGCGGATGAGGCCGCGGCCGATGCGGACGGACAGGAAGAGCGAGAACAGCAGGGCGATCAGCCCGAGGACACCGGCGACGGCCGCCTTGAGGATGACGTTCATCGCGACGGGACGGACGCGGTCCTGGTAGCGGTCGTTGGCCTGGTCGTCGAGGGTGCCGAGCTTGTCCAGCACGGCACCGGCGGCGGTGTTCCAGGTCTGCGCGGTGACGTTGTGGAGCGACCCCGACTCCGAGGAGGCGGCGGCCTGTTCGGCCACCCGCAGCGGTGCACTGGCCGCGTTCTTCCAGAAGCGTTCGAAGTGCCCGCGCTCCGAGGCGGGCAGCAGCGGCAGGTTGACGTCGTACATCAGGGTGCGCTGCGCGACGAGGTCGGAGATGTCGCGGGTCTCGTCCCGGGTGAGCTTGCCGACGACCAGGGAGGAGCCGAGCAGGGCGTCCTCGCGGGAGAGGAACTCGCGGGCCCGGGCGAGGTTGACGAGGGCGCGGTACTGCTTGTCCATCTCCACGTTGTCGACGACGTGGAGGTTGGTCAGCAGCACGTAGCACGGGTCGACGAGGTGGTTGTAGAGACCGAGGGCCTGGTTCCGGTCGACGGTGCCGTCCTCGACGCTGCGGCGCAGGGACTGGAGTCCGTCGAGGGCGTCGAGGACCGCGGAGACCCGGCTGTCGGTGGCCTGTCCCATCGCGTCGCGGACGTCCGGGTTCTGGGCGTTCTTACGGATCTTGGCGACGGCCGCGTCGGTCGCGGGCGCGGCTGCGCCGCAGGTCGGTGAGGCCGTCGGCGGCGCGCGGGTCGGCGAGGTAGACGAGCGTCTGCCGGCGTTCGCGCTGGATGACGCGGACGGTGTCCTCGGTGGGATAGCCGATCTTCTCCACCACGGACGACACGTTGAACAGGTCTCCGGCCGCCCGGCCGGTGAGGACCGTGGCGAACGCCCAGATCGCGGTCAGGGACACGAGGGGCACGAGAAGGAGCGCCACGATCTTCCGGCGGATGGACTTCCCGCGAAAGCGCATGGTCTCCCCAGCTGGACCCCCGCCGGCCGGGGGCACACATGTGCGTCAACAAACGGCGCGAGCCTACTACTGACACAGAGGTAACTCGAAGAGCTGTCCGGAGCCTGAACGCCCGCCGCAGCGGCGAGACATGGGGAGTTGTCAGCTCATTGCGGGAGATTGCCGCCCCGATGTCCCCAGGATCGCCACACCCCACCCGATCGGTCCACCTGACCAGTTGGCCGGAATTTTTCGCCTGCTTGGGAATCTTCGTGGCATGTTGTTCGTCTTTCTCTACGGGACATGGGGAGCGGAACCGGCCACACGAGCCGCATCCGCAACCGTGCGGCGTAAAACAGCGCAAGCCGGGCACCCACTGGGGAGCCGAAGTCTTCGGACTCGGAGCGAGTGGGTCACCGGCGGTGGGGAGGACACGTTGATGGGCACGGCGGAGCGGCAAGAGGCGCTTGAGGACGGCGTGGCGGCGCGGTCGACGGCGCAGCGGCGCCGTGGGACACCGGACCGCGGTATTCCGGCAGAGGGTTACGTGACGACGGGCGGCGAGGCTCCGGCGGGCTCGGGCGAGCCCATGGCGGCGGAATTCGACGAGCTGCGTCCGGCTCGCGCGAGCGCACAACAGCGGGAGTACTACCGGCCGTTGTGGATCGAGGAGCCCGCGCGCAAGCGCCGGCTGCCCGACCCGGTGCGCACGGCCGCCGTGCGAGCGGTGATCATCATCGCGGTGACGCTGATGCAGGCGACGGTGGCGTTCCTGTGCACGATGGCCGGCTCCTGGCTGGCGTTCCCGATGGTGATCAGCAGCGTGGTCAGCACGGTGGTGGCCACCTGGGGCGCCCTGGACATCTGGGTGACCCGCCAGATGTGGAACCAGCGCAATGGCGTGGTCTCGGAGCCCAGCAGCACGGCGAGGGCCCTTCGCCGCGAGCGGCGTCGGGCCCAGCGTCAGGCGCGGTCCAGCGAGCGGGCCCAGGAGCGGATAGCGCGCAAGGCCGGCTCGGGCCAGCTGTCCCACTCCTGAGCTTCGCCCGCGGGGCCTACGGAGCGGTCGGCTGACGTTCGTCCGCGGAGTGGTCGGGCGCCGGACGCTTGAACATCCGGGTCGCCGTGATCTCGCTGTGCACCGACTCGCCTTCTCCGGCGGGGGCCTGCTGCGGCAGCCCCGGCCGGAGGTGCTCCTCCACGCTGATGTACTTGAGGCCCGCCCGCAGGTCGGCGTCGTTGCGCAGCCGGATCACCAGTGGGAACTCGGCGAGTGCCGTGGTGTCGAACAGGCCGGTGGTGTACAGGAGTTGGACACCGAGCGCGTCGGACACGGCGCGCTGCAGCTCCAGCAGGTACGTGGCGTTGGCCCGCCCGATGGGGTTGTCGAGGAAGAGCGTGCCGGCGTGCCGGTGCTTGTCCCGGCCCCGGTCGTTCGAGCGCAGGGCGGCCATCGTGCAGTACAGGGCGATGGCGGCGGTGAGCAGCTGACCGCCGGAGAAGACGTCGCCCATCTGCCCGACGGGTACCCGCTCGGCACGCAGGACGGCGTCCGGCTTGAGGATCTCGACGGCGACGCCCTTGGGCTCGAGCGCGGCACCAACTCCTCGCAGCAGCAGGGACATTCCGTCGCGCCGCATGTCGGAATTCTTCTTCACGGCGGCCCGGGTCGCCTCGTCGACGACCACACCGAGCCGCTCGGTGAGCGTGGCCTGGTCGGGCTCCTCGAAGCGGATGCGGAGGAACTCCTGCCCGGACCACTCGCCGAGCCCCTCGGGCAGCCGGGACAGCCGCTGCGCGGACCGCAGGGTGGCCAGCGCCGATTCGACGAGCCCGCGGAGCCGGTCCACGATCGAGTCCCGGTTGCGCTCCAGCTGCGCCAACTCGTCGGTGAGGACGCGGAGTCGGGGTGCGAAGGCGTCGGCCCACTTCTGCGCGTGCTCGGGCAGCGCGGACGCGGGCAGCTCACGGATCTGCTGGCGCGGGGGTCCGTACCTGTTCATAGCGCGTGGAGTTGGCGTGCCGTACGAGGACATCGCTCGCCTCGCGGACGGCGCTCTCGGCGGCGGACAGGTCGGTGGCGCAGCCGCGCAGTGAGCGGCGGGCCTCGGCGGCGGAGTGCCGTGCCTCCTCCAGACTACCGGGGTACGGCTCGGGCTCCTCCTGCTCCTCGTCCGAGGAGTGCTCGCGCAGCAGGTCACGGAGCATCGCGGCGGTCTCGTCGAAGCCACCTGCCCCGTCCTCGGCGGCGCGGTGGGCGTCGAGGAGTTCGGCGTGCGCCTCGCGGGCCCGGCCCAACGCGTCGGTGCGGGAGCCGAGTTCGGCCGTCGCCGTGCGCAGCAGGGCTTGAGCGTGCTCGGCGTCGCGCGGCACCAGGTCCTCGGTCAGCTCGGTGTGCGCCTCGCCGTCCTCGGGCGCGTGCCGCTCTGCCTCGCCGCGCAGCCGCCCGAGTTGCTCGCTCGCGGTGGACACCCGGGTCTCCAGCAGCTGCACCAGTTCCTCGGCGCGCGCTGCGGCGGCCTGCCGGGAGGGCCCGTCGGAGCCGTCGGGTGACTCCAGCAACTGTGCCGCGCGGGTGCGGACCTTGTTGCTGAGCCGGTCCAGCTCCGCGATCGCCGCGCTCTCGTCGCTCTCCGCCCGCGCCTGCTCGGCCCGCAGATCGGCGCCGACGCCGACCTTCTCGTAGAGCTGCGAAGCGGCCCGGTAGGCCTCACGGAGGGCGGCCAGCGCGGGCTTGGGGGCGTCCGCGTCGTCGTCCGGTACGTCGTCGGGAGCGCCCGCGATCTCGGAGCGCTCGGCGCGCAGGGCACGGGCCGTGCGGCGGGCGTCGTCGGCGGCGCGCTGGGCGGCGCGGCGGTCCTCGTCGGCGGCGCGGGCGCGCTCCAGGCAGGACTGGGCGCGGGCCTCCGACTCGCTCGCCTCGTCGGCGAGTTCACGGAGTTTGACCTGCCAGCCGGCGCGTTCCCGGAGCCGGAAGGCGAGTCCGGCGAGGGCGTCGGCGGCGCGCCGGGTCCTCTGGGCGGTCTCCTGCCGCTCGTCGCGGACCTGGGCGGCCTCGGCGGCGGCTTCGTCGGCCTCGGCCCGCAGGGTCCGCGCCTCGGCGAGCTCGGCCTCGGCCTCCTCGGCGAACGCCCGCGTGTCGTGCGCGGCCCGCGCCAGCTCGACCAGCCGCCCGCTCGGGCAGCCGGTGCGCCAGGACGCGAGCCGTGCCGCCAGCTCCCGGTCCTTGCCGAGTCGCGCGGCGAGCGTGCGGATCTCCTCGTCGCGCTGCCCCGCCCGCGCGCGCAGCGCCTGCCGCTCCTCGTCGGCGGCGTGCTCGTCGTGCATGGCCGGGTTCGGCGGTACGAGGAAGACGTCACCGGTCTGCGCGTCGGGCGCCGGGGTCGGGGCGAGGAGGGCGGCGGCCGTACCGACTGCCACGGCGGACCGGGGCAGCAGGGCCGCTTCGCTGAGCGCCTCTCGGGCACGCGCGTGTGTGGCGGGGTCGGTGATGATCACGCCGTCGACCAGCTCGGGCCGGGCGGCGAGCACGCGCGCGTGGTCGGTGGGGTCGACGGCCTGGGCGAGGTAACGCCAGCCGGGAAGGGCGGGGATGCCGTGTTCGCCGAGGTACTCGACGGTGGCCAACACGTCGGGCCCGGGCGGCAGCAGCCCGCCGTCGCCGAGCGCCCCGAGGATCCGGGAGTCGTCGGCGGCGGCCGTGCGCAGGTCGAAGAGGTGCCGCTCGGCGGAGGAGATTCCGTCGTCGAGCAGCTCGCGCAACTCGTCGGCGAAGCGGTCGAGTTCCTCGGGGTGAGGGCCTTCGGCGAGGGGGCGGGCGGGCTTGGCAGCGGAACGGCCGCTTCCTGCACCGCCGTTGACCGAGGCACCCGGGCGTGCGTCCGACTCGACGCCGTCATCGGAGACGCCCTCAGCGCCGTGCCCCGCACTGCCTACGGCCCCGGCGTCGCCCTGTCCGGTCGCCGCCCCGTCGGCGCCACGCGGCACCGGCACACCACCGCCGAGGCCCACGGCACCAGCACCGGGCAAGCTGAGCAGCTCGGCCAGCCGCTCCTCCCCCGCGAGCCCTTCCGCGAGGCGCCGCTCCGCGTCGTAGGGTCCGCTCGGCGGCGGTCGCCGCGTCGGACGCGCGGGCCGCCGTCAACTCCGCGCGGGATTCGGCGGAAGCGGCCTCGCGGGCGTGCTCGGAGGCCTTGCGGGATGCCTCGCGCGCGGCGTCCCAGGCGGCCACGGCGGTCTTCTCGGCATCGCTCGCGGCGAGGGCCGCGCGGGCCGGGTCGGCGTCGGGGGCGCTGTCGTCGAGCCAGCCGGCGCGCACCGCCTCGGCGGTCTCCTGCTCGACCTCGGCCAGCCGCTGGCGCAGATGCCCCACCTCGCTGCGGGCGCGCTGCGCCTCGGTGGCGGCGGAGGTCGCGTCCCGGTGCGAGGTCTCGCCGACCTCCTGGAGCGCGGCGGAGCGCTCCTCGCCCTCGTTGGCGAGGTTCTCGGCGCTCTCGGCGGCCGAGTGGGGGCCCGTACGAGATCGACGGCGGCCTTGGCGCGGGCGGCGAGCGCCGGTGCGGCGTCCCGCTCGGCCTCCCGGATCGCGACGGCCACGCGTGCGGAGCGGTCGGCGGCGGCACGGTGTCGTAGGACGGCCTCGGCGGCTTGCCAGGCGGCGTGCAGGGTGCGGGCGTCGGCCAGTTCGCGCTTCTGCGCGGCGGCGGACTTCTCCATGGTGGCGAGTGCCAACGAGGCGTGCCGGTACGCCAGTTCGGCGGCGATCAGCGCGCTGCGCTCCCGGGCCCCCTCGGCGTGGGTGACGGCGTACGCGGCGGCGGTGACCCGCTGGGCGAGGTCGGCGGCCCGCACCCGCTCCTGCGCGCCCCGCGCGGACAGGCGTCGGGCCAGAGTGCGCGTACGGCGCTCGGCGCCGACGTGGATGTCACGCGCGCGTGCCCGTGCCTCGGCGGCCTCGACGATCCGGCCGAGGAGGTCCACGGAACCGGCCGTGAAGTCCCGCTCGGCGATCAGTTCGGCCCGCCGCCCCAGCTTGTTCCCGAAGCCGCCGACCAGGTCGGCGAGGCCGTCGGTGTCCCGGGTGTCGGTGACCGCGCGGAGCAGTAGGTCGGTGAAGTCGGAGTCCTTCTTGACCGCGAAGAGACCGGCGGCCTCACCCTCGTCGGCGTTCATCTCCCGCTGGTAGCGGAAGAGTTCGGGGTCGAGACCGAGGTCGCCGAGGTGCTCGATCCAGCGGTCGTGGATCTCCTCCCAGTGCACTTCGAGATGCGGATACGCCTTGCCCGCCTCGGTGAGCGCGTCCCGGAAACCCTTCATCGTGCGCCTACGGCCCTGCGCTCCGGACACGCCCTCGACGGACGGCCGTACGGAAGTGGCCTCGGCGACGGGGAGGTTGTCCAGGCTGAGTCCTGGCCCGGGCCGGAACGAGTACCAGGCCTCGGCGAACTTCCGCGGGTCGTTGGAGACTTGGCGCCCCCGCCACTCGCTGACCTTGCCGACGACGACGCACTCGCCGGTCAGCGTGTGCTGCCACCCAGGGCGACATGGCCGCAGTCGTCCGCGAGGAGGAACTTGCGCAGCACTCCGGAGCTGGCGCCCCGAGGGTGTTGCGGTGGCCGGGCAGCATCACGGAGAAGATCAGCTTGAGCAGGACGGACTTGCCGCCGCCGTTCTCCAGGAAGAGCACGCCGGCGGGCGCGGGGCGCAGGGGCGGCCCGACGGGCTCGTCCGCGAAGAACTCCGCCTGGGTGGGCGCGGGGTCGGGCACGGGCTTGCCCACGCCTCGCAGGTCAAGCACGGTGTCGGCGTAGCGCGCACCGGCGGGCCCGATGGAGTAGAGGCGGACCCGGGACAGCTCGTACATGGCGGACTCTCGTCGTAAGTCTTCGGCAGGTGGGGGAGTCGAGGAAGCTCAGGAGTGGAACGGCAGCCCGGCGTCGGCCACCAGCTCCAGATCCTCGGTGTCCTCGGCGGGCATCAGGGTCGCGGTGCCGTCGGTGACCGGGACGACGCCCAGCTCCAACAGCTCGGCCATCGCGGCGCTTCCGGCCATGTCACGCACCTGGAGCTGATAACGCGCGGTCGTGCGATAGGTCCCGCCGCTGTCGTCACCGGT
The DNA here is from genome assembly GCA_016893485.2 of Streptomyces sp. P3. Classification (GTDB taxonomy): domain Bacteria; phylum Actinomycetota; class Actinomycetes; order Streptomycetales; family Streptomycetaceae; genus Streptomyces. The sequence continues at coordinate 1,953,370 of JAFEKX020000001.1, forward strand.
GCGCTGCAGGAAGCCGGAGTCGGTGAGGAAGGCGGCGGCCTTGCCGACGATCCCGGTGGTCGAACCGGCCAGTCTGCGGGCGTCCTTGGTGGCTCCGGTGGCACTGCGTCTGACCCAGATCCGCCAGGCGGCCTCAAGGCCGGGCGCGTCGGTGGCCGGGTCGGTGTTCATGCCCTGCTCGTCGGCCCGCTCCTCAAGGCGACGACAGGCCTGCCGCACAAAGGCGTCGACCCCGTTGACCGTGACCCGCCCGATGTACCCGTCGTCGGCTAGATCCTCGGGCCGCGGAAACGCCATGGCGGCCACGGCGAGATGCGCGAGCCCGTGCAGGAACCGGTCCCCGGAGTCGGCAGCGGTACGACGCGCGTAGTCCCCATCCGCACGGCGAACACCGAGTCCTCGGCGGCGGTCACGGCCATCCCCGCGCGCGGGGACACCTCCAGCACGACCAGCCCGAGCCCGGCGGCCACGGCGTCGGCGAGCCGGGCGAACGGCGAGTCCTCGCGGTATCGGCGGAGCAACTCCGCGTACTCCTGGTCCCGCGCGGGTTGCAGTTTCGGCTGCAGCCCGAACGCGACGAGCCGAGCGGCGTCGGCGGCATCGGCGGGCGTAATGACAGCGGTCACCGGCGCGGCGGCGACCTCCGGCTCACTCCATTCGACGGTCTCACTCACGACGACAACTCCTTGAACTTGACGGCAGGGCTGAGGCCGCACGCCCTTTCAGGGGCGCGGGGCTGTGACATGTGCGGCTCCGCCGCGTGGGCGCGACCAGCCACAGCAGACGCGCGCCCAGACAACGACCGGCCCATCACGCCGCATCACTCCGCCCCGCAGCCATCCCCACCGTGTCCAAAAGGGCCATCCCCACAATGAGATCGGCCCCACCGAACTCCGGATCGTCCAGTTCGACCCCGTCATCCACGGCGAACAGCAACTTCGGCTCCCCTTGCCGATAAGCCGTACCAACAGGCGGACTGGCCGCATGCACGGCCAACAGGGCGACCAGATAAGGAAGTTCCGGATCCCGCCGCCGCGCATCCGCCAGCAACCCCGACAACCGCCGAGGCGCATCCGCAGGCAGATCGAGCAACTCCATGGCCGCAGCCAGTTGCTCCTCACTGAACCGACTGTCGTCCGGCGTAGCGATGAGATCCGGCTCAGGCATCTCCGCCCCGAGATGCTCCCGCTCCTGGGGCGGCGTCAGCAGAACGTCGACAAGGTCCCCACCCGGACGGACACCGGCGTACGCAACCCGGTCCCGCGAGCGAAGAACGCGTCCGTGACCCGGATCGCCTGCTCCAGGGGCAACGGCAGCACGGGCGAAAGGAGATGCCCGTAGAGGTCGATCCCCGACGTGGTCATCGGGGTGGCGAACGCCTGCCGGTCCTGTTCGGCCCGGAACAACGGCCCGGCCTCCAGAAGCCGCGACTGAAGCTGCGTGTGCCGCCGGATGCAGTCCTGACGATGTCGACCAACTCGGCCGCCCGCCGCTTCTGTTCGGCGTCCTCGGACTCGTCACGGGCCTTGCGGATGTTGGTCAGGATCGCGTTCTCGTGGCGATACCGGTCAGCGACGTGATCGAGGGCCTCGGCGATCATGTCCGGCACGGCGTTGAGCCAGTCCACCGCGCGGACGTTGCGCCGCGTGGCGTCCAGCGCGCGCCGGAGCGTCTCCGAGTACTGCACCGTCCGGTATCGAGCCTGCTCCGCGGCGAGCTGCGCGTCGGCGAGCCGACCCCGGCTGATCAGCACCTCCAGCTTCACCTCGGCGGCGATCTGCGCGCTGGTGACGTCGGTGTCGAGGGCGCCCACCAGGACGTTGACGGCCTCGTCGGTCGTCCGGAGGTAGACGCTGCCGCCGTAGCCGGGGACCTCTTCGATCAGCTTGAAGTCGTAGTCGCGGCGCACATACGTGCCGTCCTGGGCGAACGTGCCGTACACCGTGCGGAAGCCGCGGTCGACGCTGCCGACGTTGATCAGGTTCTCCAGGACCCAGCGAGCCACGCGCTCGTGCTCGGCGACGGGGCGCTGGGGGCCTGGGCGGCGATGCGCGGGATGAGCCTGGCCACTATCTGGTCATGGTCCGCGCCGGTGTCGAAGTCCATGTTCAGGGTGACCAGGTCGATGGCGGCGAGGGCCACCTCGGCCATGCCGTAGACCGAATACTCGCCCGCGAGATTCGCCTTGCGTACGTCGAGGTCGTGCAGCGGCGCGGTACACGCGAGCGCGCGCAGCCGCCGCGCCAGTCCCTCGTCGGCGGCCGGGCCCGGTGCGGGGCGCGGCCCCGCGCTGAACTGGGGCGGAACGCTGTCCGTCGATGCAGGCGAAGTCACGTTGCACAGACTAGGTCCTCGGTCTGACAACGACCCAAACGACGCAGAAGCGACTCCCGCCCCAGCCGCTTACGCGGGCTCCGCCGAACACCACGTCGGCCTCGGCCGAACAGCGAGCCGCCTCAGCCGCGCATCCGCCACACCCGCACCGCCCTCAGCCGAGCGTCGTGCCGTCCTCGCCCACCCTGTTCCGATACGCGTGGACGACCCGTTCGAGGGAGTCGTCGAGGTAGACCGCGAGCAGCCCTCTCGGCCTCGGTGCGGTGGCCCGCCTGGAGGGCCTGGAGGATCAGGCGGTTGCGCTGGAGATAGGGCTCGTGGAGGGCCTTCGGGTCGTCCACGAGGTGGAAGGCGAGCCGGAGTTCGGCGAAGACGCTGCGCATCAGCTCGTCGGTGCGGGCGCTGCCGGCGAGGGCGACGAGTTCCCGGTGGAAGTGGATATTGGCCGTACCCACGCCTTTCCAGTCATCTTCGACGGACGCCAACTGCCCTTCGGTGACGGCCGAGGCGAGCTGTTCGAGGGCGTACGGCGGCTCGCCCAGCCCGCGGACGACGGCGCACTCGACGAGGCGGCGGGTGAGGTAGATGTCCTCGACGTCCTCGACGCTCAGGACCCGGACGAAGACGCCCCGGTTCAACTCGTGGACGAGCAGCCGCTCATGGGTGAGCAGCCGGAACGCCTCGCGGAGTGTGTTGCGCGACACACCGAGCGCCCCGCCGATGCTGTCCTCGGAGAGCCGGGCGCCCGGCGGGAAATAGCCCTCCGCGATCCGGCTCCTGAGGATGTCCGAGACGCGTTCCGCGGTGCTCGTACGACCCAGGAGGGCGCGGTCGTCGGCCAGTCCCGTCAGCTGCTCTGCCATGCCCGGAATTCAACCGCAGATACAGGAACGAAACAACATGGGTATTGAAGGATCGTTCAACGATCCTCTACCTTTCTCGACATGGCGCCACCGCTCACCCCGGCGCCACCGCCTCCCGCACGGCACTGCTCACTCCCAGCACCCTCCGTCCTCCTTCTGCGAGGTGCCCATGAGCACGACCCCTCCACCTCAGGCCCTGAACACCGGAACACAGCCGGCCACGGACGAACTGACCGCCGACGACGGCGCGTTCGCCTGGCTGCGCGCGCTCGGTCCGAACGGCCGCCGCCGCCTTCGCCGGCGCGTTCGGCGGCTACGCCCTGGACTCCTACGACTACTTCACGCTGCCGCTGAGCATGGTCGCGCTGGCCGCGTACTTCGGCCTGGACAGCGGCCAGACCGGCCTGTTCACCACGGTCACGCTGGTCGTCTCCGCGGTGGGAGGCGCCATAGCGGGCGTCTTCGCCGACCGGGTCGGCCGCGTGAAGGCGCTGATGATCACGGTGATCACCTACGCCGTCTTCACGGTGGCCTGCGGCTTCGCGCCCAACTACGAGACCCTGCTGGTGTTCCGGGCCCTCCAGGGCTCGGCTTCGGCGGCGAGTGGGCGGTCGGCGCGATCCTGGTCGCCGAGTACGCGAGCGCGAAGCACCGCGGCCGTACGCTCGGCGCGGTCCAGAGCTCCTGGGCGGTCGGCTGGGCGCTGGCGGCGGTGGTCTACACGCTGGTGTTCTCGTTCCTCGGCGACGACCTGGCCTGGCGGGTGATGTTCTGGACCGGCGCGCTGCCCGCGCTGCTGGTGCTGTGGGTGCGGCGCCGGGTGCACGACGCCCCGGAGGCGACGGCCGTACGCGAACAGAACGCCCAGAAGGGGTCGTTCGCGGCGATCTTCAAGCCGGGTACGGCCGAGGCACCGGGCCTGCTGCGCACGACGGTCTTCGCGGGTCTGCTCTCGACCGGCGTCCAGGGCGGCTACTACACCCTGGCCACCTGGGTGCCGACCTACCTCAAGACGGAGCGCGGCCTGTCGGTCGTCGGGACCGGCGGCTATCTGACGTTCCTGATCTCCGGCGCCTTCCTGGGCTACCTGACCGGGGCTACCTCACCGACGTGCTCGGCCGCAAACGCAACATCTGGCTCTTCGCCCTGCTCTCGGCGATCTGCGTCCTGGCGTACACGCACATCCCCAGCGGCGCCAACACCCTTCTCCTGGTGCTCGGTTTCCCCCTCGGGTTCTGCATGTCGGCGATCTTCAGCGGCTTCGGCTCGTACCTGAGCGAGCTGTACCCGACGGCACTGCGCGGCACGGGACAGGGCTTCACGTACAACACGGGCCGCGCGGTGGGCGCCGTCTTCCCGACCCTGGTGGGCTTCCTGGCCGACAGTTGGGGTGTGGGCGGAGCGCTCGTCTTCGGGGCCGTCGGTTACGGCATCGCGGCGCTGGCGCTCCTGGGACTGCCGGAGACGCGCGGAAAGGAACTGGCGTGAACCGCACGGAGGACCGCCCCCTGACCCTCGTCGACGAGCACGCGCACGCGTGGAGCCCGCGTTCCGCCCGGGCCCGCTTCCGGGCCGGTCTGACGGGCCCCACGGCCGGGGTCGCGGCGGGCCACACCCAGGTCAACCTGATCTCGGTGCCCGCCGACTGGGCCTACGACATGCTGCTGTTCTGCCAGCGCAACCCGAAGCCCTGTCCGGTGCTCGACGTCACGGACGCCGGCTCCTGGAAGACGGTGCTCGCGGACGGCGCGGACCTGCGCACCGATCTGCCGCGCTACCGGGTGTGGCGGGAGGGCGCGAGTTGACGGACGAGCCGACGGACGTGCGGGCGTACTGGCGCGACGACCTGGTGTCGTTCCTGATCGGGTGCAGCTTCACCTTCGAGTGGTCGCTGAGCGAGGCGGGTGTCCCGATCCGCCACATCGAGCAGGGCCGCAACGTCCCGATGTACGTCACCGGCCGCCCCTGTCGTCCGGCGGGACGGCTGCACGGCCCGATGGTGGTGTCGATGCGCCCGGTGCCGCCGGAGCACCTGGCGACGGCGATCCGGGAGACGGCGCTGCTCCCGGCGGTGCACGGCAGCCCCGTACACTGCGGCGATCCTTCGGGGCTCGGCATCGCGGACCTCGGCCGTCCGGACTTCGGCGATCCGGTGGAGGCCGCACCGGACGACATCCCGGTGTTCTGGGCCTGCGGAGTGACCCCGCAGGCCGCGGTGATGGCCTCCCGCCCGCCGTTCGCGATCACGCACGCGCCGGGCCAGATGTTCGTCACCGACGCCCGCGACGAGCAGTACCGTCGTCGCCTGACCAGGAGAGATGATGATCGATCTGAACGCCGACCTCGGCGAGGGCTTCGGCCGCTGGCATCTCACCGACGACGAACAGCTGTTGTCCGTCGTCACCAGCGCCAACGTGGCATGCGGCTTCCACGCCGGGGACCCGGTCACCATGCGGCGGGTGTGCGAGCTGGCGGCCGAGCGCGGGTACGGGTCGGCGCGCAGGTGTCCTACCGGGACCTGGCGGGGTTCGGGCGGCGCGCGATGGACGTACCGTCCGCCGAGCTGGCGGCCGAAGTGGCGTACCAGATCGGTGCCTTGGAGGTGTTCGCCCGGGCGGCGGGCACGCGCGTGTCGTACGTCAAGCCGCACGGGGCGCTCTACAACCGGGTGGTGCGCGACCCGGAGCAGGCCGCCGCGGTGATCGAGGGCGTGCTCCTGGCGGACGCCTCGCTGCCCGTGCTCGGGCTGCCCGGCTCGGTCGTGCTCGACCTGGCCACGAAGGCCGGGCTGCCGGCCGTCACGGAGGCGTTCGCGGACCGCGCGTACACCGACGAGGGCACGCTCGTGCCGCGCGGCAGCGACGGCGCGGTAATCACCGACCCCGAGGCCGTCGTGGAGCGTTCGCTGAGCCTGGCCCGCACCGGGGCCGTCGACGCGCTCTCCGGCGCCCGCATCGAGGTGCAGGCCCGCTCCTTGTGCCTGCACGGGGACACGCCCGGCGCGGTCGATCTGGCCCGCAGGGTCCGTGCGCGCCTCCTGGAGTCGGGTGTCCAGGTGGAGGCCTTCGCATGAGGGCCCTGCTCGTCGGGGACGACGGCCTGCTCGTCGAGGTCGCCTCGGGGAGGAGGCCCAGGCCGTCCACGCGGAACTGCTGCGCCGCCGCGCGGGAGGGCCTGCTCACCGTCCGCGAGATCGTCCCGGCCGCCCGCACGGTCCTCCTCGACGGCCTCACCGACCCGGCCCGCCTGGCCTCCGAACTCACCACCTCGGACGTACCCCCGCTCCCCCACGCGCGCGTGAGGTCGTCGAACTCCCGGTGCGTTACGACGGCCCGGACCTCGCCGACGTCGCCGCCCTGTGGGGGCGTGCCCGAGCGGGAGGTGGCCCGCATCCACGCGGCCACCGAGTTCCGCGTCGCCTTCTGCGGCTTCGCCCCCGGCTTCGGCTACCTCACCGGCCTCCCGGCCCGCTACGACGTCCCCGCCGGGCCACTCCGCGCACGGCCGTGCACGCCGGTGCCGTGGGTCTGGCGGGCCCGTACACGGGCGTGTATCCCCGTGCGTCGCCCGGCGGTTGGCAGTTGATCGGCACGACGGACGCGGTGCTGTGGGACACCGCGCGCGAGCCGGCCGCGCTGCTGTCGCCGGGCACGCGCGTGCGCTTCGTCCCGGTGGCGGACGTATGACGGACGTCGCGGTCGCCGTGGTCGGGCCGGGGCCCTGACCACGGTGCAGGACCTGGGACGGCCCGGACACGCGCACCTGGGGTGCCCGCGCCCGGGGCGCTCGACGGACCCGCGGCGGCCCTCGTCAACCGGCTGGTCGGCAACCCGCCCGGAGCGGCCGTCCTGGAGACGACCCTCAACGGCTGTGCCGTACGGCCTCGTTCAACGATCCTCGTGGCGGTCGGCGGCGCCCCTGCCCCGTCACCGTAGACGGACGGCCCGCCGCGTGGGGCGCCCCCGTGCGCGTGCCCGCCGGGGCGCTCCTCGACATCGGAACGGCCGTCTCCGGAGTGCGGTCCTACGTCGCCTTCGCGGGTGGTGTCGGCGTCGAGCCGGTGCTCGGCAGCCGCTCCACGGACCTGCTGTCCGGGCTCGGTCCGGCGCCGCTCACGAACGGCTCGATACTGCCCCTGGGTTCGCCGATGCACCGCCACGCGTGCGTGGACGTCGCCCCGCAGCCGGGCGCTCCGGCCGAACTCGTCCTGCGGGTGACGCTCGGTCCCCGGGACGACTGGTTCACGGCGGAGGCGGTGCGCGTGTTCACGTCCCGCGCCTACCGGGTGTCCTCGGCGAGCAACCGCATCGGGCTGCGCACCGACGGGCCCGCCCTGGAGCGGTCCCTGACCGGTGAACTCCCCAGCGAGGGCATGGTCCTCGGTGCCGTCCAGGTCCCCCCGGACGGCCGCCCGGTGGTCTTCCTCGCCGACCATCCGACCACCGGCGGCTACCCGGTGATCGCCGTAGTCCGCCCCACGGACCTCCCGGCCGCCGCCCAGGCGGTGCCCGGAACCCCGGTCCGTTTCGTGGCCGTACGGCGCCGCTGAAAGCCCCTAGGCGGCGTCCGGTTGCTCCTGCTGCACCGCCAGGGAGGCCAGCGCCAGGGACACGGCGTGGGACGCGCTCAGGTCGAGGCGCGCGCTGGTGCCCCGCGCGCGGTGCCGCATCTCGTCGGCTGCCAGCCTCAGGAGTTGGGGCAGCAGGTCGGTGCAGCGGCGGGCCACCCATCCGGTGCCCGCGGTCGCCAGCCACAGCAGGCTGGCCGACCTGGTGGGGACCGGGAACTCGGGCTCGGGCGTCGGCGCGGCCCCCGAGGCCACACCCTCCTGGGCGAGCAACGCGTGGAAACGCAGGGCCAGTTGACGGTGTCCCCGCTCGCTGGGGTGCAGCCGGTCCGCGCTCCAGATCTCGCGGCCCATGATCCACTCGCCCTCCGCCGCGTGCAGATGCACCGCCCCGTAGCGCTCGGAGAGGGCGTGCACCACGGCGTTGACGGCGCGTTGGCGGCGGGCGAGCGGGCGGGCCAGTGCGCCCGGGAGGCCGAGCATCGCGCCCGGGTCGGGCAGACAGGCCGTGAGCAGGACCGCGCCCCGCGCCGTGAAGGCGGCGTAGACCTCGTCGAGGCGGGCGGCGACGGCCTGGATGTCGAAGGTGCAGCGCAGGGTGTCGTTGACGCCTATGACGACGGAGACGACGTCCGGGTCCAGGGCGAGCCCGGCCGGGGTCTGCCGTTCCAGGACGTCCCGGGTCTGCGCCCCGCTGACCGCCAGGTTCGTGAACTCCACGGACCCTTCCGCCTGTTCGGTGAGCCCGCCGGCGAGCAGCGCGGCCCAACCGCGCCATGCCTCACCGACGGGATCGCCCACGCCCTCGGTGAGCGAGTCACCGAGGGCGACGAAACGGACCGTTCTCATGCCACGCCTCCGGGCACGAACCGCCGTACCGGAACATCCGCGTCGTGGGCGGACAGGAACGCGTCGACCGCCGTGTGCCAGCCGAAACACTCGGCACGCGCGCGTGCGATCTCGCGGCGCTCCACCTCGGAGCGTTCCAGGAGCATGTCGACGGCGTCCGCGAAGGCCCGCCCGTTGTCCGCGGCCGTGGCGCCCGCGGAGCCGATGACCTCGGGCAGCGCGGACGAGGCGCTGGCCACCACGGGCGTGCCGCAGGCCATGGCCTCCAGCGCGGCGAGCCCGAACGTCTCGGCGGGACCGGGCGCAAGGCAGACGTCGGCGGAGGCCTGGAGCGCGCCGAGCAACCGCCGGTCGGAGACGTGCCCGAGGAAGGTGACGGGCACAACCCCGCTCCCGTGCCCGCTGTTCGAGCCGGGCCCGCAGCGGCCCGTCCCCGGCGACCACCAGGACGGCCCGCCGTCCGCGCCGTACCAGCGCCTCCAGGGCGTCGAGCGCCGTGCCGGGCTTCTTCTCCACGGAGAGCCTGGTGCAGGTCACCAATAGGACCTGGTCCGCGCGCGCGTACTCGGCGCGCACCACCGGGTCCCGCAGCGCCGGACTGCGCCCCACCAGGTCGACGCCCAGCGGAGCCCGTACGACATTGCGGGCGCCGATGCGGACGAACTCCCGCTCGGCGAACTCGGTGGTGCACACCACGCGCGCGTAGGTGTGCGCCGTACGGACGTTGAGGGCGTCGGCGGTGCGCCGGGACATGTTCTCGGACAGGCCCCAGGTGCGCAGGACGCCGTCGGCGGTCTCGTGGGACACCATCACGGCGGGTACGCGGGCCCGCCTGGCCCATTTGCCGGTCCAGCGCAGGGTCGTACGGTCGGAGACCTCCAGGCGGTCAGGGGCAGGGGCGAGGTGTTCCAGCAGGCTGGCGACGCGCCGCTTGTCGGCGAGGACGCGGTAGCCGCCGGTGCCGGGCAGCAGCGGTCCCGGCAGGGTGATGACCCGGCCCTGCTCGGTCTCGCGGTCGGTGTGGCGCTCGCCGGGCACGATGAGGACCGGGTCGTGCCCGGCCTCCTTGAAGCCCTTGCCCAGCTCGCGCAGGGCGGTGCGCAGCCCCGGAGGAGGGGGCCACGAAGTTGGCGAGCCGGACGATGCGCAGGAGGCGGTGTTCATGCCGCCACCGCCGTCCTGCGCCCGGCGAGGATGTCGCCGTAGTGCGCGATCAGCTGGTCGCCGACGGCCGCCCAGGTGCGGCCCTCGACCATGGCCCGCGCGGCGGTGCCGTACTCGGCCCGCAGGGCGGGATCGGCGGCCAGGGTCCGCACGGCGTCCGTGACGGCGGCCTCGTCGCGCGGCGGGAAGAGGAACCCGGTGCGCCCGTGGGCGACCAGGTCCAGCGGGCCGCCGGCGGCGGGCGCGACGACGGGGACGCCGCTGGCCATGGCTTCCTGGACGGTCTGACAGAAGGTCTCAAAGGTCCGGTGTGCACGAATATGTCCAACGAGGCGAAGATACGGGCGAGCTCGTCACCGGTACGCCGACCGAGGAAGACCGCGCCCGGCAGCGCCTCGTCGAGGTGCGGCCGGCTGGGTCCGTCGCCGACGATCACGACCCGGACGCCCTGGAGGCCGCAGGTTCCGGCCAGGAGCTCGATCTGCTTCTCGGGGCGAGGCGGCCGACGTAGCCGACGAGCAGTTCGCCGTTCGGGGCGAGTTCGCGGCGCAGCGCCTCGTCCCGGTACTCGGGCCGGAAACGCTCGGTGTCGACGCCGCGCGGCCACAGCCGGACCCGGGGCACTCCGTGTGCCTCCAGGTCGCTCAGAGCCGCGCTGGAGGGCGCGAGGGTGCGGTCTGCGGCGGCGTGCACGGAGCGGATGCGCCGCCAGGCGGTGGCCTCGCCGGCGCCGACGTATGTACGGGCGTATCCGGCCAGGTCGGTCTGGTAGACGGCCACGGCGGGGGGATGCCGAGCCGCGCGGCGGCGGCCATGCCGCGGACGCCGAGGATGAACGGGCTGGCCAGGTGCACGATGTCGGCGCGGTGCTCGGTGATGGCCGCGGCGACGCGTCGGCTGGGGAGGGCGACACGGACCTGGGGGGTAGCCCGGGAGCGGTAGGGAGGGGATACGGATGACGGGGCACGGCGACTGGGCGTCGGGCCCGCTACCGGCCGAGGTGGCCGGCGCGACGACGAGCGGATGATGACCGCGATCCACGAGGTGCCGGGCGGTCTGGAGCGCGCAGTGGGCCACGCCGTTCACATCGGGGGAAAGGATTCGGTCACGATGACGACACGCATACCCGTGTTGTCGCCGCACTGGACGTGGCCGCGTCAACGTGGATCTATGCGAACGGTGAACGTCCCATGAGCGTTGCGCTGCGCACCCGAGCAGGTCAGACGGCGTCCATGCCCGTCTGACCCGCGGGCCATCCCACGTTCACACTGCGGGGGCGTCCGGCCCGATCCGGCTCCGTACGGCCGTCTGGACCTCCGCTTCCTCGGCCGGGTCGGCGGCGAGCCTGCGGAGCTGTTCCACGACGCGGGCGTCGCCGGTCTCGGCGTGCCGTGCGGCGATCTCGCGGGTGGTCTCCTCGCAGTCCCAGAGGCACTCGACGGCGAATCCGGCGGCGTAGGAGGGGTCGGTCGCGGCCAGTGCCCGGGCGGCCCGGCCGCGGAGATGGGACGAGGCGGTCTCGCGGTACACATGGCGCAGGACGGGTGCCGCGCAGGCGATGCCGAGGCGTCCCGCTCCGTCGACGAGGGTCCACAGGGTGGGGGCATCGGGTCCTTCGCCCATGACGGCCTCCCTGAGGGCGCCGAGGACGAGGTCGCTGTCCTGGGCCCCCCCCCCAGGCGAGCATCCGGCCGGCGGCGGCGCCGAGCGGGTCGGGCGGCGGGCCCAGCCGCGGGCCCGGTCGACGGCGGCGACGGAGCGCATCCGTTCGAAGGCGTCGACGGCGGCCTCCACGACGGGTGCCGAGCCGGTGGCCACCGCGCGTTCGATCAGTTGGAGGGCCTCGGGATCATTGCCGTCGGCGAGGTACCTCAGGGCGGTGCAGCGGGCACCCTCGTCGCCGTCCTTGGCGGCCTCGACGATCTCTGGCCGGTCCTCGGGGCCGGCCACGGCGGTGAGGCAGCGGGCGGCGGGGACGTGCAGCGCGGCGCCGCGTTCGAGGCCCTGTTGGGCCCATTCGAACACCGCTCGGACGCTCCCACCCCGGACGGGGCCCGGTAGGTCGCATCTGGCGTTGCCAGCGGTCGAAACAGCCGGCCTCCTGGGCGGCACGCACGCGCGTGGCGATCGCTTCGCGTGAGTCCTCGGCCCATAGCCGCCAGGGCCGGGGTTCGAAGGCGTCGCGCACGACGGTGACGAGTTCGGCCTCGCCCTCGGGGTCGGCCGGGAAACGCGCCAGCACGGGGGGCGGCGAGGGCGCGCAGGCCCGCGTCGTCGTCCCGGAGTGCCAGCTCGTCCAGGGCCCAGGCCCAGTTGCTGCCGGTGGCCGCGTACCTGCGGAGCAGGTCGAGCGCGTCCCGCCGGCCGTAGGAGGCGAGATGGCCGAGGACGGCGAGCGCGAGGCCGGTGCGGGACTCCTCGGTGTCGAGGGCGTCCTCGGTGTCGAAGAGGTGGGCCTCGACGGCGTCCAGGTCGCCGTTCAGATCGAGGTACAGACGGGCGTAGTACAGGGAGCGGTTCTCCACCTGCCAGTCGTGGCGGGGGTCGCGCAGCACACAGTGGTTCAGTGCCGCGAGCGCCTCGGCACGGGGTGCGGTGAGCGCGTGCAGTGTGCCGTCGCCGCGGCCCCGCTGAAGCAGGCCGAGCAGCGTACCGCTGGGCGCTATGACCGGATCGAACATGGGAAACAGCCTCACATCAAGCGTCGACGCAACCGGGGGACGTGCACTACCTGGCCGCGTGACAACACGTCGGGGCGCCCGCCGTTTCCTGCTTGCTGTAGACCATTTTCCTCTGCCTCTCGTAGGTGGCCCATGCGGGCCGCAACTACGGCCCGCGCGGTGCGGCAACACCTGCCCAGCCATCGCGTCCGTAAATCACGACGTCATGATGACCCGGCGGTTCTCGATGCCGCGACCGAAATTTCGGGCGGCCCGGTGCTGCCTTCCCCCGTTTCCCCCGTTTTCCTTGTCGTACCTGGTCAGCGGGCCCGTCGTCGCCGCCGACGGGCCGCGCGTCACTGCGCGCCGAACAGCTCCAGCAGGTCGGCCTTGCCGAACATCCGGGCCGTGTCGACCGCCGAAGGGTGCCTGCGGCCGGATCGGCACCGGCCTCCAGGAGCACCTCGATCACCTCTTGCTCGCCCTTGAAGACGGCCCCGGCGAGCGGGGTCTGCCCCCGGTCGTTGATCCGGTCGGCCTCGGCGCCCCGGGTCAGCAGGGCCCGTACGGAGTCGGCGTGCCCGTGATAGGCGGCGAGCATCACCAGGGGAGTCACCGCGGTCGTTCGTGAGGTTGGCCGGGACGCCCGCGTCCACGTAGGCGACCAGCGTCTCGGTCCCGCCCTGCCGGGCCAGATCGAAGATCTTGGTCGCGAACTCCACGACCTCGGGGTCGGGGGCTTCGCTCATCGGCCTGACCGCCTCTCACTAGTACGGGTGAATCGCCAGCGTACTGGCTCCGCCGACACATGACCGGTCCCCTCCGCGGCAAAGATCACCAATGGGCCCGACACAGGTGAAACCCCTGCTCAGACGGCCCGAATGCGCTCCGCCATCCGAGGGAAATCTGCCGAAATTCACCCACTTGCACCTTTTATCGTATGGATACATCCTGTGATCCTGGAACAACTCATGGTGACTGTCCCCACGAACCAGGAGAGCTCAAATGATCTTGTCCATGTCCGGCGTCGTCCTTCTCGGCATCATCGTCTTCCTCTTCTTCAAGAAGGACGGACTCAAGGCCTCCCACGCCATCGTGGCCGCGCTCTTCGGCTTCTACATGGCCAGCACGGCCATCGCGCCGAGCATCAAGGCCGGCGGCGAGAGCCTGGCGAGCCTCCTCGGCGGCATCAAGTTCTGACGCACCCACCCGTACGCACCTTCAGGAGACAGCAGTGGCCCGGCGCCCCCTCCCCGCATCCTGAGCAACGGCACCGCCCAGATCGCCCGGAGCCGGGAGCTGGCCCGGACGGCGGCCGACAGCGCCACCGATGTCCTCCATCCGCTGATCACGATCACCCGGGGTCTGCGCCGGCTGGCATCCGCCGGGCGGCGCAGATGGGCCGACACCGCGAAGGACAAGCGCGGGCCGCTGTTCTTCCTGGTGGCCTCGGTGATCCTGGTCGTGGCACTGGTCCCGTACGGCCCGCTGCTCGCCGCCATCACCCTGATGGCGGCGGCGGCATGGCACGGCCGGGACCGCACACCGCCGGCGCCCGAGGGGCCCGACGAGTCCCAGACCCAGCGCCTGCAGTCCCTCTACGAGGCGCTGGTCCCCTACTTCTCGGCCGCCGAGGACCCGGCGCCGCTGTTCGCCCACGGCGGCGACTGGGAGAAGGCGTTCCCCGCCTACGAGTTCGACGGCGGGGGCCGGATCTCCCATCTGGTCGTCCGCTATCCGGCGTACTTCACCGACGGCGAGGCCGACTCCCGCGCGCGGATCGAGCAGCTGCTCACCGCGAAGTCGGGCCGCGGCCGGGAGTACCACTTCGCGTGGGACGAGGAGGGCAACCAGCTCACGATCGGCGTGCTCGCCCCGCTCCCCACCGACATCGCCGCCCAGCGCTTCGTCACCGCCCCCGGCGAGACCGTCCTCGGCTTCACCGACCCGTCCCAGGTCCACCGCACGCTCCCCTCACCCACGGTGAGGAACAGCGTGACGTCCCGCCGGTCGTCTGGCGCACCGGCGTCCGCTCCACCGAGCCGAACCTCCTGGTCATGGGCCAGCCCGGCAGCGGCACCTCCACCCTGCTGCGCTCGATCGCCCTCCAGGCGCTCCAGTACGGCGACGTCCTGATCGTCGAGGGCGGCGGCACCGGCGAGTACGCGTGCCTCACCGGCCGGGACGGCGTCCTCGCGGTCGAGTGCGGGCTGACCGGCGCGCTGGCCAGCCTGGAGTGGGCCGCTCAGGAGACCGAGCGCCGGCTGATCGCGGCCAACCGCGCCCGCCAGTCGGGCCACCCGGCACCGGACGACACCAGGCGCCCCTGTGGATCCTCCTGGACCGCCCGAGCGCCTTCGCCCACGTCGCCCAGGCCGACGGCCACCAGGACCCGCAGTCCCTGCTCCAGGTCCCCCTGCGGCACGGCCGCGCGGCCAACGTGACGGTGGTGGTGGCCGAGCAGTTCGACAGCGCGGACACCCTCAGCGACGCCGTACGACAGCACACACGCGCGCGTGTCGTCCTCGGCCCGGCCACCGCCGGCCAGCTGGAGGCGGTGCTCGGCGCTCCCCGCACACCACTCCGGTCGCCCAGGTTCCCCGGGCCGCGGATACGCCCGCCTGGGCAGCGGCCCGGTCCACCGGCTCCAGGTGCCGGCGACCCCGGACCCGTACGACGACGCGACGAACGACGCGCACCGCCAGGCCGTCCTGGCCCTGCTCCCGCCGCGCACGACACCGGCGGACGCGGAGGAGACGGTGGCGACGGAAGCGGTGGTGGAGGCCGCCGTGGCGGAGACTTCGTAGAAGCCCGGTTCCGGCGCGGGCGGCCGTGAGTCGCCCGCCCGCACCGGAACCGGGCGCCCGGAGACTCGGCTACGCCACGAAGGTGCGCGGCGAATCGCCGCCCCCGGTGACGCCGTTCTCCACCAGCCGGGCCGCCGCGGCCAGTCGTACCGCCGCCTCCTCGGCCACCGCGCCGCCGACGGTGAACGGCAGCCGCACATACCCCTCGAAGGCGCCGTCGACGCCGAAGCGCGGCCCGGACGGGACCCGCAGGCCCACCCGCTCCCCATCTCGGCGAGCCGTGAGCCCGACAGTCCGCCGGTGCGCACCCAGAGCGTGAGCCCGCCCCGGGGCACCTCGAACTCCCAGTCGGGCAGGTGCCGCCGCAGCGCGCCGACCAGTGCGTCCCGGTTCTCGCGGGCCTGGGCGCGCCGGATATCGACCGCCTGTTCCCAACCGCCGGTGCTGAACAGCCAGTTGACGGCCAGCTGTTCCAGCACGGGGGTGCCGAGGTCGGCGTAGGCGCGGGCGGCGACCAGGCTGCGGATGACGTCGGGGGCCGCGCGGACCCAGCCGATGCGCATGCCCGCCCAGAAGGCCTTGCTGGCGGAGCCGACGGTGATCACCGTGGAGCCGGCCGGGTCGAAGCCGCAGACGGGCCTGGGCATGTCGACGCCCTCCTCCAACCACAGCTCGGTCATCGTCTCGTCGGCGACGAGCACGGTGCCCGCCGAGCGGGCCGCGTCGACGAGTTGACGCCGCTGGTCGTCGCCGGCGAGGGCACCGGTCGGGTTGTGGAAGTCCGCGACGACGTACGCGAGCCGGGGCGCCGCGTCCCGCAGCACCTGCCGCCAGCGGTCCATGTCCCAGCCGGAGAGCCCGTCGGCCATCGCCACGGGCACCAGCCGGGCGCCCGCCTCGCGCATCAGCTGGAGGATGTTGGCGTAGGACGGCGACTCGACGGCGACCCGCTCGCCGCGCCCCGCGAAGAGATGGCAGATGGCGTCGATGGCGCCCATCGCGCCGGTCGTCACCATGATCTGCTCGGGCATCGTCGGGATCCCGCGCAGGGTGTACCGCTCGGCGATCATCGCGCGCAGCGCGGGCAGCCCGGCCGGGTAGTCGCCGTGCGTATGGGCGTACGGCGGCAGCTCCTCCAGGGCGCCCTGCACGGCCCGGGTGAGCCACGGCTCGGGCGCGGGCAGCGAGGCGCAGCCCAGGTCGATCACCGAACCGAGCGCCTCCGGGGGCAACGGCTCCAACCCGCGCGCGGGGAGCGGATTACCGGCGGGTACAGCCGTCCAACTCCCGGCTCCGCGCCGGGACTCCAGGAACCCCTCGGTGCGCAGCTCCTCGTAGGCGGCGGCCACGGTGGTGCGGCTGACGGACAGCGCGAGGGCCAGTTCCCGTTCGGCGGGCAGCCGGGCGGCCACCGGGACGCGCCCCTCCAGCACGAGCAGCCGGATGCCGTCCGCGAGCGCCCGGTACGCGGGCGGCCGCCGGGTGCCGGGCCCGGCCGGGCGGTCCTGCTGGGAGTTGAGCAGCCGGGCCAGCTGCGCGGCGCCCATCGCCGAGGTCCACTGCGCCATGGAAACCAGTCCACCTTCCCGGAATTGGCCATGGATGGCCTGCGTTCTCAAGCCACAGAGTGACACGCGTCAGGCCACTACCACCACCAGGGGGCACCCTTTGTCCACGCGGAACCGTCTCGGGCGACGGTTGGTCCAGCTCTACGTGGGACTCGCGCTCTACGGCGCCAGTTCGGCGCTCCTGGTGGCCTCGGGCCTGGGCCTTGAGCCCTGGAACGTGCTGCATCAGGGCCTCGCCGAACTCACCGGCCTGACGATCGGCGTCGTCTCGATCATCGTGGGCGCGGCGGTGCTGCTCCTGTGGATCCCGCTGCGCCAGCGCCCGGGCCTCGGCACGGTCTCGAACGTGTTCGTGGTCGGCCTGGCCATGGACGGCACGCTCGCGCTGCTGCCCGACGTGCACGGCCTCGCCGTACGGATTCCGCTGCTGTTGGCGGGCATCGTCCTCAACGGGGTCGCCACCGGGCTGTACATCTCCGCGAGCTTCGGTCCTGGCCCGCGCGACGGGCTGATGACCGGCCTGCACCAGCGCACGGGCCGGTCCATCCGGCTGCTCCGGACGGCGATCGAGGTCGCGGTCGTGGCCACCGGCTTCGCGCTCGGCGGCACCGTCGGCGTCGGCACCCTGCTGTACGCCCTGGCGATCGGCCCGCTCGCCCAGCTGTTCCTGCGCGTGTTCGCCGCCCCGCCGGCATCCGGCGGCAGCACGGTCGTGGCCACCGGGTCACCGGAACGGGCCATACTGCCCCGGTGACCACGCTCATACGTCATCCCTACCTCGACCACCCCGGCCCGATCCCCTTCGCCCACCGGGGCGGCGCGGCGGACGGTCTGGAGAACACCGTGTTCCAGTTTCGCCGCGCGGTCGAGCTGGGCTACCGGTACATCGAGACCGACGTCCACGCCACGGCGGACGGAAAGCTCGTCGCCTTCCACGACGAGACTCTGGACCGGGTCACCGACGGCGCCGGACGGATCGCGGACCTGTTCTGGTCGGACGTGAGCCACGCGCGCGTGGCGGGCAGGGAACCGGTGCCCCTCTTCGAGGAGTTGCTGGAGACCTTCCCCGAGGTGCGCTGGAACGTCGACATCAAGGCGGAGCCCGCGCTGCGCCCGCTCCTGGAGCTCCTGGAGCGCACCGACTCCTGGAACCGCGTCCTCGTCGGCTCCTTCTCGGAGAAGCGGGTGGTCCGCGCCCAGCACCTGGCCGGGCCACGTCTGGCCACGTCGTTCGGCACGCGCGGGGTGCTGAATCTGCGGCTGCGGTCCTGGGGCGCTCCCCTTCCGGTGCGCCGCTCGGCGGTCGCCGCACAGGTGCCCGAGGAGCAGTCGGGCGTCCCGGTGGTCGACCGGAGCTTCGTGCGGGCCGCACACGCGCGTGGAGTGCAGGTCCACGTGTGGACCGTCAACGAGGCCGATCGCATGCACCGGCTCCTGGACCTGGGCGTGGATGGCATCATGACCGATCACATCGACACACTGCGCGAGGTCATGGTGGAGCGGGGCGTCTGGGCCTGAGCGCCCGGGTCGACGCGCTCACGGGGAAGCGAGGGCACGGGTGGGCACCGACACCCTGCGGTCACAGCCGGCCGACGAGGCCGCCGAACGGCGGCGCGAGCAACGCGGCTGGTACTTCTACGACTGGGCCTGCTCCGTCTACTCGACGAGCGTCCTCACCGTGTTCCTGGGCCCCTATCTGACCTCGGTCGCGAAGTCGGCGGCGGACCCCGACGGCTTCGTGCATCCCCTGGGGATACCGGTCCGGGCGGGGTCCTTCTTCGCCTACACGGTCTCCGCGTCCGTCATCGTGTCGATTTTGGTCATGCCCCTGGCGGGCGCGGCGGCCGACCGCACGGGCCGCAAGAAGCCCTTCCTGGCGCTCGCCGCCTATGTGGGCGCGACCGCCACCACGGGCCTGTTCTTCCTGGACGGCGACCGGTATCTGCTCGGCGGCTTCCTGCTGGTCGTCGCCAACTCGTCGGTGGCCGTCTCGATGGTCGTGTACAACTCCTACCTTCCGCAGATCGCCCTTCCGGAGGAGCGCGACGCGGTCTCCTCCCGAGGCTGGGCCTTTGGTTACGCGGCGGGCTCCCTGGTCCTCGTCCTGAACCTGATCCTGTTCACCGCGCACGACTCCTTCGGCCTCTCGGAGTCGATGGCCGTCCGCGTCTGTCTGGCGTCGGCGGGCATCTGGTGGGGCCTTCACCGTCGTACCGCTGAAGCGGCTGCGCGACCGCGGCCGTACGCCGTCCGAGGCGCCGACGGCGCAGGGCTGGCGGCAGCTCGCGGCGACCGTCCGGGACATGCGCGGCAAACCGCTCACCCTGTCCTTCCTGTTCGCCTATCTGATCTACAACGACGGCATCCAGACGGTGATCTCCCAGGCCTCCGTGTACGGCTCCGAGGAGCTGGGCCTGAGCCAGTCCACGCTCATCACGGCCGTCCTGATGGTCCAGGTGCTCGCGGTGGCGGGCGCGCTCGGCATGGGGCGGCTCGCCCGGACCTACGGGGCCAAGCGGACGATTCTCGGCTCGCTGGTCGCGTGGACGGTGACGCTGGCCGCCGGGTACTTCCTGCCCGCCGGCGCGCCCGTCTGGTTCTTCGTGCTGGCCGCCGGGATCGGCCTCGTCCTGGGCGGCAGCCAGGCGCTGTCGCGGTCCCTGTTCTCCCATCTGGTGCCGCCCGGGAAAGAGGCCGAGTACTTCTCGGCGTACGAGATGAGCGATCGGGGCATGAGCTGGCTGGGACCCCTTCTGTTCGGGGTGACCTACCAGCTGACCGGAAGTTATCGGGACGCGATCATCTCCCTGGTGGTCTTCTTCGTGGCGGGATTCGCGCTGCTCGCGCGGGTTCCCGTGGCGCGGGCGATCAGCGACGCGGGGAATCCTCTTCCCGAGAGGATTTAGCGCTGGAGGCGAAAGGGCGGTAGTGTACGCGTTTGGCCTGCCTGGCGTACCGTTACTGCGCGTCAAAGATGACGAATCGCTAGGTGACATCTGCTAGTAGATGTGACAAACCGGGCGCTGGTGGGTACAACAAGGGGCGGCTACGACGGCGACGCATGACCCCGTACGGGAATCTTTACCGCCGACCGGACGTTGACCGGATGACGACGACAGCGACACCTGTCCTGTGGGCGACAAGCCCGGGAGGCACGATTCATGAGTGAGCGAGCTCTTCGCGGCACGCGCCTCGTGGTGACCAGCTACGAGACGGACCGCGGTATCGACCTGGCACCACGCCAGGCCGTGGAGTACGCATGCGAGAAGGGACATCGCTTTGAGATGCCCTTCTCGGTCGAGGCGGAGATCCCGCCGGAGTGGGAGTGCAAGGTCTGCGGGGCCCAGGCACTCCTGGTCGACGGCGACGGCCCTGAGGAAAAGAAGGCCAAGCCCGCGCGTACCCACTGGGACATGCTGATGGAGCGGCGCACCCGCGAGGAACTCGAAGAGGTCCTCGAGGAGCGTCTTGCCGTTCTCCGTTCCGGCGCGATGAATATCGCGGTTCACCTGAGGGACAGCCGCAAGTCGGCCTAGTCCTGAAGGTGCGGAGCGGTTCTACCGCACAAGCACAAAGCAAGTAAGCGCGGGCGCCGTACGAATCTGTACGGCGCCCGCGCTTTTGCCTGTCCGCGACCGGGTCAGCGGGTGAGCGGCGGACGCGGGCCCTGGGGGGCCTCGCTGCCGGGCTCGTCCCGGATGACCTCGCCCTGGACGACCTTGCCGTCCGGGCGGTGCATACGGGCCTGCTGGAAGGCGTCTCCGAGGGTGCCGGGGTGACCCTGCCGAGCTTCCGCTCGACCACGCGCTCCGCGTAGCGCGCCAGGGCCTTCTGGACCGGCGGGATGAGCAGGAGCAGGCCCAGGGCGTCCGAGATCAGGCCGGGGATCAGCAGCAGCAGCCCGCCCAGCATCATCAGGCCGCTGCCACCGCCGCTGGCCGGGGCGGTGCCCTGCTGCACGGCCTGGCTCAGGTTCTGGAAGGCCCGGCGGCCCGCCCGCTTGATCACCACGGCACCGAGGACGAACCCGGCGAGCAGCAGCAGGAAGACCGTAAGACCGCTCGACGCGCCCGCGACCAAGGTCAGCAGCCAGATCTCCAGCACCAGCCACACGGCGATGCCCAACGGCAGGAACGTACGCAGCCGGGAACGCGGAGGCCGGGCGGCGGAGGAAGGGGGTGGGTGCGCCAGTCGTCATACGTCCAGTGTGCCTGGGCCCGGCTCAGTGCGGGATAAGCGGACGATCAACGAGGCCTGTGAAGCCGCCGCGCTACGGCTGTGAGGGCTTTCCTCCGGGGTGGGCGCGGCCGCGGAGTTTGCCGACGCGCTCGCCCACGCCCCACGTGGTGACCCGCCACAGGGCCTCGACGAGGATGTCGCGGCTCATCTTGGAGTCGCCGAGTTCGCGCTCCACGAAGGTGATGGGGACCTCGACGACGTGGTAGCCGGCCTTGACGGCGCGGCGGGCCAGGTCGACCTGGAAGCAGTAGCCCTGGGAGGCCACGTCGTCCAGGCCGAGGCCTTCGAGGGTCTCGCGGCGGAAGGCGCGGTAGCCGCCGGTGATGTCGCGCAGCGGCAGATCGAGAGCCACACGCGAGTAGAGGCTGCCACCGCGGGAGATGAACTCGCGGGACTTCGGCCAGTTCACCACCCGGCCGCCGGGCACCCAGCGGGAGCCGAGCACCAGGTCGGCGCCCTTGAGCGCGGTGAGCAGCCGGGGCAGCTCCTCGGGCTGGTGGGAGCCGTCCGCGTCCATCTCGATGAGGACGCCGTAGCCGTTGTCGATGCCCCAGCGGAAGCCCGCGAGGTACGCGGCGCCGAGGCCTTCCTTGCCCTTGCGGTGCAGCACCTGGACCTTTTCGTCCTCGGCCGCCAGCTCGTCGGCCAGCTTGCCGGTGCCGTCCGGGCTGTTGTCGTCGGCCACGAGGACATGAGCCTCGGGGACCGACTGCCGCACCCGACCGACGATGGACTTGATGTTCTCCGCCTCGTTGTAGGTCGGGATGATCACCAAGGCCGTGCCGAGCGGGCCGAACTTCCGCCCCTGGGCCTGTGCCGCGAGGGCTCCGTCGCCGTCGTTCACTGCTGCCCCTTCATGTCCGTACGCAGGCGTCCACCATAGTGGCCGCGGCCTGGGATGACGTGCCACGCCGTTCGTACGGTGGTGTCGATTCGACAAGAACGGGGTAAGACTGCCCGTTTTGGCACCCGCTTACTGCGGATGGGGGCCCGGCGCCCTTCGGGCCGACCTGGGACCCGCCGGCTGCGGGTCGACCAAGGCCGTTGTCTACTGGACGTCCGGGCCCCACCCGGGTCACACCAGCCGACCGGCCGGAACGTTCCCTCGCCGTGGCGCGGGCGCTGAGCCTGGCTCCCAGTGACGGTGCCCGGTGCGGCACCGACCCTGACCCAGCGGCGCTCCGACGAGTGCTCGGAGGTTCCCCGGTCGGGCGTCCGGTGGTGGACTCGGACGAACCTACCGGCCCCCTGCGCCCGCCTGTCAACAGCCGTTTGACCTGGTCTTTCCCCCTCAACCGGCTGGTCAGGGCAGAGGATGCGCAGGTCGCGCGAGGAAGCGGCGGCCGTGGATCGGGGGCGCGCCACCCCGGAGATCACTCGCCCGGCCGTACGAACACCGTCCGTCCGCCCACGACCGTGCGCAGACAGACGGGGAGTTCGCCGCCCGGGGTCAGGTCGGGCAGTCCGGTGTGCCGGAGCGCGGGTCGGTCGACCAGCGCGCGACCCGGTCGTCGGGCGCCTGCACCACCAGGGCGTCGGTCCGCCAGACGGCGTAGTCGGCGGGGGCGCCCGGGACCAGAACACCCGCGTCGTCCCGTCCTACGGCCCGCCAGCCACCCCGCGTATGTGCGGTGAACGCGGCCCGGACCGAGACACGATGTTCAGCCGTCCGGTGGAACGCGGCGGCGCGGACGGTGCCCCACGGGTCGGTCGGGGTGACCGGACTGTCGGAACCGAAGGCGAGCGGCACCCCGGCCCGCAGCAGCGCCGCGAAGGGGTTCAGGGCACGCGCCCGCTCCACGCCGAGCCGCTGGGCGTACATTCCCTCCTCGCCGCCCCACAGCGCGTCGAAGGCGGGCTGCACGGAAGCCGTCAGCCCCAGCTCGGCGAAGGCGGCGATCGTCTCCGGGGTGAGCATCTCGGCATGCTCCACGCGATGCCGGGCGGCGCGGACGCGGGGCAGGCCGACCTTCTCGGCGGCGGTCCGGATGCCCTCGACCACCGCGGTCACGGCGGCGTCCCCGATGGCGTGGAAGCCCGCCTGGAGCCCCGCCTCGGTACAGGCGACGACATGCGCGGCGACGGCGTCCGCGTCGAGGTAGGCGATGCCCCCGTGCCCGGCGTCGGCGTACGGCTGCTCCAGGCACGCGGTGTGCGACCCGAGCGCCCCGTCCACGAAGAGGTCACCCGCCGCTCCTACGGCGCCCAGCTCCCGCGCCTTCTCGACGTCCTGCTCGGCCCAGTAGCCGACGACCCGCGGGCCCCACTCCTCGGCGGCGAGCCGCAGCAGGCCGGTGAAGTCGTCCTCGGAGGAGATGTCGGGGCCCGCGCACTCGTGGACCGAGCCGACGCCCAGGGAGGCCGCGCGGGCGAGGGCGGTGCGCTGGGCCTCGATGCGCTGCGCCGGGGTGATGGCGGCGAGCGCGGTGGAGCGGACGGCGTGGTGGGCGTCGGCGGTGAGGGGGCCGTCGGGTGCGTCGAGGCCGGGGACGAGGTCGAGCAGGGCCGAGGTGACGACCGCGGAGTGGACGTCGATGCGGGAGAGGTAGAGCGGGCGTCCGCCGGTCGCCGTGTCGAGTTCGGCGCGGGTCGGCGGGCGGCCCCGGGCCAGCGGGCGGCGTCCCAGCCGTGGCCGAGCAGGACGCGGTCGGCAGGGCGGGCGGCGGCGAAGTCCCGGACCAGGGACAGGGCCGCCTCCAGGGACGGCGCGTCGGACAGGTCGAGGCCGGTGAGCGCGAGGCCGGTGGCCGTGGTGTGGACGTGGGCGTCGGTGAACGCCGGGGTGACCAGACCGCCGTCGAGGTCGAATACCTCGTCGACGCCGTCGGCGAACGCGTCGGCGGCGCCCTCGGAGCCGACCCAGGCGACCTGGCCGCGCTCCACGACCATCGCGGTCGCGAAGGGATCGGCGGGACTGTGGACTTCGCCGCGGCGGAGCAGGACGGTCGACGGCTTGGGGTGCGCTCACTCATGGGGGACAGTCTCGCGCCTCACCGGCACCGGCCCGAACCCAGGTCGGTCAGATGCGGGGCGGACGCGCCTCGTACGGCGTCGACAGCACCACCGTGGTTCGGGTCGAGACGCCCGCCAGGCCGCGCAGCCTGGCCAGCAGCTCCTCCAGTTCGTGCGGGGTGGCGACCCGCACCTTGAGGATGTAGTTCTCGTCGCCCGCAACGCTGTGGCAGGCCTCGATCTCGGGGACGCCGGAGAGCCGGTCCGCGATGTCGTCGGGGGCGCTGGGGTCGAACGGTTTCACCGAGATGAAGGCGGTCATGGGCAGCCCCACCGCCTCCGGGTCGACGACCGCCGCGTATCCGCGGATGACGCCCCGCTGCTCCAGCCGGCGCACCCGCTGGTGCACGGCCGACGTGGACAGGCCCGTGGCCTTGCCCAGGTCTGTGTAGCTCATCCGCCCGTCCTTGACGAGCAGCTGCACGATTTGTCGGTCCAGCTCCTCCATGACGCAAGAACCTACAGTGCGTCTGATCTCCTTCGATACCTCAGCGGCGCAGGTCATACCCGGTTCGTGATGTGGCCGGGAGCGGCTGGGGAGACGGCTGGGGACAAAACCGCCGCACCGGGCACCTGCGGGCGGCATGTGACGAACGCCACAGGCCTCGAACGGTCTCCGTGATGGTCTCGTGATTACCGCGGAGACGGGACGGGAAGTGCTTGCTGTGGTCGAGGCCGCAGCGCCTTCACGGCCCAGCCCAGTAGGGGAGAAACCCATGCAGAGTCTCAAGCGCCCTGGACGCACCGCGCCCAAGCGGCCGCAACTCGTCGTCGAGCCCGAGCCGGAGGGCGTCGAACCGGACGGCTTCGACTCCGACGACCTCGATGTGTACGACACCTTCGAGATGTACCGGGTGATCTGCCCGGACTGCGTGCAGCCCATCGCGCTCCTCGCCGACGAGGAGGTCCTGCCGGAGCACGCGCTGTGTGCCTCTCCGTGGAACCCATTCGGGCTGACGGTCTGCGCCGGTACGGGCCGTGAGGCGGCCGACGCCCGCTCCGCCGACGAGTCCGCGGAGCCCCAGGAGCAGGACACCGCACTGCTGTTGACGCTCCCTCAGGGCCTCGACTGGCGGACACAGCCCTTCTCGCACGTCGGCGGTCCCAGCTCGCGCCCGATGCGCGTGCCGGAGCTGCGCCGCGCCGCCTGAGCGCGCTCGCTCAACCCCAGTAGCTGCCCTGCACCATGGCTCGCAGGCTGCCGTGGTGCAGGATCAGTGTGTCCGGGTCCGCCGGGACGGCCGCCTCGCCGAAGTGCACCTGGCGATAGGCGATACGGAGCATCACGATCGCGTGCCGCAGCGCCGCGTACAGGGTGTAGAACTCCATGTCGCGCGGGGTGTGACCGGTGAGTTCGGCGTACCGCGTCTCCACCCGGTCCCGGCGGAGGAACTCCGGCAGCCCCGGCTGGCCGAAGGCGACCGTCAGGTCCTGGAAGAAGCGGTGCAGGTACACGGTCCAGCCGAGGTCCACCTCGCGCGGGGCCAGGGCCGCCATCTCCCAGTCGAGGACGGCGACGGGGTCGAACCCGGCGTAGACGACGTTCCCGATGCGGGCGTCGCCCCAGTTGAGGACCGGTTCGCCGGGATCGGCCGGCCAGAGGTCGGTGAGCCGGTCGAAGGCGCTCTCGATGAGGGGTGAGCGGGCGACGCCGTCAACCACCCACGCGTAGTACGCCCGTTGGGATGCGACGTGACGCGTCAGGGCGTCGCCGTCACCCGGAAGGGTGAGGAACTCGGCCTCGGGACGGGGGACTTGGTCGTGCAGACGGGCGATGAGCGCCACTGAAGCCGCCTCCAGGTGCTCCCGCTCCGCGTCGGTCGCCGCGTGCAGCCAATTGCCCTCGTACGTATAGGGCATGACGTCCGGCGGCACCCGTCCCTCGGCACGCTCCATGACGAAGAAGGGCGCGCCCAGCGGCCCCGGGTCCTCCTCCAGCCACCGCACGCCCGGCACCGGCAGATCGGTCCGCTCGGCGACCAGCCGCATGGTCCGGAACTGGCGCGGGATGTCGTAGACCGGGAACACGGAGTACGCCGCCGGATCGGCCGCGAGCCTCAACGCGCAGGCGCGGAGCGGGGGTTGGGGATGCTCGATGTCGAACAACAGGGTCTCGCTCGACATGCCGTTCGACGCGGGAACCCTGACATCGACGGCCTTGGCACCGGGCAGCCGCGTACCGAGCCAGGCGGTGAGCCGGTGCGCGAGTTCCTCGGGGTCGCGGGTGGTGGTGCGGGGACGAGGTGCTGTCGCCATGTCCGCTCAACTCCCCTACGGCGCAACCGAGTCGAAGCCCGTGAAGCCGCTCGGGTCGTGGCGGCCGAAGGTGCCGTGTTCGAAGATGCCGTGGCCCAGCCGGCCGTCGAGGCGGAAGCGGGCGGCGTGGTCGGTGACGCCGTAGGCGGCCAGTGGCGTGGGCTGGGTGAGGTCGTAGGTGCGGCTGTCGGTCCAGGTGCGGCCGCGCCACGTGCCGTGCTGCCAGTCGTCGGCGGGTGGGTAGCCGGCGCCGATCGCCAAGGGTGAGGAGGTCAGGATCTCGACCTCGAGTTCCTGGGGTTTGCGGGCGTCGCCGAGGTGGATGACGGCGCGCTCGGGGTGACGGGTGCCGGGACGGTAGGTGATCTCGGCCTGGGGCCAGCCCAGTTGGCGGTCGCGCCGGCCGGGGCGGACGACGGTCGCGTCGTTCAGGGTGCGGTAGCCGTCGGCGTCCTCCTGCACGACGACCATGAGGAACCGGTCCTCGAAGCGGACCGGGCACCAGATCCAGTGGAAGCCCTCGGTCGGGTGGTCCTCGGCGAGCCTGCCGCCCTCCTCGCCGGGGATCGGCCGCACGCCCCAACTCCGGTCACGCGTACCGGTCCAGCCGCCCGGGAGACCCGGAACTCCTCGTCCCCGGCGCGGATCACGCCCTCCACCCCGCCCGCCTGGACGAACCGGCGCCCTTCGAGGGTGAGCCGGTCGCCGCGGTACTGGACGTGGTGGGGTTCCCAGAGCGCGGGGAACTCTGCGGTCCAAGTGAGGTCGTACGAGAGGGAGTTGTCCTCACAGCGCAGACGGAGTCGGCGCAGGGGTTCCTCGACCTCGATGCACAGGGGCCGACCGCAAGACGCATGCGGTCGTCGCCGAGGGCGTCCGAGGCGCGGACCGCGTGGAGGGTGTCGCCGGTGCGGAGGGTGGCGTAGGCGTCGATCACCCCGACGTTGGGGTAGACGCCGAGGCCGAGGATGAGCAGGGCGCGGCCCTCGTGGTCGAGGACGTGGAAGATGCAGCGGTCGTAGGCGTTCCGGTCGCCGGTCGCTACGTGCTTCATCGACAGGGGCACCTGATGCACGGGGTACTCGTCGAGGGGCACGGGACGGTCGTCTGCCACGGCTAACCTCCCCTGGGAACAGTGGAGGTGACGGTACGTCAGCTTTCGTGCGGTCGCCAGACCCGGGAGCCGTACGCCGGTGAACGCACGCTCGATTACGGGCACCGGTGACCTGTCAACGCGCCTTTACGTTGCCTTGGTATGACCGCCACCTATGCGCCGACCGGACATCAGCGCCGTAGCTACGTCCCCGTACCGGCAGAATCGGTTCCGCCCGCGCCGCCGCAGCCCCAGGATCCGCCCATCTACCGTGATCTCATGCGGAGTTGGGCCGACCGGGGCCGCACCCTGCCGGGGCGTCACGACCCGGAGTGGGCGCGGTTGGCGGCGGCGCCCACGGGATCTGCCCGGTGGATCAGGGCGGAGGGGGTCAACGGCGCGTGACCTGCGACGGGGTCCTCCCCCCGCGTGGGCGGCTTGCCACCGCCTCGGGCGTCAGCCGGCGCGGTGGGCCTCCGGACCCGCCAAGTGGCGGGCGATGACCATCCGTTGGATCTGGTTCGTGCCCTCGACGATCTGCAGGACCTTGGCCTCGCGCATGTAGCGCTCGACCGGGAAGTCCGCGGTGTAGCCATAGCCGCCGAGGACCTGGACGGCGTCGATGGTGGCCTTCATCGCGGTGTCGGTGCAGTGGAGCTTGGCCATGGCCGCCTGCTTGGCGAACGGGCGGCCCGCGTCGCGCAGCCGGGCCGCCGCGAGGTAGAGCGCGCGGCCCGCCTCGATCTGGGTGGCCATGTCGGCGAGCATGAAGCGCAGGCCCTGGAAGTCGGAGATGGGGCGGCCGAACTGCTGCCTGCCGGTCGCGTAGGCCAGCGCCTCGTCAAGTGCCGCCTGGGCCAGGCCGATCGCGCAGGCCGCGATGCCGAGGCGGCCGGAGTCCAGTGCGGACAGGGCGATCGCGAAGCCCTGGCCCTCCTCGCCGATGCGGCGCTCGTCGGGGACGCGGACGCCGTCGAAGTGGACCTGGGCGGTGGGCGAGCCCTTCATGCCCATCTTCTTCTCCGGTGCGGCGCCGCTGAGGCCGGCCGCGTCGCCTGGTACCAGGAAGGCGCTGATCCCGCGCGGGCCGTCCTCGCCGGTGCGGGCCATGACCGTGTAGAAGTCGGCGATGCCGCCGTGCGTGATCCAGGCCTTGGTGCCGTCGATCACCCAGTGGTCGCCGTCCCGCACCGCCTTCGTACGCAGGGAGGCCGCGTCGGAGCCGGAGGACGGTTCGGAGAGGCAGTAGGCGCCGAGCAGGCCGCCGCCGAGCATCGCGGGCAGGTGTTCGACCTGCTGCTGTTTGGTGCCGTAGTTGGCCAGTGCGTGGCAGGACAGCGAGTGCACGCTGACGCCGAGGCCGACGGTGAGACGGGCAGCCGCGAGCTCTTCGAGGACCTGGAGGTAGACCTCGTACGGCTGGTCGCCGCCGCCGTACTCCGAGTCGTACGGGAGGCCGAGCAGTCCCGACCGGGAGAGCAGGGTGAAGATCTCGCGCGGGAAGTGTCCGGCGTCCTCTTCCTCCGCCGCCCTCGGGGCGATCTCTCGCTGCGCGATGTCGCGGGCCAGCGAGATCAGATCCCGGGCCTCGTCCGTGGGCAGTTGCCGGTCCACCGGCTGCGGGGCGCGGTCGGGCATGGCGACGCTCTCCTCCCTGTCGGGCACGGCGGCGGGCGTCGCCTTGGGTCGAGGCGGCTCCGCCGGGTATCGCGCGGGTACGGCCGCTGCTCCCGCTTCCGGGTCTCGGAAGCGGCTGACCAGCGGCTCTGCGCTGTGAGTATGCCCGATCGGAGGTCTCGCGTCACCAGTTAACGACCGCTCACTTCAAGAATAACCCGGTCGTCCGGAACACCGCAGGAGCGCCGTTTCAGCCGTCCCGGCGGGCGGGCTTCGGCGTCGGGTACGCGGGGTCCAGTTCCTCGATGGCGCGCAGGGTGCCACCGAGGGTCTTGACGAGGAGTTCGCGCATCGTCTCGCGGGAGAGGTCGGAGGTGCTGATCCATTCCAGGGTCGCGCCCTCGACGCTGCACACCCAGCCGAAGAGGGCCATGCGGGCGAGCCGGGAGATGTCGGTGCGGCCGTACGCCCCGTCGGCGATGGTCGCGACGATCGCCGCGCGCACTCCGTCGCGGATGGCGTGCACCTCGGTGTCGAAGCCGACGCCGCCGCTCACGATGGTGCGGTACGCGGCCTGGTTGTGCTCGGCCCAGCGCAGATAGCTGTCCATCGTCCGCTGTACGCGGTCGAGTTGGGGCAGTTCCAGACCGCTCGCCGCGAAGGTCACCAGGTCGGCGACCGAGTCGTTGATGATCGCGAGGTAGTAGCCGCGCTTGGACTGGAAGTAGTAGTAGATCAGCCCTTTGGCGACATGGGCCTGCCGCGCGATGTCGTCCATGGACAGCGCGTCGTAGGACGTGTCGGCGAACAACTTCCGGCCGATGGTGATGAGTTCGGCGCGGCGCGCCAGGGGAGCGCTCGGTACCGCGCGCCCGAGGACGTCCGACGTCACGCTGCTCGCTGATTTCCAATTTCGACTCTGGCTCTCCAACTGGGCTTGGTCAACCGCAGTATGGCAGGTCGCGTATGGATCAGGTCACAGCAGGCCGATTTGGGTCACGAGCATCGCGATCACCACGACGAGGGTCCAGCCCATGAGGTGCTCGGCGATCTTCGGGCCGTCGCTCTTGGGGCCGCCGGTGCGGGTACGGGTGCGGGCGGCGCTGGCTGAGTGTGCGGTCATGGTGGCTCGCAGAGGTCGGATGTGCGATGGACTCCCCGTTTCGTCCACCTTGCCATCCCCTGTCGGCTTTTGCGCCGGAGACCTTGGTCACAGGAACCTCGGTCTCCGGCGCCGGGTCAGCGGACGCCCACCGCCGCGAGGGCCTTGCGCTGGCGGGCGGTCGGCTCCGCCGGGAAGTACAGGTAGCAGACGCCGCCGGTGCCGGAGGAGACCTTGCCGGAGGCGTTGTACCGCTTGGTACGCAGCCAGATGTTCTCGAACTCGCGCCGGTTGTAGACGCGGCGAACGGCGGATCGGTGAGCGAGTTGGGGTCGTTGGCGATCACGTCCCCGTCCGCTGTGAACCCGATCACGGTCATCAGGTGGCCGGAGGTGCCGTAGCCCGCGCCGGTCAGTTCGGTGGCCAGGAACGACTGGGACGTTATGGCCGGGATGCCCGCCGCGATCAGCGTCTCCAGGTCACCGAGCGAGCCGAGCCGGGTGACCACGCCCTGGAGGCCCGTGTACGTCGCGGCGTAGGCGGCGTTGAACGGCCAGTTGCCGCAGCCCTCGTACTGGTAGTCGTAGGTGAAGCGGGCCGCGTTGCAGACCTGCGGGTCGGCGAACGACGGGTCCACCCAGGCGAGTTGCTCCGGAGTGAGCCGGCCGCCCCAGTACTCGATGATCATCTGCGAGGAGGTGGGGCTGCACCAGGCCTCGCCGCCGTTGTCGTACTCGGGGTACTGGCCGACGTGGAGCTCCTGCGAGTAGCGCGGGACGATCAACTCCTGCGCCAGTCCCGGAGTCGAGGCCGGGACGGTGAAGCGGTCCGGGATGTCCGAGCCCATCGCGCCGAGCCGCCATACGACCGGGGTGAGCTTGGTGCCGGGCTTGCGGTAGAGGGTCAGGCGCAGCTGGTACGACGCGAGGCGCAGGCCCGTCGTCGCGTCGTCGATCGAGAACGTGTCCGTCCAGATCGTGGACTTGCCGTCCGTCTGGTCGTCGACCGAGGTCCGCTTGATGTCCTCGTCGCCGGCCGCCCAGCGGCCCATCACGTACCAGGGCGTGTCCGTGCCGTCCGAGTACGTGCCGTGCAGCTCGACCTGGATCCAGGTGCCGGCCGGGGTGTGCGCGTTCCAGGACGCGATGGTCTCCGTCGCCGGGACGGAGAGCTTGTGGACGGGGGACGTCCAGGTCGCGTACTCCCAGGCCGCCGTCTTCTGGGTGTGCGGGTCCGTGTAGTCGACACTGCCGAGGGCGGCGGCGATGGCGAGCCCCGGGCGGGAGCCCGCGACGGCGCGGGTGCCCCGGGCGGTGCCGCCGCGCCAGTCGGTGTACGAGGTCCAGGCGTGGTTGTCGACCAGGCGCGACGGCGCGCCGTCGGAGTCGGCGGCGTCGTCGGTGACGCGCGCGGTCGCGGCGACCGCCGGGCCCGCGCCGCTCACCACGGCGGCGGCGACCGCGGCGGCCAGGACGGTTCTGCGGGACGGCTGTTCGGCTCTGCTCATGGGCGGAAGACCCCGGGTGTTCCGAGTCGGGACTGATCCATTCGGGACAGTTCCAATGGACGACTGTGCGCCCACTATGGACACACAGGGCACCCCGCTGCCAGCACTTCGAACCTCGCCACACCAAGCAATATTGGTATCGACCAGTGGTATGACCTGGGGCGGGAGCCACCCTCCCTAGACTGGCCCGGCGACCTGCGGCATCACCCGCCCCACGACCTCCGGGACCAGCCATGCACGACCTCGCCCACCGCCTGGGCCTCCTGCCCCCGTCCTGCGGCCCGGTCCGGCTCGTCGGCGTCGACGGGCACGCGGGGTCCGGGAAGTCCACCTTCGCCGGCCGCCTCGCCGAGGCCCTGGGCGGCGCCCCCGTCCTGCACCTGGACGACCTCGCCACCCACGACGAACTGTTCGGCTGGACCGGCCGCCTGCTGAGCCAGGTGATCACCCCGCTCGGCCGCGGCGAGACCGCGCACTACGTCCCCTACGACTGGCACGCCCGCCGCTTCACCACGCCCCGCGCGCTGCCGCCCGCGTCGGTGGTCCTCGTCGAGGGCGTCGGCGCCGGACGCCGCGCGGTGCGCCCGTTCCTCGCGGGGCTGTTGTGGATGGAGCTGCCCCGCGAGGAGGCCTGGACGCGGGGGCGGGCGCGGGACGGAACGGAGCAGCGGGACTTCTGGGACGGGTGGGTCGAGGCGGAGCGAGAACACTTCGCCAAAGACCCTTCGCGCCCCCACGCGGACTTCCTGGTACGGCAGTTGAGCAAGGGATACGAGGTGCTCAGCGGGCCTTCCGGGACGGTTGGACCGGACCACGAGGTGACCCACGGTGACGGACCGCCCGCAGTGTGCTGAACTTGTGAAGACCCTTCCGGTCGAACTTGGCTGAGTGCCTCAACTCGGCTTGACCCAGGGGCCGTACAGGTCTTACGTTCTGAATGTGCGGCCGTTCGAGCCGCCCAGAGTCGCGAAGCCCCGGTTGTTCCCCGTGATCGGGGGCTTCGTTCTGCTCCCAGCCCGTTTTCCGGCCGCTACGAGCCGTGATTTGCTCACCCTGGGTCACCGTCCTGAGTGCGCCCCATCTGCTCCCACCTCGTCAAACGGCCTGTGCGGCACCCTTAGATGGGCGACTGCCCCGCAGGTACGATGCCCAGGGTGCGACCATCGGACGGCTGCTTCGCGCACCACGGCAACTCCCGTCCGCGGCACAGCGGTTCGACCCATACTGCCGACGGGCGCCGGCCCGGCGGCGAACCAACGGGGGCACGGTTTGTGGGGGACGTGATGGACTTCGGCACGCAGGGCCCCGAGGCCCCGGCCGACCTCGCGTGGCTGCGAGGCGTGGACGCCTACACGATGGGCGCTTATCCGCAGGCGGAGGAGGAGTTCCGCACCGCGGTACGGCTGGATCCAGGATGGCCGACGGCTGGCTCGGACTGCACGCGCTGCGCGTCGACACGACGACCGCGCTGCTGCGGATGTACCGGCACCGGGAACGCTTCGGGAACAGCGCACCAGGCACCGCCGTACGCTCAACTCCTGGTACTGGCTGGGCTGGTGGGTCCAGCCCGTGCTGGAGAGCCCGCGTGATCTGCTGCTCGCGCACGCCTCGCACTGGCTGGACGGCCGCCATGTGCCGGAGCTGGACCGGGCGTTGGCCGGACTGCCGCCCGTGGACACCGACCACCAGGTCCGCTTCCTGCACGCGTGCCGCGCCTATCTGGTCAAGGACTGGGAGCAGCTGGTCCGGCACACCGACCCGCTGATCAACGACCAACTCCTGGGCATCGAGGCCGGGTTGTTCGGCGGGATGGCCCGGGTCCGACTGGAGATGTACGGCCAGGCCGAACCGCTCCTTTCCTCCGCGCTGATGCGCTGCCGCAGCGAACAGCCGCAGCGCAAGGAGCTGCGCTACTGGCTGGCGCGGGCCCACGAGGGCACCGGGCGCAGCGCCGCCGCGCTCCCCCTGTACCGGGCGGTGCACCGCGTCGACCCGGCGTTCATGGACACCTCGGCGCGGCTCGCCGCGATCACCGACTCCGACGGGTACGACGGCTCCGAGGACGTGACCGACCTCGCCGCGATCACGCTGTCCGGTGGGCAGGACGCGCTGGAGGGTCCTGACGGGCTCGATCCGCTGTTCGGTGCGGAGGGGCGGGATCTGAAGCTGTCGGAGCCCGGGCTGCCGCCGACCGGACCGCTGCCCTCGGCGGGCGACTCGGTGCGCGAGAAGACCTCGGTGCCGGTGCCGCCGCTGCCGACCGGGCCCACCGATCCCGTCCTGCTGGAGGAGGCGCTCAACGAACTGGAGCGCATGGTGGGGCTGGAGCCGGTGAAACGCCAAGTCAAGGCGCTGTCCGCCCAGTTGAACATGGCGCGGCTGCGGGCGGGGCAGGGGCTGCCGGTGCAGCCGCCGAAACGGCACTTCGTCTTCTCGGGGCCCTCGGGTACCGGCAAGACCACCGTGGCGCGCATCCTCGGGCGGGTCTTCTACGCCCTCGGGCTGCTCGGCGGGGATCACCTCGTCGAGGCGCAGCGGGCCGACCTGGTGGGTGAGTATCTCGGTCAAACGGCCGTGAAGGCCAACGAGTTGATCGATTCCGCGATCGGTGGCGTCCTCTTCGTCGACGAGGCCTACTCGCTCTCCAACTCCGGGTACGGCAAGGGCGACGCGTACGGCGACGAGGCCTTGCAGGTGCTGTTGAAGCGGGCCGAGGACAACCGCGATCACCTCGTGGTGATCCTCGCCGGGTATCCCGAGGGGATGGACCGGCTGCTCGCCGCGAACCCCGGGTTGTCGTCCCGGTTCACGACCCGCGTCGACTTTCCCTCGTACCGGCCGCTTGAACTCACGTCCATCGGTGAGGTGTTGGCGGCGGAGAACGGGGACATCTGGGACGAGGAGGCGCTCGACGAGTTGCGGTCGATCGCCGGGCATGTCGTCGACCAGGGCTGGATCGACGAGCTCGGGAACGGGCGGTTCCTGCGGACGCTCTACGAGAAGAGTTGTGCGTATCGGGATCTGCGGCTGTCTGTGTATCCCGGGATGTTGTCTCGGGATGATCTGTCGACGTTGCGGTTGCCGGATTTGATGCAGGCGTATGGCGAGGTGTTGTCGGGGCGGGGGCCGGGGCCGGGGGATGTGAACTGCGGTGCGCCAGAGCTCGGTTGGGTCTGTTGCCTTGCGGCTGCGGCACCGTCGTGGCTTGTCGCGCAGTTCCCCGCGCCCCTAAAAAGCAACCGGGGTGCGGGGAACCTGTGTTAACTCGCTAGGGCTTGTTTTACTTCCGTCGTTCTCGGTTGGGCCGGTATGTCTCGGTGGGCCGGGTCGTTGACCTCGCCCACCAGGAGTTCCAGGACGTCCTCCATGGCCACCAGGCCCAGTACCTTGCCGGAGGCGTCGGCGACCTGGGCGAGGTGGGTGGCCGCTCGGCGCATGACCGTGAGGGCGTCGTCCAGGGGAGTTCGGCTCGCAGGGTCGTCATGGGGCGCCAGATCTGCTGCGGGACCGCCCGCTCGGACTCCTCCAGGTCCAGGACGTCCTTGACGTGGAGGTAGCCCATGAAGGCGCCGGTCTCCGTGGCGACGGGGAAACGGGAGTAGCCGGTGCGGGCCGTGAGGGCGACGATCTCGCCGGGGGTTACCGACGGGCTGACGGTCACCAGGTCCTCGCGGCGCAGGAGGACGTCCGTGACCGGGCGGGAGCCCAACTCCAGGGCGTCTTCGAGGCGTTCCTGCTCCTCGGGGTCGAGGAGACCGGCCTGGCCCGAGTCCTCCACCAGGCGGTTGAGCTGTTCGCTGGTGAAGACGGCCTCGACCTCGTCCTTGGGTTCGACGTGGAAGAGCCGCAGGATGCCCTGGGCGACGGCGCCGAGGGCCACGGTGATCGGCTTGCAGACGCGGGCGAAGGCGACCAGGCCGGGGCTGAGCCACATCGCGGCCTTCTCCGGCGCGGCCATCGCGAGGTTCTTCGGGACCATCTCGCCGATGACGAGGTGGAAGAAGACCACGGCCGCCAGGGCGAGGATGTAGCCGAGGGGGTGGATCATGCCCTCGGGCAGGTGCATCCACTCGAAGACCGGCTCCAGGACGTGCGCGACCGTCGGCTCGGCGACCGCGCCGAGCGTCAACGAGCAGACGGTGATGCCGAATTGGGCCGCCGCCATCATCTGCGGCAGCCGCTCAAGACCGTAGAGGACCTGGCGGGCGCGGGCCGTGCCGAGGGGTTCGATCTGGCTGCGGCGGACGGAGACGAGGGCGAACTCGGCGCCGACGAAGAAGCCGTTGGCGAGCACCAGCAGGACGGCGAAGAGGAGTTGGAGAACGGTCATCGGGCCGCCTCCATGACGTTGACCGCGGGCACTGTGCGGACGAGGCGGACGCGTTCGGCGCGGTAGTGACCCACCTGGCGGACCGAGAGCCGCCAGCCCGGGAGTTCGGCCTTGTCGCCGGGTGCCGGGATGCGGCCGAGGAGGTCGGCGACCAGGCCGGCCACCGTCTCGTACGGGCCCTCGGGCACGTCGAGGCCTATGCGCTGGAGGATGTCGACCCGGCAGCTGCCGTCGGCGTCCCAGGCGGGCCTGCCGTCCTCGGGCGGGGCGGCGGCGAGTTCGGGGACGTCCAGGCCGTCGTGCTCGTCGCGGACCTCGCCGACGAGTTCCTCGACGATGTCCTCCAGGGTGACCACCCCGGCCGTACCGCCGTACTCGTCGACGACGACGGCGATCGGCTGTTCGCTGCGCAGCCGGCCCAGCAGGGGCTGGACGGGCAGGGTCTCGGGGACCAGCAGCGGGGACTTGGCGATGGTGGTGACCGAGGTGCGCAGCCGGTCGTGCGCGGGCACGGCCAGCGCGTCCTTGAGGTGGACCATGCCCACGATCTCGTCGATCTTCTCGCGGTAGACGGGGAAGCGGGACAGACCGGTGGCGCGGGTCAGGTTGACCACGTCCTCGGCGGTCGCCGAGGACTGCAGCGCGCTGACCTTCACGCGTGGGGTCATGACGTGCTGCGCGGTCAACTCGCCCAGCGACAGGGTCCGTACGAAGAGGTCGGCGGTGTCCTGCTCCAGCGTGCCGGCCTGTGCCGAGTGCCGGGCCAGGGAGACGAGTTCGCCGGGGGTGCGGGCCGAGGCCAGTTCGTCGGTGGGCTCGACGCCGAGCGCGCGGACGAGCTTGTTGGCGACGGTGTTCAGGGCGGAGATCACCGGGCGGAACAGCTTCGCGAAGGCGTGCTGCGGGGCGGCGACGAAGCGCGCGACCTGGAGCGGCCGGGACACCGCCCAGTTCTTGGGCACGAGTTCGCCGATCACCATCTGCACGGCGGAGGCCAGCAGCATGCCGACGACCACGGCGACGCCGGAGACGGCGCCCTCGGGGATGCCGATCGCGCTGAACGGGCCGTGCAACAGCTCCGCGAGGGCCGGTTCGGCGAGCATGCCGACGACCAGGGAGGTGATGGTGATGCCGAGCTGGGTGCCGGAGAGCTGGAAGGACAGCTCCTTGAGCGACTCGACGACCGTGGCGGCCCGTCGGTCGCCCTCGGCGGCGGCCTTCTCGGCCTCGGGACGCTCCACGGTGACGAGCCCGAACTCGGCGGCCACGAAGAAGCCGTTGGCGAGAATCAGCAGGATCGCCGCTCCGAGGAGCAACAAGGGGATGGTCATGCCGCCGCCTCGAAAGGTCGGGAGGGGGCGGCGCAGGTACTACAGGACGATCCGTCCATCGCTGGAGGAGTCACTCCTCGGGTAGCAGGGGGCCTCGGGGAAACAGGGGGAATGCCGGTGGCGGAGGCGCGAGGAAAACGCCACTGACAACAGATTAATCAAGACATGGCCATCTACGGCAGATCCCTCAGCGACCGGTCCTCGGCGAGGGCCCGCAGAGTGCGCGCGTCGGCGATGGCCCGCGCCTTGGCGATACCGGGCTGAATGCCGAGGACGGGCAGGCTGGTGCCGTCGCTGAGGTTGAGGAACACCCAGGGATCGCCGGGGCGCAGATTCACCTGGAGGATCTCGGCCCAGGCGAGCCGGCGCCTGCTGACGATGTTCACGACGGTGACACCGGTCTCGTCGGCGACGACCTTCACCCGGGCGAGCAGGGCCAGCACGGCGAAGAGAAGGGCACCGGTGAGGACGAAGCTGAGCTTCTCCCCGGGGTGAGCTGCTCCAGGAGCATCGCGACGGTCGTGATGACGACGAAGATCGCGAGGCCCGCGGTGAGCAGCACGGCACGGGTGCGGCTCGGCCGGAACGTGACCGGCAGGGCGGGGAGTTCGGACATGGTCGGTGTGATCCTCGGCGTGTTCCTCAGAGGCGGCAGGCGTGGATGGCCGTCGTCAGGATGGCCCGGGCGCCGATCTCGTACAGGTCGTCCATGATCCGCTGCGCCTCCTTGGCGGGGACCATCGCGCGGACGGCGACCCAGCCCTCGTTGTGCAGCGGGGAGACGGTCGGGGACTCCAAGCCGGGGGTGAGCGCGACGGCCTTCTCCAGCTGCTCGACCCGGCAGTCGTAGTCCATCATCACGTACGTCCGGGCGACCAGGACGCCCTGCAGGCGGCGCAGGAACTGCTGGACCTTGGGCTCGGTGGTGTCGTCCGTCGGGGCGTCCTTGCGGCGGATGACGACCGCCTCGGACTTCATGATGGGGTCGCCGAAGACCTCCAGGCCCGCGTTGCGCAGGCTGGTGCCGGTCTCGACGACGTCCGCGATGACCTCGGCGACGCCCAGCTCGATGGCGGTCTCCACGGCTCCGTCGAGGTGGACGACGGAGGCGTCGATGCCGCTGTCCGCGAGGTGCTTGGCGACGATGCCCTCGTACGAGGTGGCGACCGTCTTGCCCTTGAGGTCCGCCATGCTGCTCGCGGCGCCGGGCTTGGAGGCGAAGCGGAACGTGGAGCGGGCGAAGCCGAGCGGGAGGATCTCCTCGGCGCTCGCGGCGGAGTCGATCAGCAGGTCGCGGCCGGTGATGCCGATGTCGAGGCGGCCGGAGGAGACGTAGATCGCGATGTCGCGGGGGCGGAGGTAGAAGAACTCGACCTCGTTGACCGGGTCGACGATCCGCAGTTCCTTGGACTCCCGGCGCTGCTGGTAGCCGGCCTCATGCAGCATGTCCGCCGCAGGTCCTGACAGGGAACCCTTGTTGGGGACGGCGATGCGCAGCATGAGGTCGGCTTCCTTCGCGTGAAAAGGGGTGAACTGCCCGAAACGGTTCTCAGGGGTTTTTACAGGTGGGCGTAGACGTCGTCCAGCGAGATTCCGCGGGCGACCATCATCACCTGGACGTGGTAGAGCAGCTGCGAGATCTCCTCGGCGGCCGCCTCCTTGCCCTCGTACTCTGCGGCCATCCAGACCTCTGCGGCCTCTTCGACGACCTTCTTGCCGATGGCATGGACGCCCTTGCCGACCAGCTCTGCGGTGCGGGAAGTGGCGGGGTCGCCGGTGGCGGCCTTCTGCTGGAGCTCGGTGAAGAGCTCCTCGAACGTCTTATTGGACATGGTGCTGCCCACCCTATTGCAAACAATCGTGGGCTTAACGCCACGGTTCAGATACTGAGCGGAGCGTGGCCGCCGTCGCCACCGCGGCCGTCACCGCCTCGTGCCCCTTGTCCTCGTTCGAGCCCTCCAGCCCTGCCCGGTCCAGGGCCTGCGCCTCGGTGTCGCAGGTCAGCACGCCCATGCCGACCGGCACGCCGGTCTCGACCGAGACCTGGGTGAGGCCCTGGACCACGCCCTGGCACACGTACTCGAAGTGCGGGGTGCCGCCGCGGATCACGACGCCGAGGGCGACGATCGCGTCGTAGCCCCGGCCCGCCAACACCTTTGCCACGACCGGGAGTTCCCAGCTGCCGGGGACCCTGAGGAGGGTCGGCTCGTCGATCCCCAGGTCGTGCAGGGCGCGCAGGGCGCCGTCCACGAGACCGTCCATCACCTTTTCGTGCCACTGCGCCGCGATGACGGCGACCCGCAGGTCTCCGACGTTGCGTACGGACAGTTCGGGTGCGCCCTTGCCGCTCACGTTCTCTTGTCTCCTAGAAGTGCGTTACGCGTGGAAGTGCGATTGCGCGATTACTGGTTGCCGCAGGTGGACACGGGGCCGCGTCCAGCCAGGGGAGGTCGTGCCCCATCCGGTCCCGCTTGGTGCGCAGGTAGCGGAGATTGTGCTCGCCCGCCTGTACGGGCATCGGCTCCCGGCCGGTGACCTTGAGGCCGTGCCGGACGAGCGCGTCGGTCTTGTCGGGGTTGTTGGTCATCAGCCGCAGGCTGCGCACCCCGAGGTCCTCCAGGATCTGCGCGCCGGCGCCGTAGTCCCGGGCGTCGGCGGGCAGGCCGAGTTCCAGGTTGGCGTCGAGGGTGTCGCGGCCGCGCTCCTGGAGTTCGTAGGCGCGGGAGCTTGGAGAGGAGGCCGATGCCGCGTCCCTCGTGGCCGCGGAGGTAGACCACCACTCCCTGCCCTCCTCCTGGATGCGCTCCAGGGAGGCCTCCAGCTGGGGGCCGCAGTCGCAGCGCAGGGAGTGGAAGACGTCACCCGTGAGGCATTCGGAGTGGACGCGGACGAGGACGTCCTCGCCGTCGCCGATCTCGCCGTGGACGAGGGCGACGTGCTCGACTCCGTCGACGGTCGAGCGGTAACCGTAGGCCGTGAACTCGCCGTGGCGGGTGGGGAGTTGGACCTCGGCCTCGCGGCGGACGGTGGGTTCGGCGGTCTGCCGGTAGGCGATCAGGTCCTCGATGGAGATGATCGTCAGGCCGTGCTTGCGGGCGAAGGGGATCAGTTCGGGGAGGCGGAGCATACGGCCGTCCTCGCCCGCGATCTCGACGATCGCGCCCGCCGGGCGCAGGCCCGCGAGGCGGGCGAGGTCGACGGCGGCCTCGGTGTGGCCGTTGCGGACCAGCACGCCGCCGGTGCGGGCGCGCAGCGGGAAGATGTGGCCGGGGCGGACGAGGTCGTCGGCCTGGGCGCTGCCGCTCGCGAGGACCTGAAGCGTGGTGGCGCGGTCGGAGGCCGAGATACCGGTGGTCACACCGTGAACAGGCGAGGCGTCCACGGAGACTGTGAACGCGGTTTTCATCGACTCGGTGTTGTCCTCGACCATCTGCGGGAGCCGGAGCCGGTCCAGCTCGTCGCCCTCCATGGGCGCGCAGATCAGGCCCCGGCACTCGCTCATCATGAACGCGACGATCTCGGGGTCGCCTTCTCGGCGGCGATGACGAGGTCGCCCTCGTTCTCGCGGTCCTCGTCGTCCACGACCACGACCGGGCGGCCTGCCGCGATGTCGGCGATGGCCTGTTCGACGGGGTCGAGCGAAAAGTCTTCGAAACCGTCGGTGCTGTACAGGATCGGTGCCGCTGTCATGCCGGCGCTCCTTCCAGGATGGGCTGCGGGGCCTTGCGGGAGCGCAGCCACCAGTCGCGCATGCCCCACAGGACGAGTGCGCCGTAGATGACGTAGACGAAGCCGGAGAACGCGAAGCCGTTGGCGAAGTTGAGGGGGACGCCGACGAGGTCGACGAGGAGCCAGGCGAACCAGAACTCGACCATGCCGCGGGCCTGGGCGTACATCGCGACGACGGTGCCGACGAAGATGTAGGCGTCGGGCCACGGGTCCCAGGACAGGGACGGGTACGCCGTGAAGAGGGCGGCCACGGCCACGGTCCCGACGGCGGCGGAGCCGGCCAGGATCGCGCGCTCGCGCCAGGTGGCGAAGCGGGGGTGATGTGGCCGTCGGCGGAGCCGCCTCTGCCGCGGTTCCACTGCCACCAGCCGTAGCCCGCGACGACCATGACGACGATCTGCTTGCCCGCGCTGCCGGAGAGGTGGGCGGTGGCGAACGCGGCGAAGAGGATCAGGCCGGAGACGAACTGGGTGGGCCAGCTCCAGATCGAACGCCGCCAGCCGAAGGCGAGGCCTATCAGGCCGATGACGTTGCCGATCATGTCCGACCACTTGATGTGCTGGCCGAACAGGACGAAGGCCTCGGAGTTGAGCCAGTTCACGGAGTCACCTCGCGTGAACCCATCAGCCGCTCCACGTACTTGGCGATGACGTCGACCTCGAGGTTGACCGGGTCGCCGGGCTGCTTGTGGCCCAGCGTGGTCAGGCCGAGGGTGGTGGGGATGAGGCTGACGGTGAAGTAGTCAGGTCCCGCGTCGACGACGGTGAGGCTGATGCCGTCGACGGTGATGGAGCCCTTCTCGACGACGTAGCGCGTGAGGTCGGCCGGGAGCGAGATCTTGACGATCTCCCAGTTCTCGGACGGCTTGCGCTCGATGATCTCGCCGGTGCCGTCGACGTGCCCCTGCACGATGTGGCCGCCGAGGCGGGCGCCGAGGGCCATGGGGCGTTCGAGGTTGACGCGGGAGCCGACGGCGAGGACGCCCAGGCTGGAGCGGTTCAGGGTCTCGGCCATGACGTCGGCGGTGAACTCGTCACCCTCGAACTCCACGACGGTGAGACAGACGCCGTTCACGGCGATGGAGTCGCCGTGCTTCGCGCCCTCGGTGACGATGGGGCCGCGCAGACGAAAGCGGGAGGCGTCGTCGAGACTCTCGACGGCGGTGACCTCACCCAGCTCTTCGACGATTCCGGTGAACACTTCCCGGGTCCTCCTGCCTCATAGGGCACGGACTCCGGGGCCTGTCGAAGACGACAGAATGAAACGGACGAGAACACCGGGAACGACGCCGGACAGAACCCGTCCACACAGGACGAGCCAATACGGCGGCGCGCACGAATGCCCGCCCGCCGCGCACTGCCTCCCATCCGGACTTTAACCGTCGGTCCAGGAATTTCACCTGGTCAACCGGCCGCTGGAAGCGGACGGGTCGCGGACTGTAACCGCCGGTTCGGACTTTCACCGACCCCGGAGTGCGCTGCTTCTGGTACACGGCCAGTGTGCCACGCCGGGCAAGGGTCCATACAGGTGAAGGGTGTGGGCTGGCTCACAGACAGTGCCGCTGGACTTCTCAACCGGCCCCTACCTGCTGGATCATATGGTCTAGTCCTTTTCGGATCTCCGAGGGGACACCTCTGGACCGGTCCGGCGGTGGTGACGACGGCCCTTGCCCACCGCCGGGCCACTCAATGCCGCGCGGCGGCCGAGGTCGGCTCCGGCTCGGGCCGTGCGAGCAGTGCGTCGGTGCGTGGCTGTCGGAGCCCGAGTGCGTGTGAGTTCGTGGCTGGGCGCGCAGTTCCCGCGCCCCTGGGTGGGGGCGCTCACCCCGGGCGGAAACGTTGCGGGCCAGAGCGCGGGCCCGGCGCGGGTGTTGCGGGTCGGATTCGGGTGACCGCCAAGGGGCCGAGCGGGCGCGGAAGTTGAGGGCTGGCGGGCAACTCCCGCTGGGGCCACCCTGTACGGCTGGCAAGACGCGGGTGACCGCCAACGGGCGTGCCGGGCAAGGACGTTGGCGGATTACCCGAACAACTCGCCCTGAGACCCGTCCTGTACGGCTGGCCAGGTGCGCGTGACCGCCAACAGGCGTGCGGGGCGCAGACGTTGGCGGGTTACCCGAACAGCTCACCCTGGGCGCCGTCCTGGGCGGTCAGCAAGGCGCCGCGCAGGACGGCCGCGCCGCCCAGGACGCTGGGGCGGACCTCCGCGGGGAGCGGGGACATGCGGGTGACGCGTTCGGCTACGCGTACGGCGAGTTCGTCGCCGCCGGCCTGGCCGACCTCGCCGCCGAGGACCACGCACCCGGGGTCCAGCAGCGCGACGACGGAGGCGACACCGAGGGCGAGCCGGTCGGCGAGAGCGTCGAGGAAGCGGCCGGCGGAGGCGGAGGCCGCCCC
This sequence comes from Streptomyces sp. P3, assembly GCA_016893485.2. GTDB lineage: Bacteria > Actinomycetota > Actinomycetes > Streptomycetales > Streptomycetaceae > Streptomyces. The sequence continues at coordinate 1,996,791 of JAFEKX020000001.1, forward strand.
GGCATCGACACCCAGTTCCGAACCGCCCGCGACGCCGACACCCGCTCCCGAACCACCCCCGACACCGACACCGACCTCGGCGCCGACACCGACGCCGACGCCGACAGCCAAGTCACCCCCGTCACCAGCTCCGGCACCGACTCCGACGTCACCCCGGCCCCGTCACCGCTCACCGCCCCCACAGCCCACCGAACCACCCCGGCCGCCCCAGCCCCCTCCCCCGCCGAGCCCAACACCCCGCACTCCCGGGCAAGTTCGAGCACCGCCGCCGCCCCGGCCAGCGAGTGGAAGCCGCCCTCGCAATCCGTCGCCGAGGGGAACCCCTCGTCCCCGGCACTGGCAGGAACCCGATCTCCCCGCACCCCCGACGCCCCCGGCGCACCGCCCCGTCCAGGACCACCGCCGCGCCGATGCCCATCCCGAGCCAGAACAGGACGAACGTGTCGCGGTCGTGGGCCGCGCCGTCGCGTTGTTCGGCGAGGGCCGCGAGGTTGGTCTCGTTCTCGACGACGATGTGGGTGCCGGGGAGGCGTTCGTGGAGGGCGGCGACGAGGCGGCGGTGCCAGGCGGGCAGGCCGGTGGTGTCGCGGAGTTCGCCCGTGGCGGGGGTCGATGAGGCCGGGGGCGCCGACGCCGACGGTGTGGAGGCGTTCCGCGCCCGCCTCCTTCGCGGCCCGCTCCACCAGCGCCACGGCCTGCTCGACCGCGGGACCGGTGCCCGACGCCCCGTCGATCGGCACGGACGCCTCCGCGAGCACCCGCCCGACGAGGTCGGAGACGACCACGGAGACGCCCTCGAGGCGGACATCCAGCGCGGCGAGGTACGCGCGGTCGGCGACGAGGCCGTACAACCGGGCGTTCGGACCGCGCCGTTGCTCGCCCGACTCGCCGACCATCTCGATCAGCCCGGAGGCGGTGAGGCGTTCGACGAGGTCGGCGACGGTGGGCCGGGACAGTCCGGTCAGCTGCTTCAACTGCCCCGCCGTCAGCGGGCCTTCCTGCTGCAGCAGCCGCAGGGCGAGCCGGTCGTTGATGGCCCGGGCGGTGCTCGGGGATGCGGGCATGCCGGGAATCCTCCCAGATCGAGGCGGTGCGACGGGCGTCCGGTAATTCTCTATCTATCAGGCAGGGTTCCTGATAGTTTACGCGGCGCGAGTGGGGATCAGAACAATCGAGCGGGACACGACCAACTGGAGGGGCCGGACGATGAGCGAAGTGGTCTACGACCGACACGAGGTGAAGCGTGCCCGGTACGCCGTGGCGGCCGTCTTCGCCGTGCACGGCGCGGTCACCGGCTCGTTCGCGACCCGGGTGCCGTGGATCCAGGACCACGCGCACGTCGCCGCGGGCTGGCTCGGATTCGCCCTCGCCTTCGGGGCGTTCGGCGCGTCCTGCTCGATGCCGCTGGCCGGCTGGATCACCCACCGCTTCGGCAGCCGTACGGCGCTGCGCGGCCTGATCGCCATGTGGACCATGTCCCTGATCCTGCCGTCGCTGGCGCCGAACCTGGTCACCCTGTGCCTGGCGATGTTCACGTACGGAGCGAGCGCGGGCATGGCCGACGTCGCCATGAACGCGCTCGGTCGGTGGAGATCGAGCGGCTCCTCGACAAGTCGATCATGTCGAGCCTGCACGGCATGTGGAGCGCGGGCGCCCTGATCGGCTCGGCCGGCGGCACGCTCGCCGCACATCTCGGCTCGGACGCGCGCGTGCACCACCTCATCGCGGCCCTGATCCTCACCGCCCTCGGCGTCGGCGCCTGCCACTGGGTGCTCGACATCCCCGGGTGTCGCCGAGGAGGCCCCGCCCGGTTCACGCTGCCGCCGAAGTCCGCGCTGCTCATCGGCGCGGTGGGCTTCTGCGCGGTGTTCGCGGAGGGGGCGAGCCTGGACTGGTCGGCGGTGTTCCTGCACGACCAGTTGGGCACGTCGGCCGGTCTCGCGGCGGCTTCGACGACCGGTTTCATGCTGACCATGGCGGTGGCCCGGCTGGTGGGCGACGCGGTGGTGAACCGCTTCGGTTCGGTGCGTACGGTCCGCGCGGGCGGGCTGCTGGCCGTGGGCGGCGGGCTGCTGATCGTCCTGGCGGACAACCCGGCGCTGGCGATGGGCGGCTTCGCGCTGCTCGGCCTCGGCATCGCCGTGGTCGTCCGCTCTGCTTCGCGGCGGCGGGCCGCAGCGGTCCGAACCCGAGCCAGGCCATCGCGGGCGTCGCGACGATCACCTACACCTCGGGCCTGATCGCGCCCAGCCTGATCGGCGGGGTGGCGCAGGCCACGAGCCTGGTCGTGTCGTTCTGCCTGGTCACAGTGTTGGCGGGCGGCCTCGCGGTCTTCGCGGGCGTGCTGCGCGCCGGGGACCGGGACCGCCCGAAGGTCAGTCCGCCGAGCGCAGCAGTGTCCGGACCACGGTCCTGAACGCGTCGCTCCAGGGCGCGGGGCGCAGCGTCCCCGCGTCCAGCCGGACCAGCACCCGGGTCCCGGTGGCGTACGTCGTCGTCCCGTCCGCCGAGCAGAACCGGAAGCCGTACGTCAGCCCGGTGGTGCCGAGCCGGTCCAGCCAGAGGTGCACGGCGTACGGGCCCGACCTGGTGACCGGCGCGTCGTAGCTGATCAGCAGCTCCTTCACCACGTTGCAGGCGTCACCGGCGGTCGCCCAGTCGCCGTCGAAGCGGATCCCGTGTTCCTGCCACAGCTCGGTCCAGGCGCGCTCGACGAGCAGCGGGTAGCGGGCGTTGTGCAGCATGCCGAGCGCGTCGAGGTCGTCGAAGTGGACGGTGACCGGGACGAGCCGGCCGTGGGACACGGCGGTGGCGGGCGGGCTTTCGACGGTCACGGCGGGACTCCCGAGCGGTACTGGTGGGGCGGTGAAGACTGTGGGGACCGCCCCATTCTAAGCGACCGCTCAGGAGCCCCTGTCAGGAAGGCCCTGGTCGGACGGGCCTACGGGGTGGATCTACTAGGTGGATCTACGGAGTGGGTCTGCGAGTGACCTACGGCCGCGGGTCAACCGGCGATCGAGTCCAGCTGCTCGGCCGCCGGGCGCAGCGCCCACAGGTCACCTCCGGGCGGCGCCTCCAGTTTCGGTACGGCCGCCTTCGCCCGGGCGTCTCCCGCGTCGGCCGCCGCGTGGACGACGTCGCTCGCCGCGTACCGGTAGAACTCCAGCTCCGGGTGCGACCACGCGGCGGCTCCGGTCGCGGCGGGCAGCAGATAGTCGACCGCCTTCGACAGGCCCTGTCCGTCCGAGCCTTGATAGGTCCACAGGTTCACGCCGACATGCCGGCCGATGGCGGCGAGCCGGGTGTACGCGACCAGGTCGAAGGTCGAGTAGTGCCAACTCCGGGTCCGGGCGAGCTCCTGCGGCTGGCTGCCGTCACTCGCGATCTGCGGGTCGATGCGCTTGGCCCGCGCGTCCAGCACGGTCCGCCGGGCCAGCGCCGTGTCACCGGTCGCGTAGGCCAGGGCGGCCAACTGCATGTCGTAGAAGGTGCCGTGGTTGTTGGCGGCGGCGCCCTCCTCCTTGCCGAAGGCGCTGTCCTTGAGCCAGCCGAGGAAGGCGGAGTTCCAACTGGCCATCGCCGTACGGTCGTTCCGCGTCCAGCCGGGGGCGCCGGTGCCGAGGATCGCGATGGCGTCGACGACGCTGGTGTACGACTGGGAGAAGTCGATGATGCCGATGGCGCGGCCGTCGTACTTGCAGGGGATGAACTGGGCGTGGTTCAGGTTGGGGTTCATCTTCGTGGCCGGGTCGAGGAACCAGGTGCGCAGGACCTGGTCGGCCTTGTGTGCGTAGCGCTTGTCGCCCGTGTAGTACCAGGCGAGCGCGAGGTCGTACGTCGAGTCGAAGACCTTCTCCACGTCCTGGCGGTCGGTCCCCGTGTCGACCTCGGGGTTGCGCTGCCCGTCGCGCTGGACGTACGGGCAGCCCCAGGGGTTGTCGGCGGTCGGGGTGGTCGTGGGCCACCAGTACGGGGCCTGGCTCAGGTAGTCGTGAACGTCCCCTCCGGGGCGGGCTTCGGCTTGTCGACGACCGTCCAGGGGCCCTGGTCCAGCCAGTTGTCGGCGCGGGCCGTCAACTGCTTCAGCGCGTGCCGGAGTTGGGGTCCCCGCGGTCCAGACGGAGCTTGGTCTGCTGGAGGCGGGTGCCGTCGAGGACGGCGGTCCTGGGGGCGGCCGGTGCCGTGCGCGCGGAGGCGGAGGCGGAGGGGGCGAACAGGGCTGTCAGTGTTGCCGCGGCCACCAGCAGAACACTCAGTCGGGGTCTTCTACTCACCGATCAACTCCGATCAGATATGTGAACGCAGTTCATGAGTGGAACCGTGCGAGCGTAGAACCCCGAGGTACCCGTGACAATGGTCCGGACCGTCTTCAGATGGACAGAATTCAGCTAGCGAATTCCGCTACGGAGAAAGCGAACCCCACCATGGACCTCGGCGTGCGCTGGAAGCTGCACGGTGACGGGCGGACGCCCGCGCCCGGAGCGGTCGTCCGCCCCGACGAACGGCTCTCTTGGCCGCGCACGATCGGGCTCGGCGCCCAGCACGTGGTGGCGATGTTCGGCGCGTCCTTCGTGGCGCCGGTCCTCATGGGCCTCGACCCCAACCTCGCGATCATGATGTCCGGCGTCGCGACCGTGATCTTCCTGCTCGCGACCAGGGGCAGGGTGCCCAGCTACCTCGGCTGTTCGCTCTCCTTCGTGGGCGTGGCCGCGGTGATCCGGGCGCAGGGCGGGACGAGCGCGACGGTCACCGGCGCGGTGTTCGTCGTCGGCGTCGTGCTGTTCCTGGTCGGGGTCGCCGTGCAGCGGTTCGGGGCGCGGATCATCCACGCCGCGATGCCGCCGATCGTCACCGGCGCGGTGGTCATGCTGATCGGCTTCAACCTCGCCCCGGTCACCGCCGCCACGTACTGGCCGCAGGACCAGTGGACGGCCCTGCTCGTCATGGCGTTCACCGGTCTGGCCGTCGTCTGTCTGCGTGGTTTCTGGTCCCGCGTCGCGATCTTCCTGGGCCTGGTCTTCGGCTACGGCGTGTCCTGGGCCTTCGACCGGATCTTCGGCCGCATCCACTCGATGAGCACGAGCGGCGAGGTCACCGACCACTGGCGCCTGGACCTCTCCGCCGTCGGCAAGGCCGACTGGGTCGGGCTGCCGTCCTTCCACGGGCCGACGTTCCAGTGGTCGGCGATCCTGGTCGCGCTGCCGGTGGTGCTCGCACTGGTCGCCGAGAATGCCGGTCACGTCAAGGCAGTCGGCGAGATGACCGGCGACCCGCTGGACGACAAGCTCGGCACCGCGATCTCCGCGGACGGGGTCGCGTCGATGCTGTCGACCGCCGTCGGCGGCCCGCCCAACACCACCTACTCCGAGAACATCGGCGTGATGGCCGCGACCCGCGTCTACTCCACCGCCGCCTACTGGGCCGCCGCCTGCTTCGCCCTCCTCTTCGGCCTCTGCCCCAAGTTCGGCGCGATCGTGGCCGCGATCCCGGGCGGCGTCCTCGGCGGGATCACCGTCATCCTCTACGGCATGATCGGCCTGCTCGGCGCGCAGATCTGGCTCAACTCCGGTGTGGATCTGCGCAATCCGCTGAACCTGGTACCGGCCGCGGCGGGCATCATCATCGGAGTCGGCGGTGTCTCGATCAGGTTCAGCGACAACTTCACCCTCAGCGGCATCGCGCTCGGCACGCTCGTCGTCATCACCGGCTACCACGCCCTGCGCTACCTCGCGCCCGCCCATCTCAAGTCGGAGCAACCGCTGTTGGACGAGGGGACGTCGTCGTACGACTCCCCCGACGGCCCGGGTCGGCGCGCCCGGCCGTAGGCGTACGACGCCGCGAACGCGCCGGCCGCGCCCCGGACCCGTTCCCCGTTCTGGGAAGTGTCGGGCCCGGCGGCACCTCGGCCGGCCCGGGACTGGGACGCTGCCCTCATGGGGCAATTGGCACACATCACCACACCTGTGGACATCGTCGTCTCCCGGCTGCGCGCGCTCGACGAGGAACTGCCCGCGCGGGACGGGGTCGCGGTCTTCAACCGCGTCTACCTCGCCGTCACGCGGGCGGTCGACCGGAGCGTCGACGCCGGGCGGTTCGCCGACGCGCGGGCCGCGGTCGCGCTGGACGTACGGTTCGCGGAGCGGTACCTCGCGGCCGTGGACGCGGCGGCCAACGGACGCCGCCCGCCCGCCTGTTGGCGCCCGCTGTTCCAGCTCCGCCGCCATCCGGGCGTACGGCCGCTGCAGTTCGCCCTGTCCGGGATCAACGCGCACATCGGCCACGATCTCGCGCTCGCCGTCGTGGACGCGTGTCGCACGCTGGACTGCGAACCGGCCGAGCTGGAGGACGAGTTCGACCGCGTGGGCGATCTCCTCGTGTCGCTGGAGGGCGCATCCGCGAGGAGCTGATGCCGGGGCCCGATCTGTTCCAGATCGCCGATCCGCTCACCCATCTGCTCGGCTCATGGAGCCTGGAGCGCGCCCGGGAGGCGACCTGGACGGCGGCGCGGGCCCTGTGGGCGCTGCGTGGACTGCCCGATGTGGCCGAGGAGTTCACCGAACGGCTGGACGCGGCGGTGGGACTCGCGGGGCGCATGCTGCTCACGCCACTGCCGGACTGATCCAGCCATACCGGGGAGCGGGACCCACCGGACGCCGTCGGGAGCGTTACGTTGACGGTTCAAGTGCCTGTTGCGAAGGAGCACGAGCATGGCCGCCAGGTTGGGTCTCAGTCTTCCCCAGACGCACCAGTACGACATCGGCAAGGACGTCCCCGAAGTGGCCCGCGCGGCCGAGGAGATCGGCTACGAAAGCCTGTGGGTCTTCGAACGCGCCCTCTTCCCCGAGCCCGCGACCCAAGGGCTCTACGGCATGGAGGGCGTCCCGTGGCCCGACGCGTACCGCTCGGTCGCCGAACCCCTGGTGACGCTGGCGCTGGCCGTCCCGGCCACCCGGCGGGCCCGGCTCGGCACCAGTGTGCTGGTGGCCCCGCTGCACGGACCCTTCCAACTGGCAAGGACGCTCGGCACGTTGGACGCGGCGAGCGGCGGCCGGGTGGTGGCCGGACTCGGCACCGGCTGGTCGCTCGACGAGTACGCGGCGGCCGGGATCGCCCCGTTCAAGGACCGCGGCAAGTCCCTCGACGAGGTGCTCGACGTGTGCCGCGCGGTGTGGGGCCCCGACCCGGTGACCTACGAGGGCACGCTGACGACCATCAACTCCTCGGTGGTCGGCCCGAAGCCCGCCCGGCCGATCCCCGTTCTGCTGCCCGCGATGAGCAAGAAGGCGCTGACCCGTCTCGTCGACCGCGCCGACGGCTGGCAGCCGGTGGCCATGGGCGCCGAGCAACTGGCAACTGAGTGGCGGACGTTGCAGGAGCTGGCCGCCGAGCGCGGCCGCACCGAGCCCCTCCAGTCGGCGGCCCGGATCAACCTTCAGTACACGGCCAAAGCCTTCGAGGGCGCGGACCGGCCGCCGTTCGCCGGCAACATCGACCAGATCGTGACGGACCTCGTGGCGCATGTCGAGGTCGGTCTCGACGAGTACTTCGTCGACTTCAACGCCGCCCCGCGGGACGCCGAGGAGCTCAAGGACCTGGCCGCCGAGCTGTACACGGCGGCACGCGCGGCCGGCGTCTGACCTCCGGCCGCACCCCCTCCGGCTGGTCGAACTCCCGTCAGTCCTCGGGGAGTTCGACCGGCGCGATCTCGTCGTAGACGTCCCCGGGGCCGGGGTTCGTCGGGTCGGTCGTGCCGCCCAGCTGGTGCATGACGCCCCAGACCGCGTTCAGCGCGGTCTGGACGGCGCCCTCGGCCCAGCCGGCCGTCCAGGAGATGTCGTCCCCGCGAGGAAGACGCCCCGCTTGTCCGCGGGCAGCCGGTCCTGCATGAAGTGGGTGAACAGGCGCCGCTGGTAGCGGTAGTGGCCGGGCAGGTTGGCCTTGAACGCGCCCATGAAATAGGGCTCGTTCTCCCAGGAGACGGTCACCGGGCTGCCGATGACGTGCTTCCTGATGTCGACCTTCGGGTAGATCTCGCCGAGCGACTTCAGCATGACCTCCATCCGCTCGTTGGCGGACAGCGGCAGCCACTTGAGGCTGTCGTCGCACCACGTGTACGAGAGGCAGATGACGGCGGGCTTGTCGGGTCCGTCGTCGAGGAGGTAAGTCCCGCGTGTCATACGGTCGGTGAGGGTCATCGACATGACGTCCCGGCCGGTCGGATTTCCCCGGTCGTCGACGGCCTTGTCGAGCCAGAACGGCCGGTCGACGGGCACGAAGAGCTTGCTGGACTCCATGTAGTGGGTGCGCTCGATCGCGGTCCAGTGGTCGATCGGGAAGAGCGAGTCGTCGCAGGCGATCTTCGAGAGCAGCATCCAGGACTGGGCGGTGAAGATCGCCGCCCGGTAGGTGCGGATGTCGCCGTTCGCGTCCGTCACCGTGATGCCGTTGCCCGCGGTGCGGTGCAGCCGGGTCACGGCCGGCCGGGGTTCGCCGTTCACGTGCAGGGACGCGAGCGAGGTGCCGTAGGGCCAGTGGACGATCTTCTGCGGCTCGCGGTCCCACAGACGGAGCGGGAGTTGCTGGGAGCCGCCGACGATGCCGCGGTGGTGGTCGTCGGCCTCGGTGTAGACGACGCGCAGGATCTCCAGGATGGAGTTCGGGAAGTCGGTGTCCCAGCCGCCGGTGCCGAAGCCGACCTGGCCGAAGATCTCGCGGTGCCGGAAGGACTTGAAGGACTCGGAGTCGCAGAGGAAGCCGTAGAAGGTCTGGTTGTCGAGTTTCTCGACGAGCTTCGACCAGATCTCGCGGATGCGCGGGACGTCGCGTTCGCGCATGGCGCGGTTCATGTCGGAGAAGTCGGCGCCCTCTTCGAGGCAGGCGTTCCAGGCGTGCATCACGTCGCGGTAGACCTGCGGGAGGTCGTCGACGGTGGTCGCGTAGTGGGACTCGCCCTTGAGGTCGACGACGGTCGAAGGGGTCGCCTCCGCAAGGGGGTTGGGGAACGGCCGGGTCTCCAGTCCCACCAGGTCGATGTAGTGCTGGAGGGCGGTCGAGGAGGGCGGGAAGCGCATCGCGCCCATCTCGGCGGTGAGGAGGGGTCGCACCCGTCGAAGCCGACGGTCCGCAGTCGGCCGCCGATCTGGTCGGCCTCGTAGACGACGGGCCTGAGGCCCATCTTCATCAGCTCGTAGGCGGCCACGATGCCGGACAACCCGCCGCCGATCACCGCAACTTCGGTGCCGTGCTCGGTCGCGGGTATCTGGCCGAGGCCCGCCGGGTGGGCGAGGAAGTCGTCGTACGCGTACGGGAAGTCCGGCCCGAACATGGTGATCGGCGGCTGTCGCTCGTCGGCGTGCTGGACGGCGTTGGGCACCGTGGACGTCATGGGGTACGGACTCCTAGCGGAACAGGGACAAGTTCAAGTACAGGGAAAGCAGGGGGACTTCAGGACAGGGAGCCGTAGAGGCCGGGGCGACGGTCCGTCAGGTACGGGTTCGCCGCACGGGAGTTGGCCAGGAACCCGGGGTCCAGGTCGGCGAGGAGGAGTTCCTCGCCGCGGCCCGCGCGGGTGCGGGCGACTCCGTCGGGTCCGGCCAGCGTGGAGAGGCCGAAGAACTCGAACTCCCCTTCCTGGCCGATGCGGTTGACGTACGCCACGTACAGCTGGTTCTCCCAGGCCCGCACCGGGACCAGGGACTCGGCGACGAACTCGAACGGGTGCATGTTCGCCGTCGGGACGAGGAGCAGGTCGGTGCCGGCGAGGGCGTGGGCGCGGACGGGCTCCGGGAACTCGACGTCGTAGCAGATCATCAGGCCGACGGTCAGGCCGTCCAACTCGGCCTGCACGACCGGCTGTTCGCCCGGGGTGAAGTGGGCGCGCTCGAAGTCGCCGAAGAGGTGGGTCTTTCGGTAGTTGGCGAGGCGGGTGCCGTCGGCGGAGATGAGCTGGGCCGAGTTGTACACGGACTCGCCGTCGCGCTCGGGGTAGCCGTAGGCGATGGCGATTCCGTGGCGGCCGGCGATCTCGGCGACGGTGTCGGCGGAGTCGCCGTCGGCGGGCTCGGCGAGGCGGTCGACGTCGTCGCCGATCGCGTACCCGGTGAGGAACATCTCCGGCGCGGCGAGCAGCCCGGCACCGTCGGCCGCGGCCCGGCCCGCCGCCTCGTCGAGGACCTTGAGGTTCTCGACGACGGAGCCGGGGCGGCCGGAGCTCTGGAGCAGGGCGGTGCGCATGTGTGTCCCTCACCGGTACGAAAAGGTCGAAGAGCCACCTATCGGGGGCCCACCTAGACGGTACGGCCGGGGGCTGGGCCGGACAAGAAGGAGCCGTTGCGCGCCGGTGAGCGGTTTGTTGCGTGATGGTGGGCCGGGGCGGCGATTCGTTGCGTGCCCGGTGAGCGCGACCGTCCCCGGTGCGGCGAACCCGCTGTCAGACCCCGGCGTAGGTTTCCGCCCATGAATCCCGACCTGGTCAACCGGCTCGCCCCCTTCCGCGCGGAAGCACTGGGGCGCGGGATACCCGCTGAGGACGTCGAACGGTGGATCGCCACGGCCCGCCCGTCCGCGACCCTGGTCACGGGCGGGGACGGTCCGGTCGCCGGCCGGTTCGGCGGCCCGCTGCTGCTGCCCGCCGACGCCCCCGACCCCTGGTTCCCGTTACTCGCCACCCTCGACTGCGCGGCCCTCCCCGAGGAGACGACTGGCCTCCAACTGCCCCTGGAGGGCCGCCTGTTGCTCTTCGGCTTCCCCGAGATGACGTACTACGGCGGCAGCGCCGGTGAGGTCGTGTACATCCCCGAAGGGACACCCGTCGAGGAGCGGAGTCCGAAGAACCAGTGCGTCTACGACGACGCGACGCTCGCCCTCTGTGAGCAGTTCCCGCAGGAGGAGCTGCGACCGGCACCCGATGTCTCCCTGCCGCATCACTTCCTGCTCCCGACCGCGGATCTCTTCGACGAGAGCGTCACGCTCCCCGGCCATCCCCGCGCCGGGGACCTGGTCGAGACGTGGGAGGAGACGTGCGGCGACATCGTCGTCGACGGCCCGCTGCACATCGGCGGGTACGCGTCCCACGAGTGCACGGAGACGGACCCGGTCACGGACGCCGCGGCGGACGCGGAGGAGGCCCACCGCCACCGCTCCGACACCGCGGAACTGCCCGCCCCCGACGAGTGGACCCTCCTGGCCCAATGGGACATAGGCCTCACCGGCCGAGAGGGCTCCACCCTGCACTGGGTGATCCCACGCCAGGACCTCCCCGCCCACCGCTTCGACCGAGCACACGTGTCGTTCTTCTGGAACCCGTGATCCTTGTTTTTGGAACCCCTGATCCCTTTCAAGCCCCCTGGGGGCAGCGCCCTAACGAACGGGCACCGCAAACACCGTGAGAACGGCCGCGTGGTCAGACGGCCAGCAGTTGCCGGTCACATCCGGCCACGCCCGAGGCGTGCCCACCACGAACGTCCGAGAGTCCAGCACGTTCAGCCCCCGGTACAGGACGTAGTCGATCCGATCCTGCGGCTCAACCCGCCCACTCCCGTCCTCGTGCACGGGATGAATCGGCGACCAGGTGTGCCCGGGGATGCGACCGGGTCCGGATGCGCCTCCCGGTACGAGTCACAGAACCCCGCCTCCGCCGCGGCCTTCGTCACCGGCCACTCCACATCCGGCCAGTCCAGATGCGAGGGGCAGTTGAAGTCCCCGACCAGCACGACCGGCACCGCGTCGTCACCCACCTCAGAGATCCGCCGGAGGGCATCCCGCATCTGGGCGAGCCGAACCCCCTCGTGAGCGATCAGCTCCGCGCTCGAAAGCCCGTCGAACGCGGACTCGTAGGGACCGTAGGGCGTGTAGTCGAGGTGGCAGGTCCACAGGTCGACCTCACGCCCCTCCCCACGGCGATCCGCACCCCGGCCGCGCCGTAGAAACCGACGTCCGGGTCGCCGAAGCGGGCCGTGATCGGGTGGCGGCTGATGACGCCGAGATTCTCGCCCGCCCGGTGGTGGTACCAGCCGAGCGCCTCGGCGAGTTCCTCCGCCGCCGTACCGCCGGTCTCCTGGAGGCCGACCACGTCCGCGCCGGTCTCCGCGATGGCCTTCAACTGCTTGGCGCGGTGGTCGTCGACCTTGCTGCCGCCGAGCCAGAGATTCCAGCTCAACACGCGTAGCTCGTACGGCGGTTGGTCCGTCACCATCGCGCGCAGGGTGGCCGGGGTGACCCCGACGAGACTGTCCCGTACGGTCCGGCCGGGCGCCGCGTCGATCGGGGCGAGCGAGGGCACCGCGAGGACCGCGCAGCCGGCCGCCTCGGCGGAGCTGACGCCGGTCTGGGTGTCCTCGACGGCCACGCAGGCCGCCGGGTCGACGCCGAGGGCGCGGCAGGCGGCGAGGTAGGGGTCGGGCGCGGGCTTGGTGGGCCCGGTGTCGTCGGCGGTGACGGAGACCGCGAAGCGGCTCGCGCCGAGGGCGTCGAGGACGGTGTCGGCGACCGCGCGGGGGAGGCGGTGACGAGCGCCGTGGGGACGCCGTCGCGGGCGAGCGCGTCGAGCAGGTCGAGCGCGCCGGGGCGGGGCACGATGCCGGTGCGGACGCGGGTGGCGAACTCCCGGTGCAGCGCGGCCGCGAGGTCCGCCGCCGGGGCGCCCGTGGTCAGGGCGAGCCAGTCGGCGGTGTGTGCGACCGGGCGGCCGAGCACCTCCGGCTGGTCCGCGTCCGTCAGGGTCCTGCCCGCGACCTGCTCCACCGCCTCCCACCACAGCCGCTCGGTGTCCACGAGCGTTCCGTCCATGTCGAACAGGACGGCCTGGAGCGGGAGTTGGGTGTGGGGGTCACGTTTCTCTCTTTCACTACGGGCGCTTGGGCCCTACGGGTTGATGCGGTCCGCCACGAGGACCGGCCGTTCCGGCAGCGACACGCGAACGGCGACTCCGGCGCCCAGGGTGGTCGCCTCGTGGGTGGGCAGGTCGGCCTTGACCTCGGTGTCGTCGCCGAGCCGTACGGTGACGCGAACGACCGCACCCAGGAAGGCGGTTCCGACGACGCGCGCACCACCGGTCTCGTCCGCGCGGACGTCGATCGCCTCGGGGCGTACGAGCACGTCCACCTCGGGTCCCGCCGGTGCCTCGCCGTCGACCGGAGCCGCTGGCCGAGGACTTCGACCGTGCCGTCGGTGAGCCGGCCCGGGAGGCGGCTCATCGTGCCGACGAACTCGGCGACGAACGGGGTCGCGGGACGGCCGTACAACTCGGCCGGGGCGGCGCACTGTTCGAGCCGTCCGGCGCGCATGACGGCGACCCGGTCGGCTATGGACAGGGCCTCTTCCTGATCGTGTGTCACGAAGAGGGTGGTGATGCCGAGTTCCTGCTGGAGGCGGCGGATCTCCTCGCGCAGGGACAGCCGGACCTTTGCGTCGAGCGCCGACAGCGGCTCGTCCAGGAGCAGCACGCGCGGGCGCAGGGCGAGCGCGCGGGCCAGGGCGACGCGCTGCTGCTGGCCGCCGGAGAGCTGGTGCGGGAAGCGCTCGCCCTTGTCGCCGAGCCCGACGAGGTCGAGCAACTCGGCCGCGCGGGACCGTCGTTCGGCCGTACGGACCTTGCGCATGCGCAGGCCGAAGGCGACGTTGTCGAGCGCGTTGAGATGCGGGAAGAGGCTGTACGACTGGAAGACCATCCCGGCGTCGCGGCGGTGCGCGGGCACGTCGGTGACGTCCTTGCCGTCCACCAACACCTCGCCGGAGGTGGGGTGTTCGAAGCCGGCGAGCATGCGCAGGGCGGTGGTCTTGCCGCAGCCGGAGGGGCCGAGCAGGGCCAGGAACTCGCCGGGGCGGACGGTCAGGTCGAGTCCGTCGAGGGCGACCGTGGCGCCGAACTCCCGGCGCAGGCTACGGAATTCGACGGTGGCGGCCTGGTCCGTGGTGGTCTTCTCAAGCGTGGTGGCGGTCATGGTTCATCCCCGGGACGAAGCGGTTTTGTCGCGCCCGCCGACACCGGCGAGCGTGAGGAGGAGTGCCCAGGTGACGACCAGGCTGAGCACGGAGACGGCGACGGAGAGCTGGGCGTTGGACCCGCCGACGCTGTAGATCCACACGGCGAAGGGCTGGAAGCCCAGCAGTTGGGCCACGGTGAACTCGCCGAGGACCAGGGCCAGCGTGAGGAAGGAGGCGTTGAGCAACGCGCCGCGCAGATTGGGCAGTACGGTCCGCACGAGGGCCTGCGGCCAGTTCGCGCCGCAGCTGCGGGCGGCCTCGACGAGGGTCTTCACATCGATGGCGCGCAGCCCCGAGTCCAGCGCCCGGTACACGAACGGCAGCGCCATCACGACGTAGGCGAGGACGAGGATGAACGGGAAGTCCGGGTTCTGGATGGCGACGAAGGTCTCGAACAGCGGGGTGCGCGAGAGGTAGTCGGGGCCCCACTTGAGCACGGTGGCGATCCCGGCGACGAACGCGATCGGCGGCACCACCAGCGGCAGCGAGCAGATCACCTCGACGACCGGGCGCAGCCGGGGCGCTCCGAGCCGTAGCGCGACCATGGCCGGGACCATCAGGAGCAGCACGACGGCGATGGTGGCGGCGGCGAGTTCCAGCGAGAGGACCAGGCTGGAGGTGAAGCCGGCGGTGGAGACGATCTGGGTGTAGGCGTCGAAGGTGACGCCCTCGCCGGGCACGTCGATGGTGAAGACCACGGACGCGGCGAGCGGCACCAGGAAGTACAGGGCGGCGAGGCCGAGGACGACCCACCGCCAGAGGTTCAGGCGTCCAGCCATCGCGCGCTCCGTCGTTGCAGGGGCAGGTACACGGCCATGACCACGCCCGCGACCAGGACCATGTCGAGGCTGAGGGCGAGGGCCACGTTCTCCTGGCCGACCAGCACGTTGCCGGAGATGGCGTCGGCGATCTGCAGGGTGACCAGCGGGATCGAACTGCCCACCATGGCCGCGGCGGTGGCGTACGCGGCGAACGCGCTGCCGAAGAGGAGGACGAACCCGCCGAGCAGTGAGGGCAGCAGCACCGGCAGGGCGACGTACCGCCAGTACTGGACGCCGGTGGCGCCGTTGTTCTGGGCGGCCTCGCGCCACTGGGTGCGCAGGCCCTCCAGGGCGGGGGTGATGGTGAGGACCATCAACGGGATGAGGAAGTAGAGGTAGACGAGGACCAGGCCGGAGAAGCTGTAGAGGTCCCAGCCCTTGTCCTTGAGGCCCAAGTGGGTCGTCAGCACACCGGCGTTGCCGAGGGTGGCGACGAACGCGAAGGCCAGCGGGACCCCGCCGAAGTTGGCGAGGACGCCGGAGGCGGTGAGCACGGCCTCGCGCAGCGCGCGGAAGCGGGAGGTGATGACGACCTGCGCGAGCGGCAGCCCGAGCAGGGTGCCGAGGGCGGCCGAGAGCGCGGACAGCTTGACGCTGCCGATGAGCGCGGTGAGGTAGGCGCCCTTCAGGGACTCGGTGAGGTTGGCGGTGCTGTACGAAGTGGCGCCCGTCGCCTGGTTCTTGACGGTGAAGGCGCCGTTCAGCATCGCGACGGCGGGCACGCCGAAGGCGACCGCGACGAACACGAGCAGCGGGACCACGGCGATCCAGCCGGGGACGCGGCGCCGCCGCTTCACGGAAGCGGCGGCGCCCACGTCGGCCCGCGTGAGCGTGGCCGTCATCCGGAGACGGCCTTCGCCCAGCCCTGCGCGATGACCGTCTTGGCCTTGCTCTGCTGGTCCTCGGTCGGGAAGGACGGCGTGCCGGTGACCTTGGGGAGCTTGGCGGCGGCGGTCTTGTCGAGCGTGCCGGCCGACTCCATGGAGGTCATGAGCGCCGGACGCGCGTACCCCTTGAGCCACAGGTTCTGGCCCTCGGCGCTGTACAGGTACTCCTGCCACAGGCGGGCGGCCGCCGGGTGCGGGGCGTCCTTGTTGATGGCCTGCGAGTAGTACTGCGCGTACTGGCCGTCGCTCGGGATGGAGACCTTCCAGTCGACGCCCTTGGACTTGAACTCGTCGGCGTAACCGGCGTTGAGGTAGTCCCAGTCGATGGAGATGGGCGTCTCGCCCTTCTCGACGGTCGCCGGGGTGGACTCGACCGGCGTGTAGTTGCCGTTCTTCTTCAACTTGCCGAAGAAGTCCAGACCGGGCTGGATGTCGTCGAAGGAGCCCTTGTTGGCGAGCGCCGCCGCGTACACGCCGCCGAAGGCCGAACCCGACTTGGTGGGGTTGCCGTTGAGGGCGACCTGGCCCTTGTACTGCGGCTTCAGCAGGTCCGCGAAGGTGGTCGGGCAGGTCTTCACGCGCTTGGCGTCGCAGCCGATGGAGATGTAGCCGCCGTAGTCGTTGAACCACTGGCCCTTCGGGTCCTTCTGGCCCTCGGGGATCTGGTCGAACGAGGCGACCTTGTACGGCGCGAGCAGGCCCTGCTGGGCGGCGCTCAGCGCGAAGGAGGAGCCGAGGTCGAGGACGTCGGGCGCACGGTCCTGGCCCTTGCGGGAGGTGACGGCGTTGATCTCGTCCTGGCTGGAGCCGTCCGGGTTCTCGTCCGTGATCTTGATGCCGTACTTCTTGGTGAAACCGTCGATGAGGGCACCGTAGTTGGCCCAGTCGCGGGGGCAGCGCGATGGCGTGCAGCGTGCCCTCCTTCTTTGCCGCCTTCACCAGGGCGTCCATGCCGCCGAAGTCGGCGGCGGAGGTGGCGGTGGCGGCGTTCTTGCCGTCGGCGGTCGACGACGCGTTGTCGGGAGCGGCGCCGCAGGCACTGAGGCGCCAGCGCGGCGACGACGGCGAGGGAACCACCCAGGACGGCGTTTCTCGGCGGGGACACGGTCACGGTCTCTCCAGGGGTGCGCACGAGGGTTTTGAGCGGAACGGAGCGAAGCAGAGAACTTGTCAGCAGAACTTGTCTGAACAAGTTGGCCTCAGTACGCCCGGTGATGGTGTCTTGTTCGTAAACATTGGCGAAACCGTGACCCCCATTCCCTGCACACTCCTGGCTGACACGGATCACCAGGAGAACTGGACTACGCTGCTCACGCTGTGCACAGCTGCCGACTCAGAGGGGAAGCATGACGGCGCGACACGAGGAGATCGCCGACGAGCTGCGGAAGGCCATCGACCGTGAGGAGTACACAGTCGGCAGCCTGCTGCCCGCGGAGACGGACCTCGCCGCGCAGTACGGCGTCTCGCGCGGCACGGTCCGCCAGGCCGTCGCGGCCCTCACCGCCGAGGGGCTGATCGGGTCCCGGCAGGGCGCCCGCCGGGTGGTGCTGGCCAGCCGGCGCAGCCAGAGCTTCGCGGAGCTCCGCAGCTTCGCCGAGTGGGCCCGCGCGATGGAGCGCGAGGCGACCGGGCACGTGGTCGCGCAGGAGTACCGCCCGGCCACCGCCGAGGACGCCGTACGCCTCCAACTCGCCGCGGGAACACCGGTGTTGCACGTCCTCCGGGTCCGCGGCCTGGACGGCGAGCCGGTCCTCCTGGAGCGGACGGTGTACGCGGACTGGATCTCCCCGCCGTCGAGGCGATCGAGCCGGAGTGCCCGTCGGTGACCCAACGCCTGTACGACGACACGGGGTTGGTCTTCGCCTACGGCGAGCACGTCATCGACGCGGTCGCGGCGGGGGCACAGGACGCGGAGCTGCTCGGCATCCGCCGCACGAGTCCGCTGCTCCGGGTCCGCCGGGTGACCACCACCCGCGAGGGGCGCCCAGTCGAGTGGTCCGACGACCGTTATCGGTCGGATGCGGTGAGCTTCAGTGTGCACAACTCGATAGGGAACAACGCGCTGGCACGGAAGACGGCGGAGTGACCAGCAGTCGCCCTGACGGTCGCCCTAGGTCGGCGAGCCGGACGAGAAGCGGCGGAGCAGCGGGGAGAGGACGAGGACCGACTTGGTGCGCTCCACGAAGGGCTCCCCGGCGATGCGCTCCAGGACCCGTTCGAAGTGGCGCATGTCGGCGGCGAAGACCTGGACGACCGCGTCCGCGTCGCCGGTGACGGTGGACGCGGCGACGACCTCCTGGTAGCGCTCGAGGCCGCGCCGGATGGTGTCCGGGAGGTGTTGTGGCGGCAGTAGATCTCGACGAACCCCTCGGTCTCCCAGCCGAGCGCCGACGGGTCCACCCGTACGGTGAAGCCGGTGATGGCGCCGGTGGCCCGCAGCCTGTCCACGCGCCGCTTCACGGCGGGCGCGGACAGGCCGACGAGCTGCCCGATGTCCGCGAAGGAGCGGCGGGCGTCCTCGGCGAGGGCGTGCACGATGCGTTCGTCGAGTTCGTTCAGCACGGTGGATCGATCACTTCTCGGGCGGTGCGGGTGTTGCCAGTCGGGAACGGCGGTGGCCGTATACGAAGTAGAACACGAGCCCGACGGCCATCCAGCCCCGAAGACCACCCAGGTGACGGACGAGAGGCTGCCCATCATCCACACGCACAACGCGAAGCCCACGGCGGGCAGGACCGGGGACAGCGGTACGCGGAAGGTGCGGGACATGTCGGGGCGGGTCCGGCGCAGCACCACGACGGCGACGTTGACCAGTGCGAAGGCGAAGAGCGTGCCGATGCTGGTCGCGTCCGCGAGCTGCCCGAGCGGGATGGCGGCGGCGAGGACCCCGCAGAACAGGGACACGATGACGGTGTTCGCGCGAGGCGCCCCGGTCTTCGGGTGGACCTTGCCGAACGCCTTGGGCACGAGGCCGTCCCGGGACATCGCGAAGAGGATGCGGGTCTGGCCGTAGAGGACGGTCAGGACGACGCTCGCGATGGCGATGACCGCGCAGGCGGCGAGGAGGGTGCCCCAGAAGGACTGGCCGGTGACGTCGCGCATGATCTGGGCGAGGGCGGCCTCGGAGTCGTTGAAGCGGCGCCAGGGCTTCGCGCCGACGGCGACGGCCGCGACGAGGACGTAGAGCGCGGTCACGATGACGAGGGAGAGCATGATCGCGCGGGGCAGGTCACGCTGCGCGTTCTTCGCCTCCTCGCCGGCCGTGGAGGCTGCGTCGAAGCCGATGTACGAGAAGAAGAGGGTCGCTCCGGCCGCGCTGACACCGGCCATGCCCAGCGGCATGAAGTGGTCGTAGTTGCCGGACTTGAAGCCCTGGATGCCGATCGCGCAGAACAGCACCAGCGCGGCGATCTTCACACAGACCATGACCGTGTTGGCGCGCGCGGACTCCTTCGCGCCGCCGAGCAGGAAGGCCATGGCGAGGAGTACGACGATCAGCGCCGGGAGGTTGAAGACGCCGCCGTCGCCGGGCGGGGCGGACAGCGCGTCGGGGATGGTGACCCCGATCGTGCCGTCGAGGAGTTCGTTCAGGTACTCGCCCCAGCCGACCGCGACGGCGGCGACCGAGACGCCGTACTCCAGGATCAGACACCAGCCGCAGATCCAGGCGATCAGCTCGCCGAGCGTGGCGTAGGCGTAGGAGTACGAGGAACCGGCGACCGGGATGGTGCCCGCGAGCTCCGCGTACGAGAGGGCCGAGAACAGGGCGGTGAGGCCGGCGATCACGAAGGAGAGCGTGACGGCGGGGCCGGCCTTGGGGACGGCTTCGCCGAGGACGACGAAGATGCCGGTGCCGAGGGTGGCGCCGATGCTGATCATCGTCAGCTGCCAGAGCCCGAGGGAGCGGCGGAGCGAGCCCGCCCTCACCCTGGCCGCCCTCGGCGACCAGGCGTTCCACGGGCTTGCGGCGCATCAGGCGCGCGCCGAGCCCGGGGACGGCTCGGCGGTCCGACTGCGGTCGTGCGGGGGTGCGCCTTGGTCGAGCACGCGGATGGCTCCTTGTCGCTGCCGGGTCACGGCGACAGGAAGCGACGGCACGAGGAGGGCCGCCGAGCGGAGGTCCTGCCGCGCGCTGGGTACAGCGCTCGACCTTACGAGGCCGCGCGTCCTGACCGTAATGCGGCATCCTTGCGCGCCACCGCAAGATCGTTGCGTTCGTGGGGCGGGGGTGCGGATTCGTTGCGTGGTGGGGGTGGGTGTTGCGGGGTGGGGGCGGCGAGGTGTCGATCCAGCGGGTGCGGGCCCCGGGCGGCCTGTTTGGTCATGCCGAGGACCGCGCCCATCCGGGTCCGGGAGGCGCCGGCCTCGCGGGCCGCGCGGACAGTGAGCCTGCGGCCCCCGAACATCCCCTCCACCAGGACAACAGGGGCCGCAGCAGAGCCAGTCGGGTCAGCTCCAGCTCGCGTGCAGGGGCTTGCCCTCCGCGTAGCCTGCCGCGCTCTGGATGCCGACGATCGCGCGTTCGGCGAACTCCTCGAGGGAGCCCGCGCCGGCGTAGGTGCAGGAGGAGCGGACGCCCGCGATGATCGAGTCGATCAGGTCCTCGACACCCGGGCGGGCCGGGTCGAGGTACATGCGGGAGGTGGAGATGCCCTCCTCGAACAGCGCCTTGCGGGCGCGGTCGTAGGCCGACTCGTCCGACGTGCGGTTGCGGACCGCGCGGGCGGACGCCATGCCGAACGACTCCTTGTAGAGGCGGCCGTTGGCGTCCTGCTGAAGGTCGCCCGGCGACTCGTACGTACCCGCGAACCACGAGCCGATCATCACGTTCGACGCACCGGCGGCGAGCGCCATCGCGACATCGCGCGGGTGGCGGACACCCCCGTCGGCCCACACGTGCTTGCCGTACTTCTTCGCCTCGGCGCGCACTCCATGACGGCCGAGAACTGCGGCCGGCCGACGCCGGTCATCATGCGGGTGGTGCACATCGCGCCGGGGCCCACGCCGACCTTGATGATGTCGGCGCCCGCCTCGATGAGGTCCTTGACGCCCTCGGCGGCGACGATGTTGCCGGCCACGATCGGCACCTGCGGGTCGAGGGCGCGGACCTGCCGGATCGCGCTGATCATCGACTCCTGGTGACCGTGCGCGGTGTCGATGACGAGCGTGTCCACGCCCGCGTCGAGCAGCTGCTTGGCCTTCTGCACGAAGTCGCCGTTGATGCCGACGGCCGCCGCGATGCGCAGCTTGCCGTCCGCGTCGACGGCCGGCGCGTACAGCGTGGCGCGCAGGGCGCCCTTGCGGGTGAGGATGCCGGCGAGCTTGCCGTCCTTGTCGACGGCGGGGGCGTAGCGGCGGTTGGCGCTGTCCAGCCGGTTGAACGCCTCGCGCGGGTCGATGTCCGCGTCGAGCAGCAGCAGGTCGCGGGACATGACCTCACCGAGCTGCGTGAAGCGGTCCACACCGGTGAGGTCGGCGTCGGTGACGACACCGACCGGGCGCTGGGCCCCGTCCACGACGACCCCGGCGTTGTGCGCGCGCTTGGGCAGCAGGGCCAGCGCGTCGGCGACGGTCTGGTGCGGGGCGAGCCGGATCGGGGTGTCCAGGACGAGGTGGCGGCTCTTCACCCAGGACACGACGTCGGTGACGACCTCGATCGGGATGTCCTGCGGGATGACCACGATCCCGCCGCGCCGGGCCACGGTCTCGGCCATGCGACGGCCGGCGATGGCGGTCATGTTGGCGACGACCAGCGGGATGGTGGTGCCCGTGCCGTCCGGGGAGCTGAGGTCCACGCCCTGACGCGATCCGACCGCGCTGCGGCGCGGCACCATGAAGACGTCGTCGTACGTCAGGTCGTACGGGGGCTGGAGGTCGTTGAGGAAACGCACGTGCTGCACATCCCAGTCGATCAGAGGTGGTCCCCGGACAGGTCAGCCAGGGGAAGAGCACGTACTTCATTGTCCCATGTCGGGCGGAATGCCATGCCTCGGATCATCGTCCAGGCAGGTCGAGGCCGCCGCTGGAGGAATGTCCAAACGAACCTGTGATTCATGTGTGGGCAACCTTCGGGACACCTCGTGTATCGAACGGGCATGACTTCCCTCCGCACGGTGCTCGGGGCGGCGCTCACCGCCGTGGTGCTCGCCCTCGCGCCCGGGTCCGCCGCCCTGGCCGCCAGTCCCTCCCCCTCCCCGACGCAGGCCCACGCCGTGATCGAGGCGGACGCACAGCTCAACGTGGGACAGGCCGCGCAGCCGGTCCACGTGGGCTGGCAGTTCTACGACGGCGGCGCGCACGCTCCCGTGCCCACGCACCAGACGCTGGTCATCGACGCCCGCGACCTGGCGGGCGTCGCGGCCGTCAGCGCGGACGACCCGAGGTGCACGGCCGCCGGGCAGGTCCTCACCTGCGTCGACAAGGACGAGTCCCAGCCGCCGTACGTCGACTTCACCGTGCGGGCGGACCCGGGCGCCGCCCTCGGTGCCACCGGCACGCTGAAGTACACCGTCTCCGCCGAGCACGGCACCGGCGCCACCGCGCAGGCCAAGGTGGTCGTCGGCGTCCCGGAGCTGACCGTCGGCAAGGTGCCAGACGTGACGCACGCCAAGGTCGGCTCCCGGATCGAGCTTCCGCTCCGGCTGCGCAATACCGGCGACCTCGCCACCGACCGCCGCATCATGCTGCGCTGGGAGGAGGTGGGCGGCCTGGCCTTCGACCGGAAGTTCTCCAACTGCACCTACGGCGACGGCGACGACCCCGTCGAACCCGGCAGCCAGGCCTCCGTGACCTGCGTCTTCACCGCCCCGGTGGCCGCGGGCGCCACGGTCGAACTGAGCAGCCCCCTCACCGCCACGGTCGGCGCCCACGTCCTGACCGCCGTGACCGACTACTCGGCCGAACTGCTGAAGCCCGGTGTGCAGCCCGGCGGCGGCAGCGAGCCGGGGACCGGACCTGAGCTGACCCTGGTGCCCGCATCCGGGTCGGGGAACGGTTTCGAGCGGTGCCACGGGCCAGGTCCGGGTCTCGGCCGACAACTCGGCGGACCTCGCCGCCACCGCCGCGGTGACCCCCGCCGTACGGGCGGCGAGTGGACGCTGACCCTCAACGCGGTGAACCACGGCCCGGCCTCCGCGTACGGCATCGGCAACAAGGCCGTCGCCCTCGTCGACGTCGTCCTCCCCAAGGGCACGGTCGCGACCGGCAACGCCTTCGAGGAGGGGGAGGACACGCCCTACGGCGAGTGCTTCCTCTGGGTGGGCGACGGCAGGACGGCGCCCTTCGCGGCGGGTCACCGGCACTACGTGTGCCCGGTGCCGCGCGGGGTCGCCGCCGGGCACAGTCAGCTGTTCGTGCTGTGGGTGAAGGCGGCCAAGGACTACACCGGCGCCAAGGGCACGGCGACCGTGCTCCCCGGCCCGGCCGGCATCCCGCTGCACGACCCGGACTCCGCCGACGACAGCGCCACGTTCACCTTCACTGGGTCGACCGCGTCACAGACGCCGAGCCCGTCCGCGTCCTCGACCGCGTCGAGCGCGTCCCCCACCCCGGGAGCCTCGGGCGGTACGTCGGTCACGCCGACCGCGACGACCGTGCCCGGCGGGTCGTTGCCGCACACGGGCACGGGCCCGATGGCACTCGTCGCCACCACGGCGGCCGGAGCCGTGGCACTCGGCTCGGCGGTCCTGCTCGTCGCCCGCCGCAGGCGCAACTCCCGCTGACACGAAGGCGGTTCAGTACAGGAAGCGATGCAGGGGAGCCGACTCGGTCAGCAGCATCGTGAGCCGGTGGGCGAGGCGCTGCCACGCCTCGTCCTGCCCGTAGCCGAGTCTCACGTCCTCGCCGCCGCCCGCCTCGATCGCCGCGAAGAGCGTGGCGGTGTCGGCGTCGGGCGTGAGGTCCACCAGGGACAGGACCCGCGCCAGCGCGCCGACCAGGCCGACGGCGGTCTTCTCGGGGGTCAGGACGGTGGTGCGGACGGTGGCGACGACGCCCGAGGGTCGGGCAGGTCCGGAGGGGCCACGAGGAGTCCGGACAGCTCGCGCAGCAGCGCGTACAGCAAGTCCGTGTCTCCGGCGGGCAGTTCGACGAGGCGCAGGCCCTCGTGCTCCCAACGGCCGTTCGGTGTCCACACCTTGGGGCCCCGGGCCACCGCCTCGGCGAGCGTCTCCCGCACCCGCCGGAAGGCCACGAGCCCGTCCGCGAAGAGCGCGTGGTCACCGCCCGCTCCGCCCACGGACTCGGCCAGGGGCACCAGCAAGTGCTCTTCCACCCGGTCGCACTGCGCTTCGAGGTCCGGGTCCACGACCACCAGCCGGACCGACGTGCGCTGCTCCTGTTGCTCCATACCGAACACTCTGCCAGCCGCCTCGGACAATCGGGCTAGCGCCCGCCCCCGCCCAGCGCGAGCACGACGGACAGCGCCGGTGTCGCGTCGACCGCGTCCCCGAAGACGTCGACGGCGGTCGCCCACTCGTCGGGCCGTGAAGTGGCGTACGACCGCCAGTTGCGTACGACGACCAGCAGGCCCCGCTCGACGGCCGCCTCGGGCCACACGGTGTGGTCGCCGAGGCTGTCCGCGAGGGCGTCCCAGTTCCGGCCGAACCAGTCGGGCAGCTGGAGTGCCTGGACGCAGCGGTCCATCAGGCCGGCCTTGTCCGTGACCCCGTCGAGGTCCAGCGTGACCGCGAACTCCGTCATCTCAGTACCGTCCTGAACGACTTGTAGTGATCATCGGTGTAGTAGATCTCGCCGTCCTGCCCGGTGACAATGCGCCGGGCCCCGCGGTCCCGCGAGCCCGGCGTCCTGACGGTGTACTCGTGGTAGAAACCGCGCTTCTGCCGGGGCAGCAGCTTCTCGTAGTTCCCGAAGACGACCCCGTCCTTGGCGTACGGGAACGGCCCGCCCCGGTCGATGAGGGCGACGGTCCGCCGTGCCTCGGCGGGGAGTTGGGAGAGCCTGACGGTGGCGGTGGCGGTGGCGGTGCCGGCACCGGTGGTGGCCGTGGAGGAACAGCCGACCGGCAACAGGACGGCCAGAAGGACGAGAAGCACCCGGGAGACGAACCGCAGCAGCATGCGCCCGATGCTGCCACGGCCGTCCCGGTACGACGTGGTGTCGCGGCCCGTCAGATCCCGTCGGGGTCCGTCCGGCTGAGCGCCGACTTCGGCGGCGACCCGGCCGTCATCAGGTAGTCCGCCGCGGCCGTGTCCGTCACCAGGCTGGTGACGAGCCCGGACCGCAGCACGGCGTCGATCGCCGCCGCCTTCCGCCGGCCGCCCGCGATCGCGACGACCTCGGGGATTCGGCGCAGCTGGTCCGCCTTGACGGTGATGCACCGCTCGCCCAGGTCCCGGCCGACCCGGCGGCCTTCGGCGTCGAAGAGGTGCGCGGACGTCTCGGCGGCGACACCGAGGGACGAGTAGTGCGCCCGCTCCTCGTCGCTGAGCATGTCGTAGACCGTCGAGATGCCCGGCTCCCAGGAGCCGATGGAGACGCAGGCGACCGTGACCTTGTCGAAGTACTCGAAGGCCCGGGCGATCCCCGTCTGGTGGCGCAGTGCCTCGGCGGTGGCCGCGTCCGGCAGCAGCATCGGGGCGTAGATGGGGTGGGCGTCGCCGCCCGACACCTGCGCGGCCCGCCGTACCGCCTCGACCGAGCCGCGCTCGGCGGTCCCGGCGTCGTACACGCCCGTCAGCTGGACCACCGTGCAGGGCGGCAGCCGGTCGAGGGCCGCCGCCATGTGGATGGTGGACCGGCCCCAGGCGAGGCCGAGCACATCGCCCTCGGCGACCAGCTCGCCGAGCAGGTCGGCCGCGACCTCCCCGAGGTTCTCGGGGTCGGGCGACTCCTCGCTGACCTCGGCCGGGGACTCGACCACGACGGCGTGCCTCAGGCCGTACCGGGCACGCAGCGCGTCCGAGCGCTCCGCGTCCAGTTCGGCCGGTACTCGGATCTCGATGCGTACGAGATCCCGTTCGAGAGCGGTCTCCAGGACCCGGGCCACCTTGAAGCGGCTGACGCCGAACTCCTCCGCGATCTGGATCTTGGACTTGCCCTCGAGGTAGAAGCGGCGGGCCATGGCCGCCGCCTGCACCAGCTCTGCGGGTCCCATCCGCATGGCTGACCGGCCCGTCGACATACCCGACACGGCGATCTCCTCACTGCTGTTCACACTCTGGATTCGCCGTTCATCCTTGCAGATCCGGCGCACTTGATCAGCCTTGATGGCCGCCGTTCACATACCTGCCGCTCAGTGGTCGCACGCCCAGGATGCCTTGCCGGTGGCCCCCTCCGCCTGCGTGCGCAATGCACGTACCGCCGCGGCCGGGTCGGATGCCCCGTAGACCGCCGAACCGGCGACACATCGGCTCCCGCGTCCGCGCAGCGCCTCGATCGTCGAGGCCGAAACTCCCCCGTCGACCTGCAGCCACAGCTCCAGTCCGTGCTTCTTGATCAGCTCACGGGTGCGACGGATCTTCGGCAGCATGATGTCGAGGAACGACTGGCCACCGAAGCCCGGCTCCACGGTCATGATCAGCAGCATGTCGAGTTCGGGCAGCAGATCCTCGTACGGCTCGATCGGCGTCGCGGGCTTCAGCGCCATGGACGCGCGCTCCCTTGGCCCGAATCTCACGGGCCAGCCGGACCGGCGCAGCCGCCGCCTCGACGTGGAAGGTGACGGAGGAGGCACCCGCCTCGACGTACTGCGGGGCCCAGCGATCGGCGTCCTCGATCATCAGATGGCAGTCCAGCGGGGTGTCCGTCGCCCGCGCCAGTGACTCTACGACCGGTACGCCGAGGGTCAGGTTCGGGACGAAGTGGTTGTCCATGACGTCGACGTGGAGCCAGTCCGCGCCGGACACCGCGGTGGCTTCGTCGGCCAGGCGGGCGAAGTCTGCGGACAGGATGCTGGGGTTGATCTGGACGGCCATGCCCCAAGCCAAGCCTGCCATGCCCTCCAGGGGTTGGCCGCATCGGTCCGTCGCGGGTGGGGTTCCTTTTCGAGTGCGGGGCCGCTGTGGATGGGGGCCTTTCGGGTGCGGGTCCACTGTGGCTGGGCGCGCAGTTCCCCGCGCCCCTTTCAAGGGCGCTTCCGTGGGCCGGGTGGGAACTGTGGCGTTCCGGTCAGTGGACCAGGGCGTGACCCGGGGTTCGGGGAGCCCATGCTCGGCGGCACGTCACGCGTCGTCGTCACGGGGGAATGCGTAGTGGGTCGGACAGAGACAGAGTTGGTTGCGCTGCATGCTCGGCATCTCAGTAGCGGGCGTGGGCGGCTGGCGGCGATGTTCGGGGTGTTGTCGAGGGGGCGGCGGAGGGGGCGGAGATCACCTCAACCGAGGGGAGGACGTACCTCAACTGCGGGGGCTACGGCGTCTTCTTCGTCGGGGCCGGGCATCCCCGGGTCGTCGCTGCGGTACGGCGGCGGCAGGCGGGGCGGCTGGCGTTGTCCAGCCGGCTGTTCCTCGACCCTGTGTCCGGGCACGCCGCCGAGGCGCTCGCCGGGGTCGCGCCGGACGGGCTCGACCGGGTGCACTTCTCCGGCTCGGGACCGAGGCCGTCGAGGCGGCCGTGAAACTCACTCGGGCACATGGCAGACGGCGACTGATCTCGATGCGGGACGGCTATCACGGCAAGACCCTCGGCGCGCTGTCCCTCACCGCGAACCCGCTCTATCAGGATCCGTTCCGGCCGCTGCTGCCGGACGTCCGGCACGTGCCGTTCGGTGACACCGACGCGCTGGCCGCGGCGCTGAGTGACGGTGACGCGGACGCCTGTGTGGTGGTGGAGCCGGTGCAGAGCGAGGCCGGGGTGATCGTGCCTCGGCCCGGGTATCTGGCGGCGGTGGCCGCGCTGTGCCGGGAGCATCGGGCTTTCCTGGTCGTCGACGAGGTGATGACCGGGCTGGGGCGGCTCGGGTCCTGGTGGGGCTGTGCCGCCGAGGGCGTACGGCCCGACGTGCTCGTGACCGGCAAGGCGCTGTCCGGCGGGGTCATGCCGGTGGCAGCGACCCTCGCCACCCAGGAGGTGTTCGAGCCCTTCGACACCGACCCCTTCCTGCACACCTCGACCTACTCCGGCGCACCGATCGCGATGGCCGCCGTCAGCGCGACCGTCGAGGTGATCCGGGACGAGGGGCTGGTCGAACGTGCCGCCGCCATCGGCGCCCGGCTGCTGCCCGCGCTCCGGGCCGTCACCGCCGAGCACGCACCCGGGCTGGTCCGCGAGGTGCGCGGTGCCGGGCTGCTGATCGGGATCGAGCTGGCGGACGCGGGGGCGGCCGGGGAGTTCCTGCTGGAGATGGTCGACCGGGGTGTGGTCGTCAACCACTCCCTCAACGCCCACCCGGTCGTCCGCCTGACCCCGCCCGCCGTGCTCTCCCCGCGCAGGAGACCCGGCTGCTGGAAGCCGTCGAGGGCGCGCTGTCCGCGATGGCGAAGTCCCTCTCCTGACAAGCGACGCCCGTGACGGCGAAGTCCCTTGCCTGACAGTCGACTTGGGACCTACGACGACCCGCCCTCCGTGATCCGACCCGCCCGCGAACGCTTCCGAAAGGCTGCCGACCATGCCGACGCACCCCGTCGACCCGACCCGCTCGACGCACCCGGCGCACCCACCCCACCCGCACTCGAAGACCGTCCTGCTCACCGGCGCCGGCGGCGTCCTGGGTACCGCCCTGCTGCCGTATCTGCGGCACCACCGGGTCGTCGCGTTGACGCACCGCAGGCATCCCTCCCCGTCGGCGAGGCCCTGCCCGGTGACATCACACGGCCCCGGCTGGGGCTGGACCCCCGCCTACCGACGCCTGCTCGCGCGGACCGACGCGGTGGTGCACGCCGCCGGGATGGTCGCCTTCGGTTCCGGCCGGGCCTCGATGCACACGGTGAACGTCGAGGGAGCCGGCCGCGTGGCCCGGTTCGCGGCCGAGGCCGGGGTCCCGCTGATCCACGTCAGCACCGCGTACGTGGCCCGTTACCGGGAGATCGTCGCCGCCGGGGGCAACCGCGCCGAGCGCGCCGGGAACAGCCCCGCGGACTACGTCGCCTCCAAGACGGCCGGCGAGGAGGCCGTCGCCGCGGCGGGTGGCAGCGTGACGGTCGTCCGCCCGTCGATCATCATCGGCGACTCCGTCACCGGGGAGATCGCCGAACCGCAGGGCCTGCACACCTTCGCCCAGCAGGTGCTCCGCAACCGCCTGCCCTTCGTGCCGAGCGACCCCGCGAGCTACGTCGACTTCGTACCGCAGGACGTGGTGGCGCGGGCGATCGTGGCGCTGCTGGACGCGGGTGCGCGGCCCGCCGAGTACTGGCTCAGCGGCGGGGCGCACGCGCTGACCTGCGACCGGCTGGTTCAGGTGATCGTCGAGGAGGCGGCGGAGGCGGGCCTGACGGTCCGGCCGCTGCGGGTGCTGGCGCCCGATGTCGTGGAACGGCTGGTCCGCCCGGCGTTCTTCGTTCTTCGACGTGGTGCCCGAGTGGGCGCAGACGCGGCTGGACCGGCTGCTGGACATGTCGTCGGTGCTCTTCAACGAGAAGCCGCTGCCCAGTTCGCTCGCCGACCTCCCGGGGCTGGAGGCCGCGGCGGACACCCAGGCCAACGAGGACGCGTGGCGGGCGTCCGTACGGCGGCTGATCACCGACCGGCTCGGCGCCCGGGCGTCGGCGTGAACGCCCAGGACGACAAGGGTCCCGCACATCGAGAGGGAGACGGCGATGAACTTTCTTGAACCCGAGCGCGCGGTGCTGGACCGGTTCCTGCCGGGCCTCGACAAGCGGCTCGCCGCACTGCCGCAGCCGGAACGGGAGCGTCCTGGCGGGCCCGCGCTGCCCCTGTTCAAGGCCGCGGGCGGCCCCGCGCTGCTGGTCCCGGCGGAACACCAGGGTCTCGGGATCAGCGCCGAGGACGCGGTGTCCTTGCAGCGCGCGGTCGGGGCGCGCAGCCCCTCGCTCGCCGTGGCGACCACCATGCACCACCTGTCGGTGGCCGGGCTGGTCCAGGCGTACGAGGTCGCGCAGGGCATGGAGTGGATGCTGCTGGAGGCCGTGGCGGACCAACGGCTGCTGGTCGCCTCGGGGTTCGCCGAGGGCCGCCCGGGACAGTCGATCCTCGACTCCTCCATCAAGGCCCACCAGGACGGCGACGACGTGGTGCTCAACGGCGCCAAGAAGCCGTGCAGCCTGTCCGCGTCGATGGACCTGCTGAGCGTGTCGGTCGCGCTCGACGACGGAAGGGCCCGGAGCTCGCCGTGGCCGTGGTCCCCGCCGCCACCCCCGGCATCTCCGTGCACCCGTTCTGGGGCAGCTTCGTCCTGGCCGGCGCGGAGAGCGACGAGGTCCGGTTGCGGGACGTCCGCGTACCGCCGGATCTGGTGATCCGCACCGGGCTCGGTGAGGACCGTACGTTGGACCCGATCCAGACCGTGGGCTTCGTGTGGTTCGAACTGCTCATGTCCGCCGCGTATTTGGGGATGGCCAGCGCGCTCGCCGAACGCGTGCTGCTCGCGCGGCGGGCGAGCGCCGCCGAACGGGCCGCGATCCTGGTCGAGTTGGAGTCGGCGATGGGCGGCATCCGGGGTGCCGCCGCCGTGGTGGACACGGGCCGGCCGCTCGGCCAGGAC
The DNA here is from genome assembly GCA_016893485.2 of Streptomyces sp. P3. Classification (GTDB taxonomy): domain Bacteria; phylum Actinomycetota; class Actinomycetes; order Streptomycetales; family Streptomycetaceae; genus Streptomyces. The sequence continues at coordinate 2,027,099 of JAFEKX020000001.1, forward strand.
GACCTGCTGCGTGCCCTCGTCGTCCGCTTCTCGACGCAGGACACCATCGACCGCGTGGTCCCGCGCTGCCTGGAGGCGCTGGGCGGCATGGAGTACGTCTCCACCGACGACACCGCGTATCTCGCCGCGTGCTCGGCCGCGCTCAAGTTCCATCCGCCGTCGCGCAGATGGGCCGCGGAGGGCATGTGCGCCGCGTTCGCGGGCGGCCCGCTGGTCCTGGGCTGAGCACGGCGCCCGGACGTCAGAACCGACACGTGAACGTCAGATCCGACACCCGAGGGGAAACCAGCATGACCTGCCACGTACGCATCGAGGCGATCGTCCCGGACGGCGACGCCACCCATGTCTTCGACCGCGTCCAGGACTACGAGCGCTACACCGAGCACACCGCCACGGTCCGCTCCGTCACCGTGACGCCCGACGGTCCCGACACCGTGCGGTCCGCCTGGGAGGTGCGCTTCCGCAGCGGCCTGCTCCGCTGGACCGAACGCGACGTCATGGACCCCGTGGCCCGCCGCATCACCTTCGACCAACTCACCGGCGACTTCGCGAGCTTCGCCGGCACCTGGGACATCACGCAGACCGGCACGGACGTCAGCGTCCTGTTCACCTGCGAGTTCGACCTCGGCATCCCGAGCCTGGAGCCGATCATCAACCCGGTCGCGATGCGCGCGCTGGACGAGAGCATGGGGCTGATCCTGCGGGGCCTGCTGGGCGAGGGGATACGACTCACCGGGAGCCGACGCGACACGGCTGCGGCGATGCCGTGACGGCACGCGGGTTCCGGGGTCCTCCACTGGCCCACCGCGCCCTCAACTGCCGTACAGCCAAACCTTCTTGGCGGAACCGCACGGAACCAGACCACCCACCTCACACCCCAAGGAGCCCCCGTGGCCAAGCGCCAAGGCATCGTGCTCGACCCCTACGGCCGGGCCGTCCCCGAAGAGGCCGCCCGGCTGCGCGCCCTCGGACCCCTCGTCCCGGTGGAACTCCCCGGCAGTGTCCCCGCCTGGGCCGTCACCCGGTACGAGTTGCTGAAGTCGCTGATGCTCGACCCGCGCGTCAGCCGGGACGCCCGCCGCCACTGGGCCCTGTACGACAAGGCCGCAGGCGAACCGGGGTGGGCCTGGCTCTACAGCTGGACCAGCATCGTCAACATGCTCAGCACCTACGGCGAGGACCACATGCGGTTACGGAAGCTCGTCGCCCCGAGCTTCACCCGGCACCGTACGGAGGCGATGCTCCCCGGGTGCGGGAGATCACCGCGGGTCTGCTCGACGCGATGGCGGAGGTCCCGGCGGGCCAAGTCGTCGATCTGCGGGCGGAGTTCGCGCATCCGCTGCCGATGCGGATGATCTCCGATCTGTTCGGTGTGCCGGAGCGGATGCGGGCCGCCGTCGCGGGGCTCATCGAGGGAATCATGGACACGACCGGCACGCCTGAGCACGCGGCGCAGGTCTTCGAGCAGATCGTGACGGTGCTCCCGGCGCTGATAGCGGAGAAGAGCGAGCACCCCGGCGACGACCTGACGACCGAGCTGATCACGGTCCGGGACGCGGGCGACCGGCTCTCCGAGGAGGAGTTGATCCACACGCTGCTCCTGGTCATCGGCGCCGGTTTCGAGACGACGGTCAACCTGATCGGCAACGCCGTGCACGCGCTGCTCCGCCACCCCGACCAGCTGAAGCAGGTGCTCGCCGGGCAGGTGACCTGGGACCAGGTGATCCAGGAGACGCTGCGCTGGGCCCCGTCGATCGCCAACGTGCCGTTGCGGTACGCCGTTTCCGACATCACGACGGCCGACGGTACGACGATCCGCGCCGGGAGGCCATCCTGACGACCATCGCCGCGGCGGGGCACGACCCGGAACGCTTCGGCCCCGACGCCCATCTGTTCGACGCGGCCAGGAACGCGGACGGCCATCTCGCCCTGGGCATCGGCGTGCACCGCTGCATCGGCGCCCCGCTGGCCCGGATGGAGACGCTCACCGCACTGCCCGCGCTCTTCGCGCGCTTCCGGGGATCGCCCTGGCGGTGGAGGACGACGAGCTGGAGCAGGTCCCGTCGTTCATCGCCCAGGGCTGGCGCGAGCTGCCCGTCCGACTCACCCCCGCAACGCCCTCCGGCTGACCCGGGGTGCGAGAATCCTGCGGTTCACCGGCTTCCGGCAGTGGGCAGGACACCTCAGCGGAGAGGGAGATGGCAATGGGCACGGGACAGCCGTTCGGCTCCTACCAGAACGAGATCTACCTGAACGGGCTCGGCGGCATCGTGCCGTCCTACCCCATGGCCTTCGCGGAGCTGGAGGACCGGGCGAGTTCCGCGCTGCCGCCCTCCGTGTGGTCGTACGTCGCGGGCGGCGCCGGTGACGAACGCACCCAGCGGGCCAACGTCACCGCCTTCGACCACTGGGGCCTGGTCCCCCGCATGTTCGTCGGCGCGGCCGAACGCGACCTGTCCGTCGACCTGTTCGGGATGCGGCTGCCCTCCCCCTGTTCATGGCCCCGATCGGCGTCATCGGCCTCTGCGCCCAGGACGGCCACGGCGACCTGGCGACCGCGAGAGCCGCCGCGCGCACCGGAGTCCCGATGGTCGCCTCCACGCTGACGGTCGACCCGCTGGAGGAGGTGGCCGACGAGTTCGGGGACACCCCTGGCCTCTTCCAGCTCTACACCCCCACGGACAGGGACCTCGCCGCGAGCCTCGTCCACCGCGCCGAACAGGCGGGCTACAAGGGCATCGTGGTCACCCTGGACACCTGGGTCACCGGCTGGCGCCCGCGCGACCTTTCCACCGCCAACTTCCCCCAGCTGCGCGGCCATTGCCTCGCCAACTACACCAGCGACCCGGTCTTCCGCGCCCGCCTCGCCCGCACCCCGGAGGAGGACCCGCAGTCCGCGGTCCTGCTCTGGACCCAGCTCTTCGGCAACCCCCTCACCTGGGACGACCTCCCTGGCTCCGGTCCCTCACCGACCTCCCGCTGATCGTGAAGGGCATCTGCCACCCGGAGGACGTCCGCCGCGCGAAGGACGGAGGCGTGGACGGCGTCTACTGCTCCAACCACGGCGGCAGGCAGGCCAACGGCGGCCTCCCCGCCCTGGACGCGCTCCCAGCCGTGGTCGACGCGGCCGACGGTCTTCCGGTCCTGTTCGACTCGGGCGTCCGCAGCGGCGCCGACATCGTCAAGGCGCTCGCCCTGGGCGCCACCGCCGTGGGAATCGGCCGCCCGTACGCCTACGGCCTCGCCCTCGGCGGCACGGACGGCATCGTCCACGTACTCCGCTCACTCCTCGCGGAGACCGACCTGATCATGGCCGTGGACGGCTACCCGACCTTGGCCGACCTCACGAGGGAAGCGCTCAGGCGCGTCGCCTGACCTGCGGGTCACCCGGTCCGGCGGATGAGCGCGAGATACATCGCGTCGGTCCCGTGCAGATGCGGCCACAGCTGTACGTCGGGGCCCTCGCCGAGTGCCGGGACATCGGGCAACAGCGGGCGGGCGTCGATCAGTTCGGTCTGCGGGAACTGCTTGAGCACGTCGTCCACGACGGCGCGGGTCTCGGCGAGGTGAGGCGAACAGGTCGCGTAGCCGACAACACCCCCGACGCGCACGGACTCAAGGGCGGTCCGGAGCAGATCGCGCTGCAACGGAGCGAACCCTTCCAGATCCTCCGGCCGACGACGCCAACGGGCCTCGGGGCGGCGGCGCAGCGCGCCGAGTCCGGTGCAGGGCACGTCCATCAGCACCCGGTCGAAGGTACCGGGCCGCCACGGTGGCCGGGTCCCGTCGGCGGCGATGACCTGGTACGGCCCGGGGTTCCCGGCGAGCGCCTTGGCCACCAGCCCCGCCCGGTGCGGCTGCTTCTCGGAAGCGAGGAGCACGGCCCCGCGCTCGGCAGCTACGGCGGCGAGCAGCGCGGCTTTGCCACCGGGGCCGGCACACCCGTCGAGCCAGTACCCGTCACTCCCGTCCAACGGCGCGTTGGCCAGCGCGAGGGCGACCAGCTGACTTCCCTCGTCCTGCACGCCCGCCCGCCCCTCCTTCACAGCCGCGACGGCCCCGGGCTCGCCGCCCTCACTGAGTCGCACGGCGTACGGCGACCAGCGCCCCGGCACCGCGGCCTCCTCGCGGAGCAGTTCCTCGGTGGTGGACCGGCCGGGCCGGGCGACCAGGGTCACCTCGGGCCGCTCGTTGTCGGCCTCCAACAGGTCCTCGATACCGGCCCGCCCGCCGCCGAGCGAGTCCCACAGCGCGGAGACGACCCAGCGGGGGTGCGAGTGCACGATGGCGAGGTTGTCCTCGGGGTCGTCCTCGTAGGGCGGCGCGACCTTCTCGATCCAGGTGTCGAGGTCGTCGTGGGCGACCTTCCGCAGCACGGCGTTGACGAACTTGGCCCGCCCGTCCCCGAGCACGACCCGGGCGAGCTCGACGGACGCGGACACGGCAGCGTGCGTCGGGATCCGCGTCCCGAGCAACTGGTGCACCCCGAGACTGAGTACGTCCAGCACCGGCGGGTCGACCTCGCGGAGCGGCCGGTCGACACACGCGGCGATGATCGCGTCGTACGTCCCCTGCCGCCGCAGCGTCCCATAGACCAACTCGGTGGCCAGCGCCGCGTCCCGCGCGTCGAAGTCACCCTTCTCCCGCGCCTTCCGCAACAGCGGCGGCAACACGAGATTCGCGTACGCGTCCCGCTCGTCCACGGCCCTCAACGCCTCAAAGGCGAGAAAACGCACAGGATCCTTCTGCGGCCGACGGTAGGGCCTGCCGGTCTTACGGGGTCGCGGGGACTGCTCACTCACGAAAAAGGTGCTCCGGATTTCTGCCTGAGATGTGGGTTCAGGGTACGTCGGGGTGGGGGGAGATTGCGCGGGGTGTTGGGGGTGGCTCGCCTGGAGGGGGTGGCGATGGGGTGGGGGCGGGGGCTGGTGGGGGCGGGGGTGGGGTGGGTGCTGGGAGAGGAGTGCCTGAGGCTCGGGGCTTGGGTGGATACCGGGGACGGAGGTTTGGAGGGCTCCGGGCTCGCGTGGGGGCCGGGGGCGCGGGGCTGGGGGGTGGGTGCTAGGGGCGGGGCCCTGGGGCTCGGGGCTTGAGTGAATACCGGCGGCGGAGGCTTGGAGGGCTCCGCTCGCGTGGAGGCCGGGGGCAGGACGCTGCAGGTGGCCGGGGGTCGCGGCTGGGGTGGGTGCTGGAGGACAGGGATGCTGCGGGTGGCGGGAGGCTCGGGCTGGGGTGGGTGCTAGGGGCCGGGAGGGTTCCGGGTTGGGGTTAGTGCCGAGGGCGGGAGCCTGGAGGGCTCCGGGCTGGCGCGGGGGCTGGAGCAGGGCTGCCGCGGGTGCCGGGGAGCTCGGGGTGCTGGGGACGCCGGGGGTGCCGGGAGGCAGGGGGCGCCGGGGTTCCGGAGGGCCGGGGCTGCCGGGGTACCAGGGAGGCCGTGGGTCCCGGGGTACCTGGGGCACCGGGGACGCTGCGCGTGCCAGCGGTGCTACGGGCATCGGGGCACCGGGGTCGCTGTGCGCGCCGAGGTAGTTGCGGGGTGCCTGGAACGTCGCGGGTGCCCGGGTGCCAGGGGGTCAGGCGCCGGGGAAATGGCGGGTGCCGGGAAGCCGTAGATCCGGGGACTGCTTCGGGTCCCCGGTTGCCGGGTTGCAAAGGCTCGGGGTACCGGGGACCTGGGGTGCCAGGGACACGGTGGATCCAGGGACTGCCTCGGGTCCGGGTCCCGGGTTGCCGGGTCGAAGGCTCGGGGTGTCGAGGTCCCAGGATGCCGGGGACGCCGTGGATCGTAGGGTTCCGCAGGCACCGTGCATCCGAAGGGCCGTGGAACCAAAGGCACCGCGCATCCGAGGCCTGCCCCAGCTCCCGGGTCGCCGCGGACTCGGGGTGCCACGGAACAAGGCCCCCCCGGGTCCCGGAGTGCCAGGGCCCCGGCGCCCCCGGACGTGCCCGCGTGCCTGCATGCCCGCGTGCCCGCATGCCCGCGTGCCTGCATGCCCGCATGCCCGCATGCCCGGGAACCAAGGCCCCGATCAAGCCGAAGGCATAACGCGTCCCCAGACCCCCGAAGTCCCAAAAGCCCCGCAGATACCCAGGCCCCGGAAACCCCAGGCGGACGCCTAGGCGGCCCCGAGCCCCCACACTCTCCCCCGCCCCGATCCGCGCCCCCGCGCCCAGTCCGCCGCCCGCATCGGCTTCTTGCCCTGGGCCTGGACCCACAGCAGCTCGACGGCGTACGAACCGGTGCCGACGTAGACGTTGTTCTTGCCGACGGCCAGCTCACCGGGTGCGAGGTCGGTGCGGTCCGGTACGGGTGTGGCCTGGATGAGCTTGAGGCGCTCGCCGCGGAACACGGTCCACGCGCCGGGAGCCGGGGTGCAGCCACGCACCACCCGGTCCACCCGGAGGGCAGGCGCCGTCCAATCCACCTGCGCGTCCTCGACGTTGATCTTCGGGGCGAGGGTGATGCCGTCGTTCGGCTGCGGTACGGCCTTGAGGGTGCCGTCCTCGATGCCGTCCATGGTCGCGGCGAGCAGGCCCGAGCCGGCGAACGCGAGCCGGGTGAGCAGGTCGCCGCTGGTGTCGGTGGGGCGGATCTCCTCGGTGACGGTGCCGTAGACGGGCCCGGAGTCGAGGCCCTCCTCGATGAGGAAGGTGGAGGCGCCGGTGATCTCGTCACCGGACATGATGGAGTGCTGCACGGGCGCGGCGCCGCGCCAGGCGGGCAGCAGCGAGAAGTGCAGGTTGACCCAGCCATGGGTGGGGATGTCGAGGGCGACCCGGGGCAGCAGGGCGCCGTAGGCGACGACGGGACAGCAGTCGGGCGCGATCTCCCGCAACCGCTCAAGGAACTCCGGATCGCGTGGCCTGCCGGGCTTCAGCACCTCGATGCCCGCCTCCTCGGCCCGCTCGGCGACGGGACTCGCGACCAGCCTGCGCCCACGCCCGGCCGGCGCGTCGGGCCGCGTGACGACGGCGGCCACCTCGTGCCGCCCGGAGGCGATCAGGGCGTCCAGGGCGGGAACGGCGACCTCGGGGGTACCGGCGAAGACGAGCTTCATGGGAGGGTTCGGGCCTCTCGGGCGGAGGTGGGCGGGCAGCGCACCAGTCTATGGCGCGCCCCGGCACCGGCGCCCGGCGGCTCACATCCGTCAACTCGCCGACACCCGCAGCGCACATCGGTCCAGCGGGGGCGTACGCATATGCCCTTACGCCCCCTTCGCGTGACCAGCGGAGCGCACAGGCGTTGGTCAAGAAAGAGTTGACCTCCTTGGGCCGCATTCGCGCGGCCCGATCCTTTCAACGCCGGTTCGAGAGGCTTGTTCATGGCCGACCACGCAACCCACGACGCCCAGGCTCGGGCCAGCCTGCACTTGCTGGTGCGGGACATCGAGCGGGTCCGCCGGCAGGTGGACGCACTGCGCACGCTCACCGCCCAGCTGGGCAACGTCTACCGCCCGCGCCGCTCGGGCCCCTCCACGGGCTTCGTCGTCTACGGACGCGCTCCCGCCCCGACGGTCCGTCTCGCGCAGGAGCTGCGCGACAGTGTCGAGACCCTGGTCACGGCCGCCGTGGACTTCGACCGCTCACTCGGCTTCTCGTGGGACGCGGTGGGCTCGGCCCTCGGGGTCACCAAGCAGGCCGTACACCGCCGCTACGGGGCCCGCCGCGCCGCGACCCAGGCCGCGGCCGACGCCGAGCGCACGACGGAGGCGGCGACGAGCCGCCCGGTGGGCGTCAACACGGGCCTTCCCACCATGCCCGCGCTGCCGACCATGCCGCCTATGCCGACCCTCCCCACGGTCCCGGCGGCCCGCTCCATGCCGACCCAGCCCACGGCAGGCAGCCCCACCCTCCGCGACGAGGCCAGGCCCACAGCCTTCCCGGGCCCCCGAAACGGCTGACCCCACCCACCTTTCACCACACTCCCCCTGCCTCCCGGCCAAAACCCGGGAGGCAGCGCCATGCGCCCCCGAGGCACGAGCTGCCGTAAACGGCGAAAACCCATCCGCAACAAACGCCGAGCCACCACGCCGAGAACCCCACACCGCAGCCCCCTCACCCACCGGCGAACGGCCGACCGCCAACACCGAGAACCCCCACACCGCGGCCCCCACCCACCGGCGAACGGCCGGCCGGCCGCCAACGGCGAGAACCCCGACGGCAAACGCCCACCTCTCAACAAACGCTGAACGGGCGGTGCGCGGGTGGGAGACCCCGAGGCCGAAGGCCGAGGAACCTCACCCAATATCCGGCGGATCAACCCGCACCCGCACCACATCCCCCCACCCCGAGCCATCCGAGCCGCCTGCGCAGCCTTCAACGCCGCAGCCAACGCCCCCCCACTCCCCGGCCGCACCCGAATCAACGCCCGCTCCCACCGCTCCCCACCGGAGGCCCCCACCCGCCGAGCCCCACCCCCGCAACCGGCACCGACACCGGCACCGGAACAGGCCCCAACACCTCAGCGTCAGCAGGCAGTTCGACAGCAGCGAGAAACTCCGCCACAGCCCTCCGCACCCCCGCCACCGCAGCCATCCGAGACACCGGCGGAAACCCCAACTCCCCCGCTCGGCAAGCTCCCGCACCGCATGCCCCACGGGATCCCACCGCACGAGCGCCTGCACAGGCCGCAGGGTAGGTTCCGCCACCACGACCACAGTCCCCCGACCCCTGAGGCCGCACCAGCGAACCCGCCGCGATCCACCGCCGCAACGCGTCCTCCCCGGCCCGCAGATCAGGCCGCCCGAGCATCGCCCACCCGTCGAGCAGCAACGCCGCCGCATACCCCCGTCGGCAACCGGCTCGGCCCCGGCGTACTCACCACCAACGCGGGCGTCCCCGGCACGGTGTCGAGCACCTGCTCCCGCCCGGACGTCCGCACCGGCACCGCGGGAAACGCCCGCCCCAACTCCTCCGCGGTCCGCCGCGCCCCACGATCTGCGCCCGCAACCGGAACCCCCGCACTCGGGACAGTGCCACGAGGTCTCCTCCACCCCGCACCACCCACAGCGCAGCACGCCCGCGTCCTGCCCCTCCAACGGCCCCGCGCAGTGCCGACACCGCGCGGCGGCCCGACACTGGGCGCACGCCATCCGCGGCACATACCCCCGCCGGGGCACCTGCACCAGCACGGGCCCGTGCTTCAGCCCCTCCCGCACGGCCTGCCACGCCAACGTGGGCAACCGCGCGGCCCGAGCGGGCCTCGTCCCGCGCCAAGTCCCCGTCCCCACGGTCCGTACGAGCGGCGCGGCCAACCGCACCTGGTCCCGCGACGCGACCAACGGCCTCGCCCACCCGCTCTCGACCAGCTGCGCGGCCTCGACGGTGCAGCTCCAACTCCCCAACAGAAACCCGCACTTGTCCTGAGCGGCTCGCAGCAACAGCACCTCCCGCGCATGCGGCTGCGGCGCGTGCGGCTCGCTGTGACTGCCGTCCCCGTCGTCCCAGATCACGACGAGCCCCAGATCCTGGACCGGCGCGAACATCGCGGCCCGGGTCCCGACGACCGCCCGCACAACCCCCGCCGCACGGCCAGCCACTGCCGATACCGCTTCTCGGGCCCGGCATCGGCGGTGAGCACCGCGTGCCGCCCCTCCCCAGCAGAGCGGTCAGCGCGGCGTCGACTCTCCCGGCGGCCCGCCCGTCCGGTACGACGACGAGCGCCCCCGCCCCGAGGCGAGCGTCGCGGCGACGGCCCGAGCGATCTCCTCGCTCCACTCGGGCCCGGGCAGCGCGTTCCAGACAGCCCGCGGCGCCCCCGAAGCCAGCGCCTCCAGGAACCCGGCCCCCGCTCGTACCGCGCCCAGGACCCCACCTCGGGCGCCTCGGGCGGCGGCAACGGCGCAGGCGAGGCCTTCTGCTCGGCCCGCGCACTGCGCGGCGGCACGGCCAGCTGCAACACATCGGCAAGGCTCCCGGCGTACCGATCCGCGACGGCCCGCGCCAGCCCCAGCAACTCCGCGCTCAGCACCGGCTCGGGCGACACCACCTGAGCCAGCGCGGCGAGCGGCCCGGAGTAGTCGGACTCGGCCAGCCGCTCGATGAGGAACCCGTCGATCAGCCCCCGCCCTCACGCCGCCCGTCCCGCACCCGATGCCGCCCGGCCCCGAATCTGACCCGCACCCGCACCCCGGGCTGCGCGTCGGCGTCGAGCTCCTCGGGCACGGCATAGTCGAAGTACCGGTCGAGATGCAGCACGCCTTTGTCGACCAGCACCCGCGCGACCGGTAGCTCCCCGGCCAGCGCGGCCCCGCGCCAGGTCCGCGGCTTCGCCTTGGGCCGCTTGGCCTGCCGCACACTCTCCCGAATCAGCGCAAGCTGCTCAGGCGGCGCACCCTCCGCCGCACCGTCCCGTTCCCCGTCAGCGCTGCTCACCCTTGCATTCTTACCAAACGCGACTGACAACGCCCGAAGCCCGCCGCTCGCCGCCCGCCGCCCGCCGCCCGCACATGATCTTCTAGGCCTCGGCGAGGGCCTGGACGACGAGTTCCTCCGCGAAGGCCATGTCCTCGTCCGGGTCACTGTCCCGGAACCGCCCGCCGGCCTCCGAGGCGGCGAACCCGAGCATGAACGTGGACAGCAGCCGCTCGGCCCGCGGAATCCGCTCCTCCGGGAGACCGGCGGCGCGCAGGGCGTCGTAGACCGCGTTGCGAGGCCCGACGGCCTCCGGGGTGACCGCCGGGCGCTGGAAGAGCAGCAGGAACAGGTCGGGGTGGCGGCGGGCCGTGGCGCGCATGCTGTGGGCGAGCAGGCGCAGTTGCTCGCGCCAGTCGGCTCCGGGTCCGGGCACCTCGATCTCCAGCAGCAGCCGCTCCACGAGGCCGTCGAGGAGTCCCTGCTTGTCGCCGACGTGCCGGTAGAGGGTCATCGGGTTCACGTCGAGTTCCTGCGCGACGGCCCGCATGGTGACGGCCGACAGCCCCTTTCGGGTCGCCAACTCCCATGTCACGTCCAGCACTTGATCACGACTGATCCGCCGTGGCGTCACTTGACATCCTCCCTCGAAGCTACGTATACACAGTATACGTATACGTTGTATATATCGAGGGAGCAGCCATGCTGACCGTCACCGGCCTGCGCAAACGATGGGGTCCCGTCCAGGCCCTCGACGGCTTCGACCTGCGGATCGAGCCCGGCGAGATCTGCGGCCTGATCGGCCACAACGGCGCGGGCAAGACCACCTTCGCCCGCATCGTCGCCGGCCTGGAACGCCCCGACGCGGGCACGGTCGTAGCGGCCGGAGCGAACCTCACCACCGCCCCACGCTCCGCCCGCCGCCTGATCGGCCTGGCCCCCAGGAACTGGCCCTCTACCCGACCGCCACCCTCCGCGAGAACCTGCGCCTCTACGGCGGCCTCGCCGGCCTGCGCCGCACCGGACTCCGCGCCGAACTCGCCGCCGTGGCCGAGGCGTTGGCCCTGACCGACGTACTCGACCGCCCGATCGCGACACTCTCCGGCGGCCAGCAGCGCCGCGCCCAGGCGGCCACGGTCCTCCTCCCCCGCCCCCGCGTCCTGCTCCTGGACGAACCCACCGTCGGCGCCGACCCCACCACCCGCGAGGCGCTGCTACGACTCGTCAGGACCCGAGCCGACGAAGGCGCCGCGATCTGCTACACCACGCACTATCTACCGGAGTTGGAGCACCTGGACGCCACCCTCGCGGTCGCCGCGTCCGGCCGGGTGATCGCCCGCGGCCACCGCCCCGACCTTCTGGACGGCCTCCCCGGCGAGGTCACCGTGACGTTCACCGGCGCCGTACCCGAACACCTGGCACAGGCACAGCCATCGACTCCCCTGGAGAACTGCGTTTCAGCGCCGCCGACCCGGCGCAGGCACTCGCCCGACTCCTCCACGACCTCGGCCCCGACACCGCCAAGGTCCGCACGGCCGCGATCCGCGAACCGTCCCTCGACGACCTCTACCGCAGCCTCGCGGAGACCCACGATGCGGCCTGAACCGGCAACGGCCGGGCCCACCCCGGCCCGCCACACCTGGGTCATGACCCGCCACACCGTCGTCCTGCTCCTCCGCGACCCGGGCACCCGCTCGCGTACACCGTCATGTCCCTGGTCCTGCTGAGCGTGCTCCTCCCGGTCTACGACCGCCTGGCAACCCCGGCACCTCGGGCATCGTGCAGGCGGCTCCGGGCATCGCGGTGATGTTCACCCTGCTCGCCCTGGACGTGGCCGGCCAACTCCTGCTCTCCGAACGCACTTGGCACACCTGGGACCGCCTGCGCTCGGGCTCGGCGTCCCCCTCGACGATCCTGGCCGGCAAGGCCCTGCCGCTGATCGCACTGTTCCTCACCCAGCAGGCCATCCTGTTCCTCTTCGCGACCGCCGCCTTCGGCTTCCCTCTCACCGCAGGCACCTGGCGCCTCCCCTGATGGCCGCTCTCTGGGCAACCTGCGTCACCGCCTGCGGCCTGGCCCTCGGCGTCCACGCCCACAGCCAGGGCCAGCTGGCCGCCACCTCCGACATCGGCGCCCTCACCATCACCTGCCTCAGCGGCTGCCTGGCCCCCTCTCCGTCCTCCCCACTGGGTCTCCACAGTGGCCCCCGCCACCCGGGCTACTGGGCCCTCCACGGCTTCCAGGCAGCGGTCACCGGCAACACCGAGGCCTACGCCCACGCGACGGCCGTCATCGCGGCGATCACGGCGACCGCACTCCTCCTGTCGGCCCGCGCCATCCGCCACTGACCCGCCCGAGCTCGGGTCCGACGCTGGCCAAAACCGCTGACTCGACACGACAGTTCACGTCGGCCTCACTGAGTCCGACGCGTGTCCGGTCGAGCGTGAACCTGTTCACGGAACGCCTGATCAAGCTCGTCTCCGCACGCGCAACACCGAGGCCCGGCTCCCCCAAAGGGAAACCGGGCCTCGCGAAGCCTGACTACAGCGCGGAACTACAGCCCCGCGGCCTTCCGCAGGGCGTCCACGCGGTCGGTGCGCTCCCACGTGAAGTCGGGGATCTCACGGCCGAAGTGGCCGTAGGCGGCGGTCTGGGCGTAGATCGGGCGCAGCAGGTCCAGGTCGCGGATGATGGCGGCAGGTCGGAGGTCGAAGACCTCGTCGATAGCCTTCTCGATCCGGTCCGTGTCCACCTTGGCCGTGCCGAACGTCTCGACGAACAGGCCCACCGGCTCGGCCTTGCCGATCGCGTACGCCACCTGCACCTCGCAGCGCGAGGCAAGGCCCGCGGCGACGACGTTCTTGGCGACCCAGCGCATCGCGTACGCCGCCGAACGGTCCACCTTGGAGGGGTCCTTGCCCGAGAACGCGCCACCGCCGTGACGGGCCATCCCGCCGTACGTGTCGATGATGATCTTCCGGCCGGTCAGCCCCGCGTCACCCATCGGACCGCCGATCTCGAAACGGCCGGTCGGATTCACCAGGAGGCGGTAGCCGTCGGTGTCGAGCTTGATGCCCTCCTCCACCAGCGCCTTCAGCTCGGCCTCGACCACGAACTCCCGGATGTCGGGAGCGAGCAGCGACTCCAGGTCGATGTCGGAGGCGTGCTGCGAGGACACGACGACCGTGTCCAGACGGACCGCCTTGTCACCGTCGTACTCGATGGTGACCTGGGTCTTGCCGTCCGGGCGCAGGTACGGGATGGTGCCGTTCTTGCGGACCTCGGAGAGACGCTTCGCCAGGCGGTGCGCCAGGAAGATCGGCAACGGCATCAGCGTCGGCGTCTCGTCCGTCGCGTACCCGAACATCAGACCCTGGTCGCCCGCACCCTGCTTGTCGAGCTCGTCCTCATCGCCCTCGACACGCTTCTCGTACGCCGTGTCGACACCCTGCGCGATGTCCGGGGACTGCGCGCCGATCGACACCGACACACCGCAGGAGGCGCCGTCGAAGCCCTTCTTGGAGGAGTCGTAGCCGATCTCCAGGATCTTGTCGCGGACGAGCTGCGCGATGGGCGCGTAGGTCTTGGTGGTGACCTCGCCGGCCACGTGCACCAGGCCGGTCGTGATCAGCGTCTCGACGGCGACCCGGGAACTCGGGTCCTCCCGCAGAAGCGCATCGAGAATGGTGTCACTGATCTGGTCAGCGATCTTGTCGGGGTGACCTTCGGTCACGGACTCCGAGGTGAACAGGCGACGGGACACAACGCTCCCTGAGGTTGCAGCGGCTGCTGGCTGATCATTGGCGGACGGGACGGGAGCTGCGCCCGACGTCGTCCGAGAACAGTTTATCGGTCGCGGTCGACAGACGGTCCCCCTGTCTCGCCTCTCGGGAAACGCTGTGACCTGCGGCACGCGCATTTTGCCGAATGGCGTGTGCCGTTGGCCAGAGCCGCCACGCACCAATGTCAGGTTTCGGCGAATCGACAAGTGGCTGAAACAAATCAGGTGAGCCGCTGCGCCACCAGGTCCCACACCGTCTCGGCCAGGGCTTCCTTCGGACCGTGGGGACGGCGATCTCACTGCCGTCGGCACCCAGCACCACCGCCTCGTTCTCCTCGGAGCCGAACGTCTTGCGCTCCCCCACCTCGTTCACCACGAGGAGATCGCACCCCTTGCGTGCCAGTTTGGTACGGCCGTTGGCGAGGACGTCGTCCGTCTCGGCGGCGAATCCGACGACGATCTGTCCGGCGCGGGCGCGGTCGGCGGAGATCTCCGCGAGGATGTCCGGATTCCGCACCAGGACGATGGGGTCGGGTTCCTTGTCGTCCTTCTTCTTGATCTTCCCCGCCGCGTACTCCGCCGGGCGGAAGTCCGCGACCGCCGCGGCCATGACGACCGCGTCCGCGTCCGCGGCGGCCTTCAGCACCGCCTCCCGCAGCTGTACGGCGGTCCCGACCTGCACGACGTCGACGCCCGCCGGGTCCGGCAGTCCGGTGTTCGCCGCGATCAGGGTGACCCGGGCGCCCCGCGCGGCGGCGGTGCGCGCGAGGGCGTAGCCCTGCTTGCCCGAGGAGCGGTTGCCGAGGAAGCGGACCGGGTCGAGGGGCTCGCGGGTGCCGCCCGCGCTGACGACGACGTGCCGGCCCTTGAGGTCGGGCTCGGTAACGCCCCGCGCGAGACTGCGCCTTCTCAGAACGTGGCGGCAGACCTCGAAGATCTCGGTGGGGTCGGGCAGCCGCCCCTTGCCGGTGTCGACGCCGGTCAGTCGGCCGACGGCGGGCTCGATCACCACGGCGCCGCGGCGGCGCAGTGTCGCCACGTTCTCCTGGGTGGCCGGGTGTTCCCACATCTCCGTGTGCATGGCGGGCGCGAAGACGACCGGACAGCGGGCGGTGAGGAGGGTGTTGGTGAGGAGGTCGTCGGCGAGGCCGTGGGCCGCCTTCGCGAGCATGTCCGCCGTGGCCGGGGCCACGACCACCAGGTCGGCGCTCTGGCCGATGCGCACGTGCGGGACCTCGTGGACGTCGTCCCACACCTCCGTCGAGACAGGGTGGCCGGAAAGGGCGGACCAGGTGGCCGCGCCGACGAAGTGCAGGGCGGACGCGGTGGGGACGACGCGGACGTCATGGCCCGACTCCGTCAGTCTGCGCAGCAGCTCACAGGCCTTGTACGCGGCGATGCCACCGCTGACCCCCAGAACGACCTTGGGCTTGTCCACCGTCTCTCCCCGAGTTCGGAAACGTGCGGGCGACTCGTGCGACCCGTACGACTCCATGACACACCACAGGCCCGGCAGTCGCGCTGCCGGGCCTGTGGATAAAGCTGCTGCGGTCTGCAGATACGACTATCTGCACACTCCGCAGATGCGTCAGGTCGCGGGGCCCTCGACGGCCTCGGAGGTCAGCAGACCCGCGTTGATCTCGCGCAGGGCGATGGAGAGCGGCTTCTCGTGGACGTGCGTGTCGACGAGCGGACCGACGTACTCGAGGAGGCCCTCGCCGAGCTGGGAGTAGTACGCGTTGATCTGACGGGCGCGCTTGGCGGCGTAGATCACGAGGCTGTACTTCGAGTCGGTGGCCTCGAGGAGCTCGTCGATCGGAGGGTTGATGATGCCCTCGGGAGCGGTGATGGAAGAGGACACGCTCTGCCTTCCGAAAGATGGGATGAGATCGGAAAAACGATCACACAACTTCCATCAAGGCTAGCAGCTCGCGCGCTACGTCCTCGACGGAGGTGTTGACCAGGGTCGCGTCGAACTCGGGCTCGGCCGCCAGCTCGATCTTCGCCGCGTCCAGGCGGCGCTCGATCACCTCGGGCGGCTCGGTGCCCCGTCCGGTGAGCCTGCGCACCAGCTCCTCCCAGGAGGGTGGAGCCAGGAACACCGAGTGTGCCTCGGCCATGGACTCGCGGACCTGCCGGGCGCCCTGGAGGTCGATCTCCAGGAGGACCGGTACGCCGGACTCCAGATGTTCGAGCACAGCCGTACGCGGAGTGCCGTAGCGGTTGCCGGCGAACTCGGCCCACTCGAGCAGCTCGCCGTTGGCGATCAGCTTGTCCATCTCCTCGTCGGAGACGAAGAAGTAGTGGACGCCGTGCTTCTCGCCGGGGCGTGGCTTGCGGGTCGTCGCCGACACCGAGAGCCACACCTCGGGGTGTTCCTTGCGCATATGGGCGACGACCGTGCTCTTGCCGACCCCAGAGGGGCCGGAGAGCACGGTCAGCCGCGGACGTACGTCCGGGGGCTCGGGGTCGTCCCCGGAATGTTGCAGCCATGCAGCGATTATTCCAGCAATCCCGGTATGCCCGGGACTCCCGGTCCAGGTACCCGGACTCAGGAACCAGTGCTGCCGAACTCACGCTCCAGGGAGGCGATCTGGTTGGAACCAAGGCCACGGACACGGCGGCTCTCGGAGATGCCGAGTCGCTCCATGATCTGCTTGGCGCGGACCTTGCCCACGCCGGGCAGGGACTCAAGCAGGGCGGAGACCTTCATCTTGCCGATGACGTCGTTCTCCTGGCCCTGCTTGATGACGTCATGCAGGGAGGCGCCGGAGTGCTTGAGTCGATTCTTGACCTCGGCCCGCTCCCGGCGAGCCGCGGCGGCCTTTTCGAGCGCGGCTGCGCGCTGTTCAGGGGTAAGGGGCGGAAGAGCCACGCCTACGTCACCTCGGATGTCGAACTGTCGGATACGGACCGGTGAGGAACCTAGTCGCCCCACACCTGGGGAGCTACGAGCAACACGCTGCCCGTTGACTCTGCTCGGAGACTAGCGGCCAGGGACGCCAGAGTCAGCGAGAACAGAGGAAAAGTCCTGGTCAGCCTGCGCCAGGCCGGACATTTCCGACATAACGCCCCTGATTTGAGAATGTATTCAGACTCAAGTCGCTCCGGAGCCGCCCGTCGGGCCACTCATCGGAGGACTCGATCGACCCGTTCGAACACCTCAGACGGTCGCAAAGGCGACGCGGATCTCCTCCGCGAAGCGTTCCGAGGCCTCCCGGAGCGCTCCCACATCGGGACCGTGACGTAGAACACCCCGGCTCACGTTCGGGACGACATTGCGCAGCACCGACCCGAAGACCCCGGGAAGATCGGCCGGCGTGGCCCCCTGTGCCCCGATGCCTGGCGCGAGGATCGGACCGTTGACGGCGAGGTCGTACGACGACAGGTCGCCCAGGGTCGCGCCGACGACGGCCCCGAAGGAGCCCAGCGGGGTCTCCCCCGCGTTCTCGGCGGCCAGGTGGGCCAGCATGGTCGCTCCGATGTTCCGGCCGTCGGCGCGGACCGCGTGCTGCACCTCGCCGCCCTCCGGGTTGGAGGTCAGCGCGAGCACGAAGAGCCCGGCGCCGCTCTCCCGCGCCAGGTCGATCGCCGGGGCGAGCGAGCCGTAGCCGAGGTACGGGGAGACGGTCAGGGCGTCGGAGAAGAGCGGGGAGTCCTTCCGGAGGAAGGACTCGGCGTAGGCGGCCATGGTGGAGCCGATGTCGCCGCGCTTGGCGTCCATCACGACCAGCGCGCCGGCCGCCCGCGCCTCCTCGACGGACTTCTCCAGGACGGCGATCCCACGTGAGCCGAAGCGTTCGAAGAAGGCGCTCTGCGGCTTGAGGACGGCAACCCGGTCGGCGAGCGCCTCGACGACCGTGCGGCTGAACCGCTCCAGGCCGACGACGTCGTCGTTCAGGCCCCACTCGGTGAGCAGCGAGGCGTGCGGGTCGATGCCGACACAGAGCGGGCCACGCTCGTCCATGGCGCGGCGCAGGCGTGCGCCGAAGGGTTCCAGGGGCTCATACCGGCTTCCTCACGTCGGCGCCGACCGCGTCGGCGAGGGTGGCGTACGGGCTCGTGCGCAGGCGTGCGGCGAGGCCCTTGTGGATGGCGCGGCCCCAGAAGGGGCCTTCGTAGACGAAGGCGCTGTAGCCCTGCACCAGGGTGGCGCCGGCGAGGACGCGCTGCCAGACATCCTCGGCGTTCTCGATGCCGCCGACGCCCACGAGGGTGATGCGGTCGCCCACGCGCGCGTAGAGGCGGCGCAGTACCTCCAGGGAGCGGGATTTCAGGGGCGCTCCCGACAGCCCGCCGGTCTCCTTGACGAGTTCGGGTTCGGAGGTCAGACCGAGGCCCTCGCGCGCGATGGTGGTGTTCGTGGCGATGATGCCGTCCAGGCCCAGCTCCACGGCGAGGTCGGCGACCGCGTCCACGTCCTCGTCGGCGAGGTCCGGGGCGATCTTCACCAGGAGCGGGACGCGGCGGTCGGTCACCGCGCGGTCGGCGGCTTCACGGACGGCGGTCAGCAGCGGGCGCAGTGCCTCGGTCGCCTGGAGGTTGCGCAGCCCGGGCGTGTTGGGCGACGACACGTTGACGACGAGGTAGTCGGCGTGCCGGGCGAGTCGCTCGGTCGACTTCACGTAGTCGCCGACGGCCTCCTCCTCGGGTACGACCTTGGTCTTGCCGATGTTGACGCCGACGACGGTCCTGAAGACCGCCTCCCGGGCCTCCAGGCGGGCCGCCACGGCCGCGGAGCCCTCGTTGTTGAAGCCCATGCGGTTGATCAGCGCGCGGTCCGGCACAAGGCGGAACAGCCGCTTCTTGGGGTTGCCGGGCTGCGGCTCCCCGGTGACCGTGCCGATCTCGACGTGGTCGAAGCCGAGCATCGACATGCCGTCGATCGCGACCGCGTTCTTGTCGAAGCCGGCCGCGAGCCCGAAGGGGCCGTGCATGCGCAGCCCGAACGCCTCGGTGCGCAGCTCCTCGTACCGGGGCGCGAGGGCGGCCGCGACGAACGTCCGCAGCACGGGGATACGGACGGCGAGCCGGATCCAGCGGAAAGCGAGGTGATGGGCCTGCTCCGGGTCCATCCGTTTGAAGACCAGACGGAAGAAAAGCTTGTACATGTCTCAGGTGTCCTTCGAAACCTCGTGAGCCTCACAAGAAGGGGACACCGTTTCCGGTGTCCCCCTCAGGGCTGCTAGTCGCGGGCCGCGGTCAGGTGTTCGGCGTGTTCCTGGGTGAACGCACGCCCACGTCACCGTGGTTGAGAGCGTCGATGCCCTGGACGGCGGCGGCGAGCGCCTGGACCGTCGTCAGACAGGGCACGGACCGCGCCACGGCCGCCGTACGGATCTCGTAGCCGTCGAGACGGCCGCCGGTGCCGTAGGGCGTGTTGACGATGAGGTCGACCTCGCCGTCGTGGATGAGCTGGACGATGGTCTTCTCGCCGTTCGGGCCGACGCCCTCGGACTGCTTGCGGACGACCGTCGCGTTCAGGCCGTTGCGCCTGAGGACCTCGGCGGTGCCGGAGGTCGCGAGCAACTCGAAGCCGTGGGCGACCAGTTCACGCGCCGGGAAGATCATCGAGCGCTTGTCGCGGTTGGCGACCGAGATGAACGCGCGGCCCTTGGTGGGCAGCGGGCCGTAGGCACCCGCCTGGGACTTGGCGTACGCCGTGCCGAAGACGGAGTCGATGCCCATGACCTCGCCGGTGGAGCGCATCTCCGGGCCCAGCACGGTGTCGACGCCGCGCCCGTGGATGTCGCGGAAGCGCGACCACGGCATGACGGCCTCCTTGACGGAGATCGGCGCGTCGAGCGGGAGTTCGCCGCCGTCGCCGTGGGCCGGGAGCAGCCCCTCGGCGCGGAGTTCGGCGACGGTCGCGCCCAGCGAGATGCGGGCGGCGGCCTTCGCGAGCGGCACCGCGGTCGCCTTCGAGGTGAAGGGAACCGTACGGGACGCGCGCGGGTTGGCCTCCAGGACGTAGAGGATGTCGCCGGCCATCGCGAACTGGATGTTGATCAGGCCGCGGACGCCGACACCCTTGGCGATGGCTTCCGTCGAGGTGCGCAGGCGCTTGATGTCGAAGCCGCCCAGGGTGATCGGCGGCAGGGCGCACGCCGAGTCGCCGGAGTGGATGCCGGCCTCCTCGATGTGCTCCATGACGCCGCCGAGGTACAGCTCGTGGCCGTCGTAGAGCGCGTCGACGTCGATCTCGATGGCGTCGTCCAGGAAGCGGTCGACCAGGACCGGCCGCGAGGGGCTGATCTCGGTGGACTCGGCGATGTACGACTCCAGGCGGGTCTCGTCGTAGACGATCTCCATGCCACGTCCGCCGAGGACGTAGGACGGGCGGACGAGGACCGGGTAGCCGATCTCGTCGGCGATGGCCTTGGCGCCGACGAAGGTGGTCGCGGTGCCGTGCTTGGGGGCCGGGAGGCCCGCCTCGGCGAGGACCTGGCCGAAGGCGCCGCGGTCCTCGGCGGCGTGGATCGCCTCCGGGAGGTGCCGACGACCGGGACGCCGTTGTCCTTGAGGGCCTGCGCGAGACCCAGCGGGGTCTGGCCGCCGAGCTGGACGATGACGCCCGCGACGGGGCCCGCCTGCTGCTCGGCGTGGACGATCTCCAGGACGTCCTCGAGCGTGAGCGGCTCGAAGTACAGGCGGTCGGAGGTGTCGTAGTCCGTGGAGACGGTCTCGGGGTTGCAGTTGACCATCACGGTCTCGTAGCCCGCCTCCTCGCTGAGCGCGAAGGAGGCGTGGACGCAGGAGTAGTCGAACTCGATGCCCTGGCCGATGCGGTTGGGGCCCGACCCCAGGATGATGACCGCGGGCTTCTCGCGCGGGGCGACCTCGCTCTCCTCGTCGTAGGACGAGTAGAAGTACGGGGTCTTCGCGGCGAACTCGGCGGCGCAGGTGTCGACCGTCTTGTAGACCGGGCGGATGCCGAGCGCGTGCCGGACCTCGCGCACGACGTCCTCGCGCAGACCGCGGATCTCGCCGACCTGCTGGTCGGAGAAGCCGTGCCGCTTGGCCTCGGCGAGCAGCTCCGGGTCCAGCTTGTCGGCGGCAGCCAGCTCGTCCGCGATCTCCTTGATGAGGAAGAGCTGGTCGACGAACCAGGGGTCGATCCTCGTGTACGCGAAGACCTCCTCCTGGGTGGCGCCCGCGCGGATGGCCTGCATGACGGTGTTGATCCGCCCGTCGGTGGGCCGTACGGCCTCCTCCAGGAGCTGGGTCTTGTCGCCGGGTTCGCCGACGAAGGTGAACTGGCTGCCCTTCTTCTCCAGGGAGCGCAGCGCCTTCTGGAAGGCCTCGGTGAAGTTGCGGCCGATGGCCATGGCCTCGCCGACCGACTTCATGGTGGTCGTCAGGGTCGAGTCGGCCGACGGGAACTTCTCGAAGGCGAAACGGGGTGCCTTGACGACGACGTAGTCAAGGGTCGGCTCGAAGGAGGCCGGGGTCTCGCGCGTGATGTCGTTCGGGATCTCGTCGAGCGTGTAGCCGACGGCCAGCTTGGCGGCGATCTTGGCGATCGGGAAGCCGGTCGCCTTGGAGGCGAGCGCCGAGGAGCGGGACACGCGCGGGTTCATCTCGATGACGATGACACGGCCGTCGACCGGGTCGATCGCGAACTGGATGTTGCAGCCGCCGGTGTCGACGCCGACCTCGCGGATAATCGCGATGCCGACGTCCCGCAGGGTCTGGTACTCGCGGTCGGTCAGCGTCATCGCCGGGGCGACGGTGATGGAGTCGCCGGTGTGCACGCCCATGGGGTCGAAGTTCTCGATGGAGCAGACGACCACGACGTTGTCGTTCTTGTCGCGCATCAGCTCCAGCTCGTACTCCTTCCAGCCGAGGATGGACTCCTCGAGGAGGACCTCGGTGGTCGGCGAGAGCGTGAGGCCCTGGCCGGCGATGCGGCGCAGTTCCACCTCGTCGTGCGCGAAGCCGGAGCCGGCGCCGCCCATGGTGAACGAGGGCGGACGACCACCGGGTAGCCGCCGAGCGTGTCCACGCCGGCGAGCACGTCCTCCATGGAGTGGCAGATGACCGAGCGGGCGGACTCGCCGTGCCCGATCTTCTGGCGGACGGCCTCGACGACGCCCTTGAAGAGCTCGCGGTCCTCGCCCTTGTTGATGGCCTCCACGTTGGCGCCGATCAGCTCGACGCCGTACTTCTCCAGGGTGCCCGCCTCGTGCAGCGAGATGGCGGTGTTGAGCGCCGTCTGACCGCCCAGGGTGGGCAGCAGGGCGTCCGGCCGCTCCTTGGCGATGATCTTCTCGACGAAGTCCGGGGTGATCGGCTCGACGTAGGTGGCGTCGGCGATCTCCGGGTCGGTCATGATCGTCGCCGGGTTGGAGTTGACCAGGATGACGCGGATGCCCTCGGCGCGCAGGATGCGGCAGGCTTGGGTGCCGGAGTAGTCGAACTCGGCGGCCTGGCCGATGACGATCGGACCCGAGCCGATGACCAGGACGGACTGGATATCGGAGCGCTTAGGCACGCTGGCCCTCCATCAGAGATACGAAGCGGTCGAACAGGTAGGCGGCGTCGTGCGGGCCGGCTGCCGCTTCGGGGTGGTACTGGACGCTGAACGCCGGCCGGTCCAGGAGCCGCAGCCCCTCGACGACCTGGTCGTTCAGGCAGACGTGGGAGACCTCCGCGCGGCCGTAGGGGTCTCGGAGACCTGGTCGAGGGGCGCGTCGACGGCGAGTGGTTGTGCGCGGTGACCTCGACCTTGCCCGTCGTACGGTCCTGGACGGGCTGGTTGATGCCCCGGTGGCCGTACTTCAGCTTGTACGTGCCGAAGCCGAGGGCGCGGCCCAGGATCTGGTTGCCGAAGCAGATGCCGAAGAGCGGGGTGCCGCGCTCCAGGACGGCCTGCATGACGGCGACCGGGTGGTCGGCGGTGGCGGGGTCGCCGGGGCCGTTCGAGAAGAACACCCCGTCGGGCCGTACGGCGTACACGTCCTCGACGGTCGCGGTGGCCGGCAGGACGTGCACCTCGATGCCTCGTTCGGCCATGCGGTGCGGGGTCATGCCCTTGATGCCGAGGTCGACGGCGGCGACGGTGTACTTCTTCTCGCCGATCGCGGGGACGACGTACGTCTCCTTGGTGGCGACCTCGGCGGAGAGGTCGGCGCCCGTCATCTCGGGGGCCTCGCGCACCTCGGCGAGCATGGTGTCGTCGTCGGGCAGCGCGGGGCCGGAGAAGATGCCGACGCGCATCGCGCCGCGCTCGCGCAGGTGGCGGGTCAGCGCGCGCGTGTCGATGCCGGAGATCCCGACGACGCCCTGGTTGCGCAGTTCCTCGTCGAGGGAGCGGCGGGAGCGCCAGTTGGACGGCACGCGCGCGGGTCGCGCACCACGTAACCGGCGACCCAGATGCGCTGCGACTCGGGGTCCTCGTCGTTCACACCGGTGTTGCCGACGTGCGGGGCGGTCATCACGACGACCTGGCGGTGGTACGACGGGTCGGTCAGGGTCTCCTGGTAGCCGGTCATGCCGGTGGAGAACACGGCCTCGCCGAAGGTCACCCCACGGACCCGTAGGCACGGCCGCGGAAGATCCGGCCGTCCTCCAGGACGAGTACGGCGGGAACCTTGTCGGCTCCCCTGGTGGAGGTGGTCATCGTGCGCCTTCCGTGTCGGTCGTCTCGAGACTCTTGTTGATCATGCTGTTCAGGGTGTCGACCCACTCCGCGTGCTCGGCCGCGTGGTCGGAGCGGAACCCGGAGTCGATCAGCCGGTCGCCGTGCGCCCAGGTCACGACCAGGAGACCGCCCTCGCTGAGGACCTTCCCGGCGATGCCCTTGCCGAGCAGGGCCTCGCGCAGCGCCCCGGCCGGGATGAAGAAGTCGGTGGCTCCGGGTCGTACGACGTCCAGGCCGGCCTCCGTCAGGGTCAGCTCGACCCGGCTGCGGGTGCCCAGGCCGTGCGCCACGATGCGGTCGAGCCACTGCCCGGCGGTGGTGGAGCCGTGGTAGCGGCCACTCATCGACAACACAGCCAGTTTCGCCTCGCCATGCTCTTCCGGCGACGTGGGCAGCTCGGGCAGGTCGCCCTGGAGCGTGCCGCGCCACTTCCAGCCCTCGCGCATCAGCCAGTAGACGAGCGCGATGAACAGGGCGAGGCCGACGAGCCAGCCGATGCGGGCGGCCCAGTCGGTCACCGGGGCGGACTTCTCCCCGGCCGCGAGGTGGGTCAGTTCCAGAGGTGTCACGTGAGCTTCCCGTCGACGAGCGTGGCCTTGCCCCGGAGCCAGGTGTGCGTCACACGGCCCGGCAGCTCACGCCCCTCGTACGGGGTGTTGCGGCTGCGCGACGCGAAGCCCGCGGGGTCCACCGACCCACGGTATTCCGTGTCGACGAGCGTGAGGTTGGCGGGCTCACCAGCCGAGACGGGACGGCCGTGCCCGTGTGCCCGCCCGATCGCTGCGGGCTTGGCGGACATACGCTCGGCGACCCCGGCCCAGGTGAGGGCCCGGTGTCCACCATGGTCTCCTGCACCACTGACAACGCGGTCTCCAGGCCGACCATCCCCATGGCGGCGGCGGCCCACTCGCAGTCCTTGTCCTCGTGCGGGTGCGGGGCGTGGTCGGTGGCGACGATGTCGATCGTGCCGTCGGCGAGCGCCTCGCGCAGGGCCAGGACGTCCCGCTCGGTGCGCAGCGGCGGGTTGACCTTGAAGACGGGGTTGTAGGAGCGCACCAGCTCATCCGTGAGGAGGAGGTGGTGCGGGGGTGACCTCGGCGGTCACGTCGATGCCCCGGGACTTGGCCCAGCGGACGATCTCGACGGACCCGGCGGTCGACAGGTGGCAGATGTGGACGCGGGAGCCGACGTGCTCGGCGAGCAGGACGTCCCGGGCGATGATCGACTCCTCGGCCACCGCCGGCCAGCCCCCGAGCCCCAGTTCGGCGGAGACGACACCCTCGTTCATCTGGGCGCCCTCGGTGAGCCGCGGCTCCTGCGCGTGCTGGGCGACGACTCCCCGAAGGCCTTCACGTACTCCAGGGCGCGGCGCATGATCACCGCGTCGTCGACGCACTTGCCGTCGTCGGAGAAGACGGTGACCCCGGCGGCCGACTCGTGCATGGCGCCCAGCTCGGCGAGCTTCTTGCCCTCCAGGCCGACGGTGACGGCGCCGATGGGCTGCACGTCGCAGTAGCCGTGCTCCTGGCCGAGCCGGTAGACCTGCTCGACGACGCCGGCGGTGTCGGCGACCGGGAAGGTGTTGGCCATGGCGAACACGGCCGTGTAACCGCCGCTTGCAGCGGCGCGGGTGCCGGTCAGGACGGTCTCGGAGTCCTCGCGGCCGGGCTCGCGGAGGTGGGTGTGCAGGTCGACGAGACCGGGCAGCAGCACCTTGCCGTCGGCCTCGACGACCTCTGCGCCCTCGGCGCTCAGCCCGACGCCCACCTCGGCGATGGTGTCCCCGTCGATCAGCACGTCCTGCGGCTCGCCGCCGAGGATCTTCGCACCACGGATCAGGATCTTGCTCATGTGACTTACTTCTCCTCGATACGGGCGTGGCTGACGGCCGGTTCGTTGCCGCCCAGAAGCAGATAGAGCACGGCCATCCGGATGGACACTCCGTTTGCGACCTGCTCGACGACGGTGCAGCGGTCCGAGTCGGCGACCTCGGCGGTGATCTCCATGCCCCGGACCATCGGCCCCGGGTGCATCACGATGGCGTGCTCGGGCATCTTCGCCATCCGCTCGCCGTCCAGTCCGTAGCGCCGCGAGTACTCGCGCTCGGTCGGGAAGAACGCCGCGTTCATGCGCTCGCGCTGCACGCGCAGCAGCATCACCGCGTCGGACTTGGAGAGCGTGCTGTCGAGGTCGTACGACACCTCGCAGGGCCAGGACTCGACGCCGACCGGCACCAGGGTCGGCGGGGCGACGAGGGTGACCTCGGCGCCGAGGGTGTGCAGCAGGTCGACGTTCGAGCGGGCGACCCGGCTGTGCAGGATGTCGCCGACCAGCGTGATGCGCTTGCCGGCGAGGTCCCGCCCGATCCCGGTGTCCCGGCCGACGAGCCGGCGCCGCATGGTGAACGCGTCGAGCAGCGCCTGCGTCGGGTGCTGGTGGGTGCCGTCGCCGGCGTTGATGACGGCCGCGTCGATCCACCCGGAGGTGGCGAGCCGGTACGGCGCCCCGGAGGCCCGTGCCGGATGACGACCGCGTCGACGCCCATGGCCTCCAGGGTCTGCGCGGTGTCCTTCAGGGACTCGCCCTTGGAGACGCTCGACCCCTTGGCGGTGAAGTTGATGACGTCGGCCGAGAGGCGCTTCTCGGCGGCCTCGAAGGAGATACGCGTACGCGTGGAGTCCTCGAAGAAGAGGTTCACGACGGTACGGCCGCGCAGGGTCGGCAGTTTCTTGATCGGCCGGTCGGCGACCCTGGCCATCTCCTCGGCGGTGTCGAGGATCAGGACGGCGTCGTCGCGGGTGAGGTCGGCGGCCGAGATGAGATGACGCTGCATCTTTCAGGCTCCGTAAGGCAGTTCAGGTCGGGAGAATTCGGGCAGACGAGGGCGCGGCGTGCCACAGGGGCACGGCGTCCGTCCGCTACGGGGTCTGCTTCACACCGAGCAGCACGGTGTCGCGACCGTCCTCCTCGGCGAGCTGGACCTTGACCGTCTCCCGCAACGACGTGGGGAGGTTCTTGCCGACGTAGTCGGCGCGGATGGGCAGTTCGCGGTGGCCTCTGTCGACCAGGACCGCGAGCTGCACCGCGCGGGGGCGCCCGATGTCGTTCAGGGCGTCGAGGGCGGCGCGGATGGTGCGGCCGGAGAAGAGCACGTCGTCGACGAGGACGACCAGGCGGCCGTCGATGCCGTCACCGGGGATGTCGGTGCGGGCCAGCGCGCGCGGCGGGTGCATGCGCAGGTCGTCGCGGTACATGGTGATGTCGAGGGAGCCGACCGGGATCTTGCGGTCGGTGATCTCCTCGAGCTTGACGGCGAGCCGCTGGGCGAGGAAGACGCCCCGGGTCGGAATGCCGAGGAGCACCACGTCGTCGGCGCCCTTGGCGCGCTCGACGATCTCGTGGGCGATGCGGGTCAGGACCCGCGCGATGTCCGGGGCTTCGAGAACCGGCCGGGCATCGGACTCGTACTGCTGGGTGTCCATAAGAAACGGACCTCCTTCTCCGCCTCACGGGACGGACCTTAAAGGACGTCGGATTTGCGCCATCCACGGTAGCAGGCCGGGGCGACGTCCCTGATCACCCCTATGGAGTAATCGGCCGGGGTCGGCACGGAAGAGCCGGTGCGGACCATTCGGCTTGACGCGGAAGCGTAACGCTGCGTAACCTCACAGTGAGTTACGAGCCGCGCGGCGCGGAAACACTGCAGCCGCGTCGACACAGTGTCCGGGAGCTATATGTCCAGCGAATACGCCAAACAGCTCGGGGCCAAGCTCCGGGCCATCCGCACCCAGCAGGGCCTTTCCCTCCACGGTGTCGAGGAGAAGTCCCAGGGACGCTGGAAGGCGGTCGTGGTCGGGTCGTACGAGCGCGGCGACCGTGCCGTCACCGTGCAGCGCCTCGCCGAGCTGGCGGACTTCTACGGGGTTCCGGTGCAGGAGCTGCTGCCGGGCACCACGCCGGGCGGGGCCGCCGAGCCGCCGCCGAAGCTGGTCCTCGACCTGGAGCGACTGGCCCACGTGCCCGCCGAGAAGGCCGGCCCACTGCAGCGCTACGCGGCGACGATCCAGTCCCAGCGCGGTGACTACAACGGCAAGGTGCTCTCGATCCGCCAGGACGACCTGCGCACACTCGCCGTCATCTACGACCAGTCGCCCTCGGTCCTCACCGAGCAGCTGATCAGCTGGGGCGTGCTGGACGCGGACGCGCGCCGCGCGGTCTCCCACGAGGAGAGCTGAGCCCGTCTCCTGCTTGAGCAGAAACGTGCCGCCGGGGTGGCCGGAACTTCACGGTTCCGGCCACCCCGGCGGCTTTCTGCGGGCCTCAGGGGCCTCATGGGTACGGGAACGCCGAAGGGCCCGCAGCGGTGTCGCTGCGGGCCCTTCGGCGTTTCGCTCGCGTACTCGCGTCCTGCCTTACGCCTCGTCCCGGCGCAGCGAGGGCTTCAGGTCCTTGAAACGGCCCAGCAGGGCCGTTGACGAAC
This sequence comes from Streptomyces sp. P3, assembly GCA_016893485.2. Taxonomy (GTDB): domain Bacteria; phylum Actinomycetota; class Actinomycetes; order Streptomycetales; family Streptomycetaceae; genus Streptomyces. The sequence goes on from JAFEKX020000001.1 coordinate 2,055,356, forward strand.
GAGGGCGACTCGTCCGTGGAGAACTCCTTGGCCAGCTGCACCATCTCGTCGAGGACCACGGCGTCCGGCGTCCCGTCGGCCCAGATCAGCTCGTAGGCGCCGAGGCGCAGGATGTTGCGGTCCACCACGGGCATGCGGTCGAGCGTCCAGCCGACCGAGTACTGCGCGATCAGCTCGTCGATACGGCGCGCGTGCTGCGCGTACCCCTCGACCAACTCCATCGTGTACTCGCTGACGGGCGGCTGCCGGGTGTCGTCCCAGGAGAGCCGGATCCAGTCCGCGAGGACGGTCTGGACGCCGACACCGCGCTGGTCGCCCTCGAAGAGGATCTGGAAGGCGCGCTTGCGGGCCGTATTGCGGGCAGCCACGGTTAGCTGTTCACCCGGCCGAGGTAGTCGCTGGAGCGGGTGTCGACCTTGATCTTCTCACCGGTGGTGATGAAGAGCGGGACCTGGATCTGGTGGCCGGTCTCCAGGGTGGCGGGCTTGGTGCCACCGGTGGAGCGGTCGCCCTGGACGCCGGGCTCGGTCTCCTGGACGACCAGCTCGACGGCGGCCGGCAGCTCGACGAAGAGCACCTCGCCCCGTGCTGGGCGACCGTGGCGGTGAAGCCCTCGATCAGGAAGTTGGCGGCGTCGCCGACGGCCTTGCGGTCGACCATGAGCTGGTCGTAGGTCTCCATGTCCATGAAGACGAAGTACTCGCCGTCCATGTACGAGAACTGCATGTCGCGCTTGTCGACAGTGGCCGTCTCGACCTTGACGCCGGCGTTGAACGTCTTGTCGACGACCTTGCCGGAGAGCACGTTCTTGAGCTTGGTGCGCACGAAGGCAGGGCCCTTGCCGGGCTTGACGTGCTGGAACTCGACGACGGACCAGAGCTGGCCCCCGTCGAGCTTGAGTACCAGGCCGTTCTTGAGGTCGTTCGTGGAAGCCACGGTTGCGGAATCTCCTGGACTGACGTGGACGACCCCGGGACACGCGCACAGCTCGAAAAAGCTAGAGCGCGAGCAGCTCCTTGGTCGTGATGGTGAGTAGCTCGGGTCCGCCGTCCGCCTCAGGGCGTACGACGAGCGTGTCATCGATCCGGACACCGCCCCGGCCCGGGAGGTGGACCCCGGTTCGACGGTGACCGGCACGCAAGCGTCCAGTTTACCCATGGCCGCGGGGGCCAACTGCGGGTCCTCGTCGATTTCGAGTCCGACACCGTGGCCGGTGAGGGGTGCGAGGCCCTCGGAATGCCCCGCGGAGTCCAGCACCTGACGGGCCGCGCGGTCGACATCGCGGTAGGCCGCGCCGGGGTCAGGGACTCCCTCGCGGCGCGCTGGGCGGCGAAGACGAGGTCGTAGAGATCGATCTGCCAGTCCGCGGGCGAGGTCCCGATGACGAACGTGCGGGCGATCTCGCAGCGGTAGCCGCGGTAGTCGGCGCCGAGGCAGACGGAGAGGAAATCTCCTTCCTCGACCCGGCGGTCGGTCGGCCGGTGGCCGCGTCTGCCCGAGTGCGGGCCGGCGGCGACGGAGGTCGCGAAGGCGGGGCCGTCGGCGCCGTGGTCGACGAGCCGTCGCTCCAGTTCGAGGGCGAGATGTGGCGTTCGGTGCGGCCGACGAGGATCGACTCCAGCAGCTCGCCGAGGGCCTGGTCGGCGATCTCGGCGCCGATGCGCAGACAGGAGATCTCCTCCTCGTCCTTGACGACCCGCAGCTGTTCGACCGCGCCGCCGATGTCGGTGAGGCGGAGCGTGGGCGCGACCGAGAGAAGGGCTCGGTGGCGGGCCACGGTGAGGTGGTGCTCTTCTACGGCCAGAGATTCCGCGCCCTGGGCCGCCGCGAGGTCTGCCGCCGCCACGGCCGGGTCGGCGCCGGGGGCCGCGAGTTCGTGGATGCGGAGGGATTCGTCGGGGCGGTTCTCCGCGGGGCGGTCCTCCGGGGGCCGGTGGTGACGAGGAGGTCCTCGCGCTTGCCCAGGAGCAGGACGGTGCCCTGTGGGGCCGGGCCCGCCAGGTAGCGCACGTTGGCCGGGCGGGTGACCAGGGTGGACTGGCTGCCTGCGGCTTGCGCTCGTTCTCTCAGCCTGGCTCGGCGGGCTGCGTAGACCTCTGACATGAGATGAGCGTAGGAGGGGTGGCTGGATTGTGCCGGGTGGGAGGGTGCCGTTCGGGGACGGGGGCGGGTTCGAGTGTTGTTTGCCGGGTGCGCGTCCGGTGGGGGCTGGTCGCGCAGTTCCCCGCGCACCTTAGGAGATGCCCCTCCCGTTGGTTACCAGCTCGGCGGACTCGCTATTGACCGGGCCAGGACGTCGTTCAGGACCTGGGCTGTTTGTGGGACGTCCATGTGGGAGTTGTCGATGATGGGGAGGCCCGAGCCGTACCAGCCGGCCATACGGCCGTGGATGCGGGCGACCTCCTCGTCGGTGAGACGGCGGTTGCCGGAGCGTTCGGCGTTGCGTTCCAGGACGATTTCCAGGCCGGGGAGGAGGACGACCGGGAGGAGGCCGGGGCCCACGTGTCGTTTCCAGCCACCGAGGCCGACGACCGGGCGGTCGGGGAAGACCGCGTCGTCGAGGATGCAGGAGATGCCGTTGGCCGAAGTTGCGGGCGGCGAAGCCGCAGGTGCGGCGGGCCAGGCGGTACTGGGCCTCGGGTGGTCGTTCCAGCCGGACTGCGGGTCGGCGAAGCCGGAGCGGACCCATTCGCGGACGTCGTCGAGGCTGATGTGGGCCGTGGGGACACGCCGGTGTTCCGCCCAGTACTTCGCGACGCTCGTCTTGCCCGCGCCGGCGGGGCCGATGAGCAGCACCGCGAGGGTCGTGGACGTCGGGTCGGCCGCGGCCTGAGCCGGTGGGGTGCTGGGCATGGGCACAGGGCCGCCCGGCGGGAGCTGGATGTGGCCGGTGGTGTCCGGGGCGTGCCGCGGTACCGCGTGCGGCAGCGGAGGGGTGGGGGCGAAGCCCGGGGCCGGTGGCGGGGGCGGCACGGGGGCCGGGCCCGGATGGGGCGGCCCCGACTGCTGTCCGGCCGGGGACCAACCGGTGGTCGGTCCCTGCCCCGGCTGGTGGGGCGGCGGCAGCGGAGACCCCACTGCGTCCTGCATCCGGTGCCACTCCGTCTCGTCTTTTCCGGCTCGATCACCTCCGGGGCGCTGAAGCCGGTGCCGGGGCCCCGCTCGTGCTCGCCCCTGCGGGCCGCCGCGCGATCACGGTCTCGGCGCCGGCGCGTCCCTCCGGCTCACTCGCAGAAGGCAATGGGCGCTGGCAGCGGGCCCGAACCCGCTCCCTACCGAACGGTACCTTCCCCGGCCGGCATTTGGTGAACGGCCGGGGAGGGGCCGAAGTGCCCGTCCGCGCAAGGCAATTCGGGCGGAAGGGTCGTGCCGGTGCTTACTCGCCCACTTCGCCGTACGCGGCGAGGAGGACGGCCGGGTCGGGACCCTCGAGGACCGTCGGCTTGGCGAGGCCGTCGAGGACGATGAACCGCAGCAGGTCGCCGCGGGACTTCTTGTCGACCTTCATGTTCTCCAGCAGCTTGGGCCACTGGTCGTACCGGTAGCTCAGCGGCAGGCCGACCGATTCGAGGACCGTGCGGTGCCGGTCCGCCGTCGCGTCGTCCAACCGGCCCGCGAGACGGCCCAGTTCGGCCGCGAAGTGCATGCCTACGGCCACTGCGGCACCGTGCCGCCACTTGTACCGCTCGTTCTTCTCGATGGCGTGCGCGAGGGTGTGGCCGTAGTTCAGGATCTCGCGCAGGCCCGACTCCTTGAGGTCGGCGGAGACGACCTCGGCCTTGACCTTGATGGAGCGTTCGATGAGTTCGGCGGTGTGCGGTCCGGCCGGGGTACGGGCGGACTCCGGGTCGGACTCGATGAGTTCGAGGATCACCGGGTCGGCGATGAAGCCGGCCTTGATGATCTCGGCGAGCCCGGAGACGTAGTCGTTGACCGGGAGGAGTCCAGCGCGGCGAGGTCGCAGAGGACGCCGGCCGGCGGGTGGAAGGAGCCGACCAGGTTCTTGCCCTCGGCGGTGTTGATGCCGGTCTTGCCGCCGACGGCCGCGTCGACCATGGCGAGCACGGTCGTCGGTACGGCGATCCAGCGGACCCCGCGCAGCCAGGTCGCGGCGACGAACCCGGCCAGGTCGGTGGTGGAGCCGCCGCCGACGCCGACGATGACGTCGGAGCGGGTGAAGCCGGACTGGCCCAGCGCCTTCCAGCAGTAGGCGGCGACCTCGGCGGTCTTGGCCTCCTCCGCGTTCGGCACCTGGATGGCGACGGCCTCGAAGCCCTGCCCGGCCAGGTCGGCACGGAGCGCCTCGCCCGTCTCGTCCAGCGCCTCGGGGTGGATGATGGCGACCCGCTTGGCCCGGTCGCCGACCAACCCGCCCAGCTCGCCCAGGAGTTGACGGCCCACCAGGACCTCGTACGGGTCGCTGCCCGCCGTGCCGCCGACCTGGATCCGCGTCACTGACTCGCTCATGCTTCCTTCAACTCCAGTGCGTCCAGGACGGCTTGGGTGACGTCCTCGGGGTGCGGCCGTCCGTGGGTACGACGGCCTGCGCGACCTCGGCATACAAGTGCCGCCTGGCTTCCATCAGTTCGCGCCACTGCTTGCGGGGGTTGATGGCGAGCAGCGGGCGGGCCGCGTTGAGGCCGGTGCGCTTGACCGCTTCGTCCACGTCCATGGAGAGGTAGACGACCCGGTGTCCGGTGAGCAGCGCGCGCGTGTCCTCGTCGAGGATCGAGCCGCCGCCGAGCGCGAGGACGCCGTCGTGTCCGGCGAGTGCCTGGTGCACGGCGCGCTTCTCGATCGCGCGGAAGACGGGCTCGCCCTCGTCGACGAAGATCTCGGCGATGGTGCGGCCCTCGGTGGCCACGATGTCGTCGTCGGTGTCCCGGTAGGCGACGCCGAGCCGCTCGGCGAGCTGCTGCCCGACGGTGGACTTGCCGACGCCCATGGGACCGACCAGGACGACCAGCGGGGCCGCGGTCACCGGATGGCCAGGTTCTCGAGGTACGAGCGGACGTTGCGGCGGGTCTCGGGCACCGAGTCGCCGCCGAACTTCTCCGCGACGGCGTCCGCGAGGACCAGCGCGACCATCGCCTCGGCGACGATGCCGGCGGCCGGGACCGCGGAGACGTCGGAGCGCTGGTGGTGGGCCTGCGTGGCCTCACCGGTGACGACGTCGACGGTCTGCAGGGCGCGCGGCACGGTCGCGATGGGCTTCATCGCGGCGCGTACGCGCAGCAGTTCGCCGGTGCTCAGGCCGCCCTCGGTACCACCGGAGCGCCCGGAGACCCGGCGAATGCCCTCATCGGTGTTGACGATCTCGTCGTGCGCCTGCGAACCGGGCACGCGGGCCAGCTCGAAGCCGTCGCCGATCTCGACGCCCTTGATCGCCTGGATGCCCATGAGGGCACCGGCGAGACGGGCGTCCAGCTTGCGGTCCCAGTGCACGTGCGAGCCGAGGCCCACGGGGACGCCGTAGGCCAGGATCTCGACCACACCACCCAGGGTGTCGCCGTCCTTGTGGGCCTGGTCGATCTCCGCGACCATCGCCTTCGACGCGTCCGCGTCCAGGCAGCGCACGGGGTCCGCGTCCAGCTTCTCGACGTCGTCCGGCGTGGGCAGGACGCCCTGCGGGGCCTTCGCGGCGGCCAGTTCGACGACGTGCGAGACGATCTCGATCCCGGCCGTCTCCTTGAGGTACGACCGGGCGACGGCACCGAGCGCGACCCGGGCCGCGGTCTCCCTCGCGGAGGCGCGCTCCAGGATCGGGCGGGCCTCGTCGAAGCCGTACTTCTGCATGCCGGCGAGGTCGGCGTGGCCGGGGCGCGGGCGGGTCAGCGGGGCGTTGCGGGCGAGTCCGGCCAGGATCTCCGGGTCGACCGGGTCGGCGGCCATGACCTGCTCCCACTTGGGCCACTCGGTGTTGCCCACCATGATGGCGACCGGTGAGCCGAGGGTGAGGCCGTGCCGGACGCCGCCGAGGAAGGTGACCTCGTCGCGCTCGAACTTCATGCGCGCGCCGCGTCCATAGCCGAGCCGGCGCCGGGCCAGGTGGTCCGCCACCATGTCCGTGGTGATCGGCACGCCGGCGGGAAGCCCCTCCAGCGTCGCCACGAGTGCGGGACCGTGGGACTCCCCCGCGGTCAGCCAGCGCAACCTGCTCAACGGTGCTCCTCAAATGCTCGCGCTCTGGTGCTGCCTCCCATACGCCTTTTCACGTACGGCCACGGCGGAACCGGTGCGCGGCCCTGGCCCGCCGTCCCCGATCCTCCCACGTCCGCGCGGCGATCCGTACGCAGGTCCAGCAGGCGGACGCGGTGGCGGACACCGGGGGTGGGTGTCCGCTCATGTGCTCGACCTTGAGAACAGCCCGGTGGACAAGAAGGTCCGGGCCGCCGACGACCGCACTGCCGTACGCCGAGAAGCGGGCAGCCCCTCCTTCAGACACGGTTCCTGCAGAACATCGACGAGGGTGACCGGGCGCTCCGGCGTCTTGGCGACGAGGTCGTCGGTGATATCGGAGGTGGCGCCGAAAGCAGGCAGGGCACGGGCGCTCCGCCGCATGCGCCCAGTCGTCGGTTCGCAGGGAGACGCGGAGGAACCCGTCCCACGCGCTCAAACTCGGCTGCGCACGCTCGATCGACCGCTGGCACCAGCCCGGCTCATTCGGTCCTGAGCCGACGACTGAGCCGGGCAACCCCGCCTCGCCGACAGGCCCAGTTCGATATACGAGGCGCGGTACAGCATCCGGTAAGGCAGGCGGGCGAAGGACGCCCCGGGAACGGCCGCCCACTTCACCGCGGGGGCAGGCCTCGCAAGCACCCCGACATCGGCGAGATCACCAACGTGCTCGACCTGAACGGTCGGACGGAATGCGGGTAATTGTGCGCTGCAAATCCATCCACCCCAAGCACGAACCCGGTCACAAACCATACGAGAAGAAGACCAACTAGCGCTAACAGACTCTTGCCACCGGTGAACAACTCCAGTTCCCCGATGTCTGAAACAGCCCTTCGTCCACCATCCTTCGATGGGCGAAACCGGGACGAATTACTTCCCTTTATCACCCCGCCCGCTCACCTCACGCCGACGCCCACACAAATGGCCAAGACCGACCACGGATGGGCACACAATCCGGCCAACATTATTACGAGACCTTGCCTTGATCACCAGGGCTCACCTTATTCTGATCAACACCGGTGGAGACATTCACGCATTCCACAACCACAGGAGTAGGTCAGTAATGCGCAAGCAAACTTGGGGAATAGCGCTTAGCCTGGGCCTAGCTATCGCCTTTTCTATTGGCGCCGGCGGCCAGGCCCAAGCCTCAACAAGCTCAAGCGGCTACATCGAGTGCTACACCAGCGGAACATTCGGGCAATTGTCTTGGAGCGGATTCAAGGTAGGCACAACTGGTGAAGTGGAAGTATCCCTGGCACTTACCGACATGTCGGCCGACGGACACCATCCGCAGATCAGGTTGGTGACTGAATACTACTCGGGAGACAAACACTACTGGCCGTGGCACGCCTATTACGACGGGCGGGCTCCAGTTACACATGGAACACTTACGCCAAAGAACCAGCTGGAATGTACGCAATCGGAGTCCAAGTCGGGAACTTTGAGGGAAATACTCAGCTGAGCAGCGAGACCTGCTGGTAGTCGCACGATCAGAATCGACGAGGTGAGCGAGCCCCTGACATCGAGTCCAGAGGTCCGCTCACCTGTTACGTGGTTCTGAAACTCCATCCGGTCCACGCTGACTCTGATATCGCTGAACCGGTGACGCTACTTTTCCTTGCTTTCGCACGCCGCGACCACTAGAGGAGCACGGAAACCCCAATGGCCGACGAGATGGTACTCAACGCCCAGAAATTTGTGAACCAGACGTATGGCAGCAAGATCGGCATGACGGTCACCGAGGACGGTAAGACCGGCTGGAACACCATGTACGCCCTGACTCGGGCACTGCAGTATGAATTGGGCATCACTACTCTGTCGAACAGTTTCGGCCCCACCACACTGTCAACACTCACGTCGAAGTATCCGAGCATCAACGCTTCGAGCGTGCCGTCCGCCAACTTCTGCCGGATCATTCAGGCCGCCCTCTATTGCAAGGGTTACGACGGAGGCTCCATCGACGGCGCCTACAGCGCCCGTGTCGCTACCTCAGTCGCCTCCCTCAAGGCTGACATGGGCGTCACCGGTGCCTATCCCGGCAGCAGCCTGGAACCCAAGGTGTTCAAAGGCCTGCTGAACATGGACGCCTATGTCACCGTCAACAACGGCAGTACCAGCGTCCGTGAAATCCAGCAGTGGCTGAACGGCCGCTACGTCAACCGGGCCGACTTCTACATCATCCCCTGCGACGGCCATAACTCCCGGGATGTCGCCAAGTCCTTGCTGTACGCCATCCAGTACGAACTCGGCATGGCAGACGGCACCGCCAACGGTGTCTTCGGCCCGGGCACCCAGTCCGGCCTCAGAAGCCACCCTGTCGCCGTCGGTACGACCGGCACTTGGTCACTGCTGTTCACTGCCGCCATGATCCTCAACGACAACAGTGTGCCATTCGGCAACTTCACATCGACGGTGGCCGATTCCGTCCGCTGGTTCCAGGACTTTGTAAAACTACCGGTCACCGGTGTCGGCGACTTCGCCACCTGGGCGTCTCTCCTTGTTTCGACGGGCGACCCCAGCCGCAAAGGCTCCGCCTGCGACGGCGTCACCATGATCACCCCGGCTCGAGCACAGGCACTGAAGGACGCCGGTTACAAATATGTAGGCCGCTATCTGTACAACCCGAGCACCACCTCCTTGCCGGAAAAGGCGATCCAGCCCGGCGAACTCGCCACCATCAAGGCGTACGGGCTGCGCTGCTTTCCCATCTATCAGACGTACGCCCGGTCGGCGGACTACTACACCCCGAGCAGGGCAGCATCGACTGCCTCGTAGCCATCGCCGCCGCCGACGGTTTCGGCTTCAAGGACGGCACCCGCATCTACTTCGCAGTCGACTACGACGCCGTGGACGACGAAGTGACCTCACGCGTCCTGCCGTACTTCCAAGCCATCAGAAACAGAATGAACACAGGGAAGCCCCTACCAAATAGGGGTCTACGGTCCTCGCAACATCTGCTCTCGCGTCGGTGCCGCCGGCTACGCGCTGGTCTCTTTCGTATCCGACATGTCGACAGGATTTTCCGGCAACCTGGGCTACTCGATGCCAAGCAACTGGGCGTTCGACCAGATCGCGACGGTCTCCGTCGGATCGGGTAGCGGCCAGATCGAGATAGACAACAACATCGCCTCCGGCCTAGACACGGGTCAAGGCGACTTCCACCCCACTCCGGACCAGACCCTCGACGTCGGTTTCAATCTGGATCTCTGGAGCTCCCTGCTCCAGGAGCTCGAGGCCTACATGAATTCCATAGGCCGCGGCAACACCAGCACGTCGATGTACACCAGGGAGGAGTGTCTGGAGCAAATCGTCGTGCTCGACTCCGTCATCACCTCCTCGGCCCGGCGCTATCGCATGCGCAAGGCCCTCATCCAGACCTCCGCGTATTGGGAGTTCTGCCACTACACCTACAAGGATCTGGTGGAAGACGCTGGAGTAGTGCTTTACCACACCGCCGCACTGCCGGACTGGGGCAAGGACCTCTCCGGAGTCACGCGACTCGTCGACAGCAGCACGGGCATCGGTAAAATCTCCGGACGCACCGGCATACTCGCCCGCAACAATTCGATAAGCGCAGGAATCCTCGACGACTACCCGCAGGACGCCACCGACGAGACCCAGCGATTTGCCATGTGGACGCGGCTGAATCAGGACAACATCTTCAACATCAGTACGGTCCCGCATATGCACATCTGGGGCGCCGCCGGCAAGCCAGGCGACATCGCCGAGACCGTCATGCGTCCCCCGACCCTCGACTACAGGCCGGACGAGATCTACCAACTCCTGCGCCGCTACCAGGGGGCCGGGGGCAGGCGGAGAGCGACGCACACCTGCGCGAGCCCGTATACGCCATTTTTGAGAAGTACAACGCGGCATTGCGCGGAGACTGAGCACCATGACCAAGTCAGAGCCATTTTCAGGGGCCGGCGGTGTGCTCCATACGGCGCTCATCTGGGGAGGCCCAGTCGCCGTGATCTGCCTCCTCGCCTTCCTCGCGGCCTCCGTCACCCCTCAGCGGCGCCTACAGGCCACCCTCACCACCCGCTGGCGGGACGCCTCCCTGCTCTTCGCCACCGCCGCCCTCGCCCTCTACACCTTCGGCTGCCTGGACATCGCGTTCCGCTACGGCGGAGAAGGCGGCGAGTCCTGCGTCACCGGCGAGGACGTGGTGAAAGGCGTTCGGCTGGCCAAGGTCGATGGAAACCTCGTCCCGCTGCGGGTCGTCTGTCACCTCACCAACGGCCGTGCGTTCGATCTCATCGTGCCCGCCTTCCTCAACCCCGCCGTCGCCGTTCTTCTCCTGCTCGCTCTGGGAGCCGGCATCGCCTCGATCCTGGCGCACCGCGCACAGCGCCGTAGCTCTCCAAGAAAGGAACTAGTGACGTGAACTTCTCCGCCATACCCCGTCGCAGACTCATCGCCCGGGGCGTCGGCCTGGCCGCAGCCACCGCGCTGGTCACCCCGGAGTAAGCGGTTCCGTCTCCTCGGCCTACGCTGCCGACGCCGTCGGCACCCCACCGCCTGTCGACAATGCCCACCTCAAGGAAGCCCTGCGCAGGTTCCGCACACGGCAGGACCGCACCCTCACCGGCCGCCCTTCCGCAAACCACTGGGAGATGCACCAGGCCGTCGACGTCGACAGTGAACTGGTCACTTGCCAGGTGCCCGGCACAGGTCTGAGCGTGGCGCTGCGCGCGGGGACGTGGAGACCGTCCTGGTACACGTCATCCGCCGCTTCCATTACGAGGTCGACACGCTCTTCCCGTATGAACCACGCCCACTCCACGGCTGGATCAAGCCGTCGGAGGTTCGCGACAGCCGGCTACCCGAGTCGAACCAGGCCTCCGGCACAGCCGTCACGATTCGTCCCGACTCGTACCCACCCAACACAAAGGGCAACTTCACCACGGGCCAGGAAAAAGTCATCCGGGACATCCTCGCCGACATCGAGGGCCTCGTCCGCTGGGGCGGCCACGACCGTCGCCCCTACGAGGCACTGTTCTACTTGGACCTGCGTCCCGGCAACTCACGCCTTGCAAGCGTCGCAGCCAAGATCCGCGCCTGGAACGAGACCCCCGGTGCCGGGGCCGGCGTCCTCATCGATACGTCTCTGCCAACCCGGCAGCGGCAGTCGGCACGCTACATGTAGCCAAGAGCACCCCGGGTTGTCGACCATCCGCGCGCAGGGCGACTGCCGCACGGGTGAAGCCAAAAGTGGTCCCGTCCCGGCGGTGGTCCTTACGGAGGACCAGCAGACAGACGCGATGGCGGTGGACGTCAGCGGGCCGCGAGAGCGCGGTCTCGCCCGCCCGGCGCATGGCGGCCAGCGGGGCGGGCTTGTGTCCGGTCATCTGCTCGACCTGGAGAACGGCCTGGTGGACAAGGAGATCCAGGCCGCTGACAACCGCGCCGCCGTACGCCGACCAACGGGCGGCCAGAGCGGTCGGCCACGGTTCGTAGAGGACGTCGAAGAGCGTGGCCGGGCGCTCCGGTACGACGGAAGAGAGGGCGTCCGTCGTACCGGCCGGGGTGGTCGCGAAGACCAGTGGGGCTTGAAGGCCCTCTGCCGCGTCCGCCCAGTCCGCCGTGCGAACCTCTACGCCGAGTCGCTCCCCCAGTGGCGCATCTCGGCGGCCCGGGTGGCGCTGCGGACGTAGGCGACCACATCGCCGGTGCAGACGCGGGCGAGGGCGGCGAGGGCGGAGGAGGCGGTGGCGCCGGCGCCGAGGATCGCGGCGGAGTCGACCTGTTCGATGCCGTGTTCGCGCAGGGCGGCGACCATGCCGGGGATGTCGGTGTTGTCGCCGACGCGGCGGCCGTCCTCGGTGAACACGACGGTGTTGACCGCGTCGACGGACGACGCCGTCTCGCTGATCTCGTCCAGCAGGGGTATGACCGCCCGCTTCAGAGGCATCGTCAGCGACAGGCCCGCCCACTCCGGGCCCAGGTCCGCGAAGAACCCGGGCAGGGCCGCCTCGTCCACGTCGAAGCGGTCGTACGACCAGCCGTCCAGCCCCAGCTCCCCGTAGGCCGCGCGATGCAGCACCGGGGAGAGGGAGTGGGCGATGGGGAACCGAGCACGGCGGCCCGGCGGGCGTCAGTTGCCCGAGGTGGCATTGAACTTTTCCTTGAGTGACTGGAATTCGGCGTACGTCTTGGCGAATTCGGTTTTGTTCTCACCGTCGGTCGCCACGAAGTAGATCCAGCCGTCATGCGTCGGATTCAGCGCGGCGGCGAGCGCCTCGTCGCCGGGGTTGTCGATGGGACCGGGCGGAAGGCCCTTTGCGTGTAGGTGTTGTACGGGTCCTTGTTGCTGTTGATCTCGGACTCGCTGATGTGGATGTTGCTCTGGCCCTTCAGGTAATTGAAGGTCGAGTCGAACTGCAGGTACCGGTTTGTCTCGGTATTCGTGGTCTTGAGGCGGTTGTAGACCACTTCGGCCATCTTGCGGAAGTCGTCGTGCGTCTTTCCTTCGGCCTGGACGAGGCTCGCGACCGTGATGACCTGCAGCGGACTCGTGAGATTGAGCGCCTTCGCCTTGCCCGCGAGGTCGTACTTGCCGTAGGCCTCGTTGGCCTGGGAGACCATCTGCTTGAGGACCGACTCGGGCTTCATACCCTTCGCGACGCCATAAGTGCCAGGGTAGAGGAATCCCTCCAGTGGGTCCTTGATGTCCTGGTTGTCGTTCGCCCAGCTCGGCAGTCCGAAACTCTTCCAGTCGGCTTTCGCCACCTTTTTCGTGGTGCCGCTGGAAAGACCGAGTTGCTTGTCGAGTTCGGCGTAGATCTTCGTGCTGCGCCAGCCTGGAGGAACGATAAAATTGCTCTGACTCTTGGGGTCGAGCATCAGCTTTACGGCACTCTCGGCGGACATATGCTCCTTGAGTAGAAAGACGCCCGCCTGGATCTTCTTCCCGTCCGGATTCTGCGACTGGGCAGCCACGAACGCGTCGACACTCTTCACGACGCCCTTTTTCTTCAGCTCCTGGCCGATGGTGTAGCCGCCCGCCCCCTTGGGGATGGAGACACTCACCGAACCGGTGCCGTCGCCCGCGTAGTCCGGCGCCGAGCCGAAACGGTTCTGGTAGAAATGCCAGCCGAAATAGCTGACTCCGGCCAGGCCGCCGCCGAACACCAGGACGACCACGAGGCAGGCGCAGCCGTTTGCGGCGCTTCCTCTCCTTGCCGCCTTTGTCCTTGCCCTTGCCGCCCTTGCCGCCCTTGCCCCGCCGGTCACCGCGGCCGCGGCCGTCGTCCGGATCGTCGGCGTCGTCGTCATCGTCGCCCGCGAAGAACGCGTGTTCGCCCTGATCGGGTCCCGGGTCCCAGTCGGTCTTCTCCGGTTCCGGCTCGGTGCGCCGCTTGCCGGGCGGCTCCGGCGGGGGAACGCGTCGGGCGTGCCGTAGAAATCGGGCTGCTGTTCGCCGTAGGCGGCGGCCTGCTGGGCGTACGGGTCGTTGGGGTCCGCGGCGTACGGAACCTGGGCGGGCACGCCGGTGCCGTCCCAGCCCCCTGCTGATATTGCTGCTGCTGACCGGCGTACTGCTGATGGCCCTGATCGGCGTACTGCTGCTGGTCCGCCCACTGTTGCTGGCCGGGGTACTGCTGGGGTGGCCCTGTTCGTCGTAGACCTGGTACTGCTGCTGCGCGTGACCGTAGTCGGCCTGCTGGCCGTGGCCCCAGTCGCCGTACTGCGGCTGCTGCGGCTGGTCAGGGTAGTGCTGCGGCTGGCCGCCGTAGGAGGACGGCTGGCCGACCTGGGCCTGCTGTCCTTCCCATCCGACGTCCCCGAACAACGGGTCCTCCGGATGCCACGGTTCGGAGCCTGGGCCCCGGCCATACTCAGTCATCGATCCCCTAGAGCCGCGAGGCGGCGGTCGCGGCGCTTGCGGCTCCGGCTCCCGTCCCGCCTCTTGCTGTGCCATGGCTGTTCGAACACCATCGCATCGCGCGGAACGTTACCGTATCGCGATCAGATGACCACTTCGACGCCCTCGCCGGGTGCTTTACCTGACACCCGTTCGGATTCCAAGGCCTGCTGCAGAATGATGACAGCTGCCGCTTGATCGATGACCGACCGGCCCTTCTTCGACTTCACCCCGAGGCGCGCAGTCCCTGACTGGCCGTCACCGTGGTCATCCGTTCGTCCAACAACCTGACCGGCACCGGTGCGATGCCCTTGGCCAGCTCCTGCGCGAAGGCCCTGACCTTGACGGCGGCCGGGCCCTCGCCCCCTTGAGGGAGCGGGGAGGCCGACGACGACTTCGATCGGTTCGTACTCCTCGGCGAGTTGCTTCAGCCGGCGGTGCGCCGCCGGGATGTCGCGGCCGGGGACCGTCTCGACGGGAGTGGCGAGGATCCCGTCGGGGTCGCACGAGGCGACCCCGATCCGGGCGTCCCCGACGTCGATCGCGAGTCGACGTCCTCTTCGCATGTTCGCGGCCGTTTCTTACTTGGCCGTGTCGGCGACGAGGCGCTCGACGGCGTCGACGGCCTCGCCGACGGCGGCCGGGTTCTGGCCACCGCCCTGGGCCACGTCCGGCTTGCCGCCACCGCCGCCGCCGAGGGTCTTGGCGGCCGCGCGGACCAGGTCGCCGGCCTTGAGACCGCGCTCGCGGGCGGCCTCGTTGGTCGCGATGACGGTCAGCGGCTTGCCGTTGTTGACCGTGAACAGCGCGACCACGGCGGGCCGGCCGCCCTGGATCCGGCCGCGCACGTCGAGGACCAGCTTGCGCAGGTCGTCGGCGCTGGTGCCGTCCGGGACCTGGCCGGTGACGACCGCGATGCCGTGCACGTCCTTGGCGGACTCGACGAGACCGGCCGCGGCCTGCAGCACCTTCTCGGCGCGGAACTTCTCGATCTCCTTCTCGGCGTCCTTCAGCTTGCCGAGCATCGCGGAGACCTTCTCCGGCAGCTCCTCCGGGCGCCCCTTGATCAGCTCCTGGAGCTGGGCGACGACCGTGTGCTCCCGGGCGAGGAAGTTGTAGGCGTCCACACCGACGAGCGCTTCGATACGGCGCACTCCGGAGCCGATCGACGACTCGCCGAGCAGCTTGACCAGGCCGAGCTGCGAGGTGTTGTGGACGTGGGTGCCGCCGCACAGCTCCTTGGAGAAGTCGCCGATGGTGACGACACGGACCCGCTCGCCGTACTTCTCGCCGAACTCGGCGATGGCGCCCTGCTTCTTGGCCTCGTCGAGGCTGAGGATCTCGGCGTGCACGTCCAGGTCGCGGGCGAGCACCTCGTTGATCTTCTGCTCGACGTCGGTCATCACGGCCGTGGGAACCGCGGAGGGCGATCCGAAGTCGAAGCGGAAACGACCCGGCTGGTTCTCGGAACCGGCCTGCGCGGCCGTAGGACCGAGGGCGTCACGCAGCGCCTGGTGGGTGAGGTGGGTGGCGGAGTGCGCGCGGGCGATGGCGGTACGGCGGCGGATGTCGATCGCGGCCTCGGCCTTGGCCCCGACGGTGACCTCGCCGAACTGGACGACGCCCTTGTGGACGTAGACCCCGGGGACCGGCTTCTGGCAGTCGCGGATCTCGATGACGGCACCGGACTCGACCTTGATGCGGCCGGTGTCGCCGATCTGGCCGCCGCCCTCGGCGTAGAAGGGGGTGCGGTCGAGGACGATCTCGACCTCGTCGCCCTCGGTCGCGGCCGGGGAGGAGACGCCGTCGACGAGGATGCCGACGATGGTGGACTCGCCCTGGGTGTCCGAGTAGCCGATGAAGTCGGTCTCGCCGGCCTTGTCGGCGATCTCGCGGTAGGCACCCACGCCCGCGTGGCCGGTCTTCTTGGCCTGCGCGTCGGCCTTGGCCTGGTCGCGCTGCTGCTTCATCAGGCGGCGGAAGCCGTCCTCGTCCACGGACAGGCCCTGTTCGGCGGCCATTTCGAGGGTGAGGTCGATCGGGAAGCCCCAGGTGTCGTGGAGCAGGAACGCCTTGTCACCGGCGAGGACCTTGCCGCCCGACTGCTTCGTGTCGGCGATGGCGTTGTCGAGGATGTTGGTGCCGGCCTTCAGCGTCTTGACGAAGGCGGCCTCCTCGGCGAGGGCGACGGTCTCGATGCGCTGGCGGTCGGTGACCAGCTCGGGGTACTGCTGGCCCATCATCGCGATAACCGTGTCGATGAGGTCCTTGACGACCAGACCCGTGGCACCGAGCAGCCGCATGTTGCGGATGGCTCGGCGCATGATGCGGCGCAGGACGTAACCGCGGCCCTCGTTGCCGGGGTCACGCCGTCGCCGATGAGCATCACGGACGTGCGCATGTGGTCGGTGACCACGCGCAGGGAGACGTCGGACTCGTGCGAGTCGCCGTACTCGACGCCCGTCAGCTCGGTGGCCTTCTTGATGACGGCCATGGAGGTGTCGATCTCGTACATGTTCTGCACGCCCTGCAGGATCATCGCGAGGCGCTCGAGGCCGAGGCCCGTGTCGATGTTCTTGCTGGGCAGCTCGCCGAGGATCTCGAAGTCCTCCTTGCCGATGCCCTCGCCCCGCTCGTACTGCATGAAGACGAGGTTCCAGATCTCCACGTACCGCTCGTCGTTGACGGCCGGGCCGCCCTCGACGCCGAACTCGGGGCCGCGGTCGTAGTTGATCTCGGAGCACGGGCCGCACGGACCCGGGACGCCCATCGACCAGTAGTTGTCCTTCTTGCCGAGGCGCTGGATGCGCTCGGAGGGGACGCCGATCTTGTCCCGCCAGATAGTCTCGGCCTCGTCGTCGTCGAGGTAGACCGTGATCCACAGGCGCTCGGGGTCGAGGCCGTAACCACCCTTGTCCTGGGGCGAGGTCAGCAGCTCCCAGGCGTAGGTGATCGCGCCTTCCTTGAAGTAGTCACCGAAGGAGAAGTTGCCGCACATCTGGAAGAACGTGCCGTGGCGGGTGGTCTTGCCGACCTCTTCGATGTCCGGCGTGCGTACGCACTTCTGCACGCTGGTGGCGCGCGGCCACGGCGGCTTGACCTCGCCGAGGAAGTACGGCTTGAAGGGGACCATGCCGGCGGGGACCAGGAGCAGAGTCGGGTCGTCCGCGATGAGCGACGCCGAGGGGACGACGGTGTGGCCGCGCTCCTCGTAGAAGCTCAGCCAGCGGCGGCGGATTTCAGCCGACTCCATCAGTGGTCCTCATTCCGGTTGTACGAGTACGTCGTCCTGTCGACGGACTTCGGGTCAGTGCGGTTCTCGATCGCGGGGTACCGCCGGGCGGCGGGGAGTTCGGGGTCGACCGGGGCGTTGATCCCCAGTGCGTCGCCGAGTTCGGCCTCGCGCTGGGCCATGCCCGCGCGGACGTCGAGCGCGAAGTGCACCGCGCTGTCCTTGAGCTTGTGGCCCGCTTCGAGCGCCTTGTTGGCCGCGGAGACGGCGAGGTGCTCGGGGTCAGCTGCTTCAGCTTGCGATTGACCTTGGTGGTCGCCCAGACACCGGCGGCTACGCCCGTGCCGAACCAGAACGTACGGCGGAACATGGCTCGGTCAGTCCTTCTTCCGGGTGCGCTTGCCCCGCCGTCCGGCCGGGACGGTACGGCCCACGATCACCGTGCGCCGGGAGGTGCCGGCGGGTGCGGGGACGTCCTCGCGATGGCCGCCCAGGGCCCGGCGGACGCCGTAGCCGAAGGCCGCGACCTTGACGAGCGGGCCGCCGAAGGTGGAGGCGACGGTGGTGGACAGTGCGGAGGCGTTCGACGTGACCTCCTGGACGTCGGTGGCGATCGCGTCGACCCGGTCGATCTGGGTCTGCGCGGAGCGCACCGCCGCGGAGGCGTCCGCCAGCAGCGGCACGGCCTGATCGGTCACGTCCGCGACCAGCTTGGTGGTCGCCTTGAGCGTCTGGGCCACCCTCACCAGTGCGACGGCGAGGAAGGAGACCAGGATCGCCCAGAAGACGGCCACCAGGATTCCGGCCACCTCTCCACCGGACACCTGACACCCGCTCTCATAAACACCTGTTGATGACTCGTCCGAGCCTATCGCGCCGGAGGCGGCGCCCCGTGAACACCTGTGGATAACCGCTGCCGAGCCTATCGCGCCGGGGGCGGCGCTCTGTACCGCATTACCGCCCCGCGCACACCGGAGTCGAGCGAAGCGATTGTACGGAATGAACACGGTTCAGTACGCTCCGTGTTCCATGCGAGCTTCCCAGGGCGGCGACGCCACCGCGGACGGCAATCTGCCCCTCGAGACCGACCGGTTCGTGGGCCGCTCGGCCGAACTCACCGAATTGGCACGGGCACTCGACGCCTCGCGCCTGGTCACGGTGACCGGGCCCGGCGGGGTCGGCAAGTCCCGGCTCGCCGCCCGCGCGGCGACCCGGTCCGCTCCCCGGACGGCGTCTGGCGGGTGGAGCTGGCGCCGGTGCGCGACCCGGAACTCGTGGACTTCGCGGTCGTGGAGGCGCTGGGGCTGACGGACCACACCGCGCGGCTGCCGCGTGAGGCGCTGCTCGGGCATCTGGCGGAGCGTCAACTCCTGTTGGTGCTCGACGGGTTCGAGCATCTGGTGGAGGTATGCGCCGAGCTGGTGGCCGAGTTGCTCGGGCGGGTGCCGGGGCTGCGGGTGCTCGCGGTGGGGCGGCGGCCGTTGGAGTTGGCGGGTGAGCGGATCGTCGCGGTGGCGCCGCTCGGCGAGGACGAGGCACTGGAGCTCTTCGCCGACCGGGCCGCGCAGCAGGGCGTGATCCTCGGGGACGAGCCGGGCGTACGAGAGCTGTGCAGGCGGCTCGACGGGATTCCCCTCGCCGTCGAGCTGGCGGCGGGGCGGCTGCGGGCGCTGACGCCCGGGAGCTGCTCGCGCGGTTCGACGACCGGTTCCGGCTGCTGGCCGGCGGGCGCCGGGACGCGCTGCCCCGGCACCAGACGCTCCGCACGGCGATCGGCTGGAGCCACGAGCTGTGCACGCCCGAGGAACGGCTGCTGTGGGCACGCCTCTCGGTGTTCGCCGGGCGCTTCGACCTGGAGGCCGCCGAGTACGTGTGCGGCGGCGACGGCCTGACCTCGGACGGCGTCCTCGACGTGCTCTCCGAACTCCTCGCCCAGTCCGTGGTGGTCCGCGACAAGACACCGGCGGGCGTCCGCTACCGCATGCTCGACACGATCCGGGCCTACGGCGCCGACTGGCTGGAGGCGACCGGGGACGCGCCCGGCTGCGGCGCAGACACCGCGACTGGTACCTGGGCCTGGCCACCTGGTGCGAGCTGGACTGGTTCTCGCCGCGCCAGGGCGAGGTCGCCGCGCGCGTCGAGGCGGAGCTGCCGAATCTGCGCGCGGCCCTGGAGTACTGCCTGACCGAGCCGGACGAGACGCACCTGGGCCAGTACCTCGCGGGCTCCCTGTGGTTCTACTGGGCGGGCTGCGGGCGCCTCCTCGCGGAGGGCCGGCACTGGCTGGAGCAGGCCGTGCAGCTGGACGCGGAGGACACGGCCAACGACCAGTCACGGCTGAAGGCCCTGTGGGTGCTCGGCTATGTGGCGATCCTCCAGGGCGACACCGTGCCCGCGCTGGCCGCCCTCCAGGAGTGCCGCGAGGAGGCGGACCAGGCCGCGAACCCCACGGCGGTGGCCTACGCCGAGCACCGCACCGGCTGTCTCGCCCTGGTCACCGACGACATGGCGCGCGCGGAGACCCTGCTGCGCTCGGCCCTGGACCGCTATCAGCAGATCGGCGAGCTGAACAGCAATGTCCTGATGGGCCAGGTCGAACTGGCCATGACCCGCGCGTTCCAGGGCGACTTGGCGGACGCCGTGAAGCTGTGCGAGGACGTCCGCCGGGTCTGCGAGGACCACGGCGAGCGCTGGACCCGGGCCTACGCGCTGTACGTCCTGGCCTACGTCGCCTGGAGCGACGGCGAACTCGTGCTCGCCCGCGACCTGTTGGCGGACTGCCTGGGCAGCGCCCACGGCTTCCGCGACCTGCTGGGCTCGGTACTCGCGGTCGAACTGCTGGCCCTCGTCACCGTGGCGGAGGGCGACGCCGCCGAGGCCGCCCTGCTCCAGGGAGCCGCCGCCGGGATGTGGCCCACGGTCGGGCTGCCGCTGTTCGGCTCGGCGTACTACAACGCGCCGCACGAACTGTGCGAGGCGATGGCCCGCGAGCGCCTCGGCGACGCGCGCTACGACGAGTGCGTACGGGAAGGTGCGCGGCTCGGCCGGGAGGCGGCCGTGGCCCGGGCACTCGGGCAGGAGCGGTCGCCCGGCACCCTGCGGTCGCCGCGCGTACCGCTGCGCCGGACGGCGGCGATCGTGGACATGCGAAAGCCCGCCGCCTCCCCACCTGGAAGGGCGGGGAGCCGACGGGCTGACGCGGAGCTGGTGCTACGTCCGTGAGGTGATCAGCGGGCGTAGTACTCGACGACGAGCTGCTCGTCGCAGATCACCGGGATCTCCTTGCGGTTCGGCTCGCGGTCCAGGCGGAACGCCAGGGCGCCGAGGTTCACCTGGAGGTAGCGCGGGGTCTCGCCGTCGGGGGCGAAGCCACCGGCGCGGGAGACCTCGAACAGGGTCTTGCTGCGGCTGCGCTCGCGGACCATGACGACGTCGTCGGGCTTGACGCGGAAGGACGGCTTGTCGACCTTCTGGCCGTTGACCTCGATGTGGCCGTGGACGACCATCTGGCGGGCCTGGTAGATCGTGCGGGCGATGCCCGAACGAAGGACCAGCGCGTCGAGACGACGCTCCAGCTCGATGATCAGGGCCTCACCGGTCTTGCCCTGGACCTTGGAGGCACGCTCGTAGGCGCGGACGAGCTGACGCTCGGACACGTCGTACTGCGCGCGCAGACGCTGCTTCTCCAGCAGACGGACCTTGTAGTCCGAGTTCTGCTTGCGGCCACGACCGTGCTCACCCGGCGGGTAGGGACGGGCCTCGAAGTACTTGACGGCCTTCGGGGTCAGCGCGATGCCGAGGGCACGCGACTTCTTGACCTTGGGGCGGGACTGGTTCGCCACGATGTCTCTTTCCTGGTTATCGGCTTGTCAGGGTGGTGAGAGGTCGCATCCGCAGCCGGGGAAACCCTCCGGACCCCTTGCGGGACCTGGTGGGCAGCCGCTCCCTGAACTGGGCACATACGTGCAGCACGCGAGTGGCCCACCGACCGATCCCGCCTTGCGACGAGTGGTGGTGGGCTGCCCGCGACACCATTCGAACGGTGCGCGACGCTCCTGGAGCCGGTCCGAGGACTGGGTCCTCTGACTGACTCCGGCTGACCGTCCCGTTCTGACTGCACGGGACACAGCGCTTCGAGGGATTCTACAGGGTGCTCAGGACCGCTTACGACCAAGGTGCTGCCTGGTCCACTCCACCGCGTCCGCGTACCGCGCCTCGGCCCCGTGGCGGGTGGGCTCGTAGTACTCGCGGTCCTTCAGCTCCTCCGGGGCGTACTGCTGCTCGGCGATGCCCTCCGGCAGGTCGTGCGGGTAGACGTACCCCTGCGCGTGACCGAGCTTGGCCGCGCCCTTGTAGTGCCCGTCCCGCAGATGCATGGGCACCGGGCCCGCGTGCCCCTTGCGTACGTCCTCCATGGCGGCGCCGATGGCGGTGGTCGCCGCGTTCGACTTGGGCGCCAGGGCGAGGGCGATGGTGGCGTGGCTGAGGGTGAGCGCGGCCTCCGGGAAGCCGATCATCGCTACGGCCTGGGCGGCGGCGACCGCGATCGGCAACGCGTTCGGATCCGCCAGGCCGATGTCCTCGCTCGCGGAGATCATCAGGCGGCGGGCGATGAAGCGGGGGTCCTCGCCTGCCTCGATCATGCGGGCCAGGTAGTGCAGGGCCGCGTCGACGTCGGAGCCGCGGATGGACTTGATGAGGGCGCTGGCCACGTCGTAGTGCTGGTCGCCGTCGCGGTCGTACTTCACCGCCGCGCGGTCGACGGTCTCCTCCAGGGTCTGGAGGGTGATGTCCGGCTCGCCCTTGTCGAGGGCGGCTCCGGCGGCGGCCTCCAGGGCGGTGAGCGCGCGGCGGGCGTCGCCGCCGGCGATGCGCAGCAGGTGGTTCTCGCTGTCCTCGGGGAGGGTGACCGCGTTCTTCAGGCCGCGGTCCTCGCTCAGGGCGCGGCGGAGCAGGGCGCGCAGGTCGTCGTCCGTGAGGGGTTCGAGGGTGAGGAGGAGGGAGCGGGACAGGAGCGGGGAGATCACCGAGAAGTACGGGTTCTCCGTGGTCGCCGCGATCAGGGTCACCCAGCGGTTCTCGACGGCCGGGAGCAGGGAGTCCTGCTGGGCCTTGCTGAAGCGGTGGATCTCGTCCAGGAAGAGGACGGTCTCCTTGCCGAAGCCTCCGGTGGCGCGGCGGGCGCCGTCGATGACCGCGCGGACCTCCTTGACGCCCGCGGTGATCGCGGACAGCTCCACGAACCGCTTGTTGGTCGCCTTCGAGACGACGTACGCGAGGGTCGTCTTGCCGGTGCCGGGCGGGCCCCAGAGGATCACCGAGGAGGGTCCGGCGGGGCCGCCCGCGCCCTCGCCGACCAGTCTGCGCAGGGGCGAGCCCGGCTTCAGCAGGTGCTGCTGGCCCACCACCTCATCGAGGGTGCGCGGGCGCATTCGCACCGCCAGGGGACTGCTGGACGGGTCCTTCTCCTGGCGTTCTTCCGCGGCGGCGGTGAATAGGTCGGGCTCCACGTCCAAAACCCTATGTCACGCCACTGACAATCCCGTCGGGGCCGGGGTCAGGCCCAGAGCTGGGTGCCCCAGCGGGTCAGGATCAGCATGGCGATGATGCCGACGTGGGTGACCGGGAGGACCCAGGTGAACTCGCCCAGGAAGTTCTTCACCGGGCGCGGGGCCTTCAGGAAGTCGTTGCGGATGTTGAACGACGTGACGTACCAGAACATCGTGATCGTGGCGACCCAGGCCAGCGAGCACCACAGGCACAGCGCGTTGATCCGGTACAGCGACTGGAACTGCAGCCAGGTGCAGAAGCCCACCCCGAAGAGAGTGCCGAGGTTGAAGGTCAGCCAGTACCAGCGGGGGAACCTGACCCGGGTCAGCAGGCTCATGCCGACGCAGATGACGATGCCGTAGCAGACCAGGCCGAGCATCGGGTTGGGGAAGCCGAACGCCGCGGCCTGCTTGCTCTCCATGACGCTGCCGCAGGAGACGATCGGGTTGATGCTGCAGCTCGGGGTGAAGGTCTTCCCGGCCACCTTGCCCTCGAGGATCTTGAACTTGTCGATCGTGATGACCCAGGCGGCGAGCAGTCCGGCCGCTCCGGTGATCACCATCAGCACGGCGAAGGCGCGGCTGCTGCCCACCGTGCGCGGCTCGTCGGCCGTGTGCTCCGGCTCGGAGTCGGTGGAGACGTCCTTCACTGTCGTCTTGCTCATCACGCCGATCCGTCACTTGAGAGTTGGACCTTCTTCGGGCACGGCCATTGTGCCGCACGCACACCCGTGTCCACCGTTCGGTGGACATAAGGAAGCCCGCACGGTCGTCCCTGAGCGCTCGATTCCGGACGATGCTCGTGGCATGACAAAACAGGCGAACGAACTCGCAGTGGATGTGCGGGGGCTGCGCAAGCAGTACGGGGACGTGACCGCCGTCGACGGAATCGACCTGGAGATCCGCACGGGAGAGGTGTTCGGCCTGCTGGGACCCAATGGAGCGGGCAAGAGCACCACGGTCGAGATCCTCCAGGGCAACCGCGGCCGGGACGCCGGCGAGGTCTCGGTGCTCGGTTCCGACCCGGCGACGGGCACACGCGCGTGGCGTTCGCGGGTCGGAATCGTCTGGCAGGACGAATCCGCACCCGCCGAGTTGACGGTCGGCGAGACCGTACGGCATTTCGCCCGTTACTACCCGCGTCCCCGCGACCCGGAGGAGGTCATCGGGCTGGTCGGTCTCGACGCCAAGGCGGACAGCCGTATCAAGGCGCTGTCGGGCGGCCAGCGCAGGCGTCTCGACGTGGCCCTCGGGGTGATAGGCGACCCCGAACTCCTCCTCCTGGATGAGCCGACGACCGGGTTCGACCCGGCGGCCCGGCGCCAGTTCTGGGACCTGATCCGCAAGCTCGCCGACGAGGGCACCACGATCCTCCTCACCACGCACTACCTGGAGGAGGCGGAGAACCTCGCCGACCGCCTGGCGATCGTCGCCAAGGGCCGCGTGGTCGCGGAGGGCGAACCGGCCGCCCTGCGGGAGCGCCACGGCACCGGGGCGACCGTCGAGTGGACCGAGCCGGACGGCACCCCGCGCGCGGAGCACACGGAGACTCCTACCAAGGTCGTAGCCGAACTCATGCGCCGCTTCGACGGCGAGATCCCCGGACTGCTGGTGAGCCGCCCCACCCTGGAGGACGTCTACCTCCGGCTGACCGGACAAGAGGACGCTCGATGACCACGACCACGACCGCCGTACGGACCGGGACGAGGATTTCCGGGCAACGGCTGCCCAACGCCTGGGGATTGGGCCTACGCCGCGGGGGCCTCGAACTCAAGCAGTTCTTCCGCCAGCGCGACCAGGTGGTGTTCACCTTCGCCTTCCCTGTCGTCTTCCTGTTCCTGTTCGCGTCGATCTTCAGCGACGACGTCCGGGGCGCGGGCGTGACCGCCTCCCAGCTCTACGTCCCGGCGATGATGGCCGCCGGCATCATGTCGACGAGTTTCCAGTCCCTCGGCATCTCGATCGCGATCGAACGCGACGAGAAGGTGCTGCGGCGGCTGCGCGGCACCCCGATGCCGCCGGCCGCGTACTTCCTCGGCAAGATCTGGCTGGTTCTGGTCACGGGCCTGATGGAGACCGCGATCCTCCTCGTCGTCGGCACCACCCTCTACGACGTGGACCTGCCCTCGTCCGCGACGAAGTGGCTGGACTTCGGCTGGATCTTCGTCCTCGGTCTGACGGCGTGCGCGCTGCTCGGCATCGCGATCAGCTCGGTCCCGAAGTCCGGCAAGAGCGCGACCTCCGTGGTCGTCCTGCCCTTCCTGGTCCTTCAGTTCATCTCCGGGGTGTACATCTCCATCGACACGATCCCGGACTGGATGCTGAACATCGGCGCCCTGTTCCCGCTGAAGTGGATGTGCCAGGGGCTGCGCGGGGTGTTCCTGCCCTCGTCGGCGCAGGTGCTGGAGCAGGCCGGGAGCTGGGAGTTCGGGAAGATCGCGCTGGTGCTCGGGGCGTGGTGCGTCGGAGGATTGCTGCTGTGCCTGCTGACCTTCCGGTGGAAGAACCGGCGCGACGGATGAAGGCTCCGCACGGGCCGTCGGGCTCGTACACCTGGGACCGCTCCTTCCGGCTCTGGGACACGTACTTCGCCCTGATCTGGCTGGCCACCCTGGTGTTCGTGCTCGGCACGAGCCATCCGGGGTGGCCGGTGCGCGTCACCGCGGCCGGCCTCCTCGTCCCACTGATCCCGCTCTACGTCCGGATCGGGCGCCCGGTGCTCCAGGGCGACCCGCCGGACGAACGCCGGGCGGTCGGCTACCTCGTCGCGGAGATGGCCCTGTTCCTGCCCTCCGCGGTCCTGGTCGGCGAGACCCGGCTGCTGGCCTTCGCGCTCGTCCCGCCCTGTTTCATGGTGCTGCGGCTGCGCTGGGCGCTGATCGCGGTGACCGTCATCAACATCGTGCCCGTGATCGGCTGGACGCTGCTGTGGTGGCCCAGCGCGCAGGACGTGTTCTTCAACTCGGTCTTCGCGGTGGTCACCCTCGTCTTCTCGATGGCCCTCGGCACCTGGATCATCCGTGTCATCGAACAGAGCCAGGAGCGCGCCGCGTTGATAGCCGAACTGGACGCCAGCCGCCACGAGGTCTCCCGGCTCTCCTCGGCGCACGGCGCACTCGCCGAACGGGAGCGCATGGCCCGCGAGATCCACGACACCCTCGCCCAGGGCTTCACCAGCCTGCTGATGCTGGTCCAGGCCGTGGAGGCGGAGCTGGACGACGATCTCCCGCAGGCCCGCCGCCACTTGGCCCTCATGGACGAGACCGCCCGCCAGAACCTCGCCGAGGCCCGCGCCCTGGTCACCGGCGGCACCCCGGCCGACCTCGCGGATGCCTCCCTCCCCGACGCCCTGCGCCGACTCGCCGCCCGCCACGACGCGACCCTTCACGTCACGGGCCCGGTACGCGCGTTGCCCGCGGGCCCCGAGGTCGTGGCCCTGCGCTCCTGCCAGGAGGCTCTCGCCAACGCCCGCAAGCACGCGGGGAGTTCGGTGACGGTGAGCCTCGCGCTGGCGTACTCCGACGATCAACTCACCGTGTCCGTACGGGACGACGGGTGCGGCTTCGATCCCGGTGCGGTGTCCGGCGGCTACGGGCTGGCGGGGCTGCGGACCCGGGCGGCCGAGGTGGGTGGGACGGCGGTGGTGCGGAGTGCGGCGGGCGAGGGGACCACGGTGACGGTCCGGTTGCCGGTATCGCCTGGAAGGAGTCCCCGATGATCCGGATCATCCTGGCCGACGACCATCCCGTCGTACGGGAGGGGCTGCGGGCCATGCTCAGTGCCGAGCCGGATCTCGATGTCGTCGCCGACGCGTCCAGTGGGCCTCAGGCGGAGGCGCTTGCCGCTGCACTCCGGCCCGACATCGTGCTGATGGACCTGCGGATGCCTGGGGGTGGGGGCGTCGACTCCATCGTGCGGATGAGTGCGGCCGGGTTGCCGTGCCGGGTGATCGTCCTCACGACGTACGAGACCGACCGGGACATCCTGCGGGCCGTGGAGGCGGGGGCGGCGGGATACCTGCTGAAGGATCTGCCCCGGAGTGAACTCGCCGACGCGGTACGGGCTGCCGCGCGTGGCGAGACCGTGTTGGCGCCTTCCGTCGCGGCGCGGCTGGTGGACCAGTTGCGGACCAAGCCGGAGCGGCCTCGGTTGTCCGTGCGGGAGGTCGCGGTGTTGCAGTTGGTGGCGGAGGGGTGCACCAATGCGGAGATCGGGCGGCGGCTGTACATCGGGAGTCGACCGTGAAGACCCATCTGCTGCGGGTCTTCGGGAAGTTGGGGTGGATGACCGGACCGCGGCGGTGACCAGTGCGATGCGGTACGGGTTCCTGGACTGAGGATTCTCGCCCCCGCCGCCCCTACCCGTCCCATCCTTCTGGGGCTCCGCCCCAGACCCCCGCTCCTCAAACGCCGGAGAGGCTGACATTCAGCCTCTTTCAGCCCGTCCGGCGTTTGAGGACGAGGCCGTTCAGGCCGAAGCGGGGGTCTGGGGCGGCAGCCCCCAGGGACGGGACGGGTAGGGGCGGCGGGGGCGAAAAATCCCCGTCCTCAGCCGAGCTTCGACTCCAGTTCCGCCACGATCTCGTTCACCCCGACCGCCGACTGCTCCCGGACTCCATGTCCTTGAGCTGGACGACACCCTCGGCGAGGTCTCGCTCGCCGGCGACGATGGTGTAGCGCGCCCCGCTGCGGTTCGCGCTCTTCATCGCGCCCTTGAGCCCCTTGGAGCCGTAGGAGAAGTCCGCCGCGATACCGAGCTTGCGGAGTTCGGTGACCTTGGCGAAGAGGACCCGTCGGGCCTCCTCGCCGAGGGGGACGGCGAACACGCTGGTGGACGCGGGGAGTCGGAGCTCGACGCCCTCCGCCTCGAGGGCGAGGACCGTACGGTCGACGCCCAGCGCCCAGCCCACGGAGGGCAGCGCGGGCCCGCCGATCATCTCGGAGAGGCCGTCGTAGCGCCCGCCGCCGCCCACCGCGGACTGGGACCCCAGACCGTCGTGGACGAACTCGAAGGTCGTCCGGGTGTAGTAGTCCAGGCCGCGGACGAGCTTCGGGTCGTCCTCGAAGGAGACGCCCGCGGCCGTGATGAGCTCGCGGACCTCCTCGTGGTACGCCTTGCACGCGTCGCAGAGGTAGTCGCGGAGCAGCGGTGCGTCCGTCAACTGCTTCTGGACGTCGGGGCGTTTGTCGTCGAGGACGCGGAGCGGGTTGATGTCCGCGCGGCGCAGGGTCTCCTCGTCGAGGTCGAGGCCCCGGAGGAAGGTCTGCAGCCCCTCCCGGTAGACCGGACGGCACTCCTTGTCGCCCAGGCTGTTGAGGAGGATGCGGAAGTTCCGCAGCCCCAGGGAGCGGTACGCCTGGTCCGCCAGGATGATCAACTCGGCGTCCAGCGCCGGGTCCTCGGCACCGATCGCCTCGGCGCCGACCTGGGGAGAAGTGGCGGTAACGGCCCTTCTGGGGGCGCTCGTAGCGGTAGTACGAGCCGGAGTACCAGAGCTTGACCGGGAGGTTGCCCAGCTTGTGCAGGTTGGCCTCAAGTGCCGCGCGCAGTACGGAGGCCGTGCCCTCGGGGCGCAGGGCGAGCTGGTCGCCGCCCTTGGTCTCGAAGGCGTACATCTCCTTGGTCACGATGTCGGTGGACTCACCGACACCGCGCGCGAACAGCTCGACGTTCTCGAAGCCGGGGTCTCGATGTAGCCGTAGCCGGAGTTCCGCAGCGGAGTGGCGATGGCCTCGCGCACGGCGAGGTACTTGGCCGACTCCGGCGGAATCAGGTCGTACGTGCCCTTGGGGGCCTGAAAGGTGCTCACGGAAATCTCGTCACATTCCTCGTCGGGGAGCGTTCACGTCAACTCCCTGGCCGGCGGCCACTTCCCGCAGGTACGGGTTGGTGGCGCGCTCCTGGCCGATGGTCGTCTGGGGGCCGTGGCCGGACAGCACCACGGTCGAGTCGTCGAGCGGCAGGCACACGCGGGCCAGCGAGTCGAGGATCTCGGTGTGGGAGCCGCCGGGCAGGTCGGTGCGTCCGATGGAGCCGGCGAAGAGCAGATCCCCGGAGAAGAACACGGACGGGATCTCCGTGTTCTCGGGCATCTGGAAGGTCACCGACCCCTTCGTATGGCCCGGCGCGTGCGCGACCGAGAACTCCAGCCCCGCCAGCTCCAGCCGCGCTCCGTCGGTCAGCTCCTTGACGTCGTCCGGCTCCCCACGGTCAGCTCGCCCATCAGCGGCATCCCGATCGAGCGGCCGAGCGCCTTCTCGGGGTCGCTCATCATGTAGCGGTCCTCGGGGTGGATCCACGCCGGCACGTCGTGCGCGCCGCACACCGGGACGACCGAGGCCACATGGTCGATGTGGCCATGGGTGAGGACGACCGCGACGGGCTTGAGCCGATGCTTCCTGAGCGCTTCCTCGACTCCCTGGGCGGCCTGATGGCCCGGGTCGATGATCACGCACTCCTCACCGGCGGCGGGGGCGACGAGATAACAGTTCGTCCCCCAGGCCCCGGCGGGGAACCCGGCAATGAGCACGATCGTCCTTCGTTGTGTCGATACGGGAGGGGATAAGGATCCCTGCCTCAGTGGTCAGAGCCTACCGGCGCTGCCGAATCCTCAGCGAACCCATATACGGTACGGGGCACACGCAGGCGGTCGGCTCATAAGACGCACGCGTCCCAGTCGACGTACGAGACGCATGAGGAGAGAATCCGGTGGTCACCCAGGAACAGCGGAAGCGGCAGCTCGCGCGGGAGAAGTTCTTGCGGCAGCAGCAGCGGCGTACGTCCGCTCGACGCAAGGCACGCATGCGCAACTCGGTGATCGCGTCGGTGCTCGGCGTGATCGTGATCGGCAGTGTCTTGCTGTACACGACCAATGTCCTGAAGGGCAACGACGACAAGTCGAACGCGAGCGCGGACGTCACGCCCACGCCCAGTGCCTCGGCGACGAAGAAGGCCCCGGACCCGTGCGCGAAGCCGGCCGCCGGCAAGATCAAGACCGCGACCTGGAAGAAGGAGCCGGCGGTCACGATCGACAAGTCGGCCAAGTACACGATGAAGCTCGCGACGACCTGCGGTGACATCGACATCGCGCTCAAGACGTCGGCCGCGCCGCACACCGTGAACTCGTTCGACTTCCTCGCGGGCAAGGGCTTCTTCGACCACACGAAGTGCCACCGCCTCACCACCAACGGCATCTACGTGCTGCAGTGCGGCGACCCGACGGGCGCGGGCAGCGGCGGCCCCGGCTACACGATCCCGGACGAGAACCTGAAGGACACCAGCCTCAAGGGCGGGGTCTACCCGGCGGGCACGGTGGCGATGGCGAACACCGGTCAGAAGCACACCGGCGGCAGCCAGTTCTTCCTGGTCTACAAGGACAGCCAGCTTCCGGCCAGCTACACGCCGTTCGGTACCATCTCGGCCTCCGGCATGAAGGTGCTGCAGAAGATCGCGGCGGCCGGTGAGAGCACGGGCGCGGGCGACGGCGCACCGAACGCGACGGTCGTGATCAACAAGGCGACCGTCACTGAATCCTGACCGTCAACAGCCAAACTTCGGTCGCGCGGGATGCGGACAGGCAACCCGCCGGTCGCCTATGTTGGCCGTGACGAAACTGTGGACGATGCCCGGGGCACAGAGGCCCTGTGCAGGCATCATGTGGAGGAGGCGCTGTGAGCAGCGACCCGTGGGGCCGCGTCGACGAGACGGGGACCGTGTACGTGCGTACGGCCGACGGCGAGCAGGTCGTCGGTTCCTGGCAGGCCGGCTCCCTGAGGAGGCGCTGGCCTACTTCGAGCGCAAGTACGAAGGCCTGGTTGTCGAGATCGGCCTCCTCGAGAAGCGTGTGAAGACCACCGATCTGTCGGCGAAGGACGCGCAGGCCGCCGTCGACCATCTCCGTGAGCAGGTCGACGCCCACCACGCGGTGGGCGACCTGGCGGCGCTGGGCGTCCGGCTGGACAAGCTGGTGGAGACCGTCGAGGCGCGCCGCGAGGAGCGCAAGCAGCAGCGCGCCAAGCAGTCCGACGAGGCCCGGCACTCCAAGGAGGCGCTGGTCGTCGAGGCGGAGGAGCTGGCGCAGTCCGACCAGTGGCGCGCGGCCGGTGAGCGGCTGCGGGCGCTGGTGGACACCTGGAAGGGTCTGCCGCGCCTGGACCGCAAGTCGGACGACGAGCTGTGGCACCGCTTCTCACATGCCCGGTCGGCCTTCTCCAAGCGGCGCAAGGCGCACTTCGCGTCGCTCGACGCGCAGCGCGAGGACGCCCGCAAGACCAAGGAGAAGCTGGTCGCCGAGGCCGAGGGTCTGTCGGCGTCGACGGACTGGGGTCCCACCGCGGCGCGCTACCGCGAGCTGATGGCCGACTGGAAGGCGGCGGGCCGCGCCCAGCGCGAGCACGAGGACGACCTGTGGAACCGCTTCCGCGGCGCCCAGGACGTCTTCTTCGCCGCCCGCAGCTCGGTCTTCGCCGAGCGGGACGCCGAACAGACGGAGAATCTGAAGCTCAAGGAGGAGCTGGCCGAGGAGGCCGAGAAGCTCCTGCCGGTGACCGACCTGAAGGCGGCCCGCGCGGCCTTCCGTGCGATCAACGAGCGCTGGGAGGCCATCGGCCATGTGCCGCGTGACTCTCGCCCGAAGGTCGAGGGCCGGATGCACACGATCGAGCGGGCCCTCCAGGAGTCCGAGGAGGCCGAGTGGCGCCGGACGAACCCGGAGGCACGCGCGCGTGCCGAGGGTCTCACCGGTCAGCTCCAGGCCGCCGTGGACAAGCTCACGGGCCAGATCGAGCAGGCCCGCGCCCAGGGCAACACCTCCCGCGCCGACAAGCTCCAGCACGAGCTTGAGGGCCGCCAGGCCCTGCTGGAGCAGGCGCTGAAGGGCTTGCAGGAGTTCGGCGGCTGATCCGTCCGCACACGCACGACGAAGAGGGCTCCCGTACACCACGTACGGGAGCCCCTCGTGGAAGCCGTATGCCTACGTCTTGTTGCGCGCCGATGTCACCCGGTACACGTCATAGACGCCCTCCACTCCCCTGACCGCCTTCAGGACGTGGCCCAGGTGCTTGGGGTCGCCCATCTCGAAGGTGAAGCGGGAGGTGGCGACGCGGTCGCGGGAGGTCTGGACGGCCGCGGAGAGGATGTTGACGTGCTGGTCGGACAGGACGCGGGTGACGTCCGAGAGGAGCCGGGAGCGGTCCAGGGCCTCGACCTGGATGGCGACCAGGAAGACCGAGGACTGGGTGGGCGCCCACTCGACCTCGAGGATGCGTTCGGGTTCGCGGGACAGTGACTCCACGTTGACGCAGTCGCTGCGGTGAACCGATACGCCGCTGCCCCGGGTGACGAACCCGATGATGGGGTCGCCGGGAACGGGCGTACAACAGCGGGCCAGTTTGACCCACACGTCGTCGACGCCCTTGACGACGACACCGGGGTCGGCGTTCGACCGGCGCTTGCGCCCGCGGCCGTGCGCCGGCGGCACGCTCTCGTCGATCTCCTCGGTGGCCGCCTCCTCGCCGCCGAGCGCCTGCACCAGCTTCTGCACGACGTTCTGCGCGGCGACATGGCCCTCGCCGATCGCCGCGTACAGCGAGGAGATGTCCGGGTAGCGCATCTCGTGCGCGAGCGTGACGAGGGAGTCGCCGGTGAGGATGCGCTGGATCGGCAGGTTCTGTTTGCGCATCGCGCGGGCGATGGCGTCCTTGCCCTGCTCGATCGCCTCGTCGCGGCGCTCCTTGGAGAACCACGCTCTGATCTTGTTGCGGGCCCGCGGCGACTTCACGAAGCCGAGCCAGTCGCGGGAGGGGCCCGCGCCGGGTGCCTTGAGGTGAAGACCTCGACCAGGTCGCCGTTGTCCAGGGTGGATTCGAGCGGTACGAGCCGCCCGTTGACCCGTGCTCCTATGGTCCGGTGGCCGACCTCCGTGTGCACCGCGTACGAGAAGTCGACCGGGGTGGCGCCCGCCGGCAGCGCTACCACGTCGCCCTTGGGCGTGAAGACGAAGACCTCGTTGCGGGACAGGTCGAAGCGCAGGGACTCCAGGAACTCGCCCGGGTCCTCGGTCTCCTTCTGCCAGTCGAGCAGCTGGCGCAGCCACGCCATGTCGTTGAGGTGGTCGTCCTTGCCGGTGGTCCGGGGCGTCTCCGCGCGCACCTTGGAGGTGCCGGCGACAGCCTCCTGCTTGTACTTCCAGTGCGCGGCGATGCCGTACTCGGCGCGGCGGTGCATGTCGAACGTGCGGATCTGCAGCTCGACCGGCTTGCCGTTGGGGCCGATCATCACGGTCGTGTGGAGCGACTGGTACATGTTGAACTTGGGCATCGCGATGTAGTCCTTGAACCGGCCGGGGACCGGGTTCCATCGCGCGTGCACGGTGCCGAGTGCCGCGTAGCAGTCGCGGACGGTGTCCACGAGGACGCGGATGCCGACCAGGTCGTAGATCTCCGCGAAGTCGCGGCCGCGGACGATCATCTTCTGGTAGACGCTGTAGTAGTGCTTCGGGCGGCCGGTGACGGTCGCCTTGATGCGGGCGGCGCGCAGGTCGGTCTGGACCTCGTCGGTCACTATGGCCAGGTATTCGTCACGCTTCGGTGCCCGCTCGGCCACCAGCCGGACGATCTCGTCGTACATCTTGGGGTAGAGGATCGCGAAGGCGAGGTCCTCCAGTTCCCACTTGATGGTGTTCATGCCCAGGCGGTGGGCGAGCGGCGCGTAGATCTCGAGGGTCTCGCGCGCCTTCTTCTCCTGCTTCTCGCGCTTGAGGTAGCGCATGGTGCGCATGTTGTGCAGGCGGTCGGCGAGCTTGATGACCAGGACGCGCGGGTCCTTGGCCATGGCCACGACCATCTTGCGCACGGTCTCGGCCTGCGCGGCCTCGCCGAACTTGACCTTGTCGAGCTTGGTGACGCCGTCGACGAGGAGCGCGACGGAGTCGCCGAAGTCGCGGCGGAGCTGGTCGAGGCCGTACTCGGTGTCCTCGACGGTGTCGTGCAGCAGGCCCGCCATCAGCGTGGCCGGGTCCATGCCCAGCTCGGCGAGGATCGTCGTCACGGCGAGCGGGTGCGTGATGTACGGGTCACCGCTCTTGCGCTTCTGGCCGCGGTGCCAGCGCTCGGCGACCTGGTAGGCGCTCTCGACCTGACGGAGGGTGGCCGTCTCGATCTTCGGGTCGTTGCTGCGCACTATCCGCAGCAGGGGCTCCAGGACCGGGTTGTACGGGTTGGAGCGCTGGACGCCGAGGCGGGCGAGGCGGGCGCGGACGCGGTTGAGGAGCCGCCGCCGGTGCGGGCGGGCTGGCCTGCCGTGGGCCGGGGCGCGGGGGTGGCCGCCGGGCGCTCGACCTGGGCGGGCTTGGGGCGCGAGGGTTCGGCCGCCTTGTCGGCGGGCGCCGACCGGTCGTGCTCCGTCGCCGGGCGGGGTTCGCTCGGTGCGGTGCTCGCGCTCGTGGCGGGCTCCGCCGCGGGGCCCGGGGTGGGCTCGGGCTTGGCGGCGGTCAGGGGCTGGGCCTCGTCTGCCAAGAGGACTCCTCGTGCGCGATCCGGGTCCCCGGTCAGGCTCCGGAGTGCCCATGGTAGCGATCCCGGGCCCCGGGCTCGCCTTCAGCCCGATGTGAGGGCCGTCTACCGCTGCAACACGAGAGGCGGGCACCGGATTCCTCCGGGCCCGCCTCCGCGGTGTCCTACGGGTGTCCCAGGGCTTTCCCACGGCCTTCCTGCGGCCGTCCTGCGGATGTCCCCGCGATTCTTTTTCCCGCCGCGCTCAGAGCTGGAGCAGCGCCTCCAGGGAGCCCCCTTGCAGCGTCGGCTCCAGCCGGGCCCGGCCGTTCAGGAAACCCAGCTCCATGAGGACGGCGACGCCCGCGATCTCGGCGCCCGCCCTGCGGATCAGCTGCAGGGAGGCCTCGGCGGTGCCGCCGGTGGCCAGGACGTCGTCGACGACCAGGACGCGGTCACCGGCGCTCAGGTCCTCGGCGTGCACCTCGATCTCGGCGGAGCCGTACTCCAGGTCGTACGCCTGGCTGAGGGTGGCTCCGGGAGCTTGCCCGCCTTGCGCACGGGGATGAAGCCGACGCCGGCGCGGATGGCCACCAGGGCGCCCAGGATGAACCCGCGGGCCTCCAGGCCTACGACCTTGGTGGCGCCGGTGCTCACCACGACCTCGGCGAGGGCGTCCGTGAGCGCCGTGAACGCGGCCGGGTCCGCCAGGAGCAGGGTGATGTCCTTGAACACCACACCCGGCTCCGGGTAGTCGGCCACATCGCGGATACGGCTGAGCAGCAGCTCCTGGATGTCGGTCATCGGCGCTTCCCCGAGGGGCGGCCGCGGCCGCGGTTGCGGGACGCCGGCTGGGTGCGCGGGCCGACGACGGCTGCCGCGTCCTCGGGCTCGTCGTCGTAGTCGTCGTCCGACGCGGTGACCTCGGGCTCGACCGGCTCGCCCTGCGCGGCGGCCTGGGCCCGCTTGGCGAGGACGCGCTTCTTCAGCGCCTTCATCTGCGGCTCGGCCTCCTTGAGGTCGGCGACGAGCGGCGTGGCGATGAAGATCGAGGAGTACGCACCGGCCGCGAGGCCGACGAACAGCGACAGCGAGATGTCGTTGAGGACACCCGCGCCGAGGAAGCCGCCGCCGATGAACAGCAGGGCCGCGACCGGGAGCAGCGCGACGACCGTGGTGTTGATGGAACGCACCAGGGTGCCGTTGATCGAGCGGTTGGCGATGTCGCTGTAGGTCCAGCGGGTCTGCTTGGTGATGTCCTTGGTCTGCTCCTTGAGGCTGTCGAAGACGACGACCGTGTCGTAGAGCGAGTAACCGAGGATGGTTAGCAGACCGATCACCGTGCCGGGCGTGACCTCGAAGCCGACGAGGGCGTAGATCCCGATGGTGATGGTGATGTCGTGGATCAGGGCGACGAGCGCGGCCAGGGCCATGCGCCACTCGAAGGCGATCGCCAGATAGATCACGACCAGCACCATGAAGATCGCCAGGCCCTCCCAGGCCTTGTTGGCGACCTGGTCACCCCAGCTGGGGCCGACCAGGTCGGCGGCGATGCTCTCGGAGCTGGTGCCGAGGTCCTTGGCCAGCTTGGCCTTGATGCTGTCGGACTTGTCGGTGTCGATGCCCGCGATCTGGATGCGGAGGCTGCCGTCGCCGAGCTTCTGGACGACCGCGTCGTGGCCGGAGGCGTCCTCGGCGTACTTCTCGGCCTGGCTGACCGAGGCGCTCATGTTCTTCGGCGTGGTGAACGCGGCGCCGCCCTG
This sequence comes from Streptomyces sp. P3, assembly GCA_016893485.2. Taxonomy (GTDB): domain Bacteria; phylum Actinomycetota; class Actinomycetes; order Streptomycetales; family Streptomycetaceae; genus Streptomyces. The sequence goes on from JAFEKX020000001.1 coordinate 2,091,433, forward strand.
GAACTCGATGCCCATGTTCAGGCCGCGCACCGTCAGGCCGAGGATGGCCGTGATGGTGATCAGGATCGAGATGCCGTACCAGATCTTGCGATTGCCGACGAAGTCGTACCCGACCTCGCCACGGTGCAGTCGGGCGCCGAGGTTGCCGAGTTTCGACATCTCACGCCTCCTTCGGGTCGACGGGGGCGGAGGGACGGCGGGTGCGGCGCAGGGGCGGCTTGGCGCCGAGTGCCTTCGGGTCCAGGCCGGAGTACTTGTGGCCGTTCGCGAAGAACTTGCGGCGGGCGAGGATCGTCATCAGCGGCTTGGTGAAGAGGAAGACGACGACGACGTCGAGCACGGTGGTCAGGCCGAGGGTGAACGCGAAGCCCTGGACCTTGCCGACGGTGACGATGAACAGCACCGCGGCGGCGAGGAACGACACGAAGTCCGAGACCAGGATGGTGCGCCGGGCACGCGGCCAGGCCCGCTCGACGGCGGGACGCAGCGAGCGGCCCTCACGGATCTCGTCCCGGATGCGTTCGAAGAACACGATGAACGAGTCCGCGGTGATACCGATCGCGACGATGGCACCGCAGACCGCCGGGAGGTTCAGCGCGAAGCCGATGCCCGGGCCGAGCAGCGCCATGATCACGTATGTGAGGATCGCGGAGACCAGCAGCGAGGGGATCGCGATGACCGACAGGCCGCGGTAGAAGATCAGCAGGTAGATGACGACCAGCGCGAGGCCGATCGCGCCCGCGATCAGACCGGCGTGCAGCTGCTCACCGCCGAGGGCCGCGGTCACCGTGGTGACGCTGTCCTCCTTGAAGGTCAGCGGCAGGGCGCCGTAGGACAGCATGTTGGCGAGGCTCTGGGCCTCTTCCTGGGTGAAGCTGCCGGAGATCTCCGCGTTGCCGCCCGTGATGGACGAGCTGACGTACGGGCTGGAGACGACCTGGCCGTCGAGGACGATGCCGAACTCGTTCTGCGGGGTGGTGTTCTTCGCCAGCTCGCCGGTGATCGACGCGAACTTGTCGGAACCCTTCCCCGTGAAGTCCATGGTGACCTGCCAGCCGGCGGCGGTCGTCGTGTTGTAGACGGCCTGCGCCTTCTTGACGTCCGTGCCGTCTACGGCGGCGGGACCGAGCAGGTACTTGTACCAGACGCCGGAGACCTTGCCGCAGGCGACGGTCGCTTCCTTGGCGGTGGCGTCCTTGCCCGCGGTGTTCTGGACCGCCTTCTTGGAGCAGTCGAGCGCGGTGTACTGGGCCTCCAGCTTGGTGGCGGCCGCGCTGGCGGCGCTGGAGCTGTTCGCCGACGGGGTGGCGCTGGGGCTCGCGGAGGAGGAGGCGTCGGCCTTCAGCGCGTCGCTGGCGGCGCGGCCCTGAGAGGTGGCGGTGGCCGTCGGGGTCGCGGAGCTCGAGGAGGAACCGGTCGCCTTGGGGGTGGCCGAGCTCGAAGAGCTGCCGGACGCGCTGCTGGACGCGCTCGGCGAGGGGCTCGCCGTCGCGGCGCCCGCGGACGCCTCCGTGGCCAGGACCGGGCGGAAGTACAGCTTGGCCGTGGTGCCGACCTGCTGGCGCGCTTCCTCCGAGTTCGTGCCCTTGGGGATGTTGACGATGATGTTCCTGCTGCCCTGCGTCTGGACCTCGGCCTCCGAGACACCAAGACCATTGACACGGCGGTTCATGATGTCGACCGCGGTGTCCATGTTGGTCTTGTTGATCGCGGACTCCTGGCCCTTCTCCGGGACGGCCCGGAGGGTGATGCTCGTGCCGCCGGCCAGGTCGATGCCGAGACGCGGAGTGTCGTGCCCGGATGCGAACATGCCACCGGTGAGCGCCACGATGGCGATCAGGATGAGGGCCAGCGAGCGCCCCGGCTTGCTCTGGGCGCTCGCGCTACGGCCCCTCTTAGGTGCTGCCACCTTCTCGTACTCCCTCTCGGGCCGCTCGGCGCCGGGTCAGCGCGGCTGCGGCCATGACATGGTGTCGGGATCCCGTGCGAGCGACGCACGTGCCCGGGTGCGCGGGGCGCGAGCGGGTCGCGCCGCGCTCCCGGGACGTTACTACTTCGCGTCGGAGTCGCCGTCGGTCTTCTTCGGCTCTTCTTCCGTCTTCGCCTCGGCGGCCTCGGCCGGTTCCTCGGTGGCGTCGGCCGGCTCGACGGCCGCGTCCTTCTTGCCGAGGTCGATGGGCTTGTCGTCGGAAGAGTCGGCGGCGGGCTCGTCGGTCTCGGTGAGGGAGGAAGCGTCGTCCGGGACGATGTTGGCGTCGTCCTTCAGGTCGTGCTCGACGCCGTGGACGATGCGGTTGTACTCGTCGTCGGTGAGGACGGCGCCGATCGCGTTCTTCGCGAAGAGAAGCTCGACGCCCGGGCCCGCGTCGAGAAGGACCGTCTCCTCGTTGACCTCCTTGACCGTCGCGTACACGCCCCCGATCGTGCGGACGCCGGTGCCGGGCTGCATGTCATTACGCATCGACGCGGCCGCCTGCTGCTTGCGCTTGGCAGAGCGGGTCATCAGGAACATGGCCCCGATGAGCACGATGAAGGGGAGGAGGGTCACGATATTCACGGGACGGAATTTCCTTCGCACGACCGCGGCGGTGAGCGGCCTGGTGGATGGGGTGGTCGGCGCCGCCCACAAAGGCGGCATCGGCGGAGTCTAAGCGAGTCCACGCTGATGGAACAACGCTCAGCATGGCACCGGGGTTCCTGCCCCGGCCAGTGCCCCCGCCGTCACGCCCCGAACAGGTCCCCTTGTCCGTTTCCCCGGTTGACGCGCGGGGCGGGTGAGGCCGAGATGCGCCCACGCGGCCGGGGTGGCGACGCGTCCGCGGGGGGTGCGGGCCAGCAGTCCCTCCCGTACGAGGAAGGGTTCGGCGACCTCTTCGACGGTCTCGCGCTCCTCCCCACGGCGACGGCGAGCGTGGACAGGCCGACCGGTCCGCCGCCGAACAGCTTGAGCAGGGCTTCGAGGACACCCCGGTCGAGCCGGTCGAGGCCGCGGCCGTCGACCTCGTAGACCTTGAGGGCGGCCCCGGCGATGTCCTGGGTGATGAAGCCGTCGGCCTTGACCTGCGCGTAGTCCCGGACGCGGCGCAGCAGCCGGTTGGCGATGCGGGGCGTGCCGCGGGAGCGGCCGGCGATCTCGGCGGCCCCGGCCGGGTCGATCTCCACGTCGAGGAGGTTGGCCGAGCGGTGGATGACGCGCTCCAGCTCGGCGGGTTCGTAGAACTCCATGTGCGCGGTGAAGCCGAAGCGGTCGCGCAGCGGGGCGGCAGCAGTCCCGCGCGCGTGGTGGCGCCGACCAGGGTGAACGGGGGCAGCTCCAGCGGGATCGCGGTGGCGCCGGGGCCCTTGCCGACGATGACGTCGACGCGGAAGTCCTCCATCGCCATGTAGAGCATCTCTTCGGCGGGCCGCGACATGCGGTGGATCTCGTCGAGGAAGAGGACCTCGCCCTCCTGGAGGGAGGAGAGGATCGCGGCGAGGTCGCCGGCGTGCTGGATGGCGGGGCCGCTGGTGATGCGGATGGGGCGCCCATCTCGGCCGCGATGATCATCGACAGGGTGGTCTTGCCGAGGCCGGGGGCGCCGGAGAGCAGCACGTGGTCGGCGGTGGCGCCACGCGCGCGTGCGGCGCGGAGCACCAGGTCGAGCTGTTCGCGGACCTTCTCCTGGCCGATGAACTCGCCCAGGTCCTTGGGGCGCAGGGCGGCCTCGACGGCCTGGTCCTCGCGGTCGGCGACCGAGCCCACCAGCCGCTCGGCGGCGGTCTCGTCGGTCGTGTCGTCCCAGTTCACTGACGGTTCTCCTAAGCGGACTCGGTGAAATCGACTGCGGTTCGACAGCGCCAGGACGGGGCGTGAGGCTCTGTCGACGTGCGGCCACCGCCGCCGACGCGACCAGCCACGCCGGCGGTGCAGACGCTCCACGGACCCATCCCGCACATCCCGCGGAGCGCTCAGCGGGCGCGGTTCAGGGTCTGCAGGGCGGCCTTGAGCAACTGCCCCACCTGCGGCGCTCCTTCGGCGGCCTCGGCCTGCGGTGCCACGGCGGACACGGCCTCGTCTGCCTCGCGGGTCGCGTACCCGAGGCCGATGAGGGCGGCGTGCAGCTGGTCGCGCCAGCCGCTGGTGACCGGGGCGCCGACCGCGGGGCTGCCGACCGGCGCGCCGAGCCGGTCCTTGAACTCCAGCAGCAGCTTCTGTGCGCCCTTCTTGCCGATGCCCGGCACCGCCATCAGCGCCTTCTCGTCCCCGGAGGCGACGGCCCGGCGCAGTGCGTCCGGGGTGTGCACGGCGAGCATGGCCTGCGCGAGCCGGGGCCGACGCCGGTCGCGGTCTGGAGCAGCTCGAAGATCTGGCGTTCGTCGTCGTCCACGAAACCGTACAGGGTGAGCGAGTCCTCCCGGACGACCAGGGAGGTGGCGAGCTTGGCGGGCTTGCCGAGCCGGAGCGTGGACAGGGTGTTCGGCGTGCACTGGACGGCCATGCCGACACCGCCGACCTCGAGCACCGCGGTGTCGGGGGCGAGTGCGGCGACCGTGCCGCTGACGAAGGCGATCATGCGGTACGGCCTTTCGGGGCTTGCCGGGTGTTCGGGGCGTGCGGGGTCTTCAGGGTGCCGGCCGCGTGCTGGGCGACGGCCTGCTGGAGGCGGTTCTGGGCGACCGCCTGCTGGAGGCGGTTGGTCGCGGGGCCCCGCCAGATGTGACAGATCGCCAGCGCGAGGGCGTCGGCCGCGTCGGCGGGCCTGGGGGTGCGTCGAGCCGGAGCAGCCGGGTCACCATGGCGCCGACCTGGGCCTTGTCGGCACGGCCGCTGCCGGTGACGGCGGCCTTGACCTCGCTGGGGGTGTGCAGGGCGACCGGGATGCCGCGGCGGGCGGCGCACAGCATCGCGACGGCGCTGGCCTGGGCGGTGCCCATCACCGTACGGACGTTGTGCTGGCTGAACACGCGCTCCACGGCGACGAATTCGGGCCGGTGTTCGTCAAGCCACGCTTCGATGCCCTGCTCGATGGCGACCAGGCGCAGGCCCAACTCGGCGTCCGCCGGGGTCCGTACGACACCGACGCCGACCATGGTGAGCGGCCGGCCCGCGACGCCGTCGACGACGCCGACACCGCATCGCGTCAGTCCGGGGTCCACCCCGAGTACTCGCACGCCAACCCCCTCGTTCGACAGCCTGTTTGTGCAGGCTATCGGGTGTCACTGACAAAGCGACGGGCCGACGGGTGTGTCCCGTCGGCCCGTTCGGCTTGTCGGCTGCTCAGGCGTCGACCTTCTCCATGACCTCGTCGCTGACGTCGAAGTTGGCGAAGACGTTCTGCACGTCGTCGCTGTCCTCCAGGGCGTCGATCAGCTTGAAGATCTTGCGGGCGCCGTCCTCGTCGAGCTCGACCTGCATGGTCGGGACGAAGTTGGCGTCGGCGGAGTCGTAGTCGATGCCGGCGTCCTGGAGCGCGGTGCGGACCGCGACCAGGTCGGTGGCCTCGGAGATGACCTCGAAGGTGTCACCCAGGTCGTTGACCTCTTCGGCGCCGGCGTCGAGCACGGCACCGAGGACGTCGTCCTCACCCAGCTCGCCCTTGGGGACGATGACGACGCCCTTGCGGTTGAAGAGGTACGACACGGAGCCGGGGTCGGCCATGTTCCCGCCGTTGCGGGTCATGGCGACGCGGACGTCCGAGGCGGCGCGGTTGCGGTTGTCGGTGAGGCACTCGATGAGCACCGCGACACCGTTCGGGCCGTAACCCTCGTACATGATCGTCTCGTAGTCGGCGCCACCGGCCTCGAGACCGGCACCGCGCTTGACCGCGGAGTCGATGTTCTTGTTCGGAACCGAGCTCTTCTTGGCCTTCTGGATGGCGTCGAACAGCGTCGGGTTGCCGGACACATCGGCGCCGCCGGTACGGGCCGCGACCTCGATGTTCTTGATCATCTTCGCGAAGAGCTTGCCGCGCTTGGCATCGATCACGGCCTTCTTGTGCTTCGTCGTAGCCCATTTAGAGTGGCCGGACATCTGCCTGTCTCCTTCGCGTAACCCAACTCTTTACGAACCCCAGAGATCCTACTAGGACCCCGGAGCCAGGTTCGCGCGCACCATGTCGACGAACAGGGAGTGCACGCGGTGGTCGCCGGTCAGTTCCGGGTGGAACGACGTGGCGAGCGCGTTGCCCTGGCGGACCGCGACGATGTGGCCCTCGTGTTCGGCGAGGACCTCGGTCTCGGCACCGACGGACTCGACCCAGGGGGCGCGGATGAAGACGCCCTCCACAGGATCGCCCTCAACGCCCCGGACGTCGACAGCTGCTTCGAAGGATTCGTTCTGCCGTCCGAAGGCGTTGCGGCGCACGATCATGTCGATGCCGCCGATCGTCTCCTGGCCCGAGCGCGGGTCGAGGATCTTGTCGGCGAGCATGATCAGGCCGGCGCAGGTGCCGTAGACGGGCATACCGGCACGCACGCGCGTGCGCAGCGGGTCCATCACTCCGAAGAGGACGGCCAGCTTGGAGATGGTGGTCGACTCACCCCGGGGATGACGAGACCGTCCACCTCGGCGAGTTCCTCGGGGCGCCTGACCTGCCTGGCCACGGCGTCGGCCGCGGCCAGGGCGATCAGGTGCTCCCGTACGTCGCCCTGGAGAGCGAGGACGCCGATGACAGGGGCTGAAGAAACATCCGCCATGGGTGGTTACCAGCCGCGGTTGGCGTAGCGCTCGGTCTCGGGGAGGGTGTCGCAGTTGATGCCGACCATGGCCTCGCCGAGGTTGCGGGACGCGTCCGCGATGATCTTCGGGTCGTCGTAGAAGGTGGTCGCCTTCACGATGGCGGCGGCGCGCTTGGCCGGGTCGCCGGACTTGAAGATGCCGGAGCCGACGAAGACGCCCTCGGCGCCGAGCTGGCGCATCAGGGCCGCGTCGGCGGGGTGGCGACGCCGCCGGCGGAGAACAGCACGACCGGGAGCTTGCCGAGCTCGGCGACCTCGCGGACGATCTCGTACGGGGCGCGCAGCTCCTTGGCGGCGGCGTACAGCTCGTTGTTGTCGAAGCCGCGCAGCTTGGCGATCTCGTTCTTGATCTGGCGCAGGTGGCGGACCGCCTCGACGACGTTGCCGGTGCCGGCCTCGCCCTTGGAGCGGATCATCGCGGCGCCCTCGGCGATGCGGCGCAGGGCCTCGCCCAGGTTGGTCGCACCACAGACGAAGGGGGTCGTGAAGGCCCACTTGTCGGAGTGGTTGACCTCGTCGGCCGGGGTGAGGACCTCGGACTCGTCGATGTAGTCGACGCCGAGGGACTGCAGGACCTGGGCCTCGACGAAGTGGCCGATACGGGACTTGGCCATGACCGGGATGGAGACCGCCTCGATGATCTCCTCGATCATCGTCGGATCGGACATCCGGGCCACTCCGCCGTCCTTGCGGATGTCGGCGGGGACCCGCTCCAGGGCCATGACGGCCACGGCGCCGGCGTCCTCGGCGATCTTCGCCTGCTCGGCGTTGACCACGTCCATGATCACCCCGCCCTTGAGCTGCTCGGCCATCCCGCGCTTCACGCGCGCGGTGCCGGTCTCGGGGTCTGGGCGGAGCTGGGGGTGCTGGACACGGGGTGACCTCACTCGGTGAAAGAGGGTTTCTGCAGTACCGAGGAAACGGGAGAGGTGCAGGCCACAGCAAGGGCCAATGAACAGCCGGTGGATCGTTTTCGAACCGCGGCGCTCCGGAGCGAGCGCTATGCGGCCCGGTCCACCAACGCCGCCGGGGGCTCGTCGTCCATCTCGAAGGCCATCGGGAAGGGCGCGTGTCCGGCCAGCCGGAACCAGCGGACCTTGCGGTGCCGGCGCAGGGCGCGGGCCGCGCGTACGGCGTCGTTGTGGAAGCGCCGGGCCATGGGTACCCGCCGTACCGCCTCGGTGAGTTCGTGAGCCGCCGCCTCTCCCCAGGTGCCTCGCGGACGCCCTCCACCTGCGGGGCCTCCGCGAAGACGGCACGCAGGGCCTGGCTCAACTCGCTCTCGGCGACCTCCCGTTGCTCCTCCTCGGCCTGCCGGGCGGCGTGCGCGGCTTCGTAGAGGACGATCGAGGCGGCCGGGTCGAGGACTCCGGACGTGGCCAGTTCCTGGGTCACCGAGGCGCGGCGCAGCAGCTGGGCGTCCAGTGCCGCGCGGGCCGCGTCGATCCGGGTGTGGAGCCGGTCGAGCCGTCCCGCGGTCCAGCTCAGGTACAGGCCGATCGCGACGACGGCTACGAGGATCCAGATCAGGGTTGCGGTCACGGGCCGCAAGCCTACGGGGCCGTTCCACTCGGGTTGAACGGGTCTCGTGCGGGGAGTTGGTGGGCGCGTTCTGGGGGCTGCCGCCCCCAGACCCCCGCTTCGGCCTGGACGGCCTCGTCCTCAATCGCCGGACGGGCTGGATCTACCAGCCCGTCTCAAGAAGGCGGCGTTCTCAGTCCCGCGCCAACGGGATTCCTGCGGGGTGTTCGTGTGGGCGCCGTGAGGGCTGCCGTCCCCGCCCCCGCTTCGGCCAGGACGGCCTCGTCCTCGAACGCCGGACGGGCTGGATCTACCAGCCCGTCTCAAGAAGGCGGCGTTCTCAGTCCCGCGCCAATCCGAACCTCGCCCGCAATCCGGTCCGTTCGTCCGTCGCCACCGCTGCCGCGCCCGCGGTCACCGTCTCGTACACGGAGAGGATGTCCGCGCCGACCGTCGACCAGTCGAAGCGTCGTACGTGGGCGCTGCCGCTGCGGCGCAGGTCGGCCAGGCGGTCGGGGTCGCCCAGGAGGCGTACGGCTGCCTCGGCGAGGGCGTCGGCGTCCTCGTTGGTGAAGAGTTCGCCGGCGCCGCCCTGGTCGAGGACCTGGGCGAAGGCGGGAGGTCGGAGGCGAGGACCGGGGCGCCTGCGGACATGGCCTCCACGAGGATGATGCCGAAGCTCTCGCCGCCGGTGTTGGGGGCCACGTAGAGGTCGATGCTGCGGAGGAAGCTGGCCTTGTCCTCGTCGCTGATCATGCCGAGGAACTCGACGCGGGAGCGGAGGTCCTCGGGGAGGGACTCGACGGCCTCCTCCTCGTCGCCTCGGCCCGCGATCAGGAGTCTGGCCTGCGGGTGTTCGGCGAGGATCTTCGGCAGGGCCTTCATGAGGACCGGGAGGCCCTTGCGGGGTTCGTCGATGCGGCCGATGAAGCCGATGGTCCCGCCCTGCCATTCGGGCTTGGGTTGGGCGCGGGCGAAGAAGTCGACGTCGACGCCGTTCGGGATGACGACCGCGTCGCCGCCGAGGTGTTCGACGAGGGTGCGGCGGGCGTACTCGCTCACGGCGATCCGCGCGCTGATCTTCTCCAGCGCGGCCTGGAGGATCGCGTACGCGGCGATCATCGCCCGGGAGCGCGGGTTGGAGGTGTGGAAGGTGGCGACGATCGGGCCCTGGGCGGCCCAGCAGGCGAGGAGGCCGAGGGAGGGTGAGGTCGGTTCGTGGATGTGGATGACGTCGAACTCGCCGTCGTGCAGCCAGCGTCGGACCCGGGCGGCGGACAGGAAGCCGAAGTTCAGGCGGGCCACCGAGCCGTTGTACGGCACCGGGACGGCGCGGCCGGCCGAGACGACGTATGGCGGCAGGGGGTGTCGTCGTCGGCCGGGGCCAGGACGGAGACCTCGTGACCGAGCCGGATGAAGTACTCGGCGAGGTCTCTGATGTGGAACTGGACGCCGCCGGGGACGTCCCAGGAGTAGGGGCAGACGATGCCGATCCTCACGAGGGCCCCTTGCTGGGATCGAGGTCCGCGAGCCACAAGCGCTGGAGCATGTGCCAGTCCTCCGGGTGGTCGGCGATGCCGGTGGCGAAGGCGTCTGCCAGCGCCTGTGTCATGACAGACGTCTTCTTGGCCCGGTCGCCTGACTCGGGCACCTCGACCGGCGGGTGGACCCGGCCCCGCATGACCGGTGAGTCGTCGTACCAGAGCGTCACGGGGAGCAGGATCGCGCCCGTCTGCTGGGCGAGAAGGGCCGGTCCCGCGGGCATCCGCGTGGCCTCGCCGAAGAACGTGACCTCGACGCCGGAGGCGGACAGGTCGCGTTCGGCGACCAGGCAGACCAGGCCGCCGTCGCGCAGGCGCCGCGCCAGGGTGCCGAAGGCGGTGCCGCCGCTGTGCGGGAGGACCTCCATGCCGAGGCCCTCGCGGTAGGCGACGAAGCGGTCGTAGAGCGTCTCGGGCTTGAGGCGCTCGGCCACCGTGGTGAACGGGGTCTCCAGGGCTGTGGTGACCCAGGCGCCCGCGAGGTCCCAGTTGGCCAGGTGGGGCAGCGCGAGGATGACCCCGCGGCCGGAGGCGATGCCGTCGGTGAGGTGGTGCAGGTCCTTGGGGTCGAAGCCCGTGCGGATCCGCTCGGCGCTCCAGGCGGGGAGCCGGAAGGACTCCATCCAGTAGCGCAGGTACGACCGCATGCCCGCGCGCGAGAGCTCGGCGAGCCGCTCGGGGCTCGCGTCGGGCACCACGCGCGCGTAGTTGCTCTCCAGCCGCTGGACGCCCTTGCCGCGGCGCTTCCAGGCGAGGTCGGCGATGGTGCGGCCGAGCCGGACGGCTACCGGCTCGGGGAGTTTCTTGACGGTGCTCCAGCCGACGCCGTAGAGCGTGTCCGTCAGCCGCTCCTGGGCACTGCTCACGGGGTGGCCCCGCTGCTGTGCTGGGCGGCCTCCTGAGCGGCGGCGGCGTCGGCCTCGGCGGCCTCACGGCGGACCGTGACGACGCGCTGGATCAGCGTGACGAGGCTGCCCACGGCGACGATCCACAGCGCGATGGGCAGCAGCCACTGGATGCCGGGGACGCCGAACTTGTGGAGTCCGGCGAGGCCGCACGCGACGAGTGAGATCACGAGCCGCTCGGCGCGCTCGACCAGGCCGTTGACCGCGACCGGCAAGCCGATCGCCTCGCCGCGCGCCTTGGTGTACGACACCACCTGGCCGCTGGCCAGGCAGAAGATCGAGACGGCGCACAGGGCGATGTTGTCTCCGCCGCCCGCGTACCAGAGGGCCAGGCCGCCGAAGACCGCGCTGTCCGCGACCCGGTCGAGCGTGGAGTCGAGGAAGGCGCCCCAGCGGCTGGAACGGCCCAGCTGGCGGGCCATGTTGCCGTCGACGAGGTCGGAGAACACGAACAGCGTGATCACGACCGTGCCCCAGAAGAACTCGCCCATGGGGTAGAAGACCAGCGCGCCCGCGACCACTCCGGCGGTGCCGAGGAGGGTGACCGTGTCGGGGCTGACGCCCCGGCGGATCAGAAACGCGGCGAACGGCGTGAGGACACGCGTGAAGAATGCACGCGCGTACTTGTTCAGCATGGCCTTCCCGAGGGTCGGTGTCGCCGCGCGGCCCTGTTGGCCACCGGCTGGCCCATCGTAGCCACGCGCGCGCGTGGGCGACGGCCGGGCACCCGTGCGCCCCTGTTCTGAATGGCCGCGGCACGGCTCGATGCCATCGGCGCCGGCGGCCGGATCGCGTCCGCTGTATGGACGCACCGTGACGGGAGTGGAAAGCTCGAAGGACCGCGGGCGTCATCGGAGCCGCCACCGCACGCGGCTGCGTGTGTCCGCGCCCACAGTGACCTCACCGTGTACGGGAGGCAAGGCCATGGGCGACAAGGCGAACGCACACCCCGGAGCCGCCGGCAGGGCTACAGCGGCCGACCACCCCGCGTCCGTACGGAATGTGGTACTGGTCGGCCACTCCGGATCGGGCAAGACGACTCTGGTGGAGGCCCTCGCGCTGACCGCGGGGGCGGTGAACCGGGCGGGCCGCGTGGAGGACGGCGGCACCGTCTCCGACTACGACGAGATCGAGCACCGGCAGCAGCGCTCGGTGCAGCTCTCCCTGGTGCCCGTCGACTGGGACGGGTACAAGGTCAATCTTCTCGACACCCCCGGGTACGCCGATTTCGTCGGCGAGTTGAGGGCCGGTCTGCGCGCGGCGGACGCGGCCCTCTTCGTCGTCTCGGCCTCCGACGGGGTGGACGGCTCGACCCGCATGGTGTGGGAGGAATGCGCGGCGGTGGGCATGCCGCGCGCCATCGTCATCACGCATCTGGAGTCCCGCCCGCGCGGACTTCGAGTCCATGACCCGCACCTGCGCGGAGGCCTTCGGCGCGGACGACCCCGACGCCGTACTCCCCTGTACCTCCCGCTGCACGGCGCGGCGGGGCCGGACGGGCACGCGCCCGTGACCGGTCTTGTCGGGCTGCTGTCGCAGAAGCTGTTCGACTACGCGTCCGGGGAGCGCAAGGAGTCCGAGCCCGGGTCCGACCAGCTCCCCGGGATCGAGGAGGCCCGCAACCGGCTCATCGAGGGGATCATCGCGGAGAGCGAGGACGAGACCCTCATGGACCGCTATCTCGGCGGCGAGGAGATCGACGTCGAGACGCTCATCGGGGACCTGGAGCGGGCCGTGGCGCGCGGGGTCTTCTTTCCCGTCCTGGCGGCCGCTCCCGCCGCCGAGGGCTCCCGGCAGGGTCTCGGCACGGTCGAGCTGCTGGAGCTGATCACAGGCGGTTTCCCGACCCCGCTGGAGCGCGCGGCGCCCGGGGTCACCACGGTCGACGGCAGGGCGCGGGAGCTCAAGCCGTGCGACCCGAGCGGTCCGCTGCTCGCCGAGGTCGTGAAGACCGCCTCCGACCCGTACGTCGGCCGGGTCTCCCTGGTGCGCGTTTTCTCCGGGACGCTGCGGCCGGACGAGACGGTCCATGTCTCCGGGCACGGGCTCGCCGACCGCGGCCACGAGGACCATGACGTCGACGAACGCGTCGGCGCCCTGTCCGCGCCCTTCGGCAAGCAGCAGCGGGCGCTCACGCACTGCATCGCGGGCGACCTCGCGTGCGTGGCGAAGCTGGGCCGCGCGGAGACCGGGGACACGCTCTCGGCCAAGGACGACCCGCTCCTCATGGAGCCCTGGGAGATGCCGGACCCGCTGCTGCCGCTCGCCATCCAGGCACACAGCAAGGCGGACGAGGACAAGCTCTCGCAGGGCCTGAGCAGGCTCGTCGCCGAGGACCCGACCATGCGCCTGGAGCAGAACCAGGACACCCACCAGGTCGTCCTGTGGTGCCTCGGCGAGGCCCACGCGGACGTCGCCCTGGAACGGCTGCGCAGCCGCTACGGCGTCCAGGTCGACCTCGTCGCGCACAAGGTCTCCCTGCGGGAGACGTTCGCCGCGAAGGCGCAGGGGGCGCGGCCGGCACGTCAAACAGTCCGGCGGGCACGGGCAGTTCGCGATCTGCGAGATCGAGGTCGAGCCGCTGCCGGGCGGCACGGGCATCGAGTTCGTGGACAAGGTCATCGGGGCGCGGTGCCCCGACAGTTCATCCCGTCGGTGGAGAAGGGCGTAAGGGCACAGGCCGCCAAGGGAGTTGCCGCAGGGCATCCTCTTCTCGACGTACGGATCACGCTCCTTGACGGCAAGGCGCACTCGGTGGACTCCTCGGACGCCGCGTTCCAGACGGCCGGCGCGCTGGCCCTGCGGGAGGCGGCGGCCGACGCGAAGATCCACCTCCTGGAACCGGTGGCCGAGGTGACCGTCCTGGTCGGCGACGACTACGTGGGCGCGGTGATGAGCGACCTCTCCGGGCGGCGCGGCCGGGTCCTCGGCACCGAGCAGACGACCGGCGGGCGCACCCTGATCCGCGCGGAGGTCCCGGAGATAGAGATCGGCCGCTACGCCGTCGACCTCCGCTCCCTCTCGCACGGCACCGCCCGCTTCAACCGCGCCTACGCCCGCCATGAACCGATGCCCCAGCAGATCGCCGAACGGATCCGCCAAGAGGCGGGCGACGCCCCGTAGTTCGCCCGTTGTCCGGCGATCTTCGGTGTCGGCGGGCGGCTTTCGGCCGTCCGCCGACGAATGTCAGTGGCTGCCGATACGCTGATGACCTGATCAACAGGTGTGCGGAGCACGGAAGTCGGGAAAGCCGCAGAAGCGGGAGCAGCGGCGATCGGGGGCGGGAATGACCGTTGACAGCGGTTACGCGGACATCTTCGGACCACAGGTGCCGCGAACCGGCGACGAGGGGCAGACGGCGACCTTCGCGCTGGCCTCGGCGGCCTACCGGGACAACCCGGTGGCCGACATCAAGAAGGCCGACAACGAATGGCACCAGACGGCCGTCAACGCGGGCCGCAAGTGGGCGACGATCTTCCGTCCGAACCTCGGTGAGGCCTTCTCCGGAGCCGTCGTCTCCCGCATGCTCGGCCCCGGCCGCAAACCGCTGATCCAGTCCTTCGGCACCGAACCGCAGGCGGTCGTCGAGCACGCCCTGGCCGCGAACAACATCCGCCGGGCCCGGGACAACCGGCTGTCCATGATCATGGTGCTGTGCGGGGTCCTGTTCCTGCCCGGACTCATCGTCTGGCTGCTGGTCTTCCAGCTGCGCAGCCTGATCGACAAGCGCACGCTGACCAACAAGCGGGCGGGCGCGATCGCCACCACCCTCCTCGTCGCCGTCGGCGCGGTCGCCGTGATCGTCCTGATCAAGATGCCGTTCCACGGCTTCTGGTCCTGGTACGCACGCGCGTGCGTCGTTCTCCCGGTCGTCGGCTGGCTGTGGGCCAAGCAGGTCTGCGAGAGCACCGCGAAGGATCTGCGCGAGCGCTGGGGCAGCCTGCTCTCCGGGAGCAGCGTCGGCGCGAAGGTCCCCGAGGCGGTGCCGACCAGCCCCGGCGAGACCCAGGCCGAGCAGCTCCGCCAGTCCCTGGCCAAGCTCAGTGCCGAGCAGCAGTCGAACTCGATCTTCTACGCCGGTCCCAAGGGCATCCTCGGCATGGGCACCCGCTGGGGCAGCTGGCAGCTCGCCGAGGACCTGATCGCGCGGGACGCCGACCGGGAGATCCACCCCTTCCGCAGCTGGGACGTCATCCGGAACATCCATGACGACCTGCGCATGCTGGAGCGGAACACGATCAACACCGGCGGCTTCCCGAAGGCGTCCATACGCCACTGGGTCGTCACGCCGATCGGTGAGGGCGCGAAGGCGGTGTCCCGGCCCGAGGGCACGGACGTGGACGCGTACCAGGTCAAGACGCACGCGATCCAGGACATCTGCAACAAGCAGCAGTTCGGCGCCGGCGACCGGCACTACCTGGGTGTCCAATGGACGCTCTGGGAGGGCCAGTTGGTCATCACGATGATGATCACGGTCACCGTGCTGCACAAGACCCTGCGCATCGAGATCACCGGCCACGCCCTGGGTCCGGTGAACTCGCTGTTCACCAGCAAGCCCGAGGCCCCGACGAAGAGCGTCCAGAAGACGTTCAAGCCGTGGGAGAACCGCAGCGTCAAGCTCCCGCTCGTCCCCGCCGACGAGGTGGTCCGCCTCGCGGTCCGCGCCCCGATCACCTGGTACCCGCCGCTGCTGAACTGGCTCGGCGGCTCCATATCCCTGCCCGAGCCGTTCGGCCTGCGGCACGCCTGGGCCGACCAGCCCTGGCGCCACCGCTTCATGGCCGACGACGCGCTGCGCGCCGCGACCCCGGTCCTGCGCGTGGTCCACGCCGCGGCGATCCGCGTCCTCGACGAGAACGGCGTGGACACGGAGAAGTTCGGCAACCGCTCGTCGTTCCTCAGCGGCAACGTCCAGGACGCGTCACCGCGAAAGGCCGACCTCTACGACGCGTAGCCGACCGGCGTCGCGTGGCTCACGCCGTGGGCCACGCGTCGGCCAGCATCTTCCGGGTGTCCGCGAGCAGTTGCGGCAGCACCTTCGTGTGGCCGACCACCGGCATGAAGTTCGTGTCGCCGCCCCAGCGCGGGACGATGTGCTGGTGCAGGTGGGCGGCGATGCCCGCGCCCGCGACGCTGCCCTGGTTCATGCCGATGTTGAAGCCGTGCGCGCCGGAGGCGGTCCGCAGGGCCGTCATCGCCTGCTTGGTGAGGGCCGCGAGCTCCACGGTCTCCGCGTCCGTCAGGTCGGTGTAGTCCGCGACGTGACGGTAGGGCACGATCATCAGATGGCCGCCGTTGTACGGGTACAGATTCAGCACCCCGTACACCAGCTCACCGCGCCTGACGATGAGCCCGTCCTCATCCGATTTGGCCGGAATCGAGCAGAAGGGACAGCCGTCGTCCGCACCGGGTCCGGTCGGCTTGTTCTCGCCCTGGATGTAGGCCATCCGGTGGGGCGTCCAGAGGCGTTGGAACGCGTCCGGCGTGCCCACTCCGATCTGCTGCTCCGGCTCACTCGTCATGCAAGGAAGCATATGGCTTCGCCCGTTCGCGGCGTGTCGCCGGGGTTGCGCGAAACCCCTCCCGCGCCAAGCTGGGCCGATGGACGACGACAGCCGCAAGGCCCGCTGGGAGCGGCGCACGGAGATCCCCTCGCCGTGGCGTCCCTGGTCTTCCTCGCCGCGTACGCCGTGCGCGTCCTGGCCCACGGCCTGCCCGCCGACTGGCAGGACGTCTGCCTCGCCGTGCTCCTCGCCTCGTGGGCGCTCTTCGCCGTCGACTACGCCGTCCGCTGGCGGCTGAGCGGCGAGCGGCTGCGCTTCGTCCGCACCCACTGGCTGGACACCCTCGTCCTGCTCCTGCCCCTGCTGCGCCCGCTGCGCATCGTCAGGTTCTACGAGACCGTCCAGCGCCGCCGCGGCCGGCCCCGCCTCAAGCTGCACGCACGCGTGATCGTCTACGCCGGCCTGTCCACCCTCCTGCTGGGCTTCGCCGGCGCGCTCTCCGTCTACCACGAGGAACACGCGGCGCCGGGCGCGACGATGACGACGTTCGGCGACGCCGTGTGGTGGACCTGCGCCACCTTCGCGACCGTCGGCTACGGCGACATCGCCCCCGTCACCCCGCTCGGCCGCCTGATCGCCGTGGGCATGATGGCCATCGGCCTGGCCCTGCTGGGCGCGGTCACCGGAACGTTCGCGTCCTGGCTGCTCCAGGTCTTCGCGCGGGAGGACGACGAGAGGCCCCGGGGTTGTGACAACCCCGGGGCCCTCGAAGCAACGGACTCAGACCTGCACCCGGTCCGCCACGACCTGCTCGATCTTCGCGATGGCCTCGTCGAACGCGATGCCGTTCTCCTGCGAGCCGTCGCGGTAACGGAAGGACACCGTCCCGGCGTTCATGTCCTCGTCGCCGACGATGACCATGAACGGGACCTTCTGCTTCTGCGCGTTGCGGATCTTCTTCTGCATCCGGTCCGAGGACGAGTCGACCTCGACGCGCAGCCCCTTCTTCTTCGCCGCCACGGCGAACTTCTCCAGGTACTCGACGTGCCCGTCCCCGATCGGGATGCCGACCGCCTGCACCGGAGCCAGCCACGCCGGGAACGCGCCCGCGTAGTGCTCGAGGAGCACCGCGAAGAAGCGCTCGATGGACCCGAACAGCGCGCGGTGGATCATGACCGGCCGCTGCTTGGAGCCGTCGGGACCGGTGTACTCCAGGTCGAAGCGCTCCGGCAGGTTGAAGTCCAGCTGCACGGTGGACATCTGCCAGGTCCGGCCGATCGCGTCCTTCGTCTGGACGGAGATCTTCGGGCCGTAGAACGCGGCGCCGCCCGGGTCGGGGACGAGCGGCAGCCCCTGCTTCTCGGCCACCTGGCGCAGCGTCTCGGTGGCCTCTTCCCAGACCTCGTCCGAGCCGACGAACTTCTCCGGGTCCTTGGTCGACAGCTCCAGGTAGAAGTCCGTCAGGCCGTAGTCCCGCAGCAGGTTGAGGACGAAGGTGAGCGTCTTGTCGAGCTCGTCGGCCATCTGCTCGCGTGTGCAGTAGATGTGCGCGTCGTCCTGGGTGAAGCCGCGCGCCCGGGTCAGACCGTGCACGACGCCGGACTTCTCGTACCGGTACACGGTCCCGAACTCGAAGAGGCGCAGCGGCAGTTCACGGTACGAGCGGCCGCGCGCGTCGAAGATCAGGTTGTGCATCGGGCAGTTCATGGGCTTGAGGTAGTAGTCCACGCCCTCGTCGAGCTGCATGGGCGGGTACATGCCGTCGGCGTACCAGTCCAGGTGCCCGG
The DNA here is from genome assembly GCA_016893485.2 of Streptomyces sp. P3. Classification (GTDB taxonomy): domain Bacteria; phylum Actinomycetota; class Actinomycetes; order Streptomycetales; family Streptomycetaceae; genus Streptomyces. Next base: position 2,109,408 of record JAFEKX020000001.1, read on the forward strand.
ACGTCTCGAAGAGCTTCCCCTTCGTCGCGTGCGGGGTGTAGACGAACTCGTAGCCCTCCTCCTCGTGGCGACGGCGCGAGTAGTCCTCCATGACCCGGCGGACGACACCGCCCTTGGGGTGGAAGACTGCGAGGCCGGAGCCGATCTGGTCCGGGATGGAGAACAGGTCCAGCTCGTTGCCCAGCTTGCGGTGGTCGCGCTTCTCGGCCTCGACCAGGAAGTCGAGGTGCGCCTTCAGCTCCTCCTTGGAGGCCAGGCGGTGCCGTAGATGCGCTGCAGCATGGGGTTCTTCTCGCTGCCGCGCCAGTAGGCGGCCGCGTTGCGCATCAGCTTGAACGCCGGGATGTTGCGCGTGGTGGGCAGGTGCGGGCCTCGGCAGAGGTCCTTCCAGCACAGGTCGCCGGTCTTGGCGTCGAGGTTGTCGTAGATCGTCAGCTCGCCGCCGCCGACCTCGACGTCCGCGCCGTCGTCGGTCGACGCGGAGCCCTTGATGCCGATGAGTTCGAGCTTGTACGGCTCGTCCGCCAGCTCCGCGCGGGCGTCTTCGTCGGTCACCACGCGGCGCGAGAACCGCTGGCCGCGCTTCTGGATCTCCTGCATCTTCTTCTCGATGGCCTTGAGGTCCTCGGGCGTGAACGGCCGCTCGACGTCGAAGTCGTAGTAGAAACCGTCCTTGACCGGCGGGCCGATGCCCAGCTTGGCCTCGGGGAACAGCTCCTGCACGGCCTGCGCCATGACGTGCGCGGTGGAGTGGCGCAGGATGTTGAGGCCGTCGGTGGAGGAGATCTCGACGCCCTCGACCTCGTCCCCTCGGAGACGACGTAGGCGAGGTCCTTGAGCTCTCCGGCCACGCGCGCGGCGATGATCGAGCGCTCGCCGGCGAAGAGCTCGGCGGCCGTCGTGCCCGTCGTCACCGTGCGCTCTTCCCGCTCGGAATCGCGTTGGATGATCACACGGACGTCTGACACCGGTCTCTCCTGACTGCAGGGTGGATGCGGCGCCATACCGTGAGCGCGCGCAATAGGGGATCGTACCGACCCTAAGGGGCCCACCGCGAAACGGTCGCCCCCGCTCCCCTCCCTCAGTCCTCCCCGCTGCACGCCTCCTCGAAGAAGTCGAGATTCTCCTGGAGGGACTTCATCAGCCGGTCCCGCTCCGCCTCGTCCACCTGCACGGGCACGACCCCGGAGGCGCCGGTCAGCCGCCGGAACCCGCCCCGGCTCTCCAGCCGCCCGTGCACCCGCACCGGCAGCCCGACGAGATGGGCGTGCCCGGCTATCCGGTACGACTCCTCGTCCAGCGTCATCCGCACATGCCCGACCTCGGCGCCTGCGATCACCTGCATCCGTACGGTGCCCTCGCCGCGCGGTCCCGACCGGCGCAGCCGGACCACCGTGCCGGTGACGCGCACGGGCATGGCGGGTTCCTCGCGCAGATAGCGGGCCCCGGCCGCGCGCAGCACGGGCAGGTCGCCCGGCGAGAACTCGACGGCCTCGGCGGGCGCCGCACAGCCCTCGGGGACACCCGCGCCGGGCGCCCACTCGACGGCGACCCGGGCACCTCCCGTACCGCGCACGAGCGCGACGACGGCTTCGGTCAACTCCCGGCTCACACCCGCCTCCACGGCCCCGTCGAAGGCGTCCATGCCGCCGGTGGCCCGCTCGTAGTCGATGGCCTCGCGGGTCGCGTACAGGGCCTGGTGGAGGCGTACGGCGAGGGCGCGGCCGGCCTCGACCGGGACGAACGCGGTGAGCTGACGGCCGCCGGGCGCGGAGCCGACGAGGACGTGTTCGAGGGACGCGGCGGCGGGGCGGCGGTGGCGGGCGCCGTAATAGCCGGCACGCGCGCGTGTGGCGAGTGCGGCGGCGAGCAGCATCTGCCGTGCGGCGGCGCGGAGTTGCTCCTCCACGGTCCAGGACGCGGCACCCGCGGGGCCGGTCGGGATGTCCCGCCACCAGCGGATCTCGTCGCTCGGTACGGCGAGGCCGACGAGGACCTCGCGGGCGGAGGGGGTGTTGCTGCGGGCGAGCGCGTCGAGCGCCTCGCCGAGGAGGTCGTCGCTGTCGGGGAAGGCCCGGCTCTCGGGGACCAGGAGGCTGGTCCCGGAGCCGCCGGGCCCGGGTGGGGTCCAGCGGCCGTACCGTCCGGGCGCCCCCGCGCCGCTGCCAGCCGTGCCGGCGCAGCAGGGCGCCGAGGACGGCGGGGTCGACCTGGTCGGGCTCCGGGGCTGTTCCCAGGAGGTGGGGTCCACGGGGTGCGGCCGTACCGTCCGCGGGTGTTCCTCGACCGAGCGGTGCCTCATGGCCTGCCTCCCGTTCCGACCCGCGTCATGATCTCGCACAGCGCCCGGTCGTCGAAGATGCGCGAGGTCGGTATCCGCACGGTGGTCCGGGTCCTGCCGGTGATCGCGTGACCGGCGAGGTTGACCCAGTAGCAGCAGTGCCGCAGATCCAGCCGGTCGTGGCTGGCGCGCAGCCAGTCGTCCTGGGAACGCGGGACGAGCATCACGACAAGGATCTTGTGCACCGAGACCGGTGTGCGGGCGAGCTTGCGCAGGTGGTCGTTGTCGAGCGTGAAGGAGAAGGAACGTCCCGGCGGATTCGGCGGGATCTGGTAAGTGCACTTGAGCTGCACTTTTATCGTGACCTCGTCGTCCACCGTGTGCCCGGGCGAGCCGTGACTGACGTGCCAGTCGATGCCGTTGTCCGGGAACGGCTGGGACAGCGAGCAGCCGGCCGCGGCGGCGACGGCGTGCAGATAGCCCACCTGCAGTGTCTCCATGCAGGCGGTGGTGGCGAGCGATCCGCGCTGGGGTGCCGTCCGTTCGGGCAGCAGCCCGCCCCGCTCGGGCTGCGCTATCACCATGGCCAACAGCCTTCCGAGTTCAGGTGAATTGTGGTGCTGAATGCCTGCTCCGGGTCGCTGAACTGCAAAGACCCGCACTCCTGTTGTGTCCTTCCGGCGTACGGCGCAAACAGCCCGGGTATCACCAAACAGGCAGAAGACGGTGCGTCAGCTGCCGTGGGTGAACGAGGAGTTGTGTACGTATGACGTGCTGGTACGAGGGCCCGTTGGCCGCGTTCGACACGGAGACCACGGGCGTGGATGTGGAGACCGACCGGATCGTGTCGGCCGCCGTCGTCGTCCAGGACGCCCCCGGTACCCGCCCGCGGGCGGTCCGGTGGCTGGTGAACCCGGGGGTGCCGGTGCCCGCCGGGGCGACGGCGATCCATGGACTGACGGATGAGCATCTTCAGCGCAACGGCCGCTGGCCCGCGCCGGTGATGCACGAGATAGCCGACGAGCTGGCCGAACAGGCGGCGATGGGGCGGCCGTTGGTGGTGATGAACGCGCCGTTCGACCTGACCCTGCTGGACCGCGAGCTGCGCCGCCATCGCGCGACCTCGCTGGAGCACTGGTTCCAGGCGACGCCGCTGCGGGTGCTGGACCCCGGGTCCTGGACAAGCACCTGGACCGCTACCGCGAGGGCCGCCGCACCCTGACCGACCTGTGCGCGCACTACGGAGTCGAGTTGGAGGGCGCGCACGACGCGGGCGCGGACGCGCTGGCCTCCCTGGAGGTGATACGAGCCCTGGGCCGCCGCTTCGCGACGCGCCTGGAGCGGCTGTCCCCGCCGAACTGCACACCCTGCAGTCGACCTGGCACGCGGCCCAGGCGCGCGGCCTCCAGGCGTGGTTCGCGCGCAGCGGCACCCCGGAGTCGGTGGACCAGTCATGGCCCCTGCGCCCGGACCTGACGGCGGAGGCCGCCTAGCCGTCCAGGCCGACAAAAAAGCCGGTCCGCTGCTGCGGACCGGCCTTCCCGGTGGGCGATACTGGGTTCGAACCAGTGACCTCTTCGGTGTGAACGAAGCGCTCTCCCACTGAGCTAATCGCCCGGGAACGCACCGAACAATACAGGCCCCCGCCGGTTTCCTTCAAACCGCTTCGCTCAGACCGCTTCCAGGTGCGCGAGCAGCCCGCGCCGTCCGGCCCGCATCATCAGCGCGTGGTTGAACCGGAACATGGGCCGCCCCACCGCGGCGAACCGCCTGAGCGCGACGGCGGGTTCAGGTCGACCTCCTGGTCGTAGCGGGCCAGCGTGCCGGGCCCTTCGGCGGTGAGCGTCCAGCGCGCCCAGCCCTCCAGATCACCGCTCATCGCGATCTCCAGCACCCCGGCGACGGGATCGCGCCGCACTTCGCGCGCGGTGAAGGTCAGCACGTACGGCAGGCTCGCGCGGATGCGGATGACGGCGGAGGTGTCGTCGATCGGGTCGACCCCGCGCACCTGCGGCCACCAGCGCGGATAGTCCTCGGCCCGCTCCAGGAGCGGGTACACGACGGCGGGCGGCGCGGGCAGGTCCCACCGGGCGCGGAAGCGGTAGTGCGTCCAGTCCATGCCGTGAGTCTGCCCACCCGGACGCCCCTCTCCCGATACCTGAGTACGTGGTGAGTACGCGCGCTCATGTCCTACGGCGTGACGGCCAGCACACTCCGAGACATGACGCACATCCCGCCGCCGGCCGTCGAGTTGCGGATCCTGGACGCCGAGCTGTACCAACTGGACGCCCGCCGCACGCAGTTGCTGCACCGGCGGGCCTGGCTGCTGACGGTGCTTCAACCGGGGCCGCCCGCCCCCGTGATGCCGCCGCCTCCTGCCCCGCCCCGCCCGGAGACCACCGCGCCGGGCGTGCAGAACGTGCTGCTCGTGCTCGGCGGCATCCTGCTCACCCTCGCCGCCGTCGCGTTCACGCTGGTCAGTTGGGGAAGCATGGGCATCACGGGCCGTGCGCTCGTGCTCGCCGCGGTGACCCTCGCGACCCTCGGCGCACCCGTCGCCCTCCTGCGACGCGGCCTGCGCTCCACCGCCGAATCGCTCGCGGGCCTCGGCCTGGCCCTGACCGTGCTCGACGCCTACGCCCTGCACGAGGTCGCGTTCCCGGCAGGCGACGGCGTGACGTTCGCGGCAGCGGCGGCGACCGTCCTGACCGCGCTGTGGACGGCGTACGGCCTCGGACTCCCGGCGCTCCCCGACGGGAAGACGCCCTCACCGACCCTTCTCCTCCCCTCCCCGCCGCGCTCGCGATCGCCCAACTTCCCCTGCTCCTCTGGGCGATCGCGGCCGGTGGGGCCGCACACGATCACGGCGGCACTGCTGCTGACCGCCGTGATCGACATGGTTCTCGCACTCCGGGTCTCCCCAGGGCAGTTCGCCTCGTCGCGACCATCGGCGCGTTCACCATGGGCGCCTGGGGCGTGCTGGCGGCCGGTCAACTCTCCCTGGACGCAACCGGTCCGAGTGCCGCCGCCCGTTCCGCGGCACTCTTCGCCCTCGCGGCGGCGGGCGCGTTCGGCGCCACCTGGCTCGCGTCGGACGTACGGCTCCGGACGGGTACGGCGGCGGCGGGCGGCCTGTTCGTGGTCGTCGCGGTCGGCGGCATGCTGCGCGCGACGCTGCCCGCCGACTGGACGGTTCCGGGCTATCTGGCGTGCGGCATCGCCCTGTTGGCGCTCGTCCGGGGCCGGCTCCCGAACCGGTGCGCCACGGCCTCGGCTGGGCCTCCGCCGCCGTCCAGGCGAGCGCGGTGCTGTGGGCTCTGCAGGTCACCACGGTCACCCTGTTCGGCCCGGTCGCCTGGGTGACCCGCGTATGGTCCGGCCCCCGGCCGACGCCCGTGACGCGGCGACGACGGATGCCTTCTGGCCGGCCCACACGGCAGCAACTCCGCTGGTTCTGGCGGCGGTTGCGGTAGTACTGATCTCGACACTCCGCACCACCGCATGGCGCCCCCGCGCCCTGACCGCCGCCCTCACCCTGACCTGGGCGACAGCACTCACCATCCCCACGACACTCCAACTGCCGTACAGCATCGGCCTGTTGATCCAGGGCCTGACGATCGTCGCCCTGCTCGCCCTCACCCACCGCACCGCCACACTCCTCGCCCTGGCCACCTCGCTCAGCCTCGCGGCAGTCTCCCTGGCCGCAGAACCGGCCACGCTCGCCGTACTGGCGTCCCTGACCGCCGTGTTCGCACTGGCCACCTGGCGCGACCGTCTCACACCAGCCGCCGCCGCGGCGTCCCTCGCCTACGCAACGGCCCTCGCCTGCGCCACAGGGGCAGCCCTCGACTGGCAGCCCGCGCACATCGCGCTGCTGGTGCTCGCCGTACCGGTGGCCGCCGCGCTGCTCGCGGCACGGATCAGCGACCCGTCCACCACTCTGGCCGTCGAGATCACGGGCGCGGTCGCAGGTGCGGTCGCGATCAGCCTGTCCGCTCTCGAACTTCCCATGTTCGCCCTGGTGTTGGCCCTGTGCGGAGTGATCGCGGCCGGCACGGCGGTACGGCCCGACCGACGCTCCGTCGGCTACCTGGCCGCCGCCCTGTTCGTCCTGGCGATGTGGGTGCGGCTGTCCGTGTGGAACGTCGGCAGCCCCGAGGCGTACACGCTGCCGGTGACCGTCCCGGCGCTGCTGGTGGGCGCGTTGCGCAGGCGCCGCGATCCGAACGTCTCGTCCTGGACGGCCTACGGCCCCGGGCTCGCCGCCACGCTCGTCCCGAGCCTCCTCACGGCCTGGTCCGACGCGCACTGGACGCGCCCCCTGCTGCTGGGCACGGCCGCGCTGGCCGTCACGCTGCTCGGCGCGCGGCACCGACTCCAGGCACCGCTCGCCCTCGGCGGCGGCACGCTCGTCCTGGACGCGCTGCACGAACTCGCCCCGTATCTCGCCCAGGTGGTCGGTGCCCTGCCGCGCTGGGCACCGCCCGCCCTCGCCGGGGTCCTGCTGCTCGCACTCGGCGCGACGTACGAGCAGCGGATCCGGGACGCCCGGCGGGTACGGGAGGTGCTGGGGAAGATGAACTAGCCCTGGGCTAGGGCATCTTGTCGCCGAGCAGGGCCAGGTTCTCGATGGCGGCGAGGCCGTAGAGCGCGGTGTCGTTCGAGGACACCCACGCGGCCTCGCCACCCGGGACGAGGGTGACGGGGCCGGTCAGCGGTTCCGTCTTCCACGGCGAGGACTCCGTATAGCCGTCCGAGCCGTAGAACTTCGTCCACGCGCGCTTGGCGAGGGTCGCGTCGTCGAGTTGGACGGCGGCGTAGGCGTCGAGGCGTGAGTGGCCCTGGAAGAGCAGCAGGGTGCCGAAGTTGGAGCCGTAGCGGGCCGCCTGTTCGGTCTTGGAGGCGTTGAAGTAGCGGCAGTAATCCATGTACGCCTCCTTGAACTTGGGCATGTCGACCAGGTGAATCAGCTCCGCGCACAGCTCGTTGAGGCCGAAGACAGCAGAGAGGTGCGAGACCGAGACGACGGGTGCGGAGGCCACGGCGAACTTGCCGGTGTCGAGGTCGTAGAGGCCACTGCCCTGCACAAATCCGTTGGGCTGGGCGGCGATTGTCTCCATCGTCGACAGGACGCGCGCCTTGGCCTTCTCCCATTTGGGGCCCTTGCGTTCCCACTCGGTCAGCCATGCCGAGACCAGGCCGCTCCAGTCCGTGCCGAAGCCGATCGACAGGGCGTGCCGGTCGGGGGTGTACGGCTCGGTGCGGATCTTGCGGATGGGGTCGAGGACGAGGAAGGTCTCGTCGGAGTCGACGTTGGCGGCCATGAGGTCGCCGACGCGCTCGTCGGCGGTGAGGAAGTAGTAATAGCGCCGGTAGGTGGTGTTGGCGATGCGCTGCTGCTTGGCGCTGTCGGCGTAGTGCTGGACGCCGTGCCGGGTGCCGAGGCCCGCCCATGCGCCGAGGTGGTAGACGTCGACCTCGCCGGTGTGCCGGGTGAGTGCCTCGGCGAAGCGGAAGATGTCCGAGCGGCCCGAGCGGATGTACGCGAACCAGAGCCAGATGTCCGGCGACAGCTCGGAGTTGTCCCAGGCGTAGCCGCCGATGTCGTACCGCCACTGGTGGCGCACGGTGTCGTACGAGTGCATGAAGTCGCCGTAGTCCCAGAAGCCGTACCAACGGCGTTGCGCCACCTGGTCCTTGTAGTAGGTGAAGAGGAAGTCGAGGTGGTCCTCGATCTTCGCCTTGGCGGCGGTGGAGCGGTCGGGTGCGGAGTAGAGGCCGGGGCCGAAGACCTTGGACTTGATCAACTGTGCCGGTGGGGCGGCGAGTTGCGGCAACACCCGTACGGCGTCCACCTGTTGGGCGAGCGCTTCCGCCGACGGGGTCGACTCGTTGGCCCAGAAGAGGAGTTCGGAGGTGCGGGCGATGCCGTACGGGGTGCCGAACTCGGGCTCGTAGTCCTCGTAGGTGATCTCCAGGCCTTCGAGCTGCTTTGCGTAGGTGTCCTGGCCCATGCCGTCGTGGTAGAAGCGCAGGTCCATCGGCTGGGCCTCGGGCGACCAGAGCCAGAGGGTGACCTCGGCCTCGTCGGTGTGGGCGTCGCGGATGTCGAGCTGCGCGGGAACTTCTCCCAGAAGTCCCGCAGCCCGAAGGAGAATCCGCCGCTCGCCCCGCCGACGTACCCGAACCCGGAGGCGTGTCCGCCGCCGCCGGCGGGGATCCAGCCGTAGCCCTTCGTGGTGCGTTTGCGGAGGGTGAAGCCGTCGGCGGAGAGCTGGGAGAGGGTGTAGTCGCCCCACTTCGGGATGTGCTGGAGGCGGCTCGTGACGCGCTGGTCCCAGGTGGACGGGTCGGCGAGCTTCCGCCCCGCGTACTGGGCGGCCTGGACGGTCGCGCCCGGGTCGCGGCGCAGGCCCGTGATGCCCTGAACTGCCTCGCGCAGCAGGCCTGTTCCCTCGCCGCCGATGCGGATGTGACGGTCGTAGGCCGCGTCCCGCATCGGCACGGTGAAGCGAACCCCAAGCCCTCGGATGAAGTCGCCGCTCGCCTTGCCCGGTTCCACTGTGCCGTCGAAGGTGATCGTGTGGACCATGCGGAAGGAGTCGGCGCCCGCGTAGAAGTAGAGGCGGATCGAGAAGGGCAGCCAACTCCGGCCGCCCTTGCGGTGTTTGCCGTCGATGCGGACCACCGCCCGTACCGGGCCGTCCTGTTCGACGGCGACCTCGCTGATCGTCCCGTCGAAGCGCTCGGTCCTCACCGCGCCCTGGTCCTCGTCCTCGATCTCGGGCTGCCGGATGAGCACGAGTCGGCCGTTCTTGGCGATCTCGGTGGCGCCCCGGGTGACCGACTTGATGAGGGCGGAGCCGTTCTTGCCGATCTTCGCGGTGATGACCCCGGTCGACACGTCGATGGTGCCGCCGCGCCGGTCGACGGTGACCTTCTTGTCGGGGGCCGCGGTGTCCCCTGCGGTGAGGGTGAGTTCGCCGGAGCCCGAACTCACCGCGTGGGCTGTCCACTTGAGCGATCCGTCCGGCCAGTAGGCGAGCGGCCAGGACTGCACCGGCACGGCCGCGCCTTCGGCGTCCGTCAGCGCGAAGGTCTGGTCCTCGTGGTAGGTGCCCATCGGCCACGGCACTCCGACCGTCGAACCGGGCGCGGCGCCGAGCCCGCCGTCCTCCAGCCAGTCGAGCGTCACCGGGTCGCCGTCGGCCGCCGCGGTTCCGGGCGCGGCCTGGGCGTCCTTCACCCCTGGCACCCAGCTGAACTGCGCGGCGGCTCCTGCGACGGCCGCCGCCTTGAGCAGGGACCTGCGGGGAATGGGAGACATGGCTTTCCTTTCCGTGCGGGAAACGTTCGTCATGTGCAGACGGTCAGGGGCATGACAGATCGCGGTGCGGCACTCCGGGCAGCCGCGCCGATCGTCCGTCAGCGGTGCCGGTACCGCTCCTCCACGGCGACGGCCGCGGCGGTGACGGCCCCGAGCACGGGGACCGCCAACGGCGCGATGAACAGGGCGGAACAGCCGACGAGGACCAGCCCGCCGACGAGCAGGAAGGAACCGGCCGGGTCGAGGACCGTACGCCGCCCGGCCGCGCCGAGCAGCGTCCGCCAGGTGTCCCCGGCGCCCCACCGCCGCCGCGCGCAACCCGGCGACGACGGCCCCGATCAGCGCGAACACCCCGACGGCGCCCACGAGTTGCCCACCGGGCAGCCCGGCCCGCACCGCCTGGACGTCCACCCAGACGGCGGCCACCGCGCCCCACCCGGCGACCCCGACGACCCGCCCGCCGCGCACGGCCGTACGGAAGTCCGCGACGAACTCACGCCAGCCGCCGCCCACATGGGAGGTACGGCGCCTCAAGTGCCGTGCCCCGGCGGCGAATGCGGCGGGATACGTGACAACTCCCGCTGATGCGATGGCGATCCCACTCCGGTGAGCAGACATTCGGCGAAGACCCCGAACCGCTCGGCGAGGACCGACTCCCCGCGTGCCTTCACGCGCGCTTCGGCCACCGGCTCAGCCCTTCAGTCCGGAGGTCGCCATGCCGTCGATCAGATAGCGCTGGAAGGCGAGGAAGAACAGCAGCACCGGCAGCAGCGCGACCAGCGACATGGCGATCATGCCGCCGTAGTTCGCGGCCACGCCGTCGGAGTCGCGGAACATCATCAGACCCAGTGAAACGGTGTACTTGCCGGGCTCGTTGAGGTAGATCAGCGGGCCCATGAAGTCGTTCCAGGCGTTGATGAAGGTGAAGATCGCGCTGGTGATGAGCGCGGGCCGGCACAGCGGCAGCACGATCGACCAGTAGATCCGCAGGTGTCCGCAGCCGTCGAGCCGGGCGGCCTCGTCCAGTTCCTTCGGCAGGTTCCGCATGAACTGCACCATGAGGAAGACGAAGAAGGCCTCGGTCGCCAGGTACTTACCGAGCAGCAACGGGACGTAGGTGTTGACCAGGTGGAGCTTCTGGAACATCACGTACTGCGGGATCAGCAGCACGTGATAGGGCAGCAGGAGCGTGCCGATCATCAGGGAGAAGAGCAGGTTGCGGCCCGCGAACCGGATGCGGGCGAACGCGTAGGCCGTCAGGGAGCAGGAGACGAGGATGCCGACGACCGAACCGAGGGCGTAGAAGAGGGAGTTCTGGAAGAACGTCCAGATCGAGATGTCGGCGATGCCCTTGGCCAGGCCCTTGAAGTTGGTGAGGATCGGGTGGCCGGGGAAGAGCTGCAGGCTGTTGATGACGTCCTTGCTCGGCTTGAACGAGGCGCCGATGACCCAGAGCACCGGGTAGAGGACGACGGCGAGGACGGCCAGCGCGCCGACGTGCCAGACGAGCGAACCGGTGCGCTTGCGCCCCAGTCCCGGGGACTTCGGGGCAGTCGTAGCACTCATCGGACGTCCTCCTCGTAGTGCACCCACTTCTTCTGCGACCAAAAGAGGACGGCCGTCACGAGCGCCACGGCGAGCAGCAGCATCCACGCCATCGCGGACGCGAAGCCCATCTGGGCGTTCTTGAAGCCCTGTTGGTAGAGGTAACAGGTGTAGACGAGCGTGGCGTCGGCCGGTCCGCACTGGGAGTTGGACACGACGTACGCCGAGCCGAAGATCTGGAAGGAGTGGATGGTCTCCAGCAGCACGTTGAAGAACAGCACCGGGGAGATCATCGGCAGCGTGATGTTCCAGAACCGGCGGAAAGGCCCGGCCCCGTCCATCGCGGCGGCCTCGTACAGCTCCCTCGGGACCTGTTTGAGCCCGGCGAGGAAGATGACCATCGGCGCGCCGAACTGCCAGACGGTGAGCGCGACCAGGGAGTAGAGGATCCAGTCGGGGTCGCCGACCCAGCCGCCGACGTGGGAGCCGAAGAGGGACTGCGTACGGTCCACGACGGCGCCGTCGGAGAAGAGCGACCGCCAGACGAAGCCGATCGAGACGCTCGCGCCGATCAGCGAGGGGGCGTAGAAGGCGGCCCGGTAGAGGGCCTGGCCGCGACGGCTCTGGGCGAGCAGCATGGCGACGCCGAGGGCGAGCAGCAGTTTCAGCGGGGTGCCGATGACGACGTACTTGGCCGTCACCTCGACCGACTTCTGCCACCGGGGTCGTCGAACATCCGGGTGAAGTTGTCGAAGCCGATCCACTTCGGACTGTCGAACAGGTTGTAGTCGGTGAACGCGAAGTAGAGGGAGGCGACCATGGGTCCGGCGGTCAGCAGCAGGAAGCCGGCGATCCACGGGGACATGAAGAGGTAGCCGGCGAGGTTCTCCCTGCGCCCCCGCCGCTTCCCCACCGATCCGGTCGGCGGGGGCGGTGGGGCGGGTCGGCCGGGCGTCGGGCGGAGCGTCCTTGACGAGCGTCACGGCGGTTCCCATCAGGCGGAGAAGGCGGCCTGCGCCTCGGAGAAGAACTGCTTGACCGCGTCGGCGACCTTGGTCTTGCCCAGCGCCATGTCCCCGCCGATGCGGAGGAAGGCGGACTCGGCGGTGTCGGCGCCGGACGGGTGCGGGGTGATCGTCCCGAGGACCCCGGCCTTGGCGGTGTCCACCTCGTACTGGGCGATCTCCTTCTGTACGGCGTCGGTCGGCTTGAACGCGTCGTACTGGTCGGTGGTCGCCAGGATGCCCCGGTCGTAGCCCATGATCCTGCCGACGGAGGGGTCGTGGACCATGAAGTCGATGAACTGGGCGACTTCCTTGGGGTGCTTGGTGCGTGCCGAGCCGCTGAGCATCAGGGACGCGAGGTACTGGCCGGTGTCCTTGCCGTCGGTGGTGGGGATCGGCGCGAGGCCGTAGGTGCTGGTGCCCTCGGCGGAGTAGCGGACGGTGAAGTTGTCCCAGGTGAATTCCGAGGCGCCGTGACCGGCCGAGAGGGAGGACTTGGGGGTGTCCTGGGCGACGACCTTCGGGGAGGTGACGATCCCGGCCTTCACGCGGCCGTACCCGTCCGTCCACCACTCCGTCAGATCCGACTCCTCGAAACCCAGGCCGTCCTTGGTGAAGAAGGCCTTGCCGTGCTGCCTGAGGTAGAGGTCGTACAGGTACATGATGCTGAAGTAGCCGGTGTCGCCGGGAACTTGGGTCCTGTCGTGGATCGTCTTGAGGGCCTTGAAGTACTCGTCCCAGGTCCAGCCCGCCGTGGGGTCGACGCCGGCTCTCTCGTAGACCTTCTTGTCGATGACCAGCGCCATGGTGTTCGAACCGACCGGAATTCCGAGCTGTTTGCCGTCGACCTCGCCCACCTTCGTGACGCCCGGGCGGAAGTGATCGAGGCTCAGATTCCCCGCGTCGATCTGTGATCGGAGATCGAGCAGGACGCCTCTCTTGTCGTACTTCCGAAGAAATCCGACGGCGTTCTGGAATACGTCCGGCGGATTTCCGCCCGCGGCCTGCGTCTGGAACTTCTCCCAGAAAGAGGGATAGTCCTGAAAGTCCGTCTTCACCTTGATCTTCGGATACTTCTTCTCGAAGAGCGCGATGGACTGATTGATCTTTTTCGCCCGCTCCTCGGCACCCCACCACGAGTAACGGATCGTCACCGTCCCGTCCGCGGCGGTGCCGTCGTTCCCACCGCACCCCGTCGCGGCCAGCCCCAGCGTGACCGCCGAGACCCCCGCCGCCTTGAGGACCGTACGCCTCTCCACATTCGTGCCGGTTCCCATGATGGGCCCTCCCCGTAGCATCGTTGCCACCTGCATGAATCGTTTCAAGTAAGCGCTTGCTGGCACAAGGTACGGAGGCCCTCGGGGCGCGTCAATGATTCGGACAGGAATTCTTCCCGGCCTGACCGAGGCCCTACGGCCGCACCGGCGAGCGGGTGGCGCGGGTGACCGGACGGACACCGCAGGTGAGGCGCGCGCGATCGGTCGGCCGAACAGAAAGCGGCCTGCCGCACTCCGGTGCCGGGCGGCCGAAAAACGCCTGGGCGACGGGGAGTTGACCACACGGTGTGCGGGGCGCGAACGCCGACGGCCCGCCTGTGGATCACAGGCGGGCCGCCGGTCCGGGTGGGCGATACTGGGTTCGAACCAGTGACCTCTTCGGTGTGAACGAAGCGCTCTCCCACTGAGCTAATCGCCCGGGCGCACGGAGAACATTACCCCATGTCAGCGGGTGCCCCGACCAGCGCGGGAAGCCGCCCGGACGCCCTCACCGGGTCACTGGTCCTTGATCTTCCAGGGCATCACGACGCCGAACTTCCACACGTAGACACCGACCAGGGCGCCCACGATCACCAGGCCGATCGAGGTCAGGACGATGTTCCGGCGGCGCACGGCGGGGTCGAGCGCGCGCTGTGCCGCCTCGGTGACCTTGCGTTTGGTCCAGCGGAGCACCAGCTGGGCCCAGACGAACTCCGTCGCCCAGATCGCCATGCCGCCGAAGATCACGACCCAGCCGGGTCCCGGCAGCGGCAGCATGATGATGCCGGCGACCACGACCGCGAGGCCGACGACGAAGACGCCGACCTGCCAGCTCACGTGCAGCGCGCGGCGCGCCTTGATGAACTCCGGCGCCTTGGAACCGAGCCCCTGCTCGTCCCGCGCCCCGTCCGCTCGCGTCTCGTCGCTCGCCCCTTCGGACGCCACGGCGACCTCACCCGGATCGTCACTCCCCGTATTCATACGGACAAACCCTACCCGAGGGAAACCGGTCACCGGAATGGCCCCGCGGAGCGATCGAGCTCTCGGCCGGAAGAGTTACGTAAAGGCACGCAAAACACTCAGAGGGGTTTACAACGGCACCGTAGGTGGCATGTCGATTTCGCCGACGTGCGAATCCCCGAGCGCACACTGAGCGAAAGGCCCTGGCGCTTATGAACACCACGGTCAGCTGCGAGCTGCACCTGCGCCTCGTTGTGTCGAGCGAGTCATCCCTGCCTGTCCCCGCAGGCCTGCGGTACGACACGGCCGACCCCTACGCCGTGCACGCCACCTTCCACACCGGAGCCGAGGAGACCGTCGAGTGGGTGTTCGCCCGCGACCTTCTCGCGGAGGGCCTCCACCGGCCCACCGGTACCGGCGACGTCCGAGTCTGGCCATCCCGTAGTCACGGTCAGGGCGTCGTCTGCATCGCGCTGAGCTCTCCCGAGGGCGAAGCCCTGCTGGAGGCTCCCGCGCGGGCCCTGGAGTCCTTCCTCAAGCGGACGGACGCCGCCGTGCCACCCGGCACGGAGCACCGGCACTTCGACCTGGATCAGGAGCTGTCGCACATCCTGGCGGAGAGCCAGCGCGAGGTCCCACCAAGCCGCCCGGCGCCGTCCGAACTCGGGGAGACGGCTCGGGCTTAGACAACCGCATAGGGCACACACCGGCGCCGTCGCCGCGATTCGTCGCGGGGCGGCGCCGGTGCGCGTTCGCCTCGCTCGCGCGACTCTCCGTGATCCGGGGAACCGCGCGGGGCACGGTCCCGTTCTTAGAGACAGCGGGCGGCCCCCGGGAAGCCACTACCATCGGCCAGCATCGGCGGGCGCCCGCCCGACCCCAGGCCAGGGAGCGAAACGTGCTGATCACCCACGACACCCGGTGCGCCCTCGACACCGTGGTCGATCTGGTGAACACCGCACCGGAGGACGCCGCGGCGCCGGACGGACTGCAGGATGTCGCGCTGCTCGCGGATTTCGTACGAAACCACGAGATCAGCGATGTCGGGGTGCTGTCGGAGTTCGACCTCTCCGCCGTGCGCAAGATCCGCGGGCGGTTCGCCTCGGTCTTCTCGGCCCCGGACCCCGGGCCGCCGCCGGGCTGATCAACGACCTGGTCGCCGCCGCGGGCACCACACCCCGGCTCACGGACCACGACGGCTACGACTGGCATGTGCACTACTTCGCGCCCGGCGCCTCGGTCGCCGACCATCTCGCCGCGGACTGCGGGATGGCGCTGGCGTTCTTCGTGGTCGCCGGTGAGCAGGAGCGGCTGCGTCGCTGTGAGGCCCCCGACTGCCGGCGTGCCTTCGTCGACCTCTCCCGGAACCGGTCGCGCCGCTACTGCGACAGCCGCACCTGCGGAAACCGGCTGCATGTGGCCGCGTACCGGGCACGGCGCAAGGAGGCGGCGGGCTGACGCCGGCGCCGGCGTCACTCGCTTCCGGCTTCCCGCTTCTCGCTTCCCGCTTCTTGAGTTCTCGTCTCTCGCATCTCGATGAGGTCGCGGCCCCCGACGGGTGACGTCGGGGACCACGAGTACGGCTCACAGCATCAGCAGGTCGTGCAGCGAGGCCATGAGCAGCAGACACCCGATCACCGCTAGGAAGATCATCAGCGGTGGCTGGGAAAGGGCGAAAAGGCACCCGCGCGGCTCGTCCTTCGGCGGCGCGGCGTCGCTCTGTGTCGTGTCCAGCATCTCGCCGCGATGATGACGTAGCGGAGACCCCCTACGCGATCAACACGCCCGAAAAGAGAGGGAGTTCGCCGAATTCCGTGTTGTCCGTTTCGGGTCGCGTCGAGTCCTGAACGCTTACCGGCGCAGCGGGCTCACTCTGTGT
The DNA here is from genome assembly GCA_016893485.2 of Streptomyces sp. P3. Classification (GTDB taxonomy): domain Bacteria; phylum Actinomycetota; class Actinomycetes; order Streptomycetales; family Streptomycetaceae; genus Streptomyces. The sequence goes on from JAFEKX020000001.1 coordinate 2,125,660, forward strand.
CGTTTCAGTCCCGGTCCGGTCCGGCCGTCATATGCCGTGCTTCTTGAGGATCGCCTCGATGTCGCTGAAGTCGTCCCCGCTCTGTGCGCGGGGCGTCGCGGCCGGCCGGGTCGCCGGGCGCTTGGCCGGGCCCAGGGAGGGCGCGGAGGCCGCCGGGGCCACCGCGTCCGGCTGCGCGGAGTCACGGGCCGCCCTGCGCTCCTTGCGGGTGCCGCCGCGGCGGCGCTCGACGGCACGGGTGCCCATGAAGAGCAGCCAGGCGCCGCCCAGCACGACGAAGCCCGCCCAGGCCGTGGGACTGAACGCGGTGTCGGCCGCCCAGCCGACGACCCCGGTCATCACCAGGCCGACGGGCACCAGCGAGTACGCGGCGATACGGGCGGCGGAGAGAAATCTCTTCCGGTACGCCGTGACCGCCGCGATGCCCAGGCCGGCCGCGGAGACGGCGGAACAGACGGTCTCGGCAATCATCCGGTCCTCCAGGCAGGTCCGTCGGGCAGATCTCGGTGAAGCACGCTCGGGTCGGGCGGGCTTCGGTGGTGCGGGTGCCGGTCGGGGGCGTCTCGGTCGGTCGGGGCGGGCCGGTCGGTCGGGGCGGGCTGTCCGGCGCACTCCGGTCGGTTGGGCACGTCCCGGTCGGGCGGGCACGTCCCGGTCGGGCGGGCGCTTCCTCATCGGCCGGAGCGTCTCCATCGGGCAGGTCGTGCTTCGTCTCTTCCATCCTGCACCGTCCGGTCCCCGGGAGGCCATGCTTTGGTCGGACATCAGGGACATCTCCGGGTCGCATCCTCCGCAGGTGTCGGTCGGGGTTGTACGGATTCGGGTCGTAGCTGAAGGTCGGTGTCGTCCTCGTGAGCCCCGTCGGCGCCCGGCCGGTGTTCTCCGCGTGCACCCCGTGGTCCCGGTTGGGGACGTGGTGCCGGGGCTGGGAGACTGGTGACATGAGTGACCTCCCTCCGTGCGCACCCCCGTCCTCGACGTCTGGTGTGAGCTCCAGTGCCCGGACTGCGACACCGCCCTGGACGACGTACGCGCCCTGCGGGCCCGCTACGGCGACCGGCTGGAGGTGCGGTTGCGGCACTTCCCGTTGGAGAAGCACAAGCACGCGTTCGCCGCGGCGCAGGCCGCCGAGGAAGCCGTGGAGCAAGGGCGGGGCTGGGACTACATCGAGGCCGTGCTCGGGCGGGTCGGGGAGTTGGACCGTAAGGGAGAACCCTTCCTGGTCGAGGTGGCCGCCGAACTCGGGCTGGACGCCGAGGAGTTCGACACCGCACTGATCGACGGCCGGCACATCCTGATCGTCGACGCCGACCAGGCCGAGGGCAAGGCCATCGGCGTGACCGGCACCCCGACGTACGTCATCGGCGGCGAACGTCTCGACGGCGGCAAGAGCCAGGACGGGCTGCGTGCCCGCATCGAGGAGATCGCCGACCGGTTGCTCGCCGAAGCCGGGGGCGAGTGAGCCGCGGGGCGAGCGTCAGAGCAGGCTCTTGTACAGGTGGTAGGTGACCGTCTCGTAGCCGAGTGACTCGTAGAGCCGCTCGGCCGGGGTGTTGCCCGCGAAGACGTTCAGCCGGATGGCCGGCAGACCTGCGGCGACGCCCTGCGCCTCGGCCAGGAGCATCAGGGTGCGGCCGTGGCCCTTGCCCCGATGGCGCGCGTCGGCCTCGACGTCGTAGACGAAGGCCTTGCCGTCGCGGGGGCCTGTCCAGAGTGTGCCCACCCGGGTGCCCTCGTGCTCCAGGACGCTGAAGAGCATGTCCGCGGTGGCGAATCCGTCGGGCAGCAGTTCGGCGTTGCCCTGCAGCGCCTTCGTGCGGGCCTCGGTCTCCGGTACCCCGCGCTCGGTCCAGTCCAGGATGAAGTCCTCCGTCCCGTGGGCCAGCCACGGGCCGTACTCCTCCTGGGTCATGGGCCGGCTCCGGCTCCCCGCGGGCAGTTCGGGCGCGGTGTCGCCGAGGGGCTTCTCCATGTGGCGGTTGCGGACGACGTAGCCGAGGTTGGTCGCCATCCTGAGCGCCGTCTCCGCCTCCGCGGGCACGGACACCTCGATCCGCCCGCAACCCCAGCTCCGCGCCACCTCCTCGGCGGCGAGCGCGGCCACCGTGCCCCGGCCGCGCCGGCGGTCCGGCTCCTCGACGCGCAGGTCCCGGATCTGGGCCACCGCATCGCCGAAGAGGGGACTCGTACGGAGGTGTATCGCGCCGACGGGACGGCTGTTCACGCACACCTGATAGCGGCGCGAACGGGTCCCGTCGGCCTCCTGCTGAAGCGGCTCGGTCGGCCGCAGGGTCGTAGTCATCAAGGGAGTTCTACCCGGACCCGACCCCAGCTCAGCCCATTGAGGGCGCCTACGGATCAAGGTCGTCGCCCGATCGCTCGTCGAAGACGCGCATCGCCTTGGCGGTCACCGGGCCCGCTGTGCCCGGGAGTTGGCGTTCGTCGACCCGGTGGACGGCCTGGATGTCCCGCAGCGAGGACGTGAGGAAAACCTCGTCGGCGTGTTCCAGGACGTCGAGCGGGAGGTCGGTCTCCTTGGCGCCGGTCCATTCGACGGTCAGGGCGCGGGTGATGCCGGCGAGACAGCCGGAGCTGACCGGCGGGTGTGGATCTCGCCGTCGAGGACGACGAAGACGTTCGACCCTGTGCCTTCGCAGAGTTGGCCGACCGTGTTGGCGAACAGGGCCTCGGACGCGCCGTGTTGGTGGGCGCGGGCGAGCGCGACGACGTTCTCGGCGTACGACGTGGTCTTGAGGCCGGTGAGGGCGCCGCGTTCGTTGCGGGTCCAGGGGACCGTGACGGCGGCCGTGGAGTCGGGGCGGCGGTTGGCCTCGCCGAGGGCGATCACGAGGGTCGGGCCGTGGTCGCCGCGGTCGGAGCCGAGCGGGCCGTGGCCGCCCGTGTACGTGATGCGGAGGCGGCCGAGCGGCAGCGGGTTGGCGGCGAGGACGGCCGCGCAGCCGCGGCGGACCTCGTCGAGGTCGGGGTCGGGCAGCCCGAGGCCGCGCGCGGAGCGGGTCAGCCGGTCGAGATGCCGGGTCAGCGCGAACGTCTTGCCGTCCGTCGCCTTCACCGTCTCGAAAATGCCGTCGCCCACGGTCAGTCCGTGGTCGAAGACGGAGACACGGGCGGACTCGCTGTCCTGCAACCCGCCGTCGAGCCAGATCTTCATGAAAGAGCCCCTCCGCTCACCTCGTACGCGCCCGACGCTACCGCGAGCAGCCGTGACGCCTTCAGCTCGGTCTCCCGCCACTCCCCCTCGGGGTCCGAACCCCAGGTGATGCCCGCGCCGGTGCCGAACCGCAGCCTGCCGTCCGCGCGGTCGATCCAGAACGTCCGGATTCCTACGGCCAGTTCGCCGACGCCACGGTCCGCGTCGACCCAGCCGACGCCTCCGCAGTACGGCCCCCGGGGCGCGGTCTCCAAAGCGTCGATGATGCGCAGGGCACTGGACTTGGGGGCTCCGGTGACACTCCCGGGCGGAAAGGCGGAGGTCAGAAGTTCCGGCCACCCGGCGTCCTCGGGCAACTCGCCCCGGACCGTGGACACCAGATGGACCAGCCCCGGGTGCTTCTCCACGACACACAGGTCGGGCACGCTCACGGTCCCCGTCGCGCACACGCGGCCGAGGTCGTTGCGGACCAGGTCCACGATCATCACGTTCTCGGCGAAGTCCTTCTCCAGCAGATCTGCCTCGGTCCGCCCGGTGCCCTTGATCGGCCCCGACTCGACGACCCGCCCGGTGCGGCGCAGGAAGAGTTCGGGCGAGGCGGTGGCTATCTCCACGCCGTGGTCGGGCAGCCGGATCGTTCCTGCGTACGGCGCCGGGTTGCCGCGTGCGAGCAGGGCCGTGAGGGCGTCGACGTCCGCGTCGGGGGCGACCGGTGCCGACAGGACGCGGCACAGGTTGGCCTGGTACACCTCGCCGGCCGCTATGTGCTCCCGGATGCGGCGGACGCCGGCGGTGTAGGCGGCGCGGTCGAGGGAGGAGATCCAGGCGTCGGTCGCGGGTCCGTGCCAGGCGCCGGGGACGGGGCCGGGACCGGTTCCTCGCGTACGTCTCGGAAGCGGGCGCAGGTCAGACGGCCCTCGAAGTCGGCGGCGACCGCCCAGAAGCCGGTGGAGTCCAGGGCCGCGGGGTCGCTGGTGACATCGAGGAGGCCGGTGGCGACACGGCCGCCGAAACGGGCGAGAGGGGCGAGGCGGAACACGCCGTCGAGTCTATGGCGGGTGTCTCACAGGTTGCCCGGCCGTGTCCCTGCGGCTGCCCTGACCATGTGTTCCCGTAGACGCAGGCCAGCACGCTGCACAAACGCGTTTTTGTGCTGGCCCCGGAATCCGCTAGAGTTCAACTCGTCGCCGCGACGCGCAAGCCGAGCGGAAACGACAAGCGGACGTAGCTCAGTTGGTAGAGCGCAACCTTGCCAAGGTTGAGGTCGCCAGTTCGAACCTGGTCGTCCGCTCGCAGGAAAGTGGGGGATCCACCTGAACCCCCGCACTCCTGGTGGAGTGGCCGAGAGGCGAGGCAACGGCCTGCAAAGCCGTCTACACGGGTTCAAATCCCGTCTCCACCTCCAAGGACGATTAGCTCAGCGGGAGAGCGCTTCCCTGACACGGAAGAGGTCACTGGTTCAATCCCAGTATCGTCCACTGGTCCGCAAGGACTTGGTCCGCAAGGATCCCCGCGCGATTAGCTCAGCGGGAGAGCGCTTCCCTGACACGGAAGAGGTCACTGGTTCAATCCCAGTATCGCGCACGCACCGCCCATGATCCACGGATCGTGGTCCCGAGGACGATTAGCTCAGCGGGAGAGCGCTTCCCTGACACGGAAGAGGTCACTGGTTCAATCCCAGTATCGTCCCACACCGAAGCCCCCGGCGCTCTCCGCGTCGGGGGCTTCTCCGTGTGCCGGTCAGCTGGAGAACAGCATGTGACCGAAGCTCTTGTGGCGGTGGTGGCCGCCGTGACCGCCGTAGTGGCCGCCGCCGTGACCGCCGCCGTGCGGGCGCCCCAGGCGGGCGCGGACGGGGCAGGGGTAGCCCTGCGGGCCCGGGGGCGGCGGGGCGGGCTGCTGCCACTGGGACTCCACGCGGGTCAGCGCCTCCAGCTCGCCGTAGTCGAGGAAGATCCCCGGCAGTTGCTGCACTGTTCGATCTGGACACCGTTGCGGTTGTACGTGTGCATCGGCGCATGGCACTTCGGACACTGCATGCTCGGCTCAACTCCTCGCCCGTCGGTACATCTTGGTGTTTCCCCAGGACAGACTCCGTCCGACCCCGGTCGGTTGCACCCTACTTCGCGAATCCGGGGCCAACTCGGGTGGTACGGAACCCATTCGGTCACACGCGTCCACGACCGCCAGCTCCACCTCGTCCAGCGGGCGGTCTCCCGCGACCGCCTTGACGACGGCGAGGGCGGCGGTCTGCACGGTGAGGGCGCGGGCCGGGATGTCCAGGGCGGGCCAGGGGTCGCCGGTCGCGGGGACGGCCGGGCCGCCCGCCGCGCGGTAGGCGTTCAGGAAGCGGGCCCATTCGTCGGGCGGGAGCAGTCCGCAGGCGTACCAGGCGGCGGGGCGGGCGAGGTCCCAGGCGGGGACGCCTACGCCCATGTCGTCGACGTCGATCAGAAGCCATGGGCCGTCGGGGGCGGGGTGGCGGACCAGCTGGCCCAGGTGCAGGTCGCCGTGGCAGAGGGTGGTGGTGTCGGGCTGGGGTTCCTCCGCGCGGGTCCAGGCCGGGAGGCGCGTCCAGGCCTGCAGGACGGGGGTGGCGGCGGGGTGGGGTCCGGCCTCCCGGAGCCGGGTGATCGCTCGGAGTGCCTTGAGGGCGCCTCGCATGGGTGGGAGGGGGTGGGGGGCGGTGTGCGGTGCAGGTGGGCGAGGAGGGTGCCTACGGCTTCCCAGGGGGCGGCGTCGGGGTCGTCCGGGTCTACGGGGGTGCCGTAGGGCCAGCAGGTCACCAGGCGGGTGTGCAGGTGGAGGGGGTGGGGGTGAGTGGGGGCAGGAGGAGGGTGGGGAGTCTCGCGGCCGTGGTGAGGCGGGCCGTGAGGTGGGTGGGGTTCGTGTGGGGGCGTGGGCCTTCGCGACCGTGGACTCGTGGCGGACGACTGTGCCGTCGGGGCGGTCGGTGAGGGTGGTGGTGGTTCCGCAGGGGCAGGTGGGGGTTTGGGTGTGCGCGGTGGATCTGGCTCGGGCCGTCAGGGCGGGAAGCAGGTGGTGGGTGGTCATGCGGTCCCCGGGCTTGTGCGGCTCTCGTCGGGAGCGTACGCAATGGGGATTCGGGGACCGGCTGGGTTGTGTGAGGGGTTCAGTGCTGGTCCGGCGGGGGCTGGTCGCGCAGTTCCCCCGCGCCCCTTTGGGGCGCTCCACCTGAGGGCGCTGTCGCTGCTGGGGGCTCTACCTGCCGGGGCGTTTCCGCGCGTGCCCGGAACTGTTTCCGGGCAAAGCAAAGCCGGCGCAGCTCCCCAGCTGCGCCGGCTTTTTTGCCGTCCGCCGCACCCCCGTCCCCACGGGGTTTCATGGGTGGATGTCCCCGCCCGGACCGCTCTTCCGGGCCTGGGGTCGCCGCTCAGCGCCCCAGCATCACTCCCACGGACGACGCTTGTGTGGCCACGGTCTCCCAGCCGTCGAAGACGACCAGGAGCAGGACCGCCAGGGAAGTGCCATCAAGGTCGCCACCAATGGGTGTCGACGGCCCGTGCGGCGGGTACGGAACGCCGCGTTGTACGCCTTGCGTCCCTCGGTGCGGATCAATGCCCGCGGTGCCGTATGGGCCATGGTCCCTCTCCTGACCGTGCTCCGTTGACCAAACTCTGTTGTCTTTGCTCTGGCAGCGGCGGGTGTCTGACCTCGGGGACGAGTGCTGCACCCGCCGCTTGACCTCAAATCTAGGCGTACGGCGGGTGCGGGTCGTCATGCCCTCGTACCGATTGGCGGGCCTCCCGGAGGATGAGCGATGACCTGCGAACTACTCCCTGGGTGGAGACCGGGTCCTAGGTCTCGGGGTCTTCCCGGAGGGGGAGTCCGGTGTGCCCCGCTTTCTCTGAGCTGTCCTCGCGCGGGACCGGCTGCTCGACCAGGGCGAGGACCCTGGTCGCCATGAACCGGGCCGTACGCACGACGGAGCCGCTGCGGGTGACTTCGCTCACTTCCACCACCCCTCTGCGCACCGCCGTCTCCACCCGGCGGCCCGCCCTGCTCGCCACCACCTCGTACGTACGTGTTGTGTCGCCGGCGTCCACCACTATCTCGACGCGATCACCCTTCACGCGCTCAATCCCCTTCTGTGATGGTTGGTTGGGGTCCGAGGTGATGTGAAGTCCTGCTGCTCGCAACGCCTCTGACCACTCTTCAAGTTTCCCACCCGGCACTGACAATCCGTCGGTCCGAGAGGGCGCGGCCTTTGCGCGCGGGCGCCCGTGGAAACGTAAGCTGTCGCTCGTCACACGGACCGGGCAGCGGGGATGAACATGGCGATGATGCGCCTGAGGCGCGAGGACCCGCGCGTCGTCGGCTCGTTCAGGCTTCACAGACGGCTCGGCGCGGGCGGAATGGGTGTCGTCTATCTGGGCTCCGACCGCAAGGGACAGCGGGTCGCGCTGAAGGTCATCCGGCCGGATCTGGCGGAGGACCAGGAGTTCCGTTCGCGGTTCGCGCGCGAGGTGTCGGCGGCTCGGCGGATTCGCGGGGATGTACTGCCCGGCTGGTCGCCGCGGATCTCGACGCCGATCGGCCGTGGTTCGCCACGCAGTACGTGCCCGGGCCGTCGCTTCACGACAAGGTCGCCGACGAGGGTGCGCTCGGTGCGGCCGAGGTCGCCGCCATCGGGGCCGCCCTGTCCGAGGGGGCTTGTTGCTGTGCACGAGGCCGGGGTCGTCCACCGGGATCTCAAGCCGTCGAACATCCTCCTCTCCCCCAAGGGTCCGCGGATCATCGACTTCGGTATCGCCTGGGCGACCGGGGCGTCGACGCTCACGCATGTCGGTACGGCGGTCGGGTCGCCGGGGTTCCTCGCCCCTGAGCAGGTGCGGGGGCTGCCGTCACGCCGGCCACCGATGTGTTCTCGCTCGGGGCCACGCTCGCTTACGCCTCGACCTCCGACTCGCCCTTCGGGCACGGTAGTTCCGAGGTCATGCTGTACCGCGTGGTGCACGAGGAGGCGCAGTTGCACGGGGTGCCGGACGCGCTCGCGCCGCTGGTCCGCGCGTGCCTCGCCAAGGATCCCGAGGAGCGGCCCAGCACGCTTCAGCTGTCCTTGCGGCTCAAGGAGATCGCGGCGCGTGAGGCGCAGGGGATTGCTGATGTACGGCCGCCTTCGCCTCGGGCGGCCGAGGCGGATCGGCCTACCGGGCGGCTTGCCGACAGTTATCCGGAGCAGCAGCGGACGCAGGGGGCGGCGTCCTCAGCATCCGCAGAGTCCGCAGGGGACTCCGGCGCCGCGTGGTGCGGCTCCGTCGTCCCGGGGTGGTGGTAGTCCGTCGCGTGGGGGTGGGGTGCCGTCTCGGCCGGGGCAGCCTCGGGCGACTCCGGCGGGGCGGAACACGACGCGTTCCGGTGGGGGAGTCGGCCCGGGCCTCGTAGTGGGGCGGGGCGTTCTGGGCCGCGGACGACGGGGACCGGGCGGCGGCCTGCGAATCCGCGGCTGCTGCGGCAGCGGTTGTTCGTGTTCGTTGTGGTGACGTTGCTGGTCGCGTTGGGGATTGCGGTGGCTCAGGGGTGTTCGGGGCCGGCTCATGGGCTTGGGCCTGTGGGGCACGGGAGTGTTGTGGGGGCGGATGGTCGGGTTTCGGGTGGGTCCAGCGAGTAGCGAGGACCGGATTTCGCCCCCGCCGCCCCTACCCGTCCCATCCTCCAGGGGCTGCCGCCCCTTCTCCCCCGCCTGGGGCTCCGCCCCCAGACCCCCAACGGCCCTGAAGGGGCCTCGTCCTCAAACGCCGGACGGGCTGAGTGAAGCGGGCTCAGGCCGGGAAGGTGCGCGTCGGACAGGCTGGGATCAGCTAGCCCGAACCGGAACGTGCACGCCGCACAAGCTGAGTGGTACCGACCTGCATCGAGAAGCTCCCGATGACGCCAGCCCGTATGGAGAAGTAGCGCCGGACAGGCCGGAGTTGGCCCGCCCTGGACAGCCGCCCCACCTACAACCCCGGCAGGACCCGCTCGAAGAACTCCCGGTCCGCCTCGAAAAGCGGGGTCATCGTCAGGAACTCCGTCGGTGTCACCCAACGGACCTCGGACACCTCGGCCGGGTCGGGGACGATCGTGCCGTTGCCTGTTTCGGTGGCGGTCCACCAGTGGAGGCGGAAGCGGCCGTCGTCCGTCTGGGACTCCCAGACCTTGCTCAGCGGGGGAGACCGCTAGGCCTACCTCCTCGTGGACCTCTCTGACCAGGGCCTCTTCCTGGCTCTCGCCGGGTTCGAGTTTGCCGCTGAGCGGGGCCCAGTAGCCCGAGCGCGACGAGTCGGGGCCGCGGCGGATGACGAGGACGCGGTTCGCGCGTCGGAGTACGGCGACGATCGCCTCGCGCTGGGCCAAGCCGGCTCCTAGAGTGCGGGGCGGCCGGTGGCCACCGCGTAGAAGGCGACCGCGGCCGCGGCACCCACGTTGAGGGAGTCGACGCCGTGGGCCATGGGGATGCGGACCCATTCGTCGGCCGCCACCAGGGCTTGGGTGGACAGGCCGTCGCCCTCTGCTCCCAGCATCAGGGCCACTCGTGCCATGCGGTGGGGAGCCGCCTCGTCCAGGCTCTTCGCCTTCTCGTCGGGGGTCAGCGCCAGGAGGGTGAAGCCCGCTTCTCGGACCGACTCCAGGCCCTTGGGCCAGCTGTCCAGGCGGGCGTACGGGACGGAGAAGACCGCGCCCATCGAGACCTTCACACTGCGGCGGTAGAGGGGGTCCGCGCAGTCGGGGACAGGAGGACCGCGTCCATGCCCAACGCCGCCGCCGAGCGGAAGATCGCGCCGATGTTGGTGTGGTCGTTCACCGACTCCATCACCACCACCCGGCGCGTGGTCTGGAGGAGTTCGTCCGCCGTGGGGAGCGGTTTGCGTTGCATGGAGGCCAGGGCGCCTCTGTGGACGTGGTAGCCCGTGACGCGTTCGGCCAGTTCGGGGCTGACCGCGTAGACGGGGGCGGGGAGTTCGTCGATGACGTCGCGCATGACGTCGACCCACTTCGCGGAGAGGAGCATCGACCGCATCTCGTAGCCCGCGTCCTTGGCCCGTCTGATGACCTTCTCGCCTTCGGCGATGAACAGGCCCTCGGCCGGTTCGCGCTTGCGGCGCAGCTCTACGTCGGTCAGGCCCGTGTAATCACGCAGGCGCGGGTCGTCGGGATCCTCAACGGTGATGAGATCGGCCACAGGGTGATACTGCCTTGTCCTGGGTGTGGTGCCAACGGCTGGGAACGGGTTGTGTTACCCGGGGTTACGCAAGTTCCTTCGGTCCTACGGTGACCACCGCGCCGATGACGATCACCGCGGGCGGCTTCACGTCCTCGGTGCGTACGGTCTCGCCGACCGTCGCGAGGGTCGCGTCCACCCGGCGCTGGGCGGCCGTCGTTCCCTCCTGGACCAGGGCGACCGGGGTGTCGGCCGGCTTGCCGTGCGCGATCAGGGTCTCGGCGATCTTGCCGATCTTGTCCACGCCCATGAGGACGACGAGGGTGCCGGTCAGCCTGGCCAGGGACGGCCAGTCGACCAGCGAGCGCTCGTCGTCAGGGGAAACATGGCCGCTCACCACCGTGAACTCGTGTGCCACGCCCCGATGGGTGACCGGGATGCCCGCCGCGCCCGGTACCGAGATGGAGCTGGAGATGCCCGGCACGACGGTGCACGGGATGCCCGCCTCCGCGAGCGCCTGGATCTCCTCCATGCCGCGGCCGTAGACGAAGGGGTCGCCGCCCTTGAGGCGGACCACCGACTTGCCCTGCTTGGCGTGTTCGATCAGGGCGTTGTTGATGGCCTCCTGGGCCATGTAGCGGCCGTACGGGATCTTCGCCGCGTCGATCACCTCGACGTGCGGCGGGAGTTCGGCGAGGAGGTCGCGGGGGCCGAGGCGGTCGGCGATGACCACGTCGGCCTCGGCGAGGAGGCGGCGGCCGCGGACCGTGATGAGGTCGGGGTCGCCGGGGCCGCCGCCGACCAGGGCGACGCCCGGGGTGCGGGTGCGGTGGTGCGGGGCGACGAGGGTGCCGTCGCGCAGGCCCGCCACGACCGCGTCGCGGATGGCGGCGGTGTGGCGGGGGTCGCGGCCTCGCGCGTCGGTGGTGAGGACGGCGACCGTCACGCCTTCGCTGTGGCCCGTCGCCGGGGTCCACGCGGTGGCCTGGTCGGCGTCGTCGGAACGGACGCACCAGACGCGGTGGGCCTCGGCTTCGGCGGAGGCCCGGGTGTTCGCCTCCGGGTCCGTGGTCGCGATCAGGGCGTACCACGCGTCCGCCAAGTCGCCCTCCGCGTACGGGCGGCGCTCCCAGGCGATCTCGCCCGCGTCCGCCATCGCCTCCACGGACGGGGTCGCCTGCGGGGACACGAGGAGGATGTCCGCGCCCGCCGCGATCAGCGCGGGCAGCCGGCGCTGCGCGACCTGGCCGCCGCCGAGGACGACGACCCTGCGGCCGGTGAGGCGGAGGCCTACGGGGTAGGCGGGGTGTTCGGCCATGAGGGTGCGGCTCCTCTTGTGCGGCGGGTCTCCCCCGCGTGCTTTCACGGCGCGCGGTGGCCCTGACGTGCAGATTTTAAGGGCAGGGCGTCAGCGCGGCCCAGCCGGTCCACCGGCTGGGCCGCATCGCCGACTGCGGGCGCCTACTTTTCCGTCACCCCTGCGGAGTCGAACGTCGCCACCTCGTGCATCGCCCGGGCCGTGCTCTGCACCAGCGGCAGGGCCAGCAGCGCGCCCGTGCCCTCGCCGAGGCGGAGGTCGAGGTCGACCAGGGGGCGCAGGCCGAGCTTGTTCAGGGCGGCCACGTGGCCCGGTTCGGCGCTGCGGTGGCCCGCGATGCAGGCCGCGAGGACCTCGGGGGCGATGGCGCGGGCCACGAGAGCCGCGGCGCCCGCGCTGACGCCGTCCAGGATCACCGGCGTACGCAGGGACGCGCCGCCGAGCAACAGGCCGACCATCGCCGCGTGTTCGAAACCGCCGACCGCGGCGAGGACGCCGATGGGGTCGGCCGGGTCCGGCTGGTGGAGGTCGATCGCGCGGCGCACGACCTCCGTCTTGCGGGCCAGGGTCTCGTCGTTGATGCCGGTGCCCCGGCCGGTGACCTCGGCGGGGTCGGTGTCCGTGAACACCGAGATCAGGGCCGCCGACGCGGTGGTGTTCGCGATGCCCATCTCACCGGTGAGCAGAGCCTTGTTGCCGGCCGCCACCAGGTCGCGGGCGGTCTCGATACCCACCTCGATGGCCTGCTTGGCCTCCTCGCGGGACATCGCGGGACCGGTGGTCATGTCGGACGTACCGGCACGGATCTTGCGGGGCAACAGGCCGGGCGTGGCCGGGAGTTCGGACGCGACGCCGACGTCCACGACGCACACCTCGGCGCCCACCTGGCTCGCGAAGGCGTTGCAAACCGCCCCGCCGCCAAGGAAGTTGGCGACCATCTGGGCCGTGACCTCCTGCGGCCAAGGGGTGACCCCCTGCGCGTGCACGCCGTGGTCGCCCGCGAAGATCGCGACGGCCGCGGGCTCCGGGATCGGCGGCGGGCACTGCCGGGAAAGACCGGACAGCTGCGCGGAGATGATCTCCAGCATGCCGAGCGAGCCCGGCGGCTTCGTCATCCGCTTCTGCCGCTCCCACGCCTCGCCGAGCGCCTTCGCGTCGAGCGGGCGGATCCCGGCGACGGTCTCCGCGAGCAGGTCGTGCGGGTCCTCGCCGGGCAGCGCCCGACGGCCGTAGGTCTCCTCGTGCACGACCCACGACAGCGGGCGGCGCTTGGACCAGCCCGCCTGCATCAGTTCGGGCTCGTCCGGGAACTCGTCGACGTAGCCGACGCAGAGGTACGCGATGACCTCCAGGTGCTCCGGCAGGCCGAGGGCGCGGACCATCTCGCGCTCGTCGAAGAAGCTGACCCAGCCGACGCCGAGGCCCTCGGCGCGGGCGGCGAGCCAGAGGTTCTCGACGGCGAGCGCGGCGGAGTACGGCGCCATCTGCGGCTGCGTGTGCCGGCCGAGCGTGTGCCGGCCGCCGCGGGTCGGGTCGGCGGTGACGACGATGTTCACCGGGGTGTCGAGGATGGCCTCGATCTTCAGTTCCTTGAACTGCTTCGCCCTGCCCTTCGGCAGCGACTTCGCGTACGCCTCGCGCTGGCTCTGCGCGAGCTCGTGCATGTTCCGGCGGGTCTCGGCGGAACGGATGACCACGAAGTCCCACGGCTGCGAGTGCCCGACCGACGGCGCGGTGTGCGCCGCCTCCAGGACGCGCAGCAGCACGTCGTGCGGAATCGGGTCGCTGCGGAAGCCGTTGCGGATGTCCCGACGCTCCCGCATCACCTTCAGCACGGCCTCGCGCTCGGCGTCGTCGTAGGCGGGAGCGGCCGGTCCGGTGGACTCTCGTACGTCTTCCACTGCGGCCGTGCTCTCTTCTTCCTGATCGGCGGCCCGGGTGTCCAGGTCGTCGGCGTGCTGTACGAGTTCCGGTCCGAGGTCGGAGTCCGCCTCACGGGGTGCGGGCACGGCGGCGAACGCGTCCTCCGCGCCGACGAGTTGCTCCTCCGGAGGGAGCGTCAGCGGGTGCGGCGGGGTCGGCGCGAGGTGCGGGGTGGTGGGCACCGAACCCTCCACCGGCACGAAACGCCCCAGCGAGTCGTCGGGGTGCGGCGCCGGCCCGCTCGCCAACTGGGCGTCCGCGTCCACCTGTTGGGGCTGGACGAGGCGCACACCCTCGGGGGCGACCGGCTGCGGCACGGGCGGGGGACCAACTCCACCTCCGGCTCCACCAGTTGCTCCGGCTCGGGCAGCGGCGCTGCCTCCGCCGGCGGTTCCGGGCGGGGGCTTCGGCCACGACGGGCGGTGCGACCGGTGCGGGTTCGGCTTCTACGACCGCTTCCGCTTCGGGCAGTTCCACCGGGACCGGGGCGACCTCGGCGAAAGCGGCGGGCTCGGGGGTGAACGGGGCTCAACCTCCGTGGGCGCGGCCTGAGTTGGGGCGGCTTCCTGGAAGTCGGGAGTCCCCGCGACGGGCGTGACCTCGTGGACGGGCGGGGTGTCGAGCGCCTGCTCCACTACGGGGGCCTGCTCGGCGGCGAAGACCTGGTCGACCGCCGGGGCCTGCTCGGGAGTGACCGCGGCCTCGAAACGAACGGCTCCTCGGCGACCGGTACGGCATCCGGAGCGGGCTGTTCCGGATGCGGTTCCTGTGCGGCGGCCACGACGGGCACAGCCTCGGGAAGCGGACCGGCGTCCATGACGGGCGCGTCCTCGGGAACCGGTCCCGCGCCGCTCACCGGCACGTCCTCGGCCACCGGAGCGACCGCGCCCTCGGCGGCACCACCGGCGTCCGGCACGAACTGCGGCTCGGCGCCCTGCTCATAGACCTGGGCCCGCACCGGCTCCTGCGGCTGCTCGGGCGACTGACCGGCGAGCGAAGCCTGGACGTCCTCGGGCAGGTGGCCCGTCTCGTGGACGCCGGCGTTCCCGGAGGTCTCCGTGCTGACGTGGGCGAACGGGGTCGCGGGCTCCCCCGCGTACACCTGCCCCTGCACCTGCCAGGCGGTCCCGGCCTCGGGCGCCTGAGCCAGGCCCGCAGCGGTACCGGCACTCGCGGCGACGGCGGTGGCCGGACCCGGCTCGGGCGCGACGACCCCGGCGTCCAGGGCCGTGGCGATGCCACCGCCCACCGCGACCGGAGCCTGTGCCTGCGCCGGCTGCTCCGCGGGTTCGCTGCCCGGCTCGGCAAGCGGAACAACCGTTTCCGCTGTCTGCACCCCCGCGCTCACCGGCGGCTGGACACCCCACGGCGATGCGCCCTGCGGGGGCAGGTCGCGGAGTTGGGGTGCGTCGAAGTAGTCGGGGCCGGTCGCCGCCGGGCCCGGCTGCCGTACCGGCGCGCCGGCGGGGCCGCGGTCGGCGAGGGAGCGGACCGGGCTCGCGGAGGTGTCGGGGAGGGGCGGGCCGAGGTGCAGCGGTCGGCGCGGCGGGACCGGCGCGGGCGGCGGCGGTGCGGGATGCCGGACGGCCCCCAGATCGACGGAACCGCTGTCCCGCCCGTCCGTCTCGTGCGGACCGGGTTCGTGTACGACGGCTTCCTGCGGAGCGGGTTCGTGGACAGGGGCCTCGTGCGCACCCGGCTCCGGTGCGGCGGCCTCGTGCACAGCGGGCTCCTGCGGAACCGGCTCCTGCGCGGGGGCTCGTACGCGACGCCGTCGTACGCGGCGGCGTCGTACGTGACCTGCTCCGGCGCCACCTGCTCCTGCGGAGCGGGCGCGTGGACGGTCTCGACGACGGGCTCGGGAGCGGGCGGCGGGACCTCGTTGCCCCAGGCGCCCTGGGCGCCCGGCAGCAGCAGGAGGTCTTCGTCCTCGGCGGTGGTCTCGGAGAGGTAGGTGTACGCGCCGTGCGCGGGAACGCCCGGCTGTTCCACCATGCCTGCGTTCTCCGGCAGCCCCTCGGCCGGGATCTGGCCGGTGTCGGTCATGCGTACCCCTCGCCCATCGGTTAGTGCTTCTTCGACCCGCTCACCGGAAACGGCGCACCGACCGCCCCGCAGTGGAGAACGAGCGTGCCTGTCCAGCGGCACGAACGACCCGGCGCCAAAAAGCGACAAAGCCATTTAGACGACAAAGCCATTCACTGGCATTGTCGCGGCCGTTCGGCCGTCGCGACAGCTTGATCCGCGACGGTCCGCTGTGGACTGCGCCACGTTGCGCGTCCTCCGGTTACGCCGTACCACACTCACCCCAAAACGGGCGGGTTTTCCGGACATTGACGAACGAAGTGCCGGGTCACCCGAAGCGGTACAACAGTCCGCCAGCCTACCGCGCGCAGTACGACAACAGGATCACGGGGACGGTACGAGGGGTCAGGAAACGCGCTCCGGGAGGAGGCCGCTGAGCAGGAACGCGACGCTGCGTTCGGTCTCCGTCCAGGCCCTGGTGTCGAGTTCGACGGACTGCAGGAGGGCGCACTCCACGTGGTAGCCGTGCTCCGTCAGGTCGCGGCCGATCAACTCGGCCTCGTCCCGGGTCGAGGCGTGCGCCACGATGCGCTGCGGACGCCGGTCGGCGACCGCGGAGACGACCGCCGCCTCCCCCGCCGCCGACGCGCACCACGTCGGGTTCGGGGAGGTTCTCCAGGATGTGCGGGGCGTCGCCCTGGACGATCTGGAGGTGCACGCCGAAGCTGCGGGCGGCGGAGTCGGTGCCGGTGCAGGCCTGGGTGTCGCGGTCGACGGCGATGACGGCGGCCCCGGCGCGGGCCGCCTCGATCGCGAAGGCGCCGCTGCCGCAGCCGATGTCCCACACGAGGTCTCCGACGCGCGGGCCGAGGCGGGCGAGCTGAGCGGCCCGGAGCAGATCCGTCTCGCCTTCGCCGAGTTGGCCGCCGTAGGCCTCGGCGGGGAGGGTCCAGCCGCGGGCGACGGCGGACGGGTCGCGGCCGGCGATCCAGCCCTCGCCGGTGACGCCGGTGACCATGGGGCCGACCGGGCCGCCCATGACGATGACGACGTTCGGGTCGCGCCAGGTGCGGTCGGCGGCCTTGTCGGAGGTGAGGACGGTGACCTGCTCGTGCTCGGTGCCCAGTTCCTCGCAGATGACGAAGGTGCGGTGGACGCCCTCCATGAGGAGGCCCAGCTCGGCGGGTCCCGCGCCCGGTGAGGTGAGGACGGCGACCTTCGTGTGGGCCCGGCATACGTTCACCGCGCGTCGCAGGGTGCGCCGGTGTGCGACGACCACCTGCGCGTCGTCCCAGGGCATCCCGGCGCGGGCGAAGGCGGCGGCCACGGAGGAGACGGCGGGGACGACCTCGACCTCAAGGCCGAACTCCGGGTCGCGCAGGGTCCGTACGACGCCGAAGAAGCCGGGGTCACCGTCGGCGAACACGACCGCGGTGCCGCGGTGTCCGGCGATCCGGCGAGCGGCCAGGGCGACGCTGCCGAGGCGGATGCGCTCAGCGCGCTCCGGTACCTCGGGGAGCGCGAGATGGTGGGGTGCGCCGGCCACGAGGGTGGCGGCGGCGAGGGCGGAGCATGCCGCGGCGGTCAGCGGAGAGCCGTCCCAGCCGATCACCGTGACGCGGTCGGCCATCGTCGTCAGTCTCCAGGGAGTTTTTCGCAGGTCGTCGGGAAAGCGGCCCGCACGCGGGCAACGTGAGGGTACCTGGTACGGCCGGGAGGTGCTCCCCGCCCATACCCGCCGGAGTCAGTTCCAGTCGGCGAGTGACGTGAAACCGTCGACGTCGGCGAGCTGTTCGGCCGTGCCCTCCAGGTCCTCCGGGAGGAGGCTCCACACGATGAAGTCGGTGCGGACGTCGCTCCAGGTGCCGTCGTCCGCGTGGACGTGCGCTATGCACGCGCCCCGCAGGACGCCCTCGCTGATGCAGCCGATCTTCTGGGCGACCTGCTGGGAGGCCGTGTTGTCGGCGGCGGTGCGCAGTTCGATGCGCTCCAACTTCTGGTCCCCGAACAGCCATTGGGCGGTGGCGAGCGCGGCCTCGGACGCGTAGCCCTCGCCGCGCGCCCAGGGGGCGATGATGTACGACAGCTCGGTGGACCGGATGTGCCAGTTGGTCTTGGTCAACTGGACGATGCCGACGAGCCGTTGGGTGAGGAACTCGGTGACGGCGAGGTCGAGGCCGCGGCCCGAGGCGCGCTCGGTGGGCGCGTACTCGGTGATCCAACGGCGCGCCTGGGCCTCGGAGTAGGGCTGTGGGACGTCGGTCCAGGACCCGACCTGTTCGTCGTTCATCATCTCCGTCAGCGCGGGGATGTCGTCCTCGTCGAGGGGCCGCAGCACCAACCGCTCCGTGCTGATGGAGATGTTGGGGAAGGTGCTCGTCATGCGCCGCTCCGTAACCTCTGGAAAATGTTCAGGGCAACCTGAACTGCCCAGCATGCAGCATCGAAGGGCCCAGCCGCACCACGGGGTCCACCCGCGGTGAGCGAGTGGACCCCGTGCGTGGTGATACGCGGCGTACGCCCCGTCAGCCGGAAGCGGCCGGCAGGACCGAGCCCTTGTACTTCTCCGCGATGAACTTCTTGACCTCCGGGAGACGAGCAGCTTCGCGAGCTTCTCGACCCGGGGTCGTCCTCGTTGCCGCGCTTGACGGCCAGGAGGTTGGCGTAGGGGTTGCCCTCGGCCGACTCCAGGAGGATCGCGTCCTTCGTGGGGCTGAGTCCCGCGTCCTGGGCGTAGTTGTTGTTGATGACGGCCGCGTCCACGTCGTCGAGCGAGCGCGGCAGCTGCGCCGGGTCCAGCTCCTTGAACTTCAGGTGCTTCGGGTTGGCCGTGACGTCCGCGGGGACGCGTCGGTGCCCGCGCCCTTCTTGAGCGTGATCAGCCCCTTGGCGGCGAGGGAGTTTGAGGGCGCGGCCCTCGTTGGTGGTCTCGTTCGGTACGGCGACGGTGGCTCCGTCGCCGAGCTTCGCGATGTCCTGGATCTTCTTGGAGTACACGCCCATCGGCGGCAGGTACGCGTCGACGACCGGGACCAGGTCGGTGCCCTTGGACTTGTTGAACTCGTCCAGGAAGGGCCTGTTCTGGTAGAGGTTCGCGTCGAGCGAGCCCTCCTGGAGTGCGGTGTTCGGCAGGACGTAGTCCGTGAACTCCTTGATCTCCAGCTTCAGTCCGGCCTTCTGGGCCAGGTTGTCCTTGATGTAGGCCAGGACCTCGCCGGCCGGCACGGGGGTGGCGCCGACGACGAGGGTGCCGTCCTTGCCACCGCCCTTGCCGGAGTCGGAGCCCGACCCGCAGGCCGTGAGGGCGGAGGCCAGGGCGAGTCCGCTGCCGCGAGGACGACGCTCTTGCGCATGTCGAGTCTCCCGGGCCGGATCAGAAGGACGGGATGACGGAGCCGGCGTACTTGTCCTCGATGAACTTCTTGACCTCGGGCGAGGTCAGCAGCTTCGCGAGCTTCTTGACGCGCGGGTCCTTCTCGTTGCCCTTCTTGACCGCGAGGAAGTTGCCGTACGGGTTGTTCGTCGCCGACTCCAGGACCAGGGCGTCCTTGGCGGGCTTGAGGCCCGAGGAGATGGCGTAGTTGCCGTTGATGACGGCCGCGTCGACGTCGTCCAGGGAGCGCGGGGTCTGGGCCGCCTCGACCTCCTTGAACTTGAGGCCCTTGGGGTTCTTGTCGATGTCCTGCGGGGTGGCCTCGGTGCCGGCGCCGGCCTTGAGGGTGATGAGCCCGTTGGCGGCGAGCAGCTTGAGGGCGCGGGCCTCGTTCACGGCGTCGTTCGGGACGGCGACCGTCGCGCCGCTCTTCAGGGCATCGGCGCTCTTGACCTTGTGGGAGTAGAGGCCGAGCGGCTCCAGGTGCACGGTGACGACGGGCACGATGTGGGTGCCGCGCTTCTTGTTGAAGTCGTCGAGGTAGGGCTGGTTCTGGAAGTAGTTCGCGTCCACCGAGCCGTCCTCGGTCGCCGTGTTGGGGACGATGTAGTCCTGGAACTCCTTGACCTCCAGGTCGAGTCCGGCCTTCTTCGCCAGGTTCTTCTTGACGAAGTTCAGGATCTCGGCGTGCGGGGTCGGGCTCGCCGCGACGACCAGCGGTCCGCTGTAGTCGGAGGAGGCCGAGGAGGAACCCTTGTCCGAGCCGCAGGCCGAGAGCGCGAAGGTGAGGGCCCCGGCGGCGAGGACGGCGGTGGTGAGCTTTGCGGTGTTACGCACGAAAAGTGCCTTTCCTGAAGGGTGTGGCGTGGTACGACCCCGCGTCGGGTGGTGCGGGGAGCCTTGGGGGAGTGCCGAGGACGCTTACGCGGCCTTCAGCAGCCGGAGCCTGGGCCCAGGTCCGGAGCGTCCGCCGCGGCGGTGCATGGAGCGGGCCGCGTAGTCGCCGGCGAACTGGATGAGGGAGATGACGACCGCGAGGATCGCCACCGTGATCCACATCAGCTGGGTCTCGAAGCGCTGGTAGCCGTAGCGGATGGCGATGTCGCCGAGGCCGCCGGCGCCGACCGTGCCGGCCATCGCGGAGTAGCCGATGAGCGCGACGACCGTGGTCGTGGTGCTGGAGATCAGCGAGGGCAGCGACTCGGGTACGAGGACCTTCCGCACGATGGTCCAGGTGCTGCCGCCCATCGACTGCACGGCCTCGACGAGTCCGCCGTCCACTTCGCGGACGGCCGTCTCGACGAGGCGCGCGAAGAAGGGGATCGCCCCGATCGCGAGCGGCACGATGGCGGCCTCGCGGCCGATGGTCGTGCCGGTGATGGTCCGGGTGAAGCCCATCAGCGCGACCATCAGGATGATGAACGGCAGCGAGCGGGCCACGTTCACGATCTGCCCGATGACCTTGTTCGCGGCGACGTTCTGGAGCAGTCCGCCGCGGTCGGTCAGGACCAGCAGGATGCCGAGCGGGAGCCCGCCGACGACGGCGATGACCGTGGACCAGCCGACCATGTACAGCGTGTCCCAACACGCCTGGGACAGCAGGGGCTGCATCTCCGACCAGCTCACTGGGCACCTTCCTTCAGCAGTACGGGCTCCTGGCCCAACACGTCGATCTGCAGGCCCTGTTCGCGCAGGAAGCCGATCGGCACGACGTTGTCCTCGTAGCGGCCGGGCAGTTCGATGCGCATGCGGCCGACCTGGAGTCCGCCGACGGTGTCGATGGCGGCGCCGAGGATCGAGATGTCGATGTTGTAGGTGCGCGAGAGCTGCGAGATGACGGGCTGGGTCGCGGCCTCGCCGTGGAAGGTGACGTCGACGACCGTGCGGTCCGCGCCGTGCGCCTCGCCGGTGACGGGGAAGAGCGCGGAGGCCAGCTGGGAGCCGGGGTGGCGAGCAGTTCGCTGACCGTGCCGGACTCGACGATGCGGCCGTTCTCCATGAGCGCGGCCGAGTCGCACACGTTCTTGACGACGTCCATCTCGTGGGTGATGAGCAGGACGGTCAGGCCCAGCTGCCGGTTCAGGTCGCGCAGCAGCTGGAGGATGGAGCGGGTGGTCTCCGGGTCGAGTGCGCTGGTGGCCTCGTCGGAGAGCAGCACCTTGGGGTCGCCGGCCAGCGCCCGGGCGATGCCGACGCGCTGCTTCTGACCGCCGGAGAGCTGCGCCGGGTAGGACTTCGCCTTGTCGGTGAGCCCGACGAGGTCGAGGAGTTCGAGGGCCTTGGCGGACCGGTCCTTGCCGGACTTGCCGAGGATCTCCAGCGGCAGCTCGATGTTGTCCTGCACGGTCCGCGAGGAGAGCAGGTTGAAGTGCTGGAAGACCATGCCGATACGGCTGCGCGCCTGCCGGAGTTCGCGTCCGGCGCGCGGTCCGCGCCCGGCGAGGGCGGTGAGGTCCTGTCCGGCGACGGTGACCGTGCCGGCGGTGGGCTTCTCCAGCAGGTTGACGCAGCGGATGAGCGAGGACTTGCCGGCGCCGGACTGGCCGATGACGCCGTAGACCTCGCCTTCGCGGACGTGGAGATCGACGCCGTCGAGGGCGGTGACCTCACGGCCGCGTGAGCGGTAGACCTTGGTCAGGCCCGATGTGGTGATCACTGGGGTTCCATGACTGTCGGGTACGCGGGCGTGGGTGTGCCCTGGGTACGAGGGGGAAATGTGCGGGGGGCTGCGTCAGTCACGTACGGCACAAGGCATACGGACATGCACATGCCACAGCGGCTCGCTTCGGGGCGCGAGGCTCGGGGGTGCGGGGGCCCTCTAGAAGGCGCACATTCGACACATACAACGAGCACCGGGCGTCAGGGTCGCCTCGGTCGCAAGGGTGCGGCTGCTCGTCGTGGTCATGGAATCAGTAAAGCAGACGTACGGTCCTGACAAAGGGCCGCTGTCCGTATGCCGGACAGCGGCGGACGCCCGTCAGGCGCGGGCGGAGATCTCCACTCCTCCGTCGCTGACCAGCGCGGACAAGGCTGACAGGTCACTCACGACAAGGTCGGCGTCGAGCTCGTGGGCCTGGTGGGTTGTGGCCAATGCCACGGTGATCATTCCGGCCGCGCGGCCCGCCTGGAGTCCCGCCGGGGCGTCCTCGAAGACGACGCAGTCGGCCGGGTCGACACCGAGCTGGCGGGCGGCGAGCAGGTACGGCTCGGGGTCGGGCTTGCCGCGCGTGACGTCCTCGGCGACCACGAGGGTCTTGGGAGGATGCCGGCGTGCGCGAGCCGGGCCTCGGCCAGGCGGCGGGTGGCCGAGGTGACGACGGCCCAGCGGTCGGCGGGCAGCGTGTCGAGGAGGTCCCGGGTGCCGGGCAGCAGGGTCGCGCCGCCGTTGGGCACGTCCTCGACCTCGAGCGCCTCGATCCGGGCGACCGCGGCCGGGACGACGTCGGCGGGCAGCAGGTCGGCGGCTATCGCCACGGCGGTCCGGCCGTGCAGTTCGACCCGTGCGAAGTCCTCGGCGGTGATCCCGAACTCTTCCGCCCACCGGGTCCAGCACCTGCGCACGGATTCCAGGGAGGAGACGAGGGTGCCGTCGTTGTCGAACAGGAGGGCTTGAGCATGGATCGTCATGCACTCGACCCTACGGTCACCGGCGCTATGGCCCGTAATAGGGTCACTGCATGCTTGATGCCCTGACGCTGGCGATCGGTGTCGCCGCGCTGCTGCTCGCCGCCTGGTGCGGCTGGGCGGCCTACCGTGATCAGCCGACCAAGGACTGGCACTTCATCGGCATGGCGGTGGTCACGCTGCTTGCCACGGTCCAACTGGTGGTCGGGATCGTGCAGTTGGCGCGCGGCGAGAAGGCGGAGCAGGGCACGGCGATCTTCGTGGCGTATCTGCTGGGCGCGTTCGCGGCCGTCCCGGCGGCGGGTTTCATGTCCCTGACGGAGCGCACCCGCTGGGGTTCGATCACGGCCGCGGCCGGCGGAGTGGTCCTCGCCGTGCTCGAAGTGCGGCTCTACGACATCTGGGGAGGCTGAGGTGACGACCACGGACGAGAACGCAAAGGAGCACTCGGCGGAGAAGCCGAAGCGGCTCATCAGCGGGCCGGGCATGCTGCTCGTCTGGTTCTACGGGGTGATGGTCGTCGGCGCGGTCTCCCGCTCGGTGTACCAGATCGCCACCGAGTTCGACCGGGCCCCGCTCGCCTACTCGCTGTCGGCCGTGGCGGGTGTGGTGTACGGCTTCATCACGTACTCCCTGATCCGCGGCGGTGAGACGGCCCGCAGGGCGGCACAGGTCTGCTGTGCCGCCGAACTCGCGGGTGTGCTCATCGTCGGAACGCTGACCGTGTTCGACAGTTCGGCGTTCCCGGACGCGACGGTCTGGTCGTACTACGGCGCGGGGTACATCTTCATCCCCGTGCTGCTGCCGCTGTCCGCGCTGTACTGGCTGCGCAAGAACCGCACGACCGGCACCGCCGACACCGTCACGCCGTAGCGACGTACGCCTCGACCGGCTTCTCCAGGACGATCATCGGTACGCCGTCGTCGCCCTGGGAGGTGCCTACGGTCTCGTAGCCGACGCGGCGGTACAGGCGGAGGTTGCCCTCGCTGCGGTGGCCGGTGTGGAGGCGGAACTTCTTGGCGCCGCGCTCCTCGGCGAGGGCCGACTCGGCCGCGCGGAGGAGGCGGGCGCCGATGCCGTGGCCCTGGAGGCGCGGGTGGACGCAGAGTTTGCCGATGGCCGCCGCGCCGTCCTCGGTCACCGTGCCGCGGACCGATCCGACCACCTCCTCGCCCAGCCGGGCGACGTAGACGCAGTCGGCGCCGACCTCGCTCCTGACCGACTCGAGACTCTGGACGAGCGGGTCGATGCGGTAGTTGCCGTACAGCGCCGCCTCGCTCTGGAAGCACAGGTACTGCAGCCTGAAGATCTGCTCTGCGTCCTGCTCGGTCGCCACCGAGATGGTCACGCTCATGCCCATGTGCGCACGCCTCCCGCTCACCTGATCGCCACTTGGTTCCTCACTCCTATCCCCGTGCTTCGAGCGCCGCAACCTCCGGCGTCAGCAATCGCCGAAGACATCCCAGACATCTGGAACGTTCCGGGCCGAGACTGCCCTGTGAGATACCCAACTCCCCGCGATCTCACGGTAGGTGAGGTCCTTCGGTGACAGCAGCGCCCCCAGCAGCCGCGGGCAGCGGCCGGGCAGCCGGCTCACCGCGTCGTGCAGCGCGCGGTACCGCGCCGCCGTCAGCGCGGCCTGTTCCGGGCCTCGGTCGCTCTCGTCGACGGGATCATCGCCGTACGACTGTTCCAGGCGGGCCGTGCGACGGGTGCGCCGGGCCTCCGAGCGGACCGCGCGGCGCAGCCAGCGCTGCGGGTCGACCGGTGGGCCGGAGGTGTCGAGGAGCTCCAGGAGGCGGACCCAGACGGCCTGTTCGAGGTCGCCGGGCTCCGTTCCGGAGGCATATGCCTCGGCCGAGGCCTCGGCGGCGAGCAGTGGGCGCAGGGTGGCGACGAGTTGGTGTGTCATATGCGGCACGACGCGGCCGCCCCGGCACGAGGTTGCCGGGGCGGCCGTCTGTCACTCCAACGGGGCGCGGGGCTCAGCCGTTGACGAAGTCCGCGCGGGCCAGCAGACCGGTGTCGGCGTTGTCGGTGAAGACACCGTCGATGCCGGTGGCGAAGTAGCGCTTGAAGGCGCCGAACGCGTCGCCGTAGGCGTCCGCGGCCGTGCCCCTGCGGTACTCCAGCGGCAGGAAGGGGTTCTCGTTGCGCATGGTGTACGGGTGCAGGATGAGGCCCGCCTTGTGCGCGTCGGCGACCAGGGTGGTCTCCTTGTCGAGGCTGCCGTCGGCGTTCTTCGTGATGATCAGGTCGAGCGTCGGGCCCAGGCCGTCCGCGTACGTCGCGATCTCGGCGAGGCCCTTCGGGGTGACCAGGTCGTCGACCGTGCGCGGGTCGCCCTGGTCGACGAAGTCGAAGGGCCGGGTGCCCGTACCGGACAGCAGCACGACCAGCGGGTTGCCGACCAGCTTGTCGATCTTCTGGATGCTGGTCGGCTCGAAGGACTGGATCAGGACGGGCGAGTTCTTGCGGTCCTTGCCGTGCTTGCGCAGGATCGTCGAGAGCAGCTTCTCCATCTCGAAACCGCGCTTGCGGAAGTAGGTGGGGTGCTTCATCTCGGGGTAGATCCAGACCTGCTTGCCGCGTTTACGGGTCTGCTCGTCCTGCCACTTGAGCACCTCCTCGAAGGTGGGGATCTCCCAGCGGCCGTTGTAGAGCGTGTTGTGCGGGCGGTTGGCCGGGATGCGCTCGATCGCGCGCAGGGTCTTCAGCTCGGCGAGCGTGAAGTCCTCGGTGAACCAGCCGGTCGTGGAGACGCCGTCCAGCAGCTTGGTGGTCCTGCGGCTCGCGAACTCGGGGTGGTCGGCGACGTTCGTCGTGCCGCCGATCTCCGGCTCGTGCCGGCAGACCAGGTGCCCGTCCTTGGTGGGGACCAGGTCACCGGCCTCGACGATGTCGGCGCCCAGGTCGAGGGCGAGGTTGTACGAGCCGAAGGTGTGCTCCGGGCGGTAGCCGCTGGTGCCGCGGTGACCGACGATCGTCGGCTTGGGCAGGTTTTTGAGGCCACCGTCGTGCCGGGATGACGTGGCCTCGGCCGCTCTCGCGGTGCCCGCCGGTCCGAGTGCGGCCACTCCCGCGCCGAGCACGGCGGCGCCGAGCAGCGCCCGTC
The DNA here is from genome assembly GCA_016893485.2 of Streptomyces sp. P3. Taxonomy (GTDB): domain Bacteria; phylum Actinomycetota; class Actinomycetes; order Streptomycetales; family Streptomycetaceae; genus Streptomyces. The sequence goes on from JAFEKX020000001.1 coordinate 2,151,372, forward strand.
GTCCGGTGCCGCCCGCTCGCTCGTTCGGCCCCTGCGTTCCCTGCGTGTCCATGAAACCTCCTGGCGTCGCCCCGTCGCTGCGCGCCGATCGTAGGTGCGCGCAGATGACGGGCGGGAGACCTCGGCCGGAACACGACGGTGACGCTGGATGTCGTACCGGATGGCAGGTTTGACCCACCGTCACCAAGGAACGCGAGATGCGTCACAACATGGCGGCCCGGTTACGGGACGGTCCTGGCGCGGCACCGCAGGTAAACGTGCGTCAACACTGCGTAAGACCTCGGTGAACCCGATGTGCAATACCCCGGGCGCCGCGAGTATCGTCCTCACCTGCACAGACTTATATCGAACCCCTTGACACCGGAGGGCCCGTTGTCCCGCTTCGCGCTCATCAAGGCAGTGCTCGGACCGATCATGCGCCTGATGTTCCGCCCCAGGTGGAGGGAATCGAGCACATCCCGGGAGACGGTCCGGTGATCCTCGCCGGCAACCACCTCACGTTCATCGACTCGATGATCCTTCCCCTGGTCTGCGACCGGCAGGTGCTGTTCATCGGCAAGGACGAGTACGTCACCGGCGAGGGGCTCAAGGGCCGCCTCATGGCCTGGTTCTTCACCGGTGTCGGGATGATCCCGGTGGACCGGGACGGGGCGAACGGCGGGGTCGCGGCGCTGATGACCGGCCGTCGCATCCTCGAAGAGGGCAAGGTCTTCGGCATCTACCCCGAGGGAACCCGCTCACCCGACGGCCGGCTCTACCGGGGCCGGACCGGGATCGCCCGGCTCACCATGATGACGGGCGCGCCGGTGGTGCCGTTCGCGATGATCGGCACGGACAAGTTGCAGCCGGGCGGTGCGGGTTTCCCCCGACCGGGGAAGGTCACTGTGCGGTTCGGTGAGGCGATGGAGTTCTCCCGGTACGAGGGGATGGACCGGGACCGGTATGTGCTGCGGGCCGTGACCGACTCCGTGATGACTGAGGTCATGCGGTTGTCGGGGCAGGAGTACGTGGACATGTACGCCACCAAGGCGAAAGCCGCCTAAGGGTTCTTTGTCGGGTGCGGGTGCGTGGGGGCTGGTCGCGCAGTTCCCCGCGCCCCTGAAAGCATCCCCTCAGGCGGCGTTTTCCAGGTTCTGCCCCTTGAGCATGAACCATGCTGCAACTGCCGTTGCCAGTAGGACTGTTGCGCCTACCGCCGATGCCACGCTGAGGCCGCTGACGAAGGCATTTCTCGCCGAGGCCAGCATCTCCTGGGACGCGTGTGCGGGCATGGTTGCCGCCGCTTCCACCGCGCCGCCCAGTGACTCGTGCGCGCCGCTCGGTGTGCCTGGCGGGGCCGCGAAGCCTCGGTACACGCCCGTCACGATGGAGCCGAGTACGGCGATTCCGAGGGCCGCGCCCAGCTCGTAGGCCGTTTCCGAGACCGCCGATGCCGCGCCTGCCTGTTCCTTCGGTACGGAGGACAGGATGACGTCGGCTGTCACGGTGAAGGAGAAGCCCGCGCCGATGCCGACGACCAGGAGGGCGGCGCCGAGGATCAGGTAGGCGGTGGACTGGTTCAGGGTGGTCAGTGCGGCCAGGGACAGGCCGACCGCTGCCAGGCCGCCGGCGACGATCGCCCGGACCGAGAAGCGGCGGGCCGCCCGTCCCGCGATCAGGCCGGCCACCACCGCGCCCACCGCAGCGGGTATTTCGGCCAGGCCCGCCTCGAACGGGCCCCGCCCTGGACCAGTTGAAGGTACTGGGAGAGGAAGAACACCAGCCCGGACAGGCCGAGGATGGTCAGCAGGTCGGCCAGGACCGCCGCGCTGAAGCCGCGGTTGCGGAACAGGCGCATGTCCAACAGGGGTGCGGGGAGCGTGAGTTGGCGGCGGACGAACCAGTACAGGGCCGCCGCGCCCAGCGCGCCCACCGCGAGCGAGGGCAGCTCGAAGCCGTGGGTCGCGGCCTCCTTGACGGCGTAGACCACTCCGATCACGCCGATCAGGGAGAGGGTGACGCTGATCAGGTCCCAGGGGCCGGGGTTGGGGTTCTTGGACTCGGGGAGCGTCTTGATGCCCACCAGGACCAGGACCGCCATCACCGGCAGGTTGATGAGGAAGACCGAGCCCCACCAGAAGTGTTCGAGCAGGAAGCCGCCCGCCACCGGGCCGACCGCCGTGCCGGCCGAGGCCGTCGCGCCCCAGATGCCCACGGCGAGGCTGCGTTCGCGCGGGTCGTGGAAGAGGTTGCGGATCAGGGCGAGGGTGGCGGGCATCAGGGTCGCGCCCGCGACGCCGAGGAGCGCCCGCGCCAGGATCATCAACTCCGGTGTGGACGCATAGGCGTTGAGGACCGAGATCGCGCCGAACGCCGTGGCGCCGATCAGCAGGATCTTCTTGCGGCCGATGCGGTCGCCGAGGCTGCCCATCGACACGAGCAGGCCCGCGATGACGAAGGAGTAGACGTCGCCGATCCAGAGGAGTTGGGTGCCGGACGGCTTCAGGTCCTCGCTGATGTAAGGCGTCGCGAGGCCCAGGACGGTCGCGTCCACGGCCACCAGCAGCACGGCGAGCACGAGGACGGAGAGCGCGAGCCAACGGCCCGGGCGCTTCTCCGTCTCCGACGCGACCGCCGGCCGCAGGGTGCTGGTCATGATTCCTCTCTCCGTGTTTCGTCTCTGCGTAGTGCGCCGCCGAGCAGCAGCTCGACGATCATGTGCGTGAAGTCGTTGGCCGCGACCCTGCCCTCCTGGACCGCCCAGGCGCCGGAGGCCAGCAGGCCGTACAGCGCCTCGGTGAGCCAGGCCGGGGTGAGGTCGATGCGGAACTCGCCGCTGGACTGGCCGCGCCGGAAGAGGGCCGCGATCCGCTGGTCGATCCGGTTCCAGCCCGTGTTCTGCTGCTCGCCCTCGAAGAGCTGGTTCTCGCTGTAGAGGAAGGCGAGCAGTCCGGCCGCGGGCTCGATCGCCCGCACCAGCCGTCGTACGGCGTCGGCGGCCGGACCCTCGTCCAGCCGGGCCGCGTCCAGCGCGGACTCGCACTCGGCGATGCCCAGCGCCTCCAGCGCGCGCACCAGCGCGTCGCGCCCGGCGAACTGGCGGTGCAGCGTGGCCCGGCTGATCCCGGCCGCCTTGGCGACCTCGTCCATGGTGGACGTGGATTTCCGGGTGAGCAGCGCTGCCGCGCTGCGGAGTACGTGGTCACGATCGACGGCCATGAGACAACAATAACCCATGTGAGACAGATTTGTCTCACGGTGGGCATGTGTGACTCATGGCCAGGGTCGGTTCAGCTGCTCGTCAGTGCCAGGGCAGCGAGCCCCGTCGCGCCCAGTACGTCCGCGGGTCCTCGGCCAGCGCGTCGAGACGGGCGAGCTGGTCGTCGGTGAGGTCCACGACCGCCGCGTGCAGGTTGGAGGCCAGCTGCCCGACGGTCGCCGCGCCGGAGAGGGCCACACCCGCCCACGGCCTGCGCAGGATCAGCGCCAGGGCGATCGCGTCCGTGTTCAGGGACGTCTCCTCGGCCACGGCCTTCAGGGCGTCCGGCGCGTACGGCTCCGCGAGCCTGCCGTTGGCCATGCCCTCCTTGACGATCACCGTGAGTCCGGCGTCGTGGGCCTCGGCGAGGGCGGGGCCCGCGGAGGTCTCCAGGGCGTTGTACGTCGACTGGACGGTACGGAAGAGGGGCTCGCCGTCGACCGTCACGGTGAGCGCGGCGCGGATCGCGTCGGCTTGCGCGGGGCCGCTGGTGGAGAAGCCGATGGTCACTCCGGTCGCCGCCAACTCGGCCAGTTTCGCGTGGAGTTCCTTGTCGGTGAGGGCCGGGCTGTCCGGGGTCACCGAGTGGATCTGGTAGAGGTCGAGGCGGTCGCCGAGCAGTGCGGCGGTCTCGGCGCGCTGGCGCTCGTAGGTCCGGACGCCGTGGTCCTTGACCTCGTGCGTCTCGGCGTCCGCCGACCAGTCCGCGGTGTAGGTGTAGCCCCACTTGCTGCCGACCACGATGTCGTCTCGGCCGGGGTGGGCGTGCAGCCACTCGGCGAGGAACTCCTCGGAGCGGCCGTAGGAGCGGGCCGCGTCGAAGTAGCGGACGCCCTGCGCGTAGGCGGCGTCCATGAGTTCGTGGGTCCGGGTGCGGAGGGCTTCTACGGTGCGGTGCTCTCCGAGGTCTTTCTCCCGGCCCAGGTTGATGTAGCCGGGGCGGCCCACCGCTGCGAGGCCGAGTCCGATGTGGCTGGTGGGGGTTGTCGCTGTGGCCAGTCGGGCGAAGGGCATCACGGGCTCCGTTCGGGTCGGCTCCGGTACGGCTCCTGACCAACGTAACCTGCGATGACCTTCGCTTCAGAGCTCGGGTTGTTGTGGTGGTCCGGCGGGTGCGGGTGCGTTGTGGCTGGTCGCGCTGTTCCCCGCGCCCTTGAGGGCGATCAGCTCTTGGCTGTCGACCAGGCGTGCTGGGTCGCCAAGTCGCGCTTCACCTCTGCCAGTTGGACGGCCACCGCGCTCGGGGCCGTACCGCCTCGGGCGTTGCGGGAGGCGAGGGCGCCGGGGACGTTGAGGACCGTGCGGACGTCCGGGGTCAGGTGGGGAGATCTTGGCGAACTGCTCGTCGGTCAGTTCGTCGAGTTCCTTGTTCTCGGACTCGGCGACCTTGACGCACTCGCCGGCGACCTCGTGGGCGACGCGGAAGGGGACGCCCTGCTTGACCAGCCACTCGGCGATGTCGGTGGCGAGGGAGAAGCCGGCCGGGGCCAGTTCCTCCATGCGGTCGCGGTGGATGGTGAGGGTGGCCATCATGCCGGTGAACGCCGGGAGCAGGACCTCGAGTTGGTCGATGGAGTCGAAGACCGGCTCCTTGTCCTCCTGGAGGTCGCGGTTGTACGCGAGGGGCAGCGCCTTGAGCGTGGCCATCAGGCCGGTCAGGTTGCCGATCAGGCGGCCCGACTTGCCGCGCGCCAGCTCCGCGATGTCCGGGTTCTTCTTCTGCGGCATGATCGACGAACCCGTGGAGAACGCGTCGTGCAGGGTCACGAAGGAGAACTCCTTCGTGTTCCAGATGATGACCTCCTCGGCGATCCGGGAGAGGTTCACCCCGATCATCGCGGTGATGAAGGCGAACTCGGCGACGAAGTCACGCGAGGCCGTGCCGTCGATCGAGTTCGCGACCGAGCCGTGCTCGAAGCCGAGGTCCTTCGCCACCGCCTCCGGGTCCAGACCGAGGGAGGAACCCGCGAGCGCTCCGGAGCCGTACGGCGAGACGGCCGTCCGCTCGTCCCACTGGCGCAGGCGTTCCGCGTCCCAGGACAGGGACTGGACGTGCGCGAGGACGTGGTGGGCGAACAGGACGGGCTGGGCGTGCTGGAGGTGGGTGCGGCCGGGCATCGCGACGTCCGGGTGGGCCTCCGCGAGGCCGACCAGCGCGTCCTGGAGGTCGGCGATCAGGCCGCCGATCGACCGGGCGTGGTCGCGCAGGCACATCCGGAAGAGGGTGGCCACCTGGTCGTTGCGGGACCGGCCGGCGCGCAGCTTGCCGCCGAGGTCGGGGCCGAGGCGCTCCAACAGACCGCGTTCCAGGGCCGTATGGACGTCCTCGTCGGCGATCGTGCCGACGAAGGAGCCGTCGGCGACGTCCGCTTCGAGCTGGTCGAGGCCCGCGAGCATCCGGGTCAGCTCGTCGTCGGTGAGGAGGTTCGCCTTGTGCAGCACGCGCGCGTGGGCGCGGGAACCGGCGATGTCGTAGGGCGCGAGCCGCCAGTCGAAGTGGACGGACGCGGACAGCTTCGCCAGGGCCTCGGCGGGACCGTCGGCGAAACGACCGCCCCAGAGCCGTACGTCACCGCTGTTGCTGCTCACTTGCGCTGCTCCTCTAAGGCCGTGGATGGGTCGTCGTGCTGGATTCGGCTGCGTCGCGCGTGGTCCAGCCGTGTGGTCCAGCCGCATTGTCTCGCATGCATGATTATGCAGAGTCCTGCATGACTCGTCAATTTTAGGGAGCCTTGAACACCAGCAACCGCTTTCCCGTACCTCTCGCCGAACGCAGGCGCCGCGTTTCCCCACGAGTCACCCCCCGTTCACCCCTGACCCGAGTGAGGCATTCGCATGTCCAGGGCTCTCCCCAAGTACAACAAGCGTCGCGTCGTGTTCATCGGCGGTGCCGCCGCCGTGGTGCTGTCCGGTGCGGTCATCGCCGGTTCCGCTCTCGCCGGTACACCGGGCAAGAGCAGCACCGCGCAGAGCGCCCGGACGCTGGCCGACCCGGGGACCATCACCTGCCCCGACGTGAAGTCGCAGCTCCCGGCGGTGCCGGCGTCGGCGCAGGCCGAGGTCGACCGGAACCTCACCCTGCTGAACACCCAGATCGCCGAGGCCGACAAGCGGCTCGTCGACACGGTCGGACAGGGCGGGGCCAACTTCGTCCAGAACGCGATCCTCGGCCCCCTGAAGGACAAGCGCGTCTCCACCATCGACCGCATCGCCATCGCCATCGGACGTCAGGGCACCAAGCCCACCGGCCTCGACTCCCTGGCCGCCTGCACGCTCAACTCGGCCGGTTCGACCGGGACTACCGGGGAAACCGGGTCTACGGGGGCCACGGACACGGCGATCCCGAGTGCCACCGCCTCCGCCACCCAGGCGGCCGGGGGTACGGAGGACACCGGTGCGTCGAGCGCGGTCGGCACGGTCTCGTGCCCCGACGTGAAGTCGCAGCTCCCGGCGATCCCGGCCTCCGCGCAGGCCGAGGTCGACCGGAACCTCACCCTGCTGAACACCCAGATCGCCGAGGCCGACAAGCGGCTCGTCGACACCGTCGGACAGGGCGGGGCCAACTTCGTCCAGAACGCGATCCTCGGCCCGCTGAAGGACAAGCGGGTCTCCACCATCGACCGCATCGCCATCGCCATCGGACGTCAGGGCACCAAGCCTTCCGGCCTCGACTCCCTGGCCGCCTGCACGCTCACCAAGTGACGTGACAGGCAGCCGTGGCCGCCCCGATGATCGCCGGCCGGGGCGGCCACGGTGATGTCCGGACCGGGGCGCGTTGCCTGTTCGGCCCACCTGAGCTGCCGTCAGCGCGGTCACGCTCTAGCGTCTGGGCCATGCGTCCTGGTGTTGTCGCCCTTGCGTCCGCGTCCCCGCTTCTGATGCTCGGGGCGGTGCCCGCGCATGCGGTGGAGCCTCCGGCGCCGGCGTCGCTCGCGGACACCGGGGGTGGGAGTCAGCTGATCCTTGCGCAGGCGCCCGGCGTCAACTCCACGTCCGGGATGCTCAGTTGGTGGGATCTGCGGGGCGGGGTGTGGGTGAAGGCCGGTTCTGCCTCCGCTCGGTTCGGGGCGAAGGGGCTGGTCGAGGGTGAGGCTCGTCGGCAGGGGTCGTACACCACTCCCACCGGGTTGTACGACCTTCCGTTCGCCTTCGGGATTCAGGCCGCTCCGGGTGGGACTCGGGTCAAGTACCGGCGGGTGGGCGGGAGTTCGTGGTGGTGCGAGGACGCGGGGTCTCGGGTCTACAACCGGTGGAGTGAGCCGCTTGCCGGGGACTGTCGGGCCGGTGAGTCCGAGCGGTTGGGTTCCTATCCGACGCAGTACGCGTATGGGCTCGTCATCGGGTTCAACTACGCCAAGCCCGTGAAGGGGCGGGGGCCGGGATCTTTCTGCATGTCAACGGGCGTGGGGCTACTGCCGGTTGTGTGTCTGTGCCGGGGATGTGATGCGGCGGATTCTGCGGTGGGCCAGGCCTGGTGGGGCGCCGCATATTGCCATCGGGACGGCGAGTGGGGTTACCGCCATCGCTCGGTACTGAGGTCGCTTGAGCGCCGTCGGGGTTCTGGTCGTGTGGCGGGTGCGTGTCCGTTGTGGCTGGTCGCGCAGTTCCCCGCGCCCCTGAGGGACATCAGGGTGCCGGGAGTTTCACTGTGAACGTTGTCGACCCCGGGCTGCTTTCCAGGGTGACGGCTCCCCCGTGTGCCTCTGTCACCGCTGCCACGATCGACAGGCCCAGGCCCGCTCCTCCGCCGCCACCCTCTGTTCGTCGGCGGTCCGCTCGGGTGAAGCGTTCGAAGACTCCGGGCTGGGTCTCGGGTGGGACGCCCGGGCCGTCGTCGTGGACCAGTAGATATGTCGCCCGGTCCGTCTTCTCCACCGTCACCGTCACCTTGGTGCCGGCCGGGGTGTGCAGGCGCGCGTTGGCCAACAGGTTGGCCAGCACCTGTTGGAGGCGGTGGGCGTCGCCGTCGACGGTGACCGGGTCCTCCGGGAGTCGGAGGTTCCAGCGGTGGTCGGGGCCCGAGGCCCTCGCGTCGGTGATCGCGTCGAGGACCAGGCGGGTGAGGTCGACGGGGTGGCGTTCGAGGGGGCGGCCCGCGTCGAGGCGGGCGAGGAGGAGCATCTCGTCGACCATGACGCCCATGCGGGCCGACTCGGCCGTGATGCGTTCCAGGGCCCGGGTGACCTTCGGCGGGACCGGGTCCGGGTGCAGGAGGGCCAATTCGGCGTGGCCCCGGATCGAGGCCACCGGGGTGCGCAGTTCGTGGCTGGCGTCGGCGGCGAAGCTCCGTAGCCGTTCCTCGCTGGCGTGCCGGTGGGTGAGCGCGTCCTCGACATGGCCGAGCATGCGGTCGAAGGCACCGGCGACCTGGCCCACCTCGCTGCGCGGATCGGACGCGGGTGCCCGGGGCGGCAGGGTCACCTCCCCGCTGGCCAGCGGGAGTTCGCTGACCCGGGTGGCGGTGGCGGCGACGCGGCTGAGGGGCCGTAGCGACCAGCGCACCCAGAGCGCGCCCGCGAAGCCTGCGGCGAGGAGGGCCGCGCCGAAGACGATCGCCTCGACCGCCTCCAGCCGGTGGACGGTGGCCTCGACCGACTCCAGCGGGAGCCCGGTGATCATCACGTCGCCGTCGTGGCCCGCGGAGGCGAGGACGCGGTAGCCGCCCAGGGACGAGAGGTGGATGCTGCGGGCCTTGCCGCCGACCGGTACCGCGGCGAGTTCCCGCCGGTCCCGCGCGGTGAGGTCGACCTTCAGGCCGGTCGTGGCGTCGTCCTTGTCGGCGGGCACGACCGCCGCGTTGGTGACGGTGCCGTCGACCAGGCGGGCGCCGAACGTACCCGGCGCCTGTCTGCGGGTGTCGCCGCGTTCCCGGTCGTCGGCGTCGTGGTCGGTCACCGTCTGGCCCTTGTGCTCAAGGCTGGCCGGGAACTGGGTGCCGACCTCGGTCAGCTGCTGGTCGAGCCGGCCGGTGAGGAAGCCGTCCAGCTCGATCACGGCGGCCACCCCGACGGCGGCGCAGCTGACCGCGAGCAGCACCACCAGGCCCGCCGTCAGACGCGCCCGCAGGGTGTGCGGGCGGGGCAGCGCGCGCAGCCATCGCCCGACGGCCCACCGTGCCGTGGTCATCACGCCACCGGCTTGAGCACGTACCCGGCCCCGCGCACGGTGTGGATCATGGGTTCCCGGCCCGCGTCCAGCTTCTTGCGCAGGTAGGAGATGTACAGCTCGACCACATGGGCCTGGCCGCCGAAGTCGTAGGACCAGACGCGGTCGAGGATCTGGGCCTTGCTGAGGACGCGGCGCGGGTTGCGCATGAGGAAGCGGAGCAGTTCGAACTCGGTCGGGGACAGGTCGACGAGGTGCCCCGCGCGGCTGACCTCGCGGGCCTCCTCGTCCATGACCAGGTCTCCTACGACGATCCGCGGGCCCTCCTCCTGCTGGCGGGCCATGCCCGCGCGGCGCAGCAGTCCGCGCAGCCGGGCGACGACCTCTTCCAGGCTGAAGGGTTTGGTGACGTAGTCGTCGCCGCCCGCGGTGATGCCGGCGATGCGGTCCTCGACCGTGTCCCGTGCGGTGAGGAAGAGGACGCAGACGTCGGGCTCGATCTCGTGCAGGGAGCGCAGCACGGCGAAGCCGTCGGTGTCCAGGAGCATCACGTCGAGGACGACGGCGTCGGGCCGCAGCTCGCGGGCCCCGGCGAGCGCGGAGGCGCCGTCGCCGGCCGTACGGACCTCCCAGCCCTCGTAGCGCAGGGCGCCGGACAGCACCTCGGCGAGGTCGGGGTCGTCGTCTACGACGAGGACGCGCACGGGGGGTGCCGTCGGGGCGGGTGAGGGCCGGTCGGCCGGAGCGGGTCGTGTTCATGGCGTTTACCAGCATCTCTCCTCGCGGCGCCCCCGGCCGCCGTGGGCCGCTCTGAGTTTCCTCTGAGAAAGCTGAGAATGCCGTCGGCTCAGAGATCCCTCAGAGGTTCGGCCCGCACAGTTGGGTGCAGGACGGGTGAAGGGACACACACATGACCACCGTGTACGAACGGCGGACGGCACCGCCCGTGGCGCCCGCTCCCCGGCGTTCGCCGGCGGGCGCGGTGCTCGGGCTGCTGTGGGCCGGGGCAGCCGCCGCGGTCGCCCTCTGGTGGGCGGACACCGGCTCGGTGGTCGGGGCGGCGGGCTGGCTGACCGGGATCGGCCGGCTGGCGGGGCTGCTGTGCGGGTACGCCTGTGCGGTGCTCGTCGGGCTGATGGCGCGGGTGCCGCTGCTGGAGCGGCGGGTCGGCTCGGACCGGGTGGCCCGCTGGCACGCGATGGCGGGCCGCTACACGGTCTGCCTGCTCGTCGTGCACGTCGTGTTCATCCTGCTCGGCTACGCGGCCCAGGACCGTGCCTCGGTCGTGCACGAGACGGTCACCGTGGTCCTGGACTACCCCGACATGCTGAAGGCGACGTTCGGCGCGGTCGTCCTGTTCGCGGTCGGCATCACCTCGGCCCGCGCCGCCCGCCGCAGGCTCAGCCACGAGTTCTGGTACTACGTCCATCTCCTCACGTACGCCGCCGTGTTCCTCGCCTTCTTCCACCAACTGAGCCTGGGCAACGAGTTCAACGGCCACGCCCGAGCCACGGCCGCCTGGTACGCCCTGTACCTCGGGGTCGCGGCCCTCGTCCTCTGGTACCGGATCCTCGTCCCGGTGCGGCTCAACCTGCGGCACCGGCTGCGGGTGGAGTCCGTGCACCCGGAGGCGCCCGGCGTGTATTCGGTCGTCGTCCGCGGGCGCCATGTCGAGGAACTCGGCGCGCAGGCGGGGCAGTTCTTCCGCTGGCGGTTCTTCGGCGAGGGCATGGGCTGGACGTCGACGCCGTACTCGCTGTCGGCGCCGCCGCGCCGGGACCTGCTGCGGATCACGGTCAAGGCGCTGGGCGACCACAGCGCGGCCGTGTCGCTGCTGCGGCCGGGCGCACGGGTGTGGGCGGAGGGGCCGTACGGCTCACTGACCGCCGAACGGCGCACCCGGCAGCGGTCGTTGCTCATCGCGGCCGGGGTCGGGATCACGCCGTTGCGGGCACTGTTCGAGACGCTGCCGGGCGAGGTGACGCTGCTGTACCGGGCGCGGACCGCCCAAGACCTGGCGCTGGGAGCCGAGTTGGAGGCCATCGCGCGGTGGCGCGGGGCGAAGGTGCTGTACGCGCTGAACGGGCCGCAGGGGCAACGGCCTTCGCTCGGGCCGGAGTTCCTGCGTGAGGCCGTGCCCGGGCTGGCCGGGCACGACGTGTACATCTGCGGTCCGCACGCGTTCGCCCAGGACCTGTACAGGGCGCTGCGTGCCGCCGGTGTGCCGGACCGTCGTATCCACCACGAGTCGTTCGAGCTGTGAGGCCGTCGTGCATCCGTTGAGGAAGAACCGTCCGCTGCGCCGGATCGTGCTGGCCAGCGCGGTCACCGCGTCCGGCCTGGTGATGCTGCTGGCGCTGAAGCCGCACACGGCACCCGCGATAGCGGTGGCGCCCGCGCCGGCCGCGTCCAGCTCGTCCGGCGCCAACTCCGGTACGGGTTCCGGCGGTTCGACCGCCACCGGCACCAGGACCGTCACCGGCGAGACCGCGCAGACCCGCTGGGGTCCCGTGCAGGTGAGGATCACCCTGGAGAACGGCAGGATCACCGATGTCAGCGCGGTCCAGTCGCCGTCGGACAATCCGCGCGACCAGGAGATCAACTCCTATGCCCTGCCGGAGTTGCGACGCGAGGTGCTCGCCGCGCAGAGCGCGAAGGTCGACACCGTGTCGGGAGCCACCTACACGAGCGACGGTTACCGCCAGTCACTTCAGTCCGCACTGGACTCCGCGGGACTCTGAACGCAACTGCGCAACGGCACGTACTTCAGGGCCAAGGGACCAGCCCACCCCCTTGCCCCGTCCACGGAGGAACCGTGACCACCACGCTCGCAGGCGGACGTGCCGCCCGCCGCCAGACGATGCGCCGCATCCGCCCGCGCCGCTCCCCAGCGACCCTGCTGCTGCTCGCCGTCTGGGCGGGCGCGGTCGGGGTGCTGTGGCTGTGGTGGCACAACACGCCGTCCATCGCCGACCAGAACGGCAAGATCCTCAACGCGGGCCGCATCACAGGCCTGTTGGCGGGTTATCTGATGGCACTCGTCGTGCTGCAGATGGCCCGGGTGCCCGCCCTGGAGCGCCGGGTCGGCTCCGACCGGGTCGCCCGCTGGCACGCGATGAGCGGCCGCTACACGCTCTGCCTGGTCCTCGCGCACGTCTTCCTCATCATGTGGGGCTACGCCCTCCAGGCGGGCAAGACGCTGAGCGACATCGTCCAGCAGACCATCGACTCGGTGAACCAGCTGCCCGACATGGGCAAGGCCGCCATCGGCACCGGCCTGTTCCTGCTCATCGGCCTCTCGTCGATCGGCGGCATCCGCCGCAGGCTGCCGTACGACATGTGGTACCACGTGCACCTGCTGACGTACGCGGCGGTGTTCTTCACCTTCTGGCACCAGATCACCACCGGCAACGACTTCGCGCTGACGCCGATCGCCAAGACCGTCTGGTACGGGCTCTACGGCACCGTCACCGCGCTGGTGGTCTGGTACCGGATCCTCACGCCGATCCGCCTCAACCTGCGGCACCGGATGCGCGTCGAGGCGGTCATCGAGGAGACGCCCGGCATCGTGTCGGTGCTGATCAGCGGGCGCAAGCTGCACCGGATCGGCGCGGAGGCGGGGCAGTTCTTCCGCTGGCGGTTCCTGGCACCGGGCATGCGGTTCAGCTCGCACCCCTACTCGCTGTCGGCGGCGCCCCGCCCGAACATGCTGCGGATCACGGTCAAGGCGATCGGCGACCACAGCGCCCGGCTGCGCGAACTGCGGCCCGGCACCAAGGTGTGGGCCGAGGGCCCGTACGGCGCGCTGACCTCGCAGCGGCGCACCCGCGGCAAGGTGCTGCTCGTCGCGGGCGGCGTCGGCATCACGCCGATGCGGGCACTGTTCGAGACGCTGCCCGGCGCGGCCGGAGACATCACGCTGCTCTACCGCGCCAACACCACCCAGGACCTGGCGCTCTGGGACGAGCTGGCGAAGATCGCCGACGAGCGCGGCGCCCGGCTGATGTACGCGGTGAACAGCCCCGACGGGGAGCGCCCCGACATCTCGGCGGAGTCCCTGCGGCGGAAGATCACCGACATCGACGACCACGACGTCTTCATGTGCGGGCCGCCCGGCTTCGCGCAGTCGGTCTACGAAGCACTGCGCGGCGCGGGGTCCCCCGCCCGCCGCATCCATCACGAGTCGTTCGAGATGTGAGCGACGGGAGTCAGGAGCGATGAAGAAGAGCCACCCCATCCGGCGTGTTTTGCTCGCGAGCGCCGCCACCGTGTCCGGGATCGTGCTGCTGCTCTCCTGAAGCCGGCGTCGGATCCAGCGGCGTCCGCGCAGGGTGCGGCGGCCCAGGAGACCGCCGCCGCCCAGGAGTCGCCCCAGGGCGGTGCCGCGGCGGCCGGGACCTCGACGGTCACGGGCGCCGTCGCCCAGACCCAGTACGGCGTCGTCCAGGTACGCCTGACGGTCGCGGGCGGCAAGATCACCAAGGCCGAGGCCGTCCAGGCGCCGAAGGGCGGGACCAGCGACCAGAAGACCGCGCTGTCCGTGCCCAAACTCAACCAGGAGGTCGTCGCCGCCCAGAGCGCGGACATCACGTCCGTGTCCGGGGCGACCTACACGAGCGGCGGCTACAAGCAGTCCCTGCAGTCCGCGATCGACAAGATGAAGGCGGCCGGCGCCAACAAGCCCGCCCCGTCGAAGAGTTCGGCCGCCGGAGCCGGTCAGGCCGCCCAGGCCAAGACCGTCACCGGTGATGTCGCGACGACCGAGTACGGGCCGGTCCAGGTCCGGATCACCGTCGCGAACGGCAAGATCACCAAGGCCGAGGCGGTCCAGGCGCCGAAGGGCGGGACCAGCGACCAGAAGACCGCGCTGGCGATCCCCAAGCTCAACCAGGAGGCCGTGGCCGCCGGGAGCGCGACCATCGACTCGGTGTCGGGCGCGTCGTACACGAGCGGCGGCTACAAGCAGTCCCTGCAGTCGGCGCTGGACAAGGCCGGTGGCTGACACGGTGACCGATCCCGCGGAGGCTCCCGCCGCACTGCGGCACGCCGAGGAGGTCATGGGGACGGTGTTCTCCTTCGACATCCGCGGCGGGGAGCCCGACGCCGTGCGCACCGCGCTGGAGCAGGCGATCGCCCAACTCCACCGCGTGAACGAGGTGTTCAGCACCTACCGCGACGACAGCCAGGTCTCCCGGCTGGCCCGTGGCGAGCTGACCCTCGCCGAGTGCGACGCCCAGGTCGCCGAGGTGCTGGAGCTGGGCGCCGAGGCGGAGCGGGTCAGCGCCGGCTGGTTCAGCACGACGTACGAGGGCCGGCTCGACCCGACCGGCATCGTGAAGGGCTGGGCCGCCGAGCGCGCGGCCGGGCTGTTCACGGCGGCCGGGGTGAGCGGGGTCAGCGTCAACGGCGGCGGTGACGTCCAGATGTTCGGTACGCCGGGACCGCACCGGCCCTGGCGGGTCGGCGTCTCCGATCCGCTGCGCCCGGGCGGTCTCGCGGCCGTGATCTCGGCGGCGGGCGCCGACGAGCTGGCCGTGGCCACCTCCGGCACGGCGGAGCGCGGGGCGCACATCGTGGACCCGTCCACCGGCAAGTCAGCGGTGACCGACCTGGTCGCCGTCACCGTCGTGGCACCCCGTCTGACCTGGGCCGACTGTTGGGCCACGGCCGCGTTCGCGATGGGCTCGCGCGAGGGCCTTGCCTGGCTGGAGTCGCTGCCGGACGTCGAGGCGCTGCTCATCACGGCGGGCGACGAGGTGCGCTGCACGGGCGGACTGGCGGCCCGCCTGGGGTAGGGATCCCCATGCGAGTCGGGGGCGCACCGGACAACTCCGGTGCGCCCCCGACTCGTTGCCCCTACGGGTACGTCAGTGGTCGTTCTGCGCCAGCCGCAGCAGATGGTCCGCGAGGGCCTGTCCGCCGAGCGGGTCCCGGCTGATCAGCAGGAGCGTGTCGTCACCGGCGATGGTGCCGAGGATGTCCTGCAGTTCGGCCTGGTCGATCGCCGAGGCGAGGAACTGGGCGGCGCCGGGCGGGGTGCGCAGGACCACGAGGTTGGCGGAGGCCTCCGCGGAGATCAGCAGCTCGGAGGAGAGCCGCCGCATCCGCTCCTCCTTCGCGGACTCCCCAGCGGCGCGCGCGGGGTGCGGAAGCCGCCCTCGCTCGGTACCGCGTAGATGAGGTCGCCGTCGTTGTTGCGGATCTTCACCGCGTTCAGCTCGTCCAGGTCCCGGGAGAGCGTCGCCTGGGTGACGCTCAGTCCGTCGTCGGCCAACAGCTTCGCCAACTGGCTCTGGGAGCGCACCGGTTGCCGGTTGAGGATGTCCACGATCCGGCGGTGGCGGGCGGTGCGGGTCTGCGGCACCGCCGGTCCCGCTGTGTGCTCGTGCTCCTGCGCCTGACTCATCGTCGACTCATTCTCCGGATCATCCGTCCCCTTGGCCACGTCCAGGACACCGGGCAGCGCCCGGAGGAACGCGTCCGCCTCGTCGTCGCCGAGGTTCAGCGGTGGCATCAGCCGTACGACGTCGGGGGCGGGCGCGTTGACCAGGAAGCCGGCGTCCTGAGCCGCCTGTTGCGCCTGGGGCGCGAGCGGCTCGGTGAGCACGATACCCAGGAGGAGGCCCGCACCCCGGACATAATCGATCAACGGGTGGCCCAGCGACTCGATCCCGTCCCGCAACTTCTCGCTCTGCCGCTTGACGTTCTCCAGCAACCCCTCGTTCGCGATGGTGTCGAGGACGGCGAGTCCGGCGGCGCACGCGACCGGGTTGCCGCCGAAGGTCGTGCCGTGGTGGCCCGGCTGGAGCAGGTCGGCGGCGCGTCCGAAGGCGACGGTGGCGCCGAGCGGCAGCCCGCCGCCGAGCCCCTTCGCGAGGGTCACGACATCGGGCAGCACACCTTCGTGGGCCTGGTACTCGAACCAGTGCCCGGTACGGCCGACCCCGTCTGCACCTCGTCGAGCACGAGCAGCGCGCCGTGCGCGGCGGTGATCGCGCGGGCCGCCTTGAGGTAGCCGGCGGGCGGTACGACGACGCCGTTCTCGCCCTGGATCGGCTCGATGATGACGAGCGCGGTCTCGTCGGTGACGGCAGCGGCCAGCGCCTGCGCGTCGCCGTAGGGCACGTGCGTGACATCGCCGGGCAGCGGCAGGAACGGCTCCTGCTTGCCGGGCTGGCCGGTGAGGGCGAGGGAGCCCATCGTCCGTCCGTGGAAGGCGCCTTGGGTGGCGACCATGTGCTGACGGCCCGTCAACCGGCCGATCTTGAAGGCGCCTTCGTTGGCCTCGGCGCCCGAGTTGCAGAAGAACACCTTGCCGTCCCGGCCGAACCGCTCAAGGAGCCGTTCGGCGAGGGTGACGGGCGGCTCGGCGATGAACAGGTTGGAGACATGGCCGAGTTGGGCGATCTGCGTGCTGACGGCCTCGACGATCGCCGGGTGCGCGTGTCCGAGGGCATTGACCGCGATCCCGCCGACGAAGTCGGTGTACTGGTTGCCGTCGGCGTCCCACAGCTTGGCGCCCGCGCCGCGGACGAGGGGGAGCTTGGGGGTGCCGTAGTTGTTCATGAGCGACCCCTGCCAGCGCTGGGTCAGCTCCTCATTGGCGGTCATACGGCATCCCCCTGCTTCTTGCCGGCCTTCTTGGCGGACTTCTTCTTGGCGGGCTTCGCGTCGGGCAGTTCGTCCGGCACGACCATCGTGCCGATGCCCTCGTCGGTGAAGATCTCCAGCAGGATCGAGTGCTGGACCCGGCCGTCGATGACGCGGGCGGTGTTCACGCCGTTGCGCACGGCGTGCAGACAGCCCTCCATCTTCGGCACCATCCCGGAGCTCAACTCCGGGAGCAGCTTCTCCAGTTGGGTGGCGGTGAGGCGGCTGATCACCTCGTCGCTGTTGGGCCAGTCCTCGTAGAGACCCTCGACGTCCGTGAGGACCATGAGAGTCTCGGCCCCCAGCGCTGCAGCGAGAGCCGCAGCAGCCGTGTCAGCATTGACGTTGTAGACATGTCCGTCGTCCTCGCTCCTCGCGATCGACGAGACGACCGGGATGCGGCCGTCGGCGAGCAGAGCCTCGATCGCGCCCGTGTCGATCGCGGTGATCTCACCCACCCGCCCGATGTCGACCAACTCCCCGTCGATCTCCGGCAGATGCTTGGTGGCGGTGATGGTGTGCGCGTCCTCGCCGGTCAACCCGACGGCGAGCGGCCCGTGGTGGTTGAGCAGCCCGACCAGCTCGCGCTGCACCTGCCCCGCGAGGACCATCCGTACGACGTCCATGGCGTCCTCGGTGGTGACGCGCAGCCCGGCCTTGAACTCGCTGACGATGCCGTGCCGGTCGAGGGCGGCGCTGATCTGCGGGCCGCCGCCGTGCACGACGACGGGCTTGAGCCCGGCATGGTGCAGGAACACGACGTCCTGCGCGAACGCGGCCTTCAGGTCCTCGTCGACCATGGCGTTGCCGCCGAACTTGATGACGACGGTCCTGCCGTTGTGCCGGGTCAGCCAGGGCAGCGCCTCGATGAGGATCTGCGCCTTGGGCAGCGCGGTGTGCTTGCGGGTAGTGCTCATGACGAGTACGCGCTGTTCTCGTGGACGTAGTCCGCGGTGAGGTCGTTGGTCCAGATGGTGGCCGTCTCGGTGCCCGCGGCCAGGTCGGCGACGATGTGCACCTCGCGGTAGCGCATGTCGACCTTGTCGCGGTCCTCGCCGACGCCCCCGTTCTTGCAGACCCACACGCCGTTGATGGCGACGTTGAGCCGGTCCGGCTCGAAGGCGGCCCTGGTGGTGCCGATCGCGGACAACACCCGTCCCCAGTTGGGGTCTTCGCCGTGGATGGCGCACTTGAGGAGGTTGTTGCGCGCGATGGAACGACCGACTTCCACGGCCTCGTCCTCGCTCGCGGCGTTGACGACCTCGACCTTGATGTCCTTGCTGGCGCCCTCGGCGTCCCGGATGAGCTGCTGCCCCAGGTCGTCACAGACGGCACGCACGGCCTCGGCGAACTCGTCCTGGTCCGGGGTGACGTGGGAGGCGCCGGAGGCGAGCAGCAGCACGGTGTCGTTGGTGGACATGCAGCCGTCGGAGTCGACGCGGTCGAAGGTGGTGCGGGTGGCGGCCCGAAGTGCCGTGTCCAGTACGGCACTTTCGACGTCCGCGTCGGTGGTGAGCACGACGAGCATGGTGGCGAGACCGGGGGCGAGCATGCCCGCGCCCTTGGCCATCCCGCCGACGGTCCAGCCGTCCTTGGTGGTCACGACGGCCGTCTTGTGGACGGAGTCGGTGGTCTTGATGGCGATGGCGGCCTCTCGCCGCCGTGTGGGGAGAGTTGACCGGCGGCGGCCTCGACTCCCGGCAGCAGCTTGTCCATCGGGAGCAGCAGCCCGATGAGCCCGGTGGAGGCGACGGCGACCTCGGCGGCGTTCAGGCCCAGCGTGTCGGCGACCTTCTCGGCGGTGGCGTGCGTGTCCTGGAAGCCCTTCGGACCCGTACAGGCGTTGGCGCCACCGGAGTTGAGGACGACGGCGGAGACCTTGCCGCCCTTCAGCACCTGCTCGGACCAGAGCACCGGCGCGGCTTTGACACGGTTGGAGGTGAAGACGCCCGCGGCGGCGAGGCGGGGCCCGGTGTTGACCACGAGGGCCAGGTCCGGATTGCCGTTCTCCTTGATCCCGGCGGCGATGCCCGCGGCCGTGAATCCCTGTGCTGCCGTCACACTCACGGCGCGACTCCGATCGTCGTCAGCCCCGTGGACTCGTCGAGCCCGAGGGCGAGGTTCATGCTCTGGACGGCACCGCCCGCGGTGCCCTTGGTCAGGTTGTCGATGGCGCTGATCGCGATGATGCGGCCCGCGGCCTCGTCGTACGCGACCTGCACCTGAACGGCGTTGGAACCGTAGACGGACGCCGTCGCCGGCCACTGCCCCTCGGGGAGCAGGTACACGAACGGTTCGTCGGCGAAGGCCTTCTCGTAGACGGCGCGCACGGACTCGCCGGTGACACCGGGCTTCGCCTTGGCGCTGCACGTGGCGAGGATGCCGCGGGGCATCGGCGCGAGGGTCGGCGTGAAGGACACGGTGACGGGCTCGCCGCCCGCCGCGCCGAGGTTCTGGATGATCTCGGGGTGTGCCGGTGCCCGCCGCCGACACCGTACGGGGACATCGACCCCATGACCTCACTGCCGAGCAGGTGCGCCTTGGGAGCCTTGCCGGCGCCCGAGGTGCCGGACGCGGCGACGATCACGGCCTCGTTCTCGGCGAGCCCGGCGGCGTACGCGGGGAAGAGCGCGAGGGAGACGGCGGTCGGGTAGCAGCCGGGCACCGCGATGCGCTTGGTGCCGGCCAACTCGGCGCGGGAGCCCGGGAGTTCGGGCAGGCCGTAGGGCCAGGTGCCGGCGTGCGCCGAGCCGTAGAAGCGCTCCCAGTCGGCGGCGTCCTTCAGCCGGAAGTCGGCGCCCATGTCGACGACGAGGACGTCCTGGCCGAGCTGCTCGGCGACCGCGGCGGACTGCCCGTGCGGCAGCGCGAGGAAGACGACGTCGTGTCCGGCGAGGACTTCGGGGTGGTTTCCTGGAGGACGCGACCGGCGAGCGGCAGCAGGTGCGGCTGCAGTGCGCCGAGTTTCTGTCCGGCGTTGGAGTTGCCGGTCAGAGCACCGATCTCGACCTCGGGGTGAGCCAGGAGCAGACGCAGCAGTTCCCCACCCGCGTACCCACTCGCTCCGGCCACCGCCGCGCGTACCGCCATGGAACCCTCCTCTTCGATGGCATGACTATACGTTTCAGCGCACATTTATGCAATCCGAGTGAGTGGGTATGCACACGGACTGCGCCGAGCCGGGGCAGCCGCCGACCACCCGCCACTCCGGCCCGTAGGCGGACGCACCGGTTCGCCACCACCGCGCCTGGGCCCGACGCCCTACTGTCATCGGCATGACAGAGCCCGCGGCAGCGACACGTACACCCGAGCACTCCCCCGGTACGGCACGTCTGATCGCTCTGTCCGACGGGATATACGCCATCGCGATGACGCTGCTCGTCATCAATGTCGCGGTCCCCGCGGATCTGAGCGACGCCGCGTTCCACAAGGCCCTGAGCGGCACGCTGCCCAGTCTCGGCGCGTTCGCGCTCAGTTTCACGCTGATCGCCGGGTTCTGGCGTGACCATCGGCGCATCCTCACGGCGGTGCCCGTCGAGACGGGTGTGGTCACCCGGCTGACCCTGCTCGGTCTCGGCCTGGTCGCACTGCTGCCCTTCCCCACCAGCCTCCTGGCCGAGTACGCCTCGAAGCCCGACGCCGTGGCCCTCTACGCGAGCGCCATGGCCGCCATCCACACCGTGCACGCGGCGCTCCTGCTGCTCACACAACGCCAGGTGCACCCCTCGCCCGACTCCCCCGCCGCCAAGGCCCGCCTCCGCTTCACCGTCCAACTCGCCTCCAGCGTCCTGGTGTTCGTCCTGTCCATCCCGCTGGCCTACGTCGACACGGCCGCGGCGATGTGGTTCTGGATCACGATCGTCCCGGCCCATGTCGTCCTCGGCCACTACCACCGACGGCAGGCGCAGGCGCAGGACTGACACCGGCCCTGCCGCGCGGGCGAGTTGGCCAGTGCGCTCGGCGAGTACGGCTTCGAGGTGCGCGCGCCTGCCGTGCCCCCGGAGGGCTTGACCTGGAGCGCGCTCCAGGTTTTACCGTGGTGTTCATGACCAGCGGACAGCCCCTGAAGCCCCAGTCTCAGCCCCTCCCCGGGACCGGGAGCAGGGCCGGGAGCAGGGCCGGGAACCCACCCTCACCATCGCCCAGGTCTCCGAGCGCACCGGTCTCTCGCACGACACCTTGCGCTACTACGAGAAGGCCGGCCTCATCGAGCGGGTCGGCCGGAGTACCGGAAACCAACGGCGTTACCAGGCGGCGGACCTGGCCTGGCTGGAGTTCCTGCTCCGGTTGCGCGAGACGGGCATGTCGATCGCCGACATGCAGCGGTTCGCGGCGCTGCGGGCGGCGGGGAACGTCTCGGTCGCCGACCGGCTGGCGATGCTCCCGCGCACACCGCGCCGAACTGGCCGACCGCATAAGGACGTTGCGCCGCAACGCCGCCGTGCTGGACCACAAGATCGACCACTACGAACAGCTGCTTCTCGACGAACACCACCACGAGCACGAGCAGCCGGGATCGGATGAACTGACATGAGCGCGAGCACCACCCGTGAAGAGCGATTCGCCCACGGCCTGGAGGTCCTGAAGCGGGTCGACGGCGAGGCCGGGCAGCGGGTCGTCGACTCGCTCGCCGACATCAACCCCGAACTGGGTCACCAGGTCGTCGCCTGGCCTTCGGCGAGATCTACGACCGTCCCGGACTCGCCCCGCGTGAGCGGCAGTTGGTGACGCTGGGCATGCTCACCGCCCTTGGCGGCTGCGAGGCACAGCTCGACGTGCACGTGAACGCGGCACTGAACGTGGGCCTCACCCCGGAGGAGATCGTCGAGGCGCTGACGCACTCCGCCGTGTACTGCGGCATCCCGAAGGCCCTGAACGCGACCTTCGCCGCGAAGAAGGTCTTCGCCGAGCGTGGGCTGCTGCCGCTGGGACAGCAGCCCACGCCCGGCACTCAGGCCGGAGCGCCCTCCGCCTGATCCACCCGCAGCCGCTCCTCCTGCGTGCCAACAGGCAGTTGCTACCTCTGCCTGATCCTCAGGAACGTGACGGAGTTCGCCGGGAACGTGTAACTGAACCTGTCCGCAACCCCGTTGAAGGTGGACACGACCGGCGCGACCTCGGTCGCCGTCTCGCTGTTCACCGCGTCGGCGCCCGCGGCGAGCGTGGTCACCTTCGCCCTGGGCGCGACCTTCGCACCGCCCAGGTCGATCGCCGTACGGGCCCCGAGGACTGGTCGTTGACGACCTTGACGATCAGGTCACCGGTCCTCGCGTCCTTGGTGACGACCTGACGGAACGGCTCGGCCGGCCTGTCGTCGGTGAAGCTGCCCCACTCCTGTCCGTCGAGATACAAGGTGACCTGACGGCCCCTCACCTTGATGTCGACGTCGTAGGCCCGGCCCGTCTCGATGGTCCCGGGCTTGGCGATCAGCGTGGACTTGCCGCCGTCCACGGCCTGTTCGACGGCGGTCTGGGTGTTGTTCCAGCCGCCCAGGTTCCACCAGTAGTAATTGCCGCTGTCCTTGACCCCGAACGCGACCAGGAAGCCCTCCTTTCCCGCCTTCTTGGTGGCCTTCACGTGGAGGTCGTAGTCGTGCCAGGCCGGGTCGCCCGCCGACACCATGGTGTTCTCGGCGCCGGTGTCGCTCTGGACGTACTGCCCGTCCTCAATGCTCCAACTCCCGCCCCCGTATGGGTCCAGCGGGACGCGTCACCGGAGAAGTCGTCGCTCAGCAGCGACGTCCCGTCGGCGCCGGTCACCGTCACGTCGTCGTACGCCGCACTCGTCGCCCAGGTCGACAGGCCGACCGCCCCGGAGATCGGGGCGACGAGTGACGGTGTGCCGGTGGCAGTCGATGGAACCACCCGGCTGCCGACGTTGTTCATGAACAGCTTCTGGACCTCGTAGTTGGCGGAGCCCCAGGAGGCGTGGTTGTTGAACCACACCATGTCCGGGCTCCACTGGACGTAGTCCTCGTTGGCGAACAGCGGTGCGTACGAGGCGAGTTCGACGACGTCCGCGTTGCGTTCCAGGCCGGTCATGTAGGCCGCCTCCGCGAGGCCGTTCTTGAACGCGTTGCCTCCGGAGGCGTATTCGCCGAGGAAGACCTTCGGGCCGGTGCGGTCGTAGGAGTCGTAGCGGTCGTTGTTCTGGAGGAACCACTGCGGGCTGTTGTAGTAGTGCTCGTCGACCATGTCGACCTTGGCGTCCTTGTTGAGCTGCCAGGCCGTGTCGAAGGTCGAACCGCTGTCGTCCGGGCCCGCGTTGGAGATCACCGTCATGTACGGGTACGCGGCCTGGATCGCGGCGCGGAACTGGGTGAAGCGGGCGAAGAACTCGGTGGGCAGGTTCTCCTCGTTGCCGACCTCGATGTGGGTGAGGTGGAAGGGCTTGGGGTGGCCCATCTCCGCGCGCAGCCTGCCCCACGTGGAGGTCACCGGGCCGTTGGCGAACTCGATCAGATCCAGGGTGTCCTGGATGTGCCGCTTGAGCAGCGCGGGGTCGTCGACGGCCTTGTTCTGGCCGCAGCCGGTCACCAGGGCCGGTACGACGGGCAGCGGCATCGCGCCGATGTCCTCGGCGAGGCGGAAGTACTCGTAGTAGCCGAGGCCGTAACTCTGGTTGTAGCCCCAGAAGTTGGAGTTCGTGGCGCGTGTCTCGACCGGGCCGACGGTGTCCTTCCACTGGTAGGAGCGCTTGCGCTGGTAGCCGGAGGCCGCGCTGTAGTCGTCCATGGAACCGGTGTTGACCAGGCAGCCGCCGGGGAAGCGGACGAAGCCCGGGTGCAGGGCGGCGATCTTCTCGGCGAGGTCCTTGCGCAGGCCGTTGGGCTCGTGCCGGTAGGTGTCGCGGGGGAAGAGGGAGACCATGTCGAGGGCGGTCGCGGCGGCGGAGGCGACGGTGAGGCGGCCGGTGGTGCTGGTGCGGGTCGCGGTGAACGTGGCCTTGTAGCGGGCCCAGCCGTGCTTCCTCACCGCGACCTGGCGTGCGGTCGCCAGCGTGCCGCCGGTGTCCTGGAGGCTCACGGTGAGGGTGGTGCCGCTGTCCGCGCGGGCCCACACCGAGAAGTCGTACTTCTTGCCGTCCTCGACCGCGATGCCGGTGTTGTAACCGGCGTTGGTGACGGACGAACCCGCGGCCAACGAGAGGTAGTTGCGGTTGGTCTCGTTGAGACGGCCGGCGTCGTTCACCACCTGCGCCTGGCCACCGACCGTCCAGGCGGTGAGCGGGGTGTACGCCTTGTTGTCGTCGGTCGCGTACTCGAAGGACCGGTTCTGGACGAGTTCGGCGTAGAGGCCGCCGTCGGCCGCGCGGTTGATGTCCTCGAAGAAGACGCCGTACATCGTCTTGTCGATCGCGGCGCCCCGGGCGCCCGGATCGACGGTGATCGCGTAGTCGGTGACGTCCTCGGCATGGGCCGGGACGGGGACGACGGCCGTCGCCAGCAGGAACGCGCTCGCCCCCAGGGCGAGTCTCAGACGGGTACGGCCGGTGCGGCTGGTTCGGCCGGTGCGGCTGATGCGTGACATGGACACTCCGCGGCTCGTGAGATGTTCGTTCGAAATATCAGACGTCGGTCAGCACTTCGAACGGCAAGATAGGGAAGGGTCGTGAGCACGTCAATGGGACCTGCCTCGACGGGGACGTAGGGTCGAGGGCATGCATGCGCTGCTCCCCTACCTGGTCATGCTCGGCTTCCTGGCCGCGGTCCTGGGGTTCTTCACCTGGCTGGCCCGCCGGATCCGCCGCCGCGGCACCGCCGGAGGCGCCATGAGCGGCGCCCTGGCCTCGTACGAGGAGGCCTTCCGCGCCACGAGCCACGCCTCGCACTACGAGATCCGCGCCCAGAGCGAACGCAAGGCGCCCACCGACTCGCCCGACGGCTGGCGACGGCGGCGGCGCGGGAAGGGATGACGATGGGCGACTTCTGGCCGGTACCGGACGTGCTGGCGTATCTGTCCGGGAGTTGGCGGGTGCGGCGGTCGGTCCGGGACCTGGCGAGCGGCGACGAGGGCGATTTCTCCGGTACGACCGTCTTCAGCACGCTGCCGGACGGCGGCCTGCTGCACGCGGAGTCCGGTACCTTCACCTGGCGGGGCGTGCCCCGCCCCGCCGAGCGGACGCTACGGTTCCTGCCGGGCGGCGAACCCGGCCGGGCCGACGTGCGCTTCGGCGACGGGCGCCCCTTCCACGACCTGGACCTGACCTCGGGGCACCACGTCACCGACCACCCCTGCTCGGCGGACCTCTACCGCGGCGAGTTCGCCGTACGGGACGCCGACCACTGGCGGACGGTGTGGCGGGTGGGCGGCCCGGCGAAGGACCTGGTGCTCACCACGGAGTACACGCGCGGGAGTTGAGCGGAGCAGGCGTCGGCCCGACCTCCCCTACACCCGTCTCGGCTGCACCGCCACCCCGTCGAAGCGCAGGTTCCAGCGGCCCGCGTGGCCGGTGACCGTGGTGGTCGACAGGGGGCGCACGTCGAGGTTCCAGTAGGTCGACGGGGGCGCCTTCAGGGCGTAGACCAACGCGGCCCGTATGACGGAGGGTTCGGCCACGGCGACGATACGGCCGCCGTCGTCGTCGGGACGGGTGTCCAGCCAGCTGCCGACCCGGGAGATGAAGGACAGCAGCGACTCGCCGCCGTGCGGGGTGGAGCGCGGGTCGGCCAACCACGCGTCCACCAGGGCCGGTTCCCGGGCCATCGCCTCGCCCAGGGTCAGCCCGCGCCAGCGGCCCATGTCGCAGTCCCGCAGGGCGAGTTGCACCAGCGGGGTGTAACCGAGCCCGTCCCCGGTGGTCCGGCTGCGCGGGGTCGGCGAGCAGTAGCGCAGCTCCGCCGCCGCCAGCGGCAGCAGGACCGGGGCCGCGCGCTGCACCTCGTCCCATCCCGCCTGGTCCAGCGGGCGATCGTCCCTCGAAGCGCTCCGCGAGCAACGGGGAGCTGCGCGCGGCCGCCACGAACGTGACCCGAAGTAACATGCGGCGATCGTGATCCGCCGAAGTACGCAGGTCAAGAGGGGCCGGACGAGAGTTACCCACGGTGGGCGAAACTTCACGTCGAGGTCGGGACCAGGCGGACAACTCACTCGAAATACAGGGCCATCCACTGGTCGGGCCGCGCCAATGGCTTGAATCCGATCTTCTCGTACACCCCGTGGGCGTCGTGCGTGGCGAGCAGGATCCGGCGCACCCCGAGCGGTCGCAGCTCCTCGCGTACGGCGCCGACGAACGCCGTGCCGATGCCCTTGCCGCGCACCGACGGGTCGACGTACACATCGCACAGCCATGCGAACAGCGCCTCGTCCGTGACCACCCGCGCGTACGCCACCTGCTCGCCCGAAGTGGCTTCGTACACGCCGTAGTTGAGGGAGGACGCGACCGCGCGCTCGTGCTGCTCGCGGGGCCGGTCCTTCGCCCAGTAGGCGTCGGTGGACAGCCAGTGGTAGGTGCGGTCGATGTCGACGCGGGCAAAGTCGGCGGAGAACTCGTAGCCGTCGGGGAGGCTCGGGATGTCGTTCATGGCGGGAGAATCGCAGGCCAGGCGCGGGAGTGTCGAGCGGTTTTGGCCCGGGGCACGGGCGTTGCCGGGCGAAGGTCCGCGGGCGCCTCCGCGTCAGACCAGCTCCGCCCAGGCCGCCCGGAGCCGCCGTACGCCCTCCACGATCTCGCCCGTCCCCGCGACCGCCGCGAAGCTCAACCGGATGTGGGCGGCCGGGGGTTCGGCGCTGAAGTAGGGGCGGCCCGGGGTGATGGCGACGCCCGCGCGGAGGGCCGCGGCCGTCAGCGACTGCTCTCCCCGGAGCCGTCGGGGAGGCGGAGCCAGAGGTGGTAGCCGCCGGAGGGGATGTGCGGGAGGACGAAGGCGGGGAGTTCGAGGCGCAGGGCGGTCGTCATCGTGTCCCGGCGGGTCTTCAACTCCGTTGAGATCGCCCGGAGATGGCGGGGCCAGGCCGGTGAGCCGACGAGTTCGAGGGCCGCTTCCTGGAGCGGGCGGGGGACGAAGAAGGTGTCGACGACCTGGATGGCGCGCAGCCGTTCCAGCACCGGGCCGTGCGCGGCGAGGGCGCTGACCCGGAAGCTGGGCGAGGTCGCCTTGGTCAGCGAGCCGACGTGGACGACGACGCCGTCGGGGTCGTCGGCGGCGAGCGGACGCGGCAGCGGGCCCGCGTCCTCGTGCACCAGCCGTCGTACGAAGTCGTCCTCGACGACGAACGCGCCCGCGTCCCGGGCGATGCGCAGGACCTCCGGGCGGCGGGCGGGGGCGAGGACGGCGCCGGTCGGGTTCTGGAACAGGGGCTGGCAGACCAGGACCCGGGCGCCGGTCGCGCGGAACGCGTCCGCCAGCAAGGGCGGTTTCACGCCGTCCGCGTCCACCGGGACCGGCACCGGGCGCAGTCCTGCCGCCCTGGCGATCGCCAGCATGCCCGGGTAGGTGGGGATTCGACGAGGACCGGCGCGCCGGGGGCGCGAGGGCGCGCAGTGCGGTGGTGAGCGCGGTCTGGCCGCCCGCGCTGATCAGTACGTCGGCGGCCGTCATCGCACCGCCGATGCCGCGCGCGAACCACTCGCGCAGTTCAGGCAGCCCCTCGACCGGCGGCCGTCCCCAGGCGCCGGGGCGGCGGCCGGCCCGGGACAGGGCCGCGGCCATCGCGCGCTCGGGCTGCAGGGAGGGGTGCAGATAGCCGCCGTTGAACTCGATCACGCCCGGCGGCGGCGCGGCCAGCGTGGTGAGGACGCCGGACGCGTCCACCGTGCGCGGGACGAAGTCGGCGGCGCCGTCCGCGCTGAGGGCGACCTCCTGCCAGGAGGTGTCCCCGCGGCGACGGTCGCGGTCCTGGGCGCGGCCCGGAACGCTCCGGCGCCGGGCCGGGTGACCACCAGCCCTCGGCGACCAGCTGCGCGAGGGCCCGCGAGACGGTCACGGGGCTCACCCGGAACCGCTCGACGAGCGCCCGACTCGACGGCAGCTTTCCACCGGGAGAGTAGCGGTCGAGTTCCTGCCGCAGGCGATCCGCCAGTTCACCGACGCTGCTACGCTCTTGCATGAGAGCACACGATAGCGCTACTGCCTCTGGCCCGATAGCGGTCAGCACCTCCCCGACGACGGCGACGGTCCGCACGGCAACGGTTGGCACGGCAACGGTTCGCGCGGGCACGGTTCGCGCGGGCACGGTCCAGGCCGCGCTCGGGGTGATCGCCTTCTCCCTCACCTTCCCCGCCACCGCCTGGGGACTCGAGGGCTTCGGCGCCTGGTCGCTGGTGGCCGTGCGCAGCCTCCTCGCCGCGGCCATCGCGGGCGGCTGCCTGCTGGCACTGCGCGTCCCGGTGCCCGGCCGCCGGCACTGGGCGGGTCTTGCCGTCGTAGCCGCCGGAGTGGTGGTCGGTTTCCCGCTGCTCACCACACTCGCCCTGGAGACCTCAACCACCGCCCACGCGGCGGTCGTTGTCGGTCTGCTGCCGCTGACGACCGCCGCCCTGTCCGCGCTGCGCACCGGCATCCGCCCCTCGCGCACCTTCTGGACGGCCGCCCTCGCGGGCGCGGGCGCGGTGCTCGCCTTCACCGTCCAGCAGAGCGGCGGCGCCGTGACCACCGCCGACCTGTATCTCCTCGCCGCGCTCCTGGTCTGCGCGGCCGGCTACACCGAGGGCGGCCGGCTGGCCCGGGTCATGCCCGGCTGGCAGGTCATCGCCTGGGCACTGGTCCTGTGCCTGCCGCTGACCGTGCCCGCCGCCGCGCTCGCCCTGTCGTACGACACCCCGCACCTCACCGCGCACAGCGTGGCCGGACTGCTGTGGGTCGCCGCCGGTTCACAGTTCCTCGGGCTGGTCGTCTGGTACCGGGGCATGGCCGCCATCGGCGTCCCGAAGGCGAGCCAGCTCCAGCTGGCCCAGCCGCTGCTCACCCTGGTGTGGTCGGTGCTGCTCCTCGGCGAACACCTACCCGTAGCCGCCCTGTTGACCGCGACGGCGGTGCTGGTGTGCATCGCCGTCACACAACGGGCGCGAAGCTGACCGGAGTTGAGAACCACTCAACTCCCTTTTCCTGCAAGGGTGTTCAGCGCGGAGCCTTCGCCGGACCCTGGTAGTGATCGGCGACCACACGTGCCATCGCCCCGAACGAGTCCACCGCCACATCCCGCGCCGCGAAGAACACGTGCCCGCCGACCTCGGGGTACTTCGCGGCGAGGGTGAGGTGCCGGGACAGTTCGGCCGGGTCCTGCCAGGCGGCGGGCTGCGCCGGATCGCCCGCCTTGTACAACGCCTCACCCGCGTACAACCGGGTCTTCGTGCCCCGCGCGACCTCCGCCCACCAGGGCACCAGCTTCGCGTAGTCGGCGGCGGCGAAGCCGATGTTCCAGTAGAGCTGCGGGACGATGTAGTCGATCCAGTTCTCACGCACCCACTTACGGGTGTCCGCGCAGAGGTCGTCGTAGGTCTGCACCCCCGCCCGGGTGTCGGAGCCGCGCGGGTCGGTCGCGCTGTTGCGCCACACGCCGAAGGGGCTGATCCCGAAGCGCGTGCCCGGGCGGACCTGCTCGATGCGGGCGGCGGTCTCGCGGATCAGTTTGTCGATGTTGTCGCGCCGCCACGCGGCCCGGTCGCTGAAACCGCCGCCGTACGCGTCGTAGGCCGCGTCGTCGTCGAAGGTCTGCCCGGCCACCGGGTACGGGTAGAAGTAGTCGTCGAAGTGGACGCCGTCCACGGGGTACTTCCTCACCGCGTCGAGGATCGCGTCCTCGACGAAGGCGCGGACCTGCGGCAGCCCGGGGTTGTAGTAGAGCTTCCCGCCGTACGCGACCACCCAGTCGGGGTGCTTGCGCGCGGGGTGCGAGGCGACGAGCTTCGTCAGGTCGGTGTTGTTGGCGATGCGGTACGGGTTGAACCAGGCATGCAGTTGCAGCCCCGCACATGCGCTTCCTCTACGGCCGTCTTCAGCGGGTCCCAGCCGGGTGACTTGCCCTGGGTGCCGGTGAGGTACTGGGACCACGGCTCGTACGGCGAGGGCCACAACGCGTCGGCGGTGGGCCGTACTTGGAACATCACCGTGTTGAGGCGGTCGCGGACGGCCGTGTCGAGGTGGGCGATCAGTTCGGTGCGCTGCTGTGCCGGGGTCAGGCCCGGGCGGGAGGGCCAGTCGCGGTTGGCGACCGTCGCCAGCCACACGCCCCGCATCTCGGTGACCGCGCGCGGACGGCCGGCCGGCGCCGGTCCGCGCCCGGTGTCCGCCGCCGCGCTGCCGGTCGTGGCCAGCGTCGACAGCGCGGCCATCGCGAACGCCCGACGTGACAATCGCCCCATCTGCACACCCCATACGCTGTGGACCCGTGCCGTCACGGATCGTCTCCGCGCCCCAGGATGCCCGACCCCGGCGATCGATCATCGATACTTGCGGGTAACGTGCACGATCGGAGCAGGCGTCGGACAACGAGATCCTGCGACACAGTGACAGAGGCAGTGAAGGGGACGATGTGACGGGCATCCCAGCGGGAGACATTGCGCGCGTCGGAGTGGTCGGCTGCGGCCAGATGGGCGCCGGTATCGCCGAGGTGTGCGCCCGCTCCGGCCTGGACGTGAAGGTCGCCGAGACCACCGGCGAGGCGCTGGAGATCGGCCGCACCCGGCTGTTCAACTCGCTGACCAAGGCGGCCGAGCGCGGCAAGATCTCCGCCGAGGAACTCGCGGAGACCCAGGCGCGGCTCAGCTTCACCACCGATCTCGGCGAGTTCGCCGACCGTGACCTCGTGATCGAGGCCGTCGTCGAGAACGAGCAGGTCAAGACCGAGATCTTCCAGGTGCTCGACCAGGTCGTGACCCGGCCCGACGCGATCCTGGCGTCCAACACCTCCTCGATCCCGCTGGTGAAGCTCGCGGTCGCCACCTCGCGCCCCGACCAGGTGATCGGCATCCACTTCTTCAACCCGGCCCCGGTGCAGAAGCTCGTCGAGCTGATCCCCGCGCTGACCACCTCCGAGGGCACGCTCAGCCGCGCCCAGCTGTTCGCCGAGAAGGTGCTCGGCAAGCACGCGATCCGCGCCCAGGACCGCTCCGGGTTCGTGGTCAACGCGCTGCTGATCCCCTATCTCCTCTCCGCGATCCGGATGTTCGAGTCGGGCATCGCCAGCCGCGAGGACATCGACAACGGCATGGAACTGGGCTGCGCCCACCCGATGGGCCCGCTCAAGCTGACCGACCTGGTCGGCCTGGACACGGTCGCGGCGATCGCCTTCTCGATGTACGACGAGTACAAGGAACCCCTGTACGCCGCTCCCCGCTGCTCCAGCGCATGGTGGACGCGGGACGCCTCGGCCGTAAGTCCGGCTCGGGGTTCTACTCCTACGGCTGAGCGGATGCGATGCCTTCGCGATTTCCGCCCTTTTCGCGCGGCAACTCACCGTAATACGTTGGCGGTTGCGGGCCCGGCACTCTTCGGAGCGCCGGGCCCGCGGCATTCACACACCGTGTGCGCGCCGGGCCCGCATATGCCTCTCGCACACTCTCCCCTGGTGTCCACCAGGCGAGTTGACTCTTCATGCGCATGCAAGGGATGTTCCGACTACGGAAAGGAGCGGACCCGTGACCGCCGACCCCGAGAATCCCGTGGTCCATGGAGAACTCGCAGAGTTACGCCGCCGCCTCGATGTCGCGTACGCGCGGGTCGAGGGAGGCCTCGCCCTGCTCAGTCATCGCACCGAGGAGACGGACAAGGAACTGGACGATCTGAGCGCGCGAATCGTCGCACTTGAGCACACGCGTTGGCCGCTGCCGGCTATAGCCGCGCTGACCGCCGTGGGTGCACTTGTCGTGACTGTCTGGCAGGTGCTGGGACGTTAGCGTTCGAAGGCCGGTGGATTGGCCGCGACTACGACGTGGCTGGTCGCGCCGTTCCCCGCGCCCCTCTGGGGCGCTGCCGGACCGGGGGCCGTGTCCTGCCCCAGCCTCAGATGGTGCAACAGCAGCAGTGCGGCCGCCATGTTGGCGGCCGGGACCTCCCGCGGGCGACCATGTCGGGTACGAGTTTGAGCGGCACCCACTCCCGGCGGTCCGACTCGAAGTCGTCCACGGGGTGTCCGGTGTACTCGCCCTCGTCGGCCCAGTAGATGTGGTGCCGGGCGTCCGTGAGCCCGTTGGACGGTTCCACGCTCATCAGGTGGTGCAGGGGCCCCGGCCGCCAGCCGGTCTCTTCCTCCAGCTCCCTGGCGGCGGGCGCGCGATGTCCTCGCCGTCCTCGACGACGCCGGCCGCGAGCTCCCACCCCCAGCTGTCGGTGATGAAGCGGTGCCGCCACAGCAGGAGCACCTCGTTCGCCTCGTTGACCACCGTCGCCACGGCGACCGGCCGCAGCCGTATCAGGAAGTGGTCGAGGTGCTGGCCGTCGGGTAGTTCGACATCGGCGAGATTGACGCTGAACCAGCGATTTGAGTACACAGTTTGTTCGTTCTGTTTCGTCCACTGCACGGTTCTGCCACCTTCCGTCGAGTAAGTGGCAATATCGCAGCAGGAACGGTGTTGTGGACGACAGCGCTGTCTACAGCGGTACGCGCAGTGCCCCGTCGATGAGTTCGGCCGCCTCGGACGTACCCGCGCAGTCGCTGCGCACCAGGTACTCGCGGACCGCGCGGAGTCTGTCACGCAGCCGCTGGGACTCCATCCCCCTCGCCTGTTCGGCCATCTGCACGGCCGTGGCCACGGCTTTGTCCGCGTTTCCCTGACGCAGTTCGATCTGGCTGAGCATGGCCAGCCGGTGCACCCGGCCCCGGTCGTGCGCCGGAGTGTCGACCGCCGCCGTGGCGTGCTCCCCGCCGCCGTCAGATCGCCGAGGCTGAGCAGCGCCTCCGCCACCTGGACGTTGACGAGGCCCGGCTGGACATAGCCGGTCTCGTCGGGTTCGTATCCGCGCCGGATGCGTTCGGCGGCCTGCTCGGCACGCCGGATGCAGGACAGGGCGCTCGTGCCGTCGCCGAGGTGTGCGTACGCCTTCGCCTGCATCGCGTACAGGTCGGAGGCGAGCGCCGGGGTGATCTGCCGGCCGGCGGTCCGCAGCGCGGCCTCCGCGAAGGCGACGGCCTGGCGGAACTCCCGCATGAACAGCGACTGGTTGACCAGCAGCGCGATGACGTACGCGCCAAGTCCCCGGTCGTTGCTGGCCTTTGCCAGCCGCAGGGCCTGGTGGAAGTAGCGCTGGGCGAGTCCGTGCGCGTCGGAGTCGTAGGCGCAGATGCCCGCGATGGCCACCAACCCGCCGGTGGCCCGGTGCAGTTGACGGCCGGTGGCGTCGGTGTAGCTGCCGCGCAGCAGGGGTGCGGTCTCGGAGTTGAGGAAGCCGACGATGCGGGTGCGGGTCGCCACGCCACCGGCCTTGCGGTACATCTGCTCGTAATGGGCGCGGGCCGCGCGCAGCATCTCGATGTCGGCCATGCTCACCCGGTGCCGGCCGCCGCGCGAGACGTCCACGTCGTCCGGCGGGTTCTCCCACTCCCACACGGGCATCACCGCGGGCGTGCCGGTGACCGCGGGGGCGCCGAGGATGTGCGGGCGCTGCTGCTCGTCGGAGCGCCACAGGGCGGTGGCCCGCTCGACGAAGCCGGACAGGGAGGTGCCGTGCGGGGTGGCCGGCTCGCCGGGGACGCCCAGGCCGATGTCGTCGAGGGTGACGGGTCTGTGCAGGCGGGTCGCGAGCACCTCGCAGATCAGGTCGGGGACCTGGCCCCGTGGTCGCTGACCCTTCAACCACCGTGCCACGGCGGTGTGTTCGTACCGGAGGGCGAGACCTCTGGCCCGTCCTGCCTGGTTCACATGGGCGGCGAGTCCCGCGTGCGAGATTCCCGCCTCGTCCAGGATCGCGTCGAGGAGTGTGTTGGGCTGCATGGGAGGCCCCCGGGTGACTCGGTGCGGACAGAGTAGTGCGGTTCGGTTCACACCGGGTGTGAACGGAGTACGTGAATCCGGGGTGTGTGCGCGCTGTTGCGGAGAGTTTCGAGCCGGTTGACTGGATTGCCTCGCAAGAGGCCGGCCGGGCCGCCGGCTCCCCCTCGTAAGTGCGGCGGCCTGGCTTTGCGGTGGCCACTAAACGCCGTTGTGCTGTGGGTAGTTCGTCGAGTGCGGGTGCGTCGTGGCCGGTCGCGCCCCCGCGGCGGAGCCGCTGATGTCACAGCCTCGCGCCCCCAGGTGGGGAAGCGCCGGCTTTCTGTCATTGCTCAGGATGAGTATCGCCACGTCATCCGTCGGGGTGCCGCCCGCGTGGCGCAGCAACGCCGTGAAGACCGAACCCAGAACCGACTGAGGTACGGGGAGGGGGTGTTGGGCCACTGCGGCGGTCAACGCATCCCTCAGTGGGAAGAAACGGCCCCGCGCATCACGGGCGTCCTCCGCTCCGTCCGTGTAGAGGAACAGGGCCTCCCCGAGAGGAGTTGGCCGCAGCGGACGAGCGGCAACTCCGTCGGCAGCGGGAACGGGCCGAGAGGCGGAAGGGGTTCGGCCCGGGCAAGTGGTTCGACCCGCTCCCCGCTCAACAGGTACGGCCACGGATGACCGCAGTTCAGCCCCGTACCTCCCCGTCCCTGCCGATCTCCAGGAGCAGTACGGTGACGAACTCCTCGGCGACCGGGCTCTCGGGGTCGAGGGCGCCGGACGCGGGGTGTTCCGCGCGGGCGCGTTCGCGGAGGTGGCGGGCGAGGGCGCGGTCCAACCGCCTTAGCACGCCCGGGAGTTCGGGTTCGTCGTGGGCGGCCTCGCGGAAACTGCCGAGGACGGCGGCGACCGTGCCGATCGCGGCGATGCCGTGGCCGCGCACGTCACCCATGACGACCCGTACCCCGTGCTCGGTGGCGATCACCTCGTACAGGTCACCGCCGACCACCGCACCGCGCTCCGCGGACAGTTGGGCGGCGGCGATGTCCAGGCCGTCGAGGCGAGGCGGCAACGGGCGCAGCAGGGCGTTCTGGGCGGCGCCGGCGATCTGCCGGATCTGGCGGAGTTCACGCAGCAGGGAGCGGCGGACCTGGACGATGAGACCGGTGCCGACCGCGAAGAACACGGCGCTGGTGACGATCCGGGCGCCCAGGCTGTTCTGCTGGGCGAGCGGGCAGGTGAGTTTGTACGTGATGGCTATGGCGCCCCAGACCGTGGGCAGCCCCAGGGCGGCGCCGCCCGGCGCAGCGGACGACGGAAACGGGTCCTCGGGCGCGCCCTGCGGGGTACCCCAGCCTTGATGCGGATCATGCCTGTGGCCCCCAAATAGGCCCCGACAGCGCAATCGGACCGACCCCGAGAGGCCGGTCCGATTCTGTCGACCACATGCCCCGATCGGGCCGGATCACCCAGACTTCTCACCCAAACGAGTGAGAAGAGCCGAGACACACGCATTTATGCAGGTGAGACCTCAGACACAGGCTCACACCGATGCCCTGAGGAGCGCGGGGAACTGCGCGATCGGCCACTATGAACGCGCACCCGGCAACCAAACGCAGCCCCCACCCCCTTAGCCGCGAAGCACCGCCCCAACCCGCTCCCCGGCCAACGCAACCGCCGCATCCCGAGCAGCGGACGCCTCATCAACGGTCAGCGTCCGATCACCCGCACGGAACCGCAGCGCGTACGCCAGCGACTTCTTCCCCTCACCAAGTTGCGCGGCGTTCTCGTAGACGTCGAACAGCCGGATGGACTCCAGCAGTTCGCCCGCCCCCTCACGCAACACCGCCTCGACGTCGGCGTGCGGCACCGCCACGTCGACGACCAGCGCGACATCCTGCGTGGCGACGGGGAACGTCGAGATCTTCGGCCCTTTGGGAACCCCGAGGACGCCGACTCAAGGACATCCAGGTCCAGTTCCATCGCACTGGTACGCGCGGGCAGCCCCAACGTCTTCAGCACACCCGGGTGCAACTCCCCCGCGTACC
The DNA here is from genome assembly GCA_016893485.2 of Streptomyces sp. P3. Classification (GTDB taxonomy): domain Bacteria; phylum Actinomycetota; class Actinomycetes; order Streptomycetales; family Streptomycetaceae; genus Streptomyces. The sequence continues at coordinate 2,187,264 of JAFEKX020000001.1, forward strand.
CGATGACTTGCTCGGCCCCGTCGACGGAGACGACGAGCTCCGCACAACGCCCCGGATGCCAGGGCCCGTACTGCCCACCCCGCACGACGAGTTCGGTCCCGGCCTCCCGCGCGAGCACGCGCGCCGCCTCGACCGCGTCGGCCCAGTCCGCCGGACGCCCCTTGCCCCACCAGCCGGCCTGCTCACGCGCGCCCGCGAGGACGACGGCGGCATGCCGGGGCTGGACGGGAAGCGCCTCGGTGAGGGACGCGATCTCCTCGTCGGTGGGACGCCGGTCGACCGGCAGCCGTACCGCGATCTTCAGCTCTTCGCGCGGGTGGAAGACCAACCCCGTCTCGAACAGCGCGAGGTCGTGCGAACCCCGGCCGTCGTTCCGGCGCAGCGCACCGAGCAGGCCCGGCAGCAGCGTCGTACGAAGCGCGGGCTCCTCGTCCGAGAGCGGGTTGACCAGCTTGACGACCCTGCGGTTCGGGTCGTCGGCGGTCAGGCCGAACTGGTCGAAGACGTGCTCGCCGACGAAGGGGTAGTTCGGCGCCTCGACATAACCGGCCCCGGCCAGCGCACGGCCGACCCGGCGGTGCAGCCGCTGGCGGTCGGTGAGGCCCCGGCCCGCGGGGGGCTTGGGGAGCGTGGAGGGCAGGTTCTCGTAGCCCTCCAGGCGGATGACCTCTTCGGCCAGGTCGTTCGGGTCCGTGAGGTCCGGGCGCCAGGACGGGACGGTGACGATCAGCTCGTCCTGCCCGCCCGTCGCCCGACCACCACCCCCAACGACGCGTTCCACGCGGCAGAATTTCCAATGACGTCGCAGCCGACCTCCTGGAGACGCCGTACGACGGTCTCGCGGCCGTAGGCGACACCCGCGACCTTGTCCGGGTGGTCGGCCGGGATGGTGATGGTGTGCGGGGCCGAGGGCGCGATGACCTCGGTGACGCCCGCGTCCGCGGTGCCGCCGGCGAGGAGGACCAGGAGATCCACCGTGCGCTGGGCGGCGGCGGAGGCGGCCTGCGGGTCGACGCCGCGCTCGAAGCGCTTGGACGCCTCGGACGCCAGCTTGTGGCGGCGGGCCGTACGCGAGATGGAGAGCGCGTCGAAGTGCGCGGCCTCCACGACGACCTCGGTGGTGGTGCCCTCGGTGTCGTCGATCTCCGTGTTGGCGCCGCCCATGACACCCGCGAGGCCGATGGGGCCGCGGTCGTCGGTGATCACCAGGTCCTCGGCGTCCAGCGTGCGCGTGACGCCGTCGAGCGTGGTGAGCTTCTCGCCCTGCGTGGCCCTGCGCACGCCGATCGGACCCTGGACGCGGGAGCGGTCGTAGGCGTGCAGGGGCTGGCCCAGCTCCAGCATCACGTAGTTGGTGATGTCGACGGCGAGCGAGATCGGGCGCATGCCCGCCTTCTGGAGGCGGCGCGTGAGCCAGAGCGGGGAGCGGGCCTCGGGGTCGAGGCCGGTGACCGTGCGGGCGGTGAAGCGGTCGCAGCCCATCGGGTCGGAGACCTGGACCGGGTAGCCGAAGGCGTTCGGCTGCGGGACGTCCAGGAGGGCCGGGTCGCGCAGCGGGAGGCCGTAGGCCGTGGCGGTCTCGCGGGCGACGCCGCGGATCGACAGGGCGTAGCCGCGGTCGGGCGTGACGGCGATGTCGAGGACCTCGTCGACGAGCTGGAGGAGCTCGATCGCGTCGGTGCCGACCTCGTGCTCGGGCGGCAGCACGATGATGCCGTGCGAGCCGTCGTCGCCCATGCCCAGCTCGTCGCCGGAGCAGATCATGCCGTGCGAGGTCTTGCCGTAGGTCTTGCGGGCGGCGATCGCGAAGTCTCCCGGCAGGACCGCGCCGGGGAGGACCACGACGACCTTGTCGCCGACGGCGAAGTTGCGGGCGCCGCAGACGATCTCCTGGGGCTCACCGGTGCCGTTGGCCTGGCCGACGTCGACCGTGCAGAAGCGGATGGGCTTCTTGAAGCCCTCCAGCTCCTCGATCGTGAGGACCTTGCCGACGACGAGGGGGCCCTTGAGGCCTTCGCCGAGCTGCTCGACGGTCTCCACCTCGAGGCCGACGGAAATGAGCTTGGCCTGGACGTCGCGGCCGGTCTCCGTCGCCGGCAGGTCGACGTACTCCCGCAGCCAAGAAAGCGGGACGCGCATCAGATCTCCATCCCGAACGGCCGGGTGAACCGGACGTCACCCTCGACCATGTCTCGCATGTCTTCGACGTTGTGGCGGAACATCAGCATCCGCTCGATGCCGAACCCGAAGGCGAATCCGCTGTACTTCTCGGGTCCACCCCGCAGGCCACGAGGACGCGGGGGTTGACCATGCCGCAGCCGCCCAGCTCGATCCAGCCCTCGGAGGAGCAGGTGCGGCAGGGACGGTCGGGGTTACCGACGGACTCGCCCTTGCAGACGTAGCAGAGCATGTCCATCTCGGCGGACGGCTCGGTGAAGGGGAAGTAGTTCGGCCGCAGCCGGGTCTTCATCTCCGAGCCGAAGAGCGACTGGACCATGTGGTCGAGGGTGCCCTTGAGGTCGGCCATGGTGAGGCCCTCGTCGATGGCGAGGAGCTCGATCTGGTGGAAGACCGGGGTGTGCGTGGCGTCCAGCTCGTCCGTGCGGTACACGCGGCCGGGGCACACGATGTAGACGGGCGGCTCGCGGTCCAGCATGGCGCGGGCCTGCACCGGAGAGGTGTGGGTGCGCAGCACGACACCGGACTCGTCGCCCTCGGTGCCTTCGGGGCCCTGGACGAAGAAGGTGTCCTGCATCTGCCGGGCCGGGTGGTCCGGGGTGAAGTTCAGGGCGTCGAAGTTGAACCACTCCGCCTCGACCTCGGGGCCCTCGGCGATCTCGTACCCCATGGACACGAAGACGTCGGCGACACGCTCCATGAACGTGGTGAGCGGGTGCCGGGCGCCGGCCGGGACGCGGTCGTACGGCAGGGTGACGTCCACCGCCTCCTCGACCAGGACACGGGCGTCACGCTCGGCCTCCAGCTCGCCGAGGCGAGTGGCGAGGGCCTTGTTGACGGCGCCCCGGGCCTGGCCGACGAGCTTGCCGGCCGCGGCCTTGGCCTGCGGGGGCAGCGCGCCGATCTCGCGGTTGGCGAGGGCCAGCGGGGAGGTGCCGCCGGTGTGCGCGACCTTGGCCTCCTGGAGCGCGTCGAGGTCGCCGGCGGCGGCGAAGGCGGCGAGCGCCTCGTCCCGCATGCGCTCGATCTCTTCCGGTTTCAAGGCCTCGACCTCTACAGGGTCGTACGACTTATTCGGTGCCGACATCTCTTCCCGTGCTTCCGGTTGGCTGGCGGATGGTCCCCGTCCCGACTCGACTCGGGGACGCGTCGGCGTCCCTGAAACGGGGACGCAAAGGTGCCAAAGGCCGAGTCTAACGGGGGTGAGGCAGGTGACCGCGCCCGTGGGGCCTCGTCGGCGGCTGCGGCAGGGCTACTGCAGATACGCCGGGGTGCCCACGGGCAACGTAAATCGGAACTCGGCGCCGCCACCGGGGGCGCGGCCGACCGTGATGGTCCCGCCGTGGGCTTCGACGATGCCCTTGACGATGTACAGCCCGAGGCCGGTGCCACCGCGCTTGCTGCCCCGCCAGAAGCGGGTGAACACGCGGTTCATGGACTCCTCCGGGATGCCTGGGCCCTCGTCGCTCACCGTCACGGACGTGCCGGTCTCCTCGCCCTCGCGCGGGGACGCGGAGGCCGTGACGTCGATGGTGACGGTTCCCTCGCCGTGGCGCACCGCATTTTCCAGCAGGTTGCTCAGCACCTGGTCGACCTTGTCGGGGTCGGCCCACAGGCCGGGCAGCGGCTGCTCGACGCGGAGCAGGAACCGGTCGGCGGTCTGGCCCGCGGCGACGTACGCCTGGATGTGGCGGCCGACGGCGGCGCCGATGTCGACGGGCTGGCGGCGCAGCTCCAGCCGCCCGGAGTCGATGCGGGAGATGTCGAGCAGCTCGGCGATGAGCCGGGTGACGCGGTTGGCGTCGGCGTCGACCGTCTCCAGCATCAGCCGCTTCTGGTCGTCGGTGAAACGCTCCCACTTGGCGAGCAGGGTCGCGGTGAAGCCCTTGACGGAGGTCAGCGGCGAGCGCAGTTCGTGGGCGACGGTGGCGATCAGCTCGGCATGGCTGCGCTCGGTGCGGCGGCGGGCCTCGGTGTCCCGGGGGAAACGACGACCCGCCGAACAGGACCGAGGGGTTCCGCACGGACGTAACGCGCCGTGACGAGAACTTCGTGCCCGCCCGGCAACAGCAGGTTCCGCTCGGGCTGCCGCACCCGGATGGCCAAGCCGCCGTAGGGATCGGTCAGTTGCCACCAGCGGCGGCCCTCCAGGTCCTCTAACGGGAGGGCCTTCTCCAGCCGCTGCCCGAGGGCGTCGGCGGCGGCGACGGAGGTGATGCGCTCGGCCGCCGCGTTGAAGCAGACGACATGCCCGTGCTCGTCGGCGATGACCAGGCCATCGGCCAGTTCGTCGGGGTCGATGCCGAGGTCGTCGTGCCGGCCCTCGGACGGCCGGGGCACGCCCCGAGCTCCCGGCGCGCTGCTCGTGCCGACAGTCATCCCCGTACCCCACCTCTTCTCATACGGCGCAGGTGGGCCCCGAGCTGGTCACCCTACTAGCTGTCGGTGACAGAGCGGCACCCTCCGGAGGCGCGCTGTGCACGCGCCGACGCATAGAGACATACGGCGGCGGCGGTGGCCAGGTTCAGGCTTTCGGCCTTCCCGTGGATCGGAACCCGCACAACGGCGTCCGCGAGCGCCCGGGTCTCCTCCGGAAGCCCCCACGCCTCGTTCCCGAACACCCAGGCGGTGGGCCCGCCCATCGTCCCCTGGTCCAGCTCGTCGTCGAGATCGTCGGTCCCGGCCCCGTCGGCGGCGAGGATCCGCACCCCGATCCCCTTGAGCCCGGCCACGGCCTGCTCGACCGGCACCCCACGGCGACGGGCAGATGGAAGAGCGACCCCACGGAGGCCCGAACGGCCTTCGGGTTGTAGAGATCGACAGAAGCGTCGGTCAGGACGACGGCCTCGGCCCCGGCCGCGTCAGCACACCGCAGCACGGTGCCGGCGTTCCCGGGGTCCCGCACGTTCGCCAGTACGGCCACGAGCTTGGGCCGCCCCTTGAGGATCTCCTCGAACGGAGTGTCGAGAAACCGGCAGACCCCGACCAGCCCCTGCGGCGTGACGGTCGTGGAGATGTCGGCGATGACCTGCTCATCCGCGAGATGCACACGCGCCCCGGCGTCCCGAGCCTCACCAACGATGTCGGCGTACCGCTCCGCGGCCTCGACCGTCGCGAACAACTCGACGAGCGTGTCCTTGAACCCCGCGGCCTCCCGCACGGCCTGCGGCCCCTCGGCAAGGAACAGCCGCTCCTTGCTCCGAAAATTCCGCTTGTCGAGCCGCCGAGCAGCGGCGACGCGAGCGGAGCGAGGCGAGATGAGGTCGAGGGGGGACATGTTCTGCTTCACCTTCAAAACTCAGGCCAACGGTATTTCCCCAGGGGGCGCGGGGAACTGCGCGACCAGCCACGACGCACCCGCACCCGACAACGAACCGGGCCACCCAGCAACAAAGGACCCGCAGGCTAAAAACCTGCGGGTCCTTCACGTCACCGCTCAAGCCGGCGGAGCGTCACGCGGCCTTGGGCGCGTTGACGTCGCTCGGCAGAGCCTTCTGCGCAACCTCGACCAGCGCGGCAAACGCACCGGCGTCGTTGACAGCCAGCTCGGCGAGGATCTTGCGGTCGACCTCGATGTTCGCCGCGTTCAGACCCTGGATGAAGCGGTTGTACGTGATGCCGTTGGCGCGGGCAGCGGCGTTGATGCGCTGGATCCACAGCCGACGGAAGTCGCCCTTGCGCTTCTTGCGGTCGTTGTAGTTGTAGACCAGCGAGTGGGTGACCTGCTCCTTGGCCTTGCGGTACAGGCGCGAACGCTGACCGCGGTAGCCGGAGGCGGCTTCGAGGATCGCCCGGCGCTTCTTGTGGGCGTTGACTGCCCGCTTGACGCGTGCCACTTGTTTAACTCCTTGTAGCGGGGCCGTGGTGGGACTCACACGGCCCGGAATCGATGGGGTCCCGGTCCAGACGTGCGGCGCTCGATCGGAGCGCCGCGTACGTCACTTGCCGAGAAGCTTCTTGATCTTCTTGGCGTCGCCCGGGGCCATCTCGGCGTTGCCGGTGAGGCGACGCGTCACACGGGACGACTTGTGCTCGAGCAGGTGGCGCTTGCCGGCACGCTCGCGGAGCACCTTGCCGGAGCCGGTGATCTTGAAGCGCTTGCTGGCACCGCTGTGCGACTTGTTCTTCGGCATAGCGCCGTATCTCCTCGTCGGTGGCGCTCCGGTGCCCGGTCGTGAAACCGGGCACAGGTGGAGCGTCGCTCTTGTATCGGTTACTTCCCTGGACTGGCGTCCTGGGATCAGGCGTCGGCGCGAGCCTCGGCCGGGGCCTCGACGGTCTCGGCCTCGTCGTCGGTGTCCTCGTCGGCGACGTTCTCGTCGGCGACGTTCTCGTCGGCGATGTTCTCGTCGTCGAGCTCGGACTCCGCGGCGTTCTGCGACTTGCCCGGGTTGGCCTTCGCTTCCGCCTTGCGGACCGCCTGGGCCTCACGGGCCTCGGCCATCGCCTCGGTCTTCTTCTTGTGCGGGCCGAGAACCATGATCATGTTTCGGCCGTCCTGCTTCGGGTTCGACTCGACGAACCCGAGGTCCTCCACATCCGTGGCGAGACGCTGCAGCAGTCGGTAGCCCAACTCGGGCCGTGACTGCTCACGGCCACGGAACATGATCGTGATCTTGACCTTGTCGCCCTGCTTCAGGAACCGGACGACGTGACCCTTCTTGGTGTCATAGTCGTGCGGGTCGATCTTCGGCCGGAGCTTCATTTCCTTGATGACCGTGTGCGCCTGGTTCTTGCGCGCCTCACGGGCCTTCATGGCCGACTCGTACTTGAACTTCCCGTAGTCCATGAGCTTGCAGACCGGCGGACGTGCACTCGCCGCAACCTCGACCAGGTCCAGGTCGTACTCCTGCGCAAGCTCAAGGGCCTTGGCAAGCGGAACAATTCCGACCTGCTCGCCGCTCGGACCGACAAGTCGCACTTCGGGAACGCGAATCCGGTCGTTGATACGGGGCTCGGTGCTGATGGATCCTCCTCGGTTAGCACCAACACGGCCATCTGGCGGACGGCCGCGTTTGTCTTTGGTAGACAGACCTAACCGCGCCGGAACACAAAAAATGCCCCGGACGATCACAAGACGGGGCTCCAAAACACTGCCGGAGCACCGCCGCGATGATCGCGGGGCGCGCTTTCGGGCGACTCCATCGTCCGTACGGAACGATGGTGACCGCCTGACCGGGGTGACCCGCCGTCCGTGAGGACGGTCAGGTGGGAGATCGGAGCCTCCACTTGTTGGCCGGGCACCGCAGTGCCTGGCCGGTCATCACACAAGGTTAGCAGCTCCCCGGGGTGGTGCTAACCGCCGTACACCGGGGCCTATCGTGTGGGCATGAGTGACACGCCTCCCGAGTCCGTCAACGCCGACTCCCCGACTTCGACGCCATGGCCCGCGACATCGCGGAGGTCCCGGCGGTCGAGGTGATCGTGACGGTCGCCGTCAATCTGATGAGCGCCGCCGCCGTGAAGCTCGGTCTGACCGACGAGGGCGACAAGTACAAGGACCTGGACGAGGCCCGCAAGCTGGTCACCGCTCTGGCCGGGCTGCTCGACGCGAGCGCGACCGAGATCAGCTCGTTCCACGCGGCCCCGCTGCGCGACGGCCTCAAGTCCCTCCAGCTCGCCTTCCGCGAGGCGTCCCTCGTCCGCGACGAGCCGGGCCAGGGCCCGGGCGAGAAGTACACGGGCCCCGTCTACGGCTAGCGGCTCGCTCCCTTCGCTCACCCCGTACGTACGAACAAGGGCTCGCCCGGAGGCGTCGTCCCGGCCGGCAGTACCGCCAGGTCGAGGCCGTGCACCAGGCGGGCCCTCAGCGTCTCGTCGGCGGCCAGGCGGCGGGCGACCGCGTGGAGCCCCGCGTCATGCGGTACGGCGGGCTCGAAGACCAGCGCCAGGGTGCCGTCGGCGCGGCCGGGGCCGAGGTAGGCCCGCTGGACCGCGCCCACCCCGGCGACCACGGAGCGTACGGCCGCCACGACCTCCGGGTCGGTGAGCGGGTCGGCGCTGGTGCGCCCCTCGGCGAGTGCCAGCAGCACGGGCCCCGACAGTTCGAAGGGCACCGGCCCCGCCATGTCCAGCACCACCGTGTCCGCCTTCTCGTGCAGGGCGGCCTGCAACGCCTGGTGCAGCGGTACGGCCACGGGGCGGGCCGCCGGGTCCCAGCGGGTCAGCGAGTCGGTGGACGTGAAGGCGGGCAGCGCGGTGCGGCCGCCGGCCTTGAGCGTGGGCACGGCCATGTCGCTGGTCTTCTCGCGGCGCAGTCCGTTCTCGTCCTCCTCGACCTCGCCGAGCACGGCCACCACGGGCACCAGGAGCCGGGCGCCCTTGAGGGCCTCCAGCACGGGTCCTACGGCGGTGCGGTCCTCGGCCCAGGCGGCGAGGGCCGCGCTCAGTCCGGGGTCGGCCGTGCCGTCGTCGTCGGAGTAGCCGGAGTCGGGAATGTTCTTGTTCGCCACGGTGACCGACCCTATCGGGGATGCTGCAGGGCTTGTGCGGGCCCCGAAACGCGGTGGACACGGGTTTCACGCGATTCTCAGGCACAGTTGACAGACATCTAACTTTCGCCTCACGTTTCACACAGCCCCCGCCAGCAGCATCGCGGGCATGGAGTCTCCCAGAGCCGCCCGCCGCAACCACCGCGCGCGTCCCTCCCGACGCCGTCGGCTCCCCTACCTCGCCCTCGCCACCGTGGCGGTCGTGGGTGCTACGGCGGCGGGGACCGTGTACGTGAAGGCGCACGCTCACTCCGGCCCCGTATCGTCGGCGGCGGCGCCGTCGGCCTCGGCGTCCGGGAGCGGGGAGGCGACGGTGGAACCTGTGACGCAGCCGACGGTGGACCACGACGCGCTGCTGGCGAAGGCGATGAGGTCGGTGACTCCGGCCGGTGACCAGAAGGTCTCGGTGGCTGTCCTCGACCTGACCTCCGGCGAGAGTGCCGCGTACGGCGACGCCGCCTTCGACACGGCGAGCATCGTCAAGGTCGACATCCTGGCGGCCCTGCTGCTCCAGGCGCAGGACGCGGGCCGGACGCTGACCGCGACGGAGAAGTCGTACGCCACCACGATGATCCAGAACAGTGACAACGACTCCGCGACGGCGCTGTGGAACCTCATCGGCACGGCGGACGGGCTCGACGCGGCGAACAAGACGTTCGGGCTGACGGGCACCGCGGGTGGCGCCGGTCCGCTCTGGGGCCTGACCCAGACCACGGCGGCCGATCAACTCACCCTGCTCCAGCAGGTGTTCGGCGACGACTCGAAGCTGAGCGCGGCCTCGCGGTCGTACATCCAGGGTCTGATGAAGGAGATAGAGGCCGACCAGCAGTGGGGGTCTCCGCGGCGGCCGACGGCTCCAAGTGGGCGCTGAAGAACGGGTGGTTGGCGCGCAGCACGACCGGGCTGTGGGACGTCAACAGCATCGGGCGGGTGACGGGCACGGACGGCGACGAGTACCTGGTCGCGGTGCTGTCCAAGGGCAGCACGACCCAGGCCGGCGGCATCACGCTGATCGAGGCGGCGGCGAAGGCGGGCGTCGCGGCGTTCGCCGAGACCGCGGCCTCTTCTACGTCGGCTTCGGCGACGGCGACCGACTGACCACGCCCGCCCGGGAGTTCAGAAGTTCTCGTGACGTCGGCGCCGACCGCGCCACAGGACGACGGCGGCGACGAGCAGGACTCCGCCGACGCTGCCGGCGAGCGGGCCCGCCCAGTCGGAGGTGTCGCTGTCGGTCCTGGCGGCCTCCGGGCCCGAGCCGAAGTACTTCTTGCCGTAGGCGACGGAGCGCAGGCTCGTCGGCTTGAGGCGGGCGGCGGCCTGGACGGCGGCGGCGGGGTCGATGAAGCCGAAGCCGCGGGAGTCGTCACGGCCGCCGGCCGGAGGGTTGCGCGCGGTGTCCTCGAGGAGCTTCTTGATCTGGGCCGGGGTCAGCCCCGGGTGGGCGGCCTTGAGGAGTGCAACGGCCCCTGAGACAAAGGCGGATGCGGCGCTGGTCCCCACCCCTCGTAGTACTTGTGGTCGGGGTCGGCGATGACGACGTTGACCCGGGGGCGCTGACCGTGGCGTACCAGCGGCGGGTGGAGAAGGAGGGCGGGTGCCGAAGCGGTCCACGGCGGTCGCGGCGATCACGCCGGGATAGGCGGCCGGATAGGAAACGTGGTCTCCCTTCTCGCCGCCGTTCCCGGCCGAGGCGACGACCGCGACGCCCTTCTTCAGGGCGTACTGCACGGCCTCGTCCTCGGCGGGCTCGGGGTGCGCGGAGGCGGAGTCGTCGCCGAGGGAGAGGTTGATGACGTCGGCGCCGTGGTCGGCGGCCCAACGGATGCCGTCCGCAAGGGCGTTGCCCCGGGTGGTACGGGCCTTGCCGCGCGCCGAGTCTCCGTCCTCCAGGATCACGCGGACCGGGAGGATCTTGGCCTCGGGGGCGATGCCGATGACGCCGTCGGTGTCGCCGGGGCCGTGTCCGTGCCCGGCGATGATGCCGGCCATCGCGGTGCCGTGCCGGGCCCAGGAGCGGTCGCCCGGCCTGGCCCCGAAGCCGACCATGTCCTTGCCGGGCAGGACGTTGCCGGTGAGGTCGGGGTGGTCGGCCTCGACGCCGGTGTCCAGGACGGCGACGGTGATGCCCCTTGCCCTTGGTGGTCTGCCAGACCTCCTGGGTGTGCATGGCGTCCAGGGCCCACTCCTGGTCACGTATGCCGTCGGCGTGCGCGACGGTGGAGGGTACGAGGGCCAGCGAGGCGGCGAGGGCCACGCTCACCAGCCCGCCCCGGCGGGACGTGACGCTCATGAGGTCTTCTTCTCCGAGGTCTGTGAGGTGTCCGAGGTCTCGGAGGTCCCCGAGGGCGAGTCGACGGTCTTGCGCAGACTCCGCTCCACCCGGTCGGCCAGCCCCTGCGCCTCGTTGCCGAGACCGGCCTGGGCGGGCGCGGTCGTCCCCCGGACGTGACGGCTTCGTCCGCGGGCTCCGGTACGTCGACCTTACGGCCGTCCGCCCAGCCCGATACGGCGTAGACGACGACGGGGGCGTCCGTCAGCACGGAGACGGTCCACGAGGCGCGCTGCTTGTCGCCGAAGCCGGCGGCGAGGGTGCCCTTCGCGGCGTACGGGCGGGGCATGAGGTCGGTGCGGTTGGCGAGGTTCTCGTTCTTGAACCGGGTGGAGAGGGCGGTCATCGTGCTGATGTCGGCCTTGGTGAAGAGGATGCCGACGGTGGTGACGTAGCTCTGGGTGGCGTCGGTGTAGGTGGCGCGCAGAAGCCGCTGACACCCGACAGGGGCGAGGACGTCACTCAGCAGCGGGTCAAAGGCGTTCGCACACCCGCTGTCCGGCGCCACGGCGATCCGGGTCCAGGTCCGGTCGGCCCCGCCGGGACCGGCCCCCTGCCCCTGCACGGTGGGCGGAAACAGCTGATCGACCGGCACGCTGTGCCACAACTCCCCGCGGTGACAAAGGCACTCACCGCCCTGTCCGCCCCGTCCTCCCCGTGAGCCAACTCCCGGTCGCTGCCCCGCCGATGAGCCCGACACCGAGCACGACACAGGCGGCGACAGCGACAGCACGCGCCCGTATCCGCACCCCGAACGGCCGCGCCCGCACCCGCTCGTCGTATCCCTCGGGCACACCGAAGGACACTATGGGGCGGCCGTCGTTGGGGGCACGGGGGCGGTCCAGGAGAGGGAGGGGTCGGGGGTGGGGGTGGGGTCGGTGGGGGTGGGCCCAACTGGCTTGCTTGGAGCGGCCGGTGACCAGGCTCGTGCTTCGCCGAGGGTGGGGTCGGTCGGGGTGGGGTGGACGGTGACCAGGCGCCGGCGTCTTCGACGGCGGGGCCGGTCGGGGTGGAGCTGGAGGGTGACCGCGCGCCCGTGTCGTCGGCCGTAGGCCCAACTGGGCTGCTGGGCGCGGCTGGTGACCAGGAGTGGTCGGGGGTGGGACCAACTGGCCTGCTGGGAGCGGCCGGTGACCAGGCGGGAGCATCGGCGTGATCGGCGGCAGGCCCAACTGGTGCGCTGGGAGCGGCCGGTGACCATGCGCGGGCTTCGTCGACGGTGGAGCCCTGTGTGACGGTGCCGGATGCGGTGGGTCCGGTGGCGGGGGCGCGTCGGCCGGCCGGGGATCGGCGGGGTACGGCGCGCTCGCACCGGAGGGCGACCACACGCCACGGGTGGGCGCGCCGCCTGTGGGGTCCGTGAACGATTCGCCTCGCCATGGGGTGGCGGGGCGGGAGTCGGAGGGGGTGTTGCTGGGCGGGAGGGGGTGGGAGTGGGGTGGAGCGAGTCGGAGGGCTGGGCGGGGGCTTCGGCGTCGGGGCGCGACGAAGTAGCCGGGCCACGGGAAGTCCCGGGGCGGGTGGGGACGTAGCGCTGCGAGTCGAGTGACTTGTCTGGGGCTTCACCGTCGGGGCGCGACGGGACGGCCACACCCCGAGACGTCCCCGGCCGGGTCGGGACGTAGCGCCCGAGCCGGACGACTGGCGCGGGGCTTCGTCCTCGGAGTGCGGTGGAACGGCCGGGGCTGGAGGCGTGGCAGTGGCTTCGCGAGCGGAGTCCTGGCGCGACCGGTCGGCCGCCTCGCGTGGGGCCCCGCCCCTCGGGACGGGGTGGGGTGGCGGGGACGGGAGGCGATGCCGGCCGGCCGGGGACACGGCTCTGCCGGTCAGCCGACTGGTAGGCGGCCTCATCCTCCGGACGCGGCTGGCTGTCCGGCCTCGGAGGCATCGCTGAGCGGGCCGGATCCTGGCCCAGTCGGTCGGGGCCCTGGTCTGGGGCCCCGCCCTCGGGACGGGGTGTGGTGGCGGGGCCGGGAGGCGTTACCGGGCGGTCGGGGACATGGCCCTGCCGGTCGGACATCTGATACGGGGATTCGCCCGCAGGACGCGGCGGAGCCGCGGGGCCGGGAGGCGATACCGGACGGCCGGGGATATGACCCTGCCGGTCTGACGGCTGGTACGGAGCCTCGCCTGCGGGACGCGGTGGGGCGGACGGCATCGCCGATCGGGTCGAGTCCTGGCGCAACCCGTCGGACGCCTGGCCTGGAACCTCGCTGTTGGGACGGGCCGGAGCGGCGGAACCGGGAGGCGTTACCGGGGGCCAGGGAACGTGGCTCTGCCGGTCTGACGGCTGGCGCGGGGGCTCTCCCCAGGGCGCGGTGGAGTGGCCTGCCCGGGCGGGGTCTCCGGGCGACCCGGGACATGGCGAAGCCGGTCGGGCGGGTGACCAGGGGACTCGCCTGCGGGGGCGCGGCGGGGCGGCCGGGGTGGGAGGCATCGTCGAGCGAGTCGAGTCCTGGCTCTGACGTGGCGCCTCGGGTGCCTCGTTCGCGGGCTCGCGTGATGTTCCCGGGCGGGTCGGGATGTAGCGCCTCGGCTCGGACGGCCGGCGTGGGGGCTCGCTCTCAGAGTGCGGGGTGGCAGCCGAGCCGGGAGATGTCGTCGAGCGGGCCGCATCCTGGGCTAGGTGATCAGGCGCTTGGCCTGGGCCCCCGTTCGCGGAGCGCCCCGGCGACTCCGGACTCCCGATGCGGGCGGGCGGTAAGAAGTGGCCGTTTCTGAACCGGTCTCCCCGGAAGCCTCGCCACCATGTGCCGCCGTCACCGGTCGGTGTTGCGGACGGGGCGGCACAGCTCCCGGTGTGGTTCCGCCGGAGTCCGCGCGGCGCGCGGCACCGCCGGGTGCGGGCGGGGCGTCCGGGAAGCGTGCCGAGGCCGGAGGTGGGGGCGGGCTCTCCGAGTCCATGGCCAGGGGCGAGAAGGGCCGAAGGCCGGGAAAGCGCGGCCGGTCATCGGAGGAACCCGCCACGGAACCCGGCGCGGAACCCGAACCACCGCGAGCATCGAAGCCGACCCCGTCGCGAACATCAGCACCGTTGCTCCGAGCCGAACTCCGTTCCCCGGAACCGTCGTTGGAAGACACAGAGCGACCCTCGAACCCACCACCCGGAGACACCGGGCGCCCATCAGCCCCGCGCCCCGAAGACATCGTTCGCGCATCGGACCCGTCACCCGGCGACACAGCGCGACCATCAGGACCGTTACCCCGGGACACCACCCGCGCATCGGACCCCCGTTCTGCGGAGCCGTACGCCTCCCGTTGCCGCCGTCCCACCACCCCGAACTGGACCCGCGGCCCCCACTCCCGGCCGACGCCCCAGGCTCGAACGGCTCCCGCCCAGCCCGCGAACCCCCGCATCCCTCACAGCGTCAGAGGCACCGGACGCCCCGGAAGAACCCGAGCCGCCAGGACCCACCGCCCCGGCACCCTCACCCGGCCGCGCATCCCCGTACCCCGCCGCCCACTCGCATGGGCACCCGAAGGACGCCGCCGCTCCGACGCCCCACCGTTCGTCACCGTGCTGGGCATCCCCGGTGCGCTCCACGCATCCCACGCACTCGAAGTCCCGGCCGTACCAGCCCTGTTCGACCCACCCGACCGATTCCCCGCCTCCCGCGCACCGGGCGTCCCCGACGCACCGGAAACCGGAGTACCGCCCGACGCCGGTCCCCATGCGGAACCCGAGACCGGACCAGAGACAGCCCCCGAACCAGCACTCGCACCCTGCCCCGAAACAGAACCCGGGGCCGGCCCGAGGCATCCCTCGCCCCCGCCCCGAAAAGAACCCCGGAGCCGAACCAGAAGCCGGAACCGTACCCGTACCCGCCCTCAAGTCCGCCCCGGAAACGGAACCCGAAGTCCCCTCGGTCACAGCGCCCGGATTCTCCGAAGCCCGCGCCTTCCAGGAAGCTCCCGTAGGCCCCGAGCCCTCCGCCGCCCCGGCAAAACCAGATCCCGGTAGGTCCAAGCCGCCCTCGCCCGTCGCCATCGCCCCATCGGACCCGGGCCACCCCGCCGCATCAGTCACGTCCGCCGAATCCATCTCGCCCGCCGAGTCCACCGAGGCCACCGAGGCCACCGAGGCCACCGAGGCCAGGGATCCCACCGGGTCCAGGGAGTTCACCGGGCCCGCAGAGGCCGTCGGATTCAGCGGATCACCCGGCCCCCGCCACCCCACGCCCCCGGCGATTCAGGTGCACGTCGCGCTCCCGTGCTCATGCACCCCCGTTCCCTCATACCCGGGCCACCGTTCGTCCGTATGCGGGCCGCCGTACTCGTGCCCTTGCCTGTATACGGACGGGTGTCCTCCCCGCTCTCACCGGCACGCCCACGAAATCGTCCCCGGCAACGCATACCCGCCGCGGCGGACCGCCATCCCGGGCGCGGTCGAACGACCGGCGGCGTTCCTCCGTGCGTGCGCGTCACTCTACGGGTTGCCCCCGCTCGGACGGGAACCAGTCCACGCCCCGGGGCATCTGCCCGGAACGTCCCCCTACCCTGCGGTAATCCTGTCTGGCAGGCTGCGTTCATGACTGCGCGCGCCGCCGACCGGGCCCGTTACGACCGGGCCACCGCCCACCTCGACGCCCCCGTCGCGATCGTCGACCTGGACGCCTTCGATGCGAACGCGGACGATCTCGTCCGCCGGGCCGGCGGCAAGCCGGTCCGCGTCGCGAGCAAGTCCGTCCGCTGTCGAACGCTCCTGGAACGCGTCCTCGCCAGAGACGGCTTCGCGGGCCTGATGTCCTTCACGCTCGCCGAGTCGCTGTGGCTCGCCCGCTCCGGTTTCGACGACGTCCTCCTCGCCTACCCCTCCGCCGACCGCGCCGCCTTCGGTGAACTGGCCAACGACCCCAAACTCGCCGCCGCCGTCACCGTGATGATCGACGACCCGGCGCAGCTGAAGCTCATCGACGACGCCCGCGACGGCGGACGTGAAGTCGTGCGTGTCTGCCTGGAGTTGGACACCTCGCTGCGGATGCTGGGCGGCCGCGTCCGGGTCGGCGCGCTCCGCTCCCCGCTCCGTTCCCCCGCCCAACTCGCCGACATCGCCCGCACGGTGAACCGCCGCCCCGGCTTCAAGGTCGTCGGGATCATGGCCTACGAAGGTCACATCGCCGGGGTCGGCGACTCCGTGGCCGGGCGGCCGTTCCGCTCCCGCGCCATCCGGCTGATGCAGGCCACCGCCAAGCGCGAACTCGCCGAGCGCCGTGCCGAAGTGGTGCGCGCCGTCAGGGCGGTTGTGCCCGATCTGGAGTTCGTCAACGGCGGCGGCACCGGCAGTGTCCAGCACACCGCGGCCGAGGACGCCGTCACCGAGATCGCGGCCGGTTCCGGGCTGTACGTGCCGCGCCTGTTCGACAACTACACGTCGTTCACCGGCCGTCCGGCCGCCCTCTTCGCCATGCCGGTCGTACGACGCCCCGGCGTCGGCGTCGTCACCGTCCTCGGCGGCGGCTACCCCGCCTCCGGCGCCCCGGCCCCGACCGCCTCCCGGTGCCGTACCTCCCGGAGGGTCTGCGCTGACGACCCCAGGAAGGACCCGGCGAGGTCCAGACGCCGCTGCTCGGGTCGCCCGCCGACGATCTGCTCATCGGCGACAAGGTGTGGTTCCGGCACGCCAAGGCCGGTGAACTGTGCGAGCGGTTCGACACGTTGCACCTGATCGAGGGCGACACGGTGACGTCGACGGTCCCGACGTACCGCGGTGAGGGTCACACCTTCCTGTAGCCGCCGGGACGTGACCGGTGCCGCCAACTGTCAGTACACCCTGTCCAGTTGGTCCGGCACCGGTGAACCGTCCCTGCGCAGAAGGGGTTTCGCCGTCCCGTCCGGCGCGGTGTACGCCGTCGTCGAGCACGGGTAGGGGTCCCGTCTGCGCGGGAGCGGGTCAATGAACATCGGCGTGACCACCCAGCGGCCGTCCGCGTCGTCGTACGCCCGGCACATCAGCTCGCTCTTGTTCCGGTTGACGACGAGATGCGCGCCGGTCGCGTCCCCGACGAACGTCACGTCGGTGTCGGCGTCGCCGCCCGCGATCACCGGGCGGTGCCGCCAACTCGCCCGCTGCCAGGCCGCGTTGCCCTGGACGCCGTAGATCTCCTGGTTGATCCAGCAGCGTTTGCCGTCGATGTACGGGATCGCCTCGCCGCGGGTCGGCGGGGTGTCGCCGCAGCCCGTGTTCCATGGGGTGATGCGGCCGTGGGTGTCGAGGAGGGAGCGGATCGCGATGGTGTGGTGGGCGTCGATGCCGACGCCTCGCGACCAGACCTCCGTGATGGGTTCGGCGCCGGCCGAGACGATGTAGACGTCGAATCCGGCGCGTTGGAGGGTGTGGATCAGGTCGCGTTGCTGGTCGTAGTAGCGGACGTAGGCCGGGACCCTGTGGGTGCCGAGGAGTCGGGTCGCGCCCAGCGGGGCCGCGAGGGCCTCGCTGCGGGCCGTCCGGGCGTAGGACGCGAGGTCCGCCGGGGTGCGGCCGGTGAAGAGCTGGGGACCCAGGCGTACTGCGGGACCGTGCGGCGGTGGTTCCAGGTGCCGGCGAAGGCGGGGGCACCGCTCGTTGTCGTACCGGTCTCGCGGATCGCGGCGATCTCGTCCGTGCAGCGGGGGGTGTGGCCGTGGGGAGGGGTGTGCCCGGCGGTACGGCGGTGCCGCAGGCCTCGGTCAGGGCCCGGTCCGCCGTGGGGGTCAGCCACTCGCTGGTGTCGGTCCAGTGGGCCGGGCGGAGCAGCTTGTCGTGTCTCAGGGCCCAGGCGAGGGTGGCGTCGGTGACGTCGTTCTTGGTGACCGTGTTGTCCCAGTCGAAGACGGCGACCGGGTGGCCGCCCCGCGTGGAGCAGATCACCTGCTGGAGGCGGGCGCGGTCGTCGCCGTACCAACTGGCCGTCAGCTGGGGGCAGTTCGGGTGGGTCGTGGTCGAGGCGGGGGCGGTCGGCGCGGTCGCCAGGGCGGCGACCGCTGCCAGGGTCCACGCGAGAAGGTGTCGCATACGACGTGGACCGTACCGGTTTGTCCCTACAGGGGCGTGACGTACGCGCCCGAGATGCCGCCGTCGACCAGGAAGTCGGCGGCGTTGACGAAGGACGAGTCGTCGCTGGCCAGGAAGGCGACGGCGGCGGCGATCTCGGTCGCCTCGGCGAAGCGGCCGACCGGGATGTGCACCAGGCGGCGCGCGGCCCGCTCGGGGTCCTTCGCGAACAGCTCCCGCAGCAGCGGGGTGTTGACCGGGCCCGGGCACAGCGCGTTGACGCGGATGCCCTCGCGGGCGAACTGCACGCCCAGTTCACGGGACATGGCGAGGACCCCGCCCTTGGACGCCGTGTAGGAGATCTGCGAGGTCGCCGCGCCCATCCGGGCCACGAAGGACGCCGTGTTGATGATGGAGCCCCTGCCCTGGCGGCGCATGTACGGGATGGCGGCCTTGCAGCACAGGTACACGGAGGTGAGGTTGACGTCCTGGACGCGCTTCCAGGCCTCCAGGCCGGTGTCGAGGATGGAGTCGTCGTCCGGGGTGAGATGCCCGCGTTGTTGAAGGCGATGTCGACGCTGCCGTAGGTGTCGTAGGCCGCCTTGAAGAGCGCCTCGACCTGCTCGGGGTCGGTGACGTCGACCTTGACGAACAGTCCGCCGACCTCGTCGGCCGCCGCCTTGCCGTGGGTCTCGTCGATGTCACCGCAGACGACGTGCGCGCCCTCGGAGGCGAGCCGGCGCGCGGTGGCGAGACCGATGCCGCTGCCGGCGCCGGTGATGACGGCCGTCCGGCCGACGAGGCGGCGGCAGATGTTCTCCTGAGCAGTCACTGTGCGGGGCCCTCCGTGCTGATGAAGACGTTCTTGGTTTCGGTGAAGGCGGTGAGCGCGTCCGGGCCCAGTTCGCGGCCGATGCCGGACTGCTTGAAGCCGCCGAAGGGGGTCCAGTACCGGACGCTGGAATGGGAGTTGACGGACAGGTTGCCCGCCCGCACGGCCTGCGAGACGCGCAGCGCGCGGCCGACGTCCCGGGTCCAGATGGAGCCGGAGAGGCCGTAGTCGGTGGCGTTGGCCAGGGCCACCGCCTCCGCCTCGTCCTCGAAGGGGAGGACCACGGCGACGGGGCCGAAGACCTCCTCGACGGCCACGCGTGCGTGCGGGTCGACGCCGGTGAGGACGGTCGGCGGGAACCAGAAGCCGGGGCCCTCGGGGGCCTTGCCCCGGATGCCGCCCAGGTCGTCCGTGACGTACGAACGGACCCTCTCCAGCTGGGACTTGGAGATCAGCGGGCCCATGTCGGTGGTCTCGTCGGCCGGGTCGCCGACCGTGACCGCCTCGATCGCGGGGGCGAGCAGCTCCAGGAAGCGCTCGTACGCGGTGCGTTGGACCAGGATGCGGGTGCGGGCGCAGCAGTCCTGGCCGGAGTTGTCGAGGAACGACATGGGGCGGCTGCCGCCGCGGCCTCGAGGTCGGCGTCGGCGAAGACGATGTTGGGGCTCTTGCCGCCGAGTTCGAGGGTGACGCGCTTGAGGAGCGCCGAGCCCTTCGCCAGCACCTGCTTGCCCACGGCCGTCGACCCGGTGAACACGATCTTCGCGACGCCGGGGTGTTCGACGAGCGCGCTGCCCGTGACCGGGCCGTGGCCGGGAAGGACCTGGAAGAGGCTCTCGGGAAGGCCTGCCTGCCCAGGGCGAGTTCGGCCAGCCGGAGCGCGGTCAGCGGGGTCGTCTCGGCCGGCTTGAGGATGACCGCGTTGCCGGCCGCGAGCGCGGGGGGCGGTACCCCAGGCGGCGATCGGCATCGGGAAGTTCCAGGGCGCGATCACGCCCACCACGCCCAGCGGTTCGAGGATCGTGATGTCGAGGCCGCCCGCCACCGGGATCTGACGGCCTGCCAGCCGCTCCACTCCCCCGGCCGCGTAGTCGAGGAGATCACGGACGTTGCCGGCCTCCCAGCGGGCGTTGCCGACCGTGTGCCCGGCCTCGCGCACCTCCAACTGGGCTAGTTCTTCGAGGTGTTCGTCGACGGCGGTCGCGAAGCGGCGCAGCAGCCGGGCCCGGTCGGCGGGCGGCAGCGCGGCCCACTTCGCCTGGGCCCGCGTGGCGCGGACGACGGCGGCGTCCACGTCGGCCGCGGTGGCGGCGGGGACGGTGGCGACGACCTCCTCGGTGGCGGGGTTGAGTACGTGCAGCGGGTGCTCGGCAGGCAAGGGTGTCCTCACAGACGTTCGTCGGCGGGCAAAGCGGTCGTCACAGACGTTCGAAGGAGCGGCGCAGCTCCCAGTCGGTGACGGCGGCGTCGAAGGCCTCCAGTTCGACGCGGGCCATGTTGCGGTAGTGCGCGACGACCTCGTCGCCGAAGGCGGCCTTGGCGATCGGGCTGTTCTCCCACAGCTCGGCGGCCTCGCGGAGATTGGTGGGGACGTGCGCGTACTCGGCGCTGTAGGCGTTGCCCGCACAGCCCTCCGGCAGCTCCAGCTTCTGTTCGATGCCGTAGAGCCCGGCCGCGACCAGGCCCGCCACCGCCAGGTGGGGGTTCACGTCCCCGCCGGGCAGCCGGTTCTCGAAGCGCATCGAGCGGCCGTGGCCGACCACCCGGAGGGCGCAGGTGCGGTTGTCGTAGCCCCAGGCGACGGCGGTGGGCGCGAACGAGCCCGGCTGGAACCGCTTGTAGGAGTTGATGTTCGGGGCGTAGAGCAGCGAGAAGTCGCGGAGCGCGGCGAGCTGTCCGGCGAGGAAGTACCGCATGACCTCCGACATCCCGCCGTCGCCGTCTCCGGCCATGGCGTTGCCGCCGTCGGCGTCGGCGAGCGAGAGGTGGATGTGGCAGGAGTTGCCCTCGCGTTCGTTGTACTTCGCCATGAAGGTCAGCGAGACGCCCTCCTGCGAGGCGATCTCCTTGGCGCCGGTCTTGTAGACGGCGTGCTGGTCGCAGGTGACGAGGGCGTCGTCGTAGCGGAAGGCGATCTCGTGCTGGCCGGGGTTGCACTCGCCCTTGGCGGACTCGACAGTGAGCCCGGCGACGGCCATTTCGTTGCGGATGCGGCGCAGCAGCGGCTCGATGCGGCCGGTGCCGAGGACGGAGTAGTCGATGTTGTACTGGTTGGCCGGAGTGAGCCCCCGGTAGTTGGCGTCCCAGGCCTGTTCGTACGTGTCCTTGAACACGATGAACTCCAGTTCCGTACCGACCTGCGCGGTGAAACCGTGCTCGGCGAGGCGCTCCAGCTGGCGGCGCAGGATCTGGCGGGGTGCGGCGACCACCGGCGACCCGTCGTTCCAGGCGAGGTCGGCGATCAGCAGGGCGGTGCCGTCGTTCCAGGGCACACGGCGGAGGGTGGACAGGTCCGGGTGCATGGCGAAGTCGCCGTAACCACGTTCCCAGGAGGACATGGCGTAGCCGTCGACCGTGTTCATCTCGGTGTCGACGGCGAGGAGGTAGTTGCAGCCCTCGGTGCCGTGCGCGAGGACGTCGTCGAGGAAGAAGCGGGCGGCGAACCGCTTGCCCTGCAGCCGCCCTTGCATGTCGGGGAAGGCGAGGACGACAGTGTCGATCTCACCACTGCTGACGAGGCGTTGCAGTTCCTCGACGCTCAGTGGGGGTGTGCGGTCTGCCACGGGAAAGCCTCCTTCGGCTTCTACGGTCAGCCGGAAGCCATAAGGTATTGCGGAGAACCATTGCTTGGGAAGGGGGTGCCGCCCTATGTCGCTGGAAGCGGAGGACGGCCTTGAGGACCGGTTGACCCCGGTACTGCGGCCGGTGCGGGCGGGCAACGGGTTCGAGGAGGCGCTGGAACAGATCCTCCAGGTGGTGCGGCTCGGGCTGGTGCCGGGGGCGAGCGGCTGCCGGCCGAGCGGGAGCTGGCCGAGCGGCTCGGGATCAGTCGGGTGACGCTGCGCGAGGTTCTGAAGGTACTGCAGGACCAGGGGCTCGTGGAGTCGCGGCGCGGACGCTACGGCGGCACCTTCGTGCTGCCGAAGTCGGACGCGGGCGGCGAGGACGAACTGCGGCGGCGGATCAGCGCGGTCGACATCGAGGACGTGCTGCGCTTCCGCGAGGTCCTCGAGGTCGGCGCGACCGGCCTGTGCGCGACCCACGGCCTCGACGGCGAACAGGCGGGACGCCTGCGCGACGCCCTGGCCCGCACGCACGACGCCCCGCTCGCCGACTACCGGCGTCTCGACACCCTGCTGCACCTGACCCTGGCCGAGCTGTGCGGTTCGCCGACCCTGACCGCGCAGTACGCGGCGGTCCGGGCCACGGTGAACGACCTCCTCGACTGCATCCCCCTCCTCGTGCGCAACCTGGAGCACTCGCAGCGCCAGCACATCGCGCTGGTCGAGGCGGTCCTCGACGGGGACGCGGACGGGGCGCGGGAGATGATGCGGGAGCACTGCGCGGGGACGGCGGCGCTGCTGCGGGGGTTCTCGCATGATCGCCTGACCAGCGGGGTAGTTCAATGGTTTCCACGGAGTCCATTCCATTCGCGTCACGTCGGAGGGGTGCATGGCGGGCAGGCCGCTGATCGGCATCAGCACGTATCTGGAGGCCGGGGCACGGTGGGGCACCTGGGAGCTGGAGGCGGCCCTGCTGCCGGCCGGCTACCCGCGCCTCGTCCAGCGCGCGGGCGGCCTGGCCGCGATGCTGCCCCCGACTCCCCGAGCAGGCCGCCGCGACCGTCGCCCGCCTCGACGGCCTGGTGATCGCCGGCGGCCCGGACGTCGAACCGATCCGCTACGGCGCGGAGCGCGACCCCGCACCGGCCCGCCCGCCGCCGCCCGCGACGCCTGGGAACTCGCCCTGATCGAGGCCGCGTTGACGGCCGGCGTGCCGCTGCTGGGCATCTGCCGGGGCATGCAGCTCCTGAACGTCGCGGTGGGGGCACCCTCGTCCAGCACATCGACGGCCACGCGGAGACCCCGGGCGTCTTCGGCCACCACCCGGTCAAGCCGGTCCCGGGCACCCTGTACGCGGCGGCGGTACCGGAGGAGACCTCGGTCCCGACGTTCCACCACCAGTGCGTGGACCGCCTGGGCGCGGGCCTGACGGTGTCGGCCCGGGCCGGGGACGGCACCCCGGAGGCCGTCGAACTCGCCTCCGCCGACTGGGTGTTGGGGGTGCAGTGGCATCCCGAGATGGGTGAGGACCTGCGGGTGATGCGGGCGTTGGTGGAAGCGGCGGCGAAAGCCCGCTAGCCCTGTGTCAGCGAGAGCAGTTCCCGCGCCGGTCCCGTCGGCCGGTGACCGGTGGGCCACACCGCCCTCAAGTCCCGGGCGAGAGTGACCCCTTCGACCGGGATGCGCACCAGCCTCCGCGTCGACAGCTCCTCCCCACGGCGAGTTCGCTCAGCACCGCGGGCCCCGCTCCGCTCACCGCCGACGCCTTGACCGCCGTGGTGGACGACAACTCGATGAGAGGACGGGCCAGACCGCCCAGGGCCGCGTCCAGTACCTGCCGGGTCCCCGAGCCCTTCTCCCGCAGGATCAGGGGCGTCGACGCCAACTCCTCCGCCGGTACCGGGCGTTGACGCCGGGCCCACGGATGGGTCGGGGCCGTCACGACGATGAGGTGGTCGTGGGCGATCACCGTGGAGTCGAGACCGGACGGGACCGACAGCCCCTCCACGAAGCCCAGGTCCGCCTCGTCCGACAACAGCCGTTCCGCGACCGTCGTCGAGTTCCCGGCCAGCAACGAGACGGCTGTGTCCGGGCGTTGGGAGCGCAGGGCGAGAAGCCAGCCGGGGAGCAGGTACTCGGCGATCGTCATGCTGGCGGCGACCCGGAGCCGGGAGTCGCGGCGGTGCCGTAGCGCCTGGGCGCCCGCGTCGAAGGCGGCGGCGGCCTCGACGACCCGGCGGGCCCAGTCCGTGACCAGGGCCCCGGCGTCCGTCAGGCGGGAGCCGCGCGGGGAGCGGTCGACCAGGGCCACGCCCAGCTGCCGTTCCATGGAGCGGATGCGGCTGCTGGCGGCCGGCTGGGTGATCCCCAGTTCGCGGGCCGCGCCGCCGAGGCTCCCGAGCCGGGCCACCGCGAGCAACAGCTCCAGCGCCCCAGATCCGGCACCCGGTGCGCTATGGACCCCTCTCGCCGCTCATCCGCCTCACTGCTGCTCATAAATCCAGTTTATGTCCCCATAGACAGATACTCCCTGGTCGCGTGTCTCGATCGGCGAGACGGTGGACGCATGGTCACCGCCGTTCGTCATCTCGGACCCAACTGGTACGCCTCCGTCATGGGCACCGCCATCGTCGCCACGGCCGGTGCCGGGCTCCCCGTGCACATCCCGGGACTGCGCACGGCCTGCACCGCCGTCTGGGCCCTCTCCCTCGCGATGCTGCTGGCCCTGCTCGCCGCCCGCACCCTGCACTGGACCCACCACCGCGACCAGGCCCGCGCCCAGCTCCTCGACCCGGCAATGGCCCCCTTCTACGGCTGCCTCGCCATGGCCCTGCTGGCGGTGGGCGGCGGCACCCTGGTCGTCGGACAGGACTGGATCGGGCTCCGGGCGGCGGTCGCGCTGGACGCCGTGCTCTTCGGCGCCGGAACGCTCATCGGGCTCACGGCGGCCGTCGCCGTCCCGTACCTGATGGCCGTACGGCATCACGTGCACCCGGCGCAGGCGACCCCCGTGTGGCTGCTGCCCGTGGTCGCGCCCATGGTGTCCGCGGCCCTCGGTCCGCTCCTCGTGCCGCACCTGCCGCCCGGGCAGCCCCGGGAGACGCTCCTCCTCGCGTGCTTCGCGATGTTCGGGCTGAGCCTGCTGGCGACCCTGCTGATGCTGCCGCTGGTCTTCGCCCGGCTCGTCACCGGCGGCCCGCTGCCCCTCGCGCTCACCCCGACGCTGTTCCTGGTCCTGGGCCCGCTGGGCCAATCCACCACCGCCGTGGGCAAGTTCGCGGACTTCGCCCCCGGTGTCGTACCGCCCGCCGACGCCCAGGGCTTCAGCCTCCTCGCCGTCCTCTACGGCGTCCCCGTCATGGGCTTCGCCCTCCTCTGGCTCGGCCTCGCCACCGCCCACGTCGTCCGCGCCCGCCGCCACGGCATGCGCTTCACGATGACCTGGTGGGCCTTCACCTTCCCGGTCGGCACCTGCGTCACGGGCGCCGAGTCCCTGTCCCACCACACCGGCCTCGCCGTCTACGACGGGCTCGCGATCGTCCTCTACGGCGTCCTGGTCGCCGCCTGGGCCACCGCCGCCGTACAGACGGCCAGGGGCCTGCTCAGCGGCGCGCTGCTCGCAGGGCCGCGCCCAGCACCCGCGGCGCTTCGCCCAGTGACGGCCCGTACCAGGTGAGGTGCCTGCCGCTGACGAGCGCGCAGGGCAGGCCGGCGAAAGCCTCCGGGCCGTCGTCGGCGGTGAAACGGTACGGCTCGTCGGGGAGGACCACCAAGTCCGGTGCCGTGGACCGCAGTTCGTCGAGCGAGACACGCGGGTAGCGCTCAGGGTGCGTCGCGTACGCGTGGTCCACGCCCAGCCGGGACAGCACGTCGCCCGCGAAGGTGTCCCGGCCGAGGACCATCCAGGGACGGCGCCAGATCGGGACGACGGCGGTGACGCGGCTTTGCGGTTCCGGCAGGTGGGCCCATGCCTGCTCCGCCTCGTCCAGCCAGCGCGGGCGGGACGGCGCTCCGCAGGCGTCGAGGACCCGGACCAGTTCCACGAAGGCCTGCGGGACGTCCCGCACCTCCGTGACCAGGACCTCGACTCCCGCTTCGCGCAGGGCAGTCAGGTCCGGTTGGCGGTTCTCCTCCTCGTTGGCGATCACCAAGTCGGGTGCCAGCGCGAGGATCGGGTCGAGATTCGGGTTCTTGGTGCCGCCGACGCGGGTCACGTCGAGGTCCGGCGGATGGCTGCACCAGTCCGTCGCGCCGACCACGACTCCCGGCAGGGACACGGCGATTGCCTCGGTGAGCGACGGGACGAGGGAGACGACGCGCATCAGCGCTGGCGGTCCTGGACCGCCTCGATGTGTTCGGCCACGGCGACGACGACCACCCGGGTGTCGGGCACGGTCGCGCGCCAGCGGTGGCGGACGCCTCCGGTGAGGTACATGGTGTCGCCGCGCACGAGTCGGTACGCGCGGCCCTCCGCCTCGATCTCGACGGCGCCGTCCGCGACGTACATCAACTCGTCGTTGCGGTGCTGGAATTCGCGCCCCGCGTCGTGGTCGCCGGTGAACTCCGAGGCGTGCAGCTGGTGATGACCCCGTACCAGGGTACGCATCCGGGGCTCGGCCGACTCCGGCTCCTCCGCGCGGACGACGTCGACGCTGCACGCGGGGTCGGCGGCGGCGAGGAGTTCGACGGCCGTGGTGCGCAGGGCGTCGGCCACCTTCTCCAGGGAGCTGCGGCTGGGTCGGGCCCGGTCGTTCTCCACCTGGCTCAGGAAGGGAACCGACAGGCCGCTGCGTTCGGCCACGACGGCGAGGGTGAGGGACAGCGCGCGGCGACGGCGCCGTACGGCCGCGCCCACCCGAAGGGGCTGTTCTTTGTGGTCGCCCATCGCTCCGGCTCCCTCCTTGGCTCGTCGTTCCGATGCTGTTTCTGAAGCGTCCTCTGATGACTTCTCTGCACCCTACGCATGTTCGGCAAACCGTTTCATGCGCCTGTCACATCCACGTCACACAGTGTGCGATCGGACCTCACAGTTCTGGCCAGTGCGCGAGGGCCGGGTGACCCCGATCCGCGCGAGAGTTCGTCTCTAGTCTTCAATGCGTGCGGGGTCCCCAGTGTTCCCGCCCCCACCGAAGGCCTGAACCCGGGGGCTTCGTAGCGCTGTGTGGTTGGCCGGATCCTTTTCGTACCGGGACAGCACGAAAGGTGGGCCCCGCCGCACGAAGGGGGAACGTGCGATGGGGCCCACCTCTGGGCGGCGGCCGGTGCCGTCAGGTCACCCGGCCGCCTGGCTCTGTCAGCTCTTCTGGTTCTTCGTGACCGGGGCCAACTGGTCGACGAGGCCCGGCTGCTGCTTCAGCCAGGTGCGGACGGCGTCCTGCTCCCCGCCCTTGCCGGACTTCTGGATCTGCGCCTCGAGGCCGGTGAGCTGGGCCTCGGACATCTTGAAGTCCTTCAGCCACCTGCCGACGTCGGGGTTGTCGTCGGCGAAGCCCTTGCGTGCCACGGTGTGCACACCGTCGCCCTTGCCCCAGGCGCCCTTCGGGTCCTTGAGCTTCTTCAGCTTGTAGTCGCTGTACGCCCAGTGCGGCGACCAGAGCGTGACGAGGATCGGCTGCTGCTTGGCGTAGGCCCGCTTCAGCTCGGCCAGCATCGCCGGGGTGGAGCCGTCGACGACGTCGTAGGAGCCCTGGAGGCCGTACTCCTTGAGGACCTTGGACTTCAGGAGGCCCATCATTCCGGCGCTCGGTTCGATGCCGGTGATCTTGCCGCCGAACTCGGAGGCGTGGGCCTTGAGGTCCGCGAGGGTGTCGACGTCCTTCACGTACGACGGGACGGTCAGCTCCAGGGACGTGGAGCCGTACCAGCTGCCGAGGTCGTCGAGCCGCTTGCCGTACTTCTTCCAGTACTCGGCGTGCGTGGTGGGCAGCCAGGAGTCGGTCTGGAAGTCGACCTGGCCGGTGGCGAGGCCGGTGTAGAGCGGGCCCGCCGCGTACTGGGTGGTGGTCACCTTGTAGCCGCGCTCCTCCAGGATCTCCTTCCAGAGGAAGGTGGAGGCGATGCCCTCGTCCCAGGGGATGTAGCCGATGGTGATGTTCTTGCCCTTGCCGACGTCGTCGGCGGCGGTCGCCGTCGAGTCGGAGGAGGAGCCGAAGACGCCGATGCCGCTCGCCACCAGGGCGAGGACGACCACGCCGATCACCGCGAACGCGGGGCGCGGGCGGTAGTTCCACGGCTTGGCGCCGTCGGACGCGCGGGCCTTGGCGGCGGCCCTGCGGCCGAGCGGGGGAGATCTGGGTGCCGAGCGCGCTGGTCATGCGGTCGAGGTAGATGGCGAGGACGACGATGCCCACGCCCGCCTCGAAGCCGAAGCCGATGTCGAGCTGGCCGATGGCCTCGTTCACGGCGCCGCCGAGGCCGCCGGTGCCGACCATGCCGGCGATGACGACCATCGACAGACCCAGCATGATGACCTGGTTGACGCCCGCCATGATCGTCGGGGAGCGCCAGCGGCAGCTGGACACGGAGGAGGGTGTCGCGCGGCGAGGTGCCGAACGCCTCGGCGGCTTCGACGAGTTCGGCGTCGACCTGGCGGATGCCCAGCTCGGTCATGCGGACGCCGGGGGCGAGCGCGAAGATCAGGGTGGCGATCACGCCGGCGGAGGTGCCGAGGCCGAAGAAGAGGATCGCCGGGATCAGCAGCACCATCGACGGCATCGTCTGGAGCAGGTCGAGAGCGGGCCGTACGACCGCGCTGACCGCCTTGGAGCGGGCCGCCCAGATGCCCAGCGGGATCGAGATCACCAGCGCGATGACGGTCGCGACGAGCACCAGGGCCAGGGTCGACATCGCCCGGTCCCACAGGTCGAGCGAGTCGATGAGCAGGAACCCGGCGAAGGCCAGGACACCCGCGACCAGTCCGCGCAGCCACCAGGCGATCACGGCCAGGATGCCCGCGAGGAGCAGGGGTTGGGGTGCGGTGAGCACCGCGTTGATGCCGTCGTACATGCCCTCGACGACCGTCTTGATCGCGTCGAAGAGCCAGGACATGTGGGCGAGGAGCCAGTCGACACCGGTGTCGACCCAGTCACCGAGCGGGAGCCTAGGCACAGGCGGTCACCTCTTCCGCGGCGTCCCCGCCGAGGAACGCGACGAGACGTTCCTGCGGTACGACCCCACGACCTCGTCGGCCGCGTCGACCACCGCGACCGGGTGGCTGAGGCGGGCGCTGATCGCGCACAGGTCGCTGAAGGGGGTGTCCGGGGTGGCGGTCGCGCAGGCGCAGTCGGCCTCGTGGCCGTCGACACCGGTGTCCATGACGGAGCTCGCGGTCAGCACCCGGGAGCGGTCGACGTCCTGGATGAAGGAGGCGACGTAGTCGTTGGCGGGGCGCAGCAGGATGTCCTCGGCGGTGCCGGTCTGGACGATGCGGCCGTCGCGCATGACGGCGATGCGGTCGCCCAGGCGCATGGCCTCGTTGAGGTCGTGGGTGATGAAGACGATGGTCTTCTTCAACGACTTCTGGAGTTCGAGGAGTTGGTCCTGCATGTCACGGCGGATCAGCGGGTCGAGCGCGCTGAACGACTCGTCCATGAGGAGCAGGTCGGCGTCGGTGGCGAGCGCGCGGGCCAGGCCGACGCGCTGCTGCATGCCGCCGGACAGCTCGTCGGGCCACGAGTCCTCCCAGCCGGCCAGCGAGCCGCACAGGGCGAGCGCCTCGCCGGCGCGCTTGAGGCGCTCGGCGCGGGGCACACCCTGCACTTCGAGACCGTAGGCGGCGTTCTCGCGGACGCTGCGGTGCGGGAAGAGCGCGAAGTGCTGGAAGACCATGCTGATCTTGCGGGCGCGGACCTCGCGGAGTTCGCGGTCGCTGAGCGCGGTGAGGTCCTGGCCGTCGAAGAGGACGCGGCCCGCGGTGGGCTCCAGGAGTCCGTTGAGCATGCGCAGGAGGGTGGACTTGCCGGAGCCGGACAGGCCCATGACGACGAAGATCTGCCCTGGCGCGACGGAGAAGGAGGCGTCGATCACGGCGGCGGTGGTGCCGTCGGCGCGCAGCTCCTCCCGGTCGGCTCCTTCGCGGAGCCGTTCGACTGCCTGGTCGGGTCGTCTGCCGAACACCTTGTGCAGGTGTTCGGCTTCTAGCCTGGCTGACACGCGTACCTCTCGATCGGGGGCAGGACGTGGAGGCGACGACGAGGGACCCGCGGGCCCCCTCGGCAGTTGAACGTGCAACCGGCATCGCTCCGAGGCCGCGCCTTCCCAGGCCTTCCAGAGGCAAACACAGGAGTGGCCCAGGTCACGAACAGCCGGTGACCGCGCCTCCGGGAGCCCCGGTGTCGGCCCCTCCGGGTGACGGCGAGGGGTGGCCGTCGCGCCGTCGTGCGGCATGATGCGTGGCGTGACCGGACGACTGATGCTCCTCGACACCGCCTCGCTCTACTTCCGCGCCTACTTCGGCGTCCCGGAGTCCGTGAAGGCCCCGGACGGCACGCCGGTGAACGCCGTACGCGGGCTGCTGGAGTTCATCGACCGGCTGGTCAAGGACCACCGCCCCGACCAGCTCGTCGCCTGCATGGACGCGGACTGGCGCCCCCAGTGGCGGGTCGACCTCATCCCCACCTACAAGGCGCACCGCGTCGCCGAGGTCCGCGAGAGCGGCCCGGACGCGGAGGAGGTGCCGGACACGCTCTCCCCGCAGGTGCCGATCATCGAGGCCGTCCTCGACGCGGTCGGCATCGCGCGCGTGGGCGTCGAGCGATACGAGGCCGACGACGTGATCGGCACGTACACGGCGCACGCGAAGGGCCCGGTCGACATCGTCACCGGCGACCGCGACCTGTACCAGCTCGTCGACGACGCCCGCGGCGTCCGCGTCCTCTATCCCCTCAAGGGCGTCGGCTCGCTCCAGGTCACCGACGAGGCGTTCCTGCGCGAGAAGTACGGCGTCGACGGGCGTGGCTACGTGGATCTGGCGCTGCTGCGCGGCGACCCGAGCGACGGGCTGCCGGGGTGCCCGGGATCGGCGAGAAGACGGCGGCGAAGCTGCTCGCCGAGTTCGGTGACGTGCCCGGGATCATGGCCGCGATCGACGACCCCAAGTCCAAGCTGACGCCCTCGCAGCGCAAGCGGCTCGACGAGTCGCGGCCGTATGTCGCGGTCGCGCCCAAGGTCGTCAGGGTCGCCGACGACGTACCGCTGCCGGACGTCGACCCGACGCTGCCGCACGCCCCGCGCGATCCGGAACTGGTGGGCGCACTGGCGGAGCGCTGGGGCTGGGCGGATCATTGCAGCGACTGCTCACCACGCTGGGCGCGTAAGCATGGTTCTTGCCCTTTCTTTCTTGCCTTTCGCAGAGAATGTAGTGCTAACTTAGGTAAGCCTAAGCATGGAGATCTGGGAGGCCGTCATGGCAGAACGTCCGGCACGGAAGCCGCGTAAGCCCCACTCCGCGCAGGTCGTCCGCACCGAACGCCTGACTCCCCACATGCAGCGCGTGGTGCTCGGCGGCGAGGGGCTGGCCGAGTTCGCGGCGGACACCTGCACCGACCACTACGTGAAGCTGCTGTTCCCGGCCGGGGGCGCGGTCTACCCGGAGCCCTTCGACGTGGAGCGCATCCGCGCCGAGTTCCCCCGCGAGCAGTGGCCGGTGACCCGTACGTACACCGTGCGTGCCTGGGACCCCGAGCACCGCGAGATGACCCTCGACTTCGTCATCCACGGCGACGAGGGCCTCGCCGGTCCGTGGGCGACCCGGGTCCAGCCGGGCGAGACGGTCCATTTCATGGGTCCCGGTGGCGCCTACGCCCCCGACGCGGACGCCGACTGGCATCTGCTCGCCGGTGACGAGAGCGCGCTGCCCGCCATCGCCCGTGCCCTGGAGTCGCTGCCCGAGGGCGCCACGGCCCACGCGTTCGTGGAGATCTCCGGCCCCGAGGAGGAGCAGAAGATCGACTCCTCCGTCGAGGTCGTCTGGCTGCACCGCGGCGACCGACCCGTCGGCGAGACGCTCACCGAGGCCGTCCGCGCACTGGAGTTCCCCGAGGGCCGCGTGCACGCGTTCGTGCACGGCGAGGCCGCCTTCGTGAAGGACCTGCGCGCGCTGCTGCGGGTCGAGTTGGCGATCCCGCGCGAGGACCTGTCGATCTCCGGGTACTGGCGCCTCGGCCACAACGAGGACGGCTGGCAGGCGTCGAAGCGGGAGTGGAACGCGAAGATCGAGGCGGAGCAGGAGGGGGCTACGGCGGCTGCGTAGCGCCTGGAGCGGGTCCAGGGTTTCGGAGAAGGGGCGGTGCTTCAGGGCGCCGCCCCTTCTCCATGGGCGGGCCGGTCACGCCGGGCGGTGTGCGAGGTGCGGTGGGCGGTGTGGGTGCGCCAGGTGCAGTGTGCGGTGTGGGTGCGCGAGGTGCAGTGTGCCGGCGTGAGGACTTAGGCCCGTCACAGACATGACGGCGTGACGCGGCGGAAACAGCGGCTCCCTAATTTCTGTCACCCGACAGGAATTCAGCTGTCGCCGTCAGGATTCCGCCCTCCTGCGCCGAAGGCAGGTGCCGCCGTGACCACAACCGCCCCCTCCGACCTACGCCCCGATCCCCCGCACTCCCCCCACCTCCGAGGACGGCTCCCGCGGAGTTCGGCTACCGCCAGGAACTGCACCGCAGCCTCGGCCGGTACGCGTCCTTCGCCGCCGGTTTCTCCTTCATCTCCGTACTGACGACCGTCTTCCAGTTCTTCGCCTTCGGGTACGCGTTCGGCGGCCCGGTCTTCTTCTGGGCCTGGCCGGTGGTGCTGGCCGGCCAGTTGCTGGTGGCGGCGTGCTTCGCGGAACTGGCCGCGCGGTACCCGATCTCGGGCGCGATCTACCAGTGGTCGTCCCGCCTCTCGAACGCGACCTTCGGGTGGTTCGCGGGCTGGATCATGGTGATAGGCCAGATAGTCGTGGTCGCAGCGGCGGCCTTGGCCCTGCAAATGGTCCTGCCGGCGATCTGGTCGGGCTTCCAGCTGGTGGGCGGCGACCCGGCGCCCACCTCACCGGACGGCGCGGCCAACGCGGCGGTCCTGGGCGTGATCCTGCTGGTCCTGACGACACTGGTGAACATCCTCGACAACCGCGTGATGTCGGTGATCAACCGGGTCGGCGTGACGGCGGAGATCATCGGCGCGATCCTGATCGTCGTCCTCCTCCTGACCCACTCGAACCGCACGCCGAGCATCACCTTCCACACGACCGGCAGCCTGGAGGGCGGACTGCTCGGCGCACTGCTGGTGGGCTCGTTCACGGCGGCGTACGTGATGATCGGCTTCGACAGCGCGGGCGAGATGAGCGAGGAGACCCACAACCCCGCCGCACCGCGCCCCGCACGATCCTCACCGCGCTCACCGCCGCGGGCCTCCTCGGCGGCCTGATCATCCTCGGCGGCCTCCTCGCCGCCCCCAGCCTGACCGACGGCCACCTGGGCGTGGACGGCCTCAGCTACGTCCTCACCAGCAGCCTCGGCGACGGCGTCGGCAAGGCCCTGCTGGCGGACGTGGTGGTGGCGATAGCCGTGGCGACGCTGGCCATCCAGACGGCGGCCTGCCGCATGCTCTTCTCGATGGCCCGGGACTCCCAACTCCCCTTCTCCGCCCGCCTGTCCAAGGTCAATCCCCGCACCGGCATGCCCACCGCCCCCGCCCTCACCGTGGGCACCCTCGCCGCCGCCCTGCTCCTCCTCAACTTCGCCTCCCCGGACGCCTTCCTCGCCATCGGCACCACCTGCATCGTGATGCTCTACCTCGCCTACGCGATGGTGACGGGCCCCCTGCTCCTCCGCCGCGTACGCGGGGAGTTCACGGTGCAGGGCACGGACGAAACGGGCGCCCGCCTCTTCTCCCTGGGCCGCTGGGGAACACCGGTAAACGCCCTGGCCCTCCTCTACGGCCTCGTCATGACGGTCAACCTGGCCTGGCCGCGGGCCGCCGTGTACGACCCGGCGGGCGGGCACTGGTACTTCCAGTGGTTCACGGTGCTGTTCCTGGTGGTCACGCTGGCGGCCGGCTTCGGGTACCGGGCCTACCGCACCCGTACGGCGACGGCCCGGGCTCCCGAGGGAGTCCCCGCCTGACCCGACCGCCTACCCTTGATCGCAATGACCCGAAAACGCCGTATCCCGCCCTCCCCGCTCCCCCAACGCGACGGAGTCGACCCGGTGCGGGTCCGGCTGCCCCGGAGGGTTCCTGGGCCACCGTCCGCGAGTACCTGGTGGACCGGCTCTCCGGGGGCGGGGGACGGGGTCGTCGAGCAGATGATGGACGACGGGCTGGTCGTCGGGGTGGACGGGGAGAGTGTGGCCGGGCTGGCGTACGAGCCCGGGATGTTCGTCTGGTTCCACCGGGAGTTGCCGGTCGAAGTGCCGGTGCCGTTCACCGTGGACGTGGTGTACCGGGACGAGCACATCGTCGTCGCCGACAAGCCGCACTTTCTGGCGACCACCCCGCGCGGGAGCCATGTCGTCGAGACGGCGTTGGCGCGGCTGCGGCGGGAGTTGGGGATCCCGGAACTCGGAGCCGCGCACCGGCTCGACCGACTCACCGCCGGGCTCGTGCTGTTCACCGTGCGGCCCGGTGAACGGGGCGCGTACCAGGCGCTGTTCAGGGAGAAGCGGGTGCGGAAGGAGTACGAGGCGGTCGCGTCGTACGATCCCGGGCTCGTCCTTCCTACGACCGTGCGCAGCCGCATCCTCAAGGAGCGCGGGGTGATGGCCGCCCAGCAGGTCCCCGGCGAGGTCAATGCCGTCAGCCGGATCGAGCTGGAGGAAGAGCGGGGGGACGGACTTGCCCGGTACCGGCTGGTGCCCAGTACCGGGCAGACGCATCAACTCCGGGTCCACATGAACGCGTTGGGCGTGCCCATCCTCGGCGATCCGCTCTACCCCGTGGTCCACGACCCCGTGCCGGACGGTGACTTCCGGCGCCCGCTCCAACTGGTGGCGCGGGCACTGGAGTTCACCGATCCGGTCACGGGGGCGGAGCACCGGTTCCGGAGCGGGCGGGTGCTGGAGGCGTGGTCCTCGTACGGGGAATGGGCCACCGGACGTTGATTCGGGTCAGCCGATCCAGCCCCTCCGGCTCCGCTCAGTAGCCCCGCCACCACCTCAGGAACCGCTGCCACGCGCCCAGTTGGACGACCGGCTCCGGCGTCGCGGGCGCCTCCGGTGGAGTCGTCACCTCGACGGGCCGCGGGATCGCCGCCGACGTCGGCTGCGGATCGGGCGTCATACCGACGTGCCAGGCGTGGCGCGGTTGCGGCACCGCCGCGTGGCCGGGCTTCTCCGAGACGTCCTGCTGCGGCTTCGGGGCGAACTGCACCGGGAGCTCCACCAGGTGGCGGGAGGCGATGGACGCCGTCCAGCTCAACTCGTCCTCGTCGCAGTCGAGTTCGATGTCCGGCAGTCGCATCAGCAGCGCGTCCACCCCGGTGTCGGCGATGGCGCGGCCGATGTCCTGGCCGGGGCACTCGTGCGGGCCGCCGCCGAAGGCCAGGTGGGAACGGTTGCCCATCATGTTGGCCTTGAGGTCGGGACGCACCCGGGGATCGACGTTGCCCGGCGCCGGCGCGAAGAGCAGTCCGTCGCCCTTGCGGATGCGCTGACCGCCCAACTCCGTGTCCTGCTTGGCGAAGTAGGCGAACACCGTGCTGAACGGCGGCTCGTCCCACAGGGACTGCTCGACCGCCTCCGGCACGGTCATCTGCCCGCCGTTGAGCTGGGCGCGGAAGCGCGGGTCGGTGATGACCATGCGCAGCGCGTTGGCGAGGAGGTTGGTGGTGGCCTCGTAGGCGGCGAAGAGGACGAGCCGCAGGTGCTCCCTGACCTCGTCGTCGGTCAGTCCTGCCGGGTGCAGGACGAGGTGGCTGGTGAAGTCGTCAGCGGGTTCGGCCCGGCGCAGCGCGGTGAGCCGGGTCAGGGCGTCCATGACGTACTGGTGGCTGGTGATGGCGGTCTCGGTGCCCTTGAGGGCGTCGCGGGCCGCCTCCACCATCTGCTCGTTGTACTCGTCGGGCATGCCGAGGATCTCGCACAGCACGGCCATCGGCAGGTGCTCGCAGAACTGGCCGACGAGTTCGGCGTGCCCCTCCTCGCAGAAGGAGTTGGCGAGGATCTGCGTGTAGCGGTTGATGTGCCGGCGGATGCCGCGCGGGTCGATGGTCGACATGGCGCCGGTGACCGCGCCGCGCAGCCGCAGGTGTTCGTCGCCCTCGGCGTGCGAGGCGATGGGCTGCCAGGCGATGTGCGGCATCAGGGGGTGGTCGGGCTTGACCATGCCCTCGCGCAACGGCGTCCAGATCCGGCTGTCCCGGCTGAACTGCGAGGGCGTCCGCACCATGTGCAGGTTCTCGGTGTGGCCGAGGACGACCCAGATCGGTACGTCGTCATGGAGCAGCACCGGTGCCACGGGCCCGTGTTCGAGGCGCAGTTTCTCGTAGAGGGCGCCCAGGTCCGCCGCCTCGGCGCCGTACAGCCGGTGCAGTCCCCGGGCCCCTGTCCGTGTGCGGGGCAGCCGGGGGCGGGCCGAGCCGGCGGTCGTCCGTATCGGTCAGTGCGTGGTGTTCAGGCGTCACGGTCATCGCTCCGGGAGCTGAAGTGGTTCCGGTGTCGGGGGAGTTGGGCGGGGTCAGGTCAGTGAGCCCGTCATCGCCAGGGAGTGCAGGAAGCGCATCAGGGTCATCAGGACGTCCCGGCTGGAGGCGCGGCGGCGCGCGTCGCACTCCACGATGGGGATGTCCGGCGACAGGTCGAGCGCCGTACGCAGGTCTTCCACGGGGTAACGGGGGCCGTCCGGGAAGGAGTTGACGGCGATCACGAACGGCACCCCGCGCTCCTCGAGCCGTCCTATGACGTCGAAGCTGACTTCGAGGCGGCGGGTGTCGATCAGCACCACCGCGCCGAGCGCGCCCTCGAACAGCCCGTTCCACAGGAACCAGAAGCGTTCCTGGCCGGGGTGCCGAAGAGGTACAGCACCAGTTGCTCGGTGATGCTGATGCGGCCGAAGTCCATCGCGACCGTGGTGGCCGTCTTGGTGTCCGAGCCGTAGTTGTCGTCGACGCCGACGCCGGCCTGCGTCATGGTCTCCTCGGTCGTCAGCGGCCTGATCTCGCTGACCGAACCGACCATGGTCGTCTTGCCGACCCCGAAGCCGCCGACGATCACGATCTTCACCGCGGCCTGGGCCGTCTGCGGCGGGAGATGGTCCTCGGTCCGCGGACCCGTGATGGTGTCAGAGCTTTTGAAGTCCATGCATCACCGCTTCGAGGAGGGAACGGTCGGGAGCGCCTGGCGGACGATCGGGGCGCGCGCCTGCACCAGTTCGGCCGTCAGCAGCTCGGTGAGCAGGACGGTCACCACGCTGTACGGCAGGTTGAGATAGGCCGACAGCTCGGCCACGGACAGGGGGCGATACAGAGCCGGAGCAGGGCCGCCTGTTCCGGGGTGGCCGACTGCGGCGCGTCGGAACGCGCCACGATCAGCGTGACCAGGTCGAGTTCGGCCCGGTCGCCGTCCTCGGTCGCGCCGGTGAGCACGTAGAGGCGTTCCGGGATCTTTCCTTCGCCCTGCTTCTTGGCGGGCTCGGGCGGCGGCCCATCCTTCGGATGTCGCCGCTGGCGTTGCGGAGGAGTCATACGGTCTGCCCGTTGCGCCTCGGCGGGCTGGTGAGGTGGGCGCCGATTCTGACGACGAGGTCACGCATGCGGTTGCTCATCAGGCCGGGTTCGGCGACCACGTCGGACAGCACCGCGAGATAGGCGTTGGCGCCCGCGGCCATCAGGTAGAAGTAGCCGCCGTTGATCTCGATGATGACCATCTTCATCCGGCCGTCGCTGCCGGGAATCTCGGAGGCGACGGCGCCCGCCAGGCTCTGCAGTCCGGCGCAGGCCGCGGCGACGCGGTCGGCGGCGTCGGGGTCGCCGCCGTAGCGGGCGATGCGCAGCCCGTCGGCGGAGAGGACCACGATCTGCTGGATGCCGGGCACGCCGTCGGCGAGATCCTTCAGCATCCAGTCGAAGTTGGCTCGCTGCTGGATCACTTGAGGTTCCCCTCGTCGTCGGCCTCGACTCGGGCCGGCTCGGTCTTCTGGGTGAAAGCGGTCGGGTCCGGGTCACCCTTGAGGCCTTCCATGAACGCCTCGACCCACAGGCCCGGTTCGGGTTCGTCCTTCTTCTCCGGCTCGGGCTCGGGCACGCCCCAGGCGGAGCGGGCCTCCCGTGCGGCGGCCTCGGCGCGCTCGGCGGCGGCCTGTTCGGCGTACCGCTGGGCGAGCGGGACCTTGACCCGGCTGCGGCGCTGCGGCAGACCGCCCGCCGTCCATTCGGTGACCTCGGGAACCTCGTCCTCCATGCTCACCGAGGCCGGGATGCGCGGGCTGGTGGGACGGCGCCGCTTGACCGTGCGCTTGGGGCCGTCGACGGCGCCGAGTTCGGCCTTGGGCATGGCGGTGGCGCCGATGCCGTGGGCGAGTCCGGGTGCGGTGCCGGGCGTGAGCATCTCGCTGGGCACGATGAGGACGGCGCGGACGCCGCCGTAGGCCGACGCGCGCAGCGAGATCTGCATGTTGTACGTCGCGCAGAGCCGGCCGACGACCTGGAGGCCCAGGCGCGGGCTCTCGCCGAGGTCCTGGAGGTCGGTGCCGGCCTTGGCGCGCTCCAGCATGCCCTCGGCGCGGGCCCGTGACTCCTCGCTGAGGCTGACGCCGCCGTCCTCGATCTCGATGGCGACACCGGTCTGCACCTCCACGGCGGTGACGTGCACCTTGGTCTGCGGGGGCGAGTAACGCGTGGCGTTGTCGAGGAGTTCGGCCGCCGCGTGGATGACCGGCTCGACGGAGATGCCGCGGATGTTGACCTTGGCGATGGAGTGCAGCTCGATGCGCCGGTACTCCAGGATGCGGGACATGGCGCCGCGCAACACGCTGTACAGCGGCACCGGTTCGGGCCACTGGCGGCCGGGGCGGCCACCGCCGAGCACCGAGATGGAGTCGGCGAGACGGCCGATCAGCGCGGTGCCGTGGTCGATGCGCAGGAGGTCGTCGAAGACCTCGGGGTTGCGGCCGTGGTCCTCCTCCATCTCCCGGAGTTCCTTGGCCTGTTGGTGGACGATGGCCTGGACGCGGCGGGCGATGCTGACGAAGGAGCGCTGCGCGGAGTCACGCATGTTCTCCTCGCGCTCCACGATCTTGAGCACGGTCATCAGCAAGTCGCGCTGCGGCTGGGGAAGTTGCCGCCAGTCGGGATCGGTGTCGACGACTTGGCGAATCACCTCTCCGGGGATTCTCCGCTGCTGAGCCGGTGGAGCGTGGCGGGGAGGATCTCCTTGCCGAGGCGCACCATCTCGTGTGTCTGGTCGGCGAGCCGCCGTTCCAGATACGCGGTGTGACGGGCGTGTTCGGCGCGCAGGTCCCGCAGGTTGCGCCCGCGTCGTACCGCTTCGGCCGCCGTGACGATCACCAGGAGTGTGGCGACGGCTCCGCACCAGCCGACGGCGATCCGGGCCGGCCCGGCCACCAGGGCGACGGCGGCCCCGGTCGCTGCGGCCATCACTATGGCAGGCGGCAACAGCACGCGCGCGTAGGGAAGTTCACGGCCACCGGGAGGCGATTGAACACTCACCATGTATGCCCTCTAAGACAGGTCGGCTGGGGATCAGGGGTAGCTCTGGGGGAGCTTCTGTATCTTTTGCATGTTTGGGAACAAGCGCACGAATACAGCCCAACTCGGTGCGCTGCGGGCGAGCTTAGTCCGACCGGATCATCGCTGTGTCATATTCAGCAAGCGCCTGAAAAGGGACAGGGAAGGGGAGTACCCTCAGCTCATTTGCACGCTGTGGCTTCATTCGTACACAGCGAGTGACGACGAACGGGGCACGAAAATCACTCACCGTAATGAGTGAAGCTCCCGTTCCGGCTCAGACTCCGGCGATGCGCAGCGCGGCGTCGGCCGTGGCCTCGGCGAAGGCGGACACCGGCCGCTCGGGATCGGAGCGGTGCACGAGGATGACACCCTCGATCAGCCCGAAGACCAGATCCGTGCGGAGCTCCAACTCGCTCTTGGCGAGCGCCCCGCCCGCGGCGGTCGCGGCGATCAACTGCCGGTAGGCGTCCTTGAGTTCCGCGCGCACCGCGTGGAAGCCGGCGAACCGCTCGGCGCGCACTTCGGGCAGCAGATACAGCCCGCCGAGGTTGTGCGGACCCCCCCCGCACAGCAGCTCGACGTCGGTGCGGCACAGCTCCCACAGCCTGCCCTCGGCCGGGGTGGCGTCGTCCGCGAGGAGTTCGCGCGCGCAGGCCAGCGAGGGCGTGACCGTGGACTCCAGCAGGTCCGCGAGCAGTTCCTCCTTGCCGGAGACGTAGTGGTACATCGACGCCTGCCGCATGCCCGCGCGCTCGGCGACGGCCCGGGTCGTGGTGGCCGCGTAGCCGCGCGTGGTGAACAACTCCGCGGCTGCGGCGAGGAGTTCGGCGCGCGGCGTCAGCCCGCTGTCCGGCCGCTGGTCGGCTCGCGGCCTGCCGACCCTTCGGCCGCCCTGCGCACCCGGTGTCCCCATGCGTTCGATCCTCGCACACGGCCCCGCACCACGACCGTCCACCGGACCGCCCGTGATCTTCGTGAGGGCTCGGTAACCGAGCGGCAACACCCGGGCAACCCCGATGACCCGCCCGCCTCCTAATTTCTGTCGGGCGACAGAAATGCCGTACGACCGAGACGTCCCCCAGCCGGAGGTCCCCGCGATGGCGACAGCGACCACTTACGGAGCCCGCGACCACGCCCGCGCCCAACAGGGCAGCCGGGCCGAGGCGATGCCCGTCGTCCCGGCCGGCGACTGGCCTGCTCCGCCCTGCGAGGCGGGCCACCTGGTGTGGGCCGAGACCGTCGCGGGCGGCAACTACACCCACCGCGTCCTCGCCCGGGGCACCGAACTCCGCCTGACCGACCTGCGCGGCGACGCCTGCGCCCACCTGCTCCTGTACGCGGCCGACCGCCCCTGGGAGCGGCTGAACGTCGCCGACACGGTCAAGGTCCAGTGGAACGCCTACCTCGGCGAGGGCCGGCTCCTCCTCTCCGACCAGGGCCGCGTCCTCGCCTCCCTGATCGCCGACACCTCCGGCCGCCACGACGCGCTGTGCGGCACCTCCACCCTGGTCCGCAACACCGAGCGCTACGGCGACGGCACCCGCAGTCCGACTCCCCTTCCGGACGGGAGCTGTTCAAGCTCGCCGCCGCCAAGAACGGCCTGGAACCACGGGACTTGCCACCCTCGCTCTCCTTCTTCCAGGGCGTCGAGGTCCGCGACGACGGCTCCCTCGACTTCACCGGCTCGACCGGCCCCGGCGGCAGCGTGACCCTGCGCGCCGAACAGGACGTGACGGTGCTGCTCGCGAACGTCCCGCACCCGGCCGACCCGCGCGACGACTACGTCAACTCCCCGCTGGAGGTGCTGGCTTGGCGCGCCGCGGCCACCAAGCCCGGCGACCCGCTGTGGGAGGCGACACCCGAAGGCCGCCGCGCCTTCCTCAACACCGCCGAATTCCTCGCCGCGAGGGGGCTCGCATGAGCACGACCGTCGTTCCCGCCCGCGCCGCCTGGTCGGCCGTCGTCCGCACCGGCGAGACCCTCACGATCACCGACCTGCACGGCAACCAGGCCGTCGACTTCCTCGTCTACGACGCCCACGACACGTCGATCCGCTACAGCGCCCCCGACACCATCCAGGCACGGGGCAACCTCTTCCTGACCACCGGCAGCGTGCTGATGTCCAACGAGCACACCCCGCTGATGACGGTCACCGCCGACGAGGTCGGCCGGCACGACACGGTCGGCGGCGCCTGCTCCAAGGAGTCCAACACCCTGCGCTACGGCCATCACACCTGGTCGCAGCACGCGTGCGTGGACAACTTCCTCGCCGAGGGCGCCAAGTACGGCCTCGGGAAAAGGGACTTGGTCTCCAACATCAACTGGTACATGAACGTGCCGGTCGAGAAGGACGGCACCCTCGGCATCGTCGACGGCCTCTCCGCCCCCGGCCTCGAGCTGACCCTGCGCGCCGAACGCGACGTCCTTGTCCTGGTCTCCAACTGCCCCCAGATCAACAACCCTTGCAACGGCTTCGAGCCGACGGCGGTCGCCATGACGATCGTCGAGACCGCCTCCCAAGGGGTTGCCGGATGACCTTCGACACGCTGCTGATCGCCAACCGGGGCGAGATCGCCGTCCGCATCATCCGCGCGGCCCGCGAACTCGGCCTGCGCACGGTCGCCGTGTACTCCGACGCCGACCGCGCCGCACCCCATGTCCGCCTCGCCGACGAAGCGGTTCGACTCGGCCCGGCCCCCGCCAAGGAGTCGTACCTGGACGCCGACCTGGTCCTCAAGGCGGCCAAGGACACCGGCGCGGGCGCGATCCACCCCGGCTACGGCTTCCTCTCCGAGGACGCGGCCTTCGCCCGCCGCTGCGAGGACGCCGGAATCGTCTTCGTGGGCCCGACCCCGGACAGCTGGAGCTGTTCGGCGCGAAGCACACGGCACGAGCGGCGGCCGAGGCGGCGGGTGTCCAACTGGCGCCCGGCACAGGCCTGTTGCCGGACCTGGCCGAGGCGCTCAGCCAAGCCGCCCTCATCGGCTACCCCGTCATGCTCAAGGCGACCGGCGGAGGCGGCGGCATCGGCATGTCGGCCTGCCACTCCCCCGCCGAACTCACCGAGGCCTGGGACCGGGTCCAGCGGGTCGCCGCCGCCTCCTTCTCCTCCGCCGGCGTCTTCCTGGAACGCCTCGTCGAACACGCCCGCCACGTCGAGGTACAGGTCTTCGGCGACGGCGAGGGCAAGGTCGTCACCTTCGGCGACCGCGACTGCTCCCTCCAGCGCCGCAACCAGAAGGTCCTGGAGGAGGCCCCCGCACCGGACCTCCCCGACCACATCCGCACCCAACTGGCATCTTCCGCGCGCGAGTTGTGCATCTCCGTCGGCTACCGCTCCGCCGGAACCGTCGAGTTCGTCTACGACGCCACCCGCGAGGAGGCCTACTTCCTGGAGGTCAACACCCGCCTCCAGGTGGAACATCCGGTCACCGAGGAGA
Organism: Streptomyces sp. P3; assembly: GCA_016893485.2. Lineage (GTDB taxonomy): Bacteria > Actinomycetota > Actinomycetes > Streptomycetales > Streptomycetaceae > Streptomyces. The sequence continues at coordinate 2,229,943 of JAFEKX020000001.1, forward strand.
TCTACGGCGTCGACCTGGTCGCCTGGATGCTGCGGCTGGCCCGGGGCGAGTCCGACGTGGTCCGCGACCCGGGCACCCCGCGCGGCCACGCCGTCGAGGCCCGCGTCTACGCCGAGGACCCGTCCCGTGAACACCGGCCCAGCGCGGGCCTGTTGACCCGGGTCGAGTTCCCGGAGGGCGTGCGTGTCGACGGCTGGGTGGAGACCGGCACCGAGGTGACGACGTCGTACGACCCGATGCTCGCGAAGGTCATCGCATACGGCTCGGACCGCGCCGAAGCGCTCCGACGGCTCGACGAGGCACTGGCCCGCACCCGCGTGGACGGCATCGAGACGAACCTCGGCCTGGTCCGAGCGGCCCTGGCGCAACCGGACTTCAGAGCAGCCGCCCACTCCACGGCGACCCTCGCCACCATCACGGACCCCACGCCCCGCATCGAGATCGTCTCCGGCGGCACCCTCACCACGGTCCAGGACTGGCCAGGCCGTACCGGCTACTGGCAGGTCGGCGTACCGCCGTGCGGCCCGATGGACGACCTCTCCTTCCGCCTCGGCAACCGCGCGCTCGGCAACGAGGAGGGGCACCCCGGCCTCGAATGCACCCTCCAGGGACCGACGTTGAGGTTCACCCACGCCACCACGGTGTGCGTGTCGGGCGCCCCGGCACAGGTGACGGTGAACAGTACGCCCGTTGCTCAGTGGAAGCCGGTGACGGTATCCGCGGGATCGGTCCTGGAGATCGGCGCTCCGGCCGAACACGGCCTGCGCACCTACGTGTTGGTCGCGGGCGGCCTGGACGTCCCCGGCTTCCTCGGCAGCGCGAGCACCTTCACGCTGGGCCGGTTCGGCGGGCACGGCGGCCGGGCGCTGCGCACCGGTGACGTCCTGCACGGCGGCACGGTCGCCCAGGGCACGGCGGTGCCGCTCGCCGACCGCCCGGTCTTCGGCGCCGTATGGGACGTGGCGGCGGTCGAAGGTCCGCACGCGGCACCGGAGTTCTTCACCGAGGACGACATCCGCGACTTCTACGCGGCCGAGTGGAAGGTCCACTTCAACTCGGCGCGCACAGGTGTCCGCCTGGTCGGCCCGAAGCCCCGCTGGGCCCGCACCGACGGCGGCGAGGCGGGCCTGCACCCGTCCAACATCCACGACACCCCGTACTCGGTCGGCGCCGTCGACTACACGGGCGACATGCCGGTCCTCCTCGGCCCCGACGGCCCGTCCCTCGGCGGCTTCGTCTGCCCGGCCACGGTCATCAGCCAACAGCGATGGAAACTGGGCCAGTTCAGGCCAGGCGACACCGTGCGCTTCGTCCCGGTGCACGTCGACGGCTCGCCCCGCCCCGCCATCGTGGACGGCGGCATCCTGGCGAGGACGGAGACGTCACCTTCCGCCGCAGCGGCGACGACAACCTCCTCGTCGAATTCGGCCCCATGCAGCTGGACTTGGCCCAGCGCATGCGGGTCCACGCGTTGATGGAGGCGGTGGCGAAGGCCGACTTCGAGGGCGTCACGGACCTGACCCCGGCATCCGCTCCTCCAGATCCAAACGGACCCGACCCGCCTCCCCAAGCCCAACTCCTCACCTCCGTAAGGGAGACAGCGGCAGCACTCCCGCCCACGGACCAACTGATCGTCCCCTCCCGCACGGTCCACCTCCCCTCTCCTGGGACGACCCGGCCACCCGCGAGGCCATCGCCCGCTACATGGCCGGTGTCCGCGACGACGCCCCCTGGTGCCCCTGGAACATCGAGTTCATCCGCCGCGTCAACGGCCTCGACTCGGTCGACGACGTCTACGCCACGGTCTTCGACGCGGAGTACCTCGTCCTGGGACTGGGAGACGTCTACTTGGGCGCGCCGGTGGCCACCCCGCTGGACCCCCGCCACCGCCTGGTCACCACCAAGTACAACCCGGCCCGCACGTGGACGGCGGAGAACTCGGTCGGCATCGGCGGCGCGTACCTCTGCATCTACGGGATGGAGGGCCCCGGCGGCTACCAGTTCGTGGGCAGGACGACCCAGGTGTGGTCGGGCTGGCAGCAACGCGGTGCGTTCGAGCAGGGCTCGCCCTGGCTGCTCCGCTTCTTCGACCGCATCAAGTGGTACCCGGTGGAGCCGGACGAACTCCTCGAACTCCGCGCCGACATCACCTCCGGCCGCTTCGTCCCCCGCATCGAGGAGGGCACGTTCTCCCTCGCCGAGTACGAGGCGTTCCTCACCGAACACGCCGACTCCATCGCGAAGTTCAGGTCACGCCAGCAGACCGCGTTCGGCGCGGAACGCGAAGCCTGGGAAGCGGCGGGCGAGTTCACCCGAGCGGAGGCGGCAGCCGCCCCGGCTCCCCCGCAGGCCGAGGTGACGGTACCCGCCGGGGACGCCTGGTGGAGGCCGAATTCGCCGCGTCCGTCTGGCAGGTGAACGTGGCGCCCGGCGACGAGGTGGCAGCGGGCCAACCCTGCTGGCCCTGGAGGCGATGAAGATGGAGTCCAGGGTGCACGCCCCGATGGCCGGCGTGGTGACGGAGATCCTGGCCAGGCCCGGAGACCAGGTGGAGGCGGGCACGGCACTCCTGGTCCTGGCACCGGCGAGCTGAATCCGAGCCCTGAGCCAGGCCGTCGAACCCGCATACCGAACCGCGAGGAGCACCAGAGATGTCGACCACCGTGTCCCGAGTCCAAGCCGCCTACGCCCGCATCGAGGCGGTGGACCGCCCGGAGATCTGGATCGACCTGCGCCCGCAGGCGGAGGTCGAACGAGAGGCGCGGATACTGGACGACCGACTGACGGCGGGCGAACAACTCCCCCTCGCAGGCCGCCTGTTCGCGGCCAAGGGCAACATAGACGTCCACGGCCTCCCGACTACCGCGGGCTGCCCGGCCTACGCCTACTCCCCGGAGGCCGACGCCCCGGTGGTGGCGCGCCTCCGCGAGGCCGGCGCGATCGTGCTCGGCACCACGAACCTCGACCAGTTCGCCACGGGCCTGGTCGGCACCCGCTCCCCCTACGGCGCGGTCCGCAACGCCCACGACCCGGAACGGATCAGCGGCGGCTCCAGCGCGGGTTCGGCGGTCGCGGTAGCCCTGGGCATCGTCGACTTCGCCCTCGGCACCGACACGGCGGGCTCCGGCCGGGTCCCCGCCGCCTTCAACGGCATCGTCGGTCTGAAGCCCACCCGGGGCCTGGTCCCCACGGCGGGCGTGGTCCCGGCCTGCGCCTCCATCGACTGCGTGACGGTCTTCGCCCGCACCCTCCCCGAGGCCGAACAGGCCCTCACCTTCATGACCTCCCCACCGACCCGCGCCCTCCCGCCCCTCGCCCAGCGCACCCCGGGCCCCTGGCGCATAGCGGTCCCCCCGCGAGACCAGCTGGGCGAGTTGGACGAGGGCTGGGCGGAGGCCTACGAGGAATCAGTCACCCGCCTCCGCGCAGGGGCTGCGAGATCCGCACCCTGGACCTCACCCCCTTCACCGAGGCGGCGGCGATGCTCTACCAGGGAGCGTTCGTCGCCGAGCGCTACACAGCGGTGGGGGCGTTCATCGACAAGGCGATCGCCTCCGGCACCGAGGGCCTGGACCCCACAGTCGCCGGCATCATCACCAGAGCCCGGGACATCCCGGCCCACCAGCTGTACGCGGACGAGGAACGTCTGGCCGCTCTCCGTACCCGCGCCCTCTCCGAACTGGCGGACGCGGACGCCCTGTTGCTCCCGACAACCCCGGGCCACCCCACCCTGACCGAGGTGGCAGCCGACCCCCTGGGCGCGAACGCCCGCCTGGGCCGCTTCACCAACTCGACGAACCTCTTCGACCTGGCAGCGGTGGCCGTCCCGTCCGGCGAGGTGAACGGGCTGCCCTTCGGCGTGATGCTGATCGGCCCGGCGTTCACGGACGACCGCCTGGCGCGCATCGCCCGCGACCTGACCCCACCGGTGCACCTCGCAGTCGTAGGAGCCCACTTGACGGGTCAGCCCCTGAACCCCCAACTCCTGTCCCTGGGCGCCCGTTTGGACCGCACGACGACAACGGCCCCGGTCTACCGCATGCACGCCCTGCCAACAACTCCGGCCAAGCCGGGCCTGGTTCATGTCGGCGAGGGCGGAGCGGCGATGGAGACAGAGGTATGGCACCTGCCGGCAGAGGGCCTGGGCAAACTGCTGGCCGCACTCCCCCGCCCCATGACCCTGGGCAGCGTCCAACTCTCGGACGGCACAAGCGTCCCGGGTTTCCTCTGCGAGCCGGCGGCCCTGGAAAACGCGCAGGACATCACCACGTACGGCGGCTGGCGAAGCTACCTGCGCTCTTGAGTGAGGCGGGGCGCACCCCCAGGGGCGCGGGGAAGTGCGCGACCAGCCACAGCGAACCCGCGCCCACCCCGCACCGTCACCCCACAGACGAGTACGCCACAACCCCCGCAACAACAACTCAACGGCCTTCCGCGCATTCTTCGCCACGGTGGAAGCCGCCTCACCCCACTGACCGGCGCCGCGGCAGAAATCTGCCCCAACACATCGATCACCTGCTTGCACCACCGAACAAAGTCCCCGGCCGGCATCTCGACCTCCCGAAGGACCTCGTCCAACCCCTTCCCACTGGCCCACATGTACGCGGCCCAGGCAAACCCAAGATCAGGCTCCCGCTGCCCGACCCCCTCGGTCTGAGTGATCCGGAAATCCTCCTCAAGGGCATCGAGCCGCCCCCAGATCCGCACCATCTCCCCGAGCGCGGCCTTGGCCATACCCGACGGCACCTTGGGAGTCGTCGCATCGTCACTGACCCGCGCCTCGAACACCAACGCCGAGACGCACGCGGCCAGTTCCGCGGGAGCGAGCCCCTCCCAGACGCCCTCGCGCAGACACTCACTGGCGAGCAGATCGAGCTCGCCGTACAACCGGGCCAGCCGCTTGCCGTTCTCGGTGACCTCGTCACCGCGCAGATAGTCCAGCTCGGTGAGCAGCGCGACGATCCGGTCGAAGGTGCGGGCGATCGTGTTGGTCCGCCCCTCGATACGCCGCTCCAGCTGCGAGGTGTCCCGCTGGAGCCGGTGATACCGCTCGGCCCACCGCGCGTGGTCCTCACGGTCGCTGCACCCGTGACACGGATGCGCCCGGATCGCCGTACGCAACTGCGCGATCTCCCGGTCGTCCGCCGCCTGCGAGCGCTGCTTGCGGGCCCGCTCCGGCGGGATGTGGCCGGCCTTGGTGCGCAGCGCGGACGCGAGGTCCCGACGGGACTGCGGGGAACGGGGGTTGAAGGACTTCGGGATCCGCATCCGGTCCAACGCCTCGACGGGGACGGGGAAGTCGATCGACGCGAGCCGCTTGACCTGCCGCTCGGCGGTGAGGACCAGCGGGCGCGGCCCGTCGTGCTGCTCGAAGCCGCGATGGCCGTTGGACCGCCCGGCGGGCAGTCCCGGGTCCAACACCAGTGCCAGGCCTGCGTACTTGCCGGTCGGGACATGGATGACGTCCCCGGCTTGAGCTTCTCCAGCGCCACCGCTGCCTCGGCGCGCCGCAGTGCCACGCCCTGCCGGGCCAGCTCGGTCTCGCGGTCCTTGAGTTCGCGGCGCAGTCGCATGTAGTCGTCGAAGTCGCCCAGGTGGCAGGTCATGGAGTCCTTGTAGCCCTCCAGGCCCTCCTCGTTGCGCTGCACCTGCCGGGAGATGCCGACGACCGACCGGTCCGCCTGGAACTGCGCGAAGGACGTCTCCAGCAACTCCCGCGACCGGTGCCGCCCGAACTGCTCGACGAGGTTGACCGCCATGTTGTACGACGGCTTGAAGCTGGAGCGCAGCGGGTATGTGCGCGTGCCGGCCAGTCCGGCGAGGTGCTCGGGGCTGATCCCGCGCTGCCACAGCACGACGGCGTGGCCCTCGATGTCGATGCCGCGACGCCCGGCCCGGCCGGTCAGCTGGGTGTACTCGCCGGGGTGATGTCGGCGTGCTGCTCGCCGTTCCACTTGACGAGCTTCTCCAACACCACTGAACGCGCGGGCATGTTGATGCCGAGCGCCAGGGTCTCGGTGGCGAAGACGGCCTTCACGAGCCCGCGCAGGAACAGCTCCTCCACGACCTCCTTGAACGTCGGCAGCATGCCCGCGTGATGGGCGGCGATACCGCGCTCCAGGCCTTCCAACCACTCGTAGTACCCGAGGACATGAAGGTCCTCGGACGGGATGGACGCGGTGCGCTCCTCGACGAGGGCGCGCACCTTCTCCCGCGCCTCGTCGTCGTTGAGCCGCAGCCCTGCGTACAGACACTGCTGTACGGCGGCCTCGCAGGCGGCGCGGCTGAAGATGAACGTGATGGCGGGCAGCAGGCCCTCGTTGTCCAGCCGCTCGATGACCTCGGGGCGTCCGGGGTCCACACGCGGGAGCGCTGTCGCCGCTCGCGCTCGCGGTCGGCCTCGCGCATCGCACGGCCGCGTCTGCGGTCCTGGTACGAGGGGCGCTGGGCCTCCATGCGGGCGAGGCGGGTGAGGTCGGGGTTGACGGCCTTCTTGTTGCCCTCGCCCTCCTCGAAGAGGTCGTACATCCGGCGTCCGGCGAGCACGTGCTGGAACAGCGGCACGGGCCGGTGCTCGGAGACGATCACCTCGGTGTCGCCGCGGACGGTGTCGAGCCAGTCGCCGAACTCCTCCGCGTTCGACACGGTGGCCGACAGTGAGACCAGGGTCACCGACTCGGGGAGGTGGATGATCACCTCTTCCCAGACGGCACCCCGGAAGCGGTCGGAGAGGTAGTGCACCTCGTCCATGACCACATAGCCCAGGCCGAGGAGGGTCTGCGAACCGGCGTACAGCATGTTGCGCAGCACCTCGGTGGTCATGACGACCACCGGGGCTTCGGAGTTGACGCTGTTGTCGCCGGTGAGCAGGCCGACCTTGTCCGCGCCGTAACGGCGGCACAGGTCGGCGTACTTCTGGTTCGACAGGGCCTTGATGGGGGTCGTGTAGAAGCACTTCTTGCCCTGCTGGAGGGCGAGGTGGACGGCGAACTCGCCGACGATCGTCTTGCCGGAGCCGGTGGGCGCCGCGACCAGCACGCCCTTCCCCGCTTCGAGCGCCTGACAGGCCTCGATCTGGAAGGGGTCGAGACCGAAGTCGTACATCTCGCGGAAGTCCGCGAGCGCGGTGGCCTGCTCGGCTGCCCGCAGGCGGGCTGCCGCGTACCGCTCGGCCGGGGAGAGGTCCTCTGTCATCGTGCTTTCGAGCGTACCGGGCGCCACTGACAACGGGACGATCATTATCCGGATCGGCCCCTGTGAATCACGGATCCCCGCAGTTCAGGGCGTCATGACCGGTGTCGTACCGGGATACGACGCACCCCCGCCACCAGGCCTGAGCCGGTGGCGGGGGTGCGGAAGCAGTTCTCGTGCGGTGCTCAGGTGACGTCGTCGTAGCCGTTGACCCGGTCGGAGCCGGTGCCGCTCGCCTGCTCGGGCAGGGCTGCCCGGCCGGCCGAGACGGTCTCGATCTCGCCGATGTCCTCGGGGGTGAGGTCCAGGTCCGAGGCCTCGTCGTCGTCCGGTCCCTCCGCCTCGCGACGGCGCTTGCGCCGGTCGTTGAGCAGGGAGAAGACGACCGCGCCGAAGTACAGCACCCAGATCGGCCCGGCCAGGGCCAGCATGGTCAGCGGGTCGGTGCTGGGGGTGGCGACGGCCGCGAAGACGGTGATGCCGAGGATCATCGCGCGCCACCAGCCGAGCATCCGCTTGCCGGTCAGCGCGCCCGTGAGGTTGAGCATGATCAGCAGCAGCGGCAGCTCGAAGGAGAGGCCGAAGACCAGGACCATGCGCGTGACCAGGTCGAGCAGGTCGTCCAGCGGCAGCAGGTTGTTGACGTCCTTCGGCGTGAAGCCGATCAGGACCTTCGCCGTGGTGGGCAGCACCCGGTAGGCGAAGTAGGCGCCGCCGAGGAACAGCGGGACGCCGGTGCCGACGAAGGAGAGCGCGTACTTCTTCTCGTTCTTGTGCAGGCCCGGGGCGATGAAGCCCCAGAGCTGGTACAGCCAGACCGGCGAGGCCAGTACGACACCGGCCATCAGGGACACCTTCAACGCCAGCGTGAACGGCGTCAGCAGACCGTTGATCGTGATCTGCGCGCACGTGTGCGTCTTGTCACCGGCCTTCTGCAGCTCCTCGAACGTCGAGGCGCAGCCGACCGAGTCCAGCACCGGCTTGGTGATGATGTTGACGATGTCGTTGTAGAAGAAGGCGGCCACGCAGGTCACCACGATGATGGCCAGCATCGCCTTCGCGAGCCGGTTGCGCAGCTCACGCAGATGGTCCGCGAGGGGCATCCGCCCCCTCGGGGTCCTTCTCCTTCTTGCGGGCAGACTTAGGCAACCCACGTCCTCATCTCGTGCGGCAGGCCGAGGGGGTCCCGGCCCTGCGTCAGCGCTTGGTCGTGTCCGACGGCTCGGTGACCGGGCGCGAGCTGGTCACGTCACCGGGGGCGGCCTGGATGGTGCGCTGCACGGACTCGTCGGTGTTCGGCGGGCCGGCGGGGGTGGGCGTGCTGTTGCCCTCTTCCTTCATCGCCTTGGCTTCGCTCTTGAGGATGCGCGCGGACTTGCCGAGCGAGCGGGCCATGTCCGGAAGCTTCTTCGCGCCGAACAGGAGCACGATGACGACGAGGATGAGAATGATCTCGGGAGCTCCGAGCCTTCCGAACATAAGTCTTTACCTTCTCACCGAGGCGGCTGGGTGGGGTGCTGTCCGATCGGTCGGACATGTGTCCGACCACCGTGCTGCCAGCGATCGTAACGCTCAGGGGTAAACGTGAGGCAATCCCCGTGCGTACTCCCGGTCCGCGCTCCGGGCCTCGTTATCCGGACCGCGACCAGCAGCGTACCCGCCTGGACCGACAACGTGACAGGGCAAAGTGACGCGAAGCGCATGAGGCGCGCAACTCACACCTCGCTCACACGTGACCTCGCACGTGACTCACAGTGCGTCGACGGAACGGGCCGTCGCCACCGCCGCGCGCTCGAGATCCTCGGCCGCCCTGTTGATGCGCTGCGCCGCGTCCGTGACCTGCAGTCCGAGCCGCCGTGCCTCCAGGAAGACCCGGACGGCGAGCACGCCGAGCACGGCGAGACCCAGGAAACCCATAGCTACCGCGAACATCGCCCAGAACATGGGGCGAGCCTAGACCCTGCTAGCCGACGGAGGTCAGCCGCAGGGTCCTGACCCCACCGCCGGTGAGCAGTTCGACGATCCGCTCCCCCGCGGGCTTGCGGACGGCGGCACCGCAGTCGGGGCAGGTGAAGGAGTAGAAGGTGGTGCGGCTGGTGGCGCCGATGGCCAGGCGCAGAGCGCTCGCCGCCAGCTCGAAACTGCCCCGGCAGTCCGGGCAGCCCGCTCTGAACATCACGGGGACCACGCTCTTCATCCCGGCGAAAGCGGTGGCCACCGTCATCTCCGGAGCACCGGAGACGCCCTCGGCACCGGAGACACCCGGGACACCAGTCATCGTCGACTCGCTCACAGCCCCTGCTCCTTTTTCCTTTGGTCGTTCGCCTACGGGGCGCCTTCAGCCGTTGCGGCTCACTGCGGCCTCTCGTCCACACCGTGGACTGCGTCAACCACACCCTGCGGCCCGTCGTACGCCGCCAGTGCCTCGCGTGCGGCCCGGCGGGCGCTGTCGGCGAGGTCGCTCGGGGAGACGATCCGGCCGTCGCGCCCGAGCCGCAGGGCCAGGCGGCGCAGGGACGTCGGGTCGGGGGTGCGCAACGTGATACGCAGCCCGCCGTCGGGAAGCTCATCGGCGCTGTCGTGCGGGTAGTACTCCGCGACCCAGCGCCCGCCCGGGCCGACCTCGACCACGACCTCGGGGTCCTCGGCGGCGGGCTGCACCAACGCCTCGGACAGGTCCCGCAGTTCGATCTCGGGGGCGCGGACGGCTCGTCGAGGATCTTGATCTCGGCGACCCGGTCGAGGCGGAAGGTGCGGCGCGCCTCGGAGCGGCGGCACCAGGCCTCCACGTACGTGTGCCCGACGCTGACCAGGCGGATGGGGTCGATCTCGCGCTCGCTCAACTCGTCCCGGGCGGGTGAGTAGTAGCGGATCCACAGACGGCGGCGCTCCGAGATCGCCCGGTCGACGTCCGCGAAGACACCGCCCTCGGACTCGAAGGTCACCGAGAGCCGCGCGCTGGCCCCGGCCGCCTCACCGGCCGCCGCCTCCAGCTTCGCGTTGGCCCGCAGCAGCGCCTGCCGGTCGCTCTCGCGCAGCCCCGGGAGGGTCGACACGGCGCGGGCGGCCACCAGGAGCGCGGTCGCCTCGTCGGCGGCGAGCCGCAGCGGCTCGGCGACGTCGTCCGGGTTGTGCCACCAGATGCGGTCGCCGTCGGTGTCGATGTCGAGCAGGTCGCCGCCCCGGAAGCTGGTCCCGCACATGGGCAGCACATCGAGGTCGGACACCAGCTCGTCCTCGGTGATCCCGAAGGCACGGGCGACGTCCTCGATGCGCGCTCCGGGGCGCTCCTTCAGATAGGTCACCAGGGAGAGCATCCGCCGGGTCTGGTCGATGGCGTTGACGGGCCTGACCGGTTTGCCTGCCACAGTTCTCTTCCGCTCCCCCTCAGCCCTTGGCCACGGCACGCAGCCGGTCCACCACGTCGGCCCGCAGCTCGGCCGGCTCCAGGACGACCACGTCAGGGCCGAACTCCACCAGCCAGGCGTCCAACCCGTGGCCGTACGGAATCTCCAACTCGTCCCAGCCGTCCCCGAGTTCCCGAACCGCCGCGGCTTTCGCCCGCAAGGGGTAACCGGAGCCCGTGCGCAGCCGGATCAGCGCGGAGCGGTCGGCGGTCTCCCCGCCCAGCTCGCGACGGTCTCCCGCACGGTGACGACGTCGGGGATGTCCGCGGTGAACCGTCCGTTGCGCGAGCGGACCTTGCCGGTGATCCGGGACAGCCGGAAGACGCGCTCGGCGCCCCGGTCGCGGTCCCAGCCGGCGAGGTACCAGTGGCCGCGCCAGCACTCCAGCGCCCACGGCTCGACGTTGCGGGGTTCGGGGCGGGCGGCGGTGGCCTTGCGGTACTCGAAGACCACCGGGCGGCGGTCGCGGCAGGCCAGCATCAACGGCTCGAACGACGCCTCGTGCACCGGGATCCGCGGCTCCAGCGCGCCGTGCGGCTCGTACGGGTCGAGGTCCTCCGGCATCCCGGCGGCGCGCAGCTTCTGCAGGGCGCCGCTGGCGGCACCGGCGAGCCGGGCCTGCTGCCACACCTTGGCGGCGAGGCCGAGCGCGGCGGCCTCCTCGGCGTCGAGGGTGATGGGCGGCAGTCGGTTGCTGTCGCGGCGAGCGAGATAGCCGACCTCGCCGTCCAGGTTCTCCACCGTCTCGATGACGAGCCCGAGTTCGCGCAGATCGTCCTTGTCGCGCTCGAACATCCGGTTGAAGGAGTCGTCCGAGCCCGCCTCGAGGTAGGCCTCGATGGACTCGCGCAGCTCACGCTTGCTGAGCGGCCGCCGTGTCCCGAGCAGACACAGCGCGAGGTTCATCAGCCGCTCGGCCTTGGCAATGGCCATCGACGCCCTTCGCCTTCCTCATGTACGTACGAACGATGACCGTACCGCTCCGCGCAGGCCTGACAAAGCCGAGGGCCCATGCCCCAGCAGGCATGGGCCCCAGATGATCGGGTCCGGTCGGAACCGGTGATCAGACGGCGATGAGGTCGACCACGAAGATCAGGGTCTCGCCCGGCTTGATCGCCGGGGTCGGGCTCTGGTCGCCGTAGGCGAGGTGCGAGGGGATGGTCAGCTGGCGGCGGCCGCCGACCTTCATGCCCTGCACGCCCTGGTCCCAGCCCTTGATGACGCGGCCGCCACCGAGCGGGAACTTGAACGGGGTACCGCGGTTCCAGCTGGCGTCGAACTCCTCGCCGGTGCTGAAGGACACTCCCACGTAGTGGACGGTGACGTTCTGGCCCGCCACCGCGACCTCGCCGTCACCCTCCCAGAGATCCTTGATCTCCAGGTCGGCCGGGGCTTCGCCCTCCGGGAAGTCGATCTCGGGCTTCTCGATGCTCACGTCTCTGGCTCCTGCTTGTGTACGACAAGGCAACCCGGACAGTCTCGCAGACCGGCCGAATTCGTGCTCCGGCCCGGCCCCGATCCCTCAGGGGTCACATGGCGGCCAGGATGTCCACGGAGAACACCAGGGTGTCGCCCTTCTTGATGGCACCGCCGCTCGGCGGGGTGTTGCCGTAGGCGAGGTCCGCGGGCGCCACGATCATGACGCGGCTGCCGACCTTCTTGCCGGTGATGCCCTGGGCCAGGCCTTTGACGACCGACTCCATGTCCTTGATCGCGAACTGGCTCAACCGGCCCTGGGAGTACGTCGATTCGAACTCCTTGCCGGTGCTCCAGACCACGCCCTTGAACTGGCACAGGATCGACTGCGCCTCCTTGACGACGGCTCCGTCGCTCTCCAGGACGTAGTTCGACACCAGCTTCTTCGGCGGGTCGGCCTTCGGGATCGTCACCGAGGGGGCCTTGCCGTCGGTGTTCGTGCCGACCTTCGGCAGACCGGCGTCGGACTGCGCGACGGTCGTCCCCTTGGCGGAGCTCTTGGCGTTGAACGAGTCCTGGATGTCGATCACGAAGACCAGCGTGTCGGTGCCCTTGATGCCCGCCTGCGCGTTGCCCGTCGTGCCGTAGCCCCAGGTCGGCGGTACGGCCATCTCGACGCGGCTGCCGACCTTGCGGCCCGCGAGGCCGTAGCGCCAGCCGTCGATGATGCCGCCCTGGGCGAGCTGGATCACCAACGGGGTCTTGCGGTCGTAGGAGTTGTCGAAGACCTTGGCCGTCGACCACACCTGGCCGAGGTAGTTGACCTGGACGAAGTCGTTCTCCGCGACGGCCTTGCCGCTGCCCGCGATCACCGTCTTCACCGCGAGGTCCTTCGACGGGTCGCCGCTGCCCTTGGCCACGGTCGGCTTCTCGTCGAACTTCGTGCCCGCAGTGATCCCCGGCAGCGGACCGTCCACCAGTTTCGGCGGCGGCACCGCGGAGGCCGAGGAGGACGGCGAGGGCGACGGCGACGCGCTGGCCTTGCTGGAGGAGGAATCGCTGTCACCGCACCCCGCGATCGTCACAAGTCCTGCGGGAACAGCGAGAAGAACGGAGCGTCGACGCACGGTGGGGGCCTCGTAATCGGTCGATCTTGTTGATGGCGTGCGCGCAACTCTACGGTGCGCGACGGGCCCCGTACGTGAAACGTACGGGGCCCGTGTGGCGTACCGAATATGTATCCGGACGTCGGTATCCAGATGTTTTTGCCTACATTCCGGCGATCAGTTTCTCCACCCGGTCGTCCACCGAACGGAACGGGTCCTTGCACAACACCGTGCGCTGCGCCTGGTCGTTGAGCTTGAGATGGACCCAGTCGACGGTGAAGTCCCGCCGCTGTTCCTGGGCCCTGCGGATGAAGTCACCGCGGAGCCTGGCCCGAGTGGTCTGCGGCGGAACGGACTTGCCCTCGAAGATCTTCAAGTCGTTGCAGATCCGGGCGGCTTGGCCCTTCCTCTCGAGGAGGTAGTAGAGCCCTCGGCGACGGTGGATGTCGTGGTAGGCGAGGTCGATCTGGGCGACCCGCGGGTGGGACATGGTCATGTTGTGCTTGGCCCGGTACCGCTCGATCAGCTGGTACTTCATGACCCAGTCGATCTCGGTGCCGATCCGGTCGAGGTCCTCGGCCTCGATCGCGTCGAGCGTGCGGCCCCACAGTTCCAGGACCTGCTCGACGGTGCCCGTACGGATGCCGCGGCGCTCGACGAAGTCCACGGCCTTCTCGTAGTACTCGCGCTGCACCTCGATCGCGGAGGCCTCACGGCCGCTGGCCAGACGCACCTTGCGCCGGCCCGTGATGTCGTGACTGACCTCGCGGATCGCCCGGATCGGGTTCTCCAGGGTCAGGTCGCGCATCACCGTGCCCGCCTCGATCATGCGCAGCACCAGGTCGGTGGCGCCGACCTTGAGCAGCATGGTCGTCTCGGACATGTTCGAGTCGCCCACGATGACGTGGAGACGGCGGTAGCGCTCGGCGTCCGCGTGCGGTTCGTCGCGGGTGTTGATGATGGGACGGGAACGCGTCGTCGCCGAGGAGACGCCCTCCCAGATGTGCTCCGCGCGCTGGCTGACGCAGTACACGGCACCGCGCGGAGTCTGCAGCACCTTGCCCGCGCCGCACAGCAGCTGACGCGTGACCAGGAACGGGATGAGGATGTCCGCGAGCCGGGAGAACTCGCCGTGCCGTGCCACCAGGTAGTTCTCGTGGCAGCCGTACGAGTTGCCCGCCGAGTCGGTGTTGTTCTTGAAGAGGTAGACGTCGCCCGCGATTCCCTCCTCGTGCAGGCGTCGTTCGGCGTCCACCAGGAGTCCTTCGAGAATGCGCTCGCCGGCTTTGTCGTGGGTGACCAGTTCGGTCACGTTGTCACATTCGGGGTCGCGTATTCCGGATGTGAGCCCACGTCGAGATAGAGCCGGGCGCCGTTTCGCAGAAAGACATTGCTGCTGCGGCCCCATGACACGACACGGCGGAAGAGGTACCGAGCCACTTCGTCGGGAGACAGACGCCGCTGTCCCCTGAACGTACACGTGACGCCGTACTCGTTCTCCAGCCCGAAAATGCGGCGGTCCATGACTGAACATTACGCCCGATCCCCTGTGCTGAAACGGGGTTCGACGGCACGGTTTGGATCATTTTCCGATGAAGCCGCAACCACCGCACCCCCGGCGGGAGCTGCGAGGACCCGTCCGGTCGCCAGCAGGACCAGCAACGACACCGCCCCCGCGGCCCCCGGCACGGCGAACCCCCACAGCGCCCCACCGGCCTCCACGACCGGCCCCGCGACGCCCGTTCCGACCGACGCCCCCACGGTGAACGTCGTCACAAGCCAGGAGAAGGCCTCGGTGACCGTGCCCTTCGGGGCATGCCGGTCGACCATGATGAACGCACAGGCGAGCGCGGGCGCCAGGAACACCCCGGCGAGCACGGTCAGCAGCACCATGGCGACCGCCCCGGCATCAGCATCAACGGCAGGTAACACACCGCCAGCAGCCCCACCAGGACCCGCAGTCGCCGCTCCGGCACCCCGCTCCACTGCCGCGCCCCGTAGACGGTGCCTCCAAGAAGCGCCCCCAGGCCGATCGCGGCCATGAGCCACCCGTAGACCACGTCTCCGCCGTGCGCGTCCGCGTACGACACCGAGGCGACCGTGATCGACCCGAGCGCCATCCCCACGAACAGGAACGCGCCGAGCAGCGCCAGCAGCCCCGGCGAGCGCAGCGCGCCCAGCCAGTGCGCCTCGCGCGGGGCCGAGCGCCACGCGCGCGAGGGGGCGAGACGACTACGGAGAGGGCGCCCAGCACGCCGATGACGTTCAGCACGAGCAGCGCCACCGGCGCGGACCACAGCGACACGAACACCGTCACGAGCAACGGCCCCACGGTGAACATGACTTCCTGGGCGACCGCGTCCATCGCGTACGCCGTGTGCACCTGCTCCTCCCGGCCCAGCACGGTCGGCCACAGCGCCCGCAGCCCGCCCTCCAGGGGCGGCGCGAAAAGCCCGGCGGCCGCTACGGCGACGTAGGCGAGGGGCAGTGGATCGGTGCCCCGAAGGCGCGAAGACCGCCATCGCGAGCGCCGACAGGACCGCGGCCGGCAACTGCACCCGCGGCTGCCCGTGGACGTCCACCAGCCGCCCCAGGAGGGGCTGACCGACGGCGTTGGCGACGCCGTAGACGGCCGCCAGCGCGCCCGCGAGGCTGTACGTGCCGCCCTCCGCGCGGATGAACAGCACGATCGCGATGGCGGCGGTGGCGTTCGGCAACCGGCCCACCAGCGTGCCCACGAGCAGCCGGGTGGCGTGCCTCGCCCTGAGGATCTCCAGATATCCCACGGCCTCGAACCGCCCTCCCCCTCACCGTCACGCATGAGGTTTTACGTATAACGTCCGCCGTCATACGTACCATGTGCGCTGTTCGCACGTCCATACGGAGTCCCTACGAAGGAGCAGGCCGACGGTGGCAGCAGGCAGCACCCGCCCCACGAGCCGCGACGTCGCGCAGGCCGCCGGCGTCTCCCAGGCCGCCGTCTCCCTGGTCCTCGGCGACAAGTGGCGCGGCCGGGTCTCCGCCACCACCGCCGAACGCGTCCGCGAGGCAGCCCGCGAACTCGGCTACCGCCCCAACCTCGCCGCCCGCAACCTCCGCCTCGGCCGCACCCGCACGGTCCTCCTCGTCGTCCCGGCGCTGACCACGGAGTTCTTCGCCGGCGTCTACACCGGCGCCGCCCGCGTCGCCGCCGAACACGGCTTCGGCGTCGTCCTCTACCCCTCTCCCGAGGGCATCGGCCCCGCCCGCGACCCCTTCGCCTCCGCCCAGGCCGCCCTCGACGGCGTCATCGCCTCCTCCATGGCCGCCGACGCCCTCACCGCGATCCGCGGCGACCAGCTCCCCTGGTCATGCTCGACAGCGACCCCAAGGGCAGCCTCGGCGCCGCCACCGTCAACCTCGACATCGCCGACGGCGTCCGCCAGGTCGCCGACCACCTGCTCACCCTGGGCCACCGGCACTTCCTGCACCTCGCCGCGGACATCCCGTCCTGGACCTTCGAGGCACGCGCGTGAACTCGCCGCCCGGGTCGGCGCCGTGACGGGCACTTCGGTACGGACGACCCGCGCCCCCATCTCGATCGACGGCGCCCTGAAGGCGGCCGAGGCCGCGCTCGCGGACCCGGGGGCGCGGGCGACGGCCGTCGTCTGCGACGACGACAAACTCGCCGCCGGCGCCTACAAGGCCGCCCGCCGCCTCGGCCTGCGCATCCCCGACGACCTCTCGGTCACCGGCCTCGACGACCTCGCCCTCGCCACCGCCCTCGACCCGGAACTCACCACCGTGCGCCTCGACGCCGAACTCTTCGGTGAACACGGCATGCGCGCCCTCCTCGCCGTCCTGGACGGCCGCACACCGCACGAGGGGGACATCCCGGTGGAACTGGTCGTCCGGGGCTCCACGGCGCCACCAGGCGCCCCCTGACGCCCCTGTGGCCCACCAGCGCCGTGCGCCCCGGCCGTTGACCGGCCGGGGCGCGCGAAAAGGCTGAACGAGGTCGCCTACTCCTCGTCGTCGCCGTCGGTCTCCTCCGACGACGTGTCGGCGGTCCCGCCCTCCAGCAGGCGGGACAGCTGACGGCCGACGATCCGCTTGAACTTACGGGCCTGCGGACGCGTGCGGTCCAGGACCGCCACCTCCAGGCGCTCCGCGGGGATCTCCCGCTCACTGCCGTTCGTGTCGCGCGACAGGGCCTGCACGGCCAGCTTGAGCGCCTCCGCGAGCGTCATGCCGTCGCGATGCCGCTGGTCCAGATAGCTGCTGATCGTCTCGGCGTTGCCGCCGACCGCGACCGAGCCGTGCTCGTCCACGATCGAACCGTCGTGCGGCAACCGGTAGATCTGGTCGCCGTCCGGCGTCTCCCCGACCTCCGCGACGACCAGCTCCACCTCGTACGGCTTCTCGGCCGCGCTGGAGAAGATCGTGCCGAGCGTCTGGGCGTAGACGTTGGCGAGACCCCGGGCGGTCACATCCGCACGGTCGTAGGTGTAACCCCGCATGTCGGCGTAGCGCACACCGCCGATCCGCAGGTTCTCGTACTCGTTGTATTTTCCGGCGGCCGCGAACCCGATCCGGTCGTAGATCTCGCTGAACTTGTGCAGCGCGCGGGACGGGTTCTCACCGACGAAGACAATGCCGTCGGCGAACTGCAGCACGACCAGGCTGCGGCCACGGGCGATGCCCTTGCGGGCGTACTCCGCCCGGTCGGCCATGGCCTGCTGGGGTGAGACATAGAACGGCGTCGACACCGGTATCCGTCCCTCTCTTTAAAGTTCCGTCGAAGTCAGTGGATCACCTTGATGAGAACGGGCCCTCGGTCAGAGCAGCGCGGCGCGCGGGCCGTCGGGCTGCTGCAGTCGCCGCTCCAGGATCGAGCGGGCGATCTCGGAGGACTCGTCGTCGGTGAGCCGGCGGAAGCCGTCCTCGGTGATCACGGTGACGATCGGGTAGATCCGGCGGGCGACATCGGGACCACCGGTCGCCGAGTCGTCGTCGGCCGCGTCGTAGAGCGCCTGGACCACCAGGGTCGTGGCCTCGGCCTCCGTCAGACCGTCGTGGAAGAGCTTCTTCATGGCGCCGCGCGCGAAGACCGAGCCGGAGCCGGTGGCCGCGTAGCCGTGCTCCTGGGAACGGCCGCCCGTGACGTCGTAGGAGAAGATGCGGCCTTCGCCGCGGTCCACGTCGAAACCGGCGAAGAGGGGGACCACGGCGAGGCCCTGCATGGCCATGCCGAGGTTGGAACGGATCATCGTGGACAGTCGGTTCGCCTTGCCCTCCAGGGAGAGCTGGGCGCCTTCGACCTTCTCGAAGTGCTCCAGCTCCAACTGGAAGAGCTTGACCATCTCCACGGCGAGTCCGGCGGTGCCGGCGATGCCGACGGCCGAGTACTCGTCCGCGGGGAACACCTTCTCGATGTCCCGCTGCGCGATGACATTGCCCATGGTGGCCCGCCGGTCACCGGCGAGCACGACGCCGCCGGGGAACGTGACAGCGACGATCGTCGCCGCCGTGCGGGGCCTCGATGACGCCCTGGGTGGGCGGCAGTTGGCGGTTGCCCGGAAGCATCGCCGGCTGATGGTCGGAGAGGAAGTCCATGAAGGACGACGACCCAGGCGTCAGGAAGGCAGCTGGTAGACGCCCGGTGCTACGAGTGTTGGCTTCCACGAGGATCCTTCCAAGTAGGCGGCAGCCCGACGAACAGCGTCGGGATCATCTCCCAACTTGCCGATGGCCGAATTGCAGTTGAAGCACAGTACGCCACGGACCCTACCCGTCTACTGGCAGTGATCCACATGAACGGCGGAGGCATTCCAGAGCCACTCCGAAGGGGGCCGGCTCGCCCCGGATCGCACGCGATTCGTGCGCCCGGAAGCGAAGACTGCGCGCGGCTTGGCCTCGCCGCACCGCACGCAGCACTTCATCTTCGACTCGCCTGCCACCACGCCACCCCGTTCACCTTCGAATCGAAGGGTTGAGCGACCTACTGGCCGCCCTTCTGAACGAAGGAGCGCACGAAGTCCTCGGCGTTCTCCTCGAGTACGTCGTCGATCTCGTCCAGAACCGAGTCGACGTCGTCGCTCAGCTTCTCGTGGCGCTCTTTGAGGTCGTCTGTAGCCTGCGCTTCCTCCGCCTGCTGTTCGACCTCCTCCGTGGAGCGCGTCGCCTTCTGCTGTCCGCCGCCGGTGTCCTTGGTCGCCATAACCCTCACCCCGCTCGGTTCGACGTTCTTGATCAGACCCTACTTGCAGGGACTGACATCGGCCCCGCAGTTCCTACAACGTACGGCGGCCACCACGATGATTCCCGGCCACCGGACATTCCACCCTGTCCGGCAGCCCGGACCCGAGGGCCCCGTCAGCCGCCCGACAGGACCCTGACCAGGTCTTCCGCCGTACGACAGCGGTCGAGGAGCTCCTTGACGTGATTACGCGTTCCGCGAAGCGGTTCGAGGGTTGGGACGCGCTGGAGCGAGTCCCGGCCCGGCAGGTCGAAGATCACGGAGTCCCAGGAGGCGGCGGCGACGTCGTCGGCGTACTGCTCGAGGCAGCGGCCGCGGAAGTACGCGCGCGTGTCCTCCGGAGGCGTCGTACGCGCCCGCTCGACCGTGTCCTCGTCCAGCAGGCGCTTGATGCGGCCGCGGGCCACCAGACGGTTGTAGAGGCCCTTCTCGGCCCGTACGTCGGCGTACTGGAGGTCGACGAGCTGCAGCCGGGCCGCGTCCCAGTCGAGGTTGTCGCGGCGCCGGTAGCCCTCCATGAGCTCGCGCTTGGCGACCCAGTCCAGCTCGCCGGCGAGGCTCATCGGGTCGTTCTCCAGGCGGTTGAGCGTGTCCTCCCAGCGGACCAGGACGTCCTTGGTCTGGTCGTCCGCGTCGGAGCCGTAGCGCTCCTCGACGTACTTGCGGGCCAGCTCGAAGTACTCCATCTGGAGCTGGACCGCGGTGAGGGTCCGGCCGCTGCGGAGGGTGACCAGGCGCTTGAGGGTCGGGTCGTGGGAGACCTGGTGGAGGGTGCGGACGGGCTGGTCCACGGCCAGGTCGACGGCGATGAAGCCGTCCTCGATCATGGACAGGACGAGTGCGGTCGTGCCGAGCTTGAGGTACGTCGAGATCTCGGAGAGGTTCGCGTCGCCGATGATCACGTGCAGGCGGCGGTACTTCTCGGCGTCCGCGTGCGGCTCGTCCCGGGTGTTGATGATCGGGCGCTTGAGGGTGGTCTCCAGGCCGACCTCGACCTCGAAGTAGTCGGCGCGCTGGCTGAGCTGGAAGCCGTGCTCGTGCCCGTCCTGGCCGATGCCGACGCGGCCCGCTCCGGTGACGACCTGTCGGGAGACGAAGAAGGGCGTCAGGTGGCGCACGATGTCCGAGAAGGGGGTCTCCCGCTTCATCAGGTAGTTCTCGTGCGTGCCGTACGAGGCGCCCTTGTTGTCGGTGTTGTTCTTGTAGAGGTGGATCGGCTGCGCGCCGGGGAGTTGGGCCGCGCGCTCGGCGGCCTCCGCCATGATGCGCTCGCCGGCCTTGTCCCACAGGACGGCGTCCATGGGGTTGGTGACTTCCGGGGAGCTGTACTCCGGGTGTGCGTGGTCGACGTAGAGCCGTGCGCCGTTGGTGAGGATGACATTGGCCAGGCCGATGTCCTCGTCGGTGAGCTGGCTGGAGTCGGCGACCTCCCGGGCGAGGTCGAAGCCTCGCGCGTCCCGCAGCGGGTTCTCCTCCTCGAAGTCCCAGCGGGCCCGCCGGGCCGGTGCATCGCCGCCGCGTAGGCGTTGACGATCTGGGACGAGGTGAGCATGGCATTGGCGTTGGGGTGGCCGGGGACGGAGATCCCGTACTCCGTCTCGATGCCCATTACTCGCCGTACGGTCATGCGGCCCTCCTTGCCCGGCAGCGCCCCCGGTCGGAGGCACCGCTCAAGTACCGCTGGCGCTCCGGTGCGTGTGCGGTGCCCGTCCCCGCACTGCGCGACTCGGCGGTACCGAAGAGCCTAGAACGGCTTCGCGCTGGTGGGGAGATCATTTGCGTCATTGGCTCGCGCGCCCCTTGTTCGGTCATGGCCTGAAAAACAGTCGGCTGCGGGTACCCGCTCAGGGCACCCGCAGCCGCCCTGTTTTTTACAGGTACTGACCGGTGTTCGCCACCGTGTCGATGGAGCGTCCGGTGTCGGCGCCCTGCTTTCCGGTGATGAGCGTACGGATGTAGACGATCCGCTCGCCCTTCTTTCCGGAGATCCGGGCCCAGTCGTCGGGGTTGGTGGTGTTGGGGAGGTCCTCGTTCTCCTTGAACTCGTCCACGCAGGCCTGGAGGAGGTGGGAGACGCGGATGCCTTTCTGCTTGTGGTCGAGGAAGTCCTTGATGGCCATCTTCTTGGCGCGGCCGACGATGTTCTCGATCATGGCGCCGGAGTTGAAGTCCTTGAAGTAGAGGACTTCCTTGTCACCGTTGGCGTAGGTGACCTCCAGGAAGCGGTTCTCCTCGGATTCCGTGTACATGTGTTCCACGGCCGTCTGGATCATGCTCTGGACGGTGGTGGTCTTGTCGCCGCTGTGCTCGCCGACGTCGTCCGGGTGGAGCGGGAGGCGTTCGGTGAGGTACTTGGCGAAGATGTCCTTGGCGGCCTCGGCGTCGGGACGCTCGATCTTGATCTTCACGTCGAGACGGCCGGGGCGCAGGATGGCGGGGTCGATCATGTCCTCGCGGTTCGAGGCGCCGATCACGACCACGTTCTGGAGGCCTTCCACGCCGTCGATCTCGGCGAGCAGCTGGGGACGATGGTGTTCTCCACGTCCGAGCTGACACCGGAACCACGGGTACGGAAGAGGGACTCCATCTCGTCGAAGAAGACGATGACGGGGTGCCCTCGCTGGCCTTCTCACGAGCGCGCTGGAAGACGAGGCGGATCTGCCGCTCGGTCTCTCCGACGTACTTGTTGAGGAGCTCGGGGCCCTTGATGTTGAGGAAGAAGCTCTTGCCGGTGGCCTGCCCGGTGACCTCGGCGACCTTTTTGGCCAGCGAGTTGGCGACGGCCTTGGCGATGAGCGTCTTACCGCATCCGGGGGCCCGTACAGCAGGACGCCCTTGGGCGGCCGCAGTTCGTGCTCCTTGAAGAGGTCGGGGTAGAGGTACGGCAGTTCGACCGCGTCGCGGATCATCTCGATCTGGCCGCCCAGACCGCCGATCTGCTCGTAGCCGATGTCGGGGACCTCTTCGAGGACGAGTTCCTCGACCTCGCTCTTCGGGACGATCTCGTAGACGTAGCCGGAACGGGGTTCCAGCAGCAGGGCGTCGCCGGGGCGGATGGTGATGTCCAGCAGTGGCTCGGCGAGCCGTACCACCCGCTCCTCGTCGGTGTGCCCCACCACGAGGGCGCGTTCGCCGTCCTCGAGGATCTCCTTGAGGGTGACGATGTCGCCGACGCGCTCGTACTCCATGGCCTCGACCACGTTGAGCGCTTCGTTGAGCATTACTTCCTGGCCGCGGCGGAGCTCTTCGAGATCCACGCTTGGGCTGACGTTCACCCGGAGTTTGCGGCCGCCGGTGAAGATGTCCGCTGTGCCGTCCTCGTTGGCCACGAGGAAGACACCGAAGCCGGCCGGTGGCTGTGCGAGCCGGTCGACTTCTTCCTTGAGGGCCACGATCTGGTCGCGGGCCTCACGGAGCGTGTTGGCGAGTCGCTCGTTCTGGGCGGACACCCCGGCCAGATTGGTCTGCAGCTCGACGATCCGCTCTTCGAGAATCCTCGTGTGTCGCGGAGAGTCGGCGAGCTTACGTCGCAGGACGGCGATCTCCTGCTCAAGGTAGGCAATCTGCCCGGACGGGTCGTCGGACCCTCGTCCCGGGCGGATGCCGCGGTTCATGTCGTCGTCGTGGGCTGCCACGGTCCTCACCTCCTCCAAGGGGAGCTGGACGCTTCCAGACCCTACCTGGGTGGGTGTCGATTGAAACCCCTAGATCACAAAGACTGTCAAGGTGTGTCGTCGGTCACCCTGCGCTCTCCCTCACGCCGTGTGGATACCCACTCAACGTGATTCAGAAGCCGACTGTTCCAAGGCCGGGTTGGTCAAAACCCTTCACGGTGGACGCGAGTTGCCGTACGGACGGGTTCCGCGCCCGGTGGAAACCGGCCAGCGGGCCCCTGACGGAGAGTGCGCATGCGGACAGTGTCCGTCATGCGGAGGCGTGAAACCTGGGATCGCGGAGAAAGGTCGTCGGGGCGGGCGGAGGTAGGGTCGATGGAGTTCAACACCCGGCGGAAACAGGAGACATCACCGTGCAGGACGAGGCCGCGGCCGACGGCGAGGCGCTGGAGGTCTGGATCGACCAGGACCTCTGTACCGGCGACGGGATCTGCGTCCAGTACGCCCCGGAGGTCTTCGAGCTGGACATCGACGGCCTGGCGTATGTGAAGAGCCCGGACGACGAGTTGCTCCAGGACAAGGGCGCCACCACGCGCGTGCCGCTGCCGCTGCTGGTCGATGTCGTGGACTCCGCCAAGGAGTGCCCGGGTGACTGCATCCATGTCCGCCGGGTCGCGGACCGGGTCGAGGTGTACGGGCCCGACGCGGCCTGAGGGCCCGCGGGGGTCAGACGTTCTGGGCGTTGCCGGGGGTGGAGCGGACGAACGTGCCGTTCCGCCACTGCCACTTGGCGGTCTCTTTCACGTCGGGGCAGCAACTGGGCACGTCGGCCGTCGAGTAGCCGAGCAGCGTGGTGAGCACCGCGCCGTCGCGTACGGCGAAGTCGGTGACGGTCTCGCGGGCCTTCGGGGCGACGAGGGTCGCGACCACCCGCGGCTCGGCGGCGCCGGCGGCCTGGGTGAGGACGTAGACGCCGTCGGGGGGTGCCCATGCCGGCGTCGCAGTGGACCACGGCGACCGTTTCCGGCCTGCCGTCGCCGTCGAGGTCCCCGGATGCCTTCTTCTGTACGACGGCCTTCACCGGGCCGCAGTCGATCGGGAAGGCGACGCCTGCGGTCGAGGGCGCGGAGACCGTGCTGCGCGCGGACTTGGACTGCGGGCCCGAGGCCTGGGCGGCATGCGCGGAGTCCGGTTGCAGGCCGGAGGAGAAGGCCACGACGCCGGCGAGAGCCGTGGCGGTGGCGACCCAGTGGATGGGCCGGGTGGTGGTGTGTGCCAGTTCCAGTTCCGGGACGGCGGAGTGCTGCACTAGGAGTGTCTCCTGCGAAGGCTGTGCCGGTGGGGGTGGCCTGCATGGTGCCACACGTCACAGTGCGGGGGAACGGCGGGGTCGACAGTTCGTTCGCCCCGTCGCACGGGGCGGGCCGCCGGTGGCGGTGTGTCAGAAGAGAGACGCCGTGGCCGGGTTCCGGAGGTCTTCCGGGAACTCGGCCACGGCGTTCGTGCGTTGAGTGCGGCACAGGGCCGCCGGGGTGGGACTCAGCGGCCGGCTGCGCCACCGGCGGCATTGGGGCCGTCGTAGTCGTCGCCGTAGGCGCCCTTGGCGGGGCGGCGGCGGCGCATGGGGGCTCGACACCGTCCGCGAGGCGGCGGGCGGTGAGGAGGAAGCCGGTGTGGCCGATCATCCGGTGGTCGGGGCGGACGGCCAGGCCCTCGACGTGCCAGTTGCGGAGCATCGTCTCCCACGCGGTCGGCTCGTTGAAGGAGCCGATCTCGCGGATGGACTCGACGGTGCGCGCGAGCTGGGTGGTGGTCGCGACGTAGCAGCAGAGGATGCCGCCGGGGACGAGGGCCTTGGAGACGGCCTCCAGGCACTCCCAGGGGCGAGCATGTCGAGGATGACGCGGTCGACGTCCGTGTCGGACAGGTTGTCCTGGAGGTCGCCGACGGTGAGCTGCCAGGCGGGGTGCGGGCCGCCGAAGTAGCGCTCCACGTTCTGCTGGGCGATCTCGGCGAAGTCCTCGCGGCGCTCGTAGGAGTGCAGCATGCCCTGGTCGCCGATGGCGCGCAGCAGGAAGCTGCTGAGCGAGCCGGAGCCCACGCCCGCTTCCACGACGCGGGCGCCGGGGAAGATGTCCGCGAAGGCCAGGATCTGCCCCGCGTCCTTGGGGTAGACCACGGCGGCGCCGCGGGGCATGGACAGGACGTAGTCGGGGAGCAGGGGGCGCAGCGCGAGGTAGGCGACGTTTCCGGTGGTGCGGACAACGCTGCCCTCGGGTGCGCCGATCAGTTCGTCGTGCGGGAAGGAACCCTTGTGGGTGTGGAAATTCTTCCCGGCTTCGAGCGTGAACGTGTAGTGGCGGCCCTTGGGGTCGGTCAGCTGAACCTGGTCCCCGACCTTGAAGGGCCCGCGCCTGCGGGCGGCACCGGTCGGTTCGGACATGTGACCAGCCTACCGGCGTTTACGGGGGCCGCCGACCACGCGCGCGTGCGTCAGTTGGGGCGGGCCATGGCCTTCACGAAGGCGCGCTCGACGTCGGCTGCGGACAGGACGCCGTAGATCTCGCCGGTCTCCTCGATGACGAGGTACTCGGTGGCGGGGGTGGCGCGCAGGGCGTCGAGGAGGTCCTCTCCGGCGAGTTCGGCGGAGACGCGCATGCCGTCGGTGAGGTCCTGGGCGAGGCCGCTGACGGTGACCCAGGGGCGGCGGTGTTCGGGGACGCCGACGATGGCGGCCTCGCGGACGAGGGAGAGGGCTGGCCGTCGGCGTCGACGACGACCAGGGCGCGGGCGCCGGCCGCGTTGGCGCGGCGCAGGGCCTCGGAGAGCGGGGTGTTGGTCTCGACGGGGACCGCGCGGCGGGTGAGGTTGCGGGCGCGGAGTTCCGGGAGGTGTTCGCGGAGGCGGGCCATACGGAGGCTGTTGCCGGCACCGGTCCAGATGATCGCGGCGAGGATCGCGGCGAGCAGCGCGTCCGTGACGGTGTCCATGCCGCTGATGTCCTCGGTGTTGGTGCCGAGGGCGCCGGTCTGGGTGAGCAGCGGGAGGCCGATGAGGACGGAGACGGCGAGGGCGCGGCCGACCCAGGCGGCGGCGATGGTGCCGCTCATGGGCCTGCCGGTGATCTTCCAGACCACCGCGCGGAGCATGCGGCCGCCGTCGAGGGGCAGGCCGGGCAGGAGGTTGAAGGCGGCCACGATGAGGTTGGAGACCATCAGGCCGGCCAGCAGGACGCCGGGGACGGTGCCGGGCTCCACGGGCAGCATCGCCAGGTAGAAGATGCCCGAGAGGATCAGCGAGAGCAGCGGGCCGACGAAGGCCAGCACGAACTCCCTGCCGGGGGTCTCGGCCTCCTTCTCGATCTCGGAGACACCGCCGAAGAACTGCAGCTGGATGCGGCGGACCGGGAGTTTGAAGCGGAGCGCGGCGACGGTGTGGGCGAGTTCGTGGACCAGGACCGAGCCGTAGAAGGCGACCGCGAAGAAGAGGGCCACGAGGTAGCGGGCGGCGCCGAGTTCGGGCAGGACGCGGTCGAGCTGGCCGCCGAACACCCAGGTGATGAGCGCGGCGACGAGGAACCAGCTGGGCGCCACGTAGACGGGCACGCCGAAGGGCCGTCCCATGAGCAGGCCGCCGCCGGGCTCCTTCGGGCGCTGCGGGGGCGTCCCTTGGCGATGCGGGCGCCGGAGCTGGGGCTGGTGTCGGGTCCGGTGTGTTCGGTGTGGGCGTAGGGGTGGTGGGGGCGAGGTCGTGGTCGCCGGTGTGGTCGTGGCTCGTGGGGTGCCGTCGGGCTTCGGCTCACCGTTCGGGTGGGCGTGCGTCGGGGCGGGGGCGGACGAGGTGCCGGGGTCCGTGTGGTCCCGGGTGCCGGGGTCGGTCGACGTGGCCTCGGGTGCCGCGGCTTGGTCCGTGGTCGGCCGGGACGAGGATTCCGTTTCCGTACGGTCCTCCGCGGCGGGCTCCGGTGACGTGGTCGCGTCGTCGTGGGCCTCGGGCTGGGTGTCCTCGTGGTGCCGAGGTGTGGGCCCGGCCGTGGTGTCGTCCGGTCGGGGTTCGGGGTGCCGGGGTCGGCGGCCGGGGTGGTGGCACCCGTGGCGTCCTCGGTCGGCTCGTTGGTGCCGGACCGCGGCTGCCCGCTCCCGCCGCTCTCGTCCACGGTGTCCCCTCGTTCGAAGCATCCTCCGCGCCAGCCGGGCGGAGGGGTCTCGGGTCGATGGTATGCGGCGGTCGTGGCGCGTTCCGCCCCGGCACCCCCGCGTTTCCCCGGCTGTCGCGAGTGCGTCGGCCGGGATCGGGTGACTGTCAGTGGCGGGCCGTAAGGTCTGTGGGCATGGAGACCAGTGCGGAGGGCGTCGCGGGGACAGCGGGCGACGAGGGCGCGGCGGCGGAGCGGGCCGTGGCGGTGACGGTGGAGCCGGGGACGGTGGGCGTGGTCGAGCGCGTCGCCATAGCGCCGGCGTCGTTGTCGCCCTCGCGTGCGAGCGACTTCATGCAGTGCCCGTTGCTGTACCGGTTCCGGGTGATCGACCGGCTGCCGGAGAAGCCCAGCGAGGCGGCGACCCGGGGACGCTGGTGCACTCGGTGCTCGAGCGGCTCTTCGACGCGCCGGCGGCGGAGCGTACGGCGCCGCGGGCCAAGTCGCTGATCCCCGGGCAGTGGGACCGGTTGCGGCAGTCGCGTCCGGAGGTCGTGGAGCTGTTCGCCGACGATCCGGAGGGCGAGCGGCTGGGCGCGGTGGCTGGGGAGGCGGGCGGCTGGTCGAGCGGTGGTTCTCGCTGGAGGATCCGACGCGGCTGGAGCCGGCCGAGCGGGAGATGTTCATCGAGGCGGAGCTGGACTCGGGGCTGAAGCTGCGCGGGATCATCGACCGGGTCGATGTGGCGCCCACGGGTGATGTGCGGATCGTCGACTACAAGACGGGGAAGGCGCCGCGGCCCGAGTACGCCGAGGGTGCGCTGTTCCAGATGAAGTTCTACGCGCTGGTGGTCTGGCGGCTGAAGCAGGTCGTGCCGCGGCGGCTTCAGCTGGTGTATCTGGGCAGCGGTGACGTGGTGACGTACGACCCCGTCATCGCCGACCTGGAGCGGGTCGAGCGCAAGCTGCTGGCCCTCTGGGAGGCGATCCGACTCGCCACGGAAACCGGCGACTGGCGCCCCCGCCCGACAAAACTGTGCGGCTGGTGCGACCACCAGGCGGTGTGCCCGGAGTTCGGGGGACTCCCCCGCCTTATCCGTTGCCGGTGCGGAGGGTTGATGAGGGGGCGGGGTGACGGGGGCGGTTCCCGGAGAGGGGCGGTGGCTGGCGCCGCTTCCGGTGACGAGGCGGGCGGTGGTTCCGGGGGGGTGTGGAGGTGCCGGGGCTGGTTCCGGTGAGGTGACGGGAGCTGCTTCCGGGGAGGGAGCAGAGGCCGCGGAAGCTGGTTCCGGCGAGCGCGCGGAGGTGGCGGGCGCTGGTTCCGGCCAGGGCGCGGGCGCGGCGTAGGAGTCCCGCCGCGAGTTCCGGGCGTGAGCTGGGCGGGGTGGCCGCTGAGGGAAGGGCTGGGCTCAGCGGACTGCGCTCCTGTCCGGGGGCCGGGGTTGGCAGCGGGCGTTGCTGTCGGGAGAGCGGGCTCGGCAGACGGTGTCCTGCCAGGGGGCAGACTCGGCCACAACGTTCCTGCCGGGAGCCCGAACCCAGCACGCCGGGTTCCTGCCGGGGCCCGGTCCCAGCAGACAGCATTCACCCCGAAAGCCCGGCCTCGGCCAAGGACGGTCCCGCCGAAAACCCCCGCCCCAGCACACGGCGTTCCCGCCAAGGGCCCACACCCGGCAGACGACATTCCTGCCGAGAGCCCGAACCCAGCATGCCCCGGCAGACGACGTTCCTGCCAGGAGCCCGAACCCAGCACAGCGCGCTCCTGCGGGCCCGCCCCGGCTGACAGCGTTCCCGCCTCAGTGCCACACGCACCAAAACCGCGCCCCGTCGGCAACCGCCGCCAAGCGAGGGGCCCGGCGCGACGAACCAGGTACTCAGCCGCCCCCTAAGCCCGGACGCTCCACCCCGCGCACCCAGCAGGCACACCCGCCCACCAACCTGCACCCCGTCTAGGCCCCGGACACCCAAACCCACGTACTCGGCCATGCCCACGCACAGCAAGCCGCCGTACCCAGCCAGACCACGCCCAACAACCCGCCCGACCCACCGGCAACCCCCACCCAAAGCCCACCCCCGCAAGCCCACACCCCCGCAACCCCGGCACCCCCAAGCCCGGTCGAGTCGCGCAGCGTTGCGCAGGGCAGAATGGGGCCGGGCTAGCGAAGGAGATTCACGTGGCCATCCGCGTCCTACTGGTCGATGACCAGCCGCTGCTGCGAACCGGGTTCCGGATGATTCTGGAGGCGGAGCAGGATCTCGCGGTCGTCGGCGAGGCCGGAGACGGTCTGCAGGCGCTCGACCAGGTGCGGGCTCTGCAGCCCGATGTGGTGCTGATGGACATCCGTATGCCGCGGATGGACGGGGTCGAGGCGACCCGGCAGATCACCGGTCCCGGGCGGGACGGTCCGGCGAAGGTGCTGGTGCTGACCACGTTCGACCTCGACGAGTACGTGGTTGAGGCCTTGCGGGCCGGCGCCAGCGGCTTCCTGCTCAAGGACGCGCCCGCCAACGAACTCGTGCAGGCGATCCGCGTGGTGGCCGCCGGCGAGGCCATGCTCGCGCCGAGCATCACGCGGCGGCTGCTCGACAAGTACGCCGGTCATCTCCCGTCCGGTGACGAGCCGGTGCCGGACACCCTGCACACGTTGACGGACCGTGAGGTCGAGGTGCTGAAGCTGGTGGCGCGCGGGCTGTCGAACGCGGAGATCGCCGCCGACCTGTTCGTCAGCGAGACCACCGTGAAGACGCACGTGGGGCACGTCCTCACCAAGCTGGGCCTGCGCGACCGGGTGCAGGCGGCGGTGTACGCGTACGAGAGCGGGTTGGTGCGCCCCGGCGCGCAGTAGACACCGCACCGGGTACACGGCGGTACGTACGAAGAGGGCGCCCCTTCCTGACAGGGGCGCCCTCTTCGTGTGTGCGGGCCGGAGCGAGCGCGAACCTTGCCGAGAGGCCAAGCGCCGCCCTTGCCGACAGGCCGGTGGCCAGTCTCGCCGGGTTCGGCGGGACTGGCCACTGGTCGAGCTGGTTCAGCGGGCGTGCCGTCGGGTCTTCAGAGACAGACCCGGGCGGTCGGCCGCGTCAGTTCCCCACGCCCCGGCCCAGCTCCCAGAGCTGAAGCGTCGAGGAGGAGTTGAGGACGTACGCCGTGCCCGTCACGTCGTCGCGGGCGGCGACGTACTGCTTGCCCTGCCACAGCGGGATCAGCGGGACGTCGGAGGCGACGATGTCCTGGATGGCCGTGAGGCTCTTGGACGCGGCGAGCCGGTCGGCCTCGCGGCGGGACTCCGGGATCAGGGTGTTCATGATCTTGGTGTTGGCGTACGGCGAACCGAGGGTGTTGTCCTTGTCCAGGAACGGCGCGAGGTAGTTGTCGGCGTCGGGGAAGTCGGGGAACCAACCCATCCCGTAGACGTCGTACTTGCCCTTCTGCTCGGCCGGACGGAACGTCGACCAGGCGGTGCCCTGGATGCTGACGTCGAACAGGCCGCTGGCGTTGAGCTGCTTCTGGAGCTGCTGGAACTCTTCCTTGGTGGCCGAGCCGTAGTGGTCGGTCGTGTAGTGCATGGTCAGCTTCACCGGAGTGGTGATGTTGGCCAGCTCCATCATCTTCTTGGCCTTGGTGACGCTCGGGTCGCCGTACTTGTTGAAGAACGAGTTCGAGTGACCGGTGATGGTCGCCGGGACCATCGAGTAGAGCGGCTCGGCCTCGGTGCCGTAGACCTTGGAGACGAGTTCGCCGCGGTCGATGATCTGGGCCATCGCCTCGCGTACGGCCTTCGACTTCACGGTCTCGGCGTTGGTGTTGAAGCCGAGGTAGCGGATCTCGAGGCCGGGCATCTCGACGAGGTCGACGTTGCCGTCCGTGGCGTCGCTGAGCTTCTGGATCTGCTCCGGCGTCATGGAGCGCGTCATGACGTCGATGTCGCCCTTGTTGATCGCGCTGCCCATGGCGTCGGCGTCCGCGAAGGTGCGCATCTCGACCTTGTTGTTGTTCACCTTCAAGGCACCCTTGTAATTGGGGTTCTTGGTGAACGTGGCCGTGGTGATCGCGCCGTCCTTCTCGGCGACCGAGAGGGTGTACGGGCCCGAGCCGTCGACGGCGAGACCGTCGCGCAGCTTGTCCTTCTGGTAGTCGTCGGGGTTCACGATGCCGGCGACGGGAGTGGACAGCTTGTACGGGAACGTGGCGTCGGCCGTCTTCAGGTGGAAGATGACCTCGCGGTCGCCCTGGGTCTCGACGGTGTCGACGGTGGACAGCAGGGCGAACACACCGCTGTCGGCCTTGAGGCGCATCGCACGGTCGACGGAGTACTTCACGTCCTCCGCGGTGATCTTGTCGCCGTTGGCGAACTTGAGACCGTCGCGCAGGGTGCAGGCGTAGCGCTCGTTGCCGGTGTCGGTAAAGCCGCACTTCTCGGCGGCCTCGGGCACCGGGTCGCCCTCGCCCTTGGGCTGGATCATCAGGGTCTGCACGGTCTGGCGCAGGATGTTCCAGGTGCCGACGTCGTAGGCGTAGGCGGGGTCGAGCGGCGCCGGAGCGTCCTTCGTCGCCTCGAACCGGTCCGTGGTGCCGACGATGATCGCATCGCCGCTGGAACTCCCGCTGCCGGAGCCGCCACAGGCGGCGAGCACCGGCGCGAGCAGGCCGACGACGGCCGGCAGCACCAAAGTCTTGCGGTTCATGCTCGAGTTTCTCCAGAGCTGTTCGAGTCCGTGTACCCGGCATGCATGGGGTGGTGATGCCGATCACGGGGATTAGGGCGATGTTCTCGCGTTGAGATTAGTCCGGACCCGCACCGGGGTTCGCGGCCACCGTAGTTGAGTTCCCATCACGCTGCGGAACCGGTCGTGGACAGACCGAAAACCCGCCGAGGGAAGGATTAGTGCAGGGTTTCACCAATCGGGACACAAGGGTGCGCGATCGGCCTCAGAAATGGGGTGAACAGCACAGGGTGGCGACGATGTCGACCCCCTTGCGCGTGGTGAACCTCACACCCGTCAACTCGGTTGGAGCGCAACGGAATTCGGCCGGTCGATCACGTCCGAATTCCATTCCCTTTGATCCCATTGGACTTTGCACGCTCGGTGAACGGTTGACGCATTTCCGTCATCGGTCGGCCATCAGCCCGCGCAGAAATGCCAGGTCGACGACTTCCAGCGAGGACACGACGGTGCGCCGGTCGGCCGGCGCGATGGGCGCCACGGACGGCACGGCCACCACCAGGCAGCCCGCCGCCTCGGCCGCCGCGACACCGGTCGCCGTGTCCTCTACGACGGCACAGCGGGCCGGGTCGACGCCGAGCCCGGCGGCGGCCAGCAGATACGGGTCGGGGTACGGCTTGGTGCGGGTGACCTCGTCGCCGGCGATCGTCAGCGTGAAGTGCTGCGGGCCGAGGAGGGTCAGGACCCGGTCGATGATGCGCCGGTGCGAGGCGGAGACGAGGGCCGTGGGGATCTCGTACTCGGCGAGTTCGGCCAGGAGTCTCGCGGCGCCCGGCATCAGCGGCAGGGTGCGCCCGATGCGGTCCTCGAAACCGGAGTTGAGCAGGACGGACAGCTCGGCGAGGGTGATGTCGGCGCCGGTGGCCTCGATCAGGAAGCCGGCGCTGCGGGTCATGGGGCCGCCGACCACGACATGGCGCCAGGAGTCGTCGAGGGTGTGTCCGAGAGCGGCGAAGACCTCGACCTCGACGTCCCACCAGAAGCCCTCGGTGTCCACCAGGGTGCCGTCCATGTCGAGGAGTACGGCCTGGAGAGCGGAGCCTTCGGCCGTACGGGTTCCGAGCGCGGGGACCGTGCTGGTCATCCTGGCGCACCTCCTTGAGGGACGATCAGGCCGGCCGCCTCTTTTTCACAGAGAGGCGACCGGCCTGCGGTGGACCGACCAGTGTACGACTTATCCGATCAGTGTGCTCGTCCGTTCCAGAGCGCCTCTGGGTTCAGCGGGCGTTGAAGTACTTCGCCTCCGGGTGGTGGATGACGATCGCGTCCGTGGACTGCTCCGGGTGCAGCTGGAACTCCTCCGAGAGGTGGACGCCGATGCGCTCCGGCTCCAGCAGGGCGGCGATCTTCGCGCGGTCCTCGAGGTCGGGGCAGGCGCCGTAGCCGAGGGAGAAGCGGGCGCCGCGGTACTTGAGGGCGAACATGTCCTCGACGTCGGCGGGGTCCTCGCCGGCGAAGCCGAGTTCGGAGCGCACGCGCGCGTGCCAGTACTCGGCGAGCGCCTCGGCCAACTGGACGGAGAGGCCGTGCAGTTCGAGGTAGTCACGATAGGAGTTCGACTCGAAGAGCTTGGCGGTCTCCTCGCCGATGCGGTTGCCCATGGTGACGATCTGGAAGCCGACGACGTCGGTCTCGCCGGACTCCTCCGGGCGGAAGAAGTCGGCCAGGCAGAGGCGGCGGCCGCGGCGCTGGCGCGGGAACGTGAACCGGGTGCGTTCGTTGCCCTCGTCGTCGAGGATGATCAGGTCGTCGTCCTTGGAGACGCAGGGGAAGTAGCCGTAGACGACGGCCGCCTCCAGGAGGTTGTCCGTCTGGAGCTTGTCCAGGAGGCCGCGCAGGCGGGGGCGGCCCTCGGTCTCGACGAGGTCCTCGTACGTCGGGCCGTCGCCGGTGCGGGCCTGCTTGAGGCCCCACTGGCCCTGAAGAGGGCGCCCTCGTCGAGCCAGGACGCGTACTCCTTGAGCTGGATGCCCTTGATGACCCGGGTGCCGCGGAACGGCGCCTTGGGGATCGGGTTGTCGACGGCGACGTCCGAGCGGACGTGGCCCTCCGAGCCCGCGGCGCCGGCCGCCTCCTCGACCTCCACGGCCGCGCCCGCCCGCACCCGGCGCTGCTTCAGCTCGGGCAGCTTCGCGCCGGGCACGCCCCGCTTGACGCCGATCAGGGCGTCCATCAGGCGCAGGCCCTCGAACGCGTCGCGGGCGTAGCGGACTTCGCCCTCGTAGATCTCGTGCAGGTCCTGCTCCACGTAGGCCCGGGTCAGCGCGGCGCCGCCCAGGATGACCGGGTAGTCGGCGGCCATCTTGCGCTGGTTGAGCTCCTGGAGGTTCTCCTTCATGATCACCGTGGACTTGACCAGGAGGCCCGACATGCCGATGACGTCGGCGCGGTGCTCCTCGGCGGCCTCCAGGATCGCGGAGACGGGCTGCTTGATGCCGAGGTTGACGACGTTGTAGCCGTTGTTGGACAGGATGATGTCGACGAGGTTCTTGCCGATGTCGTGGACGTCGCCGCGCACCGTGGCGAGCACGATGGTGCCCTTGCCCTCGGCGTCCGACTTCTCCATGTGCGGCTCCAGATAGGCGACCGCGGTCTTCATGACCTCGGCGGACTGGAGCACGAACGGCAACTGCATCTGGCCGGAGCCGAAGAGTTCGCCGACGACCTTCATGCCGTCCAGGAGCGTCTCGTTGACGATGTCCAGGGCGGGGCGGGTCTCCAACGCCGAGGCCAGGTCGGCCTCCAGGCCGTTCTTCTCGCCGTCGATGATGCGCCGCTTGAGCCGCTCGTCCAGTGGGAGGGCGGCCAACTCCTCGGCCCTGCCCGCCTTCAGGGACTTCGTGGTGGCGCCCTCGAAGAGGGCCATCAGCTTCTGGAGGGGGTCGTAGCCCTCGGCGCGGCGGTCGTAGATGAGGTCGAGGGCGGTGGTGACCTGCTCCTCGTCGAAGCGGGCGATCGGGAGGATCTTCGAGGCGTGCACGATCGCGGAGTCGAGGCCGGCCTTGACGCACTCGTCGAGGAAGACGGAGTTGAGCAGGACGCGGGCGGCCGGGTTGAGGCCGAAGGAGATGTTCGAGAGGCCCAGTGTGGTCTGGACGTCGGGGTGGCTCGCCTTGAGGCGGCGGATCGCCTCGATGGTGGCGATGCCGTCGCCGCGGGACCTCCTGGCCGGTGCAGATGGTGAAGGTCAGGGTGTCGATGAGGATGTCCGACTCGAGGATGCCCCAGTTCGTCGTCAGGTCCTCGATCAGCCGCTCGGCGATGGCGACCTTGTGCTCGGGCGTACGGGCCTGACCCTGCTCGTCGATGGTCAGCGCGATGAGGGCGGCGCCGTGCTCCTGCGCGAGCTTGGTGACCTTCGCGAAGCGGGACTCGGGGCCGTCGCCGTCCTCGTAGTTGACGGAGTTGATGACCGCGCGGCCGCCGAGCTTCTCCAACCCGGCCCGGATGACCGGGACTTCGGTGGAGTCCAGGACGATCGGCAGGGTGGAGGCGGTGGCGAAGCGGCCGGCGAGCTCCTCCATGTCGGCGACGCCGTCGCGGCCGACGTAGTCCACGCAGAGGTCCAGCATGTGGGCGCCCTCGCGGATCTGGTCGCGGGCCATCTCCACGCAGTCGTCCCAGCGGCCGTCGAGCATGGCCTCGCGGAACTTCTTCGAGCCGTTGGCGTTCGTGCGCTCGCCGATCGCCATGTAGGCGGTGTCCTGGCGGAACGGGACCGTCTGGTAGAGCGAGGCGGCGCCCGGTTCGGGCTGCGGATCGCGCTCGGTGGGCGTGGCCTCGCGGACCCGCTCGACGAGCCGGCGCAGGTGCTCGGGGGTGGTGCCGCAGCAGCCGCCGACGAGGTTCAGGCCGTAGTCGTGGACGAAGTGTTCCTGCGCGTCGGCCAGGCCCTCGGGGTCGAGCGGGAAGTGGGCGCCGTCCTTGGTGAGGATGGGCAGGCCCGCGTTCGGCATGCAGAGCAGCGGGGTGCGGGAGTGACGGGCGAGATAGCGCAGGTGCTCGCTCATCTCGGCCGGGCCCGTCGAGCAGTTCAGGCCGATCATGTCGATGCCGAGGGGTTCCAGCGCGGTGAGCGCGGCGCCGATCTCGGAGCCGAGCAGCATGGTGCCGGTGGTCTCGAAGGCCATGGAGACCAGCAGGGGGTACGTCGACGCCGGTCGCCTCCATGGCGCGGCGGGCGCCCAGGATCGACGACTTGGTCTGCAGGAGGTCCTGGGTGGTCTCCACGATCAGGGCGTCGGCGCCACCGGCGAGCAGGCCCTCGGCGTTGGCCTGGAAGCCGTCGCGGAGGGTGCCGTAGTAGCCGATGTGGCCGAGGGTGGGCAGCTTGGTGCCGGGGCCGATGGAGCCGAGGACCCAGCGCTGGCGGCCGTCGCGGGCGGTGAAGTCGTCGGCGGTCTCGCGGGCGATGCGGGCGCCGGCCTGGGAGAGTTCGTGGACGCGCTCGGGGATGTCGTACTCGGCCATCGCGGAGTGGTTCGCGCCGAAGGTGTTCGTCTCGACGCAGTCCACGCCGACGCCGAAGTACTCCTCGTGGACCGAGCGGACGATGTCGGGGCGGGTGACGTTCAGGATCTCGTTGCAGCCTTCGAGGTTCTCGAAGTCGTCGAGCGTGGGGTCCTGCGCCTGGAGCATGGTGCCCATGGCTCCGTCGGCGACCACCACGCGGGTGGCGAGTGCCTCTCGGAGCGCGGACACCCGGGTCCGGCTGTCGGCAGAAGGGGTCGGTGGCGACGAGGCCATGAAGGGGCTCCCTGGAGTGCGACGGCTGTCGGCTTTGCGGCTTCCCAGGGAACCTCTCACGGAACTCCCCGGGAGCGTGCACGTCGCCAGGGTAACGGGGCCGGGCGGGAGGATGCTCGAGGCGTCCATGAGGCGGACCTGAGCGACGGGGACGCCTACGCGGGTGAACGGGACGCGGACCGGGGTGACGTGCGGGTCAACGCCGTCTAGGTTCTCGCGACAAGTGACGTAACAGAGACGTGACTGGAATCGACCGACCATTAGCGGGAGGTCGGCATCGACCGGTAGTGTTCGACATTGCCGAACGGCGGCAGCGACCATGTTTGTCAGCGGTCGTCAGCGGTCGTCAGCGGTCGCCGACGGTTCGTCGACGGTCGAACGGGACGGAGGCAGTACGGCGATGGCACGGAACATCCAGTCGCTCGAACGGGCGGCCGCGATGCTGCGCCTGCTCGCGGGCGGCGAGCGACGGCTCGGCCTCTCGGACATCGCCTCGTCGCTCGGTCTCGCCAAGGGCACGGCCCACGGCATCCTGCGCACCCTCCAGCAGGAGGGTTTCGTCGAACAGGACGACGCCTCCGGCCGCTACCAGCTCGGCGCCGAACTGCTGCGCCTGGGCACCACGTACCTCGACGTCCACGAACTGCGGGCCCGCGCCCTGGTGTGGACGGACGACCTGGCCCGCTCCAGCGGCGAGAGCGTGCACCTGGGAGTGCTGCACCAGCAGGGCGTCCTGATCGTGCACCACGTCTTCCGGCCCGACGACAGCCGGCAGGTCCTGGAGATCGGCGCCATGCAGCCGCTGCACTCCACGGCCCTGGGCAAGGTGCTGTCGGCCTACGACCCGGTCGCGCACAGCGAGGTCATCGAGGCCGACCGCAAGCCCTTCACCGACCGCACGGTGTCCGCCCTGGCCGACTTCGAGCACATCCTCGACGTGACACGCGCGCGTGGCTACGCGGCCGACGTCGAGGAGACCTGGGAGGGCGTCGCGTCCATCGCCGCGCCCATCCACGACCGGCGGCGCATGCCGGTCGGCGCGGTCGGGATCACCGGCGCCGTGGAGCGGCTGTGCCGGGAGGGCGAGCTGCGGCCCGAGCTGATCGCCGCGGTACGGGACTGCGCCCGCGCGGTGTCGCGGGATCTCGGCGCCGGGCGGTTCTGAGCTCAGCGGATTCACAGCGGGACCTCACCGGAACGTCATGCGGACATTCCGGTATGAGTCGTACCCTGAATGACAAAGTCGGCTAAAACGCCAAATCACCACACACGGTGTCCACCTGATCGCCGTCCGCGTCGACCGTGAGATCGATAGCCCACAGCGATCAATAACGATCGTGTTTTCGATAACAGCACTCTTGACGCGCCTGTAACCCCGGAGCAAGACTCCCGTCCATCGGTCGGCATTGTCGAACACCTACCGGCAATACGCGTTAGAGTGTGGCAACGCCAAAGGCCGGCATCGCTCTCACCCCCGAGGGCGCACGAATCCCGGCGGGACCCGGGGTTCGGCTTCCCTGGACGAAGGACAAAGGAGTCGCGGGTGTCCAGCTCCGACATCTTCATCGGCGAGACCATAGGTACCGCCATACTCATCCTGCTGGGCGGTGGCGTCTGCGCCGCCGTCACGCTGAAGGCCTCCAAGGCCCGTGCCGCCGGCTGGCTCGCCATCGCCTTCGGGTGGGGTTTCGCCGTCATGACGGCTGTCTACATCTCGGGACCGCTCTCCGGAGCCCACCTCAACCCGGCCGTGACCCTCGCCCTGGCGATCGAGAACGGCGGTTGGAAGAACGTCCCGATCTACTGGGCCGGGCAGCTGCTCGGCGCCATGATCGGCGCGACGCTCGTCTGGGTGGCCTACTACGGACAGTTCCAGGCCCACCTCACCGACAAGGAGATCGTCGGCGAGCCCGCGGCCAAGGCCGTCGAGGCCGAGGAGAAGGGCGCGGGCCCGGTCCTGGGCATCTTCTCCACGGGCCCGGAGATCCGGAACGTCTGGCAGAACCTCGCCACGGAGATCATCGGCACCATCGTGCTGCTCCTCGCCGTCCTCACCCAGGGCCTCAACGACAAGGGCAACGGCCTCGGCGTCCTCGGCGGCCTGATCACGGCCCTCGTCGTGGTCGCCATCGGTCTCTCCCTCGGTGGTCCGACCGGCTACGCGATCAACCCGGCCCGTGACCTCGGTCCGCGCATCGTGCACGCCCTGCTCCCCCTGCCCAACAAGGGAGGCTCCGACTGGAGCTACGCCTGGATCCCGGTCGTCGGTCCGCTGATCGGCGGCGCGATCGCTGCGGGCATCTACCACGTCGCCTTTGCTTAGAACCGGACGAGAACCGGTATTCCGAGCACTGAAGCAGCAGTAGAACCAGTCCTCATGATCACGGAACCCCTCAGGAGCACACAGTGACCGACGCGCACACCGCCGGACCGTTCATCGCGGCCATCGACCAGGGCACGACCTCCAGCCGTTGCATCGTCTTCGACCGGGACGGCCGTATCGTCTCCGTCGACCAGAAGGAGCACGAGCAGATCTTCCCGAAGCCGGGCTGGGTCGAGCACAACGCCACCGAGATCTGGACCAACGTCCAGGAAGTCGTCGCCTCCGCCATCGAGAAGGCGGGCATCACCCGCGACGACATCAAGGCCATCGGCATCACCAACCAGCGTGAGACCACGCTGCTGTGGGACAAGAACACCGGTGAGCCCGTCCACAACGCCATCGTCTGGCAGGACACCCGCACCGACGCGCTCTGCAAGGAGCTGGGGCGCAACGTCGGGCAGGACCGCTTCCGCCGCGAGACGGGCCTCCCCCTCGCCTCGTACTTCGCCGGACCCAAGGCCCGCTGGCTGCTCGACAACGTCGACGGCCTGCGCGAGCGCGCCGAGGCGGGCGACATCCTCTTCGGCACCATGGACAGCTGGGTCATCTGGAACCTGACGGGCGGTGTGAACGGCGGCAAGCACTACACCGACGTCACCAACGCCTCCCGCACCATGCTGATGAACCTGCACACCCTCAAGTGGGACGAGAAGATCGCCGAGTCCATCGGCGTCCCGATGAACATGCTCCCGGAGATCCGCTCCTCCGCCGAGGTCTACGGCGAGGTCACCGGCGGGCGCCTCGGCGACCTGCTCGGCGGCATCCCGGTCGCCTCCGCGCTCGGCGACCAGCAGGCGGCCCTGTTCGGCCAGACCTGTTTCGCCGAGGGCGAGGCCAAGTCCACGTACGGCACCGGCACCTTCATGCTGATGAACACCGGCGAGAAGATCATCAACTCCTACTCGGGCCTGCTGACCACGGTCGGCTACCGGATCGGCGACGACGCGCCGGTCTACGCCCTGGAGGGCTCGATCGCCGTCACCGGTTCGCTGGTGCAGTGGATGCGCGACCAGATGGGCCTCATCTCCACCGCCGCCGAGATCGAGACCCTCGCGCTCTCGGTCGAGGACAACGGCGGCGCCTACTTCGTACCGGCCTTCTCCGGCCTGTTCGCCCCGTACTGGCGTCCCGACGCCCGCGGTGTGATCGCCGGACTGACCCGGTACGTCACCAAGGCGCACATCGCGCGCGCCGTCCTGGAGGCCACCGCCTGGCAGACCCGTGAGATCAGCGACGCCATGACGAAGGACTCCGGCGTCGAGCTCACGGCGCTCAAGGTCGACGGCGGCATGACCTCCAACAACCTGCTGATGCAGACCCTCGCCGACTTCCTGGACGCCCCCGTGGTGCGCCCGATGGTCGCCGAGACCACCTGCCTCGGTGCCGCCTACGCCGCCGGCCTGGCCGTCGGCTTCTGGACCAGCACCGACGACCTGCGCGCCAACTGGCGCCGGGCCGCCGAGTGGACCCCAACATGGACGCGGCGAAGCGCGACCGTGA
This sequence comes from Streptomyces sp. P3, assembly GCA_016893485.2. Taxonomy (GTDB): domain Bacteria; phylum Actinomycetota; class Actinomycetes; order Streptomycetales; family Streptomycetaceae; genus Streptomyces. The sequence goes on from JAFEKX020000001.1 coordinate 2,270,403, forward strand.
GTACAAGAGCTGGCTCAAGGCCGTCGAGCGGACCATGGGCTGGCTCGAGGACGAGGAGTAAGAACCCCACATGACCAGTCAGTCCACCCTGCAGTCCGTACCTGCCCTCGGTACGCACCCGGCCTCCGGCTCGAACCCGAGCCGGGCCGAGACCCGGGAGCAGCTCTCCAAGGCGACGTACGACCTCCTCGTCATCGGCGGCGGCATCCTGGGCATCTCCACCGCCTGGCACGCCGCGCAGTCCGGGCTGCGGGTGGCCCTGGTCGACGCCGGCGACTTCGCCGGTGCCACCTCCTCCGCCTCCTCCAAGCTGCTCCACGGCGGTCTGCGCTATCTGCAGACCGGCGCGGTGAAGCTGGTGGCGGAGAACCACTTCGAACGCCGCGCGGTCTCCCGCCAGGTGGCTCCCCACCTGGCGAACCCGCTCACGTTCTACCTGCCCGTGTACAAGGGCGGTCCGCACGGTGCGGCGAAGCTCGGGGCGGGCGTCTTCGCCTACTCCGCGCTCTCCGCGTTCGGTGACGGCGTCGGCCACCTCCTGTCCCCGCGAAGGCGGCGCAGGACGTGCCCGAGCTGCGCACCCAGAACCTCAAGGCCGTGGCCGTCTACGGCGACGACCAGATGAACGACGCGCGCATGGCGCTGATGACGGTCCGCGCGGCCGTCGAGGCGGGCGCGGTCGTCCTCAACCACGCCGAGGTCACCGGTCTGCGCTTCACCCAGGGCCGGGTGACCGGCGCGGAGCTGCGCGACACCACCTCCGGCGACGAGTTCGGCGTGAGCGCCCGGCTGGTGCTCAACGCGACCGGGCCGTGGGTCGACCACCTGCGCAAGATGGAGGACCCGAACGCGGCGCCGTCCATCCGCCTGTCCAAGGGCGCGCACCTGGTCCTGAAGCGCACGGCTCCGTGGAAGGCCGCTCTGGCGACCCCCATCGACAAGTACCGCATCACGTTCGCCCTCCCCTGGGAGGACATGCTGCTGCTCGGCACGACCGACGAGGAGTTCGAGGGCGACCCCGCGGATGTCTCGGTCACCGAGAAGGACATATCCCAGATCCTGGACGAGGCCGCGTTCTCGGTCCGCGACCAGCAGCTCTCCCGTGACCTGATCACATACTCCTTCGCGGGCCTCCGGGTGCTGCCGGGCGGTCCCGGCGACACCGCGAAGGCCAAGCGCGAGACGGTGGTGACCGAGGGCAGGGGCGGCATGCTGTCCGTCGCGGGCGGCAAGTGGACGACGTTCCGGCACATCGGCCGTACGGTCATGCAGAAGCTGGAAGCCCTTCCCGGCCGCCCGCTCGGCGAGGACTTCGAGCCGATCTCCTCGCTCCCGAAGAAGCTCCCGCTCCCGGGTGTCGCCAACCCGCGCGCGGTCGCCCACCGCCTCCTGGTCGACAACCCGGCCCCGGGCCCGCGCATGGCCGCCGACACGGCGAAGCACCTGGCCACGCACTACGGCTCCCTGGCCTTCGACATCGCCCGACTCGCCAACGAGAACCCGGAGTTGGGCCGGCGCGTCCACCCCGACGCCCCCGAGATCTGGGCCCAGGTCGTCTACGCCCGCGACCACGAGTGGGCCGAGACCCAGGACGACGTCCTCCGCCGCCGCACCACCCTGACCATCCGCGGCCTGGCCACGGACGAGATCCGCGGAAAGGTCCAGGACCTCCTCGACAAGAAGTAGCCACTACGGCCACGACACCGGTCGCTACGACGGTTTTCGTCACGGCGCGATGCGCTACGACGGCGTGGCACGGGGCGGTTCCCTGCTGGGGGCCGCCCTGTTGGCGTGCCCGGCCCGGGGTTCTGCCGGTCACCCTGCCCGGCCGCGGGGTGGGCGCGTGGGGCGTGGATCCTGAGGGGAGCGCACGGTTGGATACGCAGTCGGCGGAGGCATGCAACTGTCCCGCGTGCCCAGCTGCCGCCGAGGAGCTTCTCCCGTACTCAGCCAGTCCGCGGGTCGCTCTTCCGCCTGCTCACTCGAGCCCCTCGACCACCAGCGCCCCGATGTCCTCCGGTGACGTCAACTCCCCCGCCGCACGATCAGTTCGCGCCCCAGCAGCAGCGTCCGTCGCGACGCCGGTACCGGGTCCGGCAGGGTCGTCAGGTCGGTCAGGTGGGCGAAGCCGATGATGCGGCGGACTATCTCGGTGCCGGCGTAGCCGACGGAGTCGGTCCAGACGTGGGTGAGGAAGCGGTCGAGGTAGGTGTCGTCGAAGAAGGTGTCGACGCGGGTCGGCCAGAGGCGGCGGAACTCGGTCTCGAAGGCCTGCCAGGAGAGGGCGAGTTGGTCGGCGTGGTCGGACAACGTGCCCAGTTCGCGGGCCCGTTGCTCCGAGACCAGGACGTTGGCCCAGTAGAGGCCGAGGTCGTAGCCGATCGGGCCGACGAAGGAGAACTCGGGGTCGAAGACCCGTACCACCGGGGCGCCTTCGCGCTCGCCGACCATGACGCTGCCGGTGTGGAGGTCGCCGTGGAGGAGTGCCTGCGCGCTGGTCATGAAGGTGTACCGGAGGTCGGCGACCTCCGTGCGCAGGCGGGCGTCGGCGCGGAAGGCGGCGGCCAGGTCCGTCAACTCCGGGAGCCAGTGGTTGTGTTCGTGCTCGATGTACGGCTCGGAAAGCACCACGTCCTCGGTGATCTTGCACAGCTCGGGGCTCACCGAGGTCGCGATCAGCGCCTTGCGGTCGGCGGACTCCATGCCGAAGTCGCTGGTCGCGAAGGCGAGTTGGGCGACGAACTCGCCGATCCGCGCCGAGGTCTCCGGGCCGTATGACGCGCCCTCGTTGAGGACCGTGCGCAGGACCTCCAGGTCGGACATGTCCTCCATGACGAGGGCGTAGTTGTCGGCGTCGTAGCCGAGGACCGCCGGGATCTTGTCGGGGGCGACCCGCGCGACCTGCTCGTAGGCCCGGGCCTCCGCGTCGGCCCGCTCGGGGCTCATCGGCCAGGAGGGTCCGGCGACCCGGACCCAGGGCAGCGCCTGCTTGACGGCGAGGCTGCGGGTGCCGTCGGCGGAGGAGGCGAGGAAGACCCGGTTCATGTTGCCGTCCGACACCTCGCGGACGCGGATGTCGGTCACGTCCGCCCAGTGGCCGCGCTCGTGCAGGTAGCCGGGGATGTCGTCGGTCTCCAGGATGCGGTAGCCCATCGTGCGAACTCCTCGAACTTCCTTATGCGGTGCGGCGCTTGGACAGGGTGAAGCTGAAGACCAGGGCGAGGATGAGGACCGCGCCCTCGACGACGTCCTGGGTGTAGTACGGCAGGCCCTTGATGGTCAGGCCGGTGGTGATGATGCCGATCAGCACCGCGCCGAGGGCCGTGCCCCAGACGTTCGGGCGGCCCCGGCCGAGCACCGAGGTGCCGACGAGGGCGACGGCCACCGCCTCCAGCAGCTGGGACGTACCGGCGGACACGTCGCCCTGCCCGATCCGGGACGCCAGGATCAGGCCGCCGATGGAGGCGAGGACGCCGGAGAGGACGTAGGCGAGGGCCCGGTACGCGCCGACGCGGATGCCCGCGAGGCGGGAGGCCTCGGGGTTGGCGCCGATGGCGTACAGGACGCGGCCCCAGCGGGTGCGGGCCAGGAACACCCAGGCGATCACCGTGAGCGCGCCGAAGATGAGCACGGAGATGGGGATGCCGAGGAGCGTGCCCCGGTCGATGCGCAGGAAGCCGTCGGTGAACTTGCCGGGCGCGGTGGAGCCGTCGGACTCGGTCATGCCGGCGGAGATGGACTGGCCGTCGACCAGGATGAGTTTGGTGCCCTGGATGACGAACATCGTGCCCAGCGTGGCGAGCATGTCCGGGATCTTCATGACGACGATCAGCAGCGCGTTCAGGAGTCCGGCGAGCGCGCCCGCCGCGATCACGGCGAGGATCGCGACCGTGCCGACCTGGTTGTACGTCACCATCGTCTTCGCGGCGACGGTGACCCCGAGCCCGGCGACCGCGCCGACGGACATGTCCATGCCGCCGACGGCCATGGTGAGGGTGACGCCGAGCCCGAGGATCGCGGCGACGGAGACGTACCGCAGGGTGTCGAGCATCGTCGCGGACTCACGGAAGGAGCCCTCGCTCAGCGCGAAGTACAGGAAGAGCGCGACCGTGACGAAGATGAAGCCGTACTTGATGACGGCGTTCTGGACGCGCGGGCCGAGGCCGTCCGCGGGCCCGGTCACCGGCTTCGTGGGGACCTCGGTGCTCTGGGTGGTGGTCATGGCGTACTTCCTGCCGTGGCTTCGTGCGGGGCGGGCGTCACACGGACGCCGAGATGGTCTGGATCACGCGGTCGCGTTCCGCGTCCTCGCCGTACGCGTCGAGGTGGATCTCGCCGGCCGCCAGCACGACGACCCGGTCGGCGATCTCCAGGACCTCGTCGACGTCGGCGGAGAGGACGAGGACGGCGGCACCTTCGGCGGCCAGCGCACGCGCCCGGCGCCCGATGTCGCGCCGCGCGCCGATGTCCACGCCTCGGAACGGCTCGTCCAGGATGAGGACGCGCGGTGTCTCGGCCAGCCAGCGGCCGACGACGACCTTCTGCTGGTTGCCGCCGGAGAGCTCCTCCACCGTGCTGTGCTCGTCGCGGGCGACGACCCCGAGCGCGTCGATGGTCTCGCGGCCAAGGGCGTCCTCCCGCCCGGTGTTCACGAGCCCGGCCCGGGACAGGGACTTGAGGAACGGCAGCGAGATGTTCTGCGCCACCGACCAGCCGGGGACGAGCGCGTCGGCGTGCCGGTCCTCGGGGACGAGATGGACACCGGCGCGGATCGCGTCGGACGGGCGGCGGGGTGCGTACCGTTTGCCGTCGAGTTCGACCGTGCCGCTGGTGAAGGGTTCGGCGCCGAAGAGGCCACGGGCGAGTTCGGTCTTGCCCGCGCCCAACAGCCCTACGACACCGGTGACTTCGCCGGCGCGCAGGTCCAGGTCGAGGGGCGCGCGGCCGTCGAAGAGGTGGACGCCGCGCAGGCCGAGGACGACGTCCCCGTGCTCGCCGTCGCGCTGCGGGCGGGCGCTGGTCGCCTCGTGCGCCTGGGCGAGCATCGCGCGCAGGGCGCTGTCCCAGTCGAAGGGCTTGACCTGGTCGTCGGTGAGACCGCCGTCCCGCAGGACGACCAGCCGGTCGGCGAGCGCGTCGATCTCGCCGAGGCGGTGGGAGACGTAGAGGACCGCGATGCCCTCGTCGCGCATCTTCTCGACGAGGGCGAAGAGCCGCTCGGCCTCGGCGGCGGAGAGTGCCGAGGTCGGTTCGTCGAGGATCAGCAGCCGGGGGCGGGTGGCGAGCGCGCGGGCCAGGATGAGCAACTGGCGGTCGGAGATGCCCAGTTCGGTGACGTCCCGGCGCAACACGGCGTCGCTCCAGCCGAGTCCGAGCGCGGCCTGGATCTCACGGGCGCGGGCCAGCATGCGGCGGCCGTTGAGGAACGGGTTGCCGCGGCGCTGGGCCAGCTCCTCGAAGACCAGGTTCTCGGCGACGGTGAGGCCGGGCACGATGCCCTCGCCGATCCGCTGGTGGACGGTCTGGATGCCCAACTGCCGGGCGGCGAGCGGCGACTGGAGCGCTGCGGGCTCCCCCGCGACCCGCACCTCTCCGCCGTGGTCCGTGTGCACGCCCGACAGGATCTTGATCAGTGTGGACTTGCCCGCGCCGTTCGCGCCGAGCAGCGCGACGACGCTGCCCGGTGCGATGTCGAGGGAGACGGAGGCCAGAACCGTCTTGCCGCCGAAGGCCATGCTGACGTCGCGGAGCGAGACCGCGGCCTCGGCGGCGGGGGGGCGTCAACGGCCTTGTCAGTGGGCGACATTGGGGATCCAGTCCGCGGTGCTCACCTTGAGAGGTTCAGGGCGGGCAGGGCCGCGCGCAGCTGGTCCATGTTCGCGATCTTGTTCTTGCGCAGGAAGTCCTGGGTGATGGCGACGGCCGGGAAGTCGACCGAGGTCTTGTTCAACTGGCCCGCCAGCTCAAGGGCCGCCGTACGGACGACGGCCGCGCCGACCGCCGACGGGTCGGTGCCCGCGGTGGCGACCCACGGGCTGTCCTTGGCGGTCATGTTCTGGATGTCGGCGTTGGAGACGTCCGCGCCGAAGACCTTCACCTTGCTCTGCAGCTTCTTGTTCTGCACGGCGAGGACGGTGCCCTTGGCCAGCTCGTCGTAGGGGGCGAACACGCCCACCACGTCGGAGTGTTGCGTCAGGGCGGCGGAGACCAGCGGCACGTTGTCGGTGGCCGTGGAGTCGGTGACCTTGCCGACCTTGAACTGCTGCTTCCAGCCGTTGGCGTCGACCGCGGTCTTCCAGACGGAGTTGCGCTTGTCGAGCGCCGCGTAGCCGGCCACGTTGACGTAGCCGACCTTGGCGTTCTTGCCCACCGTCGTGGCCATCACGTCGAGGACGGCCTTCGCCATGCTGGCGTCGTCCTGCTCGGTGCTGACCACGGACTTGTTGGTCTGGTCGACGTCGTAGACGACGACCTTGATGCCCTTCTTCACGGCCTGGTCGATCTCGGGCTGGATCGTCGAGGGAAGCCGTGGTCGACGATGATCGCCTGCGCGCCGGAGTTGATCGCCGAGGACAGGTCGGTGGCCTGCTTGGCGTTGTCGGCCTGCGCGTCGTACACCGTCAGGTCGATGCCGAGCGCCTTGGCCTGCGCCTTCGCGCCGTTGCCCCACTGCTCGAAGTAGTCGCCCGCGCCGCTCTGCCGCACCAGCGCCACCTTGACGGCGCCCTTGCTGAAGGGCGCCGGCTTCTTGCCCGTGGCGGCCGAGGCCGAGGCCGCGGTGTCGTCGCCGCTCTTCGAGGCGTCCGTGGACTGCGAGCAGCCCGCCAGCAGCAGGGCGGAGACGGAGGCCAGCGAGAGCGCGGCGAGGGGGACGCGGATACGGGACATGAGGGGCTCCTGGTGCGCGGGGTACTGCCGAGAGGAGAGCGGGAGGGGACGAGAGGGAAGGACGGAGTGCTCACCCGGAGCCGGGGGCGAAAACGCGCCATCGCACGAGGGGTGCGCCACCGCACGAACGGTGGGACAGGCGGCGGACGGCCCGCGAGGCGGGGCGCGCCGATGGCTCCGGATGTGGTCAGCGACAGCTGGCTGTGGTCGACCGGAGCAAGTCCACGTACAGCCGCCGCACGAGCAGCAGCGTCTTCATAGGGAGATCATGAGAACGTTTCCGGCCACCGGTCAAAGGAATGGAAGCGTTTTCTCACCACGTGAGACAACGACTACGTCACATCCGGCCCGTTCACCGACGGCGGTTACCATCGCCTGACCGGCCCGACCCGGTACGACGGGTCCCGCCGCGCCCACTGCGCCTCCCCACCGGTCCGGGCGCTCGTCCCAGCATCCGGACATCCCGCCCACTTTTCGGAGTTCCCATGACGCTGCTCACCACCTGGTCCGAGTCAGGCCCCGAGACCCTCGTGCGCCGTACCGCCGATCCCGTCGAGATCGCCGCCGCGCTCGCCCCGATCGGTGTGCGCTACGAGCAGTGGCCGATCCGTGAGGACGTCCCGGCCGACGCCGACAGCGACACCGTGTTCGCCGCGTACGGCCCGGAGATCGACAAGCTCAACGCCGAAGAGGGCTTCACCACCGTCGACGTGCTCGGCCTGCACCCCAGCGACGACCCGGAGTACCCGGCGAAGGCGGCCGGCGCCCGCGCGAAGTTCCTCCAGGAGCACACGCACGACGACGATGACGAGGTCCGCTTCTTCGTCTCCGGCTCCGGCATCTTCTACCTGCATGTGAACGGCGAAGTGCACGCCGTCTACTGCGAGAAGGGCGACCTGCTGGGCGTGCCGCGCGGCACCACCCACTGGTTCGACATGGGCACCAGGCCCGCCTTCACCGCGATCCGCTTCTTCCACGAGGAGGACGGCTGGGTCGGCAACTTCACCGGCTCGACCATCGCCTCGCGTTTCCCCGACTACGACACGATCGACGCGGGCTACCAGCGGGACAAGGCCGCCGCGTGACCTCGCAGTTCACCGTGGACGCCGTGGTGCTCGACATCGAGGGCACCACGAGCGCCACGGGATTCGTCGTCGACGTCCTCTACCCGTACTCCCGTTCGCGCTTCGCCGCGCTGCTCGCCGAGCGGGCCGAGGACCCTGTCGTGGCCCGGGCGATCGCACAGGTCCGCGAGCTGACGGACTCCCCGGACGCCGACGCCGCGCAGATCGAGAAGATCCTCAACACCTGGCTCGACGAGGACCGCAAGGCCACCCCGCTCAAGACCCTCCAGGGCATCATCTGGTCCGAGGGCTTCGCCCGCGGCGACCTCGTCTCGCACTTCTACGACGACGTCGTACCGGCCCTGCGCGCCTGGCACTTGGCGGGCCTGCGGCTGTACGTCTACTCGTCCGGCTCGGTCGCCGCGCAGCGCGCGTGGTTCACGTCCAGCCCGGAGGGCGACCTCCTGCCACTGGTCTCCGGTCTCTACGACACGGAGAACGCCGGACCCAAGCAGGAGCCGGAGTCGTACCGCCGTATCGCGGAGGCGACCGGCGTCGAGCCGTCCCGGCTGCTCTTCCTCTCCGACCGGCCCGGCGAGCTGGACGCGGCCGTGGCCGCGGGGTGGCACGCCGTGGGTGTACGGCGACCGGGCGAACCGTATTTCGAGCAGGGCGTCGGCGACCACGCGGAGGCGGGGGCGTTCGACGAGATCGGCATCACCAGTTCAAGGGCACCGCGTGACCAGCGAGATCAGTGACCTCGACCTGAAGGAGGCGGGGGCTCAACTCGCCGCCGAATCCGCACGGTTCGCCTCGTTCGGGTGGATGAGGGGGACCTCCGGGAATCTGTCCGTGGTGGTGGGGCGGGATCCCCTGCGGCTGGCGGTGACGGCAAGTGGGCACGACAAGGGTGAACTGACCGCGGACGATGTGGTGTTGGTGGACGGCGCGGGCGCTGCGGTGCGGGGCGGCAAGCCGTCCGCCGAGGCTGAACTGCACGCGCGTGTCGCTGCGTTGACCGGTGCGGGGGCTGTCGTTCATGTGCACACCGTGGCGTCTGTTGCCATGGGGCGGCGGGCGCCGGGTGGGATCGTGTTCTCGGATGTCGAGATGCTCAAGGGTGTGGGGCAGCCTGCGCATGATGTCGAGGTGACCTTGCCTGTGATCGCCAACAGTCAGGACATGGCTGTGTTGGGGGATCGGTTGGAGGCGGCCCGGGATCCTCGGATGCCGGCCGTTGTTGTCGCCGGGCATGGGTTGTACGTGTGGGGGCGGATCCTCGTCAAGCCCGGCATCACACCGAAGTCGTCGAGTGGTTGCTGGAGTTGGAGCTCAGCACTCCGCGGGAAGCGTAGTCGTCGGACTGCCGGCCGGTGGGGGCTGGTCGCGCAGTTCCCCGCGCCCCAAAGACAAAAACAGGGCGCGGGGATTAGCGGTATTTCGAAGTCGCCGTTACTTCAGGCGGTCGCCTGGGAGTTCTCCTGCCGAGATCTCCAGCACGCCCCGCTCCGTGACCAGTCCGGTGACCAGGCGGCCCGGGGTTATGTCGAACGCCGGGTTGTGGCCCCTCGATTCGGCGGGAGCCGTACGCACTCCCGACCACTCCAACACCTCCGCCTCGCCGCGGAGTTCGATGTGGATGTTGTCGCCGGTCTTCGTCGAGAGGTCGACCGTGGTGGTCGGGGCCGCCACCAGGAACGGGATGCCGGCGTCCGCGCAGGCGAGGGCCACGCCGACCGTGCCCACCTTGTTCGCGGTGTCGCCGTTGGCGGCGATGCGGTCCGCGCCGACGATGGCCGCGTCGACCTCGCCGCGCAGGATGGTGCCGGCCGCGGCGCCGTCGGCCTGGACGTAGTGCGGGATGCCTTCCTGGACCAACTCCCAGGCGGTGAGGCGTGATCCCTGGAGCAGGGGGCGCGTCTCGTCGGCGTAGACGACCTCGACCAGGCCACGCGCGTGGAGTTCGCGGATGACGCCCAGTGCGGTGCCCCAGCCCGCGGTGGCCAGCGCGCCGGTGTTGCAGTGCGTCAGGAGTCTCAACGGCCGGCCCACGCCCACCTTTTGGATCAGCCAGTCGGCGCCGAACGAGCCCATCGCGCGGTTGGCGGCGACGTCCTCGCGCTGGACCGCGGCGGCTTCCTCCAGCACCGCGTCCAGGCCCTCGTCGAAGCGGGTCATGACGCGGTCCACACACACCATGAGGTTGACCGCGGTGGGGCGGGCCTCGCGGACTCGGGCGACGGCCGCGCGCACCTCGGCCTCCGTCCAGCCCTTCCGCTCGCCCTCGATGAGCGCGATCGCCACGCCGTACGCGCCCGCCGCTCCGATCGCGGGGGCGCCGCGCACCACGAGGCGCTGGATCGCGTCGACCAGAGTGTCCACATCGTGGACAGCCACCGTCTCGTTGCGCTGCGGGAGCAGGGTCTGGTCGATGAGCGCGAGGCCGCTGCCGGTCCAGTCGACGGCACGCAATTCCTGGGACATAACGGGACACTCCAGCCGTTCTGATGGTGTCGGACACCGTACATGACCTGCCAGAACCACAGTTCGAGACAGTCGAGCAGGTGTCTCAAAAGCAATGTTAAAGTCCAGCACCCGCAGCCCGAAGGCCGAGACGAAGGAGGACGTGTGCTGCTCACCATGCGCCGTTTCCTCGATCACGGCCGCTGCGCGAGCGACTGCTGTCGACGCTGACCTGTCCCTCTCGCGTCCACTCCTCGTCTCATCCTGTCTCACCATCTGGTCGCACGCGCTCCCGCCGGAGCGCGCCTTGCCGTACCCCGGAAGGTCCCCATGCTCCGCAGATCACGTCGCACCCTGCAGTTCGTCGCCGCCACTTCGCTCATGGTCACCGCCGCCACCGCCTGCAACGCGGCCGCGAAGACCGACGCCTCGGACAGCGCGAGCGGCGGGAGCGGCACGTCGTTCACGCTGGTCACGCCGGACGCGGTGGGGCAGAACGAGTTCCTGAAGCTCGCCGTCACCGGCGTGAAGGCCGCCGCGAAGACGCACGACGGAACCGAGAAGGTCTACGAGTCGACGGACACCGCCTCCCAGCAGCAGAACGTGCAGGCCGCCGTGGACGCGGGCCCCAGCGTGATCGTGCTGGTCGGCTTCGAGTTCGCGGACCTCGTGGCGCAGCAGGCGAAGGCGCACCCGAAGCAGCAGTTCCTGATGATCGACGCGTGCACGACGAAGACGTTCAAGAACGTCACGTGCGCGGTGTTCCGTGAGCACGAGGGTGTCTATCTCGCGGGCGCGGAGGCCGGGTTCCTCAGCAGGAGCGGCAAGGTCGGTGCCGTCGATGTGCTCGACACTCCCCAATTCCGGCGCTATAGCGACCCGTTCGCGGCCGGAGCCAAGAAGGTCGCCGCCAAGACGTCCGCGTCGACGCGCTTCGTCGGCGGCCAGTCCCCGTTCGACGACTCGGCGCGCGCCAAGGAGCAGGCCAACTCTTTGCTCGCCAAGGGCACCGACCAGATCATGGCAGCGGCGGCGGCCGGCAACTACGGCGTGTTCGAGGCCGCGAAGGCCAAGGGCGCGTTCGCGTACGGCGTCGACGTCAACCAGTGCGTCTCCTCCCCGGCACGGTCGTCGACAACGTGATCAAGAAGACGGACGTCGCCGTGGAGAAGGGCGTCGAGCAGGTCCTCGCGGGGCAAGGCGGGCACCTCGGTGTCGTACGGCCTGAAGGAGGGCGGCATCAGCCTCACCGGCCTTGAGGCGGGCGTCGACTCGTCGAAGTGCGTGATCGCCCAGCACAAGGACGTCCTCACGAAGGTCGAGGCGCTGCGCGACCAGATCGTCTCCGGAAAGCTCAAGGTCGATGACCCCGCGGCCAGTTGAGCCGGCGGTCGAGCTCCGGGGCATCACCAAGCGGTACCCCGGCACGCTCGCCAACGACTCCGTCGACCTGACCGTCCAGCGCGGCGAGATCCACGCCCTGATGGGCGAGAACGGCGCCGGCAAGTCCACCCTGATGTCGGTCCTCTACGGCATGGAGCGCGCCGACGCGGGCTCCATCCGGATCGACGGGCGCGAGGTGTCCTTCGGCGACCCGAGCGCGGCGATGGCCGCCGGGCTCGGCATGGTCCACCAGAGCTTCAAGCTGTTCGACTCGCTGACGGTCGCCGAGAACGTCGTCTACGCCGCCGAGCCGCGCCGGTTCGGCCTGGTGGACCGGGCCGGGCCCGTCGCCGGGTGCGGGAGCTGGCGGCGGAGCACGGGCTCGCCGTCGACCCGGACGCCCGGGTCGGCGACCTGCCGGTCGGGCTGCGGCAGCGGGTGGAGATCCTGAAGCTGCTGCACCGGGGCGCCCGCACGCTGATCCTGGACGAGCCGACCGCCGTGCTCACGCCGGCCGAGGCGGACGCCCTGTTCGCGGTCCTCAAGTCGCTGGCCGCGCAGGGCCGTACGGTGATCCTTGTCACGCACAAGCTGCGCGAGGTCCTCGAAGGCAGCGACAACGTGACCGTGCTGCGGGACGGCCGGGTGGTCGCCCGCCTGGTCACCGCGGACACCACCGCCGATGACATCGCCGCCGCGATGACCGGCCGCGCGGTCGACCTGGACCGCGTTCACGCGCCCGGGACCCCGGGTGACGTGGTCCTGGACGTGAGCGACCTCACCACCGACGCGGTCCACGGAGTGGGACTCACCGTCCACGCCGGGGAGATCGTCGGCATCGCGGGTGTCGCCGGAAACGGCCAGAGCGAGCTGATCGAGGCCCTGGCCGGGCTACGGCCGGTCGTCTCCGGCCGGGTCGCGCTGAAGGGCCGGGACATCACCCACGTCTCCGCCACCGAGCGCCGTGCGCAGGGCCTCGCCTACGTACCGGAGGACCGGCACGCGGTCGGTACGGCACCGGCGGCGTCCGTGGCGGACAACCTCGCGATGGGCCACCACCGAACGTCCCTGTCCAGCAAGGGACTTCTGCCGCCCGCATCCGTACGCGCCCACGCCGGGCGGCTGATCGAGCGGTTCGGCATCAAGGCGGCCACCCCCGAGGTGCCCGCGTCCGCGCTGTCCGGCGGCAATCTGCAGAAGCTGCTGATCGGCCGCGAACTCGCCCACGAGGCACCGCTGTTGCTCGTCGAGCAGCCCACCCGCGGGGTCGACATCGGCGCCATCCAGAACATCCACGACCAGATCGTCGCCTACCGCGACGCCGGTCACGCCGTCCTCCTCGTCTCCGCCGAACTCAGCGAGATCCGGGGCCTCGCGGACCGCGTCCTCGTGATGTACGAGGGCCGGGTGACGGCGACGTACACGAAGGACGAGGCGGACGAACGGGCACTGGGACTCGCCATGGCGGGCGGGACCGTAGTGCCGACGGAGGTCCTCGACTGACATGACAGGCATTCAGATCCCGCGCATATCAGGGTGTTGCGCTCCCCGTCACCTTCTCCGTGCTCGCGGGGCTGGTCATCGGCGCCCTGTTCCTCGTCGGCACCGGCGCGGACCCCTTCACGGCGTACGGCGCCGTCCTCACCGGCTCGCTCGGCGCGGACGGCATCGGCTCCACGCTGAGCACCGGCACCAGCGTGCTCGGCATGGCGCTCGCGCTGGCGATCCCGCTGCGCGCCGGACTGATCAACCTCGGCGGCGACGGACAACTGGTCCTCGGCGGCATCACGGCGGCCGTGACCGGCCTGTACTCGCCGCTGCCCGCGCCGCTCACCGTCGTCCTGGCACTGCTCGCGGGCATGGCGGCGGGCGCCGCGTACGCCACCCTGGCCGCCCTGTGCGAGAACCGCCTCGGCGTTCCGCTCCTGGTCAGCAGCCTGCTGCTGAGCTACCCGGCGGTCTCGCTCGCCTCCTACCTGGCGCGGTACCCGCTGAAGGAACCAGGCTCCAGCCTCCCGCAGACCCGGGCGATGCCGGACGGCGTGGCGCTGCCCGCGTTCGGCGACTCGACGGTCACCGTCGGGCTCGTCCTGATCGTCCTCGCGGCAGCCGCGTACTGGTTCACCGACAAGCGCACGGCATTCGGCTATGAGATCCGCATGACCGGTCTCAACTCCCGCTTCGCCGCCTACGCGGGCGTCGAACGCCGGGGCCTCACCCTCAAGTTGATGTCCGTCTCGGGCGCGCTGGCCGGACTCGTGGGCGCCATAGGGGTGTTGAGCTTCCCGTACCGCTTCGTCGACGGCTCGCTCACCGCACCGGGCTACACCTGGACGGGACTCACGGCCGCGCTGCTCGCCGCGGCGGCCCCGCTCGGCACGGTCGTCGCGTCCTTCTTCTTCGCCGTCCTCGCGGTCGGCGGCCTGGCGATGGAGCGGACGACCGAGGTGCCGCGTGAGCTGACGCAGGTGCTCCAGGCCATCGTGATCGTGTTCCTCGCGGCCCGACTGCGGTTCCCCGGGCGGTGGTTCACGAGACGTGCCCGGGAGGACCGGGACGACAGCGCTCAGGAAGCCTCTCCGGAGACCGCTCAGCAGATCGGGGCCTTGTGATGTTCTTCGACTCCGATCTGCTGATGTCGGCGCTGCGCGCGCTGACCCCGATCCTGCTGGCCGCGCTCGGCGGTGCCCTGTGCGAGCGGGCGGGGGTTTTCAACATCGGCCTCGAAGGCATGATGCTGATGGGCTGTTTCACGTCGGTGGCCACGAGTTGGTTCACGGGCAGTGCCTGGCTCGGTGTGCTCGCCGCCGCCCTCGCGGCAGCCGCGTACTCGCTGATCCTGGCCGTCGGGGCGGTGACTCTGCGCGGGGACGCGGTCGTTCTCGGAATCGCCATGAACCTCCTGGCGGTTGGGCTGACCAGCTTCCTGTTGCGTACGGTCTTCGGTGTGCAGGGCACTTTCGACGATCCGTCACTCGCCGGGCTGCCGCTGGTCGGTGGCTTCACCCCCTCGCCTATCTGGCGTTCGTCGCGGTCGCGGTGGCCGCGGTGCTGCTGTCCCGGCATGTGTGGGGGCTGCGGCTGCGCGGGGTCGGCGAGGCACCGGACGCGGCGGCCACGCTCGGGGTGAACCCGGCGAGGTACAAGTACGCGGCCGTGCTCGTCTCCGGTGTCCTGTGCGGGCTCGCGGGGGCCCAACTCGCCCTCGGCAACGTCACGTTGTTCTCCGAGAACATGACGGCGGGCCGGGGCTGGATCGCGGTCGTGGCGGTGATGCTCGGCCGTGCGGCACCCGTCGGCGTGCTGCTCGCCGCGCTGCTCTTCGGTCTCGCCGAGGCCGCCGGCTTCCGCCTCCAGGGCGTCGGCCTGCCCCAACAGGCCACGGACGCCGCGCCGTACGTCGTGACCCTCGTCGCCCTCTTCCTCTCGACGGCCCGCCGCCGTCGCCGTACCGCCGACTCCCCCACCGGAGCTGTCACATGACGCAGGACCTGTTGCCCATCACCCGAATACCGCGCACGGGACTTCCCCGCACGCGGTCGTCGTCGGCGACCCGGCGCGCGCCGCCGCCGTCGCCGCGCTGCTCGACGGTGCCGAGGAGGTGTCGCACCACCGCGAATACCGTGTGTTCAGCGGGAGTTGGAAGGGCCTGCCGGTCACCGTCGCCTCGCACGGAGTGGGCGGACCGGGCGCGATCCTGCTGTTCCAGGAGCTGGCGGACGCGGGCGTGCGCACCTTCCTGCGCTTCGGCACGGCGGGCGCGATGAAGCCCGGCATCGGCGACGGCGACCTCGTCATCGCGGAGGCGGCCGTACGCGACGACGGTGTCACCCAGCAGCTGCTGCCCCGGAGTACCCGGCGGTCGCGGCTCCCGAGGCGGTCCTCGCCCTCCAGCGCGCGGCCCGCGCCGCCGACGCCCCGCACCACCGCGGCATCGTCTGGACCCGAGCCGCCTTCCAGCCCGGCCTCCTCCCCCTCTTCTCCTACGACGGCGCCGGGCTCGCGGCGATCGAGATGGAGCTGTCGGCGCTGCTGGTGACGGCCTCGCTGCGCGGGCTTGTCGCGGGCGGGGTGCTGGTCGTGGACGGCGCGAACGCCGACGAGCTCGTCGACGCGGAGACCACCGGCGGGTACGACCCGCACCGGGACGTCGTCGCGGCCGGTGTCGAGCGGGGCGCGGTGGTGTCGCTGGAGGCGTTGCGGCTGCTGGCGGAGGAGTACTCGGCATGACCATCGACCTGTTGGTGCACGGCGGGGACGTCCTGACCGTCGACGAGGCCGGAACGGTCGTACGGGACGGGGCGGTTGCCGTTCACGAGGGCGAGATCGTCGCCGTAGGACCGACCGCGGACGTGACAACTCGGTTCACGGCCACGGAGTCCATTGACGCGGCGGGCTGTCTCGTCCTGCCGGGGTTGATCAACACGCACACGCATCTCGCGATGACGCTGCTGCGCGGTCGCGCCGACGACGTGACACTCCAGGGCTTCCTGGAACGGGTGTTGACGTGGGAGGCCGAGCTGCTGGCGCCGAAGAACGTGGCGGCGGCGGTGCGGCTCGCGGTGGCCGAGAGCGTACGGGCCGGGGTGACGTCGGCGCTCGACATGTACTGGTTCCACGAGGCGGCCGAACAGGCGGCCCGCGAGGCGGGCTGGCGACTGCACACCGGCCCCACCTTCATGGACGTGCCGGAACCGCCGGACGGGATGCCGTACGAGCGTCGACTCGACTGGGCGCGAAGGGACTTGGCGGCCCGGGGCGAGGCACGCCACGGCAGTCGCCCGGTCCTGTTCGCGCACTCGACCTACACCCTCGCCCCCGACCAGCTCGTCGACATCGCCGACCTGGCACGGGAGTTCGGGGCGCTGCTGCACATCCACGCGGCGGAGAACGCGACCGAGGTCGCCACCGTCGAGGTCAAGTACGGCAAACGGCCTGTGGAGTTGCTCGACTCGCTGGGGCTGCTCGGCCCCGATCTGCTGCTCGCGCACGCCGTGGACCTGACCGGCCCGGAGATCGCGGCGCTGGCCCGCACCGGCACGTCGGTCGCCCACTGCCCGGTGTCCAACCTGAAGTTGGGCTGCGGCATCGCGCCGGTGCCCCGGCTGCTCAGCGCGGGCGTCACCGTCGGCCTCGGCACGGACGGCGCGGTCAGCTCCAACACGCTGGACGTGCTGGGCGCCGTACGACAGGCCGCGTTGGTCCACAAGGCGGGCGGCGACCCGACGGCCGTCGGTGCCGAACAGGCCGTACGGATGGCGACGATCGAGGGCGCGCGGGCGCTGGGCCTGGGGGATCACCTGGGCTCGCTGGAGGCAGGCAAGCGGGCCGATCTGATCGTGCTGGACCTGAGGGCGCCGCATCTGCGGCCGCTGCACGACCCTGGTCGACGCTCGCGTACGCCGCGCACTCGGCGGACGTACGCGACACCGTGGTGGACGGCCGGGTGCTGATGCGGAACCGGACACTCGTCACGCTGGACGAGGACGCGGCGCTCGCCGAGCTCGAAGCACTTGCCTGAGCTGTGCATTTCCCTCCCGTTCAGCCCGCTGAACCCCCATAATGGCCTGATACATCGGATGTCTGAACAACAGGGAGGCCGGCCATGGCGGTCACCGATGAGGCGATCGAGAAGATCAAGGGAATGATCGTCTCCGGCGCGCTGCGGCCCGGGGACCGGCTGCCCAAGGAGAGCGAACTCGCCGCCGAACTGGGGCTGTCCCGCAACTCCCTGCGGGAGGCCGTGCGCGCCCTGTCGCTGATCCGCATCCTGGACGTGCGCCAGGGCGACGGCACCTACGTCACCAGCCTGGACCCCCAACTCCTGCTGGAGGCGCTGAGTTTCGTCGTGGACTTCCACCGCGACGACACGGTGCTGGAGTTCCTGGCCGTCCGGCGCATCCTGGAGCCGGCCGCCACGGGGATGGCGGCGCTGCGCATCAGCGAGCAGCAACTGGCCGCGCTGAGCGCCCAGTTGGACGCACTGGGCGGGGCACCCTCGGTGGAGGAGCTGGTCGCCTGCGACCTGGAGTTCCACCGGGGCATCGTGCGCAGCTCCGGCAACTCGGTGCTCTGCTCCCTCCTCGACGGACTGTCCGGGCCCACCACCCGGGCCCGGATCTGGCGCGGGCTGACGCAGGAGGACGCGGTGAGCCGGACGCTGCACGAGCACCGGGCGATCCTCGGCGCGCTGCGCGACCGGGACGCCGAGGCCGCGCGGTCGTGGGCGACGGTGCATATCGCGAGCGTGGAGCAGTGGCTGCGTTCGAGCCTGTGATCGAGTGGGGCGCTCCGTCGATCCATCGGAGGAGTGACCGGCCGGGTCGGGTCCGCACAGGATGGCGATCTTGTGTGTTCGAGCCGCTCGGACGGGGCAGGCATGGGTTCACTCCCCGTGCAAGGGGCTGCGGGCGCCCCCGTCGGACGCCGTAAGGTTGGGGCGTACGCGAGGACGGATCGGAAGGAGGCGCTGGGTGATCGAGCTGGAGGGGGTTCCCGAGCTGATCGACCCAGTGATGGTGGCCGCGTTCGAGGGCTGGAACGACGCCGGCGACGCCGCCTCCACCGCGGTCGCGCACTTGGACAAGGAGTGGAAGGGCGAGGTCTTCGCGGCCCTGGACGCCGAGGACTACTACGACTTCCAGGTCAACCGGCCCACGGTGTGGATGGACGCCGGAGTGCGAAAGATCACATGGCCGACGACCCGCCTCTCGGTGGTCCGGGTCGGCGGCGAGAAACCGCGTGACCTCGTGCTCGTCCGGGGCATCGAACCGTCCATGCGCTGGCGCTCGTTCTGCAACGAACTGCTGGGCTTCGCGCACGAGTTGGGCGTCGAACTGGTGGTGATCCTGGGCGCGCTGCTCGGTGACACCCCGCACACACGTCCGGTGCCGATCAGTGGCACCACGTCTGACTCGGACCTGGCGCAGCGGATGGACCTGGAGGAGACGAAGTACGAGGGTCCCACCGGGATCGTCGGCATCCTCCAGGAGGCGTGCACGCACGCGGGCGTCCCGGCCGTGTCGCTGTGGGCGGCGGTGCCGCACTACGTGTCGCAGCCACCCAACCCGAAGGCGACCCTGGCGCTGCTCAACCGCCTGGAGGACCTGATCGACGTGCGCATCCCGCTGGGCGAGCTGCCCGAGGACGCGCGTGCCTGGCAGGTCGGCGTGGACCAGCTGGCCGCCGAGGACAGCGAGGTCGCCGAGTACGTGCAGACGCTGGAGGAGGCCCGCGACACGGCGGAGCTGCCGGAGGCGTCGGGCGAGGCCATCGCGCGTGAGTTCGAGCGCTACCTGCGCAGACGCGACGGCGGCCCGCAGCCCGGGGCCATGCCACGGCGGACGGCAGCGACAGCGCGTCGTATCTGCGGGACAACCCGGGCGGCGGCCGGACGAAGCCGCAGCGGCCGGCGAAGCCGGACACGGAACCGGAGGCCGACGGGGACGACGAGGACTCCTCCGAGGAGTGAGTCCTTCCGTCAGGTAGGTCGTTTCGTCAGGTGAGTCCGTCCGTCAACAGGGCGTGAGACAGGGGCGGTTCCTCCCGGGTGGGAGGAACCGCCCCTGTTCTGTGGGCTGTTGCTACAGGGCCACGCCCAACAGGGCGTCCACGGCGCGGGAGACGATGCCGGGGGCGCCTTCGTCGCTGCCGCCCCGGTCCCGCTGGAGGGCCGCCCAGCGGTCGACCGCGGCGAGCGCGGCCGGGGCGTCCAGGTCGTTCGCGAGAGCTTCGCGCATCTCCTCGACGACCGTCAGCGCGGAGGGCCCGTCGGGCCGGGAGACCGCGGCACGCCAGCGCCCGAGCCGGGCGGCGGCGTCCTCGAGGACCCCGTCGGTCCACTCCCAGTCGGAGCGGTAGTGATGGGCGTGCAGGGCGAGCCGGATGGCGGCCGGGTCGACGCCCTCGCGGCGCAGCGCGGAGACGAAGACGAGGTTGCCCGGGACTTCGACATCTTCTCGCCGTCCAGGCCGACCATGCCGGCATGGACGTAGGCCTTGGCCATGGGGAACTCGCCGGTCAGCACCTGGGCGTGCGAGGCGCCCATCTCGTGGTGCGGGAAGGCGAGGTCGGAGCCGCCGCCCTGGACGTCGAAGCCCATGCCGAGGTGGTCGAGGGCGATCGCGACGCACTCGATGTGCCAGCCGGGCCGTCCCTGGCCGAGCGTGCCGCCGTCCCAGCTCGGCTCGCCCTCGCGGGCGGCCATCCAGAGCATCGGGTCGAGCGGGTTCTTCTTGCCCGGGCGGTCCGGGTCGCCGCCGCGCTCGGCGGAGAGCAGGCGCATCGCGGCCGCGTCGAGGTTGGAGACCCTGCCGAAGTTCGGGTCGGACCCGACGGAGAAGTAGATGTCGCCGTCGAGGTCGTAGGCGGCACCGGCGTCCCTGAGGCGCTCGACCAGCGGCACGATGCCCGGTATCGCCTCGACCGCGCCGATGTAGTGCTTCGGGGCAGCATCCGCAGGGCGGTCATGTCCTCGCGGAAGAGCGCCGTCTCCTTCTCGGCGAGGGTCACCCAGTCGACGCCGTCGCGCACGGCCCGCTCCAGGAGCGGGTCGTCGACGTCGGTCACGTTCTGGACGTAGTGAACCTGCCGCTTGGTGTCGAGCCACACGCGCTGCACGAGGTCGAACGCGTTGTAGGTCGCCGCGTGTCCCATGTGGGTGGCGTCGTACGGCGTGATGCCGCAGACGTAGATACGGGCGACGGGACCGGTGTCGGGGTGACCGGACCGCCGGTCGCGGTGTCGTGGATCCGAAGGTCGCGGCCCTTGCCGGGCAGGGCGGGGACCTCAGAAGCGGGCCAGGCATACATGTCATGAGCGTAACCGGACGGATGATCCGTTTACGAACCGGACCAGGCCGTATGGCCGGTAAGGCGCTCTTGCGCGCCCCCGCCCCGTGTGCAACTACACCGGCGGCCAAGGAATCGCGGGCCACTCCCCGCTCGGCTCGGGATGCTTCCGTCCGCGAGCAGCGCGTCGACCCGCGCGCGCGTGGCATCGAGTTCCACGTCGGTGATCAGCTCGGCGAGCTTCCCGGCAAGACCGGCGCCGTCGCTGAGCGCCTCCCTGAGCCCCTGGAGGACCTCGACCGCCTCCGGAGTGAGGGGATCGCCCGCCCAGCCCCACAGGAGGGTGCGCAGCTTGTCCTCGGCGTTGAAGGTGACACCGTGGTCGATGCCGTAGAGGCGGCCCTCGTCGGCGGGCAGCAGATGGCCGCCCTTGCGGTCCGCGTTGTTGATGACCGCGTCGAGGACGGCGAGCCTCCGCAGCCGCTCGTCGTCGGCGTGCACCAGGAGGGCCGTCTTCCCCTCGCCGACCTCGGCGAAGGCGATGGCCTTCCAGCCCTCGCCGGGCTCCTCGGCGTCGACCAGGGCGAGCAGCTCGGACCCGGGCGCGGCCTCGATCCACAGCTGGCACATGCCCTCGCCGTGCGGCCCGTCGCGCAGCACCGTGGTGGGGACGAGGCCCCAGCCGGTCGCCTCGGAGACCTCGTATGCGGCGACCTCGCGCTGGGCGAGGGTGCCGTCCGGGAAGTCCCACAGGGGGCGCTCCCCGGCGACGGGTTTGTACACGCAGGACGCCTCACGGCCCTCGTACGTCACGGAGCAGAACAGCACCGCGTTCGAGGCCTCGCGGATGCGTCCGCGCACTGTCAGCTCACCATTGGCGAGCAGCTCGGCCGTGGTCACGCTCCGCGGCGGTATCCGTTCTGGCGCGGACATACGTGTCCTTCCGGGTCGAGCGGGAGGCTGCACAGCGGGCAGGGCGGACGGCCGGCGTTGACGACGTCCAGGGCCCGCTTGGCGAAGGCACGGGCCTGGGCCCCGGTGAGGCGGACCCGCAGCATCGGCGGGCCGTTCTCCTCGTCCTGGAGGAGGCGCTCCTCGGCCTCGGCGAGGTCCTCGTCGGTGTCGGCGTCGAGTTCGACGAGGGCCTGCGCCTCGACGATCATGCGCTGCTCCTCACCGTCCCAGGCGAGCGCCATGGTGCCGACGCGGAACTCCTCCTCGACGGGGGTCTCCAGCGGGCGGGTGTCGGAGATCTCGGTGGGGTGACGGCCGGGACGGCCGCGCTGCCGCCACTGCGCCGCACGACCTCGTCCAGAAGCTCGTCCATGCGCTCGGCGAGCGCGGCGACCTGCGTCTTCTCCAGGGCCACGCTGGTCACCCGAGGACCGGAGGCGGCCTGGAGGAAGAACGTACGGCGCCCGGGCAGTCCGACCGTGCCGGCTACGAAGCGGTCCGGCGGGTCGTAGAGGAACACCTGACGGGACACGTCCTGTCTCCATTGGGATCGACTGCTGACAAGTGCGGCGCTACTGCGACCGCTTCACCCTACTGCGGCCGACGATCACGGTGCGCCCGCGCCGCCCCCGACCGGGGCGTCGTCGCCGGGGGGCTCCTCCCGCGGCGCCAGGGACGCGAGATCACCCGTGTCCCCGAGCCGGACGAGAAAAGGCCTGAGACGGGTGTAACGGATCGCTGTGATGGAACACGGTTCTACGGAGATCCGCTGGAAGAGGTCGAGATGAAGTCCGAGTGCGTCCGCGACAAGGGACTTGATGATGTCGCCGTGCGAACACATGAGATAGACGGCGTCGGAGCCGTGATCGCGCTCCACGCGCGCGTTCCACTCGCGTACGGCCTCGGCCGCGCGGGTCTGCATCGCGCGCATCGACTCGCCGCCGGGGAACGCCGCCGACGAGGGGTGCGACTGGACGACCTCCATGAGGGGCTCGTCCTTGAGTTCGGCGAGCTTGCGGCCGGACCAGTCGCCGTAGTGGCACTCCCGATCCGCTCCTCGGTGTGCAGCCGCAGGTCGGGGCGGGCGTCGAGGAGGGGCTGGAGGGTCTCCTGGCAGCGCTGCAGGGGGCTGGCGACGACCTCGGCGATCGGCAGCGCGGCGAGCCGTCCGGGGAGCGCGGCGGCCTGGGCGTTGCCGCGCTCGTCGAGGGCGACACCGGGCGTCCAGCCGGCGAGCACTCCCCGGTGTTGGCGGTCGAACGTCCGTGCCGGACAAGGATCAACGTGGGCATGGGGCCAAGGGTAGGCGTAGGCGCGGGTGCGTCTTCGGCCGGACGGCAGGAGAATACGCACCGTGATCGTGGACTACGCCATCTACCGTGACGGACGCCGGACGGAGGGCCCCGGCGACTTCTCCGACGGCCTGGACCACTGTCGTCGTGTGGGTGACGCCTTCGTGTGGATCGGCCTCTACGAGCCCACGGAGAAGGAGTTCGACCGGGTCACCCAGGAGTTCGGTCTGCACCCCTGGCCGTCGAGGACGCCCTCACCGCCCATCAGCGGCCCAAGCTGGAGGTCTACGACGACTCGCTGTTCGTGGTCCTCAAGCCGGTCGGCTACGAGGCGGACAGCGACGTCGTCACCTCCGGCGAGGTCATGGTCTTCGTGGGCGACTCCTTCGTGGTGACGGTCCGGCACGGCATGGAGGCCCCTCTGGCTGACGTACGGCACCGACTCGAGGAGGAGCCGGAGATGCTGCGGCATGGGCCGACGGCGGTGCTGTACTCGATCGCGGACGCGGTGGTCGACCACTACGTGGACGTGGCGGGCGAGTTGCAGACCGACCTGGAGGAGCTGGAGGCGGCGGTGTTCTCGCCGACCGGCGGCGGCTCACGGACCACGGCCTCGCGGATCTACACCTTCAAGCGGCAGATCCTGGAGTTCCGCCGGGCCACCGGGCCGCTGGCGATGCCACTGTCACGGCTCGCGGGCGCTGGTCTCGCCAGTGACCGGGTGCCGTTCGTGAACGACAAGTCGCGGCCGTTCTTCCGAGACGTCAACGACCACCTGATGAAGGTCAACGAGTCCGTGGAGGGCCTGGACCGGCTGGTCTCGGACGTCCTGTCGGCCCACCTCGCGCAGACCAGCGTCCGGCAGAACGACGACATGCGGAAGATCTCCGGCTGGGCCGCCATGGCCGCGGTCCCCACGATGATCGCGGGCATCTACGGCATGAACTTCGACCACATGCCGGAGCTGCACTGGCTGTGGGGGTACCCGGCGGTGATCCTGGTGATGGCCGCCCTGGAGGTGCTGCTGTACCGGACGTTCAAGCGGCGCGGCTGGCTGTAGGGCGCCCTCCTGGGCGCACGCTCGGGGTCAGGCGAACTCGGGGCCACGGTGGCCGGTCCGCCGAGGGCGTCGCGGCGTTCCGGCATCCTCAGGGACACCATCCGCCGCCAGCCGCCGAGCCGTTCGTACGCGTACACCGCGTGGATGCCTGCGGCGAGCGCGGCCGACTTGGCGCGGGGCCAGCCGAGGACGCGTCCCATGTGGGCCATCACCGCGAGGCTGACGTCCCGGTAGATCCGGATCTCGGCCAACGCGCACTGTCGGAGCGTCCGTTGGATGGCGCGGCCGTGTCCCGCGGCGGCGAAGCGCAGCAACTCCTCGTGGCAGTAGGCGAGGTGGTTGTCCTCGTCGTTCGAGATCATCCGTACCGCGCGGCCGAGGTCGGGGTGGTCGGCGAAGTGCCTGCGCAGGAGGTCCATCTGCTCGGAGGCGCGCTGTTCGGTGACCCGGCTGTGCGCGAGGTAGGTCACGACGTCCTGGACCGTCAGGGCCGCCTCGCCCTTGAGCTTCTCGTGCGCGAGACCGATGCCGTGCCGCTCCAGGAGCATCGTGTAATCGGTGTCGGCGGGCACCCGGACTGGTTCGAGGCCACGCTTCTTGAGGAGGGCGTTGAAAATGCGTCCGTGCTTGTCCTCGTCGGCGCCGTGCCGGCTGATCTTGGGGGCGAGGTGACGTTCGCTCGACGGGACGAGCACGGCGATGCGCCCGTTCTCCCAGCCGCCCTGGGACTCGCCGCTGGCCGCGATGGAGCAGAACAGCCGGAACGACTCGTCGTTGTCGAGGATCTCCTGGAACAGGCTCTTGGCCGAAAGCATCTGAAGGCACCTCCATGCAGGATTCCGCCGCATTCCGCAAAGAACGAGTCAAATGCGGTATCAGAGGTGCTGCAACAGCAGTGTCGGACAACTCCGCCAAAAGGAGGACTACGGATGTCCCGTCGGGGCGTAACCGCACGGCCTGCCGCGCGTTGTTCCCCGTGACGGCCGTGGCGGGGAAGACCCCCGAGCCCCCACCACGGCCGTAGAAAACTTCCGTACGGCAGAGGCGCGTCACGCGAGGCCGGCGCGCTCCAGTGCTTCGGTTCCGGCGCGCAGCGCGGCGAGGCGCTCGTCCAGGGTCCAGCCGGCCGGGGCGAGCGTCAGGGTGGTGACACCGGCCGCCGCGTACTCCTTCATCCGGTCCGCGATGCGGTCCACGGAACCCAGCAGCGTCGTCTTGTCGATCAGGTCGTGCGGGATGGCCGCGGCGGCGCCTTCCTTGTCGCCGGACAGGTACTTGTCCTGGATCTCGGCGGCGGCCGCCTCGAAGCCCATGCGCTGGGCCTGCTTGTTGTAGAAGTTCTGCTGCCGGCTGCCCATGCCGCCCACGTAGAGCGCGGTGTACGGGCGGAAGGTGTCGGCGAGCTTCTCGACGTCCTTGTCCTCGCCGAGGGCGAGCGGGAGCGTCGGGACGATGTCGAAGCCCTCCAGGGTCTTCCCCCGCCTTCTCGCGCCCGGCTCGCAGATGCCGTGCGGCGGTGTCCTCCAGGTGCTCGGCCGAGGGGAAGATCAGCAGCGCGCCGTCGGCGATCTCGCCGGTCTGCTCCAGGTTCTTCGGGCCGATCGCCGCGATGTAGAGCGGGATGTGCTCGCGCTCCGGGTGCACGGTCAGCTTGAGGGGCTTGCCCGGGCCGCCGGGCAGCGGCAGCGTCCAGTGCTCGCCGTCGTAGGACAGACGCTCGCGGGTCATCGCCTTGCGGACGATCTCGACGTACTCACGCGTGCGTGCCAGCGGCTTGTCGAACTTGACGCCGTACCAGCCCTCGGAGACCTGCGGGCCGGAGACGCCGAGGCCGAGGCGGAAGCGACCGCCGGAGAGGGAGTCGAGGGTCGCGGCCGTCATCGCCGTCATCGCGGGCTGGCGGGCCGGGATCTGGAAGATGGCCGAGCCGACGTCGATGCGCTCGGTCTGCGCGGCGACCCAGGTGAGCACCGTGGCCGCGTCGGAGCCGTAGGCCTCGGCGGCCCAGCACACCGCGTAGCCGAGGCGGTCGGCCTCCTGCGCCACGGCGAGGTTGTCGCCGTCCATTCCGGCACCCCAGTAGCCGAGGTTGATCCCGAGCTGCATGGCAGACCCCTTACCGATCAGTAACGTCGCTGTTGTGCCGACCCTAGCGCGCGGTGGTGCGGGCGGACAGGACGGGTGCCGGTGAGTGATCACGGAGCGTGCCGCGGGAGGGACTGTGGATCATCGTGGAAATCGGTTATCCACAGGCCCCCACACCGCAGGTTCAGGCCAGTAATCTCGGCGTTCATGGAGCAGAGGCATCTCGGCCGTACCGGCCTTCGTGTGTCCCGGATCGGACTCGGCACCCTCACGTGGGGGCGCGACACCGACGAGCATGACGCCGCGGGCCTCTTGAAGGCGTTCTGGGAGGCCGGCGGCACCCTCGTCGACACGGCGGACGTGTACGGCGACGGGGAGGCCGAGTACCTGCTCGGACAGCTCATAGAGGGGCTCGTGCCGCGCCGGGACCTGGTCATCTCGACGAAGGCGGGGAGCGTACCCGACCCCGACCGCCGCTTCGACGGCTCGCGCGGCCATCTCCTGGCCGCGCTGGACGCCTCGCTGGCCCGCCTCGGCACGGACTACGTCGACGTGTGGCACATCCACGCCTTCGACCCGTTCACGCCGCTGGAGGAGACCCTCCAGGCCCTCGACCTGGCGGTCAGCAGCGGGCGCGCGCGTTACGCGGGCGTCTCGAACTACTGCGGCTGGCAGCTGGCCAAGGCGGCGACCTGGCAGCTGGCGGCGCCGGGCACCCGGACGCGGCTGGCGAGCACGCAGCTGGAGTACTCGCTGCTCCAGCGGGGCGTGGAGCGCGAGGTGCTGCCGGCCGCGCTCGACCTGGGCATCGGGCTGCTGCCCTCGTCGCCGCTCGGGCGCGGGGTCCTCACCGGCAAGTACCGGCACGCGACGCCGGCCGACTCGCGGGGCGCCTCGGAGCACATGGCGGCCTTCGTCGCGCCGTACCTCGACGACACGGCGACGCGCATCGTGGACGCGGTGACGACGGCCGCGGACGGGCTCGCGGTGACGCCCTCCAGGTCGCTCTCGCCTGGGTCCGCGACCGGCCCGGGGTGGCCGCCCCGATCGTCGGCGCGCGCAACGCGCAGCAGCTCACGGCCGCGTTGTCAGTGGAGGCCCTTAGTCTTCCTGACGAGATCTGCCGAGCGCTCGACGATGTGTCGGCGCCTCTGCACCGCTATCCCGATCACGACTGGAGCACGCTGTGAGCACGGACCCGGAGACCACGGAGACCTCGCCGTCCGAGGACACGGGCACGGATGCCGCGGGGGCGCCGAGGGGGCGGGGGACGGATGTGACCTCGGACGCCGGGGAGGGCGCCGAGGGCACGGGTGGGGAGACGGCCGCGGGCGGTGCCGAGGGCACGGCGGCTGAGGGCACTGAGAGCGCCGGGGATGATCCGGCCGCGGCGGGCACCGAGGACACCGGTGAGGACGTGGCCGCGGAAGGCGCCGACGGCACCGGTGACGCCAAGGCCGAGGCTGCCGCGCCCGAGCTGTCCGAGGCCGCCGCCGAGTTGCTGGCGCAGCGGCTGGAGCGGGAGCGGATCGAGCGGCGGAAGGCGGAGAAGGCCGGGCCCATCGCGGCCGGGACGAAGCTCAGCGGGACGGCTGCCGATCTGCTCGCGGCGGTGCGCGCCGTGGAGAGCGGCGAGAAGCCCGTGACCACCCCTTCGCCAAGCCGGACCCCGCCCCGCGCCGGTCCGCCGCGCCCGAAGCGGTACGCCGCCCGCAGCCCGTGCCAGCCGACCCCGGCACCCCCGCGACCGAGACCGTCGAGTCCGTACGGCGGGTACTGGCGGAGGGCGGCGCCCCCGAGACGCTCGCGGCGCAGGTCGCGGCGGCCCTCGGCGAAGGCGCCGACGACCAACTCCGCGATGATCCCTGGCAGTTGCTGCGCGTCCCCGGTGTACGGCCCGAGCAGGCCGACGGGTTCGCGCGGGCGCTGCTCGGTGCCGAGTGCGCGCCGGACGACGAGCGGCGGGGCCGCGCGGTCACCACCTGGCTTCTTGAGCAGGCGGCCCTGGCCGGGCATACGGCCCTGGAGGCCTCGGCGTTGACGGGCGCGCTGGCCAAGCAGGGCGTGCCCGACCCGGACGCGGCGACGCAGAGCGCCATCGCGGAGGGTGAAGTGCTCGTGTTCCAGGACGCGTTGGACGAGCCCGCGGTCCCGGTGCAGCGCACGGACGAGGAGACCGAAGAGGTCCAGGAGCGTCCGGTCCGGGTGCTGATCGGTCTGGAGCGGTACACGCTCGCCGAGGAGAGCCTCGCCGACGGACTCGCCAAGCTGATCAACTCGGTGCCGAAGGAGGACGGTTCGGCGGTGGACTGGGAGCAGGCGGGTGCCGCCAAGGGCTCCACCGGCGAGCTGATCCGCGCGGTCGCGGGCCACGGTCTGGTCCTCCACACCGGCGGGGAGGCGTCCCTGGAGGAACCGGCGGCACTGCTCCGCGCGGCGGCGGGTTTCGGGCTGCGCGCCTGGGCCGCGGCCCACAGTCCGGTCGGGCGGGACCGGTTCGCCGCGCTGCTGGGCGGGTCCGGCATGAGTGCGGGGAGCGCGTCCGGCGGGCCGCGAGATCCCGCGTCCACCGCACCCGGTGGCCCCGCGTCGCACGCGGGGCAGGACCCGGCGACGGACGGCTCCACGCCGGACGGCTCCGGGTCGGACGGCTCCGGGTCGGACGGCTCCGGGTCGGACGGCTCGGGGTCGGCCGACGGCCCCCGCGCCGCCACCCTCGCCGGACTCCTGTCCGGTGCCGAGGGCCCCGGGCGGGACGCGGAAGGCGCCCTGGACCTGGATCTGCTGGTCGTGCTCGACGCGCCTCAACTGGACGTGGAGACGGCCGCGTTGCTCAGTGAGTCGCTGCCGGACGGGGCCCGGCTGGTGCTGGCCGGGGACCCGGCGGTGCTGTGGTCGGCGGGGCCCGGGCGGGTCTTCGCGGATCTGCTCGCGTCGAAGGCCTGCCCCCAGGTCGTCTCGCGGCGCCCGGATCTCGGCCCCGTGGGCGAGCTGGTCTCGGGCATCGGCATCGGTGAGCTGAACCAGGTGGAGGCCCCCGGCAAGGAGGTCGTGATCGTGCCGGTGCGGGACGCCGGTGAGGCCGTGCACCGGACCGTGCAGCTCGTCGCCGACTCGGTGCCGCGCGTGATCGGCGTCCCGTCCGAGCAGACGGTGGTGATCACCCCGGGCCACGGCGGCGCGGCGGGCACCCGTGCCCTGAACGTGGCGCTGAAGGAGCGGCTCAACCCGGGCCCCGGCCGCTTCGGCGGCTTCGACCCCGGCGACCGGATCGCGTACTCCCCACCCCGGGCCGTACGATCCCGGGCCGCGTGGTGAACGCCGACGCCGAGGGGCTGCACCTGGCGTGCGCCGGCGGACCCGTCGTCGTACCGAAGGAGCGGGTCGAGCAGGCCGTGCGGCACGGGTGGGCGCTGACCGCGCACCAGGCGGTGGGGGCGCGATGGCCCGCGGTCGTCGTGGTGCTGCCCGGGGACGCGGCACAGGCGCTCAGCCGGCCCTGGGTGTACACGGCGTTCAGCCGGGCCGACCGGCACCTGTCCGTCGTGCACGGCGTGGACCAGGCACTGCCCCGGGCCGTCGCCGAGGTCCCGGCCAAGCCGCGGACGACCCGGCTGCCGGTACTGCTGCGACCGCAGGTCCCGGCGGAGGCCTGAGCCCGGACGGCAGCGGACGAACACGGCGACGGCGGTCACCGAGGAAACCCCTCGGTGACCGCCGTCGTCGTGACAGCTGGGCGCGTGCGGATCAGCGGTCCGCCTCCAGCGCCTCCAGGTCCTCGTCCTCGTCGAGATCGGCGTCCAGGTCGGGATCGAGTTCGTCCTCGATCTCGTCCTCCACCTCGTCGATGTCGTCGATCTCGTCGTTGATCTCGTCGTCGAAGACCGCGCTGACGTCGAAGCGGCACACCACCCGCTGCGGATCGACGCCCTCGAAGGGAGCCTCCAGCCAGGCGCCGGGCTCGGCCGTCTCGTCGGCGGCGGTCACCCACAGCGTGGAGTCGCCCTCCTCGAGGCCGAACTCCTTGGGGCGAGAGGCGATCTCGTCCGCCTCGAACTCGTCGAAGAGGATGCCGAGCGCACCGTGGATCGTGGCGGAGGCCTCCGTGCCCGTGCCGTCGCCGACCGCGGCCTCGACCCGCTGCGCCTGCGCCAGCAGCCGCTGCGGCTCCGCCACGGCGTAGTCACGGCGGATCAGCACGCTCACCGCGTTCGGCTCCTCGGGGCCGGTGTACGGCGGCAGGGAATCGTCGGAACCGGGGATCTCGAAAGGCGTGACCTCGTCGTAACGGTCGTAGAGCAGCTCGTCGTAGACCTCGGCGGCCGCGGCGAGCTGGTTGAACGCCTCGTAGACGGCCGGGTCGTCCTCCCCGACCGGGCTTCGACCGCGGCCAGGTGGCGGTCGAGCGCGGTCTTGACCGCCTCGGCGGCGGCGCGTACCTCGGCAGCGGTGGGCTGCGCAGCATCAGACATAGAGCAGACGCTATCCGTACCGGGGCTCTGCCCGCACAATAGATGCGATGCCGGAATACGAATTTGTCGACGTGTACGTCCCGCGCGGGGTCTCCCGCAAGGACGCCACACGTCTGCTGACGGACCATGCCGAGTACGGACACTGGGAATTGGACCGACTGAGCCTGCTGCGCGACGGGAGTCGCAGGGTGCGGCTGCGCAGGCGGATCATCCGCCAGGTGCGCGCCACGTGGTGAGCTGAGCCGGGCGGAACGGAGCGGGCCCCGACAGTGCGGGGCCCCTCCGTTGCGCAGATCACATCTCTGCGGGAGCTACATCGAGGCCCGCGCCTTGCGGTACAGCACCGCACCCGCGAGCAGCGCGCCCGCGCCGACCGGCAGGGCGAGGCCCAACGGCAGCTCACTGCCGGTGTGCGCGAGCTGGGCGCCGCCCGGGGACCGGACGCCGGACTGCGCGCCGGGCTGGTTCACGTGCACGGAACCGACCGGCGTCTGACCGCCCTTGATCGGCGAGGTGCCCGGGGTGGTGGGGTGTGTGGGCGTGCCCGGGTGGCTCGGCGTCCCGGGGTGGCCCGGCGTCCCCGGAGGGGTCGTGCCGTGACCGCCGCCCGGAGGCGTGCCGGGGTGGTGCCCTCCGCCGGGGTGGTGACCGCCACCCGGGTGGTGACCGCCTCCGGGGTGATGCCCGCCCCCAGGGTGATGGCCTCCGCCGTGGTGGCCGCCGCCGGGAGGTGTCCCGTGGTGACCGCCGCCGTGGTGACCGCCTCCACCCGGCGGGGTCCCGTGATGGCCGCCCCATGGTGACCGCCGCCGTGATGCCCGCCCCCGCCCGGAGGCGTCCCGTGGTGGCCCCCGCCGCCCGAACTCCCCCGTTGGCACAGTCGTTGCCGGTGACCGCGTTGCCGATGCCGATGACGTCGATGCTGTTGCCGCAGACGTTCACCGGGACGTCGATGGGTGCCTGGACGTGGTTGCCGGAGCCGACGCCGGGCGAGTTCGAGGCGTGTCCGCCGGCGTGCGAGCCCCCTGCGCCGCCGTGCGCGCCGTGTCCGCCCGAGCCGCCGTGTCCGCCCGAGCCGCCGTAGCCGCCGTAGCCGCCGGAGTCGCCGTAGCCACCACCGCCGCCACTGCTCCCGCTGCCGCTGCCCCCGCCCTGGTTGGCGCACTTGTTGCCGACCGCCGGGTTGAGGATCCCGACCACGTTCACGGTGTTGCCGCAGACGTTGACCGGCACATGCACCGGTGCCTGCACGGTGTTGCCGGACAGCACGCCGGGCGAGTCCGCGCTGGAGCCGACGGCGCCCGAGTCGGCGTGGGCGACGCCGCCCGCGGCCGCGATCACCCCGGTCGCCGCCGCCACGGTCATCAAGCTCTTTCGTGTGACCTGTCGCATTGCTGTATTCCCCCTGCCTTCATGCCTGACTGAATTCCTCGCGCGGTTTCCCGCACAAAGACCGTCGGCCCCGGAGCGCATGGCGCGCGCTCCGGGGCCGAGGACGTGGTCACCCCTCAGA
Organism: Streptomyces sp. P3; assembly: GCA_016893485.2. Taxonomy (GTDB): domain Bacteria; phylum Actinomycetota; class Actinomycetes; order Streptomycetales; family Streptomycetaceae; genus Streptomyces. Next base: position 2,302,366 of record JAFEKX020000001.1, read on the forward strand.
GGGGAGACGTCACTTGTTGACGCAGACGTTGCCGAAGGCGGGGTTCAGCAGACCGATCACCGAGATCGTGTTGCCGCACACGTTCACCGGGACGTGCACGGGAACCTGGATGACGTTGCCGGAAACGACACCCGGGAGTGCACAGCGGCACCCTGAGCGCCCGAGTCGGCGACGGCCAGACCCGCACCCGCGAGAACCAGGCCACCGGTGGCAGCCGCAGCGGCTACGACCTTCTTGATCATTATTCCTCCTTGTTGGCAAAAGCGATCTCGTGTTGCCGATCGCATCACCTGTAACGAGGAGGGAGTAATGGAGCTACGAGCTTATGAGCACATTCACCCGTCCCAGTGGATTCCGTACGCGCGGTCGAATTTCGGCGTCAACCGACGTCGACCGGTGTTGTGGACACGGCTCCAGGACGCCGGTTCGGCACTCGGCTTCAGGACGCGTCGATGAACCGGTCCAGCACCCGCACCCCGAACTTCAGCCCGTCCACCGGCACCCGCTCGTCGACGCCGTGGAACATGCCCGCGAAGTCCAGCTCCGGCGGCAGCTTGAGCGGCGCGAAGCCGAAGCCGCGGATGCCGAGGTCGTCGAAGGACTTGGCGTCCGTACCGCCGGAGAGCATGTACGGGACGGCCTTCGCGGTCGGGTCCTCGGCGAGCAGCGATGCCTGCATGGCCTCGACGAGCGGGCCGTCGAAGGAGGTCTCCAGGGCCTTGTCCGAGTGGACGTCCTCGCGCTTGACCTTCGGGCCGAGGATCCGGTCGAGGTCGGCGAGGAACTCCTCCTCGTGGCCGGGCAGGAAGCGCCCGTCGACGTTGGCGGTGGCCTCGCCGGGGATGACGTTGACCTTGTAGCCGGCGTTCAGCTGCGTCGGGTTGGCGGTGTTGCTGAGGGTGGCGCCGATCAGCTTGGCGATGCCGCCGAGCCGGGCCAGCGTGGCCTCCATGTCCTCGGGGTCGAGCGGGGTGCCGAGCGCGTCGCCGAGTTCGTCGAGGAAGGCACGGGTCGTCTTGGTGACCCGCACCGGGAACTTGTGCCGGCCCACGCGGGCGACGGCCTCGGACAGCTCGGTGATCGCGTTGTCCCGGTGGATCATCGACCCGTGCCCGGCGGTGCCGGCCACGGTCAGCTTCATCCAGTGCATGCCCTTCTCGGCGGTCTGGATCAGATAGAGCCGCCGCTCCTCGCTCACCGTGAACGAGAACCCGCCGACCTCGCTGATGCCCTCGGTGACGCCGTCGAACAGCTCGCGGTGGTTGTCGACCAGGTGCCGCGCCCCGTACGTACCGCCCGCCTCCTCGTCCGCGAGGAAGGCGACCACGATGTCGCGCGGGGGCCTGCGCCCGCTGCGCAGCCGGTCGCGGACGACCGCCAGGGTCATCGCGTCCATGTCCTTCATGTCGACCGCGCCACGCCCCCACACGCACCCGTCGGCGACCTCGCCGGAGAAGGGGTGGTGGGTCCAGTCCGCCGCGTTCGCCGGTACGACGTCCAGGTGGCCGTGGATGAGGAGCGCGGGCCGGGACGGGTCCGTGCCCTCGATCCTGGCCACCGTGGACGCGCGTCCCGGGTGCGACTCGAAGATCTTCGGTTCGAGGCCCACCTCGGCGAGCTGTTCGGCGACGTACTCGGCCGCCTTGCGCTCACCCGGGCCCGAGTGGTCGCCGTAGTTGCTGGTGTCGATCCGGATCAGCTCGCGGCAGAGGTCCACGACCTCGTCCTCGCCGGTGACGCCCTTGGCCGTGTCCGTGTCGCTCACGCTGCTTCCTCCCACTGTCACTGCTGGTGGTCCTGCCTCATCCTCTCTCTCCCACGCCCCGCACCCCAAGGGCGGTCCCGGCCCGTCACACGCCGTTCACGCGGGACGGGGGCCGGGCGGGGCGGCGACGGGGGTGATCGGTCACCCCGGAAGCCTGGTAATGTTTCCTTCGTCGCCGCGGGGGAAACCACGCGCGACAGACACCTTGTCCGGGTGGCGGAATGGCAGACGCGCTAGCTTGAGGTGCTAGTGCCCTTTATCGGGCGTGGGGTTCAAGTCCCCCTCGGACACACTCGACGGCGAGGGCCGCGACCAGGACTGGTCGCGGCCCTCGCCGCTTTGTGGGGATGTCTCCTTCGGTCTGAAGATCACCAGGTCAGAGCGTTGTCGCGCGCTCACGGAGCGCCCCCGTTCGGCTGCCCCGAGTGGCCGTCGGCAGGCCCGGAGCCTAGCGTCGTACTAAAATTTCCGGCTTGTTACGGAACGGAGCTGGAGCTGGACAACCCCAGGCATACCTGCGGGCCCGCCAGCACCCCGGAGAGGTCCGGGTTCGAGACGCGAGGACCGATGGCAGCCATACACGAGAGCAGTGCTCTCGGGCTCGACGATGAGATCCGCACGCAGTTCGGCGATACGGCACGTTTCTCCGCGGCGCCTGCCGCTTCGCCCCGCACGCTTGTCGACATTCTCGACGCGTCGGTGCGTTCGTATCCCGACGAACTCGCCCTGGACGACGGCACCGTCCGTCTGACCTACCGTGCGCTGGCCGCCGAGGTGGAGACCCTGCGCCGTACCCTGGCCGCGGCCGGTGTCGGCCTCGGCGACCGGGTCGGCGTGCGCGTCCCCCTCCGGGACCAACGATCTGTACGTCGCGATCCTCGCCGTGCTGGCCGCCGGTGCCGCCTATGTGCCCGTGGACGCCGAGGACCCGGACGAGCGGGCCGAGCTGGTGTTCGGCGAGGCCGACGTGCGGGCCGTCATCGGCGCCGAGCACGTGCTGACCGTGCTCGGGCAGAGCGAGGCCCCGGCCGGGCGGCCCGGTGTCGAGCAGGACGCGTGGATCATCTTCACCTCCGGCTCCACCGGCAAGCCCAAGGGCGTCGCCGTCACCCACCGCAGCGCGGCGGCCTTCGTGGACGCCGAGGCGGCCCTGTTCCTCACCGAGGACCCCATCGGTCCGGGTGACAGGGTCATGGCGGGGCTGTCCGTCGCGTTCGACGCGTCCTGCGAGGAGATGTGGCTGGCCTGGCGCTACGGCGCCTGCCTGGTGCCGGTGCCGCGCTCGCAGGTGCGCAGCGGCGCCGACCTCGGCCCGTGGCTGGTCGACCAGGACATCAGCGTCGTCTCGACCGTGCCGACCCTGGCCTCCCTGTGGGAGCCGGAGGCGCTGAACGACGTACGCCTGCTGATCTTCGGCGGCGAGGCGTGCCCGCCCGAGCTGGTGCAGCGCCTGGTCACCGAGGGCCGTGAGGTCTGGAACACGTACGGGCCGACCGAGGCGACCGTCGTGGCCTGCGCCTCGCTGATGACGGGCGACGAGCCGATCCGTATCGGACTCCCCTGAACGGCTGGGAGTTGGCCGTCGTCGATGAGGCCGGGGTGCCCGTACCGATGGGTGGCAGTGGGCAGTTGGTGATCGGCGGGGTCGGTCTCGCCCGCTATCTGGACCCCGAGAAGGACGCGGAGAAGTACGCGCCCCTCGAATCGCTCGGCTGGGAACGGGCGTACCGCAGTGGTGACTTGGTCAAGGCCGAGCCCGAGGGGCTGGTCTTCCTGGGCCGGGCCGACGAGCAGATCAAGCTCGGCGGGCGCCGGATCGAACTCGGCGAGGTCGACGCGGCGCTCCAGGCGCTGCCCGGTGTCGCCGGAGCCGCCGCCGCCGTGCGCACCGCGCGCAGCGGAAACCAGCTCCTGGTCGGCTATGTCGTCACCCAGGAGGGCTGGGACCAGGCCGCCGCCGTCGAGAAGCTGCGGGCCGAACTGCCCGCCGCGCTCGTGCCGTTGATCGCGCCGGTCGAGGACCTCCCGACCCGCACGTCCGGCAAGGTCGACCGCAACGCGCTGCCCTGGCCGCTCGAAGGCCTGGAGTCCGGTGGCGCCAAGGAGCAGCTCTACGGCACGGAGGCCTGGCTCGCCGAGCAGTGGGCCGAGGTGCTCGGCATCCCCGTGAGCAGCGCGGCCGACGACTTCTTCGCGATCGGCGGAAGCAGCCTGGCCGCCGCGCAGTTGACCACGCGGCTGCGCACCCGGTACCCGAGCGCGGCCGTCCTCGACATCTACCAGCAGCCGACGCTGCGCAAGTTGGCCCGGCACCTGGAGGACTCGGCGCAGGGCGACGGCACCGCGCGGCTGGTCGCCCCGGTGCCGACCCGCGCCAAGGTGGTCCAACTCCTCGCGCTGATCCCCTGTTCACCCTGGTCGGCCTGCGCTGGACGGTGGCACTGGCCGCGCTCGGCAACGTACTGAGCGGCTACGGCTGGCTGCCGACCGCCTCCTGGTGGCTGGTCGCCGCGGGCGCGCTGCTCTTCTTCAGCCCGCCCGGCCGGCTCGCGATCGCCGCGGGCGGCGCGCGCCTGCTGCTGCACGGTGTGAAGCCGGGCCGCTACGACCGCGGTGGCAGCGTCCATCTGCGGCTGTGGGCGGCGGAGCGGCTGGCCGAGTTCAGCGGGGCGACCTCTCTGACCGGCTCGTGGCTGGAGCGGTACGCGCGTGCCCTCGGCGCCAAGGTCGGTCAGGACGTCGATCTGCACTCCCTCCCGCCGGTCACCGGCATGCTCAAGCTGGGCCGCGGTGCCGCGGTCGAGTCCGAGGTGGACCTGTCCGGCTACTGGCTGGACGGCGACCGGCTCGAGATCGGCCCGGTCAAGGTCGGCGCGCACGCCGTCGTCGGCACGCGCAGCATGCTCTTCCCCGGCGCCCGGGTGGGCAAGCGGGCCGAGGTGGCGCCGGGTTCGGCCGTCACCGGCACCGTCCCGACCGGCCAGCGCTGGGCGGGCGCGCCCGCTGTCAAGCTGGGCAAGGCCAAGCACAACTGGCCCAAGCAGCGCCCTCAGCGGGGCACGTACTGGCGCGTGATGTACGGCGTGACGGGTTTCGCGCTGACCCTGCTCCCGGTGGTCTCCGGCGCCGTGTCGCTGCTGGTGGCGAGCGCGTTCATCGCGCCCGGTGACGGACTCGGCAAGGGCCTGCGGGGTGCGGCGGTCGCGCTGGTCCCGGCGACGCTGTCCTTCGGGCTGACGTACGCGCTGCTGATCCTGGTCGGGGTACGGCTGCTCAGCCTGGGCCTGCGTGAGGGCACGCACCCGACGCACAGCCGGATCGGCTGGCAGGCGTGGACCGTGACGCAGCTGATGGACCTGTCCCGCGAGACCCTGTTCCCGCTGTACGCCGGGCTCGCCACGCCGGGTGGCTGCGGCTGCTCGGGATGCGGATCGGGCGCGGCGCCGAGGTGTCGACCGTGCTCGCGCTGCCGAGCCTGACCACGGTCGGCGAGGGCGCGTTCCTGGCCGACGACACGCTGACCGCGCCGTACGAGCTCGGTGGCGGCTGGGTGCGGATCGGGCGGGCCGAGATCGGGCGGCGGGCGTTCCTCGGGAACTCCGGGATGACCGCGCCCGGGCGGAGCGTGCCGGACGGCGGGCTCGTCGGGGTGCTGTCGGCGACGCCGAAGAAGGCGAAGAAGGGCACGTCGTACCTGGGGCTGCCGCCGGTGAAGCTGCCGCGCAGCACGAGCGGCGGCGACCAGAGCCGGACGTACGACCCGCCGGCGAAGCTGCTGTGGGCGCGCGGGCTGGTCGAGCTGTGCCGGATCGTGCCGGTGTTCTGCTCGGCGGGGCTCGCCGTGCTGACGGTGGCCGCGCTGTGCGCGCTGGGGGTGGGCGCCGCTGCTGTCGGGGCTCGTGCTGCTGGCCGTGGGCGCGCTGGCCGGGCTGGTCTCGATCGTGGCCAAGTGGCTGCTCGTGGGCCGGCACCGCGGTGACGAGCACCCGCTGTGGAGCGGTTACGTGTGGCGCAACGAGCTGGCGGACACCTTCGTCGAGGTCGTGGCGGTGCCGTGGCTGGCCGGTTCCGTGCCGGGCACTCCGGTGCTGACGGCCTGGCTGCGCGGGCTCGGGGCGCACATCGGCAAGGGCGTCTGGGTGGAGAGCTACTGGCTGCCCGAGACCGACCTGGTGACCCTGGAGGACGCCGCCACGGTGAACCGCGGCTGTGTGCTCCAGACCCACCTCTTCCACGACCGGATCTTGCGGACGGATACTGTGGTCCTCCGTGAGGGCGCGACGCTGGGTCCTGGCGGAATCGTCCTGCCCGGCAGCGAGGTAGGGGCTCGTACCACTCTGGGGCCCGCGTCGCTCGTGATGGCGGGGGAGTCCGTCCCGGACGACACCCGCTGGCTGGGCAATCCGATCGAGTCATGGCGATCCTGAACACAGGTCACGCGGCGTCGGCTTCGGAGGGCGGTGCACGGGTACGGGATACGAGCACAGCGCAGGGAGCAGACGCAGCAGTGACCGTTCAGCAGGCGGCGGGTCCGGACCCGTATTTCCCGGCAAACGGCGATGCCCGCTACCGGGTGCACCGCTATGAGCTCGCGCTGGACTACCGCCCCGGCCCCAACCGTCTCTCCGGCACGGCGCGCATCAACGCCATAGCGGGCCGTGCGCCGCTGCCCGAATTCCAGCTGAACCTGGGCGACTTCAAGATCGGCCGGATCCGGGTGGACGGCCGCCAGCCGCACTACACGCACCGCGGGGGCCGGCTCCGGGTGCGACCCGTGAAGCCGTTGCGGGCCGGTGCCGCGTTCACCGTGGAGATCCACTGGTCGGGCAATCCCAAGCCGGTCGCCAGTCCCTGGGGCGGGCTCGGCTGGGAGGAGTTGACCGACGGGGCGCTGGTGGCGAGCCAGCCGATCGGGGCGCCGTCCTGGTACCCGTGCAACGACCGGCCCGCGGACAAGGCGTCGTACCAGATCTCGATCACGACGCCTTCCTCGTACGCGGTGGTCGCGGGCGGCCGGCTCCTCACCCGAACCACCAAGGCGTCCACGACCACTTGGGTCTACGAGCAGTCGGCGCCGACGTCGAGCTACCTGGTCGGCCTGTCGATCGGCAAATACCAGACGGTGCTGCTGGGCGACCCGGGTCTGGGCGGGGTCCCGCAGCACGGGCACATCCCGTCGGACCTACTCCCCGAATTCTCAAGGGACTTCGCGCGACAGCCCGCGATGATGGAGCTGTTCCAGGACATCTTCGGGCCGTACCCCTTCGACGAGTACGCGGTCGTCGTGACGGAGGAGGAGCTCGATGTCCCCGTCGAGGCACAGGGGTTGTCGCTGTTCGGCGCCAACCACGTCGACGGGGCCCGGGGTTCGGAACGGCTCGTCGCGCACGAGCTGGCCCACCAGTGGTTCGGCAACAGCGTGACCATCGCCGACTGGCGTCACATCTGGCTGAACGAGGGCTTCGCCAAGTACGCGGAGTGGCTGTGGTCCGAGCGCTCCGGTGGCCGCACGGCCCACCAACACGCCGCCGCAGCCCACCGGTTGCTCGCCACCCTCCCCAGGACCTACGGCTCGCCGACCCCGGCCGCAAGTCCATGTTCGACGACCGCCTCTACGAACGCGGCGGCGTCACCGTCCACGCGGTGCGCTGCGCCCTGGGCGACATCGCTTTCTTCCGCATGCTCCGAAGCTGGACGACCCAACACCGCAACGGCACGGTGACGACAGCGACGTTCACGTCCCACGCGTCCCGTTTCACCTCCGAGCCGCTGGACCAGCTCTTCGACGCGTGGGTGTATCGGGGGCGCTGCCACCGATGCCTTCGGCGGAGACGGGGATCGCGGTCTGAGCGGTGCGCCCGTGCCCCGAGCGTGGAACCGGCGGGCGAGTGGCTGAAGGTCTGCGGGGAGAGCGAGCCGCGGTCGATCGGTCCGGTCCCGTCGGCGTGCCTGGCCCCGGTCTCGCCCAGGTGACGACCGCCTCCGCCCACATGACCGAGCCCGGCGCGTCTCAGGTGCCGGGGAACGAGTGGTACGTCAGGAGAGCCCCTCGCCCGGTCGACGAAACCCTGTAACCAGGGGGCGGGCGGACCCCGCCGAGGTTCGTGGCCCAGGTCGGCACCCGGGTCGCCCGCACCCCTTCCGTCCAGTTCAGCGGGGACACGCCCGTGCAAGCCTCCGGAGCACCCGGCCCCGCTGCCCTGGCCAGACACGGTGCTCCCCCATGGGAAGGAGGCCACTGGTCGCCACCCGGGGTCACCCCCGGGGAACCGCTCACCCAGCCCCGGCACAATATCCCCATGACCCCACCCACCACCTGCCCCTGCGGCCTCCCCAGCCCTACGACGACTGCTGTGGCCGCTACCACTCAGGTCCCACCCCGCCCCCCACCGCCGAGGCCCTGATGCGCTCCCGGTACACCGCCTTCGTGCGGCTGGACGCGCCCTATCTGCTGCGCACCTGGCATCCGCGGACGCGTCCCGCCAAGCCCCTCGATCTCGATCCGGGGATGCGGTGGACGGGGTTGGAGGTCATCGAGAAGAGCGGCGGGTCGGCGTTCCACTCCGCGGGGACGGTGACGTTCCGGGCCTCGTACCAGGGCGGGGCGATCCATGAGCGGAGTCGGTTCGAGCGGGTCGACGGGGCGTGGGTGTATCTCGACGGGGAGTTCCTGGACTAGGGGCGGCGAAGACCCCCAGGTCACCTACGGGGCGAGGATGTCCAGTTCCTGAAGGGCGCCGACCGTGATCTCGCGGGTCAGGGTCTCCGCGCGGACCGCGTCGCCCTCGCGGACCGCCTCCGCGACCTGGACGTGCAGGGTGACGGCGGCCGGGTCGGGGTCCTCGAACATGACCTCGTGATGGGTGCGGCCGGCGAGGACCTCGGTGACGACGTCGCCGAGGCGGGCGAACATCTCGTTGCCCGAGGCGGTGAGGATCACGCGGTGGAAGGCCACGTCGTGGACGAGGTAGGCCTCCAGCTGGTGACCGCGCGAGTTGGCGACCATGCCGATCGCGCACTCGGTGAGTTCCGCGCACTGCTCGGCCGTGGCGAATTTGGCAGCCAGACCGGCCGCGATCGGCTCCACCGCCGAGCGCAGGACCGTGAGTGAGCGCAGTTGCTGCGGGCGGTCGGCGCCGGCCAGGCGCCAGCGGATGACCTGGGGTCGTAGACGTTCCACTCGGCCTTGGGGCGGACCGTGACGCCGACCCGGCGGCGGGACTCGACGAGGTGCATGGACTCGAGGACGCGGACCGCCTCGCGCATCACGGAGCGGGACACCTCGAAGTCCTTGGCGAGCTCGTCGGTGCGCAGGACACTGCCCGGCGGGTAGGCGCCCGCGGTGATGGCGGGGCCCAGGGAGTCGAGTACGCGGCCGTGCAACCCGCGGCCCGGAGTGGTCATGCACTCAGCGTACGGGTCGCGTCACGGAACCAAAAAGTCAGACTTATATGTCACAGACTCTTGAATTCGTCGTACCTAATCGGTTTCAGTGGGTTCGACATCAGGTGTCGACGGAGACAGTGAGGCAGCCATGCGTACCCCCATGTCGTCGTGGTCATGGGTGTGGCGGGCACCGGGGAAGACCACCATCGGTCCCCTGCTCGCGGCCCGGCTCGGCGTTCCGTACGCCGAGGGCGACGACTTCCACCCGCCGGCCAACATCGCGAAGATGTCGGCCGGGCACCCGCTGACCGACGAGGACCGGTGGCCCTGGCTGGACGCCATCGGTTCCTGGGCGCACGGGCGCGCGGGACTCGGCGGGGTGGTGAGCAGCTCCGCGCTGAAGCGGTCGTACCGCGACCGGCTGCGCGCCGCGGCCCCCGGGGTCGTCTTCGTGCACCTCACCGGTGACCGCGCGCTCATCGAGGACCGCATGGCGCACCGGCACGGCCACTTCATGCCGACCGCCCTGCTCGACTCGCAGTTCGCCACGCTCCAGCCGCTGGAGGCGGACGAGGCGGGCGTCGCCGTGGACGTCACCGGCAGCCCCGAGCAGATCGCCGAACGGGCCATGACCGCGCTCGAGCAGGTTCCCGAGCCGACCTCCTAGCCTCCCCGTCACCTCAACTCCCCGTATCCGCAAGGAAACCACCGTGACCAGACTCAGCGTCGAGATGCTGGCAGCGGACCCCGTCGAGCCCATCACCTCGGCCGGACACGCTCAGCTGGGCATCGCCGTACTGGCGGGCATCGCCGTCATCGTCCTGCTCATCACCAAGTTCAAGATGCACGCCTTCCTGGCGCTGACCATCGGCTCGCTCGCGCTCGGCGCATTCGCCGGGCGCCGCTGGACAAGGTCATCACCAGCTTCAGCACCGGGCTCGGCTCCACCGTCGCCGGTGTGGGCGTTCTGATCGCCCTGGGCGCGATCCTCGGCAAGCTGCTCGCCGACTCGGGCGGCGCTGACCAGATCGTCGACACGATCCTCGCGAAGGCGAGCCCCGGTCGATGCCGTGGGCGATGGTCCTGATCGCCTCGGTGATCGGGCTGCCGCTGTTCTTCGAGGTCGGCATCGTGCTGCTGATCCCGGTCGTCCTGATGGTCGCCAAGCGCGGCAACTACTCCCTCATGCGCATCGGCGTCCCGGCGCTGGCCGGTCTGTCGGTCATGCACGCGCTGATCCCGCCGCACCCCGGCCCGCTGGTCGCCGTCGACGCGGTGAAGGCCAACCTCGGTCTGACCCTCGCGCTCGGCGTGCTGGTCGCCATCCCGACCGTCATCATCGCGGGCCCCCTGTTCTCCAAGGTCGCCGCCCGCTGGGTGGACGTCCAGGCGCCCGAGCGCATGCTCCCGGCCCGCCCGTCCGAGGACCTGAAGAACCGTCCCGGCTTCGGCGCGACCCTCGCCACCATCCTGCTGCCGGTCGTGCTGATGCTCTCCAAGGCCCTGGTCGACATCATCATCGACGACCCCGCGCACACCGTGCAGCGCGTCTTCGACGTGATCGGCTCGCCGCTGATCGCGCTCCTCGCGGCCGTCATCGTCGGCATGTTCACGCTGGGCCGCCCGGCCGGGTTCACCAAGGACCGGCTCTCCACGACCGTCGAGAAGGGTCTGATGCCGATCGCGGGCATCCTGCTCATCGTCGGCGCGGGCGGCGGCTTCAAGCAGACCCTGATCGACTCAGGTGTCGGCCAGATGATCCTGGACATCTCCAAGGACTGGTCGATCCCGGCACTGCTGCTGGCCTGGCTGATCGCGGTGGCGATCCGGCTCGCGACCGGTTCGGCGACGGTGGCCACCATCTCGGCGGCCGGTCTGGTCGCCCCGCTGGCCGCCGACATGTCGACCACCCACACGGCCCTGCTCGTGCTGGCGATCGGCTCGGGCTCGGTCTTCTTCAGCCATGTCAACGACGCCGGCTTCTGGCTGGTGAAGGAGTACTTCGGCCTGAGCGTCGGCCAGACCCTCAAGACCTGGTCCGTCATGGAGACGATCATCTCGGTCGTCGGCGGCGGGCTGGTCCTCCTCCTCTCGCTGATCATCTAGGGGTACGGGAATGAGTCATCCTCTCTTCGACATCAGTGGCCGTACGGCCCTGGTCACCGGTTCCAGCCGGGGCATCGGACTCGCCCTCGCCCAGGGCCTGTCGGAGGCCGGCTGCACGGTCGTCCTGAACGGCCGGGACGGCGAGCGCCTCACCAAGGCCGCCGCCGAACTCTCCGGTGACGTCCACACGGCCGCCTTCGACGTGACCGACGGTCCGTCGGTGGCCGCCGGGATCAGGGATGTCGAGGAGAGGGTCGGCCCGCTGGACATCCTGGTGAACAACGCGGGCATGCAACTGCGCGCCCCGCTGCTGGAGTTCACCGACGCAGACTGGCACCGCATCATCGACACCAACCTCACCAGCGCGTTCCTGGTCGGCCGTGAGGCGGCCCGCCGCATGACGGAACGCGGGCACGGGAAGATCATCAACATCTGTTCGCTGCAGAGCGAGGTGGTCCGCCCCGGCATCGCCCCGTACGCGGCCACCAAGGGCGCCCTGAAGATGCTCACCAAGGGCATGTGCGCGGACTGGGGCCCGAGCGGCGTGCAGGTCAACGGCCTGGGCCCCGGCTACATCGAGACCGAACTGACCCAACCCCTCGTCCAGGACGAGGAGTTCAGCGCCTGGGTGCGCAGGCGGACCCCGGCGGGCCGCTGGGGCCGTACGGAGGACCTGGTGGGCGGGGTGCTGTTCCTGGCGTCGCCCGCCGCGGACTTCGTGAGCGGACAGATCCTGTACGTCGACGGCGGCATGACGAGCGTGCTGTAGAGAACGGGAGTCCGGACATGCTGGGTTGTGTGATTCACGGTCAGGACGACCTGCGGGTCGAGGAGTTGAAGACCCGGGAGCCCGGCCCCGGCCAGGCCCTGCTCGCCGTCCGCTACGGCGGTGTCTGCGGCTCCGACCTCCACTACTGGCGCCACGGCGGCGTCGGCGACTTCCGCCTCAGGGAACCGATGCTGCTCGGCCACGAGGTCGTCGGCACGGTCCTGTCCTACGGCGCCGGAGCCACAGGTCCCGTACCCGGTACGGCAGTCGCGGTGCACCCGGCGACTCCGTGCGGGGTGTGCCCCGAGTGTGTGGACGGTCGGCGGAACGTCTGCCGGGACACCGCGTACCTGGGCAGCGCGGCCCGCTTCCCGCACGTCCAGGGCGGTTTCGCGGCACAAGTCACCGTCCCCGCAGAGCAGTTGAGGGCGATCCCGGCCGGCCTGGAGCTGCGCAGGGCCGCCCTCGCCGAACCGCTCTCCGTCGCCCTGCACGCCGTACGACGCGCCGGGGACGTGACCGGACGCCATGTACTGGTCACCGGCGCGGGCCCGATCGGCTGCCTGGTCGTCGCGGCGGCGAAGGCGGCCGGCGCGGCCCACGTGACCGTGACCGACCTGCTTCCGGCGGCCCTCGTGTACGCCACGGCGGCCGGTGCCGACACCGTCGTACGGGCCGATGATCCGGACGACTCCGGGTGGCCGTCCGAAGTGGACGTCGCCATCGAGGCGTCCGGGGTCGCGGCCGGGCTCGACACCTGTCTGCGGCTGGTGCGGCGGGGTGCGGTCGTCGTGCAGCTCGGGATGCTGCCGCCGGGGCAGAGCCCGTTCGCCGGGAACCTGGTCGTCAGCAGGAGATCGAACTCCGGGGCGCGTTCCGTTTCGACGAGGAGTTCGACGACGCGCTCCAACTCCTCGCCGTGGAGCCCGCGTTCGACGCGCTGGTCAGTGCGGTGGTGCCGGTGCGGGACGCGGAGTCGGCGTTCGCGCTGGCGGCCGACCGGAGCCGGTCGTGCAAGGTGCTGCTGGACTTCGAGGGCTGAGCAGGGCGACCGGCACGCCAAACCAACAGTTCGACTAGGGCTTCCAGAGCGGGTGTTCGCGTTTGGCCCACTCCCCGGCTCACCGACCCGGTGCGCAGCCCCGCCCTGGCCTCCGGGTCGCCGAGGGCCATGCCGATGTGGCCGCCGAGGACGATGCCGATGGTCAGGGCGAGCCAGTCGTGGACGAAGGTCGCGCTGGTGCGCCACATGATCGGGGTGAGGTGGGTGAACCACATCATCAGGCCCGTGCCGAGCATCACCAGGGTCGCGCCGGCGATCCAGTTGGCGTAGACCTTCTGGCCCGCGTTGAACTTGCCCGCCGGGCGCGCCGAGCGGCGTTTGTCGCGCATCAGGGCGCCGCGCAGCCAGACCCGGTCGTGCGGGCTGAAGCGGTTGAGGAAGCCGAGGTTGACGCGGAAGCCGCGCGAGACCAGGCCGATCAGGACGGGGACGGGGAGCGCGACCCCGGCCAACTCGTGGATGCGGACGACGAGTTCGCGGCGGCCGACCAGTTCGGCGAACTGCGGGATGTACAGGCAGGCCGCCGTGGCCACGCAGATGCCCATCAGCGCGGCCGTGGTCCGGTGCACCCAGCGTTCGGTGCGGCCGAAGCGGCGGACGCGGGCCGAGGGTTGCGTCTGCGAGGCGTGGGCCTCAGTTCGTAGGGGCATCGTCGCGTCCGTTCGACTTGCCGACCCAGGCGTCGACGTCGTAGCCCCGATCCTCCCAGTAGCCGGGCTTCACCTGTTCGGTGACCGTGATGCCGGAGAGCCACTTGGCGGACTTGTAGAAGTACATGGGGGCCACATAGAGGCGGACCGGGCCGCCGTGGTCGTGGCCCAGGGGTTTGTCCTGCATGCGCAGCGCGACCAGGATGTCGGAGCGCCGGGCCTGCTCGATGGTCAGGCTCTCCGTGTAGGCGCCGTCGAAGCAGGTGAAGCGCACCGCCCCGGCCTCGGCACGCACTCCTGTCGCGTCCAGGAGCCGGGACAGGCGCACCCCCTCGAAGGGGGTCCTGGGACCCGCCAGCCGGTGACGCACTGGACGTCCTTGACCAGCCGGGTCTGCGGCAGCGCGCGCAGGTCGGCGAGGGTGTAGGTCGCCGGCTTGTCGACCAGGCCGTCGACGGTCAGCCGGTAGGTCTCGGCGTTCTTGTTCGGCACGGACCCGGTGACGGAGTAGTAGCGGAAGCCGCCGCCGTTCGGGAGCAGTCCGGTCAGGCCGGTGGGGTCCTCGCCTGACATCGCGCCGAGGAAACCCTCCATGCCCTTCTGGAGGGCGGGCGCGGTGATGACGCCGAGGGCGCCCAGGCCGAGGGTGCCGAGGAGGACCCGGCGACCGAACGGCCGGCCCTCCGCCTTCTCCTCCTCGGGTGGAGCAGGCTCGGGTTGTTCAGGGTTCACGCACTCATTCGAACACCCGCGACCCCGGCGCGGCCAGAGATCGCGGGTGCCCGTCAGACTTCCGTAACCACTTCTTACGTGCTGCTCGTGAGATCCCGGTGAAGAACGGGCTGCGCTACGACGTCTCCCCGCCGCCTTCTCCAGCTGGAACGCCTCGTTGCCGAGCCCGATGCGGGCGTGCGCCTCGGGGTCGCGGGCGCGCAGGAACAGGCCCTGGGCCAGGCCGACGAGCACGGCGAGCCCGACGATGCCGGGCAGGATCCAGCTCAGGGAGGAGTCGGGGCCCGCGCCGACCAGGACGTCGAAGTCCTTGACGGTGTAGACGGCGATGACCACGAGCGCGATGCCCGCGAGCGCGGAGGTGACCAGCCGCCAGGCCTGCGCGCGGGCGGAGCCGCGGCGGGCGAAGAACACGATCACCGAGACGGAGGCGGCGGCCATCAGCAGGATCACGCCGAGGGCCCCGATGTTGCCGAACCAGGTGAACAGGTGCAGGACCGGTTCGGTGGGGTCGCCGGTGGGCTTGTCGTCGACGAGCGCGAAGGCGACCACGATGACGGCGGACACGGCGGTCTGGAGCAGCGAGCCGGTGCCGGGCGCGCCGCTGGAGCCCGTCGTACGGCCGAACGCGGACGGCAGGAGACCCTCGCGGCCCATGGCGAAGGCGTAGCGGGCGACGACGTTGTGGAAGCTGAGCATCGCCGCGAACATGCCGGTGACGAACAGGACGTGCAGCACGTCGGTGAAGGTGCCGCCGAGCCGGACTGGGTGAGGTAGAAGAGCAGGCCCGCGCTCTGCTTCTGGGAGACGCCGACGATCTGCGAGGGTCCGGCGGCGACGGTGAGCGCCCAGCAGCTGAGCGCGAAGAAGACGGCGACGCCGCCGACGGCCAGGAACATCACGCGCGGCACCAGGATGTGCGGGCGGCTGGTCTCCTCGGCGTAGACCGGGGCCTGTTCGAAGCCGAGGAAGGCGGCGATGCAGAAGCACAGGGCGGTGCCGACGCCTGCGCCGCTGAGGGTGTCCGGGTTGAAGGCGTGCAGGGACAGGCCCTGCTTGGCCGGGTCGGCGACGGCGGCGATGTCGAAGATGACGACGAGCGCGACCTCGATAACCAGCAGGACGCCGAGCACGCGCGCGTTGACGTCGATCTTCAGCCAGCCGAGCGCGCCGACGACGAGGACGGCCGCCAACGCCGGTATCCACCAGGCGACTTGGAGATCGGCGTAGGTGGAGAACAGGCCGGAGACCTCGAAGCCGAAGATGCCGTAGATGCCGACCTGGAGGGCGTTGTACGCGACGAGCGCCAGGAGGGCCGCGCTCGCGCCGGCCGTGCCGCCGAGGCCGCGGGAGATGTACGCGTAGAAGGCGCCCGCGTTGTGGACGTGCCGGCTCATCTCCGCGTAGCCGACGCTGAAGAGGACCAGGACGACACCGAGGAGGACGAAGAGCAGGGGCTGCCCTTCGATCCCCATCACCGCGAATGTAGTGGGCATGACACCTGCGACCACCATGAGGGGGCGGTCGCCGCGAGCACGGAGAGCAGCAGACCCCGGTGCCGAGACGGTCGGCGCGCAGGGCGCGTTCCTGTCCCCTGAACGTGCTGATGCCGCCGCCGTCCGCGGTGGCGCTGCTCGTACTGGAACTGCCCGTCGTCATGGCGGGAACGTCCTTTCGGGTCGCTACGGGGAGGGCGTTACGAGGGCGTTGCTACGAGGTCGTTCCGTCGCTACGGGTGCGTTTCGTCGACACGATGACGTCACGTCGCACCGAGCGCCTGGTCGCGTGCGGTACGGAAGGCGGTGAGGGGGTCGCGGTCCGGGTAGGACCACGGCGCCGGGGTGGGGTGTTCTCCGATGCGGTGGAACAGGGCGGCCGCCTCGGCGCCCCGGCCCTCGCAGCACTTGGCGTGGGCGAGGTAGTTGAGGTCGACCAGGCGGCGCGGATGGCCTTCCTGCTCCCACTCCAGCCACCAGTCGAAGGCGGCCTTCATGACCTGCCGGGCCCGGCGTCCGGCCCAGTGCCCGGAGGCGGTCGGGTCGGCGGGTTCCAGGCCGGCGGCGGCCAGGACGCGGTAGCGCTCGGCGTGCGCGACGACCGGGAGGATCGCGAGCGGGGAGTCGGCGGGGGCCTGTTCGGCGGCCCAGTAGGCGAAGTCGTAGACCTCGTGCAGCGGGTCGAGGCCCGCGGTGGCCCGGCGCTCGGCGAGCCGGGCGACCATCAGATGGTGGGCGTGGTGGTGGTCGGCGTGCCGGTGGCGGACCTCGTCGAAGAGCCGGACCACGCCTTCGTCGGTGCCGAGGGTGTGCTCCAGCAGGAGCAGTCCGAGCCACGGCGTCGGATCGTCGGGCAGCCTGGCCGACGCTGTACGGCAGGCGTCGCGAGCACGCGCGGGCTTCTCCTTGCCCGCCAGCGTGCGCTGGACGAGGGCCAGGGCGAGCAGCACGGCGGCGTCGCCGGACTCGGGTTCGGCGAGCAGCCAGTCGCGGGCCCAGGCGGCGGTGTAGGACTCCTGGGCGAGGACGGTGACGCGGTGGGCGCGGGCGTCCCAGTCGTCGCCCGTCTGGGCGAGGAGTCCGCGCGCCGCCTGCCAGCGGCCCTGGGCCAACGCGGCTCGCGCGGCGACGAGTCGACCGTCGTCGAGCGCGGCGTCGAAGGCCTGGGACGCGCGCTTGTGACGGCGTCCGAGGGGTGGTGGGGGTGGTGGGGACACCCGGGTATTCCTCACGATCCTCACGCGACGCTGCGGGACGTCGGCCTGCCATCGGCCGATCACGCACAGCAAACCCTCAGCCAACACTTCGCGTCAAGTGGCGCACGCCTGGTACAGCCGTCAACTACCGTGACGGGAGCGGTACTTGTGGCTGAATCCGCTGCCCCGGACGGTACGCTCCGCACCGTTCGCGAGGAACCGGTGTGGCGTACGCCATGGCGCTCGCGCTCCCGGCGACGGACCATGGGAGCACGGTCCCGCCGCCGCCTCCGATCGTGCCCGAGGTCGTCAGAGCATCGTGACCGGGTCGACTGTCCGCTTCCGGTACTCCCAGGGGCATGCCGGGCCCTGGGGCGCTACAGTCGCCGCAACGCACCCCGTAGCCCGGCCCAACGATCGAGGTACGCAGCGTGTCGGTTCTGGTTCTGATGCTCGCCGTGAGTGCGGCCTGTTGCCTCGGCTTCGGGTTCGTGCTCCAGCAGAACGTGGCCCAGCAGGCACCCTTGAGCGACTTCCTCTCCCCGCGGCTGCTGCTCGACCTGATGCGGGTGCCGCGCTGGCTCGGCGGCATCGGCCTGATGGTCGCGGGCATGGTGCTCGGCGCGATAGCGCTCGGCAAGGGCGAGGTCTCCCTCGTCGAACCGCTCCTCGCCACGAACCTCCTCTTCGCACTCGCCCTCTCCCGCAAGCAGACCCGGCAGCCCCTGGGCCGCCAGGGCTGGGCGGGCCTCGCGCTCCTCGCGGGCGGCGTGACGACGTTCATCGTCGCGGGCGAACCGCGCAGCGGCACCGCGGTCACCGACCCGTTCCGCCACTGGCTGATCATCGGCGTCATGGTGGGCCTGGCCCTCCTCCTCACGACCTACGCCAAACGCTCCCGCCTCAGCTCGGGCCCGGTCCTCCTGGCCCTCGCGGCCGGCCTCCTCTACGGCGTCCAGGACGCGCTCACCCGCGTCAGCGGCCAGCGCTTCACCGCGGGCGGCTTCACCGAACTCCTCACGGGCTGGCAGCCGTACGGCGTGCTCGCCCTGGGGGTGACGGGCCTGGTCCTCGTACAGAGCGCGTTCGAGACGGCCCCCTGCGCATGTCCCTGCCGGCCCTCACCGCGGCCCAGCCACTCGCCGGGATCATCTGCGGCGTCGGCTTCCTGGGCGACCGCCTGCGCACCGACACCGGCGCCCTGGCCTGGGAGGCGGTGGGCCTGGCCGGAATCGTCGTAGGCATCCTGCTCCTCGGCATGCACCCCGCGATGCCACGAGGCACGACAAGGCCGAAGCCGGCACCGGCACTGCAGCCGCACTGACCACCGGAGCGAATCATCCGCTCACCCCTGTTTGGATGGGGGTCATGAGCGCAGCTGACGAAATCCTCGACATCGTCGACGAACAGGACCAGATCATCGGCCAGTCGCCCCGCGGCGAGGCCTACGCGCAGGGCCTCCGCCACCGCGCCACCTTCATCCAGGCCCGCGACGCACAGGGCCGCGTCTTCGTACACCGCCGCACCCCCACCAAGCTCGTCTTCCCCTCCCTCTACGACATGTTCGTCGGCGGAGTGGTCGGCGCGGGCGAGTCCTACGACGACGCGGCGCTCCGCGAGGCCGAGGAGGAACTGGGCGTCTCCGGCCTGCCCCGCCCCACGTTCCTCTTCAAGTTCCTGTACGACGACGGCGCCGGGCGGACGTGGTGGTCGGCGGTGTACGAGGTGCGCTGCGAACTCCCGGTCAGCCCGCAGGTCGAGGAGGTCGCCTGGCACGACTTCCTGACCGACGACGAGATCGAACGCCGGCTGGACGAGTGGGAATGGGTGCCGGACGGCCTGGCGGCCTACGCGAGACTGACGGCGTACCGGGAAGAAACGGCCGGATAGGGTCCTGCCCGTGATCGAATTCGTACGGAACGCCCGGCTGTGGTTCGCGCCCCAGGAGATCAGCGAGGAGGGCGGCACCCCGACTACCGGTTCTCGCTGGCCAACGAGCGCACCTTCCTGGCCTGGCTGCGGACCGCGCTCGCGTTGATCGGCGGGGGCTTCGCGGTGGACCAGTTCCTGCCCCACCTGCGCTGGGCCTGGCGGGCAGGTCTGGCCCTGGCCCTGCTCGCGGCCGGCGTTCTCTGCGCACTGCGCGCGGTCAATCACTGGGTGCGGTGCGAGCGGGCGATGCGCCGGGGCGAGGACCTGCCGGTCTCCCGCTTCCCGGCACTGCTGAGCGTCGCGGTGGCGATCGTGGCCCTGGCGATGGTCGTGGTCGTCCTGGCCGGCTGGGCCGGATGACCCGCCCCCGACCCCGGACCGCGACCCCGGCCTCCAGCCCGAACGCACCCGCCTGGCCTGGCGCCGCACCACCCTCTCCAGCACGGTCGCAGCAGTCCTGGCCATGAGGGCCGCCCTCCACAACGGCGCGCGCACCCCTCCGGCATCATCGTCTGCGCCCTCTGCTGCACCCTCTGGCTGACCTTCCTGACAGTGGCCCACCACAGAATCCGCACCCTCACAACACCCGGAGTCCCCCACCACTGCCCCCAAGACAGGCGGTGGCAGCGGCCCTGTGCGCGGTGGCGATGGCGCTCTGCGCGGCGGCGCTCGTGTACTGAGACCGGCAGCCGCCGACGAAACGGGAGCGGGTCGTGGCGGGTACGGCGAAGCCCGCCGCGCACCCGGCACCAACCCCGCTGACCCATGTCACGAAGGGCGGGGCCCCGCCAGCGGCGGCCAAGCCGTACCGCCACGACCCCGACCCCACAACGCACCAGCACGCCCACCCAAACCCCCAGGGGCGCGGGGAACTGCGCGACCAGCCCCCACCGACCCGCACCCCACAACGAACCCACACACCCCCGCACCCCTTAACCCCCGCACCCCCAACCCCTGCACCCCCAACCCCCGCGCCACGCACCCCATATCACCCCATTCGCCCGACCCCCATGGCACCCTGTCGGACGTCACCGCCCCCACTCCCGAAGGTGAGCCCCATGACCACCCTCCACCTGGAGCACGACGCCCACACCCACGCCCACGGCCCGGCCTGCGGCCACCCCGCCGTCCCCCACGGCGACCACGTCGACTACGCCCACGACGGCCACCTGCACCGCGAACACGACAGCCACTGGGACGAATGCGAGCCCGGTGCCCACGTCGCCCACCAGGAACACACCCACCAGCACGGCCAGGACTGCGGACACGAGAGCGTGCTGCACGGCGACCACGTCGACTACGTCCACGACGGGCACCGCCACGCCCAGCACGACGGCCACTGGGACGACCACTGAGCCACCCCGGCCCGAAACGGCCTGGAACCGCCCGGATCCACTGACGCACAGCTCCCCGTCGCCCAACGCGGGGAGCTGTCGGCTTATCGTGGCCCCGGTCACGTTTCGTTCCCACACTGGACGACATACCGACCGGTCGGCATGATGGGTGCAGACCTGCCCCTCCGTTCGTAGGAGTGATGTATGAGCCCCGACCACCCGCCCGGACTCGATCTCGACCGGCTGCGCGGCCTGCTCGACCGCGAGCAGCCCGGCCTGGTGACCGGCGCCCTGTCCGGCCGGCTGATCGAGGGCGGACGGTCGAACCTCACCTACGCGGTCACCGACGGCACCGCGAAATGGGTCGTACGGCGCCCCCGCTCGGCCATGTGCTGGCCACCGCGCACGACATGAAGCGCGAGCACCGGGTGATCAGCGCCCTGCACCCGACGAACGTGCCGGTACCGAGACCCCTCCTCCTCTGCGAGGACGACGAGGTGCTCGGAGCCCCGTTCTACGTCATGGAGTTCGTCGAGGGCACCCCGTACCGCACGGCAGGCGAGCTCGTCCCGCTCGGCCCGGAGCGCACCCGGGGCGCGGTCCTCGAACTGGTCGACACCCTGGTCGAGTTGCACGCGGTGGACCCCGCCGAGGTGGGCCTCGCGGACTTCGGTCGCCCCGAGGGTTTCCTGGACCGCCAACTCCGGCGCTGGGGCAAGCAGTTGGACGCCTCCCGCAACCGGGAGCTGGCCGGCGTCGAGGAGTTGCACGCGGCCCTCGGCCACCGCCTCCCCACCTCGCCCGCACCGGCGGTCGTGCACGGCGACTACCGCCTCGACAACGTCCTGATCGGCGAGGACGACAAGATCAAGGCGATCCTCGACTGGGAGATGTCCACCCTCGGCGACCCGCTCACCGACCTGGGCCTGCTGGTGATGTACAGCATGCCGCTGGACCTGCCCAACTCCCCATCTCCACCACGGCTTCGGCCCCGGCCACCCCACACCGGCCGAGCTGATCGAACGGTACGCGGCGCGCTCGGGACGCGACGTCTCGTCCGTGGCCTGGTACACGGCGTTCGCGTGGTTCAAGCTCGCCGTGATCCTGGAGGGCATCCACTACCGCTACACCCTGGGCCAGACGGTCGGCCCCGGCTTCGACCGCATCGGCGAACTGGTCCCCGTCTTCATCGAGCACGGCCTGACCACCCTTCAGGAAGGCTGATCCACCATGGACTTCGCGTACGACGCACGCACCGAGGAACTGCGCGCCAAGCTCCTGGCCTTCATGGACGAGTACGTCTATCCGGCCGAGCCCGTCGCCGAGGAGCAGCGCGCCCAGCTCGCCTCACCGTGGGACACCCCGGCCGTCGTGGGGAGTTGAAGGCGGAGGCGCGCAGGCAGGGCCTGTGGAACCTCTTCCTGCCGGACGCCGAGTACGGGGGCGGCCTGACCAACCTCCAGTACGCGCCGCTCGCCGAAATCACCGGCCGTTCCCCGCACTTGGCGCCCACCGCGCTGAACTGCGCGGCGCCGGACACCGGCAACATGGAGGTGCTGTACCAGTTCGCCGACGAGCAGCAGAAGAAGCAGTGGCTTGAGCCGCTGCTCGCCGGTGAGATCCGCTCGGCGTTCGCGATGACCGAGCCGGAGGTGGCCTCCTCGGACGCCACGAACATCACCACACTCATCCAGCGGGACGGCGACGACTACGTCATCACGGGCCGCAAGTGGTACATCTCCGGGGCGATGAACCCCGATTGCAAGATCTTCATCGTGATGGGCAAGACGGACCCGGACGGCGCCGACCCCCGCCGCCAGCAGTCGATGGTCCTGGTACCGCGCGACACCCCGGGCGTCACGGTGAAGCGGGCGATGCAGGTCTTCGGCTACGAGGACCACTCGCACGGCGGCCACGCCGAGGTCGTCTTCGACCACGCGCGGGTGCCGGTGACGAACCTGATCGGCGAGGAGGGCGGCGGCTTCGCCATCGCCCAGGCGCGGCTGGGCCCCGGCCGGATCCACCACTGCATGCGGCTGATCGGCATGGCCGAGCGGGCGATCGAGCTGATGTGTCAACGCGCCGTCTCCCGCGTCGCGTTCGGCAAGGCGCTGGCCCAGCAGGGCGTCGTCCATAACTGGATCGCGGACGCGCGGGTCGCCGTCGAGCAGCTGCGGCTGCTGGTCCTGAAGACGGCCTGGATGATGGACACCGTCGGCAACAAGGGTGCCCACACGGAGATCCAGGCCATCAAGATCGCCACGCCCCGCACGGTCGTCGGCATCCTCGACAAGGCGATCCAGCTGCACGGCGCGGGCGGGGTGAGCCAGGACTTCCCGCTGGCCGAGCTGTACGCGAGCGCCCGCACCCTGATGCTGGCCGACGGCCCGGACGAGGTCCACCAACGGTCGCTGGCGCGCCGGGAGTTGAAGAAGTACCTGTAGGCACACGCGAGTCGCGGGGCCGGTACGGGTTCCCCACGCCGGTACCGGCCCCGCAACTCACCCTCCCCGCGGTCAGTTGCGGGTGCTCACCGGCACCGTCCAGTGCTGGAGGCACCGGTGGCCGCCGGACCTGAGGTCGCAGCCCTCGACGATGAACGAGTAGTCGCCGCTGGTGCGCTTCTGCACCCACATCCCGCCCGCGTTCCCGCCGCGGAGTTCGCGCTGGGTGCCCCCGCGTCCGCGGCGCTGGTGTAGCGGACCAGGAAGACGTCGTAGCTGTAGGGGTTGGTGGGGCCCCAGGTGACGTAGGCGTAGCCGTTGCGCTCCCAGGCGGAGACCACCATGCGGTGCCCCTGGTCGGGTGACCAGGCGATCTCGCCGTTCGCGAAGCGCTGCCGCTCGGCGCCGTTCGCCAGGCGCTTGTTCGCGCCGATCGGGCAGCCCATCATGCCGTTCTGGCCGCCCAGTTGGTTCCACCGCTGGTAGATGAACTGGTTGGGGACCGGGTAGTTGGGCCGGCACGCGGCCCGCGCGGGTGCCTCGGGCACGGCGTGCGCGGCGGCCGGGACGGCCGCCGTTCCGCCGAGGGCGAGCAGGGAGCCCAGGACAACGCCGGTCAGGCGCCGTTTCGTCGACAGCATGGTGTTTCCCCGTTGGTTCCGGTCGGTCGGTCCGGCGGTGGGCCCGCCGTTCCGCTGCCATGAGCATCGCGCCGCCGGGGACCGGGAGTTGAGGGAGTGCCTCGGGCGGCGCCGGGGACTTCTCCCGGGTGGACCGGGAAGCGTTCCCGAGACACCCGGGCGCCGCGCCCCCACGATGGAATGCATGGACGACCGTGACGGCCGCACCCCGCTCCGCACGACGACGGTGTACCTGCTGCTGGGGCTCGCGGCGCTCCAGGTGGCGGTCGGGGCGGTCGCGTTGGCGGCGGCCGGGGTCTCCGCGGCGGACGTGATCCGCTACGACATGGTCGTCGACCTCGCGGTCGGTCTCGCCTACCCGGTCTGCGGCAGGGTGATCGCGCTGCACCGGCCGCGCAACCCCATCGGCTGGCTGCTGATCGCGTACGGGCTCGGTCACGCGTTCACCGGGTTGTCGATCGGGCTGGCCGTCGAGGGCCTGCGGCTCGGCTGGTCACCGGAGTCGCTGCACGCGCTCACGACTGTGGGCCGCCACACCTGGATCCTCGGCAGCTCCACGGCGTTCGTGCTCGTGTTCTTCCTGTTCCCCGACGGCCGCCTGCCCGACCGCCGCTGGCGCTGGGCCCTGGTCGCCCAACTCCTGTCCTCCCCACTGGACTTCGCGATCTGGGCGCGCGACGACTGGGGACTGTTCCGCGGCACCCCGGCCCAGCCCTCGTACCTTCCGGTGCCGGACGGCTGGATGCCCGCCCTGCGCGACATCGAGACCGCGAAGGCCTGTCTGGTGCTGGCCGCGGTGTTCGCCGTCATGTTCCTCCGCTACCGGCGCGGCGCCGAACAGGACCGCCGCAGACTGCTGTGGCTGATCGCGGGAATGCTGCCGCTGGCGCTGAGCGTGGCCCTGCAGATCATGGGCTTCCCCGCGGTCTACACGTCCTGCTGCACCCTGTTCCTGCCGACCGCCATCATGATCGCCGTGGTCCGCGAGGAGCTCCTCGACATCCGCCTCGTCGTCTCCCGCAGCCTGCTCTACGGCGCCCTCACGGTCGGCGTGGCCGTCGCCTACGCCGGTCTCGTCACCGTCGTCCAGGCCCTCCTCAACCCCGACCCCGCGCTGCTGGGACCGGCGCTGATCGCCGTCACCCTCGCCGCCGCCTTCGAACCCGCCCGCCGCCTCCTCCAGCGCATGGTCGACCGCGCCCTGTACGGCGACCGGCACGACCCGGTGCGCGCGGTCTCCCGCATCGGCGAACGGCTGGCCGGCACCGGCGTCGGCGCGGTCCCGGAGGCGGTCGGCGAGGCACTGCGGCTGCCGTACGTGTGCGTGGAGTCGAAGTCCGGGGTGACGGACGGGAGTTGGGGCGAGCCGGGCGAACGCATCCACGCCCTGGCGCTCGACTACGACGGCCGGACCGTCGGCGCACTGGTGGTCGGCCTGCGCCCGGGCGAACAGCAGCCCGCCACCGCCGACCTGGCGGTGCTGGAACTCCTGGCCGTGCCCCTGGCCGCCGCCCTGCACGCCACCGACCTCACCCGCCAGCTCCAGCACTCCCGCGAACGGATCGTGGCCGCCCGCGAGGAGGAACGCCGCCGCATCCGCCGCGACCTGCACGACGGCCTCGGCCCCACCCTCGCGGGCGCCGCCTTCCAGACCGACGCCGTCCGCAATCTCCTCACCTACGACCCGGAACGCGCTGCGGCCCTCCTCACCGAGGTCCGGTCCGAGGTCGGCGGCGCGGTCGCGGAGGTGCGCCGCCTCGTGGATGGTCTACGGCCGCCGGATCTGGACCAGTTGGGGCTGCTGGGCGCGTTGCGGGAGCGGGCGGTGCGGCTGTCCTGGCGGGCGGACGGCACCCCGGTCCAGGTGCGGGTCCGGGCCCCTGAGCGGCTGCCCGCGCTGCCCGCCGCCGTCGAGGTGGCCGCGTACCGCATCGCGATCGAGGCGCTCACCAACGCGGCCCGGCATGCCCGGGCCTCCCGCGTGGACCTGAGCATCGAGATCGGCGACGGGCTGCGCCTGGAAGTGTGCGACGACGGTTCGCCGGTGGACGAGGAGACCGCGTGGACACCGGGCGTGGGCATCACGTCGATGCAGGAGCGCGCGGCGGAGCTGGGCGGGCGGTGTGTGGCGGGGCAGGGGCGGGTGGTGGCGACGCTGCCGTTGGGAGAGGCGCTGTGACGGCACGGGAACCGGGGAGCGAGAACGCAGGGGACGAGCTGCGGGTCGTGCTCGCCGACGACCACCCGGTGGTCCGTACCGGGCTGGCCGCGCTCCTGGAGTCCGTGCGGGACGGCACCCCGCGCGTGCGCGTGGTCGGGGTCGCCGCGAGCGGCCGGGAGGCGGTACGGGCCGCGGTGACCCTGCACCCGCAGGTGGTGGTGATGGACATCCGGATGCCCGACCTGAACGGCATCGAGGCGACCCGCGAGATCGGCCGGGTGGCCCCGGGGTCGCCGTACTGATGCTCACGATGGTCGAGGAGGACGACTCGGTGTTCGCCGCGATGCGGGCGGGCGCCCTGGGGTACGTCCTCAAGGGCGCGGGCCAGGACGAGATCGTGCGGGCGATCCGGGCGGTGGCGGCGGGCGAGGCGATCTTCGGCCCCGGGGTCGCGAGGCGCGTGCTCGGCCACTTGAGCAGGCCCCGGACCGCCCCGACCCCTGCCCGACCCTCACCCCGCGCGAACGCGACGTCCTCGCGCTGATCGCCGCCGGCCAGCCCAACTCGACCGTGGCCGCCCGCCTCGGCCTGTCCCCGAAGACGGTCAGCAACCACATGTCGGCGGTCCTGGCCAAGCTGGGCGTCGCCGACCGCGCGGAGGCGGCGGCGTGGGCGCGGGAGGCGGGGCTGGGGCCGCCCTCCGAGCCGTAGGCCTACGGTCGCAGTGCGCGCAGCAGCAGGTCCGCCAGGTGGTCGGCGACCTCCTGCGGGGTGAGCGGGCCGCCCGGGCGGTACCACGTCGACAGGTGGTGGATCGAGCCGAAGTGGTAGTCGACGACGAGGTCCGCCGGGGTCGCCGTGGAGAAGACGCCCTCGCGCTGGCCCTCCTCGACGAGCCCGCGGAAGCGCTCGTGGTAGCGGCGCCGCTCGGCCCGCACCTGCTTGTTCTTCTCCGGGCTCAGGTGGTGCATGGACCGGAAGAAGATCGACGCGTCGTCGAGGTTGTCGATCGTCGTCACCACGACGTCCGCCGCCGCGTCCCGCAGCCGCTTCTCGACCGGCTCCTCGGCCGTCGCGAACACCTCGAGGCGCTCCTGCTGGAGGCGCAGCACGCGCGCGTACACCTCGTGCAGGAGGTCGTCCTTGGAGCCGAAGTAGTGGTACAGCGCCCC
This sequence comes from Streptomyces sp. P3, assembly GCA_016893485.2. Taxonomy (GTDB): domain Bacteria; phylum Actinomycetota; class Actinomycetes; order Streptomycetales; family Streptomycetaceae; genus Streptomyces. The sequence continues at coordinate 2,329,213 of JAFEKX020000001.1, forward strand.
TTGGTGACGCCTGCGGCCTCGACGATCTCCTGCACCGAGGTGCGGTCGTAGCCCTGCTCGGCGAACAGTCTGGTGGCGGCGGCGAGGAGCCGCTGCGGGACAGGGGCCCCGTCTCCGTCGGTCGTCCTGGGCACTGCCGCCACCTGCCTTTTCTCACTGTTCACGCGCTGTCGTGCGACCGGGAACGCAGTTCCCGCCGGAGGATCTTCCCACTTGCCGTCTTCGGCAGGTCGGGCAGGATCTCCACCTGGCGCGGGTATTTGTAGGCGGCCAGTCTCTCCTTGCAGTACACGGCGAGTTCATCCGGGTCGGTCTCGGCGCCCGGCCGCAGGCTGATGTACGCCTTCACGGTCTCGCCGCGATACCCGTCCGGCACCCCGACGACGGCCGCCTCGCGCACCGCCGGATGGGTGTACAGCACGTCCTCGACCTCGCGCGGCCACACCTTGAAGCCGGACGCGTTGATCATGTCCTTCTTGCGGTCGACGACGTACAGCCAGCCCCGCGGGTCCATGAACCCGATGTCGCCGGTGCGCAGTTCGCCGTCCGGGAAGGTCTCGGCGGTGGCCTCGGGGCGCCGCCAGTACCCGGGCACGACCTGCGGCCCGCGCACGACGATCTCGCCCTGCTCCCCGAAGGGCACCCTCCACGCCCTGGTCGTCGACGATCCGTACGACGGTGTCGGGCCCCGGCACGCCCACGGCCAGCGTCCCGGACGCCTGGTCGACGGGCGCCTCCAGGTCGGGCGGCACGGAGGCGCAGGGCGCGGTGCACTCGGTGAGGCCGTAGCCGTTGCGGATGTACGGCCCGAAGCCGGCCCGGAACTTCTCCACCAGCGCGGGCGGCACCGGGGCGCCGCCGGAGGAGATGTTCCGGAAGGACGCGAAGTGGTAGGGGGGCGGCCGGGTGCGCGGCGAGCGCCATGAAGGCGGTGGACGGGCCGACCGTGTAGTGCGGCCTGTGCTCGGCGAACGCGTCGAGGACGACCCCGCCCTCGAACCGGTACACCAGCACCAGCGATCCCCGCTGACGAGCGAGGCGCCGAGCTGGCACACCATCCCGGTGATGTGGAACAGCGGCGCCATCGCGAAGTACACGGGCGCGTCCGGCAGCCCGAGTCCGGTGCGCTGGCGTTCGGCGTTGTACAGGATGTTGGCGTGGGTGTTGGTGGCACCCTTCGGGGCACCGCTCGTCCCCGAGGTGTAACTGATCAACGCGATGTCCGCGGGCGCCGGTCGACGCCCTTCGGGCGCCTTGTGACCGGCCTTCGCGACGGCCACCAGGTCCTCGGCGTCGGCGGCCTGCGGGAGCCGCTCGAAGGTGAGCACGCGCGCGTCGTCCCGCGTCTGGAAATCCAGCTCGCAGGCGGTGAGCACGATCCGCACGGGGACCCGGCGGCCGTCTCGCGCAGATACGACTCCCACGCGCGGTCGGTACAGATCAGCGCGGCCACCTCACCGTCCCGCAGGACATGGGTGACCTCCCCGACTTGTACATCGGGTTGACGGGCACGACGATCGCGCCCGCCTTCCAGGCACCGAGGAGGGCGATCACGAAGTGCGGCGAGTTCTGCAGCAGCACGGCGACCCGGTCGCCCCGCTCCAGCCCGCGCTCGGCCAGATACCCGGCGACGGAGTCGGTCAGCGCGTCGACCTCGCGGTAACTGAGCCGCCCGTCGAAGTAGGTGAGGAAGGTGCTGTCGGGCGTCTCGCCGACCACCCGACGCAGGGCGTGCACCAGGGAGTCGTCCGGACTGACGGGCCCCCGCTGGGCCTCGTTGAGCAGCGCCACCCACGGCTTGGCGGCATATAGGGAGTCGGTCACTCTCCGGCCTCCCACTTCTGCTGGATGTGGTTCATGGTGGCCAGCCAGCGATCCGGCTCGGCGGCCCTGGCCTGGTAGTACCCGGCGACCTCGGGATGCGGCAGGATCAGGAACCGCTCCTCCGCGATCCCCTTCATCAGCGCGTCGGCGACGACATCGGGCTCGATGGCCGTCGGCTGGAGCACCAGGTCACCCGCGCTGCCGGTGGCGGCCAGCATGTCGGTGCGCACCCCCTGCGGACAGATCGCGTGGACCTTGATCCCCGGTGGCGGTACGTCAACGACAGCCACTCGGCGAAGGCGTACGCCCCGTGCTTGGTGACGCTGTACGGCGCGGCCCCGATCATGGTGAGCAGCCCGGCCGCGGACACGGTGGACACGAACCGCCCGCCGCCCCGCTCCAGCCAGCCCGGGATCAGCGCCTCGGCGGCCCGCACATGAGCCATGACGTTGACGTCCCAGGCCTGCGCCCAGACGTCCTCACCGGCGGCTTCCGACCCGCCGGAGCCGACCCCGGCGTTGGCGCAGTAGACGTCGACGGTCCCACCGAGGGCGTCCCGGGCATCACCGACGACGGCGGAGGCGTCCCCGGCACGGCGACGGCCCCGATCTCGTCGGCGACGGCCTTGGCCCGGTCACCATCGAGGTCGTTCACCACGACCCGGGCCCCTTCGGCAGCGAAGCGCCGCGCAAGCGCGGCCCCGATGCCACCTCCAGCCCCCGTGACGACTACCCCGGCACCCTGAACGGCTTCCACCATCGGTCTCCTTCGACTGCGGCTCCACTGCCCAGCCAGACTAACCGGTCGGTATGTAACACCGGAAGAGCGTTTGCCCTCGGGGCGCGAGGAACGGCGCGACCAGCCGCATACGGCCCACACCCTACGAACCGCAGGCGCCGGCCCCTACCGTGCCCGCATGCCCCTCACAAGACGAACCCTCCTGGCATCGGCACCGGCGGCAACCCCTCGCCCCCGCTCCCCCAAGCCACGCACCCTCCGCACCGGCTTCGAACAGCTCGCCGCACAGGACTACGCCCAGCTCACCAACCAACGAGTCGGCATCGTCACCAACCCCACCGGCATCACCAGAGACGCCCACCACATCGTCGACGTCATGCACGCCGACCCCCATGTGAACCTGGTCGCGGTCTTCGGCCCGGAACACGGCTTCCGAGGCACCGCCCAGGCAGGCAGCTCCGAGGGCTACTCCACCGACCCGGCAACCGGACTCCCCGTCTACGACACGTACGCGAAGAGCGGCCGGCCCCTCGCAGACATCTTCAGGACCGCCGCCGTGGACACCGTCGTCTTCGACATCCAGGACGTCGGCGCCCGCTTCTACACCTACATCTGGACCCTCCACGACTGCATGGAGGCGGCCCGACTCGCCGGCAAACGCCTCGTCGTCCTCGACCGCCCCAACCCGGTGACCGGCCGTTCCGCCCAAGGCCCGGTCCTGCACAGGAGTTCGCCACCTTCGTAGGCAGACAGCCGATCGCCCAGGCACACGGCATGACGGTCGCCGAACTGGCCCGCCTGTTCAACGGGGAGTTCCTGACGAAGCCGGTCCCCCTGGAGACCGTACTGATGACGGGCTGGAGGCGTTCGGAGTTCTACGACGCCTGGTCGCTGCCGTGGGTGCCGCCGAGCTCCAACATGCCCACGCCGGACGCCGCCCTCGTGTACTCGGGGACATGTCTCTTCGAGGGCACGAACCTGTCCGAGGGACGCGGCACCACCCGCCCCTTCGAACTGCTCGGCGCGGAGGGGGCATCGACGGGCGCTGGGCCGCCGCGGCGAATCAACTCGGCCTGCCCGGCGTGCACTTCAGGGAGGCCTACTTCGCGCCCACCTTCTCCAAGTTCGCGGGCAAGACCGTCGGCGGGGTCCAGCTCCACGTCCACGACCGGGCCGCGTACGACCCCGTCCGCACCGGCATCGCCCTGCTGGTGACCGCCAAGAAGGTCTGGAGCGGCTTCCGTTGGCGCTCGGACAACTGGATCGACAAGCTCACCGGGTCCGCGCGGGTGCGGACGGCGATCGACGCGGGCGCGGGCACCGACGAGGTGGTGGCGGAGTGGCAGGAGGAGTTGAGGGCGTTCCGGCGGGTTCGAACTGAATACCTCCTCTACAAGTGAGTCGCGACGTATGGCCAATCTTCACCGGTAGCGGGACGATGCGCCCACATCGCACCACTTCGGGGAACAAGGGGGCCGGTCATGGCGGATCCGGCGATGAGTGTGAGCCCTTACTGGGAATTGACCTTCGACGCCGACGGAGACGTCGACCAGGGAGAACGCGACCGGCTGCTGAGCGAGGTGCGGCAGCGCGGGGTGGATGACCTGATCGTCTTCTCGCACGGGTGGAACAACCAACGCGCCGGCGCGACCCGGCTCTACAGCCGCTTCTTCGCGCCGGTTCCAGGCCTCGCACCGAGGGCGAAGATCGGGTACGTGGGCGTCATCTGGCCATCCATGGAGTTTCCGGACCAGCCGATTCCGGACTTCGCGCGGACACCGGCGACCGTGGCCCGGCCGGTGACGCCTCCCGCCCTGGACGCCGACACCCGGCACGCGCTCCTCGACGCCTTCCCCGGCAACGCCCCGGTGATCGACCAGATCGCCCGCATGCTGGACCAACACCCGCCACAAGACGCGGAGTTGGAGGAGTTCGGGCGGCTGGTGCGGACGCTGGTGGAGGTGGTGCCGCCGGGGCCGCAGGCGCTGTTCGGCGCGGACACGCTGGCGGAGGGAGTGCCGCAGTGCGAGCCCCGGATGTTCGCCGTCGGCTGCGCGGCCGAGGCGTGCGGGCAGTTCGCGCAGGCGCTCGACCGGCTCGCGGCCCCCAACCACCCGTCTCTGTACAGGAGTTCGCGTTGCCGAACCCGTGGAAGGGCGCGCGGGAGCTGTTGCGGCAGGCGGCGTACTACGCGATGAAGCGACGCGCGGGCACGGTCGGCGAGCGGGGGCTCGGTCCGGTGATCGGGCGGCTCGCGGCGGTGGCGCCGGAGGTGCGGGTGCATCTGGTGGGGCACAGCTTCGGCGGGCGCCTGGTGTCGTTCGCGCTCCGGGGTCTGCCCGAGGGTGTGCGCTCGGTGAAGTCGGTGACGTTGCTCCAAGGGGGCCTTCTCCCACTACGCGTTCGCGGCCAGGCTGCCGGAGGACGCGCGGAGCGGGGGTGTGCTGCAGGGCCAGCAGAACCGTGTCGACGGTCCGTTGGTGTGCTGCTATTCGCACTTCGACTCGGCGCTCGGCACGCTCTATCCGCTGGCCTCGCGGATGGCGGACGACGACTGCTCGTTCGCCGCGGCCGACCTCGTGCGGGTGCTGGGCGACAAGTGGGGCGCGCTGGGCCACGACGGGGGTGCGGGCGGTGCCCGGCACCCCGTCGCTGACTCTGGACGAAGCGCTCAACTCACCGCTGCCCGCGTCGGGTTGTGTGAACGTCGACGTCTGTGCGGTGGTCTGCCACGGCGCGGCCCCGACCGGGGCGCACAGCGACATCGTGCACCCGGAACTCGCCCGGGTGGTACTGGCGGCGGGCCGGATCGGCCGGCCCGCCGCCGCGTCGGCGTCACCGGTGTGACGTGTACTCCACCACTTGCTGGAAGGTGGGCCGGTTCTGCCAACTGATGTTGGAGTGCTTGATGCCGCCCAGGGTGCGCTGGACGATCGAGTCGGCGCACCACTGGTCACCCGCCGAGCACAGGCTGTCGCCCGGGTAGACCTGGGCCGCCGTCTGGCCGGCCGCGGTCTTCAGGGTGCTGATCAGGATGTCCCGGCAGGCGCTGAGGCTGCCGCCGCCGCAGTACTCCTGCGCGAGGCCGCCCTTCACGGTCTGTCCGAGCACCGCCCGGATGTCCTTGTCGACGTAGCTCCACCAGCCGTACTGGAAGGAGCTGCCGGCGTGGGCGCCGGTCGGGCCGTGCGCCGCCGACGGGGTCTCGTCGATGTACAGGTTGTTGGTGAAGGCCGTGTACAGGTCGGTGCCGAGGCCCGGCTGGAACTCGGCCTGCACGAGGGCGGGCCACCACGCGTCCAGGATGCGGATCGCGTCGGCGTTGGCGTAGGTCTTCGAACCGGCCGACGTCTCGGTGCGTTTGGCGCCGGCCGTGACCCATGCGGAGAGCTTGCTGACGGCTGCCGCCGCCGTGGTGTCGGTCACCGTGGAGCTGTTGATGACCTGGAGGAGTTTCGGCAGCACGTCCTCGGCCCGCAGGTCCTCAAGAGAGGCGTCCGACATGGCCTTCACGAGCGAGGTTCTGGTGACGCCGCCCGCCGCGACGAGTTTCTTGACCCGGTCGTCGAGCAGGTTGCCGCGGTGGACCGAGCCGTCGCCCCAGGAGGCGGTGGTGTAGTCGTCGGCCTGTTTGTTGTTCCAGGAGATGTAGTAGTCCTGGTCGATGGAGTTGGGGTGCTGCGAAGCCGGCGTGTAGTCGGCGGTGTTGGCGGTCGGGTTCCAGTTCTTCCACTCGTAGGCCGACTGGGCCCACACCGGGAACTCGGCGTCGACACCGTTCGCGCGGACCGGGTTGTCACCGCTGTTGTAGTACGCGGTGTGCTGCGAGTCGGCGTAGAACCAGTTGAACGTGAAGTTGATGTGCTGCGCGGCGGTCTGGAAGGTCTGCGGACTCTTCACGTAGTCCGGGTCGTTGAGCATCTGGAAGCCGATGATCGAGTCGGCCTCGTGCATGTAGGAGGAGCGCAGGGTCGTGTAGGCGACCTTTTTCCCGCCGACGGTCGCTCGGTATTCGACCGGCCCGTACTTCGTTTTCCAGACCTTCATCGTGTACGACCCGCCGCCGTGCCGTCGGCCGTGGTGGGCGTCCAGGAGTTGGCCTGCTGGACCTCGTCCATGGCGGTGCAGGTGCCGTGGAAGAGGTAGTGGTAGTCGTCCTGGCAGAGTTCGACGGCGTAGGTGTCGATGATGTCCTGGCCGGACGTGGTCGCGCTCCACGAGTAGTCCTGGCCGCGCCCGAGTTCCACGTACATGCTCAGGCCGGCGAAGGAGGCGCCGCGGGCGCTGATGCCCGGGCCCTGGATCTCCTGGAGCATGAGCAACTGCGGGGCGAAGTAACCCGTTTGGGGTCCGAAGACGGCGATCGGGTGGCCGCTCGCGGTGTACTTGCCGCTCACCACAAGGGCGTTGGACATCCCGCGCTTGGCCGAGCTGAGGGTGGTGGTGGCCGCGGCCTTGGCGGCGGCGGTGGCGCTCGTGCCGGCTCCGGTGCCGGTGGCGTCGTAGACCAGTGGCTGCTGGACCACGGAGCCGGCGTCCGGCATCGCCTCACCGACGGCGGTGGTGGGCTTGGTGGCGTACGGGAAGCTCTCGCCGTTGTGGACGGTGACCACGGCCTCGGGGTCGTTGCGTTCGCGGAACGACTCCCAGACCTTGGTGCCCTCCTCCACCCCGTACTTGGACTGGGCGGCTATCAGCGACAGGGCGTTGTTGACCTCGCCGCCACCGCCGGAGCCGAAGAGCGTGCCGATGACGGAGGCGAGAGCGACCAGGTCGGTGATCTTGAAGTGGTCGATCGTGCCCGCGTTGGTGATCGCGTCCTTGTGACCGGTGAGGACGTACTCGCCGGGGAAGTAGCGGCCGCTGTCCGAGGCGTCGATGTAGGCGTTGATGCCGGCCAGATAGGCGTTGGCGTCGGCGAGCGCCTGCTGGCCGCGGGCGCCGTTGTTGGCCACGGCGTTGTCGATCTGGGACTGCAGATCGGCCTCGGTGTAGGGGGCGTTGCGGTAGAACTCCTGCTCAAGGCCCTGGTTGGAGGGCCGCGCCGCCCGCGAAGCTGGTCAGCTCGCCGCGTCCGACGTGCCGGAAGACGTCCATCAGCCACAGCCGGTCCTCGGCGGCGGCGTACCCGGCGCCGTACTCGGTGCCGTAGCGCGTGGTGCCTGTGATGTGCGGCACACCGGTCTTCTTGTCACGGACGATCGTGACGTCGGTGCGGCCGCTCGGGTTCTCGGTCGAGGCGACCTGGTCGGAGGCGACGCCGAACGAGGCGTCGTTGAAGAAGTTGTTGATCTTCGCGTCGGTCAGCGTGGAGGCGCCGGTGGCCAGGTTGGCGTAGGGCCCGAGCTGGTCCTCGGCGTGCGCGGGCTGCACACCGAAGGCCTGGTTCAGCAGGATCTGGGCGAGGGTGGCGTTGCCGTTCTCGCCGGCCGGGAGGATGTCCGAGCACTGGCCGCCGCAGTAGTCGTTCGACGCCGTCACGGCCGACGGCGTCGCGGCCGAGGCCGTCCCCTGGGCAAGGGGAGACAAAGGGCGGCAACGAGGGCGCATACGGATGCGGTCTTCAGGAACCCGGGAATCCGCCGGGAGTTCTCAGTCTGTCGAGCAAGTTACGCGGGGTGCGCCGTGGCATGGCAGCTCCTACCGACGGGGGTGGTGCCGGACGTTACCGCCGGTATCCCCGAGTTTGAAGATGAACATGCGTCAAGTTTTGGATCGGGGCGAGTGGCTTTATGGATCGAGGCAAGTGGCTTATGGGGGCATCGGAAATCGGATGGAGCCAAAACGCTTGTCGATACGTCTATTCGGCGACGTCCGTTCGACGACGCCGAGGTGACCGAAGTACAGGTGCAGGTGTGACGGAGGTGCAGGGCGATGGCCGGTTTCCGGAGTCTGGCGAGACAGGTGCGAGACCCTCGGTGCGATCTGGCGCTTCGGCGCTACTCGCTGCGCAAGTGCCTTGAGCGGTTCGCCCCTTACGGGCACAGGGCGACCTGGGACCACTTGTGCTCCCGGGCCGGGTTCGGACCCGAGGACCGCTCCCCGACCCGGCGCGGCTCGTGGCCGCACTGGACGAGCTGGAGGAAGCGCGCAAGGTCTGGCTCGCCTACGAGGTCGGATTCGCCGAGCGCCGTAAGAAGGAGAAGCACGACGGGCTCCGCCGCCCGGGCACCGTGGACGACTGGCACCGGCTGACCTGGGGCGGCTTCGGTGTCGCCTGGTGCGACGACCCCCGCCTCCACCCCCATGAACCACTCGCCGAGGTGCTGCGCCGGCTGATCGCCGCGCTGGAGCGCGAACCGGGTTCCGTGTGCCCGGTCTGCGCCGGGGAGCGCCTCCAGTGGAAGTACGACCTGGCCCACGAACCCTCCTCGGGCCCGGTCTGCACGGACTGCGGCATCGTCGTACCGCGTCCGGTGCTCACGCCCGAGGCCCTGGCGTACGCCAGGCGCGGACGGCTGCTCATGTCGGCGTGAGCGCTCCGCTCGAAGAACGGTGCTGAGGTGCGGGCCGGTGGGGGCTGAGCGCGCAGTCCCCGCGCCCCTTTCGGGGCGCCGCCGAACCGCGTGTGCGATGTGCGCGGGCAAAGACCGAGGCTGCCGACGCCGACGCGTCGACAGCCTCGGGAATCACCGCGGAGCGTGTCAGCTGGCCTTCCAGACGTCGGCGAAGCCCTCGCCGGAGATCGAGCCCGGCTGGGCTCGTACGGCGGAGCTGCTGCTCTTCGTCATGACGATCTCGTTCGGCGAGTAGGTGTCCAGGTTGCTGCCGTTGGCCTTGGCGCCGGTGAAGTTCACGGTGCCGAAGTTGGCGAGGCTCGCGACCGAGCCGCCGACCTCGGGGCCTCGGCGATGACCTCGGCGGAGGCGTTCTTGAAGCCGGACGAGCCGGCGTGCGTGGTGGTCTTCGTCCAGCCCTCGGTGGAGTCGACGAGGGTCATGGTGAAGGTCGAGCCGGAATAGGTCACCGTCGCGGTGAACTTGTCGCCGCCCTTCACCGTGACACCGGAGTACGCGCTCTCGGAGGCGGGCAGCACCTCCCACCAGGCGCCGTAGGTCGCCCTGCCGCCGATGCAGTCGGCTTCCGTACCGGTCTGCTCCAGCGCGGAGTTGCTGTACCCGTCGAGGCCGACCCAGAACGAGGAGTAGGTGGTGGCCGAGGAGCAGCTGACGCTCGGCTGGGTCCAGGACGAGGTGACCGAGGTGTACGCGCCGGTCGAGCCGGTGGCCGCGTAGCCGGACCAGTTGGTGGAGGAGACGGTGGCGTTGACCTTGCCGGGCCGCGCGAGCCCGTGCAGTGCGTGACTCTCGTGGCTCGCTATGGCCTGGGTGAGCTGGGCCGGGGTGTGCCCGGCGCTCGGGGCGGCCGCGAGCGCGGGCGTCGCGAGGGCGGCGGTGAGGGCGGCGGCGCTGACGAGAACGAACCCGGCGGAAGATCTCGGGGACATGACTCTCCGTCATTCGAGGGGTGGGGAGGCTGCCGTGGCGGCAGTGCACAGCAGCTTCCGCGAGCCCTCATGTGCATGGCAAGAGAGACAAGTTCCTTCAGTCTTGCGGGTATTGGCGGCGCAACACCCGGGAAATCTCACAGGTTCGTTCAAGGTTGATCAATCACCGGGCAAGACTGACCAAACTTCAGCCCAACGCCCTTCCGCCCCACGACACACCCTGACTTGAGCTGGAGTACGTGACTTCCAGACCGGGGTACGTGCCGCCGAGAGCGGAGAGCGCGGGGGCTTCGAGAGCGGGGTCCGCGCGCTCCAGACCGGAGCAAATGCCGCCGCCCGGACCGGAGTACGCGCCGCCCCCGGACCGGAGGGGTACGTGCGCTCGGGGCCCGAGAGCTCGGCGTCCGGGGCGGGGATCGCGGCGTCCGGAGTGGGGCGCACGGGGTATGGGGTGGGAAGTCCGGTCTCCAGACCGGAGGACCCCGCGGCCGGTACCGGGGCGATGCCCTTTCATGAGGCACTGCGGGCGGCCATCGCGGCCAGCGGGCTCAGTCTGGATCGGATTCAGGACCGGCTGTCGCGCCGGGGTACCCCGGTGGCGTCGGCGACGCTCAGCTCCTGGCAGTCCGGGCGCTATCAGCCCGAGCGGCAACGGTCGTTGGCGGCACTCGCCGTACTGGAGGACGTCCTACGGCTGCCGCCCGGGGCGCTGACCGGGCTGCTGGGGCCGCCCCGGCCGCGCGGGCGCTGGCTGCCGCCGGACAGTGATCATCCCGATCTCGCGCGGGCCTGGTCGGACCATCACGATCTCACCGCCGCGCTCGCCGCGCTGGACACCCGCTGGGACGACAGCCTGACCCGGCTCAGTTGCCACAACCGGGTGGACGTGGACGCCGACCGCCGCGTCCGGTCGATGACCAGCCGACGGGTGCTGCGCGCCGAGGCAGACGGCGCGGACCGCTGGATCGCCGTGTACCGCCTCGACACACCCGGCCCCGGCCCGCTGCCCCGCTTCCGCCTGGCGGCACCGGCGCGGCTCGGCACGGTCGTCGAAATCCCCGAAGAGGGGCTCGTGGCGGCCGAGTTGCTCTTCGACAGCCCGTTGGCGCGCGGCGAGACCGTGATCGTCGACTACACCGTCGAGCATCGGGACCCGCGCCCCTGCTCCCAGCGCGCCGAGACCACCATCCACGTCCCGATGCGCGAGCACCTCCTGGAGGTCTGCTTCGCCAAGGAGTGCCTGCCCCGCACGTGTTACTCCTTCCGCACGAACGGCCTCGATCCCCAGCCCCGCGCCGGGCGACCGCGCGAACAACGGCTCCGGGTCGACGCGTCGGGCTCGGTGCACGCGGTGGCGCTGGGGGCGGGGCCCTGCCGGGTGGGAATCCGGTGGGTGTGGGGGTGAGGAGGCCCGGTCGCGGGGCGGTTGTCAGTGGCGGGTGACACCATCGGGGCATGGTGCAGGTCTGTCTCAACGGGTCCCGTGGGGCCGCCGACGGCTGGATGGTGCCGGTCTCGCCCGGGGCGTTGGCCGATGCCGCGGTGGAGGCCGTCGCGGCGGGGGCCACGGATGTCCACCTTCATCCCAAGACCCCGTGCGGGCACGACACGTTGTCGCCGAGGGTCCTCGCGGTGACGCTGGAGGCGATACGGGCACGGGTGCCGGTCCCGATCGGCGTGACCACGGGCGCGTGGGCGGAACCGGACCCGGCGGCACGGCTGGAGCGGATCCGCACCTGGACGACCCTCCCCGACCACGCCTCGGTCAACTGGCACGAGCCGGGCGCGGAGGAGGTGGCAACAGCTCTGCTGGACCGGGGCGTTGGTGTGGAGGCGGGCATCTGGTCGGGCACGGAGGGCGCGGCCCGGTTCGCCGGGTCACCGCTCCGCTCGAAGGTGCTGCGGGTACTCGCGGAGGTGACGGACCCGGCCACGGACACGGCGGAGGCGTCCGCGCGGGCGCTCCTCTCCGATCTCGGCAACGCCCACGGCCGCCCCGTACTGCTCCACGGCGAGGACGGCGGCACCTGGCCGGTACTCCGACTCGCGGGGCGGCTGGGGCTGGCGACCCGCATCGGCCTGGAGGACACGCTGCTTCTACCGAACGGCGAACGGGCCCTGTCCAACGCCGAGTTGGTCGCCGCGGGACTGGCTCAGTACAGGACGGCCCGGCGCTCTTCGTAGGGCTGGGCGAGGAGTTCGGCGCGTATCGCCAGGTCGCGGTCGCCGCCGAACACGGAGTCGGGCGGCACGGACGACGCCACGGCGACGATGAAGCTAGCAGCCGCTAATTCGATCGCTCCACCCCTTTTGGCTCGGGACAGTTGAGGGCGATGAAACCCGGTTGAGGAACCCCGAGGAGCCCCGATGTCGACGCTGCGCGTCACCGCCGAAGTGCTGACCGTGCATGAGCACCCGAACGCCGATGCCCTTGAGCTGGCCCAGGTCGGGCTGTATCGGGCCGTGGTCGCCAAGGGCGCGTTCCGTACCGGCGAGACCGCCGTCTACATCCCCGAACAGGCCGTGCTGCCGGTCGAGTTGATCGAGGAGCTGGGGCTCACCGGGCGCCTCGCGGGGAGCCGGTCCGACCGGGTCAGGGCGGTGCGGCTGCGCGGGGAGCTGTCGCAGGGCATCGTGTGCCGGCCGAAGGCTCTCGCCGACGTCGATCTCGCCCAGGCCGCCCTGGAGGGGACCGACTTCGCGGAGCGGCTCGGCATCGTGAAGTGGGTGCCGCCGATCCCGCCCACGATGGACGGTGACGTCGAGCACGCGCCCGATCTGCTGCCCTGGGTGGACATCGAGAACATCCAGCGGTTTCCCGGGATATTCGAACCGGGCGAGGCTGTGGTCCTGACCGAGAAACTCCACGGCTCCGCCTGCCTGTTGACCTACTTCGCCGAGCGCGAGGGCGACGACGAGGACGAGTACGAGGCCGGTCGCGTACAGGTCTCCTCGAAGGGTTTCGGCGCCAAGTCCCTTGCCCTGAAGGAAGATCCGCGCAACCTGTACTGGCGAGCGATCCGCGGTCACGGCGTCCCCGAGGCCGCCGCCCGCCTCGCCGAACGGCTGGGCGCCCGCCGGGTCGGCATCTTCGGCGAGGTCTACGGCGCGGGCGTACAGGACCTGGCCTACGGCGCCGACGGCCGCCGCGAGACCCTCGGGTACGCGGTGTTCGACGTCTCCGCCGAGATCGACGGTGTCGTCCGGTGGCTGGACGCCGCCCAACTCCTCGACGGGAGCTGCCGTTGGTGCCCCGGCTGTACGAGGGGCCGTACGACATCGAGCGGGTGCTGGAGGTCGCGAGCGGGCGGGAGACCGTGTCCGGGCGCGGGCTGCACCTGCGCGAGGGGGTCGTGATCCGTCCGGCGACGGAGCGGTACAGCGCGGTGACCGGCGGACGGGCGATCGCCAAGGCCGTCAGCCCCGCGTATCTCACGAGGAAGGGCGGCACCGAGTACGAGTGACCGTCGCCGACGTCCGTCGCACGCCTCGGGCTCCGGCCCCGGTCCAGGGTTCTAGTCCTGGACCGGGGCCCGGTCCTCGTCCCGGGGCGGGCGGCCCTTTCCGTACTCCGCCCGTTCCGTCATCAGCCGCGAACCCGCACCCCGCTCGCCCACCACGTCGTCCGGGTTGGACAGCACACACGCCGACAGGGACAGACAGCCGCAGCCGATGCAGTCGGTGAGGTGGTCGCGGAGCCGGTTGAGCTGCTTGATGCGCTCGTCGAGTTCGGAACGCCAGGCCTCGGACAGGCGCGCCCAGTCCTCACGGGTCGGGGTGCGCTCCTCGGGGAGTTCGGCGAGCGCCTCGCGGATCGTGGCCAGCGGGATGCCGACGCGCTGCGCGGCCCGCACGAAGGCGACCCGGCGCAGGGTGTCGCGGGTGTACCGGCGCTGGTTGCCCGTGGTGCGGCTGCTGCTGATCAGGCCCTTGGCCTCGTAGAAGTGCAGCGCGGAGACGGCGGCTCCGCTGCGTGCGGCGAGTTGGCCGACCGTCAGCTCGTGGATCTTCATCGGGATCTGAGGCACCCGTCAGAGCCTACCCACCGCGTCCCACCCGTGGTCCGTTGACAGGGACCCCGCGGCCGACCATGCTAAGCAGTTGCTTAGGTATGTGATGACGTGCTGGATGACGTGAGAGGCCGGGACAGGACATGGCAGAGCCGAGGATCTTCACCTCCGTCGACGACCTGCGGGCGGCGGTCGGTGAGCAGTTGGGGCACACCGACTGGCTGGAGATCGACCAGAAGCGGATCGACCTGTTCGCGGACGCGACGGGCGACCACCAGTGGATCCACGTGGACCCGGAGAAGGCGGCGGCCGGCCCGTTCAAGACGACCATCGCGCACGGCTACCTCACCCTGTCGCTGCTCCCGCTCTTCGGCCCGCAGCTGATCAAGGTCGAGGGCGTGCGGATGGGCGTCAACTACGGGACGAACAAGGTCCGTTTCCCCGCCCCGGTCCCGGTCGACTCCCGGCTGCGCGCCACCGCGACGATCACCGGCGTCGACGACGTACCGGGCGGCGTCCAGGTGACCGTCGCGTTCACCGTGGAGCGCGAGGGCGGCGACAAGCCGGTGTGCGTGGCCGAGTCGGTGTCGCGCTACTACCTCTGAGCGACACCGACTCCCCCGCTACTGCGGCTGCTTGGACCCCACCATCCGGAGCACGAGGTCGGCGTAGAGCGCGCCGACCTCGTCCGGCGTCCGGGGGGGCCGTCGAGGCTGAACCAGCGGGCCACGTCGATGCACAGCGACAGGATCGCGAGGGTGGTGCCCTTCACGTCGGGCACGTCGAAGGAGCCGTCGGCCACCCCGTCCTCGACGATCCCGCGCACCTCGGCGTCGACCTGCCGGCGCAGCGCGAGGATCTCGGCGCGGGCGTCCGGGCCGAGCGAGTCGAGTTCGTACTGCACGACCCGCGCGGTGGTGCGCCCGCCCGCGTGCCAGCGCACGAAGGAACTGACGGCGTCGGCGAGCCGCTCGGCGGCGCTGCCCTCGCGCCCCGCCGCCGTCCGCAGGATGTCGAGGGCCTTCTCGTGGCCGATCCTGCTGATCCGGTGGAGCAGCTCTTCCTTGGTCTTGTAGTGGATGTAGAGCGCGGCCGGGCTCATGCCGGCGCGGCCCGCGATGTCCCGGGTGGTCGTCGCGTGGTAGCCGCGCTCGGCGAAGGCCTCCACGGCGGCGATCAGCAGCCGCCGGGCCGCGTCGGGCGTGACCTCTGCCCAGGCCTGCGGGTCGCCCGCGGTCGTCTCCTCCGCCGTACTCATCGCTCGTGAACCCCTCTCGGTGACAAGGGGTCCACCATACCGCCGAACCTGAGCGAGCGCTTAGTCTCCCCCGCTCAGAGCTTTTCGAAGGGGTTGTAGGTGGTACGCGACGCATCCTGCCGGTCCCGGATCACCTTGGCGAGGGTGAAGGAGGACGTGACGAGATACAGGACGGCGATCGCGAGGAAGGCCCGTACCCAGGCGTCGGCGTGCAGCTTGAAGATGCCGATGGCGGTCGCCGCGATGGCGACGGAGAAGGACGCGACGGCCTGGCCGTAGAAGGCGGCCGTGTTCTGCGGTTTGCCCGATGCTTCGCTCATGGGGACAGCATCGGGCGCCACGGCTCCCCCGGCATCCGTACGGATACTCAACTCGCCTACTCAGAACGGGTCTTCAGTGGGAGGCGAGAGGTACAGGGGCGGGCCTCAGAACGCGGAGACGCCCGTCAGCGCGCGTCCGATGAGGAGTTTCTGGATCTGGCTGGTGCCCTCGTAGAGGGTCATCACGCGGGCGTCGCGCAGCAGCTTGCCCGCCGGGTACTCGTCGATGTAGCCGTAGCCGCCGAAGACCTGGAGCGCGTTGTTGGCGGCGCGTACGGCGGCCTCCGACGCGAAGAGCTTGGCCTTGGAGGACTCGGTCGCGAAGGGCAGGCCCCGGTCGATGAGGTCGGCGACCCGCCAGGTCAGCAGGCGGGCCGCGTCCACGTCGACGGCGATGTCGCTGATCAGTTCCTGGACGAGCTGGTGCCGTGCGATGGGCTTGCCGAACTGCTCGCGCTCACCGGCGTAGCGGAGGGCCACGTCGAGCGCGGCCTGGGCGATGCCGACACAGCCCGCCGCGACCGACATCCGGCCCTTGGCCAGCGCCGACATGGCGACCGAGAAGCCCTTGCCCTCGGGGCGAGCATCGCGGAGGCGGGCACGCGCACATCCTCGAGGACGATCTCGGCGGTGGCCTGGCCACGCAGGCCGAGCTTGCCGTGGATGGTGCGGCGGGTGAGGCCGGGGGTGTCGGTCGGGACGAGGAAGGCGGAGACGCCCTTGTGTCCCGGGGCATCGGTCGAGCGCGCGAAGAGGAGGACTACGTCGGCCCAAGTCCCGTTCGTGATGAACATCTTGGTGCCGTTGACGACGTAGTCGTCGCCGTCGCGGACGGCGCGGGTGGTGAGGTTGCCGGCGTCGGAACCGGTGCCGGGTTCGGTGAGACCGAAGCAGCCGACGTACGCGCCGGAGGTGAGCCCCGGCAGCCAGCGGCGCTTCTGCTCCTCGTTCCCCCAGGCCGCGATCGACTTGGCGACGAGGCCCAGCGAGACGGAGACGATGCCGCGCACGGAGGAGTCGCCCCGGCCGAGTTCCTCGGTGACCAGGCAGTACGCGAGGTGGTCGCCGCCCGAGCCGCCGTACTCCTCGTCGACGGTCAGGCCCAGGAAGCCGACCCCGCCGAGCTTCTTGACGATCGAGCGGTCGACCTCCTCGGCGCGGTCCCAGGCGATGACGTGCGGGGCGATCTCGCGGTCCACGAAGTCCCTGGCGAGCCGCCGTACGGCCTCCTGCTCCTCGCTCAGTCCCAGGTTCATTGCGCGTCACCCCAAGTGGAAGGCCGTACGTCGACTGCTGCACATTTAAATTAGCACTGCTAGTTTCACTCTCGCAGCCCTACTATGTGCGGCATGGCCCGACCGCGCAAGCCCCTTCTCAGTACCGACCGGATCGTCGAGACGGCGCGGGTGCTGGTGGACGCGGAGGGCCTCGCGGCCGTGTCCACGCGGCGGCTCGCCGCGGAGCTGGGGTGAGTGGGCCCTCGCTCTACAACCACTTCCGCACCAAGGACCAGATCCTGGAGGCGGTTGCCGACTCGGTCAGCGCGCAGGTCGATCTGTCGATGTTCTCGGACGGGCGGGACTGGCGTACGGCGTTGCACGACTGGGCCGTGTCGTATCGCTCCGCGCTCCGTGATCATCCGAACATCGTGCCCGTGCTGGCGACCGGGCCGGGGCGGCGGCCGGCGGGGTTGCGGCTCGCCGACGCGGTCTACGGGGCGATGGTCGACGCGGGGTGGCCTGCGGCTCAGGCCACGTCGATCGGGGCGTTGATGCGGTACTTCATCATGGGGTCGGCGTTGGGGTCGTTCGCCGGGGATTTGTCGACGACGAGAGTGCGTACGATCCCGCCGACTATCCGCATCTCGGGCAGGCTCATCTGCTTGCCGAGCAGCAGGAGAAGGTGGACGAGCGGGCGTTCGAGGTGGGGCTCGCGGCGTTGCTGGACGGGTTGGCGGGACAGTTCGAGGAGATGCGACGGGCCGGTTAGGTTCTGTCGGCTGTCGGCTGTCGGCTGTCGGCTGTCGGCTGTCGAGTGCCGGTGCGTGGGGGCTGGTCGCGCAGTTCCCCGCGCCCCTTCGGAACGCGCCCGTGCCGCACAGCGTGCCGCCGGGCCACCTCGCTGGAAACGAGGGAAGCGCAACCTCGTTCAGGGGCGCGGGGAACTGCGCGGCCGACCACGACTTTCGCGCACCCGGCACGCCACAGAAGCCCCCACCCCTACCCCGACGATGGCGTCCGATTTCCGCCAGCGACGCCACTCTTCCGCCCTCTAGCCTCGCGACATGACGAACCTCATACGCCGCCCCGAACGGACAGCCGCCGCTGCCGCCGTCGTCACCGTCGTGCTGTGGGCCTCCGCCTTCGTGGCCATCCGGAGCGCGGGGTCCGCCTACTCACCCGGCGCACTGGCACTGGGCCGGCTGACGAGCAGGGCGTTGACCCTGGGCGTGATCTCTCTCGTACGGCGGGCCGGGGTACCGCCCCGGTCCGCCTGGCGCGGGATCGCGGTCTCGGGCGTGCTGTGGTTCGGGTTCTACATGGTCGTCCTGAACTGGGGCGAGCAACAGGTCGACGCCGGCACCGCCGCCCTCGTCGTCAACATCGGGCCGATCCTGATCGCCCTGCTCGGCTCCCGGCTGCTCGGTGACGCGATGCCGCCGCGGCTGCTCGCGGGGATGGCGGTGTCGTTCGCGGGTGCGGTGACCGTGGGGCTCTCGATGTCGGGCGAGGGCGGTTCGTCCGTGCTCGGCGTGGTGCTGTGTCTGCTCGCCGCCGTCGCGTACGCCGGTGGGGTGGTCGCCCAGAAGCCGGCCCTGGCGCGGGCGAGCGCCCTCCAGGTGACGACGTTCGGGTGCCTCGTCGGGGCGGTGCTGTGCCTGCCGTTCGCCGGGCAGCTCGTCGAGCAGGCCGGTGACGCGCCCGTCTCCGCCACGCTCAACATGGTCTACCTGGGCGTCTTCCCGACGGCGCTCGCCTTCACGACCTGGGCCTACGCCCTCGCCCGCACCACCGCGAGCAGGATGGGCGCGACCACGTACGCGGTACCCGCGCTGGTCGTCCTGATGTCGTGGCTGGTGCTGGGCGAGGTGCCGGGGCTGCTCACGCTGGGAGGCGGCGTGCTGTGTCTGGCGGGTGTGGCGGTGTCGCGGTCCCGACCTCGGGCTCGGACGGAGCGGGCCGCGGCGGTGGAGAGGCCGCAGCCCGAACAGGTGCCGTAGCGAAGGGGGTTCAGAACACCACCAGCGCCCGTCCGCCCTTCCCCGCCACCATGTTCTCGAACGCCCCCGGAATCCCGTCCAGCGCGATCCGTTCCGTCACCAGCGACCCGAGGTCCAGTCGTCCGGCCCTGACGTGTTCGGCGAGCACGGGCACGTCCTTCGCCGGGTCCGAGTTGCCGTAGACGCAGCCGCTCAACGTCCTTCCCCAGTGGAAGAGTTCGAGCGCGTTGAAGGTGACCTGCTGGTCCTTGCCGCCGATGCCGACGACTGTCGTACGGCCGCCCCGGCGGGTGGATTCCCAGGCGGTGCGGATGGTGACGGCTCGGCCGACGCACTCGACGGCGACGTCAACGCCCTGTTTTCCGGTGAGGGTTCGGATCTCGCGGGCCGTGTTCTCGGAGGCGACCACGTAGTCCGTCGCTCCGGCCGCGCGGGCCAACTCCTCCTTCTCCGGGGAGACATCGACGGCGACGATCGTCGTGGCGCCCGCGATCCGGGCCGACTGGACAGTCGACAGGCCCACTCCTCCGATGCCGAAGACGGCGACCGTCTCCCCCTCCCGGACCTGTGCCGAGTGGTGGATCGCGCCGTAGCCGGTGAGGACCGCGCAGCCGAGGAGGGCCGCGTCCGTCAGCGGGATGCCCTCAGGGAGGGGCAGGACACAGGCCGCCGCTACGACCGTCTCCTCGGCGAACGCGGCCACGTTCAGGCCGGGGTGGAGGTCGCTGCCGTCGGAGCTGCGATGGGCGTAGACGTCGGCGGCGCCGTTGAGCGCGTTGGCGCAGAGCCAGACCTCGCCCAGCGCGCAGGCGTGGCAAGTGCCGCAGGACGGCGCCCAGTTGAGGATGACCGGATCGCCGGGTGCGACATGGGTGACGCCCTCCCCACGGCCACGACCGTGCCCGCGCCCTCGTGACCGAGGACCGCCGGGACCGGCACGCGCATGGTGCCGTTGCTGAGGGACAGGTCGGAGTGGCAGACCCCGGCGGCGGCGAGACGGATGCGGACCTGTCCTGGGCCGGGGTCCGGGAGGTCGATCTCGGCGATCTCCAACGGGGCGCCCACGGCGGGCAGTACGGCGGCGCGGACCATGTGAGGCCTCCTGAGGGGTCTAGAACTGAAGGGACTTGGTCTGGAGGTACTCGGACAGTCCGTGCGCGCCGAGTTCCCGGCCCACCCCCGACTGCTTGTAACCCCGAACGGGGCACGGGGGTTGAAGCGCCCGCCGTTGATGTCCACCTGCCCGGTCTCCAGCCGCCGCGCGAACGCGACCGCTTCGGCCTCCTCGCCGGCCCACACCGCGCCCGCGAGGCCGTAGACCGTGCCGTTGGCGATGCGGACGGCCTCGTCCTCGTCGTCGTAGCGGAGGATCGAGAGGACCGGGCCGAAGATCTCCTCCTGGGCGATCGTCATGTCGGGGGTGACGTCGGCGAAGACGGTCGGGCTGATGAAGTAGCCCTGCTCGGAGGGGGATTCGGGGCCGCCCGCGACCAGGCGCGCGCCCTCGGCGACGCCCTGCTCGATGTAACCGCGCACCCGGGCCTGCTGTTTGGCGTTGACGACCGGGCCGATGCGGGAGCCGTACTTGGCGGCTGCCGTCGCGGCCAGCTCCACCGCCTCGTCGTACTGGTCGCGGTGGACGAGCATGCGGGTCCAAGCGCTGCACGTCTGGCCGGAGTTGGACATCACGTTGGCGACGCCGACGTTGACGGCCTTGGCGAGGTCGGCGCTCGGGAGGATGACATTGGCGGACTTGCCGCCGAGCTCCAGGGCGACCTTCTTCACCGCGGCGCCCGCCGTCGCGCCGATCTGGCGGCCCACCGCCGTGGAGCCGGTGAAGGAGACGAGGTCGACGCCCGGGTGTTCGGCGAGGGCCTGTCCCGCGATCGGGCCGAGGCCGGTGACGAGGTTGAAGACGCCCGCCGGGATGCCCGCCTCGTCGATTGCCTCGGCGAACAACTGGGCGGTGAGCGGGGTGTCTTCGGCGGGCTTCAGCACCACCGTGCAGCCCGCCGCGAGGGCCGGGGCGACCTTGGCGACGATCTGGTGGAGGGGGTAGTTCCAGGGGGTGATCGCGCCGACCACGCCGATCGGCTCCTGGTAGACCGTCGAGTTGCCGACCTTCTCCTCGAAGGCGTGGGACGCGGCGAGTTCGGCGTACGAACCCGCGACCGCGATCGGCACGCCGGCGTGGACGGCCTGCGAGAAGGCGAGCGGCGAGCCGAGTTCGGCGGTGACGGTCTCGGCGATCTCGTCCTTGCGGGCCGCCAACACGTCCCGCAGGGAGGCCAGTTGGGCGGCGCGTTCGGCGGGCGGGGTCGCGGCCCAGCCCGGAAGGGCGGCACGGGCGGCCCGTACGGCGGCGTCGACGTCGGCGGCGGTACCGGCCGGGACGCGGTCGATCACCTGCTCGTCGAGCGGGTTCACCACGTCGATGGTGTCCCCGCTCGCGGCGGGGCGCCAGGCGCCGTCGATGTACATGCCGTCGTGTGCCTTCATCGTGCTGCCTCCCGGGCGTGACTACGTCGTCCGCCTCACAAACTAGCGATGTTAGTTTTCCGGCGCCAGAGACCCCGGGTCACAGACCCGCGGCGACCCAGGAAGCCGGGGACGGACACCTCAGAAATCGACCCGCGCCCGGTCGTCCACCCGGGCCACCGCCTCCTGCCCGAAGGCCTTCTCGTAGGCCCGCCGGACCCCCTCGATCCTCCGGTCGTTCGCACCCGCCGCCGACACCGGATACAGCAGGATCAGCTCATACGACCGCTCCTTCTCGACCCGCCCGTTCGCGTCCCGCCACTGCCCGCGCCCGTCCTGCACGGTCAGCCCGCCCGGGAAGCCGGGCGTGACCTCCTTGTCGACGAAGGCCGTGAACTGCCGCTCGGTGACGGCCGGTCCGCCGTCCGGCCGCTCGGTGCCGAAGAAGAGCTGCGTCTCGATGTACGGCGTTCCGCGCGTCGGCGCCGGAGCGGTCTCCGTGTCGAGGCTCGCGTAGGCGGTGGGGGCCGCGGCAGCCAGGAGGAGGCCGACGACGGCGAGAGCTGCCCGGTTTCGGGTGAAGTGCACGTTCATGCACCTATCCGTACCGGGCGTCACTCCTCCAGGTCGGGCAGCCGCGCCGGAGCCGGGGAGATCCGGTCGCCGTGCTGGTCGAAGACGAACAGGTGGTCGATGTCGACGAGCAGCGGGACCTGCATGCCGTGACGGAGTTCGATGTCGGGCGTGGTGCGCACGACGAGGTCGCCGGGGAGGCGACCCTCGGGCGGCGCGTGGTCGGCCACCGCCTCCACCGAGGGATCCAGGGCCACCACGGGACCGGCGCGCAGCGCGCCCGCGCGCTCCCGCAGCCGGCCGAGGACGCTGCCCTCGCGTCGGCGGCGACGGACCGGCCGGGCGGGGCGCGGGGCCTCCAACTCCGGTACGACGGCGGGCCGGGAGCCGGTGTTGAAGTGGACGAGTACCTCATGGCCCTGGAACTCGACATGCTCGACGAGGCCGCTGATGGCCACCTCGCCGGGGCGGGCAGCGGCGGGCTTGGCGATGCGTACGGCCTCGGAGCGCAGGCCGACGATGACCTCGCGGCCCTGCTGGACGCGGAGCAACTGGTGGTCCAGGCACAGGGGTTCGGGCAGCCGGAGGTACTGCTTGCCGAGGCTGATGGTCATCGCGCCGTCCAACGGGGCCCGGACCAGGCCCCGGAGGAGGTTGATGCGCGGGGTGCCGATGAAGGCGGCGACGAAGACGTTGCGGGGCAGCGCGTACACCGAGCGCGGGGTGCCGACCTGCTGGAGGACCCCACCGCGCAGCACGGCGACCCGGTCGCCGAGCGACATGGCCTCGGCCTGGTCGTGGGTGACGTAGACCGTGGTGACGCCCAACTTGCGGGTGAGGGAGGAGATTTCGGCGCGGAGGTGGTTGCGGAGTTTGGCGTCGAGGTTGGAGAGCGGCTCGTCCATGAGGAAGGCGGAGGGGTGGCGGGCGATGGCGCGGCCCATGGCGACGCGCTGGCGTTCGCCGCCGGAGAGCTGGCTGGGGAAGCGTTCCAGGAGGTCCTCGATGCCCAGCATGCGGGCGGTGGCGTCGACGCGGGCGCGCGGGTCCTCACCGGGGGTCTCGATGCGCAGCGGGAAGCCGATGTTGTCGCGGCTGGTCATGCTCGGGTAGAGGGCGAAGTTCTGGAACACCATCGCCATGTCCCGTTCGGAGGGCGCGAGTTCGTTGGCCAGCTCGCCGTCGAGCCGCAACTCGCCCTCGGTGATCTGCTCCAGGCCCGCGATCATCCTCAGCACGGTCGACTTGCCGCACCCGGACGGCCCGAGCAGGACGAGGAACTCCCCGGCGCGATGTCCAGCGACATCCGGTCGACCACGCGGACGCCTCGCGTGTAGGCCTTGCTCACGTCGTGCAGGGAGATGGCGCGTGTCATGACGAGTGCCCCCGGGGCTCACTTGGGCGACGGTGCTCCGCGATCCGGACACCTCGCACGGGTCGTACGAGGCTTGTGAGTCACGGAAGCTAACGGAATGTGCGCGCCGGAGGGAAGAGACCGGACGGGATCGGGCGGGTCGGTCCGGGTGGTGAGAAAACGGACGATCGCGTTCAGTCGGCGGACCTCTTCAGCGGACCCTGTTACGCGCTCTCAGAGGGTGGCCAACTCCCTCTTCAGCCCCGGGTGTTCGCGCTGGTGAGCGCAGTGCCACACCCGCCGACAGCACCAGCAGCCCGCCAAGCATCACGAACGGCGCGGCCACGCCCGCGACTCCGGCGACGAGGCCCGCACCGGCGGGTGCGGCGACCTGGCCGAGGCGGTTGCCGGTGAGCCGCAGGGCGAGGGCGGTGGAGCGGGCGCCGTCGGGGGCGGCCCGCACGACCGTGGTCATGGAGAGGGGCTGGCCGACGCCCAGGCAGAAGCCCAGGACCGCGAGCATCAGGCAGAGGGCCCACACCGGGAGCGGCAGGGCGAGGCCCGCGCACAGGACGCCCGCCAGGAGGCAGGTCGCGGTCAACAGAGCTGCCCGGCCCAGGAGTTGCAGCAGCGGGGTCAGGACCAGGCGGCAGGCGATGGTGGCCGCCGCGCGGATGCTGAGCAGGACGCCGATCACGGAGGGCGCGATGCCCCGGTGTTCGCCGACCACCGGGAGGTAGGCGGTGAGGATGTCGGTCGCGGAGAGCACGGCGAGGCTGATGAAGATGCCCGCGGGGACGCCCCGGGCACCCAGGATGCTCCCCATGGGCACCGGATCGCCTCGCTCCGTACGGGACT
The DNA here is from genome assembly GCA_016893485.2 of Streptomyces sp. P3. GTDB lineage: Bacteria > Actinomycetota > Actinomycetes > Streptomycetales > Streptomycetaceae > Streptomyces. The sequence goes on from JAFEKX020000001.1 coordinate 2,353,293, forward strand.
TGACGGCCGTACGGTCCTCGATGCGCCACAGGGACGTGAAGGAGACGGCGGCGCCCGCGCCCGCGACGAGGAGGGCGCGGGCGCTGGTACCGGCCATGTCGGAGCCGCCGATCAGGGCGCCCGCGGCGATGGGGCCGATGAGCTGGCCGAGGGAGGCACCGATGGTGAAGTGGCCGAAGTTGCGGTCCTGTTCGTGCGGGGCGGACTGGCGGGCGACGAGCGACTGGGCGCCGATCACGAAGCAGAGGTGGCCGAGGCCCATCACTCCGCTCCACATGGCCATCGTCCAGAGGGAGTTGGCGAGTCCGCCGAGCGCACAGCCGCCGGAGAGGAGGATCACGCCGACGGGCAGCAGCAGGGGTGCGCAGCGGCCGTGGTCGGTGCGGCGGCCGAGCGGTACGGCGGCGAAGAGCGGGAGCAGTGCGTACACGCCCGCGATGACGCCGATGGCCCGCTCGTCGGCGCCGAGCGCGAGGGCCCGGTAGGAGACGGCGGGGCGGGCCATCGACACCGCCCCCTGCGTGAAGCCGAAGGCGATGACGAGGCGGAGCAGCCAGCCGCGGTTCCTGCCGGGCGCCATGGTGAAGTCCCTTGTGCCGTGGGTCAGATGATGCCGAAGAGGATTCCTGCCCCGAGCACCACCAGTGATGTCAGGGCGGCCCACTTGACGACGAACCGGGTGTGGTCGCCGAACTCGACCTTGGCCATGCCGACCAGGACGTACACGGCGGGCACCAGCGGGCTGGACATGTGCAGGGGCTGGCCGACGAGGGAGGCGCGGGCGATCTCCAGGGTCGAGACGCCGTGGGCGTTCCCGGCCTCGGCGAGCACCGGGACGATGCCGAAGTAGAAGCCGTCGTTCGACATGAAGTACGTGAGCGGGATGCTGAGCACGCCGGTGACGAAGGCCATGTGCGGGCCCATGCCGTCGGGGATGTTGCCGACCAGCCAGGTCGCCATGTGGTCGACCATGCCGGTGCCCTGGAGGACGCCGGTGAAGACGGCGGCGGCGAAGACCATGCCGGAGACGTTGAGGACGTTCTCGGCGTGGGCGCCGAGGCGGGCCTTCTGGTCGGGCATGTGGGGGTAGTTGACGGTCAGGGCGAGGGCGGCGCCGAGCAGGAAGAGGACCGGGATCGGCAGCCACTCCATGATCATGGCGGTGAGCAGGGTGACCGTGAGCAGCGCGTTGAACCAGTACAGCTTGGGGCGCAGGGTGGGCCTGTCGGGGTCGAGTCCCTGGAACCCCTCGTCCTCGTCGGGGAGTTCGGCGTCGGCGTCCGTACCGGAGCCCGAACCACCCGTGCGGGCCCGCTTGTCGCCGTCGCCGCCGGCGCCCACGAGGACCGTCTCCGACGCGGCGGGCTCCTCCACGAGCACCTCGTCCAGCGTCAGCACGCCGAGCCGCTTGCGCTCGCGGCGGCCGAGGACGTAGGAGAGGACGAGGACCGCCAGCATGCCCACGGCGAGGGCCGGGATCATCGGGACGAAGATGTCGCTCGCGCTGACCTTGAGGGCGGTCGCGGCGCGGGCGGTGGGGCCGCCCCAAGGGAGCGTGTTCATCACGCCGTTGGCCATCGCGGCGACGCCGGTCATCACGACCAGGCTCATCTTCAGGCGTTTGTACAGCGGGTACATGGCCGAGACCGTGATCATGAAGGTGGTCGAGCCGTCGCCGTCCAGGGAGACGATCGCGGCGAGGACCGCGGTACCGACGACGATGCGCAGCGGATCCGCCTTGCAGAACTTGAGGATGCCCCGCACGATCGGGTCGAAGAGACCCACGTCGATCATCACGCCGAAGTAGACGATCGCGAACATGAGCATCGCCGCGGTGGGCGCGAGGCTGGTGACGCCGTCGATGACGTAGTCGCCGAGCTTGGCGCCCTTTCCGACGAAGACGCAGAACAGCGCGGGTATCAGCACGAGCGCCGCGATCGGCGACATCTTCTTCAGCATGATCAGGACCAGGAAGGTCGCGATCATGGTGAAGCCGAGGATGGTCAGCATGAGTGGAACACCTAACGTTCGCCTTTGAACTCCCACCAGGGACGGCGGTCCGACGACGTTAGGTCGCGCAAAGCCGCGTTAACAAGATGTTGACGCGCGAGCAATAAGCGCAAAACTCCAGGTCACAGCGGTGCGGTGAGGGCGGCGACCTCCACGGGCACGCCGTTGAGCACCGCGTTGCCCGACAGCGGGTCGAGCTGACTGCCGTCCAGCAGCTGGTTCACGTTGACGCCCGGATCGGTGGCTGCGTGGCTGAGGCGGGTGCCGGGACGGTCGTGGCCCCACCCGTGCGGAAGGCTCACGACCCCGCGCCGCAGCCCGTCGGTGATCTCGGCGGGGGCGGTCACCTCTCCCCGGCGCCCTTGACGCGGACCGGCGCTCCGTCGACCACGCCGAGGCGTTCCGCGTCGTCGGGGTGGATGTGCAGGGTGCAGCGGTTGGTGCCGCCGGTGAGGGCGGGCACGTTGTGCATCCAGCTGTTGTTGGAGCGCAGATGCCGGCGGCCGACGAGGACGAGTCCGTCGGCGCGCTCGCTCATCGCCTGTCGGAGCCGGGGCAGGTCGTCGACGATCGGCTGCGGCAGGAGTTCGACCTTGCCGCTACGGGTCTTGAGGGGCTGCGGGAGACGGGAGGCGAGTGGGCCGAGGTCGATGCCGTGCGGATGCGCGAGCAGCTGCTGAAGGGTGAGCCCGTCGGGCCGTACGCCGAAGCCGTCGCCGTAGGGACCGAGGCGCAGCATCATGTCGAGCCGCCGCTCGGGGCCGGTGTCGCCGGTGAGTTGAGCGGCGATGTCACCCGCATCACGGCCGTGGACGGGCGAGTTGGGATCCGTGACGGCCTTGCCGAGGGTCTGGTCGATGACCATGGTGTCCACGGCGGCGGGGTCGGCGCCGTGCATGCCGCTCGCGGCGAGGATCAGCCGGGCCAGGATCTCGGTCTCGGCCATCCGGCCGGGCTCAAGGGGATCGCGGGGCGGGTGTAGCGGACCTGGTTGCGGACGGCGAGGGTGTTGAACGCGAAGTCGTGGTGCGGGCTCTGGGACGGCGGAGGCGGCGGCAGTACCACGTCGGCGTGGCGGGCGGTCTCGTTGAGGTACGGGTCGACGCTCACCATGAAGTCCAGTGCGCCGAGGGCCTTGTCGAGGCGGGCGCCGTCCGGGGCGGAGAGCACGGGGTTGGCGGCGACGGCGATCAGCGCGCGGATCGGTTCGCCCTCGGCGGTCGCGGTGTCGATCTCCTCGGCTAGCGCGGAGAGCGGCAACTCACCCTTGGCCTCCGGGTGTTGACTCACCCGCGACCGCCAGCGCCCGAGCGCGAACCCCGGACGGGCCCTGCGGGCCGGGGTGTCCGGTCGGTGGCGGCCTGCGGGAAGAGGGCACCGCCGGGCCGGTCGAGGTTGCCGGTGAGGATGTTGAGCACGTCGACGAGCCAGCTGGCCAGGGTGCCGTGCGGGACGGTGCAGCTGCCGATACGGCCGTAGACGGCGGCAGTTGGAGCGGCGGCGAGTTCACGGGCGAGGGCCCGGATCTCGTCGGCGTCGACGTCGCAGGCGCCGCTCACGGCCTCCGGGGTGAAGTCCCGTACGGCGGAGCGGAGTTGTTCGACCCCTTCCACATGCGGAGCCAACTCCCCGAGTTCTACGAGGTGTTCGTCGAAGAGGACGTAGGTCATCGCGGCGAGCAGCAGGGCGTCGCCGCCGGGGCGGATCGCGACGTGGCGGTCGGCGAGTTTGGCGGTGCGGGTGCGGCGCGGGTCGATGACGGTGAGGGTGCCGCCGCGGGCCTTGAGGGCTTTCAGCTTGCCGGGGAAGTCGGGGGCGGTGCACAGACTCCCGTTGGACTCAAGGGGGTTGGCGCCGATGAGGAGCAGGTGGTCGGTGTGGTCGAGGTCCGGGACCGGGATCGCGTTGGCGTCGCCGTAGAGCAGACCGCAGGAGACGTGTTTGGGCATCTGGTCGACCGTGGACGCGGTGAAGACGCTGCGGGTGCCGAGGGCGCCGAGCAGGACGGTCGGGTAGAGGGCGCCGGCCATGGTGTGCACGTTCGGGTTGCCGAGGACGACACCGACGGCGTGCGGGCCGTACCGCTCGACGACCGGGCGCAGGCCGGCCGCGACCGCGTCGAACGCCTCGTCCCAGGTGGCCTCGCGCAGCTCGCCGTCCCGGCGGACGAGCGGGGTGCGCAGCCGGTCGGGGTCACTGTCGACGGCGCCGAAGGCGGCGCCCTTGCAGGGCAGATGAACCCCGGCTGAACACGTCGTCGCGATCACCCCGGGCGCCGGTGACCCGGGTCCCCTCGATGGTGAGCGTCAGCCCACAGGTGGCTTCGCACAGGGGGCAGATACGCGGGGCGGTGCGGGACACGGGGCCTCCCAGGGCTTCGTCGCCTCTTCGCCGCGAGCATACCGAGCGGTATGGGGGGGTGGCGAGGGGGTGGGGGTGAGGTCGTGAATCCGCGGGGCGTGGACGGCCCCGTTCAGTCCAACACCCGCGCCAGATAAGCCCGCAACAGCTCCCGCGTCTCCCCGATGACCTTCTCGTCGCCCTCCGGTGCGACCCGGAACGCGAGGTGGACGAGGGCGTCGGCGGTTTCCACGGCGATCAGGAAGGTGCGGCGGAGGTCGTCGTCGGGGTCGCGGGCGAGGTAGCCGGAGAGGAGGTCGGTGAGGCGGTCGGCGACGCGGCGGTTGGGTTCGGCGTGGCCCGAGCCGATGGGGATCTGGTTGCCGAAATCGACGAGGGAGAAGCCGGGCGCGGTGCGCTTCATCGCGAGGTACTCGTCCAGGACGGCGTCCACCGCGGCCCGCCAGCCCTCGGCGCCGGTCTCCTTGAGGCGCTCGGTGACCCGCTCCGTGTACCGCTCGAGGTTGCGCTGCGCGAGGGCGTCGGCCATCGCGCGCTTGTTCCCGAAGAAGCGGTAGACCGAGCCGATGGGGACACCGGCGCGCAGGGCGACGGCCCGGGTGCTCAGCGCGTCGTAGCCGACCTCGTCGAGGAGGTCGGCGCAGGCGTCGAGAATCCTGGTCAGCCGTTCGGCGCTGCGCCGCTGCACGGGCGCACGCCGGAGCGATGTCGGGTGGGGCACGGGCTTCATGATGCCTTTCCGCCGTGATCAGGAGAAGCGCGAACCAGAGTACGGAACTGGGTGTCCCTGGCACTCATTTCTCCCCCTGCGTCGGTGTGGGGCCGGGGACCTCGCTGCCGTCGGGGGTGGCCTGGGTCGACGATGCCGTGATGTCGGCCGTGCTCTGCACCGGTTTGCCGTGGACGGCCCACACCGTGCCGTCGTCGGCGTAGAGGCGCGCGGTGACGTGGTGGGTGCCGTGCGGGACGAGGCCGGCGGCCAGGTGGTACTCGGGGACGCGGAGGCGCGCGACGGTGCGGCCGTCCACGAGGAGGCGGACGGTGCCGCGCCCGGCGACCGCCCGCGGTCGTACGCCGACCGGCGAGAAACGGAAGTCGTGGACGGTCAGCCGGACGTCCCAGCTGTCGTCGGCGGCGTCGGGCTCCACCTCGATCCCGACCTCGGGCGCCCCGCTCTTGCTCACCTCGCGGTAGTGCCGGCCCTGCTCGTCCGTGTTGTCGAGGACCTTGCCCACCGGCGACGGGGACACCCCGCCGCCCTTCCCCTTAGGGGCATCACCGGAGCCGCAGCCCGCCGATCCGGCCAGCAGCAGGGCACAGACCGCGAGCGCGGTGAGGAGTGCGCGCGACCACGACATGCGGGGGAGAGTAGAACACCGGTCCGACAGCCGGATCCCCCAGAGGTGGGTTCTTGGTCTCCGTGAGTCGGATTTTCGGCCGCTCGCCCCCTTCCCCTTGCGCCCGCGAAACCGCAATCCTACGGTGTTGCATAGGAATCAGCTGGCTAGGGAGCAGGCATGAGCGGGGACGCGCGCAAGACGGCCGAGGGACTGACCCACCTCACCGGTTTCGGCAACGAACACAGCTCGGAGGCCGTGCCGGGCGCCCTGCCCGAGGGCCGCAACGCCCCGCAGCGCGCACCGCTCGGCCTCTACGCCGAGCAGCTCAGCGGTACGGCGTTCACCGAGCCGAGGGCGCACAACCGGCGCTCGTGGCTGTACCGCATCCGCCCCTCGGCCGCGCACCCCGCGTTCACCCGCGCCGACAACGGCCGGATTCGTACGGCCCCCTTCACGGAGTCGGTCCCCGACCCGAACCGCCTGCGCTGGAACCCGCTCCCCGCGCCCGCGCCCGGCACCGACTTCCTGGCCGGCCTGTGGACCCTGGGCGGCAACGGCGACGCGACCCAGCGCACCGGCATGGCCGTGCACCTCTACCACGCCGACGCCTCCATGGACCGGGTCTTTCAGCGACGCGGACGGCGAGCTGCTGATCGTCCCGGAGCGCGGCGGACTGCTGCTGCGCACGGAGTTCGGGCTGCTCCATGTGGAGCCGGGACATGTGGCGTTGATCCCTCGTGGGGTGCGCTTCCGTGTGGAGCTGCTGGATGCTTCAGCCCGCGGATATGTGTGCGAGAACTACGGGGCACCCTTCCAGCTCCCCGACCTCGGCCCGATCGGCGCCAACGGCCTCGCCAACGCACGGGACTTCCGCGCCCCGGTCGCCGCGTACGAGGACGTCGAGGGCCCGGTCGAGGTGGTGAACAAGTTCTGCGGCAACCTCTGGACGGCGACCTACCACCACTCGCCCCTCGACGTCGTCGCCTGGCACGGCAACCATGTGCCGTACGCCTATGACCTGCGCCGGTTCAATGTGCTCGGCTCCATCTCCTACGACCACCCCGACCCGTCGATCTTCACCGTCCTGACGTCCCCGTCGGACACCCCGGGCCTGGCCGGTGTGGACTTCGTGGTCTTCGCGCCGCGCTGGCTGGTCGGCGAGGACACGTTCCGGCCGCCGTACTTCCACCGGAACGTGATGAGCGAGTACATGGGCCTGATCGAGGGGGCCTACGACGCGAAGGCCGAGGGGTTCGTGCCGGGCGGCGGCTCGCTGCACAACATGATGTCGGCGCACGGTCCGGACCGGGAGACCTTCGACCGGGCGAGCGCGGCCGAGCTGCGTCCGCAGAAGATCGACGATGGGCTGGCGTTCATGTTCGAGACCCGGTGGCCGGTGACGGCGACGGCCCAGGCGGCGGAGGCCGAACACCTCCAGCGGGATTACGACGGCGTGTGGCAGGGCCTGCAGCGGCACTTCCGCCCCTTGCCCTGACGATCCCCGACCGGTACGGATGGCCCCGTGACCTCCTTCGCCCCGGACTCGATCGTCCTGAACCGCAAGCTGCCGCTCTGGTACCAGGTGTCGCAGTCCCTGCGCGCCTCGATACTCGGCCGCTCGCCCCGGGACCCGCTGCGGCTGCCCACGGAGGAGCAGCTCGCGCTGCACTACGGCGTCAGCGTGCTCACCATGCGGCAGGCGCTGAAGGAGCTGGAGGACGAGGGGCTGATCACCCGGCACCGCCGCCGGGGCACGTTCATCGAGCCGGACGTCCAGCGGGCCACGCCGGTACGGCTGTTGGGCTCGGTGGACGCGATCGTCGCCCAGCAGTCCGGCATGACCACGGAACTCCTGGACCACGGCAGGGCGCCGGTGCCGCCCGAACTCGCCGAGCACTTCCCGGATGTGCCCCAGGTGGCGACGTACCACCGCCTCCGCAGCGACGAGAAGACCGGCGAGCCGACGAACCACGCCCGCAACCACATCCGCCCCGAACTCGCCACCCGCCTCGACCTCGACGACCTCATCCGCTGGCCGATGACCAAGGTGCTGCGGGACGTCGTCGGCGCGGACATCAGCCGCATCACGGACACGGTGGAGGCCCGCCTCGCCGACCCGGAGACCGCCCGCCTCCTCCAGGTCCCGCTCCTCAGCCCGATCCTGCACTACACAGGCATCACCTACGACACACAGGGCAGGGTCCTGGACGTGGCAGTCATCCATTACCGCGGCGACCGGTTTTCCTTCTCCGTCACCCTCGACGCGTGAACGCTCCGCCGGGCGGGACGTCGTCGTCTGCGGGCCCGGTGGGGGCTGGTCGCGCGGCTCCCTCGCGCCCCTTGGGGGCGCGACCTCGATCCCGGCTCTCGTCAGCAGGTCGTACGATGCCCAGCGTGACGCCCGACGACGCTCCGCTGCTCGCGGACCTCATGCCGTGGTCCGTCGCACCGATCCGGCTCGGCCGGGGGTGGCCGACGGCACCTGACGCGGCAACCCTGAAAGCCCGCTGGGACGCCCTGGTGAAGGCCGAAGTCCCCGAGCGGGAAACGCTGTTCGAGCCGACGCGCTCACGCACCCTGCACTCGGCGGTGTCCCAGCTCCCGGGCCAGTCCAGCGGCACGGAGAAGCTGATCCGCGCCACGGGGCCCGCCCCGGAACCGGTCCGCGTCCTGCGCGCCCCCTTCGACGAGCAGTGGCTGATCCCGGACCACCGCCTCCTCGACGTGGCCCGGCCGGAGCTGTGGCGGGTGGCGGACGAGCAGCAGGTCTTCGTGGTCGAGACACCGGTCGCCCCCGGCGCCTCCGGCCCGTTCCTGCTCGCGTCCTCGATCCTCCCCTGCTCCGCCCCGGCCGCGTCCGCCCCTCTACCGCCGCCCCGGAGCCGAGGAACCCAACCTGGCGCCGGGCCTGTTGGACCACCTGGCCACCCACCTCGGCCACTCCCCACCCCGGCGGACGTCCTCGCCTGGACGGTGACGACGGCCCGCCCCGGCCCCACGGTCCCCCTCACCCGTGACCCCGAAATCTGGTCACAGGGCGTCGAGTTGGGCCACCGAGTCCTCTGGCTGCTGCGCCGCAACGGCGACCGCCCCAAACTCCCCGGCGGCCGACGCCCCTACGTCCGCGCCCCGCTGCCGCCCCTCCCCTCACCCTCCACTACGACCGTGACGAGGAGACCCTCCACGTCGACGAGGGCCGCATCTCCCCGGTACCACCCGAGTCCTGGGACTTCGAGGTGAGTGGAGTACGGGTGCTGGAGCAGTGGTTCGACTCCCGCACGGCGGAGGCCGATCCGGGCACCCTGGCAGCGATCCGGCCGACGACCTGGCAACAGACCTGGACGTCCGAACTGCTCGAGCTGATCACGGTGTTGGCGCTGCTGGCGGAACTCCGCCCGCAGCAGGAGGAGTTGGAGGTGACGGACCGGATCACGGCAGCGGAGCTGCGCAAGGCCGGCGTCCTCCCGGCACCGGAGTGGACCCGGCACCCCGCATCGGTCCTCGACCACCACGAAGAAGGCCCCGAGGGCCAGTTCGCGCTGCTCTAGAGAACAAGGCGATCCCCTGCATGGAGTCCCAGCCCTCCCCTGGACGGCATCACCGTCGTAGCCGTCGAACAAGCCGTGGCCGCCCCTTCGCCACCCGTCAACTCGCCGATCTCGGCGCCCGGGTGATCAAGGTCGAGCGGATCGACGGGGGCGATTTCGCGCGTGGGTACGACAGCGCGGCGGGCGGTCTGGCCTCGCACTTCGTGTGGTGCAACCGGGGAAGGAGTCGATCGCGCTCGATCTGAAGGATCCGCGCGGGGTCGACGTCGTACGTCAGCTCATCGCCGGTGCCGACGTGTTCGTGCAGAATCTCGCGCACGGGGCCGCCGCCCGCCTCGGGCTCGACGCGGCCACCCTGTGTGCGGCACATCCCCGGCTGGTCGCCGTGGACATCTCCGGGTACGGGCCGAGCGGACCGTACGCCGACAAGCGGGCCTACGACATGCTCGTGCAGTGCGAGGCGGGGCTGGTGTCGGTGACCGGGACACCCGGGCAGCCGGTGAAGGCGGGGATTCCGGCCGCCGACATCGCGGCGGCCATGTACGCCCTCTCCGGTGTGCTCGCGGCCCTCGTGCGCCGGGGCGTGAGCGGGCGCGGTGGGCCGGTGGAGGTGTCGATGCTGGACGCGCTCGCCGAGTGGATGGGGCATCCCCTGCATCACGCGATGCACGGCGGAACTCCCCGGCGCGCACGGGACTTGCGCACGCCGTCATCGCGCCGTACGACGCCTACCCCACGGCGGACGGCGGGGAGTCCACCCACGCCCCTTCAGGGCAGTGGGGAAGGGTGCTGCTGTCGGTGCAGAACGACCGGGAGTGGCGGCGGCTGGCCGAACAGGTCCTCGGGCGGCCGGAGTTGGGGACCGACCCCGACTTCGCCACCAACGCCGCGCGGGTCGAGAACCGGGAACGCACCGACGCCCTCGTCGGCGAGGCGCTGGGTGGGCTCGGTGCCGACGAGGCCGTGGTGTTGCTGGAGCGCGCGGGTGTGGCCTGCGCGCGCCTCAGGGACGTACAACAGCTGGCGGAGCACCCGCAGTTGGCGGCCCGGGAGCGGTGGCGGGAAGTGGGGTCGCCGGTCGGGCCGTTGCGGGCGCTGCTGCCGCCGATCACCTTGCCGGGCGGAGGCGAGGCGCCGATGGGTGACGTGCCCGCGCTCGGGGAGCACACCGAGGCGCTGCTGCGTGCCGTGGGGATGGCGGACCTGGAGATCGCAGCACTGCGCCGGGACGGTGTGGCGGCCTGAGCGCGGGCCCCGGGAACTCCCGGGGACGCCGAGGAGTTGCTCAGCGTCCGCCGAAGAGCGAACGGCGCAGTCTGCGCAGAGGCGCGAAGAGCTTGACGCGGCTCACTCGCGTACCTGTCGCGCTGCGTTCCTGCGTGGTGTCACGCGATGTCAGTTCGCGCATCAGTGAGGTCGCCTCCGCCGTTTCGCGTTGCGGGACGACGGGGCCGCCCAGCACCGAGAGATGGCGGTCGAGGCGCGAACTCGTCGCGCTGCTCCCGCACGTGATCGCAGGGACCCTTGCCCTGCTGCGCACTATCTGTTCCATGTCACTCCCCCCACCCGTACGAGTCCACCCGGCCCGGGCAGGGTAACCCTATCGCCCCAACCGAGCACTCGTGTATCTCGGTCACAGGATTCACCTTCCCCGTAAGGGTGTTGACGACCCCTCCTTGATTACTCTCCGAATCCGACCGATTTCAGGGCGAGTTGGACAACTGGCTGAGTTGTGGGCTGTGCTGAGCCCCCGTCGGGCTCGACGGTCACTGCGAGTGATGTTGCAGACTTGTCGAGTCCGGTGGCCACCAAGGGCGTGTCGTCCTTGAAGAGCCCGAGGGAGCGCGGTTGCACATCGGGGCGCATCAGCCACAGTTGATGCACGCGCCCGCTCGGCAGCGCGCCGTATCCGCTCAGGGTGACGACCGCGCGCCCTCCGTCGCGGAGGCGATCACGCCGATGCTGCGGCCCGCGGTGTCCGCGCCGGTGGTCGCGCGGGCGTCGGGAGCTGCGAGAACGTGGGCGATCTCACGTGCCTGCGCCTGCTCGGCGGTCAGTTTGTCCTGGGTCTGGTTGGCCTGCACGGCGAACAGCGAGGCCACGACGAGCGCGGCGGCGGCCGTCGCGGTGGCGAACGGCACGAAGAACGGCCGCCGTTGGGGCACGCGGGCGCGCGAGGCCTGCGGCTGCGCACCCCACACATGCGCCGGCAGCCGGGGCGTGTACTCCCGCGCCCGCGGTTCCCGCGCATGCTCCCGCAGCGGCCCGGGTTCCTGCGGAGTCTGCCGTACGGCGGCCAGCACCCGGTCGCGCAGGGCCGGCGGCGGCTGGGCGGCCGTGGACCAGGCCAGCCGGACCGCGTCCTCGGTCAGCGCGCGGACCTCCTCGGCGCAGCGGTCGCAGCCCCTGAGGTGTTTCTCGAACTGGCGGCGCTCACCGGCTTCGAGGGCGTCCAGGGCGTAGGGGGCCGCGAGCGAGTGGGCATCCCCGGCCGAACAGTCGGGCGAGGACACTCATGCGGCACCTCCCAGGCAGTCGCGCAGCCGGGTGAGTCCGTCACGCATGCGGGTCTTGACCGTGCCCAGCGGCGGGCGAGAGCCGCTCGGCCACTTCACGGTACGTATAGCCGTCGTAATAGGCGAGAGTCACGGACTGCCGCTGAAGCGCCGTGAGCCGGTCCAGGCAGCGGCGCACCAACTGCCGTTCCAGGCCTGCCTCGACCTCCTCGGTCACCTGGTCGAAGGCGGGGTGGTGGGAGCGGCGGGCCTCGCGCTGCTCGCGGTCGACGGCCGCGCGGGCGCTGCGCACCCGGTCGACGGCCCTGCGGTGGGCGAGGGTAAGGACCCAGGACAGGGCGCTGCCGCGGCCGGGGTCGAAGCGGGCGGCGGACCGCCACATCTCCAGCAGCACTTCCTGCGCCACTTCCTCGGACTGCGCCGGGTCGCGCACCACCCGGCGCACCAGCCCGAACACCGGCCCGGACACCAGTCCGTACAGCTCTTCGAAGGCCCGCTGATCCCCTGCCGCAACCTGCACCAGGAGCTCGTCAGCCGCCACCCGTCCCCACTCTTCGACCGCACGCGGCCCATCCCCTCATCACATCCCGTCACATGAGGCATTCGCAGCGAGCGCCCCTACGGATGGGTTACGGATCAGCGGGCCCAAAACGCGGGTCAAGGGACGGATTGGACGGCGCCAAAAAAACTTTTCGGGTTTGACCAATCCGCCCCGGCACGTGCTCCGAATCTCCGGGCGTCAGGCAAGTTGGCACTGAGGACGGACGGCATGACACCTATCTCCAGGAGCGGTGCGGGACGCAGGAAGCTCGCGGCCCTCGTATGTGGCGCGCTGGCCGCCGGGGGCTCGCAGCCGCCGGTACGGCCGCGCTGGAACCGGGAGTGGCCGCGGCCTCCTCCCACCGGGAGGCCCCCTCATCTCGGGCACCCCGCAGTACGACAACACGGACCTGTACGCGTTCGTCAGCCCGGACAAGCCGGACACGACGACGATCGTGGCGAACTGGATACCGTTCGAGGAGCCCGCCGGCGGCCCGAACTTCTACCAGTTCGCCGACGACGCCCAGTACGACCTGCACATCGACAACAACGGTGACGCGCTGGACGACTTCGTCTTCCGCTACACCTTCAGCACCCACGTCAAGAACAAGAAGACGTTCCTCTACAACACGGGCCCGGTCACCAGCCTCGCCGACCCCGACCTCAACATCACGCAGTCGTACGACGTCGAGCTGATCAAGCTGAAGAAGGGCAGGGCGGTCTACAAGACGAAGATCGCCGACAACGTCCCGGCGGCCCCGTCCGACGTCGGCGACGCGTCGATGCCGGACTACGCCAAGCTGCGCTCGCAGGCGATCTACAAGACGACCAACGGCGGCGCGACCTTCGCCGGCCAGGCCGACGACCCGTTCTTCGCCGACCTGCGCGTCTTCGACCTGCTCTACGGCGGCAACCTGAGCGAGGTCGGCAACGACACCCTCAAGGGCTACAACGTCAACACGATCGCCCTCCAGGTGCCCAACGACCTGATCCGGCAGTCCAAGTCCCGCCCCACCGTGGGGATTTACTCCACGACCCAGCGCAGGAACGCCCAGGGCTACTACACGCAGGTCTCACGCCTGGGCAACCCGCTGGTCAACGAGGTCGTCAACCCGCAGAAGGACAAGGACAAGTTCAACGCGTCCCAGCCCAAGGACGACGCGCAGTTCCTGAAGAACGTGACCGAGCCCGAGATCCCGAAGCTCATCGAGTCGATCTACAAGATCAAGGCGCCGAGCGAGCCGCGCAACGACCTCGTCAGCGTGTTCCTCACCGGCGTCAAGGGCCTCAACACCGAGCAGCCGTACGCGAAGCCGTCGGAGATGCTGCGCCTCAACACGTCGATCCAGCCGACCGCGCACCCCAAGCGCCTCGGTGTCCTCGACGGCGACAACGCGGGCTTCCCGAACGGCCGTCGGCTCTCCGACGACGTGATCGACTCGGCGCTCCAGGTCATGGAGGGTGAACTCGTCGGTTCCAAGAACGACTTGGGCGACGCGGTCGACAAGAACGACAAGGGCTTCGAGAAGTACTTCCCGTACGTCGCCGAGCCCACCTCGGGTTCGCGCGGCCCGCTCGCCAAGGGCACGGCCAGTGACAGCGACGTCAAGAACCAGCTGGGCGACGCGCTCCAGCCGGCCGGGGCGTCCTCCGGCAGCGACAACATGATGCTGATGGTCGCGTCGGCGGCCTCGGGTGTCGCCGGAGTCCTGCTGATCGGCGCGGGCGTCGCGTGGTGGCGCCGCCGGATGAGCCACCGCCCGTACTGACCCCCACAGACTGGCGCGGCCCGCACTTCACCTTCCCCACGGTGCGGGCCGCGCCACCCCACGCGACAACCCCCTCGGCACCACGGCACTTGAACCACCCAGGCGATGGAGGAACGGCATGGCCCCGCGCGAGACCGACAACAACCCGACGGAGGCCGACCAGCCGGCGGCGGCACAGCGGGAGTGGGAACGGCTGTGGGAGGAGGGGGACGACGACGGAGCGGCGGGCGCCGGGGCGGAGAGCGGCCAGCCTGCGAAGGCGGACACCGAGCCGGAGGGTGCGCGGGACGCGGACGCCGAGCCGGAGAACGGGCAGGGCACGGAGGCGGACACCGAGCCGGAGGGTGCGCAGGACGCGGACGCGGACACTTCCGAGACCGCGGACGCGGACACCGAGACCTCCGGGACCGCCGACGACGACTCATCCCCACCCTCAACTCCCGCACGCAGCACCGCCGATGAAGCCGCCACCCCCACCTCGACGACGAACGCATCGCCGCCGTCCGCCGGGTGGCCGCCGCGGGCCGTCGCTGGCGGACCCTCCAACTCGCCGGGTGTGCCGCCCTGTTGGCCGTCGCAATGACCGCCGGTGCCATCGCCATCGGCGCCGCGAAGGACAGCGGCGCGACCGGTGTCGCCGTCGGATCCAGTGCCGTGTCACCGGAGTTGCTCGCCAGTGGAAGCCTGGACGCGAGCATCGCCTCGCTGCAGGCCCATCTGAGGACGCAGCCCAAGGACTTCGACGGGTGGGCGACGCTCGGGCTGGCCTATGTCGAGCAGGCCAGGACGAAGGGCGACCCGTCCCGGTACCCGCAGGCGCAGGCCGCCTTCCAGCGGTCGCTGAAGATCTCGCCCGCCAACGAGAACGCGCTGGAGGGCCGCGCCGCGCTCGCCGCCGCCCGGCACGAGTTCAAGGAGGCCCTGACCTACGCGGACCAGGTCCTCAAGGAGAACCCGTACAGCGAGCGCGCCCTGTGCTCCCGCATCGACGCGCTCGTCGAACTCGGCCGCTACGCCGACGCGTCGAAGGCCGCCGACCTCGCCGACGCCCGCAAGCCCGGCGTCCCGGTCTTCACCCGGTACGCGTACGTGCACGAGCTGCGCGGGGACGTCAGCACCGCCCGCAAGGTCCTGGAACAGGCCCTCGCCGCCGCCACCTCCCCGGCGACATCTCGTACGTCGCCGCCACGCTCGGCCAACTCGCCTGGAACCAGGGCGACTACAAGACCGCCCTGAACGACTACGGCCGCGCGCTCGCCGCCGACGAGAACTACCTCCCCGCGCTGGAGGGCCGCGCCCGCACCCAGGCCGCCCTGGGCGACCGCGCCGCGGCCGTCAAGGGCATGGAGCTGGTCGTCTCCCGCTATCCGCTGCCCCAACCCCTCGTGGAACTCGGCGAGTTGTACGAGAGCCGGGGCGCCGAGGGCGACAAGGCGAAGGCGGAGGACCAGTACGCCCTGGTCGACGCCTGGATCGCGCTGGCCCGCGCCAACGGCGTCAACGCCGACCTGGACACCGCGCTCGCCGCCGCCGACCACGGGGACGTCAAGTCCGCCCTGAAGGCCGCCCGCGCCGAATGGGCCCGCCGCCACACCGTGCACACCGCGGACGCGCTGGCCTGGGCCCTGCACGTCAACGGCCTCGACAAGGAGGCGCTCCCCTACGCCCGCCAGGCCACGGCCACGGACTACCACAACGCCTCGTTCATCTACCACCTCGGCACGATCGAGCTCGCCACCGGCCACAAGGCCGACGGCCGCACCCACCTGGCCAAGGCCCTGAAGCTGAACCCGGGCTTCTCCCCGCTGGGCGCCGCCAAGGCCCGTAAGGCGCTGGAGGCCACCAAGCGACGCCGTTCCGCCGCCTGTTGGCCTCCGCAGCGGCCGTCCTCACGACCGCGGGCGCGCTCCTCCTGGTCCCCACGGCCGCCGCGAGCGCGCACCCCTCGGCAACTTCACCGTCAACCGCTACGACGGTCTCGTCGTCGCCCCGGGCCAGTTGCGCGTCACGCACATCGAGGACCTCGCCGAGATCCCGGCGACCCAGGTCAAGCCGGACATCAGGCGATTGGGCATGACGGAGTGGGCCCGGGAGCGCTGCGACAAGGCCGCCGAGGGCAGCAAGGTCACCGTCGACGGCCGTACGGTCGCCCTCACGCCCGGCACCAGCACCGCGCACCTGCGCCCCGGACAGGCCGGGCTCAACACCCTGCGCGTGGAGTGCGGTTCGAGTGCCGCACTGCCCAAGGGGAGCGCCGTCGCCCTCGGCTTCCACAGCGCGGGGCTGACCACCGGGCCCGGCTGGCGGGAGATCACCGCGCGCGCCGACCGGATGACGCTCACCAGGTCGGACGTGGCGAAGACGTCGATCTCGCACGAACTCACCAGCTACCCGAAGGACTTGCTGTCCTCCCCGCCGACACCACGACCGCGTCCCTGCACGCGCGTCCCGGTGGTCCGGCGCTCGCCGACGACGGTCGATCCGCGGCGGAGCCGCCCGCCGACTCGGTGCTGCCGCGCGGCGCCGACCGCTGGACGGAGGCCCTGAACAACCTGGTCGCGCGGCACCACCTCACGGTCGGCTTCGCCGCGCTCTCGCTGCTCATCGCCGTAGCCCTGGGCGCGATGCACGCGCTCGCGCCCGGCCACGGCAAGACCCTGATGGCCGCGACGGCAGCCGCGCGGGGCGGTCGGGCCCGCCTCAGGACGTGCTCCCCCTCGCCGCCTCGGTCACCGTCACCCACACCCTCGGCGTCATCGCCCTGGGCCTGCTGGTCACGGCCGGCTCCGCCGCGACCCCGTCGGTGATCGCCTGGCTGGGCATCGCGAGCGGTGCCCTGGTGCTCTTCGCGGGCGCCAACCTCGTACGCCGCGCCTGGCGCAACCGCCCACGCCCGCACGCCACTTCCCTCGCTCATCCGCACCCTCATCCCCACCCCCACCCCCACGACCACGATCATGGGCACCGGGACGGGCACGGACACGGACACGAGACCGCCAAGGTCCCCGAACGCGCCTTGGTCCTCGTCTCCGCGCACGCCGAAGCCGGCGCCCCCACACGGAGACCCACGCACACCCGCACCCGCACAGCCATGACGACGACCACGCCCACAGCCACGAGCACGGGCACGACCACGCCCATCCTCACCCCCCACGACCACGCCGTGGAGCACACGCACGGCGGCTTCACCCACACCCACGAGACCGCCCCGACCGTGCGCGGCACGATCCTGCTCGGCTTCGCCGGTGGGCTCGTGCCGAGCCCGTCCGCCGTGGTGGTGCTCGTGGGGCCGCCGCGCTCGGCCAGGCGTGGTTCGGGCTGCTGCTCGTCGTCGCGTACGGCGTCGGTCTCGCCCTCACCCTCACCGCGGCCGGATTCGCCGTCGTCAAGCTGGGTACAGGGATGAACCGAGTGCTGGACCGGCGCCCCCGCTGGACCACCAGCCCCATGGCCGTACTGGTCCGCAGGACCGCGCCGTTGGCATCGGCGCTGGTCGTCGTGGGTCTCGGGGTCGGACTGGTGCTCAAGGGGGCGGCATCAGCACTCGGCTGAGTTGTGTACGGCGAGAATTCGCCCGGCTGCGAATGGGGGAGCCCATGTCCGAAGATCCGGGCACTGAACGTGTGATCGCGGGCCGCTACCGGCTCCTGTCCCCCTCGGCGAGGGCGGGATGGGCACGGTGTGGCGGGCCCGCGACGAGGTGCTGCAACGCGAGGTCGCCGTCAAGGAGGTCCGCGCGCCCGGCGGGCTGGCCTCCGACGACGTGGAGCGGATGTACGCCCGGCTGGAGCGCGAGGCGTGGGCGGCGGCGCGGGTCGCCAACCGCAACGTGGTGACGGTGTACGACGTGGCGACGGAGGACGGTCGCCCCTGGATCGTCATGGAGCTGGTGCGGGGCGTGTCCCTGGCCGATGTCCTGGATGCCGAGGGGCCGTTGTCGCCACAGCGGACCGCGCACATCGGTGCCGAGGTGCTCGCCGCGCTGCGGGCCGCGCACGACGCGGGTGTGCTGCACCGGGATGTGAAACCGGCCAATGTGCTGATGTCGAACGACGGACGGGTCGTCCTGACCGACTTCGGTATCGCGATGGTCGAGGGCAGTTCGGCGCTGACCATGACCGGCGAGGTCATCGGCTCGCCCGAATTCCTCGCCCCGGAGCGGGCGTTGGGCCGCACCCCGGTCCCGAGTCGGACCTGTGGGCGCTCGGCGTCCTGCTGTACGCGGCGGTCGAGGGGCACTCGCCGTTCCGTCAGAACACCCCGCTGAGCACCCTGCGTGCCATCGTCGACGAGGAGTTGCCGGTACCGCGGCTGGCGGGACCGCTCACGCCGGTCATCGAGGGGCTGCTGCGCAAGGACCCGGCCCAGCGGATGTCCGCGGAGCAGGCCGAGCAGGATCTGCGGCTGGTCGCGGCGGGCGGTGCGCCGCGCGCGTCCACGGCGCCGACGACGCCGTACTCGCCGATGATGGCGGGCGTTCCGCAGGACACCTATCCCCGACGCCGCCGCAGCCGATGCCTCCTGTCGGCCCCGAGGGCGACCCCTACGGGACGCGGACGGGCGCGGCGGAACCCCGGCGCAACCGGCGTGCGGCCATCGTCCTAGTCGCGGGGCTTGTCGCGCTGGCGCTGGCGATCGGCGGGCTGACGTACACGCTGATCAACCGGAACAACGACGGGAACACGGACGCGGGCAAGAGCACCAGCAGCCCCAAGAACGAGCCCTCGGGCGGGACTTCGCCCAGTCCGAGCAGTGAGACCACCAAGGCGAGCGAGACGCCGAGTCCCAGTGCCGGCAAGTCGTCGTCGGCACCGCAGTCGGTGAAGGCGACGGTGGAGGGCGCCAACACCGAGTACTCGGGCAGCTGTCCGCCGCCGAACGCGAAGGCGCCGACCTTCACGGCCAGCATCACGGTGGGGAAGGTGCCCGCGGAGGTGTCCTACCGGTGGGTGACGAAGACCGGTTCGGTCTCCGACCCCGGGTGGAAGACGCTGTCGTTCCCTGCGGGCGGCGGGAAGACCAAGCAGGACCGGGTGTTCCTGACGACGTACTCGAGCAGTGGGACGTTCAAGAACGAGATCAGTGTGGAGATCCGCGGCCCGGTCCACGGGGAGTCCAACTCGGTGCCGTTCTCGGTCACTTGCCTGGCGGAGACCCCGTCGGGCGGGGCCTCCGCGTCGGACTCGGCGTCGCCCTCGGCGTGAGGCGACGCACCCTGGGCGAGGGTCAGACCGCGCCGGTCAGGACGGGCAGATAGCCGCCGGACTGGCCGGCCGCCGTCGGGTGGTACGACTCGCCGATGTCCAGCAGGTTGAGGCTGTGCAGCCAAGAGCCGCCGGAGCAGATCTCGTGGCCGGTGAACGTGGTGCGTACGTCGCCGTAGGTGAAGCCGTGGTCGGCGGCGCGCTTGGCGAGGGCGGCGTCGAGGTAGTCGGCCGCGCCGTTGATGGCTGAGCGCTTGGTCGCGGAGAGGCCGAGGCAGGTGGTGCCGAGCTTGTAGAAGCGCGGGTAGCCGAGCACGACCACGTGCGCGGCGGGGGCTTTGGCGCTGATCGTCGAGTAGACCTTGTCGAGGAGGCCGGGGAGCGTCGAGTCGACGTACGCCTTCGCGGTGGCGATCCGGGAGAGGCAGGAGCTGTCGGACTGCAGGACACAGGTCGTCATGACGTCGGAGAAACCGGCGTCGTTGCCGCCGATGCTGATCGAGACGAGGCCGGTCGAGCCGCTGAGGGTGCCGAGTTGGTTGGCGAGAACATCACCCGTACGAGCGCCCGAGCAAGCCATGAAGTCGAACGTCGAGGGTGAGTGGGCGGCTGCCCAGAGGTAGGGGTAGGCCTTGGTGCTGCGGTCGCAGGAACCGCTGGAACTGATGTAGCTGCCCGAGCCGACCCCGAGGAGTAGGAGTCGCCGAGGGCCACATAGCCGCCGGTGGCGGCGAGTTGGGACGCCTGCGCCGTCATCGCCCCGGTGAGGGCGAGGCCGGCGGCGAGGAGGAGCGAGGTCACGTATGCCGTAAATCGGGAACGTCTCATGGAACCTCCCTTAGCAGGATCTCTGCCACAACTGTCGTAGCAGTGACGCGCGTTGACGGGAAGTGTGCATGCCAAGGGTTTGCCGGTGGGAACAGGTGTTCACCTGTGCATCACAACCGGTATGACCGCCCTCCGCGTCTTGACGTTCGCGGCCGGGCTGCGCCACATTGAAACCCGGCATCCGGCGCGTCGGGGGCAAAGTCGCCAATGCAGACCTTACGTATCAAGAGAACGTCCACGGACGGCGTCGAGCGGGTGCGGTCAGGACCGGGAGGGACCTGTCACCGGTGCTCGCGGGCGCGGCGGTCGCCGTAGGGGGCGTGGGCGCACTGCTCGCACTCCTCGACTCGGGATCACCGCTGCGCGGTCCGTTCGCGCTGTTCTTCCTGTTCGCGGCGCCGGCTTCGGCAATTGCCGCGGTGTTGCGCGGACTTGATCCCTTCAGCCGTGTTCTCACCTCGGTGGCGGGCGCGGTGGTCGTCGACATGCTGGTGGCCCAGGGAATGCTGGCCGTGCACCGGTGGTCCGTCGACGGCGGCGTTATCACGGTGGCGGCGATCAGTGGCCTGATATCGCTATCGGTATTCATGCGGCATATGCCGGGCCACACAACGGCTGACAAAGCTGTGTAACGGTCAAACCAACAAAAACGTGAGGCCTCGTTCCAGGTCTTGCCATACAGGTTCAATCATCAATACCGTCGTACATCTCACCCGCACTGGTTCATCATCTAGCGGCTCTAGGGGAGGGCTCAAGGACCGCGATGAATCCGGGGCGGGGGGCGCGGTAGGGGGTGCCGTGCTCGGTGACCGCTTGTGTGACCGAGTCGTCCGCGCGGCCGGCTTTCATGTTTTTCGGGGTCGACCAGATTTGCCAGCTCACCATGCGTGCATGGAGATCCATTTTTCCGTGTCGCCCGTGAGAACCCCCTTTCGAACCGGAGCACAGAGCCGGGCCGCCCAGGGGCGGGCGGTCCGCCGGACGAGAGGGACCAGCTCGTGAGTTCTGTTCTGCGCCCAGCGACACCGGGCCAAGATCCGTTAATGTCGGCCGAATACCGGCCCATCTCCTCTCACCTGGCGATCACACCGCCGGTGAGCGTGGTGATTCCCGCCATGAATGAGGCGGAGAATCTCCCCTACGTCTTCAAGACACTTCCTGCGTGGATACACGAAGTGGTTCTCGTGGACGGCAATTCCAGCGACAACACCGTCGAGGTGGCCCGCGAGCTGTGGCCCGGGGTCAAGGTCGTCGAACAACAGGGCAAGGGCAAGGGGATGCCCTGATCACCGGGTTCGAGGCCTGCAGCGGCGACATCATCGTGATGGTCGACGCGGACGGCTCGGCCGACGGGCACGAGATCGTCAGCTATGTCTCCGCCCTCGTCTCGGGCGCGGACTTCGCCAAGGGATCACGCTTCGCCAACGGCGGCGGCACGGACGACATGACGTTCATCCGCAAGCTCGGCAACTGGGCGCTGTGCACGATCGTCAACCGCAAGTTCGGCGCCCGCTACACCGATCTCTGCTACGGATACAACGCGTTCTGGCGGCACTGCCTCGACAAGATCGACCTCGACTGCACCGGCTTCGAGATCGAGACACTCATCAACATCCGGGTGGTCAAGGCCGGCCTCAAGGTGCAGGAGATCCCCAGCCACGAGTACCTCCGTATCCACGGCACGAGCAATCTGCGCGCCGTGCGGGATGGAATCCGGGTGCTCAAGGTGATCCTCAAGGAGCGCTCCAACCGGCGTGCGCTGCGCCGCCGTTCGCACTCCACGATGACCGACCCGTTCCGGGGAGAGGTGTCTTGAGCGGTCCCGACATCTCTGTCGTGATCTGCGTCTACACCGAGGACCGCTGGGAGGACATCCTCGCGGCGGTCTCCTCGGTGCGTGCGCAGTCACGGCCCGCGCTGGAGACGTTGCTGGTCGTCGACCACAACCCCGCTCTCCTGGACCGACTCACCAGGGAGTACAAGGACGTTCAGGAAACCGGCGAGGTCCGCGTGCTGGCGAACGCGGGCCCGCGCGGTCTGTCCGCGGGCCGCAACACCGGCATCGCCGCATCCCGCGGCGAGGTCATCGCCTTCCTCGACGACGACGCCGTGGCCGAACGCGAATGGCTGCGGTACTTCGCCGAGGCGTACACCGATCCGAAGGTGATGGCCGTCGGCGGCCGCACGATGCCCATCTGGGCGTCCGGGCGCCGACCGGCCTGGTTCCCCGAGGAGTTCGACTGGGTGGTGGGCTGCACGTACAAGGGCCTGCCGCCGGGCCGGGTCCGGGTGCGCAACGTGCTGGGCGGCAACGCCTCGTTCCGGCGTACGGCGTTCGACGCGGCCGGCGGCTTCGCGACCGGCATCGGGCGCGACGGCGACAAGCGTCCGCTGGGCGGCGAGGAGACGGAGCTGTGCATCCGACTCACCCGGGCCAGGCCGGACGCGGTGCTGCTGATCGACGACCGGGCGGTGATCCACCACCGGGTGCCGGCGGTGCGTGAGCACTTCGGGTACTTCCGTACGCGGACGTACGCCGAGGGTCTCTCCAAGGCGCTGGTGGCCCGAAGTGTCGGCGCCGACAAGGGACTTGAGTCGGAGCGCCGGTACACGACCCGGGTCCTGCCGGCCGGAGTGGTGCGCGGGCTGCGGGACGCCGTGCTCGTCCGGCCGGGCGGCGCGGGCCGGGCGGGCGCGATCGTCGCCGGGGTGTTCGGCGCGGCGGGCGGGTATGTCGTCGGGAGCGTGCGGGCCCGGCGCGGCGGGGTCACCTTCTCGGTGGTGGAGATCGCAGGGGGCGGACATGAGTGACACACCGGTGCCGATCCTGATGTACCACTCGGTCGCCACCGCACCGAACGACGCCACCCGTGAACTGTCCGTCGCGCCCGAGGCGTTCGCCGAGCAGCTGGCGCTCCTCGGCGGCCTGGACTTCACGCCGATCAACACGGCGGATCTGGCGGCGAGTTGGCGCTCGGGCAAACCGCTGCCCGAGCGCCCGGTGCTGATCACCTTCGACGACGGGTACGAGGGCGTGCACCGGCACGCCCTGCCCGCGCTGGCCCAACACGGCTTCGCCGCCACCCTGTTCGTCTCCACCGGCTGGATCCGGGGCGCCCACGACACAGGCGGCGGCCTGGACACCATGCTCGACTGGGACCAGGTGCGCGAACTCGCGGGCACGGACGTCGAGATCGGCGGCCACAGCCACACCCACCCGCAGCTCGACCAGCTCGACGACGACTCCCTGCGGACGGAGCTGGTCCGCTGCAAGGAGATCGTCGCCGACGAACTCGGCGCCGCACCCGTCTCGTTCGCGTATCCCTACGGCTACTCCAACCGCCGGGTGCGGCACGCGGTGCGGGAGGCGGGGTTCGCGCAGGCGCTCGCCGTCGGCAACGACCTCGCCCGCCGCCGCCAGGGGCCGTACGCCCTGCGGCGGGTGACCGTGCGCCGCGGTACGGGTGTCGAGGAGTTCGCGCGGCTCGTCGAAGGCCGCGCGATCGCCCGCAACTTCGCCAGGGACCGTGCCCTCACCCAGGGCTACGCCATGGTCCGCAGAGCTCGACAGGTCCGCCGGAAGGCCAGCCGTTCCCGTGTCTGACACGACGACCACCACCCAGGCCGCAGCGCCCGAGACCGAGGCACCCCAGCAGAGGGGGCGCCGCCTGCGCCTGCCGGGGGGGGCAGGTCCCCGGCGGCAGCCCGCTGTTCCGCAACGCCTACGCCCTGATGCTCAACACCGGTATCTCCGCGGTGCTGGGGCTCGGCTACTGGCTGATCGCCGCCCACTACTACTCGCCGTCCGCGGTCGGCCAGGGCTCGGCCGCCATCGCCGCGATGAAGCTGCTCGCCGGGCTCACCGCGGTGACCCTGACCGGTGCCCTGGCCCGCTTCATCCCGGTCGCCGGACGCGCCACCGGCCGCCTCATCTTCCGTACGTACGTCGGCAGTTCGGTCGTCGTCGCGCTCGGGGCCGGGATCTTCCTGCTGACCCTGAACACATGGGGACCCTCGTACCGCTTCCTGCACGGGTCGGTCAACGGCCTCGGATTCATCCTGGCGATCGTCGCCTGGAACGTGCTCACGCTCCAGGACGGCGTACTGACCGGGCTGCGCAGCGCGCCCTGGGTGCCGGTGGGCAACACCGTGTTCTCGGCGGTGAAGCTGGCGCTGCTCGTCGGGCTGGCGTCGGTGCTCGCCACGAGCGGTGTCTTCGTGTCCTGGGTCGCCGCGATCGCGTTCTCCGTGGTGCCGCTCGGCCTGCTGGTGTTCCGGCGGCTGGTGCCCCGGCACATCAAGGCGACCGAGGAGCACGCGAAGCCGCCGACGCTGCGGGAGATCGGGCGGTTCCTCGCCGGGGACTACACGGGCTCGCTGTTCTCGCTCGCCGTGGTCTACCTCGTGCCGGTGATCATCGCCTCGCAGGTCAGCTCCGAGGACAACGCGTACTTCTACATCACCACGACGATAGGCGGCACGGTCAACCTGCTCGCCATCAACATGGGCGCCTCGCTGACCGTCGAGGGCTCGCACGATCCGGCGCGCATCGCCGCCAACACCCGGGCCGCGCTCAAGCGGATGGCCCGGATCATGCTGCCGATCTGCGGGCTGCTGTTCATCGGGGCGCCGTACATCCTGGGTGTGTTCGGCGCGGGCTACGCGGACGCGGCGACCCCGCTGCTGCGCTGGTTCGCGGTGGGCGCGCTGCTGCGGGTCGTCATGGAGACGTACTTCGCGGTGCTGCGCGCGCAGAGCCGCACCAGTGGACTCGCCTGGCTGCAGGGCCTGTTGTGCGTCCTGGTGCTCAGTCTGACGCTGCTGCTGCTCCCCGCATGGGCCTGACCGGCGCGGGCGTCGCCGAGATCTCCAGCCTCGCGGTGATCGTGACGATCGCCGCGCCGAAGCTGTTCCGGACCCTACGGGCCGCACCGGCCGCCGAGTTGCCCGAGGACGCGGCGCCCGACGGGGACCTCGCCGACCTCGGGGCCCGCGAGGTCCCGGCCGCCGCCCCGCGCCGGCGCGGTCCGGCCTGGGCGCTCGACTCCGACACCCTCGCGCTCGGCATCCACGTCGACTTCGACCACCTGGAACGCCGGCCGGACGTACGGCCGGGTCCCGGGACCCCGCCCACCGGCACGCCGATCGTGTCCGGCGACCAGCGTCCGACCTGGGTGCTCGGCGTCAAGCGGCCCGAGATCGTGGGCCTGCCGGTGGAGAAGCGCGAGCCCGGTTCGGAGTCCTCGCTGAGCCCGGGCGCCGCGCCGGAGGTGGACGCGCCGTACGAGTCCGCCGTACGCGAGGAGGCGCCGGAGCGGCCGGCGAAGGACAGGGACGAGGGGGAGGCACCGGAGGCCGAAGTGCCGCCGCCCATACGGCCGTTGTCCCTGCGGGAGCGGCTGGTGCCGACGCGGCCCGGTGTCGTGCTCGGCTGTCTGCTGGTGGCCGCGCTGCTGCTGTACTGGGTGCCCGCGCTGCGGCTCGGCGAGTCCGACCTGAACCGCATGGGCGGGCTCGGCCTGATCTCGGTGCTGCCGCTGCCCACGCTCGTCGGGGCCGCGCTGCTGATCGTGGTGTTCGCCTCGCTGCTGTGGCTGGGCCGCGAGCACAGGACACTGCTGATGATCACCCTGCTCGCGACCGTGTTCTCGCTGCACGCGCTGCCCGCGGTGATCGAGACCGAGCCGCGCTTCCCGACGGCCTGGCAGCACCTCGGGTTCATCGACTACATCGACCGCACCGGGTCGGCCGTACCCGACCTGGACGCGCGCTGGAGCTGGCCGGGCTTCTTCGCGGTGGCCGCGTTCGTCGGCAGGACGTGCGGGATCACCGACTGGTCCGAGGTCATCCGCTGGTGGCCCACGGCCATCCAACTCGCCTATCTGGCACCGATGTTCCTCCTGGTCCGCTCACTGCGGGCGAGCTGGCGGGCGAAGTGGACCGGCATCTGGATCTTCGTGCTCAGCGGCTGGGTCGGCCAGGACTACTTCTCCCCGCAGGGCTTCACCTTCCTGCTCTACCTGGCCTTCGTCGCGATCCTGCTGGTCTGGTTCCGGGCACCGCACGTCCTGTGGACCAGGATGCGGCCCGGCGAGGCGGAGGTCGAACCGACCGACCGGCGTCAACAGGCCGTCCTGCTCCTGGTGTTGACCGGTCTTTTCGCGGCGAGCGTCCCGGCCCACCAGCTCACGCCGTTCGTGATGCTGGGCGTGCTCACGGTCCTCGTCCTGATCGGCCGCTCCGAACTCCGCGGCCTGCCCATCCTGTTCGCCGTGCTCGTCGCGGTCTGGCTCGGCTTCATGGCCGAGCCGTACTGGTCCGGGCACTTCAACGACCTCTTCGGCGGGGTCGGCGGCGTCGGCAGCAATGTCTCGACGTCCGTCTCCGGCCGTATCCAGGGCGGCAGTTCGACCCACAAGCTGGTCCTCTACACGCGCGTCCTGCTGGCCGGCGGCATCATGACCTTCGCCTGCTGGGGCTGGTGGCGCCGCCGCACCAACACATACCGCGAACGCTCCCTGCTGGTCCTCACGTTCGTCCCGTTCCTGGGCTTCGGCATGCAGTCCTACGGCGGCGAGATGGCGCTGCGCGTCTTCATGTTCGCGGTGCCGGGCGCGGCCCTGCTCGCGGGCCTCGCGCTCTTCCCGCGCACCGGCGCCACCGCCGAGGAGCGCGAGAAGGACCGGTCGAGCCATCTCGCCCCGCTGGCCGCGCTGCTCGCCGGCCTGCTGCTCATGGGCGGCTTCCTGGTGGCCCGTTGGGGCAACGAGGGCTTCGAGCGGGTCCGGCCCGGCGAGGTCGCGGCCATGAACTACGTGTACGCCCACGACCAGCCGACGGTGCGGCTGCTGTGGCTGAGCGACGACACGGTCAACGACGTGACGCCGGCGATGCCGTGGGGCGCGAAGGACATGGAGCGGGTCAACTACGTTCCCACGCTGGCCCCCGCGGACCCGGTGCTGGTGTCCGGGCTGGTCAAGGCGCTCAAGGACGCGGGCCCCAACTCGTATCTGATGCTCAACGAGAGCCAGGTCGTCTCGCTCCAGCTGGACGCGGGCTACGCGACGACCTGGGAGTCCCGGCTCATCCAGAACCTGGACAACCGGCAGGAGTTGAAGAAGGTCCTCGTCAACGCCGACGCGACGGTGTACACGTTGCGCCGGCAGCCGGCGGGCGCCGTCCCGAATCCCGATCCCGGGCCGATCGGGCCGCAGATCACCTGGACGCCGTGGTCGGTGGTCGGCGATGCGCTCGCCGCCGTCGCCCTGATCCTGATGCTGACGGCCCGCGAGGTCGTCCGGGTCGCGGTCCGGCCCGGGGTGCGTCAACTGCGGTGGCTGCAGAGCAGTTTCTGGTTCTCGCTGCCACTGCTAGCCGTGCTGCTGGCCTCGCTGGTGCAGCGGTTCCTGACGATGAAGTAACGCATTCCAACAGCGCTCTACGGGGTTCTACCGGGTTCTACGGGGTCAAGTGGGCTGGCGCGTCAGCCACTTGACCCCGTAGGCCGTCATGTCGAAGGTCTTGCCGTCGACCTTGGCGCTGATCTGCCGGTCCAGGGTGTTCACGACCAGGACCGTCTTGTCGGTGGCGAGGACCCGTACGTTCGGCACGTCGTCGGCGGCGACCGACACGGTCTCGAACGTCGCGCCGGGCCCGAAGGCCGCGTCGAACCGGGAGACCAGGTCGTACATGGGCAGTTGCCGCCCGCCGTCGGAGCCGTCGGTCGGGGTCCACAGGCAGCCCGCGCACTCGGTGCCCTTCTCCTCCTCCGGGTTCCAGTAGAAGCCGGAGGAGGCGCCCCCTTGGCCATGGCGATCATGCCGGTGGCCTGGACGGCGACGCGGTGGGTCTCGGACCAGCCCTTGCGGTCGTCGTTGCCGTCGGCGGGCTCGACGTAGTACTCGGCCCACCACAGCGGCAGATCGCGCGTCTGCTCCCGCACCCACGTGCTGACGGCGGTGAGTTTGTCGGTGGCCCCGAACTCGTTCGGGAGGAGGTCGTCGTCGTTGGTGTAGCTGGAGCCGTCGACGACCACGAAGTCCGCGCCGGCCTTGTGCTCGTTCCAGTAGTCGAAGGCGTCGATGACCCGCTGGTCCATCGCGCCCCAACTGCCCTCGAACGTAGGGGAGGCGTTGGGGTCGCGCGGGTCCACGCTGTCCATCACCAGATACGGGCCGCCGACCATGATCTTCGGGTTGACCTTCTTCAGCGCCTTGTAGACCAGGTTGTAGAGCTGGGTGTAACCCTCGTAGTCCCAGCGCTGTTTGGCGTCGTTCCAGAAGCCCTTGAACTCGTTCCACACGATGAAGTGGGTGACGTCCGGGTACCGCTTGGCGACGGTCGCGGCGAGCGCGGCGTAGTCCGCGTAGTGGTCCGGCCTCGGGGCCGTCTCCAGCGAGGCCTGGCTCCAGTTGGTGTTGCCGACACCGGACTTGCCGCCCTTCATCCAGTCCGGCGAGCAGCACAGCGTGATGACGGGGTGCCGCCGGACTTGCGCATGAAGTCGATACGGCGGTCCAGAGCGCCGAAGTCGTAACGCCCCTTCACCGGCTCGGGGTTGTCGGCGCCCCAGCCCATGATGGCCTGGTCCTGCGGGAGTCGGGACTTCTCGAGCAGCCCCTCGACGCGCTCGGTCGCGGCGCCGCTGCCCTCGTCGGCGCTGTACTGGGTGTGGGTGAAGCCCCAGCCGACCTCCGGCCGGTCCGTGTCGGGCGGGGTCGCCGGGGTGCCGTGCACCTTGTCGCCGTCGCGCGAGGTGCCCGCGGTGCTTCCGCCGCCGGGAAGCGTGTTGATCAGGGTCACGATCAGAGCCAGTGCGGCCACACCCACGCCGAGCAGCGCGGTGAGCCGCCACCGCAGTGCCCCTGAATTCCACCCATGACGTCCCATCATGGGCAACAGTAACGGTGCGGGAGCAGGCGGGGCAGATCCGTACGCACACAGGCTTGTAACAGGGCGAGGCCGTAACGGCACGACCAGCGACGACGGCGCCGCAGCCGAACGACGGCCCGTCGCCGCTTTTCCAGCGGAGCGCAAAACCGACACTCAGGGGCGCACTGCGGAAAGCGGGTGCGGACGGGGTCGTCGTGCCGGATCATGGCCCCATGTCTGCGAACCCACACGACGCTCTGCCGATCAGGCTCAACGTCGACGACTCCGACTCCCCGTCCGACGTCGTCGACGCGCTGTTCCTCGGCCGGTTCGCGACGGGCGAGCAGCCGTACTCGCACGCGGCGAACATCGACCGCGTCCGGTCCGGGGCGACCCTGCTCCCGCCGGGCGCCCGGGTGCTGCGCGCCGCCCGTGACGACGACCGCAGCGCGACGCTCGCCGAGGGCGACGGCTGGACCCTGCTGATCTCCCGCTGGAACCGCGGCGCGGACGTCACGGTGACGGCGACCAGTGAGGAACTCGCCGAGAAGGTCCTCGACCAGGCGACCGACGGCGCGGCCGACGAGCCCGAACCGCAGCCGGAGAACGTGACGATGGGGTTCTGGTACGTCTCCCCCAGGCGCGGCCCGCACCGCACGACCCGGCAGATCTCGGCGGGCACATGGGACGAGGTGCGCCCGAACTACACGGGCCCGGTGGCGGACGCGATGGACCGCCTGATGAAGACGACCCCGGAGGACATCGCGGGCCGCCTGCTGTTGCTGCACGGTCCGCCGGGCACCGGCAAGACCTCGGCGCTGCGCACGCTGGCCCGGTCCTGGCGGGACTGGTGTCAGGTGGACTGTGTGCTGGACCCGGAGCGGCTGTTCAGCGATGTCGGCTATCTGATGGACATCGCGATCGGCGAGGACGACACGACGGGCAAGGGCCGTTGGCGGCTCCTCCTGCTTGAGGACTGCGACGAGTTGATCCGCGGCGAGGCGAAGCACACGGCGGGCCAGGCGTTGTCCCGGCTCCTCAACCTCACGGACGGCCTCCTCGGCCAGGGCCGCAACGTCCTGGTCGGCGTCACCACCAACGAGGACCTGGAGCGTCTGCACCCCGCCGTCGTCCGCCCCGGCCGCTGCCTCGCCCGCATCGAGGTGGGCCCCCTCACCCGCAAGGAGTCGGTCACCTGGCTCGGCACGGAGGAGGGCGTCGGCCGCGAGGGCGCCACCCTGGCCGAGCTGTACGCCCTGCGCCGCGGCACCCAACCGACATCGGTACCGGACCAACGCGAGGGCGCGGACGCGGGTTGTACCTGTAGGCACCGCCGGCCTCCCTGCGCCCGTGTCTGTGTCCACCGCAACGACGCTCAGCCACAACGGCGCACAGGCGGTGCCGAACTCACCTCACCCTTCCCCATAAGCCGCCCGCAGGGCATCCCGCACGGCCGCCACCGCGTCCCCTCCGCAAGCCCCAACCGCCGCACCTTCTCCGCATACGCCTGCGCGGCCAACGACGCCTCCCGCTCGGCCGCCGAGCCCGCGGCAGCGACAAACGTCCCGTTGCGCCCACGCGTCTCGATCACCCCGTCCGCCTCCAGCGCCCGGTACGCCTTGGCGACCGTGTTCGCGGCGAGCCCGAGCGACTCGGCGAGCCCCCGGACCGTGGGCAGCCGGTACCCCACCGGCAGCACCCCGCCCGCGCCTGCTCGGAGATCTGCGCCCGCACCTGCTCGTACGGTGCCGCACTGTCGTCGATGTGGATCTTCAAGGTCACGGCCCGATTGTCCTGCACCCACCCGGGGTCGCACCCTCCGGACGAGACACACCCCGGAAAATAGGAGGCACTCCGGCGCGGCCCCGTCGTAGCGTGCGACCCCATGACCGTGATCGCACGCGACCTGCGCCCCGACGTACGCGCCGACCTGGACGGCTTCGTCGCGGTACGCCGGCTCGCCCTCCCCTTCATGCTGCTCAGCCCGGAGTCCGTCGCCTACGAGATCGCCCACGCGCACCCGCGGTCCAGCTGCGCAGGCTGGTCGCGGAGGAGGACGGCGAGATCATCGGCACCGCCGAGGTGGGCATCGCCTACGACAGCCCGGAACCCGGCCGGGGCTTCATCAACGTGTACGTGCACCCGGAGCGGACCCGCCGGGGCGCGGGCTCGCTCCTGGCCCGCACCGCGGAGGAGCACCTGGCCGCCCATGGCGCGACCGGGATCTACGCCTGGGTCCTGGACGACCCGGCCAACCGCGCCTTCGCCGAGGGCTTCGGCTATACGGCGAGCCGCTCCGCGCACTTCCTCCGCCTGGACCTGGCGCACGGCACCCTGCCCCCGCTCGGCACTCCGCCGCCGGGCGTGGAGATCCGCCCGGGCTCGGACTTCGCCGACGACCCGCGCCCCGTGTTCGAACTGGACGCGGAGACGATGGCCGACGAACCCAGCGACATCGGCGTCGAGTTCACCGACTACGCGGACTGGCTGGAGGAGACCTGGCAACACCCTCTGTTCAGCCCGGAGTTGACGTCCGTGGTGCTGGTCGACGGACGCCCCGTGGCCTTCAGCGCCGCCCGCACGGACGACGGCAGCCTCCCCGCCCTCGAACCCGCTCGGGCGGGGGACCGCCATCGGCACGGTCATGACCGGCACCGCCCGCGCCCACCGCGGCCGGGGCCTCGCCAAGCTCGCCAAGAACGACTCCCTGCACCGCGCCCGAGCCGCCGGCTTCACCGAGGCGTTCACGGGCAACGACACCGGCAACGGTCCGATGCTCGCGATCAACAAGTGGTTCGGCTACGAGATCTGCGCCACGGAGGTGCGCCATGTCCGTGAACTCACCTGATCCCGCACGCAGGTTGGACGTCGTCCTCGTCAAGGCGGGCCGTACGAAGATCCGTTACGCGGCCGAGCTGCTCTTCGACGACGGCATCCGCCTCGCGGTCCGTGCCCCGTGGGCCGGTGACGGCGTCCGCGACTTCGGCTTCGTGCGCTTCGAGCGCGGGGACGTGTTCACCGAGTACTACTGGCGGGACCGGTGGTACGCGGTGAAGGAAGTCCGGGACAGCGCGGGCCGATTGAAGGGCTGGTACTGCGACGTCACCCGCCCCGCCACGCTCTCCGGCACCGAACTCGTCGTCGAGGACCTGGATCTGGACCTGTGGGTCTCCGCCGACGGGTCGGACGTACGGCGGCTGGACGAGGACGAGTTCGAGGAGAGCGGGCTGGCCGGGTCGGACCCCGCGGCCGCGGCGGCGGCCGTGGCGGCGCTCGACGAGTTGGAGGGGCTGGCCCGTGCGGGCGGGTTCACCGCGCTGCTGCGGTGAGTCCGGCTCAGGGCAGGGCCACCGCCGCGTACCGCTCGTCGTCCACCGGCCCGCCCCACAGCACCGGGTCGTCCGAGAGCCGCTCCACGCGCACGCGCGCCGCGTCGGGCACCAGCGGGGCCAGGAGGTCGATGAGACGGTCGGCGGGTATGCCGACCGGGCTGACCGTGCCCCAGCGGCCCTCGATCAGCACGAGCCGGCCTCCGGGGCGGAGCAGTCCGCGCCAGTGCCGCAGGACGCGGGCGGGTCGGGCAGGGTCCACAGCACATGCCGTACGAGGACGACGTCGAAGCGCTGCTCGCCCACCGGGGTGCCGCCGCGTCACCGACGAGGAACGCCGCGTCACGGCCGGCCAGCTTCGCGCGGGCGAGGTCCACCATCGCCGGGGAGAGGTCGACGCCGGTGACGTGATGTCCCTGCTCGGCCGCGAGGAGCGACAGGGTGCCGGTGCCGCAGCCGAGGTCGAGGATGTCGGCGGCGCCCGCGGGCAGCCAGCCGCGCAGCCGGTCGGCCCAGGCCCGCCGGATCTCCGGGTCCCGCAGGCCGTGGTCGGGCTCGTCGTCGAAGGCGGCGGCCTCCGCGTCCCAGTCGACGTTCGCTACAGGTTCACTCATGGACCCAGCGTGACACCCGCCACTGACAGTCCAATGGTGACAGCCGCCACAGACAGACACCCGCCGATGAGTCACCCTCCCGGGAACGGTCTACCTCGTGAGAACACGAACCCGGGTGGACACAAGGAGGCAGCCATGCGCCGCGTAACCGTGCAGAAGCCCCTGAGGAAGTCGGACACCCGCCGTGTGCGCGAGGAGCCCGACGAGCGCCCCGAGATCCGCAAGGACATCGCCCGCACCTGGTGGCCCGACGCCTGACCCGGGCCGGTTCAGCCCAGCCGCTTCCGGTAGTGGACCCGGTCGTACGGCCCGTCCGTACGCCGCTCGACGACCTCGTACCCGAACCTCGGGCAGAGCTCCTGGTTCTCCCACATCAGCGCGTTCGTGCAGAGCCTGACCTCGCCCAGACCGAGGGCACGCGCGCGTGCGTCCACGAACTCCAGCAGCCGCCGTCCCACCCCGTGCCGTGCGCGTCGGGGTGGACGGCGATGCTGTCGAGGAACAGGTGATCCCCGCGCTCCGCTCCCGTCATGGAACCGCCCCTCCCTGAGCCCTCGGTTAGCCCTGTCTTAACACGACCATAAGGATCTCCCCTCCCCGTCTCCAGCAGGCGATTGCGCGGTTTCCAGGGGCTAGCTTCTGATCACCCCCACGGGATCCGTCCCCGCGCCGAGCACCGTCCGAGGAGTTGGAGTTCCCCATGCCCGCACGCCGCAAGGTCGCCGCCGCCGTTATCGGGATGACGCCCCTCGCCCTGACCGCGCTCTCCGCGGCGCCCGCGGTGGCGCACGGTTCGATGGGGGATCCGGTCAGCAGGGTCTCGCAGTGCTACGCGGAGGGGCCGGAGAGCCCGAAGTCCGACGCGTGCAGGGCAGCCGTCGCGGCCGGTGGCACGCAGGCGCTCTACGACTGGAACGGCATCCGGATCGGCGACGCGAACGGGCAGCACCGGACGCTGATCCCGGACGGCAAGCTGTGCAGCGCGAACAACGAGGAGTTCAAGGGCCTCGACCTGGCCCGCGCCGACTGGCCGGCGACGAGCGTGAGCAGCGGCTCGTACACCTTCAAGTACCGCGTGACCGCCCCGCACAAGGGCACCTTCAAGGTGTACATCACCAACTCCGGCTACGACCCCGCGCAGCCGCTCGCCTGGTCCGACCTGGATCTGGAGCACCCGGTCGCGACGTCCACCGACCCGGTCGCGACGGGCGGTTTCTACACCTTCTCCGGCACCCTCCCGCAGCGCTCCGGCAAGCAGCTCCTGTACGCCATCTGGCAGCGCTCGGACAGCCCGGAGGCGTTCTACTCCTGCTCGGACGTCAGCTTCGGCGGCAGCGGTACGGCCGCCAACGGCGGTGGTACGACGGGCGGTTCGGCCCCGACCCCGGCATCGGCGTCGAAGCCGACCGCCCCCGCCTCTCCCGCGCCTAACACTCCCGCGCCCACCGCCTCCGCCCCCTCCGACGAGCAGATCGCGGCCGGCGCCGACAAGTCGACCGTCGAGCACAACGGTCACGGGGACGCGGACGCGAGCACCTCGGCGGAGCCGGTCGCCGCGACGGAGCAGGCCAATGAGCCGCAGGCGGCGGGGAGTTCGCAGGATCTCGCGGAGACCGGCGCGAACGACAGCTCGCCGTATCTCATCGTGGGCGGCGCCGCCTCCCCTGGCGCTCGGCGCGGCGGCCCTGTTCGCCTCGGTACGCCGTCGCGCGACCAACGGCGGTGGCCGGCACGGCCGTTAGCGGGCCGTGCGGAGGGCGGGCCCGTCCGGCGGCTCAGGTCGGACAGGCCCCGCGGTGTGCCTACGGTCAACTCAGCGCCGACAGGCAGGTGGTGGCGGTGGCGTGCGCGGGGTCGAGGGCGTTGGCGACCTCGTGGAAGACGATCCGGTCCGTCAGCCCGAGCAGGGCGTGCTCGGACAGGTCCGCTGAACACAGGTTCTGGATCAGCACGTTGTGGACGTCGGACCCGCTCAGGAACTGACTCGTGTAGGGCGTGACGACCTCGTCGTACCGGGTCGCGATGACCGTGTAGTGGACGCCGGGGACGGTGTCGCCGCCCGCGTTCAGCTTGGCGAGGAAGGCCGAGCCCGCGACCTGGTCGGCGAGGCCGGGGGCCGCCGAGGCGATCACGTCCTCGGCGCCGGGGAAGTACGGCAGGAGTTTGGTGAGGCCGTTGAGGGTGGTGCCGTGGTTGTCGGGCGCGATGCCGACGAAGGTGTTCACCTTGAGGCTCCGCCGAGGAACTTGAGGTAGTAGCGGGGCATCATCCCGCCCTGCGAGTGCCCGACCAGGTCGGCCTTGGCGGCGCCGGTCGCGGCGAGCACCTTGTCGACGTAGACCTGGAGTTGCTCTGCCGACTTGTCGATGGGGCCGAGGCCGTGGACGAGCGGGACGCCGGGGAGCTGGCCGTAGTCGAGGGAGAA
This sequence comes from Streptomyces sp. P3, assembly GCA_016893485.2. Lineage (GTDB taxonomy): Bacteria > Actinomycetota > Actinomycetes > Streptomycetales > Streptomycetaceae > Streptomyces. The sequence continues at coordinate 2,388,648 of JAFEKX020000001.1, forward strand.
GACGCAGTAGCCGCGGGCTTCGAGGTACGGCGCGAGGGTCAGCCAGTTGTCGGTGGCGTTGGCGAAGGTGCCGTGGACGAGGACGACGGGGCGGGGGTGGGCGGTGGAGGGCCGGCAGCTGTAGTCGTTCCAGCCCTGAGTGGGGGCGCTCGACGCATGAGCGGCGGCGGTGGGAACGGCGGCGACCGCGGCGGTCAGCAGCAGCGCGGTCAGGGGTCTGAGCAGTCGTTTCCAGGGCAGCATCGTGTGATCTCCTTGCGGCTCAAGGGAGGTGCGACGGCCTTACGACCTGTGACCCGGATCACAAGAATGCTGTTCACTCGTCAAGTTACGAGCGAGTAGGTGAAGTGTGAAGTTACGCGTCGGTAAAAACTTCCAGTGATAACCAGTCACCAGGTGGGCCTGAGGGGACCGTAGGGCGCGATTCGCCGCAAACGGTCACACAACACGCGCACTTCACTCTCGCCCAACAGTTCAACCCAGGGCCGCACGGCCTCCAGGGCCGCCTCCTCCGCCGCCCGCGTGCAGGCCCACCCCGACTCGGTGAGCACGACCAGCCGGGCGCGGGCGTCGCCGGGGTGCGGACGCCGTTCGACGTACCCCTTGCGCACGAGCTCGTCGACGAGCTGGCTCGCCGCCTGCTTGGTGACGCCGAGATGCGCCGCGAGGTCGGTGGCCGTCGCCCCGTCCGGCGCGAGCCGCGCGAAGGCGAAGCCGTACGCCGGGCGCGCGTCGAACCCGCGGGCCACGACCCCGTCGTTGATGCGCTTCGTCAGGTCACCCGCGGCGGTGAGCAGGGCGGCGGTCAGGGCGATGGCCTCGGAGTTCTCCACGGGGGCATTGAAACACCCTTGACGGATTGGTCAAGCTCCTTGACCATATGGCTATATGGTCAAGGAGCTTGACCATCTACTTCCGGAGGCAGTCCATGCCCGTCGTCCACCCGTCCGACGCCGTCGTCCACGAGATCCACGGCGCCCGCTTCGTCTCGTACGCCCACCCCGACACCGGCAGCAAGGAGCTGTGCGCATGGCGGGGCGAGATCCCCGCCGGCACCACGGCGCCCCTGCACACCGTCAGCCACGAGGAGATCCTGCACCTCCTCGAAGGCGAGCTGGTGATCACCCTCGACGGCCGCACCGAGCGGGTCACCGCGGGCGACACGCTGATCATCAACCCCGGCGCGACCTTCGGCGTGGAGAACCCCACCGACCGGACCGCGGTCACCTGGCTCACCACCTCCATCGGCCTGCAGGCGGAACTGGAGGACGGGACGCGCATCGTCGCCCCGTGGGCCAACTGACCTGCGCATAAGGCGCGTTACCCCACCAAGGACCCGGTGTCGCCGCACCCCGTCGCCGCACCCCGACGCCCCGCCCGGTACGACGTTCTCGTTCCGTAAGGTTTTCGGCCGCTCCCCGCGCACCGAACGGGGCGAAGCTGAGCGAGAACACGGGCGGGTACCGCCGCAGACGTACTTGGTGCGGGGAATGGAGTGAGCATGGTGGTCCGGGGTGTCGGCGGGATCGTCCTCGTCGTGCTCGGCGCGGTCTGATCGCGCAGGGGTCGGCGCGGTGAACGGCTCGGCCATGTCCGGCCACGGCCAGTACGCGGTGCTGGGTGTGGTGGTCGCGCTGGTCGGACTCTTCCTGCTGGTGCGGGCGTGGCAGATACGCAACCGCGACGTCCACCAACGCCCTTGAGCGGAGGGGCAGTTCGCGGAGACAGGGGTCAGTCGGCCAGCGTCGCCGGGCGCACCGCCTCCTGCCCGAAGCGCCGACGGGCACGGTCGGCGGCGGCCTCGACCGCGCGGGCGCGGGCGTCCGTCGGGTCCATGGAGAGCTGGCGGTAGGCACTGCCGGCCGGTCGCAGGTCGTCGGCGCGGAGCACGAAGGCCCGTACGCGGGCGCGTTGCAGTCCGAGGGAGGTCAACAGGCCCAGGGCGGTGGCGGCGACGGCGGGTGAGTGGTCGGTGGGTTCCGGCAGGGCGCGGGTGCGCGTGGTGGACGTGGAGGTCCCCCGCTCGAACGAAGTTGGGAGTGGGGAGGTCGGCGTAGCGGACCGTGAGGGTGAGGCGGCCCGCGAACTTCCTTTCCCCGCGCAGGCGTTGACCGATCCGGTCGGCAAGTCCCAGGACGGCGCGGTGGTGTTGGGCCGGGTCCAGGCAGTCCCGGCTCAGGGTCAGGTCGGCGGCCAGGTGTGCCGCCGGTTCCGCGGGGACGACCGGGCGGGGGTCGTGGCCGCGGGCGCGTTCGGTCAACAGCCGTGCCTGGCCCGCGCCGAGGAGCCGTTGCAGGGTCGCGGACGGCAGGTCGGTGAGCTGGCCGATGGTGTGCAGCCCGTACCGGTGCAGCGTGTCCGCCGTGGCGCGGCCGATCCCGGGCAGCGCGGTGACCGGCCGGGGTACAGCCAGTCGGCCGCCTGTCCGGTGGGCACCAAAGTGGTGTCCCCGGGGCGGACGCGTCGGCGGCCATCGCCGCCAGCATGCGGTTGCCCGCGAGGCCCGCGCTGCTGTCGATGCCGTAGTGGGCCTTCAGTCTCATCTTCACCGTCTGGACCGCGTCGTAGGCGGACATGTCGAAGTACCGGAGCGCCGACGTCAGGTCCACCTGAAGGGCGTTGGGCGGGATGGCCTGGACGTGGGGCGTGATTCCGGACACCAGTTCGATTACGTCGTCGTACTGGGTCCCGGTCAGCGCGGTGTGCAGGTGGAAGTGGGCGATGTGCCGCTGCCGCGTGGTCATCCCGCGCTCCCCGGGCTGCGGTGGCCGAACTTCTTCAGGTCGGCGGAACGGGTCCCGGCGGGCTGGAGGTCGGCGTAGGGGTGGAGGCGGGCGCCGGAGGTGCCGTTGGCCAAGGTGCGCCGCGGCTGGGCGGGGGTCGGATGCGGGCGGTCGGCGCCCAGGAGGGCGAGGGCGGCCTCGGGGCCGTTGTCGCGGCGGGCGCCCGCGATCTCGTCCAGGTCCCAGGCCATGGAACCGACGACGGTACGACGGGTGCCGCGCACCTGGACCGTACCGCGCACCAGGAGCAGTCCGCTGTGGAAGACGGTGTACGCGCAGGCCGGGTGGGAGTCCTCGAAGAACGCCAGATCCACCAGGCCCGAGCCGTCCTCCAGGGTGACGAAGATGACCCGCTTGCCGCTCGCGATCGGCGGGGTCTGGGTGGAGGCACGGACGCCGGCCACCAACACCTGCTGACCCGCGCGCAGTTCGGCCAGATGCGCCGCGTCCGTCGCGCCGATCTCGCGCAGCAGCCGGTGGTGATGCTCCATCAGATGCCGGGAGACATCGATGCCGAGCGTGCCCAACTCGGCGCTCAGCGCCTCGCGTCCGGTCATCTCCGGCAGTCCGCTCGGCTCCGCCCCCCACTGCACCCGTGTCCATGGGCAGTTGACCGGCCCCCGCGGTCCGGTTGCGGGACTGCCGGTGCAGCTCGGTGATCTGGAGCAGCAGATCACGCCGGGTGAGACGGCCGTCGTGCAGACAGGCCAACGCGCCGATCTCGGCGAGGCGTTCGGCGATCGGCCTGCTGGGGCGGCCCCGCTGCCAGAAGTCCGACAGCGATCCGTACGGCTGTCCCTTCTCGATCCGCGCGCACTCCTCCTCGCTGATGCCGCGCACTCCGGACAGTGCGAGCCGCACGCCCCACTCCTCCTTCTCGGTCATCTCCACGGTGTGCTTCACCCTGGAGCGGTTGATGTCGACGGGGAGGACCGGCACACCGCGTCGGCGGGCGTCTGAGACCAGGACGCGCTTGGGCCACATCCCGGGGTCGTGTTCGAGCAACCCGGCCAGCAGGAACGCCGGGTGGTGGGCCTTCAACCAGGCGCTCTGCAGGGCCGGTACGGCGAAGGCGACCGCGTGGGCGCGGCAGAAGCCGTACGCCCCGAAGGCCTCGACGGTCCTCCAGACCTCGTCCCGGACGGCCGCGCTGTAGCCACGCGCGTGTGCCTTCCGGTGGAACCAGTCCTTGATCAGGGGCAGTTGCTCCTTGTCGCCGAGGGCCCGCCGGGTGACCTCCGCGAAGGCGCGGTCGCAGCCGGTCAGTACGTGCAGCGTGTCGATGATCTGCTCGTGCCAGATGGTCACGCCGTAGGTGTCGGCGAGCACGGGTTCCAGGTCGGGGTGGGCGTAGTCCGGGGTGCCGCCGTGGCGGGCGGCGATGTACCGCTCGGGCATGCCGCCGGCGACCGGGCCGGGGCGGAAGAGGCTGATGTCGGCGATGACGTCCTGCACGTCACGGGGCTGGAGCCGGGACAACAGGTCCTGCTGGCCGGGGATTCCAGCTGGAACAGGCCCAGCGTCTGGCTCTCCTGGATGAGCTTGAAGGCGAACACGTCGTCGAGGGGCACCTGTTGGGGTCGTCGAGGTCGATGCGGTTGCCGGTGGCGCGTTCGATCTCGGTGACGGCGTGGGCCATCGCGGACTGCATCCGGACGCCCAGGACGTCGAGTTTGATGTTGCCCAGCGCCTCGATCTCCTCCTTCGCGGCCATCGCCATCGAGTAGTCGCCCTGCGGAGTGGGCTGCACCGGCAGCCGGTCCAGGAGGGTGGCGTCGCTGATGACCACACCGCACGGGTGCATGGCCATGCCGTGGACCAGGGAGTCGAGGCCTTCGGCGAGTTCCCACAGCGGGCCGAACCGGTGTGCCTCGGCGGCCAGTTGGCGCAGTTCGGGCAGTTCGGCGAGGGCATTGGTGATGTCGGAGGCGCGCAGGTGCGGGAAGCTCTTGGCGATGCGGTCGACGTCCGCGGGCGCGATGCCGAGCGCGAGGCCGGTGTCGCGCAGCGCCCTGCGGGCCCGGTAGGTCTCGGGCATCGCGGTGACCGCCACCCGTTCCTTGCCGAAGCGTTCGAAGATCGTGTCGTAGCACTCCAGGCGGCGGGCGGACTCCACGTCGATGTCGATGTCGGGCAGTGACTCGCGGCGGGTGCTCAGGAAGCGTTCGAACAGCAGGCTGTGGTCGAGCGGGTTGGCGGTGGCGATGTCCAGCGCGTGGCAGACCAGTGAGCCGGCGCCGGAGCCGCGGGCGGCGACCCGGATGCCCTTGGCCCGGATGTCGGCGACGACCTGGCCGACGGCGAGGAAGTACGCGTCGTAGTTCCAGTGGGAGATGACGGCCAGTTCCTCCTCCAGCCGCTCGCGTGCCGCCCGGTCGCGGTCGAGGCCGCGCCGGACCAGGCCCTCCTCGGACTTCAGGCGCAGCAGCCCGGCCGCGCCGCCCGTCTCCGGCCCGGCGCCGAAGAGCGACGGTTCCGGGAAGTGCGGGACGCCGAGGCCGAGGTCGGCCGCCGGGTCGACGGCGCACCCGTCCGCCGTGGCCACGGTGTCCGCCAGCAGCCGGCGGGCCCGGCGGACGTCCGCTCCGGCGCACTCGGCGATCATCCGTGCCACGACCGTCATCTCCCTCTCGTCCTTGAGCCAGCGCTGCCCGCTGTCCAAGCGGCGCCGGTCGACGGGGCGCAGCAGCCGGGCCGCGTCGAGGACGTCGGCGAGGCGGTGCTGGGCGGGGTCGGCGTAGCGGACGGCGTTGGAGAGCACGGCGGTGGTGCGGGTACGGTCGGCCAGGGCGAGGGTGCGGGCGGCCAGACGCAGGGAGCCCGGAGCCGTGCCGAAACGATTCTGCGCTACGGCCTCCAACCGCACTCCCCTCCCGAAGATCTCCTTCCAGGGCGCCAGCAGCTTCATCGCGACGTCCTCCCGGCCCACCGACAGCGCCCGCACCGGTTCCGAGAGCGGGCCCAGCAGCACGGCCAGGCCGGGACCGCCGTACTCACGCAGCGCCTCCCACGGCACCACCGGCGGCGTACCGGACAGGGCGCCCTCGTGTGCCGCCGACGTGATGCGGCACAGCCGCGCCCAGCCCGCCCGGTCCTGGGCGAGCAGCACGAACCGCAGCGGCGGCTCGACCACGTGCGCGCCACCGTGGGCGGGGGTGCGCGGGCGCTGTGCGGGCGGCGGGGGTGCGAGGGCCTCCACCGCCAGGTCGATGCCGAAGAGCGGCCGGACCCCGGCTCCGGCGCACGCCTGCGCGAACCGGACGGCCCCGGTGACCGTGTCCCGGTCGGTGAGCGCGAGCGCGGACATCCCCGCTCGGCCGCCCGCTCGACGAGCTGCTCGGGGTGGGAGGCGCCGTAGCGGGCGGAGTAACCGGACGCGACGTGCACGTGGGCGAAGCCCGCCATGCCGCACCTCCATCCCTCCACCCCTTTTCGGCCATCTGCCCGATATGTTCATCGTACGCTCGTTCGATTACTCTAGCCCCATCAGCCCCGGTCAGCGACCACATTCGAACACGCAAACGATTCTTTGGGAGGTGCACACTGGCCGAAACAAGCACCACTCCGTCAGCTCCCCAGCCGCGCCGGGGAGTTGGAGAGAAAAATCTTCGAACACACGTACGACATCCGTTCGGCCCCTTCCCGCCTGCGCGAACACCGGCCCGCCGGGACCGTGGGGACATGACAGAGACCCCGGTACCGGTACGTCCCGTACGTCCTTTCTCGGGGAGGTGAAGGACGCGGTCAGCCTGCGGGCCACCCTCCTCGTGGTCGGTGTGGTCGCCCTTCAGCTGCTCTTCATCGCCTCCTACGTAGGAGCGCTGCACAATCCGAAGCCCAGGGACGTGTCGTTCGGGGTCGTCGCTCCCGGGGTCACCGCCGAGCAGACGGTGGCCCGGCTGAAGCGGCTGCCCGGCTCACCGCTCGACCGCGCGCGGTGTCCGACGCGGCGACCGCGCGGAAGCAGATCCTGAACCGGGACATCGACGGCGCCCTCGTCATCGACCCGCGCGGCACCAAGGACACGCTCCTGGTCGCCACCGGCGGCGGCACGGTCCTGGCCACCACCCTGGAGACCATCACCTCCTCCTGGAGAGGACCGAGCAGCGCACGGTCCGGACGGTGGACGTGGCACCCGCCTCCCGCCAGGACTTCGACGGGCTGTCGTCGTTCTACCTGGTCGTCGGCTGGTGCGTCGGCGGCTATCTGTGCGCCTCGATCCTGGCGATCAGCACCGGCGCCCGGCCCGCCAACCCGCGCCGCGCGGTGATCCGGCTGGTCGTGATGGCCCTGGTCGCGATCGTCGGCGGCCTCGGCGGCGCGGTGATCATCGGGCCGATCCTGGGCGCGTTGCCCGGCAGCGTGACGGCACTGTGGGGGCTCGGCGCACTGGTCACGTTCGCCGTGGGGCGGCGACCCTCGCCCTCCAGGGGTCTTCGGGGTCGTGGGCATCGGCCTGGCGATCCTGCTCGTGGTGATCGCCGGCAACCCCGAGCGCGGGCGGTGCCTTCCCGCTGCCGCTGCTGCCGCCGTTCTGGAACGCGATCGGGCCCGCCCTGCCACCGGGCGCCGGCACCTGGGTGGCGCGCTCGATCGCCTACTTCAAGGGCAACGCCGTGACCGGCCCACTGCTGGTCCTGTCCGCCTGGGCGCTCGCCGGGATCGTGGTCACCCTGCTGGCGGCGACCCTGCGCCGCAAGCACGAGGACCTGCTGGGCCGACCGGGATTGTCAGACCCGTCTGCGACGCTGGACGGATGATCAGCACCCTCGCCGTCGAGAACTACCGCTCCCTGCGCCGCCTGATCGTCCCGCTGACGCGACTGAACGTGATCACGGGGGCGAACGGCACGGGCAAGTCGAGCCTCTACCGCTCGCTGCGCCTGCTCGCCGAGTCCGCGCGCGGCGGTGCCGTGGCCGCGCTCTCGCGCAGGAGGGCGGGCTGCCGTCGGTGCTGTGGGCGGGCCCGGAGACGATCGGCCGCGCCGTGCGCGAGGGCAGACATGCCGTGCAGGGCACGGTCCGCTCGGGCCCGGTCAGTCTGCAACTGGGCTTCGCGGGCGACGAGTTCGGCTACGCGGTGGACTTCGGGCACCTGAGCCCCTCCTCGGGCGCGGGCGAGGCGCCGTCGATGTTCAACCTCGACCCGGAGATCAAGCGCGAGTCCATCTGGAGCGGCCCCGTCCTGCGCCCGGCCGCCACGCTCTCCGACCGCGCGGGAGCCGTCGTCAGTTGCGCGGCGCGAGCGGCAGTTGGTCCCGGGCCCACGGCACCCTGCGCCCGTACGACAGCATGCTCGGCGAGCTGGCCGACCCCAGCACGCCCCGGACGTCCTTGCGGTCCGGGAGTTCATCAGGTCCTGGCGGTTCTACGACCATGTCCGCACCGACGCGCACGCCCCGGCCCGCGCCGACCGGATCGGTACCCGCACCCCCGTGCTCAGCGGTGACGGCTCCGACCTGGCCGCCGCCCTCCAGACGATCCGCGAGATCGGTGCCGCCGACGCGCTGGACGAGGCCGTGGACGCGGCCTTCCCCGGCAGCCGGGTCCAGATCGCCGACCTGGGCGGACGCTTCCGGCTCGGTCTGCGCCAGCACGGCCTGCTGCGCCCGCTGACCGCCGCCGAGCTGTCGGACGGCACCCTGCGCTATCTCCTGTGGGCGGCGGCCCTGCTGACGCCCCGCCCGCCGTCGCTGCTGGTGTTGAACGAACCGGAGACCAGCCTCCACCCGGACCTGATCCCCCGCTCGCCGACCTGATCCTCACCGCCACGAAGGACACCCAGATCGTCGTCGTCACCCACGCCCGGCCGCTCGCGGACGCTCTCCGGAAGGGCGCGATACGACACCGTCTCGACGTCAACTCCATAGAACTGGTGAAGGAGTTCGGGCAGACGACGGTGGCGGGGCGCGAGGGCCCGCTCGACGAACCCCTGTGGTACTGGCCCAAGCGCTGAGCGCCGCACGGACGCGGGCGCGGGACCCGGACGGAGCCCACCGGACAGAGCCCCTCCGTACGCGAAGGTCCCGCCCCTCGCGCGCGGGGACGGGACTTCACGGTGCCGTACGGGCAGGTCAGCCGATCTGCGCCCCGAACGTCGACAGCGCCTCGGTGACGGGCTGGAAGAAGGTCTCGCCGCCCGAGGTGCAGTCGCCGCTGCCGCCGGAGGTCAGGCCGATCGCCGCGTCGCCGTCGAAGAGCGAGCCGCCGCTGTCACCGGGCTCGGCGCAGACGTCGGTCTGGATCAGGCCGTTGACGATGTCGCCGTTGCCGTAGTTCACGGTGGCGTCCAGGCCGGTGACCGTGCCGGTGTGCACCCCGTCGTCGAGCCGCTGCGGGTCACCTTCTCGCCGACGGTGGCGTCGGCGGCGTGGGTGATGGTCTGCGAGGAGTTGTTGTAGAGGTCGACCGCGCTCGGGTGGGCCACGTCCGAGGTGTACTTGACCAGGCCGAAGTCGTTGTCCGGGAAGCTGGACTGCTCGTTCGTGCCGATCTCGTCGCCGCTGGAGTCGGACCAGGTGGAGATGGCCTCGGTGCAGTGTCCGGCGGTGATGAAGTACGGCGCGCCGCCCTTGACCACGTTGAAGCCGAGCGAACAGCGGCCGCCCGAGCCGGAGATGGCGTCGCCACCTGCGATGAAGGGTTTGAACTCCCCTTGGTGCGCTGGAGTTCGGCCTTCGCGCCGAGCCCGTCGACGACCTTGCCGAGCTTGGTCCACTCGGCGTCGGAGACCGTGCGGTCGGCGGTGACGACGACCTTATTGGTGGTGGGGTCGGTCGCCCACGAGGTGCCGGGGATGGTGGCGTCCTGCTGGAGGGTCGTGCGGGCGCCCGCCAGTTCGGCGAGCGAGTTCTCGACGATTCTCGCCTTGGCGCCGGCCGCCTCGACGGTGTCGGCCGCGTTCCGGTCGAGCACGTTGACCACGAGGCTCTTGGTCTTCGCGTCGTAGAACGTGCCGGCCGCGTCCCTGCCGAGGTCCCTGCCGAGCGTCGAGGCGAGCTTTCCGGCCGCGAGGGCCGAGAGGGTGTGCGGTGCGGACGCCGGTGTGGTCTCGCTGGCGTTCGCACTCTGCAAGGTGACTCCCGCGACGACCAGTGCGGCTATGCCCGCACCCGCCGCCGCCACCCGTCGCCGGGGTATGCGTCGGTGCTTCAACTCGTGTCCTCCTGTGGGGGTCGGCCCGCCAGGTTATGGGGACCCGACCGGCCGAAAGGTGGGTTGACGAGCGCCCACTCTTCCCAATCGCACAGGGAGCGCACAAGGTCGACTTCAGGTCGTGCGGGGACGCGGTCGCACGCCCCCTCGCTTTGACTGTTCACGGTCAGCCCAGGCCATTCGCACGGCAACCACTCGGCGCGAGTGGCGCTCATCAGCCGGTGAGGACTAGTCCTGACTTGAAATCGACCCCTCGGAGTCCGGATCCGACTGGGGCTCCGCGGGCGGAAGTTGCTCCTGCACCGGTTGCGGCGCCACAGCGGCAACCGGCGCCACGGGTGCCGCGGGCACGGCAGGCGCGGCGGGTGCGGCAGGCGCGGCCGGAGCCGGGGCCGCCCGCTCAAGGAACCGCAGCAGCTCGACCGGGAACGGCAGCACCAGCGTCGAGTTCTTCTCGGCAGCGACCGCCACCACCGTTTGCAGCAGCCGGAGTTGGAGCGCGGCGGGCTGTTCGGACATCTGCTCGGCGGCCTCGGCGAGTTTCTTCGAGGCCTGCAACTCGGCGTCCGCGTTGATGATCCGGGCCCGCCGCTCACGGTCCGCCTCGGCTTGCCGGGCCATCGACCGCTTCATCGTCTCGGGCAGGGAGACGTCCTTGATCTCCACCCGGTCGATCTGCACACCCCAGCCGATGGAGGGGCTGTCGATCATCAACTCCAGCCCCTGGTTGAGCTTTTCGCGGTTGGAGAGCAGATCGTCGAGGTCGCTCTTGCCGATGATCGACCGCAGCGAGGTCTGCGCCATCTGCGAGACGGCGAAGCGGTAGTCCTCGACCTGCACCAGCGCGTCCGCCGCGTCGACGACCTTGAAGTAGACGACCGCGTCCACCCGGACCGTCACGTTGTCCCGGGTGATGCCCTCCTGCGCGGGCACGGGCATCGTCACGATCTGCATGTTGACCTTGCGGAGCTTGTCCACGAACGGGACGACCATGGTGAACCCGGCCCCGCGCACCTCGGGCCTGAGCCTGCCGAGCCGGAACACCACCCCGCGCTCGTACTGTTTGACGACCCGCGCCGCCGCCATCGCGTACACCGCTCCGACGGACGCGAGTGTCACTCCCGCCGTCACCAGCTCCTCGACCATCACGGGCCCCAGGGTCCGACGTGGCGCATCAGGTGCTTGCTCCGATGCAACGACGGTAACTCCGCGCTCGGCACAAGAGCGAGCCCCGCACGCGAGTTGCGTACGGGGCTCACCCGCTGCCGGCTGCAGTCCGGAGCGGAGGACGTTCAGACGGACGTCAGCCGACGCTCACGCCGTAGTAGCTCAGCGCCTCGGTGACCGGCTGGAAGAAGGTCGTACCGCCGGAGGTGCAGTTGCCACTGCCGCCCGAGGTCAGGCCGTAGGCCACGGAGCCGCCGTAGAGCGGACCGCCGCTGTCGCCGCCCTCGGCGCAGACCGTGGTCTGGATCATGCCGTAGACGACGTCGCCGCTGCCGTAGTTGACGGTGGCGTTCAGGGCGGTGACCCGGCCGCTGTGCGTGCCGGTGGTGGAGCCGCGGCGGTACACGGTCGTGCCGACGCTCGGCGTGGCCGCGCTGGAGATGGTCTGGCTGCCGACCGCGCTCGGGTGAGCGACCGAGCTGTTGGTGTACCTGACCAGCGCGAAGTCGTTGGTCGGGAAGCTGTAGCCGACGTTCGTGCCCAGCACCGTGGTCTTCGCGGAGTTGGAGTACCAGGTGGAGGCGACCTCACCGCAGTGGCCGGCGGTCAGGAAGTAGTACGTGCTCCCGCTGTGCACGTTGAAGCCGAGCGAGCAGCGGTAGGCGCCGCCGTAGATGGCGTCGCCACCGGTGATCAGCTTCTTGAACTGACCGGCCGTGTGCTTGATCGTGATCGCGTCGGCGGTGCTGCCCGCCTGCGACTTGATCTTCGCGATCTCGGCCTGGGAGACCGTGCTGTCGACGGTGACGACGACACGGTTCGTCTTGCTGTCGACCGCCCAGGCGGTGCCCGGGACATCGGCCTTCAGTACGGACGAGTTGGCCGCGGACAGCTGGGTCGCGCTGAACGTCGGGGAGTCGCTCGCGCTCGCGGTGGGGACGGCGAACGCGGCAGCGGCGACGAATCCGGTGGCCACGGCGATCAGCCTGGTCCGTCTCGCGATTCCGCTGCGCGGGGTGGTGCGCTTGATCCTCACGTTTCGTTCCCTCCTAGGGGAATTCCGGGGGCCCGCGTGGGGTCGGGGCCCGTGAGGCGCAGTCAGGGTCGGGCGTCCGGTTTTCGAACACGCCGTGCCCCTGACAAGCGCTGTGGGGAGTATTCGGCCGCCCGCCCGATGGGCGCAAGGGCGCCTTTCGGCCGTACGACGTTCAACTGGCCCACAATCTACGCGAGTTGATCACCCGGACACGGTGGCCCGGAACCCGGCCCGCCGCAGGTCAGCGCCTTGTCCGCCGAAGGGTGCGCTCCCCGCCTCGATCGCGACGCCCAGCGTATTCCCGGGCGACGGGAAAGGGCAGATGAAATGTTCGGCGAACGCGCACGGCGGGAGCACGGCGCGGTTGAAGTCCACCGTCGTACGCCCCCTCGGCGTCGAGCGCGGCCGGGTACGGGAGCCGGAGGCGGTAACTGCCGTGTCCGCTCGTGGAGTCGGCGGACACCGCCCCCAACGTCCCCTCGTCCCGCACCGCCACCTGGAGTGTCACCTCCAACCCGTCGCGCCGGCAGGCGAGTTCACCCGCGGGCGGCCCAGCCGGTCGATCCCGTCCGCTCGCCGGACAGTCCTCCGGCCGTCCCGCGGGTCAGCCCTGCCACTCCGGGTCGGGCAGGCCGAGGTGTGAGCGCAGGGTGGTGCCCCGGTACTCCGTGCGGAAGGCGCGGCGCTCCTGGAGCAGCGGCACCACCCGGTCCACGAACTCGTCGAGGCCGCCCGGGGTGAGGTGCGGGACCAGGATGAACCCGTCGGCGGCGTCCTGTCGTACGAAGGTCTCCAGGTCGGCGGCGACCGCTTCCGGGGTGCCGACGAAGGACTGGCGGGCGCTCGCCTCGATCACGGTCTGGCGGATGGACAGCCCCTTGTCACGGGAGAGCGCCCGCCACTTCTCGGCCAGCGCGACGGTGTCGCCGCGCCGGGTCCTGCCTTGCGTGAGCGTCGGGTCCGGCACCGGGTCGAAGTCGGGGAACGGGCCGTCGGGGTCGTAGGAGGAGAGGTCGGTGCCCCAGAGCTGTTCCAGGGCGAGGATCGCGTTCTGCGGGGGAGACCTGCTGCCGGCGGATCTCGGCGGCGCGCTCCTGGGCCTCGGCCGCGGTGTCGCCGAGGACGACGGAGACGCCGGGCATGATCTTGAGGTCGTCGGGTTCGCGGCCGTACTTGGCGAGGCGTCCCTTCACGTCGGCGTAGAAGGCGCGGCCGTCCTCCAAGGTGCCGTGCCGGGTGAAGATCACGTCGGCGGTCCTGGCCGCGAACTCCCTGCCCTCCTCCGAGTCCCCGGCCTGGATGACGACCGGGTGTCCCTGCGGTGAGCGCGGCACGGTGAACTCGCCCGCGATGTCGAAGTGCTGGCCCCGGTGGGCGAACGGGCGGGGCAGGCCGTCGGGGTCCAGGAGTCCCACAACTCCCGTGCCACGTCGACGAATTCGGCCGCCCGCGTGTACCTGTCCGCGCGGTCGAGGTATCCCCGCGCCGGAAGTTCTCGCCGGTGAAGGCGTCGGACGAGGTCACCACGTTCCAGGCCGCCCGGCCGCCGCTGAGGTGGTCCAACGTGGCGAGTCTGCGGGCGAGTTCGTACGGCTCGTTGAAGGTCGCGTTGACCGTGGCGGCCAGCCCGATCCGCTCGGTGACGGCGGCGAGCGCGTTGAGGACGGTGAGGGACTCCGGGCGGCCGACGACGTCCAAGTCGTGGATACGGCCCTTGTGTTCGCGCAGCCGCAGCCCCTCGGCGAGGAAGAAGAAGTCGAAGAGGCCGCGTTCGGCGGTGCGGGCGAGCTGCTCGAAGGAGGAGAACGCGATCTGGGACCGCGACCGCGGATCGGCCCACACGGTGGTGCTGTTGACGCCGGGGAAGTGCGCGGCCAGATGGATCTGCCTGCGGGAGGGCCTCCGTACGGTCATGACGCTCCCCCGGTCACCGCGTACCGGTTGGCGGGCCGGGCCAGCCCGAGGTGCTCCCTGAGGGTGCTGCCCGGGTAGAACGTGCGGAACAGGCCCCGGTGTTGGAGCAGCGCGACCGTGCCGTTGGCGAGCCGTTCCAGGTCGCGGCGGGGTTCGACGGGCGTGAGGTGGAAGCCGTCGACGGTACGGTCCCCGTGCCAGCCCGCGATCAACTCCGCGAGGTCGACCGGGCCTCCCGGTACAGCGGGCCGTGCGCGGTCTGCCGGGGCCGCCTCCGCCGTGGCCCGGTTCGGCCGCGTGCTCGCCGTCGCCGAGGTCGACGACGAGGCTCGCGAGGACCCGCAGGGTGTCGGGGTCGCGGCCGAACTTCTCGGCGGACGCCCGCAGTTCGGTCCGTACGGCTCCGGCCTGCGCGGAACTCGCGGCGCGGACCAGTGCCACGTCGGCGTACCGGGCGGCGGTCCGCCGGGCCTGGCCCTCGGTCGCGTCGACCACACGGACCGGGTGGCCCTGCGGTGGTCTGGGCACGATCGAGGGGCCCTTGACGGAGAACTCGGAGCCCTGGAAGTCGACGTGGTGCAGCTTGTCGCGGTCGACGAAGCGGCCGGTGGCCGTGTCCCGGATCTCGGCGTCGTCCTCCCAGCTGTCCCACAACTCGGCCGCCGCCTCGGCGACTTCACCGGCCTCCTGCCACAGCGCGTCGGCGGCAGCGGCATGGCGGCGGCCGAAGAGGCGGGCCTCCCCCTCGGTGGTCGACACGTCGAGCCGCCAGCCGGCCCGGCCCCGGCTGACCCAGTCGAGGGTCGCGACCGCGGCCTGCACCTGGAAGGGCTCGGTGTGCGTGGTGGTCACGGTCGGCACCAGGCCGATCCGGTTGGTCGCCGGGGCCACCCGGGACAGCACGGCGAGGGCGTCGGGTCCGGGCCGCGCGAAGGTGTCGTCGAGCGTCACGAAGTCGAGGCCGCCGCTCTCCGCGAGCCGCGCCAACTCGACGTAGGAGCCGGCGTCGTAGGCCGACCGCTGGTCGACGGCGGCGGCCAGATGCAGGCCCCGGCCGTGCGAGGAGGTCATGTGGGGAGTCCTTTCTGCGCACGTCACAGCACCTTGGAGAGGAAGGTCCGGGTGCGTTCGTGCCGGGGTCGGTCGAGTACGTCGGTGGGGGCGCCCTGCTCGACGATCCGGCCGTCGTCCATGAAGACGACGGTGTCGGCGACCTCGCGGGCGAAACCGATCTCGTGGGTGACGACGATCATCGTGGTGCCCTGGTGGGCCAAGTCCTTGATGACGTCGAGGACTTCACCGACCAGCTCGGGGTCGAGCGCGGAGGTCGGTTCGTCGAAGAGCAGCAGCTTCGGCTCCAGGGCCAGCGCGCGGGCGATCGCGACCCGCTGCTGCTGGCCGCCGGACAACTGCTTCGGGTAGGCGTCGGCCTTGTCGGCGAGCCCCACCCGGTCGAGGAGCAGGCGCGCGCTCTCCACTGCCGCCTTGCGGGGGCGTTTCAGCGCGGAGACGGGTGCCTCGACGATGTTGTCCAGCACGGTGAGGTGCGGGAACAGGTTGAAGTTCTGGAACACGAACCCGATCCGGGTGCGCTGCTTCAGCACCTCGCGCTCACGCAGTTCGTACAGCTTGTCGCCGGAGCGGCGGTAGCCGACGAGTGTGCCGTCGACGCTGATCGTGCCCTGGTCGACCTTCTCCAGGTGGTTGATGGTGCGCAGCAGCGTCGACTTGCCGGAGCCCGACGGGCCCAGGATCACGGTGACTTCGCCCGCGCGCACCGCGAGGTCGATGCCCTTGAGCACGTCGAGCGGTCCGAAGCTCTTGTGGACGGACCTGATGTCGACCATGACGGTCATGGTGTGAATCCCTTGTGCTGGCAGTGGAGTTGGCGTTCGGGGCTACACGGAGGCGCGACACGCGAGGTCGCGCAGGAACACCAGCAAGGCCCGCGCGGTGGCGTCGTTCTGTCGGAAGGCGGGCCCGCCGGTGCGCGGCCGGGTGAAGGCGCCGGGCGTGCGGACGTCGGTGTAGGGCCCGAGCGCGAACCGCCGGGGATGCGGCTGCCCGGACCGGTCCAGCAGCCGCCCGTCGGTGCGGTCCACCCGCAGCAGCCCCTCGGGGCTCTCCACGGCCCCGTCGGCGTGCAGATCACGCAGCAGCGGGTCGACGGTCCGCCCGACCGTGGGCTCCGGCAGCCGCGCCTCGACCAGCGCCCGCGCCTCGACCGTCACCCCGGGCACGGTCGCGCTCGACGCCCGGAACACCCCGTCCTGCGCCGTTACGGCCATGTCGGCGCCGACGAACCGCACGATGCCGGCCCGGGACAGCGCGAGGAGTTGACGCAGCCGGGGTCCCGGCGGCCCGGACGCGAGATAGCTGAAGAAGCCGTGCCACCAGGGCCCGACGTCACCGAGCCGGATCAACTGCCCGTAGACGGAGAGCAGTCCGAGGAAGACCGCCAAGTCGGGGCTGTTGGAGGGGGTCGTGACGGCGACTCAGATCGCCCTCGATGTAAGCCCGCAGCCCGTCCTGGAACTCCTCCTGGGACGCGTATGTCACCCCGGCCAGCGGGTGGTCGAGGGCCGCGAGGTCGAGCCGGTCGGCGGGGTCGGGCACCGCGGACGCCACGAGGATCTCGCGCTCCGCCGGCTCGCAGACCGCGTACTTCTCCTCGAAGTCGGTCCAGGCGATGCTCGTCCGCTCGGGGTGCACACCGAACAGCCGGTGGTAGTGCGCGAACCCCAACTCCTTCTCGATCAGCGGCCCACGTCCCGCCGGAAGTCGAAGCCGTCCGGCCGCGCGAGGATCGCGTCCACCTCGGCGGGCCCGAAGAACCGTGGCAGCGGCGGCCGTTCACCGCTCCACTCGTAACCGATCTTCGAGTGGTACGGCACGCCGCGCCGCGACCCGACGTACAGCACCGGCTCCTGCCCCGAGGGGACGTAGGTGTCGCCGTCGTAGCGTCCGCCCCTGCCCTCGGTGAGCAGGACCATCAGGTCGACGAAGGCGAGGCCGAAGCCGCGGACGAGGACGGGTTCGCCGGGGGCGAGGGCGGAGAGGTCGCTGTCGGCGGTGAAGTCGGGCGGCAGATGGACCAGGTCGTGTTCACGGGCGTACGCCGCCAACTCGCGCTGGTCCGCGTCGAGTTCGGCGTCGAGGTGGCCGAGGGCGAGGACGACGAGGTCGGCGAGGAGCGGGCGCGGGCGGCCCTCCAGCCACACCTGCTGGCGTCCCTCGCGCGGGCCGCTCACCCGGAGGGCACGCTGCGGGTGGTGGTGGACGGTGACGCCCGGGGGCAGCGCGGCGACGGCCTGCTCGTGCACCCAGCGCAGATAGGAGCCCTGGAGCTGGCGGTCGGCGAAGGTGCTGCCGTCGATCTCCGCCCATTCGTGCAGGGTGGGTCCCGGGCGTACCGGGCCCTCCATGACCACCGTCTCGTCGGTGAACATGGTGACGTCCTCGGCGTGCGAGTTCATCCACAGCAGCGGGGACTGGGCGGCGCGCCAGATGCGTCCGGCGCCCGGCGGATGGGGGTCGACGAGATGGATGTCGAGACCTCCGGAGCTCCCGGAACCCTCGGGACCTTCAGCACCTTCGGCGCCCGAACTGTCGTACAGCTCGGGCGCGTTGGCGGCGATGCGCTCGATGAGACCGGTCCCCGCGGCCCGGCCCCGACGATCACGAGAGTCCGCCTCGACGCGCTCATCGGGTGCGCTCCGAGCCGCGCGCGTAGTGCTTCTCGACGTAGTACTGGCCGACGCTGAGCACCGAGGTGACGACGGTGTACCAGATGGTGGCGACCATCAGCAGCGGGATCACCTGGTAGGTGCGGTGATAGATCAACTGCGCCGAGAACAGCAGGTCTTGGACGGCGATGACGCTGACGATCGAGGTGCCCTTGAGGGTGCCGATGAGCATGTTCCCGGCGGGCGGCACGATGGAGCGCATCGCCTGCGGCAGCACGATCCGCCACCAGCGGCGCCACCGGCTCAGCCCGAGCGCCTGCGCGGCCTCCACCTGGCCGCGGTCGACGGAGAGGATGCCGCCCCGGACGACCTCGGCGGCGTAGGCGGCCTCGTGCAGGGTGAGGCCGATGATCGCGACCGCGATCGGGGTGAACAGGTTGACGGTCTTCACGCCGAGCAACTCGGGGTACAGCGCCCCGATGTTGAACCACAGCAGCAGCTGCACCAGGATCGGGATCGACCGGAACAGCCAGACGTAGCCCCAACCGATGCCGCGCAGCACGGGGTTGGCGGACAGCCGGGCCGCCGCGAGCAGCGCGCCGAGGACGAAGCCGAGCACCATCACCACGGCCGTCAGCCACAGGGTGAGCCACAGGCCGCGCAGTACGGAGTCCGAGGTGAAGTAGTCGCCGACCACGCCCCACTGGAACGCCTTGTTGCGGACGACGGAGGCGACGGCGAACCCGAGCAGGACCAGGACGGCGACGGCGGCCGTCCACTGCCCGAGACGGCGCTGCGGGACGATCCGCGGGGAGCCGGCCAGCTCCGGTATGTCCGGTGCGGCGGCTGACTTGGCGAGGGTGTCGGAAGACATGCGAAGACTCCGTGACGTCGGTCGAACACGGGTGGTGCCTTCACACGGAGCGCCTCGCGGCGCCGTACGGCCTAGCCCCTCAGCAGGACCGTCCAACGAGAGTACGGCGCCGTTTCCCCCGCTGTCAAGGCTGTCCATACTGTGAGCGCTACGTCTCAAGTCGGTTGACGCCCAACCGGATGCCTGTTCCACTTACCCCATGCATCCACAGCAGTGGCTGGTCAAGCGCTCCCACATCGACCTCGGTCGAGTGTGGTCCTCTTCCTGTTGAGCTGACCCACTGCGCGCCCTGATCCCTTGATCCCTTGATCGATCGGGCGCTTCTCGCGTTCTCCCCGCACTTCCTCCGTCGCCTTCACACGCGCACCCCTCACCCTCCCCTCGGGTCCTCTTCACTCTTGCTCTCAGGAGACCGCACACGATGCGTACGTCCTCGCGCTCCCGTTATCGGCATTTTGCGCCCTTTGCCCTGATCACCTCGGCGGCCCTGCTGCTCACGGCCTGCGGCTCCGGCTCGGACGACGCGTCCGGCACCACGGCGAACGCGGCGGCGGCCAAGGCCGACAAGATCCCCACCACGGACGTCGTCTCGGCCGTCCCGAAGGACGCGGCGGCGGCGAAGCTGCTCCCGTCCGGCACCACGAGCCTGACCGTCGCGGTGTCCGTCGGCGGCCAGCCGCCCGGCACCACCTACCTCGACGACGGCAAGACGCTGACCGGCCAGGACGTCGACTTCGCGGACGCCGTCGCCAAGGTCCTCGGCATCAAGCTGAAGACGGAGCAGGCCAGTTTCGAGGCGATCCTGCCCGCCCTCGACAGCGGCAAGTACGACTTCGGCGCCAGCAACTTCGGCGTGACGGACGAACGGCGCAAGACGATCGACTTCGTCACCTACATCAACGACGGCCAGGGCTTCGCCACCCGCTCCGACAGCAAGCTCGCCAAGGTCACCGACCTCAAGCAACTCTGCGGCCTGAACGTCGCGACCGGCGCGGGCACCACCTTCGAGGCCACCCTCGAGGAGAACAAGAAGGTCTGCACCGACGCCGGCAAGAAGGCGTACAGCGTGCAGACCTACAGCGAGTCCGGCGCGATCTGGTCGTCCCTCCAACAGGGCCGCAGCGACGTCGTGATGTCCACGATCAACGGCCTGCGCTACGCCGTCGCCCAGCAGACCGGCGTCAAGTTCCTCAACGAGTTCCACCGCTTGGACGTCGGCTTCGCCTTCAAGAAGAACACCAAGCTGGCCCCGGCCTTCCAGGCGGCCGTGAACAAGCTGATCGCCGACGGGACGTACGACAAGATCCTGAAGAAGTGGGGTACGACGGGCTCGGCGATAGCGAAGTCGCAGATCTCGCCGCCGGAACTGAAGAACTGACAGGGCCTGGAGGGGGCCGAGTTCACGGGCCGGCCCCCTCCTCCCGTCTAGCGCGACAGGGCGGCCGTACGACGACGCGGGGTGGCCCGTACCCCGATCACCCGGTCCATCAGCGCCCCCAACACGTCCCGTACGGAGTCCCGTTCGCGTGCGTCGCACTCCAGCACGGGCACATCCGCGCCCAGCCCCAGCGCCTCCCGGACCTCGTCCACGTCGAAGCGCTCGGCGCCGTCGAAGCGGTTGACGGCGAGGACGAACGGCGCGCCCTGCGACTCGAAGTAGTCGACCGCCGGGAAGCACTCCTCGATCCGCCGGGTGTCGACGAGGACGACGGTGCCGAGCGCGCCCTCCACCAAGTCGTCCCAGAGGAAGGAGAACCGGTCCTGCCCGGGCGTACCGAACAGGTACAGCGCGATCGTCGGGTCGAGGGTGATCCGCCCGAAGTCGAGGGCGACGGTCGTGGTGGTCTTCGCCTCGACACCCACCAACGAGTCGACTCCGACGGAGACTTGGGTGATCGCCGCCTCCGTGTCGAGGGGTTCGATCTCGAAATGGCCCCGATGAACGTGGTCTTGCCGACCCCGAGGCCGCCGCTGACCACGATCTTCACGGCCAGCGGCACGATCTTGTCAGAGCGCCCGGACATGGTCCCTGATCCTTTCGAGCATCGGGAGCGGCAGCTCCGCGGGTTGCCGGCAGGCGAGTTGCCCGGCGACGACGAGGTCGGAGATGAGCACCTTGGCCACGCCGAGGGGTACGCCGACCCGGTGCGCCACCTCGGCGACGGTCGTCGGCTGATCGCACACCGCGACGATGTGGCGCCGCTCGAACGCGAGCGACGGATCCGGCACGCCGACGGCGACGACCAGCGTCTCCAGCCGCAGATCGGCCTGGAGAGGCTCGGACCGGCCGCCGGTGATGATGAACGGCCGGACGAACGTCGCGTCCTCGTCAGGTTCTACGTCCCTGGGCTGTCCACCGTTCACCGGGGCAACGCCTGCCGCAGATCGGCGATGAGCGTCGGGGTGAGCAGATCACCCGCCCGCTCCGCGAGCACCGCCATCTCGTAGCCGACCAGGCCCAGTTCACCGCTGCTGTCGGCGAGGACGCCGAGACAGCTGCCGTCCCGGATCGCCGAGACGAGCAGGAAGCCCCGGCCCATCTCGATCATGATGAGCTTGACGCCGTCGAAGCTGTACCGCTTGGACGCGCTGCGGGCCAGACTGCTCAACCCCGAGACGATCGCGGCGAGATGGTCGGCCTCGGTGCGGCCGAGGCCGTCCGAGACGGCGATGAGCAGCCCGTCGGAGGAGACGGCGACCGCGTCCCGTACGCCGTCGGTGCTCTTGACGAAGTGGGCGAGCAGCCAGTTGAAGGTCTGCGAGTCGTGCGGGGTGTCGACGGTGGTCACTTGGCGGCACCCTCGTTCGTCTCGGCGTTGGTCTCGGCGTTGGTCTCGGCGTTCGTCTCGGCGTTCTTCGCGGCACTCTTCTCGGACTTCTGCCGCTTCTCCTTCTCGACGCTGATGCCGCCCCGCATATGGGCGCTGCGCAGGGTGGAGAGCATCCCGGAGACCTGTTGCGGGGTCCGTTCCGGGTTGGCCGGCGTGGTGGGAGCGGGTCGGCCGACCCGGTCGGTCTCGCTCACCGCCGCCGCGATACCGCTGCGCTGCGGCCGCTTGACCAGGCCGTTGCGGGTGCGCGCGGCGGACGAACCGCCCTTGGCGGCGACCGGGAGGCCACCGCCTCGGTCTCCGGGCTCTCCACCTGCTCCGCCTCCGCCTTCCTCGGCGCGGGAACCACCGGCGCCTCCTCGACCCCCTTCTCCGTCAACAGCCCCGCGGGGATGAGGACCCGGGCGACGACACCGGCCGCCGGTGCCTCGCCGAGCCGTACCTCGATGCCGCACTTGCGGGCGAGGGCGCCGACCACGAAGTGGCCCAGGAACCGGGTGGGTTCGGCCATGAAGCTGGCGGTACCGGACAGCCGTACGTTCGCCTCGGCGAGGGCCTGGGTGTCCATGCCGAAACGTGGTCGACGATCGCGACCAGATACCCGGCGCTGGTGCGCCGCCCCTCGATCTCCACGTCGGAGTCCGGCGGCGAGAAGTTCAGCGCGTTCTCCACCAACTCGGCGAGCAGATGGGCGATTTCGACGACGACGGAGCCGGTGACGAACGCGGGCTCGATCCGGCGCAGGGTGACCCGGCGGTACTCCTCGACCTCGGACAGCGCGGCACGCAGCACGTCGTTGACGGAGAGCGGGGTGGACCAGGGCGGGGCTGGACTCTCCGGCGAGCACGAGGAGGCTTTCGGCGTTGCGGCGCATCCGGGTGGCCAGGTGGTCGAGTTCGAAGAGGTTGGCGAGGGTCGCGGGGTCGGCGTCCTCGTGCTCCAGCTTGTTGATGAAGCTGATCTGGCGGCGCACCAGGTTCTGGTTGCGACGGCCCAGGCTCACCAGGGAGTCGGTGGCGTTGCGCCGCAACACGGCCTGCTCGGTGGCGAGTTCGAAGGCGGACCGCTGCACCCGGTCGAACGCGTCGGCCACCTCCCGGACTTCGGCCCCCGCCTTGTCGGCGACGGCGAGCGGAGCGGGCGGCTTCGGCGCCGCCCCGGACGACCCGTCCTGTACGGCGGCCACGGCCTGCGGCAGCCGGCTGCCGGCCACCTCCCGTGCCTGCCGGGCGAGTTCGACGAGCGGCGTGGACACGGACCGTACGCAGTCGAGGGCCAGCGCGGCGAGCGCGGCGACCGTACCGAGGGCGAGCAGCAGGAACAGCAACAGGTCGCGCTGGGCCGAACTCTCCAGCTGGGCGGCCCTGTTCTCGACGTCGGTGCCGAGGGTGATCTGGACGCTCCGCATCCCGTTGATGGTGGAGGTCATGGAGTCCCACCAGGCCATCGGCGGGATGGAGCTGGACTTCAGCTTCCCGGTGCCGTGCACCGCCTTTGCTCTCGTACGCCAGCGCGCGTTCGGCGTCCGGCGTGGTCAGGGCGGTGTTCAGACGGCGTTCCTGTACGGCGGTGGCCGAGCGCGGGAAGGCGTCGAGGGCGGCGAGGCGTCCGGCGCGGATCTCCATGAAGCGGCTGTAGTCGTCGCCGCGGAACTTCCCGGCGCGCACCGAGCCGAGCACGATGGCGCGCTCCTCGCCGGTGAACTCCTTCGCGTTGCCGAGGACTTGGAGGGCCTGGTAGGCGTCGCGCAGGGGGCCGTCGTGGACGTCTTCGAGGCCGAGGTCGAGCCGGTCGAGGACGGTGATCGTGGTGGTGAAGTAGTCGAAGGTGTCGTTCACCACGCCGGAGCCGTCGTCGGCGTCCTTGCGGATGCCGGCGAGGCCGTCGAGCCGGCCGAGGGACTCGCGCACCGAACCGGCGGCGGAGTCCTCACGCCCCTTCAGCGCCACGTCCAACTGCCGGCGCGCGGTGTCGGTCGCCTTGCGCTGCGCGGGCAGCTTGGCGCTGAACTGCTTGACTCCGCCGACGTATCCGGTGGTGAGTCCGCGTTCCTTCTGCAGTTCGTGCACCAGTCCCTGAAGGGTGATCTCCAGGCGGGCGTTGTCGGCGGTCGCGGAAGCGTTGCGATAGGCGGAGATCTGTTCGGCGGCCGCGATACCGAGCAGGACGAGCAGCACCGCGAGGGCGAGGATCAGAATCCTCAGCAGCCTGGTGCGGATGCTGGTGGTCGCTTTTGTTGTGACGTCCACTGAAGTGCCTTAAGTGGGTGGCGAGTTGGGCGGGGGATCGAACCTGGGGCAGAAATGGTTCTGCTCCCGCCCAACGACACTCACGGCACACCGGTCACCGGATCATGTTTTTGTTTTACCGCGGTGAAACACGGTCGCCCGTCACCGCAGGTCATCCGTGATCCGGATACAGCGCGTATACAACGGCGGTGACGGCCCGTCACCGCCATCGGTCACCGACGAACAGCCGTGGTTCAGCGGGCGTTGATCAGCAGCCGTAGATCAACAGTCGCAGCACGACACGCATTCACAGCACTCGCAGCATTCGCAGGCGTCGCACCACGAGCAGTCGCAGCCGGAGAAGCAGCCCTCACGCCGCCGCCGCGACCACGGCCCCTCGAACTCGTCGGCGCAGCACACCTTGCAGGTGCAGCAGAGCCCG
The DNA here is from genome assembly GCA_016893485.2 of Streptomyces sp. P3. Lineage (GTDB taxonomy): Bacteria > Actinomycetota > Actinomycetes > Streptomycetales > Streptomycetaceae > Streptomyces. The sequence continues at coordinate 2,412,763 of JAFEKX020000001.1, forward strand.
ACGGCGGCGGCGCACCCGGCCCAGAACCCGCGCTTGTCGGGCCGCGGGGGCTCACCGCCGTAGGGATTGCCGCCGTGGCGCGGATCGCCCGGCAGATAGGGAGTCCGCGGCGGCCCGAAGGCGGCCTCGGGTCCGTGCCCGCACGACTGGGTGCCGAAGGCCCGGTCGACCGAGCGGCCCAGTTCGTGCGCGAGGAGCAGATGCGCCAGCTTGCCGTCGGTGAACTCGGTCTCGCGCAGGGCGAGGCGTATCCCGTGCAGCGCGTCGTCGGCGAGGCGGCGGGCCTCGGTGAGCGGGGTGCCGGTCGCGGTCAGCGGGTTCCAGGCACCCGCCGCCGCGTCGGCCTCCTTGTCCTCCACGGCGTCCAGGAGATGCGCGAGCCGGCCGAAGAGGCGCCCGGCCTCGGCGAGGGGCGCGGCGTTGGTGGGCCGTCCGGCCAGGATCGCGGTGTGCGCGAACGCGGCGGCGGTGGCGGTCTCGGTCGGTTCGGTGACGGTCAGGATCGGCGTTCCGAGCCCGGCCAGGGACTCGATGCCGAACTGCCGCTCCACCGCGTCCACGAGTACGGCGGCGTCGAACCCGACGTCGGCGCCGGTCCGCGCCCCGGCCCTCTCCCAGCTCCCGGCGATCCTGCGCGCGGCCAGTGCCACCGGCCTGCGGGCCAGCAGCCCGTCCCCGTCGGCGACATGGTCACGCACCTTCGCCGAGGCGAGCACCAGTGAGACGGCCGCCGCGAGCCGCGCGCCCTCGCCCTGCGCGACGGACGCGGTCCGCATCCCGCGCAACGGGCAGGGTCCGGCCGTACGCCGCCGGCCACCGCCCGCCCGCTCGGCCTGAGCCTCCGTCAACACCGAGAGGATCAGGCCGTCGTAGTTGGTGACGACTCTCGCGAGCTGTCCGTGATCTCCGCGCAGTGCGAGACACAGCCCGCACAAATGCGCCATCCACTGCGTCTTGAGGCTCTCACCGAGCCGATGTGAGCAGGGCCGGACCATTCCGAACACGACAACCCCCGTGGCGTGAACGACAACTGACTGGGCATCCGAAGATCGATAGGGCAGCTGACCGGGCGTTGAGCAGACGCTTCACTTCGACCACTCCGTTCACCCGTACGCACCAGCCGTCACCCGGACGCCGTGAAGAATCATATTTCACTCTCAGTCAGCAGCCGTATCGAGCAACACCCTTGATACACGGGGCCCTCGACGTATTGGCTGTGCACCAGTAGCGTCACAAACCCCCCGCGCGGCGTCTATCCACTTGGCGCGCGATCCGCATCATGGATGACCATAGGGATGCGGAAAGCAAGAAAGACCGCTGTGAGAGGAGGCGTCCATGGGATCGGTACGCAAGGCGAGTGCCTGGCTTGGGCTCGTTGACGACAACGATGACGAGCGCTACTACGACGACGACTACTCCGAAGGGACCGAGCAGCCCGGGGATGCCTGGGTCACGGATCCGCGGGTGAAGGTGGCCGAGGACGTCGCCGAGGTGAAGGGCCGCCGGATCGGCACCGTCACCCCGGACAGCTTCCGCGACGCCCGCGCCATCGGTGAGCTGTTCCGGGAAGGTGTCCCGGTGATCGTGAACCTCACGGCGATGGAGGCGACCGACGCCAAGCGCGTGGTCGACTTCGCGGCCGGCCTCACCTTCGGCCTGCGCGGCACCATCGAGCGGGTCGCGAACCGTGTCTTCCTGCTGACCCCCGCCAACACGGAGATCGTCAGCGGCGACCCCGCCGGGCGCCGTGAGGACGGGTTCTTCAACCAGAGCTGAGGCAGGGCCGCTCATTGGCCCTGCCTCCCGCAGGGTTGTACGGGACTCCGGGTCTTCCTAGCGGAAGGCGTCGAGTCCGGTGAGCGCCTTGCCCAGCACGAGCTGGTGCATCTCGACGGTGCCCTCGTACGTGAGCACCGACTCCAGGTTCGTCGCGTGCCGCATCACGGGGTACTCCAGCGAGATCCCGTTGGCACCGAGGATCGTCCGTGCGGTACGGCAGATCTCGATGGCCTCCCGTACGTTGTTCAGCTTGCCGAAGCTGACCTGCTCGGGACGCAGGCGCCCGGCGTCCATGCGCCGCCCCAGATGGTGGGCGAGCAGAATCCCTTTGTGCAGCTCGACCGCCATGTCGGCGAGCTTGGCCTGGGTGAGCTGGAAACCGCCGATCGGCCGCCCGAACTGCTCCCGGGTCTTCGCGTACGCCACAGCGGACTCGAAGGAAGCGCGCGCCGCGCCCATCGCACCCCACACGATTCCGTAACGAGCGTGCGACAGACAGCTGAGCGGACCCTTCAGTCCTACGACCTCCGGAAGCACGGCGTCGGCCGGCAACCGCACGTCGTCGAGGACGAGTTCGCTGGTGACGGATGCGCGGAGTGACCACTTGTGCTTGATCTCGGGCGCCGAGAAACCACTGCTGTCGGTCGGTACGACGAACCCGCGGATGCCGTCGTCGGTCTGCGCCCATACGACGGCCACGCCGGCGACGGACCCGTTGGTGATCCACATCTTGCGGCCGTTGAGGACCCAGTCGCCGGCGTCGCGCTTGGCGTAGGTGCGCATGCCCGCGGGGTCGGAGCCGTGGTCGGGTTCGGTGAGGCCGAAGCAGCCGATGACGTCGCCGGCGGCCATGCGGGGCAGCCAGCTCTGCTTCTGCTCCTCGCTGCCGAAGCGGTGGATGGCGTACATCGCGAGGGAGCCCTGCACCGACACGAGGGATCTGATGCCGGAGTCAGCCGCCTCCAACTCCAGGCAGGCGAGGCCGTACTGGACGGCGGAGGCGCCTGCGCAGCCGTAGCCCTCGAGTGACATGCCGAGGGCGCCGATGCCGCCGAGTTCCCTGGCGAGGTCCCTGATGTCGGGCAGCTCCCCGTTCTCGTACCACTCGGCGACGTACGGCAGCACCTGTCGGCGGCCCAGGTCCTCACCGTGTCCCGGATCGCGAGGTCCTCGGGGTCCAGGAGGTCGTCGAGGCCGAGGGGGTCGGTGGGGTCGAAGGGGGCAACTTCGGGGACGCAGCCATGACAGGGCCTCCGGCATTTTAACTATCAGCGCTAGTTATGGGGACGGGTCGACGTTACGGCGGCGGATGTCGTGCGTCCAGCGTGTCCCCTTGCCGAAGACTTTTCCCACCCGCCCGCCCGTGCGGGGTGGTGGAGAGGTGGGCGTTTGCCGTGGGGGTGCTGCGGGTTGGCGGGTGCGGGTGCGGGTGCGTTCGTCAGCGTCGGCGTTCAGCGTCCACACCTCAAGCGCTCACAACCCAACCGTCCCCGTCCGCACCCCCGCGGGACACGTCCACCCCTCAACTGGCCCGCGCGGGTGGGCGGGTGGGAGAGGGCTGGGTCAGGCGGAGACGCGGGGTTGGGTTGATTCCCTGGGGCCGGGACCGCCGCCAGCGGGGCCTCGCAGTGCATGACGCGGGGGAGGCGCAACGCCATCACCGCGCCCAGCAACAGCAGCGCCGCGCTCACGAGGAGCGTGACGTGGAGGCCGTGGACGAAGGCGTGCCGCGCGGCGTCGCGCAGGGCGGCGCCACGGGCTCCGCCGAGCCGCCCGGCCACGTCGTACGCCTCGCCCAGCGAATGCCCCGCGGACGCCGACGCGGACGCCGGTACACCTGGAACGGACGACAGCCCGGGCGCGTAGGCCGCGTTCATGACGCTGCCGAGGAGCGCGATGCCGATGCCGGCGCCGAGTTGGTAGGACGTCTCCCCTATCGCCGCCGCGCCGCCCGCCTGCGCCGGCGGCGCCTCGCTCAGCATCGACTCGTACGCGCCGAAGAGCGTCATCTCCAGACCGAACCCGAGCAGCAGGAACCCGAAGAGCAGCAGCCCCGTGTTGTCCCGCTCGCCCATGGCGATCAGCGTCAGCACCGAGAACGCGGTGAGGCAGAACCCGAAGCACACCATCCTGCGCGGGCCGAACCGCCGGAGCATCCGCGCCCCGAACAGCCCCGCCGCCATCGCCGCGAACGTCAGCGGCAGCAGTCGTAGACCCGTCTGGAGGGGCGACAGGCCGAGCACCAGTTGCAGGTACTGCGCGGCGATCAGCTCCAGGCCGACCAGTGCCAGCATCGCCAGCACGATGCAGCCCACCGACGTGCTGAACGCCGGCCTGCGGAACATCTTCAGGTCCACCAGCGGATGCGTACGGCGCCGCTGCCGTCGTACGAAGAGCACCAGCAGCACCGCGCCCACGAGCAGCGGGACCACGGTCCACGCGCTCTCCACGGGCTCCCCCGCCACCGAGCCGCTTCACGCCGAAGACGGCGCCGAAGAGGCAGCCCGCGGCCATGAGCGCGCCGACGACGTCCCACGGGCCGTTGCGGTCGCCGCGGGACTCGGGGAGCAGGAGCCGGCCGATGGGCAGGCTGATCAGCATCAGGGGGATGTTGACGAGGAAGACCGAGCCCCACCAGAAGTGTTCGAGCAGGAAGCCGCCGAGCAGGGTCCCACCGCCGCGCCCACCGCCGCCACCGCGCTCCACACGCCGATCGCCACCGCGCGCTCGCGGCGGTCGGGGAAGACCTGGCGGAGGATCGACAGCGTGGCCGGCATGATCATCGCGCCGCCGACGCCGAGGAGCGCCCGCGCGAGGATCAGCACCTGGGCGTCGTGGGCGAGGGGCGGCGAGGCCGGAGGCGACGCCGAAGAGGCCGTAGCCGAGGAGCAGGATGCGTCTGCGGCCCACTCGGTCGCCGAGCGTGCCGAAGAGGATGAGGAGCGAGGCGCAGACCAGCGGATAGACGTCGACGATCCAGAGCAGCTCTATCGCGCCGGGTTTGAGGTCCTCGGTGACGGCGGGCACCGCGACGTGCAGCACGGTGGCGTCGAGCGCGACGAGGAGCAGGCTGACGCAGAGGACGACGAGGACGACCCAGCGGTTGGCACCGGCCCCGGCCGCCCGACGGCGCAGCGCTGCGGCGGCCGTGGTCGTCCCGGACATGTACTACCTCCCAGATGTTCCCTCGCGTTCGGCGGGGCTCACGGGGTGGGGACTCCCCGTGACTGCGGCCGGAGAGGAGCGGTGTCTCCGACCCGCGCACCGAAGGCGAGTGAGCCGTCAGCGTACGCGAGTTCACGCCAATGCCACGTGGTGGACCTCTCACACTCCCCGGAGAACACGTGTGGCGTACACCACGCGCCCTTCCGTGGACCACGCCCCCGCCCGGCCGGCCGGTTCCGGGGTCCCTCGATAATCGGGTCCGTGACCGATCTCGCAGCACCTCTGCGCCGGGCGGCCCCGGCCCTCCTCGGGTACGCCGCCGTCCGCACCCTGGGCCTGGTGGTGCTCGCGGTGTGGAGCGCCGCGCGCGGCAAGAGCGCGTACATCCTGCTGACGGCCCGCTGGGACGCCCTCTGGTACACCCGCGTCGCCGACCTGGGTTACGGCTACGAGGTCCGCCTCCCGAACGGCGACGTCCACTCGAACCTCGCCTTCTTCCCGCTGCTGCCCTGGCTGGAAAGAGCCCTGCACGCGGTGTCCCCGCTGTCGTACGCCGACGGCGGTTTCGTGGTGAGCCTGCTCGCCTCGCTCGCGGCGGCCTGGGGATCTTCGCCGTCGCGGAGCATGTGTACGGCCGCCGGGCCGGGGTGTGCGCCGTGCTGCTGTGGGCCGTGCTGCCGGTGGGGATCGTGCAGTCGATGGCGTACAGCGAGTCGCTGTTCACCGCGCTCGCCGCGTGGTCCCTGTACGCCGTCCTGACCGGCCGCTGGCTCACGGCGGGCACGCTTGCGCTGCTGGCCGGACTGACCCGGCCGGTGGGGCTCGCGGTGGTGGCCGCGGTGTGGGTCGCCGGCGTCGTCTCGTTCACCTCCTCTTCCACGGCTTCCACTGCCGTCACCCCGTCCGCTTCTACGGCCGCCCCCTCTTTCGTGCGGGACCGCAGCACGGCGCCCGCACCCGGCGCGCGAGGCCGGCGACGCGCCGTCGGGATGCTGATCGCGCCACTGGGCGCCGCCGGGTACGTGCTGTGGGTCGGGCAGCGCACCGGCAAGGGCCCGCTGGGCTATCTCGACGTGCAGGCGGGCTGGCGGAACGGTTTCGACGGGGGCGCGGCCTTCGCCCGTTTCGTCGGCGAGAAGTTCACGTCGTTCCCGTCGGCGCTCGCCGGGGTCGGGCTGATCGTCGGAGTCGGCCTGGTGCTCTGGCTGTACGTCGTGGGCGTCCGGCAGGGCCAGCCACTGCCGCTCCTCGTGTACACCGGGGTCGTGACCGCGCTCGCGCTCTGCGCGTCGAGCTACTTCGGCTCGAAACCGCGCCTGCTGATGCCCGCCTTCCCCTGTTGCTCCCCCTCGCGCTCGCCCTGGCGCGGGCGCGTACGTCCAGGTCAGCGGTGGTGGTGGGCGGTGTCGCGGTGGCGTCGGCGGTGTACGGCGCGTTCTGGCTGAACGGCTCCGGTCCACCATGATCGACTCGGGTACGGCCGATGAGCGCCCGGCCAATTCCACCCCAGCATTTGGTGAACTAATTCATAAGGGCCATAAAACTCGACCCCGACATGATCAAAGGAATTGAAGGACGGAGCGGTCCTGGATTGCGGAATCCTCGGAAATAAACCTGCTCCTGAGAGCTTTCCCACATCACATCGTCATCACAAAGCCGCTGATTCGACGGGGATCCACACTCACTCGCTGTAACGTCGATTGAGTGCGTACCGAACGAAACCTCACCCGTCTGGACCGGGTGTTCGCGAGGCTGGACCGTGAACCTGAACGGCCGGCCCACATCGATGTGCCGAAGATGAGCCGGCACAGGGTCGTGCTGTTCGCGGCGACCCTGGCCTTCTATCTGGCGATCGTGTGGCTCGTCGTGACCACGTCCTGGCTGGTCCGGTTCGACTGGCAGGTCATGTTCTTCCGGCCGTACCAGCAGTGGGCGGGCATCCACTGGTTCGTGGACTACTACGTGGTCCTCGGCCAGCGCGGCCCGACCGCGGTGATGGTCGCGGCCTGGCTGGGCTGGCGCTCGTGGCGGCAGCACACGCTGCGCCCGCTGCTGACCCTGGGCACCTCGCTGCTGCTGCTGAACATCACGGTCGGCGCCGCCAAGCTCGGCATGGGCCGCCTGGGCCCGCACTACGCGACCGTCATCGGCTCGAACGAGATGGGTCTCGGCGGCGATATATTTCCCAGCGGCCACACCGCCAACGCGGTCGTGACCTGGGGAATCCTGGCGTATCTGGCCTCCACCCCGGCCACCCGCCGCTGGCTGTCCGCCGCGTCCGCGGTGACCTCGCTCGGCGTCGGTCTCGCCACGGTCTACCTGGGCACCCACTGGCTGAGCGACGTCCTGCTCGGCTGGGCCGCCGGTCTGCTGATCCTGCTCGCCCTCCCGTGGTGCGAGCCGCTGATCGCCCTGGCCGAGACCCGGATCTTCGACCTGCGCGACCGCTGGCGCGCCCGCAGCGGCCGTACGGCACCCGCTCCGGCGCCCGCGTCCCCGGTCACCGCGCCGGTGCTGCTCAAGCCTCGCGCCTCCTCGGGCGAGGAGGTCCCGGCGGCCCGCGAGACGGTCGGCGCGAGCCGTTCGGCGCGGCCTCCCGCCCATCTCGCCCCGGGCCCGCACACGACCCGCTCGGAGCGCACCCCGGTCACGCCGATCGGCAGCCGCCGCCCGCCGCACCCCGACCGGGTGGCGCGCGGCACCAGCGCGGCCACGGCCCGCCCGGCGACGGGCGGCTGACCCCACCGAGCCGCGGGGCCGGTACGCACACTCCCGCCCCGCATCACGAAGGCCCCGGTTCCTCCAGCGGAACCGGGGCCTTCGGCAGGTCGGCGCTCAGCCCTTCCAGGCGCGCGCCACCGTGCCCTCCTTGACCTCGAAGTTGAGCCGTCCCGCGCGGAACTCCATGGTGATGATCGCCCCCGGCGGCAGCGACCGCACGGTCGGCCACCCGCGCTCGCGTGCGAGCCGCTCGGCCTCTGTCGCGTCGAGGCCCACGTAGCTGTTCGGGCTGTCCTGGGGCTCTGCCGGTGGAGTCGGAATGGATGCCATGCCCGCCACGCTAGCCCCTCTCCCGCTCTCTCCGTCCCCTCTCCGGTCACACTTCTGTCACAGGATCAGGACGTGTGTTTTGTTCGGCCTCCCTCACACGTATGAGCGGTTCCGTACGTCTTCCGGAGGCATTCGATCGTAATTCCCGTCTGTCGGTCCGGCGGGGCGAATAGCCCGGCGGAAAGTGCCGTGAGAACCGGCCGCGCGTCCCATTCCATTCCGATTCCGTGCGGTACGGCGGGAGCTGACGCAGCATAAGAGTTTCACTGTTCCGCCACAGAATCGCCGTCGGCTCCCGGGGCCTGCTCCCGGTCCAGCGCCCGGGTCAGCCGGTCCCTGGCGGTCCTGATCCTCTCGGTCAGCCCGGCCGGTTCCAGGACCTCGAACTCGAAGCCCGTCATCATCACGTGGACCACCATCAGGTCGAGGTTCGGGGCCCCTGTCCGCAGCAGGCAGGCGTCCGGTCCGTCGGCCTCCAGGGTCCCGGCGGACGGTGAGATCCGTTGGGCCGCCTCCTGGAGGGGCACGAGCAGCCGGACCAGGGCATGCGCGGCGTACGCGCGCGTGGAGATGCCTTTCGAGACGTGTACGGCGAGATCCTCGGCCGGGGGCTCGCGCGGGGTGAAGCGCGGCCCGTGCGGCGGCCTGGGGGCGATGCGGTCGACGCGGAAGGTGCGCCAGTCCGCGCGCTCCAGGTCCCAGGCGACGAGGTACCAGCGCCGCTCGGTGCAGACCAGGCGGTGCGGTTCGACGCTGCGGCGGGTGGGCGTGCCGTCGTGGCTCTCGTAGTCGAAGCGCAGCCGTTCCGCGTCCCGGCACAGCGCGGCCAGCTCGGTCAGCACGGCCGGGTCGACGGCGGACGGCAGCGCGTTGTGCAGCATCGGCACGGTGAACGCGTTGAGGGCGCCCACCCGGCGGCGCAACCGGTTCGGCAGCACCTGTTCGAGCTTGGTGAGGGCGCGTACGGAGGTCTCGCCGATGCCCTCGATGCCCTGCCCGGCGGCGGTGCGCAGACCGACCGCCACGGCGACCGCCTCGTCGTCGTCCAGGAGCAGCGGCGGCAACTCGGCGCCCGCGCCCAGCTGGTAGCCGCCCCCGGTGCCGGGGCTGGCGTTGACCGGGTACCCCAGCTCCCGCAGCCGGTCCACGTCCCGGCGTACCGTCCGCGCGGTGACCCCGAGCCGGTCGGCCAGGTCGGCGCCGGACCACTCGCGGTGGGCCTGGAGGAGCGAGAGGAGGCGCAGGAGTCGTGCCGAGGTCTCCAACATGGTCGAAGTCTCCATCAAGGACGGTCGGTATCGAGGGCCCTTGTGGTGACGGCGATCTGTGTCAGGGGCTGTAGGGCAGTTGCGGCACCTCGAAACACGTGTGGTTCATGTCCCCTTGTGGGACCCACCCTTCGCCGTCCTGCCAGCGGGCCACCGACAGACACGTCCTGCGGGTCCTCGGCGGTGCGGCGAGCCGCTCGAAGGAGACGGGAACCAGCAGGCCGTCGGCGGTGTAGTTCGCGCTCCGGTCCATGAAGCCGTCGACGCACGCGCGCGTGACGCCCGTTTTCGCACACGACCTCGCCGCGTCCGTGAACCACATCGCCGCCGCCCATCCCTCCAACTGCCACTGGGAGTGCGTCCTCAGCCCCTTCGTCGCGTCCCGGAAGTCGCGTACGGCCGCCTGGGAGGTGTCGTCGAAGTCACGGCTGGAGCCGGTCGCCCACAGGGCGTTACGGCAGCGCGGGGAGTTCTTGTAGTCCTCCGGGACGGTGGATGTCCAGTTCTGGACGTTCGTCACCTTGGCGACCACTTTCACGCCGACCTCGTCCATCGCCTGGCACAGCTGGGTGTTCCCGTGTGTGTCGATGGCGTCGAAGACCAGGTCGGCGCCCTGCTGCTTCAGGTCGGCCGCCACGGCACGGAAGTTGGGCAGCGCGAAGTCGACCTGCTCGGTGACGACCGTGTACCCCTCGGCCTTCAGCCCCTGCTCGACGAGCCGGGCGTAGGCGGCGGACGCGGCCTGGTTGTACGACACGACGGCGGCGGTACGGGCGCCCTGCTCGCGCTTGAAGTACCGGTAGACCTCGGTGCCGCCGTACAGCCGCCCGCCCCAGCCCGGGGTCCCGGCGCGGGGCGCGAGGCTGCCGTAGATGCCGTAGAGGTGCGGGTACGTGTCGTAGGCCGCCCCGATGGGCTGGCCGCCGATGTCGGGCACGCGCGCGTGGGAGACGCGGGAGGCGCCCGCGTAGTCGAGGGCGGTGGTGGCGACCAGGGCGACGACCTTGTCCTCGTCGACGAGTTGGTGCACGCACGCGTTGTTGCCGACACCGCTGCCGCCGTCGTCGCACAGGCGCACCTCGACCGGGTGCCCGTCGATGCCCCCGCGCGCGTCGAGACGGTCGAAGTACGCCTTGGCGCCGTCGCGGGGCCGGTGAAGGTGTCGCCGCCGACCGGGCTGGTCGCGCTGGTGATGACGCCGACCCGGATCGGGTGCCGCCGGCGACCGTGGGCGTACGGCTGTCGCCGTGGCCGAAGTCGCTCTCCGGGAGGCGGCTGCCGCAGGCCGCGCTCCCCAGGAGCAGCAGCACCGCGGCAGCGGCCTCAGCAGCCCGAGCCCGGCGACTGCGAGGCATCGCCGCTCAACGCCACCAGCGCGCAGAGGGTGTTGACGGACACCTTCCAGGTGCCGCCCTGCTGGACGCTCGTCCCGGAGGCGTTCGGGAGGGCGGTGGCGCCGTTCAGGGTGAGGCTGTAGGTCACGGTCGCCTGGGTCGCGGAGGTGAACTCGATCTTCTGGACGTCCGCCTGGACCTGTCCGCCGCGTTTGTCGCCGCCGAACGCCTTCAGCACCGCGCCCATCTTGTCGCCGTTCTCCAGGACGGCCTGTTTGTCCGCGCCGGAGCTGGCCGGGTCGAAGAACTTCTTCCAGTTGGCCTTGATCCGGGCCGTCGCGGCGGCCGGGTCGGCGGGCGCGGTCGCCGGTGCGCTCGCCGTCCGCTCGACGGACGGGGTGGGCGGCGGCGCGCTGCTCCCGCCGCCGCTGTCGTCGCTGCAGGCCGCGAGCGCCGGGCCGAGCACGAGGACCATGGCCGCCGTGACTACCGTGCCCCGCACGGGCCTTGTGTTCCTTCGCCTGAGGTCGCTCCCGAGAACCATGTGGCTCACCGCCGGGTGTCGTTCCGGGCGGTGCTCGCCCGGTGTTTTCAGGTCAGGTGTCAGAAGGCATAGTGCAAGCCATTGGCTGGCATGGACAGACACATGACATGTGGGAGCCGGAAATGCGGACACCCCGACTGCGGACCGTGCACCCCGCCCTGTGGGCCGGCTGGACCGCGCTCGCCGCCGGTGCCGTCCTGTGCGTGCTCGGCTGGTACGGCGTCTCCGGCGAGCGCTACGCGGAACGCCAGCTCCCCTACCTGGCGTCCTGCACGGTCCCCGGCGCCGCCCTGATCGTCGCCGCCGCGATCCTGCTCACCCACGGCCGCTCCGCCCTCGCCGCCTCCCGCGTGGAGGAGTTGTACGGCCTTCTCGTGGCCGCGGGACCCGATGACACCGAGGAGTCCGCGCGGGCCGCCGTCGCGCCCCTGGCGGTCAGCGGCGACCTGTTGATGGTGCCGGGCGGCACGCTGTGGCACCGCGCGGACTGCCCGTTGGTTGCCGGGAAGCCGGAGGCGGTGCCGGTGGACGCGAAGCTCGTGGCGAACGGCGAGTTGAGCCCCTGCCCGATCTGTGAGCCCGCCGAAGCCGACGACTGATGCCCCTGATGTCGACCTTCACCTACGACCTCACCCTCGCCGGCCTCTCGGTCGGCAGCGCCGCCGCGCTCACCGGGATCGGCCTGATCGTGACGTACCGCGCGACCGGTGTCCTCAACTTCGCGCACGGCGCGATCGCGATGGTGTGCGCGTACGTGCTGCGGCAGTGCGTGGTCGGGTGGGGCTGGCCGCTGTGGCTGGGCGCGGTGGTGACCCTGCTGTTCCTGGCCCCCGGCATCGGGGTGGCGCTGGAACGGTTCGCCTTCCGGCCGTTGGCGGTCCTGGGCGGCGATCCGGCGCAGACCCTGGTCGCGTCCATCGGGGTCTTCGTGCTGCTGGTCGGCGGGGCCGCGCTGGTGTGGGGGCAGGGGGCGCGGGACGACGCGCCGGAGCTGGTGCCGGCCGATCCCTGGGGCAGTTGGCGGTGGTGCTCGTGCTGGCCGCCGGAGTCGGGGCGGTGATCCGGTGGACGCGGTTCGGGCGGGAGCTGCGGGCCGTCGTGGACGACCGTCAACTCGCGGTCCTGGGTGGGGTGGACGCCGACCGGGTGGCCGCGGCGGGCTGGGCGTTCGGGTCGTTCACGGCGGGGCTGACGGGCGTGCTCCTCGCGCCGTCCGTGCGCCTGGACCCGTACGGCCTGCCGCTGCTCGTCATGGAGGTGATGGCGGTCGCGGTGGCGGCGCGGATGCGGAGTCTGCCGGTCGCCGTGGTGGTGGCGCCGGCCGTCGGGGTCGGCCAGAGCCAGCTGACGCGGCTCCATCTGCCGGGCGGGGTGGGCCAGTTGACGCAGGCGGTGGGCGCGAACCTGTTCGTGGTCGCTCTGCTGGTCGCGGCGCTGGTGCTGCCCGGTGTCGGCACGAAGGACGCCCTCCCGCGCACGGCGACGGCCCGTGTCGCGACGCCTCCCGGTGCCTGGATCGTGGCCGGGGTGCTGTTCCTCCTCCCCTGGGTTTCGCGGGTTCGGATCTGCACACCTCGGTCCAAGTCCCGGCGCTGGGCGTGGTGTTGCTGTCGCTGGTGGTGGTCACCGGGCGCGGCGGACAGCTCGCGCTGGGGCAGGCGGCGTACGCGGGCCTGGGTGCCCTGTTCACCGCGCTGCTGGCTGCGGGTCGCTTCCCGGGGCTCCCCGCGTCCCGGAACTGGCCGCGCTCGCGCTCGCCGTCCTCCTGGTCGCGCCCCTGGGCCTGCTGACCGGCTGGCCCGCGATCAGCCGCCACGGCCTGGCCCTCGCCCTCGCGACCTTCGCGGTCGGCGTCGGGGTCAGCCGCTTCGTCTTCGCCCAGCCGTACGCCACTTCGGGCCTGTCGCCGGGCCGCCCGTCCGGCTTCGACGGCGACCGCGCCTACTACGTCCTCGAACTCGTCCTCCTGGCAGGCGCGTTGCTGGCGGTCCACGCCCTGCGCCGGGGCCGCACGGGCCGCGCCCTCGCCGCCCTGCGCGACCACGAACAGGGCGCGTCGGCGGCGGGCGTCCAGGTCCCGTCCCTGAAACTCCTCGCCTTCGTCGCGGGCGCGGCCCTGGCCGCCCTGGGCGGCGGCATGCTCGGCATGGGCCTGCGCGCCTTCGACCCCTCGGCCTACGACCCCGTCCGCGGCCTGCTGTGGTTCGCGGCGGTGGTCGTACTGGGCGCCGACAGCGCCCTGGGCGCGCTGGCCGCCGCGGCTCTGCTGGTCGGGTTGGACGCGGGGGCGCGGGGGGGGTGGCGGCGGCGCTGGTCGGGGTGTCGGCGGTGTGCGTGGGGCGGCTTCCCGGCGGCCCTTACGAGGCGGTGCGCGCTGCGGCGGAACGGCTGCGGCCGCAACGGACGGCGCGGCTCACGGAGTTGGGGACGGGGGTGCGGAGGAGGCTGCGGGCCGTGGAGGCGCACGCGGGCTCAACAGCGGAGGCCGGTGCGCCTGTTGTGCACCGGCCTGCGAACGCCCCACACCCCCGTCCCCGCGCGTCCCGACCCCTCACCCCCACTCCCCCGTCCTCACCGCCCAGGCTCTGCACGCCCGTTATGGCGGCTTCACCGCGCTCGACGGGGTCGATCTCGTCGTGCGGGCCGGGCAGGTCACCGCCGTCGTCGGTCCCAACGGGGCGGGAAAGAGCACCCTGTTCCACTGTCTGGCCGGGACCGTGCGGCCCGTGCGCGGGCAGGTCAGGCTCGGTGGACGGGACATCACGCGGCTGACCGCGCACGCGCGCACCCGGCTCGGGATCGCCCGGACCTTTCAACAGCTGGCGGTGTTCCCCTCGTTGACCGTCACCGAGAACGTCCGCGTCGGCGCCGAGCAGGGGCGGGGCGCCGAACCGGGCGCCGTGGAGCGGGCGTTGCGGCTGTTCGGGCTGGACGGGGACGTGCGGTCGCTGCCCGCCGCCGGACTGCCCACCGGGACGCTGCGCCGGGTCGAGCTGGCGCGGGCGTTCGCCGGCGCCCCGCGCGTGCTGCTGCTGGACGAGCCGGCCGCCGGACTCGACACCACCGAAGTGGCCGCCCTGACGCAGGTGTTGAGGGCGCTGGCCGCCGAGGGCACCGCCCTGCTCGTGGTCGAGCACGACCTCGACCTGGTGGCCGACCTCGCGGACGTGGTCCATGTGATGACCGTGGGCCGGATCGTCGCCTCCGGCCCACCGGATCACGTCCTCGAGCACGGCGCCCTCAACGCCCCGGACGCCGCGAGGGAGTTCCCCGCATGACCATCTCCCTCCGCCGCGCCCGCGTCCGCTACGGCCCCCTCGAAGCCCTGCACGGCGTCACCCTCGCCGCCCCGACGCGCGGGCTCACCGTCCTGCTGGGCCGCAACGGCTCCGGCCGTACGACCGTGCTGCGGGCCCTCGCCGGTACGGTCGCGCTGTCGGGCGGGGCGGTGGTGTGGGACGGCGCCGAGGTGACCCGTGTGCCCGCCTACGAACGGGCGCGCCGGGGCTGTGCCTGGTGCCGGAGCGGCGGGCCGTGTTCGGGTCGCTCACCGTGCGCGAGAACCTCGAACTCGCCGCGCGGGACTGCTCCGTGGCCCTCGACGCGTATCCCCGGCTGGTCCCGCTGCTCCCCCGCCGGGCGGCCACGCTCTCCGGGGGCGAGCAGCGGATGCTGGCGCTGTCGCGGGCGCTGCTGGCACGCGCGCGTGTGGTGCTCGTCGACGAACCGGCGCAGGGCATGTCGCCCGCGGTCGCGGCGCACACGTACGAGTGCTGCTGGCCGGGCTGGACGCGTGCGTGGTCGTGGCCGAGCAGCGGTTGCCGCCCGTGCTGCGCGGCCGGGGCGCCCTGGTGTACGAACTGCGGCGCGGGGCCGTCGTGTTCGGCGGCGAGGCGGCCGAACGGGGTGACGCGCGCCCCCGCCCGGTCGAGGGACCGGACGGGGGCGGTGCGGGGCGGTGCGGCTCAGAGGTCGAGCTGCTGCCCGGGCACGATCAGGTCGGGGTCACCGCCGATGACGGCCTTGTTGGCGGCGTAGACCTTCCGCCAGGTGGTCCCGTGCTGGGCCGCGATGCCGCTCAGGGTGTCGCCCTCACGGACGGTGTAGTCGCCGCGGGACGTGCCGCGCGAGGCGTTGTTCGTCCCGCGGGCCGGCGTCTTCGCGGGCTTCGACGGGGTCGTCTTCCTGGTCGACTTCTTCGTCGTCGACTCGGAGGTCGATTCGGTGGTCGACTTCTTCGTCGTCCTGGTGGATTTATCGCTCACCGTGCCGGACGAGGCCGCGGGTGCGCTGCCGCTCGCTCCGGCCCGTACCGAGCAGACCGGCCACGCGCCCCATCCCTGGGCGCGCTGGACCTTGCTCGCAACGGCGATCTGCGCGGACCTGGACGCCTGGTCGGCGGTGGCCGCGTAGGCCGAACCACCGTAGGCGCGCCAGGTTCCGGCGGAGAACTGGAGCCCTCCGTAGTAGCCGTTGCCGGTGTTGATGTGCCAGTTGCCGCCGCTCTCGCACTGGGCGATGCGGTCCCACACTCCGCTGTCGGCCGCCGCGGCGTTGCCGCTTGCGGCCAGCAGTCCGAGGGGGCGAGCAGGGCCGCCCCGGCGAGGACCGCCGTCGTACGCGCCTGCCCCATGGGGGACTTATGAGCGTTCTCGCGAGTGGTATCGGCACATTCGGACATGTAGTTCCCTCTCCAACAACCCGGGGTCCCCAAGGCGGTCGCGGCTCCCACGCATCGGCGTGGTTCCCGCGCTCCTCCCCGTCCGTCGGAAGTGGTGCTGCTTGCTGGCCTGTTCGGCCGACGGACGTGTCCCGAGCGGTGCTCGCTGCACACGGCGGAGGAATGTACGGAGGTCAACGAGCCGGTGTCGACCAACTACCCGTCGCCGCAGGCCAGTTCACTGTTACCGGGGGTATCGGCACTTTTCGGCCACCCACTACATCCACTGATTTCACGATTTTGCGACCAGTTGCCGACACGCGCTGTGACCCGGTTCACGCGTCCAACTCCCTTGACCTTTCGTCCAGTTGACACGGAGTGGTCGATTCCGTACGTGTGGTGACCGTCCGCGCCGGTTGGTTCGATTCGGTTCGCTCTGAAGCGTGACTCCCGCCACAGATCCTCCGTTGTCATCTTCATGAGCCCGGGACCCACCGGGCACCGCATTCCGAGGGAGCCACCCGTGCCGCGCATGCTCGACGTCAGCGACGACGTACGCGCCGAGATCGGCGACGATGAAGCCGACCGGCTGCTCGCCGGAGACAACGCCCCGGGCAGTTACGACTGCACGTCGTGCCGCACCCAGGGCGACTCCGCACAGGAGCGCACCAGCACCGTCCTGTTCATCGGCGACGAGACCGCCGTCCTCGCCTTCGCCCACGCCACCTGCCTGCCCTCCCAGGTCGTGCAGGTCACCGAGGAACAGCTGCAGGGCGCGGTCCGCTCCATCAGCGGCAACGCGCACGCCCCGGCCGGCGAACCGGAGCGGGCCGTGCCCGAGCAGGCCGTGCTCGGGGTGACCAGCGGACTCGTCCTGATCTCAGGGGAGTTGCACCCCGCCCTGGTCGTCGAGCCGACCGCGCCGATCGTGCGGCCCGGCTCGACCGGCGTCGGGGACGACTTCCTGCCGCTGCTGATCGAGCAGGGCTTCATGCCGCTCAGCGAGATCACCACCGTGCCGCCCGTGCTGCACGGCTGGTCGGTGCTGCTCGCCGCGGGCCAGCTGCACGCGGTGCTCCAGCCGAGCGCCAACGGCGGTTCCCCGGTGGCCTGGTGGCAGGCGCACCAGCCGCTCCAGGTCACCGACAGCTGGCGGGCCGCCGCCAACAAGCACCAGCAGGTGCTGATGTTCGCGGCACCGGTCGGCTCCATCGGCCGCCAGCCCCGCGAGGACCTGCTGCGCAGCGCCCTCGACAAGGCCGCGGCGGGCGGTCAGCTGGTCGGCTCCGCACTCCCGCTCGCGGGCACCTGAGCCGCATCCCTTCAGGTCACGCGTCGTTTGGACATACGTGCACGCATACGACGTACCCCGCAGCCGGAACTACCAGCCGATCCCGTCCTCGCGAACGGACCGGGACACCCCGGCGGCCCCTCGGCCACGCCGATCTACGACCGGCTCTACTCGGAGTGGGTCAAGACCTTCCGCTCACTGCCGGGCGACCGCAGCGGCGAGGAGGAGCTGGGCTTCACCGCCTTCGGGCACAGCCCGCACAGCACCGGCACGTTCGGCGGCGGTTCCCTGGGCGGCGGCTCGTACAGCGCGTACAGCGCGGGGGCCTACAGCGCCCGGCAGCAGTCCCAGTGGCAGCGCGTCGGGCAGCTCGGCCAAGTGGCCCAGCAGCACCAGCACGGCCACACCGGGATGCACCACATCCCGGCGGCCCTGCCGCCCGGCCCACGCCGAGGCATCTGACGCTACGACGAGGAGGGCGGCCCCAGTCTCCACTGGGGCCGCCCTCCTCGTCGTAGCACTGTCATCAACAGCCGTACGGCTGGGGCTACTTCTTCTTGCCGCGCTTCTCGCGGACCCGGACCGAGATGTGGATCGGGGTGCCCTCGAAGCTGAACTCCTCGCGCAGGCGGCGCTCGATGAAGCGGCGGTAGCCCGCCTCGATGAAGCCGGAGGCGAAGAGGACGAAGCGCGGGGGCTTGGTGCCCGCCTGGGTGCCGAAGAGGATGCGGGGCTGCTTGCCGCCGCGGATCGGGTGCGGGTGAGCCGCGACCAACTCGCCCAGGAACGCGTTCAGTCGGCCCGTCGGGACGCGCGTCTCCCAGCCGGCGAGGGCGGTCTCGATGCCCGGGACCAGCTTCTCCATGTGGCGGCCGGTGCGCGCCGAGATGTTGACCCGGGGCGCCCACGCGACCTGGGCCAGCTCGGTCTCGATCTCGCGCTCCAGGTAGTAGCGGCGCTCCTCGTCGAGCGTGTCCCACTTGTTGAAGGCGAGGACGATCGCACGGCCCGCCTCGACGGCCATGGTGACGATGCGCTGGTCCTGCACCGAGATGCTCTCGGAGGCGTCGATCAGGATGACCGCGACCTCCGCCTTCTCGACGGCGGCGGCGGTGCGCAGCGAGGCGTAGTAGTCGGCGCCCTGCTGGAGGTGGACGCGCTTGCGGATGCCCGCCGTGTCGACGAACTTCCAGGTGACACCGCCGAGTTCGATCAGTTCGTCGACCGGGTCACGGGTGGTGCCGGCGATCTCGTTGACGACGACGCGCTCCTCGCCGGCCACCTTGTTCAGCAGCGAGGACTTGCCGACGTTCGGGCGGCCGATCAGCGCGATCCGGCGGGGCCCGCCGACCGCGGTGCCGAAGGTCTGCTCGGGCGCCTCCGGCAGCGCCTCCAGGACGGCGTCCAGCATGTCGCCGGTGCCGCGCCCGTGCAGCGCGGAGACGGGGTGCGGCTCGCCGAGCCCGAGGGACCACAGGTAGGCGGCGTCGGACTCACCGCTGAGACCGTCGACCTTGTTGGCGGCCAGCACGACGGGCTTGCCGGCCTTGCGCAGCAGTCGTACGACGGCCTCGTCGGTGTCGGTGGCGCCGACCTTGGCGTCGACGACGAAGACGACCGCGTCGGCGGCCTCGATCGCGTACTCGGCCTGCGCGGCGACGGAGGCGTCGATCCCGAGGACGTCCTGCTCCCAGCCGCCGGTGTCGACGACCTTGAACCGGCGTCCGGCCCACTCGGCCTCGTAGGTCACACGGTCACGCGTGACGCCGGGCTTGTCCTCCACGACGGCCTCGCGGCGGCCGATGATGCGGTTGACGAGAGTCGACTTGCCGACGTTCGGCCGGCCCACGACGGCGAGGACGGGCAGCGGCCCGTGTCCCGCCTCGTCGATGGCGCCCTCGACGTCCTCAATGTCGAAGCCCTCCACGGCGGCGAGCTCCATGAACTCCGCGTACTCGGCGTCGCCGAGCGCCCCGTGGTCGTGCTCCGCGCCGGAGCCGTCGGGCTGGATCTGGTCGTTCATGAAGTCGGTACCTCGTTCATCGTGGTGATCGGTGGAGCCTCCCGGATTTCGGGTGATCCACTACTCAAGTACTCAAGTGTCTCTTAGCGCCCGGTGAGGCGCCTGGCGTCGTCCAGGTGGGCGGCCAGCTGCTTCTGGATGCGCTCGGTCGCCTCGTCCAGTGCCTTGCGCGTACGGCGGCCGGAGCCGTCGCCCGCGTCGAACGGGTCGCCGAAGACGACGTCGACGCGGGAGCGCAGCGGGGGCAGCGCCTTTATCAGTCGTCCGCTCTTCTCGGCGCTGCCCAGCACGGCCACCGGCACGATCGGGGCGCCGCCGCGGACCGCGAAGTAGGCGAGCCCGGCGCGCAGCGAGGCGAAGTCGCCCTCGCCGCGGCTGCCCTCGGGGAAGATGCCGAGGACCCCGCCGCCGGTCAGGACGTCCAGCGCCCGGGTGATCGCCGTACGGTCGGCGACCGACCGGTCCACCTTCAGCTGGCCGATGGCGAGCAGGAACGGGTCGAGCGGGCCGACGAACGCCTCCTTCTTGATGAGGAAGTGCGTCGGCCGGGGTGCCACGCCCATGACCATCGGGCCGTCGATGTTGTGCGAGTGGTTGACGGCGAGGATCACCGGGCCGGTCGCGGGGACCTTCCAGGCGCCCAGCACGCGCGGCTTCCACAACCCGTACATCAGGCCGACGCCGATGCGCCGCCCGACGTCGGCGCCGCGCTGTGAAGGTGCGGTCACTTGGCGGCCCGCTTCTCCCCGACGAGGGTGACGACGCACTCGATGACCTGCTGGAGCGTGAGGTCGGAGGTGTCCACCTCGACCGCGTCGTCCGCCTTCGCGAGCGGCGAGGTCTTCCGGGAGGAGTCGGCCGCGTCGCGCTTGAGCAGCGCCTCGCGGGTGGCCTGCACGTCGGCGCTCTTCAGCTCGCCGCTGCGGCGGCGGCACGCGCCTCCGGGGAGGCGGTGAGGAAGATCTTCAGATCGGCGTCGGGCAGCACGGTCGTGCCGATGTCCCGCCCCTCGACGACGATTCCGTGCTCGGCCTCGGCGGCCAGCGAACGCTGCAGCTCGGTGATCCTGGCCCGCACCTCGGGCACCGCGCTGACCGCGCTGACCTTGGAGGTGACCTCCTGCGTACGGATCGGACCGGCCACGTCCACGCCGTCGACACTGATCGTCGGGTTCGCCGGGTCGGTGCCCGAGACGATCTCCGCCTTGCCCGCGGCGTCGGCGATCGCGGTGGGGTCGGTGATGTCGATCCCGTTGCTCACCATCCACCAGGTGATCGCCCGGTACTGCGCGCCGGTGTCGAGGTAGCTCAGCCCGAGCTGCGCCGCCACGGCCTTCGACGTGCTCGACTTGCCCGTGCCGGAGGGGCCGTCGATGGCGACAATCACTGCCGGGGCGGTCCGGGCGGCGCCGTTTTCCACGGGAGGACACCTTCCTGGTGCGGGTGGTGAGCGGGGTGGAGACGCGAGTGCGCCCCGGACAAGGTTACTGGGTGCGGGTCACTCGTCTGGCCGGACGGTGACCGTTGGAGCCGGGCCGAGACGATCCAGCGCCCTGCGCGGTTGCCGGGGCACCCGGTCCAGTGGCCTTGGGCGCCTCGAAACGCAGACCGCACACACTCAGCCCGCCCGGTGTCTCTTGGGTGCCTCGTAACCCAGGCCGGTACAACTCAGCCCGTCCGGCGTTTGAGGACGAGGCCCCTTCAGGGCCGACCGGGGGCCTGGGGGCGGAGCCCCCAGAAGACGCGAGCCCCCACCCACCCGCACCTACTGCCGGATCGCCCAACCCCGCTCCCGCAACGCCGCAGTCAACACCGGCACAGCCTTGGGCTCCACCCACAACTGCACAAGCCCCGCCTGCTGCCCCGTCGCATGCTCGATCCGCACATCCTCGATATTGACCCCCGCCATCCCGCGTCCGCGAAGATCCGAGCCAACTGCCCAGGCTGGTCATCGATCAGCACAGCGACAACCTCGTACACCCGCGGAGCGGACCCGTGCTTGCCGGGCACCCGGACCTGCCCCGCGTTCCCCCGCCGCAGCACGTCCTCGACGCCCTTCGCCCCCGCATGCCGCTCCCCCGCGTCGGAGGACTGCAACGCCCGCAACGCCCGCACGGTCTCCTCCAGATCCCCGGAGAGATCCGTCAGCAGATCGGCCACCGGCCCAGGGTTCGCGGAGAGGATGTCGATCCACATCCGGGGATCCGACGCGGCGATCCGCGTCACATCCCGGATTCCCTGCCCGCACAGTCGTACGGCGGCTTCCTCGGCGTTCTCCAGCCGCGCGGCGACCATGCTGGACACCAGATGGGGCATGTGGGAGACGAGAGCCACGGCCCGGTCGTGCGCATCCGCGTCCATGACGACCGGCACCGCACGGCAGTACGACACCAGCTCCAGGGCGAGGTTCAACACTTCGGTGTCGGTGTCCCGCGTCGGCGTCAGCACCCAGGGTCGCCCCTCGAACAGATCACCGGTGGCGGCCAGCGGCCCCGACTTCTCACGCCCCGACATGGGATGCGTACCGATGTACGAGGAGAGGTCGAGCCCGAGCGCCTCCAGCTCCCGGCGCGGTCCGCCCTTGACGCTGGCCACGTCGAGGTAGCCCCGGGCGACCCCCGCCGCATCGCGCCGGCGACGACGTCCGCGGCCAGCGCGGGCGGCGCGGCGACGATCGCGAGGTCGACGGGCCCGTCGGGCTCCTCGTCGGTCCCGGCGCCGAGCGCCACCGCCATCCGGACCTGCTCGGGGTCGTGGTCGGCGAGGTGCACGACCACTCCGCGCGAGGTGAGGGGGCGAGCGCGGCGGACGTGCCGATGAGCCCCGTCCCGATGACGACCGCGGTCCTCACTGGGCGATGTCCTTGCGCAGGGCTGCCGCCGCACCGAGGTAGACGTGCGCGATGTCGGCGCGGGCCCGGTCGGACTCGATGTGCGCGAGGACGCGGACCACGCGGGGCATCGCGCCCTCGATGTCGAGCTCCTGCGCGCAGATCAGCGGCACGTCCGCGAAGCCGCTGCCGAGCTTGCGCGCGGCGGCGGCCGGGAAGTCGCTGTGCAGATCGGGCGTGGCCGTGAACCAGACGCTGATCAGATCGTCGGCGGTGAGGCCGTTCCGCTCCAGGACGGCGGTGAGCAGCGCCCCGACCCGCTCGTCCATGTGGCCGGCCTCGTCCCTGTCCAGTTGGACGGCGCCCCGGACCGCTCGTACCGCCACGGCTCTGCTCCTCGCTGATGTACGGCTCTTGGTGCATCCAGCCTAGTCAGCCCGTCCGGCACCGGTGCGCGGCGCCCGCCCACCGAGACGGTCACAGGGACTGTTGCCGGACCAGTTCCTCCAGGGAGGCGGCCTGCGGCACCTGCCCCTGGGGGTGAGTCTGTCGACGGCCTGGGGCAGTGTCTGCGCGAGGTCGCTCGCGGCCTGCTCCGGGTGACACCGGCCTGCTCGGCGACCTTACGCAGGGTGTCGTCGGGCAGCGCCTGCTGGATCTGGGCGCCGGTGACGGACTGGTTCTGCCCGGTGCCGACCCAGGAGTCCTTCTGCTCGGTCAGACCGGACTTGGTGAGCATGTCCAGCAGCCCGCCCAGCGGGTTGCTCCCGCCGCCGCTGCCACCGCTCTGGCTCCCGCCGAGGGCGGAGAGCAGCGCGCCCAGGATGTTGCCGCTGCCGGAACCACCCTGGCTGCCGCCGCCCGATCCGCCCAGAAGACCGCCGAGAAGACTGCCGAGATCGTCGCCCGCCATGGCTCGCACCTTTCGAGAACGGCCGGCCGCTGGTCGGGGCCCGGCCTCGAACCCTGCCAATGTCACTCGAATCGCCCAGTTCCGCTACTTGGGGTGAGATCATCCCGGTTTGCCTCTTTACCCACGGCCCCGAGTCCGCTCTCATGGGCTGGAAGCCCGCCTCGGGAGGCCCACAGTGAAGCGTCCCGGACCACTGCTCACACTTCTGGCGGGCCTGCTGCTCGCCCTGTTCATGCTGACGCTCAACGTGACGTCGGGGACGAAGACGGCATCGTCCTCGTACAGCGAGAAGTCACCGTCACCATCCGTACCCCAGTCCTCCGCGCCCGCCTCCACTCCCACTCCGACCCCGACGAAGGCCCCCGCGACAAAGCCGCCCGCGCCGAACGCCGACTACGCCGGCCGCACGGACGACGACACGGCCTCGGTCGCCGTATCGGTCCGCGACGGCAAGGCGGTCGCGTACTTCTGCGACGGCCGCTACAAGGAGGCCTGGCTCAGAGGCCGCGTGAACAACAACGGCAGCATGAAACTCACCGCCCCGAACGGCGCCGTACTCGACGGCACGATCGACCAGGGCAGGAAGATCCGCGGCACGGTCAAGGACGAGGGCCGGCACTACGCGTTCACCGCGGCCAAGGCGGTCAAGCCCTCCGGGCTCTGGCGCGCGACCGCCAAGGTGCGCGGCGCGAAGATCGACGCCGGCTGGGTCGTACTCCCGAACGGCCGGCAGACCGGCATCGTCACCCGCGACGGCAAGCCCGCCTCCGCACCCCGTATCGACCCGGAGACCGGCGCGGTCACGGTCGACGGACAGCAGCTCACCGCACGCCCCGTCACCCCTGACCCACCGTCCGCCTCAGGGAGCCGCTCATGACCGCCGACCCGAACTCCGCCACCCAGGCACCCGCACGCCCCACGACAGCCCCGCCCGCTACCTGGTCCCCCGCCCTCGTGGCCGCCGCCGTGGCGATCGGCCTCGGTGTCTACGGCAGGGTCCACGACCCGGCGGGCACCGCCTTCAACCTCGCCGGCTTCAGCAGCACGGGCGCGGTGAAGTCCTGGCTGGCGACGACCGCGTTCTTCTTCGCCCTGGTCCAGGTCGTCTCGGCCTTCATGGTCTACGGCAGGCTCCCGGGCCCGAGTTGGGCGCCGGCGCTGCACCGCTGGTCGGGGCGGATCGCGTTCCTGGTGGCGGTGCCGGTGGCCGTGCACTGCCTCTACGCGTTCGGGTACCAGACGTACTCGACACGCGTGATGTGGCATTCCGTCCTGGGGTGCGCGTTCTTCGGCGCCTTCAGTGCCAAGATGCTGCTGCTCCGCTCGGAGCGCCTGCCCGGCTGGCTGCTGCCGCTGGTCGGCGGACTGGTCTTCACCGCCCTCACGCTGATCTGGCTGACGTCCGCCCTCTGGTTCTTCCGCACCGTCGGAGTGACGACATGACCACCGTCGCAGGGACCCCATGACGACCACTTTCGGAGTGACCACATGACCGACAGTTCGACGCGCCGCACGGTCCTCGCGACGGGGGCGGCCGCCGCGCTCACCGCGGGGTGCAGCAAGTACGGCGACAGCAACGACTCCTCGGGGTCGTCGTCCGTGAAGGCGTCCGGCGGGCAGGAGTTGGCGAAGACGTCCGACATCCCCGTCGGCGGTGGCAGGATCTTCAAGGACCAGAAGATCGTCGTCACCCAGCCGAAGAAGGACGAGTTCAAGGCCTTCTCGGCGATCTGCACCCACCAGGGCTGCACCGTCGGCACCGTCGCGAACGGCACCATCGACTGCCCGTGCCACGGCAGCAAGTACCGCATCGCGGACGGTTCCGTGGAGGCGGGCCCGGCGCCGAAGCCGCTGCCCGCCGAGCAGATCAAGGTGGAGGGAAATTCGATCCGCCTGGCGTGAGCCGCCGCGTACGCTCCGGACATGCCGTTCGCACACCTGGTCCGCGACCACACGATCTACGCCTGCGTGATGGGTTCACGCGCCTTCGGCCTGGCGACGGACGGCAGCGACACGGACCGCCGGGGCGTGTTCCTCGCCCCCACTCCCCTGTTCTGGCGCTTCGAGAAGCCGCCGACGCACATCGAGGGCCCGGCGGAGGAGCAGTTCAGCTGGGAGCTGGAGCGGTTCTGCGAGCTGGCCCTGCGCGCGAACCCCAACATCCTGGAGTGCCTGCACTCGCCCCTCGTCGAGCACGTCGACGCCACGGGCCGCGAACTCCTCGCCCTGCGCGAGGCGTTCCTCTCCCGCCGGGTCCACGAGACGTTCACGCGCTACGCGTTGGGCCAGCGGAAGAAGCTGGAGGCCGACATCCGCGTGCACGGCGCGCCCCGCTGGAAGCACGCGATGCACCTCCTCCGCCTCCTGATGAGCGCCCGCGACCTGCTCCGCACGGGCACCCTGACGATCGACGTCGGCGACCGACGCGCGCCGCTCCTCGCGGTGAAACGCGGCGAGGTCCCCTGGCCGGAGGTCGAGTCCTGGATGACCCGCCTGGCCACGGAGACGGACGAGGCAGCCACGGCCTCCCCCTCCCACCGGAACCGGACCGCGCCCGCGTGGAGGACTTCCTGCTTCGCGTCCGGCGCGCGTCAGCCGACGCCCTGGTGGGGTGACACCGCCGCGAGCCCCGCGTCGGCGGCGGCCTCACCCTGGCGCTTGTAGGTCACGAACCAGCCGACCCCTGAGGTGTTCGGTGCCAAGTCCCCTGCCTCCGCCATCGGTTCGGGCGTGAGACGGACACGGGTGACGGAGTTCAGCGGCGCCTCGGCCGCCGAGCGCTCGACCTCGTCCGCGCCCAGGCGGTGCAGCAGCCGCCGCACGTCGGTCTGCGCCAGGTGTACGCCGGCCGTCCGACACCGTCCATCGATGTCAGACGCTCCCCGGAAACGTCACGCGTCCCATAGCCCTCCGAGCCCCACCAGCTCCCCCGGTACTCGATCCGCCCCGCCCACTCCTCCGGCCAGGCGTCCGCCCCGAGGTGCGCCCCCGCGAACGCCCCCGCGAGGCAGGCGATCGAGTCCGAGTCGCCGGACGTGCAGGCCGCGCGGCGCAACGCGGTGACCGGCTCCTCGACGAACAGGAGGAAGCACAACAGGCCCGTCGCCATGGCCTCCTCCGCGATCCAGCCCGCGCCGGTGGCGAGGCACGGGTCGGTCTCCGGGGAGACGGTCCGTACCGCGTTCTCCAGCCGCCCGAGGATCTCCAGGCACTCGTCCCAGCCGCGCGCGATGAAGTGCTCGGGCGAGGGATCGTGGCTCCGGGTCCACAGGTCGCCGAGCCAGCGCTCGTGGTATCGGGTGCGGTTCTCGACGGCGTACGACCGCAGCAGCCCGACCAGCCCGGTCGGTTCCGCGCCCTGCGCGAGCAGCCGTACGGCGTGCGCGGTGAGGTCGGACGCGGCGAGGGCGGTCGGGTGGCCGTGGGTCAGCGCGGACTGCAACTGGGCGGCGCCGGACCGCTGTTCGTCGTCCAGACCGGGGACGAGCCCGATCGGCGCGACGCGCATGTTGGCGCCGCAGCCCTTCGAACCGATCTGGCTGGCGTCCTGCCAGAGCCGGTCCTCCTCCTTCAGCAGGTTGCAGGCGACGAGGCAAGTCCGGCCGGGGGCACGGTTGTTGTCCGGTGACTGGTACCAGTCCACGAACTCCTCACGTACCGGGCGCTCCATCCGCTTGGGTCCGAGCAGCCCCCGTTCCATGGCGGTTCGCAGCCCCCGCCCCAGCGCGAGGGTCATCTGCGTGTCGTCGGTGACGATCGCGGGCCTCGGCAGCTCCATCTCCCGCCAGGGACCGCACTTGGCGAGGATGTCGGGCACGGCGTTGAACTCGGTCGGGAAGCCCAGCGCGTCCCCGAGCGCGAGACCGATCAACGCCCCGGTGGCAGCACCCTTGTTGACGGTGGTCGAGGTCATGCGGAAGGTCCTTCCCGGGTCGGCCGGAGCAGTGGTGGATACAGGGCGGTGGCGGACCCGGCGCGGTACAGCGCGGCCGGTTTGCCGCGACCTCCCGTCAACTTGGCCCCGCCGAGCACCGGTTCGACGAAACCCGGCGTCGCGAGCACCTTGCGGCGGAAGTTGGGCCGGTCCAACTCCGCGCCCCACACGGTCTCGTAGACGTGTTGCAGCTCGCCGAGCGTGAACTTCGGCGGGCAGAACGCGGTGGCGAGGCAGCTGTACTCCAGCTTGGCGCCCACCCGTTCGTGGGCGTCGGCGAGGATGCGGTCGTGGTCGAAGGCGAGCGGCCCGAGCGCGTCGTACGGCAGCCAGCGGGCCTGTGCCGCGTCGCTGCCCGCGCGCGGTTCGGGCGGGTCGGGCAGCAGTGCGGCGAAGGCGACGGTGACGACCCGCATGCGGGGGTCGCGGCCGGGTTCGCTGTAGGTGCGCAGTTGCTCCAGGTGCAGCCCGGAGACGTCCGACAGGCCGGTCTCCTCGGCGAGTTCACGCCGGGCGGCCGTCTCCGCGGACTCGTCCGGCGCCACGAAGCCGCCCGGGAGCGCCCAGTGTCCGGCGTACGGCTCCTGTCCGCGCTCGACGAGCAGCACGTGCAGGGCGCCGGCGCGGATCGTGAGGACGGCGAGGTCCGCGGTGACGGCGAAAGGTTCGAAGGCGTACTTGTCGTAGCCCGGTGTTGTGGTCATGAACAACCACCCCCTTAATGGTCAGCTCGACCATAAAGGAGGGCCGCGGTCCGGCACAACCCCAGCACCGGGCGAAAACGAAACGGCCGGCCCCGGAGAATCCGGAACCGGCCGTCACGAACGAGCCGTAGGCACGCAGGGGCTAGAGGTCGACTTCCTGCATCAGCATGCCGACCTCGGTGTTCGACAGGCGGCGCAGCCAGCCCGACTTCTGGTCGCCCAGGGTGATCGGGCCGAAGGAGACCCGGACCAGCTTGTCGACCGGGAATCCGGCCTCCGCGAGCATGCGGCGGACGATGTGCTTGCGGCCCTCGTGGAGGGTCACCTCGACCAGGTAGTTCTTGCCGGTCTGCTCGACGACACGGAAGTGGTCCGCTCGCGCGTACCCGTCCTCCAGCTGGATGCCGTCCTTGAGCTGCTTGCCCAGGTCGCGCGGGATCGGGCCCACGATGTGCGCGAGGTAGGTCTTCTTCACGCCGTACTTGGGGTGGGTCAGCCGGTGCGCCAGCTCGCCGTGGTTGGTGAGCAGGATCACACCTTCGGTCTCGGTGTCGAGCCGCCCGACGTGGAAGAGACGCGTCTCGCGGTTGGTGACGTAGTCGCCGAGGCACTGCCGGCCCTCGGGGTCCTCCATCGTCGCGACGACACCGGCGGGCTTGTTCAGCGAGAAGAACTGGTACGACTGCGTCGCCACCGTCAGCCCGTCGACCTTGATCTCGTCGTGCTCGGGGTCGACGCGCAGACCCTGCTCGACCACGATCTCGCCGTTGACCTCGACGCGGGACTGCTCGATCAGCTCCTCGCAGGAGCGCCGGGAGCCGTAGCCCCGCGCGCGAGGACCTTCTGGAGGCGCTCGCCCTCCTGCTCGGCGCCCGGGAAGGTCTTGGGCGGCTTGATGTCCTTCTTGCCCGCGTACCGCTCCCGGTTGCGCTCCTCGGCCCGCGCGTCGTACTCACGCGAGGTCGCCGGCGCCCAGCGTCCGCGCCCGGTGCCCTGGCCCTGCTTGGGGCCGCCCTTGGCACCGCCGCGCGCTGCCGCACCACGCCCTGACTTGGGACCTTCGTGGGATCCCGTGGGGCCTACGTCGTAGCGGCGCTCCTCGGGACGGGGCTTGCCTGCGCGCTTCGGCTTGTCGTCGCGCCCGCCCGCGCCCCTCGGCTGGGAGCCGCCCCCGCCGGATCCCCGGGAGTTGCCGCCCGCGCCGGAACCGCGGGGGTTGCCGCCCCCACCGGTCCCCGGGGTTGCCGCGTCCGCCGCCGCTGTTCCTGCCACTACCACTGCCACTGCTTCGCATCAAAGTTCCGTCGTCGTCGTGTCGTCTGCATCTGCATCCGGTGCATCCGGATCGAACGACGGGACCCCTTCCAGCGTCTCCGCCTCGATCGCCTCAGCCTCAGGGAGGAAGGGCGCGAGCTCCGGGAGCTCGTCCAGGCCTCGCAGGCCCATCCGCTCCAGAAAGTAGTTCGTCGTCACGTACAGGATCGCACCTGTTTCGGGTTCCGTGCCCGCCTCCTCGACGAGACCGCGCTGCAACAGGGTGCGCATCACCCCGTCGCAGTTGACTCCGCGGACCATCGAGACCCGGCTGCGGCTGACCGGCTGGCGGTACGCGACGACCGCCAGGGTCTCCAGCGCCGCCTGGGTGAGCCGCGCCTGCTGCCCGTCCAGGACGAAGCCCTCGACGGCCGGCGCGAACTCGGGCCGGGAGTAGAAACGCCACCCGCCCGCGATCAGCCGCAGCTCGAAACCGCGCCCCTGGACGGTGTACTCGTCGGCCAGCTCGCGCAGGGCGTCCGCGATCCGCCGTCTGGGCCGCTGGAGTATTTTCGCGAGGTGTTCCTCGGTCGCGGGCTCGTCCACGACCATGAGGACGGCTTCCAGGGCGGGCTTGAGGTCGAGCTCCGCGACGCCGGACGGGCTCGCCGGTACGCCCGTGGTCTCCTCGCTCACGCCGACTCCTCCTTGGTCTCCTTCACCGGCTCGGGCGGCCGGTCGAACTCGTCCGTGACCACGGGCTCGCCCTCCCCCTCCCCACCGGTCCAGCGCACGATGAGATCCCCGAGCGCGGTCTCCTGGTCCAGCGCGACGGCCTTCTCCCGGTACAGCTCCAGCAGCGCCAGGAACCTCGCCACGACGGTGAGGGTGTCGTCGGTGTCGTCGACGAGCACGCTGAAACTGGCCTCGCCGAGCTCCCGCAGCCGCGCGACGACGATCCCGGCCTGCTCCTGCACGCTGACGAGCGGGGCGTGGATGTGGTCGACGTACACCTGCGGCTTGGGCCTGGGCTGCATCGCCTTCACGGCGAGCCTGGCGAAGCCCTCGGGCCCGATGCGGATGACGACCTCGGGCAGCAGCTCGGCGTGGTGCGGTTCGAGCCCGACGGTCCGGGGTAGCGCCGGGCCTCCTCGTCGAGCCGCCTGTTGAAGATGTCGGCGATCTGCTTGTACGCCCGGTACTGCAGCAACCGCGCGAAGAGCAGGTCCCGGGCCTCCAGCAGCGCCAGATCGGCCTCGTCCTCGACCTCCGCTGAGGGCAGCAGCCGCGCCGCCTTCAGGTCCAGCAGGGTCGCCGCGACGACGAGGAACTCGGTCGTCTGGTCCAGGTCCCAGTCGGGCCCCATCGCCCTGATGTGCGCCATGAACTCGTCGGTGACCTTGGACAGCGCCACCTCGGTCACATCGAGCTTGTGCTTCGAGATCAGCTGAAGGAGCAGATCGAACGGCCCCTCGAAGTTCGCGAGCCGAACCTTGAAGACCCCATCATCGACCTCGTCAGCCTCCGCGACAGCCGCCCCGGACTCCTCGACCGACCCCACGGACTCTTCTACGACGGCCTCGGGCTCCGGCTCCGCCACGGCGACCGGCGCCTCGGGCTCGGGAGCCGCGCCCGGCCCCTTGCCCAGCGCACGCCGACGGCCGGCAGGTGCGCCGGGGCGGGAGCGTCGTTCGAGGTCATGGCCCCCGCAGGCTACCGCTACCGCCCGCGAAGCCGGCGGACGAGAATGCTCGCGTCCCCGCGGGACTCCAGATCGGCCAGGACGACGGCGACCGCCTCCCGCACGATCCGGCCGCGGTCGACCGCGAGGCCGTGCTCGCCCCGGAGCATCAGCCGGGCGTGCTCCAGGTCGATCAGTTCCTCGGCGGAGACGTACACGGTGATCTTCTCGTCGTGCCGCTCCCGCCCGCTGGGGCGCCGCTGGGCCTGCGCCCGCTGGCGCTGCTTGCGGGGCTGGGCAGAACCTTCCTGCGCGTCCTGACGTCGCCCTGAGCCGTCCGCGGCGCGGCTGCGGGACTCCCCGCCGTCCGCGTCCGCCGCGACGTGCTCGGCGCCCTCGCCGTCACCGCCCTGGGCGGGTACGGAGTGCGGGGCGTCCTCCCCGGCGGCGGGATCGCTCTCCCCCGCCGGAGCCGGCACCCTGGCCTCGCCGTTGGCCGGGCGCCTGGGGCTGGATGACTGGAGCGCCATCCCCCTGTCGTACGGAACAGTTCGTCGGCCCCCGGCAGACTCACTCGGCGTGACACCGGGCGAGCACCTCCCTGGCGAGCTGGCGATAGGCGGCGGCACCGACGGAGTTGGAGGCGTACGTGGTGATCGGCTCACCGGCGACCGTGGTCTCCGGGAAGCGCACCGTGCGCCCGATGACCGTGTGGTAGACGTGATCGTCGAACGCCTCGACCACGCGCGCGAGCACCTCACGGCTGTGCACGGTACGGGAGTCGTACATCGTGGCGAGGATCCCGTCGAGCTCCAACTCGGGGTTGAGGCGCTCCTGGACCTTCTCGATGGTCTCCGTCAGCAGGGCGACACCGCGCAGCGCGAAGAACTCGCACTCCAGCGGCACGATCACCTTGTGAGCCGCCGTCAGGGCGTTCACGGTGAGCAGGCCGAGGGAGGGCTGACAGTCGATCACGATGTAGTCGTAGTCGGCCATCAGCGGCTTCAACGCCCGTTGCAGCGTGGACTCGCGCGCGACCTCGCTCACCAACTGCACTTCGGCAGCCGACAAGTCGATGTTGCTGGGCAGCAAGTCCATGTTCGGGACAGCTGTCTTGAGCAGTACCTCGTCGGCCGACATGCCCCCGCTCCATGAGCAGGTTGTAGACGGTGAGGTCCAACTCCATGGGATTGACGCCCAGTCCGACCGACAGCGCGCCCTGCGGGTCGAAGTCGACGAGCAGTACACGCCGGCCGTACTCCGCGAGCGCGGCACCCAGGTTGATGGTCGACGTCGTCTTGCCGACGCCGCCCTTCTGGTTGCACATCGCGATGATCGTCGCGGGGCCGTGACTGGTCAGCGGACCCGGGATCGGGAAGTAGGGCAGCGGGCGTCCGGTCGGGCCCACGCGCTCGCGGCGCTGACGGGCAGCGTCGGGCGCGAGTGTGGCCGCGTACTCGGGATCGGGCTCGTACTCGGCGTCGGGGTCGTAGAAGTGCCCGTCGGGCAGTTCGTCGTAGTCGGCGAAATGGTTGTGGGGCGCGCCCCTTCCGTCGCCGGCCATGGCGTTCACGTGATGGCCATCCATGCTCTGGTGTGCTGGCTGGGTCACCCCTGGCTTGTGGTGACCCTGGTGGGCTGCGAAGGTTCGCACCGCAACGGAGCCGACAGCCTCGAACCCCGCGGGCTCCTGGCCCCTTGCAGGCATTCCTGGTTGACCACCCCGGGAGAAAATGTCGACTCATTCACAAGTCGTCTTACCTCCTTGGTGACCAGGGAACTTCTCGATAGGTCAGCGTGGCACCATGCCGACGGTTGGCGACTCTATGGCGTGTCGGGTGTTCGCAGCAACACAATCCGCCGGACCCGGCCCGATGTGTCGGCAATGAAACATCCCTCTGTCAAGGGCGTACGGCAGTCGCACGGCAGGTTTCACCGGTGCACGAATCGGTTCAAGGGTTACGTTCGGCGCGAGTTGACCGAGTGCCGCAAAGTGACCATACACACATCCGGCCGGACCTTGTCGGGCAAGGTCCGGCCAGGCGTGCGGTGTTGACGACCTGTGTTGACGTATCGCCTTTTACTGAACGGTGACTTAGTCGACAGAGTCAGCCGAGCAGCGATTCCAGCTCGACGTGCTCCAGTCCGTGCGCCTCGGCGACCTCGCGGTAAATCACCTTGCCGTCATGGGTGTTGAGACCCTTGGCGAGAGCAGGATCACGTCGCAGCGCGTCGGCCCAGCCGCGGTTGGCGAGCTCCACGATGTACGGGAGCGTCGCGTTGGTGAGCGCGTAGGTCGACGTGTTGGGCACCGCGCCGGGCATGTTGGCGACGCAGTAGAAGACCGAGTTGTGGACCGGGAAGGTCGGCTCGGCGTGCGTGGTGGGACGCGAGTCCTCGAAGCAGCCGCCCTGGTCGATCGCGATGTCGACAAGAACACTTCCGGGCTTCATCCGCGACACGAGTTCGTTGGTGACCAGCTTCGGTGCCTTGGCGCCCGGGATGAGCACCGCGCCGATGACGAGGTCGGCGTCCAGGACGGCCTTCTCCAGCTCGAAGGCGTTGGACATGATCGCCCGGACCTTGGTGCCGAAGACCTTGTCGGCCTCGCGGAGCTTGTTGATGTCGCGGTCGAGCAGCGTGACGTGGAAGCCCATGCCGACGGCGATCTGCGTGGCGTTCCAGCCGGAGACCCCGCCACCGATGACGACGGCGCGCGCGGGCTGGGTGCCGGGGACACCGCCGGGGAGGACACCGCGGCCGCCGACCGAGCGCATCAGGTGGTAGGCGCCGACCTGCGGGGCCAGCCGGCCCGCGACCTCGGACATCGGGGCGAGCAACGGCAGGGCGCGGCCCGGCAGTTCGACCGTCTCGTAGGCGATGGCCGTGGTGCCGGACTCGACGAGCGCGTCGGTGCACTCCTTGGAGGCGGCGAGGTGCAGGTAGGTGAAGAGCGTCTGGTCCTTGCGGAGGCGGTGGTACTCCTCGGCGATGGGCTCCTTGACCTTGAGCAGCAGGTCGGTGGTGGCCCAGACCTCGTCGGCGGTGGCCAGGATCCGGGCACCGGCCGAGACGTACTCGTCGTCCGTGATCGAGGAGCCGACGCCGGCGTTCTGCTCGATGAAGACCTGGTGGCCGTGGCGCACCAGCTCGTGCACGCCGGCGGGGGTGATGGCCACCCGGAACTCGTTGTTCTTGACCTCGCGGGGATGCCGACCTTCACGTCGATCACGGTCCTTGGCTCAGAGGGTGTGGGGCAATACATCTCATACCCGGGCATGACAGAGCACACCAGGAGACCGCAGGAGAAGGTGCGGCAGAGCCAGTTTAATGAAGGCGTTCTCGGTGTCTAGCCTTTCAATGCATCAATCTTCTGCGGATGTACTACGGATTTCGCAGGCGTTAGCGTCGTGTTCCAGGGGTTCGGAGGCAGATTCCGGGGATTCGGAGGCGGAATCGGCCTCCTCGAGCTCCTCGCCGAGCATCCGCTCCGCGGTCCCCGGTGCAGCGCCGCGGACGCCGGGTCGCCGAGCCGGTCGAGGGTGTCGGCCAGCCGCAGCTGGAGCGCCGCCTGCAGCCGTACGTCCTCCGCGCGGCGGGCCCACTCGACCGCCTCGTGGCAGGTGGCGAGGGATTCCTCGGGGCGGCCCGCGTACTCCTGGACCCGGGCCAGCTCGCTCAACGCCCGTGCCTGGGCGGGAACATCGCCGTTCTTGCGGTGCCCGGCGACGGCGGCCCGCCAGTTCCTGAGCGCCTCGCCGTAGCGGCCGGCGTAGGTGTGCGCGGCGGCGATCCGGCCGTAGAGCCTGGCGGCGTCCGCGCGCTCGTCCCGCGCCTGCCGCTGGGCGAGCGCGCGGCCGAACCAGTCGGCGGCCCGGTCGTAGTCGCCGAGCTCCTGGTGCGCGCCGCCTACGGATTCCATCGCGCGGCCGGTCGCATACGGGTCATTTGCTTCGCGTCCGGCGTCCAGCGCGGCCCGGTAGCGGGCCAGCGCCTCGGTCGTGCGGCCGGTCTGCGCGTCCAGATCGGCGAGGTTCAGCAGCGCGGCGGCCTTCTCGCGGGGCAGGTCCGCCGCTCGGCCACGTCCAGGACGAGGCGGTGGATGCCGTAGAGCTCGGGGGCCGCGGCCTGGGTGCCGACGTGGGCGACCATCGCCCGCACCAGCTGGGACATCAGCCGTCGGGCGAGGGTGTCGAGCTCCCCGTCGGCAACCGCGAGGCGGGCGGAGGCCAGCAGGGCGGGCCGGCGGACGCTGAGCCAGTCGGCGGCGGCCGGGGGTCGGGAAGCGCAGCGCGCGGGGCGTCCCGAGGAGTTTCTCGCGGGCCTGCGGGCTGTCCGTCTCGGTGATGGCACGGCAGGACTGGAGCAGCCGTACGGTGCGCTCCAGCATGCGGGCGCGGGCCAGCTGGAGTTCGGCCGGGCGGTCCTGGGCCTCGGCGAGGGCGCGCAGGAGGGGCTGGAGGCAGCCGGGGACCTCGTACTGCGGGAGCGGCGAGTCCAGGGCCCGCAGCAGGCCGGCGTCGGCGAAGTCGTCCAGGGTGGTGCGGGCGCCGTTGACGGAGCAGCCGGCGAGCGCGGAGGCGGTCTGCGGGTCGACCAGGCCGGCCGGGGCGAGGGAGAGCAGTCGCAGTATCCGGGCGGCGGGGCTCGGCAGGGAACCGTAGACGAGCCGGAAGACGCGGCTGAGGGGGTGCCCTCGTCGGTCTCGGCGTGCAGGTGCTTGGCGAGGTCGGCGACGGCGGCCTGCGGGCGGGCGGCGAGCCAGCCGCCGGCCAGGGTCAGCGCGGCGGGTTGGGCCTGGCACACCTCGACGAGGCCCTCGGCGGCGACCGGGTCGACGGTGATGCGGACCGCGCCGGTGTAGCGGGTGAGGAGTTCCAGCGCGGACTTGGTGTCGAGGCCGCCGAGAGTGCAGGGGCGGACGTCGGCGATGCCGGTGAGCGGGCCGCCGGAGACGGCGACGACCAGGCAGTCCGGGGAGTCCGGGAGCAGCGCGTCGACCTGCTCGGCGTCGGCCGCGTCGTCCAGCAGGAGCAGCACCCGGCGTTCGGTGAGGGCTTCGCGCAGAATGTCCGAGAGGTCGTCCTCGGAGGCGCCGGCCGGGGTCGGCAGCTCCAGGGCGGTGAGGAGTTCGCGGGCGGTGCGCTCGGTGGGGACGGGGGTGCCGTCGGGCTCGCTGAGCCGGGCCCGGAGCACTCCGCCTTCGTAACGGTCAGCGACCTGCCGGGCGAGTTCCCCGGCGAGCGCGCTGCGGCCGGAGCCGGGCTTGCCCGCGATGAGGAGGACCCGGGCGCGGGGCGCCTTGCGGCCGGCGATGGTGTCCAGGCCCGCGCGCTCGATGTCGGCGCGCAGCTCCTTCAACTCTCTTGCGCGGCCCAGGAATTGGCCCTCGGTAGAAGTGTCCTCTGACAGCTTCACGCCGCCGGTGTCCACCGCCTGATCCGTCACGGGCCACACTCCCGTCCCACTGCACGCGCATAGCCCGCCGGGACTCCGGATCGGGTCCTTCCAGAGCCTAGTTCACGCTCTGCGACGAACCGTGCGGAGCGCGGCGGGCACGTCCTCGATCGGATCAGCCGATCGTCACACCGGAAGACGCGTGGAGCGGCGAAAAGGGTGAGGCGTGGGTGAGGTGGAGGCGGGGTGTGGGTTCGGTACGCGTGTGGCTTCAGGACTCGAAGGGACGCGCGGGCCACGGTGTGCCTCGGCGGGGCGCAGCGCGTCGATGCCGTCACCGTGCCGGGCGGCGACCAGGGAGAGGACGCCGACGGCGAGGCAGTTGTTGTGCAGCTCGCCGGCGAGGACCCCGCGGACCAGGTCGTCGACGGACACGCGCGCGTGCTCCATGTCGGCCTCCTCGTCCTCGACCTCGAAGCGCTGTCCCTCGGCCTCGGACAGGTCCCGGGCCAGGAAGATGCGGATGGCCTCGTCGCAGCCGCCGGGCGTGGTGTAGACGTCGGTCAGCACCCGCCAGTCCTCGGCCTTGACGTGCGCTCTCCTCGTACAGCTCGCGCTGGGCGGCGTGCAGCGGGTTCTCACCAGGAATGTCGAGCAGCCCGGCCGGGATCTCCCACAGCTTCTGCCGTACGGGGTGGCGGTACTGCCTGATGACCAGCACCCGGTCCTCCTCGTCGAGGGCGAGGACGGCCACCGAGCCGGGGTGGACCTGGTAGTCGCGGTGCACGACCGCACCGCCGGGCATGACCACGTCGTCGGTGCGCACGGAGGTCTTGTTGCCGACGAGGGGGTCGCGGTCGCCCGGATCTCCCACTCCTCCGGGGTGTCCTTGATCGTCATGCGCTGTCCCTCCACACGTACACGAAACACGTTCCCGAGAACACACGTTCACGGACGTCGCCTGAAAAACGGCCGGGGTGCACACCTCTTGAAGGCGCGCACCCCGGTCACCGTACAACCCTCGTACTACTCGCCCGTCTTGCGTGCCACGGCCGCCTTGACCAGGCCCGCGAAGAGCGGGTGCGGCCGGGTCGGGCGGGAGCGCAGCTCGGGGTGGGCCTGCGTCGCGACGAGGTAGGGGTGCGCCTCGCGCGGGTACTCCACGTACTCCACGAGCTTGCCGTCCGGGGACGTGCCGGAGAACTGCAGCCCGGCCTTCTTCTCCAGCTCGGCGCGGTAGGCGTTGTTGACCTCGTAGCGGTGGCGGTGCCGCTCCTCGACGTACTCCTTGCCGTCGTAGACCTCGCGCACGATGGAGCCCTCGGCGAGCTTGGCGGGGTACATGCCCAGGCGCATGGTGCCGCCCATGTCGCCGTCGCCGGCGACGATGTCGAGCTGCTCGGCCATCGTGGAGATGACCGGGTGGCCGGTGGCCGCGTCGAACTCGGTGGAGTTGGCGTCCGCGATGCCGGCGAGGTTGCGCGCGGCCTCGATCACGATGCACTGGAGGCCCAGGCACAGGCCGAGCAGCGGGATCTTGTGCTCGCGGGCGTACTGGATGGCGCCGACCTTGCCGGACACACCGCGGTCGCCGAAGCCGCCGGGGATGCAGATCGCGTCCACGTCGGCGAGCTGCTTGGCGGCGCCGGCCGGGGTCTTGCAGTCGTCCGAGGTGACCCACTTGATCTTCACGCGGGCCTTGTTGGCGAACCCGCCGGCGCGCAGCGCCTCGGTGACCGAGAGGTAGGCGTCGGGCAGGTCGATGTACTTGCCGACCAGCGCGAGGTTGATCTCGTGCAGCGGGTTGTGGACGCGGTCGAGCAGGTCGTCCCAGGTCCGCCAGTCCACGTCACGGAACGGCAGGTCCAGCTTGCGGACGACATAGGCGTCCAGGCCCTCGCTGTGCACGGTCTTCGGGATGTCGTAGATCGAGCGGGCGTCGGGGCAGGCCACGACGGCGGCCTCGTCGACGTCGCACATGAGCGAGATCTTGCGCTTGATCGCGGTCGGCACCTCGCGGTCGGAGCGCAGCACGATGGCGTCCGGCTGGATACCGATGTTGCGCAGGGCCGCGACCGAGTGCTGGGTCGGCTTCGTCTTCAGCTCTCCCGAGGGGCCGATGTACGGGAGGAGGGAGATGTGCACCACGAACACGTTGTCCCGGCCGACCTCGTGGCGGACCTGGCGGACCGTCTCGAGGAAGGGCAGCGACTCGATGTCGCCGACCGTGCCGCCGACCTCGGTGATGACGACGTCGACCTCGTCGGTCGCCATGCGCCGGATGCGGTGCTTGATCTCGTTGGTGATGTGCGGGATGACCTGCACGGTGTCGCCCAGGTACTCGCCGCGCCGCTCCTTGGCGATCACCGTCGAGTAGACCTGGCCTGTAGTGACATTGGCACTGCCGTCCAAGTCGCGGTCCAGGAAGCGCTCGTAGTGTCCGATGTCGAGGTCGGTCTCGGCGCCGTCGTTGGTGACGAACACCTCACCGTGCTGGAAGGGGTTCATCGTGCCGGGGTCGACGTTCAGGTACGGGTCGAGCTTCTGCATCACGACGCGCAGGCCCCGCGCCTTGAGGAGCATGCCCAGGCTGGAGGCGGTGAGGCCCTTGCCGAGCGAGGAGGCGACACCCCGGTGACGAAGATGTGCTTGGTCGTCGTTGATTTGGGCGGCATGGCCAAGAGGGGGCTCCCGTGGTCGCGGTTCGAGGTGCGGTCGGGGGTCTTGTGCCCACCGGTCCACGGGCTACCAGGGTATCAGCGCCCGGACGAGATGGCTTCCGGCCACGCTCCGCAGCCGGCTCGACACACACAGGGCTCCCGTCGACACAGACGCGCCCTGGTTACCGGCTTCTCACCGGTTGCTCACCCGTTCGGCCCAGGTCCGTTGGCGAGAGCGGCACACAGATCATCTACGTGCGTCGTATCCTGCTCGGACACTCGCTGCCGAGCCGGTCCGGAACACGGCACCACCCCCGCCCGTATCTCCCGGAACAACGAGAGCTCGTCAGTTCGTTGAGCAACGACCCTCATTTGCTTCACGACTCAACGACGCACTACAAACGATCCCTTGACCGCACACAGCGACCGCCCCTTTTCCCTGGGGCGACGTGGCCGTTCGACTGGAGTTGCACGTGGCCGGGCGCATCGAAGATTACGCACTCATCGGAGACATGCAGACCGCTGCCCTGGTCTGCCGGGACGGCACGGTGGACTGGCTGTGCCTGCCCTGTTTCGACTCCCACGCCATCTTCGCCGGTCTGCTGGGCACCGAGGAACACGGCTTCTGGCGGCTGGGCCCGGCCCACGCCTCCGACGCGCAGCCGCCCACCGCGGCCCGGCGCGGCTACCGCGGCGACTCGCTGATCCTGGAGTCCGAGTGGGACACCCCGCGAGGCACGGTCCGCGTGACCGATTTCATGCCCCCTCGCGACGGCGCCCCCAGCTGATCCGCATCGTGGAGGGCGTCTCCGGCCGCGTCCCGATGCGCTCGGCCCTCCGCATGCGTTTCTCCTACGGCCGGGTCGTGCCCTGGGTGCACAAGCACGAGGGCCGTACGGTCGCCGTCGCGGGCCCCGACTCCGTGTGGTTCGACACATCGGCGGAGACGTACGGCAAGCAGCTCACGACGTACGCCGACTTCACCGTCGCGCCCGGTGACCGCATCGCGTTCACCATCTCCTGGGAGCCCTCGCACAAGCAGCCGCCGCCGCTCCCCGAGCCGGAGCAGTCGCTGGAGGCCACCGAGGACTTCTGGCGCGACTGGGTCGAGCAGTGCACGTACCACGGCCCCTACCGCGAGGCCGTCGTCCGCTCCCTGATCACGCTGAAGGCCCTCACGTACGCCCCGACGGGCGGCATCGTCGCCGCGCCCACCACCTCCTCCCGGAGGAGATCGGCGGCGTCCGCAACTGGGACTACCGCTACACCTGGCTCCGCGACGCGGCCATCACCCTCTCCTCGCTGCTGCGCACCGGCTACCGCGAGGAGGCCCGCGCCTGGCGCGAGTGGCTCCTGCGCGCCGTCGCGGGCGACCCGGAGAACCTGCAGATCATGTACGGCATCGCCGGCGAGCGAGAACTCGGCGAGGCGGAGCTGGACTGGCTGCCGGGCTACGAGAACTCCGGCCCGGTCCGGGTCGGCAACGGCGCCGCGCACCAGCTCCAGCTGGACGTCTACGGCGAGGTCACCGAGGCCCTGCACCTGGCCCACATGACGGGCCTGGCCCGCAACGACTACGCCTCCCTGCTCCAGCTGAAGCTGATCCGCTACCTGGAGAAGCACTGGGACGAGCCGGACGAGGGCATCTGGGAGGTGCGCGGCCCGCGCCGCCACTTCGTGCACTCGAAGGTGATGGCCTGGGTCGCGGTCGACCGCACGATCAAGCTGATCGAGTCGGGCGACGCGGACGGCCCGCTGGAGAAGTGGCGCGAGCTGCGCGACGACATCCACCGGGACGTGTGCGAGCGCGGCTACGACAAGGAGCGCAACACCTTCACACAGTCGTACGGCTCGAAGGAGCTGGACGCCTCGCTGCTGCTCATCCCGCAGATGGGCTTCCTGCCCCGGACGACAAGCGTGTGATCGGCACGATCGAGGCGATCCAGCGCGAGCTGTCCACCCGGACGGCTTCATCCTCCGCTACCCGACCTCGGGCACGGACGAGGGCGTCGACGGTCTCCCCGGCGACGAGGGCGCGTTCCTGGCCTGCTCGTTCTGGATGGCGGACGACCTCGCGATGATCGGCCGGGTCGACGAGGCCCGCAAGCTCTTCGAGAAGCTCCTGTCGCTCCGCAACGACCTGGGCCTCCTCGCCGAGGAGTGGGACCCCCACCTGCAGCGCCAGGTCGGCAACTTCCCGCAGGCCTTCAGCCACGTCCCCTGATCGACACGGCCCTGCGCCTGACGGCCTCGGGGCCTACGGCGGCTGACCCCGCCGAGCACACGCCCCGGGCCCGAGATGTGCCCGGGGCGTTCCTGCAGGTACCGTCCGCTGCATGGACAGCCGTACGGACAGCACATTCGACAGCCAGGGCGCCGGCATCACCGTTCAGCGGGCGCTGGAGCTGCCCGGGCTGCGCAGCGGGCTGCCGGAGATCCTGGCGGGCGCCGACCGCCTCCAGCGGACCGTGCGCTGGGTGCACGCGGGCGAGGTCCCGAACATCGCCTCCCTCCTCAAGGGCGGCGAACTCCTCCTGACCACGGGCTACGGCCTCGGCACGCGCCCCGCCGAGCAGCGCACGTTCGTCCGTACCCTCGCCGAGCGGGGCATCGCGGCCCTGGTCGTCGAACTCGGCCCGCGCTTCACCCGTCTCCCCGCGACCCTGGTGGAAACAGCCCGGACGACCGGCCTCCCCCTCGTCCAGCTGCACCGCGAGGTGCCGTTCGTCGCGGTCACCGAGGAGATCCACACCGAGATCGTCAACGGCCACTACGCGCTGCTCCAGCAGGCCGAGGAGGTCCAC
The DNA here is from genome assembly GCA_016893485.2 of Streptomyces sp. P3. GTDB lineage: Bacteria > Actinomycetota > Actinomycetes > Streptomycetales > Streptomycetaceae > Streptomyces. The sequence goes on from JAFEKX020000001.1 coordinate 2,454,054, forward strand.
CGCCGCTGCACGGAGGCCCTGCTCGGCGGCGGCGGAATCCCCAAGTCCTGGGCATCCTGGCCGACTTCAGCGGCAACCCGGTCTTCCTGGAGACCCCGGACGGCCAACTCCTGTACGCGGCGGGGTCGGGGCCCGAGGGCGCGGACCCGCTCCAGGTGTGGGAGGGCCTGCGCGGCCAGCACAAGGACGCCTCGCCGCCCGCCGGTTCGGTGCTGGTGGACGTGCCCGGGGGTGGTCCCGGTACGGGTTCGGTACGGGCGCGGATCGTGCTGCTTCCGGTACGGGCACCGCTCGCGCCGGTGCACCGCATCGCCGCCGAACGGGCCGCGGGCAGCCTCGCCGTGGTCCTCATGCAGGCCCGCCAGGAAGAGGAGTTGGCGGCGCGCGGACGCGGCGACTTCCTCACCGACCTCGCCGAGGGCCGCATCGCCGCCGAGGACGCCCCGGCGCAGGCCCGGGTCCTGGGCTTCAAGCCCGGCACCAGCCCGTTGCTCCCGGTGGTCATGCGGCTCGGCGACGCACTCGCCGCACCCGGCGGCGGCTGGGCGGTCCTGGCCCGCGCGGTCGCCGAGGAGCTGGCCTCGGTAGGGGTCCCGGTCCTGCTGGGCGTACGACCGGTCGAGGGCCGCGTCCCCTTCTCCTCGGCCTGCGCTCGGAGTCGGAGCGGTCGGCCGTCGCGGACCGGGTAGCGGCCGCGCTGCGGGCGGGCGTCGAGCGCGCCGGAATGCAACGGCCGGGCGCGCAGCCGCCGATCGTGGTCGTCGGGGTGGCCGGCGGCTGGGCGGCGGCGTCGGCGGGGCTGCGGCACGCGGCCGAGACGGCGACGGCGGCCCAGGGCCTGGGCGATCAGCCCTGGTACGACGCACGGCGCCTGGACATCGAGCTGCTGCTGTGGCGGCTGCGCGACCACCAGGACCTCGCGGCCTTCGTGGACCGCGCGATCGGCCCGCTCCGCGACCACGACAACCGCTCCAAGCCGCCGCTACTGCCCACCCTGGAAACGTACTTGGCGCACGCGGGCCGCAAGGCGGAGACCGCCCGCGAACTGCACCTGAACCGGCAGACCCTCTACAACCGGCTCGCCCGGATAGGGAGTTGCTGGGCACCGACCTCGAAGACCCGCAGACGGTACTGGCGTTGAGCCTCGCGCTGCGCGCCCGCAGGCTCGTCCCCGAGGCACCGCCCTCAGGTGAACGGCAGCGGCTGGGTCAACTCGTCGTAGACGCTCAGCACTTGGGCCACGGTCTCGTCCTCCGTGGGCCAACTGGCCGCCTGTCGGGCGCCCTTCTCCCGCAGCAGTTCCCGGCGTTCCGGGTCGCGCAGCAGTCCGGTGACGGCGTCGGCGAGGGCCTTCGCGTCGCCGTAGGGCACGAGTTCGGCGGCGTCGCCGACGAGTTCGGGGATGCCGCCGACGGCGGTCGCGACGAGCGGGACGCGGGCGTGCAGGGCCTCCTGGGCGATCACCGAGCGGGACTCCCAACTGCTGGGCAGGAGTGCCAGATCGGCGGCGGCGAGGATCTCGCTCACGTCGTCGCGCCGCCCGAGGAGGCGGACCGGCAGTTCCTCGTCCTCGATGCGGCGCTGCAACTCGCCCCGGAGCGGCCCCTCCCCGCGATCACCAGCAACGGCGTCGGGTCGAGCCGGCACCAGCCGCGCGAGGCGTCCAGGAGGGTGTCGTAGCCGCGCTCCCGGTCGAGGGAACCGACGGCGACGAGCAACGGGCGGGCGGTGGCGCCGAGTTCGGCCCGGAGCTTGGGGCTGAGCCGGTCGGGATCGTCGTGGTCCACGGCGGGGCGACGCGGCCCGGGCAGGGCGACGGCGGCGAGGCGGGCGTCCCGGGCGCCGGTGCGCCGGGCCCGGTCGACGAGATCGGACGTGGTCCCCAGCACCACCACGGCGGCCTTCACGACCCGGCGCTCCAGCAGTCGCAGCAGGTGCGCCCGGGCTCCCTCGACATGCGCGCGGTTGTGCCACGTCACGACGAGAGGGGTGCGACGGCCGCTGAGGGCGAGGACGGCGCGGAAGGAGGCGTGCAGTCCGTGCGCGTGCACCAGGTCGGCGTCCGCGCAGGCCGCCCGGAGCGCGGCCACCGACGCCGGGTCGCTGCTGCGGGGCACGTGCACATGGTCGGCGCCGACGCCCGTGAAGTCGTAGGTGTGATCGGCCTCGACGGGGGCGCACACCGTCACGCGCACGCCCCGCGCGACGAGCCCGGAGGCCAGGGAGCGCACGTGCGCGCTGCTCGCGGCGTTGCCTCCGCCGAGCACCTGCACGGTGCGCAGCGGCGACTGGCCGTGCGGTGAGTGGCTGCTCACGGGGGTCACGTGGCCGGGGCTCCTGGTTCGGCGACGGGCGGTCACGAAGAAAGTACAGAAGGATCGGGCGGAGGGGTGTACCGCACGCTTCCTACGCGTTCCGACTCAAGGATGCCAGCACGTACGGGTGTTCCGGCACGCCGGAGAGTGGGGGGCCGTGCAGATGGGCAACAGGGGCACGGGTGCCACCCGTACGAGTGAGGAGGCGGCGCGTCCGCTACGGGCTCCCCCTCAGCTCGCCCGCGCCGGCGCGCTCACCCTGTCCCCGTCCACCGCCGCACCCACCACAGTGCCGGCATCCGCCACCAGCCCCGCCCGCCCGTCCGCCGAGGCCCCCTGACGTACGCGGGACTCTCACCAGCCGTGCGCAGGAGCCGGCGCCAGCCGTACGCGAAGCGCCGTCCCACCGGTCAGACCAGTCCCCGCCAGCCGTCCGCGCAGCCCCCGCTACCCATCCCGCTCGCGCCGTAGCCAGCAACTCCTCCGCATGTGCCCGTGCCGTCTCCGAGTCCTCCTGGCCGGCCAGCATTCGGGACAACTCCCGTACGCGCTCCTCGCCTTCGAGGACCTTGACGCCGGAGCGGGTCACGGAACCGTCGTTGGTCTTCTCGACCAGCAACTGCCGGTCGGCGAACGCGGCGACCTGGGGCAGGTGGGTGACGACGACGACCTGGGCGGTCTTGGCGAGCTTCGCGAGGCGGCGGCCGATCTCGACCGCCGCCTTGCCGCCGACGCCGGCGTCGACCTCGTCGAAGAGGTAGGTCGGGACGGGGTCGGTCCCGGCGAACACGACCTCCACGGCGAGCATCACGCGGGACAGCTCACCGCCGGACGCGCCCTTGGCGATGGGCCGGGGCGGAGCGCCCGGGTGCGGGGCGAGGAGCAGTTCGACCTCGTCGACGCCCGACGGGCCGTAGGCGACCGCACGGCCGCCGACCTCGACGCCCTCCGGGTCCTCGGTCTGCCGGATCTCGAACGACACCCGCGCGTGCGGCATCGCGAGGGACGCCAGCTCCGCGGTCACCGCCGCGGCGAAGCGTTCGGCGGCCTCCGTGCGGGCGTCGGTCAACGCCTGGGCCAGACCGCCCAGTTCACCGCGCAGCGCGTCCCGCTCGGCGGTCAGCTCGTCGATGCGTTCGTCGTCGCCGTCGAGCTCGGTCAGCCGCGAGGCGCCCTGCTCGGCGTACGCGAGCACGGCGGTGATGTCCTCGCCGTACTTCCGGGTGAGCGCGTTGAGGGCGGCCCGGCGTTCCTCGACGGCTGCCAGTCGCAGCGGATCGGCGTCCAGGTCGTCGGCGTAGCCCGCCAACTCCCCTGCCACATCGCCGAGAAGGATGCCGATCTCACCGATCCGGTCGGTGAGCGAGGCCAGTTCGGAGTCGTGGGAACGGACGGCTTCCAGGGCCCGCTGCGCACCCGCGACGAGCGTCGCCGCGTCGATGCCCTCGGGGTCCTCCGGGTTACCGGCGAGCGCGGCATGCGCGGCCGTCGCCGCGGACGCCAACGCCTCGGCGTGACCGAGCCGTTCGGCCTCGGCGGCGAGTTCGACGTCCTCCCGGGACGCGGCTCGACACCGGCGATCTCATCGAGGCCGTAGCGCAACATGTCGGCTTCCTGGGCCCGTTCCCGCGCGCGCGTGGTGATTTCGTCCAACTCGACGGCGACGGCGCGCAGTCGCCGATACGCCTCGCCGTACTTGGCGAGCGGCCCGGTGACGGCGTCCCCGGCGTACCGGTCGAGCGCCTGCCGCTGCCGGGACTGCTTCAGCAACCCCTGCTGATCGGTCTGCCCGTGCACGGCGACGAGGTCGTCGGCCAGCTCGGCCAGCAACCCCACCGGCACGGAACGCCCGCCCAGATGCGCCCGGGACCGCCCCTCGGCGGAAACGGTACGGCTGATGAGCAGCGTCCCGTCCTCGAGCTCCGCGCCCGCCTCCTCGGCGCGCAGGACGGCCGGGGCTCCCGGAGGCACGGAGATCCGCCCCTCCACGACCGCGTTCTTCGCCCCGATCCGCACCAGCGCCGGGTCCGCCCGTCCCCCGAGCAGCAGCCCGAGACTGGTGACGACCATGGTCTTGCCCGCACCGGTCTCACCCGTGACAGCGGTGAACCCCGGCGACAGCTCGACGACAGCGTCGTCGATGACTCCGAGCGACCGTATCCGCATCTCCTCCAACACGGACACGACCTTACGAGGTCGGGGGCCGCCTGTGCGACGCCCCCACCTCGCTTGTGGGAAGCAGCAGGTGAACGGAAGCAACAAGGCTCCACATATCACCCACGTGAGTGCATCCCGCTCAGGGGCGCGGGGCCGTGTCGATGTGCGGCTCCGCCCCGTGGGCGCGACAAGCCCCCACCGGCTGGCACCTTACTGAGGGGCCCCGCGCCATCCCGAAACAGGCAGAGCGAACTTCGCGACAAGCCGATCCGTGAACGACGCGTGATGCAGCCGGGCAAGCCGCACAGGCACAGCCCCCGCCGCACCTCGACCCGGGCCCCCGCGGGCAACTCAACCGTCCGCCGCCCGTCACACCACAGAACCCCCGGCGGGATGTGCGGCAACACCTCGACGGCCAGCACAGAATCCGGCGAGGTCACCAACGGCTTCGCGAACAGCGCATGCGCGCTGATCGGCACCATCAGCAACGCCTCGACCTCAGGCCACACCACGGGCCCACCGGCGGAGAAGGCGTACGCGGTCGACCCGGTGGGCGTCGCACAGACGATCCCGTCACACCCGAACCCCGTGACCGGCCGCCCGTCGATCTCCAGCACGACCTCGAGCAACTTCTCCGCGCCGGCCTTCTGCACCGCCGCCTCGTTCAGCGCCCAGTCCGTGTGCACGATGTTCCCGTTCTTGTGCACGACGACGTCGACGGTCATCCGCTCCTCGACCTCGTACGCCCGCGTGACCACCCGGTCCACGACCTTGTCGAGATCGTCCCGCTCCGCCTCCGCGAGGAACCCCACGCTGCCGAGGTTGACGCCGAGCATCGGCACCCCGGACGCCCGCGCGAACTCCGCCCCGCGCAGCAGCGTGCCGTCACCGCCGAGGACGATGAGCAGCTCGCAGCCCTCGAGGCACTGCGGGGTGGCCTCGGTGACCGTCTCCACCTCGGGGGCAGCGGCAGGTCGCGTGCCTCGTACTCCAGGACGCGCACGCCGATACCGGACTGCAGGAGCCCCTTCACGACCAGTTCGGCACTCCGGATGGCCGCCGGGCGACCCGTGTGCGCGAGCAGGAAAACAGTACGAGCTCGGTTCTGTGTCAACGCGGCCCCTCCGCCACTGCACGGTCAACATCGGCCGGGTCCAGTTCGGGTGCGCCGGCCCGCAGCCACAGAAAGTACTCGACATTCCCCGACGGCCCGGGCAGCGGGCTGGCGGTGACCCCGCACCCCGAGCCCCAGCTCGGCGGCCCGTCGGGCGACCCCGCGCACGGCCTCGGCCCGGAGTTCCGGGCTGCGGACGACACCGCCGCTCCCCAGCCGTTCCTTCCCCACCTCGAACTGCGGCTTGACCATCATCACCAGGTCCGCGTCCGGCTTCGTGCACCGCACCAGGGCGGGCAGCACCAGCCCGAGCGGGATGAAGGACAGATCCCCACGACAAGATCCACAGGCTCCCCATCGATCGCTTCAAGCGTCAACTCGCGTACGTTCGTACGGTCCTTGACGGTGACGCGTTCATCGCTCTGAAGAGACCAGGCGAGTTGTCCGTACCCGACGTCGACCGCCACGACCTGCGTGGCACCCGCCCGCAGCAGCACATCGGTGAAGCCTCCGGTGGAGGCGCCGGCGTCCAGCGCCCGCCGCCCCTCGACCACGAGCCCCTGCGGTACGAAGGCCGCCAGCGCGCCCGCGAGCTTGTGGCCGCCCCGTGAGACGTAGTCGGGGTCGCCGTCGTCCTGTACGACCACGATGGCGGCCGCGGTCTCCACCTGGGTGGCGGGCTTGGTCGCGACGGTCTTGCCGACGGTGACCCGGCCGGCGGCGATCAGCTGGCTCGCGTGCTCCCGCGAGCGCGCGAGCTTCCGTCGGACCAGCTCGGCGTCGAGACGGCGGCGTGCCACTCCTGCCACGTTCGGTTCAGCTCCTGTTGTCGTACGGCCTCGGGGGCACTGGGGTCCCGGGCGGGCGTCGAGCGCGGTGAGCGCGTCGCGCAGCCCCCGGTGTACATCCTCGTACACCTCGACATGTCCGTCCGTGGCGAGGTGGTCGGTGTCGGCTAGCCGCCCGAGCTGGGCGTCGACGTCGGCGTTGCCGCTCGGGGCGCGGTCCACGTGCAGGGGGCGCGGGGGCGGCCGGGTCGTACGCGGGCTCCGCCTCCACGACGGCCTCCGGAACACCCTCCGCTACGGCCCCGACCTCGGCCTCGGGCAATGAGTCGCTCATGCCCAGACGCTACCCCGAAGCCCTGGGGTACCGTCGATCACGATGGCAACGATCGAAGAGTGCCGTGCCGCACTCGAGAAGCTCTCGGACAACATGCAGAAGGCCGATGGGAATGTCCGCGCCGCCGCGGCCATGGACCGTTCGGTCAGCTGCCGGATCACCGACCTCGACACCACGTTCGTCGGCCGGCTCTCCGGCGGCCGGATCGTGGTGGACGAGACCGTGCGGGCCTTCCGGCGGAGAAGGCCCAGATCAGGCTGACCATGGCCGGCGACGACCTGGTGGCCATGGTCAACGGCGGCCTGAACTTCGCCAAGGCCTGGGGCTCGGGCCGGGTGAAGCTGGAGGCCAACGTGTTCGACCTGTTCCGCCTCAGGAAGCTTCTGTAGCGGCCACTTTGTCGCGCTCGGTACGCGCGCGTGCCTTGCGCGCCGCCGGCACCACCAACGGTGTGCCCGTCTCCGGGTCGTCGATGACCTGGCAGCGCAGCCCGAAGACCTCTTCGACCAGTTCGGCCGTGACGATGTCGCTCGGGGCGCCCTCCGCGATGACCGCGCCCTCCCGCAGCGCGATGAGGTGGGTGGCGTACCGGGCCGCGTGGTTGAGGTCGTGCAGCACCGCGACCAGCGTGCGGCCCTGTTCCTCGTGCAGCTCGGCGCAGAGGTCGAGGACGTCGATCTGGTGCTGGATGTCCAGGTAGGTGGTCGGCTCGTCGAGCAGCAGCAGGGGCGTCTGCTGGGCCAGCGCCATCGCGATCCACACACGCTGCCGCTGCCCGCCGGACAGTTCGTCGACATAGCGATCGGCCAGCTCGGCGACTCCGGTCTGTGCCATCGACTCCTGTACGACCCGCTCGTCCTCCGCGGACCATTGGCGCAGGATGCCCTGGTGCGGATACCGGCCGCGGCCCACGAGGTCGCCGACGGTGATGCCGTCGGGCGCGATGGACGACTGGGGCAGCAGACCCAGGGTGCGCGCGACCTTCTTCGCCGGCATCGACTGGATGACCTGCCCGTCGAGCAGCACCCGGCCCTCGTTCGGCTTCAGCATCCGGGACAGGGCGCGCAGCAGCGTCGACTTGCCGCACGCGTTCGGCCCGACGATCACCGTGAAGGAGTTGTCGGGTATCTCGACGGACAACTCGCTCGCGATGACGCGCTGGTCGTAGGCGAGGGTGACGTTCTCGGCGGACAGACGGTTCACGGTGCTCCTTCGGTGGTTCTCGTTCGCCGAGGCGTTCGTAGAGGCGCTCGTAGAGGTGTTCGTCGAGAGGCGCACGGGGACGGTCGTAGCGGCGCTCGCGGGGATGCTCGTAGGAGAACTCAACTCGGTACTCATATCCGGCCCGCCTTCCGCTCGGTGACCAGGAGCCACAGCAGGTAGACGCCGCCGAGGACCCCGGTGACCACGCCCACGGGCAACTGGTCGGCGCCGAACGCCCGTTGGGACGCCCAGTCGGCCGTGACCAGCAGGGTGGCGCCCATGCAGAGCGAGGGCACCAGATTGGGACCCGGCGAACGGGTCAGGCGGCGGGCGAGCTGCGGTGCCGTGAGGGCGACGAAACCGACGGGTCCCGCGGCGGCGGTCGCGGCCGAGGTGAGCAGCACGGCGGCCACCAACAGCAGCAGCCGCACGCGCTCGACGCGCACCCCGAGGGCGTACGACACGTCGTCGCCCATCTCCATCATCCGCAGCCCGCGCCCGTTGGCGAGGACGAGCGGCAGGAGCACCGCGCACAGCGCGAGCAGTGGCCAGACCTGGGTCCAGTCACGGCCGTTGAGGGAACCGGTCATCCACACGACCGCGCGGGCCGCGTCGACGAGGTCGGCCTTGGTGAGCAGATAGCCGTTGACCGCGGTGACCACGGCGGAGACGCCGATGCCGACCAGGACGAGGCGGTAGCCGTGCACGCCCTGCTTCCAGGCGAGCAGGTAGATCGCGAGCCCGGTCACCAGACCGCCGACGAGCGCCCCGAGGGTGACGGCGGTCGCGCTGCCGGAGAACAGCACGATCATGACGAGCGCCCCGGCCGTCGACCCTGCGAGAGGCCGAGCACATCCGGACTGCCCAGCGGATTGCGGGAGATGGACTGGAACAGCGCACCCCGAGCCCGAGCGAGGCGCCGACCAGGAGGCCGACGAGGACGCGGGGCAGCCGCAGTTCGTTGACGATGAACTCCTGTCCCGCGTTCCCGCCGCCGAACAGCGTCTTGAGGACGTCACCGGCCGGGATCGGGAAGTCCCCGGTGCCGATCAGCACGACACTCGCCGCGAGCGCGCAGACCAGGAGAAGGACGACGACCGTGACGGTGCGGGGGTCGAGCCGCAGCGAGAGGCCGCCGATCCGTACCGGTCGGGTACGGAGAGCCTGAGTGGGTGTGGCCTTCACAGCTGGGCCGTCCTCCGCCGTCGTACGAGATAGATGAAGACCGGCCCGCCGATGATCGCGGTGACGATGCCGACCTGGAGCTCCGCGGGCCGCGCGATCAGCCGGCCGAGCACGTCCGCCGAGAGCAGCAGCACGGGCGACAGGATCGTGGCGTACGGCAGGATCCAGCGCAGGTCGGGGCCGGTGAAGGAGCGCACCACGTGCGGGACCATCAGGCCGACGAAGACGATCGGGCCGCAGGCCGCGGTGGCCACCCCGCACAGCACGGTCGCGGAGAACATGGCGAGCGCGCGGGTGCGGTTGAGGTTGGCGCCGAGGGCGCGGGCGGTGTCGTCGCCCATCGCGACGGCGTTCAGGGGGCGGGCGAGCAGCAGCGCGACGACCGTGCCGACCGCGAAGAACGGCGCGACCTGGGTGATCGTCGAGCCGGTGGCCGAGGCCAGTGAACCGACCGTCCAGAAGCGCATCTTGGAGAGCGCCGCGTCGTCCATGATCATGACGGCCTGGAGGTAGCCGTAGAGCGCGGCGCTGATCGCGGTGCCGGCGAGCGCGAGGCGCACGGGTGTGGCGCCCCGGCTGCCGCCCAGGAACCAGACCAGCGCGCCGACGACGGCCGCGCCCGCGAACGCGAACCAGACGTAGCCGGTCAGCGATGTGACACCGAAGTACGTGATCGCGGTGACGACGGCGGCGGAGGCACCGGCGTTGATGCCGAGGAGGCCGGGGTCCGCGAGGGGTTGCGGGTGAGCGCCTGGAGGACCGCGCCGGACAGGCCGAGCGCGGCACCGGCGAGCAGCCCGAGGACCGTACGGGAGATGCGGTCGCCGACCACGACGTCCGCATAGGTCCCCGAGTCATGGAACAGGCCGTGCCACACGTCCCCCAACGGCAGCGATTTCGCACCGATCGCGATGCTCGCCAGGGCCACGAGGACCAGGAGCGCCACCGAGGCGAAGAGCCCAAGGACACGTATCGCCCGGTGGGTTGGGGGCGCGGGGGCGGTCTCCGCGCGCTGTTCTGGGGACTGTCGACCAACACGTGGTTAGGTTAGCCTACCCTCGCATGCGATCCGGAGGCCGTGCCCCGCTCCCCCGCCGTTCAGCGCCCCGGGCGCCGCGCCCCGCCCCCCTCACAGCTCCAGCCGCGCCAGCGCCTTCTCGCCGTCCAGCGTGCAGGAGCCGTCGCCCGCCGCCGTCCAGGCCGCCGCGCACAGGGCGCGCAACCCGTCCAAGGGCTCGCCCTCACCGTCGAGTTCCAGCCGGTCACGGCCCGCCGTCGCCGTCCAGCCACCGCATCGGAAGCCGTCTCCCGCCTCGGTGACCTCGGGCTGCCCGGTGAGCATGCCCCGCAGATCGGCGTCGACGTACGTCGGCCGGTGCTGCGGCGGCGCGGCCAGGAGCTGCGGGCCGTCGGTCACGCCGGTGAGGACGAGCAGCGAATCCACCTCGCCGTTGAACGCTCCCTCGATGTCCGTGTCCAGCCGGTCCCCACGACCAACGGCCGCTCGGCGCCCGTGCGCAGGATCGTCTCCTTGTGCATGGGCGGCAACGGCTTGCCCGCGACCTGCGGCTCGGCCCCGGTCGCTATGCGTACGACCTCCACCGCCGCGCCGTTGCCCGGGGCGATGCCGCGTGCGCTCGGGATCGTCAGGTCGGTGTTGGACGCGAACCACGGCACCCCGCGCGCGATGGCGTAACAGGCTTCCGCGAACCGCGACCACACCAGGTCGGGACCGCCGTAGCCCTGCGCCACGGCCACCGGCTCGTCATCAGCTGAGTCGACCGGCTCAAGGCCGCGCTCGCGCAGCGCGACCCGCAGCCCCTCGCCGCCGATCACCAGCACGCGGGAGCCCGCCGGCACCTGCTCGCTGATCAGCCGGGCGACGGCCTGCGCGGAGGTGATGACGTCGTCGGCACCGGTCGGTATGCCCAGCTCGGTGAGGTGGCCGGCCACCGCGTCCGGGGTCCGCAGGGCGTTGTTCGTGACGTAGGCCAGCCGCATCCCGCCCTCGCGGGCCGTGGCGAGCGAGTCGACCGCGTGGGCGATCGCCTCACCCCCGCATACACCACCCCGTCGAGGTCGAGCAGCGCCGTGTCGTACGCCTCGCTCAGGGCCCGGCCACTGCCCTCGGGCCTCGTCCTGACGCTCTGGCTCATTCCACATCGCTCCTCGTTCGATCGCTTTCACCCGATCATCCCGCATGCCACTGACACACGTACGATGCCGGGATGAACACCGCAGGTCACTCGGAAGCAACGGAGCGCCGAGGCCTGGAACTCACCCCGTTCCGAGGCCTTCGCTACGACCCCGACCTGGTCGGCAGCCTGGCCGCCGTGACGTCCCCACCGTACGACGTCGTCGTACGCCCCGACGGCCTGCACCATCTCCAGGACTCCGACCCGCACAACATCGTCCGGCTGATCCTCCCGCAGGCCACCACCCCCAGCGCCCGCAACGAACAGGCCGCCGACACCCTGCACCGCTGGCTCTCCGAGGGCGTCCTCACCACCGACCCGGAGCCCGGCCTGTACGTGTACGAACAGCACGACGGCAACGGCCTGTTGCAGCGCGGTGTCATCGGCGCCCTGCGCCTGTCGAACCCCTCGGAGGGGGCGTGGTCCTGCCGCACGAGGACGTCATGCCGCACGTGGTCGCCGACCGCGCGGCCCTCATGCGCGCCACCTCGGCGAACTTCGAACCCCCTGCTCCTGACATACCGCGGCAACGGCACCCCGTCCGACACCACGACGGTCGTCGAGCGCATTGCCCAGGACCCGGCACTCCTGTCGACGACCACGGAGGACGGTTACAACCACCGCCTCTGGTCGGTCACCGACCCCGCCGACCTGGCCCGCATCCAGCAGGACCTCGCCCACCACCAGGCCCTGATCGCCGACGGCCACCACCGCTGGGCGACCTATCGACGTCTACGCGCGGAGCATCCCTCCCCAGCCCCTGGGACTACGGCCTCGTCCTCCTCGTGGACACGGCCCGCTACCCGCTCCGCGTTCGCGCGATCCACCGCCTCCTGCACGGCGTCCCGGTCTCCGCCGCCCTCGCCGCCCTGGAGGGCCTGTTCCGCGTACGGCACCTGGAGGTGCCCCTCCCGCAAGCCCTGGACGCCCTCGCCGACGCGGCCTGCGAGGGCAACGCCTTCCTCCTCGCGGGCGACGGCGCCTTCCACCTGGTCGACCACCCGGACCCGGACCTCCTGGCCCGCACGATCCCGGGCGACCGCCCGGCCGCCTGGCGCACCCTGGACGCGACGGTCCTGCACGCCACTCTCCTGGACCACGTCTGGCACATCCCTGAGGACGACCCGGCCCGCATCGCCTACATCCACGACACCGCCGCCACCGTCCGCAAGGCCGAACGCGACGGCGGTACGGCCGTGTTGATGCACCCCGTCCGCGAGGAGGTCGTCCGCGACCTGGCCCGCCAGGGCGTCACGATGCCCCGCAAGTCGACGTCCTTCGGCCCGAAACCGGCGTCGGGGCTGGTGCTGCGCGCGCTGGACGACTGAGCCGCCGCCATCGACACCGGAAACGCGAAAGGGCGGGACCCCAGGTGCTGGGGTCCCGCCCTTGTCACTTCACTGACGTGGGTCAGTTCTTGTCGTCGTCGTCATCTTCTTTAAGAAGGACATCATCCTTGACGACGTCTTCCTTGACGACGTCTTCCTTGGACTCGGCAGCGGCTTCGACCCCGTCGTCCTCGTCCTCGTCTTCGTCGTCGTCCTCGATGTCGTCGTCCTCGTCGTCCAACTCGTCGGCTACAGAGACGTCGTCCTGAGGCTCGACCTCGTCATCGACCTCCGCTTCGACCTCGGCCTCAGCGTCGGTGACGGCGTCGCTGTCATCCTCGTCGTCCTCGACGAACGCGTCGACGAACTCGACCCCGTCGATCTCGGCGAGCCGGTCCGACGCGTCCGTGCTGCCGTCCTTGTCGGACTCCACGGCCTTGGCGAACCACTCCCGCGCCTCGCCCTCACGCCCGGCGGCGAGCAGGGCGTCGGCGTAGGCGTACCGCAGTCGCGCGGTCCACGGCTGCACGCTGTTCGAGGCCAGCTCGGGGCTCTGCAGCGTGACGATCGCCGCGTCGAGCTGGTCCATGTCACGCCGGGCACCGGCCGCGACGAGCCGCATCTCGACCTGGCCGGCCTTGTCGAGCTTGTGCACCTCCGCGGCACCGGCCATCTCCAGCGCCTTCTCGGGCCGCCCGAGCCCACGCTCACAGTCGGCCATCACGGGCCACAGGTCCACGCTGCCGGTCATCCGCCGCGCGGCCCGGAACTCGGCCAGCGCCTCGCTGTACTTCTGGTTGGCGTACGCCGCGAACCCGGCCGCCTCACGCACGGCGGCGACACGCGACGCCAGGCGCAGGGCGATCTTGGAGTAGGCGTAGGCGGCCTCGGGGTCCTCGTCGATGAGCCGGGCGACCATCACCAGGTTCTTGGAGACGTCCTCCGCGAGCCCCTTCGGCAGACTCATCAGCTCCTGCCGTACGTCCTTGTCGATCTCCTCGCCGGTGACGTCCTCGGGGATCGGCAGCCGCTTGATCGGCTCACGGTCGCGGTCCCGCTCGTCCCGGAACCGGCTGCCGCCACCGCGGCGGTCGTCGCCCCGACGGTCGTCACGCCGGTCGTCGCGGCGGGGGTAGCCACCGCGCTCGTCGTCACGCCGGAACGCGGGACGGTCACCCCGGCTGTCGTCCCGACGGAAACCACCGGGACGCCCTCCGCGATCGCCGCCACGGTCATCACGGCGGTCATCGCGACGGGGTCCGGACGGACGGTCGTCACGACGGGGAGCGGTGGAACGGTCGTCACGGCGGGGATAGCTGCCACGGTCACCGCGATCGTCGTCACGCCGGAAGGGCGGACGCTCGCCCCGGCTGTCGCCACGGTCATCGCGACGGAACGGCGGACGCTCACCACGGCTGTCGTCACGCCGGAAGGCCGGACGGTCCCCACCACGGTCGTCACGCCGCGGGGCGGCGGAACGGTCGTCACGGCGGGGGTAGCTGCCACGATCGCCCTGGTTGTCGTCACGCCGGAAGGCCGGACGGTCACCATCGCGACGGTCGTCCCGGCGGTCATCACGTCGGAACGGCGGACGCTCGCCTCGGTTGTCGCTGCGGTCGTCACGTCGGAACGGCGGACGCTCGCCTCGGTTGTCGCTGCGGTCGTCACGTCGGAACGGCGGACGCTCACCACGGCTGTCATCGCGCCGGAAGCCACCACGATCGCCGCCGCGGTCATCCCTGCGGGGGCCGACGGGGCGGTCGTCACGGCGAGGAGCGGCGGAACGGTCGTCCCGCCCACGGTAGCCACCGCGATCGCCACTGCCACGGTCATCGCTACGGCGGTCATCGCGACGGTCGTCACGGCGGGGGTAGCTGCCACGGTCACCGCGGTCGTCGTCACGCCGGAAGGGCGGACGCTCGCCCCGGCTGTCGCCACGGTCGTCACGCCGGAACGGGGGCCGCTCACCGCGATTGTCGTCACGCCGGAAACCGCCACCGCTGCCACGGTTGTCGTCACGCCGGAACGGCGGGCGCTCACCACGGCTGTCATCGCGCCGGAAACCGCCACCGCGGTTGTCGTCGCGACGCTCGCCACCCCGGTTGTCGCTGCGGTCGTCACGCCGGAACGGGGGCCGCTCACCGCGGTTGTCGTCCCGACGGAAACCACCGGGACGGCCGCCGCGCTCGCCACCCCGGTCGTCACGACGGGGACCGGACGGACGGTCATCACGACGAGGACCCGCAGGCCGGTCATCGCGACGCGGGCCGGCGGAACGGTCGTCACGCCCGCGGTAGCCACCGCGATCGCCTCCGCCACTGCTGCCGGCACCGCCACGGTCGTCACGGCGAGGGGCGCCGCCCACGGCTGTCGTCACGACGGCCGTAGCCCGCGCGATCACTACCGCCGCCGCTGCCGCCGCGGTCGTTCCCACGATCGTTGCTACGGCTCGGGCCTCCGCGGTACCCGCCACGGTCGCCGCGGTCACCACTGTCCCGTCGCCGCTCCTCGCGCTCGGGTCGGTCCTCGGGAGAGTTGGTGGACATCGGTGACTCCTGTCTTCGGTACCGCAAGTCATTCTCGCGCAGCCAGCTACGCGGCGCGCTCCGGACTGTGTTTCTGAACGTTTCTGGAAAAACAAAGGACCCCTGGTCCCAGCGTGAACGCTGGGACCAGGGGTCCTCCAAATATTGTTCGGCGGCGTCCTACTCTCCCACAGGGTCCCCCTGCAGTACCATCGGCGCTGTAAGGCTTAGCTTCCGGGTTCGAAATGTAACCGGGCGTTTCCCTCACGCTATGACCACCGAAACCCTAATGGTTTCGAGCGAACAAGCACACTTTTCTGTTGTGTCGTTCAAGCTCTAGCCGACAACTGTTCGTTGTCTCAGAACTAACACAGTGGACGCGAGCAACTGAGGACAAGCCCTCGGCCTATTAGTACCGGTCACCTCCACCCATTACTGGGCTTCCAGATCCGGCCTATCAACCCAGTCGTCTACTGGGAGCCTTAACCCCTCAAGGGGTGGGAACACTCATCTCGAAGCAGGCTTCCCGCTTAGATGCTTTCAGCGGTTATCCCTCCCGAACGTAGCCAACCAGCCATGCCCTTGGCAGAACAACTGGCACACCAGAGGTTCGTCCGTCCCGGTCCTCTCGTACTAGGGACAGCCCTTCTCAATGTTCCTGCGCGCGCAGCGGATAGGGACCGAACTGTCTCACGACGTTCTAAACCCAGCTCGCGTACCGCTTTAATGGGCGAACAGCCCAACCCTTGGGACCGACTCCAGCCCCAGGATGCGACGAGCCGACATCGAGGTGCCAAACCATCCCGTCGATATGGACTCTTGGGGAAGATCAGCCTGTTATCCCCGGGGTACCTTTTATCCGTTGAGCGACGGCGCTTCCACAAGCCACCGCCGGATCACTAGTCCCGACTTTCGTCCCTGCTCGACCCGTCGGTCTCACAGTCAAGCTCCCTTGTGCACTTACACTCAACACCTGATTGCCAACCAGGCTGAGGGAACCTTTGGGCGCCTCCGTTACTCTTTAGGAGGCAACCGCCCCAGTTAAACTACCCATCAGACACTGTCCCTGATCCGGATCACGGACCCAGGTTAGACATCCAGCACGACCAGACTGGTATTTCAACGACGACTCCACCCACACTGGCGTGTGAACTTCAAAGTCTCCCAGCTATCCTACACAAGCCGAACCGAACACCAATATCAAACTGTAGTAAAGGTCCCGGGGTCTTTCCGTCCTGCTGCGCGAAACGAGCATCTTTACTCGTAGTGCAATTTCACCGGGCCTATGGTTGAGACAGTCGAGAAGTCGTTACGCCATTCGTGCAGGTCGGAACTTACCCGACAAGGAATTTCGCTACCTTAGGATGGTTATAGTTACCACCGCCGTTTACTGGCGCTTAAGTTCTCAGCTTCGCCACCCCGAAGAGTGACTAACCGGTCCCCTTAACGTTCCAGCACCGGGCAGGCGTCAGTCCGTATACATCGCCTTACGGCTTCGCACGGACCTGTGTTTTTAGTAAACAGTCGCTTCTCGCTGGTCTCTGCGGCCACCCCCAGCTCGGAGAGCAAGTCTCCTCACCAGTGATGGCCCCCCTTCTCCCGAAGTTACGGGGGCATTTTGCCGAGTTCCTTAACCATAGTTCACCCGAACGCCTCGGTATTCTCTACCTGACCACCTGAGTCGGTTTAGGGTACGGGCCGCCATGAAACTCGCTAGAGGCTTTTCTCGACAGCATAGGATCATCCACTTCACCACAATCGGCTCGGCATCAGGTCTCAGACTTAATGAATGGCGGATTTGCCTACCACTCGTCCTACACCCTTACCCCGGGACAACCACCGCCCGGGATGGACTACCTTCCTGCGTCACCCCATCACTCACCTACTAACCGCTTGGGCCGGCGGCTCCACCACTTTCCATTCCCCGAAGGGTCCGGAACGGCTTCACGGCCTTAGCATCACGATGCTCGATGTTTGACGCTTCACAGCGGGTACCGGAATATCAACCGGTTATCCATCGACTACGCCTGTCGGCCTCGCCTTAGGTCCCGACTTACCCTGGGCAGATCAGCTTGACCCAGGAACCCTTAGTCAATCGGCGCACACGTTTCTCACGTGTGTATCGCTACTCATGCCTGCATTCTCACTCGTGAACCGTCCACCACTAGCTTCCGCTGCAGCTTCACCCGGCACACGACGCTCCCCTACCCATCCCAGCAGGCGTTGGCCCTATTGCTGGAATGACACGACTTCGGCGGTACGCTTGAGCCCCGCTACATTGTCGGCGCGGAATCACTAGACCAGTGAGCTATTACGCACTCTTTCAAGGGTGGCTGCTTCTAAGCCAACCTCCTGGTTGTCTCTGCGACTCCACATCCTTTCCCACTTAGCGTACGCTTAGGGGCCTTAGTCGATGCTCTGGGCTGTTTCCTCTCGACCATGGAGCTTATCCCCCACAGTCTCACTGCCGTGCTCTCACTTACCGGCATTCGGAGTTTGGCTAAGGTCAGTAACCCGGTAGGGCCCATCGCCTATCCAGTGCTCTACCTCCGGCAAGAAACACACGACGCTGCACCTAAATGCATTTCGGGGAGAACCAGCTATCACGGAGTTTGATTGGCCTTTCACCCCTAACCACAGGTCATCCCCAGGTTTTCAACCCTGGTGGGTTCGGTCCTCCACGAAGTCTTACCTCCGCTTCAACCTGCCCATGGCTAGATCACTCCGCTTCGGGTCTTGAGCGCGCTACTGAATCGCCCTATTCGGACTCGCTTTCGCTACGGCTTCCCCACACGGGTTAACCTCGCAACACACCGCAAACTCGCAGGCTCATTCTTCAAAAGGCACGCAGTCACGACGTTGCATGCAAGCATGCAACGCGACGCTCCCACGGCTTGTAGGCACACGGTTTCAGGTACTATTTCACTCCGCTCCCGCGGTACTTTTCACCATTCCCTCACGGTACTATCCGCTATCGGTCACCAGGGAATATTTAGGCTTAGCGGGTGGTCCCGCCAGATTCACACGGGATTTCTCGGGCCCCGTGCTACTTGGGTGTCTCTCAAACGAGCCGTTGACGTTTCGACTACGGGGTCTTACCCTCTACGCCGGACCTTTCGCATGTCCTTCGCCTACATCAACGGTTTCTGACTCGTCTCACAGCCGGCAGACTGTAAAAGAGAGATCCCACAACCCCGTATACGCAACCCCTGCCGGGTCTCACACGCATACGGTTTGGCCTCATCCGGTTTCGCTCGCCACTACTCCCGGAATCACGGTTGTTTTCTCTTCCTGCGGGTACTGAGATGTTTCACTTCCCCGCGTTCCCTCCACTTGCCCTATGTGTTCAGGCAAGGGTGACAGCCCATGACGACTGCCGGGTTTCCCCATTCGGAAACCCCGGATCAAAGCCTGGTTGACGACTCCCCGGGGACTATCGTGGCCTCCCACGTCCTTCATCGGTTCCTGGTGCCAAGGCATCCACCGTGCGCCCTTAAAAACTTGGCCACAGATGCTCGCGTCCACTGTGCAGTTCTCAAACAACGACCAACCACCCGTCACACACCACTCACGCGATGTTTTACCGGGGTCGGCACTGAAGGCAGCTTCTCAGCCGTACCTTCAGACACCCAACAGCGTGCCCGGCACCACCGTCACTCGTGATCAGCTTTCCACGCCCCGAAGAGCAGTACTTGCAGCCCGAGATGACAGGCAGTGCCGAATAATCAACGTTCCACCCTTGAGCAACCACCGTCGGACATTTGCCGACGTAATGGCCCTGGACCACCAAGCGGACTTGGCGGCCTAGATGCTCCTTAGAAAGGAGGTGATCCAGCCGCACCTTCCGGTACGGCTACCTTGTTACGACTTCGTCCCAATCGCCAGTCCCACCTTCGACAGCTCCCTCCCACAAGGGGTTGGGCCACCGGCTTCGGGTGTTACCGACTTTCGTGACGTGACGGGCGGTGTGTACAAGGCCCGGGAACGTATTCACCGCAGCAATGCTGATCTGCGATTACTAGCAACTCCGACTTCATGGGGTCGAGTTGCAGACCCCAATCCGAACTGAGACCGGCTTTTTGAGATTCGCTCCACCTCACGGTATCGCAGCTCATTGTACCGGCCATTGTAGCACGTGTGCAGCCCAAGACATAAGGGGCATGATGACTTGACGTCGTCCCCACCTTCCTCCGAGTTGACCCCGGCGGTCTCCTGTGAGTCCCCGTCACCCCGAAGGGCACGCTGGCAACACAGGACAAGGGTTGCGCTCGTTGCGGGACTTAACCCAACATCTCACGACACGAGCTGACGACAGCCATGCACCACCTGTACACCGACCACAAGGGGGCACTATCTCTAATGCTTTCCGGTGTATGTCAAGCCTTGGTAAGGTTCTTCGCGTTGCGTCGAATTAAGCCACATGCTCCGCTGCTTGTGCGGGCCCCGTCAATTCCTTTGAGTTTTAGCCTTGCGGCCGTACTCCCCAGGCGGGGAACTTAATGCGTTAGCTGCGGCACCGACGACGTGGAATGTCGCCAACACCTAGTTCCCACCGTTTACGGCGTGGACTACCAGGGTATCTAATCCTGTTCGCTCCCCACGCTTTCGCTCCTCAGCGTCAGTAATGGCCCAGAGATCCGCCTTCGCCACCGGTGTTCCTCCTGATATCTGCGCATTTCACCGCTACACCAGGAATTCCGATCTCCCCTACCACACTCTAGCTAGCCCGTATCGAATGCAGACCCGGGGTTAAGCCCCGGGCTTTCACACCTGACGTGACAAGCCGCCTACGAGCTCTTTACGCCCAATAATTCCGGACAACGCTTGCGCCCTACGTATTACCGCGGCTGCTGGCACGTAGTTAGCCGGCGCTTCTTCTGCAGGTACCGTCACTTTCGCTTCTTCCCTGCTGAAAGAGGTTTACAACCCGAAGGCCGTCATCCCTCACGCGGCGTCGCTGCATCAGGCTTTCGCCCATTGTGCAATATTCCCCACTGCTGCCTCCCGTAGGAGTCTGGGCCGTGTCTCAGTCCCAGTGTGGCCGGTCGCCCTCTCAGGCCGGCTACCCGTCGTCGCCTTGGTGAGCCATTACCTCACCAACAAGCTGATAGGCCGCGGGCTCATCCTGCACCGCCGGAGCTTTTAACCACAGACCATGAGGCCCGAAGTGTTATCCGGTATTAGACCCCGTTTCCAGGGCTTGTCCCAGAGTGCAGGGCAGATTGCCCACGTGTTACTCACCCGTTCGCCACTAATCCCCACCGAAGTGGTTCATCGTTCGACTTGCATGTGTTAAGCACGCCGCCAGCGTTCGTCCTGAGCCAGGATCAAACTCTCCGTGAATGTGTACCGGTTATCCGGTGATACATCACGAGAGCGGAACAGCCAGGCGGAATAAGCCCGGCCGTTCACAGCGTCCTCGCTGTGTATTTTCTTCAAAGGAACCTCGCCCCAACCGTGATGGCTGGAGACGGGGTATCAACATATCTGGCGTTGATTTTTGGCACGCTGTTGAGTTCTCAAGGAACGGACGCTTCCTTTGTACTCACCCTCTCGGGCTTTCCTCCGGGCTTTTCCCTTCGGTCTTGCGTTTCCGACTCTATCAGACCGTTTCCGGTGCCGATTCCCTGTCGGGGGCTTTGCGAAAGGCTTTGGGCTTTCGTCCGTCGGCCTTTCGACATTCACTACGTTAGCCGATTCCCTCGGCAACTCATAATCGAGTTCCGCGAGTTCGAATTCAGGCATGCAGGCACGCCGAAATCGCCCTCATCGAGGGAGAGTCGTAAGTAGTGGGTTGGCCGCTTCCGGCTGCAGGCGAACGCCGTACCCGGGTCAAGCGGCTCGGGCTACATTACGCACCCTGCCAAGACGCGTCAACTTGGCCGACGTCTCGGCGTATGTGCCCGATACGGGCTAACCGTAGGGTCGTTGGTGATCCAGAACCGCCAGGGGTGGACCGCGCCCTCACCGGAGACTCCGGTGCGAGGGCCGCTGCTGACCTGATGGGAGGGTACGGGTGTACCGGCCAGCATCCTGATGGGTGTCTCGCCCGGGGTGCACGCGTCCGTGCCGTCCAGGGAGCGGTCGACGTCCAGGGCGGTGGCCAGGCGGGCGGGGCCTTTGGCCAGTTCTTTGTCATTTCGGGCCGAGAGTCGACGTTTGCGGGCGAGTTCGGCGCCCTCGACGATCTCGCCGGCCCGCAGCAGGACCCCTCGCGCGGTGCCCTCGGGCCCGCACACCAGGTTCATGCAGTGCCACATGCCGTAGGTGAAGTAGACGTACACGTGCCCGGGCGGACCGAACATCACGCCGTTGCGGGCCGTCGGTCCCCTGTACGCGTGGGACGCGGGGTCGTTGCCGCCGTCGTAGGCCTCGACCTCTGTGAGGCGCAGGACGATCGGGCCGTCGGGGTCGTACGGACGACGATGCGGCCGAGGAGGTCGGGGGCGACCTCCAGGACGGGGCGGTCGAAGAACTCCCTGGGGAGGGGCATACGGTCCGGGGCGCGATCATGGCGTCCGAGCGTAGTCCAACCGCGCTTGTGCCAAGGGGTGGTCAAGGTTCGGTCCGCTTGCCAGGGTGTGGCGCGGAACCGGGCGCGGCCGGTTCGCGTTTGTAGGGATCAAGGGTCCACACGTAAAGGGAGAGTCAATGGCGTTCAAGAAGCTGCTCGCGAGCCTGGGGGCCGGCGGGGCTTCGGTGGAGACGGTGCTGACCGAGGTCAACGTCGTTCCGGGCGGGGTCGTCCAGGGCGAGGTGCGGATCCAGGGCGGGTCCGTCGCCCAGGAGATCCAGGGGCTCTCGGTCGGACTGCAGGCCAAGGTCGAGGTCGAGAGCGGTGACCAGGAGTACAAGCAGGACATCGAGTTCACGAAGGTGCGGCTGGGCGGCGCCTTCGAGCTCCAGGCGGGTGCCGCGCACAACGTGCCGTTCGGTCTTGAGATCCCCTGGGAGACGCCGGTCACGATGATCGACGGCCAGTCGCTGCGCGGGATGCACATCGGCGTGAGCACGGAGCTGGCGATCGCCCGTGCCGTGGACTCCAGTGACCTCGACCCGGTCAACGTGCATCCGCTGCCGGCGCAGAAGGCTCTCCTGGACGCCTTCATCCAGCTGGGCTTCCGGTTCAAGAGCGCGGACATGGAGCGCGGGCACATTCGGGGACGCGGCAGAAGCTGCCGTTCTACCAGGAGATCGAGTTCCAGCCGCCGTCGCAGTACCGCGGGCTGAACCAGGTGGAGCTGAGCTTCGTCGCCGACGAGAACGCGATGGACGTCATCCTGGAGATGGACAAGAAGCCGGGCCTCTTCAGTGAGGGCAGTGACACGTTCCGGTCCTTCCAGGTGGGTCTGCACGACTTCCAGGGGACTGACTGGGCGGCATATCTGAACCAGTGGCTGTCCGAGGTCGGCAGCAAGCGGAACTGGTTCTAGGCTCGGTATCCACTGAAGAGACCGATCAGGAGGTACCGAGGTGACCGAGCTCAAGCGGCGGCCGCTCCCCATGACTTCCACCCGCCCGTGCCGTCGTTCACGGTGACGAGTGCGGACGTCGAGCCGGGGGCCACGCTCAAGGACGCTCAGGTCTACGCGGCCGGCAACATCTCGCCGCAGCTGCGGTGGGAGGGCTTCCCGTCCGAGACCCGGAGTTTCGCCGTGACCTGCTACGACCCGGACGCCCCTACGGGCAGCGGGTTCTGGCACTGGACGGTGTTCGACATCCCGGCCTCGGTGACGGAGCTGCCGGAGGTGCGGGCAGCGGCAAGTTCGAGGGGCTGCCGGAGGGCGCCGTACAGGTGCGGAACGACTACGGGTCGAAGGACTTCGGGGGCGCCGCGCCGCCGCCCGGGGACGGGTCGCACCGTTATGTGTTCACGGTCTACGCCGTGGACACGGAGAAGCTCGGTCCGGACTCGGACGCCTCTCCCGCGGTCGTCGGTTTCAACCTGCGGTTCCACACGCTGGCGCGCGCCCATCTGGTCGGTGAGTACGAGGTTCCGCCGAAGACTGACGTTCATTGAACGTTTGCCCGCCTCTGGTCTTGGAATTGATCAGGGGCGGGCAGTTTTTATTGCGTTGTCCATCTCGGCGTGCCCGGCCAGAGTTGATCCAAGCCCGCCATGTGGTGGGCCGATTGCACATGGGAGGTGGGCTGGATGCGGGACACGCTGGTGCTGAACGCGAGCTTCGAGCCGCTGTCGACGGTGTCGTTGAATCGAGCCGTCGTTCTGGTGCTGCAGGACAAGGCTGTCGTCGAGCAGGCCCACCCCGAACTGCGTATGCGCGGAGCCGAGGTCGATATACCGGTCCCCGGGTGATCCGGTTGTGCAGGTATGTGAGGGTGCCGTTCCGAAGACAAGCTCCGTGGTCGAGGCGCGGTGTGCTGATCAGGGACCGGCACCGGTGCGCGTACTGCGGCAGGCGGGCGACGACGGTCGACCATGTGGTGCCGAGGGCGCAGGGCGGTCAGGACTCCTGGCTGAACACGGTGGCGTCGTGCGCGGAGGACAACCACCGCAAGGCGGCGCGGACTCCGGAGCAGGCGGGGATGCCGTTGCTGCGGCAGCCGTTCGAGCCGACGCCCGCGGACGCGATGCTGTTGGCGCTGGGGACCGAGGACTTCGATGCCTTGCCGGACTGGCTGGTTCAGCCGGCGGCCTAGGGCACGTGAGCAGAACTGGGGCCCACCTCCCGCGGGAGGTGGGCCCCAGTGTCGTAGAGCGGGTCTGTCAGTCGATGGACGGCTTCTCGCGGCGTTGGCGTTCCGAATTGCCGCCGGAGTTCCCGGAGTTGCCTCCGTCGTTGCCCGAACCGCCGCCGAACGGGCCCATGTTGCCCATCGCGCCGGAGAGGCCCTTGAGGGCGTCGCCGATCTCGCTGGGGACGATCCAGAGCTTGTTGGCGTCGCCCTCGGCGATCTTCGGGAGCATCTGGAGGTACTGGTACGAGAGGAGCTTCTGGTCGGCGTCGCCCGCGTGGATCGCCTCGAACACCGTGCGGACGGCCTGGGCTTCACCTTCGGCGCGCAGGGCGGCGGCCTTGGCCTCGCCCTCGGCGCGCAGGATCTGGGACTGCTTCTCACCTTCGGCGGTGAGGATGGCGGCCTGGCGCGTGCCTTCCGCGGTGAGGATCGCGGCGCGCTTGTCTCGGTCGGCGCGCATCTGCTTCTCCATCGAGTCCTGGATGGAGGTGGGGGCTCAATTGCCTTGAGTTCCACGCGGTTTACGCGGATGCCCCACTTGCCCGTCGCCTCGTCGAGGACTCCGCGCAGGGCCGCGTTGATCTCCTCGCGGGAGGTCAGGGTGCGCTCCAGGTCCATGCCGCCGATGATGTTGCGGAGCGTGGTGACCGTCAGCTGCTCAATCGCCTGGATGTAGCTGGCCACTTCGTAGGTCGCGGCCCGCGCGTCCGTCACCTGGTAGTAGATGACCGTGTCGATGTTGACGACCAGGTTGTCCTGGGTGATCACCGGCTGCGGCGGGAACGGTACGACCTGTTCGCGCAGGTCGATGCGGTTGCGGATCGTGTCGATGAACGGGACGACGATGTTGAGTCCCGCGTTGAGTGTCCGTGTGTAGCGGCCAAATCGCTCCACGATCGCGGCACTTGCCTGCGGGATGACCTGGATCGTCTTGATCAAAGCGATGAAGACCAACACCACCAGGATGATCAAGACGATGATGACCGGTTCCATCGTGCTCCCCGTACCCTTCTCCGCCTCGGCGCTTTCGGAAGATCTTATGGTTGTTGAAGATCTTGCTGGTCGAGTCTGACAGACCGTCGAGCAACTCGTGTGCCGTTCGGTTCAGTTGAGTCCCGCGAGGTCATCCCTTGCGTCCTTCGAGGTCAGATGACGATCGCGGTGGCCCTCGATCTCCACGACGTCCACCTCCTGGCCCGGTTCGTAGGCGCGGTCGGTGTCGAGTGCGCGGGCCGACCAGATCTCCCCGGCGAGCTTGATCCGGCCGCCGCCGGAGGCGTCGACGCGCTCCAGGACGACGGCTTGCTTGCCCTTCAACGCGTCCACTCCCGTGGCGAGTTGGGGGCGCTGGGAGCGGTGCCGGTTCGCGATGGGCCGTACGACGGCGATGAGCGCGACCGAGACGACGGCGAAGACGAGGACCTGGACGACGAGGTCACCGCCGATCCCGGCGGTCCCCGCTGCGGCCACGGCGCCGACGGCGAGCATGCCGAACTCCGGCATCGCGGTCACCACGAGGGGAATTCCGAGTGCCACCGCGCCGACGAGCCACCACACCCAACCGCCGATGTCGTTCACATGGTCAATGGTAGGGCTGCGGGTGCCGTCACGGACAGGGCGCATATGTCCCTGCACCCGCTTCTTGCAAGGGAGTTCAGGCCATGGGGAGACCGTGTGCGGTCCAGCGGTCGCCGACCTGTTCGACGATCAGCGGGAGGCCGAAGCACAACGACAGGTTGCGGGCGGTGAGTTCGAGCTCCAGCGGGCCGGCGGCGAGGACCTTGCCCTGACGGATCATCAGGACGTGGGTGAAGCCGGGGGCGATCTCCTCGACGTGGTGCGTGACCATGATCATGGAGGGGGCGATGGGGTCGCGGGCGAGCCGGCCGAGACGGCGTACGAGGTCCTCGCGGCCGCCGAGGTCGAGGCCGGCGGCGGGCTCGTCGAGGAGGAGCAGCTCGGGGTCGGTCATCAGGGCGCGGGCGATGAGGGTGCGCTTGCGCTCGCCTTCGGAGAGGGTGCCGAAGCGGCGGTCGAGGTAGTCGCTCATGCCGAGGCGGTCGAGGAAGGCGCGGGCGCGCTGCTCGTCGACGTCCTCGTAGTCCTCGTTCCACCCGGCGGTCATGCCGTAGGCGGCGGTCAGGACGGTCTGGAGGACGGTCTGGCGCTTGGGGAGCTTCTCGGCCATGGCGATGCCGGCGACGCCGATGCGGGGGCGCAGTTCGAAGACGTCGACCTTGCCGAGGGTCTCGCCGAGGATGGTGGCGGTGCCGCTGCTGGGGAACAGGTAGCTGGACGCGACGTTCAGGAGCGTGGTCTTGCCGGCGCCGTTCGGGCCGAGGATGACCCAGCGCTCGCCCTCCTTGACCGACCAGGAGACCTGGTCCACCAGAGCCCGGCCCTCCCGGACCACGGTTACGTCCTCCAGCTCCAGAACATCGCTCATGAGCGCGCTGTCTCCCATTGCATCGTCGGCCTGTCTCGGCTGTCGCGTGCGCCGGTAGGCGCAGCCCTCGAAGAAATCTACGCCACCGGCCGGGCGGTCCATTCCATCGGTCCTGTCCTTAGGGTGGACGCCATGCTTTCGGAACCACGCTCAGGGCGCCTCGCCGCCTGGGGAAATGCCCTGTTGGCCGGACTTGTCTCACCGGACGACGCCGTGCTCGCCATCGTGGGCGAGGACGCCGTGCACCGGGTGGAGGGGCTGCCGGGCGAGTCGGCGCCCGTCGGACTCACGCTCGCGCTGGGGCGGCTGCGCGCGCTCGGGGTGACCGGACTGCGCGTCGCGCTGCCCACCTCGGGACACCCACTGGGGCTGAGCGGCCCGCCCGAGTTCAACGCGCGGGCCCTCGACGCGGAGGAGGCGGTGGTCTGCTACGGCGCCGCGCTGGGCCTCGTTCCCGAGGTCTACGAGGCCGGTCCCGCCGGTGATGTCCATGTCGAGGTCGTGTGGCACTGCCTGCCGGTGCGGGAGGCGCCGCCGGCCGATGTGCCCTCGCTCGGGGAGGCGGAGCGGGAGCTGGCGGAGGCGCTGCGGGACGCGACGGAGGTGTTGTCGCGGCTCGACGTCGCCGGGTCGGGGCCGGTGGCGGAGGCGGCGGTCGACGCGTATCGGGCGCGGGCGGAGCGGGGGCGGGAGGTGTTGGCTCCGGGGTATCCGCCGCGGGCGGTGCGGGTGCTTGAGCTGGCGCAGCGGGTGGGGTTGCTGGTGTCCGTGGCGTACGACAGCGGGCCTGGGGGTGCGGTGAGTGCGTCCGAGATGTTGGCTCGGGCTGAGGCGTTGCGGCCGGTGGAGCGGACGGCTCGGCGGGCGCAGGTCGCGGCGTACAACTCCGTTGTGGAGGAGCGGGAGAAGGGGTGCGGTGAGTGTTCCGCTGCACTGGTCGCCCGGTGTTGGGGTGGGCGTCTTCTGGGGCTGCGCCCCAGTCCCCGCTTCGGCCCTGAAGGGGCCTCGTCCTCAGACGCCGGACGGGCTGGATTTTGCCGGCCTGGGTTGAGAGGTTGCAAAAGGGCCCCGCGAGTCGTCGTTGACTCGTGGGGCCCCTTTTTGTGCTGTGGCGTCAGCCGTTGATGCCCTTGTTGCCGAACGCGGGGTTCAGCAGGCCGATGACGTTGACGCTGTCGCCGACGACGTTGACCGGGACGTGGACGGGGACCTGGACGGCGTTGCCCGAACCGACACCCGGGGACTTCACGGCCGCGCCGTCGGCACCGGCGTCGGCGAAAGCGGCACCGGCGGAGGCGCCGGCGGCGATACCGGCGACGGTGAGGGCCACAGCGGCCTTCTTGGCGATGTTCATGAGAAGCGTTCCTCCTGCGATTGCGTGACCGACCCGGCCGCGGGTCGTGCGCTGATCAACGCGGGGGAAGCGGAAACGGCACGCAGATGCGCGTGTGACTGCCCGTTCGGATCATTGGCGCGACAAGCCGACCAGGTGACCAGGTGACGAGCAGACCGGCCGCCCAGGGAGTGCCCTGGACGGCCGGAGGTCACTGTCGCGTGGCGACGTGCGTCAGCGGTTGACGCCGAGGTCACCGAAGGCGGGGTTCAGGACGCCGATGACGTTCACGCTGTTGCCGACCGCGTTCACCGGGATGTGCACCGGGACCTGGACGACGTTGCCCGAGCCGACGCCGGGGAACCGGCGGCCTGGCCGTCGGCCACGCCGTTGGCGGAGGCCAGTCCGGCACCGGCGGCGACAAGCCCGCCGGCCACCATCGTCACGGCCGCTGCCTTCTTCAGGTTCTTCACTTCTGAGCCCTCCTAGCGATGACCGCGGCAGGCGCCGCGGCACGCACTGGAGAACGGCGGGGATCCACGAAGGATGCGCCATTCGGGGACATTCCCACGACGGTATGAATCTCAGCCCGGAAGGGGACGCTCCGTGTTGCCGACGCAGCCCTTCGACCTCGCCGGATCGCTCTGTCGGGTCACCGCGTCAAGCCGTGGCGTACGGCGAACAGGGCGGCCTGGGTTCGGTCCGCCAGGTCGAGCTTCATCAGGATGTTCGAGACGTGGGTCTTGACCGTCTTCTCGGAGAGCACCAGGGCGCGGGCTATCTCGCGGTTGGAGCGGCCGTCGGCGATCAGGCCGAGCACCTCGCGCTCCCGCTCCGTGAGCGAACCGCCTCTCCCCTGCCCCGAGTTGGACTCCTCCTGGGACAACAGGACGCCGGCTACCTCGGGTTGGAGCAGGATGTGGCCCGCGTGCACGGAGCGGATGGCGCCGGCCAGGGCGTCCGGGTCCACGTCCTTGTAGACGTAACCGGCGGCGCCCGCGCGCAGGGCCGGGATCACCGTGCGCTGTTCGGTGAAGCTGGTGACGATCACACGCGCGCGGGGAGGTCGAGTTCGCGGAGTCTGCGCAGGGCGTCGATGCCGTCCATGCCCGGCATCTTGACGTCCATGAGGACGACGTCGGGCTTCAACTCCTCGGTGCGGGCGACTCCTTCGGCGCCGTCGGCCGCCTCGCCGACGACCTCGATGTCGTCCTGCACCTCCAGGAAGGTGCGCAGGCCCCGGCGGACGACCTGGTGGTCGTCGACGATGAGGACCTTGATCGGATCAGCCACCGGGGACCTCCATCTCGATCGTGGTGCCCTTTCCGGGCGCCGATTCCACGGTCAGTGTGCCGCCGACGCCGTTGGTGCGGTCCCGCATGGAGACCAGGCCGAGGTGGCGTCCCGCGCGGCGGATCGACTGGGGTTCGAAGCCGCTGCCGTCGTCGGTGATCCGGAGGACCGCTCCGCAGCCGTGCCGTGCCAGGGTCACGGCGACGTGCTCCCGCGCCGGAGTGGCGCAACGCGTTGTGCAGGGCCTCCTGGGCGACGCGGAGCATGGCCTCCTCCTGGGCCGCGGGCAGGGCGCGGAAGCCGCGGCCTGTGAAGGTGACACGCGCGGTGTGGGCGCGGTCGAGGACCTGGATCTGGGTGCGCAGGGTGGCGATCAGCCCGTCCTCGTCCAGGGCGGCCGGGCGCAACTCGACGACCGCGGCACGGAGTTCGTCGGCGGCCTCGGCGGCGAGCGCGGCCACCTGCTGGAGTTCGCCCTTGGCGCGGGAGGGGTCGCGGTCCACGAGGTGGCGGCGGCCTGTGCGGTGAGGCGGAGGGAGAACAGCTTCTGGGCGACCGCGTCGTGCAACTCGTGGGCCAGGCGCGAGCGTTCCTCCGCGATGGTCAGCTCGCGGCTGCGCTCGTAGAGGCGGGCGTTGGTGAGGGCGATGGCCGCGTGCTGGGCGAGGATGGAGAGCAGTTCCTCGTCCTCCTCGGTGAAGCCGCAACTGCCGTCCTTCTTGGGGCAGTTCTTGTTCGCGAGGAACAGGGCGCCGATGACCTCGTCGTCGTCGCGGATGGGCAGGCCCAGGAAGTCGGACATGTCGGGGTGGGCCGAGGGCCAGCCCTCGAAGCGGGGGTCCTTGCGGACGTCGGCCAGGCGCTCGGCCTTCGCCTCGTGCAGCATCGCGGCGAGGATGCCGTGCTGGCGCGGGAGCGGGCCGATGGCCTTCCACTGGGCGTCGCTGACGCCGTCGACCACGAACTGGGCGAAGCCGCCGTGGTCGTCGGGGACGCCGAGGGCGGCGTACTGCGCGTCGAGCAGCTCGCGGGCCGAGGCGACGATCGTCTTGAGGACGTCGCGCACCTCGAGATGCCTGCTCATGGCCAGCAGCGCGGAACTCACAGCCGCGAGGCCGGACCGTGGACCGTGACTCATGTCCTCACGGTACCGGCGGGGTGTGACAGTGCGGATCGGGCTGGTGACGCCCGTCTTCTGGTCCGGTGGGCCTAGGCCGAAGGGCCCCTGTGGATGCGGCCCGGGGCCGACGCGGCGAGGGCGGCCCCGTTCCTACGTTGGGAGCACGCCGATGGCGGCGTAGTGGACGAGGGGACGTGTGTGTCATGTCGGTAGCGATCATCACGGGGGCGTCCAAGGGACTGGGCCGGGCACTCGCCGAAGCCCTGGCGGCGCGCGGCTGGGATCTGGTGCTGGACGCCAGGACCGAGGGGACGCTGGCGGAGGCCGCTGAGGCGGTCGCCGCGTACGGCACGCGCGTGGAGGCCGTCCCCGGGGATGTCACGGACGCCGTGCACCGGGCCGAGCTGGTGGCGGCGGCGGGGAAGCTGGGCGGTGTCGACCTCCTGGTGAGCAACGCGAGCGCGCTGGGTGCCGAGCCGCTCGTACGGCTCGAGGAGCTGACCCTGGACGGGCTGCGGCGGGCGCTGGAGGTGAACGTGGTGGCCGCGCTGGGGCTGGTCCAGGAGGCACTGCCGCTGCTGCGGGCCTCGGGGGCGGGCGCGGTGATCGCGGTCAGCTCGGACGCGGCGGCCGAGGCGTACGAGACGTGGGGCGGATACGGGGCGTCCAAGGCGGCCCTGGACCATCTCGCGGCCGTGCTCGCCGCCGAGGAGCCCGGGCTGCGGGTGTGGGCGGTGGACCCCGGGGACATGGGCACGGACCTGTACGCGGCGGCCGTACCGGACGACGGTGATCCGCGGCCGGAGCCCTCGGCCGTGGTGCCGGGCTTCCTGCGGTTGCTGGACGAGCGTCCGGCGAGCGGTCGCTACGGCGCGCCGGCCCTGCTGGAGGAGCGATGACCGTGGCCATGGGGGTCCCCCGTTCGAGCGCAGTCGAGAGTGGGGAAGGTCCCGGAGGAGCTGTCCGCGCGCGTGCCGGCCGAGCAGCGCGGGCCCGGGCTCGACCGGGACGCCGTACGACTGCTGGTGTCGCGGGGTACCGAGGTGTCGCATCACGTGTTCGCGGAGTTGCCGCTGTTGCTGCGGGCCGGGGATCTGCTGGTCGTGAACACGTCGCCGACGCTCGCCGCCGCGGTGGACGGGTGGATCGGGCACACGCGCGTGGTGGTGCATTTCTCGACGCGGGGCGATGACGGGCGGTGGGCGGTCGAGCTGCGGGAGCCGGACGGGAAGGGCACGACACGCGCGCGTGCGGGTGGCCCGGAGGGGACGGAGGTGCGGCTTCCCGGGGTGTGCGGCTGGTCCTGGAGGAGCCGTCGAGCGGGCGGGGCGAGCGGTTGTGGTGGGCGGGGGTGTCCGGTGCGGAGGTGCCCGCGCTGCTGCGGGAGCACGGGCGGCCCATCCGTTACTCCTATACGGAGCGGGATCAGCCGTTGGGCGTCTATCAGACGGTGTTCTCGTTGCCGGCCGAGGACGGGACCGGCAGTGCGGAGATGCCGAGTGCGGCTCGGCCGTTCACCGCGCGGCTGGTGGCGGAGGCGGTGAGCCGGGGGTGCAGTTCGCGCCGATCACGCTCCATACCGGGGTGGCGTCGGTGGAGGCGCACGAGCCGCCGTATCCGGAGCGGTTCGCGGTGCCGGAGGCGTCGGCCCGGTTGATCAACGCGGTCAGGGCCGGGGACGGGCGGGTGATCGCGATCGGGACGACGGCCGTGCGGGCCGTCGAGTCGGCCGCCGGGGACGACGGGGTCGTACGCGCGCGTGCGGGCTGGACGGACCTCGTCGTGACCCCGGAGCGGGGTGTGCGGGTGGTGGACGGGCTGCTGACGGGGCTGCACGAGCCGGAGGCCTCGCATCTGCTGATGCTGGAGGCGGTCGCGGGGAGGGACGCCGTGGGCCGGAGTTATGAGGAGGCGTTGCGCGGGCTCTACCTGTGGCACGAGTTCGGGGACGTGCACCTCATCCTTCCGGAGGAGGGTCCTCACGTGGCGCATTGCTCTCGCAACTGCGGGTGAGGATGAGGAGAGGGTGATGTGAGCCCGCACATAGGGCGCAGATCACGTACTAGCGGACATAGGAGATATAGGCGTACCGCTTGAGCGGGGCAGACGGTCCTGTCTGTCCCGTTTTGCCCTTCCCTGCTCCACTACCCGGGATCGTACGTCACACCTTTGCCACAGGTTTTGCGGCCGCTAAGAATTGCAGCCGTCGCTCAGCGCCGCGGATCTCCTCCGCGGCGTTTGTGCCGGAAGCACCCGCGTCCCCGCCGGACGGTGAGCGACCTCCGCGCAATCCGAAGAGGTCCATCCGCCATGCCCAAGAACCTGAACACTCCTGGTCATAGTCGCCTGACCAAGCTGACCAAGCAGCACAAGATCGCGCTCGCCGGTGTCGCCACGCTCGGCGCCGCGGCCCTCGCGTTCTCCGCGGTGCCCAGCGACGTGGGGACGACCACGAGCGACGCCGCCCCCACGGCGAAGATCGCGTACAGCTCGGAGCCCATCAAGGGCGTCAAGGCGAGCGTCACCGACCAGCTCGCCGGCGCGAGCGTGAAGACCGAGGCGATCCAGGCGAAGGCCGACGCCAAGGCGAAGGCCGCGAAGGCCAAGGCGGACGCCGCCGCGAAGAAGAAGGCCGCCGCCGAAGCCGCCGCCAAGAAGAAGGCGGAGGCCGCGCGCAAGGCCAAGAAGGCCGCGAGCCGCTCCACCGAGCGCGTCAGGATCCAGCCCGTCGCCGCGAAGACCTACGCCAACAACCTCAACGGCTGGATCGACCAGGCGCTGGCCATCATGAGGCAGAAGGGCATCCCGGGGTCGTACAACGGCCTCTACAAGAACATCATGCGGGAGTCCTCGGGCAACCCCAGCGCGATCAACGGCTGGGACGTCAACGCGGTCAACGGCACCCCGTCGATCGGCCTGCTCCAGGTGATCCAGCCGACGTTCAACGCGTACCACGTCTCCGGTACCTCGACGAACATCTACGACCCGGTCGCCAACATCACCGCCGCCGCCAACTACGCGGCCGACCGGTACGGCTCGATCGACAACGTCAACAGCGCGTACTGAGACCTCCGGCGGACCTCTGGGTCTCGGTATCGACGCCGAAGGGCGGCACCCCACCAGGGGCGCCGCCCTTCGGCGTCGTCGTGGACGAACTGCTTCCGCAAGAACTACTTCCGCATGACCTCGGGCTCGTGGCGGCGCAGGAAGCGGGCCACGAAGAAGCCGCAGATCACGCCGAGGGCGATCAGGGCGGCCATGTCCATGCCCCAGGCGCCGACGGTGTGCTCCCACAGCGGGTCGGTGCTGTCGCCCGGCTTGGGCGGGCTGATCTTGTTGAAGTCGAGCGTGGCGCCCGCGGCGCCGACCGCCCAGCGCGAGGGCATCAGGTACGAGAACTGGTTGACGCCGATCGAGCCGTTCAGCGTGAACAGGCAGCCGGTGAACACGACCTGGATGATCGCGAACATGACCAGCAGCGGCATGGTCTTCTCGGCGGTCTTCACCAGCGAGGAGATGATCAGGCCGAACATCATCGCGGTGAAGCCGAGACCCATGATCGGAATGCAGAGTTCGAACATGGTCTGACTGCCGAGGACCAGGCCCTGCTTGGGATCTCGCGGCTGGCGAAGCCGATGACGCCGACCATCAGACCCTGGAGCGCGGTGATCACACCGAGCACGAACACCTTGGACATCAGGTACGCGGAACGGGACAGGCCGGTGGCGCGCTCCCGTTCGTAGATGACCCGTTCCTTGATCAGCTCACGGACGGAGTTGGCAGCGCCCGCGAAGCAGGCGCCGACCGCGAGGATCAGCAGGACCGTGGTGGCCGTGCCGTTCGGGACGATGGTGCCGTTCGCCCGGGCCGGGTTGGGCAGCAGGCTGTTGCCCGAGTCGATGAGCAGGCTCACCGCGCCCAGCACGCCCGGCAGGATCACCATCAGGGCCAGGAAGCCCTTGTCGGAGGCGATCACCGCGACGTAACGGCGCACCAGCGTGACGAACTGCGACATCCAGCCCTGCGGCTTGGGCGGCTTCATCGCCTGCATCGGCGGCATCTGTACGGACTGCGGAGCAATCGCGTCGATGTCCGCGGCGTACATCTGGTAGTGCTGCGAGCCCTTCCAGCGGCCGGCCCAGTCGTAGTCGCGGTAGTTCTCGAAGGCGGAGAAGACGTCGGCCCAGGTGTCGTAGCCGAAGAAGTTCAGCGCCTCCTCGGGCGGGCCGAAGTAGGCGACGGAACCACCCGGAGCCATCACCAACAGCTTGTCGCAGATCGCCAGTTCGGCCACGGAGTGGGTGACGACGAGGACCGTGCGGCCGTCGTCGGCGAGGCCGCGCAGCAGCTGCATGACATCGCGGTCCATGCCCGGGTCGAGGCCCGAGGTGGGCTCGTCCAGGAAGATCAGCGAGGGCTTGGTGAGGAGCTCCAGGGCCACCGAGACGCGCTTGCGCTGGCCGCCGGAGAGGGAGGTGATCTTCTTCTCTTTGTGGATGTCGAGCTTCAGCTCGCGCAGCACCTCGTCGATGCGGGCCTCGCGCTCGGCGCCGGTGGTGTCGGCGGGGAAGCGCAGCTTGGCCGCGTACTTGAGGGGCCTTCTTGACGGTCAGTTCCTTGTGCAGGATGTCGTCCTGCGGGACCAGACCGATGCGCTGGCGCAGCTCGGCGAACTGCTTGTACAGGTTGCGGTTGTCGTAGAGGACGTCGCCCTGGTTGGCGGGCCGGTAGCCGGTGAGCGCCTTGAGCAGGGTCGACTTGCCGGAGCCCGACGGGCCGATGACCGCGATCAGGGACTTCTCCGGTACGCCGAAGGAGACGTCCTTGAGGATCTGCTTGCCGCCGTCGACCGTCACCGTCAAGTGCCGTGCGGAGAAGGAGACTTCACCGGTGTCGACGAACTCTTCCAACCGGTCCCCGACCAGCCGGAACGTGGAGTGGCCGACGCCGACGATGTCGTTCGGGCCGAGCAGCGCCGAGCCGCCCTTGGCGATCGGCTGGCCGTTGACGTACGTGCCGTTGTGCGAGCCGAGGTCGCGGATCTCGAAGCGGCCGTCGGGCGTCGCGTGGAACTCGGCGTGGTGGCGCGAGACTTGGAGGTCCGAGACCACCAACTCGTTCTCCAGCGCACGGCCGATCCGCATCACGCGGCCCAGCGAGAACTGGTGGAACGTGGTCGGGCTGCGGTCGCCGTAGACCGACGGCGCCCCCGCGCCGGCGCCGGATCCCTGCTGCGGCGGAATGTTCGCGGCGGCCGCAGGCGCCTGATAACGCTGCTGCTCAGGCGTCTGCGCCGGGGCCTGCTGCGGCGGTGCCTGCTGCGCCCAGCCGGGGCCCGCTCCCTGTGCGGCGTACGGCTGTTGCTGCGGCTGCGCCTGCGGGGTCGCGACTGCCGCCGCGGCACCGGACAGGTTCAGCCGCGGGCCGTCGGTCGCGTTGCCCAGGTACACGGACGTGCCGGGGCCGATCTCCATCTGATGGATGCGCTGACCCTGCACGAACGTGCCGTTGGTGCTGCCGTGGTCGTCGATGACCCAACTCCGGCCGCTCCAGCTGATCGTGGCGTGCCGCCAGGAGACCCTGGCGTCGTCGACCACGACGTCCCCCTGCGGATCACGTCCGAGGGTGTAGGACCGGGACGCGTCGAGCGTCCAGGTCCGTCCATTCAATTCCAGTACGAGTTCCGGCACTCCATGCCCCACTGAGTAGTCCCCGAGTTACCCCCATCACAGGGAGTCTAGGGATGGCGAACATCGTCGGGAACTATTTCAGGCTGCACCCCTGACCGAAAGTCGGACCTTGTGAAGACCACGTCGGTACGCCTTCGCCGGTTCCGTTGACGGGGTTGAAACCGACCCGGAGAGTGGTAATCCACGCGAGGGGGACATGTGCGGTGTCCGCACCGCGCAGCGGATCGGGGGTCTGCCATGAGTTCAGCGACGAGGGTCAGGACGGCGCACTACGACACGAGCGTGCCCTGGACCGACGTCCTGCTCTCCGCGATCGCGGCGGTGAGCTGGGCCCTGATAGGCATGGCGGGCACGGCGGCACTCGGCCTGCACCTGCTGGGCGCCGACGCGACGGGCTCGCTCGGCCCGATGACCGCGCCGTGGTCGCCCTCGGCGCGGGCGGCTCGGTCACCCCGACCGGCGACGTGTCGGCTTTCGGCCTCACCGGCGCACAGGCGAACACGGCCGTCACGATCACGCCATTGGGCGTGAGCCTGGTGGGCGCCCTCCTCCTGTCGTACTTCTTCCTACGATCCTTGCGGGCGGCCGGAGTTGTGATCGCGCCGGCCGAACTCCTCGCGCGCGTGGGCTCGGTGATCGCGCTCTTCGTGGCGATGCTGGGCGGCCTGGCGTGGGCGGGCCACGACGTCATCACGATCGACGGAAGCAAGCTGGGCCTCGACAAGCTGACGGGCGGGGGCGGTAGCGGCGGCGGGGGTGAACATCCCCGGCCTCGGCGACATCGGTGACATCGGCGGCCTGCTCCCGGGCAAGGTCAGCGACCTGGTCAAGGCGAAGGCGGCGGTCGGCTTCACGGTGGACACGGCACCGACGCTGCTGGGCGGCCTGGCCTGGTCGGCCGGCATCCTCCTGATCGCCCTGCTGGCCTCGCGCCGTACGCCCCTCCCCGCGGTTGGGAGGCGATCCACCGCGTCGTGCGCCCGGCCGCGTCCGCCCTCGTCACGGTGCTGCTGGTCGCGGTGGCGGCGGGGCTCGCGGCGGCGGCGTACGCGGCGATCGGCGACGACCACCCGAAACGCATCGCGGGCGCGGCGCTCCTCGGCGCCCCCAACGGCGTCTGGCTCGGCATCCCCCTCGGCCTCTTCGTCCCCTGGGACGGCGAGGCGACGGGCGAACTCTCCAAACTCCTCCCCACCCCTTGGACCAACTCCTCAGCGCGAAGTCGAACCAGCCGGTGACGCTGGGCCGACTGGCCGAACTGGACGGGCGGGTTTGGCTGTTGGCGGTCGCGGCGGCGCTGATGATGCTGCTGGCGGGGGTGTTGGCCGCGGCGCGGACGCCCTTGGGAGTGAGGAGGGGTGTTGGGGGCGGGGCGGTTCAAGTGGTGCGGGTGGTCGGGGTGTTGCCGGTGGTCGGCAGAGTGCTCTCGGGTTTGCCGGGCGATGCGCCTTGCGCCTGGGGGTTGTCACCGCGCTGACGTTGCCGCTGCTGGCGTGGCTCACGGATGTGTCGGTGGACGCGTCGCTGTCGGTGCTGGGGTTCGACGCGTTCGGCGCGGGGATCGAGTTGCACGGGCATCTGGGCATGGCGTTGGTGCTGGGAGCGGTGTGGGGTGCGGGAGCGGGGGTGTCGGGGGCTGCTCGCGTATGCGACCGGAGCGGCTGGACGGCGGGCCTCACGGCTGGCACGGGGTGACTTGGGGACGGGGACGGAGTCTGGGACCGGGGCGGAGGAAGGGATCGGCGCCGGAGTTGGGGTGGGATCAGGGTCGGATGGGCTGGGGCCCGGGTATCCGGAACGGTCGCAGCCTGTGGGGGCGCCGGGCATGGAGGGGTGCAGGGCATGCAAGGGGGTCGGGGGCCGCAGAGGGGTCGGGGACTGCTGGGGACTCGGGGCCTTATGTGCCGAGCGCGCCATACCGTGCGCCCAACCCCGCGACCAATCCGTATCTCCAAGTGCCTGATGAGCTACGGCAACCGGAGGACCGCAGGCCCTCTCGGGATGCGTGGCCTGGCGGGAAGCAGTCGGGGCACGGGGGCGGGGCGGGTGGTGCGGGGGGCAGTGGTTCGGGGCCTGGTGGTGGAGGGCCCGGTGGTGGAGCGCCTGGCGGTGGGGATCGGTCCCGTGGGGCGGCTCGGCCGCCGGGTGCCGGATCGCCTACGGAGGTCGTGTGGCCGCCGAGTGCGGGGTCACCCCAGGAGGGGGTCGGCCGCCCGGCGGACGTGCGCGGGGTGGCGGTGCCGGGCAGCCTCCGGGCGACGTAGGACCGAGTGGTGGGCCTCGGTCCCGCGGGCCGGCGTGGCCACGGGATGCGGGTTCACCGCGAGAGGGTGCGTGGCCGCCGGACGGACGGTCAGCGCAGCAAGGTGGTCGGTCACCCGGTGGAGGGGCAGCGCCTGCCGGTCGCCCTCAACCTCCGGGCAGCGCAGGGCAGTTCGGGGCTGGTGGGGCACCCGGAGCCGTCGGGCCCGGTGGAGTCGGCGGGGTCGGGCCGTACGCCGGAGGTGGGCGGCCGCCCGGGGTCGTACCGCCGGACGACGGGACTCAGCGCTACGACGACCCGCAGGCACCCGATGTCCCGCCGCCGCCCGTCGACATGTACGGCGCTCCGACCATGGCCCAGTCCTACGAGCCACCGGATCGGTCGCGTCGTCGTCGGCCGGGGGCACGTTCGCGGGACTGGCCGGGGATGACCCGGATGACGGGCAGCAACCTCCGCCTCCCCGCCGACGACACCTCCACCGCCACCACCCCTCCGGGGAGGCCTAAGGGGCGTCGGTGATTGGGCTTGGTGGCGGGTGAGGTGTGGGGAGGTCGGTCGGGGGCGGGTCGCGTCGGTCAGGGGCGGAGCGATGCGTCTCCATGGCCCGGGAGCCAGCTGGTGCAGGGCCCAGGGGTCCAGCAACCTCGCGCCCTGCGCCTCGCGGGCTGGCGGCTCGGTGACTCCGCTGCTCGGCAACCCTGCGACTCCTTAGCTCGACGGCTCGACGGCTCGACGGCTCGACGGCACGGCGGCCCAGCGGCCCAGCGGCTCAGCGGCTCAGCGGCTCAGCGGCTCAGCGGCTCAGCGGCTGAATGCTCCGACAACTCAGCGCCCGGACGGCTCGACACGGCGGCCCGATCGCCCAGCACCCAACCGCTCGGCATCCGAGCACCCAGCACACCGCGCCCCGCTCACCCAGCCGCCCGACACACCTCGTCTTACCCCGCTCACCCAGCCGCCCGACACACCTCGTCTCACCCCGCTCACCCCACTCACTCACCCCCTCACCCACTCACCCACTCACCCACTCACCCACTCAGGCGTACCCGCCCACCCCGCACCGCCCCAGCCCCTCACCAG
The DNA here is from genome assembly GCA_016893485.2 of Streptomyces sp. P3. Taxonomy (GTDB): domain Bacteria; phylum Actinomycetota; class Actinomycetes; order Streptomycetales; family Streptomycetaceae; genus Streptomyces. Next base: position 2,493,123 of record JAFEKX020000001.1, read on the forward strand.
CCACCCCTCCCCAACAACAGGTCAACTCCTGATCGACCCTGCGCTCCAAAACGATCACCCCGCCCCACCTCCTGACCGCCAGCTGCCCCCTCAGCCAACTAACGACCGCCCCCACCCACTCCTGACCAGCACCCACCCCACTCCTGACCACTCCCCGCCCCCTTCGTGATCGCCCCGTAAGGTTCCGCCACCAATCCGACACCCACTGTTCCGTGTCCGCTGGGCGGACCTCTGCGGCACAAGGCACTGCGTGCCGGATACGGTGGGTACACCATGAGCGCTTCGCAGACCTCTGACGTCCCCACTCTCCTCGTCAAGATCTTCGGCAAGGACAGGCCGGGCATCACCGCCGGACTCTTCGACACCCTCGCCGCCTACTCCGTCGACGTGGTCGACATCGAGCAGGTCGTCACCCGTGGCCGGATGGTGCTGTGCGCACTCGTGACCCCGCCCCCGCCGGGCTCGAAGGGGATCTGCGGGCCACCGTGCACAGCTGGGCCGAGTCGATGAAGATGCAGGCGGAGATCATCTCCGGACTCGGCGACAACCGCCCCCCGTGGGCTGGGCCGTTCGCTGGTGACGGTGCTGGGCCACCCCCTCACCGCTGAGTCGACCGCCGCGATCGCCGCCCGCATCACCCGCGCCGGCGGCAACATCGACCGTATCTTCCGGCTCGCCAAGTACCCCGTGACAGCAGTGGAGTTCGCGGTGTCCGGCGTGGAGACCGAGCCGCTGCGCACCGCCCTCGTCACCGACGCGGCGACCTTCGGCGTCGACATCGCCGTCGTGGCGGCGGGGCTGCACCGACGGGCCCAGCGCCTGGTCGTCATGGACGTCGACTCCACGCTCATCCAGGACGAGGTCATCGAACTCTTCGCCGCGCACGCCGGCTGCGAGGACGAGGTCGCCGAGGTCACCGCCGCCGCGATGCGCGGGGAACTGGACTTCGAGCAGTCGCTGCACGCCCGCGTGGCGCTGCTGAAGGGACTCGACGCGTCGGTCGTCGACAAGGTCCGCAGCGAGGTGCGCCTGACGCCCGGCGCCCGCACCCTGATCCGTACGCTCAAGCGCCTCGGCTACCAAGTCGGCGTCGTCTCAGGCGGGTTCACCCAGGTCACCGACGACCTCAAGGACCGGCTCGGCCTCGACTTCGCCCAGGCCAACACGCTGGAGATCATCGACGGGCGGCTCACCGGCAAGGTCACCGGCGAGATCGTCGACCGCGCGGGCAAGGCCCGGCTGCTGCGCCGCTTCGCCGCCGAGGCGGGCGTACCGCTCGCGCAGACCGTGGCGATCGGCGACGGCGCCAACGACCTGGACATGCTCAACGCGGCCGGCCTCGGTGTCGCCTTCAACGCCAAGCCGGTCGTACGGGAGGCAGCGCACACCGCGGTGAACGTGCCGTTCCTCGACACCGTGCTGTACCTGCTGGGTGTCACCCGCGAAGAGGTCGAAGCCGCGGACACCCACGACGAGGACTGACCCCGCCCGGGAGACGCCCCGAACCCGAACCCGAGCCCGGATCCGAACCCGACATGGGCCTAGGACCGAGGACCGAGGACCGATCACAGCCTCACGCCACTATCAGGGGCCCGGCACCACGGTGCCGGGCCCTCTTGTCATGCCGGTCTGCACGGCCCGCACGTCCTGCAAGGCCGATCCACCGCCGCCTTGCCCGGTCAGCCTGCCCTACCTGCTCAGCCGTGCCCTACTCAGCTGTGCCGTACTCAGCCCAGCCCTGCCCAGTCCTGCCCCTCCGCCCTACTCCGACGGCGCCCAGTAGTCGTCCAGCGCAGCCACACCCGGCTCCAGCGCCTTCCACGAACCGGTGAAGGACAGCACGGCGAAACCGGCGGTCGCGAACCCTCGACGAGTCAGCCGCTCCCGAGCCTCACCGCTGCCCGCGCCCGCTCCCCCACCCGCTCCGGGAAGGATCTCCGCCAACCCCTGCACGCTCGGGTTGTGGCCGACGAGGATCACGTTCCGCGCGTCGTCCGGCGTCTCGTTCAGCACAGCGATCAGCTCGCCGGGGAGGCCTCGTAGAGCCGCTCCTCGTAGACGGTTTTCGGCCGGTGCGCGAGCTCGTGGACGGCGAGCTTCCAGGTCTCCCGGGTCCGGACCGCCGTGGAGCAGAGGGCCAGGTCGAAGGGGATGCCGGTGTCGGCCAGCCTGCTTCCGGCGGTGGCCGCGTCCAGGCGGCCCCGCTCAGCGAGCGGCCGCTCGTGATCGGTCACCTGGGGCCAGTCGGCTTTCGCATGCCGGAAGAGGACGATCCTGCGGGGTTCTGCGACGCTCATGGGATCCAGCTTCGCATGAAACAGGCCATGGGGCGCAGGGAGTTGACGGGGCCGCCGCGCGGGTGCTCAGCGACTGCTCAGCGGGCTATGAGCTGGTGCGCGCGCTCGAAGAGGTGCGTGATCATCGGGTCCGAGCCCGCCGCTTGCGCGTCCGTCGGGTTGAGCATCATCACGAGCAGCACGATGAACGCGAGCGCCGGCAGGGCGAGGGCCCACCACGGCAGCCTGATGTCGACGCCGCCCGTGGTCGCCGGGTGGGCCGGGGTGTGCGTAGGGGCCGACATGGATGCCTCCGCTGGTCTCCGAGTGGTCCGCGATCCGCTTCTCGCGGTCACACCATCGAAGTTACGGAAGTTCCGGCCCCCAACCCATCCGGAGATCCACCCACTTGACCCTGAGCCTCGCCCCCTAGGGGATGGTGGGGACAACCCCACCATCGGCCCGCGGAGGCACCTTCACGGAGACTCGGTCACCGGGACGCGGTCACGGCGAAGCGATCGTCGCGATGATGGCGATGACGATGAAGATGGCGAAGAACGAGCCGAAGACGATGAGCATCTTCCGCTGGCCGTTCTGGGGTTCGGATCGAGCACTGGCATGCGCCCAGTCTCGCACCACCGGCCCTTGCCGGACGCGCCGGGGTGAGGTCAGCGCACCGCTTCGTCCTCCACCGTGCGGTTGCGTCCCGCGAGGACGCCGACGGCCATCTGCGGGATCATCAGGCCGGCCATGAGGGCGATCGGCAGCCCCAGCCGCCGCTGCTCTGGTAAAGCACGCCGACCAGGAGCGGCCCCGGGATCGAGATCAGATACCCGGTGCTCTGCGCGAACGCCGACAGCTGGGCCACGCCCGCACCGGTCTTGGCCCGCATCCCGACCATCGTCAGGGCGAGCGGGAAGGAGCAGTTGGCGATGCCGAGCAGCACGGCCCAGGCCCAGGCGCCGCCGGCCGGCGCGAGGTACAGGCCCGCGTATCCGGCGAGCCCGCAGAGGCCGAGCGCGATCACGATCGGGCCCTGCCGGGGCAGCCAGGTGGCCAGCCGCGGGATGACGAAGGCGAGCGGCACGCCCATCACCATCGTGACGGCCAGGAGCAGTCCGGCGGTGCCCGCGGAGACCCCCGCGTCACGGAAGATCTGTGCCATCCAGCCCATCGTGATGTAGGCGGCGGTGGCCTGGAGCCCGAAGAACACGGCGAGCGCCCAGGCGGTACGGCTGCGGGTGATCCGCAGCACCGGCTGCGCCCCGGGCGTGGGTGTCCCGTCGGCGGCCTCCCGCGCGCGGGGGTGCCGTCTTCCCGGAGGGCGCCTCCCGGTGTCGTACGAGAGCGATCCACGGGAGTACGGCCGCGGCGGCCAGCGCCGCCCAGACGGCGAGGCCGGAGCGCCAGCTGCCGCCCAGGGCATCGGTGACGGGGACGGTGATCGCGGCGGCGGCGGAGGTGCCGAGGGCCAGGGCCATCGAGTACAGGCCGGTCATCGAGCCGACCCGGTCGGGGAACCAGCGCTTGACGATCACCGGCATCAGGACGTTGCTGACGGCGATGCCCATGAGGGCGAGCGCGCTGCCGATCAGGAAGCCGGGTATGCCGCCGATGTAGGGCCGTATGAGCAGGCCGGCGGTGATGGCCACCATGCCGGCGCAGACCACCGCGGCCGGGCCGAAGCGGCGGGCGAGGCGGGGGCCGTGACGCCGAAGAGGGCGAAGCACAGCGGGGGTACGGAGGTGAGCAGTCCGGCGACGCTGCCGCTCATGCCGAGGCCGTCGCGGACCTCTTCGAGGAGGGCGCCGAGGCTGGTGATGGCGGGGCGGAGGTTCAGCGCGGCCAGCACGATGCCCACGACGATCAGGCGTTTGGTCCACGCGCGCGTGGGGGTGCTTCCGGTGGACTCCGGGAGTCGGCCGGAGTGGAGTTGCTGATGTTCGTCGTGGACTTCAGTGTCCCTGTTTCCTCGCTTGCCATGCCACCCATCATAGAATGATGGGATGATTGGTTGTCCATCCCCGGGTGGCCCGCTCCCGCCCCGCCCATGCGAAGGTGTGCCATGCCCCTGAGTCACCCCCGTCGTTCGGCGCTCTCCGAGCAGGTCATCGCCGCGCTGCGGAACCAGATCGCCTCGGGCGAGTGGCCGGTCGGCTCCCGGATCCCGACCGAGCCGGAGCTGGTCGAGCAGCTCGGGGTCGCCCGCAACACGGTCCGCGAGGCGGTCCGCGCGCTCGCGCACAACGGCCTGCTGGACATCCGTCAGGGCTCCGGCACCTACGTCGTCGCGACGAGCGAGCTGGCGGGTGATGCACCGCCGCTTCGCGGACGCCGATCCCCGGCACATCGCCGAACTGCGCTCCACCCTGGAGTCGTCGGCGGCGCAGCTGGCGGCCGAGCGACGCACGGAGAAGGACCTCAAGCAGCTGGACGCCCTCCTCGTACGGCGTGAGGAGGCCTGGGCGTCGGGTGACACGGAGGCCTTCGTGACGGCCGACGCGACCCTGCACATGGCCGTGGTGGCGGCCTCGCACAACGACGTCATGACGGCGATGTACGCCGACCTGGGCGAGGTGCTGCGGGAGTGGCTGCGGGCGGACGTCGGCGAGGCGCTGACTCCGGAGACGTACATGGACCACACGCGGCTGGTGGACGCGATCCGCGCGGGAGACGCGCAGGCGGCCGCCGAGGAGGCCGCGGGCTATCCGTTCGTGTGCCGCGCGCTGCGGTTCAGCTCGCCCGCTTCTGGTGGCTGACCCACACCGCGCGGACGTCCTCCCAACAGCGGCCGGTGAGCCGTACGGTCTGCGCCGGGCCCGCGTCGGTCGCGATGCCGTCGCTGTCGATGTCCCACCAGCGGTCGCACTCGATGTGCAGGCTGACGCGGTCGGTCCGGGGGTACGGGTTGTGGCAGTACGCGATCACGTGCGAGCCGTGGACGGCGGTGCGGCAGTCGGCGCCGAACAGCTGGGGCGCGGCCGGTTTTCTTACCTCCACGCGTGCGTGGGGCATCGCCTCGTACGCCAGGGAGATGACGAGCGCGACGGCGGCGGTCACTGAGGCCAGGCTGCGGAACAGGCGCACAAGGGGAACCTCCTCGGCGGTGCTGGGGAGGACATCGCGTGGTGAACGCGTAATCCAGGGTGCGCAGTTGTCCCCGGTCCCCGCCCGGCCGGGTGGGCCGAACGGGTGACGCGGAAAGGGCCCGCACCCTGTCCGGCGCGGGCCCTTTCCGTGCTTCCGTGGCGGTGTTACGCGCCGATGGCGTGCAGGCCGCCGTCGACGTGGACGATCTCGCCGGTGGTCTTCGGGAACCAGTCGCTCAGCAGGGCGACGATGGCCTTGCCGGCCGGCTCCGGGTCGTTGAGGTCCCACTCCAGGGGGAGCGGTTGTCCCACACGGAGGCCAGCTCGCTGAAGCCCGGGATGGACTTGGCGGCCATCGAGCCGAGCGGGCCGGCGGAGACGAGGTTGCAGCGGATGTTCTGCTTGCCCAGGTCGCGGGCGAGGTAGCGGCTGGTGGCCTCCAGGGCGGCCTTGGCCGGGCCCATCCAGTCGTACTGCGGCCACGCGAAGGACGCGTCGAAGGTGAGGCCGACGACCGAGCCGCCGTTCTGCATCAGCGGCAGGCAGGCCGTGGTCAACGACTTCAGGGAGAACGCCGAGACGTGCATCGCCGTGGCGACCGACTCGAACGGCGTGTTCAGGAAGTTGCCGCCGAGCGCGTCCGCGGGCGCGAACCCGATGGAGTGCACGACACCGTCCAGGCCCCCAGCTCCTCGCCCACGACGTCGGCGAGGCGCGCCAGGTGCTCGTCGTTGGTGACGTCGAGCTCGATGACCTTGGTGGGCTTCGGGAGCTTCTTGGCGATGCGCTCGGTCAGCGTGGGCCGCGGGAACGCGGTCAGGATGATCTCGGCGCCCTGCTCCTGGGCCTGCTTCGCGGCGTGGAAGGCGATGGAGGACTCCAGCAGCACACCGGAGATCAGGACGCGCTTGCCCTCGAGGATTCCGCTCATGGTGATCAGTGACCCATTCCCAGTCCGCCGTCTACGGGGATGACGGCTCCAGTGATGTACGAGGCGTCGTCCGAGGCGAGGAACCGCACCGTCGCGGCGACCTCCTCGGGCTGCGCGTACCGGCCCAGCGGCACCTGCTTCATGATCGCGTCGCGCTGCTCGTCGGTGAGCGCCTTGGTCATGTCGGTGTCCACGAAGCCGGGCGCGACGACGTTGAAGGTGATGTTGCGCGAGCCCAGCTCACGGGCGAGGGAGCGCGCGAAGCCGACCAGGGCGGCCTTGGAGGCGGCGTAGTTCGACTGACCGGGGCCGCCCATCAGGCCGACGACCGAGGAGATCAGGACGACACGGCCCTTCTTGGCGCGCAGCATCGCGCGGTTGGCGCGCTTGACGACGCGGAAGGTGCCGGTCAGGTTGGTGTCGATGACCGAGGTGAAGTCCTCCTCGGTCATGCGCATGAGGAGCTGGTCCTTGGTGACGCCGGCGTTGGCGATCAGGACCTCGACCGGGCCGTGCTCGGCCTCGATCTCCTTGTAGGCCTGCTCCACCTGCTCCGGGTCGGTGATGTCGCACTTGACGGCCAGGAAGCCGGCCGGCGGCTCACCCGAGCGGTATGTGATGGCGACCTTGTCGCCGGCGTCGGCGAATGCGCGGGCGATGGCGAGGCCGATGCCCCGGTTGCCTCCGGTGACGAGAACCGAGCGGCTCAACGGATCACCCTTTCGATAGCGGTTCTGCACACCTGCCAGATACACCTGGTTGACAGGCGGCTTTATCGAAAACCTATCGGTCCGCCGCGTCCGGCGGACAATCGGGCACCGACAGTGGCTTACGGGACTCGCTGTCGGGTCCCTACAGAAAGTGCCGACGCAGCGCGGAAACGTGTGGTCCCCGCACCCGCTCGCGCGACATGATCGGACCCGACAGGCCACGACAGCAGGGAGACCTCCGTGCCTCATTCCATCGACGAAGCCTTCACGGCGCTTCCGCTACGCGCTCTGGCCGACGCCGCCGCACGCGCGCGCGTGCGCTCGGGGCCGAGCACGCGGACTTCCGGTTCGAGCGGGTGCGCAGCGCGTCCTGGCGGCTGCGGGACGCGCGCCCGGCCGGTACGTCGGACACCACCGACCTCGGGTACGCGGTGCGGGTCGTGCACGGCGGCACCTGGGGGTTCGCCTCGGGCGTCGACCTGAGTCTGGACGCCGCCGCCAAGGTCGCCTCCCAGGCGGTGGCGATGGCGAAGCTCTCCGCTCAGGTGATCAAGGCGGCCGGGTCGGACGAGCGGGTCGAGCTGGCCGCCGAGCCGGTGCACGAGGAGCGGACCTGGATCTCGTCGTACGAGATCGATCCGTTCTCGGTGCCCGACGAGGAGAAGGCGGGGCTGCTCGCGGAGTGGAGTGCCCGGCTGCTGGCGGCGGACGGCGTCAACCACGTGGACGCGTCGCTGCTCACCGTGCACGAGAACAAGTTCTACGCCGACACCGCGGGCACCGTGACCACGCAGCAACGGGTACGGCTGCACCCGCAGTTGAACGCCGTGTCGGTCGACGAGTCGACCGGTGAGTTCGACTCCATGCGCACCATCGCGCCGCCCGTGGGCCGCGGCTGGGAGTACCTCACGGGCACCGGCTGGGACTGGGACGGCGAGCTGGAGCGGATCCCCGAACTGCTCGCCGAGAAGATGCGGGCACCGAGCGTCGAGGCGGGCCTGTACGACCTCGTCGTCGACCCGTCCAACCTCTGGCTGACGATCCACGAGTCCATCGGCCACGCCACCGAACTGGACCGCGCGCTCGGCTACGAGGCCGCCTATGCCGGCACGTCCTTCGCGACCTTCGACAAGCTGAACAAGCTGAAGTACGGCTCCGAGCGGATGAACGTCACCGGCGACCGCACCGCCGAACACGGCCTCGCGACCATCGGCTACGACGACGAGGGCGTCGAGGGCCAGTCCTGGGACCTGGTCAAGGACGGCACCCTGGTGGGCTACCAACTCGACCGCCGTATCGCCAAGTTGACCGGCTTCGAGCGCTCGAACGGCTGCGCGTACGCCGACTCCCCGGCCATGTGCCGGTGCAGCGCATGGCCAACGTGTCGCTCCAGCCCGACCCGGCGGGACTGTCCACGGAGGATCTGATCGGCGGGGTCGACCGCGGGATCTACGTGGTCGGCGACCGGTCGTGGTCGATCGACATGCAGCGCTACAACTTCCAGTTCACCGGGCAGCGGTTCTTCAGGATCGAGAACGGCCGGATCACCGGGCAGCTGAAGGACGTCGCCTACCAGGCGACGACCACCGACTTCTGGGGCTCCATGGCGGCCGTCGGCGGCCCGCAGACCTACGTCCTGGGCGGCGCCTTCAGCTGCGGCAAGGCCCAGCCGGGCCAGGTCGCCTCGGTGTCCCACGGCTGCCCGTCCGCCCTCTTCACGGGCGTCAACATCCTCAACACCACCCAGGAGGCCGGTCGATGAGTCCTCGTACGAACAAGCCGCACGAGATCGTCGAGCGCGCCCTCGAACTCTCCCGGGCCGACGGCTGTGTCGTCATCGCCGACGAGCAGTCGACCGCCAACCTCCGCTGGGCGGGCAACGCGCTGACCACGAACGGCGTCACGCGCGGGCGCACGCTCACCGTCATCGCGACCGTCGACGGCAAGGAGGGCACCGCCTCGGGGTCGTGTCCCGGTCCGCCGTCACCCCGGAGGAGCTGGAGCCGCTGGTGCGGGCCGCCGAGGCCGCCGCGCGCGGGGCCGCGCCCGCCGAGGACGCACAGCCGCTCGTCACGGACGTACCCCAGTCGCCCGACTTCACGGACGGCCCCGCCGAGACGTCCTCCACGGTGTTCGCCGACTTCGCTCCGGCGCTCGGCGAATCGTTCGCACGCGCGCGTGCGGGCGGCCGTGAGCTGTACGGCTTCGCCTATCACGAACTGGTCTCCAGCTACCTGGGTACGTCGACCGGGCTCCGCCTGCGCCATGACCAGCCCAACGGCACCCTGGAGCTGAACGCCAAGTCCCCGGACCGTACGCGCTCGGCCTGGGCCGGCCGCTCGACCCGGGACTTCAAGGACGTCGACCCGGCCGCGCTGGACGCCGAACTGGCCGTACGACTGGGCTGGGCGGAGCGGAGGATCGAGCTGCCCGCCGGGCGGTACGAGACGCTGCTGCCGCCCACGGCCGTCGCGGACCTGCTGATCTACCAGATGTGGTCGGCGTCGGGCCGGGACGCGGTCGAGGGCGCACAGTGTTCTCCAAGCCCGGCAGCGGCACCCGCGTCGGCGAGAAGCTCACCGAGCTGCCGCTGTCGCTGCGCAGCGACCCGAACGAACCGGGCCTGGAATCCGCCCCGTTCGTGCTCGCGCACAGCTCCGGCGGCGACCAGTCGGTGTTCGACAACGGGCTGCCGCTGGCCGCCACCGACTGGGTGCGCGACGGCGAGCTCCAGCATCTGCTGACCAGCCGGCACAGCGCGGGTCTCACCGGGCTGCCGGTGGCGCCGGCGATCGACAACCTGATCCTGAGCGGGGGCGAGGACCGCTCCCTGGAGGAGATGGTGGCGAGCACCGAGCGCGGGCTGCTGCTGACCTGCCTCTGGTACATCCGCGAGGTCGACCCGGCGACGCTGCTGCTCACCGGGCTGACCCGGGACGGCGTCTACCTCGTCGAGAACGGCGAGGTCGCGGGTGAGGTGAACAACTTCCGGTTCAACGAGTCGCCGGTCGACCTGCTGGGCCGGGCCACCGAGGCGGGGCGGACGGAGAAGACGCTGCCTCGAGAGTGGAGCGACTGGTTCACCAGGGCCGCGATGCCCGCGCTGCGGGTGCCGGACTTCAATATGAGCTCTGTCAGTCAGGGCGTATAACCTCGTACCTGATCCACGAGACCATCCCAAGGAGATACGAGAACCGTGACGGACATCGTCGACGAGCTGAAGTGGCGGGGCCTGTTCGCCCTGTCCACTGACGAAGATGCTTTGCGCAAGGCGCTCGCGGACGGTCCCGTCACGTTCTATTGCGGCTTCGATCCGACGGCGCCCTCGCTCCACCTCGGTCACCTGGTGCAGGTGCTCACCGTGCGCCGGCTCCAGCAGGCCGGTCACCGGCCGCTGGCGCTGGTCGGCGGGGCCACGGGCCAGATCGGCGACCCCCGCCCGACGGCGGAGCGCACGTTGAACGACCCGGAGACGGTGGCCGGCTGGGTCCAGCGGCTGCGCCGGCAGATCGAGCCGTTCCTGTCCTTCGAGGGCGAGAACGCCGCGGTGATGGTGAACAACCTCGACTGGACGGCGAACCTCTCCGCGATCGAGTTCCTCCGCGACATCGGCAAGCACTTCCGCGTCAACAAGATGCTCGCGAAGGACTCCGTCGCCAAGCGCCTGGACTCCGACCAGGGCATCAGCTACACGGAGTTCAGCTACCAGATCCTCCAGGGCATGGACTTCCTGCAGCTCTACCGCAGGTACGGCTGCACGCTCCAGCAGGGCGGCAGCGACCAGTGGGGCAACCTCACGGCGGGCCTGGACCTGATCCACCGCCTGGAGCCGGACGCCACGGTCCACGCCTACGGCACCCCGCTGATGACCAAGGCCGACGGCACGAAGTTCAGCAAGTCCGAGGGCACCGCCATCTGGCTCGACCCGGAGATGACCACGCCGTACGCGTTCTACCAGTTCTGGCTGAACACGGACGACCGGGACATCTCCACGTACGCGCGCATGCTGTCCTTCAAGTCCCGTGCGGAGCTTGAGGAGTTGGAGCAGCAGACCGCCGAGCGTCCGCAGGCCCGTGCCGCGCAGCGCGCGCTGGCCGAGGAGCTGACGACGCTGGTGCACGGCGCCGAGCAGACGGCCGCGGTGACCGCCGCGTCCCGGGCGCTCTTCGGACAGGGTGAGCTGGCGGAGCTGGACGAGAAGACGCTGGCCGCGTCGCTCTCCGAGGTGCCGCATGTCCAGGTCGCCGAGCTCGGTCCCGTCGTCGATCTGTTCGCCGAGGTGGGGCTGGTGGCGAGCAAGTCCGCTGCGCGGCGGACCGTGAAGGAGGGCGGGGCGTACGTGAACAACGTGAAGGTCGCGGCCGAGGACGCGGTTCCTTCGAAGGAGGATCTGCTGCACGGGCGGTGGCTGGTGCTGCGGCGGGGCAAGAAGAATCTGGCCGCGGTCGAGGTGACTGGAGCGTAGGCGCCAAGGGGGCGCGGGGGCTGTGCGATCTGCCGGTCCGCTGTGGCTGGTCGCGCCACGCGGCCAAGCCGCACATCGATACAGCCCCCGCGCCTCTTTGGGGCGCTGCTCCTAAGCTCGTTGCTTGTTCTTGCCGATCGTCGCCATGTACGCCATGTCGACGACGAAGACGATGATGACCGCGGCCACGAGCTGGAACGCGTGGCGGCTCCAGTCGATGCCGCTGGTGGCGGCGACGCCGGCCGCTCGGGCGATCGCGTTGCCGACGATGGCGCCGAGAATGCCGCAAATGGTGGTCAGCCAGAGGGGACTGTGCTGCTTGCCCGGGATGATCGCCTTCGCGATCAGGCCCAGCACGAATCCCACGATGATGGCCCACAACCAGCCCATGGCTGCCTCCTTGTACGGCTCTACGCGAGCATTACGCCAAGTGTGGGTCCGGTCGCGGTACGGCGCATGTCGGGTGGGGCCGTACGTGTAACGGCGCAGTCCGGTCACCGTGACCGGAGGTCCCCGGTCTCGAAGGCGGCGGAGGCGCGGCGTAACGTAGGACGTGTCGGGGCCCCGTTCCCGGATCGGGTGCGGACCGGGGTTGCGGGCCGGTGAGAGTCCGATGCGGGCGGATGGTGGAATGTGATGCGGAAGCTGCACGGCGAAGGCAACGCCCAGGTGTTCCGGATCACCGGAGCCCGGACGGGACTCGCGGAGGACATCCGCGGGCGGCAGCGCCGCTACATCATCTCGATGTCGATCCGTACGGTGTCGGTGATCCTCGCCTGCGCGCTGTGGAACGTCGAACGGCACGTCGCGATCGTCGCGCTGGTGCTCGGTGTGCTCCTCCCCTATGTCGCCGTGGTGATCGCGAACGCCGGGCGGGAGAACGCGCCGGGGCTTCCGTCCACATTCGTCACCACCCCGCTGCGGCCGATGATCGCGCCGCCGAGGTCGGACGAGGCGTTCACGGGAGCCGTCCCGGAAGAGGTCGTGACCGAGCCGGCGCCGGGCGCGGGAGGCGAACCGTACGACCGGTCGTGACCAAGGCGGAGGCGTCCGAACCGGAAGCCGAGGCCTCGCCAAGCTCAAGAAAAGCTCAGATCAATCATGTTGTTCCGGTGCCGGGCGGCCGGTGACCCGTGACATACTTCGTACGCGCTCCGCATCCCCGTCGGAGCGACGGACCGACGCCGGGCAGCTCCCCCGTGGCTGCTCGGCGTCGCCTTTGAGGCCCCCGCAGCACCCTCCGGAGCCGGCCTCGTATCCCCCCCGGTTGGTCAAGCCAGATGCTGGTGTCGGGACGCCGGGTGACCGCGGGGAACGGCCGACGTACGGGCTCGGTTAGGGTCGGGCGCGTGATTCTGAACGCCGCCGGCTCCGATCCCGTCTCCCCGATCTGCTCCGCCAAGGGGTGCCGTGCCGCTGCCGTGTGGGTGCTGGCGTGGAACAACCCGAAACTGCACACACCGGAGCGACGCAAGACCTGGCTCGCGTGCGAGGAGCACCGCGAGCACCTGTCCCAATTCCTCGGTGTACGGGGCTTCTTGAAGGACGTCGTCAGCTTCGAGGACTGGGAAGACCCCGAGACCCCTTAGGACCCTCTCGCCTACGACGGCCACTCAGCCGCCGATCGCCGACATCGGGCGGTCAGGCTGCAGGAACGACGGATCGTCCAGACCCGAGCCCGCCTTCTTGCCCCACATCGCCTCGCGCCAGATGCGGGCGATCTCCGCGTCCGGGGCGTCCGAGCGCAGGGCGGTGCGGAGGCTGGTCTCCTCGCGGGCGAACAGGCAGTTGCGTATCTGGCCGTCGGCCGTGAGGCGGGTGCGGTCGCAGGCCGCGCAGAACGGGCGGGTGACCGAGGCGATGACGCCCACGCGGTGCGGGCCGCCGTCCACGGTCCAGCGCTCGGCCGGGGCGGAACCGCGCTCGCCGCCGTGCTCGGGGTCAGCTCGAAGCGGGTGCGGAGGGAGGCGAGGATGTCGCCCGCCGTGACCATGCCGTCGCGCTTCCAGCCGTGTTGGGCGTCCAGGGGCATCTGCTCGATGAAGCGCAGTTCGTAGTCGTGCTCCACGGCCCAGGCCAGCAGGTCCGGGGCCTCGTCGGCGTTGAGCCCCGGCATCAGCACCGAGTTGATTTTCACCGGGGTCAGGCCCGCGTCGTGGGCGGCTTCTAGGCCCTCGATGACGTCCTTGTGGCGGTCGCGGCGGGTGAGGGTCTTGAAGACGTCGGCGCGCAGGGTGTCCAGCGAGACGTTGACCCGGTCCAGGCCCGCCTTCTTCAGGGCGGCCGCCGTGCGCTTGAGGCCGATGCCGTTGGTGGTGATCGACATCCGGGGGCGGGGCTCCAGGGCCGCGACCCGCTCGACGATGCCGACCAGGCCGGGGCGCAGCAGGGGCTCGCCGCCGGTGAAGCGGACCTCCTCGATGCCGAGGGAGGTGACCGCGATGTCGATCAGGCGGACGATCTCGTCGTCCGTGAGGAGGTCGGGCTTTGCCAGCCACTGCAGGCCCTCCTCGGGCATGCAGTACGTGCACCGGAGGTTGCATCGATCGGTCAGCGAGACCCGCAGGTCGGTGGCTACCCGGCCATAGGTGTCGATCAGCATGTGTGCCCCCTCCCTCGTTTCGGATCGCATGTTTTCCGACACCTGCGAGCCTACGCGACACCACTGACAACGAGGGCGGCCCGATCCCACGAGGTACGGCACGGCCGCGTCGTAGGGATCTACGACGCGGCCGTCGGCGTGGGGGACCGCGTGGGGGGACGCAGAGGGACCGGGCGGGGCCGGTCAGTGGGCTCCGGTGCCGGTCAGGGACCGTACCTCCAGCTCCGCGTACTTGCCGGTGTCCGGCTCCTCCTTGGAGAGGATCGTGCCGAGCCAGCCCAGCAGGAAGCCGACGGGGATGGAGATGATGCCGGGGTTCTCCAGGGGGAACCACTGGAAGTCGACGTGGGGAACATCGACGTCTCCTTGCCGGAGACCACCGGCGAGAAGAGGACCAGACCGACCGCGGTGACCAGGCCGCCGTAGATCGACCAGAGGGCGCCCTGGGTGGTGAAGCGTTTCCAGAAGAGGCTGTAGAGGATCGTCGGGAGGTTGGCGGAGGCGGCGACCGCGAAGGCCAGGGCGACCAGGCCGGCGACGTTCAGATCGCGGGCGAGGGCGCCGAGGACGATGGAGACGGCGCCGATGCCGACGGTGGCGTAGCGGGCGGCGGCCATCTCCTGCTTCTCGGTGGCCTGGCCGCGCTTGATGACGTTCGCGTAGATGTCGTGGGCGAACGAGGACGACGAGGCCAGGGTCAGTCCGGCGACGACCGCGAGGATCGTGGCGAAGGCGACCGCCGAGATGGTGGCCAGGAGGATGGCACCCCAGTTGGAGTCGACTCCGCCCAGATGCAGTGCCAGGAGTGGGGCGGCCGTGTTGCCCGCCTTGTTGGAGGCGATGATCTCGTCGGGTTTGATCAGTGCGGCGGCACCGAACCCGAGGGCCAGGGTCATCAGGTAGAAGGCGCCGATCAGGCCGATGGCCCAGATGACCGACTTACGGGCGGCCTTGGCGGTGGGCACCGTGTAGAAGCGGATCAGGATGTGCGGCAGTCCGGCGGTGCCGAGGACCAGGGCGAGGCCCAGGGAGATGAAGTCCAGCTTGGTCGTGCCGGTGGCGCCGTACTTGAGGCCGGGGTTCAGGAAGGCGGACCCCTTGCCGCTGTTGGAGGCGGCCTTGCCGAGCAGGTCGGAGACGTTGAAGTCGAACTTCAGCAGCACCAGGAAGGTCAGCAGCAGCGCGCCGGCGATGAGCAGGCAGGCCTTGACCATCTGGACCCAGGTGGTGCCCTTCATGCCGCCGATGGTGACGTACACGATCATCAGGACGCCGACCAGGGCGACGATGCCGATCTTGCCCGCGTCGGTGGTGATGCCGAGGAGCAGCGAGACCAGGACGCCCGCGCCGGCCATCTGGGCCAGCAGGTAGAAGATCGACACCACGATGGTGGAGGTGCCGGCCGCGGTGCGGACCGGGCGCTGGCGCATGCGGTACGCGAGGACGTCGCCCATGGTGTAGCGGCCCGAGTTGCGCAGCGGTTCGGCCACCAGGAGCAGGGCGACCAGCCAGGCGACCAGGAAGCCGATGGAGTACAGGAAGCCGTCGTACCCGAAGAGGGCGATCGCGCCCGCGATGCCGAGGAAGGACGCGGCGGACATGTAGTCGCCGGAGACGGCGAGGCCGTTCTGGAAGGCGGTGAACTGGCGGCCGCCCGCGTAGAAGTCGGCGGCGCTCTTCGTCTGGCGGCCCGCCCATACGGTGATGACGAGCGTCGCGGCGACGAAGATCGCGAACAGGGTGATGATCAGCGGCCGGTGCTGGCTCGCCTCGCCTGCGGCGAGGGTGATCGCGGGGCTCATGCGCCGTCCTCCATCCGGGACTTGATGGCTGCCGCCTTGGGGTCGAGCTTCGCGGCGGAGTACCGCGCGTACCACCAGGCGATGAGGAACGTGGTGAGGAACTGGGCGAGGCCCAGGACCAGGGCGACGTTGATGTTGCCGACGACCTTGGTGTCCATGAAGTCGTCCGCGTAGTTGCACAGCAGCACGTACAGCAGGTACCAGACGATGAAGGCGACGGTCAGCGGGAAGGCGAAGGAGCGGTGGGCGCGGCGCAGTTCGGCGAACTCCGCACTCTCCTGGACCTGTTCGAACTCCTCGGTACTGGGGAGTTGGCGTTCGGCTTTCGAGGGGGTGGTGTCTCGGTGGCCACGGTGTCTCCTCGCGTTGCGGACCTGCGGGTACTGAGTTGGCTTGGCGCTTCCTGCCCAAGGGCACGGCGCGGCACCTCGACCGGTTCAACTCCTTTGACTTCTTTCGGTAGTCGTCTTTGGGAAATCATTGCTGGCCAGCCGTCGCGGGAGATAGCTTCAGGTCTGCACGACTCGTCATGTACCTGCCCGGGCGCCAACCACGTCTCGGGCCGTTTCGTTTTCGGATGATGTGGAGATCCCATGGCTCATCTGCGCCCCAGACGCCGGCTCGCCCTCGCCGTGCCGGTCGTGCTGTCGCTGACCGCCTCGCTCGGTTTCCTCCCGTCCGCGGCCTCGGCGGTCCCGGCCGTCGAGACCGGGACCGCGGCCCAGGCCGCCGACGCACCGAATCTTGCGTATGTGGTCAACACACGGCTGGACGACCGGACGATCAACTCGGTCAAGAAGGCGATCAATGCGGCCGGCGGCACCATCGTGGTGACGTACGAGAAGATCGGCGTGATCGTCGTTCACTCGGCGAACCCCGACTTCGGCCCGGTCATCCGCAAGGTGCACGGTGTGCAGTCGGCCGGTGCCACGCGCACCGCGCCGCTGAGCCTCGCCTCGACGACCGACGAGGGCGCGGTGCAGTACCTCTCCAAGGACCAGGCCGCGAAGACGGCGAAGGCCTCCGCGGCCGCCGGTGACAGCGAGCCCCTGGAAGCCGACCAGTGGGACCTGCCGGCGATCGGCGCCGACAAGGCCGCCAAGATCAACCCGGGCAGCAAGAGCGTGACGGTCGCCGTCATCGACGTCGGCGTGGACGACACCCACCCGGACATCGCCCCGAACTTCTCCCCTCGCAGTCCGCGAACTGCGTGGGCGGCAAGGCGGACACCACGTACGGCTCCTGGCGTCCCGTGGACTCCTCCCACTACCACGGCACGCATGTCGCGGGTGAGATCGCCGCCGCCCGCAACGGCATCGGTGTGGCCGGCGTCGCACCGGGCGTGAAGGTCTCCGGCATCACGGTGGCCGAGCCGGACTCGACCCAGTTGTTCTACCCGGAGAGCGTGGTCTGCGCGTTCGTGTTCGCGGCGGACCACGGCGTGGAGATCACCAACAACAGCTACTACGTTGATCCTTGGCTGTACAACTGCATGGACGACCCCGATCAACGTGCCATCGTTGATGCGGTCAACAGGGCCCAGCTGTACGCGCAGAGCAAGGGCACGCTCAACGTCGCGGCGGCCGGCAACTCGAACGACGACCTCGACTCCCACGCCCTCGTCGACACCTCCAGCCCCGACGACTCGACCGCGACGACCCGGACGGTCGACCCGCACGAGTGCTTCGACGTACCGACCCAGTTGCCAGGCGTCGTCACGGTCAGCTCGGTCGGCGTCACGAAGGCCAAGTCGTACTTCTCCAGCTACGGCAAGGGCGTCATCGACGTGGCCGCGCCGGGCGGCGACGCCCGGCAGATCCCGGACACCCCGTCGAAGAACGGCCGCATCCTCTCCACGCTGCCGAACAACTCCTACGGCTATCTCCAGGGCACCTCGATGGCGACCCCGCACGTCGCCGCGGTGGCCGCGCTGCTCAAGTCCACGCACCGGTACGCCAGTCCGGCCCAGTTGCAGGGGCTGCTGAAGGCCGAGGCGGACAACCCGGGCTGCCCGACCGAGCCGTACGACACCAACGGTGACGGCGTCGTGGACGCGACCTGCGTGGGCGGCAAGCGGGTCAACGGCTTCTACGGGTTCGGCATCGTCAACGCGCTGCGTGCGGTGAAGTAGCCGACACCTCGCTTGCTCACGGGCCGGGCGGACTTCCGCCCGGCCCGTTCGCGTCCGTACAGTCCATCCATGCATATATTGATTGAATCAATACTGCATAGTTCAATCATGACTGATACAGATGGCATCACGGTGGCCTGGGGTGCGATGGGCGGCGATCCCGCCCTGGTCTCGCGCGTCTCGACCGTCGTACGCGCGGGAGCGCTTCAAGCACGCCTTCCCGTACGGGAGTTGGCGCGGGCCTGTGTAGGAGCGTGCGCGCTGGCCGCCGCCGAGTTGGGGGCGCGGCGGGCCGGACTCGCTGAGGTGCCCGGGGTGCGGGTCGACGACGGGGCCCTCGCCACGGCGTTCGTCAGTGAGCGGCACCTGTTGATCGACGGGCGGGCGCCGGTCAGCTTCGCGCCGCTGTCGCGGTTCTGGCGGACGGCCGACGGGTGGGTCCGCACCCACGCGAACTATCCGCACCACCGGGCACGACTGCTGGGCGCGTTGGGGCTGACGGAGGGCGCCTCCGTGGAGACCGTGGCCGGCGTGCTCGCCGAGCGGTCCGCCCTGGAGGTGGAGGAGGCGGTCTACGGCGCCGGGGGCCTCGCGGTCGCGCTGCGGACGGCGGAGCAGTGGGCCGCGCATCCACAGGGGGCCGCGGTCGCCGGGCAGCCGCTCGTCGGACGCGAGCGGATCGGCACGGCACGCGCGCGTGTACTCCCGCCGCTCGACGGCGACCCGTCGCTGCCCGCCGCCGGGGTGCGCGTGCTCGACCTGACCCGGGTCATCGCGGGCCCGGTCGCCACGCGGACGCTCGCGCTGCTCGGCGCGGACGTGCTGCGGGTGGACGCCCCGCGGTTGCCCGAGGACCCGGACGCGCACGCGGACACCGGGTTCGGGAAGCGGTCGACCCGGCTGGACCTGGGGCTCGCGGCCGGTCGGCGTGCCTTCGGGAGTTGCTGGAGCAGGCGGACGTGGTCGTCACCGGGTACCGGCCGGGCGCCCTTGACCGGTTCGGGCTCTCCCCGAGGCGCTGCTCGACCGCAGGCCCGGGCTGGTCGTGGCGCAGTTGTCGGCGTGGGGTGCGTACGGGCCGTGGGGTGACCGGCGGGGTTCGACAGCCTGGCGCAGGCCGCCACGGGCATCGCGGCGATCGAGGGGTCGCCGGAACAACCCGGCGCGCTGCCCGCGCAGGCCCTCGACCACGGGACGGGGTACCTGCTGGCGGGCGCGGTGCTGCGGGCGTTGACGGAACAGTCGGAGCGGGGCGGCGGCATCGTCCTGCGGCCGGCGCTCGCGCGGACTGCGCGGTGGCTGATCGCGGGTCAGAGTGAGCGGGGCCGGGTGACGGCACGCGAGCAGGGTGCGATCGCCCGCGAGGAGAGCGGGACGGCGTACACCCGGCCCGACGCCTGGCTGGTCGAGACAGGCAGCGGTATCGGGCGCCTTCGGCATGCCCTGTCGCCGGTGTCGTTCGACGGCGGGCCCTCGAACTGGGCGCGTCCGCCGGGGTGTTGGGGCACGGATCCGGCTCGTTGGGCTTGATTCCGGAGGTGACCGGAAACGCACTTACGGGTGAAATGCGGTTCCTCCAATTGTTTTGCTGCACTTGCCCGGTTCTGCGACGGCTGGTGAAGATCTTGGGGTGACCCTGATACGACCGACTGTCGAAGCGGCCGACACCAGCGGCTCCGGGCGGCGCCCCGGTACGCGTCGGGCCGTCGCCGTGCTGGCCCTGGTGGCGCTCGCCGCGCTGATCCCACTGCTCGGCCCGACCGCCGCGCTGCACGACACCGGGGAGGCCGCCGCGCCCGGTGTCGGGGGCATCGCGCTGCTGAGGGCGGTGCTGTTCGGGGCTTTGTGCGTGCCCCTGGGCGAGCTGTTCGTGCACCGGCTGGCGCGCACCGTGCCCGGCGCTCCCCGAACGGGCCCCCACAGCTGGGCCCTGTACGCGTCCGGCGTCGGTTTCGTCGCCGCGCTGGGGCTCGCGTCGGTCGCGGGGACGGGCACCCTGGTGCCGGACAGCCTGACCCGGATCGACATCGGCGGCCTCTTCCAGTCCCGAGACGGCAGGCTCGCCCTCCTGGAGGTCGGCGCGTTCGCCGTGGCGGCCCTGTGCGCGCGGTCGCGGCGGCCCGGCGTACAGGTGTGGCCCCTTGCCGCCGTGGTTTCGCGGAGGCGCTGCGCGCGCATCCGACGGGCGAGTACAGCCCCTGGTCGGCTCCGAACTGACCCTGGTCCATCTGATGTGCGCGGCGCTGTGGGTGGGCGGTCTGCTGCACGCGCTGCGAACACTGCGGCAGTGGCGGGGCATCGAGGCGGGCGCCGCGCTGCTGGGTCTCTACGCGCGCGTGGCGGGCGTCCTGCTCGCCGCGATCACCGCCACGGGGGTGTGCAGTTCGCTGCGCCGGATGCCGGTCGGCACGATCCTGGACCAGCTGACGACGACGGCGTACGGGCGCACCCTGCTCGCCAAGGTGCTGCTCGTCGCCGCCGTCGCCGTCCTCGCGCTGTGGGCCCGGTCCCGGCTGCGGCGGGCCACCGATCCGCTGACCGCCTGCTCCCCCGCGCGGGCGGAGGTCGTCGCCCTGGGAGTGGTGGTCGTGCTCTCCGGACTGCTGACGGCCTTGCCGGTGCCGATCCGCTGGCATTGACCAGCCAGTCGATCAACCCAGCCCGCCGATCAACCCGTCGGTCAACCAAGCGACCAGTCAGTCAATGGTGCCGTCAATGGTTGATCGACCGATTGATCGACCGAGTGGTCAGCCGTTGGTGACCAGGACCTTCAGGGCCGTGCGCTCGTCCATCGCCTTGTAGCCGTCGGGCACGCCCTCCAGGCCGACCGTCAGGTCGAAGACGGGCGACGGGTCGATCGTGCCGTCCAGGACATCGGGCAGCAGTTCCGGGATGTACGCGCGGACCGGCGCGACGCCGCCGCGAAGGGCGATGTTCCGGTCGAACATGACCCCGAGGTCGAGGCCGGTGCCGCTGCCGTGCGGGACGCCGACGAAGCCGATCGCGCCGCCGTCACGCGTGATCTCGACGGCCGTGCGCATGGACTGCTCGGTGCCGACGGCCTCGACGACGGCGTGCGCGCCCTGTCCGCGGGTGAGTTCGCGGACGGCGGCGACGGCCTCCTCGCCGCGTGCGGCGACGACATCGGTGGCGCCGAAGCGGCGGGCGATGTCCGTACGCGTCTCGTGCCGGCCGAGCGCGATGATCCGCTCGGCGCCGAGGCGCTTGGCGGCGAGCACCGCGCACAGGCCGACCGCCCCGTCGCCCACGACGGCGACGGTGGTGCCCTTGCTGACGCCGGCGCCCAGGGCCGCGTGGTGGCCGGTGCCCATGACGTCGGACAGGGTCAGCAGCGCGGACAGCAGGTGGTCGTCGGAGGCCGCCTCCTTCGGCAGCCGTACGAGGGTGCCGTCGGCGAAGGGCACGCGTACGGCCTCGCCCTGGCCGCCGTCGAAGCCCACGGCGCCCCAGAAGCCGCCGTGCACGCAGGAGGTGGTGAGGCCCTCGCGGCAGTAGTCGCAGACGCCGTCGGACCACATGAAGGGCGCGACCACGAGGTCGCCGGTCCTGACGCCGGTCACCTCGGAGCCGGTCTCCTCGACGATCCCGAGGAACTCGTGCCCGATGCGCTGCCCCGGCTGCCGGGCCGCCTCGCCACGGTACGCCCAGAGGTCGCTGCCGCAGATGCAGGCGCGCAGCACCCGGACGACGGCGTCGGTCGGCAGCTGGACCAGGGGCTCGGGCACGTCCTCCACGCGCATGTCGAACGGGGCGTGGATGGTGGTGGCGCGCATGAGGGTCCTTCTCGTCGCGGGTGTGCTGGTGCGGTGCGCTCAGGGGGTGGTCGAGCGCACTTCACGGTACGCCGCCGTCGGTGCGCGGCGCTCGGCGAGGGTGCCGAGCACGCCCTGGACCAGCAGGAACTGTGCGGCGATGTACGTCAGCATGATCCAGAAGTCGGGCCTTGGCGGCTGCGGCCAGTCGGCGACACCCGTCGCGATGAGGGTGTCGGAGACCATGAAGAGCGCCCCGCCGAGCCCCGCGACGAGGCCGAGCCGGATGACCGCGGCGCACGCCATGGCCGTGAGGAGGGCGCTGTAGCCGGCCACGGGGACGCGCAGGTCCGCCGGGAGGTCGGGCCACAGCAGCGTGACGGTGACGGCCAGGGCGACGGCGTACCCGGCGACGAGGAGACCGGCACGCACGCGTGGAGCACGTTCCGGGCCGCCGTACGTCCTGAAGAGGGCGAGGTAGCAGACGTGGCCCGCCGCGAAGCCGGCCATCCCCGCGAGGAAGGCGGGGTCGGCGTCGGAGAGCAGCAGGGTGTCGCCGCCCCAGCCGAAGAGCAGCGCGGCGACGAGGAGCCGGGGTGCGCCGCGCAGGGCCGCGTACGCGGCGAGGAGCGGCATCAGGAGGGGCTTGGCGACGGTGTGGGCGGGGTCGTGGCCGACGGCGAGCGCGAGCAGGTCCACGAGGGCGGCGAGACCGAAGGCCGCCAGGAGAACGCGTGGGGCGGCCGGGTGTCCGGGACGTCGGTTCACGCGGCCGCGGTCTCCTCGGCGGCCGGGACGCCCTCTTCCACGGCGGGTGCCGGCTGCCAGCCCGGTCCCCGGAAGACGCGTCCCGCGCGCTCGCGCCAACTGGTCGCTGTCTTCAGGTCCTTGGCGATGGCGACGTACTCATGGGTGGCGACCTTGATCGGGTTGAACGTGTTGATGTTCTTGGTCAACCCGTAGACGGGCCGCTCGACCTCGGGCACGAAGGACCCGAAGAGCCGGTCCCAAAGGATGAGGATGCCGCCGAAGTTGCGATCCAGGTAGCCGCCCTGGGAAGCGTGGTGGACCCGGTGGTGGGACGGGGTGTTGAAGACGAACTCAAACCAGCGGGGCATCCGGTCGATCCGCTCGGTGTGGATCCAGAACTGGTAGACGAGGTTCGCCGAGGAGCAGAACGCGAGCGCGGCGGGATGCACGCCCAGGGCGACGAGCGGGACATAGAAGGGCCACACCGTGAGGGTCGTCCAGGGCTGGCGCAGGGCCGTGGTGAGGTTGAACCTGCGGCTGGAGTGGTGGACGACATGGCAGGCCCACAGGATGCGGATGACGTGGTGGCCGCGGTGGGACCAGTAGTAGAAGAAGTCCTGTCCGAGCAGCATCAGCGGGATCGTCCACCACAGGACGGGCACGCGCAGCGGGGTGAGTTCGTAGATCGCGGTGTAGATCGCGACGATCGGGATCTTCCAGAGGAAGTCGAAGACGAGGCTCCCGAGCCCCATGCCGAGACTCGTCGCGGCGTCCTTCGCCTCGTAGCCCGCCGCGTCCTCGTCGGGGTGAACGCGCACGCTGATCATCTCGATCACGGTGAGCAGCACGAAGGCGGGTATCGACCAGAGCACGGCATCGGGCAGGTTCGGCATGGATGAACCGTAGGACCGCAAATCGGCCGCGACTAGACGTTGTTACCCACAAGTATTACCCGGGGTACGCGCTTGCTTGTTGGTGATCTCCGCCAACGCGTCACGCTCCCACCGCCCCCAGCAGCGTCCCCGCCACGTACGTCACCGCCATCGCCAGCGCTCCCCGGCCACGTTCCGCGCCATCGCCGGCCTCGATGCGGCCGCGCCGAGGCGGGCGCTGGCCCAGCCGGTGAGGACGAGGGCCGCGAGGGAGGAGACGACGGTGACGCCGAGGCGCCAGCCGGCCGGGGGGCAGGACGATCGCCAGGAGGGGCAGCAGGGCGCCGATCGTGAAGGACAGGAAACTCGCCCCGGCCGCGTGCCAGGGGTTGGTGAGGTCGTCGGGGTCGATGTTGAGCTCCACGCGCGCGTGGGCCCGCAGCGCGTCGCGTTCCGTGAGCTGGGCCGCCGCCTCCATGGCCACGTCCCGGGTCAGCCCGCGGTCCTGGAGGAGTTCGGTCAACTCCTCCAGTTCTGCCTCCGGTTGCTCCTTCAGCTCGCGCTGCTCCATGGCCAGGGCGGCCTTCTCCGAGTCGCGCTGCGTCGAGACGGACACGTACTCCCCCGCCGCCATCGACATGGAACCGGCGAGGAGACCCGCGAGCCCGGCCGTCAGCAGCGCCGTGCGGTCGTCCGTGGCACCGGCCACGCCGACGACGAGTCCGGCGGTCGACAGGATGCCGTCGTTCGCGCCGAGGACCGCGGCCCGCAGCCAGTTCAGCCGGGAGCCGAGGCTGCCGCCGTGGGCCTCGGAGTGGGACCCGCCGTTGGTTTCAGTCACCCCGGAGGATTCCACCCCGGGTCTCACCACACCCGTACCGACGCTCCCCCGCGCGAACACCGGACTCGTCGCGCCGGCCGGCGGTTCGGCGAGGGGCTCCGCGATCTCGCTCACCAGGGGGCCGACCTTCGCCGCGATCGGGTCAAGGGCGTCGAGGTCGAAGCCGTACACGCGGGCCGCGTTGCCGCCGAGCATGGCGGCGACCTCGTCGCGCGGCACGCGCGCGTACGCGAAACGGAGGCCCTCCCTGGAGTACGGGTACGTGCCCTCGTCGTGCGGGAAGTCGCTGCCCCACATGATCTTCTCGATGCCGATGCGGTCGCGCAGGGGCACTTCATGGGGGCGCATGAAACTGGCGCCCACGAAGCAGTTGTCGCGCCATACCTCCGACGGACCCCTGCCCATGGAGGCGGCCAGTCCCGCGCCGAACTTGGACTCCGCGGTCGACGCCTTCGTAGCCGCCGCGACCAGCCGCCCGTGGTAGTAGTCCAGCATGTCGAGCACCCCAGGTATCCACCCGGAGCCCTGCTCGGTCAGGACCAGTCGCAGGTCCGGGTGGCGGCGGAAGGCACCGCCGAAGATCAGGTGCCACAGGGCGCGGTGGGAGAACCATGTCGTCTCGACCATGTACACCGCGCGGGCGGCCGGTTCGTCGCCCAGGGGCGGGGACGCCGAGCCCGCGTGGTGGTTGACGGGGACGCCGAGTTCCGCGCACACGGCCCAGATCGGGTCGTACGCCGACGAGTACAGCTCCGGCAGTCCGGAACCCGGAGGGTGCCCGGCAGCAGGAGACCGCCCCGGAGGCCCGCCGCGACCGCCCACCGGATCTCCTGGACGGCCTCCTGGACGTCGTTCAGGAGGATCTGGAAAACGCCCGCCCGTCGGCCCGGTGCGGCCGAACAGAAGTCCGCCAGCCAGCGGTTGTGGGCGCGCAGGCCCGCCCAACGGCGGCGGAACTCCTCGGCGGTGGGCGCGGGCGCCATCAGGGAGCCGGACGGGAAGAACGGCGGGATGGTGTTCGGGAAGACGACCTCCGCGACGATCCCGTCCTGCTCCAGCTCCGCGATCCGCCGCGCGGAGTTCCAGTTCCGGTCGGCCGTGTCGGCGACCAGGTCCTCGTACGGATTGACGTACGTGGCCGCCCACGCGTCGAACTCGTCGTGGTACCGCTGCTCCAAGTACGGCCTGTAGTCGAGGAGATCGGCGCCCGCGTGGCAGTCGGCGGAGATGACCGTGTACCGGTCCGCGCCGCCGGGACCCACCGGGTCCAGGGAGTCCGTCGCGCTCACGTCGTCGCCCCCAGGACCGGGAAGTCGTGGTCGGTCAGCCAGTGCCGCCCCACCTCCCGCGAGCGCGCCCAGGACGCCCTCACGGCCTCCTGGTCGTCCTGCTGGCCGAGTTCGGCGGGGGTCGGGCCGATCCGGCGGGCCAGCGGGCCCAGCGCCGCCACGTCGAAGCCGAAGGCGTCCGCCGCCGCGAGGCCCAGCATGCGGCGGGTCTCGTCCACCGGGATGTCGTGGAAGGTGCGCTTCAGCCACGCGCGTGTGTCGGGCCAGGTGCCCTCGGGGTGCGGGAAGTCGCTGCCCCAGAGGATGTTGTCGACGCCGATCTCGTAGCGCTGCGCCAGTTCACGACGCTTGGTGTTGGTCGCGCAGATGAAGACCTGGCGGTCGAGGTACTCGTGCGGCGGCCGCTTCAACTCCGCGAACGGCGACAGCTTCTTGCCGCCGTGGGCACCCAGGTAGAGGCGGTCCATGAACCACAGCTGGTTCGGCAGCCACCAGCAACCCGACTCCGCCACACCGAACTTGAGACCCGGGTGGCGTTCGAAGACCCCGGACCAGAGCAGGAACCAGAGCGGCCGGGCGGGCCACCAGGTCACCTCGCTCACGTAGATGCCGAGGTGGTCGCCGTACTCATGGCGGGGCGCCGCCCCGGAGTGGGTCAGTACGGGCATCGCGCACTCGGCGGCGGCCGCCCACACGGGGTCGTAACGGCGGTCGTGGTAGGGCTCCTTGTCGACCCACATGGAGGGGATCATCAGGGCGCCGAGGCCGGACTCCTTGGCGCGGTGGATCTCCGCGACGGCCTTCTCCGTAGGGGCCGTTATCGGCAACAGGGCGACTCCGCAGTGCCGTTCGGGGTGCTCGGAGACGAAGTCGGCGAGCCAGCGGTTGTGGGCCTGGGCGCCCGCCATGCCCAACTCGGGGTCCTGGTCCCCGGAGAGGCCGAGGCCCACTCCGAAGGGCGCGGCCGTCTGGCTGTCGACGGCGTCGGCGTCCGGGAAGACCACCTCGGCGGCCACCCCGTCCCCGTCCAGCTCCTTGAGGCGCTGCGCGCTGTCCCAACCGCCGCGCAGGCCCTCCTCGTTGTCGTGGAACCACTTGGCGGCGAACGCCTCGTTGCGGATGCCCAGCCGGGTCATCTCCTCGCGGCGCCGGTCGCGTCCGGCGAGGAACTCGTCGAAGTCCCGGTGGAACCGGGCGTCCAGATAGGGCCGGTACTCCTCGGTGGGCAGCCCGGCGTGGCAGTCGGAGGAGATGATCAGGTACGGCTCCTGGTCGGTCACAACAGCCCCCTCAGTCCAGGATGAAGCTTTCGAGGTACGACGGGTTCGTCCGGTCGAGCATCGAGCCCGCCCGTGCCCGGATCTGGGCGTCGCTGTGCTCGCTCTCGGGCAGCATCCAGAAGCGGTCCGCGCGGATGCCGTCCACGACGAGCTCGGCGACCTCCTCGACGGGCGTGAAGGCGACCTCCTTGCCGGCCTCCTTCATCGCGCTCTCCCACTGGCCGAGGCTGCGGTACGGCGTCCTGCGGGGGCGCTCCTTGGCGTACCGGGCGGGCCGGTTGCGGTGCGACTCCCACAGGCCGGTGCGCAGCATGTGCGGCCCCGGGAAGAGCACCGAGGCGCCCACGCACGCGTGCTCCGCCCTCAAGTGGGCGTACAGGGACTCGGTCATCGTCACGACGGCCGCCTTGGTGACGGCGTACACGGAAGCGGTGGGCAGCGGGGCGATCCCGCCGTCCCCGGAGGACGTGTTGACGACATGACCGGGTTGACCGGACTTGATCATCCTCGGGACGAACGCCTGGATGCCGTGGAAGACTCCCCACACGTTGACGGCGAACGCCCACTGCCAGTCGTTCGGTTCGTGCTCCCACATGCGGCCCTCGGCACCCGAGCCGACCCCGGCGTTGTTGCACAGGACGTGGACGGCGCCGTACGTCTCGTAGGCCGACTCGGCCAGATCCAGGACCTGTTGGCGTACGCCGACGTCGACCACGCGCGCGTGCACGTCGGCTCCGTCGGCGCGCAGGTCGGCGGCGGCCTTGTCCAGGGCGCCCTGCTCGACGTCGGCGAGGACCACCTTGAGTCCCTCGGCGGCGAACCGCCGTGCCATCGCGAGCCCGATGCCACTCGCCGCCCCGGTGACGACGGCGACCTGACCCTCCCTCAGCTCCATCAGACGCTCCCCTCGGGAGGCCCGTCGTGGATCTGGAGCGGGTCGTCGTAGCGCTGGTGGATGTACGGCAACAGGGCCTGCGCGTCGACGCGTTCGACGACCTTGCCGCGCTGGTCGCTGGTCTTCTCGCCGATGGTGATGTCGACGAGGGTGCGCACGGGGAGGTCGGCGACCGGGTCGTACATGGACTCGCGCAGGACGACGTCCCCGGTGACGCGTTCCAGTCGGCGGACCTTCTCGTTGCGCAGGCAGTGCACGAGCACCGGGTCGGCGTCGAAGCCCGAACCGTCCACCGCAGGAAGGAACTTGAAGTAGAAGTCGGTCTTCTGCGTCGGCCCCGGGAGGGGCAGTTCCTCGCTGACGGCGCCGCGGACCTCGACGAAGGCGATGCCGTGCCGGGCCAGGGACGCGTGCACGACGAGGCCCACCCGCTCGACAGTCACCTCGCCGAGTTTCTTGGGCTCCCCGAAGACCTCACGTCCGCCGGTGAGGGCCCGTTCGTGGGTCATCGGCATCACCAGGGGGTACCAGCCCTCGACGCCGTCGTGCGCGGCGGCGACCGCCAACGAGCCCGCGCCCAGGGGGTATCCGGTCAGTTCGACCTTGCTGATGTTCACCCGGACCAGGGGCCGCCCGGTGGGCTTGAGGGGCGGCGGCAGGACCGCCGCGACCGCGTCCGGGTCGCTCTCCCAGACGGCCACCACACCGGTGGACCAGATGTCCGGGAGTCTGGAACTCGTCGTGCGCGCGGCGGCGATCTCCGCCTCGGTCCGTGCCCCGTACCGTACGCGTGCCATACGCCGTACCGCCCTTCGTAGGCCGTCATCCGTCAGGCGGGCAGCACGGTCGCACCGGGCGGGCAAAAGGTCCATAGCCACGCGCACGCGCATTCCGGCGGACCCGAACGGGCGGGCGGGGCGGGCGACCTGAGGGACAGGACTGTCAGTGGCGGCCCGTATCCTCAGTGACCATGCTCGAAGACCACTCGCCCGCAGTGTCCGCAGCCACTCCGTGGCCGGCCGCGTATCCCCAGGGGTATGCGGTAGTTGACGTGGAGACCACCGGCCTGGCCCGGGACGACCGGATAATCTCCGCGGCCGTCTACCGCCTGGACGCGCTCGGCGAGGTCGAGGACCACTGGTACACGATGGTCAATCCGGAGCGCGATCCCGGCCCGGTGTGGATCCACGGTCTGACGAGTGACGTCCTGGAGGGCGCGCCCCTCTTCAAGGACATCGCCGACGAGTTCGCGACCCGCCTGGAGGGCCGCGTGCTGGTCGCGCACAACGCGGTCTTCGACTGGCAGATGATCGCGCGGGAGTACGCGCGCGTGCAGATCGATCCGCCGGTCCGTCAGCGGCTGTGCACCATCGCCCTGTCGAAGGAGCTGAGCCTCCCGCTGCCCAACCACAAACTGGAGTCCCTGGCCGCGCACTTCGGTGTCGTGCAGCAGCGCGCGCACCACGCGCTGGACGACGCGCGCGTGCTCGCCGAGGCGTTCCGGCCCAGCCTGCACACGGCGGCCCGGGGCGGCGTACGGCTGCCGCTGCACGAGTGCCGGCCGCTGACCGAGTGGGCGGACCGGCCCGCGCCCCGGATCGGCCAGCAGGCGGGCGGCTACAGCGGCTACAGGGCGGGCAGTTGGCGCCCCGCGCGCAAGCGGCCCGCGTGCCCGTACCCGAACCCGGGGCGGTTCGAGGACGGCAGGCCGCTCAAGCAGGGGATGCGGATCGCGTTCTCCGGGGACACGTCCATCGAGCGCGAGCTGCTGGAGGACCGTGCCGTGGAGGCGGGTCTGCACGTCGCGACGAGCCTGTCCCGGCTGACCAGCCTCCTCGTCACGAACGACCCGGACTCGGGCACCTCGAAGGTCGTCAAGGCCAAGCAGTTCGGCACGCCGGTGGTGGACGAGGCGGCGTTCGGACAGCTGCTGCGGGACGTCGAGGCGGCGGACTGACCGTACGGACGGGTGATTGTCGTACGACGCGCCCCGCGCGCGCTCGCCCGTGCCGGGTGGACGGCCCACCCTGTGGCGCATGGCGAGATGTGAAGTGTGTGGCAATGACTACGGCATGAGCTTCGAGGTGCACGCGCAGGGCGCGGTGCACGTCTTCGACTGCTTCTCCTGCGCGATCCACCGCATGGCCCCCATCTGCGAGCACTGCCGGGTGCAGATCATCGGCCAGGGCGTCGAGGTCGAGGGCCGCTGGTTCTGCGGGGGCCACTGCGCCCGGGCGGAGGGATGGTGGGGATCATCGACAAGGTGTGAGCCGCCGGTCTTCCGGAATCCGCGACCCGTATCCCTTCCGGTACCCCCTGAATGCGCCCCACGACCGAGTTGTACGGTCGTGGGGTGTACCGCTTCCTGATGTCCCGGCAGTGGGTGATCCTCGCGCTGATCACCCTCCTCCTGATCCCGACGATGATCAGGCTGGGCATCTGGCAGATGCACCGCTACGAGATGCGCAGCGCCCGCAACCAGCTGGTGACGGACGCGCTGCACGCCAAGCCGGTCCCCGTGGAGACGATCAGCTCCCCGGGCACGCGGTCACCCGTACGGAGAAGTACCGCACCGTCACCGCGACGGGCACCTTCGAGACCTCCAGGGAAGTCGTCGTCCGGCGTCGCACCAATGACGACGGCGAGGTCGGCTTCCACGTCCTCACCCCGTTCGTGCTGACGGACGGCAAGGTCGTGTTGATCAACCGTGGATGGATCCCGGCGACAGGCGTGCAGACCGCGTTCCCGAAGATCCCGGCGCCGCCGAGCGGGAAGACGACCATCACGGGGCGTCTGATGGCCGACGAGACGACCGCCGCGAGCGGCATCAAGGACATCAAGGGCCTGCCCGACCGCCAGATCATGTTGATCAACAGTGAGGAGCAGGCGCGGCGCCTGCACGCCACGGTGCTCGGCGGTTACGTGGAGCAGACCGCGCCGGATGCGAAGGGCGGCTCGCCGGAGCAGATCTCCGACCCGGGCAAGGAAGACGCCCCGCTGAACTACGCGTACATGATCCAGTGGTGGCTGTTCGCGGCGGCCGTGCCCGTCGGCTATGTGGTCCTCGCCCGCCGCGAGGCGCGCGACCGCCGGCAGGCGGCCGCGAAGGAAGAGGAGACGGCGGAGGCCGAGCCCGCGACCGTGTGAGCTGGGCCTCTCTTCACCCGCCCGGCCCCGAACCGGGATTGCTCCGTCGGCAGGGAGGGAACCCGCACCCCGTGCATCCACGTATCGAGGACTACGCCCTCATCGGCGACGAACAGACCGCGGCTCTGATCGGCATGGACGGCTCGGTCGACTGGCTGTGTCTGCCGCGCTTCGACTCGGCCGCCTGCTTCGCGCGACTGCTCGGCGACGAGGACAACGGCCACTGGCGCATCGCCCCCGCGGGAGCGGGACCGCTGCGCCCGCCGCGCCTACCGCCCCGACACCCTCGTTCTGGACACGGAGTGGGAGACCGCCGAGGGCACGATCCGGGTCACCGACCTGATGCCCCAGCGCCACCGTGCCCCCGACGTCGTACGCATCGTCGAGGGCCTCAGCGGCCGGGTCACCGTCCGGAGCACCCTGCGGCTGCGCTTCGACTACGGCGCGGTCGTGCCGTGGATGCGCAGGTCCGACGGGCACCATGTGGCCGTCGCGGGCCCCGACTCGGTGTGGCTGCGCAGCGAGCCCAAAGTGCACACCTGGGGCGAGGACTTCAGCACCCACTCGGAGTTCACCGTCGAGGCCGGCGAGAAGGTCGCCTTCGTCCTCACCTGGCACCCCTCGCACGAGCCCCGTCCGGCGCTCGTCGACCCGTACGAGTCGCTGCGCACCAGCGTCGCGGACTGGCAGCGCTGGGCGGCCCGCTGCCGCTACGACGGCCCCTACAGGGACGTCGTCGTACGCTCCCTGATCACGCTCAAGGCCCTCACCTACCGTCCGACGGGCGGCATCGTCGCCGCGGCCACCACCCTCCCTCCCGGAGGAGATGGGCGGCATCCGCAACTGGGACTACCGCTACTGCTGGCTGCGCGACTCGACCCTCACCCTGGGCGCCCTGGTCTCGGCGGGCTACCACAAGGAGGCCGAGGCCTGGCGCGACTGGCTGCTGCGCGCGGTCGCGGGCGACCCGGCCGACCTGCAGATCATGTACGGCGTCGCGGGCGAGCGACGGCTCCCCGAGTTCGAGCTGCCGCACCTCTCCGGGTTCGGCGGTTCGGCGCCCGTGCGGATCGGCAACGGCGCCGTCAACCAGCTCCAACTCGACGTCTACGGGGGAGGTGATGGACTCCTTGTGGCTGGCCCGGCGCGCGGGTCTGTCGCCCAAGCCGCACATGTGGTCCCTGCAGAGCGTCCTCCTGGACTGGCTGCGCGACCAGTGGAAGCAGCCGGACGAGGGCCTCTGGGAGGTGCGCGGCGGGCGCCGGCACTTCGTGCACTCCAAGGTGATGGTCTGGGTGGCCGCCGACCGCGCGGTGCGCACCCTGGAGGAGTACGCCGACCTCTCGGGCGATCTGGAGGGCTGGCGCGAACTGCGCGACGAGGTGCACCGGGAGGTGTGCGAGAAGGGCTACGACCCCGAACGCAACACGTTCACGCAGTACTACGGGTCGCAGGAGCTCGACGCCGCCCTCCTGCTCATCCCCGCTTCGGCTTCCTGCCTGCCGACGACCCCGGGTGATCGGCACGGTCGACGCGGTCCGCGAGGCACTCGGCCACGACGGCTTCGTACGCCGCTACGACACCGCGGCCGACACCCCCGTGGACGGACTCCCCGGCGACGAGGGCGCCTTCCTGGCCTGCTCCTTCTGGCTCGTGGACGCCCTCCAGATGACGGGCCGCGGGAAGGAGGCCCGCGTGCTGTTCGAGCGCCTGGTGGGCCTCGCGAACGACGTGGGGCTGCTCGCGGAGGAGTACGACCCGGTGGCGGGCCGTCAGCTGGGCAACTTCCCGCAGGCGTTCAGCCACATCGGCCTGGTGAACACCGCCCTCGCCCTGTTCGGGGACGAGGAGGCAGGATAGGGGCCATGGATCTTGGACTGAAGGACCGGGTGTACGTCGTCACCGGCGCCACCCGCGGGCTCGGCAACGCCGCCGCGCGCGAGCTGCTGGCCGACGGCGCGAAGGTGGTCGTCACCGGGCGGGACGAGAAGCGGGCCGCCGACGCGGCGGCCGAGCTGGGGCCGAACGCGGTCGGCGTGGCCGTCGACAACGCCGACGCGGAGGCACCCGCCCGGCTGATCGCCGCCGCGCGCGAGCACTTCGGGGGCTTCGAAGGCATCCTCGTGAGCGTGGGCGGCCCGCCGCCCGGGTTCGTCGCGGACACGACCGACGAGCAGTGGCAGACGTCGTTCGAGTCGGTGTTCCTGGGCGCGGTACGGGCTCGCCCGCGCGGCGGCCGAGGAGCTGGCGCCGGGCGGTGTCATCGGGTTCGTGCTGTCCGGTTCGGTGCACGAGCCGATCCCCGGGCTGACGATCTCCAACGCGCTGCGGCCCGGTCTCGCCGGGTTCGCGAAGTCCCTCGCGGACGAGCTGGGGCCGCGCGGCATCCGTGTCGTGGGGCTGCTCCCGGCCCGTATCGACACGGACCGGGTGCGCGAGCTGGACGGCCTGTCCGCGGACCCGCAGGCCACGCGTGCGGCCAACGAGTCGCGGATCCCCTGCGGCGGTACGGGAGCGCGGACGAGTTCGGGCGGGTGGCGGCGTTCCTGCTGTCGCCGGCCGCGTCCTATCTGACGGGGATCATGGTCCCTGTGGACGGCGGTATGCGGCACGGCTTCTGACGTACCGTCAACTGACCCTTTCCGCGCGGTGCTTGACGCCCGTCAGGCGGACCTCCGTCGGCAGGCTCTCCAGGCCCGCCGAATCGCGGGCGTGGGCGAGGGCGTTGGCCGTCAGGTGGTCGAGGGCGGCACCGGGGTCCACGTGCGGTTCCAGGCTGAGCTGGACGCGGGCCTCGGGGCCGTGCGGGTCCCGGCGAGCCGCACGTGCGCGTGGGCCACGCCGTCCAGGTCGCCCGCGTCGCCGGCGAGGACGCCCTCCAGGGCCCGGCCCCGCAGCAGCGCGCCCTCACCGTCGCCGGTGCGGACGGAGACCTCGGTGAGCCGACGCCTCCGCAGGACCGCGACGAGCCACCACAGGGCGAGCAGGACGAGGACCGCGAGCGCGGCGAGGACCGTGGGCCACCACCAGCCGTCGCTCCGCCAGCGGGTGCGCCGGGCGGCGCTCAGCAGGACGTCGTGACGCCCGTCGTAGATCCACCAGGAGGGTGGCTTCGCGCCGAGGCCGACGGCCAGGACGGAGCCGCCGAACACGAGCAGTACGAGGCCCACGACACCGATCAGCACGCGGTTGACGATCCTGAGCACCGGCCTCATCCCTTCCGTCCGGAACGGCCGACGTGCACCGACAGCGCGGGCGGCCGGGCGAGTCCGAGCCCGGTGATCGCGTCGCCGAGCACGGCGTCCAAGTCGGCTCGTACGTCGTCGAGTTCACGGAAATGCGACACCGCGCGGACGTCGGCCTTCTTCCGGCTCGTCCGTACGCGCACCGACTGCACGCCCGAGACCTCCATGGCCCGGTCGCGCAGCACCATCGCGGCGGCGGCCCGCTGGAGGCCGGCCCGGACGTCGGCGTGGGTGCGGCGCATCGGCAGCACCTGGCGCAGTCCGGGCGTGAGCGCGAGCACGACCAGCAACAGACCGAGGGCGGCGGCGACTCCGGCGCCGACGAGGACCCAGGTGTCGTCCAGAGGCCGTTCGGCGAGCTGCCGGGCCAGTGCGCGGCGCCAGTGCATGGCGGGCCGCTCGGCGCGGACGGCGGCGACGTCGTAGAGCAGGACGCCCGCGCCGGCGAGCAGCAGGACGGCGACGATGCCTGCGGGGACGCGGCGCGCCGACCAGAAGCGGCCGCCCTTCCCGTCGCCGTCGTGGACGACGGGAACGTCGTAGTCGGATGCGGCGGTGTACCCGCCGTGTCCGGGGTCGGTGTCCTTCTCGATGACCGGTAGTCGCTGGGTCGTGCCTTCGGAGCCCTGGGGCTCGCTCATCGCGTCCTCCCCTGTGCCGAGCGGTGCGCATGTGCCGGATGCAGCCGTTCCACATGGACGGCGACCTCGGGCACTTCCATGCCCACCAACGCGCGTACCCGCTGAACCACCTGTCGACGCACCCGAGTACAGCGGTCGCCGATATCGCACGGATAGCCGAGTTCGAGGTGCACGCGCACGCGTACCGTCTCGTGGTGTACGACCACGGTCGCATGCGGCGGCGCGGCCTCCGGGGGCAGCGGTCCGAGCGCCTCACGCGCGGCCTGCGCGGCGATCTTCGCCACGACCCGGTCGGCGATCCGGGTGGCGCCCCGCTCGCCGGGCGCGACGACCGCCGCGGGTGCGCCGCGCTCGTCGAGGGCGCCGTCCCCGCCGCTCACGGGTGTCATCGCCGCCGGTCGTCACGCGAGCGGAAGAAGTCGCCGAGCTCCAGGTCCCCCTCGAGGAACCGGCCGACGACGTACCCGATGGCGCCCAGGGCCGCCACCAGCAGGAACGCCCCGAACCCGCCGAAGTATCCGGCGAAGCCCAATGCCATTCCGGCGATCATGCCGACCACGGCCCTGCTCATCCTGCGCTCCTCAGCTCGTTCGTCGGCCCGCTCGTTGACTCGTACGCCGGATCGGTCACTGGAGCCTGGGCTCCGGTTCGTCGTCCTCTTCGTCCGGCAGCTTCACGTCGCTGACCGCGATGTTGACCTCGACGACCTCGAGGCCGGTCATCCGCTCCACGGCCGCGATGACGTTCTCCCGTACGGCCCGGGCGACGTCCGCGATCGACACGCCGTAGTCGACGACGATCTCCAGGTCGAGCGCGGTCTGTACCTCGCCGACCTCTGCCTTGACACCTCTGGACACCGATTTCGAACCGCCGGGCACCCGGTCGCGTACGGCCCCGAAGGTGCGGGACAGTCCGCTGCCCATGGCGTGGACGCCGAGGACGTCCCGGGCGGCGAGCCCGGCGATCTTCTCCACGACGCCGTCGGCGATCGTGGTCCGTCCCCTGGACGCGGGGTCGCCGCCGCCGCGCTTGGTGGGGGTTTTGCGCGTCTGCAGGGGCTCCCGATCGCCGTCGGGGTCCTGTGTCCGGTTCCGCTCCGTCATGTCGGTCATCGCCGTACATCCCTTTCGGTCGTCGTCCTTCGACCACGGTAGTTCCGGTTGCGCGGTCTCGCGCTGGAGATGCGGCAGGCTGAGGGCATGACGGCGGACGCGTGGACGCGAGCGGTACGGCATCAACTCCGGCTCGGCAGACTGCTGCCCCTGGGTGACCGGCGGGACGGCGCGTGGGTCGCCGAGCGGGCGGCGGAGGCGGTGCTACGGGGCGCCGCGGGGCGGGTACGGGGCGTGCGGCTGGGCGCGCTGCGGATCGCCCTCGCCGATCCCGGGGACACGCAGGAGCCCGCCGTACCGCCTCCGCCGGGGCGCTGCCGCCCGGCCCGCTGCGGATCACGGCCGACTTCGCGGCGGTGGCTACGGAACCCCTGCCGGAGGCGGCGTCCCGCCTGCGTACGGCGCTGGTGACGGCCTCGGCGGAGCGGCTCGGGCTGGTGGTGGCGGAGGTCGATCTACAGGTGACGGTCCTGCTGGACCATATGGACGACATGGACGTCGTCGACGTCGTTGACGACCTTGACCACCTGGACGATGCCGACCCCGTGGACGACGCGGATCATGACCCTGCCGCCGACGTTGACCATGTTGATGACATTGATCAGGTGGACGGTATTGACGGCGATACCGAGTCCCGGGTCGCCGCGGCCGCGCTCGCCGTCCCGGGTGTGGTCCGGCTGACGGGGGCGCTGGGTGGCCTCGGCCGGGCGGTGCACATGGAGGAGGTCGCGGGCGAGGGAGCGCTGCCGCGTCTCCACGCGCGCGTGGAGCTCGCGGTGCGCGCGGACCGCCGGGCCGTGGATGTGGCCCGGGAGGTCCGCGCGGCGGTCGGCGAGGCGCTGCCGGCCCACCCGACCGTGGCCGTACTGGTCACCAAGGTGGACTGACGGCACGGTGGATGGGCGGCGATGTGAGCCGACGGTCGCGAAGGTGAACCGGCGGTCCTGAAGGTGGCCCGACGGCGTTATTCGCCGACGCCTGCCAGGTCCCGCAGTCGGCGTGCCTGCGCGGCCCGCTCGGCGGCGCGCTGGTCGTCGTAGGCGCGGCCCTGGACGCCCTGGAGCAGCACCTTGGTCTCGATGACGGCGTCGCGCGGAGCGGCCAGCAGGGCGGTCGTCAGGTCGCGTACGGCGTCCTCGAGCTGGTCGGCCGGGACAGCGATGTTCGCCAGGCCGGTGCTGACGGCCTCCTCGGCCAGGACGGAGCGGCCGGTCGCGCAGATCTCCAGCGCGCGGGCGTAGCCGACGAGGCCCACCAGGGGTGCGTGCCGGTCAGGTCGGGCACCAGGCCGAGGCTGGTCTCGCGCATGGCGAACTGCACGTCCTCGGCGACGATGCGCAGGTCACAGGCGAGGGCGAGCTGGAATCCGGCGCCGATGGCATGCCCCTGGACGGCGGCGATGGACACGAGGTCGCTGCGCCGCCACCAGGTGAAGCCTTCCTGGTACTCGGCGATGGTCCCGTCGAGCACGGAGTCGTCGCTGCGCGCGAGGTCGATGAACGACGGTTCGCCGTCGAAGCCCTCGGGCGTGAACGCCTGCCGGTCGAGTCCGGCCGAGAAGGACTTGCCCTCGGCGCGCAGCACCACAACGCGGACGGTGCCCGGCAGCGACCGTCCGGCCTCCGCCAACGCCCGCCACAGAGCAGGACTTTGAGCGTTGCGCTTGGCCGGGTTGGTCAGGGTCACCGTGGCGATCGCGTCGTCGACGGTGAGCCGTACGCCGTCCTTGTCGAGTACGGGACCGAGGTCCTTGTCGTCCTGTTCGGGCGAAGCCATGGGGCGCCTCCGATGTGTGCGGTCAGCAGAGCAGAGCTAAGTGACTGCACAGTAACCACCCGGCCGGTCAGTCGTCCGACCGGGTGGCCACCATCGAAACCGATGGGCCGCCCGGGGTCAGGCCGAAGCCTTCTTGCCCCGGGTCGCCCCGCCACGCCCACGGAGCGTGACGCCCGACTCGCTGAGCATCCGGTGGACGAAGCCATACGAACGGCCGGTCTCCTCGGCCAGCGCTCGGATGCTCGCACCGGAGTCGTACTTCTTCTTCAGGTCTGCCGCGAGCTTGTCGCGCGCGGCGCCGGTTACCCGGCTGCCCTTCTTCAGAGTCTCGGCCACCCGTGCCTCCTCATGGGAAGTGCGCTCTTGGTCTCCTCATGATCACCCCTCCAAGCGTTCATGGCCACCCATTCGGCAAGGTCCGTAAGACAAGGTTTTGACGACAGGAGCGCGTCCCCACATGTGGAATGTGAAATTCCATCGGGCGCCGTCCGTACGGCCGAACGAGTTGTTCCGCGAAGTGCCTGGTCAGAGACGCAGAACGGCCGAGCCCTTGTCGATAAAGGGCTCGGCCGGGAAATCGATGTACGACACACCTCGGTACGAGGAGACCTCACACAGATGGTGGATCAACGGTAGGCCGAATGATCCATACGCCGTGGATCAAGCATTCGGTCAAGCGGCAATGACCATCAGGCCAACGCGACGAGATCCGCGTAATCCGCACCCCACAGGTCCTCGACACCGTCCGGCAGCAGGATGATGCGCTCGGGCTGGAGAGCCTCCACGGCGCCCTCGTCGTGGGTGACGAGAACGACGGCGCCCTTGTAGGTGCGCAGCGCGCCGAGGATCTCCTCGCGGCTTGCGGGGTCCAGGTTGTTCGTCGGCTCATCCAGGAGGAGGACGTTCGCGGACGACACGACGAGCGTGGCGAGCGCGAGGCGGGTCTTCTCGCCGCCGGAGAGGACCCCGGCCGGCTTGTCGACGTCGTCCCCGGAGAACAGGAACGAGCCGAGGGTCTTGCGGACCTCGACCAGGTCCAGGTCGGGGGCGGCGGAGCGCATGTTCTCCAGGACCGTGCGCTCCGGGTCCAGGGTCTCGTGCTCCTGCGCGTAGTAGCCGAGCTTGAGGCCGTGGCCCTCGATGACCTCTCCGGTGTCGGGCTTCTCGGCGCCGCCGAGGAGCTTCAGGAGGGTCGTCTTGCCGGCGCCGTTCAACCCGAGGATGACGACGCGCGAACCCTTGTCGATGGCCAGGTCGACGTCGGTGAAGATCTCCAGGGAGCCGTACGACTTCGACAGGCCCTCCGCCATGAGCGGGGTCTTGCCGCAGGGCGAGGGCTCCGGGAAGCGCAGCTTGGCGACCTTGTCGGAGACCCGCACCGCGTCCAGCCCGGCGAGCAGGCGGTCGGCGCGCTTGGCCATGTTCTGCGCGGCGACCGTCTTGGTGGCCTTCGCGCGCATCTTGTCGGCCTGCGAGTGCAGGGCGGCGGCCTTCTTCTCGGCGTTCTGCCGCTCGCGCTTGCGGCGCTTCTCGTCGGCCTCGCGCTGTTGCTGGTAGAGCTTCCAGCCCATGTTGTAGTAGTCGATCTGGGAGCGGTTGGCGTCCAGATAGAACACCTTGTTGACGACCGTCTCGACCAGGTCGGTGTCGTGGGAGATCACGATGAAGCCGCCGCGGTACGTCTTCAGGTAGTCGCGCAGCCAGACGATCGAGTCGGCGTCGAGGTGGTTCGTGGGCTCGTCGAGCAGCAGTGTGTCCGCGTCCGAGAACAGGATGCGGGCCAGCTCGATACGGCGCCGCTGACCGCCGGAGAGCGTGTGCAACGGCTGGCCGAGGACCCGGTCCGGGAGGTTCAGCGCGGCGGCGATGGTGGCCGCCTCGGCCTCGGCGGAGTAGCCGCCCTTGGTGAGGAACTCCGTCTCCTGGCGCTCGTACTGCCGCATGGCCTTGTCGCGGGTGGCGCCGCTGCCGTTGGCGATGCGCTGTTCGTTCTCGCGCATCTTGCGGATCAGGGTGTCCAGGCCGCGCGCGAGAGGATGCGGTCGCTGGCGAGCACGTCCAGGTCGCCGGTGCGGGGGTCCTGCGGGAGGTAGCCGACCTCGCCGGAGCGGGTGACGGTGCCGCCGGCGGGCTGGCCCTCGCCGGCCAGGACCTTGGTCAGGGTGGTCTTGCCGGCGCCGTTGCGCCCGACCAGACCGATGCGGTCGCCCTTGGCGACACGGAAGGTGGCGGACTCGATGAGGACGCGGGCACCGGCGCGCAGCTCGATACCGGAGGCGGAGATCACGGACAGACTCCAGAGCGGGGTCGTAGGCGGAAGGGGCGGCTGAGGACGTTCCCGCCGTCTAATGCGCGAGGAGAATGGCCATGGGCCAAGTCTAACGGGGCCGTGCAAGGGCTTTTCCGGTGAGCGGTGGGTCGTCGCCCCAAGGCGGGCGGCCCGGGGTGATCCGGTACGGGTCGCGCACGGCGGTGAGCTGCGCGGTCCGGGCAGGTGCCGGGTGACAAGAAGGGGCGCGCATCGTGACGTACGGCACGCGCGTGCGTGCAGGGTCGACGGCCGTCCCCGTTCGGCCTCTCGTCCGGCGCTTCACCGGGGACGGCGGGCGAGGATGACGCCATGCAGTTCGACGACGACGCGAATCTGGACACCTCCGAGGTGCAGGACGTGCGCGGCAGCCGGATTCCCGGTGGCCGGGCGACCGTGGGCGGCGGCCTCGCGGGGCTGATCGCGCTGCTGCTCGGGCTCTTCCTCGGTGTCGGTCCCGACAACCTGGGGTTGTCGTCGGGCAGCGACTCACCGGCGGCGACGGCGTCCTCGCCGGCCCAGGTGCAGACGGCCTGCCGGACCGGGCAGGACGCGAACACCAA
The DNA here is from genome assembly GCA_016893485.2 of Streptomyces sp. P3. GTDB lineage: Bacteria > Actinomycetota > Actinomycetes > Streptomycetales > Streptomycetaceae > Streptomyces. The sequence continues at coordinate 2,533,621 of JAFEKX020000001.1, forward strand.
GGAGGACTGCCGCATCGTGGCGGTGGTCAACAGCGTGCAGGACTTCTGGGCGCAGGAGTTCCGGCGGCGCAACGGTACGTACACGCGGTCGCCCACGGTCTTCTTCAGCGGCCAGGTCGCCACCGCGTGCGGGACGGCGACCTCGGCGGTGGGGCCGTTCTACTGCCCCGGCGACCGGAAGGTCTATCTGGACCTGGGGTTCTTCAACGAGCTGCGGACCAAGTTCGGCTCCAGCGGCGGGCCGTTCGCGCAGGCGTACGTCGTGGCCCACGAGTACGGGCACCACGTGCAGGACCTCATGGGCACGCTCGGCAGGTCGCAGGACGGCCGGACCGGGGCCAACAGCAACGCAGTGAAAGTGGAGCTCCAGGCGGACTGCTACGCCGGTGTGTGGGCGCATCACGCGACCACTACGAAGGACGAGTCGACCGGGCGGCCGTTGATCACCAGCCTCACGGACGCCGACATCCGGGACGGGTTGGACGCGGCGGCGGCCGTGGGCGACGACCGGATCCAGGAGCGGTTCCAGGGCCGGGTGACGCCGAGAGCTGGACGCACGGGTCGGCGGCGCAGCGGCAGCAGTGGTTCTACACGGGCTACCGGACCGGCGACATGGCGCAGTGCAACACCTTCCGCTGACGGCGGTCGGCGGCCGCGCCGCACGGTTCACGGGGGCGTTGTCAGTGGCGGGTGCAAGACTCGTCGAAAGGGTTCAGAACAGCGAAAAACACCCGATGGACGACGTACACCCGACGCACAGGGAAGTGATCGGCATGGCAGGCGAGGACAGCGGGCGTCCCAGCATCTACCCGTCGCTGCTGTACACGGACGCGAAGGCGGCGATCCGGCAGCTCACCGAGGCCTTCGGTTTCACCGAACTCGCGGTGTACGAGGGCGAGGACGGCTCGGTGATGCACGCGGAGCTGGTGCAGGGGAACGGCGCGGTGATGCTCGGCTCGAAGGGTCGCGGCGGCCGCTTCGACGAGGCGATGAAGAGCGCGGGCCCCGCCGGGTGTACATCGTCGTGGACGACGTCGACGCCCATCACCGGCGGGCCGTGGAGCACGGCGCGGAGATCCTGATGCCCCCGACGGACCAGGAGTACGGCTCGCGGGACTACATGGCCCGGGACGCCGAGGGCAACATCTGGAGCTTCGGTACATACGCTCCGGACACAGGGACCTGACCGCGCCTAGCTGCCCCCGTGTGCACCTGGAAGGCCGCCCGGCGTACGGCCTTGGCGAGTGCCGGGTCGGGGTGCGCGGCGGCGAGCGCGACGAGGACCTGCACGGTGCGGGGATGCCCCACGGCGCGCACCTCGTCGAGGAGCATGGGCACGGTCGGCTGGATCGCCGACTCCAGGTGGCGCACCAGCAGCGGGGCCTCCCCGTGGTCGGCGACCGCGGCGGCGGTGTCGACCCACAGCCAGGTGGCCTCGGCACGGGTGAGCACCTCGTGGGCGTCCTCCGGGTCGATCCCGTCGTGCTCCGCGAGCCACAGCAGGGCGTACGGCCGCAGCGTCGCCTCGTCGGCGACGGAGCGGACGTCGGGCTCGGCGGGGGCTCCTACGACCCGCAGCGCCTCGAAGGCGAGGCCGCGCAGCAGTGCGTCCTCGCCGCGGGCGGCGTCGATCAGCTCGCCGACCGCGCTGCCCACGGTGCGGGCGGCGAGCCAGGCGCGGTACTCGGCGCGGGCGGCGTTCGGGCGGAGCTGGGAGCAGCCGCGGAGCATGTCCTCGGCGGACTGCTCGATGTTGCCCGCGGGGCTCTGCGCGGCCACGCAGATCTGCTCCAGCTTGACCCAGACCGCCCAGCTGCCGAGCGGGGTGAGGGGGTGGCCTGGCCGTCGCCGTAGGTGAGGGCGCCGACGGAGGCGAGGGCGTGCAGGGCCCAGTCGAGGAGGGGGTCGAGAGGGGTGTCGGCGGCCGGTGGCTGCGGGACGGCCGGGACGGGTTCGGACTGGGGGCCGTAGGGGATCTCGCAGCGCTCGGTGCGGAGTTCGGTGACCCGTTGGCCGAGGAGGTCGAGGAGCTGTTCGACGGGGACGGGCCCGGCGGACAGCTGGAGGAAGGAGAGCACCTGAGGCATGGCCGATACGACCTCGGCGACGGCTGAGGGCTCATGCTCCCGGGGTTCGGGGTGCGCGAGCGACCAGGCGTCGAAGAGGGCGACCCAGCCGCGCAGTACGGCACTGTCGTCGCGGTCCCAGGCGCGCAGCCGCCAGCCGGGGCGGGCGGTGTCGCCGTGCACCTCGACGAGTCCGGCGAGGCGGGCGGTGTCCCAGTCGGCGCGGACCTGAGCCGGGGTCAGGCCCAGTTCCCCGGCCGCCCGTTCGGCGGTCGCGTCGGAGAGGGTGCCCTTGCCGTCGGGGCTCGCGCTGTCAACGCCGGGGCGTAGTGCGGCGTCGGCCCAGTGGGCGACGCGGGCCGCTCCGGCCAGGCCGGAGCGTGCCATTCTGGCCAGTTCCGCGGGGGCCGGTGTGCCCTCCGGAGGGCGGGGTGCGGGGCGGCGCGAGCGCCGCTGGTTCATCGCTCGGGGGCGGCGGCCAGGGGTCGCGGGCGGACGAGTCGAAGCCTGGAGTCGCGCGGGATACGGGACGTCACGGGTGCAGTCTTCCGGTTGACGGTCCGAAAACCCAAACGGAATGTCACGGCGGGCGACGGGGATGGCCAAGGGACGGGTCGTCGAGGGGTGCCGGGGACCGCGTTCAGGCCAGTGGTACAGGGCTAAACGGAAGGTCGGCGGGGGTGTGGAGAGGGTGGCGGTCCCGGGTGGTGAAGGGGGCGTCCGGTACGGGCCGGCGGATCACATGAGCGGGGGTGAGGAAGCGGCGCAGGATCTCCTCGTAGCCGGCCAGGTCGGCGTTCCACATCGCGCTGTGCGGGGCGTGCGCGACCGGCTGGAGGGTGATCAGGTCGGGGCGCTGCGCGGCGAAGCGGCGGGAGAGGGTCCAGGGGGCCACGGTGTCGTCCGGGCCGTGGAAGATCAGGGTCGGGACGCGGAGCCGGGCCGGGTCGGCGGCCTCGGCGATGCGGTCGCCGTGCAGACCGGTGCGGCCCTGGGCGGCGCGGACCGCCAGCGGCAGCAGCGCGCCCGGGGTGTGCCGGGCGGTGGCGAGGGCGCGCAGGGTCGTCTCCCAGTCCAGTACCGGGGAGTCCAGCACCAGGCCGGAGACGTGCTCGCGCATCGCGGAGTGGGCGGCGGCGCGCAGGGCCATGGTGGCGCCGGTGGACCAGCCGTACAGGACGACGTGCTCGGCCCCGTAGCGGACGGCGTAGCGGATCGCCGCGTCCAGGTCGCGCCACTCGGTCTCGCCGAGGTGGCCGAGGCCGTCGGGGTTGCGGGGTGCGCCGAGGTCGCCGCGGTAGGCGAGGGCGAGGACCGGGAAGCGGTTGCGGTGCAGGAACTCCATGACGTTCATGGAGAGTTCGCGGGTGGCGGCCAGCCCGTGCACCGCGATCACCCAGGTGCCGCGCGCCCCGGGCACGAACCACGCGGGCAGGGAGCCGAGTTCGCCGGGGATGTCGACGTCGGCGTGGTCCAGGCCGAGGGCGGCGCTCGGGTTGCCGACGTGGACGTTCGGGGTGAGCCACACCTTGGCGCCCGGGCGGAGGGTGCCGTGGGTGACGCGTTCGAGGCGGCGTACGACCGCGTCGGCGGAGGAGGCCGCGCTCTCGACCACGGGCCCGACGACCGCGTGGGACCCGTCCCCGGCGAGGCCGTACGTGCCCGGGCGCAGCGAGGCGAGATCCCGGGTGAGGGTGATCTGCCCGGCGGCGGTGGAGTGCACCGTGAGCCGGGGTTCGGTGGGCAGCGGTCGCCCGGGCGACGCCTTCAGCGCGGCGTCACTGGCATACCGCCCGGCGACGACACCGGCGACACCGGCCGCGAGGGCCACGGAGACGGCTGCGGCCGTCGCTTTGACTGTGCGCACGGGTCCAGTGTCGTGGGGACGGGGTTGGGGGCCAGTGGGAGGGGTTTTGGGGCGGGGTGGCGGTGGGGGTGGGTGGTGTCGGGGGTCTGGGATGCCTCGATGACGGCGAGAGGGACGGTGGCCGTGGCGGCGGGTGCCCCTTCAGCGGCGACGCGGTGCCGAAGCGGAGGACGGTGCCGGTGGAGGGCGGCACGAGGGGGACGCGGAGCCGTGCGGGTGAAGCGGCCTACGCGAAACAGCTCGCCACCGCCGGAAGGGGCCTCGCCGGAAACACGCCCCGGAAGGAAGCCTGCCGCCGACAACCCCGTCAGCCCTCGCCGCGAACGCCCCTGCCGCGTCTGGCTCCCGAAGCAGCACCGGCACGGCACCGGCACCCCAGCCGACCTCACGCACTCACCGTCGCCCGCCACCCTCACCCCCGTGGGCTCCCCCTCCACGCCCCGCGCCCTCACCCCCGTCGACCTGACCCCTCACCCGCCGACGACCCCGCGCCTCACCCCCGCTGCCCATACCCCTCAACCTCTCCCCCGCCTCGGCAACCTGTTCCCCGTCAGCAACGAAGGCGACAGCCCCGGTACCGAGGACGCCGTAAGCCACAGGCGGCACATCCACTCCAACTGGGCCGTGCGGTCAAACGCCTGGTCCAGGGAGGCGCCGTAGGCGATCGTGCCGTGGTTCTGGAGGAGGCAGGCGGAGCGGTCGGTGAGGGCGCGGAGCATGTTCTCGGCGAGTTCCTCGGTGCCGTAGGTCGCGTACGGGGCGACCCGGACCGGGCCGCCGAGGGCGCCGGACATGTAGTGGACGGAGGGGAGTTCGGGGACGAGGGTCGAGACGGCCGTCGCGTGGACGGCATGGGTGTGGACGACCGCGTGGGCGCCGGTGCCGCGGTAGACGGCGAGGTGCATGGGCAGTTCGCTCGTCGGGAGCAGCGTGCCCAGCACCTGCCGGCCGTCGAGGTCCACGCCGACCAAGTCGGTGGCCGTCAGCCGGTCGTAGGGCACGCCCGACGGCGTGACCAGCACGGTGTCGCCGACGCGCGCGGAGACGTTCCCGGAGGTGCCGACGACCAGCCCGTCGGAGACCGTCCGGCGAGCCGTCGCGACGAGCGCGCCCCAGGCGTCCGCCTCCTCAGCACGCACACTCCTGCCCCGCGCCTCGCCCGAACTCCCCCGCGCCTCCCTGGCACTCCCCGAAGTCTCCCCGAACTCCCGGAGTCTCCCCGAACTCCCGGCCCCCTCCGGGGCACCTCGCCCACCCCACTGATCGACCCGTCGCTCACCCATCCCCTGATCCTCTCAGCCGGTATCCCAACCCACGTTCGAGCGAAGGCACTTTAGGCCGCAAGCCATAGATCCGAAAGATACATATGGGCATAAACCGCCCACTCCAGCCGCCCTACTGGAGACCGACCGGCAGCGACGGATCCCCAACACCCGCTGGGAGACCCGCCGTACACACACCACCACCCCGGGGAACCATGGCCCGCACCCACACACCGAACCCCACCCACACCCGCCTCCTCGCCACCACCCTCACCGCCGCGGCCCTGGCCACCGGCCTCGCCGCCACCCCGGCCACCGCCGCGAGCTCCCCAGGGGCCACGACGTCTCCTCCCACCAGAAGAGCGTCAACTGGTCGAACGCGAAGGCGAAAGGCGCGACCTTCGTCTACGTCAAGGCGACGGAGTCCACGACCTACCGCAACCCGTACTTCAGCCAGCAGTACGACGGCGCCCGCAAGGCCGGCATCATCCGCGGCGCCTACCACTTCGCCCTGCCGAACAGGTCGTCCGGCACGAGCCAGGCCGGGTACTTCGTGGCGCACGGCGGCGACTGGAAGGCGGACGGCTGGACGCTGCCGCCGGCGCTGGACATCGAGACGAACCCGTACGACAAGAAGCACCCGTGCTACAGCCTGAGCAGGACCGGCATGGTCAACTGGATCAAGGCCTTCAGTGCCGAGGTGAACCGGCGGACCGGCCGCCGCCCGGTGATCTACACGACCACCCAGTGGTGGAAGACCTGCACGGGCAACAGCAGCGCCTTCGCCTCGACGCACCCCTCTGGATCGCCCGCCACGGCTCGGCTACCGCGGGAACCCTGCCCGCCGGATGGTCGTACTGGACCTTCTGGCAGTACGCCAACAGGGGCAGCCTCCCGGGTGACCAGAATCGCTTCAACGGGACGATGACCCAACTGCGGAAGTTCGCCCGCGGCTACTAGGCGGCCACCAGCTCCCCTGCGCCGACCCAGGCAATCCACCACCAGGCAATTCACTAGGTATCCGGTCACCATGGATACCCCCTCAGTTCATCTTCCGTTCATTCAGGTTGCCTACGGTCAATGCGCCGATGACCTCGAACGATTGCCTGGGTAAATGGAAAACTTCTCGCTGATCCTCGCGATTGTGGTCGTCACCGCACTCGCGTTCGATTTTACGAACGGTTTTCACGACACCGCCAACGCGATGGCCACCACCATCTCGACCGGTGCGCTCAAGCCCAAGGTCGCGGTGGCCATGTCGGCCACCCTCAACCTCGTGGGCGCCTTCCTCTCCGTGGAGGTCGCCAACACGATCTCCAAGGGACTCGTCGACGAGAGCGGAATCCGGCCCGAGGTCATCTTCGCCGCCCTGGTCGGCGCGATCCTCTGGAACCTGGTGACCTGGCTCGTCGGGCTGCCGTCCAGTTCCTCGCACGCCCTGATGGGCGGTCTGATCGGCGCGACCATCGCCTCCGCCGGGACCGGCGCGGTCCACGGTGACGTCCTGGTCACCAAGGTGCTGCTGCCCGCGCTCGCCGCCCCGGTCGTCGCCGGTGTCGCCGCGCTGCTCGCCACCCGCTTCTCCTACGCCCTGAGCAAGAACGCGGGCGGCAAGGCCGCCGACAAGGGCTTCCGCGTCGGCCAGATCGCCTCCGCCGGACTGGTCTCGCTGGCCCACGGCACGAACGACGCGCAGAAGACGATGGGCATCATCACGCTGGCCCTGATCGCCGGCGGCTCGATCGCCCCCGACTCGGACCCGCCCACCTGGGTCATCCTCTCCGCGGGCCTCGCCATCGCGATGGGCACGTACATCGGCGGCTGGCGCATCATCCGCACGATGGGCAAGGGCCTGACCGACCTCCAGCCGCAGCAGGGCTTCGCCGCCCAGACCAGCGCCGCCGCCGTCATCCTGGCCTCCTCGCACATCGGCTTCTCCCTCTCCACCACGCACGCCGTCTCCGGTTCGGTGATGGGCGCGGGCCTCGGCCGCAGGGGGCGGGGTCGTCCGCTGGTCGACCGCGACCCGGATGTTCGTCGCCTGGGGCCTCACGCTGCCGGCCGCCGCGCTGGTCGGCGCGCTCGCCGAGTCCGTGACCGACCTCGGTGACTGGGGCACCGCGCTGGTGGCCGTCTTCCTGGTCGCCTCCAGCGCCGGCATCTGGGCGCTCTCCCGCCGCCAAGTCGTCGACGCCTCGAACGTCAACGAGGTCGACGAGCCGGCCGGCGTGGTCACCACCGCGATCGTCGCCGTCGCCCCGCCGCCCCCGTCGGTCGCCCTCTCCGAAGGCCTCACGGCGACCATCCCTCGCCGCCCGTCGTCGCCACCTCCGACCCGACGACCCCGGCGACCCCGCCGGCCGCCGCCGTCTGAGCCCGCGCCCCAGGTACGAAGGAACGAATCAGCATGAGCATCGACTGGGCAGCCCTCGGCTCCGTCTTCGGCGTCAGCCTCGTGACCACCGTGGCCCTCGTGGCCGTCTTCACCCTCGGCATCACCGCCCTCTCCCGCCGCGAACGGGCCACCGCCCAGGGCGACTCCGCGCCGCTGGCCCTGACCGGCGCCTACGCCTGCTTCGCGGCCTGCGCGGCGGCGGTGGCGTACGGGATCTATCTGATCGTGGCCTGACCGGCCGCCAGGTGACGCGAGGGTGGGGTGCGGGACGGATCGCCGTCGCGCACCCCACCCTCGCGTGACCCCTCCGACCCCTCGCGTGTGGGCATCAGCACACTCCGTCCCCGCAGGTCAACAGCAAGTTGACGGCCCTTCCAACAGCATGGTGGACTGCCGGAGCCATGTACGGAGGCAGAAGAGGAAGCCGGTGTGAATCCGGCGCGGTCCCGCCACTGTCACCGGGGTAGACACCCCGGGAGCCAGGAACTCTCGCCGCCGGTCTCGTCGAACCAGGGCGTGGACACCCCTGAGTGAGGAGGACATATCGCCATGCTCGGCTGCCGTTCGAGGTCCACCACCAGCGCAGTGTCCGCTCCGGCGATCGGCTGAGCCGATGCGTGCCGATCGCGTCTTCGCGTACGGCGCCGCCGCCGGCCTCCTCGGCGACCACCTGCTCGGCGATCCCCGCCGCGGGCATCCGGTCGCCGCGTTCGGCCGTGTCGCAGGCGCCGTGGAACACCTGCTGTGGCGCGACCACCGAGGCTGGGGCGCCCTGCACACCGCCGTGTGCGTAGGGGGCACCATCGCCCTCGCCACCGCGGCCACTTCGGCCCTACGCCCTTCCCGTACGGCTTCTGTCGCGCTCACCGCCGCCGCCACCTGGGCCGTCGTCGGCGGGACCTCCCTCGCACGCGAGGCCGGGATCGTCGGCCGCGCGCTGGAGGCCGGGGACATCGAGGCCGCCCGGGCGCGCCTCCCCACCTCTGCGGGCGGGACCCGCAGGCCCTCGACGCGGACGGGATCGCCCGGGCCGTCGTCGAGTCGGTCGCCGAGAACACCTCCGACGCGGTCGTGGGTGCCCTGGTCTGGGGCGGCATCGCGGGCGTCCTGGGCCTGCTCGGCTTCCGCGCCGTGAACACGCTGGACGCGATGGTCGGCCACAAGTCGGCCCGGTACCGTCGCTACGGCTGGGCCTCGGCCCGCCTCGACGACGTGGCCGGCTGGCCGGGGCCCGTCTCACCGCCGCCCTCGCGACCGTCGCGGGCGACGACCCACGCGGCGCCGCCCGCGCCTGGCGCACCGACGCCCGCAAGCACCCGAGCCCCAACGCCGGTCCGGTGGAGGCCTCTTTCGCGGGCGCCCTCGGTATACGGCTGGGCGGCACGCTCTCCTACGGTGGCCGGGTCGAGCACCGGCCCGTGCTCAACGGCGACGGACGCCCCGCCGCCGTACCGGACATCGCGCGTGCCGTACGGCTGTCCCGGCGCGTCGGCCTGCTCGCGCTCGGGGTCAGTGTCGCCGGGCGGCTCCTCGTGAAGGGACGCACGTCGCGAGCGGCGGCGGACTGTTGGTGGCCGGCACCACTTCGGACGCCGGGAAGAGTGTCGTCACCGCCGGGATCTGCCGGTGGCTGGTGCGGCAGGGCGTGAAGGTCGCGCCGTTCAAGGCGCAGAACATGTCCCTGAACTCGTTCGTGACGCGTGAGGGTGCCGAGATCGGGCGGGCGCAGGCCATGCAGGCGCAGGCGTGCCGGATCGAGCCGACCGCGCTGATGAACCCCGTGCTCCTCAAGCCCGGCGGCGACCGCAGCAGCCAAGTGGTCCTGATGGGCAGGCCAGTTGGCGAGATGAGTGCGCGCGGCTATCACGGCGGGCGTCAAGAGGCGCTGCTCGGCACGGTGTTGGACTGTCTCGCCGAGTTGCGGGGCACGTATGACGCGGTGATCTGTGAGGGGGCCGGTTCGCCCGCGGAGATCAATCTGCGGCGGACCGACATCGTGAACATGGGCATCGCGCGCAGTGCGAAGCTGCCCGTTCTCGTCGTCGGCGACATCGACCGCGGGGGCGTCTTCGCCTCCTTCTTCGGGACCGTCGCGCTGCTGAGCCCCGAGGACCAGGCGTTCGTCGCCGGGTTCCTCGTCAACAAGTTCCGGGGTGATGTGTCGCTGCTGGAGCCGGGGTTGGAGATGCTGCTCGGCCTCACCGGGCGGCGGACGTACGGCGTGCTGCCGTTCCAACACGGGCTCGGGATCGACGAGGAGGACGGGATGGGGGTCCCCCGCGCGAGCGAAGCCGAGCGTGGGGGGAGGAACTCGTTGCGCGGCACCGTGCGCGAGTCGACCACCGCGCCGCCGGTCGGCGAGGACGTGCTGCGGGTCGCCGTCTGCGCGATCCCCTCATGTCCAACTTCACCGACGTGGACGCGCTGGCCGCCGAACCGGGCATCGTGGTGCGGTTCGTGGACCGGCCGGAGGAACTGGCCGACGCGGACCTCGTCGTCATCCCGGGCACCCGGGGCACGGTGAAGGCGCTGGAATGGCTGCGCGAGCGGGGGACTTGGGGACGCCCTCGTCCGGCGGGCCGCCGAGCAGCGGCCGATCCTCGGCATCTGCGGCGGCTTCCAGATCCTCGGCGAGCACATCGACGACGAGATCGAGAGCCGGCAGGGCTCGGTCGACGGCCTCGGACTCCTGCCGGTGCGCGTGCGGTTCGCGCGCGAGAAGACCCTCACCCGGCCCGTCGGCGAAGCCCTCGGTGAGCCGGTCGAGGGGTACGAGATCCATCACGGGGTCGCCCAACTCACCGGCGGAGAAGCCTTCTTGGACGGGTGCCGGGTCGGTCAGACCTGGGGCACCCACTGGCACGGCTCGCTGGAGTCGGACGGGTTCCGGCGGGCGTTCCTGCGCGAGGTGGCCGCCGCCGCGGGCCGCCGGTTCGTGCCGGCGCCCGACACCTCGTTCGCCGCGCTGCGCGAGGAGCAGCTCGACCGGCTCGGCGACCTCATCGAACAGCACGCGGACACGGACGCGCTCTGGCGACTCATCGAGTCCGGCGCGCCGCAAGGACTGCCTTTCATTCCACCGGGAGCGCCCGCATGAGCACAGTGTTGTTGTTGTCGACCGCCGACACGGATCTGCTGGCGGCCCGCGCCTCCGGTGCCGCGTACCGGATCGGCAACCCGTCCCGGGTGGACGCGGCGGAGGAACTCCCGCCCTGATCTCCGGATCGGACATCGCCGTCGTACGACTGCTCGGCGGCAGGCGCGCCTGGGAGGACGGGCTCGCCGCGCTCAAGGCCTCGGGCATCCCGACCGTGCTGCTGGGCGGGGAGTCCGTCCCCGACGCGGGAGTTGATGGCCGAGTCGTCGGTACCGGCCGGTGTGGTCGCCGAGGCGCTGCGCTATCTCGTCGAGGGCGGCCCCGACAACCTCACCGAACTGGCGCGGTTCCTCTCGGACACCGTGCTGCTCACCGGCGAGGGCTTCGAAGAGCCCCGGAAGATGGCCGAGTTCGGCGTCCACGGCGAGCGCGCCTTCGTCGAGGGCCGCCCCACGGTCGGCGTGCTCTTCTACCGGGCGCACCACCTCTCCGGCAACACCGCCTTCGTGGACACCCTCTGCGAGCAGATCGAGGCGAAGGGCGCCAACGCCCTTGCCGTGTACTGCGGTTCACTGCGCGGCGCCGACTCCGCCCTGTACGAGATCCTCGGCACGGCGGACGCCCTGATCGCCACCGTCCTCGCCTCGGGCGGCACCCACGCCTCCCGGGCCTCGGCCGGCGGCGACGAGGGAGGCCTGGGACATCGGCGCCCTCGCCGACCTCAACGTGCCTGTCCTGCAAGGACTTTGCCTTACGTCGTCCAGGGCGGTCTGGGACGGTTCGGATGCCGCGCTCTCCCCATGGACGCGGCCATGCAGGTCGCGATCCCGGAGTTCGACGGCCGCCTGATCACCGTCCCGTTCTCCTTCAAGGAGCAGGGCCCGGACGACGTCCCGGTCTACGTCGCCGACCCCGAGCGGGCCGCGCGGGTCGCCGGAATCGCCGTACGGCACGCGCGGTTGAAGCACAAGCCGAACGCCGAGAAGAAGCTCGCGCTCGTGTTCACCGCCTATCCGACGAAGCACTCGCGCGTCGGCAACGCCGTCGGTCTGGACACGCCCGCCTCGGCGGTGCGGGTGCTGGACGCGCTGCGGGACGCCGGGTACGGGGTCGACGAACACCCCGACAACGGCGACGAGTTGATCCACCGGCTCATCAACGCCGGTGGCCACGACGTCGAATGGCTCACCGAGGAGCAACTGGCCGCCGCGCCCGCGCGGGTGCCGCTCGCCGACTACCAGGCCTGGTTCGACAAGCTCGAACCGGAGCTCAGGCAGGGCATGGTGGACGCGTGGGGCGAGCCGCCCGGCAACCTCTACGTCGACGGCGACGACATCGTGCTCGCCTCCCTGCAGTTCGGGAACGTGGTCGTGATGATCCAGCCGCCGCGCGGCTTCGGGAGAACCCGGTCGCGATCTACCACGACCCCGACATGCCCCCGTCGCACCACTACATGGCCGCGTACCGCTGGCTGGACAACAGTTTCGGCGCCGACGCGGTCGTCCACATGGGCAAGCACGGCACGATGGAATGGCTGCCGGGCAAGGGACTTGGGCTGAGCAGCGGTTGCGCGCCGGACGCCGTGCTCGGTGAACTCCCCTGATCTACCCGTTCATCGTCAACGACCCCGGCGAGGGCACCCAGGCCAAGCGGCGCGGTCACGCGACGGTCGTCGACCACCTGGTACCGCCGATGGCCCGCGCCGACACCTACGGCGACCTGGCGAAGCTGGAGCAACTCCTCGACGAGTACGCCCTGGTGTCCGATCTGGACCCGACGAAGGCACCGGCCGTGCGGGCGCAGATCTGGACGCTGGTGAAGGCGGCCGAGCTCCACCACGACCTGCATGTCGACGACCAGCCGGACGACGCGGCCTTCGACGAGTTCGTGATGCACATCGACGGCTATCTGTGCGAGATCAAGGACGTGCAGATCCGCGACGGGCTGCTGCACATCCTCGGCGGCGGCCCGGTCGGCGAGGCGCGGGTGAACCTCGTACTGGCCGTGCTGCGCGCCTCACAGGTGTGGGGCGGGCAGGCCAACGCGCTGCCGGGGCTGCGGGCCGCGCTGGCGGAGCACTTCGGCCTGGTCGAGAAGGAGTTGCTGGCCGAGCCCGGCGCCCCGGTGAAGGTGCCGGTGGAGCTGACCGAGTTGGTCGACGGCCCCGCCCGGTCCGCCGCCGACGCGATCGACCTGCTGGAGCAGCTGTGCCGCCGGTTCGCCGAGGGCATGGAGTCCCAGGAGTGGGAGGTCACGGCCGTACCGGCCCTCGTCCGCGCGGTGATCGGCGCCGAACTCCCGGACGCCGTGGCGGTGTTGGAGTTCGCCTGCGTCGAGGTCGTGCCCCGGCTCGCCCGCACCACCGACGAGATCGACCACATCCTGCTCGCCCTGAACGGCGGTTACGTCCCGGCGGGCCCCTCGGGCTCCCCGACCCGCGGCCTGGTCAACGTCCTGCCGACCGGACGCAACTTCTACTCCGTCGACCCCAAGGCCATCCCGTCCAGGCTGAGTTGGGAGGTCGGACAGTCCCTGGCCGACTCCCTCGTGCAGCGCTATCTCCAGGACACCGGCGAGTTCCCGAAGTCGGTCGGCCTCACGGTGTGGGGCACGTCCGCGATGCGCACCCAGGGCGACGACATCGCCGAGATCCTCGCGCTGCTGGGCTGCCGTCCCGTCTGGGACGACGCCTCGCGCCGGGTCACCGGCTTCGAGATCGTCCCCGTCACGGAGCTTGGCCGCCCGCGCATCGACGTCACCGTGCGGATCTCCGGCTTCTTCCGGGACGCGTTCCCGCACGTCGTCGGGCTGATCGACGACGCGGTCCGGGCGGTGGCCGAGCTGGAGGAGCCGCCGGAGTCCAACTACGTCCGCAAGCACGCCGACGAGGACACCGCCGAGCACGGCGACCGCCGCCGCGCCACGGCCCGTATCTTCGGCTCCAAGCCGGGGGCGTACGGCGCAGGGCTGCTGCCGCTGATCGACGCGCGCAACTGGCGCAGCGACGCGGACCTCGCCGAGGTGTACGCCGTGTGGGGCGGTTACGCGTACGGGCGCGGCCTCGACGGACGGCAGGCCCGCGGGGACATGGAGACCGCGTTCAGGCGCATCGCCGTGGCCGCGAAGAACGTCGACACCCGCGAGCACGATCTTGTCGACGCCGACGACTACTTCCAGTACCACGGCGGCATGGTCGCCATGGTCCGCCACCTCACCGGCACCTCCCCGAGGCCTACGTCGGCGACTCCGCCACCCCCGACCAGGTCAAGACCCGCACGCTGGGCGAGGAGACCCACCGCGTCTTCCGCGCCCGCGTGGTCAACCCCGCTGGATGGCGGCGATGCGGCGCCACGGCTACAAGGGCGCCTTCGAGATGGCGGCGACCGTCGACTACCTCTTCGGGTACGACGCGACGGCCGGCGTCGTCGACGACTGGATGTACGAGAAGCTCAGCGCGGAGTACGTCTTCGACCGGAGAACCAGGACTTCATGAAGAAGTCCAACCCGTGGGCGCTGCGCGGCATCACCGAGCGGCTGCTCGAAGCGGCCGAGCGCGGTCTGTGGGCCGAGCCGGACGCGGACACGCTGGAACGACTGCGGGCCACCTACCTGGAGCTCGAAGGCGACCTGGAGGGCGACGACAAGTGACAACTCCCTTTCCGTTCACGGCCGTTGTCGGTCAGGACGATCTGCGGCTCGCGCTGCTGCTGAACGCCGTGTCGCCGGCGGTCGGCGGTGTGCTGGTGCGCGGCGAGAAGGGCACCGCCAAGTCGACGGCCGTGCGCGCCCTTTCGGCGCTGCTGCCGGAGGTCACCGTCGTGCCCGGCTGCCGCTTCTCCTGCGACCCCGCCGCACCCGACCCGGCCTGCCCGGACGGGCCGCACGAGACCGGGCCCGGGACCGGGCGCCCCGCGCGCATGGTCGAGTTGCCGGTCGGCGCCTCCGAGGACCGGCTCGTGGGCGCGCTGGACATCGAGCGGGCCCTCGCCGAGGGCGTCAAGGCCTTCGAGCCGGGCCTGCTGGCCGACGCGCACCGGGGCATCCTCTACGTGGACGAGGTCAACCTCCTCCACGACCACCTCGTCGACCTGCTGCTGGACGCGGCGGCGATGGGCGCGTCGTACGTGGAACGCGAAGGCGTCTCCGTGCGGCACGCCGCCCGCTTCCTGCTCGTCGGCACCATGAACCCCGAAGAGGGCGAACTGCGCCCGCAGTTGCTCGACCGCTTCGGCCTGACCGTCGAGGTCGCCGCCTCCCGGGAACCCGACCAGCGGGTCGAGGTGGTACGGCGCAGGCTGGCCTACGACGACGATCCGGAGGGTTTCGCGACCCGCTGGGCGGACGAGGAGTCCTCCGTACGGGCACGGATCATCGCCGCGCGTGCCCTGTTGCCGTCCGTGCGGCTGGGCGACGGGGCGCTGCGGCAGATCGCCGCGACCTGTGCCGCCTTCGAGGTCGACGGCATGCGCGCCGACATCGTGATGGCCCGGACGGCGACCGCGCTGGCCGCGTGGGCGGGACGGACCGACGTGCTCGCCGAGGACGTACGGCAGGCCGCGCTGCTCGCGCTGCCGCACCGGCGGCGGCGAAATCCCTTCGACGCGCCGGGACTTGACGAGAACAAGCTCGACGAGACGCTGGAGGAGTTCGCGGAGCCGGAGCCCGAGGACGACGATCCGGATCGGACGGCGGTCCCGACGGTCCCGGCGGTGGCGGGCAGCAGCCGCCCGAGCCGGACTCCGACGGGCCCCAGGGCGATGACACGGGCGCGCGGCCCGAGGCCGGTGAGGGCGGCGAGCCGCAGCCTTCCGGCTCCGGTGAGCAGCAGCCCGTACGCGCCTCCGAGCCCTTCCGCACCAAGGCGCTGAGCGTGCCGGGGATCGGCGAGGGCGCGGCCGGCCGGCGGTCGCGGGCGCGGACCGAGCACGGGCGGACCACCGGGGCCAAGCGGCCCCAAGGAGCGCTCACCAAGCTGCACTTGGCGGCGACCATCCAGGCCGCCGCACCGCACCAGCTGGCGCGCGGACGCGCCGGGCGCGGCCTGGTCGTACGCCGGGACGATCTGCGGCAGGCGACGCGCGAGGGGCGTGAGGGCAACCTCGTGCTGTTCGTCGTGGACGCCTCCGGGTCGATGGCGGCGCGGCAGCGGATGAGCGCGGTGAAGGGCGCCGTGCTGTCGCTGCTGCTCGACGCGTATCAACGGCGGGACAAGGTGGGGCTGGTGACCTTCCGGGGTCCGCCGCGGATGTCGCCCTGCCGCCGACCTCGTCCGTGGACGCCGCCGCCGTACGGCTGGAGTCGTTGCCGACGGGTGGGCGGACGCCGCTCGCGGCCGGGCTGCTCAAGGCGCATGACGTGCTGCGGGTGGAGCGGTTGCGGGATCCGGCACGGCGGGCGCTGGTCGTCCTGGTGACCGACGGGCGGGCCACCGGTGGGCCCGAGCCGGTCGCGCTCGCCGGGCGGGCGGCACGGCTGTTCGCCGCCGACGGGGTCGCCTCCGTGGTCGTGGACTGCGAGTCCGGGCCCGTACGGCTGGGCCTGGCCGGTCAGTTGGCCGGTGAGCTGGAGGGCACGGCCGTGACGCTGGACGAGCTGCGGGCCGACTCGATCGCCGGGCTGGTCCGGGACGTACAGGGAAATCAAGGGCGTTCGGGTTCGAGTTCGAGGAGGGCCGCGTAGTGCCGCAGGGGCAGCCCAGTGTCGTTCCGGATGACGGTCTGACGACCCGTCAGCGTCGTAACCGGCCGCTTGTCGTCGTGCACACGGGAGTTGGGAAGGGCAAGTCGACCGCCGCGTTCGGGCTCGCGTTGCGGGCCTGGAATCAGGGGTGGCCCATCGGGGTGTTCCAGTTCGTCAAGTCGGCGAAGTGGAAGGTCGGCGAGGAGAACGCGCTCCGGGTGCTGGGGGCGTCCGGCGAGGGCGGGTCCGTCGACTGGCACAAGATGGGCGAGGGGTGGTCGTGGGTGCAGCGCGACTCCCAGATGGACAACGAGGAGAAGGCCCGCGAGGGCTGGGAGCAGGTCAAGCGGGACCTCGCCGCCGAGACCTACCGGCTCTACGTGCTGGACGAGTTCGCCTATCCCATGCACTGGGGTGGGTCGACGTCGACGAGGTCGTCTCCGTGCTGCGGGACCGGCCGGGCACCCAGCATGTCGTCATCACCGGGCGGAACGCGCCCGAGAAGCTCGTCGAGTACGCCGACCTCGTCACCGACATGTCCAAGGTCAAGCACCCCATGGACGCCGGGCAGAAGGGTCAGCGGGGTATCGAGTGGTGAAGCTGCCGTGACGTCCCCGTCCTCATCCCGCTCGGACTCCTCGTCCTCGTCCGTGCCCCGGTTGGTCATCGCCGCGCCGTCCTCCGGCAGCGGCAAGACCACCGTCGCCACGGGGCTGATGGCCGCGTTCGCCTCGCGGGGGCTTGCCGTGTCTCCGCACAAGGTCGGGCCCGACTACATCGATCCCGGGTACCACGCGCTCGCGACCGGGCGGGTGGGGCGGAACCTCGACGCGTATCTGTGCGGGCCGGAGTTGGTGGCTCCCCTGTTCGCGCACGGGGCTCGTGGGTGTGACCTCGCGGTGGTCGAGGGTGTGATGGGGATGTACGACGGGGCCGCGGGGGAAGGGGGAGTTGGCGTCCACCGCGCATGTCGCGAAGTTGCTGCGGGCGCCGGTGGTCCTTGTCGTCGACGCGTCCTCTCAGTCTCGGTCCGTCGCCGCGTTGGTGCATGGGTTTGCCTCCTGGGATCCGGAGGTTCGGGTCGGGGGTGATCCTCAACAAGGTGGCGTCCGATCGGCATGAGGCGTTGTTGCGGGAGGCGTTGGACTTGGCCGGGGTGCCTGTCCTGGGTGTGCTGCGGCGGGCTCCTCAGGTGGAGACGCCTTCTCGGCATCTCGGGTTGGTGCCGGTTGCCGAGCGGCGGGCCGCGGCGGTGGAGGCTGTCGCGGCGATGAGGGCGCAGGTGGCTGCCGGGTGTGATCTTGAGGGGTTGGTGGCGCTGGCGCGTAGTGCCGGTGCGTTGTCCGGTGTCGGGTGGGATGCGGGTGAGGCCCTGGCTTCTTCGCCCCCGCCGCCCCTACCCGTCCCGTCCCTGGGGCCGCGCGCCCGGAATCGAAGGTGAGAGTCGCCGTCGCCGGTGGTCCCGCCTTCACCTTCTCCTATGCCGAGCACACCGAACTGCTCGCCGCTGCCGGTGCCGAGGTCGTCGTGTTCGACCCCCTTCGGGATGAGCAACTCCCGGAGGGGACGCGCGGGTTGGTGATCGGGGGCGGGTTCCCGAGGTGTATGCCGCCGAGTTGTCGGCCAACGAGCCCTTGCGTAAGGCCGTGGCCGGTCTCGCGGAGAGTGGCGCTCCCGTCGCCGCCGAGTGTGCCGGACTGCTGTACCTGTGCCGGGAGTTGGACGGGATGCCGATGTGCGGGGTGCTGGACGCGTCCGGGGATGAGCGGGCGGCTGACGTTGGGGTATCGGGATGCCGTCGCGTTGAGCGACAGTGTGCTGGCCGTGGCGGGGACGCGGATGCGCGGGCACGAGTTTCACCGGACCGTCGTCGAGCCCGGCTCGGGGCGGCGCCCGCCTGGGGGTTCGCGCCCCTGAGCGGCGGGTCGAAGGTTTCGTACAACAGGGTGTGCACGCGAGTTATCTGCACACGCACTGGGCGGCCGAGCCCGGTGTGGCCCGTCGGTTCGTGGAGAGGTGCCGGACGTCATGAGCAGCAGCAGGTTGATCGGAGTCGGGGTGGGTCCCGGCGATCCGGAGCTGGTGACCGTCAAGGGCGTCAACGCTCTGCGGGAAGCCGACGTGATCGTCGTACCCGTCATGGACACCCTGGAGCGGGGGCGCGCCGAGGCCACGGTTCTCCACTACGTGCCCGCGGAGAAGGTGCTGCGGGTGGTGTTCGCGCTCAACGAGCGGACCGACCGTGCTCGGCGTGAGGCCGCCTGGGATGCCGCCGGGGCCAAGGTCGCCGAGTTGCTCGGGACGAACGGTGTCGTCGCCTTCGCCACCATCGGGGACCCGAACGTCTACTCCACCTTCACCTATCTCGCCCTGACCATCGGGGAGTTGGTGCCGGGGGTCGTCGTCGAGACCGTGCCCGGGATCACCGCCATGCAGGATCTCGCGGCGCGCTCCGGGGCCGTACTCACCGAAGGGACCGAGCCGTTGACGCTCGTGCCGGTGACCGCCGGGTCGGGTGTGCTGAAGGACGCGCTGGCAGGGCCGGGGACGGTCGTGGCGTACAAGTTCGGGCGGCAGGCCGCGGAGGTCGCCGAGGCGCTGCGGGAGACCGGGCGGATCGAGGACGCCGTGTGGGGGTCGGCGCTCGGGCTGCCCGAGGAGTCGATCCGGGCCGCCGCCGAACTGGACGGGCAGCCGCTGCCCTATCTGTCGACGCTCATCGCGCCCGCGCGGCGCGAGGGCGGGCGGGGCGGGAAGTTGTGAGCGGTCGTGGATCAGGCCGCCGCGAGGCCTACCACCAGCCAGATGAACGCCGCTCCCGCGACCGTGAACAGCAGGGTCGCGGGAGCGGGGTGCTCGTGGTGGGCCTCCTCGGGAGGATCTCGGCGGCGGCGAGGTAGAGGAGCACACCGCCGAAGAAGCCGAGATAGCCGCCGAGCAGGGCCTCCGGGATGGTGAGGAAGGCCGTCGACACGGCACCGGCCACGGGGGCCGCCGCGTCCGCGACCAGCATCGCGATCGCCTTGCGGCGGGCGTTGCCGTACAGACTCGTGATCGTGTACGTGTTGAAGCCGTCCGCGAAGTCATGGGCGATGACCGCGAGCGCGACCGCCGTGCCCATGCCCCCGCCCACCTGGAACGCGGCGCCGATCGCGACCCCGTCCATGAAGCTGTGGCCGACCATCGCGGAGGCCGCCGTGAGGCCCACCTCGGGCGCGCGGCCGTCGCTCTCCTCCGCGCCGTGCGAGGCCTGGCGGGCGGCGAGCAGCCGTTCGACCAGATGGGCCACGAGGAAGCCGGCCACGAAGAGCAGCAGGGCGGCCGGTACGCCGAAGACCTCGCGGCCCGCCGCGTGCAGCGCCTCCGGCAGCAGGTCGAGGCCGACCACGCCCAGCATCAGGCCGCCGGCCAGGCCCAGGACGAGATGGCGGCGGTCGGTCACCCGCTGTGCCGTCCAGCCGCCGGCCAGCGTCATCAGGAACGCGCCGAGCGCGACGAAGACCGCCATAGTCCCCTTGCTATCCGATCAACCCCTGTTCGCGCACATCCTGGCCCACTTCAGCCCCACTCGCATTGACGTTCCCCACCCTCCCCACGTTCCGTCTGTTCCGCTTGAGAGGACCCAGCCCCATGGCCGATGCCGATACCCCCACCGGCAAGGTGACCTTCGTCGGTGCCGGCCCCGGCGCCGCCGACCTGCTGACCTTCCGTGCCGCGCGCGCCATCGCCGAGGCCGACGTCGTGATCTGGGCGGCGAGCCTGGTGCAGGCCGCGAGGTCCTCGACCACGCGCGCGAGGGCGCCGAGATCCTGGACTCCGCGACGATGTCCCTGGAGGACGTCGTCGCCGTCTACGAGCGGGCCCGCGCCGAAGGGCTGCGCGTCGCGCGTATCCACTCCGGCGATCCGGCCCTCTGGGGCGGTACGCAGGAGCAGGTCGACCGGTGTGCCGCGATCGGCATCGCGACCGAGATCGTCCCCGGTGTCTCCGCGTTCTCCGCCGTCGCCGCGCTCGCGCGGCGCGAGCTGACGATCCCCGAGGTCGCGCAGTCGGTCGTCCTCACCCGGCTCGGCGGCGGCAAGACGCCGATGCCGCCCGGCGAGGAGGTGCGGGAGTTCGCGCGGCACGGCACGACCATGGCGATCTTCCTGTCGGCGGCGCGCAGCGGGCAGTTGGTACGGGAGCTGCTGGAGGGCGGCTATCCGACGGACACCCCGGTCGTCGTCGCGTACCAGGCGACCTGGCCGGAGGAGCTGATCGTGAAGTGCACGGTCGGCACGCTGGAGGAGACGGTCAAGGAGCACAAGCTCTGGAAACACACGCTCTTCCTGGTCGGCCCGGCCCTCGACGCCCACGGCACCCGCTCGCACCTCTACCACCCGGGCCACTTCCACGGCTATCGCAAGGCCGACCCGGAGGCCCGCAAGGCCCTGCGCTCCCGGGGTGCGAGCACGTGATCACGGTCGTGGGGATGGGGACCGGGGGCGCCCCGGTGGACGACGTGCTCGCCGGTGCCCGGCTCGTCGTCGGCGGGCGCCGCCATCTCGCCGCCGTCGCCGTCACCGTCCCCGAGGACGCCGAGCAGCTCGTCCTCGGCCCGCTCGCGCCCGCGCTCGACACCATCGAGGCCTACGTCGGGAAGGGCGAGCCGGTCGTCGTGCTGGCCTCGGGGACCCCGGGTTCTTCGGGATCGTCCGGGCGTTGGCGGAACGGTTCTCCAGCGACACGCTCGACGTACGCCCCGGTGTCTCCTCCGTCGCCACAGCCTTCGCCCGGCTCGGGCTGACCTGGGACGACGCGGTCGTCGTCAGCGCGCACGGCCGCGATCTGCGGACGGCCGTCAACGCGTGCCGTGCACATCCCAAGGTCGCCGTGCTGACCGGACCGGGCGCCGGGCCCGCCGAACTGGGCGCCGCGCTCACCCACCGGGCCGCCGGACGCGTCCTCGTCGTCGCGTCCGCGCTCGGTTCCGGTGCGGAGCGGGTCGAACGGGTCACGCCGGCCGAGGCCGCCGCCCGGGACTGGGGTACGGCCGTGAATGTCGTCCTGTGTCTGGACGAGGCGCGGGTGCTCGGTGCCGTGCGGACGGTCGCCGGGGCCGCCGTCGGACCGGCCCAATGGGCGCTGGACGAGCGGGAGTTCGAGCACCGGGACTCGATGATCACCAAGTTCGAGGTACGGGCGCTCGCGCTGGCCCGGCTCGGGCCCCGGCTCGGCGAGCTGGTCTGGGACGTCGGCTCGGGCTCCGGGTCCGTGGCCGTCGAGTGCGCGCGGCTCGGCGCCGCCGTCACCGCCGTCGAGAAGACCCGGGACGGTGTCGAGCGGATCCGCGCCAACGCCGAGGCGCACGGCGTCGATGTGCACACCGTGCACGGGGCGGCGCCGACCGTGCTGTCCGATCTCGACGATCCCGACGCCGTGTTCGTCGGCGGGGGCGGGCGCGAACTGCCCGCCATCGTCACCGCGTGCGCGCGGCGGGCCCGGCGGACCGTGGTCGTCGCGATGGCCGCGCTCGACCGGGTACCGGCCGTGCGGGGGCTCTCTCGGCGGCCGGACTCACGGTCGACGGGGTGCTGTTGCAGTCGTCCCGGCTCGCGCCGCTGCCGGGTGACGTGACCCGGCTCGCGGCGACCAATCCCGTTTTTCTGCTGTGGGGAATCCGAACCCCCGTCTCTCCAGAAGGAGTTGCTCTGTGATCGGCCTCATCTCCGCCACCGCGGCGGGCGCGGGTGCGCGGGACCGGCTGGCCGCCGCGTGGCCGGACCGTACGCGTGTCTACGAGGGTCCCGTGGCGGACGCCGTCCGGGCCGCGTTCGCGGAGTGCGAGCAGCTCGTGTGTTTCCTCGCCACCGGAGCCGTCGTCCGGCTGATCGCCCCGCTGCTGGGCGACAAGCGGACCGACCCGGGGTCGTGTGCGTCGACGAGGGTGGCCGGTTCGCCGTGTCGCTGGTCGGCGGGCACGGCGGCGGCGCCAATGAACTCGCTGTGGAGGTGGGCGAGTTGCTTGCCGCGCAGCCCGTGGTGACGACGGCGACGGACGCGGTCGGTGTGCCCGGCCTGGACACGCTCGGGTTCCCCGTGGAGGGCGATGTCGCCGGTGTCTCGCGCGCGCTGCTCGACGGCGAACCGGTCGCCCTGGACGCCGAGTCGGCGTGGCCGCTGCCGCCGTTGAAGGTGTCCGCCCATGGCTCCTACGTCATCCGGGTCACCGACCGCGCCGTGGAGCCCGCCGAACGGGGGAGGTCGTGCTGCGGCCGCCGTCCCTGGTCGTCGGGGTCGGCGCGTCCAAGGGGGCGCCGGTGGAGGAGGTGCTCGGGCTCGTCGAGAGCGCGGTGCGTGACGCGGGGCTGTCCCTCGCGTCCCTGGCCCAACTCGCCACCGTGGACGCCAAGTCGGAGGAGCCCGGCATCGTCGAGGCGGCCCGCCGCCTGGGGTGCCGCTGGTGACGTACTCCGCCGACGAACTGGCCGCCGTAGAGGTGCCCAACCCCTCGGACGCCCCCTTGGCCGCGGTGGGCACGCCGTCCGTGGCGGAGGCCGCCGCGCTCGTGGACGGGGGCGAACTCCTCGTCCCGAAGCGGAAGTCGGAACGTGCGGACGGACAACCGGCCATGGCCACCTGCGCTGTTGTACGACGGGTCGCGCGCGGGCGGCTCGCGGTGGTCGGGCTCGGGCCCGGCGCCCGGGATCTGGTCACCCCGCGTGCGAAGGCCGAACTCCGGCGCGCCGCCGTGCTGGTGGGTCTCGACCAGTACGTCGACCAGATCCGGGATCTGCTGCGGCCCGGGACCGTGGTCCTGGAGTCGGGGCTCGGCGCCGAGGAGGAGCGGGCCCGTACCGCCGTCGCCGAGGCGCGCAAGGGACAGGCGGTCGCGCTGATCGGCAGCGGGGACGCCGGGGTGTACGCGATGGCCTCGCCCGCGCTCGCGGAGGCGACCGACGACATCGACGTGGTCGGAGTCCCGGGTGTGACCGCCGCGTTGGCCGCCGCAGCGATCCTCGGGGCGCCGCCGCGGCCACGACCACGTCTCGATCAGCCTCTCCGATCTGCACACGCCGTGGAGGTCATCGAGCGGCGGGTGCGGGCCGCGGCCGAGGCGGACATCGTGGTGACCTTCTACAACCCCGTAGCCGGGGCCGGGACTGGCAGCTCCCGAAGGCTCTCGCGATCCTCGCCGAGCACCGGGAGCCGGGGACGCCGGTGGGTGTCGTACGGAACGCGTCGCGGCCCGACGAGTCCAGCCGGCTCACCACCCTGGCCGCGCTCGATCCCGCCACGGTCGACATGATGACGGTCGTGACCGTGGGCAACACGGCCACCCGGGACATCGCGGGGCGCATGGTGACGCCGCGCGGATACCGCTGGCAGGCTTCGCAGGCGGCGCGGGAGGTGGCGAAGTGAGTTCCGTGGACCGGGTGATCCATCCGATCGAGCTGGAGTCCTACCGGCGGCTGCGCGCCCGCCTCGACACCTCGCACTTCCCGCCGCTGACCCGCGCGGTCGTGGAACGGGTCGTGCACTCCGCGGCCGACCTCGACTACGCGTCCGATCTCGTCCTGGACGAGGGCGAGTTGGCGACCGCGCACCGCGCGCTGCACGCCGGGGCGCCGGTCGTCGTGGACGTGCAGATGGTCGCCGCCGGCATCACCCGGCGCGACACCGTGTGCCGGCTCCGGGACGCCAGGTCCGGTCCCGGACTGACCCGTTCGGCACACGCGATCCGGCTCGCCTACGACGAGGTCGGGCCCGGCGCCCTCTGGGTGATCGGCAACGCGCCGACCGCCCTGGAGGAGCTGCTGCGGCTGGACGCCTCTCCCGTGCTCGTCATCGGGCTGCCCGTCGGCTTCGTCGGCGCGGTCGAGTCCAAGGCCGCGCTGCGCGAGAGCGGGCTGCCCGCCGTGAGCAACGTGTCCGAGAAGGGCGGTTCGGCGGTCGCCTCGGCGGCCCTCAACGCCCTGCTGTACCACCCTGTTTCACATCCGGAGGAGAAATCGTGACCACCCCGCCGCCCGCCCTGCTCATCGCCGGACACGGCACCCGGGACGAGGCCGGAGCCCAGGCGTTCCGGGACTTCGTACGGGAGTTGGGCCGCCGCCACCCCGAACTGCCCGTCGCCGGCGGGTTCATCGAGCTGTCGCCGCCGCCGCTGGGCGACGCGGTGACCGAGCTGGTGGAGCGCGGGGTGCGCCGGTTCGCCGCCGTACCGCTGATGCTGGTCTCCGCCGGGCACGCCAAGGGGGACATCCCGGCGGCGCTGGCCCGGGAGAAGGAGCGGCACGAGGGCATCTCGTACACCTACGGCCGTCCGCTGGGCCCGCACCCGGCGCTGCTGAACGTGCTGGAGCGGCGGCTCGACGAGGCGCTCGGCGAGGCGGCGCGCACCCCGGCCGACCGGGCCGACGTGACCGTGCTGCTCGTGGGGCGCGGGTCGACGGACCCGGACGCCAACGCCGAGGTGCACAAGGCCGCGCGGCTGCTGTGGGAGGGGCGCGGCTACGCGGGCGTGGAACCGGCGTTCGTGTCGCTGGCGGCGCCCGACGTGCCGAGCGGTCTTGACCGGTGTGTGAAGCTGGGCGCGAAGCGGATCGTGGTCCTGCCGTACTTCCTGTTCACCGGCATCCTGCCGGAGCGCAGGTGCGGCAGCAGACGGAGGGCTGGGCGGCGGCGCACCCCGACATCGAGGTGCGGTCGGCCGACGTCATCGGCCCCGAGCCGGAGTTGCTGGACCTGGTGATGGAGCGGTACCGGGAGGCGGTCAAGGGTGATCTGCGGATGAACTGCGACTCGTGCGTGTACCGGATCGCGCTGCCCGGCTTCGAGGACAAGGTGGGGCAGCCGCAGCAGCCGCACTTCCATCCCGACGACGAGGGTCACGACCACGGGCATCACCATCACGGTGGGCACGCCCATGCACACTGAAAGAGCCCACGGTCCGACGGACGGGGCCCACGATCTACGCCATCACGGTGACGCCGAAGTCCGGGACGACGGCGCCCTGTTGGTCGATCTCGCGGTGAACGTCCGCGCGGACACGCCCCGGCCTGGCTGCGCGAGCGGATAGCCGACTCGCTCACCGGCCTCGCCGCCTACCCGGACGGGCGGGCGGCGCGGGCGGCGGTCGCGGCGCGGCACGGGCTGCCGGTGGAGCACGTCCTGCTGACGGCGGGCGCGGCCGAGGCCTTCGTGCTGCTCGCCCGTGCGCTGAAGGTCCGTCAGCCGGTCGTCGTGCACCCGCAGTTCACCGAGCCGGAGGCGGCGCTGCGGGACGCGGGGCACGCGGTGGAGCGGGTGCTGCTGCGGGAGGCGGACGGGTTCCGGCTGACCCCGGGGGCCGTACCGGAGGACGCGGACCTGGTGCTGATCGGCAACCCGACGAATCCGACGTCCGTCCTGCATCCCGCCGCCGCCATCGCCCGACTCGCCCGCCCCGGGCGGACGTTGGTGGTCGACGAGGCGTTCATGGACGCGGTGCCGGGTGAGCGGGAGGCCCTTGCCGGCCGGACCGACATCCCCGGGCTCGTCGTCCTCCGCAGCCTCACCAAGACCTGGGGTCTCGCGGGGCTGCGGATCGGGTACGTCCTCGGCGACCCCGAGATCATCGCGGAACTGGAGCGGGTCCAGCCGTTGTGGCCGGTGTCCACGCCGGCGCTGGCCGCGGCGGAGGCCTGCATGGACTCCCAGGCTCTCGCCGAGGCCGCCCACGCCGCCCACCGGGTCACCGCCGACCGGGCCCATCTCGTCGCCGGGCTCGCGGAGTTCGCCCCCGACGGCCTCCGCGTCACGGAACCCGCGGAGGCGCCGTTCGTCCTCGTCCGGGTCCCCAACGCGGTGGCCGTACGGCGCCACCTCCGCGACCTGGGTTTCGCCGTCCGCCGTGGGGACACGTTCCCGGGTTGGACGACCAGTGGCTACGGCTCGCCGTCCGCGACCGAGCGACAGTGAACCGTTTCCTCCAGGCACTGGACCAGGCGGTGACGCTGGCGGGCGGGTGACGGGGTTACGCCACGGCCTTTTCACCCACCCGACTCGGTGGGCTGAAGGGTCGCCGTAGGAGCCAGGCCTTGGCCGCCGTTCGACTCGGTCCGCCCGCCCCCGCACCCGCCGCAGTTAAAGGTCGCCCTTCAAAGCGCCCGGAACGGGTGGGTGGGTGGGAAAGCGTGGTTGGTTCAGGTGCGGCGGCGGCGCGTCATCAGCACCGCCGCTCCCCCGCCGCCAGCAGCGCCACCGCCCCGCCCGCGATGTACGGCGTCGCGGAACTTCCCCCCGTCTCGGCCAACCCCGCCTCCGCGGGCGCCCCTTGGGGCTTGACGTCCGGCGCGGGCTTGGCGGACGGCGGCGTCACGGAGGCGACCTTCGGCGCCTCACAGGTCGCCTGGGCCAACGTCACCGTGCCCTCGACATCCGCGACGTTCAGCTTCAACGGGTTGACGGAGACCTTGAGTTCGAGCGCGGTCGCGGCAGCCGTACGGGACGTGGTCGACGTCTTGGACAGATCGAGGCTGACGGACCCGACCCCGGCACCTGAACCTCCGTAGGACCACTCGCGGTCACCGTGATCCGCTTGCCGAGCACCGTCACCGCCCCCGGCAGGTGCGACGTGGCGACCGGCGCCTTCCCGGCCTCGCACGTCGCCTTCGAGGTGACCGCGTCGATCTCGATGAGGGAGAGCAGCGGCAGCCCGGGGACGTGGAGCCGCGCATGGGCGAGGTTCGTGTACCCCTCGGCCTTCGTCGCGGACACGGTCGCCTTCGCCGTGGCGACGTCCGCGCCGAGCACACTGAAGGGCTGCCCGCCGTTCACCCCGTCCAACTGGGCGGTGAGCGCGGTCTTTTTCGGCACTCTGCGGGGCGTGGACCTCGTTGAGGAGACCGCGAGCGGGACATCCACGGTCTTGTTGAGCAGGGAGACGTCGAGCCCGGTACGGAGCACGACGGCGCTCGCGCGACCCTGGTCGGTGGTCGCGTGGGCGGAACCCGCGCCGACCAGCGCCACGGGACCGGCGGCGAGGGCGGTCGCCGTGGCCACGGTGGCCCAACGGCGTGCGGGCATGCGGAAGTTGGTGCCGTTCAAGGTGTGGGACCCCAGAAGAGACATGCTTGGGACCCGGTAAGAATTACTCACGAGGGGTGAACCGTCAGCGATCCGGCGTCACTTCACCCCTTCGTGGGTTTTCCGTGAGCGTATTCGAATCGCCTGGCGACTATTCGACCACCAGCCCGTTCAGCACCACCCGCCGCGGCGACGCGAGCACGCGCACATCGGCGCGCGGGTCCGCCTCGTACACGACGAAGTCCGCCGGCGCGCCCTCCTCGAGCCCGGGCCGCCCGAGCCACTCCCGCGCCCCCACGCGGTCGCCGACAGCGCCTCCACGGCGGGGATGCCGGCGGTGACGAGTTCGGCGACCTCGGCCGCGACCAGGCCGTGGGCGAGGGAGCCTCCGGCGTCGGTGCCGACGTAGACCGGGACTCCGGCGTCGTAGGCGGAGCGCACGGTGTCGTAGCGCCGCTCGTACAGTCGCCGCATATGGGCGGACCAGCGGGGAACTTGGCGTCGCCGTCGTCGGCGAGCTTGGGGAAGGTCGCGATGTTGACGAGGGTCGGGACGATGGCGACGCCCCGCGAGGCGAACAGCGGGATCAGCTCCTCGGTGAGGCCGGTCGCGTGCTCGATGCAGTCGATGCCGGCCTCGACCAGGTCGCGCAGCGCAGCGTCCTCCGCGAAGCAGTGCGCGGTGACGCGGGCGCCGAGGCGGTGGGCCTCGGCGATGGCCGCCTCCACCGCGTCGCGCGGCCAGCAGGCGGACAGGTCGCCGAGGTCGCGGTCGATCCAGTCGCCTACCAACTTGACCCAGCCGTCGCCGCGTCGGGCCTCCTGGGCGACGTAGGCGACGAGGTCGTCGGGTTCGATCTCGTGGGCGAAGTTGCGGATGTAGCGGCGGGTGCGGGCGATGTGCCGGCCGGCGCGGATGATCTTCGGGAGGTCTTCGCGGTCGTCGATCCAACGGGTGTCCGAGGGGAGCCGGCGTCGCGCAGCAGGAGGGTGCCGGCGTCTCGGTCGGTGAGGGCCTGTTGCTCGGCGGTCTCGGCGTCCACGGGGCCGTGGGTGCCCAGGCCTACGTGGCAGTGGGCGTCGACGAGGCCGGGGAGGGCCCAGCCGTCTACCGTCCGGATGTCGTCGGCGTCGAGGGGACGGTCGTAGGAGATGCGGCCGTCGATGACCCAGAGTTCGTCGCGGATGTCCTCCGGTCCCACAAGGACCCGGCCCTTTACGTGCAGCACGGCTTGATCGCTCATGGGACGCACGATAGTTCGTCGGGTGCGGGCGCGATGTGGCTGGTCGCGACCACGCGGCGGAGCCGCACATCGCCACGGCCCCGCGCCGCTTAGGGGGCGCTGTCGTCGTCCTGTACCTCAGCCATCGCCGGGTCCAGCAGTCGAGACAGAAAGTGACGAGTGCGTTCGTGTGTGGGGTTGGTGATGACCCGGCCCGGAGGGCCCTCCTCGATGATCACGCCCGCGTCCATGAACACAACCCGGTCGGCCACCTCGCGCGCGAACGTCATCTCGTGGGTGACGACCATCATCGTCATGCCCTCGTTCGCGAGCATGCGCATGACGGCGAGGACGTCTCCGACCAGCTCGGGGTCGAGTGCCGACGTCGGTTCGTCGAAGAGCATGACCTCGGGGTCCATCGCCAACGCCCGTGCGATGGCGACGCGTTGCTGCTGACCGCCGGAGAGGGAGGCGGGGTGGGCGTCGGCCTTCTCCGCGAGGCCGACGCGGCGGAGGTTGTCGGCGGCGATCTTCGCGGCCTGGGTCTTGTCGCGGCGCAGGACGCGGCGTTGCGGGAGGGTGAGGTTCTCGGTGACGGTCAGGTGCGGGAAGAGGTTGAACTGCTGGAAGACCATGCCGATGCGGCGGCGTACGGCGTCGATGTCGACATCGGGGTCGGTGATCTCGGTGCCGCCGACGAACACCCGCCCCGCGCTGGGTTCTTCGAGCAGGTTCACGCACCGCAGGAGGGTCGACTTGCCGGAGCCTGAGGGGCCGATGACGCAGACGACCTCGCCGTGTGCGATCTCCAGGTCGATGCCGCGCAGCACTTCGTTGGTACCGAACGACTTGTGCAGGCCGCGTACTTGGATCTCCGGGGTGCCGGTCACCGGACCGCCTCCCCGTCCTGGTCTCCATCCGCCGGACCACGAAGCTCAGCGGGATCGTCACCAGGAGGTAGCACAGGCCGGCCACCAGGATCGGCGTGGAGTTGGCCGTCGTACTCGCCAAGTCCCTGCCGTATTTGGAGAGTTCGCGTTCCTCCAGGGTGACGCCGAGGAACAGGACCAGGGAGGAGTCCTTGAAGAGGAGGACGAGTTCGTTGGTCAGTGGCGGCAGGATGATCCGGAACGCCTGCGGGACGACGATCGACACCATGGCCCGCGCCTGCGAGAAGCCGAGCGAACGGGCCGCCTCCAACTGCCCTTTGGGCACCGCCTGGATGCCCGCGCGGATCGTCTCCGCCATGTACGCGGCCGACACCAGGCCGAGCGCGAGGGCGACCTTGCCGTACGTCCCGCCGACGATCTCCGTGCCCGGGAAGGCGAGTGGTACGGCGACGCCGACGAAGATGAAGATCAGCAGGGCGGGCAGGCCGCGGAAGATCTCGATGTAGATCCCGGCGAGCCAGCGGTAGGGACCCACGGACGACAGCCGCATCAGCGCGACGACCATGCCGAGGACGAGGCCGAAGACGAAGCCGGACAGGGTGTAGAGCACCGTGTTCTTCAACGCCAGGGTGATGACGTCGGGGAACATCTGCTTGGCGATGCTCCACTGCGCGAACTGGTTCTTCAGGCGCCCCCAGTCGGCGGTGACCGCGAAGACGATCACGACGGCGGCGAAGACGGCGTACTGCACGCCTTGGGACAGCCTGCGCTTCTGCCGTCTGCTCGACCCCTTTCTCCTGGGCTGGAGTTGGGGGTCCGCCGTGTCGCCGGTCATGAGGCCGACGGAGAGGCGGCCGAGGCGTCGTAGGGGCCGATCCACTTCTCGTACAGCTTCTTGTACGTGCCGTCGGCCTTCGCGTCCTTGATGGCCTTGTTGATCGCGGCGAGGAGTCTCGTGTTGCCCTTCTTGACCGTGAAGCCGTACTGCTCACCGGTGTTGAGGTTGTCGACGACCTTGAACGCGTCGGCGTTGGCCTTGGTCTTCAGCCAGCCCTGGACGACCGGGTAGTCGATGATGACGGCCTGGACCTGGCCGGTGCGCAGGCCGTTGAGGACGGCGTCGGAGGACTCGAAGGAGACGGGGTCGAAGCCCTGCTTCTTGGCGTAGTCCTCGCCGGTGGTCTGTGCCTGGGCGCCGAGCTTCCTGCCCTTGCTCTTGACGTCCGCGAGCGAGGTCAGGCCGCTCTTCTTGTCGACGAGGACGGCCTGGGTGGCGTCGAAGTAGGGGTCGGAGAAGTCGACGTTCTTCTTGCGCTCGGCGGTGATGGTCATGCCGGCGGCGGCCGGGTCGCACTCGCCGGCGTTGAGGAAGGCGCCGGTCTTGAAGTTCTCGAAGGGGGTGTCGAGGATCGTCTGCTTCACGCCGAGGTCCTTGGCGACCAGGTCGATGAGGGAGACGTCGAAGCCCTGCACCTTGCCGTCGATCTCGGACTGGAACGGCGGGTACGGGAGGTGGGTGCAGGTGGTGAGCCGGCCCGCCTTGACGAGTTCGACGCCACCGGCGGCGGTCTTCGAGCCGCTGCCGCCGCTGTCGCTCGACGTGCAGCCGGCCACGAGGACGAGTGCGGCGCTCGCGGTGGTGGCGGCCAGGGTGCGGATCCGGCGGCCGAGGAGCGTGTTCACGGAGGCCTCCTGTGACGGAACTATGGGTTCCGATTATTCGGAGGGGTTCGGCGGCCCGCTCACCCGGACGGTGACCAGGGGGCCGTCCGGGCTAAGAAGTCGCCGGTTACGCTCATCTCCGTCGATCAGGACCGTCCCGCCCGGCCCCTCCCCGCGAGCGAAAGAGCACCGCCATGACCCACCCCCTTCCTCGACCTGGCCCCGCTGAGCGCCGCGCACTTCGCCGCGATCGAGGACCGGGTGGCCCGGTTGCTCGACACCGAGCAGGATGTCGTGATCATGCAGGGTGAGGCGTTGCTGCCGCTGGAGGGGGCGATCCGTTCGACGGCGGGGCCGGGCACGCTCGCGCTGAACGTCATCACCGGCCCCTACGGGCAGACCTTCGGGAACTGGCTGCGGGACTGCGGCGCCGAGGTGATCGACCTCTCGGTGCCGTTCCACACGGCGGTGACCGCCGACCAGGTCCGGGAGGCCTTCGCCGCACACCCCGGGATCGACTTCGTGTCCCTGGTCCACGCGGAGGCGGCGACCGGCAACACCAACCCGGTCGCGGAGATCGGTGAGATCGCGCGGGCGCACGGCGCGATCTTCTACGTCGACGCGGTCGCGTCCATCGGCGCGGAGCCGGTGCTGCCGGACGCGTGGGGATCGACCTGTGCGTGATCGGGGCGCAGAAGGCGATGGGCGGTCCGGCGGGCGTCTCGGCGGTGTCGGTGAGCTCACGGGCCTGGGCCCGCATGATGGCGAACCCCGTCGCCCCGCGCCGCTCCTACCTCTCCCTCCTCGACTGGAAGGACCGCTGGACCGACGCGGGCCGCACCGCGCTGCCGCACGCACCGGCCCAGCTGGAGATGCTCGCGCTGGATGCGTGCGTGGAGCGCATCGAGTCCGAGGGCCTGTCCACGGTGATCGAGCGCCACGCGACCGCGGCGGCGGCGACCCGCGCGGGCGCCCTCGCCCTGGGCGGCGGCCTCGAACCGTACGTCCACAAGGCCTCCGAGGCGGCCCCGGTCGCCACGACCCTCAGGACCCCGCCGGGTGTGGCGGCCTCCGACCTGGTGGCAAGCGCCCTCGCCTCGAACCCGGGGTTGCCCCTGGCCGCGGGCGGCGGCGCCCTGGCCATGGAGATGATCCGGGTCAACCACTACGGCGTGGACGCGACGGCGGAGGCGGTCCGGAACTCCTTGGCAGCGCTCGGCGCGGCACTGGCCGAGCAGGGCGCGTCGGTGGACCTGGGGGCCGCCCGGTCCGCCGTGGAAAGCACCTGGAGCCGGTAGCGGGCTGAGTAATGCCAGCCTAATTCGAACGCAATCCCAGCGCAATTCCCGGGAATTTTATCGCCGCTTTTACGGGTAGCTTCCCAGTTTCTCCTGCCCGGTTTCCGCGCGGGCAAACGCAAATAATTCGCGTAGATCCCGTGAGGGTCGAACCCCTGTGACCCGTTACACAGGACGCCCGTTTCGTTCCCTATGTGATGGTCAAAGTAGGGTATAAGGCCTGCCGTCGCACGCGTGATAACACAAGCGGCCCTCAGGCGTAACCCCATCCCTCCATGCAATTTCGAATTTCCCTCGGTAAATTCAATTCGCATGACTGCCACCCAAGCAGACCTGCACATCGACCGCCCCACGGTGGCCGACGGCGCCGCGTTGTGGCGTATTGCCCAGGACTCGAACGCCCTCGACCTGAACTCGTCGTACAGCTATCTGCTGTGGTGCCGGGACTTCTCCCGCACCTCGGCCGTCGTCCGTGACGAGCGCGGCGAGCCGGTCGGCTTCGTCACCGGGTATGTGCGGCCCGAGCGACCGGGCACGCTGCTCGTGTGGCAGGTGGCCGTCGACGCCGCGCAACGCGGTCGCGGACTGGCCGCCCGGCTGCTCGACGGACTCACCGCGCGGGTCGCCGAGGAGTACGGCGTGACCGAGGTCGAGACCACGATCACGCCCGGCAACACCGCCTCCGAGCGCCTCTTCACGTCGTACGCCGAACGCCACGGCGCCCCCGTCGAGCGCACGGTCCTGTTCGAGACCGGTGACTTCCCTGACGGGCCCCACGACCCCGAGGTGCTCTACCGCATCGGCCCGCTGGGTCACTGAGCCCCCGTCGCCCGCCCGCCACCCGCCCCCCACACACCGAGGAGTTGTTCGCGTGACCATCACCCAGCCCGATCTGAGCGTTTTCGAGACCCTGGAGTCCGAGGTCCGCAGCTACTGCCGCGCCTGGCCCACCGTCTTCGACCGGGCCCGGGGCAGCCGTATGTACGACGAGGACGGCCACGCCTACCTCGACTTCTTCGCGGGCGCCGGCTCGCTGAACTACGGGCACAACAACCCTGTCCTGAAACGGGCGTTGATCGACTATCTGGAACGCGACGGCGTCACGCACGGGCTCGACATGTCGACCGGTGCCAAGCGCGCGTTCCTCCAGACCTTCCAGGACCTGGTGCTGCGCCCGCGCGACCTGCCGTACAAGGTGATGTTCCCGGGCCCGACCGGCACCAACGCCGTTGAGTCCGCACTGAAGTTGGCGCGCAAGGTGAAGGGGCGCGAGGCGATCGTCTCGTTCACCAACGCCTTCCACGGATGTCCCTCGGCTCGCTCGCCGTGACCGGCAACGCCTTCAAGCGGGCCGGTGCCGGCATCCCGCTGGTGCACGGCACGCCGATGCCCTTCGACAACTACTTCGAGGGCAGGGTCCCCGACTTCCTGTGGTTCGAGCGGCTGTTGGAGGACCAGGGCTCCGGCCTGAACAAGCCCGCCGCGGTCATCGTCGAGTCCGTGCAGGGCGAGGGCGGCATCAACGTCGCCCGCCCCGAATGGCTGCGCGCGCTGGCCGAGTTGTGCGAGCGCCAGGACATGCTGCTGATCGTCGACGACATCCAGATGGGCTGCGGCCGCACCGGCGCGTTCTTCTCCTTCGAGGAGTCGGGCATCGTCCCGGACATCGTCCGTGTCCAAGTCCATCAGCGGCTACGGCCTCCCGATGTCGCTGTGCCTGTTCAGGCCCGAGCTGGACATCTGGGAGCCGGGCGAGCACAACGGCACGTTCCGCGGCAACAACCCGGCGTTCGTCACCGCCACCGCCGCGCTGGAGACGTACTGGGCGGACGGCGCCGCGATGGAGAAGCAGACCCGGACCCGCGGTGAGCAGGTCGAGCAGGGGCTGATCTCGATCACCGAGGAGAACCTCGCCGACATCAGGGAGTACCGGGGCCGCGGCCTGGTCTGGGGCATCGAGTTCAAGGACCCCGAGCGCGCCGGCCGGATCTGTGCCCGCGCCTTCGAACTCGGCCTGCTGGTCGAGACGTCGGGCCCGCAGAGCGAGGTCGTCAAGCTGCTGCCCGCGCTGACCATCACCCCCGAGGAGTTGGACGAGGGTCTGAGCATCCTCGCCCGCGCGGTACGCGAAACCGCCTGAACCGGAACCACCATCTGATACTGCGTCAAGGAGGCGTCACCACACCGTGATTGTCCGTTCGTTCAAGGAACTCGAAGGCACCGACCGGCACATCAAGGCCGCGTCCGGCACCTGGGAGAGCAAGCGCATCGTCCTCGCCAAGGAGCGGGTCGGTTTCTCGGTGCACGAGACCATCCTCTACGCGGGTACCGAGACGTCGATGTGGTACGCGAACCACATCGAGGCCGTCGTCTGCGTCGAGGGCCACGCCGAACTCACCGACAACGAGACCGGGCAGACGTACACGATCACGCCCGGGACCATGTACCTCCTCGACGGCCACGAGCGGCACACGATGCGGATCAAGGAGGACTTCCGCTGCATCTGTGTCTTCAACCCGCCCGTCACCGGACGGGAGGACCACGACGAGAACGGCGTCTACCCGCTGCTGACCGAGCCCGAGGAGGTGTGACCAGCATGACCACCGTCACCAGTGTCACCGACCTGTACCCCAGCCGCGGCACCACCGAGGTGTCCGTCCCGCGCAAGGACCCGGTCGTCTGGGGCTCCCCGACACCCCGGGACCGATCCCGACGGCCGACCTCCAGGCCTTCGAGCGCGACGGCTTCCTCTCCATGCGGGAACTCCTTCGCGATGACGAAGTCGAGGTCTACCGGCAGGAGTTGGAGCGCCTCGTCGCCGATCCGGCGATCCGGGCCGACGAGCGGTCGATCGTCGAGTCGAAGTCCAAGGAGATCCGGTCCGTCTTCGAGGTGCACCGGATCAGCGAGGTGTTCGCGCGCCTCGTGCGGGACGAGCGGGTCGTCGGGCGGGCCCGGCAGATCCTCGGTTCGGACGTGTACGTCCACCAGTCGCGGATCAACGTGAAGCCGGGCTTCGGCGCGAGCGGCTTCTACTGGCACTCGGACTTCGAGACCTGGCACGCCGAGGACGGCCTGCCGAACATGCGCACCGTGTCCGTGTCGATCGCGCTCACCGAGAACCACGACACCAACGGCGGCCTCATGATCATGCCGGGCTCGCACCCGTTCCGTTCCTCGGCTGCGCGGGCGCCACCCCGAGGACAACTACCGCCAGTCGCTGCAGATGCAGGACGCGGGCACTCCCTCGGACGAGGCGCTGACCGGGATGGCCTCCGAGTACGGCATCAAGTTGTTCACGGGCAGGGCCGGTTCGGCGACCTGGTTCGACTGCAACTGCATGCACGGCTCCGGCGACAACATCACGCCGTTCCCGCGCAGCAACGTCTTCATCGTGTTCAACAGCGTGGAGAACAAGGCCGTCGAGCCGTTCGCGGCTCCGGTCCGACGCCCCGAGTTCATCGGCGCCCGGGACTTCACCCCGGTGAGGTGACACCGAGGCGGTTCACCGCGAGGGCACCCCGGTCGCGGCGACCGAGGTGCCCTTCCGCATGCCAACTCCCTTACGGCGCTTGCCTCTTCCCGCGTCAGCCGGCCAGGACCTCCAGCAGCCGGTCGACGTCCTCGGCGGTGTTGTAGAGATGGAAGGCCGCCCGCAAGTTCCCCGCCCGGTCGGAGACTTCGACCCCGGCCGCGCTCAACTCGCCCTGCCGACGGCCGAGTCCGGGAACGGAGACGATCGGTGACCCTGGGGACGCCACCGGTTCGTGCCCGAGGGCGTCGAGCCCCGCGCGGAAGCGGTCCGCGAGGGCCAGGTCATGGGCGCGTACGGCATCGACCCCCACCTCCTCCAGCAGCGCGAGCGAGTGGCGGGCTCCGGCGTAGGAGAAGAGGGCCGGGCTCTCGTCGAACCGGCGGGCGGAGTGGGCGAGTTCCTCGACCGGGCCGTAGCAGCTGTCCCAGGGGGCCTCGCCCGCGACCCACCCGGCGAAGATCGGGTTGAGGCCGCCGAGGTCCTCCGGGGTGACCAGGAAGGCGACCCCGCGTGGGCAGAACAGCCACTTGAAGCCGACGGAGGCGACGTAGTCGTAGGCGCCCGCGTCGAGGTCGAACCAACCGGTGGCCTGGGACGCGTCGACGTACGTACGCGCCCCGTGTTGCTGTGCCGCCGCCCGCAGCGCGGGCAGGTCGGCGACGCGGCCGTCGGCGGACTGGGCGGCGCTGACCGCGACGAGCGCGGTGCCGGGGCGTACCGACTCGGCGATCCGCTCCAGCGGGACGGCGCGCACCTTGAGGTCGGGGCGCATGTGGAAGGGGTTCACCACGGAGCTGAAGTCGGCCTCGGCGGTGAGGACTTCGGCCCCGGCCGGCAGTGAGGAGGCGATCAGCCCGCTGTAGACCGCCACCGAGGCCCCGGCCGCCACCCGGCCGACCGGTACCCGGGTCAGCCGGGCGAACGCGGTGCGGGACGCCTCGACGTCGTCGAACATGTCGGTCGGCGTACCGACCGCGGCGGCCTCGATGGCGGTGCGCATCGCGGTGACGGTACGGGTCGGGAGGAGGCCGGTGCTCGCGGTGTTGAGGTAGGTGTTCTTCGGGGCGAACTCGGCGCGGACGAGGCTCTCGAAGGTCTCCATGCCCCCACTCTGGGGTGCCGGAAAGCCCTCGTCCATTGCGGATTTTTACGCGGATCCGCTAAGGAACGCTTATAGGTCACCGGACGATCGCCCTGACCAGCACCTTTCAGCCAGGGCTCACGGCTGTCAGGCCTGCGGCACCGCACACCCGTCGGGCCCGCACGCCTCGGCGTCGCCGCCGCTGCCGGTCCCGCTGTCGATCAGCTTGAGCGGCGCGTGCTCGCCCCACGCCTGGGTCAGCGCCTGGGCGAAGACCTCGGCGGGCTGGGCGCCGGAGACGCCGTACTTGCGGTCGAGGACGAAGAAGGGGACGCCGTTCGCACCCAGCTCGGCGGCCTCGCGCTCGTCGGCGCGGACGTCGTCGGCGTACGCGGTCGGGTCGGCGAGGACCTTGCGGGCGTCCTCGGCGTCGAGCCCGGCACCGGCGGCCAGCTCGACGAGCCGCTCGTCGTCGCCGAACACGGACCGCTCCTCGGCGAAGTTCGCCTTGTACAGCGCCTGGATCAGCTCGTCCTGGCGGCCGTGCTCCTTGGCGAAGTGGAGGAGGCGGTGCATGTCGAAGGTGTTGCCGTGGTCGCGGTCGCGGGTGCGGTAGTCGAGCCCCTCGGCGGCGGCCTGCGCACCGAGGTTGTCCTCACCGGCCTGCGCCTGCGCCTCGCTCATCCCGTACTTCTTGGTGAGCATCTTGATCACGGGCTGGGTGTCGCCCTTGGCGCGCCCCGGGTCCAGCTCGAAGGACCGGTGCACGACCTCGACGCCGTCACGGTGCGGGAACGCGTCGAGCGCCTTCTCGAAGCGGGCCTTGCCCACGTAGCACCACGGGCAGGCGATGTCGGACCAGATCTCGACGCGCATTCTTCGGCTCTTTCCAGGACGTACGGATGGAACGGAGACTCCCTCCGTCTCCCCGTGAACGTTCAAGCACCTCGCTTCATTCCCCCGCCACGACCAGCCGCATCCCCACATGATGACCACCGTCGTCCGGCTCGGCGACCCACCCCTGCCGGACGTAGAACCCCTGCGCCCGCTCGTTGTCGACATGCACGTCGAGTACGGCGCTCCGCCGTCCGTCGGCCCGCCACTGCTCGACGCAGGCCGCGTGCAGGACCGTACCGACCCCGGAGCGCCACCGCTCGGGCTCGACGTGGAACTGGAACAGCTTGACCGTGTCCGCCGCCCCGCCCTCCGGGACACGGAAGGAAGCGATGGCGACGATACGACCGCTCTCGACGACACACAGCACAGGGGCGTCGGGCCGCTCGATGGCTCCGCGCCAGGCGGCGAG
Organism: Streptomyces sp. P3; assembly: GCA_016893485.2. Classification (GTDB taxonomy): domain Bacteria; phylum Actinomycetota; class Actinomycetes; order Streptomycetales; family Streptomycetaceae; genus Streptomyces. The sequence goes on from JAFEKX020000001.1 coordinate 2,572,030, forward strand.
CCAGTCCTGCCCGTCCTCCGGGACGCCGTCGGGGTAGTACGTCGCCCGGGCCCGCGCGTGCAGCGCGGCGACGCTCTCCGCCTCCGCGGGCAGGGGCCGTACGGATCACCGGGCTCCACTGACTCGGTCGCTGATCATGCAACCGATGACGTGACCCCGGCCCCTCCGGTTCCCAGCCGGCTGAACTGCGCCCGGTAGGCGCTCGGCGTCAGCCCGGTGCGGCGGACGAGGTGGCCACGCAGGGAGTCCGCCGTGCCCAGGCCGCAGGCGCGGGCGACCTGGTCCATGGGGAGGGCGGTGGTCTCCAGGAGCTCCTTGGCCCGCTCGACGCGCTGGTGGAGCAGCCACTGCAGGGGCTCACCCCGCTCTCCGCGTGGAACCTGCGGGTGAGCGTGCGGACGCTGACGCCCGCGTGCCGGGCCAGGTCGGTGAGGGTGAGCGGCTTGTCGAGGTTGCGCATGGCCCAGCCCCGGGTGTCCGCGCAGGCGACACCGCGCTCGGGCGGCAGCGGGGTCCGCGTGAACTGGGTCTGCCCGCCCGGCCGTACGGGTGCGACGAGGGCGAGCCGGGCGACCTCGTTGGCGACGGCGGCACCGTAGTCGGTGCGGATGATGTGCAGGCAGAGGTCGATGCCGGCGGCGTACCCGGACGCGGTCAGGAACTGGCCGTCCTGGACGTAGAGGACGTCACCGGTGAGGTCGACCTCCGGATAGCGTCTGCGCATCTCCTCGGCCTGGTTCCAGTAGGTCGTGGCCCGGCGCCCGTCCAGCAGCCCGGCCTCGGCCAGGGCGAACGCGCCGCTGCAGATGGACGCGATGCGCTTGCCCGCTGCGGCGGCCTCGCTCAGGGCGCTCACCGTGCGCGGGTCGGGCGTGTACCGGTGCCCGGTCCCGACGACGAGCACCAGGTCCGCGTCCCGCACGACGTCGAGCCCCTGCCGTACGTGCAGGTCGAGGCCGCCCGTAGTCGGCACGGGACCGGGTTCCGGAGCGCAGATGACCGTCTCGTAGCCCCGCTCCCCGTCGACCTCGACCCGTTCGAACAGCAGCTCCGGGATGGCCAGGTTGAACATCGAGACAGGGGTCGCCGCGACGACGGCGACCCGACGGGGACGGCTGGGCTGCACCATGGCCAGAACCTCCGGACGTATGGCATTCCGGCCACTACTGTACGGCGCCGCCCACCCGCACGATGAGGACATGACGACGCCCACCACCCGCCTCACGCCCCGCACCAGGGACTCGCCCCCGCCCTCCCCGCGCTCACTCTCACCGCCGCCCTCCTCGGCTTCGCGCTCATCACCCTCGACGCGTCCGTGGTGAACGTGGCGCTGCCGTCGATCGGGACCGCGCTGGGCGGCGGGATGTCGGGACTGCAGTGGGTGGTCGACGCGTACACGCTGTCCTTCGCCGCCCTGATGCTGTCCACCGGTGCCTTCGCCGACCGGGCCGGGGCGAGCCGCGCGTACGCGATCGGCATCACGCTCTTCACCCTCGCCTCGGCGGCCTGCGGCCTGGCCCCGAACCTCCCCGCGCTGATCGGCGCCCGCGCACTCCAGGGCGTGGCGGCGGCCGTGGTCCTCCCGGCCTCCCTGTCCCTCGTACGCCAGGCTTACGCCGAACCGGTCAAGAGGGCCCGGGCGGTGGCGACTTGGGCGGCCGGCGGCGCGGTACCGGTGGCGCTCGGCCCGGTGGCCGGAGGGGTGCTGACCACGCTCTGGGACTGGCGGGGCATCTTCTTCATCAACCTGCCCCTGGGCGCGACGGCACTCGTCCTGCTCCTCCGGGCCCCCGCTCGGAACGCCGCCCCGCACCCCTCGACCTCCCCGGCCAACTGACGGCGGTGATCGCCCTCACGGCGGCGACGTTCGCGGTGATCGAGCGCGGAACAACGGGAGTTGTGGCCGCACTCATCGCGATCCTCGCGGCCGGGGCCTTCATCGCCGTCGAACGACGCCAGTCGCACCCGGTGGTACCGCTCGCCCTGTTCCGCAGCCGTACGGTGTCGGTGGCGGTCGCGACGGGCGCGGCGTGCAGCGTCGCCTTCTTCGGCCTGACCTTCGTCTTCGCGCTCTTCTTCCAGCAGGTGCAGGGCCGTTCGGCGCTGTACGCCGGCCTGATGTTCCTGCCGATGACCGGCCTGATCCCGCTGACGAACATCGCGGCGGGCAGACTGGCGGCCCGCCACGGCGCCCGACTCCCCATGCTGACAGGTCAGTTGCTGGCGGCACTGGGCACACTCGTCCTGCTGTACGTCGACCAGAGCACACCGCCGCTGCTGGTGGCCGTGCTCCTCGTACCGATGGCCCTGGGCTGCGCCCTGACGGTCCCGCCGCTGACCGCGGTGATGATGGACGCGGTGACGGCGGAGCGGGCGGGCTTGGCGGCGGGCGTACTCAACTCGGCACGTCAGGTGGCGGGCGGCCTGGGCATCGCCGTCTTCGGAGCACTGGTCTCCGCCGACTTCACGGCGGGCCTGCGAGAGAGCCTCGCGATCAGCGCGACCCTCTTCGCGGCAACGGCCTTCCTCAGCTTCCGTCTCGCAGATCGTCCGGCCAACCAGGCCTGAACTCAAGGTGGTCGTAGGTCACGACACACCCCTCCCCATCGGCGACTGGGCCATGAACCCGACGAGCGCGGCATCGGTCTCCTTCTCGTCACCGAGCGTGAAGAGCCGGATGAATATCCACTTCTTCCCGTCCCGGGACGCGTGAAAGGCGAACGCCCGCCCGGTCCGACTGACCCGCAGCCACACCGAACTCCCGTCCACGGTGAAGGAGTTGGCGTCATCGGAATGTCCCCGAGTCACCACCGTGCAAACGGTGGGCACGTCAGGCGAGTACTCCAGACAGAGCTTGGCCCAGGCCCGCTCCCCACGTGGACGTAGAGCACCCCGGCGTCGAAAGACCCCGCGAACCCCACGGTCACCCGGGCTATGAGCTGGAAGTCCCCGTGCGGCGCCCCCAGCAACCGGGGCGCATCGGAGGCGGGTTCCAGCCCTTCCCCGGTAGGCGGCACGAACCGATCCTGCCGGGGCCCGGCCCACCCGCTGAGCACACCGTCGTCGTACGACCAATGCCCGTCGGGACCGTACGTACGGAGGGGAAGGGCAGTTGGGAAAGTTCCAAGTCCATCGACTAATCATCTCAGCCCAGGGGGTGTTTTTCAGGGGCGGCGCTACCGCTCCAAACGCCCGTCATAACGCCGAGGCAGCCCCAGCGGATTACCGTCCCGCACCTCCAGCGGCAACAACGCTTCAGGCGTGTTCTGGTAAGCGACAGGCCGCAGCCACCGCTCAATGGCCGTACCCCCGACAGAAGTTGAGGTGGACGTCGTAGCCGGGTAGGGCCCCCGTGATGCTGCGCCGCCGCCACCGCGACCCCCGTGGGCCACGCGTTCACGACCACCCGCCCGGCCAACGGGTGAGTTCCGCAAGGATCTCCGCCCCACGCCCCTCCCCGGCCGCCTCCCCCGCCGACAGCTGAACGGTCGCCGTGAGATTCCCGGGCAGCCGCGACAACACGGCGTTCGCCTGCGCCTCATCGTCGTAGCGCGCCACGACCGTGACCGGCCCGAAGCACTCCTCGAGGAGCAGGTCGTACGCCCCCTCGGCCACCAGCTTCTCCGCCGGCACCGTGAGGAACCCGGGACTCACCGTGTGCTCGCTCCCCGCCCCTGGCGTCACCGGCGACTCCACCTCGGGCAACCCGGCCCGCTCGGTGACGCCCGCGAGGAAGTTGTCCCGCATCCGATGGTCCAGCAGCACCCCGGAGTCCGTGTCACTCACGGCATCCGTAAGGGACTTGACCAGGCCGTCCCCGGCAGCACCGGACGGCACCAGCACAAGTCCCGGCTTCACACAGAACTGCCCGACGCCCAACGTCATCGAACCGGCAAGCCCGGTACCGATCGCCTCGGCCCGCTCGGCGGCGGCAGCCTCGGTCACCACTACCGGGTTCAGAGAGCCCAGTTCGCCGTGGAACGGGATCGGGACCGGGCGTGCCGACGCCGCGTCGAAGAGGGCACGACCGCCCCGTACGGACCCGGTGAACCCGGCCGCCGAGATCAGCGGGTGCTTGACCAGCTCGACGCCCGCCTCGAAGCCGTGCACCAGGCCGAGGACGCCGGCCGGGATGCCCTGCTCGGCGGCGGCCCGGCGCAGCACGCTCGCGACCAGCTCGGACAGGCCGGGGTGGTCGGGGTGCGCCTTGACGACGACCGGGCAGCCCGCGGCGAGCGCGCTCGCGGTGTCGCCGCCGGGGACGGAGAAGGCGAAGGGGAAGTTGGAGGCCGAGTAGACGGCGACGACACCCAGCGGCACCTTGTAGCGGCGCAGGTCCGGGATCGGCGGGGTCGCGGTGTCGTCGGGGTGGTTGATCACCACGTCGAGGAAGGCGCCCTCGTCGACGATGTCCGCGAAGGCCCTCAACTGGTAGCAGGTGCGGGCCAGTTCGCCGTTCAGCCGGACCGGGCCGAGCGCGGTCTCCGCGTCGGCGACCTCGACCAGCTGGTTCTTCGCCGCCTCGAGCTGGTCGGCCGCCCCGCGCAGGAAGGCCGCGCGGACGGTACGGTCGGCGAGCGAACCCCGCGCCGCGTGCGCGGCGCGGACGGCGGCGTCCACCTCCTGGGCTGTGGCCTCCACCGCAACCTGTTCCCGCTGCTTCCCGGTTCGGGGTCGACACTCCAGACTGGTGCTGCTGCCACCGCGGGTCCCTCCACATGTAATGCCGCAGTTCTGGGTCATTCACCAGGGTCGTTCGATATGCTGAACGCTGTCTCTGATGATGAATATGCTCTCGGAGACTATTTCCCGTCGAACGAAGGGGTCAAGGGCGATGTCGGCAGGCGAGACAGGCGGCGGGGCACAGGTCAAGTCCGCGGTGCGGACGGTGGAGCTGCTCGAATACTTCGCGGGCCGGCCCGGAATGCACTCCCTCGCGGCGGTCCAGGAGGCCGTCGGATATCCCAAGTCCAGCCTCTACATGCTGCTGCGCACACTGGTGGAACTGGGCTGGGTGGAGACGGACGCGACGGGCACGCGGTACGGCATCGGGGTGCGGGCGCTGCTCGTGGGCACCTCCTACATCGACGGCGACGAGGTCGTGGCGGCGGCCCGCCCCACCCTGGACCGGCTCTCGGACGACACCACCGAGACCATCCACCTCGCCCGCCTCGACGGCACGAACGTGGTCTACCTGGCCACGCGCCAGTCGCAGCACTATCTACGGCCCTTCACGCGCGTCGGCCGCCGGCTCCCCGCGCACTCGACCTCGCTGGGCAAGGCGCTGCTGAGCACCTACTCCGACGAGCAGGTCCGCAAGATGCTCCCGGAGACCCTGCCCGCGCTCACCGAGCACACGATCACCGACCGCGAGAAGCTCATCGAGGAGCTCCACCAGGTCCGCGACCAGGGCTTCGCCGTGGACCGCGAGGAGAACACGCTGGGCCTGCGCTGCTTCGGCGTGGCGATCCCGTACCGCACCCCCGCGCGGGACGCGATCAGCTGCTCGGTGCCGGTGGCGCGGCTGACGCCCGCGCACGAGCAGATGGTGAAGGACGCCCTGTTCGACGCCCGTGACCGGCTCACCCTCGCCACCCGGAGGCTCTGAACTCATGCAGGTCTCGCTCCGCCCGATCCACGACAGCGATCTGCCGGTCTTCTTCCGGCTGACGAACGACCCCGAGTCCGTCCGGATGGCCGCCTTCACCGCGAAGGACCCGACCGACCGGGACGCCTTCGACGCCCACTGGAAGCGCGTCCGCGCGCTGCCCGGCGTCCTGAACCGCACGGTCCTCGCCGACGGCGACGTCGTGGGCAACGCCGCGGTCTACGGCGACCCGGGCGAGCGCGAGGTGACGTACTGGATCGACCGCGCCTACTGGGGCAAGGGCATCGCGACGGCCGCGCTGCTGCGCGACCTGCTCGCCGAGGAACCCGAACGCCCGCTGCACGCGCGCGTGGCGGCCGACAACGCGGGCTCGCGGCGCGTGCTGGAGAAGTGCGGGTTCCGCGTCACCGGGCACGACCGGGGCTTCGCGAACGCACGGGGCGATGAGATCGACGAACTGCTGCTGACGCTGGAGGCGTAGCGGACCGCGGTGGTCGCGTGCGGCTGTCGATGTCCTGAACGGCGGCTGATTTCATGAGCGCTCGATGAGAAATGGCGATGTCAGGGAACGATTCGTTCCCGTCCGGTCGTCTTCAGAGCGGGATGAACAAGACGATCAGGCGCGCCTCGGTCTTCACACTGCTCCTGGTGCTCGCCCTCCTGGTGAGGGCGACCTGGGTGCAGTTCTACGACGGCCAGGCCCTCGCGGACGACAAGGACAACCGGCGGAACGCGATCGCGACCTACGCGGACCCGCTCGGGAACATCATCGTGGCCGGCAACGCGATCACCGGCTCCGCGCGGACGGGAAGCGGCAGCGACCTCGCGTACAAACGCACGTACACGGACGGCAAGCTGTACGCGGCGGTGACGGGCTACGCCTCGCAGAGCTACGCGCCGACGCAGTTGGAGGGGATCTACACAGATCTCCTCGACGGCACGGACAACGGCCTGAAGACCGTCATGGACACGGTCACCGGCAAGCGGGCCGCCCCGGGCAACGTGGTCACGACGATCGACCCGGCCGTGCAGAAGGCGGCGTACAGCGCGCTCGGCGACAAGAAGGGCGCGGCCGTCGCGATGGACCCGACGACCGGCAGGATCCTCGCCGTCGTCTCGACCCCGTCCTACGACCCCTCGTCGCTGACCGATGCCGACACCGCGGGCACGGCCTGGAAGAAGCTGACGAAGGACCCCGACAAGCCGCTGACCAACCGCGCGCTGCGCCAGCCGCTGCCGCCGGGTTCGACGTTCAAGCTGGTCGTGGCGGCCGCCGCCCTTGAGGACGGCCTGTACTCCTCGGTGGACGAGAAGACGACGAGCCCCTCGCCGTACACCCTGCCGGGCACGGTCACCCCGCTGAGGAACGAGAGTTCGTCCGCGCCCTGCACGAACGCCTCGATCCGGGTCGCCCTCCAGTACTCGTGCAACACCGTGTTCGCGAAGATGGCCGTCGACCTGGGCCAGGACAAGGTCAAGGCGATGGCCGAGAAGTTCGGCTTCAACGACGAGAAGCAGGACGTCCCGGTGCGCGCGTACCCGAGCGTGTACCCGTCCAACATGAACACGTCCTCCACGGCCCTGACCGGCATCGGCCAGTACGACGTGACGGCCACCCCGCTCCAGATGGCCATGGTGTCCGCGGCCATAGCCAACGACGGCAAGCTGGTCTCCCCGCACATGGTGTCCGAGACCACCGACAGCGGCGGAGACGTGGTCCACAACTACGACGACAACACGTCGACGAAGCAGATCGTCAGCTCACGCACGGCCCGGCAACTCCAGTCGGCGATGCAGACGGTCATCACAGACGGCACCGGCACGAACGCCCAGATCGCGGGCGTGACGGTCGGCGGCAAGACCGGCACGGCCCAACACGGTGTGAACAACGACCAGAGCCCGTACGCCTGGTTCACGTCCTACGGCAAGTCTGACTCGACGGGCAAGCAGATCGCGGTGGCGGTGGTGGTCGAACAGTCCGACGCGGCGCGCTCGGAGATCAGCGGCAACGGTCTGGCCGCCCCGGTGGCCAAGGCGATGATGAAAGCGGCCTTGCGGTGACGCGGCTAAGGGTGTGGGGGAACTGCGCGACCAGCCACGACGTGCCGTCGGCCGACCGCGCAGCGACCTCTACGTCTACTTCACACCCAGAATCTGCTGCACAGGGTCGATGGCGAAGTACACCAGGAACAGCGCGGACACCCCCACAACAACCAGTTGACCTCCTTCGCCTTACCCAGCACCGCCTTGATCACGACGTAAGAGATGAACCCGGCACCAATGCCATCGGTGATCGAGTACGTGAACGGCATCGCGGCGATGGTCAGGAACGCCGGTATCGCGATCTCGTACCTGTCCCAGTCGATGTGCTTGACGTGGGTCATCATCAGGAACCCAACGGCGATCAGCGCGGGCGCGGCGGCCTGAAGCGGCACGATCGTGAGCAACGGCGTAAGGAACAACGCCAGCCCGAACAACCCACCGGTGATGAGGTTCGAGAACCCGGTCCGAGACCCTTCCCCAACACCGGACGCCGACTCGATGTACGCGGTGTTGGAGGAAGCGGACCCGATCCCGCCGGCGACAGCAGCGGCGCCGTCGATGAACAGCACGCGCCCGATGTTCGGCACCTGCCCCTCCTCGTCCAGGAGCCCGGCCTCCGCACTGATGCCAACAATCGTGCCCATCGCGTCGAAGAAGTCCGACAGGATCAACGTGAAGATCAACAGGACGACAGTGATCGCGCCGGTCTCACCGAACGCCCCGAACAGACTGAAGTGACCGATGAGCCCGAAGTCGGGCGCGGCCACGATCTTGTCCGGCACCTTGGGGGTCATCAGCCCCCAACTCTTGATGTCGGCAACGGAGTTGATGATGATCGCGAGGACGGTCATCGTGACGATGCTGATGAGGATCGCGCCCTTCACCTTGCGGGCGACGAGCGCGATGGTCAGCAGGACACCGAGACAGAAGACGAGGACGGGCCAGCCGGTGAGATGACCGACGGCGCCGAGCTGCACGGGGACCGTGGTGTCGGCGGCGTCCGGTATACGGCTGACGAAGCCCGCGTCGACGAAGCCGATGAACGCGATGAACAGCCCGATGCCGACGCCGATCGCCTGCTTGAGCTGTTGCGGGATCGCGTCATGATCGCCTCGCGCAGCCCGGTGAGGACGAGCACACAGATCAGGACGCCTTCGATGACGACGAGGCCCATCGCGTCGGGCCAGCTCATCAGCGGTGCCAACTGGAAGGCGACGACGGCGTTGAGGCCGAGTCCCGCCGCGATGGCGAGCGGCAGGTTGCCGCCGACGCCCATGATGACCGTCATCACACAGGCCACCAGGGCTGTGGCGGTGACCAGTTGGCCGGTGTCGAGCGAGTGCCCGAACTTGTCCTTGGCGCTGCCCAGGATGATCGGGTTCAGGACAAGGATGTAGGCCATCGTGAAGAACGTGGCGAAGCCGCCGCGTATCTCACGGCCGAAGGTGGACCCCCGCTCGGAGATCCTGAAGAACCGGTCGACGCCGTTCGCCGCCGGTGGTTCGGCACTTGGCCGGTCGGCCACCTTCTGTGACTCGGACATGCGGGTACTCCTCGTGGCTTCAATGATCGGTGCGCGGATGCTGGCTGGATTGTTCCCGGTTGAACCTGTTTCAGGTTTTCCCCGTGTTACGGAATCGAGGTCAGCGTGCCAGTCCGTGGTCGGCCTGCCAGACGTTGTTCGAAGGTCCGTACCAGAACGGCCAGTTGACCACTGCTACGCTTCCGGACCTCGCGGGGTCACCCCGAACAAACACGTGTCAGCTACATGACATACACAAAGCCGCATCGAGGAGAGGTCCGCCGTGGGCACAGTCGTCGACGACGCCGCCTCCGAGGAGTTCCACGCCTTCTTCGAGCGTCACTACGCCGAACTGTCGCGCCTGGCGCACCTGTTGACAGGTGAGGCAGACGCCGCCGACGATCTCGCGGCCGACGCGCTGCTCGCGCTCTGGCACCGCTGGGACCGGGTGCGCGCCGCCGACCATCCGGCGGCCTACGCCCGCGGGGTCGTCGCCAACCTGGCCCGCACCCGGATCCGCGGCGCGGTGCGCGAGCGGCGCCGGGTCGCCCTGTTCTGGACGCAGCGCGAGGAGAAGACCGAGAACCCGGACGTGGCCGGCGTGGTCGACGTCCAGGAGGCCCTGCGCAGGCTGCCGTTCCGCAAACGGGCCTGTGTGGTACTGCGGCACGCGTTCGACCTGTCGGAGAAGGACACCGCACTCGCCCTCGGTGTGTCCGTCGGTACGGTTAAGAGCCAGACGTCAAAGGGCATGGCCGAGTTGCAGCGTCTGCTCGGCCCGCAGAGCCCTCCGCTGCGGATGCACGCGGCGGCGCTGGCACGCGGCGGCGAGAGCGGAGGGAGGACCCGATGAGGCACGAGGACGTGCACGACGACGAGTTGATCGCCCGGCTGCACGAGGCGGCCGAGGGACACGAGCCCGACCGCTCCCGCATCCTCGCCCGCCTCGAACGCGGGATGGCCGCGCAGTCCCGCCCCGACCACCGGGCCACCCGGCCGCCCGTGTTCGGCTGGGTACGGGTGGTCGGCGCGACGGCCGCGGTGGCGAGCGTCCTCGCGATCGGCGGCTACGCGGTGGCGTCCGCGGTGAAGAGCGACTCCCCCGCCGAACAGACGGTGTCCGTCTCACCGACCCCGACCCCGGCGCCCACACCGTCACCGGACGCGACGAGCCGTACGCCGGTCAAACCGGCTGCCCCAAGCCGAGTTCGGGCTCCGGCACCACGCACAGCACCCCGAGGCAAGCACCTCCCCACCGCCCCCGCGACCGGGTCACCCTCCGCACCTCCCGTGCTGCCGACCGCCTCCGGCACCCAGGACGGCCCGCTGTGGTCGGACGGTTCGATCGACCCGGGCAGCAACGACTTCTGGGCGCAGAGTGACATCACCCTGAAGACGACGAAGCAACTCACCGCGCTCACGGTCCAGTTGAAGGTGAAGCAGACCGGCGGGGTCACCTCGTCGGGCGCCTGGCGCTCGCTCCCCGAGCAGGACTTCACGCAGACGGTGACGGAGCAGAACGGCTTCCTGGTCTACACATGGGTGCTCAAGGAGGGCCGTACGGTCGCGGTCGGGAACTGGGTCTTCGCCGGCCAGTACAACCATGCTCGCGGCGGCCGGGACGCCAAGGACGACAGCTACTCGGCGGCGGGCACGGCGGGGAACCAACAGCTGGCGGTGAAGGGGGACTTCGCGGCGCGGAAGCCGTAGAAGCCACAGAAGTCGTAGAAGCCGTGGAGGCCGTGGGGGCCGTGAGGGCCGTGGAGGCCCCCAAGCAACCGTGAACGACTGGGTCTCGACGATCCCCGCCCCACCCCACCCCACCCCACCCCACCCACGCGGCCCACGACCCGCGATCTCACCACGGGTTCGTACCGCGGAAACAACCACACGTCCGTTTTCAACGTCCTTTCCAGTGCGTGGGGTTCGGATGTGGCGTGCTGTACAACGCCCTGAAGATCAACACCAGCAGTGGTTCGACAGGCTTGGGCTTCCTCAGCCCCGGCACGTCGTCCGACTGCACGGACCTGCTGACCCGAGCCCCCTCGGTCAGCAGAGCAACGCCCTGCCGGTGACGACCGGCGGGGGCGTTGCATTGTGCCCTGGGTCTCGGTGCTAGCGCCCCCTGGTGTCCGAACCCGCAGAGCCTGGACGGACCAGTCGAAGACGGGAGCCAGACTCTCCGGAGCCGTCCAGCCGTTGACCACGGCCAGGAGGTGGAGATATCGCTCCCTGCGGGGGTCGTTGACGGTCTCCAGCCGGGTCGCCAGCCGGTGCCGGAGCGCAATGTCGTCGGGCCGGCCGAGGAGGCGGGCGTAGTGCGCGGTGAACGACGCGACGAACGGTTCGGCCTGGGGTGAAGTCGGGTCGATGCCGGCGGCGAGGGCCGGCCCGGCCTGATCCCGGACGGCCACGGCGATGTCGCGCGTCGGGACACTGGTATCGCCCTTGGCACGCTCGGCTACCTGGTCCTCGGTAATCCTCCGCACGGAGGCGCGGAAGTCCGGGTCCAGGGACAGCTCGGCCAACTCCACCCACGCCTGGACCTGTTCGGCCTCCGGGTTGTCGGGCAGTTCGGGGTCATGGAGCGCATGACCCCGGCGAGCGCGGGGGCGTCGTCGTCGAGACCGCCGAATACGGCGTCGAGGAAGTCGCCGATCAGACGCCGACGTTCGTCCTCGGAAAGCTGGGCCAACCGGTGCATGAGTTCCGTCTCCTCAGGTGTCGCCCCGCGCTCGGCCACCGCCGTCACCACCGCGTGCCGCAGTCGCAGGACCCGGATCTGCACCGCCAGCGCATCGGCGTGCGTCGCGGCGACCTCGGGCAGCGAGAGCTCACGGTCCACGACCCTGCGGATGGTGGAGAGGTCAAGTCCCAGCTCACGCAGGGTCCTTACGAGGCCAAGGCGCGCGACGGCGTCGATGCCGTAGAGGCGGTAGCCGGCCGGGCTGCGGTCCGTCGGCGCCACGATCCCGCGATCGGAGTAGAACCGAACGGTCTTGACCGTGAGCCCGGCCCGCCGAGCGAGTTCACCGATCGAGTAGAGCGCGTCGCCGTCCATGCCGCCCACCTTTACGTCTCCCCTTACGGGAGACTCAAGCGCGTTCGCCCGCCAACAGCCACCTCAAAGCTGGCAAGGACTACCGCCAGTTCAGCCAATCCCGTTCAGGCCGCCCTCTGGAGCACCATCCGTGACCCACCCCCACCCCTACGCCGGCTACCTCTTCGCCTACTTCACCGGCGAAGCCACCCCCGACGGCGAACAGATCCGGTACGCCCTCAGCCGGGGCAACAACCCCTGCACTGGCGGGAGTTGAACGCCGGGCAGCCCGTCCTCACCTCGACGATCGGCGCGAAGGGCCTGCGTGACCCGTTCCTCCTCCGCTCCCCCGACGGCGGCACGTTCCACCTGATCGCCACCGACCTGCGCATGTACGGGAACGCCAGCGGCAGTTGGGACGACGTCCAGCGGCACGGCAGCAGGTCGGTGATGATCTGGGACTCCACCGACCTGGTCCACTGGACCGACCAGCGACTGGTGAAGGTGGCCCCGGACAGTGCGGGCAACGCCTGGGCGCCGGAGGCCCATTGGGATGACACGCGCGGCGAGTACGTCCTCTACTGGGCGTCCAAGCTGTACGCCGACGACGACCCCGACCACACCACCTCGACGCACAACCGCATGATGTACGCGACCACCAAGGACTTCCGCACCTTCAGCACGCCCAAGGTCTGGAACGACCCCGGCTACTCCGTCATCGACTCAACCGTCCTCAAGCACAAGGGCACTTACCACCGCTACACCAAGGACGAACGCGACCCGGCCTCCGACTCCCCGGCTCGAAGTTCATCACCGCCGAGAAGTCCACCTCGCTGACCTCCCCGTCGTACGACCTCGTCTCGGAGGACATCGGAAGAGGAATCATCCAACACGGCGAAGGCCCCACCGTGTTCACGTCCAACACCGAGGAGAAGTGGTACCTGTTCGTCGACGAGTACGGCCTGCGCGGCTGCGTCCCCTTCGAGACCACCGACCTCGACTCCGGTGAGTGGACCCCGTCCACTGACTACCGACTGCCGTCAAGTCCACGCCACGGCACGGTACTTCCGGTGACACAGGCCGAGTACGACCGCCTGCTGGCCGCGTACCCGGTGACGCCGACCTCCGTCGTGGACGCGACCGTGCAGGGGCAGAAGGGATACGCCGTCGTCACCGAGGCCACGTCGAAGGTCGTCCTGCCCATGCAACCCGGCGCCGATCTACGGCACTTGGCACCGGACCTCGTCATCGGCGCCGACGCGACCCTCGACCCACCCTCCGGCAGCCGACGCGACTTCCGCACCCCACAGCCGTACACGGTCACGGCGGCGGACGGCACGAACCGTACCTGGACGGTGGAAGCGGTGGTGACCCGAAGTCCCGTGCTGCCGGGGCTGACCGCCGACCCGGACGTGCACTTCCTCGACGGCCAGTACTGGATCTACCCGACGAGCGACGGCTACGCGGACTGGGGCGGGACGTACTTCAAGGCCTACTCCTCATGGGACTTGGTCCACTGGCGGGACCATGGAGTGATCCTCGATCTGGGGACCGACGTGTCCTGGGCGGACAAGCACGCCTGGGCGCCGGCGGTCGTGGAGCGCGGGGGTCGTACTACTTCTACTTCTGCGCGGAGCAGCAGATCGGGGTCGCGGTGGCGGACTCCCCCGCCGGTCCGTTCAGGGATGCCCTGGGCCAACCCCTTGTGCGGAAGGGCCAGTTGGCGGGGCAGATGATCGACCCCGCCGTCTTCACGGACGACGACGGGCAGTCGTATCTCTACTGGGGCAACGGGCACGCGTACGTGGTGCCGTTGAACGACGACATGACGTCGTACGACCCGGCGAAGGTGGAGGAGGTCACGGCGGGCGACTTCCGTGAGGGGTCCTTCGTGGTGAAGCGCGACGGGACTTACTACTTCATGTGGTCCGAGGACGACACCCGCAGTGAGGACTACCACGTGGCCTACGCGACGGGACCGTCCCCGTTCGGTCCGTGGACCGAACGGGGACGATCCTGTCGAAGAACCCCGAGTACGGCATCCTGGGCACCGGCCACCACTCCGTGGTGAACGTGCCGGGGACCGACGACTGGTACGTCGTCTATCACCGGTTCGCCCTGAACGGGCCAGGAAGGCCTGGTGGGGACGGCACGCACCGGGAGACCACGATCGACCGCCTGCGGTTCGCGGCGGACGGAACGATCCTGCCAGTGGTGCCCACCCTCGGGTCGGTCAGCGCCGTAGGGACTACCCCGTAGGGACTGCCGTAGGGACTGCCCGTAGGGACTAGCTGACGAAGTAGGTCGGGTTCGGGAGCTTGTACGTCTTGTCGGCGTAGCCCCGTCGAGGTCCGAGTACTGGTCGCCGAAGTTGGCGATGATGTCGTAGCCGAGGGACTCGATGTGCTTCCGGGTACCGGACTTGTACTGCACGGTGGTGCAGGTCCAGGCGCCGGCGGTCGCGCAACTGCTCAGGTACGACGGCGGGTTGGCCGTGTTCTTGAGGAACATGTGGTCGGCGTCGAGGTTGACGTCGGCGCCGACCTTCTTCAGGTTGTCGACCGCGGAGGTGCGCTGCGCCTCGGACAGGCCCGAGTTGTAGAACACGGCGACGCCCTTGGACGCGGCGTACTTGACCAGCGGGGGTGCCGAAGACCTCCGGGCGGTTGGCCTGCGCGACGTAGGCGGCCCAACTTGCCGAGCTGTAGCCGTAGTTGTTCTTCTTCTCGTAGTCGAGGCTGAGCAGCAGCGTGTCGTCGATGTCGAAGACGACCGCCGGCTTGACGCCCTTGTGGTGCTTGCGGACGGCCGCGTCGATGTACCTCTTCGCGGACGCGTCGATGCGCGCCAGGTCCTGGGCGTAGGGGCTCGTCGCCGAGGCCTGGTACACGCCGTTGCTGTCGAGCGTGGTGCCGTAGTAGGTGTCGATGTCCTTCGTCAACAGGCCGATGTTGTACGGCTCGTGCGTCGAGTTGGCCGTCGACTGGCCGGCGCTGGCGACGCCGCTGCCGTACAGGGCGGCACCGGCGACGACACAGGCGGCGCCGAGGGCGGCCGCTCTAAGGGACTTCCGCATGGAATCTCCGGATCTGGTTCCGTTGGGTGATGCACCAGGTCGGGGACTGTCTACGCGCATCACGCGTCGGACGCGAGGGCCTTTATCCGATCGATACGAAATCCACAGGGCGGACGGTGGCGGCGAGTGCTTTCCAAGGGCGTACGCGGGCCCAGCCCCATCCAACCCGAACTGGGCCCACCGCACGGTCAGTTCATCGTCGCGCCGATCGTCGTGCTCCCCGTCGTCAGGAACGTCGTGGACGGGAGGGTGCCGCTGGATGAACGGGCGTTGTACGTCGTCGACGCGTCCGTGGAGATGAAGGACGGGGTGGAGATGCCGGAGTCCCAGTTGTTGCCGGACGAGGTGACGGCGGAGCCCTTGGTGACCGGGCCGCCGCTGTTGCTCACGGCGAGGTTCTTGCCGAGTTTGGCGGAGCTGGTGGCGAAGTAGTAGCCCGCGCCGCCGTTGAGGTAGGCGGTGGTGCGGTTGATGACGATCGCGCCGGTGTTGGAGTTCTCGGTGAAGCCGTTGCCCGAATTCCCCCAGGCGGCCGAGTTGTTGACGACGTGGGCGACCGTGACGCCGTTGCCGCCCAGCTTGTAGCCGTTGCCGTTGCCCTCGAACGCGGAGTCGCCCCAGCGGTTGATCCCGTTGCCGAAGGACCAGCTGTGCTCGATGGTGACCGGCGACGAGAAGGACCAGAGGTCGATGCCGTCGTCCGAGTTGTTGTACAGCCGGGCGCCGGTGACGAGGTTGCCGGTGCCGGAGCCGAACTTGATGGCGACGCCGTCCGCGTTCTGGCCGTGCGTCGCGGCGTCGTAATTGCCGTACGAGTCAAGGTTCTTGACCGTGTTGTCGACGGTGCCGTCGCCGGTGAGCGTGAAGCCGGAGTCGCCGCCGTTGATGGTCTTGACGTTGTTCCAGTTGGTGCCGGTGCAGGACTGGCAGACGACCGCGCTGTCCGGGGAGTTCTGGAAGGTGATGTTGGAGACGTTCCAGTAGTCCGCCGTCAGCTTGAAGATCCAGGACCCCGACGGCAGCGACGAGCCGTCGATCTTCACCGTCTCCGAGCCGTACGCGGTGAGGGTGACCGGCGCGGAGGAGGTGCCGTTGGTCGTCGACTGGAGGGTGGCCGTCGGGTAGTAGGTGCCGCCGCGGACCTGGATGACCGTGCCGGCGGTGGCGTTCTTGATGGCGCTGGTCAGATCGGTGGAGTTGCTGACCACGACGGTCGCCGCGTGGGCCGGGGTGGCGATCACGGCGAGTCCGAGCGAGGCCGTGGTCACGGCGAGTGCGGTGAAGATGCTGATACGACGCATGACGTGCGGGTCCTTTCGTCGATCAGAAGGTGCGGACGGGTCGCCAGTCACCGAGGTAGGCGGCAGGGGTGTGCAAGTCGGCCTCGGCGGGAGCGAGTTGGGGCCGGTTCTCCGGGACGGTGATCACGGAGCCCGGCCCCGTGTTGCGGTACTCGGCGAAGCGCATCGACTGCCAGGGATAGGCGTCGCGCATGTTCGTGTAGGGCGCGACCGGGTCGATGCCGGGCCCGATCCGGGAGTCCCGCACGACGAGGGACGGCCAGGCCGTCGTCTCGTACGACGGGACCCACGGCCGGGCCAGCTTGTACGCGGCGTCCTCCGCGCCGGAGGTGATCCGGGAGCGGACCGCGAGGATGCCGTGCGGGTTGGCGCGGGCGGTGGACGGGGCGAAGACCATGCCCTTGGGGGTGAAGGCCACGTCCCTTTGCAGGGTGTGGAAGTGGCAGTCGGCGAAGACCGCCGTGGCCCGCCCGAAGACGAAGTCGACGTCTCCCTCGATGTAGCAGTGCGAGAAGTACTGCCGGTCGAAGGCCTCAAGCGCCGACGTGTCCACGAACAGCGTGTCCTGGTGGGCGAGCAGACGGACCCGCGAGAACCGCGAACGGTCGCCCGTCACATACGCGGCCACCGCCTGCGTCCCCGTGATCTCCGGATGGTCGGCGCGCAGCCAGTCGTTGGCGAGGGTGAGGTCCCGTACGGTCAGCCCGGGCGCCGCCGAGCTGAAGGTCGCGGAGCCCGCCGTACCGTACGTCCCCGAACCGTCCGGCTTCCGCGTCCCGTTGGCGTTGTCGTGGACGATGACGACGTCACGCGGATCGCGAGTGGCACCACGCAACGTCAACTCAGCAGCCGACACAGGCACGTTGACTACTTCGCGATACGTCCCCGGGTGCACGACGATCGTCCAGCCGCTGCCGACGACCGCGTCGACGGCGGCCTGCACCGAGTCACCAGGCCGGACATGCAGCACACGGCGACGGCCTAGACCTACGGCGGGCCCGGCGCCGGCGGCCACCAGCCCACCGGCGATCCCCGCCAGGAGGGTGCGTCTGGGCAAGGCCATCTCAGCGCCTCCGCCCCGGTGTCCAGTCACCGAGATACGCCTCGCGGGTGGCCGACTCGGCCTGCGCGGCGGTCAGTTGGGGCCGGTTCTCCGGCACGCTGATCACGGCACCGGGCCCCGTGTTGCGGTACTCCGCAAACCGTTGGCTCTGCCAGGGATAGGTGTCCGACATGTTGGTGTACGGCGCCACCGCGTCGATCCCGGCGCCCAGCTCCGTGTTCCGCACGGTGAGCATCGGGTGGGCGGTGGTGTCCGAACCGGGCACCCAGGGGCGGGCCAACTTGTAGTAGCCGCGCGGGGCTTCGCTGCTGACGCGACTGTGCGTGACCAGGTAGCCGTGCGGGTTCGCCACCGCCGTGGAGGGCGCGAAGACGAAGCCGTACGGTGCCGTCGCCAGGTCGGTGCGGTTCAGGGTGCGGAAGTGGCAGTGGTCGTAGACGGCGGTCGCGCGCCCGAAGACGAAGTCGACGTCTCCCTCGACGTAGCAGCGCGTGTAGTACTGGCGGGCGAAGACGCCGAGCGCCAACGAGTCGGCGTACAGGGTGTCCTGGTGGCCGAGGAAGCGGCAGTCGAAGAACGCCGAGCGGTCGCCCTGCACCTTGACCGCGACCGCCTGGGTGCCGGTGATGCCGGGGTGGTCGGCGCGCAGCCAGTCGTTGGCGAAGGTGATCCCGCGGGCCGTGAACCCCTCGGTGCGGAGGGTTGTCGTCGCCGAGCCGGAGGTGCCGTAAGTACCCGAACCGTCGGGCTTCCGGGTGCCGTTGGCGTTGTCATAGACGATGACGACGTCACGCGGGTCCTCGCTCGCGCCGATCCAGGTCATCTCCGTAGCGGCGTCGGTGAGTTGGCCGGTCGCCGGATCGGTGACCCCGGTGAGGACCGTCTCGCGGTAGACGCCGGGTGCGAGGACCAGGATGTGTCCGGCGCCGGTCGCGGCGTTCACGGCGGACTGGACGGTGGTGAAGTCGCCCCGGCCGCGCGGGTCGACGTACAGGGTGAGCGGGGTGAGGCGCGCGGCGGGTGAGCCGTAGCGGCCGAACGGGCGGGTCTGCCGACGGCGAGGGCGGGGGCGGTGGTGAGGCCGAGCGCGACGCCCGCGCCGGCGCTCGCCATGAGGAATCCTCTTCTGGACAGGGGCAGTTGGTGCGAGGGCATGCGGGTGCTCCTTCGCGGTGCGGCTCGTGAGGTGGCGCGGGGTGCCGGGCCGATCGGACGGGACCGGCCCGGTGTCCGGCGTGGTGGTGTCAGCGCAGGCGGCCCGCGCCCGCGCCCCGGTCGACGAGGTACGGCACGGCCTTGGCGGGGTCGATCTTCGTGCGCAGGGTGGGTGTCCAGCCCGCGCCCGAACGGAGGATCTCGGTCGGAACTCCCGTGTTGTGGACGGCGATCAGGTCGGTGAGTCTGCCGTTGACGTAGTTGTCGGTGGCGGTGAGCGGCGCCTCGGACCACTTCTTGAGGATGGTGGCCTCGTCGATGCCGGCCGGGACCGTGAACGCGTTGTGTTCCGCGACGAGTTGGGACTCCAGGCCGATGCCGTAGCTGTAGCCGTAGCCCGGCTCGGCGACGAAGTGGTTGTTGTAGGAGTCGACTTGGCCGAAGCGGACGCGGGGTGCGCGCTCGACGAGGTTGGAGAACAGGTTGTGATGGAGCGTCACCTTCAGATGACCCCGGTCGACGGCGGCGGTGGAGGCGCTGTCGCTGTTGCCGATGAGGATCGTCTTGTCGTGGTCGGCGAAGACGTTCCAGGAGGCGGTGACGTAGTCGGCGCCCTTCACGACGTCGAGTTCACCGTCGTGCTGCTCGAAGATCCGCCCGAAGTAGGTGGGCAGCGAACTGTCCGGGTGGGCGCCGTCGGTGAACGTGTTGTGGTCCAACCCACATGCGTGGAGCCGTAGATGACGGCGCTGTCGTACTCGGAGTTCCAGTTGCCCGTGTCGCCGTCGGTCGGGTCCCACTGCGGGAAGCAGTCGAGGGGGCTCTCGAAGGAGAGGTTGCGGACGATGACGTTGTCGACGGCCTTGATCTGGAGGCTGGCGCCCTTGAAGCCGGCGTGCTTGCCGATGCCGATGATGGTGGTGTTGGCGGGGATGTACGCCTCGATGGCGGCGTACTGGTTGGCGGCGGAGACGCGGCGCAGGCCCTCGGGGCTGTCGGCGGGCTCGTTGTCGAGGTTCTGGTCGTAGCCCCAGACGGCGGGGTCGTAGGTGGCGAGGTACTGGGCGAAGTCGTAGCCGGGCGCGGCGAAGGAGTCGCAGCCCTCGGCATTGGCGTCGATCACGCCCTTGATTCCGATGATCTTCGGCGCGGTGCCGCCGGCGGCCAACGCGGCTTTGAAGTCAGCCCAGTTGGAGACGGTGTAGACGTGATCGCGGGTGGCCGCCGCGCCACCGCTGGTGCCGGTGCCGTAGGAGGCCCAGCCGTCGGCTGTGCCGAGGGTCTGCCGGTCGAGGGGGCGCGGATGGGCCTGGGCGGTGGTCGTGGTGACGGCGAGGGCCAGTGCGGTGCAGCCCACCAGCGTTGATATGACGCGTCCATGACACTTCTGTATATGCACTGTGCGGGTCTCCTTGTTCAGAGGACCGGGGCGTCCGTCGCCTCGGGCCAGGTGATCCAGGACGTCGGAATGTCCTCGTGCAGCCGGACGACATCACGCGAGGCGAGCACCCGGGTGCGCGGCAACTCCCGCGCCACGAGCCGCGCCACGGCGATCGCACCGGGCGGATTGAAGTGCGTGTTGTCCTGCTCGGTGTCGGTCCAGTTGAAGTAGATCTTGGTCTTCTCCACCCCGAGCCGCTGCCACAGCGCGAGCGACAACGCCTCGATGTCGAGCAGCGCGACGCGTTCCTCGTTGGCGAGCGCCCGCATCGCCGCCGGGTAATCCCCGTGCGTCGGCAGCGCGTTGCCGTCGACGTCGAACCTGCGCCGCTCGACGGGGGTGGCGAGCACCGGCCGGGCGCCATGAGCCCGAGCCCCTTCGATGTACAGCCGCAGATAATCCTGGTACGTCGTCCACGGCTCGGTGTAGCGAGTGGGATCGCCGCTCTTCTCGTCGTTGTGCGCGAACTGCACGAGAAGGAGATCACCGGGCCGGATGGCGGAAAGGATCGCATCGAGCCGCCCCTCATCGACGAAGCTCTTCGAACTCCGCCCGTTCACGGCCTGATTGGAGACCTTCACCGCCTTGCGCAGAAAGAAGGAAGCGCCATTCCCCACCCGGTCTCCGGCGCTTCGGTGGAGTACTTCTGGGCGGCGGTGGAATCCCCGGCGATGTAGAGAGTGCGGTCCCGTCGAACACCCCCACCACGTAAAGGAACAGCGGCGAGAGCACCTAGGGCAACCTGCCTACGACTGAGAGACACGATCGACTCACCTCTCGGCTTCTGTCGTTTGTCTTTTGTCTTCAGGGGCGCGGGGAACTGCGCGACCAGCCACAACGGGCCGGCAGTCCCCCACAACCGAAACCACCCCATTCAGTGGTTCTTCTTCCAGTCCGCCTGAGCCTTGTTCAACTGGTCGGCCAACGCGTCCAGGAACGACTTCGCCGTCACCTTCCCCAACAGCAGCTTCTGGAAGTTCGGCTCGTTGTCCGCCTTGGAGATCGTGTTCCAGTCCGGCAGGTAGTACGGCAACTGCACGATCTTCGTGTCGGCCCCGTTCAACGCCTCCGCCGCCAACTGCGTGGGCTCGGACTTCTGGATCCACGCCGCGTCGGCCGCGTCGGTGTTGGCCGGCACCTGCCCCGCCGACTCGTTGTACTTCGAGTTCTCCGCCGGAGAAACCGCGAACTCGACGAACTTCCAGGCCGCTTCCTTGTTCTTGCTGGACTTGAACAGACTCAGGCCGTCGACGGGGTTGGAGATCTGCACCCGTGTACCGTCGTCCAGCGTCGGATTGGGAATCCCCTTGAACTTGTCCGCGCCCAGCGCCTTCAGATGGTCCTGGTACGACCCGAGGTTGTGACTCAGCATTCCGATCGTGCCGCTGTCCCACTGCGCGACCATCTTCGTGAAGTCGTTGTTCAGGTCGGCGGACGGAGTGTCCTTCTTGAACAGCCCGACGTACTTCGCCAACGCGGCAACGTTCTTCGGGTCGTTGACGGTCGTCTTGTCGCCGTTCCAGAAGGACGTGATCCCGGTCTGCCCGTACACCGCGTCCAATGCCGGCGCGATGGACCCCTCGCCACCCCGAATGGTGAACCCGAACTTGTTCTTCGCCTTGTCGGTGAGTCTGTCGGCGGCGGCGTAGAACTTCGACCAGGTGGTGGGCGCGTCCAGCCCGGCCGCCTTGAACAGATCGGTGCGGTACCACAGCGTGCCGTTGTTGGCGGAGGTGGGGATCTGGTACAGCGTGTTCCCACCGCCCGCGCTCTTGCTGACGTCGAGCAGGTTCTGACTCAACTTCCCGTTCAGAGAACTGGACTTGAGCCGGCTGTCCAACGGCTCCAGCGCCCCCTGCACCGCCACCTCGGCCAGCACCGCCGTCCCGACCCCGCCGACATCGGGCAGCCCGCCGCCCTGGATCGCGGTGTCGTACTTGGACTGGGCGCTCGCGGCGGGTATCCCGACGTACTTGACCTTGATGTCGGGGTTCTTCTTCTCGAAGTCCGCGATGATCTGCTTCCAGATGTCGGTGCGGACACCGCCGTTGTTGTCCCAGAAGGTGATCGTGCCCCTGCCCGATCCCTCGCCGCCCTTGTCCCCCGCTGCCCCGCTGCCGTCGTCGCCGCAGGCGGTGGCGGTCAGCGCGAGCACGGAGCCCAGGGCGACGGCCAGTGCGGCACGCCTGTTCCTGCGGATGCTGGTCTTCATAGGTCGGCTCTCTTCTGATGGATCCAACGGGGTGGTGACGTCACAGAGGACGGGCAAGCGCTTGCTACGGAGGTGCGTCATTGCGACTCCCAACAGGCGTACGGGCAGGGCGAGTCAGTGGAGCGAACTGATCCGGAACCGGGCGAAGCCGGCCGCGCCGGCATGTCCCGTGCCGACGGGCGCGAGCGCGAACAGCCCGAGCAGGGCGCCGACCCAGCGCCACGGGGTGGCGGCGAAGACCTGGCCGCTCGGACGCGGCCCGTCCCCGACGTCGTAGAAGAAGCGGCAGCGTGCGCCCGTGCCGGTCTCGATGCGGAGGCGGACCCGGCCCGAGGGTGCGGGGCGGGGCTCGCTCGCGTCGCGTTCGCTCCCCACTGCCCGAAAGGCGTGGGAGGTGCCCCCACGCCGACGGGTTCGGCGAAGCGGTGGACGAGCATCACCGTGCCGTCCGCGCCCCGCTGCAACCCGATCCAGCTGTACGCGTCACCGAGCACGGCGAGTCCGGCACGCGCGCCCGACTCCTCGCTGTGCAGCCGCAGTTCGACCTCGACCGCGACGGGTTCGGCGGGGAGGCGCTGGGTGAGGAGGTTCGGGAGGCGGCGCAGGTCATGGGTGTCGGTGGTGCGGGCGCAGGTCAGGCGGAGGCCGTCGCCGGAGTGGTGGGTGGCCCAGCCGTCCTGCGGGTTCGCCGTCCACTGCCACTGGCGACCGTACCGTCCGCCAGGGAAGTCGTCGTCGGTGGCGGGCGCGGCGGGCGGCTGCGGCGGGAGATCCGGTTTCCGGTGTACGGCCACGGGGGCGCCCGCGTCGCCGATGACCGGCCAGCCTCCCCACTCTCGGCTTCGCTCGACCGGGAGGTGCCCCCACCGTCCCAGCGCATCGGTTGGAGGTGGACCAACCGGCCGTAGGCGCCGCGCTGTTGGAAGTGCAGAAACCAGTCCTCGCCGGACGGGGTGCTCACCCACGCGCCCTGGTGGGGGCCGTTGACGTCGGTGTCCCCCTGCTCCAGGACGACCTTCTCCTCGTACGGTCCGAAGAAGCCGCGTGCGCGGAACGCGCCCTGCCAGCCGGTCTCGACTCCCCCGCGGGGGCCAGAATCCAGAACCAGCCGTCGTGCAGGTGGAGTTTGGGGCCCTCCAGGGTGAACCAGCCGGGGATGCGGTCGGCGTCGACGATGACCTTGCCGTCGTCGAGGAGGGTCGTGCCGTCGGGGTGCATGCGGTGGCCGGTGAGGCGGTTCTTGATGCCCGCGCGGGACTTGGCCCAGGCGTGCACGAGGTAGGCCTCGTCGTGGTCGTCGTCCCACAGCGGGCAGGGGTCGATGAGGCCCTTGCCCTCCTTGAGGAGGTGCGGGCGGCTCCAAGGGCCGCGTATCTCGGGGGCGTTGACCTGGAAGATGCCCTGGTCGGGGTCGCCCCAGAAGATCCAGAAGCGTTCGTCGTGATACCTCAACGCCGGTGCCCACACACCGCAGTCGTGCCGTGGGGTGGTGAACTCCGCTGCGGGTTCCAGGCGTTGGAGGGCGTGGCCGATCAGGGTCCAGTTGACGAGGTCGCGGGAGTGCAGCAGGGGCAGGCCCGGTACGCGGCCGAAGCTGGACGCGGTGAGGTAGAAGTCGTCGCCGACGCGGATGACGTCCGGGTCGGACCAGTCGGCCTTCAGGACGGGGTTGGTGTACGTCTCGTGGGTCACCGGCCGACCGCCTTCCGCACGAGCGCGGCGGCCTCGGCGCGGTCCAGGCGGCCGTCGGCGACGACGGTGACGATCCGCCGTACGACCGTGTCGCCGGGCGGGATCGGCAGCCGTTCGTCCGTCGCCAACGAGGCGCCCACGCCCGGGTATTCGGCGGTGCGGACGAACCACGGGTCGCGGCGGGTGCGGTCGGTGGCGCCGGCGAAGACGAGGGTCCAGCCGGTGCCGGCGAGGGCGAGCCAGTCGGCGCGGGTGCCGTGGACCTCCGGTTCGCCCTCGCGGTCGGCGGTGAAGACGCTCGGGGCCCCGGCCTCCCTGCGGGCCCGCCAGAAGAAGCCGCCGTACGCGGCTCCGGGGCGTCCGTTGGTGGCGGGGCTGCCGATCGAGAGGGCGTCCGGTGTGACGTTGGTGAGGGAGAAGGTGAAGTCCAACGCCCAGGCCGTGCCGGTGAGTTCGGTGGCCGCGACCGTACGGCGTTCGCGGAGCAGTTCGGCTCCGGAGGCCACCCAGCGGAGTTCCTCGACGAAGCCGTCGGGGTCGCGGAGCTGGAAGCCGGAGTGGCGTTGGGCGCCGTGGTTGTCCAGTTCCGTGGGGCCCTGGCCCTGGACGTAGGTGCGACCGCCCCAGAAGTTGTGCCCCTCGACGTCGGGAACGGCGACACCGACGCCGAGGTGGTGGGTGTGGTCGACGGGGCTCGACTCGGTGACCGCCGTGCCCGCGAGGGTGGTCACGGGGTGCAGATACGGGCGCGGGGAGAGCCGGTCGGGCAGCTCGGGCCGGGTGACGTACCGGGCGACCGGGCGGCCCGCGACGCGCAGCACCGGCGTGTCATGGGTGATCATCAGGTGCTCACCTCTTTCGGTGGGGCCCAGGCGGCGCCCAGTTCGGAGTAGAGGGCGAGGGTGTCGGCCGCCGCCGTGACCAGTGCGTCGATGCCGGGGACGACCCGGCGGTGCTCGGTGGGGATCACATGCCAGGCGCCGGTGGGCAGTTGGGCCGGGTCGGGGGCCTGGCGGATCGCCTCGACGACCTTCATGAAGGCGCCGGTCGCGTCGGGTTCGACCAACAGGGCGTCGCCGTCGGTGAGATGGGCGACGAGGTTCTCCAGCAGGTCGGTGCGGCCGTACTCGAACTCCTCGGGGCCGTGGCCCGCGCGCTGGAGCAGGACTCGGTCCTGCTTGTACCAGTAGGTGATGCGGCCCTCGGTGCCGTGCACCAACACGTAGGGCTCGCCGGGGTGTTCGGCACACAGGGTCGCCGCGACGGTGACCGGGCGGCCCTGGACGGTGCTGACGCGGACGCAGGAGGTGTCGTCGGACTCGATGTCGTTGGCCCGCAGGAGTTCGGTCTCGATGCGGACGACGTCCTCGGCGCGGGTCGTCTCGTTGAGGGCGAGGGCGGTGGCGACGGCGTGCGCGGGGGTTGGTGAGCGCCCCGTCGATCACGTCGACGCCGTTCAGGCGCCGCTTGCCCGCCCAGGGGGCGCGCCGGTAGTACGCCTCGTCGCGGGCCCAGGCACCGGCGCCGCCGACCCCGGTCACCGTGCCGATCGCACCCTTCTCGATCAGTTCGCGGACCGCGGGCACGGCGTGCGAGCCGAGCGACTGGAACCCGATCTGGCAGACCACGCCGGCCGCGGCGACCCCGTCGGCCATGCGGCGGAACTCGGCGTACGACGGCGCGGGCGGCTTCTCCAGCAGCAGGTGCACGCCCCGCTTCGCGGCGGCCAGGGCGAGGTCTGTGTGGGTCGGGATCGGGGTGCAGACCACGGCGACCCGCGCGCCGGTGGAGTCCAGGAGGGCGCCGAAGTCCGGTGACTGCGCGGGAGTTCGCCCCCGAACTCCTCCTCGGTCAGCGGGATCAGCTCGCAGATCCCGGCGAGTCGCACGAGCCCCTTGCCCTGGAGCCTGCGGATGTTCTCGACGTGCCAGCGGCCGTGACCGCGCGCACCGGCGAGGACGATGGGGACGGGCGTGGAGACGGTCGTAGGACCGGTAATGGGGTTCATGGGATTCTCCCTGCTTCGACGATCTTCGTCAGCAGGGTAAGCGGTTGCCTCATCCCTTCACCGCCCCCGCGCTGAAGCCGGTGATCAGCCACTTCTGGATGAAGGCGAACACGATCACCACCGGTACGGCCGCGATGATGCCGCCCGCGGCGAGCGCGCCGAGGTCGACGCTGTCGGCGCCCATCAGGGTGTTGAGGCCGACCGGGATCGTCTGCTTGCTCTGGTCGGACAGGAACATCAGGGCGAACAGGAAGTGGTTCCAGGCATGCACGAAGGCGAAGGAGCCGACGGCGATCAACCCGGGCCGCAGCAGCGGGAGTACGACGATGCGGAACGCGGCGAAGCGGTCGCAGCCGTCGACCCAGGCGGCCTCCTCCAGGGACTGCGGGACGTTCCGGATGAAGCCGCTGATCAGGATCATCGACAGGGGCAGCTGGAAGACGGTCTCCGCGATGACCACACTGCCGAGCGAGTTGATCATCTGGAGCTTGGCGAAGATCTGGAACAGCGGTACCAACAGCAGGGCGCCCGGCACGGAATTGGGAGCAGAGCAGGGCCAGCATGAACGCGCGCTTGACCCTGAACTCGAAACGGGCGAGAGCGTAGCCGCCGGCCAGGGCGACCACCGTGGTGAGGATCAGGGTGGCGACGCCGACGTAGACGCTGTTCTGGAAGTAGACGCCGAAGCTGCGGTCGGTCCACACCTTCTGGAAGTGGTCGAAGGTCATCGGCCAGGGCACCAACGACGTCGAACCGGCCGGGCGGAACGCGAAGAGGAGGATCCAGTAGAAGGGGATCAGGGTGAAGACGAGGTAGATCCCCAGGGGGACGTAGATCTGCCAGCGCGGGACCTCGTCCCAGGCGCGGCGGACCGTGCGCGGCTGGTGCGGGGCGGCGGACTCCCGCTCGCGGGCCGGGGCGATCTCGGTGATCACTTGTCGCCACCTCCGAACTTGCTCAGCCGCAGATAGATGATCGAGAAGAAGAGCAGGATCACGAACGCGACCGTGGTGAGGGCCGACGCGTAGCCGAAGTTGTGCGCTTCGACGCTGGTGTTGGCGACGTAGAGCGGGAGCGTGGTCGTCTCGCCGGCCGGGCCGCCGCCGGTCAGGGTGTAGAGCAGGTCGACGTTGTTGAACTCCCATACCGCGCGCAGCAGTGTGGACAGCACGATCGCGTCCTTGAGGTGCGGCAGGGTGATGTTCCGGAACTGCTGGAAGCGGCTGGCGCCGTCGACCTCGGCGGCCTCGTAGAGGTCCTTCGACACGGACTGGAGGTCGGCGAGGATGAGGATCGCGAAGAAGGGCACTCCTCGCCAGAGGTCCGCGACCACGGCCGCGGAGAAGACGGTTGAGGGGTCGGAGAGCCAACTCGTGCCGTACTGGCCGATTCCCATGTCGGCGAGGTAACGGGTCACGCCCGTCTGGGAGTTGTAGAGCAGCACCCAGATCGCGGAGGTCAGGACGCCCGACACGGCCCACGGGGAGAACACCAGCGCGCGGCCGATGGAGCGGCCCACGAAGGTCTGGTTGACGATCAGCGCGAGGGCCAGGCCGAAGAGCAGCTGGAGGCCCACCTCGACGACGACCCACTTGGCGCTGAACGTCAACGTGTCCCAGAACTGCGGGTCGTTGGTGAAGGCCTGGGTGAAGTTGTCGAGGCCAGCGAAGCCGTCGCGCCACGGCTTGGTCGGGTTGTAGTTCTGCAGGCTGTAGTAGAAGACGCTGATGACCGGGTAGGCGATGAAGCCCAGCATGAGCAGGGCCGCCGGGGCGATCAGCAGATACGGGAGCCTGCGCGGGGTCGCGGAGGCACGGCGCCGCCGGGGTGGCGCGGGCGGTTTCGCCACGGCTGCGGCTTGGGCCATGACTGTTCTCCGTTCAGTACGGGACGCTCGGTGCGGGTGGCTCGCTACGGAGAGCTCGGTACAGGAAGCGCTTGCTCGACGGGCATGGGAAACGAGCGCGGGTGCTCAACCGGCATACGGATCAGGCACCTTGCCCGGGCGGGCCAGGAACTCGAAGTCGCAGCCGGTGTCCGCCTGGGTGATCTGGTCGTTGTAGAGCGCGCCGTAGCCGCGTTCGTACCGTGCGGGCGGCGGTGTCCACTCCGCCCTGCGTGTCTCCAACTCCTCGTCGTCCACGTTGAGTCGGAGGGTGCGCGCCTCGACGTCCAGGGTGATGGTGTCCCCGGTCCGCACGAGCGCAAGTGGTCCGCCGACGTACGACTCGGGCGCGATGTGCAGCACGCAGGTGCCGTAACTCGTGCCGCTCATGCGGGCGTCGGAGATGCGGACCATGTCCCGGACGCCCTGCTTGAGGAGGTGGTCGGGGAGCGGGAGCATGCCGTACTCGGGCATGCCGGGGCCGCCCTTGGGGCCCGCGTTGCGCAGCACCAGCACGCTGTCCGCGGTGATGCCCAACTCCGGGTCGTTGATGGTGTGTTGCATGGCCCTGTAGTCGTCGAAGACGACTGCGGGGGCCGGTGTGCTTCAGCAGGTGGGGTTCGGCGGCGATGTGCTTGATGACGGCGCCGTCCGGGCAGAGGTTGCCGCGCAGGACCGCGACCCCGCCCTCGGACGCGACCGGGTTGTCGCGCGGGCGGATCACGTCGTCGTTGTGCACCCGCGCGCCCGCGAGCTGCTCGCGGAGGGTGTCGTGGGAGATCGTCGGCCGGTCGAGGTGGAGCAGGTCGGTGATGCGGGAGAGGAAGCCGGGAGGCCGCCGGCGAAGTGGAAGTCCTCCATGAGGTACGTCTGTCCGCCGGGCCGTACGTTCGCGAGGACCGGGACCGTGCGGGCGATGCGGTCGAAGTCGTCGAGCGTGAGACGGGCGCCCGCGCGGCCGGCCATGGCGATGAGGTGGATCACGGCGTTGGTGGAGCCGCCGAGGCCGAGGACGGTGGTGACCGCGTCCTCGAAGGCCTCCTGGGTGAGGATCGACGAGAGAACACGCCCCTTGTGGACTTGTTCAACGATCCTCATACCGGATTGCGCGGCCATCCGATCGTGCCCCGAGTCCACGGCGGGAATGCTCGACGCACCCGGTACGGTCACGCCGAGCGCCTCGGCGGCGGCCGTCAGCGTGGACGCCGTACCCATGGTCATGCAGTGCCCCGGTGAGCGCGCGAGGCCGCTCTCCAGTTCGGTCAGCTCGCAGTCGCCGATGAGGCCCGCGCGCCGGTCGTCCCAGTACTTCCACATGTCGGTGCCGGAGCCGAGGACCTCGTTGCGCCAGTGACCCGGCAGCATCGGGCCGGCGGGCACGAAGACGGTGGGCAGGTCGACGCTCGCGGCGCCCATGAGCAGCGCGGGCGTGGACTTGTCGCAGCCGCCCATCAGCACGGCGCCGTCCACGGGGTACGACCGCAGCAGTTCCTCGGTCTCCATGGCGAGGAGGTTCCGGTAGAGCATCGGGGTCGGCTTCTGGAAGGTCTCGCTGAGGGTGGCGACCGGGAACTCGAGGGGGAAGCCGCCCGCCTGCCACACCCCGCGCTTCACGGCCTGGGCGCGGTCGCGGAGGTGGACATGGCACGGGTTGATGTCCGACCAGGTGTTGAGGATGGCGATGACGGGCTTGCCGAGGTGTTCCTCGGGGAGGTAGCCGAGCTGGCGGGTGCGGGCCCGGTGGCTGAAGGAGCGCAGCCCGTCGGTGCCGTACCACTGGTGGCTTCTGAGCTCTTCCGGTGACTTCACATCGACCATCCGGCGGCTATCGCGGCGACCTCGGCGCGCTCGCTCTCAGGCAGGACCTTGCTCGGGGGCGGACCTCGCGGCGGCACAGGCCGAGGGACGCAAGCGCTTCCTTGACGATCGTGACGTTGTTCGCGGAGCCGTTCGCGGCCCTCAGTTCCTCGAAGCGGCGGATCTGCTCCCACACCTTCATCGCGCCCGGGTAGTCCCCGGATCGAAGCGCTTCGATCATGTTCAGCGAGACGGAGGGGCGACGTTCACGAGCCCGGAGGTGAAGCCGGTGGCGCCCGCCGAGAAGTAGGAGGGCGCGTACGGTTCGGCCAGCCCCGCGACCCACACGAAGCGTTCGAGCCCCGCGTCCCGGGCGAAGGCGGCGAAGCGGGCCGCGTCCGGGACGGCGTACTTGACGCCGATCACGTTCGGGCAGTCGTCGGCGAGTTCGGCGAGGCGGGCGCCGGGCAGTTGGGCGTTGCGGATGTACGGGACGACGCCCAGGTCGGGCACGGCCTCGGCGATGGCGCGGTGGTAGTCGACCCAGCCGCCCTGCGAGACGTACGGGTGGACGGGCTGATGGACCATCACCATCTGGGCGCCGAGGTCGCGGGCGTGCCGGGCGGAGGCGATGGCGGTGGGTACGTCGTGCCCGACGCCGACGAGGATCGCGGCACGGTCGGCCGCCTCGTCGACGGTCAACTCCGTTATGAGCTGCCGCTCTTGAGGGGTCAGGGCGTAGAACTCGCCGGTGTTCCCGTTCGGTGTGAGGATGCCGATCCCGCCGTCGAGCAGGCGGCGGAGCAGGGCGCGGTGGGTGTCCTGGTCGATGCCGCCGTCCTCGGCGAACGGAGTGACCGGGATCGCCACCACGTCGGCCAGGGCGGTGCGTTGGGCCTCGAACGCCGCTGTCATGCCTGACCGTCCTCTATCTCGGATCCCAACTCGGTCCCGGGGAAAGCCCGTTGCACGAACGACGCGATGTGGGCGTGGAGCGCGGTGGCCGCGCCGTCGGCGTCGCCTTCGAGGGCGAGGCGGAGGATCTCGCGGTGTTCGCCGGCCTCCCGTTCCCAGGAGGGCGAGGCGGCCCAGGCGACGGCGGAGACGAGGGCGGCCTGGTCGCGGACCTCGTCGAGCATCCGGCCGAGCAGCGGGTTGCCGCACGGCAGGTACAGGGCGCGGTGGAACTCCCGGTTGGCCAGGGAGCGTTCGGCGGTGTCGGTGGCCTGGTCGGCGCGGGTCAGGGCGTCGCGGGCGTCGTCGAGGGGCGCGCTCAGCCGTACGGCCCGGCGGAGCGCCTCGGGTTCGAGGAGCAGCCGTACGTCGTACACCTCGCGCGCCATGTCCGCGTCCACCATGCGCACCGTGACGCCCTTGTACTGGTTCATCACGACGAGTCCGGTGCCGGCCAGGGTCTTGAGCGCCTCCCGCACGGGGGTCTTGGACACCCCGAACTGTGCGGCGAGTTCGGTCTCGACCAGTGGCTGACCCGGGGTCAACCGACCGGTGAGGATGCGGCGTTTGATCTCCTCCTGCACGTACTGCGTGCGGGACGGGATCGGCGTGGGCACAGAGGTCATGCGCGCCTCTCGGATGTCACGTGGCGGCGGATCGCGTATCCGATCTCGCGTATCGCGTCTCATATATGACGTACGAAGTACGACGCGTTGAAGGTAGGAGCGCGGTTTTGTTTCGTCAATGCTTCTGACAGAAGAACCCGCAACTGGCCGCCGTACGGGCTCACATGGTCTTGGTGACGCCTTCGAGCGCGGCGGAGGTCCGGCCGGGGAAGATCGCGGCGGCGCGTTCGAGGGCCGCTTCGCGAGTAAGGGTGGGCCCCACGTGGGTGATGAGGAGTTCGCGCGCACCCTTGGCACAGGCGCCGGCGTCCTCGGGCGTGAGATGAACCTGCCGTTCGCCTTCGCGATGCCGGTCGATGTCGGCCTCGCAGAGGAACACGTCGGCGCCACCCGCGAGTTCGGACAGCGCCTCGCAGGGTCCACTGTCCCCGGAGTAGCCCAGCACGCTCCCCTGGCACTCGGCGCGCAGCCCGTACGCCTCGGTGTCGTGGACGACGGCGCGGGCGGTGAGCCGGAGGTTCCAGTGCCGGACGGCGTGCCCGTCGTAGAGCGGCCGGAAGTCGAAGACCCCGCTCAGGAACCGTACGTCCGGCCGCCCGAAGAACCCGGCGAGCCGGCGCGCGCAGTCCTGCGGGGCGTAGAGCGGGATCGGGGAGGCCGGGGTCATCCCGCCGAAGGCGAACGCGTAGGCGGCGGCGAGGAGATCGGCGCTGTGGTCGGCATGCAGATGCGAGATCCAGATCGCCGTCAGCCGCGCCGGATCGGTGTGCCGCTGCAACTCCGCGAACGTCCCGGTCCCCGCGTCCACCCACACCTCGGCGCCACCGCCGCGCAGCAGATACCCGGAGCAGGGCCGGCCGGGGCGCGGGTGGGGGAGGCGGTGCCGAGGGTGGTGAGGCTCAGGGGCATTGTGGGGAAGAGTACGGATCCGGGGGCCCTGGCGCTCAGCTTTCTGGGTGGCGTGCGGAGGCCGGGGCCGGCCGGTTCACGGGGTTGGCTCCCGCTACGGCTTCCACCCCGGGTCCCGCCCGCTGAGCCCCACCGCCCGTTCCAGCAACGGCGCGTCCTCCGGTACCGGGACGACCGGGCCGAAGATGCCGCCGCCGCGGGTCGGGTCCTGCGTGGCCGCGAGGAGGAAGTCGTACGACGCCTGGAGGGCGGCCGGGTCGGGGGCGTAGGGCTGGCCGGTGACCGTGGCCAGGTCCCAGCCGTGGATGACGAGTTCGTCGGCGGCGACGGCCGCGGCGACCGCGCCGGGAGGTCCACGCCGCCCGCGCGGGTCATGCCGGTCCAGGCGGCCGGGTCGCGCCAGGCCTCGGCGAGTCCGTCGAGGGCCTTGGGAGTTGGGCGCGCCAGTCGGCGCCGATGTCGGGCAGGGTGGCGAGGGTCGGGCTGGTGTCGGTCGTGGCGCCGAGGTCCTTGCGTGCGGCGTCGCGGAAGGCGACGGACAGGCCGAGCACATGGCCCAGCAGGTGCCGTACGGCGTAGTCGGGACACGGCGTCCCGTCGCCGAGCCGCTCGTCCGGGATGCCCTCCGCGAGCCGGGCGATGACCCGGGTCTGCGGTCCGAAGTCGAACGTGTTGTCAGTCATGCGCTGCCCTTCCGAGGGTTCGGTCTCCACACCTGACGTGGGATGAACTCGTGAGGTAGACCGACCGTGCGCCCGAAACTCATCGCTCCCCGTTCCACGCCCCCGCCACTGTCTCGTTTATACGGCACCTGCCCGATGCCCCTCCCCGCCTTAGACCCACGATGACCAGGCATGACGACAAACTGGACGGTGACACGCATCCTGCGGGACCGCAACGCGGGGCTGTATCTCGCGGGCCTGGTGGTGTCCGCCTTCGGCTCGTCCGCGCTCGGGCTCGCGGCCGGGGTGTGGGTGAAGGACCTCACCGGTTCGAACGGTCTCGCCGCGCTGTGCACCTTCGCCGTGTGGGCCCCGACCCTGTGCGGCCCGGCCCTCGGCACGATCGCCGACCGCGTCCGCCGCAAGCCCCTGCTGATCGGGACCAACCTCGGCCTGGCCGCCCTCCTCCTCACCCTCCTCGCCGTCGACTCCCGCACCGACCTGTGGCTCCTCTTCACCGTCCTCTTCGTCTACGGCACCACCGTCGTCGTCCAGGACCCCGCCGAGTCCGCCCTCCTCGCCGCCGTCGTCGACCGGGACCTCCTCGGCGACTTCAACGGGCTGCGGATGACGGCCGTCGAGGGCATGAAGCTCGTCGCACCGCTCACGGGCGCGGGGCTGTACGCCGCGTTCGGCGGGCCCGCGGTGGCCGGTCTGGACGCGGTCACCTTCGTACTGGCGGCGGGCCTGTGGCTGCTGATCCGCGCACGGGAGGAACGGCCGCGGCGCCCCGCCGGCACCTGGCGGGGCCAAACCGCCGAGGGCGTACGCGAGTTGTGGCGGCATCCGTTGCTGCGCCAGCTGGTCCTGGCGGGCGGGGCCACGATGTTCCTCGCCTCCCTGAGCAGTTCCACGACCTACGCGATCGTCGACGCCCTGGGCCATTCCCCCACCTGCACAGGCGTCTTGTACGCGGCCCAGGGCACCGGCTCGGTCGCGGTCGGACTGGTCTCCGGGCCCGCGCTACGACGGCTCGGTGCGCGGCGGTTCGGGGCGGCCGGGATCGCGCTCACGGCGGCCGGGGTGACGGCGCGGGCGGTGCCGTCCGACGCGGTGGTGCTGGCGTGCAGTGCGGCGATCGGGCTGGGGCTGCCGTGTGTGCTGATCGCCGCGTTCACCGCTGTGCAGCGGGAGTTGCCGGGTCCACTGCTGGGGCGGGGCACCGCGACCGCCAACACCCTGATCTTCACGCCGAATGTGATCGGGCTGGGGGTGGGGGCGGGGATGGTCGAACTGGCCAACTTCCGGGCGTTGTTGATCGTGACCGGGCTGGGATTGTTCGCAACGGGGGCTTGGCTGGCGGTGGTTGGGGTGGGCGCGGCACCGGATCAAGGGCTTGATCGGGCTCCGGCACACCCGGATCATGGCCCGCCGCAGGCCCCGGCTCACGCGCCGAACGACGCGCCCCCTCAGCCCCCCGCCAGCGCCACCCGTACCTCCGCCAAGTCCCCCTCCGAGGCCAACCCCGCGTGATACAGCCGGAGTTCGGTCGCGCCGAGGCTCGGGCCCGGGCCGCGTCCGACGCCAGTGACCCCGGCCGTCCGCCCATTCCGGAGACCACCGTGAAGTTCGCGGCCACCACCGCCCCCTCGCGGCCCTGTTCGGCGAACGGCGTCAGGAGGCCCGTGCCGGCCGTGCAGGGGACGACCACGCCGTCCGCCACCGAGAGGATGTGCCCGGGGTCCACGCCCACGTTGGCGCCGCAGTGGTAGGACTCCGGGTCCGCGTGCAGCAGGACCTGGAAGCCGGCGGGTGCGGCGGCGCGGACCGCTGCGATGGCTGTCTCCTGGAGGGTGCGGGCCCGTTCGTCGCGCCATGCGCGGGTGGCGGTCGCGTCGGCGTCGCCGAGGAGTTTCTCGACCCCCGCCCAGCCGCCGTCGGAGGGTGCCCCCGCCACACCGGTGCCAGCGCGGCGCGTACGGCCGCCGCCAACTCCTCGGCGTCGAGGCCGTGTTCGCCGTAGCCCTCGCGGCAGGTCGGGCAGAAGCACAGCGACATCAGGTACTGGCCGGCGTCCCCGAGCCCGACCCCGGCGGTCTTGTCGTGGGCGTGCAGGTGGGCGAGGCCGTACCAGCCGAGGGACTCCAGTTCGGTGCCGCGCGCGCCCGGGCGTACGGCGGCCTCGGCGGCGAGGTCGACGAGGTAGGCGCGGGTGGCGGGCTGGGCGATGCAGGGGGCCCAGGGGTAGCGGTCGCCGTAGGCGTTGACCACCGAGGTGTCCGGATGGGCCTCGCCCAGGCGGGAGTTGTGGGCGAGGACGACCCAGGTGTGGACCTCCAGGCCCGCCTCCGTGAGGGCGGTGGCGGCCTCGCCGAAGGCGTCGCCCGGAGCCCAGTCCCCGGCGGGGGCGGCCTCAACTCCCGTCCCTGCCAACGGTCGTCCGGCGGATACAGCACGGCCGCGTGCTCGGCGGTGACGACGCGGTGGCGCGGGTGGCGGGGGTCAGTGCGCGCGTGGAGTGGTACGCGGAGGCCAAGGTCGCCTGCTGGACGCCGAGTTGGGCGATCCTGTCGCCGGCCTCGGGGTCGCCGTTGACGTCCCAGGGGTAGACGAACGCCGATGCCTTCACGCGTCCTCCTCGATCCGCGAATCGCCCTGTGACTCGATCTGTGACTCGATCTGTGACTCGATCAACGTATAGCCGCGCTCGATGAGTTGGGCCAGCTGCTTGACGTGGTCCTCGGTCGGTTCGGTCAGCGGCGGGCGGACCTCGCCGACGTCCAGACCGCGCATCCGCACGCCCGCCTTGACGAGCGAGACGGCGTAACCCCGTCCCTGCGCGCGGAGTTCGACGAACGGGCGGTAGAAGCCGTCCAGGAGGCGGTTGGCCGTGGTGTCGTCGCCGGTGGTGAGGGCCCGGTGGAAGGCGAGCGCGATCTCGGGGACGAAGCAGAACACGGCGGACGAGTAGAGCGTGATGCCGATGCCCCGGTAGGCGAGCTGGGTCTGTTCGGCGGTCGGCAGGCCGTTGAAGTAGAGGAATTCGCCGGGGACTTCGGTGCGGACGGTGCTCAGGATGCGCTGCATCAGGTCGAGGTCGCCGAGGCCGTCCTTGAAGCCGATGATGCCGTCGGTGCGGGCGAGTTCGACCACCGTGGCGGGGGTGAACACCGCGTTGTCGCGCTGGTAGACGATGACGGGCAGCGCGGTCGCCGCGGCCACCTCGCGGTAGTGCCGCAGCAGCCCCTCCTGCCCGGCGACCACCAGATACGGCGGCATGGCGAGCAGCCCGTCCGCCCCGGCGTCCTCCGCGAGCCGCGCGTACCGTACGGCGAGGGCGGTGCCGTAGCCCGCGCCCGCGACCACCGGCACCCGGCCCGCGGTCGCCTCCACGGCCGCCCGGACGCACGCCTCGAACTCCTCGGGCAGCAGCGCGTGGAACTCCCCGGTGCCGCAGCACGCGAACACGGCGGCGGCCCCGGCCTCGACGCCCCGGCGGACATGCGCGCGGTAGACGTCGAGATCGACGGAGCCGTCGGGGCCGTACGGGGTGACGGGGAAGAACAGCGGCCCGCTGGGGATACTGAGCCGGTCGGCGAGAGGGGCTGGCGTCACGGGCTCTCCCTTGAAACAGGCGCGTACGTTCTTCTGATCAACGTCTACATTTCTGAACAGCCCCACCCTAAGGATCTGCCTCAGGGTGGGTCAAGCAGGCAAATGAGCAAGAAGGAAGCGGATTTCCCAGGTCCGCGCCACACTTGACGGGCACGGTGGCCGATCCTTAGCGTGTCCATGAATGTGAATAACGTTCACGGATGAGGCCAGTCAGCCATTGCCGACCCCAAGGAGACCGAGGATGCCCGCTCCCCGCACCGTTCTGCTCACCGGCGCCGCAGGCGGGCTCGGCACCCTGATGCGGGGGAGCTGCTCCCCTCCTACGGCTACGCGCTGCGCCTGCTGGACGTCCGCCCCATCGACGACGAGCCGGACGCGATCACCGCCGACCTCTCCGACCGGGCGGCGCTCCGCGAGGCCGTGCGGGGCGTCGACGCGATCATCCATCTCGCGGGCATCTCCCTGGAAGCCTCCTTCGACAAGATCCTCGCGTCGAACATCGAGGGCACGTACAACCTGTACGAGGCGGCCCGCCAGGAGGGCGTCGCCCGTATCGTCTTCGCCTCCTCCAACCACGCCGTCGGCACACCCCGCGCCCCGAGGGCGACGACCCCCTGATCCCGGTCGACACCCCGCACCGCCCCGACACCTTCTACGGCCTGTCGAAGTCCTTCGGCGAGGACCTGGCGCAGCTCTACTGGGACAAGCACGGCCTGGAGACCGTCTCCGTACGCATCGGCTCCTGCTTCCCGGAGCCCAGCAGCGTCCGCATGCTGTCGATCTGGATGAGCCCCGCCGACGGCGCCCGTCTCTTCCACGCGGCCCTGACCGCCGAGGACGTCCAGCACACCGTCGTCTACGGCTCCTCCGCCAACACCCGCCTGTGGTGGGACCTTTCGAGCGCGCGGGCGCTCGGCTACGAGCCGCAGGACGACTCCGAGCCGTATGCCGAGAAGCTCGTCGCCGAGCAGGGGGAACTCCAGCCCGGCGTCCAGGCGCACGCCTACCTCGGCGGCCACTTCGTGACCGACCCGCCGATCTGGCCGTACTGACGGAAAAAGGGACTCCGGAGCGGCGGGCGGGCACCGAACGGGCCCGCCCGCCGCCGTGTTCGGGCACGGACGCTGCCCGATCTCACGCCCCGGCGCACAGCCGCGCAGGTCCGCGACGGGCACGGCGCGCGGTAAACGGTCACACACGGGCAGCATCGGGCGTGCAACAGGCCTGGTCAGTGCCGCGCACCCGCTGTAGAACTTCCCCAAAGGGTCCCACCGGGCCCGAACGGGCAGTACCCAGGTGAGCGGGAAGGCGGTGTCGGCCATGAGCACGAGTTCGGCGGAGGAACGCCAGCGGGAGATCGTGCGGGTCGCGCGCCGCACCGGCTCGGTCGACGTCACCGCGCTCGCCACCGAGCTGGGCGTGGCCAAGGAGACCGTACGGCGCGATCTGCGGGCCCTGGAGGACCACGGGCTGGTCCGCAGGACCCATGGCGGCGCCTATCCCGTGGAGAGCGCCGGCTTCGAGACGACGCTCGCCTTCCGCGCCACCAGCCATGTCCCCGAGAAGCGCCGGATCGCCCTCGCGGCGGCCGAGCAGCTCGGGGACGCCGAGACCGTCTTCGTCGACGAGGGCTTCACCCCCAGCTCATCGCCGAGGCGCTGCCCAGGGACCGGCCGCTGACCGTGGTCACCGCGTCCCTGCCCGTGGCGGGCGTGCTCGCCGAGTCCGAGAACACCTCCGTGCTGCTGCTCGGCGGCCGGGTCCGGCACGGCACCCTGGCCACCGTGGACCACTGGACGACGAAGATGCTCGCCGGCTTCGTCCTCGACCTCGCCTTCATCGGCGCCAACGGCATCTCCCGCGAGCACGGCCTGACCACGCCCGACCCCGCCGTCAGCGAGGTCAAGGCGCAGGCCGTCCGCGCCGCCCGGCGCACCGTGTTCGCGGGTGTGCACACCAAGTTCGGTGCGGTCAGCTTCTGCAGGTTCGCCGACATCGGCGCCCTGGAGACGATCGTCACGAGCACGCTCCTCCCGTCGGCCGAAGCCCACCGCTACTCGTTGCTGGGGCCACAGGTCATCCGCGTCTAGAGCACCCCGAGCGACTAGCGCGCCGTTCGGAATTCCAACTGAGTCACTACCAGGGCGCAGCCATGTCCGGCGACGCCCTTGTCACCCCACAAGTCCAACTCCCCTTACTGCAGGAGCGATCCATGCGAACCCAGAGCCGACGACGGCCGCCGCGAGCCACGCTCGCCCTGGCCGCCGTAGGGACGCTGCTCGCCCCGCTGCTCTCCGGCTGCTGGGTCGGAGCGGGCGGCGCCGGATCCGGCGGCAACTCCATCAACGTCCTGATGGTCAACAACCCCAGATGACCGAACTCCAGAAGCTGGCCCCGCACTTCACGAAGGAGACCGGCATCAAGGTCAACTTCACGGTGCTGCCCGAGAACGACGTCCGCGACAAGATCAGCCAGGACTTCGCCAACCAGGCCGGCCAGTACGACGTGGCCACGCTCTCCAACTACGAGATCCCGATCTACGCCCGCAACGGCTGGCTGCACGAGATGGACTCGTACGTCGCGAAGGACCCGGCCTACGACGAGCAGGACATCCTCAAGCCGATGCGGGAGTCCCTGACGGCGGACGACGGCAAGCTCTACGGGCAGCCGTTCTACGGCGAGTCGTCCTTCCTGATGTACCGCAAGGACGTGTTCGCGGCGAAGAACCTCACGATGCCCGCGCACCCGACCTGGACCCAGGTGGCCGACCTGGCCGCGAAGGCCGACGGCGCGAAGCCGGGCATGAAGGGGATCTGTCTGCGCGGGCTGCCCGGCTGGGGCGAGCTGATGGCGCCGCTGACGACGGTCGTGAACACCTTCGGCGGGACCTGGTTCGACAAGAACTGGAAAGCTCAGCTCGACTCCCCGGCTTCGAGCAGGCGACGAAGTTCTATGTCGACCTGGTCCGCAAGCACGGTGAGTCCGGGGCGGCCCAGTCCGGCTTCGCCGAGTGCCTGAACAACATCACCCAGAGCAAGGTCGCCATGTGGTACGACGCCACCTCTGCGGCCGGTTCGCTGGAGGCCAAGGGCTCCCCGGTGAAGGGCAAGATCGGTTACGTCCCCGCGCCGGTGGAGAAGACCAAGTCCTCGGGCTGGCTCTACACGTGGGCGTGGGGCATCCAGAAGGCGTCCCACAACTCCGACAAGGCCTGGAAGTTCGTGTCCTGGGCGTCGAGCAAGCAGTACGAGCAGCTGGTCGGCGACACGGACGGCTGGTCCAACGTGCCGGCCGGGAAGCGCGCCTCGACGTACACGAACCCGGACTACGTCAAGGAGGCCGCCGCCTTCCAGGAGATGACGAAGGCCGCCATCGAGGGCGCCAAGCCGAACGACCCCGGTGTGCAGCCGCGGCCCGCGCCCGGCATCCAGTTCGTCGACATCCCCGAGTTCACCGATCTCGGCACGAAGGTCTCCCAGGAGATCAGTTCGGCCATCGCCGGACGGCAGTCCGTCGACTCGGCCCTGAAGAAGGCCCAGAAACTCGCCGAGCAGATCTCCAAGGAGTACGAGGGACGATGACCGCCACGACAACGGCCCCGCTGGCCACCAGTCCGACCCGTACCGCGCGGCAGCCTCGGAGCGACTGCGCGCCTGGGCCACCCGTGCCCCGCTGCTCCCCCGCCCTGGTCTTCATGATCGCCGTGACCCAACTCCCGTTCGTGGCCACGCTGGTGATCTCGTTCTTCGACTGGAACGCGCTCTACCCGAAGGCCCGGCACTTCACCGGCCTCGACAACTACCACCAGGTCCTGACCGACGCGGACCTGCGCCACTCGGTGTGGACGACCGTCCTGCTCACCGTGGCGGTGGTGCTGGCCAGCCTGGTCCTCGGGCTGCTGCTCGCACTGCTCCTGGACCGGAAGTTCAAGGGCCGGGGCTTTGTCCGCACGCTGCTGATCGCGCCGTTCCTGGTGGTGCCGGTGGCCGCGGCCCTGCTCTGGAAGCATGTGCTCTACAACCCTGAATACGGCCTGTTCAACGGGCTGTTGCACTATGTGGGCGGCCCGCAGCCGGACTGGATCTCCAACACCCCACTGCTCGCCGTGGAGGCGTCGCTCGTGTGGCAGTGGACGCCGTTCATGATGCTGATCCTGCTGGCCGGGCTGCAGAGCCGCGACCACCAGCAGATCGAGGCCGCGAAGGTGGACGGCGCCAGCGACTGGCAGGTCTTCCGCTATCTGACGCTGCCGCATCTGCGCCGCTATCTCGAACTCGGCGCTCTGCTGGGCTCGATCTACATCGTCCAGAACTTCGACGCGGTGTTCACCATCACGTCCGGCGGCCTGGGCACCGCCAACCTGCCCTACACCGTCTACCAGAGCTTCTACCAGGCGCACGAGAACGGCCTCGCCTCGGCGGCCGGCGTCCTGGTCGTCATCGGCTCGATCATCATCGCGACCTTCGCCCTGCGGGTCGTGTCGTCCCTGTTCCGTGAGGAGGCGTCCCGCGCATGAGCAGTGTCGCCGTACGCGCGCGTGCCCGCCGCAAAGGCGCCGGCCTCGGCCTGGTGGCCTGGGTGCTCGGCATCGTGTTCTTCCTGCCCATCGCCTGGATGGCGCTGACGTCCTTCCACTCGGAGTCGGACGCGGCGACCAATCCGCCGTCCTTCGGGGCCGCCCTCACCCTGGACGGCTACCGCGACTTCTTCGGCACCGGAGGCGGCGCGAGCCCTGGCCCGCGCTCGTCAACTCCCTGGTGGCGTCGCTGGCTTCGACGCTCTTCGTGCTGGTGCTGGCGTTCCCGGCGGCCTACGCGCTGTCGATCCGGCCGGTGCGGAAGTGGACCAACGTCCTGTTCTTCTTCCTGTCCACGAAGATGCTCCCGGTGGTGGCGGGCCTGCTGCCGATCTACCTGTTCGCGAAGAACGCCGGGATGCTCGACAACATCTGGCTCCTGGTCATCCTGTACACCTCGATGAACCTGCCGATCGCGGTGTGGATGATGCAGTCCTTCCTCGCCGAGGTCCCGGTCGCCGTCATCGAGGCGGCACAGATCGACGGCGCCCGGCTGCCGACCATCCTCGCGCGCGTGGTCGCCCCGATCTCCCTCCCGGTATTGCCGCGACAGCCCTCATCTGCTTCATCTTCAGCTGGAACGAGCTGCTGTTCGCCCGGGTCCTGACGGGTGTGGTCGCCGAGACCGCCCCCGTGTTCCTGACCGGCTTCATCACCAGCCAGGGCCTGTTCCTGGCGAAGGTGTGCGCCGCGTCGCTCGTCATCTCCCTGCCGGTGCTCGCCGCGGGGTTCGCCGCCCAGGACAAGCTGGTCCAGGGCCTCTCCTTGGGAGCCGTGAAATGAAGGCCGCCGTCATCGAGTCCGTGGGCCGCGCCGTCGTCACCGAGGTCCCCGACCCGACGCCGGGCCCCCGCGAGGTCGTCGTCGAGGTCGCCGCCTGCGGGCTGTGCGGCACCGATCTGCACATCCTCCAGGGCGAGTTCGCGCCCAAGCTGCCGATCGTGCCGGGCCACGAGTTCGCCGGCGAGATCGTCGCGGTCGGCACCCAGGTCACCGAGGTCTCGGTCGGCGACCAGGTGGCCGTGGATCCATCGCTCTACTGCTTCGAGTGCCGGCAGTGCCGCAACGGCCACAACAACCTCTGCGAACGCTGGGCCGCGATCGGCGTCACCACGGCGGGCGGCGCGGCCCAGTACGCACTCGCCCCGGTGGCGAACTGCGTGAAGCTGCCCGAGCACGTGCGCACCCAGGACGCGGCGCTCGTCGAACCCCTGTCGTGCGCGGTGCGCGGCTACGACGTCCTCAAGTCCCGCCTCGGCGCCCATGTGTTGATCTACGGCTCCGGGACCATGGGGCTGATGATGCTGGAGCTGGCCAAGCGGACCGGCGCGGCGAGCGTCGACATCGTGGACCTGAACCCGGCCCGCCTGGAGACGGCCCGCACGCTCGGGGTCTCCGGTTCGGCGGCGAACGCGGACGAGCTGGACCGGCCGCAGGGCTGGGACCTCGTGGTCGACGCGACCGGCAACGCGGCGGCGATCCAGGACGGCCTGGACCGGGTGGCGAAGGCGGGCACGTTCCTGCAGTTCGGGGTGGCCGACTACGCGACCCGGGTGTCGATCGACCCGTACCGCATCTACAACCAGGAGATCACCATCA
Source organism: Streptomyces sp. P3 (assembly GCA_016893485.2). Classification (GTDB taxonomy): domain Bacteria; phylum Actinomycetota; class Actinomycetes; order Streptomycetales; family Streptomycetaceae; genus Streptomyces. The sequence goes on from JAFEKX020000001.1 coordinate 2,614,814, forward strand.
CCGGCTCCATGGCGGTGCTGCACAGCTTCGAGCGGGCGGCGGAGCTGTTCGCGAACGGCGTCCTCGACCCGGAGATCTTCATCAGCGACCGGATCGAGCTGGAGCGGTATCCGCAGGCGCTGGAGCAGTTCGCGGCGGGAGTGGGGCGGAAGATCGTGGTGATTCCCTAGCCCGCGGGCGGGACGCGGGAGGGTGTCGGGCCGGAATTTTCCCGGCTGGGCCAATTGGCCGCTTGGTAAGGGAACGGCAAAATGGTCTCGGTCGTTCACGAGTCATGACAGCTATGACCCCCGGCTCGAACATCCCTCTCTCCGCCGCCCGCGTGACGGTGGACGTCGCCGCCCCGGTGCGGCTCGACGTATCGGGCCTGCTGCTCACGGGCGACGGCAAGGTGCGCTCCGACGACGACTTCATCTTCTACAACCAGCCGACGGGCCCCGGCGTAACCTACCGCTCCGGCGGCGGTACGGCACCCGACGCGATCACCGTCGACACCGGCGCCGTCCCGCCGGGCATCGAGAAGATCGTCGTCACCGCCAGCCCGGACGCGGCCGGCCAGAGCTTCCAGGGCATCGAGCCCACGGCCACGATCCGCGACGCGGACGACAACAGCGTCCTGGGCACCTTCACGCCCCCGCAGCTCGGCGCCGAGACAGCGCTCGTGGTCGTCGAGATCTACCTGCGCAACGGCGTCTGGAAGGCCCGAGCGGTCGGCCAGGGGTATGCGAACGGCCTGGCGGGCATCGCCACGGACTTCGGCGTCTCGGTCGAGGAGCCGGCGGCGGCTCCGGCACCCGCACCGGTCGCCCCGCCCACCCCCGCGGTGCAGACCCCGGTGGCACCCCCGGCCCCCGTGAATCCCCCGCCGCCGCCCGCCGCGCCTCCGCTCGGGGCCGGAAAGATCAACCTCGACAAGGGCCGCGTCAGCCTCCAGAAGAACCAGACGGTGTCCCTGGTCAAGGGTGGCCGTCCGCTCCTCTCCCAGGTAAAGATGGGCCTCGGCTGGGAGCCCGCGTACCGCGGCAAGGACATCGACCTGGACGCCTCGGTCATCGCCTACGGCCCGCAGCGCAACCACATTGACAGCTGCTACTTCGGCAAGCTCTCGATCCTGAACGGCGCCATCAAGCACTCCGGGGACAATCTGACGGGCGAGGGCGGTGGTGACGACGAGGTGATCGTGGTCGACCTCGGCCGCATCCCCAGGAGGTCACCGGCCTGGTCTTCACGGTCAACTCCTTCTCCGGCCAGAAGTTCACCGAGGTCGCCAAGGCCTACTGCCGCCTCCTGGACGCCGCGACCGGCGAGGAGCTGGTCCGCTTCGACCTCACCAACGCCGAGGCCCAGACCGGCGTCATGATGGCCAAGCTGGTGAAGCAGTTCTCCGGCGAGTGGGACATGACCGCGATGGGCAACTTCGTGAAGTCCCGCACGGTGCGCGGCATGGTCAAGCCGTCCGCCCAGGCACTCTGAGCAGTCCTACGACCGCTGCGGGCGCCCTGACCGAGGGCGCCCGGCGTTCACTCCCCTGACCCGCGGGCCGTAGCCCGTCCGTCAGCAGGGACAGATAGCGGCGGATGAACTTCCCTGGCCGTCGGCCAGTTCGGAGGCCGTCGACACTCCGTGGGCCAGCCGCAGGACCTCGATCGGCTCGACGTCCTGACGCAGGGTGCCCTCCCGCTGCGCCGCCTCGACCAGTCGCTGCGCCGCCCCCTTCATGGACGTGCCGCAGGCGGTGAGCGCGGCCTGGCTGCCGTCCGTGACGGCCGAGCCGAGCAGGGTCTTCATGCCGCGCACCTGGATCGTGCCGACGCAGACCTCGTACAGCCACTCCACCAGGGCCTCGCCCGGCGGGAGTTCCTTGGCGAGCTCGTCGGCTCGGGTGCCGAGGGCCTCGATCCGGTCGACGTAGGCCGCCTCCAGCAGGGCCCGCCGGGTCGGGAAGTGCCGGTACAGCGTGCCCGAGCCGACGCCCGCGCGCTTGGCGATGTCGTCGAGGGACGCGTTCTCCCCGTGCTCGGCGAAGGACTCCGCCGCCACCTTCAGCAGTCGGTCGTAGTTGCGCCGGGCGTCCGCGCGCATGGGTCTGACCTGCGCCATCCAGATACTCCTTGCGAACCGGGGACTGTCTCCGTATCTTACCGAGTACTAAACGGAGACAGTCCCCGCTTACCGTTGTGTTCGTCGACGGGCAGTCCGTGCTGCCCGCACGTCACCTACACGGGGACGCAAGACCGGGAGAACTCCATGTCCACCCCGTCCGCACCGTCCACCACCGTCGATGATCCCTCCGCACCACCCCGACCCGCCAGGCTCGGCGCCGTCCTCTTCGCCGTCGTCACCGCCTATCTGATGGTCGGCGTCGACTCCACCGTCGTCAACGTCGCGCTGCCGGACATCCAGAAGGACCTCCACTTCAGCCCCACCGGCCTGTCCTGGGTCCTCAACGCCTACACGCTCGCCTTCGGTGGGCTGCTCCTGCTCGGCGGCCGGGTCGGCGACATCGCCGGCCGCCGCCGTACGCTCACGATCGGCGTCCTGCTCTTCGCCCTGTCCTCCCTGCTCGGCGGGCTCGCCACCGACAGCGTCTGGCTGCTCGCGGCCCGCGCGCTGCAGGGACTGGGCGCCGCCCTCATCGCGCCCAACACGCTCGCCCTGATCACCACCAACTTCCCGGAGGGCCCACGCCGTCACCACGCGCTCGGCATCTACTCCTCCATGGGCGGCATCGGCGCCTCGATCGGCCTGGTCATCGGCGGCATGCTCACCTCGTGGGCGTCCTGGCGCTGGTCCCTGCTCATCAACGTGCCGATCGGCGCCGCCGTCGCCCTGGCCCTGCCCCGCTTCGTCACCGAGACCCCGCGCCACGCGGGCCGGTTCGACGCGGCGGGCGCGCTCACCGGCACCGCCGGGATGACCTCGCTGGTGTACGCGTTCATCCGGGTCTCCTCGGACGGATGGGGCGACCTCCAGGCGCAGTTGGGGTTCAGCTCCGCGGCGGCCCTGCTCGCGGGCTTCGCCCTGGTCGAGTCCCGCGCCGCCCAACCCATCATGCCGCTGCGGCTGTTCGCGGACCGCAACCGCGCGGGCGGCTACGCGGGCGTCCTGCTGCTGCCCGCGGGCATGTTCGGCGCGTTCTACTTCCTCACCCTGATCAGCCAACGGGTCCTGGACTACAGCCCGTTGCGCGCGGGCCTCGCGTTCCTGCCGATGACCCTGGCGATGTTCACGGTGGTCCGCCTCGTCCCGCGGCTGCTGGCCCGCCACGGCACCAAGCCGGTCCTGCTCACCGGCATGACCCTGATCGTCGTGTCGGCGGGCTGGCTGTGGCAACTCCGGCCCGGCGACGGCTACTTGACCGGTCTGCTCGGCCCGCTGCTCCTGATGGGCATCGGTGTCGGCATGAGCTTCATGCCCCTGAACGCGACGATCCTCGCGGGCATCGCGCCCCGGGAGGCGGGCGCCGCCGCCTCGGGCCTGCTGCAGACCCTCCAGTGGCTCGGCGGCACCCTGGGCCTGTCCGTGCTGGTCACCGTCTTCGGTACGGCGACCCGGCACGCGACCGGATCGCCGTCCGAGATCCTCGTCCACGGCTCGGCCCGGGCGTTCGGCGTCGGTGCGCTGATCGCCCTGGCGGCGCTGCTGGTGGCGGCACTCGTGATCACCGGAAGGAAGGCCGAGAGGACCGGCGGGACGGTCTAGAACAGGGCGCTGTAGGCGTTCAGCGCGGGCTGGCCGCCGAGGTGGGCGTACAGGACGGTGGAGTCGGCGGAAATCTCGCCGCGCGCGACCAGGTCGATCATCCCCGCCATCGACTTGCCCTCGTACACGGGGTCGGTGACCATCCCCTCGGTGCGGGCGGCGAGGCGCATCGCCTCCAGGGTGGTCTCGTCCGGGATGCCGTAGACGCCGGCGTGGTAGCGGTCGTCGAGTTCGACGTCGTCCACGGTCAACTCCCCCTTCACACCGATCAGTTGGCCGGTACCGTGGGCGATGCGGGCCACCTGCTCGCGGGTCTCGGCGGGCTTCGCCGAGGCGTCGATGCCGAGCACCCGGCGCCCACGGCCACCCGCCTCCTCGATCGCCCTGAACCCCGCGACCATGCCGGCCTGGGTGGAACCGGTCACCGAGCACACCACCACAGTGTCGAAGAAGACGCCCAACTCTTGCTCCTGCTCGGCGACTTCGTACGCCCAGTTGGCGAAGCCGAGGCCGCCGAGCGGGTGGTCGGAGGCGCCGGCCGGGATGGCGTACGGCTTGCCGCCGCCCTCCTCGACCTCGCGCAGCGCCAGCTCCCAGCTCTCCTTGAAGCCGATGCCGAACCCGGCCTTCACCAGGCGTACGTCCGCTCCAGCGAGGCGGCTGATCAGGATGTTGCCGACCTTGTCGTAGACGGAGTCGGGCCACTCCACCCAACTCTCCTGGATCAGCACGCACTTGAGGCCCCGCGCGGGCGGCGCAGGCGGCGACCTGGCGGGTGTGGTTGGACTGCACGCCGCCGATCGAGACGAGGGTGTCGCAGCCCTTCGCGAGGGCGTCGGCGACGACGTACTCCAGCTTGCGGGTCTTGTTGCCGCCGTACGCCACACCGGAGTTGCAGTCCTCCCGCTTGGCCCACAGGGCGGCGCCGCCGAGGTGGGCGGTGAGGCGCTCCAGCGGGTGGACGGGCGAGGGACCGAAGAGGAGGGGGTAACGGTCGTACGAGGAAAGGGACATGGAGGTTCTCCCGGGTCGCTGGTCGGTCGGGGCGCGGGTCAGTCGGTGTCGGCGAGGCCTTCGAGGCCCCGCCAGATCTCCGCCGTCACGCGGACCGCGTCGTCCACGTCGCCCTCGGCGCACGCCTCGATGAGGCGCTCGTGCAGGCCTGCCGAACGGCAGGTGCCGCCCTCGCCGAAGCGTCGTCGCTCCAGCCGGCGGATGAGGGGGTGTAGCGGGCGACGGTGGCGGCCGCGGCGCGGTTGCCGCTGACGTGGACCAGGACGTCGTGCAGTTCGTCGTCGGCGCGCAGCGCGGCGTCCACGTCACCGGCGCGCACGGCCGCCGCGAACCGGTCGTTGGCCGCGCGCATCACGTCGACGTCCGCGCCCCGCAAGAGGGGTACGGCGATCCGCGTCACCAACTCGTGCAGGGCACCGACGACGGCCGCCGCGTCCCGTACGTCGGCGGCCACGACCGGGGTCACCCGGGTGTAGCTCTGCGGCTTGCTCTCCAGGAGCCCGTCGTCCACGAGCCGCGAGAACGCCTCCCGCACGGGCGCCCGGGACAGCCCGAGCCGCTCGGCCAGCTCGGCGTCGCGCACCACCGCGCCGGGTTCGATCTCCCCGGCGACGATGGCGTCACGGATCGCTTCGTAGGCGCGGTCCCTGAGCAGGGTGCGGCGGACGGGCCGTAGGGCTTCCATGGCCGTAATGCTAGAACTGAAATGTTAGATGTCAATGCCTCCTGGTGGCTCAGGCGGCCCAGGGCCAGTCCGCGTCCCGGGCCGACTCGAGGAGCGGGACCATCCGGAAGGCCGCGTCCGAGAGGCCGCCGAAGGTGTGCCGGTTGCCCCGGCCGGACGGGCCGTGGCCTACCCGGTACCCGGCGAGGTTCCAGGTGTAGACCGGCACGTGGGCCGGGACCTGCTCGGTCGGGTCGCCGTGCAGGTGGTGCGTGTACTGCTCGTCGGTGACGATCAGCACCCGGTCCTGGCCCCGGTAGTGCGCGCGGACCGCCGAGGTCGTGTCGGTGCCGCCCAAGTCGCCGAAGCGGCCCAGGACCTTGAGCACCGACTCGCCCGCGCCGAGGTCCAGGCGCCTGCTGGTCGTACCGAACTCGACGAGGTCCGCGTCCACCGCCCGCAGCGCGAGCGCCGTGCCGAAGATCGCCGCCGCGTCGGCCCGGTTCAGCTCCGAGCGGTCGGTAAGTCCAGCACTACACGCCGGCCCCAAAATCGGACAGGCTCACCCGTTCGAGTGACGTGTGCTACCGCCGCTGCCGCTTCCAAGGCCCCGTGATCGCCAGCATGATCCCCGGCGTCTGGATGTTCGCGTACAGGGTCTTGCCGTCGGGTGAGAAGGTTACCCCGGTGAACTCGCTGAACTCCGGCTTCTCCGCGGTGCCGATGTTGAGTTCGTTGCGGGCGATCGGGTAGGTGCGGCCGGAGTCGGTCGCGCCGAACAGGTGCTGGACGCCCTCGCCGTCCTCGGCGATGACGAGGCCGCCGTAGGGGAGACGGTGATGTTGTCGGGGCCGTCGAACGCGCCGTCCACGGACGGGTTCGGGTTGACGCCGATGAGGACCTTGAGGGTGAGGGTGCGGCGCTTGGGGTCGTAGAACCAGACGGCGCCGTCGTGCTGGACGGGGCTCTCCGTGCGGGCGTACGAGGAGACGATGTACGTGCCGCCGTCACCCCACCACATGCCCTCCAGCTTGCGGGCGCGGGTGACCTGGCCGGCGGTGAACTGCTTGCGGACGGACACGGTCTTCGCGTCGCGGTCGGGGACGTCGACCCAGTCGACGCCGTAGACCGTGCCGATCTTCGTGGCGCGGGAGAGGTCGTCGATGAACTTGCCGCCGGAGTCGAAGCACTTGAAGGCCTGGAGGACCCCCGCGTCGTCGGCGAGGGTGCGGAGCTTGCCGCGGCCGTGGTGGAAGTGCTCCGGCGGGGTCCAGCGGTAGAGGAGGCCGTTCGGGCCGGACGCGTCCTCGGTGAGGTAGAGGTGGCCGCGCTTCGGGTCGACGACGACCGCTTCGTGGGCGTAGCGGCCAAGTGCCTTGATCGGCTTGGGGTTCCGGTTGGCGCGGCGGTCGACGGGGTCGACCTCGAAGACGTAACCGTGGTCCTTGGTGAAGCCGTTGGTGCCGGCCCTGTCCTCGGTCTCCTCGCAGGTGAGCCAGGTGTCCCAAGGGGTGTTGCCGCCCGCGCAGTTGGTGGCGGTACCGGCGATGCCGACCCACTCGGCGACGTGGTCGCGGCGGACCTCGACGACCGTGCAGCCGCCGGCCGCGGCGGGGTCGTAGACGAGGCCCTCGGTGAGCGGGACGGGGTGGGGCCACTGGGCGCGGGGGCCGGCCAGCTCATGGTTGTTGACGAGGAGGGTGGCGCCGCGCGGGCCGTCGAAGGTGGACGTGCCGTCGTGGTTGGAGGGTGAACTCCCCTGATTCCAGCTTGGTTTTGCCGCTGTGGGTGATGACGCGGTAGGTGAAGCCGGCGGGCAGGGCGAGAAGGCCGTCCGGGTCGGCGATCAGCGGGCCATAGCCGACGCCGGGGTGCCCGTGTCCGTGGCCGTGTCCGTAATCGGCCGCCGACTCGGTGTCGGAGTCGGTGGCGGCGAGGGCGTTGGGCGCGGTGGCGAGGGCGCCGACGCTGCCCGCCAGCGCGACCCCGGCACCTGTCATCGCGGACTTGGCGGTGAAATCCCTGCGGGTGAGCGACATGGTGTCTCCTGTGACGGTGGGTGTGCCGTGGAGGGTGGCGGACCTCGGTCGGCGCCACGCTCCCGCCCATGCCTGAACACGAGTTGAACACCGGCCGACTTCTCCGGGCTCTCTTCCATGAATCCGTCTGCGCCCGGCCACGAAGCCGTATGCGCTCACCCAAGGGATTCAAAAGCCGCCAGGGCCGCGTCGGCTCAACTCCCTTGCTGGGAGCGCGCCTTGAAGGCCGCCTTGCGTGCTTCCTTCGCGATCCGCTTGTCGGGGTGCAGGCGGCCCATCGCCTCCAGGACGTCCGCGGTCGCCGGGTGGTCGACCCGCCAGGCCGCGGCGAAGAAGCCGTTGTGCTGCTGGGCGAGGCCCTCGACCAGGGCCTGGAGCTCCTCGGAGTTGCCCTCGGCGGCGAGCTGGGCGGCGACCGTGTCGACGGTCAGCCAGAACACCAGGTCCTCGGAGGGCGCCGGGACGTCGCTCGCGCCGTGCTCGCTCAGCCAGACCCGGGCGAGGCCGCCCAGCTCGGGGTCGTCGAGCACCGCGCGCAGAGCGGGCTCGGCCTCCGCCCCGACGAGGGAGAGCGCCTGCTGGCAGAGCAGCCGCCGCAGGGGTGCGCCGGGGTCGCCGCCGCGGGCCGCGGCGAGCAACTCCCCCTGCCGCGGCGAGGGGTTCACGACCGGCCAGCCACTGCTCGATCTCGGCCTGCGCCGCCCGCTGCGGGAACCGCGACGTCCCGTCGAGCAGCGCGTCCGCGCCCTTGTCCGCGAGATCTCCTACGGCGGGGGCGGCGAAGCCCGCTTCGAGGAGGCGGGCGCGGAGGCCGTAGAGGCCGAGGGGGTGAGGCGGACCATGCCGTAGCGGGTGACGTCGGTCTCGTCGACGGTGGCCGCGGGGCCCTCGCCGGGTTCGTCGGCGTCGGCCATGAGGGCCTCGTCGACGGGCTGGTACTCGACGATGCCGACCGGTGCGAGCAGCCGGAACTGGTCGTCCAGGCGCATCATCGCGTCGGAGACCTGCTCCAGGACGTCGTTGGTGGGCTCGCCCATGTCGCTGGGGACGATCATCGAGGCGGCGAGCGCGGGCAGCGGGACGGGTCCGTCGCCGGGGCCGTCCTCGTTGACGGTGAGGAGGTAGAGGTTGCCGAGGACGCCGTCGAGGAACTCGGCCTCCGCCTCGGGGTCCCAGTCGAGTGACGAGAAATCGACCTCGCCGCCGTCGTCCATGGCGTCGACAAGACCGTCCAGATCGGGCACGCTCGCGTCCGCGAGGAGGGTGTCGAGGGCGCCGAGCCAGACCGCGAGGACGTCGTTCGGCGAGCCGGAGGTGAGCTGGGCCAGCTCCTCGCCGGCCGTGACGGTGCCCTCGTCCTCGTCGACGACCTCGACGAGCCCGGTGTCGACGGCGACCCGCCAGGCCTCGCTGGCGTCGGCCGCGGCGTCGTCGCCGGTCAGCCCGAGGAGCTCGGCCGCGGCGGGCAGCTGCTCGTCGACAAGGCTGCCACCGGCGTCGATCCGGGTGTCGGGGCCGGCCCAGCGGGCCAGTTGTGCGGCGCGGGAGAGCAGGGGGTGGACAGCGCGTCGCGCGCCAGCTCCGCTTCGGAGTGCAGCCGCACCGGCGGCAAGGGGGAGCTGTCTGACATCGGCGGGATCTCCTAGGGCGCCTCGATGGCCGTACGACGGCCGTACACGACACACGACTCAGCCGCTCAGCCTAGACGGATTTCGACCCATGCCGCCCGGTTCATGTGCTGGCCACATGGTGTCCATGGCTGAAACCTTGACAACTGGCCTGCCCCGCAATGAGATTGACGCGCGTAGAAATGTCATGGACACCTGATCCAGGTAATGTCTACGCGCGTCGCTGCCGCCCCACCGGTCGCGGCTCCCACCGCCGCAGTACGTGTTCCCAGCACCTTCGTCCCGGCACTCATGTATGTCCCCGGAGGGATCCGTTGCCGAGCAAGTCCTCCGCGCGCCTCGCCGCGCTCACCGTCGCCGCCGTCTGTTCCGTGGCGTCCACGATCGTTCTCACCTCGCCCGCGCACGCCGACGGCGTCCGCATCCATGACATCCAGGGCACGACCCGGGTGTCCCCGTACGCCGGCCAGAAGGTCGCGGACGTCCCGGGCATCGTCACCGGCATCCGCACCTACGGCTCGTCCAAGGGGTTCTGGTTCCAGGACGCGACCCCGGACGACAACCCGGCCACCAGCGAGGGCGTGTTCGTCTTCACCGGCTCGACCCCGACCGTCGCGGTCGGCGACGCGGTCACCGTCTCCGGCACGGTCTCCGAGTACGTCCCGGGTGGCGCCTCCACGGGCAACCAGTCGCTGACCGAGGTCACCAAGGCGACGGTCACCGTCGTCTCCAAGGGCAACGCCGTACCGGCCGCCGTGGTGATCAGCGACAGGTCCGTGCCGAGCAGGTACACGCCGGCCGGTGACCCCGCCGCGAGCGGTTCGATCAACGGGCTGACGCTGCAGCCGACGAAGTACGCCCTGGACTACTACGAGTCCCTCGAGGGCATGAACGTCCAGGTCTCCAACGCCCGCGTGGTCACCGCGACCGACCCGTACGCGGAGCTGTGGGTCACGGTCAAGCCGCACGAGAACGCCACCAAGCGCGGTGGCACGGTCTACGGCTCCTACGACTCGCAGAACACCGGGCGCCTCCAGATCCAGTCCCTGGGCGCGACGGCGGACTTCCCCGTCGTCAACGTCGGCGACAAGCTCTCCGGCACCACGGCCGGCCCGATGGACTACAACTCGTACGGCGGCTACACGCTGGTCGCGAACGAGATCGGCACCGTGAAGAGCGCCGGTCTCCAGCGCGAGACGACGAAGAAGCAGTCGCGCGGCCAGCTCGCGGTGGCGACGTACAACGTCGAGAACCTCGACCCGTCGGACGGTACCTTCGCCGCGCACGCCTCGGCGATCGTGAACAACCTGCAGTCCCCCGACATCGTGTCCCTGGAGGAGATCCAGGACGACAACGGTGCGACGGACGACGGCACGGTCGACGCGAGCGTCACGGTGAACAAGCTGATCGACGCGATCGTCGCGGCGGGCGGCCCGAAGTACGACTGGCGCTCGATCAACCCCGTCAACGACCAGGACGGCGGCGAGCCCGGCGGCAACATCCGCCAGGTGTTCCTGTTCAACCCGCAGCGGGTCTCCTTCACCGACCGCGCGGGCGGCGACTCGACGACCGCCGTCGGGGTCACCAAGGTGCACGGCAAGGCGCAGCTGACGGTCTCCCCGGCCGTGTCGACCCGGCCAACGCGGCCTGGAGCGCGAGCCGCAAGCCGCTCGCGGGCGAGTTCGTCTTCAAGGGCAGGACGGTCTTCGTGATCGCCAACCACCTGATCTCCAAGGGCGGCGACCAGGGCCTGACCGCGCAGTACCAGCCGGTCACCCGCAGCTCGGAGACCCAGCGGCACGCGCAGGCGACCGCGGTCAACGCCTTCGTCAAGCAGATCCTCGCGGCCCAGAAGGACGCGGACGTCATCACGCTCGGGGACATGAACGACTTCGAGTTCTCCGACACGGCGAAGATCCTCGAGGGCAAGGGCGAGCTGTACTCGGCGATCAAGTCCCTGCCGAAGAACGAGCGTTACACGTACGACTACCAGGGCAACGCGCAGGTCCTGGACCAGATCCTGATCAGCCCGTCGGTCCGCAAGGACTGCTTCGAGTACGACAGCGTCCACATCAACTCGGAGTTCAACGACCAGATCAGCGACCACGACCCGCAGGTGCTGCGCTTCCAGCCGTAGCACCTACGGGCCCACGGGGGTGGGTGGACGGGGTCTCGCCGGCTCGCACCAGGTCAGGCGAAGACCCCGTCCAGCCAGTTCTGCCAGGCGAGTTCGTTCGTCTTGGCGTCGGCGTCCGCGGCGAAGTCGTGGACGCTGACGCCGACCGGGGCACCCCAGTGGTTGCGCCCGAAGAACCGGATCAGCGCGCTGTCGGTGCGCAGTCCGATGAAGTACGGGTCACGGAAGTCGACTACGGCGTCCAGGAGTTGGCCCTCGGGACCGGGTGCCCGTACCCGCGCCCCCTTGGAGACGTCGTCCGCGAGACCGAGCGCCAGGGCCGCAACTTCCAGCGAGCCAGGGGCGGTTGAGGCCTCCGGCCCGTTCAGCGTGGCGAACGCGACCGGCCGGCCCGCGAAGTGGGTGACGTACTCGCGCAGGGTGTGCATGTAGAACGCGTTGTGCTTGCTCGCGCCGTCGAACTGGTTGTCCCAGTCGTCGGTGAAGATCCCGCTGTGCACGTACCGCACCCAGGCGCGCCTGCCGCCGTCGCGGGGCTCGATGGTCTCGTCGATCTGGTTGAGGCTCTGGGTGGGGAAACCGACGTCCTCGGTGCGGGCGGTGAGCCGGTGCGGGGGTTCGAAGTTGGTGAGGGTCGACCCGAAGGGCCCGACCCGCTTCTCCCCGTCGAACTCCATCGGCCACAGCCAGCCGCCGGTGCCGGAGGTGACGGCGTCCCACACCTCGTCCGGCGTGGCGTCGACCTCGAACTCGTGGACGATCTCGAATTCCTTGGACATGGCTGACTCCTGAGTACTACTGGTTCTACTGGTCCAGTTCCGGGGTGGGCGGTGTCCTGAGCGTGGGGTGGACGGCGATGACGATCCGGTGGTCGCGGCCTTCTTCGGTCTCCCCCGCGTCATACTTGCGGAGGAGGGCGCTCACCCCGGCGGTCAGTTCCTGGATGAACGCGGCGCGGTCGGCGGCGGACGCGAAGCGCACCTCGCCGTCCAGCGCGTAGGTGGCCAGCCGCTTGTGCGCCTTGGCCGCGCCGGTGATCAGCGAGCCGACGTCCCGCACCAGGCGGGCGCCGAGCGCCAGCAGCCAGCGCGCGGAGAGCTGGTCGCGGAACCGGTCCGGGTCCGGCTGCACGGCGGCGAGCGCGAGCGGCGAGATGACGTACGACGCGGCGGTCGCCCGCATCAGCCGCTCGGTGACATTGCCCTTGCGCCGCTCGTCGGCCAGCTCGACCAGGCCGTGCCGCTCCAGCGCCTTGAGGTGGTAGTTCACCTTCTGCCGGGGCAGTCCGACCCTGCCGGCCAGCATGGTGGCCGACGCGGGTCCCGCCGCCAGCTCGGCGAGCAGCCGGGCCCTTATGGGGTCAAGCGAGACGGCTGCGGCCTCGGGGTCCTCGATCACGGTGACGTCCAGCATGCGTCCACCGTCTCACCGAACACTTTTTTGTCCAGGCGGGTGTGGTTGTCGGTGGAGAGGCTGCCGCGGGTCAGTCGGGGACGAGGCCGAGGGCGTGGTCGTAGCGGCTGACGGTGGTGCTCTTCAGGCCGGGCCAGGTCTGGACGCGTTCCCAGAGGGCGGTGGCGGAGCCGATGCCGTCGCCGGGGGCCGCGAGGGCGTCGAGGTGGGACCGGGCGCTGTCCCACTCGGCGTAGTTGAGGACGCGGGTGCCGTCGGTGGAGTGGTGAAAGTGGGCTGAGATGCCGCCGGGGTGCGGGGCGGGTTCGTTGGCCAGGGCCTCGAACACGGCGTCCACCCAGGCGTGTTGGCGCGCGGAGTCGGGCCCTTCGAACTCGACGTCGACGATCACGACGCAACCGGGGATACGGCCGCCCCGGTCCGCCGGTCCGCCGCTGCGGTAGTGGCGGTAGCGGGTGAGGCCGAGGCGTTCGATGTCCGGTACGGCGGTGTCGATCTCGTCGACGCGTTCCTGGCGCCGGGTCCTGGCGAAGGCTTCGTAGGCCTGCTCGCTCGTCCACTGCGCGTAGTGCAGCAGGGTGGAGGCGTCGTGGCCGGTGTAGACGTGGTAGCCGAGGAGGTCGTCGGCGGGCCACGGGCGGCGCTCCCAGGCGACCGCGACCGCCTCGACGGACCGGCGTTGCCGCAGCGGGGTTCCGACGCGCCAGGTGCTGAAGAAGGGCGCGCCCATGCGGGGGTCGGTGAGGTCGGGGTGGGAGTCGGTACGGCGGGTCGCGCGAGCCATGCCGGTCATGGGGGTCTCCGGTGGTCGATACGGGTGTGCGTCACCGACCAGCCTCCAACCTCGACCGGACTTGAGGTCAAGGCCGCGCGCCGCCGTCGTCCTACTGCGGCTTCCCGCCCCCTCCAGCCGGGCCAGCCGGCTCTGGAACCAGTCCAGCCGCGCCTGCAACAGGGCTGCCTCCGCGAGGAGTTCGGGCACGCCGAGGTCCTCGGGGAGTCCGGGATCGACGGTCGCCCTGTGCGTGCCGCTGCCCGCCACCACCCGCAGTCCGTCCCCGGCCAGCCGGGCGAACGCGGCGAGCGAGACGGACGTACGACCCCGCACACAGCCCGGGCACGCGGCGGCCAGGGCGCGCCAACCGGGCCTGCCCCAGCCCGCGTCGGCGAGCGCGACGGCCCGCGCCCCGCAGGCACAGGGGCCGACGGTGGCGGTGCGGACGCGCTGGCGGGCGTAGCGGAAGCCGAGTTCGAAACGGATGTAGGCGCCGAGCACGGTGATGTCGAGGAGGACCGCGGCGCGGTGCTCCTCCACGCACAACAGGGCTTCCGCGGCGGCCCGTTCGTGCACACAGTGGAAGCCGCAGTCGCAGCGGCGCGCGGGCGAACGGTGGCGGCGGCCGTACACGCAGGACGCGTCGGCCACGACTCCGTACGGCAGCGCGCCGCCCAGCGACACACCGGTGAACCCGGCCCGGGTGCCGTCCTGGGACAGCACCGGGTGGGCGATCTTGAATCCGGTCGGCGGCTCCGTCGGACGTTCCTCGGGGAGCCGCAGCCTCATCGGGTGGCCGGGACCTCTTCGGGCGCCGTGATCTCCGCGACCTCCGCGAACTCGCCGGTCTCCTGGGGAGTTCGAGTTCTCGGTCGTGGATCTGCGGCCGCTCCTCGGCGACTCCGGTGGCCAGTGCCTTGCCGAGCTTCATGACGCCTCCCGTGACCAGGGGTGGATCAACTTCCCACGTCTGTGACCTTCCTGGCCATGGTGGCCCATGAAGGGGCCAATTGGACATAGGGCCTTGGAGGCAGGGCGTGCGGCCAGAGGCTGGGGACGGGGTCCCCATTCCGTAGCATGTCTTATCGATACCCCGTAGAAGAATTAAGTGGAGCTTCACTGTCGCACTGCCGAGACTACTCCCATGACGACTCCGGCCCCCTCCGCCCCACCCCCTTCGGTCGCGCCCTGTGCGCCATGGTCACCCCTTCGGCGAGGCGGGGGCGCTTGATCTTCCCGGGGCTCAACTCCTTGCCGTGCGGCTGGTGTCGGAGGGTGTGACGGGCTGGTGCTGTCCGGGACGACCGGGGAGTCGCCGACGACGTCGGACGCGGAGAAGGCGGCGCTCGTCACGGCCGTGCGGGAGGCCGTCGGGGAGGGGGTGCCGATCGTGTCGGGGGTGGGGACGTTCGACACCCGGCACACCGTCGAACTCGCCCGGCAGGCCGAACAGGCGGGCGCGGACGGGGTGTTGGTGGTCTCGCCGTACTACAGCAGGCCGCCGCAGGACGCCCTGGAGGCGCACTTCCGCGAGGTCGCCGACGCCTCGGGGCTGCCCCTCGTGCTCTACGACATCCCGGGCCGCACCGGCACCCGTATCGAACCGGAGACCTTGATCCGGCTCGCCGAGCACCCCAGGATCGTCGCGGTCAAGGACTGCTCCTACGACTTCCTCGGGACCCAGAAGGTGCTGGGCCGCACCGACTTGGCGTACTACGCGGGCTGCGACGAGCACGTCCTCGCGCTGTACGCGGTGGGCGCGGCGGGGTACGTGAGCACGGTCGCGAACGTCGTCCCGGCCCAACTCCGGGCGATCCTGGACGCGTTCGAGGCGGGCGACACCCCGTGTCCGCCCGCCTCCAACAACGCGCCACGCCGCTCATCGAGTTGATGATGGCGGCGGGGCTCCCGGTACCGTGACTGCCAAGGCGCTTCTCAACTCGCTCGGCCTGCCCGGGGTTCGGTGCGTGCGCCGCTGCGGGCCGCCGGCCGGGATGCGGTCGACGGATTGGTGGCGGCTTACGAGGAGCTCGTCGCCGGATGACCGCGGCGGCCCCGAGTCGGCCCCGGGCACTCACCGTTCGGCGAAGACCGGTGCCCAGTACTTGGTGTCGATGTCCTTGTACGTGCCGCTGAGCGGTACGACCTTGTCGCTGCCGATCGTGACCAGCACGAGCCGGGGCAGATACGTCTCCTCCAGACTCGTGGTCCGCTCCCAGGCGATGAGCCGTCTGTCGTCGGCCCAGGCGAGCAGGTGGTCGCCGCGGACCTTGGTGATCTCCTTTCCCGTACGGGGATCACGGATCGAGGAGTACGACTTCCCTGGGGATCCGCCGACCTCCTTGGTCAGACCGAGGGCGGCGAGCCGCCGGTTCGGGGACAGCCGCGCGTCGACGTCCGCCCGCAGGTACTTCTCCTCCGGAGGCGGGGCGATCTTGTCGCCGTCGAGGCCGTAGAACTGCTCGCTGCCGTCCCGGTCCCCGAGTACCTGCGCGTACACCTGCCCGCCGGAGCGGGTGAAGTGGAAGTCCTGGCGGCTCTGGACCCTGCTGTCCTTCGCGACGCTGCTCCAAGTGCCTTTTCCGGTGGCTGTGTCGAGGGCGTAGAAGCCCGTACGGCTGGAGTCGCCGCGCGGTGCCAGCCAGTCCGGCGCGCCGGTGTCCGCGTTCACCGCCGACAGCGTGCGGGCATCGGGGTTGTCGTCGTAGGTCGTCGCGACGATCCTGCCGCCGTCGTGGGAGAACTCGACGGCGCCGACGCCGCGTTCGACGGGGATCCAGCGTTCGACCCTGCCCGTGGTGAGGTCGAGGATGCCGATCCGGTGGGCGGGCAGGTTCTGTTCCAGCACGGCGGCGGTGTGCATGCCGGGCGCGACGGCGACGTAGGACCACCTGCTGTTCTTCCGGTACTTCTCCGTGCGCGGGTCGAGCAGCCAGTAGGTGCGGGTGAAGACACCCTCGACGGAGGTCCGCGCCACGGTGTCGGCCGTGTAGTACGCGGCGAGCGCCGTCCCGCCGGCCGCGATCAGGTCGCGGGGCGGCCACTGGTCGGGGTGCGTCACGACCCCGTCGATCACCTCGGCGGGGCGTACGTCGGTCCGGCCCGGTTCCAGCAGGGGCACGGCCACCGCGACCGTGATCACGGCGACCGCCGCGGCGGCGACGGTCGCGAGCCGGCGCGTCCGGCGGCGACGGACGGCCAGCACCCGGTCGGCGAACCCCGTCGCCGGTGGCGTCTGCCGGGAGGCCTGCTCGCGCAGGGAGTCACGCACCAGTTCCTCGATGTTCACGGACGTGCCTCCACGGGTGAGAAGTCACGGGACGGCACGTCGGCGGCGCCGTGCGGACCGATGGCGGCCAACTCCGGTGCGAGGACACGCAGTCGGGCGAGGGAGCGGTGGGTGGTGGAGCGCACGGTGCCGACCGAGCAGCCGAGGAGGCGGGCGACGTCGCCCTCCGGCAGGTCCTCGAAGTAGCGCAGCACGAGGACGGTGCGCTGGCGGGCGGTGAGCCGGGACAGCGCCTCGCGCATCACCAGGCGCAGGTCGGCCGCGGCGGCCGCGTCGACGTCCGCGCCGGCCTCGGGCGGTTCGGCGACGCTGACCTCGCGGCGGCGCCACTTCAGCGCCAGCGGCTGACCTGCTGGCGGTACAGGATCCGCCGTACATAGGCCTCGGGCTCGTCGATCCGCTGCCACCGTCCGGCCGCCTTGACCAGGGCGTTCTGGAGCAGGTCCTCACCGGCGTGCTGGTCTCCCCCGCAGAGCAGCACCGCCGTCTTCAGCAGTGCCGACGATCTGCTGTCCACGAAGTCCCGGAAACTCTCCAGCCCTTCGGCATTCATCGTCACCTTCTCTTCCTCGACGGTGCCCGTGCCCGCCCCTGTGCTCCTACTGACGCGCGCGGAGCCGCCTGGCTATGCCTGCCACCACAAGAAATTTCCCCCACCCCACCCGCCCCCTCCCCTACGGTGATCCCATGAGCCGCCGGCCCCTCCTGTTCCTCGACGTCGACGGCCCGCTCAATCCCTACGCCGCACGGCCGGAACGCCGTCCCCAGGGCTACACGACGATCCGTGTGCCCGTGCCCGGCCGCCGCCCCCTACGGGTCTGGCTGAACCCCACGCACGGCCCCGCGCTTCTCGGCCTCGGGTACGACCTGTGCTGGGCGACCACGTGGATGGAGACCGCGAACGAGTGGATCGGCCCGGTCATCGGTCTGCCCGAGTTGCCGTACGTCGACTTCGGTGACCGGCTGTTCGTCGAGCGGCCCGGCGGGGTGCACTGGAAGACGGAGGCGATCGTGGCGTACGCCGAGGGGCGTCCCTTCGTCTGGGTGGACGACGAACAGGGCGCGCCCGACGGGCTGTTCGTGACCGCCCGCCATCCCGGCCCGGCGCTGCTGCATCACGTGTATCCCCGACTCGGGCTGCGTGAGGGGGACTTCACGGCGCTGGCGGCGTTCGCGGCGACACTGGGGACCGTGGGAACCTGACCCTTACACGGGTCGAGCGCCCTCCCGGCGACCGGGAAGGCGCTCGACCCACGTGCGCGAACCGCTAGTTGTGGCTGTGCAGGATCTCGTTCAGGCCGCCCCAGACCGCGTTGTTCGGGCGGGCCTCGACCGTGCCGGTGACCGAGTTGCGGCGGAAGAGGATGTTGGAGGCGCCGGAGAGTTCACGGGCCTTGACGATCTGGCCGTCGGGCATCGTGACGCGGGTGCCGGCGGTGACGTAGAGCCCGGCCTCGACGACGCACTCGTCGCCGAGCGCGATCCCGACGCCCGCCTCGGCCCCGACCAGGCAGCGCTCGCCGATGGTGATCCGGACGTTGCCGCCACCGGACAGCGTGCCCATGGTGGACGCGCCGCCGCCGATGTCCGAACCGTCGCCGACCACGACACCGGCGGAGATCCGGCCCTCGACCATCGACGTGCCGAGCGTGCCCGCGTTGAAGTTGACGAAGCCCTCGTGCATGACCGTGGTGCCCTCGGCAAGGTGCGCGCCGAGCCGGACCCGGTCGGCGTCGGCGATACGGACGCCCTTCGGGACCACGTAGTCCGTCATACGCGGGAACTTGTCGACCGAGGTCACCTGGAGGTGCAGGCCCTCGGCGCGCGCGTTCAGCCGCACCTTCTCGACGTCGTCCACGGCGACCGGGCCGAGCGAGGTCCAGGCGACGTTGGCGAGGAAGCCGAACATGCCGTCCAGGCTCTGGCCGTGCGGCTTGACCAGGCGGTGCGAGAGGAGGTGCAGGCGGAGGTAGACGTCGTGCGCGTCGAGCGGCTTGTCGTCGAGGGAGGCGATGACCGTACGGACCGCGATCACCTCGACGCCCCGGCGGGCGTCCGGGCCGACCGCCTTCGCCGCACCGTCACCGAGCAGCTCCACGGCACGCTCGGCGGACAGCCGCTCCGTACCGGCGGGCCCGGGTTCGGCGGAGAGTTCGGGCGCGGGGAACCAGGTGTCGAGTACGGTCCCGTCGGCGGCGACGGTGGCGAGCCCGGCGGCAACGGCGCCGGTGGTGCGAGGTGCGGTCGTGTCGGTCATGAGGGAAACCTAACCTGGCGGGGGCGGCCGGGACCAACTCGCCGACGGGGCGTCTCAGGGAACGACACGCACGGAGGGGTGGGGGCGGTGCTACGACGACGTGGGCACGACGGAGGTGGCCGTACCCCGACGACGAGGGGCGCCGACCGGCACCCTTCGCGCACTCCGAACACCCGAGGAGCGGCACCCGTCTCGCCCTCCTGACACCCGCCCGCCCCTCATCCGAGCCCCCGCCCACTCACGTCACCGCTCCCCCGTCACCCCCGGAATCACCCGCCCCAACACCTCCCGCGCATACGCCTCGTCGTACACCGCGTCCGTCAGCAGGACCTGGAGACAGATGCCGTCCATCAGCGCGACGAGCGCCCGCGCGGTGACCGGGTCCGTGCGTCGGGAGAGTCGTTCGGCGAGGTCGCGGGCCCACTCGTCGGCGACGGGGCGCAGGGCGGGACGGCGGAGGGCGGCGAGGTACAGCTCGTACTCCAGCTCCACGCCCGTGCGGTCGCCCGCGAGCCACTCCCCCATCCAGCCCGCCAACTCCGCGGCCAGATCGGTGTGTTGATCCTCCAGACCGCCGCGCCCTGCGATCACCTTGGCGAAGCCCTCGTTGGCCTGGCGCAGGGCCGCGACCATCAGCTCGTCGAGGGTCGCGAAGTGGTACGTCGTCGAGCCGAGCGGCACATCGGCCTCGGCGGCGACGGAACGGTGGCTGAGTCCGGCGAGGCCCTTCTCCCCGACCACCCGGATCGCCGCGTCGATGATCCGCTGCCGCCGCTCGGGGTCGTAACGCCGGGCCATCAGTACGTGCCCGCCGTGGCCGTCGGCGGGCCTCCCCGGCCATCAGTGCGCCCCGCCCAGGTTGAGCAGCACGACCCCGACGATGATCAGCGCGATCCCGGCGGCCTTCGCCAGGGTCATCCCCTCGCCCAGGAACACCGTCCCGATGGCCACGATCGCGGCGGTGCCGAGGCCCGCCCAGATCGCGTAGGCCGTACCCACCGACATGGACTTCAGCGTCTGCGCGAGCAGCGCGAAGGAGAGCACGTAGCCGAGGACCGTGAGAACCGAGGGCCACAGCCGGCTGAAACCGTGGCTGAACTTCATGGCGGTGGTACCGCCCACCTCCGCGGCGATCGCCGTGAGGAGCATCAGGAAGGCCATGTGTACGAGTGTACATAACAGCGCTGACACAGGGCACCCGCAGGCCTGTTGGTCCAAGGAGCCCCTGAGGAGCGGACGCGAAGTCCCTTACGTCACGGAGTTCCGCCACGTCGCACACACGCATCCGGGAAACTCGTAGAAACCGCTCACTGAAACGGCTGCTCGCGCTCCTCTCGAGCCACTACTGTTTCACCGTTCACACACTTGTCACACACCTGGCTTTCACGGTCACGGCCGTCGCCATGGGCGCCGCTGGAGGAACAGCGCATGCCAGACAGCACGTCCCGGCCCCCTTCTCCGCATCACACCCCTTGGGAGAACGGCTGGAACCCCGACAGCACCCGGCCCCCGGAACCCGCCGCCTCTGGCTGGCCGGAGCGCTCGCCCTCACCACGATCGTCATGTGCGTGACGGCAATCGTCGTGACGGACAAGCATCCTGACGATGTGTCACGTACGAAGCGGGCCGACCCTACGTCACCGGACGGCGCGGGCGGTCCCGGTCTGCTCTCGTTCGCGTCGCCGTCGAAGAAGGGCACGCCGACACCGGACGAGCACGCACCGGCGTCCGCGACGGCGTCCGGCCCCACCGCGTCGACCGCCGCTTCTGAACACGGCGGGACACCTTCCGCGAAGCCGCCCGCACCGCCCAAGTCGACGTCCACGCACGGGAGTTCAACGGGCTCGTCCGGCTCCTCAGGCTCGTCCTCCACCGCCCGGACGTCGGTCCGTTCGGTCAACTACCCGGACCGCTACTGGCAGGTGAGCGGCGACTTCGTGAAGCTCAACCCGGCGGCCTCCGCCGCGGCCCGCACCGCCGCCACCTTCACCCTGGTCAAGGGCCTTGCCAACAGCTCCTGTTACTCCTTCACCACGTCCGCGGGCACCTACCTCCGCCACCGCGACTTCGTCCTCCGCGCGGAAGGTGACGACGGCTCCTCCCTCTTCAGACAGGACGCCACGTTCTGCCCCCGCACGTCGTCCTACTCCGGCGCGGTGATGCTGGAGTCGGTCAACTACCCGGGCCGCTACCTCCGCCACCAGAACTTCCAACTCAAGCTGGATCGCTACGAGAACAGCGCGCAGTACCGGTCGGACTCGGCGTTCCGGCTGGTGGACGGGCTCAGCTAGCCACCCGGCCCACGGCTCCGCCCTGCCCGATGACCGCTTCGCGCGGTCTCACGGACAGCGCCCGCCGGTCCGGCACCCCGCACCAGAAACGGCCATACCCAAAGGTATGGCCGTTCCGGGTGAGCGTGAGTCGGTGGGCTCAGACGTTGAAGCCCAGTGCCCGCAGCTGGTCGCGGCCGTCGTCCGTGATCTTGTCGGGGCCCCACGGCGGCATCCAGACCCAGTTGATGCGGAGTTCGTTGACGAGGCCGTCCGTGGCGGACTTGGCCTGGTCCTCGATGACGTCCGTCAGCGGGCAGGCCGCCGAGGTCAGGGTCATGTCGATGGTGGCGATGTTGGCGTCGTCGATGTGGACGCCGTAGATCAGTCCGAGGTTGACGACGTCGATGCCCAGTTCGGGGTCGACGACGTCGAGGAGGGCCTCGCGGACCTCCTCCTCGGAGGCGGGCTTGATCTCCATGGTCTCGGTGTCGCTCATGCCGTCTTCCTTTCCGCGTCGGCGTCGGCTCCGCCCAGGGCCTGGGCCGTCGCGTCCTTCCACGCCATCCAGCTGAGGAGGGCGCACTTCACCCGTGCCGGGTACTTGGAGACACCGGCGAACGCGATCGCGTCCTCCAGCACCTCCTCCATCGCGTCGTCGGGCTCGATCCTGCCCTTGGACTGCATCAGCTCCAGGAAGGTCTCCTGGATCTTCTGCGCCTCGGAGAGTTCCTTGCCGACGAGGAGGTCGTTCAGTACGGAGGCCGATGCCTGGCTGATCGAGCAGCCCTGGCCCTCGTAGGAGATGTCCGTGATCTGCTCGCCGTCGTACTTCACGCGCAGCGTGATCTCGTCGCCGCACGTCGGGTTGACGTGGTGCACCTCGGCGTCGCCATCCCGCAAGCCCCGGCCGTGCGGGTGCTTGTAGTGGTCCAGGATGACTTCCTGGTACATCGAATCAAGCTTCACGATTCCAGCCAGCCCCTCAGCCGAAGAAGTTCCGTACGTGCTCCAAGCCGTCGACCAGTGCGTCGATCTCGGCCGGCGTGGAGTACAGATAGAACGACGCTCGCGTGGTCGCAGGAATTCCGTAGCGCAGGCAGACCGGGCGGGCGCAGTGGTGGCCGACCCGGACCGCGATGCCTTCCTCGTCCAGCACCTGGCCCACGTCGTGCGGGTGGATGTCACCCAGCGTGAAGGAGATCGCCGCGCCCCGGTCCTCGGCCGTGGTGGGGCCGATGATCTTCAGGTCGGGGACGTCCAGCAGGCGCTTCACGGCGTACTCGGTCAGCGCGTGCTCATGGGCGAGGATCTTGTCCATGCCGATCGAGGACAGGTAGTCGATCGCCGCGCCGAGGCCTACGGCCTGGGCGATCGGCGGGGTGCCCGCCTCGAACTTGTGCGGTGCGGGAGCGTACGTCGACGAGTGCATCGACACGGTCTCGATCATCTCGCCGCCGCCGAGGAACGGGGGCAGGTCCTCCAGGAGTTCCTGGCGGCCCCACAGCACGCCGATGCCCGTCGGGCCGCACATCTTGTGGCCGGTGAAGGCCACGAAGTCGGCCTGGAGCGCCTGCACGTCCAGCGGCATGTGCGGCGCGGCCTGCGAGGCGTCGATCAGGACCAGGGCCCCGACCTCCTGTGCCCGGCGCACTATCTTCTCGACCGGGTTGACCGTGCCGAGGATGTTCGAGACCAGCACGAAGGAGACGATCTTCGTCTTCTCGGTGATGATCTCGTCGATGTTCGACAGGTCGAGGCGGCCGTCGTCGGTGAGGCCGAACCACTTCAGCTTCGCGCCCGTGCGCTGCGAGAGCAGCTGCCACGGCACGATGTTGGAGTGGTGCTCCATCTCCGTGATGACGATCTCGGTCTCGTGGTCCACGCGGTAGGGCTCGTCGGCCCAACCCAGCATGTTGGCCACGAGGTTGAGCGACTCGGAGGCGTTCTTGGTGAAGATCACCTCGTCGCGGGAGGGCGCGTTGATGAACGTCGCGACCTTGTCCCGCGCGCCCTCGTACAGTGCCGTGGCCTCTTCGGCGAGCACATGCACACCGCGGTGGACGTTGGCGTTGTAGCGCTCGTAGTACTCGTTCAGGGCGTCCAGGACCTGGCGCGGCTTCTGCGAAGTCGCCGCGTTGTCCAGGTACACGAGCTTCCTGCCGTCGTGGACCGTGCGGTCCAGGATGGGGAAGTCCTTGCGGATCGCCTCGGTGTCGAGGAGGCCGGAAAAAGCCCCTGGCGGGCCACTGTCACGCTGATACGCCACCCTTCGTGTAAGCCTCGTAGCCCTCGTTCTCCAGCTTGTCGGCGAGCTCGGCGCCGCCGGACTCGACGATCCTGCCGCCGGAGAAGACGTGCACGAAGTCGGGCTTGATGTAGCGCAGGATGCGCGTGTAGTGCGTGATCAGCAGGGTGCCGACCTCGCCGGTCTCGCGGACCCGGTTGACGCCCTCGGAGACGACGCGCAGGGCGTCGACGTCCAGGCCGGAGTCGGTCTCGTCGAGGATCGCGATCTTCGGCTTGAGCAGCTCCAGCTGAAGGATCTCGTGGCGCTTCTTCTCACCGCCGGAGAAGCCCTCGTTGACGTTGCGCTCGGCGAAGGCCGGGTCCATGGAGAGGCGCTCCATGGTCTCCTTGACCTCCTTCACCCAGGTCCGCAGCTTGGGGGCCTCGCCGCGGACGGCGGTGGCGGACGTACGGAGGAAGTTGGAGACGGAGACACCGGGGACCTCGACCGGGTACTGCATCGCGAGGAAGAGGCCGGCGCGGGCGCGCTCGTCGACGGACATCTCGAGGACGTCCTCGCCGTCGAGGGTGACGGTGCCGCCGGTGATCGTGTACTTGGGGTGACCCGCGAGCGAGTAGGCGAGCGTCGACTTGCCGGAGCCGTTCGGGCCCATGATGGCGTGGGTCTCGCCCTGCTTCACGGTGAGGTCGACGCCCTTGAGGATCTCCTTCGTGGCGTTGTCGGCCTCGACGGTGACGTGCAGGTCGTGGATTTCAAGCGTTGCCATGGGTTCCTCAGGACTCCTGGGTGAGGGAGGCGCCTACGTCAACGAGGACGCTGCCTCCTTCGATCTTTACGGGGTAAACGGGTACGGGGCGCGTGGCGGGGAGGCCGGACGGCTTGCCGGTGCGCAGGTCGAACGCGGAGCCGTGCAGCCAGCACTCGATCTGGCAGTCCTCCACCTCGCCCTCGGAGAGCGAGACGTTCGCGTGCGAGCAGATGTCGTTGATCGCGAACACCTCCCCCGGTCTTCACGACCGAGACCGGCGTGCCGTCGAGCTCCACCCGCTTCGGGGTGTCGTCCTCCAGCTCACCGAGGTCACAGGCGCGTACGAAGGCCATCAGACCGACGCCTCCAGCTCCGCGTCGATCTTCTCGAGCAGCCGCTCCTCGATGTCGGTGACACCGATCTGCTGGACGAGTTCGGCGAAGAAGCCGCGGACGACCAGACGGCGGGCGTCGTCGGCGGGGATGCCGCGCGCCATCAGGTAGAAGAGCTGCTCGTCGTCGAAGCGGCCGGTCGCGGAGGCGTGGCCGGCGCCGACGATCT
Source organism: Streptomyces sp. P3 (assembly GCA_016893485.2). Lineage (GTDB taxonomy): Bacteria > Actinomycetota > Actinomycetes > Streptomycetales > Streptomycetaceae > Streptomyces. The sequence goes on from JAFEKX020000001.1 coordinate 2,639,562, forward strand.
CGCCGGTCTCGATCTCCAGGTTCGGCACGGAGTCGACCCGGGCGCCGTCGGTCAGCACCAGGTTGCGGTTCATCTCGTACGTGTCGGTGCCCTCGGCGGTGGCCTCGATGAGGACGTCGCCGATCCAGACCGCGTGGGCGCCCTCGCCCTGCAGCGCGCCCTTGTACATGACGTTGGACTTGCAGTGCGGGGTGTTGTGGTCGACCAGGAGGCGGTGCTCCTGGTGCTGGCCCGCGTCCGTGAAGTACAGGCCGAACAGCTCGGCGTCGCCGCCGGGGCCGGCGTAGGCCACGCGCGGGTGCAGTCGTACGACATCGCCGCCGAAGGTGACGACGAACGACTTGAACGTGGCGTCCCGGCCGATCAGGGCGTTGTGCTGGCCGATGTGCACGGCCTTGTCGTCCCAGTCCTGGACGGAGACGACGGTGAGCTTGGCGCCGTCGCCGACGATGTAGTCGACGTTGGCGGCGAGGACCGCGTCACCGGTGTGGTCGATGACGACGACGGCCTCGGCGAAGGCTCCCAGCTCGATGACCTGGTGGCCGTAGGCGACGCCGCCCTCGCCGTGCACGACGATGCGGATCGGCTCGGTGAGGACCGTCTCCTTGGGGACGGTCACGACCGAGGCCTTCTCGAAGGACGAGTAGGCCTGCGCGGCCACGCGGTCCACCGGGGTGCCCGCCTTGCCGAGCCGCGCGTCGTCACGGCCGACGGTCTCCACGGTGACCCCCTCGGGGTGCCGATGGCGACCTTCACGCCGTCGCCGGTGGCGACCGCGGTGCCGTCGTGGAGCCCGCGCAGGCGCTCCAGCGGGGTGAACCGCCACTCCTCCTCGCGGCCGTGGGGGACCGGGAAGTCCGCCACGTCGAAGGAGGGGGTGCGCTCATGCGCGTGGCGACGGTCGACTCGGCGGCAACTGCCACCGCGCCGGCGGTGGTGGACCCCACCGGAATACTCTGAGCCTCAGCCATGGCTGTCGGTCTGCTCTCTTTCCTGCGTCGGAATTCGCTGGCTACGTACGGAAGAGCCGGTCTTAACCGACCGAGCCTTCCATCTGCAGCTCGATCAGCCGGTTGAGTTCGAGGGCGTACTCCATCGGCAGCTCCTTGGCGATCGGCTCGACGAAGCCGCGCACGATCATCGCCATCGCCTCGAACTCGGTCAGACCGCGGCTCATCAGGTAGAAGAGCTGGTCCTCGGAGACCTTGGAGACGGTCGCCTCGTGGCCCATGGACACGTCGTCCTCGCGGACGTCGACGTACGGGTACGTGTCCGAGCGGGAGATGGTGTCGACGAGCAGCGCGTCGCACAGCACGTTCGACTTGGAGCCGTGGGCGCCCTCGCCGATCTCGACGAGACCGCGGTAGGACGTACGGCCGCCGCCGCGCGCCACCGACTTGGAGACGATGTTCGACGACGTGTTCGGCGCCATGTGGACCATCTTGGAGCCGGCGTCCTGGTGCTGGCCCTCGCCCGCGAAGGCGATGGAGAGGGTCTCGCCCTTGGCGTGCTCGCCCATCAGGTAGACGGCCGGGTACTTCATCGTCACCTTGGAGCCGATGTTGCCGTCGATCCACTCCATGGTCGCGCCCTCGTACGCCACGGCGCGCTTGGTGACCAGGTTGTAGACGTTGTTCGACCAGTTCTGGATGGTCGTGTAACGGCAGCGGGCGTTCTTCTTGACGATGATCTCGACGACCGCGGAGTGCAGCGAGTCCGACTTGTAGATCGGCGCCGTACAACCCTCGACGTAGTGCACGTAGGCACCCTCGTCGACGATGATCAGGGTCCGCTCGAACTGGCCCATGTTCTCCGTGTTGATGCGGAAGTAGGCCTGGAGCGGGATCTCGACGTGCACGCCCTTCGGCACGTAGATGAAGGAACCGCCGGACCACACGGCCGTGTTGAGCGACGCGAACTTGTTGTCGCCGACCGGGATGACGGTGCCGAAGTACTCCTTGAAGAGCTCCGGGTGCTCCTTCAGCGCGGTGTCGGTGTCGAGGAAGATGACGCCCTGCTCCTCCAGGTCCTCACGGATCTGGTGGTAGACGACCTCGGACTCGTACTGCGCGGCGACACCGGCGACGAGGCGCTGCTTCTCCGCCTCGGGGATGCCGAGCTTGTCGTACGTGTTCTTGATGTCCTCGGGCAGGTCCTCCCAGGACTCCGCCTGCTTCTCCGTGGAGCGCACGAAGTACTTGATGTTGTCGAAGTCGATGCCGGAGAGGTCGGAGCCCCAGTTCGGCATGGGCTTCTTCTCGAACAGGCGCAGGCCCTTGAGACGGAGCTTGGTCATCCACTCCGGCTCGCTCTTCTTGCCGGAGATGTCCCGGACGACGTCCTCGTTGATGCCGCGCTTCGCGGAGGCACCGGCCACGTCGGAGTCGGCCCAGCCGTATTCGTAGGTACCCAGACCCTCGAGCTCGGGGTGGGCGGTCTCCTCGATGGGGAGCGTCATGCGGGGTTCCTCCCGGCGTTACTTACAGATGTGTTAGCTGCGTTCTTGGAAATCTTCGGGATAAACGTGGTGCACACGCCGTCGCCATGGGCGATGGTGGCCAGTCGCTGGACATGGGTGCCGAGCAGCTGGGAGAAGAGCTCTGTCTCCGCCTCGCACAGTTGCGGGAACTGCTCGGCGACATGGGCGACCGGGCAGTGGTGCTGGCAGAGCTGCTCACCGACCGGTGCGCTACGCGCCGTAGCAGCGTACCCGTCCGCGCTCAGGGCCTTGGCCAGCGCTTCCGCGCGGTTCTCGGGGCCACGGCCTCGACGGCCTTGCGGTAGGCGATGGCCTGGGCGGCCATGCGGTCGCGGGCGAAGGCGACGATCGCCTCGTCCCCGCCGCCGTGCGCGGCGATCCAGCGCAGGGCGTCCGCGGCCAGCTTGTCGTAGGACTGGTCGAAGGCGTCCCGGCCGCAGTCGGTCAGGGCGAACACCTTGGCGGGACGGCCCGCGTGCGCGCGCCGTAGACCCGCTGCTCACGTGCTTCCACGACGTCGTCGGCGACGAGTGCGTCGAGATGACGGCGTACGGCGGCCTGGGTCAGCCCCAGCCGGCCGGCGAGGTCGGCCACGGTCGACGGGCCGTGGTCCAGGATGGAGCGCGCGACACGGTTGCGGGTGGACCGCTCACCGGTCGCGAGTTCCTCCTGCGGAGCCTCGCCAACGTTTTTCACAACGCCATTGTTGCGTAATTCCTCAGAGGCAGGCAACCCGCGCCCACCGGATGGACGGTGCGCTGCATCACTTAGGCCTACCTAATCTGACCTGCGGAAACGATCTTTGATCGATCAATTCGCTGGCCTTCGCGCCCCACTTGGGGGAGACTCCTCGACCATGCCCGCGCCCTCTTCACCCCCTCCCACCGGCCCACTTGTCACCCGGGGCACAGTCGCCGCACAGCTGCGCGCCCTCGGCGTCCGCCCCGGCGAGACACTCCTCGCACACACCTCCCTCAGCTCCCTCGGATGGGTCTGCGGAGGCGCCGTATCGGTCGTCCAAGGAGTGCTCGACGCCCTCGGCCCCGACGGCACCCTGGTCGTCCCCACCCAGACCGGCGACCTCTCGGACCCGGCCCACTGGGCGAACCCGCCGGTCCCCAGGAGTGGTGGGACACCATCCGCACGTCCATGCCGCCCTACGACCCCTCGTCACGCCCTCGCGCGGTGTGGGCGTCGTCCCGAGACCGTCCGCACCTGGCCCGGCGCCGAGCGTTCGGCGCACCCGCAGACGTCCTTCGCGGCGGTCGGCGCGCGGGCGGCCGAGGTCGTCGCCGGGCACGCGACGGACTGCCGACTCGGCGAGCGCAGCCCGCTGGCCCGCCTGGAGGCCCTGCACGCGCGCGTGCTGCTCCTCGGCGCGGGCTACGACACCTGCACGAGCTTCCATCTCGCCGAGTACCGCATACCCTCGCCGCTGGTCCGGGTCGGCCGCCCCGGACCGGACGGCTGGGAGACGGTCACCGAGGTGTCGATCTCCTCCGACCGCTTCGACGAACTGGGCCACGACTTCGAACGGGACCGTCCCGCCGGCCGGCCGGTCCTCCGCGGCACGGTCGGCGCGGCCGACGCCCGCCTGTTCCCGGTGGCGGACGCCGTGGCCTACGCCGAACGGTGGCTGGCCGTGCACCGTTCCCGTGAGGAGGAGATCCCGGCACCCGCCCGCCTGCGGCGCGGGCCGCGTACCTAGACTCGGGCCCATGCGAAGTGAGCCCGTGCTCCAGGTCCAGGCCCTGGTGAAGCGGTACGGCACGAAGACCGCGGTGAACGGCCTCGACCTGGTGGCCGGTTCGGGGTCACCGCGGTGCTCGGCCCCAACGGGCGGGCAAGACGACCACCGTCGAGACCTGCGAGGGGTACCGGAAGCCGGACGCCGGCACGGTGCGCGTCCTGGGCCTCGACCCGGTCCGCGAGTCCGCCGCGCTGCGCCCCAGAATCGGCGTGATGCTCCAGTCCGGCGGCGTCTACTCGGGCGCCCGCGCCGACGAGATGCTCCGCCACATCGCCAAGTTGCACGCGCACCCGCTGGACGTGGACGCGCTCATCGAACGTCTGGGCCTCGGCAGTTGCGGCCGTACGACCTACCGCCGGCTGTCCGGCGGCCAGCAGCAGCGCCTCGCGCTCGCGATGGCCGTCGTGGGCCGCCCCGAACTGGTCTTCCTGGACGAGCCGACCGCCGGCCTCGACCCGCAGGCCCGCCGCGCGACCTGGGACCTCGTCAGGGACCTCCGTACGGACGGCGTCTCGGTCGTCCTCACGACCCACCACATGGACGAGGCCGAGCAGCTCGCCGACGACGTCGCGATCATCGACGCCGGCAAGGTCGTCGCGCAGGGCTCCCCGAGGAGCTGTGCCGCGGCGGCGCCGAGAACACCCTCCGCTTCAGCGGCCGCCCCGGCCTCGACGTCGGCTCCCTGTTGAAGGCCCTCCCGGCCGACTCCACGGCCGCCGAACTGACCCCGGGCTCCTACCGCGTCGGCGGCAAGGTGGACCCGCAACTGCTCGCCACGGTCACCTCCTGGTGTGCGCAGCACGGGGTGATGCCGGAGAAGATCTCGGTCGAACGGCACACCCTGGAGGACGTTTTCCTGGAGCTGACCGGCAAGGAGCTGCGCTCATGACCACGGCGACCTACGCGCCCGCACCGGGAGCGGGCCCGCTCCCCGCATGATCGCGGCACAGGCGGTCCTCGAGACGAGGATGCTCCTCCGGAACGGCGAGCAGCTCCTTCTCACGGTGGTCATCCCGACCCTCCTCCTGGTCCTGTTCAGCTCGGTGGACATCGTCGACACCGGCAAGGGCAAGTCCGTCGACTTCCTCACCCCGGGCATCCTGGCCCTCGCCGTGATGTCGACGGCGTTCACCGGCCAGGCCATCGCGACGGGCTTCGAGCGCCGCTACGGCGTCCTGAAGCGCCTCGCGTCCTCCCCGCTGCCCCGGTGGGGTCTGATGACCGCGAAGACCGTCTCGGTGCTGGTCACGGAGATCCTCCAGATCATCCTGCTGACGGCGATCGCCTTCGCGCTGGGCTGGTCCCCGCACGGCAACCCCTTCGCGGTGTTCCTGCTCCTGGTCCTCGGTACGGCGGCCTTCTCGGGCCTCGGCCTGCTGATGGCGGGCACCCTGAAGGCGGAGGCCACGCTCGCCGCCGCGAACCTGGTGTTCCTGCTGCTCCTGGTCGGCGGCGGGGTCATCGTCCCCATGGACAAGTACCCGCAGGGAGTGCAGGACGTGCTGGGCCTGCTGCCCATCTCGGCGCTGTCGGACGGCCTGCGGGACGTGCTCCAGCACGGGGCCGGGATGCCCTGGGGCGACCTCGGCATCCTGGGCGTGTGGGCGGTCGTCGGGCTGGCGGCGGCCGGGAAGTTCTTCCGCTGGGAGTAGCCGGGTCCCGGGGTCCCTCGCGACAGGCCCGGGGACCCTCGTGAACGCGTGCACAAGCACCCCCTACGATGGTCCCCGTGCCAAACGTGACCCGCGCCGACGTCGTAGCCGCCGCGCGAAACCCCCTCGCCTTCATCGCCGCACGCTGGACCCCGGATCCCCGGACGGTGCGGCGGGCGGCTCTCGCCGCGCTCGTCATGTCGGTGGTCATCGTGGTCACCGGCGGTGCCGTACGGCTGACCGGATCGGGGCTCGGCTGCCCGACCTGGCCCAAGTGCACGGACGACTCGCTGACCACGACCAGCGCGATGGGCTTCCACGGAGCCATCGAGTTCGGCAACCGGATGCTGACGTACGTCCTGTGCGCCGCCGTCGGCTGGGCGATCATCGCGGCACGCTCGCAGAAGCCGTGGCGGCGCGGGCTGACCCGGCTGGGCTGGGCACAGTTCTGGATCGTGATGAGCAACGCGGTCCTCGGCGGCATCGTGGTGCTCGTCGGCCTCAACCCCTACACGGTCGCGGCCCACTTCCTGCTCTCCTCGGCGCTGATCGCGGTCGCCACCCTGATGTGGCAGCGCAGCCGGGAGGGCGACGCGGAGCCCAAGCCGCTGGTCGGCAAGGCCGTGCAGCAACTGGTGTGGTTCCTGGTCACCGCCTCCGTGCTGCTGATCGCGGTCGGCACGGTCGTCACCGGCGCGGGTCCGCACGCGGGCGACTCCAAGGAGGTCGACCGCATCCCGATCGACTGGGAGACGGTCGCCAAGCTGCACGCGGTGCTCGCCTGGATCGTGGTCACGCTGACGTTCGCCCTGTGGTTCGTCCTCAAGGCGGTCGACGCCCCGAAGGGCCCCCTGGACCGCACCCGCGACCTGTTCCTGATCCTGCTCTCCCAGGGCGTCATCGGGTACGTCCAGTACTTCACGAACCTCCCCGAGGCCCTGGTCGCCCTTCACATGCTCGGCTCGTGCCTGGTGTGGATCGGCGTGCTGCGGGTGCTGCTGTCGCTCCGCGAGCGGCCGGAGGTCGTCGCCGACCTGCCCGGCCCGTCGGTGGAACAGTCGCTCCCCACGCGCGCGTGAGGCATCACCCGTACGGAACGGCTCACCCGTAACGGGTCACCAGGTCGTCGATCGCCGGGCCCAGATAGGCCCGGGTCAGCTCCGCCCTCCGGCGGAGCCAATCGCCCTCCACGGCGGCGGCGGACGGGACCGTATCGTCGTAACGTCTCCGTACGACGTCCGCTACGACCTCCACCGGGGCGCCGAGCGCGGGCAGCAGGTCGAGGGCCTCGCGCTTGGTGATCAGGCGGCCGTCCTTGCGGGTGACCGTCGCGCGGGCGAAGGTGGTCAGGCCCACGTCGACCCAGCCGTTCTCGAGCCAGAGCTGCGGCTTGTCGACGGCCGGCCTCCAGAAGTCCCGCTGGTCCCGTACGACGAACTCGGCCAGCTCCTGGTCCGTCACCTCCGGGAGCAGGTCCTTCGGTGATCCGCCGTGCAACACCCGCCCGAACTGGTGCAGTTCACGCCGGGTGACGGGCGTGACGGGCCGGCGGATGACATGGTCGTGCGCCCAGGTGAGGTGGCTCTGGTTCGGGGCGTCCTGCGTGCCCGGCGCGAGGTAGCTGCAGTGCAGCCGGACCGCCAGGGGTCGGTGCGCAGGCCCCGGTGCAGGGCGACGAGCCGGCGGGCGGTGCTCGGCTTGAGGGGGTGGTCCAGGATCGCTATCAGGTCCAGGTCGCTGCGGCCCTCCTGATAGTCGCCCCCGGCGAGCGAACCGTGGGCCCACACGGCGAGGGGTCCAGCGGGGCCAGTTCGTTCAGGAAGCGGTCGAGCAGGGCGTCGGTCGGCATGGGCTCAGTCTGTACAGCTCACTCCAGCCCGTACACCCTCTTCGCGTTGCCGACCGCGATCAGTCCCGCGACCCGCTGCGCGTCGGCCGGTGACCAGGCCCCGTCGGCGACCCAGGTGCCGAGCACCTGCTCGAGCGCCTCGCGGAACAACCGGGCGCCCACGACATGCAGTTCGGGCAGGCCGTGGGCCCCGCTGGAGAAGAGGATCTTGCCGAAGGGGGCCAGTTCCAGGATCTCGGCGAGCACGGTCGCGGCGCGGGCGCCGGTGCGGACGAGCGCGGCGCCGGAGTCGGCGTAGACATGCGGGAAGACACCGGCGAGGTGGGCCGCGTGGCGGTGGTACGGGTAGCTGTGCAGCAGGATCAGGTCGGTGCCGAGGCCGGCCGTCGCGCGGACGAAGTCGGTGAGCAGGACGGGGTCGGTGCGGTCGATGCGCAAGCCCGGTTCGCCCAGTCCCGCGTGCAGTTGGAGCGGCAGCCCGGACGCGACGGCGATCCACAGCAGGTGGCGCAGCAGCACGGGGTCGCTGAGCGTCCCGCCGACCCGGCGCCCGGCCAGCCAGCGGGCCGCCGCGCCGCGTACCTCGCCGGGGCCCGGCGGTTCGGGGGCGAGCGCGAGGCCGTGCCGTACGCCTGCCACCGAGGTGAAGGCGACCGCGCTCGCGGCGGCGCCGTGGACCGACTCGGCGAGGTTGGCGAGGAAGGACTCGACGGTGCCGGAGGTGTCGGCGACCTGTTCCGCGAGGAGTTCGAGGCGGACGATCTCCCGCGCGTCCGCCTGCCCCGCCGTCGCCATCTCGGCGGGGCCGGTGAGGTCGCCGGGCAGGCCCGTGTCGATCAGGTAGGTCGTGATCCCGCTGCCGCGCAGCAGCCTGCGGCCCGCTTCCAGTACGCCCAGTTCACGACGGCGGGCGAGATAGCGGGCGGGCGGGCAGTGCGGCTCCAGGCCGAGGAGGGCGGGCACCAGCGTCGTACGGCGAAGCCCGTCTGGGTGTCGAAGAGGGTGGTGCCGGGGCGGGTGGGCCCTCCGTGCGGGCGAGTTGGGCCTCGAAGGTGCCGAGGCCCAGCTCCGTTCTCAGTACGCCGTGGCAGTACTGGTCCACGAGGGACGGCGTTTCGATCATCCGGGCTCCCCGTGTAGGACCGTGTGTGCTCTTCAGGTCCTAACGGGTGAATCGGGTGTGAGGTGTTGCTCGTGCACACCCCGTGTGAGGGGGCGCCATGAGGGTGGGTGCGGATGTGTCGGCGATCAGCGGTCCGTTGTGGCTGGTCGCGGCGACACGGCGGAGCCGCAGATCGATACGGCCCCGCGCCTCTTGGGGGCGTGACTCCCGGGCCCTGTTCAGCCGTTGCTGGGGCCGCCCACCTGGATGCCTGCCATGCGGGTCCACTCGTAGGGGCCCGTTTTGACCTTGGCCGCGAACTCGCCGTCGAAGGTCTCGTGGGTGGTGATCCCGGACTTCCCGACGGCCTGCTGGGCGATCTCGTAGGACGTGGCCACCAGGTCGCCCCAGGCGCCGTCCTCGCCGACGAGGACGATGCGGGCGCCACGTTCGCCGATGTAGGCGACCTGGCCCTCGGCGCCGCCGTGTGCCTTGGAGAAGGTGCCGATCTGCTGGGCGAGGCGGGCCACCTGGCGCTCGGCCTTCGCGTCAACCTGCTGCGTGTCTGCCATGGCCAGGATGCTACCGACGAGTAGCCCCAAGGGCGACGGGCGGGGTCCGTGACTCCCGCCTCAGCGGGCCCCTCACCTGAGGAAGGGGTCCACCGCGATCGCCACGAACAGGATCGACACGTAGGTGATCGACCAGTGGAACAGCCGCATCTCCTTGAGCTTGCCGCCGGTCACCTCGGCCTTGGCGCGGTTCTGCAGCCCGTGCGCCTCCCACAGCCAGAAGCCGCCGGCCAGCAGCGCGACCAGGGTGTAGAACCAGCCCGTGTAGCCGAGGGGCGTGAGCAGCAGGGAGACGGCGACCATGACCCAGCTGTAGATCACGATCTGCCGGGCGACGACCTTGTTGGAGGCGACGACCGGGAGCATCGGCACGCCCACGCGCGCGTAGTCGTCCTTGACCTTCATCGACAGCGGCCAGTAGTGCGGCGGCGTCCAGAAGAACATGACGAGGAAGAGGATGACGGGGGCCCAGGACATGGAGTCCGTGACCGCGGACCAGCCGATGAGGACCGGGAGACAGCCGGCGATGCCGCCCCACACGATGTTCTGCGACGTACGCCTCTTGAGGATCATCGTGTAGACGACGACGTAGAAGAGGAGCGCTCCGAGCGCCAGCCAGGCGGACAGCCAGTTGACGGTCAGGCCGAACATCAGGGTCGAGATCACCGCGAGCGAGATGCCGAAGGCGAGGCACTCGCGGGGGCTGACCATGCCGGTGACGAGCGGCCGCTGCGAGGTGCGGTCCATGAGCGCGTCGATGTCGCGGTCGATGTACATGTTGAGTGCGTTGGCCCCGCCGGCGGACAGATAGCCGCCGACACAGGTGAGGAGGACCAGCTTGAGGTCCGGCACACCCTGCTGGGCCAGGAACATCACCGGGACGGTGGTGATCAGCAGCAGCTCGATGATCCGCGGCTTGGTCAGCGCCACGAACGCCATGACCCGGGCCCCGATCGGCCGCCGGCTCGGGCTCTGGCTCGCCCCGACAATCCCCGCTGGACGGGATTCAACGGCCGTCACGCACACCCCTGACAGAGACATCCCAGCAAGCCTTCGGGTGTGAACTCCCCGTAAAGGCTCACGCGTACCACGCCACTGTAGACGTTGCCCAGACCCGGACATTCGCGGGGTGGGGTCGTGTTGACGGCACTCCCGGAAGAGCTGATCACCACTCTGTTGAGCACTCGAACGAGCACCTCCGTATTCAGTTGCCGGATACGAAACGACCCAGTCGGGAGGCGGATCCGCGAGAGTCCCGGCAGTCTGGAATGACTCGAAAAAATGCACGTTCTTACGGGGGTAGGCTCGACAACGGCCGGTGGGCGCCCAGTGCACCGGCATCCGACATGCGTGACATGTGGAGAGGAGCCCTGACCCAGGGTGAGCACCAAGCCGACCACAACAGACCTCGAGTGGACCGAGTTGGACCAGCGGGCGGTGGACACCGCCCGCGTCCTGGCCGCCGATGCCGTACAGAAGGTCGGTAACGGCCATCCCGGTACGGCCATGAGCCTCGCGCCCGCCGCGTACACCCTCTTCCAGAAAGTGATGCGGCATGACCCGGCCGACGCCGACTGGGTGGGCCGCGACCGGTTCGTGCTGTCCGCCGGCCACTCGTCCCTGACCCTCTACACGCAGCTCTACCTGGCCGGGTTCGGCCTGGAGCTGGCCGACCTCGAAGCGTTCCGCACGTGGGGCTCGAAGACCCCGGGGCACCCCGAGTACGGCCACACCACCGGCGTGGAGACGACGACCGGCCCGCTGGGCCAGGGTGTCGCCAACGCGGTGGGCATGGCGATGGCCGCCCGCTACGAGCGCGGTCTGTTCGACCCGGACGCCCCGCAGGGCGAGTCGCCGTTCGACCACTTCATCTTCGCGATCGCCGGTGACGGCTGCCTCCAGGAGGGCATCTCCGCGGAGGCCTCCTCCATGGCGGGCCACCAGGAGCTCGGCAACCTCATCCTCCTGTGGGACGACAACCACATCTCCATTGAGGGCGACACGGAGACCGCGGTCTCCGAGGACACCGTCAAGCGCTACGAGGCCTACGGCTGGCACGTCCAGCGCGTCGCCCCGAAGCCGGACGGCGACCTCGACCCGCACGCCATCTACAACGCCATCGAGGCCGCGAAGAAGGTGACGAACAAGCCGTCGTTCATCGCGATGCGCTCGATCATCGCCTGGCCCGCGCCGAACGCGCAGAACACCGAGGCCGCACACGGCTCGGCGCTCGGCGCCGACGAGGTCGCCGCCACCAAGCGCGTCCTCGGCTTCGACCCGGAGAAGTCCTTCGACGTCTCCGACGAGGTCCTCAAGCACACCCGCCAGGCGCTGGACCGGGGCCGCGAGGCGAAGGCCGCGTGGGAGCCCTCGTACCAGGAATGGCGCACCAACAACCCGGAGCGCGCGGCCGAGTACGACCGCATCCGCGCGGGCGAGCTGCCGGCCGGCTGGGAAGAGCAGCTCCCGGCCTTCGAGACGGGCAAGTCCGTCGCCACCCGTGCCGCGTCCGGCAAGGTGCTCCAGGCGCTCGGCGCGGTCATCCCGGAGCTGTGGGGCGGCTCGGCCGACCTCGCGGGCTCGAACAACACGACGATCGACAAGACCTCGTCGTTCCTCCCGGCGGACAACCCGCTGCCGGAGGCGAACCCGTACGGCCGCACGATCCACTTCGGCATCCGCGAGCACTCCATGGGCGCGGAGCTGAACGGCATCACGCTGCACGGCAACACGCGCGCCTACGGCGGTACGTTCCTCGTCTTCTCCGACTACATGCGCAACGCCGTACGCCTGTCGGCGCTGATGCACCTGCCGGTGACGTACGTGTGGACGCACGACTCGATCGGCCTCGGCGAGGACGGCCCGACCCACCAGCCGGTCGAGCACCTCGCGTCGCTGCGCGCCATCCCGGGCCTGAACGTGATCCGCCCGGCCGACGCCAACGAGACGGCCATCGCCTGGCGCGAGGTCCTGCGCCGCTACACCAAGGTGTACGGCGAGGGTCACCCGCACGGTTTCGCGCTGACCCGTCAGGGCGTGCCGACGTACGACGCCAACGAGGACACCGCCAAGGGCGGTTACGTGCTCTTCGAGGCGTCCACCGGGACCCCGGAGGTCATCCTCATCGGCACCGGTTCCGAGGTGCACCTGGCCGTCGAGGCGCGGGAGCAGCTGGAGGCCGAGGGTGTGCCGACGCGGGTCGTGTCCATGCCCTGTGTGGAGTGGTTCGAGGCGCAGGACAAGGGGTACCGGGACAGCGTGCTGCCGCCGTCGGTCAGGGCGCGGGTCGCGGTCGAGGCCGGTATCGGTCTGACCTGGTACCGCTTCGTCGGGGACGCCGGTCGCATCGTTTCCCTGGAGCACTTCGGGGCTTCCGCCGACGGCAAGGTGCTCTTCCAGGAGTTCGGCTTCACTGCCGAGAATGTGGCCGCCAAGGCCAGGGAATCCATCGCCGCCGCCCAGAGCTGACGCTGACATCCGACACGTAGGAGATGCATTTTCCATGACAGACGCACTCAAGCGCCTCTCTGAAGAAGGCGTCGCGATCTGGCTGGACGACCTGTCGCGCAAGCGGATCACGTCCGGCAACCTCGCCGAACTGATCGACCAGCAGCACGTCGTGGGCGTCACCACCAACCCGTCGATCTTCCAGAAGGCCATCTCGGAGGGCGACGGTTACGACCAGCAGCTCGCCGACCTCGCGGCCCGCAAGGTGACCGTCGAGGAAGCCATCCGCATGATCACGACGGCGGACGTCCGCGACGCCGCCGACATCCTGCGCCCGGTCTTCGACGCGACCGGCGGCCAGGACGGCCGGGTCTCCATCGAGGTCGACCCGCGGCTGGCCCACAACACCAAGGCGACCGTCGCCGAGGCCAAGCAGCTGGCCTGGCTGGTGGACCGCCCCAACGCTCTGATCAAGATTCCGGCCACCGAGGCGGGCATCCCGGCGATCGCCGAGACCATCGGCCTGGGCATCAGCGTCAACGTCACGCTGATCTTCTCGCTGGAGCGCTACCGCAAGGTGATGGACGCGTACATCACCGGCCTGGAGAAGGCCAAGGAGCGCGGCCTGGACCTCTCGAAGATCCACCCGTGGCGTCCTTCTTCGTGTCCCGCGTGGACACCGAGATCGACAAGCGGATCGACGCGCTGGGTACCGACGAGGCCAAGGCCGCCCGCGGCAAGGCCGGTCTCGCCAACGCGCGGCTGGCCTACGAGGCGTACCAGGAGGTCTTCTCCTCGGACCGCTGGGCCGCCCTCGACAAGGCGCAGGCCAACAAGCAGCGTCCGCTGTGGGCCTCGACCGGCGTCAAGGACAAGGCGTACAAGGACACCCTGTACGTGGAGGACCTGGTGGCGCCGAACACGGTGAACACCATGCCGGAGGCCACTCTCGAGGCCACCGAGGACCACGGGCAGATCACCGGCGACACCATCACCGGCACGTACGAGCAGTCGCGCGCCGAGCTGGCCGCCCTGGAAGCGCTGGGCATCTCGTACGACGAGGTCGTGCAGCTGCTGGAGGACGAGGGCGTCGAGAAGTTCGAGGCTTCCTGGACCGACCTGCTCAAGTCGACCGAGGCGGAGCTCACGCGCCTCGCCCCTTCGGAGGGCTGAGACCTTGGCTCCTCATTCCGGTTCCAGGGCGAATCCGCTCCGTGACCCCGCCGACCGACGGCTCCCGCGTATCGCGGGGCCGTCGGGCCTGGTCATCTTCGGCGTCACAGGCGATTTGTCACGCAAAAAGCTGATGCCCGCCGTGTACGACCTCGCCAACCGGGGTCTGCTGCCGCCGGGCTTCTCGCTCGTCGGGTTCGCCCGGCGCGAGTGGGCCCACGAGGACTTCGCGCAGGAGGTCCACGACGCGGTCAAGGAGCACTCGCGTACACCGTTCCGTGAGGAGGTCTGGCAGCAGCTCGTCCAGGGGATGCGCTTCGTCCAGGGCACCTTCGACGACGACGACGCGTTCGAGCGGCTGCGCGACACGATCGACGAGCTGGACAAGGCGCAGGGCACGGGCGGCAACTTCGCCTTCTACCTGTCGGTGCCGCCGCGCTCCTTCCCGGTCGTCATCCAGCAGCTGAAGAAGCACGGTCTGGCCGACCAGGAGGGCGGTTCCTGGCGGCGCGCGGTCATCGAGAAGCCCTTCGGCCACGACCTCAAGTCGGCCGAGGACCTCAACAAGGTCGTGCACGAGGTGTTCGCCGCGGACCAGGTCTTCCGCATCGACCACTACCTCGGCAAGGAGACCGTCCAGAACATCCTGGCGCTCCGCTTCGCCAACACGATGTTCGAGCCGATCTGGAACCGGTCCTTCGTGGACCACGTGCAGATCACCATGGCCGAGGACATCGGCATCGGCGGCCGGGCCGGCTACTACGACGGCATCGGCGCCGCCCGTGACGTCATCCAGAACCACCTCCTGCAGCTGATGGCGCTGACCGCGATGGAGGAGCCCGCCTCCTTCTCCGCCGACGCGCTGGCCGCCGAGAAGGAGAAGGTGCTCGGCGCGGTACGGCTGCCGAAGGACCTGGGGAAGAACACGGTCCGCGGGCAGTACGCCGAGGGCTGGCAGGGCGGCGAGAAGGCCGTCGGCTACCTCCAGGAAGACGGCATCGACCCCAAGTCGAAGACCGACACGTACGCCGCGATCAAGGTCGAGGTCGACAACCGCCGCTGGGCGGGCGTCCCCTTCTACCTGCGCACCGGCAAGCGCCTCGGCCGCCGCGTCACGGAGATCGCGGTGGTCTTCCAGCGCGCCCCGCACTCCCCCTTCGACCAGACGGCGACGGAGGAGTTGGGCCAGAACGCGATCGTCTTCCGCGTCCAGCCCGACGAGGGCGTCACGGTCCGCTTCGGCTCCAAGGTGCCCGGCACCTCGATGGAGATCCGGGACGTCTCCATGGACTTCGCCTACGGCGAGTCGTTCACGGAGTCCAGCCCGGAGGCGTACGAGCGGCTCATCCTCGACGTCCTGCTCGGCGACTCGAACCTCTTCCCGCGCACGGAGGAGGTCGAGCTGTCCTGGAAGATCCTCGACCCGATCGAGCAGTACTGGGACAAGCACGGCAAGCCCGCGCAGTACCAGTCCGGGACGTGGGGTCCGGTCGAGGCCGACGAAATGCTCGCACGAGAGGGACGGAGCTGGCGCCGGCCATGAAGATAGACCTCACCGACACCACTGCCAGCAAGATCAACAAGGCGCTCGTCAAGGGCCGCCGCGCCATCGGCACCCCCGCCGTCGGCATGGTGCTCACCCTCGTCGTCGTCACGGACGAGGAGAACGCCTACGACGCGCTGAAGGCCGCCAACGACGCGTCGCACGAGCACCCCTCGCGCACGCTCGTGGTCATCAAGCGCGTCTCGCGCTCGTCCCGCAACCGCACCCAGTCCCGCCTCGACGCCGAGGTACGGGTGGGCGCGGACGCGGGCAGCGGCGAGACGGTCGTCCTGCGGCTCTACGGCGAGGTCTCCGACCACGCCCAGTCCGTGGTGCTGCCGCTGCTGCTGCCGGACGCGCCGGTGGTGGTCTGGTGGTCGGTGGACGCGCCCCGCGACCCGGCGAACGACCCGCTGGGCGCCCTGAGCCAGCGCCGGGTCACCGACAGCTACGCGGCGGAGAAGCCCGTCGACGAGCTGCGGTCCCGCGCCGAGAGCTACGAGCCGGGCGACACCGACCTGGCCTGGGCCCGGATCACCCCGTGGCGTTCGATGCTGGCCGCCGCGCTCGACCAGGTCTCCTCGGAGATCGTCTCCGCCGAGGTGGCGGGCGAGGAGTCCAACCCGAGCGTCGAACTGCTCGCGATGTGGCTCGCCGACCGCCTCCACGTGCATGTCCGGCGGGCGGTCTCCGCGGGTCCCGGTCTGACCCAGGTGCGCCTGGAGACGACTGGCGGGCCGATCACGCTGCACCGGTCCGACGGGGCGATGGCCACCCTGGCGCTGCCCGGCCAGCCGGACCGCGCGGTGGCGCTCAAGCGCCGCGAGACGTCCGAGCTCCTCGCGGAGGAGCTGCGCAGGCTCGACCCGGACGAGACGTACGCGTCCGCGCTGCGGTTCGGCGTGGACCGGCTGGGCGGTATCCAGTCGGCGGCGGAACGGGCGGAGGCGGCGGCTCAGCCGGTGCCCGCGCTGCCGGTGCGCGCGGTCTCGGATACGGCTCCGGCGTCCTCGGGTACGGCTTCGTCGGCTTCGGAGCCGTCCGCTTCGGCTTCGGGGTCGTCCGCTTCGGCTTCGTCGGACCAGGGCGGTTCCGACCGGCCCACCCCCGCGAAGATGCCCCCGGTGAAGAAGGCTGATCCGCAGTGAGCACTCCCAGCTCGTCGTCCACCGCGACAAGGAACTGATGGCCCAGGCCGCCGCGGCCCGGCTGATCACGAAGATCGTGGACGCGCAGGCCTCGCGCGGCTACGCCTCGATCGTGCTCACCGGCGGTCGCAACGGCAACGGTCTGCTGGCAGCCCTGGCGGGTCAGCCCGCCCGGGACGCCATCGACTGGGGCCGCCTCGACCTGTGGTGGGGCGACGAGCGGTTCCTGCCCGAGGGCGACCCGGAGCGCAACGTCACCCAGGCCCGTGAGGCACTGCTCGACGCGGTGCCGCTGGACCCGAAGCGCGTGCACGCCATGCCCGCGTCCGATGGTCTCTACGGCAACGACGTGGAGGCCGCCGCGGCCGGTTACGCCGAGGAACTCGCCCGGGCCGCCGGTCCCGAGACGATGAAATCAGCGGCTGGCGCCGCGGACGGCTCCGTCCCGACCTTCGACGTCCTCATGCTGGGCGTCGGCCCGACACCCATGTGGCGTCGCTCTTCCCGGAGTTGCCCGCCGTACGGGAGACCGAGCGCACGGTCGTCGGCGTCCACGGCGCGCCCAAGCCGCCGCCGATCCGGGTCACGCTGACCCTGCCGGCGATCCGGTCGGCCCGCGAGGTGTGGCTGCTCGCGGCCGGCGAGGACAAGGCCGAGGCCGCGGCGATCGCCCTGTCGGGCGCGGGTGAGATCCAGGCACCGGCCGCCGGTGCCCAGGGCCGCTCCCGCACCCTGTGGCTGCTCGACGCGGCGGCGGCCTCCCAGCTGCCCCGCGCGCTGTACCCGCCGGCTTCCGCCTGACACCGGCGCTGCCTGCACGCTGCCGAAGAGCCCGTTCGACCTCGGTCGTACGGGCTCTTCGCTGTCTCAACGCCCGCGCAGCTCCCGGTACTTGGCGACCAGGGCGGTCGTCGACGCGTCCAGCCCCGGCACGTCGGCGCCTTCGGTGAGGGCGGGTTCGATGCGCTTGGCGAGGACCTTGCCCAGCTCGACACCCCACTGGTCGAAGGAGTCGATGTTCCACACCGCGCCCTGGACGAACACCTTGTGCTCGTACAGCGCGATCAACTGCCCGAGGACCGAAGGGGTCAGCTCGCGGGCCAGGATCGTCGTCGTGGGGTGGTTGCCCTTGAACGTCTTGTGCGGCACCAGCTCCTCGGGCACGCCCTCGGCACGCACCTCGTCCGGTGTCTTGCCGAACGCCAACGCCTGGGTCTGGGCGAAGAAGTTGGCCATCAGCAGGTCGTGCTGCGCCTTGAGTCCGTCGCTCAGCTCACCGACCGGGTTGGCGAAGCCGATGAAGTCCGCCGGGATCAACTTCGTACCCTGGTGGATGAGTTGGTAGTAGGCGTGCTGGCCGTTGGTGCCGGGCGTGCCCCACACCACGGGACCGGTCTGCCACTCCACCGGATTCCCGTCCCGGTCCACGGACTTGCCGTTGGACTCCATGTCCAGCTGCTGCAAGTAGGCGGTGAACTTGGAGAGATAGTGCGAGTACGGCAGCACCGCGTGCGACTGGGCGTCGTGGAAGTTGCGTACCAGACGCCCAACAGGCCAAGGAGGAGAGGGGCGTTGGACTCGGCGGGCGCGGTGCGGAAGTGCTCGTCGACGAGGTGGAAGCCGTCGAGCATCTCCCGGAAGCGGTCCGGGCCGATGGCGATCATCAGCGAGAGGCCGATCGCCGAGTCGAAGGAGTAGCGTCCGCCGACCCAGTCCCAGAACTCGAACATGTTGTCCGTGTCGATGCCGAAGTCCGACACCTTCCCGGCGTTCGTCGACAGCGCCACGAAGTGCTTCGCGACGGCGTCCTGACCGGCCTTCAGCTCGGTGAGGAGCCAGTCGCGGGCGGAGGTCGCGTTGGTGATCGTCTCGATCGTGGTGAACGTCTTCGAGGCGATGATGAACAGCGTCTCGGCCGGGTCGAGGTCACGGGTCGCCTCGTGCAGGTCGGCGCCGTCCACGTTCGACACGAAACGGACCGTCAGGTCGCGGTCGGCGAAGCTGCGCAGCACTCGTACGCCATCGCCGGGCCCAGTCGGAGCCGCCGATGCCGATGTTGACGATGTTCTTGATGCGCTTGCCGGTGTGGCCGGTCCACTCGCCGGAGCGGACCCGGTCCGCGAAGCCGGCCATCTTGTCGAGCACGGCGTGGACCTGCGGCACGACGTTCTCGCCGTCGACCTCGACCACCGCGTCGCGCGGGGCGCGCAGGGCGGTGTGCAGGACCGCGCGGTCCTCGGTGACGTTGATCTTCTCGCCGCGGAACATGGCGTCCCGGAGGCCGAACACGTCCGTGGCGGCGGCCAGCGCGTGCAGCAGCCGCAGGGTCTCGTCGGTGACGAGGTGCTTCGAGTAGTCGAGGTGCAGGTCACCGACCTTGAGCGTGTAACCGGTGCCGCGCCCGGGATCGGCGGCGAACAGCTCCCGCAACTGCACCTCGCCGAGCTCCTCACGGTGCGTGGCCAAGGCGGTCCACTCGGGCGTCTGGTTGAGCCTGGTACGGCCGTCTGCGTTCATTGCGACTTCAGCCTTCTTTCCTACCGACCTGCGGGCCTGTTCCAACCTAATTGATCAGCCCGTGACGCGAGCTGTCGTCGCGTCGTCCTCCAGGGCAACAACAGGTACGTCCGGCTTGACCGCCGGTATCAGCGCCAGGACCGACAGCACGAAGAAGGCCGCGGTGAGCAGCGCGGGCGTGTTCAGTCCCCAGGCGGTGGCGACGGCCCCGCCGAGGAGCGCGCCCAGCGGGGCCCCGGCCGCCGCCAGGGTCCGGAAGGCCGAGCTGACCCGGCCGAGCAGCTCGGTGGGGGCGCGCTGCTGCATCAGCGTGGTCGTGTTGACGTTCCACACCATGCTCATGACGCCGAAGGCCGCCATGGCCGCCCCGACCGCGGCCAGGCTGCGCGCGGTGCCCATGACGACGAGGGCTCCGGTCTGCACGAGACCCGCGAGCAGCACGGCCCGCAGGGGGCCGAGCCGGTCGGTGATCCGCCGGTGCAGCACTCCCCGGCCAGGCCGCCGACGGTGAACGCGGTGGTCACGGCGACGTATCCGGCGGTGCCCGCGTGCAGCCAGCCGGTCACCAGGACGACCAGGGTGGCGATCAGGGCGCCCATGCCGATGTTGCACAGGGCGGTGGCGGCGCACAGGCCGCGCAGGGCCCGGTCGTGCCACAGGGTGCGCAGTCCGTCGGCGATCTCCCCGCGCAGGGTGCTGCCCGCCGGTCTCGGACCGCGCGGCGCACCGCCCTCGGGTCCCTCCCCCGCCGGGCGCCGGAATCCGCAGCGAGGCCACCAGTGCGGCGGCTACCAGGAAGGTCACGGCGTCGGCGGCGAAGGGGACGGCGGCCCCCGCGACGATCAGCGCCGGCACCACGGGCGCCCCCAGCAGACCGCCGGCGATCTTCTGCCCGGTCATCAGCCGGGCGTTGGCGGTACCGAGCGCCGACCGGTCCACCAGGGCCGGCAGCAGGGCCGTGGCCGCGTTGTCGAAGAGGGTCTGGAGCGTGGTCAGCGCGAAGGCCAGCGCGATGAGCAGCGGGATGGAGGCCTGGCCGAGCGCGACGGCCACGGCGAAGGCGGCGACGAGCAGCCCGCGGACGGCGTCCACCCGCCACATCGCGCGCCGCTGGTCCACCCGGTCCGCGACCGCGCCGCCGAGCAGGCCGAAGACGATCCAGGGCAGATACCCGCAGGCGGTGACGGACGCGATGAGCAGGGGCCGGTGCGTCAGCGACACGGCGAGCAGCGGCAGCGCCGCCGTACGCAGCGCGTCCCCGAAGCGCGACACCACGGCCGCGCTCCACAGCCGCCCGAACCCCCGCGCCACGCGGGCACATGACTGCCCGTCACCTCGACCGTCGTCACCGTTCCCCCTCACGGTTCGTCACTTCACAAACCGTAGAGGGCAGCACTGACAATCGGTCCGAGGCCGTCGGCCGCCGGGGTGAAACAGCTCCGGCCCGACACCTCGTGGGCGTCCGGCCGGTTCAACTCCTAGATTTCTCCCCGCAGTTTGGCGAGCGCCTCGGCGAGGATCGCCTCGCCGTCCGCGTCGCTGCGCCGCTCCCGTACATACGCGAGGTGCGTCTTGTAGGGCTCGGTGCGCGGCGGGTCCGGCGGGTTGTCCCGGTCCTGTCCGGCCGGGAAGCCGCAGCGCGGGCAGTCCCAGGTGTCGGGAACCTGCGCGTCGCTGGCGAAGCTGGGCTGCGTCTCGTGCCCGTTGGAGCACCAGAAGGAGATGCGCAGCCGGGGCGCGGACTCGCCACGCTCGGCCTCGCCCATCGGCCCCGCCCCGACCCGGCTTCCACGGATCGCGTTGCCACTTGCCACGGTCGTAACTCCCTGCGTGATGGTGCCGCGAAGCGAGTCGGCGTTTCGCTCCGTTGCGAGCGCCTCAGTCTACGTAAGGCCCAACGCGCGTCCAGTGGTTGGAGTTACAGCCCCTACACCTAGACGCAAGCCCCATGATAGGCCGCGCTCAGCTGCGCGTACCGAACATGGGGCCTTACGTACGGAATGTGCGACGGAACGTGCGGTCAGTTCGTCTTCATCAGCAGACCGAGCACGACGATGCAGGTGAACCAGAGCAGACCGAGCCCGACGGTGATGCGGTCGAGGTTGCGCTCGGCGACCGAAGAACCACCGACGGACGACGACATGCCGCCACCGAACATGTCGGAGAGACCGCCGCCCTTCCCCTTGTGCATCAGCACCAGCAGCATCAGCAGCAGGCTGAAGACGATCAGGGCGATCGAGAACCCCAAAACCACGGCTGAACCAACTTCCTCGGATTCGGATGGACGACAGGGGGCATAGAGACAGCCCTATGCCCCCGCAAGGGTACGACGGATCGCCGCTACCGCCTACACACGGTCAGACTCACTGATCGCGGAAGCGCACGATCTTGACGAACTCGTCGGCGTCCAGCGAGGCACCGCCGACCAGGGCGCCGTCGACGTCGGGCTGGGCCATGATCTCGGCGACGTTGCCGGACTTTACCGAGCCGCCGTACTGGATGCGGACCTGGTCGGCCAGCTCCTGCGTGTACAGCTCGGCGAGCTTGCCGCGGATGGCCTGGCAGACCTCCTGGGCGTCGCCGGAGCCGCAGACCTTGCCGGTGCCGATGGCCCAGACGGGCTCGTACGCGATGACGATCGTCTCGGCCTGCTCGGCCGGGACGTCCTTGAGACCGCCCTCGACCTGGCTGAGCGTGTGCGCGACGTGGTTGCCCGCCTCGCGAACGTCCAGCTCCTCGCCGACACAGAGGATCGGGGTCAGGCCGTGCTTGTACGCGGCCTTCACCTTGGCGTTGACGACCTCGTCGGTCTCGGCGTGGTACTGGCGGCGCTCGGAGTGGCCGATGGCCACGTACGTGCACTTGAGCTTGGCCAGCATCGCGCCGGAGATCTCGCCGGTGTAGGCACCGGAGTCGTGCGCCGAGATGTCCTGGGCGCCGTACTTGATCCTGAGCTTGTCGCCGTCGACCAGGGTCTGCACGGAGCGCAGGTCGGTGAAGGGCGGCAGGACGGCGACCTCGACGGCCTCGTAGTCCTTGTCCGCGAGGGCGAAGGCGAGCTTCTGGACGTGGGCGATGGCCTCGAGGTGGTTGAGGTTCATCTTCCAGTTGCCCGCCATGATCGGCGTGCGCCCCGAAGAAACAGATGGAGCCATTGAGGTCAGTCCTCCAGTGCGGCGAGGCCGGGGAGCGTCTTGCCCTCGAGGTATTCGAGGACGCGCCGCCGCCGGTCGAGATGTGGCCGAATGCGGTCTCGTCGAAGCCCAGGATGCGGACGGCCGCGGCGGAGTCGCCACCGCCGACGACCGTGAACGCCGGGGAGTCGAGAAGGGCCTGGGCGACCGCCTTGGTGCCCGCGGCGTAGTCGGGGTGCTCGAAGACGCCCATCGGGCCGTTCCAGAAGATGGTGGCCGCGTCGGCGAGCTTCGAGGCGTACAGGGCACCGGTCTCGGGACCGATGTCGAGGCCCATCTGGTCGGCGGGGATGGCGTCCGCGGCGACGGTGGTGGGGTTGGACGGGGCCTTCGTCTTCAGGTCGGGGAACGCGGACGCGGTCACGACGTCGACCGGGACGACCAGCTCGACGCCGTTCTTCTCGGCGCGCTCGACGTACTCGGTGACGGCGGGCAGCTGGTCGTCCTGGACCAGGGAGGCGCCGATCTCGTAGCCCTTGGCCTTGAGGAAGGTGAAAGCCATGCCGCCGCCGATGAGGATGCGGTCGGCCTTGCCGAGCAGCTGGTCGATGACGGCGAGCTTGTCGGAGACCTTGAGCCGCCGAGCGCCACCACGTAGGGCCGCTTGACGTCCTCGGTGAGCTTCTTCAGGACGCCGACCTCGGTGGCGATGAGGTAGCCGGCGCAGTGCGGCAGCCGGGCCGGGAGGTCGTACACGGAGGCGTGCTTGCGGTGCACGGCACCGAAGCCGTCGCCTACGTAGATGTCCGCCAGGGCGGCGAGCTGGTCGGCGAACTCGCCGCGCTCGGTGTCGTCCTTGGAGGTCTCGCCCGCGTTGAAGCGCAGGTTCTCGATGACCGCGACCTGGCCGGGCTCGAGGCCGCGGACCGCGTCGTGGGCGGCGGGGCCGACGGTGTCCTGGGCGAACGCGACCGGCGCGCCGAGGAGTTCGGCGAGGCGCTCGGCCGGCTGGAGGAGGGAGAAGGCCGGGTCCGGGGCGCCCTTGGGGCGGCCCAGGTGCGAGGCCACGATCACCTTGGCGCCCGCCTCGACGAGGGCCTTGATGGTGGGCAGCACGGCGCGGATGCGGCCGTCGTCGGTGATGAGGCCGTCGGCCAGCGGGACGTTGAGGTCGGCGCGGACGAAGACCCGCTTGCCGTCCACGCCTTCGGCGAGAAGTTCGTCGATCGTCTTCATAAAGGGACTCCTAGGAGGGCTCTTCAGATCCGAGAGGGCTGATCGATCACTACGTAGTACAGGGCTCGGGCAGCGCGGCGTGCGCTGCCCGAGCCCTGACTCACATCGAGTTGCCTGCTCCGGGAGTTAGAGCTGGCCGCCGACGAAGACCGTGAGGTCGACGAGGCGGTTGGAGTAGCCCCACTCGTTGTCGTACCAGCCGAGGATCTTCACCGAGGTGCCGTCCTGGACCATCGTCAGGGACGAGTCGAAGGTGCAGGAGGCCGGGTCGCTGACGATGTCCGAGGAGACGATCTCGTCCTCGGTGTACGCCAGGAGGCCCTTGAGCGGACCGTCCTCGGAGGCCTTCTTGAACGCGGCGTTGACCTCGTCCTTGGTGACCGGGCGCTGCAGTTCGACGACCAGGTCGGTGGCCGAGCCGGTCGGGACCGGGACGCGCATCGCGATGCCGTCGAGCTTGCCCTTGAGCTGCGGGAGCACGAGGGCGGTCGCCTTGGCGGCACCGGTCGTCGTCGGGATGATGTTCTCGGCGGCGGCGCGGGCGCGGCGCAGGTCCTTGTGCGGGAAGTCCAGGATGCGCTGGTCGTTCGTGTAGGCGTGGACCGTCGTCATCAGGCCCTTGACGATTCCGAAGTTCTCGTCGAGAACCTTGGCCATCGGCGCCACACAGTTGGTGGTGCAGGAGGCGTTCGAGATGACGTGGTGGTTCGCCGGCTCGTACTTGTCCTGGTTGACGCCCATCACGATGGTGATGTCCTCGTCCTTGGCCGGAGCCGAGATGAGGACCTTCTTGGCGCCGCCGGCGATGTGCTTCTCGGCGTCGGCCTTCTTCGTGAAGATGCCGGTCGACTCGATGACGATGTCGACGCCGAGGTCGCCCCACGGGATGTCGGCGGGGTTGCGCTCGGACAGCACCTTGATGGTGTGGCCGTCGACGGTGATGGTGTCCTCGGTGTGCGACACCTCGGCCTTGAGTCGGCCCAGGATGGTGTCGTACTTGAGCAGGTGAGCGGTGGTCGCGGTGTCACCCAGGTCGTTGACAGCCACGATCTCGATGTCAGCACCCTGCTCCAGCAGCGCGCGGAAGTAGTTACGACCGATGCGGCCAAAGCCGTTGATGCCTACGCGGATCGTCACGAACCGATCTCCTCGTTGGTACGCCGGCTCAGTGCCGGCGAGTTGTATGGGATGTCCCCGACCGCCTACGACCCTACCTCCCTGAGGCCTCCGTGGTGACATCGAGATGCCCCATACACGGCAGGGCGGTCCGTACCCGCCAGTAGGGGTACGGACCGCCCTGGATGTTCATGACATCGTCACACCGAGTCAGCTCCGAAGGGCCGCCAGAGCCTTCTTGAGCAGGGCCGCGCGGTCGGCGGCCGCGGTGACCTGTTCCAGGCCGAAGCCGAGCAGCACGGTGCGGTCGGTGGTGACGGCGCCGTACGTCCGGAACAGGGCTCCGGTGCGCGTCCAGTCCTTGAGGACGGCCGGGCTGCCCGGAGGCGGTCCTGTGACGCTCCAGGCGCCGAGGGAGGTCTCGAAGCCCTCGGTCTGGGTCGCCGTGCCGGCCAGGACGAGCGAGGTGTCGTCGGCGAGGACGCCGTGACCGCCGGAGCCCGGGTCGGTGATGTAACTCAGCGACACCTCGACCGACTTGCCGGCGTAGGCGCTCAGGTCGAAGCCGACCTGCTGCCAGCCGTCGGAGGCCCCGGTGAAGCTGTTCCACGTGCCGGTGGTGCCGGTCGCGGTGCAGCCGGAGGTGGAGAAGGTCAGGTAGTGCTTGAGCCAGGGGTGCTCGGCGACCAGGAAGCCGGCCTCGCACTCGGACGGCAGGGCGGTGCTGGTGGCGCCGCCGACCTCCGGGAGCGTGGTCCAGTCGTCGGCCCCGGTGGTGTGGATCTCGACCACGGCGTGGTCGTAGCCGGGCTCGGTGTCCCACAGCAGTTCGCTGCGCAGCGTGGGCTTGTCGGCCGCGCTGACCCCGGTGAGGTCGATGGTGCGGGTAAGGCGCTTGTAGGCGTCGTCGGTGTGGACGGCGGCGGCCATGTAGGAGCCCGCGTAGGGCCCGTACGGGTTGACGGTCCCGGCGAACTGTCCGGCCCCCGCGCTCGCGAACTGCGGGTAGGTGGCGGGCGCCAGCGAGTCGGAGGTGACGCTGTACGTACCGGCCCGGTCCAGCGGGTTGCCGGGCGCGCCGCTCAGCGGTCCGGTGAAGCCGGCGAGCTTGCCGGAGCCGTTGAAGCCGGTGGCCCCGGGGTGGACGTACGCGAATAGGCGCCCAGGTAGTACTGGCTGAAGTCGTTCGAGGGGGTGCCGTCGGCGAGGGCGACGGAGCCGCCCGCCTGTTCGCCGGCCTCGATCAGCTTGCCGCCCTCGTTGAGGAAGGCGCGCAGCTGGAGCTGGGTGTCGTTACCCGGTCCCGCCGTGCCCGAGTAGTGCACGACGGTCTTGAAGTGGTCGAGCACGCCGAGCGCGTCGGGCGCGCCCTGGGTGGCGACGTCCCAGACGACCGCCTTGCGGCCGTTCGCCTTCAGCGCGTCGACGTAGGTCTGCGCCTGGGTGGCGGCGGCGCCTTCCTCGGCGACCACGAGGGTGTCGGCCGCGGGCCGCCTGGCGACCGTGTACGTGAAGTGCGTGCTGGAGGTGGGCTTTCCGGCCTTCGTCTCACCGGTGAACCACACCTCGACCTTGTCGCCCGGGTCGCCGTCCTTGACCTTGGCGCGGTACTCGTCGAAGTACAGGTTGTCGTCCCCGCCGTAGGTCCGGCCGCCCTTCCAGGGCTTGAGCGCCCTGTCCTCCGTACGGCCGCCGTTGACGCGGTACTTGAGTTCCTTGTCGCGCACGGACTTCCGTACGACGACGGAGACCTCCTGGTCGGCGCCGCGTGAGTACGACGTGGTGAAGGCGGCCGGGGTGAAGTCGGCGGCGCTGAGGCCGACCGACGAGGTGGGCCGGTCGGGGTGGCCGGCGGTCTCGGCGACGGAGAGCGCGAAGGGGATGTTCTTCCGGAACTCGTCCTGGATCAGCTTCTCGTCGTCGGGGAAGTTGAAGACGGACTGGCAGTCGGCCGCGTTCCAGGCGTCGTTCGGGTCGATGTTCGACGCGGTCTGACAGGTCGACATCTCGGGGTGAACATCGACATGCTGTTGACGTTCGACGCGTGGCCGTCCGCCTCGCCGTTGGTCGTGTACAGCTCCGAGGAGACCTGTGAGTGGTAGCCGGGGATCGCCGGGTTGTCGGGGTGCCGGCGAGCGCCTTGTAGAGGACGTCGTCCGGGGTGGGGTCGCGACCTGCCAGCCGACCCCGTAGAGGAGGAGTTCGGCGGCGGAGTGGTAATTGATGCCGTAGGTGAAGCCGATCCGCTTCTCGAAGGCGTCGAGCGCGGCGGTCTCCGGCTCCGAGTTGGGGCTCGCGCCCCGGTAGGTCTCACTGGTGGGGTTCGGGACGAACCCTCGTCGTCGTAGCCCCACTTGTAGGCGAAGTTGCGGTTGAGGTCGACGCCGTCGCCGGTGGAGATGGTGCCGTCGCCGTTGACGTCCCGCAGGTTCTTGCGCCACAGGCGCGTGTCGCTGTTCTGGAACGTGTAGTCGTAGCCGTCGGGGTTGGCGGACAGCACGAACCACAGTTCGGTGGAGTCGACGAGCTTCTTGATGCGCTTGTCGGTCTTGTAGTTGTCCAGGTAGTAGTGCATCAGCCGGCGGGTCATCTCCGGCGTGATCCACTCGCGCGCGTGCTGGTTGGACACGTACAGCACGGAGGGCTTGGAGCCGTCCTTGGTCGTCTTCGCGCCCTTGGTCAGTTTGAGCGCGAGGATGTCCTGGCCGTCGACCGTCTTGCCGATGGACTCGACCTTGGTGAGACCGGGGTTCGCCTGCCCCGTCTTGACGATCTCCTCTTTCAGCCCGCCGCTTCCGCTGTACGGGCGGAACACGCCCTGCGCCGCGTCCTCGACGCGTGTCTCGGCCTTGGCCGTCAGGGTGTGCTCGGTGAGGCCGACGCCCTGCTTCTCCAGCTTCTGGGCCTGCCGGTCGGTGAGGTAGACCTCCACGGAGGTCCTGCCGGAGGCCGAGAACTGGTTGTCGCCGAGTTCGTGGGCGTCCTGTCCGGCCTTCAGGAGCAGGGGTATCTGCTGCTGGGTGACGTCGGCGTGGAAGACCTTGACCTCGTCCGGGTCGGACTTCGTGGAACTCCCGCCCTGCGCCTGGGCGATGGGTGCGATGCTCGCGCCTGCGATCAGGAGCGCGCCGACAGCGAGGATCGATCTCGCTCTGTGTCTCATGAAACCCCCTGGCAACTGTTCGCCACAGCGGCGAACAGTTGCCAGGCTCATGACACTTCATGATCGAGTCAAGGGCGCCTCAAGGGGAGATCAATGGGGCTCGTCTGTGTACGACCCTTGGCCGTCGTCGACTTGATCGACCGTCAGGGCCGAACGGGCGTCGGTGTCGGCATGGTGACGGATCGTCAGTGGTCGCCGAAGAGCCGAGGCCGACGAAACGCCGGTGCGGACGCCCTGAATCGGACATCCGCACCGGCGTGTTGAGGGTCCGTCAGCACCCGGAGGGTCAGCCGACCATGTTGTCGGCCATCTCCTCGGTGATGCTCGACTCCGTGCCCGGGATGCCGAGGTCCTGGGCGCGCTTGTCGGCCATCGCCAGCAGTCGGCGGATACGGCCGGCCACCGCGTCCTTGGTGAGCGGCGGGTCGGCGAGGGCGCCCAGCTCCTCCAGGGAGGCCTGCTTGTGGTCCATGCGGAGCCGTCCGGCCGCCGCGAGGTGCTCGGGGACCTCGTCGGCGAGGATCTCCAGCGCGCGCTGGACACGGGCGCCCGCCGCGACGGCCGCACGGGCCGAGCGGCGGAGGTTGGCGTCGTCGAAGTTGGCGAGACGGTTCGCCGTCGCGCGCACCTCGCGGCGCATCCGGCGCTCCTCCCAGGCCAGCACCGACTCGTGCGCGCCGAGCCGGGTGAGCAGGGCGCCGATCGCGTCGCCGTCGCGGACGACCACGCGGTCCACACCGCGCACCTCGCGGGCCTTCGCCGCGATCGACAGCCGGCGGGCGGCGCCGACCAGCGCGAGCGCCGCCTCGGGGCCCGGGCAGGTCACCTCCAGGGAGGAGGACCGGCCGGGCTCGGTCAGCGAGCCGTGCGCCAGGAACGCGCCTCTCCAGGCCGCCTCCGCGTCACAGGTGGCCCCGGAGACGACCTGCGGGGGCAGGCCCCGGATGGGGCGTCCACGCCCGTCCACGAGCCCGGTCTGCCGGGCCAGCTGATCGCCGCCCGCAACCACCCGGACGACGTAACGCGAGCCGCGGCGCAGTCCGCCGGGCGCCATCACGATCAGCTCGGAACTGTGGCCGAAGATCTCCAGGATGTCCCGCTTGAGCCGGCGCGCCGCCATCGCGGTGTCCAGCTCCGCCTCGATCACGATGCGCCCGCTCACCAGGTGGAGGCCGCCGGCGAACCGCAGAATGGCGGAGACCTCCGCCTTCCTGCAGCAGGTCCGGGTGACGGGGAGCCGGGAGATCTCATCCTTCACCGCTGCCGTCATCGCCATGGGCCGATCCTTCCATGCATCCGAAAAATACGGTCGTACGCGGCGGCCAACAGCTCCGGGTCGTGCCTTGGAGTTCCGTCGGTCCGGGCCACCGGCGCCAGCTCGACCGCGGCGTCCAGCCGCTTGGCGGCTTCGGTGAGCGACGCGCGATCGGGCACGGCTGCCTCGTCGGCCAGCACCACGTCCAGGGCGAGTTTAGGGGCGTGTCGTCCCAAAACCTCCAAATGACGCTGCGGGGAGAAGCCATCGGTTTTCTCCGGGCTGCGGCGCGAGGTTCAGGAGAGTACCCGGCGCGCCTTCGTCTCGGTGAGCGCGTCGAGCAGTTCCGGCACCAGCAGATGCGGGATGACGGACGAGAACCAGGAGCCCGGGCCGAGCACCACCCAGTCCGCGTCGAGCACGGCGGCGACGGCCTCGGGCACGGCCGGCGGGTCGTGCGGCACCAGGTGCACGGACTGCACCTCGCCGGGCGTGAGCGCCACGGTCGCCTGTCCCCGGACGGTGTCCACGTCGTCGGGCCGCGCCGGATCGTGCCCCTTGACGAGTGCCTGCAGCTCCAGCGGTACGGCGGACATGGGCAGCACGCGCCCGTGCGCGCCGAGCAGCTTGCCGACCAGGTCGAGGGCCTGCACATGGTCGCCGAGCTGCTCCCACAGGGCGACGATCAGCAGATTGCCGACCGCGTGTTCGTGCAGGTCGCCCTTGGACTGGAAGCGGTGCTGGATGACGCGGGCCCAGGTCTGGCCCCAGTCGTCGTCGCCGCACAGCGCGGCCAGCGCCTTGCGGAGGTCGCCGGGGGCAGTACGCCCAGTTCGTCGCGCAGGCGGCCGCTGGAGCCGCCGTCGTCGGCCACGGTGACGACGGCGGTGAGGTCGCCGGTGATCCGGCGCAGCGCGGTGAGCGAGGCGGACAGGCCCATGCCGCCGCCGAGGGCGACCACCTTGGGCTGGGTGCCGCGCCGGCGGGGCTTGCCGCCGCGGGCCTCCACGGGCCTGGTCGTCCGCCCTTCGGGCACCACGCGGCGCAGCCTGCCCAGCCGTGGGCTACGTCCTGTCATTCCCGTCCCATGTCCCGGTGTACGACCACCGTCTCCACGCCCTCTGCCGCGAGCCGCGCGGCGAGCTTCTCCGCCGTGGCGACCGAGCGGTGCTTGCCGCCGGTGCAGCCGATCGCGATCGTCACGTACCGCTTGCCCTCGCGCCGGTAGCCGGCCGCGATGAGGCGGAGCAGCTCGGCGTAGCGGTCGAGGAACTCCTTGGCTCCGGGCTGGTTGAAGACGTACGCCGAGACCTCTTCGTTGAGGCCGTTGAAGGGGCGCAGCTCCGGGATCCAGTGCGGGTTGGGCAGGAAGCGCATGTCGGCGACGAGGTCGGCGTCGACCGGGAGGCCGTACTTGAAGCCGAAGGACATGACGGTGGCCCGCAGTTCGGGCTCCTCCTCGCCGGCGAACTGGGCGTCCATCTTGGCACGCAGTTCGTGGACGTTGAGGCTGGAGGTGTCGATGACGAGGTCGGCGTCGCCCCGCAGTTCGCGCAGCAGCTCGCGCTCGGCGTCGATGCCGTCGACGATGCGGCCGTCGCCCTGGAGAGGGTGGGGCGGCGCACCGACTCGAAGCGGCGCACCAGGGCCTCGTCCGAGGACTCCAGGAAGACGATCCGCCGGGTGACGTGCTTGGACTCAAGGTCGGCGAGGGACTCGCGGAGGTTGTCGAAGAAGCGCCGTCCGCGTACGTCGACCACGACCGCGATGCGTGCCACGTTGCCCTGGGAGCGGGCGCCGAGCTCGACCATGGTGGGGATCAGGGCGGGCGGAAGGTTGTCGACGACGAACCAGCCGAGGTCCTCCAGGCACTTGGCGGCGGTGGACCGCCCGGCCCCGGACATGCCGGAGATGATCACCAGCTCGGGGATGGCCGCCTCGGGCACCCCGGCTGCCGTGCTGTCGGTACTCACCTGTGCTCCGTCGTCCTGGACCGTCTCCTGGGAAGACTGATCCTCGCCCGCTTCCTTGTGCGTCCGATCTCGGTCCGCTGTGGGCTGCTTCTCTTGTTCGGTCATGTCTCCTGCCCCCGTCGCTCGTCCGGGGCTCCCGCGGTCACGGGCTCCCCTGGGGCACCCGCCGTCGTCTCGGGTGTCCCGTCTTCCATGTCGTCCATGATCTCTCCGGTCGCCGTGTTCACGGCGGGTGCGGCCGGGGCCGCCTGGGCGAGGGCCGCGGCGATGGTCTCCGCGGTCTTGCGGCCTATGCCCGGAACCTCGCAGATCTGGTCGATTGTCGCGGATCGCAGCTTCTTCACCGAACCGAAGTATTTGATCAGTGCCTGTTTGCGGGTCTCGCCGAGGCCGGGCACGTCGTCCAGGGGCTCGCCCGGAACCGCTTGGCCCGCTTGGCGCGCTGGTAGGTGATCGCGAAGCGGTGGGCCTCGTCGCGGACGCGCTGGAGGAGGTAGAGGCCCTCGCTGGTGCGGGGCAGGACCACGGGGTCGTCCTCGTCGGGCAGCCAGACCTCCTCCAGGCGCTTGGCGAGGCCGCACACGGCGATGTCGTCGATGCCCAGCTCGTCCAGGGCCCGCTTGGCGGCGGCGACCTGGGGCTGGCCGCCGTCGACCACGACGAGCTGCGGCGGGTAGGCGAACCGCTTGGGGCGGCCCTCCTCGTCCTTGAGGTCCGTCAGCTCCTCGCCGTCGGTCCACTCCCCGTCTTCTCCTTCTCGGCGAGATAGCGCCGGAAGCGGCGGGTGATGACCTCGTGCATGGAGCGGACGTCGTCCTGGCCCTCGAAGCCCTTGATCTGGAAGCGGCGGTACTCGCTCTTGCGGGACAGCCCGTCCTCGAAGACGACCATCGACGCCACGACGTCGTCGCCCTGGAGGTGCGAGATGTCGTAGCACTCGATCCGCAGGGGGCGCTGTCCAGGTCGAGGGCCTCGGAGATCTCCTCCAGGGCGCGGGAGCGGGTGGTGAGGTCGGAGGCGCGCTTGGTCTTGTGGAGGATCAGCGACTGCTGGGCGTTGCGCGCGACGGTCTCCATGAGGGACTTCTTGTCGCCGCGCTGCGGGATGCGCAGCGACACGTTCGCCCCGCGCCGGTCCGTCAGCCACTGCTGGACCGGCTCGACCGGGTCGGGCAGGGCCGGGACGAGGACCTCCTTGGGGACGGAGTCCCCGGTCTCCTCGCCGTAGAGCTGCTGGAGCGCGTGTTCCACGAGGGCCGGGGTGGTGACGTCCTCGACCTTGTCGGTGACCCAGCCGCGCTGGCCGCGGACGCGTCCGCCGCGGACGTGGAAGATCTGGACGGCGGCCTCCAGCTCGTCCTCGGCGACCGCGATCAGGTCGGCGTCGGTCGCGTCGGCGAGGACGACCGCGCTCTTCTCCATGGCCTTCTTCAGGGCCTCGATGTCGTCACGGAGGCGGGCGGCCCGCTCGTACTCCATCTCCTCGGCCGCGTCCGTCATCTGCTTCTCCAGACGGCGGATGTACGTGCCGGTGCGGCCGGCCATGAAGTCGCTGAACTCCTCCGCCAGTTCGCGGTGCTCCTCCTCGGAGACGCGGCCGACGCAGGGGGCGGAGCACTTGCCGATGTAGCCGAGGAGGCAGGGGCGGCCGGTGCGCGCCGCGTTCTTGAAGACGCCCGCCGAGCAGGTGCGGACGGGGAACACACGCAGCAGGAGGTCCACGGTGTCGCGGATCGCCCAGGCGTGTCCGTACGGCCCGAAGTAGCGGACGCCCTTCTTCTTGTGACCGCGCATCACCTGCACGCGCGGGTACTCCTCGTTCATCGTCACCGCGAGGTACGGGTAGCTCTTGTCGTCGCGGTACTTGACGTTGAACCGGGGTCGTACTCCTTGATCCAGGAGTACTCCAGCTGGAGCGCCTCGACCTCTGTGGACACCACCGTCCACTCCACCGACGCGGCCGTGGTGACCATCGTGCGCGTGCGCGGGTGGAGTCCGGCCAGGTCCTGGAAGTAGTTCGCCAGGCGCTGGCGCAGGCTCTTCGCCTTTCCGACGTAGATCACCCGGCGGTGCTCGTCGCGGAATCTGTAGACCCCGGGCGAGTCCGGGATCTCTCCCGGCCTGGGGCGGTAGCTGGAGGGGTCGGCCATGTTTCACACCCTACTGGCGCGGGGTGACAGCGCGGCGGGGCTGTGGACAACGCCGGGCGCGCCCTTGGAGAGGATCGCCGGATGAATGCCCCGCGCGGTGTGCAGCAGGTCGACGAGGGCGTCGTCGAGGCCATACGGCTCCTGGAGGCGTCCCCGTGGCGACCACGCGCGCGCGACGCGGCGAGCTGGTCGCGGCCGTCGGCGTTGGCGAGGGCGGTGGCGACGAGTTCCGTGAAGCCGGCGAGCCGGGACTCGGTGCCCGGGCAGCGGTCCGCCGAGTCCTGCGGCGGCAGCGACGACCGCCCCCGCAGCCGGTCGTCGACGACGATGGGGGCGCCCACCGAGCGGCCCACGCGCGCGGGGCGACCGGTGCGCGCGACCTCCGGGGCGGCGGCCGTGGCGAGCTCGGCTACGGGACTGTGGGCGGCGCCGAGGACGGTGGCGGCTCCGTCGGCGCCGTAGCCCAGGACGGCGGCGGAGCCGCTGCCAGGACGTTGCCCACTTGGTCGGCGACCTCGGAGAACACCTCTCGGAGTGGCACCCCGCGCGCGACGAGGGTGGTGACGCGGCGCAACGCGGTCTGTTCGCGGGCGGCACGGCGGCGCTCGGTGACGTCGCGTGCGGCGGCGTAGATGAGGCCGCCCCCGGTGACCGGGCGGACGCTCCACTGGAGCCAGCGTTCGGTGCCGTCGGCCCGCAGGGAGCGGTTCTCGAACTCGGCCAAGGCGACACCGCTGGCCAGCCGGTCGCTGGAAGGCGCGAGCGACCACCGGTTGGCAAGCTGAGGACAGGTCGCTGCGCTGTCTCCTCGTCGATGACAGCGCCCGGTTCCTGGAAGCGGCTCGCGCCCCGCTGGAACGCGGCGGCGTGGATGTCGTCCGTATCGCCTCGACGGGCGCGGACGCCCTCTCCCAGGCCCGGGAGACAGCCCCTGACGTCGTCCTGGTCGATCTTGACCTCGCCCGGGAGAACGGCTTCGACGTCGCGCACCGGCTCGTGGGCAACGTACCCGCGGTGATCCTCATCTCGCCCCACTCCCGGGAGGACTTCCAGGAACTCATCGCCGACAGCCCGGGACACGGCTTCCTTCACAAGTCGACCCTGTCCGCACGGGCGATCAGAGACGTGCTGGGCGACACCGGGCCGACCGCGCGGAGTTGAGGGCGCCGACCGCGACCGGGCCAGATCACATATGCCCGATGGGCGACAGGTGTTGTCGGGACTTGGTCAACACGCTTCAATGCGGGGGAACTCGGGGCGTGAATGACGGCGTACGGATGTGAAGACCTTTCTCCGGTGCCGACGGGGGCCCCGAAGCAACCCGCGTGAACGGCCTGACCAGCCGTTGTGAACATTCACAGAAAGGGCCCCTGCATGCCGCACGCCACACAGCAGGCGGACGTCGCCACCGCGGAACTGGACTCGGCCCTGCGCGGCGGCCCTTCCACGTCGCGCTGCGCGCCGCCATCGCCGCCCGGGGACTGCCCCTGCAGCGCGTCCAGCACCATCTGACGCGCTACGGGGTCAAGGTCGGCGTCACCAGCCTGAGTTACTGGCAGCAGGGCGCCCGCCGCCCGCAACGCCCCGAGTCGCTGCGCGCCGTACGCGCGCTGGAGGAGATACTCCAGCTCCCCGAGGAGTCGCTGATCCGGCTGCTCGCCGAGGCGGAGGAACGCTCCGTCGCGCAGCGCCCCGCCGCCCGCTCGTACCGCTCCTTCGTCGAGGCCTCCGGCGTCCTGGAACAACTGCTGGCCGACCTGGAGTCCTCACTCGACAGCGGCCTGCACTCTCTGGGGCTGCACGAGCGCGTGCGCGTCGGACCGCACCGGGAGCTGGCCGGCCGCGAGTCCCACCACATCGTCCGCGCCCACCGCGACGGCATCGACCGGTACATGGCCGTCCACTACGGAGACCCCGGCTGCGCCCCCGACCGCATGACCGTGCACGCCCTGGAGAACTGCCGCACCGGCCGCGTCCGCCGCCACCACGAGACCGGCATGCTGGTCGTCGAGCTGCTCTTCGGCACCCGCCTCCGCTCCGGAGATACGTTCCTGTTCCGCTACGGCGTCGAGGACGGCACCGCCGGCGTCTCCCGCGAGTACGTCCGTGACTTCGGGGTCGCGGGCGGCCAGTACGCCCTCCAGGTGCGCTTCGACGAGAACGTGCTCCCGGTGCGCTGCCACCGCTTCACCCAGCACTCGGCGGCGGCCCCGCGCAGTGGCCGCCAGGAGCTGCGCCTGACCGGGGGCACCACTCGGTGCACCTCGTCGAGCCGCGCATGCGGTCGGGGATCGTGGGGATCGGCTGGGACTGGGAGTGAACGGGCGGGGCCGGACGCCCCGGTGATCAGGCGGCCGGGCCCGCGACGATCTTCCCGTTCGCGGCCGTCACCTTCAGCTCCTGCAGGGGCTCGGTGGCGGGGGACTGCACCACCTTGCCGGTCATCGCGTCGAACTGGCTGCCGTGGCACGGGCAGACGAGGGTCGTGCCGTCGAGCTTGTTGATGGGGCACTGCGCGTGCGTGCAGATCGTGCTGTACGCCTTGAGGGTGCCGTTCGCGGCCCGGCTGACCACCACGTTCTGATCCCGGTACAGCTTGGCGCTCCCTTGGCGACCTCGCTCTCCGCGCCCAGCTCCACGGGCGCGGTCGGCGTCGCGGCGGCCCCTGAGCCACCGCCCGAGCACGCGACGAGTCCGAGCCCGGCGACGGGCGTGAGGGCCGCGCCGCGCAGGACGGTACGACGGCTCGGGGCGGGGAGGGCGGGCATGGGGTCTCCAGCTGTTGTTCGGGCCGCTCGGCCCACCCGGGCCGCTCGGTCTGTTCGGCCCGCTCCGTCTGTTCAGGCCGCTCGGTCTGTTCAGGCTGCTCAAGAGGCGGTGCGGGACGGTGTGGGCGTCGGTGCACGGCGACGATACCCGTGGGGTTCCGTCCGCTTTGAGGGGGTTCACCGGACGGGTCCTCACGGCACGTAAACGTTTGCGCAAGCGTTTACGTCAGACGCCGGATGAGATACCTTCCCGCCCAGAAGGCCCGCAGCGACTCGGGGAGGGGATCCGCGATGGCCACCATGGTCGACGTCGCACGGAGCGCCGGTGTGTCCGTCGCGACCGTCTCGCACGTCCTGAACGACACCCGTCCGGTGCTGCCCGGCACCCGGGAGGCCGTGCTGACGGCGATCGAGGAACTGGGCTACACGCCCAACACCCTCGCCCGCTCCCTGGTGACCTCCCGCACCCGCTCCATCGGCCTGGCGGTGTCGGCGATCAGCAACCCGTACTTCACCGAGATCCTCCAGGGCGTCGAGGCCGGTGCCCTGGAGCACGGCTACAGCCTGCTCATCGCCGACCCGCACGACGACCCCGAGCACGAGCGCACGGTCGTCCAACTCCTGCATGAGCGCCGGGTGGACGGCATGATCGTCGCCCCGTCGGCGGCCCCGGACGCGCTCGTCGCCTACCTCGGCCGGCACTCCGTACCGACGGTGTTCCTCGACCGGCTGGTCGAGGCACCCTCGGGCGACGCGGCCCCCTTCGACCAGGTGAGCGCGGAGAACGTCGAGCCGACCACCCGGCTCGTCACGCACCTCGCGGAACTCGGCCACCGCCGCATCGGCCTCGTCGCGGGCCTGCCCGGGCTCAGCACCACCGGCGAGCGGATCGCCGGGTACCGGCATGGTCTCGCCGCCGCCGGACTCCCGTACGAGGAACGGCTGTTGGCGCACGGCGACTCCGAGTCGGCCGCCGCCGAGCGGGCCACCGAGACGCTGCTGTCCCTCGCCGCCCCGCCCACGGCCCTGATCACCGCCAACAACGCGATGACCATCGGCGCCCTGCGTGCCCTGCGCGAACGCGGCCTGACGGTCCCCGGCGACCTCGCGCTGTGCTGTTTCGACGACTTCGCCTGGGCCGACCTCTTCGAGCCCCGGCTGACCGCGATCGCCCAGCCCAGCAAGGAGATCGGCGCCGAGGCCGTACGGCTCCTGCTGGACCGGCTCGCCTCGCCGGACCGGGCCGCCCGTGTCGTACGCCTGCCGTGCACCTTCGTCCACCGCTCGTCCTGCGGCTGCCCGGACCGGCCGCCGTCCGACCGACCGACCTGCCCGGGCCAGCACCTCTGACTAGCCCCCTGCAACCCGTCCGACCAGCCCGCGAGAGGAACCGCCCCGTGATCGTCGTAGCCGGTGAGGCCCTGATCGACCTGGTGCCGCAGGGCACGGGAGCCCTCGCCGCCCTGAAGCCGGCGCTCGGCGGCGGCCCGTACAACACCGCCGTCGCCCTGGGCCGCCTCGGCTCCCCCCACCGCCTTCTGCTCGCGGGTCTCCCAGGACGCGTTCGGAGATGCCCTTCTCGCCGGGCTGCGGCAGGCCGACGTGGACGTCCTGGACGTACAGCGCGGCGCGGAGCCGACGACCCTCGCGGTCGCCACGCTCGACGCGCACGGCTCGGCCACGTACTCGTTCTACGTCGACGGCACCGCCGACCGGCTCTTCGCGGTGCCCGCGGCGCTGCCCGCCGAGACGGAGGCCGTGTCCTTCGGCACCTGCTCGCTCGTCCTGGAACCAGGCGCGACCGCCTACGAGGAGTTGATGCGGACCGCGTCCCAGCAGGGCGTGTTCACCCTGCTCGACCCGAACATCCGGGCGGGGCTGATCCCCGACGCGGATGCCTACCGGGCGCGGTTCAGGAGCTGGCTGCCGTACGTGAACCTCCTCAAGCTGTCCGAGGAGGACGCGCTGTGGCTGGGCGGCACCCCGCGCGAGTGGCTGGACGCGGGCCCCTCGGCCGTCGTGATCACCCAGGGCGGTGACGGTCTTTCCGCGTTCACGAAGGACGGCACGGTGTATCCGGTGCCGGGCGAGAAGGTCGAGGTCGTGGACACGATCGGCGCCGGTGACACCGTCAACGCGGCGCTGCTGCACGGCCTGTCGACCCGGGATGCCCTGTCCTCGGAGGGACTGGCCGGGCTGGGCCGCGACGGCTGGACCCGGCTGCTGAAGTTCGCGGCGCGGGCGGCGGCGATCACCTGCTCACGGGCGGGCGCGGAGCCGCCGTACGCCTCCGAACTGGGCGGTCTGTAGCGGCTGTTGAGCGGTGGCGGGCTGCGGGCTGCGGGCTGCGGGCTGCGGGCTGCGGGCTGCGGGCTGCGGGCTGCGGGCTGCGGGCTGCGGGCTGCGCCAAGTGCGGCGCCCCGCGGGGAAGTTCCCGCGGGGCGCCGCATTCGTGTTCCTACCGGGTGCCGGTCAGGCCTTGTTCCTGCTCCGTGAACGGTCAGGCCTTGCGGGCCCGAGTCGTCTTCTTCGCGGGCGTCGTCTTCTTCGCCGGGGCGGCCTTCTTGGCGGGCGCGGCCTTCTTCGCCGCGACCGCCGCGGTCTTCTTGGCGGCCGTCTTGCGCGGGGCCTTCACCGGGGCACCGTCGCTGATCTGGTCGGCGTCGAGGATCTCGCGGAGGAACTTGCCGGTGTGGCTGGTCGAGACCGCGGCCACCTCCTCCGGTGTGCCCTCGGCGATGACGAGACCGCCGCCCGCGCCACCCTCCGGACCCATGTCGACGACCCAGTCGGCGACCTTGATCACGTCGAGGTTGTGCTCGATGACGATGACCGTGTTGCCCTTGTCTACCAGGCCGCCGAGCACCGTGAGGAGCTTGCTGATGTCCTCGAAGTGCAGGCCGGTGGTCGGCTCGTCCAGGACGTAGACCGTACGGCCGGTGGAGCGGCGCTGGAGCTCGCTGGCGAGCTTGACGCGCTGGGCCTCACCGCCGGACAGGGTGGTCGCGGACTGGCCGAGCCGGACGTAGCCGAGGCCGACGTCCTTGAGGGTGTTGAGGTGGCGGGCGATCCCGGGGACCGCCTCGAAGAACTCCGTGGCCTCCTCGATCGGCATGTTCAGGACGTCGGCGATGGACTTGCCCTTGTAGTGGACGTCCAGCGTCTCCCGGTTGTAGCGCGCGCCGTGGCACACCTCACACGGGACGTAGACGTCCGGCAGGAAGTTCATCTCGATCTTGATGGTGCCGTCGCCCGCGCAGTTCTCGCAGCGGCCGCCCTTGACGTTGAAGGAGAAGCGGCCGGGCAGATAGCCCCGCACCTTCGCCTCGGTCGTCTCGGCGAACAGCTTGCGGACGTGGTCGAAGACTCCGGTGTACGTCGCCGGGTTCGACCGCGGGGTGCGGCCGATGGGTGACTGGTCGACGTGCACGACCTTGTCGACGAGGTCGTCGCCGTCCACGCGCGTGTGCCGTCCCGGCACGTTCCTCGCGCCGTTCAGCTCGCGGGCCAGGTGCGTGTACAGGATGTCGTTGACCAGGGTCGACTTGCCGGAGCCGGAGACGCCAGTGACCGCGGTGAACACGCCCAGGGGGAACGAGACGTCGATGTCCTGGAGGTTGTTCTCCCGGGCGCCGTGCACCGTGAGCTGGCGCGAGAGGTCGCGCGGGCGCCGGATGTCGGGCAGCGGGATGGCCTTCTTGCCGGACAGGTACTGCCCGGTCATCGACTCGTCGTTGGCGAGCAGCTCCTTCAGGGAGCCGCTGTGCACGACCTTGCCGCCGTGCTCGCCCGCGCCGGGGCCGATGTCGACGATCCAGTCGGCGACCTTGATGGTGTCCTCGTCGTGCTCGACGACAATGAGCGTGTTGCCCATGTCGCGGAGCCGGACCAGGGTCTCGATCAGCCGGTGGTTGTCGCGCTGGTGCAGGCCGATGGACGGCTCGTCCAGGACGTACAGGACGCCCACGAGGCCGGAGCCGATCTGGGTGGCCAGGCGGATCCGCTGGGCCTCGCCGCCGGAGAGGGTGCCGGCCGCGCGGTTCAGCGAGAGGTAGTCGAGGCCCACGTCGACCAGGAAGCGCAGCCTCTCGTTGCACTCCTTCAGCACGCGCTCGGCGATCTTCTTGTCGCGGGCGTCGAGCTTCATCCCGCCCAGGAACTCCGCGCAGTCGCTGATCGACATCCCGGAGATCTCGGCGATCGACTTGCCCATGATCGTGACCGCGAGGACGACGGGCTTCAGCCGCGTGCCGTGACACGTGGGGCAGGGCACCTCGCGCATGTAGCCCTCGAAGCGCTCCCTGCTGGCGTCGCTCTCCGCCTCGCCGTGCCGGCGCTTCACGAAGGGGACGGCGCCTTCGAAGGGCGTCGTGTAGACCCGCTCACGGCCGTACCTGTTGCGGTACCGGACCTCGATCTGGGTCTTGTGGCCGTAGAGCAGGGCCTTCTTGGCGCGCTGCGGGAGGCCCGCGAAGGGGATGTCGGTGCGGAAGCCCAGCGCGTCCGCGAGGGCGCCGATGAGACGGCTGAAGTAGTCCTTGGTGTGGCCGTGCGACCAGGGGTGGATGGCACCCTCGTCCAGGGACTTGTCCTCGTCCGGGACGATCAGCTCGGCGTCGACCTCCATGCGCGTGCCGATGCCGGAGCACTCGGGGCAGGCGCCGAACGGCGAGTTGAAGGAGAAGGAGCGGGCTCCAGCTCCTCGAAGGACAGGTCGTCGTACGGGCAGTACAGGTGCTCGAGTACATGCGCTCGCGCTCGGGGTCGTCCTCGGGGAGGTCGACGAAGTCGAGCACGACCATGCCGCCGGACAGCCCGAGGGCGGTCTCCACGGAGTCGGTGAGTCGGCGCTTGGCGGAGTCCTTCACCGTGAGGCGGTCGATGACCACCTCGATGGTGTGCTTCTCCTGCTTCTTCAGGGTGGGCGGCTCGGAGAGCTGGATGATCTCGCCGTCCACACGCGCGCGGCTGTAGCCCTTGGTCTGGAGGTCCGCGAACAGGTCGACGAACTCGCCCTTGCGCTCGCGCACCAGCGGCGACAGGACCTGGAAGCGGCTGCCCTCGGGCAGCGCCAGGACCTTGTCGACGACGGCCTGCGGCGACTGGCGCGAGATGGGCCGGCCGCACTCGGGGCAGTGCGGCTTGCCGATGCGCGCGAAGAGCAGACGCAGGTAGTCGTAGACCTCGGTGATGGTGCCGACCGTCGAGCGCGGGTTGCGCGAGGTCGACTTCTGGTCGATGGAGACGGCCGGGGACAGACCTTCGATGAAGTCGACGTCCGGCTTGTCCATCTGGCCGAGGAACTGGCGGGCGTACGAGGAGAGCGATTCCACGTAGCGCCGCTGGCCCTCGGCGAAGATCGTGTCGAAGGCCAGGGAGGACTTGCCCGACCCGGACAGGCCCGTGAAAACGATGAGCGAGTCGCGTGGCAGGTCGAGCGAGACATTCTTCAGATTGTGCGCGCGCGCGCCACGGACGATGAGACGGTCGGCCACGCCGGTCCGCACCTTTCTTGAGAGAAGTGACAGGGGGCGAGGCCCCCGTCGTTCTCAGACTAGGGGAGCCACTGACAACGCCGGTCGGAATCCCGGCCGAGGCATAACAACCTCCGGCCTTCCAGCATGCCCGACGCCGGACCCGACGATATAGCACGTGCATTCGATTTACGGCACTG
The DNA here is from genome assembly GCA_016893485.2 of Streptomyces sp. P3. GTDB lineage: Bacteria > Actinomycetota > Actinomycetes > Streptomycetales > Streptomycetaceae > Streptomyces. The sequence continues at coordinate 2,681,262 of JAFEKX020000001.1, forward strand.
CTTCACCACCTTCACCCAAAGGTGTGGCGGGACTAGGGTCAGCAGCATGATTGATCACGCTCATGACCTGGCCTCTGTACGTGACGCGACCGAACGACTGCTCAGCGCTGCCGCCGGACTGGACAACGTTTCTGTGGCGGACCCGTCACGGCTTCCCGGCTGGAGCCGCGGCCATGTCCTCGCCCACCTCTCCCGGAACGCGGACGCTCTGCTGAACGTCCTGGAGGGGCGCCCCATGTACGCGACGGCGAGCATCCGTGACGCCGACATCGACCGCGACGCCCCGCGGCCCCTCGACGTCCAGCTCGCCGATCTGCGGGAGAGCGCGGCCCGTTTCCAGGCCGCGGGTTTCGCCCCGGCGGACTGGTCGCGCAGCGTGGAGCTGCGCAACGGGGTCGTCGACTCGGCGTCCCGGATCCCGTTCCGCCGGTGGGCCGAGGTCGAGCTGCACCACGTGGACCTGGGAATCGGCTACGAGCTGGAGGACGTCCCGGAGGAGTTCACCCGGCGGGAGATCGACTTCCTGGCCGAGCGCTTCGACGGGCACCCCGACGTCACCGCGGCCCACCTCACCGACGGCACGCACGCGTGGACCACGGGCCGCGCGTCCGACAAGCCCGACGTCACCGTCACGGGCTCGCTCGTCGACCTCCTCGGCTGGCTCTGCGGCCGCCGCGACGGCTCCGGCCTGACGGTTGACGGCGGCTCCTTGCCGGCCCTGCCCTCGCTATAGGGTGACGGCCATGACGTACAGCGGCGAGGTCACGGTCGGTGGACCGGCGGACGTGCACGAGCTCCCGGATCTGATGATCACGAAGATCGCGGTCGGGCCCATGAACAACAACGCCTACCTGCTGCGCTGCCGGGCCACCGACGAGCAGCTGCTGATCGACGCGGCCAACGACGCGGAGACCCTGCTCGGCACGATCGGTGAGGACGGCATCGCGTCCGTCGTCACCACCCACCAGCACGGCGACCACTGGCAGGCGCTCGCCGAGGTCGTGACGGCCACGCGCGCGCGCGTACGTACGCGGGCCGCGAGGACGCCGAGGGCATCCCGGTGCCGACCGACGTCCTGGTCGACGACGGCGACACGATCCGGGTGGGCCAGGTCGAGCTGACCGCGCGTCACCTGGTGGGCCACACACCGGGTTCGATCGCCCTCGTCTACGACGACCCGCACGGGCACCCTCATGTGTTCACCGGGGACTGCCTGTTCCCGGGTGGCGTGGGCAACACCCGTAAGGATCCCGAGGCGTTCGCGAGCCTGATCCACGACGTCGAGACGAAGATCTTCGACGCGCTCCCGGACGAGACCTGGGTCTACCCGGGCCACGGCAACGACACGACCCTGGGCGCCGAGCGCCCGCACCTGCCGGAGTGGCACGCGCGCGGGTGGTGAATTCGGCACGCGCGCGTGGGTGATGGGTGAACGTCCGCCCCGCGTGCGCGTGTTGAATGTCCGGCCCACGCGCGCGGGTCGTTGAAAATCCCGTCCACGCGCGCCGGTCACGCAAGGGGCTGGCGTTCTGTCCGCGATGGCGAGGGCCCGGCTGGCCTGCCCTGGTGAGCGCCCGGCGTTCAACCCGCAGGGCGCGCTCCCGGCGTGAACCATTCCTCGCGCGCCCCGCACACCCTCCGCGCACGCGCCCCGCGTGAATCCTTCGCACGCGCCGGTGTCCCACGTGCGCTCCCCGCGTATCTGGTCGCGCGGTCAACTGGAGACAGCCCCGCTCAGGATGACGGCTCCTGCGCGGATGGGCCGCCGGTCCATCGATCCCCGCCCTGACCGGCGGCCCCGGCTCCGGCCCCGGCGGACGTCGTCGGATCCGCGCCGCACAGGTGCCGTTCACAAGAGCGCAACATGTGTTCCCACTATGCGGACAATCGGGGCTGTGACCTGGACAATCAGGACGTCTGACTGTCACTCTCCCGCCATGCACCTTGCCCCTCGCGTACTGCGCCGCGCGATATCCGCCGCGACCATAGCCCTGCTCGCCACCGCCGTCGGCTGTGCCCCGCAGCCGGAGGAGAAGGCCTCCGACCAGGCCTCGGGTTCGGCCGGGACCACCTGCGTAAAGGGCAAGTTGGCCACCCAGACCTCCGGCAAGCTGACGATCGCGACGGACGAGCCGGCGTACGAGCCGTGGTTCGAGGACGACAAGCCCGCCAACGGCAAGGGCTTCGAGTCGGCGGTCGCCTACGCCGTGGCGAAGCAGCTCGGCTACGACAAGAGCGCCGTCGTCTGGCAGAGCGTCCCCTTCAACAAGGCCTTCGCGCCCGGCGTGAAGACCTTCGACTTCGACATCAACCAGGTGTCGATCAGCACCGAGCGCAAGAAGGCCGTCGACTTCTCGTCCGGCTACTACGACGTGCGCCAGGCCGTCATCGCGCTCAAGGGCAGCAAGGCGGCCAAGGCGACGACCATCGCGGGCCTGAAGGGCCTCAAGCTGGGCGCCCAGGTCGGCACCACGAGCCTGAACTACATCAGCGACGTGGTGAAGCCGACGCAGCAGGAGGCCGCGTTCTCCAAGAACGACCAGGCCGTCTCCGCGCTCAAGAACGGACAGGTCGACGCGATCGTCGTCGACCTGCCGACCGCCTTCTACATCACCTCGGCCGAGGTGACCAACGCCAAGATCGTCGGCCAGTTCGAGAACCAGGGCGGCACGCCCGAGCAGTTCGGGCTGGTCCTCGACAAGGGCAGCGACCTCACGTCGTGCGTGTCGTCGGCCGTGGACGCGCTCCGCAAGGACGGCACGCTGGCCGCGCTGGAGAAGCAGTGGCTCTCCGACGCCGTCGACGCCCCGGTCCTCAAGTGACCGTGGTGAAGGACGACTCCGGCCAGGAGGCCGTGGACGACAAGGGCGACATGCCCGGCGGGGGCGACACGTACGTCCCCTCGCAGCGGCGTCTGGACCGCGAGCGGCACAAACGCGCGCGTGCCCGTCGCGCGACCGCGATCGCCGCGGTGTCGACCCTGGTCACGGCCGTCGTCCTGTATGTGGTCGTGGTCAGCGCACCGGGCTGGGAGCGCACCAAGGAGACCTTCTTCGACGGGCACTACGCGCGCGAGGCGTTCCCGAAGGTCCTCGAAGGGCTCTGGCTGAACATCCGGCTGCTGCTGATCTGCGGCGCGCTGGTGCTCGTCCTGGGCATGCTGATCGCCATCGCGCGCACCCTGCGCGGACCGGTGTTCTTCCCGCTGCGGGTGCTGGCGGCCGCCTACACGGACTTCTTCCGCGGGCTGCCGCTGATCATCAACCTGATGATCGTCGTCTTCGGAGTGCCCGCTCTGCGCCTCCAGGGCGTGACCGTCGACCCCGTGTGGCTGGGCGGTGCGGCGCTGACGCTGACGTACTCGGCCTACGTGGCCGAGGTGTTCCGCGCCGGCATCGAGTCCGTGCACCCCTCACAGCGCGCCGCCGCCCGCTCGTTGGGCCTGAGCAACCGGCAGGCGCTGCGGCACGTGGTGCTCCCCAGGCCGTACGCCGGCAGGTGCCGCCCTTGTTGAACGATCTGGTGTCCCTCCAGAAGGACACCGGGCTCGTCTCGATCGGCGGCGCGATCGACGCCGTGCGGGCGTCCGACATCATCGCGCAGCGCGCCCTGAACTACACGCCGTACATCGTCGCGGGGCTCGTCTTCGTGGCGCTGACCATCCCGATGACCCGTTTCACGGACTGGGTGACCGCGCGGATGGACAAGCAGCGCGCCCAGGGAGGCACGACATGAGCACCGCCGAGACCTCGCCCGTGCTGCGCATGGAGTCCGTGCGCAAGACCTTCGGTACGTCGGTCGTCCTGCGGGACGTCGACCTGGAGGTCCCGCAGCACACGGTGACCGCGCTGATCGGTGCCTCCGGTTCCGGCAAGTCGACGCTGCTGCGGTGCGCGAACCTCCTGGAGGACATCGACGACGGCGCGATCTGGCTGGACGGCGAGGAGATCACCGACCCGCGCGTCGACCAGGACGCGATACGGCGCCGTATCGGCGTGGTGTTCCAGGCGTACAACCTGTTCCCGCACATGACCGTCCTGGAGAACATCACCCTCGCCCCGCGCCGGGTGCACGGCGTGTCCCCGCGCGGAGGCCGAGGCACACGCGCGTGAGCTGCTGGAGCGGCTCGGGCTCGGGGACAAGGCGGGCGCCTACCCGGACCGGCTGAGCGGCGGTCAGCAGCAGCGGGTGGCGATCGTGCGCGCCCTGGCCGTACGCCCCCGTCTGCTGCTCTTCGACGAGATCACCGCCGCTCTCGACCCGGAGCTGGTCGGTGAAGTGCTGGCCGTGGTGCGGGACTTGAAGGACGAGGGCATGACCATGGTGCTGGCCACGCACGAGATGGGCTTCGCTCGGGATGTCGCCGACCAGGTGTGCTTCCTGGACGGTGGCGTCGTCCTGGAGCGCGGCACGGCCCAGCAGATCTTCGGCGACCCGCAGCAGGAGCGCACGCAGCGCTTCCTGCGACGGATCGTGGAGGCGGGCCGCCTGTAACGGGCCCCTGTGGCCGGCGGCCGTCTGTAACAGGTGGTCTGTAAGAGGCGTGCGCCAGGAGGCCGGTGCTTACGCGTCGGCCTTCCCCGCGCCCGCCAGCGCGGCGATCCGCTCCACGCCGAACGCGTACCCCTGCACACCGCACCCCGCGATGACCCCGTCGGCCCGCAGCGAGACGTACGAGTGGTGCCGGAAGGCCTCGCGCTGGTGGATGTTGGAGATGTGGACCTCCACCACCGGCAGCCCGTCACAGGTGTTGAGGGCGTCCAGGATCGCGACCGAGGTGTGCGAGTAGGCGGCCGGGTTGATCACGATGCCGCAGTGGTTCAGCCGCGCCTCGTGGATCCAGTCGACCAGTTCGCCCTCGTGGTTGGACTGCCGGAAGTCCACCGTGCCGCCGTGCCCGGCCGCCGCCTTGACGCAGAGGGCCTCGACGTCGGCGAGCGTGTCGGAACCGTAGATTTCCGGCTGGCGCTGGCCCAGGAGGTTCAGGTTGGGGCCGTTGAGGATCATGATCGGGGCGTTGGCCAGGGTGCGGGGCACGGTTCCTCCGGTCCGTTCGGACATGTCGTTCGAGGCGGGGCCGCCGGTCGACGGCCGCTGCTCGGACCCGGTCTATCACGCCACCTCCGCACCACCGCGCGCCCCCGTAACCGTTGCTCACTGTGGGTAGTTGACGCGGCATGCACGATCTACGCACAGTAAGACCCCCGTCCATGCTGCGCCTCGCGGCAGCCTCACTGGCCGGCACGGCGATCGAGTTCTACGACTTCTTCGTCTACGGCACGGCGGCGGCCCTGGTCCTCGGCCCCCTCTTCTTCCCGACGTTCTCACCGGTCGCGGGGACGCTGGCGGCCTTCGGGACGTTCGGGGTGGGCTTCGTGGCGCGGCCGCTGGGCTCGATCCTGTTCGGGCACTTCGGGGACCGGCGCGGACGGCGGCCGGTCCTCGTCGCGTCACTCCTGCTGACCGGCGCCTCGACGGTCGCGGTCGGCTGCGTACCGTCGTACGGCTCGATCGGGGCGGCCGCTCCCGTGCTCCTCCTGGTGCTGCGCTTTCTGCAGGGCCTCGGACTCGGCGGGGAGTGGGGCGGGGCGGTGCTGCTGACCGCCGAGCACGCGCCCGCCGGGCGGCGCGGACTGTGGTCGAGCTTTCCGCAGATCGGGCCCGCGGTGGGGTTCCTGCTGGCGAACAGCGTGATGCTCACGCTGTCGGCGACCCTGACCGACGCGCAGTTCGCACAGTGGGGCTGGCGGGTGCCGTTCTGGGTGGCCGGGGTGCTGGCCCTGGGCGGGCTGTGGCTGCGTTCGTCGCTCGCGGAGAGCCCCGGTTCCTCGAACTCGACGACCACGCGCGTGTGCCGCTCGCCGAAGTGGTGCGCGAACACTGGAGGTTGGTCCTGCTGACCGCCGGCGCGCTGTCGGTGGGCTACGCCGTGTTCTACGCGGTCACGACGTGGTCCCTCGCCTACGGCACGGAGCGGCTCGGGGTGAGCCGTACCGTCATGCTGACCTGCATCATGGCCGCCGTGGTGGTGAAGGGCTCGCTGACCCCGCTGGTGGCTCTGCTCAGCGACCGCTACGGGCGCCGTCCGCTGTGCCTGCTGGGGTGCACGGCCGCCGCGCTGTGGATGTTCCCGATGGTCGCGCTGCTCGCCACGGGTGCGCCGCTGCTGATGTTCGTCGGGTTCCTGGGGCGCTGCTCGCGTTCGTGACGATGTTCGCCGTGGTCGGCGCGTACCTGCCGGAGCTGTACGAGCCGCGGGTGCGCTGCACCGGCGCCGCCGTGGGCTACAACCTCGGCGGGGTCCTCGGCGGCGCGCTCACCCCGATCGTGGCGACGGCCCTCGCGGAGCACGGTGGGCGCGTCCCCTGGGGCGTGGGCGCCTATCTGACCGGAATCGCGCTGTTCAGCCTGGGCTGCTTCGCACTGCTGCCGGAGACCCGGCCGGTGGGGGCTGTGGCGGTGGAGCCGGTCACGGGGTGAGGGCGGGGGCGACGGACAGGGGCCGAGGACGGGGGCGTAAACGCTTGCGCAAGCGTTTACGTCGGCGAACGGGACACCTCGCGCACGTGCGCAAGCGTTTACGCAGCCGTCCGGACCCCGCGCGCTACGGATTGATCGCCAGCTCCAAGTAGGCCGCGAACAGCACCAGATGGACGCCACCCTGGAGCGGTGTCGCCCGTCCCGGCACCACCGTCAGCGAGCTGACCACGACCGTCAGGGCGAGCAGCACCATGTGGGTGGAGCCGAGCCCGAGGACGAGTGGGCCGGAGAGCCAGATGGAGGCCAGGGCGACGGCGGGGATGGTGAGGCCGATGCTGGCCATCGCCGAGCCGAGCGCGAGGTTGAGGCTGGTCTGCACCCGGTCGCGGCGGGCGGATCGCAGGGCGGCGATGGTCTCGGGGAGCAGCACGAGCAGCGCGATGATCACACCGACGACGGCGTGGTGCAGGCCGGCCGCCTCGACGCCGGACTCGATGGTCGGTGAGACGCCCTTGGCCAGTCCGACCACGCCGATCAGGGCGAGGCCCAGCAGTCCGAGGCTGATCAGGGCGGTGCGGGCGGACGGGGCGTCCGCGTGGATGTCCTTGGTGATCGTCTCGCCCTGGTGGGAGACGGGCAGGAAGTAGTCGCGGTGCCGCACGGTCTGCGTGGCCACGAAGAGGCCGTACAGGGCGAGTGAGGAGAGCGCGGCGAAGGTGAGTTGGGCGCCGGAGAACTCCGGGCCGGGCTTGCTGGTGGTGAAGGTCGGCAGGACCAGGCTGAGCGTGGCGAGGGTCGCCACGGTGGCGAGGGCGGCGCCGGTGCCCTCGGGGTTGAAGACCGCCGTGCCGTGGCGCAGCGAGGCGACGATGAGGACCAGACCGACGATGCCGTTGCACGTGATCATGACGGCGGCGAAGACGGTGTCTCTGGCGAGGGTCGAGCTCTTGTCGCCGCCGTCGGCCATCAGGGTGACGATCAGGGCGACCTCGATGATCGTCACGGCGACGGCGAGGACCAGGGAGCCGAAGGGCTCGCCGACCCGGTGGGCGATCACCTCGGCGTGGTGCACCGCGGCGAGCACGGCACCGGCGAGGACCACGGTCACCAGGGCGACGACCACACCGGGCAGATCCTTCCGCCCCCAGGTGAAGACCAGGAGGACGGCCGCGAGCACCGGTACGACGGTCGTCCACTGGGTGGTGAGCGACCTGAGCCGAGTGATCATGAAGCGATCCTCGCAGAGGCGTTCAGCGCCCGCATTCCGGCGTCGGCGGGCTCGTCCCGCGTCACCTGGACGCGGGTGGCCGGTATCCGACGAAGCACCGGGAGCGGTGATCGGCGATTCATGGTGCGTGCTCCCGGTGCTCGTGTTCCGGCGACTTCTGACGTCGTCGTCCTGCGTCGGACGGGATCAGGATCAGGCGTCGATGCTGTCCTTCGGGGTGCCTTCGGCCTCGGTCCTGGCCGCCTCGGCGGCGGCCGTCTTCTTATTGGCCATCAGGCTGGTGATCGTGGTGACGATCAGGACCCCGCAGATCACGCCCAGCGAGACCGGGATGCTGATCTCCGGGACATGGACGCCCGATTCGTGCAGCGCGTGCAGCACCAGCTTGACGCCGATGAACCCGAGGATGACCGACAGGCCGTAGCTGAGGTGGACCAGCTTCTTGAGCAGGCCGCCGATGAGGAAGTACAGCTGGCGCAGACCCATCAGCGCGAAGGCGTTGGCCGTGAACACGATGTACGGGTCCTGGGTCAGGCCGAAGATCGCGGGGATGGAGTCGAGGGCGAACAGCACGTCCGTCGTACCGATGGCGAGCATCACGACCAGCATCGGGGTCATGACCCGCTTGCCGTTCTCCCGGATCCACAGCTTGGTGCCGTGGTAGCGGTCGGCCACGCCGAAGCGGCGCTCGGCGGCCTTGAGGAGCTTGTTCTCCTCGAACTCCTCGTCCTCCTCGTCGGCGCGGGCCTCCTGGATGAGCTTCCAGGCGGTCCAGATGAGGAAGGCACCGAAGATGTAGAAGACCCACGCGAAGCTGGCGAGGATGGCCGCGCCGGCCGCGATGAAGATGGCCCGCAGGACCAGGGCTATGAGGACACCGACGAGCAGCACCCGCTGCTGGTACTGCGAGGGCACGGCGAACTTCGCCATGATCAGGACGAAGACGAAGAGGTTGTCGACGCTCAGCGACTTCTCGGTGATGAAGCCCGCGAAGAACTCGCCGCCCGCCTGACCGCCCCCGAAGAGGAGCAGGCCGAGTCCGAACAGTCCGGCGAGGGCGATCCAGACGATCGTCCAGATCCCGGCTTCCTTGATCGACACGTCATGCGGCTTGCGGCCGATGAAGAAATCGACCGCGATGAGGGCCGCCAGCCCCACGATGGTCAGGACCCACAGGGTCACGGAAACATCCACTACTGCTCCTCCGGCGGTATTAACGGCAAATGGTCAGCGTCGTCGCTACCGGAGGTCTCTTCCACCTTGGACGGGCGCCCAGGGCCGACGCCCCGGGATCTGGCCTGATCCGTATTGACGGGTACGCCGCAGCAGATAGGGAGTACTCCCCCTCCGTACGGACGACAGTACCCCAATCACCAAGGAATAGTAAAGCGCTTTGCAAAAGGTTAATAAAAACAGCTGGTCAGGAGTCTTTACCTGTGCTTGGTACGAGCGGCCGCGACCGCTGTCAGCACCTGTCGCAGCACCTGGCTGCCGGGCGGCACGACCGACGGCTCGTACGTCCACGCGTGTCCGACCCAGGGTCGGCGAGGTGGTCGTCGGGCAGCGGGGTGAGGCGCATCAGCGAACGCCAGAGGGGGTCGAGCAACGGGCCGTAGCCCGCCGCGTCCTCGCGGTCCGCGACCATCATCAGATGGACGCCGACGGCCGGCCCCTCGTCCGCGAGATAGCGGAGCTGGGTCACGGCACGGTCGTCGAAGCCGTGCGGGAAGTCGTTGACGATCAGCAGCTGTTCGGCCGGGTCCAGACCGGGCGGCAGCGAGTCGGCGGCGCCGCCCCGCACCGCCATCTGCACCAGGTCCACCCGCTGGGTGAGCCGGGTCAGGACGTCCGTCACCCCGGCGGCACCCGCGGCGGGCGGCGCGGCGAGCACGCCCGTCTGCACCAGCGGAGCCAGCGCCTGCGCCGCCGAACCGGCCGGGTCGATGACGTGCACGGCGAACTCCCCGTCGGGTACACGGCCAGCAGCCGGGCCGCGTGCGCGACGGCCGTGTCCAGCGCGAGGCGCCGGACTTCGTGGGAGTCGGCGAAGGAGCCGTCGAGCGACTCCCCGTTCCCGCTGTCGATCCACAGGCCGCGCTCCAACGGCAGCCGGACCAGCATCGGAATGCGCAGCTCGGGGCTCTCCGGGAGATGGAGATCACCCAGGCGCAGGGCCATGGGTATCTCCATCGGGACGCGGTAGCCGTGCCAGACCGGGTTGTCCCAGCCGGCGAACGCCGGTGGGAGCGCGGGTTCGACCACGTCGGCCTCGGCGACGAGTTGGTCGAGGTCCCGGTCGAGGGCGGCCCGTGCCTGGTCGACGAGTTGGGCGTGCCTGGCCTGGGCCGCCTCGCGGGCCGCGTCGCCCTGACCGCCCATCCGGCTGCGCGGGTCGGAAAGGGCCTGGTCGAGTTCCTTCTCCATGCGCGAGTCCGCGAAGTCGACCGCGCTGCGGTACGCGGACATGGTGCGCGCCAGGTCCTCGAACATGCCCCACACCTGGTTGTAGAGCCGCTCCTCCATCGACCACCCCGTCGCGTCCCCGGCAACGGGCCGCGCGGGCTGCCCGGGCGCACCCGGCGGCACGGCCGGCGCGGGCTGCGGCGGCGCCCCGGCCTGCCGCCGCGGATGGCTGTAGTCGACCGGCCCCCGGCCGCGGAAGCCCCGGGCTGGGTGCCATCGGCGTCCGCCCCACCACCGGAATACCCGGCCTGCGGGGTGCCCTGCGCCCCGTACGAAGAACCCGACTGCGGTCCTACGGCTCCGGGGGCGCCCTGTGTCGTAGCACCGCTCCCCTCGGGGCCGAGGGCCGGTGTGGCCGTCTGGCGGGTGCGGTCGGTGTCCGGGGTGCGGGGCGGGGGTGCCGCCACGGAGCGGGCTAGGCCCTGGGCCACCGCTTCGTTGATGCCGCCGGCCAGCTGGAGGGCCTGGGGCAGGCCCTGGTCGGTGAGGAGTTCGGCGAGGCCGCCCGCGTAGCCCTGGCCCACGGCGCGGACTTTCCAGGCGCCCTGTCTGCGGTACAGCTCCAGGGCCACGACCGCCGACTCGGCGTCCAGGCCGGTGATCGTGTAGCTCGCGACCTCGGTGCCGTCGAGGCCGGTGACCGCCACGAAGGGCGCGGCGACGGCGCCGAAGCGGGTGGGTCCTTCGCCGCCGAGGGGCAGGGCGAGGAGCACGCTGACGCGGTGCACGACCTCCGGCATGGCGCCCAGGTCCACCGCGAGACGGTGGTCGGCGGCCGCCTGCTTGGAGACCTCGAGGCCGGGCAGGGTGGGTGTGCCGGGGTGGGCCACCCACTCGACGCCGTGGATCCTGCCGTGCTCGTCGCCGAGCGTGGCGGCGGCCACGACCGGCTTGCCGGCCGCGACCCGGATCTCCAGACGCACATGGGACAGCGGGTGGTTCTGCCCCCGCACCAGCTCGGCTGCCATCGCTCTCGTCCCCCTGCTCAGCCGTGTCGTGTCGTGTGCGCCGGGCTGTCCTACAGGTGCGGCAGGATCGCCGGCATCAGGTCCTGGAAGGTGCGGCCGTTGGTCGGTGTGCCGAGGGCCGTCAGCGTCCAGCCCGAGCCGGTGCGGTGGACTTTGGCCATGATCTGGGCCGTGTACTGGCCGCCGCCCGCCAGGGTGTAGCGGGCCAGCTCCTGGCCGTTGGTCTCGTCGACCAGGCGGCAGAACGCGTTCTGCACCTCCTGGAAGGTCTGGCCCGTGAAGGAGTTCACGGTGAAGACGATCTGGTCGATGTGGACCGGCACGCGCGCGAGGTCGACGAGGATCGCCTCGTCGTCGCCGCCCTGGCCGACACCGCCGACGAGGTTGTCACCGGTGTGGCGCACGGAGCCGTCGTCGCTGACCAGGTGGCGGAAGAACACGACGTCGACGGGCTGCTTGTCCGCGAAGAGCACGGCGGACGCGTCGAGGTCGATCTCCCGGGTGCGCGAGCCGAAGAGGCCGCGCCGGGAGCCGCCTGCCAGCCGAGACCCATGCGCACCGCGGTCAGGCCGGACCCGTCGTTCTTCTGCAGACTGATGGCCTGACCCTTGGTCATGTTGACCGTCACGGCTGTTCCCCTCTCGAACTGTCCCCTGTTGCCGCGGAATCCGCGGATGTCCAGAACCCTACGCAGCGCCACTGACAGCGCCGAACCCCGCATCGGACTTTGTGGCGGTCTTGCAACACAGCGCGCATACCCCGAGGTCCGGCGGTCCAGCCGGGCCGGTCAGGCCAGGCCCGCCTCCTTCATCTGACGCAGTTCCTTCTTCATCTCGTGCACCTCGTCGCGCAGGCGGGCAGCGACCTCGAACTGCAGGTCGGCGGCGGCGGCGCGCATGCGGTCGGTCATCTCCTCGATCTGCTCGGCGAGTTCGGCCGCGGGGCGGTCGGTCGGGGCGCCGTCCTTGGCCTTGCCCTTGGCGGACTTGGCGTTCTTCGCCGCCTTGCCGAGGGCGGGCACGGGGGCCTTGGCGCCCTTGCCGTCCTTGGACTTGCGGTAGCCCGAGCCGAGCAGCTCCTCCGTGTCGACGTCTTCGCGGGCGATCTGCGCGACGATGTCGTTGATCTTCTTGCGGAGCGGCTGGGGGTCGATGCCGCGCTCCGTGTTGTACGCGACCTGCTTCTCACGGCGGCGGTTGGTCTCCTCGATGGCCTTCTCCATGGCCGGGGTGATCCGGTCGGCGTACATGTGGACCTGTCCGGAGACGTTGCGCGCCGCGCGGCCGATGGTCTGGATCAGGGAGGTGCCGGAGCGCAGGAAGCCCTCCTTGTCGGCGTCCAGGATGGCGACCAGGGACACCTCGGGGAGGTCGAGGCCCTCGCGGAGGAGGTTGATGCCGACGAGGACGTCGAACTCGCCGGAGCGCAGCTCGCGCAGCAGCTCGATGCGGCGCAGGGTGTCGACGTCGCTGTGCAGGTAGCGGACCTGGATGCCGAGCTCCAGGAAGTAGTCCGTGAGGTCCTCGGCCATCTTCTTGGTGAGGGTGGTGACCAGGACCCGCTCGTCCTTCTCGGTGCGCTTGCGGATCTCGTGCACCAGGTCGTCGATCTGGCCCTCGGTGGGCTTGACGACGACCTCGGGGTCGATGAGGCCGGTGGGGCGGATGATCTGCTCCACGGCGCCGTCCGCGCGCGACAGCTCGTACTTCCCGGGGTCGCCGACAGGTAGACGGTCTGTCCGATGCGCTTCTGGAACTCCTCCCACTTCAGGGGGCGGTTGTCCAGGGCGGAGGGCAGCCGGAAGCCGTGGTCGACGAGGGTGCGCTTGCGGGAGGCGTCGCCCTCGTACATGGCGCCGATCTGCGGGACCGTGTTGTGCGACTCGTCGATGACGAGCAGGAAGTCTTCCGGAAAGTAGTCGATCAGGGTGTTCGGCGCGGAGCCGGGCTGACGGCCGTCGAAGTGCATCGAGTAGTTCTCGACGCCGGAGCAGGAGCCGATCTGGCGGAGCATCTCCAGGTCGTAGGTGGTCCGCATGCGCAGGCGCTGGGCCTCCAGGAGCTTGCCCTGCTTCTCCATCTCGGCGAGCCGCTCAGGCGAGTTCCTTCTCGATGTCGTTGACCGCCCGCTCCATGCGCTCGGGGCCGGCGATGCGATGTAGTGGGAGGCCGGGAAGACGTAGAGGTGCTCGTCCTCGCTGATGATCTCGCCGGTGAGCGGGTGGAGGGTGGAGAGGGCCTCGATCTCGTCGCCGAACATCTCGATGCGGACGGCGAGCTCCTCGTAGACCGGGAAGATCTCGATGGTGTCGCCGCGGACGCGGAAGGTGCCCCGGGTGAAGGCCAGGTCGTTGCGCGTGTACTGGATGTCGACGAAGCGGCGCAGCAGCTGGTCGCGGTCGATCTCGTCGCCGACCTTGAGGGGGACCATGCGGTCCACGTACTCCTGCGGAGTACCGAGGCCGTAGATGCAGGAGACCGAGGCGACCACGATGACGTCACGCCGGGTGAGCAGCGAGTTGGTCGCGGAGTGGCGCAGGCGCTCCACCTCCTCGTTGATTGAGGAGTCCTTCTCGATGTAGGTGTCCGACTGCGGGACGTAGGCCTCGGGTTGGTAGTAGTCGTAGTACGAGACGAAGTACTCGACGGCGTTGTTCGGCAGGAGCTCGCGGAACTCGTTGGCCAGCTGGGCGGCCAGGGTCTTGTTCGGCGCCATCACCAGGGTGGGGCGCTGGAGCTTCTCGATCATCCACGCGGTGGTCGCGGACTTGCCGGTGCCGGTCGCGCCCAGGAGGACGACGTCCTTCTCACCTGCCTCGACGCGTCGGGCCAGCTCGGCGATGGCCGCCGGCTGGTCGCCGCTGGGCTGGTAGGGGCTGACGACCTCGAAAGGCGCCACCGTACGTTCGATGTGAGAAACGGGCCGCATGGAACCAACCGTACGACCCGCCACTGACAACCGGGTCGGATCAGCGGTTCTGCGGGGTCCGGGAGCGGCGGTGCGCGAGGTCGCGGTCGGCGCGGACGGGGGGCGCGGCGGGGGTGCGGGACGAGGGCGCCGGCCGGTACGCCGGGCTTGTGCCCGACGGGCGTCCGGGCGGGCCTGCCCATGACCATCAGCGGGTCGAACATCACGACGACGCCGGCCAGCAGGAGGAAGACGAGGGGGCCGATCATCATGGGGGCGAGCAGGGACGCGGCCGACACGCCGTCGGTGGTCGCGGCCGTGCCGTGGACGTGGACGGTGAGGGCGGCCATGCCGGTGTAGTGCATGCCGGTGACGGCGAGTCCCATGACGAGGCTCGCGCCCACGCTCCAGAGGAAGCCGCGGACCTGTCCGGCCGCCCAGAGGGCGCTGATCGCCGCGACGACCGCTATGACGACGGAGACGGCGACGGTGAACGTGTTGTATTCGAGTTTTCCGTTGAGGCGCATGCTCGCCATGCCCAGGTAGTGCATCGAGGCGATACCCAGGCCGGTGAGGGTGCCGCCGGTGAACAGCGCGGTTCCCCTGGCTCCCTTGTAGCCGACGATGAAGATCCCGACGCCCACCATGACGATGGCCACGGCGAGGCTCGCGAAGGTCATCGGTCTGTCGTAGTGGACCGGTGTCTGGCGGACCGAGAACCCGATCATCGCGACGAAGTGCATCGTCCATATGCCGGAACCGATGGCAGCCGATCCGAGGGCGAGCCAGCCGGGGCGCCAGGACTGCGTGACGAGCATCGATCTGGTGGTGCAGCGCAGACCGAGGGCACCGCCGAGGCACGCCATGAGGTAGGCCACCAGCGGTGTGACGAGTCCGTAGCTGAATCCGTCGACCGTGCCCTGCATGCGCAGTTACCCTTCCGCCCTGTTCCGTCCCGGAATTACTGAAACGCGCCCAGCCCCGGGACCGCGGGAACGGTCAGGGTCGACGCAGAGAGTATGACCCCACCGGAATGGTCGAACGATTCTCCGGCAAAGAAACACGGCCCCGCCCCAGTTGTGCGGCACCGGTGAGCGGACTTGGGCAACTCCGTCCATTCTGTGTCCATCCTGTACCCCACGGGTAGTGACGTTCCGCTGTCATCCTTGAGCTGTATGTGATCGCTCGATGCGAGGAGTACGCATGCACCTGCGCGCAGTTGCCGCCTCGACCACCGCGCTCCTGGGGGCCGCCGCCCTTCTGCTCCCCTCCCCGCGGCCCGGGCCGGCGACGCGGCCCAGTGGCCCACCGTGGTCGCCCACCGGGGCGCCTCCTCCTATGCGCCCGAGAACACCCTGGCCTCCATCGACAAGGCGGGCGCGCTCGGCTTCCGGTGGGTCGAGAACGACGTCCAGCGCACCAAGGACGGCGAGCTCGTCGTCATCCACGACGACAGCCTGAAGCGCACCACCGACGTCCAGAAGGTGTTCCCTCATCGAGCCCCCTGGAAGGTGAAGGACTTCACCGCCGCCGAGATCGCGCGCCTCGACGCGGGAAGCTGGTTCGGTCCCGCGTTCACAGGCACGCGCGTGCCCACCCTCACGCAGTACATGCGCGAGGTGGAGCACAACGACCAGAGCCTGCTCCTGGAGATCAAGAACCCGGAGCTCTACCCCGGCATCGAGCAGCAGACCCTCAAGCTCCTGGGCAACGAGGGGTGGCTGGACCAGAACCACCTGGACGACCGGCTGATCGTGCAGAGCTTCAGCGCGGACAGCATCCGCATCGTGCACGACCTGAAGCCCGCCATCAGGACCGCCTTCCTGGGCACCCCCGCCGTGTCCGCCCTGAACACGTACGCCGCCTACACCGACCTGATCAACCCGTCGTACGGCTCGATCTCCCTGGGCTACGTCTCCGCCGTGCACGGGCACATGGGTCCGCACGGCAGTCCGATGGAGGTGTACGCCTGGACCGTCGACGACGCGCCCACGGCCTGGAAGGTCGCCGGGTACGGCGTGGACGGGCTCATCACGAACAAGCCGGACGTGGTGCGGTCCGCGCTGTACGGGTTCTGAGACCGCTCGCGGGGCGTTGTCAGTGCCGGGTCGTACGGTGAACGCATGGACAGCCACGGGCAGAACGAGCAGCGCGTCGTGTGGACCGTCGTCGGCACCGACATCGGTCTGCTGCTGCTCGCCGCGACACAGGACGGCCTGGTCAACGTCGTGTTCCACGCCACGGACGCGGTGCGCGACAAGACCCTCGACCGACTGGCGTCCCGGCTGGGCACCGAGCCGGTCGAGGCCCCCGACTCCCCGCTGCTGGCCGAGCCGATACGTCAGGTCGAGGCCTACTTCGCCGGCGACCGGCGCGATTTCGACCTGCCGCTCGACTGGTCCCTGATCTCCGGCTTCAACCGGCAGGTGCTGCGCGAGCTGGCGTCCGGCGTGCGGTACGGCGCGGTCGTCGGGTACGGCGATCTGGCCGGGCGGGTCGGGCAGCCGGGCGCGGCCCAGGCGGTCGGGGTGGCGATGGGGTCCAACCCGCTGCCGATCGTCGTGCCGTGCCACCGGGTCGTCGAGAGCGACGGCGGCATCGGCGGGTTCGGGGGCGGTCTGGAGACGAAGCGGAAGCTGCTGGCGCTGGAGGGGTGCTGCCCGAGCCGCTGTTCTGAGCGCTCGGGCGGGCAAGGGGACCAGGGGAGGTCACATCGGTGAGTAACGGCTTCACGCACGCGCGTGCGCTCGGCGGCCCCGGGCGTACGCCGTGACCGCGGTCGAGGGCGGGGTGCGGTGCCCGTGACGGCCGAGCGGCTGCCCGCGTTGCGGCGACGGGTGTCGGGGTGCTGATCGCGACGCAGATCCTGGGCGGCCTCGGGGTCGCGACCGGGGTCGCGCTGTCCGCCGTACTGGCCAAGCAGGTCAGTGGGACCGAGTCGCTGTCCGGGCTGGCGCCCACGGCGACCGTGACGGGCACGGCGGTGCTGTCGATGCCGTTCGCGGCGCTGATGACGGCGCGTGGCCGGCGTCCGGGGCTGGTCCTCGGGTATCTCGTCGGGGCGCTGGGAGCCGGGGTCGTGGTGCTCGCGGCGAGCATCGGGAGCTTTCCGCTGCTGCTGTGCGGCATGGCCGGGTTCGGTGCGGCCTCGTCGGCGAATCTGCAGTCCCGGTTCGCCGCCGCCGACCTGGCCGAGCCGGAGCAGCGGGCCCGGGCGATCTCCCATGTCGTGTGGGCGACGACCATAGGGGCGGTCCTCGGACCCAACATCGCCGCGCCCGCGGGCCGTAGCGTCTCCGGGCTCGGGATACCCGCGGCGGCCGGGCCCTTTCTGTGGGCGGGTGCGATCTTCCTGGTCGCCGCGGTCGTGGTCGCCGTACTGCTGCGGCCCGATCCGTTGCTGACGGCGCGGGCGCTCGCGCCGGACGAGGACCGGTCGCCGGCCGCGCGGTCGTTGCGGGCCGGGTTCGCCGCGGTGACGGCCTCGCCGCGGGCGCGGCTGGCGCTGGTGACGGTGGCCGTGCCGCACACGGCGATGGTGTCCGTGATGGCGATGACCCCGGTCGAGCTGGGACACCACGGAGCCGGCATCGATCTGATCGGGCTGGTGATCAGCGGGCACATCGCGGGGATGTACGCGTTCTCGCCGCTGATGGGGAGACTCGCCGACCGGGTCGGGCGGCTGTCCGGGACAGGGCTCGCGGTGGGGCTGCTGGCCTGTGCCGCGTTCCTCGCCGGTACGGCGGGCGGGAGTCACGGGCGGATCGCCCTGGGCCTGTTCGTGCTGGGCCTGGGCTGGTCGGCGGGGCTCGTCTCCGGCTCCGCACTGCTCACGGACTCGGTGCCGCAGCCCGCGCGTGCCGCCGCGCAGGGACTGTCGGACCTCACGATGAACACCTCGGCGGGCATCGGCGGGGCGGTGGCCGGGCTGGTGGTCGCGGAGCGAGTTACGCCTGGCTGAACCTCACGGCCGCCTGCCTGCTGGTACCCCTGGCCGCGCTGGCCCTGTTCACCCGCTCCCGGAAGATCCCGGTTTCCGATGTCCCGCGAAGGGTGGCCGGGAGGCCGAGCCGGTAGCAGACTCCGCCGTGCGCGCGCACAGCCACTGGCATCCGGGGATCGGAGCCGAAGGGACGGCGAACACGCATGAGTGGAAGCGGAAACAGGGCAGTCGCGTATCTCAAGCCGGGAGCGGTCGAGGTCAGGACCATCGACTACCCGACGCTCGAACTGCAGGACGGGCCGGGAGTCGCACGCGAGAACGTCGGCCGCAAGTGCCGGCACGGTGTGATCCTGAAGGTGCTCGCCAGCAACATCTGTGGCAGCGACCAGCACATGGTGCGCGGCCGGACGACCGCGCCCGAGGGGCTGGTCCTCGGCCACGAGATCACCGGAGAGGTCGTCGAACGGGGTCCGGACGTCGAGTTCATCGACGTGGGCGACATCGTCTCCGTACCGTTCAACATCGCCTGCGGGCGGTGCCGCAACTGCAAGGAACGCAAGACGGGCATCTGCCTGAACGTCAACCCGGCCCGCCCCGGGGCGGCTTACGGCTATGTCGACATGGGCGGCTGGGTCGGCGGTCAGGCCGAGTACGCCATGGTCCCGTACGCGGACTTCAACCTGCTGCGGTTCCCGGACCGGGACGAGGCACGCGAGAAGCTCCTCGATCTGACGATGCTGTCGGACATCTTCCCGACCGGTTTCCACGGCGCGGTCACCGCGGGCGCCGGGGTGGGGTCCACGGTGTACGTCGCCGGGGCCGGTCCGGTCGGGCTGGCCGCGGCCGCGTCGGCGCAGCTCCTGGGCGCCGCGGTCGTCATCGTCGGCGACCTGAACGCCGAACGCCTCGGCCAGGCAAGGAGTTTCGGCTGCGAGACCGTCGACGTCTCACGCGGCGACATCGGGGAGCAGATCGCCGAGATCCTCGGCGAGCCCGAGGTGGACGCCGCGGTCGACGCGGTCGGCTTCGAGGCACGGGCGCACGGCCCGGACGCCCAGGAGGCGCCGGCCACGGTCCTCAACTCACTGATGGGCATCACGCGCGCGGGCGGTGCCCTGGGCATCCCTGGGCTGTACGTCACCGCCGACCCCGGCGGGGTCGACGAGGACGCGAAGAGCGGCACCCTGAAGGTGCGGCTCGGCCTCGGGTGGGCCAAGAGTCACGCGTTCACCACCGGTCAGTGCCCGGTGATGACGTACCACCGGAGTCTGATGATGGCGATCCTGCACGGGCGCGTGCACATCGCCAAGGCCGTCAACGCGACGCCGATCAGCCTGGAGGACGCACCGCGCGGCTACGCCGAGTTCGACCAGGGCGCCAGCCGCAAGTACGTGCTCGATCCGCACGGCACCCTGTCGGGCGTGAGCCCGGTCTGACGCACGGAAAGCGGGGGCCACGCACGCGTGGCCCCTTTTTCCACGTCGGGTGCCGGTGGTGTCCCCACAGCCCACGGGGTTTGACCGGGCGCCGCGCCCGCCAGGGATGAGGGAAGACCGAACGACAGGAGGCGCGTGGTGCTGGTGGTGTCCGAGGAAGTACGCGAGGCGATCGACGCGCGTCGACCCGTGGTGGCCCTGGAGTCGACGATCATCGCGCACGGGCTGCCGCGCCCGCGCAATCTGCGGGTGGCGCTCGAACTGGAGGACGCGGTACGGCAGGAGGGCGCCGTCCCCGCGACGATCGCCGTGCTGGACGGGCGGCCCCATGTCGGCCTGGACAAGGAGCAGTTGGAGCGGGTCGCCAACGAGGACGGCATCCGCAAGCTGGGCCACCGCGACCTCCCGCTCGCCGTGGCGGCCGGGGCCAGCGGGGCGACCACGGTGTCGGCGACGGCGCTGCTGGCGGCGCGGGCGGGCATCCGGGTGTTCGCGACCGGCGGGCTCGGCGGGGTGCACCGGGAGTGGACGGTGACGCAGGACGAGTCCGCCGACCTGGGGCTGCTGGCGTCCACCCGGATCACGGTGGTGTGCGCGGGCGTGAAGTCGATCCTGGACGTGCCGGCGACCCTGCAACGCCTGGAGACGCTGGGTGTGGCGGTCGCCGGGTACGGCACGGACCGCTTCCCCGGCTTCTACCTCTCCGACTCCGGGTACCCGGTGGACTGGACCCTGGAGACCCCGGAGCAGGTCGCGGCCGTGATGCGGGCCCAGGACGCGCTGGACGCCCCGGAGTCGACGCTGATCGTCGCCAACCCGGTGCCCGAGGACGAGCAGTTGGACCCCGCGCTGCACGCGCGTGTGCTCGCCGACGCGCTGCACGCGTGCGAGGCGGAGGGCATCACCGGCCAGGCGGTGACCCCGTTCCTGCTCGGCTACCTGGTGGAGCACACCGACGGCGCCTCCCTGTCCGCCAACCTGGCGGCCGTACGCGGCAACGTACGGCTGGCCGGTCGGATCGCGGCGGCCTGGGCCGAGGCGTGACGACGGGGCCGAACGGCGCCCTCCTGGTCGTCGGGGACGTCGTCACGGACGTCGTCGCCCGGCACCGGGGCCCGCTCGCCCCGGGCACGGACACCGCGGCCACGATCCGCACCGTGCCGGGCGGCGCGGGCGCCAACGTGGCCTGCTGGGCGGCCCATTGGGGCTGCGCGGACGTCCGCCTGCTCGGCCGCGTGGGCGAGGACGCGGCGGCGTGGCACGAGCGCGAACTGATCGCCTCCGGGGTACGGCCCCGTCTCGTCGTCGACCCGGAGGCGGCCACGGGGACGGTGATCTGCCTGGTCGACACGGGGGCGTCGGCCGAGCGGACGTTCCTCACCGACAGCGGCGCGTCCCTGCGGCTCGATCCCGGCGACTGGTCCGACAGGCTGCTCGACGGCGTCGTACGGCTGCATCTGTCGGGGTATCTGCTGTTCTCGGAGCCGAGCCGGGCGTTGGTGGCGACGGCGATGGAATCGGCACGCGCGCGGGGTGCCGGTGAGCCTGGATCCGGCGTCGGCGGGGTTCCTGGTGGAACTGGGCGTGGACCGTTTCCTCGCGCTCGTCGAGGGGGTGGACGTCCTGCTGCCGAGCCGGGACGAGGCGTGTCTGCTCACGGGCCTGCCCGATCCGGCGGACGCGACAGCCAAGTTGAGCCGTCATGTCCCGCTGGTGGTCACCAAGCAGGGCGCCGAGGGAGCCCTCGTGGCCCACTCCGGCACAGTCCACGCGCGCGTGCCCGCCGAACCGGCCACACCCCGGGACACCACCGGCGCCGGGGACGCCTTCACGGGTGCGTTCCTCGCCACGCTGCTGACGGGCGCCGAACCGGAGGAGGCCGCACGGGAGGGGTGCCGGGCGGGAGCGCGGGCGGTGGAACGGGTGGGAGGTCGGCCAGGGGCGTAGAAGGGATGGGCGGCGGGATGCACCGGGAGTGGGCGGTGGCGCGGGACACCGAATCCTCAGCCCACGCTCACCCTCACGGCAGCCGCTTCCCCACCCGGCGTCAACTCCCGCTCCCCGCCTACGCCTTCCGCCCCCACGCCGAGATCATCGGGGCCGTCGCGAGGTCCATCGAGCCGGAGGCGACGTTGGCGAGGTGGCGGTCGATGTCCTCGTCCGTGGCGAGGCCCGCGGTGACGAGTTGGTCGCGGATCTGGCGGACCGTCGCGGATTCGAGGGCGGCGCAGGCCGGTGAGGTGACCGGGAAGTACGCGTCGGCCTCCACGCGGCGCAGGCCGGCCTCACGAAGCAGGCGCGGGAGCCGGCGGCCGTAGGAAAGGTCGGCACCGCGGGCGGCGAGGAGTTCGCGGAAGCCGTGCCGGAGACGGTTCGCTAGTTGCTGCTCGGGGCCGTGTTCGTCGGGGCAGAGCAAGGGCTGGAGGGCGGGGTCGGCGTCCTCGATCAGGAGACGGCCGCCGGGGCGGGGACGTGATCATCGAGCGCAACGCCCTTTCCCGGTCCGGGACATGGACCAGTACGAGGCGGGCGTGGACGAGGTCGAAGCCCTCCCCGGCGGTTCCTCGGCGCCGACGTCGTGGACGCGCACCTCGATCGGCGGGCGGGCGGCCGAGGCGACCTGGGAGGTGTTGATGTCGGTCGCGAGGACCTTCCCGGTCGGGCCGACCTTCTTGGCCAGCCAGGACACCACCGAGGTGCCGCCGACGCCGACCTCCCAGACGCGCCAGCCGGGTCCGACGCCGAACCCCTCCAAGTGCCGGAACGTGGTGGGGTCGAAGAGCGTGGCGAAGGCGTCGAAGCGCTGTCCCGCCTCGGACTGCCGGTTGTCGAGGAGATGCCCGTCGGATCGCGTCATGCCGCGATCATCCCAGTTGCCCCGCTTGTCGGAAGGGGGCGACGCTCCGGTTGTCGGGAGGGTGAACTCCGGTCGCGGCGAGGGCGGGACTCCGGTCGCGGCGGGATCGGGGCTCCGGTCCGCGACGCCCTCGCCACGACCGTGCACCGGTTCGTCCACCGCTCATCCACAGGCGGGAACAAAGCGGAGGATTCCGTTCCCACAGGCTTACCCGCGGCTCACTCGGGCCTGGCAAACTGGCACGCCAAGGCGCAGAAATGCGATGCGAGGGGATCCACGCAAGGAGATCCGGATGTCCATGGCAGGGAATCTTCGGAAGGTCACGGGCCTGGGCAGGGTCGGCGGCCTCCGCAAGGTGGCACGGCTGGCCCGGCGGCACCCGCGGGTCGACCTGAGCCACCACGCCCGGTCACCGCTGGGCTCCTCGGTGGTGAAGTGCGTCACGTATCAGGACGGCGTCCGCGTCCCCGTCGCCGGCGATCTGGTCGACACCGTCGAGCGGGTGCGCAAGAAGGAGGACGGCTTCGTCTGGCTCGGCCTGCACGAGCCGACGAACGAGGAGTTCGCGGGCATCGCCGAGCTCTTCGACCTGCACCCGCTGGCGGTCGAGGACGCGGTCGAGGCACATCAGCGCCCGAAGGTGGAGCGCTACGGCGAGACGCTGTTCGCGGTGTTCAAGACGGTCTGCTACGTCGAGCACGAGAAGCTGACGGCGACGAGCGAGGTCGTGGACACCGGCGAGATCATGGTGTTCATCGGCACCGACTTCGTGATCACCGTGCGGCACGGGCGGCACGGCTCACTGGGGCCGCTGCGCGAGGAGTTGGAGTCGGACCCCAGGCAACTCGCCAAGGGCCCGGCCGCGGTGCTGCACGCCATCGCGGACCACGTGGTCGACGACTATCTGAGCGTCACGGACTCGGTGCAGGCGGACATCGACCAGGTGGAGACGGACGTGTTCGCGGAGAACGGCGCGCGGGCCGACCCGGGCCGTATCTACCAGCTCAAGCGTGAACTCCTGGAGCTGAAGCGGGCGGTCGTCCCGCTCGGCCGCCCGCTGGAGGAGCTGGCGACCCGGCCGATGCGGGTCATCGGACCGGAGATACAGGCCTACTTCCGAGACGTCTCCGACCATCTGCTGCGCGCGAAGGAGCAGATCGCGTCGTTCGACGAACTGCTCAACTCGATCCTTCAGGCGCATCTCGCGCAGGTGACGGTCGCGCAGAACGAGGACATGCGGAAGATCACGGCGTGGGCCGCGGTGATCGCCGTGCCGACGATGGTGTGCGGTGTGTACGGCATGAACTTCGACCACATGCCGGAGCTGCACTGGCGGTTCGGCTACCCCTGGTGATCGGCGTGATAACCGTGGCCTGTCTGGCGCTGTACCGGGGCTTCCGGCGCAACGGCTGGCTCTGAGCGGCAGCCGCTGGACCGGAGCCGTCCGATGGTTCAGCGCATGCCGCCGCGGGCGTAGACGCTCTCGACCCAGCCGGCGAGTTGTTCCTCCGTCAGATGCTGGGCGAGGTCGGCCTCGCTGATCATGCCGACGAGGCGCTTGTTGTCGATGACGGGGAGCCGGCGGATCTGGTGTCCCTGCATCTCCTGGAGCACCTCGCCGACATCGGCGCCGGCGTCGATCCAGCGGGGTGTGCCCTGGGCCATCTCGCCGGCGGTGATCCTGGCCGGGTCATGGCCCATGGCCACACAGCCGACGACGATGTCCCGGTCGGTGAGGATGCCGCAGAGGCGTTCGTTCTCGTCGCTGATGGGCAGGGCTCCGACGCCCAGTTCGCGCATCAGCTGGGCGGCGCGGTCCAGGGTTTCATGGGCGGGGATCCACTGGGCGCCCCGGTGCATGATGTCTCCGGCGGTGGTCATGAAGTACCTCCCGGTGCCGGACGGCCGGCGCGGCACAGAGCGTTCCGCTAGTCCCGGCGCCCTACATTCTCGCCGCGCGACGGGACGGACGCACCTGGACGATCCCGGCTCCCGGTGGGCGGGCGCACGCCGGACCACCGCGGATCACCCGTTCACCCCCTCACCCCTGCACCCCCTCACCCCCTCACCCGCGATGGAGCAGTTCCGCACCCGACGGACCCGTTCCTCCCCGGTGAACCCGCTCCTCGCCCGATGGACCCGCTGCACGCCGGCTCATCCGCCCCACGCCGGATGACGTGGGTCGTCGGCGCGGACCAGGACGTCCGCCGTGCCGGCCGGGTCGGTCTCGTCCTCGTAGCGCTCGAAGGCGGGGAGGGTCCAGTGCTCGGGTTCGGGGTGCGGCGGCGCAGGGCGCCGGGTGAGAGAAGGACGTGGACGGTCAGGTCGAAGGGGAACCAATGTCGAAGGAGGAGGGGACCATGCAGCAACAGGACGGCACCGGGCGGGAGTTGGACGTAGGGGCTGCGGGTGGCGCGATCGGCGACCGGGTCCCACAGGTCGGGCAGGACGCGGCCGTCGCCGCCCGGTTCGAGCGGGCCGAAGACCTCCCGCCACAGGGCGCCGGTGTCGAACCAGCCGTCGTAGTACGCCTCGACGTCCTGTCGGCCGTACTCCAGGCGCAGCGAGGCCGGGCGCAGGAAGCCCTCGGTGCCGACGACGAGCGAGGGACGGCCGCGGACGCGCAGCGCTTCCGCGACACGTTCGGCGAGGTCGCCGGGGCGGGCCGCCGGGGCGCCGTCGAGGGCGACGCGCGGCCAGGCGCTGCCGTCGGCGGGTTTCAGGTCGAGCAGGCGCTCGGCGAGGAGGTCGCCGAGCCGGTCCCAGGTGATCGCTTCCAGTCGCACAGGGCCCATGATGCGTCAGGCCGCGATCAGGGTGCGTCGGGCCGGTGGTCGCGACGGGCCGCGAGGAGGTGCGGGAGGTGGGTCTCGCTCCAGGCGCGGGCGGCGTCGAGGAGCGGGACGAGGGTGTGGCCCAGCGGGGTGAGGGCGTACTCGACGCGCGGCGGGTTCTCGTCGTACGCGGTCCGGGTCAGCAGGCCGTCGCGCTGCATCGCGCGCAGGGTCTCGCTGAGGACCTTGGGGGTGACTGCCCTGAGGGGGATACGGAGTTCGGTGAAGCGGCGCGGGCCGCCTTCGAGGCAGCGGACGACCATCCCCGTCCACTTGTCGCCGACGCGGAAGGGCATCGCGGAGAGGGGGGCAGACGGGGTCGAACATGTCGGGGTCGAGCGGGTCGCGTACAGCGGGGTCGGGCGGTTCCTGCCGTGCGGCGTCCGTCGCGTCGGTCATGTGCCGAGGCTAGCGCCGGTTCCGTTGAAGTAACCGGGACTCTGCTGCCTAACGTGCAGGTCGTGCGGCGAACGGCGCTGCCGGACAAGGGAGTTGGGGATGAGCGGGATCGTGGTCCTCGGGGCGGGTGGCCGAGCGGGCCGGGCCGTGACGGCGGAGGCGCTCGGGCGCGGGCACGAGGTGACCGCCGTGGTGCGCGATCCGGCGCGGTACCCGGACCTCGCGGCGCCGGGTGTCTCGGTCGTGCGGGGCGATGTGACCGATGCCGGTTCGGTGCGGGAGGCCGCGGGCGGGGCGGTCGCCGCCGTGCACGCGGTGTCGCCGTTCAGCGGGCCCGAGCAGGGGTTCGACGCGCTCGATCCCGGTTTCTTCGTCAGGGCGGCGGACGCGTTGCTGGCGGGGCTGGCCGGGGCGGGGGTGCGGCGGCTCGTCGCGGTCGGGCTGTTCGCGGATCTCCTCGGGGCGGACGGGCGGCCGGTGATGGACGACCCGTCGGCGTTCCCGCCGGAGATACGGCCGTTCGCGCTGGCCCACACGGCAGGGTTGCGGCGCCTGCGGGAGGCGGGCGGGAGCGAGGTGGACTGGGTGATGCTCACCCCGGGCGGCGGGCTGGACCAGGACGCCCCGCGCACCGGACGCCACCGCCTCGGCGACGAGCGGGTGCCGGAGGGTGCGCCCGGGTTGTCGTACACGGACCTGGCGGTGGCGGTGCTCGACGAGATCGAGACGCCGACCCGGCATCGGACGCGGGTGTCGGTGTTCGTGCCGCGTGACGTGCGGAGCGCGGAGGAGAAAGGAACGGCGGAAAGAGGGGCGGAGGAGGGAGGGGCGGAGGAGGGAGGGGCGGAGGAGGGAGGGGCGGAGGAGGGATAGGAGAGAGGCGCACAGCGGAGGGGGATGCTTCTCGTATGGCTGGCACGGCACGCAGGGCCCGTTCGACACCGCTCGCGACTCCACCTCTGCCTCCACCTCTGGCTCCCCCTCCGCCAACTCCCCGTGGGCTTCTGGTGGTTCAGCCGCTGCGGAAGCGGCACTGTGCCGGGTGCCGTCGGGGGCCGTTGGCGTTGCTGGTCGTCGAGGGCGGTGTGCCGCGGTGCCTCGACTGCGTGGATCTCGGGCATCTGGTGATCCTGCCGCGCGGCGACACGGCGCTGACGCGCAGGGCGCGGGAGGAAAGCGCCCTGTCGGCGGTGGTGGTGCGGTTCGACCGGCGCCGGGGACGGTACGAGCGGCAGGGCGTCCTCGTCGAG
The DNA here is from genome assembly GCA_016893485.2 of Streptomyces sp. P3. Taxonomy (GTDB): domain Bacteria; phylum Actinomycetota; class Actinomycetes; order Streptomycetales; family Streptomycetaceae; genus Streptomyces. The sequence continues at coordinate 2,708,027 of JAFEKX020000001.1, forward strand.
GAGTCCGGACTCGCCCGGGCGGAGGAGCGGTGCCTCGCGGACGCGGAGGCACGCCGGCGGCGCCGGGTGCGGGACGCGGGGCGGCGGGCCGCGGAGGACGTGCGGTTCGCGGAGGCGTTCGCGGCGCGGATACGGCAGCTGTTCCCCGGCTGCCCCGAGGACCGGGCCGAGGCGATCGCCGCGCATGCCTCGGCGCGGGGCAGCGGGCGGGTGGGGCGGAGTGCGGCGGGGCGGGCGTTGTCCGAGGGCGCGGTGGTCTCCGCGGTGGTGGCATCCGTACGGCATGTGGACACGCCCTACGACCAGTTGCTGATGAGTGGGGTGCCGCGACATGAGGCACGGCGGCGGATCTCGGTGGGGGTGGAGGCAGTGCTGCGGGGGTGGCGTGAGGACGGGGTCCGGGCTGACCCGGCGGCGGGGAGGGATGTGGATGCGGAACAAGGAGGAGACCGGTGAGGCCCCGACGTCCCATCGCACGCCCAACCTTCGCGCCGCCCGACCCTGCGCCGCCCAACCTTGGCGCGGCCCGACCGTGCGCCGCCCAACCTTCGCGCCGCCCGATCCTCCGTCGCCCAACCTTCTCGCCGCCCACCCCTCACAGCGCCCACCCTTCGCGCCGCCCGACCCTGCGCCGCCCGACCCTGCGCCACCCAACCTTCACGCCGCCCAACCGTCACGCCACCCACCCTTCACGCCACCCCGCTGACATCCCGCGCGACCGACGCCTCGCCCGACCGCCGGGTCACCCGCCCGATCATCACGCCAACCAAGCTCCGCGCCACCCGAACACCACACCACCCTCCCCCACCCCCTGGACGCTCACGCATGCCCCGGCGATTCTCGGCCATGGTGGGTGGGCCGGGGGTGGTCTTGACTTGTCTCCGTGAGGGGTGATGGGCAGGATCTCGGCTCTACGGGCGGGAGTTGATGTCGGCATGATCGGTGAGCCGTATGTGACGTTGACGGTTCTGGGGTGCTCGCGACCGGGGTGATGGCCGGGGTGTTCTGTGCCTTCTCCGTGCTGGTCATGCGGGGGCTGGCCGGGCTGCCGCCCGCGCAGGGGGTCGCGGCGATGAACGCGATCAACACCGCGGCGATGACGCCCGCCTTCATGCTGCTGTTCGCGGGTTCCGCGGTGGTGTGCGCGGTGATCGCGGTCGTGACGTTCGTGCTGTGGCCGGATCAGGGGACCGTCGAACTGCTGCTGGGCAGCGCGCTGTATCTGTTCGGTGCGTTCGGACTGACCCTCGTCGCGAACGTGCCCCGCAACGAGGCGCTGCTGAAGCTGGACCCGGGGACGCCGGAGGCCGCCGCGTACTGGCCGTCGTACGTACGCGAGTGGACGATGTGGAATCACGTCCGCGCGGTCGCCTCGGCCGCCGCCGCGCTCGTGTACATGCTGGCTCTCACCTGAGAGAAACCGCATGATCACCCGAGCGTGCGCTGGTGAGACCCCGCAGGACCCCGGCAGAAAGCCGTCTCGCCCACTCTGCGCGCCCGGCCGATGGGCCTTATCGTGGCTGAAAGAGTGCCGCCCGATGACGCACGGCCTGTCGTACGCGGACGCGAGGAAGACGGCCATGGCCGATCCCAAGGGATTTATGACCACTCCGCGCGAGGAGTGGCCCCGCAGGCCCGTCGAGCAGCGGGTGCGGGACTGGGACGAGGTGTACGTCCCCGGCGCGCTGCTGCCGATCGTGACGAGGCAGGCGGACCGGTGCATGGACTGCGGTGTCCCGTTCTGCCACGACGCCTGCCCGCTCGGCAATCTGATCCCCGAGTGGAACGACCTCGTCTCGCGCGAGGACTGGCGCGCGGCGAGCGACCGGCTGCACGCGACGAACAACTTCCCCGAGTTCACCGGGCGGTTGTGCCCGGCGCCGTGCGAGGCGGGCTGCGTGCTCGCCATCAACCAGCCCGCCGTCACCATCAAGAACGTCGAGGTGGCCATCGCTGACCGCGCGTGGACCGACGGTTTCGCGCCACCTCGGCCACCGGACCGGTTGTCGGGGCGGACCGTCGCGGTGATCGGCTCCGGGCCCACGGGCCTCGCCGCCGCACAGCAGTTGACGCGCGCCGGGCACACGGTCGCCGTGTACGAGCGGGACGACCGGCTCGGCGGGCTGATGCGGTACGGCATCCCCGCGTTCAAGATGGAGAAGCGGCATCTGGAACGGCGGCTCGACCAGATGCGGGCCGAGGGCACCAAGTTCCGTACGTCGACGACGGTCGGGCGGGACATCGGGGCGTCCGCACTGCGGGCACGCTACGACGCGGTGGTGATCGCCACCGGAGCGACGGCGTGGCGTGAACTGGACGTGCCGGGGCGGGAGTTGACCGGCATCCACCAGGCGATGGAGTACTTGCCGTTGGCCAACCGGGTGTGCGAGGGCGATCTGGCGACCTCTCCCCCGTCCGCCGCCGGGAAGCACGTCGTCATCGTGGGCGGCGGCGACACGGGGGCCGACTGCCTCGGTACGGCGGTGCGTGAAGGGGCCGCGTCCGTCACGCAGTTGGACATCTACGCCCAGCCCCTCGCCGAGCGCGACGAGGACGTGGAGCCCTGGCCGACGTACCCGAAGATCTACCGGCTGTCGGCAGCGCACGAGGAGGCGCGGGACCTGGAGACGGCGCCGGCGGCGCACGCGGACGCGCGGCTGTTCGCGGCGTCGACGCTCCGCTTCGAGGGGGACGAGGACGGACACGTACGGTCCCTGCACCTCGTCGAAGTCGACGCGCGGCGGCGCCCGTTGGACGGTTCGGGGCGCAGCCTCCCCGCCGATCTCGTGCTGCTCGCCCTCGGTTTCTCCGGGCCCGACCGGGAGGACGGGCTCATCGACCAACTCGGGCTGGCGATGGCCCCGCGCGGCACGGTCACCCGGGACGCGGACTTCGCGACGAGCGCGCGCGGGGTGTTCGTCGCGGGGACGCGGCGCGCGGGCAGTCGTTGATCGTATGGGCGATCGCGGAGGGACGGCGGTGGCGGCGGCCGTCGACCGTTATCTGACGGGGAGTTCCCAACTCCCCGCACCCATCGGGCCGTACGACCGCCCGATGACCGTGTGAGGCGGGCGCGGCGAGGTGTCGCTGTGCCGGATGAGCAGGTGTGCGTCGGTACTCGCCCCCGCGGAGGAGGCGGGGCGTACCGCGCCGGTTCGAGGCGCCCGGTCCGCTCTCCTCCCGGCTCACGAAATCCGCCGACGACGGACCGGAAAGTGGCGCCCAACTGACGTGTGGGCCAACGGCGGTGGGACCATCGGGGTAGGAGTCGAGCCGTCGTCGGCCCGGAGTGGGGTCGGGTGCGGCGCGCCCTCGTCCTTCGTTCCGCCGTCAGGCGCAGCTCGCCGAACCGCGCAGGGCCGGGCCGGACGTCGTACGACTGCCCATTCGGGACGGGCAGACGCCAACTCCCGTGCAGATACGGCGGTTTCTGAAGGTCGCCGCGTCGGCCGCCGGGCCGGTGTTCGTGCACTGCGGGGCGGGGGTGGACCCTACGGGGACGACCGCGACGGCGTATCTCGTGTGGACCGGGGAGACGTCGTCGGCGCGGGCGGTCCGGCGGAATCTCGCCGTCGGACCGCCGTCGATCGAACAGGTCCACCACGCGCTGAGCCTCGGCCCAGGCCCGGGCCGGCCGGAGCAGCCGCCGTTGCTGGTGGTCGCCGTCAGCCGGCTGGTGGACGCGCCACGACGCATGCTGTCGTGGTTCCGAGACAGCACGCCCGGGACGTCGAGGACATCACAAGGACTCGGGGGCCTCAGGGTTTGCGGCCCACCGCCCCGTAGCCGGGAATCGTGCCGTCGTCCTGCCCCGGCACCGGTTCGCCCAGTTCCGGATGCCAGCGGTCGACCACCGCCACGCCGGGCTCGACCAGGTCGAGGCCGTCGAAGAAACGGGCGAAGCCGGTGCGGGAGCGGAGGGTCAGGGTGATGCCCGCCGCCGTGAGTTTCTCGACCGCCGCCGACGACTCCTCCGGGGTGAGGTCGGCGGTGGCGTGGGTCATCATCAGGTAGCTGCCGCTGGGCAGTTGGGACAGCAGACCGTCGACCAGCTCGTGCGCGCCGTCCTCGTCGGGGACGAAGTGCAGCAGCGCGACGAGGGACAGGGCGACGGGGCGGGTGAGGTCGAGGACCGCCCGCGCGCCCTCGATGACGGCGTCGGGCTCGCGCACGTCGGCCCGCAGATACGCGGTCGCACCCTCGGGTGTGCCGTGCAGCAGGGCCGCGGAGTGGGCGAGCACGACCGGGTCGTTGTCGCAGTAGACGACCCGCGTCTCGGGCGCGATGCCCTGGGCGACCTGGTGCAGGTTCGGCTCGGTCGGAATACCGGTGCCGATGTCCAGGAACTGCCGTATGCCGTGCTCGGTGAGCCAGCGGGTGGCCCGGTGCATGAACGCGCGGTTGACACGTGCCATGACCGGGACCCTCGGGTCGAGGGCGAGCATCTGGCGGCCCATCTCCGCGTCGACGGGGTAGTTGGCCCCGCCGCCGAGGTACCAGTCGTACATCCGGGCGGGGTGGGGCCTGGTGGTGTCGATCTCGTCGGACGTGTCGGTGGGCCGCACGGTCATGGCGTGCTCCATAAGCTCTTACTGCAACATGTGATCAAGTCAGTACCAAATTAAGGAGGTTCGGTAAGGAAAAAGCATTCAGCACAGGCCGGTCAGGAGAGCAGGAAATCCGCCTCGCCCGCTTTCGCCCCCTCGATGAAGGCCGTCATCTCGTCGGTCGTGTAGATCAGGGCCGGCCCGTCCGGGTCGGTGGACTGACGGACGGCGATCCGGCCGTCGGCGAGCTTCATCGCCTCCAGGCAGTTGCCGCCGTTGCCGCCGCTCCACGGCTTGTGCCAGCCTTCGCTTCCCAAGTCCCGCGCGGGCATTCCGTTGTAGACGCTCATACGCGGCTTGATGCGATCCATTCACAGCTCCTTGCGGAGATCCTTGAGGATCTCCTTCGTGCGATGTGCCGTAGCGGCCTGCGCCGCCATGCGGTCCATGACCTCGAGATGGGTCGCCACCTCTTCGCGCGCGTCCAGATAGACGGCGCCGGTCAGGTACTCGCTGTAGACCATGTCCGGCAGTTCTGACATGGCAAATCGGAACAGCACGAAGGGCCCGTACGTGTGCCAGGGTGCGGCCCCGAGGAGAACGGGGGCGACCTGCAGGGTCACGTTGGGCAGCTTCGTGGCGTCGAGCAGTTTGTCGATCTGGGCTCGCATCACCTCCGGGCCGCCGACCGGGCGGCGCAGGGCGGTCTCGTCCATGACGACCCAGAAGCGGGGCGCGTCGGGGCGGGTCAGCAGGTCCTGGCGCTGCATGCGCAGCGCGACATGGCGCTCGATGTCGTCGGGATCGGTCTGGCCATGGCACCGGACTTCAGCACTCCGCGCGCGTACTCCTCGGTCTGCATCAGCCCGGGCACGAAGTGCGGTTCGTACGACCGGATGAGCGCGGCCGCGCCCTCCAGGCTGACGTGCATCGAGAACCAGCCGGGCAGGATGTCGTGGAAGCGCTGCCACCAGCCGGGCCGGTTGGCCTCCTCGGCGAGCTGGACGAAGGCTCGGCCTCCTCGTCGGAGACGCCGTAGGACTTCAGGAGGAGCTGGAGGTAGGGGATCTTGAGAGAGACCTCCGCCATCTCCATGCGGCGGACCGTGGCGGGGGCGACACGGAGGACGCGGGCGGCCTCCTCGCGCTTGAGCCCCGCGCGTTCCCGCAGGTCCAGCAGGCGCCGGCCGAGGACGACCTGGCCGACCGTCGGTGCGGACCGCGGCTCGCTCACGCTCCACCTCCACGAATGAGTGACGAGTTACCGAGTGAGTGACGAGCCGAGTGCCGCGTCACGAGTGCCGAGTACTGCGCGATGAGTGCCAAGTGCTGCGTGATGAGTTGAGTACTGACAGCCATGCGTCCGTACAGCCCGGTGAAAGGGTTCTCCCGACCCGATGCACTGATCCCGGCCCGACGCGACGATTCTGGCGAACCGATCCCGGCGAACCGAATCCTGACAGCCCTGCGGCGCCATTCGAAGACTCATTCGAAGATCGGGACAGACCTTCGGAGATCCCAACTGGCGCCGCGCGACTTTCTGTTGCGAGCAGTGTGCCACGACCGTCCAGACCGTCATACGGCACTCTGCATTTTTCATAGTGACACTTGCCAAGTGTTCACGGCGGGGCGATAGTGGCAAGCGTGATTCCGTCCGCGCCCTTAGGAACAGACGCCGCCGCAGGCCGCCTCGGTCTCGGTGCCGCCGCGGGAGCCGTCCCTGGTGGGGCCGCTGCCGAGCGCCGGTTCCGGTTCGAGCTGGCCGCACATCCGGGTTCCCCGGCCCAGGCGAGACGCCTGACGCGGGCCCGGCTGTCCGGCTGGTCCGTGTGCGAGGACACCTGCGACACGGCGGTACTCGTCGTCTCCGAGCTGGTCACCAACGCGATCGTGCACACCGCGAGCAGCCACATAGTCTGCGAGCTGCACGATGGCGACGACCTGGTGCGGATAGCCGTCCGTGACGAGGGCTGTGCTCCCGGCGAGCCTCATCCGTCCCCGCAGCGGCCCGATGAGGAGCACGGGAGGGACTGCTTCTCATAGACGGGCTGTGCCGGGCCTGGGGCGCCCAGGAACACGGACCCGGCCTGCTGGTCTGGGCCGACCTGCCGCGGCAGGCGGACCCGGCGGCGCACGGCCACCACCCGGCCTCCGACCTCGACAGTTCCGTACCGCGCAACGACCTGGGTTGGGGCGCACGACCCAAGCCGGGTCCGTCAGGCGGTTCGGGCGACGAGGACGAGGCGACGGCACACTTCGGTGCCTTCGAGGATCTGGGCGTATTTCCGGGGCGGGGGCATGGGGTGCCTCCGGCAGCGGGCATGGGGGTGCCGGCGACTTCGGAGACCTGGATCTCGACGGCTTCGGAGGCCGGGAACACGAAACCGGGGGCGGTCTCGGGAACGGGACCGCCCCTGGGGTTCGGGGTGGGTTCGAGGACGAGGACGTCCACGGGACCCGGGGCGGCTTCGGAAGCCAGGATGATCATGGAACTGGGGGCGGCCTCGGCAACGGGGACGTCACCGGGACGCGGGGCCAGGAGGCCTCGGACCGTTCCGGGCTGCTCGGCCCCGGCGCGGGCGCAGGCGTTGACATCGCTGTCGGCCACGAGGCTGTCGCGGGTCACTTCAGGGGCCTGGGTCACCAGGACGCCGGCGACCTGCCGGACTCGGTGGAGACCGGGAGTCGGTTCCCTTCGGGGAGTCGGTACCTCTCGGGAGTCCGTTCCCTTGGGGAGTCGGTACCTCTCGGGGAGTCGTTGCCTCTCGGAGAGTCGGTGCCTCCCGGGGAGTCCGCACCGTTCAAGAGTTCCCCGGCGTTCAAGGACTCCCCGGCGTTCAGGGATTCCGCCGCGTACGGGGACCCCGCAGCGTTCAGTGATTCCGCAGCGCGTGGAGACTCAGCCACGTACAGAGACTCCACCTCGCACGGTGACTCCACCTCACACGGTGACTCCACCGCGCACGGCCACTCCACCCCGCACAGAGACTCCGCCGCGCTCAGGAAAGGCAGTGGATTCGGGGATTTCGGGACGGGAGTCGAATGGGTGTGAGCGGCGTGTCCGGTCCCGGCCAGGTGCTCAGTCTCGACACGCTGGTCCGTCTGGGGCGTGCCCTGCACGGTCCGGAGGGCACACCCCGGAGACTCGCCGTCCCCGAGGGCATGACGGCCCCGCTGGGTTGCGACGCGGTGGCCGTACCGGCCCGTTTCGGCCCGCTGGTCCTGCCCCGCCTGCCACGCGTCGGCTGTGTCTACGCCGACGAGACGCACTGGTGGTGGATCGTCCCGTCCGACTCGGACTACGCCCTGGACTGGCCCGCCCCGGCGCGCTACACCACCGGCGCGCTGGTCCCGGACTCCCCGCACCCCGGGCCTCATCCACAAACCTGACGGCAAGCTGCCGTACACCCCGCCGATCCCGCTGTACCTCGCGGTATGCCGGGTCACGGGGACCACACCGTCCTGGTCCCGCCCCATCAGCGCGTAGCCCTGCGGGGCTTGAGCGGGGGCGGGATTTCTTGCGGGGCACCGATTCCCCGCACCGGGCCGGGACTGTTGCGAGCGGGTAAGCCGTGGGGCACCCGCTTACGGCAGTCCCGGCCCGGGTTGCCCAGAGCGCGGGCAAGGGCGGGGCTACGAGGGCCGAGGTTGCCCATGCCTCCGGCTTGAGCCGCGGGCTGTCGGAAGGGCCGTAGAAGCGAGCTGTCCCGCGCGAAGGATCGGCGACCCGGGAACACAACGGGGCTGCGAAAGCCGGAGTCCGAGCACGCCGACGAAACACCCCGCCGGGTGAGACGCCCGCTGTTAGGGGCGCGGGGAACTGCGCGACCAGCCACCACCGGGCCGCAGCCAAACCACGGCCCAAGCCCACCCGGCAGCGCAGCGCCCCACGCGGCGTACGCCCGCGCACCCCCGCCCCCACCCTCCCGCGCTCTCCCCAGAGCCGCCCCGCCCCGCGATAGTGGCCGTTCGTCCACGATCGGGGAGGTCGGCGATGAGCAAGGGGGACTCGGGGCCGGGGTGCCGTCCGCGTCGGAGCAACTGCTCTTCGGCGGGCCCCTGCGGTACGACATGGGATGGAACCAGCACAACGGCGCGTTCCTGGAGCTGAGCTTCCGGTCGATGGTGACCCGGCTGCCGGCGATGCTGGGGTCGAGTTTCCGCCTGGCGTGGCAGGCCGATCCGAAGGCCGCGCGGACGGTACTGGCCGCCGAGGCCGGCCGGGGTGCCACCCAGGCGGTGAGTCTGCTCGCGGTGAACAGCGTGCTGGCCCGCCTGATCACCGGCGGTGCCATCGACGAACGGCTGCGCGGAGCCGTACCCGCACTGGTCACGATGGCCGCCGTGATGCTCGTAGGCGCACTCCTGCGAGCCGCGTCCACGTACGCGACCGGGCGACTTGAGCCGAAGGTCGAGCGGGTCGCCACCGAGCTGTATCTCGAGCGCGCGGCCTCCGTGGAGCTGTCCGCGATCGAGGACCACGCGTTCCACAAGCTGCTGGACACCGCGAGTTACGGCGCCTCCTCGGCCCGCCGCATGATCTCGCAGGCGACCAGCGTGATGAACGCGCTGATCTCCCTGATCACGGCGGCGGGCGTCCTGACCGTGCTGCACCCGGCCCTGCTCCCGCTGCTGGCGACGATGACCCTGCCCAGCGCGTGGGGCGCGCTGACGAACGCGCGTCGGCAGTACGAGTCGTTCCACACCTGGGTGCAGCACGCCCGCGCCGGTCATCTCCTCAGCGATCTGCTGACGGAACCGGAGGCGGCCCCGGAGATCCGCGTGCACGGCGTGGGCCCGTTCCTGCTGCACCACTTTCACGAGATGTCGGAGAGCGCGGAGGCGGAACAGGCCCGGCTGGCCCGTCTCGCGGCCCGCACCGGTCTGATCGCGGCGACCTGGACCGGCCTCGCGACGACGGCGACGTACGCGACGCTCGGCGGGCTGCTGCTGTCCGGCGCGATGGCGCTCTCCGTGGCGGGTACGGCGGTGATCGCGATCCGCACCGGCTCCGCGAGCCTCGACAACCTCGTCCTGGCGGTCAACCAGCTGCATCAGGAGGCCCTGTTCGTGGGCGACCTGCAGAAGCTGTACGGGGAGGCGGCCGAGCGGGCGATCCCGGTCGGCGGGGCCACGCTGCCGGAGGAGCCGCGCGAGATCCGCTTCGAGAACGTCACGTTCAGCTACCCGGGCGAGGCCACCCACCCCGCGCTCGACGACGTCACCCTCGCCCTCCCGCTGGGCCGGATCATCGCCCTGGTCGGTGAGAACGGCTCCGGCAAGACGACCCTGGTCAAGCTGCTGGCGGGGCTGTACCGCCCGGACCGGGGCCGCATCCTGTGGGACGGCGTCGACGCGGTGACCGCCGACCGGCGCCAACTCGCGGACCGGATCGCGATGGTGGCCCAGAACTTCAAGCGCTGGCCGTTCACCGCCCGCGTCAACGTGGCCGTCGGCCGGTCCGCAGCCCCGCTCACCGACGAGCGGGTGGCCGACGCGGTCGCCGAGGCCGGCGCTCAGGACGTGGTCGCGGATCTGCCGCGCGGCCTGGACACCCTGCTGGCCCGCAACTTCAGCGGCGGCCACGAGCTGTCCGGCGGCCAGTGGCAGCGGCTGGGCATCGCGCGGGCCGCCTACCGCAAGGGGCGCATCCTGATCGTGGACGAACCGACGGCGGCCCTCGACGCCCGGGCCGAGCTGGAGGTCTTCGAGAAGATCCGCGCGCTGGCCGGCACCGGCCAGACGGTCGTGCTGATCACGCACCGGCTGGCGTCCGTACGCCACGCGGATGTGGTGCATGTGCTCGATCAGGGGCGGCTGGTGGAGTCCGGGACGCCCGACGAACTGCTCGCGAGCGGCGGGCTGTACGCGGAGCTGTACGCGCTCCAGGCGGACCAGTTCACGGCGAAGCTGCCCGCCCCGAAGGCGGGCTGACCTCTCAGGCGGCGGCGTCGACGACGTCGCCGCTGCGCACGATCACCAGGAACGCGTCGGTCGCGATGTCCATGACGACCTCAGCCTGCAGGCCCTCCAGACGGCGCGCCTGCGCGAACTCCTCCGCCGGCCACGAGCCACGCGGCCCGCCGGCGGGAAAGCGCTCAAGCACCATTCGCCCGTTCACCTTGTACCTCCCTGTCGTGCTGAACTCGGAGCGCCCCATGACGTCTCGTGGAGGAGACCGTCGTGAAGCCTCACTGAGTTAAACGCCGACAGTACGGTGAACGGCTCGCGAAGTGACGGTACTGAGACATAGTCGACACCCGGTCGCGTACTTTCTCCGCACTTTCCGTATCAGTCCTGGTACTCGTCGTGATAAAGCACGCGTGCGCTGCCGGCGGGCGCCCCCAGCGCCGACGCGCGCCCCTTGGGCTCCTCCCACTCCTCCTGCCGCCCCAGCGCGGTCAGGTCAAGGAAGGTGGTGGTCGAGCCGAGCCCGTCGAGCCCGCGCTCATAGGTCGAGTAGGTGTGGAACACCCGGTCGCGGTCCCGCAGGAAGCAGCTGACACCGGGCCGCTCGACAGGCTCCCCGTCCCCGACCAACGTCACCTCGAAGTCCCAGTTGAAGTCCCCGCCGTAGGACGAGTACCAGGGCAGCGTCCACCCCATCCGCGCCTTGAACGGCAGGATCTTCGTGTACGGCGCCCTCGACACGGCGGCGAAGGTGGTGCCGCGTGCCTTCAGATGGGACAGGTGTCCGATCTGGTCCAGGAACGCCGAGCAGCTGCTGCAGCCCGCGTCCCACTCGGGCGCGAACATGAAGTGGTAGACGACGAGTTGGCCGCGTCCGTCGAAGAGGTCGAGCAGGGAGGCCTTCCCGTCGCCGCCCTCGAAGAGGTAGTCCTTGTCGACCTCCACCATGGGCAGCCGGCGCCGCTCGGCGTTGAGCGCGTCACGCGCACGCGTGGCCGCCTTCTCCTTGACCAGCAGTTCCTCGCGCGCCGCGCGCCACTGCGCACGCGAGACGATCTCCGGAAGCGACATGGGCCCTCCTGTGGCAACGGTCCGTTGAGGGGTGGACCGGAGGGAGGACGGGAACTCATCGCTGCCACCGAAAAACTTCGGAAGGACTTCTCCCGTATGCCACGGGCGTCTTCCTCTACTTCTTTCTGTACGTCACCGGGAGCGCGGCGAGTCCCCGTGCGCGCAGCGAGGGCCGCCACCGCACCTCGTCCTCCGCGACGGCCAACTCCAGCCGCGGGAACCGCTCCAGCAGCGCGGCCAGCGCGATCTCCGTCTCTGCGCGGGCGAGCGGCGCGCCCAGGCAGTAGTGGATGCCCTGGCCGAGCGCGAGATGCCCGGAGGTGTCGCGGGCGAGGTCGAGCCGGTCGGGGTCGGGGAAGCGCTCCGGGTCACGGTTGGCGGCGGACGCGGACACCCAGACCGTCTCACCGGCCGGGATCGTGACCCCGCCGATGGTGACGTCCTCGACGGGGAAACGCCGGATGGCGAGCAGCGCGGGCCCTTCGTACCGCAGGAACTCCTCTACGGCGGCGGGGAGTCGGGCGGGGTCGGCGCGCAACGCGGCCAGCTGCTCCGGGTGTTGGAGCAGGGCGAGCACCGCGTTGCCGATGAGCTGGACGGTGTTCTCGTACCCGGCGAAGAGGATGAGGAAGGCGAGGGACATCAGCTCGTCCTCGCTGAGCCGGTCGCCCTCGTCGCGCACGGCGATCAGGTCGGAGAGGAGGTCGTCGCCGGGCTCTTCCCGTTTGTCGGCGAGGAGCCGGGTGAAGAAGCCGAGCATCGCGACGACGGCGTGCTTGCCGGCCTCGGGTGGTGTCCCGGGGCGGGTGCGACGAGGGTGTCGGTCCACACCCGGAAGTCCCGCCGGTGCCGGTCGGGCACGCCGAGGAGGTCGCAGATGACGGTGATGGGGAGGGGCGCGGCGTAGGCGGCGACGAGGTCGGTGTCGCCCGACTCGCCCAGTGTGTCGAGGAGTTGGTCGGCGGTGCGCCGGATCGGCGTACGGAGCCGCTCCGTTCGGCGCGGGTGAACGCGCGGCCGACCAGGCGGCGGATGCGGGTGTGGTCCGGCGGGTCCATGTTGAGGAGGTTCGCGTCGAGCGCGGGCGGCAGCGAGAACCCCTTGTACGTCCCGGCCGTGGCATGCCTCTTGTCCAGCGAGAGACGGGGTCGGCCAGCGCCGCCCGTACGTCGTCGTACCGGGTGACGAGCCAGGCGGGGGTACCGTCGGGGCCGGCGATGCGGTGCACGGGGGCGCTGTCGCGCAGGCGCCGGTACACGTCGTACGGGTGGTCGAGAAGGCCGTCCGCGAGATCCATGGGGCCAGCCTAGAGGCGCGGCTCAGGTGTCGTATTCCTGGATCCGCCGGCCATGACTCCGGTCGACGAGGGCGGGCAGCCGCTCCTCCAACTCCCTTACGACGGCGGGTACATCGAGCGTGAGCAGCTCGCGGTCGCGCATGAGGACGCGGCCGTCGACGATCGTGGTGCGGACGTCGGCGGAGCGGGCGCTGTGCACGAGGGTCGCGGCGAGGTCGTGCACGGGCTGGGTGTGCGGCCCGGTGAGGTCGACGAGGATGATGTCGGCCCGGCGGCCCGGTGCGATGGACCCGATCGAGTCGCCGAGTCCGACCGCCCGCGCGCTCTGGAGGGTTGCGTGGTGCAGGGCTTGACGGGACGTCAGCCAGCGGGGGTCGCCTTCGGTGGACTTCTGGATCAGCGAGGTGAGCGCCATCGACCCCATACGTCGAGGGAGTTGTTGGAGGCGGCGCCGTCCGTGGCGAGTCCGACCGGGATGCCGAGGGCGCGCAGGGCGCGGATCGGAGTGGTACCGGGCCAGGCGAACTTGAGGTATCCCCGGGGCGCGGTGGCGACCGCCGTACGGCCGCTCGAGCGCTCCAGGACGGGGAGGTCGCGGTCGATGATGCCGGTGCCGTGGGCGATGAGCAGGTCGGTGGCCAACAGGCCCGCGCGGTCGAGGACTTCGATGGGGGTGAGGCCGTGGCGGGCGAGGCTGGTGTCGGTCTGGTCGCGGTTCTCGGCGGCGTGGAGGTGGACGGGGAGGCCGTGTTCCAGGGCGAGTTGGGCGGTGGTGGCGAGGTCGGCGTCGGTGACCGTGTAGGGGGCGTGCGGGGCGAGCGCGGTGGTGATGCGGCCGTCGGCGGTGCCCCGGTGCCGTAGCGCGAACTCCAGGGATTTCTCCCGGCCTTGAGGACCCTGGAGAGGAGAAGTAGGCCTCGCCGAGGTGGGCGCGGAGACCGCACTCGGCGACGACCGCGGCGACCGTGTCCATGGAGAAGTAGTGGTCGGCGAAGCAGGTGACCCCGGCGCGGATCATCTCGGCGCAGGCGAGTCGTGCCCCCAACTCCACGTCTTTCGCGGTGAGGTTGGACTCGACGGGCCATACGACGTCGTTGAACCACTCCTCCGTGGGCAGGTCCTCGGCGAGCCCGCGCAGCGCGACCATCGGGGCGTGGGTGTGGCAGTTGACCAGCCCCGGCAGGGCGACCTGGCCGCGCGCGTCGATGCGTTCGAGGGCGGTGAGTCCGGTGGCCGCCGCCTCCGCCGCCCCGCCGACGGACTCGATTCGCCCGTCCCGTACGACGATCGCCGCGTCCTGTTCGAAGGCGACGCGCTCCTGGTCGTCGTGGACGAGGACGGTGCAGCCGGTGATGAGGAGATCGGCGGGAGAGTGGCTCACACTCCCAACGTACGACGCCGTCCTCGCCTCGGGTGAGCCGGACCGCGCATCCTGGCGTGGCGCTGTCGCGAGCCGCCCAGGACCAGCACGCTTACCTCACGACCAAGGCTTCTGGCGCACGAACAGAGCGTCACGACCAAGGCTTCTGGAAGGGGCCCGCATGCTCCTCGGCACCTGGAATCTGGAGAACCTGTACCGCCCCGGCGGCCCGTCCGGCCCCAAGGACAAGGCCACCTACGAGACGAAGCTCGCCTCCCTCGCCGCCGTGATCACGGAACTCGACCCGGTGCTGCTCGGCGTCCAGGAGGTCGGCGACCCCGCGGCGCTCGACGACCTGGCCGGGCTGCTGGACGGCGAGTGGCACACCGCCCTGTCCACGCATCCGGACGTCCGGGGCATCCGGGTCGGCTTCCTCAGCCGGACGGAACCCCGGGTCGTCGCCGACACGAACGCGTTCCCGGCGCAGCTGCGCCCGGTGCAGTCCGACGACGCGGGCGCCGAGGAACCGGGCGCGGGCCGCGGCCTGTTGGCGGTCGAGGTGGAGACGCCGACCGGCCCCCTGACGGTGGCGGTGGCCCACCTGAAGTCGAAGCTGCTGACCTACCCGGGCGAGCGTTTCTTCCCGCACGACGAGGGCGAACGGGCCCGCTACGGCGCCTACGCCCTCTACCGCCGCGCCGCCGAGGCGGCGACCCTGCGCGCGCTGGCCGACGAGCTGCTCGCCGGTGAGGGCCGCACCCGGGACGTGGCCGTCCTCGGCGACATGAACGACGAGGTGCAGGCCGCGACCACGCAGATCCTGCTCGGCCCGCCCGGTTCGGAGATCGGCACGTCCGGCTACGACCGCCCGGACCAGGGCGACGCGGTCCGCCTGTGGGACGTGGCCCCGCTGATCCCCGCCGACCAGCGCTACTCCCGGATCAACTCCGGGCGCCGCGAACTGATCGACCACATCCTTGCCAGCCATCACCTGGTCCACCGGGTGACGGCGGCGGGGACGGGCCTGCCGGGCGAGGGAGCGCCTCAACTGCCGTCCGTGGGACCGGATCCGGCGGCGCGGCGGGAGGCGCCGGGGTCGGATCACGCACCGGTGTGGGTGCGGGTGGAGTAGCCCGGCCGTAGGTCCACGTGCCGTCCGGGGCGGCCCGGTTGCCGACCCGGCCGCCCCACGTTCCGCATTCCTGTACGGCGACGGGCAGTTCGATCGCCCGCAGCCCGACCCGGCCCCTCCCCCGCTCGAACTCCTCCAGCAACTCGGTGAGTTGCTCGACGTGCCGGGACGTGAGCCGGCCCGTGTCGTCGAGGTGGACGGCGCAGGCGGTGGTCGTGTCGACGAGGCGTTCGAGGACGGCGGCGACCTCGTCCGTGCCCTCCGTGTGGCGGGCGAGGGCGGGGAGTTCGGCGGCGGAGACGGCGATGGCGCCGCGGGCCTCGGCGAGGGTGCGGTAGGCCTCGCGGCGCAGGGTCCAGCGTTCGGCACGGTCGCCGGACTCGCTGAGGACGTGCACGAGGTAGGCGTGCGCGGCGGCGCCGCTGCCGCGAGCCGGGCGCGTACGCCGCCGCCGCGCTCCCCGGCATGGGCAGATGCCCGACGATCAGCACGATCGCGCAGGCGAGCAGCGTCTCCCGATCCGGCTGACGGAGGCCTGCGGTTCCCCGCCCACCATCACGAGGGACAGCACGAGGACGGTGACGACGGCGGTCTGCGCGGCGAAGTGCCGGGTGGCGACGGGAATGAGCGCGCCGCTGAGCGCCACCAGCGCGACGAGCCCCTCGGGGCGGGGCAGCACCGCGGCGAACCCGGCGAAGGCCAGCGCCCCCAGCACGGTCCCCGCGGCCCGGCACAGCACCCGCGAGGCGAGCGGCCCGAGGTCGGGCTTGACGAGGAAGACGGCGGTGGCGGGCAGCCAGTACCAGTGCTCGTGCTGCCCGTACCAGCGGGCCTGGTGCAGCGCCTGCGCGACGGCGACACTGGCCCCGAAGCAGAGCGCCACCCGCAGCCCGTACTCCCGTCCCCGGCCCCGAATGCCGTACGGAACAAGGAGGTCACGGTCCTTCGGCGCGCGTGCAGATCACTCCCCTCCGCCTGGTCGAAGGCGTCGGCGGCGTGCAGCAGGGCGTCGTCGAGGGCGCGCAGCGCGGGGGCGGAACGGTTGGGCGCGGGCAGCGGCCCGGTGTGCGCGTTGTCGCGTACGGCGGCGGCGAGCCTGCGCGGCCCCTCACCGGCCCGCGCGGACACCGGCTCCTCGGCCCAGGCGAGCGCGGTCGCGGCCTCGGCCAGCGGCAGCGCGGCGGCGTACTGCCCGTGCAGCCGCCGCTCGGCCGCCGAACTCGCGTACCGCCGCAGCCGCGGCCCGGCGAGCGCGTCCTGCGCGTGATCGAGCGCGGCGGTGAGCGCGGCGCGCCGCCCGGTCGCCTCCGGCCCACCGGTGGCGTCGAGCAGCGCGGCGATAGCGTCGTAGACGGCGGCTACGGCGTGCCGCTCGCCGTCGAAGCGGTAGTCACCGGCGAGGGCGCCGGGCGTGGGCAGCGCGAGCCGCAGCAGGACGAGCCACGCGGCTCCGGCGAGGAAGGCGAGGGCCCGCTGCCATCCCGCTTCGGGCAGGGGCATCCCGGCGCCGATGGCGGAGGCGACGAGCAGCTGCGTACCGGCACCGGAGGCGACGGGCCCGATGGCACTGAACCCGCCGGCGACCAGCCCGATCCCGGTGAGGAGCAGGGTGAGCACGACGGCCCCCACATGCTCCCCCGCATACGTCCCGACCAGCAGCCCCGCGGCTCCCGCGAGCGCGGGCCCACCGAGCCGCTTGACCGAGGCCCGTCGACTGCCGGGCCGGTCGTTGATCCCGGCGAACATCGCCCCGAGCGCGGCCAGCACCCCGAGAGACGTCCGCCCGGCCGGCACGGCGGCGAGGAGCAACGGCCCGGCGGCCAGCGCCCCCGCGTGACCGCGCTCCATGGAACCGGGCCGCGCTGAGCACGCAGCGTGTGGGCGAGCCAGGGCGGAAGCGAGAACGCGACGGTACGACGGGACACAGGGCTCCTGTCCTGACGAGGGCGGGGTGTGCCTTCGGGCGACGGTGGCCGGGGCGGAGCGGGCGGAACGGGGGCGGAACGGAGGTCGGCGGCTGGGGTGGTAGCCGCGATCTCCCACGATAGTTCGCGACCTTGTGCGGAACGGGCCGGCCGTATTTCGAGGGTGTGAAGGTTGGCCGTAGAGGCACTTTCTTTATGAACGCAACGCCGGGAAGAGCCTCGGTTCGGCGAGACCAGGCAGCTACCGCAGCCCTCTCCCCCGCCGCCGGTCGATTGTCAGTGGGGCGCGCTTCAATGGAATCGTCACTGAGAGTCGCTTCGGGGTGCGGTCGATGGCGGTGTGCGAGGCGTGCGGGAGTGGGCCGGAGCGAGGGCGGTCGCGGGGGCGTATCTCTCCGTGGCCGGGTTGCGTGCGCGGGGGTGGACGGGCGGGATGGTGCGTCAACTGCTCGGGGAGGCGGATCTGTTACGGGTCGGTCCGCGGGTCGTCCGGACGGTGCCGTTGATTCGGCTGTACTGCGTCGAGCGGGTCGGGGCCGCTGAGCGGAGTGCGGAGTTCCGGGTGGTGGTGGGGGCTGCGGTGCGGCGGTCCGGGGTGGCGCGGGGTGCTGCTCGGCGGAGGCGGCGGGAGGTGGTGGCGCGGATCGTGGCCGAGGAGTTGCTGCGGCGACGGGTCTGCGTGGCTGTCGCCGAGGCGTGCCCGGAAATTCGGGTGCGGGCGCTGTCGTGCGTGTGGTCGGCTGACGCCCGCGCGATGCCGCCGACGACCGGCGGCCTCTGCCGACCTCCGTCATCCGTCATCCGTCATCCGATCAATCCGATCCCCGGGAGAGCCCGTGCTCGAACGCGTCACCGTCCCCACCCTCTTCCCACCGCCCACCTACTCGCACGCCACGGTCGTCGAAGCCGGCACGAAGCTCGCCTTTCTGGCCGGGGCGGTGCCGCTCGACGCCGAGGGCAAGGTGGTCGGTGCGGGGACGCGGTACGGCAGGCCGAGCAGGTACTGACGAATCTCGGGGAGCAACTGCGGGCGATCGGGAGCGACTTGGGGCAGGTCGTCGCGTCGGACGTGTACGTCGTCAGTAGTGAGCCCTCGGTGCTGGCCGCCGTGTGGGAGGTGGTCGAGGCGTCCGCGCTCAGCACCGGGCCGCATTCGTCCACGCTCATCGGCGTCGCCTGCCTCGGGTACACGGGACAGCTCGTGGAGATCACGGTGACGGCCGTCGTACCGGAAGAGGCCGTGTCCGGAGAGCCGGGCGAGGCGGTGCGGCCATGAGTACCGACGCCGAGGTGGACGTCACGATCCGCCGGGCGACCGGGCCCGACGCACGGCCCGCCGCCGATGTGTGGCTGCGGTCGTTCGCCGCCGCGCTGCCGACCGTCGTCAGCCCGCGGTCCGACGACGACATCCGGGACTACTTCCGGGACGTCGTCGTGCCGTTGCGGGACATCTGGGTGGCCGACGCGGGGGACGGCGGCGGGATCGTGGGGCTGATGGTGGTCAACGGGGACGAGCTGTCACAGCTGTACCTCGACCCGGACTGGCGGGGGCGCGGGCTCGGGGACCGGTTTGTCGAGCTGGCGAAGGAGCGGAGTCCGGAGGGCCTGGAGCTGTGGACGTTCCAGGTGAACAAGCCCGCCCACCGGTTCTACGAGCGCCACGGCTTCGTCGCCGTCGAGTTCACGGACGGCAGCACGAACGAGGAGCGGGAGCCGGACGTGCGGTACGTGTGGGAGCCCAAGTCGTAGGTCAGGGGCGGGCGTTGCGGGCCAGTTCCAGGGCGTACGACGGCCACCACCGGCCTGCGGCCGGGCCGCCCCGGCAGGTGCCGTCGGACTCGCCGGGGCGTTTGATCCACAGGTAGGCGTCGAGGAGGGGGTTGTCGGTGCGGGTCGTCGGCGGGGTGCCCAGGGCGCGGCCGGGCGGATTGCACCAGGTGTCGGTGCCGGTGAGGGGGCCGTTGCCGTTGCGGCTGGTGTCGATGACGTAGTGCTTGCCGGCGAGGTCCTTGGAGAGTTGGTCGCCGTACGTAGAACTCGCCTGGTTCGTCTGGAAGTTGGAGACGTTGAGGGCGACGCCGTCGGCGCGGGCGACGCCGGACGCCTTGAGCGCGGCGACCAGGCGCCCGGCCTCGGGGATCCAGCTGGAGTTGCCCGCGTCGACGTAGACCCGGGTGTGCGGTTGGCGTTTGAGGCGGTCCACGGCGTGGGCGAGCAGGGCGTAGCGGTCGCTCGCCGTGACCCGGGTGCAGCCGGCGACCACCTGGGCCACGGCGTCCGGTTCGACGATCACGTACGCGCCCCGGTCGCCGAGCGCGGTCGCGAACTCGTCGATCCAGGCGCGGTAGGCGGCGTCGGTGGGGGCGCCGCCGAGCGAGTACTGGCCGCAGTCGCGGTTCGGGATGTAGTACGCGACGAGCACGGCGGTGCGGCCTGCGCGGGCGGCGGCGGTGGTGCGGGCGCGGACGACCGGGCCGGGGTTGGGGCCGTTGAGCCACTCCGCCTGCGGGCGGGCGGCGATCCGGTCCATCAGGGTGGCGTCGGCGTTCCGCCCCGCCTCCCGCCAGGCAGCCGCCTGCTGCGCGGCACGGGAGTCCGGCGCCGTCCAAAGGGGTCGTCCGGTACGTCACGTGTCGCCCCGGCGCAGCAGAGTCCTGCGAGGAGCGCGACAAGAAGAACTCGGCGGGCCGACGTCGACAAGGTGACTCCGTGACTCGGGGGCGTGTTCCTTCCCGGAGTGTGCGGGGCGAACGGGGTTGGTCCACCACGTGACTTGGCTGAGCGGGGGAAGATCACCCCGACGGGGGTGGGGGGTGAGGCGTGACGGGGTGGGGCGGGGCGCGGGGTGACGGGGTGAGGTGATGGAGAGGCAGTGCGACGTGGCGAGGTGGGGTTGCGACGGGGCGCGGAGCGGCAGGGGTGCGGTGTGGCGGGGGTGCGTCGGGGTGAGTGCGAGTTGCGAGTTGGGTGCGGTGTGACGGGAACGCGGCGCGGTAGGGGGTGCCAGGATCTGTCGTCTCGCGGGTGCTGCGCCGTCGTGGCTGGTCGCGCAGTTCCCCCGCGCCCCTTGGGGCCGGACCAGCAGAGGCGCCTTTAAGGGGCGCGGGAACTGCGCGACCAGCCCCCACGCACCCGCACTCCGAACTCAACCCAACAGCCCCGACCACCCCACACCCACCCGCACTCCGAACCCACCCCAACAGCCCCGACCACCCCACACCCACCCGCACCCTGAACCCACCCCAACAACTCCGACCACCCCACACCCACCCGCACTCCAAACCCACCCCAACAACTCCGACCACCCCCGCCCCCTTCAACGCCCCCACCCTCCTCTTAACCACCGGCCTCGCGAAACTCCCCGCTCGGCTCGTCGTCAGGCCGAGCCCCACCAACGACTCCGCCAACTTCACCCCCGCTCCCACCCCGTCCACCACAGGAAGACCCAGCTTCTCCCCACCACCCGCTGCAACCCCGTCATGCCGGCACACCCCAGGACCAAGACCTCCGCCCCCGCCGCACACACCCGCTCCGCCGCCGCGAGAAACGCCGCCTGCGTGCGGGCCTCGTCGCCACCCAGGTCGAGGACGCTCAGACCCGTACCCACGACCCCCGCGCAGTTGCGACCGACCCCGGCCAGCTCAAGGCTGTCCTCGATCTGGCCGCAGGACCGTTCCAGCGTGGTGACGACCCCGTACCGCCGCCCCAGCAGACACGCCAGGTGGGCCGCCGCCTCGGTGATGTCGACGACCGGTACGTCCACCAACTCCCGGACGCCCTCCCGCCCGTGCTCCCCGAAGCCGGCCATGACGACGGCGTCGTAGGCCGGACCGTCGTACGTGCGCAGCAGGTCCATGACCGCCGCCGCGGAGAGGTAGCTGTCGAGCCACCCCTCCGCCGACTCGGGACCCCACGCGGGGGTCAGCCCGGTCACGGTGGTGCCCGGGCCTGCGGCGGCCCGGGCACCTCGTACGATCTCCTCGGTCATCTCCTGCGTGGTGTTGCAGTTGGTGACGACGATGCGCACTCCGCTCAGACCTCCACCGGCTCGGGGACGGGCTCGGCCGACGCCCGCTCGGAGCGGCAGATCAGGACGTACAGTCCCGCGCCCAGCGCCGTACCGATGAACCACGAGTACGGGGCCACGTCACTGAACGTCTTCACCAGCGCCAGCACCGCCGCGACCGCCGCCGAGGGCAGGAACGCCCACAGGGCCTTGGGGTTGACGCCCTTGCGGTAGTAGTAGCGGGAGCCGGGGTCGCGTCGAAGAGCTCCTGCACGTCGACCCGGCCGCGCTTGACCCAGTAGTAGTCGACCATGATCACTCCGAACAGCGGGCCCAGGAACGCGCCGAGGCCGCCGAGGAAGTAGTTGACGACCGTGGGGTTGGAGAAGAGGTTCCAGGGGGTGACCACCAGCGCGGCGACCGTGCTGATCATGCCGCCGATCCTGAACGTGATCTTCTGCGGCCAGACGTTGGCCAGGTCGTACGCCGGGGACACGAAGTTGGCGACGATGTTGACGCCCATGGTGGCGACGGCGAACGTGAGCGCGCCCAGCACCATCACCCAGGTGTTGCCGACCTTGGCCACCAACTCGGCCGGGTCGGTGATGGCTTGGCCCCAGACCTCCAGCGAGCCGGCCGTCACGATCACCGAAACGACCACGAACGCCGTGGAGTTGATGGGCAGACCCCAGAAGTTGCCGCGGCGGACCGTCTTGTAGTCCGGCGCGAAGCGGGAGAAGTCGCAGAAGTTGAGCATCAGCGTGCCGTACGTCGCGAGGATCAGCCCGATCGCGCCGAACCACTGCCGCCACTGCTCGCCGAACGAGACCGGGTGCGGGGTGGACGTGAGGGAGATCGACCAACCTGCCTTCGCCAGCACCCAGATGGCCAACGTGATCATCACCAGCCAGATCGCGGGACCGCAGAAGTCCTGGAACTTCCGTACGGATTCCATGCCCTGACTGATGATCACCGCCTGGATCAGCCACAGCGACACGAAGGAGACCCAGCCGAGGGCGTCAAGTCCCAGGAAGGAGTGGTGAGTCCAGGATTCCAGGCCCGGCCACGCGGCCAGCAGCATCACGTTGACGGCGACGGACGCGAGGTAGGTCTGGATGCCGTACCACATGATGGCGATCACGGCCCGGATGAGGGCGGGGATGTTGGCGCCCCAGACGCCGAAGCTGATGCGGCTGACGACCGGGAACGGGACGCCGTGCGCCTGCCCGATCCTCCCCATCCAGTTCATGCCGACGTAGATGAGCACGAAGCCGACGAGCAGGGAGGTGAGAGACCTGCCAGACGTTCATGCCGAGGACCAACAGGCCTGCGGCGAACGTGTAGTTGCCGAGGTTGTGGACGTCGGACATCCACATGGCGAAGAGGTCGAAGACCTTCCAGTTCCGCTTGTCGGCGGGGGCGAGGTCTTCGTTGGTGAGCCGGGGATCGGGGACGAACGCTGGTGTGCCGGTGGCTTCGGCACGGTCGGCGAGGGACACGGGGCCTCCAGGGCGAGGGGACGGAAGGCAGCGACCGTTTGGTATACCAAACTGCGGTCATGGTCCCGCCGTCAAGCGTTCCGACCGATGTCACGATTGTTAACGCTCGGTAAAAGACCCCGGAGTCGGCGAAGATTGCTCCATGAGCTCCATGACGAAGATCGAACCCCTGGGCGCGGTCCGCGAACGCGTCCTGGCGAACCTGCGCCAGGAGATCATCGCGGGCCGCCTCGGACCGGGCGACCGGCTGGTCGAGCGCGAGCTCGCCGAGCGGTTCGGTGTCTCCCGGGTGCCGGTCCGCGAGGCGATCCGCGCACTGGTCGCCGAGGGGTTCGTCCACTTCGAGACCCCGCGCCGCGCGGTCGTACGCCCTCTCACCCCGAACGACGTGCAGGAACTCTTCGAACTGCGCGAGGCCCTCGAGGTCTACGCCGCCGGACTCGCCGCGTCCCGCGCGACCACGGAGGAGCTGGCCGAGGTGGCGGAACTCCTCGACCGGGCAGCCGCCGCGACCGAGGCGGGCGACGCCGAGGTGATCACGGACATCAACAGCCGCCTGCACGACAGCATCGTGACGATGGCGGGCAACACGCTCCTGACCGCCGCCCTGGAACCCGTCGCGGGCCGACTGCGCTGGATGACCCGGCGGAACGAGGAGTGGCCCCAACTCCTCGTGGAACACCGCGAGTTGTACGAGGCGATCGCCTCCGGCGACCCGGACCGCGCCCGCGCGCACGCACTGGCCCACGTACGGACCAACTACCGTTCCACGGTCCGGCATCTGTTCGGGGACGCGCAGTCGTAGGCAGGCAAGGGGAGTGACATGGTCAGCAGACGTGGCCTGTTGGGCGGAGCCGCCGCCTTGGTGGGGGTCGGGACGGTGGCCGACGCGGGGGTGGCCAGGGCGGACGAGGCACTGGACACCCGTTCACGCCGGTCGGCACCCCCATCTGGCCCAGGCCGAGCAACTGGTCGGCTACCAGCGGCTGTTGGCGGCCGGGTATCTGACGGACGGGCTGGTCGGGCACTGGGCGCTGGACGGCTCGGGCGCGGACCGTTCCGGCCGCGAGCATCCCGTCACGCTCGGCTGCGGCGCGAGCTGGACGGCGCTGCGCGCGGGCGGCGAGCTGAGTCTCGACGGAACGTCCGGGGCGTACGCCGCCACGGACTCCGTCCTGGACACGACAGCCCCCTTCACCGTCTCCGCGTGGGTGCGCCTGGCCTCCGACGCCGACCCGGGCACCATGTACACGGCGGTGAGTCAGGACGGCGCCACCACCAGCCGCTTCCTCCTCCAGTACGACAACACCGTCTCCACCTGGGCCTTCAAGGTCCGCAGCGAGGACCAGACGACCAAGGTGTCCGCCGTCGCCACCTCACCGGCCGGTCTCGGCAGCTGGACCCACCTGACCGGAGTCTGGGACGGCACACAGATCCGGCTGTACGTCGACGGTCAGTTGCGGGGCAGCGCGGCCACCACCCTGTCCTGGGCCGCGCCCGGCGGCTTCTCCATCGGCCGGGCCCGCTTCGACGGCGCGCCCGTCAACCGCTTCAAAGGCGCGATCGACGACGTGCGGACCTACGCCCGCGCCCTGACCGCCGACGAGATCGCCCTGGTCAGCGGCCGTACGGCCCGCCAGAACAACGTGTATCTGACCGGCTCGGCCGCCACCCTCACCTGGGGCACGCCCGACGACCCGGCGAGCTGGGTGGCCCGCGCCCGCTGCGCGTCCTTCGTCACCGGCGTCCTCAGGCACACCTACGGCTGGGCGGGCGACGACTACTTCCTCCAGTACTTCCAGGAGAAGGCCCCGAGGCCGCCGACTACTGCGCCGCCTTCCTGAACGGCACCGCCGGCCCCCGCTTCCGGCGCGTCCGCAAGGTCGCCGACCTCCGGCCGGGCGACATCGTCGCCGTCGACTACAGCGGCAGCGACCCCGACAACACCGGCCACGTCGTCATGGTCCGTGAGGTCAAGGGCGTCTTCACCGGCACCGCAGACTTCCCCGGCGAGACCCAGTACGCCGTCGAGATCGTCGACTGCACCTCCGACCCGCACGGCGTCTACGCCCTGACCAACTACCCCACGTACCCCGACACACGGATGGTCGGCGATGTCGCAGGCGAGAACCTCCAGGGTGTCGGCATCGGCCACATGATGTTCTACGCCTCCGACGCGACCGGCGAGTTCTCGCGATACCGGTGGAGCGTCAACTCCGCGAAGAGCACCGGTACTTACGACGTGACGGCCCGGCCGGTGGCGGCGGCCCGGGTCTCCTGAGACGCCGGGCCGGGGAGGGTCAGCGGCGGGCGTACCTGTCCGTCGCCGCCACCACCGCTTCGGCGATACCGGGCGCGCTCGCGTTGTGCCCGGCCTCGTCCACGAGCGTCAACTCGCTGCCGGGCCAGGCGTGATGGAGCCGCCAGACGACACCGGTCAGGTTGCCGAGGTCGAGGCTGCCCTGGACGAGGGTGCCGGGGATGCCTTTGAGGAGGTGCGCGTCCCGCAGGACGACACCTTCCTCGTTGCCCTCCCCAGGAAGTGGTCGTTGCCGAAGTAGTGCGTGACGGTCCGCGCGAAGCACATCCTGAACTCCGGGTCCTCGTAACGGGTTTCGGAGCGCGGCGGGGCCGGGACGATCGCCGTCTCCCAGTCGGTCCAGGCACGCGCGGCCCGCTCCCGCACCACCCGGTCGGACGACTCGATCAGCCGGTTGTAGGCGGCGGCGAGGTTCCCTTCCCTTTCCGTGGGCGGGAGTTCGGCGACGAACGCCTCGAAGGCCTCCGGGAAGAGCTTTCCAAGTCCCCTGGCCAGCAGGGCCACTTCGGGGTTCGACCCGGTGGCGACGCACGTCAGCACCAGCTCCGACACCGCACCGGGATGCGTCTGCGCGTACCGCAGCCCGAGCACCGAGCCCCACGAAGCGCCCCACACCAGCCACCGTTCGATCGCCAACTCCCGCCGCAGCAGCTCCAGATCGGCGATGAGGTGAGCCGTGGTGTTCACGCTCATGTCGGTGTCGTAGGCGCTCGCGTGCGGGGTGGACCGTCCGCACCCGCGCTGGTCGAGCAGCACGATCCGGTAGGCGGCGGGGTCGAAGTACCGCCGGGGGTACGGCGAACAGCCCGACCCCGGCCCGCCGTGCAGCACGAGGGCGGGCTTCCCGTGCGGGTTCCCACACGTCTCCCAGTAGACACGGTTGCCGTCCCCGACCTCGAGCATGCCGTGGTCGTACGGTTCGATCTCCGGATACAGGCCCATCCGACGACCCTAACCTCGCTACGATCCCGGCGCCTTGACCTCGCCACGGCTCCGGCCTCGCTACGGCGTCGTCGCCAGCCCCGCCGCCCCGGCCGCCGTGCGCAGCACGTCCCGCAGCATCGCCGGGGTGAGTTTCCCGGTGAAGGTGTTGCGCTGGCTGACGTGGAAGCAGCCGAAGAGGTCGATGCCGCCGAGGAGACCCGGGCGCCGTGCCCGAACACGGGCCGTGGGCGCGGGACTTGCCAGCCCGCCGCCGTGAACGCGGGCAGCGCGGCCTGCCAGCCGAAGGCGCCGAGCACGATCACGGCCTTCAACGTCGGCCGCAGCAGGGTGAGTTCCTCGACGAGCCAGGAACGACAGGTGTCGCGCTCCTCCGGGGTGGGCTTGTTGGCGGGCGGGGGCGCAGCGTACCGGCGAGGTGATGCGGACGCCGTACAGCTCCAGGCCGTCGTCGGCGCTCACGGCGGTCGGCTGCGAGGCGAGCCCGACGTCGTAGAGGGCCTCGTACAGGACGTCGCCGGAACGGTCGCCGGTGAACATGCGGCCGGTGCGGTTGGCGCCGTGCGCGGCCGGGGCCAGGCCGATGATCAGGAGCGGCGCGTCGGCGGGGCCGAAGCCGGGGACCGGGCGACCCCAGTACGTCCAGTCGGCGAAGGCGGCCCGCTTGGTACGGGCGACCTCCTCGCGCCAGGCGACCAGGCGGGGGCAGGCCCGGCAGCCGGTGATCCGCTGGTCGAGGTCGGACAGGTTCATGCCGCCACCGTATGCGTCCCCGCTCCGTCCGGGCTCAGGTGAAGACCGCGCCGAACGCCACGAACCCGCAGATCATCAGGAACAGCAGCACCAGCAACGGCCAGACGAACCGCAGGTACTTGTCGTAACCGACCTTCGCCAGCGCCACCCCGCCGATGGTGACGGCCGTCGTCGGCACCCACAGGTTCATCCAGCCGCTCGCGGCCTGCCAGGCGGTGACGACGACCGCGCGGGAAACCCCGGCGAAGTCGGCGAGCGGGGCGAGGATCGGCATGGCGAGGGTCGCGTGGCCGGAGGTGGAGGGGATCAGGAAGGCCAACGGCAGGTTCACGACGAAGACGATGATCGCGAAGACGCCGGACGAGGTGCCCTTCACGATGCCCTCGATGGAGTGCAGCACGGTGTCCGTGATCTTCGAGTTGTTCATGATGACGGTGACCCCGCGCGCCAGCACGATCACCAGCGCCGGCGAGATGAAGTCGGCGGCCCCCTGGATGATCATCGAGCTGAGCTTCTGCTCCCCCAGCCGCGCCACCAGCCCGATCAGCACCGCCGCGCACAGGAACAGCGCCGCCAACTGCGGGAAGGACCAGCCGAGTTCGAAGCCGTACGGCTTGGCGTCCGCGTCGCCGGTGAGCGCGCTCGCCCAGGGCACCACCGAGAAGATCATGAAGGCGAAGACCAGGCCCATGGTCACCAGGACCGCCTTGTGCAGCCTGGTCAGTTCGGGTTCCTCGGCCTCCGAGCCGGCGTCATGGTCCCGGTCGCCGGGCAGGAACCGGTGAGCGACCGCTCCGGGTCTCGCCGCACCCGGCGCGCGTACCGGATGACGTACGCCACCGTCACCGCCGTCAGCACCACCCACATCACGAACCGCAGCACGATGCCGTCGCCGAGCGAGATGTCCGCGGCGGAGGAGGCGACGCCGGTCGCGAAGGGGTTCACCGTCGAGCAGAGCACGCCGATCCCGGCGCCGAGGATGATGGTGCCGACGGCGACCATCCGGTCGTAGCCGAGTGCCAGCATCAGCGGCACGATCAGACCGTAGAAACCGAGGGTCTCCTCGGCGAAGCCCTCGACCGTGCCGAGGACCGAGAAGACCACCATGATCCCGGCGATGAGCAGCGCGCCGCGCTCGCGCAGCCGGTGGGCGAGCCGGCCGATGCCCCGGTCGAGGGCGCCGGTCGCGAACACCACGGTGATGAACGCCCCGATGGCGAGCACGAACAGGAACACGCCCGCGCTGCCGTACAGTTCACCGGCCAGATCGGGGCCGACCTGGCCGGTCTTCTGGTCCTGGATGCCGTAGAGACCGTTGACGGGCGCGAGGAACAGGTCGTTCAGCCGGTCGACGAAACTCTGGCCGGAGTCGACGCGGTGGTACGTCCCCTGGATCGGGGCGCCCGCGTCGTTCCGGTCGTAGAGCCCCGACGGGATGAGGAACGCGAGCAGCCACACGGCGATCGTGACGATCGCGAGGACGGTCAGCGCGCTGGGGAAGGTGAACTTCGGCTTGTGCGGCGGCTGTTCGGTGGTCTGCGGGGTGTCGGTGGTGCTCATCCGGCCGTCACCGTCCCGCCCCGGCTCCGGAGGTCTGCCGCACGCTCCTCGACGAACGCGCCCATCGCCACGGCCGTGTTCCGCAGCTCCGAGAACAGCGCCCGCTCGTTCGGCGCGGGCAGATTGCACATGCTGTCCTGCGCGCCGAACGACGCGTCGGCCTTCGCCGCCCTGTCCTCCACGTCCGACCCCTCGCTCGTACGGCCGCCACGGCCCCGATGACTCCGACGACCGCTACGACCTCTACGACCTCGGAAGACAGCCTCTGCGGTACGGCGAGGGGGTGCATCCGGGGTGACCCAGCGGGGTGCCGGCCACGGACCGCAGCGGGCCTGCACGGCCAGGTCGGGGGCCGAAATCCGCCGGAGCCGACCGAAGGGAGGCACTAAAGTCGGGACCATGGCTTCCGAGGCAATGGACGACACCGGCGAGGACGACGGAACCGGCACGTCCGCTGCCGTGTCCGGCACCCGGCCCGCCGCAGAGCCCGACAGCGACGCCGTGGCCGCCGCCAAGGCCGCCGGGCCCTCGAACGGCGGGAGCGTCCGCGTCGACAGCTGGATCTGGTCCGTCCGCCTGGTCAAGACCCGCTCCATGGGCGCCGCCGCCTGCAAGGGCGGCCACGTCCGCGTCAACGGCGAGCGCGTGAAGCCCGCGCACTCCGTCCACGTCGGCGACGAGGTGCGCCTCCGCCACGAGGGCCACGAACGCGTCGTCATCGTCAAGCAGGTCATCCGCAAACGGGTCGGCGCCCCCGTCGCCGTGCAGTGCTACGTGGACAACTCCCCGCCGCCCCCGCCCCGCGAGGCCGTCGCCCCGGCCGGCATCCGCGACCGCGGCACCGGCCGCCCCACCAAGCGCGACCGGCGCGACATGGAACGCCTGCGCGGCTTCCCCGGCGCCGATCCCGACACCGCTCCCGATCCCCACAAGGACCGGGACCGCGACCGGAACCGGGACACCCGCCGCGACTCACGCCGGAGCACCCACCGCGACACGCAACGGTGACATCCGGCCCGGGCCCCTCGGCCCACCGGATGCCACCGCCGCCCTGCGCTCAGCCGTAGCCGTGGCTGTACGGCACGGGTCACGCCCGTCGTCGTACCACCCGGAGCAACTCCGCGTTCTGCCCCCGCCGTGCCCAGGCGATCAGGGCGAGCGGGATGATCAGGATCAGCGGTGTCGCCGCGTTCTCCCCGTGGAACGCGGTCATCTGGACGACGAACGCACCCACCATCAGCGCGCTGAGCGCCGTCGCCGCCACCGACTGCAGCAGCGGGACCAACAGGGCGATCCCACCGGCCAGTTCGAGCGCGCCGATGGTGTACATCGCCCCGCTGCCCCAGCCGATCTTGTCGAAGGACTCCACGGCCGACGGGTGGGCGATCAGCTTGGGCAGCGCGCTCGCGAGGCCGTAGAACAGCGCGAGCAGCACCTGGAGGGCACGCAGCGCGATCCGGGCACGGCGGCCACGCGTGGTCGCGGACTCGGCGACGACGGTGCGGGAGGTGGCGGAAGCGGCGGAGGCTACGGAAGCGGCGGTCTCGGACATGGGGTTCTCCTGTGGGAAGCGGTGCGGAGCGCTGGCAAGCGGTCCGTGGTGCTGTCACAGGGTAGACCGACCCTCGCCCTCGAACTCATCGCTGCCGCACGGGATTTCCTCCGCGAGTCCGCCAAGCCGCCCAAGCCGCCAAACCGCCGATTCGCCGATTCGCCGAT
Organism: Streptomyces sp. P3; assembly: GCA_016893485.2. Lineage (GTDB taxonomy): Bacteria > Actinomycetota > Actinomycetes > Streptomycetales > Streptomycetaceae > Streptomyces. The sequence continues at coordinate 2,738,067 of JAFEKX020000001.1, forward strand.
CCACGTGCCGCCGGTCCTCGCGTCCGCTACTCCGCCGCAGTCTCTGTCACCGGCACCGGCACCGCCCGCACCCATATCCCGTCCGGTGTCAGATAGCTGTCCACTCTCAGTCCCGCCTCCGCCAGCGCCTCCTCGAACTGGTCCTGGGTCAACGGCCGGGCCAGGAACGTCTGGGTCCAGACCGCGTCCGGGAACACATACTCCGCGCGCACCGAGTTGACCCCGTCCCCGACCGGCTCCGCCGACACCATCCGCACGGTGAAGCCGCTGGGGTCGACCCGCTCGCGCGGCAGGCTGGTGTGGTAGTTCTCGCCCTCCCGCTGGATCAACACGCTGCCGCCCGGCGCGAGATGGCGTACGCAGGTCCGCAGCAGCCCGCGCCGCACCTCGATGTCCCCGGCGTGCACCAGGAACGACGCGAGCATCACCACGTCGAACGTCTCGCCCAGATCGAGCTGCTCGATCGGACTGCAGATCGTCCGCGCCCCCTGGACGCGCTCCAGCATCTCGGCGGACTCGTCGACCGCCGTGACCGTGAACCCGCGGTCCAGGAGGGGGTGGGTCATCCGGCCCACCCCGCTGCCCAGTTCGAGGATGTGCGCGCCCGCAGGCACGGCCGCGGCGATGATGTCCGGCTCCTGGCCGATGGGCAGCCGTGAGTACAGCTCGACCGCGCAGCCGTCCGGAGTGATCGCCCCGGGTCCTGTCCCCTCGTACCCTTCACGCATTTCGATTCGCATGCCCGTCCAACGGACCGCGTCCGCACGCCCGTTCCCGACTCGCACTGGTTCACCCGTACGAGTCAATTCCCTCTGGAGAGGCAACGGTTGGGGAGGCAGCCGTCAGACCGGCGGCTGCTGGAGCGGGAACCACCCGTGGCCGAGGTACCAGTGCCCGCCGGCCCGCAGATGGTCCCCGACGGCCCGCTCCACGGACGTACGCCGGGGCAGGCTCTCCGCCGGCTGACCGGGGTGCCCGAACACGAACTGCACGGGCTCGGTGTCGGCCGGCTCCGTGTCCTCGCGGATCAACCGGAACCGGTCCTGGAAGCGGACGATGTTGGAGTCGGCGGACAGGTACTTCTTCAACTGCGGGTCGAGCAGCCAGGAGTGGCAGGTCGCGACCTCGTGGTGTTCCTCGGGGAAGTACCGGGCGAAGAACGCGCGGGCCAGGTCCAGCGAGCGGTCGCACGCGGCCGGGGTGAGCGGCCCGGGTAGTCGGGGATGTGCAGGTTCAGACAGGGCGTCCCCGGACCGGCGTCCAGCCCGGCCGCCGTGAGCGCCTGTGCGGTGCGCTCGCCGAGCCGCGCCCGCTCGAACTGCAGCCGCCCCAGCTGGTACAGCTCGCCGCGGAAGTGCGGGACGAGCCACTGCGGGTACGGCAGCCCTGGCTCGCCGTACCGTCTGCGGTGCACCGCGACGTTGCGTCCCAGGTCGGCGAGGGTGCGCCGGGAGACGTCGGCGGGGATGCCGCGTTCGCGGTGGTACGCGCGCGTGTAGGGCAGCGCGGCGGCGAACACGTACACGGGGAAGTAGCCGCCGATCTCGGGCGGCGCCTCGGGCAGCCGGGCCAGGAGCAGCGCGGTGAGCCGGTCCCAGTGACCGTGCTCCCCGATGTCCTTCACCAGCTCTCCGGCGCACTCCTCCAGGAGCCGCGCCGCGTCGGTGTTCCGTGTCAACTCCCGGCGCAGTCGCACCAGTTCGTTGATGTCCTCATGGGGTACGGCGAGGTCGAGCAGGACCTCGGGCAGTTCGTCGGCGTCCGGCAGCACGGTGCGCTTTCCCCTCCCTGTGGAGAACGTCCGCCCCGAAGAGTATGTTGCAAGGAGGAGCAGTGATCCTGATGCGTACGGGCAGTGAGCCGACGACAGCGCGCAGTCCCCTGCGGGCGCGCTTCTGGCTGAGCGTGTGGGGACTGGTCTGGACGGTCTTCGGCACGGCGGCGTTCGCGCTCGCCGGGCGCCCCGGGTGGGCGGCGGCCTGCGGGGTGCTGTGGCTGGTCGTCACGATCGACATGGCCATGATCCTCAGGCACCTGCGCCAGGGCCCGCACTACCAGCCGGGCCGTGACATCCCGCCGTACCGTCCCCGGAGCACCGACACCCTGACCGTGCGTAAACGCTTAAACACGCTCTACGGGGATGCGCCTACGCGTCGAACCGGGCCGCCTTCAGGTACTGCGGGTTGGGGTCGAGCGCTGCGGCCAGCCGGAAGTGGCGTTTGGCCTGGTCGGCACGGCCCTGCCGTTCGTAGGTGCGGGCGAGCGCGAAGTGCGCGAACGCGTTGTCCGGCTCCCGCTCCAGGACGATGGTGAACTCCAGCTCGGCGGGGCGCAGTTGCGCGGCCGCGAAGAAGGCACGCGCGCGCAGCAGCCGGGCCGCCGTGTTCTCCGGGTACGCGTCGATGACGCCGTCGAGCAGCTTCACCGCGCCCCGCGGGTCCCGCGCGGCGAGCAGCTGCTCGGCGGCGCGGAAGTCGATGACATGCGTCTCCGGAGTACGTCCGGTCGTTCCGCTGTTCTCGGCACGGCAAAGTCCTTCCCTCACTCGGACGTTTCAACGCCCGCGGAAAGGCCCGCTATTCCTGGGGTGGCTGCTGGGGCGTGTGCGCCCTGCGCTCGAGTTCGGCCCATACGTCCTGGACGCGGCGCTCCAGCGCCTCCAGGGGTACGTCGTTGTCGATGACGATGTCCGCGATGGCGAGCCGCTTATCGCGGGTCGCCTGGGCGGCCATCCGCGCGCGTGCGTCGTCCTCGGTCATCCCGCGCAGCCGGACCAGCCGGTCGAGCTGGGTCTCGGGGCTCGCGTCCACGACGATCACCAGGTCGTACAACGCGGCCAGGGCGTTCTCGGCGAGGAGGGGGACGTCGTGGATCACTACGGAGTCGTCGGCCGCGGCCGTCTCGAGCTCCCGGGACCGCCGGCCGACCAGGGGGTGGACGATCTCGTTGAGGACGGCCAGCTTCTCGGGGTCGGCGAAGACGATGGAGCCCAGCTTGGGCCGGTCCAGGGAGCCGTCCGGGGCGAGCACGTCCTCCCCGAAGGCTTCGACGACCGCCGCCAGCCCGGGAGTTCCGGGCGCGACGACCTCGCGCGCGATGCGGTCGGCGTCGATCAGCACGCCCCCGTGACTCACGAGCAGCCGTGACACTTCACTCTTACCGGCACCGATGCCCCCGGTGAGGCCGACCTTCAGCATGGACCGAAGCCTACGGCCTGTCACCGACAGGGCACCGGGTGACCGGCGGCCGCCGCCTAGTTGTCGCCCTCGCGCTCCGCCAGGAAGCGCTCGAATTCCTGCCCGATCTCGTCGGCCGAGGGGATCTCGACCGGCTCGGCGAGCATGTTGCCGCGACTCTCGGCGCCCGCGGCGGCGTCGTACTGGTGCTCCAGGCCCTGGACGAGCGCCACGAGCTCCTCGTCGCCCTCTTGGATCTGGCGGTCGATCTCGGTCTGGGTGCGGTGGGCCTCGGTGCGCAGCGAGTGCGCGATGCCCGGGAGGACCAGTCCGGTGCCCGCCGTGATGGCTTCCAGGACGGTCAGGGCCGCGTCCGGGTAGGGCGAGCGGGCGATGTAGTGCGGGACGTGCGCGGCGACGCCCAGGACGTCGTGACCGGCCTCCATGAGGCGGTACTCGACGAGCGCCTCGGCGCTGCCGGGGACCTGTGCCTCGTCGAAGGGGCTGCGGTGCCCCGGGACGAGGTCGTTCCGGTTGCCGTGCGGCGTGACGCCGACGGGCCGGGTGTGCGGGACGCCCATGGGGATGCCGTGGAAGTTCACGGACAGGCGGACGCCGAGCCGCTCCACGATCTGCTGGACGGCCGCGGCGAAGCGCTCCCACTCCACGTCCGGCTCGGGGCCGGAGAGGAGCAGGAAGGGCGCCCCGGTGGCGTCCTGGACCAGTCGTACGTCGAGCGTGGGCTCCTCATACTCGGTCCACCGGTCCCGCTTGAAGGTCAGCAGCGGGCGGCGGGCGCGGTAGTCGACGAGCCGGTCGTGGTCGAAACTGGCCACGAGCTGGTGGGGCAACGTGTCGAGCAGACGTTCGACGATCTGGTCGCCCGTCTCGCCCGCGTCGATGTATCCGTCGAAGTGGTAGAGCATGACAAGACCGGCCGACTCCTGTGCGAGCGCCATGTCGACGACTGCCAGGCCCTTCGGCTCCCATGCGTACAAACCCTGCGGATCAAGCACAGTGACCGCTCCTCCTCGTGTTCGTACTGCAGAACGCCCTCCAGGGCATGGGCATTCCCGCCCATGCCCCTGATCAGGCACCTCTTACGGGCTTTTCACGCACCGCTCCCCTGAGTCACCAGGTGGGCGTCCACGTCACGAGGACAGCACGCGCGCGTGGAGTGCGGTCACAGCCTTGCGGGCGGAGGAGAACGCGCCGTGCTGCCAGGCATCGGTGTAACTCAGCCAGTCGCCGGCGAAGTGGACCCGTCCGGTGGGGTCGTTGAGCGGCTTGTAGCGGGCGTCGTCGGGGCCACCGGGGTGTCGTGCCACGCGGCCTCCAGGTGGGGCGTCTGACGCCAGTGGTGGGAGAAGGACGAGGCCAGCTCGCTGCGGTACTTCTCGCCGTAGATCTTCACGCCCGCGGCCACCGCCCGCTCTTCCCGCCCCTTGGGCGTGAGCTTCGCGTAGGAGTCCGCGTCGTCGTCGTAGTTGTAGTACCCGATCAGGACGCCCCGCTCACCGTGGAAACCGTAAGAAGGGTGCCAGATGTGGGTGACGTCCTGGTCGGTCTCGGTGATGCCGCCGTAGATCCGGTGATCCAGTTCCCACCAGCGGGACTTGTACTCCAGGCCGATCTTCGCGGCGGACGACGGGGTGATCGCCTCCAGTGCGGTCTGGACGCCGGTGCCGAGGTTGTGCGGGATCCTGGCGAGGATGTTGGGCGGCAGCGCGCCGACGCAGTAGTCGGCCTCGATCACCTTCGTACGGCCGCCCTGGGAGTACGTGACCGAAACACCGCTCCCCTTGTCGGTGATTTTCGAGACGGCCGCTCCCGTGCGGATGCGGTGCGCGCCGATCGCCCGGGTGAGGGCCTTCGGTATCTGGTCCATGCCGCCGACCGGCTGGAACATCAACATGGCCTGGTCGAAGCCGAATTCGAAGGAGAAGTAGCGGCCGACCCCGCTGGCGAAGACCTCGGAGGCGGTGGGTACGTCCCCGAGCAGCACACCAGGAGCGCCCGCGGCGGCCGGAACGGTCGAGTACCCGCGGAAGTCACCCCCTCATAGGTCATCTTGTCCCCGAGGTCACCCCACCCCTTGAGGAACTCGACGAGCTTCTCCTGGTCGGTGGCCGTCAACTCCTTGTCCAGGGCGCCCCTGTCGGTGGCCTTGGCGAGCAACTCCGAGACATAGCCGTAGACATCGGCCTTGGCGGTGCGGTAGCGCTCCGGCCTGGTCATGCCGGTGGACTCGTTGTAGATGTACGCGTCCGCGTTGACGTTGGTGAACACCTCGATGGGGACGCCCAGTTCACGGCAGTAGTCAAGCGTGACCATCCACTGCGGGATCCGCGCGGGTCCGCAGTTCATGTAGTGCCCGTCGGCGAAACGGGCGGTCTGCCGGTTGCCGTGGAGGTCGGTCGTCGTGTCACCGCCCCGGACGGTGAAGTTACGGCCACCGGTACGGTCTCTGGCCTCCAGGACCGTACAGTCGTAGCCGGCCTTGCCGAGTTCGTACGCCGTGGTCAGCCCGGCGATACCACCACCGAGGACGACCACCTTGGCCGCGCCGCGCCCGGTGAGCGTGAAGTCGCTGCCGCTCAGCGCCCGGAACGGCTGCTCCCGCTGAGCCGCCTGGGCGGTGGGGGCGAGCCCGAGAGCCCCCATGGTGGCGAACATGGTGCCCGCGCCCCCGGTGAGACCCACGTTCCGCAGAAAAGCACGACGGCTCTGGTTCCTGCCCATGGTCCAGCTCCCCTTCCCGATCACGAATGACCGGGGAAGCGTCCCAACGACCAGTTACGACACAGCAGTTACTGCTGTATCCCACACGTTTCTGCAAGCCCGAGGAAAAGCGCCCCTCAAGGGGCGCGGGGCTGTATCGGCAGCGGCTCCGCCGCGTGAGCGCGACCGGCCACATACGGCCCGCAGCCGAAGTGCATCCGCACATGACTGAGGGGCCGCACCCCGGAAGGTACGGCCCCTCAGCTAACCGCCAAACCTCAGCGGCAGCGATCAGCTCTGGCCGCCGGCCAGCTTCTCACGCAGGGCGGCAAGCGCCTCGTCGGACGCCAGCGCACCGGAGGTGTCCGCACCCTCGGAGGAGTACGAACCGCCACCGCCGCCACCAGCCGCGGCCGGAGCCGCACCCGGGGTGTCGACGCCCTCGGCCGCAGCCTGGGCGTCGGCCTCGCGGGACTTGATGACCTGCGCCTGGTGCTGCTCGAACCGCTGCTGCGCCTCGGCGTACTGGTGCTCCCACGCCTCCCGCTGGGTCTCATAGCCCTCGAGCCAGTCGTTGGTCTCGGGGTCGAAGCCCTCGGGGTAGATGTAGTTGCCCTGGTCGTCGTACGACGCGGCCATGCCGTAGAGCGTCGGGTCGAACTCGACCGAGGCCGGGTCGGCACCGAAGGACTCGTTGGCCTGCTTCAGGGACAGCGAGATCCGGCGACGCTCGAGGTCGATGTCGATGACCTTGACGAAGATCTCGTCGTTGACCTGGACGACCTGCTCCGGGATCTCCACGTGGCGCTCGGCCAGCTCGGAGATGTGCACCAGACCCTCGATGCCCTCGTCCACGCGGACGAACGCACCGAACGGAACCAGCTTCGTGACCTTTCCGGGCACGACCTGGCCGATCTGGTGGGTGCGGGCGAACTGCTGCCACGGGTCTTCCTGGGTCGCCTTCAGCGACAGGGAGACGCGCTCGCGGTCCATGTCCACGTCGAGGACCTCGACGGTGACTTCCTGGCCGACCTCGACAACCTCGGAGGGGTGGTCGATGTGCTTCCAGGACAGCTCGGAGACGTGGACCAGACCGTCGACGCCACCAAGGTCCACGAAGGCACCGAAGTTGACGATCGAGGAGACCACGCCGGAGCGGACCTGACCCTTCTGGAGGGTCGTGAGGAAGGTCTGGCGGACCTCGGACTGGGTCTGCTCCAGCCAGGCACGGCGGGACAGGACCACGTTGTTGCGGTTCTTGTCCAGCTCGATGATCTTGGCCTCGAGCTCCTTGCCCACGTAGGGCTGGAGGTCGCGGACACGACGCATCTCGACGAGAGAGGCCGGCAGGAAGCCACGGAGGCCGATGTCGAGGATGAGTCCACCCTTGACGACCTCGATGACGGTACCGGTGACGATCCCGTCCTCTTCCTTGATCTTCTCGATCGTGCCCCAGGCACGCTCGTACTGAGCGCGCTTCTTGGACAGGATGAGGCGGCCTTCCTTGTCCTCCTTCTGGAGGACCAGGGCCTCGATCTCATCGCCTACGGCGACGACCTCGTTCGGGTCGACGTCGTGCTTGATGGAGAGTTCGCGGCTCGGGATAACGCCTTCGGTCTTGTAACCGATGTCGAGCAGGACCTCGTCCCGGTCGACCTTCACGATGACGCCGTCGACGATGTCGCCGTCGTTGAAGTACTTGATCGTCTCGTCGATCGCGGCGAGGAAGGCTTCCTCGTTACCGATGTCGTTGACCGCTACCTGCGGGGTGGTGGCGGTGGTCTCGGTGCTGCTCGTCATGTGGGAAAGGGCTCCGGTACGGACATTGAAGTCGTAGGTACTGCTTACGCCGGGAGCCCGTTTCGCTTCGCTCTGTAGAAGGCCGGACAGCCAAAGAAGCACCGATCCGGAACACCAGGTGTCCGGTGGCGCCTCGAAAACCGAGGGGTCATACATACAGATGCGAGCGCAACCTGCTACGTCTGAGGTGCGCAGGCCCGCAGCGCAACTTGTAGCATACGGGGGCAGCCAGGCAGGGTCAATGCGCGAAGGCGCACACCCGGGGCGGATCGCCGCATACCCGGCACAAAACGTGTCCCGCGAGGCCACGCAGGCCTGAACCACCCCTTCAGTGACGCCGCCGGGGACAGCCGCACCGTAGAGGTGACGGAAGAGTACGACGAGGGAGCCGATCATCCAAGAGCCCGATGCGTTCGAACCGGAAGCCACCCGGCGTGACGCCGACGTCACCGAGAGTTCCCGGGCCAACCGGGGCTGGTGGGACCGGAACGCGGACGACTACCAGGTCGAACATGGCACGTTCCTGGGCGACGACCGCTTCGTGTGGGGCCCCGAGGGCCTCGACGAGGTGGAGGCCGAACTGCTCGGCCCGCCGGAGGAACTGAAGGGGAAGGACGTCCTGGAGATCGGCGCCGGCGCGGCCCAGTGCTCGCGCTGGCTGACCGCCCAGGGTGCCCGCCCGGTCGCTCTGGACCTCTCCCACCGCCAGCTCCAGCACGCGCTGCGGATCGGCGGATCGTTCCCTCTGGTATGTGCCGACGCGGGCGCGCTGCCCTTCGCGGACGAATCCTTCGACCTGGCCTGCTCGGCGTACGGGGCGCTGCCGTTCGTCGCCGACCCGGTGCTGGTGCTGAGCGAGGTGCGCCGGGTGCTGCGACCGGGCGGCCGGTTCGTCTTCTCGACCACGCACCCGCTCCGCTGGGCCTTCCCGGACGAGCCGGGCCCCGAGGGACTGACGGTCTCCGCCTCCTACTTCGACCGCACGCCGTACGTCGAGCAGGACGACGAGGGCCGCGCGGTCTACGTGGAGCACCACCGGACCATCGGCGACCGCGTCCGGGACATCGTCGCGGCGGACCTGCGCCTGGTGGACCTGGTCGAGCCGGAGTGGCCCTCCTGGAACACCGCCGAGTGGGGCGGCTGGTCGCCCCTGCGCGGCAACCTCATCCCCGGGACGGCGATCTTCGTCTGCGAACGCGCCCGCTAGCGAGGCCGGAGGAACTGACGGAACGCGGGCACGCGCGCGTAGAGGCCGCTTCGCCGGGCGTACGACACTGGGGGCGTGATCCGCTACGACGCCCTCGACGCGCTGCCCGTCCGCAGTGCCCTGCCCGGACTTGACGCCGCCCTGGAGGCGCGCGGCGCAGCCGTGCTCGTCGCGCCGCCCGGCACCGGCAAGACGACGCTGGTGCCGCTCGCGCTGGCCGGGCTGCTCGGCGAAGGGAACGGGGTCCCGCGCGGCGGGTGGTCGTCGCCGAGCCGCGGCGGATCGCGGCGCGGGCGGCGGCCCGGCGCATGGCGTGGCTGCTGGGCGAGAAGGTCGGCGAGAGCGTCGGCTACACCGTGCGCGGCGAGCGGGTCGTCGGGCGGCACGCACGCGTGGAGGTCGTCACGACCGGAGTGCTGCTCCAACGCCTCCAGCGGGACCAGGAGTTGGCCGGCGTCGACACCGTGATCCTGGACGAGTGCCACGAGCGGCACCTGGACGCGGACACGGTGGCCGCCTTCCTGGTCGACGTACGGGAGGCGCTGCGGCCCGAGTTGCGGCTGGTCGCGGCATCCGCGACGACCGACGCGCAGGGCTGGGCCCGGCTATTGGGCGATGCTCCGGTGGTCGAGGCGGAGGGTGTCGCGTACCCGGTGGAGGTCGTCTGGACGCCTCCGGTACGTCCCGTACGCCCGCCGCACGGGATGCGCGTGGACCCGGCGCTGCTCACGCACGTGGCGTCGACGGTACGGCGGGCGCTGGGCGAGCGGGACGGGGACGTGCTGTGTTTCCTGCCCGGGGTCGGGGAGATCGCGCGCGTGGCGGGGCAGTTGGGCGACCTCGGCGGGACCGAGGTGCTCCAGGTGCACGGGCGGGCACCGGCAGCCGTGCAGGACGCGGTGCTGTCCCCGGGGACGCGGCGGCGGGTGGTGCTGGCGACGGCTGTGGCGGAGTCCTCGCTGACGGTTCCCGGTGTACGGGTGGTCGTCGACTCGGGGCTGGCCCGTGAGCCGCGGGTCGATCACGCACGCGGGCTGAGCGCGCTCGCGACGGTACGGGCGTCGCAGGCGGCCGGGCGACAGCGGGCGGGGCGGGCCGGGCGGGAGGCGCCGGGGGCGGTGTACCGGTGCTGGGCCGAGGCCGAGGATTCCCGTCTGCCGCGATTTCCGGCACCGGAGATCAAGGTGGCCGATCTGACGGCGTTCGCGCTTCAGGTGGCGTGCTGGGGGATCCTGGGGCGTCAGGGTTGGCGTTGCTCGATGCGCCGCCGGGTGGAGCGATGGCCGCGGCGCGGGGTGTGCTGGCGGCGGTCGGGGCCGTCGACTCGGGTGGGCGGGCTACCGCTCGGGGTGTGCAGTTGGCTCGGCTGGGGTTGCATCCCCGGCTGGGGCGCGCCCTGTTGGACTCGGGTGCGGCCGGCGCCGAGGTCGTCGCGCTGCTCAGTGAGGAGGCTCCGCGGGCGTACGGGGATGATCTCGCCGGGGCGCTGCGGAGTGCTCGGCGTGGAGGGGACGCCTATGCCGGGCGGTGGCGTGCGGAAGTTCGGCGGCTGCGGGCCGCGGGAGGGAGATTTCCCACCCGCCCAGCCGTGACCCCGTTCCGAAGAAGGTGAACGTCGAGAACAACGACGACGCCCTCGTCGGACTCGTCGCCGCCCTTGCCTACCCCGAGCGCGTCGCCAAAGCCGACGCCGGTTCCTATCTCCTCGTCTCCGGCACCCGTGCCGAGGTCGGCGAGGGCAGTGCGCTCAGGGGTGCTCCCTGGATCGCGGTCGCCGTGGCCGACCGGCCGATCGGCAGGGGCACGCGCGCGTGCAGCTCGGGGCCGTGGTCGACGAGGACGTCGCCCGGTTCGCGGCCGGGGCGCTGCTCAGTGAGGCGGAGGAGGTGCACTGGGCCGGTGGTGACGTGGTGGCTCGGCGCGTCGAGCGGCTGGGGGCCGTCGAGTTGGCGGTGCGGCCGCTCAAGGACGCCGATCCCGTCGCCGTACGGGATGCGCTTGTCGAGGGGTTGCGGCAGGAGGGGTTCGGGCTGTTGCGGTGGTCGGGGATGCCCAAGTGCTGCGGCAGCGGCTGGCGTTCCTGCGTGCGCATGTCGGGGGCCTTGGCCCGACGTGTCCGACGAGGCGTTGCACGCGCGCGTGGACGAGTGGTTGGAGCCGGAGTTGGGGCGGGCGCGGCGGCGGAGCGATCTGGGGCGGATCGACGCGGGACAGGCGCTGCGGCGGTTGTTGCCGTGGGCCTCGGGGACGCGGGGCGGTTGGACGAGCTGGCTCCGGAGCGGTTCGTCGTGCCGAGCGGGTCCAGGATTCGGATCGACTACGGGAACCCCGAACAGCCCGTACTGGCCGTCAAGTTGCAGGAGATGTTCGGGCTGCACGAGTCGCCGAGCGTCGCCGGGGTGCCGGTGCTCGTGCATCTGCTGTCCCCCGCCGGGCGGCCGCCGCCGTCACCGCCGACCTCGCGTCCTTCTGGAAGGACGGCTACAAGGGCGTGCGGGCCGAGTTGCGGGGGCGGTATCCGAAGCATCCGTGGCCCGAGGACCCGGCCGTGGCCGAGGCGACGCGGTTCACCAACGCGCGGCTCAGGCGGTGACCGGTTCCGGTTCGTGGACGTCGGTGGGGGCGGGGTCCCAGGGCGCCTGCTGCGGGCCTCCAGGTAGAGGGAGAGGGCGAGCAGGAGCAGGCCGAGGGTCAGGAAGCCCCAGGGGAGGTAGGAGACCATCAGCAGGACGAGGGTGCGGTTGGACTTCACCAGGGCGACGGTGTGCTTGATGTAGTCCTCGCGCATCTTCACGTCGCCGGCGAACGCCGTCACCTTCTCGCGCCCCCTAGGAGGGTGCCGCCGCGCAGTTCCTCCTTGTGGAGCTCCTCGCCGTAGACCGGTGCCCCGGTGACGGGTTCGACCCAGAACTTGCGGACCGTGGTGTACCAGCGGGTGGTGCCCGTCTTGGCGACCGACTCCGGAGTGATGCCCTTGACGGGCATCGTCTTCGGGAAGGGGACCTTGGTCCAGGGGATGGTCTGCTCGAAGTAGTAGACCTTGACGCCGCGGAAGTTCTCGGTGCCCTTGTAGTGGATGGGGTTGGTGGTGCGGGTCTGCGCGTCGAAGTACTCGTAGTCCCGTTTCTGTGTCAGGAACGGCCACTTGAACTCGATGCCGTCCCGTTTCACCGCGTCGCCGTCGACCATCTCGCCGGTGGCGTGGACGGGGTCCTGGGTGTGCGCGTCGAAGATGTAGCGCTCGGGGATCGAGGAGACCATCTTGCCGTCGGGGCCCTGGACGTAGGACAGACCGTCCCAGACGACGACGTCCCGGCCGGCCGTCTTGTCGATCTTCTTGGCGGCCTCCACGTCGCCCTTGAGGGTCTGCACGATGGTGACCTTGGGGACCGTCTTGGCCTGCATGGTGCCGTAGTCGAGGAGGGTGGCGTTCTTCGCCTCGAGGACCATGTCCTGGTACTGGTTCGCCGGGATCTTGGCCAGCCGCGGGAAGGCGTACCAGCGCAGCAGCGGGGACAGCGCGGTGAAGAACACGGCGAAGGCGAGCAGGATCAGGCTGGCCTTGCGGCGCATCTCGGCCTCCTTCCCTGGGAGTTGAACGCTGTGCCGAGGTGGACGTAAACGCTTGCGCAATCGTTTACGGGTGCGCGGGCACCGTCGTCAGCAGCGGTTTCGGGGAGGTCTTGCCCATCGGTGAGCCCATCGCGGTAATGGTCAGGACCAGCGCGAACGCGAGCGCGAGTCCGGTCGCGGCGGCGATCAGGGCACGCATGCCGGCCTCCCGACAGACAGGAACTGATAGGTCGTCAGGTCGGGCACCGTAGCAACGCGGGCGCGAGATGAGAACACGTTGCACACACACGAGGCACGGACACGACGAGGGCGCCCGCCCGCCGTGGCGGAGGGGCGCCCCTGTGTTCTGCGTGCGTGTCCTGCGTTCGTGTCTTGCGTTCGTGTCCTGCGGGCGTACGGCCGGGCTACGCGCTCGGTGAGGCGGACGTGCTCGTGCCGGCGCTCGGGCTGGGGCTGGGGCTCGGGCTCGCCGAGGAGGTGTCGGCCGCGGTCACGGTCAGTTCGACCGTGAGGGTCGCGCCGCCCGTGGTGGTGACGCGGAGCAGGAAGGTACCGGTGGTGTCGTCCGCGTACAGCTTCGGCAGCTTCAGGAGGCCGTCGGCGTCCGTGGCCAGGCCCGTGAGGGTGCGCACGGTCTTGCCGTCCGCGTCCTTGAAGTAGGGGCCCTTGTCGTTCTCGGTGGCGTCGTCGGCGGCCTTGACGAGGGTCGCGGTGGCGGCGACCTTGTCGGCGACCGCGCCGTTCTCCGTGGCCTTCACCTCGACCTGGTCGGCGAACTCGCCGCCCGCCACGCAGGTCAGCGCGGTGGTGCTGGTGCGGACGAGGGTGTCGGCGACACGGGGCGTGACGCTGGCCGCGTAGTCGAGACCGGCGATCGTACGGCCGACGACGGTCGCGCGCACGGTGAAGTCCCCGGTCGTCTCGCCGGCTTGGAGGGCGGGGGCGACGGCCACACCGGAGGCGTTGGTGTTGACCGAGGCGACCTTCTCGCCGCCGACGAACGTGGTGTCCGTGGTCCCGACGATCGTGAACCGGATCCTGACCTTGGCGACGGTCTTGCCCGCCGAGGTCACGGCCTTGGTGCTGATCTTCTTGCCGAACTGCTCGCCCGCGACCGCCGTGAGCTTCGCCGTACCCGCGTCCGCGAGCTTGGCCACCGTGTCGGTGGGGGTCGGAGTCGGCGTCGGGGTGCCCGGTGTGGAAGGAGTCGACGGGGTGCCCGGCTTGGAGGGGTGGCCGGAGTGCCCGGCGTGGACGGGGTCGAGGGGGGTGCTCGGAGTCGACGACGAGGGCGGAGTCGTAGGCGTGGACGGGGTGTTGTCGTCGCTGCGGCCCGAGGGCAGGCTGCCCGTGCCGTCCGGGACCGAGTGGGTGCCCTTGCGGTAGTACTCCAGCCACGACAGGACCGTGTTCAGGTAGTCCGTCGAGTTGTTGTAGCTGAGGATCGCGCTGCGCATGCCCGCGTCGGTCGACAGGTTCCAGTCGTTGCGGCACAGGTAGTGACCGGCGGCGAGGGCGGCGTCGTAGATGTTGTTGGGGTCCTTGATCCCGTCGCCGTTGCCGTCGCGGCCCGCCCAGGCCCAGGTGGACGGGATGAACTGCATGGGCCCGACGGCCTGGTCGTACGTGCTGTTGCCGTCGTACAGACCGTGGTCGGTGTCCTTGATGAGCGCGAAGCCGTTGCCGTCGAGGGCCGGGCCGAGGATCTTGGAGGTCGTGGTGCCGTTCGCGTCGACCCGGCCGCCGCGGGCCTGGCCGGACTCCACCTTGCCGATGGCGGCGAGGAGTTGCCAGGGCAGGTTGCAGCCGGGCTTGGAGGAGGCGAGTTCGGACTCGGCCTTCTTGTAGGCGTCGAGGATGGTCGCCGGGATGCCGGCCTCGGCCTCGCCCACCGAGACCGGGGTCCCTATGGACGGCGACTGGCTGGTGCTCGGGCTCGGGAGGGGGCTGCTCAGGGGCGGGAGGTCCGTGTAGTACGGGGAGTCTCCGGTGGCGCTGTGGTCGGTGGTGGTCCCGTCGGGCGTCGCCTGGCCGGTGGCGAGCGTTCTGTGACCGCCGGTCACCGCCGGAGCCTGGGACGCGGACAGTGCCGCGACCGCCGCCGCGGCCACCGCTGTCGTCGCCGCACCCTTACGCAGCCGCCTGCCGAAATGCGCCGTCATGGAGTGAACCCCTCCCAGGGACGCCCGAGCGCCCGTCTTTGTCTGTTGCCTCTGCGCCTGTTGTGACGGTCGACCCGCCCCGCAGGTTGCCCTCGTGGTCGTTATCGGATGGTGTGTACTTCTGCTCTCCGCCTCCGCCCGTCCGAGGGCCCCGCGCGGGGACCCAGGCGACCCTACGACAACTTGCTTTGCACGGGCACCCGTTGGTGACCGTTATTCACCGCTTGGCCATATGCCGATGTCTCCTACGGGGAGCCCTGTTGCCGTTCACATTGAGTCATGCCGCCGCCGTACTGCCCGCCGTGCGCGGCGACGGAAGGGGGCGCGGCCGTCTCGTACCGGCGGTGCTGGTGGCGGGTTCCTTCGCCCCGGACATGACGTACTACGCGGCGAGTGCGGTACCGGGGGCGATGGAGTTCGGGAGGTGACGCACTCCCTCCCCGGCGTCTTCACGGTCGACGTCGCCATCACCTGCGCGACGGTCGCCCTCTGGCTCCTCCTGCGCGAACCCCTGGTGGCCCTGCTCCCCCGCACCCGCCGGCCCCGGCCGGCCACCCTGTTGCGCTGCGGCACCCACGCGCGCGTGCGACCCCGTCACTGGCCCTGCGGTGGTACGTCTCCGCGGTCCTCGGCGCCCTGACCCACGTCGTCTGGGACGCGTTCACCCACCACGACCGCTGGGGCGTACGGCTGTTCCCCACCCTGGACCGGGAGTTGGCGGGCAGACCTCTCTTCTCACTCCTGCAGTACGGCACGTCGGCGATCGGCGCGCTACTGATCACCGCGTTCGTGGTCCGTGCGCTACGACGGGTACCGGCCGCGGAACCGGTAGGCGTGCCCCTGCTGTCGGCACGCGACCGCTGGGCGGCCGGAATCCTCCTCACCGGCTGCGCCCTGACCGCAGCGACGGAGCGCGCGTCGACCTGGTGGGCTTACTGGGGTCCACGGCGACGCCCTGGGACCTGATCCCGACGGTGTGTTTTGGGGCGGGGGCGGGGTTGGTGCTGGGGGTGTTGCTGTATGCGGTCGGCGTTCGGGTGTGGCGGCCGGTGAGGGCGGAGGCGGCTGATGGCTCGGAGGAGGTTGGCGTGGGGCCGGGTCGGGGGGCGTGGGGCGGGGTCGCGGTGACGGCGCGGGGTTCGTCGAGAGCGGTGAGCGCGGAGCGGTGAGGGGGTGGTCGGCTGCTTGCGCGTTGGGGGTGGCTATGCGGAGGGGGCGGGGCGGTTCGCGATGTGGGCGGTCATCTGGTGCGGGCGGGCTGGCTCACGCTGGGCATGGTCGTGCCGTGAGAGTGGCTTGCTCGCGGTGATCGCGGGGCGGTGGAGCGCGGTTACGCGGAGCTGTCCGGCGGGGTCGCGATGAACACCGTCATGGTGTGCGCGGAGCGTGACCTCGGGAGCCGGGTGAGGACGAGGTCCAGGTAGCTGCGGCCCAGGTCGGCCCAGAGCCGCCAGACCGGGGTGCCGGTGGGGGTGATGGCGGGTCCCTCCGGATGTCTGGCTTGTTCTCGGGGTCTACGGCCGTGTCGTCCCGGAACGTGAGCCGGCGCCGGATGCCTGCGGCGGTGTGCTGGACGGCCATGGCGAGGTCGGCGGGGATGCGGGCGGTGCTTGCGCCGACCGAGAGGGCCGGAACCGGCGGGCGGGGCGCGCCCTGCGCCGCAGCGGCGTCCGCTGCCTGCACCTGGGCCGTCCGGCGGTGAAGCGTGCGTATACCCATGCCCGCATCCTTACGGTCGCCGGGGGCGGGGGCGCCTTCGCGGGGGCCACGCGGGTGACAGGCCCTCCGGGGTTGGGGGCTGGGCGGGGTGAGGTGTGGGGGCTGCGGGCGGCGGCTGGGGGTTGAACCGGGGATTCGGGATCGCCGGGTGTGGGGCGGGGGCGGTTCCCTGCGGGGGTGCGGACGTGTGGGGGTGAGTGGGACATGGCCGGGTGTGCGACGCGAGTGCCGTTCCCTGCGGGTCACCCAGACGAGCGAGGGCGAGCACGACACCCCAGGCGCGGGACACCAGTACCGATGCCTGCGGACCGCCCGGACCAGCGAGGGCGAGCACGACGTCCCGGGTGCGGGACACGAGTGCCGATCCCTGCGGACCGCCCGAACCAGCGAGGGCGGGCACGACACCCCGGGCGCGGGACACCAGTACCGATCCCTGGGGGCCGCCCGAACCAGCGAGGGCAACCACGACACCCCGGGCATGGGGCGCAGCGTGCAACCCGCCGGGCGGCCTAGAAGCGAGTGTGAGCTCGGAGCCACCGGTCCGTACCGCCGGATCGTGGGCGAACCGACGAAACCCGGTTCGTGGGGTCACGCAACGCGCGGAACGGGACAGCGGGTTGGAGGGCCGCCGCCTGTGCGCTGGTTGTCCTTTGTCACCGACGTCAGTCCGACGAAGTCGTGCTGAGTCGGCGGGACTGGATCGGGTGGCGACGCGGTGTTGATGAACGTAGGCAGGCCGCTCCGGCCCGGTCCGAGACCGAAACCGGGGCTGGGGCCCGGGCCGGGACCAGGACCGGGGCCGGGGCTGGGGCTGGGGCCGAGGCCGGGGCTGGGGCCGAGGCCGGGGCTGGGGCCGAGACCGAGGCCGAGACCGGGACCGGGGCTGGGGCCGAGGCCGAGACCGGGACCGGGGCTGGGGTCGAGACCGGGGCCGAGGCCGAGACCGAGGCCGGGGCCGGGGCTCAGCTCGGTGTGAGTCGGGCGACCGTTCCGATCTCCAGGGCCGTCCAGATCGCCCCGTCCGGTCCCACGGTGATGCCGTGCGGCTCGGAGGACGGGGTGGGGAGGTCGTGTTCGTCGATCCGGCCGTCGGAGGTGATGCGGCCGACGCGGTTGGCTCCCCACTCGGTGAACCAGCAGTTTCCGTCGTCGTCGGCTGCGATGGCGTGGGGGCGTGACGCGCGGTCGGGCAGAGCGAACTCGTCGATCTTCCCGTTCGGCGTGATCCGGCCGATCCGACCGGCGCCGATCTCGACGAACCACAGGGCTCCGTCGGCGCCGGCGGTGATACCGACCGGGGCGCTGTCCGGTGAGGGCAGCGGATGGACGGTGACGTGGCCGTCCTGCGCGATGGCGCCGATCGCGTTCGCCTGGTTCATCGTGAACCACAGGCGGTCGTCGGGACCGGCGGCGATGGCTGACGGGAAGGCGCCCGAGAGCGGGAGAGGGAACTCCGTGACGTCGCCCTCGGGGTGATGCGGCCGATGCTGTCGGAGTTCGCCTCGGTGAACCACAGGGCTCCGTCGGGACCGGTGGTGATGCCGAATGGCCCGGCGTCCGGCGTCGGCAGCGGAAACGAGGTGATGCTTCCGGTCGTGGTGATGCGGCCGATCCGGTGGCTGCGGAATTCCGTGAACCACAGAGCGTCGTCAGGCCCCGTTGTGATGATCGACGGCCCGCTGGCAGCGGGGTCGACCTGGTAGGAGGTGACGTCGCCGTCCGGAGTGAGCCGGCCGATCCGTCCGTCGTGGACCATGGTGAACCACAGCGCGCCGTCGGGGCCGCAGGTGATCCCGTAGGGGCCGGCGTCGCTGCCGGACACGCGGAATTCTGCAATCGGCGGGGTCGGACTGGACGGCATGGGACGGCTCCTTCATCAGTGGGCCGGGGAAGGGTTTCAGCGACTGCGGATGCTATCCAGAGCGCTCCGTGACCGCCTGCCTCCGGTCACTCCACGTACGACAGCTCTGCGGATGGCTGCGCGGGACCCGCCCCGGCCGGTACGGCCGCCCACGGCGCTCGTACGGCCGCCCATGGCGCTCGCGGAGGCCCAGCGGCCGAGCACGTGCCCCGGCCAGGTCACGCAAGCCCGACCGAAGACACACCCCGGAGACACACCCGGGAGACCTCCCCGAGGGCCGAAGGCGGGCCCAGTCGTCGGAGCCCTCCTGCGGCACCCTCAGCCACCCCACCCCAGCCGAATCTCCCGGCCCCTCCCGACAACTCCCCACTCGCCAACTCCCCTCCGCCCAACCGCCGGAGGCCAGTGCGCGGCCGACTCCCAGTCCGCGCCCACGCCCACCGAGACGTCCAGCGGTGCCCGGAGATGGACCGCGTCGGCCATCGCCTGGCGGACCAGCTTCTCCGTGGTCTCGCGCTCGCCGGGGGCGATCTCCAGGACGATTTCGTCGTGGACCTGGAGAAGCATGCGGGACTTGAGGTCGGCCTCGCGGAGGGCGGTGTCGACCTTGAGCATGGCCATCTTGACGATGTCCGCGGCGGTGCCCTGGATCGGCGCGTTCAACGCCATGCGCTCGGCGGCCTCGCGGCGCTGGCGGTTGTCGCTGTTGAGGTCGGGGAGGTAGCGGCGGCGGCCGAAGAGGGTCGCCGTGTAGCCCGTCGCCCTCGCCTCGTCGACCGCGCGGCGCAGATAGTCCCGTACGCCGCCGAAGCGCTCGAAGTACGTGTCCATCAGGACCCGTGCCTCGCCCGCGTCGATGTTCAGCTGCTGGGAGAGACCGAACGCGGAGAGGCCGTAGGCGAGGCCGTACGACATCGCCTTGATCTTGCGGCGCATCTCCGCGTCGACCGCGGCACCGTCGACCGAGAACACCTGGGAGGCGACCGTGGTGTGCAGGTCCTCGCCCGAGGTGAAGGCCTCCAACAGGCCCTCGTCCTCCGAGAGATGGGCCATCACCCGCAACTCGATCTGGCTGTAGTCCGCGGTCATCAGGGACTCGTAGCCCTCGCCCACCACGAAGCCGCGGCGGATCGCCCGGCCCTCGTCCGTGCGGACCGGGATGTTCTGCAGGTTCGGGTCCGTGGACGACAGGCGGCCCGTCGCCGCGACCGTCTGGTTGAACGTGGTGTGGATGCGGCCGTCGGTGGCGATCGTCTTGATCAGGCCCTCTACGGTGACGCGCAGCTTCGCCTGTTCGCGGTGGCGGAGCATGATGACCGGCAGTTCGTTCTCCGTCTGGTTGGCCAGCCAGGCGAGGGCGTCGGCGTCCGTGGTGTAGCCGGTCTTCGTCTTCTTGGTCTTCGGGAGGCCGAGTTCACCGAAGAGGACTTCCTGGAGCTGCTTGGGCGAGCCGAGGTTGAACTCGTGCCCGGCCGCCGCGTGCGCCTCCTTCACCGCCTGCTGCACGGCTCCGGCGAACATCTGCTCCATGGCCTCCAGGTGCGCCTTGTCGGCGGCGATACCGGAGCGCTCCAGACGGGCCAGCAGGATCGAGGTGGGCAGCTCCATGTCGCGGAGCAGATCCGCCGCGCCGACCTCCTGGAGGCGCTCCCCGAAGGCCACCCCAGGTCGAGGATCGCGCGGGCCTGGACCATCAGGGCGTCCGCCTCGGCGCCGTCGTCCGTGCCGAACGCGAGCTGGCCGTCGGCCGCGGCGGCGGGGGCCAGCTCACGGCCGAGGTACTCCAGGGACAGCGCGTCCAGGTCGAAGGAGCGGCGGCCGGGCTTGACCAGGTAGGCGGCGAGCGCGGTGTCCATGGTGATGCCGGCGATGGTCCAGCCGTGGTCGGCGAAGACCCGCATCGCGCCCTTGGCGTTGTGGAACACCTTGGGGCGGTCGGCGTCGGACAGCCAGGCCGCGAAGGCGTTCTCGTCGCTCTCGTCCAGCTCGGCGGGGTCGAACCAGGCGGCGGCTCCCCGGCGGTGGCGAGTGCGACCTCGGTCACCGAGCCGGTGCCGAGCGCCCAGGTGTCGACGGTGGCGACGCCGAGCGGCTCGGTGCCGTAGTCGGCGAGCCAGCCGGTCAGTTCGCCGGTGCCCAGCACCGAGCCGTCGACCGCCACACCGCTCTCGGCGGGCGGGGTCGGCTCGGCCTCCTCGGCGCCCGGGTCGACGGCGAGCAGGCGCTCGCGCAGCGAGGGGTTGCGGATCTCCAGGGTGTCGAGCACCATCGCGACGCCCGTGCGGTCGTACGGAGCGCGCTCCAGGTCGACGACCGTCTTGGGCAGCTCGACGTCCTTGACCATCTCGGTGAGACGGCGGTTGAGCTTGACCGCGTCCAGGTGGTCGCGGAGGTTCTGCCCGGCCTTGCCCTTGACCTCGTCGGCGCGGTCGACCAACTCGGCGAACGAACCGAACTGGTTGATCCACTTCGCGGCGGTCTTCTCGCCGACTCCGGGGATGCCGGGGAGGTTGTCGGAGGGTCGCCGCGCAGGGCCGCGAAGTCGGGGTACTGGGCGGGCGTCAACCCGTACTTCTCGACGACCTTCTCCGGAGTGAACCGGGTCAGCTCGGAGACGCCCTTCGTCGGGTAGAGCACGGTGGTGTGCTCGGACACGAGCTGGAAGGAGTCGCGGTCGCCGGTGACGATCAGCACGTCGAAGCCCTCGGCCTCGGCCTGGGTGGCGAGCGTGGCGATGACGTCGTCGGCCTCGAAGCCGTCCACCGCGAAGCGGGAGACGTGCATCGCGTCGAGCAGCTCGCCGATCAGCTCGACCTGGCCCTTGAACTCGTCCGGGGTCTTGGAGCGGTTCGCCTTGTACTCCGTGAACTCCTCGGAGCGCCAGGTCTTGCGGGACACGTCGAAGGCCACCGCGAAGTGCGTGGGCGCCTCGTCACGCAGGGTGTTGGCCAGCATCGACGCGAAGCCGTAGATCGCGTTCGTCGGCTGGCCCGTCGCGGTCGTGAAGTTCTCCGCGGGCAGCGCGAAGAACGCGCGGTAGGCAAGCGAGTGCCCGTCCATCAGCATCAGCCGTGGACGGTCTCCGCCGGAGGTCTTGTCGGTCTTCTTCGATGCTGTCTCTGCCACGCCCCCGATCCTGCCACGCCCCACTGACAGTCGGGACGCACGGCCACCGCGGCACAGGGATCGGACCAGCTCGGGGCGGGACCGAGAACGCCCCGGGACAGGGGTGGGAGCGGGAGGAGGCAGGCGCCACGGACGTTGTCGGTGACGCGTGCGAGGATCGGATGCGTAGTGCACAGGTGCCAGCGAAGGAGGGGGCCCGCGATGGCCACGAAGCCGCCCAAGGGCGATCCGGTTCAGGACGCGCCGCAGGTCGCCGAGCCCAAGCACGCCGCGGCCGGGCTTCCGGCGATCGGGCACACGCTGCGCATCGCCCAGCAGCAGATGGGTGTGAAGCGCACCGCGTTGACGCTGCTGCGGGTCAATCAGAAGAACGGCTTCGACTGCCCGGGCTGCGCGTGGCCCGAGCCGGACCACCGACACGCGGCGGAGTTCTGTGAGAACGGCGCGAAGGCGGTCGCCGAGGAGGCCACCCTGCGCCGGGTCACCCCGAGTTCTTCGCCTCCCACCCGGTGGCCGACCTCGCGACCCGCAGCGGGTACTGGCTGGGCCAGCAGGGCCGTCTCACGCACCCCATGTATCTCCCCGAAGGGGCCGAGCACTACGAACCGGTCTCCTGGGAGCGTGCCTTCGACATCGTCGCCGAGGAGATCGCCGCCCTCGGCTCCCCGGACGAGGCGCTCTTCTACACGTCGGGCCGCACCAGCAACGAGGCGGCCTTCCTGTACCAGCTGTTCGCAAGGGAGTTGGGCACCAACAACCTGCCGGACTGCTCCAACATGTGCCACGAGTCCAGCGGTTCGGCCCTGAACGAGACGATCGGCATCGGCAAGGGCAGCGTCCTGTTGGAGGACCTCTACCAGGCCGACCTGATCGTCGTCGCCGGCCAGAACCCGGGGACCAACCACCCGCGCATGCTCTCCGCCCTGAGAAGGCCAAGGCCAACGGCGCGAAGATCATCAGCGTCAACCCGCTGCCCGAGGCGGGCCTGGAGAAGTTCAAGAACCCGCAGACTCCGCAGGGCATGCTCAAGGGCGCCGCCCTCACCGACCTGTTCCTGCAGATCCGCATCGGCGGCGACCAGGCCCTCTTCCGCCTCCTGAACAAGCTCATCCTGGAGACGGAGGGTGCGGTCGACCAGCCCTTCATCGACGAACACACCCATGGCTACGAGGAGTTCGCCGCCGCCCGCGCGGGAGGCCGACTGGGACGAGACGCTCCTCGCCACCGGGCTGACCCGCCCGGAGATCGAGAGGGCCCTTGAGATGGTCCTCGCCTCCGAGCGCACCATCGTGTGCTGGGCGATGGGCCTGACCCAGCACAAGCACGCCGTGCCGACCATCCGCGAGGTCGTCAACTTCCTTCTGCTGCGCGGCAACATCGGCCGCCCGGGCGCGGGCGTGTGCCCGGTGCGCGGCCACAGCAACGTCCAGGGCGACCGCACCATGGGCATCTTCGAGCGCCCCGCACCCGCCTTCCTGGACGCCCTGGAGAAGGAGTTCGGCTTCGCCCCGCCGCGCGAGCACGGCTACGACGTCGTCGCCGCGATCCGTGCCCTGCGCGACGGGGACGCGAAGGTCTTCTTCGCCATGGGCGGCAACTTCGTGTCCGCCTCCCCCGACACCGAGGTCACCGAAGCGGCCATGCGGCGCGCCAGCCTCACCGTGCACGTGTCGACGAAGCTCAACCGCTCGCACGCCGTGACGGGCGCGCGTGCCCTGATCCTGCCCTGCCTGGGGCGCACCGAGCGCGATCTCCAGGGCGGCGGCGAGCAGTTCGTGACCGTCGAGGACTCCATGGGCATGGTGCACGCCTCACGCGGTCGCCTGGAGCCCGCCAGTGCCCACCTGTTGTCCGAGCCGGCCATCGTGTGCCGCCTCGCCCGCCGCGTCCTGGGTGCTCGATCCCGCACGCCCTGGGAGGAGTTCGAGAAGGACTACGGGACGGTCCGCGACCGCATCGCGCGCGTGATCCCCGGCTTCGAGGACTTCAACGCGCGCGTGACCGGTTCTCCTGGCGGCTTCGCCCTCCCACACGCCCCGCGCGACGAACGCCGCTTCCCGACCGCCACCGGCAAGGCCAACTTCACCGCCGCGCCCGTCGAATACCCCGAACTCCCCGAAGGGCGCCTGCTGTTGCAGACCCTGCGCTCGCACGACCAGTACAACACCACGATCTACGGCCTCGACGACCGCTACCGGGGCATCAAGAACGGCCGCCGGGTCGTCATGGTCCACCCCGACGACGCCGCCCCGGTTTGGCATCGCCGACGGGTCGTACGTCGACCTGGTCGGCGAGTGGAAGGACGGGGTGGAGCGGCGGGCGCCCGGTTTCCGCGTCGTGCACTATCCGACCGCGCGGGGCTGTGCCGCCGCGTACTACCCCGAGACCAACGTCCTGGTCCCCCTGGACGCCACCGCGGACACCAGCAACACCCCGGCCAGCAAGTCCGTCGTCGTACGTCTGGAACAATCGACCACCGACTGAGCGTTCGCTCAGCCGTCAGGTCCACCACGTCAGGCGCACGACGAACGGAGCCGGCCCCATGGGCGAGCAGCAGCAAGGGAAGTTCCCGCAGGACGTCATCGACGAGTACGCGGCCCTCGGGATCGACCTGGTCGCCCTGTTCTCGGCCGGGCACCTCGGCACGCGGATGGGCGTGGAGATCGTCGAGGCGTCCGCGGAGCGCGTCGTCGGCACGATGCCGGTGGAGGGCAACACCCAGCCCTACGGCCTGCTGCACGGGGGCGCGTCCGCGGTGCTGGCCGAGACCCTCGGCTCGCTGGGTTCCATGCTGCACGGCGGCAGCACGAAGATCGCCGTCGGCGTCGACCTCAACTGCACCCACCACCGCGGCGCCCGCTCCGGCCTCGTCACCGGCGTGGCCACCCCGGTCCACCGCGGCCGCTCGACGGCGACGTACGAGATCGTCATCACCGACGACACCGACCGCCGCGTCTGCACGGCCCGTCTGACCTGCCTCCTCCGCGACGTCAAGCCGGGCGACGGAATCCCGGCAGCATCGACGAGTTGACCCCACGGCCACAAGGCCCCGGCGGCACGCCCACCGGGGTCAGGTGGCGCGGGCCCCTGGGCGGGTTCGGCTGGCGCGGGCCCGGCGACCCAGGCACCGCCCACCTCTGAACCCACGCCCACCCGAACCCCCTAGGGCCGCGCGGAACTGCGCGACCAGCCCCACCGACCCGCAGCCCACGCACAGACCCGCAGCCCACGCACAGACCCGCCACCCAAGCCGTAACACCCCCGGCCCCCAACCCCCCACCCCACAAACCTTGTTGACCCACCACGCCACCCCACACCCGGTCCCCACACCTCCCGACGCCCCCGCACAAACCGCCGATCCCCCAACTCCCCCAAAACACCCCCGTCTTCCCCACCCCCGTCCGCTCCCCTACCGTTTCCCCATGAGGCTGACGGCAGGAACGGCATGAGCGGTATCGGGCCCGTCGAATCCGTCGACTCCACTGACATGGACGGGAGTTACGAGGTCATCGGGGGCGACTCACCCCGCCTCGCGGACCGTTGGCACACCCTCCCCAGCGCACGCGCCGCAGGGCACTCGCGGTGATCGCGGTCGTCGCCGCCGCCGTCGGAGCCGTACTCCTGCCACCGGTGCACGACGGACGGCAGAGCGACCCGGCCCCGCCCGTCCCGTGGCCCGCCAACGTCACCGCGTGGCGGTACGTCGGCCTCGCCCAGACCACCGACACCCCCACCACGACCGGTTTCTTCCGCTTCGCGGTCACCGTGGACAGCGGACCCCCGTCGCCGTCCGCGTCATCGGCGCCGCCTTCGACGGGCTCACGGCCGAGGCCGTACCGGAACCGCGCTTCACCGTCCACGCCGGATCGACCCACCGCGTCACGGTGGAGATTTCCGTTTCCGACTGTTCGGGACTGCCCCTGAATGCGGACCTCGCCTTTCTGGACGTAACGCTGCGTAACACGCGCGCAATACAACACCACAGTTTCATCTTCGGCAGCGCCTACTCCGACGACCTTTCCGAGCTTCTGCACCGGGCCTGCGGCACGACAAACGCCAGGCCAGCCCCACGGCCAAGCGGAAGTGCAGGTTCTCAAAATGTGGACCGAGGGTGAATTCCGCCAAACCGGCTGAGACCCACCCTCCACCAAGCCCGACAACCGGCACGTCATAACAAGAAAGTCACAAGCCAGCTCACGACGATGCCCCTGCCTACAGACCGGGCTTAGAGTCACGGCCAGTCACCGCTCCATCGGGAGTTGGGTACCAGCGCAGCACCTCGCCGCTCCGACAGGAGCGACTGTGCCTGCGGAAAGGACTGATTGTGCGACAGCGTTCTTTGGTGATACTTACCTCCGTTCTCACGACTGGAGCTCTGACCCTCACCGCGTGCGGCTCCCGGGACAGCGGCAGCAAGAGCGACAGCGGGTCGACCACCCTGACCATCGGTGTCGACGCCCCGCTGTCCGGTGAGAACTCCACCACCGGTCTCGGCATCCAGTACGGCGTCCAGATCGCCGTGGACGACGCCAACAAGAACAACTGGGTCCCCGGCGTCAAGTTCAAGCTCAAGGCCCTGGACGACAAGGCCCAGCCCGCCACCGGCCAGTCCAACGCGACCGCCTTCACCGGCGACAGCAGCGTTGTCGGCGCCGTCGGCCCGCTGAACTCCGGCGTCGCCCAGTCGATGCAGCAGGTGTTCGCCTCGGCCAACATGGTCGAGATCTCACCCTCGAACACCAACCCCGCCCTGACCCAGGGCAAGGACTGGCAGACCAACAAGACGCGGCCGTACAAGACGTACTTCCGCACCGCCACCACGGACGCCCTGCAGGGTGCCTTCGCCGCCGACTACGCGTACAACGGCCTCAAGAAGAAGAAGGCCTTCGTCGTCGACGACAAGCAGACCTACGGCGCCGGTCTCGCCGGAATCTTCAACGGCTCCTTCAAGAAGCTCGGCGGCTCCATCGCGGGCACCGACCACGTCAACACCGGTGACACGGACTTCAGCACCCTCGTCACGAAGATCAAGAACTCCGGCGCCGACCTGCTCTACTACGGCGGCCAGTACGACGAGTCGGAGAAGATCACCAAGCAGCTCAAGGGCGCCGGGGTCAAGATCCCGCTGTTCGGCGGTGACGGCATGTTCGCCACCACCTACATCCAGACCGCCGGCAAGGCCGCCGAGGGTGACCTCGCCACCTCCGTCGGTGTCCCCGCGGACACCCTGCCCGCCGCCAAGCAGTTCATCGCGACCTACAAGGCCAAGGGCTACAAGGGTGACTACGGCGCCTACGGTGCCTACGCCTACGACGCCGCCAGCGCCATCATCAAGGCCGTCAAGGCCGTGAAGGACGCCAACGGTGACAAGCTGCCCGCCAGCAGCGACCTCCGCTCCAAGGTCGTCGACGCCGTCCAGAAGTCCGACTTCGAAGGCATCTCCGGCAAGGTCGCCTTCGACGAGTACGGCGACACCACCAACAAGCAGCTCACCGTCTACCAGGTCACCAACGGCGCCTGGAAGGCCGTGAAGACCGGCACGTTCAACGGCAGCTGACCCACGCCGTAGCGCCACCGCACCACAGCAGCACCGCACCACCGCACCACGGGCCGCGCGGAAGGAGGATCCCGACCGCGCGGCCCGTTGTCACACCCCACCCCCAGGCACGCGATCTGTGCACACGACCACCAGCGACATGGAGGCCATGCGGTGAACACCCTGCCGCAGCAGCTGGCCAACGGGCTGCTTCTAGGCTCGATGTACGGGCTGATCGCCATCGGCTACACGATGGTGTACGGCATC
Source organism: Streptomyces sp. P3 (assembly GCA_016893485.2). GTDB lineage: Bacteria > Actinomycetota > Actinomycetes > Streptomycetales > Streptomycetaceae > Streptomyces. The sequence continues at coordinate 2,765,215 of JAFEKX020000001.1, forward strand.
GTCCAGCTCATCAACTTCGCGCACGGCGAGATCTTCATGACCGGGGCCTTCGGCGCCCTCACGGTCTACGCCTACATCCTGCCCAGCGGCACCTCGATGGTGGTCGCCGTACCACTCATGCTGATCGGCGGCGGAATCGTCTCCGTCCTCGTCGCGGTGGGGGCAGAGCGATTCGCCTACCGCCCCCTGCGGCAAGCACCACGACTGGCGCCCCTCATCACCGCCATCGGCCTCTCCCTGGCCCTCCAGGAACTCGTCCGGAACTTCTACCCGGGCGCCGACAAGGCCCGCTCCTTCCCCAGCCTCGACGGCAACCACGACATCGGCTCCGTCACCATCTCCGACGCCGACATCTTCCTGGTCCTCGCCGCCGTCATCTGCATGTCCGGCCTCGCCTGGTTCGTCCGCAAGAGCCGCACCGGCCGCGCCATGCAGGCCACCGCGCAGGACCCGGACACCGCCCAGCTCATGGGCATCGACACCAACCGCATCATCGTCATAGCCTTCGCGATCGGCGGCTTCTTCGCGGCGGTCGCCGCCGTCTCCTACGGCCTGAAGTACGGCAACATCGACTACCGCATGGGCTTCCTGATGGGCCTCAAGGCCTTCACCGCGGCCGTCATGGGCGGCATCGGCAACATCTACGGCGCCATGCTCGGCGGAGTCGTCCTCGGTGTCGCCGAGACCCTTGCCTCCGCCTACATCAGCCACATCCCCGGCATGGAACAGCTCGGCGGCTCCAGCTGGGCCAACGTCTGGGCCTTCTGTCTCCTCATCCTCGTACTGCTGTTCAGGCCACAAGGTCTGCTCGGCGAACGCGTCGCGGACAGGGCGTGATCACATGACCGAGACGACCGAGACCCCCAGACCCCGAGACGCCGGCCACCGCGCCCGCGGCCCAGCGCGGCATCATCCCGCTGCCCCTCGCCGCGGCCCGCGCCCTGCTGCTCGGCGGCGGCATCCTCACCGCAGCCTCCACGTTCCTGCGCTGGACCTGGACCTCCGACTTCCCCGGCGACCTCACCGTCAACGGCTACCCCGGCGGCCTCCAGATCCTGACCCTCGTCGCCGGCATCATCACCGTGGTGTTCGCCCTCGCCACCTACGGCATCCGAGGACTCGGCTGGCTCCTGCCCGCCCGCAACAACGCACCCCTCGTCCTCACCGCCTTCGGCGCCTTCGCCGTCACCTGGTACACGGTCATCGCGATCGCCGCGGAACTCGGTGGCATCGTCAACTGGGAGCCCGGCACCTACATCGCCGCCGTGGCCTCCCTCCTCCCGGTGATCGGCGCCCTCGCTCTCCCGCAGGTCGCCACCGACACCACCAAGGAAGCCCTCAAGGCGTCCATCGCCAAGGCCGAGCGGATCCCGGCACCCCAGGACACCGCCCCTGGATCCAGCGACTCGTCATCACGATCGTCGCCGCCCTCGGCCTCACCGTCTTCGCCTACGGCATCGACGCCGAGGACGAGCTCTTCGTCGGCTTCCTCATCGTCGTCGTCTTCACCGCGTGGGCCCTGCACACCGCCGGCCTCTTCGACCGGTTCAGCCACCTCACGGCCAACAACCGCAGCTTCGCCCTCGCCATGGGCTTCGTCGCCGCGATCGGCTTCCCGTTCACGCAGACCAACGACCACTACGCCAACCTCGGCGTCAACATCCTGATCTTCGGCACCGTCGCCCTCGGCCTCAACATCGTCGTCGGCCTCGCCGGACTCCTCGACCTCGGCTACGTCGCCTTCCTCGGCGTCGGCGCCTACACCGCCGCCCTGGTCTCCGGCTCCGAGTTCTCCAAGTTCTCCGGCGTCCAGTTCCCCTTCTGGGCCGCCGCCCTCACCGGCGCCGCCGCGTCGCTGGTCTTCGGCGTCCTCATCGGCGCCCCCACCCTGCGCCTGCGCGGCGACTACCTCGCCATCGTGACCCTCGGCTTCGGAGAGATCTTCCGTATCGCCGTGAACAACATGGACGGCGTCTCGGGCCCTGACATCACCAACGGCCCCAACGGCATCCCGTCCATCCCCGACCTGTCGTTCTTCGGCTTCAACTTCGGGGACAGCCACGACATCGGCGGCTTCACCATCGGCCGCTTCGCCAACTACTACCTGCTGATGGTCCTGATCATGGCGCTCGTGGTCACGATCTACCGCCGCGCCTCCGACTCCCGCATCGGCCGCTCCTGGATCGCCATCCGCGAGGACGAGACCGCCGCCACCGCCATGGGCATCAACGGCTTCCGCGTGAAGCTCATCGCCTTCGCCCTCGGCGCCACCCTCGCCGGCCTCGCCGGCACGGTCAGCGCCCACGTCACCTACAGCGTGGTGCCGAACCCGTACCAGTTCGCCGGAGCGGCCCCGCCCAACTCCGCGTTCCTCCTGGCCGCCGTCGTCCTCGGCGGCATGGGCACCGTCTCCGGACCCTTCCTCGGCGCCGCCCTGCTCTACCTGCTCCCGGAGAAGCTCGTCGCCCTCCAGGACAAGTCGCTCCTCGCCTTCGGCATCGCGCTCATCCTCCTGATGCGCTTCCGCCCCGAAGGCATCATCCCCAACCGCCGACGCCAGCTGGAGTTCCACGAGACCGGCCAGCTCGACGTACCGGAGACCACGACCCTGACCGACGAACCGGCCATCACCAAGGCAGGGGCGTAGAGAGCCATGACGACACCTGTACTCGAAGCCCGTGACGTCACCATGCGCTTCGGCGGCCTCACCGCCGTCCGCTCCGTCGACTTCACCGTCAACTCCGGCGAGATCGTGGGCCTCATCGGCCCCAACGGCGCCGGCAAGACCACCTTCTTCAACTGCCTCACCGGCCTCTACGTCCCCACCGAGGGCACCGTCTCGTACAAGGGCACGGTCCTTCCGCCCAAGCCCCACCTGGTGACCAAGGCCGGTATCGCCCGCACCTTCCAGAACATCCGTCTGTTCGCCAACATGACGGTCCTGGAGAACGTGCTCGTGGGCCGCCACACCCGCACCAAGGAAGGCCTCTGGTCGGCCCTCCTGCGCGGCCCCGGCTTCAAGAAGGCGGAGAAGGCCAGCGAAGAACGCGCCATGGAACTCCTGGAGTTCATCGGCCTCGCCCACAAGCGCGACCACCTGGCCCGCAACCTCCCCTACGGCGAGCAGCGCAAGCTGGAGATCGCCAGGGCGCTGGCGTCCGAGCCCGGCCTCCTCCTCCTGGACGAGCCGACCGCCGGCATGAACCCCCAAGAGACGCGGGCCACCGAAGAGTTGGTCTTCGCCATCCGGGACAAGGGCATCGCCGTCCTCGTCATCGAGCACGACATGCGCTTCATCTTCAACCTCTGCGACCGCGTCGCCGTCCTCGTCCAGGGCGAGAAACTCGTCGAGGGCACCTCCGACGTCGTCCAGGCCGACGAACGCGTCGTCGCCGCCTACCTCGGCGAACCCTTCGAAGGCGCCCCCGACGAAGGCGCCGCCGACGAAACGGCACCGGCCGCCGGCCCCACCGAAGCCGAGACCACGGAAGCGGAGAGCACCACCAGCACCAAGGGAGAAGCCCAGTGACCGCACTGCTAGAGGTCGAGGACCTCAGGGTCTCCTACGGCAAGATCGAAGCCGTCAAGGGCATCTCCTTCAGCGTCGAAGCCGGCCAGGTCGTCACCCTCATCGGCACCAACGGCGCCGGCAAGACCACGACCCTGCGCACCCTCTCGGGTCTGCTGCAGCCCTCGGGCGGCAAGATCAGCTTCGACGGCAAGCCGCTCAACAGCGTCCCCGCCCACAAGATCGTCGCCCTCGGCCTGGCCCACTCCCCGAAGGCCGGCACATCTTCCCCCGCCTCACCATCGCGGAGAACCTCCAACTCGGCGCCTTCCTCCGCAAGGACAGGGACGGCATCGAGAAGGACATCCAGCGCGCCTACGACCTCTTCCCGATCCTGGGAGAACGTCAGAAGCAGGCTGCGGGAACCCTCTCGGGCGGCGAGCAGCAGATGCTGGCGATGGGCCGCGCCCTGATGTCCCAGCCGAAGCTCCTGATGCTGGACGAACCGTCCATGGGCCTCTCGCCGATCATGATGCAGAAGATCATGGCGACGATCGTGGAGCTCAAGGCGTCGGGCACGACGATCCTCCTGGTCGAGCAGAACGCGCAGGCAGCGCTCTCGCTCGCCGACCAGGGCCACGTCATGGAGGTCGGCAACATCGTCCTCTCCGGCACCGGCGAGGACCTCCTGCACGACGAGTCGGTCCGAAAGGCGTACCTCGGCGAGGACTGAGTCATCGCCGTCAGCCGCTTTTCTACGACGAGGCCCGCGCCCCCAGCATCGGGGCGCGGGCCTCGTCGTAGACACCGTTCTCCGGGTCAGCCCTTCGCGGACTTCTTCTCGTCGGCGTCCTGGATGACCCGCCTCGGCGACCTGCTGCATCGACATCCGACGGTCCATCGACGTCTTCTGGATCCACCGGAACGCGGCCGGCTCGGTCAGGCCGTACTCGGTCTGCAGGATCGACTTCGCCCGGTCGACCAGCTTGCGGGTCTCGAGGCGCAGCGTGAGGTCGGCGACCTCCTGCTCCAGCTGCTTCAGCTCCGTGAACCGTGAGACGGCCATCTCGATCGCCGGTACGACGTCACTCTTGCTGAACGGCTTCACAAGGTACGCCATCGCACCGGCGTCCCGGGCCCGCTCGACGAGGTCGCGCTGCGAGAAGGCGGTGAGCATCAGCACGGGCGCGATGGACTCGGCGGCGATCTTCTCGGCGGCGGAGATGCCGTCCAGCTTGGGCATCTTCACGTCGAGGATCACGAGGTCGGGCTTGTGCTCACGGGCCAGCTCGACGGCCTGCTCACCGTCACCGGCCTCGCCGACGACGGTGTACCCCTCTTCTTCGAGCATCTCTTTGAGATCGAGCCGAATCAGGGCCTCGTCCTCGGCGATGACGACACGGGTCGTCAGCGGAGGCACGTGCGACTTGTCGTCGTCGGGCGCGTCTACGGGCTGGGGCGACTCGGGGGCGGTCACGGGGGCTCCTCGTTCAGGGCACGGGGGTAGTGCTGACAAGAGCCTACCTAGCTGCGATAAGGTAGGGGCACAGCGGGACACCGCTGACCTTGGTTTCAAAGGGGCCCCGGTAGCCCAGCGGTAGAGGCAATGGATTCAAAACCCATCCAGCGTCGGTTCGAATCCGACTCGGGGTACTTTTCCTTCACATCGAAGGCCCTTATTTAGCGGAGGTCCACGTTCGCGTGGACCTCCGCTTTTCCTGCGTGTCCTCGAGATCACTCGCGCAGACTGCCCACATGTACGACATCAGCACGCGTGAGCGGGCACTCGCCCTGCTCGGACAGGGCCACAGCCTCAACTCCGTGAGCCGTGAGACGGGCATCTCACGCGCCGCGCTTCGCTCCTGGCAGACCCGTCTCGAACCCCTCCCCGGCATCACGGCTCCGGCCCCAGGACCACCCGCCGACGACCAGGCCTACGCCTACCTCCTGGGCCTGTACCTCGGCGACGGCTGCCTCAGCGCCCACCCGCGGGGCACCGGCCACTACCTCCGGATCGCGTGCGCCGACGCTTGGCCCGGGCTCATCCGCCTGTGCCGCGAGGCCATGGCGAAGGTGCGCCCGGAGTCGGCGTCTTCGCAGTCCAGAAGGAGGGCTACGTGATGATGACCAGCTACTACCGGCACTGGCCCCAGCTCTTCCCCCAGCACGGCCCCGGCGTGAAGCACAAGCGCCGCATAGCCCTCGAACCCTGGCAGCAGGCCATCGTGGACGCACACCCCTGGGACTTCATCCGAGGTCTCGTCCACTCCGACGGCTGCCGTGTCACCAACTGGACGACGCGTCTCGTCGATGGTGAGACGAAGCGCTATGAATACCCCCGGTACTTCTTCACCAACCTGTCGGCGGACATCAGGCGGCTCTACACCGACACCCTCGACAAGGTCGGCGTCAGCTGGAAGCGGGCGAACGCCCAGAACATCTCGGTCGCCCGCAAACCCTCAGTCGCCCTCATGGACACCCACGTAGGACCCAAACACTGAGCATTCCCGGCACGGCCACCTCACCTCCGCCCTTCCTCCCCGCGCCGGTCATCGTCGGCCGTCACGGGGATGGCGTGGTCGATGAGGACGGCCGCGACGGCGGCGGCGGTGGGGAACGCGTCGGCGTTGAGGACGCGGGTGCGGGCCGCGGCGCCGTCGAGGAGCAGCGCGAGCTGCTCGCCGAGTTGTTCGGGGTCGGCGGCGCCGGCTTCGCGGGCGGTGTCGGCGAGCCGCTCGGCGACGGCTTTCTTGTAGTCGCGTGCGTACTGGGACGCGGGGTGCTCGGGGTCGTGGAGTTCCACGGCGGCGGCGATGTAGGGGCACAGCGGGGGTGCCGGGGGCGATGTCGAAGGCGGCCAGGAGCCGTTGGCGGGGCGTGAGGTCGGGGCGGTCGAACACGCCGGACAGCACGGAGGGGTCGAACCGGCGCAGGTACTCGGCGACGAGTTCGTCCTTGCCGCCGAAGTGCTGGTAGGCCGTGCGCTTGGACACCTCGGCCGCCGCGCAGAGCTGGTCCATGCCGGTGCGGTTGATGCCCTGCTCGCGGAACAGCCGCTGGGACGCGCCGAGGATGCGCTCGCGGGCACCCCGGCCGCGGCGACTGCCCGTGGGGCCCTTCTCCAACTCCGTCATGGGGCCATCGTACCCGAATCGGGTAACGACCGGTGTACATAGTTGCGCCCCAGCCGCCCACCTCGTACGGTACGTACACAGGACGGTTTACTTAACCCCGTCATCGCAGGTGCGTACGGCACCACCGATCCAAGGGACCGACTATGGGAAAGCTCGACGGCAAGGTCGCGGTCATCACCGGCGGCACCACCGGCATGGCGCTGGCCGGCGCGAAGCTGTTCGTCGACGAGGGCGCGTACGTCTTCATCACCGGCCGCCGCCAGGACGCCCTGGACGAGGCCGTGAAGGAGATCGGCCGCAACGTCACCGGCGTCCAGGGCGACGCCGCCGATCTGACGACCTGGACCGCCTGTTCGACGCGGTCAGGCGGGAGAAGGGAAGCCTCGACGTGCTGTGGGCCAGCGCCGGCGGGGGTGAGCCCGCGCCGCTCGGCGAGATCACCGAGGAGCAGTTCGACACCTGGTTCGGGCTCAACGCGCGCGGCACCCTGTTCACGGTGCAGAAGGCGCTGCCGCTCTTCAACGACGGCGGCTCCATCCTGATGACCGGCTCGAACGCCTCCCTGGGCGCCTTCCCCGGCTGGAGCGTCTACGCCGGCAGCAAGGCCGTCCAGCAGGCCTGGGCCCGCGTCTGGCTCAACGAGCTCAAGGACCGCCGTATCCGCGTCAACGTCCTGACCCCGGCCAGGTCGCCACCGCCAAGCAGGCGGAACTCTTCGACGAGGCCACCATGCGCCAGTTCGAGTCCCTCATCCCCGCGGCCGGATGGGCAGCCCCGACGAGATCGCCAGCGCCGCCCTCTTCCTCGCGTCCGACGACTCCAGCTACGTCAACGGCATGGAGCTCGTCGCCGACGGCGGCACCACCGCCATCTGAACCGGACCCCACACAACCAAGGCGGGACATCTCATGAGCAGCATCAGCATCATCGGCACCGGCAACATGGCCCGCACCATCGGCGCACGGGCGCTGGCGGGCGGCAACACCGTCGAGGTCATGGGCCGCGATCAGTCCAAGGCCGACGCCCTGGCCAAGTCCCTCGGCGGCGGCGCCACGACGGGAGACTGGGGCACCGCCCCGGCCGGGGACATCGTCATCGTGGCCCTGTTGTACGACGGTGTCGTGCCGGTCGTCGCCCAGTACGGGGACGCTCTCGCGGGCAAGGTCGTCGTCGACATCAGCAACCCCTTCAACTCCACGTTCGACGGGCTGGCCCACGGCGAGGAGACCTCGATCGCGCAGGAAGTCGCCAAGGTGGCGCCGGCCGACGCCAGTGTGGTGAAGGCGTTCAACACCGTCTTCCGTCATGTCCTGGAGAAGGGGCGGCCCGACGTCTTCCTCGCCGGTGACAGCGCGCGGGCCAAGGCGAGTGTGGGGACGTTCGTCGAGAGCCTCGGGCTGCGTCCGCTGGACGTCGGCGGTCTGAAAATGGCGCACTGGCTGGAGGGAGCGGGGGTGGTGACGGTAGGCCTCGCCAACAACGGGGTGGGTAACCTGGACTTCGCCCTCGGCCTCACCGAACTGCCCGCCTGAAGCCTGAAGGGCATTTATCAGCGGTACATGGGGCGGTTCGATTCCCCGCCCCTCGCGAAGGCCAAGCGGTAGGTGAAAGCGCTCGGGGATCTGCCGCCGCCGTATCAAAAGCGCGGGAATTCGGCCGCGTCGGCGATCCCCGTTTCGGCGCGACTCTCCTCGGCCATTCCGTATTCGCCGAGCCCGGTCGGAAGAAACCGAGTCAACTCCTCGCCCAGGTCCGGGAAATGCCTGCGTACGCGACGGAGAACGCGGACATCGGATGCCGCGCCCGGCCCCTCCGCCCCCTGCGCCGGGCTGAACCTCACCATGAACGAGGCGCAGTTGCCGTACCTGTTGGGCGGGGAGGGGTCGGGGGCGATCCGGGCGTCCGGGGATGCGGTCTCAACTGGGCGCCGCCCGGGGCTACTTGGGGCTGTCGTCCTCGCCGACGTGGTGGACGCGGACGAGGTTCGTGGAGCCCGCGACTCCGGGCGGGGAGCCCGCGGTGATGACGACGATGTCGCCCTTCTGGCAGCGGCCGTACTTGAGGAGGAGTTCGTCGACCTGGTCGACCATCGCGTCGGTCGAGTCGACGTGCGGGCCGAGGATGGTCTCCACGCCCCAGGTGAGGTTGAGCTGGGAGCGGGTGGCCGGGTCGGGGTGAAGGCCATGACCGGGATGGGCGAGCGGTAGCGGGAGAGGCGGCGGACGGGTCGCCGGACTGGGTGAAGGCGACGAGGAACTTCGCGCCGAGGAAGTCGCCCATCTCGGCGGCCGCGCGGGCCACCGCACCGCCCTGGGTGCGGGGCTTGTTGCGTTCCGTCAGCGGCGGAGGCCCTTGGCGAGGATGTCCTCCTCGGCGGCCTCGATGATGCGGGCCATGGTGGTGACGGTGGCGATGGGGTACTTGCCGACGCTGGTCTCGCCGGAGAGCATCACCGCGTCCGTGCCGTCGATCACCGCGTTCGCCACGTCGCTCGCCTCCGCGCGCGTGGGGCGGGAGTTCTCGATCATCGAGTCGAGCATCTGGGTGGCGACGATGACCGGCTTGGCGTTGCGCTTGGCCAGTTTGACGGCGCGCTTCTGGACGATCGGGACCTGCTCGAGGGGCATTTCGACGCCGAGGTCGCCGCGGGCGACCATGATGCCGTCGAAGGCGGCGACGATGTCGTCGATGGCGTCGACCGCCTGGGGTTTTTCGACCTTGGCGATGACGGGAGGCGGTGGCCCTCCTCGTCCATGATGCGGTGGACGTCGTCGATGTCCTTGCCGCTGCGGACGAAGGAGAGGGCGATGACGTCGAAGCCGGTGCGCAGGGCCCAGCGGAGGTCGGCCTCGTCCTTGTCGGAGAGGGCCGGGACGGACACGGCGACTCCGGGGAGGTTCAGGCCCTTGTGGTCGGAGACCATGCCGCCTTCGACGACCTCGGTGTGGACGCGGGGGCCGTCGACGGAGGTGACCTCGAGGCAGACCTTGCCGTCGTCGACGAGGACGCGCTCGCCCGGGGTCACGTCCGCGGCGAGGCCGGCGTACGTCGTTCCGCAGGACTGGCGGTCGCCTTCGGCGCCTTCTTCGACGGTGATGGTGAAGGTGTCTCCGCGTTCAAGGAGTACGGGTCCTTCGGTGAAGCGGCCGAGTCGGATCTTCGGGCCTTGAAGGTCGGCGAGCAGTCCGACACTGCGGCCGGTCTCCTCGGAGGCCTTTCGCACGCGCTGGTAGCGCTCCTCGTGCTCGGCGTGGGTGCCGTGGCTGAGGTTGAAGCGGGCTACGTCCATTCCGGCCTCGACCAGGGCTTTGATCTGGTCGTACGAGTCGGTGGCGGGGCCCAATGTACAGACGATTTTTGCTCGGCGCATGCTTCGAGCCTAGGCCTTACCGGCCGGTAGGAATTGGCCGTGCATGACTACTCAACAACCTTTGGGTGAAGGGTTATTGACAAGGCTTGAATGTGCGACGGGGTGCTCCAATGAGCGTTCGAATCACCGAATTGCGGATGCATGTCAAAGGCGCGGGGGTGCCATCGTGAAGCGTGCGTTGACCTGGGCGTAGATGTGCTGCCGCTGGGGTTCGAGGTCGAGGGGTGCGGCGGCGGTGTCCTCGCCTCCGCCGCCGGCGAAGGACATGGAGCGCATACGGGTCTGGGGGCGCCGTAGGGCTGGGCGTTCTCGGCGCCGATGTCGGCGAGTTCGACGAGGGCGGCGAGGGTGGTGCCGAGTGCCTCGGCGTATTCGCGGGCGCGCTGGACGGCTTCGCGGACGGCCTGCTGGCGGGCCTGGCGGTGGACGGGCGAGTCGGGGCGCAGGGCCCACCAGGGGCCGTCGACGCGGGTGAGGTCGAGGTCGGCGAGGCGGGTGGTGAGTTCGCCGAGGGCGGTGAAGTCGACGAGTTCGGCGGTGATGTTGACCCGGCCGTGGTAGCGGTGGACGCGTTCGCCACGGCCGTGTTTGGTGAGTTCGGGGTGATGGAGAAGCCGCCGGTCTCCAGGCGTTCGACTGCCTCGCCGTAGCTTTTGACCAGGTCGAGGACGGTGGCGTTGCGGCGGGTGAGGTCGTCGAGGGCGGTGCGGCGGTCGGTGCCGCGGGCGGCGACGGTGATGCCGACGCGGGCGATCTCGGGGTCGACCTCGAGGCGCGCCTCGCCGCGGACGGCGATGCGCGGGGCGTCGGGAGTGCCGTAGGGGACGGGGGTTGGGGGTCGTCCGGGGTGGGGGTGGTCATACGTCCCACTCTGTCAGGTGGGCCGCCTGGTGGTCATCAGATCGAAACCTGGGGGACCTGTCGCGCGCGGTGAGAAACGAGTAAGAATCTACGCGCGTTGTTGACCGTTTCCCGAGGAGATCCAGAGATGCCCTTGAACCGCCGGAAGTTCCTGAAGAAGTCCGCCGTGACGGGTGCGGGGGTCGCGCTGGCCGGAGCGGCGGCGGCTCCGGCGCAGGCCGCGGAGAAGGAGAGGCCCGGTCGGCCCGCCAAGCGGTACTCGCTGACGGTCATGGGCACGACGGATCTGCACGGGCACGTCTTCAACTGGGACTACTTCAAGGACGCGGAGTACGCGGACGCGGCGGGCAACGCCATGGGGCTCGCACGGGTGTCGACCCTCGTGAACAAGATCCGCCAGGAGAAGGGGCGTCGCAACACGCTGCTGCTCGACGCGGGCGACACGATCCAGGGCACCCCGCTGACGTACTACTTCGCGAAGGTCGACCCGATCACCGCCCAGCACGGTCCGGTGCACCCGATGGCGCAGGCGATGAACGCGATCGGGTACGACACGGCGGCGCTGGGCAACCACGAGTTCAACTACGGCATCGAGACCCTGCGGAAGTTCGAGGACCAGTGCCACTTCCCGCTCCTCGGGGCGAACGCGCTGGACGCGAAGACGCAGAAGCCGGCGTTCCCGCCGTACTTCATGAAGAAGTTCCAGGTGCCGGGGCGCCGCCGGTGAAGGTGGCGGTGCTCGGGCTGACGAACCCGGGCATCGCGATCTGGGACAAGGCGTATGTGCAGGGAAGTTGACGTTCCCGGGCCTTGAGGAGCAGGCGGCGAAGTGGGTGCCGAAGCTGCGGTCCATGGGCGCGGACGTCGTCATCGTGTCGGCGCACTCCGGGTCGTCGGGGACGTCGTCGTACGGTGACCAGCTGCCGTACGTGGAGAACTCGGCGGCGCTCGTCGCGCAGCAGGTGCCGGGGATCGACGCGATCCTCGTGGGCCACGCGCATGTGGAGATCCCGGAGTTGAAGGTCACGAACAAGGCGACGGGCAGGACGGTCGTCCTGTCCGAACCGCTGTGCTACGCCGAGCGGTTGAGCGTGTTCGACTTCAACCTCGTGTTCGAGAAGGGGCGTTGGACCGTCGAGTCGGTGGCGGCCTCGCTGAGGGACGCGAAGACGGTCGCGGACGACCCGAAGATCACGCGGCTGCTGAAGGACGAGCACGCGCTGGTCGTGGAGTACGTCAACCAGGTGGTCGGTACGGCGAAGGCGACGCTGACGACGGTCGACGCGCGGTACAAGGACGCCCCGATCATCGACCTCATCACCAAGGTTCAAGAAGACGTGGTGAAGGCCGCGTTGGCGGGTACGGCGTACGCGTCGCTGCCGGTGATCGCGCAGGCGTCGCCGTTCTCGCGGACCTCGGAGATCCCGGCCGGCGAGGTGACGATCCGGGATCTGTCGGGGCTGTACGTGTACGACAACACGCTGGTCGCCAAGTTGCTGACGGGTGCTCAGGTGCGGGCGTACCTGGAGTACTCGGCGGAGTACTTCGTCCGGACCGCCGCCGACACGGCCGTCGACACGGAGAAGCTGACGAACGCGGGCGGCCGTCCGGACTACAACTACGACTACGTGTCCGGGTTCTCGTACGACATCGACATCGCGCAGGCGGCGGGTTCGCGGATCAAGAACCTGACGTACAACGGTGCGGCGCTGGACGACGCGCAGCAGTTCGTGCTGGCGGTGAACAACTACCGGGCGAACGGCGGCGGCGCGTTCCCGCATGTGGCCGCCGCGACCGAGGTGTGGTCGGAGTCGACGGAGATCCGGACGCGGATCGCGGAGTGGGTGACCGCGAAGGGTGTGCTGGACCCGGCCGACTTCGCCTCCGTGGACTGGAAGTTGACGCGGAACGGGACGCCCGTCTTCTAGTGCACGGGTTTCGGGCCCGCCGGGCCGCTCACCTGCCTTCGACGAGCGGGGTGAGGGTCCGGGCCTGCCGGGCCGGGGGATCTGCGGCTGAGCGTCGAGCCCGAAGGTCGTGAACGCCGTCCGGCCCGGCAGGGAGTAAGGCTCCTTCCCCGTCAGGGAGTTGAGGATGGTCGCGCTGCGCCAGGCGGCGAGGCCGAGGTCGGGCGCGCCGACGCCATGGGTGTGGACCTCGGCGTTCTGGACGTAGACCTGGCAGCCGGAGCCGGTGACGCAGGGGTCCAGGACGAGCCTGAACTGCCTGTCGATGCGCGGGCGTTCGGCGCTGTCACGGCGCAGGTAGGGGTCGAGTCCGGCGAGGATGCGGCCCAGCGGACGCTCGCGGTAGCCGGTGGCGAGGACGACGGCGTCGGTGGTGAGCCGGGAGCGGGTGTTCTGCTGGAGGTGTTCCAGGTGGAGCTCGACCTTGGTGGTCGCGATCCGGCCCGCGGTGCGGACGCGGACGCCGGGGGTGAGGACGGCGTCGGGCCAACCGCCGTGCATCGTACGGCGGTAGAGCTCGTCGTGGATCGCGGCGATGGTGTCGGCGCCGATGCCCCGGTGGAGCTGCCACTGCGATCCGACGAGGCGGTCGCGGACCGGTTCGGCGAGGGCGTGGAAGTAGCGGGTGTAGTCGGGGGTGAAGTGCTCCAGCCCGAGCTTGGAGTACTCCATGGGCGCGAACGCCTCGCTGCGGCCGAGCCAGTGGAGCTTCTCGTGGCCCGCGGGGCGGTGGCGGAGCAGGTCGAGGAAGACCTCGGCGCCGGTCTGGCCCGAGCCGACGACGGTGATGTGCTCGGCGGCGAGCAGCGTGTCGCGGTGGGCGAGGTAGTCGGCGGCGTGGATGACGGGGACGCCGGGGCCTCGACGAGGGGCTTGAGCGGGTCGGGGACGTAGGGGGCGGTGCCGACGCCGAGGACGATGTTCTTCGTGTACGTCCGCCCGAGGGCCTCGGCCTCACCATCGCTGTCGAGCTGGGTGAAGTCGACCTCGAACAGCTCGCGTTCGGGGTTCCAGCGGACGGCGTCGACCTGGTGCCCGAAGTGGAGTCCGGGGAGGCTGTCGGCGACCCAGCGGCAGTAGGCGTCGTACTCGGCGCGCTGGATGTGGAAGCGCTCGGCGAAGTAGAAGGGGAAGAGCCGGTCGCGGTCCTTGAGGTAGTTGAGGAAGGACCAGGGGCTCGCGGGGTCGGCGAGGGTCACCAGGTCGGCCAGGAACGGGACTTGGACGGTGGCGCCGTCGATGAGCAGGCCGGGATGCCAGGCGAAGCCGGGGCGCTGTTCGTAGAAGACGGTGTCGAGTTCGCTGAGCGGGTGGGCGAGCGCGGCCAGCGAGAGGTTGAACGGCCCGATGCCGATGCCGACCAAGTCGCGGGGTGGATCGGGTTCGTGGCGTGGGGGTTGGGGGTCCGGGGTGACCCGTCGGGGGTGGCTCATCGGGGGTGTTTCCTTCCACCAGTTTCAGGAGGGCGGCCAGGTCGTCGGGCCGGATGTGGGGGGTTGAGGAGGGTGGCCTTGAGCCAGAGCCGCCCGTCGAACGCGGCCCGGCCGAGGACGGCCCGTCCGTCGGTGAGGAGTCGACGTCGTACGGCGGCCACGGCGTCGTCGGCCGCTCCGGCGGGCCGGAACAGGACGGTGCTGATGACGGGCGGGGCGTACAGCTCGAAGCCGGGGTGGTCGCGGATCAGGGCGGCGAACTCCCGTGCGCGGGTGCAGACGTGGTCGACGAGGGCGCCGAGTCCGGTGCGGCCGAGGGTTTTCAGGGTGACGGCGATCTTGAGGACGTCGGGTCTGCGGGTGGTGCGCAGTGAGCGGCCGAGGAGGTCGGGCAGGCCCGCTTCGGTGTCGTCGTCGGCGTTGAGGTAGTCGGCGCGCTGGGTGAGGGCGGCGAGGTCGCGGGGGTGGCGGACGGCGAGGAGTCCTGCGGCGACGGGCTGCCAGCCGAGTTTGTGCAGGTCGAGGGTGACGGTGTGGGCGCGGTCGAGTCCGGCGAGGCGGTCGCGGTGACGGTCGCTGAAGACGAGGCCTCCGCCGTAGGCCGCGTCGATGTGGAGACGGGCGCCGTGGGCCGCGCACAGGCCGGCGATCTCGGGCAGCGGGTCGATGAGTCCGGCGTCGGTGGTGCCCGCGGTGGCGGCGACCAGGACGGAGCCGCGGGCGCCGGGCAGGGCGGTGAGGGCCTCGTCGAGGGCGGCGGGGTCGAGGGTGCCGGTGGGGGCCGGGACGACGACGGGGTCGGGCAGGCCGAGCAGCCAGGCGGCGCGGGGCAGCGAGTGGTGGGCGTTGCTTCCGCAGACCAACTGCACGCTGCCGCCCTGGGCTTCACGGGCGAGCAGCAGGGCGAGCTGGTTGGCCTCGGTGCCGCCGGTGGTGACGAGGGCGTCGGCGAGGCCGATCGCGTGGGCGAGGGTGCGGGTGACGAGCGCTTCGAGCGCGCTGGCGGCGGGAGCCTGGTCCCAGGAGTCGAGCGACGGGTTGAGCGCGCTGACGGCGAGGTCGGCGGCGGCGCTGACGGCGAGCGGCGGGCAGTGCAGGTGTGCTGCGCACAGCGGATCGGCGGGGTCGGCGGCGCCCTCCGCGAGCGCGTGCACGAGGGTGCGCAGGGCGTCCGGATCGCCCTCGTCCGGAAGTACGTCCCCTACGGCGTCCCGCATGCGGGCGGCGACCGCGTCGGGGCCGCCCGCGGGGAAGGGGCCGCCGCGGGCCCGGCGGCCGGTGTCGAGGGCGTCGAGGACGGTGTCGAGCAACGGCCGCAGGGCGTCGGGTCCTTCGGGACCTGAGGCTAGGGGTGCGCTGCTCATGCTGTCCTCCGGGGCGCGTGGCATGCGGGGTTCCAGCTTGGACCCGGATGAGTCGACGCGCCCGGGGAGAACAACGATCAGAACCCGAAAGGGTGTTGTTCAGTGCGGGTGAAGGGTGTTGTTCAGTGCCCGGTGTCGGTGCGGGCGTTGCTGGGGGCTGCGCCCCAGCAACGCCCGCTTCGGCCCCGAAAGGGCCTCGTCCTCAAACGCCGGACGGGCTGGTCTGTGTCCCCTGTACCCGCAACGCCCGTCCCAGGTCGTCCAGTTGGTCGACCAGCTTGCGGCGGAGGGACGGGATGAGGTCGGCATCGCGGAGGCATTCCTCGCCGAGGCGGAGGGTTTCCGGGTCGACGGCGTGGGCGGGGAACGCCCAGCGGCCTGCCGCGTCGGCGATGGCGGGGCCCCGGCGGGTGGCGAGGGCCACCGCGTCCGTGTAGAAGCGGGGCACGTACTCCCGTACCAGATCGGCCTGTTCGGGCTGCCAGAAGCCCCTGGGCGGTGGCGGTGAAGAGGTAGTTGGAGAGGTCGTCGGTGGTGAACATCGCCTCCCAGGCCGTGCGCTTGGCCTCGGGGTCGGGCAGGGCGGCGCGGCAGCGGGCGGCGCCTTCCTGGCCGGTGGCGGACGGGTCGCGCTCCAGCTCGGCGGCGATCGCGGGCTCGTCGGTGGCGCCCAGGACGGCCAGGCGGGCCAGGACGCGCCAGCGGAGCTCCGGGTCCAGCTCGGGGCCGCCGGGGACGGTGCCCTCGGTGAGCCACGCGGCGATGGTGTCCGGGTGCGCTGCGACGTCGATGAAGTGGCGTACGGCGATGAGGCGCAGGCCGGGGTTGGAGCCGTCCTCGGTGCGGCGGATGAGGTCGCGGCACAGCGCGGTGAGGGTGGCGAGGGCGACCGGGCGGCCCTCGGGGTGAGGTACCGGTCGGTGACCTGCGCGGAGGCGAACGCCAGGACGCCCTGCACGAGGGCGAGGTCCGTCTCGTGCGGGAGGTGGGCGCGGGCGGCGTCCAGGTAGGCGGAGGCGGGGGAGTTCACCGTCGCGGACGGCGTCGCGCAGGGCGTTCCAGACGACCGCGCGGGTGAGGGGGTCCGGGAGGCCGGAGAGGCTGGTGCGGACGGCGTCGAAGGAGTCGGGGTCGAAACGGACCTTCGCGTAGGTGAGGTCACCGTCGTTGAGGAGCAGCAACGCCGGGCGCTTGCCCAGGGGTTGGGGCTCGCTCTGCGGCACGTCGAGGTCCAGGCGCTCGCGCAGGGTGAGGCGGCCGGTGTCGCCGGGGTCCTGGTCGTAGAGGCCCACGGCGATGCGGTGCGGGCGGCTGCCCGCGCGGTCGACGGTCAGGGTGTACGTGCCGTCGTCGGCGCGGGTGACGGTCGGGGGAGAGCGTGTCCACCCCGTCGTCCGCAGCCACGCGTCCGCCCACGCGTGGACGTCGCGTTCCGTGCCGGAGGCGAGGGAGTCGATGAAGTCGGCGAGGGTGGCGTTGCCGAACTTGTGGCGGGCGAAGTGGGTGTTGATGCCGGCGAGGAAGTCCTTCTCGCCGAGCCAGGCCACCAACTGCCGTAGCGCGGAGGCGCCCTTGGCGTACGAGATGCCGTCGAAGTTGAGGAGGGCGGAGGCGGTGTCGTCGACGTTCTCCGGGGCGACCGGGTGGGTGGAGGGGCGCTGGTCGGCGTCGTAGCCCCAGGCCTTGCGGACGACGCCGAAGTCGGTCCAGGTGTCGGTGAAGCGGGTGGCCTCGGTGAGGGTCTGGTAGCCCATGTACTCGGCGAAGGACTCGTTCAGCCAGATGTCGTCCCACCACTGGAGGGTGACGAGGTCGCCGAACCACATGTGGGCCATCTCGTGGGCGATGACCATGCCGCGGGTCTGCCGCTCGGTGTCGGTGACGGCGGAGCGGTAGATGAACTCGTCGCGGAAGGTGACCAGGCCCGGGTTCTCCATGGCGCCCGCGTTGAACTCGGGGACGAAGGCCTGGTCGTAGGAGTCGAAGGGGTACGGCTCCTCGAACTTCTCGTGGTAGCGGTCGTAGCACTGGCGGGTGATGTCGAGGATCTCCTCGGCGTCCGCGTCGAGGTGCGGGGCCAGGAGCGGCGGCAGTGGATGCCGAAGGGCAGGCCGCGGTGTTCGGTGCGGACCGAGTGCCAGGGCCGGCGGCCACGGCGACGAGGTAGGTGGAGATGAGGGGGTGGGGGCGGCCTGCCAGCGGCCTTCGCCGAGGTGTTCGGTGATGCCGTTGGCGAGGACGGTCCAGCCTTCGGGGGCCGTGACGGTCAGGTCGAAGACGGACTTGAGGTCGGGCTGGTCGAAGGCGGCGAAGACGCGCTGGACGTCCTCCATGAAGAGCTGGGTGTAGAGGTAGGTCTCGCCGTCGGTGGGGTCGGTGAAGCGGTGCATGCCCTCGCCGGTGCGGGAGTAGCGCATGCTCGCGTCGACGCGCAGTTCGTGCTCGCCGGCGGTGAGGCCGGGCAGCGGGAGCCGGTTCTCGACGAGGTGCGCGGGGTCGAGGGGGCGGCCGTCGAGGGTGACGGAGCGCAGCTCGGCGGGCTTGAGCTCGACGAAGGTGTCCGCGTCGGCACGAGCGGTGAACGCGATGACGGTGCGGGAGTCGAAGGTGTCCTCGCCCGTCGTCAGATCGAGTTCGATCGTGTAGCGGTGGACGTCGAGGAGCCTGGCACGGGTCTGCGCTTCGTCGCGCGTCAGTACGGACATGCAGGACATGCTGCCTGATGGCACCGACATGGCACAGGGGTGGCTGGGGACAGGACACCGACGCGGCCCGGTACGCGGCTTATGTCCGTTCCGGGGCGGGGGTGGGGGTGGGGGCGGGTGCGGGGGTGGCGCCCGCGGTGTTCTGGGCGTCGCGCTGGTAGGGCACGCGCGCGTCCGGGTGGGGCAGGGCGGGGCCTGGCGGGTCCTTGAGGAGGGCGCGGAGTTCGCGGACCTCCTGCTCGAGGGCCCGGTGGCGCTGGTGGGCGTCGTAGAGGTAGCGGACCTTGGTGCGCAGGGTCCAGGGGTCGACGGGCTTCATGACGAGGTCGGCGACGCCGAGGGCGAAGGCGGCGGCGGTCAGTTCCGGGTCGGTGCCGAAGCCGGTGAGCAGGAGGACGGGGATGTGCTGGGTCTGCTCCAGGCGGCGCAGGTAGCGGACGACGTCCAGGCCGCTGACGCCGGGCATGCGCACGTCGAGCAGGAGGAGGCCGACCTGGCCGCGGAGCACCTGCTTGAGCGCCTCGTCACCGCTGGTCGCGCGGGCGAGGCGATAACCCAGCGGGGCCAGCGCGCTCTCCAGGGCGTACAGAGTGTCCTCATGGTCGTCGACGATGAGGATCTTGGCATCCGACGGCATGGCCCGACGTCCTCCCGCGTGGGACAACCAGCTTATGACGCAGGCACTGACGGGGCGTGCCCGCCAGTTGACATGGAGTGCACACGGAGTGCACAGCGCAGCATGGCCCCGAACCCGCCCCGCTGTCACGCCCATTACAGGACCCGTGAGGTCAGTTCGCCGTGGGTGAACCGCCGTTCACGGCGTCCTCCGCGATGCGCTCGTGGTGCCTGATCACCTCGGCGATGATGAAGGTCAGGAACTTCTCGGCGAACGCCGGGTCCAGCTTGGCGTTCTCGGCCAGGGTGCGCAGGCGCTCGATCTGGCGGGCCTCGCGGGCCGGGTCGGCGGGCGGCAGCCGGTGGGTGGCCTTGAGGAAGCCGACCTGCTGCGTGGCCTTGAAGCGCTCGGCGAGCATGTGGACGACGGCGGCGTCGATGTTGTCGATGCTGTCGCGCAGCCGGGCGAGTTCCTCGCGCACGGCGGGGTCGACGTCACCGGTTCCGTTGGTGCTGGTGGTCATGGGCGACAACCCTACGTGGCGTACGGCCGCCCGATCATCGGGACTGTGACAGTACGGCTGCTCGTCACCGGGTGTATGCGGCGCGCACCCACTCGATCGCCGGGACTATGTGGCGCGCGGCCACTCGATGATCGGCGGATCGGCCGGATCGGGCACCTGGTCGCTCCAGCCGCCGGGGACGGTACGGCCCTGCTGGGCGCGGAAGCGGACCGGGGGCATGCCGACGCGGCGGGTGAACAGACGGCTGAAATAGGCGGGATCGTCGTAGCCGACCCGGCGGGCGACGGCGGCGACGGGCAGTTCGGTGGCGGCCAGCAGCCCTTGGCACGGCCCAGGCGGATGCCGAGGACGTAGTCCTTGGGGCTGCATCCGGCGCCCTGGCGGACGGCGGCGCGCAGGGCGGCGGGGGTCATCCGTGCCGGGCCGCGTGGTCGGCGACGGTCAACGGGAGACAGGCGTCGCGGGCGAGCGCCTGGAGGACGGGGTCGCCGTCGGGGGCGAGGTCGGCGCGGGCGCGGCGCAGGGCGACCAGGAGTTCGTGGACGGCGGCCCCGGTCTCCACCTCCAGGAGGGGGTTCCCGCGCCGTGCGGCGCGCGCCATGCGCCCGATGACCGCGCGGGGTCCGGCCGCGTCCGAGAGGGGCACCACGGGCCGCTCCGGCTCGATGTAGCCGAGTTCGGTGTACGTCGCCGTCGCGGGCCCGGTGAAGTCGACGAACCCCTCGTCCCAGCCGCCGCCGGGGTCGGGCGCGTAGTGGTGCGGCACTCCGGGGGTGAGCCACAGCAGCGCGGGCGCGGTGACGGTCGTACGGCGGCCGTCGGGGCCAGGTACCAGCCGCCGCCCGAGCTGATCACCACGGCGACGTGGTGATCCAGGGTGCGGGGGCCGACGGTGGGCAGGGCGCCGTACTGGAGGCCGACGCCGAGGCAGGCGAGGCCGAGGCGGTGGTGGGCGGGTGTGGGCGTGAAGAACCGCATCCAGGTGTGGTACATCGGCGCCCGCGCCCCCTCACACAGTGTTCGGTCCAAGTAGTGGTGATCTTTGTCCATGGACGTGATCGCCGCCAAGGGGGCGAGAGTCGGGGCATGGGCGAGTTCACGGTGGGTGACAGGGACTTTCTGCTGGACGGGCGGCCGGTGCGGCTGCTGTCCGGGGCACTGCACTACTTCAGGGTGCACGAGGCGAGCTGGGGGCACCGGCTGGCGATGTTGCGGGCGATGGGCCTCAACTGCGTGGAGACGTACGTCCCGTGGAACCTGCACGAGCCGGCGCCGGGCGACTTCCGGGACGTGCAGGCGCTCGGCCGGTTCCTGGACGCGGCGCGGGAGGCGGGCCTGTGGGCGATCGTGCGCCCGGGGCCGTACATCTGCGCGGAGTGGGAGAACGGCGGGCTGCCGCACTGGCTGACCGGTGAACTGGGTCCCGCGCGCGTACCCGTGACGCACGCTTCCTGGGCCGTCTGGAGCGCTGGTTCCGGCAGTTGCTGCCCGAGGTCGCCTCCCGGCAGCTCGACCGCGGCGGCCCGGTGATCATGGTGCAGATCGAGAACGAGTACGGCAGCTACGGCTCCGACGCGGTGTATCTGCGGCGCGTGGAGGAGCTGTTGCGGAACCAGGGGGTCACGGTCCCGCTGTTCACCTCGGACGGTCCCGAGGACTTCATGCTGAGCGGCGGCTCGGTCCCCGGTGTCCTCGCGACCATCAATTTCGGGTCCCACGCGCGCGTGGCCTTCGAGACCCTGCGCGGGCACCAGCCCGAAGGGCCGCTGATGTGCATGGAGTTCTGGTGCGGCTGGTTCGACCACTGGGGCGGCGAACACGTGGTCCGGGACGCCGGGGACGCGGCGGACGCGCTGCGCGAGATCCTGGAGTGCGGCGCCTCGGTCAACCTCTACATGGCGCACGGCGGCACCAGCTTCGCCGGCTGGGCGGGCGCCAACCGGGGCGGCGGCGCCCTGCACGAGGGCCCGTTGGAGCCCGACGTGACGTCGTACGACTACGACGCGCCGATCGACGAGTACGGGCGCCCCACGGACAAGTTCTGGCGCTTCCGCGAGGTCCTCGCCGAGTACGCCGACGGCCCGCTGCCCGAACTCCCGCCCGCACCGGCCGTGTTGGGCCACCCGGCCGAGGTGCACCTGTCCGGATGGGCGCCCCTGGACGACGTCCTGGAGACCCTCGGCGGACCGGAGACGACGGGGCCCGTGCCACCGACCTTCGAGGAACTGGACGTGGACCGCGGAATCGTCCGCTACGAAGTGACCGTTCCGGGACCGCGCGCCCCGTATCCGCTCACCGCGCGCGGGCTGCGGGACCTCGCGGTGGTGTACGTCGACGGGGAGCGGGCCGGGGTCCTCACGGAGGGCGACGAGCAGCTCAAGGAGCCTGTCGCCGGGCACGCGCGTGTGCGGTTGTGGGTGGAGTCCCTGGGGAGGGTCAATTACGGTCCGCGGCTCGGGGAACCGAAGGGCATCACCGGCGGGCTGTTGCACGAGCGGCAGTTCCTGCACGACGTACGCGCGCGTGGGCTGCGCCTGGACACGCTGGACGCCCTGGACGACGTCGGGGCGGTCGCCCTGCGGAGTTGCCGCCGGACGACTCCCCGGGCTGTACCAGGGCACCGTCGAGGTGCGCGGCACCGGGGACGCCCTGCTCGAACTGCCGGGCTGGACGCGGGGGTTCGTATGGGTCAACGGGTTCAATCTGGGCCGGTACTGGTCGGCTGGGCCGCGGCGGGAGCTGTACGTCCCCGGTGCGGTGCTGCGGGAGGGCGTGAACGACGTGTGGGTGCTGGAGCTCCAAGAGGCGCCGGTGCACTCGGAGTTCGCGCTCGCGCTGCGGGGCTGCTGAACTGCTGAGCTGTCGAAAGGAGCCGTTGACGGTTCATCGGGCGATGGGGGCGGATCCGATCTCGACCACCCGTGCCCAGTCGGGCGGGGTGTCCGGCACGTAGTCGGGGTCGTCCTCGGCGTACTCCCCGGTGTCGTAGCGGCGCGGGAAGAGGCCCACCACCGTCCGGCAGGGCGGCCGGGACCCGGCCAGTCGGTCTGGCCGTCGGTGAGGACGACGACCGCGTCGGGGCGGGGCTGGGTGCGCAGCGCCTTGGCGAAACCGGTGCGCAGGTCCGTGCCGCCGCCGCCCAGCAGCGGATGTCCTCGGCGCCGCACAGCGAGTGCGCGATTCCCGCCGCCGCGTCGCAGGGCACCACGGTGACGAGATCGCGGCGCCCGCCCACCGCCCGTGCGATCGCGGCGACTTCGAGCAGCGCGCTGCCCAGTTCGGCGTCGCTGACCGATCCGGAGGTGTCGATGACCACGCACACCCGGGGCGGCCTGCGGCGCAGGCTCGGCAGCACGACGCCGGGCAGCGACACCGAACGACGCGAGGGCCTGCCGTAGACGTAGTCCTCCCCGCACCCGGCGCGGAGACCGCCGAACGGATCGCCGCGCCGAGCAACTGCCGCCAGGGCTGCGGCGGATGGAACGCCTCCTCCGCCCACCGCCGCCATCCGCGGGGCGCGCTGCCGGGGCGGCCGGTGATGCCCTGCGCGACCCGGAAGCGGACGGCGTCGCGCTGCTGCTCGGTGAGGCCGTCGGCGCCGTCCGCGCCCAGGTCCCAGTCCCGGTCGAGTCCGTCGGCGCCGCTGCCGCAGTCCAGCCAGGCCAACTCCTGGGTGCGCGGGCCGAGTTGGAACCAGCGGAGGTAGTCCTCCATCAGGTTCCCCGGGGGCAGGCCCAGCGCCTCCGGCCGGATCGCGCCCGCCGGGGTGGCCAGGCCGTCGCCGTACGCGTCGTCGTTGATCTCGAAGTCGGCGGCGATGTTCATCCGCAGCCGCTCCCCGGGCCGGTCAGCCCGCGCTCACGGGCGACACGGTCGCTGCGCCCGCGATGGTCCCGAAGCAGATGCGACACCTCGTGGACCCACACACCGGCCAGGTCCTCGACCGTCATCCGGTCCACGAAACCCGGCGACACATAGCAACGCCAGTGCCGGTCGACAGCCATCGTCGGCACGTTCCTCGACTCGACCGTGTGCAGCGCGAAGAGGGCGGTGGCGAGGTAGGGGCGGACCCGGGCGGCGTAGAGGCGGGCGGCGAAGAGTTTGTCGCGGTCGAGGGCGGGGGTGGGGGCGCGGTGACTCGGGTGTGCGGGGTGTTCCCGACTCCCGGCGTCCTCATCGGCCTCCCTTCCCGGTGACGGCAGCCGCGCGTGCCTCCGCCGAGTCCGCCCGTTGCGACAGGGAGACCACTCCGGCCAGCCGTTCGATGGACGCGGGGACGTCCCAGTCCTCGCGGCGGAGCGACGCGAGGGTGGTTGCCGGGACGACGACCAGGTCCGGGGCGCCGGTCTCCAGGGCCCGGACCAGGAGCGCCCAGGCCGCGTCCCAGCGGGCCCGGTCGGGGCGGTTGCGGACGGCGGCCACCACGCCGTCGAGCACGGCCTGCCGCAGATCCCCGCGGTCGGGCAGCTCGCCCGCCGTCGGGTCGGCGAGGAAGATCTCCGGGTCGGGCAGGTCCATGCGGTCGACGCAGGCGAGCAGTTCGAGCCCGGGGCCGTCCCCCACCGTGCCCCTGACCAGCAGTGACAGCACCTCCCGTGAGGACCCGGCCGCCGTGGCGAAGGCGATCAGGCTGATCGCCATCTCCCAGCTCCGGGGCGACGGCCAGGCACCACCGCGCCGCGTCTCGTTGCCGGGCAGCTGGTGGACGAGCTTGGGCCGGCCGGTGAGCAGCCCGCACACCGCGCGGCGCGCGAAGTCCACGGCCTCGGGCAGTTTCTCCGGGTCGAGCCGCGGCAGGGTCGCCCGCGGCCAGGTGCCGGCGAGTCCGCGGACGACGACCTCGTGGTCGTGGGTCCACTTGAGGTGCACGAACCGGTTGGCCAGCGGCGGGCTCAGCTCCCAGCCGTCGGCCGCCGAGGAGCGGGGGTTGGCGGCGGCCACGATCCGTACCCCCGGCGGCAGGCGCAGCGCGCCGATCCGCCGTTCCAGCACCAGCCGCAGCAACGCGGCCTGCACGGCGGGCGGCGCGGTGGACAGCTCGTCCAGGAACAACAGCCCCTTCCCCGCCCGCACGAGCCGCACGGCCCAGTCCGGCGGGGCCATCGGGACTCCCTGCTCGGCGGGGTCGTCCCCGATGACGGGGAGCCCGGAGAAGTCGGACGGCTCGTGCACGCTGGCGATCACCGTCGTCAACGGCAGCTCCAGCGCGTCGGCGAGCTGCGTCAGCGCGGCCGTCTTCCCGATCCCCGGCTCGCCCCACAGCAGCACGGGCAGGTCGGCGGCCACGGACAGGGTCAGCGCCTCCAGCTGGACGTCGGGGCGCGGTTCGGTGGTGGTGTCGCGCAGCAGGGTCAACAGGTCCCCGGCGACGTCGAGTTGAGTGGGCGGGAGGGCGGGGTCGAGGGCGGCGTACAGGGTGCGTGTGGGCATGGCGGATCACCTTTGGGGTCGAGGCGGGACATGGGTGAGGGCGAGCTCAGCGGTCGGCGACGCCCGGTGCGGTCAGCGGGCGATGGTGTGGCGCGGGCGCGAGGCGGGGCGGAGCCGGGGATGCGGACGCCCTGGGGCGAAGTGGCCGGTTCGCGGGCCGGGATCGGCCAGGCCCGCCCTGAACAGCCCGTAGGCGAGCCGCCGTTCGGCCGCGGCCCGCAGTTCGTCCCGCAACGCGCCACCGCGCAGCACGGCCTCGGGCCCGAGCAGCCCTTCTACGACGGCCAGCGCACCGGCGGTGTCGCCGTGGACGAGCCGTTCGCTGACGCCGGTGAGGCAGTCGGGGCGGCGGTGGGCGTCGTCGATGGCCTGAAGGCAGGGCAACGGCGTGCCGGTCAGCGCGACCAGCAGTTCCTCGCGCCTGACCTCGACCGGATCGTGGTCCAGGGGTACGAGGACGCCGTCCACCAGGCCGATCCGGTGCAGGGCGCCCCGGCATTCGACCAGGTGCGGCCGTACTGCCCCGTCCGGCACCGGCGCGGAGTCCTCCGGCGGCGGACGGTCCGGTACGAGCGCGGCGGCGACCAGCGGATGCAGCCGGCCTGCGTCGATCTCGCCGGTGCGGAGCAGCTCCAGGTCGGGCAGCACCCAGGTCGCCGCGTCGGGCAGGACGGGCAGCGCGGCGGCGCTGCCGTCCGTCGGCGCGGGGGCGATCCGCAGGGTGTCCCCGGCCGGGTCCGGGGTCAGCGCGAGCCGGTGCCGTGAACCGAGCCGTACGACGACGGGACCGGTCGTGCGCCCCTCCGCGCGGAGCAGGATCGCCGCCTCGGCAGCCCACCGGTCCACGGCACAGTGGAGCTCCTCCGCCGCCTCCAACTGGTCCGGAATGTACGGCCGTTCGGCCCCGGACCGCTCGCGCAGCTCACCGCTCCTGGCCGCGTCCCACAGATGCCGGTGCAGGTCGAGGCGGAACGAGCGGCTGGGCCGGGGATGGGGATGCCGGCGGGCGTCGGCGTCGCGGCGGGTGCCGTCCCACAGGGCGAGGCTGATCCGCTGGCCGCCGACCGCCCAGGCCGGTGGTGTCCGGACCACGAGGTGCGGCGGGCCGGTGGCGTCGTCGCCGTAGCGGGCCAGCGTGAGGGTCAGTCCCGGGCGCAGCAGGCCGTCCGGGGCGATCCTCGGGAGGTGCCAGCGGAGCAGGTCGGGGGCGAGGCCACGGAGGTCGGCGCGGACCCGGGCGGCGAGTTCCCGGCCGTGGGCGCGCGCTACGGATCGTAGGTCGAGATCGACGTCGACGCGGGCGGCGGCGCAGGCGCCCGCCCAGTCACCGGCATCACGGCGGGCCGTGGCCGTCTCGATCATGGAGGGCGGCACGGCGAACTCGCGCACGCGCGGCCAGAAGGAACGCGGGGAATCCTCGTTCGCGGGGTGAAGGTGCATCAGCACTCACCTTGCGCGGACGGGACCCCATTCTGTGAACAGAGTGAGTGGTCATCGAGGGGAGCGTAACCGCCTCGCCGGCGATCTGCCAGGGAAATACGGGGGCGTGCTTCGGCGGGCACCGGCATAGAGTGGTTGCGGGTTCAGGGCGTCTCTGGGGTTGTGGACGTGGCGGACGACGGACCGGTCGAGCACGGCTACCCGCACCTCGCCACGGTGCGGGACGCCATCACCGCGCTCTACAAACGGCTGTCCTACGACACCGTCCAGACGTTCGCGACCAGCGTCGCCCCCGTCGACGTGGCGTTCGCCGACACGGACGACCTGCATCTGGGGGCGCAGCGGGTGGCCCGCGAGATGGTCCGGCACTACCGGCTCCCGGACGCCCGGCCGATCATCAGCTTCCGTGAGATGACCCATGCGGCGAACGTCGAACTCACCGCGGGGCCCGAGTACTTCATCGAGTTGAACGACCGGTTCCGCACGCATCGGCGGGACATCGGCGCGGCCCTCGCGCACGAGGTCATGCACGTCTATCTGCACCGGCTCGACCTGTCCTTCCCCGGCACCCGCGAGAACGAGATCCTCACGGACACGGCGGCGACGTATCTGGGCGCGGGCTGGCTGCTGCTGGACGCGTACCGGGAGGACTCGGCGTCCTCGCAGAAACTCGGGTATCTCACGCCGGAGGAGTTCGGGTACGTCCTCGCCAAGCGGGCCCTGGTCTTCGGCGAGGACCCCTCCGTGTGGTTCACCAGCCCCCAGGCCTACACGGCGTACGTCAAGGGCATGGCCCAGGCCCGCCGCGACGAGCAGCAGCCTCCGCTCACGGCGGCGGGGTGGGCCGGGCGACGCCGGTACGCCCATGACCGGCGACACGGGCCGGGGGCGCAGCAGGGCGTGCCGTACGCCTTCAGCGGGGACGGGGCGGGCAGCCTGCGGGTGTCCTTCCCGTGCCCTACGTGTCATCAGCGGATCAGGGTGCCGGTGCGGGGGCGGGTCAGGGCGAGGTGCTCCCTGTGCCACGGACGGTGTTGGAGTGCGACACGTAAGTCCCTTGCGGGCGACCGGCGTTGAAGCGAACGTCCTGAGGGCTCCGCCCCCAGCCCCCGGGCCTGTGCCCACCCGCCGCCCGTCGCGGTCGAGGTCAGCCGAGAAGCGGACGTAAAACCCTCCTCCTACGCCCCGTACACCGCCCCCGGCACCCCCGCCTCCCCACCAGCTTCAGCACCGCCTCCCCACTTCCCCACACCCCACCGCGCTCCCTTGTCCACGCCCGGCCCCGGCCGCCACCCCTCCATCACGGCGATCCGCCCACCCTCGACCTCGAACACCCGTCCGGTGACTCCGGCCCCCTCCCCGACCCGAGCCACACCACCAACGGCGAGACGTTCTCCGCCGCCATCACATCGAACCCGGAGCCCGGCGCGGCCATGGTCTCCGCGAAGGTGTGTTCCGTCATGCGGGTGCGGGCCGCGGGGGCGATCGCGTTGACCTGGACGCCGTAGCGGGCGAGTTCGGCCGCCGCGACCAGGGTCAGGGCGATGATTCCGGCCTTGGCGGCGCTGTAGTTGCCCTGGCCGACCGAGGCCCAACAGGCCTGCTCCGCTACTGGTGTTGATGATGCGCGCGACCGGCGTGCGGCCCGCTTTCGTCTCTGCCCGCCAGTACGCGGCAGCGTGTTTCAGGGGCAGGAAGTGGCCCTTCAGATGGACCCGCGTCACCGCGTCCCAGTCGTCCTCGTCGAGGTTGACGAGCATCCGGTCGCGCAGGTAACCCGCGTTGTTGACCAGGGTGTCGAGCCGGCCGTAGGTGTCCAGCGCGGTCGCGATCAGGGACGTGGCACCGGCGGTGGTGGCGATGTCGCCGCCGTGGGCCACCGCCTCGCCGCCCGCCGCGCGGATCTCGGCGACGACCTGCGCGGCCGGGCTGTCGGGGTCGGGGGTGCCGTCGAGGCCGACGCCGAGGTCGTTGACGACGACCCGGGCGCCCTCGGCCGCGAAGGCGAGCGTGCGCGCGGCCGAGCCCGCGGCCCGCGCCGGTGACGACGACGACCCGCCCGTCGCAGATTCGGCTCATCTCGATCACCCTTCGACTCAGGTGCCCTCGCGGGCGGTTCTTCAACTCACGTGTTTTTGTTGGCGGTTGCCACGTCCAGGAACGCCGGACGCTCCCCGCCCCCGTGGACGAGGAGGCTCGCCCCGCTGATGTACGCGGCGGCGTCGGAGGACAGGAAGACCGCCGCCGCGCCGACGTCGGAGGGGGCGGCGAGGCGGCCGAGCGGGACGGTGCGGGAGACGGCGGCGATGGCGTCCTCGCCGCCGTAGTGGAGGTGGGACAGCTCGGTGCGGACCATGCCGACGACGAGCGTGTTGACGCGGATGTCCGGTGCCCACTCCACCGCCATGGAGCGCGCCAGGTTCTCCAGCCCGGCCTTGGCCGCCCCGTACGCCGCCGAACCGGGCGAGGGCCGGCCGCCGCTGACGCTGCCGATCATCACGACCGAACCTCCGGCCCGCCTGAGGTGTTCGTACGCGGCGAGGGGAGGCGGTGAGCGGGGCGAGGAGGTTCAACTCGATGATCCGCGCGTGCCGTTCGGCCTCCGCGTCGACGAGGGGGCGGTACGGTGCGCCGCCCGCGTTGTTGACGAGCACGTCGAGCCGGGGCAGCGCGGCGAAGAACTCCCTTACGGCGTCGGGGTCCCGGAGGTCGAGGGGCATGAACTGCGTTCCCTCGACCGGGACTTCGGGTGGCCTGCGGGCGCAGGTCAGCACCTCGGCTCCGGCCTCGGCGAAGGCCCGGGCGATACCGGCGCCGACGCCTCGGGTGCCGCCGGTGACGAGCACGCTCCGGCCCTTCAACGGGTGGTGGGGCGAGTTGTCCACAGGGCCTCCCGCTCGGATTGTCCGGCTGCTAGCTTCGAAGCCTCGCACCTAACAAATGTTTGGTGGAAAGGTAGCTGATGCGTCCATGGGTGTCTCCACCTCGTCCTCGAAGTCGTCGAAAAAGGGCCCCGGAAAAAGCGGCATCACCGTCGTCACGGTGGACTACCCGCCGGTGAACGCGCTGCCGGTGGACGGCTGGTTCGCCCTGGCCGACGCCGTCCGCACGGCAGGCCGCGACCCCGACGTGCGCTGTGTGGTGCTGGCGGCGGAGGGGCGCGGATTCAGCGCGGGGTGGACATCAAGGAGATACAGGCGCAAGGGCGTTCGGCCCTGGTCGGGGTGAACCGCGGCTGTTTCGAGGCATTCGCGGCGGTGTACGAGTGCGAGGTGCCCGTGGTGGCGGCCGTGCAGGGCTTCTGCCTGGGCGGAGGCATCGGGCTGGTGGGGAACGCGGACGTGATCGTGGCGAGCGAGGACGCCACCTTCGGCCTGCCCGAGCTGGACCGGGGCGCGCTGGGCGCCGCCACCCACCTGGCCCGGCTGGTCCCCCAGCACCTGATGCGCGCCCTGTACTACACCTCGCGCACGGCGACGGCCGCCGAGCTGCACGCGTACGGCTCGGTGTGGCGAGTCGTCCCGCGTTCCGAACTCCTGCCCTCCGCACTGGAGTTGGCGGCCGAGATAGCCGCCAAGGACGGCGAGCTGATCCGTCTCGCCAAGTCCGCGATCAACGGCATCGACCCCGTCGACGTCCGCCGCAGCTACCGCTTCGAACAGGGCTTCACCTTCGAGGCCGACGTCAGCGGGGTGGCCGACCGGGTCCGCGACACGTTCGGCACATCGGGAAGGAAGGGGGCGTAGGTGAGCGACAAGACGATGACGGCCGACGAGGTCGTCTCCCGGCTGCACAGCGGCATGACCCTCGGCATCGGCGGCTGGGGCGCGCGCCGCAAACCCATGGCCCTGGTGCGGGCGTTGCTCCGCTCGGACATCACCGACCTCACGGTCGTCTCCTACGGCGGCCCGGACGTCGGCATGCTCGCGGCGGCCGGCCGGATCCGCCGACTGGTCGCCGCCTTCGTCACTCTGGACTCGGTCCCGCTCGAACCGCACTACCGCGCGGCCCGCGAGCGCGGGGCCTTCGAGCTGACGGAGGTCGACGAGGCGATGTTCATGTGGGGCCTGCGCGCCGCCGCGAACCGGCTGCCGTTCCTGCCGGTGCGGGCGGGGATCGGCTCGGACGTGATGCGGGTCAACCCCGGTCTGCGGACGGTGACTTCGCCGTACGAGGACGGGGAGACGTTCGTCGCGATGCCGGCCCTGCGGTTGGACGCGGCCCTGGTGCACCTGGGCCGCGCCGACCGACTGGGCAACGGACAGTACCTGGGCCCGGACCCGTACTTCGACGACCTGTTCTGCGAGGCGGCGGACTCGGCCTATCTCTCCTGCGAACGGATCGTGGACACCGCCGAGTTGACGAAGGAGGCACCGCCGCAGTCCCTGCTCGTGAAGCGGCTGAACGTGACCGGGGTCGTCGAGGCCCCG
This sequence comes from Streptomyces sp. P3, assembly GCA_016893485.2. Lineage (GTDB taxonomy): Bacteria > Actinomycetota > Actinomycetes > Streptomycetales > Streptomycetaceae > Streptomyces. The sequence continues at coordinate 2,795,996 of JAFEKX020000001.1, forward strand.
GCGGCGCCCACTTCACGTCGTGCGCTCCCGACTACGGCAGGGACGAGGACTTCCAGCGGCTGTACGCGAGCACCCCGTGGGCGGAGTTCTCCGAGCGCTTCCTGGCCGGTGACGAGCAGGCCTACGCGTCGGCGGTGCGCGACTGGCAGGAGGAGCGAGGGTGATGGGCGAACCGGGGACGGACGTACGGCGTTCCGAGTACTGCGTGATCGCCTGCGCGGAGGCGTGGCGCGACGCCGGGGAGATCCTGGCCAGCCCGATGGGATTCATCCCGTCGGTGGGCGCGCGGCTGGCCCGGCTGACCTTCGCGCCCGACCTGCTGCTGACGGACGGCGAGGCGACGATCGTCCGTCCGGACGGGACACCGGAGGGCTGGTTGCCGTACCGGCAGCATCTGACGCTGGTGGCGGGCGGGCGGCGGCACGTGATGATGGGCGCGAGCCAGATCGACCGGTTCGGCAACCAGAACATCTCGTGCGTCGGCGACTGGGCGCGGCCGAAGCGGCAGTTGCTCGGGGTGCGCGGGGCGCCGATCAACACGCTGAACAATCCGACGAGTTACTGGATACCCCGGCACTCCGCGCGGGTGTTCGTGGAGAAGGTCGACATGGTGTGCGGGGTGGGGTACGACCGGGTCGCCGAGCACCCGGGGACGGCCCGCTTCCACCGCATCCCCGGGTGGTGTCGAACCTCGGTGTGTTCGACTTCGCGACCCCGACCGCTCGATGCGGCTGGCCTCGCTGCATCCGGGCGTCACGGTGGAGCAGGTGCGGGAGGCGACGGGGTTCGAGCTGACCGTGCCGGACGAGGTTCCGTCGACGCGGGAGCCGACCCCGGAGGAGCTGCGGCTGATCCGTGAGGTGATCGACCCGGCCGACAGCCGTTCCAGGGAGGTGAGTTCGTGATGGAGACCGCGCTGACGCGGCTGGTCGGGGTCCGGCATCCGATCGTGCAGACGGGCATGGGGTGGGTGGCGGGACCGCGTCTGGTGTCGGCGACGGCGAACGCGGGCGCCCTGGGCATCCTCGCCTCCGCGACCATGACGACGGACCGGCTCCGGGACGCGATCCGCGAGGTCAGGTCCCGTACGCGGGCGTTCGGGGTGAACCTGCGCGCGGACGCGACCGACGCCGGCGACCGGGTCCGGATCATGATCGAGGAGGGCGTACGGGTCGCGTCCTTCGCCCTGGCGCCCTCGGCCGAGCTGATCGCCGAGCTGAAGGAGGCGGGCGTCGTCGTGATCCCGTCCATCGGGGCGCGGCGGCACGCGGAGAAGGTCGCGGCGTGGGGCGCGGACGCGGTGATCGTGCAGGGCGGGGAGGGCGGCGGGCACACCGGGGAGGTGGCGACGACGGTGCTGTTGCCGCAGGTCGTCGACGCGGTGGACATCCCGGTCGTGGCGGCGGGCGGCTTCTTCGACGGCCGGGGTCTGGTCGCGGCGCTGGCCTACGGCGCGGCGGGCGTCGCCATGGGCACGCGCTTCCTCCTCACCTCGGACTCGACGGTCCCCGACGCGGTGAAGGCGGCGTACCTGGCGGCGACGGTCAAGGACGTCACGGTCACCAGAGCGGTCGACGGCCTCCCCACCGCATGCTCCGCACGGAACTGGTCGACACCCTGGAGAACTCCGGCCGCACGAGAACGCTGCTCCGGTCCGTACACCGGGCAGCGGGCTTCCGCCGCCTGTCCGGGCTGAGTTGGCGGCGAATGCTCCGCGACGGCCTCGCGATGAAGCACGGGAAGGAACTGACCTGGAGCCAGGTGCTGCTGGCCGCGAACACACCGATGCTCCTGAAGGCGTCGATGGTGGACGGGAGGACAGACCTCGGGGTGATGGCGTCCGGCCAGGTCGCGGGGGTGATCGAGGATCTGCCGTCGTGCGCGGAGCTGGTGCGGCGGGTGATGAAGGAGGCCGATGAGGTGCTGTGGACACTGGTCCGGGCCGACTCCTGACCGCTTGTACACACTTTTGTGTGCACTCGAAGGATGTCGAGGCCATGAACATCCGAGAAGCCCGTGCCGGATTCTCCGGAATCCTCAGCAAGGCGGAGGCAGGCGAGGCCACCGTCATCACACGCAACGGCACGCCGGCATCTGGACGAGCCGACGGTGAGCATGGCAGAGGTCCTCGCGGACCTGTTCAGCGAGGAGGACCCGGGACAGGGCGCCGCATGAAGTACGCGTTCCGTTTCACAGCCACAGCTCAGCGGCAGCTCCGAACCGTCGACCGCACCAGCGCCAGGCGAATCCTGACGGCGCTCACACGGCTGGGCGATGATCCGTACCGCGACGACGCCGACGTGAAGAAGGTCTCGCCGTCAAAGTCGGCGACCGTCGCGACGTGTACCGCTCGCCCTGATCACTCGGGCCGAGGACGCGCCCCGCGCCTCAGAGCCGTTCGATGATCGTCACGTTGGCCTGGCCGCCGCCCTCGCACATGGTTTGGAGGCCGAAGTGGCCGTCGGTGCGCTCGAGTTCGTGGAGGAGGGTGGTCATGAGTCTGACGCCGGTCGCGCCGAGGGGGTGGCCGAGGGCGATCGCGCCGCCGTTGACGTTGACCTTGTCCGGGTCGGCGCCGGTCTCCTTCAGCCAGGCGAGGACGACGGGCGCGAAGGCCTCGTTGATCTCGACGAGGTCGATGGCGTCGATGGTCAGGCCGGTCTTCTTCAGCGCGTGGGCGGTGGCCGGGATCGGCGCGGAGAGCATGCGGATGGGGTCCTCGCCGCGGACGGAGAGGTGGTGGACGCGGGCGCGGGGCGTCAACCCGTGTTCGCGGACGGCCCGTTCGGACGCGAGCAGCATCGCCGCCGCGCCGTCGGAGACCTGGGAGGAGCAGGCGGCGGTGATGGTGCCGCCGTCGACGACCGGTTTCAGGCCCGCCATCTTCTCCAGTGACGTGTCCCGGCGCGGACCCTCGTCGACGGCGACCGGGCCGTAGGGCACCGTCTCCCGTTCGAAGCGGCCCTCGTCGATGGCGCGCAGGGCCCGCCGGTGCGAGCGGAGCGCGAACTCCTCCTGGTCCTGACGGCTGATCCCCACTTCGCGGCGATCATCTCGGCGCCGGCGAACTGGTTGACCGGCTGGGTCCCGCGCGCGCGCCAGCCTCGCTGCCGGCGAAGGGGCCGTCCGTGAGGCCGAGCGGCACGGCGGCCTGGCGGGAGGCGAAGGCGATGGGGATCAGGGACATGTTCTGGACGCCGCCCGCCACCACCAGGTCCTGTGTGCCGGACAGCACGCCCTGTGCCGCGAAGTGCACGGCCTGCTGGGAGGACCCGCACTGCCGGTCCACCGTCACACCCGGCACCTCCTCGGGCAGCCCGGCCGCCAGCCAGGCGGTCCGCGCGATGTCCCCCGCCTGCGGCCCCACCGCGTCCAGGCACCCGAAGACGACGTCCTCGACGGCGGCGGGATCGATCCCCGAGCGCGCGACCAGCTCCTTGAGGACATGCGCCCCGAGGTCGGCCGGATGCACCGCGCTCAGCCCTCCCCGCGTCGCCCGACGGGCGTACGGACCGCTTCGACGATGTAGGCCTCGGCCATGTCGACTCCCCATGCAGAGCTGTGAGTTATGTGCGTACGGCGATCCCGTCCAGCACCATCGACAGGTACTGCCGGGCGATCTCCTCGGCGCTGTGCTGTCCGCCCGGCCGGTACCAGGACGCGGCGACCCACACCGTGTCCCGGACGAACCGGTAGGTGAGCCGGACGTCGAGGTCGGCGCGGAAGACCCGGGCGGCGACCCCGCGCTCCAGCGTGGACAGCCACGCCTTCTCGAACTTGCGCTGTGACTCGGCGAGGAACGCGAACCGCTCCTGCGCGACCAGCTGCTTGCTCTCCTTCTGGTAGATCGCGACGGCGGCGCGGTGCCGGTCGATCTCCCGGAACGACTCGGTGACCAGTGCTTCGAGCGTCTGGCGCGGCCCCAACTCGGCGTCCAGGACGGTGTCGTAGCCGCCCCACAGCTCGTCGAGGAAGGTCCGCAGGATCTCCTCCAGCATCGATTCCTTGGAGTCGAAGTGGTAGTAGAGGCTGCCCGCGAGCATGCCCGCGTGGTCGGCGATCTTCCGGACGGTGGTGGCGTTGTACCCCTGCTCGGCGAAGACCTCGGCCGCCGTGTCGAGGAGTTCACGGCGGCGGGCCGGAGCGGCGGTCACCGGGGTTTCTTCTTGGTCGGCACGGCACCATTGTCATGCCCCGGCACCGGCCGCCCGCTCGCGCCCTCGCGCCGCTACGCACGCTGGCTGCTCACGGCCACGACCTCGCCGGTCATGTACGAGGAGTAGTCCGAGGCGAGGAACACGATCACGTTGGCGACCTCCCAGGGCTCCGCGTACCGCCCGAAGGCCTCGCGCGCGGTGAGCTCCGCGAGCAGCTCGGGCGTCGTCACCTTCACCAGGTGCGGGTGCATGGCGAGGCTAGGGGAGACCGCGTTGACCCGCACTCCGTAGGCGGCGGCCTCGATCGCCGCGCACCGGGTCAGCGCCATCACGCCCGCCTTGGCCGCCGCGTAGTGCGCCTGCCCGGCCTGGGCACGCCAGCCGACGACGGAGGCGTTGTTCACGATCACCCCGCCGCCGGTGTCGCGCATCGCGCGCAGGGCCGCCCGGGTGCAGCGGAAGGTGCCGTTCAAGGTGACGTCCAGGACTTTCGACCACTGCTCGTCGGCCATGTCGACGAGGTCCGAAGTCCCGCCCAGGCCCGCGTTGTTGACGACGACGTCCAGCCGCCCGTGTGCCGCGACGGCCGCGTCGAACAGCGCCCCCACCTGCGCCTCGTCGGTGACGTCGCACGGCAGCGCGGCGACCGCGTCCGGCCCGAACTCCCGGGCCAGCTCGGCCTCGTACTCCTTCAGCCGGCGCGTGTGCGCGTCGCTGATCAGCACGCGCGCGCCCTCCTCCAGGAAGCGGCGCGCGGTGGCTCCGCCGATGCCCGCGCCCGCCGCGGCGGTGACGACGGCGGTGCGCCCCTTCAGCAGCCCGTGCCCGGGGACGTGTGCCGGACTCTCGACGCCTGTCATGGGCCCACGCTAACCTACCAAACACTTGTTAGGGAAGGACTGTTGAGGAGGGACGGCCGCATGGACCTCGACTTCACGTCCGCCGAGGAGGCGTTCCGCGCCGAGGCCCGCGCCTGGCTGCGCGCGCACGTGCCGGCCGCGCCCCTGCCCTCCCTCGAAACGCAGGAGGGCTTCGCCGCGCACCGCGTCTGGGAGGCCCAACTCGCCGCGGACCGCTGGTCGGTGGTGTCCTGGCCGGAGGAGTACGGCGGCCGGGGCGCGGACATCGTGCGGTGGCTGGTCTTCGAGGAGGAGTACTACGCGGCGGGCGCCCCGGGCCGGGTCGGCCAGAACGGCATCAGCCTGCTCGCCCCGACCCTCTTCGACCACGGCACGCACGAGCAACGCGCGCGTGTGCTGCCCGCGATGGCGACCGGTGAAGTGGTGTGGGCGCAGGCGTGGTCGGAGCCGGAGGCGGGGTCCGACCTGGCCTCGCTCACCTCGCGCGCGGTGCGCACGGACGGCGGCTGGCTGCTGAGCGGGCAGAAGACGTGGTCGTCGCGGGCGGCCTTCGCGGACCGCGCGTTCGGCCTGTTCCGCAGCGAGCCCGACACCCCGAAGCCCCACCAGGGCCTGACCTACCTGATGTTCGACCTGCGCGCACCCGGCGTCACGGTCCGCCCGATCGGCCGTCTCGACGGCAAGCCCGCCTTCGCGGAACTCTTCCTGGACGACGTCTTCGTCCCCGACGAGGACGTGATCGGGGAGCCCGGCCAGGGCTGGCGGGTCGCGATGTCGACCGCGGGCAACGAACGCGGGCTCACCCTCCGCTCCCCGGCCGCTTCCTCGCCTCCGCCGACCGCCTCCTCGACCTCTGGCGGACGCAGGGCGGTTCACCGGAGCTGCGGGACCAGGTGGCCGACGCCGTGATCGGCGCCCGCGCCTACCAGCTCTTCACCTACGCCAACGCCTCCCGTTTCCTCGACGGCGAGTCCATCGGCCCGGAGTCCAGCCTGAACAAGGTCTTCTGGTCCGAGTACGACATCGCCCTGCACGAGACGGCCCTCGAACTGCTCGGCGAGAAGGGCGAGTTGGCGGACACCGACTGGGCCGAGGGGTATGTGTTCTCCCTCGCGGGCCCCATCTACGCCGGTACGAACGAGATCCAGCGCGACATCATCGCCGAGCGCCTGCTCGGCCTGCCGAAGGGCCGCCGCTGATGCGCTTCCTCCTGGACCCCGAACAGCGGGCGTTCGCCGACTCGTTGAACGCACTGCTGACGGCGGCGGACACCCCGTCGGTCGTCCGGGCGTGGAGCCGCGGCGAGCATGCGAGCGGGCTGGCGTTGTGGCGCCGTATCGCCGAGGCCGGGGTGTTCGCGCTGGCGGTGCCCGAGGCGTACGAGGGGTACGGCCCCCGGCCGGTCGAACTCGCCGTGGCGTTCGTGGAGTTGGGGCGGCACGCGGTGCCGGGGCCGGTGGTGGAGACGGTCATGGTGGCCGCGCTGCTGACCGAACCCGGCCCGGCCAAGCGGCTGTTGCCCGCGCTGGCGGCGGGCGAGGCGGTGGCCACGGCGGCGCCCGCGGGGTCGTACGCACTGGACGGTGACGTGGCGACGATCCGCCTGGCCTGGGACGCCGACGGGCTGCGGAGCGCGCCCGGCCATGGTCCCGTACGCGCGTCGCTCGACCCGGCACGCCGGCTCAGCCGACTTCTCCCCGGCGGTGAACTCCTCACCCCGGAGCCGCCGTTGGCCCACGCCCTCACCTGGGCGCGGCTCGCGACCGCCGCACAGGCCCTCGGGGTCGGGCTCGCGTTGCTCGACAGGACCGTGGCCTATGTGAAGCAGCGGACCCAATTCGGCGTGCCCGTGGGCTCTTTCCAGGCGGTCACGCATCAACTGGCCGACACCAAGGTCGCGTTGGAGTTCGCGCGGCCACTGCTCTTCGGGGCCGCGCTCGCCATGGACCCCGCCGACGTGGCCGCCGCCAAGGTCACCGCGTGCGAGGCGGCGTACCGGGCGGCCCGGACGGCGCTTCAGCTGCACGGGGCGATCGGCTACACCGCCGAGTACGACCTGTCGTTGTGGCTGACCAAGGCCCGTGCGCTGCGGTCGAGTTGGGGCAGCCCGGGCGAGTGCCGGGCTGCCGTGCTCGACGGGCTCAGTGGTGGTGGTCGCCGCTCGTGAGCTCCTTGTACTCCTCCGTCGTCGGCTTCGGGATGCGCGCCTCGGGTCCGAACATCGCCTTCGCGAGCCGGGCCCGTACCCGCTGACCGCCCTTGACCTGACGCTGGACACCGTTCGCGTCGACGAGCGGGCCGATCGCGTACGGCGGTTCCTGCTCGTGCTGGGTGAGCCGGAACCGCTCGTCCTGGGTGAGGGTTCGTGCACCTCGACGTACTCGCCGTGCGGCAGCATCTTGATCAGGCCGGACTCGCGGCCGTGCAACACCTTGTCCCGGTCCCGGCGTTGGAGCCCGAGACAGACGCGTTTGGTGACCAGGAACGCGAGGACGGGCATGACGAAGAAGGAGACCCGCACGAACCAGGTGATCGCGTTGATCGACAGGTTCAGATGCGTGGCCACGACGTCGTTGCCGCCGCCGATCAGCAGCACCCCGTACAGACTCAGCCAGGCCACCCCGAGCCCGGTGCGCACGGGCATGTTGCGCGGCCGGTCCAGGATGTGGTGCTCGCGTTTGTCGCCGGTGATCCAGGCCTCGATGAACGGGTAGGCACCGATGGCCGCGAGAATCAGCGGGAAGAGCGTGAAGGGGATGAAGACGCCCAACTCCAGTGTGTGGCCCCAGGCGTTGATCTCCCATCCCGGCATCACCCGGATCAGCCCCTCGAGAAGCCCAGGTACCAGTCGGGCTGCGCGCCGGTGGTCACCAGGTCCGGCCGGTACGGTCCGAAGGCCCACACGGGGTTGATGCTGGCGATGCCGCCCATGACCGCGAGGACGCCGAAGACGAGGAAGAACATGCCGCCCGCCTTGGCGGTGTAGACCGGCAGGAACGGGCTGCCGACCACGCTCTTCTCGTTGCGTCCGGCGCCGGGGTACTGCGTGTGCTTGTGGTAGAAGACCAGGATCAGATGCGCGACCACCAGGCCCAGCATGATCCCCGGCAGCAGCAGGACATGGATGGGGAAGAGCCGCGAGATGATGTCGTGCCCCGGGAACTCCCCGCCGAACAGGAACATCGACATGTACGTGCCGACGATCGGCACGGACAGCATCGCGCCGTCGGCGAAGCGGATGCCGGTGCCGGACAGCAGGTCGTCGGGGAGCGAGTAGCCGGTCAGCCCGGTGAGGATGCCGAGGAACAACAGGGTCCAGCCGAACACCCAGTTGACCTCGCGCGGCTTGCGGAACGCGCCGGTGAAGAACACCCGCATCATGTGGGTGAGCATCCCGGCGATGAACACCACGGCCGCCCAGTGGTGGATCTGCCGGATCAGCAGCCCGCCCCGCACGTCGAAGCTGATGTCGAGCGCCGACTCGTAGGCCCGGGTCATCGGGATGCCGTTCAACGGCGTGTACGAACCGTGGTAGATGACCTCGACGCCGCTCGGCTCGAAGAACAGGGTGAGGTAGATGCCGGTGAGGATCAGGACGACGAAGCTGTAGAGGCAGATCTCGCCCAGCATGAAGGACCAGTGGTCCGGGAAGACCTTGCGCATATTGGACTTGGCGATGGCGTACAGCCCGAGCCGTCCGTCCGCCCAGTCGGCGAGCTTCTCCCCCTTTGCCGGGCTCGGGGCGCCGACCGCCGGGATCAGGACGCCGGTCGCCCGCCTCAAGGCGCCGACTGCCGCTGTCCGCCGAGCCGTTGACCGGCCGCGCGGCATCCCCGGCACCGTTCGCCGCTCCGTTCACCGATCCGTGCACCGAGCCGTTCGCCGGTCGTGCGCCGTCCATGGGTGGGCCGCCCTCCCCGTCGGTTCACGGACAGCGTGCCACGGTGGACCGGCTAAGCCAACGGTGCGTCAGCAGGGAGATCCAGCCCGCCGATTCCGATCACCGCGCTCAGGCCGTGCGCGTGCAGTACCGCGTCCTCGCCGCCCAACTGGACGGCGTCATAAGGCCGGAGGGTCACTCCGGCCACCTCGGCGGTCCCGTCCAGCGCCACCACCAGCACGTCCGCGCCCAGCCGCAGCCGTCCCCGGACGACGGCCACCGTGGGGGCCGTGGGGCCGGCGGCTCTGCGCCACATCACGTTGAGGTTGACGACGGGGCCGTCAAGGAGCACGCAGTCGGTCGCTACGTCGCCTCTGAAATCCCTTGGTTCATAACGGGTGTCGACCAGCCGCCGTTCGCCGTCCACCGTCAGATCCATGCCGGCGCCCTCGACCACGGTGAGGGTCCGGTCGACGTCGGGAAAGGCCGAGAACGGACCGTCCGCCGCGACCTCGGCGAGGCTCACCCGCCACCCGAAGTCGGCCATGCCCGCGCCCTCGGGCCAGGCGGCGATCTCGCGCGTGACACCGCCACCGTTCTTCCAGGGCACGGCAGTTCGCGCCGCGGCGGGCAGGACCCGGATCACTGGACGACCCCCTGCTCGCGCGCCGCCGCCAGCCACTGCGGGAACTCGCCCACGAGCCGGTCGTAGAGTTCCGCGTCGGTCAGCTTCAGCGGATCCGAACCGGCGTGGAAGAAGCCCGCGTTGTCGATCGGCCGCTTCTGCGGTACCGCCAACTCGTCGAGTCTGCGCAGGAATTCGAACTGCTTGCTCTTCCGGTCGCCGAACCCCACGAACTGCCAGAACATCGGGAGCCCCGCCGCCTTGCACACATACCGTTCCGCGGCCGGCTTGTCGATGGGGCCGCCGTCGGTCTGGAAGACGACGAGGGCCGGGTCCGTGGCACCGCTGTCGAGGTAGTGGTCTATGACGGCGTCCATGGCCAGGTGGTAGCTGGTCTTGCCCATGTGCCCGAGTCCGGCGACGATCCGCTCGATCCGGCCCTCGTGGTCGGCCAGCGCGATCTCCGTGACCGCGTCGACGTCCGTCGAGAAGAAGACGACCGGCACCGTCCCGTCGTCGTCGAGGTGCGCCGAGAGGCCCAACACCCGGTCCGCCAGGGCCTGCACGCTGCCGTCCTTGTAGTACGGCTTCATGGAGCCCGAGTAGTCGACCACGAGATAGACGGCCGCCCGCTGCCCGTCCAGCCCGTGCTTCCGGAGCGAGACCCCGGCGCTGTTGTACAGGCTGACCAGCGCGGGCGCGGTCTCCTCGACCTTGCTGAGCGAGATCGCGGGCACAGGGGCTCCTTCGGATTGAGGCGAAGACACCGAGATCGAAAAGGTCGAGATTACGCCACGCGGACCCGGCAGGTTCAATGTCCCCCCAACCCCGGAATAGGGACGTAACCGCACCTACGCTGGCCCCATGAAACGCGCCGGCGTCCTGATGCTCGCCGCCGTACCCGTCGCCCTCGCCGCGACGGCCTACGGCATCTCGCCCTCCACCCACGACGACCCGCGACCCGCGCACCCGTCCGCGTCGGCCGCGGCACAGCGCAGAGCGCCGGAGGGCTGGCCGCGCCGGCCATGAAGAACCTCGCCCAGGAGCTGGTGGCCAGCGCCGAGAACTCCACCCTCGACTGGCGCAGCGCGTACGGCTATGTGCAGGACATCGGCGACGGACAGGGCTACACCGCGGGCGTCATCGGCTTCTGCACCGGCACCCACGACCTGCTCGTCCTGGTCGAGCACTACACCGCGGCCCACCCCGGCAACGGCCTCGCCCGCTACCTCCCCGCCCTGCGCAAGGTCGACGGCACGGCCTCGCACGAGGGCCTGGACCCCGGCTTCCCGGCCGCGTGGCGCGCCGAGGCGAAGGTCCCCGCCTTCCAGGCGGCACAGGACGCGGAGCGCGACCGCATCTACTTCGACCCGGCCGTCAGCACCGCGCAACGCGACGGCCTGGGTCCGCTGGGCCAGTTCGTCTACTACGACGCGATCGTCTTCCACGGCCCGGGCACGGACGGCTTCTACGGCATCCGGGAGCGCGCGATGCGGCGGGCCAGGACGCCTGCCGAAGGGGGTTCCGAGAAGGCCTACTTGAGCGCCTTCCTCGACATCCGCCGGGCCACGATGCGCGCCGAGCACCCCGGCATCGACACCACCCGCATCGACACGGCCCAGCGGAAGTTCCTGGACGAGGGGAACCTGGAGCTGCGGACGCCACTGGTGTGGAAGGTGTACGGGGAGACGTACAAGGTGCCTTAGAGGAGCGGGAGTCGGGGCCGGACGGGAAGCGGGAGTCGACCCCGGACGCGCCACGGCGCCTGCCGCCGTCCGGTCGGGGACTGGGCAAGCGCCGCGCTCTGTTCCGCACGCCATTGTGCGGGACGTCTTTGACGGGCCGTCAGGCCCGTGCACCGTCAGACCATCAAGGCCCGGTCCGTCGGCCGGATCGGCGCCGGCAGTTCGCTGGCGCCCGTCAGGAAGCGGTCGACTCCGCGGGCGGCCGAGCGGCCCTCGGCGATCGCCCAGACGATGAGGGACTGGCCGCGGCCCGCGTCACCGGCGACGAAGACGCCGGGGACGTTGGTCTGGAAGTCGGCGTCGCGGGCGATGTTGCCGCGCTCGTCGAGACCCAGGGCGAACTGGTCGACCAGGCCGTTCTCGCGGTCGGTGCCGGTGAACCCCATGGCCAGCGTGACCAGTTGGGCCGGGATCTTGCGCTCGGTGCCGGGCTTCTGGGTCAGCTTGCCGTCGACGAACTCGACCTCGACGAGGTGCAGCCACTGGACGTTGCCGTCCTCGTCGCCCTCGAAGTGGGTGGTGTTGACGGAGTAGACCCGCTCACCGCCCTCCTCGTGCGCGGAGGTCACCTTGTAGAGCATCGGGAAGGTCGGCCAGGGCTGCGCGACCGTGTTCCGCTCGTCGCCCGGGCGGGGCATGATCTCCAACTGCGTGACGGAGGCGGCCCCTTGGCGGTGCGCCGTACCGACGCAGTCGGCGCCGGTGTCGCCGCCGCCGATGACGACGACGTGCTTGCCCTCGGCCGAGACCGGGGCGGTGACGTAGTCGCCTTCCTGGACCTTGTTCGACAGGGGCAGGTACTCCATCGCCTGGTAGACGCCGGTCAACTCCCGCCCGGGGACCGGGAGATCACGGGCGGTGGTGGAGCCGGCGGCGATGACGACCGCGTCGTAGCGCTTGCGCAGGTCGGTGGCCTTGAGGTCGACGCCGATCTCGATGCCGGTGCGGAAGCGGGTGCCCTCCGCGCGCATCTGCTCGATACGGCGGTTGATGTGCCGCTTCTCCATCTTGAACTCGGGGATGCCGTACCGGAGAAGGCCCCCGATGCGGTCCGCGCGCTCGTAGACGGCGACGGTGTGGCCCGCCCGCGTCAGCTGCTGCGCGGCGGCGGCGGCCCGCCGGGCCCGAGCCGATGACCGCGACGGTCTTGCCGGAGAGGCGCTCGGGGGCCTGCGGGGCGACGTCGCCGGTCTCCCACGCCTTGTCGATGATGGAGACCTCGACGTTCTTGATGGTGACCGGCGGCTGGTTGATGCCCAGCACACAGGCCGCCTCGCACGGCGCGGGGCACAACCGCCCGGTGAACTCGGGGAAGTTGTTCGTCGCGTGCAGACGCTCCGACGCGGCCGTCCAGTCCCCGCGGTAGGCGTAGTCGTTCCACTCGGGGATGAGGTTCCCCAGCGGACAGCCGTTGTGGCAGAACGGGATACCGCAGTCCATGCAGCGGCCGGCCTGCTTGCCGATGATCGGCAGCAGGGAACCGGGGACGTAGACCTCGTTCCAGTCCTTGAGACGGACGTCCACGGGGCGGGACTTGGCGACCTCGCGCCCGTGGTTCAGAAAGCCCTTCGGGTCAGCCATTGATCGCCGCCTCCATCATCTTCTCGGTGATCTCGGTCTCGGAGAGACCCGCTCGCTCGGCGGCGTCCTTGGCGGCGAGCACTGCCTTGTAGGCACTGGGGATGATCTTGCTGAAGCGCTCCACGGACACGGTCCACTCGGCGAGCAGCTTCTCGGCGACCGTCGAGGCGGTCTCCTCGGCGTGCCGGCGCACCACGTCGTACAGCCACTGCTTGTCGGTGTCGTCCAACTCCTCGACGGCGCCCGCGTTCCCGACGTTCACGTTGTCGGGGTTCAGGTCGATGACGTAGGCGATGCCGCCGGACATGCCCGCCGCGAAGTTGCGGCCGGTCTCGCCCAGGACGACCGCCCGGCCGCCGGTCATGTACTCGCAGCCGTGGTCGCCCACGCCCTCGGAGACCACGGTGGCACCGGAGTTGCGGACACAGAACCGCTCGCCGGTACGCCCACGCAGGAACAGCTCGCCGCCGGTCGCGCCGTAGGCGATGGTGTTGCCCGCGATGGTGGAGAACTCGGCGAGGTGGTCGGCGCCCCGGTCGGGGCGGACGATGACCCGGCCGCCCGAAAGGCCCTTGCCCACATAGTCGTTGGCGTCGCCTTCCAGGCGGAGCGTGACACCGCGCGGGAGGAAGGCGCCGAAGGACTGGCCGGCCGAGCCGGTGAAGGTGATGTCGATGGTGTCGTCGGGCAGACCCGCCCCGCCGAACTTCTTCGTCACCTCGTGGCCGAGCATGGTGCCGACCGTGCGGTTGATGTTGCGGATCGCGACCTGCGCGCGGACCGGCTGGGCGTCGGTGGCGCTGGACGCGGCGAGCGCGTCGGCGGCGAGCTTGATCAGCTCGTTGTCGAGCGCCTTCTCCAGGCCGTGGTCCTGCTTGATGACCTGGTGGAGGGAGGCGCCGTCCGGGAGTTCGGGGACGTAGAAGAGGGGGCGAGGTCGAGGCCCTGCGCCTTCCAGTGGTCCACGGCCCGCTCGACGTCGAGCGTGCCGGCCTTGCCGACGGCTTCCTCGATGGTGCGGAAGCCCAGCTCGGCGAGGATCTCGCGGACCTCCTCGGCGATGAACTGGAAGAAGTTCACGACGTATTCGGCCTTGCCGGCGAACCGGTCGCGCAGCACCGGGTTCTGGGTGGCGATGCCGACCGGGCAGGTGTCGAGGTGGCAGACGCGCATCATGACGCAGCCGGAGACGACGAGCGGCGCGGTCGCGAAACCGAACTCCTCGGCGCCGAGCAGCGCGGCGATGACGACGTCACGGCCGGTCTTCAGCTGGCCGTCCGTCTGGACGACGATCCGGTCCCGAAGTCCGTTGAGCAGCAAGGTCTGTTGGGTCTCGGCGAGGCCCAACTCCCAAGGTCCACCGGCGTGCTTCAGAGACGTGAGGGGAGAAGCGCCCGTGCCGCCGTCGTGGCCGGAGATGAGGACGACGTCCGCGTGCGCCTTGGAGACACCGGCGGCGACCGTGCCGACGCCGACCTCGGAGACCAGCTTCACGTGGATCCGCGCCTGCGGGTTCGCGTTCTTCAGGTCGTGGATCAGCTGGGCGAGGTCTTCGATGGAGTAGATGTCGTGGTGCGGCGGCGGCGAGATGAGACCGACGCCGGGCGTCGAGTGACGCGTCTTGGCGACCCACGGGTAGACCTTGTGGCCGGGCAGCTGGCCGCCCTCGCCGGGCTTGGCGCCCTGGGCCATCTTGATCTGGATGTCGTCCGCGTTGACCAGGTACTCGGAGGTGACGCCGAAGCGGCCGGAGGCGACCTGCTTGATGGCGCTGCGCCGGGCCGGGTCGTAGAGGCGGTCCGCGTCCTCGCCGCCCTCACCGGTGTTGGACTTGCCGCCCAGCTGGTTCATGGCGATGGCGAGCGTCTCGTGCGCCTCCAGGGAGATGGAGCCGTACGACATGGCGCCGGTGGAGAAGCGCTTGACGATCTCGGAGACGGGCTCGACCTCGTCGATGGGGATCGACGGGCGGTCCGACTTGAAGCCGAAGAGGCCGCGCAGGGTCATCAGCCGCTCGGACTGCTCGTTCACGCGGTCCGTGTACTTCTTGAAGATGTCGTAGCGGTTGGTCCGCGTCGAGTGCTGGAGGCGGAACACCGTCTCCGGGTCGAACAGGTGCGGCTCGCCCTCGCGGCGCCACTGGTACTCGCCGCCTATGTCGAGGGCGCGGTGCGCGGGCGCGATGCCGCTCGCCGGGTACGCCTTCGCGTGGCGGGCGGCGACCTCCTTGGCGATGACGTCGATGCCGACGCCGCCGATCTTGGTGGCCGTACCGCTGAAGTAGGCGTTGACGAACTGCTCGTCGAGGCCGACCGCTTCGAAGACCTGGGCACCCCGGTAGGAGGCGACGGTCGAGATGCCCATCTTGGACATGACCTTGAGGACGCCCTTACCGAGCGCGTAGATCAGGTTGCGGATGGCCTGCTCGGCCTCGATGTCGGTGAGGAACGTGCCCGCGCGGACGAGGTCCTCGACGGACTCCATCGCCAGGTACGGGTTCACCGCGGCGGCGCCGAAGCCGATGAGCAGGGCGACGTGGTGGACCTCGCGGACGTCACCGGCCTCCACCAGCAGGCCCACCTGGGTGCGCTGCTTGGTGCGGATGAGGTGGTGGTGGACGGCGGCGGTGAGCAGCAGCGAGGGGATCGGCGCGTGCTCGGCGTCGGAGTGCCGGTCCGAGAGGACGATCAGGCGGGCGCCGTTCTCGATCGCGGCGTCGGCCTCGGTGCAGATCTCGGCGAGGCGGGCCGCGAGGGCGTCGCCGCCGCCGGAGACCCGGTACAGACCGGAGAGGGTCGCGGCCTTCATGCCGGGCATGTCGCCGTCGGCGTTGATGTGGATGAGCTTGGCCAGCTCGTCGTTGTCGATCACCGGGAAGGGCAGGGTGACGCTACGACAGGAGGCGGCCGTCGGCTCGAGCAGGTTGCTCGCGGGGCCGAGGGACGAACGCAGGCTGGTGACCAGCTCTTCGCGGATCGCGTCCAGCGGCGGGTTGGTGACCTGCGCGAACAGCTGGGTGAAGTAGTCGAAGAGCAGCCGGGGCCGGGCGGACAGCGCGGCGATGGGCGAGTCGGTGCCCATCGAACCGATGGGCTCGGCACCGGCCTTGGCCATCGGCGCGAGGATGACGCGCAGCTCCTCCTCGGTGTAGCCGAAGGTCTGCTGGCGGCGGGTGACCGAGGCGTGGGTGTGCACGATGTGCTCACGCTCGGGCAGGTCGGACAGCTCGATCTCACCGGCTTCGAGCCAGTCGGCGTACGGCTTCTCGGCGGCGAGGGCGGCCTTGATCTCGTCGTCCTCGATGATGCGGTGCTCGGCGGTGTCCACGAGGAACATGCGGCCGGGCTGGAGGCGGCCCTTGCGGACGACCTTCGCGGGGTCGATGTCGAGGACGCCGACCTCGGAGCCGAGCACGACGAGGCCGTCGTCGGTGACCCAGTAGCGGCCGGGGCGCAGGCCGTTGCGGTCGAGGACCGCGCCGACCTGGGTGCCGTCGGTGAAGGTGACGCAGGCCGGGCCGTCCCACGGCTCCATCATCGTGGCGTGGAACTGGTAGAAGGCGCGGCGGGCCGGGTCCATGGAGTCGTGGTTCTCCCACGCTTCCGGGATCATCATCAGCACCGAGTGCGGCAGCGAACGCCCGCCCAGGTGCAGGAGTTCGAGCACCTCGTCGAAGGACGCGGAGTCGGAGGCGTCCGGCGTGCAGATCGGGAAGACGCGGTCGAGCTTGTCCTGGTCGCCGAAGAGGTCGGAGACGAGCTGGGACTCGCGGGCCGCCATCCAGTTGCGGTTGCCCTTGACCGTGTTGATCTCGCCGTTGTGCGCGACGAAGCGGTACGGGTGGGCGAGCGGCCACGACGGGAAGGTGTTCGTGGAGAACCGGGAGTGCACGAGCGAGATCGCGGAGGCGAAGCGCCGGTCGGACAGGTCCGGGAAGAAGGGCTCCAGCTGACCGGTGGTGAGCATGCCCTTGTAGACGATGGTCCGCGCGGACAGCGACGGGAAGTAGACGCCGGCCTCGCGCTCGGCGCGCTTGCGCAGCGCGAAGGCCTTGCGGTCGAGGTCGATGCCCTGGCTCTGTCCGTCGCTCACGAAGAGCTGACGGAAGAGGGGCATGGTCGAACGGGCCGTGGCGCCGAGGAGTTCGGGCGCGGTCGGCACCTCGCGCCACCCGAGAACCGTGAGGCCCTCCTCGGCGACGATCGTCTCAACCTGCGAGACGGTCGCGTCCGCGCTGTCCACGGGCAGGAAGGCGATACCGACCGCGTAGCCACCGGCGGCGGGCAGATCGAATCCGGCCACCTCGCGGAAGAAGGCGTCCGGCACCTGGGACAGGATGCCCGCGCCGTCGCCCGAGTCGGGCTCGGCACCGGTCGCACCGCGGTGCTCCAGGTTGCGCAGCACTGTGAGCGCCTGCTCGACCAGCGCGTGGCTCGCCTCGCCGGTGAGGGTGGCCACGAAGCCGACGCCACAGGCGTCGTGCTCGTTGCGGGGTCGTACATACCCTGCGCGGCAGGGCGAGCATCCATGAAGGACCAGTTCTGGCCATTCGCGGCGTGCTGGGACGGCTGGCGCGGCGTACGCATCGGCTCTCCCGTCGTCGTCGTGACATATGCGTGGTGCATAGGGACGACGCTGGCCCTCTGCGAAGTGGGTGCAAAATTTCGTGCAGGTTACATGATGGAGCGGTTCTCGGGAACCGGATACTGCGTTCCAACATGCGGACGCCGCAGGGTGGCGGCGCGGCACCGCACAGGCGGTGGAAGTTAAGGGGACCTAAGCGGACAGATCGATGTCCGTCGGTCCGGGGCAGAGGGAGCGTTGTCGCCCATCCCGCGGGTGCGCCGCGGGCGTCATTGCCCACAGCGCTTACGGCTCATGCCCGGTGGTTAAGCGTTCGAAACCAGCGAGTAACGGCTACTTATGCGACCCAGCGCATAAGTGCGCGTCGAGCTATCCTACGACCGTCCCGAACAGGGTGCCCAGGGCGTACGTCACACCGGCCGCCGCACCGCCCAGCGTGAGCTGACGCAGCCCGCTGAACCACCAGGACCGCGCGGTCACGCGGGCCACCACGGCACCGCACCCGAACAGTCCGACCAGCGCGAGCAGCAGCGCGGGCCACAGCGAGGCCGCCCCAGCAGGAACGGCAGCACGGGAAGGAGCGCGCCGAGCGCGAAGGCCCCGAAGGACGAGACCGCGGCGACGAGCGGGGAGGGAAGATCGCCGGGGTCGATGCCCAGCTCCTCCCGGGCATGTATCTCCAGGGCCTGCTCGGGGTCACGGGACAACTGCTTCGCGACCTCACGGGCGAGCGCGGGCTCCACACCGCGGGACACATACAGGGAGGCGAGCTCCCCTTCCTCGTCCTCCGGGTGCTTGCGCAGCTCGCGGCGCTCGACGTCGAGCTCGGCCTCGACCAGCTCGCGCTGGGAGGCGACGGAGGTGTACTCGCCGGCCGCCATGGAGAAGGCACCGGCCGCGAGTCCGGCGAGCCCGGTGATGACGACGGTCTGGTGACTGACGGCGCCGCCGACGACACCGGTCATCAGCGCGAGGTTGGAGACGAGACCGTCCATCGCGCCGAACACCGCGGGGCGCAGCCAGCCGCCGTTCACATCACGGTGGGTGTGGTTGTCGCGGTGCGCCTCGTGGAGCGTCGCCTCGGTCTCGATGATGGCCATGCGGTGATCCCCCAGGAGGCTAAGGTAAGGCTAAGTTTGGATGAGTTCTACTCTTCGACAACACTCAACATAAGCCTTTCATTTCCCGCTCACCAGCAAGGAAAGGCTGGGCTAACCTGCGGCTTTACGCTCGAACGCTCATCCGTGACACAGCTTGATCAGATGTCGACCGGGTGATGCTGCGCTCCGTCAGGCTCTGCCGAAGGCCTCCCGTGGGAGACATCCGCAAAGGGTTCCGCGCCCTGAGGCGCCCTGAGGGAACCCCGTAGGAGAGGCCGCGTATGGCATCGATCGCCTGCATTCCCCGGTCCCGGCGCCCAAGAACGCCACCGAACTCCGCGAACGGGCGCGCGGCGCGCTGCTCGGCCTCGCGGTGGGAGACGCCCTCGGCGCACCGGCGGAGAACATGAAACCCTCGGAGATCCGGGCCCGTTGGGGCCGCATCACGGGTTACGTCGCGGAGAACCCGGCGGGCACGGACGACACGGAGTACGCGATCTTCTCCGGCCTGCTCCTCGCCCGCCACGGCTCGGCCCTCACCCCGTCCCATGTGGAGGCGGCCTGGCACGAGTGGATCGCGGACCGGGACGAGGGCCCCTTCCGGGGCGCGGGCTTCAGCGAGCGCGGCACGCTGGAGAACCTCCGCAGAGGCCTGGCAGCCCCGATCTCGGCACAACACCGCCACGCCTGGAGTGACGGCCTGGCCATGCGCGCGGCACCCTTCGGCGTCTTCGCGGCGGGCCGTCCCGCCGAGGCGGCCCGCCTGGTCGCGATCGACGGTTCGGTGAGCCACGACGGCGAGGGCATCTACGGCGGCCAGGCGGTGGCGGCGGGTGTCGCGGCGGCGATGGCGGGCGCCCCGACCATCGCGGTCGTCGCCTCCGCTCTCGCGGTCGTCCCGGACGACTCCTGGACCGCCCGCTCCCTCCGCCGAGCGGTGGCGGTAGCCCATCGAGGCGAACGCGCGGTCCGCTCCGCGGTCGTCATCGGCGGCTACCCGTGGACCGACCTGGCCCCCGAGGCCGTAGCCCTCGCCTTCGGCGCCTACGCCGCAGCGGACGGCGACTTCGTCGAATCGGTCCTCACGGCGGTGAACATGGGCCGCGACGCGGACACGACGGCGGCGGTCGCGGGCGCCCTGGCGGGAGCGACCCGGGGCGCCTCGTCGATCCCGCCCGACTGGGCGGCGGCGATCGGCCCGGCCCGGGGAAGCTGCCTACCGGAGATGGCCGGCCATCACGTGCTGGACATCGCGGAGTTGCTGGTTCCCGGGGAGGGCGGGAAGTGGGGGCGGGGGTACGGCACGAGGAGAGCAACGGGAGTACGTGCTGGCCGCGGACGAGGACGAGGTGCGGCTGTGAGGGAGCGGGAGCGCGGGGCGGGTATCTCGGCGCCGGTTGCGTACGGGGCTGAACTGGCAGCGGCGGAAGGGGAGTTGTTCACGCAGGCACAACCCGTGCCGACCTCCGATCTCCGCGCACCCCATCTCACCCCGCTCAACGAGCCGGCGGCCAACGGCAAGTCCACCCCGCCCAGCCGCACAACCGCCAACGACGAACCCGCTCTACAAGGGCCACCCACACCCGCCCCGCATCTCGACACACCCCGACCCACCCCGCTCAACCAGGCGGCTGCGAAGGGCGATTCCACCCCACAGGCGCCGCCCGCACCCACCCCCGATCACCGCGCACCCGCGCCCACCCCCATCTCCACCCACCCGCCCCCACTCCACTCAACGAGCAAGCCACCAACGGCGATTGCTCCCCACAAGGGCCGCCCGCACCCGACAACTCCACCCGCAGGAGCGGTGCGGGTGGGTACAACGAAGACGATGGCGGAGCCGAGGCGAAGCGCGTCGAGGGGCTGCTGCTAGGGCTCGCCGCAGGGGACGCCGCCGGTTGGCCGGCCGCACGGCACCGCGCCGCCCGGATGCCGGAGTGGACCCGCCGACTCACCCGCGAACTGGACACCTTCGCCGAGCAGAACGCGACGACCACCCTCCCCGTCCCCATCGCCCTGAACCAACCCCCGAGCCCCTACGCCTGGGCCCCTCCGACGACGCCGAATGGGCGGCCTTCGCCGCAGAAGCCGTACTGAAGGCAGGCGACGACACCGTCCTGGGCGACCTCAGCAGAGAACGCCGGACCCGCGCGGCCATCGACCTCACGTGGAACGCCATCGCCAGCGAGGTCGCCGCCGCGGCGGACCGCGCCCCCGAGGTCGAATCCGCCGTACTACCCCTCCGAGCCCGCATCTCGGTAAGGGCAGGCCTGGGCAACCTCGCAGCCGGCCTGCGCCCACCCGCGACAGGCCACGACAACCCCCACTACTTCGACGACGCGGCCTGCGTCAGAGCCTGCGTCCTCGCGGTAGCGCACCCCGGCGACCCCAACGCGCCGCCGCGCTGGCCGAGTTCGACGCCCACTACACCCAGGACGGCGACGGAGTCCACGGCGCGAGAGCGATGGCCGCGGCCCTCTCCCTCGCCCTGGTGGGCACGGCCGTAGACGACTGCGTGTCAGCAGCCCTCGCGGAACTCCCGGAAGCCACGGAGATCGGCCGCAACGCCCGCCACGCACTGAAGTTGGCCCAGGACAGCGACAGCGCCTTCGCCCTGATCCCCTCCTGGAACACCAGATCGTCGACCACGTCTACAGCTACGGCATCGCGGCGGCCGAAACCGTCCCGGTGGCCCTGGCGTTGGCGACGGCATCCCGGGGCCGTATCGCCGAAGCGGTCCCCGCCGCGGCCTGTCTCTCCCGCGTCGCCGACTCCGCCCCGGCCCTCGTGGGCGCCCTCACCGGAGCACTCAGCGGCGGCAGGGCGATCCCCGAAACCTGGCGGGACGCCTGCCGCACCCTCTCCGGCTGCGCCCTCCCCCGCCTCACCGGCACGGACCTCGTAGAACTCGCCGAACTCCTGGAAGCCACACAACCGGCCCCACCAGGAGGATGATTCGGTGCATGCCACCCAAAGAACCCAAAGGACCTGAAGAACCAGAAAGCAGCCTTCAGGAGAGGATTACCGGCGCCCTGGTCGGCGCGGCGGTCGGCGACGCCCTCGGCGGTCCCGTCGAGGGCTACTCCCCGACCAGATCCTCGAACGTCACGCCGGTCGTGTCCACGGCATCGTCGGCCCCTGGAACGGCGACGCCTGGCGCACCGCCCGCCCCATCGCGCCGTACCACAAGGGCGACGGCCACGTCACCGACGACACCTTGATGACCCACGCGCTGGTACGGGTCTACGCGACCGTCCGCGACCACCTGGACGCGTACTCCGTGGCCGACCACCTCGTCCCGGACCTGATGCAGAATCCGCGCTGGATCCCGGAGTTGGAGGCGGAGGCCATCCCGCTCCAGCGCGTCTTCCTCGCGGAGAAGTGGCTCGCGGCCCGTCTGCACTACGGTCACGTCGACCCCCGCGAGGCAGGCGTCGGCAACATCGTCAACTGCGGTGCCGCGATGTACATGGCCCCGGTCGGCCTGGTCAACGCGGCCAATCCGGCGGGCGCTTATGCCGAGGCCCTCGACATCGCGGGCGCCCACCAGTCGTCGTACGGCCGCGAGGCAGCCGGTGTCTTCGCGGCGGCGGTGGCCGCGGCCTGCGTCCCGGGCGCGACCCCGGACTCCGTGGTGGCCGCCTGCCTCGCCCTGGCGAAGGACGGCACCCGCACCGCCATCGAGAAGGTCTGCGAAGTGGCCGCCGGCTACGCGGACTTCGAGTCGGCGCTCGGCCCGCTGCGGGAGGCCGTCGCGCCGTACGACACGGTCGGCCCCGACTACCGCGCGCCCTCCCTGGACGCCCGTCGCCCCTCCCGCACGAAGGCGATCGAGGAACTCCCGGTCGCCCTGGGCATGTTGGTGGTCTCCGGCGGCGACTTCCGGCACGCGGTGCTGGGTTCGGTGAACTACGGCCGGGACTGCGACTCGATCGCGACGATGGCCGGCGCGGTGGCGGGCGCCCTGGGTTCGACGGTCCCGCAGGACTGGTCGAAGACGGTCGCCGAGGCCAGCCGCCTGGACCTGTGGGAACCGGCGACGACCCTGACCGCCGTCACCCGCGAGGTGTTCGAGCGCGATGTCCTCCGACGCCGGGCCCACGAGGCCGCGTTCAGCGAGATCGGGGGCCGCGGTGCTCCGACTGACCTGGGTCCAGCCGGAGGACCTGCTCGGCCACGAGCTGCGCCAGGCCGCCCAGGACGGCCGCGAACCGTCGGCGATCGCGGCGCGCTGGCGGGCGGCGGGCGGCGCGGAGGCACCGGAACGGGCGGGCGCGTCCGCCGAACTCCCCTCCCGCTACCTCCGGTTGCTCGCGGAGGACCTGCTGGACGAACTGGCCGATCTGCCCAGCCGGTTGGCGGACCAGGAGCCCACCGACCTGACACGCATCAAGGCCCTGTGCCCCAACTGGCCCACCGCACAGACGACTTCCCCGCCCCGCCCGGCCGTCTTCGAGGCCGCCTGGCTGGGCCGCGCCGTCGGCTGCCTGCTCGGCAAACCCGTGGAGAAGATCACCCTCGACGGCATCCGCCAACTCGCCCGCGCCACCGGCAACTGGCCCCTCACCTCCTACTTCACCGCCCGGGGCGTCCCCCGCCGACCTCCTCGCCGCCCACCCCTGGAACCGCCGCTCAGCCCCCACCTCCCTGGCCGAGAACATCGACGGCATGCCCGAGGACGACGACCTCAACTACCCCCTGTTGAACCTCCTGTTGCTACAGCGCCACGGCAGGGACTTCACCACCGCCGAGGTGTCGAAGCTCTGGCTCGACGAACTCCCCGCAGGCCGCACCTTCACCGCCGAACGCATCGCCTACCGCAACCTCCTCACCGGCCTGGAACCCCCGCGAACGGCCCGCCACCGCAACCCGTTCCGCGAGTGGATCGGCGCCCTGATCCGTGCCGACGTGCACGGCTGGACCAACCCCGGAAACCCCGGCGCAGCTGCCGAACAGGCCCACCGCGACGCCACGTTGACCCACACCGCGAACGGCGTCTACGCGGCGATGTTCACGGCCGCCGCCATCGCCACCGCGACCACCGGCACCCACGACATCCACACCTGCCTGCGCACCGGCCTGACGGTCGTCCCACCCGGCTCCCGCCTGGCCAAGGCGATCCAGCATGCCCTCCAACTAGCACGGAAACACCGGGACTTCGACGATGTGGTGGACCAACTCCACGCCGCCTACAGCGGAACCCACCACTGGGTCCACGCGATCCCCAACACCGCCCTGATCACCGCCGCCCTCACCCACGCGGACGGCGACTTCACCGGCTCCATCTGCCGTGCGGTGTCCGGGGGTTGGGACACCGACTCGAACGGCGCCACGGCCGGCGGCATCGCCGCCCTCCTCTCGGACACCGCGCTCCCCGACCGCTGGACGACCCCGCTCAAGAACCGACTCGCCACCTCCGTAGGCGACTTCAACGGCATCGGCTTCGACACCCTCGCCCGGCTCACCCATCAGGAGACCGCCCGCCCATGACCCACATCGCCGTGCTCGGCAGCACGAACATGGACCTCGTCGCCTACGTCGAGAAGGCCCCGCAGCGCGGAGAGACCGTGACGGACGGGAGTTCCGCACGATCCCCGGCGGCAAGGGAGCCAACCAGGCGATCGCCGCGGCCCACGCGGGCGCGACCGACGTCACGATCGTCGGTGCGGTCGGCAACGACGCCTACGGCGCCCAACTCCGCGCCACCTTCGAACACTCCGGTGTCGACACCGACCATCTGCGCACCGTCGAGGGCCCGTCCGGCACCGCGCACATCGTCGTGGACGACGAGGGCGGCAACGCGATCGTCGTCATCCCCGCAGCCAACGGCACCGTCGACCACCTCGCCCCCGGCGACGAGGCGACGATCGCCACGGCCGACGCCCTGCTTCTCCAGCTGGAGATCCCCCTGGTCGCGGTGGTCGCGGGCGCGGAGGCGGCCCGCCGCCACGGTGTCCGGACGATCCTCACCCCCGCCCCGGCCCAGCCCCTGCCGCCCCAACTCCTGGCCTCCGTGGACCTGTTGGTCCCCAACGAGCACGAGGCCGCCGCCCTCACCGGCCGCACCGATCCGCGCGAGGCGGCGGCGGCCCTGCTCGACCAGGTGCCCGAGGTGATCGTCACCCTGGGTGCGGCGGGCAGTCTGTACGCGGCCCGGGGCGCCGAGCCGTTCCTCGTCCCCGCGCCTCAGGTGGCCGCCGTGGACTCGACGGGCGCGGGCGACACCTTCGTCGGCGCGCTCGCGGTGGCGCTCGCCGAGGGCCGTCCGAGGCGGGACGCGCTGGCCTGGGCGGCAGCGGCGGCGGCCCTGTCGGTGCAGCGGCCGGGGGCGACGGCGTCGATGCCGTTCCGCGCGGAGATCGACAAGCAGTACGCCTCATGACCGGGACGACGAGCACAACTCCCCTGTCCGGCCTGCGTGTTCTGGACCTCGCGACCCTCTTCGCCGGGCCCCTCGCCGCCACCATGCTCGGCGACTTCGGCGCCGAGGTCATCAAGGTCGAGCACCCCACGACACCCGATCCGTCCCGGGGCACGGCCCTCCAAGGACGGCATCGGCCTGTGGTGGAAGCTCCTCGGCCGCAACAAGCGCGCGATCACCCTCGACCTGTCGAAGCCGGGCGGGCGCGACACCCTGCTCCGCCTCGCCGCGACCGCCGACGTGATCATCGAGAACTTCCGCCCCGGCACCCTGGAGAAATGGGACCTCGGCTGGGCCGAACTCTCCGCAGCCAACCCGAAGTTGGTGCTCACCCGGGTCACCGCCTTCGGCCAGTTCGGCCCCTACGCGCACCGCCCCGGCTTCGGCACCCTCGCCGAGGCGATGAGCGGTTTCGCCGCGATCACCGGCGAACCGGACGCGCCTCCGACGCTCCCGCCGTTCGGCCTCGCCGACTCGATCGCGGGCCTGGCGACGGCGTACGCCGTGATGACCGCTCTCGCCGCACGTGACCGCACCGGTGAGGGGCAGGTGGTGGACATGGCCATCATCGAACCGATCCTCACCGCGCTGGGCCCGCAACCCCTCTGGTACGACCAGCTCGGTCACGTCCAGCCGCGCACCGGCAACCGCTCCCAGAACAACGCCCCGCGCAACACCTACCGTACGGCGGACGGCAGTTGGGTCGCCGTCTCCACCTCGGCGCAGTCGATCGCCGAGCGCGTGATGCGCCTGGTCGGCCGCCCGGAACTGATCGACGAACCCTGGTTCGCGACGGGCGCGGACCGGGCCCGGCACGCCGACGTCCTGGACGCGGCGGTCGGCGACTGGATCGCGCGACGCACCCGCGCGGAGGTGCTCGCCGCGTTCGAGAAGGCGGAGGCGGCGGTCGCCCCGATCCAGGACGTCCGGGACGTCATGGAGGACCCGCAGTACCAGGCCCTCGACACGATCACCACCGTCGACGACCCCGAACTCGGCCCGCTCCGCATGCAGAACGTCCTCTTCCGGCTCTCCGCCACCCCCGGCGCGATCCGCTGGACCGGCCGCCCGCACGGCGCCGACACGGACACGGTCCTGACCGAACTCGGCCTGACCGACACCGAGTTGACCACTCTCCGGCAGGCGGGCGCCCTGTGACCCCGCACCCCTGACCTGGCTCTACGTCCCCGGTGACCGCCCCCGGTCGTCGCCAAGGCGCTCGCGGCCGGCGCGGACGTGGTCGTCGTGGACCTGGAGGACGCGGTCGCCCCGGACCGCAAGGGAGTACGCCCGCGCGGCCACGGCGGAGCTGCTCTCGGAACGCCGGCCCAACGTCCACGTCCGCGTGAACGCCCTCGACACCCCTGGGCCGCCGACGATCTCCGCACCCTCGCGCCCCTGCCGGGGTGTCCGGCCTGCGGCTCCCGAAGGTGACATCGGCGGAGGACGTCGTAGCCGTGGCGGAGAAGACCCGCGACCTCCCCTGTACGCCCTCGTGGAAACGGCCCTCGGTGTCGAGCGGGCCTTCGCGATCGCCGCCGCGCATCCCGCCGTGCACGGGGTCGCGCTCGGGGAGGCGGATCTCCGGGCCGACCTGGGGGTACGGGAGGACGCGGGCCTGGACTGGTCGCGTTCCCGGGTGATCGTCGCGGCGCGGGCCGCGGGGCTGGCGCCGCCGCCGCAGTCCGTCCATCCGGACATCCGCGATCTGGACGCCCTGGCGGTCTCGTGCGCGCGCGGCCGTGCCCTGGGTTTCCTGGGTCGTGCGGCGATCCATCCGCGTCAACTCCCGGTCATCGAGAGCGCGTTCCTGCCGACCGAACGGGAGATCGAGGAGGCCGAGACCATCGTCAAGGCGGCCATGGCGCAGGAGGGTGCGCAGGCGCTCGCCGACGGGCGGTTCATCGACGCGGCGGTGGTGGCGGCGGCCCAGCGGACGCTGTCGCTGGCCCGCCGCACCTGACACACGACGAGGGCGCCCCGTCGGACCCGGGGCGCCCTCGTCGTCGTAGAACCTGCTGTCAGCTCTTCTTCGCCGACTCCGGCTCGTCCTTCTTGATGTCCTCGGCCTCGGTGTCCGGGGCGTCTTCCTTGGCCTCGGGCTCTGGGGTGTCGTTGTCCGCGGTCTTCGAGGGGTCGGTCTTCGGCTCGGTGTCGGCGTCGGTCGCGTCGGCCGGGGTGTCCGTCTCGGGCTCGACGATCTCCTCGCGGCCGGGGCGCTTCTTCGCCGAGACGATCATGTAGACCACCGCGAGGATGAAGACGATCATCGCGGTCCAGTCGTTCAGCCGCAGGCCCAGGATGTGGTGGGCGTCGTCGACGCGCATGTACTCGATCCAGCCGCGGCCCACACAGTAGGCGGCGACGTACAGCGCGAACGCCCGGCCGTGGCCCAGCGTGAAGCGCCGGTCGGCCCAGATCACGAGGAAGCCGACACCGACGCACCACAGCGACTCGTACAGGAAGGTCGGGTGGTAGTAGCCCGGCACCCGGCCGTCCGTCGAGGACGTGATGTGCAGCGCCCAGGGGGAGGTGGGTCTCACGGCCGTAGAGCTCCTGGTTGAACCAGTTGCCCCAGCGGCCGATGGCCTGGGCGAAGGCGATGCCGGGGGCCAGCGCGTCGGCCCAGGCGGGCAGCGGGATGCCACGGCGGCGGCAGCCGATCCACGCGCCCACGGCGCCGAGCGCGATCGCGCCCCAGATGCCGAGGCCGCCCTGCCACACCTTGAAGGCGTCCACCCAGTCGCGGCCCTCGCTGAAGTACAGCTCGTAGTCCGTGATCACGTGGTACAGGCGACCGCCGACGAGGCCGAACGGCACGGCCCAGACAGCGATGTCGGCCACCGTCCCGACCTTGCCGCCGCGGGCGACCCAGCGTTTGTTGCCGAGCCAGACGGCGACGAAGACGCCGATGATGATGCAGAACGCGTAGCCGCGCAGCGGGACGGGGCCGAGGTGGATGACCCCGCGCGACGGGCTGGGAATGTAGGCAAGTTCCATGGCAGGGTCGACGCTACCGTGCCGGACCGTGACCACGGCAAGCGGCCCGGCTACGGCTCCATAACGGGCCGGTGTGAAAACCGGCCCGCCCGCTTACCCCTCGCTACCCCTTGTTGGCAGCCTGGACCAGCTGCTTCAGCTTCGCCGGGGTCATCGTCTGGTCCGCGTAGATGTTCTTGCCGTCGAAGAGGACGGTCGGCGTACCGGTGAAACCGCCCGCCTGGAAGGCCGCGGCCGACTTCATGACCCAGCTGTCGTGCGCACCGGTGTTGACGCACTTCTTGAAGGCGGGTGTGTCGAGGCCGCTGACCTTGCCGGCCAGCTCGATCAGCTTGGCGTTGCTCGCGTAGGCGTCGTCCGTCTCCTTGGGCTGGTTCTCGTACAGCACGTCGTGGAAGTCGCGGAACTTTCCGGCGTCCTGGGCGCAGGCCGCCGCGTTCGCCGCGCGTTTGGAGCCGGTGCCGCCGAGGTTGCCGTCGATCAGCGTGACCAGGTGGTACTGCACCTTGAGCCGGCCGGAGTCGGTCAGCTCGTGGAGCGTCGGGCGGTACGCCGTCTCGAAGGCCTGGCAGGCCGGGCAGCGGAAGTCCTCCCACACGGTGAGCGTCGGCTTGGCGCTGTCCTTGCCGACCTGGATCGCCAGGCTGTCCTTGCCGGTCGCTCCGGAGGGCGCGACGACCGGGCCCGCCTTGCTGCTGCCGCTGTCCTTGCCGTGGTTCGCGGCGAGGACGCCGACCACCGTCGCAAGACCCAGCACGCAGACCACGCTCGCGGCCACGATCAGCGTGCGCCGCCGCCTCTCCGCGGCCTTCTGCTTCTCACGCTCGACCGCCAGCCGCTCGCGGGCGGTGCGCTTTCCGTCACGGTTCTTCTCGCTCACACCCCGCAGAACGAACCGGGGCGCAGCGCGCCTCCCCGGTCCCAGGTCCACCCGTTCGAGTGACCACATGTTCTGTTCTGTGCCGAGCGGCTTCTACGACTGTCCGCGCACGCCCTTCGCGAGGTCGCCCGCGAGCGCGCGGACCGCCTCGACGCCGGCCGCGTCGTCCGGCGCGTCCAGCATTCGCTTGACGAAGGCCGAGCCGACGATCACGCCGTCCGCGAAGCGGGCCACCTCGGCGGCCTGCCGGGCGTCGGAGACACCGAGTCCGACGCACACGGGCGTGTCGGTGGTGGCCCGGGTCCGCTCGACGAGGTCCTGCGCCTGCGCGCCGACCGACTCACGGGTGCCGGTGACGCCCATCAGTGAGGCGGCGTAGACGAAGCCGGTGCCGACCCTGGTGATCTCGGCGAGGCGGGCGTCCTTGCTGCTGGGCGCGACGACGAAGACCGTGGCGAGCCCGTGCTTCTCCGCGTGCTCCCTCCACAGGCCCGCCTCCTGGACGGGCAGGTCGGGCAGGATGCACCCGGCGCCGCCCGCCTCGGCCAGTTCGGCGGTGAAGCGCTCGACGCCGTAGCGGTCGATGGGGTTCCAGTACGTCATGACGAGCACGGGCTTGCCGGTCGCTGAATGGGCCTCGCGGACCGTGCGCATCACGTCGGCGATCTTGACGCCGCCGCGCAGGGCGATGTCGTCGGCGGTCTGGATGACGGGGCCGTCGAGGACGGGGTCGCTGTGCGGCAGGCCCACCTCGACGATGTCGGCGCCGCCGTCGAAGGCCGCCTTGATCGCCGCGATGCCGCCGTCCACGGTCGGGAATCCGGCCGGCAGGTAGGCGATGAGCGCGGCGCGTCCCTCGGCCTTGGCGGCGGCGAGGGTGTCGCTCAACAGCCGGATGTTGCCGCTCACTTGGCGTCCCCCTCGATCTCGGCGGTGTCGGCCGCGTTCGCGGCGACCTCGGCGTCGGTGTCGTACAGGCCGAAGTAGCGCGCGGCCGTATCCATGTCCTTGTCGCCGCGCCCGGACAGGTTGACGACGATCAGCCCGTCCTTGCCCAGCTCCTTGCCGACCTCCAGCGCACCCGCCAGGGCGTGGGCGCTCTCAATCGCGGGGATGATGCCCTCGGTGCGCGAGAGCAGGCGCAGGGCCTGCATGGCCGCGTCGTCGGTGACCGCGCGGTACTCGCCCCGGCCGCTGTCCTTGAGGTAGGAGTGCTCGGGGCCGATGCCCGGGTAGTCCAGACCGGCCGAGATCGAGTACGGCTCGGTGATCTGGCCTTCCTCGTCCTGGAGGACGTAGGACCGCGAACCGTGCAGGATGCCGGGCTCGCCGGCGGTCAGCGTGGCCGCGTGCTCGCCCGTCTCGACGCCGTGCCCGGCGGGCTCGCAGCCGATGAGGCGTACGTCCGCGTCCGGGATGAAGGCGTGGAAGAGGCCGATGGCGTTGGAACCGCCGCCGACGCAGGCGATCGCCGCGTCGGGGAGGCGTCCGGCGCGCTCCAGGATCTGGCGGCGGGCCTCGACGCCGATCACCCGGTGGAAGTCGCGGACCATGGCGGGGAGGGGGTGCGGGCCCGCGACCGTGCCGAAGAGGTAGTGCGTGCGGTCGACGTTGGCGACCCAGTCGCGGAACGCCTCGTTGATCGCGTCCTTGAGGGTGCGGCTGCCGGACTTCACGGCGATGACCTCGGCGCCGAGCATGCGCATCCGGGCCACGTTCAGCGCCTGGCGCTGGGTGTCGATCTCGCCCATGTAGATGGTGCATTCGAGGCCGAACAGGGCGCAGGCGGTGGCGGTCGCGACGCCGTGCTGACCGGCGCCGGTCTCCGCGATGACCCGGGTCTTGCCCATGCGCTTGGTGAGCAGGGCCTGGCCGAGGACGTTGTTGATCTTGTGGGAGCCGGTGTGGTTCAGGTCCTCGCGCTTGAGGAAGATCCGTGCGCCGCCCGCGTGTTCCGCGAAGCGGGGCACCTCCGTGAACGCGCTTGGCCTGCCGGTGTAGTTGACGAGGAGGTCGTCGAGCTCGCGGGCGAACTCCGGGTCGTGCTTGGCCTTTTCGTACTCCACGGCGACCTCGTCCACGGCGGCGACGAGGGCCTCCGGATGAACTTGCCGCCGAACGCGCCGAAGTAGCCCTCGGCGCTGGGGATCCGGCCGTCGGGGTCTGGGATGAAGAACTCGCTGGGCATGCGGAAACCTCACGGTGAGTGTTTGTTGAGACACTAAGCGCCGTGGGGGCGGGGGTTGTTCAGATGGCTGCGGGACCGTCGTGGCTGGTCGCGCAGTTCCCCGCGCCCCTAAAAACTTGCCATCGACGCCCGTTGACCTGCCCAGGTTCGTCACCGATGACGTAGCGCACCCTGCGGCCGTGCACCCGGCGGGCCGGGCGCGGCACCCCCTCGGACGGCAGCCGCGCGCCAGGCGGGCGTGCCGGTCCATGGGGGTCAGGGTGAGGTTCATCGGGCGTCAGCCTAGCGGGTGATCAGCTGCGGCCGTGGCGGAGTGCGGGGTGTTCGCCCGCCGCCACCAGATCCGAGACCGCCGACTTGGGGTCGCGGCCGGTGACCAGGGACTCGCCCACGAGGACCGCGTCGGCGCCCGCGTTGGCGTAGGCGATGAGGTCGTGGGGGCCGCGGACGCCGGACTCGGCGATCTTCACGATGTGGGCCGGGATCTCGGGGCGACGCGCTCGAAGGTGCCGCGGTCGACCTCGAGGGTCTTGAGGTTGCGGGCGTTGACGCCGATGATCTTCGCGCCGGCGTCGACCGCGCGGTCGACCTCGTCCTCGTCGTGGACCTCGACGATCGGCGTGAGGCCGATCGACTCGGCGCGCTCGATGAGGGACTCCAGGGCGGGCTGGTCCAGGGCCGCGACGATCAGCAGGGCGAGGTCGGCGCCGTAGGCACGGGCCTCCCAGAGCTGGTACGACGTGACGATGAAGTCCTTGCGGAGGACCGGGATGTCCACCCGCGCGCGGACGGCCTCCAGGTCGGCCAGCGAGCCGCCGAAGCGGCGCTGTTCGGTGAGGACGGAGATGACGGCGGCGCCGCCCGCCTCGTAGTCCGCGGCGAGGCCCGCCGGGTCGGCGATCGCGGCCAGGGCGCCCTTGGAGGGGCTGGAGCGCTTGACCTCGCAGATGACCTTGACGCCGTCACCGCGCAGGGCGGCCACGCCGTCCTTGGCCGCGGGAGCCTTCGCCGCGCGCTCCTTGAGCTCGTCGAGGCTGACGCGCGCCTGCCGTTCCGCCAGGTCGGCACGGACTCCGTCGATGATCTCGTCGAGCACACTCACGCGAGCGGCCCCCTTCCGGACGGTGGAAAAGCCATGGTCACATCTGACCTCGATGGTATCCGGAGGAAGGCGTAGGCCTCGCATCCGGTTGACGCCGGTCCCACTACCTGGACATGTGCCGGTTGATCAAGGATGTAGCCAGCCACCGAACGGCAGGTTCCGGACAACCGTGAAGACCAGCACCAACGCGCCCAGACCCCACAACTGGACCCGGCCGAGTTCGATCCTGGCGGGCCTGCCGCGCGCCGCACGGACCACCCAGACGGTCCATACGACCGTGAAGGCCAGATAGCCCACCACGGCGATCGCGTTGTCCTGGAGCGCCGCCAGGAAGTCCCCGTGGATGAACTCGTGCGCACTGCGCAGGCCGCCGCAGCCGGGGCAGTACAGGCCGGTGAGGCGGTACAGGGGGCAGACGGGGTAGTGGCCCGGGTGGTTCGGGTCGACGGCGCCCACGTAGGCGAAGGCTCCGGCGACGGCCGCGAGGACGCCGGCGGGCACGGCCACGCGGTGCAGCACGGACGCGGTACCGGGGTGGCGCCGGGGCGCGCGTCTTCGGCATGCTCTGGCTGTCGGCGTTCACGTTTCGCATTGTGCCCCCTGGTCCGCGCGTGCGGCACGCGCGCGTGAGGGGCGGTTCCCGGTGCTCCCGGGCCCGCCCCTCCACGAAGTCGGCTGACAGCTGCGGCTCAGCTGTCGGCGTGTGCCGTCTTGCCGAGCAGTTCGGTCAGGTCCTGGGGACGGTCCTTGGGCATGCCCATTCCCATCGCGCTCATGACCCAGCCGACGATGCCACCGACGACCACGATCCCCATGCCCGCCCAGAAGCCGGCCGGCTGTGCCATCACCATGAAGGCGCCCGCGACGCAGAAGCCGATGAATGCGATCGTTGTACCGGTCCAGGCGGCCAAAGTGTGACCGTGGCTGTTGCCCGCCATGACGTGCTCCTCGTTGCTGTGTACGTGTGTGAGCAGACGCTCACGCTTCATTGTTCCGCACGCGAGCGGAACCGATGCTCCGGGTGGCCCCGCGCGCGCCGTGCGGAGTGGGCCCGAGGATGTCCGCCGCGGTGCCACCGGCGCCCCAAAGGGGCGCGGGGAACTGCGCGACCACCCACGACGCCGCCGCACCCGGCAAACGGCCCGGCCCGTCGCCCGCTCTCCCAGCGGAGCGCCTACGCGCCGGTGGGGTCCTCGCCCCGGTCCAAGGCCTTCCAGATGTCCTCGGGCCGATCAGGGTCCACCACGGGAGCCCGCCGGACGCGAGGCGCCCCATTGCGTTCGTAGCGGCCCGACATCGCGGGCCAACGACGGCCGTAGAACAGGGCGAGCAGACCGGCCAGCAGGATCAGGCCGCCGCCCACCGCGGCCACGTACGGCCACGCCGTGTGGTCGAAGGCGTGGACGACGGACGACGTGTCGCCGGAGGCCTGCGCGGCCTTGTCGTCGAGCGCGGAGCTGTCCGTCGCGCCCAGAAGCGCCGCGACGACGATGCCCGCACCGGAGAGCGCGAGGAGGGCGGAGACCGCGAAGCGGCCGGTCCTGCGGACGGCGAAGACGGCGACGAGCGCGGCGAGGCCCACTATGGCGAGCGCCGCGGGCACGCCCGTGACGTCGCTGCCCTTGGCGGACAGCGGGAACGCGTCGCCGGCCACCGTCGCGGTCCCCATCGACCAGCGCTGACGGGTGGCCAGCAGGGCCACGGCCGCGCCGAGCGCACCGCTGAGCAGGGCCACGGCGAGGCTGCGGCGGCCGGCGCGCGCGGGGCCTTCGCCTTCGGAACGGGGTGAGGAACAGCAGCAGTCACGGAGTCCACTATCGCTCCAACCCCGGGCGAACCGTCACCCGGGGTTCATATGACCCTCGTCCTATTGCCCGAGCCGGTTCGCCGTGTGCACGGCGCGGAGGACCGCCGCCGCCTTGTTGCGGCACTCCTGGTCCTCCAGTTCGGGGTCCGAGTCGGCGACGATGCCGGCGCCCGCCTGGACATAGGCGGTGCCGTCGCGGAGGAGGGCCGTACGGATGGCGATGGCGGTGTCGGAGTCGCCCGCGAAGTCGAGGTAGCCGACGCAGCCGCCGTACAACCCCTTCTGGACGGCTCGAGTTCGTCGATGATCTGCATCGCGCGGGGCTTCGGCGCGCCGGAGAGGGTGCCGGCCGGGAAGCAGGCCGTGAGGACGTCGAAGGCGGTGCGGCCGGGGCCACGCGGCCGGTGACCGTCGAGACGATGTGCATCACGTGGGAGTACCGCTCGACGGACATGAAGTCGACGACCTCGACCGAGCCGGGCTCGCAGACGCGTCCCAAATCGTTACGTCCGAGGTCGACCAGCATGAGGTGTTCGGCGCGCTCCTTGGGGTCGGCGAGGAGCTCGTCGGCGAGGGCCTGGTCCTCCTGCGGGGTCGCGCCGCGGTGCCGGGTCCCGGCGATGGGGTGAACCATCGCGCGGCCGTCCTCGACCTTGACGAGGGCCTCGGGGACGAACCCACCACGTCGAAGCCGTCGAAGCGGAACAGGTACATGTACGGCGAGGGGTTGGTCGCCCGGAGCACGCGGTAGACGTCCAACGCGCTTGCCGTGCAGGGGGTTTCGAAGCGCTGCGAGGGGACGACCTGGAAGGCCTCGCCCGCGCGGATGCGCTCCTTGACGTCCTCGACGGCGGCCTTGAAGTCGGGGCCGCCCCACAGCGCGGTGTACTCGGGCAGCTCGGAGGGCGGGAGCTGGGCGGGCGGCTGGGCCACCGCGCGGGAGAGGTCCGCCTCCATGGTGTCGAGGCGGGCGATCGCGTCCGCGTAGGCCTCGTCGACACCGGTGTCGAGGTCGTTGTGGTTGATCGCGTTGGCGATCAGCAGGACCGAGCCCTCCCAGTGGTCCATCACCGCGAGGTCGCTGGTGAGGAGCATCGTCAGCTCGGGGAGCTTGAGGTCGTCGCGCTCGCCGGGGCCGATCTTCTCCAGGCGGCGGACGATGTCGTAGCCGAGATAGCCGACCATGCCGCCGGTGAAGGGCGGCAGGTCCTCCTGGTGGGGGGTGCAGGGTCTCGATGGTGGCGCGCAGGGCGGCGAGGGGGTCGCCGTCCACCGGGACGCCGACGGGCGGGGTGCCGAGCCAGTGGGCCGCGCCGTCGCGGGCCGTGAGGGTGGCGGCGCTGCGGACGCCCACGAAGGAGTACCGGGACCAGGAGCGGCCGTTCTCCGCGGACTCCAGGAGGAAGGTGCCGGGGCGCTCCGCGGCCAGCTTGCGGTAGAGCGCGACCGGGGGTGTCGCCGTCGGCGAGGAGCTTGCGGGTGACCGGAATGACGCGACGGTCGGTGGCCAGCTTGCGGAACGTCTCGAGGTCCATGGCGGCTGACCTTACTGATCCGAGGCGGGGGCGCCGGAGACGCCGCCGTCCGTCCGGGGAGAGCGTCCTTGAGGAGCACGTCGGCGTCGAAGCAGGTGCGGGCGCCGGTGTGGCAGGCGGCGCCGACCTGGTCGACCTTCACGAGGACCGTGTCGGCGTCGCAGTCCAGGGCGACCGACCTGACGTGCTGGAAGTGGCCGGAGGTGTCGCCCTTCACCCAGTACTCCCGGCGGCTGCGGGACCAGTACGTGCAGCGGCCCGTCGTCAGGGTGCGGTGCAGCGCCTCGTCGTCCATCCAGCCGAGCATGAGCACCTCACCGGTGTCGTACTGCTGGGCGATGGCGGGGACGAGCCCGTCGGCGCTGCGCTTGAGGCGGGCGGCGATATCGGGATCGAGGCTGCTGGATCGGGGCGCGCTGGTCATGGGGCCATTGTGCCGCGCCCCACTGACAGTCACGGCCGGGCGTCCACTGTGCGGACCCTGCACGCGGTCGTAGGCTGACGGTATGTCGACCTTCGCGAAGCGTGAACGACTTCTGCTCGCCGATCTCCTGGAGACCGCGGGCCCCGACGCCCCGACCCTCTGCGACGGGTGGCAGACCCGTGACCTCGCCGCGCACGTGGTGGTGCGCGAGCGCCGCGCCGATGCCGCGGGCGGCATCATGATCAAGCAGCTCGCGCCGCGACTCGAGCGGGTGATGACGGAGTTCACGGCGAAGCCGTACGAGGAGCTGATCCAGCTGATCCGTACGGGCCCGCCGCGTTTCTCGCCGTTCCAGCTGAAGCAGCTCGACGAGGCGTCCAACACGGTCGAGTTCTACGTCCACACGGAGGACGTACGGCGGGCTCAGGAGGGGTGGACTCCGCGCGAGCTGGACCCGGTGTTCCAGGACGCGCTGTGGTCGCGCCTGGAGCGCATGGCCCGGCTGATGGGCCGCACCGCGCCGACCGGGCTGGTGCTGCGCCGCCCGGACGGCCAGACCGCGGTCGCCCACAAGGGGGCGCCGGTCGTGACGGTGACGGGCGAGCCCTCGGAGCTGCTGATGTTCGCCCACGGCCGGCAGAGCGTGGCCAAGGTCGAGCTGGACGGCGACGAGAACGCGATCGCCAAGCTCCAGGCGACCAAGCAGCTGGGGATCTGAGCCGTCACCCGCAGGGCGGGCCGGTCGCCGATTGGGCGGGTCAGCCCGGGAGTTCGGCCCGCCGCAGGTCCCGGACGCACAGTGCCACGACCCCGCCCAGCCCGCAGACCGCCGCGCTGCCGACGAACACCGGCCCTGTGCCCCACGCCCCGATCGCGGCGGCCGACAGCGGCATGCTGAGCGGGGCGAAGCCGAGGCTGACCAGGCTGGAGACGGCGGTGACCCGGCCGAGGTAGGCGGGGTCGGCCTGGGTCTGCAGCAGAGCTCCGCACAGGGCCCCGCTGAGCCCGGCCAGCAGCCCCACGAGCAGGGCGACGCCGACGGCCGCGAGGACACCGGGGACGAAGGCCAGGGCGCCGATCGCGACGGACCCGGCGAGGATCGCCCACCCGGCGACATGCCCGGCGTGCGGCAGCCGCCCCCGCACGGTCAGCAGCAGGGCCGCGGCCCCGGCGCCGACACCGAAGCCGGAGAGCACCCATCCCATGCCGGACGCGCCCCAGCCGCGTTCGTCGGCGAGCAGGGTCAGTCCCACGTTGAGCGGGCCCACGAAGCCGAGGTCGCCGAGCGCGATGGCCAGCATCAGGGGGCGAGGACGCGGTGGGCCCGGATGTAACGGAGACCTACCTGGAGGTCCCCCAGGGGGTG
Organism: Streptomyces sp. P3; assembly: GCA_016893485.2. Lineage (GTDB taxonomy): Bacteria > Actinomycetota > Actinomycetes > Streptomycetales > Streptomycetaceae > Streptomyces. Next base: position 2,833,251 of record JAFEKX020000001.1, read on the forward strand.
GTCGGGCGGGCGGGGGTCTTTCCGGGGGCGGGGGCGGTGGCGCCGCGCGCTGCGGAGTGGGGGCACGCAGGCCAACTGCGCCGGGTGCCCCGCTACGACCGCCCGCGTCCTCCCCGCGTCACCCGCGTCACCCGCATCGACGCTGCCGCCGGCCGCCTCGGCCTGGTCATCGACGGCCAGTTCCCGCATCCGTACCGAGATCAGCAGCGGCACCGACACCGCGATCAGCAGCCCGGCCAGGCCGAACGCCGCCGCCGCGCCGCCGATCGCGACGGCGAGGCCGCCGAGCGGGCCGCCGACGACGCCGGCGAAGCGGATCGCGAGTCCTCGCATGCCCTGCACGCGCGCGAGTTGGTCCCGGGTCGTGACGCGCGCGGGGAGGGCGCCCACGGCCGGCATGAACACGGCGTCCACGGTGCCGAACACCACCGCGAGCAGCGCCAGCGGCCACAGCCCCGGGCTGGTCAGGAACAGCAGCGCGGCCACCGAAAGCCCCGCCGCGCAGCGCACCAGGTCACTGCCGATGACGACCCTGCGCGGCCCGAACCGGTCGGCGATCACTCCACCGCCCAGCATCAACAGGGCGCGCGGCACGGCACTCACCGCCATCACGGCGCCGGCCTGCGCGGGCGAGCCCTGCTGCACGGCCGCCCAGGACAGGGCGATGTAGTACACGCTGTCGCCGACCATCGAGGACGTGTAGGCGGCGAGCCAGCGCCGGACGTTGGCGTCGCGGTGGGCGGGTGTGCCGGTGGCCGTGCCGGGGGCTATGAGCGTGCTGGTCATGGGAGTTCGTCCTCTCCGGGGCTCAGACGCGGAAGGGGAAGCCGTACACGTGGACGGCGACGTTCTCGCGACCCTGGGTGTCGCCCGCCGCCTCGGCGGCCCTTCCCCCTGGCCTGGTACTTGTGGATCAGGGTGTCCAACTCGGCCTGGAGTTCGGCGAGTTCGGACGCGTTCAGGCGCGGGAGGTACTCGCTCTCGAAGCCGGCCGAGTGCCACTCGTCGCTCCAGGACTCGGACTCGTCGAGGTGGCGTCGATAGAGGTCGACGCGCTGCTCCAGCAGGATCCGGGTGAGGGCGCCCTGCGCGGCGAGCTTCTCGGGCGCGTCCTTGACGTCCTCGTGCCGCACGGTCAGGCTCTCCGAGGCCGGCCGCCACCAGCGCTCCCGGCCGTCCTCCCCTGCGGTCCGGCCTCCTCGATGAGCCCGTGCTCGGCGAGCTTGCGCAGGTGGTAACTGACCAGCGACACGGCCTCGCCGACCTGGTCGGCCAGCTGCGACGCGGTCGCGGTACGGGCCACGTACAGCGCCCGGTACAGCTTGACGCGCAGCGGGTGCGCGAACGCCTTGAGCGTCCCCAGGTCGGTGATGGCACGGGTCTCTTTCGAGCTCATGCCTCTCACGGTAGATGCGAAAGAAAAGTTGCGCAACATTCCTTTCGCATCTCGGCAGAAGTAAGCCCCGGCTGCCAGGCAGCCGGGGCTTACAGCACCTCCAGGGAGTCACCGAACGGGGTGACCGGCCTCCTTCAGCGCCTGCTTCACTTCCCCGATCCGCAGGTCACCGAAGTGGAAGACCGAGGCCGCCAGCACCGCGTCCGCGCCCGCCGCCACCGCCGGCGGGAAGTCCGCGAGCTTGCCCGCGCCCCGGAGGCGATGACCGGGACGGTCACGTGCTTGCGGACCGCCGCGATCATCTCCAGGTCGTAGCCGTCCTTCGTGCCGTCCGCGTCCATCGAGTTGAGCAGGATCTCCCCGCCCCCAACTCGGCCGCCCGGTGCGCCCATTCGACCGCGTCGATGCCGGTGCCCGTGCGACCGCCGTGAGTGGTGACCTCGAAGGAGCCCTCGGGGTCCGGCGCGCGTCCACCGACAGCACCAGCACCTGCCGCCCGAACCGCTCCGCGATCTCCCGGATCAGCTCGGGCCGCGTGATCGCCGCCGTGTTGACGCCGACCTTGTCCGCGCCCGCCCGCAGCAGCTTGTCCACGTCGTCGGCCGTGCGGACGCCGCCGCCGACCGTGAGCGGGATGAAGACCTGCTCGGCGGTGCGGCGGACCACGTCGTACGTCGTCTCGCGGTTGCCGGAGGACGCGGTGATGTCCAGGAAGGTCAACTCGTCGGCGCCCTCGGCGTCGTAGACCTTGGCCATCTCGACGGGGTCGCCCGCGTCGCGCAGGTTCTGGAAGTTGACGCCCTTGACGACCCGGCCGTTGTCCACGTCCAGGCAGGGGATCACTCGTACGGCGAGGGTCATGCGGGCCCCCGGCTTCCCGACTCCCCGGTTTCCTCGCCGGAGCGGTACGCCTCCACCTCGACCTCGACGACCAGGCTCGGGTCGACGAAACCGGACACGATGATCATCGAGGCGGCGGGGCGGATCGCGTCGAAGAGTTCCTTGTGTGCGCGGCCCACGTCCTCCACATCCCGGGCGTGGGTGATGTACATACGGGTGCGCACCACATCGGCGCGGCCCAGGCCCAGTTGGTCCAGGGCGGCGAACGCGACGTTGAACGCGTTGACCGTCTGCTCGTAGGGCCGCCGCCGGCGATCTCGCCGTCCACAATCGACGTGCACCCGGAGACCAGCACCAGGCCGTTGGGCAGCTCCACCGCGCGGGAGTAGCCGAAGGCGTCCTCCCAGGGGGCGCCGGTCGACACGCGTCGTAGCTCGGTCACCGGGCCACCGCCTCCAGGGCCTCTTCCAGGGTGAACGCCTTCGCGTACAGGGCCTTCCTGACGATGGAGCCCTCGACACCGAGCGGGACCAGCTCGGAGATCGCGCGGAGGTCGTCCAGGGAGGACACCCGCCGGAGGCCACGACCGGGGGGTCGGTCGCCGCGCAGACGTTGCGCAGCAGTTCCAGGTTGGGGCCCTGGAGGGTGCCGTCCTTGGCGATGTCGGTGACCACGTACCGGGCGCAGCCCTCGGCGTTGAGGCGCTCCAGCGTCTCGTAGAGGTCGCCGCCGTCACGGGTCCAGCCGCGTCCGCGCAGGGTCGTGCCGCGTACGTCGAGGCCGACCGCGATCTTGTCGCCGTGCTCGGCGATGACCTTGGCGACCCACTCGGGGGTCTCCAGCGCGGCGGTGCCGAGGTTCACCCGGGTGCAGCCGGTGGCGAGGGCGGCGGCGAGGGTGTCGTCGTCACGGATGCCGCCGGACAGCTCGACCTTGATGTCCATGGCGCCGGCGACCTCGGCGATGAGGTTGCGGTTGTCGCCGGTGCCGAACGCGGCGTCCAGGTCGACGAGGTGCAGCCATTCGGCGCCGGAGCTCTGCCAGGCGAGGGCGGCCTCCAGGGGGAGCCGTAGGAGGTCTCGGTCCCGGACTCGCCGTGGACGAGGCGGATGGCCTGGCCGTCGCGGACGTCGACGGCGGGGAGGAGTTCGAGCTTCGAAGGCATCAGAGGGTTCCGATCCAGTTGTTCAGCAGCTGCGCCCGGCGTCGCCGGACTTCTCTCGGGTGGAACTGGGTGGCCCACAGGGCGCCGTTCTCCACGGCGGCCACGAAGGGCTTGCCGTGCGTCGACCAGGTCACCAGGGGGCGCGCATCGCCGGGTTCACGACCTCGAGGGTCCAGTCGTGGACGGCGTAGGAGTGCACGAAGTAGAAGCGCGCGTCCGCGTCGAGGCCCGCGAAGAGCTGGGAGCCGGCCGGGGTGTCGACGGTGTTCCAGCCCATGTGGGGCACGATCTCGGCCTGGAGGGGTTCGACGGAGCCGGGCCACTCGTCCAGGCCCTCGGTCTCGACGCCGTGCTCGATGCCGCGCGCGAAGAGGATCTGCATGCCGACGCAGATGCCCATCACGGGGCGCCCGCCGGCCAGCCGGCGCCCGACGATCCAGTCGCCGCGCGCCTCCTTCAGCCCCTGCATGCAGGCGGCGAAGGCGCCGACGCCGGGCACCAGCAGGCCGTCCGCGTTCATGGCCTTGTCGTAGTCACGCGTTATCTCGACCTCGGCACCCGCGCGCGCGAGGGCACGCTCGGCGGAACGGACGTTCCCGAAGCCGTAGTCGAAGACGACGACCTTCTTGGCCGCGCTCAACTCCACACCGCCAACCGCATGACCCCCGCGACCAGACACATCGCCGCGCCGATGGAGACCAGCACGATGAGGCTCGCCGGCATCTTCTGCTTGACGAACGAGTAGACCCCGCCGAGGAGGAAGAGTCCGACGACGATCAGGAGGCTGGAGAGGCCGGTCACAGCGCGCCCTTCGTGGAGGGGAGGATGCCGGCCGCGCGCGGGTCGCGCTCGGAGGCGTAGCGCAGCGCGCGGGCGAGCGCCTTGAACTGGCACTCCACGATGTGGTGTGCGTTGCGCCCGTAGGGCACGTGCACGTGCAGGGCGATCTGGGCCTGGGCGACGAAGGACTCCAGGATGTGCCGGGTCATCGTGGTGTCGTACTCGCCGATCATCGGCGCCATGTTCTCGGGCTCGGTGTGCACGAGGTAGGGGCGACCCGACAGGTCGACGGTGACCTGGGCGAGGGACTCGTCCAGCGGGACCGTGCAGTTGCCGAAGCGGTAGATGCCGACCTTGTCGCCGAGCGCCTGCTTGAAGGCGGCGCCGAGCGCGAGGGCGGTGTCCTCGATGGTGTGGTGCGAGTCGATGTGCAGATCGCCCTCGGTCTTCACGGTGAGGTCGAACAGACCGTGCCGGCCGAGCTGGTCGAGCATGTGGTCGTAGAAACCGACCCCGGTCGACACGTCGACCTTGCCGTGCCCGTCGAGGTCGATCTCGACGAGGACCGACGTCTCCTTGGTCGTCCGCTCCACGCGTCCTACGCGGTTCATGTGCTCTGCTCCTTCATCAACTCACGGACCGCGTCGAGGAACGCGTCGTTCTCTTCGGGGGTTCCGGCGGAGACCCGCAGCCACCCCGGGATGCCGTTGTCCCGGACCAGGACGCCCCGGTCGAGGATTGTCTGCCAGGCGGTGTGCGAGTCCGCGAACCGGCCGAACTGCACGAAGTTCGCGTCGGACTCGACCACTTCGCACCCGAGGGCACGCAACTCCCTTACCAGCCGGTCCCGTTCACCCTTCAGCTGCTCCACGTACCCGAGCAGCGTGTCGGTGTGCTCCAGCGCGGCCAGCGCGGTCGCCTGGGTGACGGCCGACAAGTGGTAGGGCAGCCGTACGAGTTGGACGGCGTCGACGACCGCCGGGTGCGCGGCGAGATAGCCGAGGCGGAGGCCGGCGGCCCCGAACGCCTTCGACATCGTGCGGGAGACGACGAGATTCGGCCGACCTTCGAGCAGCGGCAGCAGCGAGTCGCCGTGGCTGAACTCGATGTACGCCTCGTCGACGATCACCATCGACGGCTTGGCGGCCTGCGCCGCCTCGTACAGCGCGAGGACCGTCTCGGGCGGAACGGCGTTGCCCGTGGGGTTGTTGGGGGTCGTGACGAACACGACGTCGGGCCCGTGCTCCGCGATCCACCGCTCGGCGGCGGCGAGATCGATCGAGAAGTCCTCGGTGCGCGGCCCGGAGATCCAACCGGTCCCCGTGCCGCGCGCGATGAGCGCGTGCATCGAGTACGACGGCTCGAAGCCGATCGCGGTACGGCCGGGCCCGCCGAAGGCCTGCAGCAGTTGCTGGATGACCTCGTTGGAGCCGTTGGCCGCCCACACGTTCTCGACGCCGACCCGGTAACTCCCGCTCTTCGTCAGGTAGTCGGCCAGCTCGGTGCGCAGTTCGACCGCGTCCCGGTCCGGGTAGCGGTTGAGGTCGCGGGCGGCGTCGCGGACCCGCTCGGCGATCCGCTCGACCAGTGCCTCGGGCAGCGGGTAGGGGTTCTCGTTGGTGTTCAGCCGTACGGGGACGTCCAACTGCGGCGCTCCGTAGGGGGACTTGCCGCGCAGCTCGTCCCGTACGGGAAGATCGTCGATTCCGAAGCTCACTTGCCGGGCACCTTCCCACCACGCGCCATTTGTTCGTCTCCGACAAACCTGGTTTGACCGCCGCGCCGTGCGCGGGCAGGTCCTCCGCCTCCGCCAGCGTCACGACGTGATGCGCCACGTCGGCGAGGGCGTCGCGGGTGTAGTCGACGATGTGGATGCCACGCAGGAACGACTGCACGGACAGGCCCGAGGAGTGGCAGGCGCAACCCCGGTCGGCAGTACGTGGTTGGAGCCGGCCGCGTAGTCGCCGAGCGAGACGGGCGCCCAGGGGCCGACGAAGATCGCGCCCGCGTTCCGCACCCGGTCGGCGACCGCGGCGGCGTCGGCGGTCTGGATCTCCAGGTGCTCGGCGCCGTACGCGTCGACGACCCGCAGGCCCTCGTCGACGCCGTCGACGAGGACGATCGCGGACTGCCGGCCGGCCAGCGCCGGAGCGATCCGGTCCTCGATGTGCTTGGTGGCCGCGACCTGCGGTTCGAGTTCCTTCTCGACCGCGTCCGCGAGGGCCACGGAGTCCGTGACCAGGACGGCGGCGGCGAGCGGGTCGTGCTCGGCCTGGCTGATCAGGTCGGCGGCGACGTGCACCGGGTCGGCGGTGTCGTCGGCGAGGACCGCGATCTCGGTGGGCCCGGCCTCTGTGTCGATGCCGATCTTGCCGGTGAAGTAGCGCTTGGCGGCGGCGACCCAGATGTTGCCGGGGCCGGTGACCATGTTCGCGGGCGGGCAGGACTCGGTGCCGTGGGCGAACATCGCGACGGCCTGGGCACCGCCGACGGCGTAGACCTCGTCGACGCCGAGCAGGGCGCAGGCGGCGAGGATCGTCGGGTGCGGCAGCCCGTCGAACTCGGCCTGCGGCGGCGAGGCGAGCGCGATGGACTGGACCCCGGCCTCCTGGGCCGGGACCACGTTCATGATCACGGACGACGGATAGACGGACCGGCCGCCGGGCGCGTACAGCCCCACCCGGTCCACCGGCACCCACTTCTCGGTGACCGTGCCGCCGGGCACGACCTCGGTGGTGTGGGTCGTACGGCGCTGCTCGCGGTGGACGAGCCGGGCGCGCCGGATGGACTCCTCCAGGGCCGCGCGGACCTCCGGGTCGAGCCGCTCCAGCGCGTCACCGAGCGCCTGGACCGGGACCCGCACCTGCTCCAGGCGTACGCCGTCGAACTTCTCGGCGAAGTCGATCAGCGCCGCGTCGCCCCGATGATGCACGGCCTCGCAGATCGGACGCACCTTCTCCAGGGCGGCCGAGACGTCGAAGTCGGCTCGGGGCAGCAGGTCGCGCAGGGCGGGTCCCTCGGGAGGGCGTCGCCGCGCAGATCGATTCGGGAGATCACCCGCCAATTCTCTCAGACTGAGATCGGGCACCGTTCGCGCGTATCAATGGCTGATACAGAACGTGGCCGGAACCCGGAAGATCCCCTTCACGTCTAGTGTTCCGGGCGTCACGGAGCGGGCATGAACAGCCTGTGCGAAACCCGTGAGTAGTTGAGAGGGATGGAAGAGCAGTGACCGAGGGTGCCGGCATCCGCGCGGGGGATCTGCCGGACGATCTGACCGCCGCCGAGGCCGGTATGTGGCAGGCCTTCCGCAATGGCAGCGTGTACGACCTGAGCAGCGGCGACACGGTCGTCGACGATCCGCACGGCGGGCATCCGTGGGGCCCGGAGCGGACGGTGCGGGCCCGCATCGTGTGCTGGCTGCTCCTGGACGGCCCGCCCCCGCTGTCGGGCCGCGTGGCCTCCCTGAAGCTCACCGGAGTGCAGATCAGCGGCGTCCTGGACCTCGCGGGCGGCACGGTCGCGCCGTACGTCGAGCTGAAGGGCTGCCGTTTCGAGCGCGAGGTGCTGCTGCCGGAGGCCCGCTTCCAGACCTTGCGGCTGGTGGACTGCTCGGTGCCGCGTCTGGAGGCGGCCCGGGTGCACACGGAGGGTGACCTGCATCTGCCTCGCTGCCGCTTCCACAACGGGGTGCGGCTGACCGACGCGCACATCGGCACCGATCTGCTGCTGAACCAGGCGATCGTCTACCGGGACCGCAGCGGGCGTTCGATCGCCGCCGATGGCATGACCGTAGGACAGGATCTGCAGGCCGAACTCCTGGAATCACACGGTGAGTTGAGTCTGCGCAGCGCCAAGGTGGGCGTCTCGCTGAGCCTGCGCGGCGCCCGGCTGGCCAACCCGTACACCCGACTCGCCCTGAACGCACCGCAGTTGACCGTGGGCCGCACCCTGTATCTGACCCCGGCCGGTGTCGGCGGTCCCTGGCTGAGCGGTACGACTCCCGCGCGCGGGACCCGCATTCAGCGTTTCGCGTGCCAGGGCGGGGTGCGGCTGGACGACGGCCGGTTCGGGGACGCGGTGGACCTGGAGCGGGCCCGGTTCACGTTCACGGACGACCAGGAGCTGTCGCTGCTCCGCATCCAGACGCCCGAGCTGCGCTTCCTCGGGGAGCAGCCGCAGCGCGGCAAGGTGGTGCTGTCGGGGGCGCGGATCGTCAACCTCGTCGACCGGTCGAGCAGCTGGCCGGGTCCCGGCAACCTGCACATGGGCGGCTTCGCGTACGAGAACCTCGTACCGCAGGGCCCGTTCCCGCTGGACTCCCGTCTCGACTGGGTGGCGGCGGCGACCCCGGAGTACAACCCGGAGCCGTACGAGCGCCTCGCGACCGTGCTGCGGAACGCCGGGGAGGACGAGGACGCGCGCGAGGTGCTGCTCGCCAAGCAGCGCAGGCGCCGGGAGAGTCTGCCGGTCGCGGCCAAGGTGTGGGGGTTCGTGCAGGACTGGACGGTCGCCTACGGGTACCGGCCGGGCCGGGCCGCCGTGTGGATGGCGGTGCTGTGGGCGGCGAGTTCGCTGGCCTTCGCGCACGCCGACCACGCGCCGGTGAACGCGAACGGGCATCCGCCGTGGAGCCCCGCGCTGTTCGCGCTGGACCTGCTGCTGCCGGTGATCGACCTGGGGCAGGCGGGCCAGTGGCAGCTGCACGGCGGCTGGCAGTGGCTGTCGGTGGCGCTGATCCTGCTGGGGTGGATCCTGGCGACGACGGTCGCGGCGGGCGCCACACGGCTGCTCAGACGCGGCTAGGAGCCTCCGGAACCCGCGCGCACAGCGCTCGGACAGGTGAGCAACAGTCACCTTTTGCCTGCCCTTGACCGAAGTGCGTACAACTTTCAGCGGGGAGGCCAATCGGTCTGGCGCACTCCGGTTCCGCGGACTTTCAATGGTCGACACCATGGCTCTGCTGCGCGCGTTCATCCGCACCGCCCGGATGGCAAGGAACACCTCGCGGCTCGCCGCCGGACTGCCGGCCGACGACGAGGTCCTCCTCGACGCGCCCGACGACCGGCTCGGCCCCGCGCTGGTCGGGGCCGGCCGCGGCGAGTACGGCCCGGCGGCCGAGCTGCTGGCCGCGACCCGTGCCACCGCCGGCTGGGAGGACCGCGACCGCTACACGCGCCGGCTCGCCGCGTTCGCCCGCTCCCGCCCCGAGTGGCTCGCGGACTGGCGCGCCGCCGCCCCGCGCGACCCGGACGCGCTGCTGGTCGAGGCGCAGCTCGCGGTGGACCGCTGCTGGGAGTCGCCGGCCCGCGCCGAGCTGCTGCGCGAGCTGAGCCCGCTGATCACGGCGGCGGCCGGGGCCGAGCCGCGCGACCCGGTGCCGTGGCGGATCGCCCTGGACCACGCGCGGGGCACACACGCCGGGCACGCCGAGTTCGAACGCCTGTGGGGCGAGGCGGTCCGCCGCTCCCCCGCACCACTACGGCTGCCATGTGGCCGCCCTCCAGTACCTGTCGGCGGCCTGCTGCGCGCAGTGGGGCGACACACCCCACACCGCCCGCTGCTCCCACCGCGAGTGCCTCGACTTCGCCGAACCGGCCGCGCAGGACGCCCTTCCCGGCTCGCTCGTCCAGGCCCTCCCGGTCCGCGCGGCCTTCGCCTGCCTGACCGACGGCTGCGCTCCCACGGTCCCCGCGCCCGCCTGGACGCGGCGGCCGACCTCGCCATCACGCTCTCGGCCACCTACGCGGCGGCCGACCCGTGGCCTGCCGAGGTCCGCAACCTCCTCACCTACGTCCTGATCCGCCTCGAACGCTGGACGGACGCGCTGGACCAGCTCCGCCTGATAGGCCCGTACGCCACGTCGTTCCCCTGGGACCGGCTCTCCGACGACCCGCTGGGCCAGTTCCTCGAAGTCCGGGACGGCGTACGGATCGCGGTGGCCTCCGGCATCCCCTCGGCGGCCCGATTCCGCCCGCTCTGCAGGCGATTCCGACCCAGCCGTGGGCGTTCGAGGACGCCCCCGGGTATCCACGGAGTGAGCACCGCGGTCGTGCGCGCTCCGGCGACCATTAGGCTTTTGCGCCGTGACCACCGTCCGGCTGCCGCTCTTCCCCTGAACTCCGTTCTGTTCCCGGGGCTCGTGCTTCCTCTGAACATTTTCGAGGAGCGCTATCGCGCCATGATGCGCGATCTGCTCAAGACCCTGAGGAGGAATCGCGCCGATTCGCCGTCGTGGCCATCCGCGACGGCCACGAGGTGGCGTCCACCGCCCCGGGCATGCCCGACCAGACGGCCGTGCCCGAACGCGGGCCCGCGGCCGGCTTCGGCCCCGACCCGCTCAAGTCCTTCCACTCGGTGGGCTGCGTCGCCGACGCGGCCACGATCCGGGAGCGTGCCGACGGCAGCTTCGAGGTGCTGGCGACGGGCACGACCCGGATGCGGCTGCTCTCCGTCGACGCCTCCGGCCCGTTCCTCACGGCCGAGCTGGAGGAGCTGCCCGAGGAGAAGGGCGACGAGGCGGGCGCGCTCGCCGAGGGCGTGCTACGCGCGTTCCGCCAGTACCAGAAGCGCCTGGCGGGCGCCCGCGAACGCACCCTGTCGACGGGCGAGGCCGAACTCCCGGACGAACCGGCTGTCGTCTCCTACCTCGTCGCAGCGGCGATGATGCTCGACACGGCGACCAAACAACGCCTCCTCCAGGCCCCCGACACCGCCTCCCGCCTGCGCGACGAACTGAAACTCCTTCGCTCCGAGACGGCCATCATCCGTAATCTGCCGTCCCTACCGGCAGCGGACCTGACCCGAGGCCCGACCAGCCTGAACTGACGCGGGAGTCCCCTGATGGCCAAGAAGCAGAAACAGCAACAGTCGGGCGGCACCCCGGCGACGGTCGCGCTGACGGCCGCGGGAGTGCCGTACGAACTCCACGCCTACGACCACGACCCCGCCCACCCGTCCTACGGCGAGGAGGCGGCCGAGGCGATGGGCGTCTCTCCCGACCGCGTCTTCAAGACCCTGGTGGCGGACGTCGACGGCACCCTCACGGTCGCCGTGGTCCCGGTGGCGGGCCAGCTGGACCTGAAGGCCCTCGCGTCGGCGGTGGGCGGCAAACGCGCCACGATGGCCGACCCGACCCTCGCCGAACGCACCACCGGCTACGTCCGCGGCGGCATCTCCCCTGGGCCAGCGCAAAAACTCCGCACAGTCCTCGACGACTCCGCCACCGCCCACCCCACCATCTGCGTCTCGGCCGGCCGCCGCGGCCTGGAGGTGGAACTCTCCCCAAGGACCTCACAAGCCTCACGGAGGCGGTACTGGCGCCCATCGGCCGTGCGTGACCCCTCGACGCGACCCCTGTCCTCGGTTAAGCACAGAGGACATGTCGAAGAAAACGAGGAAACGAAAGTGGCGCATCCGAAAACACCGCGCCAACCACGGCCGCAAGCCGGCATAGCCACCTGAGCTCCTCAACACCGGCCGGCTTCTCAGCCCTTCCGGCGTTTGAGGACGAGGCCCCTTCAAGGCCGAAGCGGGGGTCTGGGGCGGCAGCCCCGGGGACGGGACGGGCAGGGGCGGCGGGGGCGAAAAATCCCGCCGCACCCACCACCCGCGTCAAGCCGTCGGAGCCCCGTACCCGTCCTGGGAACCGGCCCCTGCTGCAGATACACCGGCTCAGGATCCCGAGGCCCGAACAACGACGTAAGCCCCAGATGAACGACGAGCGCAGCCACCGGCCAGGCCAGCAACGCCCCCTTCGCCCCCAACTTCAGCGGCGCAGAGAACGTAACCCCTTACCCACAGCCTTGGCATGCGCGAGCACGTCCTTCGTGGGCCCGAACCACACCCCCAGCCGCCACGCGATGAACGACGCGAGCAGCCCACCCAGGGTCAGCGCGGCGACGAGCGGCACTCCCCCACGCCGCCGCAGCAAAAAGACGACGAGCGCGCTGACGACCCCGAAGGCGACGGCGAGGAGAGTGAACGTTCCGTCCACCCCCACGGCCTGCTCCCCTCGGAATCCTTGAGGTAGACGACCCAGCTCTTGTCGACGACGTCCCCGACGAGCGGCACATGCGGCGCCAGCCACCACCACAGCACCCCGAGCAGCACCCCACCGACCGCCGAGGCGACGGTGACGACGACGGCCTCGATCACTTCGGTCTTCCAGCCGGGCCCGTCCTGATCGGACTGTCCGACGGACGAGTCCTGCGGGCCGTACGAGGAATATCCGGCACCGGGCGTGCCAGGGTCACCCTGGTGGTCCGGGTCACCCGGCGGCTGCCACGGCTCGTGCGAGGACTGGTCACGCGGCGGCGGGGGCGGAGTCAGCGGTGCGGTCACGATGCCATCGTGCCAGGCCCCGCTGTGCGGCGCGTCACCGGACGGCGGCCCGACGGTACGCCCAGGTCGCCACGGCCAGCGATACGACCCCGACCCCGGCGCATACGGCGAGGTCACCGAGGACGAGCGCCCAGTCCGGATGCGCCCCGAACGTCTGCGCGAACGCCTCCACGCCGTACGTCGAGGGCACCAGATCCCGCAGGAACCGCACCGCCTCCGGCATCCGGTCAGCGGGCAGGACACCCAGCAACAGGGCCGCCGACATGCCCAACTGCCCGAGCAGCGTGGCGAGTTCGGGCCGAGGCGCGAGCAGACCCAGGGCGGCCCCGAGCCCGGCGAGCGCGGCCCCGGCGAGCGGGATCACCGCCGCCAGGACCCAGATGTTCCCCATCGGCAGCCCGAACAGCACGCACCCGAAGAAGGCGGTCAGCGCGGTCCCGGGCACGGTGAAGGAGGCGTACGCCCCCGCCGCGCCGAGCACCACGGCCGCGGGCGGCACCGGCAGGGTGGCGTAGTGGTCGAGCCCGCCGCTGCCACGCAGCTGCCCGAAGTACTGGGCGAGGAGGTTGAGCCCGACATAGGCGACGACGAGCACGGACGAGCCGGCGACCACGAACTGGGCGTCGTGACTGCCGCCGTCGACGACCCCGCGCATCATGATCAGGATGCCGACCGACTGGAAGGTCGCCACGAACAGCAGCGGGATCCGCGCGACCCGCGCCCGGGACAGCTGTGCCCGGTACACGGCGGCCATGGACGGCCACAGCCTGGCCTTCGGCCCCAGCTCGGCCGCGCCCGAGGCGGTGGCCTCCGGCACGGCCAGGGGACCGCTCGGCAGAACATCGGCGGATACGACACTCACGTCGCGCTGCTCCTCTCGACGCGGGAAGTCGTCCTGTCCCCTGCGGATACAACGACCTTCGCCCTGTCCCATACGGATACGACGGCTCGTGCACTCATGCCTTCACCAGCCCCTGCGCGTTGCCGCCCAGCGCCAGATACACGTCCTCCAGGCTGGGCGTGGCCAGGGTGAAGTCGTCCAGGGCGGCGAACGCGGCCCCGCCGGTCACCGTGGCGACCGCGACCCGGGCCTCCTCGGGCGCCAGCCGGAGCGTCCAGCGGCGGCCCGACTCGACGGCGCGGTCCCGCAGCGCGGCGACCTCCGGGACGTCCAGCGGCGGTTTCTCCCGCCACACCAGCTCGACCCGCACCTCGCCCGCGACCTGTTCCTTGAGCCCGGCGGGGGTGTCGCAGGCGATGACCTTGCCCTGGTCGAGGACGGCGACCCGGTCGAGGACGGTCTCGGCCTCGATGACGTTGTGGGTGACGAGCAGCACGGTGGACCCGCGCTCGGCCCGGCGCCGGTCGACGGCGGACCACACGGCCCTGCGCGCCACCGGGTCCATCCCCGTGGTCGGCTCGTCCAGCACCAGCAGCGGCCGCTCCCCGACCAGCGCGGCGGCCACGCACGCCAGCCGCCGCTGCCCACCGGACAGCTTCTTCAGCGGCCGTCCGGCGATGGCCGTGAGCCCCAGTTCGTCGAGTACGGCGTCCCGCTCGGCGCGGGCTTCGCGCAGGTCGAGGCCGCGCAGCCGGGCGGTGGTCTCGGCGGCGAGCGACACGGTGAGTTCGTCGAGGGCGGTGGACTCCTGGCCGAGGTAGGCGAGGATCCGCGCGGCCCGCTCCGGGTGGCGCACGATGTCGTGGCCGAGGATCTCGACGCTGCCGGCGTCGGGCCGCATGAGCCCGGTCAGCTGGCGTACGAGGGTGGACTTGCCGGCGCCGTTCGGTCCGAGCAGTCCGAAGATCTCGCCACGGCGGATGTCGAGGGTGACGTCGTCGGTGGCCCGCACCTCGGGGTGCCGGGCGCGCCGCGCCGGCCGCGTACCGGCGGATAGGTCTTGCTGAGTCCGCGCACCGCGCACACGACATCGTCATCGTGTCGACATGCCTGTCCCGCGCGCGTACTCACAAGGGACGAGACTACGGGGTCCGGAGCCCCTGCCCGCTCGCGGGTCGGTCGAGAACCGCAAATACCCCGGTAAAGAGCGTCAATCCCCGCGGGGGCGTGCTCGGCCGCCGTCCGTACGTCGATCTCGCGCCAGAACCCGGCCCGGATCGCGTACCGGTCGTGCTCGTCGATCTGGTCGTCCTTGTGCGCGAGGAGGCCGAACCGGGCGGCGTAGCGCAGCAGTTCGCCGTCGATACGGTGCGGGACGCGGGGATACATCCCGGACAGTTTCTGCAGGTGGGTCCCGTGGTCGCCGAGGCGGCCCATCCAGCGGCGGGCGAAGACCTGGCCCACTTCGTAGGGGTCGCCGCCGACCGTGGTGATGTCCTCCTCGCGGTCGGCCCAGCGCTGCTCGGCGGTGGTCAGCTGGGCCAGCGTCGGCATGGAGGCGACCTCGGGCGGCTCGGCGGCGCCGCCCGGCCGGTCGACCCACCCTTTGTCGGAGGACCAGCGCAGGGTGGCGCTGGTGGGCTGCTGCGCGGGCGCGGCGGCACCGGGGGCCTTCAGGCCGGCCAGGTCCTTGGGGTGGGCACGCCCTTCGGCGCGGGCACCCGCTCCTGCGTGCCGTTCTCCGAGCCGGCCTCCGCGGTCGTGTGCTCGCTCTCCTCGGCCGGCCGCTCGCGCGCGGCCGGCGCGGACTCGGGCAGCGGTGCCGACAGGATCGCGGCGATCTCCGGGCGCGGCACGGGCTGCGGCGCGCACACCCCGCCGAGATCCTTCGCACGGACGGCCTTGGTGATCCAGGTCCGGTCCAGCACCCGCCGCTCGTCGGCCTCGGCGACCAGGTCCTCGGACTGGTTGTAGTCCCCGTCGGCGGCCTGCACGGCCCACAGGTGTACGGCGACGCCGTGCTCCTTGGCGGCCATCATGCCCGGCAGCAGATCGCCGTCGCCGGTGACGAGCACGACGTCGGAGCAGGCGCGGTTGCGGGCCAGCTCGGTCAGCTCGGCGTGCATGGCGGCGTCGACGCCCTTCTGCGCCCAGCGGCCGTCGCTGCGGGTCAGGGCGCCGAGGCGGACGGTGACGCGAGGCATCACGCGCAGCCTGCGGTGCTCGGGCTGGGGACGCGGTCGGGGGCGCCGTCGAACCAGTAGATGCGCAGCAGGGGTCGTTCGGTGTCGGACTCGGCGCGCTCGCGCAGGCCCTGGATGAGGGCGGCGTGATCGACGGTGATCCTGGAACGCGAGGGCTCTCCGGCGAGGAGACTGGCCGCCGCCCCCAGCAGATACCCGGCGTCCACCAGGACGATGCAGCGGTCCACGCGACTCACCCTCTTCCCGGTCGGTTTGCTTCGGGCTTCCTTCGAGTCTGCCCGACCGCACAGGGGTTAACGGCCCGAACTCGATCTTCGGCGTGGCGTGTGCGGACTCGACTCCTCTACCAACCCTGTCACAGACCGTAATTATCCGAAATGCGATCTCTATCAGCCTATGTGAATCTGATCCCGATCCTGGCCCCGAGATCCCTTCAGGAGGTAGATCACCATGGCCAAGAACAAGAAGAACAACCGCGATCAGCAGAAGTCCTCGGCCCCCGACCGCGCTTCGAGCAGTCCGGGTCGCCATCGGCACAGGACCAGGCCGAGCAGCGCATATCCCAGGCGACCCCGGGCGACATGGCCCGCAAGAGCCGCGAGAAGCGCTTCGGCCACAACTGATCTCTGTTTTCAGGGTTGTTGAGATCCAGGCAGGCACCGAGGGGCGCATCCGTCGACGGATGCGCCCTCGGTCATGTCAGTCGCTCAGCCGGCCAGGCAGGCCGGGCCGAGCAGCACCTTCAGGTCGCCGAACAGGGCCGGGTCCGGCTTCACCCGGTGCCGGTCCAGGCGCAGGACGGTCGTCTTGGTCGGGCCCTGGAGCTTGATGCGGACCTCGCTGTCGCCCCGGTGGTGGCTGAGGATCTCCCGAGCCTGCTGACCATGGGCGGGGTGACCCTGGTCGCCGGGATCGTGAGGATCACGGGCGCGTTGGTGCCCGCGTTCGACAGGTCCGGGACCATCAGCTCCATCGCGACCAGGCGCGGCACGTCCTCGCGCTTGTCGAGGCGGCCCTTGACGAACACGATGGCGTCCTCGACGAGTTGGGTCGACACCAGCTGGTAGGTCGCCGGGAAGAACATGCACTCGATGGAGCCCGCGAGGTCCTCGACGGTGGCGATCGCCCAGGCGTTGCCCTGCTTGGTCATCTTGCGCTGGAGACCCGAGATGATGCCGCCGATGGTGACGACCGCGCCGTCCGAGTGCTCACCTCCGGTGAGCTGGGCGATGCCCGCGTCGGCCTTGTCGGACAGCACGTGCTCCAGGCCGAACAGCGGGTGGTCGGAGACGTAGAGACCGAGCATCTCCCGCTCCTGCGCGAGGAGATACGTCTTCTCCCATTCGTCGGTGGTGAACTCCACGTCGAGTCCGAAGCCGGGCTCGCTGGTGTCCTCGTCGCCCATCCCCGAAGAGGTCGAACTGCCCCTCGGCCTCCTTGCGCTTGACCGCCACCACGTTGTCGATCATCGGCTCGAAGTGCGCGGTGAGGCCCTTGCGGGTGTGGCCCAGGGTGTCGAACGCCCCGGCCTTGATGAGGGATTCGGTGGTCCGCTTGTTGCAGGCGGCGGCCTCGACCTTGTCCAGGTAGTCGGGGAACGAGCCGTACTTCCCCTTGGCCTTGCGGGACCTGATGATCGAGTCGACCACGTTCGTGCCGACGTTGCGCACGGCCTCCAGGCCGAAGAGGATCACGTCGTCGCCCTGGGCGGCGAAGTTGTGCACCGACTCGTTCACGTTCGGCGGGAGCACCTTGATCTTCATACGGCGGCACTCGTTGAGGTAGATCGCGGACTTGTCCTTGTCGTCCTTGACCGAGGTGAGCAGCGCCGCCATGTACTCGGCCGGGTAGTTGGCCTTCAGGTAGGCGGTCCAGTACGAGACCAGGCCGTACGCGGCGGAGTGCGCCTTGTTGAACGCGTAGCCGGCGAAGGGGACCAGGACGTCCCACAGGGCCTGGATCGCCTCGTCGCTGTAGCCCTTGTCCTGGGCGCCCTTCTGGAAGAGGACGAAGTTCTTCGCCAGCTCGTCGGGCTTCTTCTTGCCCATCACGCGGCGCAGGATGTCGGCCTCGCCGAGCGAGTACCCGGCGACGATCTGCGCGGCCTTCTGCACCTGCTCCTGGTACACGATCAGGCCGTAGGTCACCGCGAGGACCTCCTCGAGAGGCTCCTCCAGCTCCTTGTGGATCGGCGTGATCTCCTGGCGGCCGTTCTTGCGCTCCGCGTAGTTGATGTGCGAGTTCATGCCCATCGGGCCCGGGCGGTACAGGGCCGAGACGGCGGAGATGTCCTCGAAGTTGTCGGGCTGCATCTGGCGCAGCAGGGAGCGCATCGGGCCGCCGTCGAACTGGAAGACGCCCAACGTGTCGCCGCGGCAGAGCAGTTCGAAGGTCTTGGGGTCGTCCAGCGGGAGGGCGAGCATCTCCAGGTCGATGCCCTTGTTGGACTTCACCATCTTGATGGCGTCGTCCATGATCGTGAGGTTGCGCAGGCCCAGGAAGTCCATCTTCAGCAGGCCGAGCGACTCGCACTGCGGGTAGTCCCACTGCGTGATGGTCACGCCGTCCGTGTGGCGGACCCACACCGGGGCGTGGTCGACGATGGGTTCGCTGGACATGATGACGCCGGCCGCGTGCACGCCCATCTGCCGGACCAGGCCCTCGACGCCCTTGGCGGTGTCGATGACCTTCTTGACGTCCGGCTCGTTCTCGTACATCCCGCGGATCTCGCCCGCCTCGCCGTAGCGGGGGTGCTTGGGGTCGGTGATGCCGGAGAGGTCGATGCCCTTGCCGAGGACGTCGGCGGGCATCGCCTTGGTGAGCCGGTCGCCCATCGCGTACGGGTAGCCCAGCACGCGCGCGGAGTCCTTGATGGCGTTCTTGGCCTTGATCTTGCCGTAGGTGCCGATCATGGCGACCTTGTCGGCGCCGTACTTCTCCGTCACGTACCGGATCACCTCGACGCGCCGGCGCTCGTCGAAGTCGATGTCGACATCGGGCATGGAGACGCGCTCGGGGTTGAGGAACCGCTCGAAGATCAGGCCGTGCGGGATGGGGTCGAGGTCGGTGATGCCCATGGCGTACGCGACGATCGAGCCGGCCGCGGAACCACGGCCGGGGCCGACCGCGATGCCGTTGTTCTTCGCCCACATGATGAAGTCGGCGACGACGAGGAAGTAGCCCGGGAACCCCATCTGGATGATGACGTCCATCTCGTAGTCCGCCTGCTTCTGGCGGTCGTCCGGGATGCCGCCCGGGAAGCGGCGCTCCATGCCGCGCCGGACCTCCTCCTTGAACCAGGTGACCTCGGTGAAGCCGTCCGGGATGTCGAACTTCGGCATGAGGTTCTTCGCCTCGAACATGCCGGAGGTGTCGATCTGTTCGGCGACCAGGAGGGTGTTGCGGCAGCCCTCCTGCCAGGCGTCCGAGGAGTCCACGGCGTACATCTCGTCGGTGGACTTCAGGTAGTAGCCGGTGCCGTCGAAGCGGGAAGCGGTCAGGGTCGGAGAGGTTCTTGCCGGTCTGGATGCAGAGCAGGGCGTCGTGCGCGACGGACTCGTGGGCGTACGTGTAGTGCGAGTCGTTCGTCACCAGGGGCGGGATGCCGAGCTTCCTGCCGATGTCCAACAGGCCGTCACGGACCCGGTGTTCGATCTCGATGCCGTGGTCCATCAGCTCCAGGAAGTAGCGGTCCTTGCCGAAGATGTCCTGGTACTCGGCGGCAGCCTTCAGAGCCTCGTCGTACTGGCCGAGGCGCAGCCGGGTCTGGAGCTCGCCGGAGGGGCAGCCGGTGGAGGCGATGAGCCCCTCGGACCACTGGGAGATGGTCTCCTTGTCCATGCGCGGCCACTTCTGGAGCCAGCCCTCGGCGTACGCGTCCGAGGACAGCTTGAAGAGGTTGTGCAGGCCCGTCTTGTTCGCCGCCCAGATCGTCTTGTGGGTGTAACCACCGGAACCGGAGACGTCGTCGCGCTTCTGGTGCGGCTGGCCCCACTGGATCTTGCGCTTGTTGCGCCGCGACTCGGGGGCGACGTACGCCTCGATGCCGATGATCGGGGTGACGCCCGCCTTCTTGGCCGTGTGGAAGAAGTCGTAGGCCCCGTGCAGGTTGCCGTGGTCGGACATCGCGATATGGGTCATGCCCATCTCGTTGCACGCGTCGAACATGTCCTTGAGCCGCGCGGCACCGTCCAGGAGCGAGTACTGGGTGTGGACATGCAGGTGCGTGAACGGCGGCTTTGACACGGCTTGGCCTCCAGGGGAAACGATCGACAAAGTGCGGCGGACGGTCTGGGGGACGAGACCGAATCCTATGCCTGACCGCTGACATTGGAGATGAGTACTGTGACGCGAAGCGTCTCGATGGGGGCGGTGGCCGGGTGACGGGTGGGCGGGCACTCCCACGTACCTTCGAGCGTTGGAAGGTGACGACAGACCCGTCACATGTCACGCACCACCCGTACCAGGAGGCACAGAGCGATGTCGGTTCCGCAGCTCAACGACGAGCACCGCGGCGAGGAGATCCTCGCCGTCTTCGACACCGCCTTCGGCGAGCTCCTGGCCGCCGACCCGGCCGCGTTCCGGGTGAAGTTCCGGAAGATGGCAGCCTCGGCCTTCGCGTTCTACCGGGGCACGGCGGCGCTCTTCTACCACGACCTCGACGCGGAGAAGCGGGGCGGCCCGTACCTGGACGACCGCACCTCGCGCGTGTGGATCCACGGCGACCTGCACGCCGAGAACTTCGGCACGTACATGGACTCGAACGGCCGCCTGGTCTTCAACGTGAACGACTTCGACGAGGCCTACGTCGGCCCCTTCACCTGGGACCTCAAGCGCTTCGCCGCCTCCGTGGCGCTCATCGGGTACGCGAAGGCGCTCAGTGACGAGCAGATCACCGAACTGGTGCAGGTCTACGCGGGCGCGTACCGCGAGCGCATCCACGCGCTCGCGACCGGCGCGAAGAGCGACGAGGTGCCGCCGTTCACGCTGGACACGGCCGACGGCCCGCTCCTGGGCGCGCTGCGCACGGCCCGCTCGCTGACCCGCTTCGAGCTGCTGGACTCGATGACGGAGATCCGTGACTTCGAGCGCCGCTTCGCGCCGGGTGGCGGCTCCATCGAGCTGGACGCGGCCACCCGGTACAAGGTCCTCGCCGCCTTCGACGGCTACCTAGAGACGCTCCCCGACTCCTCCCTCGACCGCCCGGACTCGTACCGCGTGAAGGACGTCGTCGGCCGCCGGGGCATCGGCATCGGCTCGGCCGGACTGCCGTCGTACAACATCCTTCTGGAGGGCAACAGCGACGCCCTGGAGAACGACGTGGTGATCTACATCAAGCAGGCCCAGACGCCGGCCGTCTCGCGGCACATCACGGACGCGGCGATCCGGGACTACTTCCAGCACGAGGGCCACCGCACGGTGATCTCGCAGCGCGCCCTCCAGGCGCACGCCGACCCGTGGCTGGGCTGGACCGAGCTGGGCGGGACCGGGCAGCTGGTCGCCGAGGTGTCGCCGTACGCGGTGGACCTGGACTGGAGCGACATCGACGACCCGGAGGAGATCGCCGCCGTCGTCGCGGACCTCGGGCGGGCCACGGCGACGATGCACGCGGCGGCCGACGACCAGTCCGGCGAGTCCCTGGTGCCGTTCTCCACGGAGCGGGCCATCGACGCGGCGATCGCGGCCGACGAGGACGGCTTCGCGGGCGTGCTCGTCGACTTCGCGCACGGCTACGGCGCACGCGCGCGTGCCGACCACCAGACCTTCGTCGACCTGTTCCGCAACGGCCGGATTCCGGGTCTGTAACCATCCGTACGCTCACAGGAACCCTTTAGCGGTGCCTTACCGGAGCACGTGACAGACTTCCTCCGCTATGGACATATCCGGGATCCAGCTCAGGGCCGTACGCGCGGCGCTGTTCACGGCACTCGTCGTGACGCTCAGCACCGCGTCGCACGTGCTGCTGTCCCGGGTCCCCCTGCCGCTCGGCACGGTGGCGGCGATCGCCGCCACCGTGTTCGTCATCGCGTACGCGCTGGCGGGCCGCGAGCGCGGCTTCGGCCGGATCGCCGCCCTTCTGATCCCGCTGGAGCTGGCCGCCGACACGGTCTTCACCACCGGCCAGCACGCCTGTTACGGCAGGGCGGGCGGCCCGGTCGCCGGACCGCTGCGCGCGGTCGGCCTGGACGTGCTGTGCAGCGGCGGCGACGTGGGCACCTCCCTGGCCCGGGTGACCGGCGATCCCCATCAGGCGGCGGCGCTGCTCGCGCACGCCGACGCCACCGCGGCCTGGCTGCTGCTCGGCGCGCACATCTGCGTCGGGCTGCTGGCCGCCGCCTATCTGCGCCGCGGCGAGCGCGCGCTCTCCGAACTGCTGCGCGCGGCGACCGCGGTGGGCTTCCGTCCGCTGCTGCTGGCCGTCACCGCGGTGACGGGCCGCCGTACCGCGCCGGTCCGCCGGTTGCCGCGTGCCGCGCACCGCACGGCCACCGCCCGTGAGCGGCTGCTGGTGCACTCCCTGGGACGGCGTGGACCGCCGTGCTCGGTCCTCCTCGCGGTCTGAAACACCCCAGGTACCTGAGCACACCCAAGTCCCCACACGTATTCCGCGTACGACGTGTACGCGTCCCATATGGAGATCACCAACATGAGCAAGCGGAACAGCGCAGCGGCGAAGACGGCGGCCCGTGAGCGGCTGCGCGCCGAGCGCGAGCGCCAGGCCAAGCGCGCGAAGGTCAAGCGGCAACTCGTCGTCGCCGGTTCGGTCGTCGCCGTCCTCGCGATAGCCGGCGGCATAGGCTACGCCGTCGTCCAGAACAACAAGCCCAGTTACTGGGAGGGCCTGAAGGACGCCAAGGTCACCGCCCCGGCGAACACCACGGGCACCAAGGGCACGACGGTCATCATCGGCAAGGCGAGCGCGAAGAAGACGCTCAAGGAGTACGAGGACCCGCGCTGCCCGGTCTGCGCCCAGTTCGAGCAGACCGTCGGCTCGACCGTCGTCAAGGACGTCGACGACGGCAAGTACAAGATCCAGTACATCGGCGGCACGTTCATCGACAACCATGACAACGGCGTGGGCTCCAAGAACGCGCTGAGCGCCCTGGGTGCCGCGCTGAACGTCAGCCCCACCGCGTTCCTGGAGTACAAGTCCGCGCTGTACTCGACGAAGTACCACCCGGACGAGACGACCGACAAGTTCAAGGACGACAGCTACCTGATCAAGGTCGCGAACACGGTCTCCGCGCTGAAGAACAACACGGGGTTCCAGACCGCCGTCAAGAAGGGCACTTACGACGCCTGGGCGATGGCCATGTCGAAGACCTTCGACAAGAACAAGGACGGCGTGACGGGCACCCCGAGCTTCGTCATGAACGGCAAGATGCTCACCGCCGACTCCTCGGGCAACCCGCCCATGTCGGTGGCCGACTTCACCCGGGTCGTGGACGCGGCGCTCAAGGGCTGAGTACGGGAGCCGAGTAGACGAGCGGTGGAAGAGCGGGCGAACTTTTACGAGTTCGCCCGCTCTCGTTGATACCGGTCAGTAACCTGGTCGCTCGTGACCAGTCGATACAGAGCAACCGAGGGTGTCAACCCGCCCTCCCCGCGCCGCCGTACGGTCGTCAAGGCCGCGGCCGCCACCGCCGTTCTGGCCGGCCCGCTCGTCGCCGCGCTGCCCGCGGGGGCCGCCACCGAGACGCCCGCCTTCCTGCACGGTGTCGCCTCCGGGGACCCGCTCCCGGACGGGATCCTGCTGTGGACCCGGGTGACGCCCATCGCCGAGGCCGTCCCGGGTTCGGGCTCGGCCCCGACACCGAGGTGAGCTGGACCGTCGCCAGGGACAAGGCGTTCACGGACGTCGTCTCCCGGGGCTCCCTCACCGCGAGCGCCGCCTCCGACCACACCGTCAAGGCCGACATCCGCGGCCTGGAACCGGCCACCGACTACTGGTTCCGCTTCTCGGCGGGCGGCACCGACTCCCCACGGCGCGCACCCGCACCGCGCCGGCGGCGGACGCGAACGTGACCGGCCTGCGCTTCGGCGTCGTCACCTGCGCCAACTGGGAGGCGGGCTACTTCGCGTCGTACCGCCATCTCGCGGCCCGCGGCGACCTCGACGCGTGGCTGCATCTCGGGACTACATCTACGAGTACAAGTCCGGCGAGTACGGGACGCGCGGCACGGTCGTACGGCCGCACGCGCCCCTGAACGAGATCATCACGCTCTCCGACTACCGCACCCGGCACGGCAAGTACAAGACCGACCCCGACCTCCAGGCCCTGCACCTGAAGGCGCCGGTCATCGCGATCTGGGACGACCACGAGTTCGCGGACAACGCCTGGTCGGGCGGCGCGGTCAACCACACCGAGGGCGCCGAGGGCACCTGGACGGCCCGTCAGGCCGCCGCGAAACAGGCGTACTTCGAGTGGATGCCGGTCCGCCCCGCCATCGCGGGCACCACCTACCGCCGCCTTCGCTTCGGCAAGCTGGCCGACCTCTCGCTGCTCGACCTGCGCTCCTTCCGTTCGCAGCAGGCGAGTTCGGGCAGCGGTTCGGTCGACGACCCGGACCGTACGATCACCGGCCGGGCCCAACTCGACTGGCTGAAGGCCGGGTTGAAGGCATCGGACACCAAGTGGCGCCTGGTCGGCAACTCGGTGATGATCGCGCCGTTCGTCATCGGCTCGCTCACCGCCGACCTGCTGAAGCCGCTCGCCAAGCTGCTGGACCTGCCGCAGGACGGCATAGGCATCAACACCGACCAGTGGGACGGCTACACCGACGACCGCCGTGAACTCCTCGCCCATCTGCGCTCGAACGCGATCGGCAACACGGTCTTCCTCACCGGCGACATCCACATGTCCTGGGCCAACGACGTACCGGTGGACGCCGGCACCTACCCGCTGTCGCCGTCCGCGGCAACGGAGTTCGTGATCACGTCGGTGACCTCCGACAACCTCGACGACCTCGTGAAGGTCCCCGAGGGCACGGTCTCCGCGCTCGCCGCCCCGCTCATCCAGGTCGCCAACCGGCACGTCCACTGGGTCGACACCGACCGCCACGGCTACGGCGTCCTCGACATCACGGCCGAGCGCGCGCAGATGGACTACTACGTCCTGTCCGACCGCACCTCGCCGACCGCGACCTCGTCCTGGGAGCGTTCGTACCGCACGCGCAGCGGCACGCAGAAGGTGGAACGGACGTACGACCCCGTGTAGTCACAACGTCTCGAGGAAGCCGAGCGCCACCCGCCAGGTGGTCTCGGCGGCCTCCTCGTCGTAGTCCGGGAGGCCAGGGTCGGTGTACAGGTGACCGGCTCCGGCGTACCGGTAGATCTCGACGTCGGCGCCCGCCCTGCCCATCTGGAGGTACCAGGAGCTGAGCCAGTCGTCGGTCTCGAACTGGTCCGGCTCGGCGACATGCAGCTGCACCGGCAGATCGTCGACGGAGGCGTTGGCCGCGATGTCCGACGTGCCGTGCAGGAGGAGCAGCCCGCGGGCCTTCTCGTCGCCGAGGGCGAGGGTCTGCGCGACGGAGGCGCCGAGCGAGAACCCGGCGTAGACGAGCCCGCGCTCCGAATAGGGGGCGGCGGCCAGGACGGCCCGCTTCAGCAGCTCGTCCTTGCCGATCCCGTCGTTGAAGGCCATGCCCTCCTCGACCGTCTCGAACGTACGCCCCTCGAAGAGGTCCGGCGTCCACACCTCGTGGCCCGCCGCGCGCAGCCGCTCGGCGGCCTCGCGCACGGCCGGCCGGGGACCGTACGTCGAGTGGAAGAGCATGATGTTCATGAAGCCATCGTGCCAGTACGGTCGGACCCATGGAGAACGTACTGCGCCCGCTGATCGTCATAGGCGGCTCCGTCGTCCTCACGCTGCTCATCGGCTGGGTCACCGACCTACTGCTGCGGAAGGCGGACGCCCGGCACGACGACACCACGCTGTGGGGACTGCTGCGCCGGGGCCGCGTGCCCTACCACATGGTGCTCTGCGCGGCCTTCCTCAGAGCCTCCTACGACCAGGCACAACTGCTGGAGGAACACCGGGTCGGCATCGGCCAGACCCTCACCCTGGTGCTGATCGGCGCCACCGCGTGGCTGATGATCCGGGTCGCCGCGGCGATCGTGGAGTCGTCGTACGCCCGCTACGCCCGCGCCGCCCACGACGCGGCCCGGGTCCGCCGGGTCCGCACCCAGGTGACACTGATCACTCGGGTGGTCGCCGCGATCGTCGGTGTGGTGGCGGTCGCCGCGATGCTGCTGACGTTCCCGGCGATGCGCGCGGCCGGTGCGTCACTGCTGGCCTCGGCGGGTGTCCTGGGCATCGTCGCCGGTGTGGCGGCCCAGTCCCTCTCGCCAACCTCTTCGCGGGGCTGCAGATCGCCTTCGGTGACATGGTGCGCATCGGCGACACGGTGGTGGTGGACGGCGAGTGGGGCACGATCGAGGAGATCACCCTCACCTTCCTCACGGTACGGACCTGGGACGAGCGCCGGATCACCATGCCGGTGTCGTACTTCACGTCCAAGCCGTTCGAGAACTGGTCCCGCGGCACCCCGCAGATGACCGGCATCGTCTACTTCCAGGTCGACCACTCGGCCCCGGTCGACGCGATGCGCGAACAACTCCGCGAGATCCTCCGCGCCTGCCCCGCCTGGGACGGCCGCAGCTACGGCCTCGTCGTCACCGACACCACCCCCAACACCATGGAGGTCCGCGCCCTGGTCACGGCGAAGGACGCGGACGACATCTGGACGGTCCGCGTCACCGTCCGCGAACAGATGATCCGCTGGCTGTACGTCGAACACCCCTACGCCCTCCCCCGCGTGAACACGGCGGACGCGGCCCCGGTCCCCGCGGGCGACCCATCACCGAACGGCACGGGCCGGGGCCGGGCGGTGCATGAGCCTCCGGCGGGGGTGAGCGGGGGTGAGGCGGGCGGGGCACACGGGTCGGCTGACGGCCGTCGGCCACGGCTGAACCGCCCGCCCGCGCACCACCCGTTCACCGCCGGTTGAGGGACGGGTGTTTGCCGCCGGGGTGCGGCGCCGGGCGGCTGATCGCCTCCGGCGCCTCGATCTCCGCGCACGGCAACCCCGTTCACCGAGTCGCCCCCAGCCCGCTCCCCCTCAACGCCCCCGCTCAGCCCCGCCGTTGACCTGGATCACCTGGGACGTCACATGGCCGGCGGCCGGTGAGGCGAGCCAGTGCAGGGTGGCGGCGACGTCCCCGGGTGTACCGGCGCGCCCGGTGGACGTGTCGTTGATGAGCCGTTCGCGTCGGGCCGGGTCGATCCGCGGGCCGAAGAACCCGTGTCCTCGATGTACCCGGGCGCGACCACGTTCACGGTGATGCCGCGATGCCCGAGATCCCGGGCCAGATCATGGGCGTACGGATGCA
Source organism: Streptomyces sp. P3 (assembly GCA_016893485.2). Classification (GTDB taxonomy): domain Bacteria; phylum Actinomycetota; class Actinomycetes; order Streptomycetales; family Streptomycetaceae; genus Streptomyces. The sequence continues at coordinate 2,860,214 of JAFEKX020000001.1, forward strand.
ACGCGGCCTTGGCCCCGCCGTACGCCCTGCTCCCCGACCCGCGGTACGCGGCGATGGAGCTCACGAACAGCACCCGCCCGCCCGGTTCCGCGAGCCGCGCCCGCAGCGCCTCGGTGAGCAGCGCGGCGCTCAGGGTGTTGATCCGGAAGTTGACCGTCCAGTCGTGGGCGACCCGGTCCAGCGGATCGCTGCTCGCGCTCGCCGGTTCCAGCGCCCCCGTACCGCCCGCGCCGTGCACCAGCACGTCCACGGTCCCGAACTCCTCGGCGACGAACCGCGCGACCCCGCGCACCACTTCGGGCTCACTCAGGTCCCCGGCGTACGTCAACGCCCCCGGCACCGCCGCCTTCTCCAACACCTCGCGCCGCCGCCCGAGCAGCAACACCTGATCCCCGTCGGCCGCGAAGGCATGCGCCGCGGCGAGCCCGATTCCCGTACCACCACCACTGATCACCACGTTGCGAACCATGGCGCGAGCCTACAAAGGGGGAGGGCAACGACGAGCCATTCGACAGACGGCCGCCGACGGCACGCGGCCCCCGGGAGCGGTCCACCTCTCCCTTGCCCGTGAACGGGCGGTGCGTGGGCGGGAGGCTCACCTCAGACTGCGGACGTCGAGATGCCGCAGCACCCGGTCCACGATCTCCGGATCCGCCCCCGGCTCACACCCGCGCCGCCAACACCTCATGCCGAGCCGCACTCATCATCTCGCCCTGGATCCGCCGCATCTTCTTCACCCGCTTCACCCGCTTCTCGTACACCTCCCGGCGCTCCCCGTCCCCCACCTCGGGAGAGATCCGCACCCCGATGTCGAACGCCCGCCGCAACAGCTGCTCGGACACCTCCTCCGGCAGTTCCTCGACGTCCTCGATCTCCCGCAGCCGCCGCTTCGCGGCCTTAGCCGCCCGCACCGCCAGCTCCTTCTCGAACGCCTTCTCGCTGTCGGTGTCGGCCCGCACCCCCAGCCGCTTCACCAGCCACGGCAGGGTGAGCCCCTGCAGCACCAGCGTCGCCATGATCACGCCGAACGCGATGAACACGATCTCGTCCCGGTCGGGAAACGCCGACCCGTCGTCCATGGTCAGCGGAATCGCCAGCGCCAGGGCGACGGAGGCCACCCCGCGCATCCCGGCCCACCACATGATCACGGTCTCCCGCCAGGACGTCGGGATCTCCTCGTCGTAGTCCCGTTTGGCGTGCAGCCGTTTCGTCAGCCAGGTCGCCGGCAGCAACCACGCCAGCCGTACGACGACCACGACCCCGACGATCGCCGCGGCCCAGCCGAGCATCTCGCCCCAGCGACCGGACGCCGTACGGATCGCGTTGTGCAGTTCGAGCCCGATGAGCCCGAACGCGACCCCGGTCACCAGCGTGTCCACGACATCCCATACGGTCGCCCCGGCGAGCCGGGTCAGGACGTCGTCGGCACCCAGGAGTACTCGGCGAGGAACAGCGCGGTGGTGAGCACGGCGAGCACCCCGGAGCCGTGCAGTTCGTCGGCCAGGACGTACGAGGCGTACGGCACCAGCAGCGTCAGCCCGATCTGCAGGGTGGCGTCGTCGAGGGCCGTCATCAGCTTGTTCGTGGCCCAGCCCAGGGCCACGCCGACCGCCACGGCGACGACGGCGGACAGCACGAAGTCGAGCCCGGCACGCCAGAAATCGAAGCTCCCGCTGACGGCGGCGGCGATCGCGACGTGGTAGAGCACGATGGCCGTGACGTCGTTGAACAGGCCCTCGCCCTCCAGGATCGACACCAGCCGGCGCGGCAGCCCGAGCTGCCCGGCGACGGCGGTCGCGGCGACCGGGTCGGGCGGCGCCACCAGCGCGCCGAGCGCCACGGCGGCCGCTATCGGCAGCCCGGGCACGATCGCGCTCGCGACGGCGGCCACGGCGAGGGTGGTGACGAACACCAGGGCGACGGCCAGCAGGAAGATGGGCCGGATGTTCGCGGTGAACTGCCGCCACGAGGTGCGCCGTACGGCCGCGTACAGCAGCGGTGGCAGCAGCAGGGGCAGGATCAGATCGGGCGGGACGTTCACGTTCGGCACGAAGTCGACCACGGCGAGGACTATCGAGGAGCGTCATGAGCACCGGCGCCGGCAGACCGAACCGGTCCCCCAGCGGGACGCTCACCACGGCCCCGAGCAACAGGACGAAGAGGAGGGCCAATTGATCCACGGTCAGGGCTCCGGCGGGATCTCGACGTTCAACTAGCGGACGCTCAAGCCTGCCACGCCGCCCACCCGACCAGCACTTTCGACGCCCGTCGGTTACCGAGCCCCTCGCGGAGAGCGCGTACGGCCCTGGTCACGCGGCCGGTGTCAGCGCCCGCCGCATCGCCCGGTGCGGAATACCGGCGTCCGGGAACTCCGATCCGTACGCCTCGTAGCCGAGCCGCTCATAGAACCCCAGGGCATGCGTCTGCGCATGCAGATCCACGGCGGTGAGCCCACGCGCGCGTGCCGCGTCCTCGATGGCCCGCACCAGCGCGACCCCGACCCCGAGCCCCCGCGCCTCCTCGCGCACGGCCAGCCGCCCCAGGGACCCCACGCTCAGGTCCCCACCGGACTTCGCCGCAGCGGCCTCGCCGTGCAGCAACCGCCCGGTCCCGAGCGGCGTCCCGTCCTCACGCACGGCCAGCACATGCGTCGCCACGGCGTCGTACTCGTCGTACTCGATCTCCTGGGCCACGCCCTGCTCGACGACGAAGACCTCCTTGCGCACCGCGAAGCAGGCCTCACGGTCGGCCGGGTCCTCGGCGACACGCACCACGTAGAGCGTCGGACTCATGCGTACGTCTCCTCGCGCACCAGGTCCAGGGCCTGCTGGAGGTCGTCCGGGTAGCCGCTCTCGAACTCGACCCACTGGCCGTCCGCCGGGTGCTCGAAGCCGAGCCGCACGGCGTGCAGCCACTGGCGGGTCAGGCGCAGCCGCTTGGCGAGCGTCGGGTCGGCGCCGTAGGTCAGGTCGCCCACGCACGGGTGGCGGTGGGCCGCCATGTGCACGCGGATCTGGTGGGTGCGGCCTGTCTCCAGCTTCACGTCGAGCAGGGAGGCCGCGCGGAACGCCTCGATGAGGTCGTAGTGCGTGACCGACGGCTTGCCCTCGGCGGTGACCGCCCACTTGTAGTCGTGGTTCGGGTGGCGGCCGATGGGGGCGTCGATGGTGCCGCTGGTCGGGTCGGGGTGGCCCTGGACCAGCGTGTGGTAGCGCTTGTCGACCGTGCGCTCCTTGAACTGGCGCTTCAGGGAGGTGTACGCCCGCTCCGACTTGGCGACGACCATCAGGCCGGAGGTGCCGACGTCGAGGCGGTGCACGATGCCCTGGCGCTCGGCGGCACCGGACGTCGAGATGCGGTACCCGGCGGCGGCGAGGCCGCCGATGACCGTGGTCCCGGTCCAGCCGGGGCTGGGGTGGGCGGCGACGCCGACCGGCTTCACGATCACGATCACGTCGTCGTCGTCGTAGACGATCTCCATGCCCTCGACCGGTTCGGCGACGATCTGCACGGGCGCGGGCGCCTGCGGCATCTCGACCTCGAGCCACGCCCCGCCGTGCACCCGCTCGGACTTCCCGACCACCGAGCCGTCGACCGTGACCTTCCCCGCCGCGGCCAGCTCGGCGGCCTTCGTACGGGAGAAGCCGAACATGCGGGAGATGGCGGCGTCGACACGCTCGCCCTCCAGGCCGTCGGGCACGGGCAGGTTTCGGATCTCGGGAACTGTGCTCACCCGGTCGAGTATGCCGGACGGGTCCGACACCGCCTTACCGAAGCCCGTGCCGCGGCCCGGACAGCGGCCCGCGCGGTCAGTCCTTGTGGACGGTGCCGTCCGGGTCCAAGCCGCGGAAGGAGAGCAGCACGATCAGGATGCCGCCGCACACGATCGCCGAGTCGGCGAGGTTGAAGACGGCGAAGCCCTTGGGCGCGATGAAGTCGACGACCTCGCCCTGGAAGATGCCGGGCGAGCGGAAGATCCGGTCGGTGAGGTTGCCGAGCGCACCGCCCAGCAGCAGGCCGAGCGCGATCGCCCACGGCAGGCTGTAGAGCTTGCGGGCCAGCCGGGCGATCACCACGATCACGGCGGCCGCGATCATCGTGAAGATGACCGTGAAGGCCGCGCCGAACCCGAAGGCGGCACCCGGATTGCGGATCGCGTGGAACTCGAGCCAGTCCCCGAAGACCTCGATCGGCGCGTGGTGCTCCAGCTTGGCGACCACGAGCAGCTTGCTGACCAGGTCGAGGGTGTACGCGAAGGCGGCCACCGCGAACAGCACGGCGATCCGGCGCCTGCCCCTGGGGGCGACGACGCGGTGCCACCCTGCTCCGGCTCGGCCCCCGCCGCCTCTGGGGTATCCGGCGTACCGATGATGCGCTCCGCCTCTGCCACGTGAGTCCCTCAGCCTAGGTACCTAACTCAGGATGAGGGTACGGCACGCCTGTCGGGGGCCTCAGTACCGGCGTTCCTGCTTCTGCTTGCACTCGACGCAGAGGGTGGCCCGGGGAAGGCCTGCATACGGGCCTTGCCGATCGGGTTGCCGCAGTTCTCGCACAGGCCGTAGGTGCCGGCGTCCAGCTTCCCCAGGGCGCGCTCGGTCTGGATCAGCATCTCGCGCGCGTTGGCGGCCAGCGCCATCTCGCTCTCGCGCGTGATGTTCTTGGTGCCGGTGTCGGCGTCGTCGTCGCCAGCGCCGTCCCCGGAGTCCCGCATCAGACCGGCGAGGGCCTGCTCGGTGGACGTGATCTCCTCGCTCAGCCGCGCGGCCTCGGACTGCAGCTCGGTACGGGCCTCCTCGACCTCCTCCGGCGTCCAGGGGTCCTCTCCGGGGCGTACCGCGAGCTCACCGGGCACCGCCGCGACCCGCGCCTTCGGAACGGCCCTCTTCGCCGCCGTGGCCGTGCCAGGAGTCTTCTTCGCAACCACCGTCGTGGCTCCCGTCTGCTCCGCGGCCTGCGCCGCGCCTGCCTTCGCCTTCTTGGCCGCGCTCTTCTTCGTGCCGGTCGCGCTCTTCTTCGTGCCGGTCGTGCTGTTCTTCGTGCCGGCCGTGCTCTTGGTCGCCGTGGTGCGGTTGGTGCCTGCGGTGCGTTTGGTGTCCGCGGTGCTGTTCGTGCCGGTGGCGCTCGTCGCGCCTGTGGCGCTATTCGTGCCCGCCGTGCTCTTCGCGGAACCGTTCTTCGCGCTGGTGATGCTCTCCGTAGGACTGCTCTTCGCCGATGTGCTCTCCGGGGCGACGGTTTCTCCACCCCTGCTTTCTTCACCGCTGCTTTCTTCACGGCCGTCTTCTTGGCGACCGTCTTCTTCACGGCCGTCTTCTTGGCGACCGTCTTCTTCACGGCCGTCTTCTTGGCGACCGTCTTCTTCACGGCCGTCTTCTTGGTCTCCGTGGACTTGGGAGCGGCAGCCACCTTCGTAGCGGGCGCCTTCGTAGCGGTCGCCTTCGTAGCCCGCGTCCCCGTCTTCGTTTCCGTAGCCGTCGCCTTCTTCGTAGCCGTGGATTTCGCCGCGCTCTTCCTGACCGCCGCCCCCTTCGCGGCCCCCGGTCTCTCGGCCCCTTCCCCGGTCGCCTTCTTCGAAGAAGCCGCCTTCGTAGCGACCGCCTTCTTCGCCGCGGTCCTCTTCGTTGCGGTCTTCTTCGCCACCATGGCCGCGGCCCCTTCTCACATTTTGTGATCACGCACGCGAATCGTGCTGGGACGATAAATCGACTTGAGTCCCGCGGCAACGGGGCACGCCGCCCGATTCGCCCACCCCTCTGGCCTCGCGCGACGAGCCTGCATGCGTTGTGCCCAGCTCCCCGCCGGGTAATCCGCCGAGTCCGACACCCCGAACGTCGAACGCGTGTTCAGCGCCATTCGAGTCACGCGACGGGTCGGCAAGCCTTCCGCCGGGGCCCTCACAAAACCGGTCGGCCGCTGTCGGTGCGGCCCCGTACACTGGGCGGAGCGAGAAGCGTGGATGGGGACGAGTAGCGGCGTACGCAGCCCAGAGCGACCCGGGGACGGTGGAAGCCCGGGGGCCAGCGCGACGTGAAGATCACCCCGGAGCCGCCGGAAGAAAGCCGCAGCCTCCCAGCAGCGGCCGGTAGACCCGGTATCGCGACCCCAATGAGGGGGCTCACTGGTGCGCCAGACGCGCCGGGGAGCCAAGGAGGGTGGTACCGCGGGAGCGCGCCGCACACGGCGTACGGAAAGTCGTAGCTCTCGTCCCTCCGGACGGAAGGCAGAAAGTCCGCCGGAGGAAGCTCGCTGATGACAACGCCGACGTACCGCCAGGTGCCCGCCCAGGTCGACCTGCCCGCGCTCGAGCACGCCGTGCTCGACTTCTGGCGCGAGCAGAAGATCTTCGCCAAGACCCTGGATCAGTCCGAGGGGCGCCCCGAGTGGGTGTTCTACGAGGGCCGCCCACGGCCAACGGCATGCCGGGCGCCCACCACATCGAGGCGCGCGTCTTCAAGGACGTCTTCCCTCGCTTCCGGACCATGCGCGGCTACCACGTGGGCCGCAAGGCCGGCTGGGACTGCCACGGTCTCCCGGTGGAGCTGGCGGTCGAGAAGGAGCTGGGCTTCACCGACAAGCAGGACATCGAGGCGTACGGCATCGCCGAGTTCAACGCCAAGTGCCGCGACTCCGTGACCCGGCACACCGACGCCTTCACCGAGCTGACGACCCGCATGGGGTACTGGGTCGACCTCGACGACGCCTACCGCACCATGGACCCCGAGTACATCGAGTCGGTCTGGTGGTCGCTCAAGGAGATCTTCAACAAGGGCCTACTGGTCCAGGACTACCGCGTCGCCCCCTGGTGCCCGCGCGACCAGACGGGCCTCTCGGACCACGAGCTGGCGCAGGGCTACGAGACGGTCGTCGACCCCTCCGTGTACGTCCGTTTCCCGCTCACCTCCGGTCCGCTGGCCGGCCGTGCCGCACTCCTGGTCTGGACGACGACCCCTGGACGCTGGTGTCCAACACGGCCGTCGCCGCCCACCCCGAGGTCACCTACGTCGTCGCGACCAAGGGCACTGAAGGCGCCGAGCAGCTCGTCGTCGCCGAGCCGCTGCTCGCCAAGGCCCTCGGCGAGGGCTGGGAGACCACCGGTGAGACCTTCACCGGCGCCGAGATGGAACGCTGGACGTATCAACGTCCGTTCGAGCTCGTGGAGTTCCCGGAGCCCGCCCACTACGTGGTGAACGCGGAGTACGTGACGACCGAGGACGGTACAGGTCTGGTCCACCAGTCCCCGCCTTCGGCGAGGACGACCTCAAGGTCTGCCGCGCGTACGGCCTCCCGGTGGTCAACCCGGTCCGCCCGAACGGCACCTTCGAGGAGAGCGTCCCCTCGTGGGCGGTGTCTTCTTCAAGAAGGCCGACGAAAAGCTCACCGAGGACCTCAAGGACCGCGGTCTGCTCTTCAAGCACGTGCCGTACGAGCACAGTTACCCGCACTGCTGGCGCTGCCACACCGCGCTCCTGTACTACGCGCAGCCCTCCTGGTACATCCGCACCACGGCCGTCAAGGACCGCCTCCTCGAGGAGAACGAGAACACCAACTGGTTCCCGGACACGGTCAAGCACGGCCGGTACGGCGACTGGCTGAACAACAACATCGACTGGGCGCTGTCCCGCAGCCGCTACTGGGGCACCCTGCTCCCGATCTGGCGCTGCGAGGACAACCACCTGACCGTGGTGGGCTCCCGCGCGGAGCTGACCGAGCTGACCGGCACCGACCAGTCGGCCCTCGACCCGCACCGCCCGTTCATCGACGCGGTCACCTTCGCCTGCCCCGAGTGCGGCGAGACGGCCACGCGCGTGCCCGAGGTCATCGACGCCTGGTACGACTCGGGCTCGATGCCGTTCGCGCAGTGGGGATACCCGTACAAGAACAAGGAGCTGTTCGAGAGCCGTTACCCGGCGCAGTTCATCTCCGAGGCGATCGACCAGACCCGCGGCTGGTTCTACACGCTGATGGCGATCGGCACCCTGGTCTTCGACAAGTCGTCGTACGAGAACGTCGTCTGCCTCGGCCACATCCTCGCCGAGGACGGCCGCAAGATGTCCAAGCACCTGGGCAACATCCTGCAGCCGATCCCGCTGATGGACCAGCACGGGGCGGACGCGGTGCGGTGGTTCATGGCCGCGGGCGGTTCCCCGTGGGCGGCACGCCGCGTGGGTCACGGCACGATCCAGGAGGTCGTCCGCAAGACCCTCCTGACGTACTGGAACACGGTCGCCTTCCAGGCCCTGTACGCCCGCACGTCCGACTGGGCGCCCAGCGCGGCGGACCCGGCCCCGGCCGACCGCCCGGTCCTGGACCGCTGGCTGCTGTCCGAACTCCACGCCCTCACCGACCAGGTGACACAGGCACTGGAGTCCTACGACACCCAGCGCGCCGGCAAGCTCCTCTCCGCGTTCGTCGACGACCTGTCGAACTGGTACGTCCGCCGCTCCCGCCGCCGCTTCTGGCAGGGCGACAAGGCCGCGCTGCGCACCCTGCACGAGGTCGTCCAGACGGTCACCCAGCTGATGGCCCCGCTGACCCCGTTCATCACCGAGCGGGTCTGGCAGGACCTCATCGTCCCGGTGACCCCGGACGCCCCGAGTCGGTCCACCTCTCCTCGTGGCCGGAGGCGGACCTCTCCGTCATCGACCCCGAGCTGTCGAAGCAGATGGTCCTCGTACGGCGCCTGGTGGAGCTCGGCCGGGCCACGCGCGCGGAGTCGGGCGTCAAGACGCGTCAGCCGCTGTCCCGCGCGCTGATCGCGGCCACGGGCTTCGGCACCCTCGACCCGGAGCTGCACGCGCAGATCACGGAGGAGCTGAACGTCGAGGGCCTCGCCTCGCTGAGCGAGGTCGGCGGCTCGCTCGTCGACACCACGGCGAAGGCCAACTTCCGCGCCCTGGGCAAGCGGTTCGGCAAGCGCGTCCAGGACGTGGCCAAGGCGGTGGCGAACGCGGACGCCGCCGCCCTGTCCCTGGCGCTGCGCGAGGGCACGGCGACCGTCGAGGTGGACGGCGAGACCATCACGCTGGCCCCGGATGAGGTGATCATCACGGAGACCCCGCGCGAGGGCTGGTCCGTGGCCTCCGACTCGGGGGCGACCGTCGCCCTCGACCTGGAGATCACCGAGGAACTGCGGCAGGCGGGCCTGGCCCGTGACGCGATCCGGCTGATCCAGGAGTCCCGCAAGAACAGCGGCCTGGACGTCGCCGACCGGATCGCCCTGCGCTGGACGTCCACCGACCCTGCGGTCATCGCGGCCCTGTCCGAGCACGCGTCCCTGATCGCCGACGAGGTTCTCGCGACGGACTTCGCCCAGGGCGAGGCGGACGACAGTTACGGCCCGGCGTTCACGGACGAGGGGTTGTCGCTGGTCTTCCGCCTGCACAAGGCGTAGGCGCCACCGGTACGGCAAAGGGCCCGGCCTCCTTCCTGGAGGCCGGGCCCTTTGCTCCGCCCGACGGCGGCCACCTCACGCGAGCCAACGGTCAACTCACGCGAACCAGCACTCAACTCGCGTAAAAGGGCGGGGCCCCGGATCGAAATCCGGGGCCCCGCCCTGAACGCTGCCGACGCCCAAGGCGTACTAAAGGCCGGTCAGTTGTCGTCCTCGTCGATCAGGAACCCGCGCATCGGCGAGGGAGCCTGGCCCATCGACGACGGGCCCTGCGGCCGGACCGGAGCCATCGGCTGGGTCATGGCCGGGGACATCTGCTGCTGGCCGCCGTAGGACGGACCGGCGGGCGGCGGGCCGCCCATGCCCTGGTTGCCGCCGTACGACGGGGCGCTCGCGCCGGCCGGGGCCATGGAAGGCGCCGGGGACGGCGGAAGCGACGCGGTCGCCGGAGTGCGCGGCGGGGCCAGCGAGTCGTCGGCCTGGGTCTCCAACTGACGCAGCTGGGACTCGAGGTAGGACTTCAGACGCGTGCGGTACTCGCGCTCGAAGCCGCGCAGGTCCTCGACCTTGCGCTCCAGCGTGGCGCGGGCGGACTCCAGGGAGCCCATCGCGACGCGGTGCTTCTCCTGCGCGTCCCGCTCCAGGGCGTCGGCCTTGGCACGGGCGTCACGCTCGAGACCCTCGGCGCGCGAACGGGCCTCGCCGACAATCTTGTTGGCCTCGGAACGGGCCTCGGCGATCGCCTGGTCGGCGGTCTGCTGAGCCAGCGAGAGGACACGGGCGGCGCTGTCGCCACCGGGGCCCTGCTGCGGCATGCCGCCGCCCATCGGACCGCCCATGGGGCCGCCCATCTGCTGCTGCATCTGGGGCTGACCCTGCATCGGGCCCTGGCCCATCTGCTGCATCTGACCCTGCATCGGGCCACCTTGGCCCATCGGACCCTGACCCATGGGGCCCTGGCCCATCGGACCCTGGCCCATCGGGCCCTGACCCTGCGGGCCGCCCTGGCCGGCGGGCAGCTGCGGGGCACCGCTCGGCAGCTGGGGCGGGCCGCCCATGGGGCCGCCCATCTGCTGCTGCGGCGGGCCCGATATGCCGGCGGGCACCGGGGCGCCCGGACCGCGCATGCCTTGCGGGGGCATGCCCTGCTGGGGCATCCCCTGCTGCTGCATGCCGCCTTGCTGCATGCCGCCCTGCTGCATGCCACCCTGCTGCTGGTCCTGTTCGGGGGCTTGCGCATGTTCTGTTGGTTCTGCGCGGCCGCACGCGTGGCGGCGGCCAGCTTGGCGCGCAGATCCTCGTTCTCCCGCAACAGGCGGGTCAGTTCGGCTTCGACCTCGTCGAGGAAGGCATCGACCTCGTCCTCGTCATAGCCTTCTCGGAGGCGGACGGTCGTGAACTGCTTGTTCCGCACGTCCTCGGGGTCAACGGCATCTCTTCACCTCAACGTAGTCATCGGCAGTCGGCAAGACCGTATCGTCCACTGTCACCTCGCGAGATTGCCCACGATAGAGATCAAGATGTAGACGATGATCATCAGGACGAAGAAGGACAGGTCGAGCGCCACGCCCCCGAGACGCAACGGCGGGATGAACCGCCGTAGAAGCTTCAACGGTGGATCGGTGACAGTGTAGGCGGCCTCCAGAACGACCACCATCGCCTTGCCGGGTTGCCATGAGCGGGCGAACTGGAAGACGTAGTCCATGACCAACCGGAAGATGAGCACGATGAGGAACACCATCAGCGCGACGTAGATCACCTGCGCGAACACGCTCATGGCCTGTCTTTCCCTCTCCCCTGTTCCGTGCTTCCTAGCGGCTGTCTGTCTCAGCTCTGATTGAAGAACCCGCCCTCTGCGATGCGGGCCTTGTCCTCCGCCGTGACATCGACGTTAGCAGGCGACAACAGGAACACCTTCTGCGTCACCCGCTCGATGCTGCCGTGAAGACCAAACACCAAACCGGCCGCAAAGTCGACAAGTCGCTTCGCGTCTGTGTCATCCATCTCAGTCAGATTCATGATCACCGGGGTGCCTTCACGGAAGTGTTCCCCGATGGTACGGGCCTCGTTGTAGGTCCGGGGTGAAGTGTGGTGATCCGGTAAGGCTCTCGTTCGGACACGACCTTGGGCATGATCACCGGTGCGTTCTTCTCCAGGGACTGGCGTTCTTGTGTGATGGATGCCACGGGCGCGATACGCGCCGGACGTCCTGATTCCGTACCCAGGGAAGCGGAATGGGACACCGAGTCACGAGGAGCCGGAGGCTGCACCACTCGTACCGGTTCGTCCCTTTGGGACTGATGAGGACTGTGCGACTGGTGCGACGGCTCATGCCGTCGACGGTCCCGCTCGGGCTCCGGGTCCAGTTCGGGTTCGAAGTCGTCGTCGGGGTCGAAACCCCGGCCGTCGTACCCATCGTCCTCCACGAGGCCGAGGTAGACCGCCATCTTGCGCATCGCGCCGGCCATGCTCTGAGTCCTCCGCTCTGTGGTGGATCGGCTGACGACTGCCAAGTGCCCGCGATCCACGAGGTCGTTACGCCCGCTTTCGGCGGCATTGACCATATTTTCTACTGTGGTCCGACTTCCTGGCGACGTTACCCGAGCCTGGGGCGCACGCCGAGTACCGCAGTGCCGACGCGCACATGTGTCGCTCCGGCTGCCACGGCCTGTTCGAGGTCCGCACTCATCCCTGCGGACACCATGTTCGCAGCCGGATGGGCTCGGCGCAGGTCAGTCGACAAATCCATCAACCGCCCGAACGCCTCCTGTTGGCGCCCGGCGTACTCCCGGTGAGCGGAGCGACGGTCATCAACCCGTCGAGCCGCAACCCCGGCGCCCCCGCGACGAGATCGGCCAACTCCCCGACGCCGCCCGGCGCCACGCCACCCCGCTCGCCCCGCCCGCTCACTTCGGCGTCGAGCGCGACCTGGATGAGACAGCCCAGTTGACGCCCGGTCCGCTCGGCCTCCTTCGACAGCGCGGTGACGAGCCGGGCCCGGTCGACCGACTGCACGACATCGGCGTAACCGACCACGGATCGCACCTTGTTCGTCTGCAACTGACCGACGAAGTGCCAACTCAGCGCCAGATCCGCGCATTCGGCGGCCTTCGGGGCGGCGTCCTGGTCCCGGTTCTCGGCGACATGACGCACACCGAGTTCGGCCAACATCCGCACATCGCTCGCCGGATAGGTCTTCGTGACCACGATCAGGGTCACTTCTTCACGCTTGCGCCCGGCCGCCACACAGGCGGCGGTGATGCGTTCCTCGACTTTCGCCAGATTTACGGCGAGTTCGTCCCTACGGTCCGTCATGTCCCGTCAGTCCAGCCAGACATAGCTCGCCAGCCGCCCGGTGGTCCGGTCGCGGCGGTACGAGAAGTGATCGTCCGATTCACGGGTGCACACCGGCGACTGCTCCCGGTCGCGCACCCCGAGCCGGTCGAGCTGCGCGTGTGCGCCGGCGGTCACGTCGACCGCGGAGTGCCCCAACTCGTCTCGGCGTGCGCCGCCGGTTCCACCGCGGCGACGTCGGCGCGCATCTCGGCGGGCACTTCGTAGCACCGGCCGCAGACGGCGGGTCCGGTGCGGGCGACGATCCGGGCGGGATCGGCGCCGAGTTCGACCATGGCTCGTACGGCGGCGGGGACGACCCCGGCGACCATGCCCGGGCGTCCGGCGTGGGCCGCGCCCGCGATCCCGGCGACCGGGTCGGCGAGCAGGACCGGAGTGCAGTCGGCGGTCAGCACGGCGAGGGCGAGACCGCGCCGTGCGGTGACAAGCGCGTCGACGGAGGGGATGTCCGAGTCGCCCCAGGGCTCCTCGACGACCGCCACGTCGGCCCCGTGCACCTGGTTCATCCAGACCACCAGACCGGGGTCCAACCCCAGTGACTTGGCGGCCAGTTCACGATTGGTACGGACGGCGTCGGGGTCGTCGCCGACCGCGCCGCCGAGATTGAGCTCCTCGTACGGAACGGCGCTCACCCCGCCCCACCTGTCGGTGAAGGCGAAGTGCGCGCCGCTCACGGTGTCGAGCTGTCCTATCACTTCAGGAAGTCCGGTACGTCCAGCTCCTCGGCGGCGCTGTCCGAGTAGGTCCGCGACGGCGGGACCGGCGGGGCGACCGGAAGGTCGGCGACCGGCTCCGGAGTCGGCTCCGGCTCCTCCTTGGGCTTGACGCTGCCGAGCGAGCCGAAGGACGGACGGCTCTCCTGCCGTACCGGGGTCGGCTCGTCGCGGCGGGCCGAGGACGAACTCGTGCCCGTCTCGCGGCGGGTCGGCGGCTGGCCGCCGTCGAAGCCGGCCGCGATGACCGTGACCCGGACCTCGTCACCGAGGGCGTCGTCGATGACGGCGCCGAAGATGATGTTGGCCTCGGGGTGGGCGGCCTCGCTGACCAGTTGGGCCGCTTCGTTGATCTCGAACAGGCCGAGGTCGGAGCCGCCGGAGATGGAGAGCAGGACGCCGCGGGCGCCGTCGATGGAGGCTTCGAGAAGCGGCGAGGAGATCGCCATCTCGGCCGCCGCCACCGCGCGGTCGTCGCCGCGGGCCGAGCCGATGCCCATGAGGGCCGAACCGGCCTCGGACATCACGGACTTGACGTCGGCGAAGTCGAGGTTGATCAGGCCGGGCGTGGTGATGAGATCGGTGATGCCCTGCACACCGGAGAGCAGGACCTGGTCCGCCGACTTGAAGGCGTCGAGGACCGAGACCTGGCGGTCCGAGATGGACAGCAGCCGGTCGTTCGGGATGACGATGAGGGTGTCGACCTCTTCGCGGAGTTCGGCGATGCCGTCCTCCGCCTGGTTGGCCCGGCGCCGTCCCTCGAAGGTGAACGGGCGGGTGACCACGCCGATCGTGAGGGCGCCGAGCGAGCGCGCGATGTTGGCCACGACGGGGGCGCCGCCGGTACCGGTGCCGCCACCCTCGCCGGCCGTCACGAAGACCATGTCGGCCCCCTTGAGGACCTCCTCGATCTCCTCACGGTGATCCTCGGCGGCCTTGCGGCCGACGGCCGGGTTGGCGCCGGCGCCGAGTCCGCGGGTGAGTTCGCGGCCGACGTCGAGTTTGACGTCGGCGTCGCTCATCAACAGCGCCTGCGCGTCGGTGTTGATGGCGATGAACTCGACGCCCTTGAGACCGACCTCGATCATCCGGTTGATGGCATTGACACCACCGCCGCCGACACCGATGACTTTGATGACTGCGAGGTAGTTCTGCGGTGCTGCCACGTCGAAGGCCTCTCGCCTCGAGTTACGTGTCGTCGGTCGCGGTGTTCCGCGACCCGACGACGGATGCCGAATGGGACGGTCCGTAGCGCCGACCCGAACCCTAACGTTGAAGTTTAGGGTTACCAGTGTGTCCGTTCCTTGAAGTCTTCTGAACAGGACACTAAGTCGACAAGTGGCGCACGTTCAACGAACACGCCGAACCTCCCGTTTTTCTTTTCACCCTATGTGATCAGCCGTAGCGCTGCCCAACCAGGGTGCTGGCCTGCGCGAATGTGCGTCAACTCCCGGCTGACGCAGGGGCGGTGGGAACGCTGACGTCGAAGTGCCGGGCGCCGGAAGCTGCTTTCATGAGAGCGGTGAGCGTACGCGCCTTCGCGGCGCCCTTGTCACCGCTTCCCCATGAGACGGTCCGGCCACCGGTCAACTCCAGCGAGATGTCGTCGTAGGAACGGACCTTGACGGCCTGTGTGGTGCGGGCGACCGCGGCCGGAATGTCACCCGCGACCCGTACCGCCTCGCGGATGAGGCGGGTCTCGCCGAAGCGGCGCAGGCCGGCCGCGGACGAACCCGATTGCGAGAGCGCCAATTCGAGGGTGGGGATGGACTTCGGCGGTGTGGAAACAGTGGCGAACCGCGCGCCCTCGTCGTCCACTTCGACGAAGTTTCCGCCCTTTTTCTCGACCAGGACCGGGACGCGTTCGGTCACTTTCAGCCCGATTCCGTGAGGCCAGGAACGGACTACGTCAACCGCGTCAATTCGGGGCAATTTACTGCGGAGTCGGGCTTCGATCGCATCGGTGTCGACAGAGACGAGCGGTCCGCCGACCGGAACGTCGGCGGCTTCGCGCACTTCTTCCGGCGTCAGGACCTCGGTCCCGGAGACCGGCACCTTCTCGACCCGCAGCCACGGCGAGCCGTAGAGCAGCCAGACCGTGACGGCGCCCAACACCACTGCGGCGAGGGCGAGTACGACAATCAGACGAAGACGCCTTCGTCCCAGGCGCCGGACAAGGGGCGGGCCGGACGACTCCTGTTGGCGTTCACCGCGCTCGGCGGTGCTCGGTCCGGCCACGCTCCCCTGCCTCTCTCACATAGGACTAACGGTGCCGCGAGGCGATCGCCTCGTACACCATGCCGACGAGCAGGTCGTCGGCGTCACGGCGGCCGAACTCGCTTGCCGCGCGCGACATCTCGTACAGCCGGTGCGGATCGGCGAGCACGGGCAGGACGTTGCCCTGGACCCACTCGGGCGTCAGTTCCGCGTCGTCGACCAGGAGTCCGCCGCCGGCCTTGACCACCGGCTGGGCGTTCAGCCGCTGTTCGCCGTTGCCGATGGGCAACGGGACGTAGGCGGCCGGGAGTCCGACGGCGGAGAGTTCGGCGACGGTCATCGCGCCCGCGCGGCAGAGCATCATGTCGGCCGCGGCGTACGCGAGGTCCATCCGGTCCACGTACGGTACCGGGATGTAGGGGGCATCCCCGGCATCTGGTGCACCTGCGGCAGTTCGTTCTTCGGACCGACCGCGTGCAGGATCTGGATTCCGGCCTGTTGGAGGTACGGCGCGACCCGCTCGACCACCTCGTTGAGGTGCCGGGCGCCCTGCGAGCCGCCGGAGACCAGCAGCGTCGGCAGGTTCGGGTCGAGGCCGAACGCGGCCCGGGCCTCGGGCCGTACGGCCGCGCGGTCCAGGGTGGCGATCGTGCGCCGCAGCGGGATGCCGATGTAGCGGGCGTCCCGCAGCTTGCTGTCCGGGGTCGAGACGGCGACCCGGGCCGCGTAGCGCGAGCCGATCTTGTTGGCCAACCCGGGCCTGGCGTTGGCCTCGTGGATCACGATCGGCACCCCGAGGCGCTTGGCCGCGAGATAGCCGGGCAGTGCCACATAGCCGCCGAAGCCCACGACGCAGTCCGCCTTGGTGCGCTCCAGGATCTGCTCGGCGGCCTTGATCGTGCCGCGCAACCGTCCCGGCACGGTGATCAGTTCGGGGTGGGCTTGCGCGGCAGCGGTACGGCGGGGATCAGCGCGAGTTCGTAGCCCCGCTCGGGTACGAGACGGGTCTCAAGGCCGCGCTCCGTGCCCAGGGCCGTGATCCCCACGGTGGGGTCCTGCCTGCGCAGGGCATCCGCGAGGGCGAGCGCCGGCTCGATGTGGCCGGCGGTCCCCCACCGGCGAGTACGACATGCACCGAAATTCACCGCTCTCCGGACGAACGCGCCGCCGAGGCACGCCGTCGCATCGTGTTCCATCTCCGGGGCCGTTGGCCGGAACCGGTACCCCTGGCCCCCGCTTTCTACCAAAGCGGGGTTGCCGCATCGCAAGCGCCGCCCGCGCAGCGGGGTCGTCGCGCGCGAAGGCGATCAGCAACCCGATGGCGAACATGGTCGGCAGCAGGGCGGAACCCCCGTAGGAGAACAGCGGGAGCGGGACGCCGGCGATCGGCAGCAGGCCGAGCACCGCACCGATGTTGATCACCGCCTGAGCGGTGATCCAGGTGGTCACGCCTCCCGCGGCATACCTCACGAAGGGGTCCTCCGTGCGTCCGGCCACGCGGATACCCGCATAGCCTAGAGCCGCGAAGAGGGCGAGCACCGACAGTGTGCCCGCCAGACCCAGTTCCTCACCGGTGACGGCGAAGATGAAGTCGGTGTGGGCCTCGGGAGTTGACCCCATTTCTCCACACTCGCCCCGAGCCCGGAGCCGAAGATCCCGCCGGACGCGAGCGCGTAGATCCCGTGCACGGCCTGCCAGCAGTCGGCGACCCCGGTCTTCGGCTCGGTGGCGCCGATGCAGGCGAGCCGGGCCATGCGGTTGGGGCTGGTCTTGATGAGGATCACACCGATCGCGGCCGCGATCGACAGCACGCCGACGAAGAGCCGGGTCGGGGCGCCGGCCAGCCAGAGCAGGCCGAACAGGATCGCGGTGAGGATGATCGCCGTACCCATGTCGCCGCCGAGCATGATCAGCCCGAGCAGCATGAACGCGACCGGCACCAGCGGCACCAGCATGTGCTTCCACTGGGACAGCATCGCCTTGTCCTGCTTGCGGGCGAGCAGGTCGGCGCCCCACAGCACGAGGGCCAACTTGCCGAACTCGCTGGGCTGGATCTGGAAGGAGCCGCCGAGCGAGATCCAGTTCCGGTTGCCGTTGACCGACATCCCTATCCCCGGCAGCTGCACCAGCGCCATCATGAAGACGGCGCCCGCGAGGATCGGATAGGCCAGTGCCCGGTGCAACTTGACCGGCATCCGCGAGGCGGCCAGCGCCAAGACCCCGCCGATACAGGCCGCGAGGAACTGTTTGCGGAAGAAGTACGAGCCGGGCAGGGAGAGTTGGAGCGCCGTGATCTGGGAGGCCGAGTAGACCATCACCAGACCGAGCACGGTGATCAGCACACTGCCGCCGGCGATCAGGTAGTAGGCGGTCAGCGGCCGGTCCCAGGCCCGGCGGGCGTTGGCGTAGAGCCGTCGTACGGGGTTGTCGCGTACGGTCCTGACGGCGGCGGGACGTCTGGGGGCCGCTGCTGCACGGGCGGCCGGCCGGTACGGCTACTGGGCATCAGCGCCTCCGCTTGCGTCGGTCAGGCGCCGAGTTCGCGAACCGCCTGGGCGAACGCGTCACCGCGCCTGGTGTAGTTGGCGAACATGTCCATGGAGGCGCAGGCCGGGGCCAGAAGCACCGTGTCGCCGGCGGCGGCGAGTCGCTGTGCCTCCTGGACAGCCGCGAGCATCGCCCCAGTGTCGGTCCGGTCGAGGTCGACGACGGGTACTTCCGGCGCGTGTCGCGCGAGGGCTTCGCGGATCAGCGCGCGATCGGCGCCGATGAGCACGACGCCCCGGAGGTGCTTGGCCGACTTGGCGACCAACTCGTCGAAGGTGGCGCCCTTGGCGAGTCCGCCGGCGATCCACACGATCGACTCGTAGGCCGCCAACGAGGCTTCCGCCGCGTGGGTGTTGGTGGCCTTGGAGTCGTCGATGTACGCGACGCCGTCCACATCGGCCACGTGCGCGATGCGGTGCGCGTCGGGCGTGAAGGCCCGCAGCCCGTCCCGTACGGCCTTGGCGGGCACCCCGAAGGCGCGCGCGAGGGCGGCAGCGGCAAGGGCGTTGGCGATGTTGTGCGGGGCCGGCGGGTTGACGTCCGCGACCTCGGCGAGTTCCTGCGCGTTCTTCTGCCGGTCCTCGACGAAGGCACGGTCCACCAGGATGCCGTCCACGACGCCGAGTTGGGAGGGCGCGGGGCTTCCGAGGGTGAACCCGATCGCCCGGCAGCCCTCTTCGACGTCGGCCTCGCGGACGAGGTCCTCGGTGGCCTTGTCGGCGACGTTGTAGACGCAGGCGACCTGATTGCCTTCGTAGATACGGCCCTTGTCGGCGGCGTACGCCTCCATGGAGCCGTGCCAGTCGAGGTGATCGGGCGCCAGGTTGAGGACGGCGGCCGAGTGGGCGCGCAGCGAGGGCGCCCAGTGGAGTTGGTAGCTCGACAGTTCGACGGCGAGGACGTCGTACTCCTCGTCCCCGAGGACGGCGTCGAGGACCGAGACGCCGATGTTGCCGACGGCCGCCGTGCGCAGGCCGCCCGCCTTCAGGATGGAGGCGAGCATCTGGACGGTGGTGGTCTTGCCGTTGGTGCCGGTGACGGCCAGCCAGGGGGCCGCTCCGGGGCCGCGCAGGCGCCAGGCCAGCTCCACGTCCCCCAGACCGGAACGCCCGCCTCACGGGCCGCCGTGAACAGCGGCTTGCCGGGCTGCCAGCCGGGGGTGGTGACGATCAGTTCGGTGCCGTCGGGCAGGGTTGCTCCGTCGCCGAGGCGCACGGTGATGCCGAGCGCCTCCAGCTCCGCGGCCTGGGCCCGGGAGCGCTCGTCGGCGCCGTCGTTGACGACCGTGACGAGCGCGCCGAGGCCGTGCAGGACCTTGGCCGCCGGGATGCCGGAGACACCGAGTCCGGCGACGGTGACGTGCTTGCCCGCGAAGGAGAGCCCCTGCCCATCGGTCACTTTTCCGCTGCCCATCCCGCGTAGAAGAGGCCCAGGCCGACGATCACGCAGATGCCCTGGATGATCCAGAAGCGGACCACCACGAGCACTTCGGACCAGCCTTTGAGTTCGAAGTGGTGCTGGAGCGGGGCCATGCGGAAGACCCGCTTGCCGGTGAGCTTGAACGAGCCGACCTGGATGACCACCGACATCGTGATGAGGACGAAGAGACCACCCATGATGGCGACCAGCAGCTCGGTGCGGGAGAGGATCGCCAGGCCCGTCAGCACACCGCCGAGGGCCAGCGAACCGGTGTCCCCATGAAGATCTTGGCCGGCGAGGTGTTCCACCACAGGAAGCCCAGGCAGGCGCCCATCAGCGCGGAGGCGATGACCGCGAGGTCGAGCGGATCGCGCACCTCGTAGCAGGCGTTCGGGTTGGTCAGGGTCGTCGCGTTGGCGCAGGACTCCTGGAACTGCCAGACACCGATGAAGGTGTAGGCGCCGAAGACCAGCACGGAGGCGCCGGTGGCGAGGCCGTCCAGACCGTCCGTCAGGTTCACGCCGTTCGACATCGCGAGGATCATGAACAGCGCCCAGATCACGAACAGGATCGGGCCGATCTTCCAGCCGAAGTCCGTGATGAACGACAGCTTCGTCGAGGCCGGGGTGTTGCCGCGGGCGTCCTGGAACTGCAGGGCGAGCACCGCGAAGCTGATGCCGACGATCAGCTGGCCGGCCATCTTCGCCTTGGCCCGCAGGCCCAGCGAACGGCGCTTGACGATCTTGATGTAGTCGTCCAGGAAGCCGACCAGGCCCATGCCCACCATCAGACCGAGCACCAGCAGACCCGAATAGGTCGGCGTGTACCCGGTGATGACCTTGGACAGGAAGTACGCGGCGACCGTCGCGAAGATGAAGGCGATACCGCCCATCGTCGGCGTACCGCGCTTGCTGGCGTGCTCGCGCGGGCCGTCGTCACGGATGTACTGGCCGTAGCCCTTGCGGGCCAGCAGCTTGATCAGCAGCGGGGTGCCCACCAGGGTCAGGAACAGGCCGATGACTCCTGAGAACAGGATCTGCTTCATCATCGGGCGGCAACCTCACCCTCGGTACCGGTCTCGATGAGCGCCTGCGCCACGCTCTCGAGCCCGACCGACCGGGACGCCTTCACGAGAACGACGTCTCCCGGGCGCAACTCGCTGCGCAACAGGTCGACCGCCGCCTGTGCGTCGGACACGTGCACCGACTCCTCACCCCACGAACCCTCGTTATATGCGCCCAGTTGCAGCCAGGACGCTTCCCTGCCCCCGACCGCGACGAGCTTGCCGACATTGAGCCGGACGGCCAGCCGTCCGACCGCGTCGTGCTCGGCGAGCGCCTCGTCCCCGAGCTCGGCCATCTTGCCGAGCACCGCCCACGTTCTGCGTCCCTTGCCCATGGCCGCGAGCGCGCGCAAGGCGGCTCGCATGGACTCGGGGTTCGCGTTGTAGGCGTCGTTGACGATGGTCACGCCGTCCGGTCGCTCGGTGACCTCCATCCGCCAGCGGGAGAGGGAGCCCGCCTCGGAGAGCGCGGTGGCGATCTCGTCTGCGGACATGCCCAGCTCATGGGCGACGGCGGCCGCGGCGAGCGCGTTCGACACGTGGTGCTCACCGTACAGGCGCATGGTCACTTCGCTGCACCCGGAGGGTGTGTGAAGGCTGAAGGCGGGCTGTCCGCTGTCCGTGAGTCTCACGTTCTCGGCCCGAACGTCCGCTTCGCCGGACTCTCCGAAAAGGATCACCTTCGCCTTCGTACGGGACGCCATGGCCCGTACGAGCGGATCGTCCGCGTTGAGGATCGCGGCGCCGCCGTCCTCGGCCGAGGGGAGCGCTTCCACGAGTTCGCCCTTTGCCTGCGCGATCTGCTCGCGGCCGCCGAACTCGCCGATGTGGGCGGTGCCGACGTTGAGGACGAGGCCGATCTTCGGGGGCGTCAGATCCGTGAGGTAGCGGATGTGACCGATGCCGCGGGCGCCCATCTCCAGGACGAGGAACCTCGTCTCGGCGGTGGCGCTCAGCGCGGTCAGCGGCAGCCCGATCTCGTTGTTGAACGATCCCGGCGTGAACACCGTGGGCGCCGTGCGCGAGAGCACCTGCGCGATGAGGTCCTTGGTGCTGGTCTTGCCCGCCGACCCGGTGAGGGCCACGAGCGTGGTCCCGAGGCGTCCTACGACATGGCGGGCGAGGGCGCCCAGGGCGCTCTGGACGTCGTCCACGACGATCGCGGGGACGCCGACCGGGCGGGACGCCAACAGGGCCACCGCGCCCGCCTGTACGACCGCTTCCGCGAAATCGTGGCCGTCGACGCGCTCGCCGGCGAAGGCGACGAAGAGGCTGCCTGGTTGCACTTCCCTGGAGTCGCGGACCACCGGGCCGGTGACCTGGACGGACGGATCCGGTATGTCGTGCGTCTGCCCGCCGACGACTTCTGCGATCTCGGCGAGGGAGAGGGCGATCACAAGTTCATCCCTGGGTCTTCTGGATAGCTTCGCGAAGCACCTGGCGGTCGTCGAAGGGACGGACCACTCCGGCGATGTCCTGGCCCTGCTCGTGGCCCTTGCCCGCGACCAGCACGGTGTCGCCCGGCTGTGCGCGGGCGACGGCGGCGGCGATGGCCGCGGCCCGGTCCTCGAAGACCTGGACCTCGCCGCGCTCGTGCGCGGGCACCGAGGCGGCGCCCTGGAGCATCGTCGCGAGGATCGCGAGGGGTCCTCTGAGCGGGGGTTGTCGGAGGTCAGTACGGCGGTGTCGGCGAGCCGGGCCACCGCGGCGCCCATCGGCTCGCGCTTGGTCCTGTCGCGGTCCCCGCCGCAGCCCAGCACGACGTGCACCTTGCCCTCGGTGACCTTGCGCAGCGCGCGGAGAACCGATTCGACGGCGTCCGTCTTGTGGGCGTAGTCGACGACCGCGAGATACGGCTGCCCGGCGTCCACGCGCTCCAGCCGGCCCGGCACGCCCGGCACCGCGGCGATGCCGTCGGCG
Organism: Streptomyces sp. P3; assembly: GCA_016893485.2. Taxonomy (GTDB): domain Bacteria; phylum Actinomycetota; class Actinomycetes; order Streptomycetales; family Streptomycetaceae; genus Streptomyces. Next base: position 2,882,838 of record JAFEKX020000001.1, read on the forward strand.
GCCAGCTGCGGGTCGAGGCCCGCGGTGGCCAGGGCGGCGATCGCGGCGAGGGTGTTGGCCACGTTGAAGGAGCCGGCGAGCGGCGAACGGGCCGTGATCAGCTCGCCCTTGGGGCCGACCGCGGTGAACGTCGAGTCCATCGGGCCGACTTCGACGCCCTCGGCGCGCCAGTCGGCGTCCGGGTGTCCCTCGGCGGAGTAGGTGGTCACGGGGACCGTGGCCTCGGTGGCGAGCCTGCGGCCGTACTCGTCGTCGAGGTTGACGACTGCCTGGCGGCTGCGCAGCGGGGTGAACAGCTGCGCCTTGGCCTGGAAGTAGTCCTCCATGCCCGAGTGGAACTCCATGTGTTCCGGGCTGAGGTTGGTGAAGACGGCGATGTCGAAGACGCACGCGTCGACCCGGCCGAGGACCAGCGCGTGGCTGGAGACCTCCATGGCGACCGCGTCGACCCCGCGCTCCAGCATGACCGCGAACAGGGCCTGGAGATCGGTGGCTTCGGGGGTGGTGCGCTCCGACTTGATGCGCTCGTCGCCGATGCGCGTCTCGACCGTGCCGATCAGACCGGTGGACCGGACGGTTTTCAGGCCGCCCTCCACGAGGTACGCCGTCGTGGTCTTGCCGGAGGTGCCGGTGATCCCGATCTGGAGCAGATCGCGGCCGGGGTGGCCGTAGATCGTGGCCGCCAGCTCGCCCATCTGCCCGCGCGGATCCTCTACGACCAGGACGGGCAGGCCTGTTGCGGTCGCGCGGTCGGCGCCGGCCGGGTCCGTCAGGACGGCGACGGCACCGAGGCCGGCGGCCTGGGTGACGAAGTCGGCGCCGTGCAGGCGGGCGCCGGGCAGCGCGGCGTACAGGTCGCCGGGGCGGACGGCGCGCGAGTCATGGGTGATGCCCGTGACCTCGGCGCTCGACGTCGGCGCTGCGGCGCCCAGTTCGTCGGCAAGGTCCGCGAGGGATGTGGCGGAGAGCTGCGCCGGCCTGGGCGGCCCCGGGTATGTCACGGATACGCCCTTCTGGGGGTTTGGGACTGATCGGCGGGTGGCACGGCGGTGAGCGTACCGGGCACACCGGCCCCGGAGCGAAGTGAGGGGCGGGGCTCGCCCTGGTTCCCGGACTGGGAGGTGATCATGGTCACGGATCGGTTCCTGGCTGTTGCGCTGATCAGGGCGTGAAGGTCACGGGCAGATTCGCGGCCTTGGCCCCGGTGGGCGGGACCTGGAGGGTCTTGAGGGCGAACTCCATCACCTGCTTGTAGATCGGTCCGCAGATCTGACCGCCGAAGTAGCTTCCGCTGGTGGCGTTCTGGATCGCGCAGTAGACGGTGATGCGGGGGTTGTCGGCGGGCGCGAACCCGGCGAACGACGAGGTGTAGCCCTTGTACTTGCCGGTGGCCGGATCCACGCGGTTGGCGGTGCCGGTCTTGCCCGCCACCCGGTACCCCGGAATGGCGGCCTTACCGCCCGTGCCCTGCTCGTCGTCCACCACGGACTCCAGCATCTGGGCGAGGGTCTTCGCCGTCTTCGCACTGATGACCCGGGTCTTCTTGGGCGTCGCCGCGGGCGCGAACCGACCGTCGGGTCCCTTCGTGCCACGCACCAGGGTGGGCTCGATCCGGACCCCGCCGTTGGCGACCGTCGAGTACACGGAGGCCGCCTGGAGGGCGTTGAGGGACATGCCCTGGCCGAAAGGAATCGTGTACTGCTGCGAGGTCGACCACTTGGAGGCGGGCGCGAGGATGCCCTTGGTCTCACCGGGAAGTTCAGCCCGCTGTAGCTGCCGATGCCGAACTTGCGCAGATACGAGTACAGGACCTCGTTGGCCTGCGGCTGCGTCGTGCCGAGCTGGCCGGCCGCCTCGATGGTGCCGATGTTGCTTGACTTGGCCAGCACGCCGTTGAGGGTCAGGTTCCAGGTCGCGTGGTCCACGTCGTCCTGGAAGAGCCGGTCGCCCCGGTGCAGCCGGTTCGGCACGACGACATGCGTCAGCGGGGTGGCCGCGTTCTCCTGGAGCACGGCGGCCATCGTCATGACCTTGGCGGTGGAACCGGGCTCGTAGGCGTCCTGGAGGGCCGCGTTGCCGAGGGAGGCCGCGTTGGCCTGCGCGAGGTCGTTCGGGTCGAAGCCGGGCGCGTTGGCCATGGCGAGGATCTCGCCGGTGCGGGTGTCCTGCACTATCACGTACCCGCGGTCCGCCTTGGACTTCTTCACCTGCTCGGTGATGGCGTTCTGCGCGGCCCACTGGATGTCGCGGTCGATCGTCAGCTCGACGTCGGAACCCGGCACCGCCGGCGTCTCCGTGGAACCCGCGGTCGGCACCTGGACCCCGCCGGACTGGGCGTAGCGGACCTTGCCGTCCTTGCCCGTGAGGTCCTTGTTCAGCTGCTGCTCGACCCCGCCGCCGCCCTTGCCGTCGGCGTTGACCCAGCCCAGTATCCCGGCGGCGAGATCGCCGTTCGGGTACACGCGCTTGGTGGTGGGGACGGCGAGGACACCGGCCAGGACGTTGACCGTGGTCGGGTCGGTCGAGGACTTGGTGGTGAGCGCGCTCTTCAGGTCCTTGATCTGCTTCCAGACCTGCGGGGTCTGCCGGTTGGCGAGCACCACGTAGCGCAGGTTCTTGTTCGCGGGCCTGAGCTTCTTGACGAGGGAGGCCTGGTCCACGCCGAGGATGGGGGCGAGGAGGGCGGCGGCCTGCTCGGGCCCGTCGTCGATCTTCAGCTGCTTGCGGGTGAACAGCGTCGGGTCGGCGGTGATCGTGTACGCGTCGACGCTGGTCGCGAGGGCCACCCCGGAGCGGTCGGTGATCTCGCCGCGCTCGGCGGCCACGACGTAGTCGACGTACCGGTTCTGCGCGGCCTTGGCGGCGTACGCGCTCGCGTCGACCGCCTGCACCTGCAGCAGCCGTACGACGAAGGCGATCAGGACGAGGGTCAGCGCCAGGCTGATCATGCGCAGCCGGGGGCGGGGGCTGCCGAGCCGGAGGGAGCGCGGGCCCCAGGGCGGCCGGAGGAGTGCGCCGAGGGCGGGGGCGCGGCCGGGCGGCGGGCGGGGCGGGCGCCGGGGCCCGGGCGGCGCCGGGGGTGCTGCCCCCTTCCGGCCGTTCGGGCCTGGCCGGTCCTGGCACTCGGCGGCGCGGCGGTTCCCTGTCGGACACTTCCGTCACCTGCCGGGAGTCGTGGTCGGAGTCGGGGAGGGCGGTACTGCGGTGGGCGTCACCGGCACGGCCGGCACCGGAGCCTGGGCCGGACTCGCGACCGGTGTCGAAATCGGCGCCGGGACCTGCGGACGGCTCGGGCTCGGGCCGCTCACCAGGGCCTCGGGGCGAGAACCACCGGGGTGTTCGCCGCGGTCCTCGCGGCGGCCTGCTCGGGGACACCCTTCACGGTGCCGTTCGGGTCGAGGAAGGCGGGGTCCCCGCCGGGCACCATGCCGAGTTCGTGCGCGCGGCGCTGGAGGGCGTCGGGGGCGGAGTAGGCGTCCACGTCCCGCTGGAGGGCCTGCTCCTCGTCGGTGAGGCTCTTGGTCTGCTTCTGGAGGTCGTCCAGCTTGAACTGTCCTTCGCTGAGCGCGGAGTTCAGCACGAGCAGTCCGATCAGGCCGCCGCCGAGAAGGAGCACGACAAGGAGGACGAACGGGGTCCGGGCCGCCTGGATCCCGCCGGTCTGCGCGGGGCCGGTCGGGAAGAGCCGCGCGAGTCGGGCGGCCCTGCCCCTCAGTTCAGGTTTCCTGCTCACTCACGCCCCCGAGTCGGAAGGTCGGACCCACCCGCTGCTCGCGGCGAGCGCGCCTTGGACGGACGCCCTGCCTCACCCCGTGCTCAATCAACGACGTCCTCCCTGATGCGCTGAGCCCCCGCAGCCGCGCGGGTGCCGCCCGCCGGTTCTCGGCGACCTCTTCCTCGGTGGGAAGTTCGGCACCGCGCGTCAGGAGCTTGAGCCGGGGCTGGTACCGCTCGGGCACGACGGGCAGCCCGGGAGGCGCGGTGTTGGCGGCGCCGGCCGCGAACACCTGCTTGACCAGGCGGTCTTCGAGCGAGTGGTACGACAGGACGGCGATCCGGCCGCCCACGGCAAGGGACTTCACCGCGGCGGGGATCGCGCTCTCCAGGACGGACAGTTCGCCGTTGACCTCGATGCGCAGCGCCTGGAAGGTGCGCTTGGCCGGGTTGCCGCCGGTGCGCTTGGCGGCCTGCGGCAGCGAGTCGCGGATCAGCTCGACGAGCCGCGCGCTGTTGCTGAACGGCTCCTTGTCGCGCTCCCGGACGACCGCGGACACGATCCGCTTGGCCTGCTTCTCCTCGCCGTACGCCCGCAGGATGCGGACGAGTTCGCCGGGCGCGTAGGTGTTGAGGACCTCGGCGGCGCTGATGCCGGTCGTCTGGTCCATGCGCATGTCGAGCGGGGCGTCCTGGGCGTAGGCGAAGCCGCGGTCGGCCTCGTCGAGCTGCATGGAGGAGACGCCGAGGTCGAACAGGACGCCCTCCACGCGCGGGATGCCCAGCCGCTCCAGCACGTCGGGCAGTTCGTCGTAGACGGCGTGCACGAGGGTGGCGCGGTCGCCGAAGGGCGCGAGGCGCTCCCGGAGAGGCGCAGCGCCTCCTTGTCGCGGTCGAGGGCCACGAGCCGCGCCTCGGGAACCGGGTCAGCAGGGCCTCGCTGTGCCCGCCGAGGCCGAGGGTGCAGTCGACGACCACCGCGCCCGGCCGCTCCAGTGCGGGCGCCAACATGTCCAGGCACCGCTGGAGCATCACCGGGACGTGTCGACTGTTGCTCAAGGGGCCCTCTCAGGTCCGGCGGGCCGTACGCACCGCCGGGTGCCCACCCGCTGACGAAAGGGAAGCCTGCCGGCGCCGAAGGCGTCAGCCGACCGGGAGCAGGAGGAGGCCGAGCCGTACGTACGCGCCGCGCACGTGGGGAGAATCCGGAAGGTCGCCGGAGTCTCCGGGAAAAGTCCAGCAGGGAGAGCCTCGTCTCCCGCTCCGCGCAACTTTAGTCCACCCTGTCCCGCGGTCAATCAACCGGCCTGCGCGTCGCGGACCGGGGTGCGTGCGAAGCGTCAAAACGGGAAGAAACACCCGGGCGGGCGCACCCCCGCCACCCGTGTGGGTTACCTCACAAGAGGACGCAATGACGCTCTTTTTCCCGCCCCACACCGCGACCGAACCGCCGGTGACCAGTACCGTCATGGGTATGACGACCTCCGCATCCGTACCCACAGAGTCCGAAGGCGCCATAACCGACGGCGGGACCGTGACGGACCGCCTCGTCGAGGCCAACGGACAGTACGCCGCCGCGTTCACCGATCCGGGGATGGACGCCCGACCCGTGCTCCAGGTGGCCGTGGTGGCCTGCATGGACGCCCGACTCGACCTGCACTCGGCGCTCGGCCTGCAACTGGGCGACTGCCACACGATCCGTAACGCGGGTGGGGTCGTCACCGACGACGTCATCCGCTCCCTCACCATCAGCCAGCGGGCGCTCGGCACCCGCAGCGTCGTGCTCATCCACCACACGGGCTGCGGCCTGGAGTCCCTCACCGAGGAGTTCCGGCACGATCTGGAGATGGAGGTCGGCCAGCGCCCCGCCTGGGCGGTGGAGGCCTTCCGTGACGTCGACCAGGACGTACGGCAGTCCATGCAGCGTGTGCGCACCTCGCCGTTCCTGCTGCACACTGATGATGTGCGCGGCTTCGTCTTCGACGTGAAGTCGGGTCTGCTGCGCGAGATCGACCCCGCCTGACGCACCCGCCCGCCCCGAAAACTCCCGCCTCGGACGCCCAGAAGGTCATAAGACCCGACAAAGCGAAGGCAGTTGTCCACAGGCGAGTGACACGAACCGGTAACGGCAACAAGAATGCGGGTGTGGCGTCGCGCGGAACTTTTCCCGCGCGGTGTCCGTGTTTCGGGGTGGGCCGGTCCGCATCACAGGCGTCGGCCCATGGAAAGAACGGGCCGAGGAGGGCCGGGTGACGACCTATGACGATCGAGCGAGCCTTACGGATCTGACCGCCACTGTGGAGCGAGTCCGCAGTTCGGTGGAAGGAGTGATCGAGGGCAAGCCCGAGGTCGTACGGCTTTCGCTGACCGTGCTGCTCGCCGAGGGACATCTTCTGATCGAGGACGTCCCCGGTGTGGGCAAGACAATGCTGGCCAAGGCGCTGGCGCGGTCGATCGACTGTTCGGTGCGGCGAATCCAGTTCACGCCCGACCTGCTGCCCTCGGACATCACCGGTGTGTCCATCTGGGACCAGCAGCAGCGGGACTTCGAGTTCAAACCGGGCGCGATCTTCGCCCAGATCGTGATCGGCGACGAGATCAACCGCGCCTCGCCGAAGACCCAGTCCGCGCTCCTGGAGTCCATGGAGGAGCGCCAGGTCACCATCGACGGCCAGACCTACGAACTGCCCAGCCCCTTCATGGTGGTCGCCACGCAGAACCCGGTCGAGATGGAGGGCACCTATCCCCTGCCCGAGGCCCAGCGCGACCGCTTCATGGCGCGGGTCTCCATCGGCTATCCCAGCGCGGAGGCCGAGCTGCAGATGCTCGACATCCACGGCGGGGTCAGCCCGCTGGACGACCTCCAGCCCGTGGCGCACGCGCACGACATCGTCAAACTGGTCGAGGCGGTCCGCGGCGTCCACGTCGCCGACCCGGTCCGCAGGTACGCGGTGGAGCTGGTCGGCGCCACCCGCAACCACCCGGACCTCAGACTCGGTGCCTCCCCGCGCGCGACGCTGCACCTGCTGCGCGCGGCGAAGGCCTCCGCCGCCCTGAGCGGCCGTGAGTACGCGCTGCCGGACGACATCCAGGCCCTCGCGGTCGCGGTCCTGGCCCACCGCCTGCTGCCCACCGCCCAGGCCCAGTTGAACCGTCGTACGGCGGAGCAGGTCGTCCAGGAGATCCTCCAGCGCACCCCCGTGCCCGCGGCACCGGCCCCGCAGAGCGGCCTGGGTCTCGGGGGTACGGCCAGCAGCCGCCCCGGAGGCTGTGATGACCACCGGGGAGGCGGAGACCGACCGGGACGAGAAGGGCGGTGTCCGTACGGCCCTGGCCGGGCTGACCACCCGCGGACGCTCGTTCCTGGCCGCCGGTATCGCCGCCGCGGTCTGCGCGTACGTCCTGGGGCAGAGTGATCTGCTCCGGGTCGGGCTGCTGCTCGCGGTGCTGCCGCTGGTCTGCGCGACCGTGCTCTACCGCACCCGCTACCGGGTGGCCGGCAGCCGCAGGCTCTCCCCGCGCGCGTGCCCGCCGGCTCCGAGGCCCGCGTCCATCTGCGCATGGACAACGTCTCCCGGCTGCCCACGGGCCTGCTGATGCTCCAGGACCGGGTGCCGTACGTGCTCGGTCCGCGCCCCCGCTTCGTCCTGGACCGGGTCGAGGCGGGCGGCCGGCGCGAGGTGTCCTACCGGGTCCGCTCCGACCTGCGCGGGCGCTACCCCTGGGACCGCTCCAGCTCCGCCTGACGGACCCCTTCGGGATGTGCGAACTGACCCGCTCCTTCTCGACCTTCGACACCCTGACGGTCATCCCGCGCGTGGAGGCCCTCCCCGGTCCGCCTCAGCGGCGAGGCCAAGGGCTACGGCGACGGCCGCAACCGCTCGCTGGCCCTGGCGGGCGAGGACGACGTGATCCCGCGCGGGTACCGCTACGGCGACGACCTGCGCCGTGTGCACTGGCGCTCCACCGCGCGCTACGGCGAGCTGATGGTCCGCCGCGAGGAACAGCCCCAGCGCGCCCGCTGCACGGTCCTGCTGGACACCCGGGGCATCGCCTACGCGGGCCAGGGCCCGGACTCGGCCTTCGAGTGGGCCGTCTCGGGCGCCGCCTCCGTCCTGGTGCACATGCTGGAACGCGGCTTCTCCGTACGGCTGTTGAGCGACACGGGCAACTCGGTGCCCGGCCAGGACGCCGACGGGTTCGCGGGCGCGAGCCAGGAGTCGGCGGACGCGGCCGGACTGATGATGGACACCCTCGCGGTGATCGACCACTCGGACGGCTCGGGCCTGTCCCGGGCCTACGACGTCCTGCGCAGCGGGAACGAAGGACTGCTGGTGGCCTTCTTCGGCGACCTAGACGAGGAACAGGCGGCCGTGGTCGCCCGGATGCGCCAGCGCAGCGGAGGCGCCCTCGCCTTCGTGCTGGACAACGACGGCTGGGTCCGCGAGTCGACCGACGTGCCCGGACCCGGTGACGGGCCCGAGGAGCGGCTGCGGCTGCTGCGCGACGCGGGCTGGACCACCGTGGCCGTACCACGCGGCGCCTCCCTGACGGAGCTGTGGCAACGGGCGGACCGCGAGCGGAACGGCATCACCGCCGCCGGCCTCGGGGAGGGATGGGCATGAGCGGGCGGGCACGACTGGCCATCTGCGCCTGGGTGGCCACGCTGATGGCGTCCTGCGCGATGCTGCCCCTGGTCTCCCCGGCGACCTGGATCATCCAGGCCGCCTTCATGCTGGCGATCCAGACCGGCGTGGGCGCGGCGACCCGGCGGGTGCCGCTGGCCCGGCCGCTGACGGTCGCGGCGCAGGCCCTGGTCACCCTGCTGATGCTGACCCTGGTCTTCGCGCACGCGCAGGCCCTCGCCGGGTTCGTCCCGGGCCCCGGGGCCTTCCAGCACTTCGCGGACCTGCTGCGGGAAGGCTCCGACGACGTCTCCCGGTACGCGATCCCGGCACCGCTGCACGACGGCATCCGGCTGATGCTCATCGGCGGTGTCCTGGTGATCGGCCTCGCCGTGGACACGCTCGCGGTCACCTTCCGCAGCGCGGCCCCGGCCGGACTGCCGCTGCTCGCGCTGTACTCGGTCGCCGCCGGGCTGTCCGAGAGCGGCGTCAGCTGGCTGTGGTTCCTGCTCGCCGCCGGCGGTTATCTGATGCTGCTGCTGGCCGAGGGCCGGGACCGGCTCGCCCAGTGGGGCCGGGTCTTCGGAGGGGCGCCGCGCACCACCCCGGGCTCGGAGTCCTCGGGTCCGCTCGCCCCGGTCCGCACCGGGCGGCGGATCGGCGCGGTCGCCGTGGCCATCGCCCTGCTGCCGCTGCCCACCATCTCGGGCGGCCTGCTGGACGCGGCCGGGACGGGTGTGGGCGCGGGCAGCGGAGGGGGTGGCACGATCTCCGCGGTCAACCCGCTGGTCTCGCTGCGCGACAGCCTGAACGTGGACGAGAACCGCCAGGTCCTGTCCCTGAGCACCGACACGAACGACGTCTCGGGCATGTATCTGCGGATCGTGTCCCTGGACGACTTCGACGGCACCACCTGGAAGCCGTCCCAGCGGCACATCGAGAGCGTGCCGAGCACGTTCCCCACCCCGACGGGCCTCGGCGCCGACATCAAGCGCACGGAGATCAAGACCCGGATCTCGGCCGCCGACTGGTACGCGCAGGACTGGCTGCCGATGCCGTACCCGCCCAGCGGTGTGCGGATCGACGGCAGTTGGCGGTACGAGCCGGTGGGCATGACGGTCGTGGGCGACCACGGGCAGAACACCCGTGGGGCGACCTACGAGGTCAGCAGCCTGGACGTCCAGCCGACCGCGGACCAGCTGGCCGAGGCACCCGAGCCGTCGACGGCTCTGCGCAACCAGTACACGAAGGTGCCGAAGTCGCTCCCCGCGGTGGTGGCCGAGACCGCCCGCAAGGTCACCGCGGGCTCGACCAGTCACTACGAGCAGGCGGTCAAGCTCCAGGACTACTTCGCGGTGACCGGCGGCTTCCAGTACGACACCCAGGTGGACGTCGGCACCGGCCGGGACGCGATCGCCAAGTTCCTGAAAAACAAGCAGGGTTTCTGCGTCCACTTCTCCTTCGCGATGGCGGCGATGGCCCGCACGCTGGGCATCCCGGCCCGGGTCGCGGTGGGCTTCGCGCCGGGCACCCCGGAGGCGGACGGCACGGTGTCGGTGGGCCTGAAGGACGCGCACGCCTGGCCCGAGCTGTACTTCGAGGGCGTGGGCTGGACCCGCTTCGAGCCGACCCCGAACCGCGGCTCGGTCCCGGCGTACACCCAGTCGACGGTGCCCGGCAGCGATGTCCCGGACCCGGCCAGGCCCTCGGCCTCGACGAGCACGGAGCCGTCCGCGGCCCCCTCGGCGAGCGAGAGCTGCACGGCCCAGCTGCGGAAGCTGGACGGCTGCGCCAGCCAGGCCCCGGCGATCGCGGCGGGCGGTGACCCGCGGGGTCCCTGGTGGTACGTGCAGATCGTGGCCCTCGGCCTGGGCGCGCTCCTGCTGCTGACGATCCCGTTCTCGCCGATGCTGTGGCGGACCCGGATGCGGTCGGTACGGCTGGGCGCTCATGGTCGTACGGAGTCCGAGGCGGCCGTCCACACGCTGGCGGTGTGGGAGGAACTGACCGATACGGCCTGGGACTTCGGGATTCCGCCCGACGAGTCGCTGACCCCGCGCAAGGCGGCGGCCAGGATGGTGCGGCTCGGGAGCTCGACCCGGCGGCCACCGCGTCGGTGCACCGGGTGGCGGACGCCGTCGAGCAGGTCCTCTACGCGCCCCGGCCCCAGTTGGCCTCCGGGCTCGCGCAGGACGTGCGGCGGGTGGCCGTCGGTTTCAGGACACGTCCGGCCGCTCCCGCGCGGCTGCGCGCACTGGTCGCCCCGCGCTCGACCGTCCGGGTGGTGTGGGCGCTGTCGGCTTGGTGGACCTCGGTGACGACACGGGCGGCGGCGCTCCGGCTGCCCCCGCGCAAGCCGTCCGGGCAGCAGGGCTAGCAAGCGCGGCAGGGCATACGGGAGGGGGTGACCACCGGTTCGGTGGTCACCCCTCACTCGTCTTCGAGGAGTGCCGCGCGTGCTGCTGCGGGGCTTGGTGCTGCTACTGGCCGCCGCCCTGTTGCTCGTCGCGGCGGCGCTGCCAGCGCTGCTCGATCCGATCCATCACCGAGCGCCGCTGCCGTCCCTGGCGGCGGGCGTGCGGAGCGCCTGCGGCGGGCTGTTCGCCAGGCTTGGGGGCCTTGCGCCAACCGGTCACGGCGAGTACCGCACAGCCCAGCATGACGAGGAATCCCACCACGCTGACCCAAATCTGCTGTGCGACCATTCCTGCCATGAGGAGCGCAATACCTACGAGGAAGCCGGCCACCGCCTGGTAGACCCGTCGCCGGGTGTACGTGCGCAGCCCGCTTCCCTCAAGCGCTGTCGCGAACTTGGGATCTTCGGCGTACAGCGCTCGCTCCATCTGCTCGAGCATTCGCTGCTCGTGCTCCGAGAGCGGCACGGAGTCCTCCTCATCGTGCAGTCGCCGGGGCGACCCGGGGGTCCCTTCAGGATAGGCAGGGAATCGCCCCCGTGAAACCCGCCCCTCTACGCCAATTGACCAACCGGAATCCGCCATGGCCGTCCGGCTCGCTGAAGCTTCCATTCCCCAGCGGCCGTCCTGTCATGCCGGGCGGTCTCCCTCGATCATACGGCGCCGGGCCCCCGATCGGGGGCCTGTGGCGTACTCCATGTGCTGTCGCGCCCCTGATCAGGGGTCCGGCACAGGAGGCCGCTCACGCCTCTGTGGCACCCCGTGTCTCGCCGAGCACATGAAGCTGCGTGGCCACGGAGTGGAACGCCGGCAGCTCGGCCGCCGCGGCCTCCAGCTTCAGCAGCGCGTCCAGGGCGCCGGGCTCGGTGTCCACGAGGACTCCGGGCACGAGGTCGGCGAAGACCCGCACCCCGTGCACGGCGCTGACGGCGAGGCCCGCGCCCTCGACGAACCCGGCGAGCTGCTCGGCGGTGAAGCGGTGCGGGACGGGATCGGCCTCGCCCCAGCGGCCGTTCGGGTCGTCCAGGGCCTGCCGGGCCTCCTTGAAGTGGCCGGCGAGGGCGCGCGCGAGCACCGCACCGCCGAGTCCGGCGGCGAGCAGGCTGAGGACGCCCTCGGGGCGCAGCGCGGCCACCACGGTGCGGACGCCCTCGGCGGGGTCGTCGACGTACTCCAGGACGCCGTGGCACAGCACCGCGTCGTAGCCGCCGCGCTCGACCACGTCGAAGAGGCCGTGCGCGTCGCCCTGGACGCCCTGCACGCGGTCGGCGACACCGGCCTCGGCGGCGCGGCGCTCCAGCGCGAACAGCGCGTTCGGGCTGGGGTCGACGACGGTGACGCGGTGCCCGAGGCGGGCGACGGGCACCGCGAAGTTGCCGCTGCCGCCTCCGGTGTCGAGGACGTCCAGCGCGTCCCGACCCGTGGCCTTGACCCGGCGGTCGAGGGCGTCCTGCAGGACGTCCCAGACCACGGCGGTACGGAGGGAGGCGCGGGGGCGGCTCGGGTCCGACACGGCAGTTGACTCCTCGGCGCGGCACCGCCTGTGCACGGCGGAGCGAACGGGCTGCCTCCCCGGCCCCGGTGGCTGGCGGAGGGAGGGCTTCAGGCGCCTTCCACCCTATTGCCTCCGGTGCCGCACCTGGTCATGTGTCTCACGCGGCGCGCTCCGCTGGTGGAGCGGTGAGGAACCTGCGGGCCGGTGGGGGCTGGTCGCGCGCACGCGGCGGAGCCGCACAGCGATACAGCCCCGCCTCCTTTGGGGCGCTGCTCACCCGGCGCGGTCCCCGGCCGCTCCGGGTCCTGGCGTGGCTGGGGCAGCACCGGCTGGAGGACGAGCATGCGCTCGACCAGGCGCAGGAACATCGCCACGTCGCGTATGAGGTCGTCGGCGTCCCGGCGGGTCGCCGCGCCCTGGATGCCCGCCTCGGCCCGCGCGCGGCGCCGGGCGCCGGACGCGAACAGGGCGCTCCACTCGGTCAGTTCGGGCGCTATCTCGGGAGGACTTCCCAGGCGCTGCGGATGCGGGCCCGGCGGCGGGCGGTGGGCTCTGGCTGGGCGCGGGCGGCGAGGACCGCGGCGGCGGTGCGCAGGGCGGCCAGGTGGGCCGTCGCGTACCGTTCGTTCGACGTCTCGAGGACGGCTGCCTCGTCCAGTCCGGCGCGGGCCTGGGCGAGGAGGTCGAGGGCGGCTGGTGGGGCCGTGGCCCGGCGGAGCACGGGGTGCACATCGCTCGCCGGGCCGGTCAGTGAGGGGGCAGGGCCGGAGGCGCGGCGCCGACGGGCGGCGGCTGCGGACGAGTTGGCCATGACGAACCTCCTGTCGTCGTGTGACGGCACGCCCAGTCAGGTAGTGCCGTATGTGACCCATCGTGGGGTATGGCACTGACAATCCGTTCTGACCTGCGCTTTTGCTTCGATCGAAGGTTCGGGTTACTTTTGCACTGACCAGTCAGTTCAAAATGCTCGACTCAAAGGGGCAGGGGGCGGGGAACCGTGGGCGGGGTCGGTGTCACAGCCGAGGACTTCGGGGTGAAGGGGCCGCGCGGCTGGGCGTTCCGGGGATATCCCTGGATGCCGGCCCCGGGTCGCTGATCGCCGTGGAGGGGCCGTCGGGGTCCGGGCGTACGAGTCTGCTGCTCGCGCTCACCGGCCGGATGAAGGCGTCCGAAGGGACCGCCGCCGTGGGCGAGTTGACGCTCCCGAAGCAGTCGGCGGCCGTACGGCGGGTCAGCGCGCTGGCCAATGTCGCCGGGGTCACCGACCTCGAACCGGCGCTGACCGTCGGCGAGCACCTGCGTGAACGGGCGCTGCTGCAAAGGCGGTTCGGGGACTCGGTGCGCGGACTGCTGCGCCCCGGTCCGAGCGGGCCGTCGAGGCGGGGGCTGCGGATCGAGCGGGCGCTGACCGCCGCCGGGCTCGACCGCGAGGTGCTGCCCAAGGGCGCCAGGACCGCCGTACGGGATCTGGAACGGCCGCAGGAGCTGCGGCTGTCCATCGCGCTGGCGTTGATCGGGCGGCCCGCGCTGCTCGGTGTGGACGACGTCGATCTCAAGCTCTCGGATGCCGAACGGGACGAGATCTGGGCGCTGTTGAAGTCGATCGCCGAAGCCGGGACGACGGTCGTGGCGGTATCCACCGAGGGGACGGAGAAGGCCGATGCACGCGCCACGACTGGCCGCGCTTGAGCTGAAGCGCTTCGGCAGGGGAGGTTGCCGCGCGCCGCGCTGGTCGCCCTCCTGCTGCTGCCGCTGCTGTACGGCGCGCTGTACCTGTGGTCCTTCTGGGACCCCTACGGCCGCCTGGACCGCATCCCCGTGGCGCTCGTCAACGACGACAAGGGGGCGAGTGCCGACGGGAAGAAGGTCACCGCGGGCGACGACATCACCAAGGGGCTGCGGGACAGCAAGACGTTCGACTGGCACGAGGTGAGCGCGGCCACCGCGCGGAAGGGCGTCGAGGACGGCACGTACTACTTGTCGCTGACCATGCCGGCCGACCTCAGCCGGCGCGTCTCCTCCAGTGCGGGCGACTCCCGGAGACGGGCGCGCTCCAGGTGCGGACGAACGACGCCAACAACTACATCGTCGGGCAGATCTCCAAGACGGTGTTCAGCGAGGTGCGGTCGGCCGCGTCCACGAAGGCCTCGCGGACCTTCCTGGACCGGATCTTCGTGTCGTTCTCCGACATCCACGGCCAGACCGTGAAGGCGGCCGACGGCGCCGACAAGCTGAAGGGCGGCATCGGGACGGCCGAGGCGGGCTCCAAGGATCTCGCCGACGGCCTGAAGGACGCCAAGAAGGGCAGCGGCAAGCTCTCCGCGGGCCTCAAGAAGCTCGACACGGGCGCGGGCACCCTGGCGGACGGCTCGGCGCAGGTCGCGGCGGGGACGCAGACCCTCGCGGACACGGTCAACGGGGTCGCCGACAGGGTGGGTCCCTTCCTCAAGGACAACGAGAAGACCATCGGGGACACCGCTCGACTGGTCGCCGATTCCGCCAAGACGATCCGCGCCAACCTCGACGTCCTGGTGAAGACGGCCCCCGTCGCCGCCAAGGGCGCGCACGCGGCCTCGGACACCCTGGACGAGGTCTACAAGGCGCGCTGCGAGAACGTCGTCCTGAAGGATGAGGCCTGCCCCGACCTGAAGAAGGCCGCCACGGCCGCCTCCGACGTGGCCAAGGTCGCCGACGACGTCAACAGCCTGGTCGTCGACCAGCACGGCGACCTGAAGAAGCTCGACGCGAACCTGGCCACCCTCCAGACCCAGGCCCAGGCGCTCGCCGACCACGCCCCGCACCTCTCCGAGGACCTCGACGACGCGGTCGCCAAGGTCGACAAGCTGAACGACGGTGCCGGGAAGGTCGCCTCGGGCGCCAAGACCCTGCACGCCGGGCTCGGCACGGCCGGCACGGGCGCCAGCGACCTGGACAGCGGCGTCGGCAAGCTGAAGACCGGCGCGGTGGACCTCAACGGCGGCCTGTACAAGCTCGTCGACGGCTCCGGGAAGCTCGCCGGCGGCCTGCACGACGGCGCCGCGCAGATCCCGGACTACGACAAGCAGGACCGCGACCAGCGCACCGGGGTCATGTCCGACCCGGTCCACCTGGCCTCGAAGGACCTGCACAAGGCGCCCAACTACGGCACCGGGTTCGCCCGTACTTCATTCCGCTGTCCCTGTGGGTGGGCGCGATGGTGGCCTACATGCTGATCGCGCCCATGAACCGGCGCGCCCTCGCCGCCGGCGCCTCGGCCTGGCGGATAGCCCTCGCGGGCTGGCTGCCCGTGGTCGCGGTCGGGGTGCTCCAGACGGGTGGCCCTGATGGCCGTACTGCACTGGGCGATCGGCCTGGAGATGGTGCGGGCGGCCGGCACGATCGGCTTCCTGTTCCTGGTGACGGCGTGCTTCGCGGCCATCGTGCAGTGGCTGAACGCCCGCTTCGGGGCAGCGGGCCGGATCCTCGTACTCGCCCTGCTGATGCTCCAGTTGACGTCGGCGGGCGGTACCTACCCGGTGCAGACCAGCCCGGGCTTCTTCAACGCGATCCACCCCTTCCTGCCGATGAGTTACGTCGTCGAGGCCCTACGGCGGCTCATCACGGGCGGTGGCCTCGGACCCGTGTGGCACGCGTGCGTGGTGCTCACCGCGTTCACCGCGGGTGCCCTCGCGCTGACCGCCCTGTCGGCCCGCCGCCGCCAGGTGTGGACGCTGGACCGGCTGCATCCGGAGCTGACCCTGTGAGCGCGCGCAGGACCCCGGCACCCGTGCCCGCGGAACACGCCGGGCCTGTGACAATCAGGCCCATGGAAAGCAGCAACACCCCGTCGGGCGGCAGCACGCGCCGCGAGGCCACCCGGCAGAAGCTCTACGAGGCGGCCGTCACGCTCATCGCCGAACAGGGCTTCTCCGCCACCACGGTGGACGAGATCGCCGAGCGTGCCGGGGTCGCGAAGGGCACCGTCTACTACAACTTCGCGAGCAAGTCCGTCCTTTTCGAGGAGCTGCTGCGGCACGGCGTGGGCGTCCTCACCGCCTCCCTGAGAGAGGCCGCCGAGCAGACGGCCCGGGACGGTGGCAGCAAGGTGGACGCCCTGGACGCGATGATTCGCGCGGGCCTCGGCTTCATCGCCCGCTACCCGTCCTTCACCCAGCTCTACGTGGCCGAGCTGTGGCGCACCAACCGCTCCTGGCAGCCCACGCTCCTGGTCGTGCGCCAACAGGTGAACGCGGCCATCGAGGACGTGCTGCACGCGGGCGTGGCGGGCGGTGAGTTCAGCCCCGAGATCGACGTCCGGCTGACGGCCGCGGCGCTGGTCGGCATGGTCCTGGTGGCCGCCCTGGACTGGCAGTCCTTCCAGCCGGAGCGCTCCCTGGACGACGTCCACTCGGCGCTGTCCCGGCTGCTCCAGGGGCGGGTCAGCGGCGGCCACTGACGGCGGCTCACAAAGAGGCCGTCGACAAGAAGCCCCGACAGCAACCGCACACAGAAGCGCCGGTTCGCTGTGGCCGCGTCCCCCGCGGGCCACCTCGAACCGGCGCTCCCTTGTGCTCCCCGTACGTTCCCCCGTTGGAACCCCCGTCGGTCGGTCCCAGGGTCCCCCGTGCCTCGCTTCCGCCGAGAGATCCGGCGGAAGGAGCGGCCAAGGGCGCGGGCCCCGTTCCGCCGCCCCGTGTCGGCGGTTCCGGAGCCGCGCCCCTTTCCGTGCCCCTACTCTCTCGTTCGCGCAGGTCGCGTCCCATCCGCGCGCGTACTCAACTCACTCCCTAGGTACGGATACTCAGCCGTACGCACTCAGGCCCAGGACGCCAGGTTGTCGAGTGGCTACTATCGCCTCCGTGTCCGTACTCCCCCTGGTCTTCACCAGCGGCTGGGCCAGCGGCATCAACGCGTACGCGGTGGTGCTGCTGCTCGGGATCTTCGGAGCGACCGGGGTGACCGACGCGGTCCCCGAGTCGCTGCAACGCCCTGAGGTCCTCATCACGGCGGGCGTCCTGTTCCTGTGCGAGGCCGTCGCCGACAAGATCCCCTACGTCGACTCCCTGTGGGACTCCGTGCACACGGTGATCCGGCCGGCCGCAGGCGCCTGGGTCGGCGCGGTGCTCGCCGGGCACAGCGGTTCGCTGAACGACGTGGCGGCGGGACTGATCGGCGGTTCGTCGGCACTGGCCAGCCACGCGGTCAAGAGCGGGACGCGGATGGCGATCAACACCTCGCCCGAGCCGTTCAGCAACGTGATCATGAGCTTCGCGGAGGATCTCGGGGTCGGCGGGATCGTCTCGTTCGCGATGTTCCATCCGCAGGCGGCGGCGATCATCGCGGCCGTGCTGCTCGCGGCCGGGCTCACGGTCCTGTTCTTCCTCATCTCCCGGATCCGCCGCTTCCTGCGCCGCAGGGCCCAGCGCCGCGAGGAGAGACGCCTCGGCGCGCGGGTGGGGCACGCGCCCGGACGACCACCGGACCGAGATCCCTGGTGACCGCCCGCGGCCGTGACTGTCAGTGGCGGCCGATACAGTCGCAGGCATGGCACGGATTGCGGTGATCGGCGCCGGCATGGGCGCGATGGCGGCCGCTGCCCGGCTGGCCGTCGCGGGCCACCGGGTGGCGGTGTACGAGCGTACGGAGACGTACGGCGGTGCGGTGCGCCGCTTCGAGCGGGACGGGTTCGGCTTCGACACCGGCCCCGGGCTGCTGCCCGTGCCCGCGGTCCACCGCGACATGTTCATCAAGACCGGCAAGGAGCCGCTGGAGGACCTGGTCGAGCTGGTCCAGGTCGACCCGTCCTCCCGGCACGTCTTCGCGGACGGTACGGCGGTGTCGTTGCCGAACGCCTCCCGCGCGGGCGTCGTCACGGCCCTGGACGAGGCGCTGGGCGGCGGCGCGGGCCAGCGCTGGGGCGACTTCCTGATCCGGGCCCGCGAGGCCTGGGACCGCACCCGCAGACCCCTCCTGGAGGAGCCCCTGTGGCCCAACTGGTCGGTGCTGGCCGACCAGGAGCCCTATCCCGCGGTCCCGCACAAGAAGCTGCTGCGCACCCGGCGCGCGAGCACCCTCGCCGAGATCGGCACCTGGGAGCTGCGCGACGAACGCCTCACGGCCCTCCTGGAGAGCCACGCCCTGGCATACGGCCTCGATCCCCGCACCGCACCCGCGAGCGCGGCCGTGCTGCCGTACATGGAGCACGCCTTCGGCACCTGGTATGTGCGGGGCGGCATGCGGGAGTTGGCGCGCGCGGTGTACGAGCGGTGCGTGGCGAGGCGGGTCGAGTTCGTCTTCGGGGCCGAGGTGACCCGAATCCTGGAGAAGGACGGGCGGGTGGCCGGAGTCGAGCTCGCCGGGGCACCTCCCGGGCTCTCGGCTCTGGGGAGGCACGGTGGCCGACGCGGACCATGTCGTCGCGGACGTGGACCCGGTGACGCTGCGGGCCCTGACAGGCCGTCCACTGGACCAGGAAGGCGACGTACAGGCCGACTTGGGCTCACCCCGGGCGGTGCGCTGCACGCTGCTGCTGGCCCTGCGTGGCCCGCGCGAGGCCGGGGCGGTGCACCGCACGGTCGTCCACGCGCCGGACCGCGAGGCCGAGTTGGACCTCCTGGCCTCCCCAGGGGGCGACGAGCCTGTCTGTCCCACGGTGACCGTGCTGCGCCCCGACGACCCCGCGCTCCGGCCGGACGACGCGCACGAGTCCGTGGTGGTGTCCGCCGTCCTGTCGGGCGAGGCGGGCTGGGAGGACGAGGCGACGGTCCGGCGCTACACGGACTTCCTCCTCGAAGCCGCCGGACGGGCCGTACCGCAGCTCCGGGAGCGCCTGTTGTGGCACGAGGTGCGTACGCCCGGGGACACCGAGGGCGAGACGGGCACCCGCTTCGGCGCCGTGCCCGCGCCGTCGCTCGCCGCCGGGCAGGGCCGTTTCCTGCACCCGGCGAACACCACGCGCGTGCCCGGGCTCTACCGGGTCGGCGGCTGGTCCCACCCCGGCGGGGGCTGCCGCACGCCGGGATGTCGGGGGCCCTGGTCGCCGGACTGATCGTGGAAGGGCCGCAGTTCAGAGGGTCCCAGTGAGCGGGTCACACTCAGGAAACGGGCCCCTGTTGAGGGCCCGGGCCCTCAACAGGCTTCAGAAACGGTACTGCTCGTCGTACCCGGGGCCCGACTGCGGCTGCTGCTGGGGCTGTTGCTGGCCGTCGCCCTGGTAGGGGTACTGCTGGTCCGGGAGTTCGCCGCCGTAGGTCTCGTCGTTGCGCTGCTGCGGGACCCACACACCGCCGGCCGGGGTCTCGCCGGCGTAGCCGCCGTTGCCGTACTGGTCCTGTGTGTAACCCTGCTGGGGGTAATGCTGCTGGCCGTCGTAGCCCGTGTCGTAGCCGGTGCCGCCGTACGTCTGGGTGCCGGTGTACGGGTCGGAGTAGGCCGCGTACTGCTGCTGGCCGGTGGTGTCGTAGCCGTACTGCTGCTGGTCGTAGCCCGTGTACTGGTCGTAGCCGTAGTTCTGGCCGTCGCCCTGGGCCGCGGCCGCGTAGGCCTGGTCCTGGGTCTGGCCCGCGGCGGCGTACGCCTGGTCCGTGCCCGCGAAGTCGGGGTCGGTGGCGTTCGCGTACGCGGCGGTGTTGTACACGCCGTAGGAGCCGGTGTCGTCCGGGAGGGGCTGCGGCTCGTAGACCGAGGTGGTCTCGGCGGCCGTGGGATTCAGGGGGCGGTTCGGGGTGAAGACGTCGTCGCGGTCGTAGTCGTCGTCCTGGCCGAAGGCCTTGTTCCGGTCGTAGTCCTGGAAGGCGCCCTCGGCCGACTCGGGGCCGGGCGCGTCCGGGTTCGGGTCCTGGTCGTCCGGTTCGCCGCGGCGGCGCTTGATGCCGCCCACGCTCGGCCGGCCGGAGACCGCCCAGCCCGCTTCGAAGCCGCGGCGGAACGAGAGGGTGACATAGGTCTGGCCGACGGCGAAGGCCACGGCGCCCAGGGCGATGACGAAGACGGAGGGGATCAGCACACCCAGGACGACGCCCAGGAAGCCGACGAACGCGAGCAGTCGCCAGCGCAGGCGTGCCTTGTACTGCAGCAGCACCTCACCGAGCAACCACAGTGCGACGATGCCGAACGCGATGTAGAGGACCGTCCAGCCCATGTACGCCCCTCTCCCAGTGGCCGCTACGCAGTGTGTCGTATGTCCGGGCGGCCGGTCTAGGCCCGCGGTGGATGGTGAAGGCCCAGGTTCTCGTAGATTTCCAGCGTCGCCGTGGAGTTGTTGAGCGTGATGAAGTGCAGCCCTGGCACTCCCTCGGCCAGCAGCCGGGCGCAGAACTCCGTGGCGAAGTCGATCCCGATCGAGCGTACAGCCGCCGGATCGTCTTTGGCTGTGAGGATTCGCTCTTTCAGAACGGCCGGGATGTCGGCGTTGCTGAGCTGCGGCAACCGCTCCAGCATCCGCACGCTGGTCACCGGCATGACCTCGGGGATGACGGGGTCGCACAGCCCGCGGCCTCGACACGGTCGCGCAACCGCAGGTACGACTCGGGTTCGAAGAACATTTGCGTGATGGCGTAGTCGGCGCCCGCCCGGCACTTGTCGACGAAGCGCGCGACGTCCGTGTCCCAGTCCGGGGAGCGCGGGTGCATCTCGGGGAAGGCGGCGACGCCGACGCAGAAATCGCCCGACTCCTTGATGAGCCGCACCAGTTCGGCCGCGTACGTCAGCCCCTCGGGGTGTGCCACCCAGTCGGCCATGGGGTCGCCGGGCGGGTCGCCGCGCACCGCGAGGATGTTGCGGATGCCCGCGTCGGCGTACTGGCCGATGATGTTGCGCAGTTCGGCGACGGAGTGGTTGACCGCGGTGAGGTGGGCGACCGGGGTCAGCGTGGTGTCGGCGACGATCTGCTCGGTCTCCTTGACGGTGCCCGCGCGGGTGGAGCCGCCGGCGCCGTAGGTCACGGAGACGAAGTCGGGGGCGACGGCCTCGACCCGCCGCAGCGCGCTCCACAGGTTCCGCTCGCCCTTGGGGGTTTTCGGCGCGGAGAACTCGAACGAGTACGTCCTTTTGCCGGTCGCGAGCATGTCACGCACGGTGCGTGCGCGATCAGTCCTGGTGGATGCGGTTCCGAAGGCCATACCCGAAGGTTAGTCAGGGGGCGGCGGACACCCAACCGGAACAGGAATTTGCCTGTTTTGTCGCCCTGTTGTCCACCCATCGGACAGCGGGCCTCAAGGCGTACGCCGGTCAGGCCTGCCGCAGCCGCTTCGCCAACTCGGCCGCCGCCGCGCCCGGGTCGTCCGCGTCCGTGACGGCCCGTACGACGACGACACGGCGGGCGCCCGCCTCGAGCACCTCGTCGAGGTTGCCGAGGTCGATGCCGCCGATCGCGAACCAGGGGCGGGAGGTGCCCAGGGCGGCCGTGTACCGGACCAGGTCGAGGCCGGGGGCGTGGCGGCCGGGCTTGGTGGGGTGGGCCAGCACGGGCCCGTGCAGAAGTAGTCCACGCCCTCCTGGACGGCTGCCGCGGCGGCCTCGGACTCGGCGTGCGTGGAGCGGCCGATCAGGACGTCCTCGCCGAGGATCGCGCGGGCGGCGGGCACCGGGAGGTCGCCCTGCCCGAGGTGCAGCACGTCGGCGCCGGCGGCGTGGGCGACGTCCGCGCGGTCGTTGACCGCCAGGAGTCTGCCGTGCCGGGCGCAGGCCTCGGCGAAGACCTGGAGGTGCTCCAGCTCCTCGGCGGCCTCCATGCCCTTGTCGCGCAGCTGCACGATGTCGACCCCGCCGGCCAGGACCGCGTCCAGGAACTCCGCCAGGTCGCCCTGGCGCCTGCGGGCGTCCGTGCAGAGGTAGACCCGGGCGTCGGCGAGCTCCGCGCGGGCGGCTGCTGCGGCGGTGTCGGGCATGCGTTGTCCCCGTTGTTCGGTGTGTGGTGGTGTCGCGTACGGGCCGCGGTGAGCTTCCCCGCGGCCCGTACACCTGGCGGTCGTCCGGGTCAGACGGCGAGCGCCTGGGCGCGGCGCTTCACCTCCGTGCCGCGATTCTCGCTCAGGGCCTGCGCGGGGTGCCGGGCAGGCTGGGGTCGGGGTGAAGAGCCACTCGAGCATCTCTTCGTCGGAGAAGCCGTCGTCCCGGAGGAGCGTCAGGGTCCCCGTGAGGCCCTTGACGACCTTCTGCTCGGCCCCGTCGATGAAGGCGGCGGGGACGTGCAGCGCGCGGTTCTCACCACGGCGTACGGCGATGACTTGGCCGTCCTTGACCAGCTGCCGCACGCGTGTCACCTCGACATCGAGCAACTCTGCGATGTCGGGCAGCGTGAGCCAGGCGGGGACGAGAGCATCGATCTTTGCGTCAATCTCGGTCACGTAAACAGCGTGCCATCCCGGACTGACAGTCGGAAGCCGGGCCGGTCCGACCCGGTGGGACGAACTAGGCGATAGCGGCCTTCATCGGGAGAGAAGCATCGACCAGCAGCTCGTGGTCCATTGGGGTGGCCGCCTCGATCAGCCGGCGGCCCTGGGCCAGGTCACGGGGGCGGCCGACCGCCAGGAGCGCCACCAGCCGGTCCCCGCGCAGCCAGCAGACGCTCCACGCCGGGGTGGACGGGTCGCCGCGCCACAGGGTGGTGTCGGCGGACGCGTGGTGACCGGCGTACTGGACGAAGCGGCCGAACTGCTCGGACCAGAAGTACGGCACCGGGTCGTAGACCGCCGAGGTCTCCCCGACGATGTTCGCGGCGACCGTGCGCGGCCCCTGGAGGGCGTTGTCCCAGTGGTGGACGAGAAGTCGCTCGCCGTATCTCCCCGAGGGGAAGGAGGCGCAGTCGCCGACCGCGTAGACGTCCGGCACGGAGGTGCGCAGGTGGTCGTCGGCCAGGACCTCGCCGTGGGCGCCCAGTTCGATGCCGGAGCCCGTCAGCCAGGCGGTGGCGGGGCGGGCGCCGATGCCGACCACGACGGCGCCAGCGGGCAGCCGGGTGCCGTCGTCGAGGACGACTTCGCCGGGTTCGACGTGCGCCACGCGTGCGTGCGTGCGCAGGGTGGCCCCGGCGGCGGCGTACCAGGCGGCCATCGGCGCGGCCACCTCGGCGGGCAGCGCGCCCGCGAGCGGCCGGTCGGCCGCTTCCACGACGGTCACCGCGCAGCCCGCCTCGCGCGCGGCGGTGGCGAACTCGGCGCCGATCCAGCCCGCGCCGACGACCACGATGTCGTGCTGCCGGGCGAGCACCGGGCGCAGCCGCTCGGCGTCGTCCAGGGTGCGCAGCAGATGGACGCCGGGGATGCCGTCGGCGCCCGGCAGCCGGATCGGTTCGGCACCGGTGGCGAGGACGAGGACGTCGTAGGGCGCCGGGCCCTCGGCGGTGTCCAGTTCGTGGTCGGCGGGGCGCAGGCCCACCACCTCGCGGCCCAGCTGTACTTCGAGCCCGAGCGCCTCGAAGTCGACGTCGAAGGCGGAGCCCTCGGCCTTGCCGAGCAGGACGGCCTTGGACAGCGGGGGCCGGTCGTACGGCTGATGGGGTTCCGCGCCGATCAGGGTGATGCTGCCGGTGAAGCCCTGCTCCCGGAGGGCGACCGCGGTCTGCACCCCGGCCATGCCCGCGCCGACGACGACCACGCGCCGTCCTGCCACCGTGCCCTGGTCCCGCGTCTGCTCGCTCACTCGATCACCATAGACACCTGACAATTTGTCAGTCAGCGGGCGCGTCGGGTGACCTGTTCCACACTGCTGGTCCCGTTTCCCTCCTGGGACTCCCACTCCCAGGTCTCCTCCAGGCGGACGCGGCCGTCGGGCAACTCGGTCACCAGGGAGACGCAGTGCCCGGAGGACGTCGTCCCGTCCGTCTTCAGCTGTACGTACCGGAAGTCGATCCGGTCCCCGCGCGCGTGCCGACGAGACGCCCCCGTACGACGTCGCCGCCCGCGTACTCGGCCCAGATCTCGCCGTCCTGCTCGTGGTAGGTGAAGCGGGTGCGGGTGCCCACCTGACCTGGGGCCTGGTCGGCGACGGGGGCGAGGACGAGACCGTCGAGCGAACGGGCCATGGACAGAGGCTCCCTTACTGGCACACAGGGCACGGGCTAGGGTGGCAAAGGTATAAGCACTCGCGGGAGTCCGGGCGTACCGGGCTGAGAGGGAGGCTGGCGGCCTCCGACCGTACGAACCTGATCCGGGTCATGCCGGCGAAGGGAGGGGCTGGACGCCCATGCCTGCACATACGTCAGACGTCCTCGTCGTCGGGGCGGGATCATCGGCCTGGTCACGGCCTGGCGCGCGGCCCAACGCGGCTTCTCCACGGCCGTGGTGGACCCGGCGCCGGGCGGCGGGGCCGCCCAGGTGGCCGCCGGGATGCTGGCCGCCGTCACCGAACTCCACTACGGCGAGCAGACCCTGCTCGCCCTCAACCTGGCCTCGGCGCACCGCTACCCGGACTTCGCGGCCGAGCTGACCGACCTCACCGGCCTGGACCTCGGCTACCGCCGCTGCGGCACGCTGGCCGTCGCCCTGGACGCCGACGACCGCGCCCATCTGCGTGAACTGCACGCGCTGCAGCAGCAGTCGGGGCTGGACTCCGAGTGGCTGTCCGGGCGCGAGTGCCGGCGCCTTGAGCCGATGCTCGCGCCGGGCGTGCGCGGGGGGCTCAGGGTCGACGGGGACCACCAGGTCGACCCGCGGCGGCTGGCAGCTGCCCTGGTGGCCGCCTGCGAGCGCGCCGGGGTCGTCTTCCACCGGACCTGGGTCGAGCGGCTCACGGTCACGCGGGACCGCGCCACGGGGTCGTCACGCGCGAGGACACCACGCTCGCCGCGGACCAGGTGGTGCTCGCGGCCGGCAGCCTCAGCGGGCGGCTGACGGGCGTCCCTGACGACGTCCTGCCGCCCGTACGGCCCGTGAAGGGCCAGGTCCTGCGGCTGACCGTGCCGGAGCGCCACGCGCCGTTCCTGAGCCGCACCGTGCGGGCCGTGGTCCGCGGCAGCCACGTCTACCTCGTGCCGCGCGAGAACGGCGAGCTGGTCGTCGGCGCGACCAGCGAGGAACTGGGCTGGGACACCACGGTGACCGCCGGCGGTGTCTACGAACTGCTGCGCGACGCCCATGAGTTGGTCCCCGGGATCACCGAACTGCCGCTCACCGAGACCCGGGCAGGACTGCGCCCCGGGTCCCCGACAACGCGCCGCTGCTCGGTCCGACCGCCCTGCCGGGGCTGCTGCTGGCCACCGGGCACTACCGCAACGGCGTGCTCCTCACCCCGGTCACCGGCGATGCCCTGGCGCATGCCCTGAGCACTGGTGAACTGCCGGACGAGGCACGCCCGTTCACCCCCGAAGCGATTCGCCCGCACGGAACTCGTGGAGCAGCCCGCATGAACATCTCCGTCAACGGCGAGCGCCGGGACATCGCTCCCGGCACGCCCCTGGACGTCCTCGTACGGTCCCTCACCCCGGCCCCCTCCGGGGTGGCCGCCGCCCTCAACGAAACCGTCGTCCCGCGCGCGGAGTGGCCGTCGACCGCCCTCTCCGAGGGAGACCGCGTCGAGGTCCTCACCGCCGTCCAAGGAGGCTGACCCATGGCCGACGACCCCTTCGTCCTCGGTGGTACGTCCTTCACGTCCCGGCTGATCATGGGCACCGGGGTGCCCCAGCCTCGACGTCCTGGAACGCGCGCTGGTGGCCTCCGGCACGGAACTCACGACGGTCGCGATGCGGCGCGTCGACGCCTCCGTGCACGGCTCGGTGCTGTCCGTCCTGGAGCGGCTCGGCATCCGGGTGCTGCCCAACACCGCGGGCTGTTTCACGGCGGGAGAGGCCGTGTTGACGGCGCGGCTGGCCCGGGAGGCTCTCGGGACCTCGCTGATCAAACTCGAAGTGATCGCGGACGAGCGCACGCTGCTGCCCGATCCGATCGAACTCCTCGACGCCGCCGAGACGTTGGTCGACGACGGGTTCACGGTGCTGCCGTACACGAACGACGATCCCGTGCTGGCGCGGAAGCTGGAGGACGTCGGGTGTGCGGCGATCATGCCGCTCGGGTCGCCGATCGGGTCGGGGCTCGGAATCCGCAATCCGCACAACTTCCAGTTGATCACCGAGCACGCGCGTGTGCCGGTGATCCTGGACGCGGGGGCGGGTACGGCGTCCGACGCGGCGTTCGCGATGGAGCTGGGGTGTGCCGGTGTGATGCTTGCCTCGGCGGTGACGCGAGCGCGGGAGCCGGTGCTGATGGCGTCGGCGATGCGGAGCGCGGTGGAGGCGGGGCGGCTGGCCTTCCGGGCGGGGCGTATCCCCGTAGGCACTTCGCGGAGGCGTCCTCCCCGACAACCGGTGTGGCCTGCTTGGACCCGGAACGCCCCGCCTTCTGAATCCCCGCCCGCACCCCGCCCGCCGGGCCGCACACGCCGGCCCCGGGCACCCGCCCCACCATGAGGTATCCGTCACAGGTCGGCTGCAGTACCGCCTCGAAACCGGGCGAAAAGGCCGTGCTTTCAGCCTTGGCTCGTACACTCACCTGCGTGGATACGACCCTTCATGACCCTCTCGTCGGGCAGCTGCTCGACGGCCGCTATCGCGTCGACGCGCGGATCGCCGTCGGCGGGATGGCCACGGTCTACCGGGCCGTGGACACCCGCCTGGACCGGGTTCTCGCGCTCAAGGTGATGCACCCGACGCTGGCGGCGGACGGACACTTCGTGGACCGCTTCATCCGTGAGGCGAAGTCCGTGGCGCGGCTGGCGCATCCGAACGTGGTGCAGGTCTTCGACCAGGGCGCCGACCGGACGTACGTCTATCTGGCGATGGAGTACGTCGCCGGCTGCACCCTGCGGGACGTGCTGCGCGAGCGCGGGGCGCTCCAGCCTCGGGCCGCCCTGGACATCCTGGAGCCGGTGCTCGCCGCGCTGGGCGCCGCGCACCGGGCCGGGTTCGTGCACCGGGACATGAAGCCGGAGAACGTGCTCATAGGGGACGACGGCCGGGTCAAGGTCGCCGACTTCGGGCTCGTCAGGTCCGTGGACACCGTCACCAGCACCACCGGGTCCTTGCTCGGCACGGTGTCGTATCTCGCGCCGGAGCAGATCGAGGGCGGCAACGCCGACCCCGGGTCGACGTGTACGCGAGCGGTGTCGTCCTGTACGAGATGCTCACCGGCCGGAAGCCGCACGAAGGCGACTCGGCCGCGATCGTGCTCTACAAGCACCTGCACGAGGACGTCCCGCCCCCTCGGCCGACGTGCCGGGGCTGGCGTACGAGCTGGACGAGCTGGTCGCCACCGCCACCGCGCGCACCCCCGACCTGCGGCCGTACGACGCGGTCGCGCTGTTCGGCCTGGTCCGCGAGGCGCGGGCGCGGCTGAGCGACGGACAGCTGGACGCGGTGCCGCCGCAGGCGCTGACCTCGGAGCATCCGAACGCGGAGAACCGTACGAGTGTGATCCCCCGCTCGCCGACCTCCCCACGCTCGGCTCCGCTCGCGCGGGGGACCCCGTCGCGTCCGCTGCCGGTCAACGAGGACGGCGGGCCGGGTGACCCGTTCAACCGGACCAGCCGGTTCGAGAGCGGTCCGCCGCTGCCGCCCCGGCGGCGCGACGCGCGGCGGCCCCGGCGCGGACTGCTGGCGATCGTCGCCGCGCTGCTGCTGGTCGTGGGGGTCGGGGCGGGCGTCAGTACATCAACTCGGGCCAGTTCACGAAGGTCCCGCCGCTGCTGTCGAAGTCCGAGGCGCAGGCGAAGGACCGGCTCAAGGAGGCCGGTCTCGACGTCAAGAAGGTCGACCACGCGTACAGCGACACCGTGAAGCGCGGCACGGTCATCAGCACCGACCCGGAGTCCGGCGCCCGCATCCGGGACAACGACTCGGTGGCCCTGACCATCTCGGACGGCCCGGAGACCGTGAAGGTCCCGGACCTGACGGGCCTCCGCCTGGACAAGGCGCAGAGCCTGCTGAAGCGGGACGGGCTCGCGGCCGGCATGGTCACCAGGGAGTTCAGCGACGACGTCCCCAAGGGCTCCGTGATCAGCACGAGCCCGGACGCGGGCACCGAGCGCCACGCGGGCTCCGCGATAGCCCTGACCGTCAGCAAGGGCGGCGCGGTCGACGTGCCGGACGTCACCGGTGAGGACCTGGAGGACGCGAAGGCGGACCTCCAGGAAGCTGGTCTCACGGTCAAGGTGGCGGCCACCCAGGTCACCTCGGAGTACGACGCGGGCCAGGTCGCCCAGCAGACCCCGGCCGGCGACGGCCAGGCCGCCGAGGGCGACACGGTGACGCTGACGCTGTCCAAGGGCCCGGAGATGGTCGAGGTCCCGAGCGTGGTCGGCGCGAGCGTCGACGCGGCGACGAAGCTCCTCGAGCAGTCCGGCTTCGAGGTCAAGGAGGACCGCGGTCTGCTCGGCCTGTTCGGCGACACCGTGAAGAAGCAGTCCGTGGACGCGGGCGAGCAGGCCCCAAGGGGTCGACGATCACGATCACCATCCGGTGACGGGGCGGCACGCGCGCGTGACACCCTGGTCGAGTGAGCAGCAAGCCCCCCCTCCCCGTCTCCCGCAACCCCGTCGGCGGCCATGTCCCCGTGGCCGGCGGCCTCCACTCCGTGGGCCTGTCCTACGCCCGTGAGCTGGCCGCCGAGGCCGTACAGGTCTTCGTCGCCAACCCGCGCGGCTGGGCCACACCGGCCGGGAACCCGCGCCAGGACGAGGAGTTCCGCGCGGTCTGCGAGGCGGAGTCGATCCCGGCGTACGTGCACGCCCCGTATCTGATCAACTTCGGCTCGCACACCGAGGCGACGGTCGAGAGGTCGGTGGAGTCCCTACGGCACTCGCTGCGGCGCGGCCGGGAGATCGGCGCGCTCGGTGTCGTCGTGCACACCGGGAGCGCGACGGGCGGGCGGGAGCGGTCGGTGGCGCTGGCGCAGGTGCGGGAGCATCTGCTGCCGCTGCTGGACGAGTTGACCCATGACGACGACCCGCTCCTGCTCCTGGAGTCGACGGCAGGCCAGGGTTTCTCGCTCTGCTCCCGGACCTGGGACTTCGGCCCGTACTTCGACGCCCTGGACGCCCATCCGAAGCTGGGCGTCTGCCTGGACACGTGCCACATCTTCGCCGCCGGGCACGACCTGACCGGCCCGAGCGGTATGCACCAGACCCTCGACCTGCTGGTGGACACGGTCGGCGAGGGGCGGCTGAAGCTGATCCACGCCAACGACTCCAAGGACGTCGTCGGCGCCCACAAGGACCGTCACGAGAACATCGGCTCCGGCCACATCGGCGAGGACCCCTTCCGTGCCCTGATGACCCACCCGGCGACCGAGGGCGTACCGCTGATCATCGAGACGCCCGGGGGCAAGGAAGGGCACGCGGCGGACGTGGAGCGACTGAAGAAGCTCAGGGACGCGTAGGGCTCACAGTTCGGGTCCCTCGCCGGGGCCCTCCTGGTACGAGTACCGCTGCTCCTTCCAGGGATCGCCCACGTTGTGGTAGCCCCGCTCCTCCCAGAACCCGCGCCGGTCCGCCGTCATGTACTCGACGCCCCGGACCCACTTCGGGCCCTTCCAGGCGTACAGGTGGGGACGACCAGGCGGAGGGGGAAGCCGTGTTCCGCGGTGAGGAGTTCGCCGTCCTTGTGGGTGGCGAAGATGGTGCCGGGAGCGGCGAAGTCCGTGAGCCGGAGGTTGGCGCTGAAGCCGTACTCCGCCCAGACCATGACGTGGGTGACGGAGGGTGCCGGCGGGGCGGTGTCGAGGATCGTGCGGGCGGGGATGCCGCCCCATTCGGCGCCGAGCATGCTGAACTTCGTGACGCAGTGCAGGTCGGCCACTACGGACTCGTAGGGCAGGGCCGTGAACTCGTCGTGGTTCCAGCAGTGCTTGTCGCCGTCCGCGGTGGCGCCGAAGACCCTGAACTCCCAGCGCTCGGGACGGAACTTGGGCACCGGGCCGTAGTGGGTGACCGGCCAGCCGCGCTGGAGCCGCTGGCCCGGTGGCAGCTCGGACTGTTCGACCCCTCTCTGACCCATGACTCCATCCTGACAGACCGGGGCCGGTGCACATGACCGGCTCTGGGCGGATTCGGGCAACTCCTACTAAGCATGCACTTACTGGACGACGTCTTCGCGCCGGTGCAATCATGCGGCGCAACCCGCCAGTTCCACCCGTTTCTGGAAGGAGCCTCTGCGATGCAGGGCGACCCCGAGGTCCTCGAGTTCCTCAACGAGCAGCTCACCGGTGAGCTGACCGCGATCAACCAGTACTGGCTGCACTACCGCATCCAGGACAACAACGGCTGGACCAAGCTCGCCAGGTACACGCGTGAAGAGTCCATCGACGAGATGAAGCACGCGGACAAGATCACCGAGCGCATCCTGATGCTCGACGGTCTGCCGAACTACCAGCGGCTCTTCCACGTCCGGGTCGGCCAGACGGTCACCGAGATGTTCCAGGCGGACCGGCAGGTGGAGGTCGAGGCGATCGACCGCCTCAAGCGCGGGATCGAGGTGATGCGCACGAAGGGCGACATCACGTCGGCCAACATCTTCGAGGACATCCTCGAGGACGAGGAGCACCACATCGACTACCTGGACACCCAGCTCCAGCTGATCGAGCAGCTCGGCGAGGCGCTGTACATCGCGCAGCAGATCGAGCAGCCCAGCTGAGAACCGTCCGCCCCTAAGCGGCTTCGTCCAGCTCGGCGAGGACCGGCTCACCCTCTTCCGGGAGCATGGTCCCGGCCACGAGGTCACGACGCGGGCAGCTGCCGCGACCGAGGATCGCCTGGATCCGGCGGACGCACGAACCGCAGTCGGTACCGGCCTTGCAGGCGGAGGCGATCTGGCGGGGCGTGCAGGCACCCCCACCCGCGTGCTGCTGGACCTGCGCCTCGGTCACCTGGAAACAGCTGCAGACGTACACGCGGATTCACCTCCCGCCGGGAACTTGATAAGGCCAACCTAACCTTACCCGGCGCGCAGGTGCCACAAAAGTGCTGTGGGGCGGGGATCGTATGTGATCCCCGCCCCACAGCACTTTGCTGTAACAGGTGGAACGGCTACTGGTCCCTGTACATCTCGGCGACGAGGAAGGCCAGGTCAAGCGACTGGCTGCGGTTCAGCCGAGGGTCGCAGGCCGTCTCGTAGCGCTGGTGCAGATCGTCGACGAAGATCTCGTCGCCGCCGCCCACGCACTCCGTGACGTCGTCGCCCGTGAGCTCGACGTGGATGCCGCCCGGGTGGGTGCCGAGGCCCTTGTGGACCTCGAAGAAGCCCTTCACCTCGTCGAGCACGTCGTCGAAGCGGCGGGTCTTGTGACCGGAGGCCGCCTCGTACGTGTTGCCGTGCATCGGGTCGGTGATCCAGGCGACGGTCGCGCCGGACGCGGTGACCTTCTCGACCAGCTCGGGCAGCTTGTCGCGGACCTTGTCCGCGCCCATCCGCACGATGAAGGTGAGCCGGCCGGGCTCGCGGTCCGGGTCGAGGCGCTCGATGTACTGCAGCGCGTCCTCGGCGGTCGTCGTCGGGCCGAGCTTGATGCCGATCGGGTTGCGGATCTGGGAGGCGAACTCGATGTGCGCGCCGTCCAGTTGGCGGGTGCGCTCGCCGATCCACACCATGTGCCCGGAGACGTCGTAGAGCCGGCCGGTGCGGGAGTCGACGCGGGTCAGGGCCGACTCGTAGTCCAGCAGGAGCGCCTCGTGCGAGGAGTAGAACTCGACGGTCTTGAACTCCTCCGGGTCCGTGCCGCACGCCCGCATGAAGTTCAGCGCGCTGTCGATCTCGCGCGCGAGCTGCTCGTAGCGCTGGCCGGACGGGGACGACTTCACGAAGTCCTGGTTCCAGGCGTGCACCTGGCGCAGGTCGGCGTAGCCGCCGGTGGTGAAGGCGCGGACCAGGTTGAGCGTGGAGGCGGACGCGTTGTACATCCGCTTCAGGCGCTCGGGGTCCGGGATGCGGGACTTCTCGTCGAAGGCGAAGCCGTTGACCGAGTCTCCCGGTACGTCGGCAGGGTCACGCCGTCGCGGGTCTCGGTGCCCTTGGAGCGCGGCTTCGAGTACTGGCCGGCGATCCGGCCGACCTTCACGACCGGCACGGAGGCCGCGTAGGTGAGGACGGCGCCCATCTGGAGCAGGGTCTTCAGCTTGTTGCGGATGTGGTCGGCGGACACCGCGTCGAAGGCCTCGGCGCAGTCGCCGCCCTGGAGGAGGAACGCCTCTCCCTTGGCGACGGCCGCCAACCGGGCGCGCAGCTGGTCGCACTCGCCCGCGAAGACGAGCGGCGGATACGACTCGAGGTCCGCGATCACTGCGCGCAGAGCCTCGGTGTCGGGGTACTCGGGCTGCTGCGCCGCGGGCAGGTCTCGCCAGGTGTTGCCAGCGCTGGCGCTGGTCTTAGCGTTCACGGTCACGGCCTCAACATTACGGGGTCGTGTCGAGCTATTTTCGCGCGGCTCGACAGGTGAGACACCCGCTCGCCCAGGTGCGCGTGGGGTAGGGTGCCTCGCATGTTCGCGCATTCGACCCGTAACTGGTGGTGGACCGCTCATCCGGCGGCCCACTGACTGCGCGTACTCCCAGTACTCCGCGAAGGCCGCCCGGGGGGCGGCCTTCGGTGTGTCCGGGGTCCGTTCCTCTCCACGAGAAGGAACCAAGGACCCATGCATCTGGACGACCTGCTCAGCGATCCCCGCCCGTTCGCCCTGCTGCGCCGTCGCACCCCGGGCCACGACCAGGACGTGATCGAGGTCATGCGCGGCCCGGTCGCCTCCTACGACCGCCTCGCCGACCTCCCGGCCGAGGGCCTGGCCCTGATCCCCTTCCGCCAGATCCGCGAGCGCGGCTTCGACGTCCGCGACGACGGCACCCCAATGACCTTCCTCACCCCCGAGGAGTCGTACGAGATCCCCCTCGCCGACGCCCTGGCCCAGCTGCCCGCGCACGACGTCCGGGTCGAGGGCGGCGGCTTCGACGTCGACGACGAGGCCTACGGGGAGATCGTCGGGCGGGTGCTGCGGGAGGAGATCGGGCGGGGCGAGGGCGCCAACTTCGTCATCCGGCGGACGTACGAGGGCGAGATCCCGGGGTACGGCAGGGCCGAGGCGCTGGCGTTGTTCCGGCGGCTGCTGGTCGGCGAGCAGGGCGCGTACTGGACGTTCGTCGTGCACACCGGAAATCAGCAAGGGCCCAAAGGGCCTTCCTTGGAAGGGCGGGGGCGGGAGACGGGTGGGCGGACGCTCGTGGGGGGCGAGCCCTGAGGTGCACGTCCGGATGTCGGGCGGAACCGTCGTCATGAACCCGATCAGCGGCACGTATCGCTATCCGGCCGAGGGCCCCACCCCGAGCACCTGCTCTCCTTCCTCGCCGACGGGAAGGAGATCGAGGAGCTGTCGATGGTCGTCGACGAGGAGCTCAAGATGATGTGCATGGTCGGTGACATCGGCGGGGTCGTGATCGGGCCCCGGCTGAAGGAGATGGCTCATCTCGCGCACACCGAGTACGAGTTGCGCGGCCGGTCCTCGCTGGACGTGCGCGAGGTGCTGAAGGAGACGATGTTCGCGGCGACCGTCACCGGGTCGCCGGTGCAGAACGCCTGCCGGGTCATCGAGCGGCACGAGATCGGCGGGCGCGGCTACTACGCCGGTGCCCTCGCGCTGCTCGGCCGCGACTCCGGCGGCGCCCAGACCCTCGACTCCCCCATCCTCATCCGCACCGCCGACATCGACCCGGCCGGCCGGCTGCGGGTCCCGGTCGGCGCCACCCTGGTCCGCGGCTCGGACCCGGCGAGCGAGGTCGCGGAGACCCACGCGAAGGCGGCGGGAGTGCTGGCGGCCCTGGGCGTACGACCGTCCCGGCCGCGGGACGAGAGCGCGCGGCCCCGGCTCGCCGACGACCCACGCGTGCGGGCCGCGCTCGACGGGCGCCGCTCCTCGCTCGCCCCGTTCTGGCTGCGGATGCAGGAGCGGTCCGAGGAGCTGACCGGGCACGCGCTGGTCGTCGACGGGGAGGACACGTTCACCGCGATGCTCGCGCATGTGCTGCGGTCGAGCGGGCTTGACGTGACCGTGCGGCGGTACGACGAGGAGGGGCTGCGGGAGGCGGCGCTCGCGCACGAGGGGCCCGTGGTGCTGGGCCCCGGGCCGGGCGACCCCTCCGACACGGCCGACCCGAAGATGCGGTTCCTGCGCGCGCTGACCGCCGGGGTCCTCCTGGCGAACCGGCACGGTGTCCTCGGCGTCTGCCTCGGCCACGAACTGATCGCGGCGGAGCTGGGCCTGGAGATCGTACGGAAGGAGGTGCCGTACCAGGGGGCGCAGACGGTGATCGATCTGTTCGGGCGGGCGGAGACCGTCGGGTTCTACAACAGCTTCGTGGCGCGGTGCGACGACGAGGCCGCCGTCGAGCTGGCCGCGCACGGGGTCGAGGTGAGCCGGAGCGAGACCGGGGAGGTGCACGCTCTGCGGGCTGCCGGTTTCGCCTCCGTCCAGTTCCACCCGGAGTCGGTGCTGACGCTCGACGGGGCTGCCGTCGTACGGGAGTTGGTGGGTCAGCTGCGGGGACGAGCACGTTCTCGGAGCGGCGGCCCTCCGTGTAGTCGAGGACGTTCCGGACGGTGGCCTCGATGATCTGGCCGACGGCGTCCTCGGTGTAGTACGCCTGGTGGGAGGTGACCAGGACGTTCGGGAAGGTGACCAGGCGGGCCAGGGTGTCGTCGTCGACGGCCTCAAGGGACTTGTCGAGGAAGAACAGGCCTGCCTCCGCCTCGTAGACATCGAGTCCCACGCCGGTGAAGCGGCCCTCGCGGAGTTCGGCGACGAGGGCCGCGGTGTCGATCAGGCCGCCGCGGCTGGAGTTGACGAGGATCGCGTCGTCCTTCATCACCTTCAGGGCGTCGGCGTCGATGAGCCGCTGGGTCGCCGGCATCAGCGGGACGTGCAGGGTGACGAGGTCGGACTCGGCGAGGAGCTGGTCCTTGGGGACGTAGGTCATGCCGAGTTCCACACAGGCCGGGTTCTCGGTGACGTCCCAGCCGAGCAGGCGCATGCCGAAGCCGTGGGCGATCCGGGTGAACGCCTCGCCGATCCTGCCGGTGCCGAGGACGCCGACGGTACGGCCGCGCAGATCGCGGCCCATCAGTCCGTCGAGCCGGAAGTCGAAGTCGCGGGTGCGGGTCGCGGCGCGGACGATACGGCGGTTGACGGCCATCGCGAGGGTCCAGGCGAACTCGGCGACGGAGTACGGGGAGTAGGAGGAGACACGGGCGACCGTGAGGCCGAGGCGCTCGGCGACGTCGAGGTCGATGTTGTTGAAGCCGGTGGAGCGCTGGGCGATGAGCCGGGTGCCGCCGGCCGCGAGGGTCCGCAGGACCCGGGGGTTCAGGTCGGCGTTGACGCTGGTGGAGATGATCTCGTGCCCGGCGGCGATCGGTGCGGTGTCCTCGTCGAGGAAGACGCTCAGGCAGCGGATCTCGTGCCGGCCGGCGAACGCGCTCTCGATCAGCGGCTTCTCGTCGGCCTGGACGCCGAAGGCAAGGATCTCCACGAGCGCTCCCGTTCTGGTGGGTTATGGGCCGAATATACGACCGATAACCCACCAGCGCCGGTTCAGCCGAAGAAGACGCCGACCTCCTCGTACAGCTTCGGATCGACCGTCTTGAGCTGGGCCGTGGCCTCCGCGATCGGGACCCGGACGATGTCCGTGCCGCGCAGAGCGACCATCTTGCCGAAGTCGCCGTCGCGGACGGCCTCGATGGCGTGCAGACCGAAGCGGGTGGCCAGCCAGCGGTCGAAGGCGCTCGGGGTGCCGCCGCGCTGGATGTGCCCGAGGACGGTGGTGCGGGCCTCCTTGCCGGTCCGCTTCTCCAGCTCCTTGGCCAGCCACTCGCCGACTCCGGACAGCCGGACGTGTCCGAAGGAGTCGAGGGTCCCGTCCTTCAGCACGACATCGCCGTCCTTGGGCATGGCCCCCTCCGCGACGACCACGATCGGGGCGTACGACGCCTTGAACCGCGAGGTGATCCAGGCGCACACCTGGTCCACGTCGAAGCGCTGCTCGGGGATGAGGATGACGTTGGCGCCGCCCGCGAGGCCGGAGTGGATGGCGATCCAGCCGGTGTGCCGGCCCATGACCTCGCAGACCAGGATGCGCATGTGCGACTCGGCGGTGGTGTGCAGCCGGTCGATCGCCTCGGTGGCGATGCCGACGGCGGTGTCGAAGCCGAAGGTGTAGTCGGTGGCGGACAGGTCGTTGTCGATGGTCTTCGGTACGCCGACGCAGGGCACGCCGCTCTCGTCCCACAGCCGCGCGGCCACACCGAGGGTGTCCTCGCCGCCGATCACGATGAGCGCGTCGACCTCCTGCGCGGCGAGGTTGTCCTTGATGCGCTGGATGCCGTTCTCCAGCTTGAGCGGGTTGGTGCGGGAGGAGCCGAGGATGGTGCCGCCGCGGGGCAGGATGCCGCGCACGGCGGGGATGTCGAGCCGGACGGTGTCACCTTCGAGCGGGCCTCGCCAGCCGTCCCGGTAGCCGACGAAACCGTAGCCGTACTCCTGCACGCCCTTGCGGACGATGCCCCGGATGACGGCGTTGAGTCCGGGGCAGTCGCCGCCTCCGGTCAGTACTCCGACGCGCATGGAAATATCCCTTCGCCGCGGTTTCCTGTGAGAGCCACGCTAATGGTGATCCAGGTCACAGAGGGATGGGCGGGAAGGTCAATTCGACTGAATTATGGGGGAGTTGATCTACGCAGCGGATCAACCGGCTCGGCTACGCGTCGTCGAGGCCGCGCTCTATGGCGTACCGGACCAGCTCCACGCGGTTGTGCAACTGGAGCTTGCCCAGGGTGTTCTGCACATGGTTCTGGACCGTGCGGTGCGAGATGACCAGGCGCTCGGCGATCTGCTTGTAGCTCAGGCCCTTGGCGACCAGGCGCAGCACCTCGGTCTCGCGGTCGGTGAGTTGGGGCGCCTTGGGCTCGTCGCTGCCTGCGGCCGGTGCCGGGTCGGAGGCCAGCCGGCGGTACTCGCCGAGGACCAGTCCGGCGAGGCCGGGGTGAACACCGGATCGCCCACGGCCGTCCGGCGCACCGCGTCCAACAGCTCTTCCGTGGAAGCCGACTTGAGCAGATAGCCGGTCGCCCCCGACTTCACCGCCTCCAGCACGTCGGCGTGCTCGCCGCTCGCGGAGAGGACCAGGACGCGCAACGCCGGGTTGGCGCCCACCAGTTCCTTGCAGACCTGGACACCCGGCATCGCCGGCAGGTTCAGGTCGAGCACGAGGACGTCCGGGGCGGCGGCCTTCGCCCGCCGTACCGCCTGCTCGCCGTCACCGGCGGTGGCGACCACGTCGAAGCCGGACTCGGCCAGGTCGCGGGCGACGGCGTCACGCCACATCGGGTGGTCGTCCACCACCATGACCCTGATCGGGCCCTGCTGCTCACTCATCGTGTCCCCGCCTTCCCCCGCGCCTTCGGTACCTTCAGCTCGACTTCCGTGCCCTGCCCGGGAATCGACACCAGCTCGGCGCTGCCGCCGAGGTCCCGCAGCCGCCCCGGATCGACAGGGCGACCCCGAGCCGCCCCTCCCCCTCGGCCTGCGCGAGCCGCCCCTCGGGAATCCCGGGCCCGTCGTCCCGCACGGTCACCTGACCTCCCGGGGCTCGTCCTCGACCAGGATCCACGCCCGCGCGTCCTCACCGGCATGCCTGCGCACATTGTCCAGCGCTGCCCCGACAGCCGCGGCCAGCTCCTTCGCCGCGGGCGCGGGCAACGGCACCGGCGCCCCGGGCTCGGCGAAACTCACCTTCGCCGCGGCATACGGCGCGAGCAGCGCCCGCAGATCGACCTCCCCGTCGCCTTCGTCCACGTCGTCTTCTTCCTCCACGGCCCGCACGACCGCGCCCTCCGCCGCGTCCAGGGAGACCCGGGACACGGGCACCAGGCCACCGGAGACCAGGGTGCGCAGCGCGATCTCCTGCTCGCCCGCCATCCGGCCCAGCTCGCCCGCCTCGCCGCCGAGGACGGCACCGCGCCGCTGGACCATCGCCAGCACCTGGAGGACGCCGTCGTGGATGTCCCGGGCGAGGCGCTCCCGTTCCCGCGTGGTGGCCTCGATCTCCAGGGCGCGGGCGAGGGTGCGCTCGGAGGCGCGGGCGACCTCGACGACGTAGCCGATAGCGATGGAGGCGACCCAGACGAGAGGACCACGTTGTGGACGGTGTCGCGGGCCGGGGAGCCGCGCTCGATCAGGTTGGCGACGGCGACCGGGGTGGAGGCGAAGGCAGCCCAGCGCCAGCCGCCCTTGAGGGCGTAGGCGAGGACCGAGCCCGCGGTCCATATCGACGGGAGGGTGGGGCCGCCGTTCTGTATGTGGTGGTCGTCGGCCGCGATCGGGGTGAGGACGATGCCGGTCAGCGCGATCGCGAGGTCGACGGCGAGGAAACGTTTGTGCACGCGACCGCGCTCTGCACCCGGGGCAGGGTGGCGAGCGTCCAGACGACCAGGACGACGTAGAAGGCGATGGCGATGCCGGGGCGGTCGAACTCGTCGTAGGCGGAGGCGAACAGCCCGATCGCGTACAGCATGGTCAGCACGCGGTAGCCGCTCAGGGCACGCCAGAGCGGCTGCTCGACGGACATCCTGATGACACGTACCTGCTTGGCCATCTCCCCACCCCCGACACAGACTCCGGCCCGCCTAGGGGCTGGTCTGTTCCTTCTCCGTCTGCGCGAGCGCGGCCTTGGCCGCCTTGTCCGCTTCCTTGTCGGCCTTCGCCGCGTCCGCGATCCGGCGCTTGGCCGCCGTCGCGTAGATGTCGACGTACTCCTGGCCGGAGAGCTTCATGATCTCGTACATGACCTCGTCGGTCACCGCGCGGAGGACGAAGCGGTCGTGCTCCATGCCGTTGTACCGGCTGAAGTCGAGCGGCTTGCCGATCCGGATACCGGGCCGCATCAGCTTCGGCATGACCTTGCCGGGCGGCTGGATCTTCTCCGTGTCGATCATCGCGACCGGGATCACCGGAGCGCCGGTGGCGAGCGCCACGCGCGCGAGACCACCGGGCTTGCCGCGGTAGAGCCGGCCGTCCGGGGAGCGCGTGCCCTCCGGATAGATACCGAACAGCTCACCGCGCTCCAGGACGTCGATCCCGGCCTTGACCGCGGCCTCGCCCGCCCCGCGCGCACCGGAGCGGTCCACCGGAAGCTGGCCTGCGCCCTTGAAGAACGCGGCCGTCAGCTTGCCCTTCACCCCGGGCGTCGTGAAGTACTCGGCCTTCGCGATGAAGGTGACCTTGCGGTCCAGCACCGCGGGCAGGAAGAACGAGTCCGAGAACGAGAGGTGATTGCTCGCCAGGATCGCGGCGCCCTCGTCCGGAATGTTCTCCAAGCCCTCCACCCAGGGTCGGAAGGCGACCTTCAGCGGTCCCCCGATGGCGACCTTCATCGTGCCGTACAACAACCGAGTGCCTCCCGTGTCCGTCGATCAGACCTTAACCCGGAGCACTGTCAAAGGACCCGACGACCCTGGTCGGTGTCAGTGCGGTCGCGTACGGTTAACCGCATCTGGACTTGTTCACACCCCTCTCAAGCACATCCTCTCATGGACACGCGTCTCAAGAACACGCCCCTCTCATGAACAGGAGACCGAAGGTGCCGGTCCTCCCGGAGCCGAGCCGTACCGCCACGAGGGCGGGGAGGTCGGAGTTCTCCTCTGCCACGGCTTCACCGGTTCCCCGCAGTCGCTGCGCCCCTGGGCGGAGTATCTGGCCGAGCGCGGCCTCACCGTGTCGCTGCCCCTGCTGCCCGGGCACGGCACCCGCTGGGAGGACATGCAGCTCACCGGCTGGCAGGACTGGTACGCGGAGGTGGACCGCGAGCTGCGCGCCCTGCGCGAGCGCTGCTCGCAGGTCTTCGTCGCGGGCCTGTCCATGGGCGGCGCGCTGGCCCTGCGGCTGGCCGCGAAGCACGGCGACGAGATCAGCGGTGTCGTGGTCGTCAACCCGGGCATCAAGGTGCACGGCGTCGCGGCGTACGCCCTTCCGGTGGTCCGCCATCTGGTGCGTACGGCACCGGGCATCGCCAGCGACATCGCGAAGGAGGGCAGCGAGGAGGTCGGCTACGACAAGGTGCCGCTGCACTCCGCGCACTCCCTGCGTATTTTCTTCCGCCTCGTCGACAGCGAGCTGCCCCAGGTCACCCAGCCGCTCCTGCTGCTGCACAGCCCCCAGGACCATGTGGTCCCGCCGGCCGACTCGGCCCGTGTCCTCAGCCGGGTTTCCTCCAGGGACGTGACGGAGATCCTGCTGGAACAGAGCTACCACGTCGCGACGTTGGACCACGACGCGGACCGGATTTTTCGAGGAGAGCTTCGCGTTCATCGGCCGGCTCGCACCCAGTGTCGGCAAGCAGGCGTCCGACACGGGCCGGGTGAGCGAGCAGGAAGGGACGGCCACAGGTGGCTGAGCACGACTCCGACCGCGAGGGCCTCGAACCGGACGAGCAGGGCGTCCCGTTCGACGAGGAGGCCGCGTGGGCCGCGATCGTCGCGGGGTACGGCGAGGAGCCCAAGGATCCGCCGGGCGCCAAGCCGTTCAAGTCGATCGAGGACCTGGCACTGCTCGACCCCGAGAAGAACGACGCCGAGCCCGCGGAGAAGGCCGACAAGGCCGAGAAGGCGGACGGGGGCGAAAAAGGCGGACAAGGCACAGCAGGCTGACGCCGAGGAGCCGCCCGCGCCCGCCAAGCCGCTGGGCAGCTCGGTCTCCTTCGCGCCCGGGGTCGGCGGACCCCGTGACTACAGCGCGCCGGCCTCCTCCGAGGAGGACTTCGACGAGGACGACGAGGGCCACTTCGTGCCGCCGGAGCCGCCGCCGCTGCCGTCCGCCGACACCACGGCCAAGTTCGCCTGGCTCGGGGTGATCGGCGGCCCGATCCTGATGCTGCTCGCGGTGCTGCTCAGCTGGGACATGACCTGGTGGCTGGCGACCATCGGGATCGGCGGCTTCCTGGGCGGCTTCGGCACGCTGGTGATGCGGATGCGGACGGACGAGGAGGACGGGGACGACCCCGGGCGCGGGGCGGTCGTCTAGCTCGCGGGAACCTTCAGGGCGGCCAGGACCGGGAAGTGGTCCGTGGCCGCCCTTACGTCTGCCTCCGTGACACCGGGCAGGCCGAGCGGTACCCCGCAGCCGAGCACCTCGATGCCGTGCGAGGCGAAGATCGCGTCGATGCGCTGGAAGGGGTTGCCGGGGTCCAGGTGTACTCCTCGCCCCAGGGGGCGGTGGCCCAGCAGTCCTGCAGTTCCTTGGCCAGCCGCTCGAAGGTCCGGCCGTCGGGGCGGTCGTTGAGGTCACCGCCCGCGATCACGTGGTCCACGCCCATGCCGGCCAGCCGGTCGAGGAGCATGCCGCCCTGCTCGTAGCGCTCGTCCTGGCGGAGGCTCAGGTGGCAGCTGAGGACGCCCAGGCGGGTGCCGCCGATCCGTACGACCGCGGTCGCGAAGCCGCGTCGGTGTTCGCCGGGGGTCAGGGGAGGAGTACGTCCTCCGAGCGCTCGACGGTCGCCCGGAGCGAGCACAGCAGGGCGGGGCCCGCGGCGGTGCCTCCGCCGCCGAGGACGACGAGGTCGGACGCGGCTGCCAGGCGGGCCAGTTTCTTGCGCCAGCGGAAGAAACGGGGCTTCCTGGATCAGGACGAGGTCCGGGGCGCAGGCGCGGATGATCCGGGCCAGGGCGTCGGTGTCGTCGCGCAGTGAGCGGATGTTGTAGCTCAGGACGCGGATGATCGCTGAACCGTCGGGTTCGGTGCGGGAGTTGGGGAGCGGCGCCATGTGGATCAATCTACGCCTGACGGGGCGGGGGCGGGTACGTGGGCCGCCGGCGGTTGTGTGGGGCTGGTTGCGCCGTTCCCCGCGCCCCTTAAAAGCAGGAAGTGGGGCGCGAGGAGTGTGGGCGAGTGCCAGTTGTATGTGGCTGGTTGCGCCGTTCCCCGCGCCCCCAAAGGCAGGAAGTGGGGCGCGAGGATTGTGGGCGAGTGCCAGTTGTGTGGGGCTGGTTGCGCCGTTCCCCGCGCCCCTAAAGGCAGCAAGTGGGGCGCGAGGAGTGTGGGCGAGTGCCAGTTGTATGTGGCTGGTCGCGCCGTTCCCCGCGCCCCTAAAAGCAGGAAGTGGGGCGCGAGGATTGTGGGCGACTTCCGGTTGTATGTGGCTGGTCGCGCCGTTCCCGCGCCCCTTGGGAGCACAAGCAGAAAAAAAGGGGGTCTACATGATCGGGTCCGGTTCTCTGGCCAGGTCTGCTGCTCCGACCATGCCTGCCTTGTTGCCGAGTTGGGCGGCGATCACGTCGGCCACCGGGCGCCAGTTGCCGCCTACCAGCCAGCGTTTGTAGGACTTGCGGATCGGGTCGAGGACCAGTTCGCCCTCGTCCGAGAGGCCGCCGCCGACGATGAACGCGGAGGGGTCGAAGAGCGAGGCCAGGTCGGCGAGGCCGGCGCCGGCCCAGCGGGCCAGTTCGCGGTACGAGTCGACCGCGACCGGGTCGCCCTGCCGGGCGGCCATGGAGATGTGCTTGCCCTCGATGCCCTCGGGGTGCCGTCGCCGAGCGAGAGAAGCACCTCCGCGGACTCGGGGTCGCGTTCGCCCGCTGCTTGGCGTAGCGCACGAGGGCACGGCCCGACGCGTACTGCTCCCAGCAGCCCTGTGAACCGCAGCCGCACAGCAGCCCGTCCGGCACCATCCGGATGTGCCCGAACTCGGCGGCCACCCCGAAGTGTCCGCGGCGCAGCTTGTTGCCGATGATGATGCCGCCGCCGAGGCCGGTGCCGAGCGTGATGCAGATGACGTTGCGGTGGCCCTTGCCGGCACCGAACTTGTACTCGCCCCAGGCCGCGGCGTTCGCGTCGTTCTCCACGACGACGGGGAGGCCCACGCGGGCCTCGACCTTCTCCTTCAGCGGCTCCTGGCGCCAGTCGATGTTCGGCGCGAAGTAGACCGTGGAACGCTGGCGGTTGACGTATCCGGCGGCACCGATGCCCACGCCGACGATCTCGTGCCCGGCGCGCGCCCCGTCGACCGCGGCGGCGATGGCGTCCACGATGCCCTCGGCCGTGCCCGGGGTCGGCACCTTGTGGGTCGAGAGGATGTTGCCTTCCTCGTCGACCACCCCGGCCGCGATCTTGGTGCCGCCGATATCGACGCCGATGGTGAGTCCCATGAATCCCTCAGTTTCGGTCGAGCCCCGCTACGGCCCACCGTACCCGAGGGCCTGGCGCCGGAATC
This sequence comes from Streptomyces sp. P3, assembly GCA_016893485.2. Classification (GTDB taxonomy): domain Bacteria; phylum Actinomycetota; class Actinomycetes; order Streptomycetales; family Streptomycetaceae; genus Streptomyces. Next base: position 2,926,286 of record JAFEKX020000001.1, read on the forward strand.
GCGTCGTTCGCCCGTAGGGCATGGCCGACGGGGTCCGGTGCGTGGAGCCGCGGGGCTCAGGAGGGAGTCATGGGCGAGCCATGGCCACCGGGACAACACCGCAGATCCGCGTGCCGGACCCCGCCGGCGGACGCGCGTCCGGCGGCAGGCCTTCGGGGCCTCTAGTCCAGGTCGATGCGTTCGCCGGGGCCGGAGTCGTCTCCGCCGTCGCCGTGATCGTTCTTGAGGTCCTTCAGTTCGCGGTCGCGGGACGTCCAGCGCTGTTCCTGGGCCTGGACGGCGGAGCGGTACGCGGCGAGGAGTTCGTTGCCCGCGGCCGCGAGGTGGTCGAAGACGTCCGGGTTGCGCTCGATGACGGGCTCGACGGCGGCCCTGGCCTGCTGGACGACCTGTTTGACCACCTGCTGGGCGGCCGGTCCCGCGACCTGGCCGAGCAGCGGGGACTGGAGGCCGGACAGCCTGTCCGCGACGGTGTCGACGAGCTTGCGCAGTTCCTCGGCGGCCGAGCCGGGCGGCGGGCCGTACTCGGTGCGGCGGCGGGCCTTCTCCGCGGCGAGGTCTTCGGCGGCCGCCGTCGCCCAGGCGTCGGCGTCGGACGCCCGCACCTCGTCGCGCGCCTCTTCCGCTCCGGCCTCGGACGGGGGAGGTCTTCGCTCATGACGGACTCCTGACTACGGTTCGTCTCTACGACGTTACCCGAGTGGGCGTACGTGCTTCACGGCTGCGCACCCACCAATCCTCACCGTCCCTGCGGCCACAGGTCCGGGTCGGGGGCGAAGCGGATGCGCAGTTCGCCCTCGCGCAGGGCGGCGCCGGCGACCGTGCAGCGGCGCAGGGCCGACGGCAGCGGCACGATCCGGCGGAACCGGCCGACGGTGACGACGAGTTCGTCACCGCGCCGGATCAGGTCGAGCTCGTCGCGTACGGCGCCGGGCAGCGGGATGTGCCACACCAGCACGCCGTCCTCGGCCAGCCGGTCGGTGACCGGCCACTCGACCGCGGAACCGGCCTCGTCCGCCCCGGGCACGGCGAGCGCGGCGAGGTCGTCGGTGCCGCGCGGATCGTGGCCGAGGTGGCGGACGGTCCGGACGTCGTACGTCCCCTGCCACTCGTCCAGCGTCTTGCGCTGCTGCGCGTTGAGACCGGCGAGCCAGGTGTCCTCGACCGACTCGGGCAGCACCCGGTTGGCGACCAGCACGTCGGGGCGCAGGCCGCGCAGGGCGAGCGCGAGTCCGGCCGCGCGGACGGCGTCGGCACCGGCCGGTCCGGGCTCGGCGACCAGTCGTACGGTCGTGTTCCGGTCGGCGAGAACCGCTTCCACGGCGGCCAGTTCGACGTCCCAGCGGCCTGCCGTGTCGTAGAGCCACTCGGAGGGCATCGGGACGCCGGCGAGGCGGCCGAGGACCGGGCGGAGGGCGCGGGCCGCCTGCCGCTCGGCCGGGAGGAGGCGGCGGAGGTAGCGGCGGAGTTCCTCGGGGAGGGCGAGGAGCGCGAGCGCGTGGGGGATCGGTGGGAGGTCTACGACGAGGAGGTCGTACCTCTCGGACAGGGCCGCGTCCCTGAGGGCTCGGAGGAGGGCGAGTTCCTCGGCGCCGGGGAGGGGGTCAGTTCCTCCGCGTCCAGGCGGGCGGCGCCCAGGAGTTCGAGGGCGGTGGCGGCTCTGTCCTGGAAGGCGGTGAGGTCCGCGCGGAAGGACTCCGTGGCGTCGGGGCGCCATGCCGTGAGGTTCTCGGCGGCCTGCGTGGGGGCCGCTCCCGTCACCACGCCCAGGGCGGCGCCCAGAGTGTCCGCGCGGTCGGCGCCCAGGACCAGGGTCCGGATGCCGGTGCGGGCGGCGGCTTGTGCGGTGGCTGCGGCGAGGGTGCTGCGGCCGCTGCCGCCTGGGCCGGTGATCAGGAGGGTACGCATATGAGTGAACGGTAGTCGCTCGGTGGGGGTGGGGCGCCGTTGCCGGGGGCTCCGCCCCCGGACCCCGTCGGCCCTGAGGGGCCTCGTCCTCAAGCGCCGGACGGGCTGAAGAACGACCGGCACTGCAGGAGTCCCCTACTTCACTTCTCGCCGGACTCCACGCGCTTCTTCAGACCCGCCAGTGCCCGGTCGATGATGACCTTCTCGGCCTTGCGCTTGATCATGCCCAGCATGGGGATCTTGACGTCGACCGTGAGGAGGTAGGTGACCTCCGTCGCCCCGGTGCCCGCGGACTTGAGGATGTAGGAGCCGTCCAGGGAGCGGAGCATCTGGGACTTGACGAGGGTCCAGGAGACCTCGTTGTCGCCGGTCCAGGTGTACGCGAGGGTCTGGTCGTCCTTGATCGCGCCGGCGTCCATGACGAGGCGGACCTGTTCGGCGCGGCCCCGTGCGTCGGTCTTGAGGACGTCCGCCTCCTTCACCTCACCGGTCCAGTCCGGGTAGCGGGCGAAGTCGGCGATCACTTCCATCACATCGGCCGGTGCCGCCTCGATCGTGATGCTCGAACTGGTGTGTTCCGCCATCGCTGTGGCTCCTCCAGATGCGGACCGGCAGGGCGTCGTCGTGCGCTGTGCGTGCAGCGTGAAGGCTACCTCCCCGCCAACCCCTTACCGCACTCCCTACCTGCGGACATCAGGGGCGGTCACCATTCCAGCGCCCAGGGCGTGCCGGTCCCGGCGAAGTGGCCGACGTTGACGCACTCGGTGGCCCTGATCCGCATCCGCCGTACGAGCGGCTGGTGGACGTGTCCGAACAGTGAGTAGCGGGGTCTGGTGCGGCGGATGGCGTCCAGGAGGGCGCGGCTGCCGCGTTCGAAGCGGCGCGCGACGGTGTCGTAGACCAGCTCGGGGACCTCGGGCGGGATGTGGGTGCACAGGACGTCGACCTCGCCCACCGCCTCGATCTTGGCCGCGTACTCCTCGTCGCTGATCTCGTAGGGGGTGCGCATGGGGGTGCGGAGGCCGCCGCCGACGAAGCCGAAGGTCCGGCCGCCGATCTCGACGCGTTGGCCGTCGAGGACGGTGGTTCCGGGAGCGGCGTACTCGGGCCAGAGGGTCGGCATGTCGACGTTGCCGTAGGTGGCGTACGTCGGGGTGGGGAAGGCGGCGAACATCTCGGCGTACTGTTTGCGGACCGCCTTCTCGATCAGGGTCGCGCGGTCGCCGCCGACCGAGTCCCAGAGGCGGGCGCCGAGTGCGCGGGCCTCCTCGAAGCGGCGGGCCGTGCGCAGCTCGACGAGACGGTCGGCGTTCTCCTCGCCGAAGAGTTCGGGAAGATCCCGCGCCTGTGGTCGGCGTAGTCGAGGAAGAGGACCAGGTCGCCCAGGCAGATCAGGGCGTCGGCACCCTCGCCGGATCTGGCCAGGTCACGGGCGTTGCCGTGCACGTCGCTGACCACATGGATGCGCGTCCCGGAGTTTCCGGCGGGTGTGGGTGCCATGACGATCAAGCGTAGGCGTGTGCGGCAAACGTGAACAGTGGCGGCCGGGCTTGCCGTTACTGGCCAGTCAAGAAAGGCGTGGACTACTGTGCGCGAGGAAACACCAATCTGTGTGACGCAGCGAACATCTCGCCGGGACCCCCTGTCGTAGAAGCCATACCGGCGGGTAACGTCCGGGCAGTCCAGTCGTGCTCAGGATTTCAACCACCGGGTCCTGACGCACCTGCCCGAGCCGTGGACCGGACCGTCGCATCACACAACGTCGTGGCGCCGGCGCCCTATGAGGAGCAGCAGTCTTGCGCGAGTTCAGCCTTCCGGCTTTGTACGAGGTCCCCGCGGACGGCAATCTGACCGACATCGTCCGCAGAAACGCCGCGCAGCACCCAGATGTCGCCGTCATCGCCCGCAAGGCGAACGGTGGCTGGCAGGACGTGACCGCCACGGTCTTCCTCGCCGAGGTGCACGCCGCCGCCAAGGGGCTCATCGCCTCCGGCGTCCAGCCCGGCGACCGGGTCGGCCTGATGTCCCGCACGCGGTACGAGTGGACGCTGCTCGACTTCGCGATCTGGTGTGCGGGCGCTGTCACCGTGCCGGTGTACGAGACCAGCTCGCCGGAGCAGGTCCAGTGGATCCTCTCCGACTCGGGCGCCACCGCCGTGATCGTCGAGCAGGACGGGCACGCCGCCGCCGTCGAGTCGGTGCGGGAGCACCTGCCCGCGCTCAAGCACGTGTGGCAGATCGACGCCGGTGCGATCAACGAGCTGGACCGCGCGGGCAAGGACGTCACCGACGCGACCGTCGAGGAGCGCAGCTCGCTGGCGAAGGCCGACGACCCGGCGACCATCGTCTACACCTCCGGTACGACCGGCCGCCCCAAGGGCTGTGTGCTGACCCACCGCAGCTTCTTCGCGGAGTGCGGCAACATCGTGGAGCGGCTGCGCCCGCTGTTCCGTACCGGTGAGTGCTCGGTGCTGCTGTTCCTGCCGCTCGCGCACGTCTTCGGGCGGCTGGTGCAGATCGCGCCGATGATGGCGCCGATCAAGCTGGGCCTGGTCCCGGACATCAAGAACCTCACCGATGAACTCGCCTCGTTCCGGCCGACGTTGATCCTGGGTGTGCCGCGCGTCTTCGAGAAGGTCTACAACTCGGCGCGCGCCAAGGCGCAGGCGGACGGCAAGGGCAAGATCTTCGACAAGGCCGCGGACACCGCGATCGCCTACAGCCAGGCGCTGGACACCCCGTCGGGTCCGTCGCTGGGCCTGAAGATCAAGTACAAGACGTTCGACAAGCTGGTCTACAGCAAGCTGCGGGCGGTCCTCGGCGGCAAGGGCGAGTACGCGATCTCCGGCGGCGCCCCGCTGGGCGAGCGCCTCGGTCACTTCTTCCGCGGCATCGGCTTCACGGTCCTGGAGGGCTACGGCCTGACCGAGTCCTGCGCGGCCACCGCGTTCAACCCCTGGGACCGCACGAAGATCGGCACGGTCGGCCAGCCGCTGCCCGGCTCGGTCGTACGCATCGCGGACGACGGCGAGGTGCTGCTGCACGGCGAGCACCTGTTCAAGGGCTACTGGAACAACGAGGCCGCCACGGCCGTGGGCGCTGGCCGACGGCTGGTTCCACACCGGGGACATCGGCACCCTCGACGAGGACGGCTACCTCAGGATCACCGGCCGCAAGAAGGAGATCATCGTCACCGCGGGCGGCAAGAACGTCGCCCCGGCCGTGATCGAGGACCGCATCCGCGCGCACGCGTTGGTCGCGGAGTGCATGGTCGTCGGCGACGGGCGGCCCTTCGTGGGCGCGCTGATCACGATCGACGACGAGTTCCTGGGCCGGTGGGCGGCCGAGCACGGCAAGCCGGTGGGTGCCACCGCGGCGTCGCTGCGTGACGACCCGGATCTGCTGAGCGCGATCCAGGACGCGGTCGACGACGGCAACGCCGCGGTGTCGAAAGCGGAATCGGTGCGGAAGTTCCGCATTCTGTCCTCCCAGTTCACGGAGGAGTCGGGCCACCTGACGCCGTCCCTGAAGCTCAAGCGCAATGTGGTGGCGAAGGACTACGCGGACGAGATCGAGGCCATCTACCAGAAGTAGAGCGGCGGTTGGGACTTCACGAGCATCCCTGGGAGGTTCAGAAGTCCTCGGCGAGGACCCGTTCCAGCGTGCGCTCGGCGAGCGCGGTGATGGTGACGAACGGGTTCACGCCGATGTTGCCGGGCACCAGCGAACCGTCCGTGATGTACAGCTTCGAATACCCCTTCACCCGGCCGTAGTTGTCGGTCGCGTTGCCCAACACGCAGCCGCCGAGCGGGTGGTAGCAGAAGTCGTCGGCGAAGACCTTGCTGCTGGAGCCGAACAGGTCGTACCGGTACAGCGTGGCGTTGGCCGCGTTGATCCGGTCGAACAGCTTCTTGGCCATGGCGACCGACACCGCTGACTGGGCGGCGGTCCAGCCCAGTTTCACCGTGCCGCTCGCGGAGTCGTAGGTGAACGAGGCGCGTTGGGGGTTCTTGGTGATCGCCAGGTAGAGGCTCACCCAGGTCTCGAACCCGATGGGCAGCGGGGCGATCTCCGCGAAGACCGGGTTGGCGGTGTTGGCCCAGTCGTCGATGCCCATGACCGGCATCGTCGCCTGGTTGGCGCCGGTGGTGTCCCAGATGTGGTTGGCGCGGCCCACCATGGTGTTGCCGTTGGGCCCCAGCCCGCCCCGACCGTGGCGTCGAGCGCGGGCAGCGTGCCCGTGTCCCGGGCGCGGACGAGGAGTTCGGTGGTGCCGAGGCTGCCGCCGCCGAGGAACAGATGGGTGCAGCTGTACTGCTTGGTCTCGACGACCGCGCCGGTGTTGTCGATCCGGTCGACGGTCAGGACGTACGACCCGTCGCTCGCCCGTGTGATCGCCCGCACCTTCTCCAGGGTGTGGATGGTGACCTTGCCGGTGCCGAGCGCCGAGGCGAGGTAGGTCTTGTCGAGGCTCTTCTTGCCGTAGTTGTTGCCGTAGATGACCTCCTGGGCGAGGGCGGACTTCGTGGCGGTGCCGGCCGCCTCCTGCTGCATGTAGCCGAAGTCGTAGACGTTGGGCACGAAGGTGGTCTTCAGGCCCGCGTTGGTGGCGGCCTTCCGTGAGGTGCGGGTGAACTGGTACCACTCCGTCGACTCGAACCAGGCCGGGTCGACGGTGTTGACGCCGAGCATGGTGCGGGCGCGCGGGAAGTACGTGCCGTACATCTGGGCGGCGTCGACGGTGGGGAACTGCTCGGTGAAGTACGACTGGAGCGGGGTGACGGCCATGCCGCCGTTGACCAGCGAGCCGCCGCCGACGCCTCGGCCCACGTACACGGACATGTTGTCGTAGTGCACGCGGTCCAGGACTCCGGGGTACAGGCCGATGTCCTTGTTGACGACGTCCAGCCACAGGAAGGTGGCGAGCGGGGCCTCGGTGCGGGTCTTGAACCACATGGAGCGCTGGTCGGGGGCGGCGGTGGAACAGAACACCTTGCCGTCCGCGCCCGGGGTGTTCCAGAGGCGGCCCATCTCCAGCACGAGGGTGGTGATCCCGGCCTGCCCGAGCCGGAGCGCGGCGACCGCGCCGCCGTAGCCGGAGCCGATGACGATCGCGGGGGCGGACTGGACCGCGGCGGGCTCGACCGCCTGCGCGGACTGCAGACCGATACGGGTGAGACCTGCGGTGGCCGCGGTCTGGAGGGCGATCATGCCCAGTATTTGACGTCTCGTCAGCTGATGCTGCGTCAGTTTTGCTGTCATGCGCGCAGCATGTGCGGATTATTGGGTTCCGCCAAGGGGCTGCGCCGGTTTTGGGGCGCTGTGGGTGGGTGCCGGGTGCGGGGTGCGGGGCAGTGGGGGCGCCGGGTGCGGTTGTCGGGTGGCTGCGGGTCGGTGGGGGCTGGTCGCGCAGTTCCTCGCGCCTCTAAAGACAGCGGGCTCCGCGGTGCGGCCTCGACGGAGTCACCGGGGTCACGCGGCGCACTGCACGCAACCACAACCGCCCGTCTTTCAAGGGGCGCGGGGAACTGCGCGACAAGCCCCCACCCGCGCGCACCCACCCGACGAACCCCCGCTTTCAGGGGCGCGAGGAAGCGCGACAAGCCCCCACCGCGCCGCACCCGCCCGACAACCTCACCCGGCAACCTCACCCGGCACCCCAGAAGGCACCACGAGGCGCCTCTAAAGCAGTGCCCGGAGCTTCTCCGCCAGGAGGTCCCAGCGCCAGCGGTCCTCCACCCACCGCCGCCCCCGCTCACCCATGTTCTGACGGAGTTCCGCGTCGGCGAGCAGCGCGAGGATGCGGTCCGCGGCCTCCTCCGGGAGCCACCCCGGACGACCCAGCCGGTCTCCCCGTCGAGGACCGCGTCGGGCGCACCCCGGAGTCCCCGGCGACGACAGGCAGCCCCGTGGCGGACGCCTCCAGGTAGACGATGCCGAGCCCCTCGACGTCCAGGCCCCCACGCCGCGTCCGACACGGCATGGCGAAGACGTCGCCGGCCCCGTAATGCGCGGGCAGTTCGGCCCAGGGCACCGCCCCCGTGAACCGCACGGATTCGGTGACCCCGGTCTCCCGCGCGAGCCGGTGCAGATCCTTCTCGTACGGCCCCCACCCACGACCAGCAGCACAGCGTCCGGCTGCCGGGCAAGAATCCGCGGCATCGCGAGGATCAACGTGTCCTGCCCCTTGCGCGGAACGAGCCGGGACACACAGACGACCACCGGCCGGTCGGTGAGCCCGAGCCGCGCCCGCACCTCCGCCCCACCCGACCCGGGATGGAAGACCTTCTCGTCCACACCCGGCGGCAGTTGGACCATCCGAGCGGCAGCCTCGGGACTCAGCGCGGCGGCGATACGCGAGCGCGTGTACTCCCGAGGTAGGTGATCGTGTCGGTGGACTCCCCGATGCGGTGCAGGAGTTGACGCGAGGCGGGCAGCTGCGCCCACCCCGCCTCGTGCCCGTGCGTCGTGGCGACCAGCCGCTCCGCACCGGCCTTCCGCAACGCCGGCGCCATCAGCCCGAGCGGCGCAGCCGCCCCGAACCACACCGCCGTACACCCGTGTTCCCGCAGCAGCCCGACGGCCGTACGGGTCGCCGCGGGCGTCGGCAGCAGCATCGTCGTGGTGTCCCGTACGACGGTGAAGGGCTGCTCGGCGTCGAACGCGGCCGTCGCCTCGGCGCCCTCCCGCCCCCGCTTCCACGTCGACGCGTACACGACGAGCCGCTCGGGCTCCAGCCGTAGCGCCATGTTGTGCAGAAAAGCCTGGATGCCGCCGGGCCGGGGCGGAAAGTCATTGGTCACGATCAGGGTCTTGCGCACGCGGCAGACCCTACCGGCCCCACCGGACGACGACTCACAGGCCCGCACGGCCGCGCTTCATGGCCATCGCACAGCAGATCGGGAGAACATGTGGCCCACATCCGCAGGCACGGCACGGAACAGGGGCTCAGGTGGAGATCGCGGGCGTGGGACGGCGGCTGGCGCCGCTGCTGGGAACCTGGGGCCTGACCCGAGTCGTACTCCTGCTGTTCGTCTTCAAGGTGCTCGTGTTCCCCGGCCCGGACGTCACCAGTGACGTGTCGGTGATCTACCACGGCTGGTACGACACGCTCCGCCACGGCGGCTTCCCGCTGGACGACGTCACCTGGCAGTACCCGCCCGCCGCCGCCCTCCCGATCCTCTCCCCCGCCCTGCTGGGCTTCCTGGACTACGCGTCGGCGTTCTTCGTCCTCGCCTTCCTGGCCGACCTGACCGTCCTGGCCCTGCTGGTGTACACGGGCCTGCGCCCCGGCCGCACCCTCCGCGGCGCCTGGGTCTGGACCGCGGGCGTCCCCCTCCTCGGCCCCACCGCCTACGCCCGCTACGACGTGATGGTGACCGCCGTCGCCGTGGCAGCCCTGCTCGCGGGCGCCCGCCACCCCCGCGTGATGGGAGCGCTGGCCGGCTTCGGCGCGCTCCTGAAGGTGTGGCCGGCGCTGCTCCTGCTGGGCGCGATCAAGCGCCGCGCGTGGGGAGCGGCGGCGCTGACGGTGGCAGCGGTGGCGTCCCTCTTCGCGGTGTCGATGCCGGGCGCGTTCGCCTTCCTGAACTTCCAGCGCAACCGCGGCACGGAGGTGGAGTCGCTGGGCTCCCTCGTCTTCCACGTGGCCCGGCACTTCGGCTGGCAGGGCCAAGTCCTCCTGAACTACGGCTCGGTGGAGTTCGTCGGCCCCTACGTCAACTGGGTCAGCACCGCCGCCCTGGGCCTCACCGCGATGGCCTTCGGCTGGCTCATGCTCTGGCGTCTGATGGCGGCCCGCTTCCTCCCGCACACCCTGGCGGACGCGGCCTTCGTCGCGGTCCTGATGTTCACGGTCACCAGCCGTGTCATCAGCCCCCAGTACATCGTCTGGCTGATCGGCCTCGCCGCCGTCTGCTCCTGCTTCCGAGCCAGCCGTATGCGCCGCCCGGTCACCCTGGTCCTGGCCGCCGCCCTCGTCACGGTCCTCGAGTTCCCGGTCTGGTTCGCCCACGTCGTCAACAGCGACGCCCTGGGCGTGACCCTGCTCCTCGTCCGCAACGGCCTCCTGGTGGCGGCGACGCTCATCGCCGCACGCGAGCTGTGGCGGGCGTCGGTCACCTGGGCGGACGTACCGCCCCTACCGACTCAGGCGACGCGCTCGAAGGCGACGTCGGCGTCTTCCTGAGGCAAGTCCCGCCCGGATCAGCCGAGTTGGCCCTCGAGATACTCCCGCCACTCCCCGTGAACTCCCCAGCGTCACCCCGAGCACGCTCTTGAGCGCGTCCTCGACCGCCCCCGGCCGCTTCTTGTGGGTGCCGACCGCCCGGTAGAACCTGCCGAGCCGGGCGACCCCCACCGGTCCTCGATCATCCGGCAGGCCATCCAGCCGCCCTCGTACGCCTGGGCGAGCTTCGCCGGGTCGCTGCTGAAGCCGAAGTCCTTGTCGGTGGGGAGGGCGGTGGGGAGGTCGCCGTCCTGGACGGCGCTGTGGAGTTCGGGGCGGCCTGGGCGGGAGTGCGGCCGGTGCCCCGGTAGCCGATCCAGTCGGCGTAGCCCTCCGAGAGCCAGAGGGGGTGGCGGAGGTGGTGTGGGCGCGGGTCGCCACGTGGGTCGTCTCGTGGGTGAGGACGACCTGCTTGCCCACCGCACCGAGCATCGCGTACGCCTCCGGGTTGACGATGATCCGGTCGGCGGGCGCGCTGCCCGAGCCGCCCGCCTCGCCCGTCGTCACCGCGGCGATACCCCGGTAGGACGCGGCCGGTGAGCCCAGGAGACCCGCCATGCCGTCCAGGGTGCCGGGGACGAGCACCACGACGTGCCGGGACCAGTCCGTGCCCCAGGCGCCGGACACGGCCGGTACGGCGTGGTCCGCGAGGGTGCGGTAGTCGTCGAGGCTGTCGGCGGACTGGCCGACCCCCATCACCAGGCTGTGCGTGCCCTTGACGACGCTCACCCTCCCCTGGTCCCACAGCTGCTGGCCGGACTTCTTCGCGGGCTTGTCGGAGTCGACGTACCACTTCCCGTCGGCGGTCAGGCTGAGGGTGAGGGCGCGGCCGACGGTGACGGGCGCGGTGTCGTAGCCCCTGACCTTGTAGCTCAGTTCGGCGTCGGCGGTCGCGGTGGCGCCGGTGTGGTGGAGGGCGGTCAGACGGTAGGACCAGGAGGCGAAGGGGACGGCGCTCAGGTTCTCGTACGCGGTGCGGGCGCCGATCCGCGTGTACGCCGTCTCGTCGTGGTGCAGGACCGCCGCCGACCGGCTGTCCAGCAGGCGCTGCACATCCGCCCTCGCGCTGTCCGCCGCCGGCCGTCCGCCGCACGCCACCAGCGAGACGAGCAGCAGACACAGCGCGAACACTCCGGAGCGCGACGCCCGCCTACGACCAGTCACTTCCCGATCGTACGACCCTTTCGCGCCGGTTCAGACCCTCGTGACCGACGAGACGGGCATCATGCCGACCGGGTCGTAGCGGACCGGCGCGCCGGGGTAGGGGGCGTGGATGACCTGGCCGTTGCCCACGTACATGGCGACGTGGCTGGCGTCGGAGCGGTAGACGACGAGGTCGCCGGGCTGGGCCTGGGAGAGCGGGATCTGGTGACCGGCGTAGCGCTGTTCCTGCGAGGTGCGCGGGAGGTGGACGCCCGCGTGGGCGTACGACCACTGCATGAGGCCGGAGCAGTCGAAGCCGCCGGGGCCGTTGGCTCCCAGATGTACGGCTTGCCGAGGGCGGCGCGGGCGGCGGCCACGGCGGGCTGCCGCGCGGCCCGAGGACGGGACGCCCGCGCCGAGGTCGGGGATGTCCTCGCGGGAGGAGCGGGAGGCCCGGTCGTAGGAGGCGCGCTCGGCGAGCGGCATCTGGTTGAGCAGCTGCCTCGCCTTGGCGAGCTTGTGCTCGACGGTCCTCTTGTGGGTGGCGACGGCCTTGCGGCTGCGCTCCAGCTCGGCGAGGTGCCCGGCGGCCTCGGTGCGCTCCTGGGCGAGTTCGCGCATCGCCTCCTGGAGGTCCTTGAGCTGCTGGGCCTGCTGGGCGGTGATGCGGTCGAGGACGGAGGCCTTGTCGAGGTAGTCGGCCGGGTCGTCGGAGAACAGCAGCGCGACGGTGGGGTCGATGCCGCCGGAGCGGTACTGGGCGCCCGCGAGTGAACCGAGCGCGTCCCGCATGGTGTTGATGCGCTGCTGCTGCCGGGCGATCCGGTCCTGCGCGTTGCTCACCTGCCGACGCAGCTGCCCGGCGCTCTCGTCGGCCTTGTCGTAGGCCTCGGTCGCCTGCTCCGCCTCGTGGTAGAGCCGGTCCACCTCGGCCTTGGAGTCGTCGTGCGGCGCGGCCACGGCGGAGGCCGGCCGGCAGGGCGCCGAGTGCGGCGGCGGCCGCGCTCAACACACAGACCGCGGCACTGGCGCCTCGGTCGAACCCGGACGGTGCAGGGCGGCGACGGGATCCCCCACGGGAGTCGCACTCCTTCCGCTGGCGGACACGGACCACTTCCCGAAGCGGGGAAACGCGCCAGACAGTAGCTCCGTGAAGGGGTGCGGGCCAAAGACCGCCGCAGCCACACAACGTGACGCCCCGCCTATGACGCAGGTCATCGGCGGGGCACGGGGTCAGCCTGGTGTGTCGCAATTCGCCCGTTCGGGCGGTCCGGAAGGGCGGACCCGGACCGGGTCGGTCCGAGTCCGCCCTGTTCGGATCCGGACACGGCCGAGCAGGCCACGACGACTACGACAGGTGAGGTGATCCCGTGAGGTCCCAGGGACCCAGGGCCCCCTTCCCGTCCGCGTCGATGTCGTAGCGAACGGTCGCGTCCCCCGTGACCCTCAGGCGCATGTTCTTGCTCATCTTCAGACCCGTCTGGCACCGGAGGTTGCCGGCGTCATCGCGGTTGATGTCGGCGGTGACGTCGCAGACGGCCTTGCTGTCGACGTAGTCGCTTCCGGTCGAGCCCGCCGGACTCGACTCCAGGCGGATCTCAAGGTCGAAGTTGTCGAACTTCCTGGTGCTGCCCCCGCCGCCGTCACCGAACACCCCCGTGACGACGGCGGTGTAGGTCCGGTAGTCCTCGCTCGGCGGGCTCGCGGGGCTCTCCTGGATGCAGACCTGAAGGTTGACATCCGTGTCGAACCCCGGAGTGGAGAACGACTTCGACTGCGTCCCGGTGCACTTGCTCTCCACCGCGTGGGCGGTACCGGCGAACACCAGTCCGCCGATACAGAAAGCCGCCGTGGCGACCGAAACCGCACCTATCTGGAATTTACGCATACATCCCCTCTGTCATGTGCTGAACAGAAGGTACGGAAGGTAAACAAATGTGCAACTCTAGGTGAACTCCCGGGAGTTGGCCGGTGACTAGATCCGGACGCCGAACTGGAACGGCATGTTGCCGATCGACTCGTAGCGGACGACCGCGCCCGTGTGCGGGGCATGCAGCACCTGGCCGTTGCCCGCGTACAGGCCGACGTGGTGGTGGTCGCTGTAGAAGATGACCAGGTCGCCGACCTTCAGGTCGCTCTCGCTGGAGATGATCGTGCCCGCACCGGCCTGCGCCTCCGACGTGCGGGGTATGGAGACGCCTGCCTGGGCGTAGGCCCAGGAGGTGAGGCCGGAGCAGTCGAAGGAGGACGGGCCGGAGGCGCCGTAGACGTACGGGGAGCCGATCACGGACTGGGCGGCGGCGAAGGCGGAGGCCGCGCGGCCCGAGGCGGAACCGGTGCTGCCGAGGTTCACGCGCGAGGTGGAGCGGGAGGCCGCCTGGGCCTGCTCCTGGTCGAGCGCTGCCTTCTCGGCCGCCGTCAGGGTGTTGAGGAGCTTCTGGGCCGTGGCCAGCTTGGCCTTGACCTCGTCCTTCTTCTTCTTGAGCTCGGTGCGGGTGGCGGAGAGGTCCTTGAGCTTGCTGCTCGCCTCCGCGCGCTCCTGGGCGAGTTCGCGCTGCTTGCCCTGGATCTTCGTGAGCGCCTCGACCTGCTGACTGCTCAACTGGTCCATCGTGGACGCCTTGTCGAGGTAGTCGTCCGGGTCCGAGGACAGGAACAGCTGGATCGAGGGGTCGATGCCGCCGGTGCGGTACTGCGCGCTCGCCATGGTGCCGAGGCCGTCCCGGAGCTTGTTCAGCTCCTCCTGGCCGCGGGCCACGTTGTCCTGGATCGTGGAGATCTCCTTCTGGAGCTTCTCCTGCTTCTCCTGGGCGCCGTCGAGCTTCTCGGTGGCCTGCTCGGCCTGCTCGTAGAGGGCGTCGACCTTCGCCTTGACCTCGTCCTTGCTGGGCTTCTCGCTCGGCGCGGCATTCGCGGCCTGAGCGCTGAAGGCAACGGCGGCTGCGGCTGCGGTGGTCAGCACAGTCACACGCGTGCGGCTCGGCTGCTTCGGTCGACGATGGGACGCCACGGAGTCGAGCTCCTTCTATTGAGTGATCACCCGTTCGGAGGTTCGAGGCCTGACACTAGTGATGTTTCTGTGATCAGTTCAAATCCTCACACGAAAAATGCCGTCACTCAAAGCATTCTTTGCCCATAACCAACGTGCAGTGATGGTCGATTGACGCTACGTTGCGTGACAGTTCGGCCAATTCAGGCATTAAACCTGTACGTTGACCTTCACGACAGTCGCTTCAGGAGTACCGCAGAAGCGACGGGTCGCGCGCCCGCCTTCGCGATGCCGTCGGCCACCTCGCGGTCGGTCGACGCGACGATCACCGGCCGGCCCGGCGGCTCGGCGCGCACCAGCTGACGGATCAACTCGTCGGCGGTGACGCCCGGTTTGGAGAACAGCACCCGCACCCCGCGCGGCGGCGCGAGCAGCACGGGCGCGGCCAGCTCGGCCCCGTCGAAGACACAGGTGACCTCGGCGCCGGTCTGCGCGGCGAGCTGCGAGAGCTGCCCCAACAGCCTCAACCGCTGCTTCTCCAGGGGCATTTGGGGATAACCGGTCTTGGTGACGTTGTACCCGTCGACGACCAGGTGGGCCTGCGGCAGCGCGAGCAACTGGTCGAGGATCGCGGGGTCGTTCTCCGACAGCGCCCGCGCCGCGATGTCCTTCGGGGTCATGCGCCCCGGTTCGACCGCGTCGACGGTCTCGGCGGGCCGCACGGACACCGGCGGCAACGCCAGCTCGCGGCGCAGCCCTTGGGCCGCGTCCAGCACGGTGTCGAGCAGCAGCCGTACCCGCATGTCCTCGACGCTACGGCCCTCACGGGCGGCCTTGCGGGTGGCCTCGAGGGCCGCCTCCGCCTCGCCCAGGCGTGCCTTCAGACGGCGGCTCTCACTCTCGGCGGCGGACACCTGGATCTGGCTCTCGGCGCGGGCGGCGTCCGTCTCGGCCCGCAGCTTGCGCAGGGCGGCCTCGCCGCGCTTGACGTCACTGTGGGCGGCACGCAGCTTCCGGTGAAGCGATTCCGCTTCTCTCTTCGCCACGTCCAGCTCGGTGCGCAGTCGCTCGGTCTCGGCCCGGGTCGCGTCCCGCGCCTGCGCCAACTCCTCGCGCAGCCGCTCCAGTTCGGCCCGGCTCTCCTCGTCGGCGCGCGGCGTCGGCGCGCAGCGCCTCCTCGCCGGCGGCGGTGACGAGCTTCACCCAGCCCGTGGGGCGCAGAACATAGGCCGCGGCCGCCACATCGAGCGGGTCCGCGGCCGGGGGCGGCGAGCCGGAGTCGAGGGCACCGGCCAGCTCCGACTGGGCCTCTCTGAGTTTCTCCCCGATACGCTGCCGGAACAGCGGATCGGTCTCCAGCGCGGCGGCCATCGCGTTACCCGCGAACTTGGCGCGCCGGTTGGGGGCGAAGCGGGCGTACTGTCGTAGCTGCGCGGGCAGTTCGGCGACGGTGAGGCCGCCGAAGCCGTCAGACACGATCTGTACGACTCTTCTCCGCACGCCGTCGGGCAGCGGACGGTCGAGCACCTCGGCGGCGCCGTCGCCCGGCCCCCGCCTGAGTTCTCCACCATCCTCACACCCCAATGTCTGTGCGGGGCCTCTCCCTCTCAGGAGGCGGCGCCCGGCCTGTCCACGAGTTCCACCTGATCCACGGCGTTGCACCAGCGGCAGCGCACCGACTCGATGGTCTCACTGACCACCTCGCGCTCCTCCACCTTCGGCTCACCGGCCAGGTCCAGGTGGAGGTACTCCACGACCTTCGACGAGCGCGTCACGTCGAAGCGCGTGAGGTTGCCGCAGAGGGTGCAGCGCCACCGCGTCGAGGCGGTCGGCAGGGGAACCGTCATCGTGGCTGTCCGCTTCCTTCGTTCCAGTTTCCGTGATCGCCGGTTTCCCCGGCGCGTGTGGCTCGTAACCCTACGGCCTGGCGGGTACTCGCCGCTCGGCCGTCCACAGCGGCGATTCACCCTGTCCCGTTGCGTCCCGTTACGTCATGCTCTGTAGCCATGATCAGCAACTGGGGCTCGGCCCTCGTCAGGACGTTCCGCGGCACATCGGCACCGATGACCTACGCCCTGATCGGCCTGTGCTGCCTGATCTTCGTCCTGGGCCCGGCCTCGGGCTTCGTCCCGTCCTACGGCACCGGGGACACGCTGCTCGCCGTGCAGCGGGCGTACTTCCGCCGCTGGGGCGTGGTCCCGGCCGAGCTGTTCGCCCACCCCACCCGCGAGGCGCTGACCCCGGTCACGGCCCTGTTCATCCACGGCAGCTGGGTCCATCTCCTCGGCAACATGCTCTTCCTCTACGTCTTCGGAGCGATGGCCGAGGAACGGCTGGGCCGGGTCGAGTTCACCCTGTTCTACCTGGTCTGCGGGTACCTCGCACTGCTGGGCTACGCGGTGGCCAACACCGGCTCCGAGCAGTCGCTGGTCGGCGCGTCCGGGGCGATCTCGGCGGTCCTCGGGGCGTTCCTGTACTTGTTCCCCGGGCGCGGGTGACGAGTCTCCTCCCCTTCCTCTTCTTCCTGCCGCTGCGCTTCCCGGCATGGGTCGTGCTGCCGTTCTGGGCGGCCCTGCAGTGGCTGGCGGCGGGGCAGGCGGCGACGGGGCCGGGGGTGGCGTACCTCGCCCATCTCGTGGGCTTCACGCTCGGCTTCGGCTACGCGTGGGTGAGATTCGGGCGGGCGACTAGAGTTGGGGCCGCCCCAGCAACGGTCCCCGAGGGAGAGAACCAGCCGTGATCACCGCGATCGTCCTCATCAAGACCAGCGTGGACCGGATTCCGGAGATCGCCGAGTCGATCGCCGCGCTCGAATCCGTGAGCGAGGTCTTCTCTGTCACCGGTACGTATGACTTGATCGCGATGGTTCGGGTGCGGCAGCACGAGGATCTGGCCGAGGTGATTCCTGGACGGATCAGCAAGATCCCCGGGGTGGAGGGGACGGACACACACGTCGCCTTCCGGACCTACTCGCAGCATGACCTCGAGGCCGCGTTCGCCATCGGGTTGGACTCGTGAGGTTGGACGCCTAGAGGGGTGGGGGCGCGGATCGTCTGCGGGTGACCGGTCCGTTGTGGCTGGTCGCGCAGTTCCTCGCGCCCCTGAGGGGTGCCCTGACGGGGCTTGCATCGCACCCCGTCTACAGCAACTGCTGGATCACACCGCGGGTACGCAGCGGCCGTTCTCCGTGTGGTACGTCCACTTGGCGCCCTTGGTGACCAATTCGCGGACGGCGCCTACGAAGCGGTCCACGTGCTCGTCCGGGGTGCCCGCGCCGAAGCTGACCCGGATGGCGTTGAGGGACTTTTCGCCGGGGGCCGCTTCGGGGGCGCCGCATTCGCCCTGGGTCTGGGGGTCCGTGCCCAGGAGGGTACGGAGCAGCGGGTGGGCGCAGAACAGGCCGTCCCGGACGCCGATGCCGTACTCGGCGGAGAGGGCGGCGGCGAAGTGGGAGCTGTTCCAGCCGTCGACGACGAAGGAGATCACGCCGACCCGCGGGGCGTCGTCGCCGAACAGGGACAGGATCCTGACCTCGGGGACCTCGGCCAGGCCCGCCCGTACCTTTTCGATCAGCTGCTGCTCGCGGGCGACCAGCGTGTCGAAGCCCGCCTCGGTGAGCGCCTTGCAGGCCGACGCGATGGAGTAGGCGCCGATGACGTTCGGGGAGCCCGCCTCGTGCCGGGCGGCACTGTCGTGCCACTCCACGTCCACTCCCCCGTCCTCGCGCCGCGTGACCTTGCGGCTGGGCCGCCGCCCGCGAGGTAGGGGTCGGCCGCCTGGAGCCAGTCCGCTCGGCCGGCCAGGACGCCCGAGCCGAAGGGGGCGTAGAGCTTGTGGCCGGAGAACGCGATCCAGTCGACGTCGAGGTCCTGGACGGAGACCGGGTGGTGCGGGGCGAGCTGGGCGGCGTCCAGGACGATCCGGGCGCCGTGGGCGTGCGCGGCGGCGGCCAGTTCGCGCACCGGCCACAGCTCGCCGGTGACGTTCGAGGCGCCGGTGACGCAGACGAGGGCCGGGCCGTAGGGGTCGCGGGCGGCGAGGGCCTGCTCCAGGGTCGCGACGGCCTGGGCCGGGGTGCGCGGGGCGTTGAGGTAGGTGACCCGGGCGTCCTTCCAGGGGAGCAGGGACGCGTGGTGCTCGGTCTCGAAGACGAAGACCTGGCAGTCGGCGGGGAGCACCGCGGCGAGCAGGTTCAGGGAGTCCGTCGTGGAGCGGGTGAAGATCAGCTGGTCGTCGGGACGGCAGTCCAGGAACTCCTCGACCGTCTTCCGGGCGTTCTCGAACAGGTCGGTGGAGAGCTGCGAGAGATAGCCGGCGCCGCGGTGCACGCTGCCGTAGTACGGGGCGTAGGCCGCTACGTCGTCCCAGACGCGCTGGAGGGCGGGGGCGCTGGCCGCGTAGTCGAGCGCCGCGTAGGTGACCTCGCCGCCCGTGACGAGCGGGACGGTGACATCTCGACCGAGAACGGGCAGAGGTGCACAAATGGTCTGGGCGGCGGCAACGGTGGAGACAGACATGGTGAACTCCCGTGAGAGGCAGGCGAATTCACTGCGCGAGCCGACACGGCTGCGGCGCAGGAAAAGAAGAAGGGGGTATGCGGAGGCGGGGCTCGACGCCCTATCGCATTCGCTTGCTCACAGAGGGCTCCCTCGATGACCAGGACCCCTGGTGTCTTTCGAGGGGCCCGCGCTTGCCGCAGACCTCGCTGCCTACGGCCTGGTCTTCACCCGGGGCACCCCGCCACGGACGGAGGGTTGCCGGACAGTCGGCCGGGGCCTCATGACTGTCACTCATGACCTGGTCAGAAAACTTACGCGATGTGATCGTCGTCCCGCAACCCGTGTCCGGATCGCGGGACGACGCCCTACTCGGTCACGCGTTGCTGGCCGCCGCCCAGCGCTCCAGCGTGCGCTTCGCGGCCCCGGAGTCGATCGACTCCCGCGCCTTCTCCATCCCGGCCCTGATCCGGTCCGCCAACGGCCCGTCCCCGGCCTCGAGCGCCACCAGGGCAGCCGCCGAGTTCAGGAGTACGGCGTCCCGCACCGGGCCCGGCTCGCCGTCCAGGAGACGGCGGGCCACGTCCGCGTTGTACTCGGGGTCGGCACCGCGCAGGGCCTCCACGGGGACCAGTTCGAGGCCTACGTCCCGCGGGTCGAAGGCCTCCTCGGTGACCTTGCCGTCGCGGACGTTCCACACCCGGGAGGTGGCCGTGGTCGTCAGCTCGTCGAGGCCGTCGTCACCGCGGAACACCAGCGCGGAGGAACCCCGTTCGGCCAGCACGCCCGCGATGAGCCCGGCCATGCGGGTGTCGAAGCAGCCGACCGCCGACGAGGTGACCTTGGCCGGGTTGGTCAGCGGGCCGAGGAGGTTGAACGCGGTCGGCACCCCAGATCCCGCCGGACCGCGCCCGCGAACCGCATGGTGGGGTGGAACTTGGCCGCGAAGCAGAACGTGATCCCGGCCTCCTCCACCACCTGCGCGACCCGCTCGGGCGACAGGTCGAGGTTGATGCCGAGCCGCTCCAGGACGTCCGAGGAACCGCTCGCCGAGGAGGAGGCGCGGTTGCCGTGCTTGACGACCTTCGCACCGGCTCCGGCGATCACGATGGCGGACATCGTCGAGATGTTCACCGTCTTCGCCCGGTCGCCGCCGGTGCCGACGATGTCGACGGCCGGTCCTGGATGTGCAGCGGCTTCGCGTGGGCGTACATCGTCTCGACGAGCCCGGTGATCTCCTCGACCGTCTCGCCCTTGGCCCGCAGCGCCACCAGGAAGCCCGCGATCTGCGCGTCGGCCGCCTCGCCGCTCATGATCCGGTCCATCGCCCACGCCGTGTCGGCGGTGCTCAGGTCCTGTCCGGCCAGCAGCGCGCTCAGTACGTCCGGCCAGGAACGGGCCGCCGCGGTGTCGCCTCCAGCGGGGGTCACAGCGCTCATACGGCCGCTCCTGGGTGTCGTGGAAACCTGGTTGAAATGGCGTCCCCACCCTATCCAGCGCGGGGCACGGCGAAGGGCCCCGTCCGGTGTTCGGACGGGGCCCTTCGACTGTGGCGTGGCGACGCCTCAGCGATCAGTGATGGCCGTGGCCGCTCGTGATCTCCTTGTACTCCTCGACGGTGGGCTTGGGGATCTGGGACTCCTCGCCGTAGTACGCCTCGCTCAGCTTGGCGCGCAGCTTCTCGGAGCCCTTCACCTTGCGCTCTACGCCGTTGTCGTCGACGGTCGCGCCGATCGCGGCCGGCACGTACTGCTCGTGCGCGGTGAGCGTGTGCAGCGCGTCCTGGCTGAGCGGCTCGTGGATCTCGACGAACTCACCGTGCGGCAGGCGCTTGATGATGCCGGACTCGCGGCCGTGCAGCACCTTGTCCCGGTCCCGGCGCTGGAGGCCGAGGCAGAACCGCTTGGTGGCGAGGAAGACCAGCACCGGCACCACGAAGAAGCCGACGCGCACGAACCAGGTGATCGAGTTGATCGACAGGTGGAAGTGCGTGGCCCAGATGTCGTTGCCGCCACCGACGAGCAGGACGAAGTACCACGAGATCCACGCGGCACCGAAGGCCGTACGGGTCGGGGCGTTGCGCGGGCGGTCCAGGATGTGGTGCTCGCGCTTGTCGCCGGTGACCCAGGCCTCGATGAACGGGTAGACCGCGATCGACACCAGGACCAGCGGGAAGATCACCAGCGGGATGAACACACCCAGGACGAGCGTGTGACCCCAGAAGTTGATCTCCCAGCCCGGCATGACACGGATCAGGCCCTCGGAGAAGCCCATGTACCAGTCGGGCTGGGCGCCCGTGGAGACCATGTCCGGCCGGTAGGGGCCCATGGACCAGATCGGGTTGATCGAGGCGACCGCGGCGACGGCCGCGATGACACCGAAGACCAGGAAGAAGAAGCCCCCGGCCTTGGCCATGTAGACCGGCAGCAGCGGCATGCCGACGACGTTGTTGTTCGTCTTTCCGGGGCCCGCGAACTGCGTGTGCTTGTGGTAGAAGACCAGGATCAGGTGGCCGACCACCAGGCCGAGCATGATGCCCGGCAGCAGCAGGATGTGGATCGAGTAGAACCGTGCGACGAAGTCGCCGCCCGGGAACTCGCCGCCGAAGAGGAAGAACGACAGGTACGTGCCGACGATCGGCACGGACAGGACCGCGCCCTCCATGAAGCGGACACCGGTGCCGGAGAGCAGGTCGTCCGGGAGCGAGTAACCGGTGAAGCCGGTGAACATGCCCAGGACGAACAGCAGGAAGCCGAACAGCCAGTTGACCTCACGCGGCTTGCGGAACGCGCCCGTGAAGAACACGCGCATCATGTGCACGAACATGCCGGCGAGGAAGATCAGCGCCGCCCAGTGGTGGATCTGCCGGATCAGCAGACCACCGCGCACATCGAAGGAAATGTGCATGGTCGAGTTGAACGCCTCCGACATCAGCTGCCCCTGGAGCGGGACATAGCTGCCGTGGTACGTCACCTCGTTCATCGACGGGTGGAAGAACAGCGTCAGGTACACACCCGTGAGGATGATGATGATGAAGCTGTAGAGGCAGACCTCACCCAGCATGAACGACCAGTGGTCGGGGAAGATCTTGCGCATGTTGGACTTGGCCAGGGAGTAGATCCCCAGGCGTCCGTCCGCCCAGTCGGCGATCTTCTCGCCGGCCGGTGCCTCTCGCGCGAGCGCGAGTCAGTGTTCGTCGTAGTGCTCATCCGCGCTCCCAGAATGCAGGACCGACGGGCTCATCGAAGTCGCCGAGCGCCTCGAGGTAGCCCTCGTCGCTCACGCCGATGCGCAGCTGCGGCAGGGCGTGACCGGCCGGGCCGAAGATCACTCGGGCACCGTCGGAGAGGTCGAAGGTGGACTGGTGGCACGGGCACAGCACGTGGTGCGTCTGCTGCTCGTACAGGGAGATCGGGCAGCCCACGTGGGTGCAGATCTTCGAGAAGGCGACGATGCCCTCGTGCGCCCACTCCAGCTCGCGCTTGTCCTGATGTTGTCCGGCTGGAGCCGGACGATCATCAGCGCGGACTTCGCGATCTCCGTCTGGAAGTCCTCGTCGGTCTCCTCCAGGCCCTCGGGCTTGGCGAAGGTGAGCGAGCCGACGGCCACGTCCGAGGGACGCAGCGGCAGGTTCGTGTTCATGTTGACGAGGAGCTTGCCCTTGGACCACAGGGTGTGGCGGAGCTTCGTCCCCGGCAGCGGGCCCAGGTCGCGCAGCAGCATGACGCCGGAGAGCGGGAACAGGGCCAGCGCGCCGAACATCGTGTTGCGGATCAGCTTGCGACGGCCGAGCGCCGACTCCTTGGCACCCTCCTTGAAGTCGGCCATGACCTTGGCCCTGACCTCGGGGGCGCCTCGATCGCGTGCCGCTCGTCGGCGATCTCCACGTCGGACATCAGGGTGCGGGCCCAGTGGACCGCGCCCGCGCCGATGGTGAAGAGCGCTCCGCCGAGGGTCAGGCCCAGCGCGAAGTTCAGCGCGCTGATGTGACCGATCGGGAAGACGAAGATCGACTTGTCGGCCGGGATCGCCACGTACGAGGCGATGAAGCCGACCGTGAGGAGCATCGACAGCGTGAACAGGAAGGCGACGACGCGCTCGGACCGCTTGGCGGCCCGCTCGTCGATGTCCTGGACACGGTGCTCGTGCGGGGGCAGTCCGGGGTCGGCGAACGGGTCGTGCTCGTCCGCCACCGACACCGCGCCGTGCGCGTCCTGCTCAGCGGGCAGGTTCTCTTCTGGAATGTCTTGGCTACTCATGACTTCTTGGCCTTTGCGGTCCGAGCGGCGACCCAGACGGCTACCGCGATCAGCGCGCCCAGACCGAAGATCCAGGCGAAGAGACCCTCACTGACCGGACCGAGACCACCCAGCTCAAGGCCGCCGGGGCTCTCGGTGTTGTCGCCGTTGACCGCGTTGAGGTACGCGATGATGTCCTTCTTGTTCTTCGACGACAGCGTGGTGTCGGGGAAGGAAGGCATGTTCTGCGGGCCGGTCTGCATGGCCTCGTAGATGTGCTTCGGAGCGACACCCTCGAGGCTCGGCGCGAACTTGCCGTGCGTCAGCGCGCCGCCCTTGCCGGTGAAGTTGTGGCACTGGGCGCAGTTGGTGCGGAACAGCTCGCCACCCTTGGCGATGTCCGAACCCTCCGGCCCGTACTCGTTCTTCGTCGGGATGGCCGGACCGGCGCCCAGCGAGGCGATGTACGCCGCGAGCTGGTCGATCTCGGCCTGCGAGTAGATGACCTTCTTGGCCGGGATCTGAGCACCCGGCTGCTGCGCCGGCATACGGCCGGTGCCGACCTGAAGTCGACCGCCGCGGCGCCGACGCCCACAAGGCTCGGACCGTCGGAGGTGCCCTGACCGCCGGTGCCGTGGCAGCTTGCGCAGCCGACGGCGAACAGCTTCTTGCCCTCGTCGATGGCGAGGGACTGGGCGGACTCGTCGGCCTGCGCCTTGCTCGCGGGGAGCGAACGCGGCGTACAGCCCCCAGTTGCCGCCAGCGCGAGGAGTAGGACGACGACCGCCGCCAGCGGATGGCGTCGTCGTGTGGAGAGCTTTTTCACGGATTACCCCGGTGTCAGGATCTTCTGCGTCGATGCTTCTGGAATGTGCGCTTCTTGGCTGCGCGCGGGATCGGGCCCGACTACTTGATCAAGTAGATCGTGGCGAAGAGGCCGATCCAGACGACATCGACGAAGTGCCAGTAGTAGGACACGACGATGGCCGCGGTCGCCTGTTCGTGGGTGAACCTCTTTGCCGCGTAGGTACGTCCGAGGACGAACAGGAAGGCGATGAGGCCGCCCGTCACGTGCATGCCGTGGAAGCCGGTGGTCAGGTAGAACACCGAGCCGTACGGGTCGGAGGACAGCGACAGGCCGTCCTTCTTCACCAGCTCCGTGTACTCGAAGATCTGACCGCCGATGAAGATCGCACCCATCACGAACGTGATGATGAACCAGCCCCTGAGCTTCTTCACATCCCCGCGCTCGGCCGCGAACACGCCGAGCTGGCAGGTGAGGGAGGAGAGCACCAGGATCGTGGTGTTGGTCGCGGAGAACGGAAGGTTGAGATGGCTCGCCATCTCCTTCCAGTGATCCGGACCGGTCACCGATCGCAGGGTGAAGTACATCGCGAAGAGGGCCGCGAAGAACATCAGCTCGGAACTCAGCCAGATGATGGTTCCGACGCTGGTGAGGTTCGGCCGGTTGACCGACGGGTGCGCGTGCCCGGTTTCTACTGTCGTTGCTGTCGCCACGACCGACATTATGTCGGTCGCTTATCCCGCCCTCACTCCGGGGGTGCCGTTCGGAGTGTCCGCAGCGTGTGTACTGCCCGTATGGCCCATCGCAGGGGTGTTCCAACAGGTGTTGACGGGGTGTTCAGAGGAGTAGCATCCGCCGCATCGGTACCCGGGGTTCCCGATCGACACGGTGCTTCCCAGATACGTGGAGGAACAATGCAGCCGACTGCCACGGTGCTCGTCTACAGCGACGACTCCAACACCCGCGAGCAAGTGCGGCTGGCCACCGGGCGCAGGCCGGCTCCGGACGCGCCGTTGGTGGAGTTCCTGGAGTGCGCGACGCAGGCCGCGGTCGTCAAGGAGCTGGACCGGGGCGGGATCGACGTCTGTGTCTTCGACGGTGAGGCCGCGCCGATGGGGGCATGGGGTTGTGCCGCCAGGTGAAGGACGAGGTCTTCAACTGCCCGCCGGTGCTGGTGCTCATCGGGCGCCCGCAGGATGCCTGGCTGGCTACCTGGAGCCGTGCGGACGCGGCTGTGACGTTGCCTGTGGATCCCGTCGAGTTCGCGGCCTCGTTGGCTTCTCTGCTGCGTCAGAAGCGCGCCTTGAGCGCCTAGCAGCTCGGGGCGGCCCGCAGTTTCGCGGCTGCGGGCCGGCCGTGGTTGCTCGCGCAGTTCCCCGCGCCCCTTTGGGGCGTGTCTCACAAGGACTCGGGACGGAGCCGTGCGGCGTCTTCCGGACGAGGTCCGTCCGGTGTTCCGCCGACCAGCGCGCTGCCGGAGCGCCAGTTCTTCCAGCCGAGGTTCCAGTCGCCGAAGCCGTTGCCGAAGGGCTCCATGTCGTCGCCGTTCGAGTTGACGACCTTGACGACGTCACCCTCGTGGACGGTGTCGAAGAACCACTCGGCGTTGCTGGTGCTCATGCCGGTACAGCCGTGGCTGACGTTCTCGGAACCCTGGGAGCCCACCGACCAGGGGGCGGCGTGGACGTACTCGCCGCTCCAGGTGACGCGGGTCGCGTAGTACACGGGGAGGTCGTACGAGTCCGAGGAGCCCTCGGAGATGCCGACGGTGGTTCCGCGCATCCGTACGAAGTACTCCTTGCCGAGTACGACCTTGACGCCGTTTCGGGTCTCGAAGCCGGGTTTGCCCGTGGTGACGGGGATCTGGTTGATCTCCTCGTCATTCCGGTAGACCGTCATCTCGTGGGACGCGGCGTCCGTCACGGCGACGATCTTGTCGCCCGTGGTGAGTTTGAGGTCCTTCGAGGCGCCGCCCCACAGGCGGTCGCTGATCTTCACGCCGTCGAGGTTGCTGTGCACCTGGACCGTGGCGTGGGCGGGCCAGTAGTCCTTGGGGCGGTAGTGGAGCTCCTTGTCGTCCACCCAGTGCCAGGCGCCCTCCACGGCGGGCACCGAGTCCACCCTGAGGGCACGTTCCACGATGGCCCGCTGCGCCTTGTCCTTGACGGGCTTGTTCAGTTCGGCGGTGACCGGCTGGCCGACGCCGTACGTGCCCGCGTCCGGACCGAACTTGACGGTCAGGCTCTTCTTGGTGGTCGGCCTGGTGGTGTCGAAGGTGAGGACCCTGCGGCCGGGGGCGCCGTCCTCGTTCTCCGTGCTCACGCGGACCGTGTAGTGGGCGTTGGCGGCCAGCGGGGGAGGTGCTGTGCCAGCGAGTGCCGTCGGCGGCGAGTTCGCCCGTGACATAGCGTCCCGTGGCGTCCATGGCCGTGACGTCCGTGATGCGCCCGTCGTCGCCGGAGGCGGTGACCTGGAGGGGCTTGTCGGGGTCGGCCTTCTTCCCGCTGCCGGTCGGGCCGTTGAAGGAGATCTGCCCCGCCGCGTCGTACGGCTTGGCCGACAGCGGGTTGCCGCCGCCGGACCCGCAGGCGGTGACGCCCGCGCCGAGGGAGATCACCAGCAGGGTGCAGCTGACGACGGTGCGGGTGCGCGGGCGCGGCGGTGTCGAGAGGGTGAGCGCGCGGAGACCCGAAGGGCTGAGCACGGTCGCCCTCTCGACACCGGCTTTGCGCCCCGAAAGAACACTTTGTGGCTCATGAGCCGAGGTTATGAAGCTTCGTCAGCCCCGGCGCGGTGGGTCACTCGGACGAGGGAACGACACTGCGGCAAAAGCACGAGCCCGGACCCTCCTGACGGAGTGTCCGGGCTCGTGGGGGTTCAGCACGTGCTACTGGGTGCGGTTCTCACCGCGGTAGTACTCGAAGACCCAGCCGTACAGGCCGACCATGATGATCGGGGCGGAGAAGTACAGCAGCCACCAGCCGATCGCGATCGACAGGAAAGCCAGTGCGCCACCGATGCCGAGGGCGAGGGGCTGCCAGCTGTGCGGGCTGAAGAAGCCCACCTCGCCGGCCTCGTCCGCGACGTCGGCCTCCTTGTTGTCCTGCGCGAGGGTGTCGATCCGCCGGGCCGTGAAGCCCAGGTAGAAGCCGACCATGATGCACAGGCCGAAGGCCATGAAGAGGGCCGTGGTACCGGCCGCCTCCTTGGACCAGACGCCGTAGACGACGGCCATGACCAGCACGAAGACGGCCAGCCACATGAACATCCTGCCCTGGACCTTCACTTGCCCGCCTCCTTGCCGCCGGCGAGGGCCTTGTCACCGTGGTGCGCGTTCTCGAGCTGGTCGAGAGCGGCGATCTCCGGGTGGTGCAGGTCGAACGCCGGGGATTCGCTGCGGATCCGCGGCAGGGTGAGGAAGTTGTGCCGCGGCGGCGGGCAGGACGTCGCCCACTCGAGCGAACGGCCGTAGCCCCACGGGTCGTCGACCTCGACCTTCTTGCCGTACTTGGCCGTCTTCCACACGTTGTAGAGGAACGGCAGGATCGACAGGCCGAGCAGGAAGGAGCTGATCGTCGAGATCGTGTTCAGGGCGGTGAAGCCGTCGGCCGCGAGGTAGTCCGCGTAACGACGGGGCATGCCCTCGGCGCCCAGCCAGTGCTGGACCAGGAAGGTGCCGTGGAAGCCGATGAACAGCGTCCAGAAGGTGATCTTGCCGAGGCGCTCGTCGAGCATCTTGCCGGTCATCTTCGGCCACCAGAAGTGGAAGCCGGAGAACATCGCGAACACGACGGTGCCGAAGACCACGTAGTGGAAGTGGGCGACGACGAAGTACGAGTCCGAGACGTGGAAGTCCATCGGCGGCGAGGCCAGGATGACACCGGTCAGACCACCGAAGGTGAAGGTGATCAGGAAGCCGGTGGCCCAGAGCATCGGGGTCTCGAAACTCAGGGACCCCTTCCACATCGTTCCGATCCAGTTGAAGAACTTCACGCCCGTCGGCACGGCGATGAGGAACGTCATGAAGGAGAAGAACGGCAGCAGCACACCGCCGGTGACGTACATGTGGTGGGCCCACACCGTCACGGACAGGCCGGCGATGGAGATGGTCGCGGCGACCAGACCCATGTAACCGAACATCGGCTTGCGGGAGAAGACCGGGATGACCTCGGAGATGATGCCGAAGAACGGCAGCGCGATGATGTACACCTCTGGATGGCCGAAGAACCAGAAGAGGTGCTGCCACAGCAACGCACCGCCGTTGGCAGCGTCGAAGACATGTGCCCCGAATTTCCGATCCGCCTCCAGCGCGAAGAGCGCGGCGGCGAGGACGGGGAAGGCCAGCAGGACCAGGACCGCGGTCAGCAGCACGTTCCACACGAAGATCGGCATGCGGAACATCGTCATGCCCGGTGCGCGCATGCAGATGATCGTGGTGATGAAGTTGACCGCACCGAGGATCGTGCCGAAGCCGGAGAAGGCCAGACCCATGATCCACATGTCGGCGCCGATGCCCGGCGAGCGGACCGCGTCCGACAGCGGGCTGTAGGCGAACCAGCCGAAGTCGGCCGCGCCCTGCGGGGTGAGGAAGCCACCGACCGCGATGGTCGAGCCGAACAGGTAGAGCCAGTAGGCGAACATGTTCAGCCGCGGGAACGCCACGTCGGGCGCGCCGATCTGCAGCGGCATGATCCAGTTCGTGAAACCGGCGAACAGGGGCGTCGCGAACATCAGCAGCATGATCGTGCCGTGCATCGTGAACGCCTGGTTGAACTGCTCACTCGACAGGATCTGCAGCCCCGGCCGCGCCAGCTCGGCGCGCATCAGCAGCGCCATGACGCCGCCGATCAGGAAGAACGCGAACGACGTGACCAGATACAGCGTGCCGATCGTCTTGTGGTCGGTGGTGGTGAGCCACTTGATCACGACGTTGCCGGGTTGCTTGCGCCTTACCGGCAGCTCGTCCGCGTAGTGGGACTCTGCTGCCGCGGCACCCTGAGGTTCGTTGAGGATGCTCACAGGTTGTTCGTCTCCCGGTTCTTCTCGTGGCTCGTCTGCGCGATGCCAGCGGGGATGTAACCGGTCTGCCCCTTCTTGGCGAGGTCCTTGAGGTGCTGCTGGTAGCGCTCCGGCGAGACGACCTTCACGTTGAACAGCATCCGGGAGTGGTCGACGCCGCAGAGCTCGGCGCACTTGCCGAGGTAGGTGCCCCTCCTTGGTGGGGGTCACCTGGAAGGCGTTGGTGTGACCCGGGACGACGTCCATCTTCATCAGGAACGGCACCACCCAGAAGTCGTGGATGACGTCACGTGAGGTGAGGACGAAGCGGACCGTCTCGCCCTTGGGGAGCCAGAGGGTCGGACCCGGGTTGCCCGTCTGCGGGTTCTTCGTGGCGGGCGTGCCGACGTCGTAGACGCCGCCGGCGTTCGCCGGGAACTCCTTCTTGAACCGGTCCGGGATCGCGGCCAGGTTCTTGTCGGTCGTCGCGTCACCACTGGCACCGTCGACGTTCTCGATGTAGTTGAAGCCCCAGCTCCACTGGAAGCCGACGACGTTGACCGTCACGTCGGGCTTCTTGTCGAGGCTCAGGAGCTTCGTCTCATCGCGGGCCGTGAAGTAGAACAGCACCGAGACGATGATGAGCGGAACAACCGTGTACAGCGCCTCGATGGGCATGTTGTACCGGGTCTGCGGGGGATCTCGACCTTGGTGCGGCTGCGCCTGTGGAATACGACGCTCCACATGATCAGGGCCCACACCAGGACGCCGACGGCGAGCGCGGCAGCCCAGGATCCCTGCCACAGGGAGAGGATCCGCGGACCCTCCTCCGTGGTCGGGGTGGGGAAACCAAGGCGAGGGAAGTCCTTGGATGTGCAACCGGTCGCGGTCGCCAGGACCAGGCCCGCAGTCATTGCCTGCAGCAGCTTCCGCCGCATCGGGCGCCGCGGCGAGCGGTCGGAGCCGTTGGGACTCACGTAGCGCCTTCCCGAGAGTCTCGCCCGCGCGGATTGGCTGCGGCCTGCCTTCACGCGGGTCGGTCGCCGCCCTGCGTCGGGCAGGGGTTTGGATGTTTATGCGGACCAAACCCTAGCCGACGCCCTCCGGGGTTCGCGGGGAGGGTGGCATACGCGCCGCGGGTTACTCCTTGCGCCTAATAGCTCGGGGGTTCAGGTGATTTGAGCGGGTGCGGTGTGCGTTGTGGCTTGTCGCGCAGTTCCCCGCGCCCCTTCGTAGCGTCCCCTTCGTTCTAACGTTGGCGTGTGTCCTACTTTGATGCTGCCTCTTCCGCTCCTCTCCATCCCGTCGCGCGGCAGGCGCTGTTGGCGTCTCTGGACGAGGGGTGGGCGGATCCCGCTCGGCTGTACAGGGAGGGGCGCAAGGCTCGGCTGCTGCTGGATGCCGCCCGTGAGACGGCTGCCGAGGCCGTCGGGTGTCGGCCCGACGAACTCGTCTTCACCGCCTCCGGGACGCGGGCCGTACACACGGGGATCGCGGGGGCGTTGGCGGGGCGGCGGCGCGTCGGGCGTCACCTGATCGTGTCAGCGGTGGAACACTCTTCCGTGCTCCATTCGGC
Organism: Streptomyces sp. P3; assembly: GCA_016893485.2. GTDB lineage: Bacteria > Actinomycetota > Actinomycetes > Streptomycetales > Streptomycetaceae > Streptomyces. The sequence continues at coordinate 2,956,666 of JAFEKX020000001.1, forward strand.
CGAGGCGCTGGTCGCGGAGGGCGGTTCGTCCACCGAGGTGCCGGTCGACCGCACGGGCGCGGTGAGCGTGGAGGCCTACGCCGATTCCCTCCGGTCCGACACCGCGTTGGCCTGTCTCCAGTCGGCCAACCACGAGGTGGGGACGGTCCAGCCGGTCGCCGAGGTGGCGGAGGCGTGCCGGGCGGTCGGGGTGCCGTTGCTGGTCGACGCGGCGCAGTCGCTGGGGTGGGGGCCGGTCGAGGGCGCGTGGTCGCTGCTCACGGCGAGCGCGCACAAGTGGGGCGGCCCGGCCGGCGTGGGCCTGCTGGCGGTCCGCAAGGGGCGCGCTTCGCCCCCAAGGGCCCGTCGACGAACGGGAGTCGGGACGCGCCCCCGGCTTCGAGAACATCCCCGCCGTGGTGGCCGCGGCCGCCTCACTCCGCGCGGTCCGCGCGGAGGCGGCCCAGGAGGCGCTACGGCTGCGGGAACTGACGGAGCGGATCCGCACGCGGGTGCCGCGACTGGTGCCGGGCGTGGACGTGGTCGGCGATCCGGTGCGGTGCCTGCCCGGGATCGTCACCTTCTCGTGCCTCTACGTCGACGGGGAGACCCTGCTCCACGAACTCGACCGCGCCGGTTTCGCCGTCTCCTCCGGCTCGTCCTGCACGAGCAGCACCCTGACACCCAGCCACGTACTGAAGGCGATGGGCGTCCTGAGTGAGGGAAATGTGCGGGTGTCGCTGCCCCTGGGCGCGACGGAGGAGGACGTCGAACGCTTCCTGGCCGTGCTGCCGGGGGCGGTGGCCGGAGTCCGCGAAAAGCTGGGAGCCCAGACTCCGGTGACCACCGTGGAAGAGAACGCCTTGGTCGTGGACGCCCTCGGCAAGCGCTGCCCGATCCCCGTCATCGAACTGGCCAAGGTCATCGGCGACGTACCGATCGGCGCCACGATCCGAGTCCTGTCCGACGACGAGGCGGCCCGCCTGGACATCCCGGCCTGGTGCGAGATGCGCGACCAGGAGTACATCGGCGAGGAGGAAGGCCCGGCGTACTTGATCCGCCGACTGACCTGAGCGCCCCTTCAGGCGCGCGGGGCTGGGTCGCTATGCGGCTACCGCCGCGTGCGCGCGACCAGCCCCCACGCTCCCGTGGACAGAAAATCAGCCCAGATGCACCCGTACCTCAGCCGCAGCATCATGCCCATACGCCTTGGTGAACCGGTCCATGAAGTGCACCCGCCGCAGCTGATACTCCTGCGTACCCACCGTCTCGATCACCAGCGTCGCGAGCATGCACCCGACCTGCGCCGCCCGCTCGAGGGAAACCCCCACGCCAGCCCCGAGAGGAACCCCGCGCGGAACGCGTCGCCGACCCCGTGGGATCAGCCTTGCGCTCCTCCTCCGCGCACCCGACCTCGATCGGGTCCGCTCCGACGCTCTCGATCCGGACACCGTTCGAGCCGAGGGTGGTCACCCGGTGCCCGACCTTCGTGAGGATCTCCTCGTCGCTCCAGCCGGTCTTGGACTCGATGAGCCCCTTCTCGTACTCGTTCGAGAAGAGGTACGCCGAGCCCTCCAGCAGGATGCGGATGTTGTCGCCGTCCATGCGCGCGATCTGCTGCGAGAAGTCCGCGGCGAAGGGGATGGAACGGGTCCGGCACTCCTCCGTGTGGCGGAGCATCGCCTCGGGGTCGTCGGCGCCGATGAGGACCAGGTCGAGGCCGCCCACGCGGTCGGCGACGGTCTTCAGCTCGATCTGCCGGGCCTCGCTCATGGCGCCGGTGTAGAAGGAGCCGATCTGGTTGTGGTCGGAGTCCGTGGTGCACACGAAGCGGGCGGTGTGCAGCGTCTCGGAGATCCGGACCGAGTCGGTGTCGACGCCGTGCCGGTCGAGCCAGTCGCGGTACTCCGCGAAGTCCGAGCCGGCGGCGCCGACCAGGATCGGCTTGGTGCCGAGCTGGCCCATGCCGAAGGCGATGTTGGCCCCGACGCCGCCCCGGCGTACGTCGAGGTTGTCGACCAGGAAGGAGAGCGACACCGTGTGCAGCTGGTCCGCGACCAGCTGGTCGGCGAAGCGGCCGGGGAAGGTCATGAGGTGGTCAGTGGCGATGGAGCCGGTGACTGCGATGCGCACGGCGAGGACTCTCCTGAGGGAGGCTGCGTTGACAGTTCACGCTACCCGGTCGGCGCGGCGGCTCTGAAGCGGCCAAAACTACCCGATAGTAGATCTTTCTTCGCGAGGTCGAGCGTGCCTACGGTGCCGCTATGACGAACCTCGATGTCCACACCGCCGTTCCGGTCCGTTTCGAAGGCGAGGGCGAGACCGATCTGGCGGCGCTGCGCGGCGACTGCGCCCGGATGGCTCCCCACTGGACGGTTCCGGACCGGATCGTCGCCCTCCCGGTGTCCCCGTCCCTCATCCACGGCGTGACCGTGCCGTCGACGTCGGCCCGGCTGCTGGACGGAATGTCGGAGTACGGCGACTGACCGGAGCCCCCTCGGGCGGATCGGCGCGCTCGGGGGAACCGCGCGCCCCCTCGCTGCGTCCCATCGCTGTCCCCGTAAAGGGGATGCGGGATACGACCCTTCCGCCCGCCTCTTTGACAGGGGCGGGTCAGGGTCACGGGACAGTTGCGCAGCCGAAGGAGCGATGCGGTGGACACCGAGCGACCCGACAACGAGGACACGACCGGCGCGTCCGGTGACGTGCGGGGCGCGACGGGCTCCGCGAAGGGCTCCGCGAAGGGCTCCGCCGAGAGGGCGGGGATCGACGGGGCCGGGGTCGGCAAGGCCGGGGAAGACCGGCCCGCCGTCGACCACACCGGGCCCGACCAAGCCGGGGTGAGCGGCCGTAGGGAAGAGGCCGAACCTACGGCGTCCGGCGCGGAAGTCGGTAGCTCGGCGTCCGGCACAGAGGTCGGCCGCTCGGCGTCCGGCACGGAAGTCGGGCGCCCGGCACCCGCCACAGAAGTCGGTAGCCCGGCATCCGGCACAGAAGTCGGAAGCCCGGCACCCGCCACAGAAGTCAGCCGCACGGAAGCACCGGAAGTCGATCCGTCGGGCTCCGCCACGGAAGCCGACTGGCCGAAACAGGGCGCTCCAACGGCGTCCGCTACGGAGGCCGGTTCCGCGGCGGCGACTTCTACGGCGCCCGGTGCCGAGGCTGGTCCCGGCCGGTCGACGCAAGCCGGCCGGCCAAACCAGGGCGGTGCAACGGCGGACGACACGGAGGCCGGTTCCGCAGCGACCGGCGCGGCGGCGACTTCCATGGCGCCCGGTGCCGAGGCTCGTCCCGGCCGGTCGACTCAAGCCAGCCGGCCGAACCAGGGCGGTGCAACGGCGGACGACACGGAGGCCGGTTCCATGGCGCCCCGGCGCGGCGGCGACTTCCATGGCGCCCGGTGCCGAGGCTGGTCCCGGCCGGTCGGACGAGACCGGGACCGGGACCGAGTCCGCAGCACCGGGTGTCGACGCAGGCCGGACGGAAGTCACGGACCCCGCGCCGCCCGAGGCGAATCGGCCAGAAGGCCCCGCCTCCGCGACGCCCACCGAGGCCGCCCACCCGGAGGGCCCCGACTCCACCCACGACACCGATCTCCCCTGCGCGGCCACTCCCCGAAACCGACGACACGCGCTCCCGGCGATCCCGTTCCCCGCTGGTCATCGCCTCCGTGGCCGCCGCCGTGCTGCTTGTCGGAGGAGGCGGGGCCTACCTCGCGTCGTCCTCCTCCTCGTCCGGCGCCGGAGACGGGACCGGAGCCGGAGCCGGAGCATCCGGTGCGGACGGCACTCCCCGCCCCTCGCGCTCGACGGCTACTCCTCCGGAGGAACCAGTGGAATCGCGCCCGGTGAGCCGAACCCGTACGGGGAGACCTATCAGGCCACGGGGAGCCTGCCCGGTGGCCCGGAGTCCGCGGCCGTCTACGCGCCGCAGGGTGACGTCGGCAAGGACGCGGTCGTCCGGCTCGCGAAGGCGCTCGGGGTCACGGGGACGCCGGTGGCCGAGGGACAGGTCTGGAAGGTCGGCGGGCAGGACGGCACCGGGCCGAGCCTCCAGGTGAACAAGGCCGCGCCGGGCATGTGGACGTTCACCCGCTACGCCCCCGGCACCGACGACTGCACCGGCACCATCACCTGCAAGAAGGACCCGGCCGCTCCCGCCGTCGACCCGGTGAGTGTCGCCGCGGCGAAGAAGGCCGCCGCCCCGGTCCTCAAGGCCGTCGGCCAGGACGACGCGAAGGTCGACGCGAGCCAACTCATGGGCGCGCAGCGGGTGGTGAACGCCGAGCCGGTGATCGGCGGGCTGCCCACGCACGGCTGGACGACCGGGCTGACGGTCGGCGCCCAGGGTGAAGTGGTCGGCGGGAGCGGGCAGTTGGCGGCGCCGGTGAAGGGTGACGTCTATCCGGTGCTGAGTGCGCGCAAGACGCTGGCCCTGATGAACGCGGCGCCGAGGACGGATCACCGTATGGGCATCGGGGGTGCGCCAGTCCCGTACCGCTGAAGGACCGGCTGGAGGCGCCCTGCGGTTCGTCGACCGCGTCCTCCGCCACCCCGACGCAGGCCCCGACCGACGTCGAGCACGCGGAGTTCGGGCTCGCCGCACACTCCGTGGACGGGAAGCAGACGCTGGTGCCGTCCTGGCTGTTCGAGGTGCGGCAGCCGGGCGGGCAGGACACCTTCACGGTGACGTATCCGGCGATCGACCCGACGTATCTGGCCTCCGCCAACACGCCCGCTCCTACGGCGAGTTCGTCGGCGACGGCGGCGCCGCACGAGGTGAAGGCGGACGGTTACACGGCCGACGGGAAGAGCCTCACCGTGGCCTTCACCGGCGGGGTGTGCGCCGACTACAAGACGTCGGCCGCGGAGAGTTCGGCCCGGGTGACGGTCACGGTGACCGCGACTCCGTGGCCGAAGAAGATCTGCGTCATGATCGCCAAGGTCTACCACCAGACCGTGCGGCTGAAGGCGCCGCTCGGTGACCGAAAGGTCATGGGCGCGGACGGCAAGGCGATCCCCGTGGAGCAGAGGGTGGAGGTCGGCGCCGGACCCTCGCTCGCGCGGTAGTCACGACACCGGAAAAGCCCGAAGGCGGCGGCCCTGTCGGAGGGGGTCGCCGCCTTCGTTCTGCTCAGTCGCGCGACGCGGCCTGTCGGCCACACGCGACGCGTCCGGTTTAGCTGAACGAGTCGCCGCAGGCGCAGGAGCCCGTCGCGTTCGGGTTGTCGATCGTGAAGCCCTGCTTCTCGATGGTGTCCACGAAGTCGATGGAGGCGCCGCCCAGGTACGGGGCGCTCATCCGGTCGGTGACGACCTTGACTCCGCCGAAGTCCTTGACGACGTCGCCGTCGAGGGACCGCTCGTCGAAGAAGAGCTGGTAACGCAGGCCGGAGCAGCCGCCGGGCTGGACGGCGACACGCAGGGCCAGATCCTCACGGCCTTCCTGGTCGAGCAGGGCCTTGACCTTCGCCGCGGCGGCGTCGGACAGAAGGATGCCGTCGGTGACGGTGCTGGTCTCGTCCGATACGGACATCTACATCTCTCCCGGGTTGTACGGAGACTGCTTGCCGACGATGTCAACCGCCGGGGCCGGGGATTCATTCCGGACCTTCTCCGGTGTCTTTCCCTTGGCTCCTCTCTCCATGCTCGCACACGCCCGCAAGGACCCCACCGAGTGCGCGGAGGGCGCCGCCGGGATTGATGTCACATCGACGACATCGCCATCGTCAAAGTGACGTGAAGCGGTTATGATAGATAACGTCAATTCGACGAAAAGGCACGTTCTCTCCACGGAACAGGCCGCAGAAGAGCCCAGCCCGCAGAACAGAAAGGGTGCGTGTCGTGACCACCGCCCAGACCCAGGAGCTCGACGTCCAGCCGACGCCCCTCGCCCTGCTCCTTCTCGGCCGTGCGGCCGACCCGAGCAGCGAGCGCGGTGTCGAGTGCCCCGGCGACCTGCCCTCACCGTCCGACCCCGACCTGGTCGAGCGGGCCCGCGCGGCCAAGGAGAAACTCGGCGACAAGGTCTTCGTGCTCGGCCATCACTACCAGCGCGACGAGGTCATCCAGTTCGCCGATGTCACGGGCGACTCCTTCAAGCTGGCCCGGGACGCCGCCCGCGCCCCGAGGCGGAGTACATCGTGTTCTGCGGTGTGCACTTCATGGCGGAGTCCGCGGACATCCTCACCGGCGACGACCAGAAGGTCGTGCTCCCGGATCTCGCGGCCGGCTGCTCGATGGCCGACATGGCCACCGCCGAGCAGGTCGCCGAGTGCTGGGACGTGCTGACCGAGGCAGGCATAGCCGAGCGGGTCGTACCGGTGTCGTACATGAACTCGTCCGCCGACATCAAGGCGTTCACGGGCAAGCACGGCGGCACGATCTGCACCTCCTCGAACGCCGAACGCGCCCTGGAGTGGGCCTTCGAGCAGGGCGAGCAGGTGCTGTTCCTCCCCGACCAGCACCTCGGGCGCAACACCGCCGTCCGCGACCTCGGGATGAGCCTCGAGGACTGCGTGCTGTACAACCCGCACAAGCCCAACGGAGGCCTCACCACAGAGCAGTTGAGGTCCGCGAAGATGATCCTGTGGCGCGGCCACTGCTCGGTGCACGGCCGTTTCTCGCTGGAGTCGGTGGAGGACGTGCGGGCCCGCATCCCGGGTGTCAACGTCCTCGTCCACCCGGAGTGCAAGAACGAGGTCGTGGCCGCGGCCGACTACGTCGGGTCGACGGAGTACATCATCAAGGCACTTGAGGCGGCCCCGGCCGGTTCGAAGTGGGCCATCGGCACCGAGCTGAATCTCGTACGACGGCTGGCGAACCGTTTCGCCCCCGAGGGCAAGGAGATCGTCTTCCTCGACAAGACGGTCTGTTTCTGCTCGACGATGAACCGCATCGACCTCCCCACCTGGTGTGGACCCTGGAGTCCCTCGCCGAGGGCAGGCTGGTCAACCGCATCGAGGTGGACAAGGAGACGGAGGCGTTCGCCAAGCTGGCGCTGGAGCGGATGCTGGCGCTGCCGTAGCCGTAGCCGTACCGGGCTACTCCACCCGCGGCCGGACCAGGCCCGACTCGTAGGCGATGACGACGAGTTGGGCCCGGTCGCGGGCGCCGAGCTTGGACATGGCGCGGTTGACGTGGGTCTTCACCGTCAGCGGGCTGACCTCCAGGCGCTCGGCGATCTCGTCGTTCGAGTGGCCGCCGGCGACCTGGACGAGGACCTCGCGTTCGCGGACGGTGAGGGCGTCCAGGCGTTCGGCGCGGGCCGGGTCGCGGTCGTCCAGGTCACCGCCCTGGGCGAGGAAGCGGGCGATCAGGCCCTTGGTCGCCACCGGGGAGAGCAGGGCGTCGCCCGCCGCCGCGACCCTGATCGCGCTCAGCAGTTCCTCCGGCTCGGAGCCCTTGCCCAGGAAGCCGGACGCGCCCGCGCGCAGGGACTGCACCACGTAGTCGTCGACCTCGAAGGTCGTCAGTATCACCACCCGGACATGGGCGAGCGACGGGTCCGCGCTGATCATCCGGGTCGCGGCGAGGCCGTCCGTGCCGGGCATCCGGATGTCCATCAGCACGACGTCGGCCCGCTCCTCCTTCGCCAGCCGCACGGCCTGCGCGCCGTCCGCGGCCTCGCCCACGACCTCCATGTCCGGCTCCGAGTCGACGAGCACACGGAACGCGCTGCGCAGCAGCGCCTGGTCGTCGGCCAGCAGGACACGGATCGTCGTCATACGGGGTCCCCGAGGCGCGTGGACGGGTCTTGACCGGCAGGATCGCATGGACGCGGAAGCCGCCTCCGTAGCGGGGACCGGTGGTGAGGGTGCCGCGCAGGGCGGTGACGCGCTCGCGCATCCCGAGCAGGCCGTGGCCGCCGCCGGAGTCGGGGTCGTGGTCCTCGCCCGAGCCGTTGTCGAGGACGGTGACCTCCACGTTCGGGCCCACCGGACCACACTCACCTCGGCCTTCGCCTCCGTGCCCGCGTGTTTCTGGACGTTGGTGAGGGCTTCCTGGATGACGCGGTAGGCGGCCAGGTCGACGGCGGCGGGCAGGTCGGTGCCGTTGTCGGCGCGGGCCACCTCGACGTGCAGGCCCGCGCTGCGGAAGGTGCCGGCGAGCTCTTCGAGGCGGTCGAGTCCCGGGGCCGGTTCGGTGGGAGCCTCGGGGTCGCCGGACTGGCGCAACAGGCCGACGGTGGCCCGGAGTTCGTTGAGCGCGGACCGGCTGGCCTCGCGTACGTGCGCGAGCGCCTCCTTGGCCTGGTCCGGGCGCTTGTCCATCACGTGCGCGGCGACCCCGGCCTGGACGTTGACCAGGGCGATGTGGTGCGCGACCACGTCATGCAGGTCCCGGGCGATGCGCAGGCGCTCCTCGGCGACCCGTCGGCGGGCCTCCTCCTCACGGGTGCGTTCGGCCCGTTCGGCGCGCTCCCTCATGGCGTGCACGAATTCCTTACGGCTGCGTACGGCGTCCCCCGCGGCGGCGGCCATGCCGGTCCAGGCGAAGATGCCGAGGTTCTCCTGGGCGTACCACGGGAGGGGCCCGCCGAGCATCGCGGCGCCGGTCAGCACGATCATCGTGAGGAGGGCGACGCGCCAGGTCGTGGAGCGGTCGGTGGTGACGGCGACGGTGAACAGGGCGACCACGGCGCACATCGCGACCGGGGCGCGCGGGTCGCTGGTCACGCTCTCGATGAGGGACGCGGTGGCCGTGACGGCGAGCACCAGCATCGGGGCGCGGCGGCGTTTGACCAGTGCGGCGGCGCCGATCACCATCAGGATCAGGCTGAGCGGGTCGGGGTGCGGATGCCCCAGCTGACGCCGTTGTCGCCGCGGGGGTCGACGAAGGAACCGGCGATCATGCAGACGAGCACGGCCGCGGCGAGGGTGACGTCCAGGGCCGAGGGTGTGCCTTCGCTTGGCAGCGGGCTCGGTCGAAGGCAGTCATTCTGGCAACGGGGTTCCTGTGGTTGTGCGGGGTGTCGGTGTGGGCGTGCCCGGGGGCTGCGCCCCGGACCCCCGTCGGCCCTGGAGGGGCCTCGTCCTCAAACGCCGGACGGGCTGAGTTGTGTCGGCCTGTACTGAAAAGTCACCCCGGGATCAGGCCGTCGTCACTCAGCAGGTCCCGGACCTGTTCCAGGGTGGCGTCCGGGGACGGGAGGATCAGCTCGGACGGTTCCAGGGAGTCGTCCGGCAGCGGCTCGCCCAGTTCACGGACCTTCCCCAGGAGTGCCTGGAGGGTCTCGCGGAAGGCGGGGCCGTCTCCCTTGCGCACTTCCGCCAGGAGTACGTCGTCCAGCTTGTTCAGCTCGGTGAGGTGGCCGTCGGCCAGCCTCACCTGCCCTCCCCCATGATCCGTACGATCATGTCGCCCTCCTCAGGCGTGGGCCTACTGCTTGTCGAAACGCGGGGTGTCCTGCGGCTGCTGGGGCTGCGCCTTGTCGGTGCCGCCCTCGATCGCCTGCTGCGAAGCGGACGAACCTCCGGCCAGCTCCGCCTTCATGCGCTGGAGTTCCAGCTCTACATCCGTACCACCGGACAGGCGTTCCAGCTCGGCCTGGATGTCGTCCTTGGCCATGCCGGTCGGGTCGTCCAGGGCACCGGAGGCGAGCAGCTCGTCGATCGCGCCGGCGCGGGCCTGGAGCTGCTGGGTCTTGTCCTCGGCCCGCTGGATCGCCAGGCCGACGTCGCCCATCTCCTCGGAGATACCGCTGAAGGCCTCGCCGATCCGGGTCTGCGCCTGGGCCGCCGTGTACGTGGCCTTGATGGTCTCCTTCTTCGTACGGAAGGCGTCCACCTTGGCCTGGAGGCGCTGGGCCGCGAGGGTGAGCTTCTCCTCCTCGCCCTGGAGCGTGGTGTGCTGCGTCTCCAGGTCCGTCACCTGCTGCTGGAGGGCGGCGCGGCGCGAGAGCGCCTCGCGGGCCAGGTCCTCGCGGCCGAGGGCGAGCGCCTTGCGGCCCTGGTCCTCCAGCTTGGAGGACTGCGACTGCAGCTGGTTGAGCTGGAGCTCCAGACGCTTGCGGGAGGTGGCGACGTCGGCCACACCCCGGCGCACCTTCTGAAGCAGCTCCAGCTGCTTCTGGTACGAGTAATCGAGGGTTTCGCGCGGGTCCTCGGCCCGGTCAAGGGCCTTGTTCGCCTTCGCGCGGAAGATCATCCCCATACGCTTCATGACACCGCTCATGGGCTTCGCGCGCCCCCTTCTGACGGACTCCAGCTCCAGCGACTGCAACAGAACCCACAGTACGGGCCCTGCATCCATTACCGCACTGTTCGGGGACGGATGCGCTCATCCCCAAGGACGACTGACCCCGGTTCCGATCCGGCGTAAGGAGTAGGTGCTCCCCTGGGAGAACCCGCCCACCACGTCCTTCTCTGTCCCCCCCTACAGACGGCTGGTGTTGCCGGATCGTTCCCCACGGGGCTGGGGTCCAACCCCATTCACCCCTTACCCTTGGGTTTTGTGTTCCGTAGCCGCGCCAAGGAAGAGAAGGCAGCGTCCACCGCCAAGGTGTCGCTGACCGACTCCACGATGCCCCGAGACCCTCAGGCCCCGAAGGGTCGGCCCACGCCCAAGCGCAGTGAGTCCCAGACTCAGCGCCGCAGCGTCGCCAACACCTCGATGACGCGCAAGGACGCCTCCAAGCGCCAGCGCGACGAGCGGCGCCTCGCGATGGAGAAGCAGCGCCAGGCACTCTCCGGCCGGGGCAACGAGCGGGACCTGCCCCTCCGCGACCGGGGCCCGATCCGCAAGTTCGGGCGTGACTACGTGGACTCGCGGATCAACATCGCCGAGTTCTTCCTGCCGCTGGCCGTGGTGATCCTGGTGCTCAGCGTGGTGCGGATCCCCGCGCTGCAGAACATCGCGCTGCTGCTGTGGCTCGTGGTGATCGTGCTGATCGTGGTCGACTCCTTCTGGAGCGTGTTCAAGCTGCGCAAGCTGCTCGCCGAGCGCTTCCCGGGCCAGGACACCAAGGGCACGGTGCGCTACGCCCTGATGCGCTCCCTCCAGATGCGTCGACTCCGGCTGCCGAAGCCGCTGGTCAAGCGCGGAGAGCGGCCCTGAGCGCGGACTCCTTCTCCGGGGCGCGGCGGACGCCTGGCTGAGCAGGCTGGGCGGACTGCGGGATGTCGTACGCCAGGAGCTGGTGGCCCGGCAGCTCGACGAGCAGATAGCCGGCCGGTATCCGGTCGGACAGCGGTTGCGGGTGCTCGACGTCGGGATGGGCCAGGGCACGCAGGCACTGCGGCTGGCCCGGGCCGGGCATCAGGTGACCGGGCTCGAGCAGGAACCGAAGATGATCGCCACCGCCCGTGCGGCGCTGGCCCGTGAGCCCGAGGGCATCCGGGAGCGCGTGCGGATCATCGAGGGCGACGGCCGGGACACCGGCGTGCACTTCCTGCCGGGCAGCTTCGACGTCGTGCTCTGTCATGGCGTACTCATGTACGTGTCCGAGCCCGATCCGCTGCTCGCGGGGCTTGCCCGGATGCTGGCGCCGGGCGGGCTGCTGTCGCTGCTCGTGCGGAACGCCGACGCGCTGGCCATGCGGCCCGGGCTGTCCTGGGACTGGGCGGGCGCGCTGGGCGCGTTCGACTCGACCGCCTACCGCAACCGGCTCGGTCTCGACGTGCGGGCCGACCGGCTCGACACCCTGACGGCCACGCTCGCCGGGATCGGGGCGCCGCTGCAGGCCTGGTACGGCGTGCGGGTCTTCACCGACACCGCTCCGGAGGGCGTGGAGATCCCGGAGGACGTCGAGTCGCTGCTGGCCGCCGAGGAGCGGGCCGGACGGACCGATCCGTATCGCGCGGTGGCCGCGCTGCTGCATCTGTGCGGCGTACGGGGCTGAGAACGCGCCCCTTCCCCCAGGGCCCGTTCGGGTCAGCAGTACGAGCCGGACATTCACCCCAAAGAGACACTCGCGGTATGGACTCCTTCCGTACCCGCACCCCCTTCCGTGCCCTGCGGCCGGTCGCTCTGCTCGCCGGACTCGCCTGTTCGCTCGCGCTGGTCGCCGGATGTTCCGACTCCGGGTCGTCCTCGTCGGCCTCCTCGAAGAAGGACGGCTCGACCACGCAGGCCGCCGAGGCCGCCGTACCGATGGCGAGCGGCGACCTGCAGAGCGACTACCTGAAGGTGATCAAGGAGGTCCTGCCGTCGGTCGTGCAGATCCAGGCCAGCAGTGATCTGGGGTCGGGGGTCGTGTTCGACGACCAGGGGCACATCGTCACCAACGCGCATGTCGTCGGGAACGAGAAGACCTTCAAGGTGACCACCGCGAACAGCGAGGACGTGCTCACCGCCAAGCTCGTCTACTCCTACCCCGAGCAGGACCTCGCCGTCGTCAAGCTGGACAAGGTGCCGGGCGGGCTGAAGGCGGCGACCTTCGCGGACTCCTCCAAGGTCGAGGTGGGGCAGATCGTCCTCGCCATGGGCTCACCGCTCGGACTGTCCTCCAGCGTGACGCAGGGCATCGTGTCGGCGACCGGGCGGACCGTCAGCGAGGGCAGCTCCGGGGGCGGTACGGGCGCGACCATCGCCAACATGGTGCAGACCTCGGCGGCGATCAACCCCGGCAACAGCGGGGGCGCGCTGGTGAACCTGAACGGGCAGGTCATCGGCATCCCGACCCTCGCCGCCACCGATCCCGACCTCGGGGGCAGCGCGGCGCCGGGCATCGGGTTCGCGATCCCGTCCTCCATGGTGAAGACGGTCGCCGACCAGATCGTCAAGGACGGCAAGGTCACCGACTCCGGGCGGGCGGCCCTCGGCATCACCGGCCGCACGGTCGTCGACGACAGCTACCGGGCCGCCGGGGTCGCCGTGGTCGAGGTGAAGGCCGGCGGGGCCGCCGACAAGGCCGGGATCCAGCCCGGCGACATCATCACGAAGCTCGGTGACACGGGGATCACCACGATCACCTCGCTGTCGGAGGCCCTCGCCGGCGACAAGCCCGGACAGAGGACGACGGTGACGTACACGCGGAACGGGGCGTCGAAGAAGGCCGACGTCACGCTGGGCGAGCAGTAGGGCGCGGCGGTCCCGGGAACGGGACGGGGGCGGCCGGAGATTCTCCGGCCGCCCCCGCCTCGGCTGTGACGGGCTACGCGTCCTCGGCGTGCAGGCTCATCGGACCGTAGATCTGTGTGCCGTCCTCGAACAGGAACACCTGGTCCGCGCCGCCGGCGACGAGGTCCTTCCACACCTCGCCGAGCCAGGACTCCGCGTCGCCCTGGGTGGTGAACTCCTCGGGCTGTACCGCGGGTTCCACCTCGGTCCCGTCGGACTTCTCGAACCGCCAGATCCATGCCGCCATGTATGCCTCCCGTGTCTGAGCGCATGCAGACCTGCAGCGTATGCGCTCCGCTGGGTTTGCCGTGATCATGTTGCGGAAGTTCTTTGCCTGCGGGCCGGTGGGGGCTTGTCGCGCAGTTCCCGCGCCCCTTAAGGGGGTCAGGATGGGCATCTTCGCTCGTGAGCGGTGAAAATCGGGGCGTGGAACTTACTCTGCTCGGCACCGGTGCCCCTGCTGGACTCCCGCGGCCCGACTGTCCTTGTGCTGCCTGTGCTGTTTCGCTCGGGGTGGATGCTCGGGCCGCCACCGCGGTGCTGGTGGACGGGGCGTTGCTGCTTGATCTGACTCCGGGGCGGCCTTCGCCGCTGCTCGGGCGGGGCATTCGTTGGCGGGTGTGCGGCAGGTTCTGTTGTCGCATCCTCATGACGGGCCCGCGGTGGAGGTGCCTGCCGGGTTGCCGCAGCCGGGGCGGGTGCCGGACGGGCGGGAGTTGGCGTTGTTGACGGGGCACCGGGTGCGGGCGGTCGCCATGGACGCGCCGGGTACCGGGTACGCCGTCACCGGGCCCGACGGGCAGCGGGTGCTGTATCTGCCGCCGGGGGTGCGCCTGCCGGGCTCGAGGAGGGGCGGGTGGAGTCGTACGACATGGTGCTCGTCGATGTCGTGGGGCGGCCGGACGCGCTCGCCAAGCTGCGGGCGGTGGGCGCGATGGGCCCGGCCACCGATGTCATCGCCGTCCATCTCGATCACGATGTGCCGCCCGGGGCCGAGTTGACGCGGCGGCTGGCGGCGGTGGGGGCGCGGGCCGTGCCGGACGGGACGACGCTGACCGTGGGGGTGTACGAGGACGTGCCCGATGTGCCGCGGCGGACGCTGGTGCTGCTGGGCGGGGCGCGGTCCGGGAAGTCGGTGGAGGCGGAGCGGCGGCTGGAGGCGTTTCCCGATGTGCTGTACGTCGCCACGGGCGGCTCGCGCAACGGGGACACCGAGTGGGCCTCCCGGGTGTCCACGCATCGGGACCGGCGGCCGGGGTCGTGGCGTACGGCCGAGACGTGCGACCTGGTGCCGTTGCTGGCGGAGGACGGGCCGCCGTTGCTCATCGACTGTCTGTCGCTGTGGCTGACGGATGCCATGGACTCCGTAGGGGCGTGGGACGACACGGAGTGGGGGACCGCGGGGAGAAGCGACTCCGGGAGCGGGTACGGGAGTTGACGGCCGCCGTGCGCGACCCGGCGGACCCTGGTCGCCGTCTCCAACGAGGTCGGCTCGGGGATCGTCCCGGCCACCGCGTCCGGGCGCCGGTACCGGGACGAGCTGGGGCGGCTGAACTCCGCGATCGCCGGTGAGTGCGAGCACGTGCTGCTGGTGGTGGCGGGGCAGGCGCTGACGTTGCGGGGTTAGGAGATGCCCGGCGGATCGGATCGGAGCGGATCGGATCAGGTCGCGGGAGGCGGGCGGGGGCTGATGCGTGGTCCGGTGCGGGCGGCTGCGAGGTGGAGGCGGTCGTTCGAGGGCGGGGAAGTCGGCAACGGACGGCGAACGCCTCGGATGTGCGGGCCGGGCAGATGCTAGGGCTGCCGGTTTCTGCGGGCGATCAGGCGTTGCGGGGGCGGGAAGCTGTCCGGGAGGCGGCGGGTTTCCGTGACGAACTCGACTGCGTGGGGCTCCAGTTGGGGGCGGAGGGTGTCCGGGGGCCTTCCAGGAGGAGGAGGCCGCCGGGGCGCAGGACCGTGAGCGCGGCGTGGAGTTCGGCGGCGGGGTCGGGGGCGGGTGAGCGGTCGCGGAGGAGGGTGACGACGTCGTAGCGGGCCCGGAGGGTGGTCGTGAGGTGTGGGTCCGTGAGGTGGCCGGCGTAGGCCTCCTCGATGCGTTCGGCGGCGCGGGCGCGGACGACCCGGGGGTGGGGTCGGTGCCGTCGAAGGAGGTGTACGGGAAGAGCGCCTTCGCCGTCTCCGGGAAATGGGCGTCGCCCGTGCCGACGTCGAGCCAGCTCTCCGGTTCGGGGAGGAGCCGCAGGATCGCGCGGGCCAGCGCGCGGTGGCGGCGGTACGCGTCGAGGGTGCTGACGCGCGTGCTGACGCGGGTGCGCAGGCTGTTCATGGGCGGCTCCCGGAGACGTACGACAAAACGGTGCAAAACGATACGTACGGGATCTTGATCTTCGGGGCAAGGACGTCGGGGGCGCGTGGTGGCCATGTGGCTCTGTGGTGTTCGACCGCTGCCGGTACTGTTCGGCGAATGAGCTCGCTTAATCTCGACGACTTCACCGATCTGATCGAGCGCCCCGACGGCGGGGTACGCCGTGACGCCGAGGCGCGGCGGGAACGTCAGATCGTGCCGCCCGGGGCGCTGGGCCGACTCGACGACCTGGGTGAGTGGCTGGCGGCGGCGCAGGGCGCCGTGCCGGTGCGGCCGGTCGAACGGCCGCGTGTGGTGCTGTTCGCCGGTGACCACGGGATCGCCTCGCTCGGCGTGTCGGGCCGGCCCGCGGGCAGCGCCGGGGAGTTGGTGCGGGCCGTGCTGGAGGGCGGCAGCCCTGCCGCCGTGCTCGCCCGCCGGCTCGGCGTGCCGGTGCGGATCGTGGACATGGCCCTGGACTGCGAGCCGGACTCACTGCCGGACGCGGTCGTGGAGCATCGCGTACGGCGGGGCAGCGGGCGTATCGACATCGAGGACGCGCTGACCCTCGAGGAGGCGGAGGCCGCGTTCACCACCGGTGTCGCCGTCGCGAACGAGGAGGCCGACTCCGGTACGGATCTGGTGGTCCTCGGCGATGTCAGCGTCGGCGGCACGACCCCGGCGTCCGTGCTGATCGCGGCGCTGTGCGGGACGGACGCGTCCGTCGTCACCGGGCGGGGCGGGCTCGCGATCGACGACCTCGCGTGGATGCGCAAGTGCGCGGCGATCCGGGACGCGCTGCGGCGGGCCCGGCCGGTGCTGGGCGACCAGTTGCAGCTCCTCGCGACGGTGGGCGGCGCCGACCTCGCCGCGATGACCGGGTTCCTGCTGCAGAGCGCCGTACGGAAGCTTCCGGTCATCCTGGACGGCGTCGTGGCCGCCGCCTGCGCCCTGGTCGGCCAACGCGTCGCCTTCCGCGCCCCTGACTGGTGGCTCGCCGGCCAGAACAGCGGCGAACCGGGCCAGGCGAAGGCCCTCGACCGCATGGCCCTGGAACCCCTCCTCGACCACGGAGTGACCGTCGGCGAGGGCGCGGGCGCGCTGCTGGCCCTGCCCTTGGTCCAGGCCGCGGCAGCGCTGGCCGCCGAACCTGCCGCTCCGCGCGGAGAAGTTGACGGAGACCGAGGAAGCCGCGGAGGCGGTGGAGCCCGGGGCGTCGGTCGAGGCGGACGGGGCGTTCGACGCGGACGAGACCGTCAAGGCGGACGCGGCCGTCGGCCCGGACGAGACCGTCAAGGCGGACGAGACCGTCGCGGCGGACGCGGCCGTCGGCGCGGAGAAGACCAAGAAGCCCGAGTGACCTGGGCGGCGATCAGCACGGGCGGCTCGCGACGGCGGCGACGGGCTCCCGCGAAGGCGGAGAAAGCCGGGAAGCCGGTCGAGGCCGCCGGAGCGGTCGGGGCCGTCAGTGCCGCCGCGGCTGTCGGCCCGGGCGGGACTGTCGGCGCGGACGGGGCTGTCGGCGCGGAGAAGACCAAGAAGCCCGAGTGACCTGGGCGGCGATCAGCACGGGCGGCTCGCGACGGCGGCGACGAGGTCCCGCGAAGGCGGAGAAAGCCGGCAAGCCGGTCACGGCCGCCGGAGCGGTCGGGGCCGTCAGTGCCGCCGCGGCTGTCAGCCCGGACGGGGCTGTCGGTGGGGACGGGGCTGTCGGCGTCATCCAGGGCCATCAAAGGCGGACAGGGCCGTCAAGGCGGCAAGGCCGTCGCCGTAGAAGGGGTCCTCGGTGCGGGCAGGGACGAGAACTCCTGCCGCCCTGGGCCCCCAGTCCCCCGCGTGACCCAGGCCGGGTGAGCCCGGGCGGGTCGTGGCGGTGGCGAAGGAGTGTTCGTCGTGTCGACGCCCATATGATCCTCCTTCATGGGAGATGTCCGGGTCGGGTCCGTTCAGGAACGTCATAGCTCAGGGCCTCGCGGCGGGCCGCGGCCTTTGCTGTCTGGTATTTGCGGGCCGTGGCGTTCATCAACTTCCTCAGCGCGGCGTGGGTGTCGCTGGGGCAGGACGTGCGACGGCACAACCAGGAGAACTTCTTCACCCCGTATCTGCTGACGGCAGGCTTCGCGTCCGGGGTGTTCACGGCGTTCCTCGCCATCACCATGCGGCGCCGCAAACGGGCCGCGTGGATCCTGAACCTGGTGGTCAGCGGGCTGTTCCTCGCGTTGTTCGGGTTCGCGATGTCGTTCCCGGAGATCCGCCGGTACCCGCAGAACTGGATCTCCCTCGTGCTGACCGCGGCCTTCGTCGGTTCGCTGCTCGTGGGACGCCGGGAGTTCTACGCGAAGGGCGACCGGTCCAACCCCGGCTCGCCGCCGTCGTCGCGGTCGTCGGGACCCTGGCCGCCTCGCTGCTCGCCGCGCTGCTGGTAACGGTCACCAACCAGGCTCAGGACGCGTCCCGTTCGACGTTCGTGGAGCGCTGGCGCTACGGCGCGTTCCGGCTGGTCTCCATCGCCGCCCCGGAGAATCGCTTCCCCGGCATCTGGACCCCGAACTGGGCCAACGTCGCCATCAACGTCCTCAGCACCCTCCTGGTCCTCGCCGTCTTCTACGCCGCGTTCCGCTCCCGGCGCGCCGTCGACCCGCTCACCGAGGACGACGAGAAGCAGCTGCGGGCGCTCCTGGAGCGGCAGGGCGAGCGGGACTCGCTCGGCTACTTCGCGCTGCGCCGGGAGAAGAGCGTGGTGTGGTCGCCGACCGGCAAGGCGGCCGTCGCGTACCGGGTCGTGGGCGGGGTCTCGCTGGCCTCGGGCGACCCGATCGGCGACCCGGAGGCGTGGCCCGGCGCGATCGAGCCGTGGCTCGCGGAAGCCCCGGGTCCACGGCTGGATCCCAGCCGTGATGGGCGCGAGCGAGGAGGCCGGCACCGTCTACGCCCGGCACGGCCTCGACGCCCTCGAACTCGGGGACGAAGCCCTCGTCGAGGTCGCCGAGTTCACCCTCGAGGGACGCGCCATGCGGACCGTCCGGCAGGCCTACAACCGGGTGAAGCGGGCCGGATACACCGTGCGGATCCGACGCCACGAGGACATTCCGGCCGACGAGATGGCGTATCTGCTGAAGCGCGCCGACGACTGGCGCGACGGGGCCACCGAACGCGGGTTCAGCATGGCCCTCGGACGGCTCGGCGACCCGGACGACGGACGCTGCGTGATGCTCGAATGCACCGATGGCGAGGGCGAGTTGAGGGCGGTGCTGTCCTCGTGCCGTGGGGTCCGCACGGGCTCTCCCTCGACCTGATGCGGCGCGACCGCGACTCCGACAACGGGCTGATGGAGTTCATGGTGATCGAACTCCTGCGCCGCGCCCAGGAGATCGGCATCACGCAGGTCTCGCTCAACTTCGCCATGTTCCGCTCGGTCTTCGAACGGGGGGCGCGGATCGGCGCCGGGCCGGTGCTGCGGCTGTGGAGGTCGCTCCTCAGCTTCTTCTCGCGCTGGTGGCAGATCGAGTCCCTGTACCGCGCCAACGCCAAGTACCGGCCCATCTGGGAACCCCGGTTCCTGCTCTTCGAGAAGAGCGCGGATTTGCTGCGCATCGGCCTCGCGTCGGCGCGCGCGGAAGGGTTCCTGGAGGCGCCGGGCCTGCCGAAGTGGCTGCACCGCAAGCATCTGGAGACGCACAGATGAACCGCCTCGCCCGCTGGGCCCGCGCCGAATGGGGACTGCTCTACGTCACCGTGCGCGAGCCGCTGGCGAAGCGGCGCTGGCGGGCGATCCCGATGACGATCGGCGCGGTGCTGCTGACGGCGCTGCTCCAGTTCGTGCAGAACCAGTCCTGGGGCTACCAGTTCGTGCAGGACGCGGGCGCGGTCAGGGCCGTGGACCCGCTGTGGTTGGCCCTTCTCCGCACCCCGCTCTCCCTCTTCGTCCCGGCCCTCGACCTCCCCGTGTGGGGCGCGCTGGCCCAGATCCTCTTCGTGTTCGGCGTCGCGGAGATCGCCCTCGGCCGCTGGCGCACCCTGGTCATCGCCTACGCCGCGACTCTCGCCGGCACCCTCTACGCCCGCCTCGGCATCCGGCTCGGCTTCGACAACCTGTTCGGACTACCCAGCTCGGACCGGCTCGTCGTGGACACGGGTCCCTCGGCCGCCGTGGTCGGCCTCGCCGTCTTCATCGCGTGGCGCTACGGCGCGTACGTCACCGCCCTCGCGGTGACCGCGGCGATGGCGATCGAGGTGATGCTGAAGGGCAACCTCGCAGGCAAGGAGCACCTGGCGGCGATCATCGCGGTGGGGCTGCTGTGCCTGATCTCGGCGGTACGGCACCGCGGCCGGCCCCTGGGCTAGGCGGGGGTGCGGCTACCGGCGGCCGGGAATCCGTACCGGGTCCGGGTCCGGTTTGCCGCCGATCCAGTCCTGGACCTTGCGGCGCGGGCCCGCCCAGCGGCGGTCGTGGTGGTAGGCGCGGAGCGTGGAGCGCGCTCGGGCCCGGTGGCGGCGGTTGCGGTAGAAGCGCTTGGCCCAGGGGGAACCCGGGCGGGCCAGCCGGATCGCGCCCACGAAGGCGACCAGCGGGACCAGGATGCCGAAGACCGCCGTGCGGGCCTTGCCCTTGCTCAGGGCGATGAGCGAGAAGAGGAAGTTCACCGCGACGCTCACGATCACACTGGCGCGGTCGTGGAGTTCGGAGTCGGTGAGGTCGTTGACGCCGAAGGGCGAGAAACCGGCGAGGACGAAGCCGACCAGGGCCGCCGTCAGCACCACCGCCTCGACGCTCTTGCGGCCCGCCTCCGTCCAGTACACGTCGTCCAGGTAGAGGATCAGCGCGAACTCGTCGAGGACCAGGCCCGCGCCCATCCCGAAGACGACCGCGAAGATCGCCGATCCGACGCCGTAGCGGGTGCTGGCCACCGCGCCGAAACCGCCGAGGATGCTGAGGACGACCCCGGGACGACGTGGTGGATGTGCACGTCACCGGCCTTGATGTTGCCGAAGGGGCCCTTGCCGGCGCGGATCAGGCGGGTGATGACCCGGGTGATGAGGAAGGTCAGGACGAAGGCGGTCAGCGCGAGGAGGAGCGGGAGTTTGCCCGGCTCGACGATGTTGCGGTGCAGCCAATGTCCCATATGGGCACTTTAGCCACGGCCCGCTCGGGCGCCCTCCCGACCGCCGGGTAATCTGCGCCGGTGTCCAAGACCCCGCCCCTCGACGGCCTTCGCTTCGCATTCGGCACGCTGACCGTTCTGCCGGTGACGGTGACCCGCTGGGACCGGGAGACCGCGCGCGCGGGATGCTGGCGGCGCCGGTGGTGGGGTGGTCGTCGGCGGTGCGCTGCCGGTCTCGGGCTCCTGCTGCTGTGGCTCGGGGCGAGTCCCCTGCTGGCCGCCGTCGGGAGCGTTGCCGTGCCTGCCGTACTCACTCGGGGGCTGCATCTGGATGGGCTCGCGGATACGGCGGACGGGCTGGGAGCGGGAAGCCCGCGGAGGACGCGCTGCGGATCATGAAGCAGTCGGACATCGGACCGTTCGGGGTGCTCGCTCTTGTCTTCGTGGTGCTGGGACAGGTGGCCGCGCTCGCTCAGCTCTACGGCGACTCGTGGGGGCGCGGTGCGGTCGGGGCGGTCGTCTCGGGGTCGTTGCTCGGTTGGCGCTGACTCTCGCCGCCCGGGCGGGGTGCCTGCGGCACGGCCCGAGGGGTTGGGGGCGGCGGTTGCGGGGGTGGTGCCGGTGCGCTCCGCGGTGGGGCTGGTGGTGGGGGTTGTGGTCGTGGGCGGGGTGTGTGGGTGGGGGCTTGGGGTGTACGGGGTCGTCCCTGCGGTTGTCGTTGCGCTGGTCGTCGCCGAATTGCTTCTGCGGCACTGTCGGCGGCGGTTTGGCGGGGTTACCGGGGACGTGTTCGGGGGCTTGCGGAGACTGCGGCGACTGCTGCGTTCGTGGTGCTTTCGCTGGGTGGATGAGTGCGGGGGCCAGCCCCGCGCCCCTAAGTGGGTTGCCCTCACGCGTATTTGACAGAAACCGCGTGCTCAGCAGGGTCGGCGCCATGCCCCAGGTCGTACTTCTTCTCCGGGGAACTCAGCTTCAGGTGGCGGGAGTTGGCGCGGAAGCGGGTCGTCGGGAGTTCGTATTCGACGTGGAGGACGGCCTTGTTCGCCTTGACGAAGGGGGTCGTTCTTCAGTCCGGGCGGGCCGCCATCAGGGGTTGGCCTCCCCAGGCGCCGGTGGGGGTGCCGACGGGCGGCCGGGTCCGGGGGCGAGCTCGGGCTCGGCTTGGCGTCGGACGTCTGCCGTCGCTCCGGGTGCCTCCAGGCCCAGGACCAGCAGTCCGTCGGCCGCCAGAACAGCGGCCCGGGTTCTCCAGCCGTGCGCGCTCCGCGCCTGTCGTCCCTCCCCGAGCGATCCCCGCTGCGGTCGCTTCGCGGAGGATCCCTGGAAGTCATGCAGATCGATGAGCATGTCGCCCACATGAACCTCACGCGTGTGACGCAGGACATCCAGGGTGAGGATCGAGAAGTGGCCAACCCCCGGCGGCGGACGGACCCCGCTCCGCCGTTCCGCGGCCCCGCGGGAATGAGCCATCAGGCACACGCGCGTAGGCTCGTCCCGGGTGCTCAGCGGCCCCCTGTCTCCACCACCGCCGCAGGTCGGAAATAGGGTCGGCTGTCGGGCCCGGTCGACCCACACCGATCGACCACAGCAACTCCACATCGGAAGCGAGAATTCACCACTGTGACTGCTCTCACTCTCAGCACCGCCGCGGCGCCCGGCCTGCGGGCCGACGCGATCGTGATCGGTGTCGGCAAGGGCGGCAAGGGCCCGGTCGTCGCACCGGGCGCCGACGCCGTGGACAAGGCGTACGACGGCAGGCTCGCCGGCGTCCTGGAGACCCTGGGCGCCTCCGGTGCCGAGGGCGAGATCACGAAGCTGCCCGCACCGGCCGGCTTCAAGGCCCCGCTCGTGCTCGCGGTGGGACTCGGCGCGGAGCCCGAGGAGGGCGAGGCGTACGGCGCCGAGGCGCTGCGCCGGGCCGCCGGGATCGCCGCCCGCGCGCTCACCGGCGCCAAGAAGGCCGCCTTCGCGCTCCCCCTCGCCGACGCCGCCGACGCCGGCGCGATCGCCGAGGGCGCGCTGCTCGGCGCGTACTCCTTCGACGCGTACAAGGGCAGCGCCAAGGACGCCAAGGCGGGCGGCAAGGCCCCCTCGGCGAGGCCACCCTGCTCGGCGGCAAGCCGCGCGACAAGGAGTACAAGGCGGCCGTGGAGCGTGCGCTCGCGGTCACCGAGGAGCTCAACCGCGCCCGCGACCTGATCAACACCCCGCCGAACGACCTCGACCCCGAGGCCTTCGCCGCCGCCGTCGCGCAGACCGCGGCCAAGGAACACGGCATCAAGGTCGAGGTGCTCGACGAGAAGGCCCTGGAGAAGGGCGGCTACGGCGGCATCCTCGGCGTCGGCGCCGGGTCCGCGGCCGGTCCGCGGCTGGTGAAGCTGTCGTACACGAACGCCAAGGCGAGCAAGCACCTCGCGTTCGTCGGCAAGGGCATCACCTACGACTCGGGCGGCATCTCGCCAAGCCGGCCGGGCACAACGAGACGATGAAGTGCGACATGAGCGGTGCGGCCGCGGTGTTCGCGGCCGTCGTCGCCGCCGCGCGGCTGGGCCTCGAGGTCAATGTGACCGGGTGGCTGGCGCTCGCCGAGAACATGCCGTCCGGCTCCGCGACCCGTCCCGGTGACGTGCTGCGGATGTACAGCGGCAAGACCGTCGAGGTGCTCAACACGGACGCCGAGGGCCGCCTCGTCCTCGCGGACGCGCTGTGGGCCGCCTCCGCGGAGAAGCCGGACGCGATCGTGGACGTGGCGACGCTGACCGGGGCGATGGTCCTCGCGCTCGGCAGCCGGACCTTCGGTGTGATGGCGAACGACGACGCGTTCCGCGCGGCGATCGTCGACGCGGCCGAGGAGGTCGGTGAGCCGTCGTGGCCGATGCCGTTGCCCGAGCACCTGCGCAAGGGGATGGACTCCCCACCGCCGACATCGCGAACATGGGTGAGCGGATGGGTGGCGGACTCGTCGCGGGGCTGTTCCTGCGCGAGTTCGTGGGTGAGGGATCACCTGGGCGCACCTCGACATCGCGGGGCCCGCGTTCAACGAGGGCGGGCCGTTCGGCTACACGCCCAAGGGCGGGACGGGGTCCGCGGTGCGGACGCTCGTGCGGCTTGCGGAGCTGACTGCCGCCGGGGATCTGGGCTGACGTTCGCCCGGTAGCTCGGTGCCCTCAGGTGCGTGGGCGACTGCGGGACGGCCTGTGGCCGGTCGCGCGGTTCCCCGCGCCCCTGGGGGTCGCACCTAGGGATGGTAAAAGCCGCAGCGTCTCTCAAGTGAGCGTGTGGTGTCTCACACCCAGGCCCGGCGTCTCGTCGGGCCTCGACAAGTGCGAAGATGGGCTCGGCAGGACAGGGCCCCCACCACAGGGCCGAAGAAAGAGCGGCCGGACACCAGCCGCCGACCGGTCGTCGCCGACCGGCGTGGCGCACATGCATGGAGGACGTGACGTGGCGAACGACGCCAGCACCGTTTTCGACCTAGTGATCCTCGGCGGTGGTAGTGGCGGTTACGCCGCGGCGCTGCGCGGGGCCCAGCTGGGCCTGGACGTCGCCCTGATCGAGAAGGACAAGGTCGGCGGCACCTGCCTGCACCGAGGATGCATCCCCACCAAGGCCCTGCTCCACGCGGGCGAGATCGCCGACCAGGCCCGCGAGAGCGAGCAGTTCGGCGTCAAGGCCACCTTCGAGGGCATCGACGTACCGGCCGTCCACAAGTACAAGGACGGCGTGATCTCGGGCCTGTACAAGGGACTCCAGGGTCTGATCGCATCCCGCAAGGTGCACTACATCGAGGGTGAGGGCAAGCTCTCATCCCCACCTCCGTCGACGTCAACGGCCAGCGCATCCAGGGCCGCCACGTCCTGCTGGCGACCGGCTCCGTGCCGAAGTCGCTGCCGGGCCTGGAGATCGACGGCAACCGGATCATCTCCTCGGACCACGCCCTCGTCCTGGACCGTGTCCCGCAGTCCGCGATCATCCTCGGCGGCGGTGTCATCGGCGTGGAGTTCGCCTCCGCGTGGAAGTCCTTCGGCGCCGACGTGACGATCATCGAGGGCCTGAAGCACCTCGCTCCTCTCGAGGACGAGAACTCCTCCAAGCTTCTTGAGCGCGCGTTCCGCAAGCGCGGCATCAAGTTCAACCTGGGCACTTTCTTCTCGAAGGCCGAGTACACCGAGAGCGGTGTCAAGGTCACCCTCGCCGACGGCAAGGAGTTCGAGGCCGAGGTCCTGCTCGTCGCCGTCGGCCGCGGGCCCGTCTCCGCCGGTCTCGGCTACGAGGAGCAGGGCGTCGCCATGGACCGCGGCTACGTCCTGGTCGACGAGTACATGCGGACGAACGTCCCGACCATCTCCGCCGTCGGCGACCTCGTCCCCACGCTCCAGCTCGCGCACGTCGGCTTCGCCGAGGGCATCCTGGTGGCGGAGCGTCTGGCCGGTCTCAAGGCCGTCCCGATCGACTACGACGGTGTCCCCGGGTGACGTACTGCCACCCCGAGGTCGCCTCCGTGGGCATCACCGAGGCCAAGGCCAAGGAGATCTACGGCGCGGACAAGGTCGTCGCTCTGAAGTACAACCTCGCGGGCAACGGCAAGAGCAAGATCCTCAACACCTCCGGCGAGATCAAGCTCGTCCAAGTGAAGGACGGTGCCGTGGTCGGCGTCCACATGGTCGGCGACCGCATGGGCGAGCAGGTCGGCGAAGCCCAGCTGATCTACAACTGGGAGGCGCTGCCCGCCGAGGTCGCCCAGCTGATCCACGCCCACCCGACGCAGAACGAGGCTCTCGGCGAGGCTCACCTGGCACTGGCCGGGAAGCCCCTCCACTCCCACGACTGACCCCCTCGGTCGGACGACGACACAGACTTCCGCAATTCGTAAGGAGCAACCGAAACCATGGCGGTTTCCGTAACCCTTCCGGCGCTCGGTGAAAGCGTCACCGAGGGCACTGTCACCCGCTGGCTGAAGGCCGAGGGTGAGCGAGTAGAGGCCGACGAGCCGCTGCTCGAGGTGTCGACCGACAAGGTCGACACAGAGATCCCCTCGCCCGTCGCCGGTGTGCTGGCCTCCATCAAAGTGGCCGAGGACGAGACCGTCGAGGTCGGCGCCGAGCTGGCCGTGATCGACGACGGCACGGGCGCGCCCGCCGCGGCTCCGGCCCCGGCCGCCGAGCCCGAGGCGGCCCCGGCCCCCGAGCCCGCTCCGGCCCCCGCTGCCGAGGCCCCCGCGGCTCCGGCCGCCGCCCCCGAGCCCGCCGAGACCCCCGCCGCTCCGGCCGGTGGCGCCTCCGGTACCGACGTCGTGCTGCCCGCACTGGGCGAGTCGGTCACCGAGGGCACCGTCACCCGCTGGCTCAAGGAGGTCGGCGAGGAGGTCGCGGAGGACGAACCCCTCCTGGAGGTCTCGACCGACAAGGTCGACACCGAGATCCCTCCCCGGTCGCCGGCGTCCTGCTGGAGATCCTGGTCGGCGAGGACGAGACCGCCGAGGTCGGCGCCAAGCTCGCCGTCGTCGGCGCCCCGGGTGCCGCTCCCGCGGCGGCCCCGGCCGCCCCTGCGCCCGCCCCGGCGGCTGCCGCTCCGGCTCCGGCCCCCGCGCCGGCCGCCCCGAGGCTCCGGCCGCACCGCCCGCCCCGGCCGCGCCCGCGGCCCCGGCTCCGGCGCCCGCCCCGGTCGCCGCCGCTCCGGCCGCCGCCCCCGCCGCCCCCGCCGCCCCGGCCCCCGCGCCGGTCGCCGCGGCTCCGGTGACCCCGGCCGCTCCGGCGCCCGCCGCCGCACAGCCCGCGGACGACGGCGCCTACGTCACCCCGCTGGTGCGCAAGCTCGCGTCCGAGAACGGCGTGGACCTGTCCACCGTCAAGGGCACCGGCGTCGGCGGTCGTATCCGCAAGCAGGACGTCATCGCCGCCGCCGAGGCCGCGAAGGCCGCCGCCGCTGCCCCGGCTCCCGCAGCCGCCGCCGCTCCGGCCGCCGCCGCGAAGAAGGCGCCGACGCTCGAGGCCCTCCGCTCCGCGGCCAGACCGTCAAGATGCCCCGCATCCGCAAGGTCATCGGCGACAACATGGTCAAGGCGCTGCACGAGCAGGCGCAGCTGTCCTCGGTCGTCGAGGTCGACGTCACGCGCCTGATGCGGCTGCGCGGCCAGGCCAAGGACTCCTTCGCCGCGCGCGAGGGCGTCAAGCTCTCCCCGATGCCGTTCTTCGTGAAGGCGGCGGCCCAGGCGCTGAAGGCCCACCCGGCCATCAACGCCCGGATCAACGTCGAGGACGGCACCATCACCTACTTCGACACCGAGAACGTCGGTATCGCGGTGGACTCCGAGAAGGGCCTGATGACCCCGGTCATCAAGCACGCGGGCGACCTGAACATCGCCGGTATCGCCAAGGCCACCGCCGAGCTCGCGGGCAAGGTCCGGGCGAACAAGATCACCCCGGACGAGCTGTCCGGCGCGACCTTCACCATCTCCAACACCGGTTCGCGCGGCGCGCTCTTCGACACGATCATCGTGCCCCGAACCAGGTCGCGATCCTCGGCATCGGCGCCACGGTCAAGCGCCCCGCCGTGATCGAGACGGAGGAGGGCACGGTCATCGGCGTACGCGACATGACCTACCTGACCCTCTCCTACGACCACCGCCTGGTCGACGGTGCCGACGCGGCCCGTTACCTGACGGCCGTCAAGGCGATCCTTGAGGCGGGCGAGTTCGAGGTCGAACTCGGCCTGTAGTCGCCGCCCGGTCCGCTGTCTGTACGGTGCCCCCGTTCCGGAATCCTCCGGGGCGGGGGCACCGCGCGTTTCCGGGACGGGCGCCACGTCGCCTGCCGCCCGGGAGCCCGGCGTACGATCCCGTCGTGTGCGCGCCGATGTCGCCGCCGCGACGCGGGAGCCCCGGCCGACTCGGCCGGACTCCCGGGCGCCGTCCGGTCTCACGAAGACCCGGACGCCACCATCGCCACTCCCGCCCCGAGCCCCCTGTTCCCCGCGCCCCGACGCCCCGGACGGCAACCACGCCGATCCGTCCCGTCGGCGTGTAAGTCTCGTCTCACCTGCATGAAAGCGCCCCCGTGCGCCCCTCCCGAGCGGGCGTGCGGCCTTATTGTCTAAACGTCAAACGCCCTTAAGGAGCTCTCATGACCGCGCCTGTCGTCCACTCGCTGCGCGAACAGATCCGCGAGCACATCGTGGAGGGGATCGTGAGCGGTCGCTGGAAGCCGGGCGAGCGGATCGTGGAGCGGCGGATCGCGACCGAGCTGGAGGTCTCCCAGACGCCGGTGCGGGAGGCGCTGCGCGAGCTGGAGTCGCTGCGGCTGATCGAGTCCGCGCCGAACAAGGGCGTACGGGTACGGAACCTGACGGCGGCCGACCTGGAGGAGAGCTACCCGGTGCGGGCCGGCCTGGAGGCCATCGCGGCGGAACTCGCGGCGGAGAAGCTCGCCGAGGACTGCTCGGCCCTGGAGCCGCACGTCGCCGCGCTCTACGACGCCGACCGCGACGCCGACGGCACCGGCCAGGTCCGCCACACCGTCGGCTTCCACCGCGAACTGGTCCGCGCGGCCGGCAACTCCGTCCTGCTGCACACCTGGGAGGGCCTCGGCATCGAGGTCTTCACGGCGCTGTCGATCCGCTGGCTGGGCACGGTCCAGCAGTCGTACGCGGAGGAGCACGAGGAGCTGGTGGCCGCGTTCCGGCGCCGGGATCCGCGGATCGCGGAGCTGGTGAAGGCCCACGTGCTGGGCTGCGCCCCGCGCCCGTGACGCAGTCGAGCGCAGCCATGCTCACCTGCGAAAACTCCGCAGAAACCGGCGAAAAACACGGCACCCGGTGCCCTCGCAAAAGGCACCCCGTGCCGACTTTCCGGTAATCAAGATATTTTGCCCGGGAACCTTTGATCGATCATCGATCAGGGAGTTACAGTCACCGACGGGCTCCCACCACAGGGCCCGTCGCCCTGTCCTGCCAAAGACCAAGGGCACCCCGAAATCCCCTTGCCGATGAGGGAACCCCCCTTCGACTGAGGAAGGCGGCGTTATGACCGACCCCTACGCCATCCAGCCGAGCGAGCTCGACCAGCTCCCGGACCGCGACCCCGAGGAGACCGCCGAATGGCAGGCCTCCTGGACGCCGTCACGAAGGCTGCTGGCCCGCACCGCGCCGCGTACCTGATGCGCCGCACGCTGGAGCGCGCGGAGGGCAACGGCCTCGCGCTGCCCAAGCTGCTTGAGACGGACTACGTCAACACCATCCCGACCGCCGCCGAGCCCGCCGCCCCCGGCGACGAGGCGCTGGAGCGCCGGATCACCGCGTGGAACCGCTGGAACGCGGCGGCGATGGTGACCCGCGGCGCGAAACACGGCGTCGGCGGCCACATCGCGACCTTCGCGTCCGCGGCCTGGCTGTACGAGACGGGCTTCAACCACTTCTTCAAGGGCAAGGAGGCGGACGGCTCCGGCGACCAGCTGTACATCCAGGGCCACGCCTCCCCGGCATCTACGCCCGCGCCTTCCTCGACGGCCGCCTCACCGAGACGCACCTCGACAACTTCCGCCAGGAGGCGGGCGGCAACGGCCTCCCGTCGTACCCGCACCCCGGCGCCTCCCCTGGCTCTGGGAGTTCCCGACGGTGTCGATGGGCCTCGGCCCGCTGTCGGCGATCTACCAGGCCCGCTTCAACCGCTACCTCACCGCGCGCGGCATCAAGGACGTCTCCGAGTCGCACGTCTGGGCGTTCCTCGGCGACGGCGAGATGGACGAGCCCGAGTCGACGGCGGCCCTCGCCCTCGCTTCCCGCGAGGGTCTGGACAACCTGACCTTCGTCATCAACTGCAACCTCCAGCGCCTCGACGGCCCGGTCCGCGCCAACTTCAAGATCGTGCAGGAGCTGGAGGCCCAGTTCCGCGGCGCCGGCTGGAACGTCATCAAGTCGCTGTGGGGCAACGCCTGGGACGAGCTGTTCCAGCTCGACACCACGGGCGCGCTGGTACGCCGCCTGCGCGAGGTACCGGACGCCCAGGTGCAGACGTACCAGACGCGTGACGCGGCCTACATCCGCGAGGACTTCTTCGGCAAGGACCCGGCGCTCGTCGAGCTCGCGAAGCTGCTGAGCGACGACAAGATCCTCGAGTGTTTCCACCTCTCGCGCGGTGGCCACGAGGCGTCCAAGGTCTACGCCGCCGCGTACAAGGCGGCCGTGGAGCACAAGGGCGGCCCGACGGTCATCCTCGCGCAGACGGTCAAGGGCCACACGCTCGGCGAGGGCTTCGCGTCGAAGAACGCCAACCACCAGATGAAGAAGCTCTCGACGGACGAGTTCAAGCAGATGCGTGACCTGCTCGAACTCCCCATCAAGGACAGCGACTTCATCGACGGGGTCGTGCCCTACGGCCACCCCGGCGCCGACTCCCCGAGGTCCGCTACCTCCAGGAGCGCCGCGCGGCGCTCGGCGGCCCGGCCCCGGCCCGCCGTACGCACGCGCTGGCCCCGCCCCTCCCCTCCGAGAAGGCGTTCGCGTCCTTCGACAAGGGTTCCGGCTCGCAGAACGTCGCCACGACCATGGCGTTCGTCCGCCTCGTCAAGGACCTGGTCCGCGACAAGGAGACCGGCAAGCGCTGGGTGCCGATCGTCCCCGACGAGGCACGCACCTTCGGCATGGAGAGCCTGTTCCCCTCGCTGGGGATCTACCCCCAAGGGCCAGACGTACGAGCCCGTCGACCGCGACCAGCTCATGTACTACAAGGAAGCCAAGAACGGCCAGATCCTCAACGAGGGGATCACCGAGGCCGGTTCGATGGCGGACTTCATCGCCGCGTCGACGTCGTACGCGACGCACGGCGAAGCGATGATCCCCTTCTACATCTTCTACTCGATGTTCGGCTGGCAGCGCACGGCCGACCAGATGTGGCAGCTCGGCGACCAGCTCGGCCGCGGGTTCCTCGTCGGCGCGACGGCCGGCCGTACGACCCTGACGGGCGAGGGACTCCAGCACGCCGACGGGCACTCCCCGTGATCGCGGCGACGAACCCCGCCGCCCTGTCGTACGACCCCGCGTTCGCCTACGAGGTCGCCGCCATCGTGCGTGACGGCATCCGCCGGATGTACGGCGAGGCGGCCCCCGGCGAGGACTCGAACGTCTTCTACTACCTCACCGTCTACAACGAGCCGATCCCGCAGCCCGCCAAGCCGGCCGGCCTCGGTATCGACGAGGGCATCGTCAAGGGCCTGTACCGCTTCAACACGGCGGAGTCGGCGGGACTTTCGCCGGTCGCCAACGCGGCGCGGATTCAGCTGCTCGGTTCCGGTACGGCGATCCACTGGGCGCTGAAGGCGCAGCGGATGCTCTCCGAGGAGTGGGGTGTCGCGGCCGACGTCTGGTCGGCGACGTCCTGGACCGAGCTGCGGCGGGACGCGCTGGACGCGGATGCGGCGCTGCTCCGGGGTGAGGAGCGGGTGCCGTACGTGCGGCAGGCGTTGCACGGTGCCGAGGGGCCTGTCCTCGCGGTGTCCGACTACATGCGGCAGGTTCCCGACCAGATCGCGCAGTGGGTCGAGCAGGACTGGTCCTCTCTGGGCGCGGACGGGTTCGGCCTGTCCGACACCCGTGACGCGGCCCGTCGTCACTTCGGCGTCGACGCGGAGTCGATCGTCGTCGCCGCGCTGGCCCAGCTGGCGCGGCGCGGGGAAGTCAAGGCGACGTCGGTGAAGGAGGCACGGGAGCGGTACGGCCTGTAGGGGCAGTCTTTCGCCCCCGCCGCCCCTACCCGTCCCATCCTCCTGGGGCTCCGCCCCAGACCCGCTCCTCAAACGCCGGAGAGGCTGAACATCAGCCTCTCCGGCGTTTGCCATTCAGCCCGTCCGGCGTTTGAGGACGAGGCCCTTTCGGGGCCGATGCGGGGGCTGGGGGCGGCAGCCCCCAGGATGGGACGGGTAGGGGCGGCGGGGGCGAGATCCCTCATCATGGGTCGCATGCGCGCTGCCCGTCTCATCAAAATGGTGCTGCTGCTCCAGTCCCGCGCCACCATGACCGCCGCCGAACTCGCCCAGGAACTGGAAGTCTCCGAGCGCACGGTCACCCGCGACGCACAGGCCCTCTCCGAGGCAGGCGTCCCGGTGTACGCGGAGCGAGGCCGCGCCGGCGGCTACCGCCTGGTCGGCGGCTACCGCACCCGCCTCACCGGCCTGGCCCGCAGCGAGGCCGAGGTCCTGTTCCTGAGCGGAGTACCGGGCGCGTTGCGCGAGATGGGGTTGGAGGACGCGGCGTCGGCGGCCCGCCTGAAGGTGTCCGCCGCCCTCATCCCCTCTCTCAGCGACGCCTCCCACATGGCGGCCCAACGCTTCCACCTCGACGCCCCCGCCTGGTTCCGCGAACCGAAAACCCCGGACCTGCTGCCCGTCGTGGCGGACGCGGTGTGGGACGACCGACGCGTGGTGGCCCGCTACCGTCGCGGCGACGACGAGGTCGAGCGCCCGCTGGAACCGTACGGCCTCGTCCTCAAGGCAGGCGTCTGGTACCTGTGCGCACGCGTGGCCGACCGTGACGCCTTCCGGGTGTACCGCATCGACCGTTTCACGGCGGTGGAGCGGCAGGGCGAGGAACGCTTCGTACGGGACGAGGGTTTCGACCTCCCGGCGTTCTGGGACGAGCGGGCGGAACAGTTCGCGCGGTCGATCCTGCGGGCCGAGGTGGTCGTACGGCTGTCGGCGGACGGCGCGCGCAGACTTCCGTACGCCGTCGATCCGGCCGCCGCGCGGGAGGCGCTGAAGGCCGCGGACGCGCCCCGAACGACGACGGCTGGGTGACGGTGACCCTCCCGGTGGAGTCCGAGGAGGTCGCCCGCGGCCAGCTCGCGGAGCTGGGCCCGGAGGTGGAGGTCCTGGCACCGGAGAGCCTGCGGGCACGGTTCGCGACGGACGCGGCACGGCTGGCCGAACTGTACGGAGCCTGACCACCGGAGCAACCCCCGCCCCACCACCCCCACCGTTCCGCCGATAACGATCTGCCCTGCTCCAGGTGACAATCCGCTGCACTCCACGTGCGCACCACCCTCCAGGACCGATGCTTGACCCGTGATGGACGAGACGGAGTTCTGGGAGCTGGTGGACGGCACCCGCGAGGCCGCCGAGGGCGACCCCGAGGAGCAGGCCGACCTGCTCGTCGACCGGCTGCTGCTGCTCGACCCTGAGCTGGTCCTGGACTTCGCCCGGCACTTCGAGGCCCGTTACAACCGCGCGTACACCTGGGACCTGTGGGGTGCCGCGTGGGTGCTGCTGGACGGCGCGAGCGACGACGCGTTCGACTTCTTCCGGTGCTGGCTGATCGGCCAGGGCCGTGAGGTGTACGAGGGTGCCGTGCACGACCCGGACTCGCTGGCCGAACTCATCGACGACTTCGACGACGAGATCGACGGCGACGGGGAGGAACTGGGCTACGCGGCGGACGAGGCGTACGAGCAGCTGACCGGCGCCGTCGCCCCGACCTGGGGATTCCGCCCGCACCCGCCGAGCCGCTCGGGGCTCCGCTCGACCTGGAGAACGAGGCGGTCCTCGCCGAGCGTTTCCCGAAGCTGCGAGAGAGGTTCCGGCAGGACTGAGCCGGGGTACTGGCGTGGGTGCCCGCTCTCCGATCGACCCGATCCCAGTGAGGTCACCGTGGCCCGAATACCGTACCCGGAGCGTTCCGCCGAGGCCGTCGACGCGCTTCCCACTCCGTTGAACGCGTTCCGCATGCTCTCCCACGCCCCGGACCTGACGGGTCCGGCGATCGACCTCGGCATGGCGGTCCTCGGCTCGTCGCTGCCGGTGCGGCTGCGCGAGCTGGTGGTGATGGCGGTGGCGACGCACACGGACTGTGCCTACGGAATCGTCCAGCACCGCCCGATCGCGCTCCACGCGGGGCTCACCGTCGACCAGTTGGCGTCGGTGGTCGAACTCCGGCCCGAGGACGGCGAGTTCGACGAGCTCGAGTCGGCGCTGCTAACCGCGTCGGAGGAGCTGGTCTCCCAACACTCGCTCACGGACGGCACGTTGGGCACGCTCCGCAAGCATCTGAATGACCGTCAGCTGGTCGAGCTGATCACGACGGTCGGCTACTACACGATGCTCGCCGGCCTCCTGAACGGCCTCGGCGTGGACATCGACCCGGTGGGCGAGAAGTACCTGGGTCTCGGCAGGAGTGTCACAGAAACGTCCTGATGCCATTGAGGCCAGAACAACTCCGGGGCCATGGACCTCCAATAGGGCGACAACGCCCGCCAGTTCACCCCTCGGAGGGGTCATGTTCCCGATCGTCCGCACGCGTTCGATGATTCTGCTCGGTGCCGCCATCGTCGTCGTGGGGGTCGCCGCGCTGGGCGGCGCCCTCCTGTTCGCCGGCGAGCGCCGAGGGCTCGGACCTCAACGACCCGGACCCGCAGGCCGTCAGCGAGGTCGCCGTCTGCTCGGACGTGAAGGTCCACGCCTGGGTCACGATGAACGTCGGCACGGTCGCCAAGCCCGACGACAAGTTGGTCGACTACGACGTCGACGCCACCCGCCACGACCACGACCCCTTCGGCCGCACTCTGGCCAAGGGCTGCACGGTGCCGCCGGGGCCTTCGGATCCCGGATGCAGTTCAGGGCCCCGGCCTCAACAAGGGCCGCCCGTTCTATGTGACCGCCCCGGCCGACCGCCGGCACGTCCTGGTCCTCCGCCTCACCCAGCACCCGGACGGCACGGTCACCAGCACGGAGCAGACGGTCGCCGCCCGCTGACCACGGCCGTCTAGGCGGCGGTACGGCGGCGGCTCGTGTCCGTCGGGATGTAGGCCTGCGGCTGCTCGGCCTTGACCGCGTGGTGCATCGGGGCCGCGTTGGCCTGGTCGAGCGCGGAGGCCGTGACGGCGGCCGGGCCGAGGATCACGGTGGCGACCGCGCAGACGACCGCCCAGGGGCCGCGGGCGGACCTGGCCCAACCGGCCGACGTCTCCGTGGTGTTGGAGTGACTGCTGTTCATTTTCCCCACCTCCAGCTCAGTGCGTGTGCATGACGATAGGGAGGCCGACCAAGGGAACCCGGTGAGTCGCCTGCGAGAAACCTGTGAGCGTGGCGGGGCAAGTGTTCGCCCAGTTCACAGACGTGAGGTCTTGACCGGTGGCGTGACGTCCGGCGTACGGTGGCCGCCGCCGAACAGGAGCGCGCGCCCATGACCAGCCCGTACGTGAAGGGCATCACCCGCGAGGAACACCTCGCGCACCTCCGGCTGCACCCCGACGCGAGCCATCTCCAGATCCCCGAGTGGGCCGACGTGAAGCCCGACTGGACGGCGGAGAGCGTCGGTTGGTTCGAGGGCGAGGCGCTGGTCGCCGTAGCGCTCGTGCTGTACCGCGCGTTCCCGGGCACCGGGCGCTGTCTCGCCTACCTCCCCGACGGCCCCGCGATCGACTGGCACAGCCAGCGCCCGGAACGGTACCTGGACCCCTGATCGCACACCTGGAGAAGGAGGGCGCGTTCTCGGTCCGCATCGGCCCACCGCTGGTCGTCCGCCGCTGGGACGCGGCCACCGTGGCGACGGGCATCGCCGACCCCTCCGTAAGGCATCTGCGGGATCTCCCCACGGACGGCATCGACGCCTACGCGCTGGACGCGGCGGAGCGACTGCGGCGCCTCGGGTGGAACCGGTGCAAGGAGGAGGACGAGAGCGGCTTCGGCCTCGGCCAGCCGCGCTACGGCTGCCACATCCCGTTGTCCGGACGGTCGGTGAACGAACTGCGCGCCGCGCTCTCCCCCACTGGTTGCAGTCGCTGCAGACGGCGGAGGCGGGCGGCGTCGGGGTCTTCTGGGGCTCGGCGGACGACCTCCCCACGTTCCACCGCCTGTACCGGGCCACGGCGGAGCGGGACGGTTTCAAGCCTCGCCCCTCGACTACTTCCGCCGCATGTGGCAGGCGCTCAACGCCGAGGAACCGGACCGACTCCGCCTCTATCTCGCCGAGTACGACGACGAGGTCCTCTCCTCCGCCCTGATGATCAGCACCGGCCCCCGCGCCTGGCACTCCTACCCCGCGTCCGGCCGCCGAGGCCGCGAACTCCGTCCCAGCAGCCTCCTGCTGTGGCGGATGCTCTGCGAGGCCCTGGACTCGGGCGCGCACACCTACGACCTCCGCTCCATCACCCCGTCCCTGGTGGCCGAGGACCGCCTGGTAGCCCGCCTCCTCTTCAAGACAGGCGCAGGCGGTCAGGCGGTGGAGTACCTGGGAGAGTGGGAACGCCCGGTGGGACCCCAAGGGAAGGTCCTGCACAGGGCGTTGAACGTCTACCTGGCCCGCAGATAGCAACGCCCCTCAACGCCCCCTGCAACCGCGCCGCCGCCTCCCGAACCTCCGGAAGCCGAGCCGACAACGCGGCCCCGGGCAACTTGTCATATACCCGTCCCTGTGTCCCGCCAGCACAGGGAGGACGGCCGTCTTGCCGGACGCGTACCGGCTGAGGCTGTTGCTCGACACCAGCCGCGCCTTCCCCCGCGGATCGGCATCCGCGAGTCCCAGCTTCCAAGCAGCCAACGCGGCGATCGCCTCGGTCATGGCCCGGGAACCGCCATCCCCGAAGTGAACGTCCCGATCGCCGCGATCCCAGCGGTCCGATGATTGAACCCCTGCGTGTGCGCCCCCGTGACGGCCCGGTCGACACCCCCGCCCGCCCTTCGTAGATCGTCCCGCAGTGATCGACGAGGAAGTTGTAGCCGATGTCGTCCCAGTCCCGAACCCCGGTCTGCCCGGCGTACAGGTACCGGATGATCCGGGGCGCGTCCGCACAGTCGTACCCGTTGGGCGAGTCCGTGTGATGGACGAAGACGGCGACGACCTTGTCGTCGTACCGCGGCGGCGGCTGCGCGTGCCGCGAGAGCGCGTCGAGCCAGGCGGACCGCGGCACGATGTGCGGCTTGGGCGCGGTGTGCGGAGCGCCGGCGGGCCTGGCCGCGACGGGCGGCCGTACGGCGGCGGCGGTGGCCCGGCGTCCGATGCCGTTCGCGCACAGGGCAAGGACGAGGACCGCGGCGAGGCCGGGCAGACAGGCCATAAGGACGAGCGCGGAGCGGGTATTCGTACCCGGCGCCGGCGCCGGGCACCCAGCGTTCTTCTCAGGACACGCATGGTCACACTCTCGGCCGGAATCGCGCCGCCCGCGATGTGTGCTGTGCCACCCGGTGGAACCATCGTCCTGGTCCGGCACGTTTCTGGGGGTACACGCACGCGTGGTGGGTTCACGGCGGCCACGCGCGCGGGACTGATCAGTGGGCCCGTTCCTCGCGTACTAAGGGTTCCGAGAGAAAGGCGGCTCCGTGGACCTGCTCGACCTGCTGTTGTTGCTGGTGATCCTCGCCTACGCGGCGTCGGGGTACCGGCGCGGACTCGTCGCCGGATGTGTGTCGCTCGCCGGGTTCGTGGGCGGCGCGGTCGTCGGCGTGTGGGTGCTGCCGTGGATGATGGACCTGGTGACACCGGGGACGACGGCGGCGACGGTGACGGCCGTGCTCACCGTCCTGGCCCCGGCGGTGATCGGGCACGAACTGGCGGGGCGGCTGGCGCTGAAGCTGCGCAAGGAACTGGACCAGGGCCCGCTGCGGGTGGCCGACGGCATCGGCGGGGCCGCGGCGAACTCGGTGGCGGTGATGCTCGTCGCGTGGGTGGCCGCGAGCGTGCTGGGCGCGTCCTCGTCGGCGACGGTGACGACGGCGATCCAGGACTCGAAGCTGCTGGGCAGCGTGCAGACGCTGATGCCGGACACCACGCCGACATGGTTCTCGCGGGCCACCTCCGCGCTCACGGAGGCGGGCTTCCCGCAGGTCTTCAACCCGTTCGAGAACGAGTCGACGGCCGAGGTCGCCAAGCCCACCGGCGACAGCGTCACGGCCGCCGCGACGAACGCGGCCAAGGTGAGCACGGTCAAGATCGAGGGTTCCTCGGCACCCAGGGCCGCGAGGGCAGCGGCTTCGTGTACGCGGCGCGGCACGTGATGACGAACGCGCACGTGGTGGCCGGCATCGACAACCCGACCGTCCGCGTCGGCGGGGTCGGGCGGTCGTACGAGGCACGGGTCGTCCTCTTCGACCCGCAGAAGGACGTGGCCGTGCTGTACGTGCCGGGGCTGTCCGCGCCCGTGCTGCGCTTCGACGACAGCGCGGCGCGCGGCGACTCGGCCGTGGTCGCGGGCTATCCGCAGGACGGTGACCTGAACCTCCAGGCCGCGACCGTCGCCAACCGGGTGAACGCGACGGGCCAGAACATCTACAACAACGGGACGGTCACCCGCGAGATCTACTCGATCCGCTCCACCGTCCGCCCCGGCAACTCCGGCGGCCCCCCCTCCTGACGACCGGCGGCAAGGTCTACGGCGTGGTCTTCGCCCGCTCCACCTCGGACAACGAGACGGGGTACGTGCTGACGGCCGACGAGGTCTCCGGGGACGCGAAGCGGGCGGCGACCGCGACGGCTCAGGTGGACACGGGGGACCTGGTCACCTCGTAGGGGCTCAGAGCGCGCGGCCCATGAAGACGTCGTCGACGTACTTCCCGTCGAGCAGGAACTCCTCGGGCAGTACGCCTTCCACGGCGAAGCCCTCCGCCTCGTAGAGCTTGCGGGCCGGGGTGTTGTGGCCGAGGACGCGCAGGGTGAGCCGGCGTGCGCCCCGGCGCCTGGCCTCCTCGACGGCGGCCCGGACCAGCGCCCGCCCGACCCCGTGCCCGCGCGCCTCGTCGGCGACGGCGAGGCCCTGGATCTGCCGGACATGCGCGTTGCAGGCCAGCTCGGTGGGGAAGGCCAGCCGGATGTAGCCGACGATCCGGCGGTCGAGTTCCGCGACCAGATGATCACCGGGCGCGTGCCGCTCGTCGAAGAAGGGGCGGTACGGCGGCTGCGGGCGCGGCATGACCGCGTGCAGGTGGGACCAGGTGGCGCGGTCCAGTGCGCCCAGTTCCTCGTCGTCGTCGGGCAGGGCTGTACGTATGGTCGGCTCGGACATGTGGGCCAGGGTACGGCGGGCACGGCGTGGTCCTCATGGGGGTTTTACGGATCAACGGGGCAGGATGGGCGCCATGGAACCCTCGCGAATCGCGGTGACCGGCGCTTCCGGTCTCATCGGCAGCGCACTGGTGCGGTCCCTGACCGCCGACGGCCACGAGGTGGTGCGCCTGGTGCGGCGCGCCGCCCCGGAGCGCGGCCGAGGTGTGCTGGGACCCCGAGGGTCAGTACGTGGACGCGGCCGGGCTCGACGGCTGCGACGCGGTGGTCAACCTCGCCGGTGCCGGGATCGGCGACCACCGCTGGTCGGACGACTACAAGAAGCAGGTCCGCGACAGCCGCGTCCTCGGCACGGCGGCCCTCGCGGAGGCGGTGGCCACGCTGGACCGCCCGCCGCGCGTGTGGGTCAACGGCAGCGCGATCGGCTTCTACGGCGAGACGGGCGACCGTGCCGTGGACGAGGACGCGCCCCCGGGTGACGGCTTCCTGCCCTCGCTGTGCGTGGAGTGGGAGGAGGCGACGGCACCCGTGCGGGAGGCGGGCATCCGGACGGCGTTCGCGCGGACCGGCCTGGTCGTGGCCCGCGAGGGCGGCGCCTGGGCCAAGCTGTTCCCCCTCTACAAGGCGGGCCTCGGCGGCCACTTCGGGAACGGCCGGCAGTACTGGTCCTTCATCGCCCTGCACGACGAGGTGGCCGCGATCCGCCATCTCATCGACACGGAGGGCCTGTCGGGCCCCTTCAACCTCACCGCCCCGAACCCCTGACGAACCGTGAGATCTCCGCGGCCATGGGGCGCGTCCTACGCCGCCCGTCCCTCTTCACGGTGCCCGCGCCCGCGCTGAAGCTGGCCCTCGGCGAGATGTCCGGGAGGTCCTCGGCAGCCAACGGGTGCTGCCGAAGCGGCTGTTGAGTCGGGCTTCACGTTCGCGTTCCCGGACATCGAGGGGGCGATCCGGGCGGCGGGGTGAGGGGCGGAGTCCCAGCCGGTCGAAGCGCCCCCTGAGCACCTCGGCCCCACAACGCTTCGCTTGATGACACACGGCGACCGTATGCGACCGTTGTGCGACCGTGCCCTGCCGATGCGCGACTTCCCTTGACCGAGCGCGGCCCTAACCTCGACCCGAACTCGGGTATCCCTGGAGGCTGTTGGGGGCATGACGCCTTCACCGGCCGCGCAACCCTGAGGAGGGGCACGTGCTTGAGCCCGCGTACCAGGCGGACGTCGTCGTCGTGGGAGCCGGGGTCGCCGGACTCGCCGCGGCTCATCGGCTGATCAGCGCAGGAGTAACGACCGTAGTCCTGGAGGCCGCCCCTTACGTGGGGGCCGTATGTCGACCGAGAAGGTCGACGGGTTCCGGCTCGACCGGATCGGACAGTTCCTGTCCACCTCGTACCCCGAACTGCGCCTGACCCCGGGCCTGGACGCCCTGCTGCTGCGCCCCTTCGCCCCGGGCGTCCTCCTGCACAGCGACGGCCGTCACCACCACGCGGGCACTCCGGCGCCCGGAGGGGCGCGTGGGGCGCACTCCACGCGGTACGCGCCCTGGCGAGCGCCCCCAGGCAGGGCGCGGTACGGAAGGGGCCCGCTGTGGGGCGGCCCGGTGACGCGGGGACGCGGCGGCGCCTCCTGGGCCGCGGCGGCGGCAGGTGGCGGGGCAGCCCTCAAGGCCCGTACGGGAGAAGCGGACGGGGTCGTACCGGACCGGACCACGGCCCGGGGTTCCCTCAGGGGCCGGGCGAGTTCGCCGTGGGGCGGTCTGGCGCTCAGGGACCGGGGCACCCCCGCCCTCAGGGCCCGGACGGACGCCTCCTCCTGGGGTGGCCCGACGGTCAACGAGCAGGCGGTGATCACCCGGAGTTCCCCGGCCGTGCCCAGGTCCCGGTCCGGCGCCCCGCTCGGCGGCCCCGTCGACCAGGCCCGCCTCGGCACCGCGCTGTCCCGGCTGGCGGCCACGCCCGTCGAACGCCTCCTCGCCCGGCCCGAGTCGGCAGCGGGACAGGCGCTCGCCGCCCGTGGCGTACCCGCACGCACCATCGACGGCTTCCTGCGCCCCCTGCTCGCCGCCCTGCTCTGCGACCCGGAGCTGACCACCTCCAGCCGTTGCGCGGACCTCGCGCTGCGCGCCTTCGCGGGCGGCCGGCTGT
This sequence comes from Streptomyces sp. P3, assembly GCA_016893485.2. GTDB lineage: Bacteria > Actinomycetota > Actinomycetes > Streptomycetales > Streptomycetaceae > Streptomyces. The sequence continues at coordinate 2,997,274 of JAFEKX020000001.1, forward strand.
GTGTGCCGGAGGGCGGCGCGGAGATGCTGCCCGAGGTGCTCGCCGCCGCGCTGCCGCCGGGCACCGTACGCACCGGCGTGCGCGTGACGGCCGTGGCGACGACGTCGGTGACCACGGCCGAGCACGGCGAGATCCGGTGCCGGGCGGTGCTCGTCGCGACGGACGCGCGCGCGGCGGCCGAACTCCTGCCCGGCCTGCGTGTACCCGACTTCCACCCGGTGACGGTGGTCCACCACACGACCGACGACCCGCCCGCGACCGGCGCCGCGCTCCTCCTGGACTCCGACCGGGGCGGCCCGGTCGCCCACACGGCGATCGTCAGCGAAGTCGACCCGAGCCGCGCACCCGCGGGGCGCGCCCTCGTCTCCTCAACCGTCCTCGGCCCTCCCCCCACCGGACGTCGAGACCGCCGTACGCACCCATCTCTCCCGCCTCTACGGCACCTCGACCACCCGCTGGGAGACCCTCGCCGTCCACCACACCCCCACAGCCGTGCCCGTCATGCGCCCACCGCACGATCTACGGCGCCCCGTACGCCTGTTGGCCGGCCTCTACGTCTGCGGCGACCACCGCGACACGAGCACGGTGCAGGGAGCCCTGCACTCGGGACACCGGGCGTCGACGGCGATCCTGAAGGACCTGGGCGCGGCGGGTTCGATGCACGCGGCGGAGCGGATGCGCACAACACAGGCCGCCTGAGATCTTTTGGGGGCGCGGGGAACTGCGCGACCGGCCACGACGGCGCCGCGCAGTTCCCACGAAGCGCAACCCGCGTCTCATCCGAACGCGGCGACCTTGTCGCGATACCCCCGCACCGGCGCCGCGTCCTTGTACGGCTCAAGCCGCCGCTCGAAGTCCCGCACATACTCGAGCGCCCGCACCGACCGCATCTCCGCGGCCTGCCCCGCCGCCTCCGCCCCCAACGCACAGGCCTGATCAAGCTCCCCGAGCCCGAGCCGGGCGGAGGCGAGGACGACCCGGCAGAACAGCCGACTTCGGGCGAACGCGGGCGCCCGCAACTGCAACGACCGCTCCGCATGCTGCGCGGCCGCCCGGAACTGCTGCAGATCCCGGTGCGCGTGCCCGAACTCGTCGGCGAGCTGCGCCTCGTCGAAGAACCGTGCCCAGTAAGGCACTTCGTCCCCCGCCCGCGCCGTCTCGAGCACGCTCGGCCCGCACGAGCGCCGACGTGCACGCCCGCACCTCCCCCGAGCACCCCGTGCGCCCGCGCCTCCACGGAGTGCAGCAGCGACTGCACGACGGGCGGCGCGCTGGTCCCCACCCCCTGCTGCGCCACCCGTGCGAGCTGCACGGCCTCGCGCCCGTGCCCGAGGTAGACGGCCTGCCGGCTCATGGTCATCAGCACGTACGAGCCGTAGGCCCGGTCCCCCGCGGCCTGCGAGAGCCGCAGCGCCTGCACGAAGTACCGCTGCGCGAGCCCGTGCGCGGCGATGTCGTACGACGTCCAGCCCGCGAGCCGGGTGAGGTCGGCCGCCGCGGCGAACAGGCGCCGGCCGGTCTGCTCGCCGTAGGTGCCGCGCAGCATCGGCTCGGTCTCGTGCTCCAGGTAGCGCACGAGGGCCTGGCGGGCGTGGCCGCCGCCGTAGGCGTTGTCGAGGGTGCGGAAGAGTTCGCCGACCGAGCGGAGGGCGGCGATGTCGCCGCCGGTGACCTTCTGTCCCGGCCCGCGCTCGGCGGCCTGGCCGCGCTGGCGGGGACGACGGGGCGGCCCTGCGGGGGCACCCGGTTCGCGGGTTCGGCGCGGCCGACCCGGTCGTCGGCGCGGCCGATCAGCCAGTCCCGGCTGGGCACCACGAGCCCGGCCGGGGTGAAGGCGATCTTCCGCAGCTCGGCGTGGCTGCCGGAGTCCTTGCGCCACAGCCCGCTGACGATGTCGACGGCCTCCTCGGGGTCGCGGCGAACTCGAGCCCGGCGTACACCGGCGCGCAGGCGTCCAGCCCGAGGTCCTGGGCGGTGAGCCGGCGGCCGAGCCTGCGGGTGAAGACCTCGGCGATGAGGGCGGGCGTGGTGCCTCTGGGCTGCTGGCCGCGCAGCCACCGGGTGACGGATGTCTTGTCGTATCTGAGGTCGAGTCCGTGCTCCAGACCGAGCTGGTCCACGCGACGGGCGAGACCTGCGTTGGAGAACCCCGCTTCTGCGATGAGCGCGGCGAGCTGACGGTTGGGAGTGCGCTGCGCGGGTCGTTCCGTCATCTGCGGTGCGGTCTCCTGCCTTTCGGGCCCCGGCAGAGGCCGATGCGGCCACTGCCTGCCCGGATTGCCTGTGAGCAGCCCTTTTGGCCTCGTGAACGGCGCGAATGTAGCGGAGCGTAAGCATCCCGTCGCACATTCCGACGTGCATTCATCCGATCGTGTGAGGATTGGTCGTAGGGCTGACGGTCCCGGCCGCCCGGTGGGCTGTCAGCGGTCGGTCGTACAGTGGCGTAGGCATGTTTCGTGCCTTACGACTCATAGGTGCTGCTGAGGAGGCGCTTGCCGTGGGTGAGTTGCGGTTCGTCCGGTTGGGCTTCGGCGCGGAGGCCGTCGAGTACCAGGAGGCGTGGGACGAGCAGCGCCGGGTGCACGCGGCCCGTTTCGCGGACGATGTCCCCGACACCGTGCTCCTGCTGGAACACCCGCCGGTCTACACGGCGGGCCGCCGCACCAGGACAACGAGCGCCCGCTCGACGGCACCCCGGTGATCGACGTCGACCGCGGCGGCAAGATCACCTGGCACGGCCCCGGCCAGCTCGTCGGCTACCCGATCCAGAAACTGCCCCGCCCGGTGGACGTCGTCGCGCACGTACGACGCCTGGAGGAGGCGCTGATCCGGGTGTGCGCGGAGTTCGGCGTGGAGACCAGCCGGGTCGAGGGCCGCAGCGGGGTCTGGATCCTCGGCGACCCGGTCGAGCAGCGCCCGTCGCTCGGCGGCCTCTCCCTCGACTTCGACCCCGTCTGCACGACGAGGAGTTCGACCCCCGCATGAACGGCCCGGAGTACGCCCCCTCGAACGCGGGCCAGCGCCGCGAGGACCGCAAGATCGCCGCGATCGGCATCCGCGTCGCCAAGGGCGTCACGATGCACGGCTTCGCCCTGAACGTGAACCCCGACAACCGCTGGTTCGACCGCATCATCCCGTGCGGCATCCGCGACGCGGGCGTGGCGTCACTGGCGGCGGAACTGGGCCGCGACGTGACGATCACCGAGGTCCTGCCGGTGGTCGAGCGGCACCTGAAGGACGTACTGGAGCACGCGGACCTGAAGCCGCGGGAGATCGAGAAGACACCAGCGGCTGTCAGCCCGTCCGGCGCCTGAGCGATGCCTCGGGCATAAATCGGCCCGTCCGACGTTGCCTTGAAGGCGGGGCCGACCTGAAGCAGCCCGTCCGGCGTTCGAGGACGAGGCCCTTTCGGGGCCGGGGGTCCGGGGCGCAGCCCCAGGGGGTCAGCACCAGCACCGGGCATTCAAATCAACGGGCGTACCCTTAAGGGCGCCGAAGAATCAATCGCTAGGGAGCCCATCGTGTCCGCAGTCGCACCCGACGGACGCAAGATGCTGCGCCTGGAGGTCCGGAACGCCCAGACCCCCATCGAGCGCAAGCCCGAGTGGATCAAGACCCGGGCGAAAATGGGTCCCGAGTACACGAAGATGCAGGCGCTCGTGAAGAGCGAGGGTCTGCACACGGTCTGCCAGGAAGCCGGCTGCCCCAACATCTACGAGTGCTGGGAGGACCGCGAGGCGACCTTCCTCATCGGCGGCGACCAGTGCACCCGGCGGTGCGACTTCTGCCAGATCGACACCGGCAAGCCCGAGGCCCTGGACCGCGACGAACCGCGCCGGGTGGGCGAGTCCGTCGTCACGATGGACCTGAACTACGCCACGATCACCGGCGTCGCCCGCGACGACCTGGAGGACGGCGGCGCCTGGCTGTACGCGGAGACGGTCCGCCAGATCCACGAGCAGACGTCGTCCCGCGAGGCCGGCCGCACCAAGGTCGAGCTCCTCGCCCCCGACTTCAACGCCGTCCCGGAGCAGCTCGCCGAGGTCTTCTCCTCGCGCCCCGAGGTCTTCGCGCACAACGTCGAGACGGTCCCCGCATCTTCAAGCGCATCCGCCCGGGCTTCCGCTACGACCGCTCGCTCAAGGTCATCACCGAGGCCCGCGACTACGGTCTGGTCACGAAGTCGAACCTGATCCTCGGCATGGGCGAGACCCGCGAGGAGGTCAGTGAGGCGCTGCGCCAACTGCACGAGGCGGGCTGCGAGTTGGTGACCATCACGCAGTACCTGCGGCCGTCGGTGCGGCACCACCCCGTGGAGCGCTGGGTGAAGCCGCACGAGTTCGTCGAGCTCAAGGAGGAGGCCGACCAGATCGGCTTCTCCGGCGTCATGTCCGGCCCGCTGGTGCGCTCGTCGTACCGCGCCGGGCGGCTGTACCAGATGGCGATCGAGCAGCGTCAGTCAGCCGCTCCGCAGCGGGGCGGCGCGTACGTGGCCTCGCAGGCGGTCTGATCCCGGCCGCTCCCGGGCTGTGTGAATTCGCGCACAAGCGGCTACTCGCGGGTAATAGACGTCACCAACGCGGCCCTGACCGTCCTCGCAGTTGAGGGCGCCCATCAGGGCCGCGTCAGCGTTTGGGCCATCCGCATCAAGGCTTCATTGGCGTTTGACCGGTCGGTCACGCCCTGGTAACACCAAACAGTGACACTGGACTCACAGCACGTAGACCCTTTCCCAGAGCCGTTCCGAGGGGGACCTTCACCATGCAGGCCGCGCCCGTTCGCGCCACCGCCATCCCGTCCTTCACCGACGCACTGCGCGCGGTCGAGTCGCTGCTGCTGAGCAGCGGCCAGCGGACCGCCCGCCGCAACGCGTGGACCTCCGTCCTGGAGGACCGCCGCCGCGCCAAGGACCGGGTCGAGGCACAGCTCGTCATCGAGCAGGCCCTCACCTCCCACTCCTGATTCGCCGCCCTTCGGGCACCGCCGTCGTCGGCGCTCCGGGAGCCACGTAGACTCTTCGCATGGCGAGGAAGGACACGACAGCGGACAACGCTGCGAACCCCGGGCGACTCAAGCAGATCGCTCTGACCTACAAGATGACCCGCAAGGCCGACAAGACGATCGGCCTTGTACTCGCGGCTGTCGGAATCGTCACCTTCGGTGTCTTCCTCGCGATCGGCTTCTTGCTCGGGCACCCCATCTATCTGGGCATTCTCGGCCTCCTGCTCGCCTTCCTCGCGTCGGCGATCGTCTTCGGACGCCGGGCCGAGCGGGCCGCCTTCGGGCAGATGGAGGGCCAGCCGGGCGCGGCCGCCGCGGTTCTGGACAACATCGGCCGGGGCTGGACGACCACTCCGGCGGTGGCGATGAACCGCAGCCAGGACGTGGTGCACCGCGCGGTCGGCAAGGCCGGCATCGTCCTGGTGGCCGAGGGCAACCCGAACCGGGTGAAGTCCCTCCTGGCCGCCGAGAAGCGGAAGATGGCCCGCATCGTCGCGGACGTCCCGGTGCACGACGTGATGGTCGGCACCGGCGAGGGCCAGATCCCCTGAAGAAGGTCCGCACGACGATGCTGAAGCTCCCGCGCGTCCTGACGGGCCCGCAGGTGACGGCGACCAACGACCGCCTCCGCGCGATGGGCGACCTGATGAGCAACATGCCGCTCCCCAAGGGCCCGATGCCGAAGGGCATGAAACTCCCCAAGGGCGGCGGCAAGGCCCGCTGACACCCCCGCATTTCGACTTCTACGACGAAGGGGCGACCGGATCCGATCCGGTCGCCCCTTCGTCGTAAGCGAGCCGCCCCCTCAGGCGAGCGTCCTGAACCCCGGTCGTAATACACCATCGGGGCCCCCTCCCCAGCCGCACGCCCGTCACCCTGCCGATCAGGACCGTGTGGTCTCCGGCCGGGTGGCGGGCGTGGGCGGTGCAGTCGAGTTCGGAGAGGGCGCGGTCGACCGTGGGCAGCCCGCCCGGGCCGGGGCTCAGGCCGCCCGGGGCGAACTTGTCGGTGCCCTTGGTGGCGAAGCGCATGGCGAGGGGCCGGTGGGAGGGGGCCAGCACGCTGACGGCGAAGCGGTCGCACCGGCCGAACGACGGCGCCGAGTCGGCCGAGTTGGCCAGGCAGACCAGGATCATCGGCGGCTCCAGCGACACCGAGCAGAACGAGCTGGCCGTGAAACCTCGGGGCGTGCCGTCCTCGCCGCACGTGGTCACCACCACGACACCGGAGGGGAAACGGGCCATCGCGGCCCGGAAATCCTCGGGCGCCGCAGGGGCCCGTTCGGTTTCGAGTACGTCGACTACGTCCTGACGCTCCGGCATGACGGTGCACCACCTGTCGGGCCTCACGGCAGAGGCCACCGCGGTTTCAGCAGCCTCGGGACACCTCGGATGCGGCTCACCGACAGTGATCGGGATCGTCACCCGGGTCCAGATCGACTATGCGGGCAGCGGGGCGGGGCGGCAACCGGGGCGGCGGCCCGACCAGGAACTGAGCGGTGCCTGACCGGCGACCGTGCGGTGACCAGCGAGGTGGCGGGGACGGGGGCCGCTCGCCCGAGCGACGCCCCCTCGGCAACTGGCAACCCGGGCCCGCTCAGCACACGGCATCAGTCCCCGCCCAGCCGCCCACACCCCAGCACCTCCTCTCACCTCACCGAACCACCCCCACCCTCCTCCCCCGACAACGCCCACGCCCCGTACGCGGCCCCCGCCGTCTCGAACGACAGCGCGACATGTGACGCCGCGCAGTTCACGTCACGCCAGAACCGCTGGACCGGGTCCGACGAGGACTGCCCGGACGTGCCGCTCGTGCGGAAGACGCGGTCGACGGCGGAGACGAGGAGTTCCACGGCGAGGGCGAGGTCCCGCGCACCCCGGACCGTCTCCTCGCCGCCGGGTGGGCGTTCCGTGCCGTCGGCGACCCCTGCCGTACGGAGGATCAGGAGTTCGGCGGCGTCGACCTCCGCCGCCGAGCGGGCGAGGGCGACCTGGGTCGAGGGCTGTTCGCCGACGGCACGGCCACGGCGGTCGACGCGGGCGCCGGTTCGCGCGATCCAGGCCCGCAGCGCGCCCCGGGCCGCGCCGACGAGCGGGGCGGCGAACGGCAGCGCGTTCACCGCGTGCATCGGCACGATGTGGCAGCGGGCGTCCGAGGCGGGTGCGCGGCCGGCGTGCACCACCGAGCGGGCCAGAGTGCGGTGTTCGGGCACGAAGGCGTCCGCGAGGACCAGCGTGTCGCTGCCGGTCCCGCGCATCCCCACGGTGAACCAGCTGTCCTCGATGGTGAAGTCGGTCCGCGGCACGGCGAAGAACCGCACCTCGGGGCGTACGTCGGGATCCTGCGGGCCCTCCGCCGGCACCGCCGCGCAGGCCAGCGCCCAGTCGGCGAAGTGCACCCCGCTGATGTACTTCCACTCCCCCGCTCAGCAGCCAGCCCCCGGCCACGGGCTCCGCCTTGCCGGACGGCATGAGCGCGCCGGCCAGCAGCGCGTCCGGGCCGTCCACCCAGATCTCCGCCTGCCCCTCCTCGGGGAGGAACGCCGCGTACCGCCCGGCGTACGCGGCCAGCGAGGCCGCCCACCCCGCCGACGTACAGCCCTCGCCCACCAGGCCGACCGCGGCGGTCAGTTCGGCGAAACCACCGGCCTCGCCGCCATGGGCCACCGGCACGAAGTGCCGCGCGAACCCGGCGTCCAGCACCGCCCGCACCACCTCGGGCGAGAGCCGCCGCGCGGTCTCCGCCTCCTCCGCGTGCCGGGCCGCGACCTCCGCGACCACCGGCGCCCGGGACACGATCGTCGACTTGTCACCTTGCGGCATCCTGCCCACCACCTCCGTCGGGAACGGCGAGAGTGTCCCCGGCCGCACCCGCCCCCGACCGCACCCCGGTCCGAGACCACCCGACCGGCACGGAAAAGGGACACCCGGAGCGGAAAACGGGCACCCGGCACGGCAGAGGGGCGCCCGGTTCACCCGGGCGCCCCCTCTGCCGTACGACTGACGGCGGTCGTACGACTGACCGCGCTGACTTCTTCTACGGCCCCTCAGATCCGGACTTCGACCGTGCGCGCCAGCCGGTCGTGCAGCCCGCGCCCGTCCCGGTCCCAGACGAGGGCCGGGATCGCGACGCAGAGGAGGGCGGTGCGGAGCAGGGTGCGGAGGAAGTGGGGGCGGCCGGTGTCGAGGGCGAGGACGCGGAGGCCGAAGAGGCGCTTGCCCGGGGTGAAGCCGATCGTGCCGACCGTGAGGACGCTCAGGACGAAGAAGACGAGGAGCGCCCAGTTGCCGGTCGCACCCGGCTTGTAGCCGTGGGTGACCAGGCCGTATGCGATCAGCAGGCACAGACCCCAGTCGACGACGAGGGCGCCGAGGCGGCGGCCGGGGCGGGCGATCGAACCGGGGCCCTGCTCGGGCAGACCGAGCTGTTCGCCGCGGTAACCGAAGTCGACACCTGCTCGCTCCGCGGCCTCGCGGGGCCCGGAGAGCCATGAGCCGATTGCATCCCTGTTGTCCACCCGTCCACGGTACTGCCCGCGTTCTGCCATGCGGACAGGAGGGGCCAGGGGGCCGGGACCGGTTAACTTGGGCGAAACAAATGGGTCACGCCAGAGAAATCCCCGTCCCTAAGGTCGGGTCCAGCGTGTGCCACCGCACTGGCCGCACGAACGAACTACCACCCCGGCACGGACGGTCGGGAGTAGGAGGAGTGGATGTTCCAGAACGCCGACGAGGCCAAGAAGTTCATCGCGGACGAGGACGTCAAGTTCGTCGACGTCCGATTCTGCGATCTGCCGGGTGTGATGCAGCACTTCACACTGCCGGCCTCGGCCTTCGACCCGGACGAGGAACTCGCCTTCGACGGCTCCTCGATCCGTGGCTTCCAGGCCATCCACGAGTCCGACATGGCGCTCCGCGCCGACCTGTCGACCGCGCGCGTGGACCCCTTCCGCCGCGACAAGACGGTCAACATCAACTTCTTCATCCACGACCCGATCACGGGCGAGCAGTACTCCCGTGACCCGCGCAACGTGGCGAAGAAGGCCGAGGCGTACCTCGCCTCCACCGGCATCGCCGACACCGCGTACTTCGGTCCCGAGGCCGAGTTCTACGTCTTCGACAGCGTGCGCTTCGAGACCAAGGCGAACGAGAGCTTCTACCACATCGACTCCGAGGCCGGCGCCTGGAACACCGGTGCGGTCGAGGACAACCGCGGTTACAAGGTCCGCTACAAGGGCGGCTACTTCCCGACCCCGCCGGTCGACCACTTCGCCGACCTGCGTGCGGAGATCTCCCTGGAGCTGGAGGCGTCCGGTCTCCAGGTCGAGCGCCAGCACCACGAGGTGGGCACCGCCGGCCAGGCCGAGATCAACTACAAGTTCAACACGCTGCTCGCCGCGGCCGACGACCTCCAGCTCTTCAAGTACATCGTGAAGAACGTGGCCTGGCGCAACGGCAAGACCGCGACCTTCATGCCGAAGCCGATCTTCGGTGACAACGGCTCGGGCATGCACGTCCACTCGTCGCTGTGGGCGGGCGGCTCCCCGCTCTTCTACGACGAGGCCGGCTACGCGGGTCTGTCGGACCTCGCCCGCTACTACATCGGCGGCATCCTCAAGCACGCCCCGTCGCTGCTCGCGTTCACCAACCCGACGGTGAACTCGTACCACCGCCTGGTGCCGGGCTTCGAGGCGCCGGTCAACCTGGTGTACTCGCAGCGCAACCGCTCCGCCGCGATGCGCATCCCGATCACGGGCTCCAACCCGAAGGCCAAGCGCGTCGAGTTCCGCGCGCCCGACTCCTCCGGCAACCCGTACCTCGCCTTCTCCGCCCTGCTGCTCGCGGGCCTGGACGGCATCAAGAACAAGATCGAGCCGGCCGAGCCGATCGACAAGGACCTCTACGAGCTGGCCCCGAGGAGCACGCGGGCGTCGCCCAGGTCCCGACCTCCCTCCCGGCCGTCCTCGACCGCCTCGAGGCCGACCACGAGTTCCTCCTCGCGGGCGACGTCTTCACGTCCGACCTGATCGAGACGTGGATCGACTTCAAGCGCACGAACGAGATCGCCCCGCTGCAGCTGCGTCCGCACCCGCACGAGTTCGAGCTCTACTTCGACGTGTGATCGAACCGGTCGAACCGATCGTCCGGTGCCCCCGTCTCTCTTCGGAGAGGCGGGGGCACCGTCGTGCACGGACTGTTTTCGGAATGCGGGATTCGGGAGGGGTAACGGGGATGGGACAGCAACAAGACGACGAGGAGCGGGAGTTCGACCTCAGGTGGGCGGACGGGGCCGAGTTCAAGGAGCCTTCCGCGCGGGCCCGGATGCTGGCGGCCCGGTGGAAGGAGAACCCGCCGGAGCCGACGCCGTTCCGGGGCGAGCCCGCGGGGGTGGGGCCTCGGCGGTCGTCCTGGATATCCACGGCGGTTGTGCTGGGGAGTGTCGTCGCGGTCATCGTGTTGTTGGGGTACGTCAACTTCCGGGCGCCGTACTAGAGATGGACCAGGAGATCAGTTTCGGGGATCCGCTCGCGTGGATCCGGCTGGACGAGGCCTTGCGGCGCGAGCCGTACGCGCCTGCCGGGCTCGCTGAGCCTCGGCTTGCTGCCGCGCTGTGTCATCGTGACGGGCGGATCCGCGAGGCCGCGCTTCAACAGGCCGTCGGGTACCGGGCGTTGCTGCCGTTGGTCGTCGTGCGGTGTGCCGACTGGGTCGGGCAAGTGCGGGAGCGGGCGCGGGAGTTGCTCCGTGAGGCAGTCGACACCGACACCGCTGTCGCGCTCGCGCCGCTGGTTCTGCTCTTCGGGCGGCGGGGGCGGGGCGCCTTCGCCATCGAGTTGGTCGGCGGAGTTCTGCGGTCGGCGTCCCCGAGCATTTCGCCCCTCTCTTCGTCCACCCCGACCGTGCCGTACGCCGCTTTGTCCATCGTCTCGCCGTCGAGGAGGGCCTCCTCTCCCCCGCCCAACTCGCCCGCGCCGCCGCCCAGGACACCGACACCCTCGTACAGAACCTGTGTGCGGAGGCCGCGCTGGCCGCCGTGGCGAAGACGGGTGGCTACGACGAGGTGCTCGAACCGTTGCTCGGGGCGCGGAATCCGCGGGCCCGGGCGAGTGGGGTCACCGCGTTGCGGGCGGCGGGGCGGGTGGAGCGGGCCGAGGGGTTACTCGGGGATCGGTCAGGGGTCGTGCGGGCCTGTGCTCGGTATGTCGTGCGGCAGGGTGGAGGTGATCCGTCGGCGTTGTACCGGGCCTGGTGCCGTGCGGCGGACCCTGTACCGGGAGCCGTGATCGGGCTTGCCGAGTGCGGGGAGCGGGGGACGCCGCTTTGTTGTGGCCGCTCGTCTCGCATGCGAGTGCCTCCGTGCGGGCGCGGGCCCTGGGTGGGTTGCGGGTGCTCGACGTCGTGGACGTACGGCGGATGCTGCCGTCGCTCGATGATCCGGCGCCGGGGTCGTGCGGGAGGCGACGCTCGCGCTGTTGCCCTCGGCCGGGCTGGTGCCGGACGGGCCGCTCATGGAACGGCTCGCGGGCGGGCGGCCCAAGGGGTGGCCCCGGCATGTACGCGTCGGCGCGTTCCGGCTGTTGGACGCGCGGGGCGGGATCGTACGGCTGCGGGCCGCCGTGACCGTGCTCGACGATCCCGATGAGCGACTGCGGGCCTGGGGTGCGCAGGTGGTGCAGCGGTGGCACCCGGAGGAGGGGATGACGCCCGGGGATGCCGAGGTGGGTGAGCTGCTCGGGCGGGCTCGGCAACTGTTCAGTGAGTACGTGCTGACCCGGCGGTTGTGGGAGGCGGGGCTCAGCGGCTGACCTGCGGGCGCGCCCTCATCCGATTCTCATCCGGCCCGAGGAGCCTTTGCCCCGCCTAGGGCCGATCGGGACCACTTCATGGGAAGGGGCGGGTGCACACTGGGCGGTGGGACGAGTGCCTGACTGCGGGGTGATGGCAGATGCAGAGCCGCTTCCGGAGCGACCGGCGGTTGACCATGCGTATGGGTCTGACGCTGTTCCTGCTCGGGCTGTTGTACGTGGCGTTCGTGGCCGCGCTGATCGTGTTGCTGAAGTCCTGGGTGCTGGTCGTGGTGCTGGCGGGCGGGCTGCTCGTCGCGCAGTACTGGTTCTCCGACCGGATCGCGCTGTACGCGATGCACGGGCGGATCGTGGAGCGGGAGGAGTATCCCGAGCTGCACGGTGTGATCGACCGGCTGTGTGCCGTGGCCGACATGCCGAAGCCCGTCGTCGCCGTGTCGGACATCGACATGCCGAACGCCTTCGCCACCGGACGGAACGCCGATCACGCCGTCGTCTGCGTGACCACCGGCCTGCTGCGGCGGCTGGAGCCGGCCGAGCTGGAGGGTGTGCTCGCGCACGAGTTGTCGCACGTGGCGCACAAGGACGTCGCGGTGATCACGGTGGCGTCGTTCCTCGGGGTGCTCGCCGGGCTGATGGTCCGGTTCGCGTTCTACTCGCAGATCTTCCGGGGGCGCAAGGACCAGAACACGCTGGCGGTGTTCGCGGGGATCATGGGGATCTCGGCGGCCGTGTACGCGATCAGCTTCCTGCTGATCAGGGCACTGTCCCGGTACCGGGAACTGGCGGCGGACCGGGCCGCGGCCCTGCTCACCGGCAAGCCCTCAGCGCTGGCCTCCGCGCTCACCAAGGTCGACGGCGACATCGCCCGCATCCCGACGAAGGACCTGCGGACCGCGCAGGCCTTCAACGCCTTCTACTTCACCCCGGCGACCGGAGCCGAGCCCGGTATCTCGCGGTTCTTCTCGACCCACCCGAGCCTGGAGCAGCGGCTCGACCAACTGGGGCGGATCTCCGCCGAGTTGGGTGAGGCGGCGGTGCCCGGCATCGGGAAGGCGGACTGAGGATGGGGCTGCTGGACATCCTGCTCGGCCGTACGAAACCGGTCGCTCCCGATCTCGACCAGCTGTTCGCGCTGCCCTCGGCGGCGGTGACGCTGGAGGCGGCGGCCGGGTTCCGGGCGACCGGGCGCGGTGCGGTGTGCTTCGCGACGGTGGAGGGCGGGGCGTTCGAGCAGACGCACCGTGAGGTGCAGGCGCTGCTGGACGCGGACGCCGAACGCACCGGCCCGCCCGTCGAGTTGACCCAGGACGCCTACGGCTACTCGTGGCTGGTGTCGCGGCGCTCGCCGGATCAGCTGTCGGCCCTGGTCAACGATCTGCACGCGGTGAACAGCGCGATGGAGGTCAACGGCTTCGGACCCCAACTCCTGTGCTCGCTGGCCGGGTTCGAAGACGGAGGGGCCGACGGCGGCCGACGGCTGGCCCTGGTCTATCTGTACAAGCGCGGGACCTTCTTCCCGTTCGCGCCGCTGGCCGGTGACGGTCAGCGGCGCGACAGCGCACTGGAACTCCAGGTCAAGTCGATGCTCGGCAACGACCTGCGGATCGAGCAGGACCTGAGCCGGTGGTTCCCGGTGTGGGGTGCCCCGGGCTGTGACGGGCGCCCCGGTCCCCTACCCGCGCTTCTTCTCCTACTTGCTCTTCTCCCGCGCCTGACGGCGCGACTCCAGGGGGCGCTCGCGCTGGTAGCGGCGCTCCCACTTGGCCTGCTTGTCACGGCGGTCGCGGTACGCGCGGTAGCTCGACGGGGTGCTCCCCGAGGAGGAACCGCCGCCCGACGTCGACGTGGACGAGGTCGATGAGGTGGACGACGTCGAGTCCCTGACGTACCGGACGTAGAGGAAGAGCACGGCGACGGCGGCGAGCCACCAGACGTGGTTTCCGAATCCCAGGACGACCAGGACGACGGTCCCGGAAATGACGATGGTGCCCATGACGGGCCTCCGTGGGCGTGGGTGTGGTGTCTGAGCGGTGTGAACTGCGTCCCGACAGGGCGCTGGGGTGGGCGGCCGACCGTCGGTGGGTTGGGTGCGTCCGAGACTAGCGCCGACTCCGCAGGGTGACGCCGGTCCTGCGTGAAGCAGTGGCGACCTGCTCCGCAATGCGTCTCCAGCGTAGGAGTCGGTCACTCGATGTGCATCTTCTTTTCCGCGCGGGGTCCGTCAGATGCCCGGCGAGGCCGTGATCACGCCTGCGGCGACCGCCGCGCCGAGGGCCGCGTGGTCGGCGGTGGTCTGGGTGGCGTAGCTCAGGGCGAAGTCCGCGACGGCGCGTTCGAAGGTGTCCGTGCCGCCCAGGTACGCGGCGATCGCGACGCGGTCGCCGGAGCGGGCGTGGGCGCGGGCCAGGGCGGTGCCGCAGAGGCGGGCGTACGCCGTGAGGGCCGCCGGGCCCATGCCGACGACGTCCGCGGAGCCCTTCATGTCGCGCAGCTGGCGCCAGTAGAAGGCCCGGCCCTGCGGGCCCGTCATCCAGCCGAGGAAGATGTCGCTGGCCGCCTGGAGGAGGCGCTGGCCCGCCACGACCCGGTGGCCGGGGTGGACGTACGGGCCGCTCGGCAGATGCTCCTCCAGTACGGACTTCCGCGCCTCCTTGATCTGCAGGAACAGCGGGTCGTCCTGGTCGCGGCCGGCGAGCAGCACGATGAAGCAGCGGGTGCCCACACTGCCGACGCCGACGACCTTGCGGGCCGCGTCGACGAAGCGGTAGCGGTCCAGGAGGAGGCGGCGTTCCTCGGAGAGCGTGGAGCGGTAGTCGCTGAAGATCTTGCGCAGCGAGGCCGTGTCGGCGGCGCCGGCCGGTTCGAGGAGGGGCGGGTCGTGGACGATGCGGCGGCGGCCGTCGACGATCTCGGTCAGCTTGCCCACGGCGTGCAGGCTGGTACGGCGGCGAGCCCGGGTGAGGCTGGACTCCACCCGGCGCCGGTGGCGGGCCGAACGCACCAGCGGCAGCAGACTGTCGGCGTCGATCCGCTCGTACCAGACGGCGAGTTCGCCCTTGCGGGCCAGCTCGCGAAGGGCCGTACGGTACGCGGCTGTCGCCTCCAGTGCGGCGCGGTGGGCCTTCGTGTCGCTGTGGCCGTTCTCGCGGGCGGCGACCGCGACGCTCGCGGCGAGGCGCTTCACGTCCCACTCGAACGGGCCGGGGAACGTCTCGTCGAAGTCGTTCAGGTCGAAGAGCTGGGTGCGTTCCGGGAGGCGTACAGGCCGAAGTTGAGGAGGTGGGCGTCGCCGCAGAGCTGGACCGTGAGGCCGGTGTGCGGCTGGGACGCCAGGTCGGCGGCCATCACGGCGGCCGAGCCGCGCAGGAACGCGAAGGGGAGGCGGCCATGCGGCCGTACCGGATCGGGAGGAGTTCCGGGAGTCTGTCCCGGCCCTGCCGTTCGAGTACGGCGACGGGGTCCGGGCGGTCCACGGCGGGGGATCCAGCCGGCGTGGGCCGAGCGGGCAACGCGTTTGCGCGCGGCACGGCCTCGCTCCGCTCGGTCGGCCGGGGTGGTCATGTGCCGTGTCCTTGCATGCCGCCGCCTTCTGGGATGGCACCGCCTGTTGCTTCGCAGTGAAACCGGGTCGGTGCGGGGTGCATTTCGGGGACGTCGATCGGGTGAACGTTTACTGTCGGTCGACAAGTGGACGTCTTCGAGGCGAGGTCGGAATGGCTCACACCCCCGTCACATCACCACCCCCGAACGCCGCGCCCGCCTCGCCCTCCGCCATCGCCTCACCCCCCGCACCCGGGCCACCGCCCCCGAGGAGGTCGCCGCCTCCCTCGTCGCCCTGCACGGCAGCGACCCCGCGACGGTCTACCTCGCCGTGGGCGCCCGCCTCGCCGACGCGTCCGTCACCGTGACCGAGACCGCCCGCGCCCTGTACGAGGACCGCACCCTGATCCGCGCGCACGGCATGCGGCACACGGTGTTCGTGTACCCGGCCGAACTGACCGCCGTGGTCCACGCGTCCACCGGACTCGCCGTCGCCGCCCGTGAACGGGCCAACCTGGTCAAGGACATGGCGAAGGCGGGAGCGCCGGACGCGATCTGGCTGAAGGCCGTCGAGGAGGCCACCTTGTCCGCGCTGACCCGGCGCGGCCAGGCGACGGCGTCCGAACTCGCCCTGGACGAACCAAGGTTGAGGGAACAGTTCGCGTACGCGGCCGGGAAGTCCTACGAGGGCGTGCACACCGTCTCGACACGTCTGCTCAGGGTGCTGGGCGTGGAGGGCAAGGTCGTGCGGGGCCGCCCGCTCGGCGGCTGGACATCGAGCCAGTTCCGCTGGGCCGTGGCCCCGCACACCCCGGACTGGACACCGCCGAGGCCCAGGCCGCCCTCCTGGACCGCTGGCTCACGACATGCGGCCCCGCGACGGAGGCCGACCTGAAGTGGTGGACGGGCTGGCGCGTGACAGACGTCCGCCGAGCCCTCACGACGATCGGCGCGGAACCGGTGACCCTGGACGAGGGCACGGGCTACGTCACCGCCGGCGACCTCAACCCCGTGGCCGGCCCCGCCGACCCCTGGGCCGCCCTCCTCCCGGCCCTCGACCCGACGGCGATGGGCTGGCAACAACGGGACTGGTACCTCGCCCCGGAACTACGCCCCGCCCTCTTCGACCGAAGCGGCAACGTCGGCCCGACCGTGTGGTGGAACGGCCGCGTGGTGGGAGGTTGGGCCCAACGCCCCGACGGCGAGATCACGTGGCGCATCCTCGCCCCCGAAGGCGTCGGCCGAGAGGCGGAGGCCGCGATCGAGGCAGCGGCGGAACAACTGCGGGGCTGGGTGGGCGAAACCCGGGTGACACCGCGGTTCCGGACGCCTGTGGAGCGGGAGTTGTCGGCGTAGGAGTGGCGGGGGTGGGGCGCGAGCGCCAGCGCCGGGCGCCCACAAAACACAGGGCACCCGGCGCCACAGGCACCGCTAACGCGAGTACCGCATCAGCGCCCGCACCATGTGACACGTCGTATCCGACGGCGCATGAACACCGATCAACTCGGCGGTACTACGGATCGTCTCGTTCCGCGCCTGGTTCGGAACGAACACCCCGAATCAAGCAGGGCGATAGCCAACCGCATCGCCTTGAGACGCCTGTTGTGCGTGACGTACCACTCCCGCGGACGGCCCGGCGGCAACGGACGCTTCTCCACAGGCACATACGGCAGATCGAGCTGGACGGAACGCTTCGCGGTGGACTGGGTGGGCAACGGCTTCTGCTTCAGTGCGGCAGCGGGCACGGGCATCCTCCTGTCGCGATCAGGGCACCGCCGGACCCCCGGCGACACCCTCGAACACTTCTTCCATTCTACCGCCCGCCACTGACAATCGCCCCTGGCCACAAGGCCTTTAGGGGGTGCTGTGACGCAGGTGGAAGACGGGTTCTCGCGTACCGTGAGTGGCATGGAGATCTGGATCAACCCGGCCTGTTCCAAGTGCCGCAGCGCCGTGAGTCTGCTCGACGCCGAGGGGGCGGAGTACACGGTCCGCCGCTATCTGGAGGACGTGCCGGGCGAGGACGAGATCAGGGCCGTACTGGAGCGGCTCGGCCTCGAACCGTGGGACATCACGCGCACGCAGGAGGCCGCGGCGAAGGAGCTGAGCCTCAAGGAGTGGGCGCGGGAGGCGAGTTCACGGGACCGGTGGGTGGCCGCGCTCGCCGCGCACCCGAAGTTGATCCAGCGCCCGATCATCACGACGGACGACGGCACGGCGGTGATCGCCCGCAGTGACGAGGCGGTACGGGACGCCCTGTCCCGCTGACACACATCAGCCTGGACACCCCCAACCCTCTTGTGACGCACGTCACTTGTGTGACTCCTGTGTCCAATGAGTTACATCGTTCGGCCCGCCGTACATAGCGACGTACGCTCCCCTACCCCACAGGAGACGCGCATGTCGCGCAGGAGAACCGCCAGCACCAAGAAGAAGCTCGCGCTGCTGGTCACCGCCGCCGCGGTCGCCGGTGGCGGGGCCTTCGCCCTGGCCACCACGTCGAACGCGTCGCAGTCGAACGCGCAGAACGCCAAGACGCTGTCGGCCGCCAACTCGACGGTCTGCCAAGGGCTCGCCACCGCCCTGGGCAACAACCAGAAGTTCATCGACGGCCAACGCGCGGCCCCCGACGCCCAGTCGAGCGCGCGGATCGCCAACCGCGAGGCGGTCATCGCGCAGATCAAGGTGCAGCAGAAGGCATCGGGTTGTGCGGTTGGGGAGTCGGCTCAGGACTCCCAGGCCACGCAGCCGGCGCAGTCGGCTCCCGCGGGCTCCCCCGCCACCTCGGTCGCGACCCCGCCGGCCGCGACCCCTCCGGCGGCGGGCAACAACGGTGGCGGCAACGCCGCCGCGGGCAGCCAGGTCTGCAACGGCTCGACCGTCACGCTCTCCGGCGAGGCCGGTGCGCCCGCCGCGTCCAGCAACCAGTTCCCGGCCGGCACGACGCTGAAGGTCACCAACCTGGACAACAACAAGTCCACGACGGTGAAGGTCACTTCGGTCTCCGGGAGCTGTGTCCTGCTGAACAACGCGGCCTTCGAACAGGTCCGTGAGCCCGGCAAGTTCCTCATCCGCCGTGCTCTGATCCAGAAGGTGGGGTGACGCTTCACGATCCCAGAAAACCGGTGAGGTGTCGGCCCAGTCGCGCCGGCGCGGCATGCGGCAGCGCGATGGGGTCCCCCGCTCGGGCGAAGCCGAGTGGGGAAGGGTCCTGCTGCTTCCGGCCAGAAGCAGCAGGACCGACACGTTCAGCCCGCGCAGCGCCTCGGGCGCCGGGCGCCGACCGGTCACCGGTCGCGCGGACGGGAACCCCGCGCCCGCCTCGTGGAGGCGCAGCCGGTCGGGGTCGAGCACCGCTCCCCCGGTCTCCCACTCCAGGACCGCGCGGACGCGGCGCGGAGTGGGCCGTAGCAGGATCGGCAGTGCGTGCAGCAGGTACGCCGTCTCGAACCCGGCGAAGCACTGGGTCGGGTCGAGGAGGAACAGACGGCGTACACGCGCGCAGTGCGTAGTGCAGCGGGCGCCGATCAGGTCGAGGGCGTAGAGGGCCGTGGGTGTGGGCGAGTTGAGCGGCCTGGGCGTACCAGGACGCGGAGGTCGCTCCCCCGCCGCCGGGGCAGCAGCACGAGCGGGCGGACGTCGGCGGGCCCGCACACGTTCACGTAGGTCTGCCCGGACGGGGTCGGGACGAGGACCGCCTGCCGCTCGGAGGCGGACCCCGGGCCGGAGATGGAGATCGTCCATCTGCTGCGTGCCGTGGCGGTCGAACTCGGCCCGCACAGCGCCCGGTTCGCGAACCAGAACGGTACGCACCCCACGGACGTACGCGCCCTGATCGCCCTCATGGACGCGGTGCGGGCCGGTACGGAGCTGACGGCCGGGCGGCTCGGCGGCCCCCTCGGGCTCAACTCGCCGGGGACCACCGCCCTGGTCGACCGGCTGGAGCGGGCCGGGCAGGTGCGGCGGGTGCGGAGCGAGGGGGACCGGCGCAGTGTCGTCGTCGAAGTGGGCCAGCGGGCCGTCACCCTCGGGCAGGCCTTCTTCGGTCCGCTCGTCGACAGTGCCGTAGGACTGCTCCAGGGCTATGACGAAAGGGAGTTGGCCGCGATCCGGGGTTTCCCGGCCGGGGTGCGCGAGGCCGCCGCCGAGGGCTAACCCCATCGCATACGAGCCGGTCGGCCGTGTCCGTCTGCGAGTGCGAACGGCGGGTTCACAGCGGTCTCCCGGGGTGCCGCGCGCGGGTCGCGTGAATCGCGCCACAGCATCGCCAGGTAACACGGGGTTCACACTCGGGCAATGATCGGGAAATCGCCTGTTGACAGGCTGCCCGGCATGAATCGTGGCGCCCCAGTGCCGCTGCGCCGCAGCACCGCGCGTGCGACCGAAAGACCCACCCCGAAGGATGTGGCCCGTGACCTTCAAGGCTGAGTACATCTGGATCGACGGCACCCAGCCGACGGCCAAGCTGCGTTCGAAGACGAAGATTCTGTCCGATGACGCCAAGGGTGCGGAGCTGCCGATCTGGGGCTTCGACGGGTCGTCCACGAACCAGGCCGAGGGGCACTCCTCGGACCGCGTGCTCAAGCCGGTCGCCAGCTTCCCGGACCCGATCCGCGGCGGGGACGACATCCTCGTCATGTGCGAGGTCCTCGAGATCGACATGACGCCGCACGAGTCCAACACGCGTGCCGCGCTCGTCGAGGTCTCCGAGAAGTTCGCCGCGCAGGAGCCGATCTTCGGGATCGAGCAGGAGTACACCTTCTTCGACGGCGCGCGTCCGCTGGGCTTCCCGAGGGCGGCTTCCCGGCCCCCAGGGCGGCTACTACTGCGGTGTCGGCGCCGACGAGATCTTCGGCCGCGAGATCGTCGAGGCCCACCTGGACAACTGCCTCAAGGCCGGTCTCGCGATCTCCGGCATCAACGCCGAGGTCATGCCCGGCCAGTGGGAGTTCCAGGTCGGCCCGGTCTCCCCGCTGGAGGTCTCCGACCACCTGTGGATCGCCCGCTGGCTGCTCTACCGCACCGCCGAGGACTTCGGCATCTCCGCGACCCTCGACCCCAAGCCGGTCAAGGGCGACTGGAACGGCGCGGGCGCGCACACCAACTTCTCCACCAAGGCCATGCGCGAGGGCTACGACGCGATCATCACCGCGTGCGAGTCCCTCGGCGAGGGCTCCAAGCCCCTCGACCACGTCAAGCACTACGGCGCCGGCATCGACGACCGCCTGACGGGCCTGCACGAGACCGCCCCGTGGAACGAGTACTCCTACGGCGTCTCCAACCGCGGCGCCTCGGTCCGTATCCCGTGGCAGGTCGAGAAGGACGGCAAGGGCTACATCGAGGACCGCCGTCCGAACGCCAACGTGGACCCGTACCTCGTGACGCGCCTCATCGTCGACACGTGCTGCTCCGCCCTGGAGAAGGCCGGCCAGGTCTGATCCACCCCGCACTCGCGAGAGGGGCGCCCACCGTGTCGGTGGGCGCCCTCGGCGTTGACGCGGGTGCTGTCGGTGGCGTTGTCAGTGGCGCGTGCCATCGTGGGGGCATGGAGATCGACGGGGGTCTCGGCATCGAGGGCGAGACGGAGAACAGGCAGAGCGGGTCCGGGTCCGGGTCCGAGTCCGGTTCCGGGTCCGGCTGCGCTGCGGCTACGACGACCGGCGGACGCTGACCGAGATCGCCGGGGACTGTCTCGTGAAGGGCGACGAACGGCCGGTGTCCCGTACGCAGGCCGCGCGGCCTCCGTGACGCGGGGCTGTCCGCGGCTGAGGGTCCGGGCGTCTACTTCACGCCAAGGAAGCGTCCAAGCTGTGAAAGGGAGCGTCCAAGCTGTGAGAGGAGGGTCCTGTCCCGGGGCTGTGTCTGCTTCAATGGGCTCATGGCCAGCTACCAGAAATACAGCGCGACGGGTCGCCATGACCTCGAGCCGTTCTGGCCTTCCCGTCAGCACCATGACTTCGACCGGGTGTGTTGTCGCGCGATGAACGCGCCGGCCCTCTAAAGCCGAACCACCCTCGGCCTCCGGCCTGCGCGACTCGACGTACGTCCCCTTGACGAACCTCTCGCGCGAAAGCTGACCTCTCATGGCGATCATCCGTTCTCTGTCCTCCGCCACGCTCGACACCCCCACCCCGACCGCTCCGAACGCGCCACGGCATCATCTGCGCGCCGTGGACCGGGACGAGGTGATCGACGTCGCGGAGTTCCTGCCCCGGGGCCACCTGGCTGCCCGCGCCGCCGCACACGCTGCCCACGCTTCCGGGGCAGCCGCCGATGGTCGGGTACCTCGTCCTCATCCCGGCCGACAGCCCGCACCTCGTCCGGAGCGCACCGGTCGCCCCGGTCCTCCCCGCCGAGGCCGAGCCCCTCGTCCGGATCGACACCGTGCAGCGCACCGCGCAGCTGAACGGCGAGGAACTCGACCTGACCTACCTGGAGTTCGAACTCCTCGCCCACCTCGTCGCGCACCCCAACCGGGTGCACACCCGCGACCAGCTGGTCACCACGGTGTGGGGCTACGGACATGTGGGCGACGGCCGTACCGTCGACGTCCACATCGCGCGGCTGCGCCGCAAGCTGGGCGTCGAGCACCGCAAGGCCATCCAGACCGTGCGCCGGGTGGGGTACAAGTACACGCCGCCGACCGCGCGCTGACCGTCTGCTGACGGCAGATCGGCGTTCCCTTCCGGGAGCCCCGCGGGCAGAGTCGTCGGTATGAGACTTCTGGTGCTGGGTGGTACGGAGTTCGTGGGGCGGGCCGTCGTGGAGGCGGCCCTCGGGCGGGGCTGGGAGGTGACCGTCCTCAACCGGGGAGGCACGAACCTCCGTCCGGGGTAAGGGCGTTGCGGGGTGACCGCACCGCGCCCGGCGGGCTCGCCGCGTTGGCCTCCGGCGAGTGGGATGCGGTCATCGACACCTGGTCGGCGGCGCCGCGGGCCGTCGACGACGCGGCGCGGCTGCTCGCCGACCGGGTGGGCCGGTACGTGTACGTGTCGAGCTGTTCCGTCTACGCGTGGGCTCCGCCCTCGGGGTACGACGAGGACGCGCCGGTCGTCGAGGGTGCCTCGCCCGACACCGACAAGACCGACTACGCGCGGGACAAGCGGGGCGGGGAGCTGGCCGCGCTCGGGGCGTTCGGGGCGGAGCGGTCCGTGTTCGCTCGGGCCGGGCTCATCCTCGGGCCGTACGAGAACATCGGGCGGTTGCCGTGGTGGCTGGGGCGGGTTGCCCGGGGTGGGCCCGTGCTGGCGCCGGGGCCGCGGGAGTTGGCGCTGCAGTATGTGGACGTGCGGGATCTCGCGGAGTGGTTGCTTGGTTCTGTGGAGCGGGAGTTGAGCGGGGCGTACAACGTCATCTCGCCTCCGGGGCACGCGACGATGGGGTCCTTGCTGGACGCGTGTGTGCGGGTCGCGGGCGGGGCGGGGGTTTCGTTGCGGTGGACTCCCGCGGAGGTTGTGCTGGGGGCCGGGATCGAGCCTTGGACTCAGTTGCCGGTGTGGGTGCCGGCGGGGGAGTGACGGGTATGACGCCTTGCACTCGGCGGATGTTTCTCTGGCGGTGGGGGCGGGGTTGAGGTGTCGGTCTGTCGAGGACACCGTTCGTGACACGTGGGAGTGGTTGCAGGGGGTCGGTGGGGTGGCGCCGCAGCGGGCCGATCGGCCGGTGGTGGGGCTTGACCCTGCTGTGGAGGCGAGGGTGCTTGGGGTTCCCGTGGAGTCGTAGTTCGTTGTCCGCGGGTGCGTGGGGGCTGGGCGCGCGGTTCCCCGCGCCCTGAAGGCAAAAGATCAGGTGGGGATAGCAACACCCCCTTCATGGGGCCCGGCCCCGTGTCCCGGTCACTTCGCTCGGTGAGACTGGGGCCATGGAGATGAACCGTGAGCGGGTCCGGGGTGTGGTGGTCGACGGGGGCGGGGGCTTGGGCTCGCTGTTGTCTCGCTCGGAGGGTCGCTCGCGCTCTTCGTGCTGGTGGTGGTGTCTCTCGCGTTGATACCGGCGGGGGTCGGGCTGGTCACCACGCCCTGGGTGTTGGCCGGTGTGCGGGTGCAGGCGGATCGGCGGCGGGTGTTCGCGGCGGAGTGGTGCGGGGTGCGGATTCCGGCCGCCTATCGGGCGGTGCCGGACGGGGCGATGCCCTGGACGCGGACTTTTCGGATGCTCGGTGACCCCGCCACCTGGCGGGATCTGCGGTGGCTGCCTGTCGACATGATCGCCGGGTTCGTGACCGCGTTGCTGCCCGCCGCCCTGGTCTTCTATCCGCTGGAGGGCTTCGCGTTGGCGTTCGGGCTGTGGCGGGTGTTCACGGACGGGACGTATGTCGGGTGGTGGTACGGGTTCGTGCCGGTGAGTGGGCAGGGCAGTGCGCTGCTCGCGGGGCTCCTGGGCGTCGGGATTCTTGTTGCCTCCTACTTCCTCACGCCTGCGCTCCTGCGCGTTCATTTTCTGCTGACGCGTGCCGTGCTCGCTCCGGGATCGGGTGAACTCGCCGAGCGGGTGAGGGTGTTGACCGAGACGCGGCGGGACGCGCTGGACTCCTCGGCTGCCGAGCTGCGGCGGATCGAGCGGGATCTGCATGACGGGGCGCAGGCCCGGCTGGTCGCCATGGGGATGGATCTCGGGACGATCGAGGCGCTGTTGGAGAAGAACCCCGCGAAGGCGAGGGAGTTGCTGGCGCGGGCCCGGCAGTCGTCCGCCGAGGCGTTGGGCGAGTTGCGGGATCTGGTGCGCGGGATTCATCCGCCGGTGCTGGCAGAGCGCGGACTCGCCGATGCCGTACGGGCGTTGGCGCTGCGGATGCCGGTGCCGACGGAGGTGAGTGCGGAGCTCGGGGGCGGGCGGGCGGACGCGCCGGTCGAGTCGGCCGCTTATTTCGCCGTGAGCGAGGTGCTCACCAACGCGGTCAAGCATGCGGGGGCTGATCGGATCTGGGTCGATCTGCGGTACGCGGAGGGGGCGTTGCGGATCTCCGTGACCGACAACGGCACAGGTGGTGCGGTGGTCGGGGCGGGGTCGGGGCTCTCCGGGGTCGAGCGGCGACTGGGTACATTCGACGGCGTCCTGGCCGTCAGCAGCCCCGCGGGCGGTCCCACCATGGTGACCATGGAGATTCCGTGCGTGTTGTCCTAGCCGAAGACCTGTTCCTGCTGCGGGACGGGCTGGTACGGCTGTTGGAGGCCTACGACTTCGAGATCGCCGCCGCGGTGGAGACCGGGCCCGAACTCACCAGGGCGCTGGCCGAGTTGGCACCCGACGTGGCCGTCGTCGACGTACGGCTGCCGCCCACGCACACCGACGAGGGGCTGCAGTGCGCGTTGCGGGCGCGGCGGGAGCGGCCGGGGCTGCCGGTGCTGGTGCTGTCGCAGCACGTGGAGCAGCTGTACGCGCGGGAGTTGCTCGCCGACGGGACCGGCGGGGTGGGCTATCTGCTGAAGGACCGGGTGTTCGACGCCGAGCAGTTCGTGGATGCCGTGAAGAGGGTGGCGGGGGTGGGACGGTGATGGATCCGCAGGTCATCCAGCAGTTGCTGGCGCGGCGGGCGGCCGACGACCGGCCGCTGGGGCGGTTGACGCCACGGGAGGTCGAGGTGCTGGAACTGATGGCTCAGGGGCGGTCGAACGCGGCGATCGCCGGGCAACTCGTCGTCACGGAGCGGGCGATCGGGAAGCACACGTCCAATATTTTCGCCAAACTGGGACTGGAAGTCTCGGACGACGACAATCGCCGCGTGCTGGCGGTATTGGCCTATTTGGACCAGGGACGCTGAGCACTACCTGTGAGTCGATCACAACTGCCGGTGTTTAAAGGGCAGTTGGGAGGGGACTTACCCAGGAATCTCTCATCAGTTTCTGAGCCTGCTGAACACTCCTGGGACCTCCTGCGTATCAGAGGGCGCCGCTTCACTCCTGTCGGGCGCCTCGCTGCCCCGCAAGGAAGTCAGAGGAGTTCCATGGGACGCAATGATCGTAAACGCCGTACGCCGCTGGCCACCAAGGCCATTGCCGCATCGGCTGCCCTAGTGCTCGGTGGGGGCGGGCTGCTCTGGGCGCAGATGAACGCTTCGGCGCACGAGTCCAACTCGTCGGGCCAGAACCAGACGAAGGCCGCCGCGGCATCAGTCGCGACGATCGCCTGCCCGGACGTCGGCCAGCAGCTGACGAACGTGCCGCAGAAGGCTCGTCAGGGTGTCGCCACCGAACTGGCGAACCTGGACAAGCAGATCACCGAGGCCTACGCCCGGCTCGCCTCGACGCGCCAGGCGCAGGCGAACGACGCGAGCTTCGTCCAGAACGCGATCGTCGGCCCCCTCAAGGAGAAGCGGGCCGCGACGATCGACCGTATCCGCATCGACATCCAGCGAGTGGGCGGCAGTGTCAACGCGGCGGCACTGAAGCAGCTCGCCGCCTGTACGACGCAGACCGCCAACAACACCACCGCCGGCGGCCAGAACAACGGCGGCGGCAACAACAACGGCGGGCAGAACAACAACAACGGCGGCCAGAACAACGGCAACACGGCCGCCCCGAGTGCGAGTGCCAGTGCATCCGCGCCCGCCGCCAACAACGGTGGTCAGGCCGGCAACGGCCCGACGGCCGCGGACTTCGTGGACATCACCAAGGTGGCCCCGAACGTCCAGGCCAAGCCCCAGAAGCAGGCTCAGGCCTCAAGGGGCTCCTTCACCACCCGGTGCGGTGTCAACGCCAACAAGAACCACAACACCGACAACGTCATCGTGGCGCCCGGTGTGACCAACGGCGCGCACCACGAGCACGACTACGTCGGCAACCAGAAGGTCAACGCGTTCTCCACGAACGACTCGCTGCTGGCCGCCCCCTCCAGCTGCCAGAACCAGAGTGACCTCTCTGCCTACTACTGGCCGGTCGTGCGTGTGCAGGACGGGTCGCAGGAGTTCGACGCGAACGCGCTCGGCGGTGGCAAGGAAGGCAACGTCGGCAAGATCCTGACCCCGCAGTCGGCGCAGATCAAGTACGTCGGTTCGCCGGCCAGCAAGGTCGTCGCGATGCCGCAGTTCCTGCGCATCATCACCGGTGACGCCAAGACCCTCACCAACGGTCTGGCCAATGCCAACGCGCACTGGAGCTGCACCGGTTTCGAGAACAAGGTCCAGCTGACGGAGCAGTACCCGATCTGCCCGCAGGGCAGCAACGTGGTCCGCACCTTCGCCTTCCAGAGCTGCTGGGACGGCGTCAACATCGACAGCGCCAACCACCGTACGCACGTGGCCTTCGCGGACCCGGCGAGCGGTGTCTGCGGGAACGGCTTCAAGGCCATCCCGCAGCTGACGATGCGCCTGGTCTACAAGATCACCCCGCCCACCATCCAGAACGGCGTGGTCAAGAACGCCTACGCGGTGGACGGCTTCCCGGAGCAGCTGCACAAGGCGTCGACCGACCACGACGACTTCATCAGCGTCACCAAGAACAACCTGGCGGCGAAGATCGCCAACTGCATCAACACCGGCAAGAAGTGCTAGTGAGCACGGGCTAGTACGAGAGCGGGCGGTGGGATTCTCCCACCGCCCGCTCTCGTCTGTCCGTACGAGGAGTTCAGCTGGTGTGCTTCGAGTGGTCGACGCCGATCTCCTCGTCACCGCCGAGCGTGCTCCGCAGCTTCTTGACGATCGTGTCGGTGCCCACGACGACCCACTTGCGGCCGACGAGGTAGAAACCGCCGTAGTCCTTCGCGTCGTTGATCCACTCGCGCTGGCCGCGGTCGGTGGCGAAGGTCGCGAGGACGAACTTGCCGTAGCTCATCTTGCAGATGGCCTGGCGGAGTTCGTCGGCGTCGGTCTGGATGTCGGGTGTGCACTTCACCTTGGCGGCCAGGCTCTCGAGGCTGCCGGTGGCCTCCGGCGGCACGGTCGCGGCCTTGGTGTCGGCACCGCACCCCACCAGCGCCAGCGCCGCCGCGGCGCCGGCCATCGCGAGCATCGGTCGGGTCAACCTCATCTGTCGTTCCTCCGGTCGTCCGGTCAACAAAAGCATGCCGCGACGCGCCCCGGCGAGGGGCCGTCTCATCCGATACGGGCCGGAGGCCCCCGCGCTCAAATCCATGGTCATCGTCCGGACCCGTGTGCGAAGGTGACGCCCATGGATCACGACGTGGATCAGGACTGGGAAGACCGGGTGACCGCCGCCTGGGCGGCCTTCGACGACTATCCGGAGGAGCGGGCTGCCGAGTTCCGCGCCCTGATCGACGCGCTCGTCGCCGAACTGCCGGACGGCAGCCCGCTACGGCCCTTCGAGCGGGCCTGCGCCTGGGACTCGACCGGGCATTCCGACCGGGCCGCCCCGCTGTACCGGGAGGCCCTCAGCGGCGGGCTCGGCGACCTCAGCGGCTACAAGGGACGTCGGGCGAAGATCCAACTCTCCAGCTCCCTGCGGAACATCGGGCAGGCGGAGGAGGGCGTCAAGCTGCTCACGCCCGAACTCGACGGCCCCTCGGACGAGTTGGACGACGCGGTCCGCGCGTGCCTCGCCCTGTGCCTGTCCAGCCTCGGCCGCGACCGCGAGGGCCTCTCCCTCGTGCTGGGCGCCCTCGCTCCCCATCTGCCGCGCTACCAGCGGTCGATGGCGCACTACGCACGCGCGCTGGTCGAGCCCGAGGCCTGAGTCGTCCGTGCGGCGGTGACCAACTCACCCTTCGCTCGTTTTGCTGAACGTGCAGTCACAGGATGTCGCCAAGCGCCCCGCAGCTTCACCCACCGACCCGGTCGTCGATGTCGAACAGGCCGAGGCCGCGCTCGTCGAGCACTATCCACGGCTCGTCCGGCTCGCCTATCTGGTGCTCCCCCGAGCCTCGGTCGCAACCGGCGCGTCCTGACCGCGCACGCCCTCACCCAGCGCGCCCTGCCCCGGGGCCGCGCGTCCGCGTCCGTGATCCCGGCCCAGTCGACCGGCCGCGACGGCGATCCGGGCTACGCCTTCGTCCGCCTCCAGGTGGTGCGTACGGCCCTGGAAGCGGGCCTCCCGCTGTCGTTCCGCGCGCTGCCCAAGCGCTCCCAACTCCCGCCGCTGCTCCCCAGGTGCGGGGTCTGCGGCTCTTCCCGCGCTCGGGCGGCGCCGACGAACTCGCCCTGGACCAGCGACTGTCGGCCCTCTCCGGGCCGGCCCGCGCGGCATACGTGCTGCGCGGTCTCGAGCAGCTGCCCGACGGTGACGTCCGCAGGGTGCTCGCGGCGGCCGGGGTCGACCCGGTGGACGCGGCACTGCGCGAGGCCGACGAGGCGCCCGCGCAGTACGACCTCCTCAACTCCCCGAGTTCGACCCCTGTTCGCTGCACGCCCGGCCCACCGACCTGATGCGCCGCCGCCAGCACGGCAAGGCCGCCCTCGCCGCCGCCGCGGCCGTCGCCGTGTGCGGCGCGCTGCTCGCGCTGCCCGGCGGCGGCTGGGGTCCGGACGGCGCCGCCGCACCCGCGTACGCGGAGAACCCGGCGGCCGAAGCGGCTCTCAATCCAGGCAAGTTGACGAGGATCGCGCCCGCCGCGTGGGAGTCCTCAGCGCGCGAGGACTTCTCCGTCTGGCCCGCCCGCGGCGACCTCACCGGCGACACCGCGCTGCTGCGCCGCGCCCTCGCCGTCTGGGCCCGCCCCGGCGAGTCCGTCCAGGTCTCGGCCACCCCCGGCACCCCCTCCGGCGGCCCGGCCGGACCACCCCAACTCCTGTACGCGGGCACGGTCGACAACGCGCGCGTGGTGATCCTCTACGACGGTCTGCGCATCGCCCGCTACGCCGAGCCGAAGGACGGCACCAAGGGCGCCGCGCTGGACTTCGCGCGGGTCGACGGCGCGACCGGGGCCGAGGCGGACGCGGTGGTCCTGGACCGCGCCGACGGCAACGTCCGCTATCTGACGGCCCCTTGGGTGAAGAAGGCGGCCGAGCGGGACCTGCAGAAGCCGAACGCCGGCGCGCTGCCGATGACCATCAGCGACGGGATCACCTCGCCGATGGCCAGCCCCGCGACGGCGACCGGCGCGTGCACGTCGTGGAACGTGCTCCAGCTGACCGACGACACCGGCACCCGGCTGGTGAGCGACCTCGGCGAACTGGTTCCCGCGCATCTCACCTCGGGCCGCCCCGGCTCGGTCCACGAGGTGTCGGGCTCGGCGGCGCAGCAC
The DNA here is from genome assembly GCA_016893485.2 of Streptomyces sp. P3. Lineage (GTDB taxonomy): Bacteria > Actinomycetota > Actinomycetes > Streptomycetales > Streptomycetaceae > Streptomyces. The sequence continues at coordinate 3,026,756 of JAFEKX020000001.1, forward strand.
GCCTGGGCGCCGTACGCCTGCTCCCTCGGCGCGATGCGCTCGCTGGGCGTGCGGTCGGTGAACTCCTGGCAGTACGCCCAGCAGCCGCTGCCCGACGCGAGCGGCGCGGCGGAGTGGGTGTGCACGCGGGCGGAGACCTGGCGGGGTGACGGCGAGCGGGTGCTGGCGCAGTTCCGCACGCCGGGCGGGACGTACGGCGCGGTCGCGGCGAAGGCGCAGGACGTCTCGGCGTGCGGCGCACGTGACCCGCATGTGCTGGCCGGGGTCCTGTGGAAGTCGGCGGCGGGCAACTGGTTCCTGCTGGCGGCGGGCAGCAAGGGTACGGAGGCGGTCAGCGCGACGGGCGGGGTCAATGGCTCGGCGCGGGGTGGTCTGCTGGCGGTGAGGACCAAGCAGGGTGTTCAGGCCGAGTTGAAGGGCACTCTGGACGACGGCAGCACCATCACGGGCCTGCGTTAGCGCTCCGCTGCGCGGGTGCGTCGTCGGGCGCGGGTCCGTTGTGGCTGGGCGCGCAGTTCCCCGCGCCCCTAGGGTGCTGACCTCAGCCGGCACTCGATCGCCCGCTCGCTGACATTCGCGTCAACAAGTCCCCGCACAAGGCTTCCCCAGGGACTTACCCGTCAGTACATTGACGCCATGTCTAACACGCCGCTCAAGGCCCGAAAGGTGTCCTTCTCCTGGGAGGGCACCCCACTGCACTGGGTGCCCGGCGACCCCTTCACCACGCACACGATCAACGTGCTGCACCTGCTGCTGCCCGCCGGTGAGCGGTGGTTCGTGCACGTCTACAAGCAGGTGCTGCCCCTCATCCGGGACGACCGGCTGCGCGAGGACGTGATCGGGTTCATCGGCCAGGAGGCGATGCACTCCCAGGCCCACGACGAGGTCCTCCCCACCTCAGGGAACTGGGCCTCGATCCGACGCCGTACACCGCGCAGGTCGACTGGTTCTTCGAGAAGCTGCTCGGCGACCGCACCCTCCCGCCGGGCAGGGCCCGCAGGTGGTGGCTGCTGGAGCGGGTCGCGATCATCGCGGCGATCGAGCACTACACCGCGTTCCTCGGCAACTGGGTGCTGAACGCCGAGGAGTTGGACCGGCGCGGCGCCGATCCGACCATGCTGGACCTGCTGCGCTGGCACGGCGCCGAGGAGGTCGAGCACCGCTCCGTCGCCTTCGACCTCTTCATGCACGTCGACGGCGGCTACCGGCGGCGCGCCCGCACCTGGGCGACCGCGTTCGCCGCCCTGATGTTCCTGTGGCAGCGCGGCTCCCGCTTCTTCATGGCGAACGACCCGACCCTCGTCGACGCCCATGTGAGCTTCAAGGACTTCTACGTCGCCGGGAAGCGCGGCACCCTGCCCGCCACCGGCGACATGCTCAGGTCCATACCCCGCTATCTGAGCCGCGCCTACCACCCCTCCCAGGAGGGCAGCACCGAGCAGGCCGTCGCCTACCTCGCGTCCTCGCCCGCGGCGGTGGCCGCCGAGAAGAGGGCGGAGTAGTGCCGAAGCCGCTCACCGTCGCCGTCCTGGCCGGCGCCGCCCTGCTGACCCGCCGCGCGCTACGGCGCCGGGTGCGGGCCTCGCCGCTGTGGCCGCTGCCCGCGCTCGACCCGCCGACCTCCGGCCGGCCGCGCACCCGGGCGCTGAGGCTCCGGGTCACCGCCCGGGAGACGGTCGCCGAGGGCGTCGTACAACTGCGCCTGGAAGGTGCGGACTTGCCGCGCTGGGAGCCCGGGGCGCACATCGATCTGGTGCTGCCCTCGGGGCTGGTGCGGCAGTACTCGCTGTGCGGGAACCCGGCGGACACCTCGTCGTACACGGTCGCCACCCGGCTGGTCGTGGACGGGCGGGGCGGTTCGCGCGAGGTGCACGAACAGGTGTGGGAGGGAACGGAGTTGGAGGTCCGAGGGCCCCGCAATCGGTTCCCGCTCATCGACGCGCCGTCGTACGTCTTCGTCGTCGGCGGGATCGGGATCACCCCGGTGCTGCCGATGCTGCGGACGCTGCCCGAGGGCGCCGACTGGCGGCTGGTGTACGCGGGCCGTACGCCCGACTCCATGCCGTTCCTGGAGGAGTTGGCGGAGTTCGGCGCGGACCGGGTCACCGTCATGAGCGGGCGGCGGCCCGAACTGGACGCGCTGCTCGCGGAGTTGCCGGAGGGGGCCGTCGTCTACTGCTGCGGGCCCGAGGGGCTGATGGCGGCCGTGACGGAGCGGTTCCCCGACGTGCGGCTCGAACGGTTCGCGCCCCGGGCCCAGTTGGGTGGCGATACCCGCGGCGACACGGCTTTCGAGGTCGAACTCCGGCGCAGCGGGCGGACGTTGACCGTGCCCGCCGACTCCACGGTGCTGGCCGCCGTCCGGGCGGAGCTGCCCGACACGCTCTACTCCTGCGAACAGGGTTTCTGCGGAACCTGCCAACAGCGGGTCGTGGAAGGGGAGGTGGAGCACCGGGACGAGCTGTTGACGGACGCGGAGCGTGATGACTCGATGCTGATCTGTGTATCCAGGGCCCGCGGTGAGCGAATCGTGTTGGACATGTGAACGACCTTGGGTGGACCGGGCCGTTGAGGTCCGGTTCCGATCGGTAAGGTGTTCGCATGAGTACCGGGGTTCGCCGCAGGATGGGAGTCGAGGAACGGCGGCAGCAGTTGATCGGCGTCGCTCTCGACCTCTTCAGCCATCGCTCGCCCGACGAGGTCTCCATCGACGAGATAGCCGCGGCCGCGGGCATTTCCCGGCCGCTGGTCTACCACTACTTTCCCGGCAAACTCAGCTTGTACGAGGCCGCGTTGCAGCGCGCCTCGGACGATCTGGCCGGACGGTTCGTGGTCGCCGAGGAGGGCTCGCTGGGATCACGGCTCCTGCGGGTGATGGCCCGGTTCTTCGACTTCGTGGACGACCACGGGCCGGGTTTCGCGGCGCTGATGCGCGGCGGCCCCGCGGTGGGCTCGTCCACCACCAACGCGTTGGTCGACGGGGTGCGGCAGGCCGCGTATCTCCACATCCTGTCCCATATGAAGGTCCAGGACCCGCCCGCGCGGCTGGAGTTGGTGATCCGGTCGTGGATCTCGCTCGTCGAGTCGACGGCCCTGATCTGGCTGGACGGCCGGCGCATCCCGCGTGCCGAGCTGGAACGCCAACTCGTGCACGACTTCGGGGCGTTGGCGGCGGTCAGCGCGGCCTACGACGAGGAACTCAGCGGGCTGTTGCGTGAGTCGCTCAAGCACGAGCCGGGCGACGGGCCGTTCAGCGACCTCGTCGTCCGGCTGATCGCGCTCGCGTCCTAGCAGCCGTAGGACCGGCTCTAGCGCTCGAACTTCCGGTAGGACGCGTCCAGTTCGCGTACCTCGGCCGAGGCGTGCAGCACGGAGCCGTCCTCGTCGATGTACTCGCGGAGCAGCTCGAGGACCTTCTCGGTCAGCTTGGCCTTGGTCTCCTCGGTGCGCCCGGCGAGCAGACCGAGGGTGACGTGGACGACGGTGTGGCCCAGCTCGTCGAGACCCTCGTACCCGAAGGCCGTGTACTCGCTCGGGCGGAACTGCGTCTTGCACGCCTCCGGCTTCGCCGCGGCGATCTCGACCACCGCCTGGTGCAGCGCACGGGCGAAACCGTCCTGGTCGAAGGAGATCGTGTGGGAGTGGTCGACGGTGATCTGCGGCATCAGGCGCTCCTGTTTCTCAGCCAACAACGGGCTCACCCTAGCCGCCCGCGGCCTCACCCCAGCCGTAGCGCCAGCATCGCGATGTCGTCGTCCCGGTCGACGCCGAAGCAGTCGAGCAGGGTGTCGCACAGCGCGTCCAGGCCGGGCAGGGCGCCGGAGGCCGCCGCGCGGAGCTGGTCCATCGAGGCGGACAGGTCGGTGCCGCGGGTCTCGATGAGGCCGTCGGTGATCAACAGGAGCCGGTCGGAGGGTTCGAGGAACAGCTCCGTGGGCGGCGGATGGGACAGGCCCACGCCGAGCAGCGGGCCCGACGCCTTGGCGTAGTCCGCGCTGCCGCTGTCCCGGATGATCAGCGGCGGGATGTGCCCTCCGTTGGAGATGAGGGTGCGCCCGGTGTCCGGGTCGACGAGGACCAGGCAGACGGTGGCCGTGGTCTCCGGGTGGTAGTGCCGGAGCATCCGGTCCAGCCGCTCGGCGAGGACGCTGGGGTCGCTCTCGTCGACGCAGTAGGCGCGCAGGGCGTGCCGTATCTCGACCATCACGGTGGCCGCCTCCAGCGAGTGCCCGACGACGTCGCCGACGGCGAAGAGCACGCGCGAGCCGACCTTCAGGACGGCGTAGAAGTCGCCGCCGATCTCGGTGTCCTGGGACGCGGGCACGTACCGCACCACGACGTTCACGCCCGGGAGTTCGGGCAGCCGGTCGGGCTTGGGCAGGAAGCTGCGCTGGAGGGTGAGCGCGACATGCCGCTCGACCTGGTACATGAGGAGCGGCTCGGCGGCGAGCGCGGTGGCCTGGGCGAGCTGGGCGAGCAGCGCGCCGGCCTCGGGGCCGACCCGGCGCAGTCCGCGGGTGGGGGCGGCGAGGCAGACGGGGGCCCGGCCCTCCTGGGTGAGGACGAGGGCCAGCCGGGCGTCGTGCTCCACGCCGGGCCGGAAGAAGCCGGTGGGCCACAGCGGCGCGGGCACGGTGGTGATCTGCACCCCGGACTGGCCCTGGGAGAGCCTGCGCAGCAGCCGGGCCACCGCCCGGTCGGCGTCCTCGCCCGGCAGCGCGACGGCGGTGCGGTCCCGGGGCAGGCCGCGGTACAGCTGGTCGTCCCGGTCGAGGACGAACACGGCGGCCGGGGTGCCGGTGAGCCGCGCGGTGCCGTCGGCGGCGACGTCGACGAGTTCCTGGAGGGAGCGCGCCGCCTGGATGGTGACGATCATCTCGGACAGCAGGGTCAGCCGCTTGACGAGCGCCTGGTCGTCGGCCCGCAGCTGGGCGGCGCGGACCGCGGACCGGACGGCCGCCTCGATCTCCTCGGGCTCCGCCGGCACGGTCAGGAAGGCCTCGTCGCCCGCGTCGAGCGCCTGACAGCGGTTGCTCGGCGGCGCGGCGAGCGCGGAGACGTGCACGACCGGCAGGCCCGCCATCCGCGGCCGCTCCTTGAGCAGCCCGCACAGTTCGAAAGCCGCTCATGTCCGGCAGGTGCACGTCGATCAGCGCCACGTCCGGGAGGTTTCCCTTGCGCAGCCGCACGTCGATCTCGGCGAGCGCCTCGGCGCCGCTGCCGACCGCCGTGACCCGATGCCCGGCACGGCTCAGCACGCTCTCGACCGCGAACCGGCTCGCCGGCTCGTCGTCGACGACCAGCACGGTCGCATGCGTCAGTTTGCCGCTGACGTCCATTTTTCAGACCTGGCCCTTTGACACACCGGTGGGGCAGGCCGGTGACCACAGCCTGCCCCACTACGGTAATGCGCTTTCAGGGTGTCCGGGTGAATACCGCCACAGTGCGACCCGGAATGGCGAAGGTACCCGTCCCCTTCGCGTACGAGGCCGCCTTCACGGTGGCGTCGGCACCCCCGCCTGCACCGGGTGCAGCCGGTAACCGGTTCCGGCCAACGCCCCGACCCGCTGGTTCTGTTCGGTCGGCGTCGCATTGAACACGACCACGAGATTCCCGAGTTTCATGGTGATCACCCCGGGCGTCTCGTCCTTCCCGGACAGCGGGAAGGACATCGCCGACTGCACCTGCGCGGCCGTACCGAGCGAGAAGACGGGCTCGGTCGTCCGGATCCTCAGCAGCTCCTGGTACGCGGCCGAGGCCCCGTCGATCTGCCCGCAGCCCACCTTCACCGACGTCAACAGGCCCTTCGCGTACGGCCACTTGGACGCGTTGTCGGCCGCCATCGGCAGGCCCCGTCCGAAGCCGTTGCCGTCGGCGCAGTTCCAGTGGATCGCGTTGAACCAGTCACCGCTGTCGAACGAGTTGCGGTCCAGGGACTTGGAGCGCAGCAGGTCGGTTCCGGCCTGCGAGAGCGACGGCCCCTGCGAGAGGGTGGCCGTGGCCATCGCGAGGACCTGCATCCGGGCCCGGTCGGCGGCGCTCGTCGTCGCGGGCAGCTTGTAGGTGAGGGCGTCGAACAGCGACTCGTTGTCGTGCGCGTCGACATAGGCGAGGGCGTCGCCGGGCGCGTCCGCGTAGCCGGCGGGGGCGCCGTTGTAGTCGATCTCGGCGCCGGTGACGTCCTTCCCGTCGGTGTCGGTGAAGCGGTACTTCGCGAGGTTGCCGCTCAGGCCGACCTTAATGAGGTCCTGGTAGTGCAGGAGGCGGGCCTTCTGCACGGCCGAAGTGCCGTTCGCCGTGGACGAGTTGGGGTCGGTGTAGAGCCCGGACGCGAAGCCCTGGACGCCCGGGTCGTCGTCGAAGGGGCTGCCGCCGCGCACCGCGTCACGGGCCCGGTCGGAGAAGGTCGCGATGCCCGTGCCGGCCATGTTCTTCTGCGTGGCCTGCACGAAACGGGCGTCGTCGGCGACCTCGCCGAAGTTCCAGCCCTCGCCGTACATGATGATCTTCTTGCCGTCGACGCCGTCCTTCGCGGGGGTCAGCGCGTCCAGCGCCTTGCGTACGGCGAGGATGTTGGCCTTCGGCTGGTGCCCCATGAGGTCGAAGCGGAAGCCGTCAACCTTGTACTCCTTGGCCCAGGTGACCACGGAGTCGACGACGAGCTTGCCCATCATGGCGTTCTCGGTCGCCGTGTTGGCGCAGCAGGTGGAGTTCGCGACGCTGCCGTCGGCCAGCAGCCGCTGGTAGTAGCCCGGCACGATCTTGTCGAGCACCGAGGTGTCCGCCTGACCGCCGGCCGCCGTGTGGTTGTAGACCACGTCCATGACGACCCGAAGACCGTCCTCGTTCAGCGACTTGACCATCTTGCGGAACTCGACGGTACGGCCGGTGCCGTCCGGGTCGGTCGCGTACGAGCCCTCCGGAACCGTGAAGTGGTACGGGTCGTAACCCCAGTTGTAGGCGTCCTTCGCGGCGACGGCCGCCACGCACGCCTGCTGCTGCTCGAGTCGGCGGCGTAGGAGGCGAGGTGGCAGTCGGTGGTGGACTGCTCGGACTTCTTCTCGGGGATGGTCGCGATGTCGAAGGCGGGCAGCAGATGCACGTACGACGTCCCGGACCGGGCCAGCTCCCGCAGATGCTGGGAGCCGTCGCTTTTCCTGTCCGTGAAGGCGAGGTAGGTCCCCGGTCCTTTGCGGGGACGGTGGTGTCCGCGACGGAGAAGTCGCGGATGTGCAGCTCCTGGATCTCCGCGTCCTTCAGCGGCACCGCCTTCGGCTTCTTCAGGCCGGACCAGCCGCTCGGGGCAAGGGACTTGTCGGCGAGGTCGACGACGAGGCTCTGCTTCGAGTCGGTGGTGAGGGCGACGGAGTAGGGGTCGGTCACCTCGTTGGTGACGACCTTCCGCACGGTCGGGGCCCACACCTTCACGACGTACCGGTACGGCTTGTTCTTCCAGGAGGTGGGACCGGTGACGGACCAGACGCCGGTGGTGGCGTTCCGGCTCATCTTCTTGAGCGAACCGTCGAGGTCGAGGGACACGCTCTGCGCGGTCGGCGCCCAGACGGCCAGCGTGGGACGGCCGTTGTGGAAGGTCGGGCCGAGGTCGGCCTTGGTCGCGGAGCCGTACACGTCGTCGAGCACTCCGGCGAGCTGTACGCCGGTGGCGGCCAACACGGCCCCGTTGACGGCCCGTTGGGAGGCGACGAGCTGCCCGTCCAGGGCCTCCTTCACCCGTCCCCGGTCGCGCGGGTCGACGGACCAGGCCGCATAGTCCTTCAGATAGGGGAACTTGGCCTTCTGGGCGTCGGTGAGCGTGGTCCTCGACAACCGCAGCCAGCGCTCGTCGTCGCTCGTCAGGGTGCCGTCCTTCGCGGCGATCGAGCCGTCGTGGGAGTACACGAGCTGGGTGGAGGCGGCGGCGTCGGAGCCGTTCCAGGCGACCGTGCTCCGGTCGATCCAGACCGCCTTGGAGGTGGTCAGGTCGAGGGCCGCCGCACTCCCGGCGGGCTGCGGCAGGAGGTACTTCTCCTGACCGTTCAGGAGCCACACCTCGTTGCCGTCGGCCTTGAGGTCGAGCGACTGGTCGGCGGAGAGGTCCTTCTCGTCGCCCTTGTGGAGGATGTAACTGAGGCTGGTCGCACCGGAGTTGAGCGGTACCTCGAAGACGGCGCCGTACGCGTCGGTCTTCACCGGCTGGAGCGGGCTCGACCAGTCCGTGGGATTCGCGGCACCCGTCCAGACGTGCAGGCCCCAACCGGAGTAGTCGCCGTCCGCGCGGTGGTAGTGGATGACGGCCTTGGTGGTGTCCTGCGCCGGATAGTCGGGCCGCTGCGTCTGTACGGCCTCCTTGCCCTGCTCGATCCACACCTCACCGGTCTGCGCGACGTCGATCGAACGGTCCGCGGAGACGTCCTTGTCGCCGTCCTTGTCGATCACCAGGAAGCTGACGTTCGTCGCCCCGGGCTTCAACTTGACGTAGGCGAAGGCTCCATAGGCATCACGGCCGACGAAGGGATGACTGGCCGGCCAGGTCGTCGCCTCGCCGTCGGCGAGGTCGCCCCAGGCGTACAGGCCCCAGTCGGCGTAGTCGCCGTCGGCGCGCTTGTAGTGGACGATCGCGTAGTCGCGCGAGGAGGCGGTGGGGACCGCTTCGGCGGGCGGGGTGCCGGTGGTGGAGACGGCCGTGGCGCTCGCGGTGCGGCCGGTCGAGTCGACGACAACCGCCTTGTAGCGCAGGGCTGTTCCGGCCGGTACGTCCTTCCCGATCGCCTGCGTGACCTTGTACGGGGCGTGGTCGGCGGAGCCGAGGGTCTGCCACTTGCCGTTGCCGGTCTGGGCGGCGAAGACGACCCGGTCGAGCTGACCGCCGGTGACGTCGGCACTCAGCTCGACGGTGCCGGTGGCGCCCGTGTCCGGGGCCTTCAGGGTGATCGTGGGCTTGGTGACGGGCTCGGCGAGGGCACCGGCCGCCTTGAGGACGATCGCCGCACCGGCGGGCACGGTGACGGTCACCTTGTTGTCGGCGCCGCTCGTCGCGGTGGCCGAAGTGCCGTAGATCCCCGGTACTTCATGTCCGGCGAACCGGTCGCGAAGGTCACCGTCCTCGCGGTGTCGGCGTTGTTGAGGGCGACGACGTACTCGTCGTCCTTGGCGGTGCGTGTGAAGGCGTAGACACCGGCGCCGTCGGCCGCGTAGCGCTCGGTCTGGACGCCGTCGGTGAGAGCCGGGTTGGCCTTGCGCAGCTTGGAGAGCGCCGCGATCTGCTGGTAGAGCAGGGCAGTCGAGTCGTACGAGTCGCTCGCGGCCGTGCGGTCGGTGCCGATCTCGTCATCATCGAGATAGTCGGCGATCTTCGACGCGAACATCGGCTGGCGGGCGTCCTTGTCGCCGCCGGAGCCGGTGAAGCCCTGTTCGTCGCCGTAGTAGACGACGGGGTTGCCGCGGCTGAGGAACATCAACTCGTTGGCGAGCCGGTCCTTGGCGAGGAGTTGGGCGTCGGTGGCCTTCGGGTTGTCCTGGGCGAGGAAGTAGCCGATGCGGCCCATGTCGTGGTTGCCGAGGAAGGTGACCTGCTCGTACGCGTTCGCCTTGTCGGTCGTGTACTTGTAGTCGTCGCCGAAGACGCTCGCGAGCTTCTGCGCGCTGCCGCCCTGGGAGGCGTAGGCGCGGGCCGCGTCCTGGAAGGGGAAGTCGAGCGTGGCGTCCAGGCGGCCCTGGGTGACGTACGGCGAGGTGACGGACGTGTCGGCGGAGTAGACCTCGCCGAACATGAAGAAGTTCTTCCGGCCGTGCTGGGCCGCGTACTTGTCGAGGGCGGTGGCCCACTGGGTCCAGAAGTCCATGTCGACGTGTTTCACGGTGTCGATGCGGAAGCCGTCGACGTCGAAGTCGCGGACCCACTTCTCGTAGATCTTCTCCATGCCGCTGACGACCTCGGGGCGTTCGGTCCACAGGTCGTCCAGGCCGGAGAAGTCGCCGTAGGTGGCGTTCTCGCCGACGTAGGTCGAGTCGCCCCGATTGTGGTACATCGTCGGGTCGTTGAGCCAGGACGGGACCTTCGCGTTCGCCTTGTCGGCGGGGACGGTCGGGGTCTTCGGGAAGGAGGACGCGCCGACTTCGGGGAACGCCTTCCTCCCGTCCGCGTAGTCGGCGTCGTCGAAGGGCTGCCCGTCCTTGGTGAGGTACGGGAAGGCGCCCTTGGAGAGGTAGTCGTAGGACTTGCCCTCGTAGTCGACGACGTCGGCGGTGTGGTTGGTGATGACGTCGAAGAAGACCTTCATGCCCTTGGCGTGGGCCTTGGAGATGAGGGTCGCCAGGTCCTTGTTGGTGCCGAAGTGCGGGTCGACCTGGGTGAAGTCCGTGATCCAGTAACCGTGGTAGCCGGCGGACGCTCCCCCAGAGCCAATAGCCTGGGAGGTACCCCAGCGCCGGTCCCCTGCACGGGCTGGTTCTTGAAGATCGGGGCCATCCAGATGGCGGTGGTGCCGAGGCCCTTGATGTAGTCGAGCTTCTTCGTCAGGCCCTTGAGGTCGCCGCCCTGGTAGAAGCCCTTGTCGGTGGGGTCGTAGCCGGTGCTCAGGCGTGAACCGGTCAGGCCGCCCTGGTCGTTGGAGGTGTCACCGTTCGCGAACCGGTCCGGCATCACGAAGTAGAACTGCTCGCGGGTGTCGTCGTGCCGGGCGGGCGTGGCGGCCAGCTTGGCGTCCGACGGGGGCGCGGGCGGAGCGGACGCGTGGGCGGCGGGGGGTTGGACGAAGGCCGCGAGGAGCGCGGCGACGATGACGCCGGTGGCCCTTCTCCGTCGCTCGGTGCGGCGCGTGCGGGGCGCCGGCCATCTCGGTATCACAGGCGTGAACTCCTTGCGATTACGGCTCAGTTCGGGTCCGACCCCGGCGAGACCGTATCGCCGACGCAAGGGTTGCAGCAAGAGTCGTGAAAGGCACGGAAAGAACTTTCAGCGGCGGTCTCGGCGGTTCCCTACCGGAACGGGGGCGCTGGACGTTCCTCGGGACCCGTACGAACGAGTGCGGGCATCCGAAGTGGACTGCGGTTCTCGACGCGGCGATCGTGACCACGAGCCGCGGCTGCCCTGCGAGAGGGCGGCGATCGACCGGCTCCTGTCGTCGCCGTGAGCCGGGTCTCCGGGGTCCGCGCGCTCTCGGACGCCGATCTGGAGCATCCGCCGCGGTGGGTCCCGAGCGGTTTCCCATGGAGGACATCGTCCTGCACGTCAACAGGGAGCTGATCCGTCACGGCGCCGAGTTCTCCCTGCCGCGCGACCTGTACCTCCGGCAGCCGCTGTCGGGCGGCTCGGCGCAGCCGTCCTCGTGACCGGAACCGGCCGTTTCACGGAGGCGTGAGAATTCTTCCGCCTCTTCCGCGAACAAAACCGCTGTGGCACGCATCGAACCTTGTGTACGGCACAGAAGGACCGTGCGGGCCGCAGACCACGGTCCGCGAAGCAGGAGTGGGGATCATGACCGTGAACGAAGTCCGGAACACCACCGACCAGGCCGCCACCGCCAAGCACCGGCGCCGTGCGGACCGCAGGGTCGGGCGCACGATCATCGGCCTGGGAGCCGTCGTCGGCCTCGGGCTCGCGGGCTGGGCGGGGACCGCGAACGCCGCGACCTCCAGCGGTACGGCCACCGCGAAGGCGACGCCGACCTGCTCGGCCGCCGCACTGAAGGCCACCTACGGTCAGCAGCTCGCCGGAGGGATGAACCACGAGGGTGTCGTCATCCGGCTGCGCAACCTCAGCGGCAAGACCTGCGCGCTGCGCGGCTACCCGGGCCTTGGCCTGGAGAACTCCGCGCACAAGAAGCTGACGACCCACACCACCTGGGGCAGCACCTGGTACGCGCACGACCCGGGCAAGAAGACCCTCACCCTCAAGGACGGCGAGAGCGCCGAGGCCGTCGTCGCCTGGACCCACGCCAACACCGGCACCTCGGGCGCGGTCCACGCCGGCTACCTGGAGATCACCCCGCCCGCCTCCACCCAGCACAAGACGCTGGCCCTCCCCAGTGGGTCGACCACGGCGACCTGTCCGTGACGGCCCTGGCGAAGCACATCACCGTCACCCCTGACCCCTGGGGGCCGGGCGGCGGCGGTGCGTCCCCTCGCACCGCCGCCGCCCAACTCGCCGATCAGCAGCTCGACTTGCCCGCGTAGATCGCCAGCGCCGTGTTCGAGCCCAGGGTCGCCGTGAACTGGCCGCCGGAGTTCACGGTCACCGAGGTGTTGTTCTGCACGTTGCAGTACGTGCCCGCGGCGAGCGACGTCTGGTACGTCTGCGTCAGCGACGACGTCTCGTGGTTGATGGCGACGTAACCCTTGCTGCCGCGGCCGAAGGCGATGGCGTCGTTGCCGTCGTCCCACCAGTTGGTGAGGGACTGGCCGCGGGTCGCGTTGCGGAAGGCGACCATGGACTTGATCTCGGGCCAGGCGTGCTGGCACTTCCAGCCGTCCTGCCAACAGGCCGTCACCGCACCGTTGTTGGGCGGTCCGGCGTCCGCGTCCGACCACTCGTAGCCGGAGTTGATGTCCGGGGCGCCGTAGGGGTAGGCGAGCATGAAGACGTTGGCCAGGGTGTAGTTCGCGCCGTCTTTGTAGTTGAGGGTCGAGCCGTTGCGCTCGGTGTCGTGGTTGTCCACGAAGACCGCCGCGACCGAGCTGCTCATGTACCCCAGCCCTCGCCGTAGTTCTTCAGGTAGGCGAGGTTCTCGTTGTTGAAGACGCGCTTGAGGTCGTAGGCGTAGCGGAACTCCTGGACGTCGCCGTTGCCGGTGTACTCGGTGGGCTGGACGGCCTCGCCTGCGCCGTAGATGACCTCCTGCTTCCAGTACGCGGAGGGGTTCGTCAGGCGGGACTTGATGTTCGCCAGGTCGGTCGCCGGGATGTGCTTGGCCGCGTCGATGCGGAAGCCGTCGGCGCCGTAGCCGAGGAGGCTGTTCATGTAGCCGGCGATCGTGGCGCGGACGTACTCCTCGCCGGTGTCCAGGTCGGCGAGGCCGACCAGTTCGCAGTTCTGGACGTTGGCGCGGTTGGTGTAGTCGCTGACCGTCGCCGTGCAGTCGTCCATGTCGTACGAGGAGTACAGGCCGGGGTAGTTGTACTTCGTGTACGACGAGCCGCCGGTGCCGGTGCCGCTGCCCGCCGACATGTGGTTGATGACCGTGTCGACGACGACCTTCACACCGGCCGCGTGACACGTGCTGATCATGTTCTTGAACGCGGTCGCGTCGCCGAGCCGCCCGGCGATCTTGTAGCTCACCGGCTGGTACGACGTCCACCACTGCGAGCCCTGTATGTGCTCGGCGGGCGGGGAGACCTGGACGTAGCCGTAGCCCGCCGGGCCGAGGGTGTTGGTGCACTCCTTGGCGACCGAGGCGAAGTTCCACTCGAAGAGGACGGCGGTGACGTCCTTGGAGCCGGGCGGGGGAGGCGTGCGCGGTGCCGGGTACCAGGAGGGCCGTCGCGGCGGCGAGGGCGAAGGCGCCTGCAAGTGATCTGCTGTTGGCCATGTGGGGTTCCTTCTCCGTTGAAGGTCCTTGAAGGTTCTTGCTGAAACACCGTGGAAACCTTGCGGTGGCCCAGATGTTAAGGGCCCGCCGCCCAAAGGGCAGCGGGCCGTGTGAAGTTGCTGCAAGAACTTCCCGTGGCGGAGCGGCAGTTACGGGGTGGTGGTCCACCACACCGTCGTGTCGGCGGGCAGCTTCGCCTCGCCGTCCGCCTCGGTCACCTCACCGCTGGCGAGCAGGACACGGCCGTACGCCGAGGTCGTCACCGACTCCCCGCTGGTGTTCGCGACACACACGAACTCCCCGCGCCGGAAGGCGAGTACGCCCTCCGGCGCCCGCAGCCACTCCACCGAGTCGCCCGCGCCGAGGTCGGGCTGGGTGCGGCGGGCGGCGAGCGCGGCCCGGTACAGCTCCAGCGTCGAACCGGGCGTCCCGGTCTGCGCCTCGATGCTCAGCTCGCCCCAGCCGTCCGGCTGCGGCAGCCAACTGCCCGCGCTGCCGAAGCCGTATGACGATCCGTCACGCGTCCACGGGATCGGCACCCGGCACCCGTCCCGGAAGCCGTCCTGGCCGGCGCCCCTGAAGTAGGCGGGGTCCTGGCGGACTTCGTCCGGGAGGTCGACGACGTCGGGCAGGCCGAGCTCCTCGCCCTGGTAGATGTACGCCGAGCCGGGCAGCGCCAGCATCAGCAGGGTCGCGGCGCGGGCCCGGCGCAGGCCCAGTTCGCGGTCCCCTGCGGTGCGGATCTGGGTGCCGAGGCCGGGCGGGTTGGCGAAGCGGGTGGCGTGCCGGGTGACGTCGTGGTTGGAGAGGACCCAGGTGGCGGGGGCGCCGACCGGGCGCATGGCCTCCAGGGTGCGGTCGACGACCGTACGCAGTTCCTCGGCGTCCCAGTCCGTCGACAGGTACTGGAAGTTGAAGGCCTGGTGGAGTTCGTCCGGGCGGACGTAGTTGGCCGTCCGCTCGACCGTCGGCGTCCATGCCTCCGCCACGAAGATCCGCCCGCCCGTCTCCCGCCACCGCCCTTCTGCGGAAGGCCCTTCGGGCCCCAATTGAATTCCCGCGTACTCGTCGAGGACGGTGCGCCACTGGCGGTAGACGTCGTGGACGCCGTCCTGGTCGAAGAACGGCATGACATCGTTGCCCAGCAGCTTGAGCTGGTCGTGCGAGCCGAGGTCGGGCAGGCCCGCCGCCTTGACGAGGCCGTGGGCCACGTCGATGCGGAAGCCGTCGACGCCGATGTCCAGCCAGAAGCGGAGGATCGAGCGGAACTCGTCGCCGACCGCCGGGTGTTCCCAGTTGAAGTCGGGCTGCTCGGGGGCGAAGAGGTGCAGGTACCACTCCCCCGCCGAACCGTCCGGTTCGGTGACCCGGGTCCAGGCCGGGCCGCCGAAGATGGACTCCCAGTCGTTGGGCGGGAGTTCGCCGTGCTCGCCCTTGCCCGGGCGGAAGTGGTAGCGCTCCCGCAGCGGTGAGCCGGGGCCCTCCCTCAACGCCCGCTTGAACCACTCGTGTTGGTCCGAGGAGTGGTTGGGGACCAGGTCCACGATGATGCGCATGCCGAGGCCGTGGGCGTCGCGGATCAGCGCGTCGGCGTCGAGCAGATTGCCGAACATCGGGTCCACGGCACGGTAGTCGGCGACGTCGTAGCCGGCGTCCGCCTGCGGGGAGGCGTAGAACGGGCTGAGCCAGACGGCGTCGATGCCGAGGTCGCGCAGGTACGGGAGTCGGGCGCGTACGCCTTCCAGGTCGCCCATGCCGTCGCCGTTGCTGTCGGCGAAGCTGCGGGGGTAGACCTGGTAGATCACGGCGTCTCTCCACCAGTCGCCGCGCCGGTCGCTGCGCTTGGCCTTGGCGGGGGTCTGTGCCGGGGCGATGACGGAGTGCTGCTGGGTCATGGCGTCCTTGGTGCGTAACGGGGTTTTGGGCGGGGGTGGTTGAGCCGAGGCGGCCGTGATGTCAGCGGGGTCGGATGGACGTCACGGCCGCCTCGAGATTTTGGTGCGGCTGCGTGGGGGCTGGGCGCGCAGTTCCCCGCGCCCCTTTGGGGGCGCCACAGTCACCGGCGCTTTCAGCCCTTCGTGCCGCCTGCTGTCAGGCCGGTGACCAGGTTCTTCTGTACCAGGTAGAAGAACGCGGCCACGGGTATCGCGATCAGTACCGCTGTCGCCGCCATGAGGTTGCGTTGCGCGTCGTGTTCGCTGACGAAGGTCTGCAGTCCGACCGCGAACGTGTACTTCGTGTCGGAGAGCATGAAGGTCGAGGCGAAGGCGACCTCGCCGAAGGCCGTGAGGAAGCTGTAGAACGCGGCGACCGCGAGGCCCGGCTTGGCGAGCGGGAGGATCAGGCGCGCGAACGTGCCGAAGGGGTTGAGCCCGTCGACGCGTCCCGCCTCGTCGATCTCGAACGGGATCGTGTCGAAGTAGCCCTTGAGCAGCCAGGCGCAATACGGCACCGCCGTCGAGCAGTAGACGAGGATGAGACCAAGGTAGCTGTCGATGAGCTGCAGATCGGCCAGAATCTGGTACATCGGCACGATGAGTACCGCTATCGGGAACATCTGGGTGACCAGCAGCACCCACATGAACTTCCGGTACCCGGGGAACCTCATGCGCGAGACGGCGTATCCGGTGGTCGCGGCGATCGTGACCCCGATGACCGTGGTGCCCAGCGAGACGATCAGCGAACTCTTCAACCAGTCGAAGAACTCGGTGTGTTGGAGCACGAACGAGTAGTTGCCGAACGTCATCTTCTTCCAGATGCCGGCCGGGTGGAGGTAGTCGTCCGAGTCCGGGCCGAGCGAGAGGAAGACCAGCCAGGCGATCGGGAAGAGCGCGATCAGGCTCGCGACGATCAGGATGCCGTGCGAGGCGAGGGTGCCGGAGCGGCTCAACTCGCCCCGTCGGCGGGTCCGTCGCGGTGGTGTCGTGGTGCTCATGGGGACTCCTGCCTCAGATCGCGAGCTGTTGGTCATTGCGGTTCAGCCAGCGGCGGTAGAAGGAGGTGAAGACGATCAGGATGGCCAGCAGCAGGATGCCGTAGGCGGCCGACTGGGCGAATTCGCGCGGCTGTTGGCCGAAGCCGAGGAAGTACGACCAGGTGACGAGGATCTGGGCGTCGGGCGCGGTGTTGCCGAACAGCAGGAAGATCACGGCGAATTGGTTGAAGGTCCAGATCACGCCGAGGAGGACGACGGTGGAGCTGACCGACCTCAGGCCCGGCAGGGTGACGTAGCGGAAGCGCTGCCAGGGGTCGCGCCGTCCATCTCGGCGGCCTCGTAGAGCGAGGTGTCGATGGACTGGAGGCCGCCGAGCAGGAGACCATCATGAAGGGCACACCGCACCAGGTGTTGACCATGATGGCGGCGAACCGCTGCCAGAACGTGCTCTCCAGCCAGTCGGGCTGGGGCAGATGCAGGCTGTGCAGCGCGGAGTTGATGATGCCGCCGTCGGCGAGCATGAAGCGCCAGCCGAAGACCGTCACGAAGGTGGGGACGGCCCACGGCAGGATCAGGATCAGCCGGTAGAAGGTGCGGGCGCGCAGCTTCTGGTTGAGCAGGAGGGCGAGCGCGAGGCCCACCGTGTAGTGGAGCGCCACGCAGAGCGCGGTCCAGACGATCGTCCAGATGAAGTGCGACCAGAAGCGGTCGTACGACGTCGGGCCGAACAGGATGTCCTTGTAGTTGTCGAGCCCGATGAACTTGTAGGTGGCGTCGATGTGGTTGACGCCGATCGTGCGCGCGGTGTTGAGGCTGTTGGCGTCGGTGAGCGTCAGGTAGAGGCCGTACACCAGGGGGTAGAGCACGAGGACGCCGAGCACGACGACCACGGGGATGATCATCGCGTACGCGTACCAGTGCTTCTGGTAGCCGTACTTGAGGCGTTGGCCCGGTCCGGGCCGGGGTGCGCGGTCACCGTGGCGCTTGCCGGTCGCGCGGTCGATGGCGACTGTCATGGTTGGTTCGACACCTTCTGGAAGTTCAAGCGGGCACGGCGGGTTCGAGGACTACGGCAACGCGGGCCGACGGCCGCCGGATCCGTCCCCCAGGTTCTCCACTGCGGATCCGACGGCCGTGCGGGGCTACTTGCTGAAGTCCGGGACCAGCTTGGCGATCGCCAGCTCGGCGTTGCTCAGACCCTTGTCGAGGGACTCCTTGCCACCGGCGACCTTGGGCAGCTCGGTGTCCAACGGGCCCCACAGGGAGCTGTATTCGGCGAGCGCCGGGCGCGGCTGGGCGGCACCGAGGACGCCCTGGAAGCCGGCGATGCCCGGGTCGGACTTCACGGCGGCGGTGTAGGCGTCGTCGCGGGTCGGCAGCGTCGAGTTCTTCAGCGCGATCGTCGACTGGGAGGCCGCGGAGGTCATGAAGTCGACGAACTTCAGGGCCGCCTTCTGGTGCGCGGAGTCCGAGCCGGCATAGACCGAGAGGTTGTGACCGCCGGTCGGGGCGCCGGACTTGCCGGTGGAGCCGGCCGGGATCGTGGCGATGCCGAGGTTCGACTTGTCCTTGAACGCCGAGCCCTTGTAGAAGTTCGTGATCTCCCACGGGCCCTGGATGATCGCGGCGACCTTGCCGTTGACGAACGCGTCCTGGATGTGGGCGTAGGCGTCCGCGGTGGTGTCGGCCTTGTGCAGGCCGGTGCCGGAGAAGAGGCTCAGCCAGGTGCCGTAGGCCTTCTTGGCTGCGGCGGAGTCCACGGTGATCTTCTTCGCGGAGGCGTCGACGGTGTCGGTGCCCTCGCCGTAGAGGAAGGTCTGCGCGTAGTAGGCCTGGGTGGAGCCCCAGTAGCCGTCGACCTTCGCCTTGGCCTTGACCTTCGCGGCGTCGGCCTTCAACTCGTCCCAGGTGGCGGGCGGTTGGGTGATGCCGGCCTGCTGGAAGAGGGCCTTGTTGTAGACGAGCGCGAGGGTGTCGGTGACCAGCGGCACGCCGTACGTCTTGCCCTCGTACTGGGCCTGCGTGATCAGGTTCGACTTGAACTTCGCCTGGTCCGTGAGGGCTTCGGTGCCGTCGAGCGGCAGGAAGTAGCCCTTCTTCGCGAAGGCGGGGGTCCAGCCGACCTCCGAACGCAGCACGTCCGGGGCGCCCTTGGAGCCGGCGGCGGTGTCGAACTTGTTCTGCGCCTGGTCGAAGGGCACGTTGACGTACTTGACCTTGATGTTCTTGTTGGCCGCCTGGAACTTGGCGACCAGGGCCTTGTACGTGGGCGCCTCATTGGTGGCGTTGGAGGTGTCCCACCAGGTGATGGTGACCGGCCCGTCCGACTTGCCGCTGTCACTGTCACTGCCGCCGCAGGCCGTCGCCGCGAGGGCGAGGGACGCCACCAGCGCGGTGGCCGCTATGCCACGCCGCATGAGTTCTCCTTGAGGGTGAAAGCCCGTGTGATGCAGGGGCGGGCCCGTCCGCCGCCCCTGCGACTCACCGGCTGCGCCTTCGCGGCCGCCGGGCGTCGCCGAACGTAACAGCGATGTAAGCGTTGCGAAAGTCCTTGCTGCAAAAAACTGCAAGACGGACCGAGAGTTACCCTCCCGTGACCTCCCCTCGATCCCCCTGAAACCCATGGCTGGTGCGGCTGAGCGGGTAAGGGGACACTTGTGCAAGACTCTGCAAGCTCTTGCCGCATGCCGTACGCCGACCAGAACACGAGGGATCGCGATGACGCAGCAACCCGCAGCGCGCCGACGGCCGGTACAGTCCACTCCCGTGACCCACGGCTTGCCGACATCGCCGCCCAGGCGGGGGTGAGCGAAGCGACCGTCAGCCGCGTCCTCAACGGCAAGCCTGGCGTCGCCGCCACCACCCGTCAGTCCGTCCTCGCCGCCCTCGACGTACTCGGCTACGAACGTCCGGTACGGCTGCGGCAGCGCAGCGAGGGCCTGGTGGGCCTGATAACACCGGAGTTGGAGAACCCGATATTCCCCGCCCTGGCGCAGGTCATCGGGCAGGCGCTGACCCGGCAGGGCTACACCCCGGTGCTCGCCACCCAGACCCCGGGCGGTTCCACCGAGGACGAGTTGACCGAGATGCTCGTCGACCGCGGGGTCGCCGGCATCATCTTCGTCTCCGGCCTGCACGCGGACACCTCCGCGGACATGCAGCGCTACGAGCAACTCCGGGCGCAGGGCGTGCCGTTCGTCCTCGTGGACGGCTTCTCGCCCAAGGTGCAGGCGCCGTTCATCTCCCCGACGACCGCGCCGCGATGACCCTCGCGGTCACCCACCTCGTCTCGCTCGGGCACACGCACATCGGACTGGCCCTGGGACCGAAGCGGTTCGTACCCGTACAACGCAAGATCGAGGGCTTCGTCCGCGCGATGCAGGACCAACTGGCCCTGACCGCCGAGGATGTGGAGACCCGGCTCGTCCAGCACTCGCTGTACACGCTGGAGGGCGGACAGGCCGCGGCGGCCGCGCTGATCGACCGCGACTGCACGGCCGTGGTGTGCGCGAGCGACATGATGGCGCTCGGTGCGATACGGGCGGCCCGGCAGCGGGGGCTCGACGTACCCAAGGACGTCTCCGTGGTCGGCTTCGACGACTCGCCGCTGATCGCGTTCACCGACCCGCCGCTGACGACGATCCGCAAGCCGGTCCCCGCGATGGGACAGGCCGCGGTGCGCACGTTGCTGGAGGAGATCGGCGGGACGCCTGCCCCGCACAGCGAATTCGTGTTCATGCCGGAACTGGTGGTGCGCGGGTCCACGGCTTCGGCCCCGGGGACCGGAATCGTCCCTGAGAGGGAGAAAAACATGGCGGTGTCCCCTGCGCTGGTAGGAGTCCGGGGACTCTTCCCGTCGTAGAACATGCGAGCCGGACCCGACCAGGGGATGATCGGTCGCGGAAGCCTTTTCTGGCAGACTTTGTGTCTATGGGTGAGACCACCGTGACGACATTGGAAGGCCGTGAAGAAGCCGTTCCGAACCCCGTCGCGGACGCCGCGGGGCAGAGCTTTCTGCGCCGGTTGCGGACTCCGCGCCGGCCCCGGCTGTGGTTCGAGATCCTGCTGATCGCGGTGAGTTACTGGACGTACTCACAGATCCGCAACGCGGTGCCGGAGCAGCGCTCCGAGGCACTGCGCAACGCCGACTGGATCTGGCGCGTCGAGAACGATCTCGGCATCGCCGTCGAGCAGTCGGTCAACCACGCCGTGAACTCGGTGACTTGGCTGATCGTCGGCATGAACTACTACTACGCCACACTGCACTTCGTGGTGACGCTCGGTGTCCTGGTGTGGCTGTACCGCAGCCATCCGGGGCGGTACGCGGCGACCCGGCTCGTCCTGTTCGCCACGACGGCCGTGGCACTGGTCGGCTACTACTTCTTCCCGCTGGCGCCGCCTCGGCTCATGAACGGCGGCCACTTCGTCGACACCGTCATGGTCCACCAGACCTGGGGGTCGATGGCGTCCGGCGATCTGAAGCACATGTCGAACCAGTACGCCGCGATGCCGTCCATGCACATCGGCTGGTCCCTGTGGTGCGGGCTGACGATCTTCGCGCTGGCGAAACTCCCTGGGTCCGCGTCCTCGGGCTTCTGTACCCGACCCTGACCCTGATGGTGATCGTCTCCACGGCCAACCACTTCTGGCTCGACGCGGTGGGGGCATGCTGTGCCTGACGTTCGGGTTCCTGGTCTCGCGGCTCTGGTACGGCGCGTTTCCGTATGCCTTGCCGCGGACGGTGGCGGTGCGGGGGCGGGTGGGACTTGGTTGCCTACGAAGGCCTGAGCGCTCCCTAGGCGGTGTGCGGCTCCGTGGGAGGGCGCAATGGGTCGCTTTTCGGGTGCCGCGCCGTTGTGGCTGGTCGCGCAGTTCCTCGCGCCCCTGAGGGGTGCTGGTCGCCGCGTTTCTCAGGGCCGATCAGGGTGACCCATAGGCCGGCCGCAACATGTGCGGCTCCGCCGCGCGGGCGCGACAAGCCCCCGCCGGCCCCGCAGCCGAAATACGACCCTCTCAGGCCCCGTAGAACAGCACATCCACCACACCCCGAGCCAGCCGAGTAGTGCGCCGATAGTCATCCAGCATGTCCCCACATGCCCCGGCCCATACCCCAAGTACCTTCCCACCGCGGCAAGTTCACGCGGGTCAGAAGGAAACGTGTCTCCCGCCCGCCCCCGAACAAGCATCACCGCATTTCGGACTCGCGTAGCCAGCACCCACGCCTCGTCCAGCGTCTCCGCGTCCTCGGCGGAGATGAGCTCGGCCGCGCAGGCCGCCGCAAGAGCAGCCCGGGTACGCGTGGTACGCAGCCCCGGCTCGGCCCACCCGTGCCGCAGCTGCATCAGCTGCACGGTCCACTCGACGTCGGAGAGCCCCCGCGCCCCAGCTTGGTGTGCAGAGTCGGGTCGGCCCCCGGGGCATCCGCTCGGACTCCATGCGGGCCTTGAGGCGCCGGATCTCCCGCACGGCATCGTCGCCGAGGCCCTCCGCCGGATACCGGAGCGGATCGATCAGCTCGATGAACCGTCGGCCCAACTCCTCATCCCCGGCGACGGGTTCGGCCCGCAGCAGCGCCTGGGACTCCCAGACCAGCGACCACCGGCGGTAGTACGCCTCGTAGGACTTCAACGACCGTACGAGCGGCCCCGATTTACCCTCCGGCCGGAGATCCGCGTCGATCAGCAGCGGCGGATCCGAACTGGCGACCTGGAGCAGCCGCCGCATCTCGGAGACGACCTTGTTGGCGGCCTCGGAGGCCTCCCGCTCGGCGACACCCTCGCGGGGTTCGTGCACGAACAGGACGTCCGCGTCGGAGCCGTAGCCCAGCTCGTGGCCGCCGAAGCGGCCCATGCCGATGACGGCGAAGCGGGTGGGGAGGGTGTCGCCCCAGCCCTCGCGGACGACCGCGCGCAGTGTGCCGGCCAGGGTCGCGGCGGTGAGGTCGGAGATGGCGCCGCCGACCCGGTCGACGAGGGCGCCCTGGTCCGCCTCGACGGGCTGGGTCTCGGTGCCGTAGGAGCCGACGATGTCGAAGGCGGCCGTACGGAAGAGTTCGCGGCGGCGGACGCCGCGGGCGAAGGTGACCGCCTGGACGGCGCCGTCGGCGCGGCTGACCGCGGCGAGTATCTCCTGTTCCAGGTGCGGGCGATCGCGGGGTTCGAGGCCGCTGCCGCCGTCGCCGTCGCCGAGCAGGGCGACCGCTTCGGGGGCGCGCATGAGGAGGTCGGGGCGAGCCGGCCGGCCGACAGGACGCGGGCGAGGTTCTCGGCGGCGGCGCCCTCGTCCCTCAACAGCCGTAGATACCAGGGGGTCTTGCCGAGCGCGTCGGACACCTTGCGGAAGTTGAGGAGGCCCGCGTCCGGGTCGGCGGAGTCCGCGAACCAGCCCAACAGGACGGGCAGCAGGGTGCGTTGGATGGCGGCCTTGCGGGAGACGCCGGAGGCGAGGGCCTCGATGTGGCGGAGGGCCGCGGCCGGGTCGACGTAGCCGAGGGCGACCAGGCGTTCGCGGGCCGCCTGCGGGCTCAACCTGGTCTCGCCGGAAGCGAGTTGGGCGACCGCGTCGAGCAGCGGGCGGTAGAAGAGCTTCTCGTGCAGGCGTCGTACGACGGTCGCGTGCCGCTTCCACTCGCGGTTCAGCTCGGTCACCGGGTCGGTGCGCAGGCCCATCGAGCGGCCGAGGCGGCGCTGGTCGGCCTCCTCGACGGGGACGAGGTGGGTGCGGCGCAACCGGTAGAGCTGGATGCGGTGTTCCATCGTGCGCAGGAAGCGGTAGGCGTCGTCGAGGCGGCCGGCGTCCTCGCGGCCGACGTAGCCGCCGGCGGCGAGGGCCTCCAGGGCGACGAGGGTGGTGCCGCTGCGCAGCGAGGTGTCGGCGCGGCCGTGCACCAACTGCAGGAGCTGGACGGCGAATTCGACGTCCCGCAGGCCGCCGGGGGCGAGTTTGAGTTCGCGGTCGATCTCGGCGGCGGGGATGTTCTCGATGACGCGGCGGCGCATCTTCTGCACGTCGGTGACGAAGTTCTCGCGCTCGGCGGCCTTCCACACGAGGGGTTCGAGCGCGTCGACGTACGCGCGGCCGAGCGCGAGGTCTCCGGCCACCGCGCGGGCCTTCAGCAGGGCCTGGAACTCCCAAGTCTTCGCCCAGCGTTGGTAGTACGCGAGGTGGCTGGCGAGGGTGCGGACCAGCGGGCCGTTGCGGCCCTCGGGGCGCAGGTTGGCGTCGACGGGCCAGATCGAGCCCTCGACGGTGGTCTCGGAGCAGATCCGCATCATGTGCGCGGCGAGCTTGGTGGCCGCGCGGAGCGCCTTGCCCTCGTCGGCGCCGTCGACGGCCTCGCCGACGAAGATGACGTCGACGTCGGAGATGTAATTCAGCTCGTGGCCACCGCACTTGCCCATCGCGATCACCGCGAGCCGGCACAGCGCGGCGTCGTCGGGTGCGGCGGCGCTCGCGATGGCGAGGGCGGCGCGCAGGGTGGCGGTGGCGAGGTCGGCGAGTTCGGCGGCGGTCTGCGCGAGGTCGGTGGTGCCGCACACGTCACGGGCGGCGATGGACAGCAGGCAGCGACGGTAGGCCACGCGGAGGGCGACCGGGTCGGTGCCATCGTCGAGCCCGTGCTCGAACTCCTCCACCCCGGGGTGGAGGTCGCGCGGCTCGTACATCACGAGGGCGTGCCAGTCGAGCGGGTGCCGGGCGAGATGGTCGCCCAGGGCGGCGGAGGCGCCGAGCACCCCGAGCAGGCGGTCCCGGAGCGGCTTCGCGGCGATCAGGGTGTCCAGCAGCTCATGGCGGGGGTGTCCTCGGGCTGCGCCTCCAGCAGCCGTACCAGACCCTGAAGGGCCAGGTCGGGGTCGGCGGTGGCGCCGAGGGCCTCCAGCAGGACCGGGTCGTTCCTTATCGGCGCCAGCTCCGCGCTCTCCAGAAGCCGCTCGGCCGCCGAGGGATCGGTGAAGCCGTGCCGCAGCAGTCGCGTGAAGGTACTGCTTCTGCGCCCCGGCGCCGTCATCCTCGGCCTCCCTCGGATCTGGGTCGTGTGGATCAGGGTCGTACGGATCTGGCTCTGACGAGGTCGTACGGAGGTCGTACGGGATCTAGGTCGTCACGTCCCGAGCCTAACCGCAGGTGCGGGCGGTGGCGCCGGGGTGTACGGCGATGAGTTCTCGAGGAGTACGGGGTCTACCTGGGGGAGCACCTAGGACGCAGGGAGAAGCCGATGACCGACAGCGAACCCCGGACCCGTCTCGACCCCCGCTACAGCGACCCGGCGGCCACCGCGACCGACTGGGCCACGGCCGAGGCACGGCTCGCGGCGGCGGAGCAGTTCTGGATCTCGACGGTACGGCCGGACGGGCGCCCGCATGTGACGCCGCTGCCCGCGGTGTGGTCGGCCGGGGCGCTGTATTTCTGCACAGGTCCCGAGGAGCGCAAGGCCCGCAACCTCGACGGCAACCCGCAGGTCGTGCTGACGACCGGCACGAGCACCTGGGACCAGGGGTACGACCTGGTCGTCGAGGGTGCGGCGGCGCGGGTCACGGACGAGGACCGGCTGCGGGAGCTGGCCGCCGCGTGGGAGGCGAAGTACGGCGGTTTCTGGCGGTTCGACGTGCGGGACGGGGCGTTTCATCACGGTTCCGGGTACGCGTATGTCTTCGCTGTGGCGCCCCGGACGGTTTTCGGCTTCGGTAAGGGGAGCCGTTCAGCCAGACGCGGTGGCGGTTCGGGTGACGCGCCTGACAAAGGAGTCAAGCCATGGACATGACCCTCGAAGTGATCGTCCTGCCGGTCTCGGACGTGGACCGGGCCAAGGAGTTCTACCGGGACAAGGTCGGTTTCCACGTGGATCTGGACGGCGAGGTGATGGAGGGCGTGCGGATCGTGCAGCTGACGCCGCCGGGCTCGGGCTGTTCGATCGCGCTGGTCGACGGGTTGCAGATCCCGACCGGGACACCGCGGCCGGGGACGTACCACGGCATGCAGCTGTGCGTGCGGGACGCGAAGGCGGCCTACGACGAGCTGACCGCGCGCGGGCTCGAGGTGAGCGAGCCGGTGCGGTTCGCGCCGCAGGACGGGGCGACGTTCATGTACTTCAAGGACCCGGATGGCAACGGCTGGGCGATCCAGGAGTACCGGAAGCGGGCCGCCGAGCCGCTGCACCAGGTGCTGGCCCAAGTGGCTGCGCTGCAGGAGTAGTTCACCACTTCTTCATCCGCCGGGTTGGGAGCGGTGGGATGCGGGCATTTTGGCGTGTGCATGCTCGGTTCGCACCGCACCCCCGTTGTCCCCTCACCCGGAGGTAGAAGTGTCCGGCAGTGAAGAAGTGTCCGGCGGCTCCGGCCGCTCCGCGTACCGCCGCAGCCAGCCGCGCCGTCGTGGCGTCCGCGCTCGCCTTCTCGGCCGCCGCGGTCGGGGTCTGGACCGGCTTCGGCGACGCCTCGACCGCACACGCCGCGACCGGGGTGCCGACCCCGGACCACGTCGTCGTGGTGGTGATGGAGAACCACGCCTACAGCCAGGTCATCGGCTCCTCCAGTGCCCCCTACATCAACTCGCTGGCCACCGGGGCGCCGCCCTCACCCAGTCGTACGGGATCACCCACCCGAGCCAGCCGAACTACTTCGCGCTGTTCTCCGGCTCCACCCAGGGGATCACCAGCGACAGTTGTTACACGGCCGGCTTCTCCTCCGCCGCGAACCTCGCCTCCGAGGTGACGGCGGCGGGCGGCACGTGGGCGAGCTACAACGAGACGCTGCCGAGCCAGGGTTCGACGACGTGCAACAGCGGCAACTACGCGCGCAAGCACAACCCGTGGTTCGGCTTCAGCAACGTCGCCACCTCCACGGCGAAGACGTTCGCGCAGTTCCCGACGGACTACACGACGCTCCCCGACATCTCCTTCGTCACCCCCAACCTGTGCAGCGACATGCACGACTGCTCGGTGGCGACGGGTGACACCTGGCTGAAGAACAACCTTGGCGCGTACGCCACTTGGGCCAAGACCCACAACAGCCTGCTCGTCGTCACCTTCGACGAGGACAACCTGCTCAGCGGCAACCGCATCCCGACGGTCCTCTACGGCCAGCCGGTGACGGCGGGTTCGACGTCCGCGACCAAGTACAACCACTACAACCTGCTGCGGACCCTGGAGGACTCCCAGGGCCTCTCCACCCACGCGGGCAACGCGGCCTCGGCCGCCGACATCACCGGCGTCTGGGCGTCCTGAGATGTACGTGGCGGACAGCCGCGCCAACGCCGATCCGAGTGCCGCAGGCACCAGGGACAGTGCGGGTGCTACGGGTACCCCGGACGCCCCAAGTGCCGCGGGTGGTACGGGTATTGCGGGCGCCCGGGGTACTACGGGCACTACGGCCCGGGTGTCCGCCGCCATCGCCCCGACGGTCTTCGCGCTCGGCGCGGTCAGCCTGATCACCGACGTGTCGTCCGAGATGGTGACCGCGGTCCTCCCACTGTACCTGGTGACGGGCCTCGGCCTGTCACCGCTCGGCTTCGGTCTCCTGGACGGCATCTACAACGGCTTCTCGGCGCTCGTCCGGCTGGCCGGCGGCCACCTCGCCGACCGGGGCGGCGGCCGGCACAAGTGGATCGCGGGCCTCGGCTACGGCATCTCGGCCTTCTGCAAGCCGCTCCTCCTGCTCGCCCACACCCTCACCCCGATCGGCCTGATCCTCGCCGCCGACCGCACGGGCAAGGGCCTGCGCACCGCCCCGCGCGACGCGTTGATCTCGCTGTCCTCCACCCCGGAGAACCGGGGCCGTGCCTTCGGCGTACACCGCGCGATGGACACGGCGGGCGCACTGCTCGGCCCGCTGGTCGCGTTCCTGATCCTCCGGGCGACGGTGGACGGGTACGACGCGGTGTTCACGGTGAGCTTCTGCGTGGCGGTGGTCGGGGTCCTGGTGCTGGTGCTGTTCGTGCCGGGGTCGTCGTCAACTGCCGCGCCCCGCACGGAGAAAGTCGTACGGGAGAAGGCCGTGGAGGACGAGAGGGCCGTGGACAGGAGGGCCGTGGACGGGAAGGTCGTAGACGGGAAGGTCGTGGACAAGAGGACCGTGGACAAGCGGGCCGTGGACGAGCGGGCCGTGGACGAGAAGGCCGTGCGCCCGACCCTCCGCGCCGCCTTCGCCCTCCTCGGCCGGCGCGACCTGCGCCGTGTCACCGTCTGCGCGCTTCTCCTCGGCCTGGCGACGGTCAGCGACTCCTTCGTGTACCTGCTGCTGCAACGGCGGCTCGGTGTCCCCGACCGCTGGTTCGCGCTGCTGCCGCTGGGCACGGCGGCGGCGTTCCTGCTGCTGGCCGTGCCGCTGGGCCGGCTCGCGGACCGGGCCGGCCGCTGGCGGGTGTTCCTCGGCGGCCACGGCGCCCTCCTCACCGCGTACGCCCTGTTGCTGACCTCGTGGCACGGCACGGCCCTCCCCTACGCCGTCCTCCTCCTGCACGGCGCCTTCTACGCGGCGACCGACGGCGTGCTGATGGCGGTGGCCTCGGACAGCGTGCCGGAGCAACTGCGGTCTTCGGGGCTCGCGTTGGTACAGACGGGGCAGGCGGCGGCGCGGTTCGTGTGCTCGCTGGGGTTCGGTGCGGCGTGGACGCTGTGGGGCGACCGTACGGCGCTGACGGCGTCGGCGGTGGCGCTCGCGGTCTGCGCGGTGTTCGCGTTCTCGCTCCGCCCGGGCCGACCAGTTCTGGAGCCTGCCTCATGACCGTGCGCAACCGTCTCCTCGTCCTCCTCGCCGCCGTGGCCGCGCTCGCCGCAGTGGCCACGGCGTCGGTCCTGCACGCGTCGGCCCGGGCCGAGCGCCGGAACGAGACCCAGCCCGGTAGCCCGCGCATCACCGCGGGCCGGGTCACCCTGACGACCCCCGGCACGATGGTGTTCCGCAACATGGCCTGGGGCCCGCACCGCGACGAACTCACCACCGTCCCGGCCGCGACCCCGGCCGGCCCCCGCACCGCCTCCGGCCTCAAGTGCCTCCGTTTCTACGCCGCTTCGGGCACCGGGGTCTGTCTCCAGGCGGTCCACGGCACGGTCACGGACACGTACCGCGCGCTGATCCTGGACGCCCACCTCAAGGAGACGGCCCGTTACGACGTCCCCGGCATCCCGTCCCGTGCCCGGGTATCCCCTACGGGTCACTTCGCCGCGTGGACGGCGTTCGTGGGCGGCGACTCGTACGCCGGGACGAACTTCTCGACGCGGGCGGCGATCGTGGACACGCGGACGGGGAGGCTGATCCCGACGCTGGAGTCGTTCCGGATCATCAAGGACGGCCACGTCTACCACGCCGCCGACGTCAACTTCTGGGAGTGACCTTCGCCGCGGACGACCGTACGTTCTACGCGACGCTGGCGACGAAGGGCAGCACCTACCTGCTGCGGGGCGACCTGCGCACCCGTACGGTCACCACGCTCCACACCAACGTCGAGTGCCCGTCCCTCTCCCCGACGGCACCCGCATCGCGTACAAGAAACGCGTCAAGGGCCTCCCGAAGGACGCGCCCTGGCACCTGTACGTCCTCGACCTGCGCACGATGCGGGAAACTCCGCTGGCGGAGTCGAGAAGCGTGGACGACCAGGCCGTATGGCGTGACGACCGGACGATCGTCTACGCCCTGCCCGGGGACTACGGCGCCGATCTGTACAGCGTCCCGGCGGACGGCACGGGCAGGGCTCGGCTGCTCAGCGGCGCGGCGGTGTCCCCGGCGTACGTGCGGTAGGCGAACCGTCGCCGCGCAAGGGACCCGGCGTCTCCGTCCCCGAGCCGCCGGACCCGCCCGAGAAGCCCCGGCCGGGCATACGGAAGTGGGCGCGGCTGTGCACCGTGCTGACCACGGGCGGCACCGGACGGATCGTCCCCGACGCACGGCGCGCGGCCCGGGTTCGCCCCAACAGGGGCACGGCACCGGGCGTCCGCGGCCACACCTCCGCCGACGGCCGCTCGCCGCTGTCCCTCACCCCGGCGGCCCGCACCTACGCCGCCGAGGTGTCCGCCGCCCACGACCTGGCCGCGCACCCGGCCGGCGCGGCCCGGCTACAGCACCGGCAGGTTCTTCCGCAGCTCGAACGCGGTGACCTCGCTGCGGTACTCCTCCCACTCGCTCTTCTTGTTGCGCAGGAAGAAGTCGAAGACGTGCTCGCCCAGGGTTTCGGCGACGAGGTCGCTGCGCTCCATGAGGGTGAGGGCCTCGCCCAGGTTCTGGGGCAGGGGGCTCGATGCCCATCGCGCGGCGCTCGGCGTCGGAGAGGGCCCAGACGTCGTCCTCGGCGCCCGGGGAGTTCGTAGCCCTCCTCGATGCCCTTGAGGCCGGAGGCGAGGAGAAGGGCGTAGGCCAGGTACGGGTTCGCGCCCGAGTCCAGGGAGCGGACCTCGACGCGCGCGGAGCCGGTCTTGCCGGGCTTGTACATCGGGACGCGGACCAGGGCGCTGCGGTTGTTGTGGCCCCAGCAGATGTACGAGGGGGCCTCGCCGCCGGCGCCGGCGGTGCGCTCGGAGCCGCCCCAGATGCGCTTGTACGAGTTGACCCACTGGTTGGTGACCGCGGAGATCTCCGCCGCGTGCTTGAGCAGGCCCGCGATGAAGGAGCGGCCGACCTTGGAGAGCTGGTACTCGGAGCCGGACTCGTAGAACGCGTTCCGGTCGCCCTCGAAGAGGGAGAGGTGGGTGTGCATGCCCGAGCCGGGGTGCTCCGAGAACGGCTTCGGCATGAACGTCGCCTGGACGCCCTGCTCCAGCGCCACCTGCTTCATGACCAGGCGGAACGTCATGATGTTGTCCGCCGTGGAGAGCGCGTCGGCGTAGCGGAGGTCGATCTCCTGCTGGCCGGGGGCGCCCTCGTGGTGGGAGAACTCGACCGAGATGCCCATCGACTCCAGCATGGTGATCGCCTGGCGGCGGAAGTCCATGCCCACGTTCTGCGGGGTGTGGTCGAAGTAGCCGGAGTTGTCGGCGGGCGTCGGGCGGGAGCCGTCCAGGGGGCGGTCCTTCAGGAGGAAGAACTCGATCTCCGGGTGGGTGTAGAAGGTGAAGCCCAGGTCGGAGGTCTTGGCGAGGGCGCGCTTGAGGACGTAGCGCGGGTCCGCGAAGGACGGGGAGCCGTCCGGCATGAGGATGTCGCAGAACATGCGGGCCGTGCCGGGGGCCTCCGCGCGCCACGGCAGGACCTGGAAGGTGGAGGGGTCCGGCTTGGCGATCATGTCGGACTCGTAGACCCGGGCGAAGCCCTCGATCGCGGAGCCGTCGAAGCCGATGCCCTCGTCGAAGGCCTGTTCCAGCTCGGCGGGGGCCACGGCGACGGACTTGAGGAAGCCCAGCACGTCCGTGAACCACAGCCGTACGAACCGGATGTCGCGCTCCTCCAACGTCCGGAGCACGAACTCCTGCTGCTTGTCCATCTTCCGCTTCCCCATCCTTGCTGGTCAGGCCGCCTGTCCTCGTACCGCAGGAGGCGGTCGGGCACCTGAGCATCCCACCACAACACCATTTCGTGCGCGTTGCCGACCATGATCGACCGGCTGTCCTCGGGCTGAACGGCTCGCGTACGGCAGGTGTCCTGCGCTGTTGCCCATCTTCTGACCATCTTGCCTGCTCGGACTGACATTCGTAATGCCTGGTCCGGGGTGACCCAGGTCTTCCCGGACTTTGCTGTGGGCCCCTACGGGATCCCTTTCCTCACCACTACGATCAGCAGGGCCCGACCTCCCTGTCCCTTCCCCCAAAGGACACACCTCATGGGTTCCGCCAAGAACACCGGCAACGCGGCGCGCAAGGCCCGCATCGAGGAGATGCGGCGCGCCGAGCAGGCCCGCGAGCGGCGCGGCCGGATCGTGAAGATCGTGGCGAGCACGGTGGTCGCCGCAGGTCTCGTCGTCGGCGGTGTCGCCGTCGTGCACGCGCAGTCCGGCAAGGACAAGGACAGCTCCTCGAGCGACTCCAAGAGCGGCGGTTCGGGCCACTTCGTCGCCGGCGCGGACGGTGTGAGCACGTGGAAGGGGACGCTGGGCCGCACCCACGTCACCGGCACGGTGAACTACCCGATGCACCCGCCGGTCGGCGGCAACCACAACCCGGTCTGGCTGAACTGCAACGGGAACGTGTACACGAAGGCCGTCAAGGACGAGAACGCGGTGCACGCGCTGGAACACGGCGCGGTCTGGGTGACGTACACCTCCAAGGCCCCGGCGGCCGACGTGAAGGCGCTGGCGGCGAAGGTGAAGCAGACGCCGTACTCGCTGATGAGTCCGTACGAGAACCAGAAGGCGCCGATCATGCTGTCGGCGTGGGGGCACCAGCGGACGGTGAAGAGCGCGAGCGACCCGGACGTGAACACGTTCTTCTCGCAGTTCGTGCAGGGCAGCCAGACGCCCGAGCCGGGTGCCTCGTGCACCGGCGGGACGATGTGACGTGAGGGCGTACATCGGGTGGGTCGCGGGTGCCGCGGCCGCCGTGCTGGTGGCGGCCGGCGCGATCACGTACGCCGTCGCCGAGGACGGCAGCGGTGGCGGATCGGGCAACTCCGCCGCCCCGGCGGTGAATTCGGCGGACGCCGGGTTCGCGCGGGACATGGCGGTCCACCACCAGCAGGCCGTCGAGATGTCGTACATCGTGCGGGACCGTACGAAGAACGTGGAGGTACGGCGCCTCGCGTACGACATCGCGCAGACGCAGGCCAACCAACGGGGCATGCTGCTGGGCTGGTTGGACCTGTGGGGGCTGCCGAAGGTGTCGGCCGATCCGCCGATGACCTGGATGGGCATGGGTGACATGGCGTCCGGGAAGGACGGCGCGCTGATGCCCGGGATGGCGACCAACTCCGAGCTGAAGAAGCTGGGTTCACTGAGCGGCAAGCCCGCCGAGGTGTTCTTCCTGCAGCTCATGACGGACCATCACAAGGGCGGCATCCACATGGCGCAGGGCTGCGTGGACAAGTGCCGGGTGGGCGTGGAGAAGCGGCTCGCGCAGGGGATGGTCGACGCGCAGCAGTCGGAGATCCAGTTGATGGCCGACATGCTCAAGGAGCGTGGCGCAAAAGCGCGTTCGTAAAGCATCCCCGGATGTTCGTTACCTGCCCGTAAGGAAAAAAGCCCCCAATTCGCCCTGGATGAAGGTTCCTTGGGCTTCTCTTGACTTTTGCGTTCCCCTGGCATGAACGGTTCATCGAAAGAGTGGCCCCCATCGCGTGATCCCTTCACGCAACCTCCCCGCCGCAGGTTGCGTACGGATCGCCGACGACCAACCACTCCATGCGTCGAACCGCATAGCAGGGGGTTTTATGAGATCCAATCGCGCCACCATGCGCGCCGGCGTGAGCATGGCAGCGACACTGCCCATGATCGCCGGTGCCCTGGCGCTCGGCATACCCGCGGCGCACGCCGCGGGCCACCCAGGCCGGGACACACTCGCGGGCACCAAGCCCGCGTGGGCCACGGCCAAGGCGGACAAGGGAGCGACCTCCGACAGCTCCCAGGTCTCCGCGCGGGTCTATCTCGCCGGCCGGGACGCATCCGGCCTCGCGGCGTACGCCAAGTCCGTCTCGGACCCGAGCTCGGCCCTGTACGGCAAGTACCTGAGCGCCGCTCAGGTGCAGCAGCGCTTCGGCGCCACGACGGCCCAGGTGACCGCCGTCAAGTCCTGGCTGAAGTCCGCCGGGCTGAAGGTCACCGGCACCACCCAGCACTACGTCACGGTCTCCGGTGACGTGGCCGCGGTCGAGAAGGCGTTCAGCACCTCGCTGCACAACTACGCGAAGGGCTCGAAGACCTACCGCGCCCCGTCGAAGACGGCCTCCGCGCCGAACAGCCTGGGCGGTGCCGTCCTGACCGTCACCGGTCTCGACAACGCGCCGCACACGGCGAGCCACGACGACACGCTGCCGCCGCCGGACGCCGTGTTCAAGAACGCGGGCCCCCTTCTCGTCGTACTACGGCTCGAAGACGGCGACCACCCTGCCGTCCGCCTACGGCAAGAAGATCCCGTACGCGATCGAGGGCTACACCGGCAAGCAGCTGCGTGCGGCCTACGGCGCGGGCAAGTACACGGGCAAGGGGGTGCGGGTCGCGATCACCGACGCGTACGCCTCCCCGACGATCGCCTACGACGGGGCCACGTACGCCAAGGCCCACGGCGACGCGAAGTACACGACCAGCACGCTGAAGCAGGTGCTGCCGGCGGAGTACACCAAGACCGTGGAGTGCGGTGCGGCGGGCTGGTACGGCGAGGAGACCCTCGACGTCGAGGCCGTGCACGCGGTGGCGCCGGACGCGAACATCACGTACGTGGGTGCCGCGTCCTGCTACGACGACGATCTGCTCGACTCGCTCAGCAAGGTCGTCGACAACCACCTGGCCGACATCGTCTCCAACTCGTGGGGCGACATCGAGGCCAACCAGACCCCGGACCTCGCGGCCGCCTACGACCAGGTGTTCCAGCTGGGCGCGGTCGAGGGCATCGGCTTCTACTTCTCCTCCGGTGACAACGGCGACGAGGTCGCCAACACCAAGGTGAAGCAGGTCGACACTCCGGCCAACTCGGCGTGGGTGACGGCGGTCGGCGGTACCTCCCTCGCCGTCGGCAAGGGCGACAAGTACCTGTGGGAGACCGGCTGGGGCACCGAGAAGGCCTCGCTGTCTGCCGACGGCAAGAG
This sequence comes from Streptomyces sp. P3, assembly GCA_016893485.2. GTDB lineage: Bacteria > Actinomycetota > Actinomycetes > Streptomycetales > Streptomycetaceae > Streptomyces. The sequence goes on from JAFEKX020000001.1 coordinate 3,060,874, forward strand.
CTGGACCGGCTTCCCCGGCGCCTTCACCTCGGGCGCGGGCGGCGGCACCAGCAAGACCGTGAACGAGCCCTTCTACCAGAAGGGTGTCGTCCCGGACTCGCTCGCCAAGGCCAACAGCGCCACCGGCAACCGCGTCGTCCCGGACATCTCGGCGATCGCCGACCCGAACACCGGATTCAAGGTCGGCCAGACGCAGACCTTCCCCGACGGTTCGGAGCAGTACAGCGAGTACCGGATCGGCGGCACCTCGCTCGCCTCCCCGGTGATCGCGGCGGTCCAGGCCCTGGCCCAGGAAGCCAACGGCGGCAAGGCGATCGGCTTCGCCAACCCGTCGATCTACGCCAAGTTCGGCACGAAGGTCTACCACGACGTGACGGACAACCCGACGGGCTCCGGCCTGGCGGTGGCGCGCATCGACTTCGCCAACGGCGTCGACGCCACCGACGGCCTGCTGACCTCGGTCCGCAGCCTCGGCAGGGACAGCTCGCTGTCCGCGGTGAAGGGCTACGACGACGTCACCGGCGTGGGCACGCCTGCCGACGGCTACGTCCAGTCGTACAGCCGCCCGCAGGGTCACCACTGATCCGGCGGCGGTAGCACGTAGTCACCCGCGATGGGGTGGCGTGGGGTCTACGACGCCCCGCGCCACCCCATCGTGTCGCTCTGACGATTACACTGGCCGAGTGCCTCCACTCAACTTCTGGTCGATCTATCAGCACGGCTTCGCCCGCGTCGCCGCCTGCACGGGCCACACCGTGATCGCGGACCCGCACGCCAACGCCGAGGCCGTCCTGCGCCACGCCCGCCGCTGCGACGAGGAGGGGGTCGCGGTCGCCGTCTTCGCGGAGATGGGCCTGTGCGGCTACTCCATCGAGGACCTGCTCCTCCAGGACGTCCTCCTGGACCAGGTCGAGGAGGCGCTCCAGGACGTCGTCACCGGCTCGGCCGACCTCCTCCCGGTGCTGGTCGTCGGCGCCCCGCTGCGCCACCGCAACCGGATCTACAACTGCGCGGTCCTCGTCCACCGGGGCCGCGTCCTGGGCGTCGTACCGAAGTCGTATCCCCGAACTACCGCGAGTTCTACGAGCGCCGTCAGATCGCCGACGGCGCGGACGAGCGCGGCGGTTCCATCCGGGTCGGCGGGGAGACGGTCCCCTTCGGCGTGGACCTGCTGTTCGCGGCGCAGGACGTCCCGTCGCTCGTGCTGCACGCGGAGATCTGCGAGGACATGTGGGTGCCGGTGCCGCCCAGCGCGGAGGCGGCCCTCGCGGGCGCGACGGTCCTCGTCAACCTCTCCGGCAGCCCGATCACCGTCGGCCGCGCCGAGGACCGCAAACTCCTGTGCCGCTCGGCGTCCAGCCGCCTGCCTCGCCGCGTACGTCTACGCGGCGGCCGGCCTCGGCGAGTCGACCACCGACCTGTCCTGGGACGGCCAGGCGATGATCTACGAGAACGGCGCACTGCTGGCCGAGACGGAACGCTTCCCGCTGGGCGACGAGTACGCGGTGGCCGACGTCGACCTCGACCTGCTGCGGCAGGAACGGCAGCGGATGGGCACGTTCGACGACAACCGCCGTACGCACCGGGCGCGGACGGCCGACTTCCGCACGGTGTCCTTCGAACTCGCCCCGCCGCTCACCGACTTGGGCCTGCGCCGGCGCCTGGAACGCTTCCCGTTCGTGCCGGCCGACGCGGAACGCCTCGCGCAGGACTGCTACGAGGCGTACAACATCCAGGTCGAGGGCCTCCAGCAGCGGCTCGCCGCGATCGGCGGCCCGAAGGTGGTCATCGGGGTCTCCGGCGGCCTCGACTCCACGCACGCGCTGATCGTCGCGGCCCGTGCGATGGACCGCGCGGGGCGGCCGCGCAGCGACATCCTGGCGTGGACGCTGCCCGGTTTCGCGACCAGCGACCACACCAAGGACAACGCGCACGCGCTGATGCGGGCGATCGGCGTCACGGCGGCGGAGCTGGACATCACGCCGACCGCCCGCCTGATGCTCAAGGAGATGAACCACCCCTTCGCCTCCGGCGAGCGGTCTACGACGTCACCTTCGAGAACGTCCAAGCAGGCCTGCGCACCGACTACTTGTTCCGCCTCGCCAACCAGCACAACGGCATCGTCCTCGGCACCGGCGACCTCTCCGAGCTGGCGCTCGGCTGGTCCACGTACGGCGTCGGCGACCAGATGAGCCACTACAACGTCAACTCCGGCGTCCCCAAGACCCTCATCCAGCACCTCATCCGCTGGGTCGTCAGCAGCGGCCAGTTCGACGAGGAGACCGGCAAGATCCTCACCGCGATCCTCGACACGGAGATCAGCCCCGAGCTGGTACCGGGCGAGGAGATGCAGTCCACGGAGTCGAAGATCGGCCCCTACGCCCTGCACGACTTCACCCTGTTCCACGTCCTCCGCTACGGCTTCCGCCCATCGAAGATCGCCTTCCTCGCCTGGCACGCGTGGCACGAGGTGGGGGCGGGGCGTGGCCGCCGGGATTCCCCGAGGCGAAGCGCGTCGCGTACGACCTCCCCGAGATCCGCCGCTGGCTGGAGGTCTTCTGCCGCCGCTTCTTCGGATTCGCCCAGTTCAAGCGGTCGGCCATGCCCAATGGCCCGAAGGTCTCGGCGGGCGGGTCGTTGTCGCCCCGGGGATTGGCGGGCACCGTCGGATGGGTCGGCTACGGCTTGGCTGGCCGAACTGGCGCGGTTCGACTAGGACGTGGCAGTCGCCGGAGACGGTGGCTCGGAACGGCGGGATCGGCCCCATCTCGGCTGAGCCGGATCGGGCGAGTCCTTCGGGTCGGGGCTCCGGGACCGATTGACGCCGCTGCATGCAAGGAGTTCGGTCCCGGTGGCGTCGAAGTACACGTTGAAGAACACCGTGGCGGGTGGGCAGATGGGCCCCTGGGTCACCCGTCAGTGCTGCAGCGCCTCGGCCTCGTGCGGTACGTGGGTTGCCACCACCCGTTCGCGGCCCGGTACCGACCTGCGTCGGTCCACCGTCGCCGCCGTGGCCGCGACGCCCAGGCCCAGTACCGCCAGCACCGCACCGGCCAGCGCAGGCGACGTAGCGCCGAAGCCGGCCGCCAGGGCCAACCCGCCGATCCAAGCGCCGCCCGCGTTGGCCAGGTTGAAGGCTGCCTGGTTGGCCGAGGAGGCCAACGACGGGCCCGCTGACGCCTTTTCCATGACCATCAGCTGGAGCGGGGAGCCCGTCACGAACGCCGCCACGCCCAGGAGGACCACCGCGAGGGCCGCCGTCCACTCTGTCGACATCAGGAGGGGGAACAGGGCCAGGACCGCCGCCAGGGACGCCAGGCCGCCGAACAGGGTGCCGCGGAGGGAGTGGTCCGCGAGGCGGCCGCCCACCAGGTTGCCGACCGTCGCGCCGACGCCGAACAGCGCCAGCAGCAGCGTCACGCTGCCGTCGGCGAAGCCCGCCGCGTCCGTCAGCATCGGGGTGATGTAGCTGTAGGCCGAGAAGAGCGCGCCGAAGCCCGCCACCGTCGTGCCCAGGGCCAGCCATACCGGGAGCGAGCGGAGTGCCGCCATCTCGCGGCGCAGGCCCACCACCGGTGCGTGCGCGTGGTCGTGCGGGATCAGCAGGGCCAGTGACGCTATCGCCACCAGGCCGATCACGCTCACGCCGAGGAACGTGGCCCGCCAGCCCAGGTGCTGGCCCATCAGCGTGGCCGCCGGTACGCCCACGATGTTGGCGACCGTGAGGCCCAGGAACATCAGGGAGACGGAGCGTGCCTTGCGTTCCGGCGCGACCATCGTCGTGGCGACGACCGCCCCCCCATGCCGAAGAAGGCGCCGTGCGGCAGGCCGCTCAGGAACCGCGCCGCCATCAGCGAGTCGTAGCCGGGCGCGAACGCCGACAGCACGTTGCCCACCACGAACAGGACCATCAGGCCGATCAGGACCGTGCGGCGGGACATCCGGGAGGTCAGCGCCGCGAGCAGCGGGGCGCCGATGACCACGCCCAGCGCGTACGCCGAGACGAGGTGTCCCGCCGTGGGGATCGAGACGTGCAGGTCGTCCGCGACCTCGGGCAGGAGGCCCATGATCACGAACTCGGTGGTGCCGATACCGAAAGCGCCGACGGCCAGGGCGAGCAGGGCCAGGGGCATGGAAGTGCCTGTGCCTTTCAAGGGAGAGCGGAGTTCCGTACAAGGTTAAGTTCAGTTACGGAACAAAGACTCCCAGGCGCTCTATTCCACGAGGTTAAGAGCTCGTGTCGAGGTTCACACGGGCCGCGATCGGGAGGTGGTCGCTGCCGGTCCTCGGAAGCGTCCACGAGGTGACCGGCTCGACGCCCTGGACCATGATCTGGTCGATCCGCGCCATCGGGAACGACGCCGGCCAGCTGAACCCGAAGCCGCTGCCCGCCGCGCCCTGCGTGGAGCGCATCTGGGAGGTGACGGCGTTCAGGGAGCGGTCGTTCATCGTGCCGTTCAGGTCGCCGAGGAGGATCTTCCGCTTGAGCGGCTCGTCGGCGATGGCCTCACCCAGCGCGTCGGCGCTCGTGTCCCGCTGCCGGGCCGTGAAGCCCGCCTCGAGCTTCACCCGCACCGACGGGAGGTGGGCGACGTAGACCGCGATCTGCCCCTCGGGGGTGGCCACGGTGGCGCGCATGGCGCGCGTCCAGCCCAGCTTTATGTCGACGGCCTTGATGCCGCTCATCGGGTACTTGCTCCACAGCCCGACCGTGCCCTCGACCGAGTGGTACTTGTACGTCGACGCGAGTGCCTTCGCGTATGTCGGCACCGCCGAGGCCGTCAGCTCCTCCAGGGCGACGATGTCCGCGCCGGACGCGGCCACGTCACGGGCCGTGCCGGCCGGGTCGGGGTTCTCCGCGTTGACGTTGTGCGTGGCCACCGTGAGGTCGCCGCCGGTGCCGGTCTTGTCGCTGAGCAGCAGGCCGCCGAAGAGGTTCAGCCAGACGGCCGTCGGCAGGATGATCGCGATGAGCGCGGTCGCCGACCGGCGGACCAGGGCGAGGACCAGCAGGACCGGGATCAGCAGCCCGAACCAGGGCAGGAACGTCTCTGTGAGGCTGCCGAGGTTGCCGATCCGGTTCGGGATGCGGGAGTGCAGGAACATGACGAGGGCGAGGACGATCGCCACCGCGGCGAGGATCAGGCCCCGGCGCCAGATCCTCGGGTCGCCGCGCCAGCCGCCGGTCAGTCTGTTCCACAGGCGCCGAAGCCGGGATCCGCGCGGCTCGTCCCCGAGCCGCCGTCGTCCGTCTCCGTCACATACGCCTGCTGTGCCATACCGTCGCCTCACTACCTGCCGTGCACACCATCGTCCCCGCGCCTACGACCCTAGGGGATGATCCGTTCCGATCCGCCGTCCCATGACGGCCGTACGGGCACGAGGACGAACAAGTCGGCGTCCGGAGTTCCGAACACGCGCGACTCCAGCGGCTTCTGTGACGGAACGCGCACATTCGCGTGATCCGAAAAGCGGCTAGGAATCGACGGGCCGCAGGGCCACCAGCACGGTGTCCACGAGGAGTTCGGACAGGCCCTCGGGGAGATCGGCGTCGAAACGCATGACGGTCCGCAGGAGCATCGGGCCGACGATCATGTCGTTCATGAGTTCGGCGTCGATGTCGGTGCGGAGTTCACCGGTCTCCTGGCCCCGGCGCAGGAGTGCCACCTGCCTGCGGCGGCGCGGCTCGACGACGGTCGCGTGGTAGGCGTCCCACAGCTTCGGGGTGCTCTTCATCTGCGCGTACACGTTGTGCAGCAGTGCCGAGGACCGGGTCATCAGGCCGCGCTGGCGCAGCTGTTCGGTCATGGCCACGAGGTCGTCGCGCAGGGAGATGCCGGGCAGTTCCGGGTCCTGCGGCTCGGCCTCGCGGACGACGTCGACGAACAGTTCCTCCTTGCCCGGCCAGCGGCGGTAGATGGCGGCCTTGCCGACCCCGGCGGTACGGGCGATGCGCTCGATGGAGAGTTCGGCCAGTGGCACGCCGTCCTCCAGGAGCTTCATCACGCCCTCCGTGATGGCACGTTCGACGGCCTCGCTGCGCGGGCGTCCCCTGGTCGGGGCGCACGGGCGGGCCCGGCTCTCGGTGCCGGTGTCGGTGCCGTGGTCGGCAAGGCTCACTTCGCTCCGTCCCTTCGGTGTACCCCCGTTCGCGTCTTCGGTGATTGTCGTCGCTACTCCCCGACGACGACCAACTCCTGCTCCTCCTTGCCCTCCTGAGGGACCGGAGGCTTCCCGGGCAGGAACACGAACGCCACTACGGCACCGATGACCGCGACGCCCGCGCCGCACAGGGCGGTGACGTGCATGGCGTGCAGGAAGGCGTCGTTGGCCGGGGTGACCAGGGCCCTGCCCTGCGGGCCGAGCTTCGCGGCGACACCGAGGGTGGCCTCGATGGACTCGCCGGCGGTGTCCCGCAGCGCGGCCGGGACGGAGCCGAGCTTGCCCTCGATGCCGTTGCGGTACGCCGTGGACAGCACCGAGCCGAGGACGGCGATGCCGAGGGCGCCGCCGACCTGCCGGAAGGTGTTGCTCAGCGCGGACGCGGAGCCCGCCTTCTCGCGCGGCAGCGCCTGCATGATGACGACGCTGGTCGGGGTCATGACGTGGGCCATGCCCGCGCCCATGAGGAAGAAGATGACCTCCAGGATCCAGATCGGCGTGTCCGCCTTCAGGGTCGCGAAGGCGGCCAGCATCCCGGCGAGCACCACCAGACCGACACCGGTCGTGATCTTGTTGCCGAACCGGTTGACGACCAGCCGGGCACGCGGCGCGAAGATCATCTGCGCGGCGGCCAGCGGCAGCATCAGCAGGCCGGTCTGGAGCGGCGAGTAGCCGCGCACGCTCTGGGTGTAGAAGACCGAGAAGAAGGTCACGCCCATCAGCGCGAAGAAGACCAGCGCGATGGCGGCGATCGCGGCCGAGAACACCCTGTTCTTGAAGTACGTGACGTCGATCGACGGGTGGTCGCTGCGCTTCTCGAACCACACGAACCCGGCGAGCACGACGACACCGGCGATGATCGTCGACAGCACCTTGGGCGCCGTGAAGTCGGCCAGCTCGCCGCCCTCGATGATGCCGTAGACCAGCAGGACGAGGCCTACGACGGAGAGGATGACGCCGACCGGGTCGAGGCGGCCGGGCTTCGGGTCGCGGGAGTCGGGGACCAGCCAGATCATCAGGGCCAGGGCGACCAGCACGATGGGCACGTTGATCAGGAAGACCGAGCCCCACCAGAAGTGGTCGAGGAGCACGCCGCCGGTGATCGGGCCGATCGCGATGGCGAGGCCGACGCCGCCGGCCCAGATGCCGATGGCCTTGGGCTGCTCGTCGCGCTCGAAGACGTTCATGAGGACGGCGAGGGTGGCGGGCATCACGAAGGCGGCGCCGAGCGCCATCAGGGCGCGGTAGCCGATGAGCTGGTCGGGCGAGCCGGACTCGGCGGCGAGCGCGGAGCCGATGCCGAACACGAGGAGACCGCCGAGCAGGACCTTCTTGCGGCCGATCCGGTCGCCGAGGAGGCCGGCGGTGAACAGCAGGCCGGCGAAGACGAGGGTGTAGGCGTTGATCGCCCACTCCAGCTCGCTCTGTGTCGCGCCCAGGCCGGTCGGGGCCGGGGTGGAGATGGTCTTGATGGCGACGTTGAGGATCGAGTTGTCGAGCACCACGATGAGCAGGCTCAGCATCAGCACGCCGAGGATCGCCCAGCGGCGGCGGTGCACCGCTTCGGGTATCCGGGTGCCAGGGACGGGTGGAGTGGTCATGCGGTCCAGACTAGGAGCGGCTGGAGCTTTACGATACGGGACCGTGCCGTATCGTAAATATTTTACTCAGGCCTTACGTACCGGCCGGGACGTGACCGGGGCTATAGGGGTCCCTCTGGCCCTCCGTGGCACGAGGTGCCACCATGGAGGGGATCCGGGGACGCCGTGAGGGCGCCTCGAGATGACTGAAGGAGCCGTTGCAATGACGCAGCTTTCGGCTGCCCAGGCTGGCAGGAACAGCTCCTCCGACGGCAGCAAGGCGCTGTACGGAGGCAAGGGCACACGACGCATCACCGTCCGCGACATCGGCCTCGCCAAGGAGCGCGGCGAGAAGTGGCCCATGCTCACCGCCTACGACGCGATGACCGCGTCCGTCTTCGACGAGGCCGGCATCCCGGTCATGCTCGTCGGGGACTCGGCGGGCAACTGCCACCTCGGGTACGAGTCGACCGTGCCCGTCACCCTCGACGAGATGGCCATGCTGTCCGCCGCCGTCGTACGGGGCACGAGCCGCGCCCTCATCGTCGCCGACCTGCCGTTCGGGTCCTACCAGGAGGGCCCGGTGCAGGCGCTGCGCTCGGCGACCCGGCTGGTCAAGGAGGCGGGCGTGGGTGCCGTGAAGCTGGAGGGCGGTGAGCGGTCCCATGAGCAGATCCGGCTGCTCGTCGAGTCCGGGATTCCGGTGATGGCGCACATCGGGCTCACTCCGCAGTCCGTGAACGCGATGGGGTACCGGGTGCAGGGGCGGGGCGAGGAGGCGGCCCAGCAGTTGCTGCGGGACGCGAAGTCCGTGCAGGACGCGGGGGCGTTCGCGGTCGTACTCGAGCTGGTACCGGCGGAGTTGGCGGCCGAGGTGACTCGGGTGCTGCACATTCCTACGGTCGGGATCGGGGCCGGGGTCGAGACCGACGCCCAAGTCCTGGTGTGGACCGACATGTTGGGGCTTACCGGCGGGAAGATGCCGAAGTTCGTGAAGCAGTACGCGGATCTCCGAGGGGTCATGGGGGGACGCGGCGAGGGCGTTCGCCGAGGATGTCGTGGGCGGGACGTTCCCTGGTGAGGAGCACTCGGTCCACTGACCGGTCCGTTCCATGTGAGCCATTGCGGCACCATGCAGCCCCGCCGATCTTCCCCGTCGGCGGGGCTGCCCCTTGCCGCCCGCCCCCGGGGCTCCGCCCCAGACCCCCGTCGGCCCTGAAGGGGCCTCGTCTTCGAACGCCGGACGGGCTGGATAGTGGCGGCCTGCGTTTCAAGGCACCGGGCGGGCGGGATACAACCGGCCTGTATCTCAAGCTGTCGGTGGCTGTAGGTGGCTGTCGGTGGGATGTCGGTGGTTTGTCGGCAGACACTGGCACTGTCATCTGCATGACGCGAATCGACAAGAACTCCGGCGGCACGGCGGTGTCCGTGCGGGGGCTGGTCAAGCATTACGGCGAGACCAAGGCGCTGGACGGCGTCGACCTGGACGTCCGGGAGGGCACCGTGATGGGTGTGCTCGGGCCGAACGGTGCCGGTAAGACCACCCTCGTACGCATCCTGTCCACGCTGCTCGCCCCGACCTCCGGCGAGGCAACCGTCGCCGGCTACGACGTCCTGCGCCAGCCCCGCCAGCTGCGCCGGGTGATAGGCCTCACCGGCCAGTACGCCTCCGTGGACGAGAAGCTCCCGGGCTGGGAGAACCTGTACATGATCGGGCGGCTGCTCGACCTGTCCCGCAAGGACTCCCGGGCCCGCGCCGACGAACTGCTGGAGCGGTTCTCGCTGACGGACGCGGCCAAGCGGCCCGCCGGCACCTACTCCGGCGGTATGCGGCGGCGGCTCGACCTGGCCGCCTCGATGATCGGGCATCCGCAGGTGCTGTTCCTCGACGAGCCGACCACCGGCCTGGACCCGCGCACCCGCATGGAGGTGTGGGACGAGGTGAAGTCCATGGTCGGCGGCGGCGTGACCGTGCTGCTCACCACCCAGTACATGGAGGAGGCCGAGGCGCTCGCCTCCGAGCTGACCGTGGTGGACCACGGCAAGGTCATCGCCAACGGCGGGATCGACGAGCTGAAGGCGAAGGTCGGCGGACGGGCGCTGCGCGTCCGGCCTGCCGATCCGCTGCAACTGCGGCCACTGGCACACGCGTTGGACGAGCTGGGCATCACCGGACTCGCCACCGTCACCGTCGATGTGGAGAGCGGAACCGTCCTGGTGCCGATCCTCAGCGACGAGCAACTGACCGCCGTGGTCGGCGCGGTGAGCGCACGCGGCCTGACCATCGCCTCCATCACCACCGAACTCCCCAGCCTGGACGAGGTGTTCCTGTCTCTCACCGGACACCGCGCCAGTGCCCCGCAGGACTCCGTGCCCACCACCGACCGCGAGGAGGTCGCCGTATGAGCGCCATCGCCGTGAGCCCCGCCGACGTGTCGACGGCGGACCCCGCATCCCGCTGCGCAACCATCTGCGCCACACCGGCGCGCTGATCCGCCGCAACCTGCTGTGGATCCGGCAGGACCCGGAGTCGATGTTCGACGCCATCCTGTTCCCGGTCATCTTCACGCTGCTGTTCGTGTACGTCTTCGGCGGCTCGATCGGGCAGTCGCTCGGCGGCGGGCAGCACGCGTACGTGCAGTACGTCGTGCCCGGTCTGCTCGCCATGATGGGCATGAACATGGCTCAGGGGGTGGGCACCGGCTTCAACACCGACTTCCACACCGGGGTCATGGACCGGTTCCGGTCGCTGCCCATCGGGCGCGGCTCGGTGCTGATCGCCAAGATCGTGGTCGAGATGATGCGGATGCTGGTCGCGTGCGCCGTCCTGATGGTCGTCGGTGTCCTCGTCGGCTTCGACATCCACCGCTGGGGTGGCATGTTCGCCGCGATCGGGCTGTCGGCGGTGTTCGGCTCGGCCCTGATGTGGATGTTCATCACCCTCGGCGTGACCATGAAGAGCGCACAGTCCGTGCAGGCCATGGGCTTCCTGGTGCTGATGCCGCTGCAGTTCGGCTCGTCGATCTTCGCACCGACCCGGTCGATGCCCGGCTGGCTGCAGAACTTCACCGACTACAACCCGCTGTCCGCGCTCGCGGACGCGGCCCGCGGCTGATGGTGGGCGGCCCGGTCGCCCACGGCGTGCTGCTGACGCTCGCCTGGTCGGTGGGGCTCACCGCGGTGACGGCCCCGATCGCGATCTACAAGTTCCGTACCAAGACCTGACCGCGCCGGACCGGTACACACCACAGTCGCGTCCCACCGGTACGCGTCGGCGTCACACCAGGGCGGCGGCCTCCTCCACGGAGAGGCCGCCGCCTTCGGCGCACTCGGCCTCGCGGATCTCGTAGGCCTCGTCGCCGAGCGCGGCACGCGCGTACCGCTCGGCCCGGAGGTAGATCTCGCGTTCCATCGACGTCGCGACATGCCCGGCCGGCAGCAGTGCCCGCGCCGCGACGAGGCAGCGGACGGCGTCACGGGCCCGGCCGCCGCCGTCGATCTCGGCGAGGGCTATCGCGGCCAGTCCCAGGTACAGCGGGGTCATGTGCGGGGCGATGGCCTCGGACAGCGGGTCGCCCGCCCGCTGCAGCGCCTGCCGGATCTTGTCCAGGGCCTCGTCGTAGGCGCCGTCGACCGTCGCCACCCAGGCCTCAAGGCCGAGGATGTACGCGTCGAAGACGACGAAGTGGGAGATGGAGAACTGCTCGCGCAGCAGGCGCAGTTGCTCGCGCGCCTCCGCGGGCCTGCCGGTCAGGGCGAGGTAGCCCGCGAGGAACATCCGGGCGGCGGGCATCGCCTCGTTGCCACCGCCGTACGGCTGTTTCTCGACCACCTCGCGCAGGATGCGCTCGCCCCGCTCGGCCTCGCCGCCCTCCACCAGCACGCTGCCGAGCCGGGCGCCGAGCACGGCCGTCTGACCGTGCGCGCCGAGCCGTTCGGCGTGTTCGATCGCGGCCTCGTAGTCGGCGGCGGCGAGACCGAACTCGCCGATGCGTTCCCGGGCTTCGGCCCGCGCGGAGAGCGCCTCGGCGGTGCCCCAGGCGTCGCCGAGGCGGCGGAAGATCTCCAGCGACTCGTCGGCGTCGCGGACCGCGTCGCCCGCCCAGTCGCTGCGGTTGGCGAGCATGTTGGCGCGCATCTGGAGGGTGGTGGCCAACTCCCACTCCATGCCCGGGGTGGCACGGCAGGTGCGGACACCGGCTTCGAGGATGCCCGGCAGCCGCTCCACGCTGCCGGTCATCAGCACGGCGTAGAACCAGAGCAATCCGGGGGTACGGCAGGTCTGGGGTTGGCCGGGTTCGTAGACCTGGGTGATCAGGCGCAGTTTCTCCTTCGCCGCCGGTGCCTCCCAGGCCTCCAACTCCGTGTCCATCCAGCCAAGATGGGCGAGATGGACACCGCGCCGGGCCTCGGCGAGGAGTTCGCCGGTGAGCGGGGGCGGGACGTCGGTGCAGCGCTGCCAGACGGGTTCGGCGCGCTGGACGGGGGCGGTGAAGGGTCGGGCCCCAGCGCCATCACCTCGACGCACCAGTTGCGGGCCTCGATGCGGACGTCGCGCATCTGCCAGTACCAGACCAGCGACAGGACGAGGCAGATCGCCTCCTGCTCGTCGCGTTCGGCGACGGCGTGCCGCAGGGCGGTGCGGAGGTTCTCGTACTCGCGCTCCAGCCGTCCCACGGCGGCGAGTTGGCCGGGGCCGCGCAGCAACGGGTCGGTGGTGCGGGCGAGTTCGCGGTAGTACGTCAGGTGGGCGCGCTCGGCGCGGGGCGCAGCCCGGCCTCGTCGAGGCGTTCGCCCGCGTACTCGGCGACGGTCTCCAGGAGCCGGTAGCGCATCTCGCCGTCGCCCGAAGGGGCCGCCACCACAAGGGACTTGTCGACGAGGGAACCGAGCGCCTCGAAGGCGACGGGGCCGCAGACGGCCTCGGCGGCGGCGAGTTCGCAGCCGCCCGCGAAGACGGACAGGGTGCTCAGGACGGCCCGTTCATCGGCGTCGAGCAGCTCCCAGGACCAGTCGACGACGGCGCGCAGGGTCTGCTGGCGGGGCAGGAGCGTACGGCTGCCCGAGGTGAGGAGGCGGAAGCGGTCGTCGAGGCGGTCGGCGATCTGACGCGGCGTCAACATCCTGAGCCTGGCCGCCGCGAGCTCGATGGCGAGGGGCAGTCCGTCGAGCCTGCGGCAGATCTCCGCGCAGGCCTCGGGGTCGTCCTCGACCCTGAACCCCGGCCGGGCGGCGGCGCCCCGGTCGGCGAGCAGCCGAAGCGCGACGGGGCCGGCAGCGGCTCCACCGGACGCAGCAACTCGCCCGGTACGCCCAGGGGTTCGCGGCTGGTGGCGAGGACGGTGAGGCCGGGGCAGTGCTCCAGCAGGGTCTCCACGAGGCGGGCGGCGGCGTCCACGACGTGTTCGCAGTTGTCGAGGATCAGCAGCATCCGGCGTCTGCCGCAGTGCTCGGCGAGCCGCTCGACGGGGTCGTCGTGCCGCTCGCCCCCGGCAGCCCTGATCGCCTCGGCACCGGCGCCGTACATCACGGTCTCGCGCGCGCCAACTGCGGTGAGCACGGCCTCCGGTACAGCCTCGGGGTCGTCCACCGGGGCGAGTTCGGCCAGCCACACCCCGTCGCGCGCGGCGTCCCGCATCCCCTCGGCGGCTTCCTGCGAGAGCCGCGTCTTTCCGGCGCCGCCCGGCCCGAGCAGGGTCACCAGACGGGCGGCGGCGAGGTCGTTCCGGATGACACCGATGTCGGCTTCGCGGCCGACGAAGGAGGTCAGGCGGGCGCGGAGGTTGCCGGGGAAGGGGGTTTCGGGGGTGCGGTCGACGGGGCTCGGGTGTCGGTGGCTCGGGTGGCGGGCCCGGGGCCACTGCCGTCGACGTCCCCGATGGGCTCGGGGCCCTCCGGGTTGAGCAACTCCCCGTGCAGCGCCCGCAGTTCGGGACCCGGGTCGGAGCCGAGGCGGTCCGCCAGCAAAGATCGTACGTCCTCGTAGGCGGCCAGCGCCTCGGCCGTGCGGCCCGTCGCGCGGAGGGCTCGAAGGCGCAGGGCCTGAAGGGGTTCGTCGAGGGGGTGGGTGTCGCAGAGGGCGGTCAGTTCGGGCAGGGCGGTGTCCGCCTCGCCGAGAGCCAGCGCGGCGGTGAGGCGGGCGCGGCGGGCGTCCAGGTGGCGGGTCTCCCGGCGGGCCGCCTCCGCGGTGCGGTCGGGGAGGTCGGCCAGGGCCGGGCCGTGCCACAGGGCCAGCGCGTCGTCCAGGACCTCCGCCGCCTTCGCGGGGTTGCCGTCGGCCAGCGCCCGCAGCCCCTCCCCGTCAACCGCTCGAAACGGTGCAGGTCGATGTCGTCGGGGGCGGCGGCGAGCCGGTACCCGCTCTCCACCGAGGTGATCGCGTCGGCGCCGAGCGTCCGGCGCAGCCTGCCCACCAGCGCCTGGAGCGCGCCGGTCGCGTCGGCGGGCGGGTCACCGGCCCACACCTCGTCCACCAGCAGGCTCGCGGGGACGGCCTTGCCGGGCCGCAGGGCGAGCACGGTGAGCAGGGCACGCAACCGCGCCCCGCCGACCGGGACGGCCGAACCGTCGGGGCGGAGTGCCTGGGTGGTGCCGAGAAGGCGATAGCGCACGGGGTCCATTGTCTCTGCCGGCGACGGAGGCGGTCACGGGGTTGGGTCGGCACGGCGCGGGCCGTGTCCTACGGCGGCGAAGTCGGTCACCGGCACGGGGCGGTGCCGAGCGGCGCGGAACTGTCCGCCGACGGCGAAGGCGGTACCGGGCTCGGGATGGGACCCCGAGGACTGTCGAGGTCCGCGCGGTACCGGGCTCGGGTTCCGGGGGCTGGGTCGGCGTGGTTCCGGGCGTCGTCGGGCCGTCGACGCGTGACGGGGTCGTAGAACGCGTGCCGGTGTCCCATGGGTCCACCTTCCCCGGAACCGACTGCCGCTCGCGAGACGTTTTCCCCTGGGCCCGGTACCGTCGGGCTTCGCGTCCACCGACCCAGCAGGGAGCCCACCCACCCATGACCGCCACCACCACCCGCCCCAGCGACCGGCGGATCAGTCCCGTCTTCGTCGGGATTCTGGCCGTCACGGCGGTGACCGGCTGGGCCACCTGGACCGGGTTCGCCGAGCAGCCGGGCGTCGCCGTGTTCCTGTTCGTGACGGCGGCCTGGATCGTCTCCCTGTGCCTGCACGAGTACGCACACGCCCGCACCGCCCTGCACAGCGGTGACATCTCGGTCGGCGAGAAGGGCTACCTCACCCTCAACCCGCTGAAGTACACGCACGCGCTGCTCAGCATCGTGCTCCCGGTGATCTTCGTCATCATGGGCGGCATCGGCCTCCCCGGCGGCGCGGTGTTCATCGAGCGCAACCGCATCCGGGGCCGGTGGAAGCACAGCCTGATCTCGGCGGCCGGTCCGCTGACGAACGTGCTGTTCGCCGCCGTCTGCACCGCGCCGTTCTGGCTGCACTCGCTGGACGGGGTGCCGCGGGACTTCCGGTTCGCGCTGGCGTTCCTCGCGCTGCTCCAGGTCACGGCCGCGCTGCTGAACTTCCTGCCGGTGCCGGGTCTCGACGGTTACGGCGTGATCGAGCCGTGGCTGTCGTACAACATCAAGCGGCAGGTGGAGCCGTTCGCGCCGTTCGGCCTGCTGTTCGTGTTCGCGCTGCTGTGGGTGCCGTCGATCAACACGTACTTCTTCGACGTGATCGACGCGATCCTGCGCGGGCTCGGCATCAGCGACTTCGAGACCTACTGCGGGCAGAACCTCTACCGCTTCTGGCAGGGCAGCAACGAGTTCTGCTCGATCAGCCAGTGACGGACCTGCCGCGCTTCAGGTAGTACCAGCACATGTTGGACGACAGGCCCGCGAGCAGGATCCACACGATCCCGATCCAGCTGCCCTGTACGAACGAGACGACCGCGGCGGCCACGGCGAGCAGGCAGACGACGAGGGCGTAGAGGGCGAGGCGGGGCATGGGATCGGCTCCTGTCGGCAGAACGAAGGGGACACCGGTGGTCGGTTGCCACCAGTGTCCCCCACCCGCTCAGACGTCCGTGACGCGCAGTCCCGCGTGGGCCTTGTAGCGGCGGTTGACGGAGATCAGGTTCGCGACCAGGGACTCCACCTGGTGGGCGTTGCGCAGCCGGCCGGCGAAGACGCCGCGCATGCCGGGGATACGGCCGGCCAGCGCCTGCACGATCTCGACGTCGGCGCGCTCCTCGCCCAGGACCATCACGTCCGTGTCGATCTCGGCGATCTCGGTGTCCATGAGCAGCACCGCCGACAGGTGGTGGAAGGCGGCGGCGACCCGCGAGTCGGGCAGCAGGGCGGCGGCCTGCTCGGCGGCGCTGCCCTCCTCCGGCTTCAGCGCGTACGCGCCCTTCTTGTCGAAGCCGAGCGGGTTGACGCAGTCGACGACGAGCTTGCCGGCCAGTTCCTCGCGCAGCGACTCAGGGTCTTGCCGTGGCCTTCCCAGGGCACGGCGACGATCACGACGTCACTGCGGCGCGCGGTCTCGGCGTTGTCGGCGCCCTCGACCCCGTGGCCGAGCTCCCCGGCGGCGGCCTGCGCGCGGTCGGCGGCGCGGGAACCGATGATCACCTTCTGGCCGGCCTTGGCCAGCCGGTAGGCGAGGCCCTTGCCCTGCGGCCCGGTCCCGCCGAGCACGCCGACGACCAGTCCGGAGACGTCGGGGAGGTCCCACGGGTCCTTGGCGGGGGCCTTCGCGGGAGCGGTCCCGGAGGGCGTCGCGGGGGTCTGTGCAGCACTGTCGGTAGAGGTCATGGGCCGACTTTACGTCCGCCTCCGCACCCGTACCGGCTCAGGTGAGGTCCGTCACGGGCACCCGCCGGAACGTGATCGTCTCGTACGCCCCGAAGTCGCCCGTCTCGTAGAGGAGTCCGACCGTGTCGTCGTCGATCCGGACCAGGTCGGAGTAGGCGGCGGGCAGTCCGTCGACCGTGTGCACGGGGCGCCAGGTGATGCCGTCGTCGGTGGAGGCGCGCAGGGTCATCAGGGCGCGGGCGGCCGGGTCGCCGGGGCCGGAGTACAACAGCACGTCGGGGTCGCGGAGTTGGAGGACGCCGGCCTCGCAGACGGGGGCGGTGAGGCCGGCCTGCGGGCGGAAGGGCTTCACCAGGGTGGTGCCGCCGTCGGCCGAGTACGCGTCGGCGCGGTGGCCGGGGGCGGTCGCGTCGTTGCGGGTGTTGAAGTAGACGCGTCCGTCCGGGAGTTCGGCGGCGGTGGTCTCGTTGCAGTTGACGTAGCCGTTCGGGTTCTCGTCGACGTAACCGATCGACCAGGTCTCGCCCCGGTCGTCGCTGAGCAGGCAGTGCCCGCTGTTGTACTTCCCCTCATTGCCCACGTCCGTGCCGGTCGGCGGGATCGTGTGGTTGCCGGGGACGACCACCCGGCCGGTGCTCAACTGGATCGCGTGTCCTGGCGTGGTGGCGTACCAGCGCCACTCGGGCTTCTTCACCTGCGCGGTGATCTCCTTCGGGGTCGACCAGGTGACTCCGTCGTCGTCGCTGTACCGCACCCACACCCTGCGCCTGTCGGCCGCCGTGACCTTGCCGCGCAGGATGGCGTCCTCGGTGGCGGTCGCGGCGGCGCGGACGTGGACGAGCAGGATGCGGCCGGTGTCGAGGACGACGGGGGCGGGGTTGCCCGCGAGGTTGCCGCCGTTGTCGGCGGCGACGGTCTGCGGGCCCCAGGTGCGGCCGCCGTCCGTGGAGCGCCGCAGGACGATCTCGATGTGGCCGTGGTCGCTCGCGGAGTCGACGCGGCCCTCGCAGAACGCCAGGAGGGTGCCGGCGGCGGTCACCACGACCGCCGGGATGCGGTAGCTCGCGTAACCTCCCTGGCCGGCGGTGAAGGGCACGGATGCTTCTGTCATGGCTTGACTCCTTGTGTGACCGTTGGTTCCTTGTGGGGCCTATGCGCCCGCACCATCCCCAAGTTGGGCGAATTCGTGGTGAACTCCACGTCACGAACGGCCGGTTGGGGCAGGATGCGCGGACATGGATGCCGTACGGGTCGCGCTGCTGCGTGAAGTGCTCGCCGGGACCGAGTGGTTGGGGCCACGCGGCGGTTCGCGGGGGTGTTGCGCGGGTCGGTGGTGTCGTACGGGGTGGGTTGCTGCTGGTGGGGACGCCCGGGTACGAGCCGTGGCATCTCGCGGCGCACCTCGTCGACGAGGCCGCGTGGTCGGGTACGCCCGAACTGACACCGACTCTCGTACGACATGACGCGCGTCCTTCCGACCCCGCGCATCTGGCGGTCGGGCTCGGGCGGATCGAGGCGGCCCGGCGGGGTGAGACGCTGCTGGTCGTGTCACCGGAGGGGCCGGGTGACCCGCTCCTGGAACGGGTCCACGACGCCCGCCGGGCCGGGGCGACCGTCCTCTCCCTCGGCTCCGGGAACCGCGAACTCGCCTCCCTGGCCCACGAGTCGCTCCCCGTACCCCCGGGCACCGACCTGGACCTCGACACCGTGCAGCACCTGGTGAGCGCGGCGGCCGGGGAGAACGTCCTGCCGGCGACGCGGGGCGCCGCCGGTTCCGCGACCGACTGTCCCGCCTGACGGACCACCTGACGGCCCCGCCACCTACGCCCTGGTAAGCGGCTTTCCCACCCACCCACCCGCCTCGGGGAGTTGAGAGGTGGACGAGAAAAGCGGTTGCCACACCCCCGCCACCACGTGATCGTGGCCCGTTGTGACCGCCGACTCCCCCACCCCCGCACCCCCACCCTCACCCCCCACCCTCACCCCCTCCGCGCCCTCCTCTCCGACCTCTCCCCTGGCACGCGTCCGCCGACTTCCGTCGGCTCTGGCTTGCGGGGCTGATCTCGAACTTCGGGAGTTTTCTGACGTTCGTCGCGGTGCCGGTGCAGATCAAGGAGCTCACGGGGTCCGCGGCGGCGGTGGGGGCGGTCGGGGCCGTCGAACTCGTGCCGCTCATCGTGTTCGGGCTCTACGGCGGGGCACTCGCCGACGCGTGGGACAAGCGGAAGCTGATCGTGTGGACCGAGGTGGGGCTCGGGGTGTTGTGCGGGGCCTTGCTGTTCAACTCGCTGTTGCCGCACCCGGCTGTGTGGCCGCTCTATGTGATCGCCGCCCTGACCTCCGTCCTCGGCGCGATCCAGCGGCCCGCGCTGGACTCCCTGTGGCCGCGGATCGTGGCGCACGAGCACATGACGGCGGCCTCCGCGCTCAACTCCCTGCGCTGGACGGTCGGCGGGGTCACGGGACCGGCGGTGGCGGGGGGTCGTGGTCGTGGCGTACGCGGGGCTGCCGTACGCGTTCGCGGCGGACACGGTGACGTACGTGATCTCCGTGGTCCTGATCGTCCGTATCGCCGCGTCCCCGGCGCGCACGAGGCGCAGAAGCCGTCGCTCCGGTCGATCGCCGAGGGCGCCCGGTACGCGTGGAGCCGCAAGGAACTCCTCGGGACGTACGCGATCGACCTCGCGGCGATGTTCTTCGCGATGCCGCTCGCGGTGCTGCCGTTCCTCGCGGACGATCTGCACGCCCCGTGGGCGCTTGGGCTGATGTACTCGACGGTCCCGGCCGGTGCCCTGGTGGTGAGCGTGACCAGCGGCTGGACCTCGCGGATCCACCGGCACGGGCGGATGGTGGTGCTCGCGGCGGCGCTGTGGGGCGCGGCGATCGCCTGCGCGGGCGCGGTCGGCGACGTGTGGCTGGTGCTGCTGTTCCTCACCGTCGCGGGCGGCTGCGACATGGTCAGCGGCATCTTCCGGGGGCCATGTGGAACCAGACGATCCCGGACGAGCTGCGCGGCCGGCTCGCCGGGATCGAGCTGCTGTCCTACTCGGTGGGCCCGCAGCTGGGCCAGGTCCGATCCGGTGGCATGGCCGCCCTGTCCGGGGTACGGACCTCGGTGTGGGCGGGCGGCCTGATGTGCGTCGGCGCGGTCGGCCTGCTGGCCGCGGGCCTCCCGAAGCTGATGTCGTACGACGCGAGGACGGACGAACACGCGCTACGGCTGAAGGCGCGGCGGACGACGACGAAGCCGGCGGAGACGACTCCCAAGACCCCATACCCCCCCACCCCCCACACCCCCGCGGCCCCGCGGCCCCGGCCGACGCCTGAGCGTCCGGCGCCGAAGCCCGTCGTAGCGCGGCCTGATCGGGTCACCGCCCGATCGGATCGCCGCCGACGCCCATCCCGGCGCGAGCCGGTCAGTCGTCGTCGGTTCCCTTGGCCGCGTCGTGCCACTTGGGGTCGTTCTCCCACTCGAGGTTGCGCTCGCGGGCCGTCTCCATCGCGTGTTCGGCCTCGGCGCGGGTGGTGTACGGCCCGAACCGGTCCTTGGCGGGGCAGTCCGGCCCCTCCTCGACCTTCTTGTGCTCGAGGCAGTAGTACCACTCGCCGGGCTTCCCGACCGTGCGCTTCTTGAACAGGGCCATCAACGGCTCCTTTCCCTACGGCCATGTTCCCCATGTCCGCTGGTTAGACTCGCTGGCATGTCTGGCCAGTCGCTGCTCGTACCAGGGGAGCTTTCCCCACCCGTCCCGTGCCCGGAAACATCCGTCGCCCCGAGTACGTCGGCAAGCCCGCGCCGACCCCGTACACCGGGCCGGAGGTGCAGACCCCGAGACGATCGAGGCGATGCGCGTCGCCGGGCGGATCGCCGCGCGGGCGATGGCGGAGGCCGCGAAGATCATCTCGCCGGGGGTGACCACGGACGAGATCGACAGGGTCGCGCACGAGTACATGTGCGACCACGGCGCCTACCCCTCCACGCTCGGCTACCGCGGCTTCCCCAAGTCCCTGTGCACCTCGCTCAACGAGGTGATCTGCCACGGCATTCCGGACTCCACGGTGCTGCGCGACGGCGACATCATCAACCTCGACGTGACGGCGTACATCGGCGGCGTGCACGGCGACAACAACGCGACCTACCTGGTCGGTGACGTCGACGAGGAGTCCCGGCTGCTGGTCGAGCGCACCCGCGAGTCCCTGGACCGGGCGATCAAGGCGGTCAAGCCGGGCCGCCAGATCAACATCATCGGCCGGGTCATCGAGTCGTACGCCAAGCGCTTCGGCTACGGCGTGGTCCGGGACTTCACCGGCCACGGCATCAACTCGTCGTTCCACTCCGGCCTGATCGTCCCGCACTACGACAGCCCGCACGCGACGACGGTCATCCAGCCCGGGATGACGTTCACGATCGAGCCGATGCTGACGCTGGGGACGTACGAGTACGACATGTGGGACGACGGGTGGACGGTCGTCACCAAGGACCGTGGCGGACGGCCCAGTTCGAGCACACGCTGGTGGTGACGGAGACGGGGGCGGATGTCCTCACCCTGCCGTAGCTCCCCCTCTTGGTACCCCGGGACCCGTTCTCAGCCGACTCCGCCGAGGACGGGTCTCTTCTTGTACGCTTTTACCGACAGCGTGTCGGTAACCTGTTGACTTAGGTAAGGCTTGCCTTAGAGGATAGGGCTCATGGACTCCTTCTCGACAGTCATCCGCACCGCCTCCCACGACCAGCACGTGGAGGCCGAGACCTCCACCTTCATGAGCGATCTGCTCGGCGGTCGGCTGGGCGTGGACGCGTACGCCCGGTACACCGAGCAACTGTGGTTCGTCTACGAGGCGTTGGAGGCCGGAGCCGAGCGGCTGGCGGCGGATCCGGTGGCCGGGGCGTTCATCCAGGCCGAGTTGTTCCGGCTGCCCGCGCTGGAGCGGGACCTCGCGCATCTGCGGGGTGCGGACTGGCGGTCCGGGCTGGCCGCGCTCCCCGCGACTCAGGCTTACGCAGACCGGGTGCGGGAGTGCGCGGAGGAGTGGCCCGCCGGGTACATCGCCCACCACTACACGCGCTACCTCGGGGATCTCTCCGGCGGGCAGATCATCCGGGACAAGGCGGAGCGGACCTGGGGGTTCTCCCGTAAGGGGACGGGGTGCGGTTCTATGTGTTCGAGGGGATCGGGAACCCGGCGGCGTTCAAGGGGGGGTATCGGGAGCGGTTGGATTCCGTGGCGGTCGACGACCTGGAGAAGCAGCGGGTCGTGGCCGAGTGCAAGCGGGCGTTCGCGCTGAACACCGGGGTGTTCCGTGCCCTGGGTGAGGAGTTCCCGCTCTCCGCGTGACCGCACGGGGTGGACACGCCCACCGGTGTCGAAGGGGTCAGCGTTCCAGGAACACCCGGCCCCCGACCTCCACCCAACCTCCTGGCTGCGGCGCCGTGAGGATCTGGGACCCCGCCCCTGCGTGATGTTGAGAGCCCTGCCGAGTTGGTCGGTCAGCAGCAGCGCCGCCGCACCCGTCGCCTCGTCCTCGTGGATGCCGTCGTCCCGGCCGGGGAAGGCACGGGCGCGGACACGGCCCGCCGACTCGTCCTCCCAGGCCCAGGCGTAGATCCACTCGCCGGGCGGGGGACGGGGAGGGCGTCCACCTCGCGGACGGTGGCGTACTGGCGGAGGGTGCGGGGCGGGGCCCACTCCGGGAGGGCCTCGATCCAGCTGAACTCGCCGTCGAGGCGGGCGCCCACGATGCCTGCGGGGGTGACCAGTTCGGGGATGTCCAGGAGCCAGGCCGTGCCCACGCAGGGGTGGCCGGCGAAGGGCAGGCGGGTGGTCGGGGTGTAGATGTCGATGACCCCGCGCTCGGGGTCGTCGACGAACACGGTCTCGCTGAAGCCGAGTTTCCCGGCGAACACCTGCCGCTCGTCCGGGTCCGGCATGACGGAACCCTCGCGGACGACGCCGAGTTCGTTGCCGTATCCGCCGCTGGGTCCGCAGAAGACACGCAGTACGTCGTAGTCAGTCACGGGGGCATTCAAACACCGCACGGGCGCCGAGTTCATCCCAGGCCGGGGCTCCACCGGGGACGGGCCAGGTGAGGGTGGGCGCGGGGTCGTGGGGCAGCGGGGCCAGGGTGTCTCCGAATGCCCGCTTCCGGGTGGCCGGTGGTGTCGTAGGTGCCCGTGCCGTCGGTGAAGGTGAACACGCCGTTGTTCGCGGCCCGCGAGGCGCCGTCGGTGGCGGTGAAGGTGGCTCGGCAGCCCGTTCTTCTTCTGGCTGCTGCGGAGGACGCGGCGCAGGCAGGGGGTGGGCGTGAACCCGGGTTCCTGGAACGGCCTGGTGGTCGACGAGGGCGGTTTCGTGGGTATCTCCGGCGCTCCAGGTTCCCGGTCGAGACTGCCACTGGACGTACGTCGGGGAGTGCGGGCCGCCCGTGGTCGGTCGCGCAGTTCCCCGCGCCCCTTTGACGCCGGGCGGGTCTTATCCGACGGCCTGCTCCGCTGCTTCCCGGTCGAGACTGCCACTGGACGTACGTCGGGAGTGCGGGCCGCCCGTGGTCGGTCGCGCAATTCCCCGCGCCCCTTTGACGCCGGGCGGGTCTTATCCGACGGCCTGCTCCGCTGCTTCCCGGTCGAGAGTGCCACTGGACGTACGTCGGGGAGTGCGGGCTGCCCGTGGTCGGTCGCGCAGTTCCCCGCGCCCCTTTGACGCCGGGCCGGACTTCGCCGTCGACCCGTTCCGCCTCCGCCCCTGCTCCATCGCCCGCCGACACTGCACCGCCGACCCGTCCCACCCCCGCCCCTCCCGTTCAAGGAACCCGTGTATGAGACTCCGTCGTAGGCGTCCGGCGCCTCCCTCTCCCGCTGAAGCGGGTGACGTTCTCGCGGAGGCCGAGGATCTCCATGTCCGACTTGGTGGGCGCAAGGTTCTCCGCGGTGTCTCCGTGTCCGTTCGTGCTGGGGAAGTGCTCGCGCTTGTTGGGCCCAATGGGGCGGGGAAATCGACCCTGTTGGGGCCCTCGCCGCGGACCTGATGCCCGTTGCCGGGGTCGTGCGGATCAACGGGCGGCCGGTCGGCGAGTGGTCCGCGGCCGAGCTTGCGTTGCGGCGGGCCGTGCTTCCGCAGGCGGCCACGCTGTCGTTTCCCTTCACGGTTGAGGATGTCGTGCGGATGGGGCGGGCGCCGCATGCCGCCGACCCCGGTGAGGACGACGTCGCCGTGGCGGAGGCGATGCCACGGGCCGAGGTGACGGAGTTCGCGCTGCGGCCGTTCACGGCGCTCAGCGGTGGGGAGCGGGGCCCGGGTCGCGCTGGCGCGGATGCTGGCCCAGCGGGCGCCGGTGCTGTTGCTCGACGAGCCGACCGCCGCGCTCGATCTGCGGCATCAGGAACTGGTGCTGCGGCTGTGCCGGGAAAGGGCGCGCGCGGGGGACGCGGTGGTCGTGGTGCTGCACGATCTCGCGCTGGCCGCCGCCTACGCGCACCGGGTAGCGATCCTGCGCGCCGGTCGTGTCGCCGCCGACGGCCCGCCCGGGGTCGTCTGCACCGAGGAGTTGTTGTCGGACGTCTACGACCAGGCTGTCGAGGTGTTCCCGCATCCGCGCACGGGGGCGGTCGTGGTGATGCCGAAACGGTCCGCTTGACCTTCTCTTGACCATTCCTTGCCATTCGTTTTTCGCCATCGAGATCAAGCCGTGTCTGTGATTTTTCCGTGGGCGGTGAATGCCGGACCGGACGGGTACGGCTGAGGTAAGCCTCAGGTAAGTTAGGGCAGCCTCACCACACCGCCTCGCGGCGACCCCGTCACACCACCGCGTCACACCGTCTCGCTTGGAGCCTGCATGCGTGCCGTCCGACTTCCCGTCGCCACCGCCGTCGCCGCCGCGGCCGCACTGACCGCCGTCACGGCGTGCACCGCGAAGAGCGACGCCAAGGACGGGGACGCGATCCAGGTGACCGCGGCCGACTCCAAGTGCACGACCTCCGCCACGTCGATCCCGGCCGGCCAGGTCACGCTGAAGATAGAGAACACCGGCTCCAAGGCCACCGAGGTCGAGATCCTCTTCCCGGACGACCGGATCGTCTCCGAGAAGGAGAACATCGGGCCCGGCACCAAGTACACGCTGACCGCCGAGGTCAAGGCGGGGTCGTACGAGATCGCCTGCCGCCCGGGCATGAAGGGGCACGGTGTGCGGCAGAAGCTCACCGTCACCGGTGGCTCGGCCGCCACGCGGGACCCGAAGCTGGACGCCGCCGTCGCCGCCTACCGCGAGTACGCGCAGGAGCAGGCCGACGCGACGATCCCGAAGGTGGAGACCTTCGCCGACGCCATCAAGGCCGGGAACCTCGAAGCCGCCAAGAACGCCTACGCGCCCTCCCGTTACGGCTGGGAGGCCACCGAGCCGATCGCCGAGTCGTTCGGGGACATCGACCCCAAGACCGACACCCGCGTCAACGACCTGGAGAAGGGCCAGAAGTGGACCGGGTGGCACGCGCTGGAGAAGGCGCTGTGGGTCGACAAGAAGACCGGTGCCGAACAGAAGGCCCTCGCCGACGAGTTGGTCACCGATCTGAAGGACTGGCAGAAGCGCGTCGGCAAGGCCGAGATCACCCCGACCTCCATGGCCAACGGCGCCAAGGAACTCCTCGACGAGGTCGCCACCGGCAAGGTCACCGGTGAGGAGGACCGCTACTCGCACACCGACCTGAGCGACTTCAAGGGCAACGTCGAGGGCGCGCAGAAGGCGTACGAGCTGCTGAAGCCGGTCGCGCGGAAGAACGACGCGGCCCTCACCACCGAGCTGGACAAGCAGTTCGCGGCGCTCGACACGCTGCTCGACAAGTACCGCTCGACCTCGACCTCGGACGGCTTCGTGTCGTACGACAAGGTCACCAAGGACCAGCGCAAGGAGCTGTCGGACGCGGTCAACGCCCTCGCGGAGCCGCTGTCCAAGCTCGCCGCCGCCGTCGTGAAGTAGGGCGTGGCCATGACCGAGACCCCGAAATCGGACTCCCCCTCCCGCCGTTCGCTCATCGGCTGGGGCGGTGCAGGGCTCGCGCTCGGTGCCGTCGCGGCCGGTGGCGCGGTGGCGATGACCCGTACCGGTGACGACGTCGATCCGGCCGGTGCCGACACCGGTGCCGCGGTCGCCTTCCACGGCGCCAACCAGGCCGGCATCGCCACGCCCGTGCAGGACAGGCTGCACTTCGCCGCGTTCGACGTGAAGACCGACGACCGCGCCGAGTTCGTGCAGCTGCTGAAGGACTGGACGGCCGCCGCCCGCCGGATGACCGGTGGGCACGCGGTCGGTGACGGGGCCTACGGCGGGCTCGCCGAGGCGCCGCCGGACGACACCGGTGAGGCGCTGGGGCTGAAGCCCTCGCGCCTGACCCTCACCATCGGCTTCGGGCCGAGCTTCTTCGACCACTTCGGGCTGAGCGGCAGTCGTCCTGACGCGCTGGTCGATCTGCCGCAGTTTCCCGGCGACAACTTCGACAAGTCCCGTACGGGCGGAGACCTTTGTGTCCAGGCCTGTGCCGACGATCCGCAGGTCGCCGTGCACGCGATCCGCAACCTGGCGCGCATCGGATTCGGCAAGGTCGCCATCCGCTGGTCCCAACTGGGCTTCGGGAAGACGTCGTCGACGACTCCGGGGGCCCAGACCCCGCGCAATCTCATGGGGTTCAAGGACGGCACCCGCAACATCGCGGGGACCGAGACGGACCGGCTGAAGAAGTTCGTGTGGGTCGGCGACGGCGACGGCGGGGCCAACTCGGCGTGGATGAGCGGGGGTTCGTATCTCGTCGCCCGGCGCATCCGGATGAACATCGAGACCTGGGACCGGACCTCGCTCCAGGAGCAGGAGGACGTCTTCGGGCGGGACAAGGGCGAGGGCGCTCCGGTCGGCAAGGCGAAGGAGCACGACCCGCCATTCCTGAAGGCGATGAAGCCCGACGCGCATGTCCGGCTCGCGCATCCCGACTCCAACGGCGGGATCACGATCCTGCGCCGGGGCTACTCCTTCACCGACGGCACCGACGGCCTCGGCCGTCTCGAAGCGGGCTTGTTCTTCCTGGCCTACCAGCGTGACGTACGCAAGGGATTCATCCCGCTGCAGCGGAAGCTGTCGGCGTCCGACGCGCTCAACGAGTACATCCAGCACGTGGGTTCGGCGGTCTTCGCCGTCCCGCCGGGCGTCCGTGACAAGGACGACTGGTGGGGCAGCACGCTGTTCTCCAAGGACGCGAAGGAGTCGTAGACCGTGTTCTCGAACTATCTGATCGGTCTGCGCGAGGGACTGGAAGCCAGTCTCGTCGTCTGCATCCTGATCGCCTATCTCGTCAAGACGGACCGGCGCGACGCGCTGAAGCCGATCTGGATCGGCATCGTCGTCGCCGTCCTCATCGCGATGGGCTTCGGCTGCGCGCTCGAGTTCGGCTCGCAGGAGATGACGTTCGAGGCGCAGGAGGCGCTCGGCGGCTCGCTGTCGATCCTCGCGGTCGGGCTTGTGACGTGGATGGTGTTCTGGATGCGGCGCACCGCCCGGCACCTGAAGACGGAACTGCACGGCAAGCTGGACGCGGCGCTCGCGATGGGCACGGGCGCGCTGGTCGCCACCGCGTTCCTCGCCGTCGGCCGCGAGGGCCTGGAGACCGCCCTGTTCGTGTGGGCGTCGGTGCACGCGGCGAGCGACGGCACCCCGCGTCCGCTGGTCGGCGTAGGACTGGGTCTGGCCACGGCGGTGTTCCTCGGCTGGTTGTTCTACCGGGGCGCGCTGAAGATCAACCTCGCGAAGTTCTTCACGTGGACCGGCGCGATGCTGGTGGTCGTGGCGGCGGGTGTACTGGCGTACGGCTTCCACGACTTGCAGGAGGCCGACTGGCTGCCGGGGCTGACGAAGCTGGCGTTCGACATCAGTGACACGATCCCGCCGGACAGCTGGTACGGCACCCTCCTCAAGGGTGTCTTCAACTTCCAGCCGGACCCGACCGTCCTGCAGATCACGGTGTGGCTGCTGTACCTGGTCCCCACGCTCGCCCTGTTCTTCGCCCCGGTAGGGTTCGCCTCCGGGAAGGGAAGGTGAAGACACCTGATGAGCAGGGATCGCGGCCCTCGAAGGCTCCGCAGGCTTGACCGGCACGTACTGGTAGCGGCCTCGGTGACCGCTTTGTCGCTGACGGCGAGCGGTTGTGTGGTGGTGCACGGCGAGCGCGAGGTGCTCCCCGCGACCACCCGCGCCGAGGCCGCCACGGCGCTCCAGCAGTTCACGACCGCGTACAACGCGGCGGACAAGGCGTACGACAGCTCCCTGGACGCCGCTCATGTCACCGGCGCGCTCGGTGACATCGACGCGGCGCGGCTGAAGGCGGGTCACGCCAACTCACCGTCCGGGAACGCGAGTCACACGCCGCTGGAGCTGACGGACGCGAAGTTCACCATCCCGAAGAAGGCCGGCTGGCCGCGCTGGTTCGTGGCGGACGCCGCCGCCAACAAGGGTGGCAGCGCTCGGTGGTTGCTGGTCTTCACCCGCAACGACCTGGGCGAGCCGTGGCAGGTGGCGTATCTGACGCTGCTCGCGCCCACCGCCGTACCGAAGTTCAAGACCGACAAGGACGGCTGGGCCGAGGCCGTGCCCGCGAACTCGGCCGAACTGGCCGTCGCGCCGGGCCGGTTGAGCGAGCGCTACGCGACGTATCTGAAGAGCGGCGGGTCGGAGTTCGCCGACGGCGCGCACACCAGCGGGTGGCGGGCGGACCGGGAGAAGGCCACCAAGCCGGGGCTCGCCGTCCAGTTCCTCGACCAGCCGCTGACCAGCGGTGACTACGCGCCGCTGGCGCTGCGCACGGCGGACGGCGGGGCGCTGGTGTTCTTCACCACGCGGTACTACCAGAAGGAGACCGCGGCGACGGGCACCTCGGTGCCGGCCCAGAACAAGGACGTCCAGGCGCTGACGACCGGCGAGGTACAGCAGACCCTCACCCTTCAACTCGTCTCCAACGAGGTCGCGTTGGACCCGAAGCGGGGCGGGAAGGTGTCGGTGCTGGGGCGGATCGAGGGACTGACCTCGGCACAGGGCGGCTGACCTCAGGAGTCAACGGCCCAGCGGCCAGGCCGAGTTCGCGTGGTCCGGCTCGGCACCCGCGTGGCGGGCGCAGGCGTCCGTGAGGGTTTCGAGGAGGGTCAGCGGGTCCGGCAGGGGGTGCTCGGGGCCGCGTACCCAGTGAACGGACTGGTTCTCACCGGGGAGTTGGGCCGGGGGACCAGGACGTAGGAGCCTCGGCAGTGCCAGCGCAGGCCGGGGTGTTCGTCCATCGTCTCGGGGTGGCAGTCCAGTTCGCACGGCCACCACTCGTCCTCGTCCTCGGGGGTGCCGCGGGTGAGGGTGAAGAAGAGCAGCCGTCCGTCGTCGCTCGCGGCGACCGGGCCGACCTCGACGCCGGCGGCCAGCAGCCGCTCCAGCGCCTCGTGTCCGGCCTCCAGGGGGACGTCCAGGACGTCGTTGACCATGCCGGTCGCGGTGATGAAGTTGGCCTGCGGCTGGTGGCGGGCCCAGCGCTCGATCTGGGCGCGGTCGGTCGTGGACTGCGTCTGCCAGGCGAACGAGACGGGGTGCCGGGCCGGTGTGGGGCAGCCCACACGGTCGCACGAACATCGGTAGCCCGGGGCCGGGTGCGCGGCGGGCGCCAGCGGCAGCCCCGCCTCGGCGGCGGCCAGCAGCAGCGCCTCGCGCCCGCTGCCGTCGGGGGCCTCCTGCGGGCGGCGTCCGCGCAGCCACGAGGAGAGTTTGCCCTGCCGACCGGTCCGGCCACCGAACGTCGCACTCATCTATCTCCTCGCCCTGCTGTCGTCGCCGTGCTGTGCTTGCCCTGCCGTCGTGCGGAGCCCCGCCGTTGTGCGGAGAACTTCCCCCATGGTCCCACCATCCTGCGCGTTGAGAGGCGGGACCTCGCATCCGGGGTGGGTGGGACGAGACACACGTGTGGCGCTTTCGGCGCAAGTGTCAGGCTTTTTCCGGCCAGGAGTCTCCCCAGCTCGCGTTCCGGGCCGCCTTGTACAGGTCGCCGTGGCGTTTGGTGACCGTCGTGCGGCGCAGCTGTTCGTCGGTCTCGCAGAGGTCGAGGAGGACCTGGCCCTTACGGATCTGGGGGCGGCGTACGACGCGGGCGGGGGCGGGTTCCACGGGGAAGCGGGCGGCGGCGACGTAGCTGAACTTCTCGTCCTCGTACGGCAGGGAGCCGCCCTTGACCTGGCGGTGCAGGGAGGAACGGCTGACCCGTGCCGAGAAGTGGCACCAGTCCTCGCCGGGGGTGATCGGGCAGGCGGCGCTGGGGGGCAGGGGGCGGCGATGTGGAAACCGGCGGCGATGAGCCTGTCCCTGGCCTCGATCACGCGGGCGTAACCGGCGGGGGTGCCGGCCTCGACGATCACGACGGCCTGGGCGGCGGACGCGGCGGTGTCCACGAGGGCGGCTCTGTCGGGGACGGTGAGTTCGTTGAGGACGTAGGAGACGGTGACGAGGTCGGTCGGGGTGAGGGTGAGCGCGGGGCCGATCCGTTCGCGTCGCCAACTGGCCTTGCGCAGGCTCGGGTTGGCGGCGGCGATCTCCTTGCCGAGGGCGAGGGCGGGTTCGGCCCAGTCGAGGACCGTCACCGGGCGGTCGCCGGCCCAGGTCACGGCGACGGCCCAGGTCGCGGAACCGGTCCCGCCGCCGACGTCCACGTGGCTCTCCGGGGTCCACCCGGGTACGGCGTCCGCGAACGCGTCCAGCGCGGACCGTACGGCTTCGAAGGTCGCCGGCATCCGATACGCCGCGTAGGCCGCGACGTCCGCACGGTCCCGGAGGATCGGGGCGTCGGTGGGAGTGGCCCCCTGTAATGGGCGATCAGCCGCTCCACGGCACCGGAAGCCTGCCGGGGCGGGAGGCCTTCGAGGAGGCGGGCCAGAGCGGTACGGAGGGTTTCGGCCGGGGCCACGGGGTCGTTCACCCGCCGATTCTAAGTGGCCCGGGGTCCCCCGCCGAGGTCCCTGGGGCTCCGCCCCCAGACCCCGGGGCCCTATGCCCACCCACCGCCCGTGTGGGGCAACGCAGGAGCCCGGCTCAAAACCCCGGCCCGCCCCCGTCACCCCCGCACCGCCCGAGCCACCCGCGTCCCCGCCGCCGCCCGAGGCCCACTGTCCGTCGGGCGCCTCCGCGGATGCACCGTGTTCGCCAGCAACACCAAAAACGTGTCCGTGGCCGGATCAAGCACCACCGAAGTCCCCGTGAACCCGGTGTGCCCCACCGCCCCCGACCCGCCAACTCCCCATGAACCACGCCTGATCGACCCCGAAGCCCAGGCCCGGCGGGGTCAGCAGCAGCTCCACGTAGTCGGAGCCCAGGATGCGGGCGGGGCCGTAGGAACCGCCCGCCAGCAGCGTGCGGCAGAAGATCGCCAGGTCCCGGCCCGTCGAGAAGAGGCCCGCGTGGCCGGCCACGCCACCCAGCGCCCAGGCGTTCTCGTCGTGGACGACGCCCCGGAGCATGCCGCGGTCGGCCTTGGCCCAGGGGCGGCGTTGGTCCTCTGTCGCCGCCGCGCCGGGCTGGGGCCGAAGTCCGTCGAGGTCATCCCCAGCGGGCGGGTGATGCCGTCGTGGATGAGGACGTCGAGCGTGCGGCCGGTGACGCGTTCCAGGACGAACTGGAGCAGGAGGAGGTTCAGGTCCGAGTAGACGTACTCGCCCTGCTCACCGACCGGCGCCTCCGTTCGGAGCATCGACAGGCGTTCGGTGTCGTCGGCGCAGTCGTAGAGCGGGAGTTCGGGGCGCAACCCCGAGGTGTGGGTGAGGAGTTGGCGGACGGTGATGCCGTGGCGGGCGGCGGCCCTGAAGTCCGGGAGGTACGCGCCCACCTTCGCGTCTATGCCCAGCGTGCCGCGCTCGATCTGCTGCATCGCCGCGACCGAGGTGAAGAGTTTCGTCACGGAGGCCAGGTCGAAGGGGGTGTCCACCCTCGTCGGGACGCGGGACGCCGGGGCAGCTCGACGCCCCGGTCGGTCTCGGGTCGTAGGCGGAATACCGTACGGCCCAGCCCGCGGCCTCCTCCACCGCGATCACCGGGCCGCGGCCGGCGACCACGACGGCGCCCGCGGCCCAGGGGTGGTCGCCGGTGGTGAGGTCGTGGACCTCCCGGACCAGGTGGCGGAGTTCCTCGGGGTCGAGGCCCGCCCGTTCCGGGGTGTCGTGGCGCAGTCTCGGGGCGCTCAGCTCCCCCCACTCCTCCGCGGTCGTACGTGTGTTCCAGGGACGGCACATTCCCACGAAGCAGGCCACCGCCACCAGTCCGGCCACCAGTTGGACGACCGCCATCGGCACGGCGGTGTGCTCGCCCGCGATACCGACCAGGGGGAGGCCACCGCGCCTATCAGGAAGGACGAGGTGCCGAGGAGGGCGGAGGCCGAGCCCGCGGAGTGGCGGGTGCGCATCAGGGCGAGGGTCTGGGCGTTGGGCATCGTCACGCCCATCGCGGACATCAGGACGAAGAGGGCCGTGGCGACCGGGATCAGGCCCACCTCGCCGAACGCTCCCGTCGCCATCAGCAGCAGTGCCGTCGAGGCCAGCACGACCACCGCGAGGCCCGCGGCCAGGACCTTGTCCATGGAGACCCGGCCCACCAGCAGCTTGCCGTTGATCTGGCCCACCACGACCAGCCCGACCGAGTTGACGCCGAACAGCAGGCTGAACGTCTGCGGGGAGGCGCCGTAGATCTCCTGGATGACGAACGGGGACGCCGAGATGTAGGCGAAGAGCGCGGCGAAGGCGAAGCCGCCGGTGAGCATGTAGCCCGTGAAGGGGAGGTCCGTGAGGAGGGCGCGCATCGAGCGCAGGGCCTCCGCCGTGCCGCCCGCGTGGCGGTCGGCGGGGGCGAGGGTCTCGGGAGGCGGCGCCAGACCAGTGCGGTGAGCAGGATGCCCACGGCCGTGAGGACGACGAACACGCCCCGCCAGTCCGTCACGCGGAGGATCTGGCCGCCGACCAGGGGCGCGACGATCGGGGCCACCCCTGAGACGAGCATCAGGGTCGAGAAGAAGCGGGCCATCGCCACGCCGTCGTAGAGGTCGCGGACGACCGCCCGCGCGATCACTATTCCGGCCGCGCCCGCGAGGCCTGCGCCAGTCGGAAGGCGATCAGGGACTCGACGTTCGGGGGCGATCGCGCAGAGGGCGGTCGCCACGATGTAGATCGCCAGGCCGGTCAGCAGCGGGCGCCTGCGGCCCCCCTTCGTCGCTCATCGGGCCGACCGCGAGCTGGCCGAGGGCCATGCCCGCGAGGCACGCGGTGAGGGTGAGCTGGACGGTCGCGGCGGGCGCGTGCAGGGAGCGGGTGACCTCCGGGAGCGGGGAGGTACATGTCCATCGCGAGCGGCGGGGTCGCGGTGAGGCCGCCGAGCACGAGCACGACGAGGAGTCCGGCGCGCCGGGTCGCCCCGGGCGACGGCGCGGCGGACGGTACGACGGACTGCGGCACGCTCGGTGCCGGCGCCCCCTGCTCGGACATGTGCCCCTCCCTCTCCGGGTGATCCGCCACCTATGCTCTCAGCTCGTACAGGGTGCCGAGGGTCTGGTGAGCGAGGGTGGGGCAGCGATGACGGAGCAGAAGGTGCGCTGGGGGTCCTGGCGACCGGTGGGATCGCCGCCGCGTTCACGGCGGAGCTCGTCGATCTGCCGGACGCCGAGGTGGTCGCGGTGGCCTCCCGCACGGAGGCCTCGGCGAAGGCCTTCGCCGAGCGCTTCGGCATCGAGCGGGCCTACGGCGACTGGGACGCGCTGGCGAGCGACGCGGACATCGATGTCGTCTACGTCGCCACCCCGCACGCGGCCCACCGCACGGCGGCCGGTCTCTGCCTGGAGGCGGGGCGCAACGTCCTCGTCGAGAAGGCCTTCACCCTGAACTCCCGCGAGGCCACCGAACTGGTCGCGCTGGCGGCCGAGCGCGGCAGCTTCCTGATGGAGGCCATGTGGATGTACTGCAATCCGCTGGTACGGCGGCTCAAGGCCCTCGTCGACGACGGGGCCGTCGGTGAAGTCCGCACCGTCCAGGCCGACTTCGGACTCGCCGGGCCCTTCCCGCCCTCGCACCGGCTGCGCGACCCGGCACAGGGCGGCGGCGCGCTCCTCGACCTCGGGGTGTACCCGGTGTCGTTCGCGCACCTGCTCCTCGGTGAGCCGGACGACATCAAGGCGTCGGCGGTGCTCTCCCCGAGGGCGCCGACCTCCAGACGGCGGCCCTGTTCTCCTGGGACAGCGGGGCGCTGGCCGCGCTGCACTGCTCGATCGTCGGTGGTACGGGGACCTCGGCGTCGGTGACCGGTTCGCTGGGCCGGATCGACATCCCGGACGGCTTCTTCCACCCGGACCGGTTCGTGCTGCACCGGGACGGGCGCGACCCCGAGGAGTTCGTCCTCGACCCGGCGGACGGGCCCCGGAACACGCTGCGGCACGAGGCGTCCGAGGTGATGCGGGCGGTGCGGGCCGGGGAGACCGAGTCGCCGTGGGTGCCGCTGGAGGGCACGCTCGCGGTGATGCGGACGCTGGACGCGGTGCGGGAGCGGATCGGGGTGCGGTACCCGCAGGAGGGGGTGACTCGTAGGCTGCGGCCCATGAACGCACAGCACTCATCGAAGATCGCCGTGGTGACCGGCGCCGGCTCCGGGATCGGCCGCTCGGTGGCCGTGGAACTCCTGCGCGCGGGCTGGTCGGTGGCGCTGGCCGGCCGCCGCACCGGGACCCTGGAGGAGACGGCCGCGCTGGTGCCCGAGGGCGCCTCCCTCGTCGTAGCGACGGATGTGGCGCGGCCGGAGGACGTGGACGCGTTGTTCGACGCGACGGTGGAGCGGTTCGGGCGGGTGGACCTGCTGTTCAACAACGCGGGGACGTTCGGGCCCGGCGGGGTGCCGGTGGAGGAGTTGCCGTACGACGCGTGGCGGCATGTGGTGGACACCAACCTCAACGGGGCGTTTCTGTGCGCGCAGGCGGCGTACCGGCGGATGAAGGAGCAGGTGCCGCAGGGCGGACGGATCATCAACAACGGGTCGATTTCCGCCCATACGCCTCGTCCGCACTCCGTGGCCTACACCGCGACCAAGCACGCGTTGACCGGGCTCACCAAGTCGCTGTCGCTGGACGGGCGGCCGTACTCGATCGCGGTCGGGCAGATCGACATCGGGAACGCGGCGACCGACATGACGGCGCGGATGGAGACCGGGGCGCTGCAGGCCAACGGGGTGGTAGCCCCGGAACCGGTGATGGATGTGGCCGATGTGGCGCGCACCGTGCGGCACATGGCGGAGCTGCCGTTGGGGGCGAACGTGCAGTTCGCGACGGTGCTGGCGACCGCGATGCCGTATGTCGGGCGCGGCTAGGGCAAGTTGCACAAACGGAATTTGACCATCCGCACCATTGCGGCCGGTTACTGACTTATGCTCAACTCTCTCCATCAAAGCTTCACACTTGGAGCACAGGGCTTCCGCACTGCCGGAATCCCGTGTTCCGCAAGCCAATCCGAGGGGAGAGGCGACAGTCGTTCCACGGCCCGGGTGGGGGTGGAGCCCGCGTGGGACCGCGGGTTGTGCACCGGACCGTGGAGCGGCTGTCGCGTCACATCAACTCCCGTCGAGTTCCCGGGACTTGGCCGCCGCCACGGCCGCCCGCCGCCGGCGCAGCGCGATCGCGCCGCCCGCGAGCACCGCGACCGCACCCGCCGCACCGCCCAGCACCGGCCAGGCCGAGGAACCGTCCGACGAGGACGAGGCGGCGCTCCCGGAGGCTCCCGGCGCCCCTTGGCACCCGAAGGCGTCGGGCTCGCGGTGGCCCCGCCCTCGCTCAGCGGATCGACCAGCATGCCCACCGCCCGGGCCGAACTCCCTTTGCCGAAGCCCCAGTCGAGCAGTGCGGCGGTCTCCTTGTAGACCTCGTTGCCGCCGTTCGCGGGGTGCATCACGGTCACCAGGAGGGTGCGGCCGTCGCGAGTGGCGGCGCCGGTGAAGGTGTTGCCCGCGTGGCTGGTGTAGCCGTTCTTCACGCCGATGATGCCCGGGTACGGGCGCAGTCCGTAGGCGCCGCTGAGCAGACGGTCGGTGTTCTGGATCTGGAAGGTCTTCTTGCCGCCGGCCGGGAAGTTCGCGACCCGGGTCGAGCAGTAGGAGCTGAAGTCGTCGTCGTGCAGCCCGTGCCGGGCGAAGAGCGTGAGGTCGTACGCCGACGAGACCTGTCCGGGGTGGTCGAAGCCGTCCGGGCTCACCACATGCGTGTCCAGGGCCTGGAGGTCCTTCGCCTTGGCCTGCATCTGGGCGACGGTCGCGGCGATCCCGCCGTTCATGTGGGCCAGCACGTGCACGGCGTCGTTGCCCGAGCGCAGGAAGACGCCCTGCCACAACTGGTGGACGGTGTACAGGATTCCGGGCTTCACCCCGACGAGGCTGGAGCCGGAGGGGACGTCGGCGAGGTCGGCGTCGGTCACCCGGTAGGTGCGGGTCCGCTCGAACTTGCCCAGCACGGTGTCGGCGAACAGCATCTTCAGCGTGGACGCGGGCGCGAGCCGCTGGTGCGCGCGGTACGAGGCGAGCACCTCGCCGGTCTTGTGGTCGGCGATCAGCCAGGAGCGGGCGGTGAGCTTCTTGGGCAGGGTGGAGGCATCGCCCGCCTGGATCCCGTCCCGGGCCAGGCGCTCACCGCCTATCGCGGTCGCCGCGGACGCGGGGGTCGCCGCCGCCAGGGGAAGAACGGCGGCGGTCAGGCCGAGAGCGGCACGCCGGGTGAGCCGAGAGGAATCGCGCATCCCGGGACCGTACAAAACGGGGGCGCGGCCGTACGCGGCGGGGTGGCCGCCCGGGGTCGAATGGATGATCGGCATCCCCTGCCGACAGGCCATTGAACAGGGGTTTCCTGGCAGGAAGCCCTCGGCGGGTTAGGAATGAGCTGTCTGACGCAATTCTGATGTCGGGCCCTTTTTTTCTCAGGCCTGACACATCCTTTACTCAGGTCGACTCAAAGGTTTCTCCATAGCTTGTGGCCGCGCCCACAGCGGGCGCCAAGAACCTTTGGGGAATGGGATGTTTGGCATCTATCTCAAGCGCGAACTGGGGCGTCGCAAGAAGGCGGCCCTGGTCATCGCGATGGGTCTGGCGCTCGGTATCGCGCTGGTCATCACCGTCAACTCGGTGTCGGCCGGCATGAATCAGGCTCAGGACAAGGTCCTCAAGTCTCTCTACGGTCTCGGAACTGACATGACCGTGACCAAAGCACAGTCGGCTCCCAAGGCGGGCAGCTCGCAGGGTCCCAGCTTCAAGTTCGGCGCCACCTCCTCCAGCGGCAGCTCGCAGAGCTCGGACCGGGTGAATACGCAGGGTGGTCAGGCCCTCGCGTCCTCGCTGGTCACCAAGGTCGCCGGGCAGAAGGGCGTCGCCAGCGCGGTCGGCGCGCTCACGCTGAACGTCACCAAGGTCGACGGCTCCTTCACCCAGGGCAAGGCGAAGTCCTCGACCACGTCGGGTTCCTCCTCCGGTTCGCAGCAGGGCGGCCCCGGCGGCGGCACGGGCAACAGCGGCAGCGGTCAGCCCCAAGTGCAGGGCGGCGGCGCCAACTTCAACGTGAACTCGTACTCGGTCGCGGGCATCGACGTCACCGACCAGGCCCTGGGCCCGCTGTCCACCTCGAAGATCACCACCGGCAAGACGTTCACGACCGCGCAGACCAACGCGAAGGTCGCCGTCGTCAGCGCGTCGTACGCCAAGTCGAAGAAGTACAAGGTCGGTTCGACCTTCTCGATCTCCGGCACCAAGTTCACCGTCATCGGCATCGCGACGCCCAACAGCAGCGAGTCCACGGTCGACGTGTACCTGCCGCTGAAGCAGGCGCAGACGCTGGGCGACTCGAAGGACAAGGTCACCACGATCTACGTCAAGGCGACCGACTCCCAGCAGATCTCGGCCGTCAAGTCGACCATCCAGAAGAACATCTCGGGTACGACGGTCACCACCTCCGCCGACCTCGCGTCCACCGTGTCCGGCTCGCTGTCCACCGCCTCGAACCTGGCGACCAGCGTCGGCAAGTGGCTGTCGATCGCGGTGCTGATCGCCGCGTTCCTCGTGGCCGCGCTGCTCACCTCCCTCCGCCGTGTCGCGCCGGGTGCGTGAGTTCGGCACGCTGAAGGCGCTCGGCTGGCCGAGCCGCAAGGTGACCCGGCAGGTCGTCGGCGAGTCCATGGTCAACGGTCTGATCGGCGGCGCGCTCGGTATCGCGCTGGGCCTCGTCGCGGCCTACACGGTCACCGCGATCAGCCCCAAGCTGACCGCGCAGCTCGGCTCCACCGGCGGCGGTGGCGGCACGGGCGGCGGCCCCGGCGGCGGCCAGGGCGGTCCCGGCCGGCAGGCGGCGTCCAACACCCTGGAGATCGCCCTGAACGCGCCGGTCTCGCTGACCACGATCGCCCTCGCGGTGGGCCTCGCCGTCACCGGTGGCCTGATCGCCGGCGCGATGGGCGGCTGGCGTGCCTCGCGGATGCGGCCCGCGGACGCCCTGCGCAGCGTCTCCCTAGTCGCCGCCGCCCCTGATCCGGGGCGTCGCCTCCACTCCCCCGAGAGGCGGCGCCCCGACCCTCTTCTTCTTCACCGACGTATCCGACGGAGATCCCATGTACAAGCTCACCGGCGTCACCAAGCGCTACACGCGGGGCAAGGAGACGGTCGAGGCGCTGCGGGGCGTCGACCTCACCATCGAGGACGGCGACCAGCTCGTCATCCAGGGCCCGACCGGCGGCGGCAAGTCGACGCTGCTGCAGATGATCGGCGGCCTTGACCGGCCCTCCGAGGGCAGTGTCGAGCTGGACGGCGTGAACCTCGCCGCCATCAGCGAGGCCAAGCTGACCCGGCTGCGCGCCGAGAAGATCGGCATCATCTTCCAGTCCTTCAACCTCATCCCGACGCTCACCGCGCAGGAGAACGTCGAGACGGCCCTCGTCCCGCTCGGCGTCAAGCCCGCCGAGCGCCGCGAGCGGGCGGCCGAGGCGCTCACGTCGGTGGGCCTCGGCGACCGCCTCCGGCACGCCCCGTCCGAGCTCTCCGGCGGCCAGCAGCAGCGCGTCGCCATCGCCCGCGCGCTGGTCAAGAAGCCGAAGGTGCTCCTCGCCGACGAGCCCACCGGCAACCTCGACGAGGGCACCCGCGACGACATCATGGGCCTGCTCGAAGGCCTCTGGCACGAGTACGGCCTGACCTTCGTCATGGTCACCCACGACTCGTCGATCGCCCGCCGCGCGCCGCGCCTCGCGACCATCAAGGCCGGCCGGATCACGCTGACCGAGCAGGGCCGCGGCGGTCAGTTCACCTCGCAGCAGCAGTACGCCCAGCAGGGCAACCAGGGCTACTGAGCCGGACCCGCCCCAACTGGGCCGCTGTGCCCGCCTGTTGGTCGCCGCAGGGGCCGTTCACCTCCCGAGCACGTGGTCGGCCTCGGCCACCTGCCCGGAAGAGAGCGGCCCCTTCGCCATCGCCCCCGCGCTCTGCTCGGCCCGCACGGCCGTGCCCTGCTCCCCCTCGGCGGACACGGCGGCGCGGGCCGGGTCGTCGGCGCTCCGGGCGCAGGCACGGATCAGCCCCTCGCACACGAACTCCTCGCGCTGGTAACGGAGTTCGGCCCCACGCCCCAAGTCGGCCTCGGAGAGGCGCAGTTGGTACAGATCGACGTGGTGCAAGGGTTTCTACGCCGGTCAGGCCTGCCCGGTCTCGAAGCGGGCGATCCTGCCGTCGTCGCCGACCGTGAAGGTCCACCGGGTGCGCATCTCGCCCCACGCGTCGTTCGAGTAGCGGGCGACGAGGGCCCGGCCGCCGTCCGACTCGCGGTCCACCTCCATGTGGCCGTGCGAGGAGAAGATCTCCCGGTCGATCCACTCGGCGAGGTCACGGTCCGAGCCGTCGTCCGCCATCGTGGCGCCCGGCGCGAGCAACGCCAGGAAGGCGTCCCGGTCATGGGCGTTGACGGCGCTGACGAACGCCCGGACGGCCGGATCGCTGAGCTTGGCTGTCTGAATCGTCATGCCGGTCAGACTCACACCGTTCCCCATGCCCCGCCACCCGAACGGCCGCGCGCACCCGCCCGCCGCGCGCCCGGGATGCGACGGTGGAGGGACCGTCCCCGCCGTCTGTCCAGGGAGTCACCGTGACCTGTTACGACCGAAGCGATCTGGGCCTGCTGCTGCTCCGGCTGGGTACCGGCGGCGTGCTGGCGGCGCACGGCGCGCAGAAGCTGTTCGGCTGGTTCGGCGGGGGCGGCATCGAGGGCACCGGCGCGGCCATGGAGGCGATGGGGTACTCCCCGGCAAGCAGAGCGCCGTCATGGCGGGCCTCTCCGAGGCGGGCGGCGGCACGCTGCTCGCGCTGGGCCTCGCGACCCCGGCGGCGGGCGCGGCGGCGGCCGGCGCGATGACGGGCGCGGCCGCCGTGCACGCGCCCAACGGCTTCTTCGCGGCGGGCGGCGGCTACGAGTACGCGGCCTCCCTCGCCCTGACCGCGGCCGGCCTCGCGGTCACCGGCCCCGGCCGTATCTCCCTGGACCACGCGTTCGGGCACACGGTGAACCGGGGCTGGATGGTCCCGGCCGCGCTCGCGGTGACCGGCGCGGCGACAGCCGTGGTGATCGGCCTGCGGAACCGGCGGGTGCGGGAGGCGTCGGAGTCCGGGCAGGAGACCTTGTTCGACGAGTAGGGCGGATGTGTCGGTGGGTGCTGGCAGGCTGGGCGCATGAGCGATCAGAACGACCGGGCCGCCGACCTCTGGTCCGGCATCGACGACCTGTGGACCTGGCTGGACCGCATCGACCCCCTCGACGGCAAGGAGGGCATGCTGCTGTGCATGCTGAAGCTGTCCGAGGAGGTCGGCGAGGTCGCCCAGGCGGTGATCGGCGTGACCGGCCAGAACCCGCGCAAGGGTGTCACCCACACCTGGGAGGACGTGCAGGGCGAGTTGTGCGACGTGGCGATCTCCGCGCTGGTCGCGCTGCGCACCCTGACCCCCGACACGCGGGAGGTCTTCACCCGTCACCTGGCCCGGGTGATGGAACGCTCCCTCGGCCCGTCCGCAGCTGTTCACCCCCAGGACCTGCCCACACCCCGCGGAGTTGGTGAAGCCCGCTGAACCTTCTCGTCGACACCGAGCCGACGAAGGGGTCCCCGTGCAGCAGGACTACGCAGTCTCCGACGGAGCGTTCTCCAAGGGAACGCGCTCCGAGGGAGTTTCCGCCAGTGGAGTCTTCTCCAGCGGGCGCAGGGCGGTTGCCGTGGCGGGCACCTGCCTCGCCCTCGCCGCCCTGGGCCTGGACAACAGCCAGGCGCACGCGGCGAGTTACGGCACACCGACCATCTCCCTCTCGGCGACCTACCTGTCCGGCGCGGTGGGCGCGGTCGGTGACCCGACGGTCCAGGTGACGGTCGCTCAGAGCGGCGCGGACGTCAGCGCGTTGACGGTCGCGGCCAGCAAGAGCAGCAAGACATCCGTGGCGCCGACGAGCGCGGTGACCGTCACCGGCACCGGCGCGACCCGCCAACTCGCCGTCGCGGCGGCCGCGCAGGGCTACACCGACCTGACGGTGAAGGTCACGGGCCTCGGCGGCAAGACGGCCACGAAGACCCTGCACTACGCGGCCTCCGCGGCGGCCCAACTGCCCGCCGACACCCGCTACTTCACCGGCTCCAGCGACGCCTCCGCCGCCGTCGACGTGGGCGGCGGCTATGTCGTCGTGGCGGATGACGAGTCCAACGTCCTTCGTCTGTACGACCGTTCGGCGTCCGGTGCGCCGGTGAAGACGTGGGACTTCAGCGACGACATCGACGTGTCCAAGGAGATCGACATCGAGGGCGCGGCCCGCGTCGGTGACACGATCTACTGGACCGGCTCGCTGGGCAACAACAAGGACGGCGAGTACAAGGCGGACCGCAACACGGTCTTCACCACCAAGGTGACCGGCACCGGCGCCAACACGGCGCTGTCCTACGGCAGTTCGTACGGCAAGCTGCGCGACAACCTGGTGGCGTGGGACAAGGCGAACGGCAACCGGTACGGCTTCGCGGCGGGCACGGCCGACGGTGAGATCCCCAAGGAGATCGACGGGTTCAACGTGGAGGGCTGGAGTTCGCGCCCGGCTCGACGACCACCGCGTACCTCGGTTTCCGCGCACCGATCGCCCCGGCGGTCACGGGCGGCAAGGCGCTGCTGGTGCCGGTCACCAACATCGACAAGGTGGTCGCCAACGGCACCGCGGCGACCTTCGGCACGCCGATCGAGCTGGACCTCGGCGGCCTCTCGGTGCGGGACATCCGCAAGAACGCGGCGAACCAGTATCT
Organism: Streptomyces sp. P3; assembly: GCA_016893485.2. Classification (GTDB taxonomy): domain Bacteria; phylum Actinomycetota; class Actinomycetes; order Streptomycetales; family Streptomycetaceae; genus Streptomyces. Next base: position 3,102,747 of record JAFEKX020000001.1, read on the forward strand.
GATCGTCGCCGGTTCCTGGGCCGCCGACGACAACTCCGACCCGTACGCCCTCTACTCCTGGACCGGCAAGGCGGCCGACAAGCCGGTGAAGCTGCGGGACCTGCCGACCACGGACCCGGGCGCCTGGGAGGCCGTCGTCGACGTACCGGACCTGACGGCCTCGGGTGCGCGCGCCCAGCTGATCACCGACGACGGCGGGGCCGACCTGTACGGCGACGGCACCGAGGCGAAGGACCTCTCGCACCCGGGTGGCAGAAGTCGCGCGCGACCTGGTTCACGGTCACCGGCTGACGGGCGGCGCGCGCCCCGCCGGGAGGCCGGGCGCGCGTCACCCTGGCACGCTGGTCCTCGACAACACCGTCGAGGACGAAAGCCGAGACATGACCACCGAGAAGCTGACCGTAGGCGTCCTGGGCACCGGCATCATGGGCGCCGCGATGGCCCGCAACCTCGCCCGCGCCGGACACACCGTCCACGCCTGGAACCGCACCCGCGCCAAGGCCGACCCCCTGTCCGCCGACGGCGCGCACGTCACCGACACGATCGCGGACGCCGTACGCGACGCCGACGTCGTCCTCACGATGCTCTACGACGGCGACACCGTCCTCGACGTCATCCGAGAGGCGGCGCCCGTCCTGCGCCCCGGTGCCGCGTGGGTCCAGTCGACGACGTCGAGCCTCGAATCGGTGGGCGAACTGGCCGAGTTCGCGGCCCGGCACGACCTCGTCTTCTACGACGCCCCCGTCCTCGGCACCCGCCAGCCCGCCGAGGCCGGTCAGCTCACCGTCCTGGCGGCGGGCCCGGAGTCCGGCCGGAAGACGGTGACCCCGGTCTTCGACGCGGTCGGTGCCCGCACGATGTGGGTGGGCGAGGACGGCGCGGCGGCGACGGCGACCCGGCTGAAGCTGGTCGCCAACAGCTGGGTGCTGGCCGTGACGAACGCGGCGGGCGAGGCGCTGGCCCTGTCCAAGGCTCTGGAGGTGAACCCGCAGGACTTCCTCGACCTCATCGCGGGCGGCCCGCTCGACATGGGCTATCTGCACGCGAAGTCGGCCGCGATCCTCGACAACCAGCTGACACCGGCGAGTTTCGCGGTCACCACGGCGGAGAAGGACGCCCGGCTGATCGTGCAGGCGGGCGCGGCGAACGGCGTGCGGCTGGATGTCGCCGCCGCGGGGGCGGAGCGGTTCGCGCGGGCCGCCGCGCAGGGGCACGGCGACGAGGACATGGCGGCGGCGTATTTCGCCAGCTTCGACTGAGCGTCACCGTTGCGTCACAGGTGGTGCACGGGCGGAACTCCCGGCGCGGGCGGACCTGTCTCCCTCCGCGAGCGCCGGCGAAGTCCGGCCCGTGCACAGCCAGTTCGGGGGCGTCATGCAGAAGAGCAGCATCCGTAGGAGCGCGTTGGCCGTGGCCGCGGTGTCGATGGCGGCGGTGGTGATGACGGGGTGTCAGCCGGGCGACACCCCGGCGGACGGGGATGGCGCGTCGTCGAAGACGCCGACCGCGACCACCTCCTCCCCACCTCTCCCACTTCTCCCGGCTCCCCCTCCCCCCGCCGGGTCCGGCTCCAACGGCGCGGCGGCGAAGGCCTGTTCGCCGGACTCCCTGAAGGCGAGCGCGTACCAGGCCGCCGACCGCCCGGCCGGCACCGGGACCGGCGCGGCGATCGTCCAGTTCACCAACGCGGGCGCCAAGTCCTGTGTCCTCCAAGGACATCCCACGGTCGCCGGCGCCGCGAACGGCTCCCGGAACTCAATGTGCCGCTGACGGTCACCCCGTCGGCCCCGCCTCCCCGTGAAGCTCGCCCCCGGCGCGCGGGCCTGGCTCAAGCTGACTTTCGTACAGGTGCAGGGCGAGGGCGACGGCTACTGCACGTCCGGTTCGGCGCCCGTCCTCTACCCGACGATGGTGATCGGCCTGCCGGACTCGGGCGCCCACCAAGTCGCCCTGGACGACGGCCAGTTCGCCGAGTGCGACGGCACGCTGACCGCGACGGCCGTATCGGCGACGAAGCCTTCCTGACCGCAGGGCTGGACGGGCTGGCGGTCGGCCGACGCCTCCGCCGCCGGCGCCCGCATGACATGTTCGAGCAGGACGAGCAGGGCGAGCAGCACCGTCTTCACCGACTCCTTGTCGCGGGCGTCGCACAGCACGAGTGGGATGACGGGGGCGAGGTCGAGTGCGGCGCGGATCTCCTCGGGGTCCTCGTCGCAGTCGACGCCGACGCCGACGCCGGCCTCGTGATGAGTTCCTCGGTCCGCAGCGGCGCGGTCTGGCTGATCGCGCCGACGAGGGTGGTCTTGCCGACGGCGGTGGCCCGGGCGCAAGCCGTGCGGCGGTCGGGTTCCGCGAATGCCATCGATCACTGCCTGGAGGGACGGGCGTCGGGGATACCGGCCGCGGTGGGCGGGGAGACGGAGACGAGGTCGTTGTCCAGCAGGTCGTCGAGGAGGACCCGGATGACCGCGACGGGAAGATCGAGCCGGGCGGCGACCTCCACCAGCGCGGTCGGCGTACGGCAGAGCGCCGGCAGCCGGTTCTGCTCGGGCTGGAGCCGCTGGTCGCGGGTGGGCGGCGGACGGTGCTGATCCGGGTGATCAGTTCGACACGGGGGCGCACGGACGGGGTCGGACCAATGTCTTATTCATGCTCACCCGCGAAGGACACTCCGCTGTACTCCGGGAACCGCGGGGGCGCGCTGAGGAACTGCCCCACCTGTCGTTCGACCATGGTCATCTCGTGGCCGACGGTGCCGACGTCCACCCGCGAGGTCGCGAGCACGGCGAGCCGGGCGCCGCTGCCCGCGGTGGTGACGAAGAGGAAGAGCTCGTCCATCTCGATGACGGTCTGCTGCACCCGGCCGCCGCCGAAGTGCCGGCTGGTGCCCAGCGCGAGCGAGTGAACTCCCGCAGAAATGGCGGCGAGTTGCTCCGCGTCGTCCCGTGCGAGCCGTTCGGAGGCGCCGACGAGGAGACCGTCCTCGGACAGCACGATGGCGTGCAGGGCCTCCGGAATCCGCTCGATCAGGTTGTCCAGCAGCCAGGCCAGTCCGCCGTGCGTGGTGTTGGGCGCGGTCATGGGGTGTTGTTCCTTGTCGGACGGGGACGGGTGGGCAACTGACGCCGGCCGGACGGGGCCGTGTTCCGGTCGGCCACGGGGGCTTCGTCTCGGGGCGACCCGGACCAGGGGCCTTCTCCTGGGGTGACGCGGACCGGACGGCCACCAGCGCGAGGGCGCTGCCGAGCAGTGCCTTGACGAGCACCTGGTGGGTCCGGTGCCCGGAGTCCTGGGTGACCTTGGCGGACGCCCCGGCGATGGTCTTCTCGAAGGCGGTCATGGCGGCCCAGTCCTGACCGCCCATGGTGCTGCTCAGCTCGGCGCCCAACGCGGCGGGCAGATACGGCTCGACCTCGTTCGTCAGCACGGAGACCCGGACGGCCCGGGCGGCGGCCAGCGCGGACCGCTCCTGGACGTTCAACTCCCGTGGCCCGGCTACTCCGTTGAGGATCGCCTCCTCCTGCGAGAGCGCCTCGGCCCCGCGCAGGAACGGCAGGGCGTGACCGGCGTCGGCGGCGGTGGTCGCGTCGCCGCAGTCGGTGCCGAGCATGCCGAAGAGGTTCAGGACCGACGACACGGCGTCGGAGTAGACGGCGTAGGCCTGCTGCCGGGTAGTCCTCCCGTCGTCGACCGCGGTCCGTTCGGTGGTCAGCGCGGTCAGCCGCTTCCGTACGGTGGCCAACTGCGCCTGGTATTGCGCCGATCCGGCGTCGCGGGAGGCGGACTCCGCCTCCCGGAACCCGGCGAGCACGGCGTCCGTCCGGCGCCACTGGGCCGCCAGGGCGGCGAGGCTGCCGTGCGAGGCCGACATGCTGACCGTCAGCTGCCGTTCCTTCTGGAACTCGCCGACCGCGGGCTGCAGGGCGTAGGTGGTCTTCGCCGCCCGGCCGACGTCGTTGGAGTCGTTCCACTGGTCGAAGAGCGCGTGGGAACCACTGACCCAGAGCCGCACCAGCGCCGTCGCGGGCACCACCACCGCGAGCGTGATGAGCGAAGTCCGGATACTGCGCCCCCGCCCGCCCTTCACTCCCGCTTCGACCGGTGCCGCCGGTGCGGCCGGTGCGGCTGGTGCGGCTGGTGCGGCTGGGCGGCCGGACTCCGATGCCGGCTCACCTCGCCCACCGGCTTCCGACGGCAGGGCAGAGGCGGAGTTGCGGTGCGGAACTGCGACACCGGCGCTTTCCTTTCCGGGGTGGCGCACGACGCGCCGATCCAGCCCGGCAGACAGGTCAACATGCCTGCGTTCACTGGGGAGTTGACGGCGCGACACGCCAAGAACGCCAAGGACACCCTGCGGATTTCACGACGGGCGCCCGAGCCCCGCGCAGTTGGTTAGGTATGAAACCCAGCCGTCCCACCCGGGTCAAGGGACCCCACAAACCCGCCGGACACACGGGTTCAGACCACTCGGCTCACTATGCGCGTAGACGATCCGGAATCCGTCGCCCCCAACTCCCCGGCCACGAAGATGTTTTGGCTGACTACCCAGGGTGAGGTGTGGGGCAGTGTGTGGTTCAGGGGCCCCGGGACGGAGGGAGCGCGGCGTTGGGAGTGACGGGCGCCGTGGATCATGTGACCTAGTTCACAGCACGAACACGGTCCGCACATGCCACTCCACTGACCTCAGGCGGCGTTGAGAGTGCCGTAGGGCACGCGTCTCCGGACGCCGTAGGGAACGCCCCGGCCTCACGCCCGCCCCGGCTCCCCAACAACCCCTCGCACTGCCCCCGAGCCACCTCATCCCGTACGACTCCGCCCCCGCGACGCCTCCCGCAGCAGCCGCACCGCGTTCGGTTCACTCCCCGGACCCCCCACGGCGTACCGCGCGGGCCTGGGCCAGGCGGAGGCGGGCCAGTTCGGGCTGGGAGGAGCGGGCCGGGACGGCGGCGCGGCGGAAGTGTTCGAGGGCGGTCTCCGGTTCGCCCGCGGCCAGGGCGAGGACGCCGCAGGCGCGGGCGGTCGGGCCGACGAGGACGGTGGGCCAGCCGCCCAGGGCGATCTGCTCGCCGTCGTGCGGGGCGAGGCGGGCGCGGAGCGTGGGCAGCACCGGTGCCAGTTCCGCGTCGAATCCGCCCGCCAGGTCCAGTGCCGCGCAGACCTCCGCCAGCAGGACGAGCGCGGGGACGGCCCAGCCGGACGGCGGGAAGCGGTCGACGTCGGCGACGCAGCCGAGGAAGAGGTCCGCGCCCTCGGCGTACTGCCCGGTCTCACACAGCGCGAGGGCGAGTCCGGCCCGCCAGACCGGAAAGTAGGCGTGCCGCTCGACGTCACCGGCCAGGTCGGAGGTGAACAGTTCGGCCAGCCGGCCCTGCTGTCTCAGCAGCCAGTAGGCCTGACCGAGGCGGGTCTGGGTGAGGTTGTCCGCGGGCACGGCGTAGTCGGCGCGGAGGAGTTCGATGAACTTCAGCGACTCCACGAAGATCCACTCGGCGGCCGCGTCGAACCGGCCGTGCCAGAGGTCGAGGAGGGCGTCGAGGGTGTGCCGCTGCCAGCGGGCGAGGGCGCTGTGGGTGTCGGCGGCGTGCTTGCGGTACTGGTTCGCGGTGGCGAGGGCGCTGAAGATCCGGCCGTTGCGCAACTGGTCGATGGCGACCGCCATCAGTGCCTCGCCCCGGAAGTACGGGAGCCCTGCCGGGCCGCGGCCTCGCGCAGCCGCTCGGAGAGCGTCAACGACTCGGGGGCCGGCATGAAGTCGTAGCGTGCCCACCGGCATTCGGTGAGGACTTCGCAGCGGACCTCGTCGTCGCCGTCGTCGGGTAATCGGCGCAGGGTCTCCTCGGCGAGCCGCGCGCCCTCGGCGGGTCCCGCGAGTCCCGCCGCGGTGTCCTGGCTGACCGCCAGCGCCATCTTCTTCGCCAGATGCGCTTCGAGGGCGCAGCCGCAGCCCCGCCGCCACCGCGCTGCCGTCGCCGTCCAGCGCGGCCAGGCAGCCCCGGAGCGACTGGAGCAGCTCGCGGTCGACCTGCCCGGGGTCGGACCAGCGGCGCGCCATCCTGATCACGGCCTCGGCCTGCGCCCGCGGATCGCCCTCGGCGCCGCGGTAGGCGGCCGTGTAGTGCCGTTCGGCCTCGCGCATCTCGCCCGCGGCGTGGCTGAGGTCACCGCGCCGCAGCAGCCGGCGGAACTCGACGTGGTCGTACCGCCCGTCCTTCTTCTCCGGCGACCTGACCGTCCCGGCGGCCCGCTCCCCCGCCCCGCCCCTGACCGCCTTCGGTACGGCGTCGGTGCCGGGCAGGGGCGCCAGTCCGACCAGTGCGCCCTTGGCGTCCAGCACCTCGTCGCAGAGCTGGGCCAGTTCCAGGGACGCCCTGCGGCGCCCGTTCTCCACGCGGCTCAGGAAGCTGCGGCTGCAGTAGACCTTGCCGGCCAGCTCACTCAGCGACATGCCGGCCGCGACGCGGCGCCGTCGTAACTCGGCGCCGAACCCGTCGTGCTCGATGACCATCCCCCAACAACGCACCGCCAGAATGGTGTTGCCAAATACCCGCTGGCAACACCGGACCCCTCCGGACCGGCCCGTGGACCGGGAAGCTGTCTGTGCCGGAGCCTACGGGCACGGGGCGCGCCCCATGGGGAACGGGCGCACTGATCATGCCTTCGGACGAACCCGAGGCGCGTGCTGCGGTCAATATGCCGGGGGCATTCGACCGCAGCACATCCGGCCCTGGTTCCACCCGGGAAGCGCCATCGACGAGCCGGAAGACGACGGGGGATGGGGGTCCACGGTCCGGGGCGCGCGGGGGCGCTCCGGGCCCGCGATCCGAAGCCGCCGCTCTTGCGACCCCGAGCCGCTCGCCGGACCCCTTGTTGATTCCGCGGATTTGATCGCCCGGAATTGATTCGCGTCGGGGCACGGGCTGCCGAAACAACTTTCCGACTGCCAGCGTCGCAGGTCAGGGCCATCCCTGAGCGGCTTGAGCAGAAGAAAGAGAATGAGGCCACCAGGGAAGTCCCGGCGCCTCGTGCTGGCGCTGATCGGAAGGGTGGCCGCCGTCACGACACCGTTGTCGGTGTCCGCCCACGCAGGACCAGTGGAAGAAGCTCGACAAGATCGCCGCCGCGCACTCCGCGCTCGGCGTCGCGGACTCCGGCTCGGTGCTGCGACTGGCCGACGGCACCTCGGCCGTACAGCAGGCGAAGGTCGCCGCGGCTCCCGGCCGGCGCGAAGACCGTCGTACGGACGAGCCGGTTCAGCCAGACCAAGTTGAACCAGATCCGGTGACAGCGGGGGTGATCGTCACCTCGGCGACGACGATCGGCCTGAAGATGCTGCGGCGGCGAGGTCCGGCGACGTCAACTCGGCTGGCCGGGGCTCGCGTTCGGACGCGGCGGAGTACGTCGGCGGCGGCCTGAAGTCCGTAACGAAAGGCATAACGGACAGTAGGCGGTAAAGGCAGACGAGCCGGGCCGTACGCCGGGTTCTGTTTCCGGGAGGGCCTCACGATCCTCCCGGCGACGGCCATCCATCTAGGACCGGTGTTGCCACCGGCCTCGTGCGGTCTACCCGGGAACTCGGGCGGGCAGCCCTCGAACGTTCCCGCAGGAGCCCCGTTCCATTCCTGGGAAGGAACTCCCTTTTGACCTTGCTCCGGGTGGGGTTTACCTAGCTGCCCAGGTCACCCTGGGCACTGGTGGTCTCTTACACCACCGTTTCACCCTTACCGGAGACCGAAGTCTCCGGCGGTCTGTTTTCTGTGGCACTGTCCCGCGGGTCACCCCGGGTGGCCGTTAGCCATCACCCTGCCCTGTGGAGCCCGGACGTTCCTCGGGAAGTCCCCTAAGGGCACTCCACGCGACCGTCCGCCCGGCTCGTCTGCCGTGTCGACCATGCTACCGGGCGGGCACCGGCCCCTCGACCGTCACGACCGTCACCCGATCCCGACGGCCCGCCCGGTTCCACCACCCCACCACCCCACCGGCTCGCCCAATCTCACCGCCTGACCGCCTGACCGCCTCACCGCTCCACCGCCTCACCGCCCCGACCGATCCCCCGCCCCTCCCTACCCCCGCCCCCGCCTCAGCCCTCCGCCCCTGGCAACCCTGCCCAGCCCCGACCGATCCCCGGCCTCGGCCGGCCCCGCCACCCCAGCGCACCCGCCTCGGTCACCGGCACCGGCACTGCCACCGCCGCCGCCCGTTCCGCCCTCCGGACCCCCGGCCCCGCCGTCGCCAGCACCGACCCCGCCAGGATCAGCGTGAACGCCACCGCGATGCCGACCGTCAGGTTCTCGCCCAGGAACAGCGCGCCCGCCGCCACGGCCACCGCCGGGTTGACGTACGTGATCACCGTCGAGCGGGTCGGGCCGACCTCCTTGATCAGCTCCAGGAAGGCCACGAACGCCACCGCCGTGCAGATCACGCCCAGGCCGGCGAGGGAGGCCAGGACGTGCGCGGACGGGACCGAGGAGGGCCAGGTCACCGCGGCCGCGGGGGCGTAGACGATCGCCGCCAACGCCAGGCAGGGCGCGGTCAGTTGGAGGGTCGGGACGTCCTTCAGGTAGCGGGCCGCTATCAGCGGGGCCGTCGCGTAGCCGAGCACCGTCAGCAGCACCTCCGCCAGCGAGCGCGCGTCGCCGCCCGTCAGATGCGGGACCGTGAGGACGGTGACCCCGGACAGGCCGAGGGCCAGGCCCGCCACACGCCGGGTGCCCAGCCGCTCGGTGTCGCCGAAGAAGCGGGCCATGAGCACGCCGACGATCGGTACGCCCGCGATGAGCAGTCCCGCCGTAGAGCTGGACAGGTGCCGTTCCGCGTCGGTGAGCGTGAACCACGGGCCGATGATCTCGATGCACGCGAAGGCCAGCATCGGGCGCCAGTGCGCGCGGACCGTGCGGGTCAGGCCGCCCTGGCGCAGCGCGAAGGGAAGCAGGAGTACGGCGCCCAGGGCGCAGCGCGTGAAGACGACCATGGACGGGGAGAGCGGGGCGTCCACCGCCACCTTGATCATCAGGTAGGGGATGCCCCAGACCACGCCCATCAGGGAGAACAGGAACCAGCCGCGTGCAGTCATACGGCGAGGATGCGCCGCCCCCTCACCGGGAGTCTTGAACGCTGTTGCGGTAGGCCGCCGGTGTCACCCCGAGCACCCGCCGGAACCACCGGGTCAGATGCGCCTGGTCGGCGAACCCCACCTGCGCGGCCACCTCGGCGGGCCGCCCGCCCGCGTCCAGGAGTCCGCGGGCCCGGGTCACCCGGTACTGGGCGAGCCAGGCGTACGGGGGTATCCCCATCGTCGTGCGGAAGGCGCGCAGGAGTTGGTAGCGGGAGAGGCCGAAGTCCGCGGCCAGGGGGAGAGAGAGGGCGGGGTCAGCAACTCGTCCGCCAGGCGGTCCCTCACCGCGTGGGCGACCCAGGCCGCGCCCGGGATCTCGTCCGGTGCCGGGCCGGACGTGGAGTGGCGGCGGGCCAGTGCCGTCAGCAGCCACGGGAGGCGGGACTCGGCCTCCAACGGGTCGGGGCAGGCGCTGAGTTCGGTGTGCGCGAGGCGCAGCGCCACGGCGAGTTCGGCGTCGTCGAGGAGGGGTTCGCGGAAGTGCGGGAGGCCGCCGAGGGTGCCGTCGGTCAGGAGGGCCGGGTCGGCGTAGAGGGCGCGGTAGGCGTAGCCCTCGGTGGGGGTGCCCGGGCCGCCGGTGTGCATCTCGCCGGGGGCGAGGACGACGATGGAGCCCGGGCCGGTGCGGATGTGGCCGCCGCGGTAGTCGATGAGTTCGGAGCCGCCGACGCAGACGCCGATCGTGAACTCCTCGTGGGCGTGCGGGGCGTAGACATGGCGGTCGAACCGGGCCGTCAGCAGGTCGAGCGGCGGGCCGCAGCGGCCCAGTCTCGCCCTCGTCCACAGTGCCTGTTCACGTGCGCTCACCGGGCGCACCCCTCTCCTCCATAGGGTGCAACGCCCCGGGGCCGCGTGTCATGCCGGGCCGAGCGCCCGTTCCAACGCGTCGAAGGCCGCGCACAACCGTGCCCGATGGTCTTCTACGAGTCCTTCCGCGGCCTCTCCCGCGAAGACGCGGCGCGCGGTGGTGACGTAGACCGTGCGGTACGCGGCGACGGTCAGGGCCGCGGTCAGGGCGGGGGTCGGGGTGTCAGCGGGCGGTCTCGGTGAGGGCGGCGGCCAGCGCGTTCTCCATCTCCTCCAGGGCCTCGCGGCCTCGGGCACGCAGGGCGGGCGAGTCGGCGACGACCTCCCAGAAGTCGGGGAATCCGCTGTCGGGGCCGCCCAACGGGTGCCGCTGGTCGAGGAGTTCGAGGGCGAGGCGGCGCAGCGCGGCGAGCGGGGTCTCGCCGGGGGCACGGTCGCGTACCGCCGCGCTGAATATCGCGACCGCCTCCGGGATGCGGTCGAGGAACAGGTCTTCCTTGCGCGGGAAGTAGTTGAAGACGGTCATCGTCGACACCTCGGCGGCGCGCGCGACCTCCGCCACCGACACCTGGTCGAAGCCGCGCTCCCGGAACAGCGCGGAGGCGACGTTCGAGATCCGCTGCCGCGTCGCCCGCTTCTTGCGCTCTCTCAGCGGCAGCTCGGCCGCGTCCTTGCTCTCTCTCACTCGCTCGCTCACGAGAACAGTGTAGCCAACATAATTTTTAGTGACTACAATCTGACCATGAGCGCTGCCACGAACACCCACATCGACACCCACATCGACACCCCCGTCGACTCCCCGTCGACACCGGTACGGACTACGACGTCGCCATCGCCGGAGCCGGGCCCATCGGGCTGCTGCTCGCCTGTGAGCTGCGGCTCGGCGGGGCCCGCGTGCTGGTCGCGGAGCGGCTGGCGGGGGTGGACGAGACCGTCAAGGCGGGCGGGATCAACACCCTCACCGCCGTCTCCCTCTACCGGCGGGGGCTGCTGCCCGCGCTGACCGAGGTGCAGGCCGAGACGGCGAACAGCATGAAGGAGTTCCTGCGGACCCAGAGCCGCGAGGGCGCCGCCCCGCCGCCGAAGTCCGCCGGGCACTTCGCCGGGATCACCCTGCGGGCCGATCTCCTCGACACCTCGGACCCGGCCTTCGCGGAGGTCGGTCCGCCCGGTGAGGTCGGTCGGTTCGTCCCGCAGGCCCCGCTGGAGCGGCTGCTCGGCCGGCCGGCGCGCCGACGAACTCGGCGTCGAAGTGCGCAGGCAGGTCGAGCTGACCGGTTTCGACTCCGACGAGGACGGCGTGACCGTCCATCTCGCCGCTACGGACGGCTCCGCGCCGCAGGCCGTTCGCGCGGGCTGGCTGGTCGGCTGCGACGGCGGGCGCAGCCTCGTGCGCAAGCTCGCCGGCATCCAGTTCCCGGGCACCGCACCGGAGATCACCGGCTACCAGGCGCTCGCCGACCTGACCGGCACCGAGGGACTGAAGCACGGCTGGAACGCCACCGCCACCGGGATGTACACCTACGGCCCGATGCCCGGACGGATGGTCTCCATCGAGTTCGACGGGCCGCCCACCGACCGTCAATCCCCGGTCACCACCGAGGAGTTGCAGGCCAGCGTGCGCCGGGTGACCGGCGTCGACGTCACCGTGCACGCCCTGCGCACGGTGACCCGGTTCACCGACAACTGCCGTCAGGCGGACACCTATCGGTCGGGCCGTGTGCTGCTCGCGGGCGACGCGGCCCACGTCCACTCGCCGTTCGGCGGCCAGGGCCTCAACCTCGGTGTCGGTGACGCGATGAACCTGGGCTGGAAGCTCGCCCTGGTCGTCAGCGGCCGGGCACCCGTCGGACTCCTCGACACCTACACCGCCGAACGGCATCCGATCGGCGCCTGGGTGCTCGACTGGACCCGCTCCCAGATCGCGGTGATGCGCCCCGACGCGCACGCCCGTGCCCTGCGCGGGGTGATCTCCGACCTCGCGGCCACGCCCGACGGCACGACGTACTTCGTCAAGCGGATCTCCGGCGCCTGGCAGCGCTACGACCTCCCGGCGACCACCCCTGACCGGCCGCAGCGCCCCCGACCTCGAACTCGCCGACGGCACCCGCCTCGGCGACCACCTCCACACCGGCCGCGCCCTCCTCCTCGACCTCACCGACGACCCGAAGCTCCGTGCCCGCGCGGCCGGTTACGAGGGTCTGGTGGACGTCCTGACCACCACCTGCGCCCACCACCCCGAACTCGCGGGCCTGTTGGTCCGCCCGGACGGCATCACCGCGTGGGCGGCGGACACGGACGGCACCGAGGACGACCCCTCGGACGCGCTGCACCTGTGGTTCGGCGCGCCGGTCGGCGCTTGACCCTGCCGTAACGTCAGCGTCTGTACTGGTCCCATGCGGATCGGAGAACTCGCCGCGACCGTCGGCGTCACCACGCGGACCGTCCGGCACTACCACCACCTGGGCCTGCTGCCGGAACCCGGGCGGCTCGGCAACGGCTATCGCGACTACGGCCTGCGCCATGCCGTCGTCCTCGCCCGGATCCGGCGGCTCACCGAGCTGGGCCTCGGGCTGGCCGAGGTGCGGGACGTGCTCGCGGACGACGCGGGGCGGGACCTCGTCGAGGTGCTCACCGAACTCGACGAGGACCTCGCCCGGCAGGAGTCCGCGATCCGCGAACGCCGGGCCCGGCTGCGCACCCTGCTGGACGCGGGCGAGCTGACCGGCGAGGCCGCCGCACTCCCCGAACTCACCGCGCTGTTCGCGGAGTTGACCCATGCCTCCGCACCCGTCCCGGATTCGCCGATGGCCGCCAAGGACCGCGAGATGCTCGCCCTGCTCGACACCGTGGCGGCCCCCCGGAGGAGCGGGCGCGGATCATGGACGTGATGGGCAGTGCCCTCGCGACACCGGACGCGGTGGCCCGGGCGCACGAGGCGTACGCGCTGCTCGACGCGCTCGCCGACCCCGCGCACCCCGTCGACCCGGCCGACCCGCGCGTGGACGCGGCGGCCCGCGCCCTCGCCGCCTGCATCCCCGCCGCGCTGCTCGCCGAGGCGGAACCCGTCGACCACGACAACGGCTTCCTGCGCGCCTTCTACGCCGACTTCGCCCCGGCCCAGGCCGTGGCGATCCGCCGGGCGCTGCGGATCGCCACCCGGGGGCGGCCGTGAGAACCGCGGGCGTACTCCTCCGGCACGAGCTGCGGCTGCTGGCCGGCCTGGCGCTGTGGCTCACCCGGCGGAGCCAAGTGACCGACGGCGGGCGGGCGTTCGGGTACGCGCGAGGGCAGGGGGCGATGACGGCCGGGCTGGTGTTCGTGTGCGTCATCGAGTCGCTGTGCATGTCCGTCCTGCTGCGGGGCTGGCCGCGGACCCACCATGTGGTGCTCGCCCTGGACGTCTACACCGTCGTGTTCCTGCTCGGCCTGCACGCGGCGACCGTGGTCCGCCCGCACGTCCTGGAACCGGACGCGCTCCGCGTCCGCCGGGGGCCCAGGTCGACCTGCGCATACCGCTGGCCCAAGTGGAGTCCGTACGGCGGGAGTCGCGCATGACGCACACCCCGGCCGACGGCGAACTCGCCCTCCCCGTCGGCTCGCAGACCACCGTCACCCTCCAACTCGCCGAGCCCGTCGCGCACTTCACGTTCTTCGGCCGACGGCGGGAGGTGCGCACCGTGCGCTTCCACGCGGACGACGCCGATGCCCTCGTCACGACCCTTCGGCCGCTGGTGGAGGAGGTCAGGCGGGCGCGAACCGTACCTTCGACGTCCCCGGGTCCGCCTGAGTGAGACGGACGCGGAGCCGTTCACCCAGCGGCAGCGGAGTCGTGCCGCCTTCGAGCCGGGCGACGACCGCCGGGACATCCAACTGGACCCTTCCCACGGTGGGTTGGCGTTCCTCGACGTCCACCACGTAGCCGTCGAAGAGGTCGCCGACGCGGTCCTTCAGGAGGGCCGCCTCGACGATGTCGACGCACTCGCGCTCGACGGTGCCCGCGAGGCGGTTGCCGTCGGCCATCTGCTTTGGGAGGGCGTCGAGTCCGGCCAGGACCCAGGCGGGCGGGGCGCCGGGGGCGAGGCAGAGTTCGGCGGCGTAGCGGTCGACCAGTCGCCGTAGGGGTGCCGTGCAGTGGGTGTAGGGGCGGCGACCGCCGCGTGGGTGGTGACGGGCGGGAGGTTGCCGTCGCGGAAGACCGTGTAGCCGGCGCCGCGCAGCAGGGCCGTGCACTCCTGGAGGAAGGCCGCGTGGTGCGGGAGGTGCGGGTCGAGGGAGCGGATGAGCTCGGCGTACGACATGTGGTGCGGCCAGTCGATGTGCAGCGCGTGCGCGGTGCGGTGGAGGCGGCCCACCGCACCGTCCGGGGCCGTGGGGAGGGTGCGCAGGACGCCGGTGCCGTGGGTGAGCATCAGGTCGGCGGCGGCCATGCCGGTGAGCAGGGAGATCTGGGCGTTCCAGCCGTCGGCGGGGAGCGGGGCGCGGTAGCCGAGTTCGTAGGCGTGGTCGCGCTCGACGATCTCCTGCTCGGGCACGTTGAGGGAGATGCCGCCGCGCTCGACCTCCAGCCGTTCGCGCGCCTCGCCGATGTCCTTGAGCAGCGCGAGCGGTTCCTCGGCGGTGCCGGTGTCGATCCGCCGCTGCACGGTCGCGTAGTCGAGCTTGGCCCGGCTGCGGACCAGCGCCCGGCGGACGTCGACGGCGACCGTACGGCCGTCCGCGTCCAGGTCGAGCGTCCACAGCACCGCGGGCCGCGGCACGTCCGGCAGCAGACTCGCGGCGCCCTCGCTCAGCAGCGGCGGGTGCAGCGGGGTCTTCTCGTCCGGGAAGTAGAGGGTGGTGACCCGCCGGTGGGCCTCCGCGTCCAGCGCCCCGCCCGGGGCCACGAAGGCGGCGACGTCCGCGATGGCGTACCGGACCCGGAAACCGCTCCCCCTACGGGACAGGTGCATCGCCTGGTCCAGGTCCATCGACGTGGGCGGGTCGACGGTGAAGAAGGGGATGTCGGTCGCGTCCTCGGCGGCCGGCGGCGGGGCCTTCGCGGCGGCCTCCGCCTCCGCGAGCACCTCCGGCGGGAAGCTCTCGGGCACGCCCAGTTCGGTACGGAGCGCGGTGAGGGCGGCGCGGAGCGGGGCTTCGGGGTGCCGGTCACCCGGATACGGCGGCTGGGCATGACACGAGCGTAGGCACAATCCGCCCGCCCGCACCCTTTACGCTGGCGCAGGCCCCCACGTAAGCCAGAAGTTCCCTAAGGAGAAACCCGCCGTGCTCGTCCTGCTGCCTCCTTCCGAAGGCAAGGCCTCCTCCGGCCGCGGTGCCCCCTCAAGCCGGAGTCGCTGTCGCTGCCGGGACTCACCGGGGCCCGCGCGGCCGTACTCGACGAACTCGTCGACCTGTGCGCCGCCGACGAGGACAAGGCACGCGAGGTCCTCGGCCTCAGCGAGGGACTGCGCGGCGAGATCGCCAAGAACGTCGACCTGCGCACGGCGGGCGCGCGGCCCGCCGGGGAGATCTACACGGGCGTCCTCTACGACGCCCTCGACCTGGCCTCGCTGGACACCGCCGCGAAGAGGCGCGCCGCGCGCTCGCTGCTGGTCTTCTCCGGGCTGTGGGGCGCGGTGCGGGTGACGGACCGGATTCCGTCGTACCGCTGCTCGATGGAGGTACGACTGCCCGGGCTCGGCGCGTTGGGCACGCACTGGCGGGCCCCGATGGCGGCGGCGCTGCCGGAGATCGCCGGGGACGGGCTGGTCCTTGACCTGCGGTCGGCGGCGTACGCGGCGGCGTGGAAGCCGAAGGGGGAGGTCGCGGGGCGGACGGCGACCGTACGGGTGCTGCACGCGCCGACGCGGAAGGTCGTCAGCCACTTCAACAAGGCGACGAAGGGGCGGATCGTACGGACTCTGCTGACCTCGGCGGGGGCGCCGGGGACGCCGGCGGAGCTGGTGGAGGCGTTGCGGGACCTCGGGTACGTGGTGGAGGCGGAGGCGCCCTCGCAGGCGGGGCGGGCGTGGGCGCTGGACGTGCTGGTGGACGAGATTCACTGAGCGGCGGGCCGGCGGGCGGGAGTCGGTCAGGCGGGTGCGTCGACCACGGCTCGTTGCAGTATGCGCAATGGGCTTTGCGTGTGGTGCATCGGCTCGGCAGGATGAGGCCATGTCTTCCTCGCCGTCGCCTTCCTTCTCCCTGCTCGGTCTCGCTCCCGTGCTGCCCGTCGTCGTCATCGAGGACGTCGCCGACGCGGTGCCGCTCGCGCGGGCGCTGGTGGCGGGCGGGCTGCCCGCGATCGAGGTGACCCTGCGGACGCCGGTCGCGCTGGACGCCCTGCGGGCCATCGCGGGTGAGGTGCCGGAGGCCGTGGTCGGGGCCGGGACCGTGGTGACTCCGGGGCAGGTGAAGGAGTGCGTGGCGGCGGGGGCGCGGTTCCTGGTGAGTCCCGGGTGGACCGAGCTGCTGCTGGAGGCGATGCAGGGGTCCGGGGTGCCGTTCCTGCCGGGGGTGTCGACCACGTCCGAAGTCGTCGCGCTGTTGGAGCGCGGGGTGCGGGAGATGAAGTTCTTCCCGGCGCAGGCCGCGGGCGGTACGGCGTATCTCAGGTCGCTGGCCGGGCCGTTGCCGCAGGCGCGGTTCTGTCCCACCGGCGGGATAGGGGTCGACTCCGCGCCCGACTATCTGGCGTTGCCCAACGTCGGCTGTGTGGGCGGGAGTTGGATGATCCCCGCGGATGCGGTGGCCGCGCGTGACTGGGCGCGGGTCGAGGGGCTGGCCCGGGAGGCGGCGGCGCTGCGCTCAGCGTAGGTGGGACGTGTCGTTGAAGAGTCGTACGCTCGCGTTGCCGTCGGCGTAGTACGCCACCGCGGAGATCGAGGCAGCCGAGAGTTCCATGCGGAACAGGGACTCCGGTGGGGCGCCCAGGGCGAGTTGGACGAACGTCTTGATCGGGGTGACGTGGGTGACGAGGAGGACGGTGCGGCCCGCGTAGGTCGCCGTCAGCTTGTCTCGCGTGGCGGCGATTCGGGTTGCCGTGTCGGCGAAGCTCTCGCCTCCGCCGGTGGGTTGGGCGGTGGGGTCGGCCAGCCAGGTGGTCAGGTCTTCGGGGTAACGCTCGCGGACCTCGCCGAAGGTGAGGCCTTCCCAGGCGCCGAAGTCCGTTTCGCGCAGGCCCTCTTCGATCGTGACGTCGAGGCCGAGGCGGTCCGCTACGGCTGCGGCGGTTTCCCTGGTGCGGGCGAGGGGGAGGCGATGATGTGCTGGATCGTGCCTCGGGATGCCAACGCGGTTGCGGCTCGCTGCGCCTGGTCTTTTCCTGTGGTGGAGAGGGGGGGTTGGTGCCGCCGCTGCCTGAGAAGCGTTTCTGGGGGTCAGGGGGTTTCGCCGTGGCGGAGGAGGACGAAGGTTGCGGGGGTGCCCATGTCTGCGGGGGCCCAACCTGCGCGTGGGGTCGCTACGTTGCGGGCGGCGCGGGTGTCCGCTGTGGCCTTTGCGGTAGTCGTCACGGTTGCGGCCGGTGGGGGCTGGTCGCGCAGTTCCCCGCGCCCCTGAAGGACGTCATCCGGGCCTGCGTCGGAAGGCTCCGCGTGTGTCCCGCGGCCCTGAAAAGCCTCGCCTGAGCCTGCGTTGGAAGGCTCCGCGTGTGTTCCGCGGCCTTTGAAAGCCTCGCCTGAGCCCGTGGTGCGGAGTTCCGCCGTCGACTCCGACGCCGACCACTGTTCGCCGCGCTTGCCCGCGTCCATCGCCTCGTTGGCCAGGCGGTCTGCGTGTTTGTTCTTGTCTCGGGGATCCACTCGTAGGTCACCCGGTCCGGGGGAAGATCGCGGACGCCTCTGCTGCCAGGGGCTTCATGTCGGGGTGTTTGATCTTCCAGCGGCCCGACATCTGCTCCACGACCAGCTTGGAGTCCATGCGGACGTGGATGGACGCGGCGGGGTCCAGGGCGTGGGCCGTGCGGAGGCCGGCCACCAGGCCCCGGTACTCGGCGACGTTGTTCGTGGCGATGCCGATGTACTCGGCCGCCTCCGCCAGGGTCTCCCCGTCGTCGCGTCGATGACCACGGAGCCGTAGCCCGCGGGACCCGGGTTGCCCCGGGAACCGCCGTCCGCCTCGACGATGAACTCCCGCACGGCGAACGCTCCTTACAGGCCGGACTCGGACGTGCGCACCAGGATGCGGCGGCAGTTCTCGCAGCGGACGACCGTGTCGGGGCCGCCGCGCGGATCTCGTTGATGTCGGTGATGGCCAGCTCCTGGCGGCAGCCCTGGCAGGTGCGCTGGTACAGCTTGGCCGCGCCGATGCCGCCCTGCTGCTGGCGGAGCTTGTCGTAGAGCTTGAGGAGGTCCGCGGGGATCGTCGCCGAGACGACCTCGCGCTCCTTCTCGGCCGTGGCCTCCTCCGCGTCGAGGGTCTCGTAGGCGGCCTCGCGGCGGGCGGTCGCGTCGTCGATCTTGCCCTGCACGGAACCGACCCGCTCGGTCAGTTCGGCGGTGCGCTCCTGCGCGGACTCACGGCGCTCCATGACCTCCAGGACGATGTCCTCCAGGTCGCCCTGGCGCTTGGCGAGGGAGACGATCTCGCGCTGGAGGTTCTCCAGATCCTTGGGCGAGGTGACGGCGCCGGAGTCGAGGCGCTGCTGGTCGCGGGTGGCGCGCTGGCGCACCTGGTCCACGTCCTGCTCGGCCTTGGTCTGCTCGCGGGCGCAGTCGCTCTCCTCGGTCTGCACGGCCACGAGCAGGTCGCGCAGCTGGGTGAGGTCCTTGGTCAGCGAGTCGATCTCGGCGTGCTCCGGCAGGGAGTTGCGCTTGTGCGCGAGCTGCGAGAGGCGTACGTCGAGGGCCTGGACGTCGAGAAGTCGGATCTGGTCGGCGGGCGCGGCGTTCAGTTGGGGGCTCCCATTGAGTCTGGTGTGGTGGCGGACGCCGCGTGGGCGGTCCAGGGTCGGTGACCGTCTTGGAGACGTGGACCCTGAGGTCCCATCCCTCGCGGTCGGAGATCTCGTCGAGCTGGGCGGCGGCCAGCTCGCACCAGGGCCACTCGGTGGCCCAGTGCGCCGCGTCGAGCAGCGCGAGAGGACCGCGGGCGCGGTCCGCAACGAACTCTGCCGCCGGGTGGTGGCGGAGGTCCGCGGTGAGGAAGGCGTCCACGCCTGCCGCTCGTACGTCGTCGAAGAGGCTGTCGCCTGAGCCACCGCTGACCGCGATCCGGTGGACCAGGGCGTCGGGGTCGCCGGCGACACGGATGCCCGAGCGCGGTCGCGGGCAGCCGCTCGGCGGCGCGGGCCGCGAGGTCGCGGACGGTCAGCGGGTGGTCCAGCTCGCAGATCCGGCCCAGGCCCCGGCGGCCCTCCGGATCGGTCCGGTCAGGTACGAGCGGTCCGACGACCCTGAGGTCCAGCGCGCCCGCGAGCGCGTCGGAGACTCCCGGGTCGGCGCGGTCGGCGTTGGTGTGGGCGACGTGCAGGGCGATGTCGTGCTTGATCAGGGTGTGCACCACGCGGCCCTTGAAGGTGGAGGCCGCGACCGTGGTCGTACCGCGCAGATAGAGCGGGTGGTGGGTGACCAGCAGGTCGGCGCCCAGCTTCACCGCCTCGTCGACGATCTCCTGGACCGGGTCGACGGCGAACAGCACACGCGTGACGCCCTGGTCCGGGTCGCCCACGACGGTGCCGACCGCGTCCCAGGACTCGGCCCGCTCGGCGGGCCACAGGTTCTCCAGCGCGGCGATGACTTCGGACAGGCGGGGTACGGACTGACGGGGCACGGGGAAAGGCTACCTGGCCGGGCCGGACGGCTGAACCGCTGAAGCGGTCGTATGAGGGCCTACGACACCGTTCAGCACACCCGCCCCGGTTTCCTCAGGCGAATCGTTACTTGGCCACCCTTATGGATGATGAGGCTGCTCATCGGTCCCACGCCCGTACGTGCGAAAACTAGTTTCGTCGCCGGAGGTGACCGAACCATGACGGCCTGTGCGATCGAGCCCACGGCGGCGGACGAGAACGGCGACGAGTGCGGGGACCCGCGGACCGGTGGCACCCAGTGTGCGATCACCGCGGACGGGTCGTACGCCGCCCGTCTCGCCCCGGCCGGCGACTGTCTGTTCCCGGAGCGGTGGACGCTGGACGGCCCCGAGCCGTACGCCGTGCCGCTGCCCGGCAACCAGCCGGAGGAGCCCGGCACCGAGGTGCAGCCGATGGGCGACGGGCGCGTGCTCATCCGGCGGCTGGTGGACGGGCGGCACGCGTTCTCGCTGCTCTACCCGACCGGCCCGGGCACCGGTGAGCTGCCGCTCGGCGCGGTCGAGTGCCCGGACCCGGACACCCGGCTGCGGCTGCTGCCGCCCGCGCCGGGGGCGAGAAGGCGTACGCCCTCGCCGTGGGCCGGCGCTCGACCGCCGTGTGGCTGGTGGCGGGCGGGGCGTTCGGGCCCGAGCAGCTCGCGATGGTCCCGGGCGCTGCTCGGGCGGGGTCTGGCTGGACCGGGCCGGGCGGATGCTGGCGCTCGACCGGGAGGTCGGGGGCGGACCAAGGCGATCGTGGTCGACCTGGAGCGGGACGGGGAGGTGTCGCCGCTGCTGCAGATCGCCGCGGACAGCGACGACCGGCTGCTCGCGGCCGACCCCGACAGCGGGCTGCTGCTGATCGGCTCGGACGCGCCGGCGCCCGGGCGGGGGAACGGCTCGGGTGGGGGTCGTCGGGTCCACGCTGCCGGTGCGGTTCCCGGAGTGCCTGCGGCTGCCGGACTGCACGGTGACGCCGTTCGCGATCCAGCCGGGGCAGGTGCTGATGCCGGAGAACTGCGGGGTGGCGCTGCGCGTCGACGGACCGGCCGGCACCTGGTTCGCCGTCTGGCGGCCCGCCGACCGGCAGCTGCTCCAACTCCCGGCGCCCGAGGGCTGGTTGACGGGCACCGGGCTGTGGACCGAGGACGGGGTGCTGCGACTGCCGTACACCACACGGGAGGTTCCGTGCGGGGTGGCGCGGTTCGCGGTGCCCAGGGGGGGGGAGAACGGGGCCCGGGGTCAGGGGGGACCCCCGGGGCACTGGGGGAACGGGGAAACACGCCCGGGGATCCGGTCGGGGACGGGACGGGGGTGCGCCTGGGAGGCCGCGCCCGCGCCGTCGCCGCCGTCACCGCCGGATCCTCCGGTGCCGGCGGCCCCGCGTCCGGTGCCGTTGCGGGAGGCACCGCTCAAAGGCCGGGTGGCGGTCGGGTAACGAAGTGGTGCGGGTCGGTAACGAAGTCGTTCCGGACGGCAATCCGCCTCGCGTCACCCCGGGAACGGCTGGATAAGATCGCCGGGCTGTATGAAGGATCATGTTTCTACGGGGTGAAGTATCCGATGAGCGACACGAACAGCGCGCAGACCATGTCTGCCGACACACAGGAGGCCTCCGGCCACGGCAAGCACCGGGGTCCGGTCTCGGCCCAGGAGAGCGAGTCGGCCGCCCACGGCCGGCACCGCAAGCCGTCCGAGCAGGCCGAACAGTCCCGGTACGCGGCTGTCTGACGTCACGTCAGGCGCCGTGCGCCGCTTCGCACGACCCGGCCCCGCCCGTCGACCGACGGGCGGGGCCGCCGCGTTCCCGTGCCCTACCGGCCGTGGTCCCGCTTGAGCCCGAGCACCTCCGCCGCCGCGAACGTCTCACCGTCCGGCCGCTCCGCGTAGTGCGGAGTGAGTACGGCGTCCAGCTCGTCGTAGCTGAAGAGGTCCTGCTTGCTGTCGAACTTGGCCCGGACGTGCGGGCGTTCGACGATCGCGACCATGCCGCCGTGCACGACGAGGAGCTGTCCGTTGATCCGGGCGGCGGCGGGCGAGGCCAAGTAGCCGACGAGCGGGGGCGACATGCTCGGGCGCGAGGGGTCGAGGCCGTCGCCGTCCTCCCCGAACCCGGCGAAGACGTCCTCGGTCATCCGGGTGCGGGCACGCGGGCAGATGGCGTTCGCGGTCACGCCGTACTTGGCCAGGGCGAGGGCGGTGGAGGTGGTGAGGCCGACGATCCCGCCTTTCGCCGCCGCGTAGTTGGGCTGTCCGGCCGAGCCCGCGAGGTAGGCCTCGGACGAGGTGTTCACGATCCGCCCGTACACCGGTGCGCCGCTCGCCTTGGACCGCTCGCGCCAGTGTCTGGCCGCGAAGTGGGTCGTGTTGAAGTGGCCCTTGAGGTGGACCCGGATCACCGCGTCCCACTCGCCCTCGGTCATGGAGAAGACCATGCGGTCGCGCAGGATGCCCGCGTTGTTGACGAGGATGTCGAGTGTGCCGAACTCGGCGATCGCCAACTCGACGAGTTCCGAGGCCTGTTGGAAGTCGGCGACGTCCCCGGTGTGGGCGGTGGCCCGGCCGCCCGCCTCGCGGATCTCGGCGGCGACCTCCTCGGCGGGACCGGCGGAGGCCGCCCCCGAACCGTCCCGGCCCGGCTGCCCGTAGTCGTTGACGACGACGGCCGCGCCGAGCCGGCCGAGCTCCAGCGCCTCGGCCCGGCCGAGCCCGCGTCCGGCGCCGGTGACGATCGCGGAGAGGCCCTCAAGTGGCAGTGACATCAAGGTCCTTTCGGTGGAAGGGGGCCCTCGGATCTCGGGGCTCAGATCCCTGGTCTCGGATCTCTGGTCTCAGATCCCAGGTCTCAGATCTCGATGCATGTGCGCAGGGCCGTCCCCTGGCGCATCTGGTCGAGGGCCTCGTTGATGTCGGCCAGCGGGACGCGGTGGGTGATCAGGCTCTCCAGGTCGACCCGGCCCGCGCGCCACAGGGCGATCGTGCGCTCGTAGGAACGCAGCACGTCTCCCCCGCCGTACATCGAGGGCAGGATGCGCTTCTCGTCGAAGAACAGCTCGAACATGCTGAGTTGGAGGTAGTCGTCGAGGGCGCCCGCGCCGACGACGACGAGGGTGCCGCCGCGGCGGGTGTTCTCGTAGGCGGTGCGGGCGGTGGCGGAGCGGCCGACGACCTCGAAGACGTAGTCGAACCCCTCGCCGCCGGTGACCTGTTGCTTGGCGTCGGGCAGCTCGTCCGGTGAAATCGCCTTCGTCGCACCGGAACTTGAGCGCGGACTCGCGGCGTGAGGCGACCGGGTCGACGGCGACGATCTCGGCGGCGCCCTTGAGCCGGGCGCCCTGGATCGCGGAGATGCCGACGCCCCCGCAGCCGATCACGGCGACCGACGAACCGGCCGCCACGTCAGCGGTGTTGAGGGCGGCGCCGAGTCCGGTGGTGACGCCGCAGCCGATGAGGGCGGCGATGTCGAAGGGCACGTCGTCGGGGATGGGCACGGCGCAGCCCGCGTCGACGACGACCTCCTCGGCGAAGGTGCCGGTGCCCGCGAAGCCGAACACATCACCGCCGGGGCGCTTGAAGTTGGGGGTGCCCGCGTTCATGAACCCGGCCAGGCACAGCTGGGTCTGACCGCGCTTGCACGCCGGACACGCGCCGCAGGCGGGCAGCCAGCAGACGACGACCCGGTCACCCGGCTTCAAGTGGCTTACGCCCTCGCCGACTTCGAGGATCTCGCCCGCGCCCTCGTGCCCGGGTACGAAGGGGGCGGGCTGTGGCAGTACGCCCGCCATCGCGGACAGGTCCGAGTGGCACAGCCCCGTGGCGCGCACCCGGATCCTGACCCTGCCCGGTCCGAACCCCGTCGACTCGATGTCGTCGAGGACTTCCAGCTTGTCCTGGCCTATCTCGTGCAGTACGGCTGCGCGCATGGTGCGGCTCCCCTCAAGTCCGGCCTGGTTCAGGAGTGTTCGACGATCGTGTCGGCGAGTACGGGAGCGTCGTCCCGTTCCACCGCGCTCACCGCGACCCGCACCTCGGCCTCGCCCTGCCGCCACATGCGGATCCGCAGCGTCTCGCCGGGGAACACCACTCCGGCGAACCGTGTGTCGTAGGAGCGCACCCGGGTCACATCGCCGTCGAGCAGGGTGTCGACGACCGCCTTGAGCGTCATGCCGTAGGTGCACAGGCCGTGCAGGATGGGCCGGTCGAAGCCGGCGAGCTTGGCGAACTCGGGGTCGGCGTGCAGGGGGTTCCAGTCGCCGGAGAGGCGGTAGAGGAGGGCCTGGTCCTCGCGGACGGCTCGCTCGACCACCTTGTGGGGCTCGCCCGTTGGGGGTCGAGGCGGGTGGAGGGGCCTCGGTCGCCGCCCCAGCCGCCCTCTCCCCGTACGAAGATCTGCGCGTCGTTGGTCCACAACGGGCCGTCGGCGTCGGCGACTTCGGTGCGCATGACGAGGACGGCCGCCTTGCCCTTGTCGTAGACGGCGGCGATGCGGCCGGTGCTGGTCGCGGTGGACCGGGCCGGGATCGGGCGGTGCAGGCGCAGGGACTGGCCGCCGTGCAGGACGCGGGCGAGGTCGACCTCGACGCCGGGCATGGACAGGCCGCTGATGACGCCGGGCGAGCCGTTGCCCGCGACGGTGGCGAAGCTCGGCAGGACGTGCAGCCGGGACTCCAGGGTGTAGCGCAGCTCGTCGGGGTCGGTGGCGGGGTGCCCGCGCCGATGCCGAGGTGGTAGAGCTGCACGTCCTTGGTGTTCCAGGAGATCTCTCCCGAGCGGGGTTCGGCGGCGAGTGCCTTGGCGGCGTCGATCGGCATGGGGCTCCTGTTCAGTGGTGGCGGAAGACCTCGGTGCGGCCGTCCGCACCGTCGGCCGCACCGAGGTCGTCACGGGCCGACCTAGAACGCGTTCCAGTCCGGCGCCCTTCTGTATAGCCGAGCGCCCCGTACTTGTGAAGGCTCCTGACGGTGCGTCAGGTGGGTGTCGGCGCCGCCGCCCGGGACATTTGTCCTGCCCGAGTCCGTACATGCGCATCTGCCGGGCGAGGGGGCCGGATCCGTAGCGTCGTAGCCATGACACAGACAGGTGGGGCAGCGGTCAGGACGGCAGGCGGGACGGCGGACCGGACCGGGCGTGCCGTGTCCTTCACGGGGGCGGTCAAGACCTTCGGCGCGGTGCGGGCCGTGGACGGGGTGGACCTGGAGATCGGCCGCGGCGAGACGGTCGCGCTGCTCGGCCGCAACGGCGCGGGCAAGTCGACGACGATCTCGCTGCTGCTCGGGCTGAACGCGCCCGACGCCGGCACGGTCGAACTCTTCGGCTCCGCACCGGAGTTGGCCGTAAAGCAAGGCCTGGTCGGGGCGATGCTCCAGGAGGCGCGGGCGGTACCCCGGGTCACCGTGGGCGAGCTGGTCGGCTTCGTCGCCCGGCGCTACCCGGCGCCGATGCCGGTGGCGCGGGCGCTGGAGCTGGCCGGGATCGGCGACCTGGCCGGGCGGCGGGTGGACCGGCTGTCGGGCGGGCAGACGCAGCGCGTGCGGTTCGCCGTGGCGCTGGCCGGGAACCCGTCGCTGATCGTCCTCGACGAGCCGACCGCGGCGCTGGACGTGGAGGCGCGGCACGCGTTCTGGCAGTCGATGCGGGCGTACGCCCGGCGCGGGCACACCGTGCTTTTCTCCACGCACTACCTGGAGGAGGCGGACGCGCACGCCGACCGGATCGTCGTCATCGACCGCGGCCGGATCGTCGCGGACGGCACCGGCGAGCAGCTCAAGCGGGCGGCCGGCGGCAGCCTCGTCTCCTTCGACCTGGCCGGCCGCGCCACCGACGGCCTGGCCCTGCTGCCCGGCGTCCGGTCCCTCGAAGTGCGCGGCGACCGCGCGCTGCTGCGCACCGACGACTCGGACGCGACCGTGATCGCCCTCGCCGCCCGCGACGCGATCCGCGGCCTGGAGGTCAGCCCGGCCTCCCTCGACGACGCGTTCCTCACCCTGACGTCCCACGCACTCGAACCCGAACGGGAGACCGTGTGATGCGCGGTCGCCCCTCGGCCCCTGCCTCCCCGAAGAACACCTTCCCCACCTCCCCGAGACGGAGACCGTCCGATGATCGACTACCTGCGCCTCGAAGTACGCCGGACCCTGCGCGACATCGGCTTCGTCATCGGCGGGATCGCGATGCCCGTGATGATGTACCTGCTGTTCACGAACCTCGGTGGCGACGACAGCGGCTACAAGGCCACGGAGATGGTCGGCATGGCCGCCTACGGCGCCGTCGGCTCCGCCCTCAACACCGGCGGCGGGGTCGCCGAGGACCGGGCGATCGGCTGGCTACGGCAGCTGCGGGTGACCCCGATGACCCCGCGGCAGGTCGTCGTCGGCCGGGCGCTGACCGGTTCGGTGACCGTGCTGCCCGCGATCGTCGCGGTCCTCGCGGCGGGCGGCCTGGTGAACGGCGTACGGCTCGACGCCTGGCAGTGGGCGGCGATCGCGCTGCTGCTGTGGCTCGGCTCGATCCCCTTCACCCTGCTCGGCCTGGGCAACGGCTACGGGCTCACCTCCCAGACCACCGGCGTCGCGAACATGGCCTGCACGATGGGGCTCGCGGTGGTCGGCGGCCTGTGGTTCCCGATCAGCCTGTTCCCCGGCTGGCTGCGCGCGATCTCCCACTACACCCCGACCAACCGCTTCGCCGAACTCGGCACCTCCGTCGCCGACGGGCACGCCCCGGCGCTCGGCGCGATCGCGGTACTGACGGCTTGGCTGCTCGCGTTCGGTTCGTACGCTGTTCTGGCGTACCGCCGGACGGGGCGGACCGTGTGACCGGGGAGCGAGAGAGATGTACTGGACGCGAGGGATCACCTGCCAGCTACGCGCCTGGCGGGCGGCTCGGGCCGACTGGAAGACCGACATGGAGCGCTACAAGGCCGCCGCGAAGGAGGCCCGCAGGACCGGCGGGAAGATGCCCGACCAGCCCGGTCCGCCGCCCACCGGCTTCGCGCTGCTGCCGTGGCTGCTGATGGGAATGGGCTCCTTCTCCAACCTCCTCCAGGGCAAGACCGCCAACCCCTGGATCGGCGCCCTGGGCCTGTTCGTCTTCAACTCCCTCTACATCTATGTCGTGTTCCGCGCCTTCGTGAAGGACAAGCGCGAGGCGGTCTCGACCCGCGTGGCACTCGGCGTGATGTGCGCGATCACCTGTGGTCTCGCCGCGGGCTACGGCGGCAGCTGGCTGTACTTCTTCCCGCTGCTCGGCCTCGCCACCGGCGCGGTGCTGCGCGGCCCGTGGCTCGGCAAGACCGGTATCGCGCTGGCCGCGCTGGCGGGCGCCGTCTCCGGAATCCGGGCGGGCACGGACGCCATCAACATCGCGTACGGCACGTTCCTGTCCACGATGGTGACCGCGGCGATCCTCTCCTCTCCGAGGCCGTACGCGAACTGCGCGCCGCCCGCGAGGAGTTGGCGCGGCGCGCGGTCGAGAAGGAACGGATGCGGTTCTCCCGCGACCTGCACGACCTGCTCGGGCACACCCTGTCGGTGATCGTGGTGAAGTCGGAGGCGGCCCGGCGGCTCGCGCCCCGGGACATGGACGCCGCGCTCGGCCAGATCACCGACATCGAGGCCGTGGGCCGGCAGGCGCTCACCGAGATCCGCGAGGCCGTGACCGGCTACCGCGAGGGCAGCCTCGCCACCGAACTGGACCGCGCCCGCTCGGCCTTGACCGCCGCCGACATCGACCCGGTGGTCCGTCAGTCGGGCCCGCCGCTGACCCCGCAGAACGAGGCCCTGCTCGGCTGGGTGGTCCGCGAGGCGGTCACCAACGCCGTACGGCACAGCGGGGCGACGCGCTGCGAGATCACGGTCGACGGCATCCTGGACCGGGTGCGGCTGACGGTCGCGGACAACGGACCGGGTACCGGGACTCCCCGGCGACCGCCCCCACCGAGGGCATCGGCGGAACCGGCCTGAAGGGCCTGACCGAACGCCTCGCGACGGCGGGCGGCTCCCTGCGGGCCGGCCCGTCGCCGCGCGGCGGCTTCACGGTCACCGCCGAACTCCCGGTGGAGGCAGCGGAGTTGACGTCCTCCTTCGTGACTACGACGGCAGCCGCGGCGGGAGCGTCGGCCCTCGCTACGGCGCCCAGGGAGCCGTGACGGCCCAACTCACGTCGTCCGTCCACGAGGTGGCGCTGTCGAAGGCGTTCGAGCCGCCGTCGCTCGCGATGTAGACGTTGTAGTTGTAGTGCCGGAGATATCTGGTCGGGTAGTTGTACGACGCGAACGAGGTGCCCGTGCCGCTCTTCCCGGTTGACGCGCAGAACGTCGCGTCCTGTCTGAACTGGGCGGTGCCGACCATGGGTTGGCGGTAGAGCTGGTAGTTGTAGTGGCGCAGGAAGTCACCGGGATAGTTCCGCGACTCGAACGAGTAGCAGGAGCTGTTGGCGAGGCCCCGGCGGACGATCCAGGTGGCGTCGCCCTTGTCGAGCGCCGCGCTGCTCGACGTGATCGCCGAGAGGACCGCCGCGTTGTTCTGGTGGCGGATGTAGTCGGCGGTGCAGCACGAGGTGGTCGCCCGCAGCGAGATCTCCGAACCGGCCGCGAGCGTCCCGGTGGTGCCGGTCGAGCCGCCGTAGCCGACGGACACGATGTTCGCCTGTACGGAGTTGTCGGCCGCGTCGGTCGGGATGCCGGCGGTCATGACGCCCTCGAAGAACGAGCCGATGGAGCCGTTGCTGTTGTCCCCGCCGGTGCCGAGGACGATCGCGCCCTCCTGGTGCATGGGCGAGTAACCGCTCGTGGTGGGTTCGCCCCGGAATAGCTGGTCGTGAGACTCCCCGACTGCGCGTTTCCGTATTTCAGCGCGAAATGGTCCTGACCGTTGTTCTTCAGCAAAGCGGTGACGAACGGTATCGCTCCGGTGCCGGTGTTCGCGGTGTTCTTGCTGTACCCGGAGTCCGACTGGAACAGCCCGTTCTCCAGGTCGGCCTGCACCCAGGGGCCACCGCCGTAGCAGGGCGAGAACCAGCACTCCGTACCGAAGTTGATCGCGTCCATGTGACCGTTGCCGGTGTCCTTGTTGTTCGTCTCGGCGTTGCCGTAGTCGAAGCAGCAGCTGCCGTTGACGTGCGTGCCCGAGGTCACCATGTACATCCCCTCGGCGGCACCGTTCGTGGCCACGCCCGAGGTCGAGTTGTCGCGGTAGCCCATCCCGGCCGAGATCTCCAGGCCGTAGACCTGGTGCCCGCCGACCGTCACCGGCAGCGCGTCGGCGGGCGCCCCGACATCGGCCGCGCCGGCCCCGCCCGCACCCTCGACCGTGAGGTCGTTGTGGCGCGCGGACTGGTCGTAGATCTTCGTGATGACGCACGTCGTACCCGCACAGAACGAGTCCTGCGCCGCCGCGTTGGCATACCCCCGGCCGCCAGCAGGCCGATGTTCGCGGTGGCGCCGTCGGAGGCCCGCTGCACCTGGTACAGGGAGCCGTTGTACGACGAGTAGAGCGCCCGGACGAGACTGTGCGCGGCGACGCAGGGGGTGCCGGCGGTGGCGTAGATGTCGCACGGCAGCGACCCGGCGGCGGACGCCTGCGGCACGCCGACGGCCAGCGCGAGGACGGTGACGAGCGCGGACAGGGCGGCGAGGGTGGCGTTTCTCAGCCGGCGCGGCCGGGCGCGGAGGAATCGCAGGAACACGGTGCACCTCATTCTGTTGCGGGTGGGCGGTGCAGTTGGGCGGTGCGGGTGGGCGGTCAGGGGTTGGTCGAAATACCGGACACTGTTCGATCGAAATACCGAACCCATTCGCGATCGAAATGTCGAACTGCCGAAAGATTGTCGAAAGGTTTCCGGAGACGGCCCGGTACGGGAAATTCCAAGATGATTGCGGAATGCCGAGGCGATTGTTTGCCCGCGGCCGGGGGCCGTCAAGACTCGCGGACGCGAACAATGAAGAGTTTTTGACAACCGCCCTGGGCCTTACTCTTGCCCCGTGGATGAGATGCCCCGGGACCACCGGCCCGCCAAGTCCGTCAGAGTGCTGCTCGCCGAGGACCAGGGCATGATGCGCGGCGCGCTCGCCCTGCTGCTCGGCATGGAGGCGGACCTCGAGGTCGTCGCGCAGGTCGGCCGGGGTGACACGATCGTGGACGCCGCCCTGACCCACCGCCCCGACGTCGCCCTCCTCGACATCGAACTCCCCGGCATGAGCGGCCTCGACGCCGCCGCCGAACTCCGCGAACAGGCCCCGGACTGCCGGGTGTTGATCCTCACGACGTTCGGCCGCCCCGGTTATCTGCGCCGGGCGATGGAGGCGGGCGCGGCGGGCTTCCTGGTGAAGGACGGCCCCGTCGAGGACCTGGCCGCCGCGATCCGCCGCGTCCTGACCGGCGAGACGGTCATCGACCCGGCGCTGGCCGCCGCCGCGCTGAGCGCAGGCCCGAACCCGCTCACCGCCCGCGAGTGCGACGTCCTCAAGGCCTCGGTGGACGGCGCGACGGTCTCCGACATCGCGACGCAGCTCCACCTCTCCGAGTCGACGGTACGTAACTACCTCTCGTCGGCGATCGGCAAGACGGGCACCCGCAATCGCATGGAGGCGATGCGAGAGGCCCGCCAACAGGGCTGGCTGTAGCCGCCTTTCCCTGCCCTAGGCTCCACTCCCCGGCGGAACAGCGCGGTCCAGAGAAACTCCTCCCCGAACCAAGCCGACTCCACCGGCTCATCCCGCATCCGCCGCACCTCAACCACCTCCAACTCCCCGAAGACCCACCGCAGTTCATCAGCCGTGTAGGCCAACCCGCCCTGCAGCCCGGTACCCCGGTAGAGCTCGGCATCCGGCACCTCGGACCCCATCCCACCCACAGCGAAACAGGTCAGCCCGAAGTAACCACCCGGGGCGAGGACTTGATCCAACAGGGCGAGGTAACTGATCCGGCGATGCGGAGGCAGGTGATGAAAACACCCCGAGTCATAGACGAGGTCGTAAGGACCGGGCAGCTCGGCACCGGCAAGGGCGAACACGTCCCCGCAGTAGAAACGAACCGGTGACGCCGCCTCCCTCTCCCCACCCCCGCCAACCCCTGCCCCGCGCCCGCTCCTCCGCCCAGGCGACAGCCGCCGGCGACAGATCGACCCCGTCCACCTCGTAGCCCCGCGCGGCCAGTTGAAGGGCATTACGCCCCGGCCCACACCCCAGATCCAGAGCGCGACCTCCCTCGGGAATCAGCCCCCGCTCGAGATACCCGACCAGGTTCTCGTCCGCCTTCTCGACAAAGAACGGCACCCCCTTGCCCCGATCGGCATAGAACCCGTCCCACCAGGAGGCCGCCACGGAGGTCCACCGATCGGCCTCCGGCGCGAACATCCCATCCAGAAGCCGCAGCACATCGTCCACCGTTCGGATGCCACGCGCACGCTGTTCCCGGTCCATCCGGTTCCCCTCTCCGAGGGGCTGATCGTAGGGGCGGGCGGGTCTGGGGCCCAGGTCAGCGCATACCCGGGGCACTCACACGAACGCCGTCAACACTCTTGTACGGAGCGGAGTCGACCCCGGACGACCACCCGTCCGGGGTAGGCAGAAACCTCGCCGGCACCCCACCCGAAGGCCACCAGGACCCCAGTCCTGACCACCCCGGGCCCACTTTTCAGCCGCCTGGTGCGGCGTCAGGTGATCACCCGATCCGGACGGCCACCCTCAGCCCGCACTCCCGGACTTGATGAGCGGTGCGTCCCGTGACAACTCCCGGAAGCCGAGGCCGTAGTACAGGGCGCGGGCCTTGAGTGGCCCGGGGCGCCCAGGCAGGCGACCGTTGCCTGGGTGGCGCCGGATGCTCGGGCCTGGTGCATTCCGTGAAGGAGCATCGACCTTGCCAGGCCCAGGCGTCGGTATGCCGGGTGGGCGCCGACCGGTTCGAACTCGACGGTGTTGTTGGCCTCGTCGAGCCACATGATGGTCGAGGCCGCCATCGTGCCGTCCGGGGCCTCCACCAGGAAGTGCAGGTCGGCTCGGTAGCCCGGTGTTCTGCGGACGCCCTCGTAGCTCTCGGCCGTGTAGGCAGAGGGCGCCCAGGCGTCCAAGTGGGCCTGGACCGCGGCCTCCGGGCCGGCCTCGGCGGCGGTGCGGAAGCGGAAGCCTTCCGGCAGTACCGCGGGTTCCACGTCGGTGAGGTCCCGTTCGTTGAGCTGGGTCCAGAAACCCATGTCGCCGAGCGAGGCCGGGTCGGGCTCGTAACCGTGTGCCGCCCAGCGGGTCAGGGCGAACTCGTCGGCGGCACTCGCAACCACCGTGCGGTCGATGCCCGGCGCGGTGGCGTCGTACCAGCCGATCACCTCGTCGATCAGTTCCGCGTGGTCGGGGTGAACCTGGTAGGTGACGCAGGCGTCGGTGAGCTCCTTCACCGAACCGTCGTTCCGCCGGACCTGCCGCGGCAGCCGGGCCCAGCCCCACGCCACCAACTCCTCACCCGCGAACCACAGCCGACATGGCCTCCCCTTGCCGTCGCCGCCCTGCCCCTTGCCCCAGGTCCAGGCCAGCTCGCCGAACGTCGCATCGGCGTTCACCAGCTCGGGACGGGTCGCGGTGACGCGCTGCGCCAACCCCTGCATGAGCCGCAGCTCCGCGACGGTCACCAACTCGACGTTCGTCATAGTGCGCCACCGTGCCAGAGCGCCGCGCGGGCAGCGAACCGTTTTTCGTGCCTTCACCTTGCGCGGTCATCCCTACGTCGTTGGCGGGGGTCGGGCAGGGCCGCGCCCATCGACCGGCGAGCCGCATCCCGGCAGGCGCTCGCACCATCAACTGCCCGCCGCGCACAGGGTCGTGCCGGCCGGCCGACGAACCGCATTCCGGACCGGCGACCCCGGCCATCAACTCCACACCCCACGCCGACCGACCGCACCCCCGACCGCCACCCGCACACCGCGCGCAGCGCAGCACCCCGCCCCCGACGGACCTCCGCACGCCCCGCCCCGCGAACCCGCCCCACCCCACCCCCTTACTCCTCCGTAACCACCTTCACCGAATCAACCGACGCCCCCGCCGCCCCCACGCACACGAACCAGTTCACCGGCGCCCCCGCCACCGGCCGGATCGACGACTCGTCGGTGTTGAGGTCCGCGCCTGCGGGGACCAGGGACGCGTAGGTCGTCGTGCCGTTCTTCCAGGTGCAGGCGACCTGCTGGGCGGTCTTGGCGACCTGGCCGACGACCAGGCGCTGGGGTTCGGTGTGGTTCGGGTCGAGGGAGAGTGCGGCGGATTCGAGGTCGACGCCCGCCATCCTGTCCTTCGTGTCGATCGAGTTCTGCGTGATGACGGACTCCTTCCCGTCCCCGATGCTCCGGCGCACGAAGAACGAGTACTTGCCGACCAGTTGGGACGACTTGTCCACGGCCAGCGGCACCTCGCCGTACGCCTTCATGCGCTGCATCTGTGCCCAGGCCTCCCCGCGTCGCGCGGCGCGCCCCACACCTGGACGGTGACCCGCCACTCCTTGCCGCCGACCGTGCCCGTGCCGATCATGGTGTCCTGCGGCTCGTACACATGGCGCTCCTCCGGAGTCGACGGCTCCGTCGGCCGCTGGGTCACCGCCGGTGTCACCTCCACGCCGTCCCCGTCGCGCAGCCCGGCCAGGGCCAGCGTGCCCGAGGCGCCCGTGATCACCAGTGCCGCGGCCGTCGCGAGTGCCCAGCGGCGGGCCCGGCGCCGACGGCCGCCGCGGATCACCGCCTGGTAGGGGGCTATGCCGATCTCGACCTCGTCCGCGGCGTCGGCCAGCAGGAGGGCGATGTCTCTGTCCGTCATCGTGGTGTTCGTCTCCCGGTCCGCGCTCATCACTTCCGCCCTCCCTGCGTCACCATCTCGGCGAGTCCCGGTATGGCGCGGAGTTTCGCGATGCCCTTCGCCGCGTTGCTCTTCACCGCGCCGATCGAGCAGCCCATCGCCTGGGCCGTCTGTGTCTCGGTCAGGTCCTCCCAGTACCGCAGCACCACCGCCTCCCGCTGCCTCGGGGGCAGTTGGGCCAGTGCCTTCAGCAGGGCGCTGCGGTCCTCGGCCTGGGCGATGCGGTCACCGGTGTCGGCGATCTCGCGGACCAGGCCCGAGTCGTCCTTGGGCGCCAGGAACTCCTTGAGCCGTCTGCGGTGTTTCCTCGCGTGCGCGTTGATCATCACGCGCCGTACATACGCCTCCGGATCGTCGGCCGAGCCGACCTTCCGCCAGGCCACAAAGGTCTGTTCCAGCGTCGACTGGACCAGGTCCTCCGCGGCGTGCTGCTCCCCGTGAGGAGAAATGCCGTTCGCATCAACCGCGGCCAGCGGCCGATGACAAAGCTCTGGAACTCATCGTCCCGAGCCTGCTTGCGATCCCCATGGGCACCTCCTAGATGTCTATAGGAGTCCATGAGCCGCCCGAACCGTTGCCCCTCCCCACGAAATCCCTTCCCACCGCTCCGGCAACCCCGCTGAACTGCACCTCACGGGGCAGAAGAAGAACCCCGGGCCCCATCCCCACGCGATCCGGGCTCGCTCACCCTCACCCTCGCCCTCACCCACCCGACGAACCACCCAGGCCCATGCATACCCACCCAGACCCGACCAACCGGAGCCCCCATGACCGCCGTACTCGCCCTGATCCACCTGCACGCCTTCCCCGACCGCACCAGCGACTTCAAACTGGTCGGCGTCTTCTCGACGCAGCGCAAGGCCGCGGAGGCACAGGCCGCCACCGTGGAACTCCCGGGGTTCAGAGAGTCTCCGAGCAGCTTCTGGATCGTCCCGGTGGAAGTGGACGCGACCCGATCACCCCTCGACACCGGTCCGGACCAGCCACCCGGCGACCTCCACCTCCTCTTCCAAACCCTGAACCACCCCGAACGCGGCGAGCTGGTCAAAATCCTCGGCGCGTTCCTCTCGGAGGATCAGGCCCAGGCCGCCCTCGCCAACCGCCCGGGAGTCCCGGCCGGCGCCGAACTCGAGGTCACGCCGGTGAGCTTTGGACGAGAGGACCTGGACGGAAGGCTTCGTCACCGTCACATAGCCCCCACCCAAAAACCGCCAACCGCCTCACACCGCCCGCAACAACGTCACCACAGCCGCCCCGCCCAACCCGATGTTGTGCGCGAGCCCCACCTCGGCCCCGGGCACCTGCCGCCCCCGCCGTTCCCCTCAACTGCCACACCAGCTCGGCGACTTGAGCGATCCCGGTAGCCCCCAGCGGATGCCCCTTGAGATCAGCCCGCCGGACGGGTTCACGACCCACCGCCCGCCGTACGTCGTCGCCCCTGACTCGACGAGCTTCCCGGACTCCCCGGCGCGCACATGCCGAGCGCCTCGTACGTCAGCAGTTCGTTGATCGAGAAGCAGTCGTGGAGTTCTACGACGTCCACGTCCTCGATGCCGAGTCCTGACCGCTCGTAGACCTGGCGGGCGGCAGCCCGGGACATCGGCTGGCCGACGACGTCGATGCAGGAACCGGACGCGAAGGACTCCTCCGTGTCGGTGGTCATCGCCTGCGCGACGATCTCCACAAGCGAACCCGAGCCCGAGCCCGGCCCCGCCCCCGAGCCCGAGCCTGTCCCCGCACCCCTCGCCCCCACCCCCGCTCCTCCACAAACCGCTCCGACACCACAACCGCCGCAGCCGCACCGTCCGACGTCGGCGAACACTGCAGCTTCGTCAACGGCCGATGCACCACCCGCGCCGCCAAGATGTCGTCGACGTCGTACACGTCACGGAACTGGGCGTACGGATTGTGCGCGGAGTGCCGGTGGTTCTTCGCGGCGACGGCGGCGAGCTGCGCCTCCGTCGTGCCGTACTTCTCCATGTGCTCACGGGCCGCGTCGCCGAAGATCTGGGCGGTGGGCGGGGTCATCTCGAAGCCGTGACGGGCGGCCATGACGCCGTAGTGCCGGGCCACGGGGACGTGGCGAAGTCGCCGCCGTCCGCTCCGCCGCCGCCCAGCGAGCCCCTCTTCATCTTCTCGAAGCCCAGCGCGAGGACGCAGTCCGCGGCCCCGCCCTCCACCAGTTGCCGGGCCAGCATCAGCGCGGTCGAGCCGGTGGCGCAGTTGTTGTTGACGTTGTAGACGGGGATGCCGGTGAGACCTAGCTCATACGCGGCGCGCTGACCGGCGGTGGAGGGCTGGAAGCAGTAGCCGACAGGAACCTGTTCTACGTCGCTGTAGGAGATCCCGGCCTCGGCGAGAGCGGCGTTCCCGGCCTCCCGGACCATGTCCCAGTACTGCCACTCCCGGGTCTCGGGCTTCTCGAACCTGGTCATCCCGACGCCTGCGACATAGGCCTTCATGACGGGCGAGATTAGAACACGTTCCAGCGAATGGCCAGACCTGATGACACGTCAGATATTCATGGGACGGTCAAGGATTCGTTAGTACGCCGAAGCATCGGAATAGTTGCCCGTGCATACGAGGTTTACCGTGCACTTATCCCGCACGGATCAGTCCACCTCGTACGGATCACCCCACCCTTACGGCCTGGAGGCCCCACTCCATGACGCACACGTCGACCGACCAGCCCGCACGGAGGCCGTCCGGCGCCGTCGTGCCGGTGCTCGCCTTCGCGGGCATCGTTGTCGCGGTGATGCAGACCCTGCTCGTCCCGGTCATCAAGGACCTGCCGCAGCTGCTGGGCACCGAGCCCAGCAACGCCACCTGGGTCCTGACCTCGACTCTCCTCTCCGGAGCCGTCGCCACGCCGATCATGGGCCGCCTCGGCGACCTCTACGGCAAGCGCCGGATGCTGATCACCAGCCTGGCCGTGATGGTCGTAGGAGCCCTGGTCAGCGCCCTCACCAGCGATCTGCTCACGATGATCGCGGGCCGTACGCTCCAGGGCTTCGCGATGGGCGCGATACCCCTCGGCATCGGCCTGATGCGCGACATGCTGCCCCGCGAGAAGCTCGGCTCGGCGATGGCGCTGATGAGTTCCTCGATCGGCGTCGGCGGTGGCCTCGCGCTGCCCGCCGCGGCCCTGGTCGCGCAGCACGCCGACTGGCACGCCCTCTTCTACGGCGCCGCCGGCCTCGGTGTTCTCGCGATCGGCCTCACCCTCCTCGTCGTACCGGAGTCCCCGATGCGCGCCGAGGGCACCTTCGACGTGCTCGGCGCGATCGGTCTCTCCGCGGGCCTCGTCCTCTTCCTCCTGCCCATCACCAAGGGCAGCGACTGGGGCTGGACCTCCGGCACCACGCTCGGGCTGTTCGCCGCGGCCCTCGTCGTCCTGCTGCTGTGGGGCGTGATGGAGCTGCGTCTGAAGGCCCCGCTGGTCGACCTGCGCACCACCGCCCGCCCCGCGGTGCTCTTCACCAACCTCGCCTCGATCATGGTCGGTGTCTCCTTCTACGTCGTCTCCCTCGTCCTGCCCCAGCTCCTCCAGCTGCCGAAGTCCACGGGATACGGTCTCGGGCAGTCCATGGTCAGCGCCGGTCTGCTGGTCGCGCCGCTCGGTCTGACGATGATGTTCACCGCGCCCGTCTACGCCCGCCTGTCGGCGAAGTACGGGCCGAAGGTCACCCTGATCCTCGGCATGCTGATCATCGGTATCGGCTACGGCGCGGGGCTCGGCCTCATGAGTGCGGCCTGGCAGTCCCTGGTCATCGCCGTCGTGCTCGGTGCGGGGATCGGGCTCGCGTACTCCTCGTTGCCCGCGTTGATCGTGG
Organism: Streptomyces sp. P3; assembly: GCA_016893485.2. Classification (GTDB taxonomy): domain Bacteria; phylum Actinomycetota; class Actinomycetes; order Streptomycetales; family Streptomycetaceae; genus Streptomyces. The sequence goes on from JAFEKX020000001.1 coordinate 3,140,098, forward strand.
GTGCTGTGCCCGCCTCCGAGACCGGTGCTGCCAACGGGCTCAACACCCTTATGCGGTCCATCGGTACGTCCGTGTCCAGCGCGGTGATCGGGATGGTGCTGGCGAACACCGCGAACCACGTGGGCGGGGTCGCCATCCCGACGATGCACGGGTTCCACGTGTCGTTCCTGATCGCCACGGGTGCGGTTGCCGTCGGTCTGGTGATGGCGCTGTTCCTTCCGAAGCCGAATCGGGCGCCGCAGTTGAACTTCAGCAGTGAGGAAGAGGCGAACCTCGAGCGGGCCGAGGAGGTTCTTCGGGGTTCCGGGGCGGGTGTTGAGTGCGGACGGGGTTCCTGTCGCTCGGGCCAAGGTCACGTTGATCGACCGGCGGGGGCGGCAGGCGGGGGCGACGTTGTCCTCCGAGGACGGGAGTTATGTCCTCGCCGTGCCGTCGCAGGGGGCGTATGTGTTGGCGGCGCGGGCGAGTGGGCACGGTCCGCTTGCCTCGTCCGCGACGCATGCGGGGACTCCGTCGCGGTTGACCTGGATCTGTCGTTGCCCGGCGAGACCGTCAGCGCGTAGTCGGTAGTTCGTTCTCTACAGGTGCGTGGGGGCTGGTCGCGGCCCACGCGGCGGAGCCGCACATCGATATGGCCCCGCGCCCCTGAAGGGACGTACCCTGGCCTGCGCCCACCAGCTCGCCCCGTACCGAAGGGACCGCCCCATGTCACCGGCGCCCAAGCCTGACATCCTCGCCGCATTCGAGGCGGCCAAGGGATTCATGCCGGTCGATGAGGGACTCGCCCTGCACTCCGCCGCCGTAGAAGCGGGACGCCTCGGTCTCCCCCTCCTCGAAGTCGGGACGTACTGCGGGCGGTCCACCCTTCTCCTCGCCGACGCCGCCCGCGAGGCCGGTGTCACCGCGCTCACGCTCGATCATCACCGGGGCAGTGAGGAGCAGCAGCCGGGGTGGGAGTATCACGACCCGGAGACCGTGGACCCGGAGATCGGGTTGATGGACACGCTGCCGACGTTCCGGCGGACCCTGCACAAGGCGGGGCTGGAGGAGCACGTGGTCGCTCTTGTCGGGCGGTCGCCGCAGGTGTCGCGGATCTGGGGCACCCCCTCGCCCTCGTCTTCATCGACGGCGGGCACACCGACGAGCACGCGAACGGGGACTACGAGGGCTGGGCGCCCCATGTCGCCGAGGGCGGGCTGCTGGTCATCCATGACGTGTTCCCGGACCCGGAGGACGAGTTCACGGGGCAGGCGCCGTACCGGGTGTATCTGCGGGCGCTGGAGTCCGGCGCGTTCACGGAGGTGTCGGTGAGCGGCTCCCTGCGGGTGCTACGGCGTACCGGCAGCGGTATCTGAGGTCAACTGGGCAGTCCGGCCAGCCAGTTGGTCAGGTGCTGGTTGACCTCCGCCGGGCGTTCCTGCTGGATCCAGTGGCCGCAGCCCTCCAGGATGTGCGAACCGCGCAGGCCGGGCAGGGTCGTCGGGTACGCGGCGATCGCGTCGGACAGCCAGGTGGTGGAGGCGTCCAGGGAACCGCCGAGGAACAGGGACGGCTGGGTGATGGGTGCGCCGTCGTGGGCCGCCAGGTCCTCCCAGTCGCGGTCCATGTTCCGGTAGCGGTTGAGGGCGGTGGTCAGGCCCGTGCGCTCGAACTCCCCGGCGTAGACGTCGAGTTCGTCCGTGCCCAGCCATGCCGGTGGCTGCGTCGGGAAGCGGTCGCGGAGGGTGCCGTCGCCGCCCCGGCTCACGAAGTGCGGGTCGGGGGCGCCGGGTGCGGGCATGGTGTCGGCGGAGAAGGCGGCGTAGAAACCCGCCAGCCAGCCTCGTACGTCCGGTTCGATCTCCGTCTCCGCCCGGCCCGGCTCCTGGAAGTACGAGACGTAGAACTCCTCGTCCCCGCCCATCCCCGCGAAGATCTCGCTGGGGCGCGGGCCGCCGCGCGGGGCGTAGGGGACGCTGAGCAGTCCTACGGCGTGAAAGACGTCCGGGCGCAGGAGGGCGGAGTGGGCGGCGATGCCCGCGCCCCAGTCGTGGCCGACGATCGCCGCGGACCGCTCGCCCAGCGCGTGCACGACCGCCACGGCGTCCTCCACGAGGTGGAGCATCCGGTACGCCGACACGTCGTCCGGCCTCGACGAGCGGCCGTAGCCGCGCACGTCCACGGCCACCGCGCGGTAGCCCGCCGCGGCAAGGGCGGGCAGCTGGTGGCGCCACGAGTACCAGGACTCCGGGAAGCCGTGCACCAGCAGGACCAGGGGGCCGGTGCCCTGTTCGGCGAGGTGGATGCGGCCGGCGGGGGCGGGCACGAGCCGGTGTGTGACGTCCTTGACCATGGTCTTGAGTCCTCCGGGACGGGGGCTGGTCCTCGATCGTCGGTCGTCGGCGGGGACGCGCGCGACTCCTGTTGCCGGTTCGGCAAACCCGCCGGGCGAGGCGGCTAGGGTGGCTCCGTGTCGTACGTAGGTCCGGACTTCGATCCCCACAGCCCCGCCGTCCCCGCCGTGGGCCCCTGACCGTGGCGCTGGCCGCGCTGGTCCCGGGAGCCCTGATCGGATGGTTCGTCTACGAGGCCGTCGGCGCCCCGGGCGACAGCTCGGGCAGCGCGGCGGGCAGCACGTCCTCCGTCTCGGCCGGTGCGCCCCTCTCCCCGTCGGGCACCGCGTCCAACGACGACAAGCCGCCGGGGCCAAGGTCCCTCAAGGGCAAGGTCGTTGTCATCGACCCCGGGCACAACGTCACCAACTTCCAGCACACCGCCGAGATCAACCGCAAGGTGAACATCGGCACGAACTGGAAGGAGTGCGACACCACCGGGACGTCGACCAACGCGGGTTACGCGGAAGCCCAGTTCACGATGGACGTCTCGCACCGGCTGAAGGCACTGCTCGAACGGCAGGGCGTCACGGTGAAGTTGACGCATGACGGCGACTCCCCGCCTGGGGGCCGTGCGTGGACCAGCGGGCCCGGATCGGGAACGACGCGCACGCGGACGCCGCGATCTCCATCCACGCGGACGGCGCACCGGTCGGCGACCGCGGCTTCCACGTGATCCTGCCGGGCGCCGTGCACGCGGGCTCCGCCGACACCCGCGCCATCGTCGCCCCCTCCGCCACCCTCGGCCGGGGCATCGCGGGCGACTACCGTCGCGCGACGGGCGAACAGTTCTCCAATTACATCGGCGAAGGCACCGGTCTCGTCACGCGTAAGGACCTGGGCGGTCTCAATCTGTCAACGGTTCCCAAGGTGTTCATCGAGTGCGGCAACATGCGCGATAGCAAGGATGCCGCACTACTGACGAACAGCGCCTGGCGACAGAAGGCGGCGCAGGGAATCTCTGAGGGAATCGTGAGTTTCCTGCGCGGGTAACGATCAGTGGGCTGATCCGGGCGGACACCCAGACAGGGTGGACGATAGGGTCTACCGACGACGAGACGACCTACGAAGGACCTGAAGTGAATATCCGCTCCCTCACACGAGGCGACGGCGTGGTGATCGGAGCAGCGGTATTGCTCTTCATCGCGTCGTTTCTCAGCTTCTACACAGCCACCGGTTACAGCGACGCTCCGACCGCCTGGGACTACCTCGGCGACGGCCTGGGCCTCTACATCGGTGGGGTCATCGGCGCTGCCCTGATCGTCGTCAATCGCCTGCTGCCGCAGCCGCGCAAGATCGCGGGCCTCGAACTGGGCCAGGCAGGCGTCGCGTTCTCGGTCCTGGTGGTCTGGGCCCTGTTCTGGACCCTGGTGGATGTCCCGGACGGCCTCAGCGCCGGTGGCGGTCTCATCCTCGGCTTCATCGCGTCCCTCGTCCTGGCCGGCGGCGCCATCGCCACCCCGCTGCTCCCGCCGCTCCAGGCCGCTCTCGTCCCGGCCCCCAAGCCGGCCGCCCCGCAGCCCTACGGCGCCCAGCCGCCCGGTGGTTACGGCTACCCCGGCGCCGGTCCCGCCGGTCCGGGTGCGCCGCAGCCCTCCTACGGCACTCCGCCGCAGCAGGCGCAGGCCGCGCAGCCGTTCGGGCAGCCGCAGCCGGCGCCCGCTCCGGCCGGGGACTTCTCGCCGTTCTGGTTCGCCGTGCCGGTGGCCCGCCCGCTGTTCGCGGAGGACGGTTCGCCGTCGCCGATCGCCGAACTCGCGCCGGGTACCTGGTACTTGGCCGTCGAGCAGCGCGGTCCTGCCCTCGTCGCGCAGACGCAGGACGGCCGTCGTGGCGTCCTTCAGGACACCTCGGGGATCCAGCGCGGCTGAGCCCCGCACCGTCTCCACGGCCCCTCGCCCTTCCGGGCGGGGGCCGTTGTCGTACAGTCGCAGCCGTCGATCGGTCGACTGACACCCCGTCAGATCAATTGCTCTGGAGGCGATATGCGGCTCGGTCTCGCACTCGGGTACTGGGGGCGCGGGCCCTCCGCCGACCATCTGCCGCTGGCGCTGGAGGCCGAGCGGCTCGGATACGACTCCGTGTGGACGGCCGAGTCGTGGGGGTCCGACGCCTTCACTCCCCTGACCTGGATCGCCGCCCAGACCTCAACGATCAAGCTGGGTACGGCCGTTGCGCAGATGGCGGCCCGCTCCCCGACCACCACCGCGATGCACGCCCTCACGCTCGACCATCTCTCCGGCGGCCGGGTGCTGCTCGGGCTCGGGCTGTCGGGGCCGCAGGTGGTGGAGGGGTGGTACGGGCGGCCGTTCCCCAAGTCGCCGCTGACCGCGACCCGGGAGTACGTCGAGGTCGTACGGCAGGTGCTGCGGCGGGAGGCGCCGGTCGAGGTGGACGGGCGGTTCCACACGCATCCGTACCGGGGTGCGGACGGGACGGGGCTTGGCAAGGCCCTCAAGTCCATTACGCACCCGCTCCGTTCGGACCTGCCGGTGCTGCTCGGCGCGGAGGGGCCGAAGAACGTGGCGCAGACGGCGGCGATCGCGGACGGGTGGCTGCCGCTGTACTGGTCGCCGAGCCGCCCCGAGGTCTACGGCACGACCACGTTCCGGGACGACTTCGTCGTCGCGCCCATGGCCCAGGTGAAGGTCTGCGACGACGTCGCCGAAGGCCTGCTGCCCGTGAAGATGATGCTCGGCTTCTACATCGGCGGGATGGGGCACGCGGCCCGGAACTTCCACGCCGACCTGATGGCACGCATGGGGTACGAGCAGGAGGCCCGGCGGATACAGGAGTTGTTCCTCGCCGGGCGTCGCGAGGAGGCCGTGCTCGCCGTGCCGGACGCGTTCGCCGACGAGATCTCGCTCGTCGGCCCGCGTGAACGCATCGCGGAACGCCTGGAGTTGTGGCGCAAGGGCCCGGTGACGGATCTCCTGGCCCTTGCGCCCGACCCGCACACGCTACGGGTACTGGCCGAGCTGAACTCCTAGGAGCAGCTCAACTCCGGTTCAGCCGCCCGCCAGTTGGCCCGCCGACGGCACCTTGTCGGTCACCTCGGCACCGGCGCTCTTGCCCGCGTCCTTGACCTTGTTGATGATGTCGTCGAAGGAATTGGCCGTCGCGTCGGTCGAGTCGCCCTTGCGGAGCTTGGACGGCAGGTCCTTGAGCGAGTCGATCCCGGCGGTCAGCGGAGCGAGCGCCTTGGACAGCGTGGGATCGCCCTCGGCGTTGCGCTTGGCGGCCTTGAGCCGGTTGTACGCGAAGGCACCCGCGAGGCCCGCCTTGACGAGCGCGAACCTGCGTCCGCTCGCGCCCTTCTTGAACTTGCCCGCCTTCCAGGGCTTCACGATCCACTGGTAGGTGGCGCCCGCGGCGAGGCTCGCGTTGGCGACGAAGCGGGTCTTGGCCAGCTTCTGCCGCTGGGCGGTGGTACTGGGACTCGGCGTGGCGGCAGCCATGACGGCCGCGGTGTCCTCGGTGGCGTCCGTGGTCGCGCTGCCGCAGGCGGTGCCGCCGGCGAGCAGAGCGCAGCACAGGGTGAGCGCCACGAAGAGGCGCCGTATCGGTACGGGCACGGGGTCCTCCGGGGTGTTCTCCCCGAGTGGGTGTCCTTACCCCGGCAGCCTCACCCGGTTCGTCCCGCCGCGCCACCCGGGGAAGCCGTTCGGGTTTCATCCGGTCGGAAGCGGCAATCCGCTTGGCATGTCCCCCTACTACAGACGCGGTTCGAATTCAGTCGGCAACGTCATAGTGATCATCGCCGACATCATGGCCCTCATTCTGGCCCTCTGATTCTGATGTACCTGTTGGACGCCAACCGCGCGAACGACCTCGTGCAGTTCGTCCACCGTTCGGCCAACTGGCTCGCCGGCTGGTCCCGCGACCTGTTCACCTTCGACGAGGCGTGGGCAAGGGTTGTCTGCGGCTACGGCCTGGCAGCGGTGGTGTACCTGTTCATCGGCCACGCGATAGCCAACCGGGTCTCCCGCTGAGCAAGGCTGGTCACACAGTTCCCCGCACCCCTTGAGAGCAGGCCGGTCACAACGGGCCGTCTTTCAGGGGCGCGGGGAACTGCGCGACCAGCCCCACCGGCCCGCACTCAACAACAATCCGGATCCAACCCCCACGGCAAACGCTCGGCACCGAACACCGCACAGGTCGCGTCATGCCCACCCAGCGCCGCCACGGCCAGCAGCAACGACCCCGCGGTCCACGTGGTCAACTCCCGCGGCCACACCGCATCGTCGTCGAAGACGTACCCGGTCCAGTACAGCCCGCTCTCGGCATCACGCAGATGCTGAATGGACTGAAGAATCTCCAACGCCCGATCAGACTCCCCCAACGCCCATAGCGCGAGGGCGAGTTCGGCCGACTCTCCACCGGTCACCCACGGGTTCGGAACCACACACCGCACCCCGAGCCCCGGCACGACGAAGCGGCTCCACCCCTCCTCCACCCGGGACTTGGCCTCCACGCCGGTCAACGCCCCGGCCAGGACCGGGTAGTACCAGTCCATCGAGTACCGGTCCTTGTCCAGGAACCGTTCGGGATGCCGCCGAATCGCGTGCCGCAACGCCCCGACCGCCAACTCCCAGTCCGGCTGCGGCTCTTCACGCTGCTCGGCAATGGCGAGGGCACACCGCAACGCCTGGTGGATCGAGGACGACCCGGTCAACAGCGCGTCCGCCGTGTCCGTACCGTCGTCCTCCCGCTTCCACCCGATCTGCCCACCCGGCTGCTGAAGCCGCAGCACGAACTCGACCGCGGCGAAGACATGAGGCCACAGCCGGTCGAGGAACGTGTCGTCACCGGTGGCGAGGTAGTGGTGCCACACGCCGACCGCGATGTAGGCGACGAAGTTGGTCTCACGCCCCCGGTCGGTGACGTCACCCGGATCACCGTCGGCGTAGGCCGCGAACCACGACCCGTCCTCGTTCTGGTGGCGCGCGAGCCAGTTGTACGCCCGCTCCGCCGCCGCGTGCTCACCGGCCGCGTCGAGCGCCATCGCCGCCTCGGTGTGGTCCCACGGGTCGAGGTGGTGCCCTCGGAACCACGGAATCGCCCCGTCCTCCCGCTGCACGGCGAGGATGCCCGCGACGGTCGCGGCGGCCTGCTCCGCGGTGAGGACCCCGGGCAGGACGAGGTGTTCTGTCGGGGAGTGGTCACTTGGCTTCCGCCAGGGGCAGGTGCGGCTTGGTCGCGTACGCCACGAAGCTCTTGCCGATCAGCGGGTTCAGCGCCTGTTCGGCGACCCGGGTCGCGAGGGGTTTCTTCATGATGTCCCAGACCAGGAGCTTGTGGTACGCCTGCACCGGCAGCGCCTTGTCGTTGTCCACGCCGAACGCGCACTTCAGCCACCAGTACGGCGAGTGCAGCCCGTGCGCGTGGTGGGTGCCGTACGGCTGGAGGCCCGCCTCGCGGATCTTGGCGAGGAGTTCGTCCGCCTTGTAGATGCGGATGTGGCCGCCCTCGACCTCGTGGTAGGCGTCGGACAGGGCCCAGCAGACCTTCTCGGGGCCGTAGCGCGGGACGGTGATGGCGATGCGGCCGCCGGGCTTGAGCACCCGGACCATCTCGGCGAGGACTCCCTTGTCGTCCGGGATGTGTTCCATCACCTCGGAGATGATCACGACGTCGAACGACTCGTCAGGGAAGGGAGTTGGAGTGCGTCGCCCTCCATCGCGGTGGCGGTGGCTCCGGCGGGGGCCTCGCCGGCCTCCTTCATCGCCGCGAACCACTTGGCGACCTCGCGGATCTCCTCGGCGTTCTGGTCGAGGGCGACGACCTGTGCCCCTCGCCGGTAGCACTCGAACGCGTGCCGCCCGGCACCGCATCCGAGGTCCAGGACACGGTCGCCAGGGGCGAGCGGGAACCGGGAGAAGTCGACGGTCAGCACGTGGCCCTGCTTTCGGGATAGACACCGGTGAGGCTGTTCGGAGTGGAGGAGGGGGATGTCGTACGGCCGGGCATCGCCGCGCGGTAGCGGGCCACCGTGCCTTCGGCCGCCTTCGCCCAGGTGAAGCGGGCCAGGACGCGTTCGCGGCCCGCCGCGCCGAGGCGGGCCCGGAGCGCCGGGTCGGCCAGCAGGCGGCTCAGCGCGGTGGCCAGCACCCCGGGGTCACCGGGCGGCACCGCCAGGCACGTCTCGCCGTCACGGCCCGCGACCTCAGGGATCGCCCCGCCCGTCGTCGCGACGAGCGGTGTCCCCGTGGCCATCGCCTCCGCCGCCGGGAGCGAGAAGCCCTCGTACAGCGACGGCACGCAGGCGACCTCGGCCGAGCGGACCAGGTCGACGAGTTCGGCGTCGGTGATGCCCTTGACGAAGTCGACGGCGCCGTCGAGACCGTAGCGCTCGACGGCCTGGGCGACCGGGCCCTCCGTCGGACGCTTTCCTACGACGACGAGGTGCGCGTCGGGGTGTTCCGTGCGGACCTTCGCCAGGGCCTCGACGAGGTGGACGAGGCCCTTGAGGGGGACGTCCGCGCTGGACGTGGTGACGATCCGGCCCGGCACCTGCGGGACGGACGGGTCCGGGGCGAACAGGTCGGTGTCGGCGCCGATGTGGACGACGTGGATGCGGTCGTCGCGGACGCCGAGGTGGTCGATGATCTCCTGGCGCGAGGTGCCGGAGACGGTGAGCACGGAGGGCAGCCGGCGGGCGACGCGCTTCTGCATCTGCGTGAACGCGTACCAGCGGCGCTTGGACATCCGCTGCCGCCAGTCCTCGGCCGCGTCCAGCTCCAACTGCCGGTCCACGGTGATGGGGTGGTGGATCGTGGTGACGAGCGGCGCGCCGACGTCCCCAACAGGCCGTACCCCAGCGTCTGGTTGTCGTGAACGATGTCGAACTCGCCGCGCCGGGCCCGGAGATGACGCCGCGCGCGGAGCGAGAACGTGAGGGGCTCGGGAAGCCGCCGGTCCACATCGTGCCGACCTCGAGGGCGTCGATCCAGTCGCGGTACTCGTCGCGCTTCGGGGTGCGGAAGGGGTCCGGTGAGCGGTAGAGGTCGAGGGAGGGCAGCTCGGTGAGGGAGATGCCGTCGTAGCCCTCGTCGAGGACGGGATAGGGCTGGGAGCCGATGACCTCGACGCGGTGCCCGAGGCGGGCCAACTCGCGGGAGAGATGGCGGACGTAGACGCCCTGCCCGCCGCAGAACGGGTTCCCCTTATAGGTGAGGAGTGCGATACGGAGCGGTCGCTCGCCGTCGGCTTCCAGGTCCTCCTGGGAACCCGCCTGACTGGCCTCAGCGGTCACTCTGAGCCCCCTTCTCCCTGCACTGTCCCGCGAGATTACGCCGGGACGCTAATCTAGAACAAGTTTCAGACTTGATCGTCCAGGAGGTTCTGAATCTACCGGCCGGTACGGGCGCTGTGAGAAGTGGATCAGGTGATTCACACCACGGCCGACACCCTGCCATGATCGGTCCGATCACCCGCCCTCACCGACAGTCACGGAACGGGAGCCATGCCAGCGCAAGCCAAGCCCGAAGCCACCGTGCGGACCTCGCCGCCCCTCACCGAGCGGCAGGAGGCCCGTCGGCGCCGCATCCTGCACGCGAGCGCGCAGCTGGCGAGCCGGGGCGGTTTCGACGCGGTGCAGATGCGGGAGGTCGCGGAGTCCTCGCAGGTGGCGCTCGGCACGCTCTACCGGTACTTCCCGTCCAAGGTGCATCTCCTGGTGGCCACGATGCAGGACCAGTTGGAGCACATGCACGGCACGCTGCGGAAGAAGCCGCCGGGCGGCGACAGCGCGGCGGAGCGGGTCGCGGAGACCCTGATGCGGGCCTTTCGGGCGCTCCAGCGCGAGCCGCATCTCGCCGACGCGATGGTCCGCGCGCTGACCTTCGCCGACCGCAGCGTCTCCCCGAGGTCGACCAGGTGTCCCGGCAGACCACGGTGATCATCCTGGACGCGATGGGCCTGGACGACCCGACCCCGGAGCAGCTCTCGGCGGTCCGCGTCATCGAGCACACCTGGCACTCGGCGCTGATCACCTGGCTCTCGGGCCGCGCGTCCATCGCCCAGGTGAAGATCGACATCGAGACGGTGTGCCGGCTGATCGACCTCACTGACCCGGACCGCGGGGAGCGGGACACCCGCGGGGGTGCGTGAACGACCGGCTGCGGGGGCAACCGGCCGTTCACGCCGTGGCGGATGCCGGCGTCCGGTTCCGGTCGGCCGCACAGCGCGCCACGGTCTTTCGGTCGGACACCGTCAACAGCCGCGTCTGTGCGGCCCGTTGGGCGTCCCGTCGGCGTACGGCGGGGGCCTCCGGCCCGTCGGCCGACTGCTCTCCCCGTGGGAGCAGCCGGCCGCGGACAGCACCGGGAGCCGTGTCCGCCGCGCCATGGGCGTTGGTCACACGCGCCGGTCGCGGGAGGCGAGGACGTGACCGGAACCCGTGCGGGCGAGTTGCTGCCCTCAAGGTGACGGAGGGAGGTGGCCGGCGACCTTGCGTAAACCTTGTCCCGCTGGTGGGCAGGTGGTTGGGTGCGCGACGGAGAGTCCGTGAAGTGCGTGGGGGCGGGACGGTGGAGGCTGCGTGACGGGATTTCGGCTGCTGGGGCCCGTGGAGTTGTGGGTGGCGGGCCGTCCGGTGGAGCTGGGCCCCGCCAAGCGGCGCACGGTCCTCGCGGCACTGCTGGTGGACGCGGGCCGCTGGGTGCCGGCGGAGACGCTGATCGACCGGGTGTGGGGAGGATCCACCGGCGCAGGTGCGGGCCACGTTGTACGCGCATGTCGCTCGGATACGGCGCGTGCTCGGGGAGGTGGGGGCGGGGCTTGCCGGGGACTTCGGGGCTCCGAACACGCCGTGGATTCCCGGACTTCGAGGATTCTGCGGGCTCCCTCGACTCTCACCAGGCCGAAGTCTCCTCCCCGCACCGGTGTTGGTGCGCGGCCCCGCCGGCTACCGCCTGGACGTCACCCCGGACCTGGTCGACGCGCAGCGCTTCCGGGACCTGGTCGCGCGGGCGCGTCGGACCGAAGTCCCCGACGCCGTACGGGTGTTGACGCTGCGGGAGGCGATGGGCCTGTGGCGGGGCACGCCGTTGGCCGGACTGACCGGGGAGTGGGCGGGTCGCACCCGGGAGAGCTGGCTGCACCAGTACGTCGACGCCGTACTCGCCTGGGCGGACGCCGAACTCCGGGTCGGCGGGCACCTCGTGGTGATCGACACCCTGTCCGGCCTCGTCGCCGAACACCCGCTCGTCGAACCGCTCACTGTGGCGCTGATGCGGGCCCTGCACGCCGCCGGACGCACCCCGAGGCACTCACGTGCTACGCCGGTCTCCGCAAGCGGCTCGCCGACGAACTCGGCACCGCCCCGGGCGCGGAGGCCCGCCAGGAACACCAGGCCCTGCTGACCGGGAAGGCCGCACCGCGCCCGCCGTACGGCGCTGGGAACGCGAACGGGAACGGGAACGAGCGCGCCAGGGTCGTACCCGCTCAACTCCCTCTGGACGCGGTCGGTTTCACCGGGCGTGAGGAGGAACTCGCGCGGCTGGAGCAGGTGTTGGGGGCGAGCGGGCCGCAGCCGTCCGCCGTGGTGGTGTCGGCGGTGTCCGGGACGGCGGGCGTGGGCAAGACGGCGCTGGCGGTGCACTGGGCGCACCGGGCCCGGAACCGTTTCCCGGACGGCCAGTTGTACGTCAACCTGCGTGGCTACGACCCCGACCGCCCGATGACCGCCCCCGACGCGCTGGTCCGCTTCCTGACCGCGCTCGGGGTGTCCGGGCAGGACATCCCGCTGGAGCCGGACGACCGGGCGGCGCGCTACCGCACGGAGGTCGCGGGGCGCCGGATGCTGATCGTGCTCGACAACGCGGCGACCGTGGAACAGGTCCGTCCGCTGCTGCCCGGCACCGGTTCCTGCGCGGTGCTGGTGACCAGCCGCGACAGCCTGGCCGGGCTGGTCGTGCGGGAGGGCGCCCAGCGGCTGGACCTCGACCTGTTGCCCGCCGACGCGGCCCGCACCCTGCTGCGCCGGCTCATCGGCCCGCGCGCCGAGGCCGAACCCGACGCGGTCGGCACCCTCGCCGCGCAGTGCGCCCGGCTCCCGCTGGCGCTCCGGGTCGCCGCGGAACTGGCCGCCGCCCGCCCCACCACTCCGCTGGCCGATCTGGTCGCCGAACTCGCCGACCAGCAGCGGCGGTTGTTTCTGCTGAACGCGGACGGCGACCCCGGGCCGCCGTGGTCACGGTGTTCTCCTGGTCGCTGCGGTACCTCCCGGCGGACGCGGCACGGACGTTCCGCCTGCTCGGCCTGCGACCCGGCCCCGACCTGGACGCGTACGCCACCGCCGCGCTCACCGGCACCACTCCGGCCGACGCGCAGCGATCGCTCGACGTCCTCGCCCGCGCCCACCTGGTCCAGCGCGTGGACGCCGCCCGCTACGGCATGCACGACCTGCTGCGCGCCTACGCGGCCGGGCTGGCGAGCGCCCAGGACACACCGGAGGCCCGCGAGGCGGCGCTGGACGGACTCTTCGACCACTACCTCGCGACCGCCGCCGCCGCGATGGACCGACTCCACCCGGCCGAGGCCCACTTACGCCCCACCGCGCCCGAGACCTCGACTCCCGTGCCGGACCTGTCGGACCCGGACGCGGCCCGCGCCTGGCTGTCCACCGAGCGCGCGTGCCTGACGGCGATGGCGGCACACACCGCCGCGCACGGCCGTCCCACCCACGCGATCCGTCTCTCGCAGACCCTGTACCGCCATCTCATCAGCGGCCGGCACACAGACGGCCTCACGATCCACGGCCACGCCCGCGACGCGGCCCGTCTGCTCGACGACCCGGCGAGCGAGGCCCGCGCGCTTCTGGGCATCGGCACGGCCCACTACCAACTGGCCCGCCACGAACCGGCCCGCCACCACCTCCAGGAGGCCCTGACCCTGTTCCGCCGGGCCGACGACCCGACGGGCCAGGCCCGCGCCCTGACCAACCTCGGCCTGGTCGACGAACGCCTGGGCCGATTCAGCACGGCGGTCGCCTACTTGGAGCAGGCGCTGACGCTCTACCGAAGCACCGGCGACACGGCCGGCGAATCGATCGCACTGAAGAATCTCGCCCATGTCGAGGGCCAGTTGGGCCGCTACGACGAGTCCGCCGACCACCTCCACCAGTCCCTGGCCCTGCTGCGTCGCACCGGCAACCGCTACCTGGAGGCGCACGCGCTGATGGACCTGGGCACGGTCGAGACCCGCCTCGACCGCCTGGACGAGGCGGCCGTCCACCAGGAACAGGCCCTGGCCCTCCTGCGAGAGGTGGGCGACGGCTACGGCGAGGCGGGTGCCCTGCACGGCCTGGGCGTCGTCCACTCCCGCCGCAACCGCCCCGCGAAGGCGGCCGATTGCCACCGCGAGGCCCTCGCCCTCTACTCCCGCAACGGCGACCGCGACGGCGAGGCCCGAGCCCTCAACGGCCTCGGCGAAGCGGCCCGAGCCACCGCCCAACCAGCCGAAGCCCTCACCCACCACACCCAGGCCCTCACCATCGCCGAGGACATCAGCAACCCGGGCCAACAGGCCCGAGCCCACGCGGGCTTGGCGGAAACCCACGAATCCCTGGCGAACATCCCCGCCGCAACCCACCACTACGAACGCGCACTTGCCCTCTACCAGGAACACGGCATGCCGGAGGCGACCACGATCAGAAAGCACCTGAACACGCTGACGGGGGCCACCGGCGCCCCTGCCCCCGGGCCGACGAACCGGACTAGGCCAGGTCCGCGTCTCCCCGTAGGTCTGGCGGTACTCGTCGCGATATCGGCGCAGCCGGGGCGCGTTCACGGCGGGCAGCCGGACCAGGGTGTCGTCGAAGGAGTGGTAGTGAGCCGCCAGTGGACGCCAAGGGCGCCGCGGCAGGGGGTAGTCGTCGCGGAGGACGCCCTCCGGGAGGCTCCCGGTCGCGGGCATCGGCGAGGTCTCGCCCGGATGCGCGAGGTACGCCCAGACCCCGCTGTCCAGCGGCACCACGGCCCCCTCGTCGCCCGGCGGACGCCAGGACGCGCCTGTGAGGGGATGGCGTGGGACGAGCAGGACGTCGGGTCGGGGCCGGGGCGGCGGGAGTCCCGGGCCGGCCAGTGCCAGGGACCGGGCGCCGGGTGCGGCGGGTAGCCGCAGGCCCACGGCGTGGCCGAGCAGCTCGGCGACGGGACCGGCCGGTAGGTCCACCGGACGGTCCCCGGTGACGGCCACGAGATGGGCCAGTGCGACTCCGACCGCCGCCTCCCAACGGGGCTCCACGACCCGTCGGGTTCCACGGGCGGGACGCGATGCTCGGGGCGGCCCAACTCGTCCCAGTCCGGCGGCGGAACGGCCGGGAGCCCCGAGGAGCGGCGGACGACCGCGTCGGGTTCGAGCCACACCATCTGCCACATCCCGCAGTCGTCCAGCCGGGTGGCCACGGCGCGCCCGCACCCTTCGCACGCCAGGTTGGGACCGGCCCGGCCGTCCACACCCCGGCAGTAGCCCTCGCACTTGCCGGGGATCAGGGTCATCGACCGGGAGTCGCCGGGGGCGATGACGATCCTGTTCCGCGCGCCGAAGGACACTGAGTACACCGGCGCGAACACGCCCTGCCGTGCGGCGAGTTCGGCTCCGACGTCCTTCCACGGTCGCCAGGGCGGTCCGGTGGGCCGCGGGTCGACGGCGTACGTTGCGGGCTCCATCAGCGGCGGGTGGAGTTGCTCCCACGCCCCGTAGTAGGTGTGAACGGGGAGCGCGACCCGGGACACCGCCGCCGTCAGCTCCGTGCCGCACCCGGCACACACGAACACGTCCAAACAAGCGCCCCTAGCCCCGATTCCCGGGGATTGTGCCTGGCCCACAGCGGAGAATCCATCGGATTTCGAACGGCCTAGCCGACCGACACCAGCCCGCTCCAGCTCCGTCCGATCGGTGTCTCCGCCGCCCACCGGTCAAGCAGTAGTCGGGCCTCGTCTTCCGGAGCGGCCAGGGAGACCTGTTGGGCGCCGGAGGTCATGGTGTCCTGTTGTTCGTGGGTGCCCTCGCTGCAGCAGGCGCACAGGGTGCGTACGGCGCTGGCCGGTTCGGCGCCGAGGGCGTGGTCGGTGAAGAGGGTGAGGAGTGCCTTGAGGTCGGCTATGTCGGCGGCGGCCACCGTCACTTCCAGGGTGGGGAGTTCGGAGGGTTCGAAGAGCAACAGCTCGTCGAACACGGGGACTTCGACGCCGCCGAAGATCCGGTGGCCCTTGGGTTCGCCGTCGTGGACGACGATCTCGCCGTAGCGACGGCCGCCGGTGACGGGGACGTTGACGACCTTGCCTCGGGTGGGGCAGAGGCGTTGGATCCAGACGACCTCTCGGGAGCCGTCCGCGTCCAGGCGTACGCATGCCGGGCCGAACTCCGCCTGGATCGGCCCCTCGCCGTCCGGGAGTTCGATGCCGAAGCCGGTCCAGGCGTCCCGGGCCACCGTCCAGTCGCGCTGGATGGTGGCCGCGATGCCGAGGTTCCAGTACGCAGGGTCGCCCTCGCCGCGCGGGGCGCGGGCCGCCGCCTCGCGGCCCAACTCGTAGGCCTTGGGCCAGTTCCGCAGGAACTTGTGGGCGAGCGCGGCGTCGTACCACCACACCCCGCTCGCCTTCTCGTCCGGGAAGTGCGCGAGCAGTTGCTCGTGGAGTTCGGCGGAGCGCAGCCAGTCCTCGGCGTCCCACGCCGTGCGTGCCTCCTCGAGCAACTGTCGCGCCTCGGACTTCTTCATGTGCTCCCACCCCGGTCGATCGTTCCGCTACGACCGGTGGAGCGTAGGCCGCCTACTCCTCGGGCGGGAACACCGGCTCTCCGCTGCCCAGTAGCGTGATCATGATGGCCTCCACCGGGCAGCCCTCCGCCGCCGCGAGGATCTTCTCGTTGGCGTCGGACTCGGGGGCGGTCGGGTGGGACTGCATGGCCGTGTCGAGGCGGAAGCGGTCGGGGGCCTGGTGGGTGCACTGTGCCGAGCCGATGCAGATGGAGCGGTCGACCTCTATCTGCCAGCGGTCGCCCGCCCCCACGCTCGAATACGCTCGCGCGGGAGGTACCCCCATCGCGCTCACCCCTCCCAGCCGGCGGGCAGGTGGATCATCTTGTGTTCGAGGAACTCGAGTAGCCCTCGGGCCCGAACTCCCGTCCCAGGCCGCTGTTCTTGTAGCCGCCGAAGGGGCCGAGCATGTCGAGGCTGAAGGTGTTGACGGAGTAGGTGCCGGTGCGGACCTGGCGGGCGATGTCGATGCCGTGGGCGACGTCGCCGGTCCAGACGCTGCCGCTGAGGCCGTAGTCGGAGTCGTTGGCGATCTTCACGGCGTCGGTCTCGTCGCCGTACGGGAGGAGGCAGATGACCGGGCCGAAGATCTCCTCGCGGGCGATGCGCATGGAGTTGTCGACGTCGCCGAAGAGGGTGGGTTCGACGTACCAGCCGTGGTCGAGGCCGGGTGGACGGCCGCCGCCCGTGAGGATCTTGGCGCCTTCCTCCTGGCCGATGCGGATGTAGTCGAGGTTGCGTTGCTGCTGGCGCCTGGCCACCAGCGGGCCCACCTGGGTGGCCGGGTCGAGCGGGTCGCCGACGACGAGGGCGCCGGCCGCCGCCGCGAACGCGTCCGCGAACTCGTCGTAGCGCGAGCGCGGTACGAGGATGCGGGTCTGGGCGACGCAGGCCTGGCCGTTGTTCATCCAGGCGGCCGAGACGATGCCCGGGACGGAGGTCGTGATGTCGGCGTCGGGCAGGACGATCGCCGCCGACTTGCCGCCCAACTCCAGTGTCACGCGCGTGAGATGACGGGCGGCGACCTCCATCACGCGCTTGCCGGCGGCGACGGAACCGGTGAAGGAGACCTTGTCGATGCCGGGGTGTCCGACGAGGTATTCGCTGACCTCGCGGTCGGCGGGGAGGATCGACAGGACGCCCTCGGGCAGCCCCGCCTCCTTCGCTATCTCGCCCAACAGGTAGGCGTCCAGGGGCGATTCGGGCGACGGCTTGAGGATCGCCGTGCAGCCGGTGAGCAGCGCGGGCGCGAGCTTGGCGGCGGCGACGAACTGCGGGACGTTCCAAGGGACTACGGCCGCGACCACCCCAACCGGCTCTCGCCGTACGAGGATCTTGCCGAGGACGCCGTCGCGCCGCTCCTCGTAGGTGAAGTCCTTCGCGACGGTGATCGCCGCGTCCCACACCATCATCGCGCCGAGGGCCTGTCCGAGGATGCTCCAGGAGTACGGCGACCCGTTCTCGGAGGAGATGACGCGGCCGATCTCCTCGTACCGGGCGGCGATCGCGTCCTTGATGCGGGTGACGACCGCGATCCGCTCGTCGAGGGTCATGCGCGGCCAGGGTCCCTCGTCGAAGGCCTTGCGCGCCACGGCGACCGCGCGGTCCACGTCCTGGGTAGACGCGTGCGGGACGCGTCCGATGACCTCCTCGGTGTGCGGGGAGATCACCTCGATGACGTCCGTGCCCAGCGGATCGGTCAACTCCCCGCCGATGAACAGCTGTCGGTGTTCCACGAGCTCCGTCATGGCCGATTGCCTCCCCGGTACCGCAGTCTGACGATCCATCAGATACGAAGACTGAATACCAGTTCCGGTCGATGGAGTCCACGTATAGTGGCCGGAAGGCGGCGATTGGGGAGTCGATGACGTCCATGCGTCAGGTCCACGACCACGGCGGCGGTGTCCGTTCCGTCGAAGTCCCCATCCCGGACAACCCGCTGGGGACCACCCTCGTCTACGTCGTCGACACCGACCGCGGTCCGGTCCTGGTCGACACGGGGTGGGACGACCCGGGGTCGTGGGACGCCCTGGTCCAGGGCCTGCTGGCCTGCGGGACCTCCGTCCGCGAGGTCCAGGGCGTGATCATCACCCACCATCACCCCGACCACCACGGCCTGTCCGGGCGGGTGCGCGAGGCGTCCGGGGCGTGGCTGGCGATGCACGCGGCGGACACGGCGATCGTGCGGCGGGCCCGCTCGACCCGACCGGGGCGCTGGCTGGCGTACATGACGGCGAAGCTCGCGGCGGCCGGTGCGCCCGAGGAACACCTCGCGCCCCTGCGCGCGGCCCGCCCGCGCAGCGTGCCGGGCCTGGCCCCCGCCCTCCCCGACCGCGAGATCGTCCCCGGCGAACTCCTCGACCTGGCGGGCCGCCGCCTGCGCGCGATCTGGACCCCGGGCCACACTCCCGGCCACGTCTGCCTGCACCTGGAGGAGCAGCACCCCGCCCAACTCCCGGGCCACGGACGTCTGTTCTCCGGCGACCACCTGCTCCCCGAGATCACCCCGCACATCGGCCTGTACGAGGACCCGGACGACACCACGATCGCCGACCCGCTCGGCGACTACCTCGACTCCCTGGAGCGCATCGGCCGCCTCGCGCCCGCCGAGGTCCTCCCGGCCCACCAGCACACCTTCACCGACGCGACGGGCCGCGTAGGGGAGTTGCTCACGCACCACGAGGACCGGCTGCGGGGGTTGCTGACCCTCCTCTCCGAACCCCTCACGGCATGGCAGGTCGCGGAGCGCATGGAGTGGAACCGCCCCTGGTCCCACATCCCCTACCAGTCCCGGAACATCGCGGTCTCCGAGGCCGAGGCGCATCTACGACGCCTGGTGAAACTGGGCCAGGCGGAGTCGGTGACGGGGAGCGAGCCGGTGACGTACGTGGCGGTGTAGTTGGGCCGGGTACGTACCGCGGCCGGGGTAATTCGGTCGTGGCCCGGGGTGCCCGGCTGGTACCAACTCCCCATGGACCCCCTGGACCCCCCTGGCTCACCTCCTCGCCGAGCGCGCCTGCGAGCGCGTCGTCCTGGACTTCGTCCGCCGCCTCGATCTCGGTGAACCCTCCTCCGTGGCCGAGCTGTTCACCGCCGACGGCACCTGGGAGTGGCCGGACGGTGACCGGCTGGTCGAGGGGCGGGCGGCACTGCGGACGTACTTCGGTTCCCGGCCCGCCGACCGGCTCTCGCGGCGCCTGATGTCGAACGTCCTCGTCACCCTCACGTCCCCGAGACCGCGATCTCGACGGCGTACTTCACGACGTACCGCGTCGACGGCTACCACGGCGGCCAGGTCCCCGCCGGTCCCCGGTCCAGGTCGGCCACTACGAGGACATCTTCCACAAGGTGGACGGGAGTTGGCTGATCGCGAGTCGGACCCTGTTCCTGCCGTTCGGTGGGGACACCCCGCGTCACTGAGGGGCTGATCGGCTCGTCGCGTAGGTGATTCCCTCGTCGTACGACATGGTCAGGCCCGCTCGGTATTCCGTTTCGTAGGCGGCGTCGCCGAGGTGTTCGCGGACGCGGAGTTCGCAGGTGCGGCGGGTGGCGATGAGGTCGGGGAGTCCATTTGGGCGCGGCCGGTGAGTTCCCAGAGACGGGTGCCGATGCCGAGGAGGCGGGCGGCTCGGTGGGCGTCGCCGGTGGTGACGACCGCGGCGGCCAGGAGGTCGAGGGACATCGCGGCGCCGACGGTGTTGTGCAGCAGGGCGTGGCCCGCGATGGAGGTGCGGGCGCCCTGCACCGCGGCCGGTACGTCGCCGTGCGCCAGGTCGGCCTGGGCGATGAGGTAGTCGGCGAAGGCCCCGCACCAGTACTCGCCCTGTTTCCGGCTGGCCGTCCGCACCTCGTCGGCGACCTCGCGGCCCCGCTCGTACTCGCCCAGCAGGATGTGCGCGAGGGAGAGCGCGAGCCTGACCTGGAGCTGGGCGGCTCCGAACGCGTCGTCCTGTACCGGGAGTTGGGGTGCGGCGGCGAGGACCTCGATCGCCTCCGTCTGGCGGCTGGTGAGGGCGAGTTGGCCGCCGCGGAGGTAGACGGCGGCGACCTCCGCGACCGGGGAGCCCTGGGCGCGGGCCGCGTCGGCGCACCGCACGGCCCAGTTGGCCGCCGCCTCCTGGTCGCCCTGGAGGATCGCGACCGCCCCGCGCGACCACAGCGCGAGGGTGCGGCCGTGCCCGGACGCCGGAGCAGCGGCGAAGGCCCGGTCGCGGCGGGGCAGTGCGGCGAGCACGTCGGCGGTGAAAGCCTGGTCCGGCGGAGGTGGCGGGGCCGCGGCCAGGGCCCGGTCCAGGCAGTGGGCCGCTTCTCGGAGGTAGCCGCAGTGCCGCCACAGGAAGCCGACATGGCCTGTCATCTCGACCGCCGCCGCCCGGTCGGGTTCGGCCAGCGCGCTCTCGACCGCCGAACGGAGGTTGGCGTGCTCGCTCAACACCCGCTCGCACCAGGCGACTTGCCGCCCGGTGTTCCACTCGGCGCACCCCTGGTGGGCGAGGCGGGCGTAGTACTCGCGATGCCGGCGGCGTACGGCACGGTCCTCGCCGAGCGCGTGCAGCCAGTCGGTACCGTACTCGCGGACGGTGTCGAGCATCCGGTAGCGGGCCGAGATCACCGGGTCGGGCAGCACGATGGACTGTGCGACGAGCCGGGAGAGCAGCCCGGCGATCCGCTCCGGGGCCAACGGGCCGCCCGCGCACACCTGTTGGACCGTCTCCGCGCAGAACCCGCCGGTGAAGACGGACAGCCGCGCCCACAGCAGGCGTTCGAGGGGCGCGCAGAGTTCGTGGCTCCAGCCGATGGCGGTGCGCAGGGTCTGGTGGCGGGGCGGGCGTTCGCCGGGGTGGAAGTGAGCATGTCCAGGGGGAGGGCAGGCGTTCACCCAGCCGTGCGTGGAGTTGGTCGAGGGTGAGGTCGGCCAGGCGGGCCGCGGCGAGTTCGAGGGCGAGGGGATGCCGTCGAGGCGGCGGCACACGGCGGCGGCGACGGCACGGGCGGCCCGGTCGCCGTCGGCCAGCGGGCGCCCGGCGGCGGCGGCGCGCTCGGCGAACAGCGCCACGGCGTCACCGGCCGCCGTCATGTCACCCGGGTCGGCGCCTTCCACCGGCAGCGGTTCGAGGTGCAGGACCTCCTCGCCGGGCAGCGCGAGGCGTTCGCGGCTGGTGACGAGGATGCGCAGGCCGGGCGCGCGGGTGAGCAGGGCGGCGGCGACCTTGGCGCAGTCGGCGAGGAGGTGCTCGCAGGAGTCGAGGACGAGCAGCAGCCTTTTGCCGTAGGCCCATTCGGCGATGACGTCGAGGACCGGGCGGGTCGACTGGTCGGCGAGCCGGAGGGTCTCCATGACGGCGAGGTCGACGAGTCCCGCGGTGTGGAGGGGGGAGAGTTCGGTCAGCCAGACCCCGTCCGGGTAGGCGGCCCGGGCCTCCGCCGCCGCGCGCAGGGCGAGCCGGGTCTTGCCTACCCCGCCGGCCCCGACGACGCTCACCAGCCGGGCCGCCCCCGCGCCCGACTGTCCGCCCACCGCGGCCGGATCTGCGGCTGCCGGGTCCAACGCGGCCCGGAGCCAGGCAAGTTCGGCGCGCCGCCCGACGAAACTGTGCGTCTCGGGCGGCAGATTCCCGAGGTTCCCGGGGTTCGGGTGAGTCGTGTCCGGCACGAGGCCCAGTGTGTCCGTACGTCACCTGCTCCACGCCCGGGTCACCGAACGCGGTCCACGGCTGCCCGGAAAAGCCACAACACCCCTGAACAGGCACCTTTTCCGATCACTCGCGGAGCCATTGGGACACATCGTGATCGAGAGCTGATCAACTACCCGGTGCCCTGGGTGGGGAGGCGGAAATTCCGCGATCGTCGTGGCGTGAACGCGATGGATGGGGACGCCGATCCCGGGCGGCGCGGACGGGCGGCGGTACGGCAGGGACGGATCGCCGGGCGGCGCGGACAGGCGGCCGGACCGTCCCCGCGCCCGTGAGCTTCCTCGTGGCGCCCGTCGGCTGTCTGCTCGCGGCCACGCCGGGACTGCTGATCGGCCGGGTGCAGCCGGTCCTGCCCTTACTGGCGATCGGGCCGCTGATGGCCGCTACGTTCCTGAGCGCCCGCCGTACGTTCCTGGTCTGCTGCTGGACCGTCCTGCTCGCGCTCGCGGCAGGCCTCGGCGCGAGCCCGCACGTCACCGCCGGGTTCGCGGTCCGCTGGGCCGGGCTGCTGCTGGGCTGCGTGTGCAGTGTGTACGCGGCGTGGCAGCGCGGCCGGCTGCGGGAGCGGCTCACGGAGGCGCGGGAGGTGGCCCGGATCACCCAGGAGGCGATCCTGCGGCCCCTCTCCCGCACCCTGTCCGGCACCCATGTCTCCACCCGCTACCACTGCGCGAGCCGTGAGTCGTCGGTCGGCGGCGACCTGTACGACGTGGCGGTGACGCCGTACGGCCTGCGGGTGCTGGTCGGTGACGCGCGCGGGCACGGGCTCGACGCGCTGCGGACGGCCGCCGACACGGTCACCGCCTTCCGCGAACTGGCGTACACCGCACCGGACTTGACGACGATCGCGAAGGCGCTGGACGCCCGCCTCTCACCCCAGCTGGCCCCGGAGGACTTCGTCACGGCGGTGCTGGTGGAGTTCGGCCCGGGTGAGGTGCGGTTGGTCAACTGCGGGCATCCGGCGCCCCTGCGCTCCGGTCAGCGGCTGGAACTCCTCGAACCCCTTGTCCCCGCACCGCCGTTGGGCCTGCACCCGGACCCGCGCCAGTACCGGGTCCGGCTCCAGCCCGGTGACCGTCTGCTGCTCTACACGGACGGCCTCACCGATTCCCGCGCGCCCGACGGCACCCCCTTCGCCCTCCTCGCCGAGTCCGCGCTCGCCCTGAGCGAACCGATGCCGGACGCTGCGCTGCACGCCCTGTACGAGGGGCTGCTCGCCCACACCGGCGGCCCGCCCACCGACGACCTGGCCCTCGTGCTGTGCCAGCCGACGGGGGTGACGGCGCCGGTGCGGGTCTAGGAGCCGCGGAACCCGCGGCCCGCCCGGAGCGGGCACACCGGGTTCAGCCCAACTTGGCCAGCAGTTCGGTGAGTTCGACGGGCTTGGTGATCATGCAGTCGTGGCCGGTCTCCAGCTCCCACACCTGTGCCGGGGTGCCGTTGGGCTGGACCGCGGGGACGGGGCGCCGCTCGAAGCCCTCCGGTTCGCTGCCCACGCAGTGGATGTGGGTGTGGGGGACGGCCCGCGCGGCGGGGTTGTCCAGGTGGACGGGCTGCTGGAGACAGCGCGCCGGCTGGTCCGAGACCATCGTGCGCAGCCAGGCCACGTCCGCCGGGTCGGTGACCCCGAACAGGCCGCCGGGCGGCGGGAGTTCGGGCAGCGGCGGAATCCGCCAGGGGGTGTCGGACTGCGCGGCCAGGTCGATCAGCACCTGGGTGACGGGCATGATGTCGGTCGCGGCCTCGCCGTCCACCGGGACCATCGCGTCGAGGTAGACGAGCTGGGCGATCCGCTCCGGGACCCGGTTGACCACACCCGAGACGACCAGCCCCGCATAGCTGTGCCCCACGAGGACGACGTCGGTGAGGTCCTCCTGCGTGATCAGCCCGACGACGTCGTCGACATGGGTGTCGAGCCCCACCTCGGGCCCGAGCAGCCGCGCCTTGTCGCCGTACCCGGTGAGCGACGGCGCGAACACCCGGTGCCCGGCCGCCGTCAGCAGCGGGACCACCCGGTCCCAGGCCCGCCCGCTGTGCCAGGCGCCGTGCACCAGCAGATATGTGGACATCTCAGCACTCCCAGTCGTAGGTGACCGGGGTTTGCCGCCCGGCCACCGCTGACGCTCCCGCCCGCTCCCCGCCCCAGCCAGGGCCCCCGCGCCCCTGGGTGTGACAGGACCAGGCAGGCGTCCGGCCTGCCGCTTTACAGTGGGCGGATGGCCGACGAACCGAATCTGCTGGGCGAGTACGTGCGCGCCCGCCGCGAACTCGTCACGCCCGAACAGGCCGGCATCCCGGTCTTCGGGGTCCGGCGGGTGCCGGGCCTGCGTCGCGAGGAGGTCGCGCTGCTGGCCGGGATCAGCGCCGACTACTACCTGCGCCTGGAGCAGGGCCGCGACCGCAACCCCTCCGTGCAGGTCCTTGAGGCCATCGCCCGCGTGCTCCGGCTCGACGACACCGCGACGGCCCACCTGCTGCGCCTGGGCGCCGACGGCCCGCGCCGCCACCGCGCCCGCCCGCACCGCCGGAAGGAGACGGTCCCGCCGAGCATCACCAAGCTCCTCGCGACGCTCCCGCTCCCGGCGATGGTCGAGGGCCGCTACTTCGACGTCCTCGCCGCGAACCCCCTCGCGACCGCCCTGTCACCGCGCTTCACGCCGGGCGCCAACCGTCTGCGGTCCCTCTTCCTCGATCCCGCCGAGCAGGCGCTCCATCCGCAGTGGGAGAAGTCCAGCGGAGGCATCGTCGCCGCGTTCCGCGAGGCCGTCGGCACCGACACCGACGACCCCGGTTCATCGAGCTGGTCGGTGAACTCTCCTGGCCAGCCCCTGTTCAGCCGCCTCTGGGCCCGCCACGACGTCCAGTCCTGCGGGGCCGCGCCCAAGTACCTGGACCACCCCAGGTCGGCGCCCTCCATCTCAACCGTGAGCGCCTGAGCATCGACGGCGCCCCCGGCCAGACCCTCGTGATCTACCACCCGGACCCCGGCACGGACGCGGCCGACAAGCTCACCCTCCTGGCGTCCGCCATCCAGCCACCGGCACAAACCGACAAGGGCCCGCTACACCAGACCCGCCACTGACCGCACCAACTCCTCGGCGACACCGAGCAGTTGCACCTCACCCGCGGTCATGGTCGGATTCGCCGCCCGCCTCCGCCGGGCCTCGGCCAGCGCCTCCCGTGTGAGGCCGGACGGGTCGGCGAGCAGGGAGCGGAGCATCGCGCGGGCCGGTTCGGCGACGGGCAGGCCGTCCACGGCGACCTGGGCGAGGATGATCGCGGAGAGCGCCCAGTCGAGCGCCGGTTCGCCGTCCTCGGCCGTGGCCCAGTCGATGACGCGGGGTCCGTCCGGGGTGAGCAGGACATTCTCCGGGTGGAGGTCGAGATGCAGCACCCGGGTGCCGGGAAGCCGACCCGGGACTGCGTGCAACTGCCGTAGCAGCGAGGCGAGTACGGACCCGGCCTCCTGCGCGTCGATCGCGTCGGCCACGAAGGCCGCCAGCATGGTCGGGCCGGTGAGGCGTTCCATGATCAGGTCGGTGCGCGAGTCGCCCGGCCGGACGCGGGGGACGGGATAGCCGTGGGCCCGCACGTGTTCCATCACCGCGCCCTCGGCCGCCGCGTCGCCCCAGTCCTCGCGGTTGCGGCGCAGCACCCAGGCCTCGTCGAGCTCGTAGACGTCGGCGGTGCGGCCGGAGCCGATCAGTCTCCCCGGCGCTTTCCCCGTGGCTGGCATGGCCAGAACCTACCGGGGACGGTGGGCCGGGCAACCCCTGCTCACAGGCGAGGCCCAGGTTCCCCGTACAGTGGCCGGGTCGTCATCACACCCGTACGGGGAAGCCGGTGCAATTCCGGCGCTGACCCGCAGCCGTGATCCGGTCCCCCAAGGGCCCGGTGAGCCGGACCGCCCCGCACGGCACGTGACCGGTTCACACGCACCGTCGAGGAATACGGAGCCGAGCCGCCCGGGTGTTCCCGTGCTGCCGTGCTCCCCGCAGGGAAGGCACCCGCCGATCATGAACGTCCGCCGCAGCGCCGCGGTCCTGGCCACCGTCGTCACCGTGATGGCGGCGACCCCGGCCGTCGCCGCCGGTCCGTCGCCCTCGCCGTCCACGGCGATACCCGATGGGCTCTACGGCACCGCCGACCCCACCTACGACGGCGTGTGGCGCCAGTCCCTCGCGCTGCTCGCGCAGGACGCGGCGGGCGTGGAGCCCGCCGGGAAGGCGGTGACCTGGCTGGTCGGCCAGCAGTGCGCCGGCGGCGGCTTCGCGGCGTTCCGCGCCGACCCCGCCAAGGCCTGCGACGCGAAGGTCATGGTCGACACGAACAGCACGGCAGCCGCCGTACAGGCCCTCGCGAACGACGGCCGCGGGGACGCCGCCGTCACCAAGGCCGTCGCCTGGCTGAAGTCGATCCAGAACCCCGACGGCGGCTGGGGCTACTCCCCGGCGGGGCCAGCGACGCGAACTCCACCTCCGTCGTCATCGGCGCCCTCGCGCGGACGCGGGCGTGACCGTGCCGAACCTCCAAAAGGACGGCAAGTCCCCTACGACGCCCTGCGGAAGCTCGCGCTGCCCTGCGACGGCGGCGCGGACGCGGGCGCCTTCGCCTACCAGCCCGACAAGAAGGGCAGGCTCGCGGCCAACGCGGACGCGACGGCGGCGGCCGTGCTGGGCCTCAACGGCGAGTCGCTGACCGGAAGCGGCCAGGACGACGCCGAGGCGCCCGCGACCTGCGAGAAGCCCGGCGCCGACCCCTTGCAGGTGGCGGACAACGGCGCCGCGTGGCTCGCCCACGCCATGGCGAAGACCGGCCACCTCACCACCGCCCTCCCCGGCGCCAAGCCCCAGCCCGACTACGGCAACACGGCCGACGCGATCGTCGCCCTGTCGTCCCTCGGCCTGCACGACCAGGCCGCGAAGCCGCTGCACTGGCTGGAGACCCACTCCAAGTCCTGGGCGGCGCAAGGAGGTCCGGCCGCCTACGCCCAGCTCGTCTTCGTCGCGACCACGGCGAAGGGCGCCGACGTCCACGACTTCGGCGGCCAGGACCTCGTCACCCTCCTCAACGCAACGGGCCCAACCCCCAAGGAAATCGACGAGCCGCAGACCGCGGGCCCGAACGAGAAGGCGGCCTCCGACGACAACGACGGTTCCCTGAACGTCGCTTGGACGGTAGGCGGCATCCTCCTCCTGGCCGCGATCGTCGGCGCCGTCCTGATCACCCGCAGCCGAAAGCACGGCCGCCGACAGTGACCCGCCGCCTCGCCCTCCTCCTCCCGGCCCTGCTCCTCGTCCTCGGCACCGCGGGCCACGCCCAGGCAGCGGGGTACCGCTACTGGTCCTTCTGGGACCGCACCGGCACCCACTGGACCTACGCCACGCAGGGCCCCTCCACCACCCGCCCCGACGACGGCGACGTCCAGGGCTTCCGCTTCGCGGTGAGCGAGGACTCGGCGAACGCGAAGCAACCCCGCCTCCAGTCACCGGACTTCGCGAAGATCTGCGCCAACTCCCCGGCCGTACAGGGCAAGAAGCGCATAGCCCTGGTCATCGACTTCGGCACAGGCCCCGACGCCCCCGCCCCCGCACGGCCTGCGCGACGGTCACCCCCGACGCGTCGACAGCCGAGGCCCTGGCCACGGTCGCCAAACCCCTGCGCTACAACACAGCGGCCCTGCTCTGCGCAATCGCCGACTACCCGAAGCAGGGCTGCGCCGACCAGGTAACAGACCCGAAGAAAACCCCAACCCCCACCACGGCCCCTCAGTAGGCCTCCTGGCAGGAGCAACGGCCATCGTCCTACTGGCCGCAGCAGCAATATGGCGAGCCCGACGGCAAAACCATGACTGAAAACCCCGGCTCGAGGAACCCCCTGCTTAAGGGGCGCGGGGCTGTGACATGTGCGGCTCCGCCGCGCGGGCGCGACCAGCCACGACGGCGCAGCAGCCAAAACTCAACCAACACCACTAACAACAACACCCTGCACCCAGGAGCCTGGTGGCTCTGGTCCCTGGGCCTGGCCACAGCCGCCACCCGCACCACCAACCCCTCCTCCTGACCCTCCTGATCACCGTCACGGCCTACGTCGTGGCAACCCACCGCACAACCGCCCCCTGGTCCCGCTCGTACACCGCCTTCGCCAAACTCGCCCTGGCCGTACTCGTCATCCGTCTCCTCTTCGCAACCATCCTCGGCTCCCCATCCCCGGCACCCACCCCTCCTCACCCTCCCCGAACTCCCCTCCCCCACTGGGCCCAGGGCATCCGCCTCGGCGGCGAGGTAACCACCGAGGCCCTGCTCTTCGCGTTCTACGACGGCCTGAGACTGGCGACCCTCCTGATCTGCGTAGGCGCGGCGAACGCCCTGGCGAACCCCGCCCGCCTCCTCAAGTCCCTCCCCGGCGCCCTGTACGAAACCGGCGTAGCGGTGGTCGTGGCCCTCACCTTCGCCCCGAACCTCATCGCCGACGCCCAACGCCTGCGCGCCGCCCGCCGCCTACGAGGCCGCCCGGACCGGGGCCTGCGCGGCCTGCTCCAGGTCGGACTCCCGGTCCTGGAAGGCGCGTTGGAACGCTCGGTCGCCCTGGCCGCGGCCATGGACGCGCGAGGCTACGGCCGTACCGCCGACGTCCCCGCCTCCCTACGCCGCACCACCACCGCCCTCACCCTCGGCGGCCTGTTGGGCGTCTGCGCCGGAACCTACGGCCTGCTCACCGCCGAAGGCGCCGCGTACGGGCTGCCGTTGCTGCTCGCCGGGGTCGTCGCCGCCCTCGCGGGCCTGCGCCTGGGTGGCCGCCGCACCCTCCGCACCCGGTACCGCCCCGACCCCTGGGACCTGCGCGCCTGGCTGGTCACGGCGTCCGGCGTGGCGGTCGCCGCGCTGCTCACCCTCGCCGCGGCCCGTGACCCCGCGGCGCTCACCCCGGGGTGATCCCCTGACCGCTCCCGCCCTCCCCCTCTGGCCGGCCGCCGCCATCCTGCTCGGCCTGACCCCCGCGCTCATCCCCGCCTCCAAGCCTTCCAAGGAACCGTCGTGATCCGCTTCGAGGACGTCTCCGTGACCTACGACGGCGCGCCCCGACCTGCCGTCCAGCACGTCGAGTTCGAGGTGCCGGAAGGCGAACTCGTGCTGCTCGTCGGCCCGTCGGGGTCGGCAAGTCGACGGTGCTGGGCGCGGTGAGCGGACTGGTCCCGCACTTCACCGGCGGCACCCTGCGCGGCCGGGTCACGGTGGCGGGCCGCGACACCCGCACCCACGCGCCACGCGAACTCGCCGACGTCGTCGGCACGGTGGGCCAGGACCCGCTGTCGCACTTCGTGACGGACACGGTCGAGGACGAACTCGCCTACGGCATGGAGTCGTTGGGCCTCGCCCCCGAGGTGATGCGCCGCCGGGTGGAGGAGACCCTCGACCTGCTGGGCCTCGCCGATCTCCGTGACCGCCCGATCGCCACCCTCTCCGGCGGTCAGCAGCAGCGCGTAGCGATCGGCTCGGTCCTCACCCCGCACCCCCGCGTCCTGGTCCTCGACGAACCCACCTCGGCCCTCGATCCGGCGGCGGCGGAGGAAGTGCTCGCGGTCCTCCAACGGCTCGTCCACGACCTCGGCACGACGGTCCTCCTCGCCGAACACCGCCTGGAACGCGTCATCCAGTACGCCGACCAGGTCGCCCTGCTCCCGGCCCCGGGCGCGGCACCGGTCCTCGGCACCCCGGCGGAGATCATGGCCGTATCCCCGTGTTCCCGCCGGTGGTCGACCTCGGCCGACTCGCCGAGTGGACCCCGCTGCCCCTCACCGTGCGGGACGCGCGGCGCCGGGCGGGCGAGCTGCGCGAGCGCCTCACGGACCGCGAACCGACGCGCAGGACTCCCACCCCCGTCTCCGGGTCGGTCCCCAACAGCCGCCCGAGCAGCCCCCGTTGGCGCACACGCAAGGCCGCCACCCCAACTCCCGCCCTCACAGCGGAAGTCCACGCCCTCGCCGTCCGTCGCGCCCAGGTCGACGCCCTCCGCCATCTCGACCTCACCATCACCCCCGGCGAGACGATCGCTCTCATGGGCCGCAACGGCGCCGGCAAGTCCACGCTCCTCAACTCCCTTGTCGGGCTGGTCACTCCGACCTCCGGGACGGTCCGGGTCGGCGGCCTCACCCCGCACCGCGCGGCACCCCGCGACCTCGTCCGGCGCGTGGGTCTGGTCCCGCAGGAA
Source organism: Streptomyces sp. P3 (assembly GCA_016893485.2). Lineage (GTDB taxonomy): Bacteria > Actinomycetota > Actinomycetes > Streptomycetales > Streptomycetaceae > Streptomyces. Next base: position 3,170,139 of record JAFEKX020000001.1, read on the forward strand.
CCGCGCGACCTGCTCTATGCCGACACGGTCGCCGCCGAGTGCACGGCAGCCGACGCGGACGCGGACGCGGAGGCGGGGACGTGCCGTGCGCTGGTCTCCGAGCTGCTTCCCGGGGTGACGGACGACGTCCACCCCCGTGACCTGTCCGAAGGGCAGCGTCTCGCGCTCGCCCTCGCGATCGTGCTGACGGCCCGCCCGCCGCTGCTCCTGCTGGACGAGCCGACCCGGGGTCTCGACTACGCGGCCAAGTCCCGTCTGGTCACGGTGTTGCGGGCACTCGCCGCCGAGGGGCACGCGATCGTCCTGGCCACGCATGACGTCGAGCTGGCCGCCGAACTCGCCCACCGGGTCGTGCTGTTGGCCGACGGAGAGGTGATCGCCGACGGGCCGACGGCGGAGGTGGTCGTGGCGTCCCCGTCGTTCGCGCCGCAGACGACGAAGATCCTGGCCCCGCAGCGGTGGCTCACGGTCGCCGAGGTCAGGGCGGCCCTGGCATGACCACGAACCCGCCCCGGCGCGGGCGTCACCGCCCCATCCCTCTCACTCCCCGCTCCACCGCCGCCCTCGCCCTCGTCTCGGCCACCGGCTTCGCCGCCTTCACCTGGCCCTTCCTCGCGCCACCCACCTCTCAGGTCGCCGCCCACTCCCAGGACGCCCCCTGGTTGTTCGCGGGGCTGCTGGTGCTCCTCGTCGCCGTGGCGGCCGCGGCGATCGCGGAGTCCGGGCTCGGGCCGAAGGCCGTCGCCATGCTCGGTGTGCTCGCCGCGACCGGTGCCGCGCTGCGGCCCATCGGCGCGGGTACGGCCGGTATCGAGCCGATGTTCTTCCTGATGGTGCTGAGCGGGCGCGTCCTCGGCCCCGGTTTCGGGTTCGTGCTGGGCAACGTCACGATGTTCGCGTCGGCGCTGCTCACCGGCGGGTCGGGCCGTGGCTGCCGTTCCAGATGCTGGCGATGGGCTGGTTCACGATGGGCGCGGGGCTGCTGCCGGGCCGGGAGCGGCTGCGCGGCCGTGGCGAGGTCGTGGTGCTGGCGGGTTACGGGTTCCTTGCCGCGTTCGGGTACGGGACCGCGATGAATCTGGCCGGGTGGCCGTTCATGGGGGCGCTGGCCTCGTCCGTGGCGTTCGATCCGCAGGCCGCCGTTCCCGCGAATGTGGCGCGGTTCGTGGCCTACTGCCTGGCGACCTCGCTGGGGTGGGATCTGGGGCGGGCGATCGTGACCGTCGTACTGACGCTGACGCTCGGGCCCGCGCTCCTCAAGGCGCTGCGGCGGGCCACGCGGAGGGCGGCGTTCGAGACGCCGGTCACGTTCGGCGGACCCCCTGGGTGAGGCGGTGTGCGCCGACCGTGACGGAGGGGGTGAAGCGGCCCACATGACCCATGTCACGAACTACTGGGATTAGTAGTGTTTAGGCATGTCATGTACGCGACCCAAACACCCTCTGACCTGGGGTTTGAGAGCCAGGTCACACAGTTCATCTTTCACCCACATGCGACCACAACTAGTAAAAGGGGTCTTTGCGGACACGGATCGAGAGTGTTTCTCTGGAGCAGTCGCACGGCGCCGACGAGTCCTCACGGGCCTCGGCGCCGACGCATTGCCCCCGCCGCGCACCGCGTGGCACCGGCAGGCGTACGACACCTCTGTCCCCGAAGAAACAGGTTCTCCGTGTCCGTCTCCCGCATCGTCGCTCGCATCGCCTCCCCGAAGAAGGCCCTGACCGCCGCCGCGCTCGCCGCCGCCACCACCGGCATGGTGCTGACCTCGGCCCCCGCTCAGGCAGCGACGACGTCGTCCTCCTCCGCGCAGGCGATCGCGCACAAGATGATCCCGAGCGCCGCGCAGTACAACGCGTTCAGCAAGATCGTCGAGCACGAGAGCGGCTGGAACGTCACCGCCACGAACTCCTCCTCCGGCGCCTACGGCCTGGTCCAGGCCCTCCCGGGCTCGAAGATGTCCTCGGCCGGCTCCGACTGGAAGACCAACGCCGCCACGCAGATCAAGTGGGGCCTGGACTACATGAACTCCCGCTACGGCAGCCCGACGGCCGCCTGGAGCTTCTGGCAGTCCAACGGCTGGTACTGATCACCGGCTCCACACACGCACCACACAGCGGCGGCCCCGGTACACCGGGGCCGCCGCTACATTGCGTTCATGGCCGAGAACACACCATCACCGTCCTACGACCGTGAAGCGCGCGGAGTCCGGCTGGTGGCCGTGCTGCTCGGGCTGACCGTGGTCAGCGGGCTCATCGACGCCGTCAGTTATCTGGGCCTCGGCCATGTCTTCGTCGCGAACATGACCGGCAACGTGGTGGTGCTGGGCTTCGCCGCCGCCGGGGCGCCCGGGTTCTCGGTGTTCCACAACCTCACCTCCCTCGGCGCCTTCCTCGTGGGCGTGGTGGCCGGTGGCCGGATCTCGGTCCGGATGGACACCGGGTCGCGGCGCACCTGGGCCCGGGTGAGTCTCGGCGCGGAGGCGGTGCTGGTGGGCGTGGCGGCCGTCATCGCCTTCGCCGCACCGGGGACCACGCCACCACCTACCCCCTCATCGCCCTCACCGCCTTCGCGATGGGGCTGCGCAACGCGGCGGTCCGCACGCTCAAGGTCACCGACATCTCGACCACCACGGTCCTGACGTCGACCCTGACCGCCCTGGTCGCCGACTCGGTCACGGGCAACGGCTGGGGCTCCGGTTCGCTCCGCCGCGGCCTGGCGGTGGTGGGCATGGTGTCGGGCGCGATGCTCGGCGCCTGGCTCACGCTGCACCACGGTCTGCGCTACCCGCTCCTGATCGCGGCTCTGGCCGCCGGTGTGTTCGCATTGACCGCATCCGGACGGGAGTAGCCCAAAGCCCGGTAAAGAAGGCAGAATTCGTGCGTCTGAGTCCCACGATCAAAAGGATCGATCACGCATGATCACGCTCACGAAGGAAGACGGTCCGGCGGATCTGGACGGAGTGACCCACCTCGAGATCGGGGCGTCCTGGGACCCCACCGTCGGCAGCAGCGGCGGCATCATCGGGAAGCTGCGCCAGAAGGCCGGTACGGACCTCGACCTGATCGCCATCGCGATGCAGGGCCAGGACCCGGTACGGCTCGCGGGCCTCGACTCCGTGGACCCGCTGGGCAACGGCTCGCTGGTGCACAGCGGTGACAACCAGACCGGCAAGGGCGAGGGCGACGACGAGACGGTGACCGTCGACCTCGCGCGGATACCCGGCAACATCACGTCGATCGTCTTCGTCGCCGCCGCCTACAAGAAGGGCAGCTCCTTCCAGAAGGCCCGCAACATCGCCTTCAAGGTCTACGACGCGACGGGCGGCAGCACCCAGCAGGTCGCCGAGATCTGGCCCAACCTGCTCAGCGACCACAACGGCTGCGCGGTCGCCAAGGCGATCCGGGAGGGCGGGAGCTGGAAGCTCCAGGTCATCAACGAGACCGGCAAGATCAAGCAGGGCGACGAGCGGGAACTGATGAAGTTCGCCGTACGGAAGTAGCCGCACGCGCGGTTGCGCGCGGGCGCTCGAGACGGCCGGCGGCGCCGGGATGCCGCCGGCCCGAGCTGTGCGCACGGTCAACCGGCGGTCACCTGGAGCCCTTGACCCCGTTGATCCACGCGGGAGCGCAGCCGGCGCGGGTCGCCGGTCAGGGTCAGGTTCGGCATCGCGTCCGCGATCGCGTTGAAGATCAGGTCGATCTCCAGGACCGCGAGGGACTTGCCGAGGCAGTAGTGCGGGCCTCCGCCGCCGAAGCCGAGGTGCGGGTTCGGGTCGCGCATGACGTCGAACCGGTCCGGGTTCTCGAAGACCTCGGGGTCGTGGTTGGCCGAGGCGTAGAAGATGCCGACCCGGTCGCCCTTCTTGATCGACTTGCCGCCCAGCTCGGTGTCCTGAGTGGCCGTGCGCTGGAAGGCGTTGACCGGGGTCGCCCAGCGGACGATCTCCTCGGCGGCGGTCGACGGGCGTTCCCGCTTGTACAGCTCCCACTGGTCGGGGTGGGTGAGGAACGCGTGCATGCCGTGGGTGATGGCGTTGCGGGTGGTCTCGTTCCCCGCCACCGAGAGCATCAGCACGAAGAAGCCGAACTCGTCGGAGTTCAGGTTGCCCTCGTCCTCGGCCGCGACCAGGGTGCTGACGATGTCGTGGGCCGGGCACTGCTTGCGCTCGGCGGCCATCCCCATGGCGTAGGCGATGAGTTCGGCGGCGGACTCGGCGCCGACCTGCTCGGTGATGGCGTACTCGGGATCGTCGTACGCGATCATCTTGTTGGACCACTCGAAGATCTTGACGCGGTCCTCCTGCGGGATGCCGATGAGTTCGGCGATGGCCTGGAGGGGCAGTTCGCAGGCGACCTCGGTGACGAAGTCGAAGGGGCCGGGGTGAGCGCGGGCGCCCGCGACGATCGAGTGGGCGCGGTCGCGGAGGCGGTCCTCCAGGGCACGGATCGCCCGTGGGGTGAAGCCGCGCTGGACGATCTGGCGGACGCGGGTGTGCTCGGGCGGGTCCATGTTGAGCAGGATGAGCCGCTGGACGTCGATCGACTCGCGCGTCATGTGCTCGCCGAAGCGGATGATCGCCGTGTTGAGGGTCGAGGAGAAGAGCTCCGGGTGCGTGGAGACGTACCGGACGTCGGCGTGCCGGGTCACGGCCCAGTAGCCCTCGTCCTGGAACCCCGCGATGTTCAGGGGCTGTTGGATCCAGCGCACCGGTTCGGCCGCGCGCAGTTCGGCGAACTCCGGGAGCGGGACGCGGTGGTGGAGCAGGTCCGGGTCGGTGAGGTCGAACCCCTCGGGGAGAGCTGGACAGGGCATGGGTACTCCAGCCTGATTCTGACGGCCCATCAGGAATGTGTCGTGAAGGTAATAACGGGTTCTAGAACTCGCAAGAGGTACGGCAACCCGAATTCCCTGCACGCCCCTTGCGGTTGTGGACGGCCTGTCAGCAGACTGCACACAGAACTAGAACGCGTACTAGTTCTGCGTGGCGGGTGGCCGGGACGCCCGCGCCGCGCGGTGTACGAGGAGAGGACGTGTCCCATGGTCGCGGAACCCGTCATCGTGGAAGCCGTACGCACCCCCATCGGCAAGCGCGGCGGAGCGCTCGCCAACCTCCATCCCGCCTATCTCCTGGGTGAGACCTACCGTGAACTGCTGGGCCGCACCGACATCCACGCCGACTGCGTCGAGCAGATCGTCGGCGGCACGGTGACCCACGCCGGCGAGCAGTCCATGAACCCCGCGCGCACGGCCTGGCTGACGATGGGCCTGCCGTACGAGACGGCGGCGACGACCCGTCGACTGTCAGTGCGGCTCCTCGCAGCAGGCCTCGCACATGACCGCCAACATGATCGCGGCCGGTGTCATCGACGTCGGGATCAGCTGTGGCGTCGAGGCGATGTCGCGGGTGCCGCTGGGGTCGGGGTCGAAGCACGGGCCGGGGAAACCGTTCCCGGACGAGTGGAACGTGGATCTGCCGAACCAGTTCGAGGCTGCCGAACGGATCGCGCGGAGGCGGGAGTTGACCCGCGAGAACGTCGACTCGCTCGGTCTGATCTCGCAGGAGCGGGCGGCGATCGCCTGGTCCGAGGAGCGGTTCAAGAAGGAGACGTTCGCCGTCCAGGTGCCGACGACGGAGGACGAGCAGCGCGCGGGCCACGGCATGTGGCGGCTCGTCGACCGGGACGAGGGGCTGCGCGACACGTCGATGGACGCGCTGGCGCGGCTGAAGCCGGTCATGCCGACCGCCGTGCACACGGCGGGCAACTCCTCGCAGATCAGCGACGGCGCCTCGGCGATCATGTGGGCGTCGAAGCGGATGGCGCGGGCGCTGAAGCTGCGGCCCCGGGCGCGGATCGTGGCTCAGGCGCTGGTCGGATCGGACCCGCACTACCACCTGGACGGGCCGATCGACGCGACGCGGGCCGTGCTCGGCAAGGCGGGCATGACGCTCAAGGACATCGACATCGTCGAGATCAACGAGGCGTTCGCGTCAGTGGTGTTGAGCTGGGCGCAGGTGTTCGGCCAGGACCTGGAGAAGGTCAACGTGAACGGCGGCGCGATCGCCCTCGGCCATCCGGTCGGGGCGACGGGAGCGCGGCTGATCACCACGGCGCTTCATGAACTGGAGCGCGCCGACAAGGAGTTCGCGCTGATCACGATGTGCGCGGGCGGGGGCGCTGGCGACGGGCACGATCATCCAGCGTCTGTAGCGAGCCAGTTGTCGGGGTGCAGATGCTCCTCGGCGCAGGCGCGGAAGTCCGCGAGGAGTGGGCGGGTCTCCTCGCCCGCGCGGACGGCCAGCACGACCGGGACGGGGGCCACGCCCTCGATCGGGACCGTCGTCAGATCGAGCCGCAGGCCCTTTCTGACGGCGCCCGCCGGAACCATCGCCACCGCCTCGCCCGCCGCGATGGCTTCGAGCTTGTCCTCCAGCTCCCGGACGAACGGCCCGTCCGGCGCGGGGCGGCCGTCCGGGCGGGGGTCCACACGCCAGAACGCGTTGAACTCCTCGTCGGGGAAACGGGGTACGGGTTCGTCGGCGATGTCGTCGATGCTGACGCACTCCTTGCCGGCCAGCCGGTGGCCGACCGGCATCAGCAGCATCCGGGGCTCCTCGCAGAGGACGCTGACGCTCAACCCCTCGGTGGCGAAGGGGAGTCGGCCCACCACCACGTCGACCCGGTGTTCCAGCAGGGCGGACGGCAGCTCGCCCCAGCCGAGGAAGCGGCTGTGCACGTCGGCCTCCGGGTGGCGGGCGCGCAGGGCACGCACCGCCGGGGTGATGATGAGTCCGGTCATGAACCCGATGACGACCCGGCTCGGCCGCCCGACCGCCCGCGCCACGGCGGTCGCCTCCTCCGCCGACCGCAGCAGCTCCTGGGCCCTGGGCAGGAACGCCCGCCCCGCTTCGGTGAGTTGGGTGCCCTGCGCGGTCCGGTCGAAGAGCCGCACCCCCAACTCCCCCTCCAGCCGCCGCACATGACGGCTCAGCGAGGGCTGGGCGAGGTGGAGCACGGCCGCCGCCCGGCCGAAGTGCAGTTCCTCGGCGACGACGGTGAAGCAGCGCACCAGGCGCAGGTCCATGTCGGTCATCTTTCGACTGTACGACGGTGCGAGCTGCATTGATACCGGAAATGAATCACGTCTTCCGGAGTCCGTCTTGGACGGGCGGGGCGCGATGGGCGCACGCTGGAGGCACACCACTTCCGAACCCACCTGGGGTGATTTCGTCATGCGTGTTTTCGTCACCGGAGCGACCGGATTCGTCGGCAGCGCGGTCGTCCGCGAACTGCTCGCCAACGGCCACGAAGTGCTGGGCCTGGCGCGTTCCGACGCATCAGCCGATCGGCTCGCGGCGACCGGGGCGGAGGTGCACCGGGGTTCACTGGAGGACCTCGACGCCCTCCGCGCGGGCGCGGCGGCGTCCGACGGTGTGATCCACACCGGCTTCATCCACGACTTCGCGAACTACGCCGCGTGCGTCGCGATCGACCTGAGCGCGGTCAAGACCCTCACCGAGACCCTCGCCGGATCGGACCGTCCCCTCGTCATCAGCTCGGTCATGAGCCACGGCAAGACCGAGGACGACGTACCCGACCCCGCCGAGCGTCCCGACCTGGTCCGCCTCCCCGCCGAGGTGGCCACCCTGACGGCGGCGGCGCGGGGCGTCCGTTCATCGGTGATCCGGCTGCCGCAGGTGCACGGGGAGGGCGATCACGCCTTCGTCCCCGGCGTGATCGCCATCGCCCGCACCAAGGGCGTCTCCGCGTACCCGGGCGAGGGCACGAACGGCTGGGCCGCGGTGCACCGCGAGGACGCGGCGGTGCTGTTCCGGCTGGCCCTGGAGAACGCCCCCGCGGGTACGGTCCTGCACGCGGTGGACGACGAGGGCGTGCCCGTACGGGAGATCGCCGAGGTCATCGGCAGGCGTCTCGACCTGCCGGTGAAGAGCGTGCCGGTCGAGGAGGCCGGGGCCCACTTCGGCTGGCTGGGCCACTTCTACTCGTCCGACCTGGTCGGCACGAGCGTCCTGACCCGGGAACGGTTCGGCTGGGCGCCGAGCCGGATCGGTCTGCTCGCCGACCTCGACCACGACTACTACTTCGAGGTCAACCAGCCGTCGTAGCAGCCCAGTCGACGAAGCTGGTGAACGCGGCGGGGCCGAGGGTGAGGATCGGTCCCGCCGGGGTCTTGGAGTCCCGAATGGCGAGGGCGGGGGTGAGGGGGCAAGGGGGTGGTGGGGCAGGGGAGTTCGGCGATCTCTACACAATCACCGCCCTGGTCACTGCTGTACGAGGACTTACGCCAGCCGAGCTGACCGAGCGGCGCGCACTCGACGCACTGCCCGCCTTGATCACTGCTGTAGCTGGACTTCCGCCACTGAGTCCCCGTCGGCATCGCGTTGTTCCCCATAACGTTCCTCCATCACGCGCCGGATCAGCTCCGCCGATTCCCGAATGGACAGGGCGGCGGCTTGGAGGTGATCGTAACGGAGCGAACAGTCGTTGACGGTGTCCGGGTTGGCGGTCGGATGCCCGCTTCCGTAGCTCTCGGTGTAGACGATGGGCGGATCGCTCGGGAAGCGATAGAGGTCAAACGAGCCTGTTAGTCCCGCGTGTGCTCCCGCCGCGAACGGCAGGATCTGGATGTTGATCCGAGGATTGTCCTCATACGCCAACAATCGGCCCAGTTGATTCCTCATCGTCTCCCGGCCACCGATCTCCAGATACAGCGCGGCTTCGCTCAGGATCGCCCAAAAGACCGGCGGCTTCTCCTTCTCAAAAATGCGCTGACGACCCGTTCGTACGGTGGTCCGGTCGTCCAGGTTGCTCTGGTTCAGCGTGCCGAGCACGGCGCGGGCGTACGCCTCGGTCTGGAGGAGACCAAGGACCATGTGCGCCTCGAAGGAACAGATCTCGACGGCCCGCGCCTCCAACTCACCCACCTGCTGGAACCAGGCGGGCAGTTGACTGCGCAGCACCAGATCCAGCAACCGGGTCAGCAACCCACCCGTGTCCAGCGCAGCGTCAACCGCTCTGCTGAACTCCAGCGTCGGCAACTTCTTCGCCGTCTCGATCTGGCCGACCATCGACCCGGTGTAGTTGATGACGACGCCGAGTTGGCGTTGGGTGAGGCCGGCCGCCTCCCGATAGCGGCGGAGTTCGTAGCCGTAGTAGTCCAGCGCCGAAGCCCCCGGATCAAGGGTGGTGATGTGCATGCGGTGCCCCCTGTCTCCCGACGTTGTCCACTCGTAAACGGGTTGTATTCATGCCGTTGCCGAGGGTAGCCGCGAGACATCACGCTCGTTATGTGAACGAACCAATTCCCCCGCCATGCTGGCCTTTCCGCACCGCCAGCAGTACGTCATGCACATCGCCGTGGGCGACCACTCGGCCCGGCACATCCGCCGTATCGTCCGCTCGTTCCTGCTGGAGTGGGGCATGCCGGAGCTGTCCGACGCCGTCGAACTCGCCGTCACGGAGCTGATCGCCAATGTCGTACGGCACGTTCCGGACCGGCGCTGCGGACTGTTCCTGCTGCGCCAACCGGCCGGCGTACGCGTCGAGGTGAGCGACAGCTCCTGCCAACTCCCGGACCTGCACGCGGAGTTCGACGCAGAGTCGGAGACGGGGCGCGGGCTGGTGCTGCTGGACGCGGTGACGGACAAGTGGGGGTCACCAGGGCGGCCGGGGGCGGCAAGGCCGTGTGGTTCGAGTGCTCGCGAACTCCGGTGCGGAACTGAGGCGTTCGGTGGAGCTGAGCGCAGCCGCGTGAGCTCCGGAAACTAGGTCACTTTAACGATGCCGCCGCCCCGCGCTCCTCATAGGGTCCAAGGCATCCCGCACCGCCCTGACTTGAGGAGTCCCATGAGTACCGATGTTTCCCGCCGCCGGGTCCTGGCCGCCGGAGCCGCCCTGGCCGGGTCCGCGGCGCTGGTCGCCGGGGCCGAGGGCGGCGCGAGCGCGGCGACGGCCCCCGCCGGTGCCGGCAAGGAGAAGTCCAAGGTGAAGCCCACGATCGTGCTGGTGCACGGCGGTTACGCCGACTCGTCCTGCTGGAACGCCACCATCGGCGAGCTCCAGGACAAGGGCTACACGACCGTCGCCGGGTCGAACCCGCTGAGAGGCATCCCGACCGACGCCGCGTACATCGCGAGCCTGCTTGACTCCATCAGCGGCCCGGTCGTCCTGGTCGCCCACTCCATGGGCGGCACGGTCATCACGAACGCCGCCGCCGGAAAGGCCAACGTCAAGGCCCTCGTCTACATCGCCGCGTTCGTGCCCGAAGTCGGCGAGACCCAGGGCGAGTTGATCACCAAGTTCCCCGGCAGCGAGGTCCAGCCGGTGAGCGTGCCCGTGCCGTACACGAAGGCCGACGGCACCACCGGAACCGACCTGTACCTGAGCAAGGACGGCCACGCCGCGTTCGCCGCCGACATCTCCACCGCCGACTTCCGCGTCCTCCAGGCCACCCAACGGCCGTTCGACGCCGACTCGTTCGTCTTCCCGACCACCGCCGCCGCCTGGAAGACCATCCCGGTCTGGGGCCTGGTCGCCGGCCGCGACAAGGCGATCCCCGGCCTGCGAGCGCTGGATGTACCAGCGCGCGAACGCCCGCAAGATCGTCGAGGTCCCCCGCTCCTCCCACGTGGCGATGCTCAGCCACCCGAAGATCGTCGCCGACCTCATCCTGGACGCCGCGAAGGCCGTCGCCTGACCCGCACCCCGGAAACGACGAGCGCCCCGGTCCAGTGTCACGGACCGGGGCGCTCTGTCTGCCGGGACGGAACTCAGCTCCGGACGGGACTTCCCGTCGTATCCGATGCCGGTACCAACTCCGTCCTGTCCTGCGCCGGTTGGGCCAGCGATCTGGCCCGCGGTCCCTGGAACAGGTACGCCAGGCCGAAGCCCGCCGTCACGACCGCGGCGCCGCCCACCGCGTCCAGGACCCAGTGGTTGCCCGTCGCGACGATCGCGGTGACGGTGAAGAAGGGGTGCAGGAGGCCGAGGGCCTTCATCCACCACTTCGGGGCCAGGGCGAAGATGACGACACCGCACCACAGGGACCAGCCGAAGTGCAGGGACGGCATCGCCGCGTACTGGTTGGTGAGCGCGGTGAGCGTGCCGTAGTCCGGCTTGAGAAGTCCTGGACGCCGTGGACGGTGTCGATGATGCCGAGGCCGGGGAGCAGGCGCGGCGGGGCCAGCGGGTAGAGCCAGAAGCCGACCAGGGCCAGCAGCGTGGCGAAGCCGAGTGCCGAGCGGGCCCAGCGGTAGTCGACCGGGCGGCGCCAGTACAGGACCGCCATCACCGTCAGCGGGACCACGAAGTGGAACGACTCGTAGTAGAAGTTGAAGAAGTCCTTGAGGAAGTCGACCTTCACGACCCAGTGGTTGACCGCGTGCTCGATGTCGATGTGCAGGAACCGCTCGATCGACAGGATCTCGTGCCCGTGGTGCTCCGCCGTGGCCCGGCCGCCCGAGTTGGTGCCGCCGGTCGCCGCGAGGCGGACCTGCTGGTAGGCCGCGTACGTGACGCGGATCAGGAGGAGTTCGAGCAGGAGGTTCGGGCGGGTCAGGACGCGGCGCAGGAACGGCAGCAGCGGCACGTGCTTCCAGCGCGTCGGGACCGGCTCGGCGTACTCCGTGGGGATCGGGCGGCGGTAGTACTCAGACGTGCGCGACAGGAACGGGACCGCCGTCGCGGCGGCGAGGGCCGCGAGCAGGACGACGTTGTCCCGGATCGGGTACATCGCCGGCATGTTCGGCAGCATCATCTTCGCGGGCAGCGTGACCACGAGGATCACCGCGACCGGCCACACGAACCGGTCCGAGGCCCGCCTGCCGACCCGGCCGACCACCGCGAGCAGCACCCACAGCAGCTGGTGCTGCCAGGTCGTCGGCGACACGGCGATCGCCGCGCAGCCCGTGATCGCGACGGCGAGCAGCAGCTGCCCGTCGCGCGCGTACCGCACGGCCCGGCGCAGGCCCAGGTACGTGACGCCCGCGCCCAGCGCGAGGAACACGCCGATCTCCAGCGGGCCGGTGAGGCCCAGGCGCAGCAGCGCGCCGTGCAGCGACTGGTTGCCGAGGCCGTCGGCCGCGCCGCCGAGGCCCGCGCCCGCCATGTGGTGCACCCAGTACGTGTACGAGTCGTGCGGCATCGCGGCCCACGCGACCACCACGCTCGCGGCGAACGTGACCCCGGAGGTGACGGCGGCCCGGCGGCGGCCGGTGAACCACAGCAGCGGCGCGAACAGCAGCACGGTGGGCTGGAGCGCGGCGGCGAGCCCGATCCCCACGCCGCCGGCCCGCTCACCGCGCACGGTGAAGCAGCCGAGCAGCACGAGCAGGACCGGGATGATGCTGGTCTGGCCGAGCCACAGCGTGTTGCGCACCGGCAGCGACAGCATGAGCAGGCTGATCGCGACGGGGGCGGCGAGCAGCGAGGCACGGCGGGTGACGGGCTGCGGCAGGGCGCGCGAGACGACCAGGCCGAGCGCGACGACCAGCAGCAGCGTGCCGAAGGTCCAGCCCCAGCCGAGGGCCTGCTCGGCGGATCTGGTGAGCGGTTTGAGGACGAGCCCGGCGAAGGGGGTGCCGGTGAACTGCGTCGAGTCGTACAACGAGCCCTTCACATGCAGCACGCCGTTCGGTCCGACCCAGGTCTCCAGGTCCGTCAGCCGGTCCCCCTGCGGGGTGCTGAGGACGACGGCCACCTGCCGTACGGCGAGGACCGCGGCGACCAGCCACAGGCCCAGGCGCGCCACGCGCAGCCGTGCCCTGGCCGTGCCGGCGGCCGTAGCCCCGAACGGTCCTGCGGCTCCCGCCGGTCGCCCGCTGTGCTCCACGTTCGCCACGCCTCGTAGGCCTCCCGCCCCGTCGTCCCACGCGTGTGCCGCGTGGATGTCCCTCTGCGAACCCTATGAGGTTCGCACCCCTGCGGGAGAGACGCAGGCAACCCCCTTCACCTGACGGCCGCCCTCCTTTTGTCCGGATGACGATAGTCGGCGTGAGGTTGCCTGGGCACGGCAGACAACTGCGCGCTTCCGACCGCCCGGCCGCGGCGCGAGGTGCTCGGCGATCCGGCGCTCTTCGACGCGCCGAACGCGGTCACCGCGCCCGCGCACCGCGTCCGTCACCACTTCTGGCCCCAGGACGGCTACTGGCCGCCCGTCTCCGGCGATACGGGCGGCGGTACCCCGCCCGGCGCCGTCACGGCCCCCGGAGTCGGCGTGATCGGCCGTGAGCGCCTCGACCCCTTCGACGTGGCCCGGCTGACGGCCGCCGATCCGAACACACTGGGTGACTGGTTGCACACGAACGGGTTCGTTCTGCCGTCCCGCCTTGACCAGGCCCTCCAGCCGTACGTCGACCAGCGCCGGGAGTACGTCGCGGGCGGCCTCGCCCCCGCGTCACCGGCGTCCGACGCACCGTTCCGCCGACGATCGCGGGAGGCCTCGCGGTGCTGGTCACGGCCGCCACCGGCGTTTCCCCCGCCTCCCACGCACGCGCCGGGTAGTTAACTCGGGTGGCCGACGCGGGTAGTCGGCCCATGTCACGGGACGCAGTCACCGGACGCGGTCATCGGACGCACGAAAGGCACCGGCACATGAGCGAGACACAGCTGTGGGACGACGTCGACGACTACTTCATCGGCCAACTCGCCCCCGAGGACGAGGTGTTGAGGGCGGCCCTGCGGGACAGCGAGGCCGCCGGGCTGCCGGAGATCGCGGTGAGCGCCGCCGAGGGCAAGCTGCTCCACCTGCTCGCCCAGATCCAGGGCGCCACCCGCGTCCTGGAGATCGGCACCCTCGGCGGCTACAGCACGATCTGGCTGGCCCGCGCCCTACCCGCCGACGGCCGGGTCGTCACACTGGAGTACAGCGCGCAGCACGCCGAGGTCGCCACCCGCAACATCGCCCGCGCGGGCCTCGACAAGATCGTCGAGGTACGGGTGGGCCCGGCCCTGGAGTCGCTGCCCGTCCTCGTCGACGAACACCAGGCCCCCTTCGACCTGGTCTTCATCGACGCCGACAAGAGCAACAACCCGCACTACGTCGAGTGGGCCCTCAAGCTCACCCGCCCCGGCAGTCTGATCATCGTCGACAACGTGGTGCGCGGCGGCCGGGTCGCCGACCCGGACAACGCCTCACCCGACGTCCAGGGCACCCGCACCGCGATCGAACTGATCGGCTCGCACGCGCGCCTTTCGGGTACGGCGATCCAGACGGTGGGCCGGAAGGGGTACGACGGGTTCGCGCTGGCACGCGTGCTGGCCTAGGGCCTGGCTCAACTCCCGTGATAGAAGCCGACGTTGACGCTGCGCGGCCCGGTGCGGTCCTGGATGACGATCTCGCCGCTGCCGCCCCGGGGCAACGGCACGCTTCCGCCGTAGCCGACCGTCTGGGCGTACTCCCCGACGATCAGGCGTACTTCGGAGGACGGGTCGGGCTGGGAGCCGCGCAGCCAGCTCACCTGCCAGACGCCCTCGGGTCCGCACAGGAACTCCAGATGGACCCGCGAGATGAACAGCCAGTCGTCCGGTGTCACCAGCCGGCACACCGACTCGTCCCGGCCCACCCGCAGCACCGCGCCCGGGTCACTGGGCGCGTCGGCCATCAGCATGCCGGCGGTCGCGCCCTCGTCCGTCCCGGAGACCGAGGCCATGGTGAGTTCGAGCACGTGCGCTCCCCTTGAAGTGTCCTTACAGCAGCGGGCGCATGATAAATCGCCCGGCGCCACCGCGTCCGGCACAATGAAGTCATGACCGAGCGAAAGCCACCGGGTGTGTCCTTCGAGTCCTGGGTCGACAAGCAGATCCGGGATGCCGAGCAGGCCGGAGAGTTCGCCCAACTCCCGGGCGCGGGCAAGCCGTTGCCGTCCGGCGCCGACACGACGTACGACGAACTGTGGTGGATCAAGCAGAAGATGGCCCGCGAGGGCATCTCCGTGCTGCCGCCGACGCTGGCACTGCGCAAAGAGGCCGAGGACGCCCTTGCTGCGGCGTACTCGGCCTCTTCGGAGCGGATCGCCCGGCAGATCATCACCGAAGTGAACGTGAAGATCCGCGAGATGATGTTCAAGCCGCCGCCCGGACCCCGCTCGGGATGAAGCCGTACGACGTCGAAGAGGTCGCGCGGGAGTGGCGGGAGCGCCGGGCGGTCGACGGACAGGGCTGAACTCGCGGCCCCGGCCGGTCACATGTGGAGAAGCCGCTCCGTCAGTTCGCGGTAGTCCCGCAGGGCCAGGCGGAGTTGCTCGGTGTCGTCCGCGCCGTCCGAGCCCTTGGACTCCCAGGAGCCGTGCAGGGAGGCGCGGCGCTTGGTGACGGCCTCCGTGAAGCGGGCGGCGACCTCTTCCAGGACGTGGTCGGCCTCCTCGACGGCGGACCGGGGCTCGTCCACGAACCCGGTGACCGCGTGCTGGAGCCGCAGGCTGAACTTGTCCGTCTCGTCGTGCGGCAGCAGGCTGCCGTTCTCGGCGTCCTGGGGACGCGGCGTCCGTTGCCCGAGCCGACCGCGGGGGCCGGGTCGGGGGCGTGGACGGACGGCGTGGACTGCTCGGTGCGGGTCCTCTCGCGGGACGACGTCGTCGTCGGGTCGCCCTCACGCGGGGACAGGATCGCCCGGTCGGACGTCGAGGTCGACGCGGCGGTGCGGTCGGCGCGGTCCGAACGGTCGGCGCGGTCCGAACGGTCGGTGCGGTCCGAGCCGAGGGGGTCGCCTTCTCCTTGTCGGAGCCGGTGCCCCTCAGCGCGGACTTGTCGTCGGCGGTCCTGCTGTCACCGGACTTGGTGTCGAAGGGCCGGGTACTGGCGGTGCCGGCCGTGCCGGTGCCGGTGGTCCCAGTGCCGGTGGTGCCGGTGGTTCCCGTGCCGGTCGCGGACTCGCGCGAGGCCTTCTCGGCGTCCCGCTGCTCGGTGGTCCTGTCGGCGCTCGCGTCGGTTGCCCTGCGCTCATTTTCCCCGCGCTCGGTGTTCGAGTCGCCGGTCGGCCGTATCGCGTCGGACATGTAGCTCAACTCCCCTTCAGTGCGTGCTTGTTGGATGCGCCGAACGAATGGCGGCCGCCGCTTCCGTGGCCACTGCCGTTGCGGTTGCCGTCGTTCATCAGGTCGTCGAAGAGGGCGCGGGCTTCGAGCATGGCCTCACGCATCTCCTCGGTACCGGCCTGGCTCTCCGGTGTGCCGTTCGCACGCGTGGTCACGACGCGGTGGACGCGCCGGTAGCCGTGGACGTGGTCCGCGTGGTGCACGGAGAGCGCGTCGAGCTGCTTCTCGTACTCCTGGACGTCGGGGAAGCCCCGGGCTCCGGCGACCTCGCCGAGCAGCTGGTCGACGTCGGACATGGCCTCGCGGGGCGAATCGACGAACCGCTCCTGGGCGGCGGCCCAGCGAGCCTGGTACTGCTCACGGGCCGCGGGCTCCAGCGGCTTCTCCTGCAGCGAACCGTGCTCCTGGACGCGCGCGCCGAGCTCCTGCTCGGCGGCCTTCGCGTCGCCGTCGTGCCGGGCCACGGTCCGGTCGTACTCCGGTCCGAAGCGGCGCTTCAGGCCCGAGCCGCCGGTAGCGCCTCGGGCACGCAACGCCAGGGCGGCCGCGGCAGCGACCACGCCGACCACGATCACGATCAAAACGATGATCACGCCTGTGGACATGAGTGCCTTCCGGGTTCTCGCCCAACCGGCTCTCGTAGTCGGTCGGTTCCCCTACCGGGTTGCCGCAAAGGCCCCCTTCAAACGACTGCCACACCTCCGGGGAATTCGTGGCGCCGGTGTGTCGATTCCGTCCCGCCCCGTTCGACCAGGGGTAGGAACCGATCGAGGAGGTTGTCATGACCGAGGTCATCGCACGGCTGGGCATTTCGCTGGACGGGTACATCGCGGGCCCGGAATCGGGGCCGGAGCATCCGCTGGGCATCGGCGGGGAGCGGCTGCACTCCTGGGTGTTCGGGCTGCGGAGCTTCCGCCGGATGCAGGGTGCGGAGGGCGGCGCGGGCGGTCCGGACGACGAGTTGCTCGCCGGGTGGATCGACCGGTTGGGGCCGGTGGTCATGGGGCACGGCATGTTCGTCACCGGGAGGTCCCGTGGGGCGACGAGCCGCCGTTCCACGCGCCGGTGTTCGTCGTCACCCACCAGGCACGCGAGTCGGTGGTGAAGAAGGGCGGCACGACCTACCACTTCGTCACCGAAGGCCCCGCCCGCGCACTGGAGCTGGCCCGTGAGGCGGCCGGCGACAAGGACATCTCGCTGGCCGGAGGCGCCGACCTGGTCCAACAGTTCATCCGCGCGGGGTGGTTGGACGAACTCATGCTGCATGTCGTGCCGGTCCTCGTGTGCGGCGGGCGGCGCCTGTTCGACCACCTCGGCGACGCGCAGATCGAGTGGCACAAGGCCCAGGTCCTCGACTCCCCGAGGTCACCCATATTCGCTTGCGCCGCATCCCCGCCGTCTCCTGACAATGCCCGCATGACCTGGACGATCACCCCGGAACCCGTCGACTCCCCGGCCGCCGCCGCACTCTGGCGGGCCTACTACACCGAGGTCAGCGACCGCTGGTACCTCCTGCACGAGGACCGGCGGACCGACCCGGAGGAACTGGAACGCGAGATCGCCGCCGACCCCGGCGCCGAACTCACGCCGCCCGGCGGGCTGTTGCTCATCGCGCGGTACGACGGGGAAGCGGCCGGGAGCGCGGGCGTGCGGCTGCTCGGGGCGGGGTCGCCGAGTTGACGAGGGTCTTCGTGTACGAGGGGATGCGCGGCCGGGGCGGCGCGCCGAGGCTGGTGAAGGCCGCCGAGGACGCCGCCCGCGCGCGGGGCGCCGAGGTGATGATCCTCGACACCCGCACCGACCTGGTGGAGGCACGCGCGCTGTACGCCCGGCTCGGCTACGCGGAGACGGAGCGGCACAACGACGACCGGTACGCCGAGCACTGGTTCCGCAAAGCCTCAACTGAGGGCCGTGGCCGTTCCGTTGTGCGGCTGCTCCCTGTCCGAGCCGCACAGCTCCCCGTTCAGCTCCTTCACCAGCTGGATGAGATCCGTGGGCCGGTCCGGACCCCACCAGTCGCCCAGGGTCTCCGCGAGAGATTCCTCACGCGCCAGTGCCAGCTTCTCGGCCACTTCCCGTCCCTGGTCGGTCAGTTGGAGGTCCAGGCCCTCGCGTACGGCGAGGCGGCGCTCCTCGACCTGGCGGACGGCGGCGAGGATCACGGGCAGCGGCACGGTGCTGCGTTCGGCGAGGACACCCGGCTCCGCCCAGCCGTCCCGCTTGATGCGCAGCAGCAGCCAACTCGCCGCCGGCTGAAGGTCGTAGCCCGCCTTGGCGGTGATGGTGCGGTAGATCTCGCGGCGGCCCTCCCGGGTGCCGAGCACGGACAGCGCGCGGCACACCTCGTCGTACGAGGAGCGCTGGACGGGGTTGCTCGCGAGGGTCTCGCTGACGTCGGGTGCCGTGACCGAGCCGCGCAGCTTGTCCTCCTTGAGGAACCACGCCAGGACGAAGCCGACGAGGGCGACGGGGGCGGCGTAGAGGAAGACGTCGGTGATGGACGAGGCGTAGGCGTGCAGGGCCTCCGGGCGTACGGCGGGCGGCAGTTGGGAGATTCCGCGCGGGTCCGACTCCAGCCCGTCCGGGGTGACGCCGGGCGGGAGGGAGGTGCCCTTGAGGGCGTCGGTGAGCTTGTCGCCGAGGCGGCTCGCGAAGATCGTGCCGAAGATGGCGACACCGAACGAGGCCCCGATGGAGCGGAAGAAGGTCGCGCCCGAGGTGGCGACGCCGAGGTCCTCGTACGAGACGGCGTTCTGCACGATCAGCACCAACACCTGCATGACCAGGCCGAGTCCGAGCCCGAAGACGAAGAAGTACGCGCTCATCTCGGCGGTTGAACTGCCCTCGTCGAGCCGGTGGAGCAGCAGCAGGCCGAGCGCGGTGACGCCGGTGCCCGCGATGGGGAACACCTTCCAGCGGCCGGTGCGGCTGACGATCTGGCCGGACGTGGTGGACGAGAGCAGCATGCCGAACACCATCGGCAGCATGTGCACACCGGACATGGTCGGGGTGATGCCCTGCACGACCTGGAGGAACGTCGGCAGATAGGTCATGGCGCCGAACATCGCGAAGCCGACGATGAAGCTGATGACGGCGGCGAGCGTGAAGGTGCGGACCCGGAACAGCTTGAGCGGCAGGACGGGTTCGGCGGCCCGGCGCTCCACGGCGACGAACGCCACGATCAGCACGACGCCCAGCACCGCGAGCCCGATGATCTGCGGCGAGGTCCAGCCCCAGGTCGTACCGCCGAGCGAGGCGACGAGGACCAGGCAGGTCGCGACGGCGGCGATGAGGAAGGTGCCGAGGTAGTCGATGACGTGCCGGGTCGACCTGCGCGGGATGTGCAACGCGGTCGCGATGACGGCGAGGGCGACGACACCGACGGGGAGGTTGATGTAGAAGACCCAGCGCCAGCTCAGATGCTCGGTGAACAGCCCGCCGAGCAGCGGCCCGAGGACACTCGTCGCGCCGAACACGGCCCCGAACAGGCCCTGGTAGCGCCCGCGTTCACGGGGTGCGACGACATCGCCGACGATCGCCATCGACAGCACGATCAGCCCGCCGCCGCCGAGGCCCTGCAAGGCCCGGAAGCCGATCAGCTGGGGCATGTTCTGCGCCGCGCCGCACAGCGCGGACCCGATCAGGAAGATGACGATCGCGATCTGGAAGAGCCGCTTCCGTCCGTACTGGTCGCCGAGTTTGCCCCACAGCGGGGTCGCGGCGGTCGACGCGAGCAGGTACGCGGTGACGACCCACGAGAGGTGTTCCAGCCCGCCGAGGTCGCTGACGATCGTCGGCAGCGCGGTCGACACGATGGTCTGGTCCAGGGCGGCGAGGAGCAGCCCGAGAAGCAGCGCCCCGATGGAGACGAGGACGTTGCCGGACACGTGTTCCTGGGCGGAACTGCCCCGTTGCGGGGGCTCCTCCGGTGGCTGCGCGTCGTGCACATTCCCCGTCGTACCGTGCGCATCGCCGGCCATGAAGACCTCCTGCGGCTCTCGTTACACATCCATGGTGATCGGTATGGCCGGTTACGGCCTGTTGAGTCGGGTTGGAAGCTCTCCTTCCGGGGGTCCGAGGAGACGGCGTGAAGGAGATCCGCATAACCTCTGGAGATCCACGGGGAGGGACGAACACGTGAACGAGGCGAAGGGCCACATATGCCCGCAGTGCGGTGCACCCCGGGCAGCCGACGGCTCCCCGTCGTGCACCTGCACCCAGCAGGTGGCCGACGCGCTCCGCGACACGCGCTCGGCGGAGGCGGCAGCGGCGGAGGACTTCGACCCGCTGCGGATCAGGCCGTACGTGGAGCTGGACGGGGAGGCGGGGCCTTCGGTGGGGACACCGGGGGCGCCTGAGGGTGCGGCCGGTTCGGCCGGTGTGGCGGGTGACATGGGTGACGCGGGTGAGACCCAGCGGCTGCCCGCGGTCGAGGAGACGCTGCTGCTGCGCGCGGTGCCGCCGGTACCCTCGGCGGGCGTTCAGGACACTCGGGGCGCTCAGGGCACTCGGGGCTCGCAGGAGGAGACGTCGGTCCTGCCCACCCTGCGGGCGCCCTCGGACACCACCCCGAACGCGACCGACCTGAGCCTGTTCGAGGACGGCGGGAGCGGCGAAGGCGCCAAGGGGGTGCGCCCACGGGTGTGCCCGGGGGCGAGGGCGATCAGAACCCCCGCGCCGCCGCCGTACCGCGCTGATCGCCGTCGCGGGAGCGGTCGTGGCGGTGACAGCGGTGGCCGGCTTCGCCGGCGGCCTGTTCTCCTACGAACCCCGTCCCGGGACGACGCGGCCCCTCAGGACGTACGGGCGAGCGTCCCGACCAGGTCGGAGAGCGCGACTTCGGCGACACCGTCCACAAGCGGCTCCACGTCCGCCGAGCCGACGACGGCGTCCCCGACCCCGTCACTCAGCGAAACCCCGTCACCGACGGCGTCCTCGACCCCTCGGCCACACCCTCGAAGTCCGCGAACCCGAGCCACACCCCGACCCCCACGGCCACCGCCTCCACAGCGGTGGCCAACAACCACCAGAGCAGCAGCACCCCGCCCCGGTCCTCCAACGCGGCGACGAGGGCCCTGAGGTGACCGAACTCCAGCTCCGCCTCACCCAGTTGAGGCTCTACACCGGCCCCGACAACGGCATCTTCGACAAACAGGTCCAATCGTCAGTCCGCACCTACCAACTGGCCCGAGGCATCACGTCGGACGGCCTCGGCGTCTACGGCACGACGACCCGGGCGAGACTGGAGTCGGAAACGTCCCAGCCGTGACGCTGCGCCGGCTGGAGGGTTCAGGGGGCTTACAGCGGCTTGCGAGGGCATCGCCGTGGATCGTGTCGGTGCCGGCACCGTCCGCGAGACCGGAACAAGGCCGGCGTCCGGCAACGGCTGCACGAGGTCCCGCTCACCGAACCGAACGCGACTCCGCGGCTGGACCGGTCCGGCTGCGCGGTCGCCTCCTCCCGCATTAGCCGTTGTAGGTCAAATTGTCGGTATAAACGAGCTTGATCACGACGCCGTCACTGTCGTACATGGTGAATTCCGCATATGCCGTCAGCCCTACGAAACGCGAGGCGCCCGCGGTCACCTGTTTTGAGGGAGTCTCGCCGCAGGGCCTGAGGCTGGTGGACGCAACAGCCAGGCCGGTGCCCGGATCGTAAAGGGAGACGCGATATCCGGCACAATCCGCAGGATACGAGCGGACGGTTGCCTGCCCGACGAACGTGGAACTGACCAAGGCCACACAAACCCTGCCGCCCGAGCTGTCACTCGGGGAGCACTTCGAATCCTGGGTTGTCGTCTGCGCGGCGGACGAAGCCCTCGCGACCTGAGATGGGGCCGCGGCAGCCGGAACCGATCCTGCCCCTACGGCCAAAATCGCGGCACCGAATAGTGCCAGAACCAAACGCCGCATCAGTCTCCTCGATGTCGTGAACTTCCCTCTTGTGGCCCACAAGTCTCACCTCTGCTTGTCATGTCCACAAGACCCCGATGCGTCGCTTTCAGGACAGTTCGTAAATGGATGAATATGACCGAAATCGCTGCCGCCCACTCCGACGGGACTTCGGCGTAGTTGCGTGATGCCGGGTCCGCAGCTCACGTCCTCACGTACGGACAGAGCCTCCGCATGGCAGCGCCGCCGACTGCTATGGTTGGCATACCTACCAAGTAGGTTGGCGAACCAGGCGCTCGAACACGCCGGAGAGTGATATGCCCATGCCCGAGAAGCCATCACTGATCTTCCGCGGGCGAGTCGCAGACCAGATCGTCGAGGACCTCCGCAGACAGATTCTCGACGGCACCCTGCCCGACGGCTCACGGCTGCCGTCCGAGCGCGAACTCGCCGCCCACTACGACGTCAGCGGCCCCACCGTCCGTGAAGCGATCCGGGTTCTGACCGCGACGGGTTTGGTCAACACACGCAACGGCAGCCGGGCAGTGGTCACCGCCCAGGGCGACACCCTGCTCGCGGTGTCCATCGCCTCGCTGGTCCAGGTCGACAAGGTCAGCGGAAGGGAAGTCTTCGGCCTGCTCGGCGCCCTCAACGCCTACGCGGCCGAACTCGCCGCCACTCAAGCGAGCGACGAGGAGGTCACCCGGCTACGGGAGGCGTCGCAGGCGATCCCCGCCAGCGAGGGCGTGACGCAGACCGCCGCAGCCCTGCGCGGCTTCTTCGACACACTCTCCGCGATCTCGCACAACCCCTGCTTGCCGCACTGTGCCGGTTCATCACCGAAATGCAGATCGAGCTCGCAGTGAAGCTCGCCGACAGCGACAACCGCGACTTCGTGCAGTTCGTGCGCTCGCTGCACAACGATCGCCTGCGGATCGTCGCCGCCGTCGCCTCCCGGGACCCGCTGCACGCGGCCGCCGTGGTTCGTGACTACCACCGGCTGACCGTCGAGCAGATCATCGAGGCCCGCAAGGCCGCCGGCGACAGTCCCGTTTCAGGGACCGCGCTGACCGAGGCACTGACCGCATGGCTCAGGACGAATGTCACTCTGGGCGGCCAGGTATCCAAACCTCGGGGCAGCTTTCTATAGCCTCGCCCCCATCCGCGAGGATGTCTCGACCGAAACGGCCATTTCCCCTATAGCCATATCCGCGCAGCACCGAGAATTCTTCAATCTGGGCACAAACAGCCGATCAAAGCGGTCCATTCACCGCCGATCGGCCCTTTGAGTTATCCCGCACCGGGAAATTTCCAAACACAGAGAAATCTTAAGTTATTTCAATTCCTCTCACATTCTCGGCAGGAATTATTCCACTGACATCAAACCGACCGAGGAGCCACCTCATGAACGCAATCGACCCGGCAGGCCCGTCCGGCGAAGGCGATGCGAGCACCACCGCCAACCACGCATATCGGAAGGGCGGAGTGCGGTCGAGGAGGAAGAAGACTTTCCTGATCACCGGTGCGGCACTTACCTGCGCCCTGGCCTGCTTCGCCACGGTGGGTACCTCCATGGCCTCCACCCCGTCAGCGGATCCGTCCGTGACCCCGTCGGCCCTTCCCACGGGCGGCCAGCGGAGCGACCCGGCCGACGGCGGCGCGACGGGCATCGTCCAGTCCACGTCGTCCTCGGGCTTCACCTTGAAGACAGCCACCGGCGTGACGGTCACGGTGAGCGACACCTCTTCCACGACATTCACGAAGAGCAACCACCGCACATCGGCCAAGGAAGTGAAGGACGGCACCAGCGTCCTCGTCCTGGGACTGGTCGACAGCGCCGACATCACGGCGTCCAAGGTCGCCGTCCAGCCGCACGGGGACGGTGGAGCCGCCGCAGCCGAGAAGGCCGGCGTGATCGCGTTCCAGCAGGGAACGCCGTCCCCGCGAAGTCGGTGGGCACGATTCCTGACTACACCGAGGGCGAAGGCACCGTCGTCAGCGGCTCGACCGCCGACAAGGCCACCCAGGCCGCGCAGGCCGTCGTGCCCGGCGGTATCGCCGACCGCGTCGTCAAGCTCGACGACGGCGAGTACGAGGTGCACAACATCAGCATCAACTGGCCGCACCACGTCTTCGTGAACAAGCAATTCAAGGTCGTCGGCTGGGAGTGACAACTCCTAACCCAATGGGCCCGGTTGGCGGTGGGTGATGAGCCGGCAGGCGAGTGCGAGGAAGGCTGCGTGGACGTCGGCCGTGCGTTCCCGGCGGATGCGTAGGCGCGGGAAGCCGTGCAGCCAGGCGAAGGTCCGCTCGACCACCTGCCGGTAGGTGCCGCGGACCGGTGGGATCGCGTCGAGCGGGGGCAGGAGCCGGGTGACGTCGTTGCGGTTGCCACCGGTCAGCGGGTCCGGCAATGCCTTGCGGCCGGGATGGCGGAACCCGCGTCCACGCGGCGGCAGCAACGGCTCCAGGCGGTCCCACCGTTCATCCGACCCGATCCACGGCAATGTCCCCACACCCGGCGGCGCGGGGAGAGCGTAGGGGCGAAGCGAACGCAGGCGAAACAGCCCGCAGGCCAACCCGCCGAGGCCAACCCCTTCAAGGGGCGCGGGGAACTGCGCGACCAGCCCCCACGCCGCAGCACCCACACGACAACCCAAGGCCCCAAACCCCCACGCCGCAGCACCCACACCACAACCCAAGGCCCCACAACCCCCGCCCCACACCCCTCCGCACGCCTCACCCCACGTGCAGCCGAATCCTCCCACCCGCCAACCCCTCAACCCGCACCTCACGCAAATCCCGCACCACGACATCCGCCCGATGGAACCCGGCCTGCGGCCCAACCCCACCACCCGCATCCCCGCGGAGCGCCCCGCCGCGATCCCCGCCCCCGAGTCCTCAAAAACCACACAGTCCTCAGGCGCAACCCCCAACTCGGCCGCCCCCTTCAGAAACCCCTCAGGATCCGGCTTGCTCGCCCCCACGGACTCGGCGGTGACACGAACCGAGGGAAGCTCAAGCCCGGCCGCCCCCATCCGCGCCGTGGAGAGGGCGACATCCGCCGACGTGACGAGCGCATGCGGCAACCCCCGCAGCGAGGCAAGAAACTCCACCGCACCCGGAACAGGGACGACACCCTCGACGTCGGCGGTCTCCTCGGCCAGCATCCGCGCGTTCTCCGCGTAGTTCTGCTCCATGGGCCGGTTGGGCAGCAGCAGCGCCATCGACGCATACCCCTGCCGCCCATGCACGACCTTCATGACCTCGTCCGCGTTCAGCCCGTGCCGATCGGCCCAGTTCCGCCAGATCCGCTCGACCACGGCATGCGAGTCGACGAGGGTGCCGTCCATGTCCAGCAGAAGGGCACGGGCGGTGAGCACGGTGGTGGCCGTCATCGGCAGGCTCCAAGGAACGTACGGGAGGGGGCGCGGCGGATGACCCCGGAGGGACAAGGCGGCCCCGTCCGTCGGTCAGGGAGAACGGACGGGAGCCACTTTGTTTCTCTACGGTACAAAACCGGACCGGCATCGCGCCACCACCCCCGGAACAGTTCACCCACCGTTCAGCTCACCCCGCCGAACGAGAGCCCCGTCACCCGGCGCCGCGCAACCCCGTCACCCGGCGATGGCCTCCCACAGGCTCCACGCCCCCAGCGCCAGCATCAGCACCGCCGCGATCTGCGTGATCAGCTTCAGCGGCACCCGCTTCATCAGCGCCTTTCCGCCCACGATGCCCAGCCCCGCGACCGCCCACAGCGCCAGCACCGCACCGAGCCCGACGGAGAACGGGTCGTCGTAACGGGCCGCGAGGTTCGCCGTCATGATCTGCGTCAGGTCACCGAACTCGGCGACCAGGATGAGCATGAATCCGGCACCGGACACCCGCCAGAAGGACTGGTCCTTCGGCGCGCGGACCTCCTCGTCGTCATCGCCCTTCTTGAAGAGGAGCACCGCGGCCCCGCCCAGGAAGAGCACACCGGTCACCGCGGCCACCAACTGCTGCGGCAGGAGCGTCAGTACGCTGCCCGCGGCCACCGCCAGCACGACATGCAGAAGGAACGCGGCGGCGACGCCGACGAAGACGTACGAGGCGCGATAGCGGGTGCCGAGGACGAGCCCGGCGAGCGCGGTCTTGTCGGGGAGTTCGGCGAGAAAGACGACGCCGAAAACGAGCGCCGTCACGCTGATGCTGATCAAAATTCCTCAATCGGTCGGAGTCGCTGCCCCACCGAGAGAATCGTCGCTGTCCGCGGACACCTCGGCACGGCAGCGCACGCGAAAAACGACTAGTGCACTGCTTACCGAAGGTCTCGCTGGCCGGTCCGCCCACCCGTGTGGCACGAACCTGCCTCCGGGCGCCGGCTCAGAACGAGCTGAGCAGTATGTCGACGGTCCGGCGAAGAGCTACTCCCCTTCTGCGCCGTCCACTGTACGCGAGATCCGGTCCGCCCCGCCCGTGAGGAAAGTCTCGCCGCCCCCTTGTTGTGTCATGGACACGTCACTAGCTTCTTACCCGACGCACACCTTCCCGCAACACGGCACCGCGAGCATTCCCTCGCTCGCACTCCAACACCCCCACACCACAAGGGAGTTCGTATGCCGAAGTTCTACGCGCGTCGACGGCTGAGCATACTCGCGGCGTTCACCGGACTCATAGCCTCCGTCGCCCTGTTCAACAGCCCGACCGCGTCCGCCGCCCTCCCCACGCCCGTCAGCGCGGCCACCGCCCGTGGCTACCTCGCGTCCCTCACCGTGGCGACCGAGGTCAGGACCGGCTACGCGCGCGACCTGTTCCCGACCTGGGACACCATCAGCGGCACCTGCAACACCCGTGAGTGGATCCTCAAGCGCGACGGTACGAACGTCGTCACCAACTCCGCCTGCACCGCGACCAGCGGCAGCTGGTACTCCCCTACGACGGTGCCACCTGGACCGCCGCCTCCGACGTCGACATCGACCACCTCGTGCCGCTGGCCGAGGCCTGGGACTCCGGCGCCCGCAACTGGACCACCGCCCAGCGCGAGTCCTTCGCCAACGACGTGACCCGCCCGCAGCTCCTCGCGGTCACGGACAACGTCAACCAGTCCAAGGGCGACCAGGACCCCGCCACCTGGATGCCGTCGCTGACCTCGTACCGCTGCACGTACGTCCGCGCCTGGGTGCAGGTGAAGTACTACTACAACCTCTCGGTCGACTCCGCCGAGAAGACCGCGCTGACGAACTACCTCGCCAGTTGCTGATCGCCGCCAACCAGTGATCCGCGGAACCTGGCCACTGACCTCCGTCGTTCCGTACCGTACGGGGCGACGGAGGAGGGTGATCACCTGTGGCCGGACTGAGGCTTGGACCACTGCTTCGCTACGCCGACGGGTCGTCCGCGACGGTCTGGGTCGAGGCGAGCCGTCCCTGCACGGCCGAGGTGCGCTGCGCCGACGGCGCGGGCGGCACCGCCCGGACCTTCCAAGTGGCGGGCCACCACTACGCGTTGGTGCCGGTGGAGGGCCTCACGGCCGGGACGTCGACGCCGTACGACGTGTTCCTGGACGGCGCGCGCGTGTGGCCGCTGCCCGACTCGTCGTTCCCGCCGTCGATGATCCACACCCCGGACGCCGACGGTACGGTCCGCGTCGCGTTCGGCTCCTGCCGCTGGGCCGCGCCGGCCGCCGACTCCCACGACCCGGTGGGCCCGGACGCCCTGGACACGCTGGCCTCGCGCATCGCCGGCGAGCCGGAGTCCGAACGGCCGGACGTACTCGTCCTGTTGGGCGACCAGGTGTACGCCGACGAGGTGTCCGACGCGACCCGCCGCTGGCTCTCCGCCCGCCGCGACCTGAGGGAGCCACCGGGCAGCGAGGTCGCGGACTACGAGGAGTACACGCACCTCTACTACGAGTCCTGGCTCGACCCGGAGATCCGCTGGCTGCTGTCCACCGTGCCGTCGTGCATGATCTTCGACGACCATGACGTGATCGACGACTGGAACACCTCCGCCGCCTGGGTCGCGGACATGCGGGGGCACCCCGTGGTGGCGCGAGCGGCTGCTGAGCGGGCTGATGTCGTACTGGGTGCACCAGCACCTCGGGAACCTCTCCCCCGCCGAACTCGCCGCCGATCCCTCTACTCGGCGGTCCGCAGCGTCCCCGACGGCACCGACGAACTCCGCGCCTTCGCCTCCCGCGCCGACGTCGACCCGGCCTCCGTCCGCTGGAGCTACCGGCGCGACTTCGGCCGCGTCCGGCTGCTGATGGTGGACAGCAGGGCGGCCCGCGTCCTGGAGGAGCGGCATCGCTCGATGCTCGACCCGGGCGAGGCCGACTGGCTGCGCACCGAGGCGCTCACGGACCGCGCCTCCTACGACCATCTCCTCATCGGCACCTCCCTGCCCTGGCTGCTGCCCCACCTCGTCCACGACGCCGAGGCCTGGGACGCGGCCCTGAGCCGGGGCGAACGGGGCGCCCGCTGGGCCGGGTTCGGCGAGAAGCTGCGCCGGGCGGCCGACCTCGAACACTGGGCGGCGTTCCCGGAGTCCTTCGAGCAGTTGGCGGACCTGATCGCCGAGGTCGGGACGGGGACGAGGCTCCGGCGTCGGTGCTCGTGCTGTCGGGAGACGTGCATCACGCGTATGTGGCGGAGCCCAAGTGGCGTGACCGTCAGGGGACTTCAGGTCCGGCCGGCCCTCCGGCCTCGCGGGTCCTCCAACTCACCTGCTCTCCGGTCCACAACTCCATACCCTCCTACATGCGCGTCGGCTTCCGCTTCGGCTGGAGCGCGGTCGCGCGCGGACTGGGCCGCCGCCTGGCCCGGCACGGCCGCTGCCCGGACCCGTCGGTGACGTGGCGCAGAACGGGCGGGCCCTGGTTCGGCAACCAGCTCATGACCCTCACGCTGCGCGGACGCTCGGCCCGGCTGCGGCTGGAGCAGGCACGGCCGGACGGGACGCTGCGGACCGTGGAGGACTCCCCCTGACATCCTCGTGATCCCGTTGCGGGCATGATGAGGCGGACCGTCCGCTTCCGAACGGGCGGTCTGCTCCATTGCGCCCCCACACGCCCGGGAGTCACCCCTTTGTCTGCAGTGAACGCGTCCGACGGCGAACCGGCCTGCGTCTCCGTCGCCGTGGTCGGCGCCGGTCCGCGCGGTACCAGCGTCCTGGAACGCCTCTGCGCCTCCGCGCCGGAGCTCCTCCCGCCCGGCGCCCGGCTCACCGTGCACGTCGTCGACCCGGCGCCCCCGGGCCCCGGCCGCGTGTGGCGCTCCGCACAGTCGCCCGAACTGCTGATGAACACCGTCGCCTCACAGGTGACCCTCTTCACCGACGAGAGCGTGGACTGCTCGGGGCCGATCCGCCCCGGCCCGAGCCTGCACGAGTGGGCGCCCGCCGAACTCGGCCCGGACGACTACCCCACCCGCGCGCACTACGGCCGCTATCTGGAGTGGGTGTTCGCGCGGACGGTCCGCGTGGCCCCGACTCCGTCCACGTGCAACCGCACACGGCCCGCGCGGTCCGCCTCGACGACACGGCCGACGGCCACCAGTCCCTCACCCTCGACAACGGCCGTACCCTGTCCGCCCTTTCGGCCGTCGTCCTGGCGCAGGGCCACCTCCCGACGACCCCGGACCCCGCCCACCGCCGCCTCACCGCCTACGCGGGCCGCCACGGCCTGCACCACATCCCGCCCGCCAACCCGGCCGACGTCGACCTGTCCGTCGTACGCCCTGGCGAGCCCGTCCTGTTGCGCGGCCTTGGCCTCAACTTCTTCGACCACACAGCCCTGTTGACGACGGGGGCAGAGGCGGCCGTTTCGTCCGCACGCAGAACGGGACCCTGCGCTACGTCCCCTCGGGCAACGAGCCCCGCCTGTATGCCGGTTCACGCCGGGGCATCCCGTACCAGGCCCGCGGGGACAACGCGAAGGGCCCCTACGGCCGCCACACCCCCAAGTCCTCACCC
Organism: Streptomyces sp. P3; assembly: GCA_016893485.2. Classification (GTDB taxonomy): domain Bacteria; phylum Actinomycetota; class Actinomycetes; order Streptomycetales; family Streptomycetaceae; genus Streptomyces. The sequence continues at coordinate 3,200,034 of JAFEKX020000001.1, forward strand.
CCGAGGCGATATCCGCCTTCCGCAAACGCGCCGACTCGGCCGAGCCGCCCGAATTCCTCACGGAGATATGGCCGTTGGTGGCGAAGGAGGTGGAGACGGTCTACTACACCGCGCTCCTGCGCACCTCCCGGCACCCGGAGTCTGCGGACTTCGCCGAGCGCTTCCTCGCCGTCCCGCACCGGGACCCCAAGAGGCCCTGATCCTCGACGAGTTCGGGGTCCCGGCGGCCGAGCGCTGGTGCTGGGACCGGCTGTCCCGGCCGTACGCGGAATCCGATCTCGCGCACCCGGCGGCCTGGCGGGACTGGCTGCTGTCGTATCTGCGCGAGGACGCGGAGCACGCGGCGCGCGGCAATGTGGACGGCCCGCTCAAGGCGGCCCTGGACGTGCTGCGCGATCTGCGCAACGAACTCCGGCTGGTCGTCGACCACGGCGGCCTGGCCGGTGCCTCCCGGCGTGACCACCTGGACCGCTGGTACACCCCGCTCAACGCGTTCCTGTCCATCGGCCCGCCCCGCCGCCGTATCGAGGAACTGGCCGCGCTGGTCGAGGCGGGCGTGGTGGAGGTGCTCGGGCCGCGGCTCGACGTACGGGAGGCGGACGGCGCCTGGGTGGCGTCCTCGCCCGAGATACCGGGCTCGGCGGTCCGCGTGACCACGCTCGTCGAGGCCCGCCTCCCCGAACCGGACCTGCGCCGCACCGCCGACGAACTCCTCGGCCGACTGCTGCGCACGGGCCGGTGCCGGCCGCACACGGTGGACGGCTACGAGACGGGCGGACTGGATGTGACACCGCGCCCGTACCGCCTGATAGACCGTCAAGGAGCAGTCCACGAAAGGCGGTTCGCGTTCGGGGTGCCCACGGAGGGCGTGCACTGGGTGACGGCGGCCGGCGCCCGGCCCGGTGTGGACTCGGTGACGCTGTCGGACGCGGACGCGGTGGCGCGGGCGGTGCTGCGCGCGGCGACGACAGCACCGGCGGCCGACGGGCGGGCGCCGGACTCCGGCGCCCACGCGTGGACGTGTCCGCAGGTCAGGGAGCCCAGCCGAACGGCACGGTGAAGCAGGCGCCGCGGGTGTGGCTGCCCGGCATGTCGTGGATCACGACCGAGGACGCCTCGCCCTGCCGGAAGCCCCACGCGTGCCCGGCGCTCGCCTCGGCGGCGCCGTGCTCGTCGGCCGTGAAGTCGAGCCAGACCTCGTTGTCGGGGTTGGCGGCGGCCGGATCGGTGGACGGCCTGTGCTGGAAGTGCCCGCCCGCGGCGGCCGGGTCCGCGCCACACGGCTTCTGGTGCACATGGACGCCGTACGCGTGCCCCGGCACCATCCCGTCGACCCGCAGCCGCACCGTCGTGGCGCCGCTCACGGTCGTCCGCTGGCTCACCTGGATCCACGCGGCGGCGGGCACCAGCTTGCTGTCGTACGTCACCGCCGCCGACGGCACGAGGGCGCCGACCGGCGCGAACCGCGCGTCCGTCCGCATCCGGTAACCGTCCGGAGCACCGGCCCCGGCACCGCCCGTACCGCTCGCCAGTACGGCCGCGACGACGGCGCCCGCGCATATCCCTGCCACCATGATGTGTACCGTTCCTCACGTGTTGTTCCGCTTACTTCCCCTTTGCCTACGTTGCTACGGGATGGGAGCGCGGGCCGCCCCCTGGGACGGGGCAGCCGGGTGAACACGCTGTGCCGATCACACGCGCCCCCGTGAATCTCCTGTCAGTACCCGGGCGTACGCTGTATGGCTGTCACTGGCCGCCCCTGCCGCTCCCTCGCGACACCGCGGCAGGTATGGCCCACGGGGAGTTCACGGGGAGATGCGTTGTTCGAGAGTGTGGGGTCGCTGACCGGCAGTCCATGGATCTACGCCATGGTCGCCCTGTCCGTGCTCCTTGATGTGTTCCTGCCGGTCCTGCCGAGCGGTGTCCTGGTCATCGCGGCCGCGACGGCGGCGGCAGCGGGCACCGGTGCGGCGACCGACGCGGTTCCCGTGCCGCACGAGGTCCCCAGCATCCTGGCGCTCATCGCGTCCGCGGCGACCGCGTCCCTCTTGGGCGACCTGGTGGCGTACCGGCTCGCCTGGCGCGGCGGCGAACGCCTGGACCGCGCGATCTCCCGCTCCCGCCGCCTCACCACCGCGCAGGAACGTCTCGGCCAGGCCCTCGCCCGAGGCGGCGGCGCCCTCGTCATCCTGGCCCGCTTCGCCCCCGCCGGCCGCTCGGTGGTCTCCCTCGGCGCAGGCGCCGCCCACCGCCGAGCCCGAGACTTCCTCCCTGGTCAGCCCTGGCGGGCCTCTCCTGGGCGGGGTACAGCGTGGCCCTCGGCTACTACGGAGCCCAGTGGCTGGGCACCACCTGGCTGGCGACGGGGTCTCGTTGCTGGCCCTGTTCGGCGCGGGAGCGGGAGCGGCGTACGTGATGCGCCGCCAGCCGACAACAACGGAGGTGACGGCCCCTAGGGGCGCAGGCCCCTTCCGAATCGGGGGCGCGCGTCCGCTTTTCAGGGGCGCGGGGAACTGCGCGACAAGCCCCCACCGGCCGCCCCTTTCACGACGACGGCAGGCACACGTCCGTTTTCAGGGGCGCGGGGAACTGCGCGACCAGCCCCCACCACCCCGCACTCTGATCACGACGCCACCCGCGACGCCCCCTCACCTCAAGCCCCGCGAGCAACTCAGCGGTAGCCGCGGCAATCACATCCACCGCATGGTCGAAGACCTCACGGTTATGCGCAGCCGGCGCCCGGAACCCGGAGACTTTGCGGACGTACTGCAACGCGGCAGCCCGCACCTCCTCCTCCGTGGCCTCGTCGGGCAGAGCAGGCGGTCGAAGCGTCTTGATACTGCGGCACATACCCCCAGTCTCCCGCGTCGCCGCCGATCCCGCCGCCCCTCTCCCGAACACACCTGCGATGATCTCCCCGAGGCGGCCACCGTTCACGGGGCCGACCGACGAGAGGACAAGAACATGGCGAACGACGACCTCACCGTGGCGATCCTGGGCCCGGGCGGAGTGGGCGGCCTGCTGGCGGCACTTCTCTCCCGCGCCGGACACCGAGTGATCTGCCTGGCCGGAGAAGAAACCGCCAACACCCTCCGCACCAACGGAATCCGCGTCCACAGCACCCGCTTCGGCGACTTCACCGCCCCCGTGGAGGCCGACACGGAGCTCCGCGAACCGGTGGACGCCTGCCTGATCACGGTCAAGGCCACGACCCTGGACCAGGCCCTGACCCGCGTCCCGGCAAAGGCACTGGCCGACGGCCTCCTCGTACCGTTCCTGAACGGCGTGGAACACCCGGCCCACCTCCGCGCCCACTACACCCCCGCCCAGGTCGCCCCCGCGATCATCCGCGTCGAGTCAACTCGCACCGCCCCAGGGGTGATTGAGCACGGCAGCCCCTTCGCGGAGATCGACCTGACCGGCGACCCGGTCCCCGCCCACGTCTGGACACCCTCGCCGCCGCCCTCAACGCGGCCGGCCCCACCACCCAGGTCCTCCCCGACGAGACGGCCGCGCTCTGGGCCAAGATGACCTTCCTCGCCCCACTCGCCCTCCTCACCACCCGCTACGGCCTCCCCTGGGCGACGTACGCACGCGCCACCGCGGGGAGTTGACGTCCCTCCTGGAGGAGACGGCCACGGTGAGCCGTTCCTACGGCGGCCCGTCCGACCCCGGCGGGGCACTCACCCGGTACGACACGTTCCCGCCGGGGACCAAGTCGTCGATGCAGCGCGACGCGGAGGCGGGCCGCCCGCTCGAACTGGACGCGATCGGCGGGGCGTTGCTGCGGGCGGCGGAACGGCACGGTATCGCGGTACCGGTGGCGGCAAGGCTCGTAAGCGAGTTGGGGACGCCCGGCGCCAACTGACGCCCTCCTCAAGCCTGGGGGCGCTGCCCGAGTTCCACGGGCGCGGGCTGGCCGCCCAGGCGGCCCGCGCCGACGTGGTGGCGGCGCCGGAGAGGCCCACGTCGGTCCGCGGGCGCCGGAAGACCCCGATGGACGGGACGCCCACGACCACTTTCGTAAGGGTCATTCAATGCCGTCACGCCTTACGGACCAAAAGGCGAGTGGTGAAGATTGCCACGTCGACACCTCCCCGACCAGCGGTCGAAGCACTCCTTCCGCACCCGTTCGCGTGAAGTCCCTGAAGGAACTCGCGACCCAAAATCGAACAGGCGTAGCATTACCGCGTGGCTACGACCTATGACTTCCCGAGTGACCTCCTCGCCGGTCAGGAGGAGCTGCATCAGGTCCGGGCCGAGCTGTCGGCCCTGCTGAAGCGGCTGCCCTGGTCGGTCGAGCCCCTGGACGGGTTCAGCGACACGGGCGGCTGGCGCAAGGTGGAGCGCCCGGCCTCCCCGGCTGGACACCCGACGAACAGGCCGAGGTGGAGAAGCTCCGGCAGCGCGAACACGAGATCTGGCGGTCTTCGTCAGCGGCCACCGTTTCTGGACGGAGGTCGTGGCGGCGGAGCGGGTGGAGACACGGATGCGGCTGAAGCACGCGCATGAGGTGCCGGCGGCGGGCGGCGACTGAGAGACCCCGGGGTCGGACGCGGCGCACCGCCGGTCCCGCAACTAGGCCTTGCGCGGCCCCCGTTGGGCCAGCAACAGGGTCGCGGCGACTCCAGCGACGCCCGCGATCCCGACGACAGCTCCCACGGTCCTCGCAGTCCCGACGGTGCCTGTCGTGCCGACCGCCCGGAAGCCGCGCGTCGAGCGCCAGGACAGTACCGACCACCGCGACTGCGCGGACAGGACGGACCCCGTGCTCAGCCACGACCCGGCCGAGACGAACGACAGGGCCGAGCCGATCGAGCCGACCGAGAGCGCGCTCCCGATCGACCCGACCGACAGGCTCGACCCGACGGAGCCGATGGACAGCACCGACCCCACCGAGCCGATCGACAGCACCGAGTCCTTCGACCACAGGGACAGGACGGAGCCCGAGGGGGTGGTGCGGTGCGACGCCGGTGCGGAGGATGTGGTCATGGACCCATCCTGCCCACCCCCCGCGGGAAAGTCCCCCTCGGTGTCCCCGGCCTACTTCAGGTGGCGGCCGAAGAACCTGTCCCCGTCCTCCCGTTCGAACCACGGGGTGCCGAGGTGGCCGCCCAGGTTGGCGTGCAGGGTCTTCTCCTTGCTGCCGAAGGCGTCGAACAGGTCTAGGGCCCGCCGGCGCGGGTTGCCCTCGTCGTCCCACTGGAGCAGGAGCAGCAGCGGGACGGTGACCTGGCGGGCCTCCTCGCGCTGGGCGTGCGGGACGTATCCCCGGCGAAGAAGGCGGCCACCGCGATGCGCGGTTCCAGCACCGCCAGCCGGATGCCGAGGGCGGTCCACCCCGAGTACCCGACCGGGCCGGTGATCCCGGGCAGGTTGAGGAGGGCGTCCAGCGCGGTGCGCCAGTCCGGGACCGCCTGTTCGACCAGCGGGCCGACGAGGGACTCGAGGATGTCGTCGACCGGCTCGCCGGCCCGCATCGCCCGGCGGAGGTCGGCGCGGGCCTGGTCGACGGCGGCGGCACGGGGCCGGTCACCGCACCCGGCGGCGTCGATGCAGGCCACCGCGTAACCGGCCGCCGCGGACAGCCGGGCCCGGGCCACCAGCCGGGGCTCCGCCTTGGGCAGGCCGTTGTTGTGGGCCATCAGGATCAGCGGGACCGGCGCGGCGGACTCGGGCGTCCACAGGGTGCCGGGGATCTCGCCGAGGGTGAACTCGCGTTCCAGGACGCCGTCTTCGAGACGTCGTTCGGTGGTGAAGTCCATGGTCGTGCCTTTCGGGAGAGCTGCGTACGGCGCTCCCGGACGACCTATCGCCCGACCGCGACCCCGGAGGGGAGCACCCATGTCGTCACTGCGTTCACGGGTACCACCTCCTCGCTCTCTCGCACGGCCTCCGCGAAGGTAGCAGCGGGCACCCCGGCCCGCCAACGGATTTCCCGGCACCCCCGCGGACCCGGACCCCGGCCATGGAAAGAGGCCCCGGGAACTCCCCGAGAGCCTCTGACCTGCTGCTTATCCTGGTGGGCGCGGACGGTTTCGAACCGCCGACATTCGCCTTGTAAGGGCGACGCTCTACCCCTGAGCTACGCGCCCAGGACGAGTCGACAGCCTACATTGCCGGGGGCCTGTCCTGCAAACCCGTATCGGGGAAGGAGCGGGTCGAGGGGAGGTCAGGGGCGTCCCGGGGTTTACCCCACCCCCGGTCCGGGAGCGCGCCGGATGCCCCCGCCGGGCGCCGCTCTCTACGGTCGTAGAGCGCCGTAGGAGCCACCAGGGCTCCGCGTCCGTCCCAGGGGGAGAACAACCGTGACCAGCACCGGCACCCGTAGCCGCACCCACACCCGTCGCCGCGCCGCCCGTGCCCTCACCGGCACCACCGCCGTCGCCCTGCTGCTCCTCGGGGCCACCGCCTGCGGCGCGTCCGCCGGGGACGACAAGCACCCCGACCACCGCACCTTCGCGCTGCCCGGCCGTACGCTCACCATCGATCGACTCCGACGACTCCGCGCTGGAGGTCGTCGCCGCGGACACGAACCCGGCGGGGAAGATCGAGGTCACCCGGTGGTGGCAGGGCAGCGTGACGATCGGGTCGGACCCGAAGGTGAGCTGGTCGATGGACGGTGACCGGCTGAAGCTGCGGATGAAGTGCTCCGGAGTGATCGCCGACTGCTCCGCCAAGCACCGGATCGAGGTGCCGCGCGGGGTCACCGTGAAGGTGGAGGACGGGGACGGGAGCGTGCGGGCCCGGGGCTTCGCGGACGCGCTCAGCATCCGTACGCGCGACGGGTCCGTGCATGTCACCGACACCACCGGGCCGCTGACGCTGCACAGCGGGGACGGCTCCCTGCACGCCGAGGTGTCGTCCCGGCAGGTGCACACGACCACCGGTGACGGGTCCGTGCACCTCGAACTCGGCGCCGTACCCGACCTGGTGGAGTCCACCAGCGGCGACGGGTCGGTGACGATCGCGCTGCCCGGGGACGGGGTGCGAAGTACCGCGTGACGACCAAGACCGGGGACGGCTCTGTGGATGTGTCGGTGCCCCGTGACCCGACGAGTTCTCATGAGGTGACCGCCCACACCGGCGACGGAAGGTCACGGTGCGGAACGCGAACTGACCGGCCCGTGTGTTCGTCCTCTACCGGTGGGAGAATGACAGCGGTCAGGATGGAAGACACGGGAGAGGGATGTGACGGCGACACCAGCGCAGCCGTATTCGCCGCTCACACTGCTCCGGCGTGTGCCGAGGCTCCGGCCACGGCGCGGTTCCGCAGCAGGTCGCGCCCCACAGCCCGACGCCGCGCCGCGTGAGGCGCACGCCCGCACGGGCCGTACCACCCGCGCGGCCCTCGACACCCTCACCCTGGTCGGTCTTCCCCTGCTCGTCGCGCTCGCCCTCCCCGTCTCCTTCGCCGGTGGCGGCACCCGGCGCTGGTTCGGCGGGCGGGCGGAGAGCCAGCGGGCCGAGGCGCAGGCGGCGAAGGATGCCGCGGCGGCCGCGTTCTACGAGCTGGACACCGCCCAGCGGGATCTGCGGATCTCGATAGACACCATCACCGCGGTCGACGACTCGCCGGCCGCCCGCCGCGCGGTCACCGACTTCGAGGCGCTGGGCCGGCGCATCGACGAGGCGAGCGGCCGGTACATCAACGCCGTCGACGCGCACGACCTCGACCGCGACGACCTGGAGGCCGCCGCGGCGAACCGCGCCCGTACCGAACTGTCCGCCGCGAAGGACCAGTTGGGGCAGGTCAAGCAGGAGCTGGACCGGTTCGAGCGGGCTCGGTCCGCTGCTCGGCAAGGCCGAGACCCAGCTCGCCCGGCTGGCACCCGCCGTCGAGCGGGCCCGGCAGGCGCTGCTCGCCGCCTCCAACGCCCTGGACGCCGTACGGAGTTCGGGCCTGCGGGCCGACGATCTCGCCGCCCGGCTGGCCGCGCTCGGGCCGGAGCTGACCAAGCTGAACCAGGGCGCCGGGCAGCACGGTGTGCCGCAGACGCTGGAGCGGGCGACGCAGGTCGCCCGGGAGGCGGAAGCCATCCGGGCCCAGGCCGATCAACTGCCCGAGCGGGCCGCCGAGATCGACCACCGGCTGGTCTCCCTGCGCACCCGCGCCCAGGCGCTCACCACCCGCGCGGGCCAAGTCGACCCGGTGCTCAGCGAGTTGCGCCGGCGCTTCTCCGCCGCGTGCTGGCAGGACCTCCAGCAGGTGCCGCAGCAGGCCGGGGAGAACGTACGGCAGGCCGAGCTCAAGCTGAAGGAAGCGCAGGCCGCGCGGGACGCCCAGCGCTGGCCGGACGCCACGTCCCTGCTGTCGACCGTGCGGGCCCTCCTGAACACCACCGACGAGGCCGTCTCCGCCGCCGGCGACCGACTGCGCCGCCTCAACGCCGTGCAGAAGGACCCCCAGCAGGAGATCGACCGCACCCGCTTCGCCATCCGGGACGCCCAACGCCTGGCGATGACAGGCCGCACCACCCCCGACCCCCGCCACGCCCGCCCCCTGGACGACGCGGTAGCCCGCCTGGACCAGGCGATCACCACGCTCGATGGCCGCCACCCCGACTACTGGCACTTCCTGACGGAGACGGAAGCGGTACGCCAGTCAGTGGCCCGGGTGGTCACCCAGATCCGCGAGGAACGCGGCACAGCGAGCCACTGAAACCGGGGAAGCTGTCGCGCCCTATAGCTGCAGCGCCCTAAAGGGGCGCGGGGAACTGCGCGACCAGCCCCCACCGGCCCGCACACTCAAAACAACCGAGCCCCCTCACACCAACGCCGCAGCCAACACCCCCGCACCGACACCGGCGTCCTCCCCAACAGCTCCCCAACACGGGACTCACCTCAGCGAACTCCCCCGCCCTGCTCGCCCGGAACAACCCCACAAGCAACTCGGCCTGCCCCTCCGGCACCCCGTGCGAGACCAACCCGCCCGATACTCCTCATCCGACACCGTCACCCGCTTGATCGTCCGCCCCGAGACCGACGAAGCCAAAGCAGCGACATCCGCGAGGTCAAGCGCCTCGGCCCCGGTGAGCGGCGGCGTCACCCCGTCGAACCGCCCCTCCTCGGCCAGCACGATCGCCGCAGCCTCGGCCAAGTCCCCGTGCGCCGTCCAGGACACCGGCCCATCCTCAGGCGCGACCAACTCCCCTGTCTGCAGCGCCGAGCCAAGAAGCATCACGGTCGTAGCCGCGTAAAACCCGTTCCGCAGCGACGTGAACGGCACACCCGCCGCCCGCAACCCCCTCCGTCTCCCCGTGGTCCGGCATCGGAGCGAACGGCGACGCCGGGTTCGCGCCCATGTGGCTGGTGTAGAGCACGCGGCGGGCACCGGAGTCACGCGCCGCGGCTATCGCGGCGCGGTGCTGCCGCAGCGCCGTGTCGCCCGTGCTCGCGGCGGAGACGAGAAGGATCTGGTCCGCTCCCTCGAAGGCGCCGGCCAGGGTCTCAGGGTCGTCGAAGTCGCCCCGGCGGACGCGGACGCCCCGCTCCGCCAACTCCTTGGCTCCCTCCGGGTCGCGGACGCTCACCGCTATCCGCTCCGCGGGGACGCGAGCGAGCAGCTGGTCCACCACTCCCCCTGCCGAGTTGCCCATTGGCTCCGGTGACGACGATCACGGCTACTACCTCCACGCAGAACAAGCACACATCAGTCGCTAACACTCACGACATTAGCATCGCTACCAAAGAAGCGCTAACGCTTTTCTGTTAGCGTTTGACGTATGCCTGCCGACGACGACTCCACCCCCGCGAGCGCATCCTCGCCGCCACCGCCCGCCTCCTCACCGAAGGCGGTCGCGAGGCCGTGTCGACGCGGGCCGTCGGGAGCGCGGCCGGAGTGCAGGCGCCGACCATCTACCGGCTCTTCGGGGACAAGCAGGGGCTCCTCGACGCGGTGGCCACGGAGGGCTTCGCCGCCTATCTCGCACCAAGACCGAGCTGGCGCCCACCGCCGACCCGGTCGCCGACCTGCGCGCCGGCTGGGACCTGCACATCGACTTCGGTCTCACCAACCCGGCGCTGTACCTGCTCATGTACGCGGAACCCCGCCATGGCGCGACCCCGCCGAAGGCAGCCGTCGCGGGCGCCGAGATCCTCGCCGGGCACATCCACCGCATCGCCGAGGCGGGCCGGCTCCGGGTGAGTGAGGAGCGCGCCGCGCAGCTGGTGCACGCGGCCGGCAGCGGTACGGCGATCAGCCTCATCTCCCTGCCCGAGGACCGCCGCGACCTCGAACTGTCCACGCTGGCAAGGGAGTCCGTGATCGCCGCGATCACCACCGAAGCCCCGGTGACCGACTCCCCCGGCCCGGTCCCCGCCGCCGTCGCCCTGCGCGCCGTACTCCAGCGGACCGACGTCCTCACCGACGGCGAGCTGAGCCTCCTGCGGGAGTGGCTCGACCGGATCGCGCGCAGCACGCCGTAGACCGCGTCGGCCCCCGTCGCTACCGAGGCGACGGGGGCCGACGAAGCTGTGCAGGCCTACTGATCTCAGGTGCGGTAGGCGTAGTAGTACGCGTTCGGGTACGACGCGATGAGGCTCGCCACCGACCTGCGCAGGGTGTTGTTCGAGTGGTACGTGACGTACGGGACGCCGTTGCTCTTGGCCGTCACGATCATCGTGTGGTCCTGGCGCGCCGTCGCGGTCGAAGTCCATCTGGAGGACGTCGCCGACCTCCAGCTGGTACACGTTCGCGAGCGGGGTGGTGCGCTTGGAGTTCTGCGCGAACCAGGACCACTCGTTGACGCCGACGAAGGAGTCCGACTGGATGTCGGCGGTGCCGAACCACTTCGTGTAGTCGTAGACGTAGCCCGGGACGTGCTTCCAGCCGCCGGCCTTCAGGGACTGGCTGACGAAGTTGGTGCAGTCGCCGCCGTCCGCGTGGCCGTTGAAGTCCGGGTAGTCCGTGTTGTAGACGTTCCAGTACTTCTCGGCGTAGGTCGCCATCGCCTTGTAGTCGTACGCCGTGCTCGTCTTCGGGACGGCCACCGGGTTGCGGGTGGTGGCCGCGCGCGGCGCGTCCGGCATGGTGTTGCCGTCGTCGGCCGGCGCGGGCGACGCCTTCACCGCGGGCTTGGACAGCGTGTTGACGGCGAGGCCGCCCTCGTCGGTGTCCTGGATGGTCGACAGCTGCCAGGTGCCCCGCTGGTCGGCCTTGAAGGTCAACTCGTGGTGGGCCTGGAAACCGGTGGTCTTCGGCTGGTTGCCCACGGCCTTCGCGTACGTCAGCGTGGTCGTCTCGGTGACATCGGCCTTGGCGGTACGGCCGGTCACCCGGGTCGCGTCCAGCGTGACCTTCGTGGTGCCCGCGCTGTACGTCTCGCCGAGCTTGGCGATGCTGCTCTGGCGGCCACGCAGCTGTCTCAGCGCCGACTTCTCGTCACGCGACTGCGTGCTGGAGAGACGGACGTCGCCGGAGAAGCGCGAGGTGGTCTGCTTGGTACCGGCCCCGCGGACGAGGGCCTGCGTGCGGTCGGTGAAGACCGCGTCGGCGAGCTTCTGGAAGGTCGCCTTGGTCGCGGCGTTCACAGTCGGGTCGTCGACCACTGCCGCGCCCGCGCTCCAGTTGGGCACGAGGGCGACGCCGGCGACGACCGAGGCGGCCGCCGCCGAGATTATGGCCGTACGGCTCCGCTTACGGCTCAGTTTTCTGGATTTCAATGGTGTTCCCCTCTACGCCGGTACGCCTACCGGGCGAGGGCATCTTCGCACGCCATGTGTGGCCCCTGTGAAGAGGGTTGCACTTGGTCAGTTCACCAGTCGCGAGAGGTCACTTGACCACCGTGGACCAGTCGGGCGACTGGGGGGGTCCAGGCTGCGCAACTGCTGCAAAGTCTGGGGCGACTGCACATCCATCCAGTCCGAAAGCTCCCTGAAGGAGACGCACTTGACGCCCTTCTTCGTGCAGATCTTCGGGATGATCTGGTCGATGGCCTTCATGTAGATGCTGCCGTTCCAGTTCTCGAAGTGGTTGCCGATGAACAGGGGCGCCCGGCTGCCGTAGTAGACCCGGTTGAAGCCGGCCATGTACGAGTCGACCGTCTTCTTCTCCCAGTCGGCGAACTTCGCGGGGTCGCCCTGGGTGGCGCCGCCCGACTGGTTGTAGAGGAAGTTGAAGTCCATCGACAGGGCCTGGATGTTGTTCCCGTAGGGGAGCAGTTCGAGCGGGAAGTCCCAGAGGCCGTCCTTCTTGGTGGGCCATATCTGGAAGTCGCCCGGGGAGCTGGCGTCGTAGCGCCACCCGTAACCCTTCAGCGCCTTCAGGAGGTTGGGCTGTCCCTCGAGGCAGGGGGCACGGCCGCCGACGACCTCCTTCTTGAAGTCGAAGGGCAGCGCCGGGATGTCGGTGTAGCCGGTGTTGGTCTTCCAGTTCTCGACGAAGGAGAAGAACTGGTCGATCTCGCTCTTCCACTGCGCGACGCTCCAGTCACCGCCGCCCTTGGCCTCGCAGAAGTGGCCGTTGAAGTGGGTGCCGATGTCGTTGCCCTGCTCGTAGGCGAGGCGGAGCTGCTCCAGCGTGTCCCGGATGTGCTGGTCGGTGGGGAAGTCGATCGCGGCCGAGCCCACCGGGTGCATCGGCGGGTGGTACAGGTCCCTCTTGCTCTTGGGCAGCAGGTAGATGCCCGTGAGGAAGAAGGTCATGTGGGCGTTGTACTCCTTCGCCATCTCCCGGTAGTGCGAGAAGAGTTTGTCGTCCCCTGCAGCGCGCCGTCCCAGGAGAAGACCACGAACTGGGGTGGTTTCTCACCGGGCTTGAGCGGTACGGCCTTCAACTGGTCCTGCTGCGGCCCCGTGTACGAGGTCGAACCGTCCCCCAGCACCTTCGTCTTGCCGTCCCAGGCGGGATCCTTCGACGACTTGGGCTCGGCGTTCTTGCCGGCCGACGCGGTGGGCGCCGTGTTGTCCCGGTTCAGCGCCAGGTACCGGTCACCAGCGAGGCGACGACAAGGAACACGGCCAGCGTGAGGAACCCCGGCTTCGGGGTACGACGGCGCGGTTCAGGGGCTCTGCGGCGGCGGCCGGACGGTGCCTTCGTCCGAGGCTTCATGGGCGGCTCATTCTGCGAGGAGTTGGCGGTGGTCAGCCCAGCGGGGTCATGGCTCTCGACCAGATGCCGTAGGGGACGTCGGTGACGGGAGTGCCGGAGATTCCTTTCAGCGGCAGGGGTTCGAGGCTCTTGTTCAGGTCGATCCGGTAGACGACGACGGCCGTGGACACGGACTTGGCCGTGCCGACGTACCAGGCGGCCGTGTCGTCCTGCGTGGTGCCGGTCTTGCCCGCCACCCCCGCCCCGGCCTTCGCGTCCTCGGGGTGCGCGGTGGCGAAGGAGGCCGTGAGCGCGTCCGTCACCTCGTCCGCCGTGGTCTTGCTCATCGCCCGGTTGGGCCGCGGCCGTTCGAGAGGGACCCCGGCGCCGTTACGGGTGATACGGCGGACCGAGTACGGCTCCGTGTGCACCCCCGGCGTCGAACGTGCCGTACGCGCTCGCCATGCGCAAGGCACTGGGCGTGGCATTGCCCATCGACAGCGCGGGCACCTGCGCCCCGAAACTGGACGAGAGCAGCCCGGCCTTCTCCGCGGTCTGCCGGACGGTCGTCAGGCCGGTGTCCATCCCGAGCTGCATGAACGGCGTGTTCACGGACTGGGCGAGCGCCTGGCGCAGACTGATCTGGCCGTACGACTTGTTGCCGTCGTTGTGCGCGGCGACCTTCTTGCCGCTGCGGTCCCAGTACGGCCCCTCCGGTGTGGTGACCGGCACGGCGTCGTCCCCGTCGTACAGCGTGTCCGGGGTGACCGGGGTCGGCGGGCTGCCACGGGTCTTGGTGACGCCGTGCTCCAGCGCGGCGGCGTAGACGAACGGCTCGAAGGCCGAACCGGCGGGCACCGTCGTCGCGTTGGACTCGTTGAAGCCCTGCGTACGGTGGTCGGGGCCGCCGTAGACGGCGAGGATGCGGCCGTCGGAGGCGACCGAGGAGGCGCCGTAGTGGGCGGTCTTGGCGCCCGTCGGGTCGTTCTTCTGCGCGTCCTTGCGGGCCTTGGTGACGGCGTCGGTCAGCTCGGTCTCGCGATCGCGGTCGAAGGTCGTGTAGATCTGGTAGCCGCCGAGGTCGAAGTCCTTGTCCGAGATGTGCGCGGTCTTCTTCACGTACTGCGTGGCGAGTTCGACCAGGTAGTCGCTCTGCTTGCCGGTGTCGTAGGTCTTCGACTGCTTGAGCGGCTCGGGGAACGTCTTGTACTTGGCGCGCTCGGCCGGGGACAGCTTGCCGATCTTCACCATGCGGTCCAGGATCCAGGACCAACGGGCCACCGCCCGGTCGTGGTTGGCCTTGCTGAGCGTCGGGTCGTAGAGGCCCGCGCCCTTCAGCAGTGAGGCGAGGAAGGCGCCCTGGCTGGCGTTGAGCTGGCTGACGTCCTTGCCGTAGTACGCCTGCGAGGCGCGCTGCAGTCCGTAGGTGCCGCGGCCGAACCAGCTGGTGTTGAGATAGCCCTCGAGGATCTTGTCCTTGCTCATCTTGTTGTCGAGCTTGAGGGAGATCATCGCCTCGGTGAACTTGCGGCTGACCGTCTGGTTCTGGGTCAGGTAGACGTTCTTCACGTACTGCTGGGTGATCGTCGAGCCGCCCTCGGTGTCACCCTCGCCGACCGTGCGGTACAGGGCGCGGGCGATCCCCTTCATGGAGATGCCGGGGTCGCTGTAGAAGCTCTCGTTCTCGGCGGCGAGGACCGCCCAGCGGACGTCGGTCGGGATGTCCTTCAGCGGCATCGCCTGCCGCTGCACCCACCCAGTGCGGGCCATGGGCGTCCCGTCGGACCAGAAGTACACGTTGTCCTGCTGGGTCGCGTACGTGTTGAGGTTCGAGGGGATGTCGGTGGCCGCGTACGAGACGACGAGGAACAGTCCGCTGAGGCCGATGGCGGCGGCCACTCCCCGAGCCACTGCCGCCAGGAGGGCATCCAGTGCCGCCAGCCGGTGCGGCCGGGGCGGGGGTACTGCGGGCGGAGCTTGCGGACGTACGGGGTGAGGAATATCACGGCCGGTGCGAGGCGTGCGGCGACCGGGGCGAAGCGGGTGCGGAGGATCGCGGCGAGGCGGGAGAGACGGGTGCGGAGGGACGGGCGGGGGTTTTGTGTCCCCGGCGCCGTGCCGGTTCCGGCTCTCCCGGGTATCTCGGACGCCTCGGGTATCTCCAGATCGGACACCCGCAGCTGCATGGTCTCGTCGGGCCTGAACCCGGCGGGGAGCTTCAACTGCATCGTCTCGTCCGGTGCCTGGCGTTCCTCCCCGTCCCCCTCGTGGGTCACGACGCGACTCCCCTCCGCACTCCGTATTACTCGCACAGGCAGACGCATTGACGTACGAGGGTCCTGAATGGTTGCCGCGGACGCGACTGCAAATCCCGGTTCCCCGGCCTCACAGATCACGCGGCGCCCTCAAATTACCAGTGGTCTTCGCAAGTTCTCCATATAAGAAAACGACAGAACAGGACACAGCCGAAACCTTCATGAAAAACAAGGTGCCGTACTCATGTGGATGTAGGGCTAGCCTGCTGCCATGCCTCGCTATGAGTACCGCTGCCGTACCTGTGGGTCCACGTTCGAAGTCAGCCGGCCTATGGCGGAGTCCTCCGCGCCGGCGGACTGTCCCTCCGGGCACGACGACACCGTGAAGCTGCTGTCCGCCGTGGCTGTGGGGTACGTCCTCGCCTGCCGCGGGCGGAGGAGGGGGCGGTGGGTGTTGCGGCGGGGCTGCTGCGGCTAGACAGGGGCCGCGCGCTGTCGGGTGCCGGCACGTCGTGGCTGGTCGCGCAGTTCCTCGCGCCCCTGGGGCTTGCCCTAGGGGCTTGATGGGTGGGCCGCTCTCAGGAACTCGCGCACGATGCGCTCGCCCGCCAGGGCGCCTCGCTCCAGTAGGGCTGTGACGTTGGGGGCCGTCCAGGCCTCGTCCGCCAGCTCGCCGTGGCCGGGGCGCCAGGACTTGTCCGCGGCCAGCAGGAGGTCGGCGTCCAGCAGGGAGTCGCCCGCTGCGAGGGTCAGGGTGGCGTTGGTGCGGTGGGCCACCTCGCGCATCGCGGCGCTCTTGGTGAGGGGCTTGGGGACCGCGTAGATCTTGCGGCCCTGCAGAGAGACCGTCCAGCCTCGGTTCTCCGCCCAGACCGCCAGGTCCTTCACCCATTCCTCGGGAGCAACTCGCGCTCGACCACCAGGTAGGCGAAAAGGTCCTCGGCGATGCGGTGCTTGCGGACCCAGGCGGGGGTCGGCGGTGGCCGCGAGGTGGTCGCGTACCTCCTCCAGCGGCGCGCACTGGGCGGCCAGCTTCGCCTGGACCTGGGTGTGCCAGTCCTCGTCGGTCACGCCGTCGACGAGGAGGTGGCCGCCGTTGGCGCAGATCGCGAACGTCGGCTCGGGGCCGGGCAGGTTGATGCGCTGGTACTGCTTGCGGGTGCGGGTGGTGGTCGGCACGAAGACGGCCGTGTCACCGAGTTCGGTGAGCAGGGCGGCCGACGTCTCCGTCATGAAGGACAGCGGCCTGCTCTCGTGCACCTCGACGCAGAGCAGCCGGGGCGCCCGCGCGTCCGGCATCGTGAGGGCGAGGGCTGCGGCGGAGTAGATGAGCGTACGGTCGAGGTCGCTCGCGACGAGTACCGGCATCAGACCGCCACCGCCCTGCCGTCGGCACCGGTCGCACCGCGCGTGTACTTGGGGTGGATCAACCCCACACAGGTGTACGGCAGTTCGGCCACCTCCTCGACGGGTACGCCCCGCTGCTCGGCGAGCAGTCTGACGTGGTCGAGGTCGGCACCCGCACCGGCCCGCGCGAGGATCTTCCAGGGCACCCGGCGCAGCAGCACCCGGGTGGTCTCGCCGACACCCGGCTTGACGAGGTTCACGTCGTGGATGCCGTACTCCTCGCTGATCCGCTCAACTGCCGCCCAGCCCTCCCACGTTGGGGTGCGGTCGGCGGCGAGCAGTTCCTTGGCGAGGACGGTCACCGCGTCCGAGACCTCCGGGAAGCGGGCGGCCACGGCGTCCAGGAAGTCCACCGAGACGTCCGCGCCGGCGAGTTCGCGGTAGAACTTCGCGCCGTGGAAGTCGTGCGGGCCGACCAGGTCCGAGCGCAGCACCGTACGCGAAATCAGGCCCGACACGGTCGAGTTGAGACAGGCGGAGGGAATGAGGAAGTCCTCGCGGGTGCCGTACGTCTTCACACAGGAACCGGGGTCGGCGAGGACCGCGATCTCCGGGTCGAAGCCGGTGATGCCGTCGGACTCCTCGAACTCCCTGATCGCCTCGGTGAGTTCGCGGGTGATGGCGCCCTTGCCGGTCCAGCCGTCGACGAACACGACGTCGGCGGGGTCGTGGTGGGCGGCGAGCCAGCGGAGCGCGTTGGCGTCGATGCCTCGGCCGCGCACGATCGACACGGCGTAGTGCGGGAGGTCGAGACCGTGGCGGTGCTGGGCCCAGCGGCGCATCAGGACGCCCACGGGGGTGCCGGCGCGGGCGAGCGAGACGAGGACGGGGTGCGGGGAGCGTTCGGCGAGGACCAGTTCGGTGACCGCGCCCACCGCCAGGGCGAGGCGCTCGGCGGCCTCGCCCAGGGCGGTGTGGAACAGCTGCTGGTACTGCTCGCTCGGCTGGTACTCCACCGGGAGCGACTCCGCGTAGTGGGCTCCGCCGCTCTGGATGGCCTCCTCGCGCTCCTCGGTCGGCGCCTCCAGGGTCACGTCCGAGAGGTCCTGGAGCAGCCAGCCGACCTCTTCCGGGGCGTACGAGGAGAAGGCGGGGCCGCGGAGGGGGTCGGGGAGCATGGCGGGCCTTTCGGGGACGTACGAGGGGATCACCGCGAGGACTACGTGCGGGGTGTGTTCGGCGAGCCTCGCCAACAGGCCGTCCGGGGCGTGGAGTTCGGGGGTGTCGGCGGTGTCGTCGAGCACGGCGACCACGGCGTCGAAGTCGGCGCCGGCGATGTTGTAGGCGTAGCGGTCGCCCGGGCCGTCCGCGGGGGTGTCGTGGGCGGGGAAGGTGAGGCGGCTTCTGATCGCGTACCCGGGGTCGTCCACGGCAAGGACGGGTGAGCGGGTGGTGGTGGAGTACGTGACGCTGGCGTCGACGATCTGTTCCAGTTCGCGGGCCAGGCGGAGGGGGTGTACATCAGCTCTTCGAAGCCGAGGATGTGTACGCGGCCCTCCGGGAGGGCTTCGGCGAGGCGGGCTGCCATCGCCGGGAGGGCTTGTTCCAGGCGTATTCGATGCGCCGGAGTGAAGCCGTGACGTCCACCGTCCGGGAGGTTTCTGGGCCAGCGGAGATCGACTCGGGTGGTTCGGCTGTGAGTCGGGTGCGGGTCGGTGGGGGCTGGTCGCGCAGTTCCCCGCACCCCTGAGGGGTCGGCGTCCAGGTCGGCTTTTAGGGGCGCGGGGAACTGCGCGACCAGCCCGGACGGCGCTGCAGACGACCGACTACCTGTCCCGGCACCCTCCGACTCGTACCTCGCCACCAGCTCCTGGCCCTTTTCAAGCACCCCGGCGGGCAGACTCACCGTGCCCGATGCCGCCGCGACAAGGTCCACCCTCGCGCGGATCTCCGCCGCGAACTCGTCCAGCCGCCCCGCGTCCGCCGCCGAGCGCATGTCCACGAGGGCGACGACCACGTACCGGCCCGGGGTACCGCTCGTGCAGGTCGCGGATGGTGTTGAGGACCGTGTTGCCGGTGGAGAACTCGTCGTCCACCAGGACCAGCGGACCCTCGCCGGCGAGGAGGGCCGGGTTCTCGGGGAGGAGGAGATGGGACGTGGCGTGGGAGTGGGACTCCTCGAAGCCCCCGCCGTGGCGACGCCGGGGACGGGGGCGGCGGGTGGAGTGGAGGTAGGGGCGACCGCGATGCCGTCGGCGACCGCGTGGCCGAGGCCCGTCGCCGTCTCCGCGTAGCCGAGGACCACCGCCCGCCGGGACTCCTCCGTACCGAGGAGCTCGCGGACCCGGCGGCCCAGGGTGAAGCCGTAGCCGTAGACCACCGTCGGGGACTGCGGGACGTGCTTGCCGAGCACGTTCGACACGAGGAGGTGGGCCCGCTTGGGGTTGCGGCGGAGGGCCAGGCCCAGGAGGTCGGTCAGCTCGGGGTCGCCGAGCAGTTCGACACCGAGCCGCTCCGCGACCCAACTGCCCGACCAGACACCGTCGTTCACTGCCTTGTTCATACGTCCCTTGCGATTCAGCCGGGGATTCCGGCGGCGAGCAGCTCCACGAAGCCGACGTCCTCGCGTGCGACCCCGAAGATCTCGGCGCGCAGCATCGTCCGCTCGGCCCAGGCGCGGTGCGGCTTCACCTCGTTCATCTTGTTCGTGTACGCCGAGCGCAGCACGCCCCCGCCGCCCCGCTCCGGCCGGAGGATGTCCTGCGCGTCGCAGAACTCCTCGTGGCTGACCACGGACAGCGCGTGCACGGGCAGCACGTGGGTGGGGTGGATGCAGGTCTTGCCCAGCAGGCCGTTGGCCTGGTCGAGGGCGATCTCGCGGAGCAGGCCGTCCATGGCGTGCTCGATCAGCGCCTCGCGCAGCTCCTCGGCCTGGCCCTCCAGGAAGGGGCTGCGGCGCAGCTGCGGCTTGAACATGCGCTCCTGGACGCGGAAGTACTCCCACACCGGGCCGGTCACCGTGAAGCCGGTGCCGTCGGCGCGGCCCAGCATGTTCACCACGTCACCGATCACGTTGGCGACGATCTGGACGTCGTAGGCCGTCATGTCGGAGGCGCGGCGCAGGCCGTACGACGAGCAGAAGTCCGTCACGCCGAGGCGCAGGGCGAGGACGCGGTCGCGGTACTTGTCGACGGCGCGGGAGATGCCCTCCAGGGTCTCGACGCGCGACTCGCGGTACAGCAGCTCGGGCGACTCCAGGACCGGCATGCCGAACAGCCGGTGCCCGCTCGCCGCCTCCGCGGCGACCAGCGCCTCCAGGAACGGCGTGCCGCTCTCCTCGGTGAACTTCGGCATCACGAAGCCGGAGAGGAGCCGTACGGCCGGGCCCATGCGGCGTACGAGATCGGGGATCTGCTCGGGCACGCGGACACGGATGAACAGCAGCGGAAGCTCGACGTCCGGGCGGGCGGCCAGGTCGGTGAACTGCCGGACCAGGTTCTCCTCGGCGGCGGGCACGTCCTCGTCGCCGATCGAGTCCTCCAGGCACAGCACCATCGACACCACTCCGTGCGCCGCCAGCTTGACGATGTCGTCGGCGAGACGGGGGCGGGTGGCCGGGCTGTAGAGCGTGGCGCCCAGGGCCGCGGCGAGCAGCCGGGCCGGGGAGTCCGCGTCGAACTCGCACGGCTCCTGGAAGAAGAGACGCTGCCGTACCTCAGGGGCAATGTGCCCGAAATGACGCATAAAGCTCCCCCGCGGTGCCGATGTGACTCGTGAACGTTTTCGATAGGTGGCCGGTAATAGTACGTACAAACCCATGTCGGGGTTCCCGCCGGGCATGAACTTCAGGTAACTCGGCCGTGTCGGTGTCCGAACCCCACGTTGTCGTGACCAGGACCGAGAGGGCAGGATGACCGCATGACGCACGCCATGCTGAAGGGGTCGAACGTCCCGCTGGAGGCCACCACGGTACGTGCCGTGCTGCGCTGGACTCCCGGGCAGGGGGTCCCTGACGTGGATGCCTCGGCGCTGCTCCTCGGCCCCGCCGGTCAGGTGCGTTCCGACGAGGATTTCGTCTTCTACAACCAGCCCCGGCACCCCTCCGGGAAGGTCTGGTGGCTCGGCAAGAAGCGGGTCTCGGAGGGTCCCACCGACACGATCCAGACAGATCTGGCCGGTGTCGAGTCCGAAGTGAGCCGGATTCTGGTGGTCGCTTCGGCGGAGGACAACACCTTCGACCGCGTACAGGGGCTGCGCATCCTGCTGTACGACGCGGGGGTCGCCGAGGGCGAGCCCCTGCGTATTTATTTCGACATCAAGCCGGAGACCGGCGAGGAGACCGCGCTGATCTGCGGGGAGCTGTACCGGCGGGGTGACGGGTGGAAGTTCCGGGCGCTGGGTGAGGGGTACGCCAACGGGTTGCGTGGGCTCGCGATGGACTTCGGGATCACGGTGGACGAGTCGGAGGGGGGGGGTCGTTCCTGAGGCCTCCCAGCCCTTGCCTCCGGCGGTTCCGGAGCAGCCCGCCTACGGGTATCCGCAGGCCGAGGAGCCGGTGACCCAGCCGGCGTACGGGTATCCGCAGACCGCGCCCGCGGGGACGTACGGGTACCCGCAGCCGGTGCCGTCGGCGACCGCGCCGGATCCTGACTTCCGGTTGCCGCCGCAGGGGCCGCAGTTCATCTGAGGGTGAGTGCGTGGTTGTTCGGGTGCGGGTCAGTGGGGGCCGGTCGCGCCCACTCGGCGGAGCCGCACATCGGCACAGCCCCGCGCCCCTGAAGGGGAGCTATCGCTCCACCTTCGTTGTAACCCCCGGCCCCACTGCAGGCCCCATCCGTACAGCCTGTCCAGCTCTGCCTGGAAGCCGTAGACGAACTTCACTTCTCGGCGGACGACCAGTTCGCCCTTGACGTTCTCGATCATCACCACCGCGCAGGAACGGGCCTGGGGGTGGCGTTCGTCGAGGCCTATCTCGATGCGGGGGCCGTTGCTGGGGTAGAGGGTGACGATCGCGTGGGTGCGGTCGAAGGCGGGGGTCTGGTCGTAGATGTAGACGAAGACCAGGAGGCGCTTGATCTGGTCACGGTGGTCGAGGTTGACGTACATCGTCTCGCCGGACGCGGAGCCGAAGCGGTCGTCGCCGCTGAGTTTCACGTACGGGGGTGAGTTGACGTCTCCCAGGAGGCCGCCCAGGGGTTGCACCACGCCCTTGGTGCCGTCCATCAGTTCGTAGAGGCAGCCCAGGTCCAGGTCGACGTTGACCATGCTCTGGCTGTGGCCCATGACCTCGGGGGCTTGAGCGCCTTGAAGGGGTGGCGCAGCAGGCTGTCGCGCTGGAGGCCGCCGATGTCGGAGGTCCGCATCCGCCAGGTGAGGTTGACGCGGAGGTTGCCGGTGGCCGCGCCCTGCTTGGTGAGCGAGACCTGGTGGTGCCGTTTGGTCAGTTCGATCGCGTTGCTGGCCGCGCTGCCCGAGTCGAAGTCGGCCTCGCGCCGCCATATCCCGTCGAAGAAGCCCATTCCCGCCCCCACGCTCGCATCCACGTCCCGCCTGACAAAGCTGTCGGGGCGGCCGGACAGAGGACATGTCCTCGACGGCCGCCCCGACAGAAGCGTTCCCTCACCAGGGAGCTTGTCACACCCCGGACGAGACCTCAGTCTTCTCGTCCGAGCCTGCTTTCCCTCGGCTTCCGCCAGGGCCTTGTTCCTGCGGACCGAGGACCAGAAGGACCAGCCGATCAGGACCACGCCGACCAGGCCGGTGATGACCTCGTTGATCTGGTACTGGATGGTGACCATGAGGATCACGGCCAGGGCGCCGATCGCGTAGTGCGCGCCGTGCTCCAGGTAGACGTAGTCGTCCAGGGTGCCCTGGCGGACCAGGTACACCGTCAGCGAGCGGACGTACATCGCGCCGATGCCGAGGCCAAGGGCCATGAGCACGATGTCGTTCGTGATCGCGAAGGCGCCGATCACGCCGTCGAAGGAGAAGGACGCGTCCAGGACTTCGAGGTACAGGAACATGAAGAACGCGGCCTGGCCTGCCAGGACGACCGCCGAGCGCTGCTTGCCGGTGCGCGCGGCCTCTTCCTCCTCCTCGTGCTCCCGCTCCTCCTCTTCCTCGAGCTTGTCCTCGAAGTAGCCGGAGAGCCCGCCGACGATCATGTACGTGATCAGACCGGAAATACCGGCGATCAGGACCGTCTGCGCCTTGTCGGCGTGGGCGCCGCCGTGCTGGTGGGCGTGGGCCGCGAAGGTGAAGGAGGTGATCAGCAGGACGATCAGGGCGATGCAGACCGACAGCATGTCGACCTTGCCGAGCTTGGCCAGGGGCGCTCGATCCAACGCAGCCACTGGATGTCCCGCTCCTCGAAGATGAAGTCGAGGAAGATCATCAGCAGGAACATGCCGCCGAAGGCCGCGATCGCCGGGTGGGCGTCGGTGACCAGCTGCTGGTAGTGGTCCTTGTTGTTGAGCGCGAGGTCGACCGCGTCGATCGGGCCGATCTTGGCGGTGACGGCGACGATGACGACGGGGAACACCAGCCGCATGCCGAAGACGGCGATCAGGACGCCCACTGTGAGGAAGATCTTCTGCCAGAAGGCCGACATCTTCTTCAGGATCCCGGCGTTGACCACCGCGTTGTCGAAGGACAGCGAGATCTCCAGGACGGCCAGGATCGCCACGATGCCGAAGGCTTCCCACCCCCGTAGAACGCCGCTGCGACGAGGCCGAGCGCGGTGACCGCGAACGACCAGCCGAAGGTTTTCAGAAGCACTGGCTACCCAATCGTGTGTTGGGGGCCCCCAGACGGAGTCTGGGGAAGGTCTCCCCGCGCCGCACTCGGCTTTACTTAAAATTTGACGTCGAGCACTGAGTCTAGAGGGAGACTCCGCCGACCGGGACAGCCGGTGTGGACAACGGCCTTTACGAGACGTTGACCCCGAAGTCCATGGCGATGCCCCGCAGTCCCGACGCATACCCCTGGCCGACCGCCCTGAACTTCCACTCGCCCTGGTAGCGGTAGAGCTCGCCGAAGATCATGGCCGTTTCGGTGGAGGCGTCCTCGGAGAGGTCGTAGCGCGCGAGCTCCTGGCCGTCCGCCTGGTTGACGACGCGGATGAAGGCGTTGCTGACCTGGCCGAAGGTCTGGCCGCGCTCGTCGGCCATGTGGATGGAGACCGGGAAGATGATCTTGTCGCAGGTGGCCGGCACCTTCGGGAGGTCGACCAGGATCGACTCGTCGTCGCCCTCACCCTCACCGGTGAGGTTGTCGCCGGTGTGCTCCACGGAGCCGTCGGGGCTCGTGAGCTGGTTGTAGAAGATGAACCACTCGTCCCCGAGGACCCGCCCGCCGCCGCACAGCAGTGCGCTGGCGTCCAGGTCGAAGTCGGCTCCGGTGGTGGAGCGCGCGTCCCAGCCGAGGCCGATCAGGACGTTCGTGAGGTTCGGTGCGGCCTTGGACAGGGAGACATTGCCCCCTTGGCGAGCGTGACGCCCATAGTGCTGGTCCTCCCCGAGGTGATGCTTCTTTGGTTGTCCTGCGCTCCCCCGGGGGGACCCCGGCGCCGCACGGGGACCGCGCGGCGCCGGGGGTGAGGCCCGCGGACGTCAGACGTTGACGCCGAAGTCCTGGGCGATGCCGCGCAGGCCCGAGGCGTAGCCCTGGCCGATGGCGCGGAACTTCCACTCCCGCGCCGTTGCGGTACAGCTCGCCGAAGACCATGGCCGTCTCGGTCGAGGCGTCCTCGGAGAGGTCGTAGCGGGCGATCTCGGCACCGCCCGCCTGGTTCACCACGCGGATGAACGCGTTGCGGACCTGGCCGAAGGACTGCTGGCGGTTCTCGGCGTCGTAGATCGAGACCGGGAAGGTGATCTTGTCGACGTCGGCCGGGACCGCCGCCAGGTTCACCTTGATCGCCTCGTCGTCGCCCTCGCCCTCACCGGTGGTGTTGTCACCGGTGTGCTCGACGGAGCCGTCGGGGCTCTTGAGGTTGTTGAAGAAGACGAAGTTCGCGTCACTGGCGACCTTGCCCGCGCTGTTCAGCAGCAGTGCGCTGGCGTCGAGGTCGAAGTCGGTGCCGGTGGTGGTGCGGACGTCCCACCCCAGACCGACGATGACCGCGGTCAGGCCCGGGGCCTCCTTGGTCAGTGATACGTTGCCGCCCTTGCTGAGGCTGACTCCCACGAGTCCTCCATTGGTGTCCAGGGGCGGGGATGCCCCGTAGTGCGTCGGTATCGGATCAACGTCTCGATCCTAGTGACGGGTTCCCGACCCTCGCAGGCCCTGGAACCAACAACAATCAGGGTGTCGAGCGCCTTCACGTACTCATTGAGGTCGCGGGCGTCCGGCAGGCCGTTGATGACGGTCCACCGCACGACGCCCTCCTTGTCGATGATGAAGGTGCCGCGCACGGCACACCCTTTGTCCTCGTCGAAGACGCCGTAGGCCCGCGAAGTGTTGCCGTGCGGCCAGAAGTCGGAGAGCAGCGGGTACTCCAGGCCCTCCTGCTCGGCGAAGACGCGCAGGGTGTGGATGGAGTCGTTCGAGACCGCGAGGAGCTGGGTGTCGCGGTCGGTGAACTGCGGCAGGTTGTCGCGCAGGGAGCACAGTTCGCCGGTGCACACGCCGGTGAAGGCGAAGGGGTAGAAGAGCAGCACCACGTTCTTCTCGCCCCGGAAGTCGGACAGCTTCACGGTCGCGCCGTGGTTGTCCTTGAGCTCGAAATCGGGGCCTTGTCGCCGACCTGGATCGCCATGTCGTCCTGCATCCCTTCGGTGGGGCTGTTCGGGTGAGTCCACTCTCCGACCCACCCTACGCAGCGATCACCGCATGCGGACGGACGGGCTGGCATGGCCAGCCCGTCCGGGATTCAACGATCGAGGTACCTCCGTGGACTACCTCTTGGACTTGGCCGCCTTGGGCGTCACCAGCCGGCTGCCGCTCCAGTCCTTGCCCACGCTGACGCTCTTGGCCGCGGAAAGGCCCGCGGTCGTGGCGGCTTCCGAGATGTCGCTCGGCTCGACGTAGCCGTCACGGCCGGTCTTCGGCGTCAGCAGCAGGATCGAGCCGCCCTCCTCGACGTACGAGATGGCGTCCACCAGCACGTCGGTCAGGTCGCCGTCCTCGTCGCGGAACCACAGCACCACGGCATCGGCGACGTCGTCGTAGTCCTCGTCCACCAGGTCGCTGCCGATGACTTCTTCAATGGCCTCGCGGAGTTCCTGGTCTACGTCGTCGTCGTAGCCGATCTCCTGGACCACCTGCTCGGGCTGGAACCCCAGCCTGACGGCAGGGTTCGTCCGCTCCTCCGCGTGGTCCGCGGTCGCGCTCACGGGTTGCCTCCTGATCATGTCTTGATGAATGTCCAGCCACGCGCGTGCGCGAAGCATTGGCCGTAGTCCACACGGACGGGCCGGATCGCGCAAGTACCCGGCGATTCGGAACGCCGAAACGGTGACGATCCTGGCCGTGTCGCCGCAACTCCAGGCACGCTATCGCGGCCACCGGTGACGTACACCACAGCGTTCTGCCCGGTTTGCACGTTTGAGAACCCTCCGAGGGTACGCGACTCGAATGACTTTGCTAAACGAGTCACGGTTACCTCACGGTAGAGATGACGATTGCCGCCCTGCGGTAGACCATGGGGAACGGTGCAACTCCCCCTATGACACGTTTTCCCCTCTGACACGTAAGGAACAGCGTGGCTTCCGGATCCGATCGCAATCCGATCATCATTGGCGGCCTTCCGAGTCAGGTTCCTGACTTCGATCCCGAAGAGACCCAGGAGTGGCTCGACTCGCTCGACGCCGCCGTGGACCAGCGCGGCCGTGAGCGGGCCCGCTACCTGATGCTCCGGCTGATCGAGCGGGCCCGCGAGAAGCGCGTGGCCGTGCCCGAGATGCGCAGCACGGACTACGTCAACACGATCGCCACCAAGGACGAGCCGTTCTTCCCCGGCAACGAGGAGATCGAGCGCCGCATCCTGAACGCCACCCGCTGGAACGCGGCCGTGATGGTGTCCAGGGCCCAGCGCCCCGGCATCGGCGTCGGCGGCCACATCGCCACCTTCGCGTCCTCCGCCTCGCTCTACGACGTGGGCTTCAACCACTTCTTCCGGGGCAAGGACCAGGGCGACGGCGGCGACCAGATCTTCTTCCAGGGGCACGCCTCGCCGGGCATCTACGCCCGCGCGTTCCTCCTGGACCGGCTCAGCGAACAGCAGCTGGACGCGTTCCGCCAGGAGAAGTCGAAGGCGCCGTACGGACTGTCCTCGTACCCGCACCCGCGGTCGATGCCCGGACTTCTGGGAGTTCCCGACCGTGTCGATGGGTCTCGGCCCGCTCGGCGCGATCTTCCAGGCGCGGATGAACCGCTACATGGCGGCGCGCGGGATCGCGGACACGTCGAAGTCGCACGTGTGGGCGTTCCTCGGCGACGGCGAGATGGACGAGCCGGAGTCGCTGGGCCAGCTGTCGATCGCGGCGCGCGAGGGCCTGGACAACCTGACCTTCGTCGTCAACTGCAACCTCCAGCGGCTCGACGGCCCGGTGCGCGGCAACGGCAAGATCATCCAGGAGCTGGAGTCGCAGTTCCGGGGCGCCGGCTGGAACGTCATCAAGCTGGTCTGGGACCGCACCTGGGACCCGCTGCTCGCCCAGGACCGCGACGGCGTGCTGGTCAACCAGCTCAACACCACGCCGGACGGCCAGTTCCAGACGTACGCCACGGAGACCGGCGCGTACATCCGCGAGCACTTCTTCGGGCACGACCACCGGCTGCGCGCGATGGTCGAGAACATGACCGACGACCAGATCCTGCACCTGGGGCGCGGCGGGCACGACCACCAGAAGGTCTACGCGGCCTTCGCGGCGGCCAAGGAGCACAAGGGCCAGCCGACCGTCGTCCTCGCGCAGACGGTCAAGGGCTGGACGCTGGGCCCCAACTTCGAGGGCCGCAACGCCACGCACCAGATGAAGAAGCTGACGGTCGCCGACCTCAAGGGCTTCCGCGACCGGCTGCACCTGCCGATCACCGACCAGGAGCTGGAGTCCGGCGCGCCGCCGTACTTCCACCCGGGCCGGAACTCGGAGGAGATCCAGTACATGCACGACCGGCGCAACGCGCTGGGCGGCTACGTCCCGACGCGTGTCGTCCGCTCGAAGCCGCTGGCGCTGCCCGCGGACAAGACGTACGCGAGTGTGAAGAAGGGGTCGGGCCAGCAGTCGATCGCCACCACCATGGCGTTCGTACGGCTGCTCAAGGACCTCATGCGGGACAAGGAGATCGGCAAGCGGTTCGTGCTGATCGCGCCGGACGAGTACCGCACGTTCGGCATGGACTCGTTCTTCCCGAGCGCGAAGATCTACAACCCGCTCGGCCAGCAGTACGAGTCGGTGGACCGTGAACTCCTGCTCGCCTACAAGGAGTCACCCACCGGGCAGATGCTGCACGACGGCATCTCCGAGGCGGGCTGTACGGCCTCGCTGATCGCGGCGGGTTCGGCGTACGCGACGCACGGCGAGCCGCTCATCCCGGTCTACGTCTTCTACTCGATGTTCGGTTTCCAGCGCACCGGTGACCAGTTCTGGCAGATGGCCGACCAGTTGGCGCGCGGTTTCGTTCTGGGCGCGACCGCCGGGCGTACGACGCTGACCGGCGAGGGTCTGCAACACGCGGACGGGCACTCGCAGTTGCTGGCGTCGACCAACCCGGGGTGTGTCGCCTACGACCCGGCGTACTCGTACGAGATCGCGTACATCGTGCAGGACGGGTTGCGGCGGATGTACGGCTCGGACGCGGAACATCCGCACGGCGAGGACGTCTTCTACTACCTCACCGTCTACAACGAGCCGATCCAGCACCCGGCCGAGCCGTCCGACGTGGACGTGGAGGGCATCCTCAAGGGCGTTCACCGGATCAGCCAGGGGCTTCGGGGACGGTGCCGGCGCAGATCATGGCGTCCGGGGTCGCGGTGCCGTGGGCGCTCGAGGCGCAGCGGATTCTCGCCGAGGAGTGGAACGTGCGGGCCGATGTGTGGTCGGCGACCTCCTGGAACGAGCTGCGGCGCGAGGCGGTCGAGGTCGAGCGGCACAATCTCCTTCACCCGGAGGAGGAGCAGCGGGTTCCTTATGTCACGCGGAAGTTGAGCGGGGCGGAGGGGCCGTTCGTGGCTGTTTCCGACTGGATGCGGTCTGTTCCCGACCAGATTTCCCGCTGGGTGCCCGGGACGTATCAATCCCTGGGGGCTGACGGATTCGGGTTCGCCGACACTCGCGGGGCGGCTCGGCGGTTCTTCCACATTGACGCGCAGTCGATCGTGGTGGCCGTGCTGACGGAGCTGGCTCGGGAGGGAAGGTCGACCGGTCCGTGTTGAAGCAGGCGGTTGACCGGTATCAGTTGCTGGATGTCGCCTCGGCTGATCCGGGTGCGGCGGGCGGGGACGCGTAGTCGTTTTCCGTCTGCGGGGGCGTGGGGGCTGGTCGCGCAGTTCCCCGCGCCCCTTCGGAGCGCCTAGCAGGGGTCTCCCTCGCCCTAACATGCGGGGCATGAACGAACCGTCGGCACAAGCTCGTTGGGAGCAGCTCACTCAGCGGCCTCTGTTAGGGCTCGCGGTGGGGTTCGCCGTTGCCTATGCCGTGCCGATCGTGGACTCGACCGCGGGGCATCGGCTGACGACCGTGTGCACGGTGGTCGAGTGGGTGGTGTGGGGGCGTTCGCCGCCGACTATCTGATGCGGCTGGCGATGTCCCGGGACCGGCGCCGGTTCGTGCGGACGCACTGGATGGACCTGTGCGCCGTGGTGGTGCCGATACTCCAGCCGCTACGGCTGCTGCGCATGGTGTCGACGCTGATACTCGTCGGGCGCCGGGCGCGCATGGCCTCGCAGATCCAGCTGACGACGTATGTCGCGGGCTCGGTGATCGGGCTCCTGATGTTCGGTTCGCTCGCGGTGCTCTCCGTGGAGCAGGACTCCCCGACGGGAACATCCGCACGCTGGGTGACGCCGTGTGGTGGTCCTTCACCACGATGACGACAGTGGGCTACGGCGACCACGCCCCGACCACCGGCCTCGGCCGCATGATCGCCGTCGGCCTGATGCTCTCCGGCATCGCCCTGCTCGGCGTGGTCACCGCGAACATCGCCACATGGTTCATCGCCCGCTTCGAGAAGGACGACGTGGAGGAACGCCGCCAGACGCAAGCGATCGAGGCGCTGACGGAGGAGGTACGGGCGCTACGGGCGGAGGTGGCGGCGTTGTCGGGGGCAGGGCTCCCGGGGGCGGTGGGGACGAGGTGGCGCGGTAGCCGGCATGGCGGCGCGGTAGGCGGCATGGCGGCGCGGTAGGCGGCATGGCGGCGCGGCTCCGGCTCGGCGAGGCGTCGGCTTGGGCACCGCTGCGCAGGGCGTGGGCTCGGGCCTGGTTCCGCAGGCCGTCGGCTCGGGCGCCGCTGCGCGGGCCGTCCGCTCGGTCCCAGACCCGCAGGGCGTCGGCTGGCGTCCCATTCCGCAGGCCGTCGGCTCGGGAGCCGCTGCGAAGACCGTCCGCTCGGACCAAGTGCCGTAGACCGACGGCTCAGGCTCAGTTCCGCGAAGCGTCGGTCGAGCCCGGCTGCGCAGGCCGTCCCCTCGGCCGGGACTCCGCAGACGGCCCAGCCTCGTCTCCGCTCGGAGGAACATCCGGTGCGCCTCGGCTCAGAAAACGCCCGCTGGGCCGGGAGTTCGGGAGGCCGTGCGCTATCGAGGTCGGAAGACCATCCGCTCCGCTCGGAGAGCGGCCGCCCGGTGTCCGCGCAGATGAACGTCCATCCGGGCTCCGCTCGGACACCCGCCGCCCGACCTCCGCCCAGGTGAACATGCACCCGCGCTTCGCTCAGAGAGCGGCCGCCTGGTCGGCGCCCGGCTGTACATCCACCCGCGCCCACTCAGACGCCCAGCCGCCTCCCCACCCGAACACCCACTCGCGCCCCTCTCAGAAGAACGTCCACATGACCGCCGCCAGTGTGTCGATCGCGCCCAGGATCAACGCGATCAGGGCCGGGAGTGAGCGGGAGCCCGTCCACCTTCGGCCCATGGAGAGCCAGCCGCAGATCACGGCGATGGGGCCCAGGAGGAGGCCCAGGGTGAAGAAGCCGGCGATGGCGCAGACGAGTCCGATGATGCCCAGGGTCGCGCGGTCCGGCCCGGTCCCTGACCTCATACGGCCACGTGAGCGGGGGTGTGTGCGCGTTCCGTTGCCGAGACCCGTCATCGTCAACTCCCTGGGCGTGCATGCCAGTTCGGCCGATCTGCCTACGCCCTTCGGATACCCCGCCCGACGCGAAGAAAGCCTGCTTGCGCGCTGCCCCCTCCGGCAGCGCGCCGCAGACCACCCCGTCCCCCTGCCCTGCGGAGGACTTGACCCACTGTGACCTGCGGCGCGTACCGGGTGCCAGGAATCTTTAGCGGAGTCACCCTGATAGGCGAACTCCCCCGCGTCAGGGTTAGATGTGGGCCGCCCCCGCGCCCGCCTCCGCGTTCTCGCCGCGCTTGGTCAGCAGCGCGACGAACACCGCGACGACCGCCACGCCCGCCGCGACCAGGCAGGCCAGGCTCATGCCGGAGATGAACGTGTCGTGGGCGACCTGCGTGATCTTCGCGGCGATCGCATCCGGGGTGTTCGGAGCGACCGGGGCGACCCCGACCTGCACCGCCTCGGCGGCCGCGTCCTGCTGCGGCTGGGTGAGCCTGGGCAGACCCGCGTCCGCCCAGTTGCCGGCGAGGTCGCTGTCGACGCGGGAGGCCATCACCGCACCGAGGACGGCCGTACCGAGGCTGCCGCCGATCTGCATCGCGGCCTGCTGGAGACCACCGGCGACACCGGACAGCTCCATCGGCGCGTTGCCCACGATGACCTCGGTCGCGCCGACCATCACCGGGGCGAGGCCGAAGCCCAGCAGGGCGAACCAGATCGACATGACGCCGCTGCCGGTGTCCGAGGTGAGGGTGGACATGCCGTACATCGCGATCGCGGTCGCCGCCATGCCTCCCGCCAGCGGGATGCGCGGGCCGAGCTTGGTGATCGCGGCACCGGCGAGCGGGGGAGCCGACGATCATCATCCCGGTGAGCGGGAGGAGGTGGAGACCGGCGTCGATGGGGCTCATGCCGTGCACGTTCTGCAGATAGAACGTCACGAAGAACAGACCGCCCATGAAGGCGATGGCCATCAGGACCATCAGGACGACGCCGGCCGACAGCGGGACCGAGCGGAACAGGCCC
This sequence comes from Streptomyces sp. P3, assembly GCA_016893485.2. Lineage (GTDB taxonomy): Bacteria > Actinomycetota > Actinomycetes > Streptomycetales > Streptomycetaceae > Streptomyces. The sequence goes on from JAFEKX020000001.1 coordinate 3,231,925, forward strand.
AGGGGATCAGCGGTTCCTTCACGCGCTGCTCCCAGAACGCGAACAACGCGAAGCCCAGTACCGACACGGCGAGGAACGTCCAGGTCGTGGCGGAGCCCCAGCCCCAGGTGGGCGCCTTGATGAGGGCCCAGACGAGACAGAACATCGCGCCGGAGAGCAGCACGATGCCGAGGATGTCGAAGGAGCGCGGCGCGTTCTCCGCGCGGTGGTCGCGCAGGATCAGCAGGCCGAGGATCAGCGCGATGGCGCCGACCGGCACGTTGATGAAGAACACCGACTGCCAGCTGACGTGCTCGACGAGGACTCCGCCGAGGATCGGGCCGCCCGCGGTGGAGGCGCCGATGACCATGCCCCACAGGCCGATGGCCATGTTGAGCTTCTCGGCCGGGAAGGTGGCCCGCAGCAGGCCGAGCGCGGCCGGCATCAGCAGCGCCCCGAACAGCCCCTGGAGCACGCGGAAGGTGACGACGAACGCGATGCTGTGCGAGAGCCCGATCGCGCCGGACGCGAGGGCGAAGCCGGTGACGCCGATCAGGAAGGTCTGGCGGTGGCCGAAGCGGTCACCGAGCTTGCCCGCGGTGATGAGGGAGACCGCGAGGGCGAGGAAGTAGCCGTTGGTGATCCACTGGACGTCGGCGAAGCTGGCGCCGAGGTCCTTCTGGATGGCCGGGTTCGCGATCGCGACGATGGTGCCGTCGAGGGCCACCATCATGACGCCGACGGCGACGGTTATGAGGGTGAACCACGGGTGGCCGCGCAGCCCCGTGGACGGCGTCGGGTCGGACGGGGCGGCTGGTGCCTTGTCCCCGGCCCCGTCGCGCTGATGGTGGTCTGACTAGTCATACGCGCGAGGCTAATGTCAGCCACTGACAGTTGACAAACAGATTCAGATGTCGCCGACTGTCAACAATCGCGAGGAGAACGGCATGGACACGTTGCGCGAGCGCAAGAAGGCCCGCACGCGGGACGCGCTGCTGCGCGCGGCCCTGGAGCTGTTCACGGCCAGGGGTACGAGCGGACCACGGTCGACGAGATCGCCGAGGCCGTCGACGTCTCGCAGCGCACCTTCTTCCGCTACTTCGCGAGCAAGGAGGAGGCCGCGTTCTTCGTGCCCCGGCTCACCGAGACGCACTTCGTGAGCGCGGTCCGCGCCCGCCCGCCGCACGAGGCCCCGCTGGAGGCGCTGCGCCGGGCCGTGCTCGAGAGCTGGGACACCATCAACGAGGCGATCCAGCAGGTCGTACCGCTGGAGTTGCACATGCGGACCTACCGGTTGATCGAGTCGACGCCCGCTCTGCTCGCCGTGCATCTGCGGCGCTCGCTGGAGCTGGAGGAGGAGCTGGCGCAGATCATCGCCCGGCGCGAGGGGCTCGACCCGGACGCGGATCCCAGGCCCCGGCTGGCGGTGGCCGTGTTCGGCGGGGTGATGCGGGTGGTGGAGCGGATGTGGATCGCGGGGACGACCTCAGCATCGATGCGATGCGCGAGCTGACCGCGGCGTATCTGGACGGGGTGGGACCGGCGCTCGCCGGGAACTGGCGCGCGAGCCGCGTCGAGTGAGTCGTACTGAGTTTCTCGTCACGTGCCGCTGAAACGTGATCCCCGTCACTCGGTTAACGCGAGACCCTCTCGTTCTCCTAGTGTGTCCTCCCAGTGACTTCCTTCGACTCCTCCCCACGCTGAACGCCTGGCGCGCACTGCTCGCGCTGGCCGTGGTGTTCGTGATGCTGGCGACCACCGGTTGGACCGCGGTCCGCAGCCACCCGGGGAAAACGGCGCTTCAGACCTCCCTCTCCGCGTGGGAGCACGGCCATGTGAACGGCCGCGAGCTGCCCGACCCGGACGCCTCCCCGACCCGGCTGGCCCGGTTCTTCGCCTCGCTCACCGCGCAGCAGAGCACGCGCCTCGCGCACCGCTACCCGCTCGCGGTCGGCAACATGAACGGCGCCCCGGTCTCGCTGCGCTACCGCGCCAACCGCATCGCCCTCGACCAGCAGCGCAAGGTCGAGAAGAAGCGCGTGCACGACCCCCGCCTCACGCCCGTCGGCAAGCAGGAGGCGGGCCGGCTCATGCACCGCCTCGATGCGCTGATGACCGGGGACCGCCACATCCTGTCCTTCGACCCCGAGGGCTCGGGCCGCATCGCCGAGGTCTTCGGCGACCTGGACACGGCGCAGCGCGTGTCGGTGATCGTCCCCGGAGTCGACACCGACCTGCTGACCTTCCAGAAGACGTACAAGAACTACACGGCACCGGTCGGCATGGCGCAGAACCTGTACGCGGCCGAGAACACGGCGAAGTCCGCGACGGACACCACCGGCACGCGGACCGCCGTCATCGCCTGGGCCGACTACACCGCCCCCGGCGGCCTCGGCATCGACTCGGCCACCGCGGGACGCGCCGAGGCCGGCGCCGTACGGCTGAACGCGCTGGTGCGGGCGCTGCCCGGGACCTCGCGGATCGCCCTGTTCTGCCACAGCTACGGCTCGGTGGTGTGCGGGGTCGCCGCGCACGAACTGCCCGCCCGGGTGACCGACATCGCGGTGGCCGGCAGCCCCGGAATGCGCACCTCCAGCGCCGCCCACCTGCACACACGTGCCCGGGTGTGGGCGATGCGGGACGCGAACGACTGGATCCAGGACGTGCCGTACATGGAGCTCGGCGGCCTCGGGCACGGCGCGGACCCGGTGTCGAACGCGTTCGGCGCGCGGGTGCTGGCCGCTAAGGACGCGCAGGGCCACACCGGGTACTTCGCGCCCGGTACCGACAGTCTCGCCAACTTCGCCGACATCGGGGTTGGCGCGTACCGCTCGGTGACGTGCGCACACGAAGGTGACACCTGTCGAGAGGGTTTGTCCGGCGCCTCGGCGGCCGGACGCGCGTAGAAACAGCAGGAAGTGCGGTCTGCGCGGGGATGGGACGGAGGAGCATGTGCCGCCTACGATGAGCCGCATGGGTGACGTACTGGCCGGATTTCATGCCGCCTGGGAGTTCGAGTCCGACTCCGTGCTCATCCGCTACGAACGGGGCATCCGGACACCCAGGCTGTTCCAGGCGCTCGGCGAGCGCCGGATCCCCTTCGAGGCGATCGAGACGGTGACGCTCGCGCCGGGCCGGCGCGGCACGGTCGTGCTGCGCGCGGAGCCGAGGGCGGGGGCGGACCCGTTGACGGAGGCCGCCGCGGGCCAGCTCAAGGAGAGCTGCGATCCGTACCGGCTGGTGCTGCCCGCCGAGCGGGAGACGCTCGCCGAGTACTACGCCGACGAGTTGCGTGCGCGGCTGAAGCCGCACGACGGGGCCGCGGAGCGGTTTCTCGTGGCCGCGCCCGAGGTGCCGCTCCGGTTCAAGGCGTACGACGGAAAGGCGTCCTTCGACGGGAGGACGGTGTCGTTCCGGTGGTTCTGGACCGGCGCGTCGTCCGCGAAGTGGAAGGCCGGCGACCAGAGTTTCCCCGTCGCCGACCTGAACGGGGTCGAGTGGCGCTCCCCGAGGTTTTCGAAGGTCATCTACGGCTGTTGCGCGGGACCGCGCCGCCGCTGCCTGTTGACCAGGATCCGGCGGCTGTCGTGTTCGGGCTGGGGTATGGGCCCGTGCACGAGTCCCTGCCGTTCGCGGCGGCTGTCCTTGCGGCGGTGCGGTCGGTGCGGACCAGTGCGGTGGTGCCGGCCGCTCGGCGCGGCCCTGCGGACATCGCCGAGCGGATTCGGCATCTCGGGGAGTTGCATCAGTCGGGGCTGGTGACGGATGAGGAGTTCGCCGTGAAGAAGGCTGAGTTGTTGGCGGAGTTGTAGCGGGGGCTGCTCGTCGTCTTTTGGCTGCCGGCCGGTGGGGGCTGGTCGCGCAGTTCCCCGCGCCCCTGAAGGGGCGCTCCAACTCGGAGCGTTTCTACTCCCTGTTGGACGACGTGAACGTCATGTCCGCGTAGCGGTCGCCCGCCACCTTGCCGGCGATCGGTTCCAGGAGGGACAGCTCGTCGTCCGTCAGGACGATCCTCGTCGCCGCTGTGTTCTCTTCCACCCGGTTCGGCTTGGTGGTGCCGGGGATGGGGACGACCGGGAGGCCGTGGACCTGGGCGCGTTGTTGGACCCAGGCCAGGGCGATCTGCCCCAGGGACGCTTCGTGGGCCTCGGCGACGGTGCGGATCGGGTCGAGGAGCGTGGCGTTGGCGGCCGCGTTCTCGCCGGTGAAGCGGGGTTGGGTACGGCGGAAGTCGCCCTCGGTGAGGTCCTGGTCGGCGTTGGCGAAGGAACCGGTGAGGAAGCCCCGGCCCAGCGGTGAGTACGGTACGACCGCCACGCCCAGCTCGGCGGCGGCGCCGACCAGGCTGATCTCGACGTCGCGGCTGAACAGCGACCACTCCGACTGGACGGCGGCGATGGGGTGCACGGCGTGCGCCGCCCGCAGTTCCGCGCCGGTGACCTCGCTCAGGCCCAGGTGCTTGACCTTGCCCTCGGCCACCAGTTCCGCCATCGCGCCGACGGTGTCCTCGATGGGGACGGCCGGGTCGCGGCGGTGCATGTAGTAGAGGTCGATGACGTCGATGTCGAGCGCTGGAGGCTTCCCTCGACCGCCTGGCGGATGTACGGGCGGTCGTTGCGGATGACGCGCCGGGTGGGATCGCCGGGCGGGATCGACAGGGCGAACTTGGTGGCGATGACGAGCTGGTCGCGGTGGGCCTTGAAGAACGGCGACAGGAACCGCTCGTTCTCGCCGACGCCGTACGCGTCCGCCGTGTCGTACAGGGTCACGCCGAGCTCGAAGGCGCGGTCCAGGGCGGCCTGGGACTGCTTCGCGTCCGAGGGGCCGTAGGCGAAGCTCATGCCCATGCAGCCGAGGCCCTGGACGCCGACCTCGGGGCCGGCCGCGCCGAGCCGTGCGGTCGGGATCGTGGTGGCGGTCATCCTGCCTTCTCCTTCTCGTGGGCGCGGCCGGCCGTGGCGTAGAAGTTGATCTTCCGGTCGAGGACGGCCAGGGTGTCCTGCAGTTCGGCGATCCTGGCGATGACGTCCCTGCGGGTCGCCTCCAGGAGTTCGAAGCGGTCGCCGTAGGTGTGCTCGCCCTCGCGCATCAGCTCGGCGTAGCGGACCATGTCGGCGACCGGCATCCCGGTCAGGCGGAGCTTGCCGACGAGGTCGAGCCAGTCGAGGTCGCGGTTGCTGTAGCGGCGCTGGCCGGTGTGCGAGCGGTCGATGTGCGGCATCAGCCCGATGCGCTCGTACCAGCGCAGGGTGTGCGCGGTCAGCCCGGTGAAGGCGACGACCTCGCTGATCGTGTAGCTGTCCGCGCCGTCCGGACGCCGCTCGGCCTGTGGCGGGCCCGCGCAGCTGTCGGTACTGGTACCCGTGGTCTCCATCACCGTCATGACCACCACGCTATGGCCTTGGAGTGCACTCGAAGCAAGCGGAAGCGGTAAGAAATCGGCGGGACGGGCGAGGGGTGCGGTGGATAGCGTACGGACCATGAGTCTCGTACGACGGGCAGCTCCCGAGGACGGCGCCGAGCTGCTGCGACTGCGCCAGGTGATGATCGACGCGCTGCCCGGGTCGGACCCCGGCACGGACTGGCACGCGGAGTCGCTGCCGACGCTGCGGGAGCGGCTGGCGTCGGACGAGGACTTCGGGGCGTTCGTCGTGGACCATCCGGAGCGGCCGGGGGCGCTGGCGGCGCTGGTCGTCGGCACGGTCGACTACCGGATCGGGAAGGCGGGGAACCCGCACGGGAAGGCGGGGTTCGTCTTCAGCGTGGCCACCGACCCGGACGCGCGGCGCCGCGGGTACGCCCGCGCGTGCATGGAGGAGCTGCTCCAGTGGTTCCGCGAGCGCGGTGCCGGCCAGGTCCTCCTCACCGCCTCCCCGACGCCGAGCCGCTCTACGCCTCCCTCGGCTTCACCCGCAAGCCCGACCCCATGATGGGGCTCATGCTCTGAACCACTTAGGCTCGACGGCATGTCCTTGCAGAGCCTCGCGCTGATCGAGAACTGGCCGGTGCCGACCGCGGCGGCGGCTGTCGTACGGGCCGACGGAACCGTCCTCGGGACCCACGGCCCGACCGGCCACCGCTTCCCGCTCGCCTCGGTCACCAAGCCGCTCGCGGCGTACGCCGCCCTCGTCGCCTACGAGGAGGGCGCGATCGAGCTGGACGAACCGGCGGGCCCGCCCGGCGCCACGGTCCGCCACCTCCTCGCCCACACCTCGGGCCTGGCCTTCGACGAGCACCGCGTGACGGCCCCGCCCGGCCAGCGCCGCCTGTACTCGAACGCGGGCTTCGAGCAGCTCGGCGACCACGTGGCGAAGGCGACGGAGATCCCGTTCGCGGAATACCTGCGCCAGGCGGTCCTCGACCCCCTCGGCATGACGTCGACCTCGCTGGACGGCTCCCCCGCGAAGGACGGCGTCTCGACGGTCGACGACCTCGTCCGCTTCGCCGCCGAACTCCAGGCCCCCGCCTCCTCGACCCCCGCACGGTCGCCGAGGCGATGACGGTCCAGTACCCCGGCACCAAGGGCGTCCTCCCCGGCTACGGCCACCAGAACCCCAACGACTGGGGCCTCGGCCTGGAGATCCGCGACTCCAAGTCCCCCATTGGACGGGCAGTTCGTCCTCCTCGCGCACCTTCGGCCACTTCGGCCAGTCGGGCACGTTCCTGTGGGTCGACCCGGCCGCGGGCGCGGCCTGCGTCGCCTTGGCGGACCGGGCGTTCGGCCCGTGGGCGGTCGAGGCGTGGCCGCCGTTCACGGACGCGGTGCTGGCCGAGATCTGAGCGCTCCTCACCCGTGACGTGCCGCGCTCGCTGAGGTGACCTCTCTTGCGCCCCGGCCACTTGTCTCACGAGGAACGGCGCGGTGTCCCGTTGGAGGGAACGCCGGTCGGGTGCCCGGTCAGCCGTGGCGGGTGGCGGTCGTGGAGATGGGGAGGGCAACAGCGGCTCGGCGACGCACACCGAGCGGGCGATCGCGTACTTCCGGCCGCCCGCGCTGTTCTTCGTCGGGGTCGCCGGCTCCCTCCGCGCCGAAGTCGCCCTGGAGGACGTGGTCGTGGCCGGCAAGACTTGGGTCTCCGGGGACGTCGTACTGAACTCACGGACCTCCCCGCTGGCGGACCTGATCGACCGGAGCCACAACGACGCGGTGGCCATCGACATGGAGAGCGCCGGGATGGCCCAGGCCGCGCGTCTCAGCGACATACCCGTGCTCGCCGTCCGCGGGATCAGCGACTTCGCGGACGGCCGCGAAGCGGTCGCGGACGCGAAGGGCACCCAGCCGGTGGCCGCCAGGAACGCGGCCAGCGTCGCCGTAAAGATCCTTCGGGAACTGCCCGCCCCCGGGCCCGTCCCGAGCCGGCCCGCCTGATCGGCGATCAGGAACCCAGGTGACCGTTCCCGGATTCAGCCGGTCATCTCCCACATCAGCAACTCGGCCCCGCTGTCCGCCTCCACCACCAGCTCCCGCGCGTCCGTGACCCGCGCCGCGTCCCCGGCCCCAACTTCTCGCCGCCCACCCGCACTTCACCGCGCACGACATGGACGTACACATGCACCGCGTCCGGTACGGCCGTGCGTTCGCCGGGGACCAGGCGGCGGACGTGGAGCATCGCGCCGGCCTCCGGTACCGCGTAGGGCGTGGAGTCGGCGATGCCGCGGACGATCTCGTACGACGGTTCGCCGCCGGGTTCCAGGGGGCCAGCCACATCTGCACGAAGGTCAGGGGGTGTCGCTGTCGTTGCGTTCGACGTGCCGGACGCCGGCGGCCGAGCTGAGGCGCTGGACGTCGCCGGGGCGGACCCGGGTCAGCTCGCCCATGGAGTCGCGGTGGCTCAGCTCCCCTTCCACGACCCAGGTGATGATCTCCGTGTGGCTGTGCGGGTGTTCGTCGAACCCGGCGCCGGGTGCGAGCCGCTCCTCGTTGCAGGCGATGACCGCGCCGAACCGGAGGTTGTCGGGGTCGTAGTGCGGGCCGAAGGAGAAGGCGTGCCATGACTCGATCCCGGCCTGCGGGTCACCGCCTGGGTAGCGCTCGGCGGAGCGCCGTACGTCCATCACACGGACCACGGTAGACCTCGGTCGAGACCCGCCACCGCACGCTCCCGTCCGGATAAGGCAGTCTTGTCCCCGTGCCCGAACCCGAAACCAGCAAACCCGCAGGCCCTGTGCCCCGTGCCCATTCGCACCCGGCGACTCTGAAGCGGCTGGAGCAGTCGTCCGGGAGTCTCGCCGCCCAGGCCATCGCGCGCATGGACGAGACGCTGCCGTGGTACCGGGCCATGCCACCGGAGAACCGTTCCTGGATCGGGCTGGTCGCGCAGGCCGGTATCGCCGCGTTCACCGAGTGGTTCCGGCATCCCGACGCCCCGCAGGCCATCTCCACCGATGTGTTCGGCACCGCCCCGCGCGAGCTGACCCGGGCCATCACGCTGCGCCAGACCGTCGAGATGGTGCGGACGACCATCGAGGTCATGGAGTCCGCCATCGACGAGGTGGCCGCCCCGGGCGACGAGTCCGTACTGCGCGAGGCGCTCCTCGTCTACGCCCGCGAGATCGCCTTCGCGACCGCTCAGGTGTACGCGCAGGCCGCCGAGGCGCGCGGCGCGTGGGACGCCCGGCTGGAGTCGCTCGTCGTGAACGCCGTGCTGAGCGGTGAGGCCGATGAGGGGGCCGTGTCCCGGGCCGCCGCGCTGGGGTGGAACTCGCCCGAGCACGTGTGTGTGGTGCTGGGGACCGCGCCCGACGGGGACAGCGAGCTGACCGTGGAGGCGATCCGGCGGGCCGCCCGGCACGCCAAGCTCCAGGTGCTCACCGGCGTGCTCGGGGACCGGCTCGTCGTCATCGCCGGCGGGAGCGACAACCCGCTCGCCGTCGCCAAGTCGCTGATCGGGCCGTATGCGGCGGGGCCTGTCGTGGCCGGACCCATCGTGCCCGACCTGCTCGCCGCCACCCGCTCCGCGCAGGCCGCCGCCGCCGGGCTCAAGGCGTGCTCCGCCTGGCAGGACGCCCCGCGCCCGGTATTGGCGGACGACCTGCTTCCGGAACGCGCGATGGCCGGTGACCCCAGCGCCCGGGACCAGTTGGTGGAGGAGATCTACAGACCGCTGGAGGAGGCCGGGTCCGCGCTCCTGGAGACACTGAGTGTCTATCTGGAGCAGGCGAGTAGCCTCGAAGGTGCCGCGCGCATGCTGTTCGTGCATCCCAACACCGTGCGCTACCGGCTTCGACGTGTGACTGACGTCACCGGCTGGTCGCCGTCGGATGTACGCTCCGCGTTCACGTTGCGGATCGCGCTGATCCTGGGGCGTCTGGCTGATGGAGATCCCCAGAACTAACCTTTTGTCGGGGCTCCACAAAACCCCTTCCCGTTCTTCGTCCCTGTCCCCACGGGCGGCCGTGCCCGTCCCCAAGAGAGAGTGTGAGAGTGCTCGTACTCGTCGCTCCCGGCCAGGGCGCCCAGACGCCCGGCTTCCTGACCCCCTGGCTCGACCTCCCCGGTGTCGAGGACCGTCTGCGTGCCCTCTCGGCCGCCGTCGACCTCGACCTGGTGCACTACGGCACGGACGCCGACGCGGACGAGATCCGTGACACCGCCGTCGCCCAGCCGCTGCTCGTCGCCGCCGGACTGGTCTCCGCAGCGGCCCTCGGTGACGTGACCCCGCGTGCCGTCGCCGGGCACAGCGTCGGCGAGATCACCGCCGCCGTCCTCGCGGGCGTCCTGGACGACACGGCCGCCCTGACCCTCGTACGCAAGCGCGGTCTGGCGATGGCCGAGGCCGCCGCGATCACCGCGACCGGCATGTCCGCGCTGCTCGGCGGCGACCCGGACACCACGGTCGCGCACCTGGAGAAGCTCGGCCTGACCCCGGCCAACGTGAACGGCGCGGGCCAGATCGTGGCCGCCGGCACGATGGAGCAGCTCGCCGCCCTGGAGGCCGACAAGCCCAAGGGCGTCCGACGGGTCGTGGCCCTGAAGGTGGCCGGCGCGTTCCACACCCGGCACATGGCCCCGGCGGTCGACACGCTCGCCAAGGCCGCGCTGGAGCTGACGCCCGCCGACCCGACGATCACGTACGTATCTCGAACAAGGACGGCCAGGCCGTCGCCACCGGTGCCGAGGTGCTGGACCGGCTGGTCGGCCAGGTCGCCAACCCGGTCCGCTGGGACCTGTGCATGGAGACCTTCAAGGAGCTGGGCGTCACCGCCCTCCTGGAGGTGTGTCCCGGCGGCACCCTGACCGGCCTCGCCAAGCGCGCCCTGCCGGGCGTCAAGACGCTGGCCCTGAAGACCCCGACGACCTCGACGCGGCCCGCGAGCTCATCGCAGAGCACGCCAACGCCTGAAGAAGGAGCCGTAGAACATGTCGACGAAGATCAGGCCGAGCAAGGGCGCACCGTACGCGCGCATCCTCGGCGTGGGCGGTTACCGTCCGGTCCGGGTCGTCCCGAACGAGGTGATCCTGGAGACGATCGACTCGTCGGACGAATGGATCCGCTCCCGTTCGGGCATCGAGACCCGGCACTGGGCGAACGACGAGGAGACCGTCGCCGCGATGTCCCTTGAGGCGTCCGGCAAGGCCATCGCGGACGCGGGCATCTCCGCCGAGCAGATCGGCGGCGTGATCGTCTCCACGGTCTCGCACTTCAAGCAGACCCCGGCCGTGGCGACGGAGATCGCCGACAAGCTGGGCACGAACAAGGCCGCCGCGTTCGACATCTCGGCGGGTTGCGCGGGCTTCGGCTACGGTCTGACCCTCGCGAAGGGCATGATCGTCGAGGGCAGCGCGGAGTACGTCCTCGTCATCGGCGTGGAGCGGCTGTCCGACCTGACCGACCTGGAGGACCGCGCGACGGCCTTCCTGTTCGGTGACGGCGCGGGCGCGGTCGTCGTCGGCCCCGCAAAGGAGCCGCACATCGGTCCGACCGTGTGGGGCTCGGAGGGCGACAAGTCCGAGACCATCAAGCAGACCGTGCCGTGGACCGAGTACGACAGCACGGGCAAGTTCCCTGCGATCACGCAGGAGGGCCAAGCGGTCTTCCGCTGGGCCGTGTTCGAGATGGCGAAGGTCGCCCAGCAGGCGCTGGACGCGGCCGGGATCACCCCGGACGACCTGGATGTCTTCATTCCTCACCAGGCCAACGAGCGGATCATCGACTCGATGGTGAAGACGCTGAAACTGCCGGAGCACGTCACGGTCGCGCGTGACGTACGCACCACCGGCAACACCTCGGCCGCCTCGATTCCGCTCGCTATGGAGCGGCTTCTGGCGACCGGCGAGGCCAAGAGCGGCGACACCGCGCTCGTCATCGGCTTCGGGGCGGGTCTCGTGTACGCCGCGACGGTCGTTACCCTCCCTAGGCACTCCGTGCCGGATCATCATCGGATCCGGCACGGGCGCATCTACCTGCCGCTGCCGCGGCGGGGCACCGCCACACCCTCTGGATCACAAAGAAGGAGCGCCTGACATGGCCGCCACTCAGGAAGAGATCGTCGCCGGTCTCGCCGACATCGTGAACGAGATCGCCGGCATCCCGGTTGAGGACGTCCAGCTGGACAAGTCCTTCACCGACGACCTGGACGTCGACTCGCTGTCCATGGTCGAGGTCGTCGTCGCCGCCGAAGAGCGCTTCGACGTCAAGATCCCCGACGAGGACGTCAAGAACCTCAAGACGGTCGGCGACGCGACCACCTACATCCTCGAGCACCAGGCCTGAGCCACGTCTCGGGCCCGGACCACCGGGCCCTAGCCACCTCGTAGGCCCGGCTGCATGGCCCCGCCACCCGGCGGTGGCGCCGCTTAATCCTCGTACCGTTGGGAGAGAATTCCCGTGAGCCCGACCAATCGCACCGTGGTCGTCACCGGTATCGGCGCAACCACACCGCTGGGTGGCGACGCAGCCTCTACCTGGGAGGGTCTGGTCGCCGGCAAGTCCGGCGTCAAGCCCCTGGAGCAGGAGTGGGCCGCCGAGCAGGCGGTCCGCATCGCCGCGCAGATCGCCGTGGAGCCCTCGGAGGTCATCCCGCGTCCGCAGGCCCGCCGGCTGGACCGCTCGGCGCAGTTCGCGCTGATCGCGGCTCAGGAGGCGTGGGCCGACGCCGGTTTCACCGACAAGGCCGGTGAGGACACGTCCGTCGACCCCGACCGGCTCGGCACCGTCATCGCCTCCGGCATCGGCGGTGTGACGACCCTGCTCGACCAGTACGACGTGCTGAAGGAGAAGGGCGTCCGCCGCGTCTCCCCGCACACCGTCCCCATGCTGATGCCGAACGGCCCGTCCGCCAACGTGGGCCTGCTCGTGGGCGCCCGCGCGGGCGTGCACACGCCGGTCTCCGCGTGCGCCTCCGGCGCCGAGGCCATCGGCTACGCCATCGAGATGATCCGCACCGGCCGCGCCGACGTCGTCGTCGCGGGTGGCACGGAGGCGGCGATCCACCCGCTGCCCATCGCCGCGTTCGGCAACATGATGGCGATGTCCAAGAACAACGACGACCCGCAGGGCGCCTCGCGTCCCTACGACGTCGCCCGTGACGGCTTCGTCCTCGGCGAGGGCGCGGGCGTCCTCGTCCTGGAGTCCGCCGAGCACGCCGCGAAGCGCGGTGCCCGCGTGTACGCCGAGGCGGTCGGCCAGGGCATCTCGGCCGACGGCCACGACATCGTGCAGCCGGAGCCGGAGGGCCGTGGGATCTCCCACGCCCTGCAGAACCTGCTCGACAACACCGATCTCGACCCGGCGGAGATCGTGCACGTGAACGCGCACGCCACGTCGACGCCCGCGGGTGACGTGGCCGAGCTCAAGGCGTTGCGCAAGGTGTTCGGCGACGACGCGGACCACATGGCCGTCTCGGCCACGAAGTCCATGACCGGGCATCTGCTGGGCGGGGCGGGTGGGGTCGAGTCCGTCGCGACCGTGCTCGCGCTGTACAACCGGATCGCGCCGCCGACCATCAACGTCGAGAACCTTGACCCTGAGGCGGAGGCCAACGCGGACGTTGTTCGCGGGGAGGCTCGTAAGCTGCCGGTCGAGGGGCGTATCGCCGCGCTGAACGACTCGTTCGGGTTCGGTGGGCACAACGTGGTGCTGGCGTTCCGGACGGTCTGAGAATTGCCGTGAACGATGTGTGGCCCGCTCCCCGGGTTCGGGGGCGGGCCACTTCGTCGTTTGTCGGGTGCGGGCCGGTGGGGGCTGGTCGCGCAGTTCCCCGCGCCCCTAGAGGAGATGCCCCTGAGGATGTTGCTCAGACCACCTGGTGCAGCCAGCGCACCGGTGCGCCCTCGCCCGCGTAGCGGAACGGCTCCAGTTCGTCGTCCCAGGGCTTGCCCAGGAGCTTGGCGATCTCCGCTTCCAGGTCGGTCTCGCCCTGCTGAGACCGCGTCAGGGCCGCGCGGAGGCGGTCCTCCGGGATGAGGATGTCGCCGTGGATGCCGGTGACGGCGTGGAAGATGCCGAGGTCGGGGTGCAGCTGTAGCGCTCGCCCTCGGCGGTGGGGCAGGGTTCGGCGGTCACCTCGAAGCGGAGGAGGTGCCAGCCGCGGAGGGCCGAGGCCAGCTTGGACGCCGTGCCCACCTCCGCCTGCCAGGAGAATTCGGAGCGCCAGGTTCCGGGGGCCGCGGGCTGTCGGATCCAGTCGAGGCTGACGCGTGTGCCGAGCACCCCGGCGACGGCCCACTCGACGTGCGGGCACAGCGCGCGCGGCGCGGAGTGCACGTACAGAACTCCACGTGTCGTCACCGGGACCTCCGGACAGAGCGGGGGCATCTTGCGGGCTGGCAAACGGCGGCGGCAGCGCAGCCATGTTGAGGGCGAGGCTACCGTGCGGCGGGGCGCGGAGTGTGACGTACCGTCCGTCCCACTGCCAGGAAACCCCGCCATTCACCCATGGGGACGCTTGTACGGGGGTGAGCCGTTGCATCGCACACGTTCGGGAACCCTCGCGCGTTGTTATGGGTTGAGATGTGACACGACACCAAGGGGCTGGGCCAGGCATGCGATTCCGACGCCACCGTTCACGAGCCGTGCTCGCCGTCACGGCGGCGGCCGTCCTGGGCGCCGCCGGCTGTGACGCCGGCGGCGGCTCGACGAGCCCGCACAGCAAGAGTGGTACGGCGGCGAAGGCGAAGCCCCCCCCGCCCCGCTGTGGGACCGCAGTCCGTCCTCGGTCGCGGCGGTCGGCGACTCCATCACCCGCGGTTTCGACGCCTGTACGGTCCTCTCCGACTGCCCGGAGGTCTCCTGGGCGACGGGCAGTTCGGCCTCGGTCGACAGCCTCGCCGTACGGCTGCTGGGCAAGACGGGCGCGGCGCGGCGCAGTTGGAACTACGCGGAGACCGGCGCCCGGATGGCCGACCTGCCCGCGCAGATCGGCCAGGCCATCACGCGCAAGCCGCAGTTGGTCACCGTGATGGTGGGGGCCAACGACGCCTGCGCGGCCTCGACGGCGGCGATGACCTCCGTCGCCGACTTCCGCACCGGCTTCGAGACCTCGCTGAAGACCCTGCGCAGGTCACTGCCTAAGACGCAGGTCTACGTCTCCAGCGTGCCGAATCTCAAGCGGCTCTGGTCGCAGGGACGGACCAACCCGCTGGGCAAGCAGATCTGGAAGCTGGGCATCTGCCCCTCGATGCTGGCCGACGCGGACGCTCTGGACTCGGCGGCGACCGAGCGGCGGGACATGGTGCAGGACCGGGTGGAGGCGTACAACAAGGTCCTTGAGCAGGTGTGCGCCACGGACGACCGGTGCCGTTTCGACGGGGGGCGCGGTCTACGACTACCGCTTCGGGACGGACCAGTTGAGCCACTGGGACTGGTTCCACCCCAGCACGGACGGGCAGGCGCGGCTCGCCGAGATCGCCTACCGCCACGTCACCGCGGGCACACCCGTGACCTAGGGTTTCCCTCATGAGCGAACTTTTCGGCACACTTCCCGACAGCACGCCGGTGCACCGCTGGACGCTGGAGCGGGCGGGCGTGCGGGTGCGGGTGCTGTCGTACGGCGGGATCGTGCAGTCGGTGGAGGTGCCGGACCGGGCGGGCCAGGTGGCCGACGTGGTGCTCGGGTTCGCGGACCTGGACGGCTATCTCGCCCATCCCGAGCCGTATCTCGGGGCGTTGGTGGGGCGGTACGCGAACCGGATCGCGGGCGGCCGTTTCCCGCTGGACGGGGTCACGTACTCGCTGGCGCAGAACAACGCGCCGAACTCCCTGCACGGCGGCGAGCGCGGCTTCGACAAGCGGGTGTGGGACGTGGAGCCGGTCGAGCACGGGCTGCGGCTCAGCCGGGTCAGCGCGCACGGCGAGGAGGGCTTCCCAGGGCGGCTCGTCGTCTCGGCGACGTACACGCTGGACGCGTCGGGCGCGCTGCGGTTGGGCTACGAGGCGACGACGGACGCGCCGACGATCGTGAACCTCACGAACCACAGCTACTTCAACCTCGGCGGCACCGGCAGCGGCACGGCGGGCGGTCATGAACTCCGGCTCGCCGCCTCGCGGTTCACGCCGGTCGACGCCGATCTGATCCCGACCGGCGCGTTGGAAGACGTGACGGGCACGCGCTTCGACTTCCGCGAGTCGCGGAAGGTCGGCGCCGACTACGACCACAACTTCGTGCTCGACAAGGGCCTCACCGAAGCCCCCGTCGAGATCGCCGAGCTCCACGACCCGGCGTCCGGGCGGGTGTTGACGGTGGCGACGACCGAGCCGGGCATCCAGCTCTACACGGCGGACCATCTGGAGGACCCCTTCACCCCCGGCGCCGGGATCGCCCTGGAGACCCAGCACTTCCCGGACTCCCGAACCAACTGGAGTTCCCGAGCACGGAACTGCGTCCGGGCCGGACGTACCGGTCGGAGACGGTGTACGGCTTCTCGGCGCGCTGAGCGGTCGGGCGGGCGCGGGTCCGGGTGCGCGGGCGGGCGGCGGGCGGCGGGCATGAAATGAGCCCCGGTCCAGGGGTCAGGTCCCGGACCGGGGCTGTCTGAGGGGACGGTGTCCCGGATCAGACGTTAATCGTCGTCGCGACCCTGCGGTCGGTGATCGAGCGCCCGGCCTGGATCTCGTACGAACCCTTTACAAATGCCCACGCGTTCGCCGTCTCATCCCACATCTCGAAAGATCGGCGCGGGAGTTCGAGGACCACGTCGACGCTCTCGCCGGGGCCGGCCTCGACCCCGGCGAATCCGGCCAGCCAGCGGGCGGGACGCTCCGGGTCGGTCTCGACGGGGGCCAGATAGACCTGGACGACCTCACGGCCGTGCCGGGCACCGGAGTTGGTGATCCGCACGGTCACGGACGTGCCGTCCGCCTCGATGGCGTCGTAGCTCCAGTCGGTGTAGCCGAGGCCGTGCCCGAAGGGGTACGACGGGGTGCGGCCCGCCTTCTCCCAGGCGCGGTAGCCGATGAACACGCCCTCGGTGTACGGGAGTTCGCCGTTCTCGGGGGCGACCTGGGTGACCGGGGCGTCGGTCAGGGAGCCCCAGGTGGTGGGGAGCCGGCCGCCGGGTTCGTGGGCGCCGGTGAGGACGTCGGCGAGGGCGGCGCCGCCCTCCTGGCCGGGGAACCAGCCGAGCAGCACGGCGGCGACCTCGTCGCGCCAGGGCAGCTCGACCGGCGAGCCGGCGTTGACGATCACCACGGTGTTCGGGTTGGCGGCGGCGACGGCGTGCACCAAGTCGTCCTGGCGGCCGGGGAGTTGCAGGTCCGTGCGGTCGTAGCCCTCGGACTCGACGCGTTCGGTGGTGGCGACCACGACGACGGCGGTGTCGGCGGCGCGGGCCAACTCGACGGCTTCGGCGATCAGTTCGTCGGGGTCGCGCCGCGGTTCCTGGTGGACGAGGGTGAAGCCGACGACCTTGAGGTCGCGGTTCTCGGCGAAGCTGACGACGTAGGTCAGGGACACCTCGACCGGGGTGCCGGCGGTGAGTTCGACGCGGGCGCGGGGTTCGGGCGAGCCGAAGAAGGAGCCGAACGGGTCGTCCTTGACGGGGCGTTGGACGTCGTCGTAGTACGTCGTGCCGTCGACGGCGAGGGTGAAGGCGCCGAGTCCCTTGATCCCGAAGGTGTGTTCGCCGGTCTCGCGCGGGGTGAAGGTGCCGGCGAGTTCGACGGTGTGGAGGGTGTCGTGGGTGACACCCTCGGGGAGGTCGTCACCCATCCAGCGGAGCTGTCCGCTGGGTGCGTCGGCGCTGCCGATGATCTGGCCCGCCGCGTCCCGGCAGACGGCGCGCAGCGCGAACCCCTTGTCGGCGTCGGCGAGTTCGGTGTTCGGGTCGGCGCCGACGGCGTAGGTGAGGGCGCCTTCGGGGAGGGCGGCGGTGAGGCCGTCGAGCGGGGAGACGACGTGCGGCGGGAAGACGATGGCGGAGCCGCCGCCGAGGACGCGGGCGTCACGGGCGGCGGCGCCGAGGGAGCGCGACGGTGCCGCCGGACCGCAGCGGCAGGGCGTCGTTCTCGTTCCGGACGAGGACGAAGGAGCGGCGGGCGATCTCGCGGGCGAGGGCCTCTCCGTCGACGGGGACGGGAGCCGGTCCTCCGTGACGACCGGATCGGCGCCCTCCAGGATGCCGACGCGGGCGGCGAGCCGCAGCACGTTCCGTACGGCGGCGTCGACGGCGGCCTCCTCGACCTCGCCGTCGCGCACGGCCTGCGCGAGGGCCTCGCCGTAGACGGTCTTCGGGCCGGGCATGGCCACGTCGAGGCCGCCCTCGATGGTGCCGACGGTGGAGCGGGCGGCGGTCCAGTCGGAGACGTTGAAGCCGTCGAAGCCCCATTCGCCGCGCAGGACCTCGTTCACGAGGTGGCGGTGCTCGCTCATCGTGGTGCCGTTGACCGTGTTGTACGCGGTCATGACGCCCCAGGGGTGGGCGTTCTCGACGATGTGCTCGAAGGGGGCCAAGTACAGCTCGCGCAGGGCGCGTTGGGAGATCAGGTTGTTCACGGTGAAGCGGTCGGTCTCGGCGTCGTTGGCGACGAAGTGCTTGACGGTGGTGCCGACTCCGCCCGCCTGTACGCCCGTTACGTACCCGGCGCCGATCCGCCCGGTGAGGTACGGGTCCTCGCTGTACGCCTCGAAGTGCCGTCCGCCGAGCGGGGAGCGGTGGAGGTTGACGGTCGGCGCGAGGAGCACGTGAACGCCTTTGCGGCGGGCCTCCTGAGCGAGCAACACTCCTGCGCGCCGGGCGAGTTCGGGGTCCCAGCCGGCGGCGAGGGCGGTCGGGGACGGCAGTGCGACGGACGGGTCGGCGGCGGTCCAGCGCACGCCCCGGACGCCGATCGGGCCGTCCGACATGACGAGGGACTTCAGACCGATCTCCGGGAACGCGGGCAGGGACCACATGTCCTGTCCGGCGAGCAGTCGTGTCTTGGCATCGAGGCCAAGCCTGCCGAGTGCCGCCTCGACGACCGCGTCAACCGCTCCGACCGCTGCGTCCGCTTCACGGGTTCCCGCCATCCCGGTGCCTCCTCGTCGAGTCCGTGGTGAGCCCACGGTGAGTCCGTGTGGTGCCTCCATCGTGCATCCGTTACCTGTAGAGCGGTAGGTTTCGTAACCTTGCTGTTATGTGAACGGTCGCCGGGTGTCGTACGGTGACGCCATGAACGCCACGAACTCCAGGACCCGGCGCGAGGAGCGGCGCGCCGAGATCGTGCGGGCGGCGCTGGAGGTGATCGCCGAGCGCGGCTACCGGGGCACGAGCCTGGCGGCGGTGGCGGAGCGCGTCGGCCTGACCCAGCAGGGCCTGCTGCACTACTTCCCGACGAAGGACGCGCTGCTCGTGGCCGTCCTGGAGGAACGCGACCAGTGGGACGCGGTGCCGGACAGCCGCTGGCGGGTGGACCTCCTGGCCTCGCTGGTCGAGTACAACGCGATGCGCCCCGGGATCATCCAGACCTTCTCCGCCCTCCTCGGCGAGAGCGTCACGGGAGGGCCATCCGGCCGGGGACTACTTCACCGAGCGCTACGCCCGCGTGCGGGGAGCATGGCGGGCGTCCTGCGCGCCGAGTACGGCGACCACCTGCCGAACGGCCTCACGCCGGAGCGGGCGGCCCCGCTGCTGGTGGCGGTGATGGACGGCCTGCAGTACCAGTGGCTGCTGGACCCGGAGTCGGTGGACATGCCGGGAGCGTTCAGGGACTTCCTGGCCCTGCTGGGCGAGAGTTGACGGCTGGTCGACTCACGCCATCCGCCTGGCTATTGATGCCAGACAACGGCCAGGCTCTTGCTCACCACGCACACGAGGGCGAGGACGAGGGCCCAGTCGTGGGCCCCGGCGAGGACGAGGGCGGCCACCCCGGCCCCGAACCACACCACCTCGAACCCGACCCGCCCGGCTCCGCGCACCTTGTACCTGGCCTTCGGCGAACCGCACAGCCCCCACACCACGGCGAGCACGACCGGGCCGCCGATCCCGAGCAGCCAGGCCAACGGCGTCGCGACGTCCCGCGTGACCCCCAGTACGCGACGGCGACCAGGGCACCCAGCTCGATGGCGAAGAGGACACCGAGGTTCGCTGTCTTCGCTGTCTTCATGGGCGGCAGTATCACCCGGAGGCGATCACTCCGTCCCGGGGACGGCGGCCACGACTTCGACCTCGATGAGCGCCTCCGCCCGGAACAGCCGCGACACCTCGAAGGTCATGCTGGTGGGCGGGGTGCGTGGCGTAGACCACGTCCGTCAAGCGATACTGCCGCCGTCCCGCACCGCACCCCACTGCGACGGAAGGCATCAACCACCTTGAACGTCATACGAGTTCGGACCGGCGTCCTCGGACTTGCCCTGTTGGCCGGTCTCTCCGCGCCCAGTACCGGGGCGGCGGCGGCCGGCACCGCCCTGTCCCCGACCGTCGAGGAACAGCGGCTCGACAAGGAAGTCCCCAGGAGATCCTCGAGCACTCCGGATTCGACACCGTGGCACCGGAGTTCGGCAGGGCGCTGGAAGGCGCGCACAGTTACGCGCAGGCCCGGCGGATCGTCGTACGCGAGGGGACCGCGTTGTGGCAGCGGGCCGTGGCGCGGGCGCAGGGGCGCGGGCCGGCCGGCGGGGATCTGAGCAGGGACGACGACCGGCCCCTGTACTGGGCCCGGTTGGGGATGACCCGCGAAGTGCGGGGCTGGGAACCCGGGTTCGGGATCAGCGAGGCGCAACGGGCTTCCCTGCTCTCCGAGTTGGAGGTGACCTCGCGCGGGCAGAGCAGTATCCGGTATCCGCACGAGAAGGGGGGTCAAGCGGATACTCGTGACCGGGTTCGACCCGTTCACCCTCGACGCGGACATCCGGATCTCCAACCCGTCCGGGGCGACCGCGCTGGCGCTCGACGGCACGGTGATCCGCACCGCGGACGGTCCCGCGCGGATCGAGACGGCCATGTTCCCCGTGCGGTGGGCCGACTTCGCGGACGGCAGCGTGGAGCGGGCGCTGCGGCCGTATCTGCCGAAGGTGGATCTGTTCACCACCGTGAGTCAGGGACGGGTCGGCCGGTTCGACGTCGAGCGGACCAACGGGGCCTGGCGGGGCGGATATCCGGACAACGACAACGTGTCGAGGACCGAGACCGTGCCGGTCGCCGACCCGGCCTCCCAGCCCCAGTGGACGTCAACGACCTTGCCGTACAAGGCGATTGTGGCCGCCGACACCGGACGGTTCCCCGTGTACGACCACACCGAGGTGACGGAGATCCCGGCCGGCGGCACCGGTCCCGTCGTACGGCCTGACGGGCCCACCGCGGGGTCCACGGCCCGTGCCGGGGGCGGTGGGAACTACCTCTCCAACGAGATCGCCTACCGGGCGACGCTGCTACGGGACCGGCTCGGGCTGCACGACTCGTTGCCGGGCGGTCATATCCACACGCCGGTCCTGCAGTTCGGGGCGGGCAACACGGACCCGGCGACGGGGACGATCACCGATCCGGAGTTCGTACGGAACCGGGTGGACATCATCGCGCAGGTCAGGGCGATGGTGACGGTGGCGTTGGACGCGTCACCGGTCGACTGACGCGGGCCCGGTCTCCGGGCCCCCGCTTCCCTGTCGCCCTCCTCGGTCTCCTCCCCCAACAGCTCCCGCGCCATCATCGTCGCCCCCGCCACCGCGCCCGGCATCAGGAACACCGCGACGAACGGGACCAGGAAGGAGAGGCCGAGGGGGGTGCCGAAGCCCCAGATGAGGGCCCTGCGGGAGCGGAGGAGGGTGAGGCGGGCGCGGAGGTCGATGCCCCGGCGCTGGAGGGCGACCGCCGTCAGTTCCTCGGTGAGGAAGAAGCCGGTGACGAAGAAACCGATCACCGGGATGACCGTCTGGCCGATGAACGGGACGAAGCCCAGGCCGAAGAGGAGGACGCCCCACAGGAGCGCGCGGACCAGGATGCGGAGGCTGTCGCGGGCGGAGATCCACAGGTCGCGCCAGAGCGGGAGGCCCGACTCCGGGGCGGTGCCGTCGGGCGAGACGTCCTCGTCGACCTTCTCGGAGATCGTCTCGTAGAAGGGCTGCCCTATCAGCAGCGTGACCGCTGTGAAGGTCAACACCGAGAGCAGCAGGGCGAGTACGAACAGGACCGCGGTGAGGAAACCCCGGAACAGGCCCTGCCACGGGCTCGACCAGTCGTCCGCGAAGGGCGTCGTCCAGGTGACGAAGTCGTCGCCCCAGAGCGCCAGCACGACCAGCGCCGCCACATACAGCACGAGCGTGATCAGACCGGGGACCAGCCCGAAACCGTACTGCCTCCCGTGCCGCGCGACCCAGCGCTGGCCCTTCAGGAGATAGCCGAACCCCGCTCCAAGATCATGCATGGGGCGAACTTTACCCAGCCGTTGCGCACCCCGCATCGGCCCGGGTCAACTCCGGTCATCCGTACCGGCTTTCATCGAGTTCCAGGCATCCCCGTCCCGGCCCTACGCCGTGCTCACCCCCACCACGACCGCCCCCTCCGCCGACGGCGCCACCGCCGCCGTCACGCGGACCGCCGTCGCCCAGGCCACCCGGCCCGCGCGGGAGGTCGCCGCGAGGAGGGCCGGCTGGAGGTGTTCCAGTGCGGAGACGAGGAGTTCCTCGCCGGCGACCAGGACCGGACCCGCGACCTTCGTGGTGGCCGCCGCCGCTTCGGTGAGGTCGGCGAGCGGAGGCAGGGCGGCGCGGATCACGTTCACGCCCGCGGTCGCCGCCCGCTGTGCCAGGGCCACCTGGAACGGAAGCAGTGGAGCCAGCGCCGCCGTCAACGCCTCCGCGACGCGCCGGAGTTCGGGTGAGGAGTCGGCCAGTACGTCGGCCGCCGCCCTGATGAGGGGGTCAGGGCCAGCAGCAGGCCCGCAGCCACGCCCGCCGCCGCGGGGAGCAGGGGCGAGGCCGCCTCGACCAGGTCGCCGAGCGCCGCCGCGAACTCCTCGACCGCCGGTTCCACCGCGTCCAGCACGGGCAGCAGGCTGTCGCCGAGCACGGTCAGCAGCGCCTGTGCCGGTGCGCTCACCGGGTGCACGGCGAGCGGGGCGCCGCTCGTGCCGAGTCGGGTCAGGGTGTCGACGACGCGGTAGAACGCCTCCTGGGCCTGCGGCGACGCGCTCGCCTCGGCCAGTCCCGCGGTGGTCTCGCGCAGCACCCTGATCGCCTCGGCGCCCGAACCGTCGCGTGGATCAAGGGTGTTGATCGCAATTCTGGTGATGTTCCCGGCCGTTTCGAGGAGTTGGCCGGTGATGTCGGTGGTGCTGCGCGCCATGCGCAGCATGTCGTCCCTGCTGGGGAGCGAAGGAAGCGTTGCCATGGGAACTCCTCGCCGTACGCGGACGTGCGCGGCCGGACACACGGAGGGACCCGGCCGCGCACCCTCCACGACACCCGCCACACCCGCGTCATCCGCCGCACCCGCTGCCCGGAACCGGTGACCTGTGCTCAGCATGCCCCCTCCCCGGCCCCGCGAATGCGCCATCCGGGGCATCGACGACACCGACAACTTCCTGTTTGCCGTTGAGTCGAACAGGTGCGGCCCGCCGTACCGATCTCTGGAACCAAAGAGGAGGTACGCGTGCGCACCATTGCCCGAGCCGTCCCCCCGAGACCCGTTCTGATCACCGCCGTCGCCCTGACCACCGCCGCCGGTTCGCTCCTGCTCCAGCCCCGCCCGGCCGACGCCACTCCCCGGCCCGTCCCCGCCGGGGTTCCGCGCCCGACCCCGTCACGCGTGAAGGCTCCGTTCCCGTCGGCCGCGAGGCTTCCGGCCCCGTCATCCGTGAAGGTTCCGGTCCCGACCGTCACGCCGGTCTCGCCCCGGCGGCCGTCGCCCACCGCGCCCTCACCGCCACCGTCCCGCGCTCCGACCCCCGCCTCGGCTACCCGCGCCGCCACCTCCTCTCCGCCGACCCGGCGAACCCCGCCGACGCCTCCCGCAAGCTCGGGCTGACCCCGTACGACGCCCTCGCCCCCGCCTGAACTCCCTTCAGCAGCTGGGTGATCGGGTGAGTGTCGAGGTCGCGGGCGTCTCGGCCGGCGGGCACCGGCTCTACCTCGTCACGGTCACCGCCCCGGAGACCGCCGCCCAGGCCACCGCACAGGAACGGATGCGCGACCTCATCGAGAACGCGCCCGTCACCGCCGCCAAGTCCACGGAGATCAGGACGAGTTACAAAACGCCGGTCCTCGTCGACGACAACATCCACGGCGACGAACGCGAGGGCACCGACGCCTCCCTCGACCTCATCCAGCAGCTCGCCACCGCCAACGACGCCCATACCAAGGACCTGTTGGCGCACAGCCGCCTCTACTTCGACATCACCGCGAACCCCGACGGCCGTATCGCCAACACCCGCGCGAACGCCAACGGCTTCGATCTGAACCGGGACTTGATCACCGCGTCCCAGCCCGAGACCCGGACGATCCGCCGGCTCACGATCGACACACAGCCCGCCGTCCTGCTCGACCTGCACGGGTACGTCAACGGCACCCTCATCGAGCCGGCCACTCCCCCGCACGGCGAGAACTACGAGTACGACCTCTTCCTCAAGAACACCTACGCCAACGCCCTCGGCATGGAGAGCGCCGTCAACGGCCTCGGCCACACACCGGCCGGGGACGGGGTCTCGCCGGCCCAGATCCCGTTCCGGGACCAGACGGAGGGCTGGGACGACTGGCCCCGGTCTTCACCCCGCAGTACGCCGCCTTCCAGGGCGCGGTCGCCGCCCACACGGTCGAGATGCCGCTCCAGGTCGACAACGAGGCCTACGACGCCCTCCCCACCGCCGAGCTGCGCCGCCGCGCCACGGTCAACGTGGCCGTCGCGGGCGCCGCCCTGCGCGCGACCCTCGACTTCGCCCGCTCGCACCGCGGTTCACTCATCGCCGACCAGATCGAGATGTTCCGGCGGGGCGTGGCGGGCGCCGCGCAGGTGCCGGTGTCGGCGCGGACCGTGCCGGGCGTCCCGGGCATCGGCCCCGAGGACGTCTGCACGACCGAATTCCCGCGTGCCTACACCATTGCCGCCGACACCGCGGGCGCCCGCCTCGTCGCACACCTCCTCGCCAACGACGTCCGCGTGCTACGCGCGGCGACCGGCGCATACGTCGTCGACATGCACCAGCCCAAACGGGGCCTGGCGAACGCCCTGTTGGCCGACGGCCGGGACATCAGCGGCAAGGTGTCGGCGATGTACGACATCTCGGCGTGGAGCCTGGGCCGCCTGTGGGGCGCCACGGTCGAGCCGGTGACCGCCCCTCCCGGCACACCCCTCACCGCCGTCTCCACGCCCTCCCCGTCGCGTATGTCGCCCCGCACGGCGACCTCCGCCTGCCGCTCACCGACCCGGCGGAGTTCGCGGCCCTCAACTCCCTTCTGCGACAAGGGATTCCGGTACGCCGGGCGGCGGACGGCAGCGCGATCGTGCCGGAGCCGAGGACGGGCCCGGAGGCGGAGGCGTCCCGGGCGAAGGTGACCGAGGCCGCCAAGGCCTACGACGTGGCGTTCGAGGCCACCCACCTCACCGGCACCACTCCCCTCCGCGCCACCCGCGTCGCCGCCGCCGTCACCCCGGGCGAGTTGTTCGCGCTGCGGGAGATGGGATTCGACGTCACGCCGGTGACGACGGGCATCCTGAACACCGGGTTCGACTGGTCGAGGGCCGATGTCCTGTTCGTCTCCACGGAGTTGGCGTACGACGACCTGACCCCGGCCGCCCGCACCGCCCTCGGCGCCTTCCTCTCGGCCGGGCACGGACTCGTCGGCCGGGGCGTCACCGGCGCCGCCTTCTCCTCGGCGACCGGGCTGCTGACGGCGACACCCGTCGGGGGCACCGAGGAGGCCAACGGCGTCGTACGGGTGGCCAATTCCGGTCCCCTCACGAGCGGCGCGCCACGCTACGGCTTCGTCTACGCGCCGGTGTGGTTCACC
Source organism: Streptomyces sp. P3 (assembly GCA_016893485.2). GTDB lineage: Bacteria > Actinomycetota > Actinomycetes > Streptomycetales > Streptomycetaceae > Streptomyces. Next base: position 3,257,257 of record JAFEKX020000001.1, read on the forward strand.
GGACTCGGCGCCGGAGTGCGCGTGGAGCAGTCGTACGCGACCGGGAATCCTCTTCTCGCCGGGCACTGGCGGACGCGGGCCGACGGCTCGGGCGGTCCGGCGGACGCGGCGGGGCGGCCGTCGGTCGTCAGTGGCCGACACGCCGTCCTGTTCGGCACGGAGCCCCTCTTCCGGGATCATCCCAAGGGGAACTCCCGCAGGTCGGACGGGCGTTGTTCACCATGGCACAGACGAGCGACGGCACACGAGCGATGGCTCACGCGAGCAGCGGATCAGTGGAGGAGAGCGGATGACCCAGGAGATCCACGGCACCGTGGCCGACGGCTTCGAGGCGGTGCGGGCGGAGTTCGCCGCGTTCGTGGCGACGGAACGCGACGACTACGAGGGCCAGTTGTGTGCATACGTACACGGTCGGCGGGTCGTCGACCTGTGGGCGGGTCCGCCTGGTACCGACGGCGACTCGCTCTATGGCGTGTTCTCGTCCACGAAGGGCGCCGCGCATCTCGTGGTGGCGCTGCTCGTGCAGGACGGCACGCTGGAGCTGGACCGCAAAGTGACGTACTACTGGCCGGAGTTCGCGTCCGAGGGCAAGGGCGCGCTGACACTGCGCGAGCTGCTCGCGCACCGGGCGGGCCTGGTCGGGACCGACACCGGGTTCACGCTCGACGAGCTGGCCGACGACCGGGCGGTGGCCGAACGCCTCGCCGATCAGCGGCCGTTCTGGCGCCCGGGCACGGCCTTCGGCTATCACGCCCTGGTGATCGGCGCCTTGACCGGTGAGATCGTACGGCGGGCCACGGGCCGTTCGCTCCAGGAGGTGCACGAGGAGAGAGTCCGCGCGCCCTACGGGCTGGACTTCTTCCTCGGGCTGCCGCTGGCGCACGAGCCCCGATTCCGCACCGTCCAGCCCCTGTTGCCGTCCCCGGAGCAGGAGGCCGCGCGGGCCGCGGAGCCGTCGGGGCCGTACAGTCTCGGCTCGATCGCGTTCAACGAGCACGCGGCGCAGCCGACCGACCTCGTGTCCCTGCCGAACGAGCGGGTGATCCGGGCGAAGGGTCCCGCGTCGGTCGGCGGGGTGGCGTCGGCGCGCGGTCTCGCCGGGTTGTACGCGGCGGCGACCAGTGAAGTCGACGACAGGGCCGCGCTGTTGAAGCCGGACACGGTGGCCGAGTTCGGGCAGCTGCACTCCGTCGGCTACGACGTGGTGACCGGCACGCACCGCTCGTTCGGCCTGGGGTTCCAGGCGACGGCGGACGCCTGGTACCCGTTCCTCGGCGCGGGCACGATCGGCCACAGCGGCGCGGCGGGCTCGCAGGCGTTCGCGGACCCGCGCAGCGGGCTGGCCTACGGCTACACCCGGCGCCGGTTCGCGTTCCCGGGCGGGGCGGCGCCGGAGAACGTGGGGCTGGTGCGGGCGGTGCACGGCGCGGCGCTGGCGCAGTGACGTCGGGGGTAACGGCCGCCCGGTGACGCCCATTTGGCGCGTTCACTCGGTGACGAACGAAGGCCGCACCCCCATCAAGGGGTGCGGCCTCGTCGTAGAGGCGTCTCGCGTCAGAGCTTGACGATCATCTTGCCGGTGTTGTCCCCGCGGAGCTGGCCGAGGAACGCCTCCAGGTTGTTCTCGATGCCCTCGACTACCGTCTCGCGGTACTTCAGGGCGCCGGACGCGACCCACGCGCCGACCTCCTGGACGAACTGCGGCTGGAGGTCGTAGTGGTCGCCGACGAGGAAGCCCTCGATGCGGCCGCGGGTCTGGATGAGGCGGCCGAGGTTCTTCGGGCCGGGGACGGGCTCGGTGCTGTTGTAGACCGAGATCATGCCGCAGATCGCGATGCGGCCGTGCTCGTTCAGGGAGCCGATCGCGGCTTCGAGGTGGTCGCCGCCGACGTTGTCGAAGTAGACGTCGACGCCGTCCGGGGCGGCCTCGCGGAGCTGCCGGCTCACCGGGCCGTTCTTGTAGTTGAAGGCCGCGTCGAAGCCGTACTCCTCGACGAGGAGCTTGACCTTCTCGTCCGAGCCGGCCGAGCCGATCACGCGGGAGGCGCCCTTGAGCTTGGCGATCTGGCCGACCTGGCTGCCGACGGCACCGGCGGCGCCGGAGACGAAGACCGAGTCGCCCTCCTTGAAGGACGCGGTGCGCAGCAGGCCCGCGTAGGCGGTGAGGCCGGTCATGCCGAGGACGCCGAGGTAGGTGGAGAGCGGGGCGAGGTCGGGGTCGACCTTGACGGCGCCCTTGGCGTCGATGGTCGCGTACTCGCGCCAGCCGCCGAAGTGCAGGACGTGGTCGCCGGGGCGATCCCTCGGCGTTCGACTCGACGACCTCGCCGACCGCGCCGCCCTGCATGACCTTGCCCAGCTCGAACGGGGCGACGTAGGACTTCGCGGCGCTCATGCGGCCGCGCATGTACGGGTCGACCGACAGGTACTTGTTCCGCACCAGCACCTGGCCCTCGGCCGGGGCCCGGGTCTCGGTCTCCACCAGGGCGAAGTCCTCGGGTTTCGGCCAGCCGACCGGGCGGCTGAGCAGGTGCCATTCGCGGTTGATCATCACAAGCGCCTTTCGTTGTGCAGGGTGTCTCGCATACTGCCAAATACTTCAGTACCTGAAACAACCATGCCTCTGAATATTTCATGATGTCAAGTAACGGGGTACGCTTGAGTCCATGGCCACACCCGAAAAGACGCGCCGCTCCGACCCCGTGACCATGGAGGTCGTCGAGCTGATCGGCGATGTCGTGGCGCGGTTCTACCAGGACTACGAGGAAGCGGCGGGCGACCACAAGCTCACGGGAGCCCAGGCCAGGCTGCTCAGCCTGCTCTCCCTGGAACCCCTGCCCATGCGCAAACTCGCCCGCAGGCTGAAGTGCGAGCCGTCGAACGTCACGGGCATCGTGGACCGCCTGGAGACCCGCGGCCTGGTCGAACGCCGCCCGGACCCGGCCGACCGCCGCGTGAAGCTGGCGGCGGCCACGGAGGAGGGACGCCAGGTGGCCCGCAGCCTGCGTGAATCCCTGCGCTTCGCCCGCGAGCCGCTGGCCGGGTTGTCGGACGAGGAGCGGTTGGCGCTGCGGGGGTTGCTGCGGCGGATGCTGGAGGACTGAGCGCCGGCCCCGCGGCGGATGCCGTTGAGCTGAGCCGCGTGGCTCAGGAACACCACCACAGGATCTGCTTGCACGTCTCCGACGCGGACGGGGTCGGGCTCGGGTCCGACGAGGTCGGTTCCGAGGACGGGGTGGTGGTCGGCGGGGCCGTCGACGAACTGGACGCGGGAGACCTGGTGTCGTCGCCGGTGTCCGCCGTCGCGGTGTCCGTCTCCTTGGGGCTCTTCGTGGCCGTAGGGGACGTCGACGGGGACGCGGAGGGGGATGCCGAGGCGTCCGGGGACGCCGTGCCCGCGCTGGTTCCCACGGTCTTCGTCGCGTCCAGGGGCTCGGCCGTCGGGCTGGCCTCCTTGTCCGCGCCGCCCTCGGCGGAGGCGCCCGGTGCGGCGGATCCCGGGATCGAGAAGGGCGCGTCCGTGCCGAGTTCCGCCAGGCTCAGGCCGGCCGCCGCCAGTACGAAACCGGCCGTTATGAGAAGGACCCGGCGACGGCGCCTGCGGTGTGCCGCGGCCTTGCGGTCGCGGCGGCTCGCGCCCGGCGCGTCCGGGTCCTCGGGGTCGCCGTCGCCGTCGTCATCGGGCGCGGTTGCGGTCGCGGCGAGGGTGCTCTCGACGCGGACACGGCCACGGTTCTTCCGCCGCGCAGCCCGCCCCTGGGGCTCACCGTCCGCGTCGCCCTCCTCGCGCCCGGCGTCGGGCGCGCCCTCGTGCGACGCCTCACCCGTTTCCGGGCGCGCGTCAACTACGGGAGCGTGGGCCTGAGTCGAGTCGGCCGGCGGTACGACCGGCGCGCCGCACCCCGGGCACGCGAGGGCGCCGTTCAGGTGCCGGCCGCAGGGGTGGCAGTAGTCCATGACGCGGGAAGACTAGGTTCCTCACAGGTCCCGTTCCTAGTCACGCCTGTGAAAGTTGTGTGGGGACGTGGCGGGAAACGACAAGAATCGACACGAACCGACGCCGTCAGGCGGTACGTCGATCGCCTCTCTTGCCGAAACTGTTACGTGTTCGACCCATTGACACCCCCGCCTCGCCGTCCTTACTGTCTGCCCAGCATTTCGAACGTGAGCCGAAATTTCGAACAGTACTGAAGAGCACAGGGGGCAACTGCCGTGCGCATCACGGGAATCAGCACGCACGTGGTCGGGACGCCATGGCGCAATCTGACGTACGTCCAGGTGCACACCGACGAGGGCGTCACCGGCGTCGGCGAGACCCGGATGCTGGGCCACACCGACGCGCTGATCGGTTACCTGCGCGAGGCCCAGGCAAACCACATTCTCGGTTCCGACCCGTTCGCGGTGGAAGACCTCGTACGCCGGATGAAGTACGGCGACTACGGGCGCGCGGGTGAGATCGTCATGTCCGGCATCGCCGTCATCGAGATGGCCTGCTGGGACATCAAGGGCAAGGCCCTCGGCGTGCCGGTGTGGCAGCTGCTCGGCGGCAAGGTCACCGACAAGGTGAAGGCGTACGCCAACGGCTGGTACACCACCGAGCGGACCCCGGAGGCCTATCACAAGGCCGCCCAGGGGTCGTCGAGCGCGGCTACAAGGCCCTGAAGATCGACCCGTTCGGTACCGGGCACTTCGAACTCGACCACGAGCAGACCCTGTACGCGGTCTCCCTCATCGAGGCGGTGCGGGACGCGATCGGCCCGGACGCCGAACTGATGCTGGAGATGCACGGCCGGTTCTCGCCGTCGACCGCGGTACGGCTCGCGCACGAACTCGCGCCGTTCAAACCCGCGTGGCTGGAGGAGCCGGTCCCGCCGGAGAACCTGAAGGCGCTGGAGAAGGTCGCCGCCAAGGTCGACATCCCGGTCGCCACGGGTGAACGCATCCACGACCGGATCGAGTTCCGCGAGCTGTTCGAGAGCCAGGCCGTCGACATCATCCAGCCCGACGTCGGCCACATCGGCGGCATCTGGGAGACCCGCAAGCTGGCCGCGACCGCCGAGGCGCACTACGTCCTCGTCGCCCCGCACAACGTCGGGGGCCCGGTGCTGACCGCCGCTTCGCTCCAAGTCGGCTTCTCCTCACCGAACTTCAAGATCCTGGAGCACTTCAACGACTTCGCGGACGCCGAGATCAAGAAGGTCGTCAAGGGCGCCCCGCAGGTGATCGACGGCTACTTCCACCTCTCGGACGCGCCCGGTCTCGGCGTCGAGCTGGACACCGACGCGGCGGCCGAATTCCCGCAGCAGCAGGCGCGGTTCGACCTGTGGGCGGACGGCTGGGAACAGCGCAAGCCGAAGGGCACGAAGTGAGCACCGCGGTCGTCGTCGAGGCCCCGGGCGAGCACCGCCTGGCCTCGCACGAGCCCCGGCGGCCGGAGGCGGGCGAGGCGCTGGTGCGCGTCCACGCGGTCGGCATCTGCGGCAGCGACCGCGAGGTGTACCAGGGCAACAGGCCCGAGGGCTACGTCCGTTACCCCCTCACCCCGGGCCACGAGTGGTCCGGCACGGTGGCGGCCGTCGGCACCGGGGTGCCCGCGACTCTCGTGGGCCGCAAGGTGGTTGGCGAGGGCTTCCGCAACTGCCAGGTCTGCGACCGCTGTCACGCGGGCGAGACGACGCTGTGCACGGCGGGCTACGAGGAGACCGGCTTCACCCAGCCGGGCGCGATGGCCGCCACCCTCACGCTCCCCGCCCGTCTCCTCCATGTCCTCCCGGACGAGGCCGACTTGACGGCGGCGGCGCTGCTGGAACCCGCCGCCTGCATCGCCGCCGCCGCGCTGAAGGCGAACGCCCGCCCCGGCGAGCGGGTCGCGGTGGTCGGCACCGGCACGCTCGGGATGTTCGCGGTGCAGTTCCTGAAGGCGGGCTCGCCGGCCGAGCTGCTCGTGGTGGGTTCACGCCCGGACCGAGCGGCCCTCTCGGAGCAGTTCGGCGCCACCGGCTTCCGTACGAAGAACGAGCACCTGCCCGACGACTTCGACGTGGTGATCGAGACCGCCGGCTCCGCGGACGCGGCCCGTACCGCCGCCTCCCTGCTCCGGCGCGGCGGACGCCTGGTCCTCACGGGTATCCCCCGCGCCCGGCGCCGAGGGCCTCGACCCGACCGATCTCGTCATACGGCAGCTGGAGGTGCACACCGTCTTCGGGGCACCGCCGGACGCCTGGGCGCACACGGTCCGGGTCTTCGGCGCGGGCCTGCTCGATCCGCTCCCCCTGGTCACCCATGAGCTGCCGCTCGCCGAGTTCCCACAGGCCATCGAGCTGGTGGGGTCCGGCGATCCCAAGGTCGGCAAGGTGCTGCTGCGGCCGTAGGACACCCCAGTCGTACGTCGGCACGGGGTGACCTGACCACCCCGTGCCGGCGTACCACCAGAGTCTTTTCGTACCTCGAGCCGCGAACCTCGTCCGAAATACCGAACGCGAAGGACAGCAAGTGACCGACATCGCCACGGCAGCCCGCAGGCCCGGGGAGCAGGCGCTCTCCGCGCTCGGCCTGGGCGCGCCCGCACTCGACCCCGCCGACGCCTCGCCGCACACCTTCCCGGGCGGCGGTCGCTGGCGCACCGAGATCCCCTCGTGCGAGGGGCCCGAGGCGCTGGCGGTCGTCCTCAAGGAGTCCTCGCGCCTGGACGTACCGATCCACCGGATCAGCCAGGGCAGTGGCGTGTGGATGCTGACCGACGCCGAGATCACCGAGATCGAGGCGACGGCCGAACGCGACATCGAGCTCTGCCTGTTCACCGGACCGCGCGGGACGTGGGACATCGGCGGCTCGGTCCGCTCCGACTCGCGCGGCGGCGGTCTGCGGGCCCGGGGCCATGACGCGGTCGCCGGATGCGTCGAAGACGCGGTGCGGGCAACGGAGTTGGGCGTCAAGTGCCTGCTCGTCGCGGACGAGGGCGTGCTGTGGACGCTGCACCGGGCGCGGGTGGCGGGGATCATCCCCACCGACACGACGCTCAAGGTCTCGGCGCTGATCGGTCCGGTCAACCCGGCGGCGTACGCGGTCTACGAGCGCCTCGGCGCGGACTCCCTGAACGTCCCCAGCGACCTGACGCTCGATCACCTCACCGAGATCCGGCGGGTGTCGGCGGCTCCGATGGACATGTACATCGAGGCGCCGGACGACCTCGGTGGCTACGTCCGGATGTACGAGGTCGCCGAACTGATCCGCCGGGGCGCCCGTTGTACCTCAAGTTCGGCCTCTCCAAGGCTCCCGGCATCTACCCGTGGGGCACCCATCTCCGCGACGTCACCCTGGACACGGCCCGCGAACGGGTCCGCCGTGGCCGCCTGGCGCTCGACCTCCTGGCCCGCCACGGCGCGAACACGGACATGGCTCCCCTGGGCACGAGGTTGCCGGGGTCTCTCAACCGCTTCCCCGCAGAGAGCGCCACTGACTGACCCATGGGGCCTGCAGGCCGCCCGTGGCCGGTCGCGCAGTTCCCCGCGCCCCCAAGGAACCCGGGCCGGCGTTTTCAGGGGCGCGGGGAACTGCGCGACAAGCCCCCACCGAACCCGCACCGAACCACCCAACCGACACCACCCCAAACCCACACCACCCCAAACCCACACCCCACTCGCTGCCCCTCTCAACGACGAGAAGAATGAGGCCAGTTCAATGCACATCCGCAGAAGTCGCGCCCTCCCCCTGATAGCCGGCGCAGCCACCCTCGCCCTGACCCTGTCCGCCTGCGGCCAGAGCGGCTCAGGCGGCAGCAAGGAGAAGTCGAGCAGCGCGAAGGGCGGCACGATCGGCATCGCGATGCCGACGAAGTCCTCCGCGCGCTGGATCTCCGACGGCAACAACATGGTCAAGGACCTCAAGGCCAAGGGCTACAAGACCAAGCTGGTCTACGGCGAGGACGACCCGGACACCCAGGTCTCGCAGATCGAGAACATGATCACCCAGGGCGTCAAGGGCCTGATCATCGCGGCGATCGACAACAAGTCCCTGAACAACGTGCTGCAGGAAGCCGCCAGCGCGAAGATCCCGGTCATCGCCTACGACCGCCTCATCCTCGGCACCAAGAACGTCGACTACTACGCGTCGTTCGACAACGAGAAGGTCGGCACCCTCCAAGGCACGTACATCGCCGAGAAGTTGGGGCTGACCAGCGGCAAGAAGGGCCCGTTCAACATCGAACTGTTCGCCGGCTCGAACGACGACAACAACACCAAGTACTTCTTCGACGGCGCGATGAAGGTCCTGCAGCCGTACATCGACAAGAAGGAACTGGTCGTCAAGTCCGGGCAGACCGCGCTCAACAAGGTCACCACCCTGCGCTGGGACGGCACCACCGCGCAGAACCGCATGGAGGACATCCTCACCGGCTCGTACAAGACCGGCCGGGTCGACGCCGTGCTGTCGCCCTACGACGGCATCTCCATCGGCATCCTGTCCGCGCTGAAGTCGGACGGCTACGGCTCGTCCAGCAAGCCGCTGCCGGTGATCACCGGCCAGGACGCCGAGCTGGCCTCGGTGAAGTCGATCATCGCCGGTGAGCAGACGCAGACGGTCTACAAGGACACCCGTCAGCTCGCCAAGGTCGCGGACACGATGCTCGACGACGTGCTCAACGGCAAGACGCCGCAGACCAACGACACCAAGACCTACGACAACGGCACCAAGGTCGTCCCCGCCTACCTGCTGCAGCCGGTGAGCGTCGACAAGACCAACTACGAGGACGTGCTGGTCAAGGGCGGGTACTACACGGACGCCCAACTCAAGTAATTCCGGCTCCCGTTACCCGACCCCACACTGATTGGTAGGCACGACCATGGCGGGACCCGTCCTGGAAATGCGCTCGATCGTCAAGACCTTTCCCGGTGTCAAAGCGCTCTCGGACGTCACCTTGACGGTGCGTCAGGGCGAGGTCCACGCCATCTGCGGCGAGAACGGCGCCGGGAAGTCCACCCTGATGAAGGTGCTCTCCGGCGTCCATCCGCACGGCAGTTACGAGGGCGACATCCTCTTCGAGGGCGAGGAGTGCGCCTTCCGCGACATCCGGGCGAGCGAGCAGCGCGGCATCGTGATCATCCACCAGGAACTGGCGCTGGTGCCGTTCCTGTCCATCGCGGAGAACATCTTCCTCGGCAACGAGCACGCCTCGCGCGGGCTCATCAACTGGAACGAGACCCTGCGGCACGGCACCGAACTGCTGCGCCGGGTGGGCCTCAGCGACCACCCGGAGACCCGCGTCGCCGACATCGGCGTGGGCAAGCAGCAGCTCGTGGAGATCGCGAAGGCACTGTCGAAGAAGGTGAAGCTGCTCATCCTGGATGAGCCGACGGCGGCCCTGAACGACGAGGACAGCGGCAAACTCCTGGATCTCATCCTGGAGTTGAAGAAGCAGGGCATCACCTCGATCATCATCTCCCACAAGCTCAACGAGATCCGCAAGGTCGCCGACTCGGTGACGATCCTGCGCGACGGGCGTTCCATCGAGACGCTCGACGTGAAGGCGCCGGAGACGACCGAGGAGCGGATCATCTCCGGCATGGTCGGCCGCGACCTCGACCACCGCTTCCCCGAGCGCACCCCGTACGCGGGCGAGCCCGAGGCGGCACCCGCTCTGGAGATCCGCGGCTGGACGGTGTTGCACCCGATCGACCAGCAGCGCAAGGTAGTTGACGATGTGTCAATAAATGTGCGCAGGGGCGAGATCGTCGGCATCGCCGGACTGATGGGCGCCGGCCGCACCGAACTCGCGATGAGCGTCTTCGGCCGCTCCTACGGCCGTTACGCCGGCGGCACGGTCCTCAAGGACGGCCGGGAGATCCGCACCAAGTCGGTGGCGGAGGCGGTCGGCCAGGGCATCGCCTATGTCACCGAGGACCGTAAGCACTACGGCCTCAACCTCATCGACACGATCAACCGGAACATCTCACTGACCGCCCTCAACAAGGTCTCCAAGCGCGGGGTGGTCGACGAGCACGAGGAACGGCAGGTCGCCGAGCGGTTCCGCACGTCGATGAACATCAAGGCACCGACCGTCTTCGAGCCGGTGGGCAAGCTGTCCGGCGGCAACCAGCAGAAGGTCGTCCTCAGCAAGTGGATCTTCGCGGGTCCCGAGGTGCTGATCCTGGACGAGCCCACCCGGGGCATCGACGTGGGCGCCAAGTACGAGATCTACACGGTCATCGACCAACTCGCCGCCGAGGGCAAGGCGGTGGTCTTCATCTCCTCCGAGCTGCCGGAGCTGCTCGGCATGTGCGACCGCATCTACACGATGGCGGCGGGCCGCCTGACCGGTGAGGTGCCCCGGGCCGAGGCCACGCAGGAAGTGCTGATGCGCCAGATGACGAAGGACAAAGAGGTAACGCGATGAGCACGGACGTGACCGCCAAGAGCCCGCCCCCGCGCCACCGGGCAAGAGCGGATCGGCCGCGGGCGGCGGCCTGTTGCAGCTGATGCTGGACGGCCTGCGGCGCAACATGCGCCAGTACGGCATGCTGATCGCGCTCGGTCTGATCGTGATCTTCTTCGAGGTCTGGACCGGCGGGGACCTGCTGCTGCCGCGCAACGTCTCCAACCTGGTGCTGCAGAACAGCTACATCCTGATCCTCGCGATCGGCATGATGCTGGTCATCATCGCCGGGCACATCGACCTGTCGGTCGGCTCGCTGACGGCGTTCGTGGGCGCCTTCGCGGCGGTCCTGATGGTCAACCATCAGGTGCCGTGGCCGGTCGCCGTGGTGCTGTGCCTGCTGATGGGCGCCGTCGCGGGCTCCGTACAGGGGCTGTTGATCGCCTACGCGGGGATACCGTCCTTCATCGTCACCCTCGCCGGGATGCTGCTCTTCCGCGGCCTCACGGAGATCCTCCTCCAGGGTCAGACGCTCGGCCCGTTCCCCAACGGCCTGCAGAAGATAGGCAACGGCTTCCTGCCCGCCGTGGGACCGAACACCAACTACCACAACATCACGCTGCTGTTGGGGCTCGTGATGATCGCCGCGGTGGTGTCGCAGGAGGTGCGGGACCGGCGCAGGCAGCAGGAGTTCTCGCTCGACGTGCCACCCACCAAGCTGTTCCTGCTCAAGCTCGTCGCGATCATCGCCGCGATCGTCTGGCTCACCATGCTGCTCGCCAGCTACAACGGCGCGCCGGTCATCCTGATCATCCTCGGTGTCCTGGTGGTCGGTTACGGCTACGTGATGCGCAACACCGTCTTCGGCCGCCACATCTACGCGATCGGCGGCAATCTGCCGGCCGCGAAGCTGTCCGGCGTCAAGGACAAGCGCGTCAGCTTCCAGGTGTTCCTGAACATGGGCGTGCTCGCGGCCCTGGCGGGTCTGGTGGTCACCTCCCGCCTCAACGCGGCCTCGCCGAAGGCGGGCGACGGCTTCGAACTCGAGGCCATCGCCTCGTCGTTCATCGGTGGCGCGTCCATGAGCGGCGGTGTGGGTACCGTCCTCGGCGCGATCATCGGTGGGCTCGTCCTCGGCGTGCTGAACAACGGCATGAACCTCCTCAGCGTCGGCACCGACTGGCAACAGGTCATCAAGGGCCTCGCCCTGCTGGCCGCGGTCGGCTTCGATGTGTGGAACAAGCGCAAGTCCGGTTCGTAACGGAAGCTCCGCCGGGAGAGCGGGACGTGGCCACGGGTCCGCCGTGGCCGGTCGCGCGGTTCCCCGCGCCCTCGGGCGCGGGGTCCCGGTAGAGCCCCTATCAACGCACTAGGGAGCCGCTCCATGGAACTGAACAGACGCACGGTCATCGCAGGCGCCGCGGCAGCAGGTCTCGCCGCGAGCGCGCTCGGTACGGGTACGGCGGAGGCAGCGGCCTCGGCAGGCGGCCGGCCCGTGAAGGAACTCTTCGGGAAGCTCGCCGACGGGACGAAGGTGTACCGCTGGTCGCTGGCCAACGGCGGAACCCGGCTGAAGGTCCTCTCCTACGGCGGCATCATCCAGTCGCTCGAACTCCCCGACCGGCACGGCAGGTACGCCAACGTGTCGCTCGGCTACGACAACCTCGCGGCGTACGTCGCCGGCACCACCTTCTTCGGCGCGACCATCGGCCGGTACGGAAACCGCATCGCCAAGGGGCAGTTCACCCTCGACGGCAAGGCGTACCAGCTCTCCGTCAACGACGGTGTGAACAGCCTGCACGGCGGTGCCAAGGGCTTCAACACGAAGGTGTGGGACATCGAGCCCTTCACCAAGGGGTCCGACGTCGGCCTGTACCTCCACTACACCAGCGTGGACGGGGAGATGGGCTACCCCGGCACCCTCAAGACGAAGGTGACGTTCACCCTCACCCGGCACGGTGACTGGCGTATCGACTACGAGGCCACCACCGACAAACCGACCGTCGTCAACCTCACCAACCACACGTACTTCAACCTCGCGGGCGAGGGCAGCGGCGGCATCTACGACCACGAACTCTCCATCGCCGCGAGCCGGTTCACGCCCACCGACGCGGGGCTGATCCCCACCGGTGAGCTGGCGCCGATCGCGGGCACGCCCTTCGACTTCCGCAAGGCGAAGCCGATCGGCCGGGACATCCGGGCGGGACATCCGCAGCAGGTGACGGCGAAGGGCTTCGACCACAACTGGGTGCTGGACAAGGGCGTCACGGCCAGGCCCGAGCACATCGCCACCCTGCGCGATCCCGCCTCCGGCCGCACCCTGAAGATCTCCACCGACCAGCCGGGCCTGCAGTTCTACTCGGGCAACTTCCTCGACGGCACGCTGATCGGCACGTCGGGGCGGACCTACCGGCAGGGTGACGGACTGGCCCTGGAGACGCAGCACTTCCCGGACTCCCCAACGAGCCGTCCTGGCCGACGACGGTGCTGCGGCCGGGTCAGACGTACCGGACGACGACGATCCACTCGTTCAGCGCGTAAGCGCTTCGCCGGACGGGTCGTGGGGAGCTGCGGGGCCGTTGTGGCTGGTCGCGCAGTTCCCCGCGCCCCGCTGGGGCGTCACACCTGGCCGGGGTTCCGAACACACACCATTTTCACATCCGTTGAACAGCGCCACTCGCGTCGCCGTATTGATGGGTGGCCCGTGCTCCCCCGCGCGGGCCACCCAAGACGACGGGCCCGGTCGTCCCCGCCGGGCCCGCCTTCATACGGAGGTTCCATTGGCCGACTCCAACGTCACCTCGCTGTTCCGCGGCACGGCCGCACACAGCCCGTCGATGGCGGCGTTGGCGCGTGAGAGCGACGGCACCGGGCCGGTGGACTTCTGTATCCCGTGCAACCCCTACTTCCCCACTCCCGCCATGTTCGACGAGATGGCGGCGAGGCTGCGCGAGATCATCACGTACTACCCGAGCAGCGCCGACACGATCACGGCCGAGCTCTGCAACCTTCTCCAACTCCCGCCGCAGTGCGTGGCGATGGGCAACGGTTCCACCGAACTGATCACCTGGATCGACCACTTGATGGTCCGGGAGTCCCTCGCCATCCCCGTCCCCACCTTCGGCCGCTGGACCGACCAGCCCATGGAGACCGGCAAGCGGGTCGACATGTTCCCGCTCCAGGAGTCCAACGGCTTCGCCCTCGACCTGACGCAGTACGCGGAGTTCATCCGCAAGCGCAACACCAAGGTCGCCGTCATCTGCAACCCGAACAACCCCGACGGCGGCTTCCTCCACAAGCAGGCGCTGGTCCAGTTCATGGACTCCATGGCCGACCTGGACCTCATCGTCATCGACGAGTCGTTCCTGGAGTTCGCCGACGCGGAGGTCGAGCCCAGCGTCGTACAAGAGGCGATGATCCGCCCCAACGTGATCGTCCTGCGCAGCCTCGGCAAGAACTTCGGCCTCCACGGCATACGGTTCGGCTACCTCGTCGCGAACCCCGCGCTGGCCGGCCGGATCCGCGGCATGCTCCCCAAGTGGAACCTCAACGCCTTCGCGGAACATGTGGTGTTCATCCTCAGGGAGCACGGCGCGGAGTACGCGCAGAGCCTCCAGCAGGTGCGCCGCGACCGGCTCGACATGGCGAGCCACCTCTCCGCGCTGCCCGGTCTGACGGTGTATCCGTCGCAGGGCAACTTCCTCTTCGTACGCCTCCCCGTGGGCGCGGAGGGCACGGTGGTCCGGGACCGGATGCTCACCGAGCACCGCATCCTCGTCCGCGAGTGCGGCAACAAGATCGGTTCGTCCAGCCGCTTCCTGCGGCTCGTGGTGCGCCCCCAGACGGACGTGCGTCGCCTGGTGTCCGGCATGGAACAGGTGCTCTACGGGACCAGGAGGGGAGCCGCCGTACCCGAGTTGAGTACAGGGACCAACTACAGCTCGGGTACGGCGGCCGTGGATCGCCTGGTCGGCGCGACGAACGGCGCGGGGATGCAGAACCTCGCCGCCCAGGCTCTCGGTACGGGGACGTCGGGCGCCCCCACGCCGATGCCCGTACCGGCGGCGGCACAGCTGCAGCCGCAGCCGGTGCCCATGCAGGTGCCCCAGCCCCAGCCCCAACAGCCGCAGCCCCAGCCGCAGTTCCAGCCGATGGTGGCCGCCGCGCAGGTCCAGCAGATGCCGATGACGGGCATGGCCGACCACCAGTCGAACGGCGTCGGCATGCCGATGCAGCTCCCTCAACAGGCCCCCAGCAAATGCCCCCGCAACAGCAGCCCTACGCCGTCCCGGCCCCGGCTCCCGCCCTGCCCCCATGCCCCCGCAGGGGCCCACCCCACCGGCGTCCCCGCCCGCAACGGCCTCACGGCCGCCCAGGTACGCGGCGCCACCAGCCCCAACGGCATGCAGAACCTGGCCCCCGCCCCGGCGACCGGCTGGCCCAACGCCCAGAGCTGGCCGAACGCGGCGGGGATGGGACAGGCGGGCTAGCGGGCCTTTGGCAGATCTGCGATACAGGTAGGCGGAATACGGGAAGCGCGTGCGGGGTCCGCGCGGTCATCGTGGGTCTGTGACAGCGATCCAGGAAGAAGACACCTCCCGTGAGGCAGGTGGTCCGGGCGGGCACTGGCGTCGGATGCGGGTGTGGGCGGCGGCCCATGCCGTGGACGACTTCTACCAAGGGCTCGTGCCCGCCGCCGTGCCCTACTTCGTGCTCCAGCGGGACTTCGGTTACGTGCAGGCGTCGGGGCTGGCCCTCGCCGCGACGCTCGGCAGTGCGGGTGCCGCAGGTGCCGATCGGGCTGCTCGCGGACCGGTACCGGCTGCGCTGGATGTCGCCGCTGGGGGTCGGTCTCGCGGGGGTGGGGGCGGGGCTTTCCGGGCTGACGCCGTCGTATCCGCTGGTGTTCGCGCTGCTGCTGACGGCGGGCGTCGGGATCGCGCTGTTCCATCCGCCCGCGGGGCGGGACGCGCGCCGTGCGGCCGGGGCAGTGCCGCCGCGATGAGCTACTTCGCCGCGGGCGGCAGCGTCGGGTTCTTCATCGCCCCGGCCCTGGTCACGCCGGCCCTGGACGCCCTCGGGATGCGCGCGACGGCGCTGTTCATCCCGCCTGCCGTGCTCATGGGCTTCGTCCTGCTGCGGCACCAGACCCGTACGTCCGCGACGGCGGTCGGGGCGGTGCGGCGCGAGGGCAGGGACCAGCCCGGCCGGTTCGCGGCGCTGACCGCCGTCGAGATCGTACGGTCCACCGTCTCGACCGGGCTGAACACCTTCATCTCGCTGTACTGGATCCGCCATCTGGAGGCGAGCAGCGGTCTCGGCGGTCTCGCGCTGACCCTCGAACTCGGCGGCGGCGTGGCCGGGACGCTGCTCGGCGGGCGGCTGGCGGACCGCATCGGCATGGTGCGCACCGTGCAGATCGGCAACGCGGCGATGCTGCCCGCCCTGTGGCTCATGCTGGTCTGCGACGACAAGTACGCCGCGCTGCCCCTCGCACTGCTGGTCGGCCTGGTCTCGAACATCCCGTTCGCCGTGCTCATCAAGCTCGGCCAGGACTATCTGCCCAGCCGCCCCGGGACCGCCGCCGGCGTCACCCTCGGCCTCGCGATGAGCGCCGGCGGACTGTTCATGCCGCTGCTGGGCCTGATCGCGACCCACTACGGCCCCCGGGGCGCCCTCGCGGTGCTCGCCACCGTGCCGGTGCTCGCGATGCTGCTCTCCGCCTTCCTGCGCGAACCGGTCAGGGAACCGCCCGCACCGCGCTGATCAGCGACGCCCCCAGCGGCAGGGCGTGGCTCGTGCGGACCGTGAAGCCCGCCTTCTCCAGCAGGCGGCGGTAGTGGTCCTCGTCGCGTTCCCGGCCGCCGACGTTGCACAGCATGTGGACGTCCCACGCGACCGCCGTGGGAGTCGGCAACAGGCGTTCCACCAGCAGGAGTTGGGCGCCCGGACGCATGGCCTCCGCGCAGTGCTGGAGGATCGTCAGGCAGCGTTCGTCGTCCCAGTCGTGCAGGACGCGGGACAGGAGGTAGACATCCCCGCCCTCCGGTACGGAGCGGGTGAAGTCCCCGGCGACGAAGGAGCAGCGTTCGGTGAGCCGGGTGCGGGCGGCCTCCAGGGCGCCGGGGCGTTCGTAGAGGACGCCCTCCAGGTGGGGGTGGGCGCGGAGCAACCGGCCGAGCAGCGCGCCGTTTCCGCCGCCTACGTCCACCACGCGCCGCACCGCGGAGAAGTCGACCAGTGTCGGTACCGGCGTGAACATCTCGGCGCTGGCCGCCATCGACCGGTGGAACAGGTCGCCGAGTTCGGGGTGTTCGGCGAAGTACGCGAAGTGGTGCCGGCCGTTGCGGTGGGCGAATGCCTCCTCGCCGGTGCGTACGGAGTGGGTCAGGCCCGCGAAGGAGTCGTAGAACGGGCCCGCGTAGAGCCGGGCCAGCGGGTGGAGGCTGAACTCCGTCGCGGTGCGCAGGGGTTGGCCCGCAGCCGTGAGGTGGTAGGTGTCGTCGGCGGCCGTCAGCAGGCCCAGGGTGGTGAGGTAGCGGAGGAGGCGGCGCAGGGCGTCCGGGTGCGTCGCGGTGAGTTCCGCCAGCCGCGCCGCCGACATGCCGGGGTGCTCCGCCAGGTGGTCCGCGATGTTCAACTCGGCCATGGTGGCGACCGCTTGGGTCGCCCACGCCCCGGTCATGACGGTGAGCAGGGCCGTCGTCGGGTCGGGGAGGGGCACGTGGCGGCCGGGGAGCCGGAGTTCGAAACGCCGGTGGGTGGTGGTGCGGTGGTAGAGGACGGTGACGTTCTCGTGCCCGTTGTAGCCGCCGCCGTCGGGGACCGCGCCGCCCCGCTCCTGGAGCAGCAGCCGTAGACCGGCGGGGACCACCGGGCCGGGGGCGGTGACCGCGAAGGCGTGGTGGGACTCGTGTTCCGCCTCGCGTTCGTCGGCGGCCACGGCCTCCAGCGCCGAGTCGGCGGGCACCGGGAGCGCGAAGATCTCCACGCTGCGGGTGCCGACCGCCACGTGCACGATGCCCACCGGGATGTCGGCGAGTTCCGGGCCGTAGCGGCGGGTCAGCCGGTCGCGGACGACGACGCTCGGGGTGACCGGGCCCGGTGCGAAGCCGAGGCGGCGGAGTTCCTCGCAGAGGCCGTCGAAGGAGTCGGGGAAGACCAGGACGGCGGTGTGGTCGAAGACCAAGTGCCGTGCCACGTCGGCCCGTTCGCCCGGTGTGAGGGCCGGGAGGAGTTCGGCCAGGACCTGGTCCGTGTCGTGGGTCTCGACGTAGGCCGCCGCTCGCTCGATGCGGGCTGCGTCGGCCGCGGCGAGGCGTGCCGGTACGACGGGGAGGTTCATGAGGGGGTTCCCGGTGAATCGTGGGGACGGAGACGGGAGCGGGTGACGAGGTCAGATGCCGGTGTAGTTCTCGGCGAAGAAGTCCTGGTGCGCGCGGGAGGTCCGCAGGCTGTCCAGGCGGGCGTACTGGAGCGCGCGGCCGTAGCGGGCGTGGGCCTCGACGGTGTGCTCGGTGTCCTCGGCGGTCGGGCCGTGCAGCAGGCCGCTCATCCAGTGCGAGAACTCATGGGCCCGCCAGACCCGCGGCAGACAGTCGGCGGCGTAACGGTCGAGGTCGTTCTCGTTGTCGTGCTTGAGGGCCAACGCCAGTGCCTGCGCGAGGCGTTCGGCCTGGAGTACGGCGAGATTGGCGCCCTTCGCGGCGGAGGGGCTGATGAGTCCGGCCGCGTCGCCCGCCAGCCAGAGCTGCCCCCGCCGGGGTGTCGAGCACGTCGGAACGCAGGTCCACGACCGCCTTCTCCAGCACCGGGCCGTCCTTGAGCTGTCCGAACTCGTCGACGCGGAGCCGGATTTCGAGCTCCGTCCAGATCCGGTCCTCGCTCCAGTCGGCGGGATCGGTGCCGCGCGGGCACTGGAGGTAGTAGCGGGTGACGGTCGCCGTGCGGGCCATGTGGCCGGCGAATCCCCGCGCGTGCAGGGCGTAGCCGACGGCCTCCATGCTCGGCGGGGCCTCGGCCAGGACCGCGAGCCAGCTCACGCCGTGGTCCCAGCGGGCGGTGCGCGTGCCGTGGGCGGTCATGGTCGCGCGGGCGACTCCGCGGTGTCCGTCGCACCCGGCGACGTAGCGCCCGACGACGTCCGTGCCGTCGGAGGTGCGGACCCTGCCCCCGGAGATCTCCTCGACCTCCGTGTCGAAGCGGATCGCGCCGCCGCGCCGGAGGTACTCGGCGAGGAGGTCGCGTACCCAACTCCTGCTGGGGGTAGACCGTGTGGACCTCACCGCGCCCCAACTCGCCGTAGTCGAGGGTGAATTCGCCTCGTTCGCTGCGGAACAGGCAGGTGCGGTGGGTGTGGCCCCGGGCCAGCATGCCGTCCGCCAGCCCGTGTTGGGTGAGGACGCGGACGGAGTGGGCGGCCAGGAAGCCCGCTCTGGCCCGCCCTTCCACCGCCTCGCGTCCGCGCCGCTCCAGGATCACGCAGTCGATGCCCTGGTCCAGCAGCAGGTTCCCCAGGACGAGCCCCGCCGGGCCCGCCCCGACGATCACCACCCCGGTCCGCGCCCCGGAGTCGAATCGTTTCCCAACAACCACCCCTGATCTTGCTTTTTCGGCCAAGGGGTTTCATATCAGCCAGATCACGGCGATGAGGAATCGAAAGCGGCTTCTTAGCCCATAAGGGCCAACTGGGCATATGTCAGTGGTCGTTGTCCCTTCGTCTCGCCCGTCCAGGAGAAGCAGGCCGAGTCGAGGCGGGCCTCGACCTCTGTCGTCTTCACTGCATGGCGGCCAGCCTCCCGCACGAACCTGAGCCGAACCTGAAGCGCGGTCCGGCCGTCCGGCCTGTCCCGGCACGACCTGGTGCGCAAGGAACGTCACGGCCAGGACGCGCGCGGCAGCGAGGCCGTACTCACCGACGCCGGGCTGCGCGCCGTGCACGCGGCGCAGCCCTCCCACCTCGCCAGCGCCCGGCGCCGGGTCCTCGACCACATCCCGGCCGACCTCCTGCCGGGCATCGCCGCGACCCTCGCCGAACTCGCCGAGCTCACGGAGGGTGGCCGCCGCCGGCCGTCGCCGTGACCGAGTCCGGGCCGCCCGCCACGTCGGCAGCACCCCGTCGGGGTGGCCCGCGGTGCGACACGGGCCACCCCTCTCAGGTCATCTCACGGCACCGCGCGTCAGGAGCTCGGGCAGTGCTCCCACGCCATGTGGTAGACGGTGCTGATGTCGCCGTCCGTCGAGTCCATCGTCATGAAGCTGACCGCGCCGGGCGCCGAGGTGCCGGCGTTGACGCGGAGCTCCGTGTTGATGTTGAAGTTGCGCTGAACTCCGCAGGGCGCCCAGACCAGTTGGGCCACGTCCGTGCTGTCGCTCGCCTGCCAGTTGTCGTCGTAGGGACCGTTGAACGGGTGGTTCTTGCTAGAGGTGTTCGACGAGCCCTGGAAGTAGTACGAGGCCTTCTGCGCACCGCTCGCGCCGCGCTGGAGCGAGGCGAAGCCCCGGTAGTCGGCGCTCGCGATGGCGTAGGTGAAGCCCTGCGGGACGTGGACGACCAGGTTGAGCTGGCAGTTCTTGCGGAACGCCGTGGGGTCGGAGTTGCCGCCGACCTGGGCGAGGTAGGCGCTGTAGGTCACCGTGAAGGCGGTGTTGTCCTCGGAGACGGCGACCGCCGTCGTGCCCTGCGGGCAGCCCGAGCCGTTCACCGTGGCGACGTTGATGACGATCTTGTCCGGGGGCGGGTCGTCGAACACGGGTGAGGACGCGTGCTGCACAGGCAGCGCGGTGGTGAGAAGAGCGGCGACGGCGCCGCTCAGGAGGAGCCCACCAGGCATGGTTTCTCCTTGGGGTCGGGGGTGGCTGCGCCCCAAGTCTTTGAAGAAACAATGAAGTTCCTGTGAAGACCGACGGCGCGCTCGCATCGTAGGAAGCCGCGCAGGGGGCGGTCAGGGCGAACTCAGGCCATTCACAGACGCGTCTTTCACACCGTCTCCACAGTGAGTGAACTCGGTTGAAAAATACGGGTGTTGACACATCCGCCCGCAGGCTCTTCACAACCGCACACCACGAATCCGTCAGCTGGGGCCCTGTCTTCGCCGATGTCGCACCCGGACTACGGGTTCTCCCAAGCCGCCGGTTCCGCCGCGAGCGCGCGTACCGGCTCCGGCAGGGCGTCCGTCGCGATGTCGGCGACCGTGACGCCCTCCAGGATTCGGCGGACGTTGGCGCGCAGGGCGATCCACAGGGGAGGAGGGGTTCGGCGGAGCCGGTGTAGGCGAGGCCGGTGGGGCGCTCGCCGCGGACCGAGACGATCGGGCCGTCCACCGCGCGTATGACGTCGGCGACGGTGATCGCGTCCGCCGCGCGCGCCAGCCGGTAGCCGCCACCCCCGCCGCGCCTGCTGTCGACGATCCCGGCGCGCCGGAGGTCGCCGAGAATTCCCTCGAGGAACTTGTGCGGGATGTCCTGCGTGGTGGCGATGGTCTCGGCCTTCACAGGGCCGTCGTCACCGTGCACGGCGAGCTCCAGAACCGCCCGTACCGCGTAATCCGCCCGTGCCGAGATCCTCATGCGTCCATTGTGGGCCGTTCCGGCATAGAGAATGACCCCGCACGACGGCCTCCTGGGATCACCACGGAAAATGGCTTCGCACGTGCCGCCGACGGACCGGACCCGGGAGGAGCTTCCAGTGGAGCTGAGCAGGCGTACCTTCAGCACCCTCGCGGGCACGGCCGCGCTCGGATTCGCGCTGGGGGTGGCAGCGGCGGCAGCGGTGACGCGTACGCCGCGCACGTCGTGCCCACCGGCCCGCCGCCCGCACCGCCGGGCGCGGACGGGCAGACCCACACGATCGGCTACGACCGCTACTCCCTGATCGTCGACGGAAAGCGCCTGGTCCTGTGGTCGGGCGAGATGCACCCCTTCCGGCTGCCGAGCCCGTCCCTGTGGCGCGACGTCCTGCAGAAGATGCGCGCCTTCGGCTACAACGCGGTCAGCATCTACGTCTCCTGGAACTACCACTCCCCCGCGCAGGGCCGCTACGACTTCACCGGCGTCCGCGATCTCGACCTGTTCCTGCGCATGGCCACCGAGACCGGTCTCTACGTCATCCTGCGCCCAGGCCCGTACATCAACGCGGAGATCGACGCGGGCGGCTTCCCGGGCTGGCTCGTCGCCACGAAGGGCACGGCCCGCACCTCGGACCCGACGTACCTCTCGCACGTCGACGAGTGGCTGACCCAGGTCGACTCGATCGTCTCCAAGCACCTGTTCACCCAGGGCACGGGCACAGTCCTGCTCTACCAGATCGAGAACGAGTACGACGCCCACGTCACCGAGCCCGCCGGCCGCGACTACATGTCCCACCTGTACAAGAAGGTGCGCGCCGACGGCATCGACGTCCCCTGTTCCACAACGACAAGGGCCGCAACGGCTATTGGACCCCGGGGTCCTTCGACACCGGCGCGGACACGGGCGGTTGGCTGTACGGCTTCGACGGGTATCCGACGCCTTCCCAACCCCCGCCCGACTGGGGTCACTTCGGGGTCGGCGGGGCCAAGGGCGGGGCCACCGCCAGCCCCAAGACGCCTGGGTTCGTGCCCGAGTTCGGCGGCGGCTGGTTCGACCCGTGGGGCGGGTCCTGGTTCGACGGGAAGGGGTACGCGGAGTCGCGCCGGACGCGTGACGCGGCGTACGAGCGGCGTTTCTACCTCACCAACCTCGCCAACGGACTCACCCTGCACAACGTCTACATGACCTTCGGCGGCACCTCGTGGGGCTGGCTTCCCGCGCCGGTCGTCTACACGTCCTACGACTACGGCGCCGCCTTCGACGAGGGCCGCAACCCGACCGCGAAGCTCGTGCCGATGCACCAACTCGGCCAGCTGCTGCGGACGGTGCCCGACTTCGCCAAGCTGGACCGCGCGGCCGACGTCACGGCGGACGGCCTGAAGGTCTACCACCTCACCAACGCCGACACCGGCGCGCACGTCTACGTCCTGCGCAACGACACCGCGAAGGCGGTCACTTCGACCCTGCCGACCGCGACCGACGACATCGAGGTCACCGTCCCCGCCCAGGACGCCCGCCTCCTCGTCACCCACCTCGCCCTCGGCGGGCGCAAGTTGAGGTACTCCACGGTCACGCCGATGATGTCGCTCAGTACCGGCCGGCAGGACATCGCCGTGTTCGCCGGGACGCGCGGCGAGATGGCGCACGCCGTCGTCGAGTGCCCCGAGGAGCCGGTGGTGACCCGGCTCGACGCGCAGGCCGCCTGGGTGTGGGACCGCGGCCTCCTGCACGTCACCGTCCCGCTCGGCATCGGCGGCCTGACCCGGGTCCTCGTCCAGGGCGGCGGCGTCGACAACCCCCTCCTCCTGGTCTTCGCCGACGAGGCCGGCTCCGTACGCCTGTGGCCCTACGAGACCGGAGCGGGCACCGCGCTCGTCTACGGTCCCGCGCTGCTCCGCGGGGCCACCATCAGCGGGACGACCGCCCAGCTCACCGGCGACACCATCGGCGAGACCGGCCTCGAGGTGTGGGGGCCGCGCGGTCTCACCGAGGTCACCTGGAACGGGCGGGCGGTGCCCTCGACCGTCACCACCGCGGGCAGCCTGCGCTCGAACCCGGACGCCCTGCTGCCCGGCGTGCCCGCCGTGCCGCTCCCCGCGCTCGACGGGTGGCGGCGGAAGGTGGAGAACCAGGAGGCCGCCGTCGCCTTCGACGACTCCAAGTGGACGGCGGCGAACCGCACTTCGACGTTCAGCACGACCGCGATCCCCGCCGGACAGCCCCTGCTCTTCGCGGACGACTACGGCTTCCACTACGGCGACGTCTGGTACCGCGGCCGGTTCACGACCAGCACGACCGACGACCTCGAATCGGTGACCCTCGCCTACAGCACCGGCACCCAGGGGCTGCTGATGGCCTGGCTCGACGGGGAACCGCTCGGCACCCACCGGATGCCGGTGCCGACCACCAGCAGTGTGCGGCAGGGCAGTTGGGCCGCGAAGGCGACCCTCCCGGTCCCGAAGAAGGTGCGCACGGCCGGTTCACACGTCCTGTCCGTGCTCGTGCGCCGCATGCAGCACGACCAGGACGGCAAGGCCCTCGACACCCACAAGGTCGCCCGCGGCCTGACGGCGGTGACCTTCAAGGGCGCCTCCCGAAGGTGAGTTGGCGCCTCCAGGGCGAGACGACCCCGATCCCGTGCGCGGGCCGCAGAACAACGGCGGACTGTACGGCGAACGCGAGGGCTGGCACCTGCCGGGCTACGCCGACACCGGCTGGGATGCGGTGACCCTCCCCCGCGCCGACAAGCGGCAGGGCGTGGCCTGGTACCGGACCACCTTCAAGCTCGCCGTGGACACCGGCATCGACGCCTCGATCGGCCTCGTCCTCGACGACGACCCGGCCCGCGCCTACCGCGTCCAGATCTTCCTCAACGGCTGGAACATGGGCCAGTACATCAACGACGTGGGCCCGCAGCACACCTTCGCCCTGCCGAACGGGATCCTCCGCACACGGGACACCAACACCCTCGCCCTGGCCGTCCTGTCCGACGGCACCACACCGGCGGGCCCGAAGGACGTACGGCTGACGCTGCTGGGGAGCGCGGCCGGAGGAGTACCGGTGTCACCGGTGGCCTCCCCGGCCGATAGCCCTGCCGGGAGCTACGCGAGCCTGATCATGTTCCAGGACAGCGGCTCCAGTACGGCGGTCAGCGTGCCGTCCTGGAGGGCGGTGCCGTCGACCCCGTGCGGGGCCACCCGCGCCGGGTCGGCCAGGGTGTTGCGGGCGTCCGGGTCGGCGTCGGCGAGCGCGCTGTGCTCGACGACCGACGTCACGTCCAGCCCGTTCAGGCCGACGTGGAGCGGCAGCGACTCGGTGCGGCTGCGGTTGACGGCGAACACCGTGACCGAGCCGTCCTCGCCGCGCACGGCGGTGGCGTGCAGCAGGTCGGCCTCGCCGTACTGCTTCGTCTCGTGCTTCGGGGAGTCGACGCGGACGTCCAGGACCTGGCCCCGGCCGTGCCGCGACGCCTGCGCGAACGGGAAGAACGTCGTCTGCCGCCAGGCCGGGCCGCCCGGCTCGGTCATGATCGGCGCGATGACGTTGACGAGCTGGGCGAGGCAGGCGACGGTGACGCGGTCGGCGTGCCGGAGCAGGGCGATCAGGAGCGAGCCGAAGACCACCGCGTCCATGACGCTGTAGTTGTCCTCCAGCAGCCGCGGCGCCTCCGGCCAGTCGGCGGGGTCGGCGTTCCTCGTCTGCTCCTCCCAGTCCGCCGTGTACCAGACGTTCCACTCGTCGAAGGAGAGGTTGATCTTCTTCTTCGACTTGAGGCGGGCGCCCACGTGGTCGGCGGTCGCGACCACGTTCTCGATGAACGACTCCATGTCGACGGCCGAGGCGATGAAGGAGTCCAGGTCGCCGTCGGTCGGCTGGTAGTACGCGTGCAGCGAGATGTAGTCGACCAAGTCGTACGTCTCCTGGAGGACCGTCGACTCCCACTCGGCGAAGGTCGGCATCGCCTGGGAGGAGGAGCCGCACGCGACGAGTTCCACGCCGGCGTCGATCTGGCGCATCGCGCGGGCCGTCTCGGCGGCGATCCTGCCGTACTCCTCGGCGGTCTTGTGGCCCGTCTGCCAGGGGCCGTCCATCTCGTTGCCGAGGCACCAGAGGTTGATGCCGAAGGGGGTCTTGTCGCCGTGGGCGATCCGCTGGTCGGAGAGGGTCGTGCCGGAGGGGTGGTTGGCGTACTCCTGGAGTTCCAGGGCCTCCGCCACGCCCCGGGTGCCGAGGTTGATCGCCATCATCGGCTCGGCCTGGGGCCCAGCTTCTTCAGGAACGCGATGTACTCGGAGAGGCCGAAGCGGTTCGTCTCCGTTGAGCGCCAGGCCAGGTCGAGGCGGCGGGGGCGGGTCTCCGCGGGGCCTACCGAGTCTTCCCACTTGTAGCCGGAGACGAAGTTGCCGCCGGGGTAGCGGATGGTCGTCACGCCCAGCTCTCTGACCAGGTCCAGGACGTCTTGGCGGAGGCCCTCTTGGTCCGCGGTGGGGTGGTCGGGTTCGAAGATGCCGGTGTAGACGCAGCGGCCCAGGTGTTCCACGAAGGAGCCGAAGAGGCGGGGGTTGACGTCGCCGACTGTGAAGGCGGGGTCGAGGGTGAAGCGGGCGGTGCGCATGCGGGCCCTTCCGGGTCGAGTTTCGTCTGCGGCTTTGGCGGGCTGGTCGCGCAGTTCCCCGCGCCCCTAGAGGACGACTGGCCAGCCGGTTGTTGCCCGGGCGAGGGTATTCAGCCCCGGCTTGGGTGTGCCGTTATCGTCGCCGTCGCAGGAGTCGTATGACAAGACATTCTTACCTCTGTCCGGAAGATGGATTGGCCGCCCGTCAGCCTTGGCTTGTCGGTGCCATCCGACCCCACTCCCTGTCCTTGCTGTAGAGATCCCGTCGTGTTCGACATGTCGTACGTCGCTCGTCGCATCGAACGGGACCGTAAAATCGAAGCGCTTGCGCGTCAATGGGTTGAACACAGTGCACTGTTCATTCGCGGGGGCGATTTCCGGACACAGCGGTCGTTCCCGGTCCCACAACGGCCACCGAACGACATGACGGCGCCAGTTGTGGGCGCGTAACCTCGGACCGGCCTGGCAGGCGGACGGCGGGAAGGGGAGCGCACGACGTGGTGACGACCTTCCTCGGCGAGCTGTACACGTCCTTCGCGTGGATCCCCACCGCGGTCCTCGGCGCCGCCCTCGCGCTGAAGCTCCCGGCGATCATCCGGCTGTGGCGGGAGCCGCTGCTGCGGGCGGTCGGCGGGCTGCTGCTGCTCGCCTGCGCGGTGTTCGTGTTCGTGATGCCACCGGTGATCACCTGACCAACCGGGTCACCGGCGTGCCCAACTTCTCGGCGCCGTGGGTGTATTCGCTGCTCACCGCGTTCAGCGGGGCCGGGCTGCTGCTCATCGTGACCTGGCGCAACGGCCTGTCCGACCGCTCGGACGCGACCCGGCGCGCGAGGCGGTGGGTCATCTCCGTCTACGCGGGCGTGATCGTGGCGCTGTGGGTGCTGTTCGCGCTGGCCGACGCGCCCGTGGAGCGGGTCCGCGACCTGGACACCTACTACGCCGACACGCCCTTCATGCGCGAGATGATCGTGCTCTATCTCCTCGGGCACACCGTGGCCGTGCTGATCACCGGACGGCTCATCTGGAACTGGGTCCGCGCGGACGGTCTGCACGGCTGGCTGCGCTGGGGACTGACGTTCCTCGGCGCGGGCTACGCGCTGAACCTCGGGTTCGATCTCGCCAAACTCACGGCGGTCGCGGCCCGTTGGACCGGACACGACCTCGACACCCTCAGCACCGACATCGCGCCGTGCGCGGCCTGCCTCGGCGCGATCCTGATCGCCGTCGGTTTCATCCTGCCGCACACCGGCCAATATCTGCACGGCCGCCTCCGCGTCCGCCTCGCCCACCACCAACTCCGGCCGCTCTACGTCCTGATGCGCTCCGTCGACGGCGACGGCGTCCCCTTCGTGCTCTGCGCGGCGCCCGAACTCCGGCTGATCCGGCGGGAGACGTACATCCGCGACGTCCTCCTGCCGCTCGCCCGCCGCCTCGACGACGACCTCCGCACCCGGGCCCACCAGGCCGCCCTCAGCCTCGGCTGCACCCCGCCCCGCGCGAAGGCACTGGCCGCGGCGGTGGCGATCCTCGACGCCATCGACCCGGCCCCGGGCACCCCACCGGCCACCCCGACACCGCCGACCTCCTCCAGGAACTCGGCCCCGTCTCCCGCGCCCTGCGCCACCGCGACGCGATCGACGCGGTGCGCGCGGCCGTACGGAGTGCGGGGCAGGAGGCCGGCGCCACGGAGCAGACCGGCCCCGCACCGGGACCGGAGCACCCCACAGACCCCGCGGAAGTCTCCCGCTTCCTGCTTCCGCGGCGACCGTGAGGTGGCTGAGTCGGCGAATGTCCTGGCATATTGCAGCGGTGCGCACGAAGAAGGAGATGCGTCGGTTCGCCGCCGCCCTCATCGACCCGATGCGCGTCCCGGTCCCGGCCGAGCCCGAGGCCCTGTTCGACGCGCTGGTCGACTCCGTGACGCGCTGGCGAGGACGTGAAGTCGTCGTCCGCCGTGAGGTGTTCCCGCCGCACACGGCCAGCGGCCTGTGGCTGGAGGGCGACACCTACGACGTCATCGTCATCGACAAGCGGGCCGCCGCCTGGCACCAGATCGTGATCTTCTGCCACGAGGTGTGGCACATGCACCAGCGGACCGCCCAGCCCACCCCCAGCGCCGACGGCAGCCCCCAACCCGTCGCCGCCCGCACCGACTTCAGCCTCGCCGACGAGCAAGAGGCCGACCGCTTCGGCATGTTGATGAGCGGACGGCTGCGGCCCTGGCTGGAGGCCGCCGCCACGGCGGACCCGGCACACGGCCCCGCCATCGACGGCGACGGTCAGGACGGGCTCGCCGGGCGTATCGGAGCCGCCCTCAACTACCGCGGGACCAGAAAATGAGCGGTCTGATCAACTACCTCAGCTGCGGCCTGCTGTGGCTCGGCCTGCTGGTGAAAGCCCCCGATCTCCTACGGCACTGGCGCGACCCTATCTCCGCGTCATCTGTGTGCTCCTCGGCCTGGCCGGGGCCTGCTTCTTCCTCGGGGCGCCGCCCACCGTCGGCGCGATCAACCACCTCAGCGGCGTCCCGAACCTCGCCGCGCCGCTGACGTACGCGTCGATCACGGCGTACAGCGCGTCCTCCCAAGTGCTCTTCGTGTACTGGCGGGGCGGCCCGCACGTCCACCGCACGGCCCGCCGCTGGATCGTGGCGTACACCTTCGTCATCGTCGGCATCGCCGTGATGTTCGCGCTGGGCGACACCCCGGTGGAGCGCCGCACCGACCTCGACACCTACTACGCGAAGACGCCGTTCATCACCGAGATGATCGTGCTGTACCTGTGCGGGCACCTCGCCGCCGTCAGCGTCACCACGGTGTCCTCGCTGCGCTGGGCGCGCCAGGTCGACGGCTGGCTGCGCGCGGGACTGATCACGCTGGGCGTCGGCTCGCTGTGCGGCGCCGGGTACAGCGTGACCAAGTTCGCGGCGGTGATCGCCCGTTGGTGCGGACTCGACTGGACGAAGCTCGGGACGACCGTGTCGCCGGCCGCCGCGGGCCTGGGCGCGGTCCTGATCGTCGTCGGCGTGCTGATCCCGCTCGGCGGCCCCGGCTGACCCAGTGGCGGCGGGCCCGGCGGACGTACGCCCGGCTCGAACCGCTGGAACACGAGCTGGACGAACTCCTCACCCGCCGTGCGCTACGGCTGCCCCGGCCCCGCTGGTCCTCCCCGGCGACCCGGCTGGTGTGGCGGCAGACCAGCATCCACAACGCGTTCGGCCACCTCGACGCGTTCTTCGACCCGGCCCTGTACGAGCGGACGTTGGAGGCCGCGACCCACACCACGGTCGACCCGGCGCAGGCCGAGGCGACCGCGTGGGCGGCGGTCGTCGCCGCTGCCGTGGCCGAGGAACGCCAGCGCGACCCGCACCTCCTGCCCGCCGA
Source organism: Streptomyces sp. P3 (assembly GCA_016893485.2). GTDB lineage: Bacteria > Actinomycetota > Actinomycetes > Streptomycetales > Streptomycetaceae > Streptomyces. Next base: position 3,286,195 of record JAFEKX020000001.1, read on the forward strand.
CGAACCGGGCCGGCTCCCCGACCGCGCTCCCGGCACCGCCCTCCTCGTGCCGATCGCCGACGCCCTGACCCGCTCCCCGCTCGTCGCCGCCGCCCGGGTCCGAGCCGGTACGACGGAAGGGAGTTCACGGGCATGAGCCTCATCGTGTATCTCGCCGCCGCCGTCTTCGGACTGTCCTGCACCGTCCTGCTGCGCCGCCCGCCGAGCTTCCCGCGCGACCCGCTGACCGTCACCACCTGCGTGGCGATCGTCCTCGGTGCCCTGGGCCTGGTCTGCGCCGCGCCACCGACCCTGAGCGCCGTCAACGGCCTCACCGGCGTCCCCAACTTCGGCGCCCCGCTCACCTACGGCATGATCTCCGCGTACAGCTGCTCCCTGCTGGTGCTGCTCTTCCAGTGGCGGGGCGGCTCCCCGGCCCGCATCCGCCGCCTGGTGCTGCGCAGCATGGCCGCCTACGGCGCGCTGATCATCGCCATCGTCGTGCTGTTCGCGCTGGCCGACCCGAGCACCGAGCGGCTCACCGACCTCGACACGTACTACGCCAACACGCCCTACATGCGCGAGATGATCGTGCTCTATCTGCTCGGGCACAGCGCGGCCACCCTCGCGATGTGCACGGTCTGCGTCAGCTGGGCCCGCGAGGTCACCGGTCTGCTGCGGACGGGGCTCCAACTCATCCTCGTCGGAACCCTGTTGGACGTGGTCGGCTTCCAGCTCGTCAAGTACACGGCGGTGGTGGCCCGTTGGTCCGGGCACGACCTCGACTTCCTGTCCACCGGGGTCGCCCCGCCGATGGCCTCGCTGGCCGCCCTGACCTGCTCGATGGGCTTCGTCCTGCCCCGGCTGCTGCCCACCGCCCGCGCGCACTGGCGTTACCTCGACGACCTGCGCGGGCTGGGTCCGCTGTGGTCGGAGATCCGGTTCGCGTCCATCGCGCCGAAGCCGCCCAGCGCGCTCTGGCAGCTGCCCCGGATGCGGCTGCACTGGCGTGAAGTGTCCATCCACGACGCCCTGTTGGCGCTCGCCCCGTACTTCGACGACCGGGTCCGCGAGCGCACCCGCGAGGCCGCCCTGCACGAGGGCCGCTCCGCGCACGAGGCCCGGATGGTCGCGGAGGCGGCGATGGTGGCCGACGCCGCCCGCCGCGCCGCCGCCCGCGAGGAACCCTTCGGCACACCGAGCACCTACCGGCTCTACGCCACGGAGGTCTCCGACACCGGCGGGCTGGTCGAGCTGGCGCGGGCGCTGGCCCGGTCCCGTGTCACCGCCGCCGTACCGGAGGGTACGGTGAAGGCCACCCGCACTGATCCACTCGCCCGAACCTCCTTGTTCCCGGGCCGATTTGAGGAGCCGCATGTCGCGGAGAGCTGTCGTCATCGGTGCCGGACTGGCCGGGTTGCTGGCCGCGGCCGCGTTGTCCGCCCACGCGGACGAGGTGATCGTGCTCGACCGGGACGAGCTGCCCGACGGGCCGGAACACCGCAGGGGTCTCCCGCAGGGTCGCCACGCCCACCTCCTGATGTCGGGCGGCCTGGCCGCGATGGAGGACCTCGTACCGGGCGTTCCGATGCGCGAGCGGCTGCTCGACGCGGGCGCCCACGAGATCTCCCTCAACTCGGGCCTCCTCGCGCTGACTCCGGAGGGCTGGCTGCGCCGCTGGCGGCACCCGGGCCCCGCATGCTCACCTGCAGCCGGGCGCTGCTGGACTGGGTGGTCCGCGAGGCGGTCCTCGCCGAGACCAAGACCGTGATCCGCCACGCGCGGGGCGTGGCTCTCCTCGGCGACGCCCGCCGCGTCACCGGCGTCCGCATCGCAACGGAGGCCGGGCAGACGGAACTCGACGCCGACTTCGTGGTCGACGCGAGCGGCCGCGGCTCCCGAGTCGTCCACTGGCTGGAAGCCCTCGGCGTCACCGGCGTCGAGGAACGGATCGTCGACTCCGGCCTCGTCAACGCGACCAGGATCTACCGCCGCCCCGCGGGCGCCGAGCACTTCCCCTGACCATCCTCCAGGCCGACCCCTACGCGTCCCGCCCCGGCCGTGCCGGCATGGTCCTCCCCATCGAGGGCGACCGCTGGATGGTCAGCCTCGCGGGCACCCGCGGCGCGGAACCCCCGCGGACCCGGACGGCTTCTTCCAGTACATACGCGACCTCCCGCACCCGATCCTGGCCCGCCTGATCTCCGGCGCGGACCCCTGACCGACGTGCACACCAGCCACAGCACGCGGAACGCCCGCCGCTACCTGGAAAAGGTCCGCGACTGGCCCGAGGCCCTGATCGTCCTCGGCGACGCCCTCGCCACCTTCAACCCGGCCTACGGACAAGGCATGTCGGTAGCCGCCCTGGGCGCCCGGACCCTCTCCCACGCCCTGACCCGGAACGGCTTCACGGCCCCCGGCCTCTCCACCAAGGTCCAACACGCCCTGGCGGCCCCGGTGGAGGGCGCCTGGTCCATGGCAGTGGGCCAGGACATCTGGTACCCGGCCACAAAGGGTCCGACCCCACCAGGGCCGACCATGTGATCGCCCACTACTCCCGCCGCCTCCTCAAGGCGGCAACGGGTTCCCACACGGCGGCGGCAGCCCTGTCTTCGGTAACGAGCATGGAGTCGACAGCGTCAGCACTCCTGCGCCCCACCGTCCTACTCGCAGCCCTCAACGGCCCACTTCTGCCCGGGCTTTCGGCCCCACCCCTGACCCCGGCGGAACAGAAAACCCTGGCCGATCTGAGCCGCCTTTAGGGGCGCCGGAAACAAGACCGTCACCCCGCGAATGCAACCTGCGCCAGTCCTTTCCCCACCCCCGGCACAACCAACAAGGACCCAGCGACAGGATGCGGCGCCGCCAGCCCCACCCGAGCCGTGGTCACGTACAAGTCAGTGAGGTCCGCACCCCCAAACGCACAAGCGGTGACAAGCGAAGCCGGCAACGAAACAACCCGCTCCAACTCCCCGTCCGGCGTGTACCTCCGCACCGCACCCCCACCCCACAGAGCCACCCACACACACCCATCGGCGTCAACGGTCAGCCCATCGGGGAACCCCGCGCCGACCTCGATCTCGGCAAACCGCCGCCGCCGGCTGACCCGCCCGTCCGCGTACTCGAACACGTCGATCCGACGGGTAGGCGAGTCGATGTAATACATCAGCCGGCCGTCCGGACTCCACCCGGTCCCATTGCTCACAGCGACGTCATCAAGGACAAGCTGCACAGAGCCATCCCCGGTGACCCGGGACAACGACCCCCCGCACGCCGCCTCGTCGTACCGCATCGTCCCCGCCCACAGCGCCCCGTCAGGCGCGACGGCCGCGTCGTTGGCCCGCCGCCCCGGAACGACCTCCCGGTGCAACCAGCTGAACTCCCCCTCCTCGTCAAGGAGTCCGACCCCGTCCCGCAGATTGAGGACGAGCCCCCACCCACCCGAGGCTTCGCGGCCCCGACGTGCTGCTCGGTGACGCGCACCGTCCGCACCCCCGAAACAGGGTCGTACGTGTGCACCCGGCACCCGAGGATGTCGATCCAGATCAGCCGCCCGGCAGCCGCGTCCCACGTCGGCCCCTCGCCGAGCGTCGCCTCGGCCCGTACCGCCACCTCGTACGTCATCCCACACTCCGATGTCCGAGCCGCTCCGACAGTTCGACCGCACCCTTCGCCGCCAGCTGCTCCAGCTCGGTCCGCCGCTCGTCGCTCCAGCGGATCATCGGGACGGAGATGGAGAGCGCGGCGACGACCTGTCCGGTACGGTCCCGGACCGGCGCGGCGACACAGGACACGTCCGGGTTCGACTCACGGCTCTCGACGGCGATCCCCGCTCCCGGATCTCGGCGAGGGCCACCCGCAGGGCGTCCGGGTCGGTGATGCTGTTGGGCGTCATCGCGGTCAGCGACGCGTTCGCCGGGATGCGCGAGGTCAGCTCCGGGTCGGGCAGCGAGGCCAGCAGCATCTTGCCGACGGAGGTGCAGTGCGCGGGCAGCCGGCGCCCGGCCGCCGACACCATGCGCACCGCGTGCGTGGAGTCGACCTTGGCGATGTAGATGACGTCGGTGCCCTCGAGAATGGCGACGTGCACGGTCTCGTCGCAGGTCTCGGCGACGGACCGGGCGACCTGCTGCCCCTCGGCGGCGAGGTCGAGCTGCTCGGCGTATCGGCTCCCGAGCTGGTACGGACGCACACCCAGCCGGTAACGTCCGGGTTGTCCGGGCACGGGCACGATGTACGACCGGGCCGCGAGGGTGGTGACCAGTTCGTGCACGGTCGTGCGCGGCAGTTGCAGCTTGCGCACGATGTCGGGAGCGGAGAGGGTGCCGTCCCCGTCGAGGAAGAGCTCGAGAATGTCGAGAGCCCGGGTCACGGCAGGTACGAGGCGTCCCACAACCGGCCCCCTTCTTGGTGTCTGTGAGTGGCTGATCTTGGCGTGAGTGCGTGGCTGTGCTGCTCTGTGTTCGAAATTTCAACTGGCGATCGGCATGACGAACACAGGCTAGCCATACTGGGTTGCCCGGGCAATGGCCGGGTGACCATGTGACTACCGAACGGCCCCGGTACCCCCAGCCGACCACGCAACCGCTGTGCGCGCAGCACGAGTTCGAGCTCGAACCGGCGGTCCGGATGATCGATCTCGTCGCCCCACAGTTCCCGGATCTGCCGCAGCCGGTACCGCACGGTCTGCGGATGCACACCGAGCCGCGCGGCCACCTCCGGCGCCCCGCCGCGCGTCTCCAGCCAGGCCAGCAGGGTCTCCGCGAGCCGCCGTCCATGCGTCGGCCCGCAGTGCGCCAGCGGCGCGAGACACCGCAGCGCGAGGTCGTCGATCAGCTCCTCGGGCTGCAACAGCACCAGCGCCTCGGTGTGCTCGGTGCAGTACAGAACACCTCCGCCCGGCAACAGCCCCCGCTCCATCAGCCCTACGGCGGCCTCGGCCCAGCGCGCCGACTTCACCGCGTCGGCCAGCGGCACCGGTGGCCCGATCGCCCCGGCCCAGCCGGTCAGCGCCCGGTGCAGCAGCTCGGGTCGCCCGGCGGCGTCCGGTTCGGGCACGACCATGCGGGGCTGCTCGTACTCCATGTCGAGCAGGACCTCCTGCCCCACGGCGGGGGCGACGGCCTCACGCGCCGGGCGCAGCAGGACACCCACGGCGACCTTGTCGGGCAGTGGCCAGCCGATCCGGGCGGCACGCTCGGAGAGGGCCTCGGCCGGGTCGCCGCGATGGTGTTCGGCGAGGAGGAGTTCCATGAGCCGCCGTTGCAGCCGCAGCCGTTCCCCCGCCTGCCGGGCCGCGGCCTCGGCGTAGCCGCGCACGGACTGGTCGACCAGCCCGTCCAGGTACTCGTAGCCCGCGTCGACGAGTTCGTACATCGCGGGCGGCGGGATCTCCACGCGCTGTCCGATCTCGGCCAGCCGTCGCCAGGCGAGCCGGACGCCCATGCGGTAGATCGCCTGGAGCGAGTCGAGGCTGCGGCCGTTCAGGCCCTCGCCGCGGCCGAACTCCTGGAAGACGCCCGGCGGCACGGTCGGCCGGCCCTCGGCGGTCTCCAGGTGCTGGACGAAGACCTCGATGGCACGCCGGATGCCGACCAGGGCCATCGGCTCGCCCGACTCGTCCAGGACCAGGGGCAGTTGGGGATGCTCACGGCGGATCTCCCGCAGGATCTCCTCGGCGAGCGCGGGCGCCTCGGCCATCGCGGTCGCCGCGAACTCCCGTACTTTCAGGAGCGGTACGTCGTGCCACGCCGAGCGCGCGGTCATGGTCGCCGGACGAGCGGTCGACGGCGGAGCGGTCGCCGATGACGCGGTCGGCGGCTGAGGTTTGCGCCGGCCGGGCGGTCGCCGGGCGCGCGGCCACGGCGTCAACTCCCTTGGTCCGCTTGCTCGTACGTGACCAACGGCGTGTTCGGCTGGGCGGGTCTCGCGTCGAGCAGGGCGACGATGCCGAGCGCGGCGCCCACGGCGAGGGCGGCGGCCAGGAGCACGGTGAGTGCGGCGGCGAGCAGTCTGGGCATCGCGGGGTCAGCCTCTCTGTCCTGAGGTCCGTGCGCCCCACCTCTGCCCGTCGGCCCAGTGTCGGCAGACATTGACACTCCGTCAAGGGCCGCCTACGGTTCCCGGCCCAAGAGCGGCCCGAACTCCGTCACCACATCCCACTGGAGTGCCCGGATGCGCCGTACAGCCTCTCCACTTTCCCTGATCCTGCTGGGACTCGGCACGTTTCTGCTGGTCCTGGCGCCGCTGCTGGCCTGGTACGTCGAGCCGCGGGCCGCCGTGACCCCGATCGACATCGACACGACCGCCGTCTACCGGGGCACCGGCAGCTACTTCGACACCGGCGAGCTGCGGACCGTGGACAACCAGCGGATCACCGTCACCCAGCAGGTGCGCGGCGATGTCGCCGACAGCGAGAAGAGCGGGGACGCGGTCTGGGACGTCACCACGACCGTCGACACCGACAAGTCCCTGCCGGCCGCCGATCCGCACGACGCGCTGGAGTTCTTCCCCAACCGCTGGGTCACGGACCGTAAGACCAACAAGCCGGTGCACTGCTGCCACGAGAACCCGTACTTCGAGGGCGACGCCTACCTGAAGTTCCCGTTCGACGTGCGGAAACACTCCTACCGGTGGTGGGACAACTCCCTTGGCTCGACGGTGACTCTGCGTTACGCGGGGACCAAGAAGGTGCAGGGCTACTCGGGTTATGTCTTCAAGGGCACGGTCCCGCCCACCGAGATCGGCACCCGCCTGGTCCCCGGCAGCCTCGTCGACCAGCCCAACTCCCCGCAGATCTTGGCCGAGGAGTGGTACTCCAACCACGGCATCGAGCTGATCGCCGACCAGCGCACCGGCCGGGTGATCTACGCCCGGACCGGCCCCCGCCGCACGCTGCGCGCCCCCGGCCACGCCCACGACGCGGTGCTCCTCCTGGACGCCGACAAGCTCGCCTTCACCACGGCCACGCAGAAGGAACAGGTGAAACTGGCGAAGCAGGAGAGCGGCCAACTGCGCCTGGTGGGGCAGACGTTGCCGATCGGTACCGCTGTGGCCGGATTCGTCCTCGCCGCGATCGGGGGCGTTTTGGTGCTACGCGGCCGTCGGCGCCCGGAATCGACCACTTCACCCTGGTATCCGTCCACAATGTGACGTGACGTCAGTTCTAATAACCCCGAAATTGTCATGCGGGTGAGTAGCCGTCAGGAACGGCGGGGCGAAAACTGTCCAACCCACCCCCGCACAGCCCACCCACAGAACGCCGCACCGCGCCCCGCCACTTCCGGCCCCACCCCACGGAGTTCCCCACCTTGATCCGCCAAAGTTCCGCACCCTGAGACGAGTTGGAGCACCCATGCCCCAGCACGTGCCCTATCCTCACCCACCCTCGAATGCACTCGGGTGGGAGGACCCCACCGCGCTCCGTTCCCCCGGTCGCGCAGCACCCCCGACGCCGGTGCCGCAACCGCGCCGGATCGTCTTCCTCGCCCACCGGGACCTCGCCAATCCGCAGGCCGGCGGCTCCGAACTCCTCGTGGACAGACTCGCCGACGGCCTGACCCGACTCGGCCACCAGGTCACCCTGTTGTGCGGCGGCCCCGCGTCCTACCGCGACTACCGCGTGGTGTCGGCGGGCGGCGCCTACGGCCACTTCCTGCACGCCAGATCAGCCTTCGCCCAACTCGTCGGCGACTGCGATCTGTTGGTCGAGGTGTGCAACGGGATGCCGTACTTCGCGCCTGCGTGGCATCACGGTCCGACACTGCGGCTCGTGAACCATGTCCACACGGATCTGTGGAAGCTGCGGTTCGGCGGGCCGATGGCACCGGTGGCCCGGATCGGGCGAAGACTCGAGCACTGGGCGTTGGCGGGGGCGCGGCACCGGGGGCTGTTGGTCGCGGTGTCTCCCTCGACCGCGCAGGCGCTGCGCGGGATCGGGGTCTCGCGGGACCGGATCCGGGTTGTCCACAACGGAGTCGAGGAGCCGGGGCCTCGGGCTCCTCGTTCCGTCGAGCCGTTGTTCGTGGCGGTGGGGCGGCTCGTCGAGTACAAGCGGATCGATCTGTTGCTGCGGTTGTGGGAGCGGGTGCGGCCCGTCGTCGGCGGGCGGCTGCTGATCGTCGGTGACGGTCCTGAGCGGGAGCGGCTCGAGCGGCTCGCCGGGCCCGGTGTGGAGTTCACCGGGCATGTCTCCGAGGCCCGGAAACACGAACTGCTGTGTGCGGCCTGGTTGTTGCTGCATCCCTCCGCGGTGGAGGGGTGGGGGTTGGTGGTGACCGAGGCCGCGGTTCGGCAGACTCCGACGATCGCGTTCGACGTGCCCGGGCTGCTGGGGACTCGGTGGTCGACGGCGTGACGGGGTCCTGGCCCGGGGAGTCCTCGTTCGCTGCGGCGTGGTGTGCGTTGGCTCTGTCCGAGCGTCGGCGTGAGGGCATGGGTGAGGCGGCGTGTGATCGTGCGGCGCGCTATCGGTGGGATCGGACCGTCAGACAGTTTCGGTTGGTGGCCGGCGAGGCGGTGAAGGGCGCGGGGTCGTGAGTCGGCCGCGGCTGCGTGGGGGCTGGTCGCGCGGTTCCCCGCGCCCCTTCGAAGCTCACCCGGGTTTCAAGGATCCCTCTCTCCGCCGCTCCCTTGCCCTGTTTCGTGGCTTTCTGCATGAGCAGGACGATCCGGAATCCTGCTATTCGCTGCTCGCCACCGATGCTGTTGATCAAGTCGAGGGCTACTACGGTCCCGTCGCCGGGCGCACGGTCGTGGATGTCGGTGGTGGGAGCGGGTACTTCACGTCGGAGTTTCGGCGGCGGGGTGCTCACGCCTACCTCTTCGAGCCTGACGTAAGGGAGTTGGGGAGAAGGCGCCCGACGGGACGGTCATCGCGGACGGGTATCTGCTGCCCCTGTCCGACGGGGTCGGGGATGTGACGTTCTCCTCGAATGTTCTTGAGCACGTGGCCGATCCGCAGACGTTTCTGAGTGAGCTGGCGCGGGTGACCCGGCCCGGTGGGCTGATCTATGTGTCGTTCACCAACTGGCTGTCCCCGTGGGGCGGTCACGAGTGGGCGCCGTGGCACTACTTCGGTGCCGAGCGGGCCCGTGCGCGCTACCGGCGGCGTACCGGAAAGCCGGCCAAGCACACGCTCGGCGAGAACCTGTTCGCCGTGCACATCGGTGCCACCCTGCGGCAGGTCCGTGCCCGCGACGACGTGACGGTCGTCGTGGCGCGTTCCCGCTACTGGCCCTTCCTCGACCGAGCCGTCGTCAAGGCGCCCGGGATAAGGGAGTTGGCCACCTGGAACCTCCTCCTCATTCTCCGGCGGTGTCCACCATGACGGCGACCACGGTCCAGGCCCCGCCCCCGGCGGCGGACCCCTCCAGCACGGCCATCGCGGGACCTCCGGAGGGGCCGAGGTCATGGCGCTGGCTGCTGGGGTTCTGGGCCGTGGTGTTCGTGCTGTTCCTCGCCGTGCACCCGGGGCGGCAGACCTTCGACACCAAGCTCGGTGTCACCGTCGATCCGGGTCAGTTCCTGTCCGACCTGGGCCAGTTGTGGCACGACCGGGGTTCGTTCGGCGGTATCCAGGACCAGTACGCGGGCTACCTCTGGCCGATGCTCCCGTTCTACTGGCTGGCCCACGCCGTGCAGTTGCCGGTGTGGCTCGCGGAACGCCTGTGGTTGTCGCTGATCCTCTCGGTCGCCTTCTGGGGCGCGCTGCGGCTGGCCGAGCGGCTGCGGGTCGGCAGCCCCGCGTCCCGGCTGCTGGCCGCCGTGACGTACGCGTTGTGGCCGGTGTTCACGATCGTCGTGGGCTCGACGTCCGCAGCCGCGCTCCCGGGGGCCTTCCTTCCCTGGGTGCTGCTGCCGCTCACCAACGAGCGTTACACGGCCCGGATCGCGGCCCTGCGGTCGGCGCTGATCGTCCCGTTCATGGGCGGGGTGAACGCGGCGGCGACACTCGCCTCGCTCCTCCCCGTCGGCCTGTATCTGCTGTCCCGCCCACCGGGGCCACGGCAGCGCAAGCTGATCGCGTGGTGGGCGCCGGGGGTGATCCTGGCGACGGCGTGGTGGTGGATCCCACTGCTCATGCTCGGTGTCTACGGCGAGAACTTCCTTCCCTACGTGGAGACTTCGCAGACCACGACGGACACCATGTCGGCGACGGAGGGCCTGCGTGGAGCCGGTGACTGGGTCGCCTATCTGCATCTCGGAGAGGCCTGGATACCGGCCGGATGGACGGTCGTCTCGTCGGTGATCGTCATCGTCTGCTCGGCCCTCGCGGCCGGCCTCGGCCTGGCGGGCCTGGCCCGACGGGACATGCCGGAGCGGCGCGCTGGCTGGTGCTGACCGCCGTGACGGTCGCGCTGATCCTGTTCGCCGGATACGGCGGCGCGTTCGGGGCGCCCTTCCACGGGCTGGTGCAGGACTGGCTGAACGGCCCGCTGGTCCCCTTCCGCAACATCTACAAGTTCCAGGCGGGCCTGGCCCTCGCGCTCGTCCTCGGCCTGGCCCACCTGGTGGGCATCGCCGCCGAGTCACGCGGAGCGCGCCCGGTCCCGGGCCGCCGGCTCGTCCCCCTGATCGCGCTGATCCTCGTGCTGCCCGGTCTCGCGTGGCCGTATCTCAACGGGTCGATCCTGAACCCGGGTTCGTTCCGGCAGCTCCCCAAGTACTGGCAGTCCACGGCGGATTGGCTGCACACGTACTCCCCGACTCCCGCGCCCTGGTCGTCCCGGCGACCGCGCACGGCATCTACACCTGGGGCTCCCCCATCGACGAGCCCCTCGACGTCCTCGCCGACTCCCGCTGGGCCGAGCGCGACTACGTCCCGATGGGCACCCCGGCAACCGGCGCGCGATGGACGCCGTGGAACAGGCGCTGGCCAGCGGCAGCGAAGTCCCGGGTCTGGCCGACTACTTGAGCCGGGCGGGCATCTACTACGTCGTCGTCCGCAACGACCTCGATCCCGACCAGATCGGCTACGTCCCGACGACCACCGTCAAACGCACCCTGGAACAGTCCGGCTACCAACGGGTGACCGGCCTGGGCCCCGTCATGACCGGCGGTCGCATCGCCAACGACACCCCGCTCCAGGTGGAGGGCCTCTACCCGCGCCAACGGGCGGTGGAGATCTACGAGCCGACGAGCAAGGACGTGATCCGCCCCGGCCAGGCGGGCCTGACGCCGGTGGCCGACACGGCGGTGGTCTCGGGCGGCCCGGAGTCACTCCTCCCCCTCGCGACCGAACTCCGGCGCAGGGCAACGGTGTTGACGGGCGACAACCACCCGGGCCTGGGCTCCCCCGCCCTGCAGATCGTCGGCGACGGACTGCGCCGCGCGGACACCCGCTTCGGCCTGGTCGACGCCAACACCTCGTACACCTACACCCCCACGGAACGCAACGCGCCCGACGCGGTCCAGGACGCCGGGAAGAAGCCGAAGCAGATCCTGCCGACGAAGGGCATCGCCCACCAGACGGTCGCGCAGCTGCGGGGTGCCCGCTCGGTGACGGCATCGTCCAGCGGCAACTGGCTGTTCTCGCTCCCCCAGTTCGACCCGGTGAACGCCTTCGACGGCAACCCCGACACGGCGTGGGCGGAGGGCGCGCCGGGTTCGCCGAACGGGCAGTGGCTGCGCATCGGGTTCGCCGGCGGGTCGTACGACATGCCGCGTTCGTTCAGGGTCACCCCGCTCCCGCAGGAGAGCGTGCGGGCGGCGGCGACGAAGGTGCGGGTGCAGACGGCGAAGGGCACGGTGACCAGCTTCCTCCAGCCGAGCGGCATGACCCAGACCATCAAGTCCCCTCCGGGTGAGACGAGTTGGATGAAGCTGACGATCGTCGACTCGGTGGCCCGGCACACCGGTCTGACCGGTGCGGGCTTCTCCGAGATCGCCCTTCCCCACGTCCAGGTGACCCGGCTCCTCAAGCTTCCGACCGACGCCGACACGACCGACGCGTCCGCCGAGGTCATCTCCCTGCACCGCACGGCCGACCCGACGGGCCTCTCCCCGACGGGCACGGAGGCGGGCCTGCACCGCACGTTCTCGACGTCGACGGCGGGAACGTACGAGATGAAGGCGAGCGCGGTCGCCATCCCCGGCGAGGAGTTGGACAAACTCCTCTACGAAGTGGCCCCCGCGCAGCAACACCGCATCACCGCGACGGCGGACTCCACCGCCGCACTCGGCACGGGCCTGTCCGCCCGCAACCTCACGGACGGCGACCTGACGACGGGCTGGGTGGCGGGCGACCGCCCGACGATCCACCTCACCTGGACCGGCAAACAGGCAGTGGGGAAGTGGTGTTGGCCCCGGCGGGCGGCCTGTCGACGCGTCCGACCGAGGTCGACATCACCTCACCCGACGGCTCGACGATCGCGGGCGTGGACGAGAACGGCGTGGCCCGCTTCGACCCGATCACGACGGACCGCCTGACCATCACCGTCACCAAGACGGCCCCCTGACCCTCCACAACCCGATAGCGGACGACAACCTCCAACTCCCGGTGGGCCTCACCGAGGCCTACATCCCGGCCCTCGACACGTACCGCACCCCTCAGCCGAACCCGTCCCGCCCCTTCACCCTGCCCTGCGGCAAGGGCCCCGTGGTGGCGGTGGACGGCGAGCTGTACGCAACGAGCGTCCAGGGAACGGTGGGCGACCTCACGGCCCGCCGAGAGGTGCAGGTGACGCCCTGTCAGCAGGGCACGTCGGAGAGGTCGTTGGAGCTGACGTCCGGCGCACACAGGGTGGAGGCGGGCGACGCGGGCCCGTTGACCCTCACGGACATGACCCTGACCCGGGGCACGCTCACCCAACCCACCGCCACGACCCGCCAGTTGACGATCCAGGACTGGCTGGGCGACCGCCGCGAGGTGACGGCGGGAGCGGGCGCGGCCTCGTACCTCACCACGTACGAGAACTACAACACGGGCTGGAAAGCCACCCTGAACGGCAAGGAGTTGTCCGCCCTCCGCCTGGACGGCTGGCAACAGGGCTGGCGCATCCCGGCAGGCGCAGGCGGCAGGATCAAGCTGACCTATGAACCGGCGACCACCTACGAGGCCGGCCTGATCGGAAGCGGCGCAGCCCTGGCCGCCCTCCTGGCCCTGGTCATCTGGCGCCGCCGAGACCCCAACCCCGACGACCTCCAACCACCCCCGCCCCTACCGGGCTTGTGGCTGGGCACGGTCGCACTGACCCTGGTAGGAGCAGTCATCGCAGGCTGGCTGGCCCTACTCGTCCCAGCCCTGGCACTGCTCGCCTACCGCCGCCACGCCCTGCTGGTCCCCATCGCTCTCACAGCGATGACAGGCGCGGGCATAGCGGCGGCGACGGGAGCAGGCGACCCGGTGGGCGCAGCCCATGGAGCATTCGGCCACACAGCCCAACTCCTGGCACTGACAGCCCTGTTCGCAGGCCTGGTAAGCACCGACGACTGGAGCGCCCCGATAGGGGCGCGGGGAACGGCGCGACAAGCCCCCACCGAACCGGAACCAGACAACGGCGCCGCCTTTCCAGGGGCGCGGGGAACTGCGCGACCAGCCCCACGGACCCGCAGGCAAGGGACGAACCGGAATGACCACACTCAACGAACCCCGCTCACCCACCCGCATCCCCTTCCCCACAGTCGACGAGATCGCCCGCCACTGCCACCAGTCCACGGAACCGGAAACCGTCCACATAGAGGTCCACCTCCCCGGCCCCCTGGACGCAGACCGCTTCCGCACCGCATTCACGGAGGCCCTCCACCACCACCCCCGCATCCTCATGCGCGAGGCCCCACGCCCTTGGTACCGCCGCCGCTACGAATGGGAACTGACCCCCGCCCCGGACATAGACGTGGTCACCTTCCCACCCCCCACCCAGGACGCCCTCGAACACGCCCGCACCCGCTCCCTCACCCCACCCCGCCCCTGACCACCTCCCCACCCATCCGCCTGGAAGCGGTCCCCCTCCCGCCTCCGGGCCCGGGCACCGCCCTGATCCTCACGGTCAACCACACCGCCCTGGACGGCCCCGCCTGCCTCCGCATCCTCGCCACCGCAGCGGAGCGCTACGGCGGAGAGGACAACACCCCGACCGCCCCACCGACCCGCTCCCCGGACGCACCGGAGCCCCCGGAGAACACCCCGTCCGTGTGGACCCCGCCCGCCCGAGTCGCCCCCGGCACCCCGACCGGTCCCCGGCGGCAACGGCCTCCTCCTGGCCGAACTCCCGGTCCCGCACCGACCCAAGGGCTCCCCGTACACGGTGAACGACCAACTCATGGTCACCACGGCCCTGATGATCGCCCACTGGAACCGGGAACACGGCGAACACCCCCGCCCGCTGCGCATCACGATGCCCGTGGACGACCGCCCCCGAGGCACGGACATGCCGATAGGCAACGGCACGAGACTCGTGGAAGTCACCTTCGCCCCAGCGGAGTTGAGCCCCACCTCCGCCGAGATGGCCGACCTGCTCCACCGCACGGCGAACCGCACCCGCACCCTCAAGGCCCTCCAACGCCCCCAACTGGGACACGGAGCAACCCTGTTGACGGCCCCGGTCGTCCCCGTGGCCTGGCGCGCCACCCTCACCCGAGGCCTGCGCAGGGCAGCGGCCCCCTGGACCTCGACCACCCTCCTCAGCAACATCGGCCGCATCCCGTACACCCTGGACTTCGGCGCCCCGGCAGGCCGAGCGCACGCGGTCTGGTTCTCCGCCCCGGCCCGCATGCCCCGCGGCTTCACCGTGACGACGGCTTCCACCGCGGGGAAGCTGCACGTCGCCCTCCGCTGGTCCCGCACCCTCCTCGGCCCCGGCGACGGAGCCCACCTCCGCGACCTGTTCGAGCACTACCTGCACACGACGGAACAGACGGAGGAGCACCCGGCATGACGACCACCAGCACCCCGAACCAGGTGCGCCGCGACCTCCGCGACTTCTACGAGAACCCCGCCGTCCCGGTCGCCTCCGGCCCCTCCCGCACCCTCCGCCAGGCCCGCGTCCTCGCCACCGCCCTGGGCCCGGCCGCCCCCGGACACCCCCGCACCGTCCTGGACATCGGCTGCGGCGACGGCACCGCGGCGGCCACCGCCGCACCCCCTCCTGACCGGCCACCGGGTGGTCGGCGTGGACTGGTCCCAGGACGCCCTCACCCGCGCCAGCACCCACCTCCCGTACACGGTCCGCGGCGAACTCACCGCACTCCCGCTCCGCTCCGCCTCCGCCGACGCCGTGCTGTTCAGCGAAGTGATCGAGCACCTCGTCGACCCGGACACGGCACTCGCCGAGATCCGCCGCGTCCTGCGCCCGGGAGGCCATCTCATGCTGTCCACCCCGAACTTGGCGGCCTGGTACAACCGCGCGCTGCTGCTCGCCGGCGTCCAGCCCGTGTTCTCGGAGGTGAGCCTGCGCGCGATCCACGGCCGCCCGGGCAAGGAGGTCGTAGGACATCTGCGGCTCTACACCCCTCGTGCGTTGAGGGAGTTCGTGGTGGCGGCGGGCTTCACGGTCGTGGGGCTGAAGGGGGCGCCCTTCCACGGTGTACCGCGCGCGCTTCGGTCGCTGGACCGACTGGCGTGTCTCAGACCGCAGTTGGCGTCGATCCTGCTGCTGCACGCGCGGAAGACGTAGGGGGCGCGGGCCGTGTGGTGGGGAGTGGCTGCGGCGCTGTTGGCGAACGTGCTGTACAGCACCGGGTTCGTGCTGGAGAAACGGGCGCTCGGCAGGATGCCCGAGGTGACGGTCCGTCAACCGGTAAGGCTGCTGCGGCTGGTGCTGGGCAGTCCACTGTGGATCGGTGGATCGCTCGCGCTCGCGTCCGGGTTCGGTGCGCAGCTCGCCGTGTACCGGACGCTGCCGATCGCCGCCGCGCAGGGCATCTTCGTGTCGGGTCTGGTGCTGCTCGTGCTGCTGTCGACGCGGCTGCTCGGCGAGGAGACCAGCGGCCGGGAGCGGTACGCGCTCGGGGCGATCCTCGTCGCTCTGCTGATGGTGGTGCTGTCGCTCAAGGAGGGCTCGGACCACGTCAGCCGCAACGCCCCTTATCCGCTGGTCCTGTTGGTGTGCGTGCCGTCGCTCGCGGCCGGTGTCTGGCTGTACCGGCGCACCGAGCGGCGCGCGGCACACGGGCTGCCCACCACGGGTGTCGAGTACGGCGTGGCGGTGGGCCTGTTGTACGGGGTCAGCTCGCTCGCCATCAAAGGGGTGTCGAGCTGTCTGACGACAAGTGACGTGGGTGGGGCGATCGTCGGGCTGCTGCGGTCGCCGTACCCGTATCTCCTTCTCTTCACCGGCGCGTTCGGCCTGGTCATGTCGCAGGCGGCGCTGCAGCGGTGCCGGGCCTCGCTGATCGTGCCGGTCTGCCGACGGTGACCAGTCTGTTCACGGCGGTGCTCGGCACGCTCGCGTTCGGCGAGGCGCTGCCGCACGATCCGCTGCGGCTGGCCCTGCGGATCGCGGGCACCCTCCTTGCGGTCACCGTTCTGCTGGCCATGCCGAAGCACGACGACGCGCCTCAACCACCGGCTGAGGCCAAGGAGTTGACACCCCCATGAACCCGGACAACCCGCTGCTGAGGATTTTGGCCTGCCCGCTCGACAAGGGCCCGCTGCACCTGCTCCCCACGGACGCCCTTTACAACCCGCGCCTGCGCCGCCGTTACCCCATCGTCGACGGCATCCCGCAACTCCTGCCGTCGTCTGGCGAGCAGGTCACCGACGACGCCGAACACGAGGAACTCCTCAAACGGATGGCCCCATGACCCCCACGCCCCGGGGAAACCCGCTCCCCGCACCCTCACCGCCCGGCTCGCGCCCCTTCTCCCCATCCGCCTCGTCGCCGCCACCGCGCGTGCCGTCTACCCCCGTTTCGAACCCGAACTGGCGCGCCTGGCCGACCTGTTGCCGCCGGACTGCGGTACGGCGGTCGACGTGGGCGGCTGGTACGGCCCCTGGACGCACCGACTGTGGCGGCACGCGCGGGAGGTGGTGACCGTAGAACCGGTCCCGCATCTGGCGCGGCTTCTCGAGGCCGCCGCGCCCGCGCACGCCCGGGTGGTCCCGGCCGCCGCCTCGGACCGCCCCGGCACGGCCCGGCTGTGGCTGCCGCCGGACGACGAGGGCGACCGGGGTGTGTCCTCCCTGGTCCGCCGGGACATCCACGCCCGCGCGGTGCACGTCCCCTGCGTCACGCTCGACGGGCTCGGTCTGCGGGACGTGGGTTTCATCAAGATCGACGTGGACGGCAGCGAACTGGCCGTCCTGCACGGCGCGACCGGCCTCCTCGCCCGCGACCGCCCCGCGCTCTTCGTCGAGCTGGAGTCCCGCATCCAGCCGATCGCCCCCGTGGTCACCTATCTGTCGCTGCTCGGCTACGAGGGCTGGGTCCTCCCGGACCGGAACCGGGACTGGGTCCGGCTCGCGGCCTTCCCCCTGGAGGAGGAGCAGGCCGGACCTCGTACGTCGTCTCGCAGGGGCTGCTGCGGCGGGTCCTGCCGTTCTCCCGGGGCCCCCGCTACGTCAACTCGGTGCTCTTCCTCGCGGACGGCCGCACCCCGGGTGTCAGTGGCGTGCGCGACGATGGATCGCATGCCCGAGACGAAACGCCCCGCGAGCCCCTTCGGCCCCCTCGACTTCCAACTCGTCCTGCTGCGCCGCATGGCGGACCACAACCCGGACCTGGTCGAGGACGCCCGTCATGAGCTGGGCGTCTCGATCGCCGACATGCGCGAGGCCAACAAGCGGTGGCAGGCGATGCTGCACGCCCGCGCGGCCGGGCCGCCGCCTCGCGCTACCGCTCGATCCTGGGCGCCCCCGAGTCGACCGTGCAGCGCAGGATCGGCGACCTGGACTGCGAGGCCCGGCTGTGGGCGCTGCCCCTCTGGCCGGACCTCCGCTTCGAGGTGCTGACGGCTCCGAACGGCGCCGTGTGGAACGAATGGCTGGTCCGCGCCCCGGGCACCGAAGGCCCCGCCCTCCACACCCTCGACGACCTGACCCCTGGTCCTGCACGGTCGACGAGGCCGCCCGCGCCTTCGCCCCCGCCCGCCCCCTGGAGGGCACGGCCCCCACCCGCTGGGGCCTCGCCTTCACCGCGCCGGACGCACAGGGCGTACGCCCACGTGCGCGGCCGAGTTCACCTGGGGCTGCTCCAGCGGACGGCGGTCAGCGACTAGCGGCCGCCCCGAGGATCGCCTCGACCACCGCGGCCAGTGACGACTCCGGATGCAGATCCAGGAAGAGGTTCGGCTCGACGAGTTCCAGCTCCATCACACACGGCTCGCCGTCCGGCCCGTCCACGAGGTCCACGCGCGCGTACAGCAGCTCGGGAGAGTCCGGTACGGCGGCCAACGCCCGCTCCGCGACGGCGAGTTCGGCCTCGGTCGCGGTCCACGCCTCCAGGTCCGGGTGGGACACCTTGTCGTCGTCGTACGCCGTCCCGCGCGCCAGGACGGCCCCCTTCCGGGAGGCGTGCACGAACCGCCCCCGAAGAACAGCAGCGCCCGCTCCCCGCTGACGTCCACGTTCGTCAGATACGGCTGCACCATCGCGGTCAGCCCCTCCGCGTGCATGCGCTCCAGCTGCCGTACGGCCGTCTCGTGCTGGTCGGGCGTGTAGCGGGCGGCGAAGCGGGCGCCCGCGCCGGAGGTCGGCTTGACGACGTACTCGTGGTCGTCCGGGAGGTCGGCCGGGTCGCCGGGGGCGAGATAGCGGGTCGGCACGACGGGCACGCCGGCCGCCGCGAGGTCGCCGACGTAGCGCTTGTCGGTGTTCCACCGCACGACCTGTACCGGGTTCGCCAGCCGGGTCGCCTTCGCGGTCCGCTCGGCCCAGGCCACGAACTCGGCGGGGCGCCAGCTGTAGTCCCAGGTGGAGCGGATGAGCACGAGGTCGTACGAACCCCAGTCGGTACCGGCGTCGTCCCACGGCGCGGCGACCGCCTCGGCTCCGGCCGCCCGCAACGCCGCCACCAGCACCGGAAGGTCACGGTCCTTGCTGGGCTTGCTTCCGGGGTCGTAGGTGGCGAGCGCGATTCGGGGCACGGGAGCCTCCAGCTTCGTACGGCGGTCGGTCTGCGGTCGGTCTGCGGCAGATCGTTTCCGCAGGTTAACCACGGCCACCGCAACCGCGGCAACCGGATTGACCTTCCCCCTCGGTGAAGCCCCAGCATCGGTGACGGAACCGAAGGAGGTCGAGGTGCGCATGAAGGGCACGGACATGCTGACGATCGGGGCCTTCGCCCGGGCGTGCAGGCTGTCGCCGAAGGCGTTGCGGCTGTACGACGAGCTGGAGCTGCTGCGGCCGGCGCGCGTGGACCCCGACAGCGGCTACCGGTACTACGCGGTGGACCAGCTGGAGCGGGCGCGGCTGGTCGCGTGGCTGCGGCGGCTGGGGATGCCGCTGGCCGGAATCCGTGAGGTGTGCGCACTCGAACCGGCCGCCGCCGCGCGTGAGATCCGTGCCTTCTGGGCGCGGGTCGAGGCGGA
The DNA here is from genome assembly GCA_016893485.2 of Streptomyces sp. P3. GTDB lineage: Bacteria > Actinomycetota > Actinomycetes > Streptomycetales > Streptomycetaceae > Streptomyces. The sequence goes on from JAFEKX020000001.1 coordinate 3,305,641, forward strand.
GACGGCGGTGCGGCGGGATCTCGCCGGGTTCCTCGTCGACCATCTCGCGGCCGTGCCGGCCGTACCGGGAAAGGACACCACCATGCTGGAACTGCGTTATGCCGCCCACTCGGACCGCGGTCTGGTCCGCCCCTCCAACCAGGACACCGCGTACGCGGGCACCCGGCTGCTCGCGGTCGCCGACGGGTTCGGTCCGGCGGGCGCGCCCGCGAGCGGGGCCGCGGTGGAGGCGCTGCGCTTCCTGGACACCGAGGAGGTGCCCGCGGGCAATGTGCTCAACCTGCTGGAGGAGGCGGTACGGGGTGCCACCGAGGCGGTCCGTGACGTGGCCGATCCCGGGGAGAACGGCACGACCCTGACCGCGTTGCTGTGGACGGGCTCGCAGCTGGCGCTCGTGCACATCGGGGACTCGCGGGCGTATCTGCTGCGCGACGGCGGGCTGTTCCGGATCACCCACGACCACTCGGTCGTCCAGTCGCTCGTCGACGAGGGCCGGCTGACGCCGGAGGAGGCCGGCGCCCACCCCCAACGCGCCCTGCTGCTGAAGGCGTTGACGGTCGGCACCCCGGACCTGAAACTCCACGACACCCACCGCGGCGACCGCTACCTCCTGTGCTCGGACGGCCTGACCGCGGTCGTCCCGGAGCACCGGATCCGCGAACTCCTCACCGCGGGCCAGGACCCGGAGGAGGCGGTACGGTCCCTGGTCGACGCGGCGAACGCGGCCGGGGTCCGGACAACGTCAGTTGTGTGGTGGCGGACGTGGTGTAGGAACGGGGTGTCCCCGACAGTTGGGGACCCTTGTCCCCGACGACCAAGGAGTGCGCCGCGTGTCCACCCTCTTTCCCGCCCTGACGAACCCGGGCGGCCGGCCCGCGCTCAGGTTCGGTGACCGGTCCCTGACCTACGCGGAGCTGGGCGCGGCGGCGGACGCCCTCGCGGCCCGGTGCGCGGGCGCCGGCCGGGTCGCCGTGTGGGCCACCAACTCGCTGGAGACGGCCGTCGCGGTCGTGGCGGCACTGCGGGCCGGGGTGGCCGCGGTGCCGCTCAACCCGAAGTCGGGCGAGAAGGAACTCGGCCACATCCTGACGGACAGCGCCCCGACCCTTGTGCTCGCCGCTCCGGGCGACGAACTGCCTTCCGCGCTACGCCACTTGGAGCGCGTCGACATCGACGTGCGGGGCGCCGGGGTGGCCGGTCCCGACGTCTCCCCGGCGACGAGGACCCCGCCCTCGTCGTCTACACCTCCGGCACCACCGGCCCGCCCAAGGGTGCCGTCATCCCGCGCCGGGCGGTCGCCGCGACGCTGGACGCGCTCGCCGACGCCTGGGAGTGGACCGGCGACGACGTCCTCGTGCACGGGCTGCCGCTGTTCCATGTGCACGGGCTGGTCCTCGGCATCCTGGGCCCGCTGCGACTCGGCGGCTCGGTGCGACACCTGGGCCGCTTCAGCACCGAGGGCGTGACACGGGAGCTGAACGACGGCGCGACCATGATGTTCGGCGTCCCGACGATGTACCACCGCATCGCAGAGTCCCTCCCCGACGACCCCGAACTCGTCAAGTCCCTCGGCCGGGCACGCCTGTTGGTCTCCGGCTCGGCCGCGCTCCCGGTCCACGACCACGAACGGATCGCCTCGGCGACCGGCCGGCGCGTCATCGAGCGCTACGGCATGACGGAGACCCTGATGAACACCAGCGTCCGCGCGGACGGCCGGCCGCGCGCCGGAACGGTCGGCGTCCCGGTGCGCGGGGTGGAACTCCGGCTGGTCGAGGACGACGGCACACCGCTGTCGCTGTACGACGGCGAGCGTGGGCGAGATCCAGGTGCGCGGCCCGAACCTCTTCATCGAATACCTCAACCGGCCGGACGCGACCGCCGCCGCCTTCACCGCCGACGGCTGGTTCCGCACCGGCGACATGGCCGTGCGCGACCCCCGACGGCTATGTCAGGATCGTCGGCCGCAAGGCCACCGACCTGATCAAGAGCGGGGGTTACAAGATCGGTGCGGGCGAGATCGAGAACGCGCTCCTCGAACACCCCGGGGTCCGCGAGGCCGCCGTCACCGGCGAACCGGACCCCGACCTCGGCGAACGCGTCGTGGCCTGGATCGTCCCCACGGACTCCCAATCCCCGCCGCAGCTAGCGGAGTTGGCCGACCACGTGGCGTCCCGCCTCGCTCCGCACAAACGCCCCCGCGTCGTCCACCACCTGCCCGAACTCCCCCGCAACGACATGGGGAAGATCCTGAAGCGCTCCCTGACCCATGACTGAACGCCTCTCGGCCCGAGACCCTGGCCCTGGTCACGGACGACACCACCTTCACCGAACTTCCCTACCCGGCACGGGAGTCCAAGCCCGACGGTCCCCTCGCGTCGCCGGGCTACGACGCCTCGCGCGCCCGCGCCGCCGACCGCACCGGCGAGTCGGAGTCGGTGATCTGCGGCACGGCCACCGTGTCGGGGACCCGAGCGGTACTGCTCGCCTTCGAGTTCGGCTTCCTCGGCGGCTCGCTCGGCGAACGCACCGGGGACCGGCTGGAGGCGGCGTACACCTACGCCCGTGAACACCGGCTGCCCGTCGTGCCGTTGGTCGCCACCGGGGCAGCCGCATGCAGGAGGGCATGATCGCTCTCACCCAACTCCAGCGCGTGGCCCGCCAGTCGGCCCTGACCCGGGAGGCCGGACTCCCGCAGATCGCGGTCCTGCGCGACCCGACCACGGGCGGCGGCTGGGCCACCCTCGGCGCGGGCGCCGACGTGATCCTGGCCCTCCCCGGCGCCCAGATCGGCTTCGCGGGCTCCCGCGTCCGGCCGCCCGACGCGGACCCCACGGCGTACACGGCGGAGGCCCAGGTGGCAGCGGGCGCGGCCGACGCGATCGTAGGACCGGAGGAGCTGCGGGAGACCCTGGGGAGGTGGCTGCGGCTGCTGACCACGCCGTGGGGCGGGCAGGCGCCGGTGCCTGAATCGCCGGGCGCGGTGGTCGGGCTGCCGGTGTCCGGGCAGCGTGCCGAGGCCGGTCTCCCGGTCACCGGCTGGGAGGCCGTGCAGCGCGCCCGGTCTCCCCAACGCCCGCGTGCGGCAGGCTACTTGGACGCCTACTTCACGCACCGGCTGGCGATCAGCGGTGACCGGTGCGGTGGTACCGACGCGGGCATGCTGTGCGGGTTCGGGGAGCGGGAGGGGCGGACGGTCGCCTATGCCGCGCAGGCCGGGACGGCGACCCGGCCCGCCGGTTATCGCACCGCCGCCCGGCTGATCCGGCTCGCGGGGCGGCTCGGCATCCCGGTGCTGACGCTGGTGGACACCCCGGGTGCGGCGAACGACGCCGAGGCGGAGCGGCAGGGCGCGGGCGCCGCGATCGCCGAGCTGTTCGGCGCGGTGGCCTCCGCCCGCACCCCGCTCACCACCCTGTTGATCGGCGAGGGCGGGTCCGGCGGGGCGCTGGCGCTGGCCGCACCGGGCAACACCTGGGCCACAGCGAGCAGTTACTTCTCGGTGATCGCCCCGGAGTCGGCCGCCGCGATCCTGAAACGGCCGCCGGAGGAGACCGAGTCGACGGCCGGCCAACTCCGTCTCCGCCCGCAGGACTTGGCGGAACTGGGGCTGATCCGGACCTCGCGGCCCGTATGAGCGGCGGTGCCGTCTCCCCTCCCAAGGAGACGGCACCGCCTGTCTGCGTCACCGGACTCCCACGGCCCGGATGATCTCCTGGCGCACCGAACCGCCCTGGTAGTCGTTCGCGGACGCCCGCAGCGAGATGTACTGAGCGCCCCAGGGCACGGTGAGAGTGCCGCGCCAGGATGCGTGGCCGCCGGTGAGCTTCACCGAACGCCACGACTTCCCGTCGTCGTACGACACTTGGAGCGTGCCGCCGGTGATCGTGCCGGTGTCCGGCGCGCCCGCCACATACGAGGCGCCGATCCCGACCGGCACCCGGCCGCCGCTGCCCCGTACGTCGCCCGCGAGGTCGGTGTCGATGTCGAAGGCGAGGTTGAGGAGGGGCAGGAAGGTCCAGCGATCGGCAGGCGTGGCAGCCGAGTCGAAGGTCCACTCGGCGTGGCCCCGGGTGGAGAGTTCCCAGCGGGCGGGGTCGAGGGCGGTGTCGGTGACGACCTTGTAGGTGTGTTCGTCGGCGGGCGCTTCCCAGTCGTAGGCGGTGGAGTCGGTGTTCCGGTCGACCAGGGTGCCGTCCTGGTAGACGGCGGTGGTCTGGGTCATCCCGCTCTCCGCGCTCCAGACGTCACCGAAGCCGGTGTGGTCGGGCCCGGAGTCGCCCCAGCCGGGAGCGTTGAACTGCAGCTGGTTTCCCGACCGTTGCTGCCCCCAGCCGAGCCCGGTGCCGAGCCATGGATGCCACACGGGTGTGAACCAGTCGAGGGTGCGCTGCTCGCCGCCGGTGTACCGCACCGGCCCGCTGCGCTCCTCCAGCGTGCCGTCGCCGACCGTCACGGACTCCGTCCAGCGCTGCCCGGGACCGGTCGACACGTAGTCGGTCCGGGTCGCCGGGTAGTCGATGCGCTCCCGGAAGCCGAGCCCGAGGGGGAAGGCGTCGGTGATCGAGTAACGGAACTCCCCCGCCACTCACCGGCTTCACCGCGTGGAACTTGGTGTCCAGGACGGCGAGTTGGGGGCGGCTGGGCGCGTAGGTCAGATCGGCGTTCGGGATCGCGCCCGGGTGTCCGGCCGAAAGGTCGTACGTGTAGGGCGTGTTGCGCGTCCCGGTCATGTCGACCGTCTTGGTCGCCCGCAGCCGTGCCGCGTCGGCGGCGTTCACCGAGGCGATCTGGAGCGGCCGGTCGGAACCGTCGTCCGCGCCCCACCAGTCGCTGAGCCGCCCGGCCACGTCGTCCGTCACGAACAGCGCCTGGGCACCGGCGTCCTGGGCGGCCCGCGCGAGCGCGACCGGATCGGCGCCGTCGGCGAGATGGGCGAGCACGGCCTTGCCCCGGGCGGCGGCGGTCACGGGTCCGTCCCCGACGTCCACCAAGGGCAGCCGGCTGCGCCCCTCGGTCAGCGTGCCGCCCGACTGCACGACGGTCTCCCCGACCCCCTTGACCTCCAACTGCGGCTTGCCGAGCCGCCATACGGTCCGGTACTCGAAGCTGCCCTGTGTGACCTTGTCCGTCGGGGCGGCGAAGACGCTGTCGTACGTCACCGGAACCTGGACGGCTTCGAAGAGATCCGAGCCGTTCGCTCTCCGGTCGTACTCCATGACCAACTGCCGTGTCTCCGTGCGTTGTCGCACCTTCGCGGCGATCTCCTGAGCCGCCGTCCGTCGAGGGTCATCTCGCGGTCCCGGTCGAGGGTGATCTCGGGCGCCGCGAGGAAGCCGAGGCCGAGGGAGTCGGCGCCGTGGCTGCCGTGTACGTCGAGGAAGGAGGCGAGGCCGTACGTGCCGGGCTGGAGACGCAACTTGACCGTGCCGGAGTCATCGACGGTTTCCGGGAAGGGGTCGTAGCCCTTGGCGAGGCGCTGCACCACCAGGTCGGCGGGTGTGGCGGCCCCGTCCCGGTCCTTCACGTGGACGGTGAGGGTGTACCGCTCCTCCTCCTTGACCAGCCCGAACGCCGTGTGGGCGACGGGAGTTCCGGCGACGGAGGCGACGATCTGCCCGCTGGTGTCGCCGACCTCGGCCTTGGAACCGTCGCCGGTCACCGTGGTGGAGGCGGTGCCGTGCGCGGGCACGGTGAGGGTGGAGTCGTCGAGGGTGGCGACACCGGCCGGGGCGCCCTGGGCGACGAGGGTCAACTGAACAGCTACATCAGATAAGTTGGCGTAGGTGAGGGTCCTGGTGACCGGCTTGTCGGCGTCGTACGGCCAGCTGTAATAACCGAGGTCGGCGCTGCCGGTCGCGGTGACGTGGGCGTCCACGGCATCGGGCACGCTCACCCGCCCCGCACCCAACTCATAGACGGAGTCGTCGAGTTGCCTGGACGTGGACATCAGCGCGTCCTTGAGCCGCGCGCCGGTCCAGTCGGGGTGTTCCTGGGCGAGCAGTGCGGCCACCCCGGCCACGTGCGGGGTCGCCATCGACGTACCGCTCATGGAGGTGTAGTACCCGCTGCCGTCGACGAGTTGGGAGCGGGCGGCGAGGATGTCGACGCCGGGGGCGGAGAGGTCGGGCTTGAGGGCGTTGTCGCCGTGGCGTGGTCCGGCGCTGGTGAAGTAGGCGGCCTGGTCGTCCGCGTCGACGGCGCCGACGGTGAGCGCGGAGTCGGCGGCGCCTGGTGAGCCGATGGAGGAGGGGGTGCCGGTGTTGCCCGCGGCGACGACGAAGAGGGCGCCGGTCTCCTGGGACAGGGTGTTCACGGCCTGGGCCATGGGGTCGGTGCCGTCGCTCGGCTCGGTCGAACCGAGGCTCATGGACACGACCTTGGCGTGCACGTCCCGGGCCGCCCACTCCATCCCGGCGATGATCTGCGACTCGCTCCCGGACCCCTGGTCGCTGAGCACCTTGCCCACGGCGAGGGTCGCGTCCGGGGCGACTCCCTCTCCTGCCCGTCGGACGCGGCTCCGCTGCCGCCGACGGTGGAGGTGACATGGGTGCCATGGCCGTTGCGGTCGGCTGTGTCCTCGCCGTCGATGAAGCTCCTGGTGACGGAGATGCGCTGGGCGAGGTCGGGGTGGGAGAGGTCAACTCCGGTGTCCAGGACGGCGACTGTGACGCCTTTGCCGGTCAGCCCGGCCTCCCACGCGTGCGCCGTACCGATCTGCGCGTTGCTCTCGGCCAGGTCGGCGGTGACCCGCCCGTCGAGCCAGACCTTCCGTACCCCGTCCTGGCGGGTGAACGCGCTCCAGAACCCGCGCCCCTTGTCCGCGTCGACGGCGGCCCCGCGCACGCTCGCGAGGGTCCGCGTCCGCTGGGCGTCGCGCGGGTCGCGGTCGGCGCGCCCTTGTCGTAGGTCACGATCAGCGGCAGCTCGTCGGTCGTGCGATCGGCGAGCCCCTGCCGCAGCAGCTCGCTCACGTCGAAGAGCCGCCGGTCGAGGGTGCCCGCGCGGAGATAGGGAGGGCCTCGTCCGGTACGACGGTGATGTCGCCGTCGGCCTGCTGGGTGCGGACGGCGCCGGTGGCGCCCCGGGGGCGCTCGACGCTCACGGTCTTCCGGCCGCCCGCGAGGTCGGTGACGGTGACCTTGTCGCCGGTGACGAGGGTGACGGTGCGGGTGGGGTCGTGGTGCGGGTGGGGTTCGCCGTAGGGGTGGGGTTCGCCGTAGGGGTGGGGTTCGCCGTAGGGGTGGGGTTCGCCGTGGGTGGCGTGGTCGTCGCCTGCGCCTGTGCGGCCGTCGGCAACAGCGCGACCACGAGCCCGGCCGACAGCAGCACCGCCCCGCGTCCGACTGGTCCTCTGCTCATGCCCGCCCCTCTTCGTCGCATTACCGAGTCGTCGAGTGCTGCGAAGAGTGTCACGGGGCTTGTGGCGCAGGGGAGTTGATCGGAGCTGGCGGATTGACGCCCTGGCGCTTTCCCGCCAACACGGCGTCACGAGGACACCCCCACTGCCCCTTACGTATTCTTTATCTCGGGCATTACGGACAAATACCCCCATTCAGCCGCACCCCGCCCGGCCCACCACAAGGCGCGCCCGCCCCACCGCCCCCGCACGATGCGAAAGAGGCCCGCCACCCGGCGAAGCCCCGGTCCGCGCTCTCGGGAGAACCTGCCATGACCGTCAGTCTGGAGCAGTTGCGACGCTGCCATTTCGCCGTCGACCTGGGTGCCGCCCGTACCCGTGTCTACGTCAAGGGCGCCGGGCTCGTCGTCGACCAGCCGTCCGCCGCCGCCGTGAACACCCGGACCGGCGCGCTGATCGCCGTAGGAGAGTTCGCGGAGAAGATGACGGGCCGCACGCCCGACTACATCCGGGTGGTGCGGCGGTGTCCGGCGGCACGGTCGTCGACATCGAGATGGCACAGCGCATGCTGCGGCACCTGATCGGCGACAAGGTGCGCCGCGCCCTGCGCCGCAAGCCCCGGCTGCGGGCCGCCGCCTGCACCCCGCACGACGCCGATCCGCTGGCACAGCGGGCCACGATCGAGACGCTGGTCGGGCTCGGGGCACGCCGGGTGGAACTGGTCGACACGCTGATCGCCGCCGCGGTCGGCTGCGGCCTGCCCGTGGAGCGGCCCGAGGCCACCATGATCATGGTGTGCGGGGCCGCCGCGACCCAGGTCGCCGTGCTCTCCCTCGGCTCGATCGTGACCGCCGAGCGCATCCCGGTGGGCGGTGAGGCCGTGGACCACGCGATCGTCCAACACCTGCGTCACGAGCACGAGTTGATGCTCCCCAGCCAGTCCGTACGACCGCTGCAGCTGGCCCTGTCCGGCAACGGTCTCACCCCGCACGGCCCGACCACCACCGAAATCCACGGGCGGGACGTGGCGAGCGGTCTCGCGCGGTCCGTACGGGTCGACACCGCGGCCGTACGGGACGCGATCGAGACCCCGCTGACCGCCGTGCTCGACGGGATCGGCCGGGTGCTGCGCAACTGCCCGCCCGACCTGGTGGCCGACCTCGCGGACCGCGGGATCATGATGGTCGGCGGCAGCGCGCTGCTCCCCGGCTTCGACCAGATGCTGCGCGCGGCGACCGGGATGCCGGTGCACATCGCGGAGCGGCCGGACGTGTGTGCCGTACAGGGCCTGGGTTACATGCTGGAGGGCAAGATCGAGCCGCTGGTCCTGGACCCGCTGGCGACCACCTGAGCCCGGACCCGGCCGGCCCGCGTGACGCCGTCCCCGACCTCTCCCGGCTCCTCGAAGCGGTGCTGAGCGTCGGTTCCGAGCTCGAACTGCGCACCACGCTCCAGCACATCGTGGACGGCGCCGCCGAGCTGACCGGCGCGCGGTACGCGGCGCTCGGCACCACGGACCCCGGGCAGGACGGCCTCACCGAGATCCGCACCGGCGGGGCCGAGCCGCCGCCCGCCGGGGTGCTCAGCGTGCCGATCCACGTCCACGACGAGGTGTTCGGCCACCTCCACCTGGCCGGCAAGCAGCACTCCGCCGCCTTCACCGCCGAGGACGAGCAGCTCCTGCACGTGCTCGCCGCCCAGGCCGGCATCGCGATCGGCAACGCCCGCCTGTACGAGACGGCCCGGCAGCGCGAACGCTGGATCGAGGGCGCGGCGGCCGTCACCACCGCGCTGCTCACCGGCGAGCGGGCGGCCGACGCGCTGGCCACGGTCGCGGAGGGCGCCCGGGCACTCGCCGACGCGGCCGCGGGCGTGATCCTCCAGCCCACCCCGGCGGGCGGCATGGAGATCGTCACCGCGTCCGCCCACGACGACCCGGGCGACTTCGTCGGTACGACCATCGCGCCCGGCAGCCCGGTCCTGGTCCAACTCCTGGGCGGGGAACCGGTGTTCATCGACGACTCGGCGACCGACCCGCGCATGACGACGCACGTACGGCACCGGTTCGGCCCGAGCATGATGCTGCCGCTCCAGGCCGAGGGCCGCCTCATCGGCACCCTCGCCCTCCCGCGCCACCCGGGCGACCGCCCCTACACGGCCGTGGAACGCCTGCTGGCAACGCAGTTCGCGTCCCAGGCCGCCCTCGCGCTGGTCCTGGCGGACGCGCAGCACAGCCGGGAACGCCTCGCGGTGTACGAGGACCGCGACCGGATCGCCCGCGATCTGCACGACCTGGTGGTCCAACGCCTGTTCGCCACCGGCATGATGCTGGAGTCCACGCAGCGCAGGACCGCGGAGTCGGACGAGGCCCACGACCTCCTCGGCCGCGCCGTCGACGAACTCCAGTCGACGGTCCAGGAGGTCCGCACGGCGATCTTCGCTCTGCAGCAGCCTCCGGCGGAAGCCCCAACATCCCTGCGCGGCAAGGTACTTCGCGAGACGGCGACCGCGTCGGCGATCCTGGGCTTCGCCCCCTCGACGCACTTCGAGGGCGCGGTGGACACCCTGGTCCCCGACCGGGTCGCGGCCCCGCTCCTGACCGCCCTCCGCCGCGCCGTCACCGCCGCGTCCCACCGGGCCGGCGTCTCCCGCCTGGAGATCACGATCGACGTGACGAGGCCCCTGCCGGACGGCGGGGGCGCCGTACGACTGCGGGTCCACGACGACGGAGGGACGGACGGCACGACGGTGAACTGGCAGTCGTCTCTGTAGGGTTCGGCCTGGTCAGTAGGGCAGGAGGCGCCCCGACGGCGTCCTGCGGTCGATGGTGTCGTCGCGGGGCGTGATGGGCCGGCGACTGACGCGAACGCGGACCTGTCGGTTCATGGCGCCCTCCCGAGGCTCATATCTCCTATGCCCCTCTCCTATGCCCAGCACTCGCCCTCGCGACTCCCAACAACATCAAGTCCGTACCGTGAGACCCATGACGATCACTTTCACGCTCCTGCATCCCGGCGCCATGGGCGCGAAAGTAGGCGGCGAGGCGACCCGCACCGGCACCCGAGTCCTCTACGTCCCCGTAGGCCGAAGCCCCGCCAGCCTCCAACGGGCCCGCGCGGCAGGCCTGGAGCCCGCCGGCTCCCTCGAATCCGCCCTGGGCGCAAGCGACTTCGTCCTGTCGGTGTGCCCGCCGCACGCGGCGGAGGACGTGGCGCACGAGGTCCTCGCGCATCCCTTCCGGGGCGTGTACGTCGAGGCCAACGCGATCAGCCCGGACCGGACGCGGCGTATCGCGGCGGCATGCGCGGAACGAGGCGTGCGGATGCTGGACGGCTCGATCGTCGGCGGCCCGCCGGGGCCGGGCAGCGCACCGCGCCTGTACCTGAGCGGGGACGGCGAGCAAGTCACCCGCCTGGCCGGCGCGTTCGAGGGAACCCAGGTCGTGACCCGCCCGCTGGACGCGGAGATCGGTGCCGCGTCGGCACTGAAGATGGCGTATGCGTCGTACCAGAAGTCCGCCCGTGTCCTGGCCGCCGTGTCGCACGCCCTCGCCGCCCACCACGGCGTGGCCCCCGAACTCGCCCACGAGGCAGCCTCGTTGACCTCGAACATCCTCGCCGAGACCGACCAGCTCCCCAGCGTCGCGGCCCGGGCCTGGCGCTGGGCACCGGAGTTGGAGGAGATCGCGGCGACGTTGCGTACGGCGGGGTTGCCAGCGGAGATGGCGGAGGGGGCGGCGGCGGTGCTGGGGCGCTGGGCCGACGACAAGGACGACCATGACCTGACGGTGGAGGAGGTGCTGAGCCACTTGCGGGCGGAGGGGTGACTCAGGGCGCCGTCGCGGACCCCGTGCCGCGCAGCTCCTGCACGGTCCCCCGAGACGGGCCCTGAACCCTGCCAGCAGCTCGGGCTTCGCGCTGACGACCCACTGCGTGCCGACAAGGTACTTGCCGCGTAAAAGGTGGCACTGTCCAGCCAGATCACCTTGAACCGCTCCTCGGGGAAGGTGGTGATCCGGTACTCCCCCTGCTCCGTACGGCAGACCCCTCCCGCAACTCGTCCGCGTCGATCCGGATCTCGGCGGTGCACCCGGTCACCCCGGCGATGACCTCGACCTTGGCGGGGGCGACGACTCCGGCCTCGGGGGCGGCAGCGACGGCCGCGCTCTTGCGGAGGCGGGAGGCGGAGGCGGGGCGTCGGGCGGGGCGGTGTGTCTGGTGGGTCATGACCGGATCGACCTCGTCAGGTACCCGTGGGACGACCGGTGTCTCATCGACCTCTCGCCGGACGGCAGCGAGTTCATGACCGTCGACCACGGGCAGGCCGACATCGCCGTCCACACCTACCCCGACGGCGAGGTGAGGTTCGCGCTCTCCGTCGACGCCTTCGGGCACGACCCCGACGAGATCTACGTGGAATGGAGCGGCGGCTACCTGAGCCCGGACATCCTCATCGTCTCCCTCGTCGGCGAGACCGAGCACGAGCCGGAGTGGGTTCCGCCACTACAGCGTGGACACGCGCTCCGGCCGGTGCGGGCCGAGTTCGACGCCCACGCGGAGAACGCCTACGACATCCAGCCCCTCGGAGACGGATCCTGGCTCACCGCGGATTCCTCCGGCCACCCCGTCCGCCGGTCCTGAACGGCCAGGGGATCGCGGGGTGACCGGAGAGAACTCCTGGGCTGCGTCGGCTACTTCAGGTTGAGGGTGTCCCCGGTCGACGTCTTCAGCGAGGTGGTCGTGGTGCCGGGGAAGTACCAGCGCCAGCTTCCCGCCGAGGTGACGGTCACCTTCGTGGACAGCTGTCCGGTGCCGTTCGTCGGCACGGTCTTGACCGTGCCGTAGTGGGCGGTGCCCTTCTTCTTGAACTGCAGCCTGACCTGCTGCCCGGGGTAACCGTGGTACTTGAGGTCCTCCCAGTTGGCCCGCGACAGCTTGCCCGTGACCGTCACCTTCGCGTTCTTCGCGACCTTCTCCGGTCCGATCACCGTGGTGAGCTGGGCGGCCCGCTTGACCTTGTAATCGGCGATGTCGTCGGAGATCCAGTAGTCGCCGTCCTTCGCCTTGACGGTCGCGTCGAGCCGCCAGACGCCGGCGACCTTGTTGGAGTCGATGGTGTCGCTGTCGGCGATCCAGGCGGGGTCGATGGTGATCGTGGCCCTGCACACCGAGGTCGTCGCGGTCTTCTTCGTGCAGGACGAGTCGTCGTTCCAGGTCGCGAAGGTGAGGGCGCTCGACTTGTTGAAGGTGGCGACGTCCGTGAGCCCCTTCACCCCCGAGTTGTCCTTGACGGTGATGTCGACCGGGTAGCGGATCGTCTTCGCCGTCCCCACGATGACGTTGCCGCCGCCGTTGACGACGGTCTTCACCACCCGGACGTCACCCCGCCCCTCCGCGTGCGCACCGGTCGCCGTCACCAGCACCAAGGCCGCCGCCCCGCCTGCCGCGGCCCAGGCCGTTCTGCCTCTCATGGTCCTCCCCTTGTCGTGTGCGTGCCGGGGAGCCTATGTGATCCGTGATCTTCCACGGTTTCGGGTGAGTCCGGTCCGTTTTCCGGACAACGAACAGGGCTGCCCCGCACCCTGTGCGGAACAGCCCCATGATCGAGCGCCGGGCAGGCCTTGCACCTGCATTTCCCCGCGGGAAGCGGGGCGTCTTTCCTTGGACCACCAACGCAGCACCGGCCGACCGGAGTTACGGTGACGGGCTCAAGATCCAGCATAGCCCGAGGAGGCGCGGGAGCCGAATCCGGGCGGGAGGCTGGAGCCAAATCGGGAGGAGCCGGGCGAGAACGGCCTACGCCGCGTTTCGCAACGTACGCACCGTGCTGGAGCTCCCCGGCGTCATCGGTGGCTCCGTCCGGGCCGGGATCGAGGCCGGGGTGGATGATCCAGGAAGGGCGATCGCCAACCTCAGGCTCAGCACCCCGGCACAGATTCCGGTCGGCTGCCGCCGAGGCGGTACTCAGTCGGCCTGCCCCAACTCCACGCCGTCGCCGCCGCCGCAGCCACCCGGCACTTCGTTCCGGCCTGCATCCAGGCCAGGTCCGCGCCCTCGAGTTCAACGAGCGCGCTCGAGCCGGAGGGCAACTCCGTGAACTCTCCGTACGGCGGCCGGTGCATCCGGACCACCCGGGCCGGGGAAGTCCGGTCACCCGGAGGGCTGTTGAGCGGGAGCAGCGACTCACCGATGTGGAGACAGCCCGCTTGCTCGCGGCCGAAGCGACACCGGAGCCCGAACCGCCGTTGCACCCGCAGCCTTGGCGAACGCCGCCCCCACCTTGAAGAGGATGCCCCGCGCCTACGCAACCGGGCTCGTCACCCGAACCCGGCCGGCGAGCGCAAACCCCGCCCCGCACAGGCCAGTTGCGCCCCCGGGTGATGAATTGGTGGAGACAGTGGAAACACTCGGAGCCGACGACCGCGGGGGCATCTCGCCAACGAGGTCGAAGTCGGTGACGGCATGTCACTGACGCAGCGCAGCAGCCGAGTTGCCATGAGTTGGCGAGCTTCCGGCGTGAGGTCACAGCCGTCGAGCCAGCCCGCCGCCCGGGCAACTGGTGCCGGTTATCCGGGACTTGCCGGGGCAGCAGAAGCTCGTAGCACCAGTCCCCGCACCCCTCAGCCCACACTCGTCACACCCCGCAACCCGACCGACCGACCGACCATGACAACCCCGGTCGCCCATAAGGCAGTTGACGATTACGGACATCTCGGCGCCTTTACCAGAGCGGCGAGGACGACACCCCACGGCGCCGGCGCCCCGGCACTCCCGTCCGGTCAACACCCCTTGCGCAGTAGGCATGTTAACTCCGTGAAACCCGATGGAGTGAACTCTGATGCGCCCGTTGACGGTGATAGCATTCCGCCGTCTGCGACCTTGATCCACTTTTTGGTCAGACTTCGAGTCTGAACGCGGTCACCCCTCCGCGTCGATCAGTCATGCAGTCCCCTGGACGGGTTGCGGATCCCTGCAAGGCGTACTCGATGACGCCTGCACGCCACGCGCCGGGAAAGGTTTCCATGACTCAAGACGTGCTTCTTTGGTGCCTGGTTGCGATAGCGGTGATAGCCACAGCCGCGGTCGTGGCTCTCGTGCTCCGCAGCAGAGCCCTGAAGAGGAAGAAGAAGGAATCGAGGCGGCGCTGGAGGCGCAGCTGCGGTATACGCAGGGTGAACTCGACCGCGCCCAGGCCGCCTTGGTGACGCTGCGGAACGAACAGGACAGTGTCATCCGCGAGGCGGGGGCAGGCGGCCGAGGAGAACACCAAGGCGGTCCTCAAGGGTGCCGCCCGTTTCCTGCAGAGTCTCGCGGCCGAGCAGACCACCCTGCTGGACGGGGTGCAGCGCGAGTACGGCGGCCACGCGGTCCTCTCCGACCTGATGGACATCACCCACGCCAACGCCCAGATGGCCCGCAAGGCACAGGGCATCGCCGTCATGTGCGGCGCCCCGCTGGGCCGCCGCAACCAGCCGGCCAGCGTCTACGACGTCGTACGCAGCGCGCAGAGCCAGATCCGCAACTTCCAGCGGGTCGAGATCATGCAGCCCAGCGGTATCGCGCTGAAGGCCTCCGCCGTCGCGCCGGTCGCCCTGGCCGTCGCCGAGCTCCTCGACAACGCTGCCAGCTTCTCGCAGGCGGACGCGCCGATCGAGGTCACGTTCCGGCAGGCCCAGAAGAACCTGTGCATCGTCATCGACGACGCGGGCGTCGGCATGGGCGACGAGGACCGGCAGCGGGCGAGCGCGCTGCTGTCCGGGAGGGCCTCCCGCAACTGTCCGAGCTGGGTACGCAGCCGAAGTTCGGCTTCCCGGTCATCGGGCTGATCGCCCGTCAGCACGGCTTCACGGTGGATGTCACCGGTGTCTCCCGGTACGGCGGCGTACGGGCCGTCGTCCTTCTGCCCGAGGAGCTGTGGACCATGGAGGAGACCCTGCCGCCGGCCACCGAGGCGCCGGTGAGCAGCATCCGGCCGATGGAGACCGGACGGTCGGCGCGTACGGCGGGCGGGCTGCCGAAGCGCGGATCCCGTATGTCGCCCACCGGTGTTCCCACCAGTGGCGAGCAGTCGCCCCGCCGGAGTGCCCGGCGCGGCTCCGGCAGCCTGGCGGCCCTGCAGCGCGGTACGCAGTCCGCGCGTGACACGGCCTCCTTCGACACCCAGACGCCCGGAGGGTCCGAAAACGCATGAGTACAGCAGACCTGTCCTGGATGGTCCAGGACATCGTGGACAACGTGCCGAGAGCACGACACGCCGTGGTGTTGTCCGCGGACGGTATTCCGCGCGGGTCCACGGACGACCTGACCGGACAGGACGTGCGGACCATCTCCGCCGCCATGGCGGGGATGCAGTCGCTCAGCCGGGCCACCGCCCACTTCGCCGGGCTGGCCAGGGACCGGCAGTGGATCCAGACGGTCATCGAGTTCCAGCACGGCTGGGTGTTCCTGATCGGGGCCGGGCAGGGTGCCTACCTGGCCGCCGCCGCTGAGCCCGACGTGGACATGGAGCAGCTCTCGTTCCGGATGAACCGGCTGGTCTCCCGGCTCGGCAACAACCTCTCGGCGCCGCCGCGGGTGACCGCCGGTGACGCGACGCACAGCGTGGACGCCGCCTCGGCGCAGCGGGACGCGGAGGGCGGCGGGGTCTTCCTGCTCGCGGAGCTGGACAAGGCGGTGGCGTCGGTACCGGGCGCCCTGCACGCCCTGCTGCTCGGCGCGGACGGTCTGCCGCGCGGGGCGAGCGCGGGGATCGGCAGGAACCTGGCGGACACGATCTCGGCGGCCATGACGGGCATCCACGCGTACAGCCGGGCGACCGCGCCGTTCGCGGGCGGTCAGCAGGACGACGAGTGGATGCAGACGGTCATCGAGTTCGAGCACGGCTGGGTGTTCCTGATCGCGGCCGGCGAGGGTGCCTTCCTCGCGGCGGCCGCCGAACACGGCTGTGACATCGAGGAATTCACCGTACGTCTGGGCGACACGATGCCGGCGCTCACCGCCGGGTCGGCCGCTCGCGGAGGAAGGACGGGCGATGCGTGACGACCTGGACGGCGAGCTGGAACTGACGGCCCCCTTAGTCCCACTCTTCGTCATCGCGCAGGGTCGCGCGCTGCTGCCGCGGGAGAGCGAGTACGAGCACACCACGATCATCACGGCCCAGGACGGAGCCCTGGCGGCGGCCCGCACGCTGTCCCCGAGGCCCGTACGGTCATGGACCTGATCGCGGACGGCTTCCTCTCGGTCGCCGAGGTCGCCGCGCACACCCGGCTGCCCCTGGGCATCGTCCGCATCCTGCTGGCGCAGATGGCCGAGGACGGTCTGATCCATGTGCGTGACCCGGTTCCGCACGCCGAACGCCACGACCCCGTCCTGCTGACCGCCGTGCTCGACGGCCTGATGCGAATTCGAACCGGAGCGTAGTCCCGTGTATCTGGATCCCGACGTCTCCCGCTCCGTGAAGATCCTGGTCGTGGGCCACTTCGCGGTCGGGAAGACCACGTACATCGGAAGCGTCTCCGAGATCGAGCCGCTGCAGACCGAGGAGGAGATCACCGAGGCCAGCGAGGGTCTCGACGACCTCTCCGAGACCCCGGACAAGACGACCACGACCGTGGCGATGGACTTCGGTCGTCTCACCCTCGGCGAGGACCTGGTCCTCTACATCTTCGGAACCCCGGTCAGGAGCGGTTCAAGCAGATGTGGGAGGGGCTGTCCTGGGGGGGCGCTGGGGGCGCTGGTCCTGGCGGACCCCGAGCGGCTGGAGGAGACGTTTCCGGTCCTCGACCTGGTCGAGGCGTTCGGCCTGCCGTACGTCATCGGCGTCAACACGTTCGAGGGGAAGCACCAGTTCCCGCTGGACGAAGTGTGCGAGGCACTCAACATCGCCGAGGAGACCCCGGTCATCCACTGCGACGTCCGTGACCAGGACTCCTCGATGCAGGCACTCATCACGCTCGTGAAGCACCTCTTGTCCTCACTCGGCTAGGAGCCAGCATGCAACAGCCCTTCGACCCTTCCGGGGCACCGGCCGGCTGCCCCGCGCACGGCAACGTCCCGCTGTACGGGCCCGACTTCGGCTCCGACCCCGAGAGCACCTACGCCCGGCTGCGCACGCTGGGGCCGAGCGCCCCGGTGGACATCGCGCCGGACGTCGAGGTCGAGCTGGTGACGAGTTACGACGCCAGTCTCTACATCCTGCAGAACCCGACGCTGTTCGTGCGGGACTCGCGCCGCTGGAACGCGCTGAACGACGGGCAGGTGCCCGCGGACAGTCCGGCGCTGCCGATGATGGGCTACCGGCCCAACGCCCTGTTCAGCGACGGCGCGGCGCACGCCCGGCTGCGGCAGGCGGTCACGGACAGTCTCGCGACCGTCGACCAGAGCCGGATCGTCCGCCTGACGCAGCAGTCGGCCGACTACCTGATCAGCCAGTTCAGTTCCGAGGCCCTCGGACAGGCGGAGTTGATGGCCGCGTACGCCCAGCCGTTGCCGCTGCTGGTCTTCGGTGAGCTGTTCGGCTGCCCGCCGGAGCTCGGTGACCGTGTGATCGCGGGCATCACCGGCATCTTCCAGGGCATCCCGGGTGCCGACGAGACGCTGGGCGGCGCGCTCGCCGAACTGATCGCCCTCAAACGCCGGCAGCCGGGCGAGGACCTCACCACCCAGCTGATGGTGCACTCCTCCCGGCTGACCGACGAGGAGGTGCTGCACCAGCTCGTCACCCTGCTCTCCGGCGGCACCGCGCCCCTGACGGCCTCCATCGGCACCAGCGCCGCGCTGTACCTCAGCGACGACTGGCCGAGCGGTCTGCCGGTCGAGGACGCGGTCGTCAAGACGCTGTGGAACTACGCGCCGATCGCCAACTACGCGGCCCACTACCCCACGCAGGACGTCGAGTTGGGCGACCGGACGCTTCAGTCGGGCGACCCGGTCCTGATCTCCTTCGCCGCCGCCAACAACGACCCGAAGCTGACCGCGCACCGCGAACAGCTCAGCTCCAAGGCCCACTTGGCCTTCGGTGCCGGTCCGCACGCGTGCCCGGCCAAGGACCCGGCGTTCATGATCGCCGCCACGGCTGTGGAGTCCCTTCTCAACCGGCTGCCGGACGTGGAGATGCGCGTCCCCTTCAAGGAGCTCGCGTGGGTTCCGGCGCCGTGGAGCCGCCAGTTGGTGACCGTGCCCATCCGGTACACCCCGCGCGCGGTGCCGTCGGCGGCCAAGGCCCGTCCGGCGCGGCCGGCCGCTCCGCACGTCGGGCAGGCGCCCGCCGCGGTGCCGCAGCCGACCGCGTTCAGCCGGCCGGCCGCGCATGCCGCTCCGCGTCCCAAGGGCGGGATGTTCAGCCGCTTCCGTGCCTGGGTGAATGGTGAGTGACGTGAAGAGCGAGTGACGTAGGTAACCCTACGAAAGCACTGTGTTATTGGATGATTCAAACACCCCACGGGTACGAATGGCGGCTGGCAGAGAGGAGCCACCATCGTGGGAAGCGTCACGACTCCGACAGCGGACCGTCGGGCCACCGTCTCCCTGTTCTCCCGTCTCCGGACGGCTGACGGACAGGCCGATCCCTTCCCCATCTACGCGGAACTCAGGGCGCGCGGCACAGTCAGCCCCGCGCCCTGGGGCGGTCACCTCGTGACCGGCTACGGCACCTGCGACCAGGTACTGCGCAACGGCCTCTGGCTCGAACCGGACACCGACTGGAGGGCCCGGCAGGGCGCGCGCACCCGCTGGAGCGCCCCCTCCTCACGGGAGATCAGCCGCACCATGCCCGCCCTGAACCCGCCGGAGCACACCCGGGTGCGCCGGTCGGCGGGCACCTTCGACCGCTCCACCGTCGAGCAGATCGGCCGACGGGTGAACGACATCGTCGACCGCCTCCTGGACACCCTGCACGAGCGCCTGCACGAGGGGGAGGCCGACTTCGCGGAACTCGTCAGCGAGGAACTCCCGGTCGCCACCATCGGCGACTGGCTCGGGATAGCCAGCGCGGACTGGCCCCGGCTGCGTGAACTGACCCACGACCAGGTCTTCACCCAGGAGTTGCTCCCGAACGCCAGCCAACTGGCCCGCTCCGACGCCGCGATGGCGGAGCTGCGGGCCTACTTCCTTGAGCTGGTGCGCGACCGGCGCGCACATCCGGGCGACGATCCCGTCTCCCGGTGGATACGCGCCTGGGACGAGCTCGAACCGGACCGGGACAAGGCCGACGAAGCCGTCTACTTCCTCGCCCTGTTCGTCCTGCTGGCCGCCCTGGAGACGACGTCGACACTGCTGTCGACCATGGTCCTCCTGCTGGTGGAGGACCCCGGCCGGTGGAGCCTGCTCGCCGAACACCCGGACCTGGTACCGGAGTTCGTGGAGGAGACCCTTCGCTACGACCCTCCCACCCACGTCATCAGCCGGGTCGCCTCCCAGGACTGCCGGCTGGAGGACACCGAGGTCCGCGCCGGCGAGATGGTCCACCTCATGGTGGGTGCCGCCCACCGCGACCCGGCCCGGTGCACCGACCCCGACACCTTCGCCCCCGGCGCAAGCTGACCCACCTCGCCTTCAGCGGGGGCATCCACTACTGCCTGGGCGCCCCCTGGCCCGGCTCGAGGCGCAGACCCTGCTGCGCCGCATGATCGCCCGACTGCCGAGACTCACCCTGGTACGCCGCCCGCGCGGGCGCCCCGGGTGGCGTTCAGGCGACTCCTGAACCTGGACGTATCACTGACATGAACTCGCCAATGATCCCCGGTGCCACCGTGCACGCCCCCGTTCCGGAGCCCCTGAACCACCCGGAGACGGCATCCCCGCCGCCCCCTCGGCCTCACCCGGACCGGGCCCGTCCTCCACGCACGGCTCAACCCCTCCGCCCAGGACGACGATGTCCTGAGCTCCGCCGTCCTGGACGCACTCATCGCCGTACTCGACGGCCTCCACGAACAGCCCGACGTACGCATCCTGGTGCTCTCGTCCCGCGGCGAGGACTTCTGCCTGGGAGCGGACCGCCGGGAGTACCAGGACGCGCTGGCCACCGATCCGACCGGGGCCACGCTCCGGCGCATCGCGGACAAGGCCCAACGCCTGTGCCAGGCCCTGGAGAACACCCACGCCGTCACCATCGCCCGCCTCCACGGCAACGTCATCGGCGCGGGCCTCGCACTGGCCGCCCACTTCGATCTGCGCGCGGGGGCGGACACCTGCCGCTTCCGCATGCCCGAGGTCGGCCTCGGCCTCGCACCCGCGTGGGGCGGCGGCATGGGACGCCTGATCGCGGAGGCCGGCGCCGCCCGGATCCGCGAACTCATGCTCACCTGCGAGGACTTCGACTCCCCACCGCCCACCGCCTCGGCCTCCTCCACAAGGTCGCGCCCCTCGACGACCTGGACGACACCATCACCGCCTGGACCCGACCCCTCGCCCGGCGCTCCCCACAGTCCCTCGTCCTGACCAAACGCATGCTCACCGGCTACGTGAAGGCAGCCCGGGCATCCGACACCACCCTGCTCGACTCCCACCTCCTCGCCGCCCAACTCACCCAACCCCGCTGACCGTTACGGCCCGGCGACCGGGACACGCCTGACGGGCAACGCGGCCCGCCGGACGTCCCGCGAAACCCCTGCGACAGAGTGCTCGGTCCGCCGCTTACCCCCGATGCGGCGGGCCGGGCATCTGCCGGAACAGGCCGCCCCGCAAACCCTTCCCCCGCTGTCAGTGGCCCCTGTTACCTTCAGGCGCTCGTGTGATCCACGAGTGTCAAACACTCACAGGGGAGGGCCACTTGACCAGGTTCGCGAGGACAGGCAGACGGAGACGGACGGTGGTGGGGAGCTGTGTGGCGGCGCTGTTGGCCACGGCCGCCGGGACGGCGTACGCGGTGGACAACCTGCCGCCGAACCAGCCGCTCGTCCAGGATCTCCAGTCGGGGGCAAGTCGTGCGCGACCGGTGACGACACGGCCTACGTGTCGGCGCCGCCCAGGCTCAGCGCGGTGCTGTACGACCCGGAGGAGGACAACCAGCCCTCCGAATCCAGCCCGCTCAGCGGCGAGTTCGAGGCCTGGTGGACGGACGCGGCCGGAGTGGAACAGCAGCGCACCTACACCTCCGTCACTCTCTCCTCGGGGCAGCGCCAGTACTGGACGATGCCGAACGACATCCCGGCGAACACCGTCATCTCCTGGCACGTCCGCGCGAACGACGGCAAGGCGACCTCCCCGTGGAGCGACGAGGGCGCCGGCTCCGTCTGCTCGTTCGTGTACGACGACGTGAGCCCGGAGAAGCCGACGATCACCTCTCCCGAATACCCCAACCCGGAGGACGTGTTCTGGGTGGACGGAGTGGGCGTCTACGGCCACTTCACCATGGACTCGCCGTCCGACGACGTGGTGTCGTACACGTACGGCTTCACGGGCGGCCCCTACGGCACCGTCACCGCGGCGCGGCCGGGCGCGCCCGTGACCATTCCGTACCTGCCGCTCTCCGAGGGACCCAAGGCGCTGACCGTCCGCGCGATCGACCGGTCGGGCCGAAACAGCGGTGAGTCGCGCTACGACTTCAACGTGAAGGCCGGCCGCGCCCCGTCGCCCGCTGGAAGCTGGACGACCCGGCCGGCTCCCCCTCGGCCGGCGCCGAGACCGGCACCGCCGCCCGTGCCGGGTCCGGCGTGACCTTCGGCGGCCCGGCGCCCACCGGCACCACGGCCACCGCCACGGTCGCCCTCGACGGGAGCGACCAGGGCTTCCTCACCCCGGACGCCCCGGCGACCGACCTCCGTAAGTCCTTCGCGGTGAGCGCGTGGGTACGGCCCGCCGAAACCGGCCGGGACATGACCGTCCTCAGCCAGGATGCCGACGGGACGCCCGGCTTCGACCTCGGGCTGCGCGGCCAGGACTCCCGGCCCGCCTGGTCGTTCGCGGTCGGCGGCGCGCGGGTGTCCGGCGGCGCCCCGAGACCGGCGAGTGGGCCCATCTGCTGGGCCTGTACGACGCCGAGACCGGAAAGGCGCGGCTGTACGTCAACGGCCACGAGACCGGGACCGCGGCCGACGCGACTCCCGCCGAGGCGGCCGGTGCCTTCCAGATCGGGCGTGCCCTCGGGGCTGCCGGCTATGGGGACCAGTGGCACGGCGACATCGGTGACGTACAGGTTCACGACCGGGTCGTGGTGCCGGCCGAGGCAGCCGAACTGGCGTACCGCAAGCCGAAGTTGCTAGGCCACTGGTCGCTGGAGAACGCGACGGACGGGGTGAGCCCCGAGCAGTCGGGCGGCACGCCGCTGCGGCTCGCCCCGGGGCCTCGATCTACCGGGGCTCCGACGACTCCTGCATCCCGGACATCGACCCGGACTGCACCTACGTGCCGCCGCCACTCGTCGGTGACGGACATCTGCGGCTGGACGGCGAGAGCGGGTACGCCGCCGCCGACGGGCCCGTCGTGGACACCGGGGACAGTTTCACCCTCGGCGTCGTCGTGCGCCTCGCGGACTCCGAGCCCGCCCACCCGATGACCGTGCTCTCGCAGGCCGGCGAACACACCGACGTCTTCAAGGTGCGCTACGAGCCGTCCACGTACACCTGGCAACTGGTGATGCCGGAGAAGGACGAGGCCGGAGCCCCGAGAAGGTGGTGTCCCAGATCGTGGGCGCGGACGGAAGCGAGGGCCAGGGCCATCGCCTCGCCGTGGTCTACGACGACGCCACCGACACGATCAAGCTGTACCTCGACGGCTACACCAACGCCGAGGCGACCGCGACCCTCCCCGACGGCCGGCACAGCACCGGCGCCCTCCAGATCGGCCGGGCCAGATCCGGCGACGGCTGGGGCGAGTACCTGCACGGCGACGTGGACGAGCTACAGGCCTACTCCGGCGCGCTGAGGGACACCGACATCATCGGCCTGGGGTGGAGTACGGACCCTTGCGTGTGCTGACCCCTGGTCCCTGACTCCCCCGACGGTCCGCCAGAACCCCGGTTCCGGCGGGCCGTTGGCCTGAACGGCTGACCAGGTGTCACCCGTTCGAGTGACGGCATCCGTTCCCACGTTTCCGCAGGTGGAAACGGTTCTCCTGGAAGAGGCGAGGGTGGGGCGGGTGGGACTCGAACCCACGGCCGACGGATTATGAGTCCGCTGCTCTAACCGGCTGAGCTACCGCCCCATTACGGCGCGTCGCGCACATTTGTACGCGCCGTCTGCCGCAGCATAGCCGCTCATACGATCTCCTGCTTCGGATGGTCGACTTCGCACGACCATGAGGACTGCGGCACGTCGCGAGCGGTTCCGGGGACATGAAAAAGGACCCCAACGGGGTCCTCATCACTGCTTCCTCACTGCGCTCTCCCGACTGGACTCGAACCAGTAACCTGCCGGTTAACAGCCGGCTGCTCTGCCAATTGAGCTACGGAAGATCGAAGCTCCCCGACTGGACTCGAACCAGTAACCTGCCGGTTAACAGCCGGCTGCTCTGCCAATTGAGCTACAGGGGAATGCCTCGTTGCATCGAACCTACCTTCCTGGGTATTCGCCAGGGGCGTGCGCTCGCTGCGACACATACATTAGCGCAAGCAGGGGGTGCTCCGCCAATCGGTTCCCCGGCATCGAGCCGCGCCGGAGATCTACGCAAGGGAAGGATGGCCGTCATGCGCTACAAGCTCACGTTCGTCGTCGGACTGGCTCTGGGTTACGTGCTGGGCACGCGGGCCGGACGCGAGCGCTACGAGCAGCTGAAGAAGTCGGCACGTCAGGTCGCGCAGAACCCCGCCGTCCGCAACACCGCCGAGACGGCGGCGCAGCAGGGCCGCCAGTTCGCGGGCAAGGCGTACCACGTGGTCGGCGAGAAGGTCGGCGACCGGGTCCCCGAATCGGTGGCCCAGCGCGTACGGTCCCTGCGTGAGCGCAACGCGAACGGCACGGGCGAGGACGACTGGGGCACCAGCAACACCTAGGGAGTGCCGACCCGGCGCCGCCGCCTCCCGCCGTACGGCAGAATTTCCACCATGGGGATAGTCGCCGGGTTGGACAGTTCGCCCGATTTCACTCGTATCGTCGTCTGCGACACGGACACGGGGTCCGTGCTCAGGCAGGGATATGCGCCGCATCCGGTCGAAACCGAGACCGAGGGCGGCGGGCGGCCCTCCGATGTCGATCCACAGGCCTGGCTGTTGTCGCTGGGCGAGGCGGCCGGCGGAGGGCTGCTGGAGGGCGTGCAGGCCATCGGCGTCTCCGCGCAGCAGAACGCGGTCGTGCCGTTGGACGCGCAGGGCAACACCGTGCGGCCCGCGATGGTCGGCGGTGACAAGCGGGCGCAGGTCGCGGCGGCCGATCTCATCGACGCGCTCGGCGGGCGCGAGGCGTGGGCGCAGGCGGTGGGTTCCGTACCGCAGGCCGCGCACCCCGTGACCAAGCTCCGCTGGCTGAACAGGACCGAGCCCGACAACGCCCGGCGTACGGCCTCGCTGCTCCAGGCGCACGACTGGCTCGTGTGGCAGCTGCTCGGGCGGCCGGTGCGGAGAACCACCGATCGGGGCGGGGCCTCCGGGACCGGTTACTGGTCCGCCGCCAGCGGTGGCTACCGGCCCGATCTCGTCGAACTCGCCCTGGGCCACCAGGCCATGCTCCCCGAGGTGATCGGCCCGTCCGACGCGGCCGGTACGACCCCGGAGGGCCTGCTGATCTCCGCGGGCACCGGCGAGACCATGGCCGCCGCCTTCGGGCTCGGGATCGGGTTCGGGGACGCGGTCGTGTCCCTCGGGGCCTCCGGGTCCGTGATGGCCGTACACCCTGAGGCGCTCGTCGACCAGAGCGGGATGATCACCTCGCTGGCCGACGCGACCGGGATGCACCTGCCGGTCGTCACCACCCTCAATGCCGTACGGACCCTGCGGGGCGCCGCCGAGCTGCTCGGGCTGCCCGATCTGGAGAGTCTGTCCGAGCTGGCGATGAAGTCGACGCCGGGGGCGCACGGGCTGGTGTTCCTGCCCTATCTGGAGGGCGAGCGGACGCCGAATCTGCCGCACACCGCGGGGACGCTGGCCGGGCTACGGCGGGAGTCGATGAAGGCGGAGCATCTGGCGCGGGCCGCGTTCGAGGGCATGCTGTGCGGGCTCGCGGACGCGCTGGACGTGCTGCGCGGGCGGGGCGTGGCCGTACGGCGGCTCTTCCTGCTCGGGTCCGCCGCCGAGCTGCCCGCCGTGCAGGCCGCGGCGCCCGCGCTGTTCGGGACGCAGGTCGTCGTACCGCAGCCCGCCGACTACGCCGCGATCGGCGCCGCCCGGCAGGCCGCGTGGGCGCTCGGGGTCTCGCAGGGCACCCTGGACCCGCGCAACCCGCCGCCCTGGCAGGGACCGGTCGCCCAGGTCTTCGAACCGGGCGACGAACTGGCCGTAGGACAGGCCGTGCGGCAGCAGTACGTGTCGGTACGGGAACAGACGCATCCGGGCGCGTTCCGCTCGTAGGGACGCACACTCGTCGGCCTGAAGAGGGCACTCAAGGGTGCATAACGGCGCGCGGGGCACTGCTGTTGGCTTAATCGGTTGAGGTAACGCGGGTGGAGTGTCCGACGATAGGGGCGAGGGGCACACCGCCCGCCCTCCACCCGCCGACTCCGAGAGACCCAGCGTGCTCATACGACTTCTGCGGACCTATCTCAGGCCCTACAGGAAACCCATCCTTCTCCTGGTGCTGCTGCAGTTCCTGCAGACCTGCGCCACCCTCTACCTGCCCACCCTGAACGCGCACATCATCGACAACGGTGTGGTGAAGGGTGACACCGGCTACATCCTGTCCTTCGGCGCCCTGATGATCGGGATCTCGCTGGTCCAGGTCGTGTGCAACACCGGTGCCGTCTACTTCGGCGCGCGCACCGCGTCCGCCGTCGGCCGGGACATCCGGGGTGCCATCTTCGACCGGGTGCAGTCGTTCTCGACCCGTGAGGTCGGCCAGTTCGGCGCGCCCTCGCTGATCACCCGGACGACCAACGACGTCCAGCAGGTCCAGATGCTGACCCTGATGACGTTCACGCTGCTGGTGTCGGCGCCGATCATGTGCGTCGGCGGGATCATCCTGGCGCTCGGTCTGGATGTGCCGCTGTCCGCGGTGCTGGTCGCCGTGGTGCCGACGCTGACGATCTGCGTGACGCTGATCGTGCGCCGGCTGCGGCCGCTGTTCCGGGCGATGCAGGTGCGCCTCGACGCGGTGAACCGGGTGCTGCGCGAGCAGATCACCGGCAACCGCGTGATCCGCGCATTCGTCCGCGACGAGTACGAGAAGGACCGGTTCCGGAAGGCCAACAGCGATCTCACCGAGATGCAGCTGAGGACCGGCAACCTGCTCGCGCTGATGTTCCCGGTGGTCATGACCACGGTGAACCTGTCGTCGATCGCCGTCGTGTGGTTCGGCGCGCACCGGATCGACAGCGGCGGGATGCAGATCGGCGATCTGACCGCGTTCCTCGCCTACCTCATGCAGATCGTGATGTCCGTGATGATGGCCACCTTCATGTTCATGATGGTGCCGCGCGCGGAGGTCTGTGCCGAGCGCATCGAGGAGGTCCTCGACACCGAGAGCAGTGTCGTGCCGCCGCTCGCGCCCGTCACCGAGCTGCGCCGGCACGGGCACCTGGAGATCCGCGGGTCGGGTTCTGCTACCCGGGCGCCGAGGAACCCGTACTGAAGTCCATCGACCTGGTGGCCCGCCCGGGCGAGACGACGGCCGTGATCGGCTCGACCGGCAGCGGGAAGTCCACCCTTCTGAGTCTGGTCCCGCGCCTGGTTGACGCGACCGACGGCGAGGTCCTCGTCGACGGGGTCTCCGTGTCGACCATCGACCCGGTGCTGCTCGCCAAGACGGTCGGCCTGGTCCCGCAGAAGCCGTACCTCTTCGCGGGCACCGTCGCGACCAACCTTCGCTACGGCAATCCCGACGCGACCGACGAGGAGTTGTGGCACGCGCTGGAGGTGGCGCAGGCCAAGGGCTTCGTCGAGGGGCTTGAGAACGGCCTCGACTCCCCATCGCCCAGGGCGGCACGAACGTCTCCGGCGGTCAGCGGCAGCGGCTCGCGATCGCCCGGACGCTGGTGCAGCGGCCGGAGATCTACCTCTTCGACGACTCCTTCTCCGCCCTCGACTACGCGACCGACGCGGCGCTGCGGGCGGCGCGCTCGCAGGAGACCGCCGAGGCGACCGTGGTGATCGTGGCGCAGCGGGTGGCGACGATCAGGGACGCGGACCGGATCGTCGTACTCGACGAAGGACGGGTCGTGGGGACGGGCCGCCATCACGAACTGATGGCGGACAACGAGACATACCGGGAGATCGTGCTCTCCCAGCTGACGGAAGCGGAGGCTGCCTGATGGCCGGGCCCATGGGGCGGATGATGGCCGGGACGGGCCCCGACGCCCGTTCGATGGACTTCAAGGTGTCCGGCAGCGGCTGATCGGCCAGTTCAGGCCGGAGCGGTTGACCATCGGCATCCTGCTGATGTGCGTGGTGGTGAGCGTCGGGCTGAACGTGGTCGGGCCGAAGATCCTCGGCAACGCCACCGACCTGGTGTTCGCGGGCATCATCGGGCGGCAGATGCCGGCCGGGACGACCAAGGCGCAGGCCCTCCAGGCGATGCGCGACCGCGGCCAGGGTTCGGTCGCGGACATGCTCAAGAGCACGGACTTCACACCGGGCAAGGGCATCGACTTCACCTCGGTGGGTCATGTGCTGCTGCTCGCGCTGTGCACGTTCCTGGTGGCCGGGCTGCTGATGGCGGTGGCGACCCGGATGGTCAACCGGGCGGTCAACCGGACCATGTTCCGGCTGCGCGAGAGCGTGCAGACGAAGATGTCGCGGCTCCCGCTGTCGTACTTCGACAAGCGGCAGCGCGGTGAGGTGCTGTCCCGCGCGACCAACGACATCGACAACATCGGGCAGACGCTCCAGCAGTCGATGGGCCAGCTGATCAACTCGCTGCTCACGATCATCGGCGTCCTCGCGATGATGTTCTGGGTGTCCTGGCTGCTGGCGCTGGTCGCGCTGGTGACCGTGCCGCTGTCGTTCTTCGTCGCCACCCGCATCGGCAAGCGCTCGCAGCCGCACTTCGTGCAGCAGTGGCGCTCGACCGGCAAGCTCAACGCGCACGTCGAGGAGATGTACACCGGGCACACCCTGGTGAAGGTCTTCGGCCGGCAGGACGAGTCGGCGCAGCTGTTCGCCGAGCAGAACGACGCGCTGTACGAGGCGGGCTTCAAGGCGCAGTTCAACAGCGGGGTCATGCAGCCGCTGATGATGTTCGTCTCGAACCTCAACTACGTGCTGGTGGCCGTGGTGGGCGGCCTGCGCGTCGCGTCCGGCTCGCTCTCCATCGGCGATGTGCAGGCGTTCGTCCAGTACTCGCGCCAGTTCTCCATGCCGCTGACCCAGGTCGCGTCGATGGCGAACCTGGTCCAGTCCGGCGTCGCCTCGGCCGAGCGGATCTTCGAACTCCTCGACGCCGAGGAGCAGGCCCCGGACCCGATGCCGAGCGAACGCCCCGCGGAACTCCGCGGCCTGGTCGCCCTGGAGCACGTCTCCTTCCGCTACGACCCCGACAAGCCGCTCATCGAGGACCTCTCGCTGACGGTGGAACCGGGCCACACGGTCGCGATCGTCGGCCCGACGGGTGCCGGCAAGACGACTCTCGTGAACCTCCTCATGCGGTTCTACGAGGTCTCCGGCGGGCGCATCACCCTCGACGGCGTGGACATCGCGCGGATGTCCCGGGACGAACTCCGGTCCGGGATCGGCATGGTGCTCCAGGACACCTGGCTGTTCGGCGGCTCCATCGCCGACAACATCGCCTACGGAGCCTCGCGCGAGGTCACCCGGGGCGAGATCGAGGAGGCGGCGCGGGCGGCGCACGCCGACCGGTTCGTCCGTACGCTGCCCGAGGGCTACGACACGGTCATCGACGACGAGGGCACGGGGGTCAGCGCCGGTGAGAAGCAGCTCATCACCATCGCGCGGGCGTTCCTGTCCGACCCGACGATCCTGGTCCTCGACGAGGCGACGTCCTCCGTGGACACCCGCACGGAGGTGTTGATCCAGAAGGCGATGGCCAAGCTCGCGCATGGCCGCACGTCGTTCGTGATCGCGCACCGGCTCTCCACGATCCGGGACGCGGACACGATCCTCGTCATGGAGAACGGCTCCATCGTCGAACAGGGCGCGCACACGGACCTGTTGGCGGCGGACGGGGCGTACGCGCGGCTGTACAAGGCGCAGTTCGCCCAGGCGGTGGCGGAAGTGGACTAGGTGCCTTTTGGTGAGTGCCACGATGGGTCGTCTTTCGTCTGACGGCCCGTCGTGGCTGGTCGCGCAGTTCCCCGCGCCCCTTAAAAGACCTCAGCCGAGGGGGTTTTAGGGGCGCGGGGAACTGCGCGACCAGCCCCCACCGGACCCGCCCCCGGCATCAGTCCAGATAGCCCCTCAGCTGATCCGCGAAAGCGTGGTCCCGCAGCTTGTTCAGCGTCTTCGACTCGATCTGCCGAATCCGCTCCCGGGTCACGCCAAAGATCCGCCCGATCTCCTCCAGCGTGCGCGGACGCCCGTCCGCCAGCCCGTACCGCAGCTGTACGACCTTCCGCTCCCGCTCCCCCAACGTCGACAGCACGACTTCGAGATGCTGCCGCAGCAACAGGAACGCCGCGGACTCCACGGGACTCGTCGCGTCGCCGTCCTCGATGAGGTCACCGAGGGCGACGTCGTCCTCCTCCCCACCGGCGCGTGCAACGAAACCGGCTCCTGGGCAAGCCGCAGCACCTCGCTGACGCGCTCGGGCGCGAGGTCGAGGTGGTCGGCCACCTCCTCCGGCGTCGGCTCGTAGCCGCGCTCCTGGAGCATCCGGCGCTGGACCCGGACGACCCGGTTGATCAGCTCGACGACATGCACCGGGACGCGGATCGTGCGGGCCTGGTCGGCGAGGGCGCGGGACATGGCCTGGCGGATCCACCAGGTCGCGTACGTGGAGAACTTGTACCCGCGGGCGTAGTCGAACTTCTCAACTGCCCTGATCAGCCCGAGGTTTCCCTCCTGGACGAGGTCGAGCATGGTCAGCCCGCGCCCGACGTACCGCTTGGCGACGGAGACGACCAGGCGCAGGTTCGCCTCGATCAGGCGGCGCTTCGCCATCCGGCCCATGACGACCAACTTGTCCAGGTCGAGGGCGAGTTGGCTGTCCAGGTCGAAGGCGCCTGCGAGCTTCTCCTCGGCGAACAGACCGGCCTCGACGCGGCGGGCGAGGTCGACCTCCTCGGCCGCGGTGAGCAGCGGGATGCGGCCGATCTCGCGGAGGTACTGGCGGAACAGGTCCGAGGAGGGCGCGCCGTTGTCGGCGGCCACCCGGCTGCGGGGCCGTACGTCGGGCTCGGGGGCCTCGGCGGTCTCCACCGCTTCGGCCGTCGGTTCTTCGAGCTCGGGCGGGCTCTCCGGGTCCGCGCTCTCGGGGTGGTGCGCGGCACGGCTCTGCGGAGGGACGGTCGCGAGGACATCGGTCTCCGCTTCCGGTTCCGCGCCGTCCGTCGTGCTGGTCTCGGTCTGGTCGAGGGTCTGGGTCTGCACGGGGCGACCTCCAGGATGATCGCTGCCAGAGGGTACGACAGCGGTACTTCAGGGGCGGAGTCGGCGGCCTCGCCGCTGTCCGTCCCGTACTCGATGAGCGGAACCGCGGGGGTGAAGGACCCGTTGGGGACGGATCGGCCGCGCTCCGAGGACTCAGGCACCGGAACCCAGTGTGGAGTACGACACATCGCCGCCACGAGGGGCGTGCGGTGACTTTTTGAGTCCGTTCCGTGACTACGTGCTCAGAGCGCTGTGGCGCCGTGCACCTGGAGTGCCTGGTCGTACTGCTGGAGCACCCACAACTCGTTCTGTACGGCGGCCAGTTCGGCGGAGTCGCCGAGGCTGCCGAGGCGGGTCATCGTGCCCTGGACGTCGCGGATCCGGCGGGCCACGGCTCTGCGGCGGACGGTGACGAGTTGCTCGCCCGCGTAGTTCTCGTCGACCGTGCGGCGCAGGATCGCCTCGACGGCCAGCTCGGTGACCATCGCGCGGACCGCGTCGTCCGGGGCGGCCTCGCGGACCCGGACCAGATAGTCCTGGGCGTCCTGGAGGCCGTACTCGGCGCCGCCCGCCTCCATGATCGCCTCGCGTACGGCGGCGTAGGGCGGGGCGGTGAACTCGTCGACGCCGTACGCGTCGAAGGCCGGGGAGACCAGGTCGGGGCGCTGGAGGGCGAGTTTGAGCAGCTCGCGCTCGGTGGCGAAGACCGGGTTGCGGAGGGTGAGGGCGGGGCCGCCGGTGGGGGTGCGCGGGGCGGTGTCGTACTGCTGGCGGTCGGCGCCCCTGGCCGGTGCGGGGCCCTTGCCGCCGCGGTCGCGGGCCCAACGGGCCAGCTGGGCGACGCGCTTGACCACGAACTGGGTGTCCAGGATGCCGAGCATGCCGGCGAGTTGGACGGCGACCTCGTGCTGGGCGCCGCTGTTCTTGATGCGGGCGACGATCGGGGCGGCCTCGTCCAGGGCGGCGGCGCGGCCCGCGGGGGTGTCGAGGTCGTAGCGGACGACGATCTGGCGGAGCGCGAACTCGAAGAGCGGGGTGCGGGGTTCGACCAGGTCGGCGACCGCCGCGTCGCCCTTGGCGAGGCGCAGCTCGCAGGGGTCCATGTTGTCCGGGGCGATGGCGATGTACGTCTCGGCGGCGAACTTCTGGTCGTCCTCGAAGGCGCGCAGGGCCGCCTTCTGGCCGGCCGCGTCACCGTCGAAGGTGAAGATCACGCGCGCCGAGCCGTTGTCCATCAGGAGCCTGCGGAGGATCTTGATGTGGTCGCCGCCGAAGGCCGTGCCGCAGGTGGCGATGGCGGTGGTGACTCCGGCGAGGTGGCAGGCCATGACGTCCGTGTAGCCCTCGACGACGACCGCGCGGGACGACTTGGCGATGTCCTTCTTCGCGAGGTCGATGCCGTAGAGGACCTGCGACTTCTTGTAGATCGCGGTGTCGGGCGTGTTGAGGTACTTCGGGCCGTTGTCCGACTCGTAGAGCTTTCTCGCGCCGAAGCCGACGACCTCGCCGCCGATGTCGCGGATCGGCCACATCAGGCGGCCTCGGAAGCGGTCGATGGGGCCGCGGCGGCCCTCCTGGGCGAGGCCGGAGAGCAGGATCTCCTTGTCGCTGAAGCCCTTGCCGCGGAGGTACTTGGTGAGGTGGTCCCAGCCCTGCGGGCTGTAGCCGACGGAGAAGTGCTCGGCGGCGGACTGGTCGAAGCCGCGCTCGGCGAGGAACTTGCGGCCCGCGTCCGCCTCGGGGCCGACGGCGAGCTGCTCCACGTAGAAGTCGGCGGCGACCTTGTGGGCCTCGACCAGGCGGATGCGCTCGCCGCGCTGGTGGGAGGGGGTTGTACCCGCCCTCCTCGTACCGCAGGGTGATGCCGGCCTGGGCGGCCAGGCGCTCGACCGACTCGGAGAACGTGAGGTGGTCGACCTTCATCACGAACGTGATGGTGTCGCCGCCCTCCTGGCAGCCGAAGCAGTGGAAGAGACCCTTGCTGGGGCTGACCTGGAAGGACGGCGACTTCTCGTCGTGGAACGGGCAGAGACCCTTGAGGTTGCCGCCGCCCGCGTTCCGCAGCTGGAGGTACTCGGACACCACGGCGTCGATCGGGACCGCGTCCCGAACCGCCTTCACGTCCTCGTCGTTGATCCGTCCTGCCACGCGTGAATTCTACGGGGCCGGACTGACAGCAGTGACTACGAGGAGCTCTTGGCACCCAGGCTGTCCAGCGGAACGTGTGGGTCCGCGAGGGCCTCGGTGTCCACCCGCGCCCGGGAGCGGATGAGCTGCTGGATGGGCTCTGTGACGTCCCACACATTCACGTTCATCCCGGCCAGCACACGGCCCTCCTTCATCCAGAAGGCGATGAACTCGCGCTTGCCCGCGTCTCCCCGGATCACCACTTCGTCGTAGGAGCCCGGGGCGCCCAGCCGGAGTACTCCATACCCAAGTCGTACTGGTCGGAGAAGAAATAGGGCACGCGGTCGTAGGTGACGTCCTGGCCGAGCATCGCGCGGGCCGCCGCCGGGCCGCCGTTGAGCGCGTTCGCCCAGTGCTCCACCCGGAGGCGGGTGTCGAACAGGGCGTGGTGGAAGGCGGCCACGTCACCGGCCGCGTGGATGTCGGGGTCGGAGGTGCGCAGCCGCTCGTCGACCGTGATGCCGCCGCCGTGCGCGCGGTCGGCCAGCTCCAGGCCCGCCGCCTCGGCGAGCGAGGTGCGCGGGGCCGCGCCGATGGCCGCGAGGACGTCGTGCGCCGGGTGCCTCGCCGTCGTCGGTGCGGGCGGCCAGCACCATGCCGTCCTGGCCGACGATCTCGGTGAGCCGGGCACCGAAGTGGAACCGCACCCCGTGCTCGGCGT
This sequence comes from Streptomyces sp. P3, assembly GCA_016893485.2. Classification (GTDB taxonomy): domain Bacteria; phylum Actinomycetota; class Actinomycetes; order Streptomycetales; family Streptomycetaceae; genus Streptomyces. The sequence goes on from JAFEKX020000001.1 coordinate 3,339,408, forward strand.
GCAGGTCGGCGAAGATCTGGCCCAGTTCGGGGCCGAGGACGCCGTGCAGCGGCGTCTGGGACGGTTCCACGACGGTGACCTCGGCGCCGTACTCCCGGGCCGCCGCGGCGACCTCCAGGCCGATCCAGCCGGCGCCGGCGATCACCAGATGGCCGTTGTCCCGGCCGAGGGACGCCAGCACGTTCTTCAGGCGCTCGGCGTGCGAGAGACGGCGCAGGTGGTGGACGCCCGCGAGGTCCGTGCCCGGGATGTCGAGGCGGCGGGGCTCGGAGCCGGTGGCGATGAGCAGCTTGTCGTAGTGGACGAGGGTGCCGTCGTCCCCGAAGCGGACCGTCCTCGCCGTACGGTCGACGGCGTCGACGGTCTGGCCGAGGTGCAGCTCGATGTCGTTCCGCGCGTACCAGGCGGGTTCGTGCACGAAGACGCTGTCGCGCTCCTCTTTACCGAGGAGGTAGCCCTTGGACAGCGGCGGGCGCTCGTACGGGTGGTCGCGTTCGTCGCAGATCAGTATCACGCGGCCGGTGAAGCCCTCCGCTCGGAGCGTCTCGGCCGCCTTGGCGCCGGCCAGGCCTCCTCCGATGATGACGAACGTCTGATCCGCGTCGACCACTTGATGCCTCCTCGTAATGATGCCGCCATATGCGAGCGTCCCGCACGCAGCGTGATGCGGGAAGGGGTGTGGCCCGATCAGGCCACGGAGGGTCACATTCGGGCTTGTTTCGCGTCACTGTGCCCCAGGGATGTGAGATGCGCGTGAAGAGACCGCGCCGACGCGTCCGTCAGCGAGGCGATCTGATCCACGATCACCCGCTTGCGGGCGCGGTCGTCGGGCGCCTCGTCGAACTGCGCGCGGAACTGCGGCTCCAGCCCGTCCGGCGCGCGCGTGGTGAGCGCCTCGGCGAGTTCGGCGACCACGACGCGCTCGTCGGCGCGGATCCGCTCCTGCTCCGCACGCTGCATCACATACCGATCGGCGACCGCCTTCAGGACCGCGCACTCCAGCCGCGCCTCCCGCGGTACGACGAGTTCGGCGTCGTAGCGGGTGAGGCGGCCGGTGCCGTACGCCGCGCGCGTGGCGGTCTCGGCGGCCAGGCAGAAGCGGCCGATGAGCTGGCTGGTGGCGTCCTTGAGGCGGGCCTGGGCCACGGCCGAGCCGTCGTAGCCGTGCGGCCACCACGGCTCGTTCTGGAGGCGGTCCAGGGCTTCGGCGAGTTCGGCGGGGTCGGTGTCCGCGGGGACGTAGCGGCCGATGGCCACCTTGAAGACCTCTTGGCGCTCCGGCTCGGCGTGCAGGTAGTTCGGGTCGATGTGGCCGGCGTGCAGGCCGTCCTCCACGTCGTGCACCGAGTACGCCACGTCGTCCGACCAGTCCATCACCTGGGCCTCGAAGCACGTGCGCGTGCCGGGGCGCCCTTGCGGACCCAGTCGAAGACGGGCCTGTCGTCCTCGTAGACGCCGAACTTGCCGGACGTGGGGTCGGTGGGGTGCGCTCCGCGCGGCCAGGGTACTTGGTGGCCGCGTCCAGGGTGGCCCGGGTGAGGTTGAGGCCGACGCTCGCCATCTCGCCTGTCGTGTCGCTTCGCACGAAGCGCTTCGGTTCGATGCGGGTGAGGAGTCTCAGGGACTGCGCGTTTCCCTCGAAGCCGCCGCAGTCGTCGGCGAATTCGTTGAGTGCCTGTTCGCCGTTGTGGCCGAAGGGGGATGGCCCAGGTCGTGGGAGAGGCAGGCCGCCTCCACGAGGTCCGGGTCGCACCCCAGGGCCGCGCCCAGCTCTCGGCCCACCTGGGCGCACTCCAGGGAGTGGGTCAGGCGGGTGCGGGGGCTGGCGTCCCAGGCCTGGCTGCGGGTGCCGGGGTGACTACCTGGGTTTTGCCCGCGAGGCGGCGTAGGGCGGCGGAGTGGAGTACGCGGGCGCGGTCGCGTTGGAAGGCGGTGCGGCCGGGGCGTTTGTCGGGCTCGGCTGCCCAGCGGTCGACTGACGTCGGGTCGTAGGAGTGGGGTGTTGTTGTGCGTGTACCTGCGGTGCCTTCCATGGTTCGACAGTAAGCGGCGGCAGTGACAATTCGGGAGTTGCAGGGCGCCTATGCGTTTGCCGGGTGCGGATCGTTTGCGGCTGCGGGTGCGTTGTGGCTGGTCGCGCGGTTCCTCGCGCCCCTCAGGTGGGTGGCGCCGGCGTTGGTTGCCAATGTCTGGTCGTAGCGGTGGAGGATCAGCCTTGCCATCGCGGGGTGGGCTCCCAAGGGGGCCGATGCGATCCAAGGGGCCCTCTCCGCGCACTGGGTCGCGAAGCGGCCCGGGGCCGTGAAGCAGGAGGCGACTGCCACCCTGTGGTGGCCTCGGGCCGTGAGGGTGTGGATCGCCTCGGGGACCGTGGGGTCGCCGCCGAGGCGTAGGCCGGGATCACCGGGACGCCGAGGCGGGCGGCCAGGAGGTGGGCCGTGTGGAGGGTGTCCAGCTTCGATTCCGGGTCCCGGGAGCCCGCTGCGGCCAGGACCACCGCGCTCGCCCCACGGGGCCCGGTGTGCCAACCCGCCTCCACCAGGCGGTCGTAGAGGGTCTCCATCAGGAGGGGGTGCGGGCCCAAAGGGGTGCCACGCGCGCGTGTACCGGTGCGGTGGCCGCCAGCTCCGGGATGTCCTGCTTCACGTGGTAGCCGCGGGTCAGCAGGAGGGGGACCAAGATCGCCTCCGGGGTGGGGAGTTGGGTGAGGGTGTCCTGGAGGCGGGGGCGTTCAGGTCGATGTGGCCCAGGTGGACGGGGAGGCCGGGGCGGAGGGCGCGGACGCGGGACTGGAGGGCTCGTACGGTGTGCAGGGCTCTTGGGTCGCGGCTGCCGTGGGCCACCAGGACGAGGGTGGGTGTGGTGCCGGGGTGCGGTCCTCGTGGGGTGGGGCTGGCGGCGTCATGGAGTGATGGTGGCGGGGGAGGTTGCCGTCCCGTTGCGCTGGAGACACGGGTCTTTTCAGGAGGTTCACGGTGGGGTGCCGGGGGTGTGAGAACCGGAGCGGGTCGCTGCGCGTCTGTGACTGTCGAACCCGAACGGGGAGGGGCCCTTTACATGCGTCGTCCGGAACTCCGCAGACCACGGCTGCCACGCACGCGTGCCGGATGGCGGCAGTTCGTGCAGGTGGTCGCCGCAGGGTGTGTCCTCGCGCTGCTTCCGGCCACCTGGCTGTGGGTGGCGACGGCCGACCGGCTGCGGACCGTCCAGGACGCGCCGCGCACCGACGTCGCCGTGGTCTTCGGGGCCGGGCTGTGGGACGGCGAGCCGTCGCCGTATCTCGCGCACCGGCTGGACGCGGCGGCGACGCTGTACCGGGAGGGCCGGGTGAAGGTCGTCCTGGTGACCGGCGACAACAGCCGCAAGGACTACGACGAACCGGACGCGATGCGCGTCTACTTGGCGAAGCACGGGGTGCCACGCGCGCGCGTGGTGACCGATTACGCCGGTTTCGACACCTGGGACTCCTGCGTCCGCGCGAAGAAGATCTTCGGCGTCGACAAGGCCGTCCTCATCAGCCAGAACTTCCACATCCGGCGGGCGGTCGCCCTGTGCGACGCGGCGGGCGTCGAGTCGTACGGCGTCGGGGTCGACGAGTCGCACAACGTGACCTGGTACTACGGCGGCACCCGCGAGGTCCTGGCGGCCGGGAAGGCGGCGCTGGACGTGGTGTTCCACCCCGATCCGCAGTTCCTCGGGCACAAGGAGACCGGGGTGACGCGGGGGCTGGCGTCCGCCCGCTGAGCCCGTTTCAGCGGCGGTCGATCCAGTCGCCGCCCTCGATCGGCTTGCCGTGGGTGCGGAGGCGGGCGGTGACGGCGGGGGCGGCGAGGTACACCCAGGCGCGGACGGCGGTGCCGTCGGTCTCGCGGGTGACCTCGCGTTCGACGCGTTCGTAGAGGTTGTGCGGGTCGCCCGGGGCGTACTCCTCAAGTCGGTCCAGTTCCCGGAGGAGTTGGGGATAGGCGTCGGGGCGGGCGGTGACGAGTTCGCCGACGGTCACCGCGCCGGGGGTGTCCACGGCGTACGGGTAGCCGGGGCCGTCGTAGAGGGCGGCGCCGTGGAGGCGTGCCCGCTCTTCGGAGTGCGTACGGCCGCGCAGGAACAGGTCGTGGTTGGGCTCGCCGGGGCGGAGCGTGCCGTAGACGAAGGGGAGGGGTGGCGGTGTCATCTCTCTCCTCAGGCCCGGGAGTCTGTGCACGCGCTATGGACACGAAATGTCATGTCCCCTTAAATCTAAGTCAACATCAACTCCCTCTCCCCTCCCCACTTTCGTCCCCGAGGAGACCGATGAGAACGATGAGTCAAGCACGGCGTGTCCGGGGTCGCGGCTGGCCACGGCCGGTGTCGCCGTCGGTGCCGCGACCCTGCTGGCCGCCACCCTCGCCCCCACCGCCCACGCGGCCGACCGGCCGACCCGGGCCGGCGCGATCGCGAACGCCGCCTCCGCGCTGGTGGCACATGCCGCGAGCCTGGGGCTCACGGCCGCGGAGGACACGTCGGTCCGTGACGTGATCGTCGACGCGGACGGCACCCAGCATGTCCGCTACGACCGTACGTACCGCCAACTCCCCGTCCTCGGCGGCGACTTCGTGGTCCACCTGGCGCCCAACGGCACCTACCGCAGCGCCGACCGCGCGACCCGGAGCTCCATATCCCTGTCGTCCGTGACGCCGAAGGTGGCCGCCCCGAAGGCGGCGGACCTGGCGGTGAACGCGTTGCGGGCGGCGAATCTCGGTGAGGCGCTGAAGGGCGTAACGGCCAAGCCCCAGTTGATAGTTGACGCACTGCACGGCACCCCGAAGCTCGCCTGGCGGACGAACGCGGTCGCCCAGGACTCGCTCGGCAACCCGGTCGCCCGCACGGTCCTGACCGACGCCCGGACCGGCGCGCAGCTCGACTCCTGGGACAGTGTGGAGACGGCGGCCGGTGACGGTAAGTCGCTGTACAGCGGGACGGTGCCGCTGGAGACGACGCTGTCGGGGTCGACGTACCAGCTCAAGGACGCGACGCGCGGCGGGACCTACACCGGTGACGCGGCGAACAAGACCGACCTGTGCATCCTCGGCATCTGCATCAGCCGCGCCCCGGCCACGCTGTTCACGGACGCCGACAACCACTGGGGGACCGGGGCGAGTTCGGACCGTTCCACGGCGGCGGTCGACGCGCAGTACGGCACCGACGAGACGTGGGACTACTACAAGAACGTGCACGGCCGCAACGGCATCGCGGGCGACGGCAAGGGCTCGTACAACCGCGTCCACTACGGCAACAGCTACAACAACGCCTTCTGGGACGACAGTTGCTTCTGCATGACGTACGGCGACGGTGACGGGACGCAGCTCGGCCCGTTGGTGGCGCTGGATGTCGCCGGGCACGAGATGTCGCACGGCGTGACGTCCAAGACGGCGGCGCTGACCTACTCGGGCGAGTCCGGCGGGCTCAACGAGGCGACCTCGGACATCATGGGCACGCTGGTGGAGTGGTACGCCAACAACTCCTCCGACCCGGGCGATTACCTCATCGGCGAGAAGATCGTGCGGTCGGGCTTCGGCAAGGCGGCGCTGCGGTTCATGGACCAGCCGTCCAAGGACGGCAATTCCGCGGACTGTTGGAGCTCGTCGGTCGGGAACCTCGACGTCCACTACTCGTCGGGCGTCGCCAACCACTTCGCGTACCTCCTCGCCGAGGGCAGCGGCGCGAAGAGCATCAACGGCGTGAGCTACAACTCGCCCACGTGCAACGGCTCTTCGGTGACCGGCATCGGGCGGGACAAGCTGGGGGCCATCTGGTACCGGGCGTTGACGGTCTACATGACGTCCTCGACGAACTACGCCGGGGCCCGGACGGCGACCCTCAACGCGGCCAAGGACCTCTACGGGGTGGGGAGTTCGGAGTACGCCGCGGTGGGCGCGGCGTGGAGTGCGGTGAGCGTGGGGTGAGCTGAGGCTCGGAGGCGGCGGAGATATGCCGTGGCGATGGCCGGGCCGCGCTGGCTACGCTCCGGTGCCCGCCGCCTCACGAAACCGGAGCCCCATGTCCTCCAGCGCCAGGATGCACGCCGACGAGCTCGACATCGACGGGGAGCTGGTGCGCCGGCTGGTCGGCGAACAGTTCCCGGACTGGGCGGGGCTGCCCGTGACCCGGGTCGCCTCGGCCGGAACCGACAACGCGATGTACCGGCTGGGCGAGGACATGGTCGTACGCCTGCCCCGACTGCCGGGCGGGGAACGGCAGATCGAGACGGAGCAGCGCTGGTTGCCGCGCCTGGCACCGCACGTGCCACTCGCCGTGCCGGTGCCGCTCGCAATGGGTGAGCCGGGGTGCGGGTACGGGCTGCGGTGGGGGTGTACGGCTGGCTGGACGGGAGCACCGCGTACGACTCGCCTCCGGCCGAACCAGCCGCCACGGCAGTCGAGTTGGGGGCTTTGTCGCCGCCCTGCGGCAGGTGGACGCGGTGGGTGGGCCGGTGTCGTTCCGGGGCGGGCCGGTCGGGGAGCAGGACGCGGAGGTCCGTAAGGCGATCGAGGACCTGGGCGCGGACGGCACCCACGACGCGGCGCTCGCGACGGCGGCCTGGGAGCACGTCCTCACCCTCCCCAGTGGCAGTCCGCCCCCGTCTGGCTCCACGGCGACCTCCTCCCCGGCAACCTCCTCACCACCTCCGGCCGGCTCAGCGCGGTCATCGACTTCGGCGGCCTCGGAACCGGCGACCCGGCGGCGGACGCGCTGCCCGCCTGGGCCCTGTTCTCGTCAGGGACGCGTGAAACTCTTCCGCGAGGCGGGCGAGTTCGAGGACGCGGTGTGGGCTCGGGGGCGGGGATGGGCGTTGTGCTTCGGGTTGGTGGCGGAGCACTACTACCGGGGTGGGCGGAACCCGGTGCTGGCGGGGGTCGGGCATCGGGCGGTGGCGGAAGCACTGAGGGAATTCGGGGCCATGAGTTCGTAGAATTCGGGGCCATGGCTGATCAGCACGAGGTTTCCATCGTCCGCCGACCGGGCCCGGCACTCTCCGCCGAGGACGGGGTGGGCGCGTTGCTCGCGGCGTATCACCTGCGGACGGAGGCCGAGAAGGGGAGCCCGTTGCCGACGTGGACGGGCTGCCGGACCGGTACCGGGCGGAGATCTCGGACCCTCGCACCGCGTTCGCCGACGATGTCGTGCTGGTGGCCGTGAGCGGAGGCACCGCGATGGGCTGTCTGGTGGTGACCGCTCCCGTCGACGGGCGGTCGGAGATCAAGCGGCTCTGGACGGAACCGGCGTTCCGGGGCCGGGGCGTCGCCTCGGAGCTCCTCGGTGCGGCGCTCGCGCACGCGGCGGAGAACGGTGCGGGTGCCGTGCGGTTGTCGGTGTGGAAGTGGCGGACCGGGGCCATCGCCCTCTACGAACGGTTCGGTTTCACGGTCGCCGAGTCATGGGACGAGCGGGATCAACTGGTCTGCATGGAAAGGGCCTTGTGAGCGGTTCAGGCCCGAGGATGTCGTCCTTGCCAGGGTCATCGTGACGCGTGGAGCGGTGTGCCGGTGAGCTCGGCGCAGTAGTCGAGCACCAAGACCCTTCGCTTCTCCTGCGATGCCGGCAGGGCATCGCAGCGGTCGGCGACGCGTTATGCCCCGCGGGCATCACAGAGCGCGAAACAGGTCTTGGACAGGACCGGCGACCAGGCCGCACGGTGGAGTCGTACCTGATCAACAGCGAACCTGATCGGCGGCTAGCTGATCGACAGCGAGGGACGGCATGAGAATTTTCCTGACGGGCGGATCCGGTTACATCGGCCGGGCCACGATCGCCGAGCTGGTGCGACAGGGCCACTCCGTGGAGGCGCTGGCGCGCAGCGAACAGTCGGCCCAGGTAGTGACCGGCGCAGGGGCGACCGAGGTGCGCGGTGGACTCACCGACCTGGACGTGCTCAACCACGCGGCCGCGCGCGCCCAGGCGGTGATCCATCTCGCGCAGGCCAGCTCCGCCGACATGGATCTCGCCGCGGCCACGGCCATGCAGGACGGCGTCGGGGCCGGACCCTACGTGCACACCGGTGGCACCTGGGTCTACGGCGACACCGACGGCGTACAGGACGAGAGCGCCCCGTGGAATCCGCCCGCCGTGGTGGCCTGGCGCAGGGAGGTCGAGGACGCCGTCACAGCACGCGCCGCGGACGGGGTCGCCCCGTCGTCGTACAGCCCGGGCTGCTCTACGGAGGCGACAACCGGCTGATCGAACACTTCTTCATCGCGCCGGGTAAAATCAGGGGTGCCGTCCCGTACATCGGTACCGGCGCCAACCGGTGGGCGCTCGTGCACGTCGACGACCTGGCCAGGCTCTACGCCGCCGCCCTCTCGGCGAAGGCGGGGTCCGTCTACATCGGCGTCGGCGAGAGTCACCCGACGATGAGGCAGGTCGCCGAAGCGGCGGCGCGCGGTGCCGGGTTCGACGGAAAGACGGTGTCGATCACGTTGGAGCAGGCCCGCGCCGAGATGGGGCCCGTCGCGGACGCGTTCGTGCTGGACCAGCGCCTCACCTCGGCCAAGGCCCGCCGCGAGCTGGGCTGGGCACCGACGCACGGTGACCCGCTCGCCACGTTCGAGCGCGGCTGATCACCCGGAGGAACGGCATGGACGTCGACCTGCGCAAGCTTCGCTACTTCCTCGCGGTGGCCGAGGAACTGCACTTCGGACGCGCCGCGGAGCGCCTGCACATCACCCCCAGCCCGTGCTCTCCCGGCAGATCCGGGTGCTCGAGAGCGAGCTGGGCGTGGACGTGTTCACGCGCGACCGCCGCAGCACCGTGCTCACCCCGGCGGGCGAACAGCTCGTCCGCGACGCCGGGCCCCCTGCTGGCGGGCGCGGACGCGTTGCTGCGGCGGGTGCGGGCGGCGGGCGAGAGCGTCACCCGCCTCACGATCGGGTTCATGCCGGGCATCACCATGACTCCCGTCGTACGCCTGCTGCGCGAGCGCCATCCCGGGCTGGACGTACGGATGCTGCGCACCGGGTGGCACGACCAGGTGGAGGTGCTCCACGACGCCCGCGCGGATGTCGGCATCGTCCGGTTGCCGATCGACCCGGCGGGCCTGGAGGTCAGGCCGCTGTACACCGAACCGCGTCTCGTCATGGTGGCCTCGTCCCATCCGCTCGCCGGAAAGGAGACCGTGCGGGTCGCCGACCTGGCGGCCGATCACCTTCTGCAGGACCCCGACGCCGTCCCCGAGTGGCGCGACATCGCGGTGGAGCTGCGGACCGGCGAGCGCCGCCCGGTGCCGGCGATCCACAGCGTCGAGGAGAAACTCGAACTCGTCGCCGGTGGACAGGGGATCGCCGTGATCCCGGCGTCCACCGCGAACTTCTACACCCGATCCGACGTCGAGGCGATCCCGGTCGAGGACCTCGGGCCCAACCATGTCGCGGCGGCCTGGCCCACCGGGCGAACCACCGGCCTGGTCGAGGAGTTCGTCGACGCGGCCACCGCCCTGCTGCCCGGAGCGCTCCACGCGAGTTGAGGACGGCGGCCCGAGTCAGGCGGCCAACTCCCTGTCCGTCGGCTCCTCCTGGGCCTCGGCCGCCGACTCACCCGTCCCGTCCCGCATCACCACGGCCGCCAGCACCGCCGCCGCCACGACCCCAACCGCGCTCACCATGAAGGTCGTTGACATGGCGTTGGTGAACGCCTCGCGAGCCGTCCGGACCAACCCCGTGTCCCCGTGCGCCGCGGCCAGTGCCCCGCCGATCGAGTGGCGGGCCGTGTCGGACGTACCGGAGGGCATCTCGTCGGCGAAGCCGCTCGACAGGAGGGAGCCGAGGATCGCGATGCCCAGGGCCGTACCGGCCTGCTGGATCGTGTCGTTGAGGGCGGAGCCGACGCCCGCCTTGTCCTCGGGGATCGTGCCCATGAGCGCGCCCACCGCCGCCGGCATCGCGAGGCCCGCGCCCAGGCCGAGGAGGCCGAGGGCGACCGCCGGGAGGGTGAAGCAGGTGTCGGCCGTGACCGTCGTGAGGAGCGCGAAGGAGGACGCCATCACCAGCATGCCCGCCAGGATCAGGTACCGGTGGCCGTACTTCGCCGTGAACTTGGCGCCCGCCGCGTTGCCGATCAGCGCGGTGACCGCCAGCGGGACGAAGGCCAGGCCCGCCTTCACCGGTGAGTAGCCGAGGACGAACTGCAGGTACTGGGTGAGGACCAGCAGCAGGCCGCCGTTGCCGATCTGGACCAGGGTCAGGGAGAGCGAACCACCGCTGAAATTACGGTGCTTGAAGAGGACCAGCGGGACCATCGGGTTCGGGGTGACGTTCTCCCAGACCACGAATCCGGCCAGGCCCACCACAGCCACGACCAGGCTGACGAGTCCCCGGCCGCCGAACGCGCCGTGCTGCGGGATCTCGATGATCCACCAGATCAACGCCGTCATACCGACCGCCGACAGCACCGCGCCCAGCGGATCCGGCTTCTGCCAGGGCCCCTTGGACTCCGGCATCAGCGTCACACCGGCCACCAACGCGAGCGCCACGACAGGCACGTTGAGGAAGAAGATGGAGTGCCACGAGAAGTGGTCGATCAGGACGCCGCCGAGCACCGGGCTGCCGACCAGCGCGAGCATCGACACCGAACCCCACGCGGCCATCGCCTTGCCGCGTTCCTCCGCGTCGAAGACCGTGATGAGGATCGAGAGCGTCGACGGCATGATCAGGGCTCCGCCCACTCCCATCGCCACCCGTACGGCGATCACCTCGCCGGGGTTCGTGCAGAACGTCGCCGCCAGTGACGCCGCCCCGAACAGCACCAGCCCGATCAGCATCACCTTCCGGCGGCCGAAGCGGTCGCCGAGGCTGCCGGAGGTCAGCAGCAGGCCGGCGAAGACCAGGATGTAGGAGTCGAGGATCCACTGCGTGTCCTGGGCGCTCGCGCCGAGGCTCTCGGTCATCGACGGCACCGCCACGGTCAGCGCCATGCTGTCGACCACCAGCACCAGCGAGCTGAGGCAGAGCACGACGAGGATCCACCAGCGCCGCGGGTTTCGGGTTTCCATGGGACTTCCTCCCCTTCGGGTCACGGCTCGTCGACCGGCCGTGCGTACACCGTTCCTTCGATGCGCACACTGTACGCACCACGGAGCAGTGTGCGCAATCCCCGAACTCTGTACGCTGGACGCGAACGACGTACGCACGACCGCAGGGCCCGCACGGCCCGCACGAAGGAGCCCCCATGGCCGCCAGGACGAAGCCCATCGCCTCCGTGTGGGCCCGCGAGCAGCGCGCCCCCGACCAGCCCGCGCTCAGCCGGGACGTGATCGTCCGCGAGGCGATCGCGATGCTGGACGCCGACGGCATCGAGGCGCTGAGCATGCGCAAGCTCGGCGCCCGCCTCAACGCCGGCGCGACCTCCCTCTACCGGCATGTCGCGACCAAGGACGAGCTGATGGAGCTGGCCGTCGACGAGGTCGCCGCCGAGATCCACGTCCCGGCCGCGGACGCCGCCGACTGGCGCGCCGCCGTCACCGAGGCCGCGGCCTCCTTCCGTACGACCGCGCTACGGCACCGCTGGCTGTCCTCGGTGCTCGGACAGGCGGGGCTCGCCTACCTCGGCCCGAACCTCATGGCCTTCACCGAGCGGCTCGCCGCGCTGTTCACCACCGTCGGCTTCACCGAGCCGAGCGGCGCGATCGACGCCGTGCTGTCGTACACGATCGGGATGAGCACGACCGAGGCCGCCTGGCTCACCACGGTCGCGCGGTCCGGGGAGAGCGAGGCGGAGTTCATCGCCCGTCTGATGCCGGCCGCACAGCAGGCGGCGGCCGGTCACGCCCATCTCGCCGGTACCTACGCCGAGTCGGCCGCCGCGCCCACCGATCCGGTGGCACTGCGCGACGGCAAGTTCGCCTACGGCCTCGACGTCGTCCTGGACGGGCTGTCGCTCCGGCTGACCCCGCTGAGCCCCCTACGCCAGGTCGGCCGTCTCCAGGTACACCTCGGCCAGCACCTGCAACTCCGTTCCCCGGCCGTGAGTTGCTCGCCGGGGCGCAGGCGGCCCGTCAGGTCGTCCGGGCGGTTCGGGATCGTCACCGTGCGCGCCGCCTGCTCCTTGTCCGGCAACACCGGCCATTCGCCCGCGAGTTGAGCCGTCAGTACCTGGTCGAAGTCCGGCGGGCCGGTGAACACGTGGGCCAAGTAGAGCTGTTCGCGGCCGAAGAGGACGTAGCGGAGGTCCGCCCGTGCGGTCGGGCGGCCGAGGTACAGCCGCTCCTCGATCTCCACCCGCACCTCGCCCAGCGGCTCGCCGTCCCTCCCGAAGCGGCCGAAGTACAGGTCGGCGGGGAAGGTGGCGTCGGGCTCGAGGTCCTTGAGGAGGAGGGTTCTTGGGGTGACCGTGAACAGGGCCGACGTGCCGTAGCGCCTGCGGGCCGTGCGATAGGTGTCCGCGTCCAGGGTGACCCGTAGGACCGCCTGGAAGTCGTGGGGCGGGGTGAACGTGGGCATGTGGACGGCGTACACCGTGTCCGTGCCCAGCAACACGAAGCCGTGGACGGCGAGTTCGGGGGTCACCAGGTCAGGGCCGGGTCGGGGTCGGGGCTCTTCGGGAGCTTTCGGCACACGAAGGCGGCGAGGAATACGTCGTCCGGTGCGGTGACGGTGCTCTGGGCCGCCGAAGCTCCCTCCTGGTAGGCCAGCCAGCGGAGTTGGAGGTCGTAGCCGTACTCGACCACCTGCACCTTGGCGTACCGGCCCTCCGTCGTGCGGACGGCGAAGACGTCCCCGGTGAGCAGTTGGTTGCCCGCGTTCGGGCTGCCGGTGAGGGGGCGCTGCCGTAGGTGAGGGTGGAGAGGCGGTGGCCGTCGAAGGCGTCGTAGTCGACCTGGCCGAGGTTGACGATCCCGGCGTGGGAGCCGGGGACCAACTGGGCGGTGGTTTCCGTCATCCACTCCCACCAGAGGTCGGCGGTGTTCATGTCGCCGCCCGCGATGCCGTGGTCGAGGTCGAGGGTCCAGGTGCCATGGAGGGTGGTCTCGCCGGGGTCTCGGTGTAGCCGACGGCCTGGCGGATCAGCTCGATGTTGCGGGCCAGGGCGACCGATTCGACGTACGACGGGCAGCGGCCGTGCGGTGGGGTGGCGCCGTCGCTCAGCGGGGCGACGGCGGTCGAGAGGCGCCAGGCGCGGGAGCCGAAGAGTTCCAACGGCGGGTCCAGCCAAGGGCGGACGACCGACACGACCCGGTATTCGAAGGCGAGGGAGAAGACCGTGTCGTCGGTGGCGCGGTCGCCGAAGGGTGACGTGAGGTCGGCGGGTGCCTGGGCGGCGAGGGTGCGGAGCGTCTCCTGCGGGAGGACGACGCGCGACCAGGGGTCGTCCAGGACGGCGTCCGGCACGTAGTAAGTGGGCGCGAAACGGCTGCCGTTGGGGGCGGTCGTGTACTGGTCGGGGAGGTTCGGGTTGAAGGTGTCGCGGTGCCGTTTCCAGATGCCGGAGGGGGCTTTGGAGGCGAGTTCGGAGGTCTCGCGCAGGGCGTCCTCGACCTCGGCCTTGTGGCCGGCGGTCTGCCAGGCGTCCATGGCGTCGTCCCTGGCCTGGCGCAGGCGCGGTTCGTCGACGTGGGTCCAGTGGTCGCGGACGGCCTGGTCGGTCGACATCGTCGCCGTCTGTTCCGCCTGGTGGTAGTCCGTGTCGGCCTGGAGCCAGGCCTGGCGGGCCGTGCGGTAGTCGCGCAGGGCGGCCGAGGGGACGAAGACTCCGTCGGCGCCGGTTTCGTAGAGGTAGGCGACCGCCGTGTCGTAGCGCCGCTGTTCCTCGGGGGTGAGGGTGGAGCGGGCGAGGTCGGCGGCGAGCACCTCGCCGTAGACGTCCCAGAGGTGGGTGGTGGACGGGGGTGCCCAAACGGGCTCGGTCGGGACCCTGTTGACGAGTTCGCAGAACTCGGCCCAGACCGTGGACCGGGGCGCGTCGAGGGCGCCACCGAACCGGAACACGCTGTCCTGGTGGACGACCGGTGTCACCGGTACGGCGACCAGGTGGTCGGGGTCGGTGAGCAGGTTCCGGAGGTAGGCGCCGAGGCCGAACATGGCCGCCGTGTCCACTGGGGACGCGGACCACACCGTTGCGCTCTCGCTCATAACTCGCCGCCGCCCTATACCAGTTGGTCGGGGTCGAGGCCGTCGAGGAGGTTTCGGCGTCCTGCCCAGCAGGTGGTTGACGAAGCCGATGATCTGCATGCCGGGGACGGTGATGGTGGCACCGTCGTTCTCGGAGTGGAAGCGCTGGTCCGACGCGGAGTGGCTATAGCTGCCCTTCACGGTGAACGGGCCCCAGCCGACGCTCGCGTCGACCGACACCGAACTCTGGTGGGTCCGCAACGCCTGGGCCAGGGACGCGGAGTGGATGGTGAGGTTCCTGACGAACAGGGCCTGGAGGGGTAGCCGATGAAGCGGCCCTGCGGCGGGTTGCCGCCGTCGGACGGCATCTGGTCGTAGTTCCAGCCCTGCCCCTTGCGCAGGTCCCAGCCCCGGTTCTCCAGGAACTCCGGGTAGAACCACGGCCGTACGACCTGCACCTGCGCCATCTCGAAGGACATCGAGAAGTCGTCGACCTGGTAATTCTCGCTGTAGTCCTGGGAGTTGGAGGTGACGCCCGAACTCGTGCTCCACAGACCGAAGTTGAGCCGCCGCCCGCCGACCAGGACGTCGTCTCGTAGTGGCTGTGGGAGTCCACCATCTGGTGGTACATCGAGTACGCGGTCCAGCCGTCGGAGCTCGCGAAGTCACCGGGGACGACCGTCGTGTAGTAGAAGGACTGGCCCGGGCCGAGGGCGTCGGTGTCCGCCTCCTCGTAGAAGCGCTCCAGGTCGCGCTTCCACAGCAGCATCGACTTCTCGGTGGTCTGGTCGATGTAGGCGTTGATCTCCTCGACCTCGTTGCGGTACCCGCTCGACGTCCAGTCGTCCAGCGCGGCGGCCACCTGCATCGAGTACAGCTGCGCGTTGGCCGCCCAGTCGGCGACCGCCTGCTTCCCGGCCTCCCCACGGCGGCCTGTGCGGCGATGCGCTTGTTGTTGTACGTCAGGGCCGCGGCGACGTACGCCTGCATGCACGCCTTGTAGGCCTTGAGCATGGGGCTGTCCTCGGTGACCTGCTTGTCCTGCCCGGTGACGATGTCCTTCACCGTGCGGGTCACTCTCAACAGCCCGCGCATCCGGTCGAGTTGGGCCTGCTGGTCGTCGGTCAGCCGATCCCCGACGACCTTGGAGAACTTGAGGATCTGGCCGTAGATCTCACTGAGCCGCACACCGCTCGCGTTGCGCCACACGCCGTCCTGGCGACCCGTCGAGTAGGCGGAGGTGACGTCCGGGACGAAGTCGATGAGCGAAGAGAAGTTGTACGCCTGCTGGAGCAGGAGCTTGTCCTCGGCGGCCGTGGCGCCGGTGCCGATGCCCTGCGCGGCGAACGCGAAGTCCGCCTCCTGGTACGGCAGTCCCGGCATGCACCAGGTGATGAAGCTGGACTCGGCGGGCGGGACGCTGCCGTCACCGCCGGTGAGCACGTAGTACATCTGGTCGCGGAACGTCCGCCCCAGATCCCCAGTTGGTATCCCATGCGGGCGTTCTGCCCGGGTCATATGCCTTACATACGGCGAGAACAGACCGTTCACCCGGATAAGTGAAGCCGCGTCCGGCCCGAAACCCCGCACCGCGGCGCTTATGACACGGAGGATGTTCCCGTTCGGGTGAATCAGGGGTGATCCACGTGGCGGCGGCGCGCCGACATGCCGTTCTCAGTGATCGTTTGCGGTGTTGAACCGACCGGCGTGCCTGTTTTCCGGTGCGTCGTCCAAAGATCATTGGGAGTAGTCATGCGTATGCGTTCCGCCCTGACCACGTCCGTCCTCGCCGTCGGCATCCTGCTCGGCGGCGCCGGTGCCGCCCTCGCCCACGACGACGGCGGGGTCGTCGCGGGCACCGGCTCGCAGGGCTCCGGCCACACCGACAACACCATGTTCGCCGGTGTCATCGACCACGTCGGCCCCGTCTACGCCTCGACCACCAAGACGGACCACGACTGGGACCGCGGCACGTTCCAGGGCATCTTCGGTTACTGACACGTCCGCCCGGCTCCGGCCGGGCAGCGCGCCGAGCCATCGGTGACGGTGTGAAGGGGCGGCCGGCTTTCGTCGGCCGCCCCTTTTCCGTTTCGCTAGATCAACGGCCGCACCTGGCGCGCATCCCTCAACGCCCGCCCCCACCACACCAGTTGGTCCAGCATCGCCTTCGCCGCCGCGTCCGGTGCCGTGGCGTCCTTGAGGCGGCCCTCGTCGTCGAAGGACGCGCCCGCGTGGTGGAAGGACACGGTGTCGCGGACCGTCACGGCGTGGAGTTCGGCGAAGACCTGGCGCAGGTGCTCCACCGCGCGCAGGCCGCCCGCGAGGCCGCCGTAGGAGACGAGGGCGACGGGCTTGGCGCGCCACTCCGTGAAGTGCCAGTCGATGAGGTTCTTGAGGCCGGCCGGGAAGGAGTGGTTGTACTCGGGGGTGAGGACGACGAAGGCGTCGGCCGAGGCGAGCTTCGGGGTGATCCCGGCGAGTGCCGCCGTGGCCTCCGGGGTCGGGGCGAGGGTCGTGGGCAGCCGGCCGGTGTCGACGACGTCGACGACCTGGAGGGTGAGGTCGGGTCGTCGCGGACGTGGGTGAGGAGCCAGTCGGCGACGACCGGGCCGAAGCGGCCGTGGCGGTTGCTGCCGATGACGACGGTGACGTTCAGAGGCTGTGCGTGGGTGATGTCGGTGTCCATGCCGGCAGCCTGGTACCTCAACCATTGTTGAGGTCAAGGGCGGCTCACCCCTGACTCCCGGTCACCCGTTCACACGCGCCGCTTGCGCTCTTCGGGTTCTTCTCCCGGATGGGTTCGCGCGGGCTCGCCGTACCTCTATGACCTGCTGAAACGGCGGCGGGTTGGGCCGACCGGGCGGCTTCCTGACACCCATTCACCGCATTTCTGACGCCCGCTCAGGAAGCGGGCTCGGCCCGGTGCCACTTACCTCGGAAGGGCAGCCCACCACAGCTCGGAGGAGCACCGATGCGTCGTACCGCCCGTCTGCTGACCGGCACCGCGCTCGCCCTCGCCGCCGCGGGTCTCGCGACCGCACCGGCCTACGGCGGCGAGACCGGCAGCCTGGAGGTGTTCCCGTCGAACGCCGTACCGGGCGGCGACGTCACGGTGAACACGGCGGCGTGCGGCGACGACGGTACGGCCGCCGGTGACGCCACCGCGGTCGGCGCCGGCACGTTCACGCTGGCGCCGAGCGCGCACGAGGGCGATGCGATCGGGCAGTTCAAGGTGCCGCCGAGTGCGCAGCCGGGGACGTACGAGATCGTCGCGAAGTGCACGGACGGCCGGGAGGTCTCCGGCGATCTGATGGTGACGCTGGCCTCGATGCGGCAGCAGGTGCAGCCGCGGGGCAGTGTGAAGACGGGGTCGGCGGCGCGTTGGGCCCCGACCCCGTGCAGACCGCGGCCGGTGTGGCGGCTCTCGCCGTCGCCGCCGCGGGCGGTACCTGGCTCCTGCATCGCCGGGCGAGAGGCGACAGGTTCTGACGGACACCCTCCGCTGTCCGTCCACCGGTACCGCACGTCCCCTCCCCTCCGGGTCCGACGCCCCTCGCGACCCGGAGGGGCGCGGGGCAGTTACTGGAGAGGGGTGCGCAATGCGATTCGGCAACACCGCGATAGGGGCCCTCACCGTGGTCGCCCTGTGCACGGGCGCGTGGCTGCTGGCCAACGGCTCCGAGACGAACGCCCCGCCGCAGCCGTCCGCCGCCGAGGGCCGGCCCGATCCGGTCGCCGGGCACACCGCGGCCCGGCCGCTGCCGCCGTCGCCGCCGGACCGCATCCGCATCCCGGCCATCCATGTGGACGCCCCCTGATGGGCCTCAAACTGACCACCGCCGGAAGCCTGGACGTGCCCCCGGCCGCGAAGAAGAACCTCGCGGGCTGGTACGAGGCGGGGACGACGCCTGGTGAGACCGGAACGGCGATCGTGGCCGGCCATGTCGACAACGCGGATGGGCCGGCCGTCTTCTACGATCTCGGCGCGCTGAAGAAGGGCAACACGGTCGAGTTGGACCGGTTGGACGGGAGCGTGGCGTTGTTCACGGTGGATGCGGTTGAGGTGTATCAGGCGAGCCGCTTTCCGGATCAGAAGGTGTACGGGGCTGCGCGGCGGCCTGAGTTGAGGGTGATCACCTGTGGGGGGCGGGTATTCGCGGGCTACCGGGTACCAGGGGAACGTTGTCGTCTTCGCGCACCTGAGTGGGAGTCGGTGACGGGAAGGCCGTACTTCGTCTGCGGTCCGTCGTGGCTGGTCGCGCAGTTCCCCGCGCCCCTTTGGGTACGGGTAGTTCGGGGCGTCGCGTCGTCAGCGGATTGTCTCCAAGTAGCGGAGTACTGCGAGCACTCGGCGGTTTCCTGTTTCCGTCGGGGGCAGGTCGAGCTTGGTGAAGATGTTGGCCACGTGTTTTCCACGGCTCGTTCGGAGACGGTGAACGCGGTGGCGATGGCGTGGTTCGTGCGGCCCTCCGCCATGAGGGCGAGGACCTCGCGCTCGCGGGGCGTGAGGGTGTCGAGGGCGGTGGATCGGCGGGCAGCGCCGAAGAGTTGGGCCACCACCTCGGGTCGAGTGCGGTGCCGCCGGCCGCTACGCGTTCCAGCGCGCCGACGAACTCCCCGATGTCCACGACCCGTTCCTTGAGGAGATACCCGAACCCGACCGGGTTGCCCAGGAGTTGGGCCGCGTGTGTCGTCTCCACGTACTGCGAGAACAGCAGCACGCCCGTCGCCGGGTGCCGATCGCGGAGTTGTACGGCTGCTCGTACGCCCTCGTCGGTCTGGGTGGGCGGGAGGCGGATGTCCACGACCGCCACGTCCGGTTCGTGAGCCGCCACCGCGGTGAGGAGCGCCTCGGCGTCGCCTACCGCCGCGGCCACCTCCACGTCCCGTAGCTGGAGGAGTTGGACCAGGCCGTCGCGCAACAGGGCCGAGTCCTCGGCGATGACGACGCGCATGCCGCTCCGTTCGGGTCAGGTCGGGTCGGGTCGGGTCAGGTCAGGTCAGGGTCGGGTCAGATGTGGGGCAGGTCGACCGTGACCACCGTAGGGCCTCCGGGTGGGCTGTCGCAGGTCAGTGTGCCGTCGACCGTGCGGACCCGGGCCAGCAGGCCGGTGAGTCCGGAACCGGCGCCGATCATCGCGCCACCCTGTCCGTCGTCGGTGACGCGCAGGCGCAGGACGCCGTCGCGGGCGGTGACGTCGACGGCGGCGGCCGTGGCGCGGGCGTGTTTCGTGGCGTTGGCGAGGAGTTCGGCGGCGCAGAAGTAGGCGATGGTCTCGACGGCCGGGGTGGGGCGGGTGCCGATGTCGGTGGTGAGGGTGACGGGGAGGGCGCTGTCGGCGGCCAGGGTGGTGAGGGCGGCGGGCAGTCCCTCGTCGAGCACCGGCGGGTGGATGCCCTTGACCAGGTGGCGCAGGTCGGAGATGGCCTGGGTGGCGTTGCCCTGCGCGGTGTCGACGACGGTGAGGACGCGGTCGGGCTCGGCGCCGGCGGTGACCAGTTCACGGATCAGGGTGAGGTGCATGGCGAGGGCGACGAGGCGGGCCTGGGTGCCGTCGTGCAGGTCGCGTTCGATACGGCGGAGGGTCTGCGCGGCGTCGTCGACGGCTCGGGCGCGCGTCTCCTCCAGGGTGCGGATGCGGCGGGTCGCGGCGTCGGGGCCGAGCAGCACGGTCAACAGGGCGCGGTGCGGGCCGAGGGGCGTACCGCAGGATCAGGGTGCGACGGCCAGCAGCAGCAGACCGGCTGTGAACGGAATCAACCAACGCGGCCAGGAGTCGAGTTGGTGACCGAAGAACTCCAGTGACACGTGGTGCGTGGTGCCGTCGGCGCTGTGAACCGTGTTGTAGTTCCAGCGCTTGAGCAGCGGATGCAGTGTGAACAGGACGCCGTAGATGTAGCCGATGACGACAGCGGCGTACGCGAAAACCGCTGTGAACGGAGTCAACAGGGCGCAGCCGACGGCCCGCCAGCCGGCCCGGTCGAGCAGGATGCCGCGACGCCAGCCGAGGATCGCGGAGGCGCTGCTGCCAGAGCCGGCCACGCTGCCGCCGCTCCCGCCGCTCCCGCCGCTCCCGTCGACCCCGGCGGCCTCCGCGCCCGGCACGCCCGGCGCGCCCGGCTGCTCGATCTCCAGGCCGAGCAGCCGGTGCGCGAGCCCCGTTGCAACGCGCCCAGCGCCAGCGCGCCGCGCACGGTGACCGCCAGCAGCCACAGACCGAGCGTGGTCACCGACAGCGCCCCGCCGAACACCAGCCCGACGAGCGTGAGGGAAGAAGCCGACGAGGGCGAGCGGGAGGGTGATCACTCCGTAGAGGACGGCGGCCAGGGCGCGGCGGCCGAAGGTGGCGGTGGCGAGGGAACGGAGGCGGGAACGGAGGCACGGCATGGGGATCAACCTAGGAGAGGAGCGACCGGGCGACACGGAACTGCACGGCGGTCAGGCCGCGCACCACCCACGGCATCAGCAGCAGGAACCCGATGCCGCCCACCACCGCGTGGAAGGCCCAGGCCCCGGCGAAGGTGGGTCCGCCCCAGGCGTCGGAGTAGTCGTCGCCCGCGCGGAGCGGCCAGCCGATGTTGAGGGGGACGATCGCCCAGCCGTAGAGCGTGATGAACGCGGTGACGAGGTTGAGGGGCGTGGCGAGGAGGGCGTGGGGCAGGCCGCCGGCGCGGGGCCTGCCGGGGAGGTCGGCGCGGTCGGGGTCGAGGAAGCGGTGGACGAGGCCGCGCTGCCAGCGGGCCGTGGGGGCGCCGAGGAGGGCGAGCGGGATGCAGGCGAGGCCCAGCGGGAGGGCGAGGAGGGCGTAGGCGGTGCGGCGCCAGGTGGTGGCGGTGAACGGTGCGTGGACGAGGTTCCAGGCGTGGGCGGAGGTCGGGTCCGGGGCGGTGGTCATGGTGCATCCCCCTGCACAGGAGTCGGCGTACGTGGAGTCGGTGTACGCGTGTCGGCGCAGCCCGTGTGAACTGCTGTGAACCGATGTGTCCAGCTTTCCGCCACCGCCCGCTGTACACGATGGTGCCTGCACGGGACCTGGGGTTCGGTTAACCGAACCGGCGCGCACCCCACCCTCACACCCCCGCACGCTCCCGCTGAGGGCAGCGTTCCCCGGGAAACAGGTGTGATGCGGTCGGGTAACACCGAAGTCGCAGGCTCCTGGGCATGACCTCGAATCCGCGTGTGCCCACCCTCGTGCTCGTCGGCCACGGCATGGTCGGTCAGCGCTTCCTCGAAGCGCTCGCCGAGCGCGGCCTGACCCGCACGCACCGCGTGGTCGTGCTGTGCGAGGAACCCCGTCCGGCCTACGAC
This sequence comes from Streptomyces sp. P3, assembly GCA_016893485.2. GTDB lineage: Bacteria > Actinomycetota > Actinomycetes > Streptomycetales > Streptomycetaceae > Streptomyces. Next base: position 3,360,792 of record JAFEKX020000001.1, read on the forward strand.
CGCGTCCAGCTCACCTCGTACTTCGCGGGCCGCACACCCGAGGAACTCTCGCTCACGGACGCGGAGTTCATCAGGGATAACGGGATCGAGCTGCACCTGGGCGATCCGGTGGAGACGATCGACCGCGTGGCGAGGACGGTAACGGCCCGCTCTGGACTGTCACTTGAGTACGACACCCTCGTCCTGGCCACCGGCTCGTACCCGTTCGTGCCGCCGGTCCCCGGCAAGGACGCCGAGGGCTGCTTCGTGTACCGGACCATCGAGGACCTGCTCGCGATCGAGGCGTACGCCGGGTCGCGGGCGACGACGGGTGCCGTGGTGGGCGGTGGACTGCTCGGTCTTGAGGCGGCCGGTGCGCTGAAGGGGCTCGGACTCACCAGCCACATCGTGGAGTTCGCGCCGCGTCTGATGCCGGTGCAGATCGACGCGGGCGGCGGCGCCGCGCTTCTGCGCACCATCGAGGACATGGGCCTGACCGTCCACACGGGCGTCGGCACCCAGGAGATCCTGACCGGCGCGGACGGCGCGGTCACCGGGATGAGGCTGTCGGACGGTTCCGAACTGGCCACGGACATGGTCGTGTTCAGCGCCGGTGTCCGCCCCCGCGACCAACTCGCCCGCGCCTGCGGCCTGTCGGTCGGCGAGCGTGGTGGCATCACGGTCGACGAGCAGTGCCGTACGGTCGACGACCCGCATGTGTTCGCGATCGGCGAGTGCGCGCTGGCGGCGGACGGCCGGGTGTACGGGCTGGTGGCGCCCGGGTACGAGCAGGCGGAGACGGCCGCCGCGACCATCGCGCGGGACGAATCCGCCTTCACCGGCGCCGACCTGTCGACCAAGCTGAAGCTGCTCGGCGTGGACGTGGCGTCCTTCGGCGACGCGCACGGCGCCACCGCGGACTGCCTCGACGTCGTCTACTCCGACGCGCGGGCGGGGACGTACAAGAAGCTGGTGATCGGCCGGGGCGGTGAGCTGCTGGGCGGGATCCTGGTCGGCGACGCGGACGCGTACGGCACGCTGCGCGCGTTCACGGGGTCCGTACCGCCGGTCTCCCCGAGCAGTTGGTGCTCCCGGCCGGTTCCGGCGGCGCCGTCCAGCTCGGCCCCTCGGCGCTGCCCGACGCGGCGGTCGTCTGCTCGTGCCACAACGTCAGCAAGGGCACGATCCGCGGCGCCGTCACCGACCACTCCTGCACGAGCGTGCCGGAGGTGAAGAAGTGCACCAAGGCCGGTACGGGATGCGGGAGTTGCGTCAAGGTGCTCGGCCAGCTGGTCACCGCCGAGCTGGAGGCGAACGGCGTCGAGGTCGACACGGGCCTGTGCGGCTGCTTCGCGCAGACCCGCCAGGAGCTGTACGAGATCGTCCTCGCCCTGCGCGTCACCTCCTACCAGGACCTGCTGGATCGCTACGGCCGTGCGCGGCGCCCGGGGCGGCGACGGCTGCGAGGTCTGCAAGCCGACGGTCGCGTCGGTCATCGCGTCCCTCGCCCCGGCGATCGGCGCGAGCGGCTATGTCCTGGACGGCGAGCAGGCGGCCCTGCAGGACAGCAACGACCACTTCCTCGCCAACCTGCAGAAGAACGGCTCCTATTCGGTCGTCCCGCGCATCCCCGGCGGCGAGATCACCCCGAGAAGCTCATCGTGATCGGCGAGGTGGCCCGCGACTTCGGCCTCTATACGAAGATCACCGGCGGCCAGCGCATCGACCTCTTCGGCGCCCGGGTGGAGCAACTCCCGCTGATCTGGGCCCGGTTGGTGGACGCGGGCTTCGAGTCCGGGCACGCGTACGGAAAGGCCCTGCGGACCGTCAAGTCCTGTGTGGGGCAGACCTGGTGCCGCTACGGCGTCCAGGACTCGGTCCGCATGGCGATCGAACTGGAGCTGCGCTACCGGGGGTTGCGCTCCCCGCACAAGCTCAAGTCGGCGGTGTCCGGCTGCGCCCGCGAGTGCGCCGAGGCCCAGTCGAAGGACTTCGGGATCATCGCGACCGCCACCGGCTGGAACCTGTACGTCGGCGGCAACGGCGGTGCAACTCCGCGTCATGCGGATCTACTCGCGAAGGATCTCTCCGACACCGAACTGGTGCGCCTGATCGACCGGTTCCTCATGTTCTACATCCGTACGGCCGACCGGCTGGAGCGCACGAGCGTGTGGCTGGAGCGGATTCCGGGCGGCCTGGACCACGTACGGGAGGTGGTCGTGGCGGACTCGCTCGGTATCTGCGGGGGAGTTGGAGGCGCTGATGGCCGCGCATGTCGCCGGGTACCGCGACGAGTGGGCCACGACCATCGACGACCCCGAGAAGCTGGCCCGGTTCGTGTCCTTCGTGAACGCGCCCGACACCCCGGACCCGGTGGTCGGCTTCGTGCCCGAGCGCGACCAGATCAAGCCCGACCTGCCGCTGCTGACCATCGGCATGCGGCCCCAGCAGTCCGCAGACGTCCTGGAAGGAAGCGCCCAGCGATGACCCTGGCCCCCGAGACGACCGACCTGAAGGTCCAACTCCCGGCTCGCCGAGGGCTGGTTCACGGCCTGCGACCTCAGCCTGCTGACCCCCGGCCGCGGGGTGGCGGCCCTGCTGCCCGACGGCTCCCAGGTCGCCCTGTTCCGCGACCGCTCCGGCATGCTCTACGGCATCGACAACCGCGACCCGTTCAGCGGCGCGGCGGTCCTCTCGCGCGGCCTGACCGGCACCCACCAGGGCCGCCCGTTCGTCGCGTCGCCGCTGCTCAAGCAGCGGTTCGACCTGATCTCCGGGAGTGCCTGGACGACGCGTCGGTGCGGGTGACGGCATACGAGGTGCGGGCGAGCCCGGTGACGCGCCGACCGTGACGCCCCTGCCGCGCGAGACGCTCCAGGACTCCCTGCGGGAGCGTACGCCGACGCAGGCATGGACCGCCTGATGTGCTTCCAGCAGGTGGGAGCGATCCCGCACGAGCGGGTCCTGTCCGCCCTGACGCCGTTTCTTGACCGACCGTTCTCGATGAACCTAGGCTGTCGGACATGGCCAGGACGAAGGAGTTCGATCCCGAGGCGGCGCTGCGGGCGGCCCTTGAGCTGTTCTGGCGGCGCGGCTACGAGGCGACGTCGATGTCCGACCTCGTCGAGCACCTCGGTGTCGGCCGGGCCAGCATCTACGCGACCTTCGGCAACAAGCACGACCTGTACATGAAGGCGCTGGAGAGCTACGACCGGGCCGGACTCACGCCGATGGTCCGGGAGTTGTCCCAGCCGGGCCCCGCGCTGCCGCCGGTGCGGGCGATCGTACGGCGGTACGCGGCCGAGGCGGCGGACGAGCAACTCCGTTCACTGGGCTGCCTGGTGACCAACGCGGCGGCGGAGCTCGCCCCGCACGACACGGCCGCGACCCGACTGGTCGAGCGCAACTGGGACCAGCTGGAAGCCGTGTTGCGCTCGGCGCTGGTGCGGGCGCAGGCACAGGGCGAGCTGCCGGCCGACCGCGATCCGCTCACCCTGGCGCGCATGCTGCTGGTGCTGATGCAGGGGCTGCGGGTGGTCGGCCGGGCGTCCGGGGACCCGGCACGGGTCCGGGACGCGGCGGAACAGGCGCTGGCGCTGCTCGACTGAACCCGGCTCCACTCGGGGCGCTCTTCGCACTCTCCGGGGTGCCTTTTCGCACCCTCATACTGAACCGATCGGTCAAGAAAAGGGGAGATCATGACCACCACCCGCTTCAACGGCAGGACCGCGCTCGTCACGGGTGCGGGCTCGGGCATCGGAAGGGCGACCGCCCTCGCGTTCGCGGCGGAGGGAGGGGGCGAACGTCGTCGTAGCGGGGCGGCGACGCGAACCGCTCGACGAGACCGTCACGTTGATCGAGGCCGCGGGCGGCAAGGCTCTCGCGGTAACTGCCGACGTCTCGAAGGCAGTTGACGCCCGGGCCCTGGTGCAGGCGGCCGTGGACCGGTACGGCTCGCTCGACGTGGCCGTCAACAACGCGGGCGTCTTCCGGGGCGGGCAGCCCCTCGCCGACCTCACCGAGGACGACTGGCGCACGCAGCTCGACATCAACGTCACCGGTGTCTTCCTCGCCCTCCAGGCGGAGATCCGGCAGATGCGCGCCCAGCCGTCGGGCGGTGCGATCGTCAACGTGGCGTCCACGTTCGGTGTGCACACGAGCAGCCCCGGTGCCGCCGCCTACTCCGCGTCCAAGGCCGCCGTCGCCGTATTGAGCAAGGGCGCCGCCGTGGACCACATCCGCGAGGGCGTCCGCATCAACGTGGTCAGCCCCGGCGCCACCGACCCCGATGTCCCTGCGCCCGGGCGAGACGGAGGCCGACCGCGCCGCACGCGTACGGACCACGCTCCCCCTCGGCCGTATCTCCGCCACCTCCGAAGTCGCCGCCGCCGTTCTCTACTTGGCCTCGGACGACGCGGCGTCGGTGGTGGGCACGGACCTGGTGGTGGACAGTGGCGCGACGGCGTGAAGGCCGACAACTCGGCCTTTCACAGCTTGAGTTGGCCGTAGACGACGCCCGTCAGCTCCTCCGAGGCGGCCCAAAGGCGTTGCCCCATCGCGTCGTTGAGGGTCCAGGGCGCTCGCCAGGACAGGGCAGGCGCCCCGCGCCACATCGCGATGCGGGGGCCGAAGAAGGAGTCGGGGCGTACGTCGGGGGCGGTGGCGGCGTAGAGGGAGGGCAGCGCTCCGGCCTCCGCGGACTGGGCGAAGACGCGGTTGCCGATCTCCATGAGCCGTTCCGTGCCCTTGCGTCCCTCCGCCTGCGGTCCTGCGGTCTGGAGGTTGGTGGCCGCGTAGCCGGGGTGGGAGGCGGCGGCGACCACCCCGGAACCGGCCGCGGCGAGCCGCCGGGACAGCTCGTGCGTGAAGAGCAGGTTGGCGGTCTTGGACCGGGAGTACGCGGTCCAACGGCTGTACCGGCGCTCGCTGTTGAGGTCGTCGATGTCGATGTTGGCGAGCACGTGCATGAAGCTGGAGAGCGTGACGATCCGCGCGGCGGGCGCGTCGAGCAGCGCGGGCAGGAGCAGTCCGGTGAGGGCGAAGTGCCCGAGGTGGTTGACCCCGAAGTGCGTCTCGAAGCCGTCCACCGTCGTGCCGTAGGGCATCGCCATGACCCCGGCGTTGTTGACCAGCAGATCGAGCCGCTCGTACGGGAACGTGGCCGCGAACTCCCGTACGGAGGCCAGGTCCCCGAGGTCCAGTCGGGTGAACTCGGCCTCGGCGCCCGGGACTTCGGCGACGATCCGGTCGGCGGCCTCGCTCCCCGCACCTCGCTCCGGCACGCGAGCACCACCCGGGCGCCCTTGCGGGCCAGCTCGCGGGCGGTGACGTAGCCGAGCCCGCTGTTGGCCCCGGTGACGACGGCGACCCGGCCGCGCTGGTCGGGGACGTCCTTCTCGTTCCAGCCGGACATGAGCGGGCTCCCTCTACGAGCATCGGCGGGCGGTCTGGATCTCAGCGTACGAGAGCCGACGCGTCGCCGCTCCGGTCACACCGAGCGACGCCTCCATCACGAGATGGTCACTCCTCCCTCACCGCCCTCACCGGGGCAATACGGTCCATGTCTCACCGGACACAGGGGACGAGATGACCCACCCGTACGCCACACCACCCATGCCCCAGCCCCAGCCGCCGTTCCAGCCGGTCCGCCCGGCACCCCGCTGGGCCCGCAAGCGGTATGTGCTCCCCGCCCTCGCGCTGGCCTTCCTCATCGGCATCGGCGCGGGCGGCTCGGGCCAGGACAAGAAGACCGACACGACGGCCGACGCCAAGCCCGCGGCGGCCAGCCCCCAGCCGACGACGACCGTCACCGCGACCACGACGGAGACCGCCACCCCGGCCCCCGCCCCGACGGTCACCACGACGAAGACCGTCAAGGTCACGAAGACGGTCACCGCCGCGGCCGCCGTGGACAGCGGCTCGGGCTCCGGCTCCGGCTCCGGCGACTCCAACTCCGGTGGTGGCAGCGCCTATTACACGAACTGCACCGCGGCCCGCGCGGCCGGCGTCACCCCCTCCACAGGGGCGACCCCGGCTACGACTCCCACCTCGACCGGGACGGGGACGGCGTCGCCTGCGAGTGACACGGGCAGCGGAAAGGGCGGCACCCCCGCACAGGGGTGCCGCCCTCTCCCATGATCCGGAACCACCGCCGCGTCGGTGAGGGTCAGGTTGCGCGGCGGGAGTCCCGGGGTCTTGAACGCCGTACGCCCTACCGGTGGTCGCTGCCCTGCGCCACCGAGGCCGCCCGCCCCGCCTCGAGCCGGGCCACCGGAATCCGGAACGGGGAACACGACACGTAGTCCAGTCCGACCTCGTGGAAGAAGTGGACCGACTCGGGGTCGCCGCCGTGTTCGCCGCAGACGCCGAGCTTCAGGTCCGGGCGGGTCTCGCGGCCCGCCTTCGCGGCGAGCTCGACCAGGGAGCCGACGCCGTCGCGGTCGATCGTCTCGAAGGGGCTGACTCCGAAGATGCCCTTCTCCAGGTAGGCCGTGAAGAAGGAGGCCTCCACGTCGTCGCGGCTGAAGCCCCACACCGTCTGCGTGAGGTCGTTCGTGCCGAAGGAGAAGAACTCCGCCGCCTCCGCGATCTGGCCCGCCGTCAGCGCGGCGCGCGGAAGTTCGATCATCGTGCCGATCGACAGCTTGAGGGACGTGCCGGTCGCGGCCTCGACCTCCGCGACGACCTGGTCGGCCTCCTCGCGGACGATCTCCAGCTCCTGGACCGTGCCGACGAGCGGGATCATGATCTCGGCGCGGGGTCGCCCTTCGCGGCCTTGCGTTCGGCGGCGGCCTCGGCGATGGCCCGTACCTGCATGGTGAACAGGCCGGGGATGACCAGGCCGAGGCGTACGCCGCGCAGGCCCAGCATCGGGTTCTGCTCGTGCAGCCGGTGGACCGCCTGGAGGAGGCGGAGGTCGTTCTCGTGGGACTCCTGGCGGGACTCCGCGAGCGCCACCCGGACCGACAACTCCGTGATGTCCGGCAGGAATTCATGCAGCGGCGGGTCCAACAGGCGCACGGTGACCGGGAGTCCGTCCATCGCCTTGAACAGCTCGACGAAGTCGGCCTTCTGGAGCGGGAGAAGAGCCTTGAGGGACTCCTCGCGCTCGGTGTCCGTGTCGGCGAGGATCAGCCGCTCGACCAGTTCGCGGCGGTCGCCGAGGAACATGTGCTCCGTACGGCAGAGGCCGATGCCCTGGGCGCCGAAGCGGCGGGCGCGCAACGCGTCCTCGGCGTTGTCAGCGTTGGCGCGGACCCGCAGCCGGCGGACGCGGTCGGCGTAGCCGATGATCCGGTGGACCGCCTCGACCAGTTCGTCGGCGTCGTCGGCGCCCGCGTGCATCCGGCCCTCGAAGTACTCGACGACCGGGGAGGGGACGACCGGGACCTCGCCCAGGTACACCTTGCCGCTGGAGCCGTCGATGGAGATGACGTCGCCCTCCTCGACGACGTGTCCGCCCGGCACCGTCATCCGGCGTCGCTTGGTGTCGACCTCCAGCTCCTCGGCGCCGCACACACAGGTCTTGCCCATGCCGCGCGCGACGACGGCCGCGTGGGACGTCTTGCCGCCGCGCGAGGTGAGGATGCCCTCGGCCGCGATCATGCCGTCGAGGTCGTCGGGGTTGGTCTCCCGGCGGACCAGGATCACCTTCTCGCCCGAACGCGACCACTTCACCGCGGTGTACGAGTCGAAGACCGCCTTGCCGACCGCCGCGCCCGGCGAGGCCGCGATGCCCCGGCCGACCTGCTGGACCTTCGCGTCCTCGTCGAAGCGCGGGAACATCAGCTGCGCCAACTGCGCGCCGGTGACCCGCTGGAGGGCCTCGGCCTCGTCGATCAGCCCCTGGTCGACGAGCTGGGTGGCGATACGGAAGGCGGCACCCGCCGTCCGCTTCCCCACCCGCGTCTGGAGCATCCACAACTGGCCGCGCTCGATGGTGAATTCGATGTCGCAGAGATCCTTGTAGTGGTTCTCCAGGGTCTCCATGATCTGCATGAGCTGGTCGTACGACTTCTTGTCGATCTGCTCGAGTTCCGCCAGCGGCACGGTGTTCCGGATGCCGGCGACGACGTCCTCGCCCTGCGCGTTCTGCAAGTAGTCGCCGTAGACGCCCTGGTGGCCGCTGGCGGGGTCGCGGGTGAAGGCGACGCCGGTGCCGGAGTCGGGGCCGAGGTTGCCGAAGACCATCGAGCAGACGTTGACCGCGGTGCCGAGGTCGTGCGGGATGCGTTCCTGGCGGCGGTAGAGCTTGGCGCGGTCGGTGTTCCAGGAGTCGAAGACCGCGTGGATCGCGAGGTCCATCTGCTCGCGCGGGTCCTGCGGGAAGTCGCGGCCCGCCTCGGCCTTGACGATCCGCTTGAACCGGGTGACCAGCTTCTTCAGGTCGGCCGCGTCCAGCTCGGTGTCGACGGTGACCTTCTTGGCGTCCTTGGCCTTGTCGAGCGCCTCCTCGAAGAGGTCGCCGTCGACGCCGAGGACGGTCTTGCCGAACATCTGGATCAGGCGGCGGTACGAGTCCCACGCGAAGCGCTCGTCGCCTGCCTGCTTCGCCAGGCCCTGCACGGACTTGTCGGAGAGGCCGATGTTCAGGACGGTGTCCATCATGCCGGGCATGGAGAACTTGGCCCCGGAACGGACCGATACGAGGAGGGGGTCGTCGGCCTGCCCGAGCTGCTTGCCCATCGTCGCTTCGAGGGCGTCGAGGTGTGCACTCACCTCGTCACGCAGTGCCGCGGGCTCGTCCCCGCTGTCGAGGTACGTCTTGCACGCCTCGGTGGTGATGGTGAAACCCGGAGGGACGGGAAGGCCCAGGTTGGTCATCTCGGCGAGGTTGGCACCCTTGCCGCCGAGGAGGTCCTTGAGGTCCTTGTTTCCCTCGGTGAAGTCATAGACGAACTTCACTACGTGGGGTTCTGTGTTTTCCGACACGGGTCTCGACTCCTCGGGACGCGGGTGGCTGCCCTGACGGCCAGGAACATACCCAGATCGAAGGCGTCTGGGTACGTCCACTTGCATGTCATGCGTCTGTAACCGGTAGTCCGCCAGCGGATCGAAAGTCAAAGCTCGGCAAGCGAACACCGCCGGATGTTTTCACTTCTTGAACGCGGCATGGTCCATCAGCGCGCTTTTATGCTCACATGAGCGGTTCACGGCTCGGCTGTTTTCGATCGATGAACGATCAAGGGGTGGCACGGAGTGCCACCCCTTGAGAAGTGCAGCCGCGCAAGATCCGCTCACCTGAGCGCCACCCCTATCAAAGGTGGCGAGAATCACGCTTCCACAACCGACTGGATTTCACCATCCGGACGGGTCCCGCGACCGAAACGCGGACGTCACATCCCCAGCGCGAGCAGCCGCTCCTCGACCCGCTCCGGCGCGTACAGATGCTCCACGACCATCGCCCCCGCCCCCACCAGCCCGGCCCGCCCCCGAGCCGTGAGGTCAGTACGTGCAGATGAGCGGTCGAGCGCGGCAGCGCCCGCTGGTACAGCAGCTCGCGCACGCCGGTGAGGAAGGAGGTTCCGGCCAGATCTCCCGCGATCATCAGGACTCCGGGGTTGAGCAGCGTCACCACGGTCGCCAGGACGTCCCCGACCTGCCGTCCCGCCTCGCGGGCGAACGCGGCGGCTCCGGGGTGCCCCGACGCGAGCAGGTCCCGCACATCCGAGCCGGACGCCGCCGGCACCCCGGTCTCGGCCAGCCGTCGCGCCACGGCGCCACCGCTCGCCACGGCGGCGAGACAGCCGTAGGACCCGCACCGGCACAGCGCCTGCGCGCCCGCCGGGACCCGGATGTGGCCGATGTCGCCCGCGCCGCCGTCGATCCCCGGAAGATGGAGCCGCCGACGACGACTCCCGCGCCGATGCCCGTCGACACCTTGACCAGCACGAACGCCGAGCAGTCGGGGTGGCCGGTGCGCTGTTCGCCGTACGCCATGAGGTTGGCGTCGTTGTCGACCAGGACCGGGACCCGCGGGGCGCCGGTGTGTTCGGTGAAGGCGCGGGCCAGGCGGCCCCCTTATGTCGTAGCCGTCCCAGCCGGGCATGATCGGCGGCTGGACCACGCGGCCGGTCTCGCTGTCGACGGGCCCCGGCACCGCGAGCCCGATGCCGCAGACCTCGGACGCCCGGTGGCCCGCCTTCTCCAGCAACTCGGCGAACCAGCGGCCGAGTTCACCCAGTACGGCGTCCGGGCCGTCCTCGATGACCAGCGTGCCGCCGTGCTCCGCGAGGAGCTCGCCGGTGAGGGATAGCACGCACGCGCGCGCGTGACGGGTGTCCAGGTCCGCCGCGAGGACGACCGCGTGGGCGTCGTCGAACTCCAGGGTGATCGACGGCCTGCCGCCCAGCGGGGAGTCCACGGGACCGCCCGCGCCCTCGCGCAGCCAGCCTGCGCGGAAGAGCCGGTCCAGGCGCTGGCCGACGGTCGCGCGGGAGAGCCCGGTCACCTGTTGGAGGGCGCCCCGGGTCGTCGCGCGCCCGGTGCGCACCAGTTCGAGCAGATCTCCGGCGCTCCCATGACCTCGTCCCGTCATGCGCACCCCTTGTGTTTCTCAACCCTGCATTACATATTGAGTTTTGCGTGTTAAATAGACGTAACCCTACGGTAGCCATGACCGAACCGGTCGGCACGACGTGTTTCGTGGAGTCCCGAGTGGATCGCACTGCCCAGCTCACAGCCCTCCCCGAGGAACGCACCTTCGTATACGATCCGCCGCCCTTGTCAGGTTCCCTGCACCTCAGGGCCGCTGCCGTACTGGAAGGGAACTGGACGGGTGCCTCAACCGTCCCCTCCCGCGGCCTGTACCCGCACCAGTGGTCCTGGGACTCCGCGTTCATCGCGATCGGTCTGCGGCACCTCTCGCCCCTGCGGGCGCAGCGGGAACTGGAGACGCTGCTCGCCGCCCAGTGGGGCGACGGCCGTGTCCCGCACATCGTCTTCAACCCCTCCGTGCCGCTCGACGCGTACTTCCCGAGCCCCGACTTCTGGCGCTCCTCGACCGCGGGGGCACACGGCGGGCGCCCCGCGCACCGTACAGACCTCCGGCATCGTGCAGCCACCGGTCCACGCGCTCGCCGCCTGGCTCGTGCACTGCGCCGACCCGGGTCTGTCCCGCGCGCGCGGCTTCCTCGCCGGTGTCTACCCCCGGCTGGCCGCCTGGCACCGCTATCTGCTGCACCGGCGCGACCTCGGCGGGGGCGGCCTCGCCTCCGTCGTGCACCCCTGGGAACAGGGTATGGACAACAGCCCTTGCTGGGACGCCCCGTTGGGCCGGATCACGCCGGCCCCCGCCCGCTCCTTCCGCCGCGCCGACCTCGACCACGGCGCCGCCGAGGACCGGCCGACAGACTTGGACTACGGCCGTTACGTGCGCCTCGCGACGGACTACCGGGACGGCCGATACGCCGACGGGGCAAGCGAGTTCGCGGTCGAGGACCCGTCCTTCAACGCACTGCTCATCGCCTCCGAGCACGCACTCGCCCGCATCGCACGGGAGTTGGGCGCGACCGGCACGGCCCGGCACGCGCGCGCGGAGCGGCTCACCGGGGTGCTGATCGACCGGCTGTGGGACCCGGCGGAGGGCATGTTCTTCTGCCGTGACGTACGCGGCGAGGGACTGATCCCCGAGCGCAGCGTCTCCGGCCTGATCCCGCTGCTCCTCCCCGACCTGCCCCGTGACATCGCCACCGCCCTCGTCCGTACGGCGTCCGGCCCGCACTTCGGACTCGGCGACACCACCCGACTGCCGCCCAGCTACGACCTGTTGGGCGAGGCGTTCGACCCGCGACCGGTACTGGCGCGGCCCGGCCTGGTTCAACACGAGCTGGCTGCTGGAGCGCGGCCTGCGGCTGCACGGCGAGCGCACCCGGGCGGAGGCGCTGCGCGCGGCGGTGCTGGAGACGGCCGACGCCACCGACTTCGCCGAGTACGTCGACCCTTACGACGGCGAGGCGTGCGGCGCGACCGGCTTCAGCTGGACCGCCGCGCTGACCCTGGATCTGCTCCACGAGCCCCCGGACCCGGCGTGTCCGGCGCGGCCCTCGGCACGTTCGACATGCGTGACACAGAAGCACGCGACACAGCAGTGACCGAAGTGAACGACAGCGAGGTCAAGATCGCAGGCGGAGTCAAGGGAGGGGACCGGGGATGACGGACCGGCATCATCTGCTCGTGCACGGCGGGACGTTCGCAGCCGTGGGCGACGGCGGGGACATCAGCGGCGTACGGGGCGGCAGCTCCCGGACGGGTTATTCGTCCGGGACGCCCGGCACCTGAGCCGCTGGCAGCTGACGGTGGACGGCGCGGTGCCCGAGGCGCTGACGCCGGTGGCCGACGGGGACATGGCGCGCTGTGTCCTCGTCCCGCGCGGCGGACGCCAGGAGCCGCCCGCGCACACGCTCTTCCGTGAACAGGCCGTGGGTGACGGCGCGTTCGTCGAGTCGCTGAAGGTGACAAGCAACCGCCCGGTGCCGACCACGGTCCGGCTCGCGGTCACCGCCGACGCCGACTTCACGGACCAGTTCGAACTCCGCTCCGACCACCGCACCTACGCGAAGACCGGCGTCACCCGCTCCCGCCAAGTCCTGGAGGACGGCGTGGAGTTCGCCTACCAGCGCGGCGAATGGCGGTCCTGTACGACGGTCACGGCCGAGCCCGCGCCGGACGGCGTCGAGGAGACCGGGACCGGCGCCCGCCGCATGGTGTGGACCCTGGACCTCGAACCGCACGGCACCGCCGAGCTGGCCCTGCGCGTGATGGCCCGCCCGCACGGCGACAAGCGGGCCCTGCGGGTACCGCGCTCACCGTCCGCGCTGAACGAGCAACTCATGGCCCTGGAGGGCGAGTACGTCCAGGGCGTCTCCTTCCCCACCGGCTGGCCTGAGCTGGCCGCCGCCTGCGCGCGGGGCCTGTCGGACCTGGCCTCGCTCCAGGTCCCGGCGAAGGGCCCGGACGGCGAGGAGCTGCGCGTACCGGCGGCGGGAGCCCCTGGTTCCTGACCCTGCTGGGCCGCGACGCCCTCCTGACCTCCCTCTTCGCGCTCCCCTACCGTCCCCAGCTCGCCGCCGCCACACTGCCGGCGCTCGCCGCGACCCAGGCGACGGACGTGGGCCCCGAGTCGGTCTCCCAGCCCGGCAAGATCGTGCACGAGGTGCGGCACGGCGAGCTGGCGCACTTCGGGCAGGTGCCGTACGGGCGGTACTACGGCTCGGTCGACGCGACCCCGCTGTTCCTGGTGCTGCTCGGCGCGTACGTGGAGCAGACCGGCGACTCGGCCCTCGCCCGGCGCCTGGAGCCCAACGCCCGTGCGGCGATCGGCTGGATGCTGGACCACGGCGGCCTGACGTCCCGGGGTTACCTGGTCTACCGCGCCGACCAGGGCGGCCTGGCCAACCAGAACTGGAAGGACTCCCCGGCGCGATCTGCGGCGCCGACGGCACGCGGGCGAGCGGTGCGGTGATGGCGGCGGGGGCGCAGGGGTACGCGTACGACGCGCTGCGCCGCACGGCGTGGGTGGCGCGGACGGTCTGGGAGGACGAGACGTACGCGGCGCTCCTGGAGCAGGCCGCGTCCGACCTGCGGGACCGTTTCCAGCGGGACTTCTGGATGCGGGAGCACTCCTTCCCGGCGCTGGCTCTGGACGGCGAGGGCCGCCAGGTGGACGCGCTGGCGTCGGACGCGGGCCATCTGCTCTGGTCCGGCCTGCTGGACAAGGAGTACGGCGAACTGGTCGGCCGCAGGCTCCTCGCCCCGGACTTCTTCTCGGGCTGGGGCGTCCGCACCCTCGCCTCCGGCCAGGCGGCGTACCACCCGTTGTCGTACCACCGGGGTTCGGTCTGGCCTCATGACAACGCGCTGATCACCCTCGGCCTGGCCCGCTACGGCCTGCACGACGAGGCCCGCACGGTCGCACACGCCCTGGTCGACGCGGCGACGGCGACCGGCCACCGCCTCCCGGAGGTCCTCGCGGGCTACGGCCGCGACACCCACCCGGAGCCGGTCCCGTACCCGCACGCGTGCGTCCGGGAGTCCCGTTCGGCGGCGGCTCCCTTGGCGCTGCTGACGGCGGTCGGGGGTGCGTGACACAACGGTGATAAGGCGTTTGCCGGGTGTTTGCCCAGTTCCGTGAACAGGGGCCCGAGGCAACTCGTACGGAAGAGCGGTGGTCCTGCCTCCCCAAGCGGACCGCCCCTCCACTCCGATCACGGGCCTCGCACGGAAGGACCTTCGGGTTGCCTCAGCACACGAGCACACGCCAGACAGCGAAGACGGCCGGGGCAGCCGATGGCGAGGTACTGCCGCCGGACAACGACGAGGAACCGGCGCCGGGCGACGCGACAGCGACACCGGAGGGCGACGCCTCCGACCCGGCCGGAGCCAAGTCCGGTGCGGGCGACGGGAGTTCCGCGGCCGGTGAGGACGAGGCCGAGCCTTCCGCCGACGCCGAAGGTGAGGAGGGCGAGCAGAAGGGCACCGCGTCCGGGGGTCGTAGAAGCGCCGTCCGACGCGCCGGAGAAGCCCGCGTCCGAGACTGTCCCCGAGGCCGCGCCCGACACCGTGCAGTCCGGGACAACCGAGGGCGCTGACACCTCCTCGGACACCGAAGCCCAAGCCTCAGCCACCGACGCCGACCCGGACGCGACCCCACCCCCGAACCTGGAGCAGCCCCCTCGGACTCCGTCGCCGTACGCGGGCCTGGCGGGGCAAGCACCCCGTCGCCGCGCGCGTGGTCTCCTGGAGTGTCACCGTCCTCGCCGCCGCGCTCGTCTACGTCTGTCTGCAGATGCCGACGACGATGAACAGCCTGAAGCTCACGGAGTTCATGCGGCTTCCGGCGGAGGCGATCATGGGGGCGGTCGTGCTGATCAGCCTGCCGCGCCGGCCGCGGATCGTGCTGGCGGCGGTCTCCGGCGTGCTCACCGCCGTCGTGGCGATCCTGAACATGCTCGACATGGGCTTCAACGAGTACCTGGGCCGGGGCTTCAACGTCATCCTGGACTGGAGCCTGTTCGCCGACGCCCAGAGCTATCTCAAGGACACCTTCGGCGGAGCGGCCACCACCGCCATCACGGTCGGCGTGATCCTCTTCGTCCTGCTGCTGATCGTCCTGGTCTCGCTGGCCACCGTCCGCCTCGCCAACCTGCTCGCCGCGCACAAGGCCCACGCGTCCCGGGGCGCGCTGATCGCCGGCACGGTCTGGATCACCTGCACGGCGTTCGGCCTCCAGGTCTCCGGGGTGCCGCTCGCCGCCGACCACACCGCCGCGATCCTCAAGCTCCGCACGGTCGCGGTCCGCAACACCCTGCGCGACGAGGCCGAGTTCAAGAAGGTCGCGAAGGTCGACGCGTTCGGCAACACCCCCGGCAGCCAGCTCGTCCCCGACCTGCGCGGCAAGGACATGATCTTCACCTTCATCGAGAGCTACGGCCGGAGCGCGATCGAGGACCCGATCATGGCGCCGGGTGTCGACCAGACCCTCGCCGCCGACACCAAGGCCCTCTCGAAGGCGGGCTTCGCCGCGAAGAGCGGCTGGCTGACCTCGGCGACGTACGGCGGCAGCAGCTGGCTCGGCCACTCCACCACCATGTCGGGCCTGTGGGTCAGCAACCAGCAGCGCTACCGCACGGTGATGGCCAGCGACCACCTCAGCCTGACCGACGCCTTCAAGAAGACCGGCGACTACGACACCGTCGGCGTGATGCCGGGTGTGCAGAAGGGCTGGCCGGAACAGAGCTTCTACGGCCTCGACAAGGTCTACAACGCCTTCCAACTCGGCTACAAGGGACCGAAGTTCAGCTGGTCGACGATGCCGGACCAGTACGCGCTGGAGCAGTTCCAGAAGCAGGTGCACAGCAAGCCCCGCACCGACGGCAGGTCCCTGATGTCGATGATCATCCTGACGTCGAGCCACCAGCCCTGGGCGCCGATCCCGAAGCTCGTCCCGTGGGACCAGCTGGGCAACGGCTCGATCTTCGACTCGATCCAGAAGGCCGGCAACAAGGCCTCCGACGTCATCGCCGACACCACCAAGTCCCGCCAGGAGTACGGCAAGTCGATCCAGTACTCGGTGAACTCCCTCACCCAGTGGCTGGAGCGCTACGGCAACGACAACACCGTGCTCGTCTTCCTCGGCGACCACCAGCCGATCGCCCGGGTCAGCGGCAGCCACGCCAGCCGTGACGTCCCGATCTCGATCGTCGCCAAGGACCCCAAGGTCCTTGAGAAGGTCGACAGTTGGAACTGGACGGACGGCCTGCGCCCCGCGCACGACGCCCCGGTGTGGAAGATGAGCGACTTCCGCGACAAGTTCCTCACGGCGTACGGCTCGACGCCCCACCCGAAGGAGAACTGACCGGCCCGCGCGGCGCGTTCAGCCCCGGACGTGTCCAGTTCCGCGTCCTCGCCGATCCCCGCGCAGTCGTACGGGTCCTTCAGCCAACCGTCCGGCAACACCACCCGGTTGTTGCCGGACGTACGGCCGCGGGGCCCGTCGGCGCCGGCCGGCCAGGACTGGTCGAGGTCCAACTCGTCGAGCCCGGACCGGAGTTCGTCCAGTGACGAGGTGATCGCGAGCCGCTTGCGCATCTCGCTGCCGACCGCGAAGCCCTTCAGGTACCAGGCGACGTGCTTGCGGAAGTCGATGACCCCGCGCGCCTCGTCCCCGATCCACTCGCCGAGCAGCGTCGCGTGCCGCACCATGATGTCGGCGACCTCGCGCAACGACGGCTTCAGCACGTCCTGTCGGCGCCCCTCGAAGGCGGCCACGAGGTCGGCGAAGAGCCACGGCCCCCCCAGGCACCCGCGCCCGACCACGACCCCGTCACACCCGGTCTCCCGCACCATCCGCACCGCGTTCTCGGCCGACCAGATGTCGCCGTTGCCGAGCACGGGGATCTCCGGCACATGCTCCTTGAGCCGCGCGATCGCGTCCCAGTCCGCCGTGCCGCCGTAGTGCTGGGCGGCGGTGCGGCCGTGCAGCGCGATGGAGGTGACGCCCTCCTCCACGGCGATGCGGCCTGCGTCGAGGAACGTGATGTGGTCGTCGTCGATGCCCTTGCGCATCTTCATCGTGACGGGCAGGTCACCGGCCCCGCTGACGGCCTCCTTCAGGATCGCCCGCAGCAGGTTCCGCTTGTACGGCAGCGCGGAGCCGCCGCCCTTGCGGGTCACCTTCGGCACCGGGCAGCCGAAGTTCAGGTCGATGTGGTCGGCGAGATCCTCTTCCGCGATCATGCGGACGGCCTTGCCGACGGTCGCCGGGTCGACGCCGTAGAGCTGGATCGAGCGCGGCTTCTCCGTCGCGTCGAAGTGCACCAGCTGCATGGTCTTCTCGTTGCGCTCGACCAGCGCCCGGGTCGTGATCATCTCGCTGACGAACAGGCCCTTGCCGCCACTGAACTCCCGGCACAGGGTGCGGAAGGGCGCGTTCGTGATCCCGGCCATGGGGGCCAGGACGACGGGCGGCGAGACGACGTGCGGACCGACCCGCAGAGGCGACACGGCCGGGGCTGCGGACGGGGAGGCGGACGAGGCGACGGGCGTGGACATTGCTCCATTGTCCCGTACCGCGCCGGGTGCTCGGCCGCAGGCCCATGTACCGGTAATTAGTTAGCCGCACTATCGAGTTTGGCGTAGGATGGTGCGCATGCCCGAGCTCAGCCACCGCCGCCGACAGCTGGTGCTCGCGATCTGCTGCATGAGTCTGCTGATCGTGAGCCTGGACGTGACCATTCTGAACGTCGCCCTGCCCGCGATGCAGACCGATCTGCACGCGTCGACCTCCGGTCTGCAGTGGACGATCGACGCGTACACCCTGGTCCTGGCCTCCCTGCTGATGCTGGCGGGTTCGACGGCCGACCGGATCGGCCGCAAGCGGGTCTTCGTCGTCGGCCTGGTGGTCTTCAGCCTCGGCTCCCTGCTCTGCTCCCTCGCACCCGGCCTGGACTCGCTGATCTGGTTCCGCATGATCCAGGCGGTCGGCGGCTCGATGCTCAACCCGGTCGCGATGTCGATCATCACCAACACCTTCACCGAGCCCCGCGAGCGCGCCCGCGCGATCGGCGTGTGGGGCGCGGTCGTCGGCATATCGATGGCCGCGGGCCCGCTGATCGGCGGGCTGCTCGTGGACTCGGTCGGCTGGCGCTCGATCTTCTGGATCAACCTGCCGGTGGGCCTGGCCGCGCTGCTGCTCACGCTGAAGTTCATCCCCGAGTCCCGCGCGCCCAAGGCCCGCCGTCCCGACCCGGTCGGCCAGCTCCTGGTGATCGCCCTGTTCGGCTCGCTGACGTACGCGATCATCGAGGCGCCGGACTCCGGGTTCACCTCGATCCTGCCGTTCGCGATCCTCGCGCTGGCCGCGCTCGTCGCCCTGCTCTGGTACGAGCCTCGGCGCGACGAGCCGCTTATCGACCTGCGGTTCTTCCGGTCGGCGCCGTTCAGTGGAGCGACGGTGATCGCGATCAGCGCGTTCTCGGCGCTCGGCGGGTTCCTGTTCCTGTCCACGCTCTACCTGCAGAACGTGGTGGGGCTCGACGCGCTGCACGCCGGGCTGTGGATGCTGCCGATGGCTGTGCCTACGTTCCTCTGCGCGCCGATATCCGGGCGGCTGGTCGGTAGTCACGGGCCTCGGATATCCCTGTTGATCGCGGGGACGGCGATGACGGCGAGCGCGGTGCTGTTCGCGGGGTTCGAGGCGGAGACGTCCGGGGTTTCGCGGTTCATCGGGTACGCGTTGTTCGGGATCGGGTTCGGGTTCGTGAACGCGCCGATCACCAACACGGCGGTGTCCGGGATGCCGCGGGCTCAGGCCGGGGTTGCGGCGGCGGTCGCGTCCACGAGTCGGCAGTTGGGGCAGACGCTCGGGGTTGCGGTCGTCGGGGCCGTGCTGGCTTCCGGGGTGTCGGCTTCGTCGTACAAGGAGACGTTTGTTTCTGCTGCTCGGCCGGGGTGGTGGATTCTCGTGGCGTGCGGGCTCGCGGTGCTGGTGTTGGGGGCGGTCACCAGTGGGGTGTGGGCTCGGCGGACTGCTGAGCGTACGGCCGACCAGTTGGCGTCTGTCGAAGTACGCGAGGCTGCGGGTATTGGCGCATAGTTTTGCGGGTGCGGGTGCGGGTGCGTGGGGGCTGGTCGCGCAGTTCCTCGCGCCCCTGAAAGCGAAAAACCTTCACCTTGCCCGCGCTATGGCGTGCAGCCTCTCCATCCGCTCTCGTGACTCCTCGTCCGCGGGGGCGTAGGTCACCATCCTCGGGCCCCTCGACGGGCCCAGCCAGAGGTCTGTGTGGTCCACCGTGATGCGGCCCACGTGGGCGTTGCGGAATTCCTTGCGGCGGGGCTGGCGCCCATGACCTCGTGGCGGTCCCAGACCTCGCAGAACTCGGGGACGTGCGGAGGCGCTTGAGGAGGGTCTTCCAGGCGGGGTCGGCCAGGTGGTCGGCCATCGAGCCGCGGAAGCGGGCGGCCATGAGGCGCTGGGTCTTCTCCAGGTGCACGATCGCCGACCGCCACTCCTCGTGCGTGTAGGAGAGGATCAGGCAGTTGCGGTCCTCCGGGGTACGGCGTCCAGGTCGCAGAGCAGCATCCCGTAGGTGCGGTTGTAGGCGAGGATGTCGTACCTGCTGTTCTGCAGGCAGGCCGGGATCGGGTCCAGCTGGTCGAGCATCGCCTGAAGGGCGGGCGTGACGACCGCGCAGCTCGTGGCCGGCTGGGGGTCGATCGCACCGGCAAGCTGGAAGAGGTGGGCGCGTTCGCTGCTGTCCAGGAACAGGGTGCGGGCGAGGGCGTCGAGGACCTGGACGGAGACCTGGATGTCCCGGGCCTGTTCGAGCCACGTGTACCAGGTGACCCCGACCGCGGCGAGCTGCGCGACCTCCTCGCGGCGCAGGCCGGGTGTGCGGCGCCGGGTGCCACGCGGCAGGCCGACCTGCTCGGGGTGATGTGCTCCCGGCGGTGGCGGAGGAACGCGGCGAGCTCATGGCGCCGGACGGTCGACGCGCTCTGCGGGGCTGCCCCGGAGCGGCGGCCACCTCGGTCACCGCGCCGGCTGCCGCCCCCGTCGCCGTCTCCTGTGCCATCGTCGTCATCGCTCCAGTCTGCCGCCGCCCGGATCCTGTTTCCAGGTAGTCCTTCTACCAGGATAAGGACACTCTGGTACCAGTCTCCCGGAAGGCGCACGCTCGGCAGCGTGACCGAAACCATCGCTTCCCGCACCGTCCGATCCCCGGCGGCGGCACCCGTGCTCAGCGGCCTCGGACTGTTCACGGTGCTGCTGGCCGCGGCGCTGCCCCTCATCGACTTCTTCATCGTGAACGTGGCCCTGCCGACCATCGGCAAGGACCTCTCGGCGAGCGAGGCCGTCCTCGAACTCGTCGTCGCCGGGTACGGGGGTCGCGTACGCCGTGCTGCTCGTCCTCGGCGGCCGGCTCGGCGACCTGTTCGGCCGGCGGCGGCTGTTCCTGGGCGGGATGGCCGCGTTCGGGCTGACCTCGCTGGCGTGCGGGCTCGCGCCCACCGCCTGGACGCTGGTCGCCGCGCGGATCGCGCAGGGCGCCGCGTCCGCCGCGATGCTCCCGCAGGTCCTCGCCACCATCCAGGCCGCCACGCAGGGCCCGCGCCGCGCCAAGGCGATGGGCCTGTACGGCGCGACCGCCGGGCTCGCCATGGTGGCGGGCCAGATCCTCGGCGGGGTCCTGGTGGCCGCCGACATCGCCGGTACCGGCTGGCGCGCGGTGTTCCTGGTGAACGTGCCGGTCGTCGTCGTGGGCCTGTTCCTCGCCGCGAAGGTGGTGCCGGAGACGCGTTCCCAGCACCCGGAGCCGGTGGACGTGCCCGGCACCTTCCTCCTCGCCGCGTCCCTGCTGGCGCTGCTGGTCCCGCTGACCGAGGGCCGGGCCGCGGGCTGGCCGCTGTGGACGTGGCTGTCGCTGGCCGCGTTCCCGGGGCTCGTGTCGGCGTTCTACGCGGTGGAGCGCAGGGCCGACCGGCAGGGGCTGACGCCGCTGGTGCCGCCGAGTCTGCTGGCGCTGACCTCGCTGCGGCGCGGGCTGGTGATGATCGTGCCGTTCGCGATCGGCTTCAGCGGGTTCATGTTCGTGATCGCGGTGGCGCTGCAGAGCGGCGCGGGTCTCGGCCCGGTCGACGCGGGGCTGGCGCTGGTCCCGCTGGCGGTGACGTTCTTCCTCGCCTCGCTCGCCGGGCCGCGCCTGGTGAACCGGTACGGCACGCGGGTGGTGACCGCCGGTTCGGTCATCCAGGCGGTGGGTCTGGCCCTGATCGTGCTGGCCGTGTGGCGCTCCTGGCCACACCTCGGCTTTGTCGAACTGCTCCCGGGCGCGGCCGTCGCCGGTGCCGGTCAGGCGCTCCAACTCCCCATCATCTTCCGCATCATCCTGTCCGAGGTGCCGACCGCCCGGGCCGGTGTGGGCGCCGGCGTCATGGTCACCACCCAGCAGTCCGCGCTGGCGCTGGGCGTGGCCACCCTCGGCACCCTCTTCCTCTCCCTGGTCCCGGGGATGGGCATGCGGGACGCCCTGGCGATCACGCTGTCGGCGCAGCTGGCGGGGGTCGTACTGACCGGCCTGCTGAGCCTGCGGCTGCCGCGCACGATCGGCTGACCCGGCGGACGACATCCCGGACACCATCCGGGATGTCATGCTCACAGCTTGGACAACTCGGCGTGAATTGAGCCCTGTTGATGTTGATATTGCTGCACACTCCTTGCCGGACACTCCCGAACGGAGGCGAGACGCATGTTGCAGATCAACACGAGCAAAGTGAGCCGCTGGGACCAGCAGGGGCGGGAACATGTCGTCCGCGTGCAGCGCAAGGGAGCGCAGCGCATGATCGTGTGCGACACCTGCGGCTGGAAGAAGAGCGCGCAGTTCCTGCCGTGGCTGAAGGCGGAGGAGCATCTGGCCGAGGAGCACCAGGCCACGGTGGACCCGTCCGCCGACTGACCGGGAAGCGATGAGTTCGCGAGGCGAGGAGAGTCGTATCCGATACGACTCCCCGGACCGGAAGGCCGACTCATGAGCTCTCTCCACGACACCCTGCGGCGACGCGTCGACGACGGCACCGTGCCGGGCGCGGTGGGCCTGGTGGCCCGCGGTGACGACGTCGAGGTGGTCGCCGTCGGCTCCGTCGACGTCGAGGGCACCGCCCCGATGGCCCGCGACTCGATCTTCCGGATCGCCTCGGTCAGCAAGCCGGTCACGGCGGCGGCGGTGCTGGCGCTGGTCGAGGACGGGCGGCTCGCGCTGGACGCCCCGGTGGAGGAGTGGCTGCCGGAGCTGGCGAAGCCGATGGTGGTCCGTACGCCGTCCTCGCCGGTCGACGACGTGGTCCCGGCGGAGCGTCCGGTCACGGTCGAGGACCTGCTGAGCTTCCGGGCCGGCTGGGGCTTCCCCGACGACTTCTTCCTGTCGGCGGTGCAGGCGCTGCTCGCGTTCCAGCAGGACGGCCGCGCGCCCTACCTCCAGCCGGGCCCGGACGAGTGGCTCGCCGCGCTGGCGAAGATCCCGATGGTGCGTCAGCCGGGCGCCGCGTGGCTGTACAACACCTGCTCGGACATCCAGGGCGTCCTGGTCGCCCGCGCCTCGGGCTCGTCCTTCCCCGACTTCCTGGCGGAGCGGTTCTTCGGGCCGCTGGGCATGACGGACACCGGGTTCGCGGTGCCGGAGTCGAAGCGGTCCCGCTTCACCACCGCCTACACCCCGGGCGAGCTGGGCGCCCTGGAACAGGCCGACACCCCGGACGGCGGCTTCAGCAGGCCCCCGGCCTTCCCCTCGGGCGCCGGCGGCCTGGTCTCGACGGCCGACGACCTGCTGGCCTTCCACCGCATGCTCGGCGCCAACGGCACCTCACCGGACGGCACCCGGGTCCTCTCCCCACCTCGGTGAGCCGCATGACCACCAACCACCTCACCGCCGCCCAGCGCGAGGCCTCCGCCCTCTTCCTGGAGGGCCAGGGCTGGGGCTACGGCGGCCAGGTCGACGTCGATCCGATCGACCCGTGGAACGTCCGCGGACGCTACGGCTGGGTCGGCGGCACCGGCACCGCGGCCCACGTGATCCCGCCCACGGGCACGGTCACGGTCCTGCTGACCCAGGTCGCGATGACGAGCCCGACGCCGACAACGCTGATGCGGGAGTTCTGGGCATCCGCGGCGGGACACTGATCCGCTCGACTCGCGTCACCGTCAACTGACCGGTACCGGCGGTCAGTTGCGCAGCCCGCGCACCAACAGCTCGACCAGCGCCCGGAATTCCGCGTCCGCGCCCGGCTTCTGCCACTCCCGCGCGTAGGACGGGTCGTGGAAGCAGCTGGCGGCCTGGAAGACGGCGCGGGCGGCGACGGCCGGGTCGGCGGCCGTGAAGACACCGGTCGCGACGCCCGCGCCGATGATCTCGGTGAGCTGGCCGGTGAGTTCGTCGAGGTGTTCGCCGACCAGTTCGCCCGCCTCCGTGACGAGCACCATGTACGCGGCGAACATGTCGGGATCGTCGCCCGCCTTGCGGCGCTTGGCGTCGAAGAGGCCCGCCAGCCAGTCGCGGAGGCGGGCCTCGGGGTCACGGTCCTCGGCCGTGAAGCGGGACAGGCGCTCCGACGTCCGGTCGAGCCAGCGCTTGGTGACCGCCTCGCGCAGCGCCGCCTTGGTGCGGAAGTGCCGGTAGACGGTGCCATGGCTGACGCCGAGCGCGCGGGCCACGTCCACCACGGTGGCCTTCGCCGGGCCGTGGCGGCGCAGCACCTCCTCGGTCGCTTCGAGGATGCGCTCGGCGGTCAGGGCCTGGGTGGTCGGTGCCATGCCCTAGACGGTACCCGCAGGCAGGATCACTGTTCGGTGCCCAGATGTGCCATCTGCACGGCCGGGTAGCGGGTGCCGGCCGCCGCTCCTCCGGTACCGCCTCCTCGATCGCCGCGAGGTCGGCCGCGTCCAGCGTGACGTCCAGCGCGCCCAGCGACTCGCTCAGCCGCTCCCGGGTGCGGGCGCCGACCAGGGGCACGATGTCGGTGCCGCGCGAGAGGACCCAGGCGATGGCGATCTGCGCGACCGTCACGCCCTTCTCCTCGGCGATCTTCCGCAGCGCCTCGACGAGTTCGAGGTTGCGGCGGAGGTTGTCGCCCTGGAAGCGGGGCGAGAAGGCACGGAAGTCCGTCGCCCCGAGCTGCCGGTCCTGGGTGAAGTGGCCGGAGATCAGACCGCGGGAGAGCACGCCGTACGCGGTGATGCCGATGCCCAGTTCGCGGGTGGTCGGCAGGATCTCCCGCTCGATGTCGCGGGTGATGATCGCGTACTCGATCTGGAGGTCGGAGATCGGCGCGGTGGCCGCGGCCCGGCGGATGGCGTCGGCGCTCGCCTCGCTGAGGCCGATGTGCCGGACGTACCCCTGCTCGACCAGCTCGGCGATCGCGCCGACGGTCTCCTCGATCGGTACGCCGGGGTCGACCCGGGCGATCCGGTACACGTCGATGTGGTCGACGCCGAGGCGCTGCAGGGAGTACGCGGCGAAGTTCTTCACGGCGGCGGGCCGGCCGTCGTAACCGGACCAGGCGCCGGCCGGGTCGCGCAGGGCCCCGAACTTCACGCTGGTGAGGGCCTGTTCGCGGCGGGCGGCGGGGGCGGTGCGCAGGGCCTCGCCGATCAGCATCTCGTTGTGGCCCATGGCGTAGAAGTCGCCGGTGTCGAGGAGCGTCACGCCCGCTTCGAGGGCCGCGTGGATGGTGGCGATGGACTCGGTGCGGTCGGCTTCGCCGTAGAGCGCGGACATGCCCATGCAGCCGAGGCCGAGGGCGGAGACCTGGGGGCCGGTGGTGCCGAGAGTGCGTGTGGGGATCGTCATGCGTTCCACCTTGGCATGACAGCTGACAGATTTCAATATCTGTCATTCCATACTTGTCAGCCCGCCCCCACCGGCGCTGTCGCGTGGTACAGACCTCTTGACGAAAGGTCTGGACCACGCGCACTGTCATGCCTACGACACCTCACCGCACCCCCACCGGGAGGCCCGTATGCTCCGCCGCGCCCTGTGCCTGCTCGCCGCCGCCCTGACGACGGCCGGCCTCGCCCAACTCCCCGCCGCCGGGGCCGCGTCCGCGGCCGACACCTGCGCCGTCAAGTCCCGCCCGGCAGGCAAGGTCCTCCAGGGCTACTGGGAGAACTGGGACGGCTCCTCCAACGGCGTTCATCCGCCCTTCGGTTGGACCCCGATCACCGACTCCCGTATCGCCGCGCACGGCTACAACGTGATCAACGCGGCCTTCCCGGTCATCCGTTCCGACGGAACGGCGCTGTGGGAGGACGGCATGGACACGGGCGTGAAGGTGGCCACGCCCGCCGAGATGTGCGCGGCGAAGGCCTCCGGCCAGACCGTCCTGATGTCGATCGGCGGCGCGACGGCCGGCATCGACCTCAACTCCACCGCCGTGGCGGACAAGTTCGTCGCGACGATCGTGCCGATCCTGAAGAAGTACAACTTCGACGGCATGGACATCGACATCGAGACGGGCCTGGTGGGCAGCGGCAGTATCAGCCAACTCTCCACGTCCCAGGCCAACTTGATCCGCATCATCGACGGCGTCCTCGCCCGGATGCCGTCCAACTTCGGCCTGACGATGGCCCCGGAGACCGCCTACGTCACCGGCGGCAGCATCACGTACGGCTCGATCTGGGGCGCGTATCTCCCGATCGTGAAGAAGTACGCGGATAACGGCCGCCTGTGGTGGCTCAACATGCAGTACTACAACGGCAGCATGTACGGCTGCTCCGGCGACTCGTACTCGGCCGGCACCGTCGCGGGCTTCACCGCCCAGACCGACTGCCTCAACAAGGGCCTGGTCGTGCAGGGCACGACGATCAAGGTGCCGTACGACAAGCAGGTCCTGGGCCTGCCCGCCCAGTCGGGCGCGGGCGGCGGCTACATGACACCGTCCCTGGTCTCCCAGGCCTGGAAGCACTACGGCACGAGCCTCAAGGGCCTGATGACCTGGTCCATCAACTGGGACGGCTCGAAGAACTGGACGTTCGGCGACAACGTGAAGGCGCTGCAAGGCCGTTGAGACCCCACGCGAAAGGCCGGACGGGCATTCCGCCCGTCCGGCCTTTCGTTTAGAGCGAGTTGACCCTAGGCACCGACGAGACGCCCGGCGAGGTAGCCCTCGATCTGGTCGAGAGACACCCGCTCCTGCTTCATCGAGTCGCGCTCGCGCACCGTCACCGCGTTGTCCTCGAGCGTGTCGAAGTCGACGGTCACGCAGTACGGCGTACCGATCTCGTCCTGACGGCGGTAACGGCGGCCGATCGCACCCGCGTCGTCGAACTCGATGTTCCAGTTCTGCCGGAGCGCGGCGGCGAGGCCCTTGGCCTTCGGGGACAGCTCCGGGTTCCGGGACAGCGGAAGCACCGCGACCTTCACCGGGGCGAGGCGGTGGTCGAGCCGCAGCACGGTCCGCTTCTCCAACTTGCCCTTGGCGTTGGGCGCTTCGTCCTCCACGTAGGCGTCGAGCAGGAACGCCAGCATCGCCCGGCCGACACCGGCCGCCGGCTCGATGACGTACGGCGTCCAGCGCTCCTGGGCCTCCTGGTCGAAGAAGAACAGGTCCTGGCCGGAGGCCTTGGAGTGGGCCGTCAGGTCGTAGTCGGTGCGGTTGGCCACACCCTCCAGCTCGCCCCACTCGTTGCCGCCGAACTGGAAGCGGTACTCGATGTCAGCGGTGCGCTTGGAGTAGTGGGAGAGCTTCTCCTTGGGGTGGTCGTACCACCGCATGTTCTCCTCGCGCAGGCCCAGGCCGGTGTACCAGTTCCAGCGCTCCTGCATCCAGTACTCCTGCCACTTCTCGTCCTCGCCCGGCTTGACGAAGAACTCCATCTCCATCTGCTCGAACTCGCGGGTCCGGAAGATGAAGTTGCCGGGCGTGATCTCGTTGCGGAAGGACTTGCCCATCTGCGCGATGCCGAACGGCGGCTTCTTGCGCGAAGTGGTCTGCACCTGACCGAAGTTGGTGAAGATGCCCTGGGCGGTCTCGGGGCGCAGGTAGGCGACGGAGCCGGTGTCCTGCGTCGGGCCGAGGTGGGTGGAGAGCAGGCCGGAGAACTGCTTGGGCTCGGTGAACTGGCCCTTGTTGCCGCAGTTGGGGCAGTTGATGTCGGCCAGGCCGTTCTCGGGGAGGCGGCCGTGCTTGGCCTCGTACGCCTCTTCCAGGTGGTCCGCGCGGAACCGCTTGTGGCACGCGGTGCACTCGGTGAGCGGGTCCGAGAAAGTGGCGACGTGGCCGGAGGCGACCCAGACCTCGGGGGCCAGGATGACGGACGAGTCGATACCGACCACGTCCTCGCGCGACGTCACCATGTAGCGCCACCACTGGCGCTTCAGGTTCTCCTTGAGCTCGACACCCAGCGGTCCGTAGTCCCAGGCGGCCTTCTGGCCGCCGTAGATCTCACTACAAGGGAAAACGAAGCCACGGCGCTTGCTCAGGCTGACGATGGTGTCGATCTTGTCGGCGGCCACGGTGCTCTCTTCATGACGAATGGACGATAAGGAGGGGCGGCGCGAAGCGCCTCGATGGGGAGACGAGCGGGCGAATGCTTCAGGTTACCGGCGCCTCCCTCCCTCGTATCAAATCGGTTCCCTACCCAGGGTTTGTTGACAACGGTTTCCATCTCAGTTGAAAATGACTGTCATGAACGTACGACGACGCCACATATCCGGGATCGCCATCGCCGCGGCCACCGCCCTCGGTCTCGGGACCCTCTCCGCCTGCTCCGACAGCGCGTCCGCCGCCAACACGGACAAGTTCGACGTCGTCGCGGCGTTCTACCCGCTGCAGTACCTCGCCGAGCAGATCGGCGGCGACCACGTGCACGTCACCAGCCTGACGAAGCCCGGCCAGGAACCGCACGACCTGGAGATCAGCGCGCAGCAGACCGCCGCGCTCGGGGAGTCCGACGCGGTGCTCTACCTCAAGAACCTCCAGCCCGCCGTCGACGACGCGGTGAGCCAGTCCGAGGTCAGGACGAAGATCGACGCCGCCTCCCTGACCACGCTGGAGAAGCACGGCAACGAGGTCGGCGGCCACGCGGCCTCCCACGACACCTCCAAGAACGACGAGCTGGCCGGCCTCGACCCGCACATCTGGCTCGACCCGGTGCGCTACGCCCAGGTCGCCCAGGGCGTCGGCAAGGCCTTCGAGAAGGCCGACCCGAAGAACGCGGCCGACTACAGGACGCGCACCGCTGCCCTGGTCGAGAAACTCGACGCGCTCAACACCGAGTTCAGGACCGGCCTCGCCGACACCAAGACGAAGGTGTTCATCACCACCCACGCCGCCTTCGGCTACCTCGCCGAGCGCTACGGCCTCACCGAGGAGGCCATCAACGGCCTCGACCCCGAGTCGGAGCCCAGTGCCGAGCGCGTGAAGAACCTTGAGAAGATGGCCAAGGCCGACGGCGTCACCACGGTGTTCTACGAGACGCTCGTCAGCGACAAGACCGCGAAGACCATCGCCGCCGACGCGCACCTGAAGACGGACGTCCTCGACCCGATCGAGGGCATCACCGCCAAGTCCCGCGGCAAGGACTACTTCTCGGTCCAGCAGGCCAACCTCAAGGCCCTGCAGAAGGCCCTGGGAAGTAAATGACCAGCACGGAGGACGAGTTGATGAGCGACTTGATGAGCGAGCCCGTCATATCGCTGCGCGGAGTCCGCGCCGAGCTGGGCTCGCGCCCCGTCCTGCGCGGCATCGACCTCACCGTGCGCCGCGGTGAGGTGGTCGCGCTGCTCGGCGCCAACGGCTCCGGCAAGTCGACCGCGATCCGCACGATCATCGGCCAAGTCCCGCTCAGCGGCGGCGAGATCGAGCTGTTCGGCACCCCGCGCCGCGCCTTCAAGGAGTGGCGGCGCGTGGGCTACGTACCGCAGCGCACGACCGCCGCGGGCGGCGTCCCCGCCACCGTCACCGAGATCGTCGCCTCCGGCCGCCTCTCCCGCGCCCGCTTCGGCCTGCTGCGCAAGGCGGACCACGAGGCCGTACGGCACGCCCTGGAGCTGGTCGGGATGGCGGACCGCGCCAGGACTCCGTCAACGCGCTCTCCGGCGGCCAGCACCAGCGCGTGCTGATCGCCCGCGCGCTCGCCGCCGAACCCGAACTCCTCATCATGGACGAGCCGATGGCGGGCGTGGACCTCGCCAGCCAGAAGGTGCTGGCCGACACCCTGACCCGCCAAGTCGCGGAAGGCGCAACGGTGTTGCTCGTCCTGCACGAACTCGGCCCGCTGGAACCGCTGATCGACCGCGCCGTCGTCCTCCGCGACGGCTGCGTCCAGCACGACGGCCCGCCGCCGCGCGCGCTCGGCCAGCACGCGCTGCCCGGCCACGACCACGTCCACCCGCACTCGGCGGACGCCGAACCGATCCGCACGGGACTGCTGAGCTGATGGACCTCCTCGACTACGCCTTCATGCAGCGGGCGCTCATCGCCGCCGTCCTCGTCGGCATCACCGCCCCCGCGATCGGCATCTACCTCGTCCAGCGCCGCCAGCCCCTCATGGGCGACGGCATCGGCCACGTGGCGATGACCGGCGTGGGCCTCGGCTTCCTGCTGAACGCCTCCCCGGTCTGGATGGCCACCGCCGTCTCCGCCCTCGGCTCGGTCCTCATGGAACTGATCCGCTGGTACGGCAAGACCCGCGGCGACATCGCCCTCGCGATGCTCTTCTACGGCGGCATGGCGGGCGGCGTGATGTTCGTCAACCTCGCGCCAGGCGGCTCGAACGCCAACCTGAACTCGTACCTCTTCGGCTCCCTCTCCACCGTCTCGCAGTCCGACGTGACGGCGATCGGCATCCTCGCCGCCTTCGTGATCGTGGTCACCCTCGGCCTACGGCGGCGGCTGTTCGCCGTGAACCACGACGAGGAGTTCGCCCGGGTCACCGGCCTGCCCGTGCGCGCCCTGAACCTGCTGACGGCGGTCACCGCGGCCGTCACCGTCACCGTCGCGATGCGCGTCGTGGGCCTGATCCTGGTCTCCGCGCTGATGGTGGTGCCGGTCGCCGCCGCACAGCAGCTCACCCGCAGCTTCGGGGCGACCCTCGCCATCGCGGGCGTCATCGGCGTGACCGTGACGGTCAGCGGCACCGTCACCTCGTACTACCAGGACGTCCCGCCCGGCGCGACGATCGTGCTCCTGACGATCGCCGCGTTCATCGCGCTCACCGCGCTGGCGACCCCGCTGGCCCGGCGCCGGGCCCGTGCCGCGGCCGCCGCGCGACCCGCGGGGGACCCGGTGGAGTGCGCGATTCCGGCCACGGGGGGGCCGCCGACGAGGTCGGCGTCTGACCACGCACAACCCGAGCTGGCACAATGGCTCGGCAGAGTGCAGACGTGAGGAGGCAACGGTGACGACGGCCGGCCCGCCCGTAAAGGGACGATCCACTCGCCAGCGTGCCGCCGTGTCGGCGGCACTCAACGAGGTCGACGAGTTCCGCAGCGCCCAGGAACTCCACGACATGCTCAAGCACAAGGGTGACTCGGTCGGCCTGACCACGGTCTACCGCACCCTCCAGTCCCTCGCCGACGCCGGCGAGGTCGACGTCCTGCGCACGTCGGAGGGCGAGTCGGTGTACCGGCGCTGCTCCACGGGCGACCACCATCACCACCTGGTGTGCCGGGTGTGCGGCAAGGCGGTGGAGGTCGAGGGACCCGCCGTCGAGAAGTGGGCGGAGGCCATCGCCGCGGAGCACGGGTATGTGAACGTGGCGCACACGGTGGAGATCTTCGGGACCTGCGCGGAGTGCGCCGCGGGTTGACCGGGTTCTGTGCGGGTGTGTCGGGGTGGGCGCCGCTGGGAGCTGCCGCCCCCAGACCCCGCTTCGGCCCCGAAAGGGCCTCGTCGTCACCCACCGGACGGGCTAGAGAGAACCGCCCCGCATGTTCTTCTCCATCTCCAGCAGCTTCTCGTTCGGGACCGCGCCGCCGAACCGCCGGTCGCGCTGGGCGAATTCGACGCAGGCGCGCCACAGGTCGCGGCGGTCGAAGTCGGGCCACAGGACGTCCTGGAAGACCATCTCGGCGTAAGCGCTCTGCCAGATCAGGTAGTTGGAGGTGCGCTGCTCGCCGCTGGGGCGCAGGAAGAGGTCGACCTCGGGCATGTCCGGGTAGTACATGTACTTGGCGAAGGTCTTCTCGTCGACCTTGGCCGGGTCCAGCCGGCCCGCCTGCACGTCCTCGGCCAACGCCTTTGCCGCGTCGGCGATTTCGGCCCGGCCGCCGTAGTTCATGCAGAAGTAGAGCGTGAGCGCGTCGTTGTTCTTGGTCTGCTCCTGCGCGATCTGCAACTCCTTGGCGACCGACCGCCACAGCTTGGGCATACGGCCCACCCACCGCACCCGGATGCCGAGTTCGTCGAGGGTGTCGCGGGTCTTGCGGATGAAGTCGCGGTTGAAGTTCATGAGGAAGCGCACCTCGTCGGGCGACCGCTTCCAGTTCTCGGTGGAGAAGGCGTACAGCGAGATCGCGCCGACGCCCATCTCCACGCCCCCTGGAGCACGTCCAGTACCCGCTCGGCGCCGACCTTGTGGCCCTCGGTGCGCGGCAGCCCGCGCTCCTTCGCCCACCGGCCGTTCCCGTCCATGACGATCGCCACGTGCTTGGGGATCAGCTCACCCGGCAGCTTCGGCGCGGTGGCCCCCGACGGGTGCGGCTCCGGCGCCGTGTACTCGCGCCGCTGGCGCCCCAGGATCCCGCGTACGGCCATGTGCTTCTCGCTCCTCTTGCCTCTTGCTGTCTCTTACGACGTGCTACGACTTCTCGACGTACCGCAGCGAGCGCAGTCCACGCTCCAGATGCCAGTGCAGATAGGCGGAGACCAGTCCGCTGCCCTCCCGCACATGCCGCGCCTCGCACGCGTCCGCCGTCTCCCAGTCTCCCGTAAGCAGCGCACCGAGGAGTTCCAGGGCCTGCGGTGAGGGTACGACGCTCCCGGCCACCCGGCAGTCCACGCAGACGACCCCGCCCGACGCCACGGAGAAGAACCGGTTCGGACCCGGCATCCCGCACTTCGCGCAGTCCCCGAAGCTTGGCGCATAGCCGTTGACGGCGAGGGAACGCAGCAGGAACGCGTCGAGGATGAGATGCGGAGCGTGCTCGCCCCGGCCAGCGTCCGCAGCCCGCCCACCAGCAGCAGATACTGCTGTACGGCGGGCTCGCCCTCGTGATCGGTGAAGCGCTCGGCGGTCTCCAGCATCGCCGTGCCGGCGGTGTACCGCGCGTAGTCGGCGACGATCCCGCCACCGTACGGAGATGGTCTCACTCTGGGTGCACAACGGCAGCCCGCGGCCGATGAGTTCGCTGCCCCGCGCGAAGAACTGGACGTCCACATGCGAGAACGGCTCCAGCCGCGCCCCGAACTTCGACTTGGTCCGCCGCACCCCGCGCGCCACCGCGCGCACCCGCCCGTGACCCCGGGTGAGCAGCGTGATGATCCGGTCCGCCTCACCCAGCTTCTGGGTGCGCAGCACGATGCCGTCGTCGCGGAACAGACTCATGGAGCCCATTGTCCCCACGGCTCTACGGCCCTACGACGCGTCAGGGCGTCCGGGGACCCGTCAAGGGACCTCACCGCGGCTCCGTGCGTTCGCATAGGCGGTCGCCGCGCTCAGCCGCTCGGCCGGGGTCGCGTCCCGCACGGCGGCCGGCTCGACGTCCCACTCGCGCCCGCCGCCGTACGGGCGGAGCTGAACATAAGGCCCCTCATGCCCCATGACGATGCCCACTCGTCCGGTACGGGTGTCCATGGCGACCGATCCGACCGACGGTTTCATCGCTCTCCTCGCACCCGAATCCGCAATTCCATCAAGGTGTCCTTCGCCTCCGATCAGTGTGCCCACACCTGGCTCCCCTCCCTTTTCGACTTTCACGCTTCTCCACGTCGCGGCCCTCTTCCGCCCCTACACTCGGCAGGAGTCTGTCGACCAGGAGCGGCCACAAGTGCGGTGCGTGGCACGGGTGTTGGCGTTGGCCAGGGGTTCACGGCGGGCAGCCCGGAAGAGATATCGACACTGTTCGAACAGGCCTTTCGGAGTTCACGAATAAGGCCGTCCAACCGGTTTGACGGAATTCCGAAATCCGACGCCACTTTTCGAGCACCGCCGCATGAACACGCGCCGACTCCCGTCATGGTTCGTCCAGAACATCCGCATTGGCGCCGGTTCCGTGAAGGTCGGCGCGTTGCGGCCGGTCGGGGCGGACCCCTTATGGGAAGCGCTGCTGAGCATGCACGTCCTGCAGACCGACACCGCGTCGGCGGTCTTCGGCCCCTGGCGAGGGGCGATACGGTCCCGACTCGCGGCCCCGGCCCGCGAGTTGCTCCGGCTGGCACCACCCCGCGGCTACTCGCCGGCTTCCTCACCCCGGCTGGCGGGCCGGCGGCCTGGAGGCGGGGATCGGGGCGCTGCTGTCCACCCCGCGCGAACGGCTCCGACACGATCCGGTCGAACTCGCGGGGGCGGGACGGCAGTTACCTTCCTGGGCCCCGCAGCTGGCCGGGGCGACCGAGATGCCGTAGCGCGCCTGCATACGAACCGCACTGACCCTTGCCGGAACACAATCCGCACCCGCCTGAACGCCGAGCACGCGCTGCCCGAACGGTTCTTGACTGGAAGCCGCCTGTTCGACCTGCTGAGCAGGCTCCACTCCTGCCTCTCCTGGCAGCCGCCGGTGCCGGAGGTCAGCGGCCCGGGACGGCCGGCTCGACGGCCGGGGCCTGCTCGTCCTGCCGTCGTACTTCTCCTGGCGTCCCCGAGTCTCCTCAAGGACCCGGCCCTCCCGGTGGTCGTGGTCTACCCCATGGCGCACGGCACGGCCGTAGGCCGACCCTCTCGCCCCCACCCGTCCCTGGGTGCGCTGGTCGGCCAGACCCGTACCGAGGTCCTGGAGTCCCTGGCGGCGCACCACGCCATGACGACGACGGAACTGGCCCACGGCGTGGGCGTCGCCCCGGCTACGGCGAGCCACCACGCGGGCGTCCTGCGCGAGGCGGGTCTGCTCGACGTCAAGGGCGGGCCAAGCGGTCCTGCACACGCTGACCCCGCTGGGCCTGGCGTTACTGGCCGGCCGGCCACCCCCGCCCCGAGCTTTCGACCGAGGTCGAAGGGTTTCCCTTCCCCCGCAGGGCAGTTGGGAGCCTGATGGCATGCTGACCGCACTCCGCAAACGCACCGTCCGACTCTCCGTCCCCGCCCTGTTCCTGACATCGGGGTCCGCAGCGCC
Organism: Streptomyces sp. P3; assembly: GCA_016893485.2. Lineage (GTDB taxonomy): Bacteria > Actinomycetota > Actinomycetes > Streptomycetales > Streptomycetaceae > Streptomyces. The sequence goes on from JAFEKX020000001.1 coordinate 3,395,030, forward strand.
GCGCGGGCGGGCGACCGTACCGACCGCCCTGACCTTCGTGCCGTTCCCGGTGGGCGGCCGGCAGTCCACGCCGGTGAGGACCTCGGGCGAGAGGGCGTAGAGGTTGGGGCGCTCGGAGACGCGGACGTGTTCGTCGGCGCGCAGCCGCAGGAGTTGGGCCGCGGCGCGGCCGTCCAGCGCCTGGAAGGACGGCAGCAGGCCGGTGCGCACCTCGCCGCAGGCGAGGACCGAGCGTGTGGGCCGTCCTGGGGTCGTCATGTCACGTCCCGTCCTGCACAGCCGGGTTGGCGGGCTCCTCGTAGAACACGTAGGTGGCGCGCTGGGCCACCGCCTCCGGCACCGCGACGCCCTCGCCCGCGGACCGCTTGGCGACCTGTTCGAGCGTGACGGAGTCCACATCCACCTGGTCGAGGATGAGCCGTACGGCGTCCTCGATCGCCAGAAAGCGGTTCGGCATCAGCGTGCAGGTGCGGTACGCACTGAACGGGGCCTGGGGTCGCCGAGTTTGAGCAAGGGTGGCAGCCGGTCCCGCTCATGCGGGAAGTCTCCACCGGTCCAGGGCTGCGGGACCAGGACGGGCCGGCCAAGGTGCCCTAGCAGACCGAGGCGGGCCAAGTGCCATACGGCAGCAAGGAACGGGCAGGACCACAGGCGGCCGTTGTCCGTCTCGGACCACAACTCGATGTCCGTGAAGACCGAGTGATTGCGGGCTGCGGTCCCCTGCGGTGGCTGCCAGGGGACGATCTCAGCGAGGGCGCTGCGGGTGGGGGTGGCGCGCTGCCCGTCGACGAGCCAGCCTGTCTGACTGGCGGGTGGCGCGAGCCATTGCTGCCAGGCGGCGGTGACTCCACCAAGCGGTGCATGACCGACTCGGCCAGCTCGACGCGGTTGGCGACCGCACAGCCCGACTCACGGCCCGGTAGTCGATGACAAGCCCCGCCCGCTCGGACTCGTCGAGGATCAGTGGGACCGGTTCGGCCGACGTGGAGAACCGGGTGAAGTAGTCGTCGATCAGGAAACACGTGCTGATCCGGGGGCGCTTGAGGCCCAGGCGTCGGGCGGTGGAGGCACGTGCGGCGTCCGCCCAGACGCGCACCTCTGAGAGGTGCCCCCGCAGCCGTTCCGATTCTGCTTCGAAGTCCTCCAGGTAGAGATGTCCCAGCTCCAGCGAGAGGTGCGTCAGCGGTAGGGACTGGGTGTGGGGCTGAACGGCGGATTCCCGGAACACGGACTCCGTGACAGCTGTCTCCACTTCGCGTCGCGAACCTCGCGGAGGCCGACACCTCCCCGGCCGTCGAGTCCCAACGGTACCTGTGCGGTGCGGAGTTGATCGGTAGGATTCAGCGACTGGCGCCACCTGACGTGAGATGTCGAGCTGAACGAACGGACGGACATGGCTGAATGGCCCACTCGGGCGGCGTCCGCCGCCGACCTGGCCCCATTACGCTCACTACTGGCCGATTCGTGCGATGCCTCGGTCGTGCCGTCGGTAGAGCTCCTCGCGCATGCCATTGACCGCGATCTGGTTCGGGTCGCCGAATCCGCTGGTGAGCTGGTCGGTTGCGCCGTCGCTGAAATGCCTTCGTCGGGGCATGTGCGTATTTCGGCGATCGCGGTCCATGAGGAAACGCGTGGACAGGGACTGGCCAAGAAGCTCCTGACAGACCTGGTGGAAGAGACACTCCGGAAATCGACCGAGCCACCACTGATATCCGCCGTGGCGAGGACGGATCAACTGGCGGTGATTCGCCTTCTGTTGGCGTGCGACTTCAAAGGGACCCGGGTGATGCACGCCAACGGAGCGGGCGACGGTCTGCGCATTCACTTTCAGCGCAAGTCCCGCATGGAGTACATAGATCCGGACGCCAGGCATCTCGTCCCTGCCACTGACCACGCGCAGCTCCTGGAGTCCCTGTCCCCCGCCGACCACGCGGTGACGGGCCTGGTCACACTCGGTGGTCAACCGGCTTTCGAACTGGCCCGGTTCGAGCAGGACGACCCGGCGACTCTGCAGTCCGGGGAAGCCGCAGCCGGGATCGCTTTCTCCGGCTCCATACTCGCCGCCATCACCTTCCTCCTGGGTTTCGCGTTCTCCTCGACGCGATTTCCCGATGACGTCCGTCTGCTCCTCATCGGGGCGACGTTCAGCACTGTGCTCTCCCTGATCATCTACGCGAGTGCCTCCGGCGAGCTTGCCCGGATCCGCTCGAACTCGTTCGGGAAGATCATGAAGTGGGGCAACGTTCTGTCCGAGTACGGAGGTGTTTTCCTTTCCTGATCTCGCTCCCCGTCACTTACGCGCAGGCCAGCGGTGATCCCTGGACGACCATGATTCTGGCGATCCTGCTCAGCGTCTCGATCGCCTGGTACGAGATTTCCGAGTTCTCCATCGCCCACCGCTTCCGGCGAAGTCCGTTCGAGCTCGTCCTGCTGGCGCTCACGGCGGCCTCACCAACGGCTGGTGCGGCCCTGGTGGCGTCCAACACCACCAGTTGGCCGTGGACCATGATCCTTACTGTCACTCTCGCACTCCGGACCTGGCTGTACCTCTTCCGCAGAGGCGCAGAGGCCGACGTCGCGGAGCGCCGGACCTGGCAGAAAGAGTAGGTCTGCCGCACCGGTCAGGCCGTGGATCTCACCATCTCGCGAACCAAGACCGCGATCTCCCGAGCACACCCCCAGGACAAGGTCACTCCGGCGCCGCCGTGACCATAGTTGTGCAGCAGTAGTGTGTCCCCGTGCCACTCGTTCGCGAACCGGACCCGGCTCCGAACCGGCCGCAGCCCCACTCGCTGCCCGATCACTCGAGCTTCGGCGATCAACGGCTCCACGGCGATGCAACGGCGGATGATCTCCCTGGCTTTGCTCTCATCGGGCCGCAGTTCCCAGACACCGGGCTCCGCGGTTCCGCCCAGGACCACGATGTCGGCGTGCGGGTAGATGTAGGTGAGGTCCTCGGCTCCAGGGGTGTCGTCGCAGAAGAAGTCCCGGATACCGGGGTTCTCCACCACGACGAGTTGACCGCGTACCGCGTCGGCCGAGACATCACCAGCCAGGAACCGGGCTTCGGCACCGGCACAGTTGACGACTACCGGCGCCTCCCCAGTGCCTCGTCGAGCGTGTCGTAGCGGTGGCGGCGAATGGATCCACCGGCCTGTTCGAGGCGTTGAACGAGGTAGGAGAGATACTGGGGCATGTCGACGAGCGGCGCACGGTATCTCCACCCGGACACGAACCCGTGCCGCAGCTCCTCCGGCGAGCACATGCGGGCCCCGACCATGGGGCCCCAGTCCGGCATGCCACAGGGAACCCTGGACTCCTGTGTACCCTCGACCAGCCGGATTCCGCTCCCCACGTCCGCGCTCAGCGCGGTCAGCTCCGACAGCGTCTCCCGGCTCCATCGTTCGACCAAGCCGCCGCGCTCGGCCAGGTACGGATCCCACATCGCACCGGCCGCCGCCGAGGTGGTCGCATCCGGGAGCCGGTCGGTGTCCACTCGGACATCCATCCCGGACTCCGCCAGGCACACGGCCGTGGTCAGCCCCGAGACGCCGGCCCCGATCACCACCGCGCTGGTCGACACTGCTTCGCCTCCGTCATCCGGGTCTCTCTGCGCCCGATTTCGGGCAACGTTGTCACCAGAAGCCGACATTATCCGAATCGGCATCGCTCCGCCCTTGCGCCGTTCGACCGACCGTCACGCCTGCCACCAGAAATCTCCATGGTGGCGATCCGGCTGCCGAGCACGTCCTCGTCGGTGATGAGCTGCTCACGCCACTGAAGCACCGGCTCCTGCGCTACTGAACCGAACTTGGTCGCAACCGATGCCGTGCTGGGAGGAGAGTCTCTGAAGCTCGAAGTCACGCCGCTCCGTCCACGCCGACTGGGTCGGCGTGGGAGAGACTGGTCTGTTCGTTGGCGTTACGGCGCCCTGTCCGATCGCCGCAGGCGAGGCGGTGAAGGCGATCACGACGTGATAGCGGTTGAGAGCGTCGCGACGATGCAGGCAGACGCTGAACACCTCCGCCCGTCCGTCAGGGCGGCGTCAGCACCCCGCCCCGAGGTCAGATTCTCCACGGCGTCAGGAACGGAGATCGGCACTCCAACTCCGGCGTTGCCTAGGGGTATCTCACGGGCAAACGCTGCGTGCGTACCTCCCCGCCAGCGCACGGAACGCCTCCTTCGGTTCCCAGTGCCACGGTGAACTCGGGTCGTACGGGCGGTCCTTGATGGTCTTGGTGATGGCGTAGCTCGCCAAGTCGAGGTCGTGGCGTGGGTCGTGGGCGCGGTGCGGGGCGTCCGGGGTGACGAACTCGAAGGCCATCGCGCCGTAGAGGTCCATCGACTCGAAGACGTCCAACAGGTCTACGACGTACGCCGCTTGGGTGTGTTCGCTGCGGACGAGGTGGCCCCTGATCTCCTCCGGGTCCTTGTCGTAGTCGACGACGTTCCAGCCCATGCCGGCCGTCTTCTCGGCGCCCCTGTACGCGCAGGTGCCGAACTCGGTGATCGTCACGGGCTTGCCCCAGTGTTGGTACGTCTTCAACTCCCGCACGTAGTCGGCTCGTTTGGGGAAGTACGAGTAGTAGTCGATGCCCACGATGTCGAAGAGGCCCCAGTCGACCTCGTCGTCCTGCGCCGCGGCGTAGCTGAGGTTGCCGTGGAAGACCGAACGGCCCAGTGTCGCCGCCTTCTTGGTGAACGCGTTCAGTCTGCGCTGCATCCTGGCCGGGTCGAACGTGCCGTTCAGGATGTTCTGGACGCGGTCCAGGACCGTCGCGCCGGGCACGATCCCGGGGACGAAGAGCCAGAACTCGCAGCCCACGCTGAAGTCGACGCTCGCGCCCTGGCGCCGGAGGCGTTCCGCGAACCGGCCGGTCTCCGCGAGGTGTTCGAGGATGTCGCGCTCGGGGAGGTCGGCGAGGGTGGGCTGGAGCCAGATGTGCAGGCCGAGTTCGGCGGCCTCGGCGGCGGTGGCGGTGAGGCGGTCCACGCCGTCGCCGGTGACGTCGACCGTGTCGGCGTGCAGTCCGTCGCGGATGGCGCGGAGGTCGGCGCGCATCCGGCGCGTGCTCCAGGCGGTCGCGGGGGTCTCGCCCTCACCAACCGTGTAGACGACGCCGTGACGGCGCAGACCGGGCCGGCGGCCGGGTGCCGCGTGCGGTCGTGGCCGCGCCGTCGCCTGCCCGGACGGGAGCAGCGCGCCCGCCGCTCCGAGGGCCAGCGCGCCCGTGAGGAACTGCCCCGAGTGATCCCCTGTGTGTTCGCCATGGGCCCACTGTGCCGAGCGCGGACCCGCCCCGGTGTCCGCCGATGGTCCACGGCGACGCAACCAAGGTATGAGCTCTCGCGTCGATCACTGCAGAGATCGTTGCCGGACAGCGAACAAGGGAGAGAGTGATCTCAGGCTTCGAACAGTCCCCACGACCCCTACGGACCCCACCCCCACGACCCGTACGGCCCCCATGTCCCCCATGTCCCCTACGGCCCGCAACGCCACGCGCCGTACCCTCCTCACCGCCGGTGCCGCCACCGCCGCGACCCTCCTTGCCGGTTCGACGGCCGCGCAGGCGTCGGACAGCACGGGCACGGGCACAGGCACCGACATCGGCGCCGAGTTGCGCGCCCTGGAGGAGCAACACAGCGCCCGTGTCGGTGTGTTCGCGCATCACCTCGGTACGAAGAAGACCGTCGTGCACCGTGCCGACGAACTCTTCCCGATGTGCTCGGTGTTCAAGACCCTCGCCGCCGCGGCCGTCCTCCGGGACCTGGACCGGCACGGCGAGGTCCTCTACCGGGTGGTCCACTACACGGAGGCCGATCTGGTCGACGGTTCCGACCAGACCCGGGCGCACCTGGCCGAGGGCATGACGATCGAGCAGCTCGCCGACGTCGCCATCCGCTACAGCGACAACGGCGCGGGCAACCTGATCCTGCGTGAACTCGGCGGCCCCACCGCCATCACCCGCTTCGCCCGCTCCCTCGGCGACCAGGTCACCCGGCTCGACCGCTGGGAGACCGAGCTGAACTCGGCCGAGCCGGACCGGATCACCGACACCACCAGCCCGCGCGCGATCGCCGGCTCCTACGGCAGGCTCGTCCTCGGCGACGCCCTGCGCCGCCCCGACCGCGACCGGCTCACCGCCTGGCTGCTCAACAACACGACGAGCGCCACCCGTTTCCGCGCCGGGCTTCCCGCGACCTGGACGATCGCCGACAAGACCGGCAGCGGCGACTACGGCACCGCCAACGACGTCGGCATCGCCTGGACGGAGGCCGGAGACCCGGTCGTCCTCGCGGTCCTGACCACGAAGCCGACACTGCCGGACGCGCCGTACGACAACCAACTCGTGGCCGACACGGCCAGGTTGGTGGCGGCGGCCGTCGGCTAGTACGGCACGTACCGTCGCCGGCGCGGGAAGTACCGCGTCGGCATGACCCCGATCACCCGGTGGAACGCCGCCGTGAAGAAACTCGCCGGGGCACAACTCGCGCGGTGCGAGCTGCATCTGATGGGTGTTCGACTCCGCCGTGCGTTTCACGATGCTGCACCCTGTGCCGACGGCCACCCACCAGGACCGGATCTTCGCCGAGGCGTTCCGCGTGCTGCGTCCCGGCGGTGTGTTCGCGGGCAGTGACAGCCAACCCGGCTTCCGTCGCGGGGGTTGCACTTCCGGGACACGATGAACACCCTCGGTCCGGGGACCCTCCCGGCCCGGCTGGAGCGCGCGGGCTTCACTGACCCGGTGGTCGATCCGCCCCCGGAGCACCTCACCCCACCCCCGCGACTCCTGTGCCGCCCGCGCCTCGATCCCGCGGAAGTGGTCCGCCATCGCCCGCTGGGCCCCCTCCACATCGCGGGCGCGCAACGCGGTGACGATGTCGCGGTGGCGGTGGACGGTGAGGGTCGGGTCAGGGTCGTCGGTCCAGCCTCGGGCGCCGGCGACGCGGCGGAAGACCGTCCAGAAGGCGCCGAGGAGTTGGGGGACGAGTTCGTTGCCGAGTGAGGCGTAGAGCAACTCGTGGAACTCCGGTCGAGTTCGGGGAAGGGGCGGCCGGCGCGGCCCGCTTCCTCCATGCGGGTCACCACCGCTGCGAGTCCGTCCAGTCCAGGCTCGGTGACGATGGCAACGACCCGATGAATCAGGCCTTCCTCCAGCACCTCCCGTACCTGGAGGATCTCGGCCAGCGCGTCCGCGTCGTCCTCGTGCCGGGTGAGGGTGCGGAAGGTGAGGCCGTCGACGAGCGGGGTCAGCGAGGCGCGGCCGACGTAGGTGCCGTAGCCGTGTCTGATCTCGACGATGTCGAGGGCCTGGAGTGCCTTGAGGGCCTCGCGGACGGAGTTTCTGCTGATGCCGAGTTCTTCCATCAGCTCGGCCTCGGTGGGCAGGGGCGCACCGGGCTGGAGCTTGCGGTCGAGGATCAGCTGGACGACCTCGCGCTGTATCCGACTGTTCCTTGGCTCCCCGGACATGCGCCGCATCGTAGCCGCACGAGACGTCCCACGTCCCATGTCCGACCTCGACTCGTGCTGACGGGGTGTCAACTTGCGCCATTTCAAACCGCCATTGGTCCGACCTCTGACGGCTACGCCATTCGTGTGCGATGCCTTGACCGCCCCCACGGCCGCTCTTATGGTCGCGCTGACCGCAGGACGTAGGACGTCGTACCTCCTGGAGTAACCATGCGCGAAGACGTGACCCAGAACGTGCCCGCGCTGCACCGCCGGGCGTTCCTGAAGTACTCCGGCGCGCTGGGCGCGGCGGCGGCGATCTCCTCGTCCCTGACGGCCTGTTCGTCGGGGCCGCAGTCGACGAACGACACCGGAGGCGGAGGCACCGGCAAGAACCGGACGCTGACCGCGGTGATCGGCTATGGGAACGACGGCAGTTGGGACCCGACACAGACGGCGTCCGCGTTCTCGATGGCCGGCAACAACCACATCTACGAAGGTCTGATCGACACCGACCCGATCACCCGCGCGCCCTATCCGGCGCTGGCGACGGCGGTACCGAAGGACACGAGCGGCACCTCGTGGAAGTTCACGCTGCGGGCGGGCGCCAAGTTCCACGACGGGCAGCCGGTCACCGCCGACGACGTGGTGTTCGTCTTCGACCGCATCCTCGACCCGAAGACGACGACGCTCGCACAGGGTTTCTTCGCCAGCTGGCTGAAGGAGGCGCGGAAGATCGACGCGCAGAACGTCGAGCTCGTTCTCAAGTTCCCTTTCCCTGAGGGGTTTCACGCCTCACCCTCGCGAAGATCATGCCGAAGCACATCTTCTCCGAGCCGGGCGCCTGGGACGACGCGATCAAGGGAAAGCGGTCGGCTCGGGGCCGTACCGGCAGACCGCGCACCACCCGAAGTCCAATACGACCTTCGCCGCGTTCGCCGACTACAACGGCCCGCGCCCGCCCGCCTTCAAGACGATGAACTGGCTGACGATCGTCGACGCGGCACCGCGTGTCGCCAAGATCTCCGGGTCGAGCGCGGGCGCGCAGATCTCCGACAACATCCCCTACGCCAACATCCAGCAGCTGCGTAGCGGCGGAATGACGGTCGCCGGCGGGGCCGGGATGAACAACCTGTTCCTGATGTTCAACACCCGGCACAAGCCCTTCGACGACGTACGCGTGCGCCAGGCGCTGCACTACGCCATCGACACCGGGAAGATGGTCCAGTTGGCGCTGCGGGGGCACGGGAAGCCGTCCTCGTCGTTCCTCGACACCGGCAACCCCACGTACCGGCGCGCGAAGACGGTCTACGACTACGACCCCGACAAGGCGAAGGCACTGCTGAAGGCCGCCGGGGTCAGCGGACTGAAGATCAACATCCTTGCGGTGAACGTGAGTTGGATCGTCGACTGCCTGCCGACCATCAAGGCGTCCTGGGACGCGATCGGCGTGAGGACGACCCTCGCCCCGCAGGAGACCACGGCCGTGTTCACCAAGATGGACCAGAAGCAGGACTACCAGGTGGTCGCCGCCGCCTCGAACCCCAACCAGTTCGGCGTCGACGCGGACCTGATCATGCACTACAACTACGGCCCCCAGAACCTCTGGATGGGGTACGCCCGTTGGGCCGGGAACCCGGTCGCCAAGCAGCTCTTCAAGGACATGGACCAGGCCACCCGCGAGCCGGACGCGGCGAAGAAGAGAGCGATGATCCAGGACTACATCGACATCGTCGCCGAACAGGCCGTGCTCTACCCGGTCGTCCACAACGAGCTGATGACCGCCTGGGATCCGAAGAAGCTGACCGGGATAAGGGCCCAGCCCTACCCCGGAATCAACTTCCTTCAGGCCAAGTGGGTCTAGTCGTCCGGGAGTTGGACCATGGTCACCGTCCTCAGGATTCTGGCCCGCCGTATCGTCCTGCTCGTTCCGCTGATGCTCGGCATCGTGCTGTTCGTGTTCCTGGTGATGCGCTTCTCGGACGTCGACCCGGCGTCCGCGTTCTTCCAGGGTGCCAATCCGACACCGCGGCAACTGCACGACTTCCGCGTCCAGAACGGCCTGCTTGATCCGCTGCCCGTCCGCTACGTCCATTTCGTGGGCGCCCTGCTCCACGGTGAGATGGGCACCAGCGCGCTGACCCGGGCGCCGGTCCTCCAGCAGGTCACCACCGCGCTGCCGCTCACCCTCCAACTCACCTTCCTGGGGCTGGGGATCGCGATCGTGCTGTCGCTGCTCGGCGGGGTGACGGCGGCGATCTACCGGGACCGGCTGCCCGACCAGATCATCCGGGTCGTGTCGCTGACCGGGGTGGCCGCGCCCGGCTTCTGGCTGGCGCTGCTGATGATCCAGTACCTGGCGGTCGACCTGGGCTGGTTCCCGACCGGCGGCTACATCAACCCGGCGGACTCCCTCACCGGCTGGCTCAAGACGATGGCCCTCCCGGCGCTCGCCCTGTCGCTGCCGGTGGCGGCCCAACTCACCCGCATCGTCCGGACGTCGGTGGTCGAGGAGCTGGACAAGGACTACGTCCGGACGGCCATCGGCAGCGGTCTGCCGCCGCGGGTGGTGGTGGGCCGCAACGTCCTGCGCAACGCGCTGATCAACCCGCTGACCGTACTGGGCCTGCGGGTCGGCTATCTGCTCGGCGGCGCGGTGGTCATCGAGACCATCTTCTCCCTGCCCGGGATGGGCAAGCTGATGATCGACGCGGTGCAGAACGGCGACCCGGCCGTCGTCCAGGGCGTGGTGCTGACCACGGCGACCGGCTTCGTCGTCGTGAACCTCGTCATCGACATCCTCTATCTGCTGGTCAACCCCCGCCTGAGGGATGCCTCCTGATGTTCACTCAGTTCTCCCGCAAGGGCCTTGCCGAGACCCTGTCCCGGCCCGGCATCCGGCTGCGGGGTTGGCGCCGGCTGCCGCTGCTGTCGAAGGTCGCGGTGTGCTTCGTGGCGGTCGTCGTCCTCGTCGCGCTGTTCGCCCCGCTCCTCGCACCGCACGACCCGCTCGACCAGCAGCTCCCCGTCGACGGCACCGGACACCCCTCCGTCGACCACTGGATGGGCCAGGACAGCTGGCCGGGACATCCTCAGCAGGCTGATGTACGGCGCCCGTTGGTCCCTCGCGATCGGGCTCGGGGCGACCGCGCTGGCCCTCGTCGTCGGCGCGCTGATCGGCGCGGTCGCCGCGACCTCCCGCAAGGGCGTCGACGAAACGCTGATGCGCTGCCTTGACGTGGTGATGGCGTTCCCCGGCATCGCGCTGGCGGCCGTGCTGGTCGCGGTGTTCGGCGGCGGCATCACCGTACTGATCTGCGCGATCGCGTTCCTGTTCACCCCGCCGGTCGCAAGGGTCGTACGGGCCAACGTACTTGACCAGTACGGCGAGGACTACGTCACCGCAGAGCGGGTGATCGGCGCCCGCACCCCGCACATCGTCGCGCGGCACGTGGCCGTCAACTGCGCCGCTCCGGTGCTGGTGTTCTGCACCGTGCAGGTGGCCGAGGCGATCGTCTTCGAGGCGTCGCTGTCGTTCATCGGCGCGGGCGTCCGTCCCCGGACCCGTCCTGGGGCAGTGTCATCGCGGACGGCAAGAACATGGTGCTGACCGGGGTTGGTGGGCGACGGTCTTCCCCGGACTGCTGATGCTGATCACCGTCCTGTCGCTGAACATACTGTCCGAGGGAGTCTCCGACGCGTGGGCGGCCCCGGCCCCGCGCGAGGTGGACGTACGGCAGGACAACGACAACGACCCGTTCGACGCGCCCGAGCCCGGCAGCGGCGAGGTGCTCCCGCTGCCCGGGCTGACCGAGGCGGCGCTACGACTCCGGTCGCGCGCACGGCCGTTGCCCGACCAGGACGGTCAACCGGTCCTCGCGGTGGAGAACTTGGCGATCGGCTTCGAGGGCCGGCACCACGGTGTGGACATCGTCGACGGCATCAGCTTCGAGGTGCGGCCGGGTGAAGTCCTCGGCCTGGTCGGCGAGTCGGGCTGCGGGAAGTCGCTGACCGCGCTCGCCGTGATGGGCCTGGAGCCGAAGGGCGCCCGGGTGCGCGGCCATGTCCGGTTCAACCAGCGGCAGTTGGTGGGCGAGCCGATGCGGGCGCGGCGCAGGCTGCTGGGCCACGAGATGGCGATGATCTACCAGGACGCCCTGTCGTCGCTGAACCCGGCGATGACGATCCGTGCCCAGCTGAAGCAGGTCATAAGGCGCGGAGGGCACCGCGGGGCGGGCGAGTTGCTGACGATGGTCGGGCTCGACCCGGAGCGCACCCTGCGCAGTTACCCGCACGAACTCTCCGGCGGCCAGCGGCAGCGCGTCCTGATCGCCATGGCGTTGTCCCGCGACCCGAAGCTGATCGTCGCGGACGAACCGACCACCGCCCTCGACGTCACCGTGCAGGCGCAGGTCATAGAGCTGCTGCTGCGCCTGCGCGAGGAGTTGGGCTTCGCCCTGATCCTCGTCTCGCACGACCTCGCGCTCATCGCCGACGTCACCGACCGGGTGGTGGTGATGTACGGCGGCCAGATCGTCGAGACGGGGGTGACCGCCGACCTGGTGGAGTCGCCGGCCCATCACTACACGCGCGGGTTGCTCGGCAGCGTGCTGTCTCTGGAGTCGGCGGCCGAGCGGATGACCCAGATCAAGGGGTCGTCCCTCCCCCTGCCGACTTCCCGGCGGGGTGTCGGTTCGCCGACCGGTGTCCGTTGGCGAGTGACGTCTGCCGTACGACGGCGCCGGGTCTGGTGGGGCCGCGTTTGCACACGGTGGCGTGCCATCATCCGGCGATCGATCTGGCGGCTTCGGAGAATGGGGCGGTTACGTGAGCGGGGTGGGGGTGGGTGGTTTGGGTTGTGTGCGGGGTGCGGGTGAGTGGGGGCTGGTCGCGCAGTTCCCCGCGCCCCTTTGGCGGGTGGGGTGGGGCGGGATGAAAGGTGCGGGTGAGTCCGGGCGGTCGCGCCCGCGCGGCGGAGCCGCAGATCGATGCAGCCTCGCGCCCCTTTGGGGGTTGGGGTGGGGCGGGATGAAGGGTGCGGGTGAGTCCGGGCGGTCGCGGCCGCGCGGCGGAGCCGCAGATCGATGCAGCCTCGCGCCCCTTTGGGGGTTGGGGTGGGGCCGGATGAAAGGTGCGGGTGAGTCGGGGCGGTCGCGGCCGCGTGGCGGGGACGCAGATCTGTGCAGCCTCGCGTCCCTGAGGGCATGGGGTTGGGCGGTGTGAAGGGGGCGGGAGGCGACAGCTTGGGTGGTGTGGGTGTTGAGGTTGAGGGTGGTCAAGTGAGTGGTGCGTTGGTTGAGTTGGCCGGTGCTCATGTTGTGCACAAGGCGCGTAGCGGGGGTTGTTCAGTCGGGATCGGGTCTACGCGCTGACCGGGGCCGATCTCCGCATCGCGGCCGGGAGACGGTGGGCGTGGTGGGTGAGTCCGGGTGTGGGAAGTCCACGCTGGCCAAGGTGTTGGTGGGTGTCCAGCGGCCGACGTCCGGCACGGTGTCGTTCCGGGGCCGGGACCTGTGGTCGATGCCCGCCGGTGAACGCCGGGCCGCGGTGGGCACCGGCATCGGCATGATCTTCCAGGACCCTTCGACCGCCCTGAACCGGCGTCTGACGATCCGGCAGATACTGCGGGACCCGCTGGACGTGCACGGTCGCGGCACCAGGGCCGAACGCGAGGACCGCGTACGGGAGTTGATGTCCCTGGTCGGCCTCCCCCGCGCCCTCGCCGACGGCCTGCCCGGCCAGCTCTCCGGCGGCCAGCGTCAACGCGTCGCGATCGCACGGGCGTTGGCGCTCGACCCCGACCTGGTGGTGGCCGACGAACCGACCAGCGCGCTGGACGTGTCGGTCCGGGCCCAGATCCTCAACCTGCTCCTCGACCTGAAGGAACGCCTGGGCCTGGCCCTGGTGTTCGTGTCGCACGACATCCAGACGGTACGGCGGATGAGCGACCGCGTGATCACCATGTACCTGGGCCGGATCGTCGAAGAGACCCCGGCCGACCAGGTCACCGACCGGGCCCGGCACCCGTACACCCGTGCCCTGTTCTCGGCGACCCCGGGCTGCTCCACCCCATCGACCCGATCCCGCTGATCGGACCGGTGCCGTCGGCCACGCGGCCCCCAGCGGATGCCCGTTCCGTACCCGGTGCTGGAAGGCCGACGACGTGTGCGCCGCCGCCATGCCGGATTTCTCGGCCGCGTCGACACCGGGACATTTCTACCGTTGCCACCATCCTGTGGAGGAGGATCTGTCCACCCGCGACCTCGTTCGCCAGAGCCGCCCCATGGAGCCTTCATGACCTTCCCCGCCCCGCTCACCGGTGTCGTACCGCCCGTCTGCACTCCTCTGACACCGGAACGCGAGGTGGACGTCCGTTCGCTCCTCAGGCTCGTCGACCATCTGGTCGAGGCGGGGGTGCACGGGTTGTTCCTGCTCGGCTCTACGTCCGAGGCGGCATATCTGACGGATCGTCAGCGGAGGTACGTGGTCGAGGCGGTGGTGGCTCACGTCGGGGTCAACTGCCGGTGCTGGCAGGGGCGATCGACATGACGACGCCTCGGGTGATGGACCATGGCCCGCGGTGACCGACGCGGGGGCGGATGCGGTCGTCGTGACCGCGCCCTTCTACACGCGTACCCATCCCGCCGAGATCGCCCGCCACTACCGGCTGGTCGCCGCCGCCTCCTCGGTTCCCGTGGTGGCCTACGACCTGCCCGCGTCCGTCCATACGAAGCTGCCGGCCGACCTCGTTCTCGAACTCGCCGCCGAGGGTGTGCTCGCCGGGCTCAAGGACTCCAGCGGGGACCTCGGGGGCTTTCGGCGGGTGGTGACCGGTGCGCGGGTCCATCCGGACATCAGCGGGTTCAGTGTGCTCACCGGGTCCGAGGTGGTCGTCGACTCGGCGCTGGCGATGGGGGCGGACGGGGCGGTGCCGGGGTTGGCCAACGTGGATCCGCTGGGGTATGTGCGACTTGACGCGTTGTGCCGGGGCGGGGACTGGGAGCGGGCTCGGGCGGAGCAGGAGCGGTTGTGTGTGTTGTTCGGGTTGGTGGGGGTGGGGATCCGGGGCGGATGGGGGTAGTTCGTCGGCGATCGGGGCGTTCAAGGCGGCGTTGCAGTTGCGGGGGTTATTGACTGCGCGGCTACGGCGGAGCCGCAGGTGGCGTTGTCCGCGGATGAGGTGGGGAGGGTGGGGAAGTTTCTGGCGGGGGCGGGGTTGCTGTGACACGTTTCCCGCGACCCACCCGGATCGGACGCTTTGGAGGTTCACCTTTAAGGAGACGGCGAACGGGTGGGTGGGTGGGGATCGTCCGGGGGTCAGGGGACGGACAGGGGCGCCGTTGGCAGGCGCCGGAAGGTGATCGTGTCGTACGCGCTCGTCGCCCCCGTCTCGTACAACACCCCACCGTGTCCGACCCGACCCGCACGAGATCCGAGTACCCCGCCCACTCCCCGGACAGGGTGACCGCCTTCACGAAGCTGCCGCCGGCATCCACGCTCCGCCAAACCGCCATGCCCTGCCGCACGGTGGGCACGGAAGGCGCCGAGAACAGCAACGGAGCGCCCGCACCGGGGAGTTGGAGGAGGCTGCCCTCGACCACCGGCACGTCGTCCAGGGTGTGCTGCACCTCGTAGGGCCGGTCGAGGGTGACACCCCGTCACTGGAGTACGTGTCGAGCCGGTTGCCCGTACTCGTGCCCAGCTGGTCCCGTGAGCTGAAGTACAGCCGCCCGTCGGGGAGTTCGGCGGCGGAGGACTCGTTCGCGTTGTTCACCCCGGTGTAGGTCGCGTCCACGAACCCCAGCCGCCACGTCTCGCCCCCGTCGTCGCTGTAGAGGTCGTGGCCGCCGTAGTACTTGGCCTCCTGACCGGTGTCGGTCGACCCGACGGGCGGGGCGGCGGAGTGGTTCGCCGGGATCACCAGCCGCCCCGCGTGCGGCCCCCGGGTGAGCGCGACCGCGTGCCCGGGCCCGGTGGCGTACCAGCGCCAACTGGGCAGCTTCACCTGCCCCGTGATGTCGCGCGGCGGAGTGAAGTTCCGCCCGTCGTCCCAGCTGCGCTGCACGAACACGCGCCGGCTCTGCTGCGGCGTGACCTCGCCCCGCATGATCTGGCCCTCGGTCACGGCCCCGCTGTTGTAGGAGGTGACCAGCACGATCGCGCCGGTGCGGGGGTCGACGACGGGGGCCGGGTTGCCCCGGGTGTCCCCGTCACCTGCGGCCACCACCGCCGCCGGACCCCAGGTGCAGCCGCCGTCGGTGGAGCGTCTGAGGACGACGTCGATGTTGCCGGTGTCGCCCGCGCTGTTGTGCCGCCCCTCGGCGAAGGCGAGGACCGTGCCCCGGCCGGTGACGACGGTCGCCGGGATGCGGTAGGTGTCGTAGCCGCCGTCTCCGGAGACGTAGGGCACGGACGACGTGCAGCCGGAGTGCGCGGAGGCGGGCACCGTACCGACCGCGAACGGCGCGGCCAGTACGGCGGTGACGAGCAGCGTGCGGCTCAGGATGGTCATCGCTCTCCCTTGCGGAGGTCGCCCGCGCGGGACGACGCCGACCTGTCCGTCACAGCCTCCCCGCAGTCACCGGCCCGGACGCGCGCCCTCCGGCGCGCACGACGACGACCCACCTGTCTCGGCCACCACACCCCAACTCGCCCATGACACGCCTGACGTGCGTGTTTCGCGTGTCAGGCGTGGTGAGCGCCCCGCGTTCGCGCGCACGGCGGCACGCGGCGGACCGCGTCGAGGAGTTCGGCCGGAGGAGTGTCCACGCCGGTGCGGAAGGATCGGGGAGCGGTCCGCCTAGGACGGCGTCCGCGCCGCCGCCAGCAGCCGGGTCACGTCGTCCCCGCAGATGGTGAGCGCCGCGCCCACGGTCGCGAGGGCGTCGCGTTCGGCCGGTGTGTAGGGGCCGTCGGCGAGGGCGATGCGGGCGCCCTGGAGAAGGATGGACTCGCGTCCGGCGGGGGCGAGGTGGGGGCGAGCGGGTCGAGGGCCTCGTGCAGCTCTATGGCGAGTCCGGCACCGCTCGGTTCGCCGAAGACGCGGCCGGTGTCGGCGGCCAGGGCCTCGACGAGGGCGCCGAGCTGTTCCTCCGTGCAGTCCTGGAAGCCGGCGGCGCGCACGGTGCCCGCGGCGGCCTCCAGGGACGTACGGGCGCAGGTGCCGCCGGCCGCGAGGACGGCGAGGGCGACCGTGTGCACGGCGTCGCGGAGCATCGCGGAGAAGCGGGTGGTGGTGGGGTGGTCGAGGACGTCGGTGCCGTAGTGGCCCTGGCAGGCGGCGCACTCGACGACCGGCCCCGTGTCACCGCGTGGCAGCACCGGCATGCCGAGCAGGGTGAAGCGGCGGCGCCCGGTGAGCCGCTGGTAGTTGCGGTCCCCCCCGCAGCCCGGGCAGAAGAACTCGCCGTCTCCGACGCTGGTCCACGCGGTACGGATGCCCAGCACGCGCGCTGCACGGCCCTCATGGACAACTCGGCCGTCTCGTCCCCGTTCTGGCAGCACGTCGCACCTCCGTAACGCCGCGGCAACATCGCCGCGCTGGCGTGATGTTAGCCACATTGTCGAGCCGGAGTCAGTACCCCGGACGAGACCTCTCCGTGACCTGCACACGGATTGGCCGGGAAACGACGGGGCCCCGCCCGCCGGAGACCGGCGTACGGGGCCCTTCGACGACGGGTAAACCGCCGGTCAGGATGGTTCAGCGGGTGGCGCGGTTGACGGCCGAGACGACCGCCTTCAGGGACGCACGTGTCGTATTCGCGTCAATGCCGATTCCCCACAGGATCTTGTCGTCGATCGCACACTCGATGTACGACGCGGCCTGCGCGGAGGCTCCCTCGCTCATCGTGTGCTCCTGGTAGTCCAGGAGCCGTACGTCGATGCCCACGGAGCCCAGGGCGTCGAAGAACGCGGAGATCGGGCCGTTGCCTGAGCCGGTCAGGACGGTGTCGACGCCGTCGACGGTGGCCTCCACCTTGAGCGTGTCCACGCCGTCGGTGTCGGTGGTCGACTGGCCGGTCTTCACCTGGATCCGGCCCCAGGGGTTCTCCGGGTTCGGCAGGTACTCGTCCTCGAAGGTCGCCCAGATCTGCTTCGGGGTGACCTCGCCGCCCTCGGCGTCCGTCTTGGCCTGAATCAGCTTGGAGAACTCGATCTGCATCCGGCGCGGCAGGTCCAGCTTGTGGTCGTTCTTCAGGACGTACGCGATACCGCCCTTGCCCGACTGCGAGTTGACCCGGATGACGGCCTCGTAGGAGCGGCCGACGTCCTTCGGGTCGATCGGCAGGTACGGGACGGCCCACTCGATGTCGTCGACGGTGACGCCCTGGGCGGCGGCGTCGGCCTCCATGGCGTCGAAGCCCTTCTTGATGGCGTCCTGGTGGGAGCCGGAGAAGGACGTGTAGACCAGGTCGCCCACGTACGGGTGGCGCGGGTGGACCTCCATCTGGTTGCAGTACTCCCACGTACGACGGATCTCGTCGATGTCGGAGAAGTCGATCTGCGGGTCGACGCCCTGCGAGAACAGGTTCATGCCCAGGGTGACCAGGTCGACGTTGCCGGTGCGCTCGCCCTGGCCGAACAGGCAGCCCTCGACGCGGTCGGCGCCGGCCATCAGCGCCAGTTCGGCGGCGGCGACGGCCGTACCGCGGTCGTTGTGCGGGTGGATGGAGAGCACCACGTGCTCGCGGCGGGACAGGTGACGGCCCATCCACTCGAAGCGGTCCGCGTGCGTCGACGGGGTCGAACGCTCCACCGTGGCAGGCAGGTTGAGGATGATCTCGCGGCCCGGGCCGGGCTGCCAGACGTCCATGACCGCCTCGCAGACCTCCAGCGCGAAGTCCAGCTCGGTGTCCGTGAAGATCTCGGGGCTGTACTGGTAGCCGAACTCGGTCTCGGGGCCCAGCAGCTTCTCGGCGTACTCGATCACCAGACGGGTGCCGTCGACGGCGATCTGCTTGATGTCGTCCTTGGAGCCGCGGAAGACCACGCGGCGGAAGACGGGCGCGGTCGCGTTGTAGAGGTGCAGGGTGGCGCGCTTGGCACCCTTCAGGGACTCCACGGTCCGCTCGATCAGGTCCTCGCGGGCCTGGGTCAGCACGGAGATCGTGACGTCGTCCGGGATCGCGCCCTCGTCCTCGATGATCGAGCGCACGAAGTCGAAGTCGGTCTGGCCGGAGGCGGGGAAGCCGACCTCGATCTCCTTGTAGCCCATCTTGACCAGCAGGTCGAACATCGCGCGCTTGCGCGCCGGTGACATGGGGTCGATCAGGGCCTGGTTGCCGTCGCGCAGGTCGGTGGAGAGCCAGCGGGGGCGACCGTGATCCGCTGCTGGGGCCAGGTGCGGTCGGGGATGTCTACCTGGTCGTACTGGCCG
Source organism: Streptomyces sp. P3 (assembly GCA_016893485.2). Classification (GTDB taxonomy): domain Bacteria; phylum Actinomycetota; class Actinomycetes; order Streptomycetales; family Streptomycetaceae; genus Streptomyces. The sequence goes on from JAFEKX020000001.1 coordinate 3,413,860, forward strand.
TACTTGTGGATCGGCATGCAACTGGGCTGCTGGCGATTGGCGCTCTGGGCCATGATGCGTGGGCTCCTCGTGGTGTCCTGAAGGACGGCCGACGGCGCAACGCCAGACTCCGCGGGGGAGGGGTCGGCCTCGACTACAGGCCCTCGCCGCGGCAGCTAAGGAGAAGCAGCCCGATACGCATGATGTTCAGCAGAGTAGCCGAGACGTGCGCCGTGCGAGGGGCCGTATCACTATGCGGGACATCCGCCGTCGTATACCACTCTGCGCTACGAGTCTGTGATGAATGTCCGCGTTTTCCACCAATCATGGTTGCCGGTAGTGACATCTCCATCACCCGGTGCCAGGGTGCCGCCATGACGACTCACGGGGGCTTCGAGCCCGTCTTCTGCACGATCGTCCCGCCGCATGTCCTCGACAAGCTCGCCCAGCACGAGGACCCCGCGCTCTCCGGTCCCGCCCGCCAGACCCTGGAGCGCGACGCCTGGGAGCGCACCCACCGCCGGCTGACCACCGTCATCGGCGCCCCGTCGATCGCCGCGCCGGTCGCGTCCGACAAGCCGCGGCGCACGATCTACGACGCCCGGCACAAGCAGGACCTGCCGGGGAAGAAGGTGCGCGCCGAGAGCGACGACCCCGGCAAGGACGCCACCGTCAACCGCGCCTTCGCCGGCCTCGGCGCCACCTTCGAGCTGTACCTCAACGCCTTCAACCGGCACTCCATCGACGGCCAGGGCCTGCCGCTCAACGCGTCCGTGCACTACGACGTGAAGTACGACAACGCGTTCTGGAACGGCGAGCAGATGGTGTTCGGCGACGGCGACGGCGAGCTGTTCCTCGACTTCACCATCCCGGTCGACGTCATCGGCCACGAACTCACCCACGGCGTCACCCAGTACAGCGCGAACCTGACCTACTACGGCCAGTCCGGCGCCCTGAACGAGTCGGTCTCCGACGTCTTCGGCTCGCTCATCAAGCAGTACACGCTCGGCCAGACCGCCGCCGACGCCGACTGGCTGATCGGCGCCGGCCTGCTCGCCCCGCGCGTCTCGGGCGTCGCCCTGCGCTCCATGAAGGCCCCGGGCACGGCCTACGACGACGACGCCCTCGGCAAGGACCCGCAGCCCGCGACGATGGACGACTTCGTCAACACGGGCAGCGACAACGGCGGCGTGCACATCAACTCCGGCATCCCCAACCACGCCTTCTACCTGGTCGCCGACGCCATCGGCGGCCATGCCTGGGAGAAGGCGGGCCAGATCTGGTACGACGTCCTCACCGGCGGCGAGCTGAAGAAGGACGCCCTGTTCGCGGACTTCGCGAAGCTCACGGTGGCCGCCGCGACGGCGCGGTTCGGGGACGGCGGCGAGGAGTTGCAGGCCGTGACGAAGGCGTGGGAACAGGTCGGAGTGCCGACGTCGTAGTCGCGGCAGTCGCGCCGGACCCGTATCCGTACTAGACAGGGGCCCATGCGTATTCAGGTACGGCGCACGGGTGGTTTCGGCGGTATCCAGCGCCGCGGCGAGGTCGACACCTCGACGCGGCCCGACGCCCACGAGTGGCACACGCTGGCCGAACGGGCGGTCGCCGCCGGGCACAGCGCGCCCACGACGGGCGTCCCGGACGGCTTCCACTACGAGATCACGGTGGACGGGAAAACGGTGCACACGGCCGACCCCCGGCTCACCGACGATCAACGGGAGCTGATCTCAAGGGTGTTGAAGGAAGGCGCCTGAGCGGATGTCCTCGGGCGGGCGTAACTGCTTGTTCACGCCCGCCCGTTGACACCCGTTACCGCCGGTACCGATGATCCGGCGCATGGCGATTGATGCAGGCAACCCGATACCTCGCTTCCCGGCCGGATTCCTCTGGGGCGTGTCGACTTCGGCCCATCAGATCGAGGGCGCGGCGGACGAACGCGAACCGTCCGTGTGGGACCGGTTCGAGGCCGAGCCCGGCCGGATCAAGGACGGTTCGACGGCGGCGGTGGCCTGCGACCACTACCACCGCCACCGCGAGGACGTGACCCTCCTGGCCGACCTGGGCGTGGACGCGTACCGCTTCTCGATCTCCTGGCCGCGGGTGAACTCCCCGGCGGCCTCGACTTCTACGACCGCCTCGTCGACGACCTGTGCGCGGCGGGCGTACGGCCGGTCCCGACCCTGTTCCACTGGGATCTCCCGGTGACACGGGACTGGTTGCAGCGGGACACGGCGTCCCACTTCGCGGAGTACGTGTCGGTCGTCGCCGAGCGTCTTGGCGACCGGGTGAAGAAGTGGATCACCCTCAACGAGCCCGCGGAGCATACGTTGTTGGGGCACGCGCTGGGCGCGCACGCCCCCGGCAAGACCCTGCTCTTCGACGCGCTGCCGGTCGCCCACCACCAACTCCTGGCGCACGGCCTGGCGGTACGGGCCCTGCGCGCGGCCGGTGCCACCGACATCGGGATCGCCAACTCGCACGGCCCGACCTGGCCGGCCTCGCAGGAGCCGGAGGACGTCGAGGCGGCGAACTTCTACGACCTGCTCCTGAACCGCCTCTTCGCCGACCCCCTGCTGCTGGGCGAATACCCCTCCGGGCTCGGCGAGTTGATGCCGGGCGACGTCGAGTCCGACCTGAAGGTGATCGCCGAGCCGATCGACTGGTACGGCGTCAACTACTACGCGCCGACCCGGGTCGGGGCGCCCCAGGGCGCGGAGATCGAGTTCGGCGGCCTCACGCTCCCCGCCGAACTCCCCTTCTCCGTAAGGGAGATCGAGAACGTCCCGGTCACGGACTTCGGCTGGCCGGTGGTCCCCGAGGGCCTGACCGAACTCCTCACCACCTTCCGCGACCGCTACGGCGACCGCCTCCCGCCCGTCGTCATCACCGAGAACGGCTGCTCCTACGACGGCATCGACGACCAGGACCGGATCGCCTACCTCGACGGCCATGTCCGGGCGCTGCACGGGGCGTTGGAGGCGGGTGTGGACGTACGCGGGTACTTCGTGTGGTCGCTGCTGGACAACTTCGAGTGGGCTGAGGGCTACGAGCGCCGCTTCGGGTTGGTGCACGTCGACTACGAGACGCAGGAGCGCACCCCGAAGGCGTCGTACGGCTGGTTCCAGGGCATGCTGCGGGCGCAGAGATGACGACGACGGGGAGTTCGGTGGACGACGGCAACCCAGCTTCCGCTACGGCCACTTCGGAACTCGCGCTCGCCGAGCCCGTCGAACGGGTGGGCCGGGGCTGGACGTCCACGCTCTCCCTCGCCAACGGGGCGATCTGGGTGGGCTGGTACGGCCCGCTGCAGATCCTCCTCGCCTCCCAGGCCAAGGACTTCGCGCCCGGCACCGGCATGTCCAAGGAGACGATGCTCGCCTGGGTGACCGGCGCGGGCGCGCTGGTGTCGCTGGTCGCCAATCCGCTCTTCGGCGCGCTGTCCGACCGGACGACGGCACGGTGGGGGCGCCGTACGCCGTGGATCGTCGGCGGGGCCGCGGGCGGGGCGCTGTCGTTGCTGCTGCTCGCGGGGGCGGGCGGGGTGTGGACGATGGCGGCGGGCTGGTGTCTGGTCCAGCTCACCCTGAACGCAGCCTTCGCGGCGATCACGGCGGCCGTGCCGGACCGGGTGCCGCGGCTCCAACGGGGTTCTGTGGGCGGCTGGTTGGGTGCCGCGCAGATCCTGGGCGTGGTCGGCGGTACGGGGCTGGCGACGGCGGCCGGGGGCATCGGCGCGGGCTATGTGGCGTGCGCGGTGTTCACGGCGGTGGGCGTGCTGCCGTACGTGCTGCGGTACAAGGATCTCCAACTGCCGCCCGCCGCACGGCCGGTGTGGTCCTGGCCGGGTTTCGTGCGGGGTTCTGGCTGAGCCCGCGCCGGTACCCGGACCTGGGCTGGGCGTGGTTGACCCGGTTCCTGATCAACCTGAGCAATGCGCTGGTGCTGCTGTATCTGCTGTACTACCTGCGTGACCGCCTGCACTACCACGACCCCGACCAGGGCGTCCTGATCCTCACGGCGGTGAACGGTCTGACGCTGCTGGCCACGGTCGTGGTCGGCGGGGTGTGGTCCGACCGGGTCGGCCGCCGCAAGCCGTTCGTGATCTGGTCCGGCGTGCTGATGGCGGTCGCGACGGCGGTCCTCGCGGGCTGGCAGACCTGGCCGGGCGCGATCACCGCGGCGGCGGTCCTGGGCATCGGGTTCGGCGTCTTCACGTCGGTCGACTTCGCCCTGATGACGGACGTGCTCCCGAAGGCCCTGGACCGCGGCAAGGACCTCGGTGTCATCAACGTCGCCAACGCCCTCCCCCAGGTCGCCGCCCCCGCCCTCGCCGCGCCGATCGTGACGTATCTGGGCGGGTACCGGGTGCTGTATCTGGTGTCCGCGGTGATCGGGATGGCGGGGGCGTTGCTGGTGCGGCGGATTCGGGGGTGGACTGAGGCCGTACGCCTGCGTCAGAGCACTCCGGCGTCCCGTGCCGACCACGCCGTCGGGAACATCGGGCGGTAGCCCAGTTCGCGGCGGATGCGTTCCGTGGACATGATGCCGAACCAGGGGTCCGGGTCCGTGTTCCGGGCGAGTTCGGCGGGGATCTCGACGCCGTTGAGCAGGTGGATGTCGACCGCGGTGACCGGGGCGTCGTCGGCGATGTTGTAGACGCGGCCGGCGATCCCCGGGGTGTGCAGGACGCGCAGGAGGCCCTGGGCGACGTCCGTGTGGTGGCCCATGTGGAGGCGCTGGTTCGAGGCCCAATGGGCCGCCCACTGGAGGGCGTTGGCCAGGTGGGGTCGCCCTCGCCGTAGACGAATGGGAGTCGGGCGACACGTACGTCCATGTCGGTGAGCGCGAGGAGTTCACGCTCGGCCGCCACCTTCGACTCGTTGTACGCGCCCCACATCTGGCCGCCGGGGCGGCTCTCGTCCTCCTCGGTCAGCGGGCGGCCACGTCCCGAGCCGTAGATCATCCCGGTGCTGACCTGGACGAAGCGGCGTACGCCCGAGGTCAGTGCGGCCCGGCCGAGGGCGACCGCGGCGGTGTGGTTGACGGCCCAGGCCTCGTCGTCCGGTACGCCGCGGAAGGACGCGGCGACGTTCACGACCGCGTCGACGCCGGAGACCGCCTTGCCGAGGGCGTCCTCGTCGCGCAGATCACCGAGTACGACCTCGGCGCCCAGCTCCGCGAACCGTTCGCCGCGGGCCGCGTCCCGGACCAGTACCCGTACGCGCTCCCCCGGCCCGGTCCGCGCCAGCAGCCTCGGTACGAAGCGGCGTCCGACCTGTCCTGTCGAGCCTGTCACCAGTGTCAGCATGTCGTGCTCCTCTCGTCTCCGACCAGCTTTGGGCAGCTGGGCCCGTACCGGGAGAGACCTCCCGATCAGGGATCAACAGTCCCTGGATAAGCCGGGCGGACGGGCGCACCCTGGAAGGGTGAACCGAGCCGAACTCGCCGACTTCCTGCGCCGCGGCCGGGCCCGCCTTGACCCCGCCGACGTGGGCCTCACGGCCGGCGCCCGCCGCCGTACGCCCGGGCTGCGCCGCGAGGAGGTGGCCCAGCTGGCCGGGATGTCCGTGGACTACTACACGCGGCTCGAGCAGTCCCGTGGCCCGCGGCCGTCCCGCCAGATGCTGACGGCGCTCGCGCGGGCGCTGCGCCTGACGGACGACGAACGCGACCACCTGTTCCACCTGACCGGTGAGGAGCCACCGCGCCGGGGCGCCCCGACGGGACATCTGCGACCAGGCCTCCTGCTGGTGCTGGACCGGCTGCACGACACCCCGGCGCACGTGTCGAGCGACTGCGGCGAGATGATCGCGCAGAACGCGATGTCGCGGGCGCTGTCGGGTGACGCGCTGGCGAGGCCGCCCCGGGAGCGCAACCTGCTCCGGCGGTTCTTCCTGGACCCGGCCGCCCGGGAGATGTTCCCGCCGGAGGACGTGCCCGAGCACGCCCGTCTCCACGTGGCGAATCTACGGGCGGTGGCCGCGGCCCGCCCCGACGATCCCGAGCCGGCCGCGCTGGTGGCCGAACTCCGGTCGTCCAGCGAGGAGTTCGCCCGCCTGTGGGAGGACCACGAGGTGGCCGTACGCCGCCAGTCCACCAAGCGGTTCCGTCACCCGCTGGTAGGTCTCCTGGAGCTGGACTGCGAGATCCTCCTGAACCAGGACGCCCACCACCTCCTGATCATCCACACGGCCCGCCCCGGCACGGAGTCGCACGAACGCCTCCAGCTCCTCAGGGTGATCGGCCTCCAGGACATGTCCCCCCGCGCCGGCACCCTGATCACGACGGGGAACGCCGACGCGCCGACCGACGGCGCGTGTCCGGAAGTACCCCGTCCGGATTTCGCCCTTGCTCTCCCCGTCCCCCGCGCATCAATGGAACCGTAAGTTCCGACGGACCGTCAGATGCTGGCTCGTGTGGCGTACCGCACCGCGTTCGCGGGTGTGTCTGAGGTGTTCTCCCGTCCGTCCCCACATGGCATTCCCAGACACGGGAAGGGAACCAGACCCATGAAAGGCAAGCTCAGAAGCAGGCGGATCGGCACGGGTGCGGCCCTGGTGACGGGGGTCCTCGCGGCCACCTCGCTGGCGTTCGCGCCCAGTGCGCTCGCCGTCACTCCCCAGACGGCGACGATCACCGCGGACTGCGGCATCTTCGGCGGCGGCGCGGCCACGATCACGGCCACGCAGGACGGCACGGCGGCGACGGTCACCGTCACCTCGTCCATCACCGCCCCGCTCGCCCTGTCGCAGGACTCCATCTCCTCCACCTTCACGTTCGTGAACGCGAGCGGCGGCACCACCGTCTTCAGCGGGACGAAGAACCCGGCCATGGCGACCGGCGACCCCGTCACCGTCGGTCCGCTCAGCGGCACCGTCGCCTCCGGTGACAGCCTGGAGGCGTACGGCGGCTCGCTGCAGATGACCATCTTCGGCATCGCCGTGACCTGTACGGCCACCGAGGCGCAGTCGCCGGGGCCGTTCGTGTTCGACTGAGAATTCCCCACGGCCCCAACTGGGCCGTCGGTTCCCGCCGTTGAGCAGGAACTGACGGCCCATCAGTTTGTTGGCCCTTCTCCATTGACTTCTCACGCGATCCCCACATCAATGCCCCCTGTGGGCGCGGACGAGCCGCTGTGCCCACCGTCCTCAGGAGGGGGCACAGCCATGGCTACGACATCCCGAAGACGCCGTTGGGCGTCACTGCTGGGGGTGACCGCGCTCGCGGTCGCCACCGGCGGTGCGCTGGCCTGTCCGGCCGGTGCGTCCACGAACGTGGACTTCCCGACGCACTGCATCCCGCCGGCGGTCGCGGGCATCCCGCCGATCGACGGCACCACGACCGCCGCGATCACGGTGGACAACACCGCGCCGAAGGTCGGCGACACCGTCACCGTGACGTACACGGTGGTCAAGCCCGCCGCCAGCAACCCGACCGCGATCGCGCTGCCGGCCGACATCATGACGCCCACCGGGAAGGTCACCTCGGCGGTGCCCAGACCGGCAGTGTCACGGTGGCCGGGCCCAAGAAGAACGACCCGGTGCCGGGCAACGGCGCCTTCCCGTCGTTCTCCATGACCGGCACCTTCACGGTCACCACCCCGGGCGCGATCACCCTCTCGCCCGGCGACTACAACATCCACACCAGCTACATCCTGGAGCTGGACACCCCCTGCACGGTGACGAACCCGCCGGCGCCGGTCTCCGAGACCGTCACCGCGACCGCCACCACCCCGGTCAACACCCGTGCGATCAGCCTGGGTTCGGCCTCCGGGAACGCCGGTGACAGCGTCACCGTGACCGGCAGCAACTTCACCCCGGGTGCCACCGTGACCCTGGCCGGGCGGTCCGGTACCGCGCAGACCGCGGACACGGCGACCGTCACGGCCAGTGCCAGTGGTGGCATTAGTGGTTCTCTCGTCGTCAACGACAAGACGACCACCGGTGTCGTGGCCTACGAAGGCAGTGCGTGGAGTGCCGATCTGGGTGCCGGTCCCGCCGCCTACGTCGTCAACGACACCACGCCCGTTCCGCCGGGGAGTCAGAAGCTGACGACCACCGTCAAGGCGGGCACGCTGTCCATGGCGCAGGCCGGGGACGCCGTGGGTCTGTCCGCGGTCGACTTCGGCAAGGGCGGTGCCTCCACGGGCGCCCTCAACACGGTGACGGTCCAGGACTTCCGCGGCGGACCCGCGGGCTGGTCCCTGACCGGCAAGGTCACCGACTTCACCGGTCCCGGCGCCAAGATCGATGCCGGGGCGCTGAGTTGGACCCCCGCCTGTGCCACCAAGGCGGGCAGCCCGAGCACGTGTGTCGCCGGTTCGGCGGGCACGGTGGGCACCTCGGGAGCGACGCTCGCGTCCACGCCCGACGGCACGCTCACCGGCGGTCAGTTCACCGTCGACGCCGGACTCTCCCTGAACGTACCGGCGTTCACGCCCCCGGGCTCGTACTCCGGCGTTCTGACGCTCACGCTCACCTGACCGTCCCGCTCACCTCCGGTGGCCGGGCGCCCGCACCCGCCCGACCGCCACACCTCGTCCGTGGGGTCCGCACCCATGCGCAAGCTGTACGTCCTCCTCCTGAGCCTCTGCTTCGGGGTGCTCGCCGCACCCTCCACCTACGCGGCGGACAACGGCAGTTGGTCCGTCTACCCGGCCGCCTCGCAGATCGCCGCGCGGCCGTACTTCTATCTCTCCGCCGACCCCGGCCAGACCATCCAGGACAAGGTGGTCGTCGCCAACAAGACGGCGAAGCCGCTCACCTTCCGGCTGTACGCGGCCGACGCCTACAACACCGCGCGTGACGGCGGGTTCGCCGTGCGGACGATGACGGAGACGATGCGCGGGGTGGGCGCCTGGGCAAAGCCCGCCAAGTCCCGGGTAACCGTCCCCGCCCATAAGGCAGTTACGGTGCCGTTCACCCTGCACGTGCCCGAAGGGGCCGAACCGGGCGACCACCCGGGCGCGTTGGTCGCCCTCGACGAACGCGTCGACAAGGGCGACGGCTCCCTCGCCCTCGGCGTGCAGCGGGCCGTCGGCGCCCGCGTCTATCTCCGGGTCAGCGGACCCACACTCCCCGCACTCGCAGTGGAACACGTACAGGTGTCCCATCACCAGCCGCTGGTACCGGGGTTGGGGGCCAGCGACGCCACGATCTCCTACACGCTGCACAACACCGGGAACGTCACCCTCGACCCGAAGGTGACGCTGAAGGCACAGGGCCTGTTCGGCCGTACGCTGCTGTCGCGTGGACTGACGCGTATCCCGGCCGAGTTGCTGCCCGGGCAGCGCGTGAAGCTGACCGAGCCGTGGAAGGGGTCGCCCCAACTCGAATGGGGGACGTCACGTTGACCGCGAGCGCGCCGGGCACGAGGCAGTCGGCGAGCGCGTCGTTCTTCGCGCTGCCGTGGCTCGCGGCGGCGCTGCTGCTCGCGGTCGGGTTCGTCGGGGGCGCGCTGGCGGTCAGAGCGCGTCGGGGCCGCGTTCGCCCGTCCGAACCCGTACGACCGTCTCGACCGGGATCGACCACACCTTCCCGTCCCCGATCTTCCCCGTCTGCGCGGCCTTGACGATCGCGTCGATCACGGCGTCCGAGTCCGCGTCGTCGACGACGACCTCGATCCGCACCTTGGGGACGAGGTCGACACGGTACTCGGCGCCGCGGTACACCTCGGTGTGGCCGCGCTGCCGGCCGTAGCCGCTGGCCTCGGTGACGGTCAGACCGTGCACGCCGAGCTCCTGGAGCGCTGTCTTGACCTCGTCGAGGCGGTACGGCTTGACGATCGCGGTGATGAGCTTCATGCCTGGGTGCTGACCTTCTGAGCGGAGGGGAGGGTGGCGCCGACCGGGGCTCCGTGGCCCAGGACGCCGTGATCGTATGCGCTCTCGGCGTGCACCGTAAGGTCGAGCCCGGTCCGCTCCTCCTCCTCGCTCGCCCGCAGCCCCATCGCCCGGTCGAGCAGTTTCCCGATGCCGTACGTCACGAGGAACGCGTACGCCCCTACGGCGACCACGGCCACCAGCTGCTTGCCGAGCTGGGCGAGCCCGCCGCCGTAGAGAAGGCCCTCGGGGCCGGTGGTCATGGAGGCGACGGCGAAGACGCCGATCAGGAGAGTACCGATGACGCCGCCGACCAGGTGGACGCCGACGACGTCGAGCGAGTCGTCGTAGTTCAGCTTGAACTTCCAGCCGACCGCGTACGAGCAGACGGCACCGGCGGCCAGGCCGACGACGAGCGCGCCGAGCAGGGAGACCGAGCCGCAGGACGGGGTGATCGCGACCAGGCCCGCGACCGCGCCGGACGCGGCGCCCAGGGTCGTCGGGTGACCGTCGCGCTTCTGCTCGACGAAGAGCCAGCCGAGGAGGCCGGTGCAGCCGGCCGCGAGGGTGTTGAGGAAGGCCGCGGCGGCGAGGCCGTTGGCGCCGAGCGCGGAGCCGGCGTTGAAGCCGAACCAGCCGAACCAGAGCAGGCCCGCGCCCAGCATCACCATCGGGAGGTTATGCGGGCGCATCGCGTCTTTTTGAAGCCGAGGCGCGGGCCGACCACCAGGCACAGGGCCAGGCCCGAGGCGCCCGAGGTGATCTCGACCGGCAGGCCGCCCGCGAAGTCGAGGGCACCGAGGTGCGCCGCGATCCAGCCACCCGGGCCCCATACCCAGTGCGCGACGGGAACGTATACGAGGAGCGCCCAGACCGGCACGAACACCAGCCACGCCCCGAACCGCACCCGGTCCGCGACCGCGCCGCTGATCAGCGCGGCCGTGATGATCGCGAAGGTCAGCTGGAAGGTGGCGAAGAGGAGCGTGGGGACCGTGCCGTGCACGCTGTCCGGGCCGAGGCCCGCCATGCCGGCGTGCTCGAGTCCGCCGATCAGCCCGCCGCCGACGTCGTCACCGAACGCGAGCGAATAACCGGCGGCCAGCCACACCACCGTGACCAGCGCGATCGACACGAAGCTCATCATCAGCATGTTCAGGACGCTCTTCGTGCGGACCATGCCGCCGTAGAACAGGGCCAGGCCCGGGGTCATCAGCAGGACGAGGGCGGTCGCGGCGAGCAGCCAGGCGGTGTCGCCGGTGTCGACATGCGCGGCGGCTTCGGTGACGGAGAGGGGCACGGTCGTCTCCAACGGTGTGGGGGCTCGTCAGAGGGTCACCGGCTCGGGTTTCCGGTTGTGCACAGGGGTGTTTCCGTGACGTTTCATTGCGGCAGGGTTTCCGGAAGCTCACCGCGAGGGGCGCGGGTGGACTGTTGTGCGGCGGGGGCTTGTGGATCAGGGACAATGGGCGCCATGAGCGTTCGTACCCCGTCATCCAAGCCGCCTGCGTCGTCGGAGGCCCCCACCGCGCCGGCTTCGCCTGCTTCGTGGGCCGCCCCAACGCGGGCAAGTCCACCCTTACGAATGCTCTGGTCGGCCAGAAGGTGGCGATCACCGCCAACCAGCCGCAGACCACGCGGCACACGGTCCGCGGCATCGTCCACCGACCGGACGCGCAGCTGATCCTCGTGGACACCCCGGGCTCCACAAGCCGCGCACGCTGCTCGGTCAGCGGCTCAACGACATCGTCCGCACGACGTGGGCCGAGGTCGACGTCATCGGCTTCTGCCTCCCGGCGAACGAGAAGCTGGGTCCCGGTGACCGTTTCATCGCCAAGGAACTCGCGTCCATCAAGAAGACGCCGAAGATCGCGATCGTCACGAAGACCGACCTCGTGGACTCGAAGAGGCTTGCCGAGCAGCTGATCGCCATCGATCAGCTCGGCAAGGAGCTGGGGTTCGAGTGGGCGGAGATCGTGCCGGTGTCCGCGGTCGCGGACCAGCAGGTGGATCTGCTCGCCGACCTCCTCATCCCGCTGCTGCCGGAGGGGCCCGCCCTCTACCCCGAGGGCGATCTCACCGACGAGCCCGAGCAGGTCATGATCGCGGAGTTGATCCGGGAGGCCGCGCTGGAGGGGTGCGGGACGAACTGCCGCACTCCATCGCCGTCGTGGTGGAGGAGATGCTGCCTCGCGAGGACCGGCCCGCCGACAAGCCGCTTCTCGACATCCACGCGTTCGTCTACATCGAGCGGCCCAGCCAGAAGGGCATCATCATCGGGCCGAAGGGTGCGCGGCTGAAGCAGGTCGGTATCAAGTCGCGTCAGCAGATCGAGGCGTTGCTCGGTACGCCGGTGTTTCTCGACCTTCACGTGAAGGTGGCGAAGGACTGGCAGCGGGATCCTCGGCAGTTGCGGAAGCTCGGGTTCTAGAGGGGTGGTTGGGGGCTCCGCGAGCTTTTCTCGCCCCCGCCGCCCCTACCCGTCCCATCCCCTGGGGCTCCGCCCCGGACCCCGCTCCTCACACTCCGGAGGGGCTGAATTGTCAGCCCCTCCGGCGTGTGAGGTCGAGCCCCGGTGTCACCTCAGCCGGCGGGGACGGTCAGCCGGACTACACCCTCCGGCGAAGCCAGCAGGACCGGGGTCCCCGCCCCGCCCAGATCGCGTACGGCCGCCAGGTCCTCCGCGGGCACGGACTCCGCCTCCGTCACCACCGCCGCCGCCTCCAGGGACTTCGCCCCGGACGCCACCGCCATCGCCACGGCCGTCCGCAGCGCGCTCAGGGACAGCGAGTCGAGGGCGACCGTGCCCGCGACGTACGTACGTCCCGTCTCGTCCCGTACGGCCGCGCCCTCCGGCACGCCGTTGCGGGCCCGCGCGGAACGGGCCAGGGTGACGATCTTGCGGTCCTCGGGGTCAAGCGCGCTGCTGTCGGTCATGGACAGAGCATACGAAGGGTCAGGGGACTCATCCCGCCACGGGGTACATCGACCCGCGCCGCCCTTCGGGGACGCCAGCCACTCCAGCTTGCCCACCGTGTTCGCCTCGTCCAACGGCGTGTGCAGCACGATCGTGAGATCCGGCCGGGCCGGCACCCGCAACGCCGTCGACTCCACGCACAGCAGCCCCACCAGCGGATGGTCGAGTTCCTTGCGGACCACCCCCGCGTCCAGGATGTCCCGCCGCGCCCACAGCTCGGTGAACTCCGGGCTGGCGGCGGCCACTTCGGCCAGCACCTCCTGCAGCCCCTCGTCGTCGGGCCGGTCCGCGCACGCCGCCCGGAACTGCGCGACGACCATGCGCGCGTTCCGCTCCCAGCTCTGCGAACGGGCCCGGTAGAGCGGGTCGGTGAAGAAGTCGACGAGACAGTTCTGGGTGTTCTCGGGCCGCATGCCGAGCACCCAGCCGGCCGCGTCGTTGTACATCACGCAGTTGTAGTAGCGGTCCATGATGTGCGCCGGGAACGGCATCCACGCGTCGATCAGCCGCCGTATCCCCTCGCACCCGTGATCCGCCGCGGGCTCCGGCGCGGGCGGGTTCAGCCCGGCCAGGACGTACAGATGGCGGCGCTCGACGTTGCTCAGCCGCAGCACCCGGGCGACGGAGTCGAGGACCTGCGGCGACACCGAGATGTCCCGCCCCTGCTCCAGCCACTGGTACCAGGAGGCGCCGACGCCCGCGAGCACGGCGACCTCCTCCCGGCGCAGTCCCGGCGTACGCCGCCGCGCCCCGCCGTCCGGTAGCCCCGCCTCGGCCGGGGAGACCCGGGCCCGGCGGCTCATCAGGAACTCGCGCAGTTCGCTCAGCCGACGGCTCTTCAGGGCGTCCTCAGTCACGTACACATCCCCCTCGCGCTGACTGGTGGTGCCACCACCAGCACAACTTGCGGCTCCCCACGGCTATTCCGGCGCCGGGAAGCTCGGCACATGGCGACCGACACCACCACTCCCGTCCACGAACCCCTCGGCGAACCCCGCCTCTCGACCCGCGACAAACTCGTCCTCTTCGTCCTCTGCGCGGCCCAGTTCATGGTCGCCCTGGACTTCTCCGTCCTCAACGTGGCGCTGCCCACGCTCGGCGCCGACCTCGGCATGAGCCAGTCCGGTCTCCAGTGGGCGGTCACCGCGTTCGCGCTGCCGTCCGGCGGCTTCCTGCTGCTGTTCGGCCGCATCGGCGACCTCTACGGCCGTCGCCGGCTGTTCCTCACCGGCCTGGCCCTGTTCGGCGCGGCCTCGCTGCTGGCGACCTTCGCCTGGGACCCGGCGTCGTTCCTGACGGGCCGGGCGCTGCAGGGTCTGGGCGCGGCGGCGATCGTACCGACCGGCATGAGCCTGCTCACCACCACGTTCCCGGAGGGCCCGGCCCGCGACCGCGCGCTCGGCATCTCCGGCACCCTGCTCTCGCTCGGCTTCACCGTCGGCATGGTGGCGGGCGGTGTCCTGACCGACGCGTTCGGCTGGCGTTCGACGATGGCCCTGCTCACCCTGTTCGCGGTGCTGGTCCTCCCGCTGGCCCCCACCCTGCTCCCCGAGTCCCGCACCCCGGACCGCCCGCGCCTGGACGTCCCCGGCGCGATCACGGTCACGGCAGGACTGCTGTCCCTGATCTACGCCCTCTCGACGGCGGCGGACCACGGCTTCGCCCGCACGGACGTCATCGTCACCCTGATCGCGGGCATCCTGCTCCTGGCGGCCTTCGTGTCCATCGAGTCCCGCACGCCCCAGCCCCTGGTCTCTCTTCCGATGCTGCGCCGCCGCACGGTGGCATGGGGCAACCTGGGCGGACTTGTCACCTTCTCGATGATGTCGACGGTGGTCTTCGTCCTGACCCTGTACCTCCAGGAGATCCTGCGCCTGTCGTCCTTCGAGACGGGCCTGGTCTTCGGCGTCCAGGGCGTCCTCTCGGCGGTGGCGGGGATCTGCGCCCCGAAGGTCATCGGCCGCGTCGGCGCCCGCCGCACCCTGGTCGCCTCGCTCACCGGCCAGGCGGTCCTGACCGCCGCCCTCCTGACCCTGAACACCCACACCTGGTCGGTCTGGGTGGCCACGGCCGCCGTCTCCCTGGCGAGCATGTGCCACCTGGGCGCGATCATCTCCTACGGCCTCACGGTCACCTCGGGCGTCCCCGACGAGGAACAGGGCCTGGCCACCGGCCTGGTCACCTCCACCCAGCAGGTCGGCATCACCGTCGGCATCCCCCTCCTGGGCGTCCTCGCCACCACTTCCGGCGATCTGATGGCGGGGGTCCACACAGTGGTGGGCATCGACGCGGCGATCCTGCTGGGGGCGGCGGTACTGGTGGCCGCAGGGCTGCGGTCGCGGCGGGCCGGGTCAGGGGGCGGTCGAGGCGGAGCCGCTCGGCGCGCGGTAGTCCGGCGACGACGAGGTCGTACGAGTCCTCCACCAGCTCCCGGACCAACCGGTCCGGGAGCTGCCCGTCCACCGTCACCGTGTTCCAGTGCCGCTTGTTCATGTGGTACCCGGGGATGATCAGCCCCTCGTGCTCCTCGCGGAGCCGGATCGCGTCCTCCGGGTCGCACTTGAGGTTGACCGTGAGGGGCGTCGCGTCCAGGCGGGTCAGGGCGAAGAGCTTGCCCAGGACCTTGAAGACGGAGGTGTCCGGGTTGAAGGGGAATTCCTCGACCGTCGCGTTGAACGACAGGCAGAACGCGCGCAGTTGCTCGGGGCTCACTCCGGTTTCGTCTCCTCCTCGGGCGGCTCGGCCGGGTCCACCGGCTCCACCAGCACCGTGACGATCTTGTTCCTGCGGCCCGCCGAGGTCTCCGCCGTGAGGCGCAGTCCGCGTCCGTCGGGCAGTTCGACGACCGAGGAGGCGCCGGCGATGGGGACCCGGCCCAGGGCCTTCGCGAGGAGGCCGCCGACCGTCTCGACGTCCTCGTCGTCGTAGGCCTCGAAGCCGTACAGCTCGCCGAGGTCGCCGATGTCGAGGCGGGCGGTGACGCGGTAGCGGTCGTCGCCCAGCTCCTCCACCGGGGGAGTTCGCGGTCGTACTCGTCGGTGATCTCGCCGACGATCTCCTCGAGGATGTCCTCGATGGTGACGATGCCGGCCGTGCCGCCGTACTCGTCGATGACGACGGCGACGTGGTTGCGCTCCTGCTGCATCTCGCGCAGCAGGTCACCGGCGTTCTTCGTGTCCGGGACGAAGGTCGCGGGGCGCATCGCCGTCGAGACGAGCTCGGACTCGGCGTCGCGGCTGATGTGCGTCTTGCGGACCAGGTCCTTCAGATACACGATCCCGACGATGTCGTCCTCGCTCTCGCCCGTGACCGGGATGCGCGAGAAGCCGGAGCGGAGCGCGAGGGTGAGGGCCTGGCGGATCGTCTTGTAGCGCTCGATGACGACGAGGTCGGTGCGCGGGACCATCACCTCGCGCACGAGGGTGTCGCCCAGCTCGAAGACGGAGTGCACCATGCGGCGCTCGTCGTCCTCGATCAGCGACTCCTTCTCGGCGAGGTCCACCAGCGCCCGCAGCTCGGCCTCGGACGCGAACGGGCCGCGCCTGAAGCCCTTTCCGGGCGTCAGCGCGTTGCCGATGAGGATCAGGAGGTACGGGATCGGGCCCATGATCCGCGCGAGCGGCAGCAGCACGTACGCCGCCGCCGTGGCCGTGTTCAGCGGATGCTGGCGGCCGATCGTGCGCGGGGAGACCCCCACCGCGACGTACGACACGAGGACCATGACGCCGATCGCGGCGAGCAGCGCGGGCGCGGTGCCGTGGATGACGTGCAGACACTCGTAGGTGACGAGCGCGGCGGCGGCCATCTCGCAGGCCACCCGCACCAGCAGCGCGACATTGAGATAGCGGGTCGGGTCGGCGGCGACCTGCGCGAGCTTCGCGCTGCCGCGCCGACCGGACCGTACGGCCTCCTCGGCGCGGAAGCTGGAGACGCGCGCGAGGCCCGCCTCCGCGCAGGCGGCGAGCCAGGCGACAACGACAACGGGCGATGGCCCCGACGACGATCTGAGGACTCATGGGATGAGGTGACCCGGTGCCCTAGGAGACCGTCGGCGCCGGGGAGGGGCCGGTATGGCCCTTCTCCGCGCGCCAGCCGTCCACGATGGCGGCCTGGAGGCCGAACATCTCGGCCTTTTCGTCCGGCTCCTCGTGGTCGTAGCCGAGGAGGTGCAACACACCGTGGACGGTGAGGAGTTGGAGCTCCTCGTCCATGGTGTGCTGCGTCTCGGCCTCGGCGCCCTGCTTCGCGGCGACCTCCGGGCACAGCACGATGTCACCGAGCAGCCTGCGGGGGGCTCCTCGTCGTCCTTGCTCGGCGGACGCAGCTCGTCCATCGGGAAGGACATGACATCGGTCGGCCCGGCCAGGTCCATCCACTGGATGTGGAGCTGCTCCATGGCGTTCTCGTCCACGACGATCACCGAGAGCTCGGAGAGCGGGTGGATGCGCATCCGCGCGAGGGCGTAGCGGGCGATGTCGAGGATCGCCTGCTCGTCGACCTCGGTTCCGGACTCGTTGTTGACGTCGATCGACATGGTCGTGCTGATCTACTTCCGCTTGTCACGGGCACCCTTGTGGGTGCCGTTCTCCGTACCGTTCTCGCTGTCGTACTTCTCGTACGCGTCGACGATACGGCCGACCAGCTTGTGCCGGACGACGTCCGCCGACGACAGGCGGGAGAAGTGCACGTCGTCGAGCCCCTCCAGGATGTCCTGCACCTGCCGCAGCCCCGACTTCGTGCCGCTCGGCAGGTCGACCTGCGTCACGTCACCGGTGATCACGATCTTCGACTCGAAGCCGAGCCGGGTGAGGAACATCTTCATCTGCTCGGGGCTCGTGTTCTGGGCCTCGTCCAGGATGATGAAGGCGTCGTTGAGCGTGCGACCGCGCATGTACGCCAGCGGCGCGACCTCGATCGTGCCCGCCGCCATCAGCTTCGGGATGGACTCCGGGTCGAGCATGTCGTGCAGCGCGTCGTACAGGGGGCGCAGGTACGGGTCGATCTTCTCGTACAGGGTGCCGGGGAGGAAGCCGAGGCGCTCGCCCGCCTCCACCGCCGGGCGGGTGAGGATGATGCGGTTGACCTGCTTGGCCTGGAGGGCCTGGACGGCCTTGGCCATGGCGAGGTAGGTCTTGCCGGTGCCCGCGGGACCGATGCCGAAGACGATCGTGTGCTTGTCGATCGCGTCGACGTACCGCTTCTGGTTGAGGGTCTTGGGGCGGATCGTGCGGCCTCGCGAGGACAGGATGTTCTGGGTGAGCACCTCGGCCGGTGTCTCCTCAGGGCCATCCCCGTTCTCGCTCGCCCTGAGCATGGCGATCGAGCGTTCCACTGCGTCCTCCGTCATCGGCTGCCCGGTGCGGAGCACCAGCATCATCTCGTCGAACAGGCGCTGGACGAGGGCGACTTCACGGGCGTCGCCGGCCGCGCTGATCTCATTGCCCCGGACGTGGATGTCGGCCGCCGGGAAGGCCCTTTCGATCACGCGCAGGAGGGCGTCCCCTGACCCCAGGACGGTGACCATCGGGTGCTGGGCGGGGACCGTGAACTGTGCTCTCGCCTGCTCCCGCGCGGGGATGTGAGCTGTGGGTGTCTGAGTCATGGGCCGGCTCTGTGGCCTTGCTCGTCCTCCTGGATCGACTCGCCCGCCACAAGGGCGGCCTGGTGGTTTCCAGGGTACGCCGGGCCACTGACAACGCCGTAGGGCTTTTCGGTGACCGTCGGGCCACGAAATCCGGGCCTGGTGCGGGGGCGGCGCGGGGTGATGGTCCCCGTTCCGGCCGCGTGTCGGGCGCAGGGGAGGCGCGCGGGGTGACGCCGTGAGCCCTGTTCGCGCCCCCTCGCTTGTCAGGACAATGCGCTGTGTCCGCCAGGTGAGCCTTGCAGGGAAAGCAGGTCGGCCGCTGTGCTCGTGCGTCTGCCCAGGTCCGTGTCCGAAGCACAGTCGTGCCTGGCCGAGGGGGCGGTGCCCGTCGGTGGCGCGACCCTGGTCTGGGCGGGCTGGCAACGGGACGGTTTCCCGGACCTGGCGATGTCCTTGCGTGAGGTGCCCGAGGCGAAGGTGATCGGGGACGGGACGCTGGGCTCGGCCGTACTGCTGCACGAGATCGACGAGCGGGTGCCCGAGGTGCTGCGCGAGGCCGCGGGCGGGGTGGGCACCGGTGCGGTGCGCAGGACCGCGACGGTCGGCGGCAACATAGTCGGCAGCACACTGCGCTGTCTGCTCCCGGCCGCGCTGGTGCTGGACGCCCGCGCGCTGGTCCTGGAGCCGGACGGCCCCGTCGAGACCGACCTCGCCGAACTCCTCGCGAAGAAGCCCCTGCTGCTGAGCCTGCGCTGGCCCGAACCGGTGGCCACCGGCTACCGCAAGCTGACCGATCGGCTGCGGGGCGGGGTCCCCTTCGTGGTCGCGGTGGCCGTGGGCACGGCGGAGGGCACGGACACACCGGTCCTACGGGTCGCCGTGCGCGACGGTTACGACGTGCTCAGCGAGAGCGTCCCGTACGACCCGGACACCGGCCGGATCCTCCGCGCCCTGGCGCTGACTCCGCTCGGCACACTGCCCGAGGCGGTCTTCGAGGCCGTACGGGACGTGGTCGGCGGTGTGGTGGAGCGGGCGGAGGCCCGCTGAGGAGTGCGCTGCGGCGGGTGAGCAGGAACGTTCACCCGGACCGGCCGCGTACCAAGGGCCCTGGTCCACGCGTCCACGCGTCTACGTGGACCTGCCGAACCCGATCGTCGGCACCGCCCGGCGCAGCGGCCAGGGGCTGCCGCCGCCCGGCTCCTCCTCCGGCACCAGTCCGGCGAGGAACGCGTACCGGTCGAGGGCGGTCGGGTCCTGGCCCGCGACGGAGTGGACCTTGCGCCACCAGGCGCCGATCTCGGACCAGCCCGGTGCGGAGAGGGAGCCGCCGAACTCCTGGACGGAGAGCGCGGCGGTGAGACCGGCGAAGGCGAGCCGGTCGGCGAGCGGCCAGCCGGCCAGGGTGCCGGTGACGAAACCGGCCACGAAGACGTCACCCGCGCCGGTGGGGTCGAGTGCCTCGACGGCGATCGCCGGGACCTCGGCGGACTCCCCGTACGGCGGTCCACGGCGTACGCGCCGTCCGCGCCGAGGGTGACCACGGCGAGCGGCACGTGTTCGGTGAGCGCGTGGGCGGCGGCGCGGGGGCAGTCGGCGCCGGTGTAGCGCATGGCCTCCTCCGCGTTCGGCAGGAACGCCTCGCAGTGCGCGAGGTCGGGGAGCCCGGCGAGGTCCCAGGCGCCGGTGTCGTCCCAGCCGACGTCGGCGAAGATCCGGGTGCCCTCGCTCGCGGCCTGCGCGACCCAGGGGGCCTGCTTGCCGGGGGTGAGGGAGGCGACGGCGGCACGCGCGCGTGGCGGGCGGTCAGGGCGCCGCCCTGCCCGAACACGACCTCGGGGGCGGCTCGTGGCCGTGCGACACCATCGTGCGTTCGCCCTCGTAGGCCATCGACACGGTGACCGGTGAGTGCCAGCCGGGCACCGTGCGGGAGGCGGAGAGGTCGATGCCCTCGCCCTGCGCGAGCGCGTCCCAGCAGTACTCGCCGTAGTGGTCGTCGCCGAAGGCCGCGGCGAGCGAGGTGCGCAGGCCGAGGCGGGCCAGCGCGGTCGCCATGTTGGCCACACCGCCGGGGCTCGACCCCATGCCCCGCGCCCAGGACTCGGTGCCGCGCACCGGCGCGGACTCGAGCCCGGTGAAGATGATGTCGAGGAAGACCGTGCCGGTGAGGTACACGTCCCAGGGCGGATCGCCCGCCGCGCGCAGCCCGGCCAGGGGTCGACCTCGGTGGCCCGGCAGGACGGCCCTGCGCTGTCGGAGGTGGACGCGTTGGACGCGGTCACGGTGCGCTCCCTGACGTGATACGGATCAGGCCAGTGTGCACCACCCCGCACCCGTGCCGCCGACTCCCGCTCCGGGACCACCCGTCGCGCCGGTCCCGGCCGTCCGCAGGTCCGGGCGCTACGGCGGCTGCCGCGCCCGGTGCCGGCCCGTGCGCGGGGCCGCGCGGGCGCGTCCGGATCCGGTCGCGCCCGGGGTCGTCGTACGCCTCTACCAGCGCGGCATCGAGGGCGTGACCCACTCCGGGTCGGTGATCCGCATCGCCGCCGTCGTCGTCGCGTTCGCGCAGCGTGCCGTCGTCGTCGAGCCACCGCCGGTGCAGGAACTCCAGCTTGGCGCGGTCGAGTTCGACGCCGAGGCCGGGGGCGTCGGAGACGGTGACCTTGGCGTCGGTGAAGGTGAGGCGTTCGGTGAGGACGTCCTCCGACTGCCAGGGGTAGTGGGAGTCGCAGGCGTGGTGGAGGCCCGGGACGGTCGACGCGACGTGGGTCATCGCGGCGAGGCTGATGCCGAGGTGGGTGTTGGAGTGCATGGAGATGTCGACGCCGAACGTGCGGCAGATGGCGGCCAGTTGCTGGGTGTTGCGCAGTCCGCCCCAGTAGTGGTGGTCGGAGAGCACGACCTGTACGGCGTCCTTCGTGAAGGCCTCCTCGATCTCGGCGAACGTCGTCACGCACATGTTGGTGGCGAGCGGCACGTCGGTCCCGGCGGACACCTCGGCCATCGCGGGGGTGCCGAGCGCCGGGTCCTCCAGGTACTCGAGGACGTCCCCGAGCTCCTTCGCGACCTTCAGCGAAGTCTCCACGGACCAGGCGCCGTTGGGGTCGAGGCGGAGGGGTGGTCGGGGAAGGCCTCGGCCAACGCCCGTACGGCGGCGATCTCTTCGTCCGGCGGGAAGACTCCGCCCTTGAGCTTGAAGGAGGTGAAGCCGTACCGCTCCTTGAACTTCCGTGCCTGCTCGACGACTCCGGCCGGGTCGATCGCGGCGCCCCAGTCGTCCTTCTCGCTCGCGATGCCCTCGGGGTGGTCGGCCCACTTGTAGAACAGGTACGCGCTGTACTCGACGGCGTCCCTCACCTTGCCGCCGAGCAGGGCGTGCACGGGCAGTCCGAGCGTCTTGCCGAGGGCGTCGAGGCAGGCGACCTCGAAGGCGGAGACGACGGACAACCGCAGCTTGTCGGCGGTCTGGACCCCGCGCAGCCCGCCGACGTCGACCTGTCCGGAGACCCGCGAACTGTCGACGGCCAGCTCGTCGGCGACCGTGAACAGGCCGTTCAGGTCGCTGACCTGACGGCCGATCAGCTTCTCGGCGAAGGGCCGGGCCAGCTCCAGGTACTTGGTGTCGCCGTAGGTCTCGCCGAGGCCGGTGACGCCGTCGGCGGTCTCGATCTCGACGATCAGGCGCGGGGTGTAGGGCTGGTGGACGCCCTGGGTGTTCAGCAGCGGCGGGTCGGCGACCAGGATCGGGGTCAGGCGGACGTCGGCGATGGTGAGGTTCACAGCGCGGCTCCTACGAGGTCGAGTCCGGTGGCGAGCAGGACGGTGAGGTCGGCCAGGTCGGCGGCCGAGGGGTCGGTGAGCGGGGCGCGCACGGGGCCCACCGGGCGGCCGCGCAGCCGGGCCGCGGCCTTGACCAGGAGACGGCGTATCCCGGTACGCGGTCGCGGAGTTCGACGAACGGGACGTAGAAGTCGCGCAGCAGCCGCTCGACCGTCTTGTCGTCGCCGTCCTGAAGGGCGGCGAAGAAGGCGTTCGCGATCTCGGGGGCGAAGGCGTGGACGGCGGAGGAGTAGGCGGGGACGCCGACGGTGGCGTAGGCGCGGGCCTGGATCTCGGCGGTGGAGGCACCGTTGAAGAACAGGAAGCCCTCGGGGGCGGCCAGGGTGAGGCGCTGGAGGCGGTCGAGGTCGCTGTGGCCGTCCTTGAGGCCGATGACGCCGGGGATCGCCGCGATCCGCCTCAACGAGCGTGCGGTGAAGGCGACTTGGCCGCGCTGGTAGGCGATGAGCGGGAGCCGGGTGCGGGCGGCGAGCTGTTCCAGCTGGGCCACCAGGCCGTCCTGCGGGGCGGCGACGAGGTAGTGCGGCAGGACGAGGAGCGCGTCGGCGCCGGCCTCCTCGGCGATGCGGGCGAAGCGGGCGGCCTGTGCCCAGCCGTAGCCGACACCGGCGACGACGGGGACGCGGCCGGCCGCCTCCTCCACGGCGACGGTGACGACCGTGCGGTACTCGTCCTCGTCCAGCGAGAAGAACTCGCCGGTGCCGCAGGCGGGGGAACACGGCGCCGGGGGCGGTGGCGATCTGGGCCGCGACATGGGTGCGGGAAGCCGGCGGGGTCGAGGGAGCCGTCGTCGTGGAAGGAGGTCAGCGGGAAGGAGAGCACGCCGCCCGCCATCCCGTCCCGGAGCCTGCGCACCACGGTCTCCGTGTCGGCGTTCACTGTGCCATCTCCCTATGTAGACGCTATCCACGTATGCAAACTGAGATTAGATACGCGAACCGCGACCGTCAATGGGGCCTGCCGCCGATCGCCGCCGGACCGTCGCGTCCCCGGCCGCTCTCGCTACCATCGGCGCATGTCAGAGCCCGGTGGCGTCCGCGAGGTGAAATCGGCCGCGCGCACGGTCGAGCTGCTCGAACTGCTCGCCACGCGCGGCGACCGGCCCGCGCGGCTCCAGGAACTCGCCGACGAGCTGGGCGTGCCGCGCAGCTCCATGTACGCCCTCCTCCAGACCCTCATCGCGCACGGCTGGGTCCGTACGGACATCACCGGGTCGCTCTACGGGATCGGCATCCACGCGCTGCTCACCGGCACGAACTATCTGGACTCCGACCCTCGCGTGCGGACCGTACGGCCGTATCTCGACGAGGCGTCCGAGGCGCTCGGCGAGACGATCCATCTGGGGCGGCTGGACGGGTGGGACGTGGCGTATCTGGCGACGCGGGAGTCCCACGAGTACCTGCGGACCATCAGTCGGGTGGGGCGGCGGTTGCCGGCGCATGTCGGCGCCCTGGGGAAGGCGTTGCTCGCGGAGCGGCCGGACGGGGAGGTGCCGGAGGGGCCGTACGAGGCGGCCACGCCCAACACCCATACCGACCGGGGTCCCTGGTGGCCGATCTCGCGGCCGTCCGTGCCCGGGGTACTCGATCGACCGTGAGGAGGGTGTGCTCGGGATCGTGGGGTTCGGGTTCGCGTTGCGGTACGACCGTCCTGCGCTGGACGCGATCAGCTGCTCGGTGCCGGTGGCTCGGCTGACGGCGGGGCATGAGGGGGAGATCGTGGCGGTCATGCGGGAGGTGCGGGCGAAGATCGAGGGGGCGGCGCGGGTGGCCAGCGGCGCGGTTCAGTGGCGGTAGTCGTGGGCGCGGGTAGTCGTGGGCGCGGGTGGTCGGTGGCGGTAATCGTGGGCGCGCCTTCCGGGGCTGCGCCCCCAGACCCCCGCTTCGGCCCTGAAGGGGCCTCGTCCTCAAACGCCGGACGGGCTGGGTTTTGCCGGCCTGTGTTGAGAGGTTGCCGGACGGCCTGGGTTTTCCGGCCTGTGTTGAGAGGTTGCCGGACGGCCTGGGATTTCCGGCCTGTTGAGAGGTTGCCGGACGGGCTGGGTTTTGGCGGTCCGTGTTGATGGTTGCCGGACGGGCTGAACGCACCGCCCGGCACCGCGAATTGGGCGCTCGCTTACCCGGTCACCCCGGGTCGAAACTGAACGTGCCCCAGATCACACCCCCGCCCTTCTTCGTGAAGCGCGTGCTTGATACAAATTGCCCGCGCGTTCCTGTCTGTCGACGGTCGTCGCCCAATCCCCCTTTTGAGCCGCTTCTTTCGCATGCCCTGGGAACGCCCGTGTTCGCCCGCACCACCACGCCCTGGCCCCTCGTCGCCCTTTTCACGGCCGGGTACCTCGCCCCCTACCTCCTCCCCACCACCGTCGGCAGGCTCGACTCGGGGCTGCCGCTCTCCGCCACGCAGGCCGGTGCCGTCGGCAGCGCGCTGCTGCTGAGTTCGGCGGCGGCCGGGTTTCTGCTCGCCTCGCGGGTCGACCGGGTCGGGCCGCGCACGCTCGCGCGGATCGGCCTCGTCCTCGCCGTGCTGGGGTACGGCTCGGCCGCCCTCACCCACGCCGTCCCCGCGGTCATCGCGGGCGCGGTCGTCGGCGGGTTCGGCTCGGGTACGGCCACCACGGTCGCCGCGTCCGGCATCGCCGCCGAACGGGACCCCCATCGCGCGTCCACGCTCGGCCTGTTGTGCGTGTCCGCGCTCGCGGGAGCCGTCTACCTCACGGTCCCGCACCTCGGCCCCGGCCACGGTCAGCCGCTCGCCGCGATCGCCCTCACCGCACTCGCCGTATGGCCGCTGACCGGCCGCCTCCCGGTCCGTACGGCGACGGGGCACAAGCGCGTGGAGACCGCGGGACTCCCCACCGCCGCGCCGGACTCGTCCTCGCCGGCACCCTGCTGTGCTGGTCCCTCGCCCAGAACTCCCTCTGGGGTGTCAGCGGCCGCATCGGCATCCACCAGGCGCGCCTCTCCGAGGTCACCGTCGGCGCGGTGTTCGCCATCGCGCTCGGCACCGGTCTCGTCGGAGTCATCGGCGCGGGCGCCCTCGGCTCGCGGCTGGGGCGCGCGGTGCCGATCGGCGCGGGCACGGCGCTCATCGCGGGCTGCATCGCGCTCAGCGCGTCCGCGCACGACCTGCGGACGTTCGCGACCGGCGAGATCGCCTGGAACACCCTCTACCCGATCGTCCTGTCCTACGTCCTCGGCCTCGCCGCCTCCCTTGATCCGCGCGGGCGTTGGGCCGTCCTCGTCGGCTCGGCCTCGTCCCTCGGCACGGCGGCGGGACCCCTCGCGGGCAGCGTGCTGTCGGCGCGGGCCGGGTTCCCCGCGATGGGCGCGATCCTCGCGGTCGGGCTGGTCGTGATCGCCGTACCGATGACCGGGGTCGCCCTCCACACCGGCGGCCGGCTGCTGGTGCTGGGCACGGTCCGGCGGCGCGGGGGCACCCCGGCCGCCGTGGTCGCCGCGTCGACCGGCTCACCCTGCGGCACGCTCCCGCGGATCGGCGCCCCGAGCAACCGGTCGTCGAGATCCCGCTGGACACCGCGGCCGTCCCGGCTCAGGGCGACTACGACACGGCGGGGCCCCCGGCAGACTGCCACGGCCACCGGCGGCTGAGCAGCACATCGAAACAGGCCCAGGCCCGAACCCCGTAGGGGCGCGGGGAACTGTGCGACCAGCCCCCACCGGCCCGCAGGTCACCACCTACCTACGAGAACTCGTACGCCTCCACCTCGGCCAGATAACGCCCCCGCCGCTCCTCGTCGTCCTCCAAGAAGGACGCCACGAAGGAGTTCCGGGCCAGCTCACGCACCCGCTCCTCGGTCAGGCCGAGCGCCGAGCGGACCGCGTCGAAATTGTCGCCCGCGTACCCCCGAAATACGCCGGGTCGTCGGAGTTGACCGTGCAGAGCAGGCCCGCTTCCAGCATCGCCGGGAGCGGGTGCTCGGCGAGGACGTCCACCGCGCGCAGCCGGACGTTCGAGAGGGGGCAGAGGGTCAGCGGGACACGGTCCCGGACCAGCCTCGCCACCAGCTCCGCGTCCTCCATGCAGCGCAGGCCGTGGTCGACGCGCTCGACGCCGAGGACGTCCAGCGCCTCGGTGATGTAGGCCGGCGGGCCCTCCTCACCGGCGTGCGCGACACGTCGTAGACCCAGCGCGGCGGCGGCCTCGTAGACCTCGCGGAACTTCACCGGGGGTGGCCGACCTCGGCCGAGTCGAGGCCGATGCCGGTGATCTTGTCGAGGTACGGCTTGGCCGCGTCCAGGGTCGCCATCGCGGAGTCGGCGGACTCGTCGCGCAGGAAGCACAGGATGAGCCGGGTCGAGATGCCGTGCTGGGTCTCGCTGCTGCCCAGAGCCCGCCACAGGCCCTCCACCACCGTGCCCATGTCCACGCCCCGCGCGATGTGCGCCTGCGGGTCGAAGAAGATCTCCGCGTGCCGTACGCCCTGCGCGGCGGCGCGGGCCAGATAGGCGTTGGCGAGGTCCTCGAAGTCCCGCTCGGTGCGCAGGACGGCCATCAGCTCGTAGTAGAGGTTCAGGAAGGTCTGGAGGTCGTCGAAGAGGTACGCCTTGCGGAGTTCCTCGGTGTCCGCGTACGGCAGCTCGACGCCGTTGCGGGCCGCGAGCGCGAAAGCCAGCTCGGGTTCCAGGGTGCCTTCGATGTGCAGGTGCAGTTCGGCTTTGGGAATGGGCATCGAAGTATCGTACGGGTGTTTTATCGCCGTTTCGGAACCGGCACCCTGAGCAGATCGTGCGCCACGGTCAGCTCCCCTCGAACCCCGCCGCCCGCGCCTGCCGCTCGAACTCCGCCGGCTCGGAGTAGCGCTGGCTGAAGTGGGTGAGGACCAGGTGTCGTACGCCTGCCTCCTGCGCCACCCTCGCCGCCTGCCCCGCGGTCAAGTGGCCATGGTCCACGGCCAGTTGCTCGTCCTCGTCCAGGAACGTCGACTCGATGGCCAGGAGGTCGCAGCCTTCCGCGAGCTTCTCCACCCCCTCGCACAGGCGGGTGTCCATGATGAACGCGAAGCGCTGGCCTCGGCGTGCCTCACTGACGTCGTCCAGCGAGACGCCGTCCACCGTCCCCTCGCGCTGGATGCGGCCCACGTCCGGGCCCTTGATGCCGTGCGCGGCGAGGCGCTCGGGGAGCATGCGGCGGCCGTCGGGTTCGGTGAGGCGGTAGCCGTAGGACTCGACGGGGTGGGAGAGCTTGTGGGTGTCCAGGGTGTAGGCGGGAGTGGTGGCGAGTACGCCGTCCTCCGCCACCGGGGACTCCGTGATGCCCACCGTCTCGCGGTACGCCGTCGCGTAGCGCAGGCGGTCGAAGAAACGCTGGCCCGACTTCGGGTAGTGCGCGGTGACCGGGTGCAGGGACGCGGTCCAGGTTGATGCGCTGGATGACGCCCGCGAGGCCGAGGGAGTGGTCGCCGTGGAAGTGGGTGACGCAGATCCGGTTCAGGTCGTGCGCGGCCACCCCGGCGCGCAGCATCTGGCGCTGGGTGCCCTCTCCGGGGTCGAAGAGGATGCCCTCGCCGTCCCAGCGGAGGAGGTAGCCGTTGTGGTTGCGGTGGCGGGTGGGGACCTGGCTCGCCGTGCCCAGGATCACCAGTTCACGTACGGACACGGCGAGTTATCCGGGCGGCCACTGCATGCCGCGGCCGCCCATGACGTGGGCGTGGGCGTGGAAGACGGTCTGGCCCGCGCCGCTGCCGGTGTTGAAGATCACGCGGTAGCTGTCGAGCTTCTCGTCCGCCGCCACCTCGCCTGCCTCGCGGAGTACGTCTGCGGCGATCGTGGGTTCGGCTGCGGCGAGGGAGGCGGCGTCCGGGTAGTGGACCCTCGGGATGACCAGGACGTGGGTGGGGGCCTGGGGGTTGATGTCTCGGAACGCGACGGTGGTGGGTGTCTCTCGGATGATCGTCGCGGGGATGTGGCCTGCGACGATCTTGCAGAACAGGCAGTCGTTCTGCGGGTCCCCTGACATGTGCGTTCCCCTCCGGGGGTTGAGCGGCGATTTACGGTGGGCATCGTATCGTCGTTGAGTGCCGCGCCGTCGTGGCTGGTCGCGCCCACGCGGCGGAGCCGCAAGTCGACACAGCCTCGCGCCCCTTAGGTTGGCAAGCCTGAGGGGTCTTTGCGGGAACGGACTCCAGTGACTCCAAAGCCAGGCGGATTGCCTCGTCCAGTTGTGCGTCGCGTCCCGCCGCGTAGTCCTGGGGGCGTTGGACCACCTCTACGTCCGGGTCGACGCCGTGGTTCTCGACCCCCCCACCCATAACCCTCAAGCCAGAAGGCGTACTTGGGCTGGGTGATGAGCGTGCCGTCGACCAACCGATACCTGCTGTCGATGCCGATGACGCCGCCCCAGGTGCGGGTGCCGACCACCGGGCCGATTCCCAGGGCCTTGATCGCCGCGTTGACGATGTCGCCGTCGGAGCCGGAGAACTCGTTGGCCACGGCCACTACGGGGCCGCGGGGGCATCCTCGGGGTAGCTGTAGGGGCGCATGCCTCGGGGCAGGTCCCAGCCGACGATGCGGCGGGCCAGTTTTTCGATGACCAGTTGGGAGGTGTGGCCGCCGCGGTTCTCGCGGACGTCGACCACCAGGCCCTCGCGGGCGACCTCGACGCGCAGGTCGCGGTGGATCTGGGCCCAGCCGGGGGCCTGCATGTCGGGGACGTGGAGGTAGCCGAGGCGGCCGCCGGACTTCTCGTGGACGTAGGCGCGGCGGTCGGCGACCCAGGCGTGGTAGTAGAGGGGTTCCTCGTCCGCGAGGGGGACGACGATCGCGTGGCGCGGGTCGCCGCCGGCCGCCGGGGAGATCGTCAGCTCGATGGGTTTGCCTGCCGTGCCCACCAGGAGGGGGCGGGGCCCGTGACCGGGTCCACGGGTTGGCCTGCCACCGCGAGGATCGCGTCTCCCGTGCGGACCGCTACCCCGGGGGCGGCGAGGGGGCTCGGGCGTGCGGGTCGGAGGTCTCCGAGGGGAGGATGCGGTCGATGCGCCAACTGCCGTCATCGTGACG
Source organism: Streptomyces sp. P3 (assembly GCA_016893485.2). Lineage (GTDB taxonomy): Bacteria > Actinomycetota > Actinomycetes > Streptomycetales > Streptomycetaceae > Streptomyces. Next base: position 3,443,073 of record JAFEKX020000001.1, read on the forward strand.
GGAGATGTCGGCGCCGAGGAGACCCTGGCGTTCACCGTGGCCGTGGCCGCCGCGGGGGGTGACGTAGGCGTGCGAGGTGCCCAGTTCGCCGTGCACCTCCCAGAGGAGGTCGACCAGGTCGTCGTGGGTGGCCACCCGGTCCAGGACGGGGCGGTAGCGGTCGAGGACCGCGTCCCAGTCGACGCCGCTCATGTCCTCGCGCCAGAAGTTGTCGCGCATGATGCGGCCGGTCTCGTCGTACATCTGGCGCCACTCGGCGGCCGGGTCGACGGTCTGGCGGATGCGGGACAGGTCGACGTTGATGTTCGTGTCGCTGTCGTCGTCGTCCGAGCCGGAGGCGCGGCGGTCGCTCGGGACGACGCGGAGTTTGTGGTCGGTCCACAGCAGGACGCGTTTGCCGTCGCCGCTGACCTCGAAGTGGTCGGCGTCCCCGCGAGGTGCTCGATGCGCTGCTGGGCGAGGTCGTAGCGCTCCAACTCCGTCTTGGGGTCCGGGTCTTCGGGGTCGCGCGGGTGGCGCCGAGGACGCCGAGGACCGGGTGGCGCAGCCACAGGACGCCGTCCTTGGCAGTGCGCAGGTTGGAGTAGCGGCCGGCCTCGACCGGGAAGGCGACGATGCGGTCGGCGAGGCCTTCGAGGTCGACGCGGGTGGTGGGGCGGCCCTCGCTGTCGGGGGTCTCGTCCTTGTCGGGGGCCTCGAAGGGGCGGCCGTGGCGCTGCGGTCCGAAGGGGGACGGGGTCGTCGCGGCGAGGGTGATGAGGTGCGGGCGGTCGCCGACCACGAAGGCCAGGTCGAAGACGTGCTCGTCGTAGACCGGGTCGAAGGAGCGGGTGGAGAGGAAGACCAGGTGTTTGCCGTCGAGGGTGAAGGCGGGGGCGTAGTCCTGGAAGCGGAGGGGGTGGCCTCCGTCACCGACAGGTCTGTGGTGTTCGCCAGCTTCAACTGGCGTAGCGGGCGCGGGCCCGGGTGCGACCAGGCCAGCCAGGCCGAGTCCGGGGAGAAGGCGAGGCCCGAGGCGTCGCCGTCCTCGCTGCGGTCGACCTCGCGGACCTCGCCGGTCTCGCGCTCGACGAGGAGGACGCGGCCGTCGTGCGACGCCACGGCGATCCGGCTGCCGTCGGGGGCCACGGTGAGGGCGAGGACGCGGCCGAGTTGCCCTGCGGCGAGCCTGCGCGGGGTGGCCCCGGGGCGAGGCCGGTGGCGGGGGCGAACTCCAGGGCGTCGTCGCCCTCGGCGTCCGTCACCCACACCACCCACTCCTCGCCGTCCGTGCGGAAGGTGCGGGGCAGCCGGGCGCGGACGCCGGGGGTGGTGGTGAGCGCGCGGGCGGGGCCCGAGCGGTGGGTGACCCAGTGGACGGCGCCGCGCACGGCGACCGCGCTGCCCGCGCGCGGTGTGGTCGGGGACGCGGACCCGAACCAGCGGGCCGCGGCCACCGGATAGGGCTGCTGGTCGGTGCGCTGGCCGCCGAGGCGGATGTCGAGGCGGCGCGGTTCGGCACCGTCCAGGTCGTCCAGGATCCAGAGTTCACCGGCGGAGGAGTAGACGACCCGGGTGCCGTCGCCGGACGCGTGCCGGGCGTAGAAGCCGTCGACGGGGGTGTGGCGGCGCAGGTCGGAGCCGTCGGCGAGGGAGGAGTAGAGCGCGCCGGTGCCCTCGTGGTCGGAGAGGAACGCGATCCGCTCTCCCGTCCACACCGGGTATTCGATATTGCCGTCCAACTCCTCGTGCAGGCGCGTGAATTCGCCGTCGCCCTCGCGGTCGATCCACAACTTGCCCGCGGTACCGCCCCGGTAGCGCTTCCACCAAGCCGCCTCGCGGCCCATCGGCGCGGAGAGGAGGACCGTGGCGTGCTCGCCGCGGGCTACGTCTCCCACCCAGCCGTACGGGAGGGTCGTCGCCGGTCCGCCGTCGAGCGGGACCGAACGGGCCCAGCTGCGGCGGAGGTTGGCCTGGCCGTGGGCGGTGGTCACCAGGACCTCGCCCTCGGCGGTCCAGCCGCGGACCTGGGTGCGTGAACTGCCCCAGTACGTCAGGCGCCTGGCGGGCCCGCCGTCGACCGGGGCGATGTGCACCTCGGGGGCGCCGTCACGGGTGGAGGTCCAGGCGACGGTGGTGCCGTCCGGTGAGATGCGGGGGTGGGTCACCGGCACGTTCTCCGCGCTGACCCGCCACGCCCGGCCGCCACCGTCGAGGGACGCCAGCCACACGTCGTCCTCGGCGGTGAAGGCGACCAACTCGCCGTGCAGGTGCGGGAAGCGGAGATAGGCCGGGGCTGCGGACGCTGAGGGCTGAGTCACCTGATCAGGTTATGCACCGGCGGTAGCCGCCGACAGCCCTTTGGATCACTTGCCTTCGACGGGCCAGCAGGTCGGGTCGCCCTTGCACCAGATCGTCTTGGTGACCGTGACGGTCGGTCCGGGGCCGTAGGTCAGCGTCGGATTGGGGTTGTTCACGGACGACGGCGTCACCGCGTTGCAGTCGCCGAGCCCGGTCACGTGGAACACCTGCTTGCCCGCGACCTTGCCGACCAGATCGCCGCGCACACAGGCGCCGTCGACGGCCCGGGTGACCTTGCCGGTGACCGTGATGTCGCGGTTGTCGTCGGTCTGCCCCTGGCAGTCGACGCTGACGACCGTGGTCTCGGTCGGCGAGGGCGTCTTCCCGGGCGTGTAGACCTTGTTGCCGCTGCCGTAGTTGCCGGTGCAGGTCAGATAGCGCACGCTCACGTGGTCGTGCTTCAGCTCCGCGGTCGCCGTCTTGTCGGTGGTGTACGCGACGGTCGCCGCGCTGAGATCACCGGGCTGGCACGCCACGGCCCCGCCCACGGTCACCACCGCGAGCCCCGCCACAGCGGCGACCCTCCGCCCGCGCGGCCGGCTCCAGTTCCGTCTCGACACCGCCATGGACGGCAGCCTGCCACCGTCGGGGCGCACACGGAAGAGCGCATACGGCCACGCGTGCGCCGGGGGCGCAGTCTCCCGGCGCACAACCCTCAGCCGCGCAGCAGCAGCCACTCCTGAAGCTCCACCACATTGCCCTCGGGGTCCTTGAGATGCGCGACCCGCATCCGGTCCGTCATCGGCGCGGGCCCGTGCAGCAACTCGGCGCCCCGGGCGGTGATCTGTGCGCAGTACCCGTCCAGGTCGTCGACGCGCAGCACCACCAGCGAGCGGTGCCCGGTCGCCAAGTCCCCAGTTCGCCGAGGACTTGGGCCATCATCGCCCGGTCCTGGAGCGCGATCCCGGCGGACCCGATCGCGGGACTGAACTTCTCGTACGGTCCCTCGGCCGCCCCCGACTGGGGCTTCAGGCCGAGGACGTCGGCGTAGAAGCGGTAGCAGGCGGCGAAGTCGGTGACGAGCAGCCGTACTTGGGCGAGTTCCACGGCGATCCCCTCTGGTTCAGGACCAGCGTCCGGTACGGCCCAGGAGCAGGGCGGTCGCCGCGGTCCCGGCCGTCGATGTACGCAGCACGCTACGCCCGAGGCGGTAGGCCTTCGCGCCCGCCTCCTCGAAGAGCGCCAACTCCTCGGGGAGACGCCTCCTTCGGGGCCCACGACCAGCACGATCTCGCCCTCGGCAGGGAGTTCGGCGGTGGCCAGGGGCTCGCTGCCGTAGTCGCGGTCCTCGTGGAGGACGGCGGCGAAGTCGGCTTTGGCCAGAAGTGCCGCAACCTGCTTGCTCGTTGCCGCGTCCGCGACCTCCGGGAAGCGCAGCCTGCGGGACTGCTTGCCGGCCTCGCGTGCGGTGGCCCGCCACTTGGCGAGGGCCTTGAGACCGCGCTCGCCCTTCCACTGCGTGATGCAGCGGGAGGCCGCCCAGGGGACGATCGCGTCGACGCCGGTCTCGGTCATCGTCTCCACGGCCAGTTCGCCGCGGTCGCCCTTGGGGGAGGGCCTGGACGACGGTGATGCGGGGTTGCGGCGCAGGCTCCTCGCTGACGGACTCCAGGTCCATGACGACGAGCCGGTCCTTGCCTTCGGCCGCCTTGACGACACCCTCCATCCATCGGCCGCGTCCGTCGGTGAGGACGACGTCCTCACCGGCCCGCATCCGCCGCACGGAAACCGCGTGCCGTCCCTCGGGACCGTCGAGGACGTACTCGCCGCCGCAGAAATCCGGCAGGACCAGGGGGTCGAGGATGAACACCGGCGCCGTCATCGGAGGTCTCCCCCGGAGGACAACGCGGTCCGGGCGGAGGCCAGTTCGGCGACCAGGATCTCGACCAGCTGACCAGCCGGCAGCTCGCGGGCCATGCGGTGGCCCTGGCCCGCCCACAGCGCCATGCCCTGCGGGTCGCCGGAGGCGGCGGCCTTCTTGCGGAGCGGGGACGTCAGGTGGTGGATCTCGGGGTACGCGGCGGGGGCGTAGGGGCCGTGTTCGCGCATGAAGCGGTTGACCAGGCCGCGGGCCGGGCGGCCGGAGAACGCGCGGGTCAACTCGGTGCGGGTGAACAGGGGGTTGGTGAGCGCCTGCTTGTGCAGGAGGTGCGCGCCGGACTCGGGGGTGGCGAGGAACGCCGTGCCGAGCTGGCCCGCGCTCGCGCCCGCCGCGAGGGCCGCGGCGATCTGGCTGCCGCGCATCAGACCGCCCGCGGCGACGACCGGGAGGCTCACGGTCTCGCGGATCTGCGCGACGAGGGAGAGCAGGCCGAGGCTGGCGCCGTCGTTCTCCGGGAGGTCGCGGTGGGTGCCCTGGTGGCCGCCGGCCTCGACGCCCTGCGCGATCACCGCGTCGGCACCGGCCCGCTCCACGGCGAGGGCCTCCTCGACGGTGGTGGCGGTGACGAGGGTGAAGGTGCCGGCCCGGCGCAGCGACTCCAGCGTCTCGGGGGCCGGGATGCCGAAGTGGAAGGAGGCCACCGGCACCGGGTTGTCGAGCAGGACGGACAGCTTGGCGTCGTAGCCGTCCTCCCGGCCGCTGTCCGGGTCGCCGAGCTCCGTGTCGTACCACGCGGCCTCACCGGCGAGCTGGTGGGCGTAGACGTCGACGGCGGCCTTGTCCGCGTATTCGGGCTGCGGCATGAAGAGGTTCACGCCGAAGGGGCGGGACGTCAGGCTCCGCAGCTGCTTGATCTCCTGGTACATGCCGTCGGCTGTTTTGTACCCGGCGGCGAGGAATCCCAGTCCACCGGCCTCGGCCACGGCGGCCGCGAGACGCGGGACGGAGACACCGCCCGCCATCGGGGCCTGCACGATCGGATGAGGGAAGAGATCGGTCAGTGCGGAGGACATGACGGCATGTTGTCACGTCCTCCGAACAAGTCCGAATCCGGCCTTGGCACCGGCACATGCCAGTGCATTCAGTCCCGCAGGGCGCCTGAGAGCAAGGCCTCCCGGACGGAGGAGAGGGCCCGGGGCGGCTGCCCCGGACCCTCTCAGCGACCGTTGAAGGCGTCCTTGAGGCGCGAGAACAACCCCTGCTGACCCGGCTGGAACGTGCCCATGGGCCGCTCCTCGCCGCGCAGCTTCGCCAGTTCGCGCAGCAGACGCTCCTGCTCCACGTCCAGCTTCGTGGGGGTGGTGACCTCGACATGGACGATGAGGTCGCCCCTGCCGCCGCCGCGCAGGTGCGTGATGCCGCGGGTGTGCAGCGGGATCGACTGGCCGGACTGGGTGCCCGGGCGGATGTCGACCTCCTCCATGCCGTCGAGCGTCTCCAGCGGCACCTTCGTGCCCAGGGCCGCCGCCGTCATCGGGAGCGTGACCGTGCAGTGCAGGTCGTCGCCGCGGCGCTGGAACATCGCGTGCGGCAGCTCGTGGATCTCGACGTACAGGTCGCCGGCGGGGCCGCCGCCGGGGCCGACCTCGCCCTCGCCCGCGAGCTGGATCCGTGTGCCGTTGTCCACGCCCGCCGGGATCTTGACCGTGAGCGTGCGCCGCGAGCGGACGCGGCCGTCACCGGCGCACTCCGGGCACGGCGTCGGCACGACCGTGCCGAAGCCCTGGCACTGGGGGCAGGGGCGGGACGTCATGACCTGGCCCAGGAAGGACCGGGTCACCTGCGAGACCTCACCGCGACCGCGACACATGTCACAGGTCTGCGCGGAGGTGCCGGGGGCCGCGCCCTCGCCGTTGCAGGTGTTGCAGACGACGGCCGTGTCGACCTGGATGTCCTTCGTGGTGCCGAAGGCCGCCTCGTCGAGCTCGATCTCCAGCCGGATCATCGCGTCCTGGCCGCGGCGGGTGCGCGAGCGCGGTCCGCGCTGCGACGCCGTGCCGAAGAACGCGTCCATGATGTCCGAGAAGTTCCCGAAGCCGCCCGCGCCGAAGCCGCCGGCCGCGCCGCCGCCCGCCTGCGAGAGGGGTCGCCGCCGAGGTCGTAGACCTGCTTCTTCTGCGGGTCCGAGAGCACCTCGTAAGCGGCGTTGATCTCCTTGAACCGCTCCTGGGTCTTCGGGTCCGGATTCACGTCCGGGTGCAGCTCGCGCGCGAGCCGGCGGAAGGCCTTCTTGATCTCATCCTGCGACGCGTCGCGACGCACGCCGAGAACGGCGTAGTAGTCCGTGGCCACTTAGGACTCCGCCAGGATCTGTCCGACGTACCGTGCCACTGCGCGTACCGCTCCCATCGTTCCCGGGTAATCCATGCGGGTCGGTCCGACCACGCCTAGCTTGGCGACTGCCTCGCCGCCCGAACCGTAGCCGACCGAGACCACCGACGTGGAGTTGAGTCCCTCGTAGGCGTTCTCGTGACCGATCCGTACGGTCATGCCCGAATCCCCGCCTCACCAAGCAACTTGAGGAGGACGACCTGCTCCTCCAGGGCCTCCAGGATGGGGCGGATAGTGAGGGGAAAGTCATGTCCGAAGCGGGTGAGATTGGCGGTGCCGCCGATCATCAGCCGCTCCTCGGTCTCCTCGACGAGGGTCTCCAGGAGGGTGGAGAGCACCGTCGCCACCGTGCCGCGGTCCTCCGCCTCGAAGGCCTCCGGCAGATCCTGCACGAGCAGCGGCACGTCCGCGAAGCGGCGCCCCGCGATCCGGCTGTTGAGCCGCGCCCGCAGATCCGCGAGAGCGAGGCCTCGCCGAACGGCGCCGGGCAGTCGACCATGCGCTGCTCGACCCGGCCGGTGTCGGTGATCAGCACGAGCATCACGCGCGCGGGGGCCAGCGACAGCAGCTCCACGTGCCGGACGGTCGAGCGGGTCAGGGACGGGTACTGCACGACGGCGACCTGCCGGGTGAGCTGCGCGAGCAGCCTGACCGTACGGCCCACGACGTCGTCGAGGTCGACCGCGCCGTCGAGGAAGTTCTGGATCGCCTTGCGCTCGGGGCCTGTCATCGGCTTGACGCCGGCGAGCTTGTCGACGAAGAGCCGGTAGCCCTTGTCGGTGGGGATGCGCCCGGCGCTGGTGTGCGGCTGGGCGATGAAACCCTCGTCCTCCAGGGCGGCCATGTCGTTGCGCACCGTCGCCGGGGAGACGCCGAGGCTGTGCCGCTCGGTGAGCGCCTTGGAGCCGACCGGCTCCTCGGTGCCCACGTAGTCCTGGACGATGGCGCGCAGCACCTGAAGTCTGCGTTCGCTGAGCATCCGCGCACACCTCCCGGTTCTGGTCGCCTTTGTCGCCGCTTGTCGCGAGCCCGCCCTTTCCTGGCACTCTGTGCGCGTGAGTGCCAGCCTTCCCCGGCCAGTGTACGGCCGTGGGGCACACCTCGGGCAAGGCCGGTCCTGCGATGTCACGCCGTGAGGTGCCCTCACCGTTAGCGTCGCCGTGTGACGGTGACTTGGGAAGAGCTGGGATGGGAGCGGATCGCGGCCGGGGTGGGCCGGTGCCGGCTGCCTGGCTGGGACTGCACGGTCGGGCTGGTGATCGGCGGCGACGCGGCGCTGATGGTCGACGCGGGGTCGGGCCTCGCGGAGGGCGCGCGGTTGCGTACGGAGGCTTGGGCGCTCGCCGGTCGCGCTGTGACCCATCTCGCGCTCACCCACCCGCATTTCGACCACGTCTTCGGGGCGGCGGCGTTCGCGGACGCGGAGGTGTTCGGCGCGGCGGGCGTGGAGCGGGTGCTGACGGAGGAGCGGGCCGAGCTGCGTGCGGACGCAGTCAGAAACGGCCTCCACGCGCGCGCGTGGCCGACGAGGCGGTAGCCGCCCTGACGTACCCGCGTCACCTGGTGCCGGACGAGTTGACGCTGCCCCTGGGCGACGATCAACAGGCCCTACTGGTGAACGTGGGCCCGGGTCACACCGCCCACGACCTCGCGGTCCTCGTCCCCGGCTCCCCGGCGGTCGTGTTCTGCGGCGACCTGGTCGAGGAGCCCGGCGAACCGCAGGCGGGCCCCGACGCCGTACCGGCCCACTGGCCTGCGGCACTCGACCGGCTCCTCTCCCTCGGCGGGGAGGACGCGTTGTACGTGCCCGGTCACGGAGCGGTGGTGGACGCGGGGTTCGTACGGGCCCAACGGGACGCGTTGGCAACGCGTTTCGGCGTGTCGTGACGGCCGTCGGCCCGGTTCTCCTATCGTCATCCGAATGCGCCAGTACTCCGCCGACCTGACCCCGCCGTGGAAGAAGCCCAAGCCGGCCCCGAGGTCCCCGCGGACCCGGGCCTGGTGGTCGAGGAGCCGGGCACGGGTTTCTGCGGCGCGGTGATCCGCTGCGAGGCCGGCACGGTCACCCTGGAGGACCGCTTCGGCAAGCACCGGGTGTTCCCGATGGAACCGCGCGGCTTCCTCCTGGAGGGCCGCGTCGTCACCCTGGTCAGGCCCGTGTCGAGTCCTCTACGGCCCACCCGTACGGCTTCCGGTTCGGTCGCCGTCCCCGGCGCACGCGCGCGTGTGGCCCGCGCCGGGCGGATCTACGTGGAGGGCCGCCACGACGCGGAACTCGTCGAGCGGGTGTGGGGCGACGACCTGCGCATCGAGGGCGTGGTGGTCGAGTACCTGGAGGGCGTCGACGACCTCCCGTCGATCGTGGACGAGTTCGCCCCCGGCCCGGACGCGCGACTGGGCATCCTGGTGGACCACCTGGTACCGGGCACCAAGGAGTGGCGCATCGCCCAGTCCGTGACGAGCGAACACGCGCTGGTCGTCGGCCACCCGTACATCGACATCTGGGAGGCCGTGAAACCGTCCTCCGTGGGCATCGCCGCCTGGCCGCGCGTCCCCCACGGCCAGGACTGGAAGACGGGCGTCTGCCGGGCCCTGGGTTGGCCGGAAAACACCGGTGCGGTGTGGCAGGCGATTCTGGCCAAGGTGGGCTCGTACAAGGACCTGGAGCCGGAACTGCTCGGCCGGGTCGAGGAGTTGATCGACTTCGTCACGGCCTGAGACGCGGCAGGTGACGAACGCCGAACTCACGCGTCCGCTCCGACTGGTGGTCCGCCGCCGAGCCGGTCCCGGTCGGCTCCGTCAGCACCACGCGCTGGGCCTCGAACGGGCCGATGTCTTCGAGGCGACCTCGACGAGCGTCGTCACGGCGGGAGCGGGTACGAGCCGTCCGGGGCCGTCGTCCGCGCCGAATCTCCGTGACCACGAGACCCGGCTGGGGCTCGCTGTTCTCGCCGGGAAAGGCCACATCCCGCCTCTGCGGGTGCTCCCACCGACCGGAGGGTGATCAGTCCACCAGGTCCCGCACCACCGCGTCCGCCAGGAGCCTCCCCGCAGGGTGAGTACGGCGCGGCCCTCGTCGTAGGGCTGTCGCTGCAGGAGGCCGTCCGTGAGGGCGCGGCGGGAGGACTTGAGGCCTTCCTCGTGGAGGAGGGTCAGGGGGCGCCCTCGCGGAGGCGTAGTTCCAGGAGGACGCGTTCCACTCGGCGGTCCTCCTCGGTGAGGATCTCGCGGCCCGCGCCCGGGGAGCGGCCGGAGGCGAGGGCTGCCGCGTAGGAGCCGGGGTGCTTGACGTTCCACCAGCGGACGCCGCCCACGTGCGAGTGGGCTCCGGGGCCCGCGCCCCACCAGTCGGCGCCGCGCCAGTACAGCTCGTTGTGGAGACAACGGCCGGAATTCGATGTCGCCCAGTTCGAGACCTCGTACCAGTCGAAGCCCGCCGCCGACATCACCTCGTCGGCGATCAGATAGCGGTCGGCGTGCACGTCGTCGTCCGTCATCGGGACCTCGCCCCGGCGGATGCGGCGGGCCAGCTGGGTGCCCTCCTCGACGATCAGGGCGTACGCGCTGATGTGGTCGGGGCCCGCGCCGAGGGCGGAGTCGAGCGAGGCGCGCCAGTCGTCGTCGGTCTCGCCCGGGGTGCCGTAGATCAGGTCGAGGTTGACGTGGTCGAAGCCGGCCGCGCGGGCCTCCGCGACGCAGGCCTCGGGGCGGCCGGGGGTGTGGGTGCGGTCCAGCACCTTCAGTACGTGCTGTTTCGCGCTCTGCATGCCGAAGGAGACGCGGTTGAAGCCGCCGTCGCGGAGGGCCGCGAGGTAGGCCGGGTCCACGGACTCCGGGTTCGCCTCCGTGGTGATCTCGGCGTCCGGTGCCAGCCCGAACTCGTCCCTGATCGCGGCCAGCATCCGGACGAGATCGCCCGCCGCCAGCAGCGTGGGCGTGCCGCCGCCGACGAAGACCGTGCGGACCTGGCGCGGGTCGTCGCCGAGGACCTTGCGGGCGAGGCGGACCTCGTCGATAAGGGTGTCGGCGTAGTTGTCGCGGGAGGCCAGCACTCCGCCCGTGCCGCGCAGCTCGGTCGCCGTGTAGGTGTTGAAGTCGCAGTAGCCGCAGCGGGTCGCGCAGTACGGGACGTGCAGGTAGAACCCGAGGGGGCGGTCCACGGCCCCGGCGAGCGCCTGGGCGGGCAGGGAGCCGTCTTCGGGGACGGGGTCGCCGTCGGGGAGTGCGGAAGGCATGTCCTCCATTGTCCAGCACTCGTGCGACTGTCCGCTCCGACCGGCCGCTCAGCCTGATCCGCCTGTTTTTCCGCCTGGAGCACCAGCAGCGCCATGTCGTCCTCCGGGGACGGCCGCCGAACTCGTGCACCAGGCGTTTGATCCGCTCCGCGATCAGCTCGGCGCTCAGGCCCGCGCACCCCGCCAGCGCGGTCGCGAGGCCGTCGCCGTCGTCGAACTGGACCGACCCGGAGCGCCGCTCGGTCACCCCGTCGGTGACGCACAACAGGCTGTCGCCGGGCCGGAGTTCGAAGGTCTCGCTGGTGTAGGTGGCGTCCTCGACGACCCCGAGGAGGGTCTGCGGGCGGGCCACCGTGCCGACCTTGCCGTCCGGGCCGAGGAGCAGGGGCAGCGGGTGTCCCGCGGAGGCGAGGGTGCAGCGGACGCCGCCGTCGAAGGGGACCAGCTCGCCGTAGAGGAGGGAGAGGAAGCGGGGGCCGTCGCCGACCGGACCCGGCATGCCGCCCGCTGCCACCATCGCGTGGGCGGCGGCGTCGGCGGCCTCGGTGGCGTCGTCGAGGAGGAGCTGGTTGAGGCGGTCGAGGACGTCGGCGACGCGGTAGCCCTCGCGGGCGAGGAGCCGTAGCCAGGGGCGGGCGAGGCCGATCACTACGGCGGCCTCGGGGCCCTTGCCCTGGACGTCGCCGAGGGCGAAGCACCAGCGGCCGTCACCGGCCGGGAAGAGGTCGTAGAAGTCGCCGCTGGGGCCGCCCTTGTCGCACGGTTCGTAGACGAGGGCGCTGTGCACGCCGGGGATCTCGGCGACCGCGCCGGGGAGCAGGCCGCGCTGGAGGACGCGGCTGATGGTGGCCTGGCGGGCGTACTGGCGGGCCGCGCCGATCGCGAGGGCGACGCGGCGGCTGAGGTCCTCGACCAGGCCGGTGACCTCGTCGGGGAAGCGCGGCAGCCCGGACCGCCCGATGACCAGCGTGCCGAGCGGCCTACCGCCCGCGATCAGCCGGTACGCGAGGGCCGCGCCGTGGGTGCCGTGCGGGCCGAGCGCCTCGGCGGGCCAGGGGTAGGGCACGGGCCGCAGGGAGTCCGGCGGGCGGGGCGGGTCCTTCTCCAGGGCGCCGCGCAGCTCCTCGATGCGGTTCTCGCTGCCGTGCCAGACGCGGGCGAGGCGGGGTCCTGCGCCCGCTCCGGCGTCCTCGTTCCAGCCGCCGCGCCCCAGCGCCTCGTCCTCCAGCCATACCGCACCAGTCGGCCAGTCTCGGCACGATCAGCTGTCCGGCGAGCGCGGCGACGAGGTCCTCGTCGAGCTGTCCCGCAAGCAGGTCGGAGGCCTCGGCGAGGAAGGAGAGGGCGCCGCGGCCGAGCCAGTCCCGGTCGTGCTCGGCGCGGTGGGGATCGCCGCGGGTGGGCCTGTCCGAGGGGGCGGGCGGTTCGGGGCGAGGATCTCGGCGACGCGCAGGCCGCGTTCACCGGCGCAGGCCTCCCGCTCCGCGGCGGCCGGGGTGCCTTCGGCGGGCAGGCGGGCCCAGACGGTCTTGGTGCCGGTGCGGTAGGTGACGCCCCAGGCCTCGGCGAGGGTGGAGACGAGGCGCAGGCCGCGCCCGAACTCCGGTGTCTCGTAGGCCGGTTCGGCGGTGTTGTCGCGCGGGGCGCGGGAGGGGTGGTGGTCGGCGACCTCGACGACGATCGCGTCCGTGTCCTCCAGGCGGCACACCAGCTCGACGTCGGTGCCGGCGTGGACGACGGCGTTGGTGACGAGTTCGCTGACGACGACCATCGCGTCGTCGGCGAGCCGGTCGGTGAGCTTCTCGGTGCCGGGCAGGGCGAGCTCGGCCCATTCACGGAGCGCGGCGCGCACCAGACCGCGGGCCGAACCGGGCGCGAGGGGGCTGCCGGACAGCGTGGCGCGCACGGTCGTACGCCGGTCCGCGCCGTGCTGCGCGGGCGCATCGGGAACACGCGAAGTGGTCTCCCGTTGCGTCGGAATGGCCCCCATGGACAGCTCCCCGAGCAGTTCGGACGAATACGCCTCGGTCGATGCGGACAGAGTGACAGACTGACCGCGCGCATAAGCGCCGAGTTACCGAAGTGGGCCGCCATGGGTGAGAACAGTGCTACGCGTACGCTCGAGGACGGACAGAAAGAGGACTGGATTCGAGCATCGGATCTCCGTCCCCTGCTCGCCGTGATGACGGCCGCCCGCGACGGCGACTTCACGAAGGCGCCGGAGACCGGCCAGGGCATGGTGGCCGAACTGACCGCCGCCTTCAACCAGATCATGGACCGCAGCACCCACTTCAACTCCGAGACGCAGCGCGTCCGGCGGGAGCTGATCCGCCACGGCCGCCTGGACGAACGGCTCTCGGCCAGCCCCGGCCAGGGCGGCTGGACCTCCCGCGTCAACGACGTCAACCAGCTCCTCGACGCCCTCGTCGCCCCGGCCGCCAACGCGACCCGGGTGCTGGACGCGGTGGCGGGCGGCGATCTGACCCAGCGGGTCGATCTGCACGACGGCAGCAGGCAGTTGCGCGGTGACCTACGGCATCTGGGCCGCGCCGTGAACAAGATGGTGGACCAGCTCTCCCTGTTCACCGGGGAGGTGACCCGGGTGGCCCGCGAGGTCGGCACCGAGGGCAGACTCGGTGGCCGGGCCAAGGTGACGCGGCTGTCCGGGAGTTGGCGTGATGTGACCGAGGCGGTCAACACGATGGCGTCCCGGCTGACCGCGCAGGTGCGGGACATCGCCCTGGTGACGACGGCGGTGGCGCGGGGCGACCTGACGCGGACGGTCACGGTCGAGGCGACCGGTGAGCTGCTCGAACTGAAGCTCACCGTGAACACGATGGTCGAGCAGCTCTCCGCGTTCGCGGACGAGGTGACGCGCGTCGCCCGCGAGGTCGGCACCGAGGGCCAGTTGGGCGGCCGGGCCCAGGTGCGGGGTGTGTCCGGGGTCTGGAAGGACCTCACCGACAACGTCAACTTCATGGCCTCGAACCTGACGTCACAGGTGCGGAACATCGCCCAGGTGACGACGGCCGTGGCGAACGGCGACCTGAGTCAGAAGATCACGGTCGACGCGCAGGGCGAGATCCTGGAGCTGAAGTCGACCATCAACACGATGGTCGACCAGCTCTCCGCCTTCGCTGACGAGGTCACCCGCGTGGCCCGCGAGGTCGGCACCGAGGGCAACTTGGGCGGGCGCGCGCAGGTGCGGGGCGTCTCCGGCGTCTGGAAGGACCTCACCGACAACGTCAACTTCATGGCGGACAACCTGACGTCGCAGGTCCGCAACATCGCGCTGGTGTCGACGGCCGTCGCGCAGGGCGACCTCGGCAAGAAGATCACGGTGGAGGCCAAGGGCGAGATCCTGGAGCTGAAGTCCACCATCAACACGATGGTCGACCAGCTCTCCGCCTTCGCCGACGAGGTCACCCGCGTCGCCCGCGAGGTCGGCACCGAGGGCAACCTCGGCGGGCAGGCGCAGGTGCGGGGCGTCAGCGGGGTCTGGAAGGACCTCACCGACAACGTCAACTTCATGGCGCTCAACCTGACGTCACAGGTCCGGAACATCGCCCAGGTCACCACCGCCGTGGCCAACGGCGACCTGTCGAAGAAGATCACCGTCGACGCGCGCGGCGAGATCCTCGAACTGAAGGACACCGTCAACACGATGGTGGAGCAGCTGCGCGCCTTCGCCGACGAGGTGACCCGCGTGGCCCGTGAGGTCGGCACCGACGGCCGACTCGGCGGCAGGGCCCAGGTGTTGGGCGTCTCCGGGGTCTGGGCCGACCTGACCGACAACGTCAACTACATGGCGGACAACCTGACTTCACAGGTGCGGAACATCGCCCAGGTCGCGACGGCGGTGGCGCAGGGCGACCTGTCGAAGAAGATCGACGTGGACGCGCGCGGCGAGATCCTGGAACTCAAGACCACCATCAACACGATGGTCGACACCCTCTCCTCCTTCTCGTCCGAGGTCACCCGGGTGGCCCGCGAGGTCGGCTCCGAGGGCCAACTCGGCGGCCAGGCACGGGTCGAGGGCGTCTACGGCACCTGGAAGCGCCTGACGACCAACGTGAACGAACTCGCGCTGAACCTCACCACGCAGGTCCGCGCGATCGCCGAGGTGGCCTCGGCGGTGGCGCAGGGCGACATGTCCCGCTCGATCACGGTGGAGACCCAGGGCGAGGTGACGGAGCTCAAGGACAACATCAACCTGATGGTGGCCAACCTCCGCGAGACGACCCGCGCGAAGGACTGGCTGGAGTCCAACCTGGCCCGGCTCGCCGCGCTGATGCAGGGGCACCGGGACCTGATGGAGGTCGCCGACCTGATCCTGCGCGAGCTGACGCCGCTGGTGAACGCGCAGTACGGGGCGTTCTTCCTGGCCGATCCGGACGAGGACAGCCTGCGAACGGCCATCCCCGCCAAGGGACTTGCCTTCATCGCCGGGTACGGGGCGGCGCAGGGCGCGACCGTGGACACCGGCGGGATGCCGGTGCACGGTCTGGTGCGGCAGGCGGCGCGGGAGAAGAAGCGGATCCTGGTAGAGGAGGCACCGCCCGGCTACATCAAGATCAACAGCGGGCTGGGCGAGGCCTCTCCGGCGAGCGTGGTCATCATCCCGATCATCTTCGAGGACCGGCTCCTCGGCGTGATCGAACTGGCCTCCTTCTCCCGCTTCTCCGACGTCCACCTCGCGTTCTTCGACCAGTTCGTGAACACCATCGGCGCCGCGATCAACACCATCATCGCCAACTCCCGCACGGAGTCCCTGCTCGGCGAGTCCCAGCGCCTCGCGATGCAGCTGCAGGAACGCTCGGACGAACTCCAGAAGCAGCAGGCCGAGTTGCAGCGCTCGAACGCCGAACTGGAGGAGAAGGCAGCCCTGTTGGCGACCTCCTCGCAGTACAAGTCGGAGTTCCTGGCCAACATGTCGCACGAACTCCGCACACCCCTCAACTCGTTGCTGATCCTGGCCCGGCTGCTCTCCGACAACCCGGACGGCCGGCTCTCCGAACAGGAAGTGCAGTTCGCGACCACGATCCACCGCTCCGGCTCGGACCTGCTCCAGCTCATCAACGACATCCTCGACCTGTCGAAGATCGAGGCCGGCCGCATGGACGTACGCCCCAAACGGCTCCCGCTCATCAAGCTCCTGGACTACGTCCACGCCACGTTCCGCCCGCTCACCCTGGACCGGGGGCTCGCGTTCGAGGTGTCGGTGGGCGCGGACGTGCCGCGCGAACTGTGGTCCGACGAGCAGCGGCTCCAGCAGATCCTGCGCAACCTGCTGTCCAACGCCATCAAGTTCACCGCGACGGGCCGTGTCGAACTCCGCGTCAACCGCGTCAAGGACCCCGAGCACCGCTACTGCGACGACAGCGACGAGGTCATCGTGTTCGCCGTCTCCGACACCGGCATCGGCATCGCCGCCGAGAAACTCCCGGTGATCTTCGAGGCGTTCCAGCAGGCCGACGGCACGACCAACCGCAAGTACGGCGGCACCGGCCTCGGCCTGTCCATCAGCCGCGAGATCGCGGGCCTGCTGGGCGGCCGTATCGTCGCCGAGAGCGAGCCCGGACAGGGCTCCACCTTCACTCTCTACGTCCCCGTCGTCAGCCCCGGACACGCGGCGGGCGGCGCGCCGCTCACCGAGGACCGTGAACTGCCGCCGCCGTCCGAGCAGTTGTCGTCGGAGCAGTTGTCGTCGGAGCCGTTCACCGTGCACGAGGTGGACGACAGTTGGCCCACGCCCACCAAGCTGGAGGCGTGGAAGGCCGGGCGGGCGGGTCAAGTGCTGCCGGGGCGGCGGGTGTTGATCGTCGACGACGACATCCGCAACGTCTTCGCGCTCACCCATGTGCTGGGGCGGGTCGGGATGCCGGTGCTGTACGCGGAGAACGGCCGCGAGGGCATCGAGACGCTGGAGCGCAACCCGGACGTCGAACTCGTACTGATGGACATCATGATGCCGGAGATGGACGGGTACGAGACCATCGCCGCCATCCGCCGCGCCCCGCGCTGGACCGGACTGCCCATCGTCGCGCTCACCGCGAAGGCGATGCCGGGCGACCGGGAGAAGTCCATCGCCCGGGGCGCCAACGACTACGTACCGAAGCCGGTCGACGTCGACCAGTTGCTGACCGTCGTGTGCGCGCTCCTGGATCCCGAGACCGGGGCCGGTTCCGGGGACATCGCGGGGGCGGATCCGGGTACTTCAGGGGAGACGGCGGCACCGCCGACGACTGAGTGAGGCACAGCCATCATGAGCGCTGAGGCAACGACCGACGAGCGCGCGAGCATCCTCCTGGTCGATGACATGGAGGACAACCTGGTCGCACTGGAGGCCGTCCTGGGGTCCCTCAACGAGCCGCTGGTGCGGGCGCGTTCGGGTGAGGAGGCGATGAAGGCGCTGCTGCGGCAGCGGTTCGCCGTGGTCCTGCTGGACATCCGGATGCCGGGGATGGACGGGTTCGAGACCGCGGCCAACATCAAGCGGCTCGATCAGACCAAGGACGTGCCGATCATCTTTCTGACCGGGACGGACTCCGATGCGGGGTATGCGTTTCGGGGTATGCCACGGGTGCGGCCGACTACTTGACCAAGCCGTTCGATCCCTGGGTGTTGCGGGCCAAGGTCAGCGTGTTTCTCGAACTGCACCGGAAGAACCAGTTGTTGGAGCGGATGCTGGCTCGGGAGCAGGGGCAGTTCGATGAACTGGCGTTGCGGCTCAAGGAGATCGAGGCGCGGATGACTGCGAGTTCTGTCGCTGAGGTGGGGAACTTCGGGTGCAGGTGCGGGAGATGGGGCAGCTGGTGCGGGAGATGCGGCGGCGGTAGGCCCCGCTGGGTGGTGCGTTGTTGTGTGCGCGCTCGGTGGGGGCCGGGCGCGCAGTTCCCCGCGCCCCTGATGGCCCGCGGCCTCTTCGGGGCGCGGGCCATCAACATGGTCAGGCTTCGCGTGAGCCCGCGTACATTTCGTCGATCAGGTGCTTGTACTCGCGTTCCACCACCGGGCGCTTCAGTTTGAGGCTCGGGGTGATTTCGCCGTGTTCCACGTCGAGGTCGCGGGGGAGGAGGCGGAACTTCTTGATGGTCTGCCAGCGTTGGAGGCCCTCGTTGAGTTCCTTGACGTAGGCGTCGACCATGGCGACCGTCGCGGGGGCGGCGACGACCTCGGCGTAGGACCTGCCCTCCAGGCCGTTCTCCTTGGCCCATTCGAGGATGGAGGGCTCGTCGAGGGAGATGAGGGCGGTACAGAAGTTCCGGTCGGCGCCGTGGACCAGGATGTTGGAGACGTAGGGGCAGACGGCCTTGAACTGGCCCTCGACCTCGGCGGGGGCGATGTACTTGCCGCCGGAGGTCTTGATGAGGTCCTTCTTGCGGTCCGTGATGCGGAGATAGCCGTCCGGGGAGAGTTCGCCGATGTCGCCGGTGTGGAACCAGCCGTCGGACTCCAGGACCTCGGCGGTCTTCTCGGGAGGCCGTGGTAGCCCTCCATGATGCCGGGTCCGCGCAGCAGGATCTCGCCGTCGTCCGCGATGCGCACCTCCGTGCCGGGCAGCGGCTTGCCGACCGTGCCGGTGCGGTAGGCCTCGCCGGGGTTGACGAAGGAGGCAGCGGAGGACTCGGTCAGGCCGTAGCCCTCGAGGATGTGGATGCCGGCACCGGCGAAGAAGTAGCCGATGTCGGGGGCGAGCGCGGCCGATCCGGAGACGCAGGCGCGCAGCTTGCCGCCGAAGGCCTCGCGGATCTTCGCGTAGACCAGCGCGTCGGCGACCTTGTGCTTGGCGGCGAGACCGAAGGGCGCGGTGGCGGTGCCGGTGCGGCGGAAGTTGTCCTGGGTGACCTTGGCGTACTCGCGGGCGACCTCGGCGGCCCACTGGAAGACCTTGTACTTGGAGGCGCCGCCGGCGCGGGCCTTGGCGGCGACCCCGTTGTAGACCTTCTCGAAGATGCGCGGGACGGCGGCCATGTACGTCGGCTGCACGATCGGCAGGTTCTCGATGATCTTGTCGACGCGGCCGTCGACGGCGGTGACGTGGCCGATCTCGATGTGCCCGGAGGTGAGCACCTTGCCGAAGACGTGGGCGAGGGGCAGCCACAGGTACTGCACGTCGTCGGGGCCGAGGAGGCCGGTCGCGGCGATGGCCTTGGCGAGGTACGACCAGTTGTCGTGCGGGAGGCGGACGCCCTTGGGGCGGCCGGTCGTGCCCGAGGTGTAGATGATCGTCGCGAGCTGGTCCTTGGTGATGGCCGCGACCCGCTCCTTGATCAGGTCCGGGTTCTTCTCCAGGTACGCGGCGCCGCGCTGCTCCAGCTCGGCGAGGGTGAGCACCCAGTCGTCGGTCTCCACGCCGGTCGGGTCGATGACCACGACGTGCGTCAGCTCGGGCAGTTCGGCGCGCTTCTCCCGCGCCTTGGCGAGCTGGGTGGCGTCCTCCGCGATGAGGACCTTGCTGCCGGAGTCGGCGAGGATGAACGTCGACTCGTCGGCGTTGGTCTGCGGGTACACCGTGGTCGTGGCGGCGCCGGCGCAGAGGATGCCCAGGTCGGCGAGGATCCACTCGACGCGGGTGGCGGAGGCGAGCGCGACGCGCTCCTCGGGCTGTACGCCCAGTTCGATCAGACCGGCGGCGATCGCGAAGACCTGCTCGGCGGACTGGGCCCAGGTCAGCGACTTCCATGCGTCGGGGCCCTCGCCTGAGGCCGCCGGTACCGGGTAGCGGTAGGCCTCCGCGTCCGGCGTGGCCGCCACCCGCTCCAGGAAGAGGCCCGCCACGGACGGCGGACGGTTCTCGATCAGGGTCTGTGTGTCGCTCACGACATCCTCCGGGCCCGCGACAGTGCGGCTGCTGGTGTTGCTGCGGCGGTTGGCTCAGTGCGGCTGGTGACTCAGTGTGGCTCGTGCCGCAGGGCGGCTGATAGCCCCTGTGACTGTTGTTTAACTCACGAGTAACTATGGGGCAGTGATCAGAGTAAGCCGCGACCGGCCGGTGCGTAAGGGGCGGTGGACGGTCACTTCCTCCGAGTCGGGACCACGTCGTACGGACCCAGGACTCGGGGCCCGCCGCGCGACAGCGCAACGGGCCCCGTGAATCACCGGTCACCGTCCGGAATTTCGGTGTATACGGCCGCTACTTCTTGCCCTTGGCCCCGCCACCGTTGTCGTCACTGGACAGCACCGCGATGAAGGCCTCCTGGGGAACCTCCACGGAACCCACCATCTTCATCCGCTTCTTGCCCTCCTTCTGCTTCTCCAGCAGCTTCCGCTTACGGGAGATGTCACCGCCGTAGCACTTGGCGAGGACGTCCTTGCGGATGGCGCGGATGGTCTCGCGGGCGATGACCCGGGAGCCGATCGCGGCCTGGATGGGCACCTCGAAGGCCTGGCGCGGGATCAGCTCGCGCAGCTTGGCGACCAGTCGCACGCCGTACGCGTAGGCCGCGTCCTTGTGCGTGATCGCCGAGAAGGCGTCCACCTTGTCGCCGTGCAGCAGGATGTCGACCTTGACCAGGCTGGACGTCACCTCGCCGGTGGGCTCGTAGTCCAGCGAGGCGTAGCCGCGGGTCTTGGACTTCAACTGGTCGAAGAAGTCGAAGACGATCTCCGCGAGGGGAAGCGTGTAGCGGATCTCGACCCGGTCCTCGGAGAGGTAGTCCATGCCGAGCAGGGTGCCGCGCCGGGTCTGGCACAGCTCCATGATCGAGCCGATGAACTCCGACGGCGCGAGGATCGTCGCGCGCACGACGGGCTCGTAGACCTTGTCGATCTTCCCCTCGGGGAACTCGCTCGGGTTGGTGACGATGTGCTCGCTGCCGTCCTCCATGTCGACCCGGTACACCACGTTCGGTGCGGTCGCGATGAGGTCGAGCCCGAACTCGCGCTCCAGCCGCTCCCGGATCACGTCCAGGTGCAGCAGGCCGAGGAAGCCGACGCGGAAGCCGAAGCCGAGGGCGGCGGAGGTCTCCGGCTCGTAGACCAGGGCGGCGTCGTTGAGCTGGAGCTTGTCGAGGGCCTCGCGCAGCTCCGGGTAGTCGGACCCGTCCAGCGGGTACAGGCCCGAGAAGACCATCGGCTTCGGGTCCTTGTAGCCGCCGAGCGCCTCGGTCGCGCCCTGGTGCAGGGTGGTGATCGTGTCACCGACCTTGGACTGGCGGACGTCCTTCACCCCGGTGATCAGATAGCCGACCTCGCCGACCCCGAGACCGTCCGCGCCGAGCATCTCCGGCGAGTTGGTGCCGATCTCCAGCAGCTCGTGCGTGGCGTTCGTCGACATCATCCGGATGCGCTCGCGCTTGGTGAGCTGACCGTCGATGACACGGATGTACGTCACGACGCCCCGGTAGGAGTCGTAGACGGAGTCGAAGATCATGGCGCGGGCGGGCGCGTCGGCGTTCCCGACAGGCGCCGGGATCTCCTTGACGACCTTGTTCAGCAGCGCGTCGACACCGATACCGGTCTTCGCGGACACCCGCAGCACGTCGTCGGGCTCGCAGCCGACGAGGTTGGCCAGCTCCTCGGCGAACTTCTCGGGCTGCGCGGCCGGCAGGTCGATCTTGTTCAGTACGGGGATGATCGTGAGGTCGTTCTCCATCGCCAGGTAGAGGTTGGCGAGGGTCTGGGCCTCGATGCCCTGGGCGGCGTCCACGAGCAGCACGGTGCCCTCGCAGGCGGCGAGCGACCGCGAGACCTCGTACGTGAAGTCGACGTGTCCCGGGGTGTCGATCATGTTGAGGATGTGGGTACTGCCCTTGTCGGCCCCTTCGGTGGGGGCCCAGGGCAGACGCACCGCCTGGGACTTGATCGTGATGCCGCGCTCGCGCTCGATGTCCATGCGGTCGAGGTACTGAGCACGCATCTGCCGCTGGTCGACCACTCCGGTCAGCTGGAGCATCCGGTCGGCGAGCGTGGACTTGCCGTGGTCGATGTGCGCGATGATGCAGAAATTGCGGATCAACGCCGGGTCGGTACGGCTCGGCTCGGGCACATGGCTGGGGATCGCGGGCACGCAGGGTCCTGATTCTTGAGGCGTCCGCAGTGTCTGCGGTCTCGGGTCGGATCTATACGTAGGCTCCATCGTCCCACGCGCGGGAGGTGCGGTCCGGTTTGGGCCGGTGCGGGTGGGTGAGTGTGGGGGTCGGGGGCGGTTTCGGGGGTGGGGTCGGGGGCGGGGCGGGTTTCGGGGGTGGGCTTGGGGGGCGGTTCCGGGGTGGAGTCGGGGCGGGCGGTTTCGGGGCAAGCCCGGGTGGGCGGTTTCGGAGATGGGCTTGGTGTTCGGGGCCGCGCGGAGTGTGGTTCGGGAGGTCCGGGGCTGCTCGGAGATCGACTTGGTGGCCCGGCTGGGTCCGGCATGCAGGGGGTGCGGTCGGGTCGAGGCGGTGCGCTCGGGGCGGTGCGGTCGGGTGCGGTCGGGGCGGTGCGGGAGGGGCACCGGTGGCCTCCCGGGGACCGGTTTGGGTGGGCCGGTGGGCGGCTGGTAACCTGGGCGACTGTGTCTCTTGCCTCTCGGCACGAGGCTCACCCCAAGAAAATCATCGGCCCGGGACCCGTGCGGCCCCGTGCCAGAACCTGCAAAGGCTCATTCGTGGCGAACATCAAGTCCCAGATCAAGCGGATCAAGACCAACGAGAAGGCTCGGCTGCGCAACAAGGCCGTCAAGTCCTCCCTGAAGACCGCGATCCGCAAGGCCCGCGAAGCCGCTGCCGCGGGTGACGTCGAGAAGGCCACCGAGTACCAGCGCGCTGCCGCGCGTCAGCTCGACAAGGCCGTCGCGAAGGGCGTCATCCACAAGAACCAGGCCGCCAACAAGAAGTCGGCGCTTGCTTCCAAGGTCACCGCGCTCAAGGGCTGATCCTCCGCACTTGCCTCGGCCCGCGCTCGCGCGGACCGGACCAGTAGCAATCCACCGTGAGGACCATATCGAGCCCTCTACCTCGATTCACGGACAGACATCGTGGTCGCCACGCCACGTACAGTGCCCCGGACCCACTTCGGGGGCATTGCTGTGTCCGCCCCCTGTACGGACGGGTCTCCGCTACGACAGTCCCCGCGCCGAGGTTCCGCTACGACTGTCCCCGCGACCAGGTGTTACGACTGTCCCCGTGACCGGGCCGCCCGGGCGATCGTGACGACCGCCTTCTCCAGCGCGTACTCCGGGTCGTCTCCCCGCCCTTCACTCCCGCGTCCGCCTCGGCCACCGCGCGCAGCGCGACGGAGACCGCGTCCGGTGTCCAGCCCCGCATCTGCTGCCGCACCCGGTCGATCTTCCACGGCGGCATCCCCAGCTCACGCGCCAGATCCGCCGGCCGCCCCCGCGCGCGGAGGACAGCTTCCCGATCGCCCGCACGCCCTGTGCCAACGCACTGGTGATCAGCACCGGCGCGACCCCGGTGGACAGCGACCAGCGCAGCGCCTCCAGCGCCTCCGCCGCGCGGCCCTCCACGGCCCGGTCCGCGACCGTGAAGCTCGACGCCTCGGCCCGGCCCGTGTAGTACCGGCCGACGACCGCCTCGTCGATGCTGCCCTCGATATCGGCGACCAACTGGGAGACGGCCGACGCCAGTTCCCGCAGATCACTGCCGATGGAGTCGACGAGCGCCTGGCAGGCCTCCGGCGTGGCCGATCTCCCGGTCGCCCGGAACTCGCCCCGCACGAACGCCAGCCGGTCCGCCGGCTTCGTCATCTTCGGGCAGGCCACCTCCCGCGCCCCCGCCTTGCGCGCGGCGTCGAGCAGCGCCTTGCCCTTGACTCCGCCCGCGTGCAGCAGCACGAGGGTGATCTCCTCGGCGGGCGCCCCGAGATACCCCTTCACATCCTTGACCGTGTCAGCGGACAGGTCCTGCGCATTGCGTACGACCACGACCTTCCGCTCCGCGAAGAGCGAGGGACTCGTCAACTCGGCGAGCGTGCCGGGCTGCAACTGGTCCGAGCTGAGGTCACGTACGTCCGTGTCGGCGTCGGCGGCCCGAGCGGCGGCCACCACCTCCTGCACGGCACGGTCGAGCAGAAGGTCCTCCTGGCCCACGGCAAGCGTCACCGGGGCGAGAGGGTCGTCATTCGCAGTCTTCCTGGCCATTGCGTAAAGCATCGCATGGGGACTGACAACGCGGGTCGGGTGGCGGGTGCGAGGGGGTTGGACGGGGTGAGGGGGCGGGCTCGGGTGCGGGGGGGTCGGGTGCGCGGGGGTCGGGCTCGGGCGCGGAGCCGGGTGCGGGTCCGGCTGCCCGTGCGGGGGGGGTCGGGCTCGGGCGCGGAGCCAGGTGCGGGCTCAAGACGCGGGACCGGCTGCGCGTGCGGGGGCGGGCTCGAGGCGCGCGCGGCTTCGGGGTCGAGGTGCGGGCTCGGGTACGCGTGCGGGGGTTGGGTGGGTGCGCGCCGCGGGCCAAGGCCCCGGGGGCAGACTCGGGTGCGCATGCAGGGCCAGGCTCAGGCGCACGGGGCTGGGGCCCGGGGCAGACTCCGGTGCGCGTTCAGGGCCGGGCTCAGGCGCGCGGGGCTGTTTGCGGAGTCGGGCTCGGGCGCTATTGCAGGGCCGGAGTCAGACTCGGGTGGTCGTGCGGGTTCGGGATCGGGTCGGGTTCGAGTGCGAGGCCGACCGGAGAACCGATGAGCCCGGCCCTAGAACAGGGAGCGAGCCGGCCGCAAAGGGGTGCGACTCCGACCGTGGAATCCACCTCCCCTACGGCTCCTCGCGCCAGCCGTCCCACTCCCCCGCGAAGGCATCCAACTCGCCCGGGTCGAGGCGGGCGTGCTCGTCGCGCAGGACCAGGAGCCACTGGGCGTCCTCGGCGTCGTCCTCGCCGGCCAGGGCGTCACGAACCAACTGGGGTTCCTCGTCGAGCCGGAACCGCTCCCCGAGTGCCTCGGCCGCCTCCTGGGCCGCGTCACGGTCGGGCAGCACCAGCACATGTCTCACATCGCTCACACGGGATATTTTCTACCCCCGCTTCCGCACCTCCGGAACCGACCCCAGCTCGATCCCGAACCGGTCCCGGTACACCTCCAACACCTCGTCGTCCGTGGTCAGTTCACGTACGTCCCGCGCGCCCTCCTCGTTGGTCTCCGTGAGGGTCCGGCCGGAGAGCGTGATCCTTCCGCCGTCCTCCAGAAGCCGGGAGCAGACCAGGGACTGGGTGAAGTGGGAGGCCGGTGACGTGCTGTGCCACCACGCGCCGGCCACGAAGTCGGCGAGCTCCCGCGGCCGAAGTTCCAGGCGGTACTGCGGCATGCCGTCGTGGACGACGTCCAGGTCGAGGCCCACCTCGACCAGCGTGAACGTACCGCCCGGGTCCGGCTGCGCACCCCGTTCCGCGAACGCCAGCGGATAGTGACTGTGCTTGCCGAAACCGACGTCGGCCAACCACACGCTCCCATCCGCCGTCCCCACCCTCAACGCGAGGTGGTCGTACGGGATGCCGAGCCGCCCCGCGTCCCCGTGCACCCGCGCGGCGAGCGGGTGACCTCGAAGCCCAGGGCGGTGAGCAACGCCCCGAAGGCGCCGTTGAGTTCGTAGCAGAACCCGCCCCTGCGCGCGCCCACCACCTTGTCCAGCAGCCGGTTCTCGTTCAGCACGATCTCCTCGCCCAGATGGACCGAGAGGTTCTCGAAGGGCACGGTCCGCAGATGGTGCAGCTGCAACTCGCGCAGGGCGTCGGCGGTGGGCGCGGATGGGCGGGCGAGGCCCAGGCGGTGCAGGTAGGCGTCGGTCTGTGCGGGGTTCATGCCCCCAGTCTCACTCCGGGGCGAGGGCTTCGCCCAGGGCGATGACCAAGCGGACGACCAGGCGGACGACCAGGCGGACGACCAGTTGGCACCGCCACGACGCGGGTGCGGTCGCCGATGATCCGGTTGAGGTGGTGGACGCCGGGTCCCAGGTCCATGGCGCGGGTGAGGAGCGGTCGGTCGGCGGTGTCATCGGTGCGCGGGGCCTCGGCGGCGGCGAAAAGCGTCGTGCCGGTAGCCCCGCGCCCCACCCGTTCCCTCACCCCCGTATCACCCGCAACCCCTCCCCGCTTCCGCCGACCGCCAACGCCCCGTCCTCATCCGTGCGCAGCACCACCGCACCCATGGCCCGCAGCGCCCCGACCGTGCTCGGGGCGGGGTGACCGTAGACGTTGTGCTCGCCGCAGGAGATCAGCGCGAGGCGCGGGGCCACTCTGCGTATCAGGTCCGGGTCCTGATAGGCCGAGCCGTGGTGGGCGACTTTGAGTACGTCCACGTTGCCCAGCAGCGCGGCCGCCGGCGACCTCAACAGCTCCTGCTGGGCCGGGGGTTCGAGGTCTCCGAGCAGCAGCAGCCGTAGCCCGGCCGTCCTTACCAGCAGGGCGATGCTGGCGTCGTTCGGCCCGTCCGGGTCCGGCGCCAGGTGCTGTGAGGGCGGTGGGGGCCACAGCACCTGCCAGGCCAGTGGGCCGGTGCGTCGCTCCTCGCCGGCCACGGCCCGGGTGATCGGGATGTGCCGTTCTGCCGCCGCCCTCCGGACGAACTCGACCTGGTCCGCGGGTTCTTCGAAGGACGTCGTCTCGATCGCGCCCACCGAACGGCCCCGCAACACCCCGGGCAGCCCTGCCACATGGTCGGCGTGGAAGTGGGTCAGCACGACGAGCGGGATCCTGGTGATGCCGAGCGTGCGCAGACACTGGTCGACCGGCTTCGGATCGGGTCCGGCGTCCACGACCACGCCGGTGCCCTTGCCCGCCGCGAGCACCGTCGCGTCCCCCTGCCCGACGTCACACATCGCGAACCGCCAACCCGGCGGCGGCCACCCCGTGATGACCCGGGTCAACGGCGCCGGCGCCACCACGATCAGGAGCAGTACGAAGCCGCAGACCCCGCACAGCCAGGGGTACTTCACCAGCCGCCGCCCGACCAGCGCGAGGGCCGCGACCGCCACGGCGAGCAGCAGCGCCCCGGTCCAACTCCCCGGCCAGTCCACTCCCCACCGGGCAGCGCCGCACCGGTCCGCGCGACGTCCGCGATCCACCCCGTGGGCCAACTCGCGCCCCACGCAAGCACCTTCGCCACCGGCATCGCCAGCGGTGCCACCGCCAGCGCCGCGAAACCCAACACCGTGGCCGGTGCGACCGCGATCTCCGCGAGCAGATTGCACGGCACCGCCACCAGACTGACCCGCGCCGACAGCACGGCCACGACCGGCGCGCACAACGCCTGCGCGGCAGCGGCGGTGGCCAGCGCCTCGGCCAACCGCGGCGGAACCCTGTGCCGCCGCAACGTCTCGCTCCAGCGCGGCGCGAGCGTGAGCAGGGCGCCGGTCGCCAGCACGGACAGCAGGAATCCGTAACTCCGGGCCAGCCACGGGTCGTAGAGCACCAGCAGCAGGATGGCCGTCGCCAGTGCCGGGATCAGTGTTCTGCGGCGCCCGGTCGCGAGGGCGAGCAGCGCTACCGCTCCGCAGGCCGCGGCCCGCAGCACGCTCGGGTCGGGGCGGCACACGACGACGAAGCCGAGCGTGAGCATCCCGCCGAGCAGTGCGGTCGCCCGGAGGGAGATGCCGAGGCGCGGTGCCAGACCCTGGCGTTCGATGTGCTGGGCGAGGCCCGGTGGGCCGATGAGGAGGGCGAGCAGGATGGTGAGGTTGCTTCCGGACACGGCGAGGGTGTGCGCGAGGTCCGTCTCCTTGAACGCCTCGTCCAACTCGGGTGTGATCCGCGCGGTGTCCCCGAC
The DNA here is from genome assembly GCA_016893485.2 of Streptomyces sp. P3. Classification (GTDB taxonomy): domain Bacteria; phylum Actinomycetota; class Actinomycetes; order Streptomycetales; family Streptomycetaceae; genus Streptomyces. The sequence continues at coordinate 3,470,547 of JAFEKX020000001.1, forward strand.
TACCAGCCCCGGCAGCAATGCCCGCGCATCACCCGGCAATCCATCGGTGGCCTCACGCAACCCGGCCCGCAACCGCCCCGCGAACCGCTGCGCCCCGGACGGCGCCCCCCACCACCTCCGGCGCCGGCTGGTTCCGCACCCGGAGCACGGCCGCGACCCGGTCCCCGCTCGTCAGTGAGGGTGCCAGTCGCGCGGTCACCTTGACTCGTGTGGAGGGAAGCAGCCCGAGCCAGGGCGAGCGTTCCGGCCGGCGACGGGAATCCCCCTTCGTGCCCCCGCCCTTGGTGGACGAGCCCGGGTCGACGATCAACAGCACCGGCGCCCGCGTCTCCACGACCGTCCCGTCCATCTCCTCGACCCGCCGCACCTCGGCCTCGACCAGCACGGAGACCGGAGCCGCGTGATCCCCACTGATCCGGGGCCGGGTCAGCCGTGGATCGGAACCGACCTCCACCTCCGCGGTCACGATCGCGTACTCCCGCGCCAACTCGGGCACCGGACCGCGCCGCAGATCCGCCCCGTGCAGCCCGGCGGAGGCCGCGGCCGCGGCGACGGGAGAAGCAGGGCGGCGATCGAGACGCGGGGCCAGGTGGCGTGTCTCCTTGGGGGCTGTCGCCATATGGGCTGCCTTCGTGTGGTCGGTCGCTGTGTGGACTGGGGCTGTGTGGGCTGCCTCCACGTGGTCCGTCGTTGTGTGGGCTGTGGCCGTGTGGGCTGCCTCCATGTGGCCCGTCGTGTCGTCAGCAGCAGCACGAGCGCCACCACCAGAGCTGCGAGCGCTACTCCCGTGACCCACGCCGGTGACGCGTCGAGGGCCAGTGCCGCCGTCGCCCAGGCGGCGAGTGCGGGCGGTACGAGTCGTAGGTCTGTCGGTCCTTCCTGCTCGGGGTGGGCCGTACCCAGCTGGTTGCCGGAGGTGGCGTGCACGGTCCGGCGGGGCGGTGCGGGGATGTCGTCCTGTGCCGTGCGGCGAGGGGGCGCGGGCTCTGGCCCGGGTGAGACGTCCTGGACCCGGGTCATGGCTGGACCAGATCCCGTAGGTCGGCGAAGCGGCGGTCGCCGATGCCGTTGACCTGGCGCAGTTCGTCCACCGAGCGGAAACCGCCATGCTGGGTGCGGTAGTCGATGATGTGCTGCGCCAGCACCGGGCCCACGCCGGGCAGGGTGTTGAGCTGTTCCGCGGTGCCCGTGTTGAGGGAAACCGGGGCCGTCGGAGCCGCTCCCGCGGCGGAACCCGCGACTCCTGCGGTGTTCCCGCCGCCAGCGCCCGGCACCGTCGCGGGGGCCGGACCGCCGACGACGATCTGCTCCCCGTCGACGAGGAACCGGGCGCGGTTGAGCCCCTCGGTGTTCGTCCCCGGACGTACCCCGCCCGCCGCCCGCAGCGCGTCGGTCACCCGCGAACCGGCCGGAAGCCGATGCACCCCGGGCTCCCGGACCTTGCCGCTGACGTCCACGACGATCTCGGCACCGGCGGCACCAGCCGCACTCGCAGCACCCCGCGCTCCGACCGACGAGGCACGCGACCCGGCCCCTTGCCCGCAGCCCCACCCTCGCTCTCGCCCGCACCTCCACCCCCGTCTCCAAAGGGAGCCGCCGCGCGGACCACCTCCGGTGCGCGAACGGGTTGGGTCCGGCCCACCCAGAAGTGCTGCACGGCGAAGACCGCGGCCACCAACAGCAGAACACCGAGCGCGATCACACTCCGCCGCTCCAGCCCACACCGCGTCTGCACCCACACCGGCATCCGCTCCCGCAGAGCCGCCCCTGCCCGCTCCCGCCAAGCCCCCGACGCCCCGTCCCGCCGGATGCCGGCCTCACCGGCACGGTTGAAGTCTCCGGGTTCCGCCAAGTCCCCGGCGTCCACGGCCACTTCAGCCGCGCCTGCGTACGAGAAGCCATCGGGCTCAGGTGCAACACCCGCCGGCGCCCCCACCGGGACCGACCGCTCCCGCTCCCGCTCCAACTGCTTTGCCGCCGACTCGATCTCCCGCCCCGGCTCCGGCTGCGAATCCGGCTCCGGAACAGCCCACGGCCCAGCATCGACAGGCGCCGTAGAACGAAGCCCGGCCGCCCTCACGACAGGTGGAACCGCATGCCCCCGTGCCCCAGTCATCGACGGAACCGGCCACCCCCTCGCCTCAGTCACAGGCGAAACAGAGGACCCCGCCCCCTCCCCTACCGGCGAACCAGAGCCCGTGCCCCCACCTTCGCCGCCACCGACCCCCTCAACGCCACCACCACCCGGCGGCCCACTCCCCAACTCCCCCGCTCCTCGGCCCGTTCACCGAAGAGCAGTTCCGCCCGCCGCCGAAGTTCCTCAGCCGAAGCCTGACGATGTGCCCGCCCCCGTGTCGCCGGTCGGCGATACCGAGTCCGGCCGTCGGAGAACAGGGGGCGCGGCCCGGGCCGCTGGTCGCAGTCGCTGTGTGTGAGCGTGATCGAAGTGCCATGTGCCGAGCATCGGACATCTCGCGACTTCGCGATGATCTTGGTCAATTCCCGGGGACGACAGCCCAGTTGTGGATAACTCCGTCACCCATACGGGCGTCCCCGCACAAGGCACCGGCCCGAACACCGGCCCTCACCCACCTCGCCGACGAACATCGCCGTGGCCAACCCGCCCTCGGCGAACTCGGTCCCCGGCAACCCCCGTCACCGAGCCGAAACCACAGCCCCCAACAACCCAGGCCCGGTATGCGCCCCAATTACCGCCCCGACCTCGCTCACATGCAGATCGGCCAGCCCCGGAACTCGCGCCCGCAACCGGTCCGCGAGCGCCGACGCCCGCTCGGGCGCGGAGAGGTGATGGACCGCGATGTCGACCTGCGCACTGCCCGCCCGGTCCGCCGCGAGTTCCTCAAGGCGGGCGATCGCCTTCGACGCCGTCCGGACCTTCTCCAGGAGTTCGATGCGCCCGCCCTCCAGCTGGAGCAGCGGTTTCACAGCGAGCGCGGAGCCGAACAGCGCCTGGGCCGCGCCGATACGGCCGCCCCGGCGCAGATAGTCCAGGGTGTCGACGTAGAAGTAGGCGGACGTACCGGCGGCCCGCTTCTCCGCGGCCGTCACCGCCTCGTCCACCGTGCCGCCTGCGTCCGCCGTCTCGGCCGCGGCGAGGGCGCAGAAGCCGAGTGCCATCGCGACCATCCCGGTGTCCACAACCCGCACCGGCACGGGTGCCTCACGCGCCGCGACGACGGCGGCGTCGTAGGTGCCGGAGAGTTCGGCGGAGAGGTGGAGGGAGACGATGCCGGTGGCGCCGGACTCGGCGACCTTGCGGTAGGTGTCCGCGAAGAGCTGGGGGCTGGGGCGCGAGGTGGTAACCGAGCGTCGCTTCTGCAGGGCCTGGGCCAGGGAGCGGGTGGAGATCTCGGTGCCCTCTTCGAGCGCTCGGTCGCCGAGGACCACGGTCAGCGGCACTGCTGTGATGCCGTGGCGCTCCATCGTCAGCGGCGGCAGGTAGGCCGTTGAATCGGTGACGATCGCGACATGGCGGGACATGAGCTGGAGGTTACCTGCCGTAGCGGCCGGGCGGCAGCCCGACCCCTTTCACCTGGGCCGGAACCGGCCGGATCCTTACACGTCGCACACGCGCACCGTGCCGCGCGATCAAGTCGTGCTCTCCGGGCGGGGTTTCTTCTGCCACGGGTAGCTGGGTCGCCGTCCCGGCGGGGTGATGGCGGACGGGGTCGGCTCCTCGGGAGCGGGGCGGGAGCGCGGGGGCTCCGGCCAGGTCTGCCGGGTCGTCGTGGCGTCGGCGGCCGGGGCGTCGGGCCACGGAGGCGGCGTGTGGTCGGACTTCGTCCAGTGCCGGAGGGCGCCGGCCTCCATGTCTATCTGGGCGCTGAGCGAGTCCAGGTCGTCCTCCGCGAAGCGGCCGGCCCGGTCGCGGGCGGCCCAGCGCAGTGAGTCCGCCGACTTCGTGATGCGCTCGGTGCGCTCGCGCAGGGCGGGCAGCCGCTCGGCGAGGGTCTTGCGGTCGGGCTCGGACTCCAAGCGCCTCAGCTCGCCGTCGAGTTCGCGGCCGTGGGCGCTGAGCCGCTCGAAGAGGCCGAGGGACTCCTTGAGGGACTCGTCCTCGGTCACGCCCGCGCGCGCAGCGCGTCCTGGGTCGCGCGCATCGACGTCCGCAGGGCGAGGCGCAGTTGGGCCACTTGTCCCTGCGGGCCGGGCTGGGCGAAGGACTTGGCGCGCAGGGTGTGGTCCTCGACCGAGCGCCGGGCCTGCGCGACCGTGCGGTCGACGCCGCGCTTGGCCGCGCCGATCGCCTTCACCGCGGCATAGCCGCCGAGCACCACGAACAGCAGGAAGAGAAGGGCGAAGACTGTGATCACGGCTTCCAACGCTCCTCCACCGGCTCCGGGCGGCACACACCGCGCCGCTCTTCCAAGGTAAACGCAACGGGCAGGTCCCGAGTTCCACAGGAACCCCGAACCTGCCCGTAGGGGACTACCCGAGGCAACCGCCCCAACCCGGCGAAGAGCTACACCAAGGCACTCGCCCCGACCCCGCCGATGGCCCGCGCAGAACTACGGAACTACCGAACCACCGAACTACGCCGGAACGATGTTCACCAGCTTCGGCGCCCGCACGATGACCTTGCGGATGCCCGCGCCTTCCAGCGCGGCGACGACCTTCTCGTCGGCCAGCGCGACCTTCTCCAGTTCTGCGTCGGAGATCGTCGGGGAGACCTCCAGGCGGGCCTTGACCTTGCCCTTGATCTGCACGACGCAGGTCACGCTCTCGTCCACGACGTACGCCGGGTCGGCGACCGGGTAGTCCTGGTGGACCACGGTGTCGGTGCGGCCCAGCTTGCGCCACAGTTCCTCGGCGATGTGCGGGGCCAGCGGCGCGATCAGCAGCACCAGCGACTCGGCGACCGGGCGCGGCAGCGCGCCGCCCGCCTTGGTCAGCTGGTTGTTCAGCTCGGTGATCTTGGCGATGGCCGTGTTGAAGCGCAGGCCCGCCAGGTCCTGGCGCACGCCGTCGATCGCCTTGTGCAGGGCACGCAGCGTGTCCTCGTCGGGCTCGGTGTCGACGACCGTGACCTCGCCGGTCGTCTCGTCGACGATGTTGCGCCACAGCCGCTGCAGCAGCCGGTACTGACCCACCACCGCGCGCGTGTCCCACGGCCGGGACACGTCCAGGGGGCCCATGGCCATCTCGTACAGGCGCAGGGTGTCGGCGCCGTACTCGTCGCAGATCTCGTCCGGAGTGACCGCGTTCTTCAGGGACTTGCCCATCTTGCCCAGCAGCCGGGAGACCTTCTCGCCCTGGTAGTAGTAGGCGCCGTCGCGCTCCTCCACCTCGGCGGCCGGTACCGGGAAGCCGCGGCTGTCGCGGTAGACGTAGGCCTGGATCATGCCCTGGTTGAACAGCTTGTGGAACGGCTCCGGGGACGAGATGTGCCCCAGGTCGAACAGCACCTTGGACCAGAAGCGGGCGTACAGCAGGTGCAGTACGGCGTGCTCGGCGCCGCCGACGTACAGGTCGACGCCGCCGTGCGGCATGCCCGCGCGGGGGCCCATCCAGTACTGCTCGATGGCGGGGTCGACCAGCTTCTGGTCGTTGTGCGGGTCCAGGTAGCGCAGTTCGTACCAGCAGGAACCGGCCCAGTTCGGCATGGTGTTGGTCTCGCGGCGGTACTTCTGGGGGCCGCGGCCGTCGCCCAGGTCCAGAGTAACGGCGACCCAGTCCTCGTTGCGGGACAGGGGCGTCTCCGGGGACGTGTTGGCGTCGTCCGGGTCGAAGGTGCGCGGCGAGTAGTCCTCGACCTCCGGCAGCTCCAGGGGCAGCATCGACTCGGGCAGCGGGTGCGCGATGCCGTCCTCGTCGTAGACGATCGGGAAGGGCTCGCCCCAGTAGCGCTGGCGGCTGAACAGCCAGTCGCGCAGGCGGAAGTTGACGGTGCCCTCGCCGATGCCCTTGCGGGCCAGCCACTCCGTGATGCGGGCCTTGGCCTCGGCCACGGGCAGGCCGTCCAGGGAGATCTCGTCGTTCGAGGAGTTGATGATCTTCGCGTCGTACGACCCGAAAGCGTCCTCCCAGGTGGACGTGTCCGTGCCGCGGCCGTCGGTCGGCTCCACGATGCAGGTGATCGGCAGCTCGAAGGCGCGCGCGAAGTCGAAGTCGCGCTGGTCGCCCGCCGGGACGGCCATGATCGCGCCGGTGCCGTAGCCCATCAGTACGTAGTCGGCGATGAAGACCGGGATGCGCTCGCCGTTGACCGGGTTGGTCGCGAACGCGCCGGTGAAGACACCGGTCTTCTCCTTGGCGTCGGCCTGGCGCTCCACGTCGGACTTGGTGCCGGCCTGCGCGCGGTACGCGGCGACGGCCTCGGCCGGGGTGGCGTGACCGCCGGTCCACGCGTCGCGCGTGCCCTCGGGCCAGGCGTCCGGGGTGAACTTGTCGACCAGGGGGTGCTCGGGCGCCAGCACCATGTAGGTCGCGCCGAACAGGGTGTCGGGGCGGGTGGTGAAGACGGTGATGGTCTCGCCGTCGACGGGGAAGTCGACGCGGGCACCTTCGGAGCGGCCGATCCAGTTGCGCTGCTGCAGCTTGATGGCCTCGGGCCAGTCCAGCTCCTCCAGGTCCGCCAGCAGCCGGTCGGCGTAGGCGGTGATGCGCATGTTCCACTGGCGCAGCTTGGCCTTGAAGACCGGGAAGTTGCCGCGCTCGGAGCGGCCGTCGGCGGTGACCTCCTCGTTGGCCAGCACGGTGCCCAGTCCGGGGCACCAGTTGACGGGCGCGTCGGAGGCGTACGCCAGGCGGAACTCGCCCAGGACGTCGGCACGTTCGGTGGCGTTCAGCTCGGCCCACGCGCGCGTGTGGCCCGGTACGGCACGCTCACCGGTCTCGAACTGGGCGATCAGCTCGGCGATCGGGCGGGCCTTGTCGGCCTCGTCGTCGTACCAGGAGTTGAAGATCTGCAGGAAGATCCACTGGGTCCACTTGTAGTACTCGGGGTCGATCGTGGCGAACGACCGGCGCTTGTCATGACCCAGGCCCAGCGCGCGCAGCTGGGACTTCATGTTGGTGATGGCGGCCAGGGTGGTGATCCTGGGGTGCTCTCCGGTCTGGACGGCGTGCTGTTCGGCGGGCAGGCCGAAGGCGTCGAAGCCCAGGGTGTGCAGCACGTTGTGGCCGGTCATCCGCTGGTACCGGGCGAACACATCGGTGGCGATGTAGCCCAGGGGTGGCCGACGTGCAGGCCCGCACCGGAGGGATACGGGAACATGTCCATGATGAACTTCTTGGGGCGGGCGGCCAGTTCGGGGTCGCCGGCCAGGTCACCGCTCGGGTTCGGTGCCTCGTAGGTGCCCTCGGCATCCCAGAAGTCCTGCCAGCGTGCCTCGATGTCCGCGGCCATGGCAGCCGTGTAGCGGTGCGGGGCGACCACCTCGGCGGCGGCAGCGGGGTTCGTCTCGCTCATGATCCTCAAAGCTCCATCGATCGTCTCTGCCAGCGGCTGCGACATTCAGGCTGTGACATCCGCCATGGACATCCACCAAATGAAAAATCCCCTCGCACAGGAGGGGACGCCGCGCCGATTCCGACCTCACCGTTCGCCGGTGGTCGGGACTGATCAGCGCGGCTCGCTAAGCAGAAGGCGTACAGCACGCATGGCGTCAGAGTACCGCAGCCCTTGAGCACAACGCGACGCGCTTCCGTATCACCCTTGGCACCCTGACCACACCGGCCCGGACTGAACCAAGTTCAAGGACTACCTTCGCGTACCAGCCTCTACGGGACATCACAGCAAGCGCATTGTCGTTTGATAACAACGCAATAACTCAAACCTCGTACCCACCGGTATGGAGCCACTTAGAGTTCGGCAGCGGGACCGCTTTCCCGATACTGCTCGGAGTTGCCCCCATGAACCCTCGTCGTAGTACCAGTTCGCTCCCCAAGCCGGGCCGTTCGGCCTATGGCGTGGTGAGCCTTGTCGTCCTGATCTTCATACCCGTGTTCGTGCTGCTCGGAGGCAGCCGGGTACAGGACTTCCTCAACTTCGGTGCGGGCGTTCTCTCGCTCGTCTCCCTCACCTGCTCGGTGATCTGGGGCTGGTCGCCCAGGACCGGGTCATCCTGAACATCCGCCAGCGGATCGTGGCCCAGGGCATCCACCGGGTGACCGCCGTGGGGTCGATCGCCTTCCTGGTGATCCACATCACGGTCAAGCTGGCACTCGACCACACCGTCCTGATCGCCGCGCTGATCCCCTTCAGCCTCGGCGTGAAGGGCAGCGCCGGGCTCATCGGCCTGGGGTCCCTGGCCGGCCTGCTCATGATCTTCGTGGGCATCACCGGCGCCCTGCGCAACCAGTTCGCGTCCCCGCGCCCGTCGCCGCCCGCTGGCGCGCGATGCACATGCTGGCCTACCCGGCCTGGTGCGCGGCGCTGGTCCACGGCCTGTTCGCGGGCCGCGCGGCGAAGCCGTTCTTCATGATCTCGTACGAGCTGTGCCTGGTCGGGGTCGCCGCCGCCCTCGCCCTGCGCTCGGCGCCCCGCCCGTTCAAGCGGAAGTTCGCCGACAAGGTCGCCAGGCTCCTGGGCAACGAGGAGCGTCCCGGCCTGGACGAACTCGACGCGAGCCGGGGCCGCGTGGGCGAGTCCACCCTGCCGGGCTTCGAGAGCCGGCGTCCGGCCGAGGGCCGACGGGCCGCGCGGCAGCCCTCGTTCACCGAGACCGGGTCGCTCCCGCGCGTGGACCCCGCCGCCACGTACGAGACCAGGTCCATGACCCCGGAGACCGCCAGGAACGACTTCGCGGCCGCCTACCGCACCGCCACGCCGGAGTCCACCGGCCAGATGCCGTACGTCACCGACCAGATCGCGCACCTGAACGTGCCCATGGACATGCAGAACACCCAGGCCGTCCCGCGCGCGGACAACGGGGGCAGCACCTCGGGCAGCTGGCCGATCCCGTCGCCGCCGCCGGTCGGCGAGGCGCCCCGTCGGCTTACGACCCGCTCCAGGACACCGGTTACAACATCCCTACGTACAACAACAATTCGGGCACGGGCGGCTATGGGGAGGGATACGCGTACCCGACAGGTGAGTCGAACGGCACCTCCGGTACGTACAACCCCAATGACACGTACAACAGCGGTCCCGCCACTGATCAAACGCCCAACGCTTCGTACGACTTCGACGCGCAGGGCGGCTCGGGCGAACCTTGGAACACGCCTTCCGGAGGCTATAGGTGAACGAGGCCCTGCCCGACGTCCCAGAAGTCCGCGTCGTCGGGCTTCCGCAGCTCACGTCAGGCTTCGACCTTGTCGAGCGACTCGACCTGCCCATGCACCTCAAGGTGCACGGGCCGCTCGAACCGATGGGCGGGGAGCAGCTCGCGAAGCTCTCCGAGGCCATCAACCTGAAGGGCCGCGGCGGCGCGGGCTTCCCCTTCCACAAGAAGCTGCGGTCGGTCGCCGAGGCGGCGATCAAACGCGGCGTACGACCGGTCGTCGTCGTCAACGGCAGTGAGGACGAACCGGCCTGCCGCAAGGACACGGTGCTCATCAACCGTGCCCCGCACCTCATCCTGGACGGCGCTCTCCTGGTCGCCGAGGCCCTGGGTGCCCGCACGCTCGTGGTGGGGGTCACCAGGAGTCGACGCAGCGCTCCATGGAGGCGGCACTCTCGGAGCGCGGCCTGAGCAACACCCGCCGCTCGGCACTGAAGGCGTTCGTCCAGCGCAACCCGGTCCGCATGGTCACCGGTGCCGCCGCGTCACTGATCCGCTCGATCGACGGCGGCCCGGCGATCCCGCCCGGCCGCAAGGTCAGCGCCTCCCAGAACGGCGTCGGCGGCGCCCCCACCCTGCTGTCGAACGCCGAGACGTTCGCCCAACTCGCCATCGCCGCCCGCATCGGCCCCGAGCGCTATGGCAACACCGGCCTCTACGACGAGCCCGGCACCGTCATGCTCACGGTCTCCGGGGCGGTCGCGCGCCCCATGGTGCTCGAGGTCCCCACCGGCGTACCGCTGCGCTACGTCCTGCAGTTGGCCGGCGCCCCGCCGGTCCCCCCAGGGTGTGTTGACGGGCGGTTACCACGGCAAGTGGATCGACGCGGCGACGGTCAATGAGGCGATCGTCTCCCGCAACTCCCTGGACGCGGTGGGCGGCGCGCTCGGCGCGGGCGCCATCATGCCGATCACCCAGGAGACCTGCCCGCTGGGCGAGTCGCTGCGCGTGGCCCAGTGGCTGGCCGACGAGAGCGCGGGACAGTGCGGTCCCTGCTACCTCGGTCTGCCCGCCGCCGCGCGCGGCATGGAGGACATCCTCAACGGCGGCGGCCCGGCCGCCCTGGAGGCGCTCAAGCAGGTCGCCAAGGCCGTGAAGCGGCGCGGCGCGTGCTCGCATCCGGACGGCTCCGCGATGTTCCTGGAGTCGACCATCAAGGCGTTCACGGACGACCTCGCCGCCCACGTCCTCGGGAACGGCTGCGGAAGGCCCGTGGAGGGCGTTCTGCCGCTCTTCGAGGGCGGCCAGCTCCCGGCGGGCATCACGAGCGGCGCGGAGGCCGAGGAGAGCGGTCCCAGCCGTCAGAAGATCTACGTCGACTGGACGCTGTGCCGAGGCCACGGTCTGTGCGCGGACATCCTCCCGGAGGTCTTCGAACTCGGCGCGGACGGCTTCCCCACCGTCGCGCAGGCGCAGGTGCCTCGGTACGCGGAGGCGAAGGCGCTGCGCGCGGTGCGCCGTTGCCCGGCGCTCGCCCTGCGTCTGGAGGAGGAGGCTCCGCGGGACAAGACCCCGTCCCGCAACCTGCCGGTCCTCTCCCAGGGCCGCGGCCGGCGGGCCCTGGGCCGCTGAGCGCACGAACGGCAAGGCCGCCTCTTCTTGAAGAAGGGGCGGCCCACCGGTCCTGACCGGCGCCAACTCCCCTGAACACACCGAAGGCGGATCATCCTGAGGGATGATCCGCCTTCGATTTCTGTGGAGCTAAGGAGAATTGAACTCCTGACCTCCTGCATGCCATGCAGGCGCTCTACCAACTGAGCTATAGCCCCTTGCGATGTCCTCCGGATCTCCCCGGCGGCGACGCCAACATTACACGGTGGACCCGGTGCACCACCAAATCGTTTCCGTTCTGTACGGATTCGACGGCTATGGTCCACCGGGCGGGCCCGCCCGGGGTCAAGCGGTGACGAAGGAATAGAACCGTTTCAAAGTGCAGTGCTCTTCGAGGAGTCGACCGTAGATCGGCTCGCCCTCGAGTTCGCGGTACGTCTCGATCGGATCGCCTTTTATGATCAGCGCCCGCGCGCACTCCTCGCACCAGTACTGGTAGTCGGGATTCACCGGTTCCATGTCACGGACGATCGGCGTCCCACTGCCGCACCAGTCGCACTTTCGCCTGTGTGCACCCATCGATCAGCTCCAGCTGTGGCCGCAGGCCGTGCACACGTAGGAAACTCCGCCGTTGTCACCGAGGACTTGCGCCACGTGGGCGGAACCGCAGGAAGGGCAGCTCAGGCGGGTGATCGTATCCCGTATCAACGCCGCATCGAAGAGGTGGTCGACCTCCTCGATGATGCTCGCAGGCATCGCTACTCCCTCCCGTCGGGCCGCGCCCCCTCCGGCCGTTTGATTCTGCCACGGCCGGACCAATACGGTCAGCGACGCCTTAGTACCAGTCCGGACACGGCACCCACCGCTGCCGTCCCGGCCAGCGCGAACATGCACGCCAAAAGCGCCTCCGCAGAGGTATACGCCCCGGGGCCCCAAGTGACTCAAGCCGGTTCAAGAACAGTGTGCCGAAAACCGCGACCCCGAGCAGCTGACCCAGCTGCGCGACCGTGGAGAGCAGTCCGCTGGCGTCCGCCGCGTCCTCGGGCCGCACCGTCGCGAGAGCCCGTGTCAGCGTCGGGCTGAAGGCGAGCGCGAGCCCGGCCCCCACGCCGACGTACGCCACGTACAGTACGGCCCCGCCGCGGTCGCCGCCTTCGAACGCCAGGCCGACTCCCGCGACGGCCGGCATCGTGATGAGGAATCCGAGCGGGGTCAGCGCCCGCTGCCAGGCCGCCGGCCACCTGCGCCACGTCAGCCCGACCGCCCCGAAGACGACCGCCGTCGGCGCGAAGGTGAGACCGGCGCGCAGCGCGGTGAACCCGAGGCCGCCCTGGACGTGCAGCGTGAGCGCGAACAGGAAACCGGCGTTGATTGCCATCACGGCCAGGATCCGGAAGACGGCGAGACCCATCCCCGGGTGACGCAGCACACGCGGCGCGATCAGCGGGGCTCCCCACGCCGGGCGAGCCGGGACTCGTAGCCGCAGAAGGCCGCGAAGAGCACCGCCGCCGTGATGAGCGACAGCCAGGACCACAGCGGCCAGCCCTCCTCCTGCCCCAGCACCAGCGGCACCGTCAGCAGCGAGACCGCCGCCGCGAGCAGCACGAGACCCGGCACGTCGAAGGCCCGCGCCCGCTCCGGCTCCGCCCCGGCGTCCCGCGGCAGCACGCGCCTGCCGAGGACCAGGAGCACGACGCCCACGGGCACGTTGACGAGGAACACCGGACGCCAGCTCGTGCCGAACAGGTCGGCGCTGACGAGGACCCCGCCGAGGATCTGCCCGGCGGCGGCGCCGACGGCGATGACCGCCGAGTAGATGCCGAGCGCCCGCATCCGGGCCTCGCCGACGAAGTGGCGCTGGATCAGGCTCAGCACCTGCGGGATCATCAGCGCCGAGCCGGAGCCCTGGATCAGCCGGAACACGATCAGCTCGGTCGAGCCCTGGGCCAGTCCGCAGGCGAGCGAGGCCGCGGTGAAGAGGGCGAGCCCGGCGAGATGGACGCGGGCATGGCCGAGCCGGTCGCCGAGCCGGGCGCCGGTGATCAGCAGCACCGAGTACGTGATGGTGTAGCCGGCGATCACCAGCTGCAAGTCGGCGCCGGACGCGTGGAGTTCGGTGCCGATGGTGGGGGCGGCGACGTTCACGATGAACACGTCGAGCAGCGCCATGAACAGGGCCGCGAGGAGTACCGCGAGCATCGGCCCACGGCGATTGTCAGTGCCAGGGTCTTTACTGGTGGCAGGAGTTGGAACGGGTGCGGAATCCGGTTCCGTACGGGGTGGTGTCGTCATGCGGTCGAGCGTGAGGGCGCTCCGGTACGGGTGCCGAGAGCCCGCTGATGCTGGTACTGCCAGCACCTGGCACGGACCGAGCCGGGCGTCGAGCATGGGGATGTGACGATGGGGATGGGGACGACACAGCGCCGCCGGCCTGAGCTGGCCGCGTTCCTGCGCAGCAGGCGCGCGAGGGTGACACCGCACGACGTCGGCATGCCGCCGGGCTTCCGACGGCGTACGCCGGGACTGCGCCGCGAGGAGGTCGCGCAGCTCTCGGGCGTGGGCGTCACCTGGTACACGTGGCTCGAGCAGGGGCGCCCGATCAACGCCTCCGCGCAGGTCCTGGACGCCGTGGCGCGCACGCTCCGGCTCGACGCGCCGGAGCGGGAGCATCTGTACCACCTGGCCGAGGTGCCGTACGCGCATCCTCCGGAGGCGGTCGTGCGGACGGTGGGGCCGGAGATCCAGGGCATCCTCGACGCCCTGGAGCCGCGCCCGGCGGTGGTCTACAACTCGCGGTACGACATCCTCGCCACCAACTCCCTCTACCGGACGGTGTTCTGGGTGGAGCCGCCGGCGCCGGGCCCGATGGCGAACGCGCTGTGGAAGCTGTTCACGGTGCCGGAGGAGGAGTGCCCGCTGCTGTACCGGGACACGGAGCTGCCGGTGATGGTGGCGACCCTGCGCTCGGCCTACGGACTGCATACCGGCGAGCCCGTCTGGGAGGAGTTCATACGCGGGCTGTCGGCGGCGAGTCCGCTCTTCGCACGGCTGTGGAAGAGCGGGGACGTGGCGGAGCCGGGGCGGCGGGTGAAGACGTTCCGGCACGCGGAGGTGGGCGAGATGCGGATGACGTCGGTGTCGCTGTCGGTCCACGGCATGCCGGAGTGCCGGATCGTGGTCTACACCCCGGCCGACGAGGAGACCCGGCTTCGCACGGTGGCGCTGACAGGGACGAAAAATCCCGCCCCTGAAAGGGACGGGATCTCATTGATTCGACTGTGAACGACTCTCGATCTTTGACAACTCAAGAGTGTCGATCTGTGGAGCTAAGGAGAATTGAACTCCTGACCTCCTGCATGCCATGCAGGCGCTCTACCAACTGAGCTATAGCCCCTTGTGTTCTTCCCGCTCGGCGGGCGAACAAGAAGAACTTTAGCCTGCGACCTGCCGGAAAGTGAAATCCGGGGTCGGGGCCCTGGAGGGCCGCTCAGTCGTCGTCGCCGAGCACCGGTTCCGGGAGTGTGCCGGCGTTGTGTTCCAGCAGGCGCCAGCCGCGGGCGCCCTCGCCGAGGACGGACCAGCAGCAGTTGGAGAGGCCGCCGAGACTCTCCCAGTGCTGGGACTCCAGACCGAGGAGACGGCCGATGGTGGTGCGGATCGTGCCGCCGTGGCTGACCACCACGAGGGTGCCGTCCTCGGGCAGTTTCTCGGCGTGCCGGAGCACGACGGGAGCGGCCCGGTCGGCGACCTCGCTCTCCAGTTCGCCGCCGCCGCGGCGCACCGGCTCGCCGCGCTTCCACGCGGCGTACTCTTCGCCGTGCCGGGCGATGATCTCCTCGTGCGTCAGCCCCTGCCAGACGCCCGCGTAGGTCTCCCGCAGGCCCTCGTCGTGGGTGACGTCGAGGTCGGTGAGGGCGGCCAGCTCGGCGGCCGTGTCGGCCGCGCGCCTCAGGTCGGAGGCGATGATCGCGTCCGGCTTGAGGGAGGCCAGCAGCCGGGCGGCCCGGCGCGCCTGGCCGACGCCGGTCTCGGTCAGCTCGACGTCCGTGGTGCCCTGGAAGCGGCGCTCCACGTTCCACGCGGTCTGGCCGTGCCGCCACAGGATGACGCGGCGGCCGCGGCCCCCTTGCGGCCGTCGGCCCCGGCGGTCACCGCACCTCCCCGAACTCGGAGGCGTCCTCCTCGGCCTGCAGCTTGGCGTGCTCGGCAGCCTTGCCGCGGGTGGCCTTGGCCTCGGCGGGGAGGTCCAGCTCGGGGCAGTCCTTCCACAGCCGCTCCAGGGCGTAGAAGACGCGTTCCTCGCTGTGCTGGACGTGGACGACGATGTCGACGTAGTCGAGCAGGATCCAGCGGGCGTCGCGGTCGCCCTCGCGGCGGACCGGCTTGGCGCCGAGTTCCTTGTTGAGCCGCTCCTCGATCTCGTCGACGATCGACTTGACCTGACGGTCGTTGGGAGCGGAGGCCAGCAGGAAGGCGTCCGTGATCGACAGCACGTCGCTGACGTCGTAGGCGATGATGTCGTGCGCGAGCTTGTCGGCGGCCGCCTGGGCGGCGGCGGAGATGAGCTCGATGGAGCGGTCAGTGGCGGTCACTACGCGGCTTTCGGTCGGCGGTCAACAGACCTCAAGGGTCTCACGGACCGCGGACGGGACCCCACGTGAATAACGGATCACGCCCCGGAAGCCGGTCGGACACCGGCTCCGCCCCGGGGCGTGCTCTCCGTCACACGGTCACCGCGCCCTCGTCAGGACGACGACGGCTTGTAGTCCTCTCCCAGGATCACCGAGACATCCGCGTTCGCGGAGACCGTGCCCTTGGTCACGGAGCTGGTGCGCAGGCCCAGGGTCTTGGCGACCTCGGTGGCGTTCTCCTTGTCGGCCGCGTCGGAGTACGTGATCTTGGTCGTGGCCGAGGTGCCGGACGCGGTGCCGGCCTCCAGGAAGGTGAAGCCGCCGTTGAGGAGGACCACGCGGGCCTTCTCGGTGTCGTCCTTGACGCCGGTGGCGTTCTGGACGGCGACCCGGACCGCCGAGCTCTCGTCGGGGCTCTTCGCGGTGCCGCCCAGGATGTCCTTGACGACGCCGGCCGAGGCCTGCGCGGTCAGGGTGCCGTCGTTCTGGACGGGCAGCAGGGCCGTCTTGTAGTCGCCGCTCTTGGCGAGGTCGGCGAGCTTCGCGAGGAAGGTGCCGAGGTCCTTGTCGGTGAGCGGCGGGTCCAGGATCTGGGCCAGGGTCTGCACGGTGGTGGTCGCCGCCGTCGGGTCGGAGGTCAGCTGCCGCAGCACGGCCTGCATGACCTGGCCGAACCGCTCCAGCTGGGCGTTCTGGGCCTCGCCGGAGGCACGGTAGGTGGCGTAGGCGACGGCCATCTTTCCGCTGAGGGTCTGGTCCTTGCCCTTGTGGACGAGGGGCGCGGCGTTCTTCTTGGTGGCGTCCGGGTCGGGCACGTCGGCGTTGGTGTCGAGGTCGATGTTGCCGACGAGGTCGACCAGGTTCTGGAGGTAGGGGTGTCCAGCCGCCAGGTGCCCTCGATGTCGGTGCCGAGGACCGTGTTGAGCTGGTCGACGGTCCCGGAGGTGCCGTCGTCGCCGACCGACTTGGCCAGCGTCGTCGTGTTGCCGTCGTCGTCCGTGAGCGCGAGGGAGTTGGGCAGCAGCACGGTGGTGCCCTGCTTCAGGGTCGTGTTGTCGACGAGCAGCACCGAAGAGGTGCCGCCCTTCGAGGTGTTGTGCAGGTGGACGACGATCACGTCGCGGTTCTGGGCGCCGACGGCCGTCGCGGTGCCCGCCTTCGAGCCGGACGAGGAGACTCCGGGAGCTTCCCGGCGGACCAGAGATAGCCGACACCGCCGGCCGCGACGAGCGCGAGGACCACGACGAGGGCGACCATGCGGCCACGCGCGCGGCGCTTGGCCTCCTCGCGGCGCTCGGTGCGGTTCTCCGTGAAGTTCAGCCAGTCGATGACGTCCTCGGAGTCGTCGGTCGGCTCCTCCACGAAGGCGAACTGCTCGGTGTGGTAGTCCCGTTCACCCGTCTCCGGGGTCTTCGGGGCCTCCGTGTCCTCGGCCGGGCCGCCCTGCTGCGGGATGTAGGCGGTCTGCTCGGCGACCCGGGGCTGCTGCCCGCTGCTCGCGGTCTGCCCGTAGGGGTCGTAGGCCGTCGTCGTCCCGGTGGCGTACGGGTCGTAGCCGGACAGGGGCCTGCCGGCCCGTGTCGTAGGCGCCGGCGTCGTAGGGCGGGGGCTGCTGCTGGGTGCCGGTCCCGTAGGGGTCGTAGGCGTAGCCCTGTTGCTGCTGCTGTCCGTACGGGTCGTACGGCTGCTGCTGCGGGGGCTGTGGGGTCTGCTGGGCCGGGACCTGCCGGTAGACAGGCTGGTTGTACTCGTCGTAGCCGACGAGTTCGTACTGGTCGCCGCCGTACCCGGCGTCGTATCGGTCGTTCACCGGTGCCCCTCTCGGCTCACTCGCCGCGGTACAGCTCGCGCTTGTCGATATAGCGCACGACACCGTCGGGCACCAGGTACCAGACAGGATCCCCCTTCGCGACTCTCGCCCGGCAGTCCGTGGAGGAGATCGCGAGGGCGGGCACCTCGATCAAGGAGACGCCGCCCTCCGGGAGGCCCGGGTCGGTCAGCGTGTGGCCGGGGCGGGTGACCCCGATGAAGTGCGCGAGGGAGAACAGCTCCTCCGCGTCCCGCCAGGTCAGGATCGCGCCGAGGGCGTCGGCGCCGGTGATGAAGAAGAGGTCCGCGTCGGGGTTGAGCGCGCGCAGGTCCCGCAGGGTGTCCGTGGTGTAGGTGGGTCCGCCGCGGTCGATGTCGATACGGCTCACCGAGAACTGGGGTTCTCGGCGGTCGCGATGACCGTCATCAGGTAGCGGTCCTCGGCCAGCGCGACCTTGCGGTCGGTCTTCTGCCACGGCTGGCCGGTCGGGACGAAGATCACCTCGTCCAGGTGGAACTGCGCGGCGACCTCGCTGGCCGCCACGAGGTGCCCGTGGTGGATCGGGTCGAACGTTCCGCCCATGACGCCGAGACGGCGCTTGCCGGGGTTCGACGGGCCGTTGTTGCGCGGGCCGTTCGCCATGCGGATCTCCGTGCCACGCGTCGTGTCGTTCGCCGGACCGGTAGGCATGTCCTGCTCTCCCATGGGCGCAGACCCTACCGGCCCGGTGTGAAGGCCCCGTGACCCGTCCGGCCGACGGACCTTAACGGTCGCGGTTGAAACGGGTGGTGATCCACAGCAGCAGCATCAGGACGATGAACGCGCCGCCACCGGTGATGATCGGCTGGAGGCTCTCGTGATTGCCTCCGCCCTCCCCCTCGGCGGCAAGGGTGACCAACTGGGCAGCAGTGCCGTGGAAGCTCATCTCAGCAGAACCTATCCGGTGTGGGCGGGATAAAGATGTCGGCCCATGGTAATCGGGCGCCCCCGCGGCGATCACGCCGACTCCGCCATTGGGAACGCGCCAGGTGGCCCCGGGCGGGAACTCGGCGGCTGCTTCAGTCGTCCTTCTGTTTGTACCCGCGCAGCAGGAACCACGCGGTCAGGATGCAGCCGAGGAACATGACGATCAGTACGACCCTGAGCAGATCCCCGACCCTTGCCGGGGGCGGCGTTCGCGGCCTCTGCGAGCCAGGCGGCTGCGGAATGGGGCTCCATGCGTTGACTCCTTCGCTGTACTGCCCGTCAACGGTATCTCCGCCTAGGCTGGGCTCTGCTTCGGGGGCACTCAGGGCACACACACGCACTTGGGGACCACATGTCCGAAGACGGCCACGAGCAGAACGGGCACGAGCACGTACCGAGCAGACAGCGCAGGCGCTTCGAAGGGATCTCCTCGCGTGCGTACGAGCACCCGGCCGACCGCTCCGCCCTGGTGGCGCTGCGCAAGCTGACCGGGTTCGACACGGTGTTCAAGGCGCTCAGCGGGCTGCTTCCCGAGCGCAGTCTGCGGCTGCTGTTCCTGTCCGACTCGGTGCGCGTGTCGGACCAGCAGTTCGCGCACCTCAACGACATGCTGCGGGACGCCTGTTACATCCTGGACCTGGAGAAGGTCCCGCCGATGTACGTCACCCAGGACCCGCAGCCCAACGCGATGTGCATCGGCCTGGACGAGCCGATCATCGTCGTCACCACCGGCCTGGTCGAGCTGCTCGACGAGGAGGAGATGCGGGCGGTCGTCGGCCACGAGGTGGGCCACGCGTTGTCCGGCCACTCGGTGTACCGCACGATCCTGCTGTTCCTCACCAACCTCGCCCTGAAGGTCGCCTGGATCCCGCTGGGCAACCTCGCGATCCTGGCGATCGTGACGGCGCTGCGCGAGTGGTTCCGCAAGTCGGAGCTGTCCGCCGACCGCGCGGGTCTGCTGGTCGGCCAGGATCTGCGGGCCTCCATGCGCGGCCTGATGAAGATCGCCGGCGGCAACCACCTGCACGAGATGAACGTGGACGCCTTCCTCAAGCAGGCCGAGGAGTTCGAGTCCGGCGGCGACCTCCGCGACTCGGTCCTGAAGATCCTGAACGTGCTGCCCCGCTCCCACCCCTTCACCACCGTGCGGGCGGCCGAGCTGAAGAAGTGGGCCGAGTCCCGCGACTACCAGCGGATCATGGACGGCCACTACCCGCGGCGCAGCGAGGACAAGGACACCTCGGTCACGGACTCGTTCCGCGAGTCGGCGGCGAGCTACGCCAGCAACGTCAAGAGCTCCAAGGACCCGCTGATGAAGCTGGTCAGCGACTTCGCCGGCGGCGCGGGCGACCTGGGCGGCCGGGTACGGCGCGGCTTCGGCGGCTTCGCGAGTTCCGCCCCGCAGGACGAGCCGCCGTCGGGTTCGGCCAACGGCACGGAACAGCCGCCCTCGGACACCCCGCCGCGCGACGGGGACTGACCCGCATCTGACCCCTGCTGACGGGGCTGGCCTTGATGGGTGAAGAGGCCGGCCCCGGCACGGGGTGAGGCCGGCCTCACTCGGGCACGACGGCCCGCGCCCAGCCTTCGGCGCGCGCCGAGATTCAGGAAGCTCACACCTTCGGCTGCGCCCCCGCCGCCAGCGTTCCGCACAGGGCCGTCGCTCCGCTGGTCGCGTACGGGTCCGTGCCGGCCGGGCCGCCCGCCTTGGCGGTCCGGCCGGCGAGCAGGGGGCGGAGGTACGTCACGGAGTCGTCGGCGCAGGACAGGGGCCCGGCCTGGACGTAGGAGACGATGAGCTGGGCCTGGTGCATGCGCAGGTCGTCGCGGTCGAAGCGGAAGTGCAGTTCGCGGCGGACGGTGAACAGGGACACCTGGGCCTTGGCACCGGAGCCGACGGAAGCCGACTCCGAGGCCGCCGAGTCGGTGGGCCGTAGCGCGTAGACGAAGGTTCCGTCGGCGGTGACCTCGAGTGTGGACGAGTCGACCTCGGTGGCCTGGAGGGTGCCCTGGACGCGGATCTTGCGGTCGGCGAGCTGGACGCGTGCGGGGTCGAAGCGAACCAGCCAACCGGTGGGCTCGTGCCGGCCGTCGGCGGTCGGGTGCTCGAAGCTCTGGTCGAACTGGTCGAGTTGGTCCGGGTCGACGAGGACGCGCGCGGGGCGGATCTGTCCGCCGGTGAGGACGGCCGGGTAGAGCGAGGACTCCACGATGTAGTCCTTGGCGGTGCTCAGGGCGGCGATGACCTGGCTGTCCGAGAAGTGCGTGGTGCGTCGCGCGGCCGGCAGCGGCACGCCCTCGCCGCCGACGCCGAACTGCGCGGCGGGGCTGTGCGCGTAGAGGTCCTCGGCGTCGGCCGCCCCGGGACCCTGCCCTGCGGGGACAGCGGTATGACGGTCATCCGCAGCGGCTCGGCGGGCTGCTGGGCCGTGGGGGTGCTGTAGGGGTGCCGTACGCCCATGTAGATCGCGGTGCCGAAGGCGACGGCGATCAGCATGACGAGGATCAGGGCCTGGCGGGAGAGACCGCGGCGCAGGGTCGGGCGGCGGCGGACGGCGGGCGCGTGGTCGGCCATGCGCTCCTGCGCGGAGAACTCCTGGAGGCGGGCAGCGCGGACGAACGACTCGTCGAAGACGACGGATCGGTACTCGTCCTCGCCACCGCCGGAAACGCCCTCGGACGTCCCTTCAGGTGGGTCTCCTGGACCGCCCATACTTTCAGAGTAGGTCTCTGGAGCCTCAGGTAAACGCCCTGCTACACGACAAGTTCTGACAGGTTCTCACCGAGCCCGTCACAGCTCGCTCAGGGCGTGCGCGGGGCCGCGGACAGCGGTGGCTGGGAGTTGACGGCGGCAGCGGAGGGCGCCGCCGCGGTGCCCTGTTCCACACCGGTGGAGGCGGGGGCGGGATGCGGTCACGGCCGCCCGAGGAGCCGCCCCGGTAGACGGCCGAGAAGGCCAGGGCGACCATGCCGATGCCCATCACGACGGCGAGCAGCCAGGCGACGGGGCGGTGCCAGCGGACCTGTCTGCCGTAGGTCCCGGGGGCGCCGTAGCGGCCGTCGTCGAGATCGGCGTCGTCGAGGTCGTCGAGTTCCGGATCATGGCCGAATTCGCGTCCGTAGGCGTCTTCGAAGGGATCGTCGTCGCCTCGTGCGCGTCTGCCGTGCTGCGCGCGGCGGGCTTCGGCCTCGGAGGCCTCGGCTCGTGCCTGCGCGGCGGCCAGGAGGCGTTCGACGGCGGTCGGCTCGTGTACGACGGCCGCCCGTACGAAGGCCTCGTCGAACACCACGGATGCGAACTCTTCGTCCGACATTCCGCGGTCGTGGTCGTCGTCGGGCTCCCAGCCGTCAGGGGACGGCGTGCCCCCACGTCCTCCGGCACCTCTCCAGAGTAGACCTGGGGGTCAATTTGGGCAGACGGTACGGAAATTCATCCGCTGGGTGAGACGTCTCCGCCAGGACGTGGCCGTATGCCTGGCGCATATGCCAAACGGGGTCCGCTCAGCGGCGGATGTGGCCGTCGCCCGTGACGATGTACTTGGTGCTCGTCAGCTCCGGCAGGCCCATCGGGCCCCGCGCGTGCAGCTTCTGGGTGGAGATCCCGATCTCGGCGCCGAAGCCGAACTGGCTGCCGTCCGTGAAGCGCGTGGAGGCGTTCACGGCGACCGTGGTGGAGTCGACCAACTGGGTGAAACGGCGGGCCGCCTGCTGGGAGGTGGTGACAATCGCCTCGGTGTGGCCGGAGCTCCACAGCCGGATGTGCTGGACGGCCTTGTCGAGCGAGTCGACGACGGCCGCGGCGATGTCGTAGGAGAGGTACTCGGTGTCCCAGTCCTCCGGGGTGGCCTCGACGACGGTGGCCTGGGAGTCCTTGGCGTAGGCGAGGACGCGCTCGTCGGCGTGGACGGTGACGCCGGCCTCCGCGAGGGCGTCCAGGCGCGCGGCAGGAACTCGGGGGCGATGTCCTGGTGGACGAGGAGGGTCTCGGCCGCGTTGCAGACGCTGGGGCGCTGGGCCTTGGAGTTGATCAGGATGTCGATCGCCATGTCGAGGTCGGCGTCGGCGTCGACGTAGACGTGGCAGTTGCCGACGCCGGTCTCGATCACGGGGACGGTGGACTCGCTGACGACGGTCTGGATCAGGAGGCGCCGCCGCGCGGGATGAGCACGTCGACCAGGCCCCGGGCGCGCATCAGCTCGCGGACGCTCTCGCGGCTCTCGCCGGGCACCAACTGCACCGCGTCGGCGGGGAGTCCGGCGCCGCCGACGGCGTCGCGGATGACACGCACGAGGGCGGTGTTCGACTCGTAGGCGGAGGCGGAGCCGCGCAGGAGGACCGCGTTGCCGGACTTGAGGCAGAGGGCGGCGGCGTCCACGGTGACGTTCGGGCGGGCCTCGTAGATGATGCCGACGACGCCGAGGGGGACGCGGACCTGGCGCAGGTCGATGCCGTTCGGGAGGGTCGAGCCGCGGACGACCTCGCCGACCGGGTCGGGCAGTGCGACGACGTCCCGCACGTCCGAGGCGATGGCCCGCACGCGCTCCGGCGTCAGCGTCAGCCGGTCGATGATCGCCTCGCTGGTGCCGGCCGCGCGGGCCTTGGCGATGTCCTTGGCGTTGGCCTCGACGATCTCGCTCGTCCGGACCTCCAGCGCGTCCGCGATGGCGAGCAGCGCGTCGTCCTTCTCGGCGCGCGGCAGCGGCGCGAGGTCGGCGGCGGCGGACTTGGCGCGGTACGCGGCCTGCGTGACCGGGGACATGGCGTCGTACGGCGAGAGCGTGGTCATGAGGGAAGGGTAGTGCGCCGGGCGGAGGCGTCCATCGGCCATCCCATACCGCGAGACACCCCAGAAGGGGCCGAAGCGGACTCAGAACGGATGGACGCCGACGGGGGTCGCGGGCAGCGGGCCGTACCCCTCGGAGATGCGCTGGTGGTAGGTCTCGCGGTCGATGACCTCCAGGCCTACGATCTCCCACGGGGGCAGCTTCGCGGTCTGGCGGTGCTCGCCCCACAGGCGCAGCGCGACGGCGGCGGCGTCGTGCAGGTCGCGGGCCTCCTCCCAGTAGCGGATCTCCGCGTGGTCGTTGGCGTAGCGGCTGGTCAGCAGGAAGGGGTGGTCGTGGGCGAGCTGCTCCAGACCGCGCCGGACCTCCTTCAGCGGGGCCTCGCCGCCGGAGACGCTGAGCGTGACATGCCACAGCCGGGGATGTCCTTGGGTTCCTCGCCCTCGTACCGGGCGCCTGCCGCGACGCTCGTCAGCGTGCGCTCCTCGCCGGGCGCGCGGGAGGTGGTACCACCGCGGGACGCCGCCGCCCCAGGGCGCACTCGTCTCACGACGGCCTCCTTACGCAATGGTCGAGCTGCAGTGCTCGCGCGGAATTTGTCCCCGAGACAAAGTTGAGCAGGCCGGAGGCGTCCGCGTGGCGCTTTTACGGAAGGTCCACCGCGGGGAGGCGGACGTTTCGGTTGTTTTACGGGTGCAGGATCACCAGGTCGTCCCTGTGTACGACTTCCTCTCGTACGACGGCCCCAGCTCCCGCGCCAGCTCCCTGGTGGAGCGGCCGATCAGCTGGGGGATCTCCTTGGCGTCGAAGTTGACGAGCCCCCGGGCGACCGCCTGCCCCGCGCCGTCCCGGAGCTCGACCGGGTCGCCCGCGCTGAACTCGCCCTCGACGGCGGCGATCCCGGCCGGGAGCAGCGACATCCGGCGCTGCACGACCGCGCGCACGGCACCGTCGTCGAGCGTCAACGAGCCCTGTGGGGTGGACGCGTGCTGCAGCCACAACAGCCGGTCCGCGGAACGCTTTCCGGTGGCGTGGAAGTACGTCCCCGTGTCGCCGCCGGTCAGCGCGTCGGCCGCGTGGACCGCGCTGGTCAGCACCACGGGGATGCCCGCGGCGGCGGCGATACGGGCCGCCTCGACCTTGGTGACCATGCCGCCGGTGCCGACGCCTGCCTTGCCCGCGCTGCCGATCTCGACGTGCGCGAGATCCTGCGGGCCTCTGACCTCCGCTATCCGTGAGGTGCCCGGTCTGCTCGGGTCGCCGTCGTAGACGCCGTCGATGTCGGAGAGGAGGACCAGGAGGTCGGCGTGGACGAGGTGGGCGACGAGGGCGGCGAGCCGGT
This sequence comes from Streptomyces sp. P3, assembly GCA_016893485.2. Lineage (GTDB taxonomy): Bacteria > Actinomycetota > Actinomycetes > Streptomycetales > Streptomycetaceae > Streptomyces. The sequence goes on from JAFEKX020000001.1 coordinate 3,494,876, forward strand.
CGTTGTCGCCGAAGCGGATCTCGTCCGTGGCGACCGTGTCGTTCTCGTTGACGATCGGGAGGGCGCCCATCGCGAGGAGTTTGTCGAGGGTGCGGGAGGCGTTGCGGTGGTGGGAGCGGCGGCTCATGTCGTCGGAGGTGAGCAGCACTTGGCCGACGCGGATGCCGTAGCGGGCGAAGGAGGCGGTGTAGCGGGCGACGAGGAGGCCCTGGCCCACGCTGGCGGCGGCCTGCTGCCGGGCGAGGTCCTTGGGGGGCGGCGGCGGAGTCCCAGGGGGCGAGGCCTGCGGCGATGGCGCCGGAGGAGACGAGGACGACCTCTTTCTCTCCTCCGCTGCGGCTCTTGGCCAGGACGTCCACGAGGGCGTCGACCCGGTCGGCGTCCAGGCCCCCGGCCGCGGTGGTCAGCGAGGAGGAACCCACCTTGACGACGATCCTGCGGGCCTCGGTCACGGCCTGCCTTGCCCCTGCCACGTGCGCGTTCCCCTCGGGTAGGTCGGGGTGGCAATCTACGCGAACCGGGTTCCCCTACGCACGTCCGTCCAGGTCGCGGACAGTCGCCTTGAGTTCAGAGCGCGGCCGGGTGGGGTTGGCCGCGCAGTTCCCCGCGCCCCTTGAAAGCGCCGACCAGCCGGTGTCTTTCGGACCGGCCCACCAGAGGGTTGAGTTCAGAGCGCGGCCCGGTGGGGGCTGGTCGCGCAGTTCCCCGCGCCCCTTAAAAGACTCCGGCTGGCCTGTGTTTTCGGGTCGCGGACAGGATGGTTGAGTTCGCGGCGCGGCCGGTGGGGGCTGGTCGCGCAGTTCCCCGCGCCCCTTAAAGACGACCGTGCTGGGCCCACCTGTCTTTAGGGGCGCGGGGAACTGCGCGACCAGCCACGACGCGCCGGCGTTATGAACTCAGGCCGCCCTCAACATCCGACGGGCTTTCCGCAGCACCCGGCGGAGGAGGGCCGTCCCTCCCGGTACCCCTCGACACCGCGTGCCTCTCGGGGTTGCGCCAGGTAGAGGGAGTCGGGAAGGCCGGCCGAGGGCGAGCGGAAGTGGGGATACGCCAGGTAGACGCGTCGGCCGCCCCTCTCCAGGACGGCGTCCGGGCGCTTCTTCGACTTGATGAACTCGACCACGTCCAGGAGGAGTTCAGGGCGTTCATGAGCGACGAGATGCAGTCGCAGGCGCTCGTCCACCTTGAGGCGTACCGCCACCTCGTCGGTCCAGTGGGCCGCCATCAACGGCTTGGCCAGCTCGAACTTGTGCCGTCTGACCCGCTCGCTGTCCGTGGCGTACTTCGGCCCGAACTGCGGCAGCAGCGTGACGAGGAAGGGCCGCACCATCAGCTTGTCCCGCTCCACCCCGGCGGGACCATCTCCGCGATGAGGTTCATCAGGGCCCGCGCGGAGTCGAAGCGCAGGGTGTAACTCCCGCTCTTCGTCACGTGTTTGCCGTCGTCCCGGCCCACCAGGTAGTAGCAGGTGTGATCGGCGATCACGGACACACCGTCGGCCCGGAGATACGCCTCCATCGTGAACAGCGCGTCCTCACCGGTGAACAGCGACTCGTCGAACCGCATGCTGTGCCGCTCCAGCAACGCCCGCCGGAACAGCTTCTGCGCGCTCAGCGTGAACTTGATGTTGGAGTGGAAGACGTCGGTGCGCTCCAGGGTCTCCACCCACGCGGCCTTGGGCGGCACCCGGTTGATGCCCTCGACCTTGCCCAGCACGACGTCCGTGCCGTTGCGGTCGGCCATCGCGATCATCCGCTCCAGCGCCTCGGGGCGAGCCGGTCGTCGGCGTCGAGGAAGAAGACGTAGCGCCCGCTCGCCTTGCCGAGGCCGACGTTGCGCGGGGCGCTGGGGCCGCCGGAGTTCTCCTGGCGGATCACGGTGACGTGGGCCGCGGCGCGGGCCGCGAACTCCTCCAGGTACTCCCCGTGCCGTCCGTCGAGCCGTCGTCGACCGCGACGACCTCGATCCGGGCCGGGTCCAGGGTCTGCGCCTCGACCGAGCGCAGGCACTCGACCAGGTAGGGCATCGCTTCGTATGCCCCGATGACCACGGTCACATCAGGCTGTGGCACGGTCACGCGTCTCCCTTCGTCCACGGGGCGTTCTCCCCGTATTCACTGGATCGCCGACTGGAAGACGGGCGGACGACCCGAGAGGTTGCCTTCCCGTCGGCAGGGGATACGCAGAAGAGCCCGGTTTTCGAGGATCACTCCGCGAGAACCGGGCCCTTCTTGACCAAATCCTGGCCGAAAGCCGCCTCCGGTCAGCCGACCGTGGGGTCAGCCGACAGGTGCGCCTCGGTCGGGCTCGCCGCTTCTCCGCTCGCCGCCGCCCGCTCCTGGCCGACGTTGCGCGTCTCGGACTTGACCGCGAGGTTCCGGACGGCGGTGTTGAACTGCTCGATCGACGTGGGCTCGTCCGGGCCGAGCAGGTACTCCTTGAGTTCCTTGCGGTCCGCGGCCATCGGGTCGGCGTCCGGGGTGCGGACCGCCGCGAGCAACTCGCCCAGTTCCTCAGCCTTGTTGGAGAGGATCACGGCCGCGCGCACCGCGGTGTTCTGCCGCTTGAACTCCTCGACGCCGAGCTTCGCGGAGTCCGTGACCGCGTACGGCTTGCCGCTCGCGATGAAGTCGGAGACCACGCTGGAGATGTCGGAGACCATCGCGTCGGAGACGTTGAAGCAGTCGTAGAGGCGCGGTTCGGCGCCCGCGATGACGCGGTGCTCGAAGGTGCCGAAGGAGTTCCAGTACGCGGTGTTCCACTCGGCGCGCAGCCGGGCGATCTCCTCGTACTTGGCCAGGTCGACCACGCCGTCACGGGTCTGCTCGGCCTCGTCGGCCTTGTCGGTGCCGCCGCCGGAGAGTTCGGCGATGCGGGCCTCGATGCGGGCCAGGTCGGCCTTGGCCTTGGTCTGGACGGCCGCGTCGGCCTGGAAGCGGGGGTCGGTCGCGCGCTGGGCGGCGGCCTTCTCGACGAGGGCGGTGACCTTGCGGTGCGCGGAGCCGGCCGCGGAGCTGACCGTGCCGGTGAAGGGGTGCGGCTTGTACAGCACACGCACCGGCGGGTCGGCCTTGAGCAGCTTCTTCACGATGTTCTCGCCGGCCAGCAGCAGGGAGGTGTTGCCGGGGTCGTTGTCCCAGCCCTCCCATGTGGGGGCGTAGAGGACCGTGGGGATACGGCCGTCGGGGACGCCCTGCCAGGTCTGGATGGGGGCGAGCTGGGGGCGGCCGACCTCGACGATGTCGTCGTCGCGGACCCCGACGTCTGCGATGGCGTAGCGGTCGCGGCCCGCGCGGCCGGCGGTCCACACCTCGTCGTAGACCTTGCTGAACGGGTTGACGCTGGCCAGCTTGTCGCTGTCGCCGTGGCCGATGAAGACGTGCTTCATGGTGGGGACGCGGAGCAGGTGGATGTTCTTGCCGACGTTGGCCGCGTAGAGGGCGACGCGCACGGTCGACAGGTCCATGTTCATCAGGTGCACACCGCCGGGCACGCAGACGACGGGGGCCTTGGTGGGGGCGAGGTTCTGCAGAATCACGCGCTCACGGAGCAGGACGAGCGGGCGGGTGTCCAGCTCCTCCATGGTCTCCAGCCACATGTTGACCTGGTACGCCGAGTCCTTGGAGCCGGAGAAGTAGAGCACCGTCTGCGGCTTGTACTCGTGCAGCCAGTCGTCGACGGCGGCGAGGATGACCTCGGGCGTCGGCGGGATCTTCGTACCCCGTATGTACGGCAGGAGCGCGAGGACGTAGAGGCTGCCCAGGACCAGGGTGATGCCGATGCCGATGAAGCCCGCGACGGCCGAGTCGAGTTGCGCTGAGATCAGCAGGCCCACGACGGCGAACAGGTCGAGGTGGAGCATCTTCTCGGCGGAGCGCTCCAGCAGGCCGAACTTCGGGGCGTCCGGGATGCGGATGCGCGCGCCGAGGTCGACGTTGCGGGTGGCGACCGGCATCCGGCGGCGGTTGCGGATCAGGGTGACGACCGCGCCGTGCGGGGCCTGGAGGCCGTAGAAGGCGATGAAGCAGGCGATGGCGCCGTAGAAGATGAGGTGGTCGGAGAGGTCCATGCGGGCCAGCAGCAGGATCAGCAGGAGCTGGCGGATCAGGAAGCGGATGGAGAGGCCCGCTCTGACCTTGCTGAGGCGGTTGATCAGATAGCTGGCCTGGCGGTGGAGGTAGTGGTCCGCGACGTAGGTGACGACGGCCGCGGCGGCGAAGGCGGGCACGCTCGGGACGAGGGCGGCCAGCATGAGGGCCGGGTATCCCAGCATCATGAGGACGGCGGCGGCCAGCTCAGCCGCACTGCCCACCCTGGCCACGCGAATAGCGGTGGAAATCACTGATAAACCTGCTCTTGGGGGTTTCGAGTAATTTACCGGGAGCTCAGAGTCAGGCTTAATTAAACGCTGTCCTGGACGTCGAGAACCGAGGCGAGGGCGGCCTCGAAGCCGGAGGCCCTGGCCGCGCCGGCCGTCGGGTCCTGCTGGCGGACGTCGATGACATGGCCGGTCAGCTCGGACAGCAGCACGTCGAGCGAGGTGCGGGCCACGGCCTCGGAGGACAGCAGCGTGCCGCTGGGCTCCTGGCCGAAGGCCTTGGTGCGCATCGGGGTGGCGGTGCGCTCCGGGTTGATGCAGTTCACGCGGATGCCGTCGCCGGCCCACTCGTCCGACAGTGCCTGCGTGAGGTTGACCATCGCGGCCTTGGTCGAGGAGTACAGGCTGTACTCGGCGCGACCGCGCGTGTAGCTGCTGGAGGTGTAGAGCAGCAGCTGGCCCTTGGTCTCGGCCAGGTACTTGTACGCGGAACGGGCGATCTGCACGGGCGCCAGGTAGTTGACCTTCAGCGCCTCCTCGATCGTCGCGTTGTCCGTCTCGGCCAGCTTGCCGATGCGCAGCACGCCCGCGGTGTTGATGACGTAGTCGATGCGCCCGGTCTCGCCGTACGCCTTGGACAGCGCGTCGTCGACCTCCTCGGGGTTCTCGACGTGCGTGCCGGTGGTCGAACGGCCCAGCGCGTACACCGTGGCGCCGTAGCCCTCGGCGACCTCGGCGATGTCCTTGCCGATGCCGTAGGAGCCGCCGAAGACGACCAGGGTCCTGCCGGTGAGCAGCTCGCGGTAGGCGGCCTCGTCGACCTGCTCGGGCGCGGCGGTGGAGGCGAGCTGGAAGAGCTTGTCGGCGATGAAGACGTCGACGGGCTGGGTGACCTTCATGTTGTACTCGTCGCCCGCGACGACGTGGATCGGCACGTCCGGCAGGTACTTGAGCACGACCGAACAGTCGTCCGTGGCCTGGAAGTTGGGGTCCCCGGCCGCGACCTCGTAGGCGCGGCGGATCGTGGACAGCTTGAACGCCTGGGGCGTCTGGCCGCGGCGCAGCCGGGAGCGGTCGGGGATCTCGGTGATGAACTCGCCGTCGTCGCCGTGGGTGCGGGTCACGATGATGGTGTCGGCGGACGGGATGGCCACGTCCACGGCCTGGAAGCGCTCCAGGGCCACCACACAGTCGTCGATCACGCGCCGCGAGAGCAGGGGGCGCACGGCGTCGTGGAACAGGACGTTGCGGTCCTCGCCCTCGGCCAGGCCCTCACCGAGGGCGGCGATGGCCCGCTCGGTGGTCTCGTTCCTCGTCGAGCCGCCCTCGATGATCCGGGTGACCTTCTTGAAGCCGGCCTTGGCGACGATCTTCTCGATGTCCGGGACGTAACCCGGCGCCATCAGCACGATGATGTCGTCGATCGAGTCGGCGTTCTCGAAGGTGGTCAGGGTGTGCTCGATGACTGCCTTGCCGGCGATCTTCAGCAGCTGCTTGGGGATCGAGAGACCCACCCGCTGGCCGGTACCGCCGGCCAGGATCACTGCGGTGGTGCGGGGCTTGGCTATGTGCGACACAGGTGACCTTGACCTACCTCGGGACAACGGGGAACTCGCAAATGGTCCCACTCGCGGTTACCGCAGTGCAAGGCGAGTGACCTCCGCCGCATAGGTGCGCGACACCTGTCATTCATCTTGCACTGCCGGTAACCGGGCGATGACGCGTTCAGCGGCGGCGCAGCCTCTTCAGGCAACGGTGTCCGAGAACGCGCACGAGTTCCTTCGACGACGTCTGGTGAACGGTCCGCGCCTTCGCCGGCGCGGAGTGCCGCACGGGCACCGAGGCCGCCGCCGCGAGCGCCCCGTAGAGCGCCTGCGCGGCCACTTCGGGCGCGATCCGCGGCACCCCGGACGCCTTCTCCACCGCCTCCGGCTCCACCGCCTCCGGTACGGCCGAGAGCAGTGCCGTGTCCCCTACGACCCGGACGCCCGTGGCGGCGATCGTCCCGGCCATCTCGGCGCCGATCGCGCCCGCCGCCTCGGCCGCCCAGCGGGGCGTGGTGATCTTCACGTCCTGCGGAGTCGGGCTGCACACATTCTTCATATGCATGACCGCGCCGTTGCGCACGAGCTTGGAATACAGCTCGTCGGGGAGTCCATTCCCGCGGAATTCCACGTTCAGATTCCGCAGCATTTCGGTCTCGGCGAGGGTGAGAGAACGGTTCGCCGCGTCCGGCACCGGCCGCAGGAGCCCGGCGGGCAGTCCGAGCAGCGCCTCGAAGGTGTGCAGCAGCCCGTCCCGGTCGCCGTCGTCGACCACGACGACGGTCACCCGCTCGGGACCGACGACCCGGGCCCAGCGCTCGACCAGCCGATCGTGCCGGTGCCGCCGCCAGAAGCTGGGGTTGGGCTGCTCGTACGGCGCCTTGCGGAGCATGTGTTCCAGCCAGTCGCCGTAGCCCATGCGCAGGCCGTTCTGCACGTACTGCTGCCACTGCGAGGGCATGATCCTCGCCAGCGGGCGCAGGGTGATGACGACGTGCACGCGCTCGCCGCCGAGCTGTTCCACGATCTTGGCCAGGGTCTCGTCGTCCTGGGCGTCGGCGAAGAACTCGCTGCTGATCACCGAGGTGCGTCCGCCGGTGGCGCGCACGGCGTCGAGGAGGCGCGTCCAGTGCTTGTCGGTGGGCACGGTGTCGCCCATCATCGCGGGCCGGGCGCAGGCGGCGAGGGCCGCCTCCATCGGGTGCCTGCTGTGCGCGGGGAAGTCGACGCCGTGCGCGGGCATCGTGTCCTTCGCGGCGAAGAGCGCGCCCTGGATGGCGGTGGTCCCGGTCTTGTGCGGGCCGATGTGCAGCAGCCGGGTCCCGACGGGCAGCGCTTCCTCAATACAATCCGTCTCCATGGTTAACGGACGGTAAGAGTTGTTCCTGAGTCCGCCCTGAGAGGAGCCTGGGACACAGATGAGTCCCGGGCTCCCGTCACACAGGGTTCACGCCTCACGTCCTTCTATACGACGCTGACGCCCGGGTCGTCGGACTCCACCCGGAGCGAGGCATACGTGCTCGGCGTCGCCGTGGGCTTGAGCACGGTATCCACGACCCTCACCTTCGCGTCGATGCCGTCCTTGCGGATGTCGAACAGGTGGTAGCCGCGGTGGGCGTCGATCACCTTCCAGTGCGGGTTGTCCGCCATCAGCGGGTCCCACTGGGCGTGGAAGGCGGCCTGGTCCTGGTCGCCGTTGCTGGAGATCGACGTCCCCACGAACTCGGCGCCGACGACGTCGGAGTCCGGGTCGGCGAAGTCCTCCTTGAGGTCGCTGATCATCGTGAGGTGGCGGTCGCCGCTGAGCACCAGGGGGTTGCGGACCGACTTGAAGTCCTCCAGCAGCGCGTTGCGCTCGACCTGGTAGCCGTCCCAGGCGTCGTAGAACCACTCCTTGCCCGGGCCGAGCAGGATGTCCGTCTCGGCCATCATGATCTGCGAGGCGATGACGTTCCAACGCGCGGGCGAGTGCTTCAGCCCCCTGAGCAGCCATGCCTTCTGCTCGGCGCCCATCATCGTCATCGCCGGGTCCTCGGCGCCGGCCTGCGTGGTCGCCTGGTCGCTGCGGAACTGCCGGGTGTCGAGGACGTTCAGGCGCATCAGACGGCCGAATTCGAGCCGCCGGTACATCTGGATGTGCGGCCCGTTCGGTACGGCGCTCGCGCGCACCGGCATGTGCTCGTAGTACGCCTGGAAGGCCGCCGTCAGCCGCGCCACGAACGCGTCGTGCGTCTGCTTGCCGGGGTCCTGCGGGACCTCCCCCGCCCAGTCGTTGTCGACCTCGTGGTCGTCGAAGGTCACCACCCAGGGGGTGTGGGCGTGCATGGCCAGCAGGTCGGGGTCGCCGCGGTACTGCGCGTACCGGTTGCGGTACTGCACCAGGCTGTACGGCTCCCCGGTCCCCTCGTGCCGGCGCGGCCCGCCGCCCGAGGGCGCCGACTCGTAGATGTAGTCACCGACGAAGAGCACGAAGTCGGGGTCCTGGGCGAGCATGTCGGCGTACGGCGTGAAGTAGCCGTTCTGCCAGTTCTGGCAGGAGGCGAGCGCGACGCGGAGCCGGCCGCCGGAGCTGGTCGGGTGCGGCGCGGTGCGGGTGCGGCCGGTGGCGGAGAGCTGCCCGCTGGTACGGAAGCGGTACCAGTACTCGCGGCCGGGGCGCAGTCCCCGTACGTCCACGTGGACGCTGTGCCCCAACTCGGGCCGGGCGGGGGCGATCCCGCGGCGCAGGGTCTTTCTGAACCGGTCGTCCTCGGCGATCTCCCACTCCACGGGGACCACCCGGTCGGGCATCCCGCCGCCGTTCAGCGGGTCCGGGGCGAGCCGCGTCCACAGGACGATGCCGTCGGGCAGCGGGTCCCCGGAGGAGACGCCGAGGTTGAACACACCGTCGGGGAGCGGGGTTTCGGCAGCCCGGGCCGAGGTCGGCAGCCAGAGCTGGGCGGAGGCGGCGGCCCCGAGCACCGCCGCACCGGCCGCGAGAAAACGTCGTCGATCGGGTGATACGGCTCCGGTCATCGGTGAACTCCCTTGCGACGTTGGCCTCTTGGGTCACTTGGAAGCCTCACAGTGCGCGGAGTCCCGCCTGTTGAACAGTAAGTATCGCGTCCATGACAAATGAGCACACAGCAAGAGACCCGTTACTCCGGGAGCAACGGGTCTCGGCCACTTTGGTCACGCCGGCGAATGATCTTCACGCCGAACGGACGAGCACCGGCGCGGGCGAGGCGCCGGGCAGGTCGGAAGGTCTTGAGGCCGCGGGTCGGTCAGAAGGGCTTGAACTCTTCGAACTCCTGCGCCGCCTCGTCCCGCTCGGCCTGCTTGTCCCGACGGCGCTGCGTCGCCGGGCGCGGCTCGTCGAGCCGGTGGTCCTCGCCACGCCGGCCCAGCATCTCCGCACCGGCCATGACGGTCGGCTCCCAGTCGAAGACGACCGCGTTGTCCTCGGGGCCGATCGCGACGCCGTCGCCTGCGCGGGCGCCCGCCTTCATCAGCGAGTCCTCCACCCCGAGGCGGTTGAGCCGGTCCGCGAGATAGCCCACGGCCTCGTCGTTGCTGAAGTCGGTCTGGCGGACCCAGCGTTCGGGCTTCTCGCCGCGCACGCGGAAGAGGCCGTCCTCCTCCTGCACGACGGTGAAGCCGCTGTCGTCGACCGCCTTCGGGCGGATGACGATCCGGGTCGCCTCCTCCTTCGGCTTCGCGGCACGCGACGCGGCGACGAACTCCGCGATGGCGAAGGACAGTTCACGCAGTCCCGTGTGCGCGACCGCCGAGATCTCGAAGACGCGGTAACCGCGAGCCTCCAGGTCGGGGCGCACCATCTCGGCCAGTTCCTTGCCGTCCGGTACGTCGATCTTGTTCAGGACGACCATGCGCGGACGCCGGTCGAGGCCGCCGTACTGCTTCAGCTCCTCCTCGATCGTGTCGAGGTCGGAGATCGGGTCGCGCTCGGACTCCAGCGTCGCGGTGTCCAGGACATGCACGAGCACGCTGCAGCGCTCGACGTGGCGCAGGAACTCCAGGCCGAGGCCCTTGCCCTGGCTGGCGCCGGGGATGAGGCCGGGGACGTCGGCGATCGTGTAGACCGTCTCGCCCGCCGTCACCACGCCGAGGTTCGGGACCAGCGTCGTGAAGGGGTAGTCGGCGATCTTCGGCTTGGCCGCGCTCAGCACGGAGATCAGCGAGGACTTGCCGGCGCTCGGGTAGCCGACGAGGGCCACGTCGGCGACCGTCTTCAGTTCGAGGACGATGTCCTGGAGGTCACCGGGCACGCCGAGGAGCGCGAACCCGGGGCCTTGCGGCGGGCCGAGGCCAGCGCCGCGTTGCCGAGGCCGCCCCGGCCGCCCTGCGCGGCGACGTAGGAGGTGCCGTGGCCGACCAGGTCGGCGAGCACGTTGCCCGCGCCGTCCAGCACGACCGTGCCGTCCGGGACCGGCAGGATCAGGTCCTGGCCGTCCTTGCCGGAGCGGTTGCCGCCCTCGCCGGGCTTGCCGTTGGTGGCCTTGCGGTGCGGGGAGTGGTGGTAGTCGAGCAGCGTGGTCACGGACTGGTCGACGATGAGGATGACGTCCCCACCCCGGCCGCCGTTGCCGCCGTCCGGGCCGCCGAGCGGCTTGAACTTCTCACGGTGGACGGAGGCACAGCCGTGGCCTCCGTTACCCGCGGCGACATGCAGCTCGACGCGGTCCACGAAGGTGGTCATGGGATGTGCCTCCAGTTACGTACAGGAAAGTCTTGGGGTGCAGCCACGTGCTGCTACCAGTAGAAACACGCGAAAGGCGGACCCGCTTCCCGGAAGGGAAGTGAGGTCCGCCTCGCGAAAGCTTCCGATCAGTTGCCTGAATCAGCTACCTGATGCTTCAGGCGACCGGAACGATGTTCACGACCTTGCGGCCACGGTGCGTACCGAACTCCACCGCACCGGCGTTCAGCGCGAACAGCGTGTCGTCGCCGCCACGGCCGACGCCCGAACCGGGGTGGAAGTGGGTGCCGCGCTGGCGGACCAGGATCTCACCAGCGTTGACGACCTGACCGCCGAAGCGCTTCACGCCGAGCCGCTGGGCATTGAGTCGCGACCGTTCCGGGTGGACGATGCGCCCTTCTTGTGTGCCATCTCTCCTCAGTCCCTTACTTCGCAGCCGCGGGGATCTCAGTGACCTTGATCGCCGTGTACTGCTGGCGGTGGCCCTGACGACGGCGGTAGCCGGTCTTGTTCTTGTAGCGAAGGATGTCGATCTTGACGCCCTTGTGGTGGTCCACGATCTCGGCCTGGACCTTGATGCCGGCCAGCACCCACGGGTCGCTGGTCACAGCGTCGCCGTCGACAACGAGCAGGGTCGAGAGCTCGACCGTGTCGCCAACCTTGGCAGTGGAAATCTTGTCAACCTCAACGATGTCGCCGACAGCAACCTTGTGCTGGCGACCACCGCTGCGCACGATGGCGTACACGCTGATCTCACTCTCTCGCTCTGGGACGGCACCCCGCAGTCCAGCCGCCCTGCAGAGCAGACGGCCTCTCCCGGCGGAACACGCCCGGGAGGAAGAGGTTTACGGGGATGTGGCGTGTCACCTGTGGACACGCCGACAGTCAAGGTTACGGGGCCGCAGCCGAACGGGTCAAACCGGGCCCCTGTGTGGGGCCCCCGCTCGAGCGAAGCCGAGGGTGGGGTGTGCGACCGATCACATGGACCGGCCGCACACTCCCCGGGTTCAGCCCTCGTCGGTGGAGGCGGTGACGGAGGACGGGTTCGTCTGCTCCGCCGCCGCGGTCTTCTTCGACGTGGTCTTGGCGGCCTTCTTGGCCGTCGTCTTCTTCGCGGCCGTCTTCTTGGCCGCGGTCTTGGTGGCCGCCGTCTTCTTGGCGACCGCCTTCTTCGCCGGGGCCTTCTTGGCGGCCTTGCGAGCGGCCGTCTTCTTGGCCGGAGCCGCGGTCTGGGCATCGGTTTCGGCCTCGACGACCGGCGCCTCGGACACGGCCGACGGTACGACCGTCACGGCCGCCTCCTCGGACGCGGTCGGCGCGGTGGCCTTGCGCACGGCACGACGCCGCGGGCGGGCCGGAGCCGCGCTCTCGGCGGGCGCCTCGGGCTGCTGCTCGACGGGCGCGGGCGTCTCGACGACCACCGGAGCGGCCTCGGTCACCGTCACCACGGCGGCCTCCTCGGACCCGGCCGGGGACCCGGCGGGCGCGGTCGCCTTCCGGGTCGCACGACGGCGCGTACGCCCCTTGGGCGCGGCATCGTCGACCACCGGAGCCTCGACGACCGGCGCCGGGGTCTCCTCGACCGCGGGAGCCTCGACCACCGGGTCCTCCACGGCGACCGGCTCGGCCTGCACGACGGCGGCCGGCTCGGCCTCCTCACGCACCTCGCGCGACTGCCGCTCGCCCCGCGGCGCACCGGCCGGAGCCGACGCCCGCCGACTGGTCCGGCGCCGCGAACGCCCACCACGGCCGGCCGCGGCCTCCGCCTCGGCGGCGCTGCTGTAGAGGTCCTCGTCGGGCCGGAACTCCGTCTCGGTGAACGGCACCGGCATCGCGACCTCGGCCGCCACCTCCGCCTCGGTCTCGACCTCGTCGTCGGCCACGTCGTGGTCGTGCTCGTGCGTGTCGTGACCGTCGTGGCTGTCGTGGCCCTGTCCGTCGCCGCCGCGTCCGCGCCGCTTGCGCTTGCCGCCGCCCCCGACCGAGGTCGGCTGCTCCATGTGCACGATGACGCCGCGGCCGTTGCAGTGGACGCAGGTCTCGGAGAAGGACTCCAGCAGGCCCTGGCCGACGCGCTTGCGGGTCATCTGGACCAGGCCGAGCGAGGTGACCTCGGCGACCTGGTGCTTGGTGCGGTCGCGCCCCAGGCATTCGAGCAGGCGGCGCAGGACCAGGTCGCGGTTGGACTCCAGGACCATGTCGATGAAGTCGATGACGACGATGCCGCCCAGGTCGCGCAGCCGCAGCTGGCGCACGATCTCCTCGGCCGCCTCCAGGTTGTTCCTGGTCACGGTCTCTTCGAGGTTGCCGCCCTGACCGGTGAACTTGCCGGTGTTGACGTCGATCACGATCATCGCTTCGGTCTTGTCGATGACCAGCGAACCGCCGCTCGGCAGCCAGACCTTGCGGTCCAGCGCCTTCATCAGCTGCTCGTCGATGCGGTACGTCGCGAAGACGTCGACCTCGGAGGTCCAGCGGGACAGCCGGTCGGCGAGGTCCGGGGCGACGTGCGCGACATAGCCGTGGATGGTGTCCCACGCCTCGTCGCCGCTGACGATGACCTTGGTGAAGTCCTCGTTGAAGATGTCGCGCACGACGCGGACGGTCATGTCCGGCTCGCCGTACAGCAGAGTCGGCGCGTTGCCGCTCTTCGACTTCTTCTGGATGTCCTCCCACTGCGCCTGGAGGCGTTCGACGTCACGGCGCAGCTCGTCCTCGCTCGCGCCCTCGGCCGCGGTGCGCACGATGACGCCCGCGTCCTCGGGGACGATCTTCTTGAGGATGGTCTTCAGCCGGGCCCGCTCGGTGTCGGGCAGCTTGCGGCTGATGCCGGTCATCGAGCCCTCGGGGACGTACACGAGGTACCGCCCGGGCAGGGAGACCTGGCTGGTCAGGCGCGCGCCCTTGTGGCCGATCGGGTCCTTGGTGACCTGCACGAGGACCGACTGGCCGGACTTCAGGGCGGACTCGATGCGGCGCGGCCCGTTGGCCATGCCGAGCGCCTCGAAGTTGACCTCACCGGCGTACAGGACGGCGTTGCGCCCCTTGCCGATGTCGATGAACGCGGCCTCCATGGAGGGCAGCACGTTCTGGACCTTGCCCAGGTAGACGTTGCCGACGTACGAGGTCGACTGCTCCTTGTTGACGTAGTGCTCGACGAGCACCCCGTCCTCCAGGACGCCGATCTGTGTGCGCTCGCCGGTCTGCCGGACGACCATCACGCGCTCGACGGCCTCGCGGCGGGCGAGGAACTCCGCCTCGGTGATGATCGGGACGCGGCGGCGCCCCTGCTCGCGGCCTTCGCGGCGGCGCTGCTTCTTGGCCTCGAGACGCGTGGAGCCCTTGATGGACTGCACCTCGTCGCTCGGGTGGTCGTCCTTCTTGGCGCGCGGCTCGCGGACCTTGACGACGGTGCGCTCGGGGTCGTCCGACGACGAGGTCGACTCGCTCTCGCCGCCCGAGTCACCGGCGCGACGACGCCGACGACGCCGACGACGGCTGCTGCTCGACCCGGAACCGCCCTGGTCGTCGTCCGCCTCCTCGGCGTCCTCCTCGACCTGCTCGGCGGTGTCCTCGGAATCCTGGGCGGCCTGCTCGGCGGCGTACTCCTCGCCGTCCTCGCCCTCGTCCTCACCGGTGGCGGACTCGCCACGGCGACGACGCCGGCCACCGCGCCGACGGCGGCGGCGCGAACCGGTCTCCTCGGCCTCGTCACCGTCGGCGGAGTCGTCGGAGTCGTCAGGCTCCTCGGGCTCCTCGGGCTCCTCCTCCACGACGACGGCCTCGACGACGGCGGGCGCCTCGGGCTCGGCCTCGAAGGCGGCACCCCGGCGACGACGCCGACGGCGACCGCCGGTCTCCTCCTCGACGACCTCGACCGCGACGGGCTCCGGTACGACGACGACCTCTTCCTCGTCGTCCTCCACGGCCTCGGCTGCGGCAGCGGCGGCGGCGCGCTCCGGCGTCTGGAACATCGGCTCGGTGAAGACGGGCGCCTGGAACACGGCCACGGCGGGCCGACGCGGGCGGCGCGGGCCGTCCTCCTCCTCGGCTGCGTTCCCGTTCTTCGGCGCGGGCGCGGAGAACCCTCCGGCGGCGGACCGTACGGCCCGGCGGCGACGGCGCGGCGCGGTCTCCTCGACCGGCTCGGCGTCCTTCTTGGTCTCCGCGGTGGTCTCGTCGTTCACAGGGGCCTCCTCGCCCACGGGCGTCCCGGCAGGCGCGGACACACGGCGCGTGGCGCGACGACGGCTCCGACGCGGCCCGGCATCCTCGTCGGACGCGGCGGCGGACCCTTCGGTCACTTCTTCGGTCACTGCGGTGGGTTCAACACGCTCGGCGGCCTCGGCGGCCTCGGGCGCCCCGGCGGGCGTGGACACCCGGCGCGTGGCACGCCGACGCGTACGCCCGGCAGGCGCGGCGGCCTCTTCCTCCGCGACGGCGGGCGCCTCGGCGACGGCAGGCGCGGCCGCGGGCTCCTCCACCGGGTCCGGCTCGGTCACGGCAGCGGGCGCGACGGTCTCCGGCTCGACGGTCTCGGGCGCGGTCACCCGGCGTGTGGCACGGCGGCGGCCGCGGCGCGGTGCGGCGTCCTCGTCGGACGCGACGGCCGGCGTCTCTTCCTCAACGGCGGCGGGCGCGGCGGCGGCCACGGCCGGCATCACGATCTCGGCCGCCTCGGGCACCTCACTCGCCTCGGGCGCACCGGCGGGCGCGGACACCCGTCGGGTGGCACGCCGACGCGGGCGCCCGGCAGGCGCCGCCTCGTCCGCCACAGGCGTCTCGACGGCAGCGGGCGCCACGACGCCTCGTCGGCCCCGCTCTTCTCTTCTGCGGCGCTCACCTCGGCCGGTATGGCCGGAGCGCTGTTCTCGACCGTGCCCTCGGCTCCGGTCGGCGGTCCTGCTGGGCGAGACGCGGCGCGGCGCCTGCGGCGCGGCGGCAGCGTGTCGCTCGGGCTGTTCAGTTCGGAACCCTCTGCGGGTTCGGTCGGTTCGAGCATGCGGGCGTTTCTCCCGTCAGGCTCCCGGGCGCCGCGCCTGGCCCGGCATGGATGCCGGTGACGTCCGCGGCTCGCGCGTTGCGCGGTGCCGCCGTCCGGGGCGCGGGCGCCGCACGGAAGCTCTCTGTGTCCTGTCTCGCCGGTTCCGTACGCCCAGATGCGGACGGCCTGGCGAAAGTCTTGTGGTCGGTACGCTGCCCGACCCAGGTGGCTCCCGAGTCCGAGGGCTGCGCTACGACGTCCGTCCTACGCGGAACCTTCCCTACGCCGGCGCCTTCGCGGCGGCGGCTTCGGCGACCGTGCGGTGCGCGGTCTCTGCTGCCTCGCGGTCGGGCGCGAGCGGGTCGGTCACCGTGCCGGTCTCTTCATCGAACAGCCCCTGCGCCAGCCTGGTCACCGCTGCGGCGACCGGCGGCGCCAGGTCGGCCACGGCGCGAAGACCGGACAGGACGTCGTCGGGTCGAACGGCAGGCGTCACGTGCCGAACAACCAGCCGCAGTATCGCACAAGCCTGGTCGGTAGGCCCATTAAGGGGCGCGGCTTCAGCCGCTCCGGTGGAGCCGACGCGTGCGCCGGGCCGTGGACTCAGCGTCTCGAGATGCGCTACGGCCGGTCGGGCGTCGAACGTCCGCATGCCGTTCTTGGCCATGCGCTGGACCTCGACGCTGTCGGCCGCGTTGAACGCGGCCACCGCGCGCTCGGCGTCCTCGGGTGCCACCCCGTCGAGCCGCAGCTCCCAGACGGAAGCCGTGAGCCGGTCGGCGAGCCCGGAGGTCCGGGCCTCGACCGCGTCGATGATGTCGAGGCCGACAGGCATCGACTCGTCGAGCAGCTCGCGCAGCGTGTCGGGGTCGCGCTCGGCGGTGAGCGCGATCTCCAGGTATTCCGCCTCACTGCCCGTGCCGGTGGGTGCGGCATTGGCGTACGACACCTTCGGATGCGGCGTGAACCCCGCCGAGTACGCCATTGGCACCTCGGCGCGGCGCAGCGCACGCTCGAAGGCGCGCTGGAAGTCACGGTGGCTGGTGAACCGGAGGCGGCCGCGCTTGGTGTAGCGCAGTCGGATGCGCTGCACCGCGGGTGCGGGCGGTGGGCCTTCGGGCTGTCGCTTGCCCAGTGTCCTAGTCCTTCGTGAGAACGGTCGTACTTCTACCAAGAGTACGTGTCTCGTCGCCCATCGGTTCCCGCACCTCCGCCGGCCGGGGCAGCCGCGGCTCGCCGAAACCATCCGCCGGAAGTCGGCGCGGGCCTGCCGGGCGGAGTCGCGGACGGCGGTCAGCACCTGCCGGGTGACCCGTCCCACAGCGCGCGCGGCCTCGGCGGCGGGCCGCAGCACGAGGTCCCGTACGACGTGTCCGACCGGGGTGAGGACCGTCCGGTACACCCAGCTCACGGGCTCGACGAAGATCCACCGGAAGAGGGTCGCGAGGGCCCGACCCACGGCGAGGGAGATGTGCCCGGCGATCCGCCAGGCGTGCCCGAGGGCGTCCCACACCTCCCGCCCGATGACCGCGAGCACCCGCCCGACGGGGGTCAGCACCCAGCGCCAGAGACCGATCGCGGGCAGCACGAGCAGCATCCGGGCGGTCCAGTACAGGACGACACCGATCCCGGTACCGACCGCCTTCACCAGCCACACCACACCCCGCCCGCACCAGGCGATCGCCCGCCCGACCGGCGCGAGGACCCAGGTGTACAGCCACCCGGCGGGTACGACGAGCAGATACCGCCCGAGCCAGGCCACGACGGCGGTCACCCCGCCGGCGACCCACGCCACACCGGCGGCCACCCCGTTGAGGACCCACGCGCACGCGTGCCCGACGGGAGTGAGCACGCGCGCGTAGACCCACACCAGCCCTGCCGCCATCCGCCCGGCGACCCAGGCGAGCCCGTGTCCGACCGGGGTGAACACGTACCGGTACAGCCAGACCAGCGGCACCAGGAGAAGGACGTCGGCGAGCCGGCCGAGCGCTTTGGCGAGTGGCACGACCACGTACCGCCACAGCGCCACCCACGGCCACACGAACACCGCGCGCGCCACCGGCCGCAGCACGGTCCGGTACAGGAACCGCCCGCCGACCACCAGCGCGTCCCAGACCAGCCGCACCGGCACGACGAGCACGAGGACGACGATGCGTACCGGGATGCGGATCGCGACGGCGAGACACCCTCGGGCGGCTGCGGCGACGGCCGCGCGGGGGCGGCTTCTCGAATTGCACAGGGGCGTCCATATCAACGAGGACGCGTCAGCGCCCTGTTCGTATCCAGTACCGCAGTTTCCCGTCCCGCTCGTCCTCGAACTCCCCGCCGCCGGCCTCGATCACCTTGCGGGACGCGATGTTGGCGACATCGCAGGTCACGAGGACCGGGTCCAGACCCAGCGCGCGGGCGTGGGGCAGCACGTCACGCAGCATCGCGGTCGCGTGCCCCCGGCGCCGGGCCCCGGGCCGGACGCCGTACCCGATGTGTCCGCCGTAGTCGAGGAGCCATTGGGTGAGCCGGTGGCGCACCTGGATCCGGCCGAGGTAGGTGTCGCCGTCCACGTACCAGTACCAGGTGTTGGGCACGAACCCCTCGGGCCGCCGCCCGTCCTCCGCCTCCTCCTGCCGTACCGCCTCGACGTACCGCTCGAAGCCCTCCGGCTGCCGCCACGCGCCGCCGTGCTCCCGCAGTTCACGCGCGAGCGTGCCGCCGAAGAAGTCGTCCTCGGCGATGTGCTCGTGCACGGCGTCCAGGAAGGAGACCCGAAACCGCGCGTCGGGCAGGATCAGTTCAGGCATCGGTCAAGGGTAGGGGTCGGCGGGCGGCGACAGGAGCGCGTCGACGATCTCCCGTAGTGGCGCGGCCAGTTGGGCGGCCATCCGGACGTCGCCCCCGGCCCCGACGACATCGTCGTCACCAAGCGCCGGGTCAGCGCGTTCGCCGGCAGTGACCTCGACGTGGTCCTGCGGGCGAAGGGCATCGACCACCTCGTCCTGACGGGCATCGCCACCAGCGGCGTCGTCCTGTCCACCCTCCGCCAGGCAGCCGACCTGGACTTCACCCTGACCGTCCTGTCCGACGGCTGCCTCGACAACGACCCGGAGGTCCACGGCGTCCTCATGGAGAAGGTGTTCCCGAGGCAGGCGGAGGTGACGACGGTGGCCGGGTGGGTCGCCGCACGCTGAACTCCCTATATTGATGGGCGTACTTGAGGCCTGTACTCGAGAGGCCTCGGTCGATGTCTGTGCGATCCGGGGACTGAGCGCTCGTGGGACCAGTCAGAACACGCGGGGCGACCGTGCTGGCCGCCCTCTGCGCCGTGGCCGCCGTGCTGTTTCTCGCCGCCTGTGGGACACAGGTCGCGGGCGGTACGGACGGGGCGGCTTCGACCGGGCCGATCCCCTGGACGACGGGCCAGCCCTCGCGGGTCACGGCGGCCCAACTGGCCGACGATCAGCGCACGTTGACCCTGACCGCCCAGGTCCCCGACGGCAAGAACCCGTGCGTGCGGGCGCTCAAGGCCGTGGTCACCGACACCGAGAACAACACCGTGTGGGTCCAGATCACCTTCTCCTCCCCTCGGGGACAGGAACTCCGGCTGCACCAGGGAACGGTCGGCCTCGACGCGAGTACGACTGCCCCGACCCCTGGGCGACCAGAAACTGGTCGTCGACCTCGACAACCAATTCACCACCGACGGCGCCAAGTTGCCCGCCCTGCGCCTGTGCGGGGAACTCGGCTGCCACCCGCCGGCCACCGGCTGCACCAGCGCCTCCTACGACCAGGCGCTGATCGCGGCCGACGCCCCCGCGCACACCTACCGCGACGCGGAACACTGCGACGGCAAGTGGCTGGTGCTGGACTTCTCCTGGCGTACGGGCCCGGTCTGCGGTGACACGACCGCGACCCCGTCGGGCTGCACGTCCCGGCTGGGCGACCGCTGGTTCTTCCGTGCGAAGCCCGCCGGTTGGGCACCGATCACGTCGAGCGCGACGGGCGGCTGCGCGGCCGTGCGTCGCGCGGAACCCGCGTTCCCCACGGCACTGTGCGCGGGCCTGGCCCCGCTCTCCCCCTCCCTGCACCCGAGTTACCCGCCGGCGTCCCCGACCAGCGGGTAACTCCACTGCCACCGAAGGGACTTCAGGCCTGCGCCGTGGGCCGGATGACGATCTCGTTGACGTCGACCTCGGCGGGCTGGTTGACGGCGGCAGAGACGATCGCCTCGCCGATCGCGGCGGCCGGGATCGCGATGGCCATCATCTGGTCGGCGAACGCGCGCATGTCCACGTCGTCGATGCCGTCGGTCAGTTCGCTGCGGGTCAGGCCGGGGCTGATCACGGTGACGCGCAGGTCGCGGCTCTCCTGCCGCAGCCCCTCGGAGATGGCGCGGACGGCGTACTTGGTGGCGCAGTAGACGGCCGCGGTCGGATCGACGCGGTGCCCGGCGACGGAGGCGACGTTCACGATGTGTCCCGCGCCCTGCTCGCGCATGACGGGCAGCACCGCGGCGATGCCGTGCAGCACGCCCCGGATGTTCACGTCGATCATGCGGTTCCACTCGTCGACCTTCAGCGCCTCCAGCACCGCCAGGGGCATCACGCCCGCGTTGTTGACGAGCACGTCGACCCGGCCGTACGACGCGTGCGCGGCGGCGGACGAAGTCCTGGACGCTCTCCAGACTGGTCACGTCCAGCTCGCGGTGGTCGGCCGTGCCGCCCTCTGCCCGGATCTCCTTGACCAAAGCGGCGAGACGGTCGGCGCGCCGGGCGCCGAGGAACACCCGGTGCCCGGCGGCGGCCAGCAGCCGGGCCGTGGCCTCGCCGATACCGCTGCTCGCGCCGGTGACCAGGACGGCCTTGCCGGGGCCGGTGGTGGAGGGGACGGTGGTGGTCATGGGTGCAGCCCTTCGAGGTAAGCCGGTGAAAGCCGGTCCACGCGGCGGTGATCCATCCCGCTCGCCGTGCTTTCCGTGCCCTCCGAGCATCGGCGGGATCGGCCCGATGAGGCAGGACGGGGCATCCGGGGTGCGCCACTCCTAGGAAGCGCGAGGGCGCCGTAGGCTTCTGGAATGGACGGCATGGACGGTTCGGACGGTTTCCCGCTCGGTGACTTCCTGCGGGCGCGGCGCTCCCGGCTGACGCCCGCCGAGGTGGGTTTTCCCAGCTCAGGGGCGCGCCGGGTGGCCGGACTGCGGCGCGAGGAGGTCGCCGTGCTGGCCGGGGTCAGCGCCGACTACTACGCCCGGCTGGAGCAGGGCCGCGAGCGCAGCCCCTCGGGCCAGGTCGTCGACGCCATCGCCCGCGCCCTGCGCCTCGACACGGACGCCCGCTGGCACGCGTGCCGCCTGGCGGGCCTGGTCCCGAGCCCTGTACCGGCGGACGCGTCCGACGAGGTGGACCCGGCGCTGCTCCAGCTGATGCACGGGTTCCCTACGGCGGCGGCGTACGTCATCAACCGGCGCCTGGAGGTCCTCGCGTCGAACCCACTGGCCGACGCGCTGCTCGCGCCCCTGGGCGACCGCCGCCGCATGGTCCGCTCCCTGTTCCTGGACCCGGCGGCCCGGGAGCTCTTCGCCGACTGGCCGCACGTCGCCCGCTGCTCCGCCGAGGCGCTGCGGCTGGCCACGGACACGACCGGGACGACCGTGAACTCGGCTCCTGATCGCCGAACTCCTCAGTGACAGCGAGGAGTTCGCGGCGCTGTGGCGGCAGCACAGCGTCAGCAGGCCCGGCCGCCAGTCCAAGACCTTCAACCACCCGGACGTGGGCCGCATCACGCTCACCTACCAGACGTTCGACGTGCAGAGCGCCCCCGGTCAGTGCCTCCTGGTGGGCACGGCCGAGCCGGACACGGAGGACGCGGCGGCACTGGCCCTGCTGGGGTCCCCGCACGCGGCCGGAACCCCAACTCGCCCCTGCCGTAGGCGAGTCAGCGCCCGGCGAGCCAGTCCGTGCAGTGCGTGGCGGCGATACGGGCACCCTCCGGAGCGGTGAGGACGTCTCCGGGGACCGCGGCGAACATGCCCGCGGCGTCGTCGGTGACCACGGACCCCGCGCTCCCCTTGGCGGTCAGGGTGAGCCGGCCGAGTTCGTCGAGGGGTGGACGTCCGGGCCCGCGATGTTCAGCACGCCGTTCAGCGGGGTGCCCGCGGCGACCTCGGCGACGATGGCGGCGACCTCCGCGGCGGCGATCGGCTGGATCGGCGTACGCGGCAGCCGCACGGTGTCGCCGTCGGTCGTCATCGCGAGGGTCGCGTCCATGAACTCCATGAACTGTGTGGCCCGGACGATCGAGTACGGCACCGGCCCGCCCTTGAGCAGGTCCTCCTGAAGGACCTTCGCCCGGTAGTAGTCCAGCCCCGGCACCTGGTCCACGCCCACGATGGACAGGATGACGAAGTGGCCGACCCCGCCCTTCTCGCTCGCGGCGAGCCGGTTGTCCATCGACGTCCGGAAGAAGCCGATCAAGGCGTCGTCGAAGGTCGGCGAGTTCGTCAGGTTGACGACGCCATCGGCGCCCGCGACGGCCGCCTCCAGCCCCTCACCGGTGATGATGTCCACGCCCGTGGACTGCGAGTGCGGCACGGCCTGATGTCCGGCCGCGTCCAGGTTCTGCACGACCTGCGAGCCGATGGATGCTCGGGTCGGTCGTCCAGCGCCACGAACACACCGAACGACTCGATCGCCGCCACCGTGCCGGTCAGCGTCACCCCGGGACGCAACTGCCCGAGGAACGCCCGGAGTTCAGGGTTCTCAGCGGCCACCAACGACATCCGCAACCACCCCTCGTCCAACGACGTCACCCACCCGGATCGCCGCCGGAAACCTCATGACGGCCCGGTCGACAGACGCTTCCCCATGCCGCCCAGGCTCCCACACCGCGCCATAGCCCCGCCCCGCCCCGCCCCGGCGCCCACCGATGAGTTCCGGAGCCCGGTGGGGTCTACCCCGTACCAGGGGGCAGCTCTGCCCACACCACGAGCTCTGTGAGGGATCATGACCGCCGACGCACTGCCGCCCGTCGTAGACACCGCGACGTGGGAGTCCCAGCTCGCGGCTCTCCGTACCCGCGAGAAGGCCGCGACCCGGGAGCTGGACGCCATCGCCGCCGAGCGTCGTCGCCTGCCGATGGTGGAGATGCCCGACTACACCCTCGACGGCGAGGACGGGCCCGTACGCCTGGCCGAACTCTTCGACGGCAAGCGCCAGTTGATCGTCTACAACCACATGTGGTTCGCCGGCAAGGAATGGCAGTGCCCGGGCTGCACGGGGTTCACCTCGCAGTTCACCCGCCTGGAGTTCCTCGACAACTACGACGCCCGGTTCGTCATCGTCACCCAGGGCCCGATCGACGAGGCCCTCGCCTACAAGGAGCGCGTCGGCAACCGGATGCCCTGGTACTCGACCGCGAACAGCCCCTTCGGCACGGACGTGGGCGCCCCGCCGGACGGCGGCTTCGCCGTCAACGTCTTCCTCCGCGACGGCGACACCGTCTACCGCACCTGGCACACCACAGGCCGCGGCACCGAGCAGCTCACCCACACCTTCGCCCTGATCGACCTCCTGCCCTACGGCCGCCAGGAGGAATGGCAGGACTCCCCCGCCGGCTGGCCCCAGTCCCCCACCTACAGCGGCTGGGCGGGCTCGAAGGACCTCGCGGCGATCTACGGCCCCAACTCCGGCTGAGAGTCAGGTAGTTCAGCGGTCGGGCACGGCAGCCGGCGGGGCGTCAGTCCACGTCGATCCCGTAGTCCCGGATCAACTGCTGGAGCCCGCCCGCGTACCCCTTGCCGCCCAGCACGAAGTCCCAGTCGCCGCTGTCCCTGCGCCGGAAGGAGCCGAGGACCAGGGCGGTCTCCCGGGGCCGCCCGTCGGAGACTTCGAGGCGGCCGAGTTCCGTCATCGCGGGGTCGAGCAACCGGATGCGGGCGTCGGTGAACCCGGAGAGATCGGCCTCCGGGTCGGCCTCGGGGTCGACGGCGGCCACGAGGACGAACCGGTCGGCGGTGGTGGGCAGCGCGTCGAAGGAGACGCGGATCGCGGCCTTGTCGGGAGGCGTGGCCGGCAGGGCGCACACCGCGCCGTCGGGGGTCCGCGGGTTGTTGAAGAACACGAAGTGCTCGTCGCTGAGGACCCTGTTGCCGGCACACACGAGCGCGCACACGTCGAGCGCGACCCGGCCGGACCAGGACATGCCCAGCACGTTGTAGTCGCGGGCGGGCGGGGTGGTGGCCGCCGGTGGCCGGGTCGGCGCCGGCCGGCCGGCGTCCCCGAGGCGTCCGCGCAGTCCGTGCCGGTGCAGCAGGTCGATGAGTTCGCTGCCCGAGATGAGTTCCAGGGGCTTGCCGTTGGCGAAGTTGTAGGAGCCGGGGCCGAACCCCGCGGTCGTCACCAGGACACCCTTGTTGGCACCGGCGTCCTGGACCGTGCCGTACAGATCGCGTACCGCTGTGGGCGGCACCGTATTGCGGTAGCGCTTCACCTGGACGACGATCTTGCCGCCCCGTATCGGCGTGGGGTCCAGGGCGTCGACGTCCACGCCGCCGTCGTTCGAGCGCTGGGTCGTGACCGCCTGCATCCCCATGGCCCGGAAGAGCTCGGCGACCAGTGCCTCGAAGGCGATCGGGTCCATCTCGTACAGGTCCGGTTCCTCGTCGCCACCGTGGGTGACGACACGGTTCCCGACGTCCTCGGGCGTCCGGGCCGGCCGTACGGAACCGAGTTGGTCGGGCCGGGCGGCGAGCTGCCCGCGGAGTCCGTCCGTCAGGCAGCTGACCGCGTCCACCTGCTCCAGGTGGAGGCCGGAGAACACGGACCGCTCCGCCATGACGGTGGCGAGGAAGATGTGTGCCTGACGGCCTGTCGCCGGATCGTGGTCGTCCACGAAACCGTTCGCCGCCACGGTCTCCAGCGCGCCGAACTCGTCCGCCGCGAACAGCTCGTGCAGGACGAGCAGCATGCACTGCGCGACGATCTCCCGGTACAGCGCCCGCCGTTGACCCACCGGACGGGGCGTCTCCCTGTCCTGGTCGAGGGTCGGCATGTACCGCACCGACTTGGTCTCGGGGACGACGTCGTACGACGGCAGCTGCCAGTCGAGGACCAGTTGCCGTGCCGCCGGGTCGTAGGCGGCCACGACCTGCCGGGGAAGCCCTCGGGCCATGCCCCGGACGAGTAGAGGGCGGCCGTGAAGTACTCGACGACGGACTCGGGGTCGCGTCCCCTGACCCCTTCGGTCACCTCGGTGATGCCCGTGTTGTGGCGGCGGATCTCCGCCAGCTGTGTCTCCGCCCACCGTGTGTACTCGCGCTGGTAGGCCGCCAGTTGGTGCTGCCGTTGCGCCTCCGCGGCCTGTGCCGCCTGCCAGTCCCGCTCGAAGCGGGCCCGCGCCTCGGCCTCCGCCTGTGCGCGCCGGTTCGCGGTCCAGCCGCCCTGGGCCCGGTACTGGTTCGGGTCCGGCACCGGGAGGGGCGTGGCCAGCGGCCCGGGCGCGAAGGGCCGCACGTCCGCGGACCGCATGAGCGAGGCCGCTCGGAAGGCCGGTGCCCGGCAGCCGGCGGCGAGCAGCCCCCTGCAGGGCGACGACCTGCGCTTCGAGCTCCTCGGTGCGCCGCCTGGCCTCGGCGTGCCGGAACTCCTTGTGGCTCTGCGCGACATGCCGCTGATAGGCGTCGGCCTGCCGCGCGTGCTCCCGCTGCTGCCTGGCCTCGGCCTCCCGCTGGCGCTGCTGCTGCCGTTGCATCTCGGCCCAGACGCCGACGAATCCGCTAGAGCGACGACTCATGTGCTGCAAGCCCTCCCCAGGACGCCGGCATCGCCGACCGAGCTCCGGCCACTCCCCGACAAGCCGTGACGGGACGACTCCGGCCGACGACAGCCGCCCCGCCCACCGGTGTACCGAAAGCAACCCGCGGCGACCATCCGCGCAGGTCATCACCCTTGAAGCGTATCTACGCCCTCACCAGGGGGCGAGCACACCTCAGTGTGTGTGTCCGCTCCCCCGCAGGCTGCTTCACCGTCAGCGGCAGCAGCTTCTTGCCCGTCGGGCCGATCTGGATCTGGGTGTCCATCTGCGGGCAGACCCCGCAGTCGAAGCACGGTGTCCACCGGCAGTCCTCGACCTCGGTCTCGTCGAGGGCGTCCTGCCAGTCCTCCCAGAGCCAGTCCTTGTCGAGACCGGAGTCGAGGTGGTCCCAGGGGAGGACCTCCTCGTAGGTCTTCTCGCGGGTGGTGTACCAGTCGACGTCGACGCCGAACGCGGGCAGCGTCTTCTCGGCGCAGCGCATCCAGCGGTCGTAGGAGAAGTGCTCGCGCCAGCCGTCGAAGCGGCCGCCGTCCTCGTAGACCGCGCGGATGACCGCGCCGATGCGGCGGTCGCCGCGGGAGAGGAGGCCTTCTACGATGCCGGGCTTGCCGTCGTGGTAGCGGAAGCCGATCGAGCGGCCGTACTTCTTGTCGCCGCGGATCTTGTCGCGGAGCTTGGTGAGGCGGGCGTCCGTCTCCTCCGCGCTCAGCTGCGGGGCCCACTGGAACGGCGTGTGGGGCTTGGGGACGAAGCCGCCGATGGAGACCGTGCAGCGGATGTCGTTCTGGCCGGAGACCTTGCGACCCTCGGCGATCACGTTCATCGCCATGTCGGCGATCTGGAGGACGTCCTCGTCGGTCTCGGTCGGGAGGCCGCACATGAAGTACAGCTTCACCTGGCGCCGCCAGTTGTTCGTAGGCCGTGGAGACCGTGCGGATCAGGTCCTCTTCGGAGACCATCTTGTTGATGACCTTGCGCAGGCGCTCGGAGCCGCCCTCGGGGGCGAAGGTGAGGCCCGATCGCCGTCCGTTGCGCGTGAGTTCGTTCGCGAGGTCGACGTTGAACGCGTCCACGCGGGTCGACGGGAGGGACAGGCCGACCTTGTCGTCCGTGTAGCGGTCCGCGAGGCCCTTCGCGATCTCGCCAATCTCTGAGTGGTCCGCCGAGGACAGGGACAGCAGGCCGACCTCCTCGAAGCCGGTCGCCTTGAGGCCCTTCTCGACCATCTCGCCGATGCCCGTGATCGACCGCTCCCGCACCGGGCGGGTGATCATGCCCGCCTGGCAGAAACGGCAGCCGCGCGTGCAGCCGCGGAAGATCTCGACCGACATCCGCTCATGGACCGTCTCGGCGAGCGGGACCAGCGGCTGCTTCGGGTACGGCCATTCGTCGAGGTCCATGACGGTGTGCTTCGACACCCGCCACGGGACACCGCTCTTGTTCGGTACGACTCGCGCGATGCGGTGGTCGGGCAGGTACTCGACGTCGTAGAAGGCCGGGACGTAGACCGAGCCCGTCTTCGCGAGGCGGAAGAGGACCTCCTCGCGGCCGCCCGGGCGGCCCTCCGCCTTCCAGTCGCGGATGATCTTCGTCATGTCGAGCACGGCCTGCTCGCCGTCGCCGATGATCGCCGCGTCGATGAAGTCGGCGATCGGCTCGGGGTTGAAGGCCGCGTGGCCGCCGGCCAGCACGATCGGGTCGTCGAGCGTCCGGTCCTTCGACTCCAGCGGGATGCCCGCGAGGTCCAGGGCCGTGAGCATGTTCGTGTAGCCGAGTTCGGTGGAGAAGCTCAGGCCGAAGACGTCGAACGCGCCCACCGGGCGGTGACTGTCGACGGTGAACTGCGGGACCTCGTGCTCCCGCATCAGCGCCTCCAGGTCCGGCCACACGCTGTACGTGCGCTCGGCGAGGACGCCCTCCTGCTCGTTCAGCACCTCGTAGAGGATCATGACGCCCTGGTTGGGCAGGCCGACCTCGTAGGCGTCCGGGTACATCAGCGCCCAGCGGACGTCGCACGACTCCCACGGCTTGACGGTGGAGTTGAGCTCGCCGCCGACGTACTGGATCGGCTTCTGCACGTGCGGGAGCAGGGCTTCGAGCTGCGGAAACACGGACTCTGCGGCCGCAGCGACTTCGGCAGGCATCTCGCGAACCTTCGTGAGCGGGACTGAACGGACGGGTGACCATCCAGACTAACGCGATCCCGGACCTCACCCGTACGCACCAGCGGGTCACACCTGGACGGACCCCTCGGCCACGATCGCCTGCCACGCCTCCGGCAAGGCCGCCTCCACCCCGGCCGCCCGCTGCTCCTCGCGCCCGTACAGCACCCCGTACGTGAAGGAGCTCTCCCCGGCCGCGTGCGCCACCGCGGACAGCTCCCGCAGGGTCACCCGGACCATCACGCTGTCCTGGTGCTCACCGAGCAGGCTGGTCAGCGACTTCATCGACTTGGTGAGCGCGCGGGCCGAAGCGCCGAGCGCCGGGGTCGCCGCCTCCGCCGCGTACCGCGTGCGCTTCGCCTTCTTGCGCGCCTCGTGCAGCGCGAGGTCCCGGTCCGCGCCGGGCGGCGCCTCCATCGCCTCCGCGACGAGCGCGGACACCTTCCCGAAGTCCTTGCGTACGGCCTTGGTGATCACCTTCTCCGGCTTGCCCGCGGCGTCCGGCAGCAGGGGCGGTTCGGCGAGCACCGCGTCCAGGGTGTCGAGGAGCGCGAGGTACCGCTGGGAGTCGAGGACGCCGATCAGCCGGCGCCGCGAGCCGCCGCGGCGGGCGTTGGCCCAGGTGCGCAGCCGGGTGCGGATCGGGCCGGAGATCAGGGTGCGGGGCAGTTCACCGAGGACCGTCGCCAGCCGCTCGGTCATCACCTCGCGGTCCCGGTCGACCCCCAACTCCCCTGCCAGCCACTTCAGTTCCTCGCCGATCGGGTCGGTGACCCCTCGGTCGAGGACCTTCCCGAACGAGCGGAACGTGCTGCGCAGCCGCCGGGTGGCGACCCGCATCCGGTGCACGGAGTCGTGTGCGTCCTGCCGTACGGCCGGGTCGAGTTCGAGGATCGCGTCGCGCTGGACGCGGACGTAGGCGAGGACGTGGTCGCCCGCGGTGACCGGGTCCTGCGGGGCGGCCGTCGACGCCCTGCGCTTCTTCTTCGCGGACCCGGGAGCCGTCTCCCGCAGCGCCCTGGCCAGCTTGGAGGACGACGAGGACGGCCGTACGCCCGCCTTGCGCAGCCGCTTCTCGACCTTGTCGAGGAACACCGGGTCGCCGCCGTCGGCGAGTTCGACCTCGATCTCGGTCCACTGGGCGGTGCCGCCGCCCTCGGTGAGGCGTTCCGCGCGGACGGCGTCCACGCTGACCTCGGCGAGGAGCTTGCCCTGGGCGTCGACGAGGTGGCGCACGTCGCGGTCGGAGCGCAGGCGGACGACCGGCGCCAGCTCGGCCTCGCGGACGCGGGCGCGGACCAGGCCCGCGAGGGTGCGCGGCACGGTGTCGGAGAGGGGTTCCCGGATCTCGTCGCGGACGCCGGGCGCGACCGGCACCTTCAGGTGCCAGCCCGCGTCGGAGCCGCCGGTGCGGCGGCGCAGGGTGAGCGCGGCGGCGGCGAGGCGTTCGTCGGCCGTGTCGTAGTACACGGCGTCGAGGTTCATGACGCCCTTGTCGATGACGGTCGCGACGCCGGCGACAGCGGTCAGGTCGGGCAGGCCGCTGTCGTCGGACTCGTACTTGCGCTCGATCTCCCGCTGCGTGTCCGCCATGCACCGAATCTAGTTGCCGACGAGCCGGGATGGCAGGGGACGTCCGAAATGAACCCCGGGGAACCGGGGGACAGGGCGGTCATGACGGGACAAAGAAGGGGACTAAGCGGACATCGGGCGCTGTACGCGGATCGACTGGAGCAGCCCCACCGCGAGCCACACGGCGAACATCGATGTGCCGCCGTAGGACACGAAGGGCAGTGGCAGACCGGTGACGGGCATGATGCCGAGGGTCATGCCGACGTTCTCGAAGGCCTGGAAGGCGAACCAGGCGACGATTCCGGCGGCGACGATCGTGCCGTAGAGCTCGGTCGAGTCGCGGGCGATGCGGCAGGCGCGCCACAGGACCACGCCGAGGAGGACGAGGATCAGGCCCGCGCCGACGAAGCCCAACTCCTCGCCCGCGACGGTGAAGACGAAGTCCGTCTGCTGTTCGGGCACGAACTGGCCTGTTGTCTGCGATCCGTGGAACAGGCCCTCGCCGGTGAGGCCGCCGGAACCGATCGCGATGCGGGCCTGGTTGGTGTTGTAGCCGACGCCCGCCGGGTCGAGGCTCGGGTTGGCGAAGGCGGCGAAGCGGGCGATCTGGTACTCGTCCAGGAAGTGCAGCTGCCACACGGCGATCGCGCCCAGGGTGCCCGCGCCGAGGAGGCCGAAGACCCAGCGGTTGGAGGCGCCGGAGGCGAGCAGGACGCCGAGCACGATGATGACCATGACCATGACCGAGCCGAGGTCGGGCATCAGCATGACGATCATCATCGGGACCGAGGCGAGGCCGAGTGCCTGGAGGACCGTGCGGTGGTCTGGGTAGGGCTTGTCGCCCGCGTCGACCCGGGCGGCGAGGATCATCGCCATGCCCAGGATGATCGTGATCTTCACGAACTCCGAGGGCTGGAGCGAGAAGCCGCCGCCGAGCACGATCCAGGAGTGCGCGCCGTTGACCGTGGAGCCGAGCGGGGTCAGCACCAGCAGGATGCCGAACACCGAGGCGCCGTAGAGGAACGGGACGACGACGCGCAGGGTGCGGTGGCCGACCCAGATGACGCCGATCATCAGGGCGATGCCGATGCCGGTGTTCATCAGGTGCCGGATCAGGAAGTAGTACTGGTCGCCCTGGTTGATCTCGGTGCGGTTGCGGGTCGCCGAGAAGACCAGCAGCGAGCCGATCAGGGACAGGCCGATCGCCGACAGCAGTATCGGCCAGTCCAGCCGGCGGGCCAGCGAGTCACGGGCGAAGACCCGTGTCCAGCCGGCCCGTTCGGGCCCGTATCCGGAGACGGAGAAGCTGTTGCCGGTCATGTGAGCATCCTCCGGCCACCCCTTCTGCGCGGACGCCTGCGGGTGTTGCTGTTGGTCGTGTTCGCGGTGGGCGAGGTGGCGGGTGGCTGGGTGCCGTCCGTGGCGGTGACGCCCTGCTCGGTCGCCTTCTCCTGCTGCTTCTCCAGCTCCTTGGCCGGGTCGGCGGTGATCTTCGGGGAGGCGATCGTGCCGTCGGCGCGGACCTTCGGGAGGGCTCGTCTGCGGCGTGGGCAGCATCGCCTTCTTCTTGTCGATGGAGCCGTCGGCCTGGACGCCGTACATCGCGTTGTAGATGTTGCGCACGGCCTCACCGGAGGCGCCGGAACCCGTACCGGCCTGCGCGATCGTCATGACGACCGTGTAGTCCTTGGTGTAGGTGGCGAACCAGGAGGTGGTCTGCTTGCCGTAGACCTCCGCCGTACCCGTCTTGGCGTGCAGCTCGATCTTGTCCTGCGGCCAGCCCTGGAACTTCCAGGCGGCGGTACCGCTGGTGACCACGCCCGCGAGGGCCTTGTCGATGCCCTTGTGCGTGGCCGCGCTGATCGGCAGCTTCGCCTTCACCTGCGGCTTGATCTCCTGGACCGTCTTGCCGTCGGCGCTGACGATCGCCTTGCCGATGGTGGGGACGTACTCGGTGCCGCCGTTGGCGAGCGCGCCGTAGATCATCGCCTCCTGGATCGGCGTGACGAGGGTGTCGCCCTGGCCGATGGAGTAGTTGATCGAGTCGCCCTCGCGCATCTTGTTGCCCTCGAGGCAGTTCTCGTACGCGATCTGCTGGACGTACGTGCCGCCCTTCTTGCCGGTCTTGCACCAGTAGGCCTTGTTGGCCTCGTAGGTCTCCTGCTTCCACTTGCGGTCCGGGACGCGGCCGGTGACCTCGTTCGGGAGGTCGACGCCGGTGACCTTGCCGAGGCCGAACTGGTGGGCCGCCTTGTAGAAGTAGTCCTTCGGCTCACCCTTCTTCGGGTTGATGCCGCCGTCCTTCTTCCACTGGGCGTCGGCGAGACCGTAGAAGACGGTGTCGCAGGAGACCTCCAGCGCGCGGCCCAGCGAGATGGGGCCGAAGTTCTCGCCCTCGAAGTTCTTGAAGACCTGGCCGCCCACCGAGTACGAACTCGTGCAGGGGTAGCCGCCGTCCCATGTGTAGCCGGCCTCGACCGCGGCGGCCGTGGAGACCACCTTGAACGTCGAACCGGGCGCCGACTGACCCTGTATGGCCCGGTTCAGCAGCGGGTAGTCGGAGTTCTTGCCGGTGAGCTGCCTGTAGTCCTTGGCGGAGATGCCGCCGACCCAGACGTTCGGGTCGTACGTCGGCGCGGACGCCATGGCGACGACCCGGCCGGTCTTGGCCTCCATCACGACGACGGCACCGGAGTCGGCCTTGTAGTTCTCGCCGGTGATCTTGTCGAACTGTTGGCGGGCGCTCTTCATCGCCTTGTCGAGCTGGTACTCGGCGACCCGCTGCACCCGGGCGTCGATGCTGGTGACGAGGTTCGAACCGGGCTGCGGGGCATCGGACTTGGCCTTGCCGATGACGCGTCCGAGGTTGTCGACCTCGTAGCGGGTGACGCCGGCCTTGCCGCGCAGCTGCTTGTCGTACTCGCGCTCGAGGCCCGAGCGGCCGACCTGGTCGGAGCGGAGGTACGGCGAGTCGCTGTCCTTGGCCTGGGTGATCTCGTCGTCGGTGACCGGCGAGAGATAGCCCAGCACCTGCGCCGCGTTGGCGTCACCGGGGGCCGCGTAGCGCCGTACGGCCTCGGGCTCGGCGGTGATGCCGGGAAGTCCTCGGCGCGCTCGCGGATCTGCAGGGCCTGCTTGGCGGTGGCCTCGTCGGTGATCGGGATCGGCTGGTAGGGCGAGCCGTTCCAGCAGGGCTGCGGGGTCTTCGCGTCGCACAGCCGGACCTTCTGGATGACGTCCGCGGGCTTCAGCCCGAGCACACCGGCCAGCTTGGTGAGGACGGCCCTGCCGTCGTCCGCCTGCTTCAGCAGGTCGGTGCGGGAGGCGGAGACCACGAGCCGGGTCTCGTTGTCGGCGAGGGGCACACCGCGCGCGTCCAGTATCGAACCGCGCACCGCGGGCTCGACGACCTGCTGGACGTGGTTGCCGGACGCTTCCTTCTGGTAGGCGGAACCCTCACGGATCTGCAGGTACCAGAGGCGCCCGCCGAGGGTGCCGAGGAGGGAGAGGACGAGAATCTGGATGACGACGAGCCTGATCTGAACCCGTGGAGTCCGACCGGTCTCCGGGATGTTGGTCATGTGGTGCTGCCTCCCCCTCTCAGTACGTGTACGCGTCGGTGCGTGAATGAGTCATATACGAACTGCCTGTGAGGCCGTACGCCAACTCCCCGGGGATCAAAGCCTCTTGACCCCCTTGATACGTCCCGCACGGGCCACGCGGGCGCGAGCGGTCCTCAGCTTCAGGCCGCCGCGCTGGCCGCCGATCTTCAGGCCGGTGCCGGAGGAGAGCCAGCCCGAGGAGATGTCGGCCGACTTGGCCGCGTTCGTCTCCGCGAGCGGGTCGTTGTCGGCGCGCCGGGCCAGCGCCATGATCCCGGGGACCACGAACGGGGCGAGCAGCAGGTCGTACAGCGAGGCCGTGAACAGCAGGCTGACCAGGCCGACATGGCGGGCTGCGGTGTCGCCGACGAGGGCGCCGACACCGGCGTAGAGCAGGGTGGCGCCGATCGCGGCGGCGACCACGACGGCCATCGGGCCGGTCGCCGACTTCAGGCGGCCGTTCTCCGTCTTGGCCAGGCCCGCGAGGTAGCCGATGACGCACAGGACGAGGGCGTACCGGCCGGCCGCGTGGTCGGCGGGCGGGGCCAGGTCGGCGAGGAGGCCCGCGCCGAAGCCGATGAGGGCGCCCGCGACATGGCCGTAGACCATGGCCAGGCCGAGGACCGTGAGGAGCAGCAGGTCGGGGACCGCGCCCGGGAGGTGCAGGCGGGCGAGGACGCTCACCTGGATCACCAGGGCGACGACGACCAGCGGCGCGGAGAGGAGGATCCGGTTGACACGCATGGGGATGGGCTCCTACTGCTGTTGCTGGCCGTCGACCGGCGCGTTCGCGGAGGGGTGACCGTGACGGTCACCGTCGGGGTCGGGGTCGGCTTGGGCTTCGCGGGCAGGACCGTGTCACGCGGGTCCTTCTTCGGGGCCTCCACCACCACACCGACGATGTCGAGCTTGGTGAAGTCGACGTACGGCGTGACGTACAGCGTGCGGGTCAGGCCGCCGCCGGAGGGGTCGACGCGGGAGACGACACCGACCGGGACGCCGGGCACGAACGGCTTGTCGGCCTGCGAGCCGAAGGTGACCAGACGGTCGCCCTTCTTGACCTCGGCCTTGCCGTTGAGGAGTTCGACGCGCAGCGGGCCGTCGCCCTCACCGGAGGCGAAGCCGAGTTCGTCGCTGTCCTCCATCCGGGTGCCGACGGTGAAGTCGGGGTCGTTTGCGAGGAGGACGGTGGAGGCGTCGGGGCCGACGGTGGTGACACGGCCGACGAGTCCGTTGCCGTTCAGGACGGTCATGTCGCGCTTGATGCCGTCGTTGGCGCCGACGTCGATGGTGATCGTCCAGGAGAAGCTCTGGGCGGCTCCTATCGCGATGACCTGGGCGCCCTTGATGCCGTACTGGCCCTCGCCGGCCACCTTCAGCATCGTGTCGAGCTGGGTCAGGCGGCTGCGGTTGCGGTCGTCGCTGCCGAGCTTCGCCTTGAGGGCCGCGTTCTCCTTCTCCAGGACGGCGAGCCGGTCGTGCCGCTCACCCGAGGCGCGGACCGCGGAGACCGCGTCACCCACCGGGTCGACGGCCGACGACACGCCGTTCTCGATCGGACCGAACACGGTGGCCGCGGCCCGGCGGGCTCCGTCGACCGGCGAGTCCTGCCCTCCCCGGATGTCCACCGTGATCAACGCGAACGCTACGGCGATCAGCAGCACCAGGAGCAGCCGGCTCTCTCGTGTGTCCCTCACGTGCGGCGGCCGTGCCTTCCTCATAGAAATGTGCAGAGGTACAGGTATGCAGATGTGGTGGGTCGTGGGCGGAGGCTTATGACGGAGCCTATGCCTCCATATCAACGATCCGCCGCACGAGAGGAGATCATCCCGTACGGCGGAATCGAAGCGTTACGTCATCTGCGCGGCTGGGCGTCGAGGACCTGCTGGAGCGCCTCGAACTCCTCGACACACTTGCCGGAGCCGAGCGCCACGCTGTCCAGCGGGTCCTCGGCGATGTGGATCGGCATGCCGGTCTCCCGGCGCAGCCGCTCGTCCAGACCCTTCAGCAGGGCTCCGCCGCCGGTCAGAACGATTCCTCGGTCCATGATGTCGCCGGACAGCTCCGGCGGGCACTTGTCGAGGGTCGTCTTCACCGCGTCGACGATCGCGTTGACGGGCTCTTCGATCGCCTTGCGGACTTCGCCGGCGGAGATGACAACGGTCTTGGGCAGACCGGAGACCAGGTCCCGGCCGCGGATTTCGGTGTGCTGGTCGTCGTCGAGGTCGTACGCGGAACCAATCGTGATCTTGATCTGCTCAGCCGTCCGCTCACCCAGAAGGAGCGAGTACTCCTTCTTGATGTGCTGGATGATCGCGTTGTCCAACTCGTCGCCCGCGACGCGGATGGACTGGGCGGTGACGATGCCACCGAGCGAGATGACCGCGACCTCCGTGGTGCCGCCGCCGATGTCCACCACCATGTTGCCCGTGGCCTCGTGGACCGGCAGGCCGGAACCGATGGCCGCGGCCATGGGCTCCTCGATGATGTGCACCTGGCGGGCGCCGGCCTGGGACGACGCCTCGATGACGGCACGGCGCTCGACACCCGTGATGCCCGAGGGCACACAGACGACGACGCGAGGACGGGCGAGGTAGCGCCGCTTGTGGATCTTCAGGATGAAGTAGCGGAGCATGCGCTCGGTGATCTCGAAGTCGGCGATGACGCCGTCCTTCAGCGGGCGCACGGCAACGATGTTGCCCGGCGTCCGCCCGATCATCTTCTTGGCTTCGGAGCCGACCGCGAGAATGCCACCGGTGTTGGTGTTGATCGCGACGACGGACGGCTCGTTGAGTACGATCCTGCGACCCCTGACGTACACCAGCGTGTTGGCGGTCCCGAGGTCGACAGCCATGTCACGGCCGATGAACGACATTGAGTTCCCCATCAGGATTCGTCTGGCCTTCCTGGGAGCTTCTGAGGGCTTTTCAGGTCGGCGAAGTGGGTGCTGTGACGTGAAGGCTTCCATCGTAGACGCGCCTGCACGAACACTGCGCGAGGGTCTTCGCCATTGTCAGCATGTGAAGCGCCGCCTCGCTTGTGGAGACGGTCCAACGGGGGCACGCGTTCCCCCGATCGGCACGCATATGCCGCAGGACGGCCGGAAATTCACGGCCGCCCCTGGTCAGGCATGTGGGTTACTGATGGAGACTCAGCCACGCCCGGGGAAGAAGATCTTCACCTCGCGCTCGGCGGACTCCTCCGAGTCCGACGCGTGGATCAGGTTCTCCCGGACGATGACACCGAAGTCGCCGCGGATCGACCCCGGCGCGGCGGCGATCGGGTCGGTCGGACCGGCCAGCTGGCGGACGCCCTCGATGACCCGGTCGCCCTCGACGATCAGCGCGAGCACCGGACCGGAGGCCATGAACTCCATCAGCGGCTCGTAGAAGGGCTTGCCCTTGTGCTCGCCGTAGTGCTGCTCCAGGGTGTCCTGGTCCAGGGTGCGCAGCTCCAGCGCGGTGATCTGCCAGCCGGCCTTGCGCTCGATGCGGCTGATGATCTCGCCGGTCAGGCCACGACGTACGGCGTCGGGCTTGAGCAGGACGAGGGTGCGCTGGGTCACGAGGGGACTCCTTCGGATCATGATGGTGCGGGACGTCTCACGACAGGCCCGAGGCTACAGGGCGTGTCCCCGCGCCCATTACGCAGCGTCAGGTGTAGGGGAGTCGGCCTGCGCGGCCTGTGCCGCGAACCGCGCCTTCGCCTCGTCGATCTTCCGGCCGTAGTGCACCGAGGCCCACCACAGGGCCGCGAAGATCGCCCCGAGGAAGAACATGGACGGCACGACGAAGCCGGACGCGATCAGCGCGATCTGCAGCGCCCAGCCGAGCGCGATGCCGCCCGGCCGGGTCACCATGGCGCACAGCGCGACCGACAGGAACATCGCGATCCCGCAGACCGTCCACACCGTGGCGGTGGTCAGATCCGGGTCCTTCATGGCGACAAGACCGGCGAAGCCGATCACGAAGAACTCGCCGATCAGCGTGGAAGAACAGAGCGTACGCACGGAAAGTCAGCCCCTCCCCAGGAGCAGTCGGGCTTCACCGACGGTGATGACGGAACCGGTGACGAGCACACCGCCGCCCGCGAACTCGCCGTCCTCCTCGGCCAGCGTGATCGCGGCCTCCAGGGCGTCCGGCAGTCGCGGCTCGACCTGCACGCGCTCGTCGCCGAACACCTCGACGGCGATCGCGGCCAGCTCGTCCACGTCCATCGCGCGGTGACTGGAGTTCTGGGTGACGACGACCTCGGCGAACATCGGCTCGAACGCCTCGAGGAGGCCTCGGACGTTCTTGTCGCCGCTGGCCCCGACGACCCCGATCAGCCGGCTGAAGTCGAACGCCTCCGCCACCGCCTCGGCGGTCGCACGGGCGCCCGCCGGGTTGTGCGCCGCGTCCAGCACGACGGTCGGCGACCGCCGCACGACCTCCAGCCGCCCGGGCGAGGTCACCGACGCGAAGGCCTTCCGCACGGTGTCGATGGCGAGCGGATCGGGCCGCTGCGCCCCACCC
This sequence comes from Streptomyces sp. P3, assembly GCA_016893485.2. Classification (GTDB taxonomy): domain Bacteria; phylum Actinomycetota; class Actinomycetes; order Streptomycetales; family Streptomycetaceae; genus Streptomyces. The sequence goes on from JAFEKX020000001.1 coordinate 3,532,074, forward strand.
CGAAGAACGCCTCCACGGCGGCGAGTGCCACGGCCGCGTTGTGCGCCTGGTACGGGCCGTGCAGGGGGAGGAAGATCTCCTCGTACTCCCCGCCGAGCCCCCGCAGGTTGATCAACTGCCCGCCGACGGCGACCTGCCGGGACACGACCCCGAACTCAAGACCCTCCCGGGCCACGGTCGCGTCCACCTCGACGGCCTTCTTCAGCAGCACCTGCGCCGCGTCCACCGGCTGCTGCGCCAGGATCACGGTCGCGTCCTGCTTGACGATGCCGGCCTTCTCCGTGGCGATCGCACCCGTCGTCTCGCCGAGGCGGTCGGTGTGGTCGAGATCGATGGGGGTCACTACGGCCACGGCGGCGTCGATGACGTTCGTGGCGTCCCAGGTGCCCCCATGCCGACCTCCACGACGGCGACGTCGACGGGCGCGTCCGCGAACGCGGCGTACGCCATGCCGGTCAGCACCTCGAAGAACGACAGCCGGAACTCCTGCTGGGCGTCCACCATCTCGACGTACGGCTTGATGTCCTCGTACGTCTCGATGAAGCGCTCGGCGGAGATCGGGGCGCCGTCGAGGCTGATCCGCTCGGTGATCGACTGGACGTGGGGAGGTGTAGCGGCCGGTGCGCAGCTCCAAGGCGCCGAGGAGGGCCTCGACCATGCGGGCCGTGGAGGTCTTGCCGTTCGTGCCCGTGATGTGGATCGAGGGGTACGAGCGCTGGGGTCGCCCAGGACGTCCATCAGGGAGGCGATGCGGCTGACGGAGGGTTCCAGCTTGGTCTCGCCCCAGCGGGTGGCCAGCTCGGCCTCCACGGTGCGGAGGGCCTTGTCCAGGGCGGGATCCTCGGGGCGGCCGGGGACGTCTGCCTGGGGGCGCCGGTGCCTTGGGCTCGGAGGGTGCGGCTGCCGGCCTCGATGACCGCGAGGTCGGGGTCGCGGTCTGTCTCGGCCTCGATGATCTCGTCGAACGGGTCGCTGTCAGTCACACGGGACAGTCTACGGAGGTTGGGGCGGTCTTTCGTCTGCGGGCCGGGTGGGGGCTTTCGGCTGCGGGTCCGGTGGGGGCTGGTCGCGCAGTTCCTCGCGCCCCTGGGGAATGAAGGCGCCGGTGCTCGAAAAGCACCGGCGCCTTCGTCCGACCACAGATCCCTACGCCTCCGGCAAGCCGTCCAGCTGGGCCTTGATGCGCTGGATGTCCTCGTCGGCCTTGGACAGGCGGCCGCGGATCTTGTCCACGACGTTGTCCGGGGCCTTCGCCAGGAACGCCTCGTTGCCGAGCTTGGCCGTCGCCTGGGCCTTTTCCTTCTCCGCGGCGGCCAGGTCCTTCGCGAGGCGCTTCCGCTCCGCCGCGATGTCGATCGTGCCGGAGAGGTCGAGGGCGACCGTGGCGCCGCCGACCGGGAGGGTGGCCGTGGCCGTGAAGGTGTCGCCCTCCGGCTGGAGGCGGAGGAGCTGGCGGATGGCGGCCTCGTGGGGCGCCAGGGCCGTGCCGTCCAGCGTGAGGCGGGCCGGGACGCGCTGGCCGGGCTGGAGGCCCTGGTCGTTGCGGAAACGGCGGACCTCGGTGATGACCTGCTGGAGGGTCCCGATCTCCTTCTCGGCCGGTGCGTCACGGAAGCCTGAATCCTCGGGCCACTCCGCGATGACGATCGACTCGCCGCCCGTCAGCGTCGTCCAGAGCGTCTCCGTGACGAAGGGGACGATCGGGTGGAGGAGCTTGAGGGTGACGTCGAGGACTTCGCCCAGGACGCGGCCGGAGACCTTCGCCGGTTCGCCGCCCGCCATGAACGTCGTCTTGGACAGCTCGACGTACCAGTCGAAGACCTCGTCCCACGCGAAGTGGAACAGCGCGTCGGAGAGCTTCGCGAACTGGTAGTCCTCGTAGAGCGCGTCGACTTCGGCGACGGTGGAGTTCAGCCGGGACAGGATCCAGCGGTCCGTCGCCGACATCTCCGACGCGTCGGGAGGTCGCCCTCGACCGTCGCGCCGTTCATGAGGGCGAAACGGGTCGCGTTCCAGAGCTTGTTGGCGAAGTTGCGGGAGCCCTGGACCCAGTCCTCGCCGATCGGGACGTCGACGCCCGGGTTGGCGCCGCGCGCGAGGGTGAAACGGAGCGCGTCGGAGCCGTACTTGTCCATCCAGTCGAGCGGATTGACCGCGTTCCCGAAGGACTTGGACATCTTCTTGCCGAACTGGTCGCGGACCATGCCGTGCAGGGCGATGGTGTGGAACGGCGGGGTGCCGTCCATCGCGTAGAGGCCGAACATCATCATCCGGGCGACCCAGAAGAAGAGGATGTCGTAGCCGGTGACCAGGACGGAGTTCGGGTAGAACTTCGCGAGCGAATCGGTCTGTTCGGGCCAGCCGAGCGTGGAGAAGGGCCACAGGCCGGAGGAGAACCAGGTGTCGAGGACGTCGGTGTCCTGGTGCCAGCCCTCACCCGTGGGGGCCTCGTCGTCGGGGCCGACGCAGACGACCTCGCCGTTCGGGCCGTACCAGACCGGGATGCGGTGGCCCCACCACAACTGCCGTGAGATGCACCAGTCGTGGAGGTTGTCGACCCAGTCGAAGTAGCGCTTCTCCATCTCCTGCGGGTGGATCTTGACCCGGCCGTCACGGACCGCGTCGCCTGCCGCCTTCGCGAGCGGGGCGACCTTGACCCACCACTGCATGGACAGCCGCGGCTCGATGGTCGTCTTGCAGCGCGAGCAGTGGCCGACGGAGTGGATGTAGGGCCGCTTCTCGGCGACGATCCGGCCCTCGGCGCGCAGCGCGGCGACGATCGCCGAGCGGGCTTCGAGGCGGTCCTGGCCCTGGAAGGGGCCGGGGACGGTGATGACGGCGTGCTCGTCCATGACCGTGATGGCCGGGAGGTCGTGCCGCTGGCCGATCTCGAAGTCGTTCGGGTCGTGGGCCGGGGTGACCTTGACGGCACCCGTGCCGAACTCGGGGTCGACGTGCTCGTCCGCGACGACCGGGATGGAACGGTCGGTCAGCGGGAGCCTGATGAGCTTGCCGACGAGGTGCTTGTAGCGCTCGTCCGACGGGTGGACGGCGACGGCCGTGTCACCGAGCATGGTCTCGGCGCGCGTGGTGGCGACGACGATGGTCTCGTCCCCGTCGCCGTACTTCATGGAGACGAGCTCACCGTCGTCGTCCTGGTACTCGACCTCGATGTCGGAGATCGCGGTGAGACAGCGCGGGCACCAGTTGATGATGCGCTCGGCGCGGTAGATCAACTCGTCGTCGTAGAGCCGCTTGAAGATGGTCTGGACGGACTGGGAGAGACCCTCGTCCATCGTGAAGCGCTCGCGCGACCACGCGACACCGTCGCCGAGGCGGCGCATCTGGCCGGAGATCTGGCCGCCGGACTCGCCCTTCCACTGCCAGACGCGCTCGACGAAGGCCTCACGGCCCAGGTCGTGCCGGGACTTGCCCTCCTTGCCCAGCTCGCGCTCGACGACGTTCTGCGTGGCGATGCCGGCGTGGTCCATGCCGGGCTGCCACAGCGTCTCGTAACCCTGCATGCGCTTGCGGCGCGTGAGGGCGTCGATGAGCGTGTGCTCGAAGGCGTGCCCGAGGTGCAGGCTGCCCGTGACGTTCGGCGGCGGGATGACGATCGTGTACGGCGGCTTCTCTCTCTTCGCGTCCGCCTCGAAGTAACCCCGCTCCACCCAGCGCTCGTACAGCGGCCCCTCTACATCGGCCGGCGCGTACTGGGTCGGCAGTTCGGAGTCGGGCGCTGGTGGCTGCTGCTGAGCGTTCTCGGTCACGGGCCCAGTTTAGGGGTGTCGCGGGGGTGTCCCGAAACGCGTTTGTTCTGTAACGGTGCCGCCCCCGATGCCGTGTGCTTCCTGTGCCTGGGCCAGGATGTCGGGAACACATAAGCATCTGGAGGGGAACCCAGGAATGAGCTACAACCAGCCGGGCCCGTACGACGGGCAGCCCCAGCAGCCCGGACCGTACGGTCAGCCGGGCCCTTACGGGCAGCCTCCCCAGCAGGCGCCGCAGGGCACGCCTCAGCCCGGCTACGGCTACCCCAGCAGGCTCCCCCGCCCAGCCCGGCTACGGCTACCCGCAGCAGCCCCAGCCCCCGCAGGGCGTCCCGCAGCAGGGCCCCTACGGCCAGCCGCAGCAGCCGTACGGCCAGCAGCCCTACGGCCAACCCCCTTACGGGCAGGCCCCGTACGGTGCTCCGCAGCCCCGGCGCCCGGCGGGAAGAAGAAGACCGGGCTCGTCATCGGCGGGGTGGCGGTCCTGGTCGCCATCGGCGTGGGCGTGTACTTCGTCGTCGGGAACGCCGGGTCCTCCGGTCTCGCGGACGACGGGCCCCACAAGCTGACGACCCCGGCGAAGGTGCTCGGCGACTACAACCGGGCCACCAAGGACGGCGACACCAGCGACAGCGGCTCCTCGACCGTGAAGGACCTGGAGAAGAGCGGCGTCAAGAACGGCACCGCCGTCTTCGGCGCCTACTCCACGGCCGACCTCAGCGGCTACAACCCGAGCGACCCGTCCACCGCTCCCAGCGCGTCCGAGCTGCTCACGGCCAAGGGCATCTCGGTCATCGGCGCCTACGGCAAGATCGCCGATCCGCAGAAGGCCCTGGACGCGTTCTTCGCGGACATCCAGAAGGACGTCGACCAGAGCGGCTCCGCCGGCAGTTCGTCGGGCGGCAGCAAGCTGGTCGGGGACCCGGAGTCGGTCGACGTCGACGGCGCGGTCATGAAGTGCCAGGCGGCCAAGGGCACCAACCAGGTGACCAAGAAGACGCAGACCGACTGGTTCTGCGCCTGGGCCGACTACAGCACCATCGCGATGGTCTCCCCGGCGACAACACCGCCGACGTGTCCAAGGACACCGCCGTCTCCATGACGACCAAGCTGCGCAAGGAAGTTCGGGTCAAGCTCTAGCCCCGGAGGCTTCAACTACGAAGGGCGCCCGGTCGGTTGACCGACCGGGCGCCCTTCGTGTCGTACGGGGTGCGGCTGTTACGCCGTCTTCTGCTCCCCGGGCCCCGGCCGCGTGCGTCGCGCGGGATCAGGGTCGGGTTGACGTTCGACAGGACCACGTCCGCCGTGATGACGACCCGGGCCACGTCCTTGCGGGACGGGACCTCGTACATGACGCCCTGGAGGACTTCCTCCATGATGGCGCGCAGGCCGCGGGCGCCGGTCTGGCGGAGGATGGCCTGGTCGGCGATGGCCTCGAGGGCCTCGCGCTCGAAGTCCAGCTCCACGCCGTCGAGTTCGAAGAGGCGCTCGTACTGCTTGACGAGTGCGTTGCGCGGCTCGATGAGGATCTGGAGCAGGGCCTCGCGGTCCAGGTTGTGGACCGAAGTGATGACGGGGAGGCGCCCGATGAACTCGGGGATCATGCCGAACTTGACCAGGTCCTCGGGCATGACGTCCTCGAACTGGTCCTTCGACTGCAGCTCCCGCTTCGAGCGGATCGTCGCCCCGAAGCCGATGCCCTTGGCGCCGGCCCTGGACTCGATGAGCTTCTCCAGGCCCGCGAAGGCACCGCCCACGATGAACAGGACGTTCGTCGTGTCGATCTGGATGAACTCCTGGTGCGGGTGTTTCCGGCCGCCCTGCGGCGGGACGGAGGCCGTGGTGCCCTCCAGGATCTTCAACAGGGCCTGCTGGACGCCCTCTCCGCTCACATCGCGCGTGATCGACGGGTTCTCGCTCTTGCGGGCGACCTTGTCGATCTCGTCGATGTAGATGATGCCCGTCTCGGCCTTCTTGACGTCGTAGTCGGCGGCCTGGATGAGCTTCAGCAGGATGTTCTCGACGTCCTCGCCGACGTAGCCCGCCTCCGTGAGCGCGGTCGCGTCGGCGATCGCGAACGGCACGTTCAGCATGCGGGCCAGGGTCTGGGCGAGGAGGGTCTTGCCCGAGCCCGTGGGGCCGAGCAGGAGGATGTTGGACTTCGCCAACTCGATGGCGTCCTCGCGGCTTTGACCGCCGCCGTTCTCACCGGCCTGGACGCGCTTGTAGTGGTTGTACACCGCGACCGAGAGCGCCTTCTTCGCCGACTCCTGGCCGACGACGTACCCCTCGAGGAACTCGTAGATCTCGCGGGGCTTGGGAAGTTCCTCCCAGCGGACCTCGCTCGTCTCCGCGAGTTCTTCCTCGATGATCTCGTTGCAGAGGTCGATGCACTCGTCGCAGATGTACACACCGGGCCCTGCGATGAGCTTCTTGACCTGCTTCTGGCTCTTGCCGCAGAACGAGCACTTGAGCAGATCGCCGCCGTCACCGATGCGTGCCACGGTGTGCTTCCCCTTCGCCTGGGAGTCGCCTGGGTACAGCGGCTCCTGGTGCTGCCTTATGTCCGACGGTACCTTGCCGGGCCCCCCGTTCGGGCCCCCTTGGCACGGTTCACTTCCACGTGGACCGTGCCGAGGGGTGGTGGACGATACAGGTCCGGGTCAGCGGACGTCGGCGTTGTTCATCTTCCGGGTGGAGATGATCTGGTCGATCAGGCCGTACGACAGGGCGTCCTCGGCCGTGAGGATCTTGTCGCGCTCGATGTCCTCGCGGATCTTGTCCAGCGGGGTCGTCGAGTGCTTGGCCAGCATGTCCTCCAGCTGGGCACGCATGCGGAGGATCTCGTTGGCCGCGATCTCGAGGTCGGAGACCTGGCCCCGGCCCGTCTCGCTGTACGGCTGGTGGATCAGCACGCGCGCGTTCGGCAGCGCCATGCGCTTGCCCGGCGTACCGGCGGCCAGCAGGACGGCGGCGGCGGACGCGGCCTGGCCCATGCAGACCGTCTGGACGTCCGGCTTCACGAACTGCATCGTGTCGTAGATCGCGGTCAGCGCGGTGAAGGAGCCACCGGGGCTGTTGATGTAGATGGAGATGTCCCGGTCGGGGTCCATCGACTCCAGGCACAGCAGCTGCGCCATGACGTCGTTGGCCGACGCGTCGTCGATCTGGACGCCGAGGAAGATCACGCGCTCCTCGAAGAGCTTCGCGTACGGGTCGTACTCACGGACGCCCTGCGAGGTGCGCTCGACGAAGCGCGGGATCACATAACGGGACTCGGCGGCGGGGGCCGTGTATTCGGCGCGTGCGCGGTCGTACAGGCCGGTGCCGGGGAAGTCGTTCACTGTCTCTCTCCTAGGGGCTGTGCGGTCGGCTGGGGCTGTCCTGGGGCCTCAGGCCCCGGTACCGCCGCCGCCCGCCCGGCATACCGGCGGCCGTGGGAATCACGTCGTCGATGAGGCCGTACTCCTTGGCCTCGAGCGCGTCGAACCAGCGGTCGCGGTCGGAGTCGCGGGTGATCTGCTCGATGCTCTGGCCCGTGTGCTGGGACGTGAGCTCGGCCATGCGCTTCTTGGTGTGCAGCAGCCGCTCCGCGTGGATCTTGATGTCGGAGGCCGAACCGGCCAGGCCGGCGGAGGGCTGGTGGATCAGGATCTCGGCGTTCGGCAGCGCGAAGCGCTTGCCCGGGGTACCCGCGCTGAGAAGGAACTGGCCCATGGAGGCGGCGAGGCCCATGGCGATGGTCACCACGTCGTTCTTGATGAACTGCATGGTGTCGTAGATCGCCATGCCGGCCGTGATCGAGCCGCCGGGGCTGTTGATGTAGAGGTAGATGTCCTTGTCGGGGTCAGCGGCAAGGAGCAGGAGCTGTGCGGTGATCTTGTTCGCGATGTCGTCGTCGACCGCCTGGCCGAGGAAGATGATCCGCTCGCCGAGCAGTCGGTTGTAGACCTGGTCGCCGAGGCCACCGATGGAGGCTCGCCGGCGGCTGTAGGCATCAGATTCGTCACGTATCCACCTGCTCGTCTTTACGACGGCGCCGGGCCGTCTCACGTGTACTGCCGAGGGCAACGGAGACTCCCCTGCCCTCGTATTCATGGACCCTAACGCGCGGGTCCCTCCGGGAATCCCGCAAAGGGAACTGTTCGCTGTCAGCGCATGTACGGCGCTGGTGAGACCCCCGGTAGGGCAAGGGCCCCGGGGCGCGATGTCCCCGGGGCCCTTTGCTCTTCGGCCTGTTCTGCGGCCTGTTCTGCGGCTGGTTACGCCTGGGCCGACTCCTCGGCGGAAGCGGTCTCCGTAGCCTCGGTCGACTCGGCGGCCTCGGCGGCCTCGGCGGCCTCGTCTTCGTCGTCCAGGTCCACGATCTCGCCGTTGGTGTCCTTCACCGTGGCGGCCTCGACGACGACGGCCAGGGCCTTGCCGCGGGCGACCTCGCCGACCAGGAGCGGAACCTGACCGCCCTCGACGACCGCCTGGGCGAACTGGTCGGGGACATGCCGGAGGAGGCGGCGCGCCGCATGAGGTGCTCGGTGAGCTCCTCCTGGTTGACGTTCAGCTTCTCCTTGTTGACGAGCTCGTCCAGGACGAACTGCGTCTTGATGCCCTTGACCGCGGCTTCCTTGGTCTCGGCGTCGAACTCCTCGGCCGTCTTGCCCTGGATCTCGAGGTACTTCTCGAGGTCGAGGCCCATCTGACCGAGCTGGTGGTGCTCCAGGTTGTGCTTGCGGGTGTTGATCTCGTCCTCGAGCAGCTTCTCGGGGACGGGCACCTCGACGAGCTCCAGCAGCTTCTCCAGGACGCGCTCCTGGGCCTGCGTGGCCTGGTCGTACTGCTTCATGTTCTCGAGGCGCTTGCGGCTGTCGGCGCGCAGCTCCTCCAGGGTGTCGAACTCCGAGGCGAGCTGAGCGAACTCGTCGTCCAGCGCGGGCAGTTCGCGGGCGGCGACCTGGGTGACCTTGACGGTGACCTGGGCCTCCTGGCCGGCCGCGGAGCCGCCCTTGAGCTCGGAGGCGAAGGTGGCCTCGCCACCGGCCTCCAGGCCCGTCACGGCCTCGTCGATGCCGTCGAGCAGCTCGCCGGAACCGATGGTGTAGGAGACGCCCTCGGCGACGCCGTCCTCGAGGACCTCGCCGTCGACCTTGGCCTCCAGGTCGAGGGTGAGGACGTCACCCTCGGCGGCGGCACGCTCGACCGGGGAGGTCGAGGCGAAGCGCTCGCGGAGCTGCTCGACGGAGGCGTCGATGTCCCTCTTCGCTGACCTCGACGGCGTCGACCTCGACCTCGATGCCGGAGTAGTCCGGGATCTCGATGGCCGGGCGGATGTCGACCTCGGCGGTGAAGTTCAGCGTCTCGCCGTCCTTCAGGTCCGTGATGTCGACCTCGGGCTGGCCCAGGACGTTGAGCTCGGCCTCGTTGACCGCCTCGGTGTAGAACTTCGGGAGCGCGTCGTTGACCGCCTCCTCCAGGACCGCACCGCGGCCGAACCGCTGGTCGATGACGCGCGCCGGGATCTTGCCCTTCCGGAAGCCCTTCACCGTGACCTGCTGGTTGATCTTCTTGTACGCCGCGTCGAGGCTGTCCTTGAGCTCCTCGAAGGGCACCTCGATGCTGAGCCGAACCCGGGTCGGGTTCAGGGTCTCCACGGCGCTCTTCACGGTTCGGTCTCCTTGGGGGCTGACTTCTTGGTTTGCGGACCCAGACAGGTCCGGCGGTTTCTGGTCGCCCGGAGGACTTCAGAGTGTGAGAGACACACGGGCGCGCAGCTTGCATAGTAGCCGCAGCGGCAGGACGCCCCAAAAGGCGATCCCGCGAGGTACTGGTGTGGTACCGGTCCCGGAGGTCCGGTATGTGGTCGGGGTGGCGGGATTTGAACCCACGGCCTTCCGCTCCCAAAGCGGACGCGCTACCAAGCTGCGCCACACCCCGTCTGGTGCGACACGTAGGGTACATGCCCGCAGGCGGTGGAGCCGCCGCATTTCCCGAGCACCGGGGTGCCGGACGGGCCATGGGCAATGCGGTGTGCGCGGAGGGCACCCGACCCGCTACGATGCTCTCTGTGCCGCGGTCGTCTGACCTGCGGCGCGTCGCGTGCGGGCGTAGCTCAATGGTAGAGCACTAGTCTTCCAAACTAGCTACGCGGGTTCGATTCCCGTCGCCCGCTCCAAATGACTTAGGGCCAGGTCAGAGGATCACTCCTCCGCCTGGCCCTGATCGTTTCTGGGGCTCCGATCAGCCCTCCGTGTCCCCCATGTGCCCCTTGGGCTTTGGATCTTGCTTCTTCTTGGGCTTGCGCTTCTTCTTCCGGCCCTTGTCGACGAGACCGGACACGGCGTCGGAGATCACCCGGTCCCGCTCGACACTGGCGTGCTGGTAGATCAGCGCAGCGCGGGCGGTGCTGTGACCCATGCGCGCCATCAACTCACGTGTGCTGGCCCCGGTCGACGCGGCGAGGGTGTTGCCCGTGTGCCGAAGATCGTGGAAGTGCAGGCCCTTGATCCGGGCGTCGTCACAGGCCTTGCGCCACAGCCCGTTGAAGTGGTTGCGGCGCGGGGTCGCCCCCTTGGCCCCGATGAAGACACGGCCGTCCGCACCCGGCTCGGCATACCGCTTCAGGTGCTCGCGGATGTCCGGGACGATCGCGGCCGGGATGGATACGGTGCGCTTGCCGGCAGCACTCTTGGGCGCCTTGATCTCGCGCTGCCCGTTGTTCAGTTCGGCGACGGCACGGCGGACACGAACGGCTCCGTGTTCGAGGTCGAGGTCTCTGCGGTGCAGGCCGATCAGTTCGCCCCACCGCAGGCCGAGGAAGCCGGCGAGGAGCACGAGCGCCCGGTAGCGGGGCTGAATGGCGTCCGCGATGTCGTACACCTCTTGCACGGTGGCGGTAGGCCGCTCCGGAGTGTGAACGGTGCTCGCGCCCTTGATCGTGCACGGGTTGCGCCTGATCATCAGGTCCGACACGGCCGTCCCCAGGATCGCGCGCAGCAGGGCGTACGACTTGGCAACGGTCGTGGGACCGGTGCCCGACGCGAGCTTGTCGGCCCGCCAACGCCGCACCATCGGGGGCGAGATCTCGGCGACGTCGACCGCACCGAAGGTGGGCTCAAGGTGGTGCCGCAGCAGCGAGCCGTACAACTGCCGTGTGGTCGTGGTCAGTTCGCGTTCCGTGATCCACGCAGCGGCGAACGGGCCGAACGCCACCTTCCCGGCTTCCGGGTCGTGCCAGTCGCCACGGCGCATCTCGGTCTGCTTGTCGGCCAACCAGTCGTCAGCGTCCCTCTTCGTACGGAAGGTCTCCGGAGCGGGCCGGAGTTGCCCGTCAGGACCGACGTAGCGAGCCTGATAGCGACCGGACGGGAGCTTGCGGACACGGCCGAACTGCCGGCGCTTGCTGGCCATCAGGCAGCCACCCCCGGAGGACGACACCACGGCGACGCGGCTGCACCGTGTTGGCCTCGATGTACGCCTGTACGACGCTCTCCTTGATGCGGACGTACCGGCCAACCTTGACGTAGCTGATCCGGCGCTCTTCGATCAGACGACGCGGGAAGCGCTCGCCGCTCTCCTTCCAGGTCCCGAGCAGTACGGCGGCCTCCGCCACATTCAACAAACGATCAGTCATGCGGCGGCTCCTTCGAGTTCGAGCAGGGCGGGTAGTTCCTCGCGTGCGGTCTCACGGTTGAGTTGGATGTCCCGGCGGATGTTGGCGGCGAGCCAGGATTCGCCGGGGGTGTGGCCGTGGCCGGCGTAGGTCCAGTGGGCGAGGGTGAGCGTGGTTGCCTCCGGGTGGCCGTCGGGGTCGGGCAGTCCGAGGGCTTCGCGGTGTTGAGCGGCCCGGTAATCGGCACGGACCTGCCGGAGGGCGCCCAGGGTGGTCGAGTAGCGGCGGGACTTGGTGGAGAAGTGGCCCCGGAAGCCGAGCATGTGTGCCCAGTCACGGAGCTTGCGGTCCGGGTAGAGCGCGTGCAGGTCGAGGCAGGCCGCGATCAGGCGGGCGGGGTGGTCGGGTACGCCGAGCAGTACGAGGGCTTCCTTGTTGCCGATCCGGCGGTCGACCGTGCCCGTGGTCTCGGCGGCCTTGGTGGCGTACTTCGCAACGTAGGAGGCCACGGCCGCTTCTGTGATCTCTTCGCCGTGGCCGAAGGCGCCGATGGGCTGGACGTCGAGCTGTGTGCCCCAGCGCAGCGTGCGGGCCGGCTCGTCTCCCGCAGGCGGCACGTCGACCTGGACGCGGGCGGCGGCGGCACGGATCGCACCGTCAAGCAGGTCGAGCGTGGCCCAGGCGGGCGGCGGCGAGTCAGGACCGTCCGGTCCGTCGAAGCGGATCACGGCGTGGAAGTGGACGGCTCCACGCTTCTGGTATTCGGCAACCTTGCCGAAGGCCACGCGGGACTGTTCCCGAGCTTCCTTCTGGGTGAGACCGGCCCGCTTGGCGATCTCGCGGCGCAGGTAGATCGTGAAGTAGCGCCACAGGTCGGAGGCGTGGTTGTTCCACAGCACCGCGCCCGCGTAGTCGTACGTCGCCGGGCGCAGGGGGGGTGCCGAGGGCCGGATCTTCTGGCTCATGCCGCACACCACACCGGCAGTGCACGGTATTACCCTGCTTTAGCTGCTTATCCCCTTTGCGAATGTTGTGTACGGGGCCGAACGAGGGGGCGGTGAGGGTGGCGAAGACGCGGGGGTGGTCGCGGATGGTGTGCGGGGTGCCCTTGGCGGGGTCACCGACGAGTCCGGCGCGGATGAGGTGGTAGGTGTCGCCGGCGTAGGTCCAGGCGCAGGCCGGGCAGCGGGAGGCACGGCGGTTGCCGCAGGCGATGCGGAGCATGCCGCCCGGCTCGTTCTCGGTCGTGTAGGCGTACAGCACGGTCTTGGTGGCGGGGTCGATGGTCTTGGTTGCGCCGGCGAGGCGGATCGGGTCGGAGCATCCTCCAGTACGGCGGATCTGGTCTTGCCAGCGGTCGAAGTCAGCCGACCCGGCCACCCTCAGCACATCGTTCAGGGTGGCCGGGTCGAGACCCGCCGCAGTGGCGGTGTCGGTCACGCGATCACCGACCCTTCCGGTGAGCGGGCCCGTGGTTGGCGCTGTAGTCCTCAGCCAGGGCCGTGACGTCGGTGTCGCCGTTGGCGTGGTCCTCGGCACCGCAGCCGCCGCACACGTAGTCGCCCTGCGAGCGGCTGTAGCGGGTACCGGCTTTGACACGCAGGCCGGGGCTGTCCTCGGTCGGGGTGAGGTAGGCGGGGAGTTTGCGGAACATCGAGGTCACCTCCCGGCCGGCACGAGCACGGCGGGCAGCGGCAGGGCGTGGCCGGTGCCGTCGCAGGCGGGGCAGAGCACACGGAGCAAGACGCGGGAGCCGTCGCGGTGGCGGGCACCAGTGGTGACGGAGACGACGGGGAAGCCGTCGCAGTGGCGGCAGACCGGACGGTTCGGGAGACGAACAGGCATGATGAGCAGAGCCCTTTCAGGTCGGAAGATCGGGAAGAGGTCGGGCCATCCGGGGCGGCGGAAACTTGGCGGTTGAGGCCGCCCCGGAGGGTGCTACTTGTCCTTGCTGCGGCTGATCGTGTAGCTGATCCCGCCGGACGCGGAGATGACCGCGACGGCAGCGGCGGCGATGACCTGGACGACGAACGCGATGACCAGGAGCACGGCGATCGATCCGGCGACGACGACCAGGGTCAGGACGATCGGGCCCTTGTAGGAGCGCGGGGCTTCCTGCACGATCACGACCTTGCGCAGGTCCGTGCCGGGCGGGATCTGCCGGTAGACGTCGGCGGGGATGTGGCCGGCGCGCCACTGGTCTTCGGGTAACTGCATCGGACCATCCCTCTCTGGTCAGGCGCACCGGTGGGTGTGGGCGGCGAGTTCGGCGGCGGAGCGGTCGTCGTGTTCGGTCGAGAAGCCGCAACTCGGGGCGGTGCATGCGGCGGTGTGCTTGGTCTGGCCCCGGCCGTTGTTGAAGGAGCCGACCTTGACGGGGCCGATACGGATCACGTTGACGAAGCGGTTCGGGCGGGACATGGCTGAACCTCCTTATGGGTCAGGCGAGTTGGGCGGCGATCGCCCCGGCGAGGTCCTCGGGGACGCCGAGGCGGGCGCGCAGGGTGGCGGTGTCGATCGCGGTACCGGTGCGGGTGCGGTGCTCGGTCGCGATCTTCCGGGCGTGGTCGACCAGCGCCGGGGCACGGCCGGGGCCGCCTTCGGCAGGGCCGGTGCGGGCTCCGGTGAATCGATCTCCGGTGCCGGGGCCGGTGCCAGGTCGGGGTCTCGGGGCGGTCGACCACCGGCGCGGGCCGTGGCTCCGGTGCCGGGGCGGTGACCGAGGGCGCGTGGGCGAGCAGGGTCCCGCCGAGGAAGGCGAGGGCGGGCCAGCCGGCGACGAGGATGCGCAGCCAGGCCGGAACGTGGTGGAGGTCGAGGAGTCCGGCGGTCGCGACGTTGGCGCCGAGTGAGGCGGTCAGGGCGATCACGAACCACGTCCACGCGGCGCGGTCGCGGCGTGCGGTGCGCAGTCGGCGCCAGGCGGCGACCATCAGCAGGTCGACCGAGACCGGGTAGGCCCAGGCCTTCCAGCCGGACTGGTGAGCGGCTTCGGCGAGGTCGTGCAGGTGCGCGAACGAGAGGGCGCCAGCGATGACGGCTTGGATCAGGACTGCGTCCAGACGGACCGAGCGGACCATGAACGGCACCTCCCTTCAGATGAGTTGGGCCAGAGGGCGGGCGGGGAGCGATGTCCGGCCGCCCGGCCCCGGCGGGGTTCAGTCGTCGGCAGGGACCTCGCCAGCGCCCAGGCAGCCCAGGCAGATGCCCGTCTGCTGTCCGACAGCGCGGCGCTTGCGGCCGACCAGGACCATGCGGGAGACCTCACCGGTGCCCTTGCAGGGCTCACACGGCTTGACCTTGGGCTTTGCGGTCTTGCGCGGGGCCATGAGCGTTCTCCTTCCGGATTTGGGCATGGAGCGGGTAGGGACCCGGCGCGAGGCGGTCACGCCGACCGTGAAACGAGGGGTGCTATTCGGTGACCGGCCGGGGCTTGACCAGCGGCGGCACGGCCGGCATCGGCGGGACGGAGAGCTGCCCGACCGGCCGGAACGGGGCCAGGAACGGCAACTCCGGTGTGAGGTGGGCGAACTGACGGCACACGGCCGCCGTCTCGCCGGGGGTGGTCTCGGGGGTGCGGATGCGGGACCAGCCGCCGGAGGTGTCGCCTGCCACCGCGACCCCGGGACGGTCCGGGGCGATCGCGGTCACGGCCACCACGGCATCCGGAGCGATGTCGCCAAGCCCCATCTCCGCTGTCTGCTTGTCGTTGACGCGGTGCACGACCCGGCCGGTGAGCTGAGCCCGCAGCGCGGTCGCGCCCTTGCCCAGGTCGGAGCCGAAGCGCTGCCCGCACACCTCCAGGTAGACGCCGATCGCACGGGCCATCTGACCCAGCCGCACCAGGTTCATGACCGTGTGATCACGGGCCGCCTCATCCTTCTTCGAGGTCACGAAGAACAGTTCCGCGATCTCGTCGACCAGCACGACCAGCGGCACCGGCCGGACCTCATCGGGAAGTTCCCACAGGTCCGAGACCCCGTACAGGGCGAGCAGATCGAAACGCTCCTCCATCTCCCCGACCAGCGCGTTGATCAGGTCCCCGGCCGACTGAGGATCGGTGACCAGCGCCGACAGACGCGAGGCGTACCGGCCCAGTTCGACACCGCGCTTGCAGTCGATCCCGATCAGACCGACCGGCAACTGAGCCAGCCCCTTGATCAGGTTGCGCTGATACATCGACTTCCCGGACTGGTTCGCGCCCAGCGTCAGGGCGTGCGGCACCTTGCGGTAGTCCCGCACGAACACGGTGCCGTCCTCCCGCAGCGCGACCGGAACGACCAGGTCACGCGGCTGAGCCTTGCGCGGCAGCTTGACCCGGCGCAGCACGTCCCACCCGGTCATGCGCAACTCCACATAGCCGGGCTTGGTCTCCCGCACGATCACCGACCGCACGCCCCACGCATGGCGCAGGCGCTCGGAGGACGCGGCGAGATCGGCGGGCTCCAGGCCGGCCGGAAGACGGAGAGTGACCCGCAGACCGGTCGAGGTACCCCGCACACGACGGACCTTCGGCGGCACCGGCCGCACCTCGGCACGGGCCAGGTTCCGCTTCACGAAGGCGCGGAAGCCGGACGGCTGCACCGTCAGCCCGCACACCTCCATCGTGTCGCGGTAGGTCCAGGTGAACCGGCCCCACGTAACGGGCAGGCCCACCACCGACCAGTACACGCGCGGGGCACGGACCTTCGCGTAGCCGAGGCCACCGGCGCTGGCCGCTACGGTCCCGGCCTCCAGTAGGGTCACCAGGTCCGTCATGGTCAGGCCCCCAGCGGGGTGACCGCGACCGCGCTGAACGAGATACCCGAGCGCTTCTCACCCTTGATCACGTTTTCCCAGTCCCGAGCCTTCAGGCCGTGGACCTGAACCGGCATGCCCGGCGCGAGACCCTCCGGGTAGCCGTTCTCGGGGATCGTGACTTTGAGGAGGTTGCCCTCCCCCTCGTCGGATACCAGGAGGCCCATGGTCGACATGGCCTTGCCCTCGGCGTTCAGGGCCCGCTCGCCGGTCGCGAAGTTCTTCACCTTCGGCTCCGGCGCGGTCGCCACGAAGACGACAGCGGTCGAAACATCGATCTTGAAGGACGGCATACGTCACTCCTTGGTCGTGGCACGGTCTCGCTGTGCCAACTGGCTTGAGCCACTTACTGGCTTAAGCCAGTTGAGCACACGCCGTCGCCAGGGTCAAGCAGGTGGCTTGAGCCAGTTGCTAGAGTGTGGCCATGACGTCCACCCGCCCGCCGACTCCGCAACAGCCCAGCCGCCGCATCGCCGAAGATCTCCGCCGTCAGATCGAGAGCGGAGGCCTACGTAGCGGCGACAAGCTGCCGTCAGAGCGGGCGTTGGCCGAGCAGTACGGTTCGGCTCGCAACACCGCGCGCGAGGCGATCCGGCTGCTTGCTGAGCAGGGACTCGTCACGGCGAAGCACGGGAGTGGCGTGTTCGTGCGCGAGCCGCAGCGACTGTTCCGTTTTGGGAGTGATCGCTACTCGCTCAAGAATCGGGAAACGGGACTGACGCCGTTCCGGCTCGAAGCGAAGCGCCAAGGCAAGGTCGCGCGGATCGACGTCCCCTCGATCACCCGAGAGCAGCCGCCGGCGGACGTCGCTGAGCGCTTGAAGGTCCCCTCAGACGAGGAGAGCGTCGTGCACCGCGAGAACCACTACTTCGCGGATGACGAACCGGTGCAGATCGTTTCGACGTACGTGCGATGGGACGAGGCTCAAGGCACTCTGCTGATGGAGGCCAAGACCGGCAAGGACGGCATCTACGGCCGCCTTGAAGATCTTGGCCACGTCATGACGCGCGTACGAGACGAGATCAGCGCGAGGATGCCGACGCCCGAAGAGGCCGCCATCCTGAGTCTCTTGCCAGGCGTGCCAGTCCTAGAAGTGCTGCACACGAGCCTTGATCAAGATGGAGTGCCATTCGAGGTCTCGCGCTACGTGCATCGAGCGGACCAGACCGGATTGCTCTATGAACTGCCCGTCGAGAGCTAGGAGTTGATGGTGAATCCTGCGGTCGTGCGCCCCTTCGAGAGCGATGACCTACCTGGAGCCGCAGCGGCACTCATCAAGGTCCACGAGACCGATGGGTACCCGGTCGAAGGAGTCGAGGACCCAGAGGCATGGGTTAGCTCTGACGACGTCCTTGCGGCATGGGTGGCCGAGATGGACGGGGAAGTCGTTGGGCACGTAGCCGTCATGCGTCCACACGGCGAAGCGGCCGTCTCGCTGTGGATCGAGCAGAGCGGCGACCATGAATCGCACGTAGCCGTTCTAGGCCGACTGTTCGTCGTCCAGGCGGCACGGAAGCACGCCACAGGCAGGCGCCTGACAGAAGCCGCGATGAACTACGGCCGTCAACATGATCTCCGCTTGGTGCTCGACGTGATGACCAAGGACGCTCCCGCGATGCGCCTCTACGAACGGCTCGGCTGGCGCAAGATCGGCGAGACTACCCACCACTTCGGCGACGGAGAGGGCATCCCCGCCATCTGCTACGTCGCCCCGGACGCCTGAGCTGTTACAGGTTTCTCTACCTCATCAAGCCCCGCCCGTTGGGCGGGGAGGGTGGTCCCGCCCGCCACGGCCCGCAGCTTCCAACGAAGCCCTCAGCTGTCGCGCACTTGGGATAACAGGACTCGACAGCAACCGTAAGGTTCCTCAGCTTTCCCACGCTTCGCAGTCCCCTCAGGGCTTCCGCCTCAACCTCCTTGGGTCGCAGGCCCGCAGCGGCACGGGACAGTGGCGGGAGGCTCTTGACCTTCGGCCATCCGGTCGCGCTGTCCCTGCTTGCTTCCGACCGTCGCTGCGTTGATCACACACCCCCGGCCCGCACTGCGGGCCGGCGCGCGGCTCGGGGGCTCGGGGCTTCGCTCCTGCCTTCGGCCCGCGCCGCCCCGGCCTCCGGCCCCGCGCCACCTACGATGCCCCGGGGTAATCACGCTTCACACCCGATCCCGCCAAGGGCCGATGCACCGGACCGAGCCCGATTCCCCACCCATGACCCACACCACCAGGCCCAACCTTTGGGGAAGACAGCACTGCCCACAGGTCAACTTGCATGATCCGCCGCAGACCAACCGACGCTTTGAACCCAAAAACAGGTGCGCGACAGCTGAGGGCTTCGTTGGAAGCTGCGGGCCGTGGCGGGTAGGGACCGTGCTGGCCGGGGAGGTCGCTCCGAGACTTTAAGGTCTGCCGACCTGCGGGGCCCCTCCGAGGGCAAGAAAGGGGGCCGAGTGCCTGCTTCGCACGGTGAGGATCCATGACCCTCTCCATTGGATCAAGTGTAATAGCCCCCTTTCATGCCCTCGCCCCACAGATCACCAGACCTCAAACTCTCTCCCCGACCCGTGGGCAAGCGCACCCAATGGGCGGTTTCACGTGAAACACCGATTCGCCTCAACTCCCCTTTCACTAAATAGAGTTGACGGCAAAAATCATGCCCATAGTTCACGCTTCCCGACACGCCGGGAGCCAACGAGCACGATCGCTCACGCCAAAGCAGCTCCTAGCCAAAGTCGTTACGTCGACCGCGTTTCTTTGAGATCGTGTACAGTGCGTCTCACGGCAAGTCGTGTACGCCGAGCCGCAGTAGCGCGCGCCCACGTCGCAAGCAACACAGACGGTCAAGGCTCTCGGAGCCCACGTTTCATTCCCACCCGGCTACAGCCATGGCCAGTTCGGTGGGGACGTGGGGCTCACCGAGAATCGGAGAAGGCTGTGACCAAGCGTGGCAACGACTCCCTCAAGCGTAAAGCCCGGAAGCTCGCCCAGTACGAGAACATCCCGTACAGCGAAGCTCTCGCCCGCCTGAGCACCCCCAGATGCACTCGGAGACAACTGACGGGGCCACCGAACCGACGCATGCACCAGTGAGCCTGCGATCCCTGGCGGTGAAGCCGAAGTTCGACTTCCGGGCCGTCATGGCGGAAGCCGCAAAGCCCAAGGTCGACTTCCGGACCCTCATGGCGGAAGCCACGAGGCCGAAGTTCGACTTCCGAGCCCTGGCCACGGAGGCGGCAAAGCAGCGGGCCAGGCCTCATGCTTCGATCGAGGAAGTCACCGAAGACTGAAGTCGGCGGTACAGTAGCGAAATACAGCAACCGCAGGTGACGGCTCCGAACCTTCATCGACCCGTCAATCAGGGCTGACGACCTCAGCGACCGTCCCGCCCGTTGTTGGCATCCAGAGGTAACACCTGAAGGGCCTCGGCTCCGGTCGAGGCCCTTCAAGGCGCCCGGATTGCCACTCACGCACGTCGCCGCCGAACTAGGCCAATTCGCGCCCTACTGAGATCCGGTCAGATTCGCTCACACTCGAACACATGGGGGCGATTCGGGATCGTGACCAGCTTGCATGCCATCGCTGCGGGGGAGACCAGCCCCACCGTGCGTGAGCGCGGACGGTTCGGACTCATGGCGAGCTACTGCGAGGGATGCTGGAACACCTACGCCAACGAGATGGCCGAAGCCGATGGCGCTACGGCCCCGCCGAGACCGGACCCCGACCCCGACGACGTGGCATGGATCGAGCCGCCACGTTGCCCCGAATGCGGCGCACTAGTTCGCGTGTACCCGACGAGCTACGACCGATGGGTCAGCCTCGCCATGGTGGAGTTGCCCGCGAAAGACGTCCCAGCGGCCTTCAGGTGGCGTTTGACGAGGGTTCCGGACCGATCCCCCATCCCCACGGATATCGTGGCCGTACGGGTCCGTGGAATCGATCCGCTACCGAGCGAACCAGTCGTGCCGGCTCACCGGATGATGTGCGTCCCCGAGTGAGGTGACCCGTAGATCGCGCGGCAGCGAGTCGGAGGCCCGGCCCCGTGTCCCCTGCGTGCCCGATCGAGCGGCGACCGGCGGGGAGTAGCGGGGAACGTCGGCGAGCGACCCGAGAACCGGCAGGTCAACGTCTCGGCAGGTCAGCCCCGGTCCGCATACGCGATCTTCCAAACTAGCTACGCGGGTTCGATTCCCGTCGCCCGCTCCAGGCAGCTCAGGGCCAGGTCGGAGGATGATTCCCCGGCCTGGCCCTGAGTCGTTCCCGGAGTCCTGTCGTCTGGTGCGCCACCTGGTCACGACTCAGAAGCTGATCGAGTTGATCGTCTCCGCTATCGAGTTCAGGAACCGGTTGATGGACGGTGCCATGCCGGTCGAGGCGAGGAAGAAGCCGAAGAGGATGGCGACTATGGCTGGGCCCGCCTTGATCGATCCCCCTCGGATCAACACCACCAGGATGATCGCCAACAGCAGCACCACAGACAGTGAAATGGCCACAACTGATCACACCCTCGGTCGGTCCGCTCCCGGCCCGGGGACGCGACCCCGCGCACCCCCGCCAGGTCCATCGTGCCACCAACGCGGCCTACGTATGCGGCGGGTGACGCATCGTTGGTAGCAAAGGTTCGGAAGAGACGCGTTCGCAGGGCGTTCGAATCATTGGCACGCGCACACGAACAGGCCTTCCTCGCGTGCCCTTTTGCGCCTTTTGATCGGGATGAATCGTGACATATTGAAGAGATTCCGGACGCGAGCCCGATGGTTTCACCGATTTCCACGGGCAACGCTAGGGTGCCTCAGATGTTCCACGCTGACACGCCCCGGGCCAGGACGAACAGAGCAAACAGAACGAACAGACCAAACCGCGCGACGCGTTCTTCGACAACGCGAAGTACCTGGCGATCCTGCTGGTCGCCGTCGGACACTCCTGGGAGCCCCTCAAGGGCGACAGCAGAGTGCTCCAGGGGCTGTACATGGTCGTGTACACGTTCCACATGCCGGCGTTCATCGTCATCTCCGGCTATCTCTCCCGCAGTTTCGACATGCGGCCGGCCCGCCTGAAGCGTCTCCTCACCGGCGTCGCGGTGCCGTACATCCTCTTCGAGATCGCGTACTCGCTCTTCAGCCGCTACGCCAACGACGACCCGCACCAGAAGATCACCCTGCTCGACCCGCTGTATCTCACCTGGTTCCTCTGCTCGTTGTTCATCTGGCGGCTGACCACCCCGATCTGGAAACTGGTCCGGCACCCGCTGGCCGTCGCCCTCGGCATCGCCATGCTCGCCTCCTGCACCCCGGAGCTGACCGACGACTTCGACCTCCAGCGGACGGCGCAGTTCCTCCCGTACTTCGTGCTCGGCCTGGTCCTGAGGCCCGAGCACTTCCTGTGGGTGCGGCGGCGCGAGATCCGGGTCCTGGCGGTGCCGGTGTTCGCGAGTGCGGTGGTGTTCGGCTACTGGGCGGTGCCGCGGATGAACGCGAGCTGGTTCTACCACCACGACTCCGCGCAGGAGTTCGCCGCGCCCTGGTGGGTGGGGCCGGTGATGATGCTCGCGATGTTCGGCTGCTCGCTGCTGCTGACCGCCGGTTTCTACTCCTGGGTGCCGAGCCGGAAGACCTGGTTCACGGCGCTCGGCGCGGGCACCCTGTACGGCTATCTGCTGCACGGCTTCGTCATCAAGGGCGCCGGTTACGCGGGCCTGTTCGACCACGCCTGGCTGCACCGGCCGTACGGCGTCGCCCTGGTGACCGCCCTCGCGGCCACCGTCGTCACGCTGCTGTGCACCCCGCCCGTACGACGGGTGTTCCGCTTCGTGATCGAGCCGGGCATGGAGTGGGCGTTCCGGCGCGACGCGGCCCAACTGGCCCGGGAACGCGAGCAGTTCGAGAAGCCGCAGGGTCAGCAGCCCGTGCGGGAGAAGGTCAACGCCTAGACAGGGACGCCTACTCGGGGACGTCCAGGCCGAGAAGCGCGCGCATCCGTGCGTACTTCTCGGTCAGCCGCCTCCGGGTCGGTCCGTCGAGGACCGCGAGGCGGGCCGGGTCCGCGTTGTGCGCCAGATCCGCCTCCTTCACCAGGAGCGCGCCGGGGTCGCGAGCACACGCCCGGCGTACGCCTCGGGAGTCTCCCCGCCCGCTTGGTGACCGCGAGCACGATGTCCTTGGTACGACGGCTCAGCGCGGCCTCGCGCAGCCACCGCTCGGTGAGCGCGTCGTCCTCCACGGAGTCGTGCAGCCAGGCCGCCGCGATCTGCTCGGCGTCCCCGCCCCGCAGCCGCACCCTCCGCTACGGCCTGGAGGTGCTCGGCGTAGGGCCGTCCCCTGCCTTGTCGGTCTGGCCCTCGTGGGCGGCGCGGGCCAGGGTCTCGACCTCGGCCTCGGTGAGGTGCCCGGTCACCGGGGCTGGGCCTGGGCCGCCGCCGTCGGCCCCTCGCGGCACACCAGCAGCAGCGCCCGGTCGTCGTTGACGTCCTTGGCGACCGCTTCGATGAGGTGCCAGGCGGCGCCGTGGAAGCCGCCAGCGACGTAGCGGTCGGCCTCACCGGTGAGGCGGTCGATGCCCTCGACGATGTCGCGGTCGGAGGTCTCCACCAAGCCGTCCGTGAACAGCATCAACACGTCCCCGGGCCGCAGCGATCCCTTCACGGGGTCGAACTGGGCGCCGTCGTACACACCCAGCAGGGGCCCTTCGGCCGCCTTCTCCTCCCAGCGGCCGCTGCCCGCGCTGAGCTGGAGGCCCGGCGGGTGGCCCGCGGAGAAGAGTTCGTAGTCGCCGGAGTCGAGGTCGAGGACGAGGTGGATCGAGGTCGCGAAGCCCTCGTCCCAGTCCTGGCGGAGGAGGTAGCCGTTGGCGGCGGGCAGGAACGCGTGCGGGGGCAGCGAGCCGAGCAGGCCGCCGAAGGCGCCGGACAGCAGCAGGGCGCGGGAGCCCGCGTCCATGCCCTTGCCGGAGACGTCGGTGAGGACCACCTCCATGGTCCGACCACCGTTCGTCCGGGCCGCGACCACGAAGTCGCCGGAGAACGACTGGCCGCCCGCGGGCCGCAGCGCCATCTCCCGGTGCCAGCCCTGCGGGAGTTGGGGCAGCTTGCTCTGCACCCGGATCCGCTCGCGGAGGTCGAAGAGCATGGTGCCGCCGCGCCGCCAGGGCACGCCCACCCGGCTGCGGAACTGCGCGATCAGCAGCCCGAAGAAACCGCACGCGGCCACCACGAGCACCACGCCCGGGGTCACCCGCGCCGGGCCCTCGGTGTACGGGCCGAGCTTCACCGACTCCACGATCAGCCCGGTGGCCGCCGCCGCGTACAGGCCGAGCAGGCTCGCTGGGCGCAGCACCAGGCCGCCCGCGACGATCGGGAGGACCAGCGCGTTCGGCGAGCACCACACCGGGTTGGCGAGGGTCACGGCCACGATCACCGGGATCGTGATCAGCAGCCCGGCCAGCGCGACCCAGTCCGAGCCGTCCCCGCGGAAGTAGTCGACGGCGCTTCTGCGCAGGCCGGTGCGGACCCGGTGAACCAGCTTCCTCAACCGGGCCGTGAACGTGTCGGCCTCCGCGCGCCGCTCTCGTCCTGCTGCCATTAGTTCGGGACCCTATCCATCCGACCAGCCGCTTGGCACGGGAGGTCCCACTTGTCCCCCTGCGAGGTTCAACTTCACAGTGAACTTCACCGGAGGCCCCGCGGAGGCGCCCAGCGGAAATTCCCTGGCTCGTCCCGCAATGCCCTGGTAGGCATGGCCCATGGGGACAGTCACGAAGAACACGCCTGCCGAGCCGACCGAGCTGCGCGTACTGCGCCAGGACGAGTGGGACACCTGGTACGACAAGCTGATCGACGCCTTCGGCGGCACCCGGAGCCGCCCGAGGAGCGCGAGCTGTGGCGGGAACTCACCGAGCTCGACCGCTCCATCGGCGTCTGGGACGGCGAGACCTGTGTGGGGACGGCGGGCGCGTTCAGCTTCCGGCTCACCGTGCCCGGCGGCGCCTCGGTGCCGGTGGCCGGGGTGACGATGGTCAGCGTGGCCGCCACGCACCGGCGGCGGGGCATCCTGCGGTCGATGATGCGGCGGCAGCTGGACGACGTCCGTTCCTGGGGCGAGCCGCTGGCCGTGCTCACGGCCTCCGAGCCGGTGATCTACGGCCGCTTCGGCTACGGCATCGCGACGATGAACATGTCCGCCGAGATCGACACGGACCGGGTACGCCTCTCGGTGCCGCCGGGCACCGACGACGTACGCCTGCGCTTCGCCGAGCCGACCGCCGTGCGCGACGCGTGCGAGGCGGTGTACGCGCGGCTGGTGGCCGGGCGGCCGGGGATGCTGGCGCGGCGGCCCGGGTGGGAGAACCTGCCGCTGCTGGACCCGGAGAGCGAGCGGGAGGGCTCGTCGCCGCTGCGGTGCGTGGTCGCCGAGCGGGAGGGTGAAGTCGTCGGCTACGCGCGGTACTTCATCAAGCCCGAGTGGGACACGCAGGGGCCCAAGGGTGCCGTACGGCTGCGGGATCTGGAGGCGCTGGACCCGGCTGCGTACGCGGCGCTGTGGCGGTTCCTCTGTGAGATCGACCTGACCCGGAAGGTGACGACGCACAGCAGGCCCGTCGACGACTCCTGGCAGCATCTCGTCTCCGACATCCGCCGGTGCTCGATCCGGCAGCGGGACTCGTTGCACGTACGGCTGGTGGAGCTGGGGGCGGCGCTGGAGGCGCGGACGTATCAGGCGCCCGTGGACGTCGTGTTCGAGGTCGCGGACGCCTTCTGCCCCTGGAACGAGGGGCGTTGGAGGCTCACCGGCGACGCGAAGGGCGCGTCCTGCGAGCGGACCGACGACCCGGCCGATCTCGCGCTGTCCGTACGGGAGTTGGGGGCCGCGTATCTCGGCGGGGTGTCCCTCGCGTCGCTCGCGGGCGCCGGGCGGGTGCGGGAGCTGCGGCCCGGGGCGCTGGCGGAGGCGTCGCTGGCGTTCGGGTCGACGGTCGCGCCCTGGCTGCCGCACGGGTTCTAGCCGTACCGCCGAACGCCCCTACGGCTTCTGGCAGTTGGGGCACCAGAACAGATTGCGGGCGGCGAGGTCGGCGGTGCGGATCTCGCCACCGCAGATGTGGCAGGGCTGGTGGGCCCGGCGGTAGACGTAGACCTCGCCGCCGTGGTCGTCCACGCGCGGCGGGCGGCCCATCGCCTCGGGGTGTGCTCCGGGCGGACGGTGTCGATGCGGTTGTTGCGGACGCCCTCGTGCATCAGCTCGACGAGGTCGGCCCAGATCGCGTCCCACTCGGCGGGCGTGAGGTCCTTGCCCGCGCGGTACGGGTCGATGCCGTGCCGGAAGAGGACCTCCGCGCGGTAGACGTTGCCGACGCCCGCGATGACCTTCTGGTCCATCAGCAGGGCCGCGATCGTCGTACGACTGCGGGAGATCCGTCGGTACGCCGCGCCCGGGTCCGTGTCCTCGGGCGGGCGCAGGGGGTCGGGGCCGAGGCGGGCGTGTATCGCGTGCTTCTCGGTGTCCGTGATCAGGGCGCAGGTGGTGGGGCCGCGGAGATCGACGTACGACGTGTCGTTGGCGAGGCGCAGGCGGACGGTGTCCGTGGGCGGGGGCGGGGGCCCCGCCGAAGGTCACCTTGCCGAAGAGGCCGAGGTGGATGTGGATCCACTCCTCGTCCCGGAAACCGAGGAACAGGTGCTTGCCGTGGGCTTCGGTGCGGGTGAGTTCCGTGCGGTGGAGCAGCGCGGCGGAGTCACTGAACTTGCCCTGGGGGCTGGTGACTTGAGTGACTCGGCCGGTGAAGTGAGCGCCGTAGTCCAGGGCGAGTCGGTGGATCGTGTGCCCCTCTGGCACCTGGCGCACTTCCTTTCACGCCCGCCCACCCGTCCAGGTCGGTCGACAGGTGGGCGCTCACAAGACCTTGTACCTACTGCTTCGGGTGATGCGCCGGAATCTCCGGCAGCTCCCCGTCTCCTCGTACTTCGTCAGCATGTCGATGCGCCGAATGTGCCGCGGGTCCTCGGAGAACGGCGTACCGACGAAGATCTCGACGAACTTCGTCGCCTCCTCCGTCGTGTGCATCCGGGCGCCGACGGCCACGACGTTCGCGTTGTTGTGCTGGCGGCCGAGCGACGCGGTCTCCTCGCTCCAGGCGAGGGCCGCACGCACGCCCTTGACCTTGTTCGCCGCGATCTGCTCGCCGTTGCCGGAGCCGCCGATCACGATGCCGAGGGCCTCGGGGTCGGCCGCCGCGCGCTCGGCGGCGCGGAGGCAGAAGGGCGGGTAGTCGTCCTGGGCGTCGTAGATGTGCGGGCCGCAGTCGACGGGCTCATGTCCCGCCTCCTTCAGCCACTCGACGAGGTGGTTCTTGAGTTCGAAGCCCGCATGGTCGGAGCCGAGATACACGCGCATGGGTCGAGTGTGACACGGCTGTTTCCGGGAAGCAGCTCCGGGGCCCGACCACGTTAAATACAGGCAACGCCTCGCAACCTCAAGGAAACCTCAAGTAACGATCTGGATTCAAAGGTTCAGGATTTCCTTTACCTCCGATTCACTGGACCGACTCGTACGCCGCTCGTACGAGCACCCCCACCGGCATCCCAACCGGCGTAAAGGAACTCCCCCATGACTTCTGGTTCTGGCCTTCAGGCAGGACTCAAGAACCGGCATCTCACGATGATCGCCATCGGCGGCGTCATCGGCGCCGGCCTGTTCGTCGGCTCCAGTTCGGGCATCGCGACGGCGGGCCCGGGCATCCTGCTCTCCTACGCGCTCGTCGGCACGCTCGTGGTGCTGGTGATGCGCATGCTCGGTGAGATGTCGGCCGCGAACCCCACGTCCGGCTCGTTCTCCGCGCACGCCGACCGTGCGCTCGGCCGCTGGGCCGGTTTCTCCATCGGCTGGCTGTACTGGTTCTTCTGGGTCGTCGTCCTCGCCGTCGAGGCGACCGCGGGCGCCAAGATCCTCGAAGGCTGGATACCGGCCGTACCGCAGTGGGGCTGGGCGCTCATCGTGATGGTGGTCCTGACCGCCACGAACCTCGTGTCGGTGGGCTCCTACGGCGAGTTCGAGTTCTGGTTCGCCGGGATCAAGGTCGTCGCGATCGGCGCGTTCATCGTCGTCGGCGCACTGGCGATCTTCGGCGTGCTCCCCGGCGCCCACACCGACAAGGCGGGCCTCGGCAACCTCACCGACCACGGCGGCTTCCTGCCGAACGGA
Organism: Streptomyces sp. P3; assembly: GCA_016893485.2. GTDB lineage: Bacteria > Actinomycetota > Actinomycetes > Streptomycetales > Streptomycetaceae > Streptomyces. The sequence continues at coordinate 3,559,428 of JAFEKX020000001.1, forward strand.
CCCGGCGCGATCCTCACCGGCGTCCTGCTCGTCGTCTTCTCGTTCATGGGCAGCGAGATCGCCACGCTGGCCGCCGGCGAGTCCGAGGACCCGCAGCGCGCCGTCACCAAGTCGACCAACAGCATCATCTGGCGCATCGGCGTCTTCTACCTCGGCTCGATCCTCATCGTCGTCTGCCTGCTCCCGTGGAACGACCCGTCGATCAAGGCGCAGGGCTCCTACGTCGCCGCCCTCGACTCCCTCGGCATCGCGCACGCCGGCCAGATCATGAACTTCATCGTGCTGACCTCGGTGCTGTCCTGTCTCAACTCCGGCCTCTACACGGCCTCCCGCATGGCCTTCTCGCTCGGCGGGCGCGGTGACGCCCCGAAGGCGTTCGCCCGGACCACGGCCCGCGGTGTCCCGATGGCGGCGATCATCGCCTCCGTCGTCTTCGGCTTCGTCGCCGTGTTCTTCAACTACGCCTACCCCGACACCGTGTTCCTCTTCCTCGTCAACTCCTCGGGCGCCGTGGCCCTGTTCGTGTGGCTGGTCATCTGCGCGTCCCAGCTGCGCATGCGGCGGATCATCGAGCGCGAGTCGCCGGAGAAGCTCGTCGTACGGATGTGGCTGTACCCGTATCTGACCTGGGCGACGATCGCCCTGATCGTGTTCGTCCTCGGCTACATGCTCACCGACACGGAGGGCGAGAGCAGCGGCCGTACGACGGTGCTGCTGTCCCTGCTCGTCGCGCTGGCCGTCATCGCGGTCTCGGTGGTCAAGGAGCGGGTGCGGGGCGGACGGGCGACCGCCGTCGCGGACACCGACACGGATACGGACAAGGTGTCCGTGGGTTAAGGGAGTTCACAGCACGACGAAGCTGTCCTTGACCTTGTCGTAGGTCTCCAGGGCCTGCGTCTCCACGTCCGGCTGGTACCAGGTGTTGATCTGGTACGACTTCCCGTCCTCGTCGAATCCGAGCAGCCGGGCGTGCCAGGCAACGCCCTTGAGCGTGAACGTGTACTCCCAACTCACCGCCGGAAAACCCCGGAACGTCGTCCTGTCGAGCCGGATCTTCCGATAGTCCTGCCCTGCTGGGCGTTCCGCTCCGACGCCTCCCACGTCTCCATCAAGTCCCCCGCGCGAGCGCCGACTTGCCGACGAGCTCCCGACTCCCGTCCGGTGACGTGTAGTGCACCTCGGCGCCGGTCTTCAGATCCCGCCGCCATCCCGTCGGCGTCGCCCACGCGAAACCGCCCGCCTCTTTATGCGTGCCTGGCGGGAGAGTCGGGGGCGTGAGGTGCCTTCGACGGTGGGGGACGGAGAGGAGGGAGGGGCTGTGGGAGATGGGGACGTCACCGCGGACGAACGGGCGGACGGTTCCGTCGACGTCGATGAACCAGCCGATGAAGTACTGGACGAACCACCGGAGTTCGCGAGGATCGTGCCGGCGACCGCGGCCGCGACCACTACGGCCGCGACGGCGGTCAGTGCGATACGGCGGCGGGGGCGGTGGGGGCGGTGCGCACGGTCCGGAGTGAACGGCCGGGCGGGGCCCGGGAGTTCACCGCCTCGGGGTGCACGGGCCGGGTGCGGGCCCAGGTCGGGGCGTTGGGGCGCGGGGTGCGGTGGGGCCGGGCGCGGGGCCGGTGGGTGGGCCGGGAGGGGCGCGGGTTTTCGCTCGGTCAACGCTTGGGCGCGTGCGGCGAGTTGGGGGTCCGCGCTGGGCTCGGCCGGTGCGGCGGGTTCGGTTCGCTCACCTTGATCGGCTCGGCTGGGCGAGGCCTCGGAACTCAGCTCGGATGCGGCCTCGGACACCGCTTCGGACACGGCTTCGGCGGCGGAGACCGGTTCCTCTACGGCGGGCCGCTGCGTCGGTATCGCGTCCTCGACGGGGTGGGGGTCGTAGACCCGGGGATCGCGTGCCGCGCGGACGAGCGACGGTGCCAGGAACACCGGGGTCGGTGACTCCCGATAGACCTCGGGTGGCGACTCCGGCTCCAACTCCGTTTCAGGTGCGGCGAGTTCCCCGGGCACCTGGGGCACCTGGGGCACCTGGGGCCCTCGGCACTCTCCGACCCCGCCGCCGGGAACGCCACCCGGGTCAGCGCCCTCTCCGCCTCCGCCAGCCCCGGCCGGTCCGACGGCTCCTTCTCCAGCAGCGCGGCGAGGATCTCGCGCAACGGGCCAGCCGCGGCCGGGAGTTCGGGCTCCTCGTACAGAACGGCGTGCAACGTGGCCAGTGTTGTGTCCCGGGAGAACGGTGACCGCCCGCCGAGCGCGGCACAGAGCGTGGCCCCCAACGACCAGATGTCCGACGGCGGCCCCTGCGGGCGCCCGGAGATCCGCTCGGGTGCCATGTAGTCGGGCGAGCCCACCAGCATGCCGACCACGGTGAGCGCCGTGGCGTCCTGGATCGCGGCGATGCCGAAGTCGGTGAGCACGACACGTCGGCCGCCGTTCTCGACGAGCACGTTGCCGGGTTTGATGTCCCGGTGCAGGACACCACCCGCGTGCACCTGGCGCAGGGCCGCCACCAGGCCGAGCCCGATGCGGGCCACCTCGCGCGGGCCGAGCGCGCCGTCGTCGGTCAGCATGCGTTCCAGCGAACGGCCGGCGACCAGCTCCATGACGATCCACAGGCGTTCGCCCTCGTCGACGACGTCGTAGACCCGCACGACGTTGGGGTGGTCGATGCGGGCCGTCGCCCTGGCCTCGCGCAGGGTGCGCTCGCGGCGGGTGCGGGTGTCCTCCGCGTCGAGGCCGTCGATGCGCATCTCCTGACGGCGACCTGCCGGTCGAGCGTTTCGTCGGCGGCTCGCCACACCCGCCCCATTCCCCCTGCCCGATACTTTCGACCAGCCGATAACGTCCGGTCACCAACAGCCCCGGAACTCCGCCGCCCCTCATGTTCCCCGAATTTCCCGCATTCCCCGGCAATCCGCTGCACCCCCACAATGGTCACACTTCATGCCGTACCAGCATAGTGCGGAGAAATCTTGTGGTACCTCTTCAAGTACTGCGAATTCAGGCGCAGTCCCAGGGGGACACAGGGGAACGCAAGGGGGACGAACATGAGTTCTCGTCGTGCTACGACCATGACCAGGAACACGACCAAGACCACCGCCGAGGTCATCGCAGGATCGCTGCTCACCGCATCTTTCTCGGCGGTGATGATCCTTTCCTTCAGCGCATCGGCGGACGACCAGGGGCCGGGAGCGGAAAAGGCGGAAAGGCCGTGGACGCGGCTCCGGCCGGGGTGAAACTGACCACGCTCCTGCCGTCGAAGATCTCGGTCGACAACGGTTCGAAGAAGACGGCGATCACCGCCACCGTGAAGAATGAGGGGACCAGGACGAGCGGCGATGTCAGTCTTCTGGTCGTCGGATTCGACGGCCTCAAGGTCAAGGGCGTGCAGGGCTGTTCGGCGCTCGCCCAAAAGGATCTGCCGGCCGGTTCGAACAGCGGATTCAAGTGCTCCGTGGGCGCTCTCGCCGCGGGCAAGTCGAGGTCGTACGCGGTCGACGCGACGTACGACCTGAGCAAGGCCGGGAAGATCTGTCTGCCGGTGATGTCCGCCGACGGCAAGAAGACGTTCTGGCAGCAGGGCCCGGTCCCGTTCGGTACGGCGAACCCCTCGCCGAACGCCCCGGCCACCCCGCTGCTGCTCGGCACCGACAACAAGCCGGTGGCACCGGGCGGCGACACGCTGCCCAAGACGGGCGTCGGCGACGACGTCCTGCCACTGGGCGCGGCCGGCGCGGCACTGATCGCGGCGGGCGCGGCGGGCCTGTACTGGTCGCAGCGACGGCCGGGACGGCAGGCCCTGCGGGGCTGAGCCGCCGACGCCGGACGCTGCCGCAGGGCTGAAGTCGGCGGGACTGGACAGGGAGGGCCGGGTCGCGGGAGCACCCAGCCCTCCCTCTTGCCTGTGCCCAAGCGCCCTCGAACGCGCCGGAAAATCTGACGGCACATGTCAGGTTATGCGGCCAGCATGACCCCCATGAACCGCCACACACAGCCGCTCATCCTCCGTCCCACCGACCCCGGCTACGAGGACGAACTCGCCTGTTTCCAGACGGGGTTCACCCAGCGCCCGGCCGTCGTCCACGGCGCGCGCTCGGCCGACGACGTGATCGCCGCCGTACGGTACGCGGCCGTGAAGGACCTGCCGGTCGGCGTGCAGGCGACCGGGCACGGGCTGCCGGGCGGGTCCGAGGGCGGTGTGCTGATCACGACGCGACGGATGGACGGGGTGCGGGTCGATCCCGAGAACCGCACCGTCCGTGTCCAGGCGGGCGCCCGCTGGGCGCAGGTCGTGGCCGCCGCCGAACCCCACGGCCTCGCTCCCCTGAACGGATCCGCGCCGGGTGTGGGCGCCGTGTCGTACACGCTGGGCGGTGGACTGGGCATCCTGGCACGGGAGTTCGGGTACGCGGCCGACCATGTCCGCCGGCTCGACCTCGTCACCGCCGACGGTCAACTGCGCCGGGTGACAAGGGAGTCGGAGCCCGAGCTGTACTGGGCGCTGCTCGGCGCCGGTCATGTCCTCGGTGTCGTCACGGAGTTGGAGATCGACCTCGTCCCGGTGCGGACGCTCTACGGCGGTTCGCTCGCCTTCGACGGGCGGGAGGTCGACCCCACGGCCCTGCTGCGGGCGTACGAGGAGTGGACGCGGACCGTGCCGGACGAGCTGACCTCGTCCTTCGCCGCCGTACCGTACCCGGACATCCCGGCGCTGCCGCCGCACCTGCGCGGGCGGTACGTCCTCTCCGTGCGCGTCGCCTGGACGGGCAGCCGTGCCGAGGGGGAGCGACTCGTCGCGCCGCTGCGGGCGTTCGGGCCGGTGCTCGCGGACTCCCTGCGCGAGATGCCGTACTCCGAGAGTCACACGATCCACAGCGATCCGCCCGAGCCGCACGCGTACTACGGGGACAGCGCGGTGGTACGCGAGTTGGACGTGGCGCGGGTGGGCGAGGTGCTGTCGCTCGCCGGGCCGGACGCGGACGGCATGTGTGTCGTCCAGGTCAACCATCTCGGCGGGGCGCTGGCGAGGCCCGCGCCGAACTCGGTGCCGTATCGCGAAGGGCGGTTCCTGGTACGGCTGTTGGCCGTCGGGGAGCGGAAGGCCGTACGGGAACGGCTGGACCCGGCGTTCGCGCTGCTCGCGCCGCACACACTCGGGCGGACGGTCAACTTCGCGTTCGGGGCCGGTGACCGGACCGAGGGGCTGTATGACCCGGAGACGCGGAAGAGGCTCGCCGAGATCAAGTCGTCGTACGACCCGGCGAACCTCTTCCGGCGGTAACGGCCGTGTCAACGCTGCTTGTTGACGAACTTCCAGGCCGTCGGGGCCGCGCCCATCGCCAGGGCGGCCTTCAGGGCGTCGCCGATGAGGAACGGGGTGAGGCCGGCGGCGAGCGCGGCGCCGGCCGAGAGGTCGAGGCTGAGCGCCAGGTACGGGACGCCGATGGCGTAGATGATCGCCTCGCCCAGCAGCATCGTGCCGGCCATGCGCAGGACCGAACGGTCGGCGCCGCGGCGGGCCAGGGCGCCGACGGCCGCGGAGGCGAGCAGCATGCCGGCGATGTAGCCGAAGGAGGCGCCGGCGCCGGAGGTGCCCCCGGCGAACCACGGGACGCCGGCCAGGCCGAGCAGCGCGTACAGGGCGAGCGACAGGAAGCCGCGGCCTGCGCCGAGGGACGTGCCGACGAGGAGGGCGGCGAAGGTCTGGCCGGTGACCGGGACCGAGGAGCCCGGCACGGGCACGGCGAGCTGTGCGGCGAGGCCGGTGAGCGCGGCGCCGCCGAGCACGAGGGCGATGTCCCGCACACGGGAGGCGGGCAGCAGGTCGGCGAGGACCTGGCCCGGGCGGGTGGTGGCGACGGCGGTACTCAAGGGGACTCCGCAGGTTGACGGGGTACAGGGGGACTTTGTGACGCTATCCCAGGGTCCTCGGGCCGATCACCGTCAGCGTTCGACAAAGGCTGGAACGGGGACTTGGTGGGCTCCGGACAAAGGATGCCCGTTACACGCGCCGGGGCGTGATGCCGGTCACGCGGATGCCGTGCCGTGTCGCACACCCGTCGTCGTGCCGTCTCGCACACCGGTCACGGGCTGGGCAGCCGTGGGCCGCTTTGCTAGCTTCGAGCGCATGGTTGCCCAGGCCCGGAACTTCGCGTCGCGTCGCTATGTCGACCTGCGACGCCAGGCCGCGGCGACCTGTTACCGCCCCTGAGGCGGGCGGGAGCGGATCCGGTGCGCCTCGTATCCGAGACGGCGCACTGTCGGACCCGTTCCCGAGGAAGATCCCCATGCCCCGTAACGCGGCACCCCTTCTCGCCTCCCCCTCCCCGGCTCCCCAGCTCTCCTCGCTCCCCCGTGCCCCGCGCCGCCGACAGCGACCGGCGGCGCACCAACGCGAGCGTCGTCCTGCGCTCCGTGCTGGAGCACGGGCCGGTGGCCCGCTCGACCGTGTCCCGGCTGACCGGGCTGTCCCCCGCGTCGGTCACCGACTACTGCGCCCGCTTCACCGAACTCGGGCTCATACGGGAGGCGGCCACACCCCGACGCTCGAACGGTGTGGGCCGGCCCCATGTGCCCGTCGACCTGGACGCGTCACGGTTCGTCGTGGGCGGAGTCCATGTGGCCGTGCCCTATACGACGGTGGCACTGCTGGATCTGCGCGGCCGGGTGGTGACCGAGCGCCGGCTCGGTCACGACAGCACGAACCCCGCCCTGGTGCTGGCGCGCGCCGCCGAGGGGCTGGAGGCGCTGCTCGCGGAGGCGGCCGGGGCCACCCCACTGGGGGTCGGGGTCGCCGCAGGCGGCTGGGTCGACCGGGACTCCGGGAGCATCGTCGACCATCCGCTGCTGGGCTGGCGGGACGTGCCGGTGCGCGAACTGCTCGGCGACCGCACCGGGCTGCCGGTCCATGTGGACGGCCACGCACGGGCGTTGGTGAACGGGGAGCGCCTCTTCGGGCAGTCGGCGCGCGGCAGCCGCAGCGTGCTGCACCTCTTCGTCGGCAATGTGGTCGACGCGGCCTTCGCGACCAACGACGAGGTGCACCACGGCCCCCGTTCGCAGGCGGGCGCGATCGCCCATCTGCCGCTGCGCGGCGGTACGGAACCCTGCGACTGCGGGCGCGTCGGCTGCCTCCAGGTCGAGCTGAGCGAACGGACGTTGTGCCGCCGGGCCCGCGAGGCCGGGATCGTCGACGGGGTCAACCCGACCCACGTCGTGACGGCGGCGGAGCGCGGAAACCCCATCGCCGTACGGCTGTTGACGCAGCGGGCGCGGATGGTGGGGCGGGCGGCCGGGCTGCTGCTCGACATCCTCAACCCGGAGACGGTGGTCGTCACCGAGCTGGGGGTCATCCGGCGGGAGGACTGCCTGCGGGCGCTGCGCGAGGAGGTCGGTGACGCGCGGGCCTCGGCTGTCGTGCCGACGAGTTTCCCGGATTCCGTACTGGCCGTTGCGGGCGGTTCGGTGATGCTGGACGTGCTGTTCCGGGATCCCCTGAGCCTGTCACCGGGGCGTATTTAATTCAGAAACTCGGAATGTTGACAGGGGCGCCCATGGCCGGGAACATCCTGGTCATGAGCCTGCAGATGAGTTGTCGCACTTCTTGTTGCTGACCCGTTGACGCGCCCCGGGCGCCGGTCTCATCCTGCCTGAATTTCTTCTCCCGGACTGTTCCGTCTTTCGCCGTCCGTGAATTTCGCGTGCCTTCCCGCGTTCCCGTGACTTTTGATCAGGGAGTTCTCCCATGCCTCATTCCCGTGCGCCCGGCGTCGACCGGCGGCTCTTCCTCACCTCCGTGCTCGGTGCCGCCGCGGGCATCTCCGGTCTCAGCGGCTGCGCCACGAGCAGCGCCGCCACCGCCAGGTCGGGGGCCGGTCTGTCCGCCCCGCTCGCCGAGAAGGTCCCGTCCGGCACGAGCCTGAAGATCTCCTCGTACCTGAACACCCAGCAGCTCCAGTTCAAGCTGGCCAAACTGCCCAGGTTGCCCTTCACCGTGTCGAGTTGGGTGAACATCGGCGCCGGCCCCGATGTCATCAACGCCTTCCGCGCCAAGTCCCTGGACCTCGCCAACAACGCGGGCATCCCACCGATCCAGGCGCACTACCAGGGCTACGACGCGAAGATCGTCGCGATCGACGTCACCCGCAAGCCGAACTACCTCTTCGCCACCAAGCCCGGCAGCGACATCCACACCGTCGCCGACTTCAAGGGCAAGAAGCTGGCGTTCTCGCAGGGTCAGGCCCAAGGAGTCGTCCTGCTAAGGGCGTTGAAGCAGGCCGGGCTGAAGTACGACGAGGTGACACTCGTCCCGCTGACCAGCAACCAGTTCTTCACCGCCCTGCAGTCCGGCCAGGTCGACATCGCCCCGCTCGCCAACAGCCAGGCACCGGCGTACCTCAAGCAGTACGAGGCGAAGGGCGCCCGCGCGATCACCACCGATGTCGTAGACCTGCTCAACCTGCTGTGGGCGCCGACCGCCGTGCTGGCCGACTCGGCGAAGGCCGCCGCGATCGCCGCGTACATCCCGCAGTGGGCGCAGGGTCAGGTCTGGCAGTACGAGCACCCGGACACCTGGAACGAGGAGTTCTACGTCAAGACGCAGAACCTGACCCTCGCGCAGGCCAAGTCGGTCACCGCGCTCGCCAACAAGCCGTTCTTTCCACCGAGTTGGGACGCGGCCGTGAAGTGGGAGCAGGAGACCGCCGATCTGCTCGCCGAGGGCGGGTTCGTGAAGAAGTTCACGGTGGACTCGCTCTTCGACCGGCGGTTCGAGGGGATCGCGGCGAAGGCCGTGGCGGCGGAGTACCGGAGGTGACGACGATGACGACCTCCCAGACGGTGGACGCCTCTGCCGCGACATCCTTGCCGCCGACGGCTGTTGAGGGTGCCGTCAAGGCTCCGCGCAAGCGGCGACGCGGTCTCGCCCCCGGCAGGCGGCTACCCGCCTCCCGGGTCGTCGGGCCGCTCCTCTTCCTCGTCCTGTGGACCGTCGCCTCCGCCGCCGGGCAGTTGGACCCGGCCGCGATCCCGGCGCCCTGGACGGTGCTGCGGACCGCCGGCCGGCTGTGGACCTCCGGCACGCTGCCCACGGACATGCTGACCTCGCTGGAACGCGCCGCGTACGGCTTCGCCCTCGGCCTCACCGCCGGTGTCGTCCTCGCCCTGGCGGCTGGGCTGAGCCGGGTCGGCGAGGCGCTGATCGACGGGACCGTGCAGCTCAACCGGGCGATCCCGACCCTCGGCCTCATCCCGCTATTCATCCTCTGGCTGGGCATCGGCGAGACCTTCAAGATCGCCATCATCGCGATCGTCGTCTACATCCCGATCTACCTCAACCTGCACGCCGCGCTCTCCGGCATCGACCACCGCTATGTCGAACTCGCCGAGGTCCAGGGCCTGTCGAGGCTCCAGTTCGTCCGCCAGATCGTCATCCCCGGCGCGCTGCCCGGCTTCTTCGTGGGCCTGCGCCTCGGCGTCACCGGCTCCTGGCTCAGCCTGGTCGTCCTGGAGCAGATCAACGCCACCAGCGGCCTCGGCTACATGATGTTCCAGGCCCAGAACTACGGCCAGTCGGACGTCATCCTCGTCGGCCTGCTGATCTACGGCGTGTTCGGTCTGCTCTCCGACAGCGCGGTCCGTCTCGTCGAACGGAGGGTGCTGTCATGGCGCCGCACACTCAGCAACTGACCGGCACCGGCGTGGTTCCCGCGGTCCCCGCGGTTCGACTCCGGGGCTTACGCGGTCGTTCGGCGGGCGGGCGGTTCTCGACCACGTCGATCTGGATCTGCCCGCCGGGCAGTTCACCGCACTGCTCGGGCACAGCGGTTCCGGCAAGAGCACGTTGCTGCGGGCGATCGCGGGGCTGGACCACGAGGTCGTCGGGAGTGGTCAACTCTCCGCCCCTGAGCGGGTGTCGGTGGTGTTCCAGGACTCGCGGTTGCTGCCGTGGCGGCGGGTTCTCGACAACGTGCTGCTGGGGGCGGAGGGGAAGGAAGCCGCCGCGAAGGGGCGTGAGGCCCTTGCCGAGGTGGGGCTCGCCGGGCGGGAGCGGGCGTGGCCCAACGAGTTGTCCGGGGTGAGGCGCAGCGGGCCGCGTTGGCCCGGTCGTTGGTGCGTGAGCCTGAACTGCTGTTGGCGGATGAGCCGTTCGGGGCGCTTGACGCGTTGACCCGGATTCGGATGCATGTGTTGTTGCGGGAGTTGTGGGAGCGGCATCGGCCCTCGGTGCTGCTGGTCACCCATGACGTGGATGAGGCGATTGTGCTCGCGGATCGGGTGCTGGTGCTTGAACAGGGGCGGATTGGGCTGGACCTGGCGATCGATCCTGAGGTGGCGCGGGCGGAGTATCGGGAGCGGTTGCTCGCGGCGCTCGGGGTGACGTCGGATTCCCGCTGAGCGTCGGCTGCTCGGTGAGCGTCGGCTGCTCGGTGAGCGTCGGCTGCTCGGTGAGCGTCGGCTGCTCGTGCGCGCCTTCTGGGGGCTCCGCCCCCAGACCCCCATCGGCCCTGAAGGGGCCTCGTCCTCAAACGCCGGACGGGCTGACTTTTGCGGGCCTGTGCCGAAGAAGTGCCGCACGGCTGAAAGCGCCGCCGGCATTGAAAAGCCGCCCCACGGCCGAAAAGTACCGCCCCGCGTTGGAAAAGCCGCCCCACGGCTGAAAAGTACCGCCCCGCGCTGAAAAGCCGCGCCACGGGCCGATTCACCCACCCTGAACCCTCACCTGAAGGACCCCCATGCCCCGCCAACTCCACCTCAACGCCTTCCTCATGAACACCGGCCACCATGAGGCCTCCTGGCGCCTCCCGGAGAGCAACCCCTACGCGCACGTCGAGCTGGAGCACTACACGCACCTCGCCCGGATCGCGGAGCGCGGCACCTTCGACTCCCTCTTCCTGGCCGACGGACCGCAGTTGTGGAGCAACCTCGCCCAACGCCCCGCCGGAGCCCTGGAGCCGCTCACGCTCCTCACCGCGCTGGCGACGGCCACCGAGCACATCGGCCTGATCGCGACCGCATCCACGTCCTACAACTCGCCCTACAACCTTGCCCGTAAGTTCGCCTCGCTGGACATCATCAGCGGGGGCAGGGCGGGTTGGAACATCGTCACGACCGCCGGTGCCGAGGCCGCCCGGAACTTCGGGCTTGAGCACGAGCCCGCGCACGCCGAACGGTACGCGCGGGCCGCCGAGTTCCTCGATGTGGCGCTGAAGCTCTGGGACAGCTGGGAGGACGACGCGATCGTCGCTGACAAGGCGGCCGGGGTGTGGGGCGACGACACGAAGATCCACCCGCCGCGTCACCAGGGGACGTACTTCAGCGTCGCGGGTGCCCTCAACGTCCCCCGCTCACCGCAGGGTTACCCCTGCTCGTGCAGGCGGGTTCGAGCGATGACGGCAAGACGTTCGCGGCGCGGTACGCGGAGGCGGTGTTCACCGCGCAGCAGACCCTCGCCGACGCCCAGGCCTTCTACGAGGATCTCAAGTCCCGTACGGAGGCGGCCGGCCGGAACCCGGAGCACATCAAGGTGCTGCCCGGGATCGTGCCCGTGCTCGGCGGGACGGAGGCCGAGGCCCGAGCCAACGAACGGCTGCTGGAGGACCACATCGTGTACACGCACGGCGTGGACCGTCTGGAACAGCTGCTGCAACTGCCTTCCGGGGCCCTGGAGTTGGACGCCCCGCTCCCTGCGGATCTGCCGCCCGAGGACGCCATCGAGGGCGCGAAGAGCCGGTACACGCTCGTCGTCGAACTGGCCCGTCGCGACCGGCTGACCGTACGGCAACTCATCGGCCGGCTCGGTGGCGGGCGCGGGCATCTGACCTTCGCCGGTACGCCGGAGCAGGTCGCCGACGCGATCGAGTCGTGGTTCACGCAGGGCGCCGCCGACGGCTTCAACATCATGCCCGCGGTCCTCCCGTCCGGCCTCGACGCCTTCGTCGACCAGGTCGTCCCCCTCCTCCGCACCCGCGGCCTGCTCCGCACGGAGTACGGCCCCCGCACGACCCTCCGGGAGCGCTACGGCCTCCCCGTCCCACCAACCAGTACACCCGGCCCGCCACCCAACCCGCCCTCGTCTGAGAGGACTTCACATGTCCATCGAGATCCAGAAGGTCACCGCGAACATCGGCGCCCGCGTGTCGGGCGTCGACGTCAACAAGCCGCTGGAGGCCGAGGAGGTGACGGCGATCCGCGAGGCCCTCAACGTCCACAAGGCGCTGGTCTTCGACGACGTCCACCTCGACGACGCGGGCCAGGAGGCCTTCGCCCGCCACTTCGGCGACCTCACCACCGCGCACCCCACCGTGCCCGCCGTCGACGGCGCCCCGAACGTGCTGCCCGTCGACAGCGAGCGCGGCCGGGCCAACCACTGGCACACCGACGTGACGTTCGTCCTCAACCCGCCCCAGGCCAGCACCCTGCGCAGCATCACCGTCCCGCCGTACGGCGGCGAGACCCTGATCGCGAGTTCCGCGGCGGCCTACCGCGACCTGCCGGAACCGCTGCGCGTCCTCGCCGACACCCTGTGGGCGGAGCACACCAACGACTACGACTACGCCGTACCGGAGGAGTCCATCGACGCCGAACGGGCCGCCCAGCGCGCCCAGTTCACGTCCATCACGTTCCGCACGGTCCACCCGGTCGTCCGCGTCCACCCACTGACCGGCGAACGCGGCCTGTTCATCGGCGGGTTCGCGCAACGGATCGTCGGACTCTCCACCACCGAGTCCCGCAAGATCCTGGACCTCCTCCAGGCCTACGTCACCCGCCCGGAGAACATCCTCCGCTGGCGCTGGTCCCCGACCAGCTCGTCCTCTTCGACAACCGCATCACCCAGCACTACGCCATCGACAACTACGACAGCCAGCCCCGCCGCCTCCACCGCGTCACCGTCGCCGGCGACATCCCGGTCGGCATCGAGGGCAAGGAGAGCTACTCGATCGAGGGCGACGCGTCGCACTACACATCCGTGGCGGAGTGACCACACCGAGCCTTTTCGCTGCTAGGTTGTAGTTGCAAGCCATGTGCAATAAGAAGTCCGGAGGGGACCGATCCGCCATGCCCGTCTACACGCTTCCTGACCTGCCCTACGACTACGCCGCGCTCGCCCCCGTGATCAGCCCCGAGATCATCGAGCTGCACCACGACAAGCACCACGCGGCGTACGTGAAGGGTGCGAACGACACGCTGGAGCAGTTGGCGGAGGCGCGGGACAAGGAGCAGTGGGGGTCGGTCAACGGGCTGGAGAAGAGCCTGGCCTTCCACCTCTCCGGTCACATCCTGCACAGCATCTACTGGCACAACATGACCGGCGACGGCGGCGGCGAGCCGCTCGCGGCCGACGGGGTGGGCGGTCTCGCGGACGCCATCACCGACTCGTTCGGCTCCTTCGCCGGCTTCAAGGCGCAGCTCACCAAGGCCGCCGCGACGACCCAGGGTTCGGGCTGGGGCGTCCTCGCCCACGAGCCGCTCAGCGGCCGTCTGATCGTCGAGCAGGTCTACGACCACCAGGGCAACGTCGGCCAGGGCTCCACCCCCTCCTGGTCTTCGACGCCTGGGAGCACGCCTTCTACCTCCAGTACAAGAACCAGAAGGTCGACTTCATCGACGCCATGTGGGCGGTCGTCAACTGGCAGGACGTGGCCCGGCGTTACGACGCCGCGAAGTCCCGCCGGACGATCCTGCCCGCCTGACCCATCGCCCCGTCGACCCGAACAGATCGTCCTGCCTCGTGATCGTCTTCTCAACCTTCACACGGGCGGGCGGATGAAGAGGCGAACCCCGCGAGGACGTGACTCGCGGGGTTCGCCTTCGGCCGTTCCGTCAATCCTCGTCCCCGCACGGCACGTTGAGCGACAGCAGGGCGAATGTGCCCTCTTGCACCCGGAGTTCACTCACCGCCGCGTTCCGCAGCCGCGGGAACACCCGCCGGTATTCGCCCAGCGGGATGCCCAGCCCCGGCACAGCACCAGCCGGAGGAGGGTGTTGTGGGCCACGATCAGGACGCGCTGGTCGGGGTGGGCGGCTGCGATGCGGTGCAGGGCGGCCGTTCCGCGTGCCGCGGCTTCCGTCGGGTCCTCGGACTCCGGGAACGGGTGCGCCACCGGATCCGCCCGGAACGCCTCCGCCGCCTCGGGGTTCTCCGCCTCGAACTCCGCGAGCGTGCGGCCCTCCACCAGCCCGAAGTCGCATTCGCGCAGGGCCGGTTCGATGTGCGGGGTGAGGTTGAGGGCCTTGCACGCGGGGGTCGCCGTGATGATCGCCCGCGACAGTGGGGACGTCCAGATCGCGTCCACAGGGTGGGTGGCGGCCCAGCGGCCGAGCGCTTCCGCCTGCGCGACGCCCGTGTCCGTCAGGGCGACGTCGCTGATGCCGGCGTAGCGGTTCTCGGCGTGCCAGACGGTCTGGCCGTGGCGGGCCAGCAGGAGGGTGGTGGTCATGAGGCGCTCGTGTCCTGGTTCAGGCGGGTGCGGGCATGGGTCGCGACCGGGGTCGGCAGCCAGCCTCGGGTCTCCAGTTCGTCCACCAGGCGAGCGTACGGGCCGGTGAAGCGGGCCGTGCGGGACGCGCGGGGTTCCAGGACCGTGCGGATGCGGACCATGCGGTCGGCCACCTCCGCCAGTTCCCTGCCCTCCCCGTGCCGTATGCCGCCAGCACCGCCATCCCCAGGGCCGGTTCGATCTGTTCCGGGACTCGGGCCGGGCAGCCGAGGATGTCGGCGCGGAGCTGGTTCCAGTACGTGCTGCGGGCCGCGCCGCCGGTGAAGGTGAGGGGGCCGTCTATCGGGGCGCCCAGGTGGTGGAGGTAGTCCAGGCACAGGCGCTCGGTGAACGCCACGCCCTGGAGCACCGCCGCCCAGCCGTCCGCCTCCGACGCCGGAGTGCCGAGGGTGAAGGCGGTGGCGTCGGGGGCCAGGAAGGGAAGCGTTCGCCGGGTGAGGCCAGGGGGTAGGTCAGGGCGCCCGACGGTTCGTAGGCCGCCGCCCGGGTGTCCATCTCGGCCGGGTCAAGTCCCGGCGGCAGCGCGCCCGCGCCCACACTCGACGCCCCGCCCGGCAGCCAACTGCCGTCCGGTGCGCGGTGGTTGTAGACGACCCCGGCGTCGTCGCGGACGGGGTCGGGGAGGCTCCCTTGAGGACCAGGGTGGTGCCCAGAACTGAATTCCAGGCGCCGGGGCGCAGTGCCCCGGACGCGATCTGGGCCGCGCAGCCGTCCGTCATCCCGGCGATGACCGGGGTGCCCGCGGGGATGCCCGTCGCTTCGGCGGCGGTCCGGCAGACCTCGCCCAGCCTCGTGCCGGGGCGGACCACCTCCGGCAACTGCGCTGCCAAGGAGGCCAGTTGGGGTGGCCAGGCCTCGTGCTCCGCGTCGTAGCCCGTCTTGAGGGCGTGGCTGGAGTCGGTCGGGATCGCCTCTCCCGTCAACTGCGCCGTGATCACGTCGGGTTGGTGGGTCACGCGGCCGGGGCCGTGGGCGTCCAGGAGCCACAGCGCCTTGGGAGGGCCCAGCTCGTCTGCATGCCGAGCCGTGCCGCTTCGTCGACCGCGCGGCCGTCGTCGTACATCAACCCCGGTGTGCGCGGGCGGCCTTGGGGGTCCGTCAGCAGGACCGTGCCGGAGGTGCCGCACACCGCGAGGCCGCCGATCGGCCCTCGCGCGGCCGGTGAGGAGAGCGCGGCCCGGGACGCCGTGCACACCGCCTCCCACCACTCCCCGGGTCCTGCTCGTGCCGTACGCCCTCCCTGCGGCCCGTCAGCGGAGCGGACCCGCCGCCGAGGACCGTGCCGTCGGCCGTGACCAGCAGGGCGCGGACGCTCTGCGTGCCCAGGTCGATCCCCAGCCACGCTTCCGCTTCGCCCTCGAACATCATCCGGACCTCCCTCAGGGGTTACGCATTCGGCATTCCCCGTTCATCGTGGCGGAGAGGGAGGGAGCCCCACGATGACCGAGACCCTGCGTGTCGTCGCCGCCGGTGACCATTTCGTACTGCCGTCGCTGATCACGGCGGCCATCGCCGAGGAACTGCGCGAACACCCCTTCACCGTAAGAGAGTTGGAGCTCGGCTGGCCTCTGGAGCCCTTCGGTCCCGTCGCCGAGGTGGAGGAGGCCAGTGACGCCGAGGACGAGGTGATCGACGCCCTGCGGGACAGCGGGGCGCAGGTGCTCGTCACCCAGATGGGGCCCGTCACCGAGCGGGTGCTGGCGGCCTGCCCGGAGTTGCGGCTGGTCGTCGTGTGCCGGGGCGGGCCCGTCAACGTCAACCTGGACGCGGCGAAGTCCCACGACGTACGCGTGTGCTTCGCGCCGGGGCGCAACGCCGCCGCGACCGCCGAGTTCACCGTCGGGATGATGCTGGCCGCACTGCGCCGGATTCCGCAGGCACACGAACTCCTCGCCGGGCAGGGGAGTTGGGCCGGCGGTGCGTCCTACTACACGTACGAGCACAGCGGGTGGGAGCTGGAGGACCTGCCGGTCGGGCTCGTCGGATACGGGGCCGTGGGCAGTCGGGTGGCACGGGTGCTGTGCGCGTTCGGGGCGCGGGTGATGGTGTACGACCCGTATGTGCACGGCGAGATCCACGGGCTCCGGGTCGGGGCGCTGGACGAGCTGCTGCGCCGGTCCCAAGTCATCACGCTGCACGCCCGGTTGACCCAGGAGACACGGGGCTGATCGGGGCGCGCGAGCTGGCGCTGCTGCGGCCGGGCGCTGTGGTGGTGAACGTGGCGCGGGGTCCGCTGCTGGACGAGGACGCGTTGTGCGACGCGCTGGACAGCGGGCAGGTGTCGGCCGCCGCCCTCGACACCTACGTACGCGAGCCGTTGCCCGCCGGGGCGCGGCTGTTCGGGTTCGCCGACCGGGTCGTACTGACTCCGCATCTCGGGGGCGCGTCACGGGCCGTGGCCGAGAAGGCGGCGCGGATCGCCGCGGCGGAGGTGGGACGGTGGGCGCGTCGGGAGCCGCTCGCGCACAGCCTGACCTGAGGATCGTCACCAACTCCGAGGAGGCGTTATGTACGTCGGAATCGATGTCGGCACGTCCACGGTGAAGGCCGCCGCCTTCGACGACTCCGGGCGTGAACTCGCCGTAGCCGCGCGGCCGGTGGAGCTGTCGATGCACGGCGGGTTCGTCGAGCAGGACATGGACGAGGTCTACGGCGCGGTCGTCGCCGTGCTCGACGAACTGACGGCGGGGGTGGACGGGACCGTCGAGCTGGCCGGGCTGACCGGGCAGGGCGACGGGGTGTGGCTGGTGGACGCGGAGGGGCGGCCGGTGCGGGCGGCGGCGTCCTGGATGGACGGGCGGGCGCACGAACTGCTCGACCGGTGGCTCGCGGACGGGACCTTCGAGACGGTGTTCCGGCGGACCGGGAGCGCGATGTTCCCCGGCTGTCCGGGGCCGCTGCTGGCCTGGCTCGCGGCGCACGAGCCCCGGTCGCTCGACGCCGCCGCCACCGCGCTGTACTGCAAGGACATGGTGTTCCAGCGGCTGACGGGGGCGCGGGCGACCACGGATGTCTCGGACGCCTCGATGCCGTTCCTCGACCCCAGGACGCGGTCGTACGACAACGGTGTCGTCGAGCTGCTCGGGCTGACCCGGCGGCGGGGTTGTTGGCGCCGGTCGCCGACCCGGTCGCCACGGCCGAGACGCGCGGGGAGGGGCTGCCGGCGGGGACCCGGATCGCGAACGGGCCGTACGACCTGCCCGCGTGCGCGCTCGGCGCGGGGGTGACGGAACCGGGTGACGGGCTGCTGATCGTGGGGACGTGTCTGGCCAGTCTGGTCGCGACCACCGAGCTGGACCTGAGCGGTGAACCGGCCGGACTGTACATCTCCCTCGACCGGCCGGGGCACTGGCTGCGGGCCATGCCCGCGATGGTCGGTACGGCCGCCCTGGACTGGGTGCTCTCGACGACCGGCGTCCGGCACGAGGAGGTGGACGCGCTGCTCGCGGCGACCCCGCCCGGCGCGAACGGAGTGCGGGTGCTGCCGTACTTCGCCCCGTCCGGCGAGCGCGCCCCTTCGTCGAGCCCCGGCTCCGTGCCGAACTCACCGGCGTCTCCCTGGAGTCGACCCCCGCCGACCTGATCCGCGCGACCTGCGAGGGCATCGGCTACGCGGCCCGGCACTGCCTGGAGGCGGCCGGCCTCACCGGGACCCTGGCCGTGTGCGGCGGCGGCACGCGCAGCCCCGCCTGGATGCGGCTGCTCGCGGATGTGCTGGGGCGGCCCTTGCGGGTCGTCGAGGGCGAGGTGGGCGCGCGGGGCGCGGTGCTCGCGGCGGCCGAGCGGTACGGGGTCCCGCTGGACGCGGCGGACTGGACCCGCCCGACGGAGATCGTCGAGCCGGACCCGGGACGGGCCGCCACCTATGCCAAGGGCTACGAGGACCACCTCGCGCGGCTGGCGCGGGCGCGGGGGCGGGAGCGGTAGGACCGACACGGGACGCCTGAATGGTGGGTGACCGGCTGCGCCCCGGCCCTGTGGGCGTTTACGCTCGCGGGGCCGGGGCGCCGAGTCGCCTCAGGCGGGTCTCGTGGAGGTTCTGCATGGTCTACAAGTGGTGCCCCGGCTGTCGTGGTCCGCTGCGGGAGTTCTGCGGGCTGCGGGACGACAAGGAGCTGGCGTTCGTCCGGGCGGAGAAGAGGGACTTCGCCCCGGAGGCGTACATACGGTGTGCCGTCCCGGGGTGTCGGCGCTACCAGCGGCAGCTCAACTGGCGGGACGGCGGCTACTTCCCCAAGCCGGACGCGAAGGCCTGAGGGTCGACCCGTAGGCCTAGAGGTTGCTGAAGTCCGGGCCCTTCGTGCGGGTGCGCTTCAGCTCGTAGAACCCGGGGACCGAGGCGACCGCGACGGTGCCGTCCCAGAGGCGGGCCGCTTCCTCGCCCTTTGGGGGGGGGTGACGACCGGGCCGAAGAAGGCGATCTGCTCGCCGTCGGGGCCGGGGACGGCGATGACGGGGGTGCCGACGTCCTGGCCGACCTTCTCGATGCCCTCCTTGTGGGAGGCGCGCAGCTCGGTGTCGTAGGTGTCCTTGTCGGCGTACTCGATCAGGTCCGCCGGCAGGCCCGCGTCGGACAGGGCGAGGGCGATGGACTCGGGGTCACGCCCAGGCCCTCGTTGTGGATGCGGGTGCCGAGCGCGGTGTACAGCTTGCCGACGACCTCGTTGCCGTGCAGCTGCTGCGCGGCGATGGCGATACGGACCGGGCCCCAGGACTTGCCGCCGGGGCGCATGTTCTCGGCGTACTCCGGCGGGAGCTCGTCGAGGCGGTTCTCGTTGAGGACGGCGAGGCTCATCACATGCCAGCTGACCTCGATGTCCCGGACCTCCTCCACTTCCAGCACCCACCGGGAGGTCATCCAGGCCCACGGGCACAGCGGGTCGAACCAGAAGTCCACGGGGGTCTTGGCGGTCTCAGACATGACGCTCCTCGGAATACGGCCGTTTCCTTCTGGCAACACCGCTCTTTCACCCCTCATTCCCGGGTGCCCGCGGTCAGGGGCGCATGGCAGGATCGGCCCTGACCGCATATCGAACACCATCCGAGGGAGTGCCTCCGTGCCCGGTGAGAATCTGACCCGCGACGAGGCCCGCGAGCGGGCCGCCCTGCTGTCCGTCGACGGGTACGACGTGTCCCTCGACCTGCGCTCGGCGGTCGGTGACGACGCAGGCGCGGGGCCGCGGACCTTCCGGTCGGTGACGACGATCCGGTTCCGCTGTGCCGAGCCGGGCGCGGCGAGCTTCGCGGACCTGATCGCCCCGGCCGTGACCGCCGTGTCGCTGAACGGCAAGGACCTCGACCCGGGCGCGGTCTTCGACGGCACGCGCATCCAGCTGGACGACCTGGCCGCGGAGAACGAGCTGGTCGTCGACGCGCAGTGCGCGTACTCCCGCACCGGCGAGGGCATGCACCGCTTCGTCGACCCCGAGGACGGCGAGGTCTACCTCTACACGCAGTACGAGCCGGCCGACTCCCGCCGTGTCTTCGCCACCTTCGAGCAGCCCGACCTGAAGGCGCCGTTCCGCGCCGAGGTGAAGGCCCCCGAGGGCTGGACGGTGTGGAGCAACGGCGTCGGCGAACTGACCGACGGCGTATGGAAGTTCGCGGAGACGAAGCCGATCTCGACGTACATCACGGCGTTCCTCGCGGGCCCGTACCACTACGTCACGGACGCGTACTCCCGCACCTTCGACGACGGTACGACGCTGGAGATCCCGCTCGGCGCGATGTGCCGCAGGGGCTCGCGCCGCACTTCGACGCCGACGACGTCTTCCTGATCACCAAGCAGGGCCTGGACTTCTTCCACGACCACTTCGACTACCCGTACCCCTTCGGGAAGTACGACCAGGCGTTCGTGCCGGAGTACAACCTCGGGGCGATGGAGAACCCGGGGCTCGTCACCTTCCGCGAGGAGTACATCTTCCGGGGAAGGTCACGCAGGCGTCCTACTCGGGGCGGGCGAACACGATCCTGCACGAGATGGCGCACATGTGGTTCGGTGACCTCGTCACCATGGAGTGGTGGGACGACCTGTGGCTGAAGGAGTCGTTCGCCGACTTCATGGGCGCGTTCGCCCTGGTCGGCGCGACCCGCTTCACCGACGGCTGGATCACCTTCGCCAACCGCCGCAAGGCGTGGGCCTACCGCGCGGACCAGCTGCCCTCCACGCACCCGGTGACCGCCGACATCCGCGACCTCCAGGACGCCAAGCTCAACTTCGACGGCATCACGTACGCCAAGGGGGCGTCCGTACTGAAGCAGTTGGTGGCCTACGCCGGCCAGGACGCGTTCCTGGAGGGCGCGCGCCGCTACTTCAAGCGGAACGCGTACGGCAACACGCGCCTCGGTGACCTGCTGTCCGTGCTCGAGGAGACGAGCGGGCGGGACATGACGTCCTGGGCGCGGTCCTGGCTGCAGACCGCCGGGGTCAACTCCCTGACTCCGCAAGTGGTGTTGGACGTGGAGGACGGCCGTATCGCCGAGCTGACCGTGCTCCAGGAGGCGGCGGAATCCCACCCCGAACTGCGCCCGCACCGGGTGGCGGTGGGCCTCTACCGCATGGAGGGCGACCGGCTCGTGCGGTACGAGCGGGCCGAGGTGGACGTCGACGGTCCGCGCACCGTCGTGGTCGAACTGGCCGGTGCGGACGCCCCGGAGCTGGTGCTCGTCAACGACGACGACCTCACGTACTGCAAGACCCGCTTCGACGCGACCTCGCTGGACACCCTGCGCGACCACCTCGGGGCGCTCACCGACCCGATGGCGCGGGCGCTGTGCTGGTCGGCGCTGTGGAACATGACGCGGGACGCGCTGCTGCTCGCGCCCGACTTCATCGACCTGGTGATGCGGTTCGGGCGCCGGGAGACCGACATCGGCGTGCTCCAGATGCTGCACGCCTGGGCGAACTCGGCGCTGGTCGACTACTCGCCGCCGTGGTGGCGCGAGACCGGCGCGAAGCTCCTGGCGCATGTCGCGCTGCGGGATCTACGGGACGCCGAGCCGGGCAGCGAACACCAGCTGGCGTGGGCGCGGTTCTACGCGTCGGTGGCGTCGGCGCCGGAGGAACTCGCCCTGTTGCAGGCCCTGTTGGACGGCACGGAGCAGATCGAGGGCCTGGCCGTCGACCAGGAGCTGCGCTGGGCGTTCCTGGAGCCGCTGGCCGCGCACGGCGCCGCCGACGAGTCCGCCGTGGCCGCCGAACTGGCCCGGGACGACACCGCGTCGGGCAAGCGCCACCAGGTCCGCTGTCTCGCCGCCCGGCCCTCGGCCGCCGTCAAGGCGCAGGCGTGGGCGCAGGTCGTGGAGTCGGACACGCTGTCCAACGCGCTCGTCGAGGCGACCATCGCGGGCTTCGTGCAGCCCTCGCAGCGGGAGCTGCTCGCGCCGTACACGGAGAAGTACTTCGCGGCGATCGAGCGGGTGTGGGCCGAGCGGTCGATCCAGATCGGCGTGGACGTGGTGCGGGGACTGTTCCCGGCGTACCCGGCGGCCGAGGACGCGCAGGCGACGCTGGACGCGACGGACGCGTGGCTGACCTCCCACGAGGGGGCGGCACCGGCGCTGCGGAGGTTGGTGCTGGAGTCGCGGGACGACCTGGCGCGGGCGCTGCGGGCGCAGGCGGCGGACAACGAGGGGCGCGGCGCACAGGGCTGATCCTTGGCCTGCGATTGGCCTCTGCGTGACCGTTACCGAATACAGGTAATCCTCCCCGTAACCCCTGGTCCACCCCATCCGGACCAGGGGTTTTCGGCCCCTACTCGGCATCCGAACGCCTGTCCTTTAGTACCGCGTTGTCCGGATTTGTCGACGGGTGTGTAACAGCGGTTAGGAGCGGATCCGGCGCGGGAAACCCCGTTGCATGAACCACGACACCCCGCTCTCCCCCGCCCCCTCAGCCACCTCTCCGAGGTCCACCGCCGGGTTCTGACGACGGCTCAGCTCCGGGCGCACGGTGTCCCGGCGGCCGAGGTGAACGAGCAGTGCCGCCCCGACGGGCCGTGGCAGCAGTTCCTCCCCGGCGTGGTCCTGCTGCACTCCGGCCCGCCGACCGGCGAGGAGCGGCTGCACGCGGTGCTGCTGTACGCGGCGCGGGAGCGGACGGCGGGGGTCCCGGTCCAGCCCGGCGCGGAGGAGCCGCACCGCCCCGTGTACGCCGAGACCGTGCTCACCGGCATGGCCGCGCTGACCCTGCACGGCTTCACCGCCGCCCCGGAGCTGGCCTCCCTCACAGCTCGACGTCCTGGTCCCCGTATGCGCCGGCTGCGCTCGACGGGCTGCGCGCGGATCGTCCGCACCGCCTCGCTCCCCACCCCGCAGCAGGTGAAGGGCGTCCCGGTCGCCCCGGTGCCGCGGGCCCTCGCGGACGCGGTGGCCGAGCTGTCGGACGCGAACGCGGTACGCGGGCTGCTCACCGAGGCGGTACGCGGCGGTCACTGCGAACCGGCCGCGGTGGTACGGGAGTTGAACAACGCGAAGCTGCTCAGCCGCCCGCACGTGGTGGACGCGGTGGACTCGCTGCTGGCCGAGGGCCGCGCGATCGCGGAGGAGCGCCTCTACCGGATGGTGAGCGAGTACGGCCTCCCCGACCCGGTGTGGAACGTCGACCTGCGCCTGCCCGGCGGCCCGCACCTGGGCGGCCTCGACGCGTACTGGCCGGAGCAGGCGGTGGCCGTGGAGCTGGACACCCGCGCACCGCGTCAAGGCCATCGGCAGGATGACGACGCGCTGTGGTCGGAGTACGCCCGCAAGCGCGAGCACCTGGAGCGGCTGGGCATCACGGTCGTCCACATCACCCCGAAGAAGCTCCGGGAAGGGATCGAGCAACAGGCGGCGGTGGTCCGTACGGCGCTGATGGCGGCGGCCGACCGTGATCCGGCCGCGTATGTCGTGGTGCTGCCCCGGTAGTGACGGACCGGGGCGGGATCAGGAGGGGAGAGGAGGGGCCACCGGGGTCGGTGGCCCCTCCTCATGTCTGCCCTACAGGGGTTCGGGCAACGGCGGCGGGGCGGTGCTCGTCGTCGTGTGTCCCGCGTGGAGGCCGTCGATGAGGGCGGCGTAGGAGGCGATCATGCGCGTACGGCTGAACCGTTCGCGGCTGCGGGCATGGGCCTCGGCGAACTCCGCGCGGCCTACGACCGCCTCGGTCCAGGCCGCCGCGACGGCGTCCGGGTCGGGGGCGTGATGATGCCGTGCCCGGCGACGATGGAGGCGCTGTCGCCGACGTCGGTGGCGACGGGGACGGCGCCGCACATCATGCCCTCGATCAGGCAGAGGGGTGCGGCCTCGCCGAAGGACGAGGTGAGCGCGACGACGTCCGAACCGGCGTAGACGGTCTCCATGTCCCGCCGTACGCCGAGGAGATGGAGCCGGTCGGTGAGCGTGGCTCGCTCCTCCCCGAAGGCGTCGTCGATGTCGGCGGAGAGGGCGGGCTGATCGTGGTCGGTCATGCCCGCGCCGCACATCAGCACATGACCGGCGGGTTCGCGCCGTAGCCACGCGCGGGCGGCGCGGAGGAAGAGGGGGATGTTCTTCATCGTGGCGTAGCGGGCCGCGAAGACGACGACGGGGGCGGTGTCCGGGATGCCGAGGGAGGCGCGCAGGGCGAGCCGACGGGCCGGGTCGGGACGGAAGCGGAGCAGGTCCACGCCGTTGGGGATGACGTGGAGGACCTCGGGCGGGATGCCGGCGGCCTGGTAGGCGTCGCGGGTGGACTCCGCGCAGCAGACGGCGGCGACGACCTTGCCGTCGGCGATGGCGGACTTCAGCTCGTCGAGGGCCGTGCCCGAGTGCTCGGGGTCCGAGCGGTGCAGGCACGCGACGATCGGGCGGCGGGGCAGGCCCGCCTGGTTGAGCAGCGAGAGCGGCTGTTCCTTGAGGGACAGGACGACGTCGGCGTCGGCGAGGGCACGGGCGGTGTCGGCGAGTTCGGGCCCGCCGAACCCTTCCGTGACCGGATCGCCGTCGCCGTGGAAGCTGCGGCCGAGCGTGGAGACGCCGACCCCTGCCGAGGTCAGTTGCTGATAGCAGGCGTCGTTCTCCATGGCCTGCCGGGTTGCTTCTCGGTGTACTTCTCCGTGGATGCTGAGCACCGTATGGTGCTGGCCGCCCTCCACCAGTCCCAGAACGACGTCGCTGTGGACGATGCGGGCTCCTCCGGAGAAGAACCCTCGTAGACCGACAGCACGTGCAGTTCGTGTCTAGCGCGCACACGACCACCCGCCTTGCGTATGAATCGAGCCATCCCCGTGAACAGCGGGTTAGCCGTTATGAGGCGGCACGGACATTTCGTACGAATGAACTGGGCGTCTCGTGTCTGGGTCCGGTTGGTTATCCGGGGTCAATTGGTACGGGGGCCTACGGCGAGCTGGACGCGAACCGTCTTTCCGATGTCTCCGCGCGGAAACCAACCGAGGGATTCGGTGAGGCCGGCGACGGCGAGAAGTCCACGCCCGTTCTCCCCTCCGGGGCTGCGCCAGGAGGTCCTGACGCGAGAGAAACCGGTCAAACTGCACCTGGCCTCACGTTCCGCAGAACTCCCCACCACCACCGCCCCCGCGTCCCCGACCAGTCCCCGTTGAAGTTGAACGCCAGGGAGTGGCTCCCGTCCGCCGTCGTCACCGCCACCGACGACGAACCGTGGATGCCGCCGTCGTGGCCCCAGACGTGGACCCCGCAGGGCAGGGTGATGTCGATCAGGCCCAGGCCGTAGCGCATGTAGCCGCTGTCCTCGCCCGCCGGCACCGTCGTCTTCATTTCCTTCAGCTGCCTCGGCGGCAGCAACTCGCCCCGGAGCAGGGCGCCGTAGAAGCGGTCCAGGTCCGAGGAGTCGGAGATCAGTGAGCCCGCCGAGGAGGCGATGGTCGGGTTCAGTCGCGTGACGTCGTACGTCGGGCCCGTCGGCGTCTGTGCCAGCTTGCTGTACGCGTGGCTGCTGGGCCGCGGGACCGTGACCCTCGCGCCTGGGAGTGACGTCGCCTTCAGGTGAAGGGGGTTGATGATGCGGCGGCGGATCTCCGTCTCGTACGAGTGGCCCGTGACCTTCTGGATCACCATGCCGGCCAGGACGTAGTTCGTGTTGGAGTAGTTCCATGACGTGCCCGGGGCGAAGTCCGGCTTGTGGGACATGGCGATCGCCACCAGGTCGGCCGCGCTCTTCGTGTCGTAACGGTGCTGGAAGAAGCCGTCCTTGGTGAAGTACGCGGTGCCGAAGTCGTCGTCCGCCGTGTAGTTGAAGATGCCGCTGGTGTGGCCGAGGAGTTCGCGGAGGGTGATTCTCGTGGCGTCGTAGCCGTTGCCCTCCACCACGCCCGGCAGCCATTTCTCCACCGTGTCGTCGAGCGACAGGCGTCCCGCTGCCTCCAGTTGGAGGATCACCGTCGACACGAACGTCTTGGTGATGCTGCCCACCCGGTAGCGGTCGTCGGCCGAACGCGGCTTGCCGGTGCGGAGGTTGCCCACACCGGCTGTCGTCGACCAGGTGGTGCCGTCGTCCTTCACTGTCGCCGTGACGCCGGGTACGCCGACGTCGACGGCCGCCTGGATGGCCTTACGGGTGGCGGTGTGGTCCTGGGTCTTTCCTGCGGGGTCCGCCGCCGTCGCGGGTCCCGCCAGTGCGACCGACAGCGCCACCGCTGTCGTCGCCATGAGTGCCGTACGGACTCTCAGTCCCATGTCTTCCCCCTTCGTCGGGGGAGGGACTCGGCGGCGTGTGGCCAAGGTTGCCCGGGTGTATGCCAGTTGAGTGAGTTTCAGCCCTTCTTGAGGAGCAGCTCCGTGTTGCGGTCCTTCGCGTCGCCGCCCAGCACCGTGCTGGAACCCGGCGCGTTGTACGACAGTTCGCGGTAGAGGGCCGCGAGGCCGGTCTGGGTGAGGTCGGAGAAGTCGGTGCGGTGCGGGGCCGCGGACTCGATCAGGGTGGTGAAGAGGGACAGCGTGCCGTCCTTGTTGTCCACCAGCTCGATGACCCGGGCGAGTTGGGGATAGTCGACGTGCGAGGCGGTCGAGATCTCCCAGAAGCTGCGGCCGTCGGGCGCCGAGTGCGGGGTGATGACGTTGCGGTGGATGTGGCCGTTGACCCAGGCCAGCACGTTCGGGTGGCTGCCGAGGAGCGCGATGACCGCCGAGCCCTCGTAGCGCCGCTCGGTGGGGTGCGCCGGGTCGGGGCGGGTGTTGTCCATCGTCTTGCTGGTGTGGTGGCTGAAGATCACCGCGTACGAGTCCTTGTTGTTGTCGCGGAGCGTCTTGTCCAGCCACCTCAACTGCGTTGCCCCGATGGACCCTTCGTAGTGGCCACCCGCGTCCGTGGTGTCGAGGCTGATGCCGATCACGTCGTCGGCGATGCGGAACGCGTAGTACTGCGTGCCCGCGTCGACGTTCGCGGAGGAGTAGCCGTGGCCGACCGGGCCGAGGCCCTGGTAGGCCGGGTCGAGGTGGGCCTTGAGGTACTCGGCGGAGGTGTACGGGGCGCGCTTCTCGTCCGGCGTGATCGAGCGCGCGGAACGGGCGTGCGCCTTGAGGAAGTCGCGGTAGCCGGAGCCCTTGGGGTCCTTGGCGTCCCGGATCGAGTTCTGCAGCTTCTTCGCCTCGGCCGCCGTCGCGGTCATCAACTTCTTGCCGCCGATGGCGAGTTCGGTGAGGTAGGGGTCCGCGTGCGAGCCGAAGCAGCCGAGCGGCAGCGCGTCGTGGTTGCCGACCGTGGAGTACCAGGGCAGGTTGAGGCCGGGGCTGCGGACCTCGCGGATCGCGGCGGCCAGGAAGCCCTTGAGGTGGGGGAAGCCGACCTGCTTGTCGCCGTCGCGCAGGGTGGCGTCGGGCTGCCAGTACAGCTTGAGGCCGCTGTTCTGGACGCCCTCGTAGTGGCGCGGGTCACCGGTGTTGGGGGCGAACCGGCCGCCGCTCATGATCTTCATGAACCATTCCAGCTCGGATTTCGCGTTGTTGTCCGTGTTGTCGCCGGTGGTCATCACGAAGTGCAGCGGGGAGCCGGTCACCGGGGCGCCGCGCAGCGCGTTGACCCGCTCGACCAGCGAGATCCCGCCCTGCACGGTCAACGCCTCGTGCGGACGCCACGCGTGCTTGTCGGTGGAGCGCAAGTACTCCAGCCGCAGCGGGTGCTGAGTGTCCATCAGGTGCAGATCGGTGAACTGCACGAACGACGCGAGTGCCGTACGGCGGCCCGCGCGCCCGGACTTGGCGGCGGCGAGGTCACCGCGCACGACGCGCTTCCAGCCGGCGCCGTCGCCGAGCCGGCGGTAACCGGAACTGGTGCGCGGGGCGGCGACCGTGGCGAGGGTGGTGCCCTTGGTGTACGGGGCCAGGGGTGCGGCCGGTGCCTTGCGGGACTGTGCCACGGGCGCCTCGGCGACTCCCTCGGCCGCGGCGGCGTCGGCCGTGGCGGCCTCGCTGTCGGTGGGCCGTAGGGCGTACCCGACGCCTGCGGAGACGGACACGGCCGCGGTGGCGGCGAGGACGGTACGGCGGTTGACCCCAGCACGGAGCTGGCGACAGAGCGTGTGCGCGACATGGCGCGATCTCCCTGAGTACGAACTGCGTCGGCAGTGGTCGCGGGTGTTCGCGTCGATCGGTTTTCGATCGCGGTCGCGAAGTTCCCGCTCGTACTGGATGCTTGGCATCGGGGATGACCTGCGCGTAAACGAGACGGCAACGGGCAGCGCCGATCACCGTACGTGGATCTTGGCGGCCCCTGTGCGTTCGTGAACGCTCGTCGAGCCGCCGGGAAGCGGCTACTCCGTGTTCATCTGCCGGGGTACTGAAGCTATTCCGGGAGCCTTCCGGTGACCGGTCGCTCGCGCCACAGTCGCAGCGCGGTGTCGATCAACCGGACCCGGGGCAGCGCGGATACGTCGTCCAGTGGATGCCAGGCCGCCATGTCGGTGGAGCCGCCGATTTCGTTGCGCAGCTCGCCGCCGACGATCCTCGCCTCGTAGACGATCCGGACGCCGTGGTGGTCCACCTTGCGGTGGTGGCTCCAGGGGACGACGCGGTGGGTGGTGTCCATGCCGAGCAGGGCGGTGACCTCGATGTGGTAGCCGGTTTCCTCCTCCAGTTCCCGTACGACCGTGTCGTTCGGGTGTTCGCCGTGGTCCATGCCGCCGCCGGGGAGGACCCACTCGTATCCGCCGGCCGGTGCGGGGGATCGGGCCAGCAGGAGTTGGTCGTCCCGGATGCAGATGGCGTAGGCGGCGACCCTCAGCTTTTGCGCATCCCGGAGACGTTAGGTGCTCTGCAGGAAGGGCCGCAATGTGTCGTTGTTTTGGTGCGGCGCCGTTGGGGCTGGTCGCGCAGTTCCCCGCGCCCCTATAGGGCACTACCCCAACGGAGTTGGATTGGCAGGGGAGTATTCGGGAGGCGACCAGCGGAGTGGGAGTGCGGCGGGGCTCTCGACGACCTCGGCGACCGTGAAACGCACCCTGCGCTCCCCCTCCCCGTCGAACTCCGTCCTTGCCTCGCCGGTGAGTTGGAGGGTGGTGCCCGTGGTCCAGTCCAGGAAGAGGAGGCCGGCGCGGGGGTCGGCGACGAGGTTGCCGAGGCTGAGGAACATGGCGTTGCCCGTGTAGTCGGGCCAGACCAGCTCACGGGGTGAAGTCGCTTGTACGAAGCCGGGGTTGCCGCCCCGGTGGCTGGCGTCGGCGCCGCGGTCGTGGACGGTGGCGAGGAAGAAGGTGTCGGACACCGTGATGAACTCGGCCTGGGACGGGGTGAGTTCGGCGCTCCGCGCGGGTGGGCGGGGGCGCGGTCCGTGACCGACTCGTAGGACTCTCTCCGCTGGATGTACTTGGGGCAGTTGGCGAAGACGCGCTCCGCCTCGATCGCCCATCCCCTTTCCGTACGGCGGAGTCGGCCGTCCACTCTCATGCGGCGGCGGGTGCGGGGGTCCAGGGCGATCGTGCCGACCGGGAGGTCGTCCGTCTCGGCGAGAGCCTGGGTCAGGGGTCGGTGGGGCTCGGGGCGCCGGTGATCGAGATCTGGTGCGGGCCCGTCGCGCGGACGAAGCCCGGGGTGCCGGTGAGCGGGGAGGCCCATACCCGGCCCGTCGTCGGGTCGGCCGCGCCCAGGATCAGGAGGGGCTGGAGTTCGAGGAAGGCGGCGGCCACGGGTTTGATGCCCTGGCCGATGATCTGGCCGACGTGGTCGGCGAATTCACGCACGCCGACCCGGTCCTGCACGGCGCGGGAGCCCGCGTGATAGGTCTCCATGTCCTCAGCGGCTGCCATGGCTAGAAGAACCCGCAGGTCGGGGCGTCGGAACTGGGGGCCGGCGCCTCCTCCGCGCCGGTCGGCACCGAGATCTCCAGGCGGGTGCCGTCCGGGTCGTGGAAGAAGATGCCGCCCGAGGCGCCGCCCTCGCGGTGCGCGACCACACCCTCGTACGCGAACTCGGCGCCGTAGGCCTTGAGCGCCTCCTCGTACCGCCGGACCCGCTCGATCGAGTCGGCCGCGAACGCGAGGTGGTGCAGGCCGGCGCGGTCGCTGTCGTACGGCCCCTGCGCCTGCTGCCAGAGGGTGAGGACGGGGCGGCCGTCGTCGGCGTCGCCCAGGAACGCGTACCGGCGGTCCCGCTCCTTGCCCTCGGCGAGGACCGCGAAGCCGAGGACGTCGCGGTAGAAGGCGAGGGAGCGGTCGAGGTCGGTGACGTTCAGGCCGGTGTGGCCGAGGTGCAGGGTCATGGGAAGCCCTTCGCTGACATAACCGTTGTCGATGACTTTAACGGTTAGACTCGGCGAGGGCAACCGGTCACATACTCTTGACCGGTTAGATCAGAAGAGAGGCTCCCGCCATGCCCAAGCCCGCGTCGAAGCCGACGCCCCTGACCGCGGACCCCGGCCGCTCGTCGGCGAGCCGCTCGCGCTCGACCTGCTCAACACGTGGTGGATGCGGGACGGAGTGCTGCAGGATCTGCTCGCGGCCCCGGGCGGCCTCGCCGTGTGGCTCGCGTCGAACGGGCTCGACGAGCGGTTCCCGGCCGACACGATCACCCTGACGCACGTCCAGAGCACGCGCGCCGCGCTGAAGCTGGCGCTGGACGAGGGCCGCACCGGCGACCTCGACGACGTGCTCGGCAGGGGACGCATCCGGGCCACCCTCACCGCCGAAGGGCCCGGCGAGATCCCCGAGTTCGACAACCCCAGGTGGGGCCCCGGCTGGCTCGCCGCCCGCAGTTATCTGGAGCTGCTCTCCACCGCCCCGGACCGCATCCGCCACTGCGCCCACGAGGCGTGCGTGCTGCGTTTCTTCGACACCTCGCGGAACGGCACCCGGCGCTGGTGCTCGATGGCGGCCTGCGGCAACCGCGCGAAGGCATCCCGGCACTACGCACGTACGAACCCCCGGAGCGAATAGGGGTTTTCCCCATACGTTCATAGCGTTTCGGTCAACACTTCCCAAACAACTGTCTCTTGGGTAAAGCTGTGCCCTCGTCCGGCACTGGATTCTTCACCTACAAGGGATGCCGATGACCCTCTCCCACCAGAGACGCGTGGCCCGAATATCCGTGGCCGCCGGTCTCGTCGCCGCGCTCTCCGCGGCCGGGCCGATACCCATGGCCTTCTCCGCCGACTCACCCTCCGCCACCACATCCGCGGACCCGAGCGTCAAGTCCGCCGCCGCCAAGCTCGGTTCGGACGACGCCGACCTGCTCGCCACGGCCAAGGCCGACGGCGACAAGAACGTCACGATGATGATCGCCACCGCGCCGGGCGCGACCGAGCAGGTCGCCCAGCAGCTGGACGCGGTCAAGGGCGGCTCCGTGGGCCGCACCTACGACAAGCTCGGCTACGTCCGCGCCACCGTCCCGACCGGCAGGGCCGACTCGGCGATCGCCGCCGCCGCGAAGCTGTCCTCGGTGCAGGCCATCGACCTCCGCCAGGAGATCGCCCTCGACGACCCGACGCCGAGCGCGGACACCGCGAAGGGCGCCGACAAGGCGACGGGCAAGGCCACTTACCCGCGCCGAACAAGAACACCCCCGCCGAGAACCCGTACAACCCGTCCTTCGAGACGGGCGCCGTCGACTTCGTGAAGAAGAACCCGAAGGCGGACGGCCGCGGCATCACCATCGGCATCCTCGACTCCGGCGTCGACCTCGGCCACCCGGCGCTGCAGAAGACCACCACCGGCGAGCGCAAGATCGTCGACTGGGTCACCTCCACCGACCCGATCGCCGACGGCGACCAGACCTGGCGCCCGATGGTGACGGCCGTCTCCGGCCCCGACTTCACCTACGGCGGCACGAGTTGGACGGCGCCCCCGGGGTCGTACGAGATCAGCACGTTCAAGGAGTCGTACACCACCGGCGGTGACGCGAAGGGGGACGCGAACCGCGACGGGGACACCACCGACTCGTGGGGTGTCCTGTACGACCCGGCGGCCGGCACGGTGACGGTCGACCTGAACAACAACCACGACTTCGGCGACGACACCCCGATGAAGCCGTACAAGGACGGTTACCAGATCGGGTACTTCGGGACCGACAACCCGGCGACGGACGTCGTCGAGCGGCAGCCGTTCGTCGTGCAGATCAGCAAGGACGTCCCCATGGACCCGTACGGCGGGTCCTGGGTCGGCAAGACCGCCGACTTCGTCAACATCGGTGTCATCGAGTCCGAGCACGGCACGCACGTCGCCGGCATCACCGCCGCGAACGGCCTGTTCGGCGGCAGGATGAACGGTGAGGCGCCCGGCGCGAAGATCGTGTCGTCCCGCGCGTGCACCTGGACCGGCGGCTGCACCAACGTGGCGCTCACCGAGGGCATGATCGACCTCGTCGCCAACCGCGGTGTCGACATCGTCAACATGTCGATCGGCGGCCTGCCCGCGCTGAACGACGGCAACAACGCGCGCGCCGCGCTGTACACGCGCCTCATCGACACCTACGGCGTGCAGCTCGTGATCTCGGCCGGCAACTCCGGTCCGGGCGCCAACACGATCGGCGACCCCGGCCTCGCCGACAAGGTGATCTCGGTCGGCGCCTCCATCTCGAAGCAGACCTGGGCCGCCAACTACGGCTCGCAGGTGGCGACTTCGTACCAGCTGCTGCCGTTCTCCTCGCGCGGCCCGCGTGAGGACGGCGGCTTCACGCCGACGCTCGTCGCGCCCGGCGCCGCGATCAACACCACCCAGACCTGGCTGCCCGGCTCCCCGGTCCCCGAGGCGGGCTACACCCTGCCGGCCGGCTACTCGATGCTCCAGGGCACCTCGATGGCCTCCCCGCAGGCGGCGGGCGCCTCGGCGCTGCTGCTGAGCGCCGCGAAGCAGAAGCACCTCGCCCTCACCCCGGCGACCCTGCGCACGGCGCTGACCTCGACCGCCGATCACATCAAGGGCGTTCAGGCCTACGCGGAGGGCGCGGGCCTCATCAACATCGTGGACGCGTGGAAGTCCATCAAGGACGGCGCCGACGCTCACGAGTACACGGTGAAGGCTCCCGTCGACACGGCGATCGACTACGCGCTGAAGACCCCGGGCTTCGGCACGGGCCTCTACGACCGCGAGGGCGGCCTCAAGGCCGGCGCGAAGAAGACGTACGACATCACCATCACGCGAACCACCGGTGCGGACAAGGCCGTTCGGCACGAGCTGCACTTCGAGAACAACGCCGGCGGCACCTTCCGGATCGTCGGCTCGGACGAGGTCAAGCTCCCGCTGAACCAGCCGGTCACGGTCAAGGTGCAGGCGGCGCCCAGGAGTTCGGGCATCAAGAGCGCGATCCTGGAGGTCGACGACCCGAGGACCGAGGGCCTCGACAAGCAGATCCTCACCACGGTCGTGGTCGCGTCGCCGGTCAACTACACCTACTCCACCGCGAGTTCGGTGCAGCGCAACAGCACGCAGTCGTACTTCGTGAGCGTCCCGGCGGGCGCCAAGGCCCTTGAGGTCGCGATCAGCGGGCTGAAGGACAAGAGCCAGACGCGGTTCATCTCGATCCACCCGTACGGCGTTCCGGTCGAGGACACGGGCACCCCGTACTGCTACAACAACTACCTCGACGGCAACGGCTGCAAGCCCGACGTGCGCTCGTACGCCGACCCGCAGGCCGGGGTCTGGGAGATCGAGGTCGAGGCGCGCCGCACCTCGCCGCTGCTCGACAACCCGTACAAGCTGGACGCCACCGTCCTCGGCGCGGCCTTCGACCCGGAGACCGTGACCGTGCCCGAGGCGAAGGTCGGCACCCCGGCCACCGCCTCCTGGAAGGTGACCAACAACTACGCGGCCCTCACCGGCACGCTGAAGGGCGGCCCGCTCGGCTCCTCGCTGACCGCGCGGCCCACCATCACCGAGGGCGTCACCCAGACGACCACGGTCGACGTGCCCACCGGCGCCACGTCCCTGAACGTCGCGATCGGCAATGTGTCGGACGCGGCGGCGGACCTGGACCTGACGGTGAAGAACGCCGCCGGTACGGTCGTCGGCACCTCCGCCGACGGCGACTCGGAGGAGGCGGTCTCCATCGCCAACCCGGTCGCCGGCACCTACACGGTCGAGGTCGCCGGCTACTCGGTGCCGTCCGGCTCCACCGCGTACGACTACCGGGACGTCTTCTTCTCCCCGGCGCTCGGCACCGTCGGCGTCGACGCCTCGGCCCCGGTGAAGCTCGCCACCGGCGCCTCGGCGACGGTCTCCGGCAGCGTCACCGCCCTGGCCCCCGCCCCGGCGGGACGCGAGTTCTTCGGCCAGGTCCAGCTGGTCGACGCGCGCGGCACGGTCGCGGGCGTGGGCAGCGTGAAGATCGAGAAGGTCACGTCGTAGCGCTGATACGACGGTGAGGGGGCGGGCGTCCGTGCGGGCGCCCGCCCCTGCGCGTTCAGCCGGGCGAGCAGGTCGTGTGCAGGGAGCCGGGCAGGGCCTGGAGGATCCAGGCGCGGTTCGCGGCGACGCGGGTGTCGCCCACGGCCCAGAGGCTCGCGTTCCGCTGGCCCCGGCCGACCTCGACCAGTACGTGCTGGCCCGTGCGCGGTTTCGGGGCCGCTCCGCCGTCGAGGAGGAACGACACCTGCGAGGGGCTCTTGGCGGGCTTGTACGAGCGGATCACGGTGAGCACGACCGTGGTCCAGGGATCGTCCGCCCGTGTCTCCACCCGGGCCACCGTGCCCTCGACGACGAGCCGGTCGCAGGCCAGGACCTGCTCCGGGTCGGAGGGCGGCGGGCCGTCCCCGGACACCTTGGCGGGGGCGTCGGACTTGCTCTGGGCGGACGAGGAGTCGGCGGTGGCGCCGCCGTTGTTGGCGCCGAGCCAGGCGACCCCGGTGACCATGCCGGCGATGACGGCGGTGGCGAGGGTGCCGTAGGCGAGGACGCGCAGGGCCGGGTGGCGGCGCCGGGTCGGGCGGGTCAGCCGGGACGGGACGGGCCTGGTCACGGGTTCCGGTGCCGGGGTGCCGACAGTGCCTGCCCGATGATCCCCAACTGCTCGCGCAGCAAGGCTACTTCGGCCGTGGCGGTCGCGTGTTCGGCCATGAACCCGGCGTCCGCGCGGGCCGCGTCCGGCAGCGGTTCGTCCGTGATCGCGGCCATCAGGGCGTCCACGCCGTCGTGTTCATTCCGCTCCGCGGCCACGTCACACCACCTCGTCCTCGTGCAGGCGGTCGCGCAGGGCGCGGACCGCGGAGTGCAGCCGGCTCTTGACCGTGCCTTCCGGGATGCCGAGTTCCTCGGCGATCCCGCGCACCGGCAAATCGGCGAAGAAACGCAGGACGAGGACCTGCCGGTGCTGGTCCGGCAGTTCGTCCAGGCCCTGCGCCACCGCCAGGGACAGCACGCTGGTGTCCTCGCCGGAGGGATGCTCCAGCTGACGCAGCGAGGCCAGCCGCTCCCCCACCCGCTCCTGCCGGCGCTTGGCGCGGTGCCAGTCCATGGCGAGGTTCGAGGCGACGACCGCCGCCCACGCCGAGACGTCGCGCGGCGCCTCGTCGCCCTTCGCCGCCCGCTCCAGCAACCGCAGCCGCACCTGCTGGACACCGTCCGGCAGGTCCGCCTGCGGCACCCCGCCGAGCGCGAGCACCGCCCTGACCCGGCGTTCCTGGGCCGCGTCCAGAGGATCGTCGTCCTCCTGGACCCGGCGGGCCTTTCTGCGCAGCACAAGCCACCCCCTCACCGCGTTTCCTCTACGACGCGGGAGGGGGCGGAAACGTTCGGCGGGGCCCGGAAACGGTTCGAGGGGTACGTCACAACGGCCGGGCCGCGTCCCATTCCTCGGGCATGCGCGGCAAAGAATTGGACAGGCACACCAGGATCGGCAGGATGATGGAAATGCCGCAGACATGCACGGATGCGTACGGACACATGAAGGAGTCGCTGTGAGGGTCGGAATCGTCGGAGCCACCGGTCAGGTCGGCACGGTCATGCGCAGGATTCTCGTGGAGCGCGACTTCCCGGTCACCGAGCTGCGTCTGTTCGCCTCGGCGCGTTCGGCGGGGACGGTCCTGGAC
This sequence comes from Streptomyces sp. P3, assembly GCA_016893485.2. Classification (GTDB taxonomy): domain Bacteria; phylum Actinomycetota; class Actinomycetes; order Streptomycetales; family Streptomycetaceae; genus Streptomyces. The sequence continues at coordinate 3,595,374 of JAFEKX020000001.1, forward strand.
GGCGTGACGGTGGAGGACGCGGCGACCGCCGACTACTCCGGGCTGGACATCGTGCTGTTCTCGGCGGGCGGTGCGACGTCGAAGGCGCTGGCCGAGAAGGTCGCCTCGCAGGGTGCGGTCGTCATCGACAACTCCTCCGCGTGGCGCAAGGACCCCGACGTACCGCTGGTCGTCTCCGAGGTGAACCCGCACGCCGTCGCGGACCGGCCCAAGGGGATCATCGCCAACCCGAACTGCACGACGATGGCCGCGATGCCGGTGCTGAAGCCGCTGCACGCGGAGGCGGGGCTCGAGGCGCTGGTCGTCGCCACGTACCAGGCGGTGTCCGGGTCCGGGCTCTCCGGTGTGGCCGAGCTGCACGGGCAGGCGCTGAAGGTCGTCGCCGACGCGGACAAGCTCACGCATGACGGTTCGGCGGTCGACTTCCCGGAGCCGCAGGTCTACAAGCGGCCCATCGCGTTCAACGTGCTGCCTCTCGCGGGGTCGATCGTCGACGACGGGCTGCACGAGACGGACGAGGAGCAGAAGCTCCGCAGCGAGTCCCGCAAGATCCTGGAGATCCCCGACCTCAAGGTCTCCGGCACCTGCGTCCGCGTCCCGGTCTTCTCCGGGCACTCCCTCCAGGTCAACGCCCGGTTCGCCCGCCCCCTCCCGGTCGAGCGGGCCACGGAGCTGCTCGGCGGCGCGCCCGGTGTCGCCCTCACCGACATCCCGACCCCCTCCAGGCCGCGGGCCAGGACCCGTCCTTCGTCGGCCGTATCCGCGCCGACGAGACGGTCGAGCACGGGCTCGCGCTGTTCATCTCCAACGACAACCTCCGCAAGGGCGCCGCGCTGAACGCGGTACAGATCGCGGAACTGGTGGCAGCCGAACTCAAGAGCTGACCGGGAGGCTCCTCGCCCCCGCCGCCCCTACCCGTCCCATCCCCAGGGGCTCCGCCCCTTCGGCCCCACCGGGGCTCCGCCCCGAACCCCGTTCCGGGGGCCGGCCCCCGAACCCCGCTCCTCAAACGCCGGAGGGGCTGGGGTCGGGCCGCGCCCTCGGGCTCTGGACTCACCCCGGACGGGCTGAGACCGTGCCGGCCGGAACCTTCAAGCCCCGGCCCGCACCCCTCAGCCCGTCCGGCGTTCGAGGACGAGGCCCCTTCAGGGCCGATGGGGGCTGGGGCGGAGCCCCAGGACGTCATGGTCTGCGGACCTCGTAGAAGAAGCAGCCGTACTCCACCGCCCGGACGTGGACGAGAGCCACGGACGGGTCGGTGAAGGCTCGGGTGAAGGCGGTGTCGTCGAGGGTGTCGACCAGTTCACCGCCCAGGATGTGCCCCTCGGCCGAGTACCGGCGGAGCGTCCGGTGGGACCCCGCGAACGGATACCCGCAACCCGCCGGAGGCCCCCGCATTCCTCCGCGTGGATGAACACCGGCCCCTGCTCGTCGTAGGCCCCGGGCTCACCCCCGTCTCCGCGGCCCAGCGCCGCAGCGGGGCGTAGGAGACCAGCGCGATGCGCTCGCCGGGCGCGCTGCGGCGCAGGCAGCAGCGGAGGGGGCGCCGCCCTCCTCGTCGAGGGCGGGAACCATTCCGCGCCCCGCGTCGTCAGCAGAGCGCAGTTCCTTCAGGGCCGTGGGGTCGATGGGTCGTGGCGTGTACGTCGTCATGAACCCAGGCTCGCGCTCGTCCGCCCCGCTCACCGGCGGGATACGGACATCGCGCTTCCGTCGGCTCCCGTGGAAGGATGGCGCAACCCACACATAACGAGGAGATGACCGCGTGCCTGGCACAAACCTGACTCGCGAAGAGGCGCAGCAGCGGGCAACGCTGCTCACCGTTGACTCGTACGAGATCGATCTCGACCTCTCCGGCGCGCAGGAGGGCGGGACCTACAGGTCCGCGACGACGGTGCGCTTCGACGTGACGGAGGGCGGCTCCGAGTCCTTCATCGACCTGGTCGCCCCGACGGTCCACGAGGTGACGCTGAACGGCGACCCGCTCGACCCCGAGGAGGTCTTCAAGGACTCCCGGATCGCCCTCCCCGGGTTGCTGGAGGGGCCCAACATCCTGCGCGTCGTCGCGGACTGCTCCTACACCAACACCGGTGAGGGACTGCACCGGTTCGTCGACCCGGTCGACCAACAGGCGTACCTCTACACCCAGTTCGAGGTCCCGGACGCGCGCCGCGTGTTCGCCTCCTTCGAGCAGCCCGACCTCAAGGCGACCTTCCAGTTCACGGTGAAGGCGCCGAACGGCTGGACCGTCATCTCCAACTCCCCGACGCCCGAACCCCGGGACGACACCTGGGTGTTCGAGCCGACGCCGCGCATCTCGACGTACATCACCGCGCTGATCGTCGGGCCGTACCACAGCGTGCACAGCGTGTACGAGAAGGACGGGCAGAGCGTGCCGCTGGGCATCTACTGCCGGCCCTCGCTCGCCGAGTACCTCGACTCGGACGCCATCTTCGAGGTCACGCGGCAGGGATTCGCCTGGTTCCAGGAGAAGTTCGACTACGCGTACCCCTTCAAGAAGTACGACCAGCTGTTCGTCCCGGAGTTCAACGCGGGCGCGATGGAGAACGCGGGCGCGGTGACGATCCGCGACCAGTACGTGTTCCGGTCCAAGGTGACCGACGCCGCGTACGAGCTGCGCGCGGAGACCATCCTGCACGAGCTGGCCCACATGTGGTTCGGCGACCTCGTGACCATGGAGTGGTGGAACGACCTGTGGCTGAACGAGTCGTTCGCCACGTACACCTCCATCGCCTGCCAGGCCTACGCGCCCGACTCGCGCTGGCCGCACTCGTGGACGACGTTCGCCAACTCGATGAAGACGTGGGCGTACCGGCAGGACCAACTGCCGTCCACGCACCCGATCATGGCCGAGATCGGCGACCTGGACGACGTCCTCGTCAACTTCGACGGCATCACGTACGCCAAGGGCGCGAGCGTCCTGAAGCAGCTCGTGGCGTACGTCGGCATGGACGAGTTCTTCGCGGGCGTGCAGGCGTACTTCAAGCGGCACGCGTACGGCAACACACGCCTGTCCGACCTGCTGGGCGCGCTGGAGGAGACCTCGGGGCGCGACCTGAAGACCTGGTCGAAGGCGTGGCTGCAGACCGCCGGGATCAACATCCTGCGCCCGGAGATCGAAACGGACGCGGAGGGTGTCATCACCGCCTTCGCGATCCGCCAGCAGGCCCCGGCGCTGCCCGCCGGCGCCAAGGGCGAGCCGACGCTCCGCCCGCACCGCATCGCGGTCGGCCTGTACGGACTCGACGCGGACACCGGCAAGTTGGTGCGTGACGAGCGCGTGGAGCTGGACGTCGACGGTGAACTCACCGCCGTACCCCAGCTGGTGGGCAAGCAGCGTCCGGACGTGGTGCTGCTCAACGACGACGACCTGTCGTACGCGAAGGTCCGTCTCGACGAGCAGTCCCTGGCGTTCGTCACCGAGCACCTCGGCGACTTCGAGTCCTCGCTCCCCCGCGCTGTGCTGGGCCTCGGCCTGGGACATGACGCGGGACGCCGAACTCGCCACCCGTGACTACCTGTCGCTCGTCCTGTCGGGCATCGGCAAGGAGTCCGACATCGGTGTCGTGCAGTCGCTGCACCGGCAGGTGAAGCTGGCGATCGAGCTGTACGCGGACCCGGCCGCCCGCGAGACCCTGCTCACCCGCTGGACGGACGCCACGCTGGCGCACCTCCGGTCCGCCGAGCCGGGCAGCGACCACCAGCTGGCGTGGGCCCGCGCGTTCGCGGCGACGGCCCGTACGCCGGAGCAACTCGACCTGCTGGACGGCCTGTTGGAGGGCACCCAGACGATCGAGGGCTGGCCGTCGACACCGACCTGCGCTGGACGTTCGTCGAACGCCTCGCGTCCGTGGGCCGGTTCGACGAGTCGGAGATCGCCGGCGAGTACGAGCGGGACAAGACGGCCGCCGGTGAGCGTCACGCGGCGACCGCCCGTGCCGCCCGCCCGACGGCGGAGGCGAAGGCGGAGGCCTGGGCGCAGGTCGTCGAGTCCGACAAGCTGCCCAACGCCCTTCAGGAAGCGGTGATCTCGGGCTTCGTGCAGACGGACCAGCGTGAACTGCTGGCGCCGTACACCGAGAAGTACTTCGCCGCCGTCAAGGAGGCGTGGGACACCCGGTCGCACGAGATCGCCCAGCAGATCGCGGTCGGTCTCTACCCGTCGATCCAGGTCTCCCAGGACACCCTGGACCGCACGGACGCCTGGCTGACGACGGCCGAGCCCAACGCGGCCCTGCGCCGGCTGGTCTCGGAGTCCCGCTCGGGCGTCGAGCGCGCCCTGAAGGCCCAGGCCGCGGACGCGACGGCGTCGTAGTCGGTCCTTCCCACGGCCACGAGGGGGGCGCCCGGCATCGTGCCGGGCGCCCCTTCGCGTGTGCCGCTCAGCCCGGGAACATCCCGCCGGTGACGTTGACGAACGTGCCGGTGATGCTCGCCGCGTGGTCCGAGGCGAGGAACACGGCGGTCGCGGTGATCTCCGCGAGGGTGGGGTTGCGGCGGGTCATCCGCAGCGTCGACAGCTGGTCGAGGATGCCCTGGATCGCGGCCTCGTTGAGGTCGGGGTTGACCTTGCCGAGCTTCTCGACGGTCAGGGTCTCGGGGATGCCGGCGGCCCACAGTCCTACGGCGCGCACCCCGCGCGGGCCCAGTTCCATCGCCAGGTTGCGCACCAGGCTGTCGGTCGCCGCGTCGGCGGGACCGGTGCCGCCCATCATCGGACTGCCGTGCGCGGAACCGCTGTTGAGGGTCAGGACGACACCGGAACCGCGCTCGGCCATCCGGCGGGCGGCGGCGCGGGCGGTGATGAAGTTGGCGCGGGTGCCGTTGATCACCGGCGCGAGGAAGGCGTCGAGGGGCATCTCGGTGATCGGGAGCCCCTGCACATCGCCGCGTGAGACGAGGTTGAAGGACACGTCGATGTCGCCGACGCGGGCGAGGTGCTCGGTGACGGCGTCCTCGTCGAGGGCGTCGACGACGGCCACCTCGGCGTCCTTGATGTCGGCGGCCACGGCCTCCAGCGTCTCCCGGGTGCGTCCCACGAGGTGGACGCGGGCTCCCTCGGCGGCGAAGGCCCGGGCGACCGCGCTGCCGATCGAGCCTCCGGCGCCGTAGACGACCGCGGTCCTGTCGGTGAGCAGCATGGTGGTTCTCCTTGCGGGTCGTGGGTCGTTCGAGTCGGCCATACAGACGCACGCGCGCCCCACCACTCATCGGTCGCCCCTTTGCCGGTCACAGCCGCAGGGGCAGTCCGAAGGCCGGGAACAGGTGCGGTTCGAAGGAGGTGATCTCCACGATCCGGTCGTCGGCGTCGAAGCGGAGCACGTCGAGGACCTGGGCGCGGTAGACCGTCGTACCGGGGCGGCGGACGTAACCCCGGCCGCCAGCTGCCCGTTGGCGCGGGCCGGGAGGTGGCGCCAATGGCCGAGGAACAGGGGCGAGTTGGCATCGAGGCTCATGCTCAGGAACTCCACGAGCGCGTCGCGGCCGGTGAACCAGAACGGGTTCGGCGGCATGGTGAGCGTGACGTCCTCGCTGAGCAGGGTGGCGACCTCGGTCAGGTCGAGGCGCTCGGCAGCGGCCATGTACCGCTTGACCAGGGCGCGTTGGCGGTCGGTGGGCTCGGTGGCCGTCCAGTCCGCGCGGCGGCCGGGAAGCCGGTCGCGCAGGGTGGGGCGGGCGCGTTGCAGCGCGCTGTTGACCGAGGCCACGGTCATGTCGAGCGCCTCGCCGGTCTCCACGGCGGTCAGCCCGAGCACGTCCCGCAGCACCAGCACCGCGCGCTGGCGCGGCGGGAGATGCTGGACGGCGGCCAGGAAGACCAGTTCGAGGGTCTCCCGGGAGACCGCGGCGGCCTCCGGCTGCTCCTCGGCGGAGGGCAACTCGTCGTCGGGGTACGGCTGGAGCCAGGTGATGCGGGCGGGCGGCTCGCCGCCGCCGTGGTTCATGCCGGGCAGCGGTTCGTAGCGCTGGGGGCGGCGGGCCGTGCGGCGCTGGAAGTCCAGGCAGGCGTTGGTGGCGATGCGGTACAGCCAGGTCCGGGCGCCGGCCCGGCCCTCGAAGGTGTCCCGGGCCCGCCAGGCCCGCAGGAACGTCTCCTGCACCAGGTCCTCGGCGTCGTCGTACGACCCGGTCATGCGGTAGCAGTGGACCTGGATCTCCCGCCGGTGGGACTCGACGAGGGCCGCGAAGTCGCCCTCGTCGACGGGGACATGGAGTTCCGTCACGGGTTCCTGGGTGACGGATACCGGGGTCTGTTCCTGGGCCGACTCCCGGGGGTGCGTGCCACCCGTCTCAACCGGGCGACGGACGAGGACAGTTCCGTCACGCCGGAGTAGAGGACGGAGGGCGGCTGCGGGACCAGCTGCTCCACCTGCCGCCCGATCTCCTTGATCAGCCCGTCGACTCCGACCCCGCCACCGCCCTGCCGCTCCCGGTAGGCCTTCTGCCGGCAGGCGGCGGAACAGTACACGGAACGCCGGCCGGTACGGCCCGCGCGTGCGGTGAGCGGCTTGCCACAGCTGGGGCAGGAGTCTTCGGCCACGAGCGCCTCCGGCGTTGCGTCACGGTGTTCCCGCGTGACGCTACCTCCCGAACCGGAACAGGGGACGTACGCGGAGCGATCTGCCCGAACACCGTGGCCCCGAACGCCAGCGTCATCCCCGCCAGCTGCACCGGTGTGAGCGCCTGCCCGAGCGCGGCCCAGCCGACGACGGCCGCGGTCAGCGGGGAGAGCGGGCCGAGGAGGGTGACCTGGGTGGCGGAGAGCCGGCCGATGCCGCGGAACCAGAGCCAGTACGCGATCGCCGTGTTGGCCAGCGCGAGATACAGGTAGCCGCCGATCGCCCGGCCGTCCAGCGCGGGTGGCGCCCCCTCGACCAGGAAGGCGACCGGCGCGATCAGCAGCCCGCCCGCGGTGAGCTGCCAGCCGGTGAGGGCGAGCGGGCCGACGCCGTCGGGGCGGCCCCAGCGCTTGGTGAGCACGGTGCCGGTGGACATCGACGCGGTGGACGCGAGGGCCGCGAGCACCCCGACCGGGTCGAGCGCCCCGGCCGCCTTCAGTACGACGAGACTGACGCCGAAGGCCGCGACGGTGCCGGTGAGCACGCTCCGGGCCGTGGGCCGCTGCCCCAGCAGCAGTGCGGAGAGGCCGACCACGAAGAGCGGGCCTATCGAGCCGACGACCGCGGCCATGCCGCCGGGGAGCCGGTACGCGGACAGGAACAGCAGCGGGAAGAAGGCGCCGATGTTCAGCGCGCCGAGCACCGCCGACTTCCACCACCAGGCGCCGCGCGGCAGCACCCGGGCGAGCGCGAGCAGCACGAGCCCGGCGGGCAGGGCGCGCATCAGGCCGGTGAACAGGGGGCGGTCGGGCGGGAGGAACTGGGTGGTGACGGCGTAGGTGGTGCCCCAGGAGATGGGGGCGAGGGCGGTGAGGGCCGCCGTCAGGACCGGGCGACTGGCCATGGGAGGCACCTTCCGGAGTAGGTCGACACTGATTAGCTTACCGCTAAGCAACTTACCGTCAAGCCAGTAACCCGTGATCAACTGACCCTCGATCCACTCACTGGTGATCCACTTTCTTGCGACCGACCTGCTGACCGGCGGATACTCACCCCATGAACGACAAGGACCCCGTCGACGCGATCGTCGAGCAGTGGGCGGCGGTGCGGCCCGACCTCGACACCGCCGCGATGGAGGTCTTCGGGCGGATCTTCCGGCTCGCCCGGGCCATGGGCGACCGCATGGAGAAGGCGTACGTCCCGCACGGCATCTCACGCGGCGAGTTCGACGTCCTCGCGACCCTGCGCCGGGCCGACGAGCCGTACACGCTCTCGCCGCGCGAACTCTCCGCGACCCTGATGCTCACCACCGGCGGCATGACGGGCCGCCTCGACAAACTGGAACGGGCCGGCCTGCTCCGCCGCTCCCCCGACCCGCACGACCGCCGGGGTCTCCAAGTCACCCTGACGGAGAAGGGGTTGGCGCTGATAGACGCGGCGGTCGGCTCCGGGCTCGCGACACAGACGGCGGCCCTGTCCGGCCTGGACGGCGAGGAGGCCGAGCAACTGGCCGGCCTGCTCAGGAAGTTGCTGTCCTCGACCGAGCGGTAGCGAACTCCCTGGCGCTCCCGGTCGTTCAGCCGGCGTGCACGACGAGCGACGGCCGTCCCGCACGATCTGCGGCTGCCGGACCTGGGCGCGGTCACGAACGCGCGCGGCGCCGAGCGGACGCAGGGCAGCTTCCGCGACCAGGTGCTGCCGGTCGCCCGGCGCGTGGCCCCGACCCGGAACAGGCCCCGGCCCGCGAGAAGGTCGTGGCCCGGCTCGGCCCCGACCTGCGGCGCTGTCCGACGGCACCGGTCCCGTGAGCGGGCGGAGCGGAGCACCTGCCGGGACGCGCCGCAGGACATGCCAAAGGCGTCCGCCTCACCGTGCTGGGTGAGGCGGACGCCTTCCGGAGTATGTGAGGTCAGGCCTTCGCGTCGACAGCCGTGCCCGTACCGGACGTCGTGCCGGACTTGACCTTCGGCGCGCGGTCCTTGGACTTGTCCAGCGCCATGACGAGGCCCGCGATGATCGCGAACAGGGCCAGCGGGATCAGGACATAGAGCCCCAGCGTCTCGGCGACGCTCAGGCCCTTGCCCGGGTCGTCACCGTCGTCGCGGGTGAGCGCGAGCGCGGGGACGTCATGAGCAGCATCATCAGCGTCGTACCGGCAGCCAGGGCGCCGGCGCGCAGGGCGTTCTTCTTGTCCACACCGCAAACGTAGCGAACGCCCGAACGGGCCGCGCGCCCGGGGTGCCGTACGGGGCACGAGCCCCTCACGGACCCCCTTCGCCGCCGTCCCCGGAACCCGGTCCCGTCCCCTCCCCAGCCCCACCCGCAACACGTCCACCAGCGCGTGCAGCCGCGGCGAAGCGGCGAGTTCCTCCAGCGTCACCGGCCGCCCCTCCGCGTCGGCGACGGAAGGCGCCAGTTCGGATACTGGTCCCACGTGCCGGGCAGGTTCTGCGGGCGCCGGTCGCCGATCGTGTCCGGGAGCCAGACGCCGATCATGCGGGCCGGGGTGCGCAGCAGGAAACGGTGGACGGCGTGGATCTCCGCCTCCTCCTCGGACGCGGGGCGCCCGCCGCCCCGGGGTGTTCGTAGAGGCCGAGCCGGGCCAGCAGGGCAAGCCACTCGCTGACGTCGGTGGCGGACTCGATCCGCTCCTCCTCCACCGGCCGGGTCAACAGGCCGAGCCGGTCGCGGAGTTCCACGTGTTCGCCGGTGAGCCGGGCCGCGGTGGGCGGCAGGTCGTGGGTGGTGGCGGTGGCGAGGCAGTCGGCCCGCCACTCCTCCGGCGCGAGCGGACGCCCGTCGCCCGCCCAGTCCCGCTCGAACCACAGCACCGAGGTGCCGAGCACCCCGCGCTCCTGCAAGGTCTCGCGCACACCCGGCTCCACGGTCCCGAGGTCCTCGCCGATCACCACGGACCCGGCGCGGGAGGCCTCCAGAGCGAGGACGGCGAGCATGGCCTCGGCGTCGTAGCGGACGTAGGTGCCCTCGGTGGGCGGGTGGCCCTGGGGGACCCACCACAGGCGGAACAGGCCCATGACGTGGTCGATGCGCAGGGCGCCGGCGTAGCGGAAGAGGGCGCGGAGCAGGCGGCGGTACGGGGCGTAGCCGGACTCGGCGAGGCGGTCGGGGCGCCAGGGGGCAACCCCAGTCCTGGCCGAGGGAGTTGAAGGCGTCCGGGGTGCGCCGACCGACATCCCCGCGGCGAAATAGGCCTGTTGGGCCCATGCGTCGGCGCCGTCCGGGTGCACCCCGACCGCGAGGTCGTGCACGACGCCGATCGGCATGCCCGCGTCCCGTGCGGCCCGCTGCGCGGCGGTGAGCTGGTCGTCGGTGAGCCAGGCGAGGCGGCAGTGGAAGTCGACGCGGTCCATCAACTCGCCCCGGGCGCGGGCGGTTTCGGAGGAGCGCGGGTCGCGAAGACCGGCCGGCCACTGTCGCCAGTTCGAGCCGTGCACCTCGGCGAGCGCGTACCAGGTGGCGTGGTCCTCCAGCGCTTCGCCCTCGCGGGCGAGGAAGTCGACGTAGGCGGCCCGTCGTCCGGGGCCGAGGGGGATCTCGCGGACGCGTTCCAGCGCCTCGCGCTTCAGCTCCCAGACGGCGTCGCGGTCGATCAACGCGCCCTTGTCCAGGACGGATTCACGCAGCCGGGCGGCCCGTTCGAGCAGCCCGCGCAGCTCCTCGCGTTCGCCCTCCTCGACGTACGCGAACTCGGGGACGTCCTCGACCCGCAGGTACACCGGGTCGGGGAAGCGCCGCGAGGACGGCCGGTACGGCGAGGGGTCGGTGGGCGCGCCGGGCACGGCCGCGTGCAGCGGGTTGACCTGCACGAACCCGGCCCCGAGCGAACGCCCGGCCCAGGCGGTCAGCTCCCCCAGATCACCGAGGTCGCCCATGCCCCAGGAGTGCCGGGAGAGCAGCGAGTAGACCTGCACCATCAGTCCGTACGACCGCGCGGTGGGCGTCGGCAACCGGTCCGGGGCGATGACGAGATGGGCCTCGGCGCTGCGGCCATCCGGTGCGGTGGCGGTCAAGTGGTGGACGCCGGGCGGGAGTTGCTCGGCGGTCGTCCGCATCTCGCCCTGCTCGGTCTCGATGTGCAGCGCGGTGCCCTCGGGCAGCGCGTCGAGCGCGGCGGGCGTGGCGCCGTGGCGGCCGACGACGGTGGGCGGCAACAGCCGTTCGGCCAGCTCCTGTCGGCGGGCGGCGAGCGCGGCGGCCGTGGCCTCCGGGGTGCTCGCGTCGACGCCGAGGGCGGCCAGTACGGCGACGACCGCGACGGCCGAGGCGGGGACCGCGCGGTCCGGTGAGGGGCTGTAGGCGGTGGCGACGCCGTGCAGTTCGGCGAGGTGCGCCAGATCCTCGCCGAGGGTGTCGGCCGGCCGGGGTGCGGTCATCTAGGGCCTCGTCGAGTCCGGGCCGGCGAACGGGTCGGCCAGGGCGGCGAGTTCACCGCTCGTCGTCATCGGGTCGTCGAACATGCCGGGCTCGCTGGTCAGCGGGGCGGGAATGTCGGCGGACTCGCTGGTGAGCGGGGTGGCGTCGGCGAGCGGGGGCTCGCTGGTGAGCGGTTCGGCGTCGGCCAGCGGCGGTTCGCTGGTCAGCGGGGTCTCGGCCCAGGCGCCCTCGGAGCCGACCAGGAACAGGCCGGGCGTGAGGTCGGCAGCCGGCTCCAGGGTGCGTTTGGAGCGGGCCGGGCGCGGAAGTGATGCCGATGCTGCGGCCACGGGGGCCTCCTTGTCGTGTCGGGCGAGCGTGGGAGATGGTCACCGCAAGCCCTACCCAGTGGACGCGACGGCAGACCTCCAGGTTGGGGTACGGGTGACACCGCGGCCACTCCCGCCCCCTGCTCCCCCGGTTTTCCGGCTGATCACTATTCACTCAGTACATGTATCCGGTGCATACTGAGCGCCATGAGCACCCGCCACATCCTGCTGGGCCTGCTCGCCGGAGGACCGAGCCACGGCTACGACCTCAAGCGACGCCACGACGAACGTTTCCCGCAGGCCCGCCCGCTGGCGTACGGGCAGGTCTACACGACCCTGCAGCGCCTGGTCAGGGACGGTCTCGCGGAGGTCGACGGCACCGGTTCTGATGGCGGCCCGGAGCGCACGGCGTACCGCGCGACGGCGGACGGCTCGCGTGAACTCGCCCGCTGGGCAGGGGAGATCGCACCGCCCGCGCCCTTCGTGACGAACGAGATCTTCGCCAAGGTCGTCGTCTCGATCCTGGCCGACGGTGACCCGGAGGCCTATCTGCGGGCCCAACGCGCCGCGCACATGGAGCGGATGAGGGAACTCACGGCGGTCAAGACCGCCAAGGGCACCGACCTCGCGACCGTGCTCTCGGCTGACTACGCCCTCAACCACCTTGACGCGGACCTCCGTTGGATGGCGACGACGGCGGCCCGGCTGACCACTCTGACCGCGGAGGTCGACCAAGCATGAGCGACAACGGGGGTACGGCGGCGCCGCTCCTCGCGGCCCGTGACCTCGCCAGGACGCACGGCAGGACCAGGGCGCTGACCGGCGCCTCGGCCGACCTGTACGCCGGTGAGATCCTCGCCGTCACGGGCCCCAGCGGCAGCGGAAAGTCCACCCTGCTGCACTGCCTGGCCGGGATCGTCCGCCCCGACGCCGGGACGGTGACGTACGCCGGGCAGCGGCTGGACGGCCTGCCCGAGAAGCGGCTGAGCGAGCTGCGGCGCACCGAGTTCGGGGTGGTCTTCCAGTTCGGGCAGCTGATACCCGAGCTGACGGCCGTCGACAACGTCGCCCTGCCGCTGCTGCTCGCGGGCGTCTCGCGCACGGACGCCCGGGCGGAGGCCGGTGAGTGGCTGGAGCGGTTCGGGGTGCGCGGGCAGGCCGGGCTGCGGCCGGGCGAGCTGAGCGGCGGCCAGGCCCAACGGGCCGCGCTGGCCCGGGCGTTGGTGACCTCTCCGCAGGTCGTCTTCGCGGACGAACCGACCGGCGCGCTGGACTCCCTGGCGAGCGAGCAGGTGATGACGGCCCTGGTCACGACGGCCCGCGAGTCCGGTACGGCGGTCCTGCTGATCACCCATGACGCACAGGTCGCGGCGTACGCGGACCGCGAGCTGCGGCTGACGGACGGGACCGTGGCGGCGGGGGTGACGACATGAGGACGCCGCTCACGGATCTGCGGCTGGCCTGGCTGCTCACCCGGGGTTCGGACCGGCGGGAGTGGTGGCGGGTCGGGCTCACCGCCTTCGGGGCCGCGCTGGCGACGGGGATCGGACTGGCCGTCGTAGCGCTGCTGTCGTTGGACGGGTTCTACTCCGTGTCCTTCGGGTCGGGGCTGTTCGACTCCCCAGCGACCGGCGGAACGTGAGTCTGGCGCTCGGGCTGCTGCTCATCCCGGTGCTCGGGTTCCTCGGGCAGTGTGCGCGGATCGGGGCGGTGCACCGGGACCGGCGGCTGGCCGCGCTGCGGCTGGCGGGGGCCGGGCCGTGGCAGGTGCGGCGGATCGCGGCACTGGAGTCGGGGCTCGCGTGCCTGGCCGGGGCGGTGGTGGCGACGGCGACGGTCGCCGTACCGCTGCTGCCGTACGTGACCGCCTGGGCCGGGGTCGTCGTGGTCGCCGTGCCGGTGCTGGGGCGGTCGTCAGCGCGGTGGCGCTGCGCCGGGTGGTGGCCGATCCGCTCGGGCGGGTCCGGCGGGTACGGCCCGTGCGCGGCCCGGGCAGGCTGTCCGGTACGGCGACCCGGCTGCTCGCGGTGACGCTGGCCGCCCTCGCGCTGACCCCGGTCTTCGGCAGCCCCGTGTCCTTCGGGCTCGGCCCGGTGACGGTCCTCGTCCTGGCCGTCCTGGTCAGCCTGATCGCGATCTGGCTCTCCGGGGCCTCGTCCCGCCAACTGGGTGAGGGCTTCGCCGCCGGCACCTCCCGCCCCGCCCTGCTGATCGCGGCGGAACGGCTGCGCGAGGACCCTGGTCCACCGCCCGCACACACGCGGCACTGCTGCTGGTGACGGTCGTCGGCTCGGGCTTCGCGGGCGTACGGCAGATCCTGCTCGCGGACCTGACCGAGAAGCGCCGCACGGGACACCTGGCCACGCGCATGGCGTACTACACGACCGGCATCGACCTCACGGCCGCCGCGATCCTCCTCGCCCTCGCGCTCGCGCTGACGGCCCTGGCCGTGAGCACCGCCGAATCCCTCGCCGCGCGGCGCCGGGGCCTGGCCGCGCAGGCGGCGGCCGGGGTGCCGCACGCCGTACTGGCCCGCGCGCTCCTCCTGGAGACCGCGCTGCCGCTGTTCCCGGCGATCGCGGTGGCGGGCCTCGGCGGTACGGCGATCAGCTTCTGGTACGGCGCCGCCGTCTCCCGGTACGCGGACGTACCGGTGCCGTACGCGGCGCTGCTGGTGCCGGTCGGCGTGTACGCGGCCTGCGTGCTGGCGGCCGCGACCTCGCTGCCGCTGCTGCGGCGGTCGGTGCGGCCGGGCGAGCTGCGCTACGCATGACGGTCCGCCCCGGCAGCACGGGGGCTGCCGGGGCGGACGACTCCGTACCGCCGTACCGGGGTACACAAAAGCCCGGACCGTCAGGCGGAGATGCCGTCGATCCGGGCCATCGCGTCCTCCGCGCCGTACGGCTGCAGGTACGGCAGCCAGCGCGGGTCCCTGTGACCTGTCCCGATGATGCGCCAGGCCAGGCCGGTGGGTGGGGCGGGTTTGTGGCGCAGTCGCCAGCCGATCTCGAAGAGGTGTCGGTCGGCCTTCACGTGGTTGCAGCGGCGGCAGGACGCCACCACGTTGTCCCAGACGTGCTTGCCCCCGCGGCTGCGCGGAATGACATGGTCGACGCTGGTTGCGACGCCACCGCAGTACATGCACCGGCCCCCGTCGCGCGCGAAGAGCGCCCGGCGGGTAAGAGGAACGGGCCCCGATAGGGAACCCGTACGAATCGCTTGAGCCGGACCACGCTGGGTGCGGGGACAGTGACGGTTGCGCTGTGCATAAAGGCGCCGGATTCCTCAAGGGAGACTGCCTTGTTCTCCAGGACGAGGACGAGCGCGCGGCGGAGCGGTACGACGCCGAGTGGCTCGTACGACGCGTTGAGGACCAGGACATGCGGCACGGATGCCTCCTTGTGCGTCTGCGGCACGTGGCTCGCGCCGGGACGATCTGTAGTCAGTCTCCTCATGCCTGGTGGAAGCGCCACCATGTCCCGGTAACGGGCTGGGAGTGTTTTCGACCACATGTGATGCAGGGCCGGGACGGGTGTGGGTCGGTCCCACCTGTTCATTCCCGGCTGAGCACAGCCTCTCCCCTGAACACGGCAACGATCCTCACGCGTTGCCCCGATAGTGTGGTGGGCCCGCCCTCTTGGTGACCTATTCGTGACCTTGCCCCTGTCGGACCATGCCGGAGGGCGGACGCAGCACCTGGAGGTACCTGCCGTGTCCTTGTCCGCCGTCCTACTGGCCGCCGCTACGCCCTCGCCCTCTCCGAGCCCCTCGGAGACCGCGGTGACCGTGCCCACGCTCCAGGACGCCCAGGAGGGCGCGACCAACGCTGCCAGTTGGGTGGAGCAGAACTGGTCCACCTGGCTGGCGATCGGTCTCCGGGTGCTGCTGATCGTGGTGATCGCGGTGGTCCTGAGAATGACGGTACGGCGGGCGATCACCAAGCTGATAGACCGGATGAACCGTACGGTCGAATCGGTGGACGGCACGGCGCTGGGCGGCCTCCTGGTCAACGCGGAACGCCGTCGGCAGCGCTCGCAGGCGATCGGCTCGGTACTCCGCTCGGTGGCGTCCTTCGTGATCCTGGGCACAGCCGCCCTGATGGTCCTGGCGACCTTCGAGATCAACCTCGCCCCCTCCTGGCCTCCGCGGGTGTCGCGGGCGTGGCGATCGGTTTCGGCGCCCGCAACCTCGTCACGGACTTCCTCTCCGGCGTCTTCATGATCCTCGAGGACCAGTACGGCGTCGGCGACCAGATCGACGCGGGCGTCGCCTCCGGCGAGGTCATAGAGGTCGGCCTCCGCGTGACCAAGCTCCGCGGCGACAACGGCGAGATCTGGTACGTCCGCAACGGCGAGGTCAAGCGCATCGGCAACCTGTCGCAGGGCTGGGCGACGGCGGGCGTGGACGTGACGGTGAAGGCCTCCGAGAACCTGGACCGGGTGAAGGCGACGCTGGACGAGGTCACGGAGCGGATGAGCAAGGAAGAGCCCTGGAACGAGTTGTTGTGGGGCCCGATCGAGGTCCTGGGCCTGGACAGCGTCCTGATCGACTCCATGGTCGTCCGCCTCTCCGCGAGGACCATGCCGGGCAAGTCCGTGAGCGTCGAGCGAGAACTACGGTGGCGGGTCAAGCGAGCCTTCGACGAGGCGAACATCCGCATCGTCGGCGGCGCCACGGCCGACCCCGTGGAGGACGCGGCGGACCCCACGGAGTCGGTGGCGGCACCGTCCGTGTACTCCAACGCGGATTCACCCCAGGTGGCGGCCACTTCACCTATTGCTTCGCAGCGGCCTACCGGGCGGTAGTTGCAGGGGGCGTGGCGGGGTGCCGGGTCGGGTGAGCGGGATCGGGTGCGGACGGAACGGTTCAGCACACCCGTTCGAGTGAACGCCCGCGAAAGCCCAGTTCGCGGGCCCTCCGGGTGGCCCATGGTTCTGCCGGGGCACCCAGCACGGGCGTAGCCTGGCAGCAGCGTGACGAGGGAGAAGCACCGATGAGCGCCGAACCCATCATGGAGCCGGTCATGACGCAGCAGGACCCCATCGATCTGCTGATCGCGATCGAGGAGGCGTCGACGACGCCGATCCGACCCGAGTACGTCGGGGATGGCCATCGTGCCACCGGCACCGAACGACGATCACAACGACGGCGCTTTCGAGTTGTCCTTCCAGTTCCGCGCCGCCGGACACCGCCTGGTGGGCATGGGCAACGGCTATCGAGCAGCGCACAAGGACGGCACCACGATGGCCCTGGTCATCCCGGACTTCTACGTCCGGCGCCGAAGGCCGAGCGAACTCGACGACTCATACCTGAAGGCCCACAGGGGCTGGTACCCCGTCGACATGATCGCCCTGGTCGGCGAGGTCACGTCCTCCAACCACGAGACGGACACCGGCCCGAAGCTCCGTACCTACGCCGCCGCCGGAGTGCCGATCTACGTCCTGATCAACCGCCACACGAAGTCGGCTCACTGCTACACCGTCCCCGTCCTCCCCGGCGACGACCCCAAAGAGGCGTTCTACGACGCCGAGTCCAAGGTCAGCCTGGGCAGTCCCCTCGCCCTCCCGGCCCCGTATCCGACCCTGGACACGGCGCCCTTCCTGGAGGACTGACGCCGCGACCACGGACGCGCCTCAACCTCCCGCCCGCTCCGCCCCCGTGGCGAAGAACCGCCCCACACTCCCCGGCGGGCAACCCGCTCTCACTCGACAACCTGGTCACGGTGCTGGGCCAGGACGACATCGATGAGCCGCCAGCGCCCAACTCACCTGCGCGGCAAGCCCGTTGCCTGGCATACCGCTCGCCGGGACTCCCCGCCCCAGACCGTGTGGCCATGGCGGCCCGGGCGTCGGCGGAACCAGATCTCCTCGTGGCCCTTCTCCCCCGTGACGGCGATCCGGTCCGACGCCTTCAGTTCCGTGCGCGTCCGGTCGGGCCAGCCCACCGAGGGCCGTAGCGCGCGGAGTTGGCGTGTCTGACGGTCGGCGAGGGCATCCGGGGTGAGGGCGACACCCGCCGTGCGGGCCCGTCGTCGTAGCCACAGCGAGGCCACGGTCACCCAGACGATGCTGGAAGCGATCAATCCACAACGCGACGTCCTCGGCCGCATCGGCCCAGGTGATGGCGCCCTGGCCCAAGGTCGCCCGGAGTATCTCGATCGTCCCGAGCACTGCGGCAACCCACGCGCGGCGTCCCACCAGCACCCCGCCCGCACCCGCAGGGCCACCCCACTTCCTTCGCAGCCTCCCCGCCCGGGCCGACCCCGCCACCCCCGCAGGTAACGAGTCTGTTGCCTCGGGGGCGGTGTCTATTGACGCCCCCTTCGCCCCGGGCTTACGTTCCTCCCACCCAATTGGAAACTTTCCTAACAGTGATCACGTGACAGGCTGAACGGTTCGAGAGTCGAGTGTTCCGAGAGTTCGAAAGGCAGGTGGCGTAGACATGGCAGGAACCTCCGGTACCCGGGCACCGGCACCCCGGGCACCCCCGCGTCCTGCGCGCCATGAACGACCGCGCCGCCCTGGACCTTCTCCTGGAGCACGGCCCGCTGTCCCGTACCCGCATCGGCAAGCTCACCGGCCTCTCCAAGCCGACCGCGTCCCAGCTGCTCGCCCGGCTCGAAGCGGCGGGGCTCGTGCTCGCCACCGGGACGAGCGAGGGGCGGCCGGGGCCCAACGCCCAGCTGTACGTGGTCAATCCGGGTGCCGCCTACGCCGCCGGGCTCGACGTCACGCCGGAGCGCATCCGCGCCGCCGTCGCCGACGTCACCGGCCGGACGGTGGGCGAGTTCGAGCTCGCCACACCCGGTCGGCGGCCCGCCCAGCCCGTCGTGCGGCAGGTGACGGACGCCCTCGACGGTGCGGTGAAAGCCGCCGGCCTCGCCCGGGACGACATCCACCGCCTCGTCATCGGCACCCCGGGCGCCTTCGACCCCAACACCGGCCGGCTGCGGTACGCCTCGCACCTGCCGGGCTGGGCACCCCGCACTGCTCGACGACCTCGCCGCCGCGCTGCCGATGCCGGTGGAGTACGAGAACGACGTGAACCTCGTCGCCATCGCCGAGCAGCGGCTCGGTGCGGCGCGCGGGCACGGCGACTTCGTGCTGCTCTGGAACGAGGGCGGTCTCGGCGCCGCCCTGGTCCTCGGCGGCCGGCTGCACCGGGGCTGGACCGGCGGCGCGGGCGAGGTCGGCTTCCTGCCGGTGCCGGGCGCGCCCCTGGTCCGCCAGGTGACCAAGGCCAACAGCGGTGGTTACCAGGCCCTGGCCGGTTCACAGGCCCTGCCCGGGCTCGCCCGGGAACTCGGCATCACCGAGATCCCGACGGGTCCGTACGCCGAGGTCGCCGCCGCCCTCGTCGCCACCGCCGCCGACCACACGACCGGGCCCCAGCGGCGGCTCCTGGAGATCTACGCGACCCACCTCGCGACCGGTCTCGCCTCGCTCGTGTCCGTGCTCGACCCCGAACTCGTCGTCCTCAGCGGTGGCTCGCTGGCCGCCGGCGGCGAACCTCTACGTGCCCTGGTCCAGGCCGAGTTGGAGGAGCTGGCCGCGTCACGGCCCCGGCTCGTCGTCGGCGACGTCCATGAACACCCCGTGCTGCGGGGCGCGTTGGAGAGCGCGCTGGCAACCACCCGCGACGAGGTCTTCGACACCTCCCGCTGACCTCCCGCCCCGACCGTCCAACTCCGGCTCCCGCACACCGACTTCGACCCCCGGCTTCCCCGAACCGACTTCGACCTACCGGCTTCCCCGAACCAGCTGACCTGCCCGGCTCCCTCGGAGCGACTCCGCACCACCCGCACCGCCCACACCACCCGCACCGCCAAGCTCCACCCGGCCCCACCGGACCACCCCGCACCACCCACACCGCCTGCCCCACCCGGCGCCTCTCCACCACCCACACCACACCCCGCCCTGTCCTTGGGAGACCTCGTCATGCCCGGAATATCCCGGAAAGCGGTCATCGCGCTCGCCGCATCCGCCTCCTTCGCCCTGCTTGCCACCGCCTGTACGGGGCAGTCCTCGTCCGGTGCGTCCGACGACGCCTCGAAGGACGTGACCATCAACTTCTGGCACGCCTGGAGCGCGGCCTCCGAGCTGAGCGCCGTGAAGGCCATGGTCGCCGGGTTCGAGAAGGCGCATCCCAACATCCACGTGAATGTCGTCGGCAACATGACCGACGACAAGATCAACCAGGCGCTGCGCACGGGCGGCGGCAAGTCGCCCGACGTGATCTCGTCGTTCACCACGAACAACGTCGGCAAGTTCTGTTCGTCGGGCGCTCTCGTCGATCTCAATCCCTTCTTCAAGAAGGCGAACATCGACCCGGAGACGACGTTCCCGAAGGCGATGAACGAGTACACCCAGTTCGACGGAAACCGTTGCACCGCCCCCTGTTGGGCGACGCGTACGGGCTCTACTACAACAAGACGGAGTTCGCGAAGGCCGGCATCACCAGCCCGCCCAAGACGTGGTCCGAGTTCGAGGCCGACGCGAAGAAGCTCACGATCAGCAAGGGCAACACGTACTCGCAGTTGGGGTTCATGCCGGACTACCACGGCTGGGAGACCACGACCGAGCACATCTTCGCCCAGTTCTCGCCGACGTACTTCGACAAGAGCGGCAAGTCGGCGCTCGCCACGGACCCCGCGTTCAAGGCCGGTTTCACGCTGCAGAAGAAGCTCGTCGACGAACTCGGCGGTTTCAAGAAGCTGGAGAGCTACCGCTCGACGCTCGGTGACGAGTGGGGCGACAAGCACCCCTTCCACACCGGCCAGGTCGCGATGCAGCTGGACGGCGAGTGGCGGCTCGGGATGGCGACGGCGGCAAATCCCAAGCTGGACATCGGAGTTGCCCCGCTGCCCGTGCCGGACGACCAGGTCGCCCAGTACGGCAAGGGCTACATCACCGGCACCATCACCGGCATCGCCGCGACCAGCAAGAAGCAGAACGCGGCCTGGGAGTTCGTCAAGTACATCACCACGGACACGGACGCGGTGGTGAACTTCTCCAACGGCATTCACAACGTGCCCTCGACGCTCGCCGCCCTCAAGTCCCCGAAGCTGAAGTACGACCCGCGCTTCAAGACGTTCCTGGACATCGCGTCGAACCAGTACTCGACCACAAGTCCCGCCTCCATCAACGGCGGTGTGTACCTGACGACGATCCAGAACCTCGGCTACGACTACGAGAGCGGCAAGGTGAAGGACCTGGACTCCGCCTTGAAGAGCACCGCCAAGCAGATCGACACCGACATCGCGCAGGCGAAGTAGCCCCAGCATGAGCACAGTCACCCTGGCGAAGAAGCACCGCCCGCCCGGCCTCGCCGCGAAACAGCGGAAGCAGGCGCTTCGCACCCTCGCCTTCATGTCGCCCTGGCTGATCGGCTTCGCGGTCTTCTTCGCGTACCCGCTGATCTCGACGGTCTACTTCTCGTTCATGCACTACGACGGCTTCAAGCCGCCGACGTGGGTGGGGACGAAGAACTGGACGTACGTCTTCAAGAACTATCCGTACTTCTGGCCCGCCATGCGCAACACCCTGTGGCTGGTCGTGGTGATGGTCTCGCTCCGGGTCGTGTTCGGGCTCGGTGTGGGGCTGCTGATCACCAAGATCAAGACGGCCACGGGCGTCTTCCGGACGCTGTTCTATTTGCCGTATCTCGCACCGCCGGTCGCCGCGACGATGGCGTTCGCGTTCCTCCTCAACCCCGGTACCGGGCCCGTCAACTCACTCCTGGAGAAGGTCGGCATCCCGGCCCCCGGCTGGTTCAACGACCCGACCTGGTCCAAGCCGGCGCTCACCCTGCTCGCCCTCTGGGGCATCGGCGACCTGATGGTCATCTTCATGGCCGCGCTGCTCGACGTACCCCAAGAGCAGTACGAGGCGGCCGAGTTGGACGGCGCGTCGGCCTGGCAGCGGTTCCGGTACGTCACGCTGCCGAACATCTCGCCGATCGTGATGTTCGCCGTCGTCACCGGCGTGATCCAGACCATGCAGTACTACACACAGCCCCTCATCGCCGGGAAGGTCGCGTCCGGCGTCATCCAGGGCGCCGGCACGCAGTTCGAGCCCGGCTACCCGGAGAAGTCCACGCTCACCCTTCCCCAGCTCGTCTACAACCTCGGCTTCCAGCGCTTCGACTACGGCTCGGCCTGCGTGGTGGCACTCGTCCTGTTCGCCCTGTCGATGGTGTTCACCGCGTTCCTGATGCGGCGCCGGGGCGGCCTCAACCTGGCAGGTGACTGAGCATGGCCCAAGTACTCGACAAGCCGGTGGAGTTGAGGGCGCCGGTGACCCCGCCGAGCGCACCGCCCGCCGCAAGGCGTTCATGGAGTGGATCGCCGTCCACGCGCTCGGTGTCGCCGCCGCGCTCTTCTTCACGCTGCCGTTCGTGTTCGTGTTCCTGACCTCCCTGATGAGCGACAGCCAGGCCCTGAGCCGCGACCTCATCCCGCACACCTGGGAGTGGGGCAACTACAAGAAGGTCTTCGACACCCCGGGCTTCCTCACCTGGTGGAAGAACACGCTGATCTACGCCGGTCTCGGCACCGTCCTGACCGTCGTGTCGTCGATCCCGGTGGCGTACGCGCTCGCCAAGTTCCGCTTCCGGGGCCGGAATCTGTCGCTGATGCTGGTCATCTCGATGATGATGCTGCCGCCGCAGGTCGTGATCATTCCCATGTACCTGTTCTGGGCCAAGCAGTTGGACCTCTCGGGCACGCTGTGGCCGCTGATCATCCCGATGGCGTTCGGCGACGCGTTCTCCATCTTCCTGCTGCGGCAGTTCCTGATGACCATCCCGAACGAGTACCTGGACGCGGCGAAGGTCGACGGCTGCGGCGAGTTCAAGACCTTGGTGCGGGTCGTGCTGCCGATGGCCAAGCCGGGCATCGCGGCCGTGGCGCTCTTCCAGTTCTTCTACGCCTGGAACGACTACTTCGGTCCGCAGATCTACGCGTCCGAGAACCCCGGTGCCTGGACCCTGAGTTACGGCCTGGAGTCGTTCAAGGGCGCGCACCACACCGACTGGAATCTCACCATGGCCGCGACCGTTCTGGTCATGGCCCCTGTGATCCTCGTGTTCTTCTTCGCGCAGAAGGCGTTCGTCGAGGGTGTCACGCTCACCGGAGTGAAGGGTTAACCACGTATGAAACTCACCGTGGTCGGCGGAGGATCGACCTACACCCCCGAACTCATCGACGGCTTCGCCCGGTTGAGGGACACCCTGCCCGTCGAGGAGCTCGTCCTCGTCGACCCGGCGCCCGAACGCCTGGAGCTGGTGGGCGGGTTGGCCCGCCGGATCTTCGCCAAGCAGGGGCACCCCGGCCGGATCGTCACGACGGACGACCTGGACGCCGGTGTCGAGGGCGCCGACGCGGTGCTGCTCCAGCTCCGGGTCGGCGGCCAGGCGGCCCGCGAGCAGGACGAGACGTGGCCGCTGGAGTGCGGCTGCGTCGGCCAGGAGACGACCGGCGCGGGCGGCCTCGCCAAGGCGCTGCGGACCGTACCGGTGGTCCTGGACATCGCGGAGCGGGTCCGCCGGACGAACCCGGACGCGTGGATCATCGACTTCACCAACCCGGTGGGGATCGTCACCCGCGCCCTGCTCCAGGCCGGCCACAAGGCGGTCGGCCTGTGCAACGTGGCGATCGGCTTCCAGCGGAAGTTCGCCGGGCTCCTCGGGGTCACCCCGACCGATGTGCACCTCGACCATGTGGGGCTCAACCACCTCACCTGGGAGACGGGTGTGCGGCTCGGCGGTCCCGAGGGCGAGAACGTGCTGCCCAAGCTGCTCGGCGAACACGGCGACGCCATCGCCGCCGACCTGAGCCTGCCCCGGGTCCTGCTCGACCGGCTCGGCGTGGTCCCGTCGTACTACCTGCGGTACTTCTACGCGCACGACGAGGTCGTACGCGAACTGCGCACGAAGCCGTCGCGGGCCTCCCAAGTCGCGGAGATGGAACGCGAGTTGCTGAAGATGTACGCCGACCCGGCCCTCGACGAGAAGCCCGCGCTGCTCGCCAAGCGGGGCGGGGCCTACTACTCCGAGGCCGCCGTCGACCTCGCCGCCTCGCTGCTCGGCGGGGGCGCGGGCGGGAGTCCGTACCAGGTGGTCAACACGTACAACAAGGGGACGCTGCCGTTCCTGCCGGACGACGCGGTGATCGAGGTGCAGGCGGCCGTAGGCGCGAAGGGGGCGACTCCTCTTGCCGTGGCGGATGTCGATCCGCTGTACGCGGGGCTGATGGCCAACGTGACGGCGTACGAGGACCTCGCTCTGGAGGCCGCGCTGCGCGGGGGCCGGGACCGGGTGTTCCGGGCGCTGCTCTCGCATCCCCTGATCGGCCAGTACGAGTACGCCGAAGCCCTGACCGACCAGCTGATCGCGCACAACCGGGAGCACCTCGCGTGGGCCTGACCGCAAGTGTCCTCGCCGTCGACGCGGGCAACAGCAAGACCGACGTCGCGGTCGTGGCGGCCGACGGGACCGTCCTCGCCACCGCCCGCGGCGGCGGGTTCCGGCCCCCGGTCGTGGGCATCGGGACGGCCGTCGACACCGTCGCCGAAGCCGTCGCCCGCGCCTTCGCGGAGGCGGGGGTGAGCGCCGTGGAGCATGTGTCGGCCTGTCTCGCCAACGCCGACTTCCCGGTGGAGGAGGAGCAGTTGGCCGTCGCGCTGCACGCGCGCAAGTGGGGCAGCAGCATCGAGGTGCGCAACGACACGTTCGCGATCCTGCGGGCGGGCATCCCCGAGCCGCGCGGTGTCGCCGTGGTGTGCGGGGCGGGCATCAACTGCGTCGGCATGCGCCCCGACGGCCGCACCGCCCGCTTCCCGGCGATCGGCCGCATCTCCGGTGACTGGGGCGGCGGTTGGGGCCTGGCGGAGGAGGCCCTGTGGCACGCGGCACGCGCCGAGGACGGCCGCGGCGGCCCTACGGCGCTGGCGCGCACGCTGCCCGCGTACTTCGGCCTGGACTCGATGTACGGCCTCATCGAGGCCCTGCATCTCGAACACGTCGAGCACCACCGGCGGCACGAGCTGACGCCGGTGCTGTTCGCCACGGCGGCGGACGGCGACCCGGTCGCCCGTTCGATCGTGGACCGGATGGCCGAGGAGGTCGTGGCGATGGCGACGGTCGCGCTGACCCGCCTGGACCTGCTCGACGAGGAGGCGCCGGTGCTGCTCGGCGGCAGCGTCCTCGCCGCCCGGCATCCCCAACTGGACGACCGAATAAGGGAGTTGCTGGCCGCCAAGGCGCCGAAGGCGGTGGCCACGGTCGTCACCGCGCGGCCGGTCCTCGGATCCGTCCTGCTCGGTCTTGACCATGTGGGCGCCCCGGCCGAGGCACATGCGCGGGCCAGGGCCTCCTACGAGCACTGACACCCGGGAACCGAACAGATTCCCACGGCGTATTCATGGACAGGGGGCGGTGCGGGGCGTTGTGTGGTGCCGGAAATCCGGTGGCCGCGCTGCGATCCGATCAAGATCCAGTGAAGGCCGGTGCGGAATGTCAGTCCTGGCGGCGATACTTGCGGCGACGGGATGACCCTGGGGAGGTCAGCAGTGACACAACCGCCGAAGAGCAGTACGGCGCCACCGGGCTCCGCCGTGCCCACGATGCCGGCGCTGCCGCCGCAGCCGGCCAGGTCCGGGGCGCCCGCGCCCCGGCGTGCGCCTGACGCGGCGCCGGCGCGCCGTACGGCCCTCGCCGAGGGCGTCGACCGGCTGCGCGCGGCGGCCACCACCGAGCCGGGCCGGCTGCGCGCGATCGGCGCGCTGTTGGCCGTGCTGGTGGTCGCGTTCGGCGTGGTCACCGCCTGGCAGACCGACAGCCGCGCGACGGCGGCCGACGACGTCCTCCACCACAGCCAGCCGCTCAGCTCGGACGCGGCGGACATCTACCGCTCGCTGGCCGACGCCAACACGATGGCGGCGAGCGGCTATCTGGCGGGCCTCCAGGAGACGCAGGCGACCCGCGACCAGTACGAGGCGGACATCAGGACGGCCGCCGCGAAACTCGTGACGGCCGCCGCGAACACCGACCCGGGCTCGTCGTCGGCGACGACCATCGGACAGCTCAACGAACTCCTGCCGGAGTACAAGGGGTTGGTCGAGTCGGCCCGCGCCAACAACCGGCAGGGCTTCCCGGTGGGCGGCGCCTATCTGCGGGCCGCCAACGACACCATGCAGAACAAGATGCTGCCCAAGGCCGAGGACCTGTACAAGACGGAGAACCAGCGGCTGAGCGACGACTACGGTGACGCGACGCCGTACCCGTGGTTCGCGATCGCCCTCGGGCTCCTCGCGCTCGGCGGTCTCGCCTGGGCCCAGCGGCGCAACTACCAGCGGACGAACCGGGTGTTGAACCACGGCCTGGTCGCCGCCTCCGCCGCCACCGCCATCGCCCTGCTGTGGCTGGTCGTCGGCCACACCGTCGCCCGCGCGGGCCTGAACGCCTCGTACGACCACGGCGTGCAGTCGCTGAACGTGCTGCACGACGCCCGGATCGCCTCCCTGAAGGCACGCAGCGACGAGAACCTCACGCTGGTGAGCCGGGGCGCGGAGACGAAGACGCTGCCCGACAAGACGGTCGTGGACGCCTACGACTGGGGATACGACCAGGAGATAGCCAAGCTAGGCAAGGGCCTCAAGCTGGCAGACTCCCTCGCCGACGACTCCGCGGGCCGCAAGCCGGTCGCGGTCGCCAACAGCTCGATGAAAGTGTGGATCTCCCGCCACGCGAAGGTCAGCGACGACAACGAGAAGGGCCTCTACCAGCAGGCCCGTGACGGTGTCATCGGCAGGAGCGGGGCCACCGGAGAGTGCTTCACCGCCGTGGACGCCTCGCTGAACACGGCACTCCAGCACGAGACGAGCGAGTTCAGGAAGTCCGCGGGCGACGGCCTGGACGCGATGACCGGCCTCACCGTCGGGGCCGCGGTGCTCGCGGCGCTCGGCGCGGCCGGCGCGGTCCTGGGCATCGGGCGCAGGCTGTCGGAGTACCGGTGAGAGGGGCGTGACGATGCGAGCACGCGGTGACTTTTTCGCCGGCTGAGCGGTGTGCGCCGACTGCGGGCCAGCCTGCGCGGCTGGGGCGGGGTGGGCGCGATGGCGCTCGTGTGCGTCCTCGCGGTCGCCTTCGTACTGCTGCTGCCGCTGACCCAGTCGCGCGGCGAGGCGGGCGCTGACCTCGGCGGCCAGCGGACGGTCCAGGGCACCCAGGCCCGGGCCCCCGAGTGCGACGAGAACACGGTGCAGAACCAGAGTCCGTCCCCTCGGACGCCGACGGCACCACGATCGACGCCATCAAGGCGCGCGGTGTGCTGAAGGTGGGCATCGACCAGAACAGCTACCGCTGGGGGTACCGCAACCCCAACAGCTCCTCCGGTGACCTGGAGGGCTTCGACATCGACCTGGTCACCGCCATCGCGAAGAACATCTTCGGCGGCTCGTACACCGCCAACAGCGTCCAGTTCCTGGCCATACCGACCAACCAGCGCATCCCGGCGGTCCGGGACAAGCAGGTCGACATGGTGGTCCGCACGATGACGATCACCTGCGACCGGGCCGGCCAAGTCGCCTTCTCCGCGCCGTACTTCCTCACCGGCCAGCAGGTCCTCGCCCCGAAGGCGTCGACGATCACCGGCTACGACGGGTCCCTGGCCGGCCAGCGGGTCTGTTCGGCGTCGGGTTCCACGGCGAACGACCGGCTGACCGACGACAAGGCGAGCGGCAAGCTGCCCTCCAGCGTGAAGATCCTGCCCCCTGTCGCCAACCAGCTGGACTGCCTCGTGGAGCTCCAACTCGGCCAGGCGGACGCGGTGGTGACCGACGGAGCGCTCGCCGCGAGCCAGGCCGCGCAGGACCCGACGGTGGAGCTGAAGGGCACCACCTTCACCACCGAGTACTACGGCGTGGCCATGAACAGGGGCGCCACCGATCTGGTACGCCGGGTCAACCGAATACTGGAGACCTACCGCACCAGCCCCGACGGCTGGCGGGCGTCGTACACGAAATGGCTGCTGCCGACGCTGGGCAAGGATTCGAGTCGGCCGATCCGCCGACCCCGCACTACACGTGACGGGCCATCAGCTTCGGCACGGCGACACGGACTTCGACGGAACACAACGCAGCGAGAGGTGATCGATGGGCGTCA
Organism: Streptomyces sp. P3; assembly: GCA_016893485.2. Classification (GTDB taxonomy): domain Bacteria; phylum Actinomycetota; class Actinomycetes; order Streptomycetales; family Streptomycetaceae; genus Streptomyces. The sequence goes on from JAFEKX020000001.1 coordinate 3,622,819, forward strand.
CGGGACCCCGGGCCGGTAATGGACCGGGACGAGGTGGACCGTGCGCTGGCGCGGCTCGGCGCGGAGCACGAGGCCATCGAGACCTCGCTCCTCGCCCTCCAGGACCACGCGGGCCGCAGACTCCTCGAAGGCGCCGAGCTGACGGGCACGACCAAGGAGCGCTGGGCGGCCACGGACGCGTCGATCACGCTGCTGTGGGCGTACTTCGACGCCTACACGGACGCGTTCCACGCCGCCCAGAGCATCCGGGCCAGGCGCCGCTGGTCCAGCCGTGAGGACCTGGTCGAGCTGACCGAGCTGCTGCGCGGCGAGTCCGTCACGGTCGCGGGCGCCACCGCGGCGACCGCCAACCTGCCGACGCTGACGGGTGGTTCGAGCAAGCTGAGTCACCAGTTCTCGCTGAGCGCGCTCGTCGACGAGATGAACGACCTGTACGCTAACTCGCTGGACATGGTCGTCACCGCGGACGCGGTGTGGTCGGCGCTGCCCGCCCGGATCGATTTACTGGCCGCGGAGTTGCAGCGCACCCGCCAGCTCGCCCACTCCGTCGGCGTCCGCCCGGGCGAACACCCCGCGGGCGACGACCTGGAGCGCATCACCCGCGTCCTGACCGACCTGCGCGAGCGTGTGATCTCCGACCCGCTGGCCTTCTGGGTGCGGGCGCAGGGAGTTCGGGCCCCGGCGGCGGCCGTCCGGACACCACGGTCTACGACCGGGAGGCGCGCGCCCTGGAGGACGTGCGGCGCGAGATCGACGCCGTGCTCACCGTCCGGCAGGACGCGGAGGCGCGGCTCGTGAAGCTGCGGGACGTGCTCTCCCGCGCGGACCGCACGCTCGCCGAGGCGCGCACCGCGCGCGGTGAGGTCCTCGCGAAGATCGCGGCCACGGAGGTGCCGGTCGTCAGCGGCCCGCCGACGGTGCTCCAGGAGCAGCTGTCGACGGCCGCCGAGTACCGCAGACACGCCCAGTGGCACCGTCTGTCGCCGCTCCTGGAGTCCCTGGAGCAGAAGGCGGAGGACGAACTGCTGCGCGCCCGCGAGTCGTTGACGGCGGTGACCCAGCCGCTGGCGGTCCGCGCGGAGCTGCGCGGCCGTCTCGACGCGTACAAGGCGAAGGTGGCCCGGCACGGCCTCGCGGAGGACCCGCTGCTGGTCGAGCGGTACGACGCGGCCCGCCGCATGCTGTGGAGCGCCCCCTGCGACCTGCGCGTCGCCGAGCAGGCGGTGCTGCGCTACCAGCACGCGGCGGCCGAGCAGTTCAGTGCTCCGCGGGCGCACCCGCAGAGCGGTCCCGAGGACCAGAGGGGGCCGGGCGCGTGAGTGACGAGAGAGAAGCGGGGTCGGTCATGAGCGGGACACAGCGAACGTGTCAACGGCCGGGCTGCGAGGGCTCGTACGAGGACGTCGGCGGCGGCGAGCTGTACTGCGACACGTGCGGTCTGGCGCCGGTGGTGTCGGCGTCCGGGGCGATCAGTTCACCGCCCACGGGGATGGCCAGCGGCAAGGGTTCGCGGGGTTCGGGAAGCGGCAGTTCCCGTACCAGCAGCCGGAGTTCGCGTACGTCGTCGCAGTCGTCGAAGTCGCGGCGGTCGGTGTCGGGGCGGCTCTCGCGCTCCGAGTCGGGCCGCTCCACCGGCCGTTCGGTGTCGGTGCGCAGCTCCGGCTCGTCGTCCGGGACGTCGAGCCGCGGCCGGCTCGGGGTCGGTCTGGTACAGGTGCCGGGGTGCCGCGGCCCGACCCGCGCGAGATGGTGCTGGAGAACCCGGAGGTGCCCGAGCGGAAGCGGTTCTGCTCGCGCTCGGACTGCGGTGCTCCGGTGGGCCGGGCGCGCGGTGAGAGCCCGGGGCGCACGGAGGGTTTCTGCACCAAGTGCGGCAACCCGTACTCGTTCTCGCCCAAGCTGGAGACCGGCGACATCGTGCACGGCCAGTACGAGGTCGTGGGCTGTCTGGCGCACGGCGGTCTCGGCTGGGTCTATCTCGCCGTGGACCGCGCGGTCTCCGACCGGTGGGTGGTCCTCAAGGGTCTCCTCGACACCGGCGACCAGGACGCGATGGAGGCCGCGATCTCCGAGCGGCGCTTCCTCGCCGAGATCGAGCACGCCAACATCGTGCGGATCTACAACTTCGTGGAGCACCTGGACCAGCGGACGGGCTCGCTCGACGGCTACATCGTCATGGAGTACGTCGGCGGCAAGTCCCTCAAGGAGATCGCCAACGACCGCCGTACGGAAGGCGGGAAGCGCGATCCGCTGCCGGTGGAGCAGGCCTGCGCGTACGGCATCGAGGCCCTGGAGGCGCTCGGCCACCTGCACAGCCGCAACCTCCTGTACTGCGACTTCAAGGTCGACAACGCGATCCAGACCGAGGACCAGCTCAAGCTGATCGACATGGGCGCGGTGCGCAGGATGGACGACGACGAGTCGGCCATCTACGGCACGGTCGGCTACCAGGCGCCGGAGGTCGCGGAGGTCGGCCCGTCGGTGGCGAGCGACCTGTACACGGTGGCCCGCACGCTCGCGGTGATGACCTTCGACTTCCAGGGCTACACGAACGTCTTCGTGGACTCCCTGCCCGACCCGGACAACATCGAGGTCTTCCGCCGCTACGAGTCGTTCTACCGGCTCCTGGTCCGCGCCACCGACCCCGACCCGGCCCGCCGCTTCGCCTCGGCGCAGGAGATGGCCGAGCAGCTGACGGGCGTGCTGCGCGAGGTCGTCTCGCTGCAGACCGGCCGGGCCCGCCCGTCCCTGTCCACCCTGTTCGGGCCCGAACTGAAGGTCACGGACACGGAGTTGGTGCCGGTACTGGTCGGTGACGTGTCGACGCTGGGGGCGAGAGCGGCCCGCCCGCCGAGCGTGCCCCAAGTGGCCGCGCCGGCACGGCACTTGCCGAACGGCCGCACAGCGCCCCGGCGTTGACCGGGCTCAACGGCAGCGCGCCGCGCCTGGTCAAGGAGGTCGACTCCCCCGCCGTGGCACTCGCGCTGCCGGTGCCGCACGTCGACCCGAGCGACCCGAACGCGGGCTTCCTGGCGGGCCTGATGGCGACCGCGGCGACCGAACTGCTCGGCGCGCTCGCGTCGGCGCCCTCGCCGTCCGTGGAGACCCGGCTGCGGCAGATCCGCGCCTGGCTGGAGAACGGCGACTCGTACACCGCGCTGGACGCCCTGGCGAAGCTGGAGGACGAGCGGCCCGACGACTGGCGGGTGGTCTGGTACACCGGCGTGGCCGCGCTGGCGACCCGTGACTACGAGGCCGCCGCCCTGTCCTTCGACGCGATCTACGACGCCTTCCCGGGCGAGCCCGCGCCGAAGCTGGCGCTCGGCCTGTGCGCCGAGGTGCTGGAGCAGCTGGACAACGCGGCGGAGTACTACCGCCTGGTGTGGTCGACCGACCCGAGCTATGTGAGCGCGGCCTTCGGTCTGGCCCGCGTCCAGCTCGCGACCGGCGACCGGCAGGGTGCCGTACGGACGCTGGAATCGGTGCCCGAGGCATCGATCCACTACACGGCCGCGCGCGTGGCCGCCGTACGGGCGCGGCTTCGGCAGCGGGTCGCGGCGGCCGACGACACGCCGTTCCTGGACGATCTGACCGCCGCCGCCGGACAGGTGGAAGCGCTGGAGGGATACGGTCTGGACGCGGTCAGGCGCGAGCGGTTGTCGGCCGAGGTCCTCGGCTGCGCGCTGGACTGGATACTCTCCGGAGGCCGGGGTTCCGTGCCGCTCACGCGGCGGGAGCTGCTCGGCAGCGAACTGGACGAGCGGGGACTCCGCTTCGGCCTGGAGCGTTCGTACCGCACGCTGGCCCGGCTGGCACGGGACGGCGAGGAGAGGATCGACCTGGTGGAACGTGCCAACCGTTACCGCCCCGGACGTGGGTGTAGTTGATGTCGCAGATGCCCCAGCTCTCCGCCTGCCCGAGCTGCGAAGAGCCGCTGGAGTCGGGTGACCGCTTCTGCGGCGCCTGCGGGTACGACCTGTCCGCCGTGCCCGCGCCACCGGACGACCACCCGACGCTCACCATGAACGGCGCGGTGCCGCCCGCGCCCGAGGAGGCGGCGGACGTGGACTGGCCCGTGGTGCCGCCGCCGGAGAGCTCCGAGACCCCTTCGGCGGTCCATCTGCCGACGGACCTGCCCGGCACCGACTCCGCCGGCACCCCGCTGCCGTCCAACGCCCCGCTGCCGCCCGCCGGTTCACCGGTCGCGGCGGCGACGGGCGTGCGGTTCGACCGGCCGCCGGAGCCCGACGAGTACCCCCTCCAGGCGCCGGACCCCGGGTCACCGCCGAGCCGCCGACCGCGGGCGAGGGCGTCAAGGTGTGCGTGGCCTGCCGCTCGGGCCGGGTGGACCCGGACGGCTACTGCGAGAACTGCGGGCATGCCCAGCCCCGCGAACGCGACCACATGGAACAGGAGTTGGGCCCGCTCGCGGCGGTCAGCGACCGCGGCCTGCGCCATCACCGCAACGAGGACGCCTTCGCCGTGGGCCAGTGTGTGCTGCCCGACGGGGCGCCCGCGCTCGTCGCCGTGGTGTGCGACGGGGTGTCGTCGGCGACGCGGCCCGACGCGGCCTCACTGGCCGCTTCGCAGAAGGCCGGTGAGGCGTTGCTGGCCGCGCTGCCGCAGGGGACGCATCCGCAGGCGGCGATGCACGAGGCGATCATCGCGGCCTCGCACGCGGTCAACTCCTGGCGGAGGAGCCCGCGACGGCCCGCGAGCACGCCCCGCACCAGAACGCGCCGGCCTGCACATTGGTCGGCTCCGTCGTCACCCCGACCCTGCTGGTGGTCGGCTGGGTCGGCGACAGCCGCGCCTACTGGATCCCGGTGGACCGCAGTTCACCGCCGGCCCGGCTCACCGAGGACGACTCGTGGGCGGCCCAGATGGTCGCCGCGGGCCTGATGAGCGAGGCGGAGGCCTACGCCGACGAGCGCGCCCACGCGATCACCGGCTGGCTCGGCGCGGACGCGTACGAACTGGAGCCGCACACCGCCTCGTTCAAGCCGGACCGCCCCGGTGTGGTGGTGGTCTGCACGGACGGGCTGTGGAACTACGCGGAGTCCGCCGAGGAGATGGCCGAGATCGTCCCCGCCGACGCGGCGATCCGTCCGCTGCACGGCGCCCAGGTGCTGGTCGGTCACGCGCTGGACGGCGGGGGCCACGACAACGTAACAGTGGCCGTCGTGCCGTTCCCGGCCCCGCCACAAGGGGCAGTATCCGGCTGAGGCCGTACAAACAGGGACGGCCGCGGACCGGAGGGGACCGGTCCGCACATAGTCATCGCCCCATCCAGGTGGGGCACTTGAGGGGGAACAGAGCAGGCATGGCCAATTTCTCGAAGTCGAACGTGCCGTACAGTTCTCGGTCGACGTGTACCAGAACGAGTACCTGCCGGAGGGCGGGCGCGAGGTCAACGCGATCGTCACGGTCACCTCGACCGGTGGCGGCACCATCGGGAGCCCGGTCGCGGCGCCCCATCTGTACTCGGCCGGGCAGGGCCCGGACGCGGCCGTGGCGATCATGGTGGACTGCTCGGGGTCGATGGACTATCCGCCGACCAAGATGCGCAACGCCCGCGACGCCACGGCCGCCGCGATCGACACCCTGCGTGACGGTGTGCACTTCGCGGTGATCGGCGGCACACATGTCGCCAAGGAGGTCTATCCCGGCGGCGGCAGACTCGCGGTCGCGGACGCCCGCACCCGCGACCAGGCCAAGCAGGCGCTGCGCAAGCTGAGCGCGGGCGGCGGCACGACGATCGGCACCTGGCTGCGCCTCGCCGACCGGCTGCTGTCCTCGGCCGACGTCTCCATACGCCACGGCATCGTGCTGACCGACGGCCGAAACGAGCACGAGGCGCCGGAGGACCTGAAGGCCGCACTCGACTCCTGCGCCGGACGGTTCACCTGTGACGCGCGGGGCGTCGGCACCGACTGGGAAGTGAAAGAAGTCACAGGGATCGCCTCCGCGCTGCTCGGCACCGCCGACATCGTCGCGGACCCGGCCCACCTCGCCGCCGACTTCACGCAGATGATGGAGACGGCGATGGGCAAGGAGGTCGCGGACGTCGCGCTGCGGCTGTGGACGCCGGTGGGCACGGCCATCAAGTTCGTCAAGCAAGTCGCGCCCCGGGTCGAGGAGTTGACCGACCGGCGCACCGAGGCCGGACCCCGCGCCGGGGACTACCCCACCGGTTCCTGGGGAGACGAGTCACGTGACTACCACGTGTGCGTCGAGGTCCCCGAGGCCGGCATCGGCCAGGAGATGCTGGCCGCCCGGGTCTCGCTGGTCGTCCCGCAGCCCGACGGAAGCACGCAGAACCTGGGCGCCCAGGGCCTGGTGAAGGCCGTGTGACCGACGACATGGTGGCCTCCACGTCCATCAACCCCAGGTCGCGCACTACACCGGCCAGGCCGAACTGGCACAAGTCATCCAACAAGGGCTCGATCTCCGCAAATCGGGAGATGTCGACGGAGCAACGGCCAAACTGGGGCGGGCCGTTCAGCTCGCCAGCGTCTCCGGAAACGCGGATACTGCGAAACTGCTTGCGAAGGTGGTGGACGTGGTCGATGCCGCGGCGGGTACTGTGCGACTGAAGGCGAAGGTCGCGGAGGCCGACGAGATGACTCTCGAGACACGGTCCACAAAGACTGTTCGTGTAAAGAAGTGACCTGGCAAGCACGACTCCGTGAGACCGAGAACGACCCTGTGCGAAAGGGGACGCGCCGACATGCCGACCTGCCCGAACGGACACCAGTCGGGTTCCGACGACTGGTGCGAGGTCTGCGGTCACCGCATGGCCGGTGCCGTACCCCCGCCCCCTCCCCCGCCCCCGGCGGCGGCGGCGGCTTCCCGCCGCCCGCGCCCGGCCGCACCCCGGCCGCCGAGGCGGAGCTGTGCCCGCAGTGCCGTACGCCCCGTGAGGGCGGTGCGCCGTTCTGCGAGGAGTGCCGGTGGAACTTCCTGACGAACACGGCGACGTCGTACACCCCGGCCGCGCCGCGCCCCACGTCTCCCGGCCCGAGCCCGGCGGCCCGCTTCCAGCAGCCGCCCGGTCCCGGCGCGGGTCCCGGCGCGGGTCCTGGCGCCGGTCCCGGTCCGTCGTACGGCGGTGACTCCTACGAGTACCAGGGTCGCGGCCCTCGCAGATGAACCGGCCCGCGGAGCCCATACCCCCTTCGGGAGCGAACCGACGGGGCGGCCCGGGGGACCTGGGGCGCCTGGGGTCCGAACGGCCCCGGTGGCTTCGGTGGTGGCGAACGACAGGGCGGGCCCGGTGGGCCTGGAGGTCCCGGTTCGCAGGGATTCGGCAACGACCGGCAGGGTGGGCCCGGTGGCCCTGGTGGCCCCGGCTCGCAGGGCTTCGGCGGTGAGCGTCAGGGCGGCCCCGGTGGACCTGGCGGATCCGGTGGTCCCGGCCCGCAGGGCTTCGGCAACGACCGGCAGGGTGGCCCCGGTAACCCCGGCGGCCCCGGTGCGCAGGGCTTCAACGAGCGGCAGGGCGGCGGTCCCGGTGGTCCGGGCGCGCAGGGCTTCGGCGGTGAGCGCCAGGGTGGCAACGCCTTCGGCGCCAACGACCCGTCCGGTCCGCCCCGGCCCCCCTTCGGCAACAACGACCCGTCCGGTCCCCCGCGACCGCCCTTCGGCAACGAGGCGTCCGGTCGGCCGGGGTCCTTCGGCAACGAGCAATCCCCGGGCGGCGGTGGCCAGTTCGGCAACGAGCGCCCCGGGCAGAACGAGTTCGGCGGCGGTCGGCCCGGTGCCTTCGGTGGTGAGCGGCAGGGCCCGCCCGGACCGTTCGGCAACGACTCCTCGAACCCGCAGGGTCCCCGAACTTCGGCGGCCCCGACCCCTCCCGGCCGATCCCGCCGCCCCCGGACCGGCCCAGCCCGCGGGGCCCGGTCGGACGAGCGGTGCCCCTCAGGCGTTCCAGCAGTCCGCGCCGCCGGCTCCGCCCGGGTTCCCGCAGGAGACGAACCGTCCGCAGCAGGGCGGCTCGCCCTTCGGCGGCGGTGACGACGACTGGGTGATCTCCCCGCCGACTCCCGGGTCCCCGGGTGGGCCCGGCGGTCTTGGCGGCCCTGGCGGTCCCGGTCAGGGTGGGTACGGCTATCCGCAGCCCGGTTCCACCCAGGCACCGCCCGGACGGCCCGCGTATCAGCAGCAGCCGACCACCTGGCTGGCGACGATCGGGCCCGACCGTGACTACTTCATGGCGATGATGCAGCGTTCGGGACCGGAGGCCGCAGGGCTCAATCTGCCCGCGTACTCCCTGAGCAGCAGCGGCAGTTGACCGGGAACCAGATCACCATCGGGCGTCGGCGGCACTCCACCGGGGAGTCTCCTGACATCGATCTGTCGGTGCCGCCCGAGGATCCGGGGTTTCGCATCAGCATGCCGTGCTGGTGCAGCAGCCGGACGGGAGCTGGGCGGTTGTCGACCAGAACTCGACCAACGGGACGACGGTGAACGGGGGCGAGGAGCCTATCCAGCCCTTCGTGCCGGTGCCGTTGCAGGACGGGGATCGGGTGCATGTGGGGGCCTGGACGACGATCACTGTGCGGCGGGGTTAAGACGACGATCGCTGTGCGGCGGGGCTAAGACGGGTCCGCTGCGTTGTCTGTCGTCTGCTGCGCCGTTGGGGCTGGGCTCGCAGTTCCCCGCGCCCCTTGCGGGGGCGTGCGCCTAAGGGAGCGGCCAGGTGTGGGCGGTCTCCGGATCGTCCAGCCATGCCCACGCCCGTTCGCCTGTGACCGTTACGCCGTAGCGCTCTCTGCCGGGTCTGCCCTCGCTCTCCCACAGGTCTCTGGCCTCCCGGGGTCCAGGACGCCCTGGGTGAGGGTGAGCAGGAAACGGAGCAGTTCGTGGTCGCCGGGGTGTGGGGATCTCGCCCCGCACCGACGGCTCGGCGCCGCGCAGGGGAACGAAGTACGCAGCCGTGTCAAGGAAGTTGCCCTCCGCGTGGGTCTCGTCGTGGACCGTGAGGGTGATCAGGCCGGTGGCGAGGGGGCCAGGATGCGGGCGCCGGGGTGCACTGGGGAGCCAGGCCCGGGGATCGTGGGCAGGGCGCAGGTGGCGATGATGCGGTCGTAGGGGGCGTGTTCGGGGCTCCTCGGGCGCCGTCGCCGGTGATGACGGCCGGGTGGTGGCCGGCGTCGGCGAGGTGGGCGCGGGCGGAGTCGGTGATCTCCGGGTCCAGGTCGACGGTGGTGACGTGGTCGTCGCCGAGCCGGTGGGCGAGCAGGGCCGCGTTGTAGCCGGTGCCCGCGCCGATCTCCAGGACGTGGTCGCCGTCCGTCACCCGGAGTTCGGCCAGCATCCGTGCCATCAGTGAGGGCTGGCTGCTGGAGGAGAGCAGCTCGCCGTCCCGGAGCCGGGTGGCGAGCGGGCCGTCGGTGTACACCCCGCGCAGCCAGCGCTCCCGGGTGTACGGGTCGGGGCTGTCGCGCCACAGCCGGTCCTGTCCGCGTCCGTCCGCGGAGCCGACGTAGTAGTACGGCACGAACAGGTGCCGGGGCACCGCCGTGAACACCTCCCGCCACCGGGGTCCGTGTCCCAGGCGCCGCTCAGTCCGATCTCCCGCACCAGTTCCGCCCGTGCGGAGACGGCGACGGCGTCCAGGTCCTTGTCCAGAGCGTGCGCGCTCATACGTCCACTGTCCTGCCGTACGGGCCGCAGGGCGAGTGGTCCTAGGCCTCAGGTCGTCGGCCGCCCCGTCTGAGACCATGGGGGTGTGAACGAGATTCGGCGCGGCACGCTTCAGGAGCAGACCTTCTACGAGCAGGTCGGCGGGGAGAAGACCTTCCGTCGGCTCGTCCACCGTTTCTACGAGGGCGTCGCCGGGGACCCGCTGCTGCGGCCGATGTACCCGGAGGAGGACCTGGGCCCGGCCGAGGAGCGCTTCACCCTCTTCCTGATGCAGTACTGGGGCGGCCCGACGACGTACAGCGACCACCGCGGCCACCCGCGCCTGCGCATGCGCCACGCCCCCTTCCAGGTCGACCAGGCCGCGCACGACGCCTGGCTGAAGCACATGCGGGTCGCCGTGGACGAACTCGGGCTGTCCGAGGAGCACGAGCAGACGCTGTGGAACTACCTGACGTACGCCGCCGCCTCGATGGTGAACACGGCGGGCTGACCGTCGTTCACTGAGCGTCGGATTCCGGTCGTACGACGTCGGATTCCGGTCACGATCCGATCAAGCAGTGCCCACAACCGGTTACTCGCGGCCGGTCCCTCTGACAGCATCTCCGGGAGAGTTCCGGACTACGGCGGGGGGCCGGGTGGGGTTCGTCCTGGTACGCGCGCGGGCGCACCGGCTGCTGCTCGCCGCCGCGCTGCTCACCGTCCTGCTGACGACGGCGGTCCTGACGACGCTCACCGCGTACTCGGGCGCGATCGGCGACGCGGCGCTCCAGCACTCCCTGAACGACCCCCGCAACGCCCCCGACAGCGCCCTGATCGTCAAGGCCGACGTCCCGGCCGCCGAACGCACGGCCGCCGAGAGCGCCGTACGGAAGGCGGCGGAGCGGACCTTCGACCAACTGCCCGTGATCGTACGGACGTTGGAGCGCTCGGGGCCGTACGCCCTGCCGCGTTCGCTTCAGCCGTCCGCCGCGCGGTCCGGGGACCCCGATCTCACCTTCTTCGGAGCGCTGGACCGGACGCAGGTGCGGCTGGTCTCGGGCCGCTTCCCGCGTGCCACCGCCTCCGGGGACATCGAGGTCGCGCTGCCCCGCACCGCCGCCGAGGGGCTCGGGGTGAAGGCGGGGACCCGTCTCGCCCTCGCCGACCGGCTCGGCGGGTCCGCGGCGCACATCGTCGTCACCGGCGTCTACCGGCCCGCCGTCGCGGGCGGCGCCTACTGGCTCCTCGACGATCTGCGCGGGCGCGGCCTCAGCACGGCCGGCTTCACGACCTACGGCCCGCTGCTCGCCGATCCCTCGGCCCTCACCGGCGGGCGGCTGAGCGCCGGGGCGTCCGCGTGGCTGGCGTCGGCCGACTTCTCCACGCTGACGACCGGGCGGATCGGCGCCCTGCGCGAGAGCGCCGGGGCGGGCAGCGACGCGCTGCGCACAGGGCATGCGGTGAGGGGAGTCACGGCCGCGACGACCTCGCTGCCCGACGTACTCGACCGGCTGGACCGCTCGTTGCTCGTCTCCCGCTCCACGCTGCTGATCGTCGCGCTCCAGCTCTCGCTGCTCGCGGGCTACGCGCTGCTGCTGGTGGCCCGGCTGCTGAGCACCGAACGGGCGGGCGAGAGCCGGTTGTTGAGAGCGCGCGGGGGTTCGCGGGCGCGGCTCGCGGCGCTGTCGGCGGCGGAGGCGCTGCTGCTCGCCGTACCGGCGACGGCCCTCGCCCCGCTGCTCGCCGGACCGCTCACCCAACTCCTCGCCGGGCAGGGCGCGTTGGCCCGCATCGGGCTGCACCTGGACACTCCGGCCGACGGCCGGTCCGGGGTCTGGCCGGTCGCCGCGGCCGTCGCCCTGGGCTGTGCGCTCGCGGTGATGCTGCCCGCCCTCACCTCGTCCTTCGAGGGCGGCCGGGCCCGCGCGGTGCCCGCTCCGCTGCGCGCGGGCGCGGACCTCGGCCTGCTGGTGGTGGCCGGAGTCGCCTACTGGCAGCTGAACCGGCAGACCTCGGGCGCCGTCAGCACCGACACCTCCGGAACGCTGGGCATCGACCCCCTGCTGGTCGCGGCCCCGGCCCTGGCCCTCCTCGCGGGCACGGTCCTGACGCTACGGCTGCTGCCGCCGGTGGCACGGCTGGCCGAGCGCCGGGCCGCGGCCGGGCGGGGGCTGCCGACGGCGCTGGCGGGCTGGCAGTTCAGCCGCCGTCCGATGCGCGGCGCCGGGCCGGTGCTGCTGCTCGTACTCGCCCTGGCGCTGGGCATGCTGGCCATCGGGCAGAGCGCCTCGTGGAACCGCTCGCAGAGCGACCAGGCCGACTTCCAGGCCGGGGTGCCGGTGCGTGTACTGGCCGCCGGCGACGGCGGGTTGGGCCGCACGGAGGCCTACGCCGGCCTGCCCCGCGTGCGGGAGGCCGCCCCCGCCGTCCGCATCTCCCAGTCCCTCTCCGGCGACCGCACGGCGACCGTCCTGGCCCTCGACACGGCCCACGCGTCGAACGCGGTACTGATGCGCCCGGACCTGACGTCGGGGCACTCCGCCCGTGCGCTGCTGGCCGGCCTGGGGCCCGGGGAAGCACGGCGGGCAGCGAAATCCCCGCGGGAACACGCACGTTGACGCTGCGAGCAGGCATCCGCGGCACAGGCCCACGGACCACGGCCGACGTCACGGCCACGGTCGAGGACCGCTACGGCATCCCGTACGAGGAACCACTCGGCCAACTCCCCACCGACGGACGGCAGTACGCCCTGACGGCGGACGTCTCCGCGTCACCCGGCCCGCTGACCCTCACCGGACTCCAGCTCGACCTGCCCCAGCCCGGCGACCACTCCTCCCGACACCGGCTCACGGTCGGCGCGTTGAGCGCCACGGACGCCCGGGAACGGTCCGGCCGCTGTCGCTGCCCACCGCCTGGAAGGGGCGGGCCGCCGCAAGCGAGTCGTACGGCCCGCGCTCCAACCCGCCTCTGCCGACGGTGACTTCGGCGAAACCACTGACCGTCGACTACGGCACGGGGTACATCCCGGGCAAGGACATCTGGACGGTCTCCTCCGTCACGGTGCGGCTCCAGGTCGTGCAGCCCGCGCCGCCCGAGATCACCGCCGTCGCCACCGACCGCTATCTGACCTCGGCGGGCGCGCACACCGGGCAGCGGGTGCAGGTCACGCTCGGCGGGGAGAACCTGCCGGTGCGGATCGTGGCGGCGGTGCGCGGACTGCCCACGACCGGTGACGCGGGGGCGTCGAGCGCGCAGGACGGGGGCGCGCTGCTGGTCGATCTCCGGTCCGTGAACCGGGTGTTGGCGGCGCGGTTCGTCGCGGGGGTCACGCCCACCGAGTGGTGGCTGCGGACGGCGCCGGGTGACGCGGCGGCGGTGGCCACGGCGGTGCGGGCGCTGCCCGATGTCGATCCCACGGAGGTCGTGGTGCGGGAGGAGATCGCCCAGGAGCTGCGCGACGACCCGTTCGGTGCCGGACCCGAGGCGGCGTTCGCCGCGGCGGCGCTGGTGGCGGCGGCGCTCGCGGCGGTCGGCTTCGCGGTGAGCGCGGCGGGGTCGCTGCGGGAGCGTGGCGCCGAGTTCGCCGTCCTGCGCGCACTGGGCGCCCCGCGCCGCCAGCTGGCCCGGATGATCGCCGCCGAACAGGGCGTCCTGGTCGCGCTGGCCCTCGTGGTGGGTACGGCCCTCGGCGCCGTGCTGACCCGCGCGGTGATCCCCTGATCGTCCTCACGGCCCAGGCGACCCGCCCGGTACCGCGCGTCCTGGTCGAACTGCCCGTCTCCCGGGTGGTGTTGCTGCTGGTGGCGGTGTCGGTGACACCGCTGCTCGTGACGGCGGCGCTGGCGCTGCGGCGGGGCGATGCGGTGGCGTCACTCCGGGAGCAGGGGGTGAGTGAGATGGCGGACGCGAAGACCGGGGACGCGGGGATACCGGGGGCCGAGGGGTCGCCGAAGGCTCAGGCGTCCCCGTGACCGCGCCCTGGATCCGCACCCGCCTGCGCGCCTCCCCGGTGCCGCCTGGGCGTTGGCGCTGCTCGTGGCAATGACCGCGTGTCTGGGTGCCGCGTTCCCCGGGCGGTGGACCGGTACGAGGACGCCGGGCTGCGGGCTGCCGTGCGACAGGCGGGCCCCGGGCAGACCTCCGTCCAACTGACCGGCCCGGAGCCCGGCTTCACGCTCCCGCAGCAGCAGAACGAGGCGGCTCTGTGGGACGCCACGCTCCGTGGGCAGTACGACCGGGTCCGGCCCGTCGTCGACCGTGCACTCGTCATCGATCCGGCCCAGTCCGCGTACGGCGTGCGCCCGGCCGGCGACCCCGCCGTGCCGGACACCTGGATACCGCGCCCGAACGGCCTCCCCGCGCATGTCCACCCCGCCGTCCAGAGCGACCTCGCCGCCCACGCGACCGTGCTGCGGGGCCGGATGCCCCGCGTCTCCGGTCGAGTCACCGTGCAGACCGCCGAGGTGGAGGCCGCCGTCACCGCGGCGACCGCCAACAGCCTGCACATCAGGGTGGGTTCGGTGATCCACGTGCCCGGCGAGGGACGCGCCCCGCTCGCCGTCCGCGTCACCGGCATCCTCTCCCCGCGCGACCCCGGCGGCGCCTACTGGTCGACCGAGCCCCTGCTGCGCACCCCGACCCTGGTGGCCCTGCCGACGCCGGACCGCCCGAAGTACTGGCTCGGCGCGCTGCTGCTGGCCCCGGACGCGGCCCCCGCCCTCCTCGGCACCGCTGCGCCGCCGGTGCCGTTCTGGCAGTTCGCCCCCGACCCGAACGCCCTGCACGTCCACGACCTGAACCGCCTGAAGTCCGCGGTCGCCGCGCTCGAATCAGGCCCCGGCCTCCAACTGGCCCGCACCTACACCACTCCCGACACCGACGTCAGCACGGGCCTCGACGACGTGTTCACCGGCTTCGGCCAACTCCGTTCCGGTGTGCGTCCGTTGACCGCCCTCGCCGCCTTCGGCACCGGGACGGTCGCCGTCGTCGTGCTGCTCATGGCGGGCGCCCTCAGCGCGGACCGCCGCCGCACCGAACTCGCCCTGCTCCGCGCCCGGGGCGCATCCCTGCACGGCCTCACCGCCCGGCTGCTCGCCGAGACGGCCGTGATCGCCGTACCGGCAGGGGCCCTTGGCCTGGCGGCGGCGCTGCTGGCCGTCCCCGCGGACCGCAGCGGCTACGCCGTCGTCGCGGCCTTCGCCGTCGTCCTCACCGCGTCCGCGGCGCTCGCGGCGTCCGGTGCGCGCCGCGCTCACCCATCGGACCGTACGCGTCCACGGCCCGCGCGAGGACGTGACGACCGTCCGCCCGTCCCGGCGCCGCACGGTCGCCGAACTGACCGTGCTGGTGCTGGCGGCCGGCGCGGTGGAGGCCCTGCGCAGAAGCGGCACGTCCGGCTCGGCGGGCAACCAACTGGTCTCGCTGGCACCGGTGTTGGTGGGTGTGATCGCGGCGCTGGTGCTGGTGCGTGTGTACCCGTTCCTGCTCCGCCGGCTGACCCGTCCGGCCGGCCGGCTGCGGGGCGTGGTGGCCCATCTGTCGCTGGCCCGCGCGGGCCGTACGTCCGTCTCCGCGGTCCTGCCGCTGCTGGCTCTGCTCACCGCGCTCACCACGGCCGCGTTCGGCGGCTCGGTCCTCGCGGGCGTGAGCGACGCCCGCGACCACGCGGCTCTGCACGCCGTCGGCGCCGACGCCCGCATCGACGCGACCGCTCCCTGCCCGCCCAACTCCCCGCAAAGGTAAGCCGGTTGCCGGGCGTGCACGGTCTCGCCGAGGTGAGCATCACCTACGACGCGAAACCCCTGGACGGTCTGGAAGCGGTTCCGCTGGTGGGCGTGGACCCCGGCTCCTACGCGGAGTTGGCGGGCCGTACGGGTCTGGGAGCCTTCCCCAGGGGCAGTTGAATCGCCCCGCGCGCTCGGATGCAGTCCTCCCGGCGCTCGCCTCGCCCTCCGTCGCGAGCGCGTACGGCACACGCCCCTTCCTCGTCCGGCTGCCGGACACCAGCGCGGTCACGGTACGGATCGTGCTCGTCCGGGACGCCACCCCGGCCCTGTCCGGCGCCGACTTCCTCGTCATCGACCGCTCCGGACTCTCCGGTACGGCGGCCCGCCCGACCTCACTGCTGGTGACCGGCGACCGGGTGAGCGGGGCCGCGCTGCGCGGGGCCGCCGGGAGTTCGGCCGGGGTGACGGTCCGCGCCGAGGAACGCGCCCGGTACGTCGGCTCGCCGCTCCAGTCCGGCGCCGGGCGCATCTACGCGGCGGCGGTGGCGGCGGGCGCCGGTTACGCCGTCCTGGCCCTCCTCCTCTCCCTGCTGCGCGCCGCCCGGAACGCGCCGCGCTCCTGGCCCGGCTGCGCACGATGGGTCTCACGCGGGCCCAGGGGCGCCGGCTGCTCGTCCTGGAGTCGCTGCCGCAGGCCCTGTTGGCGGCGGCGGGCGGCGCGCTCACCGGCTGGGCGACGATCCGCCTGCTCGCCCCGGGCGTCGACCTGACCTCGGTGGCCCTGGCCTCGGCGCACAGCCCGCTCGGAGAGGCCCACTTGAGAACCGACCCGGTGTCACTGACCGTCCCCGCGCTCGGGGTGCTGGTGGCGGCGGTGGGGGTCGCCGGGGTGCAGGCGTGGTGGTCCGGACGGCGGGGATCCGTACGGGAGTTGAGGGCGGGGGACACGCGATGACGCGTAGCGACACGGTGTACGTCGAGGGCAGTTGTGACCGAGGAGAGCGTCGATGACCACACGAACCCCACCCTCTCCGACCTGGCCGACCGCGCCGCCGAGCGCCGGGGGCGGCCCGCCTACGGTCATGACGCGCTCATCACCTGCGACCGGCTGGTCCGCATCTTCACGGCCGATGGGGTCGAGGTGCAGGCGCTCCAGGGGCTCGATCTCCTCGTCAGGGAGGGCGAGTTGATGGCGCTGGTGGGGGCCTCGGGAGCGGCAAGTCGACGCTGATGAACATCCTGGCCGGGCTGGACACGCCCACCGCCGGTGCGGCCCGGGTGGCCGGACGGGATCTGCTGGCGATGGCCGCGAAGGACCGGCTCGCCTACCGCCGTGAGGTCGTCGGGTTCGTCTGGCAGCAGACCTCCCGCAATCTGCTCCCCTATCTGACGGCGGCTCAGAACATCGCCCTGCCCATGCAGTTGTCGGGCCGTCGCTCCGGGCGCCGGGCGAAGGCCGAACGCGCCCTGGAACTGCTGGAGTTGCTGGATGTCGCCGACTGCCGTGACCGGCGTCCGCGGGAGATGTCGGGCGGGCAGCAGCAGCGGGTGGCGATCGGGGTGGCCCTCGCCAACGCCCCGGCCGTCCTGCTCGCCGACGAACCGACCGGCGAACTCGACTCCCACACCGCCGAACAGGTCTTCGCCGCGTTCCGCACCGCCAACGAACGGCTCGGCACCACCATCGTCATCGTCACCCACGACCAGGCGGTGGCGAGCGAGGTCCGCCGCACGGTCGCCATCCGCGACGGCCGCACCTCCACCGAGGTCCTGCGGCGCAGCCAGGTCGACGCCACGACGGGCCACGAGACGGTCGTAGCCAGGGAGTACGCGATGCTGGACCGGGCGGGACGGCTTCAACTCCCCGCCGAATACACGGAGACGCTGAACATGCGGGACCGGGTGGCCCTGGAACTGGAGTCGGACCACATCGGAGTCTGGCCGGACGACAGCGAGCAGGGGTGACCCGGCTCAGCGCACGCTGACGCCGAGGGCGCCGACTCCCGCTCTGCGGACGGCGATCGAGCCGTAGGGGTACGGAGCCTCAGCCACGCGCCTGACGAGAACAGGCCCGACTCCCCACCGGGGCGCAGGAATCCGAGCGACTGCGCCGCGTGCACCGCGCGGACCGGGAGGGCGGTCTCGCCGACCGTGCGGGACCAGATCTCCCGCCCTATGCGGTCGAGTTCGGTGCGGGTGCGGCCCTCGGGGCCAACTCCTGGGTACGGGACCGGAATTCGGCGACTCCGGCCGTGATCATCCCGCGCAGTGCCTGCGGGCCCGGCAGTCCGGACTGGGGGTCCAGCCGCCGCGCGGGGCAGCACCCCGGCCCACGGCGGGCCGGTCACCGCGGCCGGCACCCCGGCCGTGGCCGCCGACTCGTCGAGGGACTCCAGGAGTTCACCGGCGGAGACGGTCACGTCGAGCGTGACGTCGAGACCGTCCTCGTAGGGCTTCGCCAGGCGCACCGCGCGGATGGCGAGCACCTCGAAGGACGGCGGCCGGCCGAAGACCGCGAGGGCGGTGCCGGCCGCCTGGAGACGGACGGCGGCGGCGCGGTCGTAGTGGAGCAGCCGGGAGAGGAAGGCCGCGAGATCCGCCGCCTCCCCTTCGTCGGCGAGGTGGAGAACCGTCATGCGGCGACGGCCTCCTCCTCGTCGTCATCCCGGTATTCCTCCAGGAACTCGCGTTCCTCGGCGGTGATCCGGCGCGGTCGCTGTGCCTCGAAGTCGAAGGGCACGACGACCGTGGAGGCACGGACGTAGATCTGGTCGCCGTCCTTCACCTCGTAGGTGATGGTGAAGGACGCCGCCCTGATCTCCGTGATCCACAGCTCGATGTCCACGGGGTGTGCCGGTGGACGAGCTGGCGTTTGTAGTCGATCTCGTGGCGCGACACCACCGAGCCCTGCTTGAAGTCCTTCTCCGGGCGGAACAGGAAGTCGATACGGGCTTCCTCCAGGTAGCGGAGGAAGACCACGTTGTTGACGTGGCCGTACGCGTCCATGTCCGCCCAGCGCAGTGGGCAGCGGTAGATGTGGCGCAAGAAGATCAGCCCCGGGTCAGCTTCTTGTAGGTGGCACGGTGCGGACGAGCCGCGTCCGCACCGAGTCGCTCGACCTTGTTCTTCTCGTACGACTCGAAGTTGCCCTCGAACCAGTACCACTTCGACTCGCCCTCGTACGCGAGGATGTGCGTCGCGACCCGGTCCAGGAACCAGCGGTCGTGGGAGATGACCACGGCCGCACCGGGGAACTCGAGCAGCGCGTTCTCCAGCGACGACGAGGGTCTCCACGTCGAGGTCGTTGGTGGGCTCGTCGAGGAGCAGCAGGTTGCCGCCCTCCTTGAGGGTCAGCGCCAGGTTCAGGCGGTTGCGCTCACCACCGGAGAGGACACCGGCCGGCTTCTGCTGGTCCGGGCCCTTGAAGCCGAAGGCGGACACATAGGCCCGCGACGGCATCTCGACCTGGCCGACGTTGATGTAGTCCAGCTCGTCGGAGACGACGGCCCACAGCGACTTCTTGGGGTCGATGTTGGCGCGGCTCTGGTCGACGTAACTGATCTTGACGGTGTCGCCGACCTTGATGGAGCCGGAGTCCGGGGTCTCAAGGCCCTGGATCATCTTGAACAGCGTGGTCTTGCCCGCGCCGTTGGGACCGATGACCCCGACGATGCCGTTACGCGGCAGCGTGAAGCTCAGGTCGTCGATGAGAACCTTGTCGCCGAACGCCTTGGAGAGGCTCTGGACCTCGACGACGATCGAGCCCAGACGCGGGCCCGGCGGGATCTGGATCTCCTCGAAGTCCAGCTTCCGCATCTTGTCGGCCTCGGCTGCCATCTCCTCGTAACGGGCGAGGCGCGCCTTGGACTTGGTCTGGCGGCCCTTGGCGTTGGAGCGAACCCACTCCAACTCCTCCTTGAGCCGCTTCTGCCGCTTCTCGTCCTTGCGGCCCTCGACCTTGAGGCGGGCGGACTTCTTGTCGAGGTACGTGGAGTAGTTGCCCTCGTAGGGAATCGCCCGGCCGCGGTCCAGTTCGAGGATCCACTCGGCGACGTTGTTCAGGAAGTACCGGTCGTGAGTCACGGCGACGACGGCGCCCGCGTACTTCGTGAGGTGCTGCTCCAGCCAGTTCACCGACTCGGCGTCGAGGTGGTTGGTGGGCTCGTCGAGGAGGAGCAGGTCCGGGGCCTCGATCAGCAGCTTGCAGAGCGCGACGCGGCGCTTCTCACCGCCGGAGAGGTTGACCACCGGCCAGTCGCCGGGCGGGCAGCCCAGCGCGTCCATGGCCTGCTCCAGCTGCCCGTCGAGGTCCCAGGCGTTGGCGTGGTCCAGGTCTTCCTGGAGCTTGCCCATCTCGTCCATCAGGGCGTCCGAGTAGTCGGTCGCCATCAGCTCGGCGACCTCGTTGAAGCGGTTGAGCTTGCCCATGATCTCGGCGGCGCCGTCCTGGACGTTCTCCAGGACCGTCTTGGTCTCGTCCAGCTCCGGCTCCTGCATGAGGATGCCGACGCTGAAACCGGGAGTCAGGAACGCGTCGCCGTTCGAGGGCTGCTCGAGCCCCGCCATGATCTTGAGAACGGTGGACTTACCGGCACCGTTCGGCCCGACCACACCGATCTTCGCGCCGGGCAGGAAGCTCAGCGTCACGTCGTCAAGGATGACCTTGTCGCCGTGCGCCTTGCGCGTCTTGCGCATGGTGTAGATGTACTCAGCCAAGAGAAACCGTCCGGCAGCTTGAAATCTGGAGTGGGCAGACCTAACCATCTTGCCTGAGGTCAAGGCTTGGGTGGTAACTCGTTTGGTCGGGGGCTGTGAGCTGGGGCTTCCGCCGGTGCCCTGTCTCACCGTCCGCAGTCGATGTCGGTCATTCCGCCCCGGACGACCGGATCGGTGCCCGAGCCGCTGACCACCAGCAGGCCGCCGTCCCGCTCCCAGTCCAGCTTGTACGTGCCCGCGGCGACGGGCCGGTAGCCGTCGTCCACCGCCCAGGAGCCCGCCTCGCCCAGTGCCAGGCCGGTGCGCCCGACCGCGTACGCCTCGCCGTCGCCGATCACGAGGAACGACGTCTCCCGTACGACGGCCGTGCAGCCGCCGGGGCCCGTGGGGCGCAGCACGTAGTACCGGGCGTCCGAGATCAGGTCGTCCAGCGCTCCCCACGCGATGCCGGACACCGCCGCGACGATCAGCAGCACGGTCGTCGACCGCGGCCATCCTGGCCGCACCGCCGGGAGCAGCACGGCATCGCCCCGGCGCCCCGCCCGGACGAAGATCCGGCGCAGGACGAGCGCGAGCACGAACAGCACCGCGCTCACTCCCCAGCCGGGGACCACCCGGCCGCCCACGACGAGGAGGAGATCGCTCCAGCTCGCCACGGCGCCGAGGGCCAGGCTCCCGACGCCCACCGCCGTGCGGACACCGGGCGACAGCTCCAGGCCGGGCCGTGCACGTGCTTCGGTCATGGCGGGTACGACCTCCCGGGCCCGCCGACGGTTGCACCGGGGCGTCGAAGCGCTCCGGGGGTCGGGGCGGCCTGGGCCGTCAGCCCTGGTTCGGCTTACGGTCCCGCAGCAGCATCAGGGTCGTGGCGCCGATGCCGACCAGGCCGAGGGCGAGGACCGTGATCATCGGGGTGATGCCGGAGCCGCCGGTCTCGGCGAGGTTGGTGTCGACCGTGGTGCCGCCGACCGTCGCCGGGCTCGGCTCGCTGAGCGTCTGCGTCACGTCACCGCCCGCGTCGCTCTGGGTCCGGCAGTCGAGGACCCCGGCGAACCGCTTCTCGTAGCCGTTCGGCGCCGTGATCGTGAAGTCGTACGCCTGGTCCTCCTGGAGCGGGATCGTCACCGTCTCGGAGGTCCCGGCGCCGATGCCGTGCTCGACGCCCAGCAGCTCGAAGGTGAACGTCGCGTCGCCCTGGTTGGCCGCGGTGACGTCCACGCCGCCCTTGGCGCAGTTCTTCTGCGCCGACAGTGCCGGTATGGCACCGGTCTTCGCCCAGTCCGCGCTGGCGACCGCGCCGACCGTCGACTCGCTGGAACCGGCGAGGATCTGCGTCTGGCTTCTGCTCTCGGAGGTGAAGGCCCGGCCGACGGGCACGGTGGTGGACGCCTGCACGGTCAGCTCGCCCGACCCGTCCGCCGCGTCCTCGGGCACGTCGAAGAAGACCTGGCTGCCGTTCACCGCGGAGGTGACGGCCTTGCCGTCCTTGTCGACGATCCGCACCCCGGTCGTGGCGGCGTCGGCGGGCGGTGCCACCGTCACCCCGCTCGCGTTCGTGTGCACCGTCACCGGGCCGAGCCGGTCGCCGGGGTGGCCGGAGACGGCGGGCGGGGTGAGTGTCAGCGACGCCTTCGGCTCCGCCACGGTCCGCGCGCTCTTCTGCAGGTAGTCCGCGAGCTTCTCGGCCTGCGGGTCGAGCGCGTCGACGTCGGCGCCGTCCGAGTAGCGCCAGATGGCCACCTGGGTGCCGGCCGCCGCGTCGCTCTCGGTCAGGCCCTTGGTGCCGGCCTTCGCGGAGAGCGCCGCCGCCAGGTCGTTCACCTGCGGGTAGGAGTGCTCCAGGATCCAACTGATCCTGCCCGCGCTCTTGTTGGCGCCGAGCGAGGTCGCGCTCCACGCGGTCTCGTGGTACTTGGCGTCCCGCTGGGTGGGGTTGCGGAGGTCGACGCAGTACGTCTGCAGGGTGCCGCCGCCGTCCACGGACATCTCGAACAGGCCCGCGGAGACCTGCACATCGCTCCCGCCGTCGTCGTGGATCACGGCCGTGCCGTACGTCTTCAGCCCGCCTATCGTGGCCGTCGCCCCGCCCTGGGTCTGCGGTGTCTCGTCGGCGACGGCGGGGCCGGCGGTGGCCAGCACTCCGGCGGCGACGAGCCCGCACGCCCAGGTCGCGGCGACGAGGCGGGCGACGCCCCGGCCGCGCAGGGACAGCGCGGAGAAAACAGACAACGCAGATGACACGGAATTCCCCTTCGAGCAGGACCCGTCGACGTAGGGGGTGTGGTCCCACCAGCAGAATCAGAGCGCCGGGAACTGTGCCCGAGCCATGCCCGGCATCCTAGGGACGCGGGCGCACCGCCTTCTCCAGTCGGGTCATCGGATAACCGATCCGACTCGGAATCGTTATCCCCAAGATCGCCTGCGAGCAGGGCTTATCGACAAATCCACCGGGTCATTGGGAGCGCATTCATCGATAAGCCGCAGTTCGATCAACCGGGGGCATTCACTGACATCACGTCACCACGAGGGGTTCCGCGTGTTGTTGGTCGGAACGCTCCTGACCGGAGGAACCCGATGACGCGGGGTCCGGCGTCGAATCCCCGTCCTGTGTCTCCCAGTTGGGCTCGGGGCGGGGCGGAGAGGCCGCCGTCTCCTGCCTGTTGGCCCGGCGGAAGGCCGAGGTGCCACGCGCCAGGTCGTGGCCGATCGCCACGGCGTCGATGTCCGCCGAGGACCAGTTCGGCTGGCCCTCGCGCACTTCCGCCCGCACCTTGAGCCGGCCCTGGACGACGACGGGGTCGCCGACCGACAGCGACGCGGCCACGTTCGTGGCCAGTTGGCGGTTGGCCCACACGGTGAAGAAGCTGGTGTGGCCGTCCGTCCACACGCTCTTCTCGCGGTCGAAGTACCGCGCGGTCACCGCCAGTCGGAACCGCGCCGACGGTCCCGTCGCCAGGTCCCGGTACATCGGCGGGGTCGCCACATTGCCGACCGCGCAGATCGTGGTGTCGTTCATCGCTCGTCCCTCCCTGTCCCGGCCCCGCGAGGCCGGGCGGAAACGCGTACGGGCCCGTCCCGTACGGCTGCAGTCAGACTGCCTCCGCCGAGCCGGACCCGCTGAGCGCTGTGCACCACCGCCCACCTGTGGAAAACCGCGTCACCCGCACGAGGGAACGACGTCCGGGGTCAACGTGCCGTACCCCCGCCCCGTTCGGCCGAGCCCCTTCGGCCGACCCCGTTCACCCGCCTCGCCTCACCCGACGCCCGCCCCCGTGACCCGCGCGTACTGCTCCCGCACCTCCCGGTACCGCAGCAGCTCCGCGGCCAGCGGGTCGAGCACCGGGCCCGGCCGCAGCCCGCCGCCGCCTCCCGCAAGCGGCGTTCCGCGTCGAGGCCGTAGCGCCGGGCGGGGCCGCGGGCCGCCAGGCGGCAGCTCCACTCGACGAGCGGGCCGCCGACGATGCCGGCCACCATCAGCAGCACCGGCACGCCCAGGTTCGGCGTCATGAACCCGATGATCTGGCCCAACAACCACAGCCCGCCGACGACTTGGAGGATCGTCATCGACGCCTGCGCCAGAACGGCGGCGGGCCACCACCCCGGACGCGGCGGGCGCCCGACCGGCAGCCCGGCCCGCGCCGCCAGCTCGTCCAGCGCCTCGGGCAGCCCCTGCGACCCGCGTACGGCCGCCTCCCGCACCGCCTGTGCCCACGGCGCCGGCAGTCCGCGGGAGGCTCGGTCGGCGACGGTGCGGACCGCCTGTTCGACGCGCTGGCGTGCCGTTGCCTCCTCGTCGGCCTGGGCGCGGACGGGCAGTCGTCCGGTGGTGGGTTCGCGCCGGTCGTTGTACCAGCGCCACAGCCGCAGCCAGGGCGTCCCGCACGCGCGGTTGGCGTTGCGCAGCCAGGCGCGTTCGGCCGCCTCCCCGCCGCGGTCGCGCCCACCGAGTCCGCGAGCCGCGCGGCGAACTCGTCCCGCGCCTCCTCGCTGAGCCCGGTGCGCCGCCCCGTGACGTAGACGGGCCGCAGTCTCCAGGCGGCCGCGTCGACATCGGCTGAAATTCGCCGTGCGGCGGCTCCACGATCCGCCACGAACTGGCCCAGAACCTCGCGCAGTTCCGGGATGCCGTCCCCGGTGAGCGCGGACAGGGAGAGCACGGTGGCGCCGGGTTCGCCGTACTCCCCCAGGGCGATGCCGTCCTCGTCCAGGAGGCGTCGGAGATCGTCGAGGACCTGGTCGGCTGCTTCCCGGGGAGGCGGTCGATCTGGTTGAGGACGACGAACATGACCTCCGCGTGGCCCGCCATCGGCCGCAGATAGCGCTCATGGAGGATCGCGTCGGCGTACTTCTCCGGGTCGACGACCCAGATGACCGCGTCCACGAGGGCCAGCACCCGGTCCACCTGCTCGCGGTGCGCGACGGCCGCCGAGTCGTGGTCGGGCAGGTCCACCAGGACGAGCCCGCGCAGCTGGGCCTCCATCTCGGCGCTCTGCAGGGGGCGTCGGCGCAGCCGTCCCGGGATGCCGAGCCGGTCGATGAGGGTGGCCGCGCCGTCGCTCCAGCTGCACGCGATGGGCGCGGCGGTGGTGGGCCGTCGTACGCCCGTCTCCGAAATGGCCACTCCGGCGAGCGAGTTGAACAGCTGGGACTTGCCGCTGCCGGTGGCGCCGGCGATGGCGACCACGGTGTGCTGCCCGGAGAGCCTGCGCCGCGCGGCCGCCTCGTCGAGGACCCGTCCCGCCTCTGCGAGGGTGCCGCTGTCGAGCCGGGTGCGGGAGAGCCCCACGAGTTCCCGCAGGGCGTCGAGACGCGAGCGCAGCGGCCCGTCGTACGCCAACGGGGCCGGGACGTGCGGGACATGCGAGGCGTGGGCCGCCTGCGCACGGGAGGCCCGGATCTCCAGGGCGGCGGCCTGCTGCGCGGCGGTGGTCTCGTTGACCCGTCGCGCGATCAGCCCGTCGTCCCAGGACCCGGTCGCTTCCTCGGGGTCCACCGGGTCCGCGGAAGCCTTGGACTCCGTACGGCCGGAGCCCCCGGCGTCGGACGGCACGCGCGCGTGGTCGTTGTTGTCCTTCAGGTCGCTCGCCTCCTCCGTGTGGTCTACGGGTGGACGGTTACCGGGAGTCGCGTCCGGATCGCCCTCTCCGGGGAGGTGTTGTCGCGGTGGTCGTCCTGGGGGCGACCGCGTCCCCGTTGCGCTTGGCGTGGTCCATCTCGTCCGTGTGGTCCTGGTCAGTGACGGCAGTCACCGGTCACCTCTCCTTCTGCAGTACGGACAGCGCGGCGATGAGTTCGGCCTGGGGTTCGGGATGCACTTCGAGGGCGTCGAGCGGGGCGAGCCGCCGTTCGCGTTCGGTGTGCACGACCCGGTCCAGGTGTTCGTTGAGCAGCCGTCCGGCCCGGTCGCGCAGCCGCAACGCCCCGTGGGCGCCGATCCGTTCGGCGAGTCCCTCGCCCGCGGAGCGTGCCCTGCGGCCGCCCAGCAGCGCGGTGGCGACCAGGGCGGCGACGACCTCGGCGTCGGGCGCGACGCTCCGGTCGAGGTCGCCGACCTCCTCCTCGGCGAACTCCTCCAGCTCGCGCCGCCACCGCCGTACGGCCATCCCGATGCGGTGTTCGGCGCTCTCCAACGAGGTGTCGCGTTCGGTGAGTTCGGGGCACCGGCGGCGGGTTCGCGCCGCCAGGCGTCGTCCACGCGCTCGTCGGCGGCCGTGACGGCGCACAGCAGGAGGGCGGCGAGGCTCTCCGCGAGGGCGTCGAGCAGTTCACCGGCGGAGCAGTCGAGCGGGAAGGCGCGCCAGCGCTTCAGCGCGTCCCCGGCGAGCACGGCCCCGGCCTGCAGACGGCCCCGCACACGGGCGTGCTCGCTGTCGTACGCCCCGTCGACGGCGGCCGTGAGCCGGAGCGCGGCGGCGTACTGGGCGGCGGCGGCGCCGGCCAGTTCGGGCATCCGCGACTTGAGGGAGTCGAGGACGCCGTAGGCCGTGCGGGCCATGGACTCGTTCCGGGCGCCGGGGTCCTGGGCCTGCTGGACGAGCCAGCTGCGCAGGGTGGCCACGGCGCTGGCCGGAAGCAGCCCACCACCCCAGGCGGATTCGGGCAGTTCGGGCACCGTGAAGCGGGGTACGTCGCCGAGGCCGGCCTTGGCGAGGAGGGCGCCGTACTGCCGTGAGACCTCGGAGACCACCTGGTGGGGCACCCGGTCGAGAACGGTGACCAGGGTCGCGTTGTGCTCCTTGGCCGTGCGCAGCAGATGCCAGGGCACGGCGTCGGCGTAGCGGGCGGCGGTGGTGACCATGACCCGATGTCGGCCGCGCAGATGAGTTCGGCGGCCAGCACGCGGTTGTCGGCCACCAGGGAGTCGATGTCGGGCGCGTCCAGGAGGGCGATTCCGCGCGGGAGGCTGTCGGCGGTCTCGATCCGCAGCACGCGCATACCGTCCTCACCGGGGAGGAGCAACTCGTCCCCGGGTCCTGATGGGGCACCCACACGCGGGTGAGGTCGGGCAGCACCCGCATGCCGCTGAACCAGTGATGGTCCTCCGGATGGCAGACGAGCACCGGGGTGCGGGTCGTCGGCCGCAGCACGCCGGCCTCGCTGACCCGGCGCCCGACAAGGGAGTTGACGAGGGTCGACTTCCCCGCGCCGGTGGAGCCGCCGACGACGGCCAGCAGGGGCGCTTCGGGTTCTTTCAGGCGGGGCACCAGATAGTCGTCGAGCTGGGCGAGCAGTTCGTCGCGGTTGGCACGCGCGCGTGGAGCCCCCGCCAGGGGCAGCGGGAAGCGTGCGGCGGCGACACGGTCGCGCAGGGCGGAGAGTGCGTCGAGCAGCTGAGGCCGTACGTCCAAGGTCACCACATGTGAAGAATGCCCAATTTTGGGGAATTCTGAAGCATATGAGCATGCCTGCGCGCCGACAGAACACAACGGACGGAAGGGATGACTGGGGCACGGGCACAGTCCAGGCATAACGAGTGCACAACACCCGTGGCGCCGGGCACTAAAAGCGATGCACGATTCGTACCTGCCTGCGATTATCAGGACCGCTTCACTGAACCTCCACATCGAGCCACGGAGGTGAAGCAACAGGGACAAGGACCCGGGAGCCCTATCCTTGTCCCCGGCAACGTCACGGACCGGCCCACACCCGGGCACACCACGACCGAGGCCACCACACCCGGCCCCCGTAGCTCAGTGGATAGAGCAGGCGCCTTCTAAGCGCTTGGCCGCAGGTTCGAGTCCTGCCGGGGCGCACACACCTTCTGACCGGCGGGATCGGGCAGGGGGCTTTTATGTCCACCTCCCACAGCGCTTGTGGCCGAGCAACCTCCGCAGCCCCTCAGTGGCGGAGTTCCGCCTCCCACTCCTCCCGAGGCCGGCGATGCACGTCGGCGAAGGCCCCGGCGACGGCTTCCGGGGCGAGGCGGGGATCGCCGCCCCCGATCTGCCCGTCGATGGTCACGGTGGTCACCTGGACCTCACCGCCCCGCTGCTCCTCGTGCAGCGCCTGGACGTACGCGCGCAGCGCCGCCTTGCCGAGGGACAGGGAGGTGTAGAGCGGCGACGGACGCACGGCCAGGGAGCCGCCGGTGAAGAGCAGGGTCCCCGGCCGCCGTCGAGCAGCGGCAGCACGGTCCGCGCCGCGACCACCGCACCGGTGACGTTGACCGCGAAGGCGCGGGCGAGCTGCTCGGCGTCGAGTCCGGTCGGGGTGTCCTGGACCAGCTGGGCGGCGTTGTAGACGAGCACGGAGGGTGCCCCGAGGTCGTGCGCGGCCGCTCGCAGCGCGGCCTGGAGGGCGTCCGCGTCCGCGACGTCGGCCTGGTAGGCGTGTGCCGTGCCGTCCGGGGTGGCCACCTCGGCGGAGAGCGCGGTCAGGCGCTCGATGTCCCGGCCGAACAGCGCGACCTGGTGTCCCTCGGCGGCGAAGGCCCGCGCGAGGGCGAGTCCGAGGCCGGGCCCGACCCCGACGATCAGAGCGGTTCCCTCGGTCATTCCGGCTCCTTTGGTCACGGTGGTTCCTTCCGGAGGTACTCAGGCCGATGCTGACCTGATCTCCCCATGTTTCGACACGGTTTCCGATACGTCCCGGTGGATACGTAATGGTCAAGACTTGGCCCCACCCGCTTGTGGCGTCCGCCAAGGCGCCCGATCATTGGCCGAATTCCACCCCTCCCCGCCCCCCCGTACCGTCCCCACTACCCTCAGGAGCCCCCGGTGGCCGCTGGTCAGATCGACTCCGGGCCGGCCGGCGCGCCGACCGCCGCCCAGACCGAGCGGGAGAAGCTGCGCAAGCACTTCGGCCGTTTCGACATCCTGTTCTTCCTCCTGTGCACGATCGTCGGCGTCGACACGATCGGCACGGTGGCCTCCTCCGGCGCCGAGGCCTTCACCTGGCTCATCGTGCTGGCCGCGGTGTTCTTCATCCCCTCGGCGCTGCTGATCGCGGAGCTCGGCGCCGCGTTCCCGGAGGAGGGCGGCCCCTACATCTGGACCAGCCGCGCCTTCGGCCGCCTCGCGGGCGCCGTCAACAACTTCCTGTACTGGATCACCAACCCGGTCTGGCTCGGCGGCACCCTCGCCGTCTCCGCCGTGACGGCGTACACGACCTTCTTCAACGACGGCAAGGACCTCAGCACCCCGGCCTTCTACGTCTTCGCCCTCGTCTTCATCTGGGTGGGCGTCCTCGCCGCGATCCTCTCCTTCGACGTCGGCAAGTGGATCCCCACCGTCGGCGCCTGGAGCCGCTTCGTCCTCCTCGGCCTCTTCACGATCACGGTCGTCATCTACGGCATCAAGCACGGCCTGCACGGCTTCGGCCCCGGCGACTTCTCCCCGACCTACGTGGGCTTCGTCGGCCTGGTCCCCGTCCTGATGTTCAACTACGTCGGCTTCGAACTCCCCAACACCGCGGGCGACGAGATGACCGACGCCCAGAAGGACGTCCCCTTCGCGATCTTCCGCAGCGCCGCCCTCGCCGTCCTCCTCTACGCCCTCCCCATCCTCGGCATCCTCCTCGTCCTCCCGGTCAAGGCCATCACGGGCCTCGGCGGCTTCCTCGACGCGATCCGCCAGGTCTTCACCGTCTACGGCGGTGACGTGACCGCCGACGGCACCGTCACCAGCAGCGGCGCGGGCACGGTCCTCGGGGACATCGCCGCGGTCCTGTTCATCCTCACGGTGCTGTCCTCCGGCGTCACCTGGGTCATGGGGTCCGACCGCGCCCTCGCCGTCTCCGGCTACGACGGCGCCGCACCGCGCTTCCTCGGCGTCATCTCCAGCCGCTTCGGCACACCGGTCCGGGTCAACATCCTCAGCGGCCTGGTCTCCACCCTGGTCCTGGTGCTGGCCCACCAGCTCACCAACGGCAGCGCGGCGAAGCTCTTCGGCGCGGTCCTCGGGCTCGCCGTGTCCACCACGCTGGTCAGCTACCTGGGCATCTTCCCGGCCCTCGCGGTGCTGCGCCGCAAGGCCCCGGACGTGCCCCGCCCCTACAAGGCGCCCTTCCCCGCACCATCAGCACGGTCCTCACCGTCCTGATCCTGTTCGCCAGCGTGCAGTTGGTCGCGCCGGGATTCGGCGACCACTGGTTCGGCGGCGACTACGCCCCGGACGGCTGGACCCACGCCGAGCGCTGGAAGTACCTGCTGACGGAGGCCGTACCGCTGCTCGGGTTCATGCTGCTTGGCGTCCTCTTCTGGGTCCTGGGCAAGCCGACCCGCACGGCCAACTCGCTCTCGCTCAGCAAGGAGTAGCGTTCCGGACGATCACCGGGAACCTACCCAAGGAACTGCCGTGCTCCTGCGCTGTGTTGTCCTCGACGACTACCAAAACGTGGCGACCGACCTCGCCGACTGGTCGCCGCTCAAGGACACCGTGGAGGTCGTGAGCCTGCGTGAACACCTCGGCGACGAGGGCGAGTTGGCCGCCGCCCTCGCCACCGCCGACATCGTCGTCACCCTGCGCGAACGCGTCCCCTTCCCCGCCTCCCTCTTCGCCCGCCTCCCGCGTCTGAAGCTGCTGATCGCCTCCGGCATGCGCAACACGGTCGTCGACTACGCCGCCGCGCAGGCCCACGGCGTCACCGTCTGCGGCACGGCCGGCTCCTCGACCCCGCCCGTCGAACTGACCTGGGCCCTGCTGCTCGGCCTCGCCCGCGGGATCGTCGAGGAGGCCAACTCCCTGCGCGACGGCGGCCCTTGGCAGCAGACGGTCGGTGCCGACCTGCACGGCCGCACCCTCGGACTCCTCGGCCTCGGCAAGATCGGCAGCCGCGTCGCCCAGGTGGGCCTGGCCTTCGGCATGCGCGTCACGGCATGGAGCGAGAACCTCACGAAGGAGCGCGCGGACGAGGTCGGCGTCCAACTCGCCGCTTCCAAGGAGGAGTTGCTTACGACCGCCGACTTCGTCTCGGTCCACCTCGTTCTCGGCGACCGCACCCGCGGGCTCCTCGGCCCCGCCGAACTCGCCCTCCTCAAGCCGACGGCGTATCTGATCAACACCTCGCGCGCGGCGATCGTCGACCAGGACGCCCTGCTCACCGCCCTGCACGAGGGCCGCATCGCGGGTGCGGGCCTCGACGTCTTCGACACCGAACCCCTCCCCGCCGACCACCCGCTCCGCACGGCACCCCGCCTGCTCGCGACACCCCACCTCGGGTACGTCTCGCGGGACAACTACACGACGTACTACGGCCAGGCGGTCGAGAACATCCAGGCCTACCTGGCGGGTTCACCCGTACGACAGCTGCCGTAGAAACCACGGACCGTACGACAGCTGCCGTAGAAACCACGGACCGTACGACAGCTGTCGTAGAACCCACGGACCGTACGACAGCTGCCGTGGGAACAGCGGGTCACGCGGCGGTCGGCCGCCGGTAGACGCCCTCGCTCCGGCGCAGGTGGTGGAGGTCCACCAGGTAGCGCCGGAGCGTCACATGGTCGACCTCTCCGTCCTCGCACCAGGCGCGCAGCTTCTCGTTGACCGTGCGCTCGGGGTACTCGACGCCGGGTGCGAAGGTCTGCTCGGCGATGTGCTGGAGCACCACCTGCTTGCGGGTCCACTGGGCGGGGAGGCGGATGAGCCGGCCGCCCCGGACGAAGGTCCGCAGGATCATGTCGGTGTGCTCGTCGCCGGTGACCGGGCCGGTCTCGACCGGCTCGGTGTCCTCGCGGGCGAGCTTCCTGAACAGGTCGTAGTCGACGCGGAGTTCGCCGTCGTCCATGGACTTCACCACGCCCTGTTCACGCAGCCGCAGGAGGGCGAGGGCCGTGCCCTTCGGGGTCAGGCCCGCCATCTCGGCGACCTGCTCGGAGGTCTCGGCGCCCAGGGCGACCGCCGCGAAGGCGCGCACCCGGTTCTGCTCGGCGAACAGACGGAACAGTTGGTCGGTTGCCATGGCCGGAGATTAGTGGACATCCGGCCGCCGGGGCACCGGTTTTCCGGCCGCCGAACACCCGCTCCCAGCGCTCGAAGCCGTGTTCCCCAAGAGTGATCCCCACGTTCGCGCCGTTACCAGCCATGCGCCGCCGCGTTGAACCCGGAGTGCGGTGGCGAGTCCTGCCGCCGTGCTCATCGAACCTAAGGAGAACGTGATGTCTCGCATCGCGAAGGCGGCCGTGGTCGCCCTCGGCACGGGTGCCGTGGCGCTCAGCGGCGCCGGCCTGGCCATGGCTGACGCGGGCGCGCAGGGTGCGGCCGTCGGTTCGCCCGGCGTCCTGTCGGGCAACATCGTGCAGGTCCCGGTCCACATCCCGGTCAACGTCTGCGGCAACACGATCAGCGTGATCGGCCTGCTGAACCCGGCGTTCGGCAACACCTGCGCCAACGTGAGCGGCCACGACAACCCCGGCCACCCCGGCCCGGGCTACGGCGGCAACGGCTACGGCCACTGACCCGACCGCACCCGCGGACGTACGCGAAGAGCCCCGGCACCTCAGGCGCCGGGGCTCTCCCCGTGTCCGCGACCGGTCAGCCGTAGCGGTAGATGCCGCTGACGTCCTCCAGCTGTTCCGGCGTCACGTCCCACGGCGGCATCTTCTGCTGCCGGGCCACGATCCGCCCCTCCTGGTCGTCGCCCGCCCCCGGGGTTTCGCCGGGAGGTAGCGGGAGCCGCGGTGCTTGCTCTGCCAGCGCGACCACTGGAGGTCGATGAAGGCGTGGTGGAGCCAGAACACGGGGTCGTTGACGGAGGCGCCGCCGAGCATCACTCCGCCGACCCACTTGTGGACCCGGTTGTGGTTGCGCCAGGACGCGCTGCCGGAGCCGGTGCCCCACCCTTCGAGCCGGTTGCGGAAGCCGGTGCGGCAGGTCGAGTCCCAGGGCGACACGTCGTAGACCGGATCGGCGAGCGCCCCGGCGAGGTCGCTCTTCGTCGGCAGCGTGATCGGGGAGCCCGCGCGGCCCAGGTCCCGGGTGAGGTACGGCTCGTCGGTGATGTTCTCCGTGAGCTTCCACCTGCCCGCCCGCCGCGTACGCGAACGGCCCGGTCGTCACCTGGTGGTCGGAGCGCCGCCCGGTGCCGCCGAGCAGGTCCTTCGTCCAGGGCAGGGCGGTCGCCGAGCGGTCCCGGGTCCAGTCCCAATAGGGCACGGTCACCGAGGAGTCGACCCGGCGCAGTGCCCGCTCCAGGTCCAGCAGGAACTGCCGGTGCCAGGGCAGGAAGGAGGGCGCCATGTGCGCGGAGCGCAGTCCGTACTCCCCGTCGGGCACGAAGAACTCGATGTGCGTGCGCACGAACTCGTCGTACTCGCCCCGCCGTTTGATCTCCAGGAGCGCCGCCACGAACCGCCGCTTCTCGGCGGCGGTGAGGGTGCTGACGTCCTTACGCGTGTACGCCATGGTCTCCCCATGTGCATCGGCGCGTCCGCCTCGCTCAACTCCCGCCCGGGGCTCAGTTCGTCGACGGCGGCACGGGTCGCCTCCAGGGCGGTGGGGTACGAGCGGTAGTGGTCGACCATGCTCAGCCAGGTGCCGTCGGCCCGCCGCATCAGATGCAGCGGCCGCCCGTCCACGGTGACCTGCCAGCCGTCCTTCAGCACGCCGTGGATACGACGGCCCCGGTACGTCTCGTCGAAGGCGGTGTCCCCGGGTCCGCCCGGAGCGGGTGGGCCGCGAGGCCGCGACGACGGGCACCAGGGCCACCGCGAGCGCGGCGCCGAACACCCCGCGCAGCGCCTCCCGCCGCGTCCTGCGCACCGGCCCTGGTCTCACCGGCGTCCCGCCCACCCGCACTCCGCCGACGCTCACGCTCATGGCCCAACTCCCTCGTCCGGTACGGCTCGTTCGAGGGCCTAACCGCCCGGCGCCCCGTGCGGTCACCGTCACCACGGCAAACGGAAGGGCCCGGGTCGCACCACCCGGGCCCACATCCGTACCGGCCCCAAGGCCGCCCTCGTCCTTCCCGCGCTACGGCTCAGAGGCCGGCGCCCGTGACCAGGTCCGCGCCCGGCACGGTCTGCAGCACCGGGGCCAGGACGCCCAGCTGGGGCGCCTTCAGGTCCGGGAGGCCGAAGTTGTCGGGGTTGGGCGGGGTCAGCGGCGCGTCCAGCGCCAGGCCGGGGGCGGCCGTGCGCAGGTCGGAGGCGGGGACGCTGACGCCGAGGTGGTCGAAGCCGTCGCCGAGGACGTGCGGCAGCGGGGCGCGCAGCTCGGCGCCGGGGAGGCCGCCGTGGACCGGGAGCTGGGGCAGCACCCGCTCGGGGATGAGGCGGCCCTCGACGTACCGCGGGCCCTCGGGCGAGCCCGGCATGGGCACCGGCACCTCTCCGCCCAGCTTGGGAGTTCCATGCCGAGGGCGCTCTCCGCGCCCCCGAGCGGCACGGGCACGGGAACCGAGCCGAGCGCGGCGGCGGGGGGTCGCGGCGGCACCGGCCGCGGCCGCGACGGCCGTGAGGACGGCGGCGATGGTTCCTCGGGTGGTCGACTTCATCTCGAGTACGGTCCCTTTCGGAATGCGGAAGCTCTGCGTGCTGACCGGGTAACGAGGCCGGGGAGGACATCAGTTCAAGATTCCCCGGGTGCCGTAGTAGTCAGCTTTCCGGAATTCCCGCCAGCGGGCCGGAACGCGTGATTCCCGCCCGCTGTCCGATCGTCAGCCGCGCAGGCTGCGGGCAGGCAGGATGATGTGCGCGGCGGCGTTCAGGGTCTCCTCGGAGCCGGCGAACTCGGCCAGCGCCTCGGGGGACGGGCTTGCCCGGCTCGGCCTCGGGCCAGGGGCGGGTGGTGAACACCAGGTAGGCGAAGCCGCGTTCGCCGACCGCCGCGAGCCACTCGGGCGGCGGCACGCACTGGGCGTTGAGCTGCGGCATGTTGAGGACGGCCTGCCCGCCCTCGACGAGCATGGTGATCGGCAGGCTGGGCCGGGTGGAGCCGTCGACGACGTTGCCGCCGACCGGGAGCTGGTTGTCGGTCAGCAGCCGTTCCACGGCGGCGGTGGCGGCCTCGGGGCCGTCCGCGGCGTCGCCCAGGGTGTAGGCGAGGAGGTAGGGCATGTCCCCGTCGGGGGCCTCGCCGCTCCACGCCAGGACGACGAGGGTGCCGAGGTCGGCGACGCGGAAGGGGCGCGTTTCGCTTGAGGTTGAGGTCACCGCGCGACCTTATCGACGGGCCGGAAGACCATCTGACGCGTTCTCACCCGTCCGGCCGATGGCGCGGTCGCCCCGCCACACGAACGAGGGACGCCTCTCGACGCCCCTCGAACAGCACCGGGGAGACTCAGCTCTGCAGGGGCAGACCGCCGAGCAGCGGGTTGTGCTGGTTCAGCGCGCCGGCCGCACCCTTGACGGTGTTGAGCGCGGAGCCCTTGTTCTCGGTGTCGAGCGCGTCCGACTGGTGCTGCAGCGGCATCACGTCGGCGGGCTGGAGCCGACCACTGGTGAGGGTGTTGACGGCGCCGGTGAGGCTGGTGGGCGTCACGTCGGCGGGGCTGTAGGCGAACGCGGGCGCGGCGGCACCGGCGAGGACGACGGACCCGGCAACGACAGCGGCAGCCTTCAGGGACTTCATCGTGTTCCTTTCTTCGGCAACTCATGTCACCAGAGCGAATTCTGTCGCCGTGTGTAACGAGTTCCTGCCTGGCCGGAAACCCTGTGCGCAGAAAGTTTCTGCTGCCCACCCGAATGCGGAGTGTGTCTCATCGGCGTTTCCCATCCTCATATGAAAGGGCCGTGACACGGAAAGGCCGTCGGGCCGGCCCCGGAAAGGGGACCGGCCCGACGGCCTTTCCGCGACCGCTCGTGTCACACGCCGGGAACGGCCGGTACCGCCGGGAGCGAGGACGTCGACGGCAGCGCGGGCAGACCGGGCAGGCTCGGCGCGGGCAGACCGCCGCCGAGCAGCGTGGCGGTGACGACGTTGACGAGGCCCGTCACGACACCGGTGACCGCCGGGACGACACCGGCGACATTGCCGGAGGTGACCGCGGTGAGCAGCGCGGCGACCGCTTTCTGCAGCGAGGCGAGCGCGTCACCGGCGAGGTCGGCGGGCGCCTTGGCCTTGAGTCGTCGGCGCTCTTGAGCGAGGGCAGCGCGGGCACGGCCGGAACCGCGGGGGCGCGGCGGGCGCCGCGGGGACCGCCGGGGCGGCCGGCGCCGCCGCGGTGATCTTGGCGATGGCCGCGGTGACGGCGTCGCCCAGCGACTTCGCCTGGTCGGCGGAGAGCTGGCCGTTGTCGGCCTTGAGCGCCTTGGTCAGCAGGTCGGTGACGGGGGTGAGGACTCCGCCGACGTCGCCGAGGCTCTTGACCTGGGCGAGCAGTGCGTCAGCGTTGGGGACCGGCGCGCTCGACGCGGCGTGGACGTGCTTCCGCGCCGAGTCGTTGTCGGCCGCGACGGCCGCGGGGCCGGCGATGCCGATCAGGACGGTGGCACAGAGCACGGAGGACGCGACGCGCCGTGCGGGCAGACCACGCATGGGTGTTTCCTTTCGGTGGTGCTTCAAGATCTTGAGCCCACCGTGAAAGCGCTCACCACCGTCTGCAACCGGTCGGACGCGCCGGGTGACCGCCCGTCAGGCCCCCGCCCGACGTCGTGCCTGGTGAGGGCCATGTCAAGACCGTGACGCCGGACCGGAACCGCTACCGCCCATTCGGGGCAACACGCCCCAACGCCAACCGGCCGCCCCTCCGCGGAAACCACGGGGAACGGCCGGCCGAAGGGATGCGTGCGGACGTCAGCCGTTGACGCAGGTGTTGCCGAAGGCCGGGTTCAGCAGGCCGATGACGTTGACGGTGTTGCCGCAGACGTTGACCGGGATGTGGACCGGAACCTGGACGACGTTGCCCGACAGCACGCCCGGGGAGTGGGCAGCGGGCGCCGTGCGCGTCGCTGTCGGCGGCGGCGATGCCGGCGGTGCCCGCCATGGCGGCTGCGGCAACGGAGGTCAGGACCAGGCCCTTCGCGATACGCGACATGGAGAGGTGCTCCTTGGGGTTGAAACAAACATCCGGACGGGGATGCCCGGCCCTGTGTCAACGCGCGACTCCCACGGGGTTGTGCCGCCAATGGGGTGATCTCCCGGGGCCGAACTTCACCATTCCGACACAGTTGTCGGGTTTCGCAGGATTAATACGGATAGCCACTAGAGTTGCGCACCTCCCGAAGTACCCCTATAGCCATCACATCGCACATAGGGGCCGTACTTCCCGAAAGGGCAACGCCGGTCATGCGCAATTCCCTGGGTCCGCTGCTGCGCCGGGCGTCGACGGGCGCTCTCGCCCTCGCCACGATCTGGGCCCCGGCCACCGCCGCGTCCGCCCCGCCCGCCCCGAGGCCGGGCGCGTCCCGTTCGCCCAGCGCTACCACGCGCTCCAGCACGGCGGCATCGTCCGCGCGGCCAACACCTCCATCAGCTGCCGCCAGAACTCGGCCGCCTGCCCCGCCGTACGCGAGGGACAGGCCGCGGTGAACGGCGACTTCGACATGTTCTACGTCGACGTCGACAGCGACCCCAACACCTACAACTCCTCGCGCGCGGAGGTCCGGCTGCCCGAGGGCGCCCGGGCCACGTACGCGCGTCTGTACTGGGGCGGCAACCTCCGCGTCGGCGAGCAGAAGCCGCCCAAGGACGACGGACGGGTGCTGATCGCGGAGCCCGGCGGCGCCTACAAGGCGGTCCTCGCGGACACGGTCGTAGGCCACCGGGTGGCGGGCGGCGCCGACGCGTTCCAGGCCTCGGCGGACGTCACCAAGCTGGTCCGGGACAGCGGTTCGGGCCTCTACACCGTGGCCCAGGTCAACACGGCGATGGGGAGGTCCGCGGCCGGCGCGTGGGGCGGCTGGACACTGGTCGTCGCGTACGAGAAGCCGCAGGAGCCGCTACGGCGGCT
This sequence comes from Streptomyces sp. P3, assembly GCA_016893485.2. GTDB lineage: Bacteria > Actinomycetota > Actinomycetes > Streptomycetales > Streptomycetaceae > Streptomyces. The sequence goes on from JAFEKX020000001.1 coordinate 3,660,213, forward strand.
GGAGTTGTGGGACGGCTTCGACGCACTCGGCGCCCGTAACGGCGCGGAACTCCGCGTGCGCGGGGTGCGTGTGCCCGCGCACGCCGGAGGACGCGCCGGCGTGGTGGCGTACAACGGGGATCGCGGCCGCACCGGGGATTCGCTCACCCTCTCGACCGGGCGTACGAACGCCATCGCGCTCGGCGACGGCGCCAACCCCCGTGACGACGTGCTGAATTCCACGATCAGCGACCCGGTGGCGGCGCCCGTGGAGCGGGCGCCCGCGTATGCGAACACCCTCGGCTACGACTCCGATGTGTTCGATCTCGGCAAGGCGCTGCGTCCCGGCGGTGACCAGCTGGCCTTCCGGCTCGTTTCCCACCGGGACGCGGCGTGGTTCGGGGCGCTCTTCGTCGCCGTCGACGCCCAGCAGTGAGGCGCGTTCCCGCCCGCAGTCCCGAGCGCCACCCGTGAGCGAGGAAACCGCGCAATGCACCAGCCAGCCACCGACCGTCGACCACGGGTCCTGCACCTCGCCCAGCCCGTGGACGGCGGGGTCGCCCGTGTCGTCATGGATCTGACCCGCGCTCAGCTCGCGTCCGGTCTGCACGTCACGGTCGCCTGCCCGGCAGGCGGCACCCTCGCGGACGGGATCCGGGCGCTCGGCGCCGACGTACGGCTGTGGGAGGCCACCCGGTCACCCGGGCCGACGCTCGTCTCCGAGGTACGGCGGCTCGCCCGGGTGGTCGAGGAGGTGCGGCCCGACCTGGTGCACGCGCACAGCGCGAAGGCCGGACTGGCCGGGCGGCTCGCGGTGCGGGGGCGGATCCCGACCGTGTTCCAGCCGCACGCCTGGTCGTTCGAGGCGGTCGGCGGGATCACCGCCACGCTCGCCACCGGCTGGGAGCGCCGGGGTGCCCGCTGGGCCACCCGGACGGTGTGCGTGAGCGAGGCCGAGCGTACGACCGGGCTGCGGGCCGGGGTCAGGGCCGCTGGAGCGTGATCCCCAACGGCATCGACACCGAGCGCTTCCACCCGGCCGCCGTGGACACCGTACGGGCCGGGATCGAGCAGCTCGCCGGGGTCGATCCGGCGGCACCGCTGGTGGTGTGCGTGGGGCGGCTGTGCCGGCAGAAGGGCCAGGACGTCCTGCTGACGGCGTGGGACGAGGTCCTGCGGCGGGTGCCGAAGGCTCGGCTGGTGCTCGTCGGCGACGGGCCCGACCGGGACGCGCTGCGCCGACTCGCCCCGGATTCCGTGCTGTTCGCGGGAGCCGTCCCCGATCCCATGCCCTGGTACCAGGCCGCCGACCTGGTGGTGCTGCCCTCGCGCTGGGAGGGCATGGCCCTGGCGCCGCTGGAGGCGATGGCCTGCGGGCGGCCCGTCGTCGTCACCGATGTCGCCGGCGCCCGCGAGAGCCTGCCCCCGGCTCTCGCGCCCCGCTGCCTGGTCCCGGCCGAGAACCCCGCCGTGCTGTCCGGAGCCGTCGCCGAGCTGCTGCTCGACCCGCTGCTGCGCGAGTCCCTCGGCCACCAGGGACGCCGGTACGTCCAGTCCACGCACGACGTGCGGCACTCCGCCGAAGCGGTCGCGGGCGTCTACCGCGACCTCCTCGGCGGCAAACCCGTCGTGCCCACCGAGTGCAGGGAGTCCATCCACTCGTGACTGCGGAAAGCACCGTCCCCTCCCCGGCGGACAGCCACGGGACCTCGGATTCTCGAACGTCTCGGTCATCCCGCGCCGGACCGGCGGCGGTTTCCGGTTCCCGGTCCGCCGCCCGCCCGCGCGACCGGTCTCCCCGCTGCCGCTGCTGGCCGCGGACCTCACCGCCGCCGTGGTGGGCGCCCCTCGCGCTCACCGGCGGCCGGCGCAGACCGCTCCTGGTGGCCCTGCTGATCGCCGCGTCGATGCTGCTGCGCCCGCACCTTCCCGGGCCGTACCGCGCGTCCTCGACGAACTGCCCGCCGTCTGCGGCCGGATCGCCGTCGCCTGGCTCGCCCTCGGCACCCTCACCGCGGCCTACGACCCCGCCCGCGCGCTGTCCCCGCGCACCCTGCTCCTCGGCTTCGCCCTCCAGACGGCGGCGAGTTGCGCGGCCCGCGGCGCGGTGCACCGGCGCCGCCGCAACGCCCTGCGCAACCACCCCCGCTCCGCCCTGGTGATCGGCCCGGCGACGACCGCGCAGCGCGTGGCCGCCGCCGTCCTGCGCCACCCGGCCTGCGGGATCGAGCCGGTCGGCATCGTCGCCGACCACCCGGACGGCGCCGAGGGCCTGCCCGTGCTGACCACCGGCGAGGAGGTCGAACGCGCCCTCATCCAGAACGGTGTACGCGCCGTCCTCACCGTCCATCCCTCCGTACGGTCCGAACGCGGGCCGCTGCTGCGGGCGTTGGCGGAGTCGGGCTGCGCGGTCTGGGAGGTCGACGCCGACTCGCCCTCCTACGAGGTGCGCGACCAGCTCGCCGGATTCGCCTGCCGCAGGCTGGAGTTGGGCTCACGGCGGCCGGGCAGCGTCGGCAAGCGGACCCTGGACGTGCTGGTGTCCGGGACCCTGCTCCTGCTGGTCAGCCCGCTGCTGCTGGTGTGCGCGGTGGTCCTGCGGCTCACCGACGGACCCGGTGTCGTCTTCCGCCAGGAGCGCATCGGCAAGGACGGACGCCCCTTCACCCTGCTGAAGTTCCGCACCCACCGCCCGGTCGACGAGCACGAGGCGGCCACCCGCTGGAGCGTCGCGCGCGAGCCGCAGATGAGCCGCTTCTGCCGCTTCCTGCGCGAGACCTCGCTGGACGAACTCCTCCAGCTGTGGAACGTCCTCTCCGGCGACATGAGCCTGGTCGGCCCGCGCCCCGAACGCCCTTACTTCGTCGCCCAGTTCAGCCAGACCTACCCCGGCTACGCGGCCCGTCACCGGATGCGGACCGGCATCACCGGCCTCGCCCAGATCCACGGGCTGCGCGGCGACACCTCGATCGAGGACCGCTGCCGGTTCGACAACGCGTACATCGACAACTGGTCGCTGTGGCAGGACATCTGCATCCTGGCCCGCACGGTGACCGCGCTCGTACGTCCGACCGGGAGCTGAGCCGTGAACCACCGAGTCCGCAGGAACGCCGCCGCCCTGCCCGTACGTCCGACGGGGAGCTGACCGTGCTGCGCCGAGTCCACACGTTCGCCCCCGTCCTGCCGGTCATCGCCGTGATCGCCCTGCTCGGGCTGCCGCTCACCCCGGGCGAGGGGGCGCCGGTCCGGCCGACGCGGTCTCCGGCCTGGTGGTGCTGTACTGCGCGATCCGCCTGCTGCGCGACCGCCGCCGCCCGCTGACCCCAACAGCCATGCTGGTCATGGGACTTCCGGTCCTCGGCCTCTCGATCGCCGCGATGGACGCGTCCTCACCGGGCGCGGGCCTCGGCGGCCTGGGCCGCTACCTCCAGATCTTCGTGCTGGTCCCGGCGGCGGTCGTGCTGCTGATCCGGGACCGCCGCGACTTCCGCGTCCTGGCCTGGTCGTTCGTCGCGCTCGCGGTGTGGCAGGGGGCGATCGGCGTCAAGCAGTACGTCACCGCGACCGGCGCGTCCTACCAGGGCGAGGACATCCGCGCGGTGGGCACCTTCGGCCCGACCGACGTGATGGGCATGGCGACGGTCGTGTCCTTCGGCCTGATCTGCGCCCTGGCCCTGGCGCTGGGCCGAAATGACGCCCGCCAAAGGGCGGTTGCCACAGCCAGCGCCTTCTCGCTCCTCCTCCCCTCGCCCTCTCCTTCAGCCGCGGCGCGTGGATCGCGACGGCCGCGACCTGCGCGCTGCTCCTGGCCCTGGCGGGCCTGCGCCGCGCCCTGAAGGTGGCGGCGGCGGTGACGGCGGCGGCCGTGGTCCTCGTCGGCGGCTTCGGCGTCGGCACGTCGATGCTCCAGGAACGGATCGACAGCATCACCCAAGTCACCAACACCCCCGACCAGTCGGTGATCGACCGCTACACGATGTGGGCGGCGGCGACAGCGATGTGGCGCGAACACCCGCTGACCGGCGTCGGTTTGAAGGGTTTCCCCGAACACCGGGACGGCAACGCGTCGTTGGCCCTGTCCTCGGGCAGCGACACGGAGGGCGCGGGCGCCGCCTTCCTCAAACAGCCCCTGCTCTCCCCCACAACATGTACCTCCTGGTCCTCAGCGAACAGGGCCTCCTCGGCCTCCTCACCCTGGCCGGCAGCTGGCTGGCCCTCCTGGGTGCGCACTCCGCGGCCTCTTCCGCGTCCACCGCGCCGAACTCCCGTCCCTGGACTGCGCGTTGGTCTCCGCCGGCCTTCTGATCTGGCAGCTGATCGACTTCGCCTACGCAGACATCGGCGGCCCCTCCACCGTCCTCACCGCGGTCGTCTTCGGCCTGGCGGCCTGGTGGTCCCTGGTGGGAGCGACGGAGGAGAATCGGCCTACGGCGGCGACTCCGGCCCGCGCAAGCGCCGAAGGGGCCCTGACCCGATGACGGTGAAGCCTCCGACACCGGCCGGCACCACCCCGCTGCAGGGGCGCGGGGAACTGCGCGACCAGCCCCCACGACCCGGCACCCAGAAACCCACCGACGCCACCCAGATCCCCGCCCAACCCCCTCACCGGAACACACCCCGCCCCCGACTCCCGCGGCTTCCTCGCCAAGGCCGCCCTGATCACCGCCGTTCTCTCCCTGACCGGCTCCCTCCTGGGCCTCGCCAGAGACCAGTCCCTGGCCCGCCTCTTCGGCGCAGGCAGCGAAACGGACGCCTTCCTCGTCGCCTGGACGATCCCGGAGTTCGCCGCCACCCTCCTGATCGAGGACGGCCTCGCCTTCGCCCTGATCCCCGCGTTCAGCATGGCCCTGGCCCGCAGAGCCCAAGGCGCCCCGGGCGACCCGGTCCGCTCCCTGGTGGCCACCACCCTCCCCCGCCTCACGCTGGCCTTCATCGCGGTCTCGGCGCTGCTCATCGGCACAGCCCCCTACCTGGTGGAAGCCCTGGCCCCCGGCCTGCCGAACCCCGCCCTGGCCATCAGCTGCACCCGCCTCACCGCCACCTGCGTCCTCAGCTTCGGCCTCGCCGGCTACTGCAGCGCGGCCCTCCGAGCCCACCGCCGCTTCGTCGCCCCGGCCGCGATCTACGTGGCGTACAACATCGGCATCATCGCCGGGATGTACGCCTTCGGCGCCCGCTGGGGCGTCCGCTCGGCGGCCCTCGGCGTGGCAGCGGGCGGCTTCCTGATGGTGCTGACCCAACTCCCGTCACTGTGGCGCCAGTTGACGAGCCACAAGCCCGCCACCGCGGACACACGCCCCGCCGAGCCCCGCCCGATGAACCTCGCCCTGATGGCCACCGTGCTGCTCTTCGCACTCTGCCGCCAGTCCCAGGTGCTCATCGAGCGCTTCCTGGCCTCCAACCTCCCGGCAGGCGCCATCTCGCATCTGAACTACGCGCAGAAGGTCGCCCAGATGCCGATGGTGCTCTCGCTGATGCTGTGCACGGTCACCTTCCCGGTGGTCGCGCGGGGCGCTCGCGGAGGGCGACACGGAGAAGGCCCGCGACCGCGTGGAGCGGGACCTCGCCCTCGCCGCCTGCCTGGTGCTGCTGGGTGCCGCCACGGTGATCGCCTGCGCCCCGCAGATCATCCAACTCCTCTTCCAGCGCGGCGCGTTCACCGCCCACGACACCGCCGCCACGGCCGGCGTGATGCGGGTCTACGCGCTCGGACTGCTCGGCCAGACCCTGGTCGGCGTCCTGGTCCGCTCGTACTTCTCGGCGGGCCGCCCCACCTGGTACCCGGTCGGCGCGATGGCCGCCGGCATCGTCGTGACCACCTGGATCGGCGCCTGGACGGTCGGCTCCTGGGGCGTCATCGGCATCACCGTCGCCAACGCGGCCGGCATCACCTTCACCGCCGTACTCTCCTGCTGTACGGGTCGGGCCCGCGCAGTGTCCCGATCCGTACCCGGCAGGTCCTGATCGAGCTGAGCCGGCCGGTGCGCGCGGCCGTGGTCGCCACCATCGCGGGGGCGTTCGTCGCCCACGCGCTGTCGTCGCCGCTGCTCGGTCTCGCCGTCGGCTGCACCACCGTCACCGTCGTCTTCGTCCTGCTCGGCTGGGCCCTGGGCGCCCAGGGCTTCGCACCCGCACTGGAATCCGTACGCTCCGTCACACGAAGGCTCTCGCATGGTCGCTTCCGTTGATTCCCCGACCACCGGCAGACGCGTCACGGGCCCGGTCCCGTGGGTGGCGATGTACCACTCCGTGGGCGACTGCTCCGACGACCCCTATCGCATCACGGTGTCCCCGAACGCCTTGCGCAGCAGCTGAGTTGGCTGCGCGGGCGCGGTCTGCGGGGCGTCTCCATGACCGACCTGCTCGCCGCCCGCGCCCGGGGCGAGGGCCAGGGCCTGGTCGGTCTCACCTTCGACGACGGGTACGCCGACTTCGTCGACAACGCCCTTCCCCTGCTGGCCCGTTGGGGCTGTGGCGCCACCCTCTTCGTCCTTCCCGGCAGGCTCGGCGGCGACAACGCCTGGGACCCGCAGGGCCCCGCAAGCCCCTCCTCACCGCCGACGGCATCCGCCAAGCCGCCGCCGGGGGCGTGGAGATCGGCTCGCACGGCCTCACCCACGTCGACCTCACCCAGGCGGACGACGACACCCTGCACGCCGAGGTCGCCGAAAGCCGTTCCAGGCTGCGGCAGTTGACCAACTCCCCGGTGGACGGCTTCTGTTACCCCTACGGCAGGATCGACACCCGCGCGATGGACGCCGTCCGCGCGGCCGGTTACGCCTACGCCTGCGCCATCGACCCCGGCGACCTCAACGGCCCGCACGCGCTCCCCGCGTCCACATCGGCCAGAACGACACCGCCGTACGCCTCTTCCTCAAGTACCGGCTGCACCGCCTGCGCCGCCGCCCGGTGGAGGGCCTCGCATGAAGGCGCTGCACATCATCACCGGGCTCGGTGTCGGCGGTGCGGAGCAGCAACTGCGGCTGCTGGTGCGCCACTTGCCCGTCGAGTGCGATGTCGTGACGCTCACCAACCCGGGCGCGGTCGCCGACGGCCTGACCGCCGACGGGGTGCGCGTCTTCCATCTCGGCATGACCGGCAACCGCGACCTCGCCGCCCTCCCCCGCCTGGTCCGCCTCATCCGCACGGGCCGCTACGACCTCGTCCACACCCACCTCTACCGCGCCTGCGTCTACGGCCGGCTCGCCGCCCGGATCGCGGGCGTGAGGGCGGTCGTCGCCACCGAACACTCCCTGGGCGACTCGCAGATGGAGGGCCGCGACCTCAGCGCCGGGGTCCGCGCCCTGTACCTCGCCAGCGAGCGGCTGGGCCGCTCCACGGTCGCCGTCTCCCCACGGTCGCCGAACGCCTCAAGCGCTGGGGCGTACCGGGCCCGCGCATCGAGGTCGTCCCGAACGGCATCGACCTCGCCCGCTTCCGCTTCGACCCGGTCCAGCGTCTGCGCACCCGCCAGCGCCTCGGCCTCCCCGAGGGCGCGTACGTCATCGGCGGCATCGGCCGCCTCGCCGCAGGCAAGCGCTTCGACGTCCTGGTCCGCGCGCTGGCCCAACTCCCGGACGACTACTGGCTCTTGCTGGTCGGCGGCGGCACCGAGGAAAACCTCCTGCGCCGCACGGCCCACGACTACCGGGTCGCCGACCGGGTCCTGTTCACCGGCGAACGCCCCTACGTGCCCGACGGCACCCCGGCCCCGACCTGCCCTCCCTCACCGCCGCGATGGACCTCCTCGCCTCGCCGTCCCCGAGGAGGCCTTCGGCCTGGCGGTCGTAGAAGGTCTGGCGTCCGGGCTGCCCGTGCTCTACGCGTCCTGCCCCGCCATCGAGGACCTCCCCGCAGGCCGCGCCCGCCGCCCGCCGGGTGCAGGGCGGCCCCGAGGTCTTCGCCCGCGCGCTGGCGGCGGCCGCGCGCAGGGCCCGCGTCCGCGCACCGCCCCGGACGCCGCCCACCACTACTGCATCACCCGCAGCGCCGCCCACCTCATGGACGTGTACGCGGCGGTCTCCACCTCGTCGCCGTCCCCGTACCCCAGGGAGTCAGTTCCTCATGACCGAGATCCGACAGCACCTCCCCCTCAGCCGCGCGAAAGCCCTCCCGGCCTGGACCCTCCTCGCGGCAGGCGCCGTGACCGGCGGCCTGCTCGGCGGGGCGTACGGCGTCGTCAAGACCCCGACGTACACGGCCACCAGCTACGTCATCGCCGTCCCCACCGACAAGGCCGACTCCTCCACCGCGCTCGGCTTCGCGCAGGCCTACGGCCGGGTCGCCACCCAGCTCGCGGTGCTCGGGGACGCGCAGGTGTGGGCGGGCGTGCCGGTGAAGACGCTCCAGTCGAGCGTGCAGACGGCCACCTCGCCGGACGCGCCGATGGTCGCTGTCACGGCCACCTCCTCGCGCGCCGACCTCGCCGCCGACATGGCCAACGCCGTGTCCCGCTCGCTGACCGTGCACGCCAACGACGCGAAGGACTCGACCCACGTCGAACTCCAGACCTTCGCCCGCGCCATCAAGCCGGCCGGCCCCTCCTCCGCCTCGGCCGCGGTGACCGGCCTGGTCGGCGCGAGCGCGGGCGGCCTCCTCGGCGGTCTGCTGCTGCTCGTCCGCCCGCGCCGCACCACCGACGAGACCGGCCGCCCCGCCTCCGTCCCCAGCCCGGCCACCGCGGCCGACGTCCTGTGACACCGGTGTACTCGACCGAACTCGTCACCGACGCCCAGCAGTTCGCCGAACTGGCCCCGGCCTGGGGCCGGTTGTACCAGAGGTCCGGCGCGGCGACCCCGTTCCAGTCCCACGCCTGGCTGCACTCCTGGTGGCTGTCCTACGGCCGAACGGGCCGCCTGCGCCTGCTCGTTGTCCGCGACGGCCGCGAACTCGTCGCCGCAGCGCCCCTGATGCTCGTCCGGAGCCCGGTCCCCTCGCTGGTCCCGCTCGGCGGCGCGATCTCCGACTACGGCGACGTCCTGCTGGACGACGAGCACGGCGAGCCGGCCGTCGCCGCGCTCACCGAGGGCCTGGCGTCCGCCGCCCGCACCGCGCTGATCGACTTCCGCGAGGTACGCCCCGGCGGCGCGGTCGAGCGCGTCTACGACCGCTGGCGCGGCCCGCGCCGCCGCGTCCACGACTCGCTGTGCCTGGAGCTGCCCGCCGTACCGATGGCCGACCTGGTCGCCCGTCTCCCCTCCTCCAAGGCCCAGCGCGTCCGCGCCAAACTCCGCAAGCTCACCGCGCTCGGCGTCGAGCGGCACGTCGTACAGCCGGACGAGGTGGACGGAGCGCTGCGGCGGCTGCTGGAACTGCATCAACTGCAGTGGCAGGGACGGAAGGTGACGACCGAACACCTCCAGACCCGGTTCTGCGAGCACCTGGTCCGCTCGGTCGGGCCGATGGTCCGCTCCGGCGACGCCGTCGTCACCGAGTTCCGGCTCGACGAGGACGTGGTCGCCGTAGATCTGACGCTGTTGTCGCGGCGGCTCGCGGGGGTTATCTCTACGGGGCGCATCCGCGGCTGCGGGAGCGGAAGGCGGATGTCGCGGTGATGCTGCTGGACGCGTGTGCCGAGCACACCGGCGCCGACGAGCCGCGCACGCTGAGCCTGCTGCGCGGGGACGAGCCGTACAAGCACCACTGGCGTCCCGAACCGGTCGTCAACCAGCGGCTGTTGCTGGCCCGGCGGCGGACGGCGCCGCTGATGGGGGCGGTCGTCTGCGATGTCGCCGCGCGCCGGCGGGGCAAGGTGCTCGTGCGGAAGTGGAGGGAACGCGGTGGCGACGGACCGTGAGCGGCCCGCCGCCACCTCCGGCTCAGCGGTCGCGCTGCCACCAGTCGAACTTCACGCACAGCTTCCCGCCGAGCCAGTACTCCACCCAGTCGCCCAGCTCGACCGGCGAGCAGTTGGCCGGGTGCGTCGGGGCCGGTGGTGTGACGGGCTTGGTCGGCTCCGGGGTCACCGGAGTCGTCGGCGTCGTGGGGTCGTCGGCGCGGTCGGTGTCGTGGTCGGGTCCTCGGTGCGGCCGAACAGCACCGAACGGTAGACCTTGGACGACTTCGGGTTCTGCGAGCACTGCCACACTCCGTGCGGGCAGTAGTCGGTCACCGTGTTGTACAGCGGTTTGTGCTCGTCCATCCAGGCGAGCATCCGCTTCATGTACTCCGCGTTGTCCCCGTTTCGGAAGAGTCCCCATTCAGGATAGGAAATCGGCTTGCCGTGGGATTTCGCGAAGTCCACGTGGGCCTGAAGTCCGTAGGGCTCTTTCACCTGCTCGTCGAACGTCAGCCCGGAAGGCTGGTCGTACGAATCCATTCCGACGATGTCGACCGTGTCGTCCCCGGATAGCACTCCGTCCAGGGCACGGCGTCCCGGCCGCGGCTCGGAGTGAAGTCGAACCGGAATTTCTGGCCCGGCACCGAGCGCATCGTGGTGACGATCCTGTTCCAGTACTTCTTCCAGGCCTCCGGGTCCGGCCCGCAGCGAGAGGTGTACGTGGTGCCGTTCATCTCCCAGCCGAGCACGATCACCGTGTCCGGCACCTTCAGGTCGACCAGCCGCCGGGCGAGGTCCCTGAAGTGCTGATCGAACTCACCGGCCGCGCCCTGCTGGAGCAGCCGCCGCACCTGGAAGTCGGAGACGCCGTCCTCGTTGTGCTCCTGCATCGGCACGTTGAGCACGAGCATCCGGTCGGACTTCTCGGTCCGCCAGTCCGCCCACACGTCGAGGAGACCGGGGGCGCCCTCGATGTCGCTCCAGTGGTTCCCGGGCAGGTAGGTGTGGCCGACGCGCAGCTCGGCCCCGCCCAGCCACGCGCTGAGCGCCGCCATCCGGGCCACCCCGCGCGCCCCGGAGTCGAGGAAGGCACCGAACGCGGGGGCGTCCTTCGGCCCGGGGTCTTGGTGGCCTCGGGCGCGTTGGTGGCCTCGGGTGTCCTCGTGACGTCGGGCGCCTTCGCCGGTGCTACGACGGCCGGAGTCGTGGGGGTGATGGTCACGGGAGCAGGCGGATCGGTGGCCCGCGCCCCCTCCGCTCCCGCCGCGAACCCGGGACCCGACGCGAAGGCCGCCGACGCGGCGACCGTAGCCGCGATGAAGGCCAGCCGGGCGGTCCGGGACCGTCGCTGCTGTGGGGCCATGTCTGCTCCTCTCTCCACTCTCGTACTCCGTTCCGACTCTTCTTTTTCTTCTACTGACACTCAGTCATATGAATATGAATTACGCCACCGCCGTTACGGCTTCCGAGTTCCCCTATCGCCCGCACGGGTGAAACGAACCGAAGGAAACAGTCCGTGTCGCTGCTTGACACCCGTGTCCCCGCAGTTCTTCTGCGGATCGACCGGAATCCCTTTCACCACGGAACGCTGGGGGCCGTGCGTTCACTGGGCCGGGCGGGAGTGGAGGTGCACGTGGTCGCCGACTCCGCCGCAAGTCCCGTACGCAGCTCCCGCTTTGTCTGCCAGATGCATCCCCCGCCGCCGGCCGGCGCGTCGCCCGCCGAGATCGCCGGGACACTGCGGCGGGTGGCCGCGGGGATCGCGCGTCCCGCCGTGCTGATCCCGATGGACGACGCGAGCGCCGTCGCGGTCGGCCGGCTGCGGGACGAGCTGACGCCCTCGTATCTGCTGCCGCATCAGCCCGGCGCGCTGCCCGAACGGGTCGCGGACAAGGCCGAACTGGCCGCCGTGTGCGCGGACGCGGACATCCCGCACCCGGTGACGCTGATCCCGGAGAGCCCGGCGCAGGCGGCGAGCGCCGCGTGGGAACTGGGGCTGCCGGTCGTCGCTAAGTGGAGCAGGCCCTGGCTGGTGCCGGCCGGGACCGGGCTGCGCAGCACGGTGGTGGTGCACAGCGCGCAGGAGGCGCGCGAGCTGTACCTGCGCGCCGAGGAGGCCGGCAGCAGGCTGCTGTTGCAGGCGTTCCTGCCGTCCGGGCACGACCGCGACTGGTTCTTCCACGGGTACGCCGACCGGTCAGGCACCGTGCGCGGCGGCGGCACCGGCCGCAAGCAGCGCGCCTGGCCGCGCGGCGCGGGCCTGACGGCGGTGGGCCGCTGGACGCCCAACCCGCAGGTGCAGGCACTCGCCGAACGGCTCACCGCCTCGCTCGGCTACCGGGGCATCCTCGACCTGGACTTCCGCCGCTGCGGCTCGACCGGCCGCTACCACCTGCTCGACTTCAACCCGCGGCCCGGCGCCCAGTTCCGGCTCTTCGCCGACACCGCGGGCCTGGACGTCGTCCGCGCCCTGCACCTGGACCTGACCCACCGACCACTGCCGGACGGGTCGCCGCGCCCGGGCCGGACGTTCGTGGTCGAGAACTACGCCCCGCTCAGCGCGCTGCGCCCGACCCTCGGCGGCAGCGAGCTGGCCTGGCACGCGCCGGACGACCCGGCACCCGGCCGGGCGATGTGGGGGCTGTGGGCCCTGCACGTACTCCGCAAGGTGCGCGAGCGACTGGGCGGCACGGCCGCTGTGACACGTCCGGCGGGGGCCCGGGTGGTACGGCAGGCGAGCGAAAGCCATGTCAACCGGCCTGTCGAACCGGCCGAGTTGACCAAGGTGACCGAGTTGAGCGATGACGAGAAAGCGAGCAGCTGCTGATGTACGACCTGCTGGTGGTGGGCGCGGGCCCGTACGGCCTGTCCATCGCCTCCCACGCCGCGGCCGCCGGGCTGAACCTGCGCGTCTTCGGCCGGCCGATGGCGTCCTGGCGCGACCACATGCCCCGCGGCATGTTCCTCAAGTCGGAGCCCTGGGCCTCCAACCTCTCCGACCCTGAAGGCCGTTGGCCGCTCGACGTGTACTGCGCGGGCCAGGGCGTCACCTCCCGGCACGGCGAGCCGATCCCGGTCGAGATGTTCGCGGACTACGGCCTGTGGTTCGCGCGCAACGCCGTGCCCGAGGTCGACGAGCGCACGGTGGAGCGCATCGCGCCGGTGCCGGGCGGCTTCGAGGCGGTGACCGACGACGGCACGGTGCTGCACGCCCGCACCGTCGCGCTCGCGGTCGGTGTCATGCCGTTCGTCGAAATCCCGTCCGCGCTCAGGGGTTGGGCCGCACCCTCGTCTCGCACAGCAGCCACCACAGCGCCCTGGACGAGTTCCGCGGCAAGGACGTCACGGTGATCGGCGGCGGCCAGGCGGCACTGGAGACGGCCGCGCTGCTCGCCGAACAGGGCACGCGCGTACGGGTGTTGGCCCGCGCCGACGAACTGTCCTGGAACGATGTGCCGCCCGCCTGGGAGCGCCCGTGGTGGCAGTCGGCCCGCTCCCCGCACAGCGGCCTGGGCTGCGGCTGGCGCAACTGGTTCTACTCGGAGCGCCCCGGCCTCTTCCACCGCCTCCCGGAGTCGACCCGGGCCAGGATCGCCGCCCGGCGGCGCTCGGTCCCGCGGGCGCCTGGTGGGTGCGGGACCGGGTCGAACCGGCGGTGGAGGTGCTGCTGGGCCACGAGGTCGCGGCGGCCGACGTGGTGCCGGGCGGGTCCGCCTGGAGACGGTGAGCCGGGAGGGCGGGACCCGCACCCTGGACACCGAACACGTCATCGCGGCAACGGGGTTCAAGGCCACGACCGGCCGACTCGGGCTGCTGTCCAGCGAGTTGAGGGGCTCCCTGACCGCGATGGGCGACGGTTCCCCGAAGTGGGCCGGGACTTCGAGTCCTCGCACCCGGGCCTCTTCATGGCGGGCCTGGTGACGGCCTCCGGCTTCGGCCCGGCGATGCGCTTCGTGCACGGCGCCACGTACACGGCGGGCGCGCTGGTGCGGGGAGTCCGGCGCCGGCTGCACTCCGAGCCGCGCACGGGCATGATTCCGGCCCCGGGACGACGGGACACGCCGAACCTCGCCCGGCGCTGAGGCACGGGCGGTACGGGTGTGCCGGGCGGAGACGTCCGGCACCCCGCGTGCATCACCTACGGGACGCGGCTCGGCCTCGTCGGTAGAGGATCGTGCCACCCGCGATCAGCGCGGCACTGACGGCCGAGCCGGCCAGCATGGCCTCGCTGCCGGTGTGCGCAAGAACGGGCGGCGGGGTGTGCTCCCCCACCGGAGGGCGGAGGCGTGTGCTGCCCGCCCATGGAAGGAGGCGGGGTGTGCTCGCCACCACCGGGAGGCGGGGTGTGCTCGCCACCACCGGGAGGCGGGGTGTGCTCGCCACCACCGGGAGGCGGGGTGTGGTGCCCACCGCTCGGAGGCGGCGTGTGGTGCCCGCCACCGGGAGGCGGTGTGGTGCCCGCCCGTAGGAGGCGGGGTGTGGTGCGGAGGGGGTGTGTGGTGTCCACCCGTGGGCGGAGGCGTGTGGTGCGGAGGCGGGGTGTGGTGCGGGGGCGGAGGCGTGTGGTGCGGAGGAGGCGTGTGGTGGCCGCCCGTGGGAGGCGGCGTCTCCTCGCAGTTGTCCGGGGTGCCGTAGCCCGAGTGGTCCCCGCGGCCATAGCCCGAGTGGTCCCCGTGGCCGTGGCCCAGGGGGTGACCGTGGCCGTAGCCGCTGTTGTCCCCGTACCCGTACCCCGAGTGATCTCCGGACCCGTACCCCGTGTGATCCCCGTATCCGTACCCGTACCCGGAGTCCTCCCCTGAGCCGTACCCCGAGTCGTCTCCGGAGCCGTAGCCCGAGTCGTCGTCGGAGTCGACGTAGGAGTCGACATAGGACGGAGCGGGCGACCGGTGCTGGCCGGTGTGGGAGGCGTGCTCGCCGTGCCGGTGGTCCTTGCCGCCGGCGCAGGAGTTGCCGAACGTCGGGTTCAGCCCGGACACCCCGTCGGCGGTGTTGCCACAGGCGTTGACCGGTACGTCGACCGGGACCTTGAGGCTGTTGCCGGACAGGACGCCCGGCGAATCCGTAGCAGCGCCGCCGGCGTACGTGTCGGCCACGGCGGGGCTGCCGCACAGGGACAGAATGCTTGTCGCGGCGGCCGCCGCGACCATTCCCCTTACCCAGGGTCTGTCGCAATCTCGTTGTCTTCCTGCTTGAAGTGGGAAAAGCCGGCCTTGGAAGCGGAAACTGTCCAAGGCCGGCCATGAAACAGCCGGAACGGCTGGGGTGTTACGTCGTCAGTCGTTGACGCACGTGTTGCCGAACGCCGGGTTCAGCAGGCCGATCACGTCGATCGAGTTGCCGCACACGTTGACGGGGATGTGCACGGGAACCTGGACCACGTTGCCCGAGAGGACACCCGGCGAACCGATGGCGGCACCCTCGGCACCGGCGTCGGCGAAGGCCGGGGCGGCCATACCGAGAGCCATGATCGCACCAGCGACAACAGCAGCGCTCTTCTTCATGAACGTTCCCTTCTCTGCGGTCATGCCCACCATGACCTGCAGCCTGTAAAACGAGGGATAGACGCAGGAAGAAACTCAAGAACGCGTGTCACCTGACAATTCACTCGATCGTCCGCACCGAATTGACAGGATGGACGCAGCAGAGCAGAAACGGTTCTCTTCAAGGGGAAGACAGCCTTATTCAGCGGTCCGGGCGACCCGCACGGAAAATCCGGCGGGCCGCCCGGGTCACTCTCAGGCGTACGGTCGTCAGCTGCCGATGGCGCCGTTGCCCGACAGCACCGGGATGTTGTCGGCGAGGTGCGACAGCGGCTCGTCGCCCTGGCCTGGGTGGAGTTCTCGGTGCACTGCTGGTTCTGCGGGGCCGAGAGGATCGGCACGTCCTGCAGGACGGTGACCGGCACCAGCACGCCCACGAGCGAGGCCGCGTTGGCCTTGACCGGAACGCCGAGGCAGAGCTTGTTCAGCGATCCCTGGGCGAGCGTCAGCTGGGGGCTCATGTCGCCGGCCGTCTTGGCGTTGCCATAGGCCTGCTCGGCACCGTTCCCGTTGACCGTGGTGACGCCGTTGTCGTTGCCGATGGCCAGCGCCTGCGGGGGCGGCCGTCGCCGAGACGCCGACGACGGAAGCCGCGACAGCCGTCGCAGCCATTGCCTTCTTGAGCATTTCTGCGGTCCTTTCCTGGCAGAGACACAATTCCTGCTCCCCATCAACAGGGGTGGCCCGGATTGGTTGCGTGCCTTCACCCGGTTGGATTCATCTGAGCCATTGGAGTGAATCGGAGCAACCATGCGGCCCGGTGCCAGTTGTTCAGGTCGCTCCGGTGGACGGGGTTACTCCAGAAGGGACCACGCAAGTGATCAAGAAGGTTATGGCTGCTGCGGCTGTCGCCGCTTCCGTCGTCGGAGCCTCGGCTGCCGTCGCCGCCCCGGCGATGGCGATCGGTAACGACAACGGCGTCACCACGACGAACGGCAACGGCGCCGAGCAGGTCTACGGCAACCAGGCCACGTACGGCAACATGAGCCCGCAGATGGCGCTCATCCAGGGTTCGCTGAACAAGCCCTGCATCGGCCTGCCCGCCAAGGCGAACCTGGCCTCGCTGGTCGGCCTCGTGCCGGTCACCGTCGCGCAGGACGTGCCGATCCTCTCCGCGCCGCAGAACCAGCAGTGCACCGAGAACTCCACCCAGGCGAAGGGCGACGAGCCCCTGTCGCACATCCTGGACAACATCCCGGTGCTCTCGGGCAACGGCTCCGCGGGCAGCTGACCTCGCGGACGTTCACAGCGGGCCGTCGAACGCTCGGCGGCCCGTTGGTTTGTCCTTCAGAATTCTTGCCTTTCCCCGCAGGCGCCGGCCCCGTCGAGCATCCCGCCCCGGAGCGAGCCAACTCGCCTGCAGGTAAGCCGACTTATTGCTCCATTCGGTGCAATCGCCGCAACCAAACCGGCGGGCACCCAGTTGATCATCGCGCGGCTCCGCAACGGGAGTCCGTCCTCCGAAAGGGATTGAACATGAAGAAGCTGTGGGCGACCGCGGCTGTTGCCGCCTCCATCGCCGGTGTCTCGGCTGCCGTCGCCACCCCGGCGATGGCGATCGGCAACGACGACGGCGTCACCACCACCCAGGGCAACGGCGCCGAGCAGAAGTACGGCAACCAGGAGACCAAGGGCGACATGAGCCCCCAGCTCTCCCTCGTCCAGGGCACCCTGAACAAGCCCTGTGTCGGCCTGCCCGCCAAGGTCAACGCCGCCTCGCTGGTCGGCCTCGTGCCGGTCACCGTCCTGCAGGACGTGCCGATCCTCTCGGCCCCGCAGAACCAGCAGTGCACCGAGAACTCCACCCAGGCCAAGGGCGACGAGCCGCTGTCGCACATCCTGGACAACATCCCGGTCCTGTCGGGCAACGGCGCCGTGGGCAGCTGACCCCACCAGCACCACGAGAGCGGGCCGCCGAGCACATCGGCGGCCCGCTCTTCCGTGTCGTGGCACCGACTCCGCTACGACTGCTGCGACTTGGGCCGCGCGTAGAGGGCCTCGATGTCCTCCGCGTAGGCCGCCGTCACCAGGTTCCGCTTGAGTTTGAGGGACGGGGTGAGCAGGCCGTTGTCCTCGGTGAACTCGCCCTCGACCAGGGCGAAGGCGCGGATGGACTCGGCGCGGGAGACGGCCCGGTTGGCGTGGTCGACGGCCTTCTGGACGTCGGCGCGCAGGCGGGGGTCCTCGACGAGGTCGGCGACCGGAGTGTCGGCGGGAAGCCCGCGCACCGCGAGCCAGTGGGCGAGGGCCTCGGGGTCGAGGGTGATCAGGGCGGCCACGTAAGGGCGGTTGTCGCCGACGACCAGGGCCTGGCCGACCGGGGCTCGGCTGCGCAGGCGGTCCTCCAGGACGGCCGGGGAGACGTTCTTGCCGCCGTTGGTGACGAGGATGTCCTTCTTGCGGCCGGTGATGGTGAGATAGCCGTCCTCGTCGAGCGCGCCCAGGTCGCCGGTCGCGAACCAGTCGTCCTGCAGTACGGCGTCGGTGGCCGCCGGGTTGTTCCAGTAGGCGCCGAAGACCACCCCGCCCTTGATGAGCACCTCACCGTCGTCGGCGATGCGGATCGCGGTGCCGGGGACCGGGAGGCCGACCGTGCCGGGGCGGGGGCGCAGGGGCGGGACGACGGTGGCGGCGGCGGTCGTCTCGGTGAGGCCGTAGCCCTCGTAGACGATGATTCCGGCGGCCGAGAAGAAGAGGTTGAGGTCGCGGTCGAGCGGGGAGCCGCCGCTGATGGCGTACCGCATGCGGCCGCCGAGTTCCTTGCGGATGCGGCGGTACACCAGCAGGTCGTAGAGGGCCCACGCGGCGTAGAGGGCGGGGCCGGGGCCCTTGCCGGTGCCGAGGAACTTGTCGAGGTAGGCCGCGCCGAAGCGGACCGCGACACGGTCGGCGCGGTCGAAGGAGGCGGCGCGGCCCAGTTTCTCGGCGGTGGCGCGGCCGGTGGCGTGGATCTTCTCGAAGAGGTACGGCACGCCGACCAGGAACGTGGGCCTGAACTCCCGGAGCGCGGGGCGGAGTTCGTCGGGCTTGATGCTCGGGCAGTGGCCGACCTCGATGCGGGCCATCAGACAGGAGATCTGGAGGGTGCGGCCCATGATGTGCGCGAGCGGCAGGAACAGGAGCGTCGAGGCGACCTGGCCGGTGACCTCCGTGAAGAGGGTGCAGCAGCTCGACCAGGTTGGCGGCCTCGGCGTGCAGGTTGGCGTGGGTGAGGACGCAGCCCTTGGGGCGTCCGGTGGTGCCGGAGGTGTAGCAGATCGTCGCGATCGTGTCCGGGGTGAGGGAGGCGCGGCGCTTGGTGATCTCGTCGTCGGGCAACTCCTCGCCCAGTGCGCCGAGTTCGGCCATGGCTCCGGCGTCCAGCTCCCAGACGCGCGGGGGTTGGGGTGCCGGGTCGTGGCGGTGGTGACCGCGTCGGTGTTCTCGGGGTTTCCGTGATGACGAAGCGGGTGCCCGAGTCCCGGACGATCCAGTCCACTTGCTCGGCGGAGGAGGTCGCGTAGATCGGTACCGTCTGGCCGCCGGCCGCCCAGATCGCGAAATCGAGGACCGTCCACTCGTAGCGGGTGCGGGACATGACCGCGACCCGGCCGCCCGGTTCCAGGCCCGCTGCGATCAACCCCTTTGCCGTGGCGGTGACTTCGCGTGCGAAGGCGGTCGCCGTGACGGGGTGCCAGGTGCCGTGCCGTTCGCGGCGGAGGACCACCGTGTCGGGGGCCTCCGCCGCGTTGGTGAACGGGAGGTCGGCGGTGCTGCCGGTCGTCGGCCGCGGGGCGAGGGGCGGTGTGCTCGCCTCCCGTACGACGCCCCGCTCGTCCCTGGTGAGTTCGACCCGGGTGCGGGCCGCCAGGTCGGTGCGTTGCCGCGCCCGCTTCAGGTCCTTGCGTACGCCCATGACGACTGCTCCCGGTCGACGGTGAGACGGTGGCTGGGGCGTCAACTTACTCGCAGGTAGGGGAAGGTCAATGGGGTCTGTGCGGTTCCGGTGGGTTCAGTCCGTTCGGCGTGCCTCGTCGATCGCCTCGGCGAGTTGGCGTACGTCCTTGTCCTCCGTCTCCTTCGCCAACGTGTGCGCTCGGGAGGCGAGTTCGCCGAGGCCGGGGTTGCCGGGCAGCTCGGTGGAGCGGAGGGTCTCGGCGAAGTAGGCGGCCACGGCGGTGACTTGGAAGGTGGCCGGGGCGCTGTTCAGGGAGTCGTGCAGGGCGTCGGTCTCCAGTTGGCCCGACTCCTCGTGCGGGGCGCGGGTGTTCGGGTCGAGCCAGCGGACGCTCGCGGTGGCGAGGTGGCCGTCGGCGCCGGGCCTGGTGCGGACGGCGTAGAGGGCGGTGACGGTGTGGCCGGGGCCGATCTCGCCGCCGTCGACCTTGTCGTTGCGGAAGTCGTCGTCGGCGACCTTGCGGTCCTCGTAGCCGATGAGGCGGAACTGGGCGACCGTCTCGGGGTCGAAGGCGACCTGGGCCTTGGCGTCGCGGGCGGTGAGGTCGATGTTCTGCGGGAGCTGGTCGACGAAGACCTTGTGGGCGTCGGCGTCGTTGGCGACGTAGGCGGTGTGACCGTCGCCCTTGTCGGCGAGTTTCTCCATCAGGGCGTCGCCGTAGTCGCTGCCGACGCCTACTCCGAAGAGGGTGATGCCGTGGTCGCGGCGTTCCTGCGCGATGCGGTCGAGGATCGAATCGGCGCTGGTGTCACCGGTGTTGGCGAGTCCGTCGGAGATGAGGACGACGCGGTTGGTGGCACCCTTGCGGAGGCCCTCGGTGGCGGTGGCGTAGCCGGTCTCGACGCCGGCGCCGAGGTTGGTGGCGGACTGGGTCTCCAACTCGTCGACGGCGTCGTGGACTTGGCCTCGGTGGCCGCCGAGGCGGGTCATCGGGAGGACGGTCTCGGCCTCGTCGCTGAAGGTGACGATTGCGACGGAGTCGTCGTCGTGGAGGCGGTCCGTCATCTCGTCGAGGGACTTCTTGGCGAGGTCCAGGCGGCCCGTCTCGCTCATGGAGCCGGAGACGTCGATGACGAACGTCAGGGCGGCGGGCGGGCGTTCGGTTGCGGAGTCGGTGATGGGGTCCCCCGGTCGAGCGAAGCCGAGACTGGGGGCGGGTGGCGAGGCCCACGCGGACCAGGGACCAGTTGCTCTGGTCGGTGCGGGCGCCGTCGACGGTGACCGTGAAGCCGTTGCCGTCGGGGCGGCCGTAGTCCTGGCGGAGCTGTTGACGAACTCCTCGGGGCGGATCGTCGACGGGTCGGGGCGTCGGCCGTCGGCGAGGGCGCGGCGGGCGTAGCCGTAGGAGGCGGTGTCGACGTCGAGGGCGAAGGTGGAGAGGTAGTCGGGAGGTGGGGCGACCTTGTCGTCGGGGGTGCCGGTCTGTTCGCCGTCCTGCTGGCTGCTGTCGTTGCCGCCCGAGGTGACGGCGGGGGCGGGGGCCGGGAAGCCGGTGCGGTCGGTCGCGTTCGAGGTGTTGGATTCGCTGCCGCCCGCCCGCGCCGCAGGCGGTGAGGAGCAGGCCGCCCGCCGCGGTGAGGGCGAGCAGGGTGGCGCGCAGGCGCCGGGGTTTCCGGGTGCGGTGGTGGGCGTACTCCTGCCCGGGTCGTGTGCGGTCGGTCTTCATCTCCCGTGCCCCCTCGGTCCGTTGACGTCGGCTTCTGCGACTGTGACGGCCGAGGGGGTGGGAATGTGCGCTACGGGGAGTTGCGGAAGCGTCTCGAAGGGGTCGCGATCAAGGGCCTTCGAGACCGGTGGGAGATCCTCCGGTGACCTAGGACACGATGTCCTTGCGGGCGAAACCCCGGAAGGCCAGGGCGAACAGCACGATGGCGTACGTAACGGAGACCGCCGTGCCCTGGATCATGCCGGACCACTCCGGGTGGGGTTGCACGGCGTCCGCCCAGGCGAACTGCCAGTGCGCGGGCAGGAAGTCGCGCCAGTGGCCGAGAGCGGTGACGGCGTCCAGGACGTTGCCGACGATGGTCAGGCCGACCGCGCCGCCGACCGCGCCGAGGGGTGCGTCGGTCTTGGTCGAGAGCCAGAACGCGAGCCCTGCGGTGACCAGTTGGGACACGAAGATGAACGCCACGACCACCAGCAGGCGTTGGGCCGCCGTGCCCGCGCCGATCGCGCCGCCGGTGGGCAGCTCCAGTGGGCCCCAGCCGTAGGCGGCGGTGCCGACGGCGAGGGCGACGACCGGGAGCAGGATCATCGCGGCCAGGCTGAGGGTCAGGCCGACGACCAGCTTGGACCACAGGAGGCGGGCTCTCGGTACCGGTGCCGCGAGCAGATAGCGCAGGGAGGACCAGCTGGCCTCCGAGGCGACCGTGTCCCCGCAGAACAGGGCGACCGGGACGACCAGGAGGAAGCCCGCCGACACGAACAGGTTCACCGCGGCGAAGTTGGCGCCGGACGCCGTGGCCGTGTCCATCAACGTCACTTGGGAGCCGCGCTCGCCCGGGGTGCCGCCGATCGCGAAGGCCGCGACCAGGACGAAGGGCAGCGCGGCGAGGATGCCGCCCATGATCAGCGTGCGGCGCCGCTTCAACTGCCGGACCAGCTCGACCCGCAGGGGCAGGGTGCGGCCCGCCCGGTAGCCGGAGGCCACCTCTACGGGCTCGGCGAGCGTGCTCATGCGGAACCTCCGATCAGGGTGAGGAAGGCGTCCTCGAGCCGGCGGTGCGGGCCGACGGAGGAGACGGGGACTTCGAGTCGTACGAGTTCCACGAGGAGGCGGGCCGCGGTGGGTGAGCCGTGGGTGGCGGGTGGGGTGGGTGAGGTCGGTGCGGGTGGTGGGAGCGCCGGGTCCTCTGTGAGGGGCGGAGCTGTCGGCAGGGCTGAGGCTGCCTCGCCGACGGGTGAACTCACCCCGTTCGTCGCGGAGTTGGCGGACACCAGGTCGTCGGCGAGGGCCGGACCGTCACCCGGCGCCAGCCTCAGCAGCAGGCCGCCCTCTTCCCGCGTGACGGACTCGACGTCCGGGAGGGCCGCGATCTTCTCCACCAGAGGGTCGGGGATGTCCGCCGCGAGGCCGACCAGGAGGGTGTCTCCGGAGCCGATGATCTCGGCGACCGGGCCTGCCTGGACGAGGCGGCCGCGGTCCATGACCACGAGGTGGGTGCAGGACTGCTCGACCTCGGCGAGGAGGTGGCTGGAGACGATGACCGTGCGGCCCGCCGCCGCGTAGCGGATCATCACCTCGCGCATCTCGCGGATCTGGGGCGGGTCGAGGCCGTTGGTCGGTTCGTCGAGGATGAGGAGGTCCGGGAGGCCGAGCATGGCCTGGGCGATGGCGAGCCGCTGGCGCATGCCCTGGGAGTAGGTGCGGACCGCGCGGGCGAGTGCGTCGCCGAGGCCCGCGATCTCCAGGGCCTCCGCCAGGTGGGCGTCCTCCGGCGGGCGTCCGGTCGCCTGCCAGTACAGCTCCAGGTTCTCGCGGCCGGAGAGGTGCGGGAGGAAGCCCGCGCCCTCGACGAACGCGCCGACCCGGGAGAGCACGGGGGCACCCGGGCGGATCGCGTGGCCGAAGACCCTGATCTCACCGGCGTCCGGCCTGATCAGGCCCATCAGCATGCGCAGGGTGGTGGTCTTGCCCGCGCCGTTGGGACCCAGGAGGCCGAGCACCTGGCCCTTCTCGACGCGGAAGGACAGGTCCCGCACCGCGTACCGGTCCGCCGACTTCGCGTACCGCTTGCTCAAGTCGGTGATCTGGAGCGGGACTTCGGCCAGCTCGGGAGCGGGGGTGCGGTGGCGGTGCGTCGGCGGCCGGTGAGCAGCAGGGCCAGCGCGACGGCCACGCCCGCGAGCGGGAGCCACCACACCCAGGACGGGGGTCGCCGCCGCCGTGGTGACGCCGGGGCCGTCGGCACCGTGAGGTCGCTCTTCAGGGTGACGGTGTACGTGGCCGGGGCCGCCGGTGAGGCGTAGCCGAGGTCCGTGGAGGCGAGGACCAGGCGCAGGTGGTGGCCGCTCTGGACGTCGTAGTCGATGGCCGGGAGGGTGATCGTGACGTCCTTGCCGGACTTGGCGCCCTCGACCCTGAGGGGGTCACCAGCTGGGAGGGGAGCACCTGTTGGGTGCCGCTCGGGCCCACGTCGTAGACCTTGCCGAAGAGGACGGCGTCGTCGCTCGTCGACTTCACGTGGACGGTGACCGTGGGCGAGCCGGTGACGCGGAGGCCGGTGGTGAGGGGGCCGAGTCGAACGCGGCGTACTGGCCGGGGAAGTCGAGGGAGACGCCGATGCCCAGGGAGGAGAGCTGGGACAGGCCGCCGGTGCTGCCCAGGCCCGGCAGGGCCGAGATGGCGGGCGGGCTGGCGCCGGCCGGGTTGGCGAAGGACTGCTCGCGGCGGCCGGTCAGGGCGAACGCGCGCGGGTCGCTGTCCAGGCCCGGGTAGGCGCTGCCGCTCGCGCCGCGCAGCAGGGCGGCGCCGTCCGTGGAGTCGATGCCTCCGGTACGGGTGACGCGGAACGCGGGCCCGGTGTCGGTGTTCTTGTCGTCCTTCAGGTACCGGTCGAACCAGGACGTCACGCGTGCCTGGACGCGGCTGGTCTCCATGTCGCCGCCGTCATGGCCGCCCGCGATCCAGTCGACGTCCACGGGGGCGCCGTTCGCACGGATCGCCTTCTCCGCCGCGTCGGCCTGGCCGAGCGGGAAGAGGGAGTCCGTCTGGCCCTGGAGCAGGAGGGTCGGCACGTTGATGCGCGTGGCCACGGCCGACGGTGAACGGGCCTCCAGGAGTGCGCGGGCCTGGGCGTCCGGCTTGCCGGACTCGGCGACACGGTCGTACATCTGGCACAGCGTGGGCTCGAACTTGGCGCAGCCGCCGCCGGAGTTGATGAAGATGCCGGCCCAGAGCTTCTTGAAGACGTCGTTCGGGAACAGGGCGTCCGCGAGGTTCCAGTACGTGATCGCCGGGGCGATCGCGTCGACCCGGTCGTCGTAACCCGCGGCCAGGAGGGAGATCGCGCCTCCGTAGGAACCTCCCGCCATGCCCACGCGCGGGTCGCCCGGTTTGTCGAGTTCCACGTCCGGTTGCCTGGCCAGCCAGTCGATCAGCTTGGACACGTCCTTGACCTCGCCTGACGGGTCGTTCAGGCCGATCTTGCCGGTCGATTTGCCGAAGCCGCGGGCCGACCAGGTCAGTACCGCGTAGCCGTCGCCTGCCAGGTCCTCGGCTTCTTTTCGTACGTCTTCTTTGCTGCCGCCGAAGCCGTGCGCAAGGAGGACGGCTGGGCGGCGCGCTGATCCGCCTGTCGTGAAGTACGAGGTGTCCAGTCGCACGCCGTCGATCGCCATCGTCCGGTCTGTCCGGTGGACCGGTGGCTTGTGTCCGAGGCCGCGGCCGTCCAGGTGCCCGCGGCGGCCAGTACGACGACCGCGGCGGTGGCTGCCAGCCCGCGCCGGGGTGTCGTAGTCGTCGTAGGCCTTGCAGCCCGGGCAGTCGAAGATCCATGCGTTCAACGGTACGGGGCGTCTCTGACAGTTGGGGCAGACCCTGGGGTGAACCGGGGATGGCTGTGTACCGCGCTGGGAGTACGGGCTCGGGGGTGGGGGCCTGTGTGCGTTGCCGAGTGCGGGCTCGTTGGGGCTGGTCGCGCCCACGCGGCGGAGCCGCACATCGATACAGCCCCGCGCCCCTGAAGGCCTTGCCCCTTCGGGGCCTAGTCCTCCTCGGGGAGGGAGATCAGCCAGCGGGTTCCCTTGCGGGGGCGCAGGTACAGGGCCCAGTACAGCGTTGCCGCCGCGACTATGCCGCCTGTCCAGAGCAGGTAGGTCGTCTCCTGCTGGGTCAGGATGTAGGCCAGGACCGCTATCAGGAGGATCGGCATGGCGGGCCAGAGGGCATGCGCCAGGCGTGGGTGTGGCGGTGGTGGCCTCGGCGGGAGAGGAGGGCCGCTACCGCCACCAGCAGGTACATGCCGGTCACCGAGACGCCCGTCACGCCGTACAGGGTGTCCAGGTTGACGAAGCAGAGGATCGCGCCCGGGATGCCGACGGCGAGGGTGGCCACCCAAGGGGAGCCGAAGCGGCCGAGCTTGGAGAAGAGGGTGTTGACCGGCTGGGGCCAGGCCTTGTCGCGTGAGGAGGCGAAGAGGACCCGGGAGTTCTGGATGACCATGACGATGCCGGCGTTGATGATCGCGAGGGCCACGCAGAGGCTGACGAAGGTGCCGACCGCGGAGTTGGACCACGCCGTCACCATGGTGCTGATGTCGCCGCCGGTCAGGGTCGAGAGGTCCGACGCTCCCATCGTGATCGCCACGACCGGGACCAGGATGATCACCGTCGAGATCGCGAGGGTGGCGAGGACCGTGCGGGCCACGTTGCGGCGGGGGTTCTCCAACTCCTCGGAGAGGTAGACCGCCGTCGAGAAGCCCTGCGTGACGAACAGGGCGATCGCCAGGCCCGAGACCACCAGCATCGCCGTCACCGTGTCCGTGTGGCCGTGCGACCCCGCGACCTGCATCGAGGTGAGGCTGCCGATGCCCCGCCGGCTGTGGGTGAAGCCGAGGAGCGCCACGACCCCTGCCGCTATGACCTCCAGGACCAGGAAGATGCCCGTGATCCACGCGTTGGCGCGCAGGTCCAACAGGCCTGCCAGCGTGGCCAGGAGCATCACTCCGGCGCCGGTCATCGACGGGTTCAGGTGGGCGATCGGGGCCAGGTAGTCCGCCGTGCCCATCGCTATCACCGGCGGGACGATCATCACGACCAGCGAGCGAGAGGACGAAGACCAGCCAGCCCGCCAGGCGGCCCGCCAGCGTCGACACCATCGCGTACTCGCCGCCCGCGCTGGGGATGAGGGTGCCCAGCTCCGAGTAGCAGAACGCCACGGCGATGCAGAGGACCGAGCCGATCGCGATCGTGAGGGCGGTCGCGGTGCCGAGCGAACCGAACAGGTCGGGGACGACCACGAAGAGCGTGGACGCGGGTGTCACGCAGGACAGTGTCAGAAGGGTGCCGCCGACGATGCCGATGGAACGCTTCAGCTGCTGCGGGTTCTTGCTCTGGCTCTGGGGGCTGTCCGACGTCGCCTCGGAAACGGCGGCCCCGGCAGTGGAGAGGGTGTCGGTCACGCGCTGATGGAACATTGACGGAAACCATCACGTCAATGGGTGTTCACCTACGGAATTCGTTGATCCAGAGCGGTTTGAGTGCCCTGTTCGGCACCTGGGCGCAGTACCGGTCCCGATTCGGCTCGGTACGGGAACCGTAGCCGTCGTAGGCGAAAAAAAGGGGCCGTCCGCGATGCGGACGGCCCCTTTCGGGGTTTCTCAGTGGTTGCGCGGGAAGCCGAGGTCCACGCCGGAGGGCCGTCGGCCGGGTCCGGCCAGCGGGTGGTGACGACCTTGCCGCGGGTGTAGAAGTGCGTGCCGTCGTTGCCGTAGATGTGGTGGTCCCCGAAGAGGGAGTCCTTCCAGCCGCCGAACGAGTGGTAGCCCACCGGGACGGGGATCGGGACGTTGACGCCGACCATGCCGGCCTCGATCTCCAGCTGGAAGCGGCGGGCGGCGCCGCCGTCGCGGGTGAAGATCGCGGTGCCGTTGCCGAACGGCGAGTTGTTGATCAGCGCCACGCCCTCGTCGTACGTGTCGACGCGCAGGACGCAGAGGACCGGGCCGAAGATCTCGTCCTGGTACGCCTTCGCGGTGGTCGGCACCTTGTCGAGCAGGGAGATGCCGATCCAGTGGCCGTCCTCGAAGCCCTCGACCGTGTAGCCGGTGCCGTCGAGGACGACCTCCCGCGCCCTCGGCCGCCGCGCCGGTGACGTAGGACGCCACCTTGTCGCGGTGGACCTTCGTGATGAGCGGGCCCATCTCGGAGGTCGGGTCGTTGCCGGGGCCGATCTTGATCTTCTCGGCGCGCTCGCGGATCTTCGCGACCAGCTCGTCGCCGATCGAACCGACCGCGACGACGGCCGAGATGGCCATGCAGCGCTCGCCCGCCGAGCCGTAGGCCGCGCTCACGGCCGCGTCCGCCGCCGCGTCCAGGTCGGCGTCCGGGAGGACCAGCATGTGGTTCTTGGCGCCGCCCAGGGCCTGGACGCGCTTGTGGTTCGCGGCGGCCGTGGTGTGGATGTAGCGGGCGATCGGGGTCGAGCCGACGAAGGAGACGGCCTTGACGTCCGGGTGCTCCAGGAGGCGGTCCACCGCCACCTTGTCGCCGTTGACGACGTTGAAGACGCCGTCGGGGAGGCCTGCCTCCGCGAGGAGCTCGGCGATCTTCAGGGACGCCGACGGGTCCTTCTCGGACGGCTTGAGGACGAAGGTGTTGCCGGTCGCGATGGCGATCGGGAACATCCACATCGGCACCATGGCCGGGAAGTTGAACGGCGTGATGCCCGCGACGACACCCAGCGGCTGGCGGATCGAGGAGACGTCGACGCGGCCGGCCACCTCCGTCGACAGCTCGCCCTTCAGCTGCACGGTGATCCCGCACGCCAGGTCGACGATCTCCAGGCCGCGCGCGACCTCGCCCAGCGCGTCGCTGTGCACCTTGCCGTGCTCGGCGGTGATCAGCTCGGCGATCGCGTCACGGTTGGCGTCGAGCAGCGCGCGGAACTTGAAGAGGATCGTGGTGCGCTTGGCGAGGGACGAGGTGCCCCAGGTCGCGTAGGCGTCCTTGGCGGCGGCGACGGCCGCGTCGACCTCGTCGACGGTCGCGAAGGCGACCTTGGTGGTGACCGCGCCGGTCGCCGGGTCGGTGACCGGCCCGTACGTGCCCGACGCGCCTTCGACGGTCTTGCCGCCGATCCAGTGGTTGACGATCTTCGTCATGCCCAGTTGCTCCTTCACAGATGGCGGCGTCGGGTGGAGACGTGCCGTTCGTACAGCTCACGCGCCTTGACCGCGGACGACCGGGTCGCGGTCGCGGCCACAGGTACATCCCACCAGGCCTGCGCGGGAGGCGCGCCCGACACTGTGTCTGCGGTTTCGGTCTCCACGTAGACACATGTGGGAGTGTCGGCGGCCCGCGCCTCGGCGAGCGCTTCGCGCAGGTCGCTGACGGTCTTCGCGCGCAGCACCCGCATGCCGAGACTGGCCGCGTTGGCGGCGAGGTCGACGGGCAGCGGGGCCCCGGTCCAGGAACCGTCCGCGGGCGAACGGTGGCGGTACGCCGTGCCGAACCGCTCGCCGCCCACCGCCTCCGACAGGCCGCCTATCGAGGCGTACCCGTGGTTCTGTATCAGCACCACCTTGATCGCGATGCCCTCTTGTACGGCGGTCACGATCTCCGTCGGCATCATCAGATACGTGCCGTCGCCGACCAGCGCCCACACCGGCCGGTCCGGCGCGGCCAGCTTCACGCCGATCGCGGCCGGGATCTCGTAGCCCATGCAGGAGTAGCCGTACTCCAGGTGGTACTGGTCGAACGACCGCGTCCGCCACAGCTTGTGCAGATCCCCGGGAAGCGATCCGGCCGCGTTGACGAGGATGTCGGACGCGTCGACGATCTCGTCCAGCGCGCCCAGGACCTGGGGCTGTGTCGGGCGTACGTCGGGTTCCTCGGCCTCGTAGCAGGCGTCGACGCGCTGCTCCCAACGCTCCTTGTCCTCGCGGTACTCGGCGATGTACGAGTCGGTGACCCGGTACGCGCCCTGGCCCAACTCCGCTGCCAGCGCGGTCAGTCCGCCGCGCGCGTCGGCGATCAGTGGCTGTCCGGCGAGCTTGTGGCCGTCGTAGGCACCGATGTTGAGGTTGAGGAAGCGGACGCCGGGCCTCGAAGAGGGTGCCGGAGGCGGTGGTGAAGTCGGTGTAGCGGGTGCCGATGCCGATCACCAGGTCGGCCAGGCGGGCGAGTTCGTCGGCGGTCGCGGTGCCGGTGTGGCCGATGCCGCCGACGTCCTGGGGTGGTCGTGGTTCAGGGAGCCCTTGCCGGCCTGGGTGGAGGCGACCGGGATGCCGGTGGCGGCGGCGAACTCCGCGAGGGCTGCCTCCGCCCGGCTGTGGTGGACTCCGCCGCCCGCGACGATGAGCGGCCTCCTGGCCTCGCGAACCGCCCTTGTGGCCGCGGCGAGTTCGGCCGGGTCGGCGGCCGGTCGTCTTACGTGCCAGGTGCGTTCGGCGAAGAACTCGTCCGGCCAGTCGTACGCCTCGGCCTGAACGTCCTGCGGGAGAGCGAGAGTCACGGCTCCGGTCTCGACCGGGTCGGCGAGCACGCGCATGGCGTTCAGGGCGGCGGGGATGAGCGCTTCCGGCCGGGTGATCCGGTCGAATACTTCGACACCGGGCGCAGGCAGTCGTTGACCGACACGTCGCCCGCGTACGGGACTTCGAGCTGCTGGAGCACCGGGTCGGCGGGGCGGCCGGCGAAGATGTCGCCGGGGAGGAGCAGGACCGGGAGGTGGTTGATGGTCGCGAGGGCGGCGCCGGTGACGAGGTTCGTGGCGCCGGGGCCGATGGACGTCGTCACCGCGTGTGCGGACAGGCGATTCGACTGACGTGCGTATCCAACTGCCGCATGGACCATGGACTGTTCGTTACGGCCCTGGTGGTAGGGCATCTCATCGGCGTACTCGATGAGGGCCTGGCCGAGCCCGGCCACGTTGCCGTGGCCGAAGATGCCCCAGGTCGCGCCGATCAGCCGCTGCCGGGTGCCGTCCCGCTCGGTGAACTGGGCGGCCAGGAACCGCACCAGCGCCTGCGCGACCGTGAGCCTCGTCGTCGAGGTCATCGGTAACCCTCCGTGTGCTCGGGGTGGAAGCAGATCCGCCACTCCCTCGCCGGGCCGTGCCGGTCGTCGGGCACGGGCACGGCGTCGCCGGAGCGGACCTCCGCGAGGGCGTCTGCTCCGCCCTCACGGGAGGGGAATACGCACTGATGGCCGAACCCGTTCGGGCCGTCGATCCCGAAGCAGTGGATCTCCTCCAACTCGGCCTCCTCGCCCGCGCGTTGTTCGTCGTCCGAAGGTGGGGATTCCTCCGCGCGAGCCTGTTCGGGCGCGGGGGCGCAGGCTGGTGCCGTCGCCGCGTCGTTTCACCGGAACCTCCGGCGCGGGGCCGTAGCGAGCGGGGAGTCGTCGCTCGCACTTCGCTCCTGCCAGGGCGAAGCGGCCTCCCGCGCCGGAGGCGATCTTGACCTGGGCGTCCCGGGGTACGTACGCGAAGTCGGTGACTCCGGCGAACACGCTTTCCCTGCCCAGGAGTTGGAACTCTTCGTCCGCAATTCGCACGGTACATCCACCGTCGAGCGGAAGCACGGTCCACTCGCTGTCACCGGTGGTGAAGTGGCGTGTCCCGCCCGGCTCCGGCTCGACGGTCGTCATAACGCGGCCCTCACAGCAGTCCTACGGCGGTGTCGACGGCGGCGGCGACATCGCCGTCCGGCGGGTAGAGCAGCGAGCGGCCGACCACCAGGCCGCGCACGGTGGGGAGTTGGAGGGCGCCGCGCCACTTCTCGTAGGCGCCGGCTTGTTCCTCTTCGGAGCCGCCGACCTCACCGCCCAGCAGCACGGCGGGGAGGGTGGAGGTCTCCATGACCTGGGCCATGTCGTCCGGGTTCTCGGTGACGGGGAGTTTGAGCCAGGTGTAGGCCGAAGTGCCGCCCAGGCCCGAGGAGATGGCGATGGACTTGATGACGGCCTCGGCGGAGAGGTCGTTCCTCAGCTTGCCCTCGTCGGTCCGGCTGCTGATGAACGGCTCGACGAACAGCGGGAGTTGACGCGCGGCCATGTCATCGATGGCACGCGCGGTGGACTCCAGGGTGGTGAGGGGGAGCCCGGGTCGTCGTAGTCGATGCGGAGCAGCAGTTTGCCGGCGTCGAAGCGGAGGCGCTCGATGTCCTGGGCGCGGTGGCCGGTGAAGCGGTCGTCGAGTTCGAAGCTCGCGCCCTGGAGGCCGCCGCGGTTCATCGAGCCCATGACGACCTTGCCGTCGAGGGCGCCGAGGAGCAGCAGGTCGTCGAGGATGTCGGCGGTCGCGAGGACGCCGTCGACACCGGGCCGGGACAGCGCGAGGCAGAGGCGTTCGAGCAGTTCGGCACGGTTGGCCATCGCGAACTTCCGGTCGCCGACGCCGAGGGCACCGCGGGCGGGGTGGTCGGCGGCGACGATCATCAGCCGGCCCGCGTCATTGAGCAGCGGACGTCGGACGCGACGGGCGGCGGCCTCGGCGATGGCCTCGGGGTGATGGGTGCGGGTGCGGACGAGTTCGGAGATGTCTACGCGGGGGCCGGTGGAGGGTGGTTCCGGTGGGGGTGGGGGCGTGGGTGGAGGCGGAGGCGTTGGCGCCGGTGCCGGTGCCGGTGGAGGAACCGGTGCTGGTGAAGGGGCGGTTGCCGGTGGAGCTGCCCTCGTGGCCGGAGACGTCGTCCCCGTCGCCCTGCTCGCCGTGCGCGTGCGTCACGGCGTCCCCGCCCTCGTACTGGCCCTCGCGCTGGGCTCCTGACACCCGACCGGCCCTCACAGGACCGCTCCGGCGGTGATCGCGCCCTCGACCTCGGCGACGGTGGGCATCGCGGAGGAGCACTCCAGACGGGAGGCGACGATCGCGCCGGCCGCGTTGGCGTGCCGCATGATCTTCTCCAGGTCCCAGCCGGAGAGCAGGCCGTGGCAGAGCGAGCCGCCGAAGGCGTCACCGGCGCCGAGTCCGTTGAGGACGGTCACGGGGAGCGGGGGCACCTCGGCGGACTCGCCGGCGCGGTTGACGGCGAGGACGCCCTTCGGGCCCTGCTTCACAACGGCGAGTTCGACACCGGCGTCCAGGGAGGGCGCGGGCGGCGGCGTGCGGTTCGCGTACGCCGGTGGCGACCTCGACCTCGTCGAGGTTGCCGACGGCGACGGTGGTGTGGCGCAGGGCCTCCTCGTAGAAGGGGCGGGCCGCGCTCGGGTCCGCGTCCTGCCAGAACATCGGGCGCCAGTCGAGGTCGAAGACCGTCGTACCGGACTTCGCGCGGTGGGCGAGGGCCGCGAGCGTGGCCGTACGGCTGGGCTCCTCGCTCAGTCCGGTGCCGGTGATCCAGAAGATGCGGGCCTCCTGGATCGCATCCAGATCCAGGTCGTGGGCGTCGATCTCCAGGTCCGGGGCCTTGGGCTGCCGGTAGAAGTACAGCGGGAAGTCGTCCGGCGGGAAGATCTCGCAGAACGTGACCGGGGTCGGGTACTCCGCGACGGGCGTGACCCAGCGGTCGTCGACGCCGAAGTCGCGCAGTGCCTCGTGCAGGTAGGTGCCGAAGGGGTCGTCGCCGGTGCGCGAGACGAGGGCGACCTCACGGCCGAGCCGGGCGGCGGCGACCGCGACGTTCGCCGCCGAGCCGCCGAGGAACTTCCCGAAGGTCGTCACCTGGGGCAGCGGCACGCCCGTCTGCAGCGGATAGAGGTCCACCCCTAGCCGCCCCATGGTGATCAGGTCGTACGCCATCGACTTCCCTTCGCGCCCTCGCGCGCGGTCTCCTGAGGACCGGACGTGGAGCGGCTTCGTTTCGGCTCTCCACGGTTTGTAGTCCCGTGCCCCGAGCCCTGTCAATGTTTTGTCCAGACATACGGACGAGACGGGGGTGGGTTGGGGGTAAGGGCTTGCATGGTGAGGGGCGGGACGAGTTGTTTTTCGGGCGGCGGTCCGTGTGCGCGTTCACGTCTGACCCACCTCGCCACGCCCCGCTCAACACCTCCGGCTCACCCCATCGCCTCATCACAGCCCCGCCCCACAAGTCAACGCGCCGCGCCCCCGCGCCCGCGTGCGCCTTTGCGTCACCTGTGTCACAAAAGCACCCCTCGTGTCACACATATCGCGTGTACGCGGGTTTTGCGTCACACCCGGTCGACAGGCACTGCCCGTCCCTCACTGTGCGTCGTTCACCCGGCACAGGCTTGTGATCGCCAGCGCAGCGCACGGCTCCCCGACGGCCGCCCCCGGTCGACGCCGCGGCGCGCGCAGGGAGGTGCACTCATGACCGACCGACGGCTCTGGTCGTACAAGGAAATCGCGGCCCACATCCGGGTCCAGCCCGACACCGTGCGCTCGTACCGCAAGCACGGCCTGCTGCCCCCGCCCGACCACGTGGAGAGCGGCAAGCCGTACTGGTACGCGGACACCGTCCGAGCCTGGGTCGCCTCCCGGCCCGGCAACCGGGGACGCAGAGAGGACTGACCCGAGCCGACGGACGAGGGACCACGGGGTCAAGGGACCAAGGGACCAAGGGGTCAAAGAGCCAAGGTCCCAAGGGCCGCAGGGCCGGCGGGCCGACGGGTCGGCCGCCTGGTGGGCTGACTGACCGACGGGCCGACGCGGTGCCGGGCGCCCGGCACCGCCCCGGTCACACCGGCGACGCCCCGGCACCGGTCACTGCGTGACACCGGCCGCTTCGATCCCGCCGGTCACGCTGATCACGCCGGTCCCCGGCCGTCACGCCGACCTCGTCGATCCCGCCGGCCCCCACGGCAATTCACCCGTCGAGCAACTGGGCCTGCACCGGATCCAGTTGGAGGTCTACGGCCACAACCAGCGCGTCCGGCGCGTCTACGAGAAGCCCGGTTTCGTGGTCGAAGGCGTGCTGCGTGAGGCCCAGTCGCGGGACGGGGAGTGGGTGGACGAGGTCGTCATGGGGCTGCTCGACCGTGAGTGGAACGCGCTTCGGGGTCACCCCGAGGAAGTCACCTCCACGGTTCGATGACCGTCACCCCTGCTCCCGGTGCCGTGTCCATCGTGGCGAGGGCGGTCGGGGTCTCGGCCAGGGTGATGGTGGTGGTGGCGAGGAGGTCGGGGCGCAGCACTCCCGACCGGACCAGCTCCAGCATGGGCGGGTAGGTGTGGGCCGCCATGCCGTGGCTGCCGAGGAGTTCGAGTTCCAGGGCGATCGCGCGGGCCATGGGGACCGGGGTCGTACCGGACGGGGAGGGCAGCAGGCCCACCTGGAGGTGGCGGCCCCGGCGACGCAGGCCGTTCACCGAGGCGGCGCAGGTCGCCGGGGAACCCAGGGCGTCCAGCGACAAGTGCGCGCCGCCGCCGGTCAGTTCGCGTACCGCCCCTGCCGTGTCCGGGGTGCTCGCGCCGTCCACGCACTCCGCCGCCCCGAACTTCCTTGCCAGCGCGAGTGCTTGGGGTGAGATGTCCACCGCGATGACCCTGGCTCCCGCCGCCGCCGCGATCATCACCGCCGACAGACCCACTCCCCCGCAGCCGTGCACCGCCACCCACTCCCCGGCGCCACCCGGCCCCGCTGCACCACCGCGCGGAACGCCGTCGCAAACCGGCAGCCCAGCGAGGCCGCCGTCGCGTAGGACATCTCGTCCGGGATCGCGACCAGGTTCACGTCGGCGTGGTCCAGGGCGACGTACTGGGCGAAGGAACCCCAGCGGGTGAAGCCTGGCTGGGTCTGGCGCTCGCACACCTGCTGGTCGCCGGCCGCGCAGGCTCCGCAGGTTCCGCAGGCGCACACGAACGGGACGGTGACGCGGTCGCCGGGGTGCCAGGCCGTCACCCTGTCGCCGACCGCCTCGACCACGCCGGCGAGTTCGTGGCCCGGTACGTGGGGCAACGTGATGTCCGGGTCGTGGCCCTGCCAGCCGTGCCAGTCGCTGCGGCAGAGGCCTGTTGCCTCCACCCGGACGGTCACTCCGTGGTCGGCAGGGTGAGGGTCGGGTACGTCTCGTACCTCGGCGGGTTCACCGTATTGCTCGAACACCACCGCTTTCATTTGGGCTCCCGTCGCTGTTGTCGTCTGCGAGTACGTCGTGGCTGGTCGCGCCGTTCCCCGCGCCCCCAACGGGGCGCTCGTCCTCAGCCTCTCTCAGACCGAACCGGTCGTGGAACCTTCGCAGCGGGGCCGGTGCCCACCAAGTCGCCGTCCCCGTCAGTCTCATCACCGCCGGGACGAGCAGGCTGCGGACGATCATCGCGTCCATCAGGACCGCGAGGGCGATGCCCAGGCCCAGCATCTTGGTGTTGGTCACGCGGGACGTGCCGATGGCGACCATCACCACCGCCAGGATCACCGCCGCCGCCGTGATCAGGCCGCCCGTGCGCTGGAGTCCGTGGCGGACCGCCTCGTTGTGGTCGCCCGTGCGGTCGTACTCCTCCTTGATGCGGGAGAGCAGGAACACGCCGTAGTCCATGGAGAGGCCGAAGGCCACGCAGAACATCAGGACCGGGAGGGTGGTCTCTATGGAACCGGTGCTGGTGAAGCCGAGGAGGCCGGAGAGATGGCCGTCCTGGAAGACCCAGACCACGGCGCCGAACATGGCCGTGAGGCTCAGTGCGTTGAGCAGGACCGCCTGGATCGGGATCAGGACGCTGCCGGTCAAGAGGAAGACCAGGAGCAGGGTGACGATGACGATGAGGGCGGCGGCCCAGGGCAGCCGGGTGGCTATCGCGTGCTTGAGTCGACCAGGACGGCCGCCGTGCCGGTCACCTTGGTGGTGAACGGGGCGTCCGCCGACCGCAGTTCACCGACCAGGCGCTGCGCCGCGCTGTCGACCGCCTCGCCCTTGGGCAGCACCGTGAAGTACGCCGAGTCGCCCTTCACCAGGGGGCCGTCCACCCCGGCCACCTCGGGGAGCCGGGCGATCTCCGCCTTGTACGCCGTGTACTGCGCCGGTGTCGCCGACCCCTCGGCGAGCACTTCGAGGCCGCCGCCGGGGTTGCCCGGGAAGCCGTCGCGGATGTGCTGCTGCACGACGTGGGACTCGGCTCCCGAGGGGAGTTGGCGGTCGTCCGCGGTGCCGAACCTGACGCCCAGGAAGGGCAGTCCGAGCAGGACGAGCACCGCGGCGGTGGCCAGGGCGAAGAAGGGGGCCCTGCGCATCACGAGGTTCGCCAGGCGGCCCCAGGCCGCGCCCTCTCCGGATGTTGGTGCCGGTGCCGGCGCCTGTCGGCCTCGGCGGAACAGGCGTCGTAGATCCAGGGAGTTGACGCGGTGGCCGAGCAGCAGGAGGGCCGCCGGGAGGAGGATCAGGGCGGCTGCCGCGGCCAGGAGCACCACGGCGATGCCCGCGTAGGCGAAGGAGCGCAGGAAGTACATCGGGAAGACCAGCATCGCGGCCAGGGAGACCGCGACCGTGAGGGCGGAGAAGAGCACTGTGCGGCCGGCCGTGCGCAGGGTGGTGGCGATCGCCGTCAACGGCTCGGCGCCGGTGGACAGTTCCTCACGGAAGCGGCGGACGATGAACAGGGCGTAGTCGATGGCCAGCCCGAGGCCGAGGGCCGTCGTGAGGTTCATCGCGAAGACCGAAACGTCGGTGAACTCCGTGAGTCCGCGCAGCACCGCGTTCGTCCCCAGGATCGCGACGATGCCGATGCCGAGCGGGAGCAGGGCCGCGATCGCGGAGCCGAAGACCATCACCAGCAGGAGCAGCGTCACCGGCAGGGCGATCATCTCGGCGCGGGCGAGGTCCTCCTTGATGATCGTCTGCATCTCGTGGCGGACGGCGACGATGCCGCCGACCTTCACGTGCACCGGGCCGTGGGTGCCGCGCAGGGCGGGGGCGATGCGGTCCAGGGTGTCGGTCGTCGCCTTCTCGTCGCCCGTGAGGTGGGCGGCGATCAGCGCCTCGTGACCGTCCTTCGCGCGCAGCCCGGGAGACTTGGTCCGCCAGTACGAACCGACGCCTATGACGCCCTTCTCGCTCGCCAGCCGCGCGGTGAGGCGGTCGGCCTCGGCCGCGACCGCCGGGTCGTCCACCGAGGCACTGCCCGAGTCGACGAGCAGCAGGAGGTTGGGCTGCGAGGCTGGGAACTCGCGCTCCAGGGCCTTGGTGGCGTACGTCGACTGGGCCGTCGGGTCCTCCCAGCCGCCGCTGCCCAGCCGGTCGGCGACTCCGCTGCCGGCGACCACGGCGAGTGCGGTGAGCACGAGGGCGACGAGCAGCGACAACCGGGGGCGCGCGGTCACGAAACGCGTCCATCCGCCGAGGCGTGGTGGGCTGTTGACTTCGGTCATCGTGCGGTGCTCCCCTTCACCTTGACCCGGCCTCCGCCCAGACAGGCACAGACAGGTGGCATGGGTCGGTTCTGTCATAGACTGGCAAACACGAGAGACCGCTCGCGTTTGCCGGAACATCAGAATGCGAGCGACCACTCGCGTTTGTCAACGTCGTTCGGAGAGCTGGGGATAACTCGTGTCCGTGGACCAGGAGAAGGCCGGCCCCCGCCGCCAGGCCCGCGGCGAGCGCCGCATCGCCCAGCTGCTGGAGGCCGCCGCGTCCGTCTTCTGCACGACGGGCTACACCGCGTCCAGCACCAACGCCATCGCCCGTGAGGCCGGTGTCTCACCGGGCACGCTGTACCAGTTCTTCCCGAACAAGGAAGCGATCGCGATCGAGCTGGGCGACCGGCTGCTGCACGAGATGCGCGACATGTACGGCGAGGCGCTCACCCCGGTCGACCCGGCGACCCCGCTGGAGGAGGCGGTCGGCGCGGTGGTCGACCGTTTCACCGCCTTCAACTGCCGGCACCCGGTGTTCTTCGCCCTGATGCACGGCCCGGACATCCCCGGCCGGCTCGCCGAGGAGCACGACGCGCTGCACGCGAACCTCCTCGCCGGGATAGAGGCGGTCATCGCGGTGTTCCTGCCCAACGCCCCCGCGGCCGACGTCACCCGCATCGCCCGCATGTGCCTGGGTCTCTACAAGGCCGGCCTCGAACTCGTCCTCTCTCACGAGGGCGCCGAACGCGAGGCCTACGTCCGGGAGTTGAAGAACGTCCTGATCCGCTACCTGGCCCCGATGGTCGCCGAGGCGCGGAGCTCGGCCTGAGGTACGGGGTACGGCCTGAGACGCGAAGCGCGGCCTGAGGCACGCAGCACGGCCGGGCTCGAACCCCGCTCCCCTCACCTGCCCGTCGCCCGCCCAGCCGAGTGCCGGTACGGCGACG
This sequence comes from Streptomyces sp. P3, assembly GCA_016893485.2. Lineage (GTDB taxonomy): Bacteria > Actinomycetota > Actinomycetes > Streptomycetales > Streptomycetaceae > Streptomyces. The sequence continues at coordinate 3,698,300 of JAFEKX020000001.1, forward strand.
GCCGTGGCCAGGACGGGCCTCCCGGACTGCGGTATGAGGCGTACCTACCATAAAGTGCCGGTAAATCTGCCCTGCAGGAGTACGAGGGGATTTGCCGTGACCTACTCTCCGCCGCCCGGCGCGCCCCGGGCCCGCATCCCCGGGCCGCAGCAGCCGCCGCCGACGTACCCCCAGATCCGTACCGGCCTGTGGAAGCACTGCCTGGGCGGCGGACTGGGACTGTGGGTGCTGACCGCGCTGGTCACGTACGCGACGAAGAACACCACCCTCCTGCCCACGCTGATCCTGCTCGGCAGCTTCCTGGTGCCGGTGACGTTCGTCCTGTGGGCGTACGAGCGGCACGGACGCGACCTGGGCGTCAGCGTGATCCTGGGCTGCTTCCTGACCGGCGGCACGCTCGGGGTGCTGGGCGCCTCGGTCATGGAGTACTACCTGCTGCACCCCTCCTTGTGGATGTTCGTCGGCGTCGGCCTCATCGAGGAGGCCGTGAAGCTGGGGGCGCTGATGTTCGTGCTGCGCCGGCAGCCGCGGCTGCACGGGATGCGCGCGGGCCTGGTCCTCGGCGCGACGGTCGGCTTCGGGTTCGCCGCCCTGGAGAGCGCCGGGTACGCCTTCAACGCGGCCGTCTCCACGAAGGGCATCGATCTGCGGGCCCTCCTGGAGACCGAGATCCTGCGCGGCGTCCTCGCCCCCTTCGGGCACGGCCTGTGGACGGCGATCGGGGGTGGCGTGCTGCTCACCTACCGGCAGCTGAACGGCCGCTTCCGTTTCACCGGCCCGGTCGTCGGAACGTATCTCGGCGTCTCGTTGCTGCACGCCCTGTGGGACTCGACGCACGGCATCGCCATCTGGCTGGTCGCCCGGCTCTCGCGCACCGGCCTGGACAAGCAGCTGTTCGCCCAGGGGTACATCCCCGGCCGACCGACCAGCAGGAGCATCTCTTCACGGCGTTCTCGGTGGGCGGGATGGTCCTCGTGGCCCTGTTCGGCATCGCCTGGGTACGGTCGCTGGCCCGCCGTGACCCCTCTTGGAGAAATACCCCTAGGGGTATAGTCTGGGGACAGAGTGAGCCACCGTGGGCCACTCCCACCCCACACGCCTCCACGAGGAGAACGACATGACCGCCCAGACCGACACCCAGGGTTCCGTCACCAGTGTCTACAAGGTGAGCGGGATGAGCTGCGGGCACTGCGAGGGCTCCGTCTCCGGCGAGATCTCCGGACTGCCCGGTGTCAGCTCGGTGACGGCCGTCGCGTCGACCGGCGAGGTCACCGTCGTCTCCGCCGCCCCGCTCGACGACGAGGCCGTCCGCGCGGCGGTCGACGAGGCGGGCTTCGAACTCGTCGGCCAGGCCTGACCGGTATCGGCGTCAGCCCGAGCAGCACCCGTACGACACCTCTGTTCTCCGACCGGGCCGTGCCGACCAGCTGATACTGGCTCCGTGCGGTCCGGTCCGATGTCTGAGTCCGGACATGACCAGCACCACCGCGACCAGCACCCCGGAGACACCCATAGCGGCGGCTCCCGAACTCGCCGCCGCCGAGGTCGAGTTGCTCATCGGCGGGATGACCTGCGCCTCCTGCGCGGCCCGCGTCGAGAAGAAGCTCAACCGCATGGACGGCGTCAGCGCCACGGTCAACTACGCGACCGAGAAGGCGAAGGTCAGCTACCCGGCGGGCATCCAGGTCGCCGACCTCATCGCGACCGTGGTCAAGACCGGGTACACCGCCGAGGAACCCGCACCGCCGGAGCCCGAGCCGGAGACCCCCAGGGACGACGACCCCGAACTCGCCTCGCTGCGCGAGCGGTTGACCGTCTCCGCCCTCCTCGCCCTGCCCGTCGTGCTGCTCTCGATGGTCCCGGCCCTGCAGTTCGACAACTGGCAGTGGCTCGCGCTCACCCTCGCCGCGCCCGTCGTCGTCTGGGGCGGACTCCCGTTCCACAGGGCCGCGTTCACCAACGCCCGGCACGGCGCCGCGACCATGGACACCCTCGTCTCGGTCGGCACGCTGGCCGCGTTCGGCTGGTCGCTGTGGGCGCTGTTCTTCGGCGACGCGGGCATGGCCGGCATGCACGACGAGTTCCGCCTCACCGTCGCGCGCACGGACGGCGCCTCCACGATCTACCTCGAAGTGGCCGCCGGAGTCGTCGCGTTGATCCTCCTGGGCCGCTATCTGGAGGCCCGCTCCAAGAGGCGCGCCGGAGCCGCCCTGCGCGCGCTCATGCACCTGGGCGCCAAGGACGTGGCCGTACTGCGGGACGGCCGTGAAGTACGGCTCCCGGTGGCCGAGTTGGCGGTCGGGGACCGTTTCGTCGTACGGCCCGGGGAGAAGGTCGCGACCGACGGCACCGTCGTCGAGGGCGTCTCGGCGGTCGACGCGTCGATGCTGACCGGCGAGTCGGTGCCGGTGGACGGGGCACCGGGTGACACGGTCACCGGCGCGACCGTGAACGCGGGCGGGCGACTGGTCGTAGCGGCGAGCCGGGTCGGTGCGGACACCCAACTCGCGCGGATGGCGCGGCTGGTGGAGGATGCGCAGAACGGCAAGGCCGAGGTGCAGCGGCTCGCGGACCGGATCTCCGGGATCTTCGTGCCGGCGGTGCTGCTGATCGCGGTCGCCACCTTCGGGGCGTGGCTCGCGGTCACCGGCGACACGGCCGCCGCGTTCACCGCGGCCGTCGCCGTGCTGATCATCGCCTGCCCGTGCGCGCTGGGCCTCGCCACCCCGACCGCCCTCATGGTCGGCACCGGCCGCGGCGCCCAGCTCGGCATCCTGATCAAGGGCCCCGAGGTCCTGGAGTCCACCCGCCGCGTCGACACCGTCGTACTCGACAAGACCGGCACGATCACCACCGGCCGCATGACCCTCCAGCAGGTCTACGTCGCCGAGGGCACCGACGAACGGCTGCTGCTGCGCCTCGCGGGCGCCCTGGAGCACGCCTCCGAGCACCCCGTCGCACGGGCCGTCGCCGCGGGCGCCGAGGAGCGGGTCGGCCCGCTGCCGTCGGCCGAGCACTTCGAGAACGTGCCGGGCCGCGGCGTCCGCGGCCGCGTGGAGGGCCGTGAGGTGGCCGTAGGGCGCCTCTACGACGATCTCCCGGAGGAGTTGACCCGTGCCCGCTCCGAGGCCGAGAGCGGCGGACGTACGGCCGTGGTGGTCGGCTGGGACGGAATCGCGCGCGGAGTCGTCGCGGTCGCCGACACGGTCAGGGAGACCAGCGCCGAGGCCGTACGCGAGCTGCGCGCCCTCGGACTCACCCCGGTCCTCCTGACCGGCGACAACCGCGCGGTGGCCGAGTCCGTGGCCGCCGCCGTCGGGATCGCCGCCGGGGACGTCATCGCCGAGGTGCTGCCCGAGGACAAGGTCGCCGTCGTACGACGGCTGCAGGGCGAGGGGCGGAGCGTCGCCATGGTCGGCGACGGCGTGAACGACGCCGCCGCGCTCGCCGCCGCCGACCTCGGGCTCGCGATGGGCACCGGGACGGACGCGGCGATCGAGGCGAGCGATCTGACGCTGGTGCGCGGGGACCTCCGGGTGGCCGCGGACGCGATCCGGCTCTCCCGGAAGACGCTCAGCACCATCAAGGGCAATCTCGTGTGGGCTTTCGGATACAACGTGGCGGCGCTCCCGCTGGCCGCCGCGGGCATGCTGAACCCGATGATCGCCGGGGCCGCGATGGCCTTCTCGTCGGTGTTCGTGGTCACCAACAGCCTGCGACTTAGGACATTTCGCTGAAGTCCCGCAAAGTTACCGGGAGTTACGGGAACCTGAAGTAAGAGTCCCTCTAGAGACCGACGACGGCCTCACATAAGCTCTTCACAAGGCTCGCGCATCATCCTTACGCTGGGGTCCCGACCACGACATCGGGGCTCTTGCGTACCTAACGGACATATGCAAGAGACGCAGATCACAGTGATGTGAACGTAACCATCGAAGGGGTTCGAAGGTCTAAGTTGACGATGTCAGTAAGCGTCTTGGGGGCGCGAACTGGCATCTGAGGATGTCTTGGGGACTTCCTCAGAGATGCGTTGCCGGGACACGTACACCGGGGAGCTTTGAGCGGCCCTCTCGACGTGCGATGTCCCGGCAGATCGCACACATCACTGGCACCACCCAGTAGTACGAGCAGTTTTGCTCGTTCTGCTCAACGAAGCCCACGATCCATCGGGCTTCGGCACGACAGCGATTCAGGCGCTGGTTTCTCAAAGGCGCCCGGCCGGATCCCGTGGGGGAATCCGCACCGGGACATGGGAAGGCGCCCTGTACGCCGGCCCGTGGGGGACCGTCGGCAGGGCGCCTTCTTCCTTCTTTTTCGAGCTCGGTTCGCCTCCGGGGCGCCAAAGTCGGTGTCGGGAGCGCGATCGTGCTCGACCCTTCGGGCCTCCGCGCGTTCGCGCTCCCGACACCGACGCGCCCCTTCGGCTCACTCGCCGCGTAGGGCGAGGGAGTTGAAGAGGCGCGGGCTTTTCGTGGTCCGGAGTTGTTGCTGTGCTGCAGCGCCTTGCACTCTTAGGGACGGCGGGCACTGCTGCTTTTAGGGGCGCGGGGAACTGCACGACCAGCCCCCACCGGGCCCGCGGTGAACGAACCACGCGGACCCAGCGGAGCGGTCAGCGACCCTCGACCGGGACGAAGTCCCGCTCGACGACACCGGTGTAGATCTGGCGCGGGCGCCCGATACGCGAGCCGGGCTCCTTGATCATCTCGTGCCACTGGGCGATCCAGCCCGGGAGACGGCCCAGGGCGAACAGGACCGTGAACATCTCGGTCGGGAAGCCCATGGCCCGGTAGATCAGACCGGTGTAGAAGTCGACGTTCGGGTACAGGTTGCGCGAGACGAAGTAGTCGTCCGACAGCGCGTGCTCCTCGAGCTTCAGCGCGATGTCCAGCAGCTCGTCGGACTTGCCGAGGGCCGAGAGGACGTCGTGCGCCGCCGCCTTGATGATCTTCGCGCGCGGGTCGAAGGACTTGTACACCCGGTGGCCGAAGCCCATCAGGCGGACGCCGTCCTCCTTGTTCTTCACCTTGCGGATGAAGGAGTCGACGTCGCCGCCGTTGGCCTGGATGCCTTCCAGCATCTCCAGGACGGACTGGTTGGCGCCGCCGTGCAGCGGGCCCCACAGCGCGTTGATGCCGGCCGAGATCGACGCGAACATGTTGGCCTGCGAGGAACCGACCAGGCGGACCGTGGACGTGGAGCAGTTCTGCTCGTGGTCCGCGTGCAGGATCAGCAGCTTGTCGAGCGCGGAGACGACGACCGGGTCGAGGTCGTACTCCTGCGCCGGGACCGAGAAGGTCATGCGCAGGAAGTTCTCGACGTAGCCGAGGTCGTTGCGCGGGTAGACGAACGGGTGACCGATCGACTTCTTGTACGCGTACGCCGCGATCGTCGGAAGCTTGGCGAGCAGACGGATCGTGGAGAGGTTGCGCTGCTTCTCGTCGAACGGGTTGTGGCTGTCCTGGTAGAAGGTGGACAGCGCCGAGACGACCGACGACAGCATCGCCATCGGGTGGGCGTCGCGCGGGAAGCCCTTGTAGAAGTTCTTGACGTCCTCGTGCAGCAGGGTGTGCTGCGTGATGTCGTTCTTGAACACGGTGAGCTCGTCGACGGTCGGCAGCTCGCCGTTGATGAGCAGGTAGGCGACCTCCACGAACGTGGAGCGCTCGGCCAGCTGCTCGATCGGGTAGCCGCGGTACCGGAGGATGCCCTGCTCACCGTCGAGGTAGGTGATGGCGGATTTATAGGCGGCGGTGTTCCCGTAACCGCTGTCCAGCGTCACCAGACCGGTCTGGGCGCGGAGCTTCCCGATGTCGAAGCCCTTGTCGCCGACGGTGCTGTCGATCACCGGGTAGGTGTACTCGCCGTCGCCGTACCGCAGTACTACAGAGTTGTCGCTCACGTCATCCCTCACCGACGTTGTGCCTCTTCTTCGAGGTTGCCCTGACTGTCTCTACCATCCCCCATTTGGCGCAGGAGAGTGCACTCGGGGTCGACCATTGGGCCTATTGGCGGCACTCAGTGCCGCCAACCTGCTCATCCTGCCCCCTCCACCCCGGCATCTGGAAGTGCTGTGTGACCTTCCTGACTCATTTGATCGATCATTTTTCGTGATGAGTCGGCGCTACGGCCGGTCACGGGCCCGAGAGCCTGAAGTCCAGGGCCGTGCAGCGCCTGCCCGCCGACACCGTGCGCACCGCCTGCCCGATCGCCTTGCGCGATCCGACCAGCACGACCAGCCGCTTCGCCCGGGTCACGGCCGTATACAGCAGATTCCGCTGGAGCATGGTCCACGCGCTCGTGGTGACCGGGATCACGACGGCCGGATATTCGCTGCCCTGGGAGCGGTGGATCGTCACCGCGTACGCGTGCGACAGCTCGTCCAGTTCGTCGAATTCGTACGGCACTTCCTCATCCTCGTCCGTCAGCACCGTGAGGCGCTGGTCCACCGGGTCGAGTGAGGTGACGACGCCTACCGTGCCGTTGAAGACGCCGTTCTCGCCCTTCTCGTAGTTGTTGCGGATCTGGGTGACCTTGTCGCCGACCCGGAAGACCCGGCCGCCGAACCGCTTCTCGGGGATGTCGGGGCGGCCGGGGGTGATCGCCTGTTGCAGCAGACCGTTCAGGTTGCCCGCGCCCGCCGGGCCCCGGTGCATGGGCGCGAGCACCTGCACGTCCCGGCGCGGGTCGAGCCCGAACTTGGCCGGAATCCGCCGCGCCGCCACGTCCACGGTGAGCCGGCCGGCCTCCTCCGTGTCGTCCTCGACGAAGAGGAAGAAGTCCTTCATGCCGTCGGTGACGGGGTGTTGGCCGGCGTTGATCCGGTGCGCGTTGGTGACGACGCCGGACTGCTGGGCCTGCCGGAACACGCGCGTGAGGCGTACGGCGGGGATCGGACCGCCGTCGGCGAGCAGATCGCGCAGCACCTCGCCGGCGCCGACGCTGGGGAGCTGGTCCACGTCGCCGACGAAGAGGATGTGGGCTCCCGGGGGCACGGCCTTCACCAGCTTGTTGGCGAGGAGGAGGTCGAGCATGGACGCCTCGTCGACCACGACCAAGTCGGCGTCCAGGGGCCGGTCCTTGTCGTACGCCGCGTCTCCGCCGGGCTTGAGTTCCAGCAGGCGGTGGACAGTTGAGGCTTCGGCGCCGGTCAGTTCGGCGAGGCGTTTCGCCGCGCGGCCGGTGGGGGCGGCCAGGACGACCTTGGCCTTCTTGGCGCGGGCCAGCTCGACGATGGACCGCACGGTGAAGGATTTGCCGCAGCCGGGACCGCCGGTGAGCACGGCGACCTTCTTGGTGAGGGCGAGCCTGACGGCGGCCTCCTGCTCGGGCGCGAGCTCCACGCCAGTACGCCGTCCGAGCCATCCCCATGCCTTGTCCCAGGCCACGTCGTGGAAGCCGGGCATGCGGTCCGCGTCGGTGCGGAGGAGCCGGCGGAGCTGGGCGGCGAGGGAGAGTTCGGCGCGGTGGAAGGGGACGAGGTAGACGGCGGTGACGGGGTCCGGGCTGCCATCGGGACCGGGAACCTTCTCCCGTACGACCCCGGGGTCGCCCGACTCCTCGTCCGGGAGGGCGAGTTCGGCGAGGCACTCGATGACGAGGCCGGTGTCGACCTGGAGGAGCTTGACCGCGTCGGCGATCAGACGCTCCTCGGGGAGGTAGCAGTTGCCCTGGTCGGTGGCCTGCGAAAGGGCGTACTGGAGGCCTGCCTTGACGCGCTCCGGGCTGTCGTGCGGGATGCCGACGGACTGGGCGATCTTGTCGGCGGTGAGGAACCCGATGCCCCAGACGTCGGAGGCGAGACGGTACGGCTGGTTCTTGACCACGGAGATCGACGCGTCGCCGTACTTCTTGTAGATGCGCACCGCGATCGACGTCGACACCTCGACGGTCTGGAGGAACAGCATGACCTCCTTGATCGCCTTCTGCTCCTCCCAGGCCTCGGCGATCTTCTTCGTCCGCTTGGGCCCGAGCCCGGGAACCTCGATGAGGCGTTTCGGCTCGTCCTCGATGATCTGCAGCGTGTCCAGGCCGAAGTGCTGGGTGATGCGGTCGGCGAAGACCGGGCCGATGCCCTTGACGAGACCGGAGCCGAGGTAACGCCGGATGCCCTGGATGGTGGCCGGGAGCAGTGTCGTGTAGTTCTCCACGGTGAACTGCTTGCCGTACTGGGGGTGCGAGCCCCAACGGCCCTCCATCCGGAGGGATTCACCGGCCTGGGCACCGAGGAGCGCCCCTACGACGGTGAGCAGATCGCCGCCGCCCCGCCCGGTGTCGACACGGGCGACCGTGTAGCCGGTCTCGTCGTTGGCGTAGGTGATCCGCTCCAGGACACCTTCGAGGACGGCGAGGTGTCGTTCGCCGGTGGTCCCCGGTTTTGCCGCCTGGTTGGACATGGGTCGACGGTAGCGGGTGGGTGTGACAGGGGGTGGGGTCAGGGGTGGGGGTGGGGTTTCAGGGCTTCGAGGAAGGGGTGTCCATGGGGTGCCTCACGGCTTTTTGGTCAGCCCGTTGATGAAGGCGGTGAAAGCGGGGGCGGGGAAGGTAAGGGTGGCCAGGGAGGGGGTTTCGTGTCGCGGATGGCTACGTGCGTGGGGGTGTTGGCGATCTCCACGCAGCTGTTGCCGTCGCCCTCGCCGGAGTAGGACGACTTCCGCCAGTTGTCCATGCGTTGGCTCATAGCTCTTTCTCCAGCTTGCGAATGAACTCGCGGGACCGTTCGGGTTCGAGTGACGCGGCCCCCACTCTACGGAAGCTTGTTCGGTAGGTACTGAGTTGAGCCTCGGAATCAATGAAGACCGACCCATGGGGTGCGTCACGGACCACGGTGTCAAGCTTCGGCAGCGGGCCGCCCGCATACGTCATCGTGCTTGAGGCTCTGGCGAAGCCGTCCAGGTCAAAAGGCACGGTGCGCAGGGTGATGTGATCCGCTTCGGAAAGCTCAAGCAGGCAGCGGAGTTGAGCCTTTGCGGTGGCACGATCGCCGACCCTGATACGCAGTGCCGCCTCATGAATGACGACCTCGTGCGGGATGACAATCTGTTGGCGCGCTATGCGGTGAGAGACGCGCAAGTCCAGCTCTTCATGGGTGAGTTCGGGCAGCCTGGACCCGAAGACGGCACGGGCGTAATCCTCCGTCTGCAGTCGGCCCGGAACGTAAAGGATCGCCACGTCACGCAGAAACGCGGCGTGCTGCTCCAACTCGGCGAGGTCCAGGAACGAAGTAGGCAGCAGACCTCGGTACTCCTCCCACCATCCCCGTGTCCGGTCAGTGGCCATCGTGACCAGAGCGTCGACGAACCCGGCATCCGTGCAGGCGTAGTGGGACGCGAGGCGCCGAAGCCGCTGCTCGCTCACGCCTGCGAGAGCGGACTCAATGTGTGTGATCTGAGCCGGGCTCACTCCGAGCAGCCCAGCTGCCTCACGGGAGCTGAGGCCAGCCGCTTCGCGGAGTCTGCGTAGCTCGGTTGCCAGACGCAGCTGGCGGGCAGTTGGTTCGCGCCTCAAAGCTCTCGACCGCTCCTCGATTCAACGCGCCCCGGGCGCTCCTCGTTCGGGGTCAGACTACGCGAACGACTTGCCGCATCTCTATATTTAGATCTACCGTCAGTGACGCGACGCACACTCTGCGGAAATGCCGGACCCCGGAAGCGCACCGCCCCGTCCTGCCATGACGGGCGCGGCAGAGCCACCGCCGGTCATGTCCAAACCCTCACTGCCGAACCGGAGTTGACGCATGCCCGAAAACCCACCCGCACCCTGGGAGTACTGCCTCCACATCCCGGACGACCTGCGTGCCGTCACCGTCAGCCGCCGCACCTCCGCCTGATCCTCACCGTGCACGGCCTGATCGGCCTGGCCGACACCGCCGAACTCCTCGCGACGGAGCTGGTCGCCAACGCCGTACTGCACGCGAAGGGACCCGCCGCCCTGCGCGTGGGCTGGTCGGCGGGCGTACTGCGGCTCGGGGCTTGGGACGCCGACCCTGAACCGCCGGAGCCGCCAAGGTCATTGGCGGAACTCGGTGACGCGGAAGACGGCCGCGGCCTCGCACTCGTCCGGGCCTGCGCCGACCAGTGGGGCTGGCAGCCGCTGTCCCGGAACGGCAGCCAAGGGAAGCTCGTGTGGTGCGAGCTTGCCGCGGCTTGAGGATGACCTGCTTGAACTACCGCACGGCGCAGGGCAGTTCGGGGTTCAAGTGGTTCGGGAGCAGGTCACCACTGCCAGGGACAGATACGAGGGGCGTTCGAGGTAGAAGCCGAGCGAGACGTCAGCCCCTGACTCCAGCCGCTCGGCAGCGGAGTTCACAAGGCGGGCCAGGTGGGTGGTGTCGCGCTGCGCCTCGGTGGTGAACCGGGGTGCGTACACGGCGAGTTGCTCGCCGAGCCAGGACGCCGCTTCCTTCGCCTCGCCCAGTACCCCGCACGAGCGAGCGGGGTTTGATGAGCCAGTACGCCGTTTCCAGCGGGGAAGATCCATCGTCGGGAAATCCGCCGCCACTTCGCGGTAGCGCTGGATCAGTTCCGGCTTGCTTCCGGCGGGAGGTGGCTCCGGGTGCGGGGGCGCCATAGGGCCTCGTTGTCGAAGCTCGTTTTCGGGCCGGCCCACAAATAGCCGTCGTGGTGCACGAGTTGGTCCGTTTCGAGGAGTGCCGGCCGGGCAGCCGGGCCCGAGGGTGAGGGATGGGCCCGGCTGCCCGGCCGACATCGTGGGGCGGATCAGACGTTCAGGCCGAACCGCGCCGGGTCGATGCCGGCCGCGTCCAACTCCTCCGTGGTGAACCGCGACGGCGCCGTGCCCGGCCGCTTGCTGTCGCCCAACGCCCACGCGTCCTCGCCGATCCGGGCCAGGGTCACGCACCCCTCCGTGCAGGGGCCACCGCACGCCTTCACGAAGGAGGCTCCGTCGATGTCGAGTGCGTACAGGTCAGTTCCGTTCTGCATGACTGCACCTTCCTGCTGAGCTGATCGCGGCCAGGGTGACCGCCGCCGCCCTTGTCCCGGGCGGGAGTTGATGGGAGGCAGAGACCGCCTCAGCGATCTGAGCGCTTGGCCCGTGCGGCGCAGCGCGGGCACCGGCAAGGGGGCCATTCCGAGGTGGCCAAGGGAGCCAGGTCGACGTCACCGTCGAACACGGCCCGCTCGGGTTCCCAGGACCGTCCGGAGTCGCGGGAGATCCTCATCGTCATCAGGGGGCGGTCGGCGGGGGAGGCCGGAGCCCGTTCCCTTGCTCACGCCGCGTGTGCCTCCGCCCGGTGCCGGCGCAGTGCGACGTTCGCGTCGGACACGGCGCTGTGGTCACCTCTGGAGCGGGCGTTCTCTCTGGTGACCGAAAGGGACAGACAGTCCGGGCAGCCGGGCTCGGCGGCGGGCTCGGCCGGTGGTTCGGTCAGGTGATAGGCCTGCGGTTTCTGGGCCATCGCTGCCTCCTAGGCTCATCCGCGTGATGAAGGGACGCTAGGAGCCGGGTCGCTTGACGCTCCAGGAACTTGCATCGACTTGCACGTCAATTCGCCTGGCTGATAACGCTATTGACGCTGTATCCGCAGTTCATCGATGCTGCTGCAAGCCACAGCAAGTACTCGAACCCAGGAGCCGGTCATGGCCGTGGAGTTCGTTGGAATCGACCCCGAAACCGACCTGGACCACTGCCCCACGGTCTGGGCGGACGCGGAAGCGCAGGAGATCTTGTTGCAGGGATGGAAGCCGAGCACCAGGACCCGGGCGCAGTGCGAGACAAGCAGCCCGGCGCGCGGCCAGGTGCCTGACAGCGAGGCCATCGTCAAAATTCCGGCCCGGATGATCCCGATGATCAGGGAGGCGTGTGATGCCGTCGAACGCGCCCGGCTTCGCTGAGCTGCTCGGCCGGTGCGAGCGGTCCGCCGTCCACTTGGAACTACGCGACTCCTATGCCGCGACGGACCGGTTCGAGGCGTGGAAACGTGGTGAGCGGATCAACTGGGCGGACCGTGACGCCTGGTGGCATCCCTTCTACCAGTCGATCACGGACGCGGTGACCCGCGGCATAACGATCCGCCGGGCACGGGTGGTCTCCGAACCCGTGTCGGAGTACATCCGCTGGGAGCACTACATCACTCAGGCCAACGTCACGGCGGGTGAGGACGTGCGGTGGCTGCCGCGACGCCGGGCCACGAACATCCCCCTTCCCGGAAACGACTTCTGGCTGTTCGACGGCACACTGCTCCGGGTGCACCACTTCTCCGGTGACGGGGTGGTGGTCGAGGATGAGTTCACGGCAGACCCGGATTCCGTGAAACTGGCCTCGACCGCCTTCGAGACGGTCTGGGAGCGCGCCGTACCGCATCACCTGTACGAGATCTGACGGGAAAGCCAACTCCATGCCCGCGCACCCTCTTCGAGCGTCCAGAAGGCGCGCGAAGTCCTCGCCGGCCGTCTGCGTGAGATCCGGAAGGATGCAGGGATCAGCGGCCGGGAGCTGGCTGTCAGGTGTGGCTGGTCGGAGTCGAAGTCGTCCCGCATCGAGAACGCCAGGACTCCTCCCTCCGACGCGGACATCACGGCGTGGTGCCTGGCCTGCGCCGCCGAAGGCCAGGCTCCCGACCTGATCGCGGCGAACAGGCAGTCCGCCGATGCCCATGTGCAGTGGAGGCGACTCCAGCGGAGCGGTCTCCGGCTCCTCCAGGACTCCGTGGTCGACCTGTACCGGCAGACCAGTGTGTTCCGCGTCTACGTGTCCGACGTGGTCCCCGGCTTTCTCCAGACACCCGGATACGCCACCGCCCTCCTGTCGTCCATCGCGGACTTTCGGGGACCCCGGACGACGTGAGCGATGCGGTGGCGGCCCGCATGAGGCGCAACGCCGTGCTGGGCAACGCCTCCCGGCGGTTCTCGTTCGTGCTGGAGGAGTCGGTGTTGCGGTACCGGTTCGGCGGCGCCGAGACCATGGCGGCGCAGCTCGGCCACCTGCTCGCGGTCATGGACCTCCAGAACGTCGCCCTGGGCATCGTCCCGTTCTCGGCGCAGCGAACCGTGTGGCCCATGCCGACCTTCACCGTCTTCGACGACACCAGGGTGCACGCGGACACACTGGATGCCGCTTCGGCCCTCACCCAGCCGAGCCAGGTCGAGCTGTACGCCCGAGCCTTTGAACGGCTCTCGCAGGGGGCTGTGAGGGGAGCCGCGGCTCGGTCGCTGATAGCGGGGGCGCTGTCCTCCCTGGACTGAGTCGGCCTCGGACCAACACCTGCCTCCACCCGACCCCCTTCATCACGATCCGGTCTCAGGGTCTTGATTTACACCCGTGTAATCGATTCCAATCCTCCGTGTAATCGATTCCACGAGGAGGTGGAACGGCGATGGCGAGCATCAAGGACGTCGCCGCCGGGGCCGGGGTTTCCGTGGCCACGGTGTCGCGCGTGCTGAATGATCATCCGTCGGTCAGTGACGACGCACGGAGGCGCGTGCTGGCCGCCGTGGAGGCGCTGGGGTACCGCCCGAACGCCGTCGCCCGGTCGCTGCGTACCGATCAGACCCGCACCCTCGGCCTGGTCATCAGCGACGTGCTCAACCCGTACTTCACCGAGCTGGCCCGTTCCGTCGAGGAAGAGGCCCGTGCGCTCGGGTACAGCGTGATCATCGGCAACGCCGACGAGCGGCCGGAGCTGCAGGACCACCACGTGCGGACGCTGCTGGACCGGCGTATCGACGGGCTGCTCGTCTCCCCCACCGACGGCGGCTCCCCGGCATGCTGGACGCCGCCCGCGCGGGCACCCCGATGGTGTTCGTGGACCGGTGGATCCCGGGCGTGGAGGTGCCGGTCGTGCGGGCCGACGGGCGGGCCGCCATCCGGGATCTCGTGGCCCACCTGCACGGGCTCGGGCACCGCCGGCTCGCCATCATCGCCGGCCCCGCCGCCACGACCACCGGCAGTGAGCGCGTCGCCGCCTTCCGGGACGCGCTCGCCGAGTACGGGATTCCCCTCCCCGACGCCTACATCGGGCGGGGGCGACTTCCAGGCCGAGAGCGGGCGGCGGGTGACCGAGGGGTTCCTCGATCTGCCCGAGCCGCCCGAGGTCGTGTTCGCCGCCGACAACCTGATGGCCCTGGGCGCCCTGGACGCCGTACGCGCGTGGGCTGCGGGTGCCGGAGGATCTCGCGCTGGCCGCGTTCGACGACATCCGGTGGTTCGTGCACACCGATCCGCCGATCACCGCGATCTCCCAGCCCACGGGTGAGCTGGGGCGGGCCGCCGTGCGCGCCCTGGTCGACCGGATCGAGGGGCGGGCGCCGCGGTCCGTCACCCTTCCCGCCCGGCTCGTCGTGCGCCGCTCGTGCGGTGAGCCCGGTGAGCCCGAAACCTCGTCATCCCCTGTTCGAAGGAGCCAGCCGTGAGCAACCAGGACGAGTTGCTGCGCATCGAAGGCATTCGCAAGACCTTCCCGGTGTGGTCGCGCTGGACGGCGTCGACTTCGATCTGCGCCGGGGTGAGGTCCATGTGCTGCTCGGTGAGAACGGCGCGGGCAAGAGCACCCTCATCAAGATGCTCTCCGGCGCCTACCGTCCCGACGGCGGCCGTGTCCTGGCCGGCGGCGAGGAGGTGCGCATCCATGACGCGCAGGACTCCGCGCGGCTCGGGATCGCCACCATCTACCAGGAGTTCAACCTTGTTCCCGATCTGACGGTCGCCGAGAACATCTTCCTGGGACGGCAGCCGCGCCGGCTCGGGATGATCGACCGGAAGCGGATGGAGGCCGATGCCGCCGTTCTGCTGGAGCGGGTCGGCGTGAACGTGTCTCCACGCGCGCGTGTCCGTGAACTCGGTATCGCCCGGCTCCAGATGGTCGAGATCGCCAAGGCCCTCAGCCTCGACACCCGCGTGCTGATCATGGACGAACCGACCGCCGTGCTCACCTCGGAAGAGGTCGAGAAGCTGTTCTCCATCGTGCGCCAACTCCGCGCGGACGGCGTCGGGATCGTCTTCATCACCCATCACCTGGAGGAGATCGCCGCCATCGGGGACCGCGTCACCGTCATCCGGGACGGGAAGAGCGTGGGGCAGGTGCCTGCCTCGACGCCCGAGGACGAGCTCGTACGGCTCATGGTCGGGCGGTCCATCGAGCAGCAGTATCCACGCGAACGGGCCGACACCGGCGCCGCGTTGCTCTCCGTCGAGGGGCTCACCCGGGACGGTGTCTTCCACGACATCAGCTTCGAGGTGCGGGCCGGCGAGGTCGTCGGCATCGCCGGGCTCGTCGGGGCGGGTCGTACCGAAGTCGTACGGGCTGTCTTCGGGGCCGACCCGTACGACCAGGGGACGATCACGGTCGCCGGTGACCGTGTCCCCAAGCATGACGTCAACGCGGCGATGACCGCCGGGATCGGGCTCGTGCCCGAGGACCGCAAGGGACAGGGCCTCGTGCTCGACCAGTCCGTGGAGAGGAGAACCTCGGGCTCGTCACCATGCGGGCCGCGACCCACGGCGGGCTCGTCGACCTCAAGGGGCAGCGCGCCGCCGCCGCGCGGATCGCGAAGCAGCTGGGCGTACGGATGGCCGGACTCGGCCAGCAGGTACGGACGTTGTCCGGCGGCAACCAGCAGAAGGTCGTCATCGGCAAGTGGCTGCTCGCCGACACCAAGGTGCTGATCCTCGACGAGCCGACCCGCGGCATCGACGTCGGCGCCAAGGTCGAGATCTACCAGCTCATCAACGAACTCACGGCCGCCGGTGCCGCCGTCCTCATGATCTCCAGCGATCTGCCCGAAGTCCTCGGCATGAGCGACCGGGTGCTGGTCATGGCCCAGGGGCGCATCGCGGGCGAGCTGTCCGCCGAACAGGCCACGCAGGACTCCGTGATGGCGCTCGCCGTCAGCACACCCGGCACATCAACCGACGCGACTACCGCTGTGGAGGGCCACCGTGGCCACTGACACGCATCTGAGCACGACGGGCGCGAGCGGCGCCTCGGGAATCCGCCGACTGCTCCTGGACAACGGGGCGTTGACCGCCCTCATCGTCCTGGTCATCGCCATGTCGGCGCTGTCCGGCGACTTCCTGACCACCGACAACCTCCTCAACGTCGGCGTCCAGGCGGCCGTGACCGCCATCCTCGCCTTCGGCGTCACCTTCGTGATCGTCTCGGCGGGCATCGACCTGTCGGTCGGCTCGGTGGCGGCCCTCTCGGCGACCGTGCTGGCCTGGAGCGCCACGCAGCACGGCGTCCCGGTCGTCCTCGCGGTGATCCTCGCGATCGCCACCGGCATCGCGGCCGGTCTCGTCAACGGCTTCCTCATCGCCTACGGCAAACTCCCGCCGTTCATCGCGACGTTGGCGATGCTGTCGGTGGCGCGCGGGCTTTCGCTGGTGATCTCGCAGGGCTCCCCGATCGCCTTCCCCGACTCGGTCTCGCACCTCGGCGACACCCTCGGCGGCTGGCTGCCGGTGCCGGTCCTGGTGATGATCGCCATGGGTCTCGTCGCGGCCTTCGTCCTCGGCCGTACGTACATCGGCCGTTCGATGTACGCCATCGGTGGCAACGAAGAAGCCGCACGACTGTCCGGCCTGCGGGTCTCCAAGCAGAAGCTCGCGATCTACGCCCTGTCCGGTGTCTTCGCCGCCGCCGCGGGCATCGTCCTCGCCTCCCGGCTCTCCTCCGCGCAGCCGCAGGCCGCCGACGGCTACGAGCTGGACGCGATCGCCGCGGTCGTCATCGGCGGCGCCTCCCTCGCGGGCGGCACCGGCAAGGCGTCCGGCACCCTCATCGGCGCGCTGATCCTCGCGGTGCTGCGCAACGGCCTCAACCTCCTTTCCGTGTCGGCCTTTTGGCAGCAGGTCGTCATCGGTGTCGTGATCGCGCTCGCGGTCCTGCTGGACACCGTGCGGCGCAAGGCGGGCGCAACTCCCGTCTCCGGCGCGGGCGGTGGCGGCAAGGGCAGGCAGGCCACGACGTACGCGCTCGCCGCCGTCGTCACCATCGCGATCGTGGGCGCGACCTCCTTCCTGCACAACGACTCGTCTACGAGCACGAAGCCCAAGCTCGGTCTGTCGCTCTCCACGCTCAACAACCCGTTCTTCGTGCAGATCCGGTCGGGTGCGCAGGCCGAGGCAAAGAAGCTGGGCCTGGACCTCACCGTCACGGACGCGCAGAACGACGCCTCGCAGCAGGCCAACCAGCTGCAGAACTTCACCAGTTCGAACTACGGCGCGATCATCGTCAACCCGGTGGACTCGGACGCGGCGAGCAACTCCGTGAAGGCCGCGGACAAGGCGAAGATCCCGGTCGTCGCCGTCGACCGCGGTGTCAACAAGGCGGCCGTCGACACCCTCGTCGCATCCGACAACATCGCGGGCGGTGAACTCGCCGCCAAGACCGTCGCCGAGAAGCTCGGCGGCACCGGCAGGATCGTCATCCTCCAGGGTCAGGCGGGCACGTCGGCGGCGCGTGAGCGCGCGGAGGGCTTCGCCAAGGGACTCAAGGCCTACCCCGGTATCAAGGTCCTCGCCCAGCAGCCGGCCGACTTCGACCGCACCAAGGGCCTCGACGTGATGTCGAACCTGCTCCAGGCGCACCCCGACGTCCAGGGCGTCATCGCCGCCAACGACGAGATGGCGCTCGGCGCGATCAAGGCGCTCGGCTCCAAGGCCGGCAAGTCGGTCTCGGTGGTCGGCTTCGACGGCACCCCGGACGGTCTGACCGCCGTCAAGCAGGGCACTCTGTACGCGTCCGTGGCCCAACAGCCCAGCCAGTTGGGCAAGATCGCCGTGGACAACGCGCTGCGCGCCGCCCAGGGCAAGAAGGTGGAGACGACGGTGAAGGTGCCGGTCAAGGTCGTCACCAAGGACAACGTGGCCGGGTTCACCGGCTGACATCGACCGGCGGACCCGGACCGGCTGACCCGGACCGGATCGGCGCTCCAAGGCACCACTCCAAGTCACCACTGTGGGGAGTCAATTGATGTACGACTACGACCTCCTGGTCGTGGGATCGGCCAACGCCGATCTCGTGATCGGCGTCGAGCGGCGGCCGGGCGCCGGCGAGACGGTCCTCGGGTCCGACCTGGCCGTCCACCCCGGCGGCAAGGGTGCCAACCAGGCGGTCGCCGCCGCCCGGCTGGGAGCCCGTACGGTCCTGCTGGCCCGGGTCGGCGACGACGCGCACGGCCGGCTGCTGCTCGACTCGCAGCGGGCCGCCGGTGTCGACACGGTGGGCGTGCTGGTCGGCGGCGCGCCGACCGGGGTCGCGCTGATCACCGTGGACCCGTCGGGCGACAACAGCATCGTGGTGTCGCCCGGCGCCAACGGAAGGCTGTTCCCCGTGGACGTCCAGGCCGCCGGGTGCCTCTTCCAGGCCGCCCGGGTGGTCTCCGTACAGCTGGAGATCCCGCTGGAGACGGTCGTGGAGGTCGTACGGAATCTGGCGGAGGGCAGCCGGTTCGTGCTGAACCCGTCGCCGCCCCGGCCGCTGCCGTCCGAAGTCCTGGCCGCCTGCGACCCGTTGATCGTCAACGAGCACGAGGCGAAGGTGATCCTCGGGGACGCGCGGGTGGGCGAGCGGCCCGAGGACTGGGCGCGGGTCCTGCTGGCGAAGGGGCCGCGTTCGGTGGTCGTGACGCTCGGCGCGGAGGGCGCGCTGGTGGCCACCAGGGACGGGGTGACCCGGGTGCCGTCCGTGAAGGTGGACGCCGTGGACACGACGGGCGCGGGTGACGCGTTCACCGCGGCGCTGGCCTGGAAGCTGGGCGCGGGGCTGTCACTGGCCGAGGCGGCAAAGTACGCGGCCCGGGTCGGCGCGGTCGCGGTGACCCGCAAGGGCGCCCAGGACTCCTTCCCCACGGCGGACGAGGTCGCCGCGCTGTGCTGTGCCGGCCCGGGGACAACCCCGGACCCCCGGCAGCAAAGACGAGTCGGGCAGCCTGTCCGGAACACCCGTGCGAGGCGAGTCCCCGTGAAGAAGGCAGGGATTCTCAACCGTCATCTCTCCGGCGCGCTGGCCGAGTTGGGGCACGGGGACGGGGTGCTGGTGTGCGATGCCGGGATGCCGATCCCCAGGGCCCCGGGTGGTGGACCTGGCATTCCGGGCCGGGGTGCCGTCGTTCGCGGAGGTGCTGGACGGGCTGCTGGCCGAGCTGGTCGTGGAGGGCGCCACGGCGGCGAGCGAGGTGCGCGGCGCCAACCGCGCGGCCACGGCGCTGCTCGACGCCCGCTTCCCCGACGGCCTGGACCTCGTCCCGCACGAGCGGCTCAAGGAGCTGTCGGCGGACGCCCGGCTGATCGTCCGCACGGGCGAGGCACGGCCGTACGCGAACGTGCTGCTGCGGTGCGGGGTGTTCTTCTAGGGCACGGGGAACACCAAGGGCACGTCGTAGCGGTGCTCGGCGGCGCGCAGGGCCGGGAGGAGTTTCGTGCGGAGGGTACGGATCTCGGCGGGGTGCGCGGTGAGGAAGCCGGTGCGCAGGTGCAGGCGGGCAGGGGCTCGGACGGCCTCGACGGGGCGCATGCAGGTGGCGTAGACGCGGCCCGACTCGGCTTCCACAGGGGAGTTCGGCTGCCGTGGCGGACTGCTGGCGGGCGTCGGCCACGGCCATGAACTCCTGCTCGTCACGGGCCTCGACGCCGTGCGCCGACAGGCAGCCGGACAGCCCTCGTTCGGCTCGGACCGTGGCGGGATCGCCGTCCACGGAGCCGAGTTCGCCGAACCACCGCTGTTCCACCGGCAGGTAGATGCGGCTCAGTACGGCCGCGGCCTTCGCGCCCTCGGCCCGGCAGCGGCGTACCTCCGCCGCGGTGCCGGTACGGGCCGTGGACGGGGCGGTCGCGGCAGCGGGTACCTCCGCGCTGGCGCTCAGGCCGTGTCGGGCGATGAAGTCCAGGTCGGGGAGGGCGAAGAAGCGGATGAACGCGAGGGGGATCTCGGCGGGCAGCGCGAATCCGCCCCGGCGGGCGCAGTCGGCGGTGGCCGCACGGTCCACCTGCCGGCCGAACACGTACAGGCCCTGGGTCCACCGGGTCTCGGCCCCGGTCGCCGGCAGAACCATGCGCACGGGGTCGGCCGGCAGGGTGCGGCCGAGGCGGGCCGGGGTCACGGGTACGGCCCGGCTGCCGGACGGCGGGCCGGCCACGTCGGCGACCCGGGCACCATGAGCGGTACACGCGGTGACGAGCAGGGCGACGACCGCCGCGAGGGCGGCGCGCACCGCAACCGGGCGCAGGAACATCCCGGCACTCCTCTCCTCCCGCCGGCCGGGGGCGCCGTCCGGCGTGGACGGCACCCCGGCGGACACGGGACCGGGGTCAGTGGACGACCTTGACGGTGTCGCCGCCGTTCGCGGCACTCGCCACCGTGAACAGGGTGTTGTCGGAGACGTCGGTGCACAGCAGTTCGCTGTTGACGGGGTAACTGCCGTCCTTGAGCCAGATGTAGCCCGCGGTGCAGGTGATCCACGAGCTGCTGGACGTGTGGTAGAGACGGCCGGCGTAGCCGTCGTTGGCGTAGACCGTCTTGTCGTCGGTGTAGACGAGGTTGAGGTCACTGCAGCTACTGGTCGACGACTTCCGGACCTGCGTGCCGACGCCCTCGTACCCTCCGGTGGTCAGCGTGCTGGTCACACAGGCGGCCGGTGCGGCGGACGCGGCGGGCGCGAGGACCACGCAGGTGGCCGCGGCGACGAGCGCGAGTGCGCCGGCCGCGATGGCGTTCTTCATGGGTTTCCCCCTTCGACGGTGGTCACCGGCGGGACTGGCCGTTGCTCCGCCGGTGCTTCGCCGGACACGTTGACAGCGCGGGCCCGCCGCGCACGAGCACCTTCGAACTGGCTCGAAAGTCGCTGGCCGGGCGGCGGAGGCTGTTGCTCCACCGGTGCCCGCGGGGTCGGTGGGGCAGCCGGGACGAAGGAGGCGGGTGATGTGCGGTGCGCGAGGGGCCGGATGACGCGAAAGCGACCGCGCGGGATACGGATCTACGGGGTGCCGGGTGGGACGGGCGCCGTGGGTACCGGTCTGCGGAGCAGGGCCGCGCCCAGCGGGGTGAGGGGTGTGCAGCACGGTGTTGCCGACGCGGTGGCTGGTGGTCAGGCCGGAGTCGCGCAGGACCGTGGCGTGGTGGGTCGCGGTGGCGGGCGAGACCCCCAGGCCGCGCGCCAGCTCCGAGGTGGTCGCGCCGGACGCGATGCCGCGCAGCGCCGCCGCCCGGGTCCGGCCCAGCAGCGCGGCGAGGGAGGCGTCGGCGGGGCGTACGGGGCGGGCTGCCGCTTGTACCGAAGGGGGTAGATCAGCACGGGCCGTAGCTGCGGGTCGGCCATGGAGACCGGTGACTGCCAGCAGAAGTAGGTGGGGACCAGGCGCAGTCCGCGTCCGTCGAGATGCAGGTCCCGGTCCTCGACGTAGTCGACGTGCAGCACCGGCGGGCACCAACGCATCGCCGGGGAAAGGCCGGAGAGCAGTCCGTCGACGCCGGTGGCGAGGACCTCGTGGGCGCGCAGTGCGCGTTCGCCGGTGAGTTCCGCGTGGATGCGGTCGTGGTGCGGGGCGACGACGGCGTCGTAGTAGGCGCGCAGGACCTTGGCCAGTTCCTCCCGCGCCGGACGTTCCACCAGGCGTGCGGCCCAGGCGGGGGCACCGCTCGAACCGCGCAGCAGGCTCAGCTCGTGCGCGACCCGGTCGGGCGGGGTGTCGACGACCGCCGCGAGCCCGCGGTCCAGGCCGTCGGCGGACTCGGCGGGGGTGAGGAAGTCGGGCAGGTAGCGCGCCCTGGGCAGCAGCGGGACCAACAGGCGGCGTACGGCCGCGCCGAGCGGGGTGCCGACGAGGGTGGCCCGGGCTCCCCGATGCCAGTCGGCGTATGCCCAGCGGCCCTGGGTGGTCTGCAGCCGGTGCAGGGTGCAGACGAGCTCCCAGAGCGGATCGGGGCCGCTCGCGAGATGGAGGCGTGCCAGGTCCTGGGGAGTGAAGTGGATCCGCAGCACTGCGCTCGCCCCCGGCTCGGTCGTCCTTCGCCACAGGACGGAGCGTGGGCGACGACCGTCATGGGGGCAACCCACGGATTCAGCCGCTCCGTTGCGTCACTTCAGGCTCACACCCCGCGCGCGGGGTCGGGGGCCGGACAAATTCGAGGGGGCCCGGTCCGTCGACCGTGCCCCCTCGGGTTTTCCCTCCAGCATCAGGACCCCTCGTGATCCCCCAGATCCCCCTCCAAGAGTCCTGATGCCCAGTAGGACCCGCATACTGCGGGAAGGGTTGTACGACATCTTGAGAATTCTTCAAGATGGGCTCCGGGTGCCGACCGAACCGGGCGGACGTAGCGTTTCAGACATGAGCGAAGACTCGGCTACGACCTTCCAAGGCGCCGTCCTCGACGAGCTGGGCGGCGACAAGGTGCGGGAGATCGCGGGGCTGCTGGGCACGGACGAGGCGGGCGCCCGGGACGTGGTCGGTACGACCGCGTCGGCGCTGTCCGGCGAGGCGGCGGCCGTAGAGCCCGCACCGACGCCTCCGGAGGCTCCGCTGCAGGGGGTGGCCACGCTGGGCGGTATCGCGACCGGCGGGCTCATGGCCGGGGTGCTGGCCAAGGCGTCCAGGCCGGTGGCGAACGCGGTGGCCAAGAAGACGGGGCTGCCGCCTGCGACCGTCGCACGGGTCGTCGAGATGGTGATCCCGGTGGTGCTGACGGTGCTCACGAAGCGGGCGGCGAAGAAGAAGTAACCCGCGCGGTGCGGGTGTCGGTCGGCCGGTACCGCATACTCCTGACCTCCTGCCCCACCCCGGATCGAACGGGGGGGGGCAGGGCTCAGGGGTGTGTCAGGGTGCGGTCGTCGTCTTGGCGGCCACCGGCAGCGACTTCCAGGTCACATTCCGAACGGCTACCGGACCACGTGTTCCACGAACCGTGCCGCCGTCTCCGCCAGCACCTCGCGCCCGTCCCGGGCCCACAGGCCGTCGTTGAACAGCTCGACCTCGATGGACCCGGTGTAGCCGGCGGCCTCGACGTACGACAGCCACTCCCGCATGTCGATCGCGCCGTCCCCGAGCTGCCCGCGGCCGTTCAGCACGCCCTCGGGCAACGGGGTGGTCCAGTCGGCGAGTTGGAAGGTGTGGACACGGCCGCCCGCGCCCGCCCGGGCGATCTGCTCGGGCGCCCGGTCGTCCCACCAGATGTGGTACGTGTCGACCGTGACCCCGACCTGCCGCGCGGGGAACCGCTCGGCGAGGTCGAGCGCCTGGGTGAGCGTCGAGACCACGCAGCGGTCGGAGGCGTACATCGGGTGCAGCGGCTCGATGGCCAGCCGTACGCCCCGCTCCTCGGCGTAGGGCCCCAGCTCGCCCAGCGCGTCGGCGATCCGCTCCCGCGCGCCGTGCAGGTCCTTGGAGCCGGCCGGTAGACCGCCGGACACGAGCACGAGGGTGTCGGTGCCGAGGGTGGCGGCCTCGTCGACGGCGCGACGGTTGTCGTCGAGGGCGCGGGCGCGCTCGGCCGGGTCGAGCGCGGTGAGGAAGCCGCCCCTGCACAACGTTGTCACCGTGAGCCCCGCGTCACGGACCAGCTTCGCCGCCGCCTCCACGCCGTACGACTGGACGGGCTCGCGCCACAGCCCGACGCCGGGGACGCCCAACTCCAGGCAGGCGTCGACCAGTTCGGGCAGGCCGAGCTGCTTGACCGTCATCTGGTTGATGGAGAAGCGGGACAGGTCGGGGTTGCTCACTGGGTCACTCCGTACAGGGCGAGCAGGTTCTTCATCCGTTCCTCGGCGAGCTTCGGGTCGGGGAACAGGCCCAGTCCGTCGGCGAGTTGGTAGGCGCGGGCGAAGTGCGGGAGGGAGCGGGCCGACTGCAGTCCGCCGACCATGGTGAAGTGCGTCTGGTGGCCCGCGAGCCAGGCCAGGAACACCACGCCCGTCTTGTAGAAGCGGGTCGGCGGCTGGAAGAGATGGCGGGACAACTCGACCGTCGGATCGAGGAGTTCACGGAATCCGGCGGTGTTCCCGGTGTCCAGGACGCGGACCGCCTCCGCCGCCAGCGGGCCGAGCGGGTCGAAGATGCCGAGCAGGGCGTGACTGAAGCCCTGCTCGTCGCCCGCGATCAGCTCGGGGTAGTTGAAGTCGTCGCCGGTGTAGCAGCGCACGCCCTGCGGCAGCCGGCGCCGGATGTCGATCTCCCGCTGAGCCTCCAGGAGCGACACCTTGATGCCGTCGACCTTGTCGGGGTGCGCGGCGACGACGTCGAGGAACGTGTCGGTGGCCGCGTCGAGGTCGGACGAACCCCAGTAACCCTCGAGCGCCGGGTCGAACATGGGGCCCAGCCAGTGCAGGACGACGGGCTCGGACGCCTGGCGCAGGAGATGGCCGTAGACCTCGAGGTAGTCCTCAGGCCCCTTCGCCACGGCCGCGAGCGCGCGGGACGCCATCAGGATGGCCTGCGCGCCCGAGGCCTCGACGAGCGCCAACTGCTCCTCGTAGGCGGCCTGTACGTCGGCCAGGGACGCCGGTCCAGTGAGCTGGTCGGTGCCGACACCGCAGGCGATCCGGCCGCCAACCGCCTGGGCCTCGGCGGCACTTCGGCGGATCAGCTCGGCCGCGCCCGCCCAGTCCAGGCCCATGCCGCGCTGGGCGGTGTCCATCGCCTCGGCGACACCGAGGCCGTGCGACCACAGGTGGCGGCGGAAGGCGAGGGTGGCGTCCCAGTCGACTGCGGCGGCCGAGTCGGGGCTCGTGTCGGCGAAGGGGTCGGCGACGACATGGGCCGCCGAGAAGACCGTACGAGAGGTGAAGGGGGTGCCGGAGATGACGGCGAGGGGTTCCCGGCGGGGCTCGTACGCCCGCAAGGCCCCGCTGCTGTCCGGGAGTTGGATGGTCACAGGGTGATCTCCGGAACGTCGAAACGGCGGCCCTCGGCGGACGACTTCAGCCCCAGCTCGGCGAGTTGGACACCGCGGGCGCCGGCCAGGAGGTCCCAGTGGTAGGGGGCGTCGGCGTAGACATGGCGGAGGAACAGCTCCCACTGCGCCTTGAAGCCGTTGTCGAACTCGGTGTTGTCGGGGACTTCCTGCCACTGGTCGCGGAAGACCTCGGTGGCCGGCAGGTCGGGATTCCAAACCGGCTTCGGGGTGGAACTCCGGTGCTGTGCACGGCAGTTGCGCAGACCGGCAACAGCGGACCCCTCCGTCCCGTCCACCTGGAACTCGACGAGTTCGTCGCGGTTGACGCGGACGGCCCAGGAGGAGTTGATCTGCGCGATGGCGCCGCTGTCGAGTTCGAAGATGCCGTAGGCGGCGTCGTCGGCGGTGGCGTCGTAGGGCTTGCCGTTCTCGTCCCAGCGCTGCGGGATGTGGGTGGTCGCGATGGCCTGGACGGACTTGACGCGGCCGAACAGCTCGTGGAGGACGTACTCCCAGTGCGGGAACATGTCGACGACGATGCCGCCGCCGTCCTCCGAGCGGTAGTTCCACGACGGGCGCTGGGCGGTCTGCCAGTCGCCCTCGAAGACCCAGTAGCCGAACTCGCCCCGGATGGACAGGATCCGGCCGAAGAAGCCGCCGTCGATGAGCCGCTTCAGCTTCAGCAGGCCCGGGAGGAACAGCTTGTCCTGGACGACGCCGTGCTTGATGCCCGCGGCGTCGGCGAGGCGGGCCAGTTCGAGGGCGCCGTCGAAGTCGGTGGCCGTCGGCTTCTCGGTGTAGATGTGCTTGCCCGCGGCGATCGCCTTCTTGAGCGCCTCCTCGCGGGCCGAGGTGACCTGGGCGTCGAAGTAGATCTCGACAGTCGGGTCGGCGAGGACCGCGTCGACGTCCGTGGAGACGTTCGCCGGGTCGAGGCCGTGCTGCTCGGCAAGCGCCTTCAGCGCGTGCTCGCGGCGGCCGACGAGGATCGGTTCCGGCCACAGCACGGATCCGTCGCCGAGGTCTAGACCACCCTGCTCGCGCAGTGCGAGGATCGAGCGGACGAGGTGTTGTCGGTAGCCCATACGCCCGGTCACGCCGTTCATGGCGATACGCACCGTCTTGCGTGTCACGTGTTTCCCTTCGTCCGCATGCGTCTCATCGCATGTCTCAGCGCATGTCCTGATTGCAGCAAGCGCTTTCTATATATGCAGAAGCTAGCCTTTGCCCACTGGTCTGTACAAGACCGTGATGGGGTCGAGTTGTTCGAGGGGGCGAACGACCGGGGCGGGTGGCCTTATGGTCTGCTCGGACGGGGGCTTCCTTTGAGCAGCCTATGTACAACGGCGTACGACACGATGCGCGACCGGAGGACGAACAACATGACGGTGACCCTGGCGGACGTGGCGGCCCGCGCCCAGGTCTCCCCGCGACGGTGTCGCGCGTACTGAACGGCAACTATCCGGTCGCGGCCACCACGCGCGAGCGGGTGCTGCGGGCGGTCGACGAGCTGGACTACGTCCTGAACGGTCCCGCGAGCGCGCTCGCCGCGGCCACGTCCGACCTGGTCGGCATCCTGGTCAACGACATCGCCGACCCGTTCTTCGGGATCATGGCGAGCGCGATCCAGTCGGAGATCGGGGGCCGGGCGGCCGTGCGGGGGCGAACGGCTGGCGGTGGTGTGCAACACGGGGGCTCTCCGGAACGCGAGCTGACGTATCTGACGCTGCTCCAACGACAGCGGGCGGCGGCGGTCGTGCTGACCGGCGGCGCGATGGAGAACGCGCCGCATGCGGCGGCCGTCGCGGCGAAGCTGCGGAAACTGGGCGAGGCGGGCACCCGGGTGGTGCTGTGCGGGCGGCCTCCGGCGCCGGACACGGGGGCGTTCGCGCTGACCTTCGACAACCGCGGCGGCGGGCGTGAACTGACGGAACACCTGATCGGCCTCGGCCATCGCCGGCTGGGCTACATCGCGGGGCCCGAGGAACGGACGACGACGCGACACCGGCTGGAGGGCCACCGGGAGGCGCTGGCGACGCACGGGATCGCGGAGGACCCGCGCTGGACCGTGCACGGACGCTACGACCGGCGATCGGGTTACGAGGCCACGCTGGAGCTGCTCCGCCGGGACCCGTCCCTGACGGCCGTCGTCGCGGCGAACGACTCCGTCGCGATGGGGGCGTGCGCGGCGCTGCGCGAATCGGGACGCCGGATTCCGGACGACGTATCCGTCGCCGGGTTCGACGATCTGCCGTTCAGTGTGGACGCGGTGCCTTCGCTCACGACGGTGCGGTTGCCGTTGTCCGAGGCGGGGGCCCGGGCGGGGCGGATCGCCATGGGCCGGGAGGAGCCGCCGCCGGGTGGGATCGCCACGGTTCGGGGGAGTTGATGGTGCGGGGGTCCTCCGGGGTGCCGCGGAAGTAGGTGTCCCGGAGCCGGGTTCGAGCGTGGCCGCGGGGCTGCCCGCTTCTACCCGCCGGCCCCGATCCGGTACGTGCCCGGTGTCTGGCCCATCGTGCGGCTGAACGTGTCGATGAAGGCGCTGGTGGTGGCCCAGCCGCACTGGTGGCCGGCCTCGCTGACCGTCGCGCCTTCCGCCAGGAGGACCATCGCGTGGAAGACCCGCACGTTGGTCCGCCATTGCGGATACGTCATGCCGAACTCGGTTCTGAACAGCCGGGCCAGGGTGCGTTCGCTGACGCCGATGCCGCGGGCAAGCCAGGTGGCGGTGCGAGGTTGTCGTAGGTCGTCCGTGACCAGCGAACAGGCCTGCTGGAGAAGGGGGTTGGTGGGGGTGGGCAACGTCAGCGGTTCCACCAGGGCGCGGCGGAGCCGGTCCCGCAGGACCGCGCGCAGGCGGCGTGACTCCTGCTGTGGAAGATCCGGTTCGCTGCACGCGATGATCAGTTCGCGCACGAGGGCGTCCACGGCCACCACGACCGGCGTCACGGAGTCCAGCAGCACGTCATGGGCCGCGAAGCCGATGGTGTGCACGGAGCTGTGCCCGTGCACCCGGTGCTGGTGCCAGATACCCGCCGGCAGCCAGATGGCACGCGCACTGGACGCCACCCAGGACGCCTCGCCCGTCTGCACCGCCAGCACACCGGCACTGACGTAGAGCAGCTGGTGGTAGCCGTGCTGATGACGCCCGATGACATCACCCGCGAGGTGCGCGTGCGTGGTATCCCGGGGCTCCGCCGCCGCCCCGTCCACCGCTTCCGCTTCCGGTTCCGGTGCCGCTTCCGCCTGGCTGTTCTCCGACATACCTCGGCAGAATAACGGAAGCGCCCCACCCCGCCGCCCTGCCAGCGTGAGAACCATGCCCCCGGCACCCCGGCCCCCTCCCCACCCGCACCGAAGACCCGCCTCACCGACAGGATGCGCGGTGTCGCGCTCGACACCCGCCCGCTCCAACACCCCGTCTTCCGACGCCTGTTGATCGGCCAGAGCGCGGCCTACGTCGGGACGATGGTCACCGACGTCACCATCCCGGTGCAGGTGTACGGGCTGTCCCGGTCGTCACTGTTCGTGGGGCTGACAGGGGTCGCCGGCCTCGTACCGCTCGTGGTCTTCGGGCTGTACGGCGGTGCCGTCGCCGACCGGTTCGACCGCCGTACGCTGTACCTCGCCTCGGCCTGTCTGACCTGGGTCGTCACACTCGCCCTGCTGTTCCAGGCGGTCGCCGACGTGCGTTCGGTCCCGCTCGTCCTCGGCCTCGTCGCCGTGCAGACCGGCGCGTTCGCCGTGTCCTCCGCGGCCCGGGGCGCGATCATTCCCCGTATCGTGCCGACCCCGCTCGTGCCCGCCGCGAACACGTTGTACTTCACCGCCGGCAACGTCGGACAGGTCGCAGGACCGCTGATCGCGGGCGTCCTGATCTCCCTCCCGAACGGCTACAGCTGGGCCTACGGCGCCGACGCCCTGCTGTTCTCCCTCCTCCTCCTTTCCGCCCTGCGCCTCCCCTCGGTCAAGCCCGCCGGCGAAGGCGCCGCCACCACGGGTGGCCTGCGCTCGGTGCTCGACGGGCTGCGCTTCATCGCCGCCGCCCCGGTGCTCTGGATGTCGTTCGCGGTCGACATCGCGGCGATGACCCTGGCCATGCCGACCGCGCTGTTCCCGCAGGTGGCGCAGACACGGTTCGGCGGCGGGGTCGGGCTGCTGTACTCGGCCATCGCGATCGGCTCGGTCGCGGCGGGCCTGTTCAGCGGCTGGATCGGACGCGTACGCCGCCAGGGCAGGGCGCTCGCCATCGCCGTAGTCGCCTGGGCCACGGCGGTCGCCCTCGCGGGTACGGTCCACCAACTCCTCGCCGCCGCGGCCTGTTGGCGGCGGCCGGAACGGCCGACCTCGTCAGCGCCGTCTACCGCCAGACCATCCTCCAGACCTACGCCCCCGACGCCCTGCGCGGCCGACTCCAGGGCGTCTTCACCGTCGTCGTCGCGGGCGGCCCCCGCCTCGGCGACCTCCGCGCCGGCGCCATGGCCTCCACCACCGGCCTCGGCCTCGCCTGGACGGGCAGCTCACTGCTGTGCGTGGTCGTCGTCATCGCGGGCGCACTGCTGGTCCGCCCGTTCTGGCACTACGACGTCACCGCCGCGCCGCCGCCGTCCCCGCCGCCGTAGGGCTCAGGAACGCACCAACTCCCCTGCCCTGTCCTACGATCCCTTCATGCCTCGTGCCCTCATCCTCGGCGGAACCGGACTCGTCGGACGGGCGACCGCGCTGCGGTTGCTGGGGGAGGGTGGCAGGTCGATGTCGTCGGGCGGGACCCGGCGCGGATGCCTCCCGAACTCACCGCCGCCGGTGGGAAGTTCGTCGCGGCGGACCGGGCCGACCAGGCGCGCGTGCGGGCCGCTCTCGGCGCCGGTGCCGAGCTGCTCGTCGACTGTCTCTGCTTCACCGCTGCCGACGCCCGGTCGTTGCTGCCGCTCGCCGCGAACTCCGGCTCCACCGTGGTGATTTCCAGTCGCGCCGTGTATGTCGACGCGGCGGGCCATCACGTCAACTCGGATGTCCCGCCGCACTTCGCCACGCCGATCACCGAGGCCCAACCGACCCTCGCGCCGACGACCGACACCGACTACCGATCGCGCGAGGGATACGGCGCCAGCAAAGTCGCCGCCGAACAGGTCGTGCTGGAGAGCGGGTTGCCCGTCACCGTGCTGCGGGCGTCGCAGATTCACGGGGTGGGGGCGTCCCCGGCGCGTGAATGGGCGGTCGTGAAGCGGGTGATGGACGGGCGTACGGCCCTGCTGCTGGCCCGGCGAGGGGTCGGGGGCGTCCACACCACCGCCGCCGCGAACCTCGCCGCGCTCATCGAGACCGTCGCCCACCGGCCCGGCACCCGCGTCCTCAACTCCGCCGATCCGGACGCGCCCAGCGCCCTGGAGATCTGCCGGACCATCGCCGGGCACCTGGGTCATGAGTGGGAGGAGGTCCTGTTGGACGACACGGCGCCTGCCGGGCTTGGCCGTACGCCCTGGGACTCCCCGCATCCGATCGTCCTCGACACCTCCGCCGCCACGGCACTCGGTTACCGGCCTGCCGGTACCTACGCGAGCACGATCGCGCCCGCGCTGGACTGGCTGGTGGACGCGGCACGCGACGGTCAACCCCTTCCGACGCCGACTACTTCACGGAGTACTTCGACTACGCGGCCGAGGACGCGTTTCTCGCGCAGCGGGTCGGGCGGCTCGGGCGATGACGGGGAGGGGCGGGGAGCCTCACGGATGGAAGCGCCACCGGCCCTCGGAGATGACGTCCACCTTGCCGTCCCTGACCCGGATGGCCGTGTCGTCGTCGATGAAGTAGATCGGGAAGTCCGCCCGCTCGACGATGCGGTCGGCCCAGGCGTCGTCCCGTTCGGGGAAGTCCGGGAGTACAGGTGCGGCTTGAGGTACCAGTCGAAGAGGCCGAACGGGGGCTCCACGGTCGTCGCGTCGAGCACGTGCAGGTCGGCGGTGTCCCCGATGACGTCGGCGGAGTGGCCGGTGAGATGGCGGCTGAAGATCATGGATCCGGCGCTGACCCCCACGTAGATCCGGTCCTGCAGCGCTTCGAGGAAGCCGTCGGCCAGGCCGTTGCCGGTGATGCTGCGGGCGAGGTGGTAGTGGTTGCCGCCCTCGACGTAGACGACGTCGGCGTTGAGCAGCCGGTCGAGCACCAGCTGCCGTGGCAGGCCGTTCAGTTCGAGGACGTCGAACTCGCGCCAGCCGAGGCCGTGCAGCCGGTTCAGGTCCGCGACGAACCACCCGTGGTCACCGGGTTCGGCGACGGATGCCGTGGGGACGTACACGACGTTCGCCGACCTGAACGGCTTTCCCAGCATGTCCCGCAGGGCGTCCCGCAGCGTGTCGTTGCGCAGGCCGCTCGCCGTCAGCAGAAGGTTCATCGGGCGAGCCAAGCACGGCCGACGGGCACGCGCAACGAACCCTGAACGCACCACTCACCCGGCATTCGGTTGTCAGTGCCTGCCCGTACTGTCCCGCCATGGTCTTTCCCCTGCCCCCTCCGAGCTGTCCCTGTACGACGGCCGCTTCGAGCCGCGCGGGAACACAGAGGTGTGGTTCTCCGACGAACTGCCGGACGAGCTTGACGAGTTGTGGCCCGGGCCGCTGGGTCTGAGCGAGGTCGACGCGATCCGGCTGGACACCGTGCTCGCGGCGGACTTCGCCGTGCACCGGCGCCGACGGCTGCCGTACTGGTCGAAGCCCGCCACGGTCGAACCGCCGCCGGACGACGACGATCCGGAGGACTTCAAGCCCTGGCCGCACGATCCGGGGCCGCCCTTCGGGTGGGCGGCCGAGGCGCCGCTTGCCCTGGTGTGTGCGCTGGTGCGGAGTTGGGAGGAGCGGTTGGGGGCGCGGGTCGTGGCGGGGTTCGGGAGTGCGCTCACCGAACGGGTTGGTGGGGAGGCGTCATTGGCGTTCCTGGTGGGACTGGGACCACTCGCCGAACCACTGCTCGGCGCCCCATGCCTCGTACCGCCCCACCTCGGTGAAGCCCAGTTTCGCCGCGAGGCGCATCGAGCGGGTGTTGGCGGTCTGGGTGCAGAGGACGACGGGGCTGCCGGGTAGCGCGGCGGCGAACCAGGCCAGCACCGCGCCGCACGCTTCGGCGGCGTAGCCGTGTCCCCAGGCCTCCGGCAGGAACAGGTAGCCGAGTTCGGGCTCCCCCGCGTCCGGGCGTACCTGGCTGCGGTACTCCGATCCGCGCCGGTTCAGCTCGACGGTGCCGATCATCGCTCCGTCGCGTTCGACCACGAAGATGCCGGGGCGGCGGCCGGGCGTCCCGGACATCGTGCGCTCCAGCTCGTCACGGGGGCGCGGGCCGCCGACGTACATGCCCACCTGCGGCGATGCGTGCAGCTCGATGAAGGCGGCGCGGTCGCGGGGCTCCGACTCGCGGAGCACGAGGCGGTCGGTGCGTAGCGGGGCGGGGGCCAGGCGAGGGGGCCGAGTCCGGTCATGGCGGGCAACCTATCGCAGGCCCATGGCAATTCCGCCGCCCTGGTACTACCGTCGGAACCACCAGACCTCTGACTGAGTCAACTACCCTGAGCGAGCACCGGGGATCGATCATGACCGTCCAGGACATCCGCGCCTTCAACCGCTTCTACACGAACGTCATCGGCGCCCTCGACTACAGCCGCCACCTCTACGCCCCGTTCACCCTCACCGAGTCCCGCGTCCTGTACGAACTCGCGCACTCCCCCGCGTACGGACGCCGCCGACCTCCGTGCCGAACTGTCGCTGGACGCCGGGTACTTGAGCCGGATCCTGAACCGGTTCGAGCAGGACGGGCTGATCGAGCGGGCGCCCTCGCAGCGGGATCCGCGGCGGCGGCAGGTGACGCTCACCGTGCGCGGGCGGGAGACCGCCGACCTGCTGGCCGAGCGGGCGGACGAGTCCGTCGGGGCGCTGCTCGCGACCGTGCCGGACGCCGACCGGCCGCGGCTCGCCGAGGCGCTGCGTACCGTACGGACCCTGCTGTCGGGGTCGGACCGGCGCCGGCCGCGGCCCGAGGACGTCGTGCTGCGCGAGCCGAGGCCCGGTGACCTGGGCTGGATCGTGCAGCGGAACGCGGCGCTGTACGCCGCCGAGTACGACTTCAACGCCGACTACGAAGGGCTCGTGGCGCGGATCGTCGCCGATTTCGCCGAGGACCACGATCCGCATCTGGAGCGGGTGTGGATCGCCGAGCTGGACGGGCGGGCGGTGGGGTGCGTGATGTGCGTGCGGGACGACGCGCCGGGGACCGCCCGGCTGCGGCTGCTGCTCGTCGAGCCGGACGCGCGGGGGCTGCGGATCGGGGACCAACTGGTGGGCGCGGTCGTGGAGTTCGCGCGCGGGGTCGGCTATCGCGACCTCGTGCTGTGGACGAACGACATCCTGGGTGCCGCCCGCCGTGTCTACCAGCGGCACGGATTCGTCCTCTCCGCCGAGAAGCCGCACCGCTCCTTCGGCAGGGATCTCGTCGGCCAGGACTGGCGGCTCGACCTGCACCAGCGGCAGCAATGAGCGGTGACGAGTAGGGTCCGTGGCATGAAGCTCGCGTTCTCCACCCTCGGTGTCCCCGGCCTCCCCGTGACCGACGTCCTGGACCTCGCCGTCACCCACGGTTACCACGGCGTCGAACTGCGCGCGCATCCCGAGGAGCCCGTGCACCCCGGCATCGACGCCGCCCAACGGGCCGACGTGGTCGCCGAGTTCAAGTCCGCCGGGATCGAAGTCCTGGGCCTCGCCGGGTACGCACGCGTGGCCGCGCCGGGCGACGACGAGGCCGTACTCACCGAGATCCGTGAACTGCTCGAACTGGCACGGGACTTGGGCGCGCCCTTCATCCGCGTCTTCCCCGGCGGCGGCACCGACCAGCCCGTCGAGGAGGCCGACGCCACGGCCGCGCGACGGCTCGGCACGGCGGCGGAATGGGGCGCCGACCTGGGCGTACGCGTACTCCTGGAAACCCACGACTCACACCGCACCGGCGCGGACGCCCTGCGCATCCTCGGGCCCGTCGGCCATCGCCAGGTCGGCGCCCTGTGGGATGTGATGCACACCTGGCTCGGCGGCGAACAGCCCTCGGAGACGGTCGCCACGCTCGGCCCGTACCTCGGCTACGTCCAGGTCAAGGACATCGCCTCGGCCGACGACACCACCCCGCTACCGCTCGGCGCGGGCGCACTGCCACTCGCCGAATGCATCGAGGTACTGTCCCGCCACGGCTGGGACGGCTGGCTGTGCTGGGAGTACGAGAAGCGGTGGTACGAGTCCGCGGCACCACTGCCCGGACTGCTGGGCCCGGGACACGATCACCTGGCACGACTCCTCAACGACTCGGCGTGACCTCGTAGGGAACCGACGGGCACGGTCGTAGAAGGCGGGCGGGGCGCGGCCGTGGAAAACAGTTCGCCCGGTTCCGGAGCCGCCCTATAGGGTCCCCCGGTGCCCCGACAATCCGCCGCTCCGCGCGCTGCCGTGTCCCGTGTCCTCATGAGTCCCGGTCTCGGGCTCGGGCGGACGTTGATCGATGTTCGGCCGTTGCGGGCTTCGCCGGTGTTTCGGCGGTTGCTGGTCGGGCGGACGGTGTCGGTGCTCGGTGGGTTCATGACCCTGGTGACCGTCATGTACCAGGTCTGGGAGATGACCCACAGCACGGTCTGGACGGGTGCGGTCGGGCTGGCGAACGCGGTGCCGACGGTGGTCGTGGGGTGTTCGCCGGGTCGTGGGTGGACCGGGGGACCGGCGGCGCATCTTTCTCTTCAACACCGTTGCGCAGGCGGTCTGTTCGCTGCTGCTCACCGTGCAGGGGTTCACCGGTCACCTCCCGGTGCTCGGCGTGCTCGCGCTGGTCGCCGCGCAGTCGTGCTTCGGCGCGGTGGGCGGTCCGGCGTCGGGTGTGTTCATACCCCGGCTGCTGCCGAAGGAGCAGGTGGCGGCGGGCCTGGCGCTCAACAGGGTGTCCTTCACGACCATGATGCTCGTCGGCCCCGCGCTCGGCGGCCTGCTCATCGGCTGGGCGGGCATCGGCGCCTGCTACCTGGTCGACGCCCTCACTTTCGTCCTTGGTTTCTACGGCGCTTTCGGCCTGCCCGCGCTGCCGCCCGAGGGCGAACCGTCGCGGGGCGGACTGCACGGGGTTCTGGACGGGCTGCGTTTCGTGGCCGGCCACCGGGTGGTGCGCGGCGCGCTGCTCATCGACCTCGCGGCGACCGTCCTCGCGATGCCGATGAGCCTGTTCCCGCTGGTCAACTCCGAGCGTTTCGGCGGTGATCCGCGCACCCTGGGCCTGTTCCTGTCGGCGATCTCGGTCGGCGGGATCACGGCGTCCGTGTTCTCCGGCGCGGTGACCCGGCTGGGCCGTCCCGGGCCGGTGATGCTGCTCGGCGCGGGTACGTGGGGTGTGGCGCTGGCGGTCTTCGGGCTGATGACCAACCCGTGGGCGGGCCTGGCCTGCCTCGCGCTGGCCGGTGCCGCGGACTCCCTGTCCGTCATCTCCCGCAGCACGATCGTCCAGACCCACACCCCGGACGCCCTCCTGGGCCGCGTCTCCGCCGCCGAACAGATCGTCGGCCAGGCGGGACCCAACCTCGGCAACCTCCGCGGCGGCCTGGTCGCCGGCTGGACCTCCGGCGCGACGGCCCTGGTCAGCGGCGGGGTGTTGTGCGTGCTGGCGGTGATGGGCGTGGGGGCGGCTACGCCCGAGCTGCGGGGCGGGGAGAGGGCGACGGCGGCCGGACCATGAGCCAGACGGCCCGTGAGCCGAGCGAACCGTCCCAGCCGTCGGTACGGGCCCGCCGGCCCGCGAACCGCCCCACCCCCACCCCGCCGACAACACCCGCCCCACCCCGCCGACAACACCCGCCCTACAGCGGCCGAGCCACCAACCGCGCCGACCCGTCCAGGCACCAGTCCAGCACCGCGGGCCACGCCCCGTACCCGGCGACCAGGTCCAAGTGCCCGGCCCCCGCGATGAGTTCGGTGGGCAGGGCGAACGGGTCCCCGTACGCGACGCGGGCGTTCTCCGGGCAGTGCGGGTCGTCGTCGCCGGCGACGAGGCGGACGTCTCCGGGGAGGGTGAAGTCGGCGGCGGGCGGGGCGAATCCGGCGACCTCGGGATACTGGGCGACCACGGCACGCGAGGGCGGTCCGACGAGCAGCACCCGGTCCGCCTCGTCGCCCCGGACCTGCCCGCGGGCCACCGCGTGCAGCCAGAGCAACGCCGACGCGCTGTGCCCGAGGACGACCCGTTCGGCGGCCCCGCTGTTGTTCAACTCATCCAGGCAGCGGGCGAGTTCGCCCAGCCACACGTCCAGGTCGGGGGCGTCGGGATCGGGCAGCTGGGGGTAGATGACGTGGTGGCCGAGGTCGCCGAGCCGGTCGGCCAGCCAGTGCTGCCAGTGGTCCTTCGGGCGGTGGTTCTGCCAACCGTGCAGGATGAGGTAGGAGTTCATGAGGCGATGGTTTCCGATCACCCGCCGATCGGTCCAACCGAGCGCGTAGGCACCCCTGTTCGCCCACGCACCCCTGTTCGCCAAGGCCCCCTCATCCCGGCAACTGCCCCCGCAGCACCTCGAACGCCTCATGGAACCCCGGGAACGTCTTCCGCACACACCCCGGGTCGTCGAACGACATCCCCGGCGCCCGCAGCCCGGCCACCGCGAAGGACATGACGATGCGGTGGTCGCCGTAGGACTTGATCTCCGTACCCGCGAGACCCGAAGTCCCGGCACCTGCCCCGGCCTCGACCCCCGCCCCCGCCCCCGCCCCCGACCGGATCTCGATCCAGTCAGGCCCCGTCTCCACCCCCACCCCCAACCGCCGGAGGTTCTCCGCACAGGCCTCCAACCGGTCGCACTCCTTCACCCGCGTGTTCCCGACGTCCTCGATACGCACCGGACCGGAGGCAAGGGCGCGATCGCCGCCAGCGTCGGCATGGTGTCCGAGATGTCCCTCATGGTGACCGTGAGGCCGCGCAGTTCGCCCGTCCCCGGACCCGGGTGCCCCGCGCGTCCGTCTCCACCTCCGCGCCCATCCGCCGCAGGACGTCGACGAAGCCCAGGTCGCCCTGGAGCGCGCTCGTGCCGAGGCCCGGGACCGTCACCTCGCCGCCGGTCAGCGCCGCCGCCGCGAAGAAGTAGCTCGCGGTGGACGCGTCCGGTTCGATCCCGTAGGTGGTGGCGCGGTAGCCCCCTGGGGGACGACGTAGACGGAGCCCTCCGTGCGGACCTCCACCCCGAACGCCCGCATCATCGCGATCGTGATCTCGACGTAGGGCGCGGAGACCAGGTCGGTGACCCTGACATGGAGACCCTTCCTGGTCAGGGGGCCGAGCAGGAGCAGCGCCGTCAGGTACTGGGAGGACTGGCCGGCGTCGAGCACCACCTCGCCGCCCTCCACACCCGCCGCCTCGATGCGCAGCGGGTGATGGCCCTCGGCCTCTTCGTGCCGCAGGTCGACGCCCAGGTCACGCAGGGCCCGGGTCAGCGGAAGGAGGGGACGGCGCCGCATCTGCGGGGACGCGTCGAAGCGGAAGCTGCCGTGGCCGGCCGCCGCGAGGGTGGGCAGGAAGCGGGCGGTCGTCGCGCCGTCCCGGCAGTACACGTCCGCCTCCGCGACCGCCGGGCCGTCCGGGCGGCCGTCGATCTGCCAGGCGTCCGGGGTCCGGCCCACGCGGTAGCCGAGCCGGGTCAGTCCTCGGCGAAGCCCTCGGTGTCGTCCGAGCGGAGCGGGCGCCGGAGGGTGGTCACCCCGTCGGCAGCCGCGGCCAGGAACAGCGCGCGGGCGGTGATGGACTTGGAACCGGGGATGTCGACTACGGGCATGCCCTCATGATCGGGCGGCGGCGGTCCACCCCGCCGGGACGTCCACGGGATGGACCGCCGCCGTTCGCCCGCCCGTTCCTGTGCGTGACCGCATCCGTCCCGTCGTGCACGGGTTCACCAACTTCCGGGAATCGGGGCGAGGCGGGGGAACCCGGACCGCTTCCGCCTCGTCCAAGACGCATGCTGCCGGACGAGTCTCCGCGGTACGGCGTCGGCCTCGCTGCTGGCTGCGAACGCTGACCAACCCTCTCCTCCGTACCGCGGCCGACAGCAAGCCGTCATCGGCGCGCCCCCTCCAACTGCGCCGATGGCGGCCCTCAGCCGATTTGCTGCGCGCTCCTTGACTGGCGGAAACTTCCCGGATATTCGTGAAATCTTGGAAGTTTCCTTCAACGGATCACCTCCGGAAGGAGCGCACGTGCCCTCCAGACGTACCGTTCTCGCCGCGACCATGGGCGTCACCGCGTCCCTCGCGACCGGCGGCACCGCCCACGCCGACGACACGCGACTCCGCTCGCTGATCTCCCGCATGACACTGCCCGAGAAGGTCGGCCAGCTGTTCGTGATGCGGGTCTACGGCCACTCCGCCACCGCCCCCGACCAGGCCGACATCGACGCCAACCTGAGCGAGATCGGCGTCCGCACGGCCGCCGAGCTGATCGCCAAGTACCGCGTCGGCGGCATCATCTACTTCACCTGGGCGCACAACACCCGCGACCCGCACCAGATCGCCGACCTCTCGAACGGCATCCAGAAGGCGTCCCTGAGCCAGCCCCGAGGGCTCCCCGTACTGGTCGCCACCGACCAGGAACACGGCATCGTCTGCCGCATCGGCGCCCCCGCGACCCTCTTCCCGGGCGCGATGGCGATCGGCGCCGGCGGCTCCCGCGAGGACGCCCGCACCCTGGGCCGTATCTCCGGCGCCGAGCTGCGCGCGATGGGCGTCAACCAGGACTACTCCCCGACGCCGACGTGAACGTCAACCCGGCCAACCCGGTCATCGGCGTACGGTCGTTCGGCGCCGACCCGGACGCGGTGGCCGGCCTCGTCGCCGCCGAGGTGAAGGGGTACCAGAGCAGCCAAGTCGCCGCTACCGCCAAGCACTTCCCGGGGCACGGGGACACCGCCGTGGACAGCCACTTCGGGTTCCCCGTCATCACGCACAGCCGCGAGGTGTGGGAGGCGCTCGACGCCGTGCCCTTCCGGGCGGCCGTGAAGGCGGGCATCGACTCGATCATGACCGCCCACATCATGGTCCCGGCGCTCGACGACTCCGGCGACCCGGCCACCCTCTCGCACCCGATCCTCACCGGCATCCTGCGCGGCGAACTCGGCTACGACGGTGTCGTGATCACCGACTCGCTGGGCATGGAGGGGGTACGGCAGAAGTACGGGGACGACAGGGTGCCCGTGCTCGCGCTCAAGGCCGGGGTGGACCAGCTCCTCAACCCGCCGTCCCTGGACGTCGCCTGGAACGCCGTCCTGAAGGCGGTGCAGGGCGGGAGTTGACCGAGGCGCGGCTCGACGAGTCGATCCTGCGGGTGCTGCGGCTGAAGGCCCGGCTGGGGCTGTTCCAGGACGCCTACGTCCGTCGGGCGGGCGTGAGCCGCACGGTCGGGACCCGGTCCCATCTCGCCGCCGCCGACCGCATCGCCGAGCGGACCACCACCCTGCTGGTCAACGAGGAGGGGCTGCTGCCGCTGTCCCGTCGTACGCACGGGAAGGTCCTGGTGGTCGGCGCCGATCCGGCCTCCCCCTCCGGTACGACGGGTCCGCCCACCGGTGTCCTCGCGGCGGCCCTCGGCGAGTTGGGGTTCACGGCGACCGCCCGGTCGACCGGTACCGATCCCTCCGCCGCGACCGTGGCGGCGGCCGTCGCCGCGGCGCGTGCGGCGGATGCGGTGGTGGTGGCGACGTACAACGTCACGGCGGGCAGCTCGCAGCGGACGCTCGTCGAGCAACTCGTCGCCACCGGGCGGCCGGTCGTGGCCGTCGCCGTCCGCAACCCCTACGATGTTGCCCAACTGCCGTCGGTCGCGGCCTACTTGGCGTCCTACTCCTGGACCGACGTCGAACTCCGGGCGGCGGCACGGGTGATCGCGGGCCGGGTCCGGCCGCGCGGGAAGCTCCCGGTGGCGGTGCGGCGCGCGGATGATCCGACGCAGGTGCTGTATCCCGTGGGGCACGGGCTGTCGTACTAGGGGTACGTTCCCCACCCGCCCCACCCCCGCCAACTGGCCCAAAGCCCCCCGCACGTCTGGCGTGCGCCCGCTGTCGCGGGTCACGCTGGGCGGGGGCAGCCGGGGGATCGATGCGTGAGAGATGGTGCGTGGGGGTGGGGTGCGCGGTACTGCTCGCCGCCCTGGTGAGCGGCTGTACGTCCGCGCACGGCTCCGACGCGGGGGACAGCCGGCTCGACCCGAAGGCCTCCGCCTCGCCCGTGGTCGCCCAACCCTCCGGCTACGGCGCGGTGTTCCTCGCCGTCGACGAGTGCAGTTCCTTCGGCACGACGAGTTTCACCGAGGTGCCGTGCACCAGCGAGCGGGCCGCCGCGCGGGTCATCGCCCGCTACGACGGCGAGGTGAGCGGCGGTCCCCTCTGCCCGGCGACCACCGACTTCGTACTGCACATCAGCGCCCAGGGCTCCTCGGGCGCGGGCGGCGACGGGGTCATCCCCAAGGGTTACGCCTGCATGCGGAACCTGGAGTCGCCGCACCCCGGCGACCCGGGCGGCGGGGGCGGGCCCCGCACGATCGTCGGTGACTGCGTCTACAGCTCGGGCAGCGGGCAGGTCCGGGAGACGGCGTGCGACGGCTCGGGCACGAAGAAGCCGCAGTACAAGGTGGTCAACGCCGTGCTGCGGCGCGCGAGTTGCCCCGCGTCGACCGCCCTGTACGTCCAGCTCGGTGGCGGCCGACCCGTGGGCTGCGCCCGGCCGGTGTAGTCGGGTGACCGTCAACGGCCGGGCGCGGTAGGGGTGTTGCTTACGGCCGGAGTGTCGGTTCGCGCCGCACGTCCTGCCGGTCCAGCGTCGCGTCGTACGGTGCCAGCGGCCTCGCCTGTGCCGTGGTGGTGGCCGGGACACCAACCCAGGCCAGGATGCGGGCGGTGGCGAGCGCCTTCTGGTCGGCGCTCAGGCCGGCGACGTTCGCGCCGTGGTTGAGGCCGGGCGCGGTGAAGACGTAGGAGTCCTTCGCGCCCTTGCCGACGGCGAAGCGCTCGGCGCCCCACGGGTCGTTCTCGCCGTAGACGAAGAGCATGTGGTCGGCGTGGTGGCGGACCCAGCTGTCCACGTCCCGCATCGCTTGCGGCTGGAACCTCATCGGGATGGCGCGGGGGACGAAGTCGCGGGGCGGCTGGTAGCCGTAGCGGAGGTACTTCTTCTCGATGTACGGGAAGTGGATGGTGGGGGCGCCGAGTTGGGTGCCCGCCTGGTAGTAGTACGGGGTGTACGGGGCCAGGCCCTGGTCGGTGTAGAAGGAGAAGCCGGAGATCGTGTCGACCGAGGTCCAGATCTCGTCGTCGGTGGCGGTCGCCGCGTCCGCGGGGATGGTGTCGCAGTCGGAGAGCAGGCTGTACTGCCAGAAGCCCCAGACGTAGTCGAGGACGACGGCCTCAAATGCCTTGTCGAGGCTGCCGACGGTGGTGAAGGTGTAGCCGTTGTCGGCCGCGTACGCCGCGTACTTCTTCTCCAGCGGGCCCCTGCGCACCAGCGCCTCGCGCTGTACGGCGTCCAGGCGGTCGCGGCACTCCTTGGTGCCGACCTTGGTGAA
Organism: Streptomyces sp. P3; assembly: GCA_016893485.2. Lineage (GTDB taxonomy): Bacteria > Actinomycetota > Actinomycetes > Streptomycetales > Streptomycetaceae > Streptomyces. Next base: position 3,739,740 of record JAFEKX020000001.1, read on the forward strand.
GAAGCGGTCGTAGGCCGAATCCTCGTTGTTCACCACGTCGTTGGGGGCGACGTAGGCGACGACACCGTCCATGTCACGCGGGTAGAACCGCTCGAAGTAGGTGGCCGTCATACCGCCCTTGGAGCCGCCGGTGGCGATCCAGTTCTTGGTGTAGATCGGCTTGAGGGCCTTGAAGACGCGGTGCTGGTCGCTGGCCGCCTGCCAGATGTCGAGCTTGGACCAGTCGGCCGGCTCGGGGCGGGACGGGGTGAAGTACCGGTATTCCAGGGAGACTTGGTTGGCGTCCGCGATGCGGGTCGGTTCGCTGCGGCTGGGGTCGTCGAGACGTTGTAGCCGCCGGTGTAGAAGACCGTCGGGCGCGAGACGTCCTTGTGCAGCACGGTGATCCGCTGCTGGAAGGTGCCCTTGGACGGATGCCGGTGGTCGAACGGCTGGGTGTAGTTCAGGACGAAGTAGCGGTAGCCGGTGTACGGCTTCTCCTCGACCAGGCTCATGCCGGGTATCGCCAGCAACTGGTCCTTGATGTCCGCGACTTGGGCGGTTCGGCCGACCGGGACGGCGGTGGCCGCCCCGGCCGTGCTCAGCGTGCCTATGAGCACAGTGAGCGCGAGCAGCCATCTGAGCGCCTTGCGCATGCATACTCCCCTGTGAGGCAGTTGTGAACGGGAAGCTAGCGGAGCAACTCCCGTCACACCAGAGGAGGTTGTGCGGTCACGGCGCGGGCCTGCGGTTCAGCACATCCAGCCGGAGCTGACCGAGCCGCCGCCGACCGAGCCCTTCACCAGGACGCACCGGTGGCCGGCGTGCACGGTGACGGGTCCGGCCCGGCGCGTGTACCGGCCGCGGTCGACGACCGGGCGGTTGCCGCGCGCCTGCACGCTGACCGACATCGTGCGCCTGGCACCGGGCCTCTTCGGGACGGTGTACGCGCAGACGTAGTCACCCCGCCGGAAGACGTGGACGGTGCCGGTGGAGAAGGGCAGCGTCTCCACCTCGTGCCCCGGGCAGACCACCGCCGCCTGGGCGGTGCCGGGCGCGGCGAGCGCGAGCAGGCCGGACGTGGTGAGCACGGCCGTGCCGAGCGCCACCCGCCGTCGTAGCGCACCCATGTCCACAGTCATCCCTCCCGCACAGCAGCCGGACAGCGTACTGATGTACGGACGCAAGACGTACGTCGCATGGTTGCGCGGGTCTCAGCCGGGCGCCGCGACCGGCTCCTCCGTCTCGGGCGCCCCGACGAAGGTGCGCCACAGCTCGGCGTAGTACCCGTCGAGCGCGAGCAGCTCGTCGTGCGTGCCGTCCTCGACGACCCGGCCGTGGTCCATCACCACGACCCGGTCGCGCGCGCCGCGGTCGTCAGCCGGTGGGCGACGACGAGGGTGGTACGGCGGCCCGCGAGACGGTCGGTGGCCTGGTTGACCTGGGCTTCCGTCGCCAGGTCGAGGGCCGCCGTGGCCTCGTCGAGGAGGAGGATGTCGGGGTCGACGAGTTCCGCCCGGGCCAGCGCGATCAGCTGGCGCTGGCCCGCCGAGAGGTTGCGCCCGCGCTCGGCGACCTCGTGCAGGTAGCCGCCGTCGAGCGTCGCGATCATCTCGTGGGCGCCGACCGCGCGGGACGCGGCCTCCACCTCGGCGTCGGTGGCGTCGGGGCGGCCGTAGGCGATGGCGTCGCGGACGGTGCCCTGGAAGAGGTACGCCTCCTGGGGACGACCCCGAGGTGGTGGCGGTACGACGTGATGTCCAGGGCGCGCAGGTCGGTGCCGTCGACGGTGACCCGGCCGCCGGTCGGGTCGTAGAAGCGGGCGACCAGTTTCACGAGCGTCGACTTGCCCGCGCCGGTCTCGCCGACGAAGGCGACCGTCTGGCCGGCGGGGATGCTCAACCGCACTCCCCGATGGCCTCTTCAGCGGCTGCCTCTTCGGCGGAGCCGTACGCGAAGTGCACGTCCTCGAAGGCGATGTCGCCCCCGCAGGGAGAGGACTTCGAGGGGTTCGTCGGCGGCCCGGGTGGACGTCGGTTCCTGGAGCAGCTCCTGGATGCGGCCCAGGGAGACGGTGGCCTGCTGGTAGCCGTCGAAGACCTGGGAGAGCTGCTGGACCGGGGCGAAGAACAGGTCGATGTAGAGGAGGTAGGCGACCAGCGCGCCGGTCGTGAGGGTCGCGTCGTCCACCCTGCCCGCGCCCGCGATCAGCACGGACGCCGCCGCCACCGACGACAGCAGCTGCACGAAGGGGAAGTAGATCGAGATCAGCCGCTGGCCCCGGGTGCGGGCCGCGCGGTAGCTGCTGCTGCGCTCGGCGAAGCGCCGGCTGCCGTCCTGCTCGCGCCGGAACGCCTGCACGATCCGCAGCCCCGACACCGACTCCTGGAGGTCGGCGTTGACCAACGACACGCGCTCGCGGGCGAGTTCGTACGCCTTCACGCTCGCCCGGCGGAAGAAGAAGGTCGCGATGACCAGCGGCGGCAGGGTCGCGAACACGACCAGCGCGAGCTGGATGTCGATGACCAGCAGGGCGACCATGATGCCGAAGAAGGTGACGACCGAGACGAACGCGGTGACCAGGCCGGTCTGGAGGAAGGACGAGAGGGCGTCGACGTCCGTCGTCATCCTCGTCATGATCCGGCCGGTCAACTCCCGCTCGTAGTAGTCGAGTCCGAGACGCTGGAGCTGAGCGAAGATCTTCAGGCGCAGGGTGTAGAGGACCCGTTCGCCGGTACGGCCCGTCATGCGGGTCTCGCCGCGCTGGGCCGCCCACTGCACGACCACCCCAGCAGAGCCAGAATGGACGCCGACCAGACCGCGCCGATCGCCATCCTGCTGACGCCCTGGTCGATGCCGTGCCGGATCATGATCGGCAGGAGCAGGCTCATGCCCGCGTCCACGGCGACCAGGCCGAGGCTGATCAGCAGCGGGGCGCCGAACCCGCGCAGCAGCCGGCGCAGTCCGTACGAGTCCTCGGCCCGCACCGCGCGTGCCTCGTCGATGTCGGGGACGTCGGTCGCCGGGGGCAACGCGTCGACCTGTGCGAGGAGTTCGGGCGTCGCGGGCATCCCGGACAGCGCAGTGTCCTTCGGCTCGCGGTCACCGGTCCACAGCCGGGGCGTGACCCCGCGCTCGGCGTCGAACTCCGCGTCCAGCTCGTCGCGTACGGAGGTGTCCTCGGCCGGCGCGACCGCCTGGGCGTGGCCGGGCGAGACGCCGCCGAGTTCGTCGGGGTCGGTGAGGAGGCGGCGGTAGAGCGCTGAGCGCTGCTGGAGTTCGTCGTGCGTGCCGATGTCGGCGAGGCGGCCCCCGTCGAGGACGGCGATGCGGTCGGCGAGGTTGAGGGTGGAGCGGCGGTGCGCGATCAGCAGGGTGGTGCGGCCCTCCATGACCTGCTTCAACGCCTCGTGGATCTCGTGCTCGACGCGGGCGTCCACCGCCGAGGTCGCGTCATCCAGGACCAGAAGGCGCGGGTCGGTGAGGATCGCGCGGGCGAGGGGCGACGCGCTGGCGCTGGCCGCCGGAGAGGGTGAGGCCCTGCTCGCCGACCGTCGTGTCGTAGCCGGCGGGGAGTTCCTGGATGAACCGGTCGGCCTGGGCGGCGCGCGCGGCGGTGAGGATCTCGTCCTCGGTCGCGTCGGGGCGGCCGTAGGCGATGTTGTTGCGGACCGTGTCGGAGAAGAGGAAGGAGTCCTCGGGGACCAGGCCGATCGCGGCGCGCAGGGAGTCGAGGGTGAGTTCGCGGACGTCGTGGCCGCCGATGAGGACGGCGCCGTGGGTGACGTCGTAGAAGCGCGGGAGGAGGAGCGAGACCGTGGACTTTCCGGAGCCGGAGGAGCCGACGACGGCGAGGGTCTCGCCGGGGCGGATCTCGAAGCTGAGGCCGTTGAGGACCGGGCTGGTTTTGCCGAGGGCGCGGTCGTAGCCGAAGGACACGTCGTCGAACTCGACCGTGGCCGGGGCGTCGGCGGGGAGTTCCTTGGTGCCGTCGGTCATCGACGGCTCGGTGTCGATCAGTTCGAGGACGCGTTCGGTGCCGGCGCGGGCCTGCTGGCCGACGGTGAGGACCACGGCGAGCATGCGGACCGGGCCGACGAGCTGGGCGAGGTAGGTGGAGAAGGCGACGAACGTGCCGAGCGTGATGTGTCCGCGCACCGCGAGCCAGCCACCGAGCGCGAGCATCGCGACCTGGCCGAGGGCGGGGACGGCCTGGAGGGCGGGGGTGTAGCGGGCGTTCTGCCGGATCGTGCGGAGGCGGCCCGCGTAGAGGCGGCGGCCGACCTCGCGGAGCTTTCCGGTCTCCTGGTCCTCCTGGCCGAAGCCCTTCACCACGCGTACGCCGCTGACGGCGCCGTCGACGACTCCCGCGACGGCGGCGGCCTGGGCCTGCGCGTACCAGGTGGAGGGGTGCAGCTTGCTGCGGCTGCGCTTGGCGATGAAGCCGAGGGCGGGGGGCGACGGCCAGGGCGATCAGGGTCAGCGGGATGGACAGCCAGGCCATGATCGCGAGGGAGAGCACGAAGAGGAGGACGTTCCCGATGGTCATCGGGAGCATGAAGAGGAGGCCCTGGATCAGCTGGAGGTCGCTGGTGGCGCGGCCGACGACCTGGCCGGTGGACAGTTCGTCCTGGCGGCGGCCGTCGAGGCGGGTGATCGTCCCGTACATCTCGGTGCGGAGGTCGTGCTGGACGTCCAGGGCGAGGCGACCGCCGTAGTAGCGGCGGACGTAGGCGCAGACGTAGACGAGGAGCGCGGCGACGATCAGGGCGCCGGCCCAGGGGGCCATGGAGCGGGTGTGGCCGGTGATCACGTCGTCGATGATCACCTTGGTGACCAGGGGGACGAGGGCCATGACCGCCATGCCCGCGAGGGAGGCGCCCAGGGCGAGGACGACGTCCTTGGGGTAGCGCCACGCGTATCCGGCGAGCCTCCGGGCCCAGCCTTGTGTCTCCCCCTGTTTCGCTGCCACGCGGTGCCTTTCGTTCGCCCCTGATCTGCTGGTCTTACGGAAGGCACCAACGCGAAATGAAGCGGATTTCATCCCTCCGCAACAAACCGTCGGCAGACGAAGCCGTCAGCCACGGACCCGGAGGTAGTAGAACCGGGTCGTCTGGACCGCGTTCTGGTTGTCGTCGCTCACCAGCAGGACCTTGTAGCGGCCCCTCTCCTTGCCCGTGACCACCATGCCCTCGATGTTGTCGAGGAGAGGGTTCGGCTGGGGCTGCTTCGCGGTCGCGCCGAGGGACGGGCAGTCGGCGATGTCGGCGAGGAGGGTCTTCTTGATGAGGCGGACTCCGGGCCGGCCGGTGAGGTGGTCGATGCCGCTGGTGTCCGTGGCGTGGCGCGGGTCGGCCAGGTAGAGGCGGACCGTGTTGCCGACGCCGCTGGTGAAACCGCGCTCCAGGACGAGAAGGCGGCCGTCGGGCAGGGCCTGTACCTCGGGGACGCCGAGGAAGGAGGCGTCCGGCTTGTACGCGTACTGCGCGGCGAGCTTGAAGTGGTCGCCCTTGGTCCGGGTCCAGGTCTGGAAGCGCACGGCGCCCGAGGTGTCCCCGGCGATCGGGTCCTCCATCGACGCGAGGAGCGTACGGCCGCCGGGCAGCAGGGTCAGGCCCTCGAAGGTCTGGTTCGAGACAGCCCGGCCTGCGGGCGCGACCAGCAGCGAGGACGGGACCGGGAGGCGGTCGAGGATCTTGCCGTCGGCGGAGTAGCGGCGGATGGACGGCTCGGTCTCCGAGGTGATGAGCCGGGTGCCGTCGCGGTCGATGACCAGGCCCTCGGAGTCGAGCGCGGCGCCGTTCTCGTCGGCGAGCGGGACGACGCGCTTCGGCTGGAGCGTCTTCGCGTCCAGGTCGAACAGCGAGGAACGGTCCTCCAGCGCGGCGATCGAGCCGTCCTTGTCCACGGCGAGCGCGGAGAAGTTGCCGACGAAGGTGCCGTCGTACGTCGTCTTGTCGAGCGCGTCGGAGAAGCGGTCGATCGAGACGGAGGACGAACAGGCTTTGGTGGTAAGGGAGTTGCTGGCGTTCGCGGGCCCGGCGGCGGCGGTGAGGCAGGTGGCCGCCGCCAGGCCGGCGGTCGCGGTCGCGAGTACGGATCTCAGGCGCATGGGCGTCACCGTAGGACGGACGGGTGACGTGCGGGAGACCGCGCAGTAAAGCGATGTCCTTGAGCAGGGGCTTTAGGCGAGATCCTTGTGGATCGCCTTCGCGACACCCTGGATGGTCGTGATGCCGTAGCTCATCGTGCTGTTGTCCTGGGTGAGCACGGACATCATGTAGTCGTGGCCGGCGCCGTTGAAGGTGCCCAGGCTGTGGACGCGCCAGCCGTGCGTCGAGCGTTGCAGCCAGCCGTTCTTGACGTGCACGGTGACCGTGGACGGGGCGCCGGACGGGGTGCCCCAGCGCTGCGACGAGATGACCTGGTTCATCAACTTCAGGATGTACACACGGGAGTTGTCGCTCAGCACCGAGTTCTTGGCGGTGACCAGCTTGAGCAGCTTCTGCTCGTCGGTCACGGTCTCCTGGGTCAGGCCCCAGTAGTTGTTCGCGCCGGGCTTGGTCTGGGTCATGCCGGCCGCGGACAGGAAGCCCTTGATCTTCGTCATGCCGAGCTGCTTCCACAGGGTGGAGGTCGCGTCGTTGTCCGACTTGGTGATCATGGCCTTGGCGAGCGTCGTCTCGCGTGACGTCAGCAGACGGTTGTGCTTCTTCGCGTCCCACAGCAGCGTGGCGAGGACGGTGACCTTGACGGTGCTGGCCGAGTCGTAGGCACTCGTCGCCCGCAGGGTGCAGGTGGTGTTGGTGGTCCGGTCGTAGAGGCCGACCGCGACGGTTCCCTTACGGGTCGCGAGGGCGGCGGTGATGTCCTTCTTCAACTTGGCGGCCAGCCCCGCCTTCGCGGACGTGCAGCTGACCGTCGGGGTGGCCGCGGCGGCGGGCGTCGCGGTGGCCAGGACGGGTATGAGCATCCCGGCGCCCACGCCGACGGCCAGCACTCTGGCCCGGCGGGCTGTCCAATAAGACTGAGTCATGCACGAGTTGACTCACAGGAAGGCATGAAAGGTTGTACGGGTTGGAGAACGGTTGTGCGACGCATTACCCCGCCCTGTGCGAATTCACAGCCGACGGCCAGGTACGGCACAGCACCCTCCCACCCTGCTTACGCACGATGCGTGGGTGACATCTGCCACCGATCCGCACCCCACACCGAACCCGCGTCCGCCGACTGGCCGCCGCCGGCCCCACCCGCCGACGCGCCACCCGAGAAGGCGCCCCGCTGGTCGCTGCCCGCACTGATCGCGATCATGGTCCTGGCGGCCGTGCTGTACTCCTGGAACCTCTCCGGCTCCAGCCTCAACAGCTTCTACAGCAGCGCCATCTACAGCGGCACGCAGAACTGGAAGGCCTGGTTCTTCGGCTCGCTGGACGCCGGCAACTTCCTCACGGTCGACAAGCCGCCCTTCTCCCTGATGGTGATGGGCCTGTCGTGCCGGATCTTCGGCTTCGGCACCTGGCAGATGATGCTGCCTGAGGTCGCCGCCGCGCTCGGCACGATCTGGATCCTGCACGCCTCCGTGAAGCGGTACTTCGGCCATGTGGCCGCGGCGATCGCGGCGCTGGTCCTCGCCCTCACCCCCATCACGGTCGCCATCAACCGTGACAACAACCCCGACACCCTCCTCGTCCTGCTGATGGTGGCGGGCGCGGCTCTCGGCCTGCGCGCCGTGCGCACCGAGCGGCTGCTGCCGCTGATCGGCTCCGCGGTCTGCTTCGGCTTCGCGTTCAACACCAAGCTCCTCCAGGGCTACATCGCCCTGCCCGCCGTCTTCGCCGTGTACCTCTTCGCGTCGAAGCTCGGCTGGAAGAAGAAGGTCGTCCAACTCGCCCTGGCCACGGTCGCGTTGGCCGTCTCCAGCTTCTGGTGGGCCACGGTCGTCTCCCTCGTCCCGGCCTCGGACCGCCCGTACATCGGCGGCTCGACGGACGGCACGGCCTGGGACCTGATCATGGGCTACGACGGCTTCGGCCGCGTGTTCGGCGGCGAGGGCAACGGCGGCGGGGGCGGGGGTGGCGGCGGCACGTTCGCCGGCACCGCGGGCATCGGCCGTATGTTCAACGACATCCTCGGCGGCCAGATCTCCTGGCTGCTCCCCTTCTCGGCCATCGCCCTGATCGCCGGCCTGACCCTGGTCGGCCGCGCCCCGCGCACCGACCCGACGCGGGCCGCGCTGGTCCTGTGGGGCGGCTGGACCCTGCTGCACTACGTCACCTTCAGCATGGCGCAGGGCACGATGCACCCGTACTACACGACCGCGCTCGCGCCGGGCATCGCGGCCCTGTGCGGTGGTGGCGGCGTGATGCTGTGGCGCGCGTTCCGCGGCGGTGACGCCCGCTGGTCGTGGGTTCTGCCCGCCGGTCTCGGGGTCACCGGGATCTGGGCGATCGTGGTGCTCCGCCGGGCCTCCGGCTGGAACACCTGGCTGTGGCCGACGATCGGCGTGCTGATGGTCCTCGCGATCGTGGGCCTGTTCGTCTTCCGCTCCGGCAACCGCGGTCGCCTCCTCACCGCGTCCGTCGCGGCGGCGATCATCGCGGCGCTCGCCGGTCCGACGGCGTACGCCGTGACCCCGGCCGCGTCCGGCGGTACGGGCGGCGGCATGGGCGGTACGAACCCGACGGCGGGTCCGTCGACCGGCGGCCGCATGGGCGGCCCCGGTGGGGGCGGCGGCCGTGGCGGCTTCGGCGGCGGTATGCGCGGCGGCGAGGGCGGCCCCGGCGGCGGAACGGCCCGGGGTGGCACGGGCACCGGCAGCGGCCGGGCGAGCGGCGAGATGCCGGGCGGCGGCGAGGCTCCGGGCGGGATGACCCCGGGCGGCGGCGGTACCGGCGAGGTGCCTCAGGGCGGCCAACAGGGCGGTACCAGCGGGAGTTCCCCGGTGGCGGTACGGTTCCTGGCGGCACCGGCGGTGAGAACGGTACGGCCCCGGGCGGCACCGGCGGTACGCGCGGCGGCTTCGGCGGCGCATGGGCATGGGCGGCACCACGTCCAGCGCGCTCATCTCGTACCTGGAGAAGCACCAGGACGGCGCCAAGTGGCTGCTCGCGGTGTCCAATTCGCAGAGCGCGGGCCAGCTGATCCTCAGCACCCACAAGCCCGTCATCTCCATGTGGGGCTTCACCGGTTCCGACAAGGCGATGACCCTCGCCAAGCTCAAGGAGCTGGTGAAGAAGGGCGAGTTGCACTACATCCAGCTCGGCGGCGGCGGGATGGGCGGCAACAGCGCCCTGAACACCGAGATCACCGCGTGGGTGAAGAAGAACGCGACGGCGGTGAAGGAGAGCGCGTACGACAAGAGCGCGTCCACGGAGGAGAGTTCGAGCTCTTCGTCCTCCTCCACCTCCACCTCCTCCACGAGCAACACGTCGACGATCTACCGGCTGGACCCGTCGGACGTGAAGTGACGACCCCGACGTAGCCGAACGGCCGACTGCCCCCGACCACAAGGTCGGGGGCAGTTCTGGTATGCCACCCCATCCTGCCGCGCTGTCAACTCGCGTAGACACAGGGCAGATTGTCGCTTCAGGTCACCGGATCGACACGTCCCGTTTATTTACTCGACCGCATGAACATGTCACGCTCCCGTTTGCCGCCCCATTCAACCCGCGTAGATGGGACACTCTTTATGCTTGGGACACGGATTCACCGCTGGAAATCGGTGGCGTTGACGACCGCCGCCGTCCTGGTCGGCTTCGCCGCGCCGACCCTGACCGCGACCCCGGCGTCGGCCACGACGACCGCGTACGACGCGACGTACTACAAGAACGCGGTCGGCAAGACGGGCACGGCTCTGAAGTCCTCGCTGCACACGATCATCAGCACCAACGTCACGAAGATCTCGTACGCGGCGGTCTGGAACGCCCTCATGGCCACCGACCAGGACCCGAACAACAGCAACAACGTGATCCTGCTGTACAGCGGTGTGTCCCGCGCCAAGTCCCTCAACGGCGGCGACGTCGGCGACTGGAACCGCGCGAGCACACCTGGGCCAAGTCCCACGGCGACTTCGGCGAGGTCACCGGTCCCGGCACCGACCTGCACCACCTGCGTCCCGCGGACGTCCAGGTCAACAGCATCCGCGGCAACCTGGACTTCGACAACGGCGGCAGCGCGGTCACCAACGGCGGCGGCAGCACCGTCGACTCCGACTCCTTCGCACCGCGCGCGGCGGACCGGGGCGACGTGGCCCGCATGATCCTCTACATGGCCGTGCGCTACGACGGCGGCGACGGCTTCGCCGACCTGGAGCCCAACGAGAAGGTCAACAACGGCAGCAACCCCTACATGGGCAAGCTCTCCGTCCTCAAGGCGTGGAGCGCGGCGGACCCGCCCAGCGCCTTCGAGGAGAAGCGCAACCAGGTCATCTACGACACCTACCAGCACAACCGCAACCCGTTCATCGACCACCCGGAGTGGGTGGAGGCGATCTGGTAGGCAGTCGCCGCCCGGCCCGAACTCCCCCTACTTCAGGGGAGTTCAGGTCATCCCGGCTATGGCCCCGGCGCAGAACAAGTCTGCAGCGCGCGGCACCGGCACCGGCACCGGCACCGGCACCGGCACCGGCACCGGCACCGGCACCGGCGAACGTTCGGCCGTTCGGCCGTTCGGCCGTTCGGTGGAAACCGGGGCCTGTCGGTGCTGGTGCACGGACGGCGGCGGCGGGCGGGACGGCATCGTGGCTCCCGTCCCGACCCACCCCCGTCCAGGAGGCCCCTGATGCTCGGCACCGACTTCACCACCGGATCGCCCAACTGGCTCGACCTCGGCAGCCCCGACACCGACGCTGCCGCCGCGTTCTACGGCGCCGTCTTCGGCTGGCAGTTCGTCTCGGCCGGTCCCGACACCGGCGGATACGGCTTCTTCCAGGTGGACGGGAAGACCGTCGCCGCCCTCGGCCCGCTCACCGAGGAAGGGGCCACATCGGCCTGGATGATCCACTTCAAGACCGACGACATCACGGCCACCGTCCAGTCCGTCGTCACGGCAGGCGGCGGGACCGTCCGCATGGAGCCCATGGACGTCATGGGCGAGGGCACGCTGGCCCAGGCCACCGACCCGCAGGGCGCCCAGTTCGCGCTGTGGCAGCCCGGCAGGACCGCGGGCCTGGAACTCACCTCCGCCCCCAACACCCTGCTCTGGGCAGAGCTGCACACCCCGACCCGGAGGCGGACATCGCCTTCTACCAGGGCCTGTTCGGCTGGCGCACCCAGGACATGCCGGCGCCCGGCATGACGTACCGGGTACTGAGCACCAGCGAGGGCGACCAGCAGGACGCCTCGTTCGGCGGAGTGGCGCCCCTGGGCGACGGCGAGGGCGAACTCCCGCGCTGGGTACCGTACTTCCACACGACGGACACGGACGCCACCATCGCGACGGCCCAGTCCAACGGCGGCTCCGTCCTCATGCCGGCGACGGACGTACCGGAGGTCGGCCGCATGGCGTGGCTCAAAGACCCGTTCGGCGCGGTGTTCGCACTGCTGACGCCGGATCCGCGGATGTGAGGGCGGGAGTGAGAAGCGGAAGTGTGACACGTGGTGCCGAGGTGTCACACTTCCGCGGGGCGGAACCCGTCACCCCAAGTGCGTAGCCGCGAACATCCGCAACACCGCAGGAAGTACGACCACCGAAGGCCCAGGCGCCGCAAGGGACTTCGCGAGGTCCTCCTCCAGGGCCTCCGGAGTCGTCCGTACCCCCCGCACCCCGAACGACTCCGCCAGTGCCACGTAATCCGGCCGGGTCAGTTCCGTCGCCGTGGCCTCGCCGAACGCGTCCGTCATGTACTCGCGGAGGATGCCGTAGCCGCCGTCGTCGACGATGAGCCAGGTGACGTTCAGGTCGTACTGCTTGGCCGTGGCCAACTCCGCGATGGAGTACAGGGCGCCGCCGTCTCCCGACACCGCCAGCACCGGGCGGGTCGGGTCGGCTGCCGCCGCGCCCAGCGCCGCCGGGAAGCCGTAGCCGAGGCCGCCGGCGCCCTGGGCGGAGTGGAGGTGGTTGGGGCCCTTCGCGTCGAAGGCCGACCAGGCCCAGTAGGCGAGGATCGTCATGTCCCAGAAGGAGGGGAGTTGGGCGGGAGTGCCTTGCGGACCGACGCCAACACGCTCTGTTCCAGGGTCAGTTCCTGGGCGGCGATGCGTTCCCGGACGCGGTCGAGCAGTTCGGCCACCCGGGCCTCCGCCGTCGGGTCCGTCCGTTCCGTCACCGTCTCCAGCAACGCCTGCAACCCGTGCCACGCGTCCGCGTGGATTCCCAACGCCGGGTGGTTCGACTCCAGTTTGCCGAGGTCCGCCTCGATCTGATGACACGGCCTCGCGGCTTGAACGTGTGGTAGTTCGAGGAGAGTTCACCCAGCCCCGAGCCGACCACCAGCACTACGTCCGCGTCCTCCAGGAAATCCGTCGTATGACGGTCCTCCAGCCAGGACTGGAGCGACAGGGGGTGCGTCCACGGGAACGCGCCCTTGCCTCCAGGCGTCGTGACCACCGGGGCCTGGAGCTTCTCGGCCAGTTGCCGCAGCTTCTTCGACGCGTCCGCGCGGATCACTCCGCCGCCCGCGATGATCGCCGGGCGGGATGCCTTCGACAGCAAGTCCGCTGCTACGGCGGTGAGTTCGGGGCGGGGGACCAGGTCCTCCGGGGTCGCGTCCACCGCCGTCACCACCGGCAGCGACGTCTCGGCCAGCAGCACGTCCTGCGGGATCTCCACCCACACCGGGCCGTGCGGAGCCGTCAGCGCCGACTTCCACGCCTCCGCGATCGCCGACGGGATCTGCGACTGGGTGCGGACGGTGTGGACGGACTTCACCACGCCCCTGAACGAGGCCGACTGGTCCGGGAGTTCGTGGAGGTAGCCGTGGCGACCGCCGCCCAGACCCGCGGTCGGGATCTGGCTGCTGATCGCCAGCACCGGGGCCGAGGCCGCCCTCGCCTCCTGGAGCGCGGCCAGTGACGTCAGCGCGCCCGGCCCCGTCGACAGGAGCAGCGGGGGCCGCCTCGCCGGTGATGCGGCCGTACGCGTCCGCCGCGAACCCCGCGTTGTTCTCCACCCGTAGGCCGATGTACCGCAGGTCGGAGCGGCGCAGCGCGTCGAACATGCCGAGGGCGTGCTGCCCCGGCAGGCCGAAGACCGTCGTCGCGCCGAGGCCCGCCAGGGTCTCCACGACCAGGTCACCGCCGTTGCGTCCGGGAGGCGGGTTCAGCGCGGCGGAGATCTGCGCGGCCGTCGGGCGGAGTTCCAGGTCGTGGTCGTGCGTCACTTGCTCTCTGTCTCCCTACGAGTCACCGAACGGGTCGGCGGGTCACTGAACCGGGTCGGCGGTCGGCCGTCGTCCGCGCAGCGCCAACTGCCCTTCGCGCCCTACGCGTTGCGTGCCTCCGCGATCTGCCGGGACATGATCGTGATCAGGTCGTACGCGGTGTGCGACGCGGCCACCGACGTGATCTCGGCGTGGTCGTACGCCGGTGCCACCTCGACGACGTCCGCCGACACCAGGTTGCAGGATGCCAGGCCGCGCAGGATCTCCAGAAGTTCGCGGGAGGTCAGGCCGCCGGCCTCGGGCGTGCCGGTGCCGGGCGCGTGGGCCGGGTCGAGGCAGTCGATGTCGATGGAGATGTAGAGGGGCCGGTCGCCGATGCGCTGGCGCAGCTGGTCGGCGACCTCGTCGGCCCCCGGCGGTACACGTCCGCCGACGTGACGATGCCGAAGCCCATCTTCTCGTCGTCCTTGAGGTCCTGCTTGCCGTACAGCGGACCGCGGATGCCGACGTGCGAGAGCGCCTCCGTGTCGAGGATGCCCTCCTCGACTGCCCTGCGGAACGGGGTCCCGTGGGTGTACTCGGCCCCGAAGTACGTGTCCCAGGTGTCGAGATGGGCGTCGAAGTGCAGCAGGGCGACCGGGCCGTGCTTCTTGGCCACGGACCTCAGCAGCGGCAGCGCGATCGTGTGGTCGCCGCCCAGGGTCATCAACCGCGCGCCGGTGTCGAGGAGTTGGTCCGCCGCCTCCTCGATGGTCTCGACGGCCTCGTTGATGTTGAACGGGTTCGCCGCGATGTCCCCGGCGTCCGCGACCTGCGCCAGCGCGAACGGGGACGCGTCCTGCGCCGGGTTGTAGGGACGCAGCAGCCGGGACGCCTCGCGGATCGCGTTGCCGCCGAAGCGGGCGCCCGGCCGGTAGGAGACCCCGGCGTCGAACGGCACCCCGACGACGGCCACGTCCGCGGTGCCGACCTCGTCCAGGCGCGGCAGCCGGGCGTAGGTCGCGGGACCGGCGAACCGCGGGAAGCGCGAGGAGTCGACGGGGCCGCGGGGCGTCTCGTTGCTGGTCATGGGGACTGCCTTCTTTCCTACGCTTCGTGACGTATGGGATGGGTTACGTGCAGCTTGTGGCTGTTTGCGCGTCCGCTACGACTCTACTGGTGCGCGGCGACCGGTTCGGACGCCCGTTCGGGGTGCCGCGGCCGGCGAGCCGGTCCCGCCAGGCGGCGAGCACGGCCGCGTCGGCGGCGTGGCGAGGGAGACGCTCACATAGGCGGCCAGAGACAGCAACAGGCCGTAGTACACAGGCTCGTTGGCGAGGATGCCGTAGGTCGCCATCAGGCCGACGACCGCGAGGCCGCCGACGATCACCGAGGCGAGTGCGCCCTGTGCGGTGCCGCGCTTCCACAGCAGGCCGCCGAGGATGGGGACGAGGAGTCCGCCGACGAGGAGGTTGTAGGCGACGGTGAGCGCCTCCACGACGTTGTTGAGCGCGATCGCCGTGACGATCACGCCGATGCCCATGACGAGGATGAAGACGCGGTTGCCCCGCACCTCGTCGTGCCCGCCCTCGTCGTGCCCGCCCTCGTCGTCCCGGTCCTTGGCCGCTCCCCGCAGCCGCGACCAGATGTCGTTGTTGGCGACCGTGGCGCAGGCGATCAGCGCGCCGGACGACGTCGACATCACGGCGGCCAGGGCGGCGGCGAGCACCAACCCCGTACGCCGACGGGGAGTTCGTCCTTGACGATGCTGGCGAAGGCGTCGTCCGGGCTGCCGAGGTTCGGGTAGAGGACCTTGGCCGCCGTGCCGATGACGGCGCCCGCGACGGCGTAGACGAGGCAGTAGGTGCCCGCGACCGTGCCGCCCCACCTGGCCGTCTTGTCGCTGCCCGCCGTGAACACGCGCTGCCAGATGTCCTGGCCGATGAGCATGCCGAACGTGTAGATCAGGACGTAGGTGAAGATCGTCTCGCCGCCGATGCCCAGCGGGTCGAAGTACCCGGTGGGCAGCTTCGCCTTCATCGCGCCGAAGCCGCCCGCCTTGACGACCGCGATCGGCAGCAGGAGCAGCAGCACGCCGATCGTCTTCACCACGAACTGCACCATGTCGGTGAGGGTGATGGACCACATGCCGCCGAGCGTCGAGTACGCGACGACGATCGAGCCGCCGAGGACGATCGCGAGGGTGCGGTTCATGTCGAAGAGGACGTCGAAGATCGTGGCGTAGGCGATCGTCGAGGTGACGGCCAGCATCAGGGTGTACGCCCACATGACCACGCCGGAGATCACGCCCGCCCGGCCGCCGTACCTGAGATCGAGCATCTCGGAGACGGTGTACACCTTCAGGCGGGCGATGCGGGCGGAGAAGAACACGGAGAGGGCGAGCAGGCCGAGGCCGATGGTGAAGACCATCCACGCGCCGGACAGCCCGTACTGGTAGCCGAGGCCGACGCCGCCGATGGTCGACGCGCCGCCCAGGACGATCGCGGCCATGGTGCCGGAGTACATGACCGGGCCCAGGCGGCGGCCCGCGACCAGGAAGTCGCTCTTGGACCGGGCGCGGCGCATGCCCCACCAGCCCATGGCCAGCATGCCGGCCAGGTAGACGACGATCACGGTGTAGTCGACGGCCATACGGGGGCCTCCTTCGCGCGCTCTGGGGTCGCCCCGGGGCCTGGGGATGTCTCGGGGCTTGCGTCGCGACTGACCCTAGGTGGCCGGAAAGCGGCTGCGAAGTGTACGTTTCATCCATCCGAGCCCGAGGCGATGGAGGAAACGTCCACCATGCCGGACCTCACGGTTCCGCCCGCACCACCCACACCGCCCACTCCCCCGTGCCCCTCGCCGCCCTCCTGGCCCGCGAGGACCTGGGGCTGCGGCAGATCGCCGGGCCGTCCGACCCCGACATCGCGATCCACTGGGCGCACACCTCGGAGATGCCGGACCCGTATCCGTACCTGCTCGGCGGCGAACTGCTGCTCACCGCGGGCGTCCACATCCCGGACGCGGCCGGCTCCGGCACCTACTTCGACGACTACGTCGCCCGGATCGTCGAGGCGGGCGGGGTGGCCCTCGGCTTCGGCGTCGCCCCGGTCCACGACACCGTGCCGCGCGCCCTGGTCGCCGCCTGCGACCACTACGACCTCCCCTCCTGGAGGTCCCGCCGCCCACCCCCTTCTCCCGCGTCGCCCGCGCGGTCTGGCAACTGATGGCCCAGGCCCGCCTGCCGAACTCCGCCGCGTCACCGAGGCCCAGCAGAGCCTGGCGGCAGCGGCCTCCCGCCCCGACCCCCTCCCTTCGGTCCTACGCCAACTCGCCCAACGGGTAGGCGGCCGCGCGGTGTTGTTCGGCCCCGACGGGACGGAGATCGCGGGGGCGGGGCGGGGAGCGGGGGCGGTTGGAGCGATGGGGGCGGAGACGGGCTCGACGGGGGCGGGTACGGGTACGAGGGCAGGACGCGGCGCGGGAGCGAGCGGCGCGGTGGTGCGGGACGCGTTGGCGGAGTTGGTGCGGGTGGTCCGGCCCCGGCCGCTCCCGCCTCGTCCCCTACGTCCGCCACCGCATCCCCTACGTCGCCCGTTCCCACCCCTACCTCCACCCCTGCCTCCACGGAAAGCACCCCCGGCCCGCCCCGCCCCCACCTCCGCCACCGACACCGTCTCCGGCATCCACCTCGCCGCGTACGCCCTCGGTACCGGTCAGGGTTTCGTCCTAGGGGTCGCCGCCCCGCAGCGCGCCCCCGGCGACCACACCATCGCCTCCGTCGCCGCCGTCCTGCTCTCCCTCCTCACCGGCGAACACCAGAGCCGTACGGGAGCGGACCGGTCCTCGGCGCTCGTACGGCTGCTGCTGGGCGCCCCGCCGGAGGACGTCGCGTCGCTGCTCGGCGGTGACCGGTGGCTGGTGGTGCACGCGCTGCCCGACGCCGGCCCCGCCCCCGACCCCGTCGCCATCTCCGCCCTGGGCGCCGCCCTGGGTTCCGCGCTGATCGACCTGGCGCCGGAGGTCGTACGGGTGCTCGTCCCCGGCGACCGCGAACCCGCCCCGCAGCCCGGCTGGACCCTAGGGGTCAGCGCCCCCGTGGGCCCGGAGGACTGGTCCGCCGCCGACAAGCAGGCGGCCCGCGCCCTGGCCCGCGCCCGTGCGACCCGTGCCCCGCTGGTGCGCCACGGCGCCTCCGGTCGCGCCGGGCTCGCCGACCTGCTCCCGCGCGACGCGGCCGAGGAACACGCCCGCACCCTCCTCGCGCCGCTCGCCGCGCACCCCGCGCTCGTCGAGACCCTGCGCACCTGGCTCTCGCTGCACGGGAGTTGGGACCGTACGGCGGTCGCCCTCGCCGTGCACCGCAACACCGTGCGGCAGCGGATCGCCCGGTGCGCGGCGCTGCTGGAGACGGACCTCGACGACCCGGACGTACGGATGGAGCTGTGGTTCGGCCTGCGTCGGATGTGAGGGGTGCCCCTGAGTGATCCACATCCCAGCGTGCGGGACGCCGGGCACGCGCACAGTCCTCTGCTTCACAATGGGAACCATGCCGATATCCGGGACACCCAGCCGCGCCGAGCTTGTCGACCACCTTGTGAAGACCCGTATCGCGGGCGAGGTGGCCACGCCCCGCGAGAACAACCTCTCCCACTACCGCAAGCTCGCGAACGGCGACCGTCACTACTGGCTCGGGCTGGAGCTGGGCGACCGCTGGACGGACGAGCAGGACGTGCTCGCGGTGATGGCGGAGCGGGTGGGCGTGAACGACGATCCCGAGTACCGCTACGGCCAGGACACCATCGACCCGGAGCTGACGGTCGAGGGCCTGGACCGGATGGCGGCGCGGCTGCGCAAGGCGGCCGACGGGCAGCAGCGGGTGCTCTTCGCGACCGGTCACCCGGGCGGTCTGCTGGACGTGCACCGCGCCACGGCCGCCGCCCTGCGCACGGCGGGCTGCGAGATCGTCGTGATCCCGGAGGGGCTGCAGACGGAGGAGGGGTACGTCATGCAGTTCGCGGACGTGGCCGTCCTGGAGCACGGCGCGACGCTCTGGCACACGCACTCCGGTGAGCCGATGAAGGCGATCCTCACCGCCCTGGAGCGCGAGGGCCGCCCGCTGCCCGACCTGGTCGTCGCCGACCACGGCTGGGCGGGCTACGCGGGCCGCCACGGCGTCGACTCCGTGGGCTACGCCGACTGCAACGACCCGGCGCTCTTCCTCGCCGAGTCGGAGGGCACCTCGTACAGGTGGCGGTCCCGCTCGACGACCACGTCGTCAGCCCCAGGCACTACGACCCGATGACGGCGTACCTGCTGGCCGAGGCCGGGCTGTCGGCCTGAGCGACCGGGCTCAAGTCCCCTGTCACGGCCAGGGGTTGAGCCCTCCGCCCGGCGCTGCGCGTATCCCGGTGTCGGGTCCAGGTAGACCCGGCTGACCGCCGGGAACGCCTCCCGGAGCCGCTGCTCGGCCTGTTCGCAGGCCCACTCGATCTGCGCGGCGCTCGACCGGTCCCGGAAGTCGATCTTCGCGGCCACCAGCGCCTCGCGCGGGCCCTGCACGAGGGTCGTCAACTCCAGTACGGCCTCGATGTGTTCGACCCCGAGCAGTTCCTCCTTGATCCGTTCCCGCATGGCCTTGGGCAGCGGGCGGCCGATGAGGAGTTCCGCGTTGGAGCGGCCCAGCACCCAGGCGACGTAGAGCAGCAGGGCCCCGATGCACAGCGAGGCGGCGCCGTCCCAGGCGCCGGAGCCGGTGAGCTGGCCGCCGAGCAGGCCGCCCGCCGCGAGGACCAGGCCGACGAGCGCGGCGGAGTCCTCGAGGACCACGGCCTTCACGGCGGTGTCGGGGGTGTAGCGGAGGTAGCGCTTGAAGGAGGCGTCGAAGCGGGCCGCCTCGCCGCGCGCCTGGCGTACGCCCGTCCGCAGGGAGTAGCCCTCCAGGAGGAAGGCGACGCCGAGGACGATGTACGAGATCAGCGGGTCGCCGAGGTCCTCGCCTGCGACGAGGGTGTGGACGCCGTCGTAGATCGAGAAGACCGCGCCGCCGACGAAGGTGGCGACGGCGGCGAGCATCGCCCAGATGTAGCGCTCGGGGCCGTAGCCCAGGGGGTGGTCCTCGTCGGCGGGTTTGCCGCTGCGCTTGAGGGCGGTGAGGAGGAGGAGTTCGGTGACGGTGTCGGCGACCGAGTGCGCCGCCTCGGAGAGCATCGCGCTGGAGCCGCTGATGACGCCGGCGACCGCCTTGGCGAGCGCGATGCCCAGGTTGGCGACGGCCGCGACGATCACGGTGACGGTGGACTCGCCGCCGCCGTCACCCTCCTCTGTTTCTGCCATGCCCTCAGTGTTCCCGAGGAACCCGGACCACGCCCTCCTGAATGACGGAGACGGCCAGTTGGCCGTCCTGCGTGTAGATCCGCGCCTGCCCGAGCCCGCGCCCACCGGACGCCGACGGCGACTCCTGGTCGTAGAGCAGCCACTCGTCCGCCCGGAACGGCCGGTGGAACCACATCGCGTGGTCGAGGGAGGCCCCTACGACGTCCCCTACGGCCCAGCCGCCCCGCCCGTGCGCGAGGAGCACGGAGTCGAGGAGGGTCATGTCGGAGACGTAGGTCGCGAGGACGACGTGGAGCAGGGGCTGGTCCACGGGGCCGTCGAGCTTGCCGTTGGTGCGGAACCACACCTGGGAGTGCGGCTCGCGGGGCTCGCCGAAGCGGCCGTAGGGCGGGTCGTCGACGTACCGGAGGTCGATCGCCTCACGTGCCTCCAGGAATCGTTGGACGATTCCCCGATCGAGGTGGTCGTAGCCGAGCAGTCGCTCGTGGCCGGTGGGGACCGTCTCCGGGTCGGGCGCGGGCGGCATGGGGGCCTGGTGGTCGAGGCCCTCCTCGAACGTCTGGAAGGACGCAGACAGCGCGAAGATAGGCCGGCCGTGCTGGACGGCGACCGCGCGGCGGGTGGTGAAGGAGCGGCCGTCGCGCATGCGCTCGACGTTGTAGACGATGGGCGCGCCCGGGTCGCCCATCCGCAGGAAGTACGCGTGCAGGGAGTGGGCGTGGCGGTCGGCGGGGACCGTGCGCCCGGCGGCGACCAGCGCCTGCGCGGCCACCTGGCCCCCGAAGACGCGGGGGACGACGGCGGAGCGGGACTGGCCGCGGAAGATGTTCTCCTCGATCTGCTCCAGGTCGAGCAGATCGAGGAGATCCTGTAGTGCCTGGTTCATGGCGTCCAGTTGTACCGGGCGGTAATTGCCGGGGCCTTACAGGCCCATGTCCTTCGCGATGATCGTCTTCATGATCTCGCTGGTGCCGCCGTAGATGCGGTTGACGCGGTTGTCCGCGTACAGGCGGGCGATCGGGTACTCGTTCATGAAGCCGTAGCCGCCGTGCAGCTGGAGGCAGCGGTCGATCACGCGGTGGGCGACCTCGGTGGTGAACAGCTTGGCGCTGGCCGCCTCGGCGGGGGTCAGCTCACCGGCGTCCAGGGCCTCGGTCGCGCGGTCCACCACGGCCTCGGCGGCGTCCACCTCGGCCTGGCAGGCGGCCAGTTCGAACTTGGTGTTCTGGAACGCGGCGACGGGCTGGCCGAAGACCACGCGCTCCTGGACGTACTGCTTCGCGAACCGGACGGCGGCCTTGGCCTGCGCGTACGCGCCGAAGGCGATGCCCCAGCGCTCGGAGGCGAGGTTGTGGCCGAGGTAGTAGAAGCCCTTGTTCTCCTCGCCGAGGAGGTCCTCGGCCGGGACCTTCACGTCGACGAACGCCAGCTCGGCGGTGTCGGAGGTCTTCAGGCCGAGCTTGTCGAGCTTGCGGCCGACCGAGTAGCCCTCGGCCTTGGTGTCCACCACGAAGAGGGAGATGCCGTGGCGGCGGTCCTCCTTGGTGGGCGGGGATGTGCGGGCGCAGACGATCATGCGGTCGGCGTGCACACCGCCGGTGATGAAGGTCTTGGCGCCGTTGAGGACGTAGTGCGTGCCGTCCTCGGAGAGCTTGGCGGTGGTCTTCATGCCCGCGAGGTCGGAGCCGGTGCCCGGCTCGGTCATCGCGATGGCCCACATCTCCTCGCCGGAGACGAACTTCGGCAGGAAGCGCTTCTTCTGCTCGTCGGTGGCGAGCAGCTTGATGTAGGGCAGGCCGAGCAGCACGTGCACGCCGGAGCCGCCGAAGGAGACACCCGCGCGCGCGGTCTCCTCGTAGAGGACGGCCTCGAACTTGTACGAGTCGATGCCCGCGCCGCCGTACTCCTCGTCGACACGGATGCCGAAGACGCCGAGCTCGGCGAGCTTGTAGTAGAAGTCGCGCGGCGCCTGGCCGGCCGCGAACCACTCGTCGTAGACGGGGACGACCTCGGCCTCGATGAAGGCCCGGAGGGTCTCCCGGAACGCCTCGTGGTCCTCGTCAAACACCGTACGGCGCACCGCCGCCACCTCCAGCTAGCCCAGGGTTCATGTCTAAGCGCTTGCTCAGAACATCACGGTACCGGCGAGTAGGGGAGCGTCCAGCGGAACGGGCACGTAACGCTCGTCACGCCCCCGCCGCCGCGAACGCCCCCGGGCCATCCGGTGCAGCAACTCCGCCGTGGCCCCCGGCCCGGCAACGCGCCCGGCCTCCCCAGATGCGGGGTCGAGTTCAGCAGGCCGAACACCGAGTGCACCGCCGAGCGCGCGCTGGGTTCGGCCAGGTCCGGGTACACCTCGCGGACGACCTCCACCCACAACTCGACGTACTGGCGCTGGAGTTGGCGCACCAGCTTGCGGTCGGTGTCGCGGAGGCGGTCCAGCTCGCGGTCGTGCAGGGTGATCAGGGGGCGGTCGTCGAGGGCGAAGTCGATGTGGCCCTCGATGAGCGAGTCGAGGAGCAGCTCCGCGGAGGTCACACCCTCGGCCTCGGCCAGGCGGCGCTTCGCGCCCGTCAGGAGCTGGCCGCTGATGCCGACCAGCAGCTCGGCGAGCATCGCGTCCTTGCCCGGGAAGTGCCGGTACAGGCCGGGGCCGCTGATGCCGACGGCCGCGCCTATCTCGTCGACCCCGACGCCGTGGAAACCCCGCTCGGCGAAGAGCCGCGCGGCCTCCTTGAGGATCTGCTCGCGGCGGGTGGGGGCGTCGGTTCTCGTGGTCATGGAAGCAATTCTAGACAGAGAGGTTAGCGGTCGTTAACCTGAAGGAAATGGTTAACGCTCATTAACGGTCGAGAGCAGCCGATCGCTGTGCGAGGGGACCCACGACATGCAAGAGGCACCGGAGCTGACGAGCGCGGCAGACCCCGCGTCGGAGGCGTGGCGGGCCAACGAGGCGGCGCACCGCGCGCTGGGCGAGGAGCTGCGGCAGAAGCTGGCCGCTGCCCGGCTCGGCGGCGGCGAGCGCGCCCGGGACCGGCACACCGCGCGCGGCAAGCTGCTCCCCGCGACCGCGTGGACACCCTCCTGGACCCGGGCTCGCCCTTCCTGGAGCTGGCCCCGCTGGCCGCCGACGGGATGTACGAGGGGCCGCCCCGGCCGCCGGTGTCATCGCCGGCATCGGGCGGGTGAGCGGCCGCGAGTGCGTGATCGTCGCCAATGACGCCACGGTCAAGGGCGGCACGTACTACCCGATGACAGTGAAGAAGCATCTGCGCGCCCAGGAGATCGCCCTCGAGAACCGCCTCCCTGTATCTACCTCGTCGACTCCGGGGCGCGTTCTTGCCCTGCAGGACGAGGTGTTCCCGGACCGTGAGCACTTCGGGCGGATCTTCTACAACCAGGCCCGGATGTCGGGGGCCGGGATTCCGCAGATCGCGGCTGTCCTCGGGTCCTGCACCGCCGGCGGGGCCTACGTCCCCGCCATGAGCGACGAGGCCGTCATCGTCCGGAACCAGGGGACGATCTTCCTCGGCGGCCCGCCCCTCGTGAAGGCCGCCACCGGCGAGGTCGTCACCGCCGAGGAGCTGGGCGGCGGCGACGTCCACGCGCGCGTGTCGGGCGTCACCGACCACCTCGCGGAGGACGACGCGCACGCCCTGCGGATCGTCCGGAACATCGCCGCCACGCTCCCCGCGCGCGGGGCCCTCCCTGGGAGGTCACCGAGTCGGTGGAGCCGAAGGTCGACCCGTACGGCATCTACGGCGCGGTCCCGGTCGACTCGCGTACCCCCTACGACGTACGGGAGATCATCGCGCGCGTGGTCGACGGCTCGCGCTTCGCCGAGTTCAAGGCCGAGTTCGGGCAGACCCTGGTCACCGGCTTCGCCCGCATCCATGGTCACCCGGTCGGGATCGTCGCCAACAACGGCATCCTGTTCTCCGAGTCCGCGCAGAAGGGCGCCCACTTCATCGAGCTGTGCGACCAGCGCGGCATCCCCTGGTGTTCCTGCAGAACATCTCGGGGTTCATGGTCGGCAAGGACTACGAGGCGGGCGGCATCGCCAAGCACGGCGCCAAGATGGTCACCGCCGTCGCCTGCGCACGCGTGCCGAAGCTCACGGTGGTGGTCGGCGGCTCGTACGGCGCGGGCAACTACTCGATGTGCGGCCGGGCGTACTCCCCCCCGCTTCCTGTGGATGTGGCCCGGCGCCAAGATCTCCGTGATGGGCGGCGAGCAGGCCGCGTCGGTCCTCGCGACCGTGAAACGGGACCAGTTGGAGGCGCGCGGCGAGGAGTGGCCCACGGAGGACGAGGAGTCCTTCAAGGCCCCCGTCCGGCAGCAGTACGAGCGCCAGGGCAGCGCCTACTACGCGACCGCCCGCCTCTGGGACGACGGGGTCATCGACCCGACGGAGACCCGCCAGGTCCTGGGTCTGGCCCTGACCGCCTGTGCCAACGCGCCGCTGGGAGACCCCCAGTTCGGCGTCTTCCGGATGTGATGAGGATGCCCGAGATGGTCGACACCTTCGCGATTTCCGGGACGCCCGAGGCACCCGGGATGTTCGACACGGTCCTCGTGGCCAACCGGGGCGAGATCGCGGTCCGCGTGATCCGCACCCTGCGCTCGCTCGGTGTGCGCTCGGTGGCCGTCTTCTCCGACGCCGACGCGGACGCCCGGCACGTCCGCGAGGCCGACACGGCGGTACGGCTCGGCCCGGCCCCCGCGTCCGAGAGCTACCTGTCGGTGGAACGGCTCCTGGAGGCGGCGGCCCGCTCCGGCGCACAGGCCGTGCACCCCGGCTACGGCTTCCTCGCGGAGAACGCGCCCTTCGCGCGCGCGTGCGCCGACGCCGGGCTGGTCTTCATCGGTCCCCCGGCCGACGCGATCGCGCTCATGGGCGACAAGATCCGTGCCAAGGAGACCGTGCAGGCGGCGGGCGTCCCGGTCGTCCCCGGCGGGCGCGACCCCGAACTCGCCGAGGCGGCGCACCAGTTGGGCGCCCCGTCCTCCTGAAGCCGTCGGCGGGCGGCGGCGGCAAGGGCATGCGCCTGGTCCGCGACCTCACCGTCCTGGAGGAGGAGATCGCCGCCGCCCGCCGCGAGGCCCGCGCCTCCTTCGGTGACGACACCCTCCTGGTCGAGCGCTGGGTCGACCGCCCCCGGCACATCGAGATCCAGATCCTGGCCGACACCCACGGCAACGTCGTCCACCTCGGCGAACGCGAGTGCTCCCTCCAGCGCCGCCACCAGAAGGTCGTGGAGGAGGCCCCGAGCGTCCTCCTGGACGAGGCCACGCGCGCGGCGATGGGCGAGGCGGCGGTCCAGGCGGCCCGCTCGTGCGGGTACGCGGGCGCGGGCACGGTCGAGTTCATCGTCCCCGGCAGCGACCCGTCGTCGTACTACTTCATGGAGATGAACACCCGCCTCCAAGTCGAGCACCCGGTGACGGAGTTGGTCACCGGCCTCGACCTCGTCGAGTGGCAGCTCAGGGTGGCCGCGGGCGAGCGGCTGCCCTTCGCGCAGGACGACATCACGCTCACCGGCCACGCGGTGGAGGCGCGCATCTGCGCCGAGGACCCGGCCAAGGGCTTCCTCCCCTCCGGGGCACGGTGGTCCGGCTGCACGAACCCCAGGGCGACGGCATCCGCACCGACTCCGGCCTCTCCGAAGGCACCGAGATCGGCAGCCTTTACGACCCGATGCTCTCAAGGTCATCGCCTACGGCCCCGACCGCGCGACCGCGCTCAGGAAGCTCCGGGCCGCCCTCGCGGACACGGTCACCCTGGGCGTGCCGACGAACGCGGGCTTTCTACGGCGGCTGCTGGCCCATCCGGCGGTCGTGGCGGGCGAGTTGGACACCGGGCTCGTCGAGCGGGAGGCGGACGGGCTGGTGCCCGGTGAGGTACCGGTGGAGGTCTACGCGGCGGCGGCGCTGCTGCGCCACGCGGCGCTCACGCCCGGCCGGGGCGCCGGCTGGGCCGACCCGTTCGCCGCCACGGACGGCTGGCGGCTGGGCGGGGAGCGGGCCTGGACGGCGCACCCGCTCCAGGTGCCGGGCCACGACCCGGTGACCGTGCGCGTACGCCGCACGCCCGAGGGCGGGACCGAACTGCTGCCGGACGGCGCCGAGAAGCCGCTCGACGGGTCCGGCCGGCCCGGGCCCGACGGTCGGTTCGTCGTGCGGCTCGACGGACTCGTGCACACCTTCACCGCCCTGCCGGACGGCACCTGGCTGGGCCGGGACGGGGACGCCTGGCAGGTGCGGGACCACGACCCGGTGGCCGCCTCGCTCAGCGGCGCCGACCGCTCCGGCGCCGGTTCGCTGACCGCGCCGATGCCGGGCACGGTGACCGTGGTGAAGGTCGCCGTGGGGATCACGTGGCCGCGGGGCAGAGCCTGTTGGTGGTCGAGGCGATGAAGATGGAGCACGTCGTCTCCGCGCCGCACGCCGGCACCGTCGCCGAACTCGACGTGACGCCGGGCGCGACGGTCGCCATGGACCAGGTGCTGGCGGTCGTCACCCCGTGGAGGAGGACCAGTGACGCTCCCGATGGTCGTACCGGCCCCGGTCTGCCCGCCCGGGTGCGCATCCACGAAGTGGGCGCGCGGGACGGACTGCAGAACGAGAAGGCGACCGTGCCCACGGAGGTGAAGGCCGAGTTCGTCCGGCGGCTCGCCGACGCGGGCCTGACCCGCATCGAGGCGACCAGCTTCGTGCACCCCAAGTGGGTGCCCCAACTGGCCGACGCCGAGGAGCTGTTCCCCCTCGTGCGTGACCTGCCCGGAGTCGAACTCCCGGTGCTGGTACCGAACGAACGCGGCCTCGACCGCGCCCTCGCGCTCGGCGCCCGCCGTATCGCCGTGTTCGCCAGCGCCACCGAGGCCTTCGCCAAGGCCAATCTGAACCGCACGGTGGACGACGCGCTGGCCATGTTCGAGCCGGTGGTGACCCGGGCGAAGACCGCCGACGCGCATGTGCGCGGCTATCTGTCGATGTGCTTCGGCGACCCCTGGGAGGGCGCCGTCCCGATCCACCAGGTCGTCCACGTCTGCAAGTCCCTGCTGGACATGGGCTGCGACGAGTTGAGCCTCGGCGACACGATCGGCGTCGCGACTCCGGGCCACGTGTCGGAGTTGCTGTCCGCGCTCAACGAACAGGGCGTCCCCACCACGGTGTTGGGCGTGCACTTCCACGACACCTACGGCCAGGCCCTCGCCAACACCCTGGCCGCCCTCCAGCACGGCGTCACCACCGTGGACGCCTCCGCGGGCGGCCTCGGCGGCTGCCCGTACGCCAAGTCCGCCACCGGCAACCTCGCCACCGAGGACCTGGTGTGGATGCTCCGGGGCCTCGGCATCGAGTCCGGAGTCGACCTCGACCGTCTCACCGCCACCAGCGTGTGGATGGCCGACCACCTGGGCCGACCCAGCCCGTCCCGCACCGTCCGCGCCCTCTCCCACAAGGACCTGGGCCGACCCAGTGACCGCGCCCTGGACCACCATGGCCCGCCTCTCCCCGAGCTGGAAGAACTCCGCCGTACGGTCGAGGAGTTCGCGCACGACGTCGTCGCCCCGAAGATCGGCGACTTCTACGAGCGGCACGAGTTCCCGTACGAGATCGTCCGCGAGATGGGCCGCATGGGCCTGTTCGGACTGCCGTTCCCCGAGGAGTACGGCGGAATGGGCGGCGACTACCTCGCGCTCGGCCTGGTCCTCGAGGAGCTGGCCCGGGTCGACTCCTCGGTCGCGATCACCCTGGAGGCCGGTGTCTCGCTGGGCGCGATGCCGATCCATCTCTTCGGCACCGACGCGCAGAAGGCCGAGTGGCTGCCCCGGCTCTGCTCCGGCGAGATCCTCGGCGCCTTCGGCCTGACCGAGCCGGACGGCGGCTCCGACGCGGGCGCGACCCGGACGACGGCCCGCCTGGACCCGGACACCGACGAATGGGTGATCAACGGCTCCAAGTGCTTCATCACCAACTCCGGTACGGACATCACCGGCCTGGTGACGGTCACCGCGGTCACCGGCCGCAAGCCCGACGGCAAGCCCCTCATCTCGTCGATCATCGTGCCGTCCGGGACCCCGGCTTCACGGTCGCGGCGCCGTACTCGAAGGTCGGCTGGAACGCCTCGGACACCCGCGAGCTGTCCTTCGCGGACGTGCGCGTCCCGGCGGCCAACCTGCTGGGTGAACAGGGCCGCGGCTACGCCCAGTTCCTCCGCATCCTGGACGAGGGCCGCATCGCCATCGCGGCGCTCGCGACCGGTCTCGCGCAGGGCTGTGTCGACGAGTCGGTGAAGTACGCCAAGGAACGGCACGCGTTCGGGCGGCCGATCGGCGCCAACCAGGCCATCCAGTTCAAGATCGCCGACATGGAGATGAAGGCCCACACCTCCCGCCTCTCCTGGCGCGACGCGGCCTCCCGCCTGGTCGCCGGCGAGCCCTTCAAGAAGGAGGCGGCCCTCGCCAAGCTGTACTCCTCCACGATCGCCGTCGACAACGCCCGCGACGCCACCCAGGTCCACGGCGGCTACGGCTTCATGAACGAGTACCCGGTGGCCCGCATGTGGCGCGACTCCAAGATCCTGGAGATCGGCGAGGGCACCAGCGAGGTCCAACGGATGCTGATCGCCCGCGAGTTGGGCCTCACGGGCTGAGGGAGCGCCTGCACGGGCTCAGGCGTCGGACGCCCAGGTCTGCCGACAGCGGGGCCCGGCCGTCGAGTGCCCCGGGGCGGGCGGCAGCACCCGCCGGCCCGCCTTCGGGCCGAGGGCGCCGGTGACCCGCCCGCTGGACACCTGGTGAGGTTAGGCTAACCTACCTTCGAATTGTCCGGCGGGCGCTCCGCCCTGTTCGAAAGCAGCCATACATGTCCAACGCCCGTGCCACTCACCTCTCCCGCCGCGGCATCCTCGCCGCGGGCGGCGCCCTCGGCCCCTCGGTGCCGTGCTCGCGGCCTGCGGCGACGACGACGCGAAAAGCGGTGGCTCGGACAAGGAGACGACGTCCGCCAAGTCCGGCCCCTGGACCTTCAAGGACGACCGCGGCCAGACCGCGAAGACCGACAAGGCCCCGGCGAACATCGTCTCGTTCATCGGAGTCGCCGCCGCGCTGCACGACTACGGCATCGAGTCGAAGGGCGTCTTCGGACCGACCAGGCTGAAGGACGGCAAGGCCGATGTGCAGGCCGGCGACCTCGACATCAGCAAGGTCACGATCATCGGCAACGAGTGGGGCCAGTTCAACATCGAGAAGTACGCGGCTCTCTCCCCCGACGTCCTCATCACCACGATGTTCGACTCGGCCGGCACGCTCTGGTACGTCCCGGAGGAGTCGAAGAAGAAGATCCTCGCGGTGGGGGCGCCGTCCGTCGGCATCTCGGTCTACGACGTGCAGCTGCCGACGCCGTTGCAGCGGATGCTGGAGCTTGCCAAGTCCCTCGGCGCGGAAACGACTTCCTCCACGATCACCGCGGCCAAGAAGCGGTTCGAGGACGCGGCGGCCCGGCTGCGCGCCGCGACCAAGGCCAAGCCGAACATCAAGGTGCTCGTCGGGTCCGCGAGCCAGGACATCTTCTACGTCTCCGGGTCCAACCTCTCCGTCGACCTGGAGTACTTCAAGGCACTCGGGGTGAACTTCGTCGAGCCGGCCGCATCCGCGCTCAAGGCGAGTGGTGGGTGGTACGAGAACCTGAGCTGGGAGAACGTCGACAAGTACGGGGCGGACGTCATCATGATGGACAACCGGACGTCGGCGATTCAGCCCGCGGACATCACCGAGGGCACGTGGAAGAAGCTGCCGGCTGTCAAGGCGGGGCAGGTCATCGCGCGCAACCCCGAGCCGATCCTGTCCTACGACAAGTGCGCGCCTCTGCTGGAGGATCTGGCCAAGGCGATCGAGAGTGCGAAGAAGGTCAGTTGATTCGGGGTGGGTTCGCCCTGTGGGGAGCTGCGGGCCGTGTGCGGCTGGTCGCGCAGTTCCCCGCGCCCCTAGGTATGTATCCCTGACGCCAACTCAGGAGTCACCCCCATGACTACGGCCGTTGCTGCGCCCTTCCGCTTCTTTTCACTTCAGGTCTCGCGGACGGAGCGGCTCGGGCCGTCTCTGGTCCAGGTGACCTTCGCCGGAGATGATCTGGCGTACTTCTTCTCCGACGGGTGTGATCAGTCCCTGTCGCTCTTCCTCCCCAACCCGGTCAGCCGGAGCCCGTTGTCCCGTACGAGCTCGGGGACGGGTGGTGGCAGGCATGGCGTGAACTCCCGGACGACGTACGGGCCGTGATGCGGTCGTACACGCTGCGGGGTCTGCGTCGCGAGCCCGACGAGATCGACATCGACTTCGTGCTGCACGAGCCCGCCGGGCCCGCGTCCCGGTGGGCCTCGCGTGCCGGTGCCGGTGACCGGGTCGTGTTGCTCGGGCCGGCCGTCGCGGACAATCGGGCGATTCGGTTCCGGCCGCCGGAGGATGCCGACCTGGTGGTCGTGTGGGGGACGAGACCGCCGTACCGGCCGCTTCGGCGATTCTTGAGGCGCTGCCCGCGGGTACGCGTGCGCGGGTGTGGCTCGAAGTCCAACACGCCGGGGACATCCAGGAGTTGGCCACCGACGCCGATGCCGAGGTCACCTGGCTGGTGCGGGAGGACCAGGGCGCCGAGGGGTCCCCATGGCCCTCGGCGCCCTTCGCGCCGCCCGACTCCCGCCTGCCGAGCGGCCGTACGTGTGGATCGCGGGCGAGTCCGGTCAAGTGAAGGCGCTGCGGCGGCACTTCGTGGGCGAGTGGGGGATCGACCGGCGCCGGGTGACCTTTGTCGGGTACTGGCGCCAGGGGCTCAGCGAGGAGCAGGTGCGCGACGCCGGATGACGGCGTGCGGGACCCCTGATGCGCGAGTGACGGCTGTCACGGGAGCGGCGGGTTTCCTGGATGTTGAGTTAGGTTAGGCTTACCTAAGTTGATGTTGCGGAACCCCGCCGCTCACTGTCCCGCACGGACTTCCCCACCGGAGGACCCCCACATGCGCTCGCACCTGCTCAATGACACGACTGCGGAGCACTACCGCCGCTCCGTGACGGAAGGCGTGGAGCGGGTGGCGGCCAAACTCGCCACCACGGAACGGCCGTTCACCGGCGTCACGGTCGACGCCCTCTCCCCCCTCATCGACCGGATCGACCTCGACCGCCCGCTGCACGACACCACCGCGGTGCTCGACGAGCTGGACGAGGTCTACCTGCGTGACGCGATCTACTTCCACCACCCGCGCTACCTCGCCCACCTCAACTGCCCGGTCGTCATCCCGGCC
Organism: Streptomyces sp. P3; assembly: GCA_016893485.2. GTDB lineage: Bacteria > Actinomycetota > Actinomycetes > Streptomycetales > Streptomycetaceae > Streptomyces. The sequence goes on from JAFEKX020000001.1 coordinate 3,770,647, forward strand.
GTGCTCGGCGAGGCGGTGCTCTCCGCCGTCAACTCCTCCCTGGACACCTGGGACCAGTCGGCCGGCGGCACCCTCATCGAGCGGAAACTGATCGACTGGACGAACGAGCGGATCGGCCTCGGGCCGCACGCCGACGGGGTGTTCACCTCCGGCGGCAGCCAGTCCAACCTCCAGGCACTGCTGCTGGCCCGCGAGGAGGCCAAGCCAGGGCCGGGCGGGTGGCAAGGACCAGCCGGCCTGGCCGCACTGCGCATCTTCGCCTCCGAGGTCAGCCACTTCAGCGTGAAGAAGTCGGCGAAACTGCTCGGCCTCGGACCGGACGCCGTCGTATCGATACCCGTCGGCGCCGACAAGCGCATGCAGACGGTCGCGCTCGCCCGCGAGTTGGAGCGCTGCGAGGAATCCGGGCTCGTCCCCATGGCCGTCGTCGCCACCGCCGGCACCACCGACTTCGGCTCCATCGACCCGCTGCCCGAAATCGCCGCCCTGTGCCAGCAGTTCGGGGCCTGGATGCACGTCGACGCGGCCTACGGCTGCGGACTGCTCGCCTCGCTGAAGCACCGGAGCCGGATCGACGGCATCGAGCGCGCCGACTCCGTCACCGTCGACTACCACAAGTCCTTCTTCCAGCCGGTGAGTTCGTCCGCCCTGCTGGTCCGCGACGCAGACACCCTGCGCCACGCGACCTATCACGCGGAGTACCTCAACCCGCGCCGCATGGTGCAGGAGCGCATCCCCAACCAGGTCGACAAGTCCCTCCAGACCACCCGCCGCTTCGACGCGCTCAAGCTGTGGATGACGCTGCGCGTGATGGGCGCCGACGGCATCGGCCAACTCTTCGACGAGGTCTGCGAGTTGGCCGCCGAAGGGTGGAAGCTCCTTGCCGCCGACCCGCGCTTCGACGTCGTGGTCGAGCCCTCGCTCTCCACCCTCGTCTACCGCTACATCCCGGCCGCCGTCACCGACCCGGCCGAGATCGACCGCGCCAACCTGTACGCCCGCAAGGCCCTGTTCGCCTCCGGGGACGCGGTGGTCGCGGGCACCAAGGTCGCGGGCCGCCACTACCTGAAGTTCACCCTGCTCAACCCCGAGACGACGACCGACGACATCGCCGCCGTCCTCGACCTGATCGCCGGCCACGCCGAGAGTACCTGGGAGACTCCCTTGACCGCGCTTCCTGAACCCGCCACCAAGACCCACGACTTCGTGGGCATCGGGCTCGGTCCCTTCAACCTCGGCCTCGCCTGCCTCACCGAACCCATCGCCGAACTCGACGGCGTCTTCCTGGACTCGAAGCCCGCCTTCGAGTGGCACGCGGGCATGTTCCTCGACGGCGCCCACCTCCAGACCCCGTTCATGTCGGACCTCGTCACCCTCGCCGACCCGACCTCGCCGTACTCCTTCCTCAACTACCTGAAGGAGAAGGGGCGTCTGTACCCCTTCTACATCCGCGAGAACTTCTACCCGCTGCGCGTCGAGTACGACGACTACTGCCGCTGGGCCGCCGGCAAACTCACCAACGTGCGGTTCAGCACGACGGTGAGCGAGGTGACGTACGAGGACGAGGACGAGGTCTACGTCGTCCACACCGAGGCCGGTGACGAGTTCCGCGCCCGGCACCTGGTCCTGGGCACCGGCACCCCGCCGTATCTCCCGGAGGCCGTCGCGGGACTGGGCGGCGACTTCATCCACAACTCCCGCTACGTACAGCACAAGGCGGAGCTCCAGGCCAAGGAGTCGATCACGCTGGTCGGCAGCGGGCAGTCCGCCGCCGAGATCTACTACGACCTGCTCAGTGAGATCGACGTCCACGGCTACGAGTTGAACTGGGTGACACGCTCGCCGCGCTTCTTCCCGCTGGAGTACACGAAACTCACGCTGGAGATGACCTCCCGGAGTACATCGACTACTTCCACGCCCTGCCGGAGCACACCCGCTACCGCCTCACGGCCGAGCAGAAGGGCCTCTTCAAGGGCATCGACGGCGACCTCGTCAACGACATCTTCGACCTGCTCTACCAGAAGAAGGTCGGCGGCGCGGTCCCCACCCGGCTGCTCACCAACTCCGCGCTGAACAGCGCCACTTACCGCGACGGCGGGTACGAGCTGGGGCTGCGCCAGGAGGAGCAGGAGAAGGACTACACCCTGCGCTCCCAGGGCCTGATCCTCGCGACCGGCTACAGGTACGCCGAGCCGGAGTTCCTCAAGCCCCGTCCACGAGCGGCTGCGCTACGACTCGCAGGGCAACTTCGACATCGCCCGCAACTACTCCATCGACACCACGGGCCGAGGCGTCTTCCTCCAGAACGCCGGCGTCCACGCGCACAGCATCACGTCCCCGACCTGGGCATGGGCGCGTACCGCAACTCGTACATCATCCGTGAGCTGCTCGGCACCGAGTACTACCCGGTCGAACAGACCATCGCGTTCCAGGAGTTCGCCGTATGACCTTCACCTTCCGCCCCCTCGACCCGCTGCGGGACGCCGAGTTGCTGCACCGGTGGCTCACGCATCCCAAGGCCGCGTTCTGGATGATGCAGGACGCGAGGCTGGAGGACGTCGAGCGCGCGTACATGGAGATCGCGGCCGACGAGCACCAGCACGCGCTGCTCGGGTTGCAGGACGGGGTGCCCGTCTTCCTGATGGAGTACTACGACCCCCGGCACCGTGAACTGGTCGGCCTGTACGAGCCGTTGCCCGGTGACGTCGGCATGCACTTCCTGACGCCGGCCACCGACAAGCCCGTCCACGGCTTCACCCGCGCGGTGATCACCGCCGTGCTGGCCCGGCTCTTCGAGGACCCGGCCGTCGAGCGTGTCGTCGTGGAACCGGACGTGTCCAACACCGCCGTGCACGCACTGAACGAAGCGGTCGGGTTCGTGCCCGAGCGGGAGATCCAGAAGCCGGAGAAGAAGGCCTTGTTGAGCTTCTGCACACGGGACCGGTTCGTGGCGGCAACGGCGGTGACCGCATGACCCTCGCCGACGCCGTCGCCCACCTCTCCCCGAACGCTGGGAGAGGGCCAACCGCCTCCTGATCCGCAAGGCCCTCGCCGAGTTCGCGCACGAGCGGCTGATCACCCCGAACCGGCCGAGAAAGAGGACGCCTTGTACGTCGTCCGCAGTGACGACGGGCTGACCCGCTACCGGTTCGCCGCCACCCGGTACGCGCTCGACCACTGGCAGGTCGACGCCGACTCCATCACCCGTGACCGCGACGGCGCCGAACTCCCGCTGGCCGCCCTGGACTTCTTCATCGAGCTGAAGCAGACGCTCGGGCTGAGCGAGGAGATCCTGCCGGTCTACCTGGAGGAGATCTCCTCCACCCTCTCCGGCACCTGCTACAAGCTCACCAAGCCCCAGGTCCCGGTCGCCGACCTGGCCAAGAGCGATTTCCAGGCCATCGAGACGGGGATGACCGAGGGCCACCCCTGCTTCGTCGCCAACAACGGCCGTCTCGGCTTCGGCATCCACGAGTACCTCGCGTACGCCCCCGAGACCGCGAGCCCGGTCCGGCTGGTGTGGCTGGCCGCGCACCGCTCCCGGGCCGCGTTCACGGCGGGCGTCGGCATCGAGTACGAGTCGTTCATCCGGGCCGAGTTGGGCGCCGGGACCGTCGAGCGGTTCGGGCGGACCCTGGTCGACCGGGGGCTCGATCCCGACGACTTCCTCCTCATCCCCGTGCACCCCTGGCAGTGGTGGAACAAGCTCGCCGTCACCTTCGCCGCCGAGGTCGCCCGCGGTCACCTCGTGTGCCTCGGCGAGGGCGACGACGAGTACCTCGCGCAGCAGTCCATCCGGACCTTCTTCAACAAGTCCCACCCCGAGAAGCACTATGTGAAGACGGCCCTGTCCGTCATCAACATGGGCTTCATGCGCGGACTGTCGGCCGCCTACATGGAGGCGACCCCGGCGATCAACGACTGGCTCGCCCAACTCATCGACAACGACCCCGTGTTGAAGTCCACCGGCCTGTCGATCATCCGCGAGCAGGCCGCCGTCGGCTACCGTCACCTGGAGTACGAGGCCGCGACCAACCGCTACTCGCCGTACCGCAAGATGCTCGCCGCGCTGTGGCGCGAGAGCCCGGTCTCCTCGCTCCAGGAGGGCGAGTCCCTGGCGACGATGGCCTCGCTGGTGCACCTGGACCACGAGGGCGCGTCCTTCGCGGGCGCGCTGATCGAGCGGTCGGGGCTGACCCCGGTGGAGTGGCTGCGGCGGTATCTGCGGGCGTACTTCACCCCGCTGCTGCACAGCTTCTACGCCTACGACCTGGTGTTCATGCCGCACGGCGAGAACGTCATCCTCGTCCTCAAGGACGGTGTCGTCGAGCGCGCGATCTACAAGGACATCGCCGAGGAGATCGCCGTCATGGACCCGGACGCGGTGCTGCCGCCGACGGTGGAGCGGCTGCGCGTCGAGGTCCCCGAGGACAAGAAGCTGCTGTCGATCTTCACCGACGTCTTCGACTGCTTCTTCCGCTTCCTCGCCGCCGGCCTGGCCTGCCGAGGGCGTCCTGGAGGAGGACGACTTCTGGCGTACGGTCGCCGACGTCACCCGCGAGTACCAGGACGCGGCACCCGAACTCGCCGACAGGTTCCGGCAGTACGACATGTTCGCCCCCGAGTTCTCGCTGTCCTGCCTCAACCGCCTCCAACTGCGCGACAACCAGCAGATGGTGGACCTCGCGGACCCCGCCGGCGCGCTCCAGCTGATCGGGACCCTCAAAAATCCCGTCGCGGGGTTCTGACCCAGTTGACGGGTGCTCCGGAGTACGGTCCTCCGGAGTACCCGTCAACGCCATCGCCCTAGGGGCGCGGGGAACTGCGCGACCAGCCCCCACCGGCCCGCAGGTTCATCACCGGCTCTCAGCGGAGCGCCACGGCACTTGGGGCGACCGGTAGTAGTCGATCCCGAGCGCGTCCCAGCGCGGTGCCTGGGCCGCGAGCCGCACCTTGTACGTGTCCCAGTCGTGCGTCGAGGCCGGCGACCAGCCCAGCTCGGCCACGCCCGGGAGCCTGGGGAAGGCCATGTAGTCGAGGTTCGCGCTGGTCACCAGCGTCTCCGACCACAGCGGTGCCTCGACGCCCCGGATCGCCGAACTCGGCACCCCGGCGAGGTAGTTGCCGGGGTCCCAGTCGTAGGACCGCTTGACCTCGACGAGCCCGGCCCAGTCCTGGCCGAGCGGGGTGTCCTCGGTGTACTTCATGTCGAGGTAGAGCCGGTCGGCGGGCGAGAGGATCAGCCCGGTGCCGTTCTTCGCGGCCTCGGCGACCTGCGCCTTCTCGGCGGCGTCGGTGTCGTCGAGTCCCCAGTACTGGGCGAGGGCGCCCTTCACGGGGTGGGCGCCGGTGATCTGGTGCCAGGCGATCACCGTCTTGCCGTACTTGGTGACGATCGGCTGCACCCGGTCCATGAACTTGACGTAGTCCTCATGGCTGGTGGACTGCGCCTCGTCGCCGCCGATGTGGAGGTAGCGGCCCGGGGTGATCGCGGCCAGCTCGCGGACCACGTCGTCGACGAAGCGGTACGTGAGGTCCTTGCCGACGCACAGCGAGCTGAAGCCGACGTCCGTGCCCGTGTAGAGCGGGGGCGCGACGCCGTCGCAGTTCAGGTCGGCGTAGGAGGCGAGGGCCGCGTTCGTGTGGCCCGGCATGTCGATCTCGGGGACCACTTCGAGGTAGCGCGAGGAGGCGTAGCGGACGATCTCCTGGTAGTCGGCCTTGCTGTAGTGGCCGCCGGTGCCGCCGCCGACCTCGGTGGAGCCGCCGTAGGTCGCCAGGCGGGGCCAGGAGTTGATGGCGATGCGCCAGCCCTGGTCGTCGCTGAGGTGCAGATGCAGTTCGTTGATCTTGTAGAGGGACAACTCGTCGATGTAGCGCTTGACTTGGTCGACGGTGAAGAAGTGCCGGGAGACGTCGAGCATCGCGCCGCGGTAGGCGTAGCGCGGGGAGTCCTCGATGGTGCCGCCCGCGATCTGCCAGGGGCCGGGCTGCCGGGAGGTCTTCTCGACGGCGGCGGGCAGGAGTTGGCGCAGGGTCTGCACACCGTGGAAGAGACCTGCGGGCCTGCTCGCGGTGATGGTGACCCCGGCCGGGCTGCTGTTGAGCCGGTAGCCCTCGGCGCCGAACGTGCCCTTGGAGAGGCGGAGTTGGATGCCGCCCTTGCCGTGGGTGGTGACCGGCAGCCGGTAGCCGGTGGAGGGCCGCAGGATGCCCGCGAGGTATTCGCCGATCCGCCGCGACTCACGCGATTCGCCGACCCGGATGCGGGTGCCGCTGGTGATCCGGTACGGCTGTCCGGCGGGCGCGACCTTGGCGGGCGCGGGGATCACCCGGCCCAGCGGGGTGGCGGCGGCGGGCGCGGCGGGCGGCGCGGCGCCGACGACGGACACGCTCGCGGCGGCGACGAGCAGCAGCGAACCGAGGAGGCGGGTCGTTCTGTGGCGCTGTCTCACAAGGCGTCTCACGAGCGGTCCCTTCCTTTGAACTTCCTTTGAGCCCGGACAGGTACAGACCATTCTGTCGGCAGAGCGATGGAACAATCCTCCCTATGGCGGAAATCATCCAGAAGGACGGCACCTGGGTCTTCGACGGCGACGCCCTGCGGCTGACTCCCGGGCGCGACAAGAACGTCGGCCTGTTCCGCAAGACCCTGGGCGAACTCGTGGTCCCGCTGGGCGCGTTGGCGGGCGTCTCCTTCGAACAGGGCCGCAGGACCGGGCGGCTGAGACTGCGGCTGCGGGACGGCGCCGACCCGCTGCTGCACGCCACCGGCGGCCGGCTCACCGAGGGCGACGACCCCTATCAGCTCGCCGTCGAGTCGGACCGGTACGGCGTCGCCGAGTACTTCGTGGAGGAGGTGCGCAACGCCCTGCTGCTCGACCAGGTACCGGCCGACCCGGTGGACGAGTACCTGCTGCCGGGCCCGGCCGTGCCCCTGTCGGTGTCCGCGGGGACGGCACGGCGAGCTTCGACGGCGAGCGCGTACGGCTGGAGTGGAACTGGAAGACCGAGGACGCCAAGTCGGCGGCCGGGGCCCGCACGTTGGCCGTGACGGATCTGGTCGGTGTGGAGTGGCGCCCCTCGGCCGGTCTGGAGAACGGCTACATCCGCTTCTCGGTGCGCAACGCGCCGACCAAGGCACCGCCCAAGTACGACCCCAACTCCGTCGAGCTGTGGGGCTTCAAGAAGGATCCGCTGATGGCCCTGATCGCCGCCGCCGTCCAGGCCCGCCTGCCGCACCCGGCCGCCGAGCCGGATGTACGCCCTGAACAGGCGGAGCCCGCGCGGCAGTTGGCGGGCGCGGCGGAGGACGGCCACGACGCGCTGCTGCGGCGGCTGCGGGAGCTCGGGGAACTGCACCGGGACGGGGTGCTCACGGACGACGAGTTCGCGATGGCCAAACAGGCGGTCCTCAAACGCATGTGAGGACCGCCTGCCGGATGAGTCACACCCTGCCTTCCGGGCGTAACTCGACTTGTTTCAGTGCTACTTGGCCCTGCGGGCGACCGTGAAGCGGTCGACCTCGGCACCGGTCTCGGCTATGCCGCGGACCGTGAGGGTCGCCGTACGGCCCTTCGAGGCGGGCTCGACGTCGACGCGGAGGAACGAGTAGTTGAGGTAGCGCACGCGCGACCACGCGACCGTCTCGTTGACCTTGCCGTCCTTCGTGTTGACGAAGGCGGCGACCGAGTCGACGTCGGCGACGTGACCCTCGTAGGAGTCGGGGGCGGAGAACGCGTACAGGCTGCGGCCGGCCGCGCCCGCCGTCACGTAGACGACACCCTCGGTCTCCGGGTACGCCGTGCCGCCGATCGGCAGCTTCTTGACGACCGCGTTGTTCTTGATGACGTCGGTGCGCTCGTACTGGTGGTTGTGGCCGTTGATGACCAGGTCCACCGTGTACTTCTCGAACAGCGGCACCCACTCGTTGCGCACTCCCCCTCCGAGGAGTGCGCGGTAGAGGTGCAGTACGCGCAGTGGTGGAAGAAGATCACCACGAAGTCGATGTCGTGCGCGGCGCGGTACTTCTTGAGCTGCGCCTCCAGCCACTTGGTCTGGGTGCCGCCGGAGATGCCGAGGTTGGCCGGGATCTCGAAGGACACGTCGTTGGCGTCCAGCGAGATGACCGCCGTGTTGCCGTAGACGAAGGAGTAGACGCCCGGCAGGTTCTTCTTGTCGGGGCCGTTGTCCGGCAGGTTCCAGCGGGCGTCCTCGCCGCCGTAGCCGTTGGGCGAGTACCAGGCCTCCATGTCGTGGTTGCCGTAGGCGGGCATCCACGGCACGGACTTGGCGACCGACTCGGTCTGCGCGAGGAACTGGTCCCAGGTGCGCGAGTCGAAGCCGGCGTCGGCGGTCTTGCCCGCGCCCGCCGGGTCGGCGTAGCAGATGTCGCCGGCGTGCAGGTGGAAGGCCGGGTTCTGGCCCAGGAGGAGGCTGTTGTTGGCGAGGCCGTGGTAGCCGACGCCCTCGTCGCCGAAGGCCGTGAAGGTGAACGGCTTCTTGTGGTCGGGGGCGGTGGTGAAGGTGCCCAGCGTGCCGAGCAGGTGGGCCTCGGCCGGGTCGAAGCCCGCGTGGCCGACGCCGTAGTAGTAGGTGCGGCCCGGGCGCAGGTGGGTCAGCTTGGCGTGCAGGTAGTACTGGGTGTGGTCGCCGCTCGCGCCGACGCCCGCCGGGGTGTACAGCGTGCGCACCTCGGCCTCGATCTTGCGGGAGAGGTCCCAGGGGTGCGCGCCGATGCGGACGAAAGGTTTCTTGACGTTGGTCGGGACCTGCCAGGAGACCGTCACCTCCGTGCTCGGGTCGTTGCCGAAGGCGAGGTGCCGGCCGAACGGGGAGACGAGGGCCCCGTCGACCGTCGAGGCGGTGGAGGTGGAGGCGTAGGTGGCGGAGGCCTGGCTGGGGACGGCCGCCTGGGCGACCGCGCCCGGTACGAACACGCCACCCGCGACGGCGCCGAGCGTGACGGCACCGCCCCTGATCATCGTGCGCCGCGAGAATCTCGCGCGCAGGTACTCGTGCTGTTCCGCCATGCTCATGCGCTCGGCGAGCTCGGCGGGTACTCCCATACGAGGAATGTCCATGGCGTCTGAAACTCGTCGACATGGGCAACGGTGCGCAAGACACAGGATGGACAGCTTACGAACAGAGCCCCATAAGACTTTCAACAGACCGTTGCCCGATATCGGGCAGGATTCTTGCAAACCTTCCTTCGGTACCCCAGGATCAACCGGGTGCACGACGAACTCGTTGATCATCTGACGCGCTCCACGACCCTCAACCGGGGCGAGGCACTGCGGGTGATCCAGGACGTGCTCGCCTACTTCGACGAGACGACCGAGGAGTACGTCCGTCGCCGCCACCGCGAGCTCCAGGCCCAGGGCCTGGTGAACGCGACGATCTTCGACCGGATCGAGGCGGACCTGAAATACCGGGCCGTGGCCCCGCCGGAGCTGACGCTCCGACAGCTGCGCCGGATCGTCTACGGCTAGGAATACCCATACATGTGCGGAATTGTCGGATACATCGGCAGGCGTGACGTTGCTCCGCTTCTGCTGGAGGGCCTGCAGCGGCTGGAGTACCGCGGCTACGACTCCGCGGGCATCGTCGTCACCACCCCGAAGACGGCCGGCCTGAAGATGGTCAAGGCCAAGGGCCGGGTCCGTGACCTGGAGGCCAAGGTCCCGGCGCGCTTCAAGGGCACCACCGGAATCGCCCACACCCGCTGGGCCACCCACGGCGCCCCGTCCGACGTGAACGCCCACCCGCACATGTCCGCGGACAGCAAGGTCGCCGTCGTCCACAACGGCATCATCGACAACGCGTCCGACCTCCGGAAGAAGCTGGAGGCGGACGGCGTCGAGTTCCTCTCCGAGACCGACACCGAGGTCCTCACCCACCTCGTCGCCCGCTCGCAGCAGGAGAAGCTCGAGGACAAGGTCCGCGACGCGCTCCGCGTGATCGAGGGCACCTACGGCATCGCCGTCCTGCACGCCGACTTCCCCGACCGCATCGTGGTGGCTCGAAACGGTTCCCCGGTGGTCCTCGGGATCGGCGAGAAGGAGATGTTCGTCGCTTCGGACATCGCCGCGCTGGTGACGCACACGCGCCAGATAGTGACCCTGGACGACGGCGAGATGGCCACCCTCAAGGCCGACGACTTCCGGACATACACGACCGAGGGCACCCGGACCACGTCCGAGCCGACCACCGTCGAGTGGGAGGCCGCCTCCTACGACATGGGCGGCCACGACACCTACATGCACAAGGAGATCTTCGAGCAGGCCGACGCCGTGGACCGCGTGCTGCGCGGCCGCATCGACGACCGCTTCTCCACCGTGCACCTCGGCGGCCTGAACCTGGACGCCCGCGAGGCCCGGCAGATCCGCCGCGTCAAGATCCTCGGCTGCGGCACCTCGTACCACGCGGGCATGATCGGCGCCCAGATGATCGAGGAGCTGGCCCGCATCCCCGCGGACGCCGAGCCCGCCTCCGAGTTCCGGTACCGCAACGCGGTGGTCGACCCCGACACCCTCTACATCGCGGTCTCCCAGTCCGGCGAGACCTACGACGTCCTGGCGGCGGTCCAGGAGCTGAAGCGCAAGGGCGCGAGGGTCCTCGGCGTGGTCAACGTCGTCGGCTCGGCGATCGCACGCGAGGCGGACGGCGGCATGTACGTCCACGCGGGCCCCGAGGTCTGTGTCGTCTCGACCAAGTGCTTCACCAACACCACAGTCGCGTTCGCCCTGTTGGCCCTGCACCTCGGCCGTACCCGCGACCTCTCCGTCCGCGACGGCAAGCGCATCATCGAGGGGCTGCGCAAACTCCCGTCCCAGATCACCGAGATCCTGGACCAGGAGGAGGAGATCAAGAAGCTGGCCGCCGAGTACGCCGAGGCCCGCTCCATGCTCTTCATCGGCCGGGTCCGCGGCTACCCGGTGGCCCGCGAGGCCTCCCTGAAGCTCAAGGAGGTCTCCTACATCCACGCGGAGGCCTACCCCGCCTCGGAGTTGAAGCACGGCCCCCTCGCCCTGATCGAGCCGGCCCTCCCCACGGTCGCGATCGTCCCCGACGACGACCTCCTGGAGAAGAACCGCGCCGCCCTGGAAGAGATCAAGGCCCGCAGCGGCCGCATCCTCGCGGTGGCCCACCAACACCAGGAGAAGGCCGACCAGACCATCGTCGTCCCCAAGAACGAGGACGAACTGGACCCCATCCTGATGGGCATCCCCCTCCAACTCCTCGCCTACCACACGGCGTTGGCCCTGGGCCGGGACATCGACAAGCCGAGGAACCTCGCAAAGTCGGTCACGGTCGAGTAGACGCCCTTTGCCTTTAGGGGCGCGAGGAACTGCGCGACAAGCCCCCACCGGCCGCAGAGGCCGACGAAACAGAATGGCCCCCACGTGTGCCTCATACACGCGGGGGCCATTCCGCTGCCGGTCAACTGGTAGCCGTCACGCCCCGACCAGCAGCCCGTCGAGGGAGAACCGTCGGCCAGTGCGCGAGCGCCGCCGTCGCCGAATACCAGGCAACAGCCCCGCAGCGACCCCGAACCACCCCCGACCTTCCCCAGCCCGTCATTCCCGGCGAACTGGGCGATCGCGAGCAGCACGAGCGACACGAAGAACAACCCGTAGGTTCCCTGGGTGAGTTGATCCCCTCCCGCGAGGGTCACCGAGAGAGCGCGACGAGGGCGAACAGGACCAGGAACAGCCCCGCCGCGTTGTCCGAAGCGGAACTGCCCGCGGAGACGGCCCAGGTGAACCAGAGCGCGCCGAACGCGGTGAACGCCGTACCGCTGACCGTGTCGCCGTCACGGAACGCGAGCAGTCCGACGAGGAAGAGGGCAACTCCGCCCACATAGTGGGCGACTGACACGGCGTCAGCCGTGGAGACGCCGTCGATGACATTCGTGTAGCCGAGGCCGAAGGCCAACAGGGTGATTCCCAGGGCGAGTCGGCCGACGATGGAGGTGGTGCTTCCCGCGGAGACGTCATTGTCCACGGCGGGCTCCCTTCATGCATGTGCGTTTGTGCGGTGTGACCGATATATGCCCTTCACAAGGACACAAACACCTCTGCACAGCAGGGAATTCAGGGACGGCCGACGAGATCGGACGACGCGTCAGGGAATCCGGACGGCGCGTCAGGGAATGACGATGACCGGCCGCTGCGCCCGCTTGGCGAGCCGCCCGGCGACGGAGCCGAAGATGCGTCCGACGATGCCGTGCGTGGAGCCCACGACGATCGCGTCCGCCTCGTACTCCCGCCCCACCTCTTCGAGTTCGTGGCAGATGTCGCCGCCGCGCTCGACCAGGATCCAGGGCACTTCCGCCAGGTACTCGGCGCACGCCAGCTCCAGACCCAGCACCTCGGTGCGGTGGTCCGGCACATCGACGAAGACCGGTGGCTCGCAGCCCGCCCACACCGTGGTGGGCAGCCGGTTGGCGACATGGACGATGATCAGCCCCGAGCCCGAGCGGTGGGCCATGCCGATCGCGTAGGCGAGGGCACGCTCACTGGACATGGAGCCGTCGAAGCCGACGACCACGCCGTGCTTGAAGGCGGGGTCGCAGGAGTGACGTGGTTCTTCCGCCGCCAGGGGCTCGGCCGCCGTGGGATCGGCGACGGGCCGCTTGCGGTCCGCGGGTTCGAAAGATTCGTGACCGGCCATGGGTGTCTCGGCGTTTTGATCCTCTTGGGAGGGGACAACAGGATGCGGCGGAGCTGTGTCCGGGAATCATCTTCCCAACCCCATACCCTCAAGGGTACGGCGGCACTCCTCCTTAGCCCATATCCCGCACGCGCTCCGGCGGAGTTCCCGGAGCATGCACGAGGGGGCGCCCGTAACGCAATGGTTGCTGCCCCGTACAGGCGGTTTGCACAGGATTCACTTACCGACGGGGTGCCCTACAGTGACCGACGCATCGAACACGCGTTGAACCCGGCGAGCCGCCGCCCCAGGGAGCACGCCATGTCCGGACACCGTACGACGACCTCCGAGACCCGCCCCGGCCCGGACACCGCGACCGATGTGGTGCGCTGGGCGGTCTTCAGCTGTGTCCTCGTCCCCGTCGTCCTCCTCTGGTACGGCACCTCCCTCGCCGGCGCCACGGGTACGGCACTGGGTCTCGCGGCCGTCACCGCCGCCTGCCGGGTGCTGCTGCGGCGGTCCGAGCGGAGCACCGTACGACTGCTGGCCGAAGAACAGCCCCCGCACCGCGGCCACCGGCACCGGGCCGGGGCGGGGGCGCACAGGGGGCGGGCGGCGCGCCGGGGAAGTACACCGGTCGACTGACCGGTTTCCGCGCACGCGCCCGACGCTTTTCAGCCAACTTCCGGCCACCGCGCATCTGTTGTCCGAACCACCCCCAACCCCCGTTCCACCTGCACCGAAAGGGTCTGGGAGGGCTTGCGCACCCTACGGGGATTGGCCACTACGACGAGGCGCACTTCCCTGCACGGCCCACGAGTGCAACGCTTCGTGATCGAATGCTTCACGCCAAGTTGCCATGTCGACAATATGCCGGTTGCCGAACTGGTCACCCCGGCACCACTGGACACAGTAGATTCGATCTTGACGTCTTACGGCGGGGGACTCGTGCAGGACCGAGGGAAACGTGCTGGAGCGACAAGCCCGACAAGATAGGGGCGACGCGACCACCGAGGGGGCTTAGCAGTATGAGCCACGACTCCACCGCCGCGCCGGAAGCCGCGGCCCGGAAGCTTTCCGGGCGACGCCGCAAGGAGATCGTCGCGGTGCTGCTGTTCAGCGGCGGCCCCATCTTCGAGAGTTCCATACCGCTGTCGGTGTTCGGAATCGACCGGCAGGACGCCGGAGTTCCGCGCTACCGCCTCCTTGTGTGCGGCGGCGAAGAAGGACCGCTGCGGACCACCGGGGGCTGGAACTCACCACACCGCATGGCCTGGAAGCGATCTCCCGGGCGGGCACCGTCGTCGTGCCGGCCTGGCGGTCGATCACCTCGCCACCGCCCGAAGAGGCGCTCGACGCGATCCGCCGCGCGCACGAAGAAGGGGCCCGCATCGTCGGCCTGTGCACCGGCGCCTTCGTGCTGGCCGCCGCGGGCCTGCTGGACGGCCGCCCGGCGACCACCCACTGGATGTACGCGCCGACCCTGGCCAAGCGCTATCCGTCGGTGCACGTCGATCCGAGGGAGCTCTTCGTCGACGACGGGGACGTCCTGACGTCGGCCGGTACGGCGGCCGGAATCGATCTCTGTCTCCACATCGTGCGGACGGACCACGGCAACGAGGCGGCCGGCGCGCTCGCCCGGCGCCTGGTGGTCCCCCGCGCCGAAGCGGCGGCCAGGAGCGCTACCTCGACCGGTCTTTACCAGAGGAGATCGGCGCCGACCCGCTCGCGGAGGTCGTCGCCTGGGCGCTGGAGCACCTCCACGAACAGTTCGACGTGGAGACGCTGGCGGCTCGCGCGTACATGAGCAGGCGTACGTTCGACCGCCGCTTCCGCTCGCTCACCGGGAGCGCTCCCCTGCAGTGGCTGATCACGCAGCGGGTGCTCCAGGCGCAGCGACTGCTGGAGACGTCGGACTACTCGGTGGACGAGGTCGCGGGCCGCTGCGGCTTCCGCTCGCCGGTGGCTCTACGCGGCCATTTCCGGCGGCAGTTGGGCTCGTCGCCCGCCGCCTACCGGGCCGCGTACCGTGCCCGCAGGCCGCAGGGCGACAAGCAGGTGGACGCCGACGGCGCTCCCGGCCAGCCCGGCGGTCCGGCGTCGCTGGGTCCGGCGGGCTGCCGCCCGCGCTGCACCCGGACGGCCCGGTGCCGATGCAGTCACGGCGTACGGCGGCGAGCGCGCTGTCGGCGACGGCGTCGGCAGGATCGGCGGAGAACGGCCGTGAGGCGTATGCGTCCAGTCGGGCGGCGAGTCTGCCCGGCCAGCGGAGCGCCACATAGGTCCGCCACAGATATGACGGGACTCTCCCGGAGGTCTCCCCTAGGGGTCTCCGGGAGTTTTCGCGTCTGCCCGGACCACAAGGTCACCGCACGATCGGCTCAGCCGGGCGGCCCGCACCTTAAGGTTAGACACATGAACGATCGCATGGTGTGGATCGACTGCGAGATGACCGGCCTCTCGCTGTCAGACGACGCTCTCATCGAGGTGGCCGCCCTCGTCACCGACTCCGAGCTGAACGTGCTCGGCGAGGGGGGTGGACATCGTCATCCGCCCGCCGGACCAGGCGCTGGAGACGATGCCGGACGTAGTACGCCAGATGCACACCGCATCCGGGCTGCTCGACGAGTTGGCGGGCGGTACGACGCTGGCCGACGCGGAGGAGCTGGTCCTGGCGTACATCCGGGAGCACGTCAAGGAGCCGGGCAAGGCCCCGCTGTGCGGCAACTCGGTCGGCACCGACCGCGGCTTCCTGCTCCGTGACATGCCGACCCTGGAGGAGTACCTCCACTACCGCATCGTGGACGTGTCCTCGGTGAAGGAACTGGCCCGCCGCTGGTACCCCCGGGCGTACTTCAACAGCCCCGAGAAGAAGGGCAACCACCGGGCCCTCGCCGACATCCGCGAATCCATCGCCGAGCTGCGCTATTACCGCGAGGCGATCTTCGTCCCGCAGCCCGGACCCGACTCGGAGACGGCCCGCACGATCGCCGCGAAGCACGTCCTGCCCACGCAGTAAAAGGCGTGCGCGAGCACCCTTCGGACCCTGTACACTTTTTCTCGGCCGGTCGGTAAGCCTTCGAGTGAACGACCGGGCATGGTGGGTGTAGCTCAGCTGGTAGAGCACCTGGTTGTGGTCCAGGAAGTCGCGGGTTCAAGTCCCGTCACTCACCCTGAGTAATCAGCCGGTGACTTCGGAAACGAGGTCACCGGCTGATTCGTTTTCCGGCGGCGGAGAGCCGCCCGCGCGGACACCGAACCCCTCAGCCGGCAGCGCGCCACGCGGCGGTGAACTCCCGTACGTCCGCGAAGCGTTCAGCGGGGTCGGGGCGGGTGGCCCTTTCCAGTACGGCGAGCTGGGTCGACGTGCCGCGCCAGGCCCGTTCGGCGTCTCCGGCGTCGAGGAGGAGGCGGGCGGTGCGGGCGAGGGCGTAGACCGTCGTGCGGATGTCGATGCGGGCGCCGCGGTGCCATTCCTCGGGGCCATGAAGCGGGCCGAGCCCGGGAGGCGGTCCTCCTGGAGGACGAAGGGTCCCGGGCGGTACTCGTCGAGGTCGATGAGATGGACGACGTCGGCGCCGAAGTCGTGGAGGAACGCGCCGTCGTAGAGGTCGACGGCGACCATTCCCGCGGCCTCCACGGCGAGGTGGGCGTCCAGGACGCGGTCGATCGCGCGGAGGACGGAGGCCAGGGGCAGCGCGCGGAAGCGGGTGCGGGCGGGGCCGTAGAGGGACTCGCCGGGGTGCCAGGGCATGACGGCCGCCGTGTGGCCGTCCGCGACGGTGATGCGGTGGAGTTGGGGGACGATCGCGGGGTGCCGTACCGCGCGGTGGAAGGTCCAGGCGCGGTCAAGTGAGGCCTGGGCGGCGGGAGTTGTCGCCTCCTTCACGAACCAGCGTTCGCCGTCCGGGAGTTGGACGCCGTAGGAGACGCAGCCGGAGTCCTGGTCTCGGAAGGCCCGGAAGAGTTCGCCCACCGTGCGGAGGTACGGCTCGGTCGCGGGATTGCGTCGACGGCCAGGAGGGGGTGGGGTCGGGCAACGGAGCGCTCCTTTCGCGGGCGCCACCAGGAAGGGACAGGTACTGCATAAGTGGAACGAGTGGACTTTTGGGGTGAGGCAACCGAGAGGTACAGTGGACGGCATGAGCGAGACGCCGACCACCGTACCGACGATGGGCCGCCGTGAGCGGAAGAAGGCCGCCACCCGGCAGGCGCTGGCCGATGCGGCGCTGGAGTTGTTTCTGGAGCACGGGTACGACCAGGTGAGCATCCGGGATGTCGCCGAGGCCGCGGACGTGTCGACGACGACGCTCTTCAAGCACTTCCCCAGCAAGGAGGCGCTGGTCTTCGACCTGGACGCGGACCAGGAGGCCGCCCTGGTCGCGGCGGTGCGGGAGCGGGCGCCGGGGACGTCGGTCCCGCAGGCGCTGCGCGATCATCTGCTGGGCGCGCTGTTCTTCTCCGCCGAGGGCAGCGAGCAGCTCGCCACGTTCCACCAACTCGTGCGCGGGACACCGGCGTTGACCGAGTACCACCGCCGTATGTGGATGCGCCACCAGCACGCGGTGGCGGCCGCGATCGCCGAGTCCGCCGGCGCCCCCGCCGACGACCCCCGCTGCGCGGCCCTGGCCCACTTCGCCCTGGAGGCCCGCACCCTCGCCGAGTCCTCGCCGGACCCGAGGGCCACGCTGGACGCCGCGTTCGATCTGCTGGAGCGGGGCTGGGACGTCGTACACACCGGGTAGTGGCGAGGTGGTTCGGATCGGCCGCGGTTCCGACCTTACGACGACGCCCTTGTCACCAACTCCGTTCGCAGGACCGCCTGTCGGCGCTCCGGGCCCCTGGTCGCGGCCGGGCGGCGGTCCGCGATCTCCGCGAGCAGCAGGTCGATCATCGAGCGGCCCATCTCCTCGATCGGCTGGCGGACGCTGGTGAGCGGCGGGTCCATGTGGCGGGCGATGGCCGAGTCGTCGTACCCGACGAGGGCCACGTCGTCCGGTATGCGGCGGCCCTCCTCACGGAGGACCTGGCGCGCGCCCGCCGCCATCACGTCCGAGCCGGCGAAGACCGCGTCGACGTCGGGGCGGCGGGCCAGCAGCTCCGTCATCGCGCGCCGGCCGCCCTCCTCGGTGAAGTCGCCCGGCTGGATGAGGTGTTCGTCCACTTCGTGGCCCGCGTCGAGCAGCGCCTCGCGGTAGCCGTCGACGCGGCGCTGGGCACCGTAGACGTCGAGGCGGCCGGTGATGTGGGCGATGCGGGTGCGGCCCCGGGACAGAAGGTGTTCGACGGCCGACCGGGCGCCGCCGTAGTTGTCCGAGTCGACGGAGGTCAGGGGCTCGGTGGCCGACCGGGGGCCGCTGATGACCGCCGGGATCTCCAGCGCGGCGAGCAGGTCGGGCAGCGGGTCGTCCGCGTGGACCGAGACGAGCAGGACGCCGTCCACCCGGTGGGCGGCCAGGTACTGCGCGAGACGCTGCCGCTCCCGGTCGCTGCCCGCGAAGATGAGCAGCAACTGCAGCTCTGTGTCCGCCAGTTGGGTGCCGACGCCCTTGAGCATGTCGGAGAAGTAGGGCTCCGCGAAGAAGCGGGTCTCCGGCTCGGGGACGACGAGGGCGATCGCGTCCGTGCGGTTGGCGGCCAGCGCCCGGGCCGCCGTGTTCGGGACGTACTCGAGCTCCGCGACCGCCGCCTCGACGGCGGCGCGGGTCGCGTCGCTGACCCGGGGCGAGCCGTTGATCACCCGGGAGACCGTGCCGCGGCCCACCCCGGCACGGGCGGCGACCTCCTCCAGGGTCGGCCGTCTGCCGCCCCGGTTCCGCCCACCGCTGACCGCCATGGTCGCCGCCTTCCGTTCGCAGCTTTCAGGCCAGGAATGTAACAGCCGAGGCCCGGACGCCCCGCTTCCATCGTCCCTCGTCGACCGGGGTCCCCGCCCCTCAGGGCCTCACCCGTCCTCGCCGGCCGCCGGCAGCGCGTTGCCCCGGATCACCCCGGCGTACCAGTGGGCGCTCGCCTTGGGGATGCGGCGCTGGGTGGAGTAGTCGACGTAGACGGCACCGAAGCGCTTCGAATAGCCGTAGGACCACTCGAAGTTGTCGAGCAGCGACCAGAGGAAGTAGCCGCGCACGTCGGCTCCGTCGGCGACGGCCCGGCGGACGGCGTCGAGGTGGGCGTGGAGGTAGGCGATGCGCTGCGGGTCGTTGACCAGGCCCTCGGGGAGACGTAGTCGTCGAACGCGGCGCCGTTCTCCGTGACCATCAGCGGCAGCCCGGGGTGGGAGGCGGCCAGGTCGGTCAGGAGGGTGTACAGGCCGCTGGGGTCGATCGCCCAGTTCATCGCCGTGAGCTGGTCGTTGGCGAGGTGGAAGTCGACGTTCGCGGAGCCGGTCCACGGGGAGTGGTCGCTCGCGCCGTGGCCGTCGTTCTTGGTGGTGCCGTCGCCGGAGCCGGCCGAGACGACGGTCGGCGCGTAGTAGTTGACGCCGAGGACGTCGATCGGCCGGGAGATCTCGGCGAGGTCGCCGTCCCGCACCAGCTCCGTCCAGTCGACGAGGTGCGCGGTGTCGGCGAGCAGGTCCTCGGGGTAGGCGCCGTCGAGCAGCGGGCCGGTGAAGATCCGGTTGCCGACCGCGTCGATACGGCGGGCGGCCTCCGCGTCCTCGGGGCTGCCGGTGAGCGGGCGCACCTGGTGCAGGTTGAGGGTGATGGAGGCCTGCGCGGAGGCCGGCAGGACCTCGCGGAGCGCGCCGACCGCCTGGCCGTGGGCCAGGTTGAGGTGGTGCGCGGCCCGCAGGGTGGCCGCCGGGTCGGTGCGGCCGGGGGCGTGCACGCCGGAGCCGTAGCCCAGGAACGCGCTGCACCAGGGCTCGTTGAGGGTGGTCCACAGGCCGACGCGGTCGCCCAGGGCCCGGCCCATGATCTCGGCGTACTCGGCGAAGCGGTGCGCGGTGTCGCGCTGCGGCCAGCCGCCCGCGTCCTCCAGCTCCTGCGGCAGGTCCCAGTGGTAGAGGGTGGCGACGGGGGTGATGCCGGCCGCGAGGAGTTCGTCGGCGAGCCGGCGGTAGAAGTCGAGACCGCGCTCCACTGCGGGCCCTCGGCCGGTGGGCTGGACCCGGGACCAGGAGATGGAGAACCGGTACGCCTTGAGGCCGAGGTCCTTCATCAGCGCCACGTCGTCGCGGTACCGGTGGTAGTGGTCGGCGGCGATGTCACCGGTGTCGCCGTTGCGCACCTTCCCGGGGTGTGGCTGAAGGTGTCCCAGATGGAGGGGGTCCGGCCGTCCTCCGCGGCGGCGCCCTCGACCTGGTAGGCGGCGGTGGCCGCGCCCCAGACGAAGCCCGGGGAAGGACGTGGCGGCGGCCGGTTCGGCCTTGGTCTCGTGTCGTACGGCGGTCATGTGAGCGCTCCCGAAGTGGAGTGAGTAAAAAGCCGGACGGTGGTCCGGCGGTGAGGGAAGCGGACGGGGCACGGCGGTGGGCGCCCGGCCGGGTACGGCCCGCGTGCGCGGCGGGCCGTACGGGTGGGGTGAACTGGGCCTGCGCGAAAGGCAGTTGGCAGCCCCGCGTCAGCCCTTGACGGCGCCCGCCATGATGCCTCCGATGATCTGCTTGCCGAAGATCACGAACACCAGGAGCAGTGGGAGGGTGCTGATCAGCGCACCGGCCATGACGATGCTCTGGTCGGGGGTGTAGGAGGCGCTGAGCTGGCCGAGCGCGACCTGGATGGTGGGGTTGTCCTGGTTCAGGGCGAGGAAGGGCCAGAAGAAGTCGTTCCAGGCCTGCACGAAGGTGAGCATCCCGAGCACCATCATCGCGGGGCGGGCGGCGGGCAGGACCACGTTCCACACGATGCGGATGTTGGTTGCGCCGTCCACCTTGGCCGCTTCGATGAGTTCGTAGGGCAGCGCCTCCAGCAGGTACTGGCGCATGAAGAAGACACCGAAGGCACCGACGAGGGTCGGGAAGATCACCGACTCCAGTTTTCCGCCCCAGCCGATGTTCGCCATCATCATGAACAGCGGTACGACGCTGAGCTGCGGCGGGATCGTCAGGGTCGCGATGACCGCGGTCATCAGGGCGCCCCGGCCGCGGAAGCGCATCTTGGCGAAGGCGTACCCGGCGAGGGTGCAGAAGAACAGCGTGGCCGCGGTGATGGAGCCGGCCACGACGACGGTGTTGACGATCGCCTTCCCCAGGTGGGCCTGGTCCCAGGCCGACTGGAGGTTGGTCCACAGCCGGCCGCCCGGCAGGAGCGGCGGCGGGCTGTCGAGGACCCGCTGCTGGTCGTGCGAGGCGGCCACCAGCGTCCAGTACAGCGGGAACACCGAGCCGAGGCCGACGATGATCAGGGCCACGTAGGTGAACGGGCCGCCCTTGAGCTGCTGGCCCGCGCCGATCTTGAAGCGGCGGCGGCCGGTGCCGGGGGTGACGGGAAGCGGCGCCGGATCGAGGTCCGGCGCGGTCGGGGTGGTGCTGGTCGTGGTCATCGATATCGCTCCCGTCACGCCGCGCTCTTGCGCAGGACCCGGCCGACGATCAGGTTGATCAGGGCAATGAGCAGCAGGAGGACGAGCATCGCCCAGGCGACGGCCGCGGCCGGGCCCAAGTGCCCCAGTTTCCAGCCGTAGTTGAAGAGGTAGATGCTGAGCGTCTCGTACTGGTGCTCGCTGCCTCCGGTGGAGCCGAGCGTGCCGCCCTGCAGCAGCAGCGGCTCACCGAACAGCTGCATGGAACCGATGGTCGAGATGACGATCGTGAAGAGGATCGTCGGCCGCAGCGAGGGGATGGTCACCTTGCGGAACTGCTGCCAGCGCGTCGCCCCGTCGATCGAGGCCGCTTCGTACAGGTCCGTGGGCACGGCCTGCATGGCCGCGAGATAGATCAGGGTGTTGTAGCCGGTCCAGCGCCAGATCACGATGGCCGAGATGGCGAACTTGGACGACCACTCGCCGTTGCCCCAGTCGGTGTTGCCGACGCCGACGAAGTGCAGCACCCAGTTGAGCAGGCCGCCGTCGGCCCGGAAGACCAGGGCGAAGACGAGGGCCGCGGTCGCCACCGAGGTGGCGTACGGGGTGAGGATCACCGTCCGCCAGAACGTGCTGGCGCGCAGCTTGTAGTTGAGCAGGTGCGCCAGGCCCAGGGCCATGAGGAGTTGCGGGACGGTCGAAATGACGCCGATGACAAAGGTGTTGGTGACCGCGGTCCAGAACTCGGAGTCCTGGAGGATCTTCGCGAAGTTGTCCCAGCCGACCCACTCGGACTGGCTCAGGCTCGTCATCTCCACCCGGTGCATGGCTATCCAGCCCGTGTACAGCATCGGGTAGAGGCCGAAGGCACCGAAGATGAGGAAGAAGGGGGCGATGTACGCGTACGGCGACGCCTTGTCGTCGAGGCGCCACAGACGGGCGCGCCACACGCTGGGTTCTTTCGGCACGGCGCCGACGCCGCCGGGTGGCGGGGTCGGGGCGTCCCGGGTGGGGGTTGTGGTTGCCACGGAGGGGGTCCTTCCCTGGATCTCGGCCGAGTACGGGCAGGGGGCGGGCGCGGGGGCCGGGCACCCGGCCCGGGACACGTCGTCGCCGTCGGGTCGCCGGTCGGGCGGACACGGTGCTGCGGCGTCCGGTGAGTGTGCGCCGAACACCGCGGAAAAGACCGGCACTTGACGACCGGGGCCGCTGCGGACGACCCCGCGCCTACGGCGGGAGCCGCCGGGCGGCCCCACGCACGCAGCGCGGTGCGGGCGGCCGCCGGGCCGCCCGCACCGCGGCCTGTGTCAGCCGATCACCTTGTCGATCGAGTCGGTCGCGGCCTTCCACGCCTTGTCGGGCTTGGTCCCCGCTGCTCCATGTTGTTGATCTGCGTGGAGATCGTGTCCTTGATCGTGCCGTCCTTCGCGCCGAGCACGGCCTCGGGGATGGCCTTCGCCTCGTCGGCGTAGATCTGGCCGATCGGGGCGTTGTTGAAGTACGGCAGCGTCGCGTTCTTCACGCTGGCGAGGTCGTAGGCGCCCTTGTTGGACGGGAAGACACCGATCGCCTTGAACACGGCGGCCTGCTGCGCCGGAGCGGTCAGCCACTTGACCAGGTCGGTGGCCGCCTTGACGTTCTTGCCGCTCTTGGGCACGGCCAGGAAGGAACCGCCCCAGTTGCCCGCGCTGGTGCCGGGCGCACGGGCGATGTCCCACTTGCCCTTGTAGGCGTCACCGGAGTTGATGGAAATCTGGCCGGCCATCCACGCGGGGCACGCCACGGTGGCCACGGTGCCCTTGCGCAGCGCCGCCGTCCAGGCGTCGGTGAACTGGGGCAGACCCTCGGTCAGCTTCTTGGACGCGGCTTCCGCGGCCAGGTTCCAGCCCTGCTGCACGGCCGGGCTGTTCTTGTAGACCGCCTTGCCGGAGGCGTCGTAGTACTGCTCCGCGGAGGAGCTGACGACCGCGTTGTACATGGCGCTCGCGGAGTCCATGAAGTAGGTGCCCTTGGGCGCCTTCGCCTTGAACTTCTCGCCGAGCTTGAGGTAGTCCTCCCAGCCGCCCGCGACGGCCTTGGCGACCGAGTCCCGGTCGCTCGGCAGGCCCGCCGCCTTGAAGAGGTCCGAGCGGTAGCACAGGGACATCGGGCCGATGTCGGTGCCGGCGCCGATGACCGAACCGTCCGACGCGGTGGCCTGCTTCTCCTTCCAGGAGACCCAGTCACTCACGTTGATCGACTTGCTCAGGTCGGTGAACTTGGCCGCCTGGGTGTCGACGACCTCCTTGATGCGGCCGACCTCGATGCCCTGGACGTCCGCGAGGCCACTGCCCGTGTTCAGCTGCTGAAGCATCTTCGGGTAGTAGTCGGCCTCGTTGGCGGTGACGTTCTCCTTCACCGTGATGGTCGGGTGCAGCTTGTGGTACTGGGCGAACAGGCCGGCTTCCTTGTAACCGAACTGCCCGTAGTCGGCCACCGTGAGAGTGATGTCCCGTTCGAGTCCTTGGCGTCCGAGGAGCTGTCGCTGCTGCAGCCGGTCAGCAACAGGGCCGAGGCTGTCAGGACCGTCGTGGTCAGGGCCGCTGCTCTGCGGCCTTGGCCGCCGCCGGTACGGGTGATGCGCATTCCACTACTCCTTGTTCCAGTGGGGAACGGGGTCTCAGGAATCGGACCGCCGAGGCTCGACGATCCGGACCTGCCCTCTCGTTTCGAGCAGCGGCCAGCCCACGGCACTGGACGTGCAGTGAAAAGGTGCTGGTCAACGGTGTGCCATGCGAGATAGAGGACGGGCCGTTGGTGGTTTCGTCCACACGGGAGGAGGCCCCGAGATTCCGTGGGACCGCTCCCACGCGGCATGCCGGAAGACTCCTTCGTGCCGGGCCGGGTGTCAAGACTTGAAAACGGGCTTGTTGCGCAAGCGTGTTCCGTACGTCACGTGAATGTGTCGCTCCACCAGGCGTCACCGGCCGGACACGGACCGGTCGCCCAAAGGATTCACGCAGGTGATCCAAGGAGTCGCCGAGCGGGTACGGCACCGGAGCCGCCCGGCCGGGCCGCCGCCCGAATTTCTGGGCAAGAATGAGGCAAGTCCCCACTGATCGCCGGAAGGTGAACGATGAGCCCTGCCGAGCAGCCGCCCCGGCGCGCGGACGTCCGGCGCCCGACGCTCAACGCCGTGGCCGCGCTCGCCGGCGTCGGCCGCGGCACGGTCTCCCGGGTCGTCAACGGCTCCCCAAGGTGAGCGACCACGCCCGCGCGGCCGTGCAGCGGGCGATCGACGAACTCGGCTACGTCCCGAACCCCGCCGCCCGTTCCCTCGCGACCCGCCGTACCGACTCGGTCGCCGTGGTCGTCCCCGAGGGTGAGGACCGGCTCTTCTCCGAGCCGTACTTCTCCGGCATCATCCGTGGCGTATCGGCCCAACTGGCCATCGCCCAGATGCAGTTGCTACTGGTCCTCACACCGGACGAGAAGGAGTACGCACGGCTGGCCACCTACCTGTCCGCCCACCGGGTGGACGGCGTGCTGATCCTCGCGGTCCACAGCGGCGACACGCTGCCCGACCGGCTGCACGAACTCGCCGTGCCGACCGTGCTGGCCGGGCGGCGCGGGCAGGGGGAGGTGCTGGGACACGTCCGCGCGGACAACAACGGCGGTGCCAGGATCGCCGTCGAGCACCTGCTCGCCACCGGCCGCCGGACCGTCGCCACCATCACCGGCCCCCTGGACATGGACGCAGCCCAGGCCCGACTCGACGGCTACCGCGAGGCGTTGGCGGGCACGGGCATCACCGTCGACGAGGACCTGATCGCGTACGGCGACTTCCGCGAGGAGGGCGGTCGCGCGGCCATGCGGGAGCTGCTGCTGCGCAGACGGCCCGGCCTCGACGCCGTCTTCGCCGCGTCCGACGTGATGGCGTCGGGCGCGGTGCTGGAGCTACGCGCGTCAGGCCGGCGGGTGCCGCACGACGTCGCCGTCGTCGGCTTCGACGACTCGATCGTGGCCCGGCACATCGACCCCCGCTGACCAGCGTCCGCCAGCCGCTGGAGGAGATGGGCCGCACCATGGCGAGCATCCTGCTGGACGAGATCGCGCAGCGCGGCGGCGGTCACCGGCAAGTGGTGCTGCCTACCCGGCTGGTGGTGCGGGAGTCCGCGTGAGCGGGGTGCTTGGCGGTCGGGTGTGCGGTGCGCTCGGAAGTCGTCCGAGGTACGACCCCTTTACCCATGGGAGCGCTCCCATGCATAATGGGCGCCACTCGACCCATGGGAGCGGTTCCATGCCCGACCTGACGACCGCGGCCTTTCCCCTGCCTTCCTCTGGGGCGCCGCGACCTCCGCCTACCAGATCGAGGGGGCGGTGCGGGAGGGCGGCCGTACGCCCTCGATCTGGGACACGTTCAGTCATACGCCGGGCCGCACGGCCGGTGGTGAGCACGGCGACATCGCTGTCGACCACTACCACCGCTACCGCGACGACGTGGCGATGATGGCGGACCTGGGTCTGACCGCGTACCGCTTCTCGGTCTCCTGGCCGCGGGTGCAGCCGACCGGCCGGGGCCCGGCGGTCCAGGTGGGCCTGGACTTCTACCGCCGCCTGGTCGACGAGCTGCTCGCGCACGGCATCAAGCCCGCGCTGACCCTCTACCACTGGGATCTCCCGCAGGAGTTGGAGGACGCGGGCGGCTGGCCGGAGCGCGACACGGCGTACCGCTTCGCCGAGTACGCGCAGATCGTGGGCGACGCGCTGGGCGACCGCGTGGAGCAGTGGATCACCCTCAACGAGCCCTGGTGCAGCGCCTTCCTGGGCTACGGCTCGGGCGTGCACGCGCCGGGCCGTACGGACCCGGCGGCCTCCCTCAAGGCCGCGCATCACCTCAACCTGGCGCACGGGCTGGCGACTTCGGCGCTGCGCACCGCGATACCGGCCCGTGACTCGATCGCCGTGAGCCTCAACTCCTCGGTGGTCAGGCCCGCTTCACTGTCCCCGGAGGACATGGCGGCGGCCCGGAAGATCGACGACCTGGCCAACGGCGTGTTCCACGGGCCGATGCTGCACGGGTCGTATCCGAAGTCGCTGCTCGACGCGACCCGGTCGGTCACGGACTGGTCGTACGTCCGGGACGGCGACCTGACGCTCATTCACCAGCCGCTGGACGCCCTGGGGTTGAACTACTACACCCCCACTCTGGTGGAGGCGACCGAGGCGGCCCCGGCGGGCAGCCCACGCGCCGACGGCCACGGCCTGAGCGCGTTCTCCCCTGGCCGGGCGCGGACGACGTGGCCTTCCTCCAGACCCCGGCGAGCGCACGGAGATGGGCTGGACGATCGACCCGACGGGCCTCTACGACCTGATCCACCGGTACACCCGGGAGGCACCGGGCCTGCCGCTCTACGTCACGGAGAACGGCGCGGCCTACGACGACAAGCCCGACCCGGAGGGCAACGTCCACGACCCCGAGCGGATCGCCTACCTCCGCGGCCATCTGTCGGCGGTGCGGCGCGCGATCACGGACGGCGCGGACGTACGGGGCTACTACCTGTGGTCCCTGATGGACAACTTCGAGTGGGCGTACGGCTACGGGAAGCGGTTCGGCGCGGTGTACGTCGACTACGCGACGCTCGCCCGTACGCCCAAGTCGAGCGCCCGGTGGTACGGCGAGGCGGCCCGCACGGGCACGCTCCCTCGGCGGAGGACGCCTGAGCCACGGGGAAACCGGGGACGGGGGCGAGGCGCGGCATGCCATGGGGGCGTGCCGCGCCTCGGTGGGTCGCGCCTCGGTGGGACGCGGAGGGGTGCCTCGGCGGGGTGTGGCCGCCCGTCCGTGAGACCGCCCTTGCCACGCGCTAAATAGAGTGATTCATTCGAGCGGCAAGTGAATGGATACACGTCAAGCGCGAGGAGATGTCCGTGGCCGTCACCCTGGGCCGGGAGCCGATCACCGTCGAGCGGTTCGTCGCGGTCGCGCGGCACGGCGCCCGGGTCGAGTTCGACGCGGTCTACGTCGACCGGGTACGCAAGTCCCGCGCACTGGTCGAGCGCTTCCTCGCCGAGAACCGCCTGGTCTACGGCGTCACCACCGGGTTCGGAGACAACGTCACGAAGGTCATCGACCCGGGGACGCGGAGCGGTTGCAGCGGAACATCGTGCGGTCGCACGCCGTGTCGGTCGGGGAGCCGTTGCCGGCGGAGGTCGTCCGGGCCATCGCGCTGATGGAGCTGGTCGGGCT
This sequence comes from Streptomyces sp. P3, assembly GCA_016893485.2. Taxonomy (GTDB): domain Bacteria; phylum Actinomycetota; class Actinomycetes; order Streptomycetales; family Streptomycetaceae; genus Streptomyces. The sequence goes on from JAFEKX020000001.1 coordinate 3,797,993, forward strand.
CGGGGAGGGGTTCTCCGGCATCCAGTTCGAGACGCTGGAGCTGATCCGGCGGATGCTCAACTCGGGGTCACCCCGCACGTTCCAGGCGAGGGTTCCGTCGGCTACCTCGCCCCCGAGGCACACATGGCGCTCGTACTCCTCGGCGAGGGCCGGGCCTGGTACGGCGACGAACTCCTGCCCGGCGCCGAGGCGTTGGCCCGGATCGGCGAGAGTCCGGCCCAACTCGCCTGCAAGGAAGGGCTGTCGCTGACGAACGGGACGCACTCGGTCACCGCGATAGCCGTACTGGCCGCCCATGACGCGGGAGTCGCGGCCACCACGGCGGACGTGGCCGCGAGCCTTTCGGTGCAGGCGCTCAGGGGCACGGTCCGTGCCTACGACGCCCGGATCCAGGAGCGGAAGCGGCACCCGGAGCAGGCCGCCGTCGCCGAGAACCTGCGGCGGCTGACCCGATCCAGCGCGATCTGCGCCGAGTTCATCGACCACCGGCTCCAGGACAGCTTGTCCCTGCGGGCCGTACCGCAGATGCACGGCGGCGCGAAGCGGGCGCTGGCGCAGGCGCGGGAGGTCGTCGTCGAGGAGCTGCACTCCGTGGGCGACAACCCGGTCATCCACCCCGAGGGCGAGGACGGGGTCGCGCTGAGCGGGGCGAACTGCGACAGCACATACGTCGGCATCCAGGCCGACACGATGATCAACGCGATGACGGTCCTCGCCAAGGTCTCCGAACGCCGTACCGACCGCATGGTCAACAGCAACTTCAGCGAGCTGCCCCCTTCCTGGTCCGCGAACCGGGCCTGAACAGCGGCTACATGATCGCCCAGTACACGGCCGCCGCCCTGACCATGGAACTGCGCGGCCTGGCCGTCCCCGCCTCCGCCGACAACGTCACCACGTCCGCCAACCAGGAGGACACCGTCGGCAACGCCTACTGGGCGGCCTTGAAGGCGTACCGCGCGACCCGCAAACTCGCCTACGTCATAGCCATCGAGCTGATGTGCGCGGTACAGGCCCTCGACCTCCTCGCCCCGCTCTCCCCGTCCCCGGCGGCGGAGGCGCTCGGGCCCGGATCCGGGAGACCGTACCGACCGTCGACGAGGACCGCGTCTTCCACACCGACATCGAGCACATCACCGAACTCGTGCGCAGCGGTGAGGTGTTGGATGTCGTGGAGGGGTGGTGGGGGGCGCTGCACCGCTGACCTGCGCCCTGCCGCCGGCGTCCGGTCGCTCCCGTTCACAGCCACCGCTCAGACCTCGTCCAGCGGCCTCTCCGCCCCAAGGCGTCTGCTCTTCCTGTACGGGGTGATTCGATCCCGGTGGACGGGAGGACGTCATGTTCTTCATCGTGCTGGTACTGCCGGCCCTGATCGTCGGCGGGGCGGTCGCCTTCGGCAAGAGGCGGGCCAGGGGCGGGAGTTCGCGGCTGGGGTACGGTGCCGGGCCCGGAGCGGTGCAGCAGAGCTACGACGCCGACGCCGGTGCGGGAGGCGAGCCGTTGGGTGGAGCGGCTCGGCGGGAGTCTGTCGACGCTGGACGCCGGTGGCAACACCGCCGTCCGGCAGGCGCTCGCCGACGCGGCCGAACGGCTCCGGGCCGCCGAGGGGCAACTCGCCCACGCCTACTCCCCGTTGCGGTACGGGCTGGTGACGCGGACCGCGATCGAGGGGCTGCACCACATCCGCAGCGCCCGCACCGCGCTGGGGCTCGACCCGGGGCCCGAGCTGCCCGCGCAGGGTGTCGGCGGTCAGGTCACGGTGGGCGGGCAGACGTACACCGTGTCCGCCCGGCCCGGCACGAACACGCCGTACTACCACCCGGGCGGGGTGGTCGACGGCCGTTCCGTGCCGGGCGGTTGGTACCGCACGCCCTGGTGGAAGACCGCCTTTGTCGCGGGTGCCGCCGGAGTCGGGGGCATGGTGCTCGCGGACGCGCTGTTCGGCGGGTTCCACCATCACGGGCCGCACGGGGGGTTGTTCCTCGGTGGGCCGGGGGACCGGGCGGGTTCAGGGGCTTCGGCGGGCCCGGACCGCTCTGAGCCACGCGGGTTCGGCTTGCCCTCTCAATCGCGCGACCAGGTAGGACAGTTGGGGGCACCGGGGATTCCGGTGCGCCCAACTCCCTTCTCTACAGACCTACTGGAACGCGGCGAACGCCTTGGAGAACGCGTTCGCGCCCTGGACGATCGAGCTGCAGGTCGCGTCCGCCGCGGGCCGCGCGCCACCGGCGCACTGCTTGTCGCGGGTCGCGGACCACATCGAAAGGCCGCCCAGGCCCTTGGACTTGGCGAAGTCGACCAGCTGGGTCGCGTCGTCGACCTTGAAGATCTCGGACGCGACGTCGTTGACGCCGATCATCGGGGTGACCGCCACGGCCTTCCAGGCGGCGCTGTCGGACAGGCCCAGCACGCTCTTCACCTGAGCCTGGGTCGCCGTCGCCGCCTGGGTGGCGTACGTGCCCATGTCGCCGCTGTACGCGGGGCCGTAGTCCATCGCCATGATGTTGACCGTGCTGATCTTCACGCCGTTGGACTTGGCGTTGGACAGCAGGTTCACGCCGTCCTGGGTGAGGCCCTCGGGCATGACCGGGAGGGTGTAGGAGACGTCCAGGTTCGGGTGCTGCTGCTGGAGCTTCGCTATGGCCTGGGCGCGGATGGTGTTCGCCGCCGTGTTGGGCAGCGCGCCGCCCTCGATGTCGAAGTCGGCCTTGTTGAGGCCGTACGCGTCCACGACCTTGCCGTACGCCGTCGCCAGCGCGCTCGCCGAACCGCAGGTCGTCGCCAGCTCGGAGCCGGACGCGCCGCCGAAGGAGACCCGCACACCGCCGCCCTTGGCCCGCAGCGCGCCGATCTGGGAGGCCACGCCGTCGCTCGCGAGGTCCGTCACGCCGCCCCACTTCGGGGTGCAGCCGCCGCCGTCGGTGATGAAGGCGAGGTTGTAGTTCTTCACGCCGGTCGCGGTGACGTTGGCGAGCAGGTCGAACGCCGGGTAGAGGGAGGTGTCGACGTACGGGGCGAAGCCCGCGCCCGCGGCCGTCGTGCCGGTGCCGCTGGTCTGGGTCGGGGAGGCGGAGGGCGCGGTGGGGGTGGGGGTCGGCTTGGCCGTGGGGGTGGCGGTCGGCGTGGACGTCTGGGTCGGGCGGCCGCTCGGCTCCGGCGTCGCGGTGCTGTCCGTCGAGCACTTGGCGTTGTCGATGAGACAGCCGGTCGGCTGGGCGGTGCCGCTGACCACGAAGCCCACGGTGACGGACTCGCCCGCCGCGAGACCGTCGGTGTCCCACTTCGGCGGCTTCACGGTGACGTGCTGTCCGCTCACGCTCGACTCGGCGTTCCACAGCGAGCTGAGCGTCGCGCCGGACGGCAGGTCGAACTCCAGCGTCCAGTCCTTCTCTCTGGCACCGGTCGTGTTGGTGACGACGTACTGCGCGGTGTACCCCGTCGACCACTCGCTGGTCCTGGTGTACGCCGCGCCGACGCTCGCCGCCTGGGCGATACCGGTCAGCATGATCGCGCCGCCACCGACCACCGCGGCGGCGACCACTCCGCCGATCACCTTGTTCCTCTTGCTGATCCTGCGCCGGTGCGTGCTCATCGCGTGCCTGCTTTCGCCGTACGGGGGTGGGGTGCGGCAGCACGCTAGCGATCCGAATCGGGCAAAGCGCCTGTTCCGGGCGGCGGTTGGCGATCTTAGGGTGCGCTTAAGGGAGGGATCGGGAACGGTTAAAGGTAGAGACCAATCGGCCGCGCCGACGTCGTCGTACGGCTCCTCGATGGCCGTTGCGCTCGGGCTCGCGTCCGTCCAGCTGGATCCAGATCCGCACCTCCGTGCCGCCGAGCACCGAGGAGCCGATCCGGACGTCCCCGCCGGTCGCCTCCGCGAGCCGGCGCACGATGTCCAGCCCGAGCCCGGTCGACCCGGCGCTGCCGGAACCGCGCCCACGCGCCATCGCCGCCTCGGGGTCGCGTATGCCGGAGCCCGCGTCCGAGACGAGCACGATCACCGCGTCCTCGCTGTTGTGCACGTCGACCGCGAAGGCCGTGCCCTCGGGGTGTGCCGGAACACGTTGCCCAGCAGGGCGTCCAGGGCCGCGACCAGGTCGGCGCGGGCCACGGGTATGCGCACCGGCCGCTCCACCCCGGCGACCCGCACCTTGCGGCCCTCGTCCTCGGCGAGCGCGGACCAGAACCGCATCCGCTCGCGCACCACCTCGGCCGCGTCGCACCCGGCACCGGGCCCGGCCGCCACGGTCTGCGGCTTGGCCTCACGCGCGGTCCGGATGATCGTGTCGACCTCCTTCTCCAGCTGCGCGACAGCGGTCCGCGTCTGCTCGGCGGCCGGACCCTCCCCCGAGCGAGGCCGCGTTGAGCCGCAGCACGGTGAGGGGTGTGCGCAGCCGGTGCGACAGATCGGCCGCCAACTCCCGCTCGTTGGCCAGCAGTTGTACGACCTGGTCGGCCATGGAGTTGAACGCCACCGCCGCCAACCGCAGTTCGGTCGGCCCCTCCTCGGGCACCCGTGCCCCCAGCTTCCCCCTCCCCAGTTCGTGCGCGCCCTCGACCAGGCGCTGCGCGGGCTGCACCATCCGTACGCCCAGCCGGTCGGCGACCGCGACGGACCCGACGATCAGCGCGATGCCGACGCCGGCGAGCACCGCCCAGGCCGTGCCCACGCCGTTGCTCACCTCGGACTCCGGGACGTAGACCTCGACGACGGATATCTCGCCGGAGCTGAGCGCGACCGGCTGGAGCAGGACGGAGCCGCCGGGCACCTCAGTGGTGGAGGCGCGGCCCAGCTTCCGTACGGTCGCGATGTCCTTGTCGGCGGCGCGCTGCCGGCCGATGTCGACGGCGGCCTTGCCGTCCCCGGCCGGTATGTGGACGGCCATCCCGGAGTCCGCGCCCGCGGAGGCCACGACCTTGTCCAGCTGGTCGCGGTCGGTGGTGATGGACAGCGCGGGGGCGACGGCGGCGGCCTCCCGCTCGGCGTTCGAGAAGGCGCGGTCGCGGGCCATCTCCTTGATGACCAGGCCGAGCGGCACCGCGAAGGCGACGACGACCATCGCCGCGATCGCCAGACAGACCCTGACCAGCGCCCACCTCATCGCAGCGGCTCCGCTCCCGGTGGCTCCAGCTTCACGCCGACCCCGCGCAGGGTGTGCAGATAGCGCGGCCGGGCCGCCGTCTCCCCAACTTCCGGCGCAGCCACGACAGATGGACGTCGATGGTCTGGTCGTCGCCGTAGGACTGCTGCCAGACCTCGGCGAGGAGTTCCTTGCGCGGGACGACCACGCCGGGGCGGCCGGCGAGGAAGGCGAGGAGGTCGAACTCGCGGCGGGTGAGGTCGAGTCGGACGCCGTCCAGCTCGGCCTGGCGGCGCAGCGGGTCCACGGCCAGGCCGCCGACGCGGATCACCGAGGACGGGGGTGCCTCGCCGGTGCTGGCGCGGGAGCGTCGCAGGACCGCGGACATCCGGGCCGAGAGGTGGTCGACCGAGAAGGGCTTGGTGAGGTAGTCGTCCGCGCCCGCGTTCAACAAGCGGACGATCTCCGATTCGTCGTCCCGCGCGGTGGCGATGATCACAGGGACATCGGTGATCCCGCGCAGCATCTTCAGCGCCTCGGACCCGTCCAGATCGGGCAGTCCGAGGTCGAGAATGACCACGTCGAAACGGAAATGGGCGACCTCGCGCAGCGCCTCGAGTGCCGTACCGACACTGCGCACCGTGTGCGCCGCATCGGTCAGATGCCGGATGAGGGCCGAGCGTACGAACTGGTCGTCCTCGACCACGAGCACACTTGCCATGCGCCGCACCGTACGCCATGCGGGCGACCCGTATCCGGGCCTGTGGACAACTCCCGCCTGTGGACAACCGGCGGGACATCGACGGGACACCTGTGGGTCGCGTGAGGCAGTATGGCGGCGATGCGCAGAGGACTCGTCAACGGACTCGTCCACGTGCTGGCTTGGTCACTGGCCACCGGCGCGGCCGTCACACTGTCCTGGTGGGGCGTCCACACGGTCATGACCGGCACGGCCTACGACCCCCGCGCGCCCTGCCCATCACGGCGGTCGGCGCGACCGCGCAGGAGGCGACGCCACCGGCCTCGGCGACCCCGAGCCCCGAGTCGTCCCCGAGCCCGTCGAGCACCCCGACGCCGACCCGCAGCCCGAGCGCGACCCCGACGAGGACGGCGACCACGAGCCCGTCCCCGACCACGTCCCCCTCCGGCCAGGTCAAGAGCTACGCCACGGACGGCGGTCGGGTGGTGCTCGATCTCGCCCCGGACTACGTGACGTTGGTGTCGGCGACGCCGGGTACGGGCTGGGCGATGCAGGTGTGGAAGACGGACTCGTGGCTCCGGGTGGAGTTCACCAAGGGCACGGACAAGGTGTCGGTGATCTGCACGTGGCACGACGGGGCACCGCGCGTGGACGTCGGCAACTACTAGCCGGGATCGGCGAGTCGCGGGTACGCCCTAGCGGAACACGGACGGGGCGGTGCCGGCGAGGCGACCGCCGAAGCGTCCGTGACCGCGACCGCGCCGCCGGTGAAGTCGGTGAGTTCCCGGCCGTGTTCGAGCCGGCCCGGGTGCGGGTCGGAGGCGGCCCGCCGGGTCAACTCGGCCAGCGGCAGCGGGTGTTCGGAGGCGACGAGCACGGCGTTCCCGAACCGCTTGCCGCGCAGCACGGTCGGGTCGGCGATCAGCGCGCGTTCCGCGAACCGGGCGGCCACGGTGGCGATCTGGCCCCGGAGATGCGTGAGCGGGGGCCCGTCGGCGAGGTTCGCGGCGTAGATCCCGCCGGGCTTGAGCGCGCGGCGCACCTCGTCGAGGAACTCGGTGGACGTCAGGTGGGCGGGCGTCCGGGCTCCGCTGAAGACATCGGCCACGACGAGGTCGGCCCACCCGTCGGGCACCTTCGCGAGCCCCGCGCGGGCATCGGTGGACCGCACCCTGATCCGTGCGTTCGGGTCCAACGGCAGCTCCCGCCGGACCAGTTGGACGAGCGCCGCGTCGAACTCGACGACCTGCTGGGTGGAACGGGGGCGGGTCGCGGCCACATACCGGGCGAGCGTGAGGGCCCCGCCGCCGAGGTGCACGGCGTGGATCGGCTTCCCGGCGGGCGCGGCGAGATCGATGACGTGCCCCGAGCCGGCGCTGGTACTCGAAGGACAGATACGCCGGGTCGTCGAGATCGACGTACGACTGCGGCGCCCCGTCGATCAGCAGCGTCCAGGCACGCGCGCGTTCCCGATCGGGTATGAGCTCGGCGAGCCCACCGTCGACAGGCTCGACGACGGCCTCGGCGGCCCCGGCACCACCACCGCCGACTGTTCCTGGACTTTCCCATTGACCCATTATCGGCGGACGGGGAAGGTCCGGCGCGCTCGCCCTACAAGCCCCGGGTGGCATCAGCGCCCCAAAGGGGCGCGGGGCTGTGTCGATATGCGGCTTCGCCGCGTGGGCGCGACCAGCCCCCACCGGCCCGCGGATCAACCACGACCGTCCCCATGGAACTCACCGACAGCCGTCCGCCGCCTCGATCAACCGAGCCGCCTCACCCAGCGCAGCACGCAGCACCTCGGGGTCGGTAGCAAGATCGGCATCGCCAGGCGGAAGCAGCCAGTCGGAACCCTCGACAGGGGGCTCGGGGTCGGGGGCGAGCCGCAGACCCCGGCCGTTCGTCTCCGTACACGTGCTGCCCGGCAGATCCCACGCCGCCGCCGTACCCGGCGGAACCAGGAAGCCGAGGGTGTCGTCGCCGTCGTCGTGCAGCACGGGTCCGACCCCGTCGCACGCACCGCGCCGCAGGATGTCCACCGCCTCCAGGCCCTGCCGCGTCGGCACCGTCACCAGATCGCAGGCCGAGTCCGCGAACGGTGGCGCACTGCACTCCGCGCTCGGCATTCGAGGATCGACGCTCTGCCGTGACTCCATCCCGGTCTCCACCACGGAACCCCTCCTTGGACGAGCGGGTCGGGAGTCGGGTGGCTCCCGGTCCATGGAGTTCAACGCGTCGAGGCGTCAACGGCTACGGCACAAGTCCGCCGCAAAGGATGGCAGTTCATGGCAGATCGCGGATGAGATATCCGGTTTGTAGCCAAACCCTGCGTGGCGGACCGTGCACAGCAGGTACGTTCTTGCCCGCTGGAAACAGGGCGTCACTTAACAAGTCACCCTGAATCCGGCATGGTTCGACGGTTCGCACGAGAGGACCCGGCCATGGCGTCGTCAATGGTGACCCCGCCCCCGTTGCCCCAACCACCGAGACCCAATCTCGCCTTCCGGCGGCTGCGCGGACAGCGCTCACCGGCGGAGTTCGCCGCGGCCGTACGCCGGTCCGCGCGGGAGATCGGCGAGCGGGTCAGCTGCGACGCGCGTTACGTCGGCCGCGTCGAGGCCGGTGAGATCCGTTGCCCCAACTACGCGTACGAACGGGTGTTCCTGCACATGTTCCCCGGCCGCACGCTCGCCGACCTCGGCTTCGCACCCCGCTCGTCCGTACGCGGACGCGGGGCGCGCACAGCCGAGGACACGCCCCCGCACACCTCACGAGCCCGCCCCCTCACGACTGAGGCGGCCGGGGCGGGTGAGACGCGGAGGGTGCACGAGCCGTATGACACGCAGGACCCGTACGACACGCACGAGAACCACGAGAACCACGAGGAGAGCGACGTGCTGCGTCGCGCATTCATGAGGGGCGGCACCGTCACGGTGGCCGCCGGCACGCTGGGCCCGCTCGGGCTCACCTTCGACGCCGGGGCAGCGGAACGTTCCGTCCGCCGTCCCGGTACGAGCGAGGCGGGCGCCCTGGAAGAGGCCGTCCGCAGAATCCGGCTGCTCGACGACCGGCACGGCGCCGACGGCCTCTACCGGCGCGCGGCGGCCCGCTGCGCGCCGCGTACGCCCTGCTCGACGCGGGCACCACCCGGCAGTCCGTCGCCGAGAGACTGCACCCGGAGCCGGTGAACTCGCCATCTCCGTGGGCTGGCTGGCCCACGACTCCGGCCGCTTCGACGACGCCCGCTCGCACTACGCGGAGGCCCTCGCCACGGCCCGGATGACCGGGGACGCCGGCCTTGAGGCACACGCCTTCTGCAATACGGCGTTCCTCGCGCGGGACGCCGGCCGGCCGCGCGAGGCGGTGCGCGCCGCGCAGGCCGCGCAGCGGGTCGGACGGCCGCTGGGGTCCGCTCGCCTGATGTCGCTGCTCGCGCTGCGCGAGGCGGGGGCTGGGCGGGACTCGCCGATCGCACCGGGTGCGAGCAGGCGTTGGCCCGGGCTCAGGCGCTATTCTCGCGGGGGCACTCGGATGCGGACCCGGAGTGGATGAGCTTCTACGGTGAGGCCGAGTTGGAGGGGCTCGAGGCGCAGTGCTGGTCGACGTTGGGTGACTGGCCTCGGGCTGCGCGGCATGCTCGGCGGGCGGCGCATCTTCAGGACCCGCATTTCACCCGGAACATCGCGCTGTACACGGCCGAGCTCGCGGATGATCTCGCTCGGGGCGGGCGTCCTGATGAGGCGGCCACCGCGGGGATGCGGGTGCTTGATCTTCTGGACCTGGTGCAGTCCTCGCGGATTCAGACAATGTTGGCGGGGACCGCGCGGGTGTTGTTGCCTCACAAGAGGGCGTCGGGGGTGTCGACGTTCCTGGAGAGGCACTCGGGGTTGCCTCGAACCGCAGCCTAGGTCCTGGACCCGGGGCGACTGCCGCCTACGGGACCAGGTGGCCCACGTCGTTCCAGCTCTCGATGGCCGGGTCTCCGTAGGCCCAGCCCAGTACCGAGAGGGACGTCGGGTTGAGGCGTATCCGGGCCGCGAAGTCGATCGGCAGGCCGAGCCAGCGGGCGCCGATCGAGCGGAGGATGTGGCCGTGGGCGAAGACCAGGACGTCGCGGTCCTCGGCTCGGGCCCAGGTGACGACCTCGTCCGCGCGGGCGGTGACCTCGGCGAGGGTCTCCCTCCGGGGACGCCGTCTCGCCAGATCAGCCAGTCCGGGCGTACGGAACGGATCTCCTCCGGGGTCATGCCCTCGTAGGCGCCGTAGTCCCACTCCATGAGGGTGTCCCAGTCGGTGGCGCGGTCGCCGAAGCCGGCGAGTTCGCAGGTCTCACGCGCGCGTGCCAGCGGGCTGGTGCGGACCTCCACCCGGGAGGCCGTCGAAGGGGGCCGGTGCAGTCGCTCGCCGAGCACCTTGGCGCCGCGTCGGCCCTCTTCGAGGAGCGGAACGTCGGTCCTGCCGGTGTGCTTCCCGGACAGTGACCATTCGGTCTGCCCGTGCCGGGCCAACAGGATGCGCGGTGCCATGAGGGACCTTTCCGGGATACAAGGGGAGACCCGAGATGCGAGAGGCGGATCACTCCATCATCGCTCACCCCTGAGAAGGGCAACCAGGGGGCGATCTCTGCGTCTTTGAGGTCCGGGGCGCCCGAAACGGGCCGCGCACATACGCCGTAAAGTGTCCCGACCGGGCTATCGGGAAGCCGGACCGTGGGCAGCGCACCAGTACAGAAGGGGAGGGCGATCGGATGCCGCAGACCGAGACACCAGGCATCGAGGCGGACCGGCCGAGCCGGCTGCGCTGGTGGACCGAGCTGCCGCTGATCCTCATGGTGTACGCCTCGTACTCGGCGGGCCGCCTGCTGGCCAGGGGCGACACGGCGAGCGCCGTCGACCACGGCCTGGCGATCCTGCGCGTCGAGAAGCTCCTCCACATCAACGCCGAGCACCCGCTGAACCGCCTCTTCACCCGCGAGGCCTGGCTCGGGATACCCGCGGACTTCTGGTACGCGTCACTGCACTACCTGGTGACCCCCGTGATCCTGATCTGGCTGTTCCGGTCCCGCGCGCAGATCTACCGCGCGGCCCGCACCTGGCTGATGACGTCCACGTTCATCGGCCTGATCGGCTTCACCCTCCTCCCGACCTGCCCGCCCCGCCTGCTCTCCCCCGGCTACGGCTTCGTCGACACGATGGCCAAGTACAGCTCGTACGGCTGGTGGGGCGGCGACGCGAGCGCGCCCCGCGGCCTGGGCGGCATGACGAACCAGTACGCGGCGATGCCGAGCCTGCACTGCGGCTGGGCCCTGTGGTGCGGTGTGATGCTCTGGCGCTACGGCGGCAACCGGCTGACCAAGGTCGTCGGGGTCGCCTATCCGGTGCTGACCGCGATCGTGGTCATGGGCACCGCGAACCACTACCTCCTCGACGCGGTCGCGGGCGTGGTCGTGATGGGGCTCGGGTTCCTGCTGGCGCCGCAGGTGATGAAGGCCGCGGACCGGATCAGGACGCGGTTCGAGGGACGCGGCTCGCTCGTCGCCGCCCGCTCGCGTGAGGCCGCCCGGAGCACTTCCCGTGACGCCTCACGCGGCTCGGAAACCTCAATTGTCAGTGGCGGATGCCAGACTTCGCCGGGTGAGCGAATTCCACGGCAGCGAGAGTCACAGCTCGGTACCGGAGCCGAGCCGGGTGCCTCCCCACGGACGCGGGGGACGGCGCTCCGGCACCGGCTCGCTGAGCTGCGCGGCCCCGACGTCCCGGCCAAGGCGCTGGACGCGCGCGCCCTCGCGGCCCTGGCCGCGAACCCGGGCTGCAAGCGCCGCGCGATCCTGGACGGCGCGGGGGTGAACAAGGCGGTGCTGGCCGACGCGCTCGGCTCGCCCTCGGCCTTCGGACAGTCCCAGTTCGCCTTCATGCGGGGCAACGCGTTCGAGGCCCGGGTGAAGGCGGACGGCGGCGCGGAGCTGCTGCGGCTGGTGCACGAGAAGCTGGACCCGGGCGCCGAGCCGCCGACCCGCGCGCGGGTGCCCGAGCTGGCCGCGATCGGCCCCGAGGGACGCGCGGCCCGTACGGCGCTCGCGCTGCGCGAGGCCTCCGAGGCCGCCGCCTGGACCCTGCTCGACCATCCGATGCTCGCCCTGGACGTGGCGGGTTCACCCGCGTTCCTCGAGCCGGACGCGGTGGTCGTGCACCCGGACGGCAGTTGGACGGTCGTGGAGATCAAGTCCTTCCCGATGCTGGACGGTTCGGCGGACCCGGCGAAGGTCGGCGCGGCGGCCCGCCAGTCGGCGGTGTACGTGCTGGCGCTGGAGGAGGTCGCGGCGCAGCTGAAGCCCGCGCCCCGGGTCCGGCATCGCGTCCTCCTGGTCTGCCCGAAGGACTTCTCGAACCTGCCGACCGCGTCCGCCGTCGACGTCCGTAAGCAACGCGCGGTCACCGGCCGCCAGTTGGCCCGCCTCACCCGCATCGAGGACATCGCCGACACCCTCCCTGAGGGCACCTGCTTCGCCCCCGACCGCCCGCCGGCCGAGCTGACCGCCGCCGTCGAGTCGGTGCCCGCGGCCTACGCCCCCGAATGCCTGGCCGCCTGCGAGCTGGCCTTCCACTGCCGCGACCGCTCCCGCACCTCGGGCGCGGTCACCACCCTCGGCCGCTCCCTGCGCGCCGAGCTGGGCGACCTGACGACGGTGAACGAGGTCCTGTCGGCGGCCCGCGGCGAGACCGGCGACCCGGACGACCCGGCGGTGGCTGCCCTGCGCAGAGCGGCGGCCCTGCGCGCCGAGGCGCTGCGGGACGCGGCCGAGCGACAAGGGCGGGTGCCGGGGAGCGCCACCGAGCCGCGGCTCGTCGAGCCCCTGGAGAGCGTGACGGGCGGTGGCACGCGATGACCCCGATCCCGTACGGCCCGCACCATCGCACCCCGCTCCCGGTCGCGCACCCCGAGGGGACCCCATGTCGCTGATCTCGACTCTCGCTCGTCTGGAGGCCGTTGACAGCGGCCGGGCCCAGCCCACCGCCACCGTCCTGCACCGGCACCTCTCCGCGCGCCCCTCGTCCTCGTGCCGCTCACCACCGCCGGTGAGGCCGGGGCGCCCCTCGGCGCGCTCGTCGGCACGGACCGGGACGCGCCGCGCCTGCTCGTCGTACCGCAGCCGCGTGACCGGGACCTCAGGTTCGCGTTTCTGGCCGAGCTCGCGGACGTGGTCCTGCCGTACATCGACACGTTCGCGGACGACGTGGAGGCCGCCGAGCGCAACGAGACCGATCCGGAGACCGGCAAGCGGGTCAAGGTCGAGGTCGAACTGTGCGCGGACGCACCGCAGTTGATCGTGCCGAGCCGCGCGGGCGTCGAGCTGGTGCGGCTGCTGGGGCGTTCGACGCGGTTCCGCAGGACCGCCGAGCAGGATCCGAGACCCCGCATCCCGCGCCCCCGCGCGTGCCGTTGCTGGGGCGCTGGCTGACGCACTTCGGGAGCGGGCCCGGGTCCCCGGTTCCGCGCTGCTGCTCGCGCTCACCGAAGTGCTCGGCCGGCACTGGGCCACCGGTCAATCCAGCCTGGAGGACCAGCACTTGGGCGCCCTCCTCGCCTGGATCGCCCCGCCGGACGGCGTCTCCGGCGCCGAGGCCGCGCTCGACGCGGAGCTACGGCGGGACGCGCAGGGCCAGTTGGTGTGCCCGCCGGCCGGCCCGGCCACGGACCCGGCGTTCGACAACAAGCTGCTCGCCCCGGCCATCGAGCGCTACGACCGCGCCCGTACCGCCCTCTCCGCCGCCGAGGACGGCCTGGAGGCGGACGACCGGCTCGGTGAACTCACCGCGGCCGAGCGGGAGATCAGGTCCCTCGTCGAGAGCCGCACCCGCCCCACCTGGGACGCGGTGTGGCACGGCATCGACCTGCTGCGGACGCTGCCGGAGGGCGCGCACGCCGTCGACCGGTGGACCCGGGACCGCTGGTCGTTCACCGGCCACCGGGACCGGATCACCGCCGGTGAGCCCCGCAGCCGCGCCGCGACGACGCGGTCACCGCGGCCAACAAACTGGCCACGCGCGAGCGCGAACAGGCCCGCCTGGACGCCCAGGAGGCCCTGGACGACCCGCTGGTGATGGCCGGGCGGCGGCTCGCCGGAGAGGCGTTCGCGGGCGAGGTCACGGATGTCGTCATGGCGTACAGCGAGGGCAAGAGCCCCCGCCCGCGCCCGCTGGTGACCGTGCGCACGGACGACCGGCCGCATCTCGGGGAGCGGGCGAAGGTGTTCCGGTCGCTGGGCGGGAAGCCGCAGTCGGCGGAGTTCGTGGGGCACGAGGAGGACGGCGCCGTGGTCGTGCTGCGGGTCGTCGACAAGATGGGGCGCGGCAAGGAACCGGAGACCGGTTCGCTCCCGGAGAAGGGCGACCGGATCTGCTTCACGCTCTTCGAGCACGAGCAGCGCGGCGGCGCGAAACTGCCCGACCCGGAGGAGACACCGTGGACGCACGGGGTCCGCCGGGCGAGGAGAGCGCTGTCCAGGAGTCCGCCGACCCGGTGACCGAGGAGGACGTCCTGTGACGACCGTGTTCGACCCCGGTGCCGAGGCAGGACGCGCCACCGACGCGATCCTCCGCGACACCCTGCACGGCACGGCTCGCGGAGTCGTCGTCGACTCCCCGCCCGGCGCCGGCAAGTCCACCCTCGTCGTCCGCGCGGCCCTCGAACTGGCCGACGCGGGGCGCCCGTTGATGGTGGTCGCGCAGACCAACGCGCAGGTCGACGACCTCGTCGTCCGCCTCGCCGAGAAGAACGGCGAGCTGCCGGTCGGCCGCCTCCACAGCAGTGACGCCGACCCGTACGACAAGGCGCTGGACGACCTGCCGAACGTACGGAAGTCGGCGAAGGCGGGGGAACTTGCCGGGCTGCCGGTCGTCATCTCCACGGCGGCGAAGTGGGCGCACGTCACGGTGGACGAGCCGTGGCGGCACGCGATCGTCGACGAGGCGTACCAGATGCGCTCGGACTCGCTGCTGGCCGTGGCCGGGCTGTTCGAGCGGGCGCTGTTCGTGGGCGACCCGGGGCAGTTGGACCCGTTCGCGATCGTCGGCTCGGAGCAGTGGGCGGGCCTGTCCTACGACCCCTCGGCCTCGGCGGTGACGACCCTCCTGGCCCACAACCCCGAACTGCCGCAGCACCGCCTGCCGGTGTCCTGGCGCCTCCCGGCGTCGGCGGCCCCGCTGGTCTCGGACGCGTTCTACCCGTACACCCGCTTCCGCAGCGGCACGGACCACGGCGACCGGCGGCTCACCTTCGGTGTCCCGTCGGACGGTTCGGGCCCGGACCAGGTCATCGACGAGGCGGCCGAGTCGGGTTGGGGCCTGCTGGAGCTCCCCGCCCGCCACACCCCTCGCACGGACCCGGAGGCGGTGCGGGCGGTGGCGACGGTCGTACGACGCCTCTTGGACCGGGGCGGCGCGGCCACGTCGGAGCGCTCACCGGACCCCACTCCCCTGACCGCCGACCGCATCGCCGTGGGCACCGCGCACCGGGACCAGGCGGCGGCGGTCCGCGCGGCGCTGACGGAGCTGGGCGTCACGGACGTCACCGTGGACACCGCGAACCGGCTCCAGGGGCGGGAGTTCGACGTCACGGTGGTCCTCCACCCGCTCTCCGGCCGCCCCGACGCCACCGCCTTCCACCTGGAGACGGGCCGCCTCTGCGTCCTCGCCTCCCGCCACCGCCACGCCTGCATCGTCATCTGCCGAGCAGGCGTGACCGACCTCCTGGACGACCACCCGTCGACGGAACCGGTGCAACTGGGGGTCACGGTGAAGTTCCCCGACGGTTGGGAGGCAAATCACGCCGTGCTCGCGCATCTGTCGGAACACCGGGTGGTGTGGAGACCTTGACCAGCGCACCCGTCCGAACCAGCGGGCGTTACAGCGGCCACGGCCTCCGCCCGGCGATCGATCCGCAGCCACCTCCCCTCCGCCGGAGGCGGCCGACGGAAACAGCCCCGAGGGGTTGGGAGGCGAACCACGCGGTGCTCGCACACCTCTCGGAACACCGGGTGGTGTGGAGACCTAGACCAGCGGCTCCTCGTGGTCCGGGCGGCCGGTGATGAATAGCGTGCCGGGCGGCTGGGCAGCAAGGAGTCGGTGTGGGAGCGGTGCCTCGGGAGTATGCCCAGGGCCTCTTGCGCGGTCGGGGGACAATGGACGGTGGTCCGGCTCGTCGGGCGGGTCATTCATGACGTACGAGGAGGAGAAGACATGGCGGAGCACACGCCGCGTCGCAATGAATCGCGGCTACGCCCCGCGCCCCCTGCTCTTCGAGCCCGCGCAGGCGGCCGAGGACCCGGAGCACTTCTTCGACCTGGAGTCGATGGACGACCCCCGCGAGCTGCTGACACGGGCGACGGAGCTGACCCACGCGTTCCGTGCCGCCGCCGACCGCGCGGTGGAGTTCCAGGCGATCGCGGCGGCCCAGCTCGCCGACCCGCGCCGCTTCGACCGGCTGACGACGGCGGACATCGCCGAGCGCGCCGAGTGGACCGAGGACTACGCGAAGAAGATGGTCGAGTTCGGCCGCGATCTGCTGCGCGGCAGCGAGGGCAGGGACAGCGGAGCCGTCGACCCGGTGTGACCCCGGGCGACTCGTGTGAATCGCCTGGCGCCAGAAAGAACTCCTGGCATATGCCGGTCGGGCAAGATACTCCCTCCCGCCCCCTCCTGTCCCGATTTCCGGCAACCCTCGGAGAGCGGGCGGTCACGGCCGGTAGATCTATGCGGTATGAGCAGCACACAGGACGAGCCCTTCGCCGACCGCTTCGACACCTCGGGCGTCACCTCGGACGGTGCCGCCTGGCTGGCCTCCGCAGGAACGTATCCGCGCAGCACCCTCGCCCTCTGGACGGAACGCCCGGGCGCCCCGGTCGTCCTCCCCTGCGGCTCCGCCTTCGACGTCGTGAGCGCCCCGGCGGTCTTCGGCCGCCGCATGGTCGACCGCTTATGGGAGGAGGGCCCCGGCTCGGGGCCGGTGGCC
The DNA here is from genome assembly GCA_016893485.2 of Streptomyces sp. P3. Lineage (GTDB taxonomy): Bacteria > Actinomycetota > Actinomycetes > Streptomycetales > Streptomycetaceae > Streptomyces. The sequence goes on from JAFEKX020000001.1 coordinate 3,814,781, forward strand.
ACCTACCGGGGTCGGATGCTCCTGTTCGCCACCCCCGGCACGGCTCAGCGGCTGCCCTCACTGCTGGGCTGGGAGGAGTGGGGCACCCACCCCGGCGAGCACAGCCGTACGGGATCGGTCCCGCCGCTGCTGTGTCACGGCAAGGGCGACGCGGTGACCGTCCCGGCGCTGGTCGGAGGTGCCACACCGGCCCCGTTCGACGCGCGCTGGCTGGTCGCCCCGGACACCCGCCGGCCCTGGCTGCCCGGCGCCGAAATCCTGCTCTGGGCGGCCGTGCGCGCGGCCCGGACAGCCGTACGGATATCGATTTTTCCTCCCGCCGATCAGGATGCTAAGGTCTACGACGTCAGCAGGCGCCGCTAGCTCAGTTGGTTAGAGCAGCTGACTCTTAATCAGCGGGTCCGGGGTTCGAGTCCCTGGCGGCGCACTAGCGATTAGGTCGCTGACCTGGGCGTCCTCGGTTATCCGAGGGCGCCTTTCGCATGTCCGGGATCCGGGTGAGATGGTCCGTCAGCCACAGCTCGTACGCGGTGAGCGGGCGGTCCGGACGCAGTCGTTCCGGGTGTCCGGCGGGCGGTTCCTGAAGATCGTCGTCGGCGCACGCGCAGAGGTACGGCAACCCGAACGCCAGCAGCAGATCGTCGAACCATTCACGGAGCGCCGCCACGCGCCGGCCCCACCATGTGCCTCCGGCTCCCCACCCATGCCGCCCGCCTCCCCGCCCGTGTCTCGCTCACCTCCGGAAAGAATGAGCAGAAGCGCTACAGCGCGGGCTCAGGACGGCTGGAGCGGAGGGCCGCGTGGCGAGGAGGCCGTCAGCTCTCCGGGCCGGGGTGATCACCACCGTCCAGGAGCCCGCGGCGGTCCGGCCCTCGACCTCCACCTTCACGTTGTCACCGGGCACGGTGAAGCTCTCGCCGAGGGAGACGGGGGCGTCGGCGAGCGGCGGGTAGACCGAGGTCTCCCAGCATGCCTCGGTGCGCGGATGGGCGTCTACGACCTCGATCGGACCGTTCCCGGAAGCCGCGCCGTCGCGCACCCGGTACACGAGGATGCCCTGTTTGCAGGCCGTGCTGTCGTTGCCGACCGGGCTGCGCGCCTCGAAGGCCAGCGCGCTGTCCGTCCCGGTGCGCACCACGGCGAGCTTGGTCCCGAGGCCCAGTCCGAACGCCGGCGATCCCGCCGTGCCGCCGCCCGAGGTGCCCGGTCCGGCGGCCACGGGTTCCAGGGTCAGGCGGGTGGGCGCGGTGCCCCGTACGCAGACCACCTGGCGCGGGTCCAGCCAGCCCAGCTTCCACTTGTGCCAGGCGAACAGGTCGGGGGAGAGGCCGAACTGGCTGCCCATCAGGTCCCAGTCGCCGACGTAGGTGTCCCAGTCGCCCTTGCCGTCCACCGGCCGGTGGTAGAGGTCGGGCAGGTCGAAGACGTGGCCGGTCTCGTGGGCGAGGACGAGCCGGTCCGGCGGGTGCTTCTCGAAGACCGTGACGACCCGTCGGATGTCCGTGCCGTCGGCCCGCAGCGGGGTGTCCAGGTTGACGACCTTCGTCGCGTCCGAGTCCACGCCCGGGGCGTCCGGGTCGGCGACGAAGTAGACGATGTCGTAGCGCGAGAAGTCGACCTCGGGGTCGGAGGCGGCGAGCGCGTCCCGGAGGTACGCGGCGCGGTTCACCGGGTTCCAGTCGCGCTGTATGGCGTACGACGTGGACGGGTGCGGCATGCGGATCCAGTGCCGCAGGGGTGCGGGCGGAGGGTGAACCTGCCGTAGGAGGCGCGTTCGTAGAAGCGGGTGGTGGCCGGGAAGTGGTCGGCGGCGAGTTCGGCGGGGGTGGTCCGCGGGGTCGCGTCCGGGAAGGAGAGGAAGACCATCACCGCGTTGAGCGGGCGGGTGGGGCGTACGTAGGCGGAGTTCCAGGTGTCCAGGCCCTCCGAGTGGTGGGCGTCGGTGCGCTTGAGGGCGCAGGGGGTGGTCGAGAACGGCTCGGCGACCGACTGGCTGGACATGATCGAGGTCGCGGCGAGGGCGGACATGGTGGTGAACACGGCGGCGGTGCCGCGCAGTCCGGGGCGGGTCCGCCACTGGGTGAGCCCCTGAGCGCCGTACGGGAGAGCCCCTTCAGGGGGAGCTGACACGGCACGTGGACCTCCGGGAGCGGGTTCGCGGGACACCGACACCCAGCCTGTGATGGTTTGTTGGGGTACGCCCTGTTTATCTGCACCAGAAGGGTGAGGGGCGGGGCCCGGGCGGCTGAGACACGCCCGGCCCGACATCCGGAAACACTCACGGAACGTCACATGTGATCGGCCATTTGAAGAACCTGCCCAGGTGCGGGCGGAATCGATCTGCCGGAAAGTGCCGTTGTTCCGGGACACTGGACAGTGGCTGGAAGGGCCGGGGCCAACCTCTATGATCGGCACACTTTCCTGCACGGACACGGCACGGCGGCCCCCACCCGGTCGGCCATCCCGACGAGACCCATCCGAAGATCGAGTGCACTGCGGGAGCGAGCGGTGAGCGGAACGTCCGAAGGGCCGGCGCCCGCGGCAGACCTCATCCGGCCAGCCGTCACAGAGAGTAAGAGCGAGGCATCACCTCGCACAGTTTCCACCGGGTCCGAGCGATCCGGTTTCCCGATTCCGGCAAGTCCCGCAGGTCCGAGCAGTCCGGGGAGCCGACCGAGCGGGCGCCGTCCGGCGAGTGCGGCGGGCCCTACGATCCCGTCGCGTCCGAGGAGTCCCGGCGGCCGGGGCCGTCCGGCAAGCCGGTCGAGTTCAGCCTGTCCGACGGACCGAGCGGGCCCACCGAACCCATCGGGTCCAGCAGGCCCGGTCCGTCCGCGTCGCCCGTCGAGCCCGGCCTGTCCATCTTGTCCAACGGGCCCTACGAGTCCGTCGAATCCGGCAAGTCCCGCAGGTCCGGGCCGTCCAGCGAGCCGGTCGAGTTCAGCCTGTCCGCCGAACTCGTCGGCGCCGTCGAGTCCCGCAAGCCCGGGTCGGTCAGTGAGCCGGTCCGGTTCAGCCTGTCCGGCGGCTCCAGCGGGATCGACGGGTCCGCTGGTCCCGCCGAACCCGGCGACTCCTTCACCTCCATCGGCCCCGGCGAATCCCTGGCCCCCTCTACCCCCAGGACTCCCCGAAGCCGGCCGTTACGGTTCCGCCTTCTCCGCCGCGCCCCTCGCGATGGCCGTCGTGGACCGCGACGGCCTGGTGGTCAGTGCGAACGACAGCTTTGGCGCGCTGCTCGGGAAGCCCGGGGCCGCGCTCACCGGGATGGTCGCGGCGGAGTTGATGGAGCTGAAGTCGGACGCGCGGACCTGGGATGCGTATCGGGAGGTGTTGCGTGGGCGGCAGGCGAAGCTGAGTTGTACGCGGCGGGTCAAGCATCCCGATGGGCATGTGCTGTGGGTGCAGGTGAGCGCGGCTCCGTTGGCCGCCGAGGAGCACGGTGTGCTGCTGTCCCTCACCGACATCAGTGCCCGCCGTGAACTCCAGGCGCGGCTACGGCACTTGAGATGCACGACCCGGTGACCCGGCTGCCCAACCGCACCCTGTTCTTCGAGCGGCTGTCGGCCGCGCTGGAGGCGGACTCGTACGAGCAGGGCGGTACCGGGCGGATCGGCCTGTGCTATCTGGACCTGGACGGCTTCAAGGCGGTCAACGACACCCTCGGACACCGCGTCGGCGACCGGCTGTTGGCGGCCGTGGCCGAGCGGTTGACCCGGTGCGCGGACGAGGCCGGTTACGCCCGGGCGAGTTCGCCGCTGGTGGCGCGGCTCGGCGGGGACGAGTTCGCGCTGCTCGTCGAGGACTCGACCGGGACCGACCAACTGGCCGAGCTGGCCGAGTCGGTGCTGAAGGCGTTGCAGGCGCCGTTCGACCTGTCGGGGCAGCGGCTGTCGCTGTCGGCGTCGATCGGCGTGGTCGAGCGGCACGCGTCCGGCACGACGGCCACCGGCCTGATGCAGGCCGCCGACACGACGCTGTACTGGGCGAAGGCGGACGGCAAGTCCCGCTGGACACTGTTCGATCCGGAGCGCAACGCGCACCGCATGACCCGCCAGGCGCTGGCCTCCACGCTCCGCCCCGCCATCGAGCGGGGTGAATTCACCCTGGAATACCAGCCGTTGGTGGGGATGGAGACCGGACGGCTGCGTGGCGTCGAGGCGTTGGTGCGCTGGAACCACCCGCAGTTCGGCATGCTGACGCCGAATCGGTTCATCGGACTGGCCGAGGAGGACGGCTCGATCGTGCAACTCGGCCGCTGGGTCCTGGTCACCGCCTGCCGTCAGGCCAGGCGCTGGCAGCTGGACCACCCGGACGAGCCGCCGATCTTCGTGAGCGTCAACGTGGCCGTACGGCAGGTGTGGGACTCGGATCTGGTCGCGGACGTCGCCGAGACACTGGCCGAGACCGGACTCGCCCCGCATCTGCTGCAGTTGGAGCTGACCGAGTCCGCGGTGATGGGGTCGGCGGGGCGGCCGTTGCAGGCGCTCCAGGCGCTGAGCGACATGGGGGTGCACATCGCCATCGACGACTTCGGCACCGGCTACTCGAACCTGGCGTATCTGAGCCGACTCCCGGTCTCCGTGCTGAAGTTGGACGGTTCCTTCGTGCGCGGCTTCCAGTACGAGGGCGAGGGCGTCGCGCCGAACCCGGCGGACGAGGTCATCGTCGAGGCGATGATCCAGCTCGCCCACCGGCTGGGGCTCTCGGTGACCGCCGAGTGCGTGGAGACCTCGGCACAGGCGACCCGGCTGCGCCGGATCGGCTGCGACACCGGACAGGGGTGGCTGTACTCCCGCCCGGTGACGCCGGATCGTATCTCCGAACTGCTGGGGACGAAGGCCTGCAATCAGGCTTCCTGACCCACCGTCAAACCGTAGGCGTCCGCGATCAGTTCGTACGAGCGCAGACGCAGGTCGCCGTTGTGGGCGTGGGACGTGAGCATCAACTCGTCGGCGCCCGTGCGCTTCTGGAGGTCGTCGAGGCCCGCGCGGACCTCGTCGGCGGTGCCGTGGATGACGTTGGCGTTCCAGGAGGTGATGAACTCCCGCTCCATGGGGCTGAATTCGTACGCCTCGGCCTCTTTCGGGGTGGGCACCAGGCCGGGGCGGCCGGTGCGCAGCCGGACCATGTTGAGGGCGGCGGCCAGCACCTGGCGGCGGGCCTCCTTCTCGTCGTCGGTGGCGAGGGCGGAGACACCGATCAGGGCGTACGGCGCGTCGAGCACCGCGCTCGGGCGGAACGACTCGCGGTAGAGGTCGAGCGCCGGGATGGTGTTCTGCGCGGAGAAGTGGTGGGCGAAGGCGAACGGCAGGCCGAGCATGCCGGCCAGCCGGGCGCTGAAGCCGGAGGAGCCGAGCAGCCAGACCGGCGGGCGGTGCGGGGACTGGACGCCGCCGGGCGAGGTCGACTGGATCGGGCCGGGGACCGCGTGGATGCGGGCGTAGGGGTGGCCGGAGGGGAAGTCGTCGTCCAGGAAGCGGGTGAGTTCGGCGAGTTGCTCGGGAAGTCGTCGGCGCCCTCGTTCAGCCGGTCGGTGCGGCGCAGGGCGGCTGCGGTGGCGCCGTCGGTGCCGGGGGCGCGGCCGAGGCCGAGGTCGACGCGGTGCGGGGCGAGCGCCTCCAGGGTGCCGAACTGCTCCGCGATGACGAGCGGCGCGTGGTTGGGAGCATGACGCCGCCCGAGCCGAGGCGGATGCGCTCGGTGTGGGCGGCGAGGTGGGCCAGGATCACGGCGGGCGAGGAGGAGGCGACGCCGGGCATCGAGTGGTGCTCGGCGACCCAGTAGCGGTGGAAGCCGCGCGACTCGGCGAGCCGGGCGATCCGGACGCTGGTGCGCAGCGCGTCGGTGGCGGTGCGGCCGGCGCCCACGGTCACCAGGTCCAGTACGGAGAGGGGGACGGGGGCGGTGCCCTGCGCGGTCCCCGGATCTCGTCGGTCGTGCCCCGGACCTCGTCGTCTGCCGCCACGGTGGGTGCCTCCTGTTGTGAGCTGTGCGGTGTCCTTCTCCGCTCCTTCACCGCGTAACAGGAGGCTGTCTCCGCTTTATTCCCCGAGGGAGAGGCGGGGGTACGGGGACGCGTTGTCGTTCGTGTGCGGCGGCATCGTGGCCGGCCGCGCCCATGCGGCGGAGCCGCGTATCGACGCGGCCCCGCGCCGCTGTGGGGCGCCTCCCACGCCTCAGCTCACCTGCACGAGCGGCTCCCTCGTGAACAGCGTCCCGAGATCAGGCGCGTTGACCTTGCGGTCCGCCAGCCGCAGGGCCTCCCAGACGGTGACCTGGTTGGCGGTGAGGACCGGCTTGCCGAGCTGCTTCTCCAGGTCGGGGATGTGGGCGGCCGTGTGCAGGGCCGTGTCCGGGAGGAGGACCGCCTCGACGTCCGGGCCGTCCACCGCCCGGGCCAGGTCGAGCACCTCGTCGTAGCCCAAGGTGCCGACCTCGGCGGCGGTGATGATCCCGGAGGCGCGCAGCGTGACCGGTTCCACTCCCCCGGCGAGCAGGAACGCGGCGAACAGGGCCGCCACGTCGTCCGGGTAGGTGGCCCCTACGGCGACCCGCCGCACCCCAGTTCCTGCGCCGCGTGCACGAAGGCGAAGGACGTCGACGACGCGGGCAGGCCCGCCGACCGGGCGAGGGCGCGGACCTGGCCCTGGGCGCCCTCCCAGCCGTAGACGAAACTGCCGCTGGTGCAGGCCCAGACGACGGCCTCGGCGCCGGACATGCGGAGTTGTTCGACGCCTGCCGTCAGCCGCTCGGGGAGCCCATCTCCAGGAGTGCGTCGACGCGGTGCGCGTCCTCGCCGATGTCCGTGTGGACCACGTCGAGGCGGACGTCGCTGCCGAGGAGCTGTTCCATGCGCGGGTAGTCGTCCTCGGCGGAGTGGCCCGGGTAGAGGAATCGAGTGCGGTCATGACCAGCCTTCCTGGTGTTCTTCGGTCAGTACCGGCCCCCGGCGGCGCGCCGACTCATCCAGCAGCGCCTATAGGGGCCCACCGCACGCGTACCCAGTCGGCGCGGCGCTGCCCACATCGTGACCTGGTTGGCCGATACGACCGGTATCCGCAGTTCCGCCTCCAGGTGGGGATCACGTCGTAGGTCGGGAGGTTGGTGCAGCTGATGAAGAGCGCGTCGGCCTCGCTCTTGACGGCCTGCCGGGCCATGTCGACGACGTCGCGGTACGGCACTTTCCAGATGTGCCGGGTCAGGCCCATGAACGCGCGGCCGGGACCGCGTCGTGCGGCGTCTCGTGCTCGCTGACGAGCCGGGCCAGGGGGCGACGACGCCGACACCGCGCTGTGGGCGGGGTCCGCCCAGGAAGGAGACATGCATGGCTACACCGGCCTCACCGAGAGAAACGGGGTGACAACGGTCCGTGCGGGCGTCCGTGTTGACGAAGGTAGGTTCGAGTGCGAGCGTGGTCAATCCGTGCATGTCAGACGGCCGCGCCCTGTGCTCCCCCGTGAGAAACGGCTCCGCATGACCGCAACTCCCGCTGCTCTGCCCACCCTTCTCGTCCTGGACGCCGACCCGCTGCCGAGGCTCGGGAAGCTCACCGGCCGGGTGCGCGTCGAACATGCCGACGCCTCGACGCTCGCCGATCAACTCCCGTCCGCCGACGTCCTGTTGGTCTGGGACTTCACCTCCCACGCGGTGCGCTCCGCCTGGCCGGGTGAGGGTCCCCGGCCGCGCTGGGTGCACACGGCGAGCGCGGGTGTGGACCATCTGATGTGCCCCGAACTCGCGGAATCCGACACGGTGGTGACGAACGCGCGGGGCGTCTTCGACCAGCCGATCGCCGAGTACGTCGCCGCCCTCGTCCTCGCGATGGCCAAGGACCTGCCCAGGACGCTGGAGCTTCAGCGGGAGCGGACCTGGCGGCACCGCGAGGCGCAGCGGGTGGCCGGGACGCGCGCCTGCGTGGTCGGTTCCGGGCCGATCGGGCGGGCGATCGTCCGCACTCTCAAGGCACTTGGGGTGACGACCGCGCTCGTCGGCCGCACCCCGCGCACCGGTATCCACGGCCCCGGCGAGCTCGACCGGCTGATGGCCCGCGCCGACTGGGTGATCGCGGCGGCCCCGCTGACCGACGACACCCGGGGCATGTTCGACGCCCGCCGCTTCGGCTGCATGCAGCCCTCGGCGCGCTTCATCAACGTCGGCCGGGGTCAGCTCGTCGTGGAGGACGCGCTCGCCGAGGCGCTGACCAAGCGCTGGATCGCGGGCGCCGCCCTGGACGTCTTCGAGGCCGAACCCCTCACCCCCGAGAGCCCGTTGTGGCAGGTGCCGGGGCTGATCGTCTCCCCCCGCACATGAGCGGCGACACGGTCGGCTGGCGGGACGAGCTCGGGACGCAGTTCGTCGCGGCGTACGAGAGATGGGAGGCGGGAAAGCCGCTGCCGAACGTGGTCGACAAGAAGCGCGGGTACGTACCGGGGCACTGAACTCGCCACTCTGGAGGGCCGGATGACGACCGAACTCACCGAGCTGACCGCCGTGGAACTCCTGGACGGTTACCGCAGACGGGAGTTCAGTCCCGTGGAGGCGACCCGCGCGACCCTGGAACGGGCCGAGGAGATCCAGCCCGCCGTGAACGCGTTCGTACGGCTCGACGCGGAGGGCGCGTTGGCGCGGGCAGCCGAGTCGGCCGAGCGCTGGCGGCGCGGGGAACCGGCCGGGCTCCTCGACGGGGTGCCGGTCACCGTGAAGGACATCCTGCTGCAACGTGGCACACCGACCCTGCGCGGCTCCAAGACCATTGACGAGCAGGGCTGTTGGGACGAGGACGCGCCCTCCGTGGCCCGGCTCAGGGAGCACGGCGCGGTGTTCATCGGCAAGACGACGACCCCGGAGTTCGGCTGGAAGGGCGTCACGGACTCCCCGCTGTCGGGCGTCACCCGCAACCCGCACGACCCCGCCCGCACGGCCGGCGGTTCAAGTGGCGGGAGCGCGGCGGCCGTTGCCCTCGGCGCGGGCCCGTTGTCGCTGGGCACGGACGGCGGCGGCAGTGTCCGTATCCCCGCCTCCTTCTGCGGGATCGTCGGACTGAAGCCGACGTACGGCAGGGTGCCGCTCTACCCGGCGAGCGCGTTCGGCACGCTGTCGCACGTCGGGCCGATGGCGCGGGACGCGGCGGACGCGGCGCTGCTGCTGGACGTGATCGGTGTCCCGGACGCCCGTGACTGGTCGGGCCTGGACCGCCCGCCGGGCTCCTACAGCGCGGGCCTCGCGGACGGCGTCCAGGGTCTGCGGATCGCGTACTCGCCGTCCCTCGGCGGCCAGGTCGCGGTGCGTCCGGCGGTCGCGGCGGCGGTACGGCGGGGTGTGGAGCGGCTGGCCGCGCTCGGCGCGTACGTCGAGGAGACCGACCCCGACTTCAGCGACCCGGTGGACCCCTTCCACACCCTGTGGTTCAGCGGCGCGGCCCGGGTGACGCAGAAACTCTCCCCGCCGCAGCGGGAGTTGCTCGACCCGGGGCTGCGGGAGATCTGCGCGACGGGAGGGGTTTCTCCGCGCTGGACTATCTGGCGGCGGTGGACGCCCGCATGGAACTGGCGGCCGCAGGATGGGCCTGTTCCACGAGCGCTACGACCTCCTCGTCACGCCGACGCTGCCGATCACCGCGTTCGAGGCGGGAGTTGAGGTCCCCAAGGGCTCCGGACACCGGCGCTGGACCGGCTGGACCCCGTTCACGTACCCCTTCAACCTGACCCAGCAGCCCGCCGTCACCGTCCCCGTGGGGGAACGACGGCGACGGGCTGCCGATCGGGATGCAGATCGTGGCGGCCCGGCACCGGGACGAGCTGGTGCTGCGCGCGGCGCACGCGCTGGACGGGGCCGGGGTCAGGCCCGCCGGAAGCTGAGGCTCTCCCCCGCCGCCCCCGTCCGCCACAGGTCGTTGCAGGCCTCCGCCATCTCGTCCAGGCCCTCGACCACGGGTCGACGACCGTCGTACCCGCGCGGACCTCGCGGTCGTAGCCGTAGGTCGTGCCGAGTTCCGTGCCGGCGAAGGCGAAATAGCAGAGATCGCCCGGTATGGGGGTGACCGTGGGGTCTCCAGCGGGGGTTCCGTCTGCGAAGGGCGGGAAAAGGGCGTAGATCTCGTTGCGGGCGTACTGTGGACGTTCCGCTTTGCGCGTGCGACCTCGATGAAGTGATCCGTCATGTCTTCCAGGGTGCATAACCCGAGACCGGTCGGGTAGCTGCGCGCCCATGGCTCCACCAACTGGGAACGACAGACACACATCCGGTCACACGCCGGGTCACACCCGCCGGGCACTGCTCGCCGGGGTGGCGGCGGCAGGTGCGCTGGGCGTGGCCGGCTGCGGTCGGGTGGCCACCGCGTCGACGACGAACGGCGGTGATCTGCTCGCCCGACTGAAGGCGCAGGGAGTCGTACGGCTCGGGATCGCCGGTGAGATCCCCTTCGGGTACATCGACAGGGACGGTCAACTGACCGGCGAGGCACCGAGGTTGGCGGAGGCGATCTTCAAGCGGCTCGGCGTCGACAAGGTGCAGCCCGTGCCCACCGAGTTCGGCTCACTCATACCCGGCCTGAACTCGCAGCAGTTCGACGTCGTGGCCGCCGGGATGTACGTGACCCCGGAACGCTGTGCGCAGGTCATCTTCGCCGACCCGGACTACCAGGTGCTGGACGCCTTCGTCGTCCGCAAGGGCAACCCGAAGGGGCTGCACACCTACAAGGACGTCGTCGCGAAGAAGGCGAGGTTCGCCACCGGCACCGGCTACGCGCAGATCCAGCACGCCGTCGACTCCGGGTACGAGCAGGGCGACATCCTGATCGTCCCGGACCAGGTCGCGGGGCTGAACGCCGTGGAGGCAGGGCGCGTCGACGTCTTCGCCGGTACGGCGCTCACCACCCGCGCGGTCGTGAAGAAGTCCGCGAAGGCCGAGTCGACCACGCCCTTCGCCCCGCTCGTCGACGGGAAACCGCGCGTCGACGGCGGCGCCTTCGCGTTCCGGCCGACCGAGACCCGGCTGCGGGACGCCTTCAACGTCGAGCTGCACAAGCTCAAGAAGAGCGGGGAGCTGTTCCGCATCCTGCGGCCCTTCGGGTTCAGCAGGGCCGAGTTGACGGACCTCACCGCGAAGGAGCTCTGCGGCGGATGACCTCGGGCCTTTGGGAACTCGTCCTCAAGGGGGTCTGGACCACCGTCCAACTCCTCGTGTTCAGCGGGCTGTTGGCGACCGCCGTGGCCTTCGTCGTCGGCATCGCCCGCACCCACCGGCTGTGGATCGTCCGCTTCCTCGCGGGCTTCTACACCGAGGTGTTCCGCGGCACCTCCGCCCTCGTCATGATCTTCTGGGTGTTCTTCGTCCTCCCGGTCGCCTTCGGCTGGCAGCTGGTCCCGCTGTGGGCGGGCACTCTCGCCCTCGGCCTGACCTACGGCGCGTACGGCACGGAGATCGTGCGCGGCGCCCTGAACGCGGTCGACCCGGCACAGCAGGAGGGCGGGGTCGCGCTGAGCTTCACGCCCTGGCAGCGGATGCGGTTGATCCTGCTGCCGCAGGCGATACCCGAGATGATCCCGCCCTTCTCCAACCTCCTGATCGAACTCCTCAAGGGCACGGCCCTGGTCTCGGTCATGGGCATGGGCGATCTCACCTTCAGCGCCAACCTGGTGCGGCTCGCGCTGCAGCAGGGCGCGGAGATCTACACGTACATCCTGCTGATCTACTTCGTGATCGCGTTCGCCCTCACCCGGCTGATGCGCGGGCTGGAGAAGAAGCTGAAGGCGGGCATCGGCAAGGGGGCCCGCGAGCACCGAGTCCCAGCGCGGCCGGACCGTGGGCGTCGGAGGTGGTGTCTCGTGAAGTGGGACTGGAACGCCGTGAGCGATTTCATGCCGTACTTCTGGGACGGCCTGAAGGTCACCCTGCAGATCCTGGTCCTCGGCTCGCTGATCTCGTTCGTCCTCGGACTGGTGTGGGCGCTGCTGACGCGGACGCCGACGCTCCCCACGCTCGAACAGACTCGCGCGGGTGGTACCCCCTGGTGCGCTGGCCGGTCGGGGTCGTCACCGAGTTCGTCCGGGACACCCCGCTGCTGGTCCAACTCTTCTTCCTCTTCTACGTGTTGCCCGAGTGGGGGCTGACCTTCTCCGCGCTGACCACCGGTGTCTTCGCGATCGGGCTGCACTACTCGACGTACACGATGCAGGTCTACCGCGCGGGCATCGAGGCGGTGCCCGTCGGCCAGTGGGAGGCGGCGACGGCGCTGAACCTGCCGGTGCGCAGGACCTGGACGGCCGTGATCCTGCCGCAGGCGATCCGCCGGGTGGTCCCGGCGCTCGGCAACTACGTGATCGCGATGCTCAAGGACACCCCGATCCTCATGGTGATCACCGTGCTCGAACTGATGGGCAGGGCCCGGCTGTTCTCCCAGGACCACTTCCAGTTCACCGAGCCCATCACCGTGATCGGTGTGGCCTTCATCCTCATCTCCTACCCCGCCTCCCTGCTGATCCGAGCCCTGGAGCGACGCCTTGTCCGCTGACACACCCTGACGAAGGAACCCGACGCCCACGCCAATCCCCGGTGGACGGCAGCGAGTTGATCCGCCTGGACCACGTCACCAAGCGCTTCGGGTCCAACACCGTGCTCGACGACCTCGACTTCTCCGTGGAGTCCGGCAAGCACGTCACCCTGATCGGTCCCTCCGGGTCGGGCAAGACCACGATCCTGCGGCTGCTGATGACCCTGACCGAGCCGGACGAGGGCACGATCACCGTCGACGGTGAGCAGCTCTTCCCCGCGCCCGAGAAACAGGTCCGGGAGATCCGCAAGAAGATCGGGATGGTGTTCCAGCAGTTCAACCTGTTCCCGAACATGACCGTGCTGCGCAATGTCACCGAGGCGCCGGTCACCGTCCTCGGCCTGCCCAAGGAGGAGGCGGAGGCACGCGCCCTGGAGCTGCTCGACCTGGTCGGCCTCGCCGACAAGGCCGGCGCCCGCCCGACCCAGCTCTCCGGCGGCCAGCAGCAGCGCGTCGCGATCGCGCGGGCGTTGGCGATGCGGCCGCGGATCCTCCTGCTGGACGAGGTGACCTCCGCGCTCGACCCGGAACTGGTCGCGGGCGTCCTCGACGTCCTGCGGGACATCGCCCGCACCACCGACATCACGATGCTCTGTGTGACCCACGAGATGAATTTCGCCCGGGATATTTCAGACCAAGTCCTGATGTTCGACTCGGGAAAGGTCATCGAATCGGGCTCGCCGGAGCAGATCTTCGGCGATCCGGAACAAGAACGAACCGGGAATTTCTCGGCGCCATTCTTTGACAATTATTCAACTACGTCAGGTGAGCAATCGAACACCCAAGGTCCACGTCACGTGGCATGACGAAGGCATATGCCAAAGGATTCGCGCCGCAGTTCGGAGGGCGTAAGGAGAGCTATATTCTCGCCAACAGCCGCTCCACATCGGCCGTTTGACGGCTATCGTGGAAGGGATTCGCTGTCCGGTATCACGGCCCAAAAAGCGAGCGCAGGGAGAAACACCGTGGCGCTGATGCACGAGCCGACCGCGCCCTACCACTCGGTACAGGACGCTCTGCGCATCCTGGAGACAGTCGCCGGGCACTCCACCGGTGTCACGGACACCGAACTCGCCCGCGTCACCGGCCTCGGCGCCGACCGCCTGACGATACTGCTGCGGACCCTGCGCCGCGAGGGCTACGTCGAGCAGCTCACCGACGGCGCGTACATCACCGGCGAGTCCCTCAGCCGGCTCGGCTCCGCGTCCGGCCGGGAGCAGGCGGTGCGGGAGCAGATCCAGCGCACCCTGGACCGGCTGCGGGACTCGCTGGGCGCGGCGGTCTACGTCAGCCGGTACGTCGACGGCGAGGTCACGATCACCCAGTACGCGGCCGGGCCCACCACCCCGGCGGTCAACGAGTGGGTCGACTTCCGGGTCTCCGCGCACGCGACCGCGCTCGGCAAGAGCCTGCTGGGGCAGCTCGATCACAACGGCCGGCGGGACCATCTCTCCCGGCACAAGATGGCCCGCCTCACCTCGCGCACGATCACCAGCGACCGGCTGCTGCTCTCCCGCCTGGAGACCCAGCCGCCGACCGTCCCCACCTCGACCTCCAGGAGTACGCGGTGGGCACGGTCTGCGCGGCCGTCCCGATCACGGCCGGTTCCTCGGTGGGCTGCCTCGCCCTCTCCCTCCCGGTCGAGCATGCCCACCGTCTGCGCCAGGCGGCCGACACCCTGAACCGCGAGGCGGGCCCGGTCCTTCTCTCGCTGGCCATCTGACGGCTGCCCCGGCGTTGGTCCGAAGCACCCCTCCGGACCAGGTAGTATTTTCTCGTCGCCCTCCGCGAGACACAGATCCAGCGGAAGGCGTGAGTCACGCGCCGCTAGCTCAGTTGGTTAGAGCAGCTGACTCTTAATCAGCGGGTCCGGGGTTCGAGTCCCTGGCGGCGCACGATGACGATGGCGAGGCATGTTCGCGGAAAGCGCGAACGGCCTCGCCATCGTCGTGTTTGCACGGCTTCGCCGCGCGCGCGCGGTGGGGCTCCGCCACCCACACCCCCTCACACCGGGCCTCTCGTTCCGACGAGGGGCCCTTCGGCGTCCTCCGGGGTCAGCCTCCGATAAGCCGCCTCTCCCGGCGGTCGCCACCACACCGGATCGGTACAGGCGACCCCCTCCCGCCGCAGCCCCGCCCGATGGATCTTGTTGGTGGCCGTCACCGGCATCCGCCGCACCACCCGCACGAAGCGGGGTGCCATCTTCGTGCCCAGGTCGGGCTGGGCGAGGAGGAACTCGGCGAAGTCGAGGGGGTCGAAGCGGCCGGCGATGGTGGCCATGACCTGGTCGCCGGTGACCGGGTCCGGTACGGCGTAGACCGCCACGGCGTCGGCGCCGTCGTAGCGGGCGAGGATGTTCTCGATCATCGCGGCGGCGAGGTTCTCGCTGTCGACGCGGAGGCGGTCGTCGGTGCGGCCGGCGAAGTAGAGGTAGCCGTCGGTGTCGCGGTAGAAGAGGTCACCGGTCCAGTACCAGCCCGCCCGGCGCCGTTCCGCGTCCGCCTCGGGATTGCGCCAGTACCCCTCGAAGGGGTTGGGCGCGCGGTTCACCAACTCCCCTATCGCCGCTTCCCCGTTGAGCAGCCGCCCGGCCGAGTCGAAGTCCGCGGGCGGGCATTCGGCACGCGTCTCGGGGTCGAGTACGGCGAGCCCGGGCGCCGCCCGTCCGACCGCCCCGGCCGGTGTCCCGGGCGACCACTGCACCGCGGCCCCGCCCTCCGAGGACCCGTACCCCTCCACCAGCCGCACCCCGAACCGCCGCTCGAACGCCGCCGCGTCCACCGCCCCCGCCTCCGTGCCGAAGCCCATGCGCAGCGGGTTGTCCCGGTCGTCGGCACGCTTTTCGGTGGCCAGGACGTACTGCACGGCACGGCCGACATAGGTGAAGTACGTGGCCCTGTACGCCCGTACGTCGTCCAGGAACCGTGACGCCGAGAACCGCGGGCGCAGCGCCACCCCCGCCCCGGCCACCAGCGCGGGCGCCCAGTCGGCGATCACCGCGTTGCCGTGGAACATCGGCATGCAGATGTAGTGCACGTCGTCCGGGAGCACCCCGAAGCTGTCGACCAGGGACTTTCCCGCCGCCGCCAGGCGGCCCTGGGTGCAGATCGCGGCCTTCGGGGCACCGGTGGAACCGGAGGTGAAGTAGAGCAGGACGCGGTCGTCGGGGGTGGCCCGGGAGAAGGCGTCCGGTCGCGCGTCCGTATAGGGGCCGAGGAGGTCGGCGTAGGACTGAGAGTCCGTCACTAGTACCTCCAAGTCCGGGAGTTGGAGGCCTTCGAGGAGCGGGAGGTGGGTGTGCTCGGTGACCAGGATCCGGCATTCGGTGTGCAGGATGTCGCGAGCGAGTTCGGGGCCTCGGCGGGTGGGGTTGATACCGGCGACGGCCGCGCCCGCGAGGGCCGCCGCGCTCAACCACAGCGGGTAATCGGGGTGTTGTCGAGCAGGACGCCGATGTGGGGCGGTGCGCCGGGTGGCAGCAGGTCGGTGAGGAGTGCGGCTCTGGCCGCGGCGCCGGCCGCCACCTCGTGATGCGTGAGCACCTGCTTCCCGCACCACAGTCCCGGGCGGTGGTCGCCCCACCGCGCCTGGACGAGTTCCGCGACGGTACGCCTCGTGGACTCCATGGAGGCGCACGGTAGTTGACGTACCGTCAGATGTGGAGGCTACGGGCTCAGGAAGTCGTCGGCCGCCGAGAACATCTCGTGGACCACGAGCATGAAGCCGACGCAGAAGGCGATGAAGACACCGAGGAACACCAGCACGCAGCCCGTCCCGGCGGCGAGTTTTCCCCGGGCCGGGGCGTGGGCGGTGGCGTGCTCGGGGTGGTCGGCCGTGTAGTGGACGGTGACGACGTCGCCCTCCAGGACAGTCCCCGGGCCGTTCGGTTCCTCGAAGCGGACGGTGCGGCCCTCGGGGTGGTGAACTCGTAGACGTGGTGCAGGGTCGTCGACACCATGGTGTCCCCGCCGCCGCTGGTCGTGGTGTACGTCCGCAGACAGCGGCCCTCGGCCGTGAGGCCGCTGTTCCAGGCGCTGCTGACCCGCCGCGAGCGGCGGACCACGGCGACCGCGCCGAACACGACCAGGGTGATCATGAGCAGAGGTATGACGTAGAACAGCGCTTCCATGGTGTCCCCGAGGTCAGGTATCGCTTGGTGGAGGGAACCTACCCGCGGGGACACCGGACTGTCTCAAGCAATGCTCAGAAGGTGACGTCCGAGCAGGAGTAGAACGCGTTGGCCGTGTCCGAGATCGTCCACACCGCGACGATCACGTGGTGGCCGGAGAGGCCGGACGGCAGCGTGCCGGTGTGGGAGATGGTGGACGACGAGGGGCGCTGACCGTTGTAGGGGACGGTGAGGAACGGGGTGGTGTTGAGGTCCGAGCGGGCCAGGTTGTGGTTCTGGTTCCAACCCGCCTTGGTGACGTAGTACTTGAAGTCCGTCGTGGCGTGGATGGCGGTGAACTGCCAGCGGAACGTGTACGACTGACCGCCCGTCACCTTTGTGGTCGGCCACGCGGCGCCGGACGGCGCCTTCGGTGCGCTGAGTTGGGCGAAGCGGCTGATCCCGGCGTTGCAGATCTGGCCGTCGGCGGACCTGCCCCGGGAAGCCCTTGGGGCCCTCGACGCTCTGCGGCTCGTACTGGATGTCACCGCAGTTCGTCACGGTGCCGTTGGCGCAGAGCTTCTGCCTGCTGATGGGGAGGTCGGTGTAGCCGTGGCTGCTGGCGGCCCCGGACGAGAGCACGATGGCCCCGGCCGTGGTGAGCCCGAGCACACCGGCGTACCACTTGGTCTTTTTGCGCATGCTGCCGCTCCTGGAGAACGTGTGGGGAGTTCCGTGAGCCGTGCAGGTCTAGACCAAGTCCCAGATTATTGCCCTTACTTGACCGTGTCCATACCGCTCACGGTGCGGCTTCTCCCCGTCCCGAGCAGAAGGCGACGGTCAAGTCCTTGACCAACGCCTTGCGTTCGTAGTCGTCCAGCTCCACCAGACCCCGCATGGTCAGCCGGGTCACCGTGTCCTCCACCGAGTCGACGACCGACGTGAGCATCGTCGCCCGCTGCTGCGCGTCCAGCGTGGCGATACGGCGGCGGGTCATCGCGGCGGCGACCTCCGGGGCGTACTCCACACGGACCGGGCGCACCGAGAACACCTCGATGCCGACCGGCGCCGCGTCCCCCGCGACCAGCCGGGTCAGCGCGTCGGCGGCCAGATCGGCGGCGCCCTTCGCGCCACCGCCCGGCGGCTCCACCGGCACCCGGGCGAGCGCCGCCTCCACGCACTCGCGCAGATACGTCTCGTGGTCCTCGACCCCGAGCGTGGCCCGCGCGGTGTCCCGCACCCGCCACACCACCAGCGTCACCACCCGCAGCGCGACCCCGTTCGCGTCGGCCGCCGGCATCGGCTCACCGCGCCAGTGCCGCAGCCGCACGTCGACCCGGCGGCGCAGCAGCAGGGGGTTGACCCACATGAGGCCGGTGCGCCGGACGGTCCCCGGTAGCGGCCGAACAGGCCGAGCACCCAGGCCCGTCCGGTACGGGCCCGGGCCAGCCCGCCGAAGCCGAACAGACCGAGCGCGCCCGCCCCGGCGTACGCGGCCCACTGCGCGGGACCGAGTCCGGCACCGGCGTAGAACGGCAGTCGTAGCGCCTGCGTCGCGAGCGGGGGCAGGACGCCCGCCCACCAGGAGGTGGCGAGGCAGCCGGCCAGTCCACAGGAACCGGCGAGCACGCCCGCCGTCCCGGGAGCACCCGGGCGGGGCGTTCCGCCAGGTCGGGGTCGACCTCCGGGGCCGGGCGCGGCTTGGCCGGGACCGGGCGGCGGAAGCGGGGCTGCTCCCGGTGCCCTGCCGGCGCGCGACGACGGCCGGCTTGAGCGGGACCGAGACCGGGTCGGGGTCGTCGCGGAACAGCAGGTGGACGGGGATCTCGGTGGTCGCCTCGTTCTGGATGAGCCGCGCGGGACGGGTCGGTCCCTCGGGTGGCCCCTCGTTCTCGGGCGTCTGTGAAGTGGTCGTCGTACTCATAGGTGCCTCCAGCCTCCGCGCCAGATGCGTCATGACAGTGCTTGGATGTGTCGGGCTTACGAGAAGAGGCGGCGCCAGGTCTCCGGGCCCGGGTAGCCGTCCGCGGCGCCGCCGCGCCAGCCCTGGGCGCGCTGGAAGGCCTCGACGTTGCGCCGGTCCGGCTCGCCCCAGCGCGGACCCGGGCCGGTCGTGTAGTACTTCCCGAAGCCCTTCTTGACCAGCTGCTTTCCCAGCTCGGTGACGTACTTGTTGTTCGCGCCGGGGCGGAACACGGCCTTGCCCGGGTAGCCGGGGACGCCGTGCGAGGACGGTGCGGGCGGGCCCGCCGCTCCCACGGGCGCCGTACCGCCGACGTTCTTGCCCTTGCCGGTGACGAGCAGTTCCCAGGTCCGCGGGCCGGGCAGGCCGTCCGCGTCCGCGCCGGTCCAGCCCTGGGCGAGCTGGAAGGCCTGGGTGGCCCGGCGGTCCGCGTCCGACCAGCGCGGGCCTGGACCCGAGGTGTAGTACGAGCCGGCGCCCCGGGCGACGAGCATCGTGCCGAGCTGGGTGACGTACTTGTTGTCGGCGCCGGGGCCGAAGGACGACGCTCCCGGATACGGCGTGGTCACCTTGCCCGCGTCCACCGGCGTCACCGGCGTCACCGGGGTGACCCCGTCCGTACCGCCCGTCACGCCCTTGTAGCGGTAGGGGACATAGCTCTCCGAGTGGCTCCAGTAGGCGTACGGGGTGGACTGGCGGCGGGCGTGCGAGGGGGTCTCCTCCAAGGCGATGTAGTAGGTGTGCGTGTAGTCGGTCCAGCCGCCGAAAATGACGACGTGCGAGCCTTTCTCGGGATTCGCCAGATTGTGGAACAGGAGAATGTCACCGGGTTCCAGTTCCTCCTTGGCGATACGCACCCCGTACTGGTCGAGACTTCCGGTCCATTCGTTCCCCGGCAGCCCCCAGGCCATCGAGACGAACCCCGAGCAGTCCTGCCGGTAACCGTCCGACCAGTACGCGTTCATGCTGTACGGCACCTGTGCCGCGATCCAGGTCTTGGCCCGGTTGATGATCTCCGCGCGGGTGGTCGTGGGGCCTTGACGGCACCGGCCGGTTTGCCGCCCGGGCCGTGCAAAGGGGCCTTGCTGCCCTGCGGGGTGGCGGGTTCGTCGCCGTTGTCACCTGCGGGGACGCCGGGCCGGGCCGGTGCGTGGGGGCGGCCGCGGCCGGTGCGGTGTGTCCTGTGGTGAGCGCGGCGGACGCGGCGGCGGCGATCACGAGGCCCGCTGGGCGGCGAGGTGACCGCCGGTGCGGCCGGCCGTGGAATACGACAGGAGGCGTCGCCGCTGAACGCATCCGGGGCAGTCGCAATCGCTCGCGGGATCGAATTCCTCGAATACCGGAGTCTCCATGCGATGCCCCTCACACTCCAGGTGGAAATATCCGCGCTCGTGCACGTCCGCCAGTTTCTCAACTGTCTTCCGGACTCGCATGTTGACGGTCCGAATGATGTACACCCGGCCGGGGCGGAGGGGAGAAAGGTGGTCCGGAGCACCCGTCCGCGTCCGGTAGAGTTGTGCAGGTCAGCAGGCGCCGCTAGCTCAGTTGGTTAGAGCAGCTGACTCTTAATCAGCGGGTCCGGGGTTCGAGTCCCTGGCGGCGCACGCTAGCGATGGCGAGGCACGTTCGCGGAAAGCGCGAACATGCCTCGCCATCGTCGTTTTCGCACGGCTTCGCCGCGCACGCTGGGGCTCCGCCACCCACACCCCAGGCCCGGCACTACGCCGACCGTGGCCGAAAAGCCCAGCCTCGAAATCCCCCTCGCGACGCCGGAGGCCCCGCATCGCGGCGGGCCTTTGCGTGGGCGGCATCTCCGGGCGGCGGGAACATCGGTACGGGCGGAACACAGCTCTCCCCCGTTTGGCCGGATACCCTCTGGCCATGGCAGCCCGTGACCTGCAGGAGCGGATCAAGAAGCTCATCCTCGACCGTCGGCTGCCCTCCGGGGCCCCGCTGCCGACCGAGCCCGAGCTGATGGTGTTTCTCGGCGCGAGCCGGAACTCGGTGCGCGAGGCGCTCAAGGCGCTGCAGGCGATGGGGATCGTCGAGATCCGGCACGGGTTCGGCACGTACGTCGGCCCGATGTCGCTCGCGCCGATGGTCGAGGGCCTCGCGTTCCGTACGGTCGTCGGGCACAACCGGGGCGAGGACAGCCTGCTCCAGCTGCTCGAACTGCGCGAGGCCGTGGAGTCGGGCCTCGTCGTCCGGCTCGCGGGGCGGCTGCCGGAGCGGGACCTGGCCGAACTCGACGCGCTGGTACGGCAGATGGAGCGGGAGGCGGCCGAGGGGATCGGCCTCGCGGCCACCGACCGCGCCTTCCACGCCACGCTCTACCGGGGCCTGGACAACGCCCTGCTGAGCGAGGTCCTGGACGCGTTCTGGGACGCCTTCCACCGCGTCCACAGCGACCTCGCGACCGGTCCCCAGAACCCTGACGTCACCTGCCGCCAGCACCGGGAGATCCTCGACGCGGTCCGCTCCGGGGACGCGAGGCGCGCCGAGAACGCCATAAGGGAACACTTCGACCATGTGCGCACCAGGCTGTCCACAGCAGTGCCGCACGACCCCGGGCCCGCCCCAATGAACGCGTGTGACCTTGCGTTCGCCGGGTTGCCGGGCCCGGCGGATCGACAGTGACCAGTGCATATGACAGAGAGCAACTGGTGTGGGACATGGCGTCATTTGCCCCTAGGCCCGGACGCCCATTCGTTCTAGAGTCATTCCCGACGGCCTCGGGCCCCCGGCCGGTCCACATCACCCATGGGTTCTCCCAGGCCTCCCGCGCCGTTCGCCGGGTTACTCCCGCAGCCCGTGCGCGTGCGGTTGAGGACCAGCCCGGTCGGCGGCTTCAGGGGGAGAGGGTCGTCGGCCGGGCCCGGTTGTCACAGTCCGGTGCCGGTGAGATACGCGGACACGATCACGTTCGCCGTGTAGCTGCGGCTGGCCCGGTCGAAGGAGCCGCCGCAGGTGATCAGACGGAGCTCGGCGCGGCCCGACTGCCGGGTGCCGTAGGCCTGTTGGGCGTCGAAGTGGTCGCGGGTCAGGACGCGCACGTCGTCGACGGTGAACTCGGCGACCTTGCCGTCGTCGCGGATCACCCGGATCGTGCGGCCCGGGCGGAGCGTGCTGAGCTTGTAGAACACGGCGGGGCTGGTCTCGGTGTCGACGTGCCCGACCAGCAGCGCGGTGCCCGCCGCTCCCGGCCGTACCCCGCCGCCGTACCAGCCGACCACGCCGGGCTGGTCGAACGGCGGTGGGTCGATCGCGCCCTGCGCGTCCAGCGGGCGGGCCACCACCGGTGCCTGTACGGCGAGTTGGGGGATGTCGATGCGCTGGGGCAGCGCGTTGTCGCCCAACGGCTTGGCGGCGGGCGGGAGTTCGGCCTCGGGGGCCGTCCGACGGCCGCCATGTCTCCGGTCGCCGGCGCGGATATGCCCTGCCGGATGCCGGTCAGGTCCTGCCCCCACAGCCACAGCCCGAGCAGCAGGACGGCCCAGGCGACCCCGGTCAGCAGCCGTCCGGTGCCGGAGGTGCGCCCGTGCTCGGCGGGCCTGTCGTGATCGAACATGGCGGGTCAGCCCGTCCTGCGGCTCCGGCGGGCGCTGCGCAGCGCCACGGCCGCCGCGGCGACACCGGCCAGCAGGAGACCCACCACCGTCTGCGCGGTCCCGGGACCGGCTGCCCGCACGTCCACGGCCGTCATGTGCGCCGTACCGCCACCGCCCGCGTGCACGGGAGCGACGGGCGAGGCGGGCGGCTGCTCGGAGGGCTGCGCGGTCGGGGACTGGGACGCGCTCTCCACGACCTTGATGGCGCCCTTGACCGTCAGGCTCCCGCAGGTGATCTTCACGTCGTAGCTGCCCGGCTCCAGCGTGCCGCGGACCCGGGTCTCGCCGGCGAGGGTGCCGGACGCGCCCGCGAGTTTCGCGTCGGCGACGAAGGCGGCCGAGGCCGCGGTGCCCGTCGTACCGGCGCAGCCGCTGATCCTGAGGGAGACGTCGGCGCCGGGGGCCGGGGAGGCGGGGGTCACCGAGACTCCGCCTCCGTCCGCCGCGTACGCCGTCGGGGTGAGTGCCGCGAGGACCACCGCGGCACCTACACAGAGAGTGATTTTCAGTGAACCCATCGTGAACCTCCAGATATCTGGAGACTCCTCCTCGCCGTCCCCGCGCGCATCCCTGGCGGCGTTCCGTTGCTCCGAACGGGCGAGTAAGGAGGTGATCGGGTTCAGATGCGGTCGACGAGGTCCGCGATGGAGTCGACGACCTGGGACGGGCGGTACGGGAAGTTCTCGATCTGCTCGGGCCGGGTCAGGCCGGTGAGCACCAGGAACGTCTGCATCCCGGCCTCCATGCCGGCCAGGACGTCGGTGTCCATGCGGTCGCCGATCATCGCGCTGGTCTCGGAGTGCGCGCCGATCGCGTTCAGGCCGGTGCGCATCATCAGCGGGTTGGGCTTGCCCGCGAAGTACGGCTTCTTGCCGGTCGCCTTGGTGATCAGGGCGGCCACCGCACCGGTCGCGGGCAGCGGGCCCTCGGTGGAGGGGCCGGTCTCGTCCGGGTTGGTGCAGATGAAACGGGCGCCCGCGTCGATGAGCCGTACGGCCTTCGTCATGGCCTCGAAGGAGTAGGTGCGGGTCTCGCCGAGGACCACGTAGTCGGGCTCGTGGTCGGTGAGGATGTAGCCGATGTCGTGCAGCGCGGTGGTCAGCCCTGCCTCGCCGATGACGTACGCCGTGCCGCCCGGGCGCTGGTCGTCCAGGAAGCGGGCGGTGGCCATTGCCGAGGTCCAGATCGACTCGACCGGCACCTCCAGGCCCATGCGGCGCAGGCGCGCGTGCAGGTCGCGCGGGGTGTAGATCGAGTTGTTCGTCAGCACCAGGAAGGGCCGGCCGGACTCCCGCAGCTTCTTGAGGAAGGCGTCGGCGCCGGGGATCGGCACACCCTCGTGGATGAGGACACCGTCCATGTCGGTGAGCCACGATTCGATGGGCTTGCGGTCTGCCATGTGCTCTGTCTCCTGGCGTTGCGTGCCTGCGGTGGGCGGGGGCGCCGGAACCGCGCCGTACCGACGCCCCCACCCTAGTCAGGACTGGCTCAGCCGGACTCCGTCGATCACCCAGTACCAGTTGTTGCCGCCGGTGTAGCGGAAACGCAGCCCGGCCGTGGTCACGCCCGGCGGGATCTGCAGGGTGACCGTCTCGGTGCGCGAGGGCACGTCGGCGGTGTAGGTGCGGACGGAGACGGGCGCGGCACCGTCGTAGGAGACGAGGACGTCGCCCTTCTGCGGGGACTCCTGCCGGTAGTAGGTGGTGTACGTGAGGGTCGCGCCACGGCCGCCGGTGACCGGGTAGGCCGGGCTGACGAGGGTGGAGTCGAAGGTGCCGGAGACGGTCCTGTCGTTCCACTCGTCGCCGTCGGCGACCGCGAAGACGTTGCGGGCGCGGACGTTGGACTCGCGGCTCTGGTCGCGCTGGGCCTGGGTCCAGAACTCGTCGGTGGTGAAGGACCAGCCGCGCCACTCGGTGACCCCGCCGTTGCCCATCGCCGAGTTGTCCACCGACCAGCCGGCCGGCGGGGTGTGGGTGAAGCCGAGGACGCTCGCGGGGATGCCGGTCTCGTCGACGCGGGCCGTCAACTTGCCGCGCAGGGCGTCGAATTCGTCCGGCTGCGGCTGCTGGAGTGGCCGCCCGTCCAGTCCCCACGCCGGGTCGATCGCGACGCCGAGGTGGGCGAGCGCGGAGACGGCGACGTCGGGCATCTTCACGTCGTACCGCACCGAACCGGCCGCCAGGGTGGGCCCGTTGGCGATCAGGAAGGTCTGCCGTTCCTGGAGCGTGGAGCCGCCGTGGCCGCCCGGGTCGGTGTGGCCGTGGTCGGCGGTGACCATGATCAGCCAGTCCTCGGCGGAGTAGGTCGGCCGTGCCTTCAACGCGGCGACGATCTGGCCGAGTTGGGCGTCGGCGGTGTGGATCGCGTCCAGGTACTGCTGGGAGGCGGCGCCGTAGCTGTGGCCCGCGTGGTCGATGTTGTCGAGGTGCACGAACACCGCGTCCGGGTTGCCGTCCCGCAGCTGCGCGACCGCGCGGGAGGTGGTGCCGGTGTCGTACTCGGCGCTCGGGGTGGAGACCCGGGTGTCCACCTTGGCCGAGAACACGGTGTCGGTGATCGGCGCCCAGGACGCGACCGCGTAGGTCACGAGCTGCGGCTTGGCCGTCTCGACGCGGGTCAGGAAGTCGGGGTACCTGGTGAACTGGGCTCCGGTGAAGGCGTTGTCCTTGACGAGGTGCTTGTCGGGCCAGACACCGGTGATGATCGTGGACCAGCCGGGCCCGGACAGGGTGGGCGCGAGCGGGTCGGCGTAGATGCTGCTGGGCGCGGTGAGCCCGGCCGCCATCAGGGCGTCCAGGTTCGGGGCGTCGGCGTCCTTGACGCGGGTGAGCAGGCAGCCGTCGAGTCCTACGACCAGCACCTTGGGGGTACGGGTCGCGGCGCGGGCGAGCGCGGTGAGCGGACCGGCGGTGACGGCGACCGCGGCGGCGGAGCCGAGGAACGTACGGCGGGACATGCGGGACGACACGGGGACCTCCGTAGGTGACGGGTGGTTCGACTGCCGGTGTCTCAGGGGCCGTTGACTCAGCTGCCGGTGGCGGACTGCCAGTCCTCGACGTACGACGTCAGGTTCTTCTCGATGTCCGCCCAGTCCGGCTGGAAGACCTCGACGCCGGTCATCAGCTTGGTCAGGGCGGTCGCGTTGGCGTCGGTGGCCTTGACGTCCTGGCGGGCGCTGAAGCCGCCGCCGATCGAGCTGACCTGCTGCTGGGCCCTGGCGCCGAGCATGAAGTCGAGGAGCTTGCCGTTGTCGCCGTGCGGGGCCTTGGTGACGAGGCCGGCCGCGTACGGGAGGGCGAAGGTGGTGGGCTTGCCGCCCTGCTTCGCCGGGAACCAGATGCCGAGGTTCGGCATGGTCGTGGACTGGGCGTAGTTCATCTGCACATCGCCGTTGGCGACGAGGAGTTCACCCTTGTCGACCTTGGGCGCGAGCTTGCCGGTGGAGGCGGACGGCCCGACGTTGTTGGACTGCAGCTTCTTCAGATAGGCGAGCGCCGCGTCCTTGCCGCCGAAG
This sequence comes from Streptomyces sp. P3, assembly GCA_016893485.2. GTDB lineage: Bacteria > Actinomycetota > Actinomycetes > Streptomycetales > Streptomycetaceae > Streptomyces. The sequence goes on from JAFEKX020000001.1 coordinate 3,840,530, forward strand.
TCGTGAATCGCCTTGATCAGTACGGCGGTTCCGTCACCGGCGACACCGGGCGTGGAGTACTGGAGCTTGTTCCTGTACTTGCCGTCGAGGAGTTCGTCCCAGGTGGTGGGCGCCTGGGTGAGCTGCTTCTTGTTGTAGATGAACCCGAAGTAGTTGTTGACGACCGACGTCCAGGTCCCGTCGGCGGCCTTGTCGCCACCGCTCACCTGGTCGGCGCCGGCCGGCGTGTACTTCTGCAACAGCCCCTTGCTGTCGGCCTGTTGGATGAACGGCGGCAGGGTGACGAGGACATCGGCCTGCGGGTTGCTCTTCTCACGGACGGCGCGCTGCACCATCTCACCGGAGCCGCCCTCGACGTACTTGACCCTGATGCCGGTCTGCTTCTCGAAGTCCTTGAAGATCTCGTCGTACCAGCCGTCGCCGTTCTCCCCCTTGAGCCCGTCCGCGCTGTAGACGGTGACGACCTTGGCGTCGGAGGCGGCGGAGGTGCCACCGCAGGCGGTGAGCAGCGGGGTGGCGCAGAGCGAGACGGCTACGGCGATCTTGAGCGTGGTTCTGGCATGGCGAGGCCAACTCCTGGCGTGGTGTGGCGGGTTGAGGTGGTGCTGAGGATCAGCGGTACGCGGCCCGGGTGCGGACCCGGGAGACGACGAGCAGGACGAGCAGGGTCGCCGTCATGAGGACCACGGCGAGCGCGGACCCGGCGAACAGGGCGCCGCGGTCGGTGGCCGAGTAGATGAGGACCGGAAGCGTGGTCCAGTCGGGCGGATAGAGCATCATCGTGGCGCTCAACTCACCCATGGACAGGGCGAAGCAGAGTCCTACGGCGGCGGTGAGCGACGGCAGCAGCAGCGGCAGCCGGATCCGCCACAGGACGTACAGCGGCCGGGCGCCGAGAGAGGCGGCGGCCTGTTCGTAGGCCGGGTCGAGCCGGACGATCGCGGCGGACACGGACTGGTAGGCGAAGGCGGTCACGAGCACGGTGTGGGCGAGGATCACGATCCACCGGGTGCCGTTGAGCAGCATCGGCGGCTTGAGAACGCGACGAGGATCGCCAGCCCGACCACCACGGACGGCACGGCCACCGGCAGCACGAACAGGGCGTCCATCACCTGGCGTTGACGCTTCTTGAGTCCGGCGGCGGCGAGCGCGGCCCAGGTCCCGATGCCCAGCGCCAGCAAGCTCGCGGTGAGCGCGGTGACCAGGCTGGTGGTGAGCGCCTGGAGGGACTCGCCCCGGGTGGCGGCGGAGTAGTGGGAGGCGGTGAACCCGGAGGGCAGCACCCCGGACCAGTTGGTGGCGAAGGAGGCGCCGAGGACGACGAGGAGGGGCAGCGCGAAGAGCGGCAGGAAGAGCACGGCGAAGACCAGCCACACGGCCCACTTCGCCCTGCGGCTATGCACCAACACGACGGCTCACCACCCGGTAGAGCCCGTAGAGCCCCACAGATATAAGGACGTTGACGACGGCGACCACGCACGCGCCCGGGTAGTCCGACTCCAGGATCGCCTTGCTGTAGACGAGCATGGGGAGCGTCGTGACCCCTTTGGCGCCGGTGAACAACACGATCCCGAACTCGTTCAGACAGAGCACCAGGACAAGACTTCCGCCGGCGGCGAGCGCGGGCAGCGCCTCCGGCAGGATCACCTGCCGGATGATCCGGGAGCCCGCGCCCCGAGACTCGAAGCCGCCTCCAACTGGGCGGTGTCCACCTGCGAGAACGCGGCGAGCAGCGGCCGCATCACGAACGGCGTGAAGTAGGTGATCTCCGCGAGCAGCACCCCCACGGCGTGGCGAGGAACTGGAACGACCCGACGATGCCCGTGGTGCCGTAGATGAAGAGCAGGGCGAGCGTGATGAGGAAGGAGGGGAAGGAGAGGTAGACGTCGATGAAGCGGGCGACCGTCCTGGCTCCGGGGAAGGGCACGAACGCGATGACGAGCGCGAGCACGAACCCGAGGACCAGACACCCGATCGTCGAGACGACGGCGATCCAGACGGTGGTCCAGAGAGCGGTACGGAACAACTCGGATGCGAAGACGTCGGCGTAGGCGGTGGCCGGCTGAAAGGACTGCCGAACGACGAGGGCGAGGGGGTAAAGGAAGAACAGCCCGAGGACGACAACGGGCAGCAGGGCGATACCCGAGGAGCGCGAGGAACTGCGCGACAAGCCCCCACCGGCCCGCGCCCAACGGACAACCTCACTCATCGCCGACTCCAGCGGTCAGCAACACCGCGTCATCGGGCGCGAAATGAAGGGTCACCGCGTCTCCATGCGCAGGCGGCTTCCTCAACTCCGGTACGTCGGCCATGATGACCGCCGCCCCTCCACATCGACGTGCAGCCGATGCGTGGCACCGCGCCACTGGATCTCCCGTACGACACCGGCGAGTTGATTCGGCCCCTCCCCAAGGCCCACCAGATGCGGCCGCACGCACAACGTCGCCGACCCCCGGAAACAGCCCCCGCACCTCGACCCGCTGCTCCCCGAAGAACACCCCCGCTCCCCACACTCACCGGCAACAGATTCGCGCTGCCGACGAAGGAAGCCGTGAACTCGCTCTTGGGCGCCCGGTACAGCTCGCGCGGCGTCCCGCACTCCTGGAGCCGGGCCCGGTTCATGACGGCGATCCGGTCGGCCAGAGTGAGCGCCTCGACCTGGTCATGGGTGACGTAGAGGATCGACACCTCGGGCAACTCGCGGTGCAGCCGGGCGAGTTCGGCGAGCATGCCGGACCGCAGCCGCGCGTCGAGCGCCGAGAGGGGTTCGTCGAGAAGAAGCACCCCGGGCCGGATGGCCAACGCCCGTGCGATGGCCACCCGTTGCTGCTGCCCGCCGGACAACTCCCGTGGATGGCGCCGGGCGTACTCCCCCATGCCGACCATCTCCAGCGCCTCGGCGACCCGGGTACGGATCTCCCCGGGGCACCTTCTGCGCCTTGAGCCCGAAGGCCACGTTGTCCTCGACCCGCAGGTGCGGGAAGAGCGCGTACTGCTGGACGACCATGCCGACGCCCCGCCGGTACGGTGGCAGGTCGGTGACGTCACGGCCCCCGAGGAACACCCGCCCCGACACCGGCCGTACGAACCCCGCGACCGCCCGCAACGCCGTGGTCTTGCCGGAGCCGGACGGTCCGAGCAGGGCCATGACCTCGCCGGGTTCCACGGTGAGGTCGAGGGCGTCGAGGACGACGGTGCCGTCGTAGGCGACGCTGACCGAGTCGAAGCGGATGCCGTTCGTCATGCGAGGACTCCCGGCAACTGCCCTACGCCGTCGAGGACATGGCCCGCCCCGGCCGCACGCAGCGCGTCCGCGTCGTGCGCGCCGGTCAGCACACCGGCGACCAGACCCGCGCCCGCGCGGACCCCGCTGAGCATGTCGTACGAGGTGTCGCCGACGACCGCCGTCTGCCGTACGTCATCGGCGACCGCCGTACGCAGGAAGGCGGTCAGGACCATGTCCGGGTACGGGCGTCCCCGGCCGCCGGCGTCGGCGGGGCACAGGGTGAGGTCGGCGAGGTCCTGCCAGCCGAGCGCGGTCAGGATCGCGTCCTGGGTGGCGCGGGCGAAGCCGGTCGTCAACACGACTGTGCGGCCCTGGGACTTGAGGGTCTCGATGGTCTCGCGGGCGCCGGGCAGGGCGGCGACCCGGCCGGCGTCGACGAGTTCGGCGTACGCCGCCTCGAAGGCCTTGTTGGCGTCCTGGGCCCTGGTCTCCTCGCGGAACAGGTGGCGGAAGACGGAGATCTTGGACTCGCCCATGGTGGCGCGGACGTAGGCGAGCATGTCGGCGGGCTCTTCGCCCATGTGCCGGGCGGCGGCCGTGAACGCCTCCTCGACGAGACCGCCGTCGGCGACGGTGGTGCCGGCCATGTCGAGGACGACGAGACGGATGTCAGGTGTCGTGGGGTTGATGAGGGAGCTCACGGGGTCACCAGTCCAGTTCGTTCGCGGTGGTCTCGGCGATCGCCGGGGAGCAGGTCATGCCGCGGCCACCCGGTCCGGTGACCAACCAGACGCCGTCGCGCACCTGTTGGCGGTGGACGACGCGGGCGGGGTCGGTGCACTGCGCGTACACGCCGGCCCAGCGGCGGCGGATCTTCGGGAGGGGGCGGCCGAGGAACGACTCGACGACCTCGGCGAGATGGTCGTAGGGGGCCTCGGTGGTGTCGAAGGCGAAGGGGTGCTCGTACTCGTGGGTGTCGCCGATGGTGAGTCCGCCGTCGGCGCGCTGCACCATGAGGAGTTGCATGGCGTGCGCGGCCGGGGTCGGCGACTGCGGCTGCTCGGCGTTGAGTTGGTCGAGGGCCCGGCCGCGGTAGGCGGGGTAGTAGCGGAAGCTGTCCGCGTCGGCGACCGAGGTGGCGAGGGGGCTCGCCGAGCGGGTCGGTCTGCATCATCTGCAACCGGACACGGCGGACCGGGAGTTCGGGCCCGGCGAGTTCGCGGACGAGCCCGCTGAGCCAGGCGCCGGTGCACAGCACGACCGTGTCCGAGGCGTGCACGTCCCCGTGGTCGTCGCGCACCGCGTGCTCGCCGATGACCTCGCGGACCTCACGGCCCGGCAGGAAGGTGTAGTTCGGGGACTTCGACAGCTCGGCGCGCAGGGCGAGTTGGGCGGTGCGGGGTTCGACGGCCGCGTCGCGCTCGCAGTACAGGGCGGCGGTGAAGTCACCGCGCAGGGCGGGGTTGACGGCACGGGCCTCAACGGGGGTGAGGAGCTTGTAGCCGCGCGCGGCCGAGTCCTCCCGCGCTACGGCGGCCTCGGCGACGGCGAGTTCGCGGTCGCCCCTGACCGGGGTCAGCGACCCGTTGGCCCGGAAGCCGAGGCCGGGGACGCGGGCGCCGATCTCCTCCCACAACTCCCGTGCGCGCAGGGCGGTTTCGAGTTCCTCACCGCCCGCGCGGCCACTCACCCAGATCTGGCCGAAGTTGCGCAACGAAGCACCGCGAGCCTCCGCCTCGCGCTCGATCTGTACGACCTCATGGCCGCGTTCCACTGCTTGCCAGGCGTGCATGGTTCCCACCACGCCGCCTCCGACGACTGTCACTCTCACGACGGCCACGCTCCTCCGGATCCGGGAACCGGAAAGGTCCGGCTCCCAACGAAAGCGTGAACGACCCATCACGTTTGGGCTAGACCCGTTATCTACCCGTGATAAATCGAGACCGCTGCGAGAGGTGTCTTCATCGGCCTCCAGGCCCTGTTCGTCAGCCTCTGTGGTGGGTGGTGAAGGAGAAGCGGTCGCCCCGGTACAGGCCCCGGACCCGTTCCAGCGGCTGCCCTCCGTGTCCCGGGACACCCGGTGGATCAGCAGCATCGCCTCGGGAGGGCCGGCGGGGTGCCGATGAGCAGCGCCTCGCGCGGGGTGGCGAGCACGGTCTCGATGCGTTCGTCGGCGTCGCCGAAGTGGACGCCGCGGGCGTTGAGGTAGCCGTAGAAGGAGGAGTCGGGCTCGAAGTCCGTGTCCAGGTGCGGGACGCGGGCGACGGAGACGTAGGTGCTCTCGAGGCCGACGCGCTCGTCGTCGGCGAGCAGGACGCGCTCCAGGTGCCAGACGGGTTCGCCCCGGGTCAGCCCGGTCTCGGCGGCGAGGGCGTCGGTGCAGGGGAAGCGGTCGAGGGTGACGAGGCTGCGGCCCGGGGTGCGCCCCTGCCGCCGTACGCCCTCGGTGTAACTGGCCAGGGACAGCGGCTGCTCCAGCTTGGGACCCGCGACGACCGTGCCCCGGCCCTGCCGTCGCAGCCTGCCCTCCAGCACGAGTTCGCGCAGCGCCTGCCGCACGGTCTCGCGGGCGACCTCGTACCGCTCGGAGAGGTCGCGCTCGGTCGGGATCAGGCCGCCCTCCCCAACTCGTCGAGGAGCACGGCGATTTGGGCCTTCACCGCGTAGTACTTCGGAATACGGCCGTGCTCAGGGATGCCGGAGCGGACGGGGGCGCCGGGGGCCTGGTCGTTGGGGTAGTCCACACGGAGATCGTCGCAGAAGCGACGGGGTGCGCCGGAGCCTGTCCAACGGATCAGGTCGCAGGAGACCGGGGGGCGCCCCATGGACGCCGCAGATGTGCGCGCCGGACCCCGCGTCCGCGACAGGATCCGCCGGACAGGCCCTAGCGGCGCCTCCGGGCCACGAGCAGGGCGCCGGTGGTGACGAGCAGGACGGAGGTGGCGGCGAGGACGAGGTGCTCGGTGCCGATGCCGGTGCGGGCGAGTTCGTCGGCGAAGGAGAGGTCTCCCTCGGCGGAGGGCGAGGGGGCGGCGGAGGGACGGGGCTGGCCGGGGAGGTGGCCGTGGGGGCGGTCTCCGTGTCGGCGGGGTCGGCGGGCTCGACGTCGAAGCGGTAGTCGTTCGACTGGCCGACCCAGTCGCCGTCGTCGGCGTGCCGTTGTACGACGGCCGCGTTGACGGTGATCTCGTTCGCCGCGGTGTCCGGGGCGAGCGCGAGCCGCACCTTCACCGTGAGGGTCTTGCCGGGGTCGACGGTGAAGCCCGGGAAGCCGTCGTCGAAGGCGCCGACGAGTTCGGCCTCGTCGGTCCGTTCGAAGTGGACCGGGTAGGGGCGGGCGCTGGTGCCGTCGTAGAAGTCGAGTCTGGGCTGGGACGGTTTCAGGGCGCGGCGCTGGTCGACGAGGACGACGACCGGGTGGATCGCGGTGCAGCGGCGGGCGGTGGTGTTGGTGAGGTCGAGATACCAGGTGCCGTAGCCGCCGCCGGCCGGGTAGGAGTCGGGGCCGTCGTGGATGCGGGTGGTGAGGGGGAAGGTGTGGGCGTCGGGGGCGGCGCAGGCGGGGACGGCCGCGGCCGCGTGGGCGGGTGGTACGGCGGTGAGGAGGAGGGGGCGGCTGCTGCGAGGCAGAGGGACAGGGGTGTGCGCAGTGGGGCGCGCGGTCTCAGGTGCAGTCGCATAAGCACATGAGCGTGCCGGACGGGTGCGGTGGATCGGGGTGACGTGCCGGGCGGGGGCGGCGAATGCCTCGAACGGGCGCGCGGGGACGCCTGTTCGGCGGAGGCGCGCCGCTTCCCGGGCCGGGTGCCGCCCGCTACCCGTCCGCCCGCCCGAACAGCGGCCCGAGCAGCAACTGGGCCGCGCCCTCCGCGACCCCGCGCCCCTCCGGGGCGACCCGTACGGGTACGGCGGCCTCGCGGGTGCCCTCACGCCGGGCGCGTGCGTCGAGGACGGCGGCGACTCCGCGTACGAAGGGTTCCGGGTCGGCGGCGACGGTACGGCCGCCCAGCAGCACGAGGTCGATGTCGAGCAGGCCCACGAGGTTCGCCGCGCCCGCGCCGAGCACCCGCGCCGCTTCGTCCAGGTCGCCTCGCGCCACGGCGGCCAGGCACAGGGCCTCGATACAGCCCCGGTTCCCGCAGTCGCAGGGCGGCCCGTCCAGTTGGATGACCTGGTGCCCGAACTCCCCGGCCCCGGTCCGCGCGCCCCGATGCACACCGCCGCCGATCACCAGCCCGGCACCGAGCCCGGTCCCGAGATGCAGATACGCGAAGGACCCGCCCTCCCCGGCCACGGCCAGCCCCAACGCGGCGGCGTTCGTGTCCTTGTCCACGACCACAGGCACCCTGAGCCGCCGAGCGAGCGCGTCCCGCAAGGGAAACCCGTCCCACTCCGGGAACCCGGTGACGCGGTGCAGGATGCCGTGGGTGTGATCCAGGGGTCCGGGAGGGCAACGCCCACGCCGAGCAGATTCCGGGCCAGATCGAGGGACGGCGGCGGGACACCCTGGGCTACTGAGCCCGCGACCGGGCCCCGGCTGACGCCGCCGCCTCCTGAACCCCCGAGCCACCGACCGGCCTCCCCGCCTCGTGGACTCCCGGGTTCTCGTCCGCATCCCCGGCGAACCCTTCCGCCCCTCGCACCGCCGGGTCTCCGACCGCCTTCTCCGCCCCGGGGCTACCGGGTCCGCGACCGCGCCCTCGGCCGACGCCGGCTCTTCTTGGACCGCCGAGTCTCCGACCGCCTTCCCCGCCTCCCGGACTACCGGGTCCTCGTCCGCATCTCCGGCGAACCCTTCCGCCCCTCGCACCGCCGCATCTTCGACCGGCCCCTCCACCCCCGGACTACCGAGCCCCCTCCGCCCCTCGCACCGCCGGGTCTCCGACCGGCCCCTCCACTTCCCGCGCCACGGCATCCCCGACCGCCGCCGCCCCCGCACCTCTACGCCCCCGACCGCACCCCCACCAACCCCTCAACCTCCCGAGCCACCGCCTCCACAACCGCCCCGGCCCCCGCCCCAGATCCAGCGGCGCCCGCCGCTCCCCACCACCGCACCCGTGAGATCCACGAGCACCACCCGCAGCTCATCGCGGTCCAGATGCACCCCACCGCGTGCCCGGCCCCGGCACCAACCGCAGGACCGTGCGCGGCTTGCCGCCGGTGGACGCGCGGCGGCCCGCCTCCGCCGCGAGGCCGGAGTCACGCAACCGGGCGGTGATCTTGCTGACGGCCTGCGGGGTGAGCCCGGTGCGGTCGGCGAGTTCGAGGCGGCTGATCCCGTCCGTACCGGCCGTCCGCAGCAGGTCGAGGACCAGCGCCGTGTTGTGACTGCGCAGGGCGAGCAGATTCGCCCCCACCGCACTCACACCCCCTGCCCGCCACCGCACCCGCACCCGCACCCACCGAACCGCCCCCGGTCCCAGACCTCGCCCCACCCGCATCCACACCCGCCGAACCCACCCCTGACCCCGCCTCCGCCGCTGTCCCGCCCCGCACACCGTTGTCCACACACCCATTCTCCCCACCACTTGCACTTTGGCAACAGCGTTGCGAAAGTGGAGGGCATGACTGGACGTACGACTCGCACCCCTCCGCGTCGGCCTCGTCGGGTACGGCCTCGCCGGCTCCGTCTTCCACGCCCCGCTGATCGCCGCCACCGAGGGCCTCACCCTCGACACGGTCGTCACCTCGAACCCGGAGCGGCAGGAGCAGGCCCGCGCGGAGTTCCCGGACGTCCGCACCGTCGCGACCCCCGACGACCTGTTCGCCCGCGCCGACGACCTGGACCTGATCGTCATCGCGTCCCCGAACAAGACGCACGTGGCGCTCGCGACGACGGCCCTGAAGGCCGGTCTCCCGGTCGTCGTGGACAAGCCGATCGCCGGCACCGCCGCCGAGGCCCGTGAGCTGGCGGCCCTCGCCGAGCAGCACAGCCTGCTCCTGTCGGTCTTCCAGAACCGCCGCTGGGACAACGACTTCCTGACCCTCCGCAAGCTCATCGCCGAGGGCGAGCTGGGCGACGTCTGGCGCTTCGAGTCCCGTTTCGAGCGCTGGCGCCCGCAGCCCAAGGGCGGCTGGCGCGAGTCCGGCGACCCGGCAGAGATCGGAGGTCTCCTCTACGACCTCGGCAGCCACGTCGTCGACCAGGCCCTGGCCCTCTTCGGCCCCGCCGCCTCCGTGTACGCCGAGTCGGACATCCGGCGCCCGGGCGCGGAGACGGACGACGACACGTTCTTCGCCCTGACCCACACGAACGGCGTCCGCTCCCACCTGTACGTCTCCGCGACGACCGCCCAACTGGGCCCGCGTTTCCGCGTGCTGGGCTCCAAGGCGGGCTACGTGAAGTACGGTCTCGACCCCAGGAGGCCGACCTGCGCGACGGCAAGCGTCCGGGCACGTCGGACAGCTGGGGCCAGGAACCCGAGTCGCTCCACGGCCGTGTCGGCGCCGGCGAGTCCCCGCTCACCGGCGGTGGCCGCCCCGAGCCGACCCTCCCCGGCGACTACCCCGCGTACTACGCGGCCGTCGCCGCCGCCCTCCGTGACGGCGCCCCCAACCCGGTGACCGCCCTGGAGGCCGCCGCCACCCTCGACGTACTGGAAGCCGCGCGCCGCAGCGCCCGCGACGGAGTGACGGTGACCCTGTGACCCAGCACAAGCCCGCGATCACCCAGCGGATCGCCCCCGAGATCACCCCACGGTGGAGGAACTCGAGGCGCAGGAACGCCGGTTGGTGTTCCAGCACTTCACCTACGACGACGCGTGGGCCCTGGGTTCGCTCCTCGTGGAACGGGCCCGCGAGAGCCAGGCGCCGGTCGCCATCGACATCCGGCGCGGCGGCCAGCAGCTCTTCCACGCGGCGCTGCCGGGCTCGGTGCCGGACAACGACGCGTGGATCGACCGCAAGCGCAAGGTGGTCGAGCGCTTCGGCGCCGCCTCCTACCTGGTGGGCACCCGCTACCGCGCGAAGGGCACCACCTTCGAGGACTCCTCCCGCCTCGACCCGGACGAGTACGCGGCGCACGGCGGCTCGTTCCCGATCAGGGTCGAGGGCGCCGGCGTGATCGGCACGGTGACGGTGAGCGGCCTGCCGCAGTTGCAGGACCACCGTTTCGTGGTGGCGGCGCTGGAGGAGTTCCTGGACGACGCCCGACGGGATTAAGCGGGACCCGACTCCGGTTGGCACAGTCCACAGGCGCAGACGGCCCGACAGCGGAGGGAACAGCAGCGATGAGCAGCGAGACACCGAGGAACCTCAAGGAGACGGTCGGGCGCTACGGCATCTGGAGCGTCGGCCTGCGCAACGAGGATCCGGCCCGGCGCGGCGAACTGGCCGAAGCCGCGGCCGAGTTGGAGCAACTGGGTTACGGCGCCGTCTGGTTGGGCGGCAGCAGCGCCGTCCGGCACGCCGTACCGCTGATCGAGGCGACCTCGACGCTCACCGTCGGCACCAGCATCCAGAGCATCTGGCAGTACGACGCGGCCGAAAGCGCCGCGGACTACGCGGAGTTGGAGGCGGCCCAGCCGGGCCGCTTCCTGCTCGGCCTGGGGTGAGCCACGCGAAGCTCGCGGACGAGTACCGCCGCCCGTACTCGGCGCTCGTCGCCTACCTGGACGCCCTGGACACCGCCGGAGTCCCCGCCGACCGCCGCCTCCTGGCCGCCCTTGGCCCGAAGACCCTGGAGCTGGCCCGGGACCGCTCGGCCGGCTCGATCCCGTACCTGGTCACCCCCGAACACACGGCCAAGGCCCGCGCCATCCTGGGCGAAACCCCTTGCTGGCACCGGAGTTGAAGGTGGTCCTGGAGACGGACCCGACCCGGGCCCGCACCGAGGCCCGCGACTACCTGGCCATGTACCTGGCCCTCCCGAACTACACCAACAACTTCCTCCGCAACGGCTTCACGGAGTCCGACCTCACGAACGGCGGCAGCGACCGCCTGGTCGACGCGGTCTTCGCCTGGGGCGACGAGTCCTCGATCCGCGCGAGGATCGACGCCTTCCTGGCGGCGGGTGCGGACCACGTGGCCCTGCAGGTCGTGGACGGCGGCTCCCGCGAAGACCTTCCCCGGGAGTCCTGGCGCACCCTCGCCTCTCTGCTGACGTAGGTGTTCTTCAGGGGCGCGGGGAACTGCGCGACCAACCACAACGGCCGCGCACCCGCAAACCGACAGGCCCCCGCCCCTCAGGCGTCCTTGAATTCCTGCCGCTGCCTGCCCAACCCGGCGATCTCCAGCTCCACGACATCTCCGGCCCGCAGGAACGGCTTCGGCTCGGGCTGCCCAAGGGCAACCCCGCAGGCGTCCCGGTATTGATGACATCCCCGGGGTAGAGCGTCATGAACTGGCTGACGTACCGCACCACTTCAGCCACGGAGAAGATCTGCTCGGCCGTGGTCCCGTCCTGCTTCAACTCCCCGTTCACCCACAACTTCAACGAGAGCGCCTGAGGATCCGGCACCTCGTCCGCCGTCACCAACCACGGCCCGAGCGGATTGAACGTCTCGCAGTTCTTCCCCTTGTCCCATGTCCCGCCCGCTCGATCTGGAACTCCCGCTCGGACACGTCATGCGCGACGGCATACCCCGCGACATGCGCGAGCGCCTCCTCGTGGGACTCCAGATAGCGGGCCGTGCGCCCGATGACGACGGCGAGTTCGACCTCCCAGTCCGTCTTCACGGACCGCCGGGGAACCAGCACCGTGTCGTACGGCCCGACGACCGTGTCCGCGGCCTTGAAGAAGACGACCGGCTCGGCGGGCGGCTCGGCGCCGGTCTCGCGGGCGTGGTCGTGGTAGTTCAGCCCGATGCACACGACCTTGCCGATCCGGGCCAGCGGCGGCCCGACCCGCAGCCCGTCGGCGTCGAGCGCGGGCAGTTCCCCCGCGTCGGCGGCGGCGCGGATCCGGCCGAGCGCGGCGGTGTCGGCGAGCAGTGGCCCGTCGATGTCCGGGACGATGCCCGACAGGTCGCGCAGGATTCCCTCGGCGTCGAGCAGCGCGGGCCGCTCCGCTCCTGCCGTACCGACTCGCAGCAGCTTCATGTTCACCATCTCCATCGATCGCGGGCGGTCGACCGATGGGTGCAGCCATCGGAGGACTGGTCGATCCTCCAAGCTCACGGTCCAGTCCGCAATACCCGGTTCACGGACTGGACCGTCACCGCGGCCGGTCAGGTGTAGAGCACGGCCCGTTCCACCGCGCTCCAGGCCGCGCTGGTCACCACGTACAGCGCGACGGCGAGCGGTACGACGGCGACGGTGATCAGCGTGCCGTAGGAGAGGAGGGGCAGCATCTTGCCGAGGGCGCCGGTGCCGGGGCCGGCCGGGGCGACGGCTGCCGCGCGCCGGGTGCGGACGTAGGTGAAGGTCGCGACCGCGGTGACGACGAGGAACAGGCCGACGTAGACGAGCCCGGCCGGTCCGAACAGGCCGTCCCCGGCGAGCGCGTCGGCCCAGTGGCCGTCGAGCGGGGCGGCGAACAGCTGGTGGGAGAGCAGGCCGCCGTCGCCGCCGCCGGAGAGGAGGCGGTAGAGCAGGAAGAACGCCGGGAGTTGGAGCAGGCTCGGCAGGAATCCGGAGAACGGGGAGACCTTCTCCTCGGCGTGCAGCTCCAGTACGGCCTTCTGCAGTTTCTCCGGCTGCTTCGCGTACCGCTTGCGCAACTCGGCCACACGCGGCTGGAGTTGGGCGCGCGCCTGCGTTCCGCGCGCCGCGGCCCGCGACAGGGGTGCACGAGGAGTCGTACGAGAGCGGTGAACAGGACGATCGCGGCGGCTGCGGCGGTCGCGCCGAACAACGGGTGGAGCAGGTCGGCGAGTTGCTCGACCAGGGTGGCGAAAACGGACATGGGTGAGCCCTCCGTGGGTCTCGTCGTGCCGGGAGTGGGCATGGCGACGGGACGACCCGCGCGGAGGCGGAAAGGCTTCTGGGAATGCCTACGCGGTGGTCGTCCGGAGGGTGTTTCCGGGGCTCGGGGCGCGGCCGGCCCGAGGCGTCGGGGTCGCGCTGGGGCAGGAACGCCGTACGGCGGGCCCGGTCGCGGATGGCCGTACGGACCCGGGTGGGCGGTACGGCGGGTGCGCTGCGCGCGGTGAGGAGGGTGCAGACGGCGAGGGCGGTGCCGGTCGCGGCGAGCGCGACGGCGGCCGGGAGACCGGCGGTCTCGAGCAGCACCATCGGGAGCAGGAACAGGAGCAGCAGGGCGATCACCCGACTGTGCCTCATGGTCCGCCCCCTCCCCCGACTACCGTGCTCGTACCGTCCGTTATACCGGATCGGCCTCGATCGGTTCGAGCAGCCGCCTCGGCTTGAGGAGCGCCCGGCTGACCGGATCGGCCGGGTCCTGGTCGAGGCCGGGACCCGGGTCCATGATGACATCCGCTACGGGGACGACGACAGCGCAGGCGGGGCACTCGCCGTAGGAGCCGAGTTCGGTGCCGCAGTCCGCGTGCCGGAAGTACCGGCTCTGGGTCTCCTCGTACTGCTCGCGCTTCCAGCGGCCGAGCGAGCGCACCACCGGCCACAGGGCGATCCCGCGCTCGGTGATGACGTACTCGTCGCGCGGCGGGGACTCCTGGTAGCGGCGCTTCTCGAGGATGCCCTCGGCGGTGAGCGCCTGGAGGCGGGCGGCGAGGACAGCGCGCGGGATGCCGAGGTGGCCGAGGAAGTCGTTGTAGCGCCGTACGCCATAGAGGGCGTCGCGGACGACGAGCAGCGTCCAGCGCTCCCCGACCACCTCCAGTGCCCGGGCCATCGCGCAGTCCTGTCCCGCGTAGTCCTTACCGAGTCCCATGCCTCCACCTTAGCCACTTTCCGACACCAGGTTCAATGAACGAACCTAGGGTGCTACGGTACTCCGCATGGACAGGTTCAATGAACGAACCCTCACCGGGGATTCCGAGACGGCCCCGCCGCGGCGGGCGCCGGAGACGCCCGAGGCCGCCGCCCCGGGCGTACCGCACCCCGCGCCACCCTCGCGCTGACCAGCGCGGCCACCGCCGTGGCGCTCATGACGTACACCGCGCCGATGGTCACGCTCCCCGACATCGCCGCCGCCCTGCACACCCCGCTCTCCGCCCAGGCCTGGCTCCTGAACGGCACCCCGCTCGGGCTGGCCGCACTGCTCCTGGTCGCCGGCAGCCTCGCCGACGACTACGGCCGCCGCCGGATCTTCCTCGCCGGCACCTTCGCGCTCGGCATCACCACCGCGCTCTCGGCGCTCACGTCCTCGACCTGGCTCTTCACCCTGACCCGTGTCGCCCAGGGCGCGTCCAGCGCGGCCCTGCTGGCCAGCAGCCTGGGCCTGATCGTGCACGCCTTCCCGACCCCGCGCGGCCGCCTGCACGCGACCGGCGTCTGGGGCGCCTTCGTCAGCGGCGGCATAGCCGTCGCCCCCTGGTCGCGGGCGCGATGCCCGACTGGCGCGTGGCCTACGGCGTCCTCGGCGCCGCCGCGCTCGTCGTGGCCGCCCTCGGCCTCCGCACCCTGTCCGAGTCCCGCGCGCCGCGCGGCGGACGCCCCGACCTCGCCGGAGCCGTCACCTTCGGGCTGGCCCTGGTCGCCCTCGTCGCCGCCCTGACCCTGGGCCGGGACGGCTGGCTGCGGGCACCGGTGGGCCTGCTGCTGCTCGCGGCCGTGGTGCTGGTCGGCGTCTTCGCGCTGGTCGAACGCCGGGGCAGCACCCCGATGATCGACCTGAGCCTGCTGCGCCACCGCCCCTTCCTCGCCTCCTCCGCAAGCGGCCTGTTCACGGGCCTCGCGGTGATCGGCCTCTTCAGCTTCCTGCCGACCCTGTTGCAGCAGACGCTCGGCCTGTCCGCGATGAGCACGGCCTGGCTGTTCCTCCTCTGGTCCGGCCTGTCCTTCACCGTCGCCCTCCAGGCCCGCCGCCTCGCGGGCCGCGTCTCCTCCCGGCACCAACTCGCCCTGGGATTCCTCCTCCACGCGGCCGGCGTCCTGACGATGCTGGGCGCCCTGGACTCCGGTTCCTGGCTACGACTGCTGCCCGGACTGGTGATCGCGGGCGTCGGCAGCGGGCTCCTGAACGCCGCGCTGCCGCTGCTGTCCGTCGAGTCCGTGCCGGCCGCGCGGGCGGCGATGGGGTCGGGGCGCAGCAGACGTTCCGGTACATCGGGTCCTGCGCGGGGGTCGCGCTGACGATCGCGATCGCCACGTCGGCGGGGAGCGGGCTCGCGCGCGCGGGGCGGACATCGCGATGGTGGTGTCGGCGGGACTCGCGGCCCTGGCCGCGGTGAGTGTGGTGGGGTTGCGGGAGCGGGCGTGAATCACCGGAGGTGCGTGGAGGTGAGCGTGCCCCACACCGCCATGCGGTACCGGGACGTGAACTCCGGCGTGCAGGTGGTGAGGGTGATGTAGTACCCCGGTTGGCTGTAGCCGTAGGCCGGCTTGACGATCGAGCGCGGGATCGGCCGGATCACGCCCGAGTCGGTCGCGGAGGTCTGCGGCAGGATCTTGTCGACCGTGTAGGTGAAGGTGGCCGCGCTCGTCTCGACCTGAACGGTGTCCTTGACGCGCAGGCGCGGAAGGTATCTGAACGGCTCGCCGTGGGTGTTGCGGTGCCCGGCGAGCGCGAAGTTGCCTGCCTGGCCCGGCTGTTGGGTGCCGGGGTAGTGGCCGACGTACCCCTTGTTCAGCACGTTCTGCTTGCTGACGCCCTCGGCGATGGGGACGCGGAGGTGGAGGCGGGGGATGGTGAGGATGGCGTAGGCCTGGGAGCGGTGCGGGGCGGTGGCGGAACCGGAACGGGAGCCGGAGGACGTGGTCGAGCCGTCGGTCGTCGGATCTCGGCGCGGTGAACTGCCCCCGGTCGAACCGGTGTTGGCCGACCGGGTGCCGCCACTCCCGCACCCGGTGTCGCCCATTGCCGTTCCAGGGCCTGCACTTGATGCTCGGCGCCCTGGCGGGCCTCGCGGTTGGTCCACCACAGCTGGTGGACGACGAGGAGCAGCAGGATCACCCCGGCGGTGACGAGGAACTCGCCGCCCGTCCACAGGGCGCGTCGGCCCAGCGCACGGCGTCGACGGCTGTGGTGCTGCACCACGGGGACCCGCATGGGCCGCACGATAAGGGCCGGTTCGCGAACTCGCCAGAGTCACGGCTCCGATTACCGGGGCGGGTGCCCGTTCGAGCCTCCGTACCGGTTCGTACACGGGTTTTAGAAAGGGGTGTCGCAACCCTCGACAACCTCACGCGGCACACCCGATGCTTCCTGATGGCACGAGCCGGGGACGGCCGACGCCGGTGGGACGACCGGCGGTTGAGCGAATCGGGAGTAGAGATGATCCGACGCAGAACCCTGCTGGCCGCGGCGGGCGGTGGTCTCCTCGGCACCGCCCTGGCGACCGGTACCGCACGGGCCAACGCGACGATCGCGGTCAACCCGGGGACGAAATACGGCACTTGGGAGGGCTGGGGCACTTCCCTGGCCTGGTGGGCGAACGTCTTCGGCGCCCGGGACGACTTCGCCGACATCTTCTTCACCACCAAGTCGACGACGTACAACGGCACTTCACTGCCCGGCCTGGGCCTGAACATCGCCCGGTACAACCTCGGCGCGTGCAGCTGGAACTCGGTGGGCGGCGAGTCGATGGTGGCCTCGGCCAACATCCCGGCGTTCAAGCAGATCGAGGGCTACTGGCAGGACTGGAACAACGAGGATCCGACGTCCTCGGCCTGGGACTGGACGGCGGACGCGACCCAGCGGGCGATGCTGGTGAAGGCGACGGCGCGCGGGGCGACCAGCGAACTGTTCGCCAACTCCCCATGTGGTGGATGTGTGTGAACCACAACCCGTCGGGCGCGTCGGGCGGCGGCAACAACCTCCAGTCCTGGAACTACCGCCAGCACGCCTCCCACCTGGCGTCCGTCGCCCTCTACGCGAAGAACAACTGGGGCGTGAACTTCGCGACGGTCGAGGCCTTCAACGAGCCCTCGTCGAGCTGGTGGACGGCGACGGGTACGCAGGAGGGCTGCCACATGGACTCGACCGTCCAGGCCGCCGTACTCCCCACGTCCGCAGCGAGTTGAACAGCCGCGGCCTGACGAGCACGAAGATCTCGGCGTCCGACGAGACGAGCTACGACCTCGCGCGGACGACGTGGAGCTCCTTCAGCGCGACCACGAAGGGGTATGTGAACCGGGTCAACGTCCATGGCTACCAAGGCTCGGGCGGCCGTAGGGACCTCCTCTACACGGACGTGGTGACGACGGCGGGCAAGGCCCTCTGGAACTCCGAGACGGGCGACGGCGACTCCACCGGCCTGACGATGGCGAGCAACCTGCTGTACGACTTCTGCTGGCTGCACCCCACGGCGTGGACGTACTGGCAGGTCATGGATCCGAGTTCGGGCTGGGCGATGATCGCGTACGACCAGAACACGCTCGCGGCGGGCGCGGTGCAGACGAAGTACTACGTGATGGCCCAGTTCAGCCGTCACATCCGCCCCGGCATGACGATCCTCGACACGGGCGTGAGTTACGCGGCGGCGGCCTACGACGCGAGCGCCAAGCGCCTGGTGATCGTCGCGGCGAACACAGGCTCGTCATCGACGACTCTGACCTTCGACCTCTCCAAGTTCACGACGGTGGCGGGCGGTTCGAGCGGTCTGGTCCCGCGCTGGAACACGGTGACGGGTGGCGGAGGCGATCTGTACACCGCCCACTCGGACACGTACGTGAGCGGCAAGACGGTGAGTGCGACGTTCGCGGCCGGGGCGGTGCAGACGCTCCAGATCGACGGGGTGGTGATCTGACCGCCGAACTCCGTGACGCGGGCGGCCGGTTGGGCCTGCTCGCGCCGGCGCTCGGCGGTTTCGGCATCGGCCTGGCCGAGTTCGTGATCGGCGGGCCGCTCCCCAGGTGAGCGAGGACCTGAACGTGTCCACGGCTGCGGCGGGTCGGCTGATCTCCGGCCACGCCCTGACGGTCGCGGTGGGCGCGACAGCGGTGACGGCGACGACGGCCGCCCTGCCCCAATAGCCCCTGCTGGTAGGTCTGTTGACGCTGTTCGTCGCAGGAACCTGCTGTCGGCGCCGGCCCCGACGTACGAGGGGACGCTGCTGGGCAGAGTCGTGGCGGCCCTCTGCCACGGCTCGTTCTTCGGCATCGGCTCCCTCGTCGCCCGCCGCCTGGTCCCTCCCGAACGGTCCTCCCGCGCGGTCGCGACGATGTTCGCCGACCTGACGGCGGCGAACGTACTCGGCGTCCCCTCCGGCGCGCTCGTCGGCGAACGGTGGGGTGACGGGCCACGTTCTGGGCGATCACGGTGATCGGGGCGGTGGCGTTGGTGGCCACGGCAGTTCTGGTACCGGGGCGAGGGGGCACGGGGCGGCCGTAAAACTCGGGGGCATGAGACGGCCGTAGAACTTGCGGAAACCCGGAAGCCACCCGGTGTTCCCCGCAGGGCAGCCCGCGCCTGCGCCCCGCCGACGCCCTCACCGCTCTCCCACGCCACTCTCACCGGCCGACCTGGGCATATCTCAGCCCTTGCCTCCATCTGCGCAGGCATCGGCAGTACCGTGTCGTTCATGCGCCCCGACACGCCCGCCGAGAACGTCGACCACCCCGCCGAAGCGGCCCGCCTCGAACGGACCGCCGCCTTGTACCCCGAGGACGCCGAGGCCCTGCTCCTCCAGGCCGCGGCCCACCTGGAGCTGGCCGGCGACCGCCCCGCCGCCACCGCGCTCTACGACCGCCTGCTGTCATCGGCGGAGTCCCTGGAAACCCCGCATCTGGTACGGGCCCTCAAGGCCTCGAACCTCTGGGAGTACGGCCACGAGGCCGAGGCCAGGGCGATCATCGACGGCATCCGCGCGGGGGCCCCGCGGGACCCGGCGCCGTGGGTGATCGTCGCGGAGTCCCTGGAGTCCCACGACGAGTTGGAGGCGGCGCAGGAGACGTTCACGGAGGGCGTGACCCTGCTCCTCACGGACGTACCCGAACCCCCGTACTCCACCCACCCGTTGCTCTTCGGCCGCCACCGCGTCCGCCGCATGCTGGGCGTCTCCCACGACGAGTGGGACACCCTCGCGGACACGTTGCACTCGTCGCATGCCTCCCCGGTCTCCCTGGACGAGCTGCACGACCCGAAGCGGGTGTGGTCCCTCGGCTCCGACAACCCGGCGGAGCTGGAGGCCGAGATCTCGCGGCTGCGCGCGGAGCTGGGGGCGTACCGGGAGGCGTTGTCCCGCCCCCTTCCCGGTGGCCGTACTCCACTGGCCCGAGGGCGAGTTGGCCGAACTGGTCGGAGCGTACGAGTCCCTCACGGCGGAGTACCCGTCCCACGAGGAACACCTCGCGACGATAGAGGGTTCGCTGCGCGAACTCGCCGCCTCGGGCACCCCGAACCTCGGCATCGTGACGGGCACGGTCCCGTCTTACGAGGCGTTCGCCGCGTCGGAGGGGTCTCGCCGGGAGACGCCGACCTGCTGCCGCAGTACGCGACGACGCTGGCCGCGCGGGGCCGGGCTGTGGTGTGGCCGCCTCAGCGGGGGCTAGCTGTTGGTGTGGGTCGGGGCGGGGGTATGGGGAGTGTCACGGGCAGCAGCATTGATCCACCGGGCGCCCTACGGCCGCCAAGCCAGATACGTTCTTGGCGGCCGTACCGTGGGGTGAAGCTCTAGGAGCCCTGCTCGGACATCCCGCGCTTTTCCCACCACTCACGGTGATAACGCAGGTAGTCAGGGTGCACTCGGTGCGAGCCCTTGGTCTTGAGCTTCGGCAACATAGGCGCTCCGAACGTCGCCATCCGCTCGATGATCGCCCCGTTCTCGTCCACCACGACAGCGCCGACGTCCAGTCGGACATGGCAGTTGGGGCAGACACAGAGGATGTTCGGCTCGACATCGGGTCCGTTGTGAGGCTTACCCAAGGGCCTGATGTGCGCACCTTGGCTATGCGGCTTGCCATCCGGCCCAAGCAAACGAAGGCCGCAGAGCTGGCACTGTCCGCCGTAGAGATCCTTCACACGACGTGACCTTGCAACGCTCCGCATGAGGCGCTGAATCTCCACGGTTCGCGCCTCTGGATAGTTCTCCTCACCTGGTTCGTCGAGGACTTGTTCCACCACTTCGAGCGTTTCGGCGTCTCGGTCCTCCACAGGCACGAGAGCTTGCTCTGAGTCAGGCAGTCGCTCTAGATCAAACTGGCAGATATCGACCGCGGCCCCATCGGGAGCAGGC
This sequence comes from Streptomyces sp. P3, assembly GCA_016893485.2. Taxonomy (GTDB): domain Bacteria; phylum Actinomycetota; class Actinomycetes; order Streptomycetales; family Streptomycetaceae; genus Streptomyces. The sequence continues at coordinate 3,860,951 of JAFEKX020000001.1, forward strand.
CACTTCGAAGTGGCCGTACGAATGGCCGTAATGCGAAACAAACCGTCGAATCGATAGCCCTTGAGCGGCGAATAACGCTCATCACCCTCATAGCCGCGTATGACGCGAATCGGATACTTGCGCTCATAACTGCGTTTGAGGGCGGCGTTGTCGACGTACTGCCACGACTGGCTACACATAAGTCTGCCCGTAGTGGAGTCCCGATCCTTTCCCTCCGACGCCCCCGTGTACCTCATGAAGGTCCATTGGTCGTCGTCATCCACGTACCCACCATTGAGAACGATGGCGTCTGCGACGGCAGGCCATCCTGCTCATCCTTGAGCCAGGAGATGCCTTTCTGGTTGGTCTGGTGAAGCTTGGCGCCCAGCACCTCACGCCGACCATTGAAGAAGTCCCCTACGGCGACACCAACGATGTTCCCGAGCACCCGTTTGGTTTCCACGGCTTCCACTGGACCGGTATTGATCGATCCTGTCAAACCTGTAATGGATAGCGATCGTTCAGGATCGCCGAGCCGACCACATGTGTGCCTGATCCGCCTGTGTCAGTGCCCTCTGTTACACATGGACACCTGTCAAAGCGAGCGGGGATGCCTACGTGACCAAGCCAGACGCACCTACGGAGCCCTCGACTGGCCTGTACGAAGAACTCATCACGCTGCGCTTCGAGCAGCAGTTGAAGGAGCTCGGCAGTCTTGGCTGGCATCCCGTGGTGGATGCAGTGGGGCCAGAGTCGGTGCCACATGTACTGGCCCGGCACGTCGCAGGTACCGTGCGCCGAGTACTGCAAGGCCTTCCGAGTGTGGAGCGAGTGCACGCGGCCAACCACATCCTGGAGTCCATCAGCACTCTCGAAGGCGCTCAAGAGTGGGTGGACCTAGTGGCTGACGGCCCTCGTCAACTCCTCGCGCTGACAAGGCAGGAGGCACCCGGCGTCTTCGCTGTGCGCCCCGGTATCCCCCTCTCCGACACCGCCCTCATCACCAACTCGCCGGAGGACCCAAGCCTCGGCTTCGAACTTCGCGCCGAACTTGCCACCGCCGACCACGTCGACCTGCTTTGCGCCTTCGTGAAGTGGCACGGGCTACGCATCATTGAGCAGTCCCTGCAAGCCGCCCACACGCGTGGCGTGCCGATACGTGTCATCACGACGACGTATATCGGCGCTACCGAACGGCGCGCGCTGGACCGGCTGGTGCGGGAGTTCAACGCCCAGGTCAAGGTCAACTACGAGACGCGGTCGACGCGACTGCACGCAAAGGCATGGCTGTTCCGTCGCGAGAGCGGCTACGACACCGCGTACGTCGGCAGTTCCAACCTCTCCAAGGCCGCGCTTCTCGACGGCTTGGAGTGGAATGTCCGACTCTCTTCGATCGCCACGCCAGACGTGTTGCGTAAGTTCGGGGCGACCTTCGAGGCCTACTGGAACGACCTGTCCTTCGAAACGTACGACCCAGAGGCAGATGGAGAACGGCTCCAGGAAGCCCTGGCTGTCGCAGGCGGCACCTCTTCAACTGCCGCTAAAGACCGCGGGATTACTCTGTCCGGCCTTGAGGTACGTCCGTACCCGCATCAACGCGACATGCTGGAGCGTCTGGAAGTCGAGCGGGAGGTACATCACGTACACCGGAATCTGCTGGTCGCGGCGACAGGCACCGGCAAGACGGTGATGGCTGCACTCGACTACCGGCAGCTGCGGAAGAAGTACGGCCGCGACGTGCGGCTGCTGTTCGTCGCGCACCGCAAGGAGATCCTGCAGCAGTCCCTGCGGACCTACCAAGATGTCCTGATGGACGCGAACTTCGGCGAGTCCCTCCACAGCGGCGAGATCCCGGAGCGCTGGAATCACGTGTTCGCCAGCGTCCAGTCGCTGAACGCCCGAGCGCTCGACCGCCTCGCCCGCGATCACTTCGACGTGATCGTGATCGACGAGTTCCACCACGGGACCTCACCGACCTACCGGAAGATCCTCGACCACTTCCAGCCGGACGAGCTGCTTGGGCTTACCGCAACGCCCGAGCGCATGGACGGCAAGAACATCCAGGACGAGTTCTTCGACGGTCGTATCGCCGCCGAGATGCGTCTGTGGGAAGCACTCGAAAATGAACTCCTCAGCCCCTTCCACTACTTCGGTATCACCGACACCACCGACTTGAGCACAGTGGAGTGGAAGCGCGGGGCGTATGACGCAGGCGCTTTGAGCAACGTGCTGACGGGGAACGTGGCACGGGCGCGGCTGGTCGTGAAGGCTGTCAGAGACAAGGTCAGCGACCCTGGGACCATGCGGGCGCTGGGTTTCTGCGTCTCGGTGGCGCACGCGCACTTCATGGCCGAGTCCTTCCGAACAGCCGGCCTCAACGCCGTTGCCCTATCCGGGGAGTCACCCAGCCAAGAGCGCGCACAGGCCCTGGCAGACCTTCGGTCGGGGGCGGTGCAAGTCGTCTTCTCGGTCGACCTCTTCAACGAAGGGCTCGACATCCCTGACGTGGATACCCTGCTCCTCCTGCGTCCTACCTCCAGCGCCACCGTCTTCCTTCAGCAACTCGGCCGCGGCCTTCGCCGCACCGAAGACAAGGCCGTGCTCACCGTGCTGGACTTCATTGGGCAGCACCGCAAGGAGTTCCGCTTCGAGAACCAGTTCCGGGCACTCACGAACCTCACCCGGAAGCGACTCCTGGACAACATCGAGGATGGCTTCCCGCAGCTGCCGTCCGGCTGCCAGATCATCCTTGAGGAGAAGGCGAAGAGCACCATCATCGCCAACATCAAGGACCAGATCGGCGTCAACGTCACAGCACTGGCGCGTGAGGTCGCCGACTACGCCGAGCCGAAGCTCCGCCGGTACCTGCACGAAAGCGGTCGCGAGCTGAAGGAGCTCTACCGAGGCAACGGCAACTCTTGGACGGGATTGCTTCGCCGCTCCGGCCTTCTGCAAGGTGAGCCGCCAGAAGGGGAAGCCGCCCTCCTCAAGCGCATGTCCGCCTTTCTTCACGTGGACGACCCGCTGCGGGTAGCTGCGTACACCCGGATGCTGACGGATGACGCTCCTGCCTACGGTGATCTCGACGAGCAGGGTCAGGCCTACGCGCGCATGCTGTTCTTCCAGCTGTGGCCGCTTGGCGGCATCACTCGCAAGGGCTTCGCGGACTACGACGCCGGATTCTCAACTCTGCTTGAGCAGAACGCAGTTCGCAGTGAGCTGCGCCAGGTGCTGGAGTACAACCTTGCCCACACGGAACACGTGCCGATCCCGCTTCTAGGCGTGGGCGGACAGAGCGGCATTCCACTGACCGTGCATGCCTCATACAGCCGCGAAGAGATCCTTCCTGCCCTCGGCCAGTCCTTCATGGGTGGTTTCATGCCGGCCGATTTCCGCGAGGGCGTGAAGTGGTGCCAGTCGATCAAGACCGATGCGCTCCTCATCACGCTGGAGAAGGACGAGAGGGACTTCTCCCCTCAAACCCGCTACCACGACTACGCGTTGAGCGAGACTCTCTTCCACTGGGAGTCCCAGAACCAGATTTCGGCAACATCACCCACAGGCCTGCGCTACCAGAATCACGTAGCTGAGGGCAGCCATGTCCTGCTCTTCGTGCGCCGCTACAAGAGCACAGACATCGGGGGCGCCCAGCCATGGATGCTGCTCGGCCCTGCCGAATTCGACGCCTCCACCGGGAGCAAACCGATGGCGATCAAGTGGAAGTTGAAGCACCCGCTCCCGGCGGACGTCTGGACGTACTCGGCGATTGCTGCCGGGTAACGTCACCCGACTACTCACCCACGAGATCGAGCTCAGCCTCGAAGCGCGTCTGAGCTCGATCCAGGGCTTCGTCCGGGTCGTGGCCGTGAGCCCGAAGCCAGCGCAGAAGATCGAAGATGGCATCAATCGCCGCCGCCCGCGTGGTTGCCGCCTCCAGCCGGCTTGCCCGACGGCTATTGCTGTGCCCGTCGGGCGCGTGCAGACCAGTAGCGAACTCGCACCACGTCACCTTTCGATCAGCGAGGAGCTGAACACCCCAGCGGTCAGAAGTGGCAGTTACGAGTGCCATGCCGCGCCCTGTCTCGGCGTGATCGCTCGCATCCACGAGCGTTGGAAGGGCACGCGTGTCGGGATCATGGACCTCAACGCGCAGGCGGCTGCCGTTCATAGAGACGGCGAGGGTGGTCGGGGTCCCTGCACCCACGTGAGTGATCACGTTGGAGACGAGCTCGCTGACGCAGAGCTGGACCGCGACGGTCAGTTCCTGCAAGCCCCAGATCCTCAGATGGATCCGTAACACTCGCCGCAGAGCTGCCACTTCCTCGGGCTCCGCCAAAAACGGGAGCTCCCACGCCGTCCTCGGCGTGCACACAGTGCAGTCCATGCCCCAGCCCCTTCACCTGCACGGCAGGTCGCGATGCGTAACTACCTTCACACCGAGGGTTGTATTGGAACTCTCAAAATGGAACTCTCATCTTCCACTGAAAGGAGCGCACTCCGGCCTCACGCGCCCCAGCGTGCGCTGCCTTGCCGTCAGACTCGAACAACCAGCACGATCTGCTAGATCGACATGAAGGGCTGGAAGCATGCCAGTTGGACCCACTACACGAAGGCGCCAGCTGGGCGCCGACCTGCGCCGACTCCGTGAATCCAAGGGTTTGACCCTGGAGGAGGCAGGCGCCCGCGTCGGCATCTCAAAGGCAACGCTGAGTCGCTACGAGACGAAGGAGGGAACCGTCAAGTGGCCGGCCGTTGATGCCCTTTGCCGCGAATACGGAGCCTCTGACGCAGAACGTCTCGCCCTCGTCGAGTTGGCCAAGGGCGCCAAGATCCAAGGTTGGTGGCGATCACTCGCCGACCCCATCCCTGAGTCCATGAACCTCATGCTCACGCTTGAGGACGAGGTAGTACGCGAAGATCACTATGCGTGCATGTACATCCCCGGGCTACTCCAAACTCGCGCCTACGCCGAGGCAGTTCACCGAGCCTCGGAGGTGCAATGCCCGGAGCGCGAGGTGCAGCACATGGTCGACATCCGCATGAAGCGCCAGGAACTCCTCGACCGCGACGCCCCACCACGTATCTGGTGCGTGATCGACGAGGCAGCGCTTCGACGCCAGGTCGGTGGCCGTGAGGTCATGCGAGAGCAACTCGGCCACCTACTAGCCCTAGCTGAGCGCCCGCACGTCACCGTTCAGGTACTCCCCTTCTCAAAGGGCGCGCACGCAGCAGCAGTTGGCAGCTTCGCCATCCTGCGGGGCCCGACTCCGGACCTGGACGTGGCGTACGTGGACCTACTCAGCGGTGGCCTGTTCATGGAGAAGCCGCAGGAACTGGCGCGTTATAGGTTGGCGTTCGAGTACCTCAGCGCACAGGCACTCGATCTTGAGTCCTCCACGGACATCGTCCACCGCATAAGCAAGGAGTCCTGATGTCGGCGCCCTCGACGCAGCAGTGGTTCAAGTCCTCGTACAGCGGGGGAGCGGGACGGAGTGTGTCGAGTGTGCGCGTACGCAAGATGGGGCTCTGATACGCGACTCGAAGAACCGGAGCGGATCTTCGCTCACCGTCCGGAGACAGGCTTGGCGTGCATTCACGAACGCCTTGCGGGACAGGCGAATTTCACAGTTCTAAGCACCCTGACGTCGAACCAGCCCGAAGATACCGCCCGACCGGTAGTCCAGGCTCAGGCAAGCGCAACGCTCCCAGCCAGTCCGTCAAACCCACTCAGGCATGCCGCCCCCACCGCCCCCGATGAACAACATCCCCACCCCCGCCGCCGCTCCGCGACCCGCCCGCTCTGCTCGGGAACATCCTCGGCCCGGTACCCCACCGTGATCCCGCCGATCGGGTCGTACTCGTCCGGTACGCCGAACTCCGCCCGGAACGGCTCCAGATGCTCCGGCATAATGCCGAAGAAGCAGGCGCCAAGCCCTTCGTCGACCGCGGTCAGAAGCATCAGCAGGGAGGCCATCCCCGTGTCGATGTACCAGTACGGCGCGGGCCAGCGGGCCTCGGCGCGGTCCTCCCAGTCCTTGTCGGGTTCGGCGTAGCGCGCGAGGTACGCCGCCTTGTGGGCCAGGGGCACTACGACCAGCGGGGCGTCCTGCATCGTCGGGGTCTTCTCGACCCGGGTGGGGACGAAGGGCCAGAAGCGGGCGCGGTCGGCCGGGTCGGTAAGGGCGAGAAAGGCCCAGCCCTGCGAGAAACCGGCGGACGGGGCTCGAAGCGCCGAGGCGAGGATGCGCTCGGTCACCTCCGGGGCCAGCGGCTTGTCGGAGTAGTGACGGATCATGCGCCTACGGCGGACCACCTCGGAGAACTCCATACCGACGGAGCCTGCCACGAACTCACCGACCGCAGACAGCTGTTGATCAGCCTCGGCTGGAGGGTCACCTGGCGCTCAGTTTTCTCGGTACGACCAGTGACGACGGCGACTGCCCCACCCTGTACGAGATCGAGGGCACGGACGAGATCTCGTCTCAGCCGCTGTCACCGCAGTCGATGAACTGGCCCTCCACCACAAGACGCTCGACGCACTCAGCAGCGCTACGAACTACGGGGAGTCTGCTGGTCGATACCAACTCCCAAGCCCCACCGGTCCGTTACGCACTTATTGCACAAGAGATCTTCACCATTTCCGACCTGGGTCCATATCATGCGGAGATCAACAGGCCCGGCCAAGGCGAGACTTGGGCGGGCCTCTCAGGTTCCTGTGGGGGTTTCATGCGTATACGTGTTGCGGCTGCCGCCGTTGTCTCCGGTGCCGTCGTCCTGTCCGCGCTCGCGCTTCCGGTCGCCGCCCAGGCGGCGGAGCGTCCGAGTGCGGCGGCGGGGCTGGCTTCCTTCGCTGCGAAGACCGTTCAGCCCAGAGACTCCCTGGGCAACACCAAGTTCTCACACGCCGTGATCAACGGCGGCAAGGACATCGTCCTCGGCACCACCGGCACGAAGTCCGTCACCGTCACCTACACCGCCAAGGACGCGAACGGCGTCGCCCTCACCGAGGCCTTCCTGTGGCAGGGCACGGACAGTTCGACCACGGACGGGATCACCGGCGGGCTGGGGACGGACGACGACCCCGCCTGCACGGAGACGGCGACCCAGGGCACGTACACCTGCAAGGCCGTCTTCAACATCCACCCCGCCACCGACATGAAGAACAACGGGGTGGCCGGGACCTGGAAGCTGTTCCTGGGGCCTGGGACCTTTACGCGAACGCCAGTTACAACGACGACGTGACCACCGCCGCGATCAAGAAGGCCTCCACGCTGACCGCCGACGCCACGCCCGAGCCGGTCAAGAAGGGCAAGACCATCACGGTCACCGGCAAGCTCGCCCGCGCGAACTGGGCGACGGGCAAGTACGCGGGCTACGTGTCCCAGCCCGTGAAGCTTCAGTTCCGGAAGAAGAGCAGCAGCACCTACACCACCCTCAAGACGGTCAAGACCAACAGCACCGGCGTCCTGAAAACCACCACGAAGGCCACGGTCGACGGTTACTACCGCTACGTCTTCGCGGGCACGACCACCACCGCCGCGGCCACCGCACCCGGCGACTTCGTCGACGTCCGGTAAGCGACGGTTCGGCAACACCAGACGTCAGCACCGCACACCAGCACTCCGGTGCCGGGCCGCCCTCCATCACGGCGCCCGGCACCGCGCCATTTCCCGCCCCAGATATCGCCGAGTAAGAGATCTACGTGAACCGCCAAGCCCTCCCGGCACCCCCACCCCTGTGTACCGTCCTCCGGTGTGTCGATCGGTAATCCCTCAACTACCGTTCTACGCGCGAAGATTCACCGCACACAGAGACACACCCCCACCGCACCCGCACCCCTGTTCACTCCACCCCCACTCATGGAATCCCCCACTCCACGGAGGTTCACCGGATGCTCAAGCTTGGCAAGTTCACGTCACACCGCAGGTTCACGACCGCCCTCACCGTGCTCGGCATGGTGGCCACGGAGTTGCCGTGCAGGCGGCCACCGTCACCCCCGCCCACGCGGCCACCACCCACCGCGTGCTGTTCGACGACGGCCACGCCGAAGAGGCCGGGAACGCGGACTGGATCATCTCCACCAGCAAGCCCGACCCGCTCGCCCAGGACTCCTCCCCTCCTCCGACAAGGACTGGACCGGCGCGCTCTCCTCCTGGGGCATCGCCCTGCAGAAGACCGGCAGCTACAGCCTCAAGACGGCGACCAGCGCGCTCACGTACGGGGGTTCGTCGGCGACCGACCTGTCGAACTTCGACACGCTGGTGCTGCCCGAGCCGAACATCAAGTTCACGACCGCCGAGAAGACCGCGATCATGACGTTCGTCAAGAACGGTGGCGGGCTGTTCATGATCTCCGACCACACCGGGTCCGACCGCAACAACGACGGCTACGACGCGGTCCAGATCCTGAACGACCTGATGACCAACAACAGCGTCGACTCGACCGACCCGTTCGGCCTCTCCATCGACTCGCTGAACATCACCTCCGGCTACCCGGCGGCCATCACCGACAGCAGCAACCCCGTCCTGCACGGCTCCTTCGGCACCGTCACCAAGAGCCTCATCGCCAACGGCACCACGGCCACGATCAAGCCCGCCGACAACTCCGCCGCCAAGGGCCTGCTCTACCGCTCCGGTTACTCCGGCAACACCGGCGCCTTCTTCGCCACCAGCACCTTCGGCAGCGGCAAGGTCGCGTTCTGGGGCGACAGTTCACCGGTCGACGACGGCACCGGCCAGTCCGGCAACACCCTCTACGACGGCTGGAACGACACCGGCGCCACCAACGCCGCCCTCGCCCTCAACGCCACCGAGTGGCTCTCCTCGTAAGCCACAAGCCGTAGGGCCACTGAGGCTGACATGCGGCCGCGCGTTAGCCTCGGTGTCGATATCCAGTCGGCCCGTTTTCATTGTTTCCCGGAGGCACGTCATGGCCAAGATCCCCAGCATTCCCAGCTCCGTGGTCGCCGCGAGCGGGCTTGTCGGTGGCTACGGCGTAGCCCGCTGGACCAGGAAGCGCCAGCTCGGCGGAGTCGTCCTCGCCGCAGCCGGGGCCACCGCCGCCCAGCAGTGGCGTCAACAGGCCGGCAGCAAGGCGGCGGGTGCACTCACCGTCACCTACATCGCCGCGTTCGCCGGATCCCACCCCTTGGCCAAGAAGGTCGGCGCCTGGCCCGCGGTCTTCGGTGTCGCCGGCGCCGTAGCCCTCGCATCCTGGGCGGTAGCCGACCGGAACGCGTGACGGCCGTCAGCCGCGTACGGCGCGAAGGCGTCGTGTCGGGGGTGTCCGCCCGCAGCGGTCGGCGCTCAGCACCGCCGCACTCTTCAGAAACCTTGCCGCGCCGATCCGAGGACGGACACCCCCGGCGCGGCGCCGACCCACGACAAACCGCAGCCAAACCACGACGCACCGGCACCCAGCCACGAACCCGCACCCGCCGACGCCTCAGCCCCGATGCCCCAGCACGTTCACCACCCGCCCACCCGGATCCCGCACAAAGAACCGCCGCACCCCCACTCCTCGTCCCGCAACTCCCGCACCACCTCCGCACCGGACGCCACCACCTCGGCCCACACCGCGTCCACGTCCTCGACCTCCACACTCAGGTCGGGAACGACAGGCGCAGTGCGTTCCTCCGTGAGGAAGCTGATCTGGGCGGTGGGATTCGAAGGAGACGCCAGGGTCATGACCCACCCCTGGTTCATGACCTCCTCGAAGCCCAGCAGGCCGTAGAAGTCGGCGTTCGTACTCATCGAGTCCTCGCCGTCCTCCGCCACTTGGAAGTCGGGGACGATCCTGCGGATGGTCATCGGGTACGGCTCCTCACGATCGGTGGCCGGCGGCACACAACAGGCCGTCGTTCGAGTCTTCCTCGCGCGGCCGGAACCAGCGTCCCACCCCCGCCACGACCAGCGTGCCCGCCGCGATCACCAGCGTCGCGGACGCCCACGCCAGCGGCCGTTCCGCCTCGAACGACACGTACATCAGCACGGCCGGCCCCACCGCCACCACCAGCAACGGCCACGCGAGATCGTCCCGGTGCCCGAAGTAACCCGCCAGGACCACCAGGATCACCGCGAGCACCACACCGGCACCACCGTCCGCCTCGTCCGACGCCGGGACCGCCCCCGACGGAACGCAGAGGGCGTACGCCGCCGTCGCGAGGACGACGCCGAGCGTGCGGGTCAGCCAGCGTTCCGGCCAGGGGCGCGTGCGCAGGGGGCTCAGCAACTTCTCGGTCATACGCACGAGGTTCGTACGCGGGGCCGAGCCGCGACAGAGTACGGGTACTCAGATACGGAACCGAGGACGCCTCACGGCGTGGACGGCGCCGCGGCCACACCCCGTCCACCGCGGTCAGCGGCTTGGCCACATCCTCCAACGACCGCCCCTCCGCCCGAACAGCCAACACCGCCGCCACCAACCCGGCCGCACACATCAACCCGGCCCCGATCTGAAACGCGAGCACCGTGTCCCCGACCTTCCCCGTGCTCGTGAGATCCGCGAACAGCAACGGCCCACTGATCCCACCCGCCGCCGTACCCAGCGCGTAGAAGAAGGCGATCGACATCGCCCGAGTCTCCATGGGGAAGATCTCCGACACCGTCAGATACGCACTGGACGCACCCGCCGAAGCGAAGAACAGCACCGCACACCAGCACGCCGTCAACGTCGCCGCGCTCAACGACCCCCGGTCGAACAGCCAGGCCGTGCCGAACAGCAGCACCCCGAGAGCAGATACGTCGACGAGATCATCACCCGGCGCCCGACCGTGTCGAAGAGCTTGCCGAGCAGCAGCGGCCCGAGGAAGTTGCCGACCGCGATGACCGCGAAGTAGTAACCGGTGTTGCCCGTCGGCACGTTGAAGAACTTCGTGAGGATCGCGCCGAAGCCGAAGGTGATCGCGTTGTAGAGGAACGCCTGCCCGATGAAGAGGGAGAACCCGAGCGTGGCGCGCTTGGGGTAGTCGTGGAAGATCGTGCGGGCGATCTCCGCGAAGGAGACGCTCTTGCGCTGGTGGATGGTGATCTCGCCCTCGGCGGGCGGCAGTTCGTGGCCCTGTTCGGCTTCGATCCGGCGCTCGATCGACGAGACCACCTCGTCCGCCTCCCGGTCCCGCCCGTGGATCAGCAGCCAGCGTGGACTCTCCGGAACGTGCCGTCGTACGAGCAGAATCACGAGCGCGAGCACAGCGCCCAGCGCGAAGGTCAGCCGCCATCCCACGTCCGCCGCGAAGATGTTGGTGTTCAGCGCGACGATCGAGAGCAGCGAACCGCCCACCGCGCCCACCCAGAAACTGCCGTTGATGATCAGATCCACGCGCCCCCGGCAGTACGCCGGGATCAGCTCGTCGATCGCGGAGTTGATCGCCGCGTACTCGCCGCCGATGCCGAAGCCGGTGAGGAACCGGAACGTGAAGAACCACCAGGTCGAGAAGGAGGCCGCGGTGAGGGCGGTCGCCGCGAGGTACACGATCAGCGTGATCATGAAGAGCTTTTACGGCCGTAGCGGTCGGTGAGGTGACCCCAGAACAGGGCGCCCACGCACGCACCCGCCACATACAGCGCCGCCGCGATGCCGGTGACCTGGCCGGAGCTGATCGGCAGGCCGCTGCCGGGCTCGGAGAGGCGGCCCGCGATGTTGCCGACGACCGTGACCTCCAGGCCGTCGAGGATCCACACGGTGCCGAGGCCGATGACGATCGTCCAGTGCCAGCGGGACCACGGGAGGCGGTCCAGGCGGGCGGGGATGGACGAGGTGATCGTCCTGCCACCGCCGCCCCCGCCGGGGTTTCGGCACTCGCACTCGCACTGGCCATCGGGTTCCTCCTCGTCGAGCGAACCCCTCCGGGTGCCCCCGGACATCGCCCCCTACACCCGCGCTACACCCCCGCCAGCCTGGTCACCGTGTAGATCAACAAGCCCACCAGCGATCCCACCACCGTGCCATTGATCCGGATGAACTGCAGGTCGCGGCCGATGTTCGCCTCGATCTTCCGGGTGGTGTGCTCGGCGTCCCAGCCGGCCACGGTGTCGGTGATCAGGAGGTGATCTCCTTGCGGTAGGTCGTCACGACGTACACCGCCGCGCCCTCGACCCAGCCGTCCACCTTCGCCTGGAGCTTCGGTTCCACGGCCATCCGCGCGCCCAGCGACAGCAGCGAGGCCCGCACCCGCAGCCGTAGCTCACTGCGCTCGTCCTCGGCGGCCGACACGATCATCGAGCGGACGGACGTCCAGGCGCTCGCGATCAGGTCCTGGACCTCGCCGCGGCCGAGGACCTCGCCCTTGAGGCGCTCCACGCGCGCGCGGGTCTCCGTGTCGGACTGGAGGTCGGCGGCGAAGTCGCCGAGGAAGCGGTCCAGGCGCCGCGGGCCGGGTGGGAGGGCATGTCCCGCATCTCGGTGACGAAGCGGAGCAGTTCCTTGTAGACGCGCTCGCCGATGCGCTTGTCGACGAATCTCGGGGTCCAGCCGGGGCGCCGCCCTCGACGGCGTCCATGACCTGCTCGTCGTGCAGGACCAGCCAGTCGTGCGCGCGGGCGACGATCAGGTCGACGACCCGCTTGTGGCCGCCGTCGGCGACGATCCGCTCCAGGGTCTTGCCGATGCCGGGGGCGATCTCCTGCGCGTCGGCCCGGCGGGTGATCGCCTCGCCGACGATCGCCTGGACGTCCGAGTCCCGCAGGACCGTGAGGGCGCCCCGGAGGGCCGCCGACAGCTCGGCCGTGACGCGGTCCGCGTGGTCGGGGTCGGCGAGCCAGGTGCCGAGGCGGCTGCCGATGCCGACCGCGCGCAGCCGCTGTCGTACGACCTCCTCGGAGAGGAAGTTCTCGCCGACGAACTCGCCGAGGGAGACGCCCAGTTGGTCCTTCTTGGTGGGGATGATCGCGGTGTGCGGGATGGGCAGGCCAGGGGGTGGCGGAAGAGGGCCGTGACCGCGAACCAGTCGGCCATCGCGCCGACCATGCCCGCCTCGGCCGCCGCCGCGACATAGCCCGCCCAGGGTCCGGCGCCCGAGTGCGACGCCCATTTCGCGAGGATGTAGACGACGGCCACGAAGAGCAGCAGCGCCAGCGCGGTCAGCTTCATGCGGCGGACGCCGCGCTGTCTCTCCTGGTCGGCGGCGCTGAACGTGGTCATCGTGCGGCGGGACCCGTCGCTCTCCAGGCCCGGCCCGGCCTTGTCCGCCGCCCCCGCTGCTGTCCGGTCCATCCGCTCCACCCGTTCGCCCGTACCGTGCACATTGTCCCTTCCTGTCCGACTCCCGGAACTGGACAGGAGTTCCCGTTGTCACCCGATCGGGCAAAATGGCAGGGTCCTGCCATTCACCCGAGGAGCTCAGTACCGCGTGACCAAGCGTCGTGGTTATGCCCTGCTGTCCGCGATCATCACCCTGATCGCGGTCCTTTCCGCCTGCATATACCTCGGGGCCGCCGCGGGCGACGGAACCCGCGACGACGGAAGAACTCCCCGGGCTCCCGCTCCGGCGGCAGCTCCGCCGCCCCCGCCTCGGCCGGCACCTGGGTCGGCGCCTGGGCCGCCGCCCCCGTGGCCGGTGAGCCCGGCACGGAGAACACCGGTACGGCGGGCCGCTCGGTGCGCAACATCGTGCACACCAGCGCGGGCGGCGCGGGCGCCCGGATCACCCTGTCCAACCTCTACGGCCGGACCCCGCTCGGCATCACCCACGCCTCGATCGCCCTCGCCGCCGCCCACAACAGCTCCGCCGCCGCCCCGGGCACCATGCGGCGGCTGACCTTCGGCGGCGCGACCTCGGTCACCATCCCGGCCGGGCAGCAGACGCTCAGCGACGCCGTCCGCCTCCAAGTGCCCTCGGGCGCCGACCTGTTGGTCACCACCTACTCCCCACCGCGTCGGGGCCGGTCACCTACCACCCGTACGCACGGCAGATCTCCTATCTCGCCGCCGGCGACCACGCCGAGGACGCGACCGGCACGCCGTACCGCGAACGCACCGCGATCTGGCGGTACTTGACGTCGGTGGACGTGCTGAGCGACCAGGCGAACGGCACGGTCGTCGCGTTCGGCGACTCGATAACCGACGGCTCCACCTCGACCGAGAGCGCCAACCGCCGCTGGCCGGACGCCTTTTCGCAGCGGCTGCGCGCGGCCGTCGCCGCCGGGCAGGACGTGCCCCGCTACAGCGTCGTCAACGAGGGCATCAGCGGCAACCGCGTCCTCGTGAGTCTCGACGGCGTGCCCGCCGCCAACCAGAGCGGCCTCACCCGCTTCACCCGTGACGTGCTGGGCCGCCCGAACGTCAAGGTCGTCGTCGTCGACCTCGGCATCAACGACGTCCTGCACGGCGCCCCCGCCGACCGGATCGTCACCGGCCTGCGCACCCTCGTCGGCCAGGCCCACGCCCGCGGCATCAAGGTCGTCGGCGCCACCTGACACCCTTCGGCGGCTACCCCCGCAGCTCGGCGGCCCGGAACGCGGTCCGCCAGCAGGTCAACGCAGCGATCAGGAGCGGCACGGTCTACGACGCCGTCGTCGACTTCGACAAGGCCCTGCGCGACCCGTACGACCCGCGCAGGTACGCCCGGGAGTACGACTCGGGCGACCATCTCCACCCCGGCGACCGGGGCTACCGGAAGATGGCGGCCACGATCGACCTGGCGGACCTCAAGGGCGCGGTGCCCGCCCAGCTGTAGCCCGGGCCCCTCGCGGAAAAACCTCAGTCCCAGTCCCGGTGCCTGCGCTCGCGCCGGTCGCGGTGCCGCTCGCGCCGCTCCTCGTGCCGTTCCCTGCGCTCCTCGTGGCGGCGGCGGATCGCGTCGCGGTGTTCCTCCATGGCCTCGCGATGGGCGTCGTGCAGGCCGGACAGGGCGTCGCGGTGGGAGCCGTGGAGCTCCTTGGCGGAGGAGCCGCGGTCCAGTTTCTGCTGACGGCGCTCCTCCTTGAGGCGCTGCCGCTCCGCCCGGGTCACCTTGCGTTCGATGCCGACGCCGCCCCAGAAGGCGAAGCCGGTGACGATCACGCGCGGGGCGCCCGGGTCGCCCGGCACGCCCTCCTCGCTGTGGTCGAAGGCGCCCATGATGCCGATGCCGCGGACGACGACCTCGACGCCGGGCGGCACGACGACCTGTGCTCCGCCCATGATCGCGATGCAGTTGATCTCGACCTCGCGGTCCGCGAAGTTCGCCTCGCGCAGGTCGATCTCGCCGCCGCCGAAGAAGGAGAAGCAGGTGAAGCGCTTCGGCACCGTCCACCGGCCCTTGCGCTGGAACCCGGACAGGATGGCCACCGCGCCGGTCGACGAGCCCTCGCCGCCGACGATCCGTCCGGCCCAACTCCCGCCGTCCACCGGCTCCTTGACCATGTTCACCCGCGGCGGCGGGGCGACCCCGGGGCGGGCAGGTCCTGGGTGATGGGGGTGAGGTCGCCGTACGTCCGCGCCTTGTAGGTCGCCTCCAGCCGCTCCTCGAACTCCTCCATGTCGAGGCGGCCTTCCGCGACGGCGTCGCGCAGCACCTCGGCGACTCGCTCACGGTCGGCGTCGGATGCGCGGAGCTCCGGGACTGCGTCGTCGGTCATACGGAGCAGCCTACGAGGTGACTCCGCGCAGGGCCATGAGGGAAAGCGGGCCCGCCTTCCCCCTCGTCCTACGACACCGCTTCCTCGGCCTGCTCCGCGTACATCTTGGCGATCACCGCCTCGATGTCCGGCTCCCGCACCGACAGGTCCACCATCGGGTACTCCGCCGCGATCCGCGCGACCAGCGGCGCCGCCGACTCCGACGCGGGGAACGCCAGCCACTGCCTCGGACCCTCCACCTTCACGACCCGCGCGTCCGGCACCTCGATCGGGGGCAACTCCCGTTCCAGGTCCACCACAAGGGTCCGCTCGCTCTCCCCCGCCTCGTGCAGGCCGGCGAGGGGGCCGTCGTACATCAGGCGGCCGTGGTCGATGACCATCACGCGGGAGCACAGCTGCTCGATGTCCTGGAGGTCATGGGTGGTGAGCAGGACCGTGGTGCCGCGCTCGGCGTTCAGGTCCCGCAGGAACTCACGGACCTTGGCCTTGGAGATGACGTCCAGGCCGATGGTCGGCTCGTCGAGGTAGAGCACCTCGGGGTCGTGCAGCAGGGCCGCCGCGATGTCGCCGCGCATCCGCTGGCCCAGGGAGAGTTGGCGTACGGGGACGTCCAACAGGGCGCCCAGTTCGAGGAGTTCGACACAGCGGTCGAGGTTCTCGGCGTAACGGGCGTCCGGGATGCGGTACATGCGGTGCATCAGCTTGTACGAGTCGATCAGCGGGAGGTCCCACCACAGGGTGGTCCGCTGGCCGAAGACCACGCCGATGCGGTGCGCGAGCCGGGTGCGCTCGCGGGACGGATCGATGCCGGCGACCCGCAGCCGGCCGCCGCTCGGGGTGAGGATGCCGGTCAGCATCTTGATGGTGGTCGACTCCCGGCGCCGTTCGGGCCGATGTAGCCGACCATCTCGCCGCGTGCCACGGCGAAGGAGATCGAGTCGACGGCCCGCACCTGCCGCCGCTCCCGCTTCATGAACCCGGCCTTCTTGCGCACGTCGAAGACCTTCTCGACGCGGTCGAGTTGAATGAAATGCTCGTCCACGACTCTCAACTCCCGGTGCTTCGGTACGACTTGAGCCCGGCCCGCCAGGCGAGACCGGCCAGCGCACAGCAGGCGGACGCGACCAGCGGCGACGCGAAGGCCGCGCCCGCCGGCAGGTCCAGCGGGTACGGCCGCCCCAACACGTAGGAGGCGGGCACCCAGTTGACGAAGGCGAGCGGCAGCATGAAGGTCACGCCCCGCACGAAGTCCTTGCCGAACACGGCCGGCGGATACGACAGCAGGGTGTTGCCGCCGTAGGTGAACGCGTTCTGCACCTCGGCCGCGTCCTGCGCCAGGATCTGGAAGGCCGCGCCCGCCACGAACAGCGCCCCGAAGATCGCCGCCCCGCAGAGCAGCATCACCGGCACCAACAGCACCTTCCCGACCGTCCAGTCGACGTCGATGTGGAGCAGCGCGTACCCGAGGACCAGGGTGCCCTGGGTGATCCGGCCCAGTCGGCGCAGCGCGAAGCGGTCGGCGCCGATCTGCGCCAGCACCGGCGCCGGGCGCACCAGGAGGGTGTCGAAGGAGCCGTCGCGGATGCGGGCGCCGAGGACGTCCATCGAGCCGAGGACCAGGTCGGAGAGGCCGAACGCGGTCGACGACAGGCCGTACAGGAAGGCGACTTCGGGCAGCGACCAGCCGCCGAGCGAGCCGACCTGGGAGAACATCAGCAGGATGGTGACGAAGTCGAGGCCGGTCACCAGCAGGTTGCCGACGACGGTGATGACGAAGGACGTGCGGTAGGCCATGCTCGACCGGATCCACATCCCGGCGATGAGGCCGTAGGCGCGCAACCCCTCGCGCCAGCGCGGCAGTTCACCCGCCCGCTGCTCGCTCCGGCGGATCGTCTCAGCCACCCTGCACCACCACTCTCCGCGTCGCCGCCGACTGCGTCAGCCGCCCCGCCACGAGCAGCACCACCGCCCAGGTCGCCTGGAACGCGTACGCGTGGAGCGGGTCGGTCTTTCCCATCAGGACGTCCGCGGGCATCTGGAGCTGCGCCGCCCAGGGCAGCGCCTGGACGAACGTGCCGAGGCCGCCGGGGAAGGCGTTCAGCGGGAGCACCATGCCCGAGCAGAAGATCCCCAGGATCATCATGGCCTGGTTGATGCCCGTGCCGTCCAGCAGCCAGAACACGCTCAGCGCCGCGAGATAGCGGATGCCGAAGCTGACGACCATCGCGAGCAGCAGCGCCACCAGGAGGGCCAGCCAGGACGTGACGTCCGTAGGAAGTGCCATCGGGAAGAACAGCGCGCCGAACGCGAACGGGATCACGCCCCGGCCGATCAGCTGGAACAGAGCCCGGCCGAAGTCGCTTGCCAGCCACCAGAGTTGGAGGTCGGCGGGCCGGTACAGGTCGACGGCGATGTCGCCCGTGCGGATGCGGTCCATCAGGTCCTTCTCGAACCCGCCGCCCTGGATCGCCAGCGTCGCGTACAGACACTGCCCGAGCCACACGTACGTGACCGCCTGCGCCTGGTCGTAGCCCCCGAGATGCGGGCGCTCGTCCCACAGCGCCAGGTACGTGTAGACGAGGACGACACCGAAGACGGTGTTGGTGAAGACCCCGGCGAGCGTCGCCGCCCGGTACGTCGCGTACCGCCTGAAACCCCCGCCGCGACGGCCGCGTACAACCGCCCAGCGCCCACAGAAACCACCCTCCGTCCCCTCTTGACACCGAAGCGCAGGAGCCTAGTGCGCAGGTGGTGACGCACGCCACGCATTTTCCGGGCAAGTGCGTGCCGATGGTCGGGAACGGAACGCATGGTGCGAGAGTCTTCGTCTGGGGGCGCAGAAGCGCACAAGGCCGTACAGGAACGTACGAGGCCGTACGGGACCGTACGACGCGAAACAGGAGTCCGTGCACGACATGAGCGACCAGCCGCAGCCGCAGCAGCCGAACCAGGGCTGGGCACCGAGAGAGCCGGAAGCGGCCGCCACCCCCGAGGCCCCGCGGCGCCCGGCGGTGAGAAGCCGAAGAAGGCCAAGCGGCCCAAGCGCACCGGGTGGCGCCGGGCCATCCCGACCTGGCGGATGACGCTCGGCGGGGTCGTCGTGCTCGTCGCGCTGCTGATCGGCGCGTTCTACCTCGGCTACTCGCTGGTCAAGATCCCGCCGGCCAACGCGCTCGCCATGAAGCAGTCCAACGTGTACCTCTACGCGGACGGCTCCCAACTCGCCCGCGACGGCGAGGTCAACCGCGAGAACGTGGGCCTCGCCCAGGTCTCGAAGAACGCCCAGCACGCCGTACTCGCCGCCGAGGACCGGGACTTCTACACCGAGTCCGCCGTCGACCCCAAGGCGATGGTCCGCGCCGCGTGGAACACCGCGACCGGCAAGGGCACCCAGTCCGGCTCGACGATCACCCAGCAGTACGTCAAGAACTACTACCTGGGCCAGGAACAGACCGTCACCCGAAAGGTGAAGGAGTTCTTCATCTCGATCAAGCTGGACCGCGAGGAGTCCAAGGACGAGATCCTGGAGGGCTACCTCAACACCAGCTACTTCGGCCGCAACGCCTACGGCATCCAGGCCGCCGCCCAGGCCTACTACGGCAAGGACGCCGCCGACCTCGACGCCGGCCGCGGCGCCTACCTCGCCGCGCTGCTGAACGCGCCGAGCGAGTACGACGTCGTGGCGCACCCGGAGAACAAGGCCTCGGCGCTGGCCCGTTGGAACTACGTCCTCGACGGCATGGTCAAGAAGGGCTGGCTCACCCAGGCCGAGCGCACCGGCATGAAGTTCCCCATGCCGAAGGAGGCCACGGCCTCAACGAGCATGTCCGGACAGCGTGGTTACATCGTCGGCGCGATCAAGGACTACCTCACCACCAACAAGATCATCGACGCGGACACCCTCGAAGCGGGCGGCTACCGCATCACGACCACCCTGCAGAAGAGCAAGCAGGACGCCTTCGTGAAGTCCGTCAACGACCAACTCATGTCCAAGCTCGACAAGAAGAGCCGCAAGGTCGACAACTACGTACGCGCGGGCGGGGCTTCGGTCGACCCCAAGACCGGCAGAATCGTCGCGATGTACGGCGGCATCGACTACGTGAAGCAGTACACGAACGGCGCGACCCGCGGCGACTTCCAAGTCGGCTCCACCTTCAAGCCGTTCGTCCTCACCTCCGCGATCCAGAACGGCTCGCAGACCCAGGACGGCCAGACCATCACGCCCAACACCTACTACGACGGCACCAACAAGCGCCCCGTGGAAGGCTGGAACGGCGGCTCGTACGCGCCCGAGAACGAGGACGAGGTCTCCTACGGCGACATCACCGTCCGCACCGCGACCGACAAGTCCGTCAACTCGGTGTACGCGCAGATGGCGGTCGACGTCGGCCCCACGAAGGTCAAGCAGACCGCCGTCGATCTCGGCATCCCGTCCGACACCCCCGACCTGACCGCCACCCCGTCGATCGCGCTCGGCCCGTCCACCGCGAGCGTCCTCGACATGGCGGAGGCCTACGCCACCATCGCCAACCACGGTGAGCGGCACACGTACACGATGATCTCGAAGATCACCAAGGACGGCACCAACGAGATCAAGCTGCCGGCGAACAAGACGACCCGCGCGGTCAGCCGCGAGGCCGCCGACACCACCACCTCGGTCCTGCAGAGCGTCGTCGACAACGGCACGGCCACCGCCGCCCAGGGCGCCGACCGCCCCGCCGCCGGCAAGACCGGCACGGCGGAGGAGGACACGGCGGCCTGGTTCGCGGGCTACACCCCCGACCTCGCCACCGTCGTCTCCGTCATGGGCCAGGACCCGACCACCGCCGCCCACAAGTCGCTCTACGGCGCGATGGGCCTCGAACGCGTCAACGGCGGCGGGGCGCCCGCCGAGATCTGGGCCCAGTTCACCAAGTCCGCCCTCAAGGGCACCGAGGCCAGCGACTTCGACCTCCAGCTCCAGGACGGCGCCGAGACCGTCGCCCCCGCGAGCCAGCAGCCCAGCCGGCCGGCGACCACCGGCGACCAGAACAACGGCGGCACGACCACCACCGGCGGCCAGGGCGACCAGGGCAAGACCCAGGGCCAGACCGACGGCGGTACGACGACCACCGGCGGCGGCACCACCACCACGACCGGCGGCACCACCGGCACCACGACCGACGGCACCACCGGCACGGGCGGCACCACCACCGGCGGCGGCACCACGACCAACGGCGGCACCACCGGCACGACCACGGACGGCGGGACCACCACGACCGGCGGCACGACAGGCACCACGACGGACGGCGGGACGACCGGGGACACGACCGGCGGCACGACGACCGCCGGGCCGCAGAGCACCACCGGCCGGAAAAAGGAGTGACGGCCCGCTCTTGAAGGCGGGGTGACGGTGGGTTTCGAAGGCGGGGGTCTCAGTGACCGGAGGTCGCCTTCAGCCCCACCACGGCGACCAGCAGCAGACACACGAAGAAGATCCGGGCGGCGGTGACAGGCTCCCCAGCACCACCATGCCGAGCACCGCCGCCCCCGCCGCACCGATCCCGACCCACACGCCGTAGGCGGTACCGATCGGGAGCGACTTCGCGGCGTACGACAGCAGCAGCATGCTGGCGACGATCCCGGCGCCGGTGAACACGCTGGGGACGAGCCGGGTGAACCCGTCGGTGTACTTCATCCCGATCGACCAGCCGACTTCGAGCAGACCGGCGACGACAAGCAGAACCCAGGCCATGAGAGGCACCTCCGAGGCACGTACGTGACTGACGGCAGTGCGTCGTCTTTGCGTGTCTCCCGGTACGGCGCGTCTCGTCGGGTTCTTCTCCAACGTAGCAAAGGAACGGCAAAGGGGCTGGTGACGATGGTCACCAGCCCCTTTTGACGCTTGCTGCCCGGCTGCTTACAGGTACAGCCCGGTCGAGTCCTCGGACCCCTCGAACCGGTCCGCGGCGACCGCGTGCAGATCCCGCTCCCGCATCAGGACGTAGGCCACCCCGCGCACCTCGACCTCCGCACGGTCCTCCGGGTCGTACAGCACCCGGTCACCGGGCTCCACCGTCCGCACGTTCTGCCCCACGGCGACCACGTCGGCCCAGGCCAGCCGACGCCCCACGGCCGCCGTCGCGGGAATCAGGATCCCGCCACCCGAACGCCGCTCGCCCTCGCTCTTGTCCTGACGCACCAGCACACGGTCGTGCAGCATCCGGATGGGCAGCTTGTCGTTCTGGGTGCTCTGCTCGTCTCTCTTGGCGCTCACGCCCACGAACCTACCTGTCCACGGCCCGTCCGTACGCGGCCGGGTGGCCCCGGAACCGGCCCCGTCCCGAAGCTTCGTCAGCGCTTGCGACGCCGGGAGCCGAGGACGAACAGGCCCACGACACCGACGGCGACCAGCGCGACCGGGACGATCCGCTCGATCCGCGGGGCGCCCTCCTCGTCCACGAACTGACCCCTGACATCGCTCACGACGCGGTTGACGCCGACGTACGCCCTGCCGAGGGTGTGGTCGATGTTCGACGCGACCTTGGCCTTCGCGTCGCCCACGATCGTCTTCGGGTGCACCCGCACCCCGATCTCGTCGAGCGTGTCGGCCAGGACATCGCGGCGGCGCTTGATGTCCGCCTCGATCTGCGCCGGCGTTCTGGTGTCCGGCGTGTTCGACGTGTCCGTCACCGTACGGCCTCCGAAGTCTGCTGGTACTTGTGCCGCACAGTCTGTCAGCTCTCGGGCGGACTGCACTGTCAGCACCCCGGTTACGCTAGCGCGATGAGTGAACGACTCCAGCCCGGGGACGTTGCCCCCGCCTTCACGCTGCCCGACGCCGACGGCCACGATGTGTCCCTCGCCGACCACAAGGGCCGCAAGGTCATCGTCTACTTCTACCCGGCGGCCCTGACCCCCGGCTGCACCAAGCAGGCCTGCGACTTCACGGACAACCTGGAGCTGCTGACGGGCGCCGGGTACGACGTCATCGGCATCTCCCCGACCAGCCGGAGAAGCTCGCCAAGTTCCGCGAGAAGGAGAACCTCAAGGTCACCCTCCTCGCGGACCCCGACAAGAAGGTCCTCGACGCGTACGCGGCCTTCGGCGAGAAGAAGAACTACGGCAAGACGTACATGGGCGTGATCCGCTCCACGGTCATCGTCGACGAGGCCGGCAAGGTCGAGCACGCGCTGTACAACGTGCGGGCGACGGGCCACGTGGCAAAGATCATCAAGGACCTGGGCATCTGAACGCGGGGCCCCTGGCCCCCACCGCCCTTCCACACCTGAACGAGATCCACACATCAGGAGGCAGGCCGACCCGCCCGGGCACCGGCCTGCGCTCCCCGCCCCACTCCCCCGGGTCCAGCGCCTCACCCACCCGCCGCCAGAACGCCACGGCCCCCGGACCGACATCCTGAAACGCGACCTCCCGGTCCTCCGGTCCCCGGACACCGCGCGACGACATCCCGCACGACCCGCATGGCCGGTCGTACGTCTGCTGCTCCCATGGATGAGGTCACGAAAAAGCCAACTGGTCTACGTCTCGGGCGTGACTGTCGGATAAGCCTCTCGTTGCTCCATTCGAGAACACGAACGTGTGGTCGAGATCGGAGGGGAACGATGGGGGCCAGCGCGTATTCGCGGGAGCGGCTGGAGGAGCCGTTCTGGGGGCGCGGACGTTGTCGGAGGCGTTGGAGAGGTTGGGGGTGGATCCGGGGAGTTCGACGCGGCGCTACGTCCTTGGGCGGATGAAGAAGCTGGGCGTGGATGTATCCCACTTCGAGCGCGAGGGCGTGAAGTGGACGGAGGAAATCCTCCAGGCGGCGGTTTCGGCGTCGACGAACATGTGCGAGGTATTGCGGTGCCTCGGGCTGGAGGTCGTGGGCGGACACCACACCCACATCAGCCGTCGGATCAAGGCGTACGGCATCGACACCTCGCACTTTCGGTCGCCGACCCGACGTGGCGAAGCCCGGCACCCTCGGACACCTGAGCGACTACTCATCGAGCAGCCGACCGGTCAGGCCCGGCGCATCCCGAGCGATCGGCTCAAGTGGGCGATGACAGTCCGGGGAATGCGTGAGCAGTGCGCCCTGTGCGGGACGGAACCCGTCTGGCGAGGGCACCCGCTCCCGCTGGAGGTCGATCACATCGACGGCAACTGGCGCGACAACCGCATCGAGAATTTGCGGTTCCTGTGCCCCAACTGCCATTCGACGACCGACAGTTACCGGGGACGCGGAAAGGCACGCGGCAAAGGCGACAGCTCATGAGCGGCGGTGTCCGGTACACCCGCGAGCGGCTGACCGAAGCCGCCTCGCGCTGCTCCGACATCGACGAGGTCATCGCCTTCTTCGGTACGCGGCCCTACGGCCAACTCCGTCGCCACCTCTTCAGGCGTTTCGACCACTTCGCCATCGATGTCTCCCACATGCCACGCAACAGACGGGCGCACGCGGCGCCGGCCAGACCGACCGCCGACGAACTGCGCCGCGCCGTCGCGGGTGCCACATCCATCGCGGACACGCTCCGCACGCTGGGAATGGCGCCGTACAACGGCAGACTGCGCCCCCTGCTTCGCCAATGGCTGACGGCAGACGGCGTCGACACCGCCCACTTTCTGGGACAGGCGCACCAGCGAGGACGGTCAGACGGGGTGCTTCTTCGGCGCGCCGAGAACATCCTCGTCCAGCACGATGGCAGCCGCCGGACCAGAACCCATCTGCTGCGTCGGGCACTTCTGGAGGTGGGCGTACCGGAAGTGTGTGCCGAGTGCGGAACCGCCCCCGAGTGGCTCGGCAAGCCCATGACGCTGGAGGTCGATCACATCAACGGGGACTGGAGCGACGACCGGCGCGAGAACCTGCGGTTGCTGTGCCCCAACTGTCACGCGGTCACGAGCACGTGGTGCAGAGGTGGGAGCCGCAGTCGGACGCATCCCCGGTAGCATGGTCGGGCACGCGGCCGTTGCTGAATGGTATAAGCAGAGGTTTTAGGTGCCTCGGGGCATTTGCCCATGTGGGTTCGACTCCCATCGGCCGCACGCCTGAAGGGGCCGTCCGCGCGGACGGCCCTTCGTCGTTTCAGCCCAGCAACTCCCGCACCACCGGCACCAGCGCCCGGAACGCCTTCCCCCGGTGGCTGATCGCGTTCTTCTCCGCTGCCGTGAGTTCCGCGCAGGTTCGTGTTTCGCCCTCGGGCTGGAGGATCGGGTCGTAGCCGAAGCCGTTGGTGCCTGTCGGGGTGTGGCGGAGGGTTCCTCGCAGGTGGCCCTCGACCACGCGTTCCGTGCCGTCGGGCAACGCCAGCGCCGCCGCGCACGCGAAGTGGGCTGCCCGGTGTTCGTCCGCGATGTCCGACAGCTGGGCGAGGAGCAGGTTCAGGTTGGCCTGGTCGTCGCCGTGGGTGCCGGACCAGCGGGCCGAGAAGATGCCGGGGGCGCCGTTCAGCACGTCGACGCAGAGGCCGGAGTCGTCGGCGACCGCCGGGAGGCCCGTCGCCTGGGCCAGGGCGTGGGCCTTCAGGAGGGCGTTCTCCGCGAAGGTGATGCCTGTTTCCTTGACGTCCGGGATGTCGGGGTACGCCTCCGCGCCGACGAGCTCGTGGGGCAGGCCCGCGTCGGTGAGGATCGACCTCAGTTCGGTGATTTTCCCGGCGTTCCGGGTGGCGAGGATCAGGCGTGTCATGCCGTCCAGTATCCCGGCCGCCTCGACGCGCCTGCGACAGCCTGAACTCCGGAGCCCGCCGTACGCCTACGCCATCCCGACGCCCGCCGCCCGCCGCCCGACGCCCGGCCTCCCGACGCCGCCACCAGACGCACGCCCACGGCCACTGCATTCCAACCGCCGCCGCACACCCCGAAACCCCACCACCCGCCGCACACCCCGGCACCTCAACATCCGCCGCACGCCCACGATATCGGCCGCTCGACACATCCCGCACGCCTACGCCAGCCCAACCCCCGCCGCACGCCCACGCCGACCCAGCCCCCGCCCCCTACGACGTACACACCTTCGTCAGCTCCCCCGCCGCATCCGTCACCGGACTGATGTCAGGCGTGTTGTCGCCGTTCTTCACCGCCGTGCGGACGTTGTCGACGGCCTCGCGGAGGTGGTCCACCGCCTTGTTGACGTCGGCGTTGTCCGTCTTGTCGCCGATCTTGTCGAGGTCCTTCTCGATGGAGTTGAGGGATGCGTCGGTCTGGGTGGGGTCGTTCGCCGCGTTCTCCACGGCCTGTTGGAGGCCGGTGACGCTGTCGGCGATGGTGTCGGCGGTCTGGACGCAGTCGATGGCCTTGTTGACGGCGTCGCAGCCGGTGGTGAGACCGGCGGTCAGGCCGATCACCGCCGCGCCGGCGGCTATGGCGATCCGGCGACGGCTGCTGCGGCTTCGTCGGCTTGCGGCCATGGTTTCGGTGCCTCCCCATGGGGGTGACCTCGGCGGCCGGCCCCGTTTCCGTTCCGTATGCGTAGGGACGCGGGGGCGGGCCACCGGGTTGCCCCGGCGGCCCGCCTCTCTTGGTACGCCCTTTACCTGTCCGATCCAGCTTCTTACTTCTCCAGCGCGGCCTCGTGCCTTTCGCTGTACGGCGGCCAGGTCGTCGCAGCCGGCGACCGCGAGGTCGAGGAGGGCGTTGAGCTCGTCACGCGCGAAGGGCTCGGCCTCGGCGGTGCCCTGGACCTCGACGAAGCGGCCGTCGCCGGTGCAGACGACGTTCATGTCGGTCTCGGCGCGGACGTCCTCCTCGTAGCAGAGGTCCAGGAGCGGGACTCCGCCGACGATGCCGACGGAGACCGCGGAGACCGTGCCGGTGAGGGCTGGCGGCCGGCCTTGACGAGCTTCTTGCCCTGGGCCCAGGTGACCGCGTCGGCCAGCGCGACGTACGCGCCGGTGATGGCCGCCGTACGGGTGCCGCCGTCGGCCTGGAGGACGTCGCAGTCGAGGACGATGGTGTTCTCGCCGAGGGCCTTGTAATCGATGACCGCGCGCAGCGAGCGGCCGATGAGGCGGCTGATCTCGTGGGTGCGACCGCCGATCTTGCCGCGGACGGATTCGCGGTCGCCGCGGGTGTTGGTGGCGCGGGGCAGCATGGAGTACTCCGCGGTGACCCAGCCCTCGCCGCTGCCCTTGCGCCAGCGGGGGACGCCTTCGGTGACGGAGGCGGTGCAGAAGACCTTCGTGTCGCCGAAGGAGACGAGGACGGAGCCCTCGGCGTGCTTGCTCCAGCCGCGTTCGATGGTGACGGGGCGGAGCTGTTCGGGGGGTGCGGCCGTCGATTCGAGACATGGCGAAGAGCCTAGTCGTAGGACCGGGCCGGGCAGGAGGGAAGGGCTTGCGGAAGGGGCAGGCAGGAAGGGCTTGCGGAAGGGCAGGCGGATGACCATGCGGAAGGGGCTCCTCCCGGGTGGGAGGAGCCCCTTCAGTACGCGAAGCCGGGGATGGTCCCCGTGCTTCACATCATGTCTTCGATGTCCGCCGCGATCGGGTCCGCGTCCGTGCCGATGACGACCTGGATGGCCGTGCCCATCTTGACGACGCCGTGGGCGCCGGCGGCCTTCAGGGCGGCGTCGTCGACGAGGGCGGGGTCCTTCACCTCGGTGCGCAGGCGGGTGATGCAGCCCTCGACCTCTTCGATGTTGTCGATGCCGCCCAGCCCCGCAACGATCTTCTCAGCCTTGGTGGCCATGTTGTTCTCTCCTGATCCGAACCGCTTTGTCGCAGTAACCCACAGTTGGCCCAGCTTCGCGAGCGGTCATGTCGTGCGTGCCGAATGATGGTTAACGATCACGTCGCCAACTGGTCTACACCACATTACCGAGGGGCGTCCATGAGTGCCGACAGTGCCGCCACCCGTCCTGGGCGCAGCTATTGGAGCACCCTGTTCCAGGGACTGCAGAAGATGGGCCGCAGCCTCCAACTGCCCATCGCCGTACTGCCGGCCGCCGGCATCCTCAACCGGCTCGGGCAGCCGGACGTGTTCGGGGACGACGGCCTGGGGTGGACCAACGTCTCGAAGGTGATGGCGGGTGCGGGCGGGGCGCTGCTCGACGGGCAGCTGGGGCTGCCGCTGCTGTTCTGTGTGGGTGTCGCGATCGGGATGGCGAAGAAGTCGGACGGGTCGACGGCGCTGGCGGGACTGGTCGGCTTCCTCGTCTACTACAACGTGCTGCGCCAGTTCCCGAAGGACTGCACGGGCGGTACGAACGTGGTGCCCGGCATCGGCTGCCAGGCCGCCGACCACTCGGTCTCGGCGTTCACGTACCAGAATCCCGGGGTGTTCGGCGGGATCGTGCTGGGGCTGCTGACCGCGTTCTTCTGGGTGCGGTTCCACCGTACGAAGCTGGTGGACTGGCTCGGCTTCTTCAACGGGCGGCGGCTGGTGCCGATCATCATGTCGTTCGTGGCGATCGCGGTCGCGGCGGTGGCGCTGTGGGGCTGGCCGCCGATCGGCACCGGCCTCGAGCACTTCAGCGACTGGCTGAGCGCGCGGGGTGCGCTGGGCGCGGGGGTGTTCGGGCTCGCCAACCGGGCGCTGCTGGTCGTGGGGCTGCATCAGTTCCTGAACGTGCCCATCTGGTTCCAGTTCGGCAGTTACACGAAGCCGGACGGGACGGTGGTGCACGGTGACATCAACATGTTCCTGGCGGGCGACCCGAACGCGGGGCAGTTCACGTCGGGCTTCTTCCCCATCATGATGTTCGCGCTGCCGGCGGCGGCGCTCGCGATCGCACACTGCGCACGGCCGGACCGGCGCAAGGAGGTGAGCGGGCTGATGCTGTCGGTGGCGCTGACGTCGTTCGTGACCGGTATCACCGAGCCCATCGAGTACTCGTTCCTGTTCATCGCACCGGTCCTCTACGCGATCCACGCGGTGCTGACCGGGGTGTCGATGGCGGTGACGTGGGGGCTCGGGGTGCACGACGGCTTCAGCTTCTCGGCGGGGCTGATCGACTACGCGATCAACTGGAACCTGGCGACGAAGCCGTGGGCGATCATTCCGATCGGGCTGTGCTTCGCGGCGGTGTACTACGTCGTCTTCCGGTTCGCGATCACGAAGTTCGATCTGAAGACGCCGGGCCGGGAGCCGGAGGGCGAGCGCGAGGACGTCACCAAGGCCTGATCAACAGCCTTACGGTGTAGGCGAGTTGGGCCCCGGACCACTGGTCCTGGGGCCCTTCTTCATGCCTGCCGGGGTGTCGGTCCGCGGGCAGGTCACCGTGTACGTGGCGTAGCGATCCGGTCGCAGATTCAGCGGGTTCCTTTATGCGGACTTCATCTGCTACAACAGGTCTACACCACTGAGTGGTGTAGACCACCACCCGATGGAGGAAGTCCATGAGCACTGCCACCGCGCCAACGGCGGCACCCACAAAGAAGTGGGGATCCGGCCTGTTCCAGGGCCTGCAGAAGATCGGTCGCAGCCTACAGCTGCCGATCGCTGTGCTTCCGGCGGCGGGCATCCTGCTCCGGTTCGGTCAGGCCGACATCCACGACAAGCTGCACCTCCCGGACAAGGTGACGGCTGTCTTCGCCACCGCCGGTGGCGCGATATTCGACAACCTGCCGCTCCTGTTCTGCATAGGTGTCGCGATCGGCTTCGCCAAGAAGTCCGACGGCTCCACCGCCCTCGCGGCGCTCGTCGGCTTCCTCGTCTACAGCAATGTGCTCAAGGCCTTCCCCGTCACCGACGCGCAGATCCTGAAGGGCGCCGACGTACCGGCGACCTACAACAACCCCGGTGTCCTCGGCGGCATCATCATGGGGCTGCTCTCCGCGGTGCTGTGGCAGCGGTTCCACCGGACCAAGCTGGTCGACTGGCTCGGCTTCTTCAACGGCCGCCGTCTCGTCCCGATCATCATGGCGTTCGTCGGCACGATCATGGGCGTCTTCTTCGGCCTCATCTGGAAGCCGATCGGCGAGGGCATCTCGAACTTCGGTGAGTGGATCACCGGCCTCGGTGCCTTCGGTGCCGGTCTGTTCGGTCTGATCAACCGCGGTCTGATCCCGGTCGGCATGCACCAGTTCGTCAACTCGGTGGCCTGGTTCCAGATCGGCGACTACAAGAACTCCGCCGGTACGGTCGTCCACGGCGACCTGACCCGCTTCTTCGCCGGTGACCCGTCCGCCGGACAGTTCATGTCGGGCTTCTTCCCCATCATGATGTTCGGCCTCCCGGCCGCCGCGCTCGCCATCGCGCACACCGCCCGCCCGGAGCGCCGCAAGGCCGTCACCGGCATGATGATCTCGCTCGCCCTGACGTCCTTCGTGACCGGTGTGACCGAGCCCATCGAGTTCTCGTTCATGTTCATCGCCCCGGTCCTCTACGCGATCCACGCGGTGCTGACCGCCCTGTCCATGGCGATCACCTGGGCCCTCGGCGTCCACGCCGGCTTCACCTTCTCCGCGGGCTTCATCGACTACGCCCTCAACTGGAACCTCGCCACCAAGCCCTGGCTGATCATCCCGATCGGTCTGGTCTTCGGCGCGGTCTACTACTTCGTCTTCCGCTTCGCGATCACCAAGTGGAACCTCCCCACCCCGGGCCGCGAGCCCGAGGAGGAGGTCGAGGACCTCACCAAGGCGTGACCCTCGCGGCATGAGCCCGGCGTGACGAAGGCCCCCGGTACCGAAAGGTGCCGGGGGCCTTCGCCTGCGTGGAGCTAGATGTCGTACGACACTCTCGGCGCCGCCAGTTCCACCGGGCCCGCGTAGGCCTGCCGCGCGTCGGCCAGGTTGGTCTGGGGGTCGGTCCACGGGGGATGTGGGTCAGCACCAGGCGTCTGACCCCCGCCCTGGTCGCCGTCTCGCCCGCCTCGCGGCCGTTGAGGTGGAGGTCGGGGATGTTCTCCTTGCCGTGCGTGAACGCGGCCTCGCACAGGAACAGGTCGGTGTCCCGGGCGAGTTCGTCGAGGGACTCGCTGACGCCCGTGTCGCCGGAGTACGTCAGGGACCGCCCGCCGTGCTCGACGCGGATGCCGTACGCCTCGACGGGGTGGCGGACCCGCTCGGTGTGCACGGTGAAGGGGCCGACGTCGAACGTGGACGGCTTCACCGTGTGGAAGTCGAAGACCTCGCTCATCGAGGAGGCGGTGGGGGTGTCGGCGTAGGCCGTGGTCAGACGGTGTTCGGTGCCCTCGGGGCCGTAGACCGGGATGGGGTCGCAACGGCCGCCGTCGTGGCGGTAGTAGCGCGCGACGAAGTACGCGCACATGTCGATGCAGTGGTCGGCGTGCAGATGGCTGAGGAAGATCGCGTCGAGGTCGTAGAGACCGCAGTGGCGCTGCAGCTCGCCAAGGGCGCCGTTGCCCATGTCGAGGAGCAGCCGGAAGCCGTCGGCCTCTACGAGGTAGCTCGAACAGGCCGAATCCACGGACGGGAACGACCCCGAGCAGCCGACGACGGTGAGCTTCATAAAGCAGAAACCTCCGCTGGCGGGAACTTCTGGAGTGGGGTGACGGGGGTCGTGCGGTCCGTCGAGCGTAAGGCGCAAAAGGGCCGGTCGCTCCTCCGCCAAGGGCTGTTGTGGGGCAACTCACCTGTGGTGTCACCGGTTCGGCTGGAACCGGGGCGTGTGGGTGTGTGGTGGGGCGCGCGGCGTTGTTTGCGCGCCGGTACGGTCGTTCGTATGAACACGTACTGGTGGCTCGGGCTCGCGGCGGTGGTGTTGCTGGCGCTGGTCGCGACGCTGGTTGACGGGTGGGGGCGGTCGTCCCGGCGGGGGCGGGGGATCGGCCTCGGCCCGCGGAGATCTGGTGGGCGAACGTGCCCTACGAGGATCGACCCGGGGCGGCGAAGGACCGGCCCTGTCTGGTGCTGGCGGTGCGGGGGCGGAAGGTCACCGTCGCGAAGATCACCAGCAAGCAGCACGAGGGGCGGGGCGGGGTGATTCCCTTGCCGCCGGGGGCCGTTGGGGATGCTCAGGGGCGGGCCAGCTATCTGGAGACCGACGAGTTGAGGAAGGTGTCGGTGTCCGAGTTCCGGCGGCGGGTGGGGGTGGTGGACCCGGTCCTGTGGGATCAGGTCCGTCACCTCAGCGGTTGAGGGGTTTCGTTTTCGGGTGCGCGCCCGTGGGGGCTGGGCGCGCCCACGCGGCGGAGCCGCACATCGATACAGCCCCGCGCCCGTGAAAACGTCACCTCACGCCCAGAGTTGGCCCTGCAGGGTGGCGATCGCCTCTTCTGTCGTCGCCGCCGTGTAGACGCCTGTCGACAGGTACTTCCAGCCGCCGTCCGCCACCACGAAGGCGATGTCCGCGGGCTCGCCCGCCGCTACGGCCTTCTTGCCTACGCCGATGGCCGCGTGGAGGGCCGCGCCGGTGGAGACGCCGGCGAAGATGCCCTCCTGTTGGAGGAGTTCCCGGGTCCGGGTGACCGCGTCGGCCGAGCCGACCGAGAAGCGGGTGGTGAGGACCGAGGCGTCGTAGAGCTCGGGGACGAAGCCCTCGTCGAGGTTGCGCAGGCCGTAGACCAGGTCGTCGTAGCGGGGTTCGGCGGCGACGATCTTCACGTCCGGCTTGTGTTCGCGGAGGTAGCGGCCGACGCCCATGAGCGTGCCCGTGGTGCCGAGGCCGGCGACGAAGTGGGTGATCGACGGGAGGTCGGTGAGGATCTCCGGGCCCGTCGTCGCGTAGTGGGCGCCCGCGTTGTCCGGGTTGCCGTACTGGTAGAGCATCACCCAGTCCGGGTGTTCGGCGGCGAGCTCCTTCGCCACGCGGACGGCCGTGTTGGAGCCGCCTGCCGCGGGGCTGGGGATGATCTCGGCGCCCCACATGTGGAGCAGGTCGCGGCGTTCCTGGGAGGTGTTCTCGGGCATCACGCAGACCATGCGGTAGCCCTTGAGCTTGGCGGCCATCGCGAGGGAGATGCCGGTGTTGCCCGAGGTCGGCTCCAGGATGGTGCAGCCGGGGGTGAGGCGGCCGTCCTTCTCCGCCTGTTCGATCATGTGCAGGGCCGGGCGGTCCTTGACCGAGCCGGTCGGGTTGCGGTCCTCCAGTTTGGCCCAGATGCGGACGTCGGTGGACGGCGAGAGCCGCGGCAGGCGCACCAGAGGGGTGTTGCCCACCGCGGCCAGCGGGGAGTCGTAACGCATCGACGATCAGGCCATGCCGCCGGCGACGGCCGGCAGGATCGTGACGTTGTCGCCGTCCGACAGCTTGGTGTTGATGCCGTCGAGGAAGCGGACGTCCTCGTCGTTCAGGTACACGTTGACGAAGCGGCGCAGTTCGCCGCCGTCCACGATGCGGGCCTGGATGCCCGCGTGCCGGGTCTCGAGGTCGGCGAAGAGCGCGGCGAGGTTCTCACCGGCACCCTCGACGGCCTTCTGGCCGTCGGTGTAGGTGCGGAGGATGGTGGGGATGCGGACCTCGATGGCCATGGCAAGGGGCTCCTGTTCGGAAGCGGAAGGGTCTGGTCTCGGTGGCGCGCAGCCGGGCATGGGCGCGCCGCGGCGCACGGCCGTACGGCGACAGCGCGGGGGTCAACAGATGGCGCTGTTCGACCTGCACAGGTCGACGTGCAGCCGCGCCACGAGCAGCGTGCCCGGCGCCTTGTCGCTCACGTCGAGAAGAACCATGGGTTCATCGTATCGATTCCCTGTCCGGTCCCCGGTAGGGGATCTCACGCTTCGGACGGATTTCATCCGGAGTACGAGATCACGACGGGATCAGTACGACTCCACCACCTTGACGTCCTCCTCCGTGACCACGCCTTCCAGGATCTGGTACGAGCGGAACTGGAAGGGGCCCGCCTCGTCGGTGTCGGCGGTGGAGACGAGGACGTAGTGGGCGCCGGGTTCGTTGGCGTAGGCGATGTCGGTGCGGGAGGGGTAGGCCTCGGTCGCGGTGTGGGAGTGGTAGATGATCACCGGCTCCTCGTCGCGGTCGTCCAGGTCGCGGTAGAGCTTGAGCAGGTCCTGCGAGTCGAACTCGTAGAACGTGGGTGAGCGGGCCGCGTTCAGCATCGGGACGAAGCGCTCGGGGCGGCCCTCGCCCACCGGGCCCGCGACGACTCCGCACGCCTCGTCGGGGTGGTCCGCGCGCGCGTGGGCGACGATCTGGTCGAAGAGGGCCTGGGTGATGGTCAGGGTCGGCATGGTCGTCAGGATAAGCAGGAAATCGAAAGGGGCCGCGCTCAGCGCGTCAGGCAGGGTGGTGGTGGGCGACGGGTGGGCCGCCCCGTACCGAGTGGTGGTACGGAGCGGCCCATATGCCGGGATCGGGCGGGTCAGCCGACCTTCTCGAACTCCGGGTCGCGGCGCTCGGTGATCTGCGGGTTGCGGGACTTGAGGACGAACCAGCCCGCGGCCAGGGCGACGGTCCAGCCGGCCATGACGTAGAGACAGACCCGGGAGTCGGGGTCGTAGGCGATGAGGCCGGTGACGAAGAGGAGGAAGGCGATGGCGATCCAGCTGCACTTCGCGCCGCCGGGGGCCGGGAACGACGAGGCCGGGAGGCGGCCCGCGTCGACGGCTCGGCGGTAGAGGACGTGGCTGATCAGGATCATCAGCCAGGTCCAGATGCCGGCGGCGGTGGCCACCGAGGTGACGTAGCCGAACGCCTTCTCCGGGACGACGTAGTTGAGGACGACGCCGATGCCCATGAAGGCGACGGAGATGGTGATGCCGGTCGCCGGGGTCTTGGAGGCGGACAGCCTGCTGAAGACCTTCGGGGCCTCGCCGTTGTCCGCGAGGGTGCGGAGCATGCGGCCCGTGGAGTACATGCCCGAGTTGCAGGACGACAGGGCCGCGGTGAGGACCACGAAGTTGACGATTCCAGCGCCCGCCGGGATGCCGATCTTCGCGAAGGCCTCGACGAACGGGCTGACGCCGGGGGCGAATTCGGTCCACTTCACGACGCAGAGGATGACGGTGAGCGCGCCGACGTAGAAGAGGGCGATGCGCCAGGGGAGGTGTTGATCGCCTTGGGGAGGGTCTTCTCCGGGTTCTCGGACTCGCCCGCGGTGACGCCGACCAGTTCGACGGCGAGGTAGGCGAACATCACGCCCTGGAGGGTCATCAGGGAGGAGCCGATGCCCTTGGGGAAGAAGCCGTCGAACTGCCAGAGGTTGGCCACGGAGGCGGTGTCACCGGCGCTGCTGAAGCCGAAGGTGAGGACGCCGAGGCCGATCACGATCATGCCGATCAGGGCGGTGACCTTGACCATCGAGAACCAGAACTCGATCTCGCCGAACAGCTTCACCGAGATCAGGTTGGCCACGAAGAGGACGACCAGGAAGGCGAGTGCGGTCACCCACTGGGAGACGGCGGGGAACCAGTAGTTGACGTAGATGGCGGCGGCCGTGAGTTCGGCCATGCCGGTGACCACCCACATCAGCCAGTACGTCCAGGCGGTGAAGTAGCCGAAGAACGGGCCGAGGAACTCGCGTGAGTACTCCGCGAAGGAGCCCGACACCGGGCGGTACAGGAGCAGTTCGCCCAGGGCCCGCATGATGAAGAAGATGATCACGCCCGCGAGGGCGTACATGAAGATGAGGCTGGGTCCGGCCTTGGCGATGTTCGCCCCGGCCCCCAGGAAGAGGCCGACGCCGACGGCGCCGCCGATCGCGATCATCTGGACCTGACGGCTGCCGAGCCCGCGCTCGTACCCCTCCTCGGGGGTGCTGTCCGTCTCGACCTGAGCGGAGGTCATGTGTGGTGCGCCTTTCTCCGAATCCCCGTGAACTGGAGCTGCCCGGCCGAGGTCCGTCGGCCGTACGGCGAACCCGGCGGGACATGGGTGGCGTCCGCCGGGCGGTCGTGAAGATCTATCACGGTCGCGCCGGTGATCATCGGCGGAGTTTGTGGCGCACACCACAGGAAGAAGCGGACAAAATGCCGCCGGGGGCAGCAATCCCGGCCGCTGTGGTGACCTCATCGTTATGCGGATTTGAGCGTCCGCTGAGCGAACACGGCATCGTCACATATCGCGGTACGAGGCCCGGCGTATCACCGCATAAGGGTCGAGACGAGGGTCTCCTGAAGCCCGCCCAGCCAGAGGTACGCCATCACCATCGGCTTGCGCGGGTCCTCGTCCGGGAGCCGGTAGAGGTCGTCGGTGTCGTCCTCGTCGGTGATGTCGAGACGTGAACCGATCGCCAGGCGCAGGTCGTTGAGCGCGCCGAGCCACTGCCGGGACTCCTCGGCGCTGAGCTTGAGGATCGCGCCGCCGTCACCGCCGGGGGTCAGCGCGTCCAGGGTGCGGACCACCGCGAGGGCGTTCTCCCGCTTGCCCGCGCGCAGGTCGTTCTCGGTGAAGCGGCGGAACTCGGCGGAGTGCGCCATCCGTTCCTCCGCGTCCTGCGGGGAGTCGGGGGCCTGCTCCGGGTCGGTGTAGGCGTCCGGGAACAAGCGCCGGAGCACCGGGTCGGCGGGCGGCTCGCTCGGGCCCTCGGCGAAGAGCTCCGCGAGGGGGTCGTCGGAGGCGTCCTCGCCCGGTCCCGGGCCGATCAGCTCGAGGAGCTGCACGGCCAGCGAGCGGATGATGGAGATCTCGACGTCGTCGAGCGCGACGGCCGCGCCGCCGCCGTGGAGCGGTTCGAAGTGTCCTGGCATCGGGATGGGTCGCTACTTCCGGTCCTGCTGGAGGGTGGCCCACAGACCGTAGCCGTGCATCGCCTGCACGTCGCGCTCCATCTCCTCGCGGCTTCCGCTGGAGACGACCGCGCGGCCCTTGTGGTGGACGTCCATCATGAGCTTGGTGGCCTTGTCCTTGAGTAGCCGAAGTAGGTCTGGAAGACGTACGCGACATAGCTCATCAGGTTGACCGGGTCGTTGTGCACGATCGTGACCCAGGGGACGTCCGGCTCGGGTACGGCGAAGACCTCCTCCGCCGACTCGGTGCGTTCGATCTCCAGGGGTGCGGGTGACGTCACACGGCCCATGCTGCCACCACAAGGGGCCCCCGCACAAATGGGCCCCACAAATCGTCAGAGTGACGAGATGGGAGTACGATCCCTTGCCATGCGGCACACACCGGGGACAACCCCGGACCCCGGCGGACCTGGGGGCACCCTGAAAATCACGACCAGGAGAGTTCAGTGGACGTAGCGGACCTTGGGCTGCCGGTGGACGTTCCCTCGACGGCGCTCTTCACCGACCACTACGAGCTGACGATGCTGCAGGCCGCCCTCAAGGCGGGCACGGCCGACCGGCGTTCGGTCTTCGAGGTCTTCACCCGGCGGCTGCCCGAAGGGCGGCGCTACGGCGTCGTCGCGGGCACCGGACGCGTCCTGGACGCGGTGGAGAACTTCCGGTTCGACGCGGACGTCCTCGGCTTCCTGCGCGAGCACGACGTCGTCAACGAGGAGACCCTGGAGTGGCTCGGCGCCTACCGCTTCAGCGGGGACGTCTGGGGCTACCCGGAGGGCGAGGTGTACTTCCCGGGCTCGCCGATCATGCGCGTCGAGGGGTCGTTCGCCGAGTGCGTGCTGCTGGAGACGGTGATCCTCTCCATCCTCAACCACGACTCCGCGATCGCGGCCGCCGCCTCCCGCATGGCCTCCGCCGCCGGGGACCGCCCGCTGATCGAGATGGGCGCCCGCCGCACCCACGAGCTGGCCGCCGTCGCCGCCTCCCGCGCCGCCTACGTCGGCGGCTTCGCCAGCACCTCCGACCTCGCGGCCGGCTTCCGCTACGGCATCCCGACCGTCGGCACCTCCGCGCACGCCTTCACCCTCCTCCACGACAACGAACGCGACGCGTTCCAGGCCCAGGTGGACTCGCTGGGCCGGAACACCACCCTGCTCGTCGACACGTACGACGTCACCGAGGCCGTCCGTACGGCGGTGGAGGTCGCCGGGCCCGAACTCGGCGCCGTCCGCATCGACTCCGGCGACCTGCTGCTCGTCGCACACCGGGTGCGGCAGCAGCTGGACGAGCTGGGCGCCGTCACCACGAAGATCGTGGTGACCTCC
Organism: Streptomyces sp. P3; assembly: GCA_016893485.2. GTDB lineage: Bacteria > Actinomycetota > Actinomycetes > Streptomycetales > Streptomycetaceae > Streptomyces. The sequence continues at coordinate 3,898,379 of JAFEKX020000001.1, forward strand.
GACCTCGACGAGTACGCCATCGCCTCGCTGGCGGCGGCACCCGTGGACGCGTACGGCGTCGGCACCCAGCTGGTGACCGGCTCCGGGCACCCGACCTGCTCGATGGTCTACAAACTGGTCGCCCGCGCCGAGTCCGCCGACCCGAAGGCGCCGCTCGTGCCGGTCGCGAAGAAGTCCAGCGGGGGCAAGACGTCGATCGGCGGGCGCAAGTGGGCCGCGCGACGCCTGGACGGCGACGGGTTCGCCGAGGCCGAGGTCATCGGCACCGGACCGGTCCCGCCGGAGCTCGCCGACCGGCAGCTGCTCGTCGAGCTGGTCAAGGGCGGCGAGGTCGTCGCCCGCGAACCGCTGGACGTCGTACGCGACCGGCATGCCGTCGCCCGCGCCAACCTGCCGTTGTCGGCGACCCAGTTGTCGCGCGGGGAGGCCGTGATTCCGACGGAGTACGTGCAGCTGCGGTCGGGTAGTTAAGACCCGCACGAAAATCAGGGGTGCGCCCTCCCGCAGTACCGCCGAAGTCTCTAGGCTCGAATCTCACACCGTCAAAGGACACCACCATGCGCCGCGCCTTGATCGTCGTTGACGTGCAGAACGACTTCTGCGAGGGAGGCAGCCTCGCGGTGTCCGGGGGCGCGGACGTGGCCGCCGCCGTGACCGAGCTGATCGGGCAGGCGCCCGCCGGCTATCGGCACGTCGTGGCCACCCGCGATCACCACATCGCGCCCGGCGGGCACTTCGCCGACAACCCCGACTACGTGCACTCCTGGCCCGCGCACTGTGTCGCGGGTACGGAGGGGGTCGGCTTCCATCCGAACTTCGCGCCCGCGGTGGCATCCGGGGCGATCGACGCCGTGTTCGACAAGGGGGCGTACGCGGCGGCGTACAGCGGGTTCGAGGGGCGGGACGAGAACGGGGTTTCGCTTGGGGAGTGGTTGCGGGCGCGGGAGATCTCCGAGGTGGACGTGGTCGGGATCGCCACCGACCACTGCGTGAAGGCGACGGCGCTCGATGCGGTGCGGGAAGGGTTCCGTACGCAGGTGTTGCTCGATCTCACGGCCGGGGTGGCCAAGGAGACCACCGACCGGGCGCTGGAGGAACTGCGTTCGGCCGGCGTGGACCTGACCGGGAAACCCGTCGTCTAGTTTGTTTTATGTCTGCGCGCCGGTGGGGGCTGGTCGCGCCGTTCCCCGCGCCCCTGAGGGGCGCGTACAGCGCCGGGAGAATTCAACCCGCAGCGACCATCGCGGCGCCAGCCGCGCCTAAAGGGGCGCGGGGAACGGCGCGACCGGCCCCACCGGGCCCGCGCCCAAAACTCAACCCCGCTTTTAAGGGGCGCGGGAACGGCGCGAAGCCCCACCACCCCGCACACGGCACACAACCGCTCACGCCGGCGCAGCCGGGCGGCGAAGCAGCGCCTTGATCGGGTGCCACAGCTCCTGGGGCAGTTCGCGGCCCGGGATCACGACAGCGTTGTCAGGCGGAGGGGCCGTGCGCCATATCAGCCCATCGGGGTGGTGCAGGACGGCCGTGATCTCGTCCGGCGTGGGCGGCTCCGCGTTGCCCCCGCAGGTAGACGGCCCGCATCCCGAGGTTGCGGAGCCGCGTCAGCGCCCAGGCCCGGTTGCGGGCGTGCACGAGCACGCGGACGCAGCCGTCACCCTGGGCGCTGGGTCTGGGCAGGTTCAACGCCACCACCACGCTGCCGGTCGGCAGCTTGCAGAAACCTCCTGCGGACAATGCGGTCACACCCCTGGCGGGTCGGATTCGATGTCGGTGTCAATAAGCCAAGCACAGGACGCACCTAAACACGTATCGGCGGCGACCCGCCAGGGGTCACCGCCGATACCTTTCTGACCTGCGCTTTTACCGACTACTTCGTCGAGGGACCCACCTGGACGCTCACCGTCGAGCCGTCGTGCGACTGCTTGACGATCTTGATCCGGGTGTTGGTGTCAGTGATCTTGACACCGGCTGTCGGGTTCGACGTGTCGTAGTAGGTCGACCGGCCGTCGTCGAAGACGGGCACGCCGGGCTGCGACTTCACCTTGGTCGCGACGTCGGCGTTGTGCAGCGTCATCCCGTCCGTCCGGTCGAGGCTGAACGGCGAGTCGTAGGCCTGCACGCGGTTGCGCATCAGCGTGCCGTCGGACCACTTCAGCTGCGCCGGGTGGGAGTCGATCGGGAGGATCAGACCCGTGCCGGGGTGCTCGCTGGTGTTGTCGTCCGCCTGCGAGGTGTCCCACTTCCAGATCAACAGGCCGTTCTGGTAGGCGTAGTGCTCCACCCAGTCCGGACGGGTCGTCGAGAAACCGAAGTTGTACGGGCCGACCTTCAACACCTTGTCGTACGACACGTATTGACGGTTCTCGGCGATGTAGTACTGCGGGTAGTCGGCCGTGAAGGACGCCCCGATGCGGGAGAAGCCGTCGGCGGTCCACGCCGGGTCCGCGGTCTCGGCGTTGTCGGAGAAGAGGGTCGCGCCGTCGGCGGTCACCGTGATCTCGTCGGCCGCGAAGCCCTTCTGGGCGACCCCGCTGTCCGTCTGGTAGCGGAAGCGGACGTCGATCTTCTGGCCCGCGTAGGCGTCCAGCGGGTACGTCAGCTTCTGGTACGCCGCCGCCGTGCCGGTGAGCGCCGGGTTGCCGCTGCCGTCACGCGGGATGGCGGAGCCGTCGGCCAGCTTGCCGTCGATCGGGGTCCAGCTCGTGCCGCCGTTCGTGGACACCTCGGTGTAGAGGAAGTCGTAGTCGGCCTCGATGTCGTAGTAGCCGTCCAGGGTGAGGGCGGCGGACGACTTGCCCGTCAAGTCCACTGAACGGGACAGGGTGTTGCTCAGGCTGTTGCCGCTGCCGCTCCACCACTGCGTGGCGCCCTGTGCCGGGGTGACGACGTCGGTGGTGACCGCCTTCTGCGGCAACTGCACTACAAGCGCCTGGGGGTTCTTGGTGTTGTACTCCGCGACGCCCAGCGTGTGCTTGGACTTGGCGCCCGCCTTGGCGATGTCGTAGTCCAGCCAGCCCAGTTGGAGCTTGTCCCAGGCGTTCATGTCACCGGGCAGGTCGCCGATGGCCTCCTTGCCGGTGCCGAGCCAGGAGCCGGACGACATCAGCGTCCAGAAGCCGGTGGAGTTCTCGCCGCCCGCGGTGTCGTACTCGTCGGGCAGGCCGAGGTCGTGGCCGTACTCGTGGGCGTAGACGCCGAGTCCGCCGTTCTCCGGCTGGATGGTGTAGTCGCCGACCCAGATGCCGGTGTCGCCGACCTGGGTGCCGCCGAGCTTGTTGGTGTCCGGTCCGGTGGAGCCGGCGTCGGTGCCGAAGGCGTACCAGCGGTGGGCCCAGATCGCGTCCGCGCCCTGGGCGCCGCCGCCGGCGGACTCGTCCTCACCGGCGTGCACGATCTGGAAGTGGTCGATGTAGCCGTCGGGCTCGTTGAAGTTGCCGTCGCCGTCGTAGTCGTAGCGGTCCCACTGGTCGAACTGGGCCAGCTCGGTACGGATCTCGGCGGCCGTGTCGCCCGCGGCCTCGCGCTGGGCGACCCAGGCGTTGACGCCGTCCTGGACCGCGTACCAGGCGCCGGTGGAGGCGTTGTTGGAGCCGTAACGGGCCTCGTTGTAGGGGACCTTGACCCAGTCGGTGACCTCGCCGTCGACCGAGTAGCGGCCCGAGGACTGCTTCTCGTAGTACTTCTTGAGCGACTCGGTCTTCTTGCCGGTGCCGAAGTACAGGTCCTGGAAGTGGGCCTGGTTGTAATCCGCCTGCCAGGCCGTGGAGTTGTCCTTCTTGCGGTCGGGCGCGGCTATCTGGTTGTGCAGCGGGCCGACGGTGCCGCCGTAGCGCGGGTCGACCTTGTCGCCGAACTCGACCAGGATCGTGAAGATCTTGTCGGTCTTCTCCCGGCTCAGCTCGACGTACTTGCTCCTGCCGCCCTTGCTCTTGAGCTGGACGACCTGCGAGCCGTTGCGGTCCTTGACCGACGCCTTGCCGGATATGACCTCGTTCAGGGCCTCTTGGCGCTGCGCGTCCTGCGTCTTGCTCAGCGGGCCGTCGAGGTCGTGCTCCTTCTGTGCGACCGGTGCCGGGTCGTGCCGGTCCACAGTGGCGGGCTTGGCCGAGGTGTTGGCCTCCGCCACGGCGAACGTCGAGAACGTGGCGGTGGCCGCCGCGAGGGCCACGCCCACCGCGGCCGCTCTGAACGTCCAGGGTCTGCTGGTCACTTGAGGTCCTCCCCTGCGCACCCGACCGCGCGGAAGGGGGTCCTGGAAGTCATGGAAGGTCCGCGCGCGGTGTACGCGTGATAGTCAAGTGCCGTTATTTGACTAGAGGTTTACGAGAAAAGACAGACCTTGACTTGAGCAGGACAAGTGCACTATGCGAAGCCGGGGTCCGCTTTACGGACACGCACAGCCGACTCGGGTCTCGCTCAACGGGCGCGTACATCCGTCCACTTGGTGGACGGTATGACTCCGTGCGCCCCCATGCACCGGAGCTGTGTGTTAGGTCATGCTTACTGCACGTTCCACTCGGGCATGCAGGCGAATAGAGTCGACTGGCGGAACGTCCGGAACCGGCGGAAAACCAGGCCGACATCGTAGTCGCACCCCCTTTCACAGCTCCCCTCCATTCCCTAACGAGGACTCGATTGCCATGCCTCGTCCGACTGCCGCACAGCTCGCCTACGGTTCATGCACCGTGATCTTCTCGACGCTCGCCATGCTGCTGCTGTCACAGACGAACTCGGGTCTGGGGATCGCGGTCATCGCATGCGCGGCGCTCGCCCTCGGACTGCTCGTCTCCCTGACGGTGGCGCAGCCGAGGACCAGGGCCGCGGTGGCGGCCCAGGCCGCCGGGCGGACCGCGACACCCCCTCCGTGCCCCAGCCCCGGGTCCCGGTGTCGGTACGGCGGGAGACCGTCTCCGCCGCCGTCTCCGCCGCGGAGCCGGTACGGGAGCGGAGCACTCCTAGACCAAGCCCAGGGCCAGGTGCCGCCACTGGCCACGCGAATCGGCGGGTCCGCAGAGACACGGACCCGCCGATTCGCTGTGCGCACACCGGAGTTGCGCCGCCGCTCACGTCACCGCGTGCTGACCACCACGGTCTTGGCCGCCTTGTCGTGCAGCCCCTGCTTGTACGGCTTGTCGAAGAAGCTCCAGCCGCCGCAGATCGCCGTCCAGATGCAGGCGCAGCAGAACGCGAACGGGATCCACAGCACCGCCGCCCGGATCAGGTTGGTCTGCACGGAGGGCGTCGAGCCGTTGTCGAGGTTGGCCACCCGCAGACCCAGCCACTTCTTGCCGAGCGTCTGCCCTGACTTGGCCATCATCACGGTGTCGTAGCCGATGTAGAGCACGGCCGCGGTGAGCGACTGCCCGAGGGACTTGGCGTAGGACACGTGGTCGGAGTTGACGTCGTACTCGTGCACTCCGAAGGCCCACGTCAGCAGCCATACGACGATCCCGACGAGGATCAGGTCGATGATCCGGGCGAGGGTGCGCCGGCCGCTCTCGGCGAGCGGGGGCATGCCGGCGAGCGGGTCGGTGGGGTAGGAGCCGCCGCCGTAGGGGTCACCGCCACCGCCGCCGTACGGAGGGGGCTGGTTCCCGTAGGACTGGTCGTACGGTGAGCCCGATCCCTGGCCAGGAGGGGGCTGCTTCCTGAACGGGTCGTCTTCCGGCGGCTGCTGGCCGGAGCCCGGAGGCGGTTCGGTGCTCATGGCCCGAGTCGACCGCGAACCGTCCGGCTCCGCATCCGGCGAGCGGCCGTCCGGGGTACGGAATCAGGTACCCCGGACGCTGTAGGCCCCTATGCCGCTACGAACGTACGTGCGGCCTTGTCGTGCCAGCACTGACGCCAGGGCCGGTCGAACAGGCACCAGGCGACGCCGACGACGCCGATGCCGAGCAGCCCCGTGACGCTGTACACCAGCCAGCGGCGCAGCGCCCCGCCGAAGCCGGGCGGCCGGTGGCTCTCGATGCCGCGCACCTCGATCCCGCACAGCTTCTTGCCGAGGGTGCGGCCCCCTGGCGGTGGGCAGCGCTTCGTAGAGGACGCCGAAGAGGAGGAGCACGGCGAGGACGATGCCCAGGTAGAGGGCGGTGGTGCCGTCCAGCAGCCACACGGTCTCGGTCCGGCCGGAGAGCTTGGCCGCGTCGATCTTCCCGTCGATGTGGTCGGCGGCCTTGGTCCCCAGCGGTACGGCGGCGGCCGCGGTGACCGCGCCGAGCACGACGGTGTCGATCAGCCGGGCGACCAGCCGCCTGCCGAGCCCCGCGGGCCGCGCCGCCGACTGCCGCCGGGCCGCCGCCTGGAACACGTCCTCCACGGGCGGCTTCCAGGGCGTCACGGGCCCGTCCTCGTCCCCCGCCAGCCGGTGCACCTGCTGCGCCCAGGACGGCTGCCCGCCGCCGACACCAGGGGCCATCGGAGTCGCTACGGCGGCCCCCTGCGGCTGCGCGGGACCGGCCTGCTGCGGGACGCCGGGGGCGGACTGCTGGGGTCCGAGAGGGCCGTGGGAGCGGCGGAGGCGGGTGCCCCTGTGCCGGTGCCCGCCTGGCCCGCCTGGGCCTGGGCGGCGCGTGCGGCGGCGGCCTTTCCGGCGCCGAAGCCGGGGCCGGAAGGATCGCTGGAGGGGCGTTCCCAGGAACCGGTTCGGGCGGACCGAAGCCCCCGGCGGCGGGTTCGCCGCTCACGGACGCTGCGCGGCGAAACCCCCTGCCCCCGCGCCCTGTTGAGGCATGCGCGGGGTCGGGCGGCGGAACGTGGTCGTGCCCTCGTCGGCGACCGGGGCGAGCTGTCCGCGCTCCCGGCGGCCGGGCGGCGGAACACGAAGGTGCCGGGGTTGGGCGGCTCCTGCGGGGAGTTCGGCGCCGGGCCGTCCTGGCCGGGGGCATGGGCCGGGGTGTCCGCGGGGACTCTCGGGTCCGCGCCCGTTCTCGGGTCCGGGGCGCCCCAGGAGATACGGCGGTCCTGGTCGGCGCTGAAGCCGGACTGGTGGGCGCGGTCCGCGCCCCAGGCCGCCGCCGGTTCGGGGCGGCTGCCGTGCTGGGCGTCCGCCGGGTTGACGGGCGCCGGGTCCTCGTCGAAGAAGTGCGGGCCTGTCTCCTCGACGGACTGGCCCGGGGCGCCCGGCGCGGCGAGCGGCCGTCCGTCCGACGGCGCCGGACGGCTGGTGCCGGGCACCCAGGCCGCGCCGTTCCAGTACCGGACATATCCAGGAATGGACGGGTCCGGGTAGTACCCCTCGCGGGGCCTGTCGTCACCGGGTGCCGGGGTTGGGGCGCTCATGTCCGTCGTCCCGTATCTGCTCGGAGGTCAAATGAGGGTGTCCACATCTATCAGACCCGCACGACCACCACTGCCCGTCCCGCCGGACCCACCCCGATCCGGGCAAGCTCGTGCACGGAGTCCACACGCCTCGAAGCCCCGCGAAGCCTTCGTGACCCGACGCGCAAAAAAGATTCCCGAAGTCGCGTAATGCTCGCGCCCGCACGCCCTCTCCACTCGTACGGACCCACCACGGGGCCCGGTCAGCGAGAGGAGACACACGCCATGCACACAGTCGTGGAGCGGGAGTTGGAGCTCAAACTCATCCTGTCCCCGGAGCGGAGCATTCCGGTCCCGGCCCGGCTCAGCTACCGCACCGATGATCCCCTACGCCGTCCACATCGCCTTCCACATCACCTCCGAGCAGCCCGTGAACTGGACGTTCGCCCGCGAACTCCTCGTCGAGGGCGTGTTCCGGCCGTGCGGGCACGGGGACGTGCGGGTGTGGCCGACGAAGGTGGAGGGGCGCAGTGTCGTCCTGATGGCGCTGAGTTCACCCGACGGGGACGCCCTCCTGGAAGCCCCGGCCGCCCAGGTGTCGGCGTGGCTGGAGCGCACCCTCCGGGTGGTCCCCGGGCTCTGAGGCGGAGCAGCTCGGCATCGACGACGGCCTGGCCGAGCTGCTCGCCCCGACCCCGGCCGACGATCTGTGGCTGCGCGACCCGTGGCCGTCGGACGAGTCGAAGGACGGGGAGTGAGCCGTAGGGAGGAGCGTCAGAACAGCTTGCCCGGGTTGAGGAGGCCCAGCGGGTCGAAGGCCGTCTTGACCGCCCGCTGCATCTCCACGCCCACCGGGCCGAGTTCGCGGGCCAGCCACTCCTTCTTCAGGACGCCGACGCCGTGTTCGCCGGTGATGGTGCCGCCGAGTTCCAGGCCGAGCGCCATGATCTCGTCGAAGGACTCACGGGCGCGCCGGGACTCGTCGGCGTCCTGCGCGTCGAAGCAGACGGTGGGATGTGTGTTGCCGTCGCCCGCGTGCGCGCAGACGCCGATGGTCAGCCCGTACTTCGCGCCGATCCGCTCCACCCCTTCGAGCATCTCGCCGAGCCGCGACCGGGGCACGCACACGTCGTCGATCATCGTCGTGCCCTTGACCGCCTCCAGCGCCGTGAGCGACAACCGGCGTGCCTGGAGCAGCAGTTCGGACTCGGCGGCGTCCTCGGCGGGCACCACCTGGGTGGCTCCGGCCGCCTCGCAGAGCGCTCCTACGGCGGCCAGGTCGGCGGCCGGGTCCGCCGTGTCGAAGGCCGCGAGCAGCAGCGCCTCGGTCGTCTCGGGCAGCCCCATGTGGGCGAGGTCGTTGACGGCCTTGACGGTCGTACGGTCCATCAGTTCGAGGAGGGACGGCACGTGCCCGCCCGCCATGATCCGGCACACGGCGTCGCACGCGGCCGTGGCGGAGGCGAACTCGGCGGCCAGGACGAGCTGTTGGGGCGGCTGCGGCTTCAGCGCGAGGACCGCCTTCACGACGATCCCGAGCGAGCCCTCCGACCCGACGAACAGCCGGGTCAGGTCGTACCCGGCGACTCCCTTCGCCGTCCGCCGGCCGGTGCTCATCAGCCGCCCGTCGGCGAGGACGACGTCCAGGCCGAGGACGTACTCGGCCGTCACCCCGTACTTCACGCAGCACAGCCCGCCGGACGCGGTGCCGATGTTGCCGCCGATCGTGCACGTCTCCCAGCTGGAGGGGTCCGGCGGGTAGTAGAGGCCGTGTTCGTTGACCGCGCGGGAGAGCGCCGCGTTGACGACGCCCGGCTCGACGACCGCGATGCGGTCGACCGGGCTGATCTCCAGGATGCGGTCCATCCTGACGAGGGACAGCACGATGCAGCCCTCGGAGGCGTTGGCCGCGCCCGACAGGCCGGTGCGGGCGCCCTGCGGGACGACCGGGAGGCGCAGTTCGGTGGCGACCCGCATGACGTGCTGGACCTGCTCGACCGTGCGCGGCAGCACCACCACCGCGGGGGTGCCGGACGGGCAGAAGCTCGCCATGTCGTTGGCGTACGAGACCGTGACGTCCGGATCGGTCAGGACCGCCTCGGCGGGCAGCCCGGCCAGCAGCCGGTCGAGAAGGGTTCCGGTGTCCTGGTCGCGAGGCGCTTCGATACGGCTCATGATCACAGCGTCGCACTCGCGGCCATCGGTGTGAACCCCGTCCGCGCGCGGCTTTGGGTGCCGGGATGTGGTCGTCGTACTGACGCAGAGTGAGCGCCATGGAGAACGAACAGCGGAGTCCGGGTACGTCCCTGGTGGCGGAACCGCGGCAGCGCCGCTCCCCGTTCTGCGGCGGGTGCTGATCGGCGCGGTCGCCGGGTGCGCGGTGCTCGGCGGGTTGCTGTGGCTGCTGCCCGAGGAGCCGCGCCCGGCGCCGCCGCCCGCGCCGGGTCCCAAGGCGCAGGCGCTGACCGCGGTGACCGCCGGGGTGCCGGCCGCGCTGCCTGACCTGGCCGCGCTGATCGGCGACCGGGAGACGCGGGTACGGGTCCGTCCGAGGGACGCCCGGTCGTGGGCGGTGCTCGGCTCGGCCTATGTGGAGCAGGGGCGGCGGACCGGGGACACCCTGTACTACCCGAAGGCCGAGGAGGCGCTGCGTACCGCGTTGAAGGTGCGGGCGCGGGGCAATGACGCGAACGCCGTGGCGATGGACGGCCTGGCGGCCCTGGCGAACGAACGGCGGGACTTCCGGGCGGCGCGCACCTGGGGCGAGGCCGCGGTGAAGGCGGCGCCGCGCCGCTGGACGACGTATCCGCTGCTGATCGACGCGTACACCGGCCTCGGCGACTACAAGGCGACCCGGCGCACGCTCGACAAACTGCTGGAGCTGCACACCGGGCCGGCCGTGATGGCACGGGCCGCCGCCGTCTACCGCGACCGGGGCTGGCGCGAGGACGCCGCCGCCCAGCTCGCCGACGCGGCGGCGAAGGCCACGGCCCCCGCCGAACAGGCGGCCTGGCTGCAGCGCTCGGGCGAGCTGGCCTGGGAACGCGGGGACCGCGAGGTCGCGCTGCGGCACTTCGAGGCGGCCGTACGGCTCGACCCCGACCAGCGCGAGGCGCTCGCCGGTGAGGGCCGCGCGCTCGCCGCCCTGGGCCGCACCTCGGAGGCCCTCAACGCCTACCAGGTCGCCCTCGCCAAGCAGCCGACCCCTCAATACGCCCTGGAACTCGGCGAGTTGTACGAGTCCCTGGGTCTCGCGCAGGCCGCCCGCGTCCAGTACGACACCCTGCGCGCCCTCGCCGCAAAGGACGCGGCGGCCGGTGTCGACGACGAACTCGTCCTCGGCGTCTTCGAGGCGGACCACGGCGACGCGCACGACGCCGTACGGCGGCTGCGGGCCGAGTGGACGCGGCAGCCGGGCATCCCGGTCGCCGACGCGCTGGGGTGGGCGCTGCACCGGGCCGGGCAGGACGAGGAGGCGCTGAAGTTCGCGTCGGTGGCGACGGACCGGGTGCACGGCGGCGGGGTGCGGGACGCGCTGTACATGTTCCACCGGGGCATGATCGAGCGGGAGTCGGAGAAGTTCGCGTCCGCGCGCCGCCATCTCCAGGAGGCGCTGCAGATCAACCCGTACTTCTCACCGCTGCGGGTGCCCCTGGCCCAGGCGGCGCTGGCGGCCGTGGGCGAGCCGCCGAACGAGCCACCGCCCTCCGACACGTCCGGCTGAGCGGCCGGGGCTACGGCGTGGGGCAGCGCGAGAACAGGCGTGCTGGAGTAGTCGCGGGCCGCCAAGGCGTCCAAGTCCCGGACGCGGCAACGGGATTGGCAGACCAGGCGGTCACGCCACGTCGGCGGCGTCCTGGACGCCCGTCCTCAACTGCGGGGCGGACAGGCGCTGATGGACCTCGACGAAGGCTAACGACCGGAGGACCGTGGGCTTGTGCGGCGTGACCCTCTGCCGCGGCCGGCGCACCGCCGGTACGGACAGATCGATCGGCGCGACGGCCACGGTCCTCCCACGTCCCTTGCGGGACCCGCCTGTTACAGGTTGCCCCGCTTCTCCTGCTCCCGCTCGATCGCCTCGAACAGCGCCTTGAAGTTGCCCTTGCCGAAGCCCATCGAGCCGTGCCGCTCGATGAGTTCGAAGAACACCGTGGGACGGTCCTGGACCGGCTTGGTGAAGATCTGCAGCAGGTATCCGTCCTCGTCGCGGTCGGCGAGGATCTTCAGTTCGCGGGAGGGTGTCGACGGGGACGCGGGTGTCGCCGACCCACTCGCCGAGGGTGTCGTAGTAGGAGTCGGGGGTGTCCAGGAAGCGCACCCCGGCCGCGCGCATGGTGCGTACCGTCTGCACGATGTCGTTGGTGTTCAGCGCGATGTGCTGGACGCCCGCGCCGCCGTAGAACTCCAGGTACTCGTCGATCTGCGACTTCTTCTTCGCTACGGCGGGCTCGTTGATCGGGAACTTGACCTTGAGGGTGCCGTCGGCGACGACCTTCGACATCAGGGCGCTGTACTCGGTCGCGATGTCGTCGCCCCGAACTCCCTTCATGTTCGTGAAGCCCATGACCTTGTTGTAGAAGCCGACCCACTCGTTCATGTGGCCGAGTTCGACGTTGCCGACGCAGTGGTCGACGGCCTGGAAGGTGCGGTGGGCGGGGGCCTCGACCAGCGGTTCGGCGGGGGCGAAGCCGGGGAGGTAGGGGCCGTCGTAGCCGGTGCGCTCGACGAGGGTGTGGCGGGTCTCGCCGTAGGTGGCGATCGCGGCGAGGACGACCGTGCCGTGCTCGTCCTTGACCTCGTGCGGCTCGACGAGGAGCGGGCGCCGTGCTCGACGGCGTACGCGTGGGCGGCGCGCGCGTCCGGCACCTCGATGGCGAGGTCGACGACGCCGTCGCCGTGCTCGGCCACATGGCGGGTGAGGAACTCGCCCCACGGCGTGGCGGGCCTGATGACGGAGGTGAAGACGAAACGGGCGGAGCCGTTGGTGAGGACGTACGAGGCGGTCTCGCGGCTGCCGTTCTCCGGGCCGGAGTAGGCGACCAGCGTCATGCCGAAGGCCGTGGAGTAGTAGTGCGCCGCCTGCTTGGCGTTGCCCACGGCGAAGACGACCGCGTCCATTCCCTTGACCGGGAAGGGGTCGGCCTGCCGCGCGGTGTCGGGAGTCTGGTGTGTGGTCTGCGTCATGTCCGCAGGCTCCCCCTCCCAGGCAAGGTGCGCAATAGTTTGCGTATCCGCTGGACAGTCTGTTCAGCGGTACGACCGTTTCGGCGGGCTTTCTGTACAGGATGACCACCCTCGGAGGCGGGCCATGGGGATCGATCGACTGGACGGCCGGATCATCGTGCTGCTGGCCGAGGAACCGCGCATCGGGGTGCTGGAGATGTCCCGGCGGCTGGGGGTGGCCCGGGGCACGGTGCAGGCGCGGCTGGACCGGCTTCAGTCGAATGGAGTCATCCGGGGATTCGGCCCGCAGGTCGACCCGGCGGCGCTCGGCTACCCGGTCACGGCGTTCGCGACGCTGGAGATCCGGCAGGGGCAAGGCCCGGACGTCCGGGCCCACTTGAGAGCCGTCCCCGAGGTCCTCGAACTGCACACCACCACCGGCAGCGGCGACATGCTGTGCCGCCTCGTGGCCCGCTCGAACGCCGATCTCCAGCGGGTCATCGACCGGGTTGTCGGTTTTGATGGCATTGTCGGGCCGCCACCGCGATCGTGATGGAGAACCCCGTTCCGCTGCGGATCATCCCGCTCGTGAAGCAGGCGGCGGAAGACCCGGAAGGGACGACGACCTGGCCGACGTAGGGGTGTGGGCATGTGAGCTTCTGGGAGTACGTGGGCAACCGGCACCAGCAACTGCTCACCGACGCCTATCAGCACGCCAGCGCGGTCTTCCAGTGCATGGTCGTGGCCACGCTGATCGGGGTGGTGATCGGGGTCGTCACGTATCGGAGCGAGTGGGCGGGCAACCTCGCCACCACGACCACGTCGACCATTCTGACCATTCCGTCGCTCGCCATGATCGGTCTGCTCATTCCGATCGTCGGCCTCGGTGTTCCGCCCACGGTGATCGCTCTGACGCTCTACGGCCTGCTGCCGATCGTCCGTAACTCGATCGTGGGCCTGCGCGGGGTCGACCCGTCGCTCGTCGACGCGGCGAAGGGCATCGGGATGTCCCGTCCGATGCGGCTCGTGCGGGTCGAACTGCCGCTGGCCTGGCCGCCGATCCTCACCGGCATCCGGGTCTCCACCCAGATGCTGATGGGCATCGCGGCCATCGCGGCGTACGCCTCCGGGCCCGGCCTCGGCAACGAGATCTTCCGCGGCATCGGGTCGCTGGGCAGCAAGAACGCCCTCAACCAGGTGCTCGCGGGCACGCTCGGGATCATCATCCTGGCGCTGCTGTTCGACGCCGCCTACGTCCTTCTCGGACGGCTGACCATTCCCAGGGGATCCGTGCCTGAGTCAGCAGCCACCTGACCTCCGGTGCCTCCATCGAACTGGAGAACCTGACCAAGAAGTACCCGGGCACCCGCAGCCCGCGGTCGAGAACGTCAACATGGAGATCAAGGCGGGCGAACTGGTCGTCTTCGTCGGGCCCTCCGGCTGCGGCAAGTCGACCACGCTCAAGATGATCAACCGGCTGATCGAACCGACCGGCGGCCGCATCCGCATCGACGGCGAGGACGTCACCGACATCGACCCGGTGAAGCTGCGCCGCAAGGTCGGCTACTACGATCCAGTCGAGCGGGCTCTTCCCGCACATGACCGTCGCCCAGAACATCGCGCTGGTCCCGAGGATGATCGGCTGGTCCAAGTCCCGGATCAGGGACCGGGTGGAGGAGATGCTCGACCTGGTCGGGCTCGACGCCGGTGAGTTCCAGGGCCGCTATCCGCGCCAGCTCTCCGGCGGGCAGCAGCAACGCGTGGGCGTGGCACGGGCGTTGGCGGCGGATCCGCCGGTGCTGCTGATGGACGAGCCGTTCGGCGCGGTCGACCCGATCACCCGGGACCACCTCCAGGACGAGCTGATCAGGCTCCAGCACGAACTGCACAAGACGATCGTCTTCGTCACCCACGACTTCGACGAGGCGATCAAACTGGGCGACCGGATCGCGGTGCTGCGCGAACGCTCGCACATCGCGCAGTTCGACACCCCGGAGGCGATCCTCACCAACCCGGCGGACGACTTCGTGTCCGGGTTCGTGGGCGCCGGTGCGGCCCTGAAGCGGCTCAACCTGACCCGCGTACGGGACGTGGGGATCACCGACTATCCGACGGTCACCGTCGACGACCCGCTCCAGGACATCTTCGACAGGCTCGCGCGAGAGCGGCACCAACGAGATCCTGCTGCTCGACAAGCGCGGCCGTCCCTACAAGTGGCTGCGGCGCGGCGACATGATGCGCGCCAAGGGGTCACTCGCCCGGGCGGGCACGCTGGTCAGCGACACCGTGACCCGGGACGCGACGCTCCGGGACGCGCTGGAGGCGGTGCTCACGGACAACGCGGGCCGGGTCGCGGTCACCGGGCGGCGCGGCGAGTACACCGGGGTCGTCGACATGGAGACGCTGATGAACTCCGTGCACGAACTCCTGGAGGCCGACCGGCTGGAGGCGATGGAGGCCCAGCACGAGCTGGAGGAGGCCCGGGCCCTCCAGACGCACGCCGAGCAGGAGGGCGCCGGAGGGGGAGGAGCCGGCGTGACCACGACCCCGAACTGGAGGAAGAGGAGACACCGGCCGCCGCGCCGCCGACTCCCCGAGACGCCGTATCACCTGGCAGAAACTGACGATCCTGCCCGCGTTCCTGGTGGCGGTCCTGCTGGCGACCTGGCTGTGGTTCAACCAGGCCCACCTGGACTCCATTTCGGAGAACGCGCTCTCCAACGGCCAGGTCAGCAAGGCCCTTTGGCAGCATGTCCAACTCACCGTGATCTCCACGTTCTTCGTGCTGATCATCGCGATCCCGCTGGGCATCCTGCTGACCCGGGGATCGTTCAGGAAAGCGGCCCCGGTCGCGATGACCTTCGCCAACATGGGCCAAGCCACCCCGGCCATCGGCCTGTTGGCCCTGCTGGTGATCTGGCTCGGCACCGGCGAGAAGGCGGCCCTGATCGGCATCATCATCTACGCCGTCCTGCCCGTCCTGTCCAACACCATCGCGGGCCTGAAGGCCAACGACCCGACGCTCCTCGAAGCCGCCCGGGGCATCGGCATGTCCCAACTCGGTGCCCTGGCAAAGGTGGAGCTGCCCCTCGCGGTCCCGCTGATCCTGGCCGGGGTCCGCACCGCCCTGGTCCTCAACGTCGGTACGGCCACCCTGGCGACCTTCGGCGGGGGCGGCGGCCTGGGCGTCCTGATCACCACCGGCATCACCACCCAGCGGATGCCCGTGCTGGTCCTCGGCTCGATCCTCACGGTCAGCCTCGCCCTGCTGGTGGACTGGCTGGCCTCCCTCGCCGAACTCCTGCTCCGCCCAAGGGGATTGGAGGCGGGAGCATGAAACGCACGCGTCTCCTCCTCGCCGGGACCCTGGTCGTCGTCGCCGGCTGCGGACTGACCAGCGGCTCCCCATGGTCGACGACGTCAGCCCCGGCACGGTCGGCCGCGGCGAACCCCTGAAGGGCGCGCATCTCACCGTCACGTCGAAGGAGTTCACCGAGCAGCTGATCCTCGGCGCGATGATGGGCATCGCCTTCGAGGCGGCCGGCGCGGACGTCCTCGACCGGACCGGCATCCAGGGCTCCATCGGAGCGCGGGAGGCCGTCAAGTCCGGTGACGCGGACGGGATGTACGAGTACACCGGCACCGCGTGGATCACCTACCTCGGCAACAGCAAGCCGATCACCGACCCGCTGAAGCAGTGGCAGGCGGTACGGGACGCGGACCTCAAGAACGGCATCACCTGGCTGCCGCCGTCCGCCCTCAACAACACCTACGCCCTCGCCATGAACCAGGCCAACTTCAAGAAGTACGGCACGAGGACGCTCTCCGAGGTGGCCGCGCTGGCGAAGAAGAACCCGGGCGCGGTGACGCTGTGCGTGGAGAGCGAGTTCGCCAACCGCGCGGACGGGCTGCCGGGCATGGAGAAGGCGTACGGCATGAACCTCCCCGCGAAGAACATCACGCAGATGGACACCGGGATCATCTACACCCAGGTGAAGAAGGGGAGTTGCACCTACGGCGAGGTCTTCACCACCGACGGTCGCATCAAGTCGATGAACCTCGCGGTGATGGCCGACGACAGGAAGTTCTTCCCCAACTACAACGCGGCGCCCGAGATCAACACGAAGGCGCTGAAGAAGTGGCCGGCCATCGCGAAGGTCCTGGACCCGGTGACGAAGAAGCTGAACAACACGGTGGCGCGGACGCTGAACGCGAAGGTGGACGTCGACGGGGAGGATCCGCATCAGGTGGCGCTGGACTGGATGAAGGCGGAGGGTTGGTCAAGTAGGGGTGGTGGGGGCGAGTTACAGAGGGTTAGTTGCAAAGAAGTGGTTGCAAGGACTTCTTTGCAACGGTAGCTTTGTAGGCATGCAGGAGCACGAACCCTCCAAGTACCGCAATCTCGACGCCCGTTCACTGCGCGGGATCGCCCACCCGCTACGGATGCAGTTGCTGAACGCGCTGCGCCGGTACGGACCGGCTACCGCGTCGATGCTCGCCGAGCGGCTGGGCGAGTCCAGCGGGGCCACCAGCTACCACCTGCGCCAACTGGCCACGCACGGGTTCGTCGAGGACGCCCCGAGCGCGGCAAGGGCCGGGAGCGCTGGTGGCAGGCGGTCGAGCAGGGCATCGGCTTCGACGAGAACCTCCTCGTCGACGCAGACCCGGCGGTGCGCGGCGCGGCCGACCTGTTTCTGCACGAGGTGGCGACCACTCACGCCCGTGAGCTGTCGACCTGGGTCGGTACCCGGGAGGACTGGCTGCCCAAGTGGTCCCACTCGACCGACATGAGCGACTGGACCGTACGCCTGACACCCGAGCGCACCCGTGAACTCGTCGGAAAGATCCACGAGTTGCTCGAAACCTACGAGGACGAGGAAGCGCCCGACGCCGAACAGGTGCGCTTCCACCTGCATGCCTTCCCGACCGAATCAGAGTGAGAAGAGGCAACCCCGATGCACCCGGACACCCACCTCGCGCTGCACCACGCCCGAGCCGCCGAACTCCACGCCCAGGCCGACGCCCACCGTCTCGCCGCCGAAGCCAAACCGCCGCGCGAACTCCGCACCCACCTCGGCTGGACCCTCGTGGAACTCGGCCTGCGGCTCGCCTCGGCGCCCGGTGGTACGAAGCCGGCGCTGGTCTAGCAGCTCGGCACCGAACCCTTACCCGTCTCCAGCGCCTCCAGGGCGGACACCGCGCCCTTCAACGAGGTCACCGGAACCAGTCGTAGCCCCTTGGGGAGTTCCGACTTGGCGTCCGAGCACTCCGCCCTCGGCACCAGGAACACCGTCGCACCGTCCCGTCGCGCGGCCTGGGTCTTGAGGGCCACTCCCCCGACCGCGCCGACCGTACCGTCCGTGCCGATCGTCCCCGTACCGGCGATGGTGCGGCCCCCGTGAGGTCGCCGCCGCTGCCGTTGCCGTCGAGTTTGTCGATGATGCCCAGGGTGAACAGCAGGCCCGCGCTGGGGCCGCCGACGTCCGCGAGCTTCAGCGTGACCTTGACCTTCTTGTCGCTGAGGTGCAGGTAGTCGAGCGCGGCGGTGGTCGCGTCGTCCTGGGACTCCTGCATCTGCTCGGTGTTGTGCTGCTCGATCTCCTTGACGCTGTTGCCGCTGGGGTAGACCGAGTCGCGGGGCATGACCGCCCGGTCGGTGCGGAACCAGCTGTCGACCACATCGCTCAGCGAGACGTGCTGATCGGGTCCGGTCGCCTCGATCGTCGTCATGCGCAGCTGACCGCTCGTCCTCCGCACCGGCGCCCCGGAGATGGTGATCACCGGGGTGCCCCTGTTCTCGCCGAGCACGTTCGCGGTCAGACCGGGCTGCGCCAGCGAGAACGGCAGCGGCGCGAGACCCGCCGTGGCGAGCAGGGCCACGACGGGCAGAGCGCAGACGGCTACGGCCTGGGGGCGCGTGAGGCGAGAGAGGAGCACGGGATCAATCTAACGCGACCGCCAGCACCGCCCGGGAGCCGGTCAGGTCATGCCGGGACGGGGCGCGGCACTTGCAGACGCGGAGGCAGTCAGGCCATGTCTCGCGGGCGGGAGCCGGTCAGGTCATGCCACGGGGGCGCTTGCGTCCGGGAGCCAGGCAGGTCACAGGGGGCGGCGCGTGTACCGCCCGCCCCCGCCCGCCCCGACTCAGCGCAACTCAGCGCAGTGCCTCCGCGACCTCGCGTGCCGCGTCGACCACTCTCGGGCCGACCCGCTCCGGTACCGCGTCCGCCAGCATCACGACGCCGACGCTGCCCTCGACGCCCGTGACGCCCAGCAGGGAGCCGCCGCGCCGCTCGCTCCGGCCTCCAACTCGCCGTGTGTCAGGGTGTATCCGGGTTCGTCGGCGGCCTGGTGCCGGGCGGCGAGGATCGCGCGGCCGGCCGCTCCCGGTCCAGGGGGTGGCGGAAGCCGGCGCGGTAGGCCACGTGGTAGTCGGTCCAGGTCGGTTCGACCACGGCGACGGCGAGGGCGTCCGCGCCGTCGACCAGGGTGAGGTGAGCGGTCGCCCCGATGTCCTCGGCCAGCGAGCGCAGCGCGGGAGCGCTGCTTCCCGTACCAGGGGATGCACCTGGCGGCCGAGCCGCAGCACGCCGAGTCCCACGCGGGCCCGGCCGCCCAGGTCACGGCGTACGAGGGCGTGCTGTTCGAGGGTCGCCAGCAACCGGTACACGACGGTCCGGTTGACGCCCAGTTTGTTGGACAGTTCGGTGACGGTCAGCCCGTGGTCCGTATCGGCCAGCAGTTTGAGGACGCGCAGTCCCCGGTCGAGCGTCTGGGAGGTCTCCGCGGTCACGACGCCCACTCCTTAAGTGGTGAGGTCGGCGGCTCCTCAGCGACGGATGCGTCACCGAGTCCCGTCAGTGACGCGCTTCAGAGGCCGCCGATCGGCGAGGCGGCCCGGCGTGTCCGGGCCCAGTCGCTTCACGGCTGCGCTCCGCGGCGGCGCTGCCACGGGGCGTGTGCGTAGCGGGACACTAGCGAAGCCGGTTCGCTGAGCGGAAGTCTCCGTCCAGAATCCGGGCACCGGCTGGTACGGACCGGTACCCCTTCATGTCGATATGTCCTGATGTCCTGACCTGCGGATCGATCCTGCGCGGATTCCGCACAGATGTGCTGAACGGCCGACGGAATCCGTACGGATCTGCTGGGGATCACTTCATGCGCGTGGCCCACTCCTGGACCTTCGCGATGCGCTGCCGCAGCTGCCCGGCCGTGGCCTCGGCGCTCGGCGGTCCGCCGCAGGTGCGGCGCAGTTCGGTGTGGATGACGCCGTGCGGTTTGCCGGTCTGGTGCACGTACGCGGAGACCATGGTGTTGAGCGACTTCCGCAGCTCCATCATCTCCTTGTGGGAGACGACGGGCCGCCGCTCGGCGGGCAGTTCGAGGAGGTCGGCCTCCTCGTCCGGCTTCTTGCGGCTGTGCGCGATCTGCCGGGCCTGCCGCTTCTGGAGCAGCATCTGCACCTGGTCGGGTTCGAGCAGTCCGGGGATGCCGAGGTAGTCCTGCTCCTCCTCGCTCCCCGGGTGCGCCTGCATGCCGAACTCGGCGCCGTCGTAGAGGACACGGTCGAAGACGGCCTCGGACTCCAGCGCCTCGAAGGAGAACTGCTCCTGCTCGCCGGTGTCCTCGTCCTCCTCCTTGTTCGCCTCCTCCATCTCCTTCTCGGACTCGGCGTACGGGTCCTCCTCGCCCTCCTTCTTCGGCTTGTCGAGGGCGTGGTCCCGCTCCACCTCCATCTCGTTGGCGAAGGTGAGGAGGTCGGGGACGGTCGGCAGGAACACGGACGCGGTCTCGCCGCGCCGCCGGGACCGCACGAAACGGCCGACGGCCTGGGCGAAGAAGAGCGGGGTGGAGATGGTGGTGGCGTAGACCCCGACGGCGAGCCGAGGCACGTCGACGCCCTCGGACACCATCCGCACCGCGACCATCCACCGGTCGTTGCTCGCCGCGAAGTCGTCGATGCGCTTGGAGGCACCGGTGTCGTCCGACAGCACGACGGTCGCCTTGGAGCCGGTGATCTCGCGGATCAGCTTGGCGTAGGCGCGCGCCGAGTCCTGGTCGGTGGCGATGACGAGGGCACCGGCGTCCGGGATGCCCTTCCGGACCTCGGTCAGCCGCTGGTCGGCGGCGCGCAGCACGCTCGGCATCCACTCGCCGCGCGCGTCCAGCGCCGTACGCCAGGCCTGACTGATCGCGTCCTTCGTCATCGGCTCGCCGAGCCGCGCGGCGATCTCGTCACCGGCCTTGGTCCGCCAGCGCATGTTGCCGCTGTAGGAAAGGAAGATGACGGGCCGGACGACGCCGTCGGAGAGCGCGGAGCCGTAGCCGTAGGTGTAGTCGGCGGAGGACCGCCGGATCCCGTCCTTCCCTTCCTCGTACGTGACGAAGGGGATGGGATTGGTGTCCGACCGGAACGGCGTACCGGTGAGCGCGAGCCGTCGCGTGGCCGGCTCGAAGGCCTCCAGGCATGCCTCGCCCCAGGACTTGGAGTCACCGGCGTGGTGGATCTCGTCGAGGATGACGAGCGTCTTGCGCTGCTCGACGCGGTTGCGGTGCAGCATCGGCCGTACGCCGACACCCGCGTACGTGACCGCGACGCCCTGGTAGTCCTTGCCGATCGGCCCCGCGCTGTACTCGGGGTCCAGCTTGATCCCTATCCGCGCGGCCGCCTCAGCCCACTGCTTCTTCAGGTGCTCGGTCGGCGCGACCACGGTCACCTGCTGCACGACGTGGTGGTGCAGCAGCCAGGAGGCGAGGGTGAGCGCGAAGGTGGTCTTGCCGGCACCGGGGGTCGCGACCGCGAGGAAGTCCCGCGGCTGCTCCTGGACATACCTCTCCATGGCCCCCTGCTGCCAGGCCCGCAGCTTGCTCGCGGTGCCCCAGGGGGCGCGGCCGGGGAAGGCCGGGGACAGGTGATGGGAGGAGGCGGAAGCGGACGAGGAGGCGGCGGTAGTAGTCACGGTCTCCGGGTTCGTGGGTAGGGCTGCTCGGCTACGTATGACAACCGGGCCACCCTACCGGCGGCCCGGCGGTGTCAACGCGCGGACGACGCCGGGGCGGCGGGGGTGGGACTGACGTCACACCGGCTGTCCGGCGAGACCGCGCAACGCCTCCGCGATCACCCCCCACGTCCCCCTGCTCCCCGAGGCCACGGCGATGACCAGGTCGTATGCCCGGTCCTGGTCCACCCCGGCGGGATCGACCCCGTTCACGGCGAGGAAGGTCGCGGCGGCGAGCCACGCGGTGCGTTTGTTGCCGTCGACGAGGGGGTGGTTCGTGGCGAGGGCGTGCAGCAGCGCGGCGGCCTGCTCGTACAGGTCCGTGTAGGCCGCCGTCCCGAACATACGAGCACGCGGCCGATGCACCGCCGAGGCGAACAGCCCCGGCTCCCGCACCTCGGGCGCCCGACCGCCGAACGCGATCCGCGCGATGTCGACGACTTCACCGACGGTGAGATGCCGGTGGTCGGAGACCTCGACGCCGTCCGGGCCGACGGTCCCGGTGTCGTCCGGGCCGGCGGGCCCGGTGTGGTCCGAGCCGGCGGGCCCGGTGTGGTCCGAGCCGGAAACCCCGATGCCGTCCCGGCCGGAGGCGGCCCCGCTGTCGTCCGTCATTCGCCAAGCCTCCTCAACAGTTCGGCGTGCGCGACGGCAAGCCGCCCGGCAGCCGCCCGCACCGGGGCACCCGCCTCCTCCAGATACCTGGCTACGGCGTCCCGCACGAGGCCTCCGGCGGTTGACCGGTGGCGTCGGCCAGGTCGTCGAGGGCCTGCTGGAGGGCGGGGTCGAGACCTGGCTGGGGTTGGTCCGGGAGGTGGGAGGTCGGCTGGGGCATGAGGTGAGGGTAGGGGCGGGGCTCACCAGCGGGCGACGGGATATCGCGGGAAGGCCGGTCCACGGCTCGGCGCTCCTCCCGGTCACCCTTCAACGGCACCGGGCGGCGCCACCCGAGGTCACCGCGTTTCCGTCCGCACGCGGGTCGCCACCCACGCCCCCGCAAGCGCCACCGCCGCCATCGGCAGGAACACCGCGGCGAAGGCGGCCGGATGGGACCCGCTGCCGCCCGCGGAGCCGACCGTGTGCCCGACCGTGCCGCCGCCCAGCGCGCCGAACGCGGCTCCGCCGATGGAGAGCAGCACGGCGTTCGAGAGCCCGTCGGAGATCTGCAGCGCGGCCGAGTTGGTGCCGGCCTCCGCCGGGGCGGACAGCTGGAGCAGCAGCACGCTGGTCGACGAGGTCACCAGCCCCATCCCGAAACACCCGAACGCCCACGCGACGGCGACGATCCACGCGGGCACGGAAGGGATGAGGACGCTCGGCGCCCCGGCGATGGCGGCGGCCACCAGCACCATCCCGAACGTCATCAGCCGTTCCCGGTACGGTTCGAGCCCCGCCCGGGACTGCACCCACGACCCGACCGCCCACGTCCCGCCGCCCGCCGCGAGCGAGAACCCGGCCAGCGTTGGCGACAGCCCCCGCTGCGTGACGAGCATCAACGGCACGAAGGACTCCGCCGAGATGAACGACCCGGCGGCCACCCCGCGCAGCAGCACGACGGAGGGCAGCCCGCGCGCCGCCCGGTACGTCCCGCGCGGCAGCAGCCCGAGCACGGCGGGCACGAGCAGCGCGACACCGGCGACGGCCGGCACGAGCGAGGCCCACCGCAGATCCTGAGCGGCGTACTGCACGAGCCCGGCGCCGAGCGAGATCCCCAGAGCGAGCCGGATTCGACGCCTGTCGAACGGCAGGGTGACGCACCCGGCGAGGACACGGGCCCGGCCGCCCGCCGCCGTATCTGCGGCAGCGCGAGGGCCAGCGGGAACACCACGAGCACGGGAATCCCGACGAACACCCACCGCCACCCCAGCTGCTCGGTCACCGCCCCGGCGGCCAACGGCCCGACGATGGACGGCACGACCCAGCCGGCGGCGAACGCGGCCATGATGGCGGGCCGCAACCGCTCGGAGTACGCCCGCCCCACCACCACATACAAAGCAACGATGACCAGCCCACCCCGAGCCCCTGCACGGCCCGCCCCAGGATGAACACCCACATGACCTGAGCGGTCCCGGCCACCACCAGCCCCGCCGCGAACGCCCCGATCCCCGTGGTCAACGCCCCGAGCGGCCCCCGCCGATCCGACCACTGCCCGGCGAACACCATCCCGAAGAGACTGGTCGTGAAGTACCCCGAGAACGCGAACGCGTACAACGACACCCCGCCCAGCTCCCGAGCGGCAACCGGCATCGCCGTCCCCACTGCCGTCGCCTCAAAGGCGATCAGCAGCACGACGGACACGATCCCCACACTGAGCGCCCGATGCGGCCGCCCCCACACGGAGTCACGGCACTCGTCGGCCAGGTCAGCAGCGGTGTTCGTGACATCGGCGTCACGGGGTTCGAGGACGGTCATGCCGGCCAGCGTAAGGTCCACAGCCCGGGTTGACCCCTGTCGGAAGTCGGTCCCCACCTGAGACCTTGGTCGTACGACCGGCCCACCTGAGTCCCCTCCCCGGAGCCGTCCCCTCCCGATTCATGAACGGCGTATGGCAGTCCCGTTGCACCACCCCCGGCCCCCTTGTCCGGCCCCACCCCCGGCCCTACGGTCAACTCACCCAACACGGCCGTGTGCCCGAGTGGTTCAGGGACTCGCCTGCAAAGCGAGTTACGCGGGTTCGATTCCCGCCACGGCCTCCAGTAGTGCGTCGGACCGGTATGTCCCAGGGGCGATCCGGCCGGCGACCGCAGTGGCGATTCGAGCAACCTCCGTAGGCGTCCAGTCGTCTTGTTGGGCGTGGAGATGGTGAAGCTGGATGCCGTGGTGACATGGGTCGACGCGCGCAGTGCGTTGCCTTCCAGTGGTACGCCGGTCGCGGCCGCGATCACCGGGCGGTATCCGGTGGACAGCGACGCCGAGTCCGACACCGCGCTGGGGAGGAGTTCTGGCTGGTGCGGCCGATGTACTTCACGACGCTGCACTTCGGCGAGGACGGGACGGAGCACCGGGACTGCTTCGTCGACTCCGACGGGGTCGTCCGGCTGCCCTACGGCCTCGACAGTGCCGAGACCGTGACCCACTGGGCCGAACTGCCCACCCTGCCAGGCGGGTTGGCGGTCCGCGCGGTCCTCGGGGAGGGCGTACCGGCAGCCCTCCACAGCGCGTGGAGCGCTCAGCCTCGTACCTGACTCATCTCCGCGCCCGCCACAGATCCCGCAACAGCGCGATCTCCGCCATGTGATGGATGAACTCCAGGTTGGACCCCGCCACCACGTCGATGTACGGGTCGTCAGGGTCCGAGCCGTACGGGTACTGGGAGAAGCCGATCTCGTTCAGCTGGTCCTCCGTGACCGTCGCTACGGCCGCGCGCCAGCGGTCGATCACCGGCCAGAAGCTGTCCAGGGCCAGGGTGGCCGACGGGGTGAAGTCGACCATCCGCTTGGGGTCCTGGCTGCGGGCGCCGAACGTCCACTCCCACGCCCCCGCGAACTGGAAGTGCAGGTGGCCCAAGCGCCACGCGATCGTCGTGATCGGGGTGACGTCGGGCTCCGGTTCGCCTTCGTGGGCGAGGATCTGCTCGACGCGTTCGACGGTCACGCTCCAGTCGTCGGCGATCTTGTCGACGGTCATGCCGTCGGCGGCCTGGCGGGCCACCTCCGCGTACTCGCTCGCCGGGATGTCCGCCGCGCCGAGGTCGAGCACCCACTCCCCCGGTCCGAACGCCCTCGGTGTCACCGCCTCGCTCCGGCGTCGGAGCGACCAGCAGTCGGGGGCCGGCTCCCAGAGGTACTCCTCGTCGCCGAGTCCCGTCAGGCGGACCTGGGCCATCTCCCGGGCCTTGTCGAACTGCTCCAGGAGCACGCTCAGGCGGTCGGTCCGTGTGGTCCCGGTGTCCATGTCTGGTTCCCCTCGCCCGTGCGCCGTCCCGCGACGCGCACCCCACCACGGTCACGTGGAAGGTAGCCGCTCGTCCCACCCGGCGCGAACGAATTCCCCGGCCGACCGCACGCCCTTCAGAGCGCCGGCAGGGACCAGGGGGCCGGTGCGATTCACCGACAGCCGCCCGCGCCCGTCACAGCACTCCGCCCGCCTCGTCCTGGAACGCCTCCGTCCAGTAGTGGCCGCCGTCCGTCCGGGCGCGCGTCACCGTCGGGTCCACCTTCGACAGGGTCTGGAGCATCGTCGTCGCCAACTGGTCGTACGCCTCCGCCGTCAGCTCGCCGGACAGCTCCGCGTCGATCGCCCTCTCGCGGTGGAGCAGCCACAGGGTGAAGGCGAGGGTCGAGACGTCCGTGTTGAGGGGAGCCAGGGTCGCCTCCGGCTCGCTCCAGGTGAGGATCTCGCCCGTCGCGCCGTCCACCACCAGGCTGTTGTCCTCCATGAGGTAACCGAGGCGGATCAACTCGTCGGCGCGGGGCGGGAGTTCCTCGGCGGGCTCGTCCTCGTAGAACTCGGTCAGGGTGGGGAGCAGGACGTCCGTGTCGAGTTGGAAGAGGAACGCGTCCTCGGGCAGGCCCGTCTCGCGGAGGAAGCGGCGGGTCGGCTCGTGGGTGAGGGTGGCGGGGAAGTCGACCTCCTCGAAGCGGGCGACCGTGCCCAGGCCGAACTCCTGGTCCAGCAGGCGGGCCGGGATGTCCAGGGTCAGGCCCCATGTCGTGCCGGGGCCCGCGACGAGCGCGAGGGGGCGGATCAGGGCCGCCGCCTTCCAGAACGGGGGCACCTCGCCGTCCGTCTCCGACTCGAACACCGCGAGCAGCTGGCGGGACGCCTCCGCCGCGGTCTTCGTGCCGTGCCGGCCCTCGTAGGACGCGAACTGGCCGCGCAGGTCGGTCAGTTCGTCGGTCGTCGTGGTGAAGCGGGTCAGCGTCTCGATCGACGGGGCCAGCGGGTCGGCCTCCATCAGGTCCGGGCGGTCGTGGAAGAAGTACGTCGTCGCGATCTCACCCGTCTCGCCGTCCAGCAGGATCGACTCCGCCTCGCCGCCGTCGGGTCCCCGGAGCGCGCCTATCACCAGCTGGTCCCGGAGCTCCTCGGCCAGCGGGTCGGGGTCGCCCAGCGAGTCCGCCACCGTCCGCAGGCCCGCCCTGCGCAGCTCCTCGAACGTCAACAGGCCGCTGTCGCCCGGCAGTCCGGGACCGGTCAGCCAGCGGCGCGTGGACGCGTGGGTGACGTACGGATCGAGGTCGTCCTCGGTCAATGTGATCGTGATCGCCGTGGAACCGGCGTCGGTCCTGCTCATCGTTCCCCGTGCATGAAACTTCCCCGTGCGGCCTCGGTGTCCCGCTGGCGTCCCCACTGCCCAGAACACTACGCGGCACCACTGACAACGGCCCTGACCAGCCAGAACGCCCGGAAATACGAAGCGCTACCGCGCCCGGCCGGGAACCCCGTCCCTCTCAGGACGCTCAAACCACCCGGGAACGTTCCCGTCCCCGATGATCGCGTCCACCGTCTCCCCACCGTCAGCGCGGAGTTGTCCAGCCACAGCCCGATCCGCGGCGTCCGCGTCCGCAGCCCGCGGTCCAGGTCCTCGACCGTCCACGCGCCGTAGCCGGTCTTCGCCCGGCCTGCCTCCCGTGCCGTCACGGTCGCCGGGTTCGGCGCGAGGACGATCACATGCAGGGGCCGGGTGCGGATCAGGTCGACGTACGCCGGCAACTCCTCGCCCAGCACCACGTCCTGGACGACGGCCGTGAACCCGGCCGCCGCGTAGGCGTCCGCCGTCGCCGCCGACAGCCGGTACCGCAGGCGGAGTTGGGACTCCCCGTCGCCGTCCGCACCGGGGACGTACTCCTCGCGGCCCGACACGATCATCCGTCGGAAGACGTCACCCCGGACGTGCGCGGCCCTGGGCAGTCGTTCCGCCAGTGCCTGGGCGACGGTCGACTTGCCCGCGGCCATCACGCCGGTGATGAGGACGACCCCGTCGAGCACCGTCTCGTACCTGCCGCTCAGTGGCCGTACTGGCCGTACTGGTCGGTCGTGGCCGTCACCACCGCCGCCTGCGGGCGGATCGGGAGGCGGTTGACGGGGCGGCCGGTCGCGGCGCGTACGGCGGAGGCGATCGCCGCCGGGGACGTGACCACCGGGACCGCGCTGACCGCCTTCGCCCCGAAGGGGGCGACCACGTCACGTTCCTCGACGAGTTTGACGATCCGGATGTCGGGGTGTCCAGCGCGGTGGGCAGGGCGTAGCCGGTGAGGTCGGGGTGGCGGATCAGCCCGCGCGCGGTGCGCAGGTTCTCCGTCAGCGCGATGCCGACGCCCTGGGTGACGCCGCCCTCGATACGGGCGACCAGCTGGGTCGGGTTCAGGATGCGGCCGACGTCCTGGGCCAGGGCCAGTTCGACGACCCGGACCGAGCCCAGTTCGATGTCGACGTCGACGACCGCGCGGATCGCGCAGAAGGCGAGCCCTACGAAGGCGTCGCCCTGGCCCGCCTCGTCCAGGGGCTCGGTCGGGTGCGGGCGGCACTGGGCGGTGGCCCACAGTTCCTTGCCGTCCATGGCCTCCGTGACGGTCGTCGAGAGGACGCCGTCGTAGGAGGTGATCTTGCCGTCGGTGATCTGGAGCAGTTCGGTGGACATCCCGAACTTGTGCGCCAGGGGCTGGAGGAGCTGGGTACGGACCATTTTCGCGGCGCGTTCGACGGCGCCGCCTGATACCCAGGTATGACGTCCGCGGCAACCAGGGCCTGCGGGCGGCTGATCGGTGTCCACGGGGGCGACGTGCACCTCGTCGATGCCGAGGGTCTCCTGGACGATCTGCCGGGCCAGCGTGGTGAAGCCCTGGCCGGTCTCGACCGCCGCGCACAGCACGGTCGCGATGCCGTCGTGGACCTTCACGGTGGCCGTGGAGACCTCGTCCGCGCCCTCCGCGCCGAGCATGTGCACCATGCCGAGGCCGTAGCCGACGCCCCGACGTACGGCGCCCGGTTCGCCCGCGCCCTCGGGGCCGCCGGGCAGCAGCCACTCGTCCTCGGGGGTGTCCTTGGGGAGCTGCGGCAGCGGGAAGTCCCGTACGGCCTGGAGGAGTTCGGCGACCGGCGCGGGGCAGGTCACCGTCTGGCCGGTCGGCAGGACGTCCCCGGTGGCCATGGCGTTGCGCAGGCGCAGTTCGGCCGGGTCCATGGCGAGCTTCTTGGCGAGCTTGTCCATCTGCGCCTCGTAGGCGGCGCAGACCTGCATGGCGCCCTCGCCCCGGACGTGTCCCGAGGGCGGGTTGTTGGTGCGCACGGCCCAGCCCTCGATGAAGGCGTTCGGGACGACGTAGGGGCCGCAGGCGAAGGAGACGGCGGCGGCCAGGGCCTCCGAGGAGGTGTCGGCGTAGGCGCCCGCGTCGAGCAGTACCTGGGCCTCGACCTTGACCAGCCTGCCGTCCTCGTCCGCGTGGTGGCGGTAGCGCAGGAGCGTGGGGTGGCGGTGGGTGTGGCCGAGGAAGGACTCCTCGCGCGTGGCGGTGAGTTTGACCGGGCAGCCGGTCTTCAACGCGAGCAGTCCGAGCGGGAGTTGGAAGCCCTGGTCCTCGCGGTCGGCGGTGGCCCCGGGGACGCCGGTGACGACGACCTTCACGCGGTCGGGCTCCAGGCCGTAGCAGGCGGCGGCGGTGTCGCGGTCGGTGTGCGGGTCCGTGGAGGCGATGTACAGCTCGACGCCGCCGTCCGGGCGGGGCACGGCGAGGCCGGCCTCGGCGCCGATGGGGGCGGGGTCCTGGCGGCCGATGCGGTACAGGCCCTCGACGACGATCTCGCCGGCCGCGTCCGGGTCGCCGTGGCGCAGCGGGATGTGCCGGATCAGGTTGCCGTCGGGGTGCAGCGGTTCGGCCTCGAAGGCCTGCTCGGGGTCGGTCACCGGGTCGAGTACCTCGTACTCGACCATGATGGCCGCGGCGGCCATCCGAGCGGTGTCGGGGTGGTCGGCGGCGACCGCGGCGATGGGCTCCCCGTGGTGGCGCACGACGTCGGAGGCGAACACCGGGCGGTCGGCGGTGCCCCGGCCGTAGCGGTCGCGGCCCGGGACGTCCTCGTGGGTGATGACGGCCCGTACGCCGGGCATGTCCCGCGCGTGGGAGGTGTCGACGGACACGATGCGCGCGTGCGGGTGCGGCGAGCGCAGGACGGCCGCCCAGAGGAGGCCCTCGGCCCACAGGTCGGCCGCGTACGGGAAGGTGCCCTCGGTCTTGGCACGGGCGTCGGCGGCCGGGAGCGAGGCGCCCAGGCCGTGGCCCGGCAGCTCCGGGGCGGGCGCGGCCTCCGTGGTCGCGATGGCGGCTTCGTTGCTCACGCCTGGCCTCCGTCCTGGCCGTACACCTGGTCCTGCGTGCGCGGGGACTCGAACGCCGACTGGTGGACGCCACCGCCCCCGGGACCCGCCTGGTGGGGAATACGCGCCTCGTCGCCGTCCGACTCAGGTTCGGCGGCGGCGGCGTGCGCCTCACGTTCGGCGACGACTTCCTGTACGGCGTCCAGGACGCCCCGGTAGCCGGAGCAGCGGCACAGGTTGCCGCACAGGGCCTGGCGGGCCTCCAGTTCGGTGGGCGCGGGGTTGCCCTCCAGGAGGTCGTGCACGGTCATCGCCATGCCGGGCACGCAGAAGCCGCACTGCACGGCACCGCACTTGGCGAGCGCCCGCTGCACGTCGGAGGGCTGTCCCTCGACGGCGAGTCCTCGACCGTGCGGACCTCGGAGCCCGCGGCGGTCACCGCGGGCACCAGGCAGGAGGCGACGAGGCGTCCGTCGACCTGGACGTTGCAGGCCCCGCACTCGCCCTGTGAGCAGCCGTCCTTGGCACCGGCGAGGCCGAGGCGCTCGCGCAGCACGTAGAGCAGCGACTCGCCGATCCAGGCGTCGGTGACGGGCCGGTCGGCGCCGTTGACGCGCAACACGTAGGAGGCGAGCGGGTGTTCCTCGCCGGGGATCTTCGGGGCGGTTTCGGCGGCCTCGTCCGGCGCGTCGGGCTCGACGGCCGTCACGGGCGTCTCAGCGGCCTCCGGGGCGTCGTCGGCACCCTCGGCCACCTCGGCCGCCGCGGAGGTCTCAGCGGGCCCCTCAGCGGCTTCCTCGGCCCCTTCGGCGTCGTCGCCCGCCGGGTCGGCCTCATGGGCCGACTGGGCGTCCGCTGCGGTGAGTTCGGCCGCGGTGTCGTCGTGGCGGTCGGCGCGCGCGTCGCCGTAGGGCTCGGCGGTGGCGTCGGTCCGGGTGTGCGCGTACGGGTCGCCGGGTTCGGCGTACGGCTGCCGGGCCGCCTCGGCGGGCGGGCGGGTGGCGGCCTGCGCGGACACCTCGCCGGCCGCGTGTGTGCCGGACCGGTCGGCCGGGTGCTCCAGGCCGCGTCCGTCGGTGTGCTCGCCCGGGCGCTCGACGACTCCGGTGTCGGAGGCCTGCTGCGCCCAGTTCTGGCCCGCGCCGTCCGTCGCCCAGGGCGCGGGCGCGCCGCCGGGGAGGGTGGCGGGCGGGGTGCCGCCCCACTGCTCGACCAGGGCCGACGTGGTGAACTCGCCCGACTCGTCCGGGAGATCGCCGCCGGCCACCGGGATCGACCACTCGCCGGTCACGTCGCGGCCGGGAGCGGCGCCCGCGTCCGGCGCGTTGGTGTCCTGGAAGGTCCACTGGCCGGTGGCGCCGGGACGGTACGAGAACTGGTCCCCGCCGGCCGTGCCCTGGTGCGGTACGGCGTTGGGGTCGGGCCACTGGACGCCCTCGCCGGGCACCGCCCAGGACCCGGTCGACGACGGGTCGGCGTCCGGGGCGGCCTCTATGGGCGGCGGCACATAGCCGTGGCCCGGGGCGGCCAGGAGGGCGTCGATGCCGCCTTCGGGAGTTTCACGAAGGCCGTGGCGCCGTCGTCGTAGTCGCCCTGGGGCAGCGGGTCCCAGCGTCCGCCGCCCTGAGGGGTGCCCTCTCCGTGCTGGTCGTCGGTCACGACAGCGCCCTCCCGAGTGCTCGTCGGGCCAGTGCGGCGACGGTGCGCCGCAGGTGCAGTACGGCGGGCGGCAGTTGTTCCACGGAGCCGTCCTCGGCCGGTACCGGGTCGGGGATGCAGGCCGCGGCGACGTACTCCCCGAAGGCGCTCAGCGCTTCGGGGACGATCGTGCGGCTGTTGTCCCAGTCGATCAGCCGGGCCACCCACTGCTCGGCGTCCAGCGGTCTGAGCGGCATCGGCGCTATGGCTCCGACGGCGCACCTGACCCCGCGCCTGGCGGGGTCGAGGACGACCGCGACGGACGCGACCGAGCGCCCGGGGCCTGTCCTGCCGGTGGCCTTCAGGAAGACCTGCGGGGCGTGCAGCAGGGGCACGCGCACGAAGCCGATGAGTTCGCCGCCGCGGAGCATCTCCACACCGGCCAGCAGGTGCGACACCGGGATCTCCCGGCGCGCTCCGCCCTGGCCCGCGATGATCAGCGTCGCCTCCAGGGCGGCCAGTACGGGCAGCGCGTCCCCGGTGGGCGCGGCCGAGGCGATGTTGCCGCCCAGGGTGCCCGCGTTGCGGATCTGGGGCGGTCCGCGCGGCGCGTGCGGAGGCGGCGAGCGCCGGGATGAGCGCGGCGAAGTCGGGGCGGGCCCATGCGGGCGTGCGTGAGGCCCGCGCCGAGCAGCGCGTGCCCGTCCTGGTACTGCCAGCCCCGGATCTCGCTGATCCGGCCGAGACCGACCAGCGCGCTGGGCCTGAGCTGGCCCGAGTTGACGGCCGCCATGAGGTCGGTGCCGCCGGCCACGGAACGGCCGTGGGCAGGGCGGTGAGCGCCGCCACGGCCTCGTCCAGCGTCGTGGGCAGCGTGACGGCCTGCCCCGCCTGCGGTGCGTGCGTGGTCAAACCGGCTGCCCCTTCCCGCTGCCCCACCTGGTCCCGCCTGTTGCTGCCGTACGGTACGTGCTGACAGGGCGGACGTGGCAACTCTGGCACATCTTCGCAAGACCCGAACGCGGGGGTCCGCTAGGAGGCATTCGCCCGTCTCATCAGGGAGATGGTCCGTTTTCGTACGGCATCGCCGGTACGCGCGAATTGCCTCTCATCGGTGACTCTCGGGGCCTTTTTCCCTTCCGTGCTCCAGGCGTTCTCCAGGGTTCCTAGGCGTTCGGGGGCGGGCCGTCCTTGGGGCGTCCGAGGACTCCGGGGCGGCGCTGCCACGGCAGGGGTCCGGTGGGCGGACGGTAGGCGACCCCAGGGCGTCGAGTCGCGGGTAGTGGGCGGCCATCCGGCGCTCGAAGTCGGCGAAGTCCCGTTCCGCGGGCGCCGGAAGGGCACTCCAGGCGACCTCGGCGAAGGCCGCGAGCCGGGGAAAGTCTGATAGTCCACGCGTGCGTGATCCTCCATCACCTCGGTCCACACGTTGGCCTGCGCGCCCAGCACATGACCGGCCTCGGCCCCGGTGAGCTGCTCGGGAACCGGCTCGAAGCGATAGACGTCCTCCAGGGTGCGCACATGGGCGATCGGCACCGGCTCGTCCTCTCCGGGGCCTGCCGCCAGTCCAAGTACACGTGCTGCTCAGGGCACATGACGACGTCGTGGCCCGCGCGGGCCGCGGTGACCCCGCCCTCGTAGCCGCGCCACGACGACACGACGGCGCCGTCCGCGAGCCCGCCCTCCAGGATCTCGTCCCAGCCGACGAGCCTTCTCCCGCGCGCGGAGAGCCACTTGTCGAAGTGTCCGATGAACCACGACTGCAACTCGTCCTCGTCCGCGAGACCGAGTTCCGCGATGCGCGCCTGCGCGGTCGCCGACTGCTTCCACTGGTCCTTGAGGCATTCGTCGCCGCCGACGTGAATGAACTCCCCGGGAACAGCTCCAGGAGTTCCTCGAACACCCCCTCGTAGAACCGCAGGGTGTTGTCAGTGGGGGCCAGTACGTTGGGGTTGATCCCCAGGTGTCCCAGACGGAGAGGGAGTTGGTGTCGATGACGTCGGTGTTGCCGAGTTCCGGATACGCGGCGATGGCGGCCTGCGAGTGTCCCGGTACGTCGATTTCCGGGACCACGGTGATATGCCGCTCGGCGGCGTAGGCGACGATCTCGCGGATGTCGTCCTGGGTGTAGTAGCCGCCGTGCGGCTTGTCGTCCCAGAGCGGTGAGGCACGGTGGCCGAATTTCGTGCGCGCCCGCCAGGACCCGATCTCGGTCAGCTTCGGGTACCGCTCGATCTGTACGCGCCAGCCCTGGTCGTCCGTCAAGTGGAAGTGGAAGACGTTGAGTTTGTGCGCCGCCATCAGATCCAGGTAGCGCAGGACGCCTTCCTTGGGCATGAAGTGCCGGGCCACGTCGAGCATGAGGCCGCGCCAGGGGAAACGGGGGGGCGTCGTCGATGGCCTGGCTCGGCACGCCGTAGGTCATGCCGGGGCGGACGGGAGCGCGCCGGAAGGCGGCGGGGCCGAGGAGTTGACGCAGTGTCTGGGCGCCCCAGAACACGCCGGCCGGGCCGCCGCCCGTGATCACGACACCCCAGGTCGCGGTCACCTCAAGGCGGTACGCCTCCGCCGGCAGGGTGCCGTCGAGGCGCAGCGCGACCGTGTTGCGGGCGCCCTCCTCGCCGGGTGGCAGCGGCAGTCCGAGGGCCGCCCCGAGCGTGGACCGCAGCCAGCGCTGGGTGCCCTCGGTGCCGGGCTCGCCCCACAGCGCGGTGTCCGCCTCGACGGCGAAACCGCACCGGGTGGGGCCCTCGACGGCCGTCGGCGCCGGAATCAGTTCCGTCTCTGAAGTCACGTCAGTCCTTAACCGCTCCGCCCAGCCCCGAGACCAGACGTCGCTGTACGAGTACGAAGAACACCAGCACCGGAATCGTCATCACCGTGGAGGCTGCCATGACGCCTCCCCAGTCCGGGTCGTCCGGCTTGTAGAAGACAAGGAGGGCCATCGGCAGGGTCGACTGGGACGTGTCGCTGATGATGAAGGACTTGGCGAACAGGAAGTCGTTCCAGGCCGAGATGAACGAAAACACGCTCGTGGCCACCAGCCCCGGGAAGACGAGCGGGAAAAGGATCTGCCACAGGAATCGCGTCCGGCTCGCCCCGTCGATGTACGCGGCCTCCTCCAGCGCGTCCGGGACCGCTTTGACGAACCCCGCAGCATCCAGATCGCGAACGGCAGCGAGAACGCGATCTGAGGCAGGATCAGCGACCCCAGCGTGTTCAGCAGCCCGAGTCCCCGCATGGTGAAGAACAGGGGGATCGTCAGCGCTTCCACGGGCACCATCTGGGCCACCAGGAACATGATCAGGAGGGTGGTCCTGAAGCGGAACCGGAATCGCGTCACGGCCGTCGCCGCGAGAAAGGCGATCAGCGCCGAGACGATGACCACCGAGCACGCCACGACAAGGCTGTTGACGAAGTAGCGGCCGAATTCCTGCTGCCCGAACACCCGCCGGAACGAGTCCAGAGAGGGCGCCAGCGTCCACGGCCGGGGCTCGCTCGACTCGATCTCCCCGGCCGGTTTGAAGGCGCTGAGCACCATCCAGTAGAGGGGAAGGCGACGACGACCGCGATCAGCAGCGCCGAGGCCTCGGCGGCGAGCCGCCAGGGACGCCGGGGTCGTCGTACCAAGCCGCCAAGACCGCGAAGCAGAGTCACAGCTCCTCCCCCTGCCTGCGCAGCAGGCGCAGATAGACCAGCGTGACGGCGAGCAGCATCAGCAGCATGACGACGCCGATCGCCGAGCCGAGGCTGTACTTCGAGGACGCGAACGCCTGTTGGTAGGCGTACACGTTCAGCACGAGGTTCTGGCCCGCGATGCCGCCGCCGTTGGTCATGACGTAGATCTGGGTGAAGACCTTGAAGTCCCAGATGACGGACTGGATGGTGACGACGGTCAGGATCGGCCGCAGCATCGGCGTCAGGATCGACCGCCAGATCCGCCACTGCGAGGCCCCGTCCAGAGCGGCGGCCTCCAGCACCTCGGAGGGCACGGCACGGATCCCGGCGTAGACCGTCACCATCACGAACGGGAAGGAGCACCACACCACTTCGAGCAGCACGAGGAAGAACGCGCTCAACCGTCCGTACGTCCACGAGTGGTCCCCGAGCCCCAGAATCCGGTTCACCGGCCCGAAGTCCGGGTCGAACAACAGCAGCCAGACCGTCGACCCGGTGACGGCAGGCGTAGCCCACGCGCCGAGCGCGGCGAGCATCAACACGAGCCGCGGCAACGCCCGCACCCGCGTGAGCAACACGGCAAGCGCACACCCGACGGCGAGCGTCGACACCACACACGCCCCCGCGAACAACACGGTGGCCACCAGCACTTGCCAGAACTGACTGTCCGAGAAGAGCGCGGAGTAGTTCCCGAACCCCTCAAAGGTCGTCGGCTCCCCACCACTGACCTGGGCCTGCGTGTACTGGAAGAACGAGATCAACCCGAGCTGATAGATGGGGTAGACGAGCAACCCACCAAGGACGACAAGGGCCGGGGCAAGGTACAACCAGGGCGTACTGGAATGCCCTTGGGGGCGCGAGGAACTGCGCGACAAGCCAGGACGAACCCGCACCCGCGAACGCTCCACAACAACCGAGCTATTGGGCGCCACCGGTCAACCCGCGGAGCTGAAGGCCGCGTTCATCTTCTTCGCCGCGTCCTTGGAAGCCGCGGCGACGTCCTTCTTGCCGCTGATGACTTCCTGCAGCATCGTCGGCAACACCAACGAAGAGTCGATCTCCGACCACCCCGGCGACGCAGGCACGAACTTCGTCCCCGCGGCCAACGTCTGGACGAACGGCTTCTCGAACGGCACCTTCGCCGCAGCCGCGTCCCGGACGTCGGTGAACGTGGGCAGGAACCCCATCGCGTCGAACATCGAGGCCTGCGTCTTCTTCGAGGTGAGCTGCTCCATCAGATCCACCGCGAGCGTGCGGTGCGAAGTGCTCTTCAGGACACCGATGTTGTTGCCCCGGCGAAGGCGGGAGCGACCGACCCGGCCGCGACCCCGGGCAGCGGGACGACCGCGTACCTGCCCTTGACCTTGCCCGCCTCGACAGCGGTGTGGCTGAAGTCGCCCCCGATGGCCATCCCGGCCTTGCCCGCCGCGAACGCGGTGATCGTGTCGTTGCCGCCCATCACCGCGCACTTGGCGGCGGGACAGTTGTCGCTGGTGAACAGCGAGGTGTACGCCTTGATGCCCTTCTGGGCGGCGGCGCTGTCGATGGCGGAGGTGTACGTACCGCCGTCGGCCGTGGCGAGTTCGCCGCCGTTGGCCCAGACGAAGGGCATCGCGCCGTAGGTGTACGCGCCGCCGACGACAAGGCCGTAGAGGTCGGACTCGGCCTTGTGGATCTTCCGGGCGGTGGACGCCAACTCGGCCATGGTCTTGGGGGTTGGAGGCCCAGGTCCTTGAAGACGTCGGTGCGGTAGTACAGGGCGCGGACGCCGACGTAGAACGGGGAACCGTACGTCTTGCCGCCGACCGTGACGGACTGCTTCGCGGTCGGGTCGGTGTCCTTCGCCTCGCTCCAGGCGCCGAACTCCTTGGTGACGTCGAGGAGTCCGCCGTCCTTCACATAGCCGGCGGTGTCGGTGTTGCCGTACTCCATGACGTCGGGCGCGGACTTCGGGTCGTTGAAGGCGGCCTTGACGCGCTGGGCGCGGGTGTCGATCGGGATGTACTCGACGTCGACCCTGGTGCCCTTGTGGGCCTTCTCGAAGTCGGCGACCACGGAGTCGACGACCTTGGCCTTCGGGTCGTTGCCGACCTCCTGGAAGAGCCACACCCGCAGGGTGCCGCTCTGGTCGTCCTTCTCCGAGGACGAGTTGTCCGAGGTCTGGGGCGCGCAGCCGGCGACGACCACGGCAGCCGCTACGAGGACGGCGCATCTGGGGGCGAGCTTCATGGAGCGTTCCTCCGTGCGTGCGTTGCAACATATGCAATGGGTGTTTCGCTCTGCACAACACCACGGAGATTAGGGAGTAGATGAACGCGGCCACAAGAGGTCTCAACCACTTCGTGACACGCGAAAGGCCGCCGAAACACGCAAAAGGCCCCGGGGCACGCCGAAGCGCACCCCGAGGGCCTCAGAAACCGAGAGCCTCGGAACCGACCGAAGTCAGACCGTTCGAGGGCAGACGGGCCGGAGTCGGACCAACCGAAGTCGGACCGGCCGAACGGCTACTTGTCGCCGCCCTTGCCCTTGTCGCCGTCCCCGCCCGAGCCCATGGACTCGTAGATCTCCTTGCACATGGGACACACCGGGTACTTCTTCGGGTCGCGGCCCGGCACCCAGACCTTCCCGCACAACGCCACCACGGGAGTGCCGTCGAGGGCGCTCGCCATGATCTTGTCCTTCTGGACGTAATGGGCGAAGCGCTCATGGTCCCCGTCGCCGTGCGACACCTGGGGCGTCGGCTCTACGAGGGTCCCCGTACCAGTCCCGCGCTCGGGCTCAAGAGTGCTCATAGTGCCAAGGGTACTGAAGCCCACGGGCATCAGTTCCGCGAAGGGCCCCTCAGTTCAGGGAAGGGTCGTCCGGGTACGTCGCCACCATCGCCAGCTCGCTGCGCTGGCGGCGCAGCACCTCGCGCCAGAGTCTCTCCGGGGACGGCGAGGACACGTCACCGGGCTCCGACTCGACGACGTACCAGGCGCCCTCCACCAGTTCGTTCTCCAGCTGGCCGGGTCCCCAGCCCGCGTATCCGGCGAAGATCCGCAGCGAGCCGAGCGCCGAGGCGAGCAGCTCCGGCGGGGCCTCCAGGTCGACGAGTCCGATCGCGCCGTGCACGCGCCGCCAGCCGAGCGGGGCGCGCTCGCCGGCCGCGCCGCCCGGGATGACGGCGACGCCGAGGGCCGAGTCGAGCTGGACCGGGCCGCCCTGGAAGACGACGCCCGGTTCGCCGGCGAGATCGCCCCAGCCCTCCAGGATGTCGCCGACGTCCACAGGGGTCGGACGGTTGAGGACGACACCGAGGGAGCCCTCCTCGTCGTGGTCGAGAAGGAGCACCACCGCGCGGTCGAAGTTCGGGTCTGCCAGGGCGGGTGTTGCCACGAGCAACCGCCCTGTGAGCGAGGACACCTCGGTCATGCCTGACATGATCCCGCATCTTCCCGCGGATGGGGAGGCAATGCGGGTTCGGGAGTGAACGCAGCTCAGGGCGGAAAGGGGCGTCCCCGGCGCACGCGTCGCCTCCGTAACCCCATGTGCCCGATTGGGAACGGTTCGTGTTGTGACACAGCTATGACGTAGCTGGGTGCTCCTTGGGCTTACAGGAGGGGGTGGGCGGCCATTACGCTTACGTCTTCGGCCCCTGCCCAACTCCACGGAACGCGAGATTCATGACCGTCAACGGCTCAGACGACGTACTGCTTGTCCACGGCGGAACCCCGCTCGAGGGCGAGATCCGTGTCCGTGGTGCGAAGAACCTCGTACCCAAGGCCATGGTCGCCGCCCTGCTGGGCAGTGAGCCAAGTCGACTGCGCAACGTTCCGGACATCCGTGACGTTCGTGTCGTACGCGGACTCCTGCAACTGCACGGGGTGACGGTCCGTCCGGGTGAGGAGCCGGGCGAGCTGGTGCTCGACCCGTCGCACGTGGAGAGCGCCAACGTCGCCGACATCGATGCCCACGCGGGCTCGTCGCGCATCCCGATCCTGTTCTGCGGTCCGCTGCTGCACCGGCTCGGGCACGCGTTCATCCCCGGGCTCGGCGGCTGTGACATCGGCGGCCGGCCGATCGACTTCCACTTCGAGGTGCTGCGGCAGTTCGGCGCGAAGATCGAGAAGCGGGCGGACGGCCAGTACCTGGAGGCTCCGCAGCGGCTGCGGGGCACGAAGATCCAGCTGCCGTACCCGTCCGTCGGCGCGACCGAGCAGGTGCTGCTGACCGCGGTGCTCGCGGAGGGCGTCACCGAACTCGCCAACGCGGCGGTGGAACCGGAGATCGAGGACCTTATCTGCGTACTGCAGAAGATGGGCGCGATCATCGCCATGGACACCGACCGGACGATCCGCATCACCGGTGTGGACTCGCTCGGCGGCTACAACCACGCGGCCCTCCCGGACCGTCTGGAGGCCGCGTCCTGGGCGTCCGCGGCGCTGGCGACCGAGGGCAACATCTACGTCAAGGGCGCGCAGCAGCGCTCGATGATGACGTTCCTCAACACCTACCGGAAGGTGGGCGGTGCCTTCGCGATCGACGACGAGGGCATCCGCTTCTGGCACCCCGGCGGCCAGTTGAAGTCCATCGCGCTCGAGACGGACGTGCACCCCGGCTTCCAGACGGACTGGCAGCAGCCCCTGGTCGTCGCCCTCACGCAGGCCACCGGCCTCTCGATCATCCACGAGACGGTCTACGAGTCCCGCCTCGGCTTCACCTCCGCGCTCAACCAGATGGGGGCGCACATCCAGCTCTACCGCGAGTGCCTCGGCGGCTCCAACTGCCGCTTCGGCCAGCGCAACTTCCTCCACTCGGCGGTCGTCTCGGGCCCGACCCGCCTCCAGGGCGCCGACCTGGTCATCCCCGACCTCCGCGGCGGCTTCTCGTACCTCATCGCCGCCCTCGCGGCCCAGGGCACGTCCCGCGTCCACGGCATCGACCTCATC
Organism: Streptomyces sp. P3; assembly: GCA_016893485.2. Lineage (GTDB taxonomy): Bacteria > Actinomycetota > Actinomycetes > Streptomycetales > Streptomycetaceae > Streptomyces. The sequence continues at coordinate 3,938,305 of JAFEKX020000001.1, forward strand.
AACCGCGGCTACGAGAACTTCATGGAGAAGCTCGTGGAGCTCGGCGCGAAGGTGGAACTGCCGGGCAAGGCGCTCGGCTAGCAGCAGGCGTACGTACGCCGATGGGGCGGCCACCCGGACTTGGGTGGCCGCCCCATCGGCGTTGTGCTCGGTGCCCCAAAGGGGCGCGGGGAACTGCGCGACCAGCCACGGCGATTCCGTCAGCCGAAATGCGGCCCGCAGTTACCCGGCGCTCAAAGCGGAGCGCTTACTTGCCCTTGGCGGCTTCCTTGAGCTTGCTGCCCGCGGACACCTTGACGCTGTAACCGGCGGGGATGTTGATCGGGTCGCCGGTCTGCGGGTTGCGCGCGGTGCGAGCGGCACGGTGGGTGCGCTCGAAGGTCAGGAAGCCGGGAATGGTGACCTTCTCGTCGCCCTTGGAGACGATCTCGCCAACGGTCTCGGCGAACGCGGCCAGAACGGCGTCGGCGTCCTTGCGGGTGACCTCGGCACGGTCGGCCAGCGCGGCCACCAGCTCACTGCGGTTCATGTTGTTACTCCCGTGTTCTTCTTGCCGTTTGAGGCGTGCCACGCGGCGGAGCCGCATATCGGGCACGGTGAAGCCGATGCTGCCAGGGTCCTCGGTGAGTCCCCGGACCCGGGTCCGTCGTCCAGACCCTCGCGCCCGAAGACGCATCCTGCCCCTACCTGCGGCGGGAAAGCCAATCCGGCACCCGTAGGAGTCGCGAGAACACCCGTGGGAGTCACACGAAAAGCGCCACGCCCTCTGTGTGGTGACGCTCCGTCGACTCCCGGCAGCGAGGGCCGGGCCTGGAGAGGCCCGAAGCCTGGCCGCCACGATAAACGGCCGCCGGAGGCCCGGGTTCCGCGACGCGCCGGTGTACGAGCGGCCGTGGCGATCCTCACAGCCGCCGCACACCCGCCGATCGAGGCGCTACGACAGCGTCTACGACACGGAGGGCGTCGTCGAGGCCGCCGCCACCCCCGCCGCCTTCGCCGCGTCACGCACCGCGCCCGCGACCGCGCCGGCGACCTTGTCGTTGAAGACGCTGGGGATGATGTAGTTCGCGTTCAGCTCGTCCTCGGTCACCACGTTCGCGAGTGCGGTCGCGGCGGCGAGCATCATCTCGGTGTTGACGGTGCGGGACTGCGCGTCCAGCAGACCGCGGAAGACACCCGGGAAGACCAGCACGTTGTTGATCTGGTTCGGGAAGTCCGAGCGGCCTGTGGCCACGACCGCCGCCGTCTGACGGGCGATCGTCGGGTCGACCTCGGGGTCCGGGTTCGCGAGCGCGAACACGATCGCGTCCTCGGCCATCGCGGCCACGTCGTCGCCGTCGAGGACGTTCGGGGCGGAGACGCCCACGAAGACGTCGGCGCCGCGCACGGCCTCCTTCAGGGTGCCGGTGAGGCCGTCGGGGTTGGTGTTGTCGGCGATCCAGCGCAGCGGCGAGTCGGGCTTGGCGTCGACCAGGTCCTCGCGGCCGGCGTGCACGACACCGTGGATGTCGGCGACGACCGCGTTCTTGACTCCCGCGGCGAGCAGCAGCTTGAGGATGGCCGTACCGGCAGCGCCCGCGCCGGACATGACGACCCGGATGTCCCCGATGCCCTTGCCGGCCACCCGCAGCGCGTTCGTCAGCGCGGCGAGGACGACGATCGCGGTGCCGTGCTGGTCGTCGTGGAAGACGGGGATGTCGAGGGCCTCGCGCAGCCGCGCCTCGATTTCGAAGCAGCGCGGCGCGGAGATGTCCTCCAGGTTGATGCCGGCGAAGCCCGGGGCGATGGCCTTGACGATCTCGACGATCGCGTCGGTGTCCTGGGTGTCGAGGCACAGCGGCCAGGCGTCGATGCCCGCGAACCGCTTGAACAGGGCGGCCTTGCCCTCCATGACCGGCAGCGCGGCCTTGGGGCCGATGTTGCCGAGGCCGAGCACGGCGGAGCCGTCGGTGACGACCGCGACGGAGTTGCGCTTGATGGTGAGGCGGCGCGCGTCCTCGGGGTTCTCCGCGATCGCCATGCACACGCGGGCGACGCCCGGGGTGTAGATCATGGAGAGGTCGTCACGGTTGCGGATCGGGTGCTTGGACTGCATCTCGATCTTGCCGCCGAGGTGCATGAGGAACGTACGGTCGGAGACCTTGCCCAGGGGTGACGCCCTCGATGCCGCGCAGCTGCTGGACGATCTCGTCGGCGTGGGCCGTCGAGGACGCCGCGATGGTGACGTCGATCCGGAGCTTCTCGTGGCCGGAGGCGGTCACGTCGAGGCCGGTCACCGAGCCTCCGTGGGACTCCACGGCCGTGGTGATCTGGGAGACCGCCGTTCCGCTCGCGGGCACCTCCAGACGGACCGTGATCGAGTAGGAGACGCTGGGCGCCGTAGCCATGGCCGACTTCCTCTGCTTTCACCGTTGAGCTGGGTACGCGTAGGAGCTGATACGCGCTCCGATGGTCGCACCTACTGCCCGGTAGGCGTTAGCCGCCCCCGATTGCGAACGTTTTGTTCGCGAGAAAAAGAGGCCCCCGTCACTTTTCCCGTGACGGGGGCCTCTCTCACGATCAGTGACACCGACCCGCCATGCTCGCCTCGCGGCAAGTGGTCGCTCGTAGCGACGAAGGTTGGGCCCGGGGCTTGATCGGGCCGGTGTCACGTCAAGGCTAACAAACAGATCCCGTAAGACCATTCCCATCCCGAGAGTTCATCCAAAGCGCCTCAGGTCGGCGCCTCAGTCGCGGAGCAGATCGGGCACCCCGTTCGCGTCCGGCTCGTCCCGCTCGGCGGAGACGACCGTGAGCTGCTGGGTCGCGCGGGTGAGGGCGACGTAGAGAACCCGCAGTCCGGCGGGTGACTCGTCGGCGATCTCCGCGGGCGAGACGACCACGGTCGCGTCGTACTCGAGGCCCTTGGCCTCCAGGCTGCCGAGGGCGACGACCCGGTCCCCGAGGCCGGTGAGCCAACGGCGGGCCTCCTCACGGCGGTTCATCGCGACGACCACGCCGACCGTGCCGTCGACCCGGTCGAGCAGCCGCGCGGCCTCGGCGCGGACGGACTCGGCGAGCGAGTTCCGTACGACGGCACCGTGCTCGTTGTTCGTAGCCACGAAACGCGGCTTCACGCCGGTCGAGCGGACCGCCGACGGGGACGCGGAGCCGGGCATCGCCAGCGCCAGGACCTTCGCCGCCAGCTCCGCGATCTCGGCCGGGTTGCGGTAGTTGACGGTGAGGGTGAAGCGGCGGCGGGGGCGGGAACCGAGGGCCTCGTCACGGGCCTCGGCCGCCTCGTCGGGGTCGGACCAGGACGACTGGGCCGGATCTCCTACGACCGTCCAGGTGGCGTGCCGGCCACGGCGGCCGACCATGCGCCACTGCATCGGGGTGAGGTCCTGGGCCTCGTCCACGATGACGTGCGCGTACTCGGTGCGCTCCTGGGCGAGCCGCTCGGCGCGTTCGCGCTGCGACTCCTCGCGTACGGGCATCAGCTCCTCGAGACCGGTGAGCTGGTCCAGCGGGTCGAGGTCGCGCCGCTTGCGGGGGCGGGCCGGGGTGCCGAGGATCGCCTGGAGCTCGTCGAGGATCGCCACGTCGTGGACGGAGAGTCCCTCGCGCTTGAGGGCGCGGGAGACCCGGCGGACCTCGCCGGGGTTGAGGATGCGCCGGGCCCAGCGGCCGAGTCTGCGTTCGTCGGACATCGACTCCAGGACGGCGCGCGGGGTGAGTTCGGGCCACCAGGCGTCGAGGAACGCGATGAAGTCGTCCTCGCTCGCGATGTCCTCGTCGAAGGAGGAGCGCAGTTCGGCGGCGAGTTCGGGGTCCGTGTGCCGGCCCGCCGAACCGGAGCGCTCCCACAGGGCGTCGAGGAGCAGCTTGCGGGCGCGCGGGCGCAGCATGTTGACCGGGGCCGTACCGCTGAGCGCGCTCTGCCGGACGCGCTCCAGGTCGGCGGCCTCCAGTTCGAGGCGCCGCCCGAAGGCGACGACCCGCAGCCGGTCCGGCGCGTCGCTCGACTCCAGGGCGCCGCGCGCGGCCTTCCGCAACACGCGGAGCATGCGGTACGAGCCCTTCGCGCGGGCCACGGCCGGGGAGTCGTAGAGGGTGGCCTCGGCGCCGTCGACGAGCGAACCGATCGCCCGGATCGCGACCTGGCCCTCCTCGCCGAGGGACGGCAGGACGCCCTCGGTGTACGCGACCAGCAGCGGGGTCGGCGAGACGATGAGGATGCCGCCCGCGTACCGGCGCCGGTCCTGGTAGAGCAGGTAGGCGGCGCGGTGCAGGGCGACGGCCGTCTTGCCGGTCCCCGGGCCGCCCTCGACGTAGGTCACCGAGGCGGCGGGGGCGCGGATCACCAGGTCCTGCTCGGCCTGGATCGACGCCACGATGTCGCGCATGGTGTGGCTGCGGGCCTGGCCGAGCGCGGCCATGAGGGCGCCGTCGCCGATGACCGCCAGCTGCTCGCCGTCGAGGAAAGCGCTCAGCTCGGGGCGCATCAGGTCGTCCTCGACCCCGAGCACCCGCCGCCCCTTGGACCGGATGACCCGGCGCCGTACGACCCGCCCCGGGTCGACCGGCGTGGACCGGTAGAACGGCGCGGCGGCGGGCGCCCGCCAGTCGATGACCAGCGGCGCGTACTCGGAGTCGAGGACTCCGATCCGCCCGATGTGCAGTGTCTCGGCGATATCGGCGGTCTGGTCCTCCCGCACGGCGCCTTCGGCCGGTTCCACGGCGGTGTAGGCGCCGTCGGCCCCCTTTGCCGTCCTTGCCGAGCAGGAGGTCGATCCGCCCGAAAAGGAAGTCCTCGAACTCGTTGTTGAGCCGGTTGAGGTGGATACCGGCGCGGAACACCTGCGCGTCCCGCTCGGCGAGCGCGCCGGGTGTGCCGACCTGGCCGCGCTTGGCCGCGTCGTTCATGAGGAACTCGGCCTCGTGGATCTTCTCCTCAAGCCGCCGGTACACCCGGTCCAGGTGTGCCTGTTCGACGCTGATCTCCCGGTCCCGTAGCGAATCCTGGGCGGATTTGTCGGACACCGTGTCGAGCGCGGTCTCCTGTTGAGCCTGTGCGGCCACCGGGCCCCCTTCTGACGTGCTGGGCAGCCGTCAACCGTACGCGAAAAATGCCTCGGTAGTGAGGGGACTGCCCGGTGGATCTTGACAAAAGCGCGAGGCCCGGCACGCGTACCTTCCGCGTTCCGGGCCCCGCACACCACGACCTGCCGGTTGTTCAGGTGCTTACGCGTCCACTTCCACGAGCTTCTTGCCGTCGAAGGTCATGACCTCGAAGTGGTCGATCTCGTTCGGCGTCAGGGCCGCTCCGCCCTGGGCGTAGAGCGGGCTCTTGGCCTCCGCCTTCGTGGCGTTCGCGATTCCGTAACCCCAGGCCGGGACCGACCAGGAACTCATCGTCTCGCGCTCGCCGTTCTTGCCGACCGCGATCAGGGAGCACTTCAGGGGGCCCTTGACGTTACTGAGCTCCACGATCCCGAGGGTGCCCCAGTCCTTCTTGGACATCGCCACGGTCGCGCTGACCTTGGTGGTCTTGTCCGTCGCCGAGACCTTGTCGGACAAAGTGTCGAAGGTGGTCTTGGCGGTGGCCACGGCCGGTGCGTTACCCGAGTCGTTGCCACCGTTGGCCGCGATGACGGCCAGCGGGCCGGCGATGATCAGGGCCGCCGCGGCGGCGATCATGTAGAAACTGCGCCGCCGCTTCAGTGCCCGCCGTTCACCGACGTCGTCGACCAGCCGCTCCACCAGCCGTGGACTGGGTTTCGCGGACAGGGACTCGCCGATCGCGGGAGTGCCGGAGCCCGGCAGATCCGCGAGCGCCGCCAGCATCGGCTCCATCCCGGCCAGCTCGTCGAGCTGCTGGGCGCACCATTCACAGGTGGCGAGATGGGCCTCGAAAGCGGTTGCTTCGGCGTCGTCGAGAATCCCGAGGGCGTAGGCGCCGACGGTCTCGTGTTCGTTCGAGCCCTGAGATCCCTGCATGGAACCAGGACTACCCGTTCCGTATCCCCGTAAATGCTCATGCCGTCACCCCCGCTCCTCCAGAGCAAGCTTCATCGATCGAAGGGCGTAGAACACCCTTGAGCGCACCGTGCCACTGGGGATGCCAAGCGTCTCGGCCGCCTCATTGACGGTACGCCCCTTGAAGTACGTCTCGACGAGCACCTCCCGGTGGGCCGGGGTCAGGTCGTCCAGCGCGTCCGACAGTGTCATCAGCCACAACGCCTTGTCGATCTCGTCCTCCGCGGGGATGACCTCCAGCGGCGACGGGTCCACCTCCTGCGGCCGGGCCTGCCGGCTGCGGTGACCGTCGATGACGATGCGCCGTGCCACCGTCACAAGCCAGGGTCGTACCGATCCGGTCGCCCGGTTGAGCTGGCCGGCGTTCTTCCAGGCCCGGATGAGCGTCTCCTGCACCACGTCCTCGGCACGCTGCCGGTCTCCGGCGACGAGCCGCAACACATAGGCGAGCAAGGGTCCGGCGTGCTCCCGGTACAGAGCACGCATCAGCTCCTCATCAGGTTCCGAGGACTGGGACATGCGATGTCGGGCCCTCGGTGCGTGTTCATTGGCCACGACGGAATCCTTGCGCACGCCCACCTCCGGTGTCCGGGGTTCCCCAGTCGGTCGCTCATGGAGAGGTACGCGGACGGGTGGGCGGATGTTCAACGTGAGGCGACAGTTTTCTCCGGAGTGACGTGACGAGCTGGACATGGGTGCACATTCCCACCCTACGATCTTTACATTTCCACCACATGAGCAAGATCGCCAGAGCTGCCCGCACCGCCCCGGAGTGAAACGCACTGTTGTCGAAATCACTTCGTCAATTGACGTCCCCTCACTTCACAGAAGCCGCATAAGGGATTCTCAGGCTCGCGCGAGCGCCGCCCGCCGCCGATGCCGGGCCACTCTCTCCCGGTTCCCGCACACCTCACTGGAGCACCAGCGCCGCCGACCCCCGGGACGAATCGAGATAAACGATCGGGCAGTTGTCCCCTTCACATTCCCGCAGCGAGGCCCGGGCGACGGGATCGGTGAGCAGTTCCACGGCATCCCTGGCGATCACGGCAAGCAACGCACCGCACCCCGGCTCCCCCTCCAACTGCCGCACCAGCACGCCCTCTTCATCGCGTACGGCACGGGGTGCGGGGTCGCGGCGCGGGCGAGGTCGTTGACGCGGGCGAGGGCGAGGTCGTAGGGCCGAGCATCGGAACCGGTACTTCTCCGGACCAACTGCCCGATCTGCCCCCGCAGTTCACGGAAGCCGACCAGCCAGGAGGAGTCGACGTGGGCGAGTGGAGTGGCCGCGGGGACGAGCCCCGACCGGACGATCCACGCACGCAAGGGCTCCGGTGCGTCGAGCCGTTCCTCGGGGTGCGTGGTCGCGAGGAGGTCCAGGCAGATCCGCCCGGCGTCGAAACGCAGCTCGTACGGGGCCATGGTCGAACCCAGTGCCATGTGCCTGTCACCGCCTAGGAGTACCCCGGTCGTCGGTCGTCAGGGATCGGTGTGTGCCATTCGGTGCGTGCCATTCGGTGCGTGCCATTCGGTGCGTGCCGTGAGGAGGGGATCGCGGGTATCCCGTCCCCTCTCCCTACAGTGCCTGCCCGCTGACCCGGCCGGAACCCCTCGCACCGGCCGCGCGTGCACATCGGCTGGGACATCGGCATGGACGGTCGCGTATGCGGGCGCGCGTCTCGGCGATGTTCGGCGGGGCGCGCGGTCCGTTGACTGGAGGGCATGACATAGAAACAGGGCACGAGCGGCACGGGTTGGGTACTGGGCGCGGCCACCGTCGCGATGGGGCTGGTCGCCGGGGTCTTCTACATCTTCGCCTGCGCGATCATGCCGGCGTTGGCGCGCAGCGACGACCGGGAGTTCGTCGAGGTGATGCGCAACATCAACGACGTCATCCAGAACCCGGTGTTCTTCCTGAGCTTCATGGGGGCGTTGGCGCTGAGCGGGGTGGCGGCTTGGCAGTCACGCGGGACGCCGTATCGGGGGTGGGTGTGGGCGGGTTTGGTGGCGTACGGGTTGGCGTTTCTCGTGACCGTCGCCTTCAACGTTCCGCTGAACAACGGGCTGGCGGATACGGCGGATGTGAGCGTGGCGAGGGAGCGGTTCGAGGGGGCTTGGGTGGGGTGGAACGTGGTGCGGGCGGGGTTGTCGACGGTGGGGGTGGGGTGTTTGGTACGGGGAGTTGTGCTTTATGGGGGTTCCGGCGCGGGGGTGTTGGCTAGGACTGGGCGGGGGTCGTTGCCTGGGGCGGGGCGGGGTGTTCAGCGCAGGGGGCTTCGGGTGCGGGGCGGGGCCTTCGGCGCGGGCCGGCACATTTCAGCGCGGGAGGCTTTGGGGTGCGGGCGGGGGTGTCGGCGGGGGCTTGCTTCTTGGTGCAGGGCGGGGGCGTCAGCGGGGGCTTGCTTCTTGGTGCAGGACGGCACATTTCAGCGCGGGGAGGCTTGGGGTGCGGGCGGGGGCGTCAGCGGGGGCTTGCTTCGTGGTGCAGGACGGGGGCGTCAGCGGGGGCTTGCTTCTTGGTGCAGGGCGGCACATTTCAGCGCGGGGAGGCTTGGGGTGCGGGCGGGGACGTCAGCCGGGGCTCGCTTCGTGGTGCAGGACGGGGCGTCGGCCGGGGCTTGCTTCGTGGTGCAGGGCGGGGGCGTCAGCGGGGGCTTGCTTCTTGGTGCGGGGCGGCGTAATTCAGCCCGTCCGGCGTTTGAGGACGAGGCCCTTTCGGGGCCGATCGGGGGTCTGGGGCGGAGCCCCAGCTACGTCCACACCAACACCCCGCCCAGACCAACCCCCGCTTCACCCGCCGGCGTACTTCGTGTCGGCCACCGGATCCAGCGCCAACCGATAACCCCGCTTCACCACCGTCTGGATCAGCTTCGGCGAGCCAAGGGCCATACGCAGCCGAGCCATCGCCGTCTCCACGGCATGCTCATCCCGCCCGGCACCAGGAAGCGCCCGCAGCAGTTCCGCCCGGGCCACCACCCACCCCGGCCGACGGGACAGCGCCCTGAGCAACGACATCCCGGCCGGCGGCACGGGCCGTAGCGCCCCGTCCACCAGCACCGCATGGCCCCGGATCTCCACCACGGTGCCCGGCGATGGGCAGGGTACGGGCCCGCCCGGGAAGCTCCTGGCAGAGGAGCTGGACGAGCGGGCCGAGCCGGAAGCGCTCGGGCTGGACCGTGCCGATGCCGTGGTTCTGGAGGGGCAGCGCGGTGACGGGACCGACGCACGCCGGGAGGACGTCGTGGTGCAGGGCGGCGAGGAGTTCGGGCAGCAGCCCCGCGTCTCGGCCCGGGACAGCAGCGACGCCGCGGCCGGCGCGCTGGTGAACGTGAGTGCGTCCAGGCCCCGCGAGACCGTCGCGTCGAGCAGCCGGTCCAGCGGAGCGATGTCCTCCGGCGGCATCCACCGGTACACGGGGACGACGACGACCTCCGCTCCCCCGGCCCGCAACGCCTCCACGAACCCGGGCAACGGCTCACCGTGCAACTGAAGGGCGACCCGCCGCCCCTCGACCCCCTCCTCCAGCAACCGGTCGAGCACCTCGGCCATGGACTCGGACGACGGCGACCACTCCTCGGTCAGCCCGGCCGCCCGCACCGCCCCCTTGACCTTGGGCCCCCGGGCGAGCAGCTCCACCCCGCGCAACCGTTCGAGGAGCGCCTCCCCAGCCCCCACCCGTCGGCCGCCTCGATCCACCCCGGAACCCGATGGCGGTCGTGGCGACGACGACATCCGGTGCCTGCCCGATCAACTCCTTGGTCGCGGCGAGCAGTTCACTGTCGTCGGCCAGCGGCACGATGCGCAGCGCGGGCGCGTGCACGACCACCGCACCGCGCCGCTGGAGCAACGCCCCCAGCTCGTCCGCACGGCGCGCGGCGGTGACGCCCACGGTGAACCCCGAGAGGGGCCCGTGCTGCGCGCGATCCGGTCGCTGCGGTTCCTCGTACATGGCTCTCGTCCCGAACGTAGTCGTACATGCGGCCGTGGATGCGGTGGTGGCGGTACCTACATGCCGACCGAGCCTGTCAACGGCGCATGACAGGCTCGGTTCGGCTTTATGTCGCCGGTGTTACGTCACACCTCCGCGTAGCTGAGCTGCGTCTTCGCCTCCGATGCGGAAGCTTTGGCCTGGGCCTGGGCGGTGGGGCGGCGAAGGTATACGGCCCACGTCACCGCGAAGCAGAGGCCGTAGAAGACGAGGAAGGCGACGAACGCGCCGGTCCCGGAGCCGGAGGAGAGGAACGACTGCCGGAAGGCGAGGTTGATGCCGACCCCGCCGAGCGCGCCGACCGCCCCGATGAGCCCCATGGAAGCACCGGAGAGCCGACGCCCGTAGGCCGCGGCCGCATCCCCCACGAGCCCCTTCGCGAGAGCCTTGGTCTGGAATATCCGGGGATCATCTTGTACGTCGACCCGTTGCCGAGCCCGCTGAGCACGAACAGGACGACGAACACCGTGACGAACAACGGCAGCGACTTCTCCATGCTGGCGACGACCAGGATCGCGGTCGCGGCGGCCATGGCGACGAAGTTCCACAGGGTGATCCGGGCGCCACCGTAACGGTCGGCGAGCCAGCCGCCGACGGGACGGATGAGCGAGCCGAGCAGCGGGCCGACGAAGGTGAGATACGCGGCCTGGAGCGGCGTACGCCCGAACTGCACCTGGAGCACCTGCCCGAACGCGAACGCGTACCCGATGAACGACCCGAACGTGCCGATGTACAGGAACGCCATGATCCAGGTGTGCCAGTCCCGCGCTGCGTCCCTGGCGGCGCCGGTGTCGTTCTTCACGGAGGTGAGGTTGTCCATGAAGAGCGCGGCGAGGACGGCGGCGACGAGGATGAGCGGGATGTAGATCCCGAGCAGCACACGCGGGCCGCCACCGGCGCCGATGATGGCGAGGGCGACCAGCTGAATGACGGGCACGCCGATGTTGCCGCCCCGGCGTTGAGCCCAGGGCCCACCCCTTCTTCCGCAACGGGAAGAAGGCGTTGATGTTGGTCATGGAGGAGGCGAAGTTGCCGCCGCCGATGCCGGCCAGCAGGCCGATCCAGAGGAAGGTGTCGAACGACGTCCCCGGCTTCATCACGGCGAACGCGGCGACGGTCGGCACGAGGAGCAGACCGGCCGAGACGATCGTCCAGTTCCGCCCGCCGAAGACGGCCACCGCGAAGGTGTACGGCACCCGGACGACCGCGCCGACCAGCGTGACCATCGAGGTCAGCAGGAACTTGTCCGCCGGTGTCAGTCCGTACTCCGGTCCCATGAACAGCACCAGCACGGACCACAGCGTCCAGATCGAGAACCCGATGTGCTCCGAGAGCACGGAGAACACGAGGTTCCGCCGGGCGACCTTCTCCCCGGTCTCCCCCAGAACGTCTCGTCCTCGGGATCCCAGTGCTCGATCCACTTCCCAGCGGCTGTCATGACGCCTCCACGGTGCGCTACGGGGTAACGAGCAGCGATACGTCCCGAAGGTAGGGAGGCCGCGTTTCCACCCTGTGGCTGTGAGTCACCGCAAGGGAACGTTGCTCTCACGAGCGGGGGTGGGGGCGGTGAGGTGGGCGACGCTGATCACCAATGGGCGGATGGGGACGCCTCGGCCCATCCCCTCGGCGTAAGGGGTGAAGAGTCGGGGTCGCGGAGCGTGGCGTCGTAGGCCGCACGGCCGGCGGCGACAACGGCCGCCCGGGCGTAGAGAAACCATCACCCGCCAAGCCGCGCCCGTACGACACCCCAACCCCACCCGACCCCCGTAACGGAAACACTCACAGCCGGAGGCCCCCACTCCCTCAATCCCCCTCCTCCGACTCCCCCACCACTCCCCCGTTGGGCCACAACCGCGGCCTTCGCTTGGCGGCGATGTCCTCGATCCATCCGAACGTGAGGATCGCCACCGCGATCAGCGGCCAGATCAGTACGAACATCAGGAACGTGTCCGCCTTGTCGAGGAAGGACGTTGCCGCGTCGCTCTCCAGGAAGGGGAGGTTGTAGAGCTGGTCGATGATCGGGACCGTGGCCATGATGAGGAGGTTGTGCCAGAGGTAGATCGTGACGGCGCGGTTGTTGGAGAGGGTGACCAGCTTGTCCCAGCGAGCCAGCCGGCCCGGCAACTCCTGCCACGACGGGGCGTATTGGAGCAGGATCACCACCACGCCGAAGGACCAGGTCGCCTGGGCGAGTGGGATGTCGTTCAGGTCCCAGCCGTCGGGGCCGAGATGACCTGAGGCCCACCACAGGCCGAAGCCCATGATCAGGGTCGCGCCGGACACCGCGAGGTAGCGCGGGACCTGCTTCAGTACGCCCTCGTGGTGGGCGAAGCCGAGGACCCAACAGCCGCCGTACACCGCGAAGTCGGAGACCGCGTTGCCCGTCTCGCCGGGGATCGTCACCAAGCCGGTGCCCACTACCGCCGTCAGGGCCAGGGGGCGAGGAGAGTTGCCCAGGGGATCCTGCGGAACGCCCACAGCAGCAGCGGTGACGCGATCACAAACCACAGATACGCCCGCAGGTACCACAGCGGTCCCGCCGCCTGGTCCGCCCACGAACTCTCCAACAGGCCCGACTCCGACCCCAGATGCTCGGGGTACGGCGGTGCGCCGACCGGCACGATGTAGTCGAGGATCTTCGCCGCACCCCACCAAGTGCCGCCCAAGTCGGGGTCCTTGAGCGGGTTCCAGCCCATCCCGAACATCATCACCAGCACCACCGCGCTGAACGCCCAGAGCGGGGGCAGCAGTCGGCGCAGCCGGCCCTTGATCACGCCGAGCGAGGGGCGGTTCAGGGAGCGGGCCATCAGGGAACCCGCGAGGGCGAACATCACGCCCATCGACGGGAACAGCACCGACAGCCACGCCCAGCCGAAGAGGTGGTAGACCACCACCCGGACGAGCGCGACCGAGCGGAGGAGGTCGAGGTAGCGGTCCCGGCCACCGCCCCCTTGGCCTTCGTCGGCGTGGGCGCCGACTCCGGTTCCTGCCGGCGCTGTTGGGGAATCCCGTACGCCGGCGTCGATTCGGGATCGGACCCCGGCCCGTGGTTCGTCCCGGTCGTGTATCCGTGCGTCATGCCACCGACCTCCGGTCACTACTACGGCTGCCGCGCTGGGTCGGCACCGGGCCGCCCGGCGCCTCCACGACCCCGGTCCGCCGCAGCTTCTGCCAGCGCAGGCGGCCCCGGTGAGTGCGGTGATCCAGGACTGGAGCAGGACGACGTACATGAGTTGGCGGTAGAGGATCTGCTGGAGGGGCAGCGAGACCAGGTGAGTCATGCGCTCCCGGTCGAGGCGGAAGGCGTACGCCGCGCAGAACGCCTGGATCGCGAGGACGCCCAGCCAGGCCAGGAACGTCTTCTCCGTCGGGCCGAACACCAGGCCGTAGAGGAGGAACACGTCGATCAGCGGGGCCAGGATCGGGGCGATCACCATGAAGAGGGCCACCAGCGGGAGGCCCACCCTGCCGAAGCGACCGGACGGGCCCCGGTCGAGCAGGGCGCCCCGGTGCTTCCAGATCGCCTGCATCGTGCCGTAGGACCAGCGGTAGCGCTGCGACCAGAGCTGCTGGACCGTCTCCGGTGCCTCGGTCCAGGCCCGCGCCTTCTCGGCGTAGACCACGCGCCAGCCGTCGCGGTGCATCGCCATCGTGATGTCGGTGTCCTCGGCGAGGGTGTCGTCGCTCATGCCGCCGACCCGCTCCAGCGCGCTGCGCCGGAACGCCCCGACCGCGCCCGGGATCGTGGGCATGCAGCGCAGGATGTCGTACATCCGGCGGTCGAGGTTGAAGCCCATCACGTACTCGATGTGCTGCCAGGCGCCGATGAGGGAATCGCGGTTGCCGACCTTGGCGTTGCCCGCGACCGCGCCGACGCGCGGGTCGCCGAAGGGCTGCACCAGCTCGCGTACGGTGGCCGGTTCGAAGACCGTGTCGCCGTCCATCATGACGATGAGGTCGTGACTGGCGTTCGCCAGACCGCGGTTGAGCGCGGCGGGCTTGCCCGCGTTGACCTGGCGTACGACCCGCACGTTCGGCAGGTTCATCGCCTCGACGATTCTCGCCGTACCGTCGGCCGAGCCGTCGTCAACGACGATCACCTCGACCGGATGCTCGCTCGCCATGAGTGAACGGACCGTGTTCTCGATGCACTTGGCCTCGTTGTACGCCGGGACGAGCACCGTCACCGGTTCGGTGACCGGTGGTCCCCAGGCGAAGCCCTCGCGGCGCACCCGGCGGGCGTGGATCGCGGAGAGCAGCAGCATCATCGCGAAGCGAGCGATGACGAGCGAGCCGGTGATGGCGAGGCCGACCACCAGGACGTCCATGATGCTGTCGGAGGCCTGGACCAGGAAGATCCACGCCTTGCCCTTCCACAGGTTGACGCCGGTCACCGGAGTGAGCGCGCTGCGCGCGCCGAGCGCCTCGGTGAGGTTGTCGAACGAGTAACCCTTGGCCTGCATCTCCGGCAGGAACCGGTCCAGCGCCTGCACGGTCTGGTGCCGGTCGCCGCCGGAGTCGTGCATGAGGACGATCGCGCCCTTGCCCGCGCGCGGGGTGGCGTTGCTGATGATCTTCGCGACGCCGGGCTTCTGCCAGTCCTCGCTGTCCGTGTTGTTGACGACGGTGATGTAGCCGCGAGTGCCGATGTACTGGGTCACCGGCCAGGACAGGTTGTCCATCGCGTCGGCGGACGACGAGTACGGCGGCCGGAACAGCGAGGTCCGGATGCCGGCCGCGCCGGTGATCGCCAACTGGGTCTGGGACAGCTCCCAGTCGATGCGCTTCTTGGACTGGAAGGAGAGGTCGGGGTGGCTGAAGGTGTGCACGCCGACCTCGTTGCCCTCCGCCACGATGCGTCTGACCAGGTCCGGGTAGCGCGAGGTCATCGTGCCGGTGACGAAGAAGACGGCGTGCGCGTGATGCTTCTTCAGGACGTCCAGGACCTTGGGCGTCCAGGTCGGGTCGGGGCCGTCGTCGAAGGTCAGGACGATGTCGCGGTTCGGCACGTCCAGGCTGGTCGTACGGCCGCTGCGGGTGTCGATGACCGGGCCGCCGTCGAGGATCCTGTCCGGGACCCTGTTGGTCGCGGCCTCGGGGCGGATGCGGTGGTCGGCGAGGATCTCGCTGTGCACGTAGCCGCGCAGCATCAGCATCGCCAGCAGGGCGACGAGGAGCAGCATCGGCAGCAGGAACCGCATGGACAGCCGGCGCCGCCGGGGGCACGCGGGGTGCGCGCCCCGGCTCGTTTCGGACGCGGGGCGCGCGGGGCGTGGGCCTTGGCCCCGGCCGGACGGGGAGCGTGCGCCTCGGCCCCGCTGGGGCGTTGGGCGTCCATCCCCGCCTCGGTCAGACGGTGAGCGTCCACTCCGGCGCCGCTCGGACGGCAGGCATCCACCCCCGCCTCGGTCAGACGGTGAGCGTCCACCCCGGCGCCGCTCGGACGTTGGGCGCGTGCCTCGGATCCGGTCTGGGGCGAGCCGTGTGTCCTGCCTCCACCCGGGCGTGCCGCGTGCGCGCCTCCTCCGCTCGCGTGCGAGGCGGGTGACTCGAACCCGGTCGAGGGCGGGGGATACGCCCCGGCCCCGGTCGAAGGCGGAGGGTATTGCCCTTCCCCGCCCGGAGGTGCCATCGGCGTCCCACCCCTCCCTCGCGTGCGGTGCGGTCCCCAACCCGTTTCCGTTGGCGGGAGTTGCTCCGTGACGGCCGCCCGGGGCCGGGTTCGTGGCCTTGGGGCGGCGGTTGTGCGATGCCATCAGAGGATGTGCTCCGGGGTGTTGGACGGGGCCGGTGCCTGTTCGGACGGCGCGGCCGGCCCCTGTGCCACGGGCGACGGGCTGCTCGGGGCGTCGGCCACCGTGCCGGTGCCCGCCGTCGGGCTCGGCGTCGACGACGGGTCGGACGGCGCGCTCGAACTGGGCACCGTCGTCGGATCGGGCGAGGAGGAGACCGGCAGCGAAGGCTGTACGACCGGATTGCTCGCGCTCCCGCCGCCCGGCGTCGAGGCGCTCTTGCTCGCGGACGGCCTCGGCGACGCGGACGTGCTCGCCTTGGCACCGGGCTTCGCGGACGCGACTGCCGTAGCGCTGACGCTCACGCCCGGCGACGGCGTCGTACCGTCGCTCGCCGTCGGGATGTTGCCCGGCGCGACACTGTCACCAGCCCCGGACGGATGGCCCGACTCGGCGGGCAGCGGCGAGGTGTCGACCTTGCCCGCGGGCGCGTCGTCCTTCTGCCCCGGCACCGGCAGCCACGGCGCGTCCGAACTCCCGGACAGCAGCGTGACGACGATGACGACGGCGTAGACCGCGCACGCGATGCCGATGGCCATGCCGATCCGGCGGTACCTACGGCTGCGACGGCCGGACTCGTCGACGAACACGGGCCCGTCGGAACCCTCTTGACCCGCCCCGGCACCCCCGGCCACCGGAGTCCGCCTGCTGGGCGGGCCCGTCGAGCTGGACGGTCACTTCGTCGGGGTCGGCCGCGGCGGACGCGGTTCCCGCCAACGCGGCGGACGCCGCCGACGCGCCCCAGGGATCGGCGAGTATCCCGGCACCTGCGCCGGACACCTGTTTGCCGGCGGGCGGCTCGGGCCACCCGGTCCGTGTACGGGGACCGTCCTTCGCCGTACGAGGACGATCCTTCGCGGGCCGCAGCCCGTCCTTGGCGGCATGACGGCCGCCCTCGAGGACCTCTGATCCTCCACTCACTCCAGTTGCTCCGGTCACCGGAACCCCTGGGGCTTCTCCGCCTATGACCGGTACGTCTCTGGTCGCGGATGCAGCTTGGGGCCATTCCGGTTGGGCGTCTTCTCGCCACTTTTCCATGCGCACGCACATCCCCCCACGGGACTGTTCCGGGTGCGCAAACGACCCTGAGCACACGCCGCCGAACCGGGCCCCCACCCGGTCCGCGCGCCCCTTACCACACCGTGCTCAGGCCCTGAAGGTAGCGCACGGCAAGCACTTCATGTGACGGGATGCGTCATTTTCTCCTTTTAGCATGTCCACGTCGATGGCTGGAATCCATCCATCAACCGGCCGACGCAACCAGCCGCGCGCGTTACCGATCTCCACCGCAGCACGTCTAAGCGCATCGAATCCGGTGTGCACCAGCCCCTTTCGCCACACGAGCGACACGGCGGACAACGGCACCGGGTCCACCAGCGGTCGCACCACGGTCCGGGGCATGGCCGGAAAATCCACTACGGCGAGAATCGGCGCCCCCGTCCGCGCCATGACCCGCTCGAACTCCTCTTCGCCTACGGCCATGGGCGCGGGCGGCGCGACCGAGATCCCGCGTCCCTCGAACAGTCGGCGCGCGAGATCCGTCCACTCCGGCGTACGAGGATTCCCGGCACCGGCGTACACGGCCTCCCCGCGAGCGCGGCCAGGGGCACCTCGTCGAGCGAGGCCAGCCGATGCCCCTCAGGCAGCACGACCGCCATCGGCTCGTACCGCACCAACTGATACCCGAGCCCGGCCCGCAACCCCGCATCCAGCCCACCGAACCGCCCGAACGACACATCGAGCCGCCCGGCGAGCAACTCCCCTACCGCGCCCGTCAGTCCACTCTCGTACCGGACCATCAGCTCCTGCTCCGGGGCGAGTTCACGAGCACGCCGCAACACCCGCCGCCCGGTGCCCAGTCCCGGCGTATTCAGATCGACGAGGAGAGGCCGAGCCCCTGCTCCCCTAAACGCGGCGAGCAACTCCTCCTGCGCACCGAGCACTCGCCGCGCATACGGCACCAGCCGCTCACCGTCCGCCGTGAGCGCCACCTGCCGAGTGCTCCGCACGAACAACGTGACCCCCAACTCCCGCTCCAGCCGCCGCACATCACGACTGAGTGCCTGCTGGGCGACGTAGAGGCGGGCGGCGGCGCGGGTGAAGTGCAGCTCTTCGGCCACGGCGAGGAAGGCGCGCAGAAGTCGGGGTTCGAGGGAGTCGGGCATCCGGCGAACCTACAACGAGGGTGCGTGAATCGGCGCGGACCAGGTGTTGGACCCGGTGATCCACTCCGGGCGACGGTTACCGCATGCCCCAAGCGCCCATCACCCGCCACCACCCCACCTACCGCCGCCTCTTCGCCCTCCCCGGCACCCGTGCCTTCACCGCCGGAAACCTCATCGCCCGCCTTCCCGCAGGCATGTTGAGCGTGAGCGCGGTCGTGATGATCGCCGGTTCAAGGGGTTCGTACGCCCTGGCAGGCGCCGTCACGGCAACCGGCCTGGCGGCGACAGCGCTGGCAGGCCCCTGGACAGCGAGGCTGACCGACCGCCACGGCCAGTCCAGAACAGCCCTACCGGCAACGGCAGTTGCGGTCCTCGGCTCCCTGACCCTCATCCTCTGCGTGCACTACGACGCCCCCGACTGGACCCTGTTCGCCGCCTACGCCGCCACCGCGACCACCCCCAACACCGGCGGCATGTCCCGCGCCCGCTGGGCTCACCTCCTGGCCGACGACCCGGACTCCCTCCACACGGCGAACTCCTTCGAGCAGGCGGCCGACGAACTGTGCTTCATGCTGGGCCCGGCCCTGGCGACACTGCTCTGCGGCACGCTCTTCCCGGAGGCGGGCACGCTGGTGGGAGCCGTACTGCTGCTGACCGGGATGCTGATCTTCACGGCCCAGCGCAGGACGGAACCCCCACCAAGCCCGACGCCAAAGGGCAGTTCACCCTCCGCGCGCCCGGCATCCCCACCCTCCTCGCCGGGTTTCTGGCGACCGGCGCGGTGTTCGGTTCGATGGAGGTCGCCACGCTCGCGTACGCGAACGCGAGCGGTCATCAGGCGGTGGGCGGCGCGGTGTTGGCGCTCCAGGCAGCCGGTTCCTGCACGGCGGGTCTGCTGTACGGCAGGCTGAGACCGAGGGGCCCCTCTGAACGCCTCATGCGGTGGTGCCTGTTGGCGATGAGCGTCGCGATGTCCCTCCCACTGCTGGCGGCGAGCGCGTTCGACTCCCTGCCGGCACTGGCGGTGGCCCTGCTCCTGGCAGGCACGGCGACGGCCCCGACGATGGTCACGGCGATGACACTCGTCCAACACCGCACCCCTGACGGCAGATTGAACGAGGGCATGAGCCTGACGGTGACAGCCCTGCTGACGGGAATCGCCTGCGGCTCGGCGACAGCGGGCTGGACAGCGGACCACACCTCACCGACGACCGCCTTCTGGCTACCGGTCGCCGCAGCAACAAGCGCCCTACTGATCGGAGTTCAGGGCAGGACAGCTCCCTAGGGGCGCGGGGAACTGCGCGACCAGCCCCCACCGGCCCGCACCCACCCCCAACTTCATCGAACCGCTTGCGTCAATCTCCGCCCAACCCATTGACGCCCCCACAGCTCCTACATACCTTCCTCCATCGAAGCGCTTCGACAACTCCCGTCGAATCGATTCGACCCCCTCCGACCCCCTGGAGGCACTGGATGCTGACGACACAACGGCGAGCAACGACAGCCGCACTGATCCTCACCGGATCCCTGCTCCTCACCTCCTGCGGCGGCGGCTCGGACAACGGCTCCTCGGACGGCAAGACCCTCAAGCTCTGGCACTACGAGGGCCCGGACAGCGCGATGGGCGTCGCCTGGAACGAGGCGATCAAGGAGTTCGAGGCCCAACACCCGGGCGTGAAGGTGAAGTTCGAGGAGAAGGGCTTCGAGCAGATCCAGAAGACGGCCCCGATGGTCCTGAACTCCCCGACGCCCCGGACATCATGGAGTACAACAAGGGCAACGCGACGGCAGGCCTGCTCTCGAAACAGGGCCTGCTCACCGACCTCACCGCCGAGGCGACGAAGCGCGGCTGGGACAAGAAGATCCCGTCGAGCGTGGGCACGACGGACGTCTACGACACCAACGGGGTGATGGGCTCCGGCAAGTGGTACGGCGTCACCGACTACGGCGAGTACACGATGGTCTACTACAACAAGGCCCTCTTCAAGAAGTACAAGATCGCCGAACCGAAGACCTTCGACGAACTGACCACCGCACTGGGCGAGTTCAAGGCGAAGGGCATCACCCCGCTCGCCAACGCCGGCGCCGAGTACATCGCCCAGCAGTACCTGTACCAGCTCGCCCTGTCGAAGGCCGACCGCGCCTGGGTCGACAAGTACGAGCTGTACAAGGGGAAGACGGACTTCCACGACCCGGCCTGGACGTACGCGGCGACCACCTTCGCCGACTGGGTGAAGAAGGGCTACATCGCCAAGACCTCCAGCGGCACCAAGGCCGAGGATGCCGGAGTCTCCTGGATCCAGGGCAAGGCCCCGATCCTGTTCTCCGGCAGTTGGTGGTACGGCCGCTTCCAGACGGAGGCCAAGTTCGACTGGGACACGACGCTGTGGCCCGGCTCGAACCTCACCCTCGGCTCCGGCGGCAACATCTGGGTCGTCCCCAAGGGCGCCAAGAACAAGCAACTCGCCTACGACTTCATCGACATCACCCTGTCGAAGAAGATCCAGAACCTGATGGGCAACAAGGGCGGCATCCCGGTCGCGGCCGACACCTCCGCGATCACCGACCCCAAGTCCAAACAGCTCATCGCCCACTTCAACACCGTCTCCGCCCGCGACGGCCTCGCCTTCTACCCGGACTGGCCGGTCCCCGGCTTCTACGACGTCCTCGTCTCCGAGACCCAGAAGCTGATCACGAACAGCGAGAAGCCGGACGCCTATCTGAGCAACCTGCAGAAGGCGTACGACAAGGGCGTTCCGTCGACATGACGGTCACCGTCGAGAAGGACGGCCGGGTGCTCGACAAGCGTGACACCGCGCGGCACCCGGCCCGTCGCCCCCGTAACTCCTACGCCCTCTTCCTCCTCCCCGGCGCCCTCGCGGCCCTGGCCGTGATCGTCGTCCCGTTCCTGATGAACACGGCCGTGAGCTTCACGAGTTGGCAGGGCGTGGGCGACCCCGGTGGACGGGCCTCGCCAACTACCGTGACCTGCTGGACGATTCCGAGTTCTGGGCGTCGTTCCGGCACAGCCTGTTCATGGTCGTGGCGATGGCGGCCGTACCGACGGTCGTCGGACTCGTCCTGGCCGCCGCCCTGTTCGACTACGTGGCCAAGCACTTCGGCACCCGTGTCGCCGCGATCCTCCGCGCCTGCTTCTACCTCCCCAGGTGCTGCCGATCGCGGTCGCCGGCATCGTCTGGAGCTGGATCCTCGCCCCCGACAACGGCTCCCTCAACGCCCTGCTGAAAGCAGTGGGGTTGGGCTCCTGGCAGCAGGACTGGCTGGGCGACCCGGACATCGCGCTCTACAGCGTCATGGGCGTCATGGTCTGGGTCCAACTCGGCTTCCCGCTCGTGGTGTTCATGGCCGGGCTGCAACGCGTGGACCCCCAGCTGTACGAGGCGGCCGAGCTGGACGGCGCGGGCTGGTGGCGCCGCTTCTGGCACATCACGCTGCCGCAGATCCGCCCGGAGATCTACGTCGTCCTCACCTGGTGCACGATCGCCGCGCTCAAGGTGTTCGGCGCGGTGTACGTCCTCACGAAGGGCGGCCCGGGCGGCGCGACCGACGTGCCGTCCTACTTCTCCTTCACCACGTTCTTCGAGAAGACCCAGGTCGGCTACGGAGCCGCGATATCAACGGTGTTGACGGTGATCATCCTGGTGCTCTCCCTCGCCTTCCTGAAACTCCAGACCCGCGCGGAGGAAGGTGACCGCGCATGACGACCGCCCTGCGCCGCTACCCGGTCCTGATCGCCCTGTGCATCGCGGCCCTCTTCATGGTCGTACCGTTCCTGATCGTCCTGGTCAACGCCGTGAAGTCACCGGCCGAGTACTCCGAACACGGCCCCCTCAGCCTCCCCGGGGCCTCTACCTGGACGGCCTCAAGGACTTCTGGCAGCGGGTCGACTTCGGGCAGAAACTCGTCAACTCGGCGGTGATCAGCGGCTCGGTGGCCGTCCTCGCGGCCGTCCTGTCCGTCCTCAACGCGTACGCGATCGGCATCGGCCGCATCAAGGGCCGCACCTGGATCCTGGCGTTCTTCGTCCTCGCCAACATGCTGCCGCAGGAGGCGCTGGTCTACCCGCTCTACTACCTGAGCAAGCAAGTCGGGCTGTACGACACGAGGTTGAGCGTCATCATCGTCTTCACGGTGATCCAGGCGGCGTTCGGCACGTATCTCCTCTCGTCCGTGCTCAGCCAGTTCCCCCGCGAGATCATCGAGGCGGCCCGGATCGACGGTGCCAACAAGTGGCAGGTGCTGTGGCGGATCGTGGTCCCCGTCAGCCGCCCCACGATCGGCGTGCTGCTGGTCTTCTTCTTCATCTGGACCTGGAACGAGTTCCTGCTCCCCCTGGTCATGCTGATCTCCAACGACAACCAGACCGTGTCGGTGGCCCTCGGCGTCCTCCAGGGCCAGCGTCTGATGGACGCCACGATGACCAACGCGGCTGCCCTGCTGGGTGTGTTGCCCGCCATCGTCTTCTTCCTCGTCTTCCAGCGGACCCTCACGCGCGGCATCGCCGTGGGTGCCGTCAAGTAGTAAGGGGACCCCACATGAAGTTCACCGACGGCTACTGGCTGCTGCGCGAGGGCGTCACCGCCGCCCACCCGGTCGAGGTCCTCGATGTCACCGCCGCTGGGGTACCCCCTCCGGGGAGGCGCGTTGGAGATCCACGCGCCGACCATGCCGATCCGCCACCGCGGCGACCTGCTGAAGGGACCGGTCGTGACGATCAGCGCCCACGCCCCGATGCCCGACGTCATCGGCGTCACCTTCACCCACTTCGAGGGCGAACAGCCGCGCGGCCCCCACTTCGACGTGCACAGCGAGGTCCGGGGTCTGGGGATGTCCCCGGAAAAGCACAGCGCGGTCCAGACGTCCTACGACGACGAGCACGCGACCCTCACCTCCGGCGCGCTCTCCGTCCAGGTCGCCCGCACCGGTCCCTGGCACGTCGACTTCCTCGCGCACGGCCGCACCCTCACCAGCAGCGGCCCCAAGGGCATGGGCATCATGCGCGACGCGACCGGCGCCCACTACCTCCGCGAACAGCTCGGACTCCACGTGGGCACGTCCGTCTACGGACTTGGCGAGCGCTTCGGCCCGCTCGTCAAGAACGGCCAGGTCGTCGACATGTGGAACGCCGACGGCGGCACCGCCACCGAGCAGGCCTACAAGAACATCCCCTTCTACCTCACCGACGCGGGCTACGGCGTCTTCGTCGACCACCCGGGCCGGGTCTCCTTCGAGGTCGGCTCGGAGGCGGTGTCCTGGTGCAATTCAGCGTGGAGAGCCAGCAGTTGACGTACTACGTCATCTACGGCCCCACGCCGAAGGACATCCTCCGCAAGTACTCCGCCCTCACCGGCCGCCCCGCGCTCCCGCCCGCCTGGTCGTTCGGGCTGTGGCTGTCGACGTCGTTCACCACGTCGTACGACGAGGAGACGGTGACGTCGTTCATCGAGGGCATGCGGGAGCGTGAACTCCCGCTCTCCGTCTTCCACTTCGACTGTTTCTGGATGCGCGAGTTCAACTGGTGCGACTTCGAGTGGGACCCGAGGGTCTTCCCCGACCCGGAGGGCATGCTCGCCAGGCTCAAGGAACGCGGCCTGCACATCTGCGTCTGGATCAACCCGTACATCGCGCAGCGCTCCCCTCTTCGCCGAGGGCAAGGCACTCGGTCACCTGCTCCGCAGGCCGGACGGCAGTGTGTGGCAGTGGGATCTGTGGCAACCGGGCATGGCCCTGGTCGACTTCACCAGTCCGGCCGCCCGTGACTGGTACGCCGGAAAGCTGGAGGCGCTCCTCGCGCAGGGCGTCGACTGCTTCAAGACCGACTTCGGCGAGCGGGTCCCCGTCGACGTCGCCTACGCGGACGGCGCGGACCCCGAGCGGATGCACAACTACTACACCTACCTCTACAACCGCACCGTCTTCGACGTCCTGCGCAAACACCGCGGCGAAGGCGAGGCGGTCGTCTTCGCCCGCTCGGCCACAACGGGCAGCCAGAAGTACCCCGTTCACTGGGGCGGCGACTGCGAGGCGACGTACGAGTCGATGGCCGAGTCCCTGCGCGGCGGCCTTTCGCTGGGCCTGTCCGGGTTCGGCTACTGGAGCCACGACATCGGCGGCTTCGAGGGCACCCCGACCCCCGCCCTCTTCAAACGCTGGCTGGCCTTCGGCCTGTTGTCCTCCCACAGCCGCCTGCACGGCAGCTCGTCGTACCGCGTCCCCTGGCTCTTCGACGAGGAATCCGTCGACGTGCTACGGCAGTTCACCCGCCTGAAGCTGAGCCTCATGCCGTACCTCTACGAGGCCGCGCGCACCGCCTCCGCCGAGGGCGTGCCGGTGATGCGGGCGATGGTGCTGGAGTTCCCGGACGACCCCGGGTGCGCGCATCTGGAACGGCAGTACATGCTCGGGAGCGATCTGCTGGTCGCGCCCGTCTTCAGCGACGACGGCGACGTCTCGTACTACGTCCCCGAGGGCACCTGGACCCACTACCTCACCGGCCGTACGGTCACCGGGCCGCGCTGGGTGCGCGAGCGGCACGGCTTCGACAGCGTGCCCCTGCTGGTGCGGCCGGGCGCGGTGATCCCGGTGGGCGCGGTGGCCGACCGGCCCGACTACGACCACGCCGACGGCGTCACCCTGCGGGCCTACGACCTGGGACGCGGCGCGCGGGTGACGGTGTCGGTCGGCGAGGTGAGCTTCACCGTCGTACGGGAGGGGGACACGCTGAGGGCGTCCTGCAGCGATCCGTCGCTGTCCTGGTCGCTGGCCGCCGGGGGCAGGACGCGGTCGGGCAGCGGGTTCCTCACCCTGGAGCTGGGCTGATGGTGAAGATCACGGACGTGGCCCGGCACGCCGGCGTCTCCCCAGCACCGTGTCGTACGCCCTGAGCGGCAAGCGCCCGATCTCCGAGGAGACCCGGCTGCGCGTCGAGGCGTCCATCCGCGAGCTGGGCTACCGGCCGCACGCCGGAGCCCGCGCCCTGGCCAGCAGCCGGTCCAACGTGCTGGCCCTGGTGATCCCCTTACGGACCGGCATCCATGTCCCGGTCGTCATGCAGTTCGCGGTGTCCGTGGTGACCACCGCCCGCCGCCACGACCACGACGTCCTGCTGCTCACCCAGGAGGAGGGCGAGGAGGGCCTGCGGCGGGTCGCGGACACGGCGCTCGTCGACGCGATGATCGTGATGGACGTCCAACTCGACGATCCCCGGCTGCCGTTGCTGCGCTCCCTGGACCGGCCGTCGGTGCTGATCGGCTTCCCCGCCGAGGCGGACGGACTGACCTGCATCGACCTGGACTTCAAGGCGGCGGGTGAGCTGTGCGTGGAACGGCTCGCGGGCCTCGGGCACCGGGTCGTCGCCCTCGTCGGATCGCCGCCCGAGGTGTACGTCCGCGGAACTGCCTTCGCCCAGCGGGTCGTTCAGGGTTTCACGGCCGCCGCCGACCGCAACGGCCTCGCCTCCTCCGTCCACCCCTGCGAGGCCGCACCGGCCGCCGCCGTGGCCGTGGCCGAGCAACTGCTGCGTGAGCAGCCCGCGTTGACCGGGGTCGTCGTCCACAACGAACCGCTGCTGGAGCCCCTCGTCGACGCCTTCGAGCAGCTCGGGCTGCGGGTCCCTGGGGATCTGTCGATCACCGCGATCTGCCCCGACGAACTCGCCGAGTCGGTACGGGTCCCGGTCACGTCGGTCGCGCTGCCCACCGCCGAACTCGGCTCCAGGGCAGTCGAGTTGCTGATGAAGAAGCTGGACGGCCAAGCCGTGCCCGACGCGACCCTGCTGGCGCCCCGGCTGACGGAGCGCGCGAGCACGGCACCGCGCAACGCGCCCTGAGATCACCACCGTTGGTGCAAGGCCCTATGTGAAGGAGCCGCGACATGAAAGGCACGAGAAGAAGACACAGCGCGGGAAGACACCGAACCACGCTCGTCGTCGCCTTCGCCCTGATCGCCGGTCTGGGAGCGACGGTCCCGGCGACGGCCGACACCCCGTACCCCTTCCGCGATCCGACTCTCCCTGTGAGCGAGCGCGTCGACGACCTGCTCGGCCGGCTGACCCTCGACGAGAAGATCTCCCTCCTTCACCAGTACGAGCCCGCGATCCCCCGTCTCGGCATCCAGTCCTTCCGCACCGGCACCGAGGCCCTGCACGGCGTCGCCTGGCTCGGCAAGGCCACCGTCTTCCCGCAGGCCGTCGGACTCGCCTCGACCTGGGACCCGGCGCTGATGCGGCAGGTCGGCTCGGCAGTCGGCGACGAGGCCCGCGGCTTCCAGCAACAACGCCCGGACGGCTGGGGTTGAACCTCTGGGCCCCGGTGGTCAACCTGCTCCGCGACCCGCGCTGGGGGCGCAACGAGGAGGGCTACAGCGAGGACCCTGAACTCACCGGCGCCCTCTCGACGGCGTACGGCGAGGGCCTCACCGGCGGCGACCCGGACCACCTCAAGACGGCCCCCACCCTCAAGCACTACCTCGGCTACAACAACGAGGTCGACCGCGCGACCACGTCCTCCGATCTCCGCCCCGGGTGGAGAAGGAGTACGACGAGGCCGCGTTCAGACCGGCGATCGCGGCGGACGCGGCCACGGGCGTGATGACGTCGTACAACCTCGTCAACGGCCGCCCCAGCACGGTGAATCCGGACCTGAACGACGTCGTACGCAAGTGGACCGACCAGAGTCTGCTGAACGTCACCGACGCCTTCGCCCCCGGCAACCTCGTCACCCCGCAGCAGTACTACCCGAGCGTCACGGAGGGCGACGCGGCGGCGCTGAAGGCCGGCGTGGACAGCTTCACGGACAACGACGCCGACCCCGGCCCGACGACGGCAGCGGTCAACTCGGCCTTGCAGCAGGGGCTGTTGAAGGTCTCGGACGTGGACAAGGCGGTGTCGGACATCCTCTCCGTCCGCGTCCGCCTCGGTGAGTTCGACCCGGGCGGCGGCCGGTACGGCTCGATCGACGCGTCCGTCGTCAACAGCCCGGCTCACCAGCGGCTGGCCCGCAAGGCGGCGGCCGAGGGCACGGTCCTGCTGAAGAACAACGGGGCGCTCCCCTGAGGAGTTCGGGCAAGGACGTCGCCGTCGTCGGCCCCCTCGCCGACACCCTCTACACCGACTGGTACTCGGGCACGCTCCCCTACGCGGTCACCCCCGCGCAGGGCATCGCCACGAAGCTCGGCACCGGCGTCACGACCAGCGAGGGCGTCGACCGCATCGCCCTGCGGGACACGACGACCGGCAAGTACGTCACGGCGGGCACCGGCGACAGCGGCGCCCCTTGCGGGAGATCACCAACACCGCCACGACGGCAGCCCAGTTCGACGCCTTCGACTGGGGCTCCGGCATCGTCACCCTGCGCTCGGCCGCCAACGGGAAGTACGTCGGCTACAACTGGTCGAACTTCGTCAACGACCAGACACAGCCCAACGGTTGGTACGTCCAGCAACAGTTCAAGCTGGAACGGCAGGACGACGGCACGTACGTGCTGAAGTACGCGGGCTACGAGACGTCGGAGTCCTGGTGGTCGAACCCCCTCTACCTCGGCCCGACCGACGCGAACGGCACCCTGGGCCTGGTGTCGAAGGACCAGGCCGCCCACTACGCGAAGGACGTCGTCCGCAGCGGAGTCGCCGACGCGGTGGCGGCGGTCAAGGGCAGGGGCACGGCGGTCGTCGTCATCGGCTCCATGCCGTCGATCAACGGCCGCGAGGCCCACGACCGCACCGACATGTCCCTCGCTCCGAGCCAGGAAGCCCTGGTCAAGGCGGTCCGCGCGGCCAACCCGAAGACGGTGGTCGTGGTCGAGAACAGCTACCCGACCACACTCGGCGCCCTGCAGAAGGAGGTCCCGGCCCTCCTCTGGACCTCCCACGCGGGCCAGGAGACGGGCAACGCGCTGGCCGACGTCCTCTACGGCGACGTGAACCCGTCCGGCCGCCTCACCCAGACCTGGTACCGCTCGGAGTCGGACCTCCCGTCGATCCTCGACTACGACATCATCAAGTCCGACCGCACCTACCAGTACTTCCAG
Organism: Streptomyces sp. P3; assembly: GCA_016893485.2. Lineage (GTDB taxonomy): Bacteria > Actinomycetota > Actinomycetes > Streptomycetales > Streptomycetaceae > Streptomyces. The sequence continues at coordinate 3,966,311 of JAFEKX020000001.1, forward strand.
GGCACCCGCTCTACCCCTTCGGCTACGGCCTCTCGTACACCACCTTCCGCTACGGCGCCCTGAAACCCGTCGCCGGCGGCTACGAACTCCCGGTCACGAACACGGGCACCCGGTCGGGCGACGAAGTCGTACAGCTCTACACACACCAGCGGACATCCCGCGACAAAGAACCCCTGAAGCAATTGAAGGCCTTCCAACGGGTCTCACTGAAACCGGGCGAGACAAAGACGGTCCACCTGAAAGTCCAGCGGAAAGACCTCGCCCATTGGGATGTCACCCGCTCGAAATGGACGGTGGAAAGCGGCACGTACGACATCCTGGCCGGAGCGTCGTCGGCGGACATCCGCGCCCGTACGACCTGGCGCGTCCACGGCGAGACCATCCCACCCCGGAACCTGTCCCGGACCACCCGCGCCGAGAACTTCGACGACTACTCCGGCATTCACCTCGTGGACGAGTCCAAGGCGAGCGGTACGGCGGTGGGCGCGGCCGAGGACGGGGCGTGGCTGAAGTTCGCGGACACGCAACTGGGCACGGGGAACGGAAGTTCACGGCCCGGGTGGCGAGCACGGGCGTCGGCACGGTCGAGGTCCGGCTGGGCTCTCCGACCGGCAGGCTCGTCGGTACGGCACACACGGGCGGGACGGGATCGTCGTACGACTATGGGACGGTGACCGCCGACCTGGCGGCTGCGGCGAAGGGGCGGACGGACGTGTATCTGGTCCTGAGCCACGGGCTGCGCCTGGCCACCTTCGCTGTTCGGTGACAGGAAAAAGCCCCGCTGCCGAGGCAGCGGGGGCTTTACCCACATGGGATGAGTGGAGATGGCGGGAATCGAACCCGCGTCCACCGGTGCAGAAGCAGGGCTTCTCCGTGTGCAGTTCGCTGTGATTTTCTCGGCCCCGGCGATCACGCGAACAAGTCGCCGACGGGCCCAGTCACTGTTTGATTTCCCATCGAACCCCGTGACCGGGCTCGATGGTTTAGTTCCCTAGATTATGCCAGGATCCGGGTCGGGAACACTCCCGGGCTGACACCCTTTAGGGTCCTTCAGTCGCTGTTATTAGGCAGCGAGGGCGAAGGACTGGGAATCGCTCTTGGAATTGGCGATTATTGGTTGCGACATATGGTTTACGAGATCATTGCCGCTTCCTCGACACGCTTCACCTGCTTCGACAGCCGCTGTCGAAACCGATCATCCCCATGTTGTTTTTTCAAACCGCTGCACACCCGCTGTGGGGTGCGGTAGCCATCGTACGTGAACAACGCGAGCCGATGCCACCGTATTCCTGGTGACTACTCGCCGCGCTGCTTGCGCTTCGCCGCCGCGATCGCGCGGTCCGACTCCCGGCGGTCCTGCTTCTCGCGCAGGGTCTGCCGCTTGTCGTACTCCTTCTTGCCCCGGGCGAGGGCGATCTCGGCCTTCGCCCGGCCGTTGCTGAAGTACAGGGCCAGGGGCACGATCGTGTGACCCGTCTCCTGGGTCTTCGCCTCCAGCTTGTCGATCTCCTCGCGGTGCAGGAGCAGCTTGCGCTTGCGGCGCACCGAGTGGTTGGTCCAGGTGCCCTGGTGGTACTCGGGGATGTGGGCGTTGTGCAGCCACGCCTCGCCCCCGTCGATCTGGACGAAGCCGTCGGTCAGCGAGGTCCGGCCCTCACGCAGCGACTTGACCTCGGTGCCGGAGAGGACGAGCCCGGCCTCGTAGGTGTCGATGATCGCGTAGTCGTGCCGGGCCTTCTTGTTCTGGGCGACGATCTTGCGCTTGCCGCCCTTCTCGCCGTCCCTGGCCTTGCCGCCGGCGGCCCCGCCGCCCTGCTTGGGCTGGGACTCCTTGGGTACGTACATTCCCTTGCTCATAGTGCTGCCATTTTCGCACTACCAGGGGGTCCGAGGGAAAGGCGATTACCCAGGGCGCCGAAAGGCGGCTAGGAAGCGTCCCCGAGGCCGCTCAACACCGTCTCGGCGCGCTCCACGGCGGCCTGTCCCTGGGCGGTGACGTCGAGGTCGGGGGTGATGCCCCGGCCGTCGACGGTGTGGCCGGAGGGAGTGCGGTAGTGGCCGACGGTCAGTTCGGCGACGACGCCGTCGGGAAGCTTGCTCGGCATCTGGACCGAGCCCTTGCCGAAGGTCCTGGAGCCCACGACGACCGCGCGGCCGCGGTCCTGGAGGGCGCCGGTGAGCATCTCGGCCGCGCTCATCGTGCCGCCGTCGACCAGCGCGACCAGGGGTCTGGTGGTGTCGCCGCCCGCGGTCGCGTGCAGGGCGCGCTGCCTGCCGTCGACGTCGTACGTGGCGACGAGCCCGCCGTCGAGGAACGCGGAGGCGGTGGTGACGGCCTCGGTGACCAGGCCGCCGGAGTTGCCCCGCAGGTCGAGGATGAACGAGGCGTCGGCGGGGGCCTGCCGTACGGCGGTGCGGACGAGGTCGCCGACGCCCTTGGTGAACGCGGCGATCTTGATGACGGTGACGGCGCCCGTGAGCCTGCGGACGCTCACGGAGTCGGTGGAGAGGCGGGCGCGCCGTACGGTCTCGCGCCACGCGTGCGTGCCGCGCTCCAGGCCGAGGGTGACGGCGGTGCCCGCGGCGGCGTCCTGGGCATCGCCCCGTAGTAAGGAGACGACCTCGGTGACGGGCCTGCCGTCGACGTTCTCGCCGTCGACGCTGCGCAGCCGGTCGCCCTTGCGGACACCCGCGACGGCGGCGGGCGACCCGGACTGCACACGGGTCACCTCGATCCGGCCGTCCCGCTCACGCCGGGCCCAGAGCCCGACGCCGGTGTACTGGCCGTCGAGGGCCTCCTCGAACTCCTCGTACTCCCCCTGGGAGTACACGGCGCCCCACCGGTCCCCGCTGCGGCTGACGGCTCGCTCGGCGGCCTCCATGGGCGACTTGCCGTCCGCCTTGGCCTCGGCGGCGGCCTTCGCGACCTCTTCCGTACGCCCCATCGGCGCCGAACCCGCCGTACCGGAGGCCGATTTCCGGTCGGCCGTCCCGGGCTCGTCGAACGACCCGGCCGCCGCCCCGGCGACCAGCACACTCGCGAACACCAATGTCAGGGCGGCCCCGCGGCGAATGCGGCGGGGCTGACAGAACAGGTCACGACCTGACATGGCGGTGAGTCTAGGACAACGGGAAGCGCCGCACGGGCGGTTGCCCGTACGGCCCTCTTGGCATGCGTCACACCTTGAGGTACTTGCGCAGCGCGAAAAACGCTGCCAACGCAGGCATCAGGAGGCTCGTCGCGAGGATCAGCGGAAGCTTCGTCAACACGGCGTCCCAGCCGATGAAGTTGATCAGATTCAGCTTGTGGGAGAGGTCGAGGCCGTGGTCGATGATGAAGTACCGGGCGACGACCAGGAATCCGCAGGCGACCGTGCCGCCGATGAGGCCGGCGACCGCGGCCTCCATGATGAACGGGGCCTGGATGTAGAAGCCGGAGGCGCCGACCAGACGCATGATGCCGGTCTCGCGGCGGCGGCTGAACGCCGAGACGCGCACGGTGTTGACGATCAGCATCAGGGCGACGACCAGCATGAGGGCCATGACCGCGCGGGCGGCCCAGTTCATGCCGTTCAGGAGGCCGAAGAGGTTGTCCAGGATGCCCTTCTGGTCCTGCACCGACTGCACCCCGCCACGGCCGTCGAAGGCGGTCGCGATGACCTGGTACTTCTCCGGGTCCTTGAGCTTGATGCGGTACGACTCCTGCATCTGGTCCGGCGTCAGCGAACTGGCCAGCGGGGAGTCGCCGAACTGCTGCTTGTAGTGCTTGTACGCCTCGTCCTGCGACTCGTACGTGACCTTCTCGACGACCGACATCTTGCCGAGGTCGGACTGGATCTGCTTCTTCTGGTCGTCGGTCACCGCGCCCTTGGCGCAGTTGGGGTCGGACTCGGCGTCGCTCTTGTTGCAGAGGAAGATCGAGACGTTGACCTTGTCGTACCAGTAGCCCTTCATCGTGGTCACCTGGTCGCTCATCAGGAGCGAGCCGCCGAAGAGGGCCAGGGACAGGGCTACGGAGACGACGACCGCGAAGGTCATCGTCAGGTTGCGACGGAGACCGACACCGATCTCGGAGAGTACGAACTGGGCGCGCATGGCGGCTTCTTCAGGCCTTTCCGTGGACGGACATCAGACGGCGGTCGGCCGGCGGTCAGTGCTGGTAGCCGTAGACGCCGCGTGCCTGGTCACGGACGAGGCGGCCCTTCTCCAGCTCGATGACGCGCTTGCGCATCTGGTCCACGATGTTCTGGTCGTGCGTCGCCATCACCACGGTGGTGCCCGTCCGGTTGATCCGGTCGAGGAGCTTCATGATGCCGACGGAGGTCTGCGGGTCGAGGTTGCCGGTGGGCTCGTCCGCGATGAGGAGCTTGGGGCGGTTCACGAAGGCTCTCGCGATGGCCACGCGCTGCTGCTCACCACCGGACAGCTCGCCCGGCATCCGGTCCTCCTTGCCGCCGAGCCCGACGAGGTCGAGCACCTGGGGCACGGACTTGCGGATCTCGCCCTTGGACTTGCCGATGACCTCCTGCGCGAAGGCCACGTTCTCGGCGACCGTCTTGTTGGGCAGCAGGCGGAAGTCCTGGAAGACGGTCCCCAGTTGGCGGCGCATCTGCGGCACCTTCCAGTTGGAGATGCGGGCGAGGTCCTTGCCCAGCACGTGCACCTGGCCCTGGCTGCACCGCTCCTCGCGGAGGACCAGCCTCAGGAAGGTGGACTTTCCGGAGCCGGAGGACCCGACGAGGAACACGAACTCGCCCTTCTCCACTTCCAGGAGACGTCCCTGAGAGCGGGGCGGGTCTGCTTGGGGTAGACCTTGGAGACATTGTCGAATCGGATCACGGGTGCACCACGGGTAGCCGGGGGTAGGTGAGCGTGACCATACGCGACCCGGGTGTGCCCGCGCAGTCGGCGTCCGGGGTTGCGCGAGGCTTGCACGTTTTGTCGCGGATTTGAAGGGCTGGAACGCACCGGGTCGGGGCAGGATAAGGCGGGCCGCGCCGAATCCCGCGGAACCTGGCACAGTGGAGGGGGAACGTTCTCGTTTCCCTGGGCGTTGTGTCCGTGGAAGCCGGTGCAAGGAGGGCGAGCGCATGACGTACGACCGGTTGGTGTGCGCGAACTGCGCGGCGCCCGTGAACGAGGGCCGCTGTCCCGTCTGCCGCGCGAACCGCGAGCGGCTGCAGCAGGAGAACAACCGTGGGGGAATCTGAACCCCATGGCGTTGATCGCCCTGCTCGCGGTATTGATCGCGGCGCTGGCACTGGTGGCGCACCAGACCGCCTGAGCCACACCAAGAGCACGCACGAAGGGCCCGGAGCCGACGCTCCGGGCCCTTCGTCGTACGGCGTGCGTACGGTCCGTACGGGGACGGCTACCGTCAGGCGACCGTGCCGCCGCGGTTGCCCGCGAGGCGCGGGAGCACGCGGAAGGCGATGCCGCCGGCGATCATCGTCGCGGCGCCGATCAGCAGGAACGCGGTCTGGCCGGCACCGGTCTCGGCGAGCTCACCGCCGCTGCCCTGGGCCGTCGTGTCGGAACCGGTGTCGGTGAGCGCGGAGGTGCCCGCCTCCTGGGCGGAGGAGCCGCCGTCGGGGTCGGTGTTGTTGCCGCCGGTGGAGCCGGAGCCGGAGCCGCTGGTGCTGCCGTCCGTCGGGCTGTCGGTGGGCCCGTCCGTCGGCTCGGTGGGGTTGCCGGTGGGCTGGGTCGGCTCGTCGCTGGGAGGCGTCGAGGTGGGCGGCTGCGAGGACGGCGGCTCGGAGCTCGGGGGCTCGCTCGTCGGCGTGTTCGGGGCGGTCGGGAGGCCGCTGTCGGTCGGGGCCGGGGAGTCGGTCCCGTCACCGGGCAGGGGGTCGTCGTCGGTGGTGGTGACGCTCACGTTCACGCCCAGGTCGAGCGCCGAGGCGGCACCCGCGGCGGTCAGCGAGGCACCGCCGGCGATGATCGCGCCGGCCGCTATGCGTGCGACACGGATCCGCGTCTTCTTGGTCATCAGTCTGCTACCCCAGTAGCTCGTCGTCAGGGTGGTGCGTCGATGTCCGGAGCCGTGATCGACGGGGGGTGGCGGCTGGCGAAAGCTCTGCTCCCCGGTTCACATGCGCCCCGGAGACACGCATGCCACGCTTCACCCTTCCCAGTTTTCACAGCAGCGTCAAGGCCGTTGCGAGCGCAATGTCCACCTACGGGTTCTTTGCTGGGAGATGGAAGCTGCGAGTGTGACGGAAAACCCAGGCATCCGGTATACACGAAAGGCAACTACCGCCCGGTGGACGGCAGTTGCCTTGTCGACAAAGCCACGCACAAACCGTGCGCGGGACTACTTCTCCTGCTGCTTGCGCCAGCGAATTCCGGCCTCGAGGAAACCGTCGATCTCGCCGTTGAACACGGCCTCGGGGTTGCCGACCTCGTACTCCGTGCGCAGGTCCTTGACCATCTGGTAGGGGTGCAGGACGTACGAACGCATCTGGTTGCCCCAGGAGTTGCCGCCGTCGCCCTTGAGGGCGTCCATCCGGGCCTGCTCCTCCTGGCGGCGGCGCTCCAGCAGCTTGGCCTGGAGCACGTTCATCGCGCTGGCCTTGTTCTGGATCTGGGAGCGCTCGTTCTGGAGGAGAGACGACGATGCCGGTGGGGAGGTGGGTCAGACGCACCGCGGAGTCGGTGGTGTTGACGCCCTGGCCGCCGGGACCGGAGGACCGGTACACGTCGACGCGCAGCTCGGACTCGTCGATCTCGATGTGGTCGGTCTGCTCGACGACCGGGGAGGATCTCGACGCCGGCGAACGAGGTCTGACGGCGGCCCTGGTTGTCGAAGGGCGAGATCCGGACGAGGCGGTGGGTGCCCTGCTCGACGGAGAGCGTGCCGTAGGCGTACGGCACGTGCACCGCGAAGGTGGTCGACTTGATGCCGGCCTCTTCGGCGTACGACGTCTCGTAGAGCTCCGTCTTGTAGCCGTGGCGCTCGGCCCAGCGGAGGTACATGCGCTGGAGCTTCTCCGCGAAGTCGGAGGCGTCGACGCCGCCGGCCTCGGCGCGGATGGTGACGACGGCCTCGCGGGAGTCGTACTCGCCGGAGAGGAGGGTGCGGACCTCCATCTCGTCCAGCGCCTTCTTGACGGCGGTCAGTTCGTTCTCCGCCTCGGCGCGGGTGTCCGGGTCGTCCTCCTCCTCGGCCATCTCGAAGAGGACCGAGAGGTCGTCGATCCGGCCGCGGAGGGCCTCGGTCTTGCGGATCTCGGCCTGGAGGTGGCTCAGCTTGCTGGTGACCTTCTGCGCCGCCTCCGGGTCGTCCCACAGGAGGGCGCTGCCGCCTGCTCCTCAAGGACGACGACTTCTGCCCTCAGCGTGTCCAGGTCCAGGACGGCCTCGATCGACTCCATGGTCGAGGAGAGGGACTTGAGCTCTTCGGATACATCGACGACTGCCACGCCTCCAGCGTAACGGCTCCGCCAAGCGGGGTGTGCCGTGGCCGGAACGGGGCTCCAGGTCACCCGGCACCTGGGCTGGCGTCCCTGGGGGCTCCGCCCCCAGACCCCAGGCCTATGCCCACCCACCACCCGACTCGGTCGGCCAAGAGGCGGACGTACCTCCCAACGCGCCCCCAGCCCGTCCGGCGTTTGAGGACGAGGCCGTTCAGGCCGATGCGGGGGTCTGGGGGCGCAGCCCCAGGGAGGGGACGGGTAGGGGCGGCGGGGGCGAGAAAACCTACGGCGAAGCCGGTGCCGAGTTCTTTGTGTCTGGCTGGTCGCCGCCGGAGTCGCTCGACGTCGCCGCCCACGTGCCGACGCCGACCGCGGCGACCAGCACCACTCCCGCCGCCGCCAGCGTCAGCCGCCGGCGTCGCGTGGCCGCGCGGTGCCGGGCGGAGCCGGGGCGTGGGGCGCCCGCGGGGCGGGGAGCGCGGGCCGTGCCGAGGGGGCCGCCCGCCAGTTCGTCGGGGGCCGGGACCCGCATCGACGTGTGGGTGTCGCGGTTGGAGTCGGCGGGCTTGGCACCCGGTACGAGGGGACGGCCCCGCGCCGTACCCGCTCGCTGCGCGCGGGCGTGGCCGCCGGTGCCTCCTCCTGCTCCGCTTCCTCCTGCTCGGTGTCGGGCTCGTCGACGTCCAGCGGGGGCATCCCGGCCAGCAGGGGGAGCTGTTCGCGGAGGCGGGCGGCGAGTTCGGAGGCGCGCAGGCGGGAGGCCGGGGCCTTGGCCAGGCACTGGACCATCAGCTGCCACAGCTCGTCGGGGATACCGGGCAGCGGTACGACGGTCTCGGTGACGTGCCGTCGTAGGACCGCACCGGGGTGACCGCCCCCGAACGGCGTGAATCCGGCGAGGAGTTCGTACAGGACCGTCGCCAGGGCGTAGATGTCGACGGCCGCGCGCGGGGGCAGGCCCTCGACGATCTCGGGGCGAGGTAGTCGGGCGTGCCGATGATCTTCGTGGCGCGGGTGCGGCGCGGGGAGTCGATGAGCTTGGCGACCCCGAAGTCCGTCAGCAGGGCGGGGTGCGCGCCGCCGGGGCCGAGCGGGCCCTGCATGTCGAGGAGGACGTTCTCCGGCTTGACGTCACGGTGGACGACGCCGGCCGCGTGGGCCGCGGCGAGTCCGTCCGCGATGTCGGCGACGATCGCGACCGCGGCCTCCGGGGAGAGCCGGCGTTCCCGGTCGAGGCGGGTGCGCAGATCCGTGCCCCTGACCAGGTCCATGACGAGGGCGAGGTCGTTGCCGTCGACCACGAGGTCCCGTACGGACACGATGTTCGGGTGCTCCAGGCCGAGCAGGGCCGTGCGCTCCTGCACGAAGCGGCCGACGAGTTCCTGGTCGGACGCGAGGTCCTCGCGCAGCAGCTTGACGGCGACGGGCCCCTCGGGACCCTCACCCAGCCACACCGTGCCGGCGCTGCCCCGCCCCAGGATCTGGTTGGCGGTGTACCGGCTGCCGATCTTCCGTGCCAAGACTGCTCCTACCGACGCGTGTGTCGCTAAAACTACGCGTCGGATGAGCCAACCTTCACCGCCGAGGCGGAAATCACCCACTGGGTGTCGACAAATCCCCAACCCGACGTCCGACAAGGGCGTTTCGGGGGTCAGTTGCCCGTCGCCGAACTCAGGTCCTTGACCCAGCCGCTGATCTGTCCGACGACGTGGCTGATCTCGTGCCAGTAGCTCCGGCCCGTGCCGATCCAGTCCTGGAGCGGGGTCAGTTCCCACACCAGCCAGCCCGCGACGAACAGCAGGACGACCGTGAACAGACAGCCCTTGAGGCAGCCGAGGCCGGGGATCTTCATCGGGTTGGCGCTGCGCTGCCGGGGCTGGCGCGGCTCGCGGGCCGGCTCCGGTGCCCGCTGGGGCTGCTGGCGGCTCGGCGGGGCGTACTGCTGCGGCTGGTGCTGCTGCGGATAGCCGTAGCCCTGCTGCGGTTGCCGGCGCTGCGAGGGGGCGTTGCTGCGGGCGCTGCTGGGCGGCCTGGCGGGGTTGCTGCTGGGGCTGCTGCGGGCGGGAGACCTGGCGCTGGGGGCGCCGGCGCAGGGGTCCTCGCCGGGGTCGAGGTAGGGCTGGTACTGCGTCTGTTCGTTGCGGTCGCGGGCGGCGCGCAGCTGGTTCTGCCAGGGGTGCGGCTGCTCGGGGCCGCCGCCCGACTGGTTCTGCTGGCCGTACTGCCCGGCCTGGTTCTGCGGCATGACCGTGGTCGGGTCGGCCGCGCCGCGGTTGGGCATCACGGTGGTCGGGTCGGCGGCGCCGGCGGGGCCGCTGGTGTGCGGGAGGACGCTGGTCGCCGCGTTCGGGTCGTAGGCGCCCGCTCCGTGCGAGAGGACCTGCGTCGGGTCGGCGGCGCCGGGGACGGTCGGTACGGCGGCGGGCGCGGGGTCGGGGGCCAGGAGCATCGCGACGCTCTCGGCGGCGGCGATCTGCGCGGAGTTCGCGTGCACGCCGACGCCCTCGGCGACGACGCGCAGGGCGCGGGCGAGGTTCTCGGCGCTGGGCCGCTCGTCCGGGTTCTTGCGCAGGCAGCGCTCGATGACCGTCCACAGCGGGTCGGGGACCGTCGAAGGGCGGCGGGGTTCGGCGCTGAGGTGCTGGTGGAGGACTTCGAGGGCCGAGCCGCCGGAGAACGGCGGGTGGCCGGTGACCAGCTCGTACAGCAGGATGCCTGCGCCGTAGATGTCCACGGCGGAGGTCTGCGGGCGGCCCTCGGCGGACTCCGGCGCGATGTACGCGGGCGTGCCGACGAATTCCTGGGTGCGGGTCAGGCCCGGCGAGTCGGCGAGGCGGGCGATGCCGAAGTCGGTGAGCAGCGGGTACATCTGGCCGCCGCCCTGCTTCAGCAGGACGTTCGCCGGCTTCAGGTCGCGGTGGACGACGCCGTCGGCGTGGCTCGCGGCCAGCGCGTCGGCGATCTGCGCGGTGAGCAGCGCGGCGCCGACGGGGCTGAACGGGCCGTTCTCCCGGAGGTAGTGGTGCAGGTCGGGGCCCTCGACGAGGTCCATGACGAGCGCCAGGAGATCGCCCTCTACGACGAGATCGCGGACCCGGACGATGTTCGGGTGGGTCAGGCGCAGCAGCACCGACCGCTCGCGCAGGAACCGCATCACGATGTCGGGATCGCTCGCGAGTTCCTCCTTGAGGACCTTGATCGCGACGGTCTCGCCGGGCTGGCCCTGGACGGCCGCCTCGGCGCCCGCGGTCTCCCGCTGGCGGGCCCGCCAGACGGTGCCCGTGGCGCCGCGTCCGAGCGGCTCCTCGAGCAGGTACTTGCTGCCTACCGGCCGCACGTCTGCGCTCCCTGCTGCTTGCCTGTGTTCCGGTCCACTGTAGTGCCGCCCCTCTTGCGGCTACCTACGTAAGCATCGCCGTACATGTTCGAAGGAAAGACGCTCTCCCGGTCTCCCGGTTGCCCCAAGGGGCACCGAAGGCGGACATGACCGGTCTCACCCGATCACCGGTGCGGCACTGGTCAGGCACTTTTGGGGACAGAGCTGACCAATCAAGATCACTTGCCACCGGGGCCCGGGCGCGTTGTCAGTGGCAGGTGCGAGGATGCGTGCAGTACTGGCCGATTGCTCGCGCGGGGTGGGGAAATTCCGTGCCGGGGCAGAAGGGACCGCTGACGGCGATGCAGATCCGGCTGACCGTCGTAGACCCGCTGGGGCCGCCCGCGCAGCCGCGGGGCCGCTCCGCGCGTTGCGATGTGCTGGTCACCGCGCCCGCCGGCACGGCCCTGGCCGCGGTGGCGTCCGCGCTGGCCTCGGCGGTGTCCGCCGACGCGGCCGGGCCGCAGTCCGAGCGGAGCCGCGAGTCGGGTGCCCCGATCGTGTTGTTCGCGGGCGTGGAGCGCCTCGACACCCAGCGCTGCACCCTCGGCGAGCCGCCGCTGACGGACGGCGCGGTGCTGTCCCTGGGCGCCCCGGCCGAGCCGGAGGCCCATCCCGAGCTGGACGACGCCCCGACCCAGCTGCACGTGGTCGCGGGCCCGGACGCGGGCGGGGTGCATCTGCTGCACGGCGGCCAGATCCACATCGGCCGCTCGGCCGACGCCGACGTCCCCCTGGACGACCCGGACGTGTCCCGGCTGCACTGCGCGGTGACGGTCGACCCCGGAGGCCGCGTCTCGGTCGCCGACCTGGGCTCGACGAACGGGCACGACCCTGGCGGGCACGCGCGTGGGCACCCGCCCGGTGCGCTTCGCCCCGGGCGCGTTGCTCCGGATCGGTGAGTCGGCCCTGCGGCTGACCCCGTCCGGCGGCCCGGGAGCGCGCGCGGAGACGGCCCCCGACGGCGAGGGCCACGTGCGCGTGTCGCCCGGCACGTCGACCGCCCCGCGCAGCGAACCCCTGGTGGTGCCGGGCCAGGGCAGCGCCCCGAGCATCGAGCACCGCGCCGCGCACGACGGCGGCGACACCCACGCGGGCCGCTTCGGCGTGTTCGGCGAGCCCCTGGAGGACGGCGCCTCCGAAGAAGCGTTCTCCGCGCGTACGACGACCTCCCGCATCCCCGCGGAGGACGACACCGACGTCCACGGCAGCCGCAAGGGCACCCCGCTCCAGGGCACCGACGTGCCGCAGGGCGTGCGCAGGCGCGGCGGCATCGGCAAGTGGGCCCGCCGTCTGACGGGCGGCCGCGGCGAGTCGACGACCGAGGGCACCGAGTCGTCGTACGGCGAGGAGGTCGCCGACGAGAGCGTCCCGCCCCCGCCCGTCGTCCTCCAGCAGCCGGACACCTGGCCCGACCCGGCGGCCCTGCTGCTCACCGCCCTGGGCCCGGGCCCCCGCCTGTGGGAGCGCGCCCCGGTCACCCCGAGGCGCTCACCGTGCGGCTCGGCACGGCGGACCGGGCGACACCGGACGGCTCGGCGCTGCTGCCCGCGGTGCCGGTGACGTCCGGGCTCCGCGAGGTCGGCGCGCTGGGCCTGGCCGGTCCGCGCGCGCGGCTCTCGGGCCTGGCCCGCGCGGTGGTGGCCCAGCTCGCCGCGCTGCACTCACCCGACGCCCTGGAGATCGTGCTGATCAGCACGGACCGCGCGCGGACGCTCGCCGAGCGCACCGCCGAGTGGTCCTGGCTCGGCTGGCTGCCGCACCTGCGCCCCGGGCACGGCCAGGACTGCCGCCTGCTGCTGGCCTACGACCGCGAACAGGCGACGGCCCGCACGGACGAGCTCCTCCGCCGGCTGGAGGACCACGCGATGGACACGCGCGGTGCGGGTCGGCCGAGCGGGACCTCGGGTGCGTACGGCGCCTCCGGCCGCCGCGCTCCCGGCATCGGCGCGCAGCGCGGCTCGACGGAGGGGCGGTCAAGCCTCTCCGGCAGCGCATCCCAACAGGGTTCAGCGGACGGCCAGTTGGGGTCCTCCACCGCACGGCACACGGTCGACGACCGTGATCGGCGCGGGACGTCGGGCCTCTCCAGCTCCCCGGCCACCTACAACACCACCGACGAAGCCCACCACCACCGCTCCGGCACCTCCGACCACCCCACCCCGGGCCCTCTCGCCCCGTACGCCGCCGACGACCCGGCCTCCGGCGCCACCCGCCCCCGCGCGTCCGACACCCGGCACCCGGGCACGGCGCCGGCGCACTCCGGGCACTCCGGGCACTCCGGGCACTCCGCAGACGACACCGCCGATGCCCTGCGCGGCGCCGCCCACCGCCCCGCCTGGGCCCGGGACGACGAGGGTGACGCGGACGGGTTCGTCGGGCCGTACACCGTGCTCGTGGTGGACGGTGACCCCGGTGGGGCCGATGTCCGCGAGGCGGTGGCGCGGCTGGCCCATGACGGGCCCCGGGCCGGTATCCACGTGGTGTGCCTCGCCGAGACGGAGCCGGCCTCGCCCGCGTCCCCGGTGACGGACACGTACGAGGCGGCCTGCGCGGCGGCACCGACGTTCCGCGAGTGCGGGGCGGTCGCGCTGCTGAGCGGCGATGTCGCCACGGCGCTGCGGCTGTTGCGGGTCGCGCACGGCGGCACGGGAGGGACGCGCCCCGGCACAGCACGGTCCGGTGCGGCGGAAGTGACATACCCGGGTACTGGAACAGGCCGCCCCGGTACGGACGCCTCACGCCCCGACACCGGCCCCGCATCACCCCGTTCGGAGTCCTCCGGCCCCGGCGCGTCCGACGTCGAGCCCACCGGCCCCGGCCCCGTGGGCAACGGCACGATCGCCGCCGTCGACGCCGTCTCCCTCGCGTGGGCCGAGCGGTTCGCGCGGGCGCTCGCCCCGCTGAGGGCGGACGGTCCCCGCACGAGCGGCACACGCGTGTGTCCGCTCCGTTGCCCCAGTCGGCGCGCCTGCTGGACGAGTTGGGGCTGGCCCGGGCCACCCCGGCGTCGCTGCTGGCGCGTTGGGCGGACGCCGGTGACGACAAGGACGCGCTGGGCGGGCGGGCCTGGGCGGTGCTCGGGGCTGGGCCGCGCGGGCCGGTCTCCGCGGACCTCGCCACCGAAGGACCGCATCTGCTGATCGAGGCCCTCCGGGCAGCGGGCGTACGGAGCTGCTGCGGGCGGTCGTCGCGTCGCTGGCCGCCGCCGAGCGCCCGGACCGGCTCGGCATCGTGCTGATGGACGGCCGGGACAGCGTGGGCGCCGGCGGCACCCCTCCGGGGCGGCGGTCACGGCGAGGGCCTGCGGGTCTGCACGGACGTACCGCATGTGACCACCCATCTCACCGCCAACGACCCGGTCCGGATGCGGGAGTTCGCGCAGTCGCTGAGCGCGGAGCTGAAGCGGCGGGCCGAGTTGCTGGGCCGGGTCGGCTTCGTCGAGTGGCACTCGCGGCACGAGGTGTCGGGGCGGATCATCGCCCAGCGCGGCACGTCGGGTGCCGGGGATCTGGACTCGCCGTCGAGTTCGACGATCCGGCTGCGCCCGTCGGCGGCGGCGCGTCAACAGATGGAGGCGGCACCGCCGTTGCCCCGTCTGGTGGTGGTCGTGGACGATCTGGACGCGCTGGTGAAGCCCCCGCTCGGCTCCCCCGGCCGGCCGGCCGCCGGGTCGGTGATACGCGCGCTGGAGGCGGTGGTCCGCGAGGGCGAGCGGCTCGGCGTGCACCTGGTGGCGGCGGCCGCCGTGGAGGCCCGTACGGGCGAGACGGAGCCCGCCCGGCACATCACGCTGCGGGTCGCCCTCGACGCGGTCACACAGGGTCCGGACGAACCGGCGCCGGGGCGTGGGCGGTTGGTCCTGGCGGACGGCCGGAGCACGCCCTTCCAGGGTGGCCGGGTGACGGGACGCATCCCGCGCACGGCGACGCTCCGCCCGACGGTGGTGCCTCTGGAGTGGCAGCGCATGGGCGACCCCGGCCCGCCGCCCGGTCCGCGAACTAGGCAACGGGCCCACGGACTTGGCGCTTCTGGCCAGTGCGCTGGAGCGGGCGACGCGCTCGGTGTCGGCGGCGGAGGTGCCCTCGCTCCTCTGATCGTTCACAGGCCACGCACACAACCCCACGTCACGACCCAATCACGATCGCGTACTTGACAGCGGACGCCATCTTGCCGGGTTCAAGTACCGGGCGTAGACCAGTGCGCACGGAAGCGTTCGAGCGTTCGACGAGGAACGAAGAACGGGGCAGTGATGCACAGCACGAGCAGCACACATCGGACACGCAAGGCCGTACGTACAGCGGCGGTTGTCGCAGCGGGAGCGCTGACGCTCTCGCTCGCCGCGTGTGGAGGCGGCAGCGACAAGAAGAGCGACGACGGCAACTCGAGCAGTCCCTCGGAGTCCGCGGGCACGGTGGCCCTCCCCAAGCTGAACGGCGCGAGCCTCGAAGTGGCCGCCGTGTGGACGGGTGCCGAGCAGAAGAACTTCAAGGCGGTCCTCTCGGAGTTCGAGAAGCGCACGGGGGCGAAGGTCACCTTCGTGCCCGCGCAGGACCCGATCATCAACTTCCTCGGCTCGAAGATCGCGGGCGGCCAGCCGCCGGACGTCGCGATGCTCCCGCAGCCCGGCGCCATCAAGCAGGCCGTCGACAAGAAGTGGGCCAAGCCTCTCGGCGCCGACGCCCTGAAGGAGCTGCAGAAGAACTACTCGCAGGGCTGGCAGGACATCGGCAAGGTCGACGGCAAGCAGTACGGCGTGTACTACAAGGCGGCCAACAAGTCGCTGATCTGGTACAACGCCAAGGTCTTCGAGAACGCGGGCGCCAAGGAGCCCAAGACCTGGGCGGAGTTGCTGACGACCGCGCAGACGATCTACGACTCCGGGGTGACCCCGTTCTCGATCGCGGGCGCGGACGGCTGGCCGCTCACGGACTGGTTCGAGAACGTCTATCTGTCGCAGGCCGGGCCGGAGAAGTACGACCAGCTCGCCCAGCACAAGATCAAGTGGACGGACCCGTCCGTCAAGCAGGCGCTGACGACGCTGGCGCAGATCTGGGGCAAGAAGGCCTACATCGCGGGCGGTCAGAGCGGCGCGCTGCAGACCGAGTTCCCCGCGTCCGTCACCCAGACGTTCAACGGCGGCGACCAGCCGAAGTCCGCGATGGTCTACGAGGGCGACTTCGTGCAGGTCAACATCGGTGAGACCAAGGCGAAGGTGGGCACCGACGCGAAGGTGTTCCCGTTCCCGACGGTGGGCTCGACCGCGCCCGTGGTCTCCGGCGGCGACGCGGCCGTCATCCTGAAGGACTCCAAGGCGGCCCAGGCGCTGGCCACGTTCCTCGCCTCACCGGACGCGGCGACGATCCAGGCGAAGCTGGGCGGCTATCTCTCCCCGAACAAGAACGTGCCGGACTCGGCGTACCCGAACGCGGTGCAGCAGACCATCGCCAAGTCGCTCGTCGCGGCCGGTGACGACTTCCGCTTCGACATGTCGGACCAGGCCCCGCAGTCCTTCGGCGGCACGCCCGGCAAGGGCGAGTGGAAGGACCTCCAGGACTTCCTGAAGAACCCGACCGATGTCGCGGGCGCGCAGGCGCAGTTGGAGAAGGACGCGGCGGCGGCGTACGCGAGCGGGAGCTGATCCGGCGATGACCGGACACGGCATCGAGGGGTTGGGTCGGCGATGACGTCGGCCGCGGCGGCGGAGGTCCCTCCGGCCCCCGCCGCGCCCCGCAAGCGCAAGAGCGTGACCGGCACCCGCAGGACCGTGGCAGTGCTGTTCCTGCTGCCCGCCCTGGTGCTGCTCGGCGCGCTCGTGGTCTACCCGATCGGGTACTCGCTGGTCCGCAGCTTCGGCAATCAGGCCGGTGACGGTTTCGCCGGTTTCGACAACTACAAGGCCCTGTTCACCGACGACGGCATCCGCACCGCCCTGAAGAACAACATCATCTGGGTGATCTTCGCGCCGACGGTCGCCACCGCCCTCGGTCTGATCTTCGCGGTACTGACCGAACGGGTGCGCTGGGGAACGGCGTTCAAGCTGGTCGTCTTCATGCCGATGGCGATCTCGATGCTGGCCGCCGGCATCATCTTCCGCCTCGTCTACGACCAGGACCCGCACAAGGGGGTCGCCAACGCGGTCTGGGTCGGCGTCCACGACACGTTCGCCTCGTCGTCGGCGTTCCCGAACGCCCACCCGGGCCGCGAGTCGCCGCTGAAGGCGGACCACGGCGGCTTCATCACCAGTACGACGGTCCACACGGGCCAGACCGTCACGCTCCCGCTGGTCGGTGTCGCCCCGGACCAGCTGCCCGACGGCGCAAAGAAGGCCGCGGCCGCGAAGGCCGAGCCGGGGAAGATCACCGGCACGACCTGGCAGGACTTCACCCGCGGCAAGGGCGTCGGCAAGCTCGGCGCGGTCGACCCGTCCGAGCTCGGCTACGGCGGGATGAGGATCGAGGCGGTGAAGGACGGCAAGGTGGTCGCCTCGACCAAGGCCGCGGGCGACGGCACCTTCACGCTGCCCGCCCAGGCCGACGGGGCCCAACTCCGGCTCCCGGCGGGGAACTTCAAGCAGCCGTACAACGGAGTGGAGTGGCTGGGCCCGTCGTTGGTGACGCCGGCCATCATCGGGTCGTACGTGTGGATGTGGGCCGGGTTCGCGATGGTCCTGATCGCGGCCGGACTCGCGGGTGTGCCACGGAGTTGCTGGAGGCGGCGCGGGTCGACGGAGCCAACGAGTGGCAGGTGTTCCGGCGGGTCACGGTGCCGCTGCTGGCGCCGGTGCTCGCGGTCGTCGCCGTCACGCTGATGATCAACGTGCTGAAGATCTTCGACCTGGTCTTCATCATCGCCCCGGGGTCCTCGCAGGACGACGCGAACGTGCTGGCCCTGGAGCTGTACCGGAAGGGCTTCTCGGAGGACCAGCCGGGGATCGCCAGCGCGATCTCGGTGTTCCTGCTGCTGCTGGTGATCCCGGTGATGCTGTTCAACGTGCGTCGGCTCAGGCGGGAGGTGCGGCGATGACCACGGACGCCGGAAGTCTCGGTAGGACCACGCCTGTTGAGGTCGTCAAGGCGCGGGAGTCGCTCGGCTCACGGCTCGCGGCGGCGGCGAGCGGGGGTCTGGTCCGGGTGTTCCTGATCGTCGTCGGCCTGTTCTGGCTGGTGCCGACGATCGGGCTGCTGCTGTCCTCGCTGCGCAGTCCGGAGGACATGAGCGCGAGCGGCTGGTGGAAGGTCTTCAGCCAGCCGTCCCAACTCACCTTCCACAGCTACAAGACGCTGCTGGAGAACAGCGACATCACCAACTCGCTGTGGAACACCGTCCTGATCACCGTCCCGGCGACGCTCCTCGTCGTGGTGATCGGCGCGCTCGCGGGCTACGCCTTCGCGTGGATGGAGTTCCCGGGCCGCGACTGGTGGTTCCTGGGCGTGGTCAGCCTGTTGGTGGTGCCGGTGCAGGTGGCGCTGATCCCGATCGCCGAACTCTTCGGGAAGATAGGCCTGTTCGGGACCATCTTCGGGGTGATCCTCTTCCATGTGGGCTACGGGCTGCCGTTCGCGGTGTTCCTGCTGCGGAACTTCTTCGCGGAGATCCCGCGCGAACTCCTGGAGGCGGCCCGGCTGGACGGCGCCGGTGAACTCCGGCTGTTCGCACGGGTCGTGATGCCGCTGGGCGGGCCCGCGATCGCGAGCCTGGGCATCTTCCAGTTCCTGTGGGTGTGGAACGACATGCTGGTCGCGCTGGTGTTCACCAAGTCGAGCACGCAGCCGATCACGGTCGCACTGCAGACGCAGGTACGCCAGTTCGGCAACAACATCGACGTGCTGGCACCCGGTGCGTTCATCTCCATGGTGATCCCGCTGGCCGTGTTCTTCGCGTTCCAGCGGCAGTTCGTGTCGGGCGTGATGGCGGGCGCGGTCAAATAGCCGCAAATGGACCATAGTTCGAGGGGGTGGGCCGTCACCGGCCCGCCCCTTCGTGTTCACCGCACGTCCCCCGTATGCCGTACGCGCCGTAACCAAGTCACTCCATCGGCCGTTCCCGGGCAGAACGCCCGCGCCGACCGACCCATGGATGTCCCTTGCCCAGGTTCAGTGTCATTGTCCCCGCGTACAAGGTCCAGGCGTACTTGCACGAATGCCTGGAATCGGTGCTCTCCCAGTCGTATCCCGATCTGGAGCTGATCGCGGTCGACGACTGCTCGCCGGACGCCTGCGGCGCGATCATCGACGAGTTCGCGGCCCGCGACGCCCGAGTGCGCGCCGTCCATCTCCCCGAGAACCAGGGCCTGGGGCGTGCCCGCAACGCCGGCCTGGAAGAAGCGACCGGCGACTACCTCGTCTTCCTCGACAGCGACGACACCCTCACGCCCGACGCGCTGCGCGCGATCGCCGACCGCATCAAGGAGACCGGCGAGCCGGACGTCCTCGTCTTCGACTACGCGCGCACCTTCTGGTCGGGCGAGGCCCGCCGCAACAAGGTCGCCGCCCAGCTCACCGAACAGGGCCCGGCGCCCTTCCGGCTGGAGGACCGCCCCGGGCTCCTCCGGGTCATCATGGTCGCCTGGAACAAGGCGTACCGACGGGAGTTCGTCGAGCGCGAGGGCTTCGCCTTCCCGCCCGGCTACTACGAGGACACCCCGTGGACCTACCCGGTCCTGATGGCGGCGGAGACGATCGCGACCCTCGACCGGGTCTGCGTCCACTACCGCCAGCGCCGCCAGGGCAACATCCTCGGCACCACCAGCCGCAAGCACTTCGACGTCTTCGAACAGTACGACCGCGTCTTCGAGTTCGTCGCCGCGCGCCCCGAACTCGCCGTGTGGCGGCCGGTGTTGTTCCGCCGCATGGTCGACCATCTCGCGACGGTGTTCACCAAGCCCGACCGCCTCCCGCGCGGCACGCGTGCCGAGTTCCTGCGCAAGGCCCGGGCGCACTACCGCCGTTACCGCATCCCCGGCACCCCGGTCCCGCCGCGCACCCGGCTGCGCCACACGCTCGTCCACTTCGGCGTCCACCGCACGTTCCGGGCCCTTCAGGCGGCGATGAGCTGGCGCCGCCGGACGGTCAAGCTCGCCGCGAAGGCGCTGCGCGCGCTCAGGGCGGCGGCCCTCCAGTTCCACTACCGGCTCCAACTCCGGCTCCCGCTAAGGAATCGCGCGGTGTTCGCGGCCTACTGGGGGCGCGGTCACAGCTGCAACCCGGGCGCGCTGGAGACCGCGTTCCGCACCCACGCCCCGCACATCCGCACCGCGTGGATCGCCCGCCCCGAGCACCACCACACGATCCCGGCGGCCACCCGCAGACTGCGCCCCAACACCGCTGCGTACTGGACGGCGTTGGCCCGCTCCAAGTACCTGGTGAACAACGTCAACTTCGACCGGCGGCTGGTCAAGCGCCCCGGCCAGGTCATGATCCAGACCCAACACGGCACCCCCTCAAGCACATGGGCCTCGACCTCCAGGAACGCCCGGCAGCGGCACGGGACATGGACTTCGCCGAGCTCCTCAGGGGCGTCGACAAGTGGGACCACGTCCTGTCCCCCAACCGCCACACCACCCTGACCTGGGAGCGCGTCTACCCCGGCAGCTACACCACGCTCGCCTACGGCTACCCCCGCAACGACGTGTTCCAGCAGGCGACTTCGGCCGACGTGGCCCGCCTGCGCGACTCACTCGGCATCCCGCAGGACACCATCGCCCTGCTCTACGCCCCGACCCACCGCGACTACCGCCGCACCCAGCGCGCCCACCTCGACCTCGACCGCGTCCTGCGCCGCCTGGGCCCGCGCTATGTCGTGCTGGCCCGCGCCCACTACTGGCACGAGGGCCCGCTCGCGCCCGCGTCCGGCGGCCGGATCATCGACGTCACCGACCACCCGAGCGTGGAATCGCTCTGCCTGGCCTCGGACGCGCTGGTCACCGACTACTCGTCCCTGATGTTCGACTACGCCAACCTCGACCGCCCGATCGTCATCCACGCCGACGACTGGGAGGCCTACGAGGCGGCCCGCGGCACCTACTTCGACCTGCGCGCCTTCCCGCCGGGCGCGGTCGCGCGCAGCGAGGACGAACTGATCGACATCTTCGCCACCGACCACTGGCGCGGCTCCCGCTCGACCCAGTTGCGCACCGCGTTCCGCGAGCGCTTCTGCCCCTACGACGACGGCCGCGCCGCCGAACGCGTCGTACGTCACGTGGTGTTGGGCGAAACGGACCTCCCGCCGGTGGTGCCGCTCGCGGACCGCCACCCGGTGCCGTCCGCCGCCGCGGGCCTCACGCGCTCCCCGCTCGCCACCGTGCCGCAGCCCACGGCGTCTTTGCCCGTCACCGACCGACTCTGAACGCCGTTCCCACACAGGGAGTTCACATGCCCTCGAGCCCGTCACGCCCCACCCCGACCCGCCCGTCCACCTGGCGCCCGACCGGACGCCCCAGAGCCCGCCGCGCGCACTGACCCGGTCCCTCCGTACCACTGGAGAAAGAACAGAATGCCCCGCTTCAGCATCATCGTCCCGTCCCACGGGGTCGCCGGCCGGCTGTCCCTGGCCCTGGACTCGGTCCTCGCCCAGTCCTACGGCGACTTCGAGCTGATCCCGGTCTGCGACGGCCCCGGCTGCCCCGCCGCCGACGTCGCCGCCGATCACGCCGGGCGGGACTCCCGGGTGGCGCCGGTCGACTCCCCACCCTCCGCCGGGCTCAGCGGGGCCCGCACCACCGGTCTCCGCGCGGCGACCGGCGCCTACGTCCTGTTCCTGGACGGCGACGACACCCTCGCCCCGGGAGCACTGGCCGCGCTGGACGCCCGGCTCACGGAGACCGGTGACGTCGACGCCCTGTACTTCGAGCACGAGCGCACCCCGTGGTGGGAGGGCGAGCCCACCAACCCGGTCGCCCCCTGCTCGCGAAGACCCCGGCGGGCGCCTTCTCCCCGCCCAAGCACCGCAGTTGACGGGTGTTCAACTCCCGGCGTGGAGTGCCGCCTACCGCCGCGCCTTCCTCGCCGAGCACCGACTCACCTTCCCCGAGGGCCGGTTCACCGACCTCGGCTGGGGCGGCCGGGTCACCGTCGCCGCCGAGCGGGTCGCGGTCCTGCGCTCGGTCGTCGTACGGCATCTGCTGCGCAGGCAGGGCAGTCGCCTCAACCTGCCCGGCGAGCACCACCATCAACTCCTGGACCAGGTGGAGTCGGTGCTCACGGCGGCGCAGGGGCTGGCTTCCGAGCGGTCGCACGCGCTGTTCGAGCAGCTCTTCGCCGTGGTGCTGAAGACCGCGTCCCGGCCCGAGCGGCTTCCCTCCGGGCACCGGGCGTTCTTCCGCCGGGCGGGGCGGCTGTACCGTGCGCACCGGCCCGCCGGCTTCCGTGCGCCGGGCGGAAGTCTGGGGTGCAGCACCGGCTGCTGGCGTCGGGGGCGTACACGGCGTTCAAGGCGCTGCGCGGCGCCAACCGGTCGGTGGTGGGGGCGGCCATGGGGGTCCCCGAGTCGAGCGAAGTCGAGAGTTTGGGGAGGGTCCCGCGCCCTCGGATGCTGCGTACCCGGCTGCGCTACGCCCGCGATCTGCGCCGCCCGCTCGACCCCAACCTGGCGGTCTACTGCGCCTATTGGGGCCGCGGCTACGCGTGCAGCCCCGCCGCGATCGAGGCCAAGGCGCGCCAACTCGCCCCGCACATCCGCTCGGTGTTTTTGGTCGAGCCGGACGCGGTGGACACCGTGCCGAAGGGCGTCGAGCACGCCGTCATCGGCAGCCGGAAGTACTGGGAGGTGCTGGCACGCGCCAAGTACCTCGTGAACAACGCCAACTTCGCGGAGGGTGTCGTCAAGCGGCCCGGCAGCGTGCACGTCCAGACGCAGCACGGGACCCCGCTGAAGAAGATGGGCGTCGACCAGTCGACGTACCCGGTGGTCGCCGCGGCGACCGGCAGCTTCGCCAAGTTGCTGGGCCGGGTGGACCGTTGGGACTACAACATCTCCTCCAACCGGCACTCCACCCAGATGTGGGAGCGCGCCTTCCCGGCTCGTACGAGGCGCTGGAGTACGGCTATCCGCGCAACGACGTCTACTACACGGCAACCGCCGACGACGTGGCCCGGGTCCGGCGCGAGTTGGGGGTGCCGGAGGGCAAGACGGCCGTCCTGTACGCGCCCACCCACCGCGACTACCAGTCCGGCTTCGACACCGGCCTCGACCTGGAGGCGTTCTGCGCGGCGGCCGGTGACGACGTGGTCGTGCTGCTGCGCGCCCACTACTTCTACGACCAGGGCCGCGCCAAGAGCAGCGGCCGGATCATCGACGTGACCGGGCACCGCTCCTCCGAGGACGTCTGCCTGGCCGCCGACGCGCTGGTCACGGACTACTCGTCGATCATGTTCGACTACGCCAACCTCGACCGGCCGATCGTCGTGTACGCCGACGACTGGGAGGTCTACCGGGAGACGCGGGGCGTCTACTTCGACCTCATGGCGGCGCCGCCGGGCCGGTCGCCCGGACGCCCGAGGAGCTGGCGGAAGTGTTCCGCGACGGCTCGTACGCGGGGGCCGGGTCCACGGCGCTCAGGGCCCAATTCCGGTCCCGTTTCTGCGACTTCGACGACGGTCTGGCCGCCGAGCGGGTCGTACGCCGGGTGTTCCTCGGCGAGCCGCCGGAGACCGTGCCGCCCGTGATCCCGCTCGCGGAGCGCGTCCCGGCCCCCGCCGCCACCCTCGTAAGGAGCTGAACCCGAAGTGCCCCGCTTCAGCGTCATCGTCCCCGTCTTCAAGGTGCAGGGCTTTCTGCGCGAGTGCCTCGACTCGGTTCTGGAGCAGTCCTACCGGGACATCGAGGTGATCGCCGTGAACGACTGCTCGCCGGACGGGTGCGGCGCGATCCTCGACGAGTACGCGGCCCGCGACCCGCGCGTACAGGTGCTGCACCTGCCGGAGAACGTCGGCCTCGGCCGCGCCCGCAACGCCGGACTGCCCCTGGCCACCGGCGACTTCCTCTTCTTCCTCGACAGCGACGACACCCTCACCCCGGGCGCGCTGCGCGCGATGGCCGACCGGCTCGACGCGAGCGGCGACCCGGACGTCCTGGTCTTCGACTACGCGCGCACCTACTGGTGGGGCGGCACCCGGCGCAACGTCCTCGCGCATCTCCTCGCGGAGGTCGAGGGCACCTTCACGGTCGCCGAACACCCGGAGATCCTGGACCTGTTGATGGTCGTGTGGAACAAGGTGTACCGCCGGGAGTTCGTCCACAAGCACGCCTTCGAGTTCCCGCCGGGCTACTACGAGGACACGCCCTGGACGTTCCCGGTGATGCTCAGCGCCGAGCGGATCGCCACCCTCGACCGGATCTGCCTGAACTACCGGCAGCGCCGCCAGGGCAACATCCTGTCCACCACCAGCCGCAAGCACTTCGACATCCACGACCAGTACGAGCGGGTCTTCGCGTTCGTCGACTCCCGCCCTGAGCTGGCGAGTTGGCTGCCGTATCTGCACCGCAAGATGGGCGAGCACTGTCTCGACATCCTCGCCAAGCCGGACCGGCTGCCCCCGTCCGACAAGGCCGAGTTCTTCCACCGCACGGCCGAACTGTTCGCCAAGCACAAGCCGGCGGGCGCGAAGGTGGACGCCGAAGTCCGCTCCCTGGAGGGCAGTTACGCGCTGTACCAGGTGCGGCGGCAGACGGCCGTGCCGGGCGGCAGCTGGAACGCCGGGCGTCGCAGGCCCGCAAGGCGGCGGCCGAGCGGGTCAAGGGCGGCTGGGCCGCGTTGCACGCACGCCGTTCGCTGGACCCCCACCTGGTGATGTACTCGGCGTTTTCTCACCGCGGGGTACTGGGTGACCCCGGCGCCGTCTACTGCAAGGCGCGGGAGATCGCCCCGCAGCTCCGGGGCGTGTGGGTCGTACAGGACGCGGAGCAGGCCGCGTTGCTGCCTCCGGATGTCGAGCACGTCCTCCTCAACACTCTGCGGTACCGCCAACTCACCGCGCGGGCCACGTACTTCGTGAACAACGTCAACTGGCCCGGCACCCTCACCAAGCGCCCCGGCAGCATCCACATCCACACCCACCAGGGCACCCGCTCAAGTACATGGCGGCCGACCTCCTCGACAAACCCGGCGCCCGCCACGGCGTCGACGTGCCGCAGATGCTGCGCCGCGCCGACCGCTGGGATTACAGCCTGGTCGCCAACCGGCACCCGAGCTAGTGTGGGAGCGGGCGTACCCGTGCCACTTCGCGTCGGCGCGGACGGGGAGCCCCGCAATGACGTCCTCGTCGGCGCGACTCCGGCAGCGGGAGCGGCGGTTCGGGAGCGGCTCGGCATTCCCGCCGGCCACACCGTGCTGTACGCGCCGACCCGCCGCGAGTACGTCCGGGGCGGGCACGTCGACCGCCTCGACCTGGCCCGGTTCGCCGAGGACCTCGGCCCGGAGCACACCCTCGTCGTACGGCTGCACCCGTCCTCGCCACCGGACCCGCGCGCGGGATGGGGCTCGCGGACCTGCACCGGCGCGGGGTGCTGATCGACGCCACCGACGAACTCGCCGTGGAAGACGTCATGTTGGCGTCCGACGCGCTGGTCACCGACTACTCGGCCCTGATGTTCGACTACGCCAACCTGGACCGGCCGATCGTGCTGCACGCCGACGACCGGGAGGCGTACGCGGCCAGCCGGGGCACCTACTTCGACGTCACCGCCGCGCCACCGGGTCATGTGTCCGGCTCCTACCGGGAGTTGGCGTGGCTGTTCGCGTCGGGTGCGTGGCGGGACGGGGACTCGACGCGGCTGCGGGGTGAATTCCGTTCGCGGTACTGCGAGTTCGAGGACGGCAGAGCCGCCGAGAGGGTCGTACGGACGCTGCTTCTGGGTGAGACCGACTGGCTGCCGCAGGCCGGGTCCGGTGCGCGGGTTCCCTCTCCGGTCAGCGGGCGCGACCAGGTGGCGTCGTCATGAGGCCGCGCACGTGGGTGCTGGTGCTGGCCGCCGTGTTCGCGGTGCTCCAACTCGCCAATGTCACCGGGCGGGCGACCCCCGACACGAAGAACTACCTGTCGTACGCGCTGAGTCTGCGCGGTGAGAGCACGCGCGAGGCGGCGGCCGTCGCCATCGACTACTCCTGCGCGAGCAGGGGGCGACCGCGCGGCGCGAGCAGAGCGTCAACCCGCTGACGTTCCACGGCAAGGACCCCGCCGCGCGGGTCGCGAAGAAGTGCCGGGACGCGGAGTGGCGGGGCGTGGACGCACGGCTGCGGGCCGGGCAGACGGGCGGGTTCATCGCGCCGTTCTCGTCGGAGCGGTTCATGCGGATCTTCGAAGTGCGGCCCGGATACCCGGTGTTCCTGGTCCCGTTCGTCACGCTGCTCGGGCCGGTCTGGGGCATGTGGTCGGCGAGTGTCGTCCTCACCGTGCTGGGGGCGTCCTCGTCTTCCTGATCCTGCGCACGCTCTCCGTGTCGGTGCCGCTCGCACTGACCGGGCAGGCGCTCTACTACGTCCTGCCGTGCGGGACGACCTCGATGCGGCCGATGACCGAGGGGCTGATGACGGCCCTGACGCTGGCGGCGGTGTGGGGGTGTGCGCTGGTCCTGGAGGGGCGCCGTACGCGGGCCGGACTCGCCCTGGTCGGCGGCTCGTTGGTGCTCCTCTTCGCGGTCAAGCACTCGCAGGCCCTGTTCCTCGGGCTGTGCCTGGCCGGTGCGGGCGCGCTGGTCGCCGTAGGACGGTGGCGGCGTGGGCGGGCGCCGGGGCGGGCGTTGCTCGCGGTCGCCGGGTTCGGGGCGACTGCCGCGCTGGGCACGCTCGTTCTGGCGAGCGCGCTGCACTATCCGACCCAGACCGACAGCCTCCAGGACCTGCTGACCGACCACTACGCCCACCCCGACCGGACCCGGCTGTGGCCCGAATTCCTGCACCTGGAAGCGAACTTCTGGCTGGAGTGGACGCGGCAGCAGCTGTGGCAGCCGATGCTCGCGGCGGCGCTCGGCGCGGGGATGTGGGGTGCTGTGCGGCGGCCGGCGTTCGGGGTGTTCCTGTCCGGGGCCGCGTTCACCGGGATTCTCACGCAGGCCGCGCATCCCGACATCAGCGTGTGGGGTGGGCGGTTGATCGTGCTGGTGTGGCTGCTGCCCGTGGTGGGCGTGCCGTTGCTGCTGGAGAGCGTGGTGCGGGGCAAGGCCGTCGCGGCTGTGCCGGTGCCGACTCCCCTGCCGGAGCAGGGACTTGGGGAGCAGGCTCACTCCGTACGGTGAACCGCGCGACCCCGGCGACGAGGTGTGCAGCGCTCGTCGCCGGGGTCGTGGAAGCATCGCGGTGCGTACTCGACGTGACTACTCGATGACGAGGTCGACCTCGATGTTGCCGCGGGTCGCGTTCGAGTAGGGGCAGACCTGGTGGGCGGTCTCGACCAGCTTGCGGCCGGTCGCCTCGTCCACGGTGTCGGGGAGCTCGATGCGCAGGGTCACCTTGAGGCCGAAGCCCTCGCCCTGCTTGCCGATGCCGACCTCGGCGGTCACGGCGGCGTCGGTGACGTCCACCTTGGCCTGGCGGCCCACGACACCCAGCGCGCTGCCGAAACAGGCGGCGTAACCGGCGGCGAACAGCTGCTCAGGGTTGGTGCCCTGGCCATTGCCGCCCATCTCGGTCGGAATGCCGAGCTGAAGGTCGATCTTGCCGTCGTTGCTGACCGCGCGGCCGTCGCGGCCGTGGGTGGCGGTGGCTACGGCGGTGTAGATCGCGTCCATGGAAACCATCCCTCTCGGAAGTCTTTGCGGGGGTGACCGGCCCGGGTGTCCGGACCGCCTCACGGCCATAAGTAGAGCACACAATTCAATTTGTGCACAACTAAATGGTCCGCTCGCGCTACCCTGGAGTCATGACTCCCACGCCGACCACCGACTGGCTCCGCCTCGACCAGCAGATCTGCTTCTCCCTGAACGCCGCGTCGCGCCTTCGGCGGCGTCTACCGCGTGATCCTCAAGGACCTCGGGCTCACGTACCCGCAGTACCTGGTGATGCTGGTGCTGTGGGAGCACGGCGAGCTGCCCGTCAAGAAGCTCGGCGAACACCTGCGACTCGACTCCGGCACGCTGTCCCCGCTGCTCAAGCGGCTGGAGACGGCCGGTCTCGTACGGCGTGAGCGCAGCGTCCGTGACGAGCGCTCGGTGGAGGTGCGGCTCACCGACGAGGGCGTCGCGCTGCGCGAGCGGGCGGTCGAGGTACCTCGGCGGATCCTCGGGGCGACCGGCTTCGACCTCGACGAGATCCGCGCGCTGCGGGAGCGGCTCGACCAGCTCACCGGGGCGTTGGACGCGGCGGCGGTGGAGCAGGCGTAGCGGCTGACGCGGGCGGCCACAGGAGCGTCGGCGTGTCCTGCGGGGGCATCCTGCGGATGTAGAGGGCGAGCTTCACGCGCCCGTGCACGTACTCCTGCCGACGCGCGAACTCCCCGTCCACGACGTCGAGTTTGACCCGGTCGGTCGGATCGCCGGGCACCCAGCGCGAGGGCAGCAGATTCGACTGCGCGACGATCCACACCCGGTCCACCCCGGCGAGCCGCGCCCGCAACTCCCCGGCCCCACCTCACGCCCGCTCAGCGTCCCCGACCTCGCCCCCGACTCCCCCGACGCCAGATCCCTGGCCCCGACGAACGGCCCCGGATACGCCGACGCCGTCACCCGCCAGAACGACGGCAGGAACAACACCGGGTCCCCCGGCCGCACTTCACGCCCTACGAGCGCGGCGACAGCGGCGAGATTCTCGGGCCGCCGGTCGGCGGAACGGTCGTTCCGGTAGGCGGGGGCCGTGGAGGAGGAAGGGGATGGCTACGGCTACGACGCCGGCGAGGGTCAGGAGGTGGCGGCGGAGGGTTCGGTGGAGGCGGAGGGGTCTGTTGCGGCGGTGGGGTCGGTGGGGTGAGCGGTGAACGGGCCTGGTGGGGTGGGTAGTTGGGGGCTCGGGGACCGTGTGGCCATTGTCCAGCGGTGGTCGGCTGCCGGCTCGGGCCGGGGCTCCGGTTCCCGTCGTACGGTCGAGTCCGGTTCCCGTCGTACGGTCGGGTCCGGTTCCGCCTTCGATTCCACTCGTACGGTCACCCCCGCCCCGCGCCCAGCCCCACCCCCACTCACCGCACCGACCAACTCCCGCCGCCCCCGACGTCGGCCACCGCCCGTTCGACCTCCGCACCACGGCCGCCCGACCCGCCCCGCCCCTCCAGCCACAGCCACCGCAGCGCCCCCGCCACCCGGTCCGCCCCCGCCGCCACCAGCAGCGGTGCCCCGGCCAGCGCGTACAGCACATACCGCTCGTGGAACAGCGGGCGGAACTGGGAGACGGAGAGCAGGATCACCGGTGGCAGGAGGAGCAGCGGCAGGGCGACCGACGTGAGGCGTCCGGCGCCGAGGCCGATGAAGATCAGGGCGATCGAGGTCCAGAAGACGATGCCGGTCGGGGTGACGGCGAGGAAGTCGCGGGCGAGGCGTTCGGTCGTGTCCCAGTCCGGCACCCTCAGCCATGCCACTTGGGCCGACTGCCGTTCGGACACCCAGACCAGCGGGATCAGGACACCCCGGCGACCCCGACCGCGCGGATCCAGCCGCGCCACACCGCCCCGCGCACCCGCTCGGCCGCCAGCGTCACCGCGTGCGCGCAGAGCACCAGCACCGCGAACTCGTGCAGCAGAAAGGTCACGGCGAGGACCGCGCCGTACGGCCACCAGGACCGCCCCTCCAACGCCCGCACCAGGAGCAGCGTCGATGCGGCGACACCGGCCGCCACGAGGGCGTAGGAGCGGCCCTCCTGCGCGTAATGGCCGGTCAGCGGGGTGATCGCGTAGAGGAGACCGGCCCAGAGGCCGACGCGGGGGCGGGCCAGGCGGGTGCCGAGGGCCGCGACCAGGCCGGCCGTGGCCGCCGCGCCGCACAGGGAGGGCAGCCGGAGGACGACCTCGCCGGGGTGGACGGTGAGGACGGCGTGCATGAGGAGGTAGTACAGGCCGTGCACCGCGTCGACGCCGTGCAGCAGATGCCAGATCTGCGGCACCGTGCGCCGCCCGACCATGAACGTGACACCCTCGTCGCCCCACATGCCGCCGCGGTCGAGCCCCACAGCCCCAGCGCGAGCATGACGGTCACCGGCACGGTCACGGCCACGGACTCCGTCCTCGTCCACCGGAAGCGCCGCTTGTTCTCGTCCTCGTCCTGGCTGTCCACCTGGCTGATTTTGTACCGTTAGCAAGCTCTTACCGACGATTGACGGTGTATTAGCATTCCTGCGGCATTCACCCGGCTTACGATCCGACGTGATGAACGCCGTCCGCAGACACCGCCTCCTCGCCCTGACACCCTCTCCTGGCTCGCCACCCGCGCGGGGATGCTGCTCCTCCTCGCGTACAACGGCCTCCCCCTGCTCGGCCACGGCGGGGTCGCGCGGGAGGTGTGGCGCCTGTACCTCCACTGGTACGGCGTCCTGTCCCACGGCGCGTTCCCGGCGCACGACCCGCTGTGGCAGTACCCGCCGGGCGCCGGGCCCGTCCTCCTGTCGCCCGCGCTGCTGCCCGACCTGACGTACTTCCAGGCGTTCGTCGTCCTCACCCTCGCGACGGACGCGCTGATCACCGTGGTCCTGGCCCGCGCGGGCACCCGCCCAGGACACAGCCTGCGCGGCGCCACGTACTGGATCGTCTGCCTCCCCCTCCTCCTGCACATGCCCCTCGTCCGCTACGACGTGCAGGTCACGGCGTTCGCCGTCATCTCCCTGTTGACGTTGTCGCGCTCCACGCGTGTGTGCGGCGCGTTCGCGGCGCTGGGCGCGCTGGTGAAGGTGTGGCCCGCGCTGGTGCTGCTGGGGGGATGCCGAGGGGGCGGACGACACGGTCGGTGTGGACGTCGGCGGTGGTGACGGGGGCCGCGTCCCTCCTGGTCCTCGTGGCATTGTTCAACAATCCTTTCGCCTTCCTGCGCCAGCAGGGCGGCCGGGGCGTACAGATCGAGTCACTCGGGGCACGGCCCTCGGCCTCGCGACCCACGTCGGCTGGCCGGGCGAGGTGCACTACAGGTACGGCGCGATGGAGTTCACGGGACCGTACGTCTCCTCCGTCGCCGACGCCTCCCTCGCGCTCACGGCGGTCGCCTTCGGACTGCTGCTGCTGTGGCGGATCCGGGCCCGCCGCTGGACCGACGCGACGCCCTACGACGCCGCGCTGAGCGCCGTCCTGCTGTTCACCGTGACCAGCCGGGTGATCAGCCCCAGTACATGATCTGGCTGCTCGGCCTGGCCGCCGTCTGCCTGACCTCGCGGCACACCACCCAGCGCCCGGTGGCCGCGCTGATCGTGGCGGCCACCGCGGTCAGCTCCGTCGAGTTCCCCGTCCTGTACGTCGACGTCATCCACTCCACGTGGACGGGCTGCGCCCTCATGGTCGTACGCAACGGTCTGCTGGCCGCCGCGGCCGTCCTCTCCTTCGTCCGACTGTGGCGGTCGACGAGGCCGCTCCCGGCGACGCGGCACGCGCGCGTGCAGTCGCCCGGCCCCTACGGAGAGTCCCAGCCGCTGACCTCGGCGCACTCCGGTGCCTGATTGACTGAGGGGCGCAACACGTGGCGAACTGAAGCGCGCGGAGCCCCACGACGCGTGGGGCTTTGAAGCGCGCAGGGGACGCACCACCACGGATCGAGTGACGGAGGGGACGGCCGCACATGACCTGGCTGATCACCGGCGGCGCCGGCTACATCGGGGCGCATGTCGTGAGGGCGATGACCGAGGCGGGCGAACAGGCGGTCGTCTACGACGACCTGTCCACCGGCATCGCCGAGCGGGTGCCCGACGGCGTGCCCCTGGTGGTGGGTTCGACCCTGGACGCGGAACGGGTGGCCCGCACCCTCGCCGACCAGGACGTCACCGGAGTCGTCCATCTGGCGGCGAAGAAGCAGGTCGGCGAGTCGGTCGACCTGCCGTTGCACTACTACAGGGAGAACGTCGAGGGCCTGCGCGTCCTCCTGGAGGCGGTCACCACGGCCGGCGTCCCGTCGTTCGTGTTCTCGTCCTCGGCGGCCGTCTACGGCATGCCGGACGTCGACCTGGTCACCGAGGAGACGCCCTGCGTCCCGATGTCGCCGTACGGCGAGACGAAGCTCGCGGGTGAGTGGCTGGTCCGCGCGACCGGCAAAGCGACCGGCCTGTCCACGACCTCTCCCTGCGCTACTTCAACGTGGCCGGGGCAGCCGCCCCCGACCTCGCCGACACGGGTGTCTTCAACCTCATCCCCATGGTCTTCGAGAAGCTCACCGAGGACGCGCCCCCGCGCATCTTCGGCGACGACTACGCCACCCCGGACGGCACCTGCGTCCGCGACTACATCCACGTCGTCGACCTGGCCGAGGCCCACGTCGCCGCCGCCCGCGCCCTCCAGGCCTCCCCGGGCCGCTCCCTGACCCTCAACATCGGCCGCGGGGAAGGTGTTTCGGTCCGCGAGATGATCGACCGCATCAACGCGATCACCGGCTACGACCGCCCCCGACCGTCCACCCTCGCCGCCCCGGCGACCCGGCGCGTGTCGTCGCCTCAGCCGACCGCATCACCACCGAACTGGGCTGGAAGGCCAAGCACGACGTCCAGGACATGATCGCGTCGGCGTGGGAGGGATGGGTGCGGCTGCACCCGGGGCCGCACGATCCTGATGGACAGCCCCTCCAGGAAGGACAGCCCCTCCAGGAAGGAACGCGCCCTGGGCGCCGTCCTCGGCTCCGCGGTCGGCGACGCGCTCGGCGCGCCCTTCGAGTTCGGCCCCGAGGGCGCCTTCTCCGCCCGCTTCCCGGTGCCCGGTCAGGGCGGTGAGATGTGCGGGGGCGGCGGCTGGGACCCGGGCGAGGCGACCGACGACACGCAGATGGCCGTACTCGTCGCGGAGTCGCTGCTGGAGTGCGGCGGGCTCCGACTCCCGGACGTGTTCGGGCGGTTCAGGCGCTGGGCCGCCGCCGACCCGAAGGACATCGGCCTGCAGACCGAGGCGGTGCTGACCAGCGGCGACCCCTGGGACCTGGCCGCCGCCCTGCACTTCCAGACGAGCCAACGGGGCGCCGGGAACGGTGCGTTGATGCGTGCCGCCCCCTCCGCCGTGCACTTCGCGCGCGCGGGACGCGAGGCCACGATGGACGCCGCCCGCCGCATCGCCGCACTCACCCACGGAGACCGCGCGGCCTGGGAAGGAACCGCCGTCTTCCACGAGTTGATCCGCGTCGCACTGGCCGGCGACGACCCGCTGAACGCCGTCGAGGAGACCCTCCGCTCCGTCCACCCCGACCACCGGGAGCGCTACGCCGTCGTCCTCGCCCCCGACTGGCACCCCGACCGGGCCACCGAGTTCAACGGCGCCGTCTGGCCCTGCCTCGCCTCCGCCGTCTGGTCCCTGCGGATGACGTCCTCCTACGAGGACGCCCTGCGCGCCGCGATCGACCTCGGCGGCGACACGGACACCGTCGCGGCGGTCACGGGCGGCCTCGCGGGGGCGGTGTACGGGGGCGCGGCGATCCCGGAGCGCTGGAGCGGGGCCGTGCATGTGCCGCTGCCGGGGTTCGGCGGGCGGGTGCTGCGGGCTGGCGAACTGGAAGAACTGGCACGGCGGTTGGACGACCCGGGCCACTGGGACGACGGAGGCGGCTGACTCGCCGGCCGACGGGGTGCCCCGGGTCGGTGACCGGGCTCGCGTCCGTTGCCGTCAACAGGCTTACGGCGGAGCCCTACAGCGCCTTGAGCCCCTCGGTCGTCGCCCTGGCCAGCGCTCCCAAGTAGCCCTTCGGAAGCTTCGGGCTGCGGATGACCACGGCACGCCAGTACAGGGGGCCGGAGATCAGGTCGAGCGCCAGGTCCTCGTCCATGCCGGGGCGGATCTCGCCACGTCGTTCCGCCGCCGCGAGGATCTTGCTGGCGACGCCCTCCTGGCCCTCGCGCAGCGCCTTCTGCATGGCGTCGGCGATCTCGGGGTTGCGGGCGGCCTCGGCCTGGAGGTCCGGGATGATCTGCGACGCGACAGGGTGCCGCAGCGCGCGGGACGTGACCTCGTACAGCATCCGGAGGTCACCCTCCAGCGAACCGGTGTCCGGTGTCGGCAGCCCCATCACCGCGACCGCCGACACGACGTCCAGCACCAGGTGCAGCTTCGAACGCCAGCGGCGGTACACCGCCGTCTTGCCGACCCCGCGCGCCGTGCGATCCCCTCGATCGACATCCGGGCATACCCGACCGCCGCCAGCTCCTCGAAGACCGCCGCCCGGATGGCTTCGGTCACATCCTCGCGGAGTACGGCCGCCCCGGCTGGGTGCGGCGGCGCTGACGTGTTGTGGGCTCGTCGGCGTTCGTCGTCATAGCCCAAGCATAGGGGCGTTGCGACGAAACGGTTGCGTTCCGACGGTGGGCGCGTCGCGACGAAACAGGTTCGTCGTAACGCGGGCGAGGCGACGGGACGGGTGCGATGGGTGCGGCGAGCGGGGTGTGAGCGCGGTGAGTACGCCGGGCGGGGCGGGTGCGGCGCGTCGGGACGCAACCGGTCCGTCGCCGCGACGCGACCGGCTCGTCGCCGTAACGCGACCGGCTCGTCGTCGCGACGGACCCGACCCGTCCCGACGACGGAACCGTTCCGTCCTCGCGACGCCACCGTCCCGTCCCCACGACGTCACCGTACCGACGTCCTCACCGCCCACCCCGCTCCCCTCCCTGTTCAGACCGTATCGACGCAACAGGCCCGTCCGTGCCCAAAACCTAACGGCCCCATCACATCCGTCACGACGAAACGGTTGCGTTCCGACGCCGAATCGTCCTACGCTCACGTTGCGACGATACGGTCCCGTCCCGACGTAAGAGAACGTAAAGAGAAGCGTAAGGAAACGCCGGGCAACGGAACACGGCAGCCGGACGCGCACCCCCTCCCCCGAGCGAAAGCAGCGGATGTGAGCCAGGTCCTCCACACACCGCCCCCTTCGCCGGCTCCGGCCGACGAAGACGACCTCGCGGCGCTCGCCGCACGCCACGGCCTCACGGTCAGTGGCGCCCGCCCCTCGCTGACCGAGTACATCCGGCAGCTGTGGGAGCGCCGCCACTTCATCACCGCGTTCGCCACCGCCAAGCTGACCGCGCAGTACAGCCAGGCGAAGCTGGGTCAGGTCTGGCAGGTGATGACGCCGCTGTTGAACGCGGCGGTGTACTACTTCATCTTCGGCATCCTGCTGGGCACGAAGCGCGGTGTCCCGGACTACATCCCGTTCCTGGTGACGGGCGTGTTCATCTGGACGTTCACGCAGAGCTCGATCATGGCGGGCACCCGGGCGATCTCCGGGAACCTCGGTCTGGTCAGGGCGCTGCACTTCCCGCGGGCCGCGCTGCCGATCTCGTTCGCACTGCAGCAGCTCCAGCAGCTGCTGTTCTCGATGGCCGCCCTGGTCGTGATCCTGCTCTGCTTCGGTGTGCCGATCAGCTTCTCCTGGCTGCTGGCGGTCCCGGTGCTGTTCCTGCAGTTCACGTTCAACGCGGGCGTCTCGATGATCATGGCCCGGATGGGCGCGAAGACACCGGACATCGCGCAGCTGATGCCGTTCGTGCTGCGCACCTGGATGTACGTCTCCGGCGTCATGTGGAGCATCGACAAGCTGACCAGCAAGGACCACCTGCCGCACATCGTGACGCTGGCCCTGGAGACCAACCCGGCGGCCGTCTACATCGACCTGATGCGCTACTCGCTGATCGACAGCTTCCACTCCAGCCAGCTCCCCGCACGTGTGGCCGGCGGCGACCGCCTGGGCGCTGATCGCCGGAGTCGGCGGCTTCATCTACTTCTGGAAGGCTGAGGAGACGTACGGCCGTGGCTGAGCAGACCATCGAGTACACCACCGAGCGGACCCGCGTGGCCGCCGACAGCACCGTCCCCACCGTCGTCTGCGACGGCGTCGACATCATCTACCGGGTCAACGGAACCGGTGCCGGACGCGGCTCCGCGACCGCCGCCCTGAACCGCATGATGCGCCGCGAGAAGACCGAGAAGGCCGCGGGCGTCCGCAAGGTGCACGCCGTCAAGAAGGTGTCGTTCGTCGCCTACAAGGGCGAGGCGATCGGCCTGATCGGCACCAACGGTTCCGGCAAGTCCACCCTGCTCAAGGCCGTCGCGGGCCTGCTCCCGGTCGAGAACGGCCGCATCTACACCCACGGCCAGCCCTCCCTCCTCGGCGTCAACGCGGCCCTCATGGGCGACCTGACCGGCGAGCGCAACGTGTACCTCGGCGGCCTGGCCATGGGCATGTCCCGCGAGCAGGTCAAGGAGCGCTACCAGGGCATCGTCGACTTCTCCGGGATCAACGAGAAGGGCGACTTCATCACCCTCCCGATGCGGACGTACTCCTCCGGCATGGGCGCGCGGCTGAGGTTCTCCATCGCCGCCGCCAAGGACCACGACGTCCTCCTGATCGACGAGGCGCTCGCGACGGGCGACCGGTCGTTCCAGCGGCGTTCGGAGGAGCGGATCCGGGAGCTGCGCCAGCACGCGGGCACCGTCTTCCTGGTCAGCCACAACAACAAGTCGATCCGCGACACCTGCGACCGCGTGCTGTGGCTGGAGCGCGGCGAGCTGCGGATGGACGGGCCGACGGAGGACGTCCTGGAGGCGTACGAGGCCTTCACGGGCGGCGCCGACAAGCCCAAGGCCGCGGCTCCCGCGCCGGCGGCGGGCAAGGTCGCCTGAGGCCGCAGAACGGCTGTCAGAGGTCCTCGTCCTGGAACACCCACGTGCGGTAGACCAGGAAGCGGAACGCCGACGCGAGCACGATCGACAGGGCCTTCACGACATTCGCCTCAAGCGGACCGTGGAGGCCCAGTCCGTGGTAGCCGACGTAGAAGAGGCCGCTCTCCATGAGGACGCCGATGCCGCTGAAGACGAAGAACAGGGCGATCCTGCGGGCGCCCGGGGCCTCGCGGTCGCGGTAGGTGTAGTAGCGGAAGCCGAGGTAGTTGGCGCCCATCGCGACGCAGCTGGCCAGGACGGTCGCGAGCATCGCGGGCCAGTGCAGGCCGTGCAGCAGGGCGTTGAAGACCGCGAAGTTGACGAGGACGCCGGTGCCGCCGACGATCCCGAACTTCACGACTTCCAGGACGACTTTCCGCACCGGGCGGACGGGCTCGGTCACGCGTTCCTCGGCGAGGTTCAGAATCACGTCACCAGGCTTAGCCGGGCAGAGTAAGCGCTCCTCTCGAATCGCCTTCGATTACCCCTAAGGCACTCCGTGAAAGGGCGCCCCGAGCCGTACGGCCCGGGGCGCCCTGATCGTCGTAGCGACCTGTTCGTCGTAGCGTCGCAGTGACTTCTTAAGAAGGGTCGTGGCAGCTACGACCCAGGTACTACGAGTGCGTCCTCAGCAGGGTGCGCATGGTGCGCATCGCCACCGACAGGTTGGCGAGGTCGAAGGTCTCC
The DNA here is from genome assembly GCA_016893485.2 of Streptomyces sp. P3. Taxonomy (GTDB): domain Bacteria; phylum Actinomycetota; class Actinomycetes; order Streptomycetales; family Streptomycetaceae; genus Streptomyces. The sequence goes on from JAFEKX020000001.1 coordinate 4,003,531, forward strand.
GAGCCCTGGATCTCGTCCAGGGTCGTGCGGGCCCGGCCCAGGATCGCCGCGTTCTTCTCCTGCCAGGTGGCGAAGCGCTGTTCGGGGTCGAGGTGCCGTTGCCCGCCGCGAGGATGTCGGCGGTCAGGGCCGCGTGGGCCGCGTACAGGTCCTCGCGGATGGAGGCGCGGGCCATGGACTGCCAGCGGTCCGCGCGGGGCAACTCGATGATCCGGTCCATGAGTTGGGTGATGTGGAGGCGGTCGGCGAGGTCGTAGTAGACCTCGGCGACGTCCATCGGGTCCTTGCCGGTGCGGTCGGCCACCGAGACGATGTCGAGCGCCGGGAAGGCGGACGAGAACCCGGCCACGCGCGTGGCGAGCTCGGCCGGGACGCCGGCGCCGGTCAGCTCGTCGTAGATCTGCTGGTACCAGTCCAGGTCCGCGCCGCGCAGCAGCTTGGGGAGCTGGGACCAGACCTGCTCGACGCGCTCACCGAAGAACTCGACGGTCTCGGCGAGCTGGAGCGGCTGCGGCCGGTTGTTGAGCAGCCAGCGGGTGCCGCGCTCGCACAGGCGGCGCGAGTGCAGCCGGATACGAGTCTGGACGGGCGCCTCGACGGTGTTGTCGAGCGCCTCGACGCCGTCCCACACCTCGGCGGCGTGGAAGATCGCGCGGGCCGCGGTCTGCGCCCTGACGATCTCCTCCAGGGACGCCCCGGTCTCCTCCCGGAGGCGGTGCAGGAAGCTCGTGCCGCCGGTGTTGACCGTGTCGTTGACCAAGACCGTGGTGACGATCTCGCGGTGCAGCGCGTGGGTGTCGATCTGCTCGGCGAACTTCTCGCGCAGCGCGCTCGGGAAGTAGGCGTGCAGCAGGGTGCGCAGGTACGGGTCGTCGGGGAGCGTGGTGTTGAGCAGCTCGTCCGAGACGGTGATCTTCGTGTACGCCAGGAGGACGGCCGTCTCGGGACCGGTCAGGCCCTGTCCCTGGGCGAGCCGTTCGCGGATCTGGCGGTCGCTGGGCAGGAACCCAGGGCCCGGTCGAGGTGGCCCTCGCGGACCAGGGTGCGCATGAAGCGCTGCTGGGCGTGGAGCATGTCCTTGGACTGGGCGAGCGCGTTGGCGATCGCGGTGTTCTGCGCGTAGTTGTTGCGCAGGACGAGCGCGCCGACCTCGTCGGTCATCTCGGCGAGGATCTTGTTGCGCTGCTTGACGGTCATGTCGCCGTCGGTGACCAGGCCGTTGAGCAGGATCTTGATGTTCACCTCGTGGTCGGAGGTGTCCACGCCCGCGCTGTTGTCGATCGCGTCCGTGTTGATCTTGCCGCCGTGCTGGGCGAACTCGATCCGGCCGAGCTGGGTCAGGCCCAGGTTGCCGCCCTCGCCGACGACCTTGACGCGCAGGTCGGCGCCGTCGACGCGGATCGCGTCGTTGGCCTTGTCGCCGACGTCCGCGTGGGACTCGGTGCTGGCCTTGACGTATGTCCCGATGCCGCCGTTCCACAGGAGGTCGACCCGCGACTTGAGGATCGCCTTCATGAGGTCGGCCGGCGTCATCTTGGCGACCTTGTCCTCGATGCCGAGGGCCTCGCGGACGTGCGCGTTGACGGGGATCGCCTTGGCCGTACGGGGAAGACGCCACCGCCGGCCGACAGCAGGTCGGTGTTGTAGTCGGCCCAGCTGGAGCGCGGGAGCTCGAACATGCGGCGGCGCTCGGCGTACGAGACGGCCGCGTCCGGGGTCGGGTCCAGGAAGATGTGCCGGTGGTCGAAGGCGGCGACCAGGCGGATGTGCTCGCTCAGCAGCATGCCGTTGCCGAACACGTCACCGGACATGTCACCGACACCGACGACCGTGAAGTCCTCGCTCTGGGTGTCGACGCCCAGCTCCCGGAAGTGCCGCTTGACGGACTCCCAGGCACCGCGCGCGGTGATGCCCATCTTCTTGTGGTCGTAGCCGGCCGAACCGCCGGAGGCGAAGGCGTCGCCCAGCCAGAAGTTGTAGCTCTCGGCGACCCCGTTGGCGATGTCCGAGAAGGTCGCGGTGCCCTTGTCGGCGGCGACCACCAGGTAGGTGTCGTCCTCGTCGTGCCGGACGACGTCCGCCGGAGGGACGACCTCGCCGGCCACCAGGTTGTCGGTGATGTCGAGCAGGGCCGAGATGAACATCTTGTAGCTGGCGATGCCCTCGGCGAGCCACGCGTCGCGGTCCACGCTCGGGTCGGGCAGCTGCTTGGCGACGAAGCCGCCCTTGGCGCCGACCGGCACGATGACGGTGTTCTTCACCATCTGCGCCTTGACCAGGCCGAGGATCTCCGTACGGAAGTCCTCCCGCCGGTCCGACCAGCGCAGCCCGCCGCGCGCGACCTTGCCGAAGCGCAGGTGCACGCCCTCGACGCGCGGCGAGTACACCCAGATCTCGAACGCCGGGGCGGCGCGGGCAGGTCCGGGATGGCCTGCGGGTCGAACTTCATCGAGACGTACGCGTGCGCGTGCCCGCCGCGTGCCTCCTGGAAGAAGTTGGTGCGCAGGGTCGCCTTGATGACGGTCAGGAAGGAGCGCAGGATGCGGTCCTCGTCGAGGCTCGCGACCTGGTCGAGTGCTGCGTCGACCTCTTCGAGGAGGGCGTCGACGATCTCGCGCCCGGCGCGCTGCCGGTCCGGCGACATCCGCGCCTCGAACAGCGAGACGAGCAGCCGGGTGGTGTGGACGTTGTTGCGGAGGGTGTCCTCCATGTAGTCCTGGCTGAAGGTCGAACCGGCCTGCCGGAGGTACTTCGCGTACGCCCGCAGAACCATCGCCTGGCGCCAGTCGATCCCCGCGCTCAGCACCAGCGCGTTGAAGCCGTCGTTCTCGGCCTGCCCGGTCCAGGTGGCGGCGAACGCCTCCTGGAACCGCTCGCGTGCGTCGTCGCCGAGGTGGTCCCCGCTGCCGTTCTGCGACTTGGGCATGCGCAGCCCGAAGTCGTAGATCCACGCCGTCGTACGGTCCGAGCAGCGCAGTTCGTACGGCCGCTCGTCGACGACCTCGACGCCGAGGCGGCTGAGGACCGGCAGCACGGCGGAGAGGGAGACCGAGGCGCCCTTGCGGTAGATCTTGAAGCGGCGCTCGTCGGGAGCGGCGCCCACCGGCTCGTAGAGGCTGAGCGCGAAGCCCTGCTCCTCGGTGAGCGCTTCGAGGTGGACCAGGTCGGCGACGGCGGCGCGCGGGGAGTGGTCCGCCTTGTAGCCCTCGGGGAAGGCGTTGCCGTAGCGGCGCACGAGTTCGGCCGCGCGCTCCTCGCCGCACTCGGCGTTCAGCGCCTCGCCGAAACCGTCCGCCCAGGAGCGGGCCGCCTCGACCAGGCGGGCCTCGATGCGGTCCTTGTCGGCGTCGGACAGCTGCGGCAGCTCGGTGCCCTGCGGGACGCGGACCACGAAGTGCAGCCGGGAGAGGATCGACTCGGTGTTCCAGGCGGTGAAGTCGACGCTGATGCCGTCGAGCTCTTCTTTGAGGATGTCGATGATCCGCAGACGTACGCCCGTGGTGTAGCGGTCGCGCGGGAGGTAGACAAGAGCCGAGTAGTAGCGGCCGTACTCGTCCTGGCGCAGGTACAGGCGCAGCCGGCGGCGCTCCTGGAGGTAGAGCACGGACGTGACGATGGAGCGGAGTTCGTCGACCGGGGTCTGGAACAGCTCGTCGCGCGGGTACGTCTCCAGGATCTGCAGCAGGTCGCGGCCGTCGTGGCTGTTGGGCGAGAAGCCGGCGCCTTCGAGCACCTCGTCGACCGTGCGCCGGATCACGGGAACCCGGCGGACGGACTCGGTGTAGGCGGCGGACGAGAACAGGCCCAGGAAGCGGCGCTCGCCGACGACCTCACCGTTCTCGTCGAACTTCTTCACGCCCACGTAGTCGAGGTACGACGGACGGTGCACCGTGGAGCGGCTGTTGGCCTTCGTCAGGACGAGGAGCTTGTGCTCGCGGGCCTTGGCCCGGGCGTCGGCCGGGAGCCGCTCGAAGGACGGGCTCACCGGGTGGCTGTCCTCGCCGGCGTGCTGCGGGTCGGAGCGCAGGATGCCGAGGCCGGTGCCGGGAACGGCGGCCAGCGAGTCGTCCTCGCGCAGCTGATACTCGCGGTAGCCGAGGAAGGTGAAGTGGTCGGCTGCCAGCCAGCGCAGCAGCTGACGGGCCTCCTCTACGTCACTGGAGGGCAGGTCGGAGGCGGTCGGCTCGGTGGGCAGCTCGTCGGCCATGCGCAGCGCCGAGTCCCGCATCTTCTCCCAGTCCTCGACGGCCTCGCGGACGTCGGACAGGACGCGCAGCAGGTCGGCGGTGATCTGCTTCAGGTCGGCGCGGTCGGTCTCGCGGTCGATCTGGACGTGGATCCAGGACTCGGTGTAGGCGTCGTGCGGCAGCTCGCCGGCGGGCGGGGTGGTGAGCACCTCGATGAGCTTGCCGGTGAGGTCGCGGCGGACGATCACCTGCGGGTGGATGACGACGTGGATGCCGCGGCCCTGGCGGGTCAGCTCGTTGGTCACCGAGTCCACGAGGAAGGGCATGTCGTCCATGACGACCTCGACGACGGTGTGGCTGCACGTCCAGCCGTTCTCCTCGACCGTCGGGGTGTGGACCCGTACGTTCGCCGTGCCCTGGGGTCGGGTCTCGGCCAGCCGGTAGTGGGAGAAGGCGGCACCGAAGACGTCGACCGGGTCGCGGTCGGCGAGGTCCTCGGGGGCGGTGTGCAGGTAGTAGCGCTGGAGGAACGCGAGCACGGTCTCCTGGTCCGGCGTGCTCTCGTCCGTCTTCCCGGTGGGTAGGTGCCCCCGACCGGGCTGTTCTCAGCTACCCGAGCAGCCCTCTCGAGCAACTCGGCCTTTGCTTCGTCCAGCTTGGTCTGCATTGTCCTCTGGCTCCTGTCGCGCGCCGTTGCGTGACGTAGAAGGAAGTACGGTCTCTTCCCCTGCGGCTCGACGCCACGGCCCGGGTTCTCCGGTCTGCTCAGACGCTATGCCGCAAGGTGAGATGAGCGGTGGGTTATCAGCCATTTTCGGCACCCCGTCGGGTGTGACGCTGCTCTCGGTCGAGCCGCTACCCGGGGTGTGCACGGCGTCCTGGGAGCGTTGGGAGCTCCGTCCCGCCCGCGCGGGCCCGTCATCGGACAGGCCCTGGGAGGACCAGCGACCGCCGCCCGGTCACGGATGTATTCCGTGGTCGCCGGGCGCGGAGCAGGGGCGACGATGCCCCCGCGAAATATCGCGCTGATCACGCCACAAGGCTATCGCTCCTCACCGGGGGCTCGTCATGAGCCGGTTGTGTACAAAACAGAGGGTGGAACTTTGACGTTATGCACAGGGGCGCAGGGAGTGAAATCGTCGTATTCACGGGCAGTCAGGACGGTGACGGTGTCTGCTCAGCGCGGCCTCTTGGCAAGGACGCCGGGGCGCGGCACGTTGCCCATGACGGCCAACGCGGACGCCCGACGCGGACGCGTGTCACGACCACGGCCCCACAGCCACGGCCATCGAGGAGCGCACCGACATGACAGCGAAGATCCTCATCGTCACCGGCGACGCAGCGGAGTCGCTGGAAGTCCTCTACCCCTACCAGCGCCTGCGCGAGGAGGGCTACGAGGTCCATATCGCCGCCCCCGAGCGCAAGAAGCTCCAGTTCGTCGTCCATGACTTCGAACCCGGCTTCGACACGTACACCGAGAAGCCCGGCTACACCTGGCCGGCCGATCTCGCCTTCTCCGAGGTCGATCCCGGCCAGTACGCGGCCCTCGTCATCCCCGGCGGGCGGGCCCCGAGTACCTCCGCAACGATCCCGAACTCCGCAAGATCCTCAAGTCCTTCTTCGACACGGACAAGCCCGTGGCCCAGATCTGCCACGGCCCCCTGCTCACCGCCGCGATCGACGGCCTGCGCGGCCGGCGGGTCACGGCGTACCCCGCGCTCGAACTCGACATGCAGTCCGCCGGCGCGACCTTCCAGGACGCGGAGACGGTCGTCGACGGCACGCTGGTCTCCGCTCGCGCGTGGCCGGATCACTCCAGTTGGATGCGGGAGTTTCTGACGGTGCTGCGGGCGAAGGCACCGGTTACGTGAAGCGGCGGTTCGTGTGACGTGACGGAAGCGCGGTGCCTCGTGAGGCACGGGTTTTTAGAGGTGCCGGCGCCTCTTGACGCACAGGTCTTCAAAGGTGCCGGTGGCTCTTGAAGCACAGGTCTTTCAAGGTGCCGGTGTCTCAAGGCGCCGCGCCGCGCCGCGTCAGCCGCTCGGCCCGCAGCGCGTCACGCCGCCAGGCGCTCCGCCTCCGCGACGGCCTCCGCCAGGGAGTCCACCACCGGTACGCCCACGACCTCGAGGCTGGCCCGGCTGTGCGAACCGCCGGTGTAGAGCACGGCCCGCGCCCCCACGTGCAGGGCGGCCACCGCGTCGTCGGCCGCGTCCCCGATCACGACGGTGCGCGCGGGGTCCACGCCGGTCAGCGCGCCGAGGTGCCGCACCATGTGCTCGGCCTTGCTGCCGCCGGAGGGCCCGGTGCGCCCGTCGACCCGTATGAAGTGCGGCTCGATCCCGAACTCCCTCACCAACGGGACGAGTTCGTCATGGCCGTACATGCTGAGGATCGACTGGCTGCGACCCGCGGTCCGCCACCCCGCGAGCAGGTCCGCCGCGCCGTCGGTGAGCCCGCAGACGACGCGGTGCTCCGTGTAGTACCGGTGGAAGGTGCCGTCCATGACCTCCCACTCGGCGTCGGTGGGCAGCCGCCCCAGCAGTCGCTCGTAGAACTTGGGCACCGGCACGCAGTACAGCGTCCGGTACTCCTCCATCGTGATCGGCGTCAGCCCCAGCTCGGCGAACGCCGCGTTCGTCGCCCCGATGATCGCGTCATTGTCGTGGAACAGCGTGCCGTTCCAGTCCCAGACGATGTGCGCGCTTCCTTGCATCCCCATGCCAAAAACGTACCCGCCGCCACTGACAATCAAGAGAACCGCAGGTCAACGGCCATATACCGGCGCGGGACAGGCTCAGTCGGCCAGCCCGACGAGGTTCGGGATCTCCTGCGTCGCGTACCAGAGCAGCTCGTGGTCCTCGGCTCCGTCCACGACGAACTGCGCGTCGTCGTCACCGTGATCGGCCGCCGCGAGCGCGTCGGCGGCGGCGCTCACATCGCCCTCCGCGTCGTCGAGATCCACGTGCACGGCCGCCGCCTTGGCCAGCGCCACGGTTCCGGTCACCCGGACCTCGCCGAGCGCCCCGGGTCGAGTCCGCGGTCGGGGTCGCCCTGCGCGGTGCCGTCGGGCACGTCGACGGCGACCACGACCCGGCGCCGGGGCGCGTCGGGGTGGACCGCGAGCAGCCGCAGCGAGGCGAGGGCGGCCCGGTTCAGCGCCGCGTACTCCAACTCCTCGATGTCGTCGGAGAGGTACCACTCGCGCAGCGCGGGCGTCACGGCGTAGGCGACGAAGGGTCCCGTCCCCAGCTCACCCGTCTTGTACGCCTCGGCGAGACCGGGAGGGTCAGGGGACGTAGACGCGCATGGCTGGCCGCTTTCGTAGTCGGAGTGCCTCGGGAGGACCGTTCCGCGGACGGTGCCGCGCCTCCTGGAGGGCCTTCAGGATACGTGCGCGTGTCCCCTATCGAGTCCCCACCCACCCCCTCGGAACCGTCCACCTCACGCCCGAAATTCACCCTGGGCACCCCCGTGGCGATGGGCTCACGGGCCCGTAAATCACCCGGATAAGCGAACGTTCCCGCCCCTCCGACCCGCTCCGCCACGTCCTTGCCACCTCGACCCGGGGCCCCGTACAAGATCCCCAACCAGAAGTTACTTCCCGGTACATCCCGGGCCGATCCAACGGGGACCCCCATGCACAAGGTCATGACCAGGACCGCCCAGCACACCCCGACCCGCCCCCGACCCGCCGGGACCCCGCCGCCCCGGCACGGGCACGCCGCGCGGCCAGGGCGGGGGCACGTCCCGTACGACACCGGTGGCCGAGGGGCCCGAGAACACGGTGACGGGGAGGCGGGAGGCTACGGGCACTCCGGCCACCGGTCCTGGCGCTCGCGCTGACGGCCTGAGCACGGGAGCTCCCGGTAGCGGCCCTGGCCGGGGCACAGGACGCACGGCCCCGGGAGACGGCCGCCCGGCGACCGCGCCGGGACGTGGAGCCCGTACAGCCCCGGGAACGGCCGCGGGGTGGCCACGACGGCCCGTGGAGTTCGTACGGCCGCCGAGGGCGCGACCGTCCAGGACGCGGTCTCCACGGCTCCTCCGCAGGCGGCAGGCCGGGGCCCCCACCAGGCCTCACGTCACGCCGAACCCCACACCGTGCCCGCCCAAGCCGCTCAGACACCCCAGGCCGCCACCCGCACCCCCCGTCCCCAGCCCCGCCCCACCGACGTCTTCGCCGACCGCCTCCTCGCCGTACTGAGCGGTCAGCGGCCCGTCCACTGGATGCTCCGGCACACCGCCGGCCCCGCCTACGACGAGCTGATCCGCCTGGCCGAACACGGTCCCCTGCGCGCCACCCGTGGCGTCCGCCCGGTGGTCCGGGACATCGGGTATTACGTCGCCCGCCCCGGCGCAGTGGAGGCCTTCGCCCGCATCGGCGCCGGTGACCAGGTACGCGCCATGGCCTTCCGGCTGGAACAGGGCGCGGACCTCCGCTGGCGCTGCACCGCGGTGGAACTGGGCGGCCCCCGCGCCCCACACCGGGACGACGACTGACCCCGCCTCCGGGCACGCACACCAAGCCTGCCGACGACTGCCGACAGGCCCCGGGCATGCAGTCGAAGAGCCTGCCGACGGCCGGCGACACCCCCGCTGGAGAACTGACGCCGACCGACGACGCCCCCGGCACGCACGCCGAAGGCCGGGCATCCTCAAGATGCCCGGCCCTTCATACAGCCTCTTCGCGGAACGCGGCCCGACACGCTCAGCCCCTCACGTGGACCCGCCCGTCACCGACCGGGGCCCACCCAAGAGACCGCCCACGCAACTCACCGCTCACCCCAGCGGAGCGACCGTCACTTCTTGCGGCGGCTGCTCCGGCGACCCTGCTTGCGGCGCTCCGCGCGCGTGAGGCCATCCGCCTCGGAGCGCACGGGCTCGTCGTCGCTGGTGAAGTCGCCCTCGACGATGCCGCCCTCGCCGTCCACGGTGGGCGCGGAGAAGTGCAGCCGGTCCGGCCGCTGCGGGGCGTCGAGGCCCTTGGCGCGGATCTCGGGACGGCCGTTCGCCTGCGCGGGCACCGTGTCCTCCTTGTCGAGGGACGGCTTGTCGTCCTCCAGGGGACTTCCTCGACCTGCTGCTCGACCTGGACCTCCAGGTTGAACAGGTAGCCGGCGGACTCCTCCTTGATGCCGTCCATCATCGCGGTGAACATGTCGAAGCCCTCGCGCTGGTACTCGACCAGGGGGTCCTTCTGGGCCATCGCACGCAGGCCGATGCCCTCCTGGAGGTAGTCCATCTCGTAGAGGTGCTCGCGCCACTTGCGGTCCAGGACCGACAGCACGACGCGGCGCTCCAGCTCCCGCATGATCTCGGAGCCGAGCTGCTCCTCGCGCTCCTTGTACTGCTCGTGGATGTCGTCCTTGATGGACTCGGAGATGAACTCGGCGGTCAGACCGGCCCGGTCCCCGGCCGCCTCCTCCAGCTCCTCCACGGTGACCTTCACCGGGTAGAGCTGCTTGAACGCGCCCCACAGCCGGTCGAGGTCCCAGTCCTCCGGGAAGCCCTCGGCGGTCTCCGCGGTGATGTACGCGTCGATCGTGTCGTCCATGAAGTGCACGACCTGCTCCTGCAGGTCCTCGCCCTCCAGGACACGGCGGCGCTCGCCGTAGATGACCTCGCGCTGGCGGTTGAGGACCTCGTCGTACTTGAGGACGTTCTTGCGGGTCTCGAAGTTCTGCTGCTCGACCTGCGACTGGGCGGACGCGATCGCGCGCGTGACCATCTTGTTCTCGATCGGCACGTCGTCCGGGACGTTCGCCATCGACATCACGCGCTCGACCATCTGGGCCTTGAACAGCCGCATCAGGTCGTCGCCGAGGGAGAGGTAGAAGCGGGACTCGCCCGGGTCGCCCTGACGGCCGGAGCGACCGCGCAGCTGGTTGTCGATACGGCGCGACTCGTGCCGCTCGGTACCGAGGACATAGAGGCCTCCGAGGTCCTTGACCTCCTCGAACTCGTCCTTGACCGCCTGCTCGGCCCTCTCCAGGGCGGCGGGCAGGGCCTGGGCCCACTCCTCGATGTGCTCCTCGGGGTCGAGGCCCTGCTGGCGCAGCTCCGCCTCGGCGAGGTCGTCGGGGTTGCCGCCGAGCTTGATGTCCGTACCGCGGCCGGCCATGTTGGTGGCGACGGTGACGGCGCCCTTGCGGCCGGCCTGGGCGATGATCGGCGCCTCACGGTCGTGCTGCTTCGCGTTCAGCACTTCGTGCTGGATGCCGCGCTTGGCGAGCTGCTGCGAGAGGTACTCGGACTTCTCGACCGACGTCGTACCGACGAGGATCGGCTGGCCCTTCTCGTGCTTCTCGGCGATGTCGTCGACGACCGCCTCGAACTTCGCGACCTCGGTGCGGTAGATCAGGTCGGACTGGTCCTTGCGGACCATCGGCCGGTTGGTCGGGATCGGGACGACACCGAGCTTGTAGATCTGGTGGAACTCGGCGGCCTCGGTCATCGCCGTACCGGTCATGCCCGAGAGGTTGCTGTAGAGGCGGAAGAAGTTCTGCAGGGTGATCGTGGCAAGGGTCTGGTTCTCGTCCTTGATGTCCACCCCTTCCTTCGCCTCGATCGCCTGGTGCATGCCCTCGTTGTAACGGCGGCCGGCGAGGATACGGCCGGTGTGCTCGTCGACGATCATGACCTCGCCGTCGATGACGACGTAGTCCTTGTCCTTCTTGAAGAGCTCCTTCGCCTTGATGGCGTTGTTCAGGTAGCCCACCAGAGGGGTGTTCACCGACTCGTAGAGGTTGTCGATGCCCAGCCAGTCCTCGACCTTGCTGACGCCGGCCTCATGGATGGCCACCGTGCGCTTCTTCTCGTCGACGTCGTAGTCGCCCGTCTCCTCAAGGCCCTTGAGGGAGTTGCCCGCCTCACCCTTCTTCAGGCGGGTGACGAGCTTGGCGAAGTCGCCGTACCACTTGGTGGCCTGGTCGGCCGGGCCCGAGATGATCAGCGGCGTACGCGCCTCGTCGATGAGGATGGAGTCGACCTCGTCGACGATCGCGAAGTTGTGGCCGCGCTGCACCAGTTCGTCCTGCGACCACGCCATGTTGTCGCGCAGGTAGTCGAAGCCGAACTCGTTGTTCGTGCCGTACGTGATGTCGCACGCGTACTGCTCGCGGCGCTGGGCCGGGGTCATGTTGGCCAGGATGCAGCCGACCTCGAGGCCCAGGAACTTGTGGATGCGCCCCATCATCTCGGAGTCGCGCTCGGCCAGGTAGTCGTTGACCGTGATGATGTGAACGCCGTCTCCGGAGAGGGCGTTCAGATACGCGGGCAGCGTGCCGACCAGGGTCTTGCCCTCGCCGGTCTTCATCTCGGCGACATAGCCGAGGTGCAGGGCCGCGCCGCCCATCATCTGCACGTCGTAGTGACGCTGGCCGAGGACGCGCTTGGCGGCCTCGCGCACGGTGGCGAACGCCTCGGGGAGCAGGTCGTTCAGGGTCTCACCATCGGCGTAGCGCTGCTTGTACTCCTCGGTGAGGGCCTTCAGCTCGGCGTCGGAGAGGTCGACGAAGTCCTCTTCGATGGAGTTGACCTGGTCCGCGATGCGGTGCAGCTTGCGCAGGATCTTGCCTTCGCCTGCACGCATGATCTTCGAGAGGACGGACACGGGGTTGGTCTCCTTGCCGGTCGGGCCTGGGACGGTCGGTTTCCAATGACATGACTGAGCAACGGCCATCGTATGCGAGGACCCCGTCACGCCGGGAGCCTGCCGGGGACGCCGACCGTCCACTCCTTCAAATCTGCTTCAAAGGGGACAACGGCCGGGGTCGCCGATGGTGCCGCGTCCCTCCGAGGAATTGCGCGAAATGTGATCACCCGCTCACGCAGCGCAAAAGTATGGCGTCCTCGTGCGCCCCCGAGCAGAATCGGCCGATGGAACCCGTCACGCTCACGACCGACCGTCTCCTCCTGCGCAGCGTCGGCCCACAGGACACCGACGTCGTGTATTCCGCGGCCCAGGACCCCGAGATCCAGCGCTGGACGACGATCCCTCGCCCTACCTCCTGGAGCACGCGCGGAGTTTCACCGAACAACTGGTCCCGGAGGGCTGGGAGAACGGTTCGATGTTCACCTTCGGCGTCTTTCTCCCCGAAGGGGAGTTGGTGGGCATGCTCGCGATCACGATGCGCTCCCTGGGCGTCGGCGAGGTCGGCTTCTGGGCCACGAAGGAACACCGCGGCAACGGCTACATCACCGAGGCCACCGTCGCCGTCTCCCGCTGGGCCTTCACCCGCCTGTCGATCGACCGCGTGGAGTGGCGCGCGGAGGTCGGCAACAAGGGCTCCCGCGCGGTCGCCGAACACGCCGGTTTCACCATCGAGGGCACGCTCCGCTCCGCGATCAACAACAAGGGCGTACGACGGGACTGCTGGGTCGGCTCCCTGCTCCCGTCGGACCAGGGCCTGCCGTCGACGGCGCCGTACCTGCCGACCCAGCCGTAGCGGGACGAATCCGCAGCTCAGCCCGCACTGTCAGTGCCACCGTCTATCGTGCGGAGACATGACGAGTGCCCCGCGCCCCACGACCGACCTGCCGGCAGCCGACGCCCGCCGCATCGCCCTGCGTGCCCAGGGTTTCCTCGGCGCCCCGGACCGCCGCGGGGGCGTGCGCGGCGTGCTCCGCCATCTCGGCGCGGTCCAGCTCGACACCATCTCGGTCCTCGCCCGCTCCCACGAACTCATCCCGTACGCCCGCCTCGGCGCCGTCCCCCGCAAGACGGTGGAGGACGCGTACTGGACGAGTGCCCCCGTCGGCGCGACTCCGGCCCGACCCCACGCCTTCGAGTACTGGTCGCACGCCGCGTGCATCCTCCCCGTGGAGGAGTGGCCCCACTTCGCCTTCCGCCGCCGCGCCTACCGCGCCCGCCCGCACTGGAACCACGACCTCCCGGACGGCACCTACGACCAGGTCATCAAGCAGCTCCGCACCGAAGGCCCGCTCACCTCGACGGAGTTGGGCGGGGCCAAGCGCACCAGCGAGTGGTGGGACTGGTCCGGCGCCAAGGTCGCCGTCGAGCGCGCGCTCATGTACGGCGAGGTGGTCTGCGTGGAACGCCGCGGCTGGAAGCGGGTGTACGACCTCGCCGAGCGCGCGATCCCGCAGGACCTGCTGCACGACGAACTGGATGACACGGAGTGCCTCCGCCGCCTGGTCGCCCTCGCGGGCCAGTCGCTGGGCGTCGGCACGCGCGCGGACATCGCGGACTACCACCGCCTCAAGGGCGAGCAGGTCGACGCGGTGATCGCCGACTCGGGCCTGGTCCCGGTCACGGTCGAGGGCTGGTCCAAGCCCGCCTGGGCGGACCCGGCGGCCCTGGCGACACCCCCGCGCGGACGCCACCGCACCACGCTCCTGTCCCCGTTCGACTCCCTCGTCTGGGAGCGGGCCCGCACGGAGCGCATCTTCGGCTTCACCCACCGCCTGGAGGCCTACGTCCCCAAGCCGAAGCGCATCCACGGCTACTTCGCGATGCCGGTGCTCGCCGGTGGCCGGCTGGTCGGACGCGTCGACCCCGCGCGCGAGGGCCACACCCTGGTGGCCAAGCAGGTCACCCTGGACGACTCCAAGGCCGTCCCGTCCGTCGCCCAGGCCCTGGTCGAGGCCGCGAGCTGGGTGGACTGCACGGACGTACGCGTGGAGCGGGTCGACTCCCCGGAGCTGCGCGCCCCCTCGCCAGGGAACTCGTCCGTCTCCTGGCGTGAGAGGCAGGAGATCCCCTTGGAGGAACAGCGGATCCCCTTGAGGGATCAGCGGATCTCGAGGATCTTCTCCCGCATCGCGTAGACCACCGCCTCCATCCTGGAGTGCAGCTGCAGCTTCTCCAGGATGTTGCGCACATGGTTCTTCACGGTGTTCTCGGAGATGAACAACTGCTTGGCGATATCACGGTTGTTCATACCGGTGGCGACGAGTTTGAGGACCTCCAGCTCACGGTCGGTGAGCCGGGGCGCGGGCACCAGCCGGCGCTCGTCGGTGCGCTGGATCATCGACTTGAACTCGGTGAGGAGTTTCGACGCCATGGAGGGGCTGATCTGCGACTGTCCGTCGGCCACGGCGCGAATGGCGGTGGCCACCTCGTCGGTCGAGATCTCCTTGAGGAGATATCCCGTCGCGCCCGCCTTGATGGCGTCGTAGAGATCGGCCTCTTCGTCGCTGATCGTGAGCATGATGATCTTCGCGCTGGGCGCCACCTCCTTGATGGAGGTGCACGCCTCGATCCCGCCCCGCTTCGGCATCCGCACGTCCATCAGGACGATGTCGGGGAGCAGATCGGCGGCCTTGTCCACGGCCTCGGCGCCGTCACCGGCCTCGCCGACGACCTGGATGTCCTCCTCGGCAGCCAGCACGATCTCCAGGCCGCGCCGGAAGAGGGCGTGGTCGTCCACGACCAGGACTCTGATCGGCTCCTTGCGTGTCGAGCCCGCTTCCGGGCCCATGCCGACGACGCCGCCGTCGGCATCCCCGACATGCATCGGTCCGAAGCTGTCCGCCATCGTTCCTCCCCCTGAAGGCTGTGGCCTGTGGTCCTGCGCCATCGCCAACCCAAGGCAGCGGCCCACCGGTTGGGCCCTGTACGGCCATGATTCCATGCCCGGACGACAGTGCGGTCACGGAGCGGGGCGCGAAGTGGTCGCACACCGGTGCCCCTGGGGCGCACACGCGCTCCAGGGGCACCGGCTCGACTCTCGGCCGGGTGGCTCAGCCGCCCAGCGTGCCGCCCGCCGCGGGCGGTTGCGCCTGCGTGACCATCGGGTCCGTGCTGAGGTGGATGACGCCGTAGTCGTAGGCGTGACGTCGGTAGACGACGCTCGGTTCCTTGGTCTCGGAGTCGACGAACAGGTAGAAGTCGTGTCCGACCAGTTCCATCTCGTAGAGCGCCTGGTCGAGGGACATCGGAGAGGCGACGTGGGTCTTCTCGCGGACGACCAGGGGCCTTCGCCCTTGACCTCCAGCGAGCCGATCTTCTTGGTGGGCACACCGTCCGACTGCTCGTCCTGGACGGCCTGGCCGTTGCCGTTGAGCGTCGCGGCGCCCGGGACGTGGTCGGGGACCTCGGCGGCCGTGAGCCGACGGGCACCGCGGCGCGTGTTGCGCTTGTCGTGCTGCTTGCGCAGCCGGGCGTCCAGCTTCTCCGCCGCGAGGTCGAGCGCCGCGTACGGATCGTTGGCCGATGCCTCCGCCCGGATCACCGGACCGCGGGAGCGGAGCGTGATCTCCACTCGGTCACAGCGGTCGGCCTGTCGGGGTTCGGCTCCTTGGACACCTCCACGTCGAGGCTGATCACCTTGCCGTCGAGCTTCTGGATCTTCTCCAGCTTCAGCTTCTCGGCCACGTGCTTGCGGAACCGCTCGGGCACCTCTGTCTTGCGGCCCTTGACGACGATGTCCACGCAGAACTCCGTTCCCGGATCGCTCCGCTTCGCTGCGGAGCGTCTCCTTTCGCACCAGGCTCCGGTCAACCCCGGAACCTCGGACTCGGTGACTTCCACCTCCTCCTCCCCCATGGGCAAGATCTACACCCCATGGCGGCGAGTGATTGCAGAAAACCCGCAGCACGGCATTCGGATAGGAGAGGCGCGGCCTGCGCCTTTCTCTCACAACCGAACATATCTCGCCCGGACGGATGTCGTCACCCTCTACTGCCGCGTACCTCCGTTCAGGTGAATTACCCCTGTCATTACCTGCAACGACACAAGATCGCGGTCAGTTCCGGTTTATTTCGAAGGAATCTGGCGAAGCAGCGATCACTGCCGCGCAGATCAGGTCATCGGGGCCGTTCACGCCCACGCATCCCGGTGCACTGAGTGCCATGTTCCTCCCGTTCTCCATTGATCTCTCGCTGTGTTCTTCTCTGCCTTCCCTGGACGCACGCTCGTACACAGCGTCAGTCGCGCCAACTTCACCGCCGCACGCCATCGCCTCCCGCACAGCACGCGCCGCCTCCCGCAAGGTGGCCCCCGTCGTCATCAAGTCGTCGACGAGCACCACCCGCCCTCCGGCGAGCAGCCCGGCACCACCCGCGACCACCTCCAGCGCACCGGCGAGATTCTCCAGCCGTTGCCGGGAGTTGAGCCCCGACTGATCGGCCACCCACCGCCGCTGCCGCAACACGGCGACCACCCGGGCCGGCGTCCCGGTCAGCCGCAACTCCCCCGCCGCCGCGAGCGCGATCCGCCGCGCCGGATCATGCCCCCGGGCCCGCACGGTCGCCCGCGCGGAGGGCACGGGGACGAGCAGGATGGGCGGCTGGGCTGGGCTCCGGGGGTGAGGGGGTGGATGTCCAGGTGGCGTTCGGCTTGGGCCTGGCGGTGCTCCTCGTGGGCTTGAACGGCCTGAATTCGGGCACGGCCAGGCTGGGGGCCGCCTGAGTCTGGCGCTGCGCCGCCGGAAGACCGCGCTGAGCTTGGCGATGCCCTGCCTGGAGCTCGGCCTGAGGTCGGCGCTGTCCTGCCGGAAGGACGCCCTGAGCCTGTCGATCCCCTGCGTGGAGCCCGGCTTGAGGCTGCCGATGCCCTTCCGGAAGGGGGCCTTGAGCTTGGCGATGCTCTGCCGGAAGGACGCCCTGGGCCTGACAATGCCCCGCATGGGGCGCGACCTGAGCCTGCCGATGCCCTGCCTGAGCCTGCCGATCCCCGTCTGAAGCCCGAGCCGAGCCTCGCGGTGTCCTGCCTGAACCTCGGCAACTTGACCTTGTCGATGGCCTGCCCCAGCCTGCGCGGCCTGTCCCTGTCGATGCCTTGCCCCAGCCTGCGAGGCTTCCGCACCCTGGGCCTGCCCTGCCACCGGTTGCCGTAGCTGGGCCCTCCCCACCCCTCCCGTCCCCCTCCCACACCCCCACCCGCACCGCCCCCGCCAGCGCCGCGCCCAGCGGCCCGGCAAGAGCCAGCGCGCCTCGTTCCTTGTGGGCGAGGAGCATCGCGCGCACCTCGTCCGCGTACGGAGCCGTCGCGTACGTCGCCGGCAGCCCCGACGGCTCGGGCATCGGTCGCACCCGGCTCGGTACGGCCCCGGTCAGGGCGGCACGGCACTCCGGGCAGAGCACCGTGCGAGGCCTGCCGCAGCCTCCGCACTCGGCCGGCAGCACCAGATCCGTGAGGTCCCGCCACCACCCCCGCATGTCCACCACTGTGCCAACACCCCCGCCGACCGGCCACCCCTGTGGACAACGGCCTGTGGACAACTGCGCGTAACCGCGGACACACCACCCGGCCGCGTCAGCGCCTCACCCCGGATAGACCGGCGCCGACCCCGTCTTGACCACCTTCTGCCACTGCGCTCCGCTGGGCAGCCGTACGATCCCGTCCTCCGAGTAGGCGACCAGCGGCAGCTTGTCGTCCTCGGAGGCGGCGATCTCCTTGACCCCGGTCAGGCGGCGGGCGCCGGGCCCTCCGGTGTGGAGCCGTCGACCTGGACGTACCGCATCTGCAGGACGCCTTCGTGCTCGCGGCCCACCACCACGAGCCGGCTGTCCCCGGCCCACGACATGGCCGTGATCTCCTCCAGGTCCGGGGTGACGGACCGCAGTTCGAGGACCGAGACCACCGGTGGCTCGCCGCTCGTCCCGCCGCGCTGGATACGCCCGATGAGCAGGGACCGCTTGCCGCCCTTCTCCACGACGAGCGCGATCCGCACCCCGTCGGCGGCGACCCGCACCGACTCGATACGGCCGTCCAGCCCCGGCGCCTCCACCGTTATGGGCTGTCCCGCGCCCTTCTGCAGCAGGAGCAGCCGGGGTTCGCCTGGTCCCGGTCGGCCACCCAGAGGTCGCCCTGCGCGTCCCAGCTGGGCGCCGTCAGCCGGTCGTCCTCGGTCTTGCCCTGGCTGGTCAGCACGGGGTCGCCGAGCGAGGCACCGGACACCATCGAGCCGACGTAGAGCGACTTCCCGTCGAGGCCGACACCGGCGCCGGTCTCCTCGTCGCGCGAGATCGCCACCGACCGCAGCTGCTTGTCGCCCTCGCCCAGTGCGCCCGGCACCGGGTCGGCGTGCGCGCCGCCCGCGCCGGGCATCCGTACCACCCGGTGCTTGTCGTCGAGGAAGTACAGGTACTCGGGACGGTTCACGGCACCGTGTGCGGCGAGGCCCGCCGCGCTCTCCTCGGAGTAGACGCACAACTGGGCGCCGTTGGCGGCCCGCAGCTCGACCTCGTCCACCGTGGGGGTCATGGTCTGGAGCGTGTAGAGGATCTGCGTGGCCATCTCGTTGCACCGGGCGAGACCGACCCGGGAGGCCGTCTGGTTCAACGGGACCGTCAGCTTGTTCTGGTCGTCGGGCGTCAGCGAGGTGACGCCCTTGCGGAGCGTCGTCCCGGTGGGGAAGCTCGACCTGACCACGGGCCCGAGCCAGCTGGTCGGCCCGTTGAGCAGCGATCGCACCATCTGTGTCACGGGGTCGACCCGCCGCCGTACGAACACGGGGTCGGCGACCGCGATCGGCTGCGAGCTGGTGCCGGCCGACGTGTTCGACGCGAAGTAGTACTTGTTGACCGACATGTAGTTGCGCTGGAAGTCCGACTCGCCCATGACGACGCCCTGCGGCAGCTCGTCGATGCGCCACTGGCCGCTCTTCGCGTCCTTCGTGAGGTGGACGGACTTGCTGTACTGCCCGTCCGCCGGGGAGTACGCCTGTTGCGCGTCCACGGTGGCGACCCGGTTGCCGGTCAGCGTGTACGTGAAGGTGTCGGTGTCCTCCCGGCCTGCCGGGGCGCGGAGCGCCATCGTGCTCGGGCCGTCGGCGAGCACCGTGGTGGACTGCTCCGGCTGCCAGCCCCGCGCGGCCTTGGCGGTCAGGTACATGCGCGCTGTCTTGAAGTTCGGGTCGTCGCTGGTGAGTGCCTCCAGGAAGCCCTGCACGATCTCGCCCTGCGACGCGTCCTCCCGGGGCGGCATCGCGAAAACGCGCACCTGGGTGTCCTGTCGGGGCGTCGACTCGACCCCGGAGATCCCCGCTGTCGGGCATCGAGGCGCATCCCGCCAGTACGACGACGCCACACGCGGCGTACGCCACCGCGCGTCCCTGCCTGCGCCGGGCGCCCCCACGCGGTCAGCGCCCACGAGATGCCTCCCCTGCTTGGTCGAGTTCTCCGGCGCGGCGGCCGGGTCCGTACTGCATGCGGCCTCGCTCCGCCCCGGTTCCGCGACCGGCCGGTCGTCCTGGCGCCGGGTGCCGCCGGTGGGCCGGGGCACCACGCGCGCGCCGTTGCCGGGCAGCGCCGTCGGGTCCGCCGTCGCGGTCGTGGTGTTCCTCGGGGCTATCGGGGTCCGGCCGGATATCGGCGCCCCCTGGTCACCCATCGGCTGCACCGGGACGGTCGCGCGCTTGTCCCCGCCCCCGCTCGGCAGACCGGCCTCATTAAGTCCACGATTACGGCGTGAGTCCTTGGGCTCCAGGGGTATCGGCGAGCCCCGTAGCGGTTCGTCGGCGGTGCGCGGCAGCGTCAGCCGGAACTGTGAACCGCCACCCGGCTCGCCCCACGCCTGCAGCCAGCCGCCGTGCAGCCGCGCGTCCTCCAGGGCGATGGACAGCCCCAGACCCGTACCACCGGTGGTACGCGCGCGTGCCGGGTCGGCCCGCCAGAAGCGGCTGAACACCCGGGTCGCCTCGCCGGGCTTGAGCCCCGCCCCGTAGTCGCGCACCGCGATGGCGACCGCACCGCCCGCGGTGGCGAGCTTGACTATGACGTCCTTGCCGTCGCCGTGCTCCACGGCGTTGACGACGAGGTTGCGCAGCACCCGCTCGACCCGGCGGGCGTCGGCCTCGGCGACCACGGGCTGCTGGTCGCCGACGACGCGTATCCGCGTGCCCTTGCGCTCTGCGAGCGGCTCAGCGCCGCTCAGGACCCGTCGTACGACCTCTCTGAGGTCTATCGGCTCGGCCTCCAGGGCCGCCGCGCCCGCGTCGAAGCGGCTGATCTCCAGCAGGTCCGCGAGCAGTGTCTCGAACCGGTCCAGCTGGTCGGCCAGTAGTTCGGCCGACCGCGCGGTCATCGGATCGAAGTCCACGCGCGCGTCATGGATGACATCGGCCGCCATCCGTACGGTCGTCAGCGGCGTCCGCAGCTCGTGCGACACGTCGGACACGAACCGCCGCTGCATCCGCGACAGGTCCTCCAGCTGCTGGATCTTCAACTGGAGGTTCTGCGCCATCTTGTTGAAGGCCTCGCCGAGCCGCGCGATGTCATCCTCACCGGTGACCTTCATGCGCTCCTGGAGGCGTCCGGCCGACAGCCTCTCGGCGATCCCGGCGGCCATCCGCACCGGCGTGACGACCTGCCGTACGACGAGCCAGGCGATGGCTCCCAGGAGGACGACGACGAAGAGGCCGGCCGTGGCGAGGGTCCCCTTGACCAGGCTGAGCGACTTCTCCTCCTGGGTGAGCGGGAAGAGGTAGTACAGCTGGTAGGGATCGCCGTTCGGGTCGTTGACCTGCTTGCCCACGACCAGCGCCGGCTGGGATTCCTTGCCGTTGCTGTAGATGATCCGGGTGTAGCTCTGGGCGGCGGTCGTACGGTCGTTGACCCGCGCGCGCAGGTCCTCGGGGACGCTGGCGGACGGGTCGACGTAGCCGGAGCCGCGCGGGCTGCGTCCGCTGCCGCTGTCCATGCCGGCGGGCAGGGTCACCACGTCGAAGGCGCCCTGGCCGCCGCTGGAGAGCGACGACACGAGGTCGCTCATCCACTGGATGACGTTCTGGGAGGAGTTGCCTCCGGTCGCGGAACCGTCGTCAGCGGTCCCGGTGGCCGCTTCGTCGGCCCGCTGCTTGGCCACGGCGAAGCCGCCCGTGGCCTGGCTCTGGGAGGCCTTCACCTTGGCGTCCAGCAGGCCGTTGCGCACCTGGCCGATGACGACGAAGCCGAGCAGCAGGACGACGCCCAGGGACATCAGCAGGGTGGTGACGACGACCTTGAGCTGGATGTTGCGCCGCCACAGCCGCATGACGGGCAGCAGCGGCCGGCGCACCCAGCGCATGAACAGGCGAAGGACCGGGCTGCCCTGGACCCCGCCCTGCAGCAGCCCGCCCTCCAGCAGGCGCCTCCAGCGGGAGCCCGCCGCCTTCCGGCCGACAGGCCGCCCCGCACGAGCCCCGGACCCCGGGCGCCGAAGCGGCACTGTCCCTGGACATGTCAGCTCGGTCCCGCCTTGTAACCGACGCCTCGGACGGTCACCACGATCTCCGGCCGCTCCGGGTCCTTCTCGACCTTGGAACGCAGCCGCTGGACATGCACGTTGACCAGTCGGGTGTCCGCCGCGTGCCGGTAGCCCCAGACCTGCTCCAGGAGCACCTCCCGCGTGAACACCTGCCACGGTTTACGGGCCAGCGCGACCAGCAGGTCGAACTCCAGCGGGGTCAGGGCGATCGACTGCCCGTCCCGCTTCACGGAGTGACCAGCCACGTCGATGACCAGGTCGCCTATGGCGAGCTGCTCGGGCGCGGGCTCCTCCGACCTCCGCAGCCGCGCCCGGATCCGGGCGACCAGCTCCTTCGGCTTGAACGGCTTCACGATGTAGTCGTCCGCGCCCGACTCCAGGCCCACCACGACATCGACGGTGTCGCTCTTCGCCGTGAGCATCACGATCGGCACCCCGGACTCCGCCCTGATCAGGCGGCACACCTCGATACCGTCCCGTCCGGGCAGCATCAGGTCCAGGAGCACCAGGTCGGGCTTGCTCTCACGGAAAGCGGCCAGCGCCTTGTCGCCGTCGGCTACGAAAGACGGCTCAAAACCTTCACCACGCAACACAATGCCGAGCATCTCGGCCAGTGCGGTGTCGTCATCGACGACAAGGACTCGTCCCTTCATAAACGACATCATCCCATTAACTAAATCGTTACCTGTCGTGACCTGTCACACAGCTCTGCCAGCGCCTCCGCCGTCACGGGCGAAACAGCGCCTTCTTCGGTGACGATCGCCGTCACCAGCTCGGGAGGCGTCACGTCGAACGCCGGGTTGTATGCCTGGGTCCCCAGCGGTGCCACCGGAATCCCGCCTCCCGCTCCCGACACCGTCACTTGGGGTGATGTGATCTCCGTCACTTCGTATCCGGGGCGCTGCTCCACCTCGATGGACGCCCCGTCCGGCGTGTCCGGATCGACCGTCGTCACCGGCGCCACCACGATGAACGGCACATGGTGGTACCGGGCGAGCACGGCGAGCGGATAGCTCCCCACCTTGTTCGCCACCGAACCGTCGGCGGCGATCCGGTCCGCCCCGATCAGCACCGCATCCACCTCCCCGGCCGCGAACAAAGAGCCCGCCGCGTTGTCCGTGAGCAAGGTGTACGCCATTCCGTTGCGTGCCGCCTCATACGCCGTCAGGCGAGCACCTTGCAGCAACGGACGCGTTTCGTCCACCCACAGCCGCCTCAGTCGCCCGTCCCGGTGCGCCGCGAGCGCCACCGCGAAGGCCGTGCCCTCGCCTCCGGAGACCAGCGCCCCGGTGTTGCAGTGCGTCAGAATCCGGTGCCCGCCGCCGGGCAGCAGTTCGTCCAGCAGGGCCAGCCCGTGCGCGGCCATCCGCGCGCTGGCCTCGGCGTCCTCCTGGTGCAGCCGCCGCGCCGCGGCCAAGGCGGCCGCCGCCGCCCGCTCGGCGCCACCGCCCTCGGCGAGCGCGGCCCGGTGAGCGGTCTGGGCCCTGCGGACGCCCAAGGAGAGGTTCACCGCGGTGGGCCGGGCGCCCGCCAGCGCGATCGAGGCCTCGTCCACGTCGACCTCGCCCCGCGGGCCCCGCGCGGCGGCGAGCGCGACGCCGTACGCCCCCGCGATGCCGAGCAGCGGTGCCCCGCGAACCGCCAGAGATCGGATCGCCTCCACCAGGGCGGACGCGTCCGTGCAGACCAGCTCGACCTCCTCGGCCGGCAGTCTCGTCTGGTCGAGCAGGACCAGCACAGGACCCTCGGGGGTTCGTCCCATCGGATCGCGGGTATGTCGGTCGGCCGGCCGTCCTCGCCGGATTGCGCGTACTGATCAGCCATGCGGTCAGTCTGCCCCGTATCCGGCGGACAATTGAAGGTGTGCAGCCCATACCGCGGCCGGTCACCGCTCGACCACCCCATGGCACGATGGCTGCCAACCTGCCGCCGCGCCCGCGGACGGGCACCGTGAAGGAGCGACGATGAACGACACTCCGGGCTGGGCCTCGCCCGGATCCGCCCCGCCCGACGGGCCCGAGCCCGGCGCGTGCGGTACCACCGAGCCGGCCGACGGCTCCGGCGCCGCACAGCCCGCGGACCAGCCGGGCCCCGGCCCGCAGTGGTCCAGGAGCAGCCGCCGGCCGCACAGTGGTCCGCGCCCACCGGCGCCCCGGCCAGGACCAGGCGCCACCGCCTCCACCACCGGGCCCGGGCTGGGGCGGCGGCCAGCCCGGCGGCCCCGGCGGTCCTGGGGATACGGCAGCTACGGCGGCCCCGGAGGCTACGGCCCTCCCGGCGGCTGGGGAGCCGGCTGGGGCGGCCCGCCGCCCGCGGCCAAGCCCGGTGTCATCCCGCTTCGCCCGCTCGGCGTGGGCGAGATCCTCGACGGCGCCGTCTCCACCATGCGCACCTACTGGCGCACGGTCCTGGGCGTCTCGCTCAGCGTCGCCGTCGTCATGCAGACCATCGTCGTCCTCGTCCAGGGCTTCGCCTTCAACGACCTCTCTAGCACCAACGCCCTCGACGACCCCAACGCCAGCGCCTCCGAAGTGACCCGCGCCATGAGCGAGGCCTTCCTCAGCACCGGCGTCGTCTACCTGGTCGTCCTTATCGGCACCGTCGTCGCCACCGCCCTGCTCACCTCGGTCACCAGCCGCGCCGTGCTCGGCAAGCCGGTCACCGCCGGGGAGGCCTGGCGCGACGCCCGCCCCCAGGTGCTCAAGCTGTTCGGCCTGATCTGCCTGCTGATCCTCATGGCCGTCGTCCTGATCGGCGTCCCCACCGTGCCCGGCATCATCGTGGCGCTCGTCGGCTCGGAGGGCGGGGGCATCGCGCTCGCCGTCATCGGCGGCCTCGCCGGCTGTGTCGTCACCCTGTGGCTGGCGATCCGCTTCTCCCTGGCCTCGCCCGCGCTGATGCTGGAGAAGCAGGGCATCATCAAGTCGATGACCCGCTCCGCGAAGCTGGTGCGGGGCTCCTGGTGGCGCATCTTCGGCATCCAGCTGCTCGCCCAGATCATCGCGAGCATCCTGTCGTCGATCCTCGTCATCCCGTTCGCGTTCATCGCCGGGCTGTTCAGCGGTGACGGCATCAGCGGGCTCGTCGACGGCACCGGCGACCTCGGCTGGACGTTCCTCATCATCAGCGGCCTTGGCTCGGTCATCGGCCGCATGATCGCGTTCCCGATCACGGCGGGCGTCACCGTGCTCCTGTACATCGACCAGCGCATCCGCCGCGAGGCCCTCGACCTCGACCTGGCCCGCGCGGCCGGCGTCCCGGACCAGGGCACCGCCGCCCCCAGCCCCACACCGGGGAGCTGATGCGGTGAGCCTGGCGGGGGAGTTCTCACAGCGGTACCCACGGCGCCGCCGCGCGCCGTCGGGTCGGTCACGGGGCGCTGCTGCGCGCCCACGGCACGGTCGTCCGGTCCTCGGCCCTCGCGGGCGACGAGCCGCCGGTGACGATCCCGCGCGACCCCGCGCGGGAAGCGGCCCGGCGTGAACTGTCCAAGCAGATGTACCACCAGAACGACCCCAGCCTGGTGCAGCGGGCCCTGGACGCCATCTGGAACTGGATCGACAAACTGTTCGGCACGGCATCGGAGGCCGCACCCGGCGGCACGCTCGGCCTGCTCGTCGTCGTCCTGGCCGTCCTCGTCGTCGGCGCCGCCCTGTGGTGGCGCCTCGGCACCCCGCGCCGCCAACCCGGCTCCGCCGCCCCCTGTTCGAGGACGGCCCCCGCAGCGCGGCCGAACACCGCTCGGCCGCCGAAGCACACGCAGCCCAGGGACACTGGAACCCCGCCGTGCAGGAACGCATGCGCGCCATCGTCCGCTCCCTGGAGGAACGGGCCCTGCTCGACGCCCGCCCCGGCCGCACCGCCGACGAGGCCGTCGCGGAAGCCGGCCGCGCACTGCCCTCGCACACCGCCGAACTCCCGCGCCGCCGCCGCCCACTTCGACGACGTGACATACGGCGGACGCGGCGCGAGCGAGCAGTCGTACCGCCGCATCGCCGAACTCGACCGCGAACTGGAGCGCACCAGGCCCGTCCTCACGAGCAGCGCCCACAGCACGGCCCACCACACCAGCCAGGGGCCGCCGAATGACCGCGGAGGCCACGCTTCCCGCCACCTCGGCCTCGCCGACCGCCCGCCAGGTGTGGACCCGCGCGCGGGGCATCGTCGTCGCCCTGGTGATCCTCCTGGCCGCCGCCGTGGCCATCGCCGCGATCCGCTCCGACGCCCGGCACGGCGACCTCGATCCGCGCTCCGCCGACCCCTACGGCAGTCGCGCCGTCGCCGAACTCCTCGGCGACCGGGGCGTGTCCACCCGCGTGGTCACCACCCTGGCCCAGGCCCGCGCCGCGGCCGGCCCGGACACCACCCTCCTGGTCGCCGTCCCCGACCTGCTGACCGACCGCCAGCAGTCCGGCCTGCACACGGCGTTCGCCGACTCCGGCAGCCGTACCGTCCTCGTCGCCCCCGGTCCCGCGTCCCTGCCCCGGCTCGCCCCCGAGGTCACCGCGGACCCCGGACCCGCCCTCACCTCGACGCTCTCCCCCGACTGCTCCCTGCCCGCCGCCCGGCGCGCGGGCGACGCGGAGACCGGCGACTACCGGTACACGACCACGGCCGACAACGCCGACGAGTGCTACCCCAGTGACGGCCGATCGACCCTGCTCCGCCTCCCGGACGCGTCCAGGGGCGGCGACACCGTCGTCATCGGCTCGCCCGGCATCCTCTTCAACAAGCGTCTCGACAAGCAGGGCAACGCCTCGCTCGCCCTCCAACTCCTCGGCTCCCGCCCCCATCTGGTCTGGTACCTCCCCTCCCTGACCGACTCCTCGGCCACCGACTCCGGCAGCCAGAGCTTCTTCGACCTGCTCCCCTCGGGCTGGCTCTGGGGCACCCTGCAGCTGTTCATCGCCGCAGCCGTGGCCGCCCTGTGGCGGGCACGCCGACTCGGCCCCCCTGGTGCCCGAGAAACTCCCGTGGCGATCCGCGCCTCCGAGACCGTCGAAGGCCGCGCCCGCCTCTACCGCAAGGCCAACGCCCGCGACCGTGCGGCCAACGCCCTGCGCTCCACCACCCGCACCCGCCTCGCCCTCCTCACCGGCGTCCCCGTCTCCCAGGCGCACGCGCCCGAAGCCCTGCTCCCCGCGCTCTCCGCCCACCTCCACGGCGACGGACAGACCCTGCACGCCCTCCTCTTCGGCCCGCCGCCCAGCGACGACGCGGCCCTCATCGCACTTGCCGACCAACTCGACGCCCTCGAAAGAGAGGTACGCCGTTCATGATGGATCCGACCACTGACAACGCCGGGACCATGGGGGACGCGGGCACCGCCCGGGCCTCCCTCGAATCCCTGCGAGCCGAGATCGCCAAAGCCGTGGTCGGCCAGGACCCCGCCGTGACCGGTCTCGTCGTCGCCCTCCTCTGCCGCGGACACGTTCTCCTAGAAGGAGTCCCTGGGGTCGCCAAAACGTTGCTCGTCCGCGCCCTCGCATCCGCGCTCGAACTCGACACCAAGCGCATCCAGTTCACCCCCGACCTGATGCCGAGCGACGTCACCGGCTCCCTGGTCTACGACACCCGCTCCGCCGAGTTCCGCTTCCAGCCCGGCCCGGTCTTCACCAACCTGCTCCTCGCGGACGAGATCAACCGCACCCCTCCGAAGACCCAGTCGTCCCTCCTGGAGGCCATGGAGGAACGCCAGGTCACGGTCGACGGCACCCCGCGCCCACTCCCCGACCCGTTCCTGGTCGCCGCGACGCAGAACCCCGTCGAGTACGAGGGCACGTACCCCCTCCCGAGGCCCAACTCGACCGCTTCCTGCTCAAACTGACGATCCCTCTGCCTTCCCGCCAGGACGAGATCGACGTCCTCACCCGCCACTCCGAGGGCTTCAACCCGCGCGACCTGCACGCCGCCGGCCTGCGCCCCGTCGCCGGCCCTGCCGACCTCGAAGCGGCCCGCGCGGCCGTCGCCAAGACGACGATCTCCCCGAGATCACCGCCTACGTGGTCGACATCTGCCGCGCCACCCGCGAGTCGCCGTCCCTCACCCTCGGCGTGTCCCCGCGCGGCGCCACCGCCCTCCTGGCCACCTCGCGCGCGTGGGCATGGCTCACCGGCCGCGACTACGTCATCCCGGACGACGTGAAGGCCCTCGCGCTCCCCACCCTCCGCCACCGCGTACAGCTGCGCCCCGAGGCCGAGATGGAGGGCGTGACGGCGGACTCCGTCATCAACGCGATCCTCGCCCACGTCCCGGTCCCCGCTGATGGCCCTCACCGGACGCGCCGCCCTCCTAGCAGCCCTGGGCTCCCTCCCCGTAGGCATCTGGGAACCCAGCTGGACAGGCATCCTCGCCGTCAACGCCCCCTGGCACTGGCCTGCGCCTGCGACTTCGCCCTCGCCGCCCCGGTCCGCCACCTGAGCCTCACCCGCTCGGGCGACACCTCCGTACGCCTGGGCGAAACCGCCGACGTCACCCTCACGGTCACCAACCCGTCCCGCCGCCCGCTCCGCGCCCGCATCCGCGACGCCTGGCCCCCAGCAGCTGGCTCCCCGGCACCGAATTCACCGCCTCCCGCCACCGCCTGACGGTCCCACCCGGCGAACGCCGCCGCCTCACCACCCGTCTACGCCCCACCCGCCGCGGCGACCGCCACGCAGACCGAGTGACCATCCGTTCCTACGGCCCCCTCGGCCTCCTCACCCGCCAGGGCACCCACGCGGTCCCCTGGGCGGTGCGCGTCCTGCCCCCTTCACCAGCCGCAAGCACCTCCCCTCGAAACTCGCCCGTCTGCGCGAACTCGACGGCCGCACCAGCGTCCTGACCCGCGGCGAAGGCACGGAGTTCGACAGCCTGCGCGAATACGTCCCCGGCGACGACACCCGCTCCATCGACTGGCGCGCCACCGCCCGCCAGACCACGGTCGCGGTACGCACCTGGCGCCCCGAACGCGACCGCCACATCCTCCTGGTCCTCGACACCGGCCGCACCTCAGCGGGCCGCGTCGGCGACGCCCCCGCCTCGACGCCTCCATGGACGCGGCCCTGCTCCTGGCAGCCCTGGCATCCCGCGCTGGCGACCGCGTGGACCTCCTCGCCTACGACCGCCGGGTCCGCACCTCGTCCAGGGCCGCACGGCCCGTGACGTACTCCCGTCCCTGGTCAACGCCATGGCGACACTCGAACCCGAACTCGTCGAAACAGACGCCCGAGGCCTGGCAGCAACGGCGATCCGTACGGCCCCCGCCGCTCCCTGATCGTCCTGCTGACCAGCCTCGACGCGGCCCCCGTCGAAGAGGGCCTGCTCCCCGTACTCGCCCAACTCACCCAGCGCCACACGGTTCTGGTGGCATCCGTAGCGGATCCCCACATCGCCCGCATGGCCATGTCCCGCGGAAACACGGAGGCGGTCTACGAGGCCGCAGCCGCCGCCCGCGCCCAGACCGAACGCGACCGCACCGCGGAGAAACTCCGCCGCCACGGCGTCACCGTCGTCGACGCGACACCGGACAATCTCGCGCCGGCATTGGCGGACGCGTATCTGGCGCTGAAGAGCGCGGGACGTCTGTAATTAAGGGCCCTGCTTGGAAAAGCAGAGCCTTTTACAGGACCCTTTAAACGCAGAAAACCCCGTACCGAATAAACGGTACAGGGGTTTTCGCAATATTTGTTCGGCGGCGTCCTACTCTCCCACAGGGTCCCCCTGCAGTACCATCGGCGCTGTAAGGCTTAGCTTCCGGGTTCGAAATGTAACCGGGCGTTTCCCTCACGCTATGACCACCGAAACACTATGAAACAGACAACCGCACCACACCCCGCAGAACCCAGGGATATGGGGTTGTTCGTGGTTTCAGAACCAACACAGTGGACGCGAGCAACTGAGGACAAGCCCTCGGCCTATTAGTACCGGTCACCTCCACCCATTACTGGGCTTCCAGATCCGGCCTATCAACCCAGTCGTCTACTGGGAGCCTTAACCCCTCAAGGGGTGGGAACACTCATCTCGAAGCAGGCTTCCCGCTTAGATGCTTTCAGCGGTTATCCCTCCCGAACGTAGCCAACCAGCCATGCCCTTGGCAGAACAACTGGCACACCAGAGGTTCGTCCGTCCCGGTCCTCTCGTACTAGGGACAGCCCTTCTCAATGTTCCTGCGCGCGCAGCGGATAGGGACCGAACTGTCTCACGACGTTCTAAACCCAGCTCGCGTACCGCTTTAATGGGCGAACAGCCCAACCCTTGGGACCGACTCCAGCCCCAGGATGCGACGAGCCGACATCGAGGTGCCAAACCATCCCGTCGATATGGACTCTTGGGGAAGATCAGCCTGTTATCCCCGGGGTACCTTTTATCCGTTGAGCGACGGCGCTTCCACAAGCCACCGCCGGATCACTAGTCCCGACTTTCGTCCCTGCTCGACCCGTCGGTCTCACAGTCAAGCTCCCTTGTGCACTTACACTCAACACCTGATTGCCAACCAGGCTGAGGGAACCTTTGGGCGCCTCCGTTACTCTTTAGGAGGCAACCGCCCCAGTTAAACTACCCATCAGACACTGTCCCTGATCCGGATCACGGACCCAGGTTAGACATCCAGCACGACCAGACTGGTATTTCAACGACGACTCCCCTGAACTGGCGTCCAGAGTTCACAGTCTCCCAGCTATCCTACACAAGCCGAACCGAACACCAATATCAAACTGTAGTAAAGGTCCCGGGGTCTTTCCGTCCTGCTGCGCGAAACGAGCATCTTTACTCGTAGTGCAATTTCACCGGGCCTATGGTTGAGACAGTCGAGAAGTCGTTACGCCATTCGTGCAGGTCGGAACTTACCCGACAAGGAATTTCGCTACCTTAGGATGGTTATAGTTACCACCGCCGTTTACTGGCGCTTAAGTTCTCAGCTTCGCCACCCCGAAGAGTGACTAACCGGTCCCCTTAACGTTCCAGCACCGGGCAGGCGTCAGTCCGTATACATCGCCTTACGGCTTCGCACGGACCTGTGTTTTTAGTAAACAGTCGCTTCTCGCTGGTCTCTGCGGCCACCCCAGCTCGGAGAGCAAGTCTCCTCACCAGTGATGGCCCCCTTCTCCCGAAGTTACGGGGGCATTTTGCCGAGTTCCTTAACCATAGTTCACCCGAACGCCTCGGTATTCTCTACCTGACCACCTGAGTCGGTTTAGGTACGGGCCGCCATGAAACTCGCTAGAGGCTTTTCTCGACAGCATAGGATCATCCACTTCACCACAATCGGCTCGGCATCAGGTCTCAGACTATGTGTGATCCGGATTTGCCTAGACCACGTCCTACACCCTTACCCCGGGACAACCACCGCCCGGGATGGACTACCTTCCTGCGTCACCCCATCACTCACCTACTAACCGCTTGGGCCGGCGGCTCCACCACTTTCCATTCCCCGAAGGGTCCGGAACGGCTTCACGGCCTTAGCATCACGATGCTCGATGTTTGACGCTTCACAGCGGGTACCGGAATATCAACCGGTTATCCATCGACTACGCCTGTCGGCCTCGCCTTAGGTCCCGACTTACCCTGGGCAGATCAGCTTGACCCAGGAACCCTTAGTCAATCGGCGCACACGTTTCTCACGTGTGTATCGCTACTCATGCCTGCATTCTCACTCGTGAACCGTCCACCACTAGCTTCCGCTGCAGCTTCACCCGGCACACGACGCTCCCCTACCCATCCCAGCACCCGTTGGGGCTATTGCTGGAATGACACGACTTCGGCGGTACGCTTGAGCCCCGCTACATTGTCGGCGCGGAATCACTAGACCAGTGAGCTATTACGCACTCTTTCAAGGGTGGCTGCTTCTAAGCCAACCTCCTGGTTGTCTCTGCGACTCCACATCCTTTCCCACTTAGCGTACGCTTAGGGGCCTTAGTCGATGCTCTGGGCTGTTTCCTCTCGACCATGGAGCTTATCCCCCACAGTCTCACTGCCGTGCTCTCACTTACCGGCATTCGGAGTTTGGCTAAGGTCAGTAACCCGGTAGGGCCCATCGCCTATCCAGTGCTCTACCTCCGGCAAGAAACACACGACGCTGCACCTAAATGCATTTCGGGGAGAACCAGCTATCACGGAGTTTGATTGGCCTTTCACCCCTAACCACAGGTCATCCCCAGGTTTTCAACCCTGGTGGGTTCGGTCCTCCACGAAGTCTTACCTCCGCTTCAACCTGCCCATGGCTAGATCACTCCGCTTCGGGTCTTGAGCGCGCTACTGAATCGCCCTATTCGGACTCGCTTTCGCTACGGCTTCCCACACGGGTTAACCTCGCAACACACCGCAAACTCGCAGGCTCATTCTTCAAAAGGCACGCAGTCACGACGTTGCATGCAAGCATGCAACGCGACGCTCCCACGGCTTGTAGGCACACGGTTTCAGGTACTATTTCACTCCGCTCCCGCGGTACTTTTCACCATTCCCTCACGGTACTATCCGCTATCGGTCACCAGGGAATATTTAGGCTTAGCGGGTGGTCCCGCCAGATTCACACGGGATTTCTCGGGCCCCGTGCTACTTGGGTGTCTCTCAAACGAGCCGTTGACGTTTCGACTACGGGGTCTTACCCTCTACGCCGGACCTTTCGCATGTCCTTCGCCTACATCAACGGTTTCTGACTCGTCTCACAGCCGGCAGACTGTAAAAGAGAGATCCCACAACCCCGTATACGCAACCCCTGCCGGGTCTCACACGCATACGGTTTGGCCTCATCCGGTTTCGCTCGCCACTACTCCCGGAATCACGGTTGTTTTCTCTTCCTGCGGGTACTGAGATGTTTCACTTCCCCGCGTTCCCTCCACTTGCCCTATGTGTTCAGGCAAGGGTGACAGCCCATGACGACTGCCGGGTTTCCCCATTCGGAAACCCCGGATCAAAGCCTGGTTGACGACTCCCGGGGACTATCGTGGCCTCCCACGTCCTTCATCGGTTCCTGGTGCCAAGGCATCCACCGTGCGCCCTTAAAAACTTGGCCACAGATGCTCGCGTCCACTGTGCAGTTCTCAAACAACGACCAACCACCCGTCACACACCACTCACGCGATGTTTTACCGGGGTCGGCACTGAAGGCAGCTTCTCAGCCGTACCTTCAGACACCCAACAGCGTGCCCGGCACCACCGTCACTCGTGATCAGCTTTCCACGCCCCGAAGAGCAGTACTTGCAGCCCGAGATGACAGGCAGTGCCGAATAATCAACGTTCCACCCTTGAGCAACCACCGTCGGACATTTGCCGACGTAATGGCCCTGGACCACCAAGCGGACTTGGCGGCCTAGATGCTCCTTAGAAAGGAGGTGATCCAGCCGCACCTTCCGGTACGGCTACCTTGTTACGACTTCGTCCCAATCGCCAGTCCCACCTTCGACAGCTCCCTCCCACAAGGGGTTGGGCCACCGGCTTCGGGTGTTACCGACTTTCGTGACGTGACGGGCGGTGTGTACAAGGCCCGGGAACGTATTCACCGCAGCAATGCTGATCTGCGATTACTAGCAACTCCGACTTCATGGGGTCGAGTTGCAGACCCCAATCCGAACTGAGACCGGCTTTTTGAGATTCGCTCCACCTCACGGTATCGCAGCTCATTGTACCGGCCATTGTAGCACGT
Organism: Streptomyces sp. P3; assembly: GCA_016893485.2. Taxonomy (GTDB): domain Bacteria; phylum Actinomycetota; class Actinomycetes; order Streptomycetales; family Streptomycetaceae; genus Streptomyces. The sequence goes on from JAFEKX020000001.1 coordinate 4,036,493, forward strand.
GTGCAGCCCAAGACATAAGGGGCATGATGACTTGACGTCGTCCCCACCTTCCTCCGAGTTGACCCCGGCGGTCTCCTGTGAGTCCCCGTCACCCCGAAGGGCACGCTGGCAACACAGGACAAGGGTTGCGCTCGTTGCGGGACTTAACCCAACATCTCACGACACGAGCTGACGACAGCCATGCACCACCTGTACACCGACCACAAGGGGGCACTATCTCTAATGCTTTCCGGTGTATGTCAAGCCTTGGTAAGGTTCTTCGCGTTGCGTCGAATTAAGCCACATGCTCCGCTGCTTGTGCGGGCCCCCGTCAATTCCTTTGAGTTTTAGCCTTGCGGCCGTACTCCCCAGGCGGGGAACTTAATGCGTTAGCTGCGGCACCGACGACGTGGAATGTCGCCAACACCTAGTTCCCACCGTTTACGGCGTGGACTACCAGGGTATCTAATCCTGTTCGCTCCCCACGCTTTCGCTCCTCAGCGTCAGTAATGGCCCAGAGATCCGCCTTCGCCACCGGTGTTCCTCCTGATATCTGCGCATTTCACCGCTACACCAGGAATTCCGATCTCCCCTACCACACTCTAGCTAGCCCGTATCGAATGCAGACCCGGGGTTAAGCCCCGGGCTTTCACACCCGACGTGACAAGCCGCCTACGAGCTCTTTACGCCCAATAATTCCGGACAACGCTTGCGCCCTACGTATTACCGCGGCTGCTGGCACGTAGTTAGCCGGCGCTTCTTCTGCAGGTACCGTCACTTTCGCTTCTTCCCTGCTGAAAGAGGTTTACAACCCGAAGGCCGTCATCCCTCACGCGGCGTCGCTGCATCAGGCTTTCGCCCATTGTGCAATATTCCCCACTGCTGCCTCCCGTAGGAGTCTGGGCCGTGTCTCAGTCCCAGTGTGGCCGGTCGCCCTCTCAGGCCGGCTACCCGTCGTCGCCTTGGTGAGCCATTACCTCACCAACAAGCTGATAGGCCGCGGGCTCATCCTGCACCGCCGGAGCTTTTAACCACAGACCATGAGGCCCGAAGTGTTATCCGGTATTAGACCCCGTTTCCAGGGCTTGTCCCAGAGTGCAGGGCAGATTGCCCACGTGTTACTCACCCGTTCGCCACTAATCCCCACCGAAGTGGTTCATCGTTCGACTTGCATGTGTTAAGCACGCCGCCAGCGTTCGTCCTGAGCCAGGATCAAACTCTCCGTGAATGTGTACCGGTTATCCGGTGATACATCACGAGAGCGGAACAGCCAGGCGGAATAAGCCCGGCCGTTCACAGCGTCCTCGCTGTGTATTTTCTTCAAAGGAACCTCGCCCCAACCGTGATGGCTGGAGACGGGGTATCAACATATCTGGCGTTGATTTTTGGCACGCTGTTGAGTTCTCAAGGAACGGACGCTTCCTTTGTACTCACCCTCTCGGGCTTTCCTCCGGGCTTTTCCCTTCGGTCTTGCGTTTCCGACTCTATCAGACCGTTTCCGGTTCCGATTTCCTCGGTGCTTTCCAGGTTTCCGCTTTCGCGTTTCCCTTTCCGGCGGTTCCGACTTTATCAGAAGTTCCGGACCGGATTGACCGGCCGTTCTTTTCCGATTCATCGGGAGTGCGGCTTCTCCGAAATCGAAGTTTCTAGAAGCAGACAGACACTCACTGTCGCCGACCGGATCAGATCCAGTTCTAGGCAACTGTTCGAATCTACCTCCCCGTCCGGTCCGTGTCAACGGCTCCTGTGGGGCGAAGAGGAGACTAGCAGCTCAGCAGGAGTGACCGCACATCAGGCAGCGGTGGGCACCACGGAGCTGCGCTCGGCCGCCTCGACGTCGCCCGTGTCACCGGCGCGGACAGCGCGACCGCCGAGGACGTAGACGTACGTCAGGAAGGCTGCTTCGGCGAGGATGCCGATGCCGATGCGGGCCCAGGTGGGGAGACCCGACGGGGTGACGAAGCCTTCGATGGCGCCCGAGATGAACAGGACCAGGGCCAGGCCGATGGCCATGCCCACGGCTGCTCGGCCCTCTTCGGCCAGGGCAGTGCGGCGGGATCGTGGGCCGGGGTCGATGAGGGTCCACCCCAGGCGCATCCCGGTGCCGGCCGCTACGAAGACCGCCGTGAGTTCGAGGAGGCCGTGCGGGAGGACCAGGCCCAGGAACGTGTCGAGTCGGCCCGCCGACGACATCAGGCCGATGCCGACTCCCAGGTTGAGCATGTTCTGGAAGAGGATCCAGAGGACGGGCAGGCCCAGGAAGACGCCCAGGACCAGGCACATCGCGGCGGCCTGGGCGTTGTTCGTCCAGACCTGCGCCGCGAAGGCCGCCGCGGGGTGACTGGAGTAGTAGGTCTCGTACTCGCCACCAGGGCGGGTGAGTTCGCGCAGTTGGCTCGGCGCCGCGATGGAGGACTGCACCTCGGGGTGGGTGCCTATCCACCACCCCAGGAGGATCGCCACCACCGTCGACAGCAACGCCGTAGGCACCCACCAATGGCGTGCTCTGTAGACCGCGGCCGGAAAGCTGTGTCCCAGGAAGTGAGTGACATCGCGCCAGGAGGCTCGGCGGGTTCCTGTCACCGCGCTACGCGCGCGTGCCACCAGTTGGCTGAGCCGACCGGTGAGCTGAGGGTCCGGGGCGCTCGACTGGATCAGGGAGAGGTGAGTGGCCGTGCGCTGGTACAGCGCGACGAGTTCGTCGGCCTCGGCGCCGTTGAGGCGGCGCCTGCGGCGGAGCAGCGCGTCGAGGCGGGCCCACTCGGCTCGGTGGGCCGAGACGAAGACGTCGAGGTCCATCTGGTTGCCTGCTCCTCGGCTGCTCGTCGACCGCTGGTCCGGGGATCAGCTTGTCGTACTGGGGCACGATGTGCCCTCAGCTTGGCAGACTGGCTGTTCCAGGGGCAGGGCAGGGGAAGGGCGGCAAACGTGAGTGAGCTGGTGACGGGCGAGGCGGTGGCGCTGGAGTTGCGCCCCGCGAGACTGCCCAGCAGGGCGCTGGCGGTGTTGCTCGATCTGATCGTGGCCATCGCCGCCTACACCGGCGTCACTGTGGTGCTGATGTTTTCCACGGGCTCCTTGGACGACGCTGCCCAGGTCGCGCTGTCGATCGCGGCCTTCGTGCTGGTGCTGGTCGGTGGGCCCATAGCGGTGGAGACGCTGAGTCATGGGCGTTCTCTCGGGAAGCTGGCGCTCGGGCTGCGCGTGGTGCGGGACGACGGTGGGCCGATCCGGTTCCGGCACGCGCTGGTGCGCGGCGCGATCGGGGTGATCGAGATCCTGATGACGTTCGGGGTGGTCGCCTGTATCGCCTCGCTCGTCTCGGCGCGCGGCCGACGGCTCGGGGATGTGTTCGCGGGCACTCTGGTCGTACGGGAAAGGGTGTCCGTCGGGCAGACGGCGTTCGTGCCTCCTCCGCCGCCGTGGCTGACGGGGCGTTTCGCGGAGCTCGATCTGTCCGCCGTTCCCGATGGGCTGTGGTTGGCGATCCGGCAGTACCTGACGCGGATGCAGCAACTGGATCCGCAGGTCGGCTGGGCCATGGCCGAGCGGCTCGCGGCCGACCTCGTGGCGCGTACGGGCGCTCCGGCTCCGCAGGGGGTGCCGCCGGCCGCGTATCTGGCGGCGGTGGTGCAGGAACGGCAGGCGCGGGAGGTGCGGCGGGCCTTCGGGAACGGCGGGCGCGTAGCGGGCAGCGGGTTCGCGCCCGGGGCGGGTGTGCCGGGTGCCTTCGGCCACTCGGCGCTCCAGCCGTCGCCGGCGCCTCAGCAGCAGCGGTACGGCGCCACTCCCCGGTCTGGCGTGCCCCCGCACCAGCTGCGGAAGCCGGCCAAACCGCGCCCAACCCCGAGCCTCCGGCGCCGGCGCCCCAGAACCCGGCGCCCGCCGAGCCCCGTTCCTCCACCGGATTCGCGCCGCCCGCCTGACGCGGCTCAGCCGTCCCGGCAACCGGCCCGGAACGTCGCCGCTCAGCCGAAGACGGACGGCGGCGACTCCAGTTCCTCCAGCTCGATGCCTGGCGCCGCGAGGACCACGTCCCCGGCGATGTGCACTGCGTGCTGCTCGCCCGTGTCCAGGGCTGTGACCTGGTATTCGTCCACGGTCAGAGGGCCGTTGTCAGTGCCGTGTGTTTCTCTTTTCAGCAAGGCCCAGGACTGGTCCACGGTGCGGGGGCGAGGACCGGTTCCGTGAGGCTGACCAGGCGGACGCGGGTCGCGGACGTGGAAGGGGTGAGGCGCAGGAGACGGGTGGTGGCGATGAGGAACGCGGGGAGGTGCCGGTGAAGGCGTGCGCGCGGACATTGCCTTCGGTGGCATCGGCGCCTGTGGGGTCGGTGCGGACCCAGGTGACGCCGTCGAGAGCGGCGCCGCGCACCTGCCAACTCGCCGCGTGGAGTTCCAGCCGGATGGGGCGGCCGAGTTCGTCGAGCGTGAGGTCGACGGAGCCGCTGTGATCACCGGAGGGGGCGGTGAGCTGGGAGACATAGCGCCAACCGGACGGGCCGGGGGCGCACTGGAAGTGTTCGTCGGCGAGGGGGTGTGATCGTGCGGATCGTGGAGCGAATAACGGCCGCGGGGCATCGGGGTCCTGGGTCTTGACGGGCCGGTCCGGCCGACGGAACCAAAGGGGCAGGCCCCCGGCACGGGGGTGCGGGGGCCTGCCTCGGAGGATCTGCTGCTGAGTACCTGCCGCTGAGGCCGCGTCAGTGCACGGACGCGGACACAGCGGGCGGGGTCACAGCCGGCGGGGTCGCCGGCTCAGTAGCGGTAGTGGTCCGACTTGTACGGGCCCTCGACCTCGACGCCGATGTACGACGCCTGCTCGGGGCGGAGCGTGGTCAGCTTCACGCCGAGCGCGTCCAGGTGGAGGCGGGCGACCTTCTCGTCGAGGTGCTTGGGCAGCACGTAGACGTCGGTCGGGTACTCCTCGGGCTTGGTGAACAGCTCGATCTGGGCCAGGGTCTGGTCCGCGAAGGAGTTGGACATCACGAACGAGGGGTGGCCGGTGGCGTTGCCCAGGTTCAGCAGGCGGCCCTCGGACAGCACGATGAGGACCTTGCCGTCGGGGAACGTCCAGGTGTGGACCTGCGGCTTGACCTCGTCCTTGACGATGCCCGGGATCTGCGCGAGGCCGGCCATGTCGATCTCGTTGTCGAAGTGGCCGATGTTGCCGACGATCGCCTGGTGCTTCATCTTGGCCATGTCCGCGGCCATGATGATGTCCTTGTTGCCGGTCGTGGTGACGAAGATGTCGGCCTTGTCGACGACCTCGTCCAGCGTCGTGACCTGGTAGCCGTCCATCGCCGCCTGCAGCGCGCAGATCGGGTCGATCTCGGTGATGATCACGCGGGCGCCCTGTCCGCGCAGGGACTCCGCGCAGCCCTTGCCCACGTCGCCGTAGCCGCAGACGACCGCGGTCTTGCCGCCGATGAGGACGTCGGTGGCGCGGTTGATGCCGTCGATCAGGAGTGGCGGCAGCCGTACTTGTTGTCGAACTTCGACTTGGTGACGGCGTCGTTCACGTTGATCGCCGGGAACAGGAGGGTGCCGTCACGGTGCATCTCGTAAAGACGGTGCACACCGGTCGTGGTCTCCTCGGTCACGCCGCGGATCTCCGAGGCGAGCTGGGTCCACTTCTGCGAGCCGTCGGAGATGGTGCGCTGCAGGACCTGGAGGACGACGCGGTGCTCGTCGGACTCGGCGGTGTCGAGGAGGGGACCTTGCCGGCCTTCTCGTACTCGACGCCCTTGTGGACGAGCATCGTGGCGTCGCCGCCGTCGTCCAGGATCATGTTCGGGCCGCCGGTGGGGGTGTTCGGCCAGGTCAGCGCCTGCTCCGTGCACCACCAGTACTCCTCCAGCGTCTCGCCCTTCCAGGCGAAGACCGGGATGCCCTGGGGTTCTCGGGCGTACCGTTCGGGCCGACGGCGATGGCGGCGGCCGCGTGGTCCTGGGTGGAGAAGATGTTGCAGGACACCCAGCGGACCTCGGCGCCGAGGGCGACCAGGGTCTCGATCAGGACGGCGGTCTGCACGGTCATGTGCAGCGAGCCCATGATCCGGGCGCCGGCCAGCGGCTGGGCCTCGGCGAACTCGCGGCGGATGGACATCAGGCCGGGCATCTCGTGCTCGGCGAGGGTGATCTCCTTGCGGCCGAACTCGGCCAGGGAGAGATCGGCGACCTTGAAGTCCTGTCGGTTGTCGACAGTCGTCATGGAGAGGTGCTCCTCGGGGTTGGGGCGAGGTGGGAACGGCTGGTCTGCGCGGCGGCGGACACAGGGGTGCCCGGAGGAGGGCACAGGAATGCCCGCGTACGCGCAGCGCAGTCCGTCGGAGGCCCTCTCTCCCTCGGCCGGTCCGCGGTGGGACCGCCCGACCGCCATCAGCAGCGACGTCTGGCTCCCACCCAAGCTACACCGGTGGACCCGGCCGCCCCCAGCCCGCCTCCGGACGGATCCAGCCGACCTCGAGCGGACGTCAGGTGTCGGATCGGGTTTCCGGGGAGCTGCGACAGGGTGCTCGAAAGCGGTGGGAGGAGCGGAGTGGACGACGGCGACCTGGGACTTCCGCGTCTTTGAGTCGGGCGTCGGATGTTGCAGGATGCACGGAGATCAGGAGTCTCTGGTCGATCTTGCGGGACGTCCGGGACGGCGTTCAGCGCGACGAAGGTGTTAGGAGAACGACGTGACGAGTACGGCCGGCCCTCCCCACGGGCGGCGGCGAAGGCGAGCGGCAGCGGTTGAAGCTGCTCGCGGTGACCGCGTGCCCGACCGGCATCGCCCACACGTACATGGCCGCGGAGAAGCTCGCGCAGGCCGCCGCGAGCCGCGGCATCGACATGAAGGTGGAGACGCAGGGCTCCATCGGGGCTGAAAACATCCTCGATGACAACGATGTCAGCACTGCGGACGGCGTGATCGTCGCCGCGGACAAGGACGTGGACCTGAGCCGTTTCGTAGGCAAGCGGGTCCTCGTGGTCGGGGTCGCCGAGGGCATCCGGCATCCCGAGCGGCTGATCGAGCAGGTGCGGTCGGCGCCCGTGCACGCGGCGGGCGGTACGGCCGCGACGGACGCGGCGCCGGACGGCAAAGAGCGGAGCGTCGCGTACAAGGCGCTGATGAACGGGGTCAGTTACATGATCCCGTTCGTCGTGGTCGGCGGGTTGCTGATCGCGATCTCGCTGTCGCTCGGCGGCCACCCGGACCCCTCCGGCGGTCTGGTCATCCCGAAGGGCTCCTTTTGGATGGACGTGAACAACATCGGCGTGATCGGTTTCACGCTGATGGTGCCGATCCTGTCCGGCTACATCGCCTACGCGATCGGGGACCGCCCCGCACTCGTGCCGGGCATGATCGGCGGCTGGATCGCCAACACCGGTTCGCTGTACGACTCGAAGGCGGGCGCCGGGTTCATCGGGGCGATCGTGACCGGGTTCCTCGCCGGGTATCTGGTGCTGTGGATCAAGAAGGTCCAGGTCCCGAAGTTCGTCCGGCCGATCATGCCGATCATCGTGATCCCGATCGTGGCGACGACGGCACTCGGACTGTTCTTCATCTACGTCATCGGGAAACCGATCTCCTGGGTGTTCGAGCACCTCACCAACTGGCTCGGCGGGATGACCGGCACCAGCGCGATCCTGCTCGGCACGATCCTGGGGCTGATGATCGCGTTCGACATGGGCGGGCCGGTCAACAAGACGGCGTTCCTGTTCGGCGCGGGGCTCATCGCGACCGGCAACCAGTCCGTCATGGGCATGTGCGCCGCCGCGATCCCGGTGATGCCGCTCGGCCAGGGCCTGGCCACGCTGATACGGCAACGCCTCTACACCGAGCAGGAGCGCGAGACCGGTCTGGCCTCGCTGTTCATGGGCTGCTTCGGCATCTCCGAGGGCGCGATCCCGTTCGCGGCGGCACGGCCCGCGCAGGTCATCCCCGCCAACATGCTGGGCGGCGCGGTGGCCGGTGCGGTCGCCGGGCTCGCCGGGGTGAAGGACGCGGTGCCGCACGGCGGGCCGATCGTGGCGGTGCTGGGCGCGGTGAGCGGCGTACCGATGTTCTTCGTCGCCGTCGCGATCGGCACGGCGATCACCGCGGTGACGACGGTCGCGCTGGTCGAGGTGAGCGAGCGGAAGCGGCGCGGGGAGTCCGCCGGGTTCGGGGTCGGCACGGGCGAACCCGAGCTTGCGTTGGTCGGGGCGGGGGTTGGGTCCGGGGCCGGAGTGCCGGGCGCCGGGGTCCTCGTAGCGGAGCGGGCCTCGCGTGGGGGTGCGGCTGCGGGCGGTGCGGTCGGTACGGGCGGATCGGGTGGATCGGGTGGATCGGGCAGGTCAAGTGCGGGGGCTGCGGCTGCCGTTGGGGCCATGGTCGACGATGACTCGGCCGACCCGAGTCTGGTCGACTCCGGTTTGGCCGACTCCGGTTTGGCCGACTCCGGTTTGGCCAACTCGGGCTTGACCGCAGGTGACTTGAGCGAGGCCGACTTGGCAGGCGCCGGCTCGGCCGATGTCAGCTCGGCCGATGTCAGCTCGGCCAACTCCGGCTCGGCCGGCGCAGAAGGCGCCCCCGATTCCGATTCCGGTTCCACTTCCGGTTCCGGGTCCCCACCACGAGCCCCGACCCGGAAATCCACCCCGGAATTTCCCCGAGGCTCTCCCCGGTGATGTCCCCGAGGTCCTCTCCGGCTACCTCACCGAGGAGACCGTCAAGGTGCGGCTCGACGCTGACGGCAAGGAGGCTGTGATCCGGGAGATGGCCGGGCTCCTGGCGCGGACCGGGAAGGTCGTGGACGTCGAGGAGTTGGTGGCTACCGCGTTGCGGCGGGAGGCGCGGGGGACGACCGGGCTCGGGGAGGAGATCGCGATTCCGCATGCCAAGACGGATGCGGTGAGTGCGCCGGTCGTCGGGTTCGCGCGGTCGGTGGAGGGGGTCGAGTGGGGCTCCCTGGACGGTACGAAGGCCCGGCTGGTGTTCATGATCGCCGTGCCGGAGGCGGCGGCCGGGGACGAGCATCTGCGGATTCTGGCGCTGCTGTCACGGAAGTTGATGGACGCCGGGTTTCGGGAGCGGTTGTCGGCGGCCGAGGACGTGTCGGCGGTGCTCGGTGTGCTGAGCGAGGTCGGTTAGGGGCTGTCCGGCGGATCGTGTCGCGGACGCCGGGCCCGGCACGCCCCTGCGGCAATGCCCCGGCCGCCAATTTTCTGCGACCTGGTGCGCGGACGGGTCCCAGCCGGTGCGGGTCCGCGTCTCTCGTGGGGCGCGGACCCGCACCGACCGTTCACGGAGGCCCGCTACCCTCGCCCCCGCGGAAGTGCCGCATGGGGAGGGAAACGATGTCGGGCAAGGGGCGGGGACTGGGGGTCGCGGCTGTCGTGGTGGGGCTGTTGGGGGTGGTGTTGGCGGTAGGAGCGCTCGTGTACGGGCTGAATTCCTACGGCAGTTCCACCATCAGCAGTCAGAGCATGGCGCCGACGTACAAGCCGGGTGACCGGATCATCTACGAGCAGGTCGGCGGCGGTGACGTGCATCGCGGTGACGTCGTGCTGTTCTCGGCGCCGGATCGCTATGGGTTCAGCGCGAGCGTGATGCAGCGGGTCGTCGGGGTGGGCGGCGACCGTGTGGTGTGCTGCACGGGTTCGGGCACGGCCGCGCGGATCACCGTGAACGGCAAGCCGCTGACGGAGCCTTATGTGAAGCAGGGCGATGTCGACGGCGTGCACAGGACGTACGACGTGACGGTCCCGAAGGGCCGGCTGTTCCTGCTCGGCGACAACCGGGCGAACTCGATGGACTCGCGCTTCTTCGCGAGCGACCACGACGGCACGGTGGCCGAGTCCGCCGTACGGGGCCGGGTCACCGAGGACCGTACGGTCGCTTCCGGTATCGGGGTGGCCGTCATCGGCGGGGTCCTGCTCGCCCTGGTCGGGATCGGTCTGGGGATCGCCGCGTTCGTCGTACGACGGCGGCAGCGGGCGGTGCCGGTGGCGCCGTGGCCCGTGCAGCGGGTCTAGCCGGGGCGGCGGCGGGGCCCGTCGGATGTCTCGGCGGGCCCCTGCCGCCGTAGCGGCGAAGGGAGTCAGTGCTCGGCGGGGTGCTGGGCCGGGCCTCCGGGGTGGCTTCGCGGTCGGGGCCCTTGGTGGCTTCGGACTCGCTGTAGATGTCGGGTTCGAGGTAGATGACCCGGGCGATCGGGACGGCCTCGCGGATGCGGGCCTCGGCGGCGTTGATCGCGGTGGCGACCTCGGTGGCCGTGTCGTCGTGCTGGACGGCGATCTTGGCGGCGACGAGCAGTTCCTCGGGGCCGAGGTGGAGCGTGCGCATGTGGATGATGCCGGTGACCGTGTGGCCGTCGACGACGGCGGCCTCGATCTTCTGGACGTCCTCGACGCCGGCGGACTCGCCGAGCAGCAGGGACTTCGTCTCGGCGGCCAGGACGAGCGCGATCAGGATGAGCAGGATGCCGATGCAGAGGGTGCCGATGCCGTCCCAGACGCCGTCGCCGGTGAGCAGGGCCATGCCGACGCCGCCGAGGGCGAGGACCAGACCGATGAGCGCGCCGAAGTCCTCCAGGAGGACGACCGGCAGCTCGGGGCCTTGGCGCGGCGGATGAACTGGGACCAGGAGTGCGTGCCCCGCAGTTCGTTCGACTCCTTGATGGCCGTGCGGAACGAGAAGCCCTCGGCGATGATCGCGAAGAGGAGGACGCCCACCGGCCAGTACCAGTGCTCCAGTTCGTGCGGGTGCTTGATCTTCTCGTAGCCCTCGTAGACGGCGAACATGCCGCCGACGGAGAAGAGGACGATGGAGACGAGGAAGGCGTAGATGTACTCTCGCGGCCGTAGCCGAAGGGGTGTTGGGGGTGGCCTCGCGCTGGGCCTTCTTGCCGCCGATCAGGAGCAGTGCCTGGTTGCCGGAGTCGGCGAGGGAGTGGACGCCCTCGGCGAGCATCGAGGACGAGCCGCTGAAGGCGAACGCGACGAACTTCGATGCCGCGATCGCGAGGTTGGCGCCGAGTGCCGCCACGATCGCCCTGGTGCCGCCTGACGCGCTCATGTGTTCCCGGTGTCCCTTCGCCTTCGTACGTCTACATCGGACGTCTGCCCCGGATGGGCCGTCCGACGTCTTTGCCCGCCCTTTGCCGGTGAGTCATTCTCGCAGCCCTGCCCGGCGACGGCTCGTCAGGTATCCACAGGCCCGGTCATACGATCACAGTGGCCCGGAAGACCGTGCCCACGCCGGACACCTCGGCGTGGTCCCCGCCGGGACGAACACCGACTGGCCGGGGCCGAGTGCGAACTCCCCCGCCTTCACCGAACCGGCCGTGCACAGCAGGATCTGCGGGGTGTCGAGGGTGAGGTCGTGGGCGCCGGCCCCTCGGGGAGGACGTACCGGGACAGCCGGAACTCGTCGATGGGGTCTCGTAGACCTCCTCGCCGTCCGGGACGCCTCGGGGCGGAGCACTCCGGGGTCGCTCGCCTCGAAGTGGACGATGCGGAGGAGTTCGGGGACGTCGACGTGCTTGGGCGTGAGGCCGCAGCGCAGGACGTTGTCGGAGTTGGCCATGATCTCGACGCCGAGGCCGTTGAGGTAGGCGTGCGGGATGCCGGCGCCGAGGAACAGGGCCTCGCCGGGCTGGAGTCGGACGTGGTTCAGGAGCATGGCCGCGATCACGCCGGGGTCGCCCGGGTAGTGGTGGGCGATGTCGGCGTAGGGCTCGTACTCGCCGCCGAGGCGGGCGCAGGCGGTCGCCGCCGCGGTGACCGTGTGGCGCATCTCCTCGGGGTCGGCGGTGAGGATCGCCGTGAGGACCTCGCGCAGGGCGGCTTCCTCGGGGTGCGCGTGGAGGAGGTCGACGTAGGGCTTCAGGGAGTCGACGCCGAGGCCGGCGAGGAGGTCGGCGGCGCGCAGCGGGTCGCGGAAGCCGCACAGGCCGTCGAACTCCGTGAGCGCGCAGATCAGTTCGGGCTTGTGGTTGGCGTCCTTGTAGTTGCGGTGCGGGGCGTCCACGGGGATGCGCCGGCGCTCCTCGTCGGCGTAACCCTCCTTGGCCTGCTCCAGGTTGGGGTGCACCTGGAGGGAGAGGGGGCGCCGGCGGCGAGGATCTTCAGCAGGAAGGGCAGCCGGGGGCCGAACTTCGCGACCGCCTTGTCGCCCAACTCCCGCTCCGGAGCGGCCTCGATGACCTCGACGAGCGTCCCGCGCGCGGTGCGCGAGGGTGCGCCCGGGTGGGCGCCCATCCACATCTCCGCCTGCGGTTCACCGCTGGGCTCGACGCCGAGCAGCTTGGGGATGGCGGTGGTGGAACCCCAGGCGTAGGGGCGGATGGTGTTGTCGAGGCGGTCCATGCGGGTCTACCGGTTCTCTCTGCGTACGACGTGGGTATGACGTGGCTTCGCGCCACGTACGTCGGTGTACGGCGGCCAGGGCTTCGACGACAAGATCAGGCGCCCGAGGCGAGCGCCAGGTAAACGGCGGCGAAATCCGTCATGGCGATCAGCTCCGCGAGGGTCTCCAGCTCGCCGCCCTCCTCCGGCTCCAGCTCGCTGATCGGCGTGTCGTGGCTGAGGGCCAAGTCACGGGCGGTGGGCGCGGCGGTGAGGCCGCCGATTGGGCGGTCCCGGAGCAGCACCACGCGTGCGTGCAGTGCGGGTGCCTCCTCGACGCGGTCGCGGAAGAAGTCGTCGGGGTCGGCGCTCGCGGCGAGCGGTCCCGCCAGCAGGGCGTTGTGCTCGGCGAGCGCCTCGGGCAGCTCGGAGACGAGCGCGGGGCGGCCGGCCAACTCCGCGAGCGCGGCGGCGAATCGGCGGCCCGCCGGACCGGCCGAGGTGCCCTCCGTCCAGATCACCGGGAGCGAGTCGGCGAGTTCGGAGGCCAGGGTCTTCGCCGGGTTGCTGTACGTCGCGACGGCGGGCCCGCAGCGCTCGGCGACCTGGTCGAGCCGGTCGGCGACCTTCTCCAGGGCCTCCGGGGGCGCGCTGAGCAGCCCGGTGCGGTCCCAGGATCGCGAGCAGCGGGGTGAGCAGCGCCCAGAGGACTCCGGGGGCGGAGGCGGCGAGGGGCTCGTCGTGTTCGTAGGGTGCGGTCGCCATCGGTACGAAGAGGCCGTGGGCGCCGTCCACCGCCTCGGTGAGCGGGCTGCGGCTGGGGGCCACGGCGACGACGGTGCAACCGCGGCGGTAGGCCTGCTCGGCGAGGAGGGACAGGCCGGGTTCGCTGCCGTCCGGAGTGGTGATCAGCAGGAGGTCCACGGAGCCCGCCCAGCCCGGGAGTTCCCAGCGCAGGGCGCCTGCCGCGGGGGCGACGCCGGTGGGCGCGAGGCGGGTGACAGGGCTGCTGGCGCCTGCGAGGGTGCCGAGCAGGTCGGCGACGCAGGTCGCGGCGGCGCCGGGTCCGGCGATCAGGATGGCGCGGGGGCGGCCGTCCGGTTTCAGGTCTCGCACGCCGGCCTCGGCGGCGAGCCGGGCGGCGGTGCGCACCCTCGCACCGGCTTCGGCGGCACCGCGGAGCAGGGCCCGTCGGTCGGCCTCGGCCAGTGCCTCAGGGGTGTCGAGCAGCGATTCGTCGAGCATGGGCGGCAGCCTCCGAACGCGTCGTCGTCGGTTACGCGGGGTGGCGGGCCTCGTCGACGAGGAGGACGGGGATGCCGTCCCGGACGGGATAGGCCAGGCCGCAGTCCTCGCCGGTGCAGATCAGCTCGGTGTCCTGCTCCTTGAGGGGGCGTGGCAGGCCGGGCAGGCCAGGATCTCCAGGAGGCCGGCTTCGAGCGGCATGGGTTTCCCTCCGAGGGCGAGTGTCTACGACGGCTTGCGGATGTGCCTGGTCAGGTTACCGCCGGTGGTGAGTGAGCGCGGGGTTGGGGCAACCGGCCTCTGGGCTGCGCCCCGGCCCCCTTCGGCCTGAACGGCCTCGGCCTCGGACGCCGGACGGGCTGGAGCCTCGACCGGCGCCTAGGACGCGCCGTGCGCCGTCACCCCTGATGATCCCCAGCACCTCGTCCCGCACCTTCGTCATCGTCGCCTCGTCCCGTGCCTCCGCGTTGAGCCGGAGCAGGGGTTCCGTGTTGGACGGGCGGACGTTGAACCACCAGTCGGCGGAGGAGACGGTGAGGCCGTCGAGCTCGTCGAGGGTCAGGTCGGACTGGTTCCCGTAGGCGGCGCGGATCGCGGCGAGGCGGGCCTGCTGGTCGTCCACCGTGGAGTTGATCTCGCCGGAGCCCACGTAGCGGTCGTACTGGGCCACGAGGGCGGAGAGCGGGCCGTCCTGGCCGCCGAGCGCGGCGAGGACGTGGAGGGCGGCCAGCATGCCCGTGTCGGCGTTCCAGAAGTCCTTGAAGTAGTAGTGCGCGGAGTGTTCGCCGCCGAAGATCGCGCCGGCCTCGGCCATCTCGGCCTTGATGAACGAGTGGCCCACGCGCGTGCGGACCGGTGTGCCGCCGTTCTCCTTGACGACCTCGGGGACCGACCAGGAGGTGATCAGGTTGTGGATGATCACGCCCGTGCCGCCGTTCCTCGCCAGCTCGCGGGAGGCCACCAGGGCGGTGATCGCCGACGGGGAGACCGGGTCGCCGTTCTCGTCGACCACGAAGCAGCGGTCCGCGTCGCCGTCGAAGGCGATGCCGAGGTCGGCGCCCTCCTCGCGGACGCGGGCCTGGAGGTCGACGATGTTGGCCGGGTCGAGCGGGTTGGCCTCGTGGTTCGGGAACGTGCCGTCCAGCTCGAAGTACATCGGGACCAGGGTGAGCGGCAGGCCGGCGAACACCGTCGGGACGGTGTGGCCGCCCATGCCGTTGCCCGCGTCGACGACGACCTTCAGGGGGCGGATCGAGGTCAGGTCGACGAGGCCGCGGAGGTGCGCCGCGTAGTCCTCCAACGTGTCCCGCCGGGTGATCGTTCCCGTCGGTCCTGAGACCTCCGGGGCGCCCGAGTCCAGCCAGGACTCGACGAGTTGGCGGACCTCCGCGAGGCCGGTGTCCTGGCCGACGGGGGCCGCGCCCGCGCGGCACATCTTGATGCCGTTGTACTTCGCGGGGTTGTGCGAGGCCGTGAACATGGCGCCCGGGAGGTCGAACGCGCCCGACGCGTAGTACAGCTGGTCCGTCGAGCACAGGCCGATCTCGGTCACGTCGACGCCGCGGGCCGCCGCCCCGCGCGCGAAGGCCGCGGACAGGCCCGGGGACGAGGGCCGCATGTCATGTCCGGTCACGATCGCGCTCGCACCGGTCACCTGGACGAAGGCCGCTCCGAACAGCTCGGCCAACGACTCGTCCCACTGGTCCGGGACGACGCCCCGTACGTCGTACGCCTTCACGAGCTGTGACAGATCAGCAGACACGGCCAACCCTCCAGAAAGTTCCATCGGTCGCCCCAAACTACCCGTCGGCACCCACATCACGACGTGCGGTAACCGAGCCGTCCACAGACTCTTACCTGCGATCCGGGCGGCGGTGTCGGCGAGTTGGGGAGGGAATCGTTGAACGAACGCTTCGCCGAACATCGGCATCGTTGAACGAACGCATCGCTGAAACGACCTGACCGATTGGATCGTTGAACGAACTCGCGGACCGGCGCGGTCAGTTGTCCGGGGAGCGCAGGACCCGCAGGTGGCCGCGGCGGGCGACCTCCATGGGGTCCGCCGTGCGGGCGCCGCCTCCGCCGCCGGCCTCGGCCGCGCGCTCCTGGGGGCGGGCCGCCTCGCGGACGGCGTTGGCGAGCGCTTCCAGGTCGTCGCCGCTCGGGCGGGCCGGAGCGGAGCTGTCGAGGAGGCGGACGACTTCCCAGCCGCGGGGCGCGGTGAGGCGCTCGGAGTGCTCGGCGCACAGGTCGTAGCAGTGGGGTTCGGCGTAGGTGGCGAGCGGGCCGAGGACCGCGGTCGAGTCGGCGTAGACGTACGTCAGCGTCGCGACGGCGGGGCGGCCGCAAGCGGTGCGCGAACAGCGACGTACGGGGCTCACGACGTTGGACGGTACCGCACTCTTGAGCGGGCCGCGACGACTCTCCCCAGGTCACCCCACCGTGTCGGGCTGTGAGACGCCCCACACACACCACCGGCAACACGCCCCTGACCTGCACGGACAGCCCCTCTCGACATCTCGAACGGGGCCGGGCCCGGTCACCACTCGGCACAAACACCGTCAATTGCCTTGAGAGCGACGGTCTTGGAGACATACGGAAACGAGCCCAACCTTGGCTGGAATGGTCATCCGGCGACATGCCCCACAGAGCGCCCGACGGCGGGTGGAGTCGGGCGGGCGGACCCGGCGGGGACTACGCTTCACCAGTGATGGACACCCCCGTACCGCCCTCTGCCGCAGGCCCTGGGCCCCGCCGCCGCGATCGCCACGGCCGGGGCATGCGCGGCCCGATCGCACCGCCGCAGGTCCCGCTCGCCGCGAGCCGGGCCGACGCGTTCGCCGATCTGGTGCAGGACTCCGTGGAGGGCCTGGAGCGACGCTGGCCGCAGTTGGCCGACATCGATTTCCTGGTCCTGGAAGTCCCCTCGACTGGGTGGTGCGGGCGAGGGGTGGAACGACGAGTCGGTGCCCTGGGGGCACGATCGCCGCCCGTGGGGCAGCCCGCGCGCGTGGTGATCTATCGGCGCCCGGTCGAGATCCGCACCAAGGGGCGCGACGAACGGGCCGCCCTCGTCCACGAGATCGTCGTGGAACAGGTCGCCGAACTGCTGGGGCTCACCCCGGAGACGGTCGATCCGCGCTACGGGGAGGACTAGCCTCCCCACGCGCGCGTGTCCCGCGCCGCTACTTCTGCAGCACCGACAGGTCCTCGTCCGTCTGGGGCACCGACACCGTCCCCGGTCGTCGGGGAGCGTCTGGATCGTGAAGCCCGGTACGCCCTCCTCGGTCGCCGACAGTGTGCGGGCCGCGTACACCGGGCCGCCGGACTGCGGTTCGAGGGTCAGGGCGTAGGTGCCCTTCAGGCCTGCGGGGACCGGGAGTTCGACGTCCTCGGTGGTGCCGGCCTTGATCGTGTACGTCTTCGAGACGGGCGTACCGCCGCCGCTGCCCGCGGACGCGGTGACCTTGACCGTGGCGGTGCGGGTGGGGGCGACCAGGGACAGCGTGGAGCCCTTGGCGCTGTTGTCGGCGGACGTGGCGCGCTTGCCGACCGGGCTGGTCGCCGGGATGAACGCCGTCTCCTGCTTGCCGCCCTTGCCGCGTACGACCTTCAGGGCGGCGACGATCGGCACGGACTGGTCGGTCGGGGTCAGGACCAGGAGCCCGGGTCGCCGCGTGTGACGTCGCCCAGGTCGACGGCGGTCGTCATGCCCGCCTTGACGTGCACGGTCTCGTGTCCGGCCGGAGTGATCATCCCCGTGGGTGAGGAGAGCCGCACCTTCAGGTCGGCGTCCGAGTCGCCCGGCGTGAACGCGATCAGCCGCACGGAAGTGGCGTCCTTCGGGATGCCCGGCATGACCAGGCTGCCCGCCGGGTCGGTGGACGCGGCCAGCCAGTCGCCGCCGAGCTTGGAGTCGAGGGCCGCACGGACGACGCGCCGACCCGGCCGCTGCGCACGCTCACGTGCACCGTCAGGTCGGTCTCCTGGTCGTCGGTGAGCGTGGACAGCAGGATCGGCTCACTGGCGTGCGGCTCGACCGTGATGCCCTCCCCACGGTCGACTTGAGGTCGCCGTCCTTGCCGTAGAGCTGGATGTCGACGACGGCGGCGGAGTCGTCCGGGTTGGTGAGGTGGACGTAGTCGGTGCGGCCGGTGGCGGTGCTGGCGCCCGGGAACCAGAACTCGGTGTCCGGGGCGGTGCAGTTGACGCCCTGGAGGCCGCGGCCGTTGCCCGCGGCGACCTCGGTGGTCTGCTGGACGGTCCAGCCGGGCGCGTACTTGCCCTCGGCGGTGCCGAGCAGGGCGGGCGCGTCGGCGCCGGACTTGTCGCCGGTGGCCGGGGTGCCGGGGCCTTGGGCTCCAGGACGGGCTTGGCGGGCTTCTTCTTGCTGCTCGTGCCGTCGCCCGACTCCTCGGTGGCGGACTGGAGTTCGGCCTTGCCGCTGCTGTCCGTGCCCTCTGTGACGGGCGTGAAGGACGTGTACGACGTGTCGGCGAGGTCGGAGGTGCTCGGCGCCGGGCAGAGCAGGCTGGTGCGCTCCACGGGCAGCACAGCGGCCGCCTTGGAGCCGGCGGCGCCGGACGCGGCCGGTGCCTTCATCTCGGCGAACCCGGTGACGGCGGCGAGCGCGACCACGCCGGCGAGGAGGGAGAGGGCGGGGCGGTTCACTGCTGGCTCCCGTCGGGGCGCTCATTGCCGTGCGGATGCTGCTGGGCGGGGTCGTGGTTCGGGTCGTACGCGGGGTCGTAGTTCGGGTCGTAGCCCTGGTTCTGGTCGTAACCCTGGTCGTACGTCGGGTCGTAGACCGGGGCCTGGGGCTGCTCGCCGTAGGCGTACGGGTCGTACTGGCCGCCCTGGTAGGGGTCCGCCTGGTACGACTGGTCGTAGCCGCCCGCCGGGTACTGCTGCTGGTCGGCCTGGTACTGCTCGCCGCCGTAGGTGCCGTACTCGGCGCCCGCGTAACTCGCCGTGTCCCACTCGCCGTAGGACTGCTGCTGCGGGATGGCGGCGACGGCCTCCTCCTCCGGAGGAGGTGTGGCGCCCGCGGCGAACGCGTCGAACTGCCCGGTGTCCGCGGGGTCGTCGGTCTGGTCGGGGACTCGGCCTCGGCCTGGGCGCGCAGGCGGCGTGCCCTGCGGCCCTCGCCGGCGACGGCCTGGGCCGGGATCGGCTCCTCCTCGGGGAGGTCGTCGTCGACGTCACGGCGGCGGCCCGGGAGGGCGAGCACGACCAGGACGAGGGCGAGCGCGCCCTGGGCCCACAGCCAGGCGGTGTGCCCGATCGGGTCGTCGTAGGTGACGTCCAACCTGCCGCCGGAGTCGGGGAGTTGGAAACCCTGGGCCCAGCCGTCGACCGTGGTGCGGGTGAGTGGCTTGCCGTCCAGGGTGGCCGTCCAGCCCGCGGCGGCGGAGTCGGCCAGGCGCAGCACGCGGCCGGTGGCGCCGGACGGGATCGTGGTGTGGATGTCGACGGGTCCGGCGGCGACGGGCTTGGGGGCGGCGGCACCGGCGACGATCGCCGCGCGGGAGACCTGCGCGTTGACCCGCCACAGGGCGCTGCCGTCGGCCTGGCTGAGCCTGCTGAGGCCGGGGTGGCGTCCAGGACGCGGCTGACCTCGCGGGGCGCGCCCTTGTGGACGAGGACGTAGCGCACGGCGAAGCCGCCGAGTTCGTCGGCCTGGTCGGCGCCGGAGCCGGCGACGAGGTTGGCGACGACCTTGTCCAGCTTGGTGTTCTCGCCGGCCGCCGCTGCGAACTCGCCGTCTCCCATGCGGGCGCCGGAGCCGCGCACCAGCATGTAGCCGACGTGCGCGGCGGAGTCGCTGTCGAGGACCAGTGTGCGGGCCTGGTCCTGGGTGCCGCTCTCCTCGGCGACGAACGCGGGCACCTGGGTCGGGTCGTGGCGCTCCAGGGGTCCGTCGGCGCCGCGGATCATCCAGCCGGCGGCGACGAGCAGTGGGCCCGCGGCCGAGGCGAAGGCGATCAGCACGGCGACCGGCTGGCGCCAGCCGAAGCTCTGCTCGGCGACACGCGCGCGTGCCCCGTCGGCGCCGAGCGTGGCGGCGGCGAGGAGGGCGAGGCCGTAGACGAGGGTCGCGGGGCCGGACCAGGTGGAGCTGTTGGACAGGACGGCGAAGACGAGGCCCACCAGGGCGACGCCCCAGGCCGTCCGGATGCCGAACTGGCGCTCGCTGCGCAGCAGGGCGGCGAGCGCGGCCAGGACGATGCCGATCAGCATCAGGCCGCTGACCGTGCCGGGGCCGCCCGGGCTGGCGCCGAGCAGGTCGAGCGGGGACGCGGACCCGGAGCCGAACTCGAGGCCGGCCTGCTGGAAGAAGCCGAACGGGAGCAGGGTCAGCGACCAGGGCGCCAGGATCAGCAGCGGGGTGCCGAACTGGGCCAGGAAGCGCGGGCCGTAGCCGACGAGGTCGCCGCGGCGCACGGCCAGCAGCGCGATGCCCAGGAGCAGCGTGATGGGCCAGATGATCGGCGTGAAGGCGGTGGTGATCGTCAGGAGCAGGGCGTACGCCCAGGTGGCACGCCAGCTGCCGCGGGCCCCGGAGGAGTGCGTGAGGCCGCTGGCCGCGACGCCCGCGCGGGCCATCAGCGGGAGCAGCACGGCGAGGACGGCGGTGCCGATGCGGCCGCCCGCGAGGGCGCCGGTGGCGGCGGGCAGGAAGGCGTAGACGACGGCCGCCCACGCGCGCAGGAGCCGCGACTCGACGAGCGGGCGGGACGCGAAGTAGGCGGTGAACCCGGCCAGCGGGACCGAGGCGACCAGCAGGACGGTGACCGCGACGCCGGTCGAGCCGAAGAGCAGCGAGGACAGCATCGCGACGAGCGCGAGGTACGGCGGCGCGGACGGGGTGCCGCCGGCGCCGACCGGGTGCCAGGAGTCGAGGAAGCGGGACCACAGCTCGCTGGAGTCGCCCGGGGCGGGCAGCATCGCGCCGCCGGTGAGGGCGCCGCCGCCGAGCAGGTCGCGGCAGGCGACGAGCGAGACGAGCAGCAGCACCAGGAAGAGCACCGGGCCGGGCTTGCGGGCGATGCGCTTCACGCGCGCGAACTGCTCGATCTCCAGGAAGTCCGCGTCGTCGCCGCCGGGTCCTGACTCGACGGCGCCGCCGTGCCGGCCGGCTCCGGAGGTGATCTCGGGGTCGGAGGTGTCGACGAAGCTTCCGGCGACCTGTTCGAAGGTGGCCCGGACGGTCGCGCCGGGCGGCGGGAACAGGGGCCGCAGTTCGGCCTTGTCGATCTGCGCTCCGGCGCGCCTGCGCCGTCCGGCGAGGATCCGCTCGGGGCGCAGCAGGGTGCCCAGGAGGCCGCGGATCTCGTCGAGGGCCTGTCCGGGGACCTTGCCGACGAGGTTGGCGACGGTCCGCAGCACGGTGCCGACGACGACCCTGAAGAGGACCCAGGGCAGCACGGCCGTACGGCTGTTGACGAGCAGGGTGTAGACCGCGCCGGCCTTGTCGACCTTGTGCGGGGAGGCGACGGTGCGGCCCGCGCAGTCGACCGCGCGGCGCTCGCGGGAGGCCGCCTCGGCGTGCCGTACGACCGCCTCGGGGGCGACCAGGACGCGGTGGCCGGCGGCGGTGGCGCGCCAGCACAG
This sequence comes from Streptomyces sp. P3, assembly GCA_016893485.2. Lineage (GTDB taxonomy): Bacteria > Actinomycetota > Actinomycetes > Streptomycetales > Streptomycetaceae > Streptomyces. Next base: position 4,057,647 of record JAFEKX020000001.1, read on the forward strand.
GTCCACGTCGTCCCGCATCAGGGGCAGTCGGCGGTCGAAGCCGCCGAGTTCGTCGAAGATGTCGCGCCGGATCAGCATGCCGGCGGTGGACACGGACAGCACGGGCCGTACGTGGTCGTGCTGGCCCTGGTCCTGCTCGCGGCGGTCGAGGCCGGTCCAGCGGCGGCCGGAGTGGGCGATGGTGACGCCGACCTCCAGCAGCTGCCGCCGGTCGTACCAGCCGCGCAGCTTGGGGCCTACGACGGCGACGTCCTCGCGGCCCAGTTCGTACTCCTGGTCCACGACCCGCAGCAGCTGGGCCAGGGCGTCCGGCTCCGGCGCGGAGTCGTCGTGCAGCAGCCACAGCCACTGGACGGGTTCGCCGTGCGGGAGCTCGGGCAGGTCGTAGGCGTCGTCGCGCCACGTGCGCGTGACGGGGTCCCAGCCGCTGGGGCGCTTCAGGTACGGCAGCTCGTCCGGGGTCAGCAGGGGCGACGTGCGGTTGGCCTCCTCGACGGCCTGGCCGAAGCCGGTGCGCCGGGCGAGGTGGAGCACGCGGTCGGCGCCGAGGGCGTCGGTGACCAGCTGGGCGGACTCGTCGGCGCTGCCGGTGTCGGCGGCCATGACGCTCTGCACGGGGCGCTCCTGGCCGAGCAGCCCGGCGAGCGCGTCGGGCAGCCAGCGGGCGCCGTCGTGGGAGACGAGCACCGCGGTCACCACGTGACGCGGGAACTCAGGAGTGGCAGCGTCGTGTTGGCCTGCCGTGTGGCTGTGCACGGACATCGAGGTACGGGCCCCGGTTCGATGGACTGCGGTGGACGCCCGCGTCCCGAGGGGACAGCGATACGTCTCGGACGAGCGCCCACACTATCGGCTGGGCATGACGACGGCCCGCCGCCTGTGGATAACCCAGCTGCGACGGGCCGTTCGGTACGTCCTGAGGTGCGTCCTGAGGTGCGTACCGAGGTATGTCCCGAGGTGTGCCGCCCCGCTTCAGACGGCGGCCTTCTTGAGCCGACGGCGCTCCCGCTCGGAGAGACCGCCCCAGATGCCGAAGCGTTCGTCGTTGGCGAGGGCGTACTCGAGGCATTCGGAGCGGACCTCGCAGGCGAGGCAGACCTTCTTGGCCTCGCGGGTGGAGCCGCCCTTCTCGGGGAAGAAGGACTCGGGGTCGGTCTGGGCGCACAGCGCGCGCTCCTGCCAGCCGAGTTCCTCGTCCGCGTCGTCGACCAGCAGTTGCTGCACCAGCTCGGTCATGTGCGCCCCTCGTCCGTCTTTCGCGTCCCCGTGATGTGGCCGCCGTTACCGATGTCGGCTAAACGACACGAGTGAAATTACAAGTGTGCTGCTCCGGGCGAGTCAAGCCGAGATCTGCTATTGGGCCCCTTATTCACTCTGCGGAACCAAGGCCTAGCGGAAAGTGTTCAAATCGGCATAAACCTTGACAAGCAGAGGAGACCCCCGAGCGCCTCCTACCCCGAGACGGAGCCTGTACGGGGAGGACGCCCAGGAGTTCGATCTCGTTCCACTGGGGTGCGTGCGCCCGGTTGTGCGCCATGTGTCCCGGTAGGCGCCTGAACAAACCTTTCAGCGCGGAGATGAACCGGATGAGGTGAAACCCGTCCCACATCCCGGGCGTCGAGTTGACACTGCGGGTGTGAACCGCTGTCCTTGTGGGCATGCTCGCGAACTCGGCACTCACCACGACCCGCTCCGCCGGGTCCCCTCGGTGTTGCCCACGCTCGCTGTAGCTGTTGTTGCTGTTCCGGCTGTTGAGCCCACGCGCTCCGGCCCTGCCTGCTCTCTTCATTTGGTGACACCCAGCCCCCGCCGTTGCTTACTTACGCCGAGGAACCACCGCACCCCCATGAACAGCGACAGCGACCTCCAGATCGCCGGCGACATCCTCGAGGTCCCGCACCTCCTCCAGCCGCCGCGCGAACACCCGGCCACCGTGGCCGAGTTCGTCGGCCTGGCGCGCTCCGTCGCCGCCGACCGCGCCCGGTGGGAACACCTCGTCGAGTACGACGCGACGACCCGCTGGTACCACCGGCTGAGCACCGGACCCGGCTACGAGGTGTGGCTGCTGTCCTGGGTGCCCGGACAGGGCAGCGGACTGCACGACCACGGCCGCTCCTCCGGTGTGCTGACCGTCCTGGACGGCACGCTGACCGAGCGCACCGAGCGGGGCACGCGCGCGCTGGGGGCGGGCGCGCAGCGGGTGTTCGCGCCGGGTACGTCCACGAGGTCGTCAACGACACCCTCGAACCGGCCATAAGCCTGCACGTCTACTTCCCGGGCCTGACCGAGATGCCGATGCACACGGCGTGCGCGCGCGCGCCGGGTCCGACCCGGTGGACGCCGTGACCGCCTGACGCGATGCGGCCACTGCCTGCCGCGTTGTCAGACCCGCCTGCAAGACTTGTCCCCATGCGCATTGTGGTTCTGGCAGGCGGTATCGGTGGTGCCCGGTTCCTGCGCGGTCTCAAGCAGGCCGTGCCGGACGCGGACATCACGGTGATCGGCAACACGGGGACGACATCCACCTCTTCGGGCTGAAGGTCTGCCCGGACCTCGACACGGTGATGTACACGCTCGGCGGCGGTATCAACGAGGAGCAGGGCTGGGGCCGGGCCGACGAGACCTTCCACCTCAAGGAGGAGCTCGGGGCCTACGGCGTCGGGCCCGAGTGGTTCGGGCTCGGCGACCGGGACTTCGCCACGCACATCGTGCGGACCCAGATGATCGGCGCCGGGTTCCCGCTCAGCGCGGTCACCGAGGCGCTGTGCGACCGGTGGAAGCCCGGGGTGCGGCTGCTCCCCATGACGGACGACCGCGTCGAGACGCATGTCGCCGTCGAGGTGGACGGCGAGCGCAAGGTGATCCACTTCCAGGAGTACTGGGTCCGGCTGCGCGCGTCGGTCGCCGCCGAGGCCGTCGTGCCCGTGGGGGCCGAGCAGGCGAAGCCGGCGCCCGGGGTCCTGGAGGCGATCGCGGAGGCGGACGTCATCCTCTTCCCGCCGTCCAACCCGGTCGTCTCCGTGGGCACCATCCTCGCGGTGCCCGGCATCCGGGAGGCGATCGCCGAGGCCGGGGTGCCCGTGGTCGGCCTCTCCCCATCGTCGGGGACGCGCCCGTGCGCGGGATGGCCGACAAGGTGCTCGCCGCCGTGGGCGTGGAGTCCACGGCCACGGCGGTCGCCGAGCACTACGGCTCCGGGCTGCTCGACGGCTGGCTCGTCGACACCGTGGACGCCGCCGCCGTACCGGACGTCGAGGCGGCCGGGATCCGCTGCCGGGCCGTTCCGCTGATGATGACCGACACCGAGGCGACCGCGCGGATGGCTCGGGAGGCGCTGGCGCTGGCCGAGGAGGTGCGGGCGGCATGAGCGATGCGGCGCCGGTGGCGGGGTACCGGGTGTGGGCCGTGCCCGGGATGCCCGAGGTGGCGGCCGGGGACGACCTGGCCAAGCTGATCGCGGCGGCCGAGCCCGGGCTCGTCGACGGGGACGTGCTCCTCGTCACCTCGAAGATCGTGTCCAAGGCCGAGGGCCGGATCGTCGAGGCGGCCGACCGGGAGGCCGCGATCGACGCCGAGACCGTACGGGTCGTGGCGCGGCGCGGGACCCTGCGGATCGTGGAGAACCGGCAGGGGCTGATCATGGCCGCCGCCGGTGTCGACGCCTCCAACACCCCTGCCGGGACCGTGCTGTTGCTGCCCGAGGACCCGGACGCGTCCGCGCGCGCGATCCGCGACGGGCTGCGGGACGCGCTCGGCGTCACCATCGGCGTCGTCGTCACCGACACCTTCGGGCGACCCTGGCGCACAGGGCTCACGGACGTCGCGATCGGCGCCGCGGGGGTGCGCGTGCTGGACGATCTGCGCGGGGGCACGGATGCCTACGGCAATCCGCTGAGCGCGACGGTCGTGGCCACGGCCGACGAACTCGCCGCCGCCGGTGATCTCGTCAAGGGCAAGGCCTCGGGGCGGCCCGTCGCCGTGGTGCGGGGGCTGGCGCACGTCGTCGTCGCCGAGGACGACGGGGTCGGGGCGCGGGCCATGGTCCGGGGCGGGCGGGACGACATGTTCCGGCTCGGGACGTCCGAGGCGGTACGGGAGGCGGTGACCCAGCGTCGTACGGTGCGGGCCTTCACCGATGAGCCCGTCGACCCCGGTGCCGTACGACGGGCCGTCGCCGCCGCTGTGACCGCGCCGGCGCCGCATCACACGACGCCGTGGCGGTTCGTGCTGCTGGAGTCCGCCGAGTCGCGGACCTCGTTGCTCGATGCGATGCGGGACGCGTGGATCGCGGATCTGCGGCGGGACGGGAAGTCCGAGGAGTCCATCGCGAAGCGGGTGCGGCGGGGGGATGTGCTGCGGGGGCGCCGTATCTCGTGGTGCCGTGTCTCGTCATGGACGGGTCGCACACATATGGGGATGTGCGGCGGGACGGGGCGGAGCGGGAGATGTTCGTGGTGGCTGCGGGGGCGGGGGTGCAGAACTTCCTTGTGGCGCTGGCCGGGGAGCGGTTGGGGTCGGCGTGGGTTTCCTCGACGATGTTCTGCCGCGATGTCGTGCGGGATGTGTTGGGGTTGCCGTCCGGGTGGGATCCGATGGGGGCGGTGGCCGTGGGGCATGCGGCGGCTTCGCCTGCGGCTCGGGCTGGGCGGGATGCGGGGGCGTTTATTGAGGTGCGGTGAGTCGCCGTTGGGGGTGGGCCTGGATTCGGGTGCGGGTCGTGTGGCTGGTCGCGCGGTTCCCCGCGCCCCTGAGGAGGCGCTGCCACCCAGGCTCGTGACACTCTTCAGGCCTCTCCCATCACCCTGGAAGCTCCCTGTGGCTGGACGTTTTGATCCTCGGTCCACTCGTACGACTGTGCGAGGCGGGGAAGTTGTCGTGCCCAGGGGTGTGCCTCGGCAGGGTTCGGGAGGCGGGCTGGTTCGGAGTTGGGTGCCTGAGGGGGTGCTTGATCTCGGGCTGGTGTTGGGGCCGTTGCGGCGGGGGCCCGGGATCCCACGTTTCGGGCCACGGCGAACGGGTCCGTGTGGCGGGCGAGTCTCACGCCGGTCGGGCCGGGGACCCTGCGGGTGTCCGCGCACGGGGGTGCGGTGCGCGGGGAGGCCTGGGGGCCCGGGGCGAAGTGGTTGTTGGAACGGTTGCCGGAGATGCTGGGCGCTGCGGATGATCCTGACGCGTTCGTGCCCCGGCATCGGTTGCTGGCGGTTACTCGGCATCGGCGGCCGGGGTTGCGGTTGACGCGGACCGGGCTGGTGCTGGAGTCGTTGATCCCGTCGGTGCTTGAGCAGAAGGTGACCACCGACGAGGCGTATCGGGGCCTGGCGGTTGCTGGTACGGAAGTTCGGGGTGCCGGCGCCCGGGCCCGTGGACGGGCGGATGTGGGTGATGCCGGCGCCACGCGCGTGGGCGTTGATTCCGTCCTGGGAGTGGCATCGGGCCGGGGTCGACGACAAGCGGGCGTCCACGATTCTGCGTGCCGTACGGGTCGCTGCGCGGCTGGAGCAGGCGGGGGCGATGTCCGCGGAGGATGCGCGGGCTCGGTTGGAGGTCGTGCCGGGGTGGGGGTGTGGACGTCCGCGGAGACCGTGCAGCGGAGTCATGGGGCGGCGGATGCGGTGACCGTGGGGATCTGCATCTGCCGGGGATCGTGGGGTGGGCGTTGGCCGGGGATCGGGACGCTGATGACTCGGTGATGTTGTCGTTGCTGGAGCCGTATGCGGGGCAGCGGCATCGGGCGGCGCGGTTGATTCTGCTGAGCGGGCGTACGCCGGCGCGGCGGGCGCCGAAGATGCCTCGGGGTGACATCGGGGCGTTGTGAGGTTCCGGGGGCGTTGGTTGTCCGGGGTTTCGCTTGACGGGGGTGGGCTTCCGTTGCCGGGGCCTTGGCTGCCGTGGGGCTTCGGTTGCCGGGGGCTTCAGTCGCCGGGGGCTTCAGTCGCCGTCACTGGGGCTCCGCCCCAGACCCCAGGCCTATGCCCACCCACCACCCGATTCGGTTGGCCGAGAAGTGCCGTACTACCGACTCGGTGGGCCTTGAAGTACACCGACGCCCGACTCGGTGCGCCCAGAAGTACCCCGACGCCCGACTCAGTGAGCCCGGAAGCCCGCAGCCACTTGACTCGGTACACGAAGAAGCGGCGCACCACCACCAACCCGCCACACCCAGAGCCACCCCAAGGCGCCCCCGCCCCCAACCCCTCACTGATCAGAAGAGAACCGCACCGCCCCCGCCGGAATCCGCGCGTCGCACCAGACCCGCATCCCGTCGCGGAGTTCATTGTCGGCGCCGATGATCGCGCCGTCGCCGATCACCGTGCCGGTGAGGACGGAGCGTTCGCCTACGCGGGCTCGGGTGCCGATGAGGGAGTCGGTGATGACGGCGCCGGGTTCGATGATCGCGCCGGGGAGGATGGTGGAGCCGAAGACTCTCGCGCCCTCGGCGACGAACGCGCCCTCGCCGACCACCGTGCCGCCGGTCAGTTTGGCGTCGGCGGCGACGCGGGCGGTGGGGAGGACCAGGCGGTCTCCGCAGCGGCCGGGGATCGCGGGGACGGGGCTCGGCCGAGGACCAGGTCCGCGGAGCCTCGGACGAAGGCCGCCGGGGTGCCCAGGTCCAGCCAGTAGGTTGAGTCGACCAGGCCTTGGAGGTGGGCTCCCGCCGAGAGGAGGTCCGGGAAGGTTTCGCGTTCCACCGAGACCGGGCGGCCCGTCGGGATCGTGTCGATGACCGAGCGGCGGAAGACGTACGCGCCCGCGTTGATCTGGTCGGTGACGATCTCCTCGGGGGTCTGGGGCTTCTCCAGGAAGGCCAGGACGCGGCCCGTCTCGTCCGTGGGGACCAGGCCGTACGCGCGCGGGTCCGTCACCTTCGTGAGGTGGAGGGAGACGTCCGCGCCCGTCGTCTCGTGGGTGTCGACCAGGGCGCGGATGTTCAGGCCGGTGAGGATGTCGCCGTTGAAGATCAGGACCGGGTCCTCGGGGCCGGAGTGGAGCCGCGAGGCCACGTTGCGGATCGCGCCGCCCGTGCCGAGGGGCTCGTCCTCCGTGACGTACTCGATGTGGAGGCCCAGGGACGAACCGTCACCGAAGTGCGGTTCGAACACCTCCGCCAGATAGGAAGTGGCCAGGACGATGTGGTCAACGCCCGCCGCTCTCGCCCGCGCCAGCTGGTGCGTGAGGAACGGCACCCCCGCCGCCCTGACCATCGGCTTGGGGTGTGCACCGTGAGCGGGCGCAACCGGGTGCCCTTGCCGCCGACCAGGAGGATCGCTTCTGTCACCTGTCGTCTCTGCTTCCTGCCGGGACCGGCCGAACTGTTCTTTCGGCCAGCCAGTGTGTGCGGACCGTGCACCTGTACCTGTACCTGTACCTGTCCCGCAGACCCTTCCCCGGCACCCCCTGCCCCGGTCAGCGGCCCTGGTACCGGGCCGATGTGGAGCGGGCCGAGCCGAGCTTGCCGTAGAGCTGCCGTCCTGGGCACTCCGTGGCGAACCCGTCCCGATGGCCGGAGATCACATTGAGTCGTACGTTCTTTCCTTTTCGGTAGAGATTGCCACCCCGGACTTCAGGTATGTCTTGCCGCGCGGATTGCCGCCGTAGAGTCCGAGCTTCCACGCGGTGAGACGGGCGATGGCGGTCACTGCCGCCGAGGACGGTTTGGCGCTGCCGAAGGTTCCGAGGACCGCGATCCCCGTGCTGTTGGTGTTGAAACCGAGGGTGTGGGCGCCCAGGACCGCCTTCGCCACTCCCCGGCCCGGCCCTCGTAGATGGTCCCGCACTTGTCGATGAGGAAGTTGTAGCCGATGTCACGCCAGCCGCTGCTCTCGACGTGGTAGCGGTAGATACCGCGAATGACTGAAGGCGCTTGCGAGCAGCGGTAGTTGTTGCCCGTGGCGGTGTGGTGCACGAAAGCCGCCTTGACCTGCTTCGTGTACACGAACCCCTTCTCCCGCAGCTGCTCGTCGGCGCCCCAGCCGTGCCGGGTGACGATGCGCGGGCGCGGCCCGATGTACGGCTGCGCCTTGTGGCCCAGGTCGACCAGTTCCCGTTCGGTCGCCTGCTTGGTCAGGGGCCGGGAGTTCGGTGGCGGCCTCGGGGGCGGTGGCGGCTCGGTTCCTGGTCGCCGGTGCGCCCGCGGGCGGGGGCAGCGGCTCCTGGGTCGACCAGTTCCAGGTGCAGGCCGGTGGGGAGTTGGGACGGTCGGTCGTCCGCCTTCCCTACGGTCCGTGTCGCCGCCCTGTCCGCTCTCACGCGTACGTCCACTCCGTCCGAGTCGCCCACCCACAGCGGTGCGGTGGAGCCGCGGACGTGGCCGGAGGTGCGTTCGGCGGTGCCGGGGTCGGCGCCGTGGTCGTCGTTGTGGGTGTCGACGTCCTGCCAGCCGGACCAGGTGCCGGTGGCGGTGGCCCGGGTGCGGACCTGGACGCTGCCGTGCAGTGCGGTGTCGGGGTCGTCCCAGATGACGCCGACGAGGGAGAAGCGGTGCACGTCGCCGCGGGTCAGGCCCTGTTCGGGGCGGCGCCGAAGGTGCGGTCGCTGGTGCGGGGGCGAGCGGCAGCGACTGGGTGCTGCCGGGGAGGGCCGGTTCGGCGGTCGTCGACGCGGATCTCGCGCCGCTCGTCGACTGCGTCGCGGGGGCCGGTGCCGGTGCCGCGGACGGTGCCGCGGACGCGGGCAGGGTGAGCGGGAGGGCCAGTGCGGCCGCGCAGGTGACGCCGATCGAGGAAGCAAGGAATCCACGCATGCCCCTGATCCTGGACATAGTCATACATATCTGTCTATCCGGGAATTGACGGACTGTCGGCTGCGGTTCGTCCGAACCGGTGGTCCGCCGGCCGGTGCGGGGGTTGGCTCCGACGGGCGCCCCCGTACGCTTGCGCGGGTGAACGCCATCGATCGCACCCCTGCCGACCTGCTGCGTTCCGCGCTCGCCGCGGATCCCGGCCGTCCCCTGGTGACCTTCTACGACGACGCCACGGGGAACGGGTCGAATTGTCCGTGGCCACCTTCGCCAATTGGGTGGCCAAGACCGCGAATCTCCTTCAAGGGGATCTCGGGGCGGGGGCCCGGCGACCGGGTCTCCTTGTTGTTGCCGGCGCACTGGCAGACAGCGGTGTGGTTGCTGGCGTGTTCGTCCGTGGGGTTGTCGCCGACGTGGGGGCGACCCGGGCATCGCCGACGTGGTGGTGAGTGGGCCGGAGTCGTTGGAGGCGGCCCGGGCGTGTGGTGGGGAGCGGGTCGCGCTGGCGTTGCGGCCGCTCGGGGAGGTTTCCGCAGACTCCGGTCGGGTTTGTGGACTATGCCGTTGAGGTGCCGGGGCAGGGGATCGGTTTGTGCCGTTCTCGCCTGTTGACCCTGGGGAGCCGGCGTTGGTTGTCGGTGGGGTCGAGTTGACCGGGGCGCAGGTTGTTGAGCGGGCCCTGGGTGATGGGGCTGCGGGGGTCGGGTGTTGTCGGGGCTGCCCTATGACACCTGGGAGGGGTTGAGCGTGGGGTTGTTCGGGCCGCTTGCCTCCGGGGGTCTGTGGTGTTGTGCCGGAATCTTGGTCAGGCGAGTGAGGAAACGCTGGCCAAGCGGGTGGAGAGTGAGCGGGTGACTGTTTCTCGCCTCTGAGGGGGTGACGGTTGTTCGGTGGGGGCGGGCCGGTGGGGGCTGGTCGCCCCCGCGGCGGAGCCGCTGATGGATACAGCCCCGCGCTCCTTGAAGCGACCGGCGCCCGGAGAGCCAGCCAGTCACCCGAATGGGTCAGCAACGGCCGCCTCCCCACTCCATCCACGCCATGGTCGTAGGAGCAGAACCACACGCTGAACCACACGCAGGACCACACACTCTTACGACCATGAGGGGTGGAACCGCACGTGTTGGACGACACCGCAGGAGGCGTTCTCGGGCCGGGTGCGGGGGCCTCCGCGTCCGGGGCGGGGCTCATACGGCGGCGGCGTCGGCGGTGGGTGCGGTGGGGTGCGGGCGGGGTCGCCGTGCTGCTGGTCGGGGCCGCCGGGGTCGGCTGGGGATCTACGCGAAGCTCGACTCGAACATCACGCCCGACAACGCCGCCGCCGCGGAACTCGCCCGGTACGAGAAGGAGCGGCCCACCGCCCTCGTGAAGGGGGCGCAGAACATCCTGCTGATCGGGTCCGACTCGCGGTCGGGGACGGGAACGCGGAGTACGGGCGGGACTCGGGGACCGAGCGGTCGGACACGACGATCCTGTTGCATCTGGCGGCCGACCGGCGCAGCGCGACCGCGGTGTCGTTGCCGCGCGACCTGATGGTGGACGTACCGGGGTGTCTGCGGCCGGACGGGACGCGGACCGAGCCGATGTTCGCGATGTTCAACTACGCGTTCCAGGTGGGGGTTCGGGGTGCACGATCCGGACCGTGGAGAAGCTGACCAACGTGCGGATCGACCATCACATGGTGGTGGACTTCCATGGGTTCAAGGACATGGTCGATGCCGTGGACGGGGTGCAGGTCTGTCTGAGGAGTCCTATTCGGGACAAGGCCGCCCGGCTGAAGCTGCCCGCCGGGCGGGTCACGCTCGACGGGGAGCAGGCGCTCGGGTATGTGCGGGCGCGGAAGTCGCTCGGGAACGGCAGTGACACCGACCGGATGGACCGCCAGCAGGGGTTTCTGGGCGCGCTCGTCAACAAGGTGCGGAGCGACGACGTGCTGTTCAATCCGGCGAAGCTGTATCCCGTGCTGGACGCGGCGACTTCGTCGCTGACGACCGATCCGGAGCTGGCGTCTCTGCGCGGTCTGTACGAACTGGTGCGCGGCTTGCGGAACATCCCCACCGAACATGTGCAATTCCTCACCGTTCCCGGGAGTCGTACGTCTACAACGCCAATCGCGACCAACTCGTGGAGCCCGAGGCCGAAAAGCTGTTCGCCCTGCTGCGGGCGGACCGGGCCGTCGCGGTGACGCGTGCGGACCCGACGGAGGATCCGCGGGATTCCGCCACAAACGCCCGTGTTACGGCGCCGGGTTCGGGGGCCACCCCGCGCCGACGTTCCGCGGGAACACCGCCGCCGAGGACACCTGCGGGTAAAGCGATCACCAAGTCGACGAACTTTTTGTTCCGAAAAATAGGACGGATTGACCGGTTGTAGGGACGTGGAATTTGTCACCGCCGTCACTTGCCGCTCAATTGGACGGATAGTGTGAGCGACCCGGTGTGCTTGCGCACCGGTTGTACGAGACCCGAGCGCCTGGAGGGGGAAGGCGCCGCGTGGCCCCGACGGAGGATTCGGTAAACCGTGGACGCGCAAGGCCGTGGGCGGGCGGACAACATCGACCCCGCAGACCAGTGGGTACTCAATCCGAACACTGGTGAATACGAACTGCGACTGACTCCTTCCACACCGCAGTCAGCGGTGCCGGGGCCCGTAGAGCCACTGCGCAGAACCGCAGTGTGGCGGCGCCGGAGCGGGAGACGGTCCCGAAGGGTCCGGGGCGCGAGGTGCCGCCGCCGCGCAGACGGCGGGGCGCGCCCGAGGAGCCACCGGCCCGGCGCGGTCGCCGCCCGGTGAAGAAGAAGGCCAGGGGCAAGAAGGTCCTGATGTGGACCGGCGGCGGGCTGGCCTTCGTGCTGGTCGCCGTCTCCGCGGCCGGGTACCTCTACATCAAGCACCTCAACGACAACATCACGGCCGTCTCCGACGACGGCGCGAGCACCGGTGGCTTCAGCAAGGGCAAGGCCATCAACCTGCTGGTGATCGGCACCGACAAGCGCACCGGCGCGGGCAACGAGGGCTACGGCGACGCCGGCAGCGTCGGCCACGCGGACACCACGATCCTGCTGCACGTCTCCAAGGACCGCTCGAACGCGACGGCGCTGAGCATCCCCGCGACCTGATCACCGACGTCCCGGACTGTCCTACGACCCAGTCGGACGGCTCGTCGAAGGTCATCCCGGGGACGACGAGCGTCCGCTTCAACACGAGCCTCGGGCAGGACGGCCGGACGCCCAGCTGCACCGTGCGGACGGTCACCGAGCTGACCGGGATCCAGCCCGACGACTTCATGGTGGCCGACTTCAACGCCGTGAAGACGCTGACGGACGCGGTCGGCGGGGTCGAGGTCTGTCTCGCCAAGGACATCGACGACTCGGACTCGCATCTCAAGCTGTCCAAGGGCACGCACAACATCTCGGGCGAACAGGCGCTGGCGTTCGTCCGCACCCGGCACTCGGTCGGCTTCGGCGGTGACCTGAGCCGGATCACGCTCCAGCAGCAGTTCCTGAGCGCGCTGATGCGGAAGCTGAAGTCCAACTCCACGCTGACCAGCCCCTCGAAGATGCTGAAGCTGGCGGAGACCGGCACCAAGGCGCTGACCGTCGACGACAACCTCGACTCCATCGGCAAGCTGAAGGACCTCGGTCTGGAGCTGGGCAAGCTCAACCCGAAGAACCTGACCTTCACCACCGTGCCGGTCGTCGACAACCCGGCGGAGAAGACCCCGGTGACGGTCGTCCTCAACAACTCGACCGCCCCGCAGGTCTTCTCGCTGATCAAGAGCGACACCTCGTTCACCGCCGTCAAGCAGCAGGCCGCGAAGGAGAAGGCCGCCGTGGCCGCCCGGCTCAAGGGCACCAAGTCCGCCGCCTCCGCGGTGCGGGTGCGGATCCTCAACGGAGGGGCCGTCGCCGGCAGCGCACAGGAAACTCTCACGTGGCTGCAGAATGATGAGGGCGTGCTCAAGTCCGAGAACGCGGGCAACGCTCCGGCGAACCTCGCGAAGACGACCCTCGAGTACGCGCCCGACCAGGCGGACCAGGCACGCAGGCTCGCCGCCATCATGGGTCTCTCGGGGTCCGCGTTGAAGCCGGGCAAGAGTGTGCAGAACTCCCAGGGGCTCCCGGCGATGACGCTGACCCTGGGCAAGGACTTCAAGGGAGCCGGCGTCCCGCTCACCTCGACCGCGGGTTCGACGCCGGAGGGGGTACAGAAGTCCACGGCGGACAAGGTTGAGTGCGCCAAGTAAGTGACCACACGGGTCCGTTCCGCGTCTAACCAGGCGCGGGGCGGACCCGTGTGTCAGGGCGCGGGGTGGGAGGGGTGGGGACGTGACGCAGAGCAGCGTGCGTGGGGAGGTGCCGGCCGGCGAGGACACGATGTCGCTCACGCCGGCGGACGGGAAGAGACGGGCGGCCGGGAAGGACGCGTCGGACGGGGACGGGGGCAGACGCAAGGGCCGTAGACGGCGGGCGTTGCGCTGGTCGGCGAGTGTGCTCGCGGTGGTCATACTCGGGACGGCCGGCGCCGGATACCTGTACTACGAGCACCTCAACCACAACATAAAGAAAGACCCCTGAACATCGGGGACGAGAAGGACAGGGCCGCCGAGTCCCAGGCCAACGCCGCCGGGCAGAAGCCGCTGAACATCCTGCTGATCGGTTCGGACGCGCGGGACTCCGCGGAGAACCAGAAACTCGGCGGCGCGAAGGACACGTTCGACACCCCGCCCCGCGCCGACGTACAGATGCTGCTGCATCTCTCGGCGGACCGTTCCAACATGTCGGTGGTGAGCATGCCGCGCGACACCCTGACGGACATCCCCAAGTGCACGGACCCGGACACGGGCAAGACGTACACGGCCGAGACCGACGTCATCACGAACGACTCGCTGGGCCGCGGGGGCCCGGCTGCACGGTGGCGACCTGGGAGAAGCTGACCGACATCCACATCGACCACTTCATGATGGTCGACTTCGCGGGTGTCGTGTCGATGGCGGACGCGATCGGCGGGGTGCCGGTCTGCGTGGACGCCAACATCTACTCGCACACCTCCGCGGGCAAGGGCTCCGGCCTGAAGTTGAAGAAGGGCACGACGTCCGTGAAGGGCCAACAGGCCCTGCAGTGGCTGCGTACGCGCTACGGCTTCGAGGACGACACGGACATCGCGCGGACCAAGGCGCAGCACCAGTACATGAACTCGATGGTCCGGCAGCTGCGCGAGAACGCGACGCTGAGCAATCCGACGAAGCTGCGCAGCCTCGCCGAGACGGCCACGAAGGCGATCACGGTCGACGACGGCCTGGGGACGGTCGCCAAGCTGTACGACCTGAGCAAGGAACTGAAGAAGGTTCCGACGAACCGCATCACCATGACGACGATGCCGTGGGAGTACTCGGGCAACAGCGGCCGGGTGGTGCCCAGGCCCGACGACGCCCAGCAGCTGTTCCGGCTGGTCCGCGAGGACATCGCGCTGGACGGCAAGGACAAGAAGAAGGCCGCGACGGCGAACGCGTCCACCGATCCGGCCGCCGCCGACGACAAGATCGCCGTGCAGGTGGAGAACGGCACCCGCACCGACTCGACGGGCGCGGTGCGCGGGCGAGCGACCTCGGTGGCCGACCTCCTCGTCGGGAAGGGCTTCAAGGAGGCGGTGGCCGACTCCTCGACGACCCCCAGCGAGGCCAAGACGGTGATCCGCTATCCGAGCGCCGACCTGGAGGGCGACGCCCAGCGGGTCGCCAAGGCCCTCGGCATCCCGACGAGCGCGGTGAAGAAGTCCACGAGCGTCTCGGGGATCACCCTGGTCGTCGGCGCGGACTGGACCAGCGGCACGAAGTACAAGGCCGCGGCGGCGGACGACAAGACCCCGACGTCGGCGGACGCCCTCAACGGCTCCGACACCACGGCCTGCATGCACGTCGACCCGAACTACGTCTGGTAGTCCGGGTCGTCGTGTGCGGCGGTGCTCGGCTCAGCTGCTGCTGGACGGGCTGAGCACCGCGGGCCGCCGGGACGCGATCACCCTGCGCGCAAGGGACTTGGGGCTGGTGAGGAAGCCGTAGCCCCAGGACATGTGCATGGTGGCGAGGGCCACCGGGATCTGGAGGCGGGCCTTGAGCGAGAGGCCCTTGCCCGCGGGGAGCGAGCCCAGGGCGATCGCCGCGAGGTAGCCGGCGGGGACCAGGAAGCCCCATGGGGTCAGGGGGCCGCGCCCACCACGATGCCGGCCGCGATCGCGCAGACGGCGGTCGGCGGGGCGAGGTAGCGGAGGTTGATGGAGCCCTCGTGGTAGCGGGCGACGACGTGCCGCCAGCGGCCGTAGTCCTTGTACTGCTTGGCCAGCGCCTTCACCGACGGGCGGGGGCGGTACGACACCCGCAGCTCCGGTGAGAACCAGATCAGGCCGCCGGCCTCGCGGATGCGGAAGTTCAGCTCCCAGTCCTGGGCGCGGATGAACTCCTCGTTGTAGCCGCCCTGTTGCTCCAGGGCCTCGCGGCGGAACACCCCGAGGTAGACCGTCTCTGCGGAGCCCGCTTCGCCTCCGGTGTGGAAGGCCGCGTTGCCCACGCCGATCTTCGAGGTCATCGCGGCGGCGACCGCGTCCTCCCAGGCGTTCTCGCCCTCGGCGTGCATGATGCCGCCGACGTTCTGCGCGCCGGTCTCCTCCAGGAGGCGTACGGCGGTGGCGATGTAGTTCGGCGAGAGGATGCCGTGGCCGTCGACGCGGACGACGACGGGATGGCGGGAGGCCTTGATCGCGGCGTTGAGGGCGGCGGGCGTGCGGCCGGTGGGGTTCGGGACGGTGTGCACGCGCGGGTCGTCGCGTACGAGCTGGGCCGCGATCTCGTCCGTGCGGTCCTTCGAGGGACCGAGGGCGATCACGACCTCCATCTCGCCGGCGTACTCCTGCGCGAGGATCGCTTGGACGGCTCCGCGCAGATGCCGCTCCTCGTCGAGGACGGGCATGATCACAGAAACGGCGGGGAGTCGCACGTCGGGAATGGCGTTCATAGGGGGCTCACGTTACCGCGAACGGGGACACGGACGCGCCCCGCCCGGGCGGCTGCGGTGGTATCAGATCGTATCGGCCTACGGTGCTCAAGATCCCACGTACGGCCCTCGCGGAGGTGTCCCCCATGCCCACGCCGCCACGCCGCTCCCCCGCCGCCCGTCCACCGCAGCGGCGCCCCGGCCCCCGTACGACCGAAGAAGAAGCCGCGCTGGGCCATGCGGGCGGCGACCACGCTGTCCGTGGTCGTGCTCGCCTCCGCCGGGATCGGGCACGCGGTCGTCACCAGCCTCGACGCGGACATCGCCCGCGTCGACCCCTTCAAGGACATGAAGAACCGCCCGCGCGCGGGCCACGGCATGAACGTCCTGCTCGTCGGCACCGACGGCCGCGACAAGATCACCGAGGCGGAGCGGCGCCAGTACCACCTGGGCGGCGCGCCCTGCCACTGCACCGACACCATCATGATCGTGCACATCTCGGAGGACCGGGAGCACGCCAGCGTCGTCAGCCTGCCCCGCGACTCCTACGCCGAGACGCCCCCGCACACCGACCAGACCACCGGCGAGCACCACGGCCCGCACCCCGTCAAGCTCAACGCGGCGTACGCGGAGGGCGGCCCCAACCTCACCGTGCGGACCGTCGAGTCCATGACCCACGTGAAGATCGACCACTACCTGGAGGTCGACTTCACCAGCTTCATGAAGACGGTCGACGTCCTGGACGGGGTCAAGATCTGCACCACCGAGCCCCTGAAGGACTCGTACACGGGTCTCGACCTGCCCGCCGGCACGCACACCCTGATGGGCGGGCAGGCCCTCCAGTACGTCCGCTCGCGCCACGTCGACGGCGCCTCCGACCTCGGCAGGATGAAGCGCCAGCAGCGTTTCCTGGCGGCGTTGATCGACCAGGCCACCTCGTCCGGGGTGCTGCTGAACCCGCTGAAGTTCCGTGACGTGACCCGCGCGGTCCTCGGCTCGGTCCGCGCGGACAAGGGCTTCGGCACGGACGAACTGCTCGATCTGGGGCGGGCGATGCGCAACTTCTCCCCGTCGTCCTCCGAGTTCACCACGGTCCCGATCGGGCAGATGGGCTTCGTCGTGAAGGGCATCGGCTCCACCCTGAAATGGGACCAGGCGAAGGCGGAGAAGCTCTTCCGGAGCCTGCGCGACGACAAGCCCCTGGCGGTGCGCAAGCCGGCCCGCGCCGACGCCGTGAAGGTGGACGTGGCCCCGCAGCAGATCCAGGTCCAGGTGGAGAACGGCACGGCGGCCGGCGGTCTCGGCAAGCGCGTGGACGCGGCGCTCGCGGCGACCGGCTTCCGTACGACGCGTCTGCCGACGAGCGCGGCCGACCACGCCGTACGGCGGACGGTGGTGGTCTACGACCCCCGCTGGGACCGTTCCGCGAAGTCGCTCGCGGCGGCGCTGCCCGGGAGCGAGCTGCGCGCGGTGAAGGGGCAGGGGCCGGTGCTGAAGGTGATCGCCGGGAGCGACTTCAAGCAGGTCACGCGGGTGCGGGCGACGGATGTGCAGCAGGGCGAGTTCGGGGTGGTGACCGGGGACGAGGTGGGGTGTTCGTAACGAGACGGGGTCTTCTTGATGAAGTGGGGCGTTCTGTAACAGCGCCCACGGTCCGATCTCAGTCGTCGAGGCCCTCCGCGGCCCGCTTCTCGCGCAGTTCCATGATCGCGCGGCGGCGGGCCAGGCGGTGGGTGCGGCGGATCTGGGCCTCCTGGTAGCGGCGCTCGTCGCGCTCCGTCTCGGGAGGACCGGGGTACCGCGCGGGGGCTTGCCGTCGGCGTCCACGGCGGCGAAGACGAGGTAGGCGGAGCCGACCTGGGTGGCCGGGGTCGACTCGTTCCACCGCTCGGCCAGGACGCGTACGCCGACCTCCATGGAGCTCCGGCCGGTCCAGTTGACCTGCGCCTTCACATGGACGAGGTCGCCGACGCGGACCGGTTCCAGGAACGCCATCTCGTCCATCGACGCGGTCACGGCCGGCCCACCGCTGTGCCGGCCGGCGACGGCGCCCGCCGCGTCGTCGACCAGCTTCATGATGACCCCGCCGTGCACGGTCCCCAGAAGGTTCGTGTCCGCGTTGGTCATGATGTGGCTGAGGGTGGTCCGGGAGGCGGACGTCGGCTTGCCCGGCAGGTCTGTCATGGTCCTCACCTTATGCCGGGGCGACAGCTGCGGACTTTGTGTTGGCTTCGCAACAGCAGTGCCCTGATTTTCCTACGACCCTTGTAAAGGACATGGCCGCTACCTGCACACTGGGCCCCATGAACGATTGGCCCGAGGCATGGTCCGGCGACGACCGCGGCAATCAGTACGGACGCGGTAGCGCGAACGCACAGCCGGAAAGCGCACGTGTGATGCGCCAGGTACGACGCGGCCCGCAGGCCCCGCCGTACGGCGCCGGAGTCCCGCCGCAGCCGTCGTACACGGGCGGCCAGGGCTATGACGAGGGCCAGAACGGCTACGGCCAGGGCGGCTACGACAACAACGGGTACGACGGCTACAACACCGGCCAGGTCTACGGCGGTGGCGGCCCCGGCGGTCCGGAGGGGCCGGACGGCGGGCGCGGTCCGCGGCGCGCGCCGAACTGGCGACGGCGGATCAAGTGGACCGCGATCACCGTGGTCACCGTGCTGGTCGTGACGACCGTGGGCACGTACTTCTGGGCCGACTCCAAGCTGAACCGTGACGTCGACCTGTCGAAGGTGATCGACCGGCCGGAGGCGGGCGACGGCACGAACTACCTGATCGTCGGGTCCGACAGCCGCGAGGGGCTGAGCGCGGCCGAGAAGAAGAAGCTGCACACCGGCTCCGCCGAGGGCAAACGCACGGACTCGATGATGATCCTGCACGTGGGCGACAGCGGCGACACCCTGATCTCGCTGCCCCGCGACTCGAACGTGACGATCCCGTCGTACGTCGGCTCGACCTCGGGCAAGACGTACCAGAACACGGGCCGGCAGACGAAGCTCAACGCGGCGTACGCGGAGGACGGCCCGACGCTGCTGGTGCGGACCGTCGAGTACAACATGGGCCTGCACATCGACCACTACGTCGAGATCGGCTTCAACGGCTTCGCGGACATCGTGGACGCGGTCGGCGGGGTCACCATCGACATCGACAAGGGCTTCAAGGACTCCTACTCGGGCGCGAACTTCAAGGCCGGCAAGCAGACCCTGAACGGCGAGGAGGCCCTGGCCTTCGTCCGCACCCGGCACGCGTTCGCCGCGTCCGACCTCCAGCGCACGAAGAACCAGCAGAAGTTCCTGTCGGCCCTGGCCCACCAGGTGGCCACCCCGGGCACCCTCCTGAACCCCTTCAAGCTCTACCCGACCCTGGGCGCGGGCCTCGACTCCCTCTCGGTCGACAAGGGCATGTCCCTCTGGGACCTGGGCTCCATGTTCTGGGCCATGAAGGGCGTCAGCGGCGGCGACGGCACCTCCATGAACATGCCCATCTCCGGCTCCACCGGCGGCAACCTCGTCTGGGACAAGGCGAAGGTGAAGACACTGGTGAACGAACTGAACAACGACCAGAAGGTGACGGTCTCGGGCAACTGACCCGACCGGCCGCACGACGAAGGGGGCCCTTGTCCAAGGGGGCCCCCTTCGTCACGTCGACTCCGTGCCGCTACGGCAGGTTCCGCGCCATCACGATGCGCTGGACCTGGTTCGTGCCCTCGTAGATCTGGGTGATCTTGGCGTCGCGCATCATGCGTTCGACCGGGTAGTCGCGGGTGTAGCCGTAGCCGCCGAGGAGTTGGACGGCGTCGACCGTGACCTCCATGGCGACGTCCGAGGCGAAGCACTTGGCCGCGGCGCCCTGGAAGGTGAGGTTCTTGTCGCCGCGTTCCGAGGCGGCGGCGGCCTGGTAGGTGAGGGCGCGGGCGGCCTCGATCTTCATGGCCATGTCGGCGAGCATGAACTGGATGCCCTGGAAGTCGGCGATCGGCTTGCCGAACTGCTTGCGCTCCTGGACGTAGCCCTTGGCGTAGTCGAGGGCGCCCTGGGCGATGCCGAGGGCCTGGGCCGCGATGGTGATGCGGGTGTGGTCCAGGGTCTTCATCGCGGTGGCGAAGCCGGTGCCCTCGGCGCCGATCATGCGGTCGGCCGGGATGCGGACGTTGTCGAGGTAGACCTCGCGGGTCGGAGAGCCCTTGATGCCGAGCTTCTTCTCCGGGGCGCCGAAGGAGACGCCCTCGTCGGACTTCTCGACGACGAAGGCGCTGATGCCCTTGGAGCGCTTCTCGGGGTCCGTGACCGCCATCACCGTGTAGTACTCGGAGACGCCCGCGTTGGTGATCCAGCGCTTCACGCCGTTGAGGACGTAGTGCTCGCCGTCGCGGACCGCCTTCGTCTTCATGCCGGCCGCGTCCGAGCCCGCGTCCGGCTCGGAGAGGGCGTACGAGAACATCGCGTCGCCCTTGGCGAGCGGGGTCATGTACCGCTTCTTCAGGTCCTCGGAACCCGAGAGGATCACCGGGAGCGAGCCCAGCTTGTTCACCGCGGGGATGAGGGAGGAGGACGCGCACACGCGGGCCACCTCCTCGATGACGATCACCGTGGCCAGCGCGTCCGCGCCCGTGCCGCCGTACTCCTCGGGCACGTGGACGGCGTGCAGGTCGTTCGCGACGAGGGCGTCCAGGGCCTCCTGCGGGAAGCGGGACTCCTCGTCCACCGCGGCGGCGTAGGGGGCGATCTTCGCCTCGGCCAGTGAGCGGATCGCGTCGCGGAGCATGTCGTGCTCCTCCGACGGGCGGTACAGGTCGAAGTCAGCCGATCCGGCCAAGGTCTCTCACGCTCCAAGGACGCTGTGATCACAGTGCTAATTACCGTTAAGTAACCCAAATTTTAGGGGCCCGCCCACGGGAGGGATACGTGAGCTTGGCGACAGGGGGAAAGGTGCCCGGCGAGAGCGCCGGTTATGCTCGGGCGCGCATCGCCCCATCCCCCTTCTGGAGCACTCATGGCCCTCAAGATCACCGTGATCGGCACCGGCTATCTCGGCGCCACGCACGCCGCGGCCATGGCCGAACTGGGCTACGAGGTGCTGGGTCTCGACGTCGTCCCCGAGAAGATCGAGATGCTCCAGCGGGGCGAGGTCCCGATGTACGAACCGGGGCTCGAGGAACTGCTGCGCAAGCATGTCGCCGGGATCGAGGGTTCCACCGGGCGGCTGCGCTTCACCATGGACTGGGCCGAGGTCGCGGAGTTCGGCGACGTCCACTTCATGTGCACGAACACCCCGCAGAAGCACGGGGAGTACGCCTGTGACATGTCCTACGTCGACCGGGCCTTCGAGTTGCTCGCCCCGCACCTCACCCGCCCCGCGCTGGTCGTCGGCAAGTCCACCGTCCCCGTCGGCTCGGCGGACCGGCTCGCCGCCTACCTCGCCGCGCACGCGCCCGCCGGTGAGGACGCCGAGCTGGCCTGGAACCCGGAGTTCCTGCGCGAGGGCTTCGCCGTCCAGGACACGCTGCACCCCGACCGGATCGTCGTCGGCGTCCGCAGCGAGCGGGCCGAGAGGCTGCTGCGCGAGGTGTACGCCGGTCCGGTCGCGGACGGGTCGCCGTTCGTGGTGACGGACTTCCCGACCGCCGAGCTGGTGAAGACCGCCGCGAACTCCTTCCTCGCGACGAAGATCTCCTTCATCAACGCGATGGCCGAGGTCTGCGAGGCCGCGGACGGCGATGTCGTGAAGCTCGCGGAGGCGATCGGGCACGACGAGCGGATCGGCAAGAAGTTCCTGCGGGCCGGGATCGGCTTCGGCGGCGGCTGCCTCCCGAAGGACATCCGGGCGTTCATGGCGCGCGCCGGTGAGCTGGGCGCCGACCAGGCGCTGACCTTCCTCCGCGAGATCGACTCCATCAACATGCGCCGCCGCGGCCAGATGGTCGAGATGACCCGCGAGGCGCTCGGCGGCGGCTCCTTCCTCGGCAAGCGGGTCGCGGTCCTCGGCGCGACCTTCAAGCCCGACTCCGACGACGTCCGCGACTCCCCCGCGCTCAACGTCGCCGGCCAGATCCACCTCCAGGGCGGCCAGGTCACCGTCTACGACCCGAAGGGCATGGCCAACGCCCGCCGCCTCTTCCCGACCCTCGGCTACGCCGACACCGCCATGGAGGCCGTACGCGGCGCGGACGTCGTCCTGCACCTGACGGAGTGGCGCGAGTTCCGCGACCTGGACCCGGCGTCCCTCGGCGACGCGGTACGCGCCCGCGTGGTCCTGGACGGCCGCAACGCCCTCGACCCGGCCCTGTGGCGAAAGGCGGGCTGGACGTTCCGGGCGATGGGGCGGCCTACCGCGTAGCGCGCGGCCGGGCGGACGACGTCGGTCCGGCCGAGGCTCAGTCGGCCGGACCGACGTCTGGCTGCATTCTGCACCACTGGGCCGCGCGAGGCGCAGTGACCACTCAAGTCGCTTGCTACCAGGGCTACTTGGCCCGATACCGCCGCATCTTCGCCCGCGCCCCGCAGACCGCCATCGAGCACCAGCGCCCCCGCCCCGCCGGGCTGCGGTCGTAGTACGCCCAGTGACACGTGGGCGCCTCGCAGGCCTTGAGGCGGAGCCAGGTGCCCGAAACCAGGGACTGGGCGAGCGCCGATGCCACCCGGGAGAGCAGGGGGCCCGGTCGGCGGGTCCGAGGCTCGCCGTGCCGTCCGCGGGGTCGACCGCGATCACCAGCGGGGCCCGCGACAGGAGTTCGCCGAGCGGGGTGGTCTCGCGGTGCGCCGGGTGGCCCGCGTGGGCGAGGAGGGTGGCTCGTAGGGACTCGCGGAGTTCGCGGGCGGCCGGTAGGTCCGACTCCGTGAGGCCGAAGGGGGCGCGGCCGGCCGCCGTGTCGAGTTCGTCGGTGCCCGTCTCGATGTCCAGGGTGTTGACCAGGGCCTCGATCAGGGCCAGGTCTCCGGGTGCGGGAACTCTCTCGCTCATGTTCGCGACCGCTTCATGCTTGCGACGTTACCCCCATACGGGAGCATGCAGTAACCGCCGTTACCGGCTCACGCCGTCAATGGGTAACAAGGAGGAGTCCGTCATGACCGACCCCCACCCCGGCACCGCTCCCACCCTCGCTCCCCCTCCCAGCCCCGCTCCCACCCCCTCGCCGAACTCGGCGCCGTGGTCCTCGACTGTCCCGACCCCCGCGCCCTCGCCGCCTTCTACGCCGGAATCCTGGGCGGCACCCCGAAGAGGACGACGAGGGCGCCTGGTTCGACCTGAAGCTCCCCGGTGGACGGACACTCGCGTTCCAGGAAGCGCCCGGACACGTGCCGCCGGAGTGGCCCGCGCCCGGCGGCTCCGGCTCCCAGCAGTTCCATCTCGACCTGACCGTCACGGATCTGGACGCGGCCGAGAAGGGCGTCCTCGCCCTCGGCGCGAGACCCCTGGACACCGAGGACCGGGCCCGCACCTGGCGTGTGTACGCCGACCCGGCGGGGCACCCGTTCTGCCTCTGCGCCTGCTGACCGGCACCGGCGCGATCGACATCACCCCGGAACACCAGAGAGCCCGAACACCAGCGCCCGACACCGAAGAGCCCGACACCAGAGAGGTCCCCTTGAGCGCCGTCGCCCGTTTCCGTTCCACCGTGATCGACTGCCCCGACCCCGTCGCACTCGCCGAGTTCTACGCCGGCATCCTCGGCGGCACGCCCCACGTCGCCCACGACGAGTGGGTCGTGCTCGACATCCCGGACGGCCCCCGGATCGCCTTCCAGCGGGTGGCGGACTACACCCCGCCGGGTGGCCGCGCGCGGACCGGCCGCAGCAGTTCCATCTCGACTTCGACTCCGGTCCGACCTGGGCGGAGCTGGAGGTCGCGGAGGCCAAGGCCCTGGCGCTCGGCGCGCGCCCCCTGCACCAGGAGGACAAGGAGGACTTCCGGGTGTACGCCGACCCGGCGGGGCACCCCTTCTGCCTCTGCCGGATCGACCACCCCTGACCGGTCGGGGAACCTACCCGTCCAGCTCCGCGATCTTCGCCGTGGACGGCTCCCGGCGCTGCTGAGCCGCCCGCGCCGTGAAGTCGCCGCTGCGCAGGACCCGTTGGACGTTGCCCCAGCTGAGCAGCGCGAGGTCGGGCTCGGACCAGCCGCGGTGGAGGAGTTCGGCGATGAGGTTCGGGTAGCAGGAGGCGTCGGCGAGGTCCTGCGGATGGGCCGTACCGGCGTCGTACGTGCCGGACAGGGCGACGCACTCGCGCCCCGCGACCTCGTGGACGTGGTCGAGGTGGTCGGCGACGTCCCGGACGGAGGGGCCGGTCTGCTCGGCGGTGAGCGGCACCATGCACAGGCCCTTGGCGGCGCCGACCGCGGCGAGGAGTTCGTCGGAGAGGTTGGCGGGGTGCGGGCGCAGCGTGCGGGCGGCGGAGCGGGTGAACAGCACCGGCGCCTTCGAGACCGCGAGGGTACGCCGGATCGTGCCGTCGGAGGCGCCGGAGAGGTCCGCGAGCACGCCGAGCCGGTTCATCTCGCGGACGACCTCCTCGCCGAACCGGGTCAGCCCGGCCTCGCTCGCCCAGGACACCCCGGACAGCGTGAGGACCCGTAGCCCCAGCACGCGCAGGGAGCGCAGGATGCCCAGCGAGTCGCCGAGCGCGGCGGCTCCGGCGGGGCCGAGCAGCACGGCGATACGGCCGCAGTTGCGCACGTCGGTGGTCTCGCCTGCGGTGTGCGCGAGCCGCAGCCCCTCGGGGTGGGCGCGGACCACCGTGTTCACGAGGTCGAGCTGCTCCAGCGTGGCGCCGACGGCCCGGTCCCCGGCGAGCCCCTCGGGCAGGTGCAGCGACCAGAACAGCGCGCCCACGTGCCCCTCCCGCAGCCGGGGCACGTCGGTGTCCACGGAACTCTCCCCAGCTCCAGGTCGAACCACGGCAGGTGCCGCAGCGCCCACGGCAGCCCGCTGTAGCCGTCCGCGACGGGGTGCGCGGCGAGGATGGCGTGCGCGCGGTCCAGCGGGGCGGCGGCCGGGTCGGAGACCAGGTCGTACGGTTCCTCGGTGTCCGGCGGGAAGGGCCCGCCGGGAAGGGCTCGCGGACCAAGTCGTCGAGCTCGCCGACCTCGGTCGTCGCGTGCAGTTGGTCCTGGAGGTCGGCCATGGCGGGCTCCGTACGTCGTTACGGCAGTACGGTCACCGTCGCACGCCCGCAGGGCGGCTACCTGGTGGGCGGGGCGTTCGGGGTACGGAGCCCGGTCAGCGCTCCCGCGCCGCGTCGATGACCCCGTCCAGGGTGTCCCGGGAGCGGCGCAGGTCGGCGATCATCCGGTCGATGCGGTCGCGCTCCTCGGTGAGGTCGGCGACGAGTCTCGGGGTGGCGACTTCGGGAGGGCCGCCGTCCGCGTCCCGCATGCACGGCAGCAGGCTCGCGATCCGCGGGCTGTGCAGCCCGGCCGCGTACAGCTCCTGGATGAGGACGACCCGGTCGACGGCCGCGTCCGGGTAGTCCCGGTGCCCGCCGGCCGTCCGCCCGGCCGCGAGCAGCCCCTGTGCCTCGTAGTAGCGCAGCGACCGCTCGCTCACTCCGGTCCGCCCGGCCAGTTCACCGATCCGCAACTCCGCCTCCGCACAACCGACTTCCGACCCCGGGGACTTGAATCTGACACTGATGTCAACTTCTACGGTACGGCCATGACGCACCCGACGGACCTCTTCGCGGCCGCCCGCCTCGGCCCCCTCACTCTCCCCAACCGCCTCGTGATGGCCCCGCTGACCCGCAACCGGGCGGCCTCGGACGGCACCCCGGGCGCCCTCATGGCGGCCTACTACGCGCAGCGCGCCACCGCCGGTCTCGTCGTCGCCGAGGCCGCGACGCCGAACGCGGAAGGGCAGACGTACCCGAACATCACCGCGATCCACACCCCGGCCCACGTGACCGGCTGGCGGCGGGTGACGGACGCCGTCAGGGAAGCGGGCGGCAGGCCGATGTTCCTCCAACTCCAGCACGGGGACGGGTCGGGCATCCCGCGACCAGCGGTCTGACGCCGGTCGCGCCGTCGCCGGTCCCGCTCCCCGGCACGATCTTCACCCCGGACGGCCACCAACCCGCGGTCGTGCCACGCGAACTGACGGTCGCTCAGATCCGTTCCACCGTCGCCGACTTCGCGACGGCCGCCCGCAACGCGCTCGACGCGGGCTTCGCGGGCGTCGAGGTCCACTCCGCCAACGGCCACCTGCTGCACCAGTTTCTGGCCCGGGGCACCAACCACCGCACCGACGCCTACGGCGGCCCGGTGTCCCGGCGGATCCGTTTCGTGGTGGAGGTCGTGCGGGCCGTGGCGGCCGAGATCGGCGCCGACCGGGTGGGCGTACGGGTCTCCCCCGGCAGCACGGTCAACGGCGTCGAGGAGGGCGACACGCAGGCCATCCACCTCACGCTCGCCGGGGCCCTCGCCCCGCTCGGCCTGGCCTATCTGCACCTGGTGCGCGCCGACCCCGAGGAACCCCTGTTCCACCGGATTCGCGCCGCCTGGCCGGGCCCGCTGATCGCCAACCCGGTCCTCCCGGAGACCTTCACGGCCGACGACGTGCACCGCGCCGCAGCCCGCCTCCTGGACACCGGGGCGGAGCTGATCGCCCTGGGCCGTCCGTTCCTCGCCAACCCCGACCTCGTCGAGCGGCTGCGTCTCGGGGCACCGCTCAACCAGGTGCGGGACCGCTACATGATGTACGTGGGCGGGGCGACCGGTTACACCGACTACCCCGCCCTGGGTGACCTGCCCGGTCAGCCGTCCAGCGACTCGATCGTCGCGTTCGACGGCCCCGCGTCCCCTGAAGGTCCCGCGCCACGTCCTCCGCCGCGCCCAGCACTCGTACCGCGTTCCGCCAGGTCAGCTTGGCGAGGTCGGTGGTGGACCAGCCGCGGTCGAGCAGTTCCGCGATGAGGTTCGGGTAGCCGGAGACGTCGTTCAGGCCGTCCGGGGTGAAGGCCGTGCCGTCGTAGTCGCCGCCGATGCCGAGGTGGTCGACGCCCGCGACCTCACGCATGTGGTCGAGGTGGTCGGCGACCGTGGAGACCGTGGCGACGGGGCGCGGGTGGAGTTCCTCGAAGGCGCGGTGCACCTTCATCGCCTCCTCCGCGTGGTCTCCAGGTGGTGCAGGCCGTGCGCGCGCATGTTGTCGTCGGCCGCGGCCGTCCAGTCCACGGCGGCCTGGAGCACGAACTTCGGTACGAACGTCACCATCGCCATGCCGCCGTTGCCCGGCAGCCGCTCCAGCACGTCGTCGGGGATGTTGCGCGGGTGATCACAGACCGCCCGCGACGACGAGTGGGAGAAGATCACCGGCGCCGTCGACGTGTCCAGCGCGTCGCGCATCGTCGTCGCCGCCACGTGCGAGAGGTCGACGAGCATGCCCTCGCGGTTCATCTCCCGCACGACCTCCCGGCCGAACGCCGACAGCCCGCCCACGCCCGGCTCGTCCGTCGCCGAGTCCGCCCACGGCACGTTGTCGTTGTGCGTGAGCGTCATGTAGCGGACGCCGAGCGCGTACAACCCCGCAGCGTGCCGAGGGAGTTGGCGATCGAGTGCCCGCCCTCCGCACCCATGAGGGAGGCGATACGGCCTTCCGCGCGCGCCGCCTCCATGTCCGCGGCGGTCAGCGCGGGCGCCAGGTCCTGCGGGTAGCGGGCGAGCAACTGCCGTACGCAGTCGATCTGTTCGAGGGTCATCGACACCGGGTCGGGCAGGTCCGAGCGGACGTACACCGACCAGTACTGCGCCCCGACCCCGCCCTCGCGCAGCCGCGGGATGTCGGTGTGCAGGTGCGCGTTCTGCGCCACGGCGATGTCGCGGGCGTCGAGGTCGTAGGTGACCTGCTTGCGCAGCGCCCAGGGCAGGTCGTTGTGCCCGTCGACGACGGGGAACTCGCGGAGCAGGTCCCGGGCCCGGTCCAGTGACGTCATCGCCGTCACTTCCCGAAGCCGAAGCCGCTGGCGCCGCCGCCCTCGACCTTGGCGCGCAGCCGCTTGCCCTTCTCGGCGGCCTGGTCGTTCAGCTCCTGCTGGAACTCCCGCATGCGGACGAGGAGTTCGTCGTCGTGCGTGGCCAGGATGCGGGCCGCGAGCAGGCCCGCGTTGCGCGCGCCGGCGACCGAGACGGTGGCGACGGGGACACCGGCCGGCATCTGCACGATGGACAGCAGCGAGTCCATGCCGTCCAGGTACTTCAGCGGCACGGGCACGCCGATCACCGGCAGCGGGGTCACCGAGGCGAGCATCCCGGGGAGGTGGGCGGCGCCGCCCGCGCCCGCGATGATCACCTTGAGGCCGCGGCCGTCGGCGCGCTCCCCGTACGTGATCATCTCGCGGGGCATGCGGTGCGCGGAGACGACGTCGACCTCGTACGCGATCTCGAACTCGTCGAGGGCCTTCGCGGCGGCCTCCATGACGGGCCAGTCGGAGTCCGACCCCATGACGATTCCTACGACGGGTCCTGCGGCGGAGCTCATTCGGTGATCGTGCCTCTCAGATAGCCGGCTGCGTGACGGGCGCGTTCCAGGACGTCGTCCAGGTCGTCGCCGTAGGTGTTGACGTGGCCCACCTTGCGGCCGGGCTTCACGTCCTTGCCGTACATGTGGATCTTCAGCTGGGGTCCCGGGCCATGCAGTGCAGATACGCGGAGTACATGTCCGGGTAGTCGCCGCCGAGAACGTTACACATCACGGTCCAGGGGGCCCGGGCGCGCGGATCGCCCAGCGGGAGGTCGAGGACCGCGCGGACGTGGTTCGCGAACTGGCTGGTGATCGCGCCGTCCTGGGTCCAGTGACCGGAGTTGTGCGGGCGCATCGCGAGTTCGTTGACGAGGATGCGACCGTCGCGGGTCTGGAACAGCTCGACGGCGAGATGGCCGACGACCCCGAGTTCCTTGGCGATGCGCAGCGCCATCTCCTCGGCGTGCAGCGCGAGGGACTCGTCCAGGTCGGGAGCGGGTGCGATGACCGTGTCGCAGACGCCGTCGACCTGCTGGGACTCGACCACCGGGTAGGCGACGGCCTGCCCGTGCGGGGAGCGGACGACGTTCGCCGCCAGCTCGCGCGCGAAGTCGACCTTCTCCTCGGCGAGGACGGGCACGCCGGCGCGGAACGGGTCGGCGGCCTCCTCCGGGAGTCGACGACCCAGACGCCCTTGCCGTCGTAGCCGCCGCGGACGGTCTTGAGGACCACGGGGAAGCCGTCCCCTTCCGCGGCGAACGCGACGACGTCCGCGGGGGTCGCTCACGAGCCGGTGCCGTGGGCACGGCACGCCGATCTCGACGAGCTTCGCCCGCATCACGCCCTTGTCCTGGGCGTGCACGAGCGCGTCGGGCCGGGGCGCACGGGGATGCCGTCCGCCTCCAGGGCGCGCAGATGCTCGGTGGGTACGTGTTCGTGATCGAAGGTGATCACGTCGCAGCCCCGCGCGAAGTCACGCAGCGTGTCGAGGTCGCGATAGTCGCCGATGACGACATCGCCGACGACCTGCGCCGCGGAATCCTGAGGGGTGTCACTGAGGAGCTTGAACTTGATGCCGAGCGGGATGCCCGCCTCGTGTGTCATACGAGCGAGCTGCCCCCGCCGACCATGCCGACTACCGGGAACGTCACCCCCTCAGGGTATCGGTCACGCCGGGGCGGCCTGATTTCCGTCCCTCTTACCGTTCTTTTCCGGGTCTCTTCCCGACCTGTGAGCGGCTTCGCGGGCGCCGGGGAAAGCGGTGGTTAGCATGGCTGGGTCGAGAATCCGAGAAGACGGGGGCCTGCACAACCATGGAGCCTGGTTCCGAAGGGCCTTTCAAACGGCTCGCCCGCGAGGTCGCCAAGTTCGGCGCGGTGGGCGTGGTGGGCACCGTGGTGAACTTCGCGGTCTCCAACCTGCTGTGGCATCTGACCAGCCTGCAGGCCGTGCGCGCCAACGTGATCGCGACGATCGTCGCCATCGCGTGCAACTACGTCGGCTTCCGCTACTTCACCTACCGTGACCGCGACAAGACCGCCCGCACCAAGGAACTCAGCCTGTTCCTGGCGTTCAGCCTGGTCGGCCTGGTCATCGAGAACGGCGTCCTGTTCGCCGCGATCTACGGCTTCGGCTGGGACAGCTCGCTCCAGCGCAACATCTTCAAGGTGCTCGGCATCGGCATCGCGACGCTGTTCCGCTTCTGGTCGTACCGCAGCTGGGTCTTCAAGGCGCTGCCGGTGGAGGACGAGGTCCTCGCGGAGCCGGACCCCGCTCCCCGCCGCCCCGAAGCCGCTGCCCCGCCCCAAGCAGCACGTGAGCTGAACCACGCTCACCGCTTCCCTCCGCTCCCTCAGCGGACCGTGGGCTCGTCCTCGTCCACAGGCACCCGCTTCGTCGGCGCCGTACGCGACAGGAACAGCCCGAACACCGGCGGCTGTGCCTGCAGCATCTCCAGCCGCCCGCCGTCCGCCTCCGCGAGGTCGCGGGCGACGGCCAGCCCGATCCCGGTGGAGTTGCGGCCGCTGATCGTGCGCTCGAAGATGCGGGCGCCGAGGTCGGTCGGGACGCCGGGCCCCTCGTCCGTGACCTCTACGACGGCCTGGTTGCCGGTGACGCGGGTGCGCAGGGCGACCGTGCCGCCGCCGTGCATCAGGGAGTTCTCGATCAGCGCGGCCAGCACCTGCGCGACGGCGCCCGGGGTGCCGACGGCCTGGAGATGCCGCTTGCCCGAGCTGACGATCGCGCGCCCGGCACTGCGGTAGGCGGGCCGCCACTCGGCGAGCTGCTGCTGGATGACCTCGTCGAGGTCGAAGGAGACGGCGGAGCCGGTACGGGGGTCACGCGCGTTCGTCAGCAGCCGCTCCACGACGTCCGTGAGCCGCTCGACCTGCGTCAGCGCGATCGTCGCCTCCTCCTTCACCGTGTCCGGGTCGTCGGTGAGGGTGATCTCCTCAAGCCGCATGGACAGCGCGGTCAGGGGCGTACGCAGCTGGTGCGAGGCGTCGGCGGCCAGCCGGCGCTCGGCGGTGAGCATGCGGGCGATGCGCTCGGCGGAGGAGTCGAGGACATCGGCGACCCGGTCCAGCTCCGGGACGCTGTACCGCTTGTGCCGGGGCCGCGGGTCACCCGAACCGAGCCGCTCGGCGGTCTCCGCGAGGTCGGTGAGCGGCGAGGCGAGCCGGTTGGCCTGCCGTACGGCCAGCAGGACGGCGGCGACCACCGCGAGCAGGGCGACGGCGCCGATGATGAGCAGCGTCCGCCCGACCTCACGGGTGACGGTCGAGCGGGGCTCCTCGACGGTGACCGTCTCGCCCTCCTCGCCCTTGGCGGTGGAGCGGATGACGTCACCGGCCGGCTTGGTACCCACCTCGATCACCGGGTCGCCCGGGATGCGGATCACGGCGTACCGGTCCTCCGTGACCTGCGTGCGCAGCACCTCGGAGTCGACGATCTCCGCCCCGAGGATCCGGCTGTCCACGATGCTGGCCAGCCGGAGCGCCTCGGAATCCACCCGTTCCTGAGCGCTGTTGCTGATGGTCCGCGTCTCCACGATGACAAGAGACACACCGAACACGGCGATCACGACGAGCACCACAGCGAGGGTGGACTGAATGAGACGACGACGCACGGCACTCTCCGAGAAACGGCGACTTCTAGCGCCCTGAGGGGGCGCGGGGAACTGCGCGACCAGCCGTCAACCACGGCCGGTCGCGCACATCACACCAGCCGCCCACGGCGCAACGCGCGTAGCCGACCTAGCTTTTTCGAACCGGAACCCGACGCCCCGCACCGTCGCGATGTACCGGGGTTGGCCGCGTCGTCACCGAGCTTCTTCCGCAACCACGAGATGTGCATGTCGAGCGTCTTGGTGGACGACCACCACGTCGTGTCCCACACCTCGCGCATCAACTGGTCACGAGTCACCACCCGCCCGGCATCCCGCACGAGAACCCGCAGCAGGTCGAACTCCTTGGCGGTGAGCTGGAGTTCCTCGTCCCCATCCACGCCCGGTGCGACTCGACGTCGATGCGGACGCCGTGCGTGGCGGGCGGCTGCGCGGGCTCGGCGGCACCGCGCCGGAGCAGGGCCCGGACGCGGGCGAGCAGTTCGGCGAGCCGGAAGGGTTTGGTGACGTAGTCGTCGGCGCCCGCGTCGAGGGCCGACGACGGTGTCCACCTCGTCGGCGCGCGCGGTCAGGATGAGGATCGGGACGGTGTGGCCCTCGGCGCGCAGTCGGCGGGCCACTTCCAGGCCGTCCATGCCGGGCAGGCCCAGGTCCAGGACACACAGGTCGATGCCGCCCTGGATGCCGGCGTCGAGCGCTGTGGGTCCGTCCTCGCGCACCTCGACCTCGTAACCTTCCCGGCGCAGAGCGCGGGCCAGCGGCTCCGAGATGGACGCGTCGTCCTCGGCGAGCAGTACACGGGTCATGAGGTGATGGTAGTCCGCCTCGGACAGCGGTCGGGGTGTGATCGCCACGAGTGATTCTTACCTTGGGGCGCGGTGGATTCGCTTCTGTGAAGAATGTGGTCCGAACCTATGTCTGTGGGGTGTGATCCTCGTATCCACCTTCGAAAGGGCGCTCGCGGTTCCACTAATCCCTGTGATCGATGTCTCAAGTCCTTCCATATCCGGCAGTGTCCTGCCGTATGGTGGCCTGACCGCCTGTAGTGACACTGAAGACCTTTGGCGAGCTTTTACAGCTGAAGGTCTTTTTGTGTGCGGTTTCCCGACCAGCAAGGATCGATCATGGCGTCCAGCCTGACGAAGGACTCGGTGACTCCGGGCACCCCGGTTCCGAGAAGACCTTCTTCGGCCACCCCCGCGGACTGGCCACTCTCTTCATGACCGAGATGTGGGAGCGATTCTCCTACTACGGCATGAAGGCTCTCCTCCCGCTGTACCTGGTGGCACCCGGCGGCCTGCACATGAGCGCGGCCACCGCGACCGCGATCTACTCGGTGTACCTGTCGCTCGTCTACCTGCTCGCCCTCCCCGGCGGCTGGTTCGCGGACCGGGTCCTCGGCCCCCGCAAGACGGTCGCCGTGGCCGGCGTGATCATCATGCTCGGCCACCTCACCCTGGCGCTGCCGTCCTCGGGCACGTTCTTCGCGGGCCTCGGCCTGGTGGCGATCGGCTCCGGCCTGCTGAAGGCCAACATCTCCACGATGGTCGGCCACCTCTACGAGGGCCCGGACGACCCGCGCCGTGACGGCGGCTTCACGCTGTTCTACATCGGCATCAACGTCGGCGCGTTCGCCGCGCCGCTGGTCATCGGCACGGTCGGCGAGAACGTCAACTGGCACTTCGGCTTCGCGCTCGCCGCGGTCGGCATGGCCCTCGGCCTCGCCCAGTACCTGCTCGGCACCCGCCACCTCAGCTCCCGCTCGGACATCGTCCCCACGCCGCTGTCCGCGCAGGAGAAGGCGGCCACGCTCCGCAAGTCGGCGCTGTGGGCGGCCGTCGCCGTCGTCTTCTACGCGATCGTCGGCTTCTCCGGCCACTACACGCTGAACTGGCTGCTGGTCCCGATCACGATCGCCGGCCTGCTCATCCCCGTCCTGGTCATCGCCCGCATCAAGCGCGACAAGGACCTCGACCGCTCCGAGCAGTCGAAGATGTCGGCGTACATCTGGTTCTTCGTCGCCGCGGCCGTGTTCTGGATGATCTACGACCAGGGCGGCTCGACGGTGTCCCTGTTCGCCGAGTCCTCGGCGAAGAACACCGTCTTCGGCTGGAACTTCCCGATCTCCTGGTACCAGTCCGTCAACCCCGTCCTCATCATGGCCCTCGCCCCGGTCTTCGCCTGGGCCTGGCTGGCCCTGGCCCGCCGCGGCAAGGAGCCGAGCACGGCGACGAAGTTCGCGATGGGCCTCGTCCTGATCGGCGCGTCCTTCTTCCTCTTCCTGGCCCCGCTCGCGATCGCCGACGGCGGTCACAAGGCGGCGGCGATGTGGCTGGTGGCGATCTACTTCGTCCAGACGGTGGGCGAGCTGACCCTCTCCCCGTGGGCCTCTCCGTCACCACGAAGATGGCCCCCGCGAAGTACGCCTCCCAGATGATGGGCGTCTGGTTCCTCGCGGTCACAGCGGGCGACGCCACCACGGGCCTCCTCTCCATCGCCGGCGTGGACCTCAACAAGACCGGCATCGTCACCCTCCAGGCCTTCCTCGCGGTCCTCGCGGGCGCGGCGGTCTGGATGTACCGCAAGCGGGTCAGGGAACTGATGGGTGACGTCCACTGAGGCAGTCCACCCCACGACGACTCACCGAAAGGGCCGTCACATCCCCGGGATGTGACGGCCCTTTCGCACGGTCTAGCGCAGTCGCCTCCGCCCCGGCATGAACGTGAACACCGCCACCCCCAGGAGGATCGCCGTGCCGGACACCAGGCCGAGGGCCTTCAGGCCGCCGTGACTGCTGGAACCCGTCTCCGCAAGGCCTCCAGAGGTCGACGCCGACCCGGACGTGCCGCCGGACGTGGAGGAGCCACCGGACGCGCCGCTCGCCTGCTCGGTGGTGTCGAGAGTCAGGAGACCAGCGACTTCGTGGGCGTGCACGTCGTCGTCGTGCCCAGGGCGTTGACCGTGAGCACACCGGGCGACAGGGTCGACGAACCGCTCGCGCCGGGCTTGTACGTGCCCGTCAGGTCCGGGATCTTGATGGGGTCGCCGGACTTGATGGCGCTGGAGTTCGTCGGGCCCTCCACATGAACCGTGCCCGAGTCGGCGCCGCCCAGGACCACCTCCATCGACGGCTTCACGGAGCCCGCCGGGATGTCCGCCGGACTGTCCATCACCGAGCCGTTGAACTTGACGGTGAGGGCGTAGCTCCCGCCGCTCTTCGAGGCGTTGATCTGCACGGGCGAGGTCGCGCTCTTGTCGCCGATCGGCGTCTTGCACGCGTAGGGGACGTCGACCTGCTTGCCGGTGAAGTCGGTCTGGCCGGTCCCGGTGCCGTCGCTCGGCGAGGCGGACGTCGAGTCGCTGGGCGACGCGGATTCCGACGGCGACGCCGAGGACGACGTCGAGTCCGACGGGGTCGGGGACCCGCTCGGCGAACCGCCGTCCCCCGCCGTCACGTTGATCGTCGCCGCCGTCGGCACCGTCCCCGTCGGCGTGCACACGGTGTTCGTCCCGTACGCGTTGACCGTGTACGCGCCCGGGGCCAGCGTCACCGTCCCCGCCGTCGTCAGCTTCAGTGTGCCCTTCATGTCGGACAGCACCATGTCGCCGCCCTTGGGGATCGCCGGGTTGGTGCGCGTACCCGTCATCGCCACGTCGGCGGTCTGCGCGCCGGCCGCCTTCAGCGTCCCGGTCGGCAGGACCGTGTTGGCGGGCAGGTCGATGATGTCGGGGTTCTTGGACGCGGCCTGAAGGAACTTCCACACGACGTCGACCGTGTCGCCGACCTTCGCCGTGGCGGGCGCGTCCACCTCGACCTTGGTGGTGCCGTCGATCGGGTCGGCGACCCCCGCGGGCGGCACGCAGTGGGTGGCGTAGGACACCTCGGCGGCCTGCGCGGTCCCGGCGGTCAGGCCGAGCGCGAGGCCGGCGCCGCCGAGGACCAGGGCGAACGTCGCCGCACCCGCTCTCCGTACACCGCCTCCGCCCGGTATGACTCTCCTTCGCTTGCTCACGTAAGTCCCTTCCTGGTGGGAGTCGTCGGACTCGTCGGGCTGTCGTCGTGCGGTGCGGAGAGTCGACCGGCCGTGCCCGGATCGGAGTCCGGGGTGAACCACGGCAGGGTCGAGGTCGTGGGGGCGTCCTGTCGCGAGGGGGCCGCCGTGCCGAACTTCGGCATGCGCAGGGTGACTTGGGCGGGCATGTGCAGGGCCCGGTGCCGGGGCGGGCCCGTGCTGCGGGCCGCCTTGCGGGGGCGCAGCCGGTCCACCGCGGCCATCCCGACGCGGAACACCGCCGCCGGTACGACCACGCAGAGCAGGACCCAGAACAGGGTCACGCCCCAGGGGCGGCCGACTCCCCAGGGCTGTTCGGCCAAAACCCGGCCGCCGTACTTCATCGAGACGGTGTAGTCGCCGTGCGCCCCGGCCGCGAGGTCGACGGGGAGTCTGATCTCCGCCTTCCCGCCGGGCGCGATCGTGCCGTCGAACTGCTGGTCGTCCCACTGGGGCGCGAACACCCCGTGGGAGGTGCCGACTTGGAAGACGGGGTTCTTGACGGGGACGAGCCGGCGTTGCCGACGGTGAAGACCAGCGTGCGGGACGCTGGCGCCCCGAACCAGGTCAGCAGCCCGCTCGAACCGTCCAGCCGGGTGTCCGACAGGACCGACAGGCGTCCGGCGGCGGGCTCCGCGGGGAGTGGTTCGACCGCGTGCCCCGCCACCTGGAGGACCGTGTCCGCGGACGCGCTCGCCCCCGTCACCGTCGCCACGTGCACCACGCACGGGCACGGCACCGGCGGCTCGGACACCGGCAGCTTCTTGCTGAAGACGCCCTTGGCGTCCGTCGTCACGGCCCGACCGTCCGCGTTGGCACAGGAGTTGGTGCCGCCGATCACCCCCCGCGCGCGGGTGTCGCCTGCCCGCAGATCAGCACCATCAGCAGGGCGTGCGCCCGCCACCCGCTCCCGAGACGGTGATCGAACCGCCCGTCCCCGCCTGCGACGTGGAGAGCTTCACACCCGGCCCGCCCGCCGCCGCTGCCGTCGCCCCCGCCAACGGCAGCAGGAGCAGCGCGAGCACCACCGCCAGCGCCGCGATCCGCACCTTCCCGCTCACAGCACCGCTCCCGTCAACTCGGCTTCCGTACGCGGCTCTTGGGCCACCTCGTCGTCCCTACGGCGCCGTTGCCGTCGTACGAGAAGCAGCGCGCCCCGGCCACCGCAGCAGCGCAGGTCCCCGTCACCGCGCCCCACGGCACGAACCGTGTCGACGTGTCCGCCGTGTCGTGGGCGCCGCCCGCCGCCGTGACCGTGAGGCGCAGGTCGACCGCGTCCAGGGGTGGGGTGGCCCGGCCAGGGTTCGGTGAGCTTCAGGCGTGCGCCCGGCGGGAGTTGGACGGGGAGGGTGCGGGGGCGCGGTCGAGGTGGG
Source organism: Streptomyces sp. P3 (assembly GCA_016893485.2). Taxonomy (GTDB): domain Bacteria; phylum Actinomycetota; class Actinomycetes; order Streptomycetales; family Streptomycetaceae; genus Streptomyces. The sequence continues at coordinate 4,094,385 of JAFEKX020000001.1, forward strand.
TGCCGAGGACGCCGGTGGCGCGGACGGCGATGGTCGGGGTGAGGGGGTGGTGCCGCGGTTGACCAGCTCGTAGGCGATGCGGTCGCCGTGGACCGTGACGTGTTCGACGGTCAGCGCCGACAACACCGGTCCGCGCACCCGGAGTTGAAGCCGTACCGCCGCCTCCCGGCCGCTCGTGTCACGCGCGACGATCGTGGCGGTGCGGTCGCCCGGGGTGGCGGTCGCCGGGACGTTCACCGTGAACGGGACGTCGGCCCGGGTGCGGGCGGGGACCCGGATCCCCGTGTCGGCGAACGTGACCGGCACGCCGGTGGCGCGCAGCCGGACGGTGACCGGCCGGGTGGTGGGGTTGGTCACGGACACGGTGTCCTGGAGGGTCGCGCCGGGCTCGCCCTCGGCGTAGAACGTCGGCCGTCCGCCGCCCGCGGGCGCAACGGTCCATCCCCGGCGGCCGTTGCGGTCGGCGCGGCCGCCAGGAGGGCGAGGAGGGACAGACACAGGACGCGGGCGGTCGACGACAGCATGGGCGGCTCCAGCGGGCGTACGGGGGCTGTCAGCGGCGGGCGCGGGCCGTCTGGTTGCGCCGGGTCAGCCACAGGGTGCCCGCCGCGCCCGCGAGCAGGACCGTGCCGCCGAGCGTGCCGAGCGCGATGACCGAGTCGTCGGGGCCGGTCTTCGGGAGGGTGCCGCCGGAGTCCGTGCCGGTGCCGCTCCCCGTCGAACCGGTGGAGCCGGTGGACCCGCTGGAGCCGGTGGAGCCACCCGATGAACCGCCCGCCCCCGTGACGTCCAGCGTGAGCGACGGCCCGGGACTGTTGGTCGGCGTGCACGTCGTCGTCGTACCGAGGGCCTTGATGGTGAGCACGGCCGCCGTGAACGTGACCTTGCCGGACGCCTTCGGGGTGTACGTACCCGTCAGGTCATTGATTTTGATGGGGGTGTTGGCGGGAATCGCCGCCTCGTTCGCCGGCCCGGACACCGAGACCGTGCCGCTGTCCGCGCCGCCCACCTTGATGGTCGCGCTCGGGCTCATCGCCCCCTTGCCGAGCTCGACGGGGCTGGAGGAGACGCCCTTCTGCCAGGACATCGTGAGCTTGTAGCCGCTGCCGCTCTTGACACCCTTGATGTCGATCGGCGAGACGGCGGTCTTGACGCCGATGGGCGTCTGGCACTTGTAGTCGACGTCGACCACGTCGGCCCGGGCTGCGGGGGCGGCCATGAATACCGCCGAGCCGGCCAGGGCCGCGACAGACGCGAGCGCTGCGGTTCGTTTCTGGTACGACACGGTCCCCTCATTCCTGACGGCACATCAGATCGGCCGTCAAGGTACGCCCGGGCCCGTGAGGAGGGAAGACAAGACGCACGCCGGAGTTGTGACGATCCGGCGCGCGCGAGGGGAGAACCGAGTGGAGGGGTGACCGAAGGTAACCCGAGGTGGGTGGGTGGAGGACCAGATCAGGGGGCGGGGAGGGGCGCGATCCGGGCTAGGCCGGCGCGCCCAGTTCCGCCCATACCGTCTTGCCGGTGACGCCCGGGGCGCGGACGACCCCCAGTCCAGGCACAGCCGCTGCACGATGAACATGCCGTGGCCGCCGGGACGGCCGCGCGGTGCGGGGTTCTAGGGGCGGGCTGACCGGTGCCGCGGTCGGAGACCTCGACGCGGATCACCTTGTTGTCGCAGGTGATCCACATCTCGTCCGGACCCTCGGCGTGCAGACAGGCGTTGGTGACCAGCTCGGAGACGACGAGGAGCACGTCCTCGGCGGCGGCGCGCCGGTCGGCGCCCTCGGCGGGCAGCCAGCCCCAGGCGTACAGCGCCTGGCGGGCGAAGTCGCGCGCCAGTGGGACGACCCCGCTCTCACCCGCGAAACTGAGTCTGCGGGTGTCCCGGCCCACGGCCGGTTCGGCATCCCCGACGGACGGCACGGCAGCGCCTCCGGCGGACGCCTCCGCAGCGCCACCGGGCTCCGGGCGGTCGCCCGGCGGGTAGGGCCGGGTGGTGCTCATCAGCGCTTCACCTCACCGATTCACCGGTTCACAATTCAAGAGTCGGTACGTGTTCAAGAGTCACTACGTGGATCACGAGCGTTTTGGTCGCTCTGGTTCTCGACAGGTTCAGATGTTCTCCTGCCCGAGCGAACCGGCAAAACACCCCTTACTCGGCACGGAAGCCGAGGCACGGAGAATCCACCGGTCGCACGGGGAGAAACGGGGCTCAGCCGGACTCGTCGGCGAGGGCCGCCCCGAGGGTGTCGTGGACGGTGAAGACCGCATCCGCCCCTGTGATCTCGAAGACGCGTGCCACCGCGGGCATCATCCCCGCGAGATGCACTCCACCACCTGCGGCTTCCGCCTTGAGGCGCGCCCCGAGCAGCACGTTGAGGCCCGTGGAGTCGCAGAACTCCAGTCGTGAGCAGTCCACGACGAGCCGTGCGTACCCATGGGCCAGCAGGTCCTCCAGCGGTTCGCGCAACAAATCGGCGGTGTGGTGATCCAACTCACCCGCCGGCGTCACGACGGCGCTGAGGCCCTGTTTCCGCACCTCGACCAGAAGCCGGCCAGACTGTGCGCTGCCGACCGTCCCGCGGTCCATGCCGTCTCTCTCTCCCGAGGTCGTGGCTGTTGACGTTCGCCCTGGAACACTACGCCTTCCTCACACTCCCTGACACCCGAACAATCGCCCATACTCGGGCATACAAGAGCAAAGCGCACTTGCGGCGGGCTCCAGAAAACGGGTAGGGCTAGTAGGGACAGGTATTTGGACATTCGATACGACCGAATCATTCACGAAGACCAGATACCGACGGATACGACCGATATGACCGACACGACCGGCTTTGGAGGCGCCGCACTCCGCAGTGCACGCACCGGCTTCGGCAGCCATATGCCGAGAACGATGGAGGACACCATGTCACCCCGGCTCGACGCATCGCCTACCCCTGTTGCGACGTCGACACCCCCACCGGCTCAACTGGATCCCACCGCCATCGAGGGGCTCCCCGAGATCCCCCGTACGACGAGGTCGGCGCAGTCGACGCACGGGCGCTCTCCAAGACCCTCTTCGAGCGGCTCGAATCGCTCGAAGAAGGCACGCACGCATACTCGTACGTCCGCAACACGCTCGTCGAGCTCAACCTCGCGCTGGTCAAGTTCGCCGCCTCCCGCTTCCGCTCGCGCAGCGAGCCGATGGAGGACATCATCCAGGTCGGCACGGTCGGCCTGATCAAGGCGATCGACCGTTTCGAACTCAGCCGCGGTGTCGAGTTCCCCACTTTCGCGATGCCAACCATCGTCGGGGAGATCAAGCGCTTCTTCCGTGACACCTCGTGGTCGGTGCGCGTCCCGCGCCGGCTCCAGGAGCTGCGGCTCGACCTCGCCAAGGCCGGCGACGAACTGGCCCAGCAGCTCGACCGCGCCCCCACCGTGGGCGAGCTGGCGGAGCGCCTGAAGATCTCGAAGGACGAGGTCGTCGAGGGCATGGCGGCGTCGAACGCCTACACGGCCAGCTCACTTGACGCCCAGCCCGAGGAGGACGACTCCGAGGGCGCTCTCGCGGACCGCATCGGCTACGAGGACCACGGGCTCGAAGGCATCGAGTACGTCGAGTCGTTGAAGCCCCTGATCGCCGAACTCCCGTCCCGGGACCGGCAGATCCTCTCCCTGCGCTTCGTGGCCAACATGACGCAGTCGGAGATCGGCGACGAACTGGGCATCTCGCAGATGCACGTGTCGCGGCTGCTGTCGCGCACCCTGGTGAAGCTGCGGAAGGGACTCACGGTCGAGGAGTAGTCCTCGGCCCGCTCTCCCCGGGAGCCCGCCTCCCCTGCCTGTGCTGAGCGCGGCGCGCATCCGCGTGCGCCGCGCTCAGGCCGTTCCCGCGGACGTACGGCAGCGTCGCGGCCTACTCCACCGTCACCGACTTCGCCAGGTTCCGCGGCTGGTCCACCTCGTTGCCCCGGGCCGTCGCCAGCTCGCAGGCGAACACCTGCAACGGCACGGTCGCGACGAGGGGTTGGAGCAGGGTCGGGATGACCGGGATCCGGATCAGATGGTCCGCGTACGGTACGACCGTCTCGTCGCCCTCCTCCGCGATCACGATCGTCATCGCACCCCGGGCCCGGATCTCCTGGATGTTGGACACGATCTTGTCGTGCAGCACGGACCGCCCGCGCGGCGACGGCACGACCACGACGACCGGCATGCCCTCCTCGATCAGGGCGATCGGCCCGTGCTTCAGCTCGCCCGCCGCGAAGCCCTCGGCGTGCATGTACGCCAACTCCTTGAGTTTCAGGGCGCCTTCGAGAGCGACGGGGTAACCGACGTGCCGCCCCAGGAACAGCACGGTGTTCTTGGCGGCGACCGAGCGCGCCAACTCCCGTACCGGCTCCATGGTTTCGAGCACCCGCTCGACCTCACCGGAGATCTGCGACAGGTCCCGGATGACGGCCTGGATCTCGTCCCCCACTTGGTGCCGCGGACCTGGCCGAGATACAGCGCCACGAGGTAGCACGCGACCAGCTGCGTCAGGAACGCCTTCGTCGACGCCACGGCGACCTCGGGCCCGGCGTGCGTGTACAGCACCGCGTCCGACTCCCGGGGAATCGTCGACCCGTTGGTGTTGCAGATGGCCAGGACCTTCGAGCCCTGCTCACGGGCGTGCCGCAGCGCCATCAGGGTGTCCATCGTCTCGCCGGACTGGGAGATGGCGATCACCAGGGAGCGGGCACCGAGGATCGGGTCCCGGTACCGGAACTCGCTGGCCAGCTCCACCTCGCAGGGAATCCGCGTCCAGTGCTCGATGGCGTACTTGGCGATCAGGCCCGCGTGGAAGGCCGTACCGCAGGCGACGATGACGACCTTGTCGATCTCCCTCAACTCATGGACGGGGATGCGGACTTCGTCCAGGGAGAGCAGGCCCGCCGCGTCGATCCGGCCCAGCAGCGTGTCGGCGACCGCCTTCGGCTGCTCGGCGATCTCCTTGAGCATGAAGTAGTCGTAGCCGCCCTTCTCGGCGGCGGAGGCGTCCCAGTCGACGTGGTAGGAGCGGACCTCGGCCGGAGCGCCGTCGAACCCGGTGACGGTCACCCCGTCCCGGCGCAGCTCGACGACCTGGTCCTGGCCCAGCTCGATCGCGGAGCGGGTGTGGGCGATGAACGCGGCGACGTCGGAGGCGAGAAAGGCCTCGCCCTCGCCGACCCCGACCACCAGCGGCGAGTTGCGCCGAGCCCCCACGACCACGTCCGGCTCGTCGGCGTGCACCGCGACCAGCGTGAAGGCGCCCTCGAGGCGCCGGCACACCTGCCGCATCGCCTCCGCCAGGTCCGCGCACGCCGAGAACTCCTCGGCCAGCAGATGCGCGACCACCTCGGTGTCCGTGTCGGAGGCGAGGTCGTGCCCGCGCTCGGCCAGCTCGGCCCGCAGACAGGCGAAGTTCTCGATGATGCCGTTGTGGACGACGGCGACCCGGCCCGCGTTGTCGAGATGCGGGTGGGCGTTCGCGTCGGTCGGTCCGCCGTGCGTGGCCCAGCGCGTGTGCCCGATGCCGGTCGACCCCGCGGGCAGCGGGCGGTCGACCAGCTCCTTCTCCAGATTGACGAGCTTCCCGGCCTTCTTCGCCGCCGCCAGCCCGCCGTCCGCGAGCACGGCGACCCCGACGAGTCGTAGCCCCGGTACTCCAGCCGCTTCAGCCCGGCCATCACGACATCGAGCGCCGACTGCGACCCCACGTATCCCACGATTCCGCACATGCGCCGCAGCCTAGGCGCCGAACCCGCCCGAACACGGCACTCCGTGCCCGATTTCGGAAATTACGGCCATGATCGGCGGGGGATGCCGCCGACGGTGTTCCGCACCCCGACCCCCGACCCCCGGCCCCACCCACGTGACGCACCCCACCCACCACCCCGTTCAAACTCCGTTAACAATGGACTGGTGATCTCTCCGGTCTCCCCGATGCCCCGGAGCGCCCACCGGCACAAGCCGGAGGCGACTCCCTACGTCGACCTCACCCGAGCCGAGTGGAGCGCGCTGCGCGACAAGACGCCGCTGCCGCTCACCGCCGAGGAGGTCGAGAAGCTGCGTGGCCTCGGTGATGTCATCGACCTCGACGAGGTGCGTGACATCTACCTCCCGCTGTCCAGACTCCTCAATCTCTACGTCGGTGCCACGGACGGGCTCAGAGGCGCCCTGAACACCTTCCTGGGCGAGCAGGGGTCCCAGTCCGGCACGCCGTTCGTCATAGGCGTCGCCGGCTCCGTGGCCGTGGGGAAGTCGACCGTCGCCCGCCTCCTCCAGGCGCTGCTCTCCCGCTGGCCCGAGCACCCCCGCGTCGAGCTGGTCACCACCGACGGATTCCTGCTCCCCACCCGGGAGTTGGAGGCTCGCGGCCTGATGTCCCGGAAGGGGTTCCCGGAGTCGTACGACCGCCGCGCGCTCACCCGCTTCGTCGCCGACATCAAGGCCGGCAAGGACGAGGTCACCGCGCCCGTCTACTCCCACCTCATCTACGACATCGTCCCCGACCAGCGGCTCACCGTCCGCCGCCCCGACATCCTGATCGTCGAGGGGCTCAACGTGCTGCAGCCCGCGCTGCCGGGCAAGGACGGCCGTACGCGCGTCGGGCTCGGGCTCGCCGACTACTTCGACTTCAGCGTCTACGTCGACGCGAGCGCCGAGGACATCGAGCGCTGGTACCTGAACCGGTTCCGCAAGCTGCGCGCCACCGCGTTCCAGAACCCGGACTCGTACTTCCGCAAGTACACCCAGGTCTCCGAGGAGGAGGCCGTCGACTACGCCCGCACCCTCTGGCGCACCATCAACAAGCCCAACCTGGTCGAGAACATCGCCCCCACCCGGGGCCGCGCCACCCTCGTCATCCGCAAAGGCACCGAGCACAAGGTCCAGCGGCTGAGCCTGCGCAAGTTGTAGGCCCGCGGCGGGCGCCTGTTAGAAAGGGCGTCATGCTGCATCTGCGCCTGATCACCCCCGCCGACCGGACCGACGACGTGGTCCGGCTGATCGAGTCGACGGTCGGCACCACGCATCTGGTCGTCCTGACCGGCGTCGCCCGCGACCCCGTCGGCGATGTCGTGATGTGCGACGTGGCCCGCGAGGCCGGTGACGAACTCATCGGCGCGCTACGGGAGTCGGGGCTGGACCGCGCCGGTTCCATCGCCGTCGACGACATCGACCTGTCGCTGTCGGACCGGGCGGACCGGGCCGAGGAGGACGCGCCCGGCGAGGGTGCCGACGCCGTGCTGTGGGAGCACCTCGCGGACGCCACGCACGAGGAGTCGACGCTCACCGTCACCTACGTCGCGTTCCTGGCCGTGGCGACCATGCTCGCGGCCTGCGGTGTGATGCTGGACAACGCGATCCTGATCGTGGGCGCGATGGCCGTGGGACCGGAGTTCGGGCCGCTCGCCGGGATCTCCACGGCGCTGGTGCGGAGGGCTCCGCAGCTGGTGGGGCGGTCGCTGTGGGCGTTGCTCGCCGGGTTCGCCGCGGCCATGGCGCTGACGGCGGGCTTCAGCTGGCTGCTGGACGCCCTCGGGCTGTTCGAGAAGTCGATGGTGGAGGCGGCCCGGCCCAACACCGCCTTCATCTGGAAGCCCGACTGGATGTCCTTCGTCGTGGCCTTCCTGGCCGGCATCGCGGGCACGCTGTCCCTCACCTCGGCCAAGTCCGGCGCGCTGATCGGTGTCGCGATCTCGGTGACGACCGTCCCGGCCGCCGCGAACGCCGCCGTGGCCTTCAGCTACCGCGACTACTCCCAGACGTGGGGCTCCAGTTGGCAGCTCCTCGCCAACCTCGGCGGGATCGTCGCGGCGGGCACGCTCACACTGCTGGCGCAGAAAGCCTTCTGGGCCTGGCAGCGCGAGCGCGCCACCGCTCAACTCACTTAGCCGAGCGCGGACTTCACGGCATCCGCCAACCGCCCGGCCACCGACCGCGCCTGGTCGATGTCGGCGGCCTCCACCATCACCCGGACCAGCGGCTCGGTACCGGACGGACGCAGCAACACCCGTCCCGTGGACCCGAGTTCACGCTCCGCCTCGGCGACCGCTGCCGCCAGGTCCGCGGAGGTGCCGACCCGGGTGCGGTCCACGTCGGGCACGTTGATGAGGACCTGCGGCAGCCGCGTCATCACGGACGCGAGGTCCTTGAGCGTACGACCCGTGTCGGCGACCCGCGCCGCCAGCATCAGGCCGGTCAGCGTGCCGTCGCCGGTGGTCGCGTGGTCCAGGATGATGACGTGGCCGGACTGCTCGCCGCCCAGCGCGTAGCCGTGCTCCTTCATCTCCTCCAGGACGTAGCGGTCGCCGACCGCGGTCTGGACGAGCGTCAGGCCCTCGCGCTCCATGGCCAGTTTGAAGCCCAGGTTCGACATGACGGTCGCGACGACGGTGTCGGAGCGCAGTGCGGAACGCTCCCGCATCGCCAGCGCGATCACGGCCATGATCTGGTCCCCGTCGACCTCTTCACCAGTGTGGTCCACGGCCAGGCAGCGGTCGGCGTCACCGTCGTGCGCGATGCCGAAGTCCGCGCCGTGCTCGACGACGGCGGCCTTGAGGAGACCCAGGTGGGTCGAGCCGCAGCCGTCGTTGATGTTCAGCCCGTTGGGGTCCGCGCCGATCGTGACGACCTCGGCACCGGCCCGCGAGAACGCCTCGGGGAGACCCGGGAGGCCGCGCCGTGCGCCTCGTCGAGGACGATCTTCAGCCCGTCGAGCCGGTTCGGGAGCACGCCGATGAGGTGGGCGACGTACTGGTCGAAGCCCTCGCCGTAGTGCCGGACCCGGCCCACGCCCGCGCCGGTCGGGCGGTCCCAGGGGCGCCCGTGCGGTGCTCGTCGTAGATCTTCTCGATCCGGTCCTCCAGCTCGTCGTCGAGCTTGTGCCCGCCGCGGGCGAGGAACTTCACGCCGTTGTCCGGCATGGCGTTGTGGCTCGCGGAGAGCATCACGCCGAGGTCGGCGCCCAGCACGCCGGTGAGATACGCCACCGCGGGGGTGGGCAGCACGCCGACGAGCAGCACGTCCACGCCGGCGCTGGCCAGGCCCGCGACCACGGCGGCTTCCAGGAACTCCCCGGACGCGCGCGGGTCCCGCCCGACCACGGCTGTCGCCCGGTGGCCGGCGAAGGTGCCCGCCTCGGCGAGCACGTGCGCCGCGGCGACGGAGAGGCCGAGCGCCATCTCGGCCGTCAGATCCGCGTTGGCGACACCGCGCACGCCGTCCGTGCCGAAGAGTCGTCCCACTTGTCCTCCTGAGGAAGGCGAAAGTTCTGCAAGGCGAAAGTCCTGCATTCCAGGCACACGATGCCTGGTCATCCGATCACACAAGCCTTTGAGCGTCTTGTGCCGTTATACGCCCCCGGCTGTGATAAACGAACGCCCCGACGGCACAAGTGGCGTGCCGCCGGGGCGTTCGGAGTACAGACAGCAGGCGAGATTTAGCGCTTGCTGTACTGCGGGGCCTTGCGGGCCTTCTTCAGACCGGCCTTCTTGCGCTCGACCGCGCGGTCGTCGCGGCGGAGGTAACCGGCCTTCTTGAGGGCGCCGCGGTTGTTGTCCACGTCGGCCTCGTTCAGGGCGCGGGCCACGCCGAGGCGCAGGGCACCGGCCTGACCGGAGACGCCGCCACCCGAGATGCGGGCGATGACGTCGTAGCGGCCGTCCAGCTCGAGCACCTTGAAGGGCTCGTTGACTTCCTGCTGGTGGACCTTGTTCGGGAAGTAGTCCTCGAGCGTGCGCCCGTTGACCTTCCACTTGCCGGTGCCGGGCACGATGCGAACGCGCGCGATGGCGTTCTTGCGACGGCCCAGGCCGGCGGCCGGCTGCGGGTCGCCGAAGCGGCCGGCGAGCGACTCCGACGTGTACTCACCCTCGACGGGGACGTCGGACTCGGTGGTGTAGCTCTCGATGTCGACGAGCTCGGTCTCGGTCTCTTCGACCGGCTGCTCAACGGTGGTCTCGGCCACGGTTCTCCTCAGATTCTTTTCTGTCTTAGGGGTGTGTGGCCGGAACTACTGCGCGACCTGGGTGATCTCGAACGGCACCGGCTGCTGGGCAGCGTGCGGGTGCTGGTCGCCCGAGTAGACCTTCAGCTTGCTGATCATCTGACGGCCCAGGGTGTTCTTGGGGATCATGCCCTTGATGGCCTTCTCGACGGCCTTCTCGGGGTTCTTCGCCAGCAGCTCGTCGTAACGGACGGAGCGCAGACCACCCGGGTAACCGGAGTGGCGGTACGCCAGCTTCTGGGTCTTCTTGTTGCCGGACAGGTGAACCTTGTCGGCGTTGATGATGATGACGAAGTCGCCCATGTCCATGTGGGGGCATAGGTCGGCTTGTGCTTGCCGCGGAGGAGGTTCGCGGCAGTGGTAGCCAGACGGCCGAGGACGATGTCCTGGGCGTCGATGACGTGCCACTGGCGAGTCACATCGCCGGGCTTGGGGCTGTACGTACGCACTTCGTAGCCTTCACTTCTTCAGTGGACAGGGCCTGACACATGGCATCACTGAAGCGATCGTGCAGCTGGGGACGACAGTGCCGGGGACCCTGCCCGTATGCCGCCCACTGGTAACTGCTCCAGGGAACCTACGTAAGGGCCTTTCGTCCGATGGGGACCGAGCCGATACGCATAACAAACCGTAAGAGTACCCGCGCCGCCCCGGACGGGTCAAAACGCGTGGGGCGGACCCGCGTCCGCAGCGGACAGCGACCGCCGAAACACTTACCGTGACTTCCCCAACGTCAGTCGCCACAGGCCTCATTGAGGCGCACCGGTATCCCCGTCGCCCCGTCTAGGATGCGACCCATGAGCTTCGGACAGGGGGACCCCAGTCCCAGTGGGATCCCTGGAAACCCCAATTCGCAGCAGCCGTGGGGCGGCAACGTCGACGAGCAGACCCCGGACTGGGCCGCGCTCGCCGAGGCGTCGGAGACGCGTAACAGACGCAAGCGCCTGCTGCTCATAGGCGGCGGCGCGCTCGCGACGGTGGCCGTCGGAACGGCCGTGGCCATGGCCGTGGTCTCGGCGAACGGCGACGACAGCGCGTCCGGCAAGCCCACCAACCTGCCCGCGAGCGCCTCCCTGCCCACCGGCACAGGCGCCACCTCGCCGTCCTTCGCGCCGACCAGCGCGCCCCCGCCGCTGGACCCGAAGGAGTTCATCTCCAGCAAGGCGAAGGACACGGCACCGCTCAGCCCCACGACCCTCTTCCCGGGCACCCAGCTGACGGTCGCCTCGACGGTGTATAAGAAGGGCCCGACGGCCGACACCACGAACTGCGCCTCGGCCGCCGCGGGCACCCTCCCCAAGGTCCTCACCCCGAACGGCTGCACCCGCCTCATGCGGGTCACGTACGTCAAGGGGAACATCGCGGTCACGGTCGGCGTCGCCCTCTTCGACACCGAGGCCCAGGCCACGAAGGTCAAGGGCCAGGCGGACACCAAGAGCGTCGTCAAGTCCCTCTCCGGCAAGGGCGTCAAGCCGTTCTGCGACGGCGCCATCTGCCGTACGACCACCAACTCCTACGGCCGCTACGCCTACTTCACGATCGCCGGCTTCGACAACGGCAAGGACGTGACGGCGAAGGACACCGCGGTCTTCACGATCGGCGACGACCTCGGCAAGTTCGCCTTCGACCAGATCCACGCCCGCGGCGAGACCCAGGCTTCGGCGGCGGCACAGTAACGAGCGGGGCGCCGACGGAAGGTGGCGCCCGACCGGCCCGTCAGTGCACGGTGCCCCGCACCCGCCGGGCCAGCAACTGCCGCTCCGCGAGCCCCTCGTCCGCCGGATAGGCGACCTCCTCCAGGGTCAGCCCGAGCGGCCGTACGACATGCACGGCACTGTCCCGCACGCCCGCGTCCAGCACCTTCCGCGGCCACTCGGCGCCCCGGTGCCCGTCGCCGACGAAGAGCAACGCGCCGACCATGGACCGCACTTGGTTGTGGCAGAAGGCGTCGGCACGCACCTCGATCTCGATGACACCGTCATCGCGCCGCCGCACCCCGAAGTCGAAGATCTCCCGCACGGTCGACGCGCCCTCGCGCTTCTTCGCGTAGGCGGCGAAGTCATGCTCCCCGACAAGGGACTTGGCGGCGGCGTCCATCACGTCGACGTCCAACTCCCAGTCGTGCCACAGCACGTGGTTCCGCAGCAGCGGGTCCACGCCCCCGGCCGGTCCCCACCCGGTACACGTAACGCCGCCAAAGGGCCGCGAACCGCGCGTTGAAGCCCTCGGCGGCCTCCGTGACGCCCCACACCCGCACATCCTTGGGCAGCCGCCCCGCAAGCCGCTTCAGCAGCTTCTCGCGGTGCTCCTGCCACACCTCCCCGGCAGATCGACATGCGCGACCTGCCCCCGGGCGTGCACCCCGGCATCGGTCCGCCCGGCCACGGTCAGGTCGTACGCCGCCTCCCCGACCGCGTCACCGTCCGCAGCGCCTCCTCGACCTCCCCCTGCACGGTCCGCCGCCCCCGGCCTGTCTGGCCCACCCGGAGAACAGGGTCCCGTCGTAGGAGAGATCGAGCCGTACGCGTACGAACCCAGCCTCTACGTCGTCACTCACACCGAGATCCTTTCACCAACACAGAAGCGGGCCCGCCCCTGGAAAGGAACGGACCCGCCACACGCCCTGCTTCTCTGCTTCTAGGGGCGCGGGGAACTGCGCGACCAGCCACAGGGACCGGCAGTCAAAAGACGGTGTTACGCGTCCTTGGACTCCTCGTCGGCCTCAGCCGGCTTGGCGTCCTCGACGACCTCGGCAGGAGCCGCGGCCTCGTTGTCCTTGGCCGCACGCTTCGTCGCGGCCTCGGCCTCGCCGGTGGCGGCCTGTGCGACCGTCAGCGCCTCGACCAGCTCGATGACAGCCATGGGCGCGTTGTCGCCACGACGGTTACCGATCTTGGTGATACGGGTGTAACCACCGGGACGGTTCTCGTAGCGCGGGCCGATCTCGGTGAAGAGCGTGTGGACGATGCTCTTGTCCGTGATCACCTGAAGCACCTGACGGCGGTTGTGAAGGTCGCCCTTCTTGCCCTTGGTGATCAGACGCTCGGCGTACGGCCGCAGCTTGCGGGCCTTGGCCTCGGTGGTGGTGATACGGCCGTGCTCGAAGAGCGACTTCGCGAGGTTCGCGAGGAGCAGCTTCTCGTGCGCGGCACTGCCGCCCAGACGGGCACCCTTGGTGGGCTTCGGCATGGTCTTTCTCCTCAGTGTCTGCCCCGGCCGTATCAGGTACCGAGGTCAGTGTCCGAGCGGGCGATTGCCCGTCGGAGATCCGGGAGCAGCCCCGAAGGGGCGCTCCCGGAAGGGGCGCGGGCGGTGTCACTATGCGACTCCGTCGCGTGGGCGCGACCAGCCACAGCGCTCCCGCACCCGAAAACCGATCAGTACTGCTCGGTCTCCACGAAACCGGCGTCCACGTCATCGTCCGCGCCGAACGCGTCCGCCGCGGCCGTCGGGTCGAATCCGGGCGGGCTGTCCTTCAGGGCCAGGCCCATGCCGGCCAGCTTCGCCTTGACCTCGTCGATGGACTTCGCACCGAAGTTACGAATGTCGAGCAGGTCGGCCTCGGAACGCGCCACGAGCTCACCCACGGAGTGGATGCCCTCACGCTTGAGGCAGTTGTAGGAGCGGACCGTGAGCTCCAGCTCCTCGATCGGCAGCGCCAGATCCGCGGCAAGGGCGGCGTCCGTCGGGGACGGGCCCATGTCGATGCCCTCGGCATCGATGTTCAGCTCGCGGGCGAGACCGAACAGCTCCACCAGGGTCTTGCCGGCCGACGCCATGGCGTCACGGGGACGCATGGCCTGCTTCGTCTCGACATCGACGATGAGCTTGTCGAAGTCGGTGCGCTGCTCGACACGCGTGGCCTCGACCTTGTACGTGACCTTCAGCACCGGGCTGTAGATGGAGTCGACCGGAATACGGCCGATCTCCTGGCCCACCTGCTTGTTCTGCACGGCGGAGACGTAACCGCGGCCACGCTCGACCGTGAGCTCCATCTCCAGCTTGCCCTTGCCGTTCAGCGTGGCGAGGACGAGGTCGGGGTTGTGCACCTCGACACCGGCCGGGGCGCGATGTCGGCGGCGGTGACCAGACCCGGGCCCTGCTTGCGCAGGTACATCACGACCGGCTCGTCGTGCCCGAGGAGACGACGAGCTGCTTGATGTTGAGGATCAGGTCGGTGACGTCCTCCTTGACGCCCGGCACGGTGGTGAACTCGTGCAGGACACCGTCGATCCGGATGGACGTGACCGCCGCACCCGGGATCGAGGAGAGGAGCGTACGACGCAGGGAGTTGCCGAGGGTGTAGCCGAAGCCCGGCTCCAGCGGCTCGATGACGAACCGGGAGCGGAACTCGTCGACGACCTCTTCGGTCAACGAGGGGCGCTGAGCAATCAGCATGTTCGATCCTTCTGTCATGGGCGCCCGCTATTTGACGCCCTTGCCACCGGGCGTCAGCCCGATGTTGATACAGCTACAAGGGTACGGGCGGCACGACCCTTACGAGCCGTACCGCCCGAAACCTCAAGCGAACCGTGCGTCAGACGCGGCGGCGCTTCGGCGGACGGCAGCCGTTGTGCGGGGTGGGGTGACGTCCTGGATGGAGCCGACCTCGAGGCCAGTGGCCTGGAGGAGCGGATCGCGGTCTCGCGACCGGAGCCCGGGCCCTTCACGAAGACGTCAACCTTGCGCATGCCGTGCTCCTGCGCGCGACGGGCGGCCGACTCGGCGGCCATCTGCGCGGCGAAGGGGGTGGACTTGCGCGAGCCCTTGAAGCCGACGTGGCCGGCGGAGGCCCAGGAGATCACGTTGCCCGAGGGGTCCGTGATCGAGACGATCGTGTTGTTGAACGTGCTCTTGATGTGCGCGTGGCCGTGAGCGACGTTCTTCTTTTCCTTGCGGCGCACCTTCTTGGCAGCGCCCTGACGACCCTTGGGGGCATCTATTACTCCTACGGGGAGGTGGTCGGTCCTACAGCGAAGACCGCTGGTGAAGCGTTGTCCGCTGCGGACTACTTCTTGCCCGGCTTCTTCTTGCCGGCGATGGCGCGACGCGGACCCTTGCGGGTACGAGCGTTCGTGCTGGTGCGCTGACCGCGGACGGGCAGACCGCGACGGTGACGGAGACCCTGGTAGCAACCGATCTCCACCTTGCGGCGGATGTCGGCCTGGATCTCGCGACGGAGGTCACCCTCGGTCTTGATGTTGGCGTCGACGTACTCACGAATCGCGACGAGCTGCTCTTCCGAGAGGTCGCGAACGCGGGTGTTGGGGTCGATGCCGGTCTCGGCCAGCGTCAGCTGGGAAAGGGTCCGACCAATGCCGAACACGTAGGTGAGGGCGACCTCCACACGCTTTTCGCGCGGGATGTCGACACCGGAAACGCGTGCCATTCAATGGCTCCAGTTGATCTTCGGAGGTCTTCCGCAGAACCGGCTCCCAGCCGCCGGCCTCTTCCGCGGAAGATTTGGTACGGCGTGGGTCCCCGGCCTCCGAGCCGGGGTGTCGGGCGCCTACTACGCCCGGGTCCTGCGTATGAACATGTACTGCTCGCGTCGCGCGAAACTCTGCGAAAGCTGCAGAGGGAAGGTCGTGCGTCAGCCCTGGCGCTGCTTGTGGCGCGGGTTCTCGCAGATGACCATGACCCGACCGTGACGGCGGATCACCCTGCACTTGTCGCAGATCTTCTTGACGCTCGGCTTGACCTTCATTGGTGAGGTTCTCCGGGTCAGTTGCCTTCGGCGCCGCTCGCGCGGAACCTGGGCAAGATCTACTTGTAGCGGTAGACGATCCGGCCACGCGTCAGGTCGTACGGAGACAGCTCCACCACGACCCGGTCGTCAGGGAGGATGCGGATGTAGTGCATACGCATCTTGCCGCTGATGTGTGCCAGGACCTGGTGGCCGTTCTGGAGCTCCACCTTGAACATGGCGTTCGGGAGAGACTCGACGACAGTGCCTTCGATCTCGATGGCACCTTGCTTCTTGGCCACGCTTCGCCCTTCGAATCGACTACCTTGATCGACTCAGTGCGTCCCCTTACGGGGTGCATGCGGACATGCGGCTGCACGAGAGCCGACGAGTCAGTCTACGTCAGGCCACTCGGAAAGACGAATCGAGGAAGAATGCCCTGGCAGGGAGATCGTTAAGCACAGAGCCCCGCAATACCCTGTTTTCCAGGGGCAGGGGAACGGCGCGACCAGCCCCCACCGGCGCGCGGACAAGGAACTACGCGAGCGGATCCGGCGCAGCCGTGATCCCATACTCGGCCAACTTCGCCTTGCCCCCGTCAGGAGCCGTCAGCACAAGCGGCCCCTCCTCCGTCAGAGCAACCGAGTGCTCCCAGTGCGAGGACCACGTCCCGTCGGTCGTGATGACCGTCCAGTCGTCGGAGAGCACCTCGGTCTTCGGAGTCCCCAGGGACACCATCGGCTCGATCGCGAGACAGAACCCGGGAATCAGCTTGGGCCCCTTGC
Organism: Streptomyces sp. P3; assembly: GCA_016893485.2. Lineage (GTDB taxonomy): Bacteria > Actinomycetota > Actinomycetes > Streptomycetales > Streptomycetaceae > Streptomyces. The sequence goes on from JAFEKX020000001.1 coordinate 4,110,874, forward strand.
CCCGCCGCTTCTCGACGTAGTTCAACAGGTGCGGGTCCATGTGCATCTCGGTACCGATGCCGTGACCGCCGTAGTCCTCGACGATCCCGTACTTCCCGCCGCCCGGCTTCGGCTGCCGGCGGATGTACGTCTCGATGGCACGGGAGATGTCGACGAGCCGATTGCCGAGCTTCATCGCGGCGATCCGGCCCACATCGACTCCTCCGTCACCCGGGACAGCTCGATGAGCTCCGGGAGTGGCCGGAGCCGACGAACGCGGTGTACGCCGCGTCCCCGTGCCAGCCGTCGATGATCGCGCCGCAGTCGATGGAGATGATGTCGCCGTCCTTCAGGACGACGTCCTCGGAGGGGATGCCGTGGACGACGACCTCGTTGACCGAGGTGCAGATCGTCGCGGGAAGCCGCCGTAGCCAAGGAAGTTCGGCTTCGCGTTGTGGTCCGCGAGGACCTTGCGGGCGACCTCGTCCAGGTCCTTCGTGCTCGCTCCGGGTACGGCCGCCTCACGCGTGGCCGCGTGGATCGCGGCGACGACCAGCCCCGCCTCGCGCATCTTGGAGATCTGCTCGGGGGTCTTGATCTGCACCATGGGGGCCTGCGCTCTCCGTCTTCCGCGTCCTACCGGTGATGTACGTGTACAACAGTACGGCCGCGGCACCCTGCGGGCACCGCGGCCGGACCTGCCTGACGACTACTTGTCGCCCTCGTCCTCGCGCTTCAGCGCGTCGAGCGCCCGCTGCGTGACCTCGTCCACCGGACCGAGCGCGGAGATCGTGACCACCAGGCCCTGGGCCTTGTAGTAGTCGATGATCGGCTCGGTCTGCGTGTGGTAGACCTCGAGGCGCGTACGGACCGTGTCCTCGGAGTCGTCGTCACGCTGGTACAGCTCGCCGCCGCAGACGTCACAGACGCCGTCCTGCTGCGGGGGCTGTACGTCACGTGGAAGACATGGCTGGAGTCCTTGCGGCAGATGCGGCGGCCGGCGATGCGCCGGACCACCTCCTCCTCCGGGACCTCCAGGTCCAGGACCGCGTCCAGCTTGATGCCCTCGGTCTTCAGCAGCTCGTCCAGCGCCTCGGCTTGCGACTCGTTGCGCGGAAACCCGTCCAGGAGAAAGCCGTTGACCGCGTCCGGCTGCTCCATGCGGTCCTTGGCCATCGCGATGGTGACCTCGTCCGGGACCAGGTTGCCCGCGTCCATGTAGGACTTCGCCAGTTTGCCGAGTTCCGTGGCCTGACTGATGTTGGCACGGAAGAGGTCGCCCGTGGAGATGTGCGGGATGTGCAGCGTCTTGGCGAGACGCACAGCCTGCGTTCCCTTACCGGCACCCGGCGGCCCGACGAGGACGATTCGCATCAGCGGAGGAACCCTTCGTAATTGCGCTGCTGGAGCTGGCTCTCGATCTGCTTCACCGTCTCCAGACCCACACCCACGATGATCAGGATGCTGGTGCCACCGAACGGGAAGTTCTGGCTTGCCCCGAAGCCAACCAACGCCATCGTCGGGACGAGAGCGATCAGACCCAAGTACAGCGAACCCGGCCAGGTGATCCGGTTGAGTACGTAACTCAGGTACTCAGCGGTCGGTCGGCCAGCCCGGATGCCCGGGATGAAGCCACCATACTTCTTCATGTTGTCCGCTACTTCCTCGGGGTTGAACGAGATCGCCACGTAGAAGAACGCGAAGAAAACGATCAGGAGGAAGTACGCGGTGATGTAGATCGGGTGGTCACCCTTGGTCAGGTTCTGCGTCACCCAGGTCTTCCAGGCGGCGTCGCCGCTGGAGAACTGCGCGACCAGAGCCGGGATGTAGAGCAGCGACGACGCGAAGATGACGGGAATCACACCCGCCTGATTGACCTTCAGCGGGATGTAGGTCGACGTACCGCCGTAGGAACGGCGGCCGATCATGCGCTTCGCGTACTGCACGGGAATGCGGCGCTGGGCCTGTTCGACGAAGACCACCAGGCCGACCATCACCAGGCCGACGAGGATGACGGTGCCGAACTCGATCCAGCCGCCGGCCAGCGTGCCCTGCTTCTTGATGGTCCACAGCGCGGACGGGAAGGTGGCCGCGATCGAGATGAACATCAGGATCGACATGCCGTTGCCGATGCCGCGGTCGGTGATGAGCTCGCCGAGCCACATCACGACGCCGGTGCCGGCGGTCATGGTGACGACCATGGTGATGGTCGTGAAGATGGCGCGGTCGGGAACGATGCTCGTCGCGACCGTGCAGCCGGAGAAGAGGGCGCCGCTGCGGGCGGTGGCCACCAGGCCGGTGCCCTGAAGGATGGCGAGCGCCACGGTCAGATAGCGCGTGTACTGAGTGATCTTCGCCGTACCGGCCTGGCCCTCTTTCTTGAGGGCTTCCAGACGCGGGATCACCACGGTCAGCAGCTGCAGAATGATGCTTGCCGTGATGTACGGCATGATGCCGAGCGCGAAGACCGTGATCTGCAGCAGCGCACCGCCGGAGAACATGTTGACGAGACCGAAGAGGCCCTGGTTGCCGGAGGCCTCGGTCACACACTGCTGTACGGCCGTGTAGTTGACGCCGGGGATCGGAACGTGGGTACCGACCCGGTAGACCACGATGATGCCGAGCGTGAAGAGCAGCTTCTTGCGCAGGTCGGGCGTCCTGAACGCCCGGGCGAACGCGGTGAGCACGGTGCCTCCTGCGACCCCCGCGCGCGTGCGTCAAGGGTGACGGTCTTGAGGTTCGACGAATAAGAACAGTGCAGGCCACCTTACCGGCGACACTGCCCCCGTGGAACGACCAACCGGGGATACCCCGTTATGGGGTATCCCCGGTCGGGATCGCTTATGTCATCGCGCTCAGACGAGCTCGGTGACGGTACCGCCCGCGGCGGTGATCTTCTCCTTGGCGGAACCGGAGACGGCGTCCACCGTCACCTGCAGCGCCACGGAGATCTCGCCCTGGCCGAGCACCTTGACGAGGCTGTTCTTGCGAACGGCACCCTTGGAGACGAGACCCTCGACGGTGACCTCGCCACCCTCGGGGTACAGCGCGCCCAGCTTGTCGAGGTTCACGACCTGGAACTCGGTCTTGAACGGGTTACGGAAACCCTTCAGCTTCGGGAGACGCATGTGGAGGGCATCTGGCCACCCTCGAAGCGCTCCGGAACCTGGTAACGGGCCTTCGTGCCCTTGGTTCCACGACCGGCCGTCTTACCCTTCGACGCCTCACCACGACCCACACGGGTCTTGGCGGTCTTGGCGCCCGGGGCGGGACGGAGGTTGTGGATCTTGAGCGGGTTGTTCTCCGCCATGATCAGTCGACCTCCTCAACCGTCACGAGGTGGCGGACGGTGTGCACCATTCCGCGGAACTCGGGGCGGTCCTCCTTGACGACCACGGTGTTGATCCCCTTGAGACCAAGCGACCGCAGCGTGTCACGGTGGTTCTGCTTGCTGCCGATGTACGACTTCGTCTGCGTGACCTTGAGGCGAGCCATTACGCACCCGCCCCGGCACGTGCACGAAGGAGAGCCGCGGGGGCGACGTCCTCGAGGGGCAGACCGCGGCGGGCCGCGATCTCCTCGGGACGCTGCAGGCCCTTGAGGGCCGCCACGGTCGCGTGCACGATGTTGATCGCGTTGGACGAGCCGAGCGACTTCGACAGGATGTCGTGAACGCCGGCGCACTCGAGCACCGCACGCACCGGGCCACCGGCGATAACGCCGGTACCGGGGAAGCAGGCTTGAGCAGGACGACGCCCGCGGCCTTCTCGCCCGTGATCGGGTGCGGGATGGTGCCCTGGATACGGGGACCTTGAAGAAGTGCTTCTTGGCCTCTTCAACACCCTTGGCGATCGCGGCCGGCACCTCCTTGGCCTTGCCGTAACCGACACCGACGGTGCCGTCACCATCGCCCACCACGACGAGCGCGGTGAAGCTGAAGCGACGACCACCCTTGACAACCTTGGCGACGCGGTTGATCGCGACTACGCGCTCAACGTACGCGGTCTTCTCGGCGGCAGCAGCGCCGCCGTCACGGCCCTTCCGGTCCCGCCGCTCGCCGCCACCGGCACCGCTTCCACGGCGCTGGGGTCCAGCCATTGGATTACCTCTCTCTTTCCGCTAGCTACGGAAGCGACTAGAACTTCAGTCCGGCTTCGCGGGCGGCGTCCGCCAGGGCGGCGATGCGCCCCGCGTACTGATTGCCGCCACGGTCGAATACGACAGCCTCGACACCGGCGGCCTTGGCGCGCTCGGCGACCAGGGCGCCGACCGACTTGGCCTGCGCGGACTTGTCGCTCTCGCCGCCGCGGATCGAGGTGTCCAGGGTCGACGCCGACGCCAGGGTGTGACCCTTGATGTCGTCGATGACCTGGGCCACGATGTGGCGGTTGGAGCGGGTCACGACCAGGCGCGGACGCTCAGCCGTACCGGAAATGTGCTTCCGGATGCGGATGTGACGACGCTTGATGGCAGCACGCTTGTAAGCGTCGCCCTTAGCGATCTTCGTACCGTATGCCATGGCTTACTTACCCGCCTTTCCGACCTTGCGCCGGATGACTTCGCCCTCGTACTTGACGCCCTTGGCCTTGTACGGGTCGGGCTTGCGCAGCTTGCGGATGTTCGCCGCAACCTCGCCGACCTTCTGCTTGTCGATGCCCTCGACCGAGAAGTGCGTCGGGTTCTCGACCTTGAACGAGATGCCCTCGGGCGCCTCGACCGTGATCGAGTGGCTGTAGCCGAGAGCGAACTCGAGGTTCGAACCCTTGGCCGCGACGCGGTAACCGACACCACTGATTTCGAGCTTCTTCACGTAACCCTCGGTCACGCCGGTGATCATGTTCGCCACCAGCGTGCGGGACAGGCCGTGGAGGGCCTTGTTCTGACGCTCGTCGTTGGGGCGGGTGACGCTGAGCACGCCGTCCTCACCCTTGGCGATGTCGATCGGCGCTGCGACGGTGTGGGTCAGCGAGCCCTTGGGGCCCTTGACCGAGACCGTACGGCCGTCGATGGTGACGTCCACGCCGGCGGGAACCGTGATGGGGAGCTTGCCAATACGCGACATAGCTTCTTCCGTTTCCCTTCCGCTACCAGACGTAGGCGAGAACTTCTCCGCCTACGCCCTTCTTGCCGGCCTGCTTGTCGGTGAGGAGAGACTTGGGCCGTGCGACGTGGAGATGATCGCCACGCCGAGGCCACCGAGCACCTTGGGCAGGGAGGTGGACTTCGCGTACACCCGGAGACCGGGCTTGAGATCCGCTTGATGCCCGCGATGGAGCGCTCACGGTTCGGGCCGAACTTCAGCTCGAGAACGAGGTTCTTGCCGACCTCGGCGTCCTCGACCTTCCAGCCCGTGATGAAGCCCTCCTGCTGGAGGATCTCCGCGATGTGCGACTTGATCTTCGATGCCGGCATCGTCACTGAGTCGTGGTATGCCGAGTTCGCGTTCCGCAGACGCGTAAGCATGTCTGCGATCGGATCAGTCATGGTCATGAATTGGCCTTCGGCCCTCTCGCCGGGGTTTCCAGGTGCCCATCCCTCTCCTCGATCCGAGACGAGGCGGGTGCGGTGCGGTGGACCTACGGCGTAGTAAGTCGTCTGGGCGTCAGGCGCCCAACCCTCCTAGCCTAAGCCATGGAGGGGCGGGCACCTGACCGAGCCTTTACTTACCGAGAGCTTCGGGAGTCCGGAAGTACCGGACTACCAGGAGCTCTTGGTCACGCCCGGCAGCTCGCCACGGTGAGCCATCTCACGAAGGCACACGCGGCAGAGGCCGAACTTGCGGTACACGGAGTGCGGGCGGCCGCAGCGCTGGCAGCGGGTGTAGCCACGCACACCGAACTTGGGCTTACGAGCAGCCTTGGCAATCAGAGCCTTCTTCGCCATCTCGCTTACGCCTCCTTGAAGGGGAAGCCGAGGTGACGGAGAAGGGCACGGCCTTCGGCGTCGTTGGTCGCCGTGGTCACCACGGTGATGTCCATACCCCGGACGCGGTCGATCTTGTCCTGGTCGATCTCGTGGAACATGACCTGCTCGGTGAGACCGAAGGTGTAGTTGCCACGACCGTCGAACTGCTTGGGAGACAGACCACGGAAGTCGCGGATGCGCGGAAGCGCGAGCGACAGGGTGCGGTCCAGGAACTCCCACATGCGGTCGCCACGGAGCGTGACGTGGGCACCGATCGGCTGACCCTCGCGCAGCTTGAACTGCGCGATGGACTTGCGGGCCTTGGTGATGGCCGGCTTCTGACCGGTGATCGTGGTGAGGTCACGGACGGCACCGTCCATGAGCTTGAGTCACGGGCGGCGTCGCCGACACCCATGTTCACCACGATCTTGACGAGGCCGGGGATCTGCATGACGTTCTCGTAGGAGAACTCCTCACGCAGCTTGCCCGCGATCTCCTCGCGGTACTTCGTCTTGAGACGCGGAGTGGTGGTGGTAGTCATCAGATGTCCTCACCCGTCCGCTTGGCAACGCGAACCTTGTTGCCCTCGTCGTCGAAGCGGTAGCCGACACGCGTGACGACCTTGTTGCCGTCCTTCTCAACGACCAGCTGGACGTTGGAGACGTGGATCGGCGCCTCGGTCGTGACGATGCCACCGGCCTGCGAACCCTTGGCGGTGGGGCCTGCCTTGGTGTGCTTCTTGACCCGGGTTCACCCTCGACCAGGACGCGCTCGTCGCGCGGGTAAGCGGCAATGACCTTGCCCTGCTTGCCCTTGTCCTTGCCGGTGATGACCTGAACCGTGTCACCCTTCTTGATCTTCATGCTTACAGCACCTCCGGAGCCAGCGAGATGATCTTCATGAACTTCTTCTCGCGCAGCTCGCGCCCGACCGGGCCGAAGATGCGGGTGCCGCGAGGGTCGCCGTCGTTCTTCAGAATGACGGCGGCGTTCTCGTCGAAGCGGATGTACGAGCCGTCCGGACGGCGGCGCTCCTTGACGGTGCGAACGATGACGGCCTTGACGACGTCACCCTTCTTCACGTTGCCACCGGGGATCGCGTCCTTGACGGTGGCGACGATGACGTCACCGATGCCCGCGTAGCGGCGACCGGAGCCACCGAGCACACGGATGCAAAGGATTTCCTTCGCACCAGTGTTGTCGGCGACGCGCAGTCGCGACTCCTGCTGGATCACGTCTATCTCCTGATCGTCTGCCGGTTCCCCAACGGGGCTGCTGTGCTGAATTAACAGCGCCTCAGCCCCGTTGGAGCCTGACGGAACTGTCCTGCGGGAATGCCCGCAGGAGATTTACTTGGCCTTCTCGAGGATCTCGACGATGCGCCAGCGCTTCGTCGCGGACAGCGGACGCGTCTCCATGAGGAGGACGCGGTCGCCGACGCCTGCGGCGTTCTGCTCGTCGTGGGCCTTGAGCTTGTTCGTACGGCGGATGACCTTGCCGTACAGCGCGTGCTTCACACGGTCCTCGACGGCGACGACGACGGTCTTGTCCATCTTGTCGCTGACGACGAGACCCTCACGGGTCTTGCGGAAACCGCGGTCGGTCTTCTGCTCGGTCACGTTGCTCTCAGTCATCAGGCGCTCTCCACCGTCTCGATGCCCAGCTCGCGCTCACGCATCAGGGTGTAGATCCGCGCGATGTCCTTACGGACGGCCTTGAGCCGACCGTGGTTCTCGAGCTGACCGGTCGCCGCCTGGAAGCGGAGGTTGAACAGCTCTTCCTTGGCTTCGCGGAGCTTGTTGAGAAGCTCCTCGTCACCCAGTTCGCGCAGCTCGGACGCCTTGGTACCGGCCGACATCACGCTTCACCTGCCTCGCGCTTGACGATCCGGCACTTCATCGGCAGCTTGTGGGCTGCGCGAGTGAGGGCCTCACGGGCGATCTTCTCGTTGGGGTAGGACAGTTCGAACATGACCCGTCCCGGGTGCACGTTCGCGATCCACCACTCGGGAGAACCCTTACCGGAACCCATGCGGGTCTCGGCAGGCTTCTTCGTGAGCGGGCGGTCCGGGTAGATGTTGATCCAGACCTTGCCGCCACGCTTGATGTGGCGGGTCATCGCGATACGGGCGGCCTCGATCTGGCGGTTCGTCACGTACGCCGGCGTGAGGGCCTGAATGCCGTACTCGCCGAACGAAACCTGCGTACCGCCCTTGGCCTGACCACGACGCTTGGGGTGGTGCTGCTTGCGGTGCTTGACCCTACGGGGATCAGCATTTCGGTCAGGCCTCCGTTCCGCCAGTAGAAGAGGGCGCAGCCTCAGCCGGAGCGGCGGCGGCGGGAGCCTCGGCCTTGGGGGCCTCGGCAGCCGGCGCGGACTGCTGCTGCGGCTTGCGGCCACGGCCGCCACGCTCGCCACCGCGGCCACCGCCGCGGGCCGGGCGGTCGCCGCCCGCGCCGCCACCACGCGCCGGGCGGTTACCCGCACGGGCAGCGGCGTTCTCGGCGCGGACCTCGGCGATGTTCTTGACGTCGCCCTTGTAGATCCAGACCTTCACACCGATACGGCCGAAGGTCGTCTTGGCCTCGAAGAAGCCGTAGTCCACGTTCGCGCGGAGCGTGTGCAGGGGCACGCGGCCCTCGCGGTAGAACTCCGAGCGGGACATCTCGGCGCCGCCGAGGCGACCGCCGCACTGGATCTTGATGCCCTTGGCGCCGGCCTTCATCGCCGACTGCATGCTCTTACGCATGGCGCGGCGGAAGGAGACGCGGGAGGAGAGCTGCTCGGCGACGGCCTGCGCGACCAGCTGGGCATCCGTCTCGGGGTTCTTGACCTCGAGGATGTTCAGCTGGACCTGCTTGCCCGTGAGCTTCTCGAGGTCACCGCGGATGCGGTCGGCCTCGGCGCCACGGCGGCCGATGACGATGCCCGGACGAGCGGTGTGGATGTCCACACGCACGCGGTCACGGGTGCGCTCGATCTCCACCTTCGAGATGCCGGCGCGCTCCATGCCGGACGTCATCATCCGACGGATGGCGACGTCTTCCTTGACGTAGTCCTTGTACAGCTTGTCGGCGTACCACCGGGACTTGAAGTCCGTGGTGATGCCGAGCCGGAACCCGTGCGGGTTAACCTTCTGGCCCATTACCGGGTTCCTTCCTTGCTGCTGACGACCACGGTGATGTGGCTGGTCCGCTTGCGGATCCGGTAGGCACGGCCCTGGGCACGCGGCCGGAACCGCTTCAGGGTCGGACCCTCGTCGACGTACGCCTCGGAAATGAAGAGGCTGTCGGCGTCGGTGTGGTCGTAGTTGTGCGCGGCGTTGGCAATGGCGCTGTCCAGCACCTTGCCGACCGGCACGCTCGCGGCCTGCGGGGCGAAACGCAGGACCGCCTGAGCCTCCGTGGCGTCCATGCCACGGATGAGGTCCACCACGCGGCGGGCCTTCATGGGCGTGACGCGGATGTACCGCGCCTGGGCCCTGGCTTCCATGGTTGTCCCTTCAGTGTTTGTCATGGTCGGTCGCCCCGCGCTAGCGGCGCTTCGACTTCCGGTCGTCCTTGACGTGACCCCGGAAGGTGCGCGTCGGCGAGAACTCGCCGAGCTTGTGGCCGACCATCGACTCGGTGACAAACACCGGGATGTGGGTCTTGCCGTTGTGCACCGCGATCGTGTGGCCGAGCATGGCCGGGACGATCATCGAGCGGCGGGACCAGGTCTTGATGACGTTCTTGGAGCCGGCCTCGTTCTGTACGTCCACCTTCTTGATGAGGTGGCCGTCGACGAAGGGCCCCTTCTTGAGACTGCGCGGCATCTAAACCCGCTCCTAGCGCTTCTTGTTCGTCTTGCGGCGGCGGACGATGTACTTGCTCGATGCCTTCTTCGGCGAGCGAGTACGACCCTCCTTCTGACCCCACGGGGAGACCGGGTGGCGACCACCGGAGGTCTTGCCCTCACCACCACCGTGCGGGTGGTCGACCGGGTTCATCGCAACACCGCGGACGGACGGGCGGACGCCCAGCCAACGCTTGCGGCCTGCCTTGCCCCAGTTGATGTTGCTCTGCTCGGCGTTGCCGACCTCGCCGACCGTGGCGCGGCAGCGCTGGTCGACCAGGCGGATCTCACCGGAGGGCATACGAAGGTGGGCCATCGAGCCCTCCTTCGCGAGCAGCTGCACCGAGGCACCGGCGGAGCGGGCGAACTTGGCGCCGCCACCGGGACGGAGCTCGATCGCGTGGATCGTGGTACCGACCGGGATGTTGCGGAGCGCCAGGTTGTTGCCCGGCTTGATGTCGGCCCCGGGACCGTTCTCGACGCGGTCGCCCTGCGACAGGTTGCGGGGGCGAGGATGTAGCGCTTCTCGCCGTCCGCGTAGTGCAGCAGCGCGATGCGCGCGGTGCGGTTGGGGTCGTACTCGATGTGCGCGACCTTCGCGGGCACGCCGTCCTTGTCATGGCGACGGAAGTCGATGACGCGGTAGGCGCGCTTGTGTCCGCCACCCTGGTGGCGAACGGTCACACGACCGGAATTGTTACGGCCGCCCTTGCTGTGCAGCGGGCGAACCAGCGACTTCTCCGGCGTGGACCGCGTGACCTCGACGAAGTCGGCGACGCTGGAGCCACGGCGGCCCGGCGTAGTCGGCTTGTACTTGCGGATTCCCATTGTCTCTCAGTCCTCGGAACTTTCCCGATTATCTGGACGCTCCGACCCGCTTACGCGGACGGACCGCCGAAGATGTCGATACGGTCGCCCTCAGCGAGGGTCACAATCGCGCGCTTCGAGCCCGCGCGCTGACCGAAACCGGTCTTGGTGCGCTTGCGCTTGCCCTGGCGGTTGATCGTGTTGACCCCGGTGACCTTGACCGAGAAGACCGCCTGGACGGCCTGCTTGATCTGGGTCTTGTTGGCGCCCGGGGCCACGATGAAGGTGTACTTGCCCTCGTCGAGGAGCGCGTAGCTCTTCTCCGAGACGACCGGCTTCAGCAGCACGTCACGGGGGTCCGTGAACGACTTGCTGATCGGGGTCTCGACGGTGTTCTTGCCCTCGGCCTCGTGACGCTTCGCTTTGGCGACGCGCGCGGCCTTGGCGGCCTTGGCCGCCTTGGAGGCAATACTCGGGTGACGCGTAGCCATCAGGCTTCGCTCCCTTCGGTGTCAGCGGCCTGGGGGCCAGACACGAAGGACTCGAAAGCGGCCTGGGTGAAGACCACGTCGTCCGAGACGAGAACGTCGTACGTGTTCAGCTGGCCCGGCTCCAGGATGTGGACCTGGGGCAGGTTGCGCGCGGAAAGCAGCGCGGCCTCGTCGGAGCGCTCGATGACCAGGAGCACGTTCTTGCGCTCGCTGACCTTGCCGAGGAAGCTCTTGGCGGCCTTGGTGGAGGGGGTCTCGCCCTCGATCACGCCGGTGACGACGTGGATACGAGCGTTGCGGGCCCGGTCGGTGAGGGCGTGGCGCAGGGCCGCGGCCTTCATCTTCTTCGGGGTCCGCTGCGAGTAGTCGCGCGGCGTCGGGCCGTGCACGACGCCACCGCCGGCGAACTGCGGGGCGCGGGTCGAACCCTGACGGGCGCGGCCGGTGCCCTTCTGGCGGTACGGCTTCTTACCACCACCGCGGACCTCGCCACGACGCTTGACCTTGTGCGTGCCCTGACGGGCGGCGGCCAGCTGTGCGACGACGACCTGGTGAAGCAGCGGGATGCTGATCTTCTCTACGTCGAAGATCTCGGCCGGGAGCTCTACAGTCCCGGCGGTGTCGCCGGAGGGCGACAGAATGTCAATGGTGCTCATAGTCCTCAGGCCCCCTTGGCCGCGGTACGGACCAGGACGAGGCCGCCGTTCGGACCCGGGATGGCTCCCTTGATGAGGAGCAGTCCCTTCTCCGCGTCAACAGCGTGAACGGTCAGGTTCTGGGTGGTGACCCGCTCGTTGCCCATGCGGCCCGCCATGCGGACGCCCTTGAACACACGACCCGGGGTGGCACAGCCACCGATGGAGCCGGGAGAGCGGTGCTTGCGCTGGACACCGTGACCGGCGCCGAGGCCACGGAAGTTGTGGCGCTTCATGACACCGGCGAAGCCCTTGCCCTTGCTCTTGCCGGTCACGTCGACCTTGACGCCGGCCTCGAACACCTCAGCGGTGATCTCCTGGCCGAGCGTGTACTCGGAGGCGCCCGCGGTGCGGATCTCGACGAGGTGGCGACGCGGCGTGACATCGGCCTTGGCGAAGTGGCCCTTGAGGGGCTTGTTCACCTTGCGCGGGTCGATCTCGCCGAAGGCGATCTGGACCGACTCGTAGCCGTCACTGTCGTTCGTACGGACCTGGGTCACGACGTTCGGGCCGGCCTTGACGACGGTGACCGGAACAACACGGTTGTTCTCGTCCCACACCTGCGTCATGCCGAGCTTCTCGCCCAGGATGCCCTTGATCTGCTTAGCCATCTTCAGCTCACCGGCCCCTAGAGCTTGATCTCGATGTCGACACCGGCCGGGAGGTCGAGTCGCATCAGAGAGTCAACGGTCTTGGGGGTGGGGTCGAGGATGTCGATCAGGCGCTTGTGCGTGCGCATCTCGAAGTGCTCGCGCGAGTCCTTGTACTTGTGCGGCGACTTGATGACGCAGTACACGTTCTTCTCAGTGGGCAGCGGCACCGGGCCCGCGACCGACGCACCAGTGCGCGTCACCGTCTCGACGATCTTCTTCGCCGAGGAGTCGATGACCTCGTGGTCGTAGGCCTTGAGCCGGATGCGGATCTTCTGTCCCGCCATGGCTACTCAGTAGTCCTGTCTCTAGTAACGCTCTGCACCCCGGTGTGCCCTTCTGCTCTCTTCGATTCCTCCGACCCACGCGGTCGGGTGTGTCGCGCTCTCGCCGACACAGAAGTCCCATATACGGAACTTCCCTGCTGGGAAAGCACGGCCCTTCCGGAACCGCAAGCCGAGGGCGAAGAAGCCCACCGGGTGCCTGGCCGGCGCCGCACTGACACTTCCCGAAAGATTCCCGTACGTCCGTCCCAGCGCTGCCGTGAGGCAGTTGGGACGACGAGTACCGTGGGACTCGCTTCCGGTCCTCCCGACGGGAGGCGCGCAGCATCAACACTCGACCGAGCAACTCCGACAGTCTGCCATATGGCGCAGGCGGCTGGCCAATCGGGGCGTAGAGATTACCCCGGAGTGACGCAGGTCAAACACACGCTCCCGCGACCGCCGCCCACCGGGGGTTTTCCTCACCCCGAAGCACGGGTGTGCCGGATGGCCGGGACGGCGTCCGGGCGGCCACGGTGATGAGGCACACAGATGTGCGCAGCCGCATCACGGGGAGAACAGAACGTGCGTATCACCACCGCGTCCACAGCCGCCGCCCTGACCCTGCTCCTCACCGCGGGCCTCGCGGCCCCGGCCACGGCCTCCAGTGGCGAAGGCCGCCCCTCGGCCGACGGCCTGTGGCGGATGGACGGCTACGGCACGGTCGTCGCCGTCACCGACAGGACGTACCAGGAGTACCAGACCACCGCCGTGAGCTGCCTCAAGGGCGACACCGCCCGGCGGACGGGCCCGGGGACGTACACGGTGAAGGGCGACGTCCTGACGGTCACCCTGGGCAGGGACGCGGACCACGCGTCGGTGGCGACGGCGAGCTCCGCGGGCCACAAACAACTCCACCGCATCGGCGCACTGCCGCCGACCTGCACGAACCACCTGCCGCCGGACCCGCTGACCTCCTTCGACGTCTTCTGGCAGTCCTTCGAGGAGAACTACCCCTTCTTCGCGGCGAAGGGCGTCGACTGGCGGGCGGTGCGGGCCGCGTACCGCCCGCGGGTCCACGCGGACACGAGCAGGGCGGAACTGTTCGACATCTTCAGCGCGATGGTGCGTCCGCTGCACGACGCGCACGTCGTGGTCCAGGACGGCGACCACCTGTTCGGCACGGGCCGCCCCGGCACGGAGCTGCCCAGCCCCCAACTGGACGCCAGGACAAAGAAGTTCATCGAGCAACACGACCTGACGGGCGCGCCGTACCACCAAGACTTCGCCAACGGCCGCATCACGTACGCGGATCTACGCGGCGACGACCACCTCGGCTACCTCCGCATCTCGGGCTTCGGCGGCTACCTCCCCAGGAGGAGGCGTCCTACGAGTCCCAACTGACGGAACTCGACAGGGCGTTGAACACGATCCTCACCCCGGGACGGGTAGGCCGGCTGCAGGGCCTGATCATCGACCTCCGGGTGAACGGCGGCGGCTCCGACGCCATGGGCCTCCACATCGCGTCCCGCCTGACGGACACCCCGTACATCGCGTACACGAAGCGCGCCCGCAACGACCCGACGAACCCGTCCCACCACACCCGCCCCGAACAGATCCCGGTACTCCCGTCGAAGTCCCCCCACTACACGGGCCCGCTCGCCATCCTGACCGGCGGCTCGACGGTAAGCGCAGGCGAGACCTTCACCCAGGCCCTCCTGTCCCGCCCCGGCACAACAATCCGCATCGGCCAACCCACCCAGGGCGTCTTCTCGGACACCCTGACCCGCAAGCTCCCCAACGGCATGGCGGCCTGGCTCCCGAACGAGGAGTTCCTGACCGACACCGGCCGAACGTTCGACGGAACGGGGATCCCACCGGAGGTACGGGTGCCGGTGTTCACGGAGGAGGAGTTCGGGGCGGGGCGGGATTCCGGGTTTTCGGTGGGGGTACGGATGCTGAGCCACGGCGAGTTCAGGGGGCCGCACGGTCACTTGCATCCCAACGTCTTGAGAGGGTCGGTCGCCGGAAAGTAGGCCCGCATGAACGTCTCGATGTCCTTGCGATGGGTCTGGTCCGTGAGGCGGATTTGGGGGACTTGGAGGGTGAGGGTGAAGTAGTCGCCACCCTTGGTTTTGCAGGGGGCGATGGAGATGGCTCCGTCTGCACCGACGATTGTCTTGTAAGCGAAGTCGATCTCTCGTGGTTCTCGGACTCCCGAGACCGAACCGGTGTCCGTCGCCAGGTACATGAGGTCCCTCGCCGTGTCATCCCAGGAGAAGCGGAAATCGAGCACGGGGTCGCGCCCGGAGAGAAGCACGCAAGGTGCGGTGATTGCCTCGGACCGATCGACTCGGGTGAACTCGCTCAAATCATCTGTGGATGTCAAGAGCGGGCGAGTGACAGCGGGATTGATGGGCGTACCGCAAATAGCTCCTGGAAGTTCATGACTGCTGGAGGAGCTACAGGACACCACGAGTACGGAAATCGCCAATGCGATCAGGAACTGACGAAAATTCACTTCGGCTGCTCTCCGGACATGCCAGTTGCCTGCGCAATTCCTTCTCGTGCTGACTTGTTGACCTCAGCCTTGGGGTCGTAATAGGAATCGCCATCCGTATGGTGAGTTCGCTTCCACTCTTCCGCGAGTGCCATCAGTTGGCCGTTCCTCTTGGTGTACGCCTGGACGTTGGCGTTCGCCTGCTTATCGTCCAGCCGCCGCTGCTCATCAGCCAGCCACTGGTCCGTCACGTAGTCGAACCCCGTCTGGATATCGCCACTGGCCACGGGGATAAAACTGATCGCCTTGTCGAAGAACGGCTTGGTCTGGAACTCGGCGACCTTTGGGTCACCCGCAGCCTGGACCCGTGCCTCCTCCAGGAAGCCGACGGTTCGGCCGGCCCGGGTCAAGGACGCGGGTGAGTTCGAGTGGTCGTGGTGGATGTCCGACACCAGGGACTGGTTCATCCCGCCGTTCAACACCCCGTACGCACCCTCGTCCTTGGACACCTGCTTCGCGACCTCGAAAAGCCGATGCTGGTCCAAGGGTGAATGGGCGACGTCGACCTCGCTCATGGCCGCATGCACAGTCCCCCGTGATCGACCAGAACGTTCGCCATCGGCCTCCGCAACGAAGGCGGGAACTCATCCCCGCTGTCCGACAGATACGTGAGCGCCGACTTGAACACCGCTTCATTCGTGGCCCGGTCCCCATGACGCACCCCACCCGGATCCGCAGGATCGATCCCCGTGGCCCCCGCCTGCAACGCCGCCCCGAATCCGGCCCGGTCGTCCCCGTCCAGCCGGGGCACATAATGACCGCCCTTGGAAACCCCCTCGTCGTTCAGGGTGACATTCCAGTCGCGGTCCTTCATCAGGTACTTCATGTGGGCGTCGGAATGGAGATAACGCGCGGCCTCCGCAGGGTCACGGCTCATGATGCCGAGCATGCCGTCGACGGGGTCGTTGGCGAACCAACCCCCGCCCGCCCCGGCGTACGTACCCTTCACCCGCCAGATCCCGGGATGCTTCTTCTCCGCGGCGATCATGTCCCCGGTGAGGTCCTCGACCATTCCCGGGAGTAACCGTGGCCGTGCCGCATCAGCGTGACCAGTGACTGATAGCCGACCGCCTTGTCCAGGTGGAGACCCTGCGCGTCCGTGGCGTAGTGCTCGACGCCCGCGTGCCGCATCCCGGCACGCCACTTCCGGTACCACGCCGACTTCGTGTCCTTCGTCGCCGTGGCGAGGGCGTTCGCCAGGCCCGTCTCGATCGCCGAGTAGGAGCCGGTCCCCGCCCCGCCCTGGACGTGAATGCGGTCGTTCAGCTCGTTGGTGAGCTTCAGCGTGCCGGTGGGGCCCAGGTCGTCCAGGACCATCCGCGAGAACCCCTTGTCCTCGGCGTTGTCCCGGAACGACCTTTCCAGCTCGGCGAGTTGGGAGTCCGACAAGTCACCTCCCCGCTCAGTTTCCGCAGGTACCCTCCGCCTCCACCGCCTCGTACACCTCGACGTCGCCGACCGCCCGGCCGTTGAACCCCCGCCCACCCGCCAGCAGTTCGGAGTCGACCACCACCCCCGCCAACGCGACCCGGACGCCCTCATCCGCGTCCGTCACATCGCGTACCGCCTTGGTGATCCGGTCCTGCCACGGTTGTACGGACTTCGGGTCGCCGGGGTGTCCGGCTGGTCCGAACTCGGGCTCACCACGCCGGAGTCGGAGACCTGCATGCCCGCCCGGACCGCGTCCCACCGTGCCGCCACCAACCGGCCCCGTAACTCCACGAAACGCTCGTGCGCGTCCCGGAGCAGCGAGGCGATCCCCTTGGCCTCCGTCTGCGCGTACTGGAACTCCTTCAGCGTGGTGTCGAAGCGGGCGTTGGCCGCGTCCGCGCTGAGCCCCGTCCACGACGTGCCCATCGAGATGCCGTACACATCCCGTCGGTACGCCGTCTCCTGTTTCTCGAACTCGCCCGCCATGCCGTCCCAGCGCTCGGCCGCGGTGGTCAGCGCGGCAAGCTCGGTGGTCATGATCTCGTGATACGTCGGCATGTGCCCGGTCGCCCCAATAACTCCGCTGCCCCATCCGCCGGTTGACCTCAGTACGTGTCCAACGACGACCGCTCCCGCACCGCCGACCCCACCGCCAGATCCGTACTCGTCAGCACCGCGTTCCCGCTCCGCAACGCACCCTTCTCCGCTCCGAGCCGGTCCATCAGGTTCCGCACCTGGTCCGCCCACGCGCCGTGTGCCTTCTTCAGCGCGGCCGAAGTCACCCACCCGTCCCCGTCCTTCGCGGCAAACTCCCGTACAGCGGAGCCGTGTTCGTCGTCAGCCCACCGCCCCGCCGCCCGCGTACCGGGCTCGATGTGATCCTCGATCGACCGCGCCGCCGCCCGTTTCTCGCTCGGCGAGGACGCCAGCTTCCTCGGTGCCGAGACGCCCGGTTCGCTCGGCACACCCGACACACTCGACACGCTCGGCCCGCCCACTGAGGTCTCCTCGCTACACCCGCCGACTCTCCAACGGCCCCAGATACAGCGCCGGCAGACCCCCGTGTCGATCACGAGCCGCTGCAGCACCACCGTCGGGTCCACCATCCAGAACTTCAACCGGTGGACCCCGGCCTTCGTCACGGAGTGTTTCGTCGCCGTCGCGTTGACGTTGTCGGAGGTGTTGCGGGCCCACACGTCGTTCAACAGTCCGTCATCTGCACCGATGTTGATGTCGACGGTCTGGATCGGACCGGCGTCGAGGGAGATGCCGTAGCGCAGACCGCCCGTCGGCAACGCAGGGTTACGGGGGACAGGTACGCCCACACCGTCACCTCGCCACCGGAAACCCCGGAAGCCAGGGCCGCCCCGGACGCCCCGGAAACCCCAGATGCCCCCTGACCCCACCGTCAGCAGACTCACCTCGTACTCCAGCCGCGGCGCCCCCGCCCCACCCGGTGTCTGCCGCGGCAGCGTCACCGGCCACGGTGTCATCCCCGACCCGGTCCGCCCGATGCCCTCGATACGGCGCCATCCGCCGACCGCACGGTCGTAGTGCTCCCCGTCGATCGCCACGTACCCGCCCGCCTCCACGAACCCCCGCAGCCTCCGCCCGGACGGCCGCTCGGCGACGCACCCGACCGTCACCGATCCGCCGGCGCCGGTCACCGTCAGCTCCCCCTCGGCCCGGCCGACCGGCGCCTTCGTCCAGTCCACCCGCACCTCGACCCGTACCTGCCGCCCGACCCGCCCCCGCGGCCGGTCCACCACCAACCACGGCACCGACACGTCGATCCGGTAGTCGAAGGCCGTACGACCCCGGTTGAACACCTCGACGAACTGCTGCGGCCGTGTCTGATACGGACTGAGGGCCGGGAGTACGGCCGCACCCGTCCCACCAGGCCACGCCACCTCCGAACCGTCCACCGCCACCCCAGCCCCGCCGCCCCCGGCACCTCGATCCGCCGCACCGCGGGGAACAGCACATCCGGCAACGCCACGTTGTCCTTCTCCGGCTGCTGCCACCCGGCGTTGGGCCCGTACCGCTCCACATCCCCGTAGTCGATGTGCGGCTGGGTCTGGAAACCCCGCCATTTGCCGTTCGCCACCGCCGAGTTGAAGCGGTCGGCCAGCGCGAAGTCCTGCTCCAACCCCGCCTCCGCCACCTCCGCGAGGTCGTTCGTCGCGGCTCGGCCCTGCGTCGCGTACAGCAGGTTCGTGAACTCGGCCGCGCGCAGCCGTAGAGGTTGGCGGTGGCCTGCACCTGGTAGCCGACGAGTTCGAACCACGCGTCCCGGACCCCGGCCGGCAGCCGTCGGCCGATCCGTTCGGCCCGGCGTCCCAGCTCCCGCCACTCCTCGGTGACCCGCTCCACCTCCCGGTGCCCGAAGGCGAAGGGGGTCTGCTGGTCGTCGTAGACCACGCGGCCGTCGACGAGGGTGATCCGGCGGTTCAGCAGCTCCGGTTTGCGGCGGGCCTGCAACTGCCCGTACGACGCAAGCACCGAGGCGATCTCCTCGGCCTCGCCCGCGTCGAAGTTCTGCCGTGCGTAACGGAGTTCCCAGGCCGGAAGGTCGTCGGCGTCCCAATCCGCCGGGTTCCAGGCGTAGTTGAGGAAGAACTCGGTCGGCAGTTCGTTGCCCTTCAGGTCGCCGACGTTCGCCACCCACAGCCCGTGGTTCCCGTACGCGTGTGCCGCGTGCAGCTGCTCCCACACGTTCCGCAGGTTCGCCGTGTCCACCCACTTGTAGTTCCGCCCGGCGCCCACGTAGTCGAAGTGGTAGTACAGGCCGAAGCCGCCGGCGCGGTCGCCGTCCGCAGCCTCCGGGTGCTTGCGGATGTTCCCCAGTTGTCGTCCGTGAGGACCACCGTGACGTCGTCCGGCGCCCTCAAACCCCGGTCCCAGTACCGCTGCACCTCCTTGTACAGCGTCCACACCTGCGGGGTCTCCGCCGCCGGCCGGCCCGTCACCTCCTCGATGATCTGCCGTTGCGCCGCGATGATCTCCTGCATCAGCTCGATGCCGTCGCCGTCGGGGGAGGCTCGTGTCGCCGTTGCCGCGCATGCCGAGCGTGACGACGCCTTCGAAGCCCTGGTCGACCATGCGCTGGACTCCGGCCCGCCAATAGGCGCGTATCGCCTGGGAGTTGAGCCGGTACGACCACTCCCCCGTCCCGCCGTACGGATCGCGCCCCGGGGTCACGATCGCGCCCGAGGAGTCCCGGACGGCGGCCACGGCGTGCCGGTTCCACTCCTCGATGCCCCGCATCATGGGCGCTTCGTGCGACGTGCCCATGACAATTCCGTACTCGGAGGCCCGCCGGTGGTTCTCCGGGTCGTCCTCCGCGAACGCCCGGCCCCACACCGCCGGCCAGAGGTAGTTCCCCTTCAGCCGCAGCAGCACCTCGAAGACCTTGCCGTAGAAATCCGCGGTGAAGCCGCCGGATACCCCGGCGCCTTGCCGGGACCGAAGTACTCCGGCGCCCAGGTCCCCAGCGCCGGGTTCTCGTCGTTGATGAAGAAGCCGCGGTACTTCACCGCCGGCGTCCCCTGCGAGTGCCGCCCCGGCCGCACCCACACCTCGTCGCGGTGCGTCGGCGGCACGTCGTCCCACCAGTGCCAGGGCGAGACCCCGATGCCGTACGAGACGTCGTAGGCACCGAAGATCGTGCCGCGCGGGTCGCTCCCCGCGATGACGAACGCCCGCCCCACCCCCGGCATCGGCCGCTCGACCACCGTCTGCAGCGAGGTCTCCCACCGGCCCCGCACCCCGGACACGTCCAGTCTCCCGGCGGCGACCAGACCGTCGATCAGCGCGCTGCGCCCGACCGTGCCGACCAGCACCACGTCACGCTCCCGCGCGAGCGCGCTGCCGGGGCGTACGCCGGTGACGCGTTCGATGTCGTCCCTCAGGTCCTCCGCCACCCGTACGACTCCGGGGTGATCGTCGGGGTCCACCACGACCGGGGCGCCGACCAGGGGGAAGGCACCCGCCGTACGCGAGAAGGAGAGGCACGGGCCCGCTTCCAGGGGCCTCGATGCCGGCGAGGTTGCCCCGGACGACAGCACCGGTACCGCGGCAACTCCCGCACCGAGAACGGCTCTTCGACTGACGGACCCAGCCATGGCACACCCTTCACACGTCATTTGGTCAGCGGCATGACAAATGGTGGGGCGAGGGATGGGAGGGGACAACGGGTCGTACCCGACGAATAGTTTCGTAACAGCAAAGAGGCCCGTACGACCGAAGTCGTACGGGCCTCTTCGAGACCTACCGGTCAGAGACCGGTCGGATCAGCCAAGACTACTTGTTGATCTTGGTGACCTGGCCGGCGCCCACCGTGCGACCACCCTCGCGGATGGCGAACTTCAGGCCCTCTTCCATGGCGACGGGCTGGATGAGCGAAACCGTCATCTCAGTGTTGTCGCCCGGCATGACCATCTCGGTGCCCTCGGGGAGGGTCACGACGCCGGTCACGTCCGTGGTGCGGAAGTAGAACTGGGGACGGTAGTTGTTGAAGAACGGCGTGTGACGGCCACCCTCGTCCTTGGACAGGATGTACGCCTGGGCCTCGAACTCCGTGTGCGGGGTGACCGAGCCGGGCTTGATGATGACCTGGCCGCGCTCGACGTCCTCGCGCTTGATGCCACGGAGGAGCAGGCCGACGTTCTCGCCCGCCTGGCCCTCGTCGAGCAGCTTGCGGAACATCTCGATGCCGGTGACCGTGGTGGTGGTCTTGTCCTGCTTGATGCCGATGATGTCAACGGTCTCGTTGACCTTCAGGACACCACGCTCGATACGGCCGGTGACGACCGTACCGCGACCGGTGATCGTGAAGACGTCCTCGACGGGCATGAGGAACGGCTTGTCGACGTCACGCTCGGGGTCGGGATCGACTCGTCGACGGCGGCCATCAGGTCGAGGACCGTCTGGCCCCACTCCTTGTCGCCCTCGAGAGCCTTGAGCGCCGAGACCTTGACGACCGGAAGGTCGTCGCCCGGGAACTCGTACTCGGAGAGGAGCTCACGGACCTCGAGCTCGACGAGCTCCAGGATCTCCTCGTCGTCCACCATGTCGGCCTTGTTCAGGGCGACGACGATGTACGGAACGCCGACCTGGCGGGCCAGGAGCACGTGCTCCTTGGTCTGCGGCATCGGGCCGTCGGTGGCGGCGACAACGAGGATCGCGCCGTCCATCTGCGCGGCACCCGTGATCATGTTCTTGATGTAGTCCGCGTGACCGGGGCAGTCGACGTGGGCGTAGTGACGCGTCTCGGTCTGGTACTCGACGTGCGCGATCGAGATCGTGATACCGCGCTGGCGCTCCTCAGGAGCCTTGTCGATCTGGTCGAAGGCCGAGGCCTCGTTCAGGTCCGGGTACGCGTCGTGCAGCACCTTGGTAATGGCGGCCGTGAGGGTCGTCTTACCGTGGTCGATGTGACCGATGGTGCCGATGTTGACGTGCGGCTTAGTCCGCTCGAACTTCGCCTTCGCCACTGGGTCCTCCTGTGGAGTGGTTCTGGTACGCCTTACTCATCGGCGCCAGGTGATCTTTGCTGGGATGCCGCCCGCCGGGGTTCTGATCCCGGGTTCCGGGGACGATCTCTCGTCCCGCTGCCGGTCTTCGGACCCCGGCGGTCGGTGTCAAGCCTAAAGCGTGCAAACGGTGTGTGTTACTCGCCCTTGGCCTTCGCGATGATCTCCTCGGCGACGTTCCGGGAACCTCGGCGTAGGAGTCGAACTGCATCGAGTAGCTTGCGCGACCCGAGGTCTTGCTGCGGAGGTCGCCGACGTAGCCGAACATCTCCGAGAGGGGCACGAGGCCCTTCACGACGCGCGCACCGGCACGCTCCTCCATGGCCTGGATCTGGCCACGGCGGGAGTTGATGTCGCCGATGACGTCACCCATGTAGTCCTCGGGCGTGGTGACCTCGACGGCCATCATCGGCTCAAGGAGCACGGGAGACGCCTTGCGCGCGGCCTCCTTGAAGGCCTGCGAACCGGCGATCTTGAACGCGAGCTCGGAGGAGTCGACCTCGTGGTAGGCACCGTCGAGCAGCGTGATGCGGACACCCGTCATCTCGTACCCGGCGAGGATGCCGAACTGCATGGCCTCCTGCGCACCGGCGTCCACCGACGGGATGTACTCCCGCGGGATACGGCCACCGGTGACCTTGTTCACGAACTCGTACGCCGGACCGTCGGCCTCGGTGATGGGCTCGATCGCGATCTGCACCTTGGCGAACTGACCGGTACCACCGGTCTGCTTCTTGTGGGTGTAGTCCACGCGCTCGACGGCCTTGCGGATCGTCTCACGGTATGCGACCTGCGGCTTACCGACGTTGGCCTCGACCTTGAACTCACGGCGCATACGGTCGACCAGCACCTCGAGGTGCAGCTCGCCCATACCGCCGATGATGGTCTGGCCGGTCTCCTCGTCCGAGTGGACCTGGAAGGAGGGGTCCTCCTCCGCGAGACGCTGGATGGCTACACCCAGCTTCTCCTGGTCACCCTTGGACTTGGGCTCGATGGCGACCTGAATGACCGGCGCCGGGAAGTCCATGGACTCCAGGATGACCGGGTTCTTGTCGTCGGACAGCGTCTCACCGGTGGTGGTCTGCTTCAGGCCCATGACGGCGACGATGTCGCCGGCGCCCACCGACTCGATCTCCTCACGCTTGTTCGCGTGCATGCGGTAGATCTTGCCGATGCGCTCCTTCTTGCCCTTGACCGAGTTCAGCACTGCCGAACCCGCCTCCAGGCGGCCCGAGTAGACCCGGACGAAGGTGAGCTTGCCCAGGTGCGGGTCGCTCATGATCTTGAACGCGAGCGCGGACAGCGGCTCGTCCACGGACGGCTTGCGCTTGACGACGACCTCGGGGTCCTTGACGTCGTGGCCTTCGATGGCCTCGACGTCCAGGGGGTCGGCAGGTAGCGCACGACCGCGTCGAGCAGGGGCTGGACGCCCTTGTTCTTGAACGCGGTGCCACAGAACACCGGGGTGACCGTGACGCCCTTGGACTTGCCGGACGCGATGGTGACGCGACGGATCGCGGCGTACAGCTGCTCCTCGGTGGGCTCGACGCCCTCCAGGAACAGCTCCATGATCTCGTCGTCGTTCTCGGCGACGGCCTCGACCAGCTTGCCGCGGTACTCCTCGGCGGCCTCGGCGTGCGTGGCCGGGATGTCGACGACGTCGTACATCTCGCCCTTCGCCGCCTCGGCGGACCACACGAGCGCCTTCATGCGGACCAGGTCCACAACGCCCTTGAAGTCCATCTCGGCACCGATCGGCAGCTGCATGATCAGCGGAACCGCACCGAGGCGGTCCTTGATCATGTCGACGCAGCGGTGGAACTCCGCGCCGGTCCGGTCGAGCTTGTTCACGAAGCAGATGCGCGGCACGCCGTAACGGTCGGCCTGACGCCACACCGTCTCGGACTGCGGCTCAACGCCGGCGACACCGTCGAACACCGTGACGGCACCGTCGAGGACGCGCAGCGAACGCTCCACCTCGACCGTGAAGTCGACGTGCCCCGGGGTGTCGATGATGTTGATGGTGTAGTCGTCGTCCTCGAGCGGCCAGTGACAGGTGGTGGCAGCAGAGGTGATCGTGATGCCACGCTCCTGCTCCTGCTCCATCCAGTCCATGGTGGCGGCGCCGTCGTGGACTTCACCGATCTTGTAGCTGACGCCGGTGTAGAAGAGGATCCGCTCAGTGGTGGTCGTCTTGCCCGCGTCGATGTGGGCCATGATCCCGATGTTGCGGACCTTGGCCAGGTCAAGTGAAGTGGTAGCCATAAGGCTTCAGTCTTCTCTCGGTCTCGATGGGGTCTGCGACTACCAGCGGTAGTGCGCGAAGGCCTTGTTGGACTCGGCCATCTTGTGGGTGTCCTCGCGCTTCTTGACGGCCGCACCGAGGCCGTTCGAAGCGTCGAGAAGCTCGTTGAGCAGACGCTCGGTCATGGTCTTCTCGCGACGGGCGCGGGAGTAACCGACCAGCCAGCGCAGCGCGAGCGTGTTGGCGCGACCGGGCTTGACCTCGATCGGGACCTGGTACGTCGCACCGCCGACTCGGCGGGACTTGACCTCAAGCGTGGGCTTGATGTTCTCCAGCGCGCGCTTCAGCGTGATGACCGGGTCGTTGCTGGTCTTCTCGCGCAGGCCCTCCATAGCGCCGTACACGATGCGCTCGGCGGTGGAGCGCTTGCCGTTCAGCAGCACCTTGTTGATCAGGGAGGTGACAAGAGGAGAACCGTAGACCGGGTCGATGATGACCGGGCGCTTCGGGGCGGGGCCCTTACGAGGCATTTTCTACTTCTCCTTCTTGGCGCCGTAGCGGCTGCGGGCCTGCTTGCGGTTCTTGACACCCTGGGTGTCAAGCGAACCGCGGATGATCTTGTAGCGAACACCGGGCAGGTCCTTCACACGACCGCCACGCACGAGCACGATGGAGTGCTCCTGCAGGTTGTGCCCCTCACCCGGAATGTAAGCGGTGACTTCGATCCCGCTGGTCAGACGCACACGCGCGACCTTACGCAGGGCCGAGTTCGGCTTCTTCGGGGTGGTCGTGAACACACGCGTGCAGACGCCACGACGCTGAGGGGAACCCTCGAGTGCGGGCGTCTTGTTCTTCTCGACCTTGTCCTGCCGGCCCTTCCGGACCAGCTGCTGGATCGTAGGCACTACTTCTCCGGTTTCTGTGTGCCGATGGTGAAGCTAACCTGAAACGTCGCCGACCCACGCGGTCGGGTGTGTCGAATCCCGCAGACTTTCGCCGGTGAGCAAAGGGGCGCAGATTGCGGTGGCCAGTGTCGGCTCCCTTAGTGCGGTTCAAGGCACGCACGAGAGCCAGGGCACACCCCAGGCACAAGGTCTGAGCGTACCTACCTCATTCGCTGCGGTCAAAACAAATGGGTGGCACCCACGGCTCGACACGGGACATGCCGAAGCCGGACCCCCTCGGCGATCTTCGATTCTACGGCGTCCGCCCCTCACGGGGAGCTGGCGGCGGCCACGATCAGGAGCAGCAGCATCAGGGTCCAGCCGGCGAGCGCGAGCCAGCCGAAGACCAGTCCGGTCAGCGCGAATCCGTCGCCGCCCTCGTCGGTCCTGCGTATCTCCGCGCGGGCGGTGTGGCCGAGGATCACCGCGGGGATGCCGGTGAGGCCCATCGTCGGCACGGTGAGCAGCCCGCAGACCAGGGAGCCGACCGCCTTGCCGTTGGTCGGCTGGACCGGGGGCGGGAGGAACGTCGGCGGCACCGGACGGAAGCCGGGCTGCGGTCCCTGGAAGACGGGCGCCGTCAGCGGACCCTGGGGCAGATCGGCGACCAGGAGCATCAACTCGCCCACGGTCCGGGACCCGTAGGCCCGCGCGACCCGCTTCTCCAGCTCGTCCTCCCGCAGCCGCCCCTCGGCGAAACCGGCCCGGAGCACGTCCACCGTCCGCTCCCGGTCGGCGGTCGCGGCCAGCATCGACGCCCCACCCTGCCCCTGCCAGGGCTGCGGCACCCCCTGCCCCTGCCCCTGCCACGGTGTCGGGTACGACACAGAGCACCTCCCCGGCGCCGGAGACCGAATGCCTTCATCATGCTCCAACGCACAGAAAACGGCACCGGTTCCCTCCGGGGTATAGGGGCCGCCCCCGGTTCCCTATAGAGGGGAGCGGGGGCGGCGTTGGAGGGGGCGGGGCGGCGGTAGGTGGGCGGGGGCGGCGGTAGGTGGGCGGGGCGGCGGTAGAGGAGGCGGGGCGGCAGTAGAGGGGGCGGGGCGGCCGACTTCAGCGGGTACGCCGGGGCCGTCGGCGGCGCGTTCCGGTTCTACGGCGAACACGCCCTCCAGCCGGAGCAGCCGGGCCCGCCTCGCCATGGCGCCCGGGTCAGGCACCCGAGCCGGACCGGCTTGCGGGTGGCGGTGGGCACGCAACCGGTCTTGCCGGCCGGGGTCAGACGCCCGAGCTGGACCCACTTGGGGCTGACGGCGGCCGCGCACCCCCGCCTCGTGGGCCAGGGTCAGATGCCCGAGCCGGATCCGCTTGCGGGTGACGGCGGGAGCGGCCCCGGAATCCCGTAAAGGTGCACGGCGACGGCCGTCCGTCACCGGGTGCGCCGGGTGCCGCTTGCGGCGAACGCGTCCTCCAGGCCGAACAGTTGGCGCCGCCCCGCTTTGGCGACCGCGGGCAGGTGCCCGAGTCCGACTCACTTGCGGGTGGCGGTGGGAGCAACCCCGGGGGCCCGTGATGGTGCACGGCGACGGCCGTCCCTCGCCGGGTGCGCCGGGTGCCACCCGCGGCGAACACGTCCTCCAGCCCGAACAGTTGGGGCCACCCCGCCTCGGCGACCTGGGGCAGGTGCCCGAGCCGGACCCGCTTGCGGGTGGCGGCGGGAGCAACCTCGGGGCCCGTGAAGGGGCACGCGGCGGTCACCCTCACCGGGTGCGCCGGATACCGCCAGCCGCGCGTTCCGCGGCGAACACGTCCTCCAGGCGGAACAGTTGGGCCCGGCCGGCCTTGGCGGCCGGGGTCAGGTGGCCGAGTTGGACCCACTTGCGGATGGTGGCGGGGGCGACCCCGGCCTCCTGTGCGGCGAGCGGCCCGGGGATCAGCGTCGGCATCGCGCCCCTGGTGAACGTCGTCATCGGTCCCATTCCCCCTCGTCCCAGGTGTGCCGGTAGGCCGGGTCGTCGTGGCAGCCGCAGTCCGGCTCCGGGCAGCGGCAGGCCGGGTTCACGCAGAGCACCGCGCCCCGGTCGGGGAAGGCCCGTAGCGAGACGGAGTCGCACCAGGGACAGCGGCCCGCCACCCGTACGACGGTCTCGGTGTCCCCAGCGCCCGCGCACAGCGCCGCGCCATCCGCCGCGTCTCGTCCCGCACATGCGCCGCGAGTACGGCGTCGGCGGCCACCGCGTCGAGCAGCCCGGCGATCCGCCGCAGCCGCTCGGGCACGGGCACCCGCCGTGCCCGGGGCAGCCTGAGCCGCTCCCGCACGGCCTCCTCCAGTTCCACGACGCCGTCGGTGATGTCCCGGATCGTGTCGGAGATGTGCAGCCGCAGCGGGGCCGCGCTGTGGCCGGGGGCGACGAGTCCGTGCCGTTGTTCCAGGAGGAGGGCCTCGGCGCGCTCCTCGCGGAGCCGGTCGGCGAGGTCGGGGGAGGCGGGGCGGGGGCGCGATGGGTGGGGGTGGTGCGGCCGGGGGCGAGTTCGACGGTGAGTTCGGGGAACTGCTGGAGCAGCATGCCGATCCAGAGCGCGGCGTGCGTGGTCGGGTCCGCCGCGGCGGACGCCGGACTCCGGTCAGGCAAGGAGCCTCCCCGCGGAGCCGGCACCGCCGACATGATCGGGAGGAGGTGCGCGGGGATCTCGACCGGGCGCCCCGAGCGGTAGAGCCGGCCGCCGCAGACCCCGTCGAACCAGTTGTCGGCCGGGGCGACGATCCGCTCGCACTTCCGCCGTACCGGGCAGCGGGCGCAGGCCCGTAGGACGGGGGCGGCCTCCTTGACCTTCTTCGAGAAGACGGCCTTGGGCGGGAGCCCGGCGCAGGCGGCGGCGCTCTGCCAGCCGGCGGGTTCGTCGTAGGGGCGCGGTGGCGGGCAGGAGTCGGTGGACATGGGGCCTCCCTGTCGGACGGGTGTGGCACAGGCGTTTGGCACGTGCCATCCGGTCGTCCAGGTTTACAGATTGCGCGCGCGCTCGCAACGTAAACTTTGGTCACTCACCTCACAGCCGTGACGACAATCCGTCACGGAACCGGCCCCCGCCCCCATCTCCACCGAACCTCCGCCCAATTGGACGGATTTTCCTCAGTGGTTGCACGCGAGCACGTAATTCCGTGCGCGCAAGCAAGCTAAACTCGCTGCCATCCAAAGGAAGCGAGCACACAGATGACCAGCCAGGATCTGGACGCGTTCGCCGCGTGGGTCGAGGACCTGATGCGCGACCGCGGCTACGACATCGACAGCCCGCGCGGCGGCGGCAAGTCCCGGATAGCGGACGAGGCGGGCGTCCACCGGGCCGCCGTCACCCGCCTGTTGCAGCGCCAGAGCATGCCGGACCTCGAGACCACGCGCAGGCTCGCCCGCGTGCTGGGCGTGCCGGTCCGCGACATGCTCATCCGCTCCGGCCGGCTCACCGCGGAGGAACTCGCCGACCCGCACGACTACTTGGCCTCCCCGCGCCCAGCGCCGAGTTCGGCCGCCGCCCCACGCTGGAGGAGGTCGCCGACCTGCTGGGGTGCCGGCCGACCGGCGGGAGATGTTCGTGCGGGTGGTCGAGCAGTTCCTGCCGAACGAGGCGCCGGGAGCGGAGCACGCGGATCACGAGGATCACGAGGGCGCCCGAATGCTGGTGACCGACTGACCGACTGACCGACTGACCGGCCGACGTCCGGTTTCCGCGTCGGCGGTCCCCGTTTCGCGGTAGAGGGAACTGGTCCCTCCCTCCCCCGCCCCCAAGCTTCTTCCCCCACCCCCGCCCCACCCAGCGCTCCTGCTCCCCCTCGGCTCCCCAGCCCCTCCCACCCCAGGTCCCTGCTTTCCCACCGGTTATCGGTTTTTAGTTGCGTGCGCGCACGCTCGTCTGTCACAGTTGGTGCAGCGGCGGAGCTGCGCCCGCAGGTCGGCCGCTCAGTGCCTCGTCGCGTCCCGCACGCTCTCCCGAAGCTGCCCCGAGGTGACCCGGCATGACCACACCCACTCCACCGAGCGCCTTCCCGGACGTCGAGGCGATGATCGTCGACATCCTGAAGGACGACCCCGGCTCTCCGGCGCCGTCGTCGCCGTACAGGCGCCGACCGGCTTCGACGGCACGGCCGCCGCCGTGTTCGTCAACCGGCGCGGCGGCGCCTGGGTCGGCGAGCGCCATGTCGACCAGCCGCTGATCGAGCTGGAGGTGTACGGCCCGACCAAGCAGGCCGCGCACGTCCTGGCCAACGACGCCCGGCAGGCCGTACTGGCGATGGCGAACAACAAGTACGGCACGAACCTCGTCACCGAGGTCGAGGAGCAGGACGGCCCACGCTGGCTGCCCGACTACCTCTACTCCGCGGCCAACCGCTACGTCACGGTGATGAAGGTGTACGTGGACGTCTACTGATCCCCCCGATCCGCTCAGACGCTCCACGCTCCGCGCCCCACAGACCGAAGGCCCCGCCACCCCCGGCGGGGCCTTCTTCGTACCCGGACCTCCCGAGTACGACCGCACCACATCTCAACTCATCTGGAAAACAAGGAGATTCACCATGGCAGGAACCAACTCCTCCGAGATCCGCATCGCCGGCGTAGGCCGCCTCTACGTCGCCCCGGCCGACACGGCCGTACCGTCGACGTTCTCCGCCGACGGGGCGACCGACTGGGCGACCTGGAAGAACCTCGGGTTCACCTCCGGTGACGGCGTCACCTTCAGCAAGAAGGACAAGCTGGAGCCGGTCGACGTGTGGCAGGCGGTCAGCCCGGTGCACTTCGTGTACTCGGACCGCGACCTGACCCTGAAGTTCTCGCTGATGCAGTTCAACGAGGACACGCTGCCGTTCTTCATGGGCGGCGGTGCGGTCGGCGCGGTGACCGGTTCGACGGGCATCTACAAGTACGACATCGCCGACCGGCCGTTCGCCGATGTCCGCGCTCTCGGGCTGGAGTTCACCGACGTCCGGGCGAGCGACGGCTCGACGGTGACGTACCGCTTCGGCATCCCGCGCGGCCAGGTCACCGCGTCGGACGACATCAAGCTGGCCCGCAAGTCGGCGGCGCAGCTCGGCATCACGTTCAGCGCGATGTCCGCGGCCGACGGTTCGCCGCTGGCCAGCTTCGTGATGAAGGACGCCGCGTACGCCGCGTCCTGACCCACCGGGGTGGGACGGGCAGCCTCGCCCGTCCCACCCCGACCCCAACTCGCTTATTCCTGAACCCAGTTAGGAGCCCTCATCACCATGACCCGTTTCGACGTCAACGCGGCCCGCGCCCAGCGGCTCGAAGCCCTCGGCCGTACCTGGTCGTTCGAACTCGACACCGAGAGCTACACCCTGCCCACCGAGCTGACCCGCGCCACCGCCAAGGCGCTGCGCAAGCTCGACGACAACGACGTGGACGGGCTGCTCCGACTCCTGCTGGGCGAGAAGCAGTTCACCCGCTTCGAGCAGCACGAGGTCACGATGCAGGACATCGCCGCCATCCTGGAGGCCTACGGCAAGGAGACCGGGCTCGGCCTGGGGAAGGCTGAGCCTCGTCGGGTTCGTCGACGAACACGCCGAGGCCCTCGAGGCGGACCTGCTCCGCTATTACGGCATCGATCTGCTCGACTGGCACCGTGACCGGCTCTCCGCGCGCCGACTCACCGTGCTCATACGGCAGTTGCCCCACGACAGCGCCCTCAACCGGGAGTTGCACGGCGAGGCCGCCGACTGGTCGGTGACCGACCATCTGCTGGCCGCCGCCGTGGACCATCTCGCCGCCGCCAACTGGATGTTCGCCTCCGTCAACTCGGAGGAGGGCGACCAGCCGGACCCCCGGCACCGGTACCGCGCCCGTCGTACGACGACGACACGGACACCGGGGACGGGGAGACACCGGGCGGAGCGAGGCCGAAGGAGACGGCGGCTGCGGATACGCATACGGACGCAACCCCGTCGACGGTCCAACTGGCCCGTTTCTTCGGCTGATCGGAGCGGCGGTGCCCTCGCCGAGGGTGCCCGCCGGCTCCCGTCATCCGGCCGGGTCCTCCACGGGCCCCGGTTCCTCGTCCCGCCGCCGCCCGGGGCCCGCCCCTCCAACTCGTCAGCGAGGGCACGGGCCTTGGCGGAGAGCAGGGGACGCTTCTCGCTCCGGTCGCCGGCGGAGGAGGGGACGGTGACGCGTCGGACGACTCCGTCGCTCTACGTCCCTTCTCGCGTCCGGCGCCGGCGGTGAGCGGGGGGCACGCTGGGCCGCCCGTTGCGCCGTACGACCGGACGCCGTTCGGCGGGCGCGGCACGCTTGTCGCGCACGTCACGGGCGGTGAGGAGGATGTCGGGGTCGGTATCGGGTTCCGCCTGGTCCCGGGAGCCGTCGGCCACCACTCGCTCCTGCTCCCCGCGCTCCTCTACTCGCGTCAACTCAAGCGGGGCGCTCAGCAGTTGGACATACGGAAGCTGGATGACGTCACCACCGACATGATCGCGATCCCGCACCGGGCGCGGCCTGCGTCCGGTACGGGCGTCCTCCTGGCCCTGGAGGTAGGCGGCGGTGATGCGCTGCTCGTACGCCCGCCGGACGGCGGGGAGTTGCTCGTCGACGACGTCGGCCCAACCGGCGCTGTAGGCGGCCAGTTCACGCCGGTCGAGTTCGGCGCGGGGAAGGATGACGAGGTCGTCGGGGGCGTAGCCGAGCCGTAATACGAGTTCGGAGAGTCGGGCGATGAGATGAGGGAGATCGGGGGCTTGTTCGAGCCAGTCGATCACATGCGTCTGCCGCGCGTTGCTCGCGTTCCCATCCACCCCGTAGGCCTTGCTCTCGTCCCTGCCCCACCGCGCCCCCAGCGCGAGGACGGCCGCCCTGTCGCCGCCCACCGTCGTACACAGGCCCCCAAATGCCGCACCGGGCCTGGTCATTCACCTTTCATTCACCGACGGGAGAACGGCCGGATCCTACTTCACCAAGCTGGCACAACTGCCACCGCACCCCGTATCACCGCAGGTCCGGAGCGCCGAGCGGGCGGCGGGGTTCGGCAAACACGAAACGCCACCATGAGATTACTCGTACACTAGTTCGAACAGACGCTTCGAACGCCTCAGGAGCGCCACCTGTACCACCAGCCCAGCGGACAGACCGGAAAGCAGGCCGACATGGCGACTGGCACGAGCAACTCCCCGCACCAGCCGATCGACACCTACGCCCACCTCGCCCACCTCCTGCGCTCCCCGCGCCGAACCGCGAGGCCCTGCTCGACCGGCTGTACGAGGAGTTGCTCACCCGCGAGTCACGGGCGTACGCGGCGGGCTGGACGGACGCGCTGACCGAGGCGGGGCGGGGGCGGGGCGGCCGGCCGTGAGCACCGGTCACCGCCTCACACGGTGAATGTGCACCAGACCTGCTTCTCGTCGAACCCCGTACGGTGCCACCCCCACCGTCGCGCCAACGCCTCGACGAGCCGCAGCCCCCGCCCGCCCTCGTCCAACAGGTCGGCGCACGCGGGCAGTTCGGGCGCCAGTGCGGGCGCACGGTCGGTCACCATCACCCGCAGAAACGGCGGAGCGAACTCCCGCCCGGTCCCGAGTGTCAGCTCCAACCCGGCGAGCCCACCGCCGTGCCGTACGGCATTGGTGCACAGCTCCCCCACCGCGAGCTCGACGGAGCCGGCCAACTCGCCCAGTTTCCAGTGCTCTTGGAGCCAGACGCGGGTGCGGTGCCGGGCCTCGGCGACGGGGCGGAGGGGGTCGAGGGCGGAGGTGTCCCAACCGACGCGGGTGGGGGTGGTGTTGAAGGGAGGGAGGTCCATCGTTCACCTCGCGGGGAGTCGATGAGTGGCTTGCAACACAAGCTACTAGCGGAACTAAAACACGTGCTACCTAATTCACTAAAACGAGTACTATCGTCGAACGAGGTGGACGCCCGGCTCGCAGGTCGGCAAACTGTGCGCGCGAGCGAGGAGTTGATCCATGGCACCCCGACAGGCCCCCACCATTCGCCAACGCCGTTTCGGCGCCGAGCTGCGCAGACTGCGTGAGGCCATCGGCATGACCGCCCCGGTCGCGGGCGAACGGCTCGGCGCCGACCGGACGATGATCTCCAACATCGAGGCCGGCCGTTTCGGCATCAGCGAGGAGCGCCTCCGCCGTCTCGCGAGCATCTACGAATGCGACGACACCGAACTGATCGACGCCCTCGCCTCGATGACCGGCGGACGGTCGAAGGGCTGGTGGGACGAGTACCGGGGCAAGATCCCGCCGGACTTCGTGGACCTGGCGGAACTCGAACATCACGCCACCGGGTTGCGCACGCTGCAGACCGCCCACATCCCTGGGCTCTTCCAGACCGAGGAGCACGCACGGGCACTGTTCGACCTCTTCGTCCCGGCACTGCCGCGCCTGGAGGTCGAGTTGAGGATCGCCCAGCGCCTGGCGCGGCACACCGTGATCGCGGACGCCCCCGGTATTCCGTACGTCGGCCTGGTCCACGAAACGGCGCTGCGCATGCACACCGGAGGCCGCCGGGTCGCCAAGGCCCAACTCCGCCGACTGCTGGAGGAGAGCGAGCGCCCCAACGTCCGGCTGCTCGTGATCCCGTTCACCGCCGAGGGCTTCCCCATGGCCGGCGACACGATGATGTACGTCTCCGCCGCCAGCCCCCACCTGGACACAGTCGAGGTGGACTCCCCCATCGGCGCGGTGTTCTTCGACTCACCGACCCAACTGGCCAACTTCCGACGACGGCTGGACTTGGTCGAAAAGGTCGCGTTGAATCCGAACAAGTCGAGAGACCTCATCCTCTCGATCGCCGCCGACCTGTGAGAGGTACCCCCGTGTCCGAGCCGAAGTGGCGCAAGTCCTCGTACTCCGAGGCATCCGCCAACGCGTGCGTCGAGATAGCGACCACCGGCCCCCTCATCGCGCTCCGCGACTCGAAGCAGCCGGAACTGCCGTGGGCGACGGTGAGCCGGAGGGCGTGGGCGGAGTTCGCGGGGGCCGTGGGGTCAGGGCTGCTGCGTACGGGGGTGTAGCGGCCGGCCGGACTCTTGCGTCCGCGAGGAGCGGAGCTCCACGATTTCTGCCCGGCGTCGGCCTGACGACTGACGATCCGTCATGGATGCCGGTAATGCTGGGCAGTTGCGTCTTCCTCGTCCTGAACCAACTGATCTACAGGTACCCGAGCGACATCCGAAGCGCTCCCCGATCCTGCTGCTGCTCCAAGCCTCGATCGGCGTCGTTCAGGACACCCTGATCTGGCTGCTCGTCTCCTGGCTGAACTCCCAGATGTACCTGGGCCTCCACATCGACGGCTTCCTCACGGCCCTGCTGGCCGGCACCGTCGTCCGCGTAGCGGTTCTCGCACTCCTGCCCTTCGGCCCACGGCCGGCCACGTCGACGCCGTAACGCTCATTGGTCGCCAAAAGCCGTCCAGGCCGGCTTCTTCGCAACCCTCGCAGTCGTCGCCCTGTCCGGCTTGAGAGGGTCATAGCCGACTCGGACGACGGACTCGTCACCCGTAAGTCCGAGATCCTCGGCCGCCCGCATCGGCCTTCGGTTCGAACTCCTCTGCCTGCGCCCGGCAACGCAAGGACACCGAACCGCGCAGGAACAATTCCCATATACAGCAGGATGATCGCCGCGTCCCCACCATCTGACGGCCTCAGTGGAAGAAGATCGCGAGCACGGCGCCCACGATGACGAGCGTCACCCCGGAACCCAGAAGAACATCACCATGCCGCGCTCTTCGGAAGAGTCGATTTCCGCGAGACTGCCGGTCTTGGCGCTTCGGCTTTCTACGGTCGTACACCACCGGAACAACCGTGCCCACCGGCCCCCAGGGCTCCGGCCCACTTCGATGAACTGGGGCGGTGTGTCCTGCGGCGGCGCTCCCGGGATACGGACGTGGTAATAGACGCGATGTCCACTGCTGATCCATTCCTGAAGGTCGGACACCGCCTCCCCCTCGACACCGTGACGCACAAGACTTCTCAGCTTCATGAATTTTACGAATCCTGCCGAATTCGCGAAGCAGAGCAGCACCCCGATACCCGTCAGGACGAATCCCACACCCGCGATGTTGCGCATCACATCCCCTCTGGAGCGTGCACGAGACTGCCGGTTTCCCGAAAGCGCCGACGAAACCAAGATCCGGGAATTTAAAGGTACCTCAGTTCTGGCAATTGTCAGTGGAATACCAGAATGAGTACCAGCCCCAGGCCGATGCACACGAAGCCAGTACCCCAGGACGCCTTCACGCCGCCCCACTCGTCGGACAGATCGATGTCCGCAAGCTTTCCGTCCTGGCCCGACTCGGTTTCCTGCGGTCGTACACCACCGGCACGACCGCACCCACCGGCCCCTGCGGCTCACCCGGCACATCAGAGCCGATCGCACTAGAGCGACAGAAGGTAGACGCACGCCCCTAGGCCCACCACACCGCTCCCGCGCAGAGCGCCACGAGCTTGGGTCTCGGCTGGTATGTCGAGTCGTTTCGGCCCCTTTCCCACACCGAAAAAGCGGAGAAGAAAAACAGGCCGGATACCAAAAAGACACCCACCGAGATAAAGAAATACCAGAGCCTCACGTCTCCCCTTTCCGCACCACCCGATTCCGGCAAGGGCGGACTGGCCCCGAGCATAAAGAATACCGGAGGCGCGGAACGTGAACAAGGGTTGATCCACCTGACGGCGCGTTCCGATCTGACCCGGTTTGGAAGTATTAGCCGCCCTTCAGGGATGCTCGACACTCGACTACCGAAAGGAAGCCAACGCAATGGGACAACACACCACGAACGAGGTCTACGACAAGCTCACGGACGTCGAGCAGAAGCTCGACAACAACGCAAAGTCCACCGTAACCACGACGCATTTCGACACCAAGGTAAGTGAACTCAAGAAAGCGATCCAGGACGGAGGCAAGAAAAAGGAGGAGGACGAGAAGCAGAAATGGGAAGACCTCGTCAGGACATGTCTCCCATCAAGGAATTCCTGGCCGTGGCAAAGGGAGGCGATCTTTTCAGTCGACTCATCCTCATGGTCACCGCCGGTACAGCGGCCGTCGCACTCGTCGCCGGCCTCGCGGCAAAGGTCAAATCCCTGACCCTCGCATTCACGGGACGTACACGGACATTCGGCGTCGTCGGCTCGGTGAGGCCGGAACCGCAACGGGAGAGGCGGTATTACGGCCAGAACGCGCAGGGACACTGGGAATGCGTCCGGAAGAGGACGCACAGCCCCAACAGCCGAATCTCCCGTCGGTCGCCCAGATCGACGCCGTCAAGCAAGCGATGGCCGGCCTCAACACCGAGGTCGACACCTACCGCGGCAAGGTACGCGGTCTCGCCACCCCCAGCGCGATGCGGAAGATGGCCTCCGCCGCCAAGAAGCTGGAGAGCGCGGCGAGGCAACACCAGTCCGTCGACACACTCGCCACCTCCGTCCGCAATCTCAACACCGAATTGCGTGCCCTGGCCGGAACCGCAAGCTGACCCACGTCGAGGAGACAAAAAATGAGCCTCGTCAGTTCACTGAAGAAGGCGTCGGATTCCCTCCAGGACTTCAGGACGAAGGCCTCCGGAGCCGGCACGGCCGCGAAGGACCTGGGCAGCGCCGGGCAGAAGGGCGGCACTCAGCTCAAGGGCCTCAAGTCGGCCGCGCAGGACTCCGAGAAGGAGTTGAAGGACCTCAAGTCCGCCTCGGACAAGGCGGAGACGTCCATCGGCAAGGCCGGCAAGACCGGTTCCAGTGCCGGGACCAGTCTGGGGAAGTACGAAACCGGGGCCGGCAAGGCGGCCAACGGTCAGGACAAGATGAACAAGTCGATGAAGGGGAACTTCTTCGGCCTGCTCATGCAGTTGCTGCAACCGCTCATCGACAAGGTCATCGACATGGTGACCAACTCCAAGACCATGCAGAAGGTCCTGAAGCAGGCCTTCGAGGTCATCAAGTCCGTGATCAGCAGCGTCATGAAGGCCATCGAGCCGATCATGAAGAACGCGGGCAAGCTGATCAAGTCGGTGTGGAGCGGGATCAAGACGGCGATCACGAACATCGTGAAGGCCGTCGCCACGGTGATCAGGACCTACGTCAACGTGTGGAAGTCGATCATCACCGGCGTCCTGAAGGCGATCGGCACGGTCGTCTCAGGCGTCTGGAAGGGCATCAAGGCCGTCATCTCGCCGGTCGTCAGCTGGGTCAAGTCCGCGATCCCGGACGCCTTCCGGGCCGTGAAGGACCGGCTGTCCAGCATCTGGGGCGGGCTCAAGGGCATCGCCGGCCAGGCCTTCAACGGCATCAAGGGCGCGGTCCGCGACCCGATCAACGCCGTCATCGGGCTCATCAACCGCGCGATCGGCGCCCTCAACGGCATCCACGTCTCCATCCCCGGCTGGGTCCCGATGGTCGGCGGCAAGACCTTCGGTGTCAGTCTGCCGAGAATCCCGGCGCTGGCCTCCGGCGGTGTCGTGATGCCTCGTTCCGGCGGTGTCCCGGCGCTCCTGGCCGAGGCCGGTGAGGCGGAGGCCGTCCTGCCGCTCAGCAAGCTCGACCGGCTGCTCAAGGCCGCGGCCTCGCGGGGCCGGGCGTACGCCGGGATGTCCGGCACCGACGGCAGCGCACTGCACATCGAGAACTACTACGCCGCCCAGACCAGCACCCCGCAGAGCACCGCCGACGCGCTGATGTTCCTGGCGAAGGCGCGCGGATGAGTGCCTCACTCGGCGCTGTTCCGGCCAACCCGGTCGGGGGCTGCTGCCCACCGTCAAGTCCCTGAGGTCCCGGGCCGAGCAGAGTGTCACCACGCTGCGTTCGGTCACCGGCCGGTTCAAGGACGCCATGAACGGCATCGACCGTCTCGCCCCCGGTGCCGTCCAGACCACCACCGCCGTACAGCAGATCAAGACGAACGCGGACACCGCGGCCCGTTCCGTCACCAGGACCGGGCAGACCGCGACCACCGCGGCCTCCGGCATCAAGTCGACCGCCACCAGGGTCAGTTCGGCCAAGAAGGCCCTCGGCAGGCTCGGCACCGGCCTCAGCGGTGTCTTCGCCATCGTCGGGACTCTCATCGCCGCGTCCGGTGTTCTGGGCGGCCTGCTCGACACCTTCGGTACGGCGATGACGATCGGCTCCGGCGTGATGATCATCATCAACGCCGTCACCCGCGCCAACCCCTCGGCTTCGTCGCCGGCATCCTGCTGCCCTGGCCGGCTGGCTGCTGGACATCGCGCTGAACTCCGAGACCGGCCAGCGGCTGATGGACCAACTGGCCACGCTGATCCTGAAGTACGTCCAGAGCTACCTCACGATCCTCGGCCCGATCCTGAAGCTGATCGCGAGCGCGGTGAACACGTACGTCACCGGCTACCTGACCCTGATCACCACCACCCTCTCCGTCCTCGGCACGGTCATCGGCACCGGCTTCGCCGTCCTCAAGGCGCTGACCACCGGCGACACCCGCGCCCTGAGCGGCAAGGTGTCCGCGATCTGGAGCGGCTTCAAGAACGCCGTCAAGCCGGTCCTGAACTGGATCACCAAGGACATCCCGGCCGGCTTCACCCGGATCAAGACCGCCACCGCCAACACCCTGCGCGCGATGGGCCAGTTCGTCACCACCGGCGCACAGACCGTCGCCGGGGTGGTGAAGGGGCCGATCGAAGGCCTGGTCGCCTTCGCGAACTGGGTGATCGACGGCCTGAACAAGCTCAGCTTCAGCATCCTCGGCAAGAAGTTCGGCGTGCACCTGAGCAAGATCCCGATGCTCGCGGAGGGCGGCATCGCCCTCCCCGGCGCCCGCACCGGCAAGGTCCTCTCCCTCACGGCCCTCGACCGCCAACGCGCCCTCGCCGCCCGCAACCGCACCCCCGGCACACCCAACCCACCCACCACATCAAGGAGTTCCACGAAACCCACGGCACCGGCGCCCACGGCACGGCCACCGACCTCCTCTTCCTGGCCACGGCCCACACAGGCGCCCGCGCCTAAACCGGAACTAATCAACTCCGGCCCAGCCACACCCCCAGGGGCGCGGGGAACGCAGCACCACTCAACCCCGGCCCAGCCACACCCCCCCCAGGAGCGCGGGGAACGCGGCACCACTCAACCCCGGCCCAGCAACACCCCAGGGGCGCGGGGAACTGCGCGACCAGCCACAACGGCCCCGCGGACAACGAACAACCTCCCGGCGAAGCCATCACGCCCCGCCTCCCCCGACCTACCCCACCCACCCCAGCGAGGTGACGCCCCATGCCCGATCTCACGACCACCCCACCCACCACAACCACCGACGACATCCCCCGGCACCCTCATCACCCGCGACGGCCAGCTCCAGTGGGCCGGGCTGCTGCTCGGCCCCGGTACGCCGTACGAGATCGGTAGTGACGGGCTGACCGGGTGGGAGGACCTGCCGGACTACGACACGACCGACGCCGATCACCCCACCGCGCACGGCGCCTGGCCGGGCGCGCGCTACGCCAAGCCCCGCAAGGTCGGCGGCTCGGTATGGACCGTGCCGCCGAGTGACGACACCGCTTCCTCGCTCGCCGCGATGCGCGCCCTCCGCCAGGCCCTCCTGCTCGGCGACTCCGAACGCTGGCTCGCGGTACGGCTGCACGGCGAGACCCTGGCCATCCGGGCCCGGGTGAGTCAGCGCGTACTGGCCGCCGACCGGACGTACACCACGCAGGGCGTCTCCAAGTCGTCCGTGCAGTGGTACGCCACCGACCCGCGCCGCTACACGGTCGACGAGCAGACGGCGGTCACCGGCGCCCCGCAGCCGGAGAGCGGCCTCACCTGGCCGCTGACCTGGCCGCTGTACTGGGGCCAGGCGTCGTCCACGGGAGACGTGGGCGCCGACAACTCCGGTTCGGCACCCACGCATCCGATCCTCACGTTCACCGGCCCCTGCACCAACCCGACCGTCACCGACCGGACGTCGGGCCGGCGGCTGCGTTACGAGATCGGACTCGCCGCCGGCGACGAACTCGTCGTGGACACGGCGGCCGGCACGGTCACCCTCAACTCCACGGCCTCCCGGCGCCACACCGCGGCGGCGGACAGCAGCCCGGAGGAGCTCTTCGCCTTCGAACCGGGCCACGCCGAGCTGGCCTTCCGCCCCGACACCTACGACACGGGCGCGCAGCTCTCGGTGCGCTGGCGCTCGGCGGAGTGGTGATCGCATGACGGTCAGAGCGGCCTGGCTCACGCCGGGCGACCAGACCCGTGAGGACACCCGCCTCACCCTCTCCGGCCTGCTCACCATCAACGCGAGCGCGGCCGACAACGTCCCCCTGAAGGCACGCGGCGGCATCGTCCCCGGCGGTTTCGCGCTCACCGGCGCCACCGGGACGATGACGTTCACGATCGGCACCGGCCGCGCCTTCGTGCAGAGCGCCCGCATCCTCCAGGGCACCTACCCGGTCGCGGTGACCGACCCCGAGACCCTGACCGTGCCGGACGGTGACGCCCAGTACGGCCGGATCGACCTGGTCGAACTCGCCGTACTGGACGACGACTACGACGGCACCGGCTCAACCACCGCACTGGTACGGCTGGTTCGGGGCACCCCGCGGCCATCCCCGCCGTCCCCGCCACCCCGAACGGCAACGCCATCCCCTCTACCGGATTGCGGTCCCGGCCGGCGCCTCGGCGGGGAACGGCGGTCTGTCGTGGACCACGGCGGTCACCAACCTCCGCTATTCCACGGCCGCGTTGGGCGGGATCGTCCCGGCGTCGGGCTTCGACGGCGCCTATCCCGGGCAGTACCGCGACACCCCGGGCACGTTCCAGCGGTGGGACGGCTCGGCCTGGGTGTCGTATCCGAAGGCGGTGGGCGGTATCGCGCCCGTCGGCGCGCTGACGACGGGCAGTTACGCCGGCCAGTACCAGGAGAACGCGGCCGGTCTGCTCCAGCGCTGGGACGGCTCCACCTGGCAGTACGCGGAGGGCCGTACGAAGATCCTGCTGAGCGTGGAGCAGACCACCGCCCAGTCCGTCACCTCCGGCCCCTGGACGCAGATCACCCTCCAGACGACGGACGTCGACGACGTCACCGGCTGGTCGGGGTCGAACACCTACACCGTGCCGAGGGCGGGCTGGTGGCGGGTGAGCTGCACCCTCACCTGGTTCAACGAGTCGGCGACCGGCTCACGTGGCGCCCGGATCTACCAGAACGGCGCCGGAGTCCCCGCGCCACCTGGCTGGTGGGAGCCGGCCCGGGCGCGACGAGCGTCACCGGCACGGCACTCCTCAAGTGCGCGGCGGGCGACAAGCTCGCGCTCTACGGCCTCAGAACTCGGGCACCACCCTCACCACCCTCGGCGGCTCGGGCTACGCCACCAATTTCACCGCGGAGTGGCTCCGCACCTGAACCACCGCGCGCCCAGGGCCAGTTGCCCCGCCGGGGATCGATCGGGTCGGCCGCGCACCCGTAGCCCCACCACCTCACCCCATCCACCACAGGAGCCCCGTACATGAACCTCCGCAGCGCATGGGTGGCCGAGACCGGCCAGACCCGCGAGGACACCCGTCTGACCCAGCTCGGCGCGACCACCCCCGTCAACCCCCTGGAGGTCCGCTCCGGCATCCTCCCGGGTTCCTACGACGGCCTCTACCGCATGTCCGGCTTCTGGCTGGAGGGCGCGGCGGGCGCCATGTCGGCGACCGTCCACGAGGGCCGCGCCGTCATCGCGG
This sequence comes from Streptomyces sp. P3, assembly GCA_016893485.2. Taxonomy (GTDB): domain Bacteria; phylum Actinomycetota; class Actinomycetes; order Streptomycetales; family Streptomycetaceae; genus Streptomyces. The sequence goes on from JAFEKX020000001.1 coordinate 4,152,827, forward strand.
CGGGCGCCACCCGGGGCGCCTACCCGGTCACCCTCCCCGAGCCGTCCGCCCTGACCTTCACCGACGGCGACGCCACCAATCCCCGTATCGACCTGGTCGTCCTCCGGATCTACGACTCCCTCTACGACAACTCCGGCCAGACGAAGGCCGCCCTGGAGATCATCAAGGGCACGCCGGCCGCCACCCCCGTCGCCCCGGTGATCCCCGGCATCGGCCTCGCGCTCTACCAGGTCAAGGTCGCCGCGGGCATCAGCGCGGGCAAGGGCGGCATCACCTGGAGCACCGACGTCACCGACCTGCGCACCCCCGTCGTGGCGGTCGGCGGCATCCTCCCCGCGTACGGCGAGACCGGCAACGGCGCCTACCCGGGCCAGTTCCGCGACTCCGGCGGCGCACTCCAGCGCTGGGACGGCTCGGCCTGGGTGTCGTACCCGAGCGCCCTGGGCGGGATTGCCCCGGCCGGCGCGGTCACCACCGCGAGCTACACCGGCCAGTACCGCGACACCTCCGCCGGTGTGCTGCAGCGCTGGAACGGCACGGCCTGGGTGAACTACCTGCCCTCGCCGACCTGGACGGACTACACCCCGGTGTGGGGCGCCGAGACCGGCGCCGCGCCCGTGATCGGCAACGGCACGCTGGCGGGGTCGTACGCGAAGCTCGGGACGGTCGTGCACGTCCGGATCTATCTGAAGATCGGCTCGACGACCAACCTGGCCGCCCAGGACGCCAACGCGAACTGGACGTTCCGGCTGCCGTTCGCGCCGAACGGCACCGCGGCGTGGAAGCTCGACGGCCGGGTGCTGGGCGCGGAGGCCTACGACTCCTCGGGCCTGCTCTTCTACCAGGGCAGCGGCCTGCTCTCGGCGACCAGCGGCGTCGGCTACGTCCGCTCGCTGCGCGACTCCATGGCCACCAGCACCGGCATCTGGGACAAGTCGCTGCCCTTCGCCTGGGCGGTCGGTGACGTCCTGTCCATCCACGGCACGTACGAGTCCGTGTCGTGACGGTGCGCTACGGGTGGCTGTCCCCGGACGGCCAGTCGCGGGCGGACACCCGCCACACCGCCCTCGGCGCCACCACCCCGGCCGGCCCGCTGCGGAGCCGTTCGGGCATCCTGCCCGGCACCGACGACGGGCAGTACCGGATCGGCGGCCTGGGCATGGCCGGCACGACGGGCACGATGACCGCGGTCGTCCACCCCGGGCGGGCCGTCGTCCAGGGCGCCGGCTCCCGGGGCGCCTATCCGGTCGCCCTCGACGAGGACGTCACGGTGTCGTTCGCCCCGGGCGACGCCCAGTACGGCCGCGTCGACCTGGTCGTCCTGCGGGTCTACGACGACGAGGCGGACGGCTCCGGCCGAAGCGAGGCCGCCGTCGAGACCGTCCAGGGCACCCCGGCCGCCGTGCCCGCCGCACCGGCCGCCCCGGCCTGGCGCTGCCGCTGTTCCAGGTCGCGGTCCCGGCCGGGACGAGCGCGGGCACGGGCGGCATCCCTGGGCCACCGCCCTCACCGACCTGCGGACCACGCTGGTCTCGGTGGGCGGCATCCTCCCGGTCTACAACAACGGTGCGGTGGCGGGGAGTTACCGAGGTCAGTACCAGGACAACGAGGGCGAAGGCACGCTTCAGCGGTGGAGCGGCACGGCCTGGGTGCCGTATCCGAAGGCCCTCGGCGGGATCGCCCCGGCGGGCGTGCTCACCACCGGCGGCTACCCCGGCCAGTACCGCGACACCGCGGCCGGTCAACTCCAGCGCTGGAACGGCAGTTCCTGGCAACTGGCCGCGCCGGGCCCGGCGTTCACGCAGTCGCTGGACGCCGGCTCGACCACGTCGACGACGTACACGGCGACGCTCGCGGACACCGCCGTGACGTCACTGACGCTCAACTTCACCGCGCCCCCTCCGGTTCGGTGGTCATCGGCATCGGCGCCCGCGCCTACACGGCGGGCAGCGAGACCGTGACCGCGCACCTGTCCCCGCAGGTCACGCTGGGTTCGACGGTGATCTGGGCACCGGACGACGAGCGGGCCGCCTCCGCCTCGGGCGCGGTCGGCAAGTCGGTCTCGACTCAGCTGCGGCTCAACTCCCTGACTCCGGGCGCCACTTACACGGTCACCGCGATGCACCGGTCGACCTCGGCGAGCGTCACCTGCTGGTTCGACACCATCCACCTGCGCGTGGACCCGATCTCCTGACACCCCTCAACTCTCCGCCTATTGATTGGAGTTCGACCATGGCCGTTCGCTCCGGCTGGCTGTCCCCGGACAGCCAGTCCCGCGAGGACACCCGGCTCGTCTCGCTCGGTGCCCTCACCCCGACCTCGCCCGTCGCCACCCGCTCCGGCATCCTCCCGGGCTCCCCTGACGGCCAGTTCCGCATCACCGGCTTCACCCTGACCGGCACCGCGAGCAGCATGAGCGCCTCGGTCAGCCCCGGCCGCGCGGTCGTCCAGTCCACCGACGCCCGCGGCGCCTACCCGGTCGCCCTCACCGAGTACCTGAACGTCACCTTCGCCGACGGCGACGCGCTGTACAGCCGGATCGACCTGCTCGTGCTACGGATCTACGACGACCTGTACGACGGCTCGGGCCGCAGCGAGGCCGTCGTGGAGATCGTCAAGGGCACGCCCGCGGCCACCCCGGCGATCCCGGCCACCCCCGACCTCGCGATCCCGCTCTACCAGATCGCCGTACCGAAGAACACGAGCGCGGGCACCGGCGGCATCGCCTGGGCGACCGCCCTCACCGGCGTCCGCAACGCGACGGTCGGCCTCGGCGGCATCCTCCCGGTCACCACCGACACCGCGAACGGCGCCTACCCGGGCCAATACCGGGACGTGAGCGGCCAGTTGCAGCGCTGGAACGGCACCGCCTGGGCCGACTACCCGGTGCTGCCGACCTGGCAGAGCTGGACCCCGGCCTGGACCACGTCCACCGGAGCGGCGACCCCGGCCTTCGGGAACGCCTCGGTGAGCGGCCGGTACGTGAAGTTCGGGACGACCGTGCACCTGAACTTCCAGATCACGTTCGGCAGCACCACCAACTTCGGCGCCGGCGCCACCACGAACGACAGCTGGCGCTTCTCGCTGCCGGTCGCCGCGGCCTCGACCCGGCTGTCCATCGGCTTCGCCGAGATGGCGGCGGGCACCGCGGGCAACCGCGCCGCCGCCCGCCTCTACCTCTCCACCACCGGCGCCTTCGAGCTGATCACCTCCTCGGGCCAGCCCAGCGCCACCACCTTCACCTACGTCGGCGGGGTGGACTCCCTCACTCCGTGGACCTGGGCGAACGGCCACACCGTCACCGGCTCCGCCACCTACGAGGCCGCCGCATGACCACCGTCAACACGCCCTACCGGGCGATCTTCTGCGACCTGCGCACCGACAACACCATCGACATCCTGCCGCTGCGCGATGTCACCGTCGACGACTACATCGGCAAGGCCGGCTCGCTCTCGGGCACCATCCCCGTCCCGGACGCGGCGATGGCCGCCCGGGTCCGCCGTATCGAGGAGGGCCGCACCTCGGTCTACCTCCAGCGCGGCAGCGACCTGTGGTGGGGCGGCATCGTCTGGACGAGCACCCTCCAGAGCGACGACCAGGGCGTCCTCACCCTCGGCGTCCAGGCGGCGACCTTCGAGTCGTACGCGGGAAGACGCCTGATCCGGGCGACCACGCCTGAGTACGACAAGGACTACCAACTCGCCCTCTACGGAGACCAGTTGGACATGGCCCGCGCCCTGTGGAGCGACCTCCAGACCGCGCTGCCCGGCGGCGACATCGGCGTCACCTACGGCACCGAGACCTCCGGCGTGACCCGCTCGGCGAGCTACCGCGACGGTGACGAGACGGTCTACCTCGACGCGCTGGACGCCCTGGCCGCGCTGGAGAACGGCTTCGAGCACTACATCTCGGTGTACACGGACCCGACGACCGGCGCCCGGGTGCGCCGCCTCCGGCTCGGCAGCCCGAAGATCCTCACCGGCGCCACCGACCTGGTGATGGACCGCCCGGGCACGATCCTGGCGTACTCCTTCCCGCGCGACGCGACCCGCGGCGGCACCACCGACCGAGCGCGAGGCGCCTCCACCAACAGCGACCAGGCCAGCGAGTCCCGCCCGCTCTGCTCGACGGTCGCGGTGGCCAACGACCTGATCGGCCAGGCGGGTTACCCGCGCATCGACCTGACCTCGGACCACAACGACATCACCGACACGGCCACCCTGACCGCCCTCGCCCGCACCGAACTGGCCGCCGCGACCGGCGCGGTGGTGATCCCCGAGATCAGCGTCCGCCTCGACGACCTGGTCCCGTCCGCGCTGATCGGCCGCACGGTCCGCATCCGGATCACCGACGAGTGGTACGCCGAGGGCCTCGACACCCGCTACCGGATCATCGGCGTCAAGGTCAGCCCCGCCCAGCGCGGCCGTCCCGACACCGCCGACCTCTACCTGGAGGAGGTCTGATGCCCCAGCTCCCCGAAGACATCATCGACCGGCTCACCCAGATGGAGCGCCGCATCCAGCAGCTCTCCACCGCCGTCAACACCCGCCCCGCCCTCAACACCGTCTCCGGCGGCACCCTGGAGGTCGGCCCGGCCACCGGCTCCCCGATCTTCAAGGTCGGCAAGTGGCCCGGCACCAGCGAGTACCGCATGGAACTCCGCCGCCAGACCGGCACCCGCGCCATGAGCATGTACAACGGCGACGGCACCGCCACCTCCGCACAGCCCCTGCGCATCTACGACATCGCCGAGCGCGAGCTGATCTCGGACGACGTCGCCACCGGCGGTCTCGCCCGGCCCTGGCTGAACCTGCTGCCGCCGCAGGACGCGACCGTCACCCGCTGGCCGCAGACCACGGCGACCACGATGACGACCATCGCGATGTCCTACAACGTCGTCTGGCAGCCGAAGATGCGGCTCCTCATGAACACCCGCGCCAGCTCCGGCGCCACCGGCTCCGTCCAGCTCCTCGTCAACGGCGCCCAGTGGGGCACCGTCGTCGCCGCCGGCGCGGACTTCGACCAGTCGGGCCCGGTCGCCTCCGACTTCTCCGCGGCCTACGGCGGCCTGCTCAAGGTCGAGGTCCAGGCCCAGGTCACCAGCGCCTCCGGGACCGTCTACGTCAACCCCGTACTGATGTACGGCCGTCAGACCTGAGGAAGGACAACCCATGGACATCGACCCCACCCAGCCCTGGGGCCTCGCCATCGACTTCGCGGGCCGCGCCACCATCACCGAGGCCGGCCACACGGTCTACGTCAACGTCTCCGACTCCAGCTACAACACCGTCATCGCCCCCGACTCGGTCACCGGCCTCTACTCCCCGGTCACCGTCACCGCCCAGTTCACCGAGTCCGGCCCCAACGCCGCCACCCTCCGCGGCAGCGGCCGCGTCACCGTCCTCCCGGTCGGCACCAACCCGGTGGTCCCCGACCCCACAGCCCCCAACAGGCAGTGGCCGCGGCCCTGGCCAACTTCGTGGACAACACGGCGGCGTACACAGCCCTCTGCGCCAAGTGGACCCCATCGCAGACAGACCCGGGAGACGAAGACGGCACACCAACGACAGCCACCTAGCCCACCAACTCCCCAGCCCTGATGCCTAAAGGGGCGCGGGCCTGTATCGAAACCCCGCACACAACCCGAGCCCCCGGCCCGGGTTTTTCATGCCCACCCGCCGACCAAGAAGGCACCCCATGGCCACACCCCTCTCCCCAGACACCCTGATCGCAGCCCTGAAAGCCGAGGGCATCACCGTCGTCGAACACCCCGGCTGGCGCTCCAACAATCGCAACAGCAAGGGCAGTTGGGGCCCGGTGAACGGCGTCGTCATCCACCACACCGTCACCACCGGCACCACCCCTCCGTCAACCTCTGCTACAACGGCGACTCGGAACTCCCCGGCCCCCTCTGCCACGGAGTCATCGCCAAGGACGGCACAGTCCACCTCGTGGGCAACGGCCGAGCCAACCACGCGGGCAGCGGCGACGGCGACGTACTGAAGGCCGTCATCGCCCAGAGCCCCACCCTCCCCGCCCCGAACCAGAACAACACGGACGGCAACGTCCACTTCTACGGCTTCGAGTGCGTCAACCTCGGCGACGGCAAGGACCCCTGGCCCGCGGTCCAACTGGACGCGATGGTCCGGGCCTCCGCCGCACTCTGCCGAGCGCACGGCTGGAACGCCCACTCGGTGATCGGCCACAAGGAGTGGACGAACACCAAGATCGACCCGCGGGGTTTCACGATGGCCGACTTCCGCACCCGCGTGGCCACCCGCCTCGGCACCAAGGTCACCCCGCCCGCCAAGCCGGCCTACCAGCCCTTCCCCGGCGCGGACTGGTTCAAGAAGAACCCCAAGTCCGCGATCGTCACCGCGATGGGCAAGCGCCTGGTCGCCGTCGGCTGCTCGGCGTACACCGCGGGCCCCGGCCCCCAGTGGACGGCCGTCGACAAGGCCTCCTACGCCAGGTGGCAGCGCAAGCTCGGCTACACCGGCACCGCCGCCGACGGCTGGCCCGGTGCCACCTCCTGGGCCGCGCTGAAGGTCCCGTACAGCTCCTGAACCGTTCGGAAAAGCGAGGTCCACCCATGTCAGAGGCCGCCAAGCGCACCCTCCGTACCGTTCTGCAGACCGCTGTCGGCCTGTGTGTCCTGCTCCCGACGGTCGTCGACGCCGCCGGTGTCCCGGACACCCTGCCCTGGGTGGCCGCGGCGCTGGCCGTCGCCGCCGGCGTCACCAGGGTCATGGCCCTGCCCGCCGTACAGGCCCTGTTGCCGTCCTGGCTGCGCACCGACGTGCCCGCGGCCGGGGACGGCGCGCTGCTGAAGCTGGTCAAGGCCGAACCGGGACGGGAGGACGCGTGAACGAACCCTCCTCCCTGTCCGACCCGATCGCCGTCGCGGTGGAACTGGAACGGCTGCGCGGAACCGTCGAGGCCGGCTTCGCCCGGGTCGACGGCTCGCTCGCGCTGCTGGTCCAGCGCAGCGACCAGACCGACCGCCAACTCGCCGACCACGAACACCGGTTGGACGCCCTGGAACGCTCCCTGGCTGGCCGCTCGCCAGCATCGGCGCCCTGGCCGCGATCGCCACGGTGGTGGTCACGGCCTGGGAGCTGACACCGCACTGAGTGGCGCGTGGGAACGCCGAAGGGCGGCCACCCCGTACGAAACGGGGTGACCGCCCTTCAGTTCAACTCAGCCTGCTCGCTTACTGGTTGTACGGACCGTAGTCGTAGTCCTCCAGCGGAACGGCCTGGCCGGAGCCCGTGCCGAACGGCGAGTAGTCGATGTCGTCGTAGCCGACGGCCGAGTACATCGCGGCCTTGGCTTCCTCGGTCGGCTCGACCCGGATGTTGCGGTAGCGGGACAGGCCCGTACCGGCCGGGATGAGCTTACCGATGATGACGTTCTCCTTGAGGCCGATCAGGGAGTCGGACTTGGCGTTGATCGCCGCGTCCGTCAGCACCCTGGTCGTCTCCTGGAAGGACGCCGCCGACAGCCAGGACTCCGTGGCCAGCGAGGCCTTGGTGATACCCATGAGCTGCGGACGACCGGAGGCCGGGTGACCGCCCTCCTGCACCACACGACGGTTCTCCTGCTCGAAGCGGGAGCGCTCGACCAGCTCGCCGGGCAGCAGCTCGGCGTCGCCGGACTCGATGATCGTCACACGGCGGAGCATCTGCCGGATGATGATCTCGATGTGCTTGTCGTGGATCGACACACCCTGCGAGTTGTACACCTTCTGGACCTCGCCGACCAGGTGGACCTGGACGGCACGCTGACCCAGGATGCGCAGCACGTCGTGCGGGTTGGTGGCACCCACGGTGAGCTTCTGGCCCACCTCGACGTGCTCGCCCTCGCTGACCAGAAGACGGGCACGCTTCGAGATCGGGAACGCCGTCTCGTCGCTGCCGTCGTCCGGGGTGACGACGATCTTCTTGGTCTTCTCGGTCTCCTCGATCCGCACGCGGCCCTGGGCCTCGGAGATCGGGGCGACACCCTTCGGCGTACGAGCCTCGAAGAGCTCGACGACACGGGGCAGACCCTGGGTGATGTCGTCACCGGCCACACCACCGGTGTGGAAGGTACGCATCGTCAGCTGCGTGCCGGGCTCACCGATGGACTGGGCGGCGATGATGCCGACCGCCTCACCGATGTCGACCAGCTTGCCGGTGGCCAGCGAGCGGCCGTAGCACATGGCGCAGGTGCCGACGGCGGACTCACAGGTCAGGACCGAGCGGGTCTTGACCGTCTCGATGCCGTGCTTGACCAGCTCGTCGATGAGGACGTCGCCGAGGTCGGTGTTGGCCGGGGCCAGCACCTTGCCGTCGACGGTGATGTCCTCGGCCAGCGCACGGGCGTACACGCTGGTCTCGACGTTGTCGGCCTTGCGCAGGACACCGTCCGCGCCGCGCTCCGCGATGTGCAGCTTGAGGCCGCGGTCGGTGCCGCAGTCCTCCTCGCGGATGATGACGTCCTGGGAGACGTCGACGAGACGACGGGTGAGGTAACCCGAGTCGGCGGTACGCAGAGCGGTGTCGGCCAGACCCTTACGGGCACCGTGGGTGGAGATGAAGTACTCCAGCACGGACAGGCCTTCACGGAAGGACGCCTTGATGGGACGGGGAATCGTCTCGTTCTTGGCGTTCGACACCAGACCGCGCATACCGGCGATCTGACGCATCTGCATCATGTTTCCTCGGGCACCCGAGTCGACCATCATGAAGATGGGGTTGGTCTTCGGAAGTTCGCGTTCATCGCCTCGGCGACCTCGTTGGTCGCCTTGGTCCAGATCGCGATGAGCTCCTGCGTGCGCTCTTCCTTGGTGATCAGACCGCGCTCGTACTGCTTCTGGACCTTCTCGTCCTGCGCCTCGTAACCCTTGACGATCTCCTTCTTCGCCTCGGGAACGACGACGTCGGAGATGGCCACGGTGACACCGGAACGGGTCGCCCAGAAGAAGCCGGCCGCCTTCAGGTTGTCGAGCGTCGCCGCCACGATGACCTTGGGGTAGCGCTCGGCCAGGTCGTTGACGATCTCGGAGAGCTGCTTCTTGCCCACCGAGTAGTCGACGAACGGGTAGTCCTCGGGCAGCAGCTCGTTGAAGAGCGCGCGGCCCAGGGTCGTCTTCAGACGGAAGGTGTCACCCTGCTGCCACTCGGGCTCGCCCTCCTCGCGGACCGGCGGCACCCAGCCACGCGGCGGGATGGTGCCCACCGGGAAGCGGATGTCGACGGCCGACTGGAGCGCCAGCTCGCCGGCGTCGAACGCCATCGTCGCCTCGGCCGTGGAGCCGAACGCGCGGCCCTCGCCCTTGACGTCGCGGAGCTCGCCGTCGGTGGTGAGGAAGAACAGACCGAGGACCATGTCCTGGGTCGGCATCGTCACCGGACGGCCGTCGGCGGGCTTCAGGATGTTGTTCGAGGACAGCATCAGGATGCGGGCCTCGGCCTGTGCCTCCGCGGAGAGCGGCAGGTGCACGGCCATCTGGTCACCGTCGAAGTCCGCGTTGAACGCGGTGCAGACGAGCGGGTGGATCTGGATGGCCTTGCCCTCGACCAGCTGCGGCTCGAAGGCCTGGATGCCGAGGCGGTGCAGCGTGGGCGCACGGTTCAGCAGGACCGGGTGCTCGGCGATGACCTCTTCGAGGACGTCGTAGACCACCGTGCGGCCGCGCTCGACCATGCGCTTCGCCGACTTGATGTTCTGCGCGTGGTTCAGGTCGACCAGGCGCTTCATCACGAACGGCTTGAAGAGCTCCAGCGCCATGGCCTTCGGCAGACCGCACTGGTGCAGCTTCAGCTGCGGACCGACGACGATCACGGAACGCGCGGAGTAGTCCACACGCTTGCCGAGCAGGTTCTGACGGAAGCGACCCTGCTTGCCCTTGAGCATGTCGGACAGCGACTTCAGCGGACGGTTGCCGGGGCCCGTCACCGGGCGGCCACGACGGCCGTTGTCGAAGAGCGCGTCGACGGCCTCCTGGAGCATGCGCTTCTCGTTGTTCACGATGATCTCGGGGGCACCGAGGTCGAGAAGGCGCTTCAGGCGGTTGTTGCGGTTGATCACACGGCGGTACAGGTCGTTCAGGTCGGAGGTCGCGAAGCGGCCACCGTCCAGCTGCACCATCGGGCGGAGGTCCGGCGGGATGACCGGGACGCAGTCGAGGACCATGCCCTTGGGGCTGTTGGAGGTCTGCAGGAACGCAGACACCACCTTGAGCCGCTTCAGCGCACGGGTCTTCTTCTGGCCCTTGCCGGTACGGATGATCTCGCGAAGGCGCTCGGCCTCTTCATCGAGGTCGAAGGACTCCAGGCGCTTCTGCAGCGCCGCGGCACCCATCGAACCGTCGAAGTACGTGCCGAAGCGGTCACGCAGCTCGCGGTAGAGCAGCTCGTCGCCCTCGAGGTCCTGGACCTTGAGGTTCTTGAACCGGGTCCACACCTCGTCCAGGCGGTCGATCTCGCGCTGCGCACGGTCGCGCAGCTGCTTCATCTCCCGCTCGGCACCTTCGCGCACCTTGCGGCGCACGTCGGCCTTGGCACCCTCGGCCTCCAGCTCGGCCAGGTCGGTCTCGAGTTTCTTGGCGCGGGCCTCGAGGTCGGAGTCACGCCGGTTCTCGACCTGCTGACGCTCCACGGAGACGTGCGCCTCCAGCGAGGGCAGGTCACGCGTACGGCGCTCTTCGTCGACGAAGTGATCATGTACGCCGCGAAGTAGATGACCTTCTCGAGGTCCTTCGGGGCGAGGTCGAGCAGGTATCCCAGACGCGACGGGACACCCTTGAAGTACCAGATGTGGGTGACGGGCGCGGCCAGTTCGATGTGGCCCATCCGCTCACGGCGCACCTTGGCGCGGGTCACCTCGACGCCGCAGCGCTCACAGATGATGCCCTTGAAGCGGACGCGCTTGTACTTGCCGCAGTAGCACTCCCAGTCCCGGGTCGGACCGAAGATCTTCTCGCAGAAGAGTCCGTCCTTTTCGGGCTTGAGCGTGCGGTAGTTGATGGTCTCGGGCTTCTTGACCTCGCCGTGGCTCCACTGACGGATGTCGTCAGCGGTTGCCAGACCGATCCGGAGCTCATCGAAGAAGTTGACGTCGAGCACTATGCGTCAATCCCTCTCAGGGTTGTAAGTCTTGGGGTCTGATACGGGGGTCCTGGGGCCGGAGACCTGCGTGGCGCAGGTCTCCGGACTCCCGTCAGACCTCTTCGACGCTGCTCGGCTCGCGCCGGGACAGGTCGATGCCGAGCTCCTCCGCTGCGCGGAAGACATCCTCGTCGGTGTCACGCATCTCGATGGACATACCGTCACTGGACAGCACCTCCACGTTCAGGCAGAGCGACTGCATCTCCTTGATGAGCACCTTGAAGGACTCGGGGATGCCGGGCTCGGGGATGTTCTCGCCCTTGACGATGGCCTCGTAGACCTTCACGCGGCCGGTCACGTCGTCGGACTTGATCGTCAGCAGCTCCTGGAGGGCGTAAGCGGCGCCATAAGCCTCAAGCGCCCACACCTCCATCTCGCCGAAGCGCTGACCACCGAACTGCGCCTTACCACCCAGCGGCTGCTGGGTGATCATCGAGTACGGACCGGTCGAACGGGCGTGCAGCTTGTCGTCGACCAGGTGGTGCAGCTTCAGGATGTACATGTAGCCGATCGAGATCGGCTCCGGGAACGGCTCGCCGGAGCGGCCGTCGAACAGGTTGGCCTTGCCGGAGGCCTGGACCAGCCGGTCCCCGTCGCGGTTCGGGATCGTGGCCTCGAAGAGACCGGAGATCTCGTCCTCGCGGGCACCGTCGAAGACCGGGGTCGCGACGTTGGTACCCGGCGCGACCTGGTCGGCGCCGATGACCTGCAGGCGGCGCGCCCATTCCTCGCTGAGCCCGGAGACGTCCCAGCCGCGGCTGGCGAGCCAGCCGAGGTGGATCTCCAGGACCTGTCCCGGGTTCATTCGGGACGGGACACCCAGCGGGTTCAGGATGATGTCGACCGGAGTCCCGTCCTCGAGGAATGGCATGTCCTCGATGGGCAGGATCTTGGAGATGACGCCCTTGTTGCCGTGACGGCCGGCCAGCTTGTCGCCGTCGGTGATCTTGCGCTTCTGCGCAACATACACCCGGACCAACTGGTTGACGCCGGGCGGCAGTTCGTCGCCCTCCTCGCGGTCGAAGACGCGGACGCCGATGACCTTGCCGATCTCGCCGTGCGGCACCTTCAGCGAGGTGTCGCGCACCTCGCGCGCCTTCTCACCGAAGATCGCGCGGAGCAGGCGCTCCTCGGGGTCAGCTCGGTCTCACCCTTGGGCGTGACCTTGCCGACGAGGATGTCACCGGCGACGACCTCGGCACCGATCCGGATGATGCCGCGCTCGTCGAGGTCCGCGAGGACCTCCTCGGAGACGTTCGGGATGTCCCGGGTGATCTCCTCGGGGCCCAGCTTGGTGTCACGGGCGTCGACCTCGTGCTCCTCGATGTGGATCGAGGAGAGGACGTCGTCCTGCACGAGGCGCTGCGACAGGATGATCGCGTCCTCGTAGTTGTGACCCTCCCAGGGCATGAACGCCACGAGCAGGTTCTTGCCGAGCGCCATCTCGCCGAACTCGGTCGCGGGACCGTCGGCCAGCACCTGGCCGGCGACGACCCGGGCGCCCTCGTCCACGACAACCTTCTGGTTGACGGAGGTGCCCTGGTTCGAGCGGGAGAACTTGGCCAGGCGGTACGTGGTGTACGTGCCGTCGTCGTTGGCGGTGGTGATGTAGTCCGCGGAGACCTCCTGGACCACACCGTCCTTCTCCGACTTCAGGACGTCACCGGCGTCGACCGCACAGCGGTACTCCATGCCGGTGCCGACCAGCGGCGCCTCGGACTTGATGAGCGGCACCGCCTGACGCATCATGTTCGCGCCCATGAGGGCACGGTTGGCGTCGTCGTGCTCCAGGAAGGGGATCATCGCGGTCGCGACGGACACCATCTGGCGCGGGAGACGTCCATGTAGTCGACGTCGTCACCGGGGACGTAGTCGACCTCTCCGCCACGGCGGCGGACCAGGACGCGGGTCTCCTCGAACCGGAAGTCGTCCCCGAGCGGCGCGTTGGCCTGCGCGATGACGAATCGGTCCTCTTCGTCGGCGGTCAGGTAGTCGACCTCGTCGGTGACGACACCGTCGGTGACCCGGCGGTACGGCGTCTCGACGAAACCGAACGCGTTGACCCGGCCGTAGGAGGCGAGCGAGCCGATCAGGCCGATGTTCGGGCCTTCAGGGGTCTCGATCGGGCACATGCGGCCGTAGTGCGAGGGGTGCACGTCACGGACCTCGAAGCCGGCCCGCTCACGGGAGAGACCACCCGGGCCAAGCGCCGACAGACGGCGCTTGTGGGTGAGACCCGACAGCGGGTTGTTCTGGTCCATGAACTGCGACAGCTGGCTGGTGCCGAAGAACTCCTTGATGGAGGCGACGACCGGCCGGATGTTGATCAGGGTCTGCGGCGTGATCGCCTCGACGTCCTGGGTGGTCATCCGCTCGCGGACGACGCGCTCCATACGCGCCAGGCCCGTACGGACCTGGTTCTGGATGAGCTCGCCGACGTTGCGCAGACGGCGGTTGCCGAAGTGGTCGATGTCGTCGGTCTCGACGACGATCGTCGTGCCGTTGTCGCCAACGGTCTCGGTCTCACCGGCGTGCAGCTTCACCAGGTACTTGATCGACGAGATGATGTCCTCGACGGTCAGCACACCGGCGTCGAGCGGGGCTTCGCCGCCCAGCTTCTTGTTGACCTTGTAACGGCCGACCTTGGCGAGGTCGTAGCGCTTCGGGTTGAAGTAGAGGTTCTCCAGAAGCGTCTGCGCGGCCTCGCGGGTCGGGGGCTCACCCGGACGCAGCTTGCGGTAGATGTCGAGGAGCGCGTCGTCCTGGCCCTGGGTGTGGTCCTTCTCCAGGGTGGCGCGCATGGACTCGTACTCGCCGAACTCCTCGAGGATCTGCTCGGTCGTCCAACCGAGAGCCTTGAGCAGGACGGTGACGGACTGCTTGCGCTTGCGGTCGATGCGGACACCGACCATGTCGCGCTTGTCGATCTCCATCTCCAGCCAGGCACCCCGGGACGGGATCACCTTGGCGGAGAAGATGTCCTTGTCGGACGTCTTGTCGATCGAGGAGTCGAAGTAGACGCCCGGCGAACGGACCAGCTGCGACACGACGACACGCTCGGTGCCGTTGATGACGAAGGTGCCCTTGTTGGTCATGAGCGGGAAGTCGCCCATGAAGACCGTCTGGGACTTGATCTCGCCGGTCTCGTTGTTGGTGAACTCAGCGGTCACGAAGAGCGGGGCGGCGTACGTGAAGTCGCGCTCCTTGCACTCGTCGATGCTGTTCTTGGGAGGTTCGAAACGGTGGTCGCGGAAGGTCAGCGACATCGACCCGGAGAAGTCCTCGATCGGAGAGATCTCCTCGAAGATCTCCTCCAGACCGGACTTGGTGGGGACGTCCTGACCCGACTCCAGAGCCGCCTCGACCCGACTCTGCCAGGCGGTGTTGCCGAGCAGCCAGTCGAAGCTCTCGGTCTGCAACGCGAGCAGGTTGGGAACCTCGAGGGGCTCCTTGATCTTTGCAAAGGAGATGCGCAGCGGGGCGGTGCTGGCGCCGTTGTTCATATTCGCGGTCGAGGCAGTGCGCGAGGCGGCCAAGAGGGGGTCCTTCCGAGGGCTCGGACTCACTACGCGCGTACCGGCCCCTCGCAGGGGCAAGGAGACACGGACTTCCTGAGACGGCCCGGAAAGGCCAGGTCAGAGATGGTCCGGTCATCGATGCTCAAGTGAGGGCATGCCCCTGGTGACGGGCAGGGAGCAGCTAACAGGCAGCGCAAAGGGTCAGTGTAGCCACTCGGCGCACTGATGTCCAGCCCCGCTTTTTGAGACCCTCGTCGTGCTCAACACCCTCGGCAAGCTCACGTCCTCAACGCGTTGATACTGCCCTCTTCGCCGCCGATCCATGCCTCGGATTCGGATCGTTGTGACGACGCGTCCTGAGAATTGCGCGCTGCGTGCGGTTCGTCAAGGCCTCCATGGCCCACACCACATGCCACCAGGGCCGCCCGGAGGCACGAAGAAGATCACCATACTCCGGGAACCCCTGATCGCAAGGCTGCCGCTCACCCGACCCAGGAACGCCGAAGAGCGACCACCCAGATGGATGATCGCTCTTCGGGGTGAGGCGTTACAAGGTCCTTGGGACCCCGTTCACGGCCTCGAAGGTGTTACTTGACCTCGACCGAGGCGCCGGCGCCCTTGAGGGACTCGGCGGCCTTCTCGGCGGCGTCCTTGGCGACCTTCTCGAGGACCGGCTTCGGAGCGCCGTCCACGAGGTCCTTGGCCTCCTTGAGACCCAGCGAGGTCAGCTCACGCACGACCTTGATGACCTGGATCTTCTTCTCGCCGGCGCCGGTGAGGATGACGTCGAACTCGTCCTGCTCCTCAGCGACCTCGGCGGCGGCGGCCGGGCCGGCCGGGGCAGCGGCGACCGCGGCGGCGGCGGTGACGTCGAACTTCTCCTCGAACGCCTTCACGAACTCGGAAAGCTGGATGAGGGTCATGGTCTCGAACTCGGCGAGCAGTTCGTCCTGGGTGAGAGCCACGATGGCTTCCTTCCACTAATTTCGGCTGGTGCCGGTGTGTACATGTCTGGCGGGCGTACGTTCGGCCCGCTACGACCGTTGCCGTGCGGCGCGAGGCCTCAGGCGGCGGTCATGCTGCGAGCCGAATTACTCGGCACCGCCCTGCTCTTCTTGCTTGGCGCGAAGGGCGTCCACCGTACGGACGAGCTTCGACGGGAGCGCCTGGAAGAGCTGCGCAGCCTGCGTCTGCTTGCCCTTGAAGGCACCCGCCAGCTTGGAGAGCAGAACCTCGCGGGACTCGAGGTCCGCGAGCTTCTTGATCTCGTCGGCGGACAGCGCCTTGCCGTCAAGGACACCGCCCTTGATGACGAGGTTCGGGTTGTCCTTGGCGAAGTCACGAAGACCCTTCGCCGACTCCACCGGGTCACCGGTGATGAAGGCGACCGCCGTCGGACCGTTGAACAGGTCGTCGAGCGTGTCGATCCCGGCCTCGTTGGCCGCAATCTTGGTCAGCGTGTTCTTCACCACGGCGTACTGGGCGTTCTCACCGAGCGAACGACGCAGCGTCTTGAGCTGCGCCACGGTGAGACCCCGGTACTCGGTCAGCACGGCGGCGTTCGAGTCGCGGAACTGTCCCGCGAGCTCGGCTACCGCGGCAGCCTTGTCGGGCCTTGCCATAGAGCGTCGGCCTCCTTCCGGGTGATGAGGACCGCTCAGAAGGGGCTGGGACAGAGAAAACGCCCCGGCGCAGGCGCACGGGGCGTAGCTCGACCGGAAACAGCATTCCCGGGAGCACATCCAGTTCACCTGCGCGGGTCGTCCACTGTTCAGCGGATCCTTCGGTCACCACACCCTTGAGAGGCACGGCAACGACCAGCGGTCTTTGGCTTCTGGAGCAGAGTACGTGAACGCCGCAGGCTCAAGCAAATCCGCCCGTACGGCTCAGCCCTGGGCGCTCTTCATCAGCTCGGCGAGGTCGGTCGTGTCCTTCGCGGGCGGGGCGGTGACCGTCACCGGCCGGTTCAGGTCGAGGAAGGTGACCGTCATGTCCAGCGGGCCCTTGTCCCCCTCGCCGCGCATCCGGAACCGCTTGGCGTGCTTCTCGCCGTCGACCCACATGTCCATGGTGATCGCGTCGACGCCCATCTTCTCGTACTGCTCGACGCTCCTCTCGCGCCGCTCCCCGGTGGCCTTGTCCTCGCTCTTGGCGGCGGCCTTGACGTCGGCGAGCGTGACCCGGCACCGGTGGCTCCGCGGCGCGTGGAACGACGTACGGAAGACTTCATGTGTTTCCCCCAGAGAGCAGAACGCGACGGCCGCGAGGGACCCATGGGACACAGGGAACGCATGACCGATGCACAGCGAGAGCCGTGAGCCTAACCCCGGGCCGTGTCGGGGGTCTCCCGAATTCCCGTGGGCCCGGCCGGAGTTGGGCCCTGCTCAGGAGCTCGTGCCGAACCCCGTCGCCGTGTCGCCGCTGCCCGGGGTCAGGCCCTGCTTCTTCAGCAGTGCCGTGAAGTCCTCGGTGTCGCTCGCCGGCGGCACCGTCGCGTCGGCCTTCACGCCGTAGTCGCTGTAGAACGCGGTCTGGGTGTACTGGCCCGACGACATCTGGCCCTTCTCGGTCTTCTTGACCAGGAGGTCCTGGGCGTTGATCCAGATGTCGACGTGCTCGGTGGTGACGCCGGCCGCGGTGAGCTGCTTCCTCATGGCGGCGAGCTGGCTCGCGGTGAGGTTCGAGTTCTTGGCGGCGAGGTCGGCGACGTCGACCGTGCCCGCGTAGTGCGTGGTCTGCTGGCCGCGGACCGACTCCGTACCGACCTTCGTGACGTCACCGGAGGCGAGCAGGAGCTTCACCGACTGGTTCGGCGTCGTGTTCTGTATCTGGTCCTTGAGGTACGCGCCGGAGCTGCCGCCGAGCTTGGCCAGGTCGTCGTAGGCGTACTTGATCCAGTGCTTGCCGTCGGCCTGCTCGGCGAACTTCTCGCCCATCCTGGCGTAGTACGCGTCCGGCAGATAGCGGGCCTCCATCGACGTGCTGCCCGCAGCGCGCATCGTGTCGGCCAGGGTGCCGCCGGTGTACATCATCGTCAGGGTGCCGGTGAGGCCGTCGGCCCAGCCCAGGTTTCCCTTGGCGTCCATGGACATCAGGGAGCCCATCACGGTGGACGACTCGACCTTCGCTGAGTCCGCCTTGTCGGTGGACTGCTCGGCGCTGCGCAGGGCCGCGATGGGGCTCACCCGGGTCGCGCCCTTGCCGAGGGCCTTGTCGTCCTTGCCGGAGCCCCCGGAGGAACCCGGGAACCGGAGGAACCACAGGCGGCCACCGAGGCCAGCGCGGTCGCCACCGCGATCGAGAGTCCCACCCGGCGCACGGTCGTGCTCTTCATCGGTCCCCACCCCTATGCGATTGCTGTGCCTGCCAAGAACGCTAGCGCAGGGCACTGACACCCCGTCCGAAAGAGGACGAGCCCCGCAACCCGAAGGTTGCGGGGCTCGTCCGATGCTGACGCGCGCTGGACGCGGCTGCCGGGTGAGCGCGAGGCTCAGACGGCGGCCGGGTCCTCCTCGACGAGGAGGTTGCGGGTGCGGTTCGGGTCGACCGGAATGCCGGGGCCGATCGTGGTGCTGATCGCGGCCTTCTTGATGTAGCGACCCTTGGCGGCGGACGGCTTCAGACGGAGGATCTCGTCCAGGGCCGCGCCGTAGTTCTCCACCAGCTTGGTGTCGTCGAAGGACGACTTGCCGATGATGAAGTGCAGGTTCGAGTGCTTGTCGACGCGGAACTCGATCTTGCCGCCCTTGATCTCGTTGACGGCCTTCGCCACGTCCGGCGTCACGGTGCCGGTCTTGGGGTTCGGCATGAGACCACGGGGACCGAGCACGCGGCCGAGGCGGCCGACCTTGCCCATGAGGTCCGGGGTGGCGACGACGGCGTCGAAGTCCAGCCGGCCCTTCGCCACCTCGTCGATGAGTTCGTCGGAACCGACGATGTCGGCGCCAGCGGCGGTCGCGGCCTCGGCACGGTCACCGGTCGCGAAGACCAGGACCCGGGCGGTCTTGCCGGTGCCGTGCGGGAGGTTCACGGTGCCGCGGACCATCTGGTCGGCCTTGCGCGGGTCGACACCCAGACGGAAGGCGACCTCGACGGTGCCGTCGAACTTGGAGGTGGAGGTCTCCTTGGCGAGACGCACGGCCTCGAGCGGGGCGTACAGCTTCTCCCGGTCGATCTTGGCGTCCGCAGCGCGGAGAGACTTGCTGCGCTTGCTCACTACTGCTCCTGTGTGTGTTCTGAGGAGTCGTGGTGTGGGCCGAGCAGGCCCTGCCACGGTGTTCCCTACGGGGTGGAGGTCAGCCCTCGACCGTGATGCCCATGGAACGGGCGGTGCCGGCGATGATCTTCGACGCGGCGTCCAGGTCGTTGGCGTTCAGGTCGGGAAGCTTGGTCGTGGCGATCTCACGGACCTGCGCCTGGGTGATCTTGGCGACCTTGGTCTTGTGCGGCTCGCCGGAGCCCTTCTCGACACCCGCGGCCTTGAGGATCATCTTCGCGGCCGGCGGAGTCTTGGTGACGAAGGTGAAGGAGCGGTCTTCGTAGACCGTGATCTCCACCGGGATCACCCAGCCACGCTGCGACTCGGTCGCCGCGTTGTAGGCCTTGCAGAACTCCATGATGTTGACGCCGTGCTGACCCAGCGCGGGGCCGACCGGCGGGGCCGGGTTCGCCGCACCGGCGTTGATCTGGAGCTTGATGAGCCCCGTGACCTTCTTCTTCTTGGGAGGCATTGCTCTCCGGGTCCTCTCGTTCGGGTCCTGCCTGCACTCGGGTTGTTCTGCCGCACGCAGGCATACCGCACAACAATAGCGGGTAAGAAGCCATGCCCAAAAACGAGAAAGGCCAGGGGGGCTCGTTCGAGCCCGCCTGACCTGACCCACACGTGCGCGGGGCTGTGTCGATAGGCGACTACCGTCGCGTGGGCGCGTCCAGCCCCCACACCCGCAGCAGAAGTACTACTAGTTCTTCTGAATCTGATCGAACGAGAGCTCGACCGGCGTCTCGCGGCCGAAGATCTCGACGAGACCCTTGACCTTCTTCGAGTCGGCGTTGATCTCGTTGATCGTCGCCTGCAGCGTCGCGAACGGACCGTCGGTGACGGTGACCGAGTCGCCGACCTCGAAGTCCAGCACCTGGACCTCGACCTTGCGCTGCGGAACCGGCTTGCCCTCGGCCTCGGCGGCCTCACGCGCGGCCTTCTCCTCGGCCTCCGGGGCGAGCATCTTGACGATCTCGTCCAGGGTCAGCGGGTACGGGTCGTAGGCGTTGCCCACGAAGCCGGTGACGCCGGGGGTGTTGCGGACGACGCCCCAGGACTCGTTCGTCAGGTCCATGCGGACCAGGACGTAGCCCGGGAGCTTGTTCTGCTTGATGGTCTTGCGGTCGCCGTTCTTGATCTGGACGACCTCTTCTTGCGGCACCTCGGCCGCGAAGATGTAGTCCTCGACGTTCAGCGAGACGGCGCGCTGCTCCAGGTTGGTCTTCACGCGGTTCTCGTAACCGGCGTACGTGTGGATGACGTACCACTCGCCGGGAAGGAGACGCAGTTCCTCGCGCAGGGCGACGACGGGGTCGACGGGCTCGGCCGGCTCGGCCTCTTCCTCGTCGTCCTCGGCCGCGGTCTCGTCGTCGAGGTCCTCGGCCGCTTCCTCGTCCTCGACGTGTACGGCGGCTTCCTCGGCGGGCTCGCCCGCGTCGGCGTCTGCAGCCTCGACCTCGTCCAGCTCCTCGTCCGCGCCCTCGACGATGTCGAGTTCGTCTTCCACGGACTCGTCCGGCTCGACGGCCTCGTTCAGGTTCGGGTCAGACACGTGGCTGCTTCTTCCTGGATACATGGGGGTGGAACACGCGAAAGGGGCGCCGGTCAGGGCGCCCTTCGCTGCCGGCCTCAGCCGAAGACGTACTTCGCGGCGTGATTGAGTCCATAGTCAATCACGGTCACCAGACCGATCATGATGACGACGAAGACGATCACGACGGTCGTGTACGTCGTCAGCTGGTTGCGCGTCGGCCAGACGACCTTGCGGAGCTCCGCCACGATCTGGCGGTAGAAGATGCCGAGGCGCTTCAGCGGGCCCTTCTTGGCGCGCTTGCCGCCCTTGCGGGGCTTCTTCTTGGACTCCGACACCTCGTCCTGGGCATCAGGCATGTCGATGGAGCCCACGGCGTCCGCCATTCATCCTCACCTGTTCCCGGGTCGTGGCCGTGCCGCGCCCGGTCTGAGCCGCACGGCGGTGCATTGCTGTACGTACATGCGCTGCGCACACATCCTGGTGAAGGTGTGTGTAGCAGGGCCGGAGGGACTTGAACCCCCAACCGCCGGTTTTGGAGACCGGTGCTCTACCAATTGAGCTACGACCCTTTGTGACGTCCCCAACGTACCGCATCCGCCCGGGTGCTCGGTGTGCACCAAGTGGGGCGCGGCTGTTGAAGGCCAACGAGCTAGGAGTGTACGTGCTCCGGCGCCGGTCGTCGAACAGAAAGTGCCTGTACGGGGATTGCCGGAGGAAGATCACCCAGGCCGGGGCGGGAATCCGGACGGTTGTTCAAGGCACTCCCCATCCTGTTCAGTCTGTGAAACCGGTGTGCCGGGCGGGTTTCCGGTCTGAAACGATGGACCCCATGAGCGCCTCAACCCCTCCCACCGAGCGCCGGGTCTCCGCCCGAGTCGGCGCGATCTCCGAGTCCGCCACCCTCGCCGTGGACGCCAAGGCCAAGGCCCTCAAGGCCGCCGGACGTCCGGTGATCGGCTTCGGCGCGGGTGAACCGGACTTCCCGACCCCGGACTACGTCGTCCAGGCCGCCATCGAGGCCTGCTCGAACCCCAAGTACCACCGCTACACCCCGGCCGGCGGTCTCCCGGAGCTGAAGTCCGCGATCGCGGCGAAGACGCTGCGCGACTCGGGCTACGAGGTGGACGCCTCGCAGATCCTCGTCACCAACGGCGGCAAGCAGGCCATCTACGAGGCCTTCGCCGCGATCCTCGACCCGGGCGACGAGGTCATCGTCCCGGCGCCGTACTGGACGACGTACCCGGAGTCGATCCGCCTCGCGGGCGGTGTCCCCGTGGACGTCGTCGCCGACGAGACGACCGGCTACCGCGTCACCGTCGAGCAGCTGGAGGCGGCCCGCACGGAGAACACCAAGGTCGTCCTCTTCGTCTCGCCGTCCAACCCGACCGGCGCCGTCTACAGCGAGGCCGAGGCCGAGGCGATCGGCCGCTGGGCCGTCGAGCACGGCCTGTGGGTCATGACGGACGAGATCTACGAGCACCTCGTCTACGGCGACGCCACGTTCACCTCGCTGCCCGCGATCCTCCCGGAGCTGCGCGACAAGTGCATCGTGGTCAACGGCGTCGCCAAGACGTACGCCATGACCGGCTGGCGGGTGGGCTGGATCATCGGCCCGAAGGACGTCGTCAAGGCCGCGACGAACCTCCAGTCGCACGCCACCTCGAACGTGTCGAACGTGGCCCAGGTCGCCGCGCTCGCCGCCGTCTCCGGTGACCTGAAGGCCGTCGCGGAGATGCGCGAGGCCTTCGACCGCCGCCGTAGGACGATCGTGCGGATGCTCAACGAGATCGACGGCGTGCTCTGCCCCGAGCCCGAGGGCGCGTTCTACGCCTACCCGTCGGTCAAGGCGCTGCTCGGCAAGGAGATCCGCGGCAAGCGCCCGCAGGACTCGGTCGAGCTGGCCGCGCTGATCCTGGAGGAGGCCGAGGTCGCGGTCGTCCCGGGCGAGGCCTTCGGGACCCCGGTTACCTGCGGCTGTCGTACGCCCTGGGTGACGAGGACCTCGTCGAGGGCGTCAGCCGTATCCAGAAGCTGCTGGCCGAGGCCAAGGACTGAGTTTTCGCACCTCCACGCGTGCGTGCGGGCCGTTTCCCCTCCCGGGGAGGCGGCCCGCTGCTGTGTGCGAGCAAGACCACGATCGAGGAAAGTGGTACCGGGACGGCGGAAAGGTACGGCAGGATTCCCAGATGGAGCGTGTACGTGATGTCTCTGAACTGCCGAAAGCCCATCTGCACCTGCACTTCACCGGGTCGATGCGGCCGACCACCGTGCTGGAGCTGGCCGACAAGTACGGCGTGCGCTTGCCCGACGCCCTCACCGAGGCGCTGACCAGCGGGAGCCGCCGAAGCTCCGGGCGACGGACGAGCGCGGCTGGTTCCGTTTCCAGCGGCTGTACGACGCGGCGCGATCGTGTCTGCGGGAGCCCGAGGACATCCAGCGGTTGGTGCGCGAGGCCGCCGAGGAAGACGTCAGGGACGGCTCGGGCTGGCTGGAGATCCAGGTCGACCCGACGTCGTACGCGCCACGCCTGGGCGGGCTGATCCCGGCTCTCGAGGTCATTCTGGACGCGGTGGAGACGACCTCCCGGGAGACCGGGCTCGGGATGCGGGTCCTGGTGGCCGCGAACCGGATGAAGCACCCCCTGGACGCGCGGACGCTGGCCCGGCTGGCCGTGCGGTACGCGGACCAGGGTGTGGTCGGTTTCGGGCTCTCGAACGACGAACGCCGGGGTATGGCACGGGACTTCGACCGGGCCTTCGCGATCGCCCAGGAGGGCGGCCTGCTGTCGGCGCCGCACGGCGGCGAGCTGGCGGGCCCGACTTCGGTGCGGGACTGCCTGGACGACCTGCACGCGACCCGCATCGGCCACGGCGTGCGCGCGGCGGAGGACCCGCGCCTGCTGAAGCGGCTCGCCGACCGGGGCATCACCTGCGAGGTCTGCCCGGCGTCGAACGTGGCCCTGGGTGTCTACGAGAAGCCCGAGGACGTGCCCCTGAGGACCCTCTTCGAAGCGGGCGTCCCCCTCGCGCTCGGCGCGGACGACCCGCTCCTGTTCGGCTCGCGGCTGGCCGCCCAGTACGAGATCGCCCGCCGGTACCACGGCTTCTCGGACCGCGAACTCGCCGAACTGGCCCGGCAGTCGGTCCGCGGCTCGGCCGCCCCGGAGGACATGAAGACCAAGCTGCTGTCGGGCATCGACGACTGGCTCAGTGCCCCGGTCGCCTGAAGTGGGCGTAGGGCGGATACGGCTTGAAGCAGATCAGGACCTCGTGAGGATGCCCGCCGCCGCGCGTGGGCTCCAGCTCGTACTGCAGACCTGCCATCAACGCCGACTGTCCCTTGGCGACCCCCTTGTGCCGCGGCCCCAGCCGGCCGCGTAGGCGAAGGCGGTGGCGGCCGACGCGAGGACGTCACGGCCGCCGATGAGGAAGTACGTACGCGCGTGCGTGGTGTGCCGCAACAGTCCGCGGTCGTACGGCCGCTCCCGCCACGCGCGCGCGTGGCGCTCGGTTCGTGCCTCGTCCGTGCGCACGGTGAGCGGGGTGCCGCGCCCCAACGACCGCCGCAGACCTGGCCACTTGGAGGGCCGTAGCCCCGCCTCCTGGTGGGCCACCACCAGATCGACCAGCTCCCCGCACCCCTCGTCGGGCGGCACGCTCTCGCGCAGCGGGATGTGCACGATGGTGTGCCGCGAGCAGGCCGCGAACGAGAACAGGCCCGCGAGCCGGCTCAGCCCGTCATGGTCCCCATGAGCGTCCCGAACGGCGCCTGGTCGCGCAGTGAGGTGTGGCGCAGCGGCTGCCCGGGCTGGACGACCCGGTGTTCGTGCGGGCCGGTCCGGGGTCTGAACTCGCGGAGTCTCAGCTCCATAGGGGGGTGCCTCATGGGGCAAGGGTCCCGGTCAGGCGGGGTCCCCGGCAACGGAGATTCCGCCCAGCAGGGTCCGGGCCAGGCGGGACGCGAACTCGTCCACGGGCGGACGGGCGCCGGGCGCCGCGGCCTCGTAGGCGAACGCGCGCTGTGCGCAGGCGCCCAGGAGGAGGGACGCGGCCGCGAACGTGTCGGCGTCGGGGCGGACGCGGCCGGCGCCCTGTTCGGCGCGCAGATAGGCGTCCAGGGCCTCGATCGGCTTGTGGGGGCCGGAGTCGAGCTGCCGCAGTGCCTCGTCGTGGCGCCGCTTGAGCTGGGTCTCGGCGTACAGGAGGCCGCGATCGGGAAGCTCTGTTCGTAGAAGAGGGCCGCCTGGCGGGCGATCTCGGTGAGGTTGTCCTCCAGGGAGTGCTGTCCGGGTTCGGCGGCCAGGCCGCGCAGGAGCGGGGTCAGCTGGGGCAGCCGTTCCGCGAGGACGCGGATGAACAGCTCCTCCTTGCTCGCGAAGTACTTGTAGAGCGCGGCCTCGGAGCAGCCCGCGGCCTTCGCGATCTCCTTGGTGGTCGCCTTGGCCAGGCCGACGGTGAGCATCAGCGCGTGGGCGGCGTCGAGGATGCGGACCCGGGCGGGCTTCAGGGTTTCCATGACCGGTTCCGTTCGGGCTTGACGGGTGGGTGAGTGCTTACCCACCCTAGAGGCAGGCAGGGGTGAGTGAATACTCACCCACCTTG
Organism: Streptomyces sp. P3; assembly: GCA_016893485.2. Taxonomy (GTDB): domain Bacteria; phylum Actinomycetota; class Actinomycetes; order Streptomycetales; family Streptomycetaceae; genus Streptomyces. Next base: position 4,177,891 of record JAFEKX020000001.1, read on the forward strand.
CGAAGGGGCAGGAGTGCGCCATGAAGCTCACGGTTTTCGGTGCCACCGGAGGCATCGGTCAGGAGATCGTCCGCCAGGGGGCTGGCCTCGGGCCACGAGGTCACGGCGGTCGTACGGGACCCGGCGCGGCTGACCATGCGGGGGCGGGGCCTTGAGGTGGTCCGCGCGGACCTCACCGACCCGGAGGCGGTGCGCCCGGCGCTCGCGGGCCGGGACGCCGTCCTGTCCGGGCTCGGCGCGCGCAGCCGCAAGGAGGCGGGCATCGCGAGCCGGCTCACACGGACGGTGCTGACGGCCATGGAGGCGGAGGGGGTGCGCCGGATCCTGGTGGTCAGCGCCGGTCCCATCGGCCCCGACCCGGCGGGTGCCGGACTCCTCGACCGCACCGCGCGCGGGCTGATCTCGGCCCTCCTGAAGGACGTCTACGACGACCTGCGGGCCATGGAGGCGGCCCTCGCCGTCAGCGCCACGGACTGGACGAGCGTCCGCCCGCCGCGCCTGCAGGACAAGCCGGTGACCGGCACCTACCGCACGGTGATCGGCGGCTTCCCGGACAAGGGCCGCTTCATCGGCCGGGCCGACGTCGCCCACGCGATGCTGACGATGACCGACGATCCCGGGACGGTTAAGCAGGGCGTGGGACTGGCCTATTGAGCCCGGCCGAGCGGGGGTCCGCCTACCGGCCGTCGAGGCTGACGCCGACCGTCACCGGTTCGTTGACGAGCGTGATCCCGAAGGTGTCGTGGACACCGGCGACGACCTCGCGCGCGAGGCCGAGCAGGTCCTCGGTGGTCGCCTCGCCGCGGTTGGTGAGGGCGAGGGTGTGCTTGGTGGAGATACGGGCGGGTCCGCTGCCGTATCCCTTGGTGAAGCCCGCCTTGTCGATCAGCCAGGCGGCGGAGGTCTTGGTGTGCCCCTCCCCGACGGATACGCGGGCGGCTCCGCGCCCTCCCCGAGGCGCTCCTTCACGCGCGCGTGGAACGCGGTGAACTGCTCGTCCGTGAGGATCGGGTTGGTGAAGAAGGAACCCGCCGACCAGGTGTCGTGGTCCTCGGGGTCCAGGACCATGCCCTTGCCTGCGCGCAGCGCGAGGACGGTCTCACGCGCGCGTGCCAGCGGCACACGGTCACCGGGCTCGACGCCGAGGACACGGGCCGTCTCGGCGTACTTGACCGGCGCCGACAGCCCGTCCGCGTCTTCCAACCGGAACCGGACCCGCAGCACCACATAGCGCTCGGGGTCGGCCTTGAAACGGCTGTGCCGGTACGAGAAGGCGCACTCCTCGTTCGTGAGGGTGACCGTCTCCCGGTTCCTGCGGTCGTAGGCGACGACCTCGGTGATGGTCGAGGAGACCTCCTGGCCGTACGCCCCCACGTTCTGGATCGGGGTCGCGCCTGCCGACCCGGGGATCCCGGCGAGGCACTCGACCCCGGCGAGCCCGGCCTGGACGGTCCGCGCGACGGCGTCGGTCCACACCTCACCGGCCGCCAGCTCCAGCCGCGTGCCGTCGAGCACGACACCGCGGGTGGCGATCCGCAGGGCGATGCCCTCGAACCCCTTGTCCCCGATGACGAGGTTCGACCCGCCCCCGATGACCAGCAATGGCGTCCCGGAGTCATCGGCCTCGCGCACGACGTCGATCACCTCGGCGTCGGTGGCCGCGGTGATCAACCGGGTCGCGGGACCACCCAACCGGAAGGTGGTCAGGGGGCGAGGGGAGCATCGTGGAGTTCCTGCACGCGCCCAAGACTACGAGACGGGACTGACATCGCCGGGGTGGCGGGGTGCGGGCCTCGTTTCCGGGGCGGGGCGGGCGCGCGACGCGGCTCATACCGGAGGGCCGGGCGTCCGGCACGTGTCACGCCTCCGGCTCTTGACTGCCGCACCCCCAAGCCTTCTCCAAGCGCACGCACGCGTGGAGCCCCGCCTACACCGGCAGGGCTCCACGCGTGCGTGCCAGGACGTCCGGCTCAGCGACCGGCGCTCTCCAGCACCGAGTCGGAGTCCGCGGACCCGGCCGACTCATCGGACTCCGAGGACGCCACCGCCGCGAGCTGTGCCGCCCGGCGCCGTGTCGGGATGAACAGGGTCGCGACTCCGGCGAGGGCGACCACCGCCGCGCCGGTGACCAGGGCGGGCTTCAGGCCGTCGACGAAGGTCTGTGCGGTCTGGTAGCCGCCTTGGGAGGAGAAGATCGACGCCATGACGGCGATGCCGAGCGCGCCGCCGACCTCGCGGAGCGCGTTGTTGGCGCCGGAGGCGATGCCCTGCTCCTGGGGACGGACGCTGGACATGACCAGGTTGGAAGCCGGCGCGAAGAACAGGGCCATGCCGATGCCGCTGAGGATCAGGCCGGGCAGCTGGGCGGCGTAGGAGACGTCGGTGGTGACCACGTAGGACATGAAGCCGAGACCGGCCGCCTGGAGGAAGAGGCCCGCGGCGACGACCGGGCGACCGCCGATGCGGTCGGAGAGGATGCCCGCGATGGGGGCGACGATCATGGGCATGCCGGTCCAGGGGAGCATCCGCAGGCCCGCCTCGGTGGGCGAGTAGCCGAGGACGCCCTGCATGTACTGGCTGAGCAGGAAGATCGACCCGAACATCCCGAGGAACATCAGCAGGCTCGCCGCGTTGATCCCGGAGAAAGCGCGGGAGCGGAACAGCCGCATCGGAAGCATGGGGTTCTTGGCGTTGACGCTGTAGATGACGAACCCGGCGAAGAGCGCGCTGCCGGCGAACAGTCCGGTGAGGACGAAGGAGCTGGTCCAGCCGTCGGCGGGCCCGCGGACCAGGCCGTAGACGATGCCGAAGAGGCCGCTGCTGGCGAGCAGGGTGCCGGGGAAGTCGAGCGGGGCGCCGGTGCCGTGGGACTCGGAGAGGCGCAGGCGGGCGAGTGGGATCAGGGCCAGGCCGAGGGGGACGTTCAGCCAGAAGATCCAGTGCCAGGAGATGTGCTCGGTGAGGCTGCCGCCGATGAGGGGTCCGGAGGCGACGGCGACTCCGTTCACCGCGCCCCATATGCCGTACGCCATCCCGCGCTTGGCGGCGGGCACGGCCGCCGTCAGCAGGGTCAGCGTCAGCGGCATCATGATCGCGGCGCCGACGCCCTGGACCGCGCGGGCCGCGATGAGGGACTCGATGCCGGGGCCATGGCCGCGGCGGCGGAGGCGCCGGTGAAGACGGTGATGCCGATGAGGAAGAGCCGGCGGCGGCCGAACCGGTCGCCGAGCGCCGCGCCGAACATCAGCAGGACGGCGAAGGTGAGCGTGTAGGCGCTCACGGTCCACTCCAGGTCGCCCAGGGCGCCCCCGAGGTCCTTGCGGATGGACGGCAGGGCGGTGGTGACCACGAGGTTGTCCAGGGCCGCCATGAAGCCGGCGACGCTGGTGATGACGAGGGCCCAGACCATTCCCCCGCGCCGTGCGGTTGGCTGTGACATCGCTCCCCCAAAGGGTGCTCGTACCGATGATTAGTTATCGATGACTAACTTTGCCGCGCAGCAAAAGGCGCAGAATCCGCCCTTTGCCGATGCGTGCTACTTCTCCAGCCGGCCAGTGATCCGCGCCGACGGGTAGAGCCCTTCCCAGACCCGGTGCTGGGGTGGAAAACCCATGGCCGCCAGGGTGTTGATCAGCATTCCGTACGCGAGGAAGGTCGTGGTCTGGTCGACATCCGCCCCCAGGGGCACATGCACGACGTCCCAGAGCCGCATCCAGCCCTTCCGTACGGCCTCGCCGAACTCGTGGTCGCCCTCCGCCTCGGCGGCGGCCACCGTGATGTACGTCTGCATCTGCATCTGCAGCTTCTCGGGGTACTCCGTGATGAGCTGCACATAACCGTTGGCCATGGCGTGCAGGGCCTCTTCGCCCTCCAGCCCCTTGGACGACTCCTCCAGGACCTGGCACACGTCCTCGACACACCTGATCGAGGCCGCGGCGAAGATCGCCTTCTTGCCCGGGAAGAGCCGGAAGAGATAGGGCTGCGAGACCCCGACCCGCTTGGCGATCGCCTCGGTGGAGGTGCCGTAGTACCCCCGCTGCGCGAACTCGGCGATCGCCGCGCGGATGACGCTCTCGCGCCTCTCTTCTGCGCTCATCCTGACCATACGAGAAAGTTAGTACTCAATCACTAACTAAGTCAAGAGGGGGCGCGGGTCCGGATGGACGGGGTGCCGCGGGTCCGGATGGACGGGTGCCGGGTGCTCCGGATGGACTGGTAAGGGGTGCCCGCCATTACAGGCACCCCTTACCCGACCGATGCTCAACCGGTCACGCCAGTCGTACGACCGCCCGTGACATCCCCAGCACCTTCTGGCCCGCGCTCATCGCCACCAGGTCCACGCGGACCGTGTTGTCGTCGAGCTTGGCGGCGACCTTGGCGCTGACCTCGACGGTCGCTCCCTTGTCGTCGTTCGGGACGACGACGGGCTTGGTGAAGCGGACGCCGTACTCGACGACCGCGCCCGGGTCGCCGGTCCAGTCGGTGACCACGCGGACCGCCTCGGCCATGGTGAACATGCCGTGCGCGATGACGTCCGGGAGCCCGACCTCCTTGGCGAACTTCTCGTTCCAGTGGATCGGGTTGAAGTCCCCGGAGGCGCCCGCGTACTGGACGAGGGCGGCGCGGGTCACGGGGAAGGCCTGGGCCGGCGGCAGTCGGTGCCGACCTCGACGTCGTCGTACGCGATCTTCGCCGTCATGTCAGTTCTCCTCCGCCGCGCGTGCCACGAGCTTGGTCCAGGCGGTCACGACGTGCTCGCCCGCCTCGTCGTGGACCTCGCCGCGGATGTCCAGGATGTCGTTGCCCGCCATCGACTTGATCGCCTCGATCGTCGAGGTGACCGTGAGCCGGTCGCCGGCGCGCACGGGGCGGACGTAGACGAACTTCTGGTCGCCGTGCACGACGCGGCTGTAGTCGAGGCCGAGCTGTGGGTCCTGGACGACCTGTCCTGCGGCCTTGAACGTGATGGAGAAGACAAAGGTCGGCGGGGCGATCACATCGGGGTGACCGAGCGTCTTGGCGGCCTCCGGGTCCGTGTAGGCGGGGTTGGTGTCACCCACCGCCTCCGCGAACTCGCGGATCTTCTCCCGGCCCACCTCGTAGGGGTCGGTGGGCGGGTAGGTCCGCCCCACGAAGGACTGGTCGAGCGCCATGCCCCGGTACCTCCTGATGTTTCTGCTGCGGTGTGGAGAACGACACGAGGCCGCCCCCAGACTTCGGGGACGGCCTCGTGTACGAGCCTGTTTCTTTAACGCGTTTCGCGATGCGCGGTGTGCGCATTGCAACGCGGGCAGTGCTTCTTCATCTCCAGTCGGTCCGGGTTGTTACGCCGGTTCTTCTTGGTGATGTAGTTCCGCTCCTTGCACTCCACGCAGGCCAGCGTGATCTTCGGGCGGACGTCGGTGGCAGCCACAGGAGTGCTCCTTGACGAACGGATGGGACTATGAACGCATAACAGAGTAGCCGATCGAAGGACCGACCCCGCAATCGGCTACTGTCAGTAGCGGTGACCGGACTTGAACCGGTGACACAGCGATTATGAGCCGCTTGCTCTACCGACTGAGCTACACCGCTGTGATGCGATCAGTTCCCACCTTGCGACGGGAACCTTTCACACCAGAGCCCCAATACGGAATCGAACCGTAGACCTTCTCCTTACCATGGAGACGCTCTACCGACTGAGCTATTGGGGCGAGCGATGAAGACATTACACGCTCGGCGACCGTTCGCCCAAATCCGTTTCGCGGCCCCGCTCCAGCCGCTTCCACGGCCCTCCCAGCGGCCTCAGGAGCCCCTCTCGTACGGGGGACCACACCGGTACGACTATTGCGCTCCTCCCGGCCGTGAGCGGATCACCGTCCTAGGCTCGACTCACTCTGCGTGATCTTGCGCCCCTTTGCGCAGCCCCGAGCCCTGAGCCCCGCAGCCCGAGCACCTGGAGCGCGATGCCCGACAGCCAGCCCCAGCCGCCCCACTCATCGTCGGGTTCCTCAGGCTCGTCGGGACCGGCCGATCCGGCCGCGCTCCTGCTCTGCGGGGCCCGCCTGACCGACGGCAGGACCGTGGACGTACGGCTGGGCGGCGGACGCATCGAGGCGGTCGGCACGGCCGGCAGCCTGGCGACGGACGCCACGCGCGCGCGTGCGGCGCGCGCGTCGACCTCAGCGGCTATCTCCTCCTCCCGGCCCCCGCCGAACCGCACACGCACAGTGACACCGCTCTGTCGGCCGAGCACGCCGGACCGGTCTCCTACGACCCGGAGGACGTCCAGCGCCGCGCCACCGAGGCCGCCCTGCTGCAACTCGGCCACGGGGCGACGGCGCAACGGGCACACGTGCGCGTGGGGACGTCCAGGGGCTGAGCGCGCTGGCCGCCGTCCTTCAGGCGCGGCGGGCGCTGCGGGGGCTGGCGGAGCTGACGGCGGTGGCGATGCCCCGGCTGCTGACCGGGGTGGCGGGGGCGGACGGGCTGGCGATGCTGCGGGACGCGTTGAAAATGGGTGCCTCCGTAGTGGGCGGTTGTCCAGATTTGGACCCCGATCCGACGGGGTACGTGGAAGCGGTCCTGGAAGTCGCGTCCGAGCACGGCTGCCCGGTCGACCTGCACACGGACGCGGCCGACCCGACCCGGCTGGCCCGGCTGGCGGCGGTCGCGGGCGGGATGCGCCCCGGGGTGACGCTCGGCCCGTGCGGCGGCCTGGGGCGGCTGCCCGCGGACACGGTCACCCGGATCGCGGACCGACTGGCCACCGCCGACGTCACGGTGGTGTGCCTGCCGCAGGGCGGCTGCGGCGGAGTCGACCGCCGGGGCACCGCTCCCGTACGGCTGCTGCGCACGGCCGGCGTCCAGGTGGCGGCGGGCAGCGGCGCCCTGCGGGACGTGTCCAACCCGGTGGGCCGCGGGGACCCGTTGGAGGCGGCCTACCTGCTGGCCTCGCGGCACGGGATGCGGCCCGAGGACGCCTACGACACGGTGAGTTCGTCGGCGCGCGCGGCGCTCGGCCTCCCGAGGTGCGGGTCGAGGCGGGATTTCCGGCCGAACTGCTCGCGGTGCGGGGCGACCGGCTCGCGGGCGCGCTGTCGCTGGCGTACAGCCGGATCGTGGTGCACCGGGGGCGCGTGGTGGCACGGACGAGTGCGGTGCGGGAGTACTGCAACACTGCGGCGGGCTCGGGTTGGGGCTGCCCCGGCAGGGACGGGGCGAGTTGTCGTGAGCCACCGCCGCTGCGCCGGGGCGTACGCCTGAGGCGCCCGGGCTCGGCTCCGCGCGCCGGGCGCGTCCGGCGCGGGTGTGCGCTGCTGGGACGCGGCTGAAGTCATGCGGCGCGTGCGGCCGTCCGGGCGTACGGTCGAAGGCATGCGCATTGTCATCGCTGGAGGTCATGGTCAGATCGCGCTGCGGCTGGAGCGCCTGCTCACCGCGCGCGGTGACGAGGTCGCGGGCATCATCCGCAACGCAGGACAGAGCGACGATCTACGGGCGGCCGGCGCCGAACCGCTCGTGCTCGACCTGGAGTCGGCCTCGGTCGAGGAGGTCGCGGCGCGGCTGCGGGGCGCGGACGCGGCGGTCTTCGCGGCGGGCGCGGGCCCGGGCAGCGGCACGGACCGCAAGGACACGGTGGACCGGGGTTCGGCGGTGCTGTTCGCCGACGCGGCGGTCCTGGCGGGCGTACGACGTCATGTCGTCGTGTCCTCGATGGGCGCGGATCCGACGCACTCCGGGGACGGCGTCTTCGACGTGTATCTGCGGGCCAAGGGCGAGGCCGACGCGTATGTGCGCGGCCTTGACGCCCTGGACTGGACGATCCTGCGGCCCGGTTCGCTCACGAACGACGCCGGCACCGGACTGGTCCGGCTGGAGGCGCACACCGGGCGCGGCTCGGTCCCTCGGGACGATGTGGCCGCCGTACTCGCGGAGTTGGTGGAGACGCCCGCCACGGCCGGGCTGACGCTGGAGCTGATCAGTGGGTCCGCGCCGGTGTCGGTGGCGGTGAAGTCGGTGGCGGGGAACTGACGGAGGGTTCGGTCGCGGGCTCCCCTTGCCGGTGGTGGCCCGGCGGCTAGAAGAGCGGCATCTGGCCGGGGAACTCCGGGACCACATAGCCGTCCAACGCGGGCTGCGCCGCCCCGAGTTCCGCCTGGCGGCGGGACCCGGGGCAGGACACGAGGTCGCCGGTCTCCCGGGCGCCGGGCGGGTCGTGGCGGGCGAACCGTCCGGCCACGACGGCGATTTCACGACGGCACTCGGGGCAGCTTCTGCGGCGTGACGACATGGGATCAGTCTGCCCCGCGGCAGGCCGGGTCGGCTGTCGAGGCTCGCTCGGGCGCGCTCAGCTGTGGGCGACGGTGAGGCCGTAGAACGCGACGCGGGCGCCCTTGGTGGTGCTGTCGGAGGACGACTGGTTGTACGAACCGGCCTTGAAGTACTGCTTGTAGGCGTTGAAGGACGACGGGATGGCGTAGTGCGTGGTGCTCCCGTTGACCGTCAGGTTGATGGTGTTCCCGCCCGAGACGCCGATCGTGTAGCTCCACGTCTTGCCGACCGACACGTTGCCCACGGTGTGCAGGGTCTGGCCGCCGGAGGGCGAGTTCTCGGTGCCGAGGACGATGTCGCCGCTGGAGCGGTAGTACAGCTCCAGCAGTGGCTTGGTGGAGCTGCCGCCGCTGCCGAGGTGGATCTGGCCGACGCAGACGTTCGACGTGACGGAGACGACCCGCAGGGTCGCCTTCATCGTGTGGGTGCCGCTGAGCGACCAGTCGGCGGCGCTGCCGCTGCGGTTCATCTCGCGCAGTTCGGAGCGGGCGTAGTTCGAGTTGGGGTGGTGACGCCCTTCTCCGGCGCCCAGAAGGTCATCGCTCCGTCGCGGGTGTCCGTGTAAAAGTACGAGTCCTGGAAGCCGTTGGCCCCCTGGAGCCGGGACGAGGAGATCGTCGTGGGCGAGCCGGGGAACCGATCGGCTCCTGGAGCTGCCAGACCGACAGGTCGAAGTTGCCGCCGGGGGCGACGGAGGGGTCCGCCTGGGGGAGGCGACGACACCGGTACTGCCCGACGCGGCGGGGGCCGTGAGGGCGAGACCGCCGGTGACGGCGACGACGGTGGCCAGGGAGGTGAGCAGCGTACGCATGCGCATGGGGGTGCCTTCCTGTCTGCTCTGTGGACTCGGTTGGCGGAGCATGTGTTCATGTAGATGAACTTTGTGTTTCAACATGAACGCGGTGTCGCGACAGTAGGGCTGCGGCACGGGCACGTCAAGGTTGGCGGCAGAGCGAAGGAGGCCGCGGGGGTGTCTCTGGGACGCCTCGGGAGAACCCGGGAAGGCGTCGGGAACGACGAAAGGGTCTGTGATCAGCATTGCTGCTGATCACAGACCCTTTCGATCATGTGGCGGCGCCAGGGTTCGAACCTGGGTAGGCTAAGCCGGCAGATTTACAGCGGGCTCCGTCCAGCGTCTGCCACCTGCAAAGTTCCTTGGGCTGCCCTCTATTGGGGGACACATGGGGGACGGAGCGGTCTGGAGACCTTCCGCGCCAAGAGTGCCCGCAGCGGCTCTCAAGAGCGTCCAGCGCGCGGCACCAGAGATCCACGCGCGACTTCCTGTGTGCGCGCCCAGCTCAAGCGGCCCACCCCTAAGAGCTCGTAACACGATCTTGTTGAAGTGCCCTCGTCGGGCGTGACCGATGTGACGATTCGGCTGTTCGGGATGGTGTGAGCACTCGGCCCTGGATCGTGGACGACGACTTGTGGGCGCTGATCGAGCCACTGCTGCCGCCGTGGCCGAGGAAGGCGCCGGGCCCGCGGCCGGTGGCGGACCGGCTGTGTCTGCAGGGCATCCTGTACGTCCTCCACAACGACATAGCCTGGCAACTCCTGCCGCTGGAGCTGGGGTTCGGCTCGGGACAGACCTGCTGGCGGCGTCTGGAGCGGTGGCAGCAGGCCGGCGTCTTCGACCAGCTGCACCGGATCCTGCTTGCCGAGCTGAACGCAGCCGGCGCGCTCGACTGGTCCAGGGCGTGTGTGGACGGCTCCCACATCCGCGCGAAAAAGGGGGAGCCGACACCGGTCCGTCGCCGGTCGACCGGCGGAAGACAGGCAGCAAGCACCACGTGATCTGCGACGGACGCGGCACCCCGCTCAAGGTCATCACCACCGCGGCCAATGTCAACGACGTCACCCAGACCCTCGCCCTCGTCGACGGAATCCCACCCGTGGCCGGACGCCCCGGCCGTCCTCGCTGCCGCCCCGACTCGCTGCTAGGCGACAAGGCCTACGACTCCAACCCCAACCGCAAGGAACTGCGCAGGCGCCGGATCCTTCCTGTCATCTCCCGCAAGGGCGCCCCGAACATCAAGGGCCTGGGCAAACTCCGCTACGTCGTCGAACAGACCATCGCCCTGCTCCACCAGTTCAAGCGCCTCGCCGTCCGCTGGGAACGCCGCACCGAACTCCACGACACCTTCGTCTCATTGGCCTGCGCCCTGATCTGCTGGAGACGCCTCAAGAAACACCGATCATGATCGTGTTACGAGCTCTAAGGGTCGTGCCGTGTGGGGGTGTGAGTTAACCGGGCGGGGGTCAAGCGGTGGAGTTGGGTAATGCCGAAATGACCAATCCTCAGGACAGGTCGTATAGATTCTCTTCACATTCTTCTAGTTCCCGTTCATCCCCCTCCGGAACTAGTTCATCGAATGCTCGCAGCAGCGGGAAACCCACGTCTGGCTCGACTGCTGCGATATAGCATGCCCAGCCCAACAGCCGACGTCGATACATCCCCTCGTCTTCGCCACCGAAGTCTGCCATATAGACGTCATAACCCAAGTTTGATATGACGTGCAAGATCCATCGCATCTTACGTTTTAGCTTACGCGGAATCCGCGGCCCGTTAGATTCTCCGACGTACAAGCCGGTAACATACTGGGGGCCCCGCGGCGCATGAAAGCAGTCTTGCGCGTATTTACCGACCAACCAGCGTCGTCGAGAATACGAGCGATATCCATCGAGTGGCGGTCAGTTACGTCGCCAGAGAATGCGAGATCGTCTACATAGCGTGTAAACGACAAGCCCTCGGACTGAGCGTACTCGGCAAGGGAACAGTCTGTGTCCAGAAAGGCCAGATTAGACAAGAGGGGCGACGTACTAAGCCCGATTGGCAACTTACCGCCGATAGTAACAAGACTGACAGCAAGCTCCACGGCCTTCTCTTCGTAGCCCTGCTCTCGCAATGAAGACCTTACCCTTGCGACACCAATGGAAGGAAAGAAGTCCTCAAGATCCATGCGCAATACGCACCTTTTAGCAAGGTGCTGACTGGCATTGGTGATCGTAGAACGCCCGCGAACAAAACCGTGGACATGATTGGGAGCTTCATACGAGAGCACGCTCGTAAAGCTCCGGTGCAAATTCTTGCTGACGGTATTGAATGGGAACTTCAGCTCGAATACTTCTCGTATTCCGCCATGCTTCTTGCGAGACATCCGCCGAACATAGAATCGCCCTTCACCCGCAGGGAGATGCGAGGATAGCCATTCTAGACTCTCTACCGACGCGCCAGCTTGCTCCGCCAGGTGATCGACCGAAAATTTCACTGGCCCCCTGCGGTGGGACGTTATTCAGAAGGTAGGGCTGCACTCCCGTGCAAGGACTATCATGCAACGCACGCGAACTCGCGCACAACGTTGACCGCAGCCCTACCTCGCGGGGAAGGATATCACACATCAGTGAAGAGGGTCCCTGCGACTAGAAATGCGACCGTGCTCGAACGAATAGAGCACGGAAACGGACGGTTCAATCTGACGGAATGCCCTATAAGGATAGTCTTTCGGATTCATGGTGCAACCTGCTTGAAGCCATCTACTTACGTCTGCCATGACATAGTCAATGATAGCCGTAGACATATAATCACGCTTGGTGACCATCTCGATATTCAGCTTTGGCAAAGATGTATCTTTGCTCGTGGTTTTGCGGGCTTTCCTGACGACATCCTCGGGAAGTTGACGAATAATTGACGCCATGTCTCCACTCTGCTCTATATAGCAAAGAAACTCGGATTCATGGCGGTGCCGGACCAACAAATCACCCAACAATTTTGTGTACATGAACTTAATTCGCTCGGACTCTGTGACACCGGGGACATTCGTTCGATCAGTGACGACCATGTACGCCCTATAAAAGGTGTCCCGCATGAGCTCTCGAAATGGGCCAGAGATTTCTGTCGGATCGTTAGAGCTGTGAAAACCGTCTTTGCGAAATTCTTCAAAGCTGCCAAATCCGGTCAAGCTGCTCCTCGCGAATAGGCGCTTATACAATTCTCGAATTCTTTCCTCGACATCTTCCGCGTCTTCACCTAGTTCAACCGCGCCGACGATCAATGGTTGGGAAGCATTTCCGTTTCCTGACTCGTCCATAAATAGCTTCACCATAGCTAGCCTTTCGTGAGGCCTGTCGCAAATCCGCCAGCCATCCAAGCTGTCGCACCAAAAGAGTAATAGTGTTCATCAGGCCACGCTCGGCGTTTACCGGCTTCACGGCCTAGCCCTCACTGGGGAACTCACGCCCCGTGAGGCGCCGTCCGGCTCGGATGCGAGGACGATCACGTATGACGTAGGTCATCGAGTGGTCGGAGCCGACGCCTCACGTGGCAACATTCGAAGGGGCACGCCCCACCGCGAGCAGGTGCGAGCTTGCGGCGAGCAACTCCGGATACGGCTCAGCCATCCGAGCGGCTGCCATGGCGGAGGCGATCAAGTCTTCGCTAGGTCCCTCGCTGGCTTGTTGTTCGACGGCCTTGACGAGTGACCATGCCGGACCCTCGATCCCGAAGACTTGGACGTCGGTCAGCCCCGCCTCGCGAAGTTCGTCGGCAAGCTCCTCTGCCCGATGGAAGTACGCCAGGGTGAAGTGAGCGCCGTCATGCACTGCGGTGCGGAGAATCTTGGACACGGGCTCGTACATGCGCTCGGTATGCAGGTGGGCGTAGGTGACGTGCTCGAAGAGCGATGCGTAACGGTTGATCGCGGCTGCGGCTACCAGCCCACCGGGCTTGACCACGCGACGCGCTTCCGCGAGCGCCCGCCTACGGTCGTCGGCATCGGGCAGATGGTAGAGCGGGCCCAGTAGCTGGACCACGTCGTAGCTATCGTCGCCCGCGTCCAGTGCTCGCGCGTCTCCAAGTGACGCTGCACAGACGGAAGTTGCCTGGTCAACGTGGCGAGCGATGGGGTCCACCAAGGAGACCTCGTATCCGTCCTCGACCAGCCACTCGGCATGCACGCCGGTCCCGCCTCCGACATCCAGCACCCTCGCCGGCGCTGGGGAAGGAAGCGGCGCAGAAGCTCCTTGGTTCGAGCCAGCTCAAGGCGCCCGTCCGCTGAGCGGTGCAGGCGCCTGCTCTCGTCCACCGTCTCGCCGTAGAAGCGCAGAACGGAGGAAGCCAATCCAGGATTCGACATGACAGCAGTATGCTGTGTACCGGTGGACCAGTCCAGCAAGGAGACACCGAGAGAGGCAGTCATGGCGCTACTGAAGTACGAGGAGATCGCGGAGTCACTGCGCGCCCGCATCGCCGCTGGCGAATTCGAGGCGGGCGATACGGTGCCATCTGGCCGTGACCTGGCAGAACAATGGTCAGTCTCCCGCGCGACCGTCATCAAGGCGATGGAAGTCCTACGGAACGACGGCGTTGTCGTGGCCAAGCAGGGGACAGGCTTCGTAGTCACGGGGACCCCGATCGCTCGACCGGCGGGCGCACGGCGAGCGGGTTCTGCTCGCATCGCCGGCGGTATGCCCTTCCTGCGCGTCGGCGAGCCGGATTGGGCAGAACCGCCTGCGCGAGTGGCTGCCGTACTGGGGTTGGACCAGGGTGTCACCGCGTTGCGGCGCATCCGGATTCTCCAGCTCCCGGACGGGAGTCCGCACAGCTACGCGGAAGCATGGTTCCCGCCCGAGATCGCCGAGGCATCCCCGGCTTGCGCAGACCGCACCCATCCCGGAGGGGACAACTCGATACGTGCGTCGGCAGACAGGCCGCTTCCCAGCGGAGGGTGGACGTGACCACGGTCCGCCTGGCAACCGATTCCGAAGTTGTCCATCTGGGACTGTCCGGCGTGACGGCGGTTGCCGTAGTGCTGCACACCGCCTACGACCAAGAGGGCCGGCCGCTCGTGTGCGAGGAAGGGGTCACGCCCTCCTCTCACTTCGAGCAGGCGGAGAGCTATGCGATGTAGGCCAGAGTGAACCCATAGGGAAGCTGGACCGGTCCGCCGGTCCAGCTTTTTCTTTCCCTTTTGCGCCCCTGAGCTGGACGGATAGTCAGTTCGCCGCACGCGCAGGGGAGTTGGGGCTTGACTGGACCGGTCCACCGGTCCAGTCTATGGATGTGCCCGGAGGAAAGCCCGTGAGGGTGAGTACGAAGGAAGCGCAGGTTGGTTGACAACTCAACAGGTGGGCCCCGTCTCCCCGAGTCGAAATGACGGCCGCGCGGCCTGGTCCGCGCATCCCAACTCCGCAGTGCACGTGTGGCGTTGCGGCCGGTTGCCTCCCTCGCCCGTCCGGCTCTTCGCCGTACGGGCGGGGTGGCAGGGAGCCGGAACACCCCTTCGCCCTTTGGGAGTTCGCATGATTGCAACGCTCGTCGCCGTACTGGGCACGCTCGCCGGAACCATCGTGGCCGGCCTCATGCAGCACCTGACCACGACCCGCACGACCCGCGCCGCAACGGCCGAACAGCGCCGCCGGGCGTTGGCCGACGCGATACCGGCCCTGCTTGCCGCGTTGGTCCGCCATCGCGAGCAGCAGTACCTGAAGATCGTGGCCCGCCGTGACGGACTGTCCGACACCCCCGACACCCGGCAGGCCCGCTACGCGGCCCGCTCGCAGGTCACCAGCGCCATGGACACGCTCCACATGGTCACCGCAGACCGGGTCCTGTTGACGCTGGCGCAGGAAGCGGTGAACGCCGCGATGGCCCTCGGGGATGCCCCGGAGGGCGAGTTGGACGCGGCCGGCCTGCGGGCCCGTGTGGCGCACACCGCGTTGCGCACCGCCGGCGCCGAGCACGTCTACGCCTGACCCCCTGCACCACCGCCCCGGCATCCATGCCGTGAGGGCGCGGGACCGAATCCCGCCCGGGGCACTCCGGCCACCACTGGCCGGCCCAATCCAACCCCAGGAGTACAGCCGTGGCACTGAGCATCGAGGACCTGAAGAACCTGGCAACGACCGTCATCGAGAACGCCGACGGCCCGACCCATGTCGGTACCGGAGCGCAGGTCAACACCACCGCCGAACCGCAGAACACCAACGGCGGCACGGTCGTCAATGGCGACAACCACGGCGGCATCCGCCAGACCTTCCGCCGCTGACCCCCGCACCACCGCCCCGGCATCGAGCCGTGAGGGCGCCCGATCGAATCGGGCCCGGGGCTTTCCGACCGCTGCTCAGCGGTCACGCCGCGCGTCTGCGTGCGGCTCTTCCCCTAACGGCGCGCGGCGGCTCCGGGATGCACCCCGGGAGCCGCTGTTCGAGCCGTCCCACCACAGGGAGACACGACCCAATGAACAACATCGTCACTGTTCAGGAAGCTGTTACCGCGTTCGCCGAATGGCTTGAGCCCACGGATGCGGAACTGGACGCGATCGACGCTGAGATGCCCGTGATCCTGGCGGACGTCGACCTGCTCGACGCACAGATCATCCCCTGGACCGCACTCCGACCGAGTTGGACGTCCGGCGTCTGCGCCGGGCCCGTCGCCGGGCGCTCGCCGCCCGGGTGGCCTTCATCAACCGCACGGTCGACGAGACCCTGCCCGGCGGTGCGGCATGAACGCCGACACCCGCGAGTTCCTGACTGCCGTCCTGGACGCCATCAACATCCCCACCCCGGCCACCTTTGGTGACCACGAAGCGTTCCGGGTTCTGCTCGAAGACCGCGTGCTGGATGCGGTCGTGGCCCTGAACGGGGTGTTGGGCGAGCCGCCGGCCTCCGACTGGGGGTTGGCTGGCACACCGGTTACCTCCGTGAGCGACTCGCGCAGAAGCCGCCGACCACCTACCGCCACTACGACGCGGACGGGGGTGCGTGATGGGCCGCCGATTCAAGGACATGCAGAGCCCGGAGCAGCAGTACGCGGCCCGGCAGGTCGACCGCAGCACTCCCGCACCCGTGCCGGCACAGCCGCACCGTCCCGCCACCGAAGCGCAGTGGCAAGCCATGACGCCGCATCAGAAGGCGGCAGAGCTGGCCCGGACCAGTGGACGCGAGGAAGACGCCCGCGAGTGGGAGCAGTGGGAGGCGGAGCAGTCCACCCCGCAGAAGAAGCGGCGGGGGTGGCTGCGGTGAGCCTCAACCGCAAGGGCCGTATCGCCCTCGTCCTCGCGCTGGTCGCCGTGGTCGGCATGGCGTTTCGGGTGTCGTGGAACGCGTTGCGGGACATCGCGAACGCGATCGGCGCGGACCACACTGCCGCGACCCTGTACCCGTTCGTGGTCGACGGCCTGATGGCCCTCGCCCTGGTCGCCGCCCTCGTCCTCGTCGACGATGACCGCGGGTTCGCCCTGAAGGTGCTGGGCACCTACACGGGCGCCTCGCTGGTCCTCAACTACGTCCACGGACTCGTTCCTGCGCTGCATGGCGCCACGGTCGACTGGGGACGGCTCGCCGACTGGGACCCCGCCAACTGGGCGTTGGTGCTGCTGGCCACGTCGCTTCCGGTCGGGTCGATCTACTTCGGTTCCGATCTCGTCGCGAAGGTGCTGCACCACCAGCCCGCCCCGATCGTGGCCCTGGTCGCGAATGCGGAGGAATCTACCGAGACCACGATGAAACGGTCTAGGGCTGACCTGCCCAAATCGACCCCCGCACCGATCACCGCGCCCACCGTGGCGAACCCGGTATCGACCCCCACTCCGGTCCCGCTCGGGTTCCTGAAGTCGGCTCTGCCGCTCAAGCCCGTATCCGCCATCGGGTCGGCCCCCGTCAACGCGATCGGGTCGACTCCGAAGCGGACAACGGTTGCGGCTACGTCGACCCGTCCGCGTGCGGCGACCGGTCGAGTTCCCAGTGCGGCCCGGTCGCCCCAACCGAAGCGCACGCAGGCGCAGTTGCTCGATGAGGCCCGTACCGCGACCGCGAACCTGCCGGACGCGAAGGTGACCGCTGAGGGCATCCGCCGCATGATCCGTACCTCACCGGCCAACGCCCGGATGCTGCGGGACACGATCCTTGCCGAGCGCGCCGCAACTGTCCCCGCGCTGGGAACGGGGTCCATCTGATGGGCCTGTGGCGGGACAAGACCCCGCGCAAGGACGACGAGATCACCCGCTCGGCCCCCGGCCCCATCAACCCGGCCGGCAAGGCGCCCGGCATGGCGGGGCACGCAGGGGCCCGGCCTGGCTGCTCCCCACCGGCCCGATGGCCACGCCCAACCGCCGGCGCACGCCGAAGGCGGGCTGACGTCGTGTCCGCCGCTTTCGGGAAGTGCTATGACCCGAGCGGGGCCCGGTACGGCGTCCCCACCTTCCCTTGGAAGTACGCCCCCAGTGACGAGGAGTACGCCACCCGCAGGCAGTTACGGGCGCGTGGTCTGCGTCGGGGGTCAGCCGATAGCGGCGCAGGTCATGCGCATCAACCGCCGCTCCGGCACAGTCCGCGTCGCCTACCTCTACCGCATCGACCTCGCCAAGCCCGTACGGCCGATGACGTCGCGGAAGTGGGGCGCCCTCGCGCTCGCGATGCTCGCCCGCCAGACGTGCCCGGTCTGCCGGGTCACGTACAGCTACTGCATGCCGCGCTCGCTCGGCATGTGCGTCCTGTGCGCCTACCCCAACACCACCCCTCCACAAGGGAGTTGAGCGTGTCGAAGTCCGAGATCCGCCGCCTGGACCGCGAGATCAACAAGACCGCCGCCAAGCTGGAAGCGGTGCAGCGCGGTGAGTGGTGGCCACTGACCGCCCGCGAACGCCTGTCCATGACCCGCGCGCTGGCCGGTGGCGCCCGCAGCGTCCACAAGGGCCGCAGCGCGAGCGGAGCCGAGAGCCGGATGGAGTCGATCGACTCATCGATCACGGCCCGGCTGACCGCTGAACTGACCGCCCTGCACATGGCGAAGCAGAGTCTGCTCAGCGAGGCGGCCCGTGAAAAGGCCGCGAAGAAGCGGTCGGGGTGGTTCTGACCATGGCGAACCCTCTGGTCACCCCTCCCGGCGAGTGCCCGCAGTGCTGGCAGCACGCCAACGACCGCAGCATCCACCGACGCCTGCGCCCGCGGCAGGACTGCCCGCAGTGCGTCGACCACATGGTCAACGGCCACCCGCACATCGTGCCCAAGAAGCCTTCTCGCTGGTTGTGACCAGCCCGTATGACCGCCGGGGTGCCCGCTCTTTCCACGGACACCGGCACCCCGGCGCATCTCTCCCACCTCCCGCCCCGAAGGGGGCAGTCAGGAGCAGTCCCAGCATGACCGAGAACGTCGTACGACTCGTCAAGAACCCCCGGCCGCAGCTGAGCCGGACGTCACGCCCACGGTCCTGACCGTGGTCCCCGACCCGCTCCGGCGCCCCTGGTGCCGTTGTGGGTGCGCTCCGGCCGCGCCGTGCGGCACGTGGTCACCCACGAGAACACCAAGTCCACCGCCCGCGCGATGGCCCGCCACAGCCTCTACACCTTCAACGGCGGGCGGATCGTGGCCCGCCGCACGTGGGACGGCAAGACCGGGGCCCGCTACGAGCGGATGATCCGCGCGGCGGAAGCCGCGGGGAACCTCGAAGCCGCGGAGGAGTGGGAGGACCGCCTTCAGCGCTTCCGCCAGGCCCGCCACCACCGCCGCATGGACCTCCTCCACTCCCCGGTGGAGGCCGCGAAGGGTGTCGGAGTCGGCGTCGGCATGAGCGTTGGCGCGCTGGTCGCGCTCGGGGTCGTCATGGCCATCAACAACCACGACATCCGCGACGTCATCACCCCGTTGAAGGCGACGATCGACTTTATCGCCACCCTGATCCGGATCGTGCAGATCGTCTGGCCCACCGCCGTAATCCTCGGTCCGCTGTTCGCCCTGCTCGCCCTGTGGTCGGTCGGCAGCAAGCGCCAAGCGGCACCCCAGTGGGCGCTCCCCGCGAGCGTCCGCAACGGGAGGGTGAGCCGATTACCCCGTCGATCGTGGTCAAGGCCCTGCGCGATCTGGGGGTGCCCGCGCTGCGCAACGCCATCAAGGACATGGGCGACGCCGGCGCCTCCATGCTGTCCCCGATCGTGATCGCCGGATGCGGGGTGGAAGTCGACGTCAACCTCCCGTCCGGGGTGTCCACCGACGAGGTGCAGAACAAGCGCCGCAAACTCGCCGAGAACCTCAACCGGCACGAGCACGAGGTGTTCATCACGATCCCGCCCGCCGCCCGCACCGTGCGCCTGTGGGTCGCCGACTCCGGGGCGCTCGACGAGCCGATCGGCCCGTCCCCGCTGGTCACCGACGAGACGATGACCGCGAACTACAAGACCGGACGCGCTCCGTGGGGGCAGGACCTGCGCGGGGACGCTGCGCTGCTGTCGCTGTATCAGCGCCACCTGCTCGTCACCGGACTGTCCAACCAGGGCAAGACCGCTTCCCTGCGCTCTCTCGCCCTGTGGCTGGCACTGGACAAGTCGGTTCAGTTCTGGATCGGTGACCTCAAGGGCATCGGCGACTGGAAGATGTTCAACGGCATCGCCGACGTCCTGATCGAAGGACCCACCGATGACCACGTCATCCAGGTCACCGAGATGGTCGAAGACGCGGTCGACGAGATGAACCGGCGCCTGCTGGCACCGTCCGGCACGCAGTTCCCGCCGCTGATCGTGATCGTGGACGAAGCGCAGGTCGCGTTCATGTGCCCGGTCAAGGACGACGCCAAGCGCCCTTACGGCGGCTCGTCGTCGCTGTCGCGGTACTTCATGGCCGTCCGCAAGATCCACAACCAGGGGCGGGCGGTCGACGTGCTGCTGTGGCAGGGCACCCAGGACCCCACCGACCAGAACCTTCCCAAACTGGTCCGTGAGGGCGCCCACACCCGTGCTTCCCTCGTGCTCGGCACGGAGTCGCAGGCCCGCATGGCGCTGGGAGACAAGGCCATCAACGGCGGTGCCGCCCCGCACCTGCTCCGGCAGGGCCTCGACAAGGGAACCCTCGTCGTGGCCTCCGACGGCATCGAGATCCCCAAGGGCCAGACGTCGATCACCGTGCGCACGCACTTCATCGACGACGACCCCGCCGACGTCATCGCCGCACGGGCAAAGGCACTGCGCTCCGGCGTCACCACGCTCCGGGTCATCGAGCGCGATGAGGAGCGCGACGCACTCGCGGACATCCTCAGCGTGCTGGGCACCGATGCCCGGGTGCGGACCCAGGAGGTCATCACCCGCCTGGCGACGCTCGACGCGGACGCGTACGGCAAGTGGACCTTCACCGACCTGAAGCGGGTTCTGGCGGACGCCGGCGACGAGCCGTACAAGTCCGACGGGGTCATGGTCGTCGGTCGTGACCGCGTCGCCCGCGCGCTCGCCGACCGCCCCGACGATGATTCCGCTTCCGCTTCCTGAGAGAGGGAGGCGACACCTTCCGGGTCAGGGAGGCAGGGAGAACTCCCTGAACGCCTCCTGACCCGCCTCCCTCCATCTGACCTGCACGAATGATCGCTCAGGGAGGCAGGGAGGCCCGCAGGTCAGTACCCCTGAAACCCCCTCCACAGCGCCCCCTGAAGGGGGTGTCCCCGCCTCCCTGACCCATACCCGGAAGGGATTCCGCATGTACCCCGAACCCACCCGCCGCGCGCCCGCCGAACGGGCCGTGGAAGTCCACTACCCGGCCCGCATCACCCCTGCCGCCATGGCGCCGGCACCAGTCGTTCCCGTCCAGCCGGGCAGCGTCCCGTCCGTGGCGAGCATCGTCCTTCCCGACGGACGCGTCGTTACCGGCTACGCCATCAACCCCGTCCAGCCGGAGCCGATCGCGGCCAAGCCGCCTGTCCCCCGCGCGGCCGTGAACGTCGCGCTCGGGGGCGTCGGCTTCCTTGCCGTGTGCGGCGGACTGCTGATGCTGACCGCGTTCATCACGGCACTGACCGCGCTGATCACTCAGCTCATCACCCTCGCCGCTGTGATCTTCGGTGGGTGGATCGCCGTGCAGGTCTTCAGCACACGAGGCCACCACGGCGGGTCCACGGTCAACATCCGCAAAGCGATCTTCAAACGCAACCACTTCCACGGCTGACGGGAGACCAACACCCATGATGCGCATCCGGCTCAGGGTCCTCGGCTGCCCCCGAAGGACACTCGCGCTCATAGACACGGCCCGCCCTGCCTGCCCCAACTGCCGGGGCACGGGCGGCATCGCACACGACTACGGCCACCCCGAGACGGGCGAGTACGAGGGCACCCACTGGGAGCCCTGCCCCTGCTCGACCCTGTGGGCCCTGCCGCTGCTGCCCCTCCCGGCCTGTCTGCGCCGTACCCCGCGCGGCTACAGCAACGAGCCGCCCTTCTAGCTACGCCAAGGGCGGCCCCGTCTCGGCAAAGTCCGGGGCCGCCCTTGTCAGCCAGTCACCTACCAGGGAACTGGAGACATCCAGCATGACCCAAGCCACTGACATCCGGCGAGTAGCCCCACTGCACACCGCGCTGACGCTCGCCGCGAACGGGGTGCCACCCCTGCCCCTGCGGGCGGGAAGGTCCCATTCGGCAACTGCCGCACCTGCGCGAAGAACGCATGCGGCGGCCGGCCGAACATGAAAACCCCGGCCCCTGCACCTGCCCGAACCCCTGCCACGCGTGGGCCGCCGCCACCACCGACCCGAACATCCTCAACTCCCCCAGTGGCAGACGGCATGGGGGCAGGCGGCGGCGGTCGCCTACCACCCCGGCGGCGCCGGAGTGACCGTCGTCGACCTCGACAGCGCGGCGGCCATCGCGTGGGCCCGCGAGACCCTGCCCGCCACCCGGACCGTGCCAACGACCCGGGGCGAGCACTGGCTGTACGAGGGCACCATGCCGTCCGCCAACGCCGTGCGGCCCGGTGTCGACGTCAAGTCCCTTATGGCATACGCCCGTTGGCTCGGATGGGGTAACGGCACCATGGCCGCTCTCCCCGCCTCTGTGCGTGCTCTGGCACTAACGGACCCCCGGCGGCCCGCAGGGCGCCACAGACTCGTCTTCTCAGCGCCCTTGGGAGGGCAAAGCGGGCAGTGCCCCCACCGCACGCCCGTCTTTCTGGCTCGTGGGATCGCCATGGCGGAACAGAGCATCACCGGGGCCCGTGAGGCGGTGCACGCCACCGTCTACCGGACGTTCCTCGCGGTGCTGTCCACGCACGGGCGGTGCGGCTGCCTCACGGACACGCACGTCGCCCGGCTGTTCACCGCCGCGCAGGCCAAGGGCGAAACGCCGCGGCACTGCACGGACGCGTGGACCAACGCCCTTACCACGTTGGGACTGTGACCATGGCTGACGACGAAAAGAACCCCGCCCGCCAGATCATCACCGACTACGCGCAATCCCACTTCCGGTACTTCCGCACGCCGGACGGAACCGTCTACGCGCAGAAGAACGGCCACCCCGTCGCACGCCCGATCCGTTCCCAGGGCACCACGGGCAGCCACCGGCAGGAACTCATGGTCGGCCTCTACCGCGACGGACGCGGCGCGTTCAACGGGTCAGCCCTGAAAGAGGCGTTGGACCTGATCGAAGCCCTCGCCCTGACCGAGGACGTCCAGCCCGTACACATCCGCGTCGCGCCTGGCTTCGACGGGGCCACATGGCTGGACCTGGGCCGCGATGACGGCCAGTCCGTGCGTATCCACCCGACCGGGTGGGACATCCTCACGCCCGACCCGCGCGAAGTGTGCTGGCGCCGTACTCAGCTCACCGGGGAACTCCCCCTGCCCGCCAAGAACACAGACGGCAAGGGGATCGACCTGCTGCTGCGGCTGTGCAACTTCGCCAACGCGGAGACCGAGTGCCTGGCCATCGTGTGGCTGATCGGCTGTCTCGGTCCGTCCGTGCCCGTCCCCGCGCCGTTCCTCACCGGACCGCAGGGAGCGGGCAAGTCCACCGGGGGCCGGATGCTCACCAGGATCATTGAGGGAATGAGCGGTGACCTGCGCCGGGCGCCGAAGGATGAGGAAAGCTTGATCGCCGCCGTAGCGGCGGGATGGGTCACCGCCCTGGACAACCTCTCCCACGTCACGCCCGACCTGTCGGATGCGATGTGCTGCATCGTCACCGGCGCCGAGAACGTCAAGCGCGCCCTGTTCACCGACGGGGACGTCTTCCGCGTCGGCTACCGCCGCCCCCTCCTCCTGACCGGGATCGACGTCGGCGTCATCCGACCCGACCTCGCGGACAGGCTCCTGCCGCTGCGGTTGGAACGCCCCAAGGTCCGGCGCACCGAAGCCGAACTGTGGACGGACTACGCGGAGGTTCTCCCCGTCGTCCTCGGCTCGCTCCTGGACCTCACGGTCAAGGTCCGCGCCATGGAAGCGGAAACACCAACCGACCTGCGGATGGCGGACTTCGCCCACCTGTGCGCGCAGTTCGACGCCGCGACCGGACTCGGAGCTCTCCCCGCCTACCGGGCGAGTCTGGACGACCTGAACGACGACGTCATCGAGGGCGACCTGTTGGCACAGACCGTTCTCCTGCATGCCGAGACCATCGAGCCCGGCGCCTCGCAGCAGATGACGTCCACGGAATGGCTTGCGTGCCTCAGCCGCCTCTACAGCGGCGACGACTGCCGTCCCCTGCCCAAGGGCTGGCCGACCACCGGCAAAGTCCTCTCCGACCGGCTCAAGCGCCTCCAACCCACCCTGGCCGCCCGGCGCGTCATCGTCGACGCCGGCCGCACCAAAGCGGGCCGCTACCTCGAAATGACCCGCACCCTCCCCCGACCCCGCACGAACAGACACAGGCGTTCTGACCGCACCCTGCACGTCCAGACGAACAGCAAGAGGAGCACCCGGCCCAGCGTGCTCCTCTTGCTGTTCGGCGCAGCCGCCCAAGGTCGCGCCGCGAAGCGGCCCCTTCTTCGCTCTGTAAGGCGCACCCAACTACTACAGGCAGCCCCTTCTTTGTCCTAAGTAGGAAGACCCTGCGTCACCCGCGTCACCCGAGCCGGAAAACGGCCGCTGACCTGCACGAACAGCGGTGACGCAGACGGCCGAGCCTGCGTCATCCTGCGTCATCTGCGTCACCCGGTGACGCAGCCAATGACGCACCGGTGACGCAGAGTCGATCCATCGCGTCACCCAAAACCGCTGGTCAGACCCCTAATGACGCTGATGGCGCGGGTGACGCAGGAATTCGGACCTCGGACACAGACCCACCCCAACCACCGAAGCCTCGAAGGAGTCGCACCGTGGCACCCCCAAGATGCTCAAGCTCCCGGAAGTCCTCAAAGAGATCGAGATAAGCCGCGCAGCCTTCTACCGCATGCGAGCACGCGGCAAGGCACCCAAGCTCATCAAGCTGCCGAACGGTCAGATCCGCTGCCGCCGCACCGACCTCGACGCGTGGTGGTCATCCATGGAAACCGCCGCCTGACCACCTCCCGCACACGAGACACGAGGGCCCGCTTCCGGCGGGCCCCTCTGAGTTCCCATGGCACTGACCTACGACGTCCGCCTCTACTCCATCGAGGTCCGCAAGGATCGCCCGAAGCCCTCTACCGCCTGCGCTGGCTGGTCGGGGAGCGCAAGCACTCTAAGAGCTACACACTCAAGGTCCAGGCCGAGGGACGCCGCTCGGAACTCATGTCCGCCGTGCGACGCGGCGACCAGTTCGACGAGGAATTGGGCCTGCCCGTATCCGAGTTGCGCGCCAAGCAAGGCTCCATCACGTGGTACGAGCACAGCCGCACGTACGTCGACCGCAAGTGGGCGCTGGCCCCGGCGAAGTCACGGAAGAACTACGCCGATGCGCTGGCAACCATCACGCCCGCGCTGGTGAAGACGAAGACAGGAATGCCCGACGCCGCGCTCATGCGGCGCGCGTTGTACGGATGGGCGTACAACCGGAACCGCCGGGACGAGACCCCGCCAGACGATGTGGCCGGAGCCCTTGCCTGGATCTCGAAGCACTCCTTGCCGGTCTCTGCGCTGGAAGACCCGGCGACGGTACGCCTGGCCCTGGACGCGCTCTCTCTACGGCTGGACGGGAAGGAGGCATCCCCGCGCACCGCGAAGCGCAAGCGAGCCTGCCTGAGCGACGTTCTCGGACTCGCCGTGGAAGAGCAGTACTTCAGCATGCCGGTCAACCCGATCAGGGCCGTGAAGTGGACCGCCCCGAAGTCCGTCGAAGCAGTAGACCCCGAGAGCGTCGCCAATCCCCGCCAAGTCCGCGCGCTGCTTGCCGGCGTCCGCGAGCAGGGTTCGCGTGGGCGGCATCTCGAAGCGTTCTTCGGGTGCCTGTACTACGCGGCCATGCGGCCGGCCGAGGCCACCGCATTGCGCGTGAGCCAGTGCCACCTCCCGGAGGCGGGATGGGGATGCTCACCCTCCGGCAGGGAGTGGTCCGGGCGGGGCGCAACTGGACCGACGACGGAAGGCGCATGAGGCACGCCACCTCAAGGCCCGCGCAAGGAAGGACTCCCGCCCAGTGCCGATCCCACCGCACTTCGTCCGCCTGCTACAGCAGCACATCGCCACGCATGGCACTGCGCCTGATGGTCGCCTCTTTCGGACGAACCGCGGCGGCCTGCTACAGGAAACTGGCTACGGAGAGGTGTGGGCCAAGGCCCGAAAGGACGTGCTGAGCGAAGCCGAGACGGCATCGCTGCTGGCCCGTCGCCCCTACGACCTCCGGCACGCCGGGGTGTCGTTCTGGCTCAGTTCCGGGGTGGACGCGATGGAGTGCGCCCGTCGCGCTGGCCACAGCATCGCGGTACTGCACAAGGTGTACGCCAAGGTGCTTGACCAGACGCGGGAGCGTGCGAACAGCCGGATCGACGCAGCTCTTCGGGAGTGGAACGAGCCAGAGTGATCAAGCTCTCCCCCCGGGGACACCTGGGGACACGCACTGATCGACAGTGGGAAATGGGCGGCACAAGGTGAGACACGACCACGCCCCGTCCACAACGCATCGAACAGAGCTACCCAACAAGAAACCCCCTCTGACCAGGCAATTAAGCTGGTCGGAGGGGGTCTACTTTCTTGTGGCGGCGCCAGGGTTCGAACCTGGGTAGGCTAAGCCGGCAGATTTACAGTCTGCTCCCTTTGGCCACTCGGGCACACCGCCGGGGATGCTGCCCCTCGCACCGCTTTTCGGCGGTGCTCCGTGGCAACGACGTAAACGATACCCGATGCCCAGGGGTGCTTCGCCACCCGATTGACCGGCGCTCGGAGGGGGGGGTGGCTAGGCTTATGCGGATGCGGCCCGGGGCCTGCGCCGGGCTCGGCGGCTGCCCCGACGCACGCCGATACGCAGTGACACGCATCGATACGCACCCCGATACAAGGAGCCACAGGACATGGCCGACTCCAGTTTCGACATCGTCTCGAAGGTCGAGCGGCAGGAGGTCGACAACGCCCTCAACCAGGCCGCCAAGGAGATCTCCCAGCGCTACGACTTCAAGGGCGTGGGTGCCTCGATCTCCTGGAACGCCGAGAAGATCCTCATGGAGGCGAACTCCGAGGAGCGGGTCAAGGCGATCCTCGACGTCTTCCAGTCCAAGCTGATCAAGCGCGGCATCTCGCTGAAGGCGCTGGACGCCGGTGAGCCGCAGCTCTCCGGCAAGGAGTACAAGATCTTCGCGTCGATCGAGGAGGGCATCTCCCAGGACAACGCGAAGAAGGTGGCGAAGATCATTCGCGACGAGGGTCCCAAGGGCGTCAAGGCCCAGGTGCAGGGCGACGAACTGCGGGTCAGCTCCAAGAGCCGCGACGACCTCCAGGCCGTGCAGGCCCTGCTCAAGGGCAAGGACTTCGACTTCGCGCTGCAGTTCGTGAACTACCGGTAGAACTACGCCTCCCGCGCCCATCGCGCGCGGGTACGCGGATTCGGGGAAGGGCGGGCGCCCGTCGGTGCCCGCCCTTTCGTCTGTCAGCTACGGCACGTAGGGCGCCCCTTTGGTTTGGCTGCTACGGCACCGGGGGCGCCCAATTCGGATGGCGGCTACGGCACTGAGCGCGCCCTTTTCGGCTGGCGGCGGGGCGTTGGCATTGGCGGCTGCTGGCGCGGGCAGCGCGATGGGGGGGCACCAGCGCGAGGTCGTTCGAGGGGGCGAGTCGGCGACTGACGACGACGCCGCCGAAGGTTCCCCGCGCCTCTGGCAGTGAGTGGGCGTGCCGCGCCCTGCGTCAGCGACAAGAGCCGCCGGACAGGCTCTAGTTGCGCGAGTTGCCGAACAGGATGCGGTAGACGATCAGGAGGACGAGCGCGCCGCCTATCGCCGAGGCCCAGGTGGCGCCGTCGTAGAAGTTCTTCGCGACCGGGTGGTCCAGCCAACGGGCCGATATCCAGCCGCCGATGAACGCGCCGGCGACGCCGATGATCGTCGTGCCGATGAAGCCGCCCGGGTCGCGTCCCGGCAGCAGGAATTTGGCGATGGCTCCGGCCAACAGTCCCAGGATGATCCAGCTGATGATGCCCATGCCGTGAACCTGCCCTCTCCCGCTGTGCCTGCACTGATGCGGAGCTGTGAATTCCGTCCGTCCAGGCTGTGTTCGTCGGTCCGTGCGCACGGCCTGTCGGCGCACTGTTCGGCCGCGCTGATGAACAGGACGTCACGGGTGCGTGTAGTGGTTGCAGGCGTCGGTGGCCTGCGACGATCCCTCAGGACGCCGGTGCCGTCGTACGGATGCGGAAGTCGGGCCACGGTGTCGGTTCGGGGGCGTCGACGCGGTCCGCGTACCAGCCCGTGTCGTCGAGCCAGGCGCGAAGCCACTCGGCGAGGCTGGGCGCGTCGACGTACCACGCGTGGTCGGCCTCGTCGGCGTTCGGCTCGTGGAGGAGGACCGTCGCCTGCGGGGGAACGGCAGTCCACGCACGCGTACATCGCGCAGCCCCAGTGGGATATCGGCAGGACTCCCTCGGGCCAGGGCCAGTCGGGGTCCTTGTCGCCGCTCGCGCGGTGGGCGAGGTACTGGGTGACGGCTGCGGGCTCGCCGGCCGGTGGGTTGTCGAGCAGGGGCAACAGGCCGTACTCGGGGCCGAATCCGCCGTCTCCTATCCGCGTGTAGAGCGCGGCGAGCAGCGGGGGCAGGTGGAAGCCCAGGGCGGCCTCGGCCCGGGTCACCGTGGCCTCGTCCACGGGGGGGGGAGTGAAGTCCAGCCCCACGGGCGGGTGTTGCGGGCCTCGGCGGCCACCCGGGTCAGTAGTTGCTGCTCGTTCTCGGTCATGGCTTCATGGTGCCGCGTGCCACTGACAGTCGGGCCGGGCTGTGGACAACCCGGAGGTTGTGGAAAACGTGCTGGTCCTGCGCCTCGGCGGGCGGCGTGGTCCGGTGCGGTGACGGGCCGGGCGGTCAGTCCAGGCGGACGTCGGCGTGCCGTTCGGCGAGCAGGGCGGGATCTCCTCGAACGTCGGTGTGTGTGGAGCGTGTGGAGCGGAGCCGAGGCAGGCGCGGGCGATGGCGGCGTCGTGCCAGACGAGGGTGAGGGGCGGGCCGGCTCCCCAGTTGCCGCACAGGCAGTCGTCCAGGGCGTCCAGGCCCCAACCGAAGTATCCGGCGGGGCCGTTGACCGCCTCGCCCAGGGCGCAGAAGAAGCCGGGCGGGTCGGTGATGTGGCCGCCGTCCAGGTGGTAGGTGGTGCCCGGCGGGCGGTCCGGGAGGGTGTGGGGTGGTTCGCCAGGGCCGTGTCGAGCCAGAACCGGCGGCCCGCGGCATCGCAGCCGGCCCAGCGATTCGGCTCGGAGGGGCGGCCCTCGCTCCAGAGGTCCCACACCATGCGGGCCGCGAGCGGTGGCCGTTCCGACCACGGGTCGAGGGTGAGATCGACCAGGCCCGGGCCGCGCGCGGACGGGATCCAGGCCCGTAACTCGCCCTCGACGGCGGCCTGTACGGGTCGGCCGTACGAGTCGACGCGGACCACCTTGACGTGACCCAGGTCCTCTTCCCCGGCGTCCAGTGCCGCCCGCAGCGCACCGCGCGGGGAGCAGCCCAACAGGCGCAGCGGGGGCTCCAGTTGTTCGGGGCGGTCCTCCTGGATGTGGGCCAAGTCCCGGCAGCCGCCCCAGGGTTCGCCGTTTGCGCCCCGCAATCGGTAGCCCGGTGACAGCGGCGGGCACTGCGGATAGTCCTGGGAGTTGCCGCCGGACCGGCTGCCCTCGACGGAGACGTCCCTCAGCGACAGGTCACGCGCGCACGGGCGGTCGCCCACGACGCGCACGTCCTCCAGCCACCACTCGCCCACCCCCGCCGCGCTTGTCGAGGGTCTCCAGGGTGAGCGCGCCGAGCGGCGCCGGACCGTCGGCACGCGCGCGTGCGAGGGCCGTTCGCAGGGGGCGCCCTCGGGGTGCAGCCGAGGAGTTCGTACGTCTCCCGCACGGGTGGGGGCGGGTCGGCGAAGAGGTCGTCGGCGTCCTGGCACAGGGCCCAGGTCTG
This sequence comes from Streptomyces sp. P3, assembly GCA_016893485.2. Classification (GTDB taxonomy): domain Bacteria; phylum Actinomycetota; class Actinomycetes; order Streptomycetales; family Streptomycetaceae; genus Streptomyces. Next base: position 4,207,445 of record JAFEKX020000001.1, read on the forward strand.
CTCGTAGCCGTCCTCGCCGGTGGTCTCGGCTCCTTCGTCGTACGACAGCAGGACGTACTTCGGCGCCCCCACCGCGGGCCGCCGTCAGCGGGCGGCGAACGGCTGGTCCGTGGACACGATTTCGCGGCCCAGGGGAACAGCGAGACGGGGATCAGCTTGAAGTTGGCGATGCCGAACGGGATGCCGATGATCGTGATGCACATGGCGATGCCGGTGACGATGTGCGCGAGGGGGCGAGCCACCAGCCCGCGAGGACCAGCCACAGGACGTTGCCCACGCAGGACGGCGCGCCCGCGTCCCGGCGCTCGACCGTCGTGTACCCGAAGGGCCACAGGGCGTAGACGCCGATGCGGAAGGCAGCGATCCCGAAGGGGATGCCGATGATGGTGATGCACAGCAGCGCGCCCGCGAGCAGGTACCCGAGGAACAGCCAGAAGCCGCTCAGGACGAGCCAAATGACGTTCAGGATGGTTTTCACTGAGGGCGACCTGCCATCTTCTCGAGCCGGGCGATGCGCTCCGCCATCGGCGGGTGTGTCGAGAACATCTTGGAGAGTCCCTGGCCCGGGCGGAAGGGGTTCGCGATCATCATGTGGCTCGCGGTCTCGATGCGGGGCTCCGGGGCAGCGGCAGCTGTTTGGTGCCCGCGTCGAGCTTGCGCAGGGCGCTCGCGAGGGCGAGGGGTCTCCGGTGAGCTGGGCGCCCGAGGCGTCGGCCTCGTACTCCCTGGAGCGGCTGATGGCCAGTTGGATGAGGCTGGCCGCGGGGGCCCAGGATCATGATCATCAGCATGCCCAGGATGCCGGGGCCGTCGTCGTCGTTCGAGCGGCCGATCGGGATCAGCCAGGCGAAGTTGACCAGGAACATGATCACCGAGGCGAGGGCGCCTGCGACGGACGAGATCAGGATGTCTCTGTTGTAGACGTGGCTCAGCTCATGCCCGATGACTCCGCGCAGCTCGCGCTCGTCCAGGATGCGCAGGATGCCCTCGGTGCAGCACACCGCGGCGTTGCGCGGGTTGCGGCCCGTCGCGAAGGCGTTGGGGGCCTCCGTGGGCGAGATGTACAGGCGGGGCATGGGCTGGCGGGCCTGGGTGGAGAGGTCGCGGACCATCCGGTACAGGGCCGGGGCCTCGAACTCGCTCACCGGGCGGGCGCGCATCGCGCGTAGCGCCAGTTTGTCGCTGTTCCAGTACGCGTACGCGTTCGTGCCCAGCGCGATCACGACCGCTACGACGAGGCCCGTACGGCCGAAGAAGCTGCCGATGACGATGATGAGTGCCGACAGTCCCCGAGGAGAACTGCGGTCCTGAGCCCGTTGTGCCGGCGGTGCACGGTACGCCCTCCAAATCCTGCAGCAGGGGAACCCTTTGCTTGCTGATCTCTGATGCCACTGGTGTCGTGGTGCACGTCCAGTGGACCCTTCCCGCACTGGTCAACGCCAGGCGAGGGCCACTAGTTCCCTTGTGCGTGCGGCGCCGGGCGTGGGCCGTCCGGGTGAGGACGGTGGTATGTGCCGGTGGCTCAGGTGGTATATGCCGGTGGCTCAGAAGAGCCCGGTGTCGGCGAAGCGGAGCACCAACTGAGGTGCTCCGGAGAGGGCGATCCCGAGGGCGCCGGTGAGGGCGATCGCGGCGGTGAGGGGCGGGGACGGGGACGCGGTACTTGGTGTGCTCGCCCTCTGGGGCACGGAACAGCAGGGCCGTCCACTGGAGGTAGTAGAAGAGCGCGATCACCACGTTGACGGCCATGACGACCGCGAGCCAGCCCAGGCCCGCGTCGACGGCCGCCGAGAAGACGGTCACCTTCGCGAAGAGCCCGATGATTCCCGGCGGCAGTCCGGCGAGGCACAGCAGGAAGAACGCCAGGAGCAGCGCGGCCAGCGGGTTCGACGCGTACAGCCCGCGGTAGTCGCTGATCCGGTTGAGTGCCCTGCTACGGCCCACCAGTGCGGCCACCGCGAAGGCGCCGAGGTTCACGGCGGCGTACATGAGGGCGTAGGCGACGGTGGAGCCGATCGACCTCTGCGCGTCCTTGGAGTACGCGGCGGCGGCGATCGGCACCAGGAGGTAGCCGGCCTGGCCGACGGAGGACCAGGCGAGGAGTCGTACCGCGCTGTACGCGCGCGTGGCCTGCTGGCGCAGGGCGCCCAGGTTGCCGACCGTCATGGTGAGGGCGGCCAGGGGCGGCGAGTGCCGGGCCCCACACGTCGGCGTACGACGGGAAGGCGACGACGGTGACGAGGATCAGGCCGGAGAAGCCGACGGCCTTGCCGACGACCGACAAGTAGGCGGCGATCGGAAGGGGCGCTCCTACGTAGGTGTCGGGCACCCAGAAGTGAAAGGGGACGGCGGCCGTCTTGAAGGCGAAGCCGACGAGAGTGAGGACGACGCCGGTCTGGGCGAGGGTGTGGAACTGGCCGTCGACGTGCTGGATGCGGTCGGCGATCCGGGTGAGGTACAGGGTGCCCGTGGTGGCGTACACGAAGCTGACGCCCATCAGGCTGACCGCGGTCGCGGTGACCGAGGACAGGAAGAACTTGAGGGCCGCCTCGGCGGACTTCCTGTCGCCGTGCCGGATGCCGACGAGAGCGAAGGCGGGCAGGGAGGCGACCTCCAGGGCGACGATCAGGGTCGTCGCGAGATCGCGGGAGGCGGGCAGCAGGGCGGCGCCCGCGGCGGAGGACAGCAGCAGGAACCAGTACTCCCCTTCGGGGAGTCCCTTGTCGGCGTCCTTCAGGGTGGTGATCGACAGAAGGGCGGCCAGGAGGGCGCCGCCCAGGACCAGGAATTGGATGACCAGGGTGAAGCGGTCCGCCGTATAGCTGCAGGCTGTCGCGTCGCCCGTGAGGCAGAAGGTGGCGCGGTCGCCGTCCAGGAGGGCAGCAGCATCAGGGCGGAGGCGGCCAGGCCCGCGACGGAGACCCAGCCCAGGAGCGCCTTTCTGGTCTCCGGGAGGAACAGGTCGGCGACGAGGACCACCAGGCCGACGACCGCCGTGAGGGTGGGCGGTGCGATCGCGAGCCAGTCGACGGACTGGACCATCGACTCCGCGAGAGGCTGGGCCAGGGCGCTCATCGGGTGCCTCCTGAGAGGAGTTGCTGCACGGCCGGGTCGGTGAGGCCGAGGAGTGCCTTCGGCCACAGGCCGGCGGCGACGGTGAGGGCGACGAGCGGGGTCCAGGCGGCGAACTCGTACGTCTGGACGTCGGCGAGCTTCGGGGACTCCTGCGCCACGGCGCCCATGCAGACACGGCGGACCACGGCGAGCATGTACGCGGCCGTCAGGAGGGTGCCGAAGGCCGCGATCGCCATGAAGGTGAGGAACGCGGGGCGGCTCAGATCGGCGGCGGGTTTGAACGCGCCGAACAGGGCCAGCATCTCGCCCCAGAATCCGGCGAGTCCGGGCAGTCCGAGCGAGGCGACGGCGGCGAACGCGAGCAGGCCGCCGAGGCGCGGCGCCTTGCCGTAGAGGGCGGCGCCGGTCTCCTCCGCGAGGGTGTCGAGGTCGGTGGTGCCCGTGCGGTCCTTGAGGGCGCCGACGAGGAAGAACAGCAGGCCGGTGATGAGGCCGTGGGCGATGTTGGCGAACAGCGCGCCGTTCACGCCGGTCGGGGTCATCGTCGAGATGCCGAGCAGGACGAAGCCCATGTGGCCGACGGAGGAGTACGCGATGAGGCGCTTGAGGTCACCCTTCGCGCCCCGTTTCGCGAGGGCGAGACAGGCCAGGGAGCCGTAGATGATGCCGACGACGGCGAAGGCGGCGAGGTACGGCGCGAAGGTGTGCATGCCGTCGGGGGCGACCGGCAGCAGGATGCGGACGAACCCGTACGTGCCCATCTTCAGCAGCACGCCGGCCAGCAGGACCGAGCCGACGGTCGGGGCAGCGGTGTGGGCGTCGGGCAGCCAGCTGTGCAGGGGCCACATCGGCGTCTTGACCGCGAGCCCGATCCCGATCGCCAGAACGGCGATGACCTGCACGGATGTAGTCAGCGACCGGCCGTTGTCAGTGGCGAGTGCCACCATGTCGAATGTGCCCGCTTTGATCCCGATGAGGAGCAGGCCGAGCAGCATGACGACGGAGCCGAGCAGCGTGAAGAGGATGAACTTCCAGGCGGCCTGGGTGCGTTGGGCACCGCCCCAGCGGGCGATGAGGAAGTACATCGGGATCAGGACCGTCTCGAAGGCGAGGAAGAAGAGGATCAGGTCGAGGACGGCGAAGGTGGCGAGGGTGCCGGACTCCAGGACGAGGATCAGGGCGACGAACGCCTTCGGGGACGGGCCCGTGGCCCGCGGCGTCAGCCGCTGATGTTGCTGCTTGAAGTAGGAGTAGAGCGCGCAGAGGAAGGTCAGCAGCGCGGTCAGGACCAGGAGGGGAGGGAGATGCCGTCGATGCCGAGGTGGATGCGCACGTCGAGTGCGGGGATCCAGCTGATGTCGGTCGTGGCCTGCATCTTCGACGGGTGGTCGTGGTCGAAGCCGAGCGCGAGGACGATCACGGCGATGAGGATCACGCCGGTCACGGTCACGCCGTGCCGTAGTACGGCCTGCTCGGGCGACTTCCCCTTCAGCCCGGGCGGGGCCGGCAGCAGGGCCGCGACGGCGCCGAGGAGCGGGCCGACGACGATGAACGCCAGAAGGACCTGCATCACGGACTCGTTGATATCGATCACGCCTGCTCACGCTCCCGTGGCGACGAGGAGGACGGCGACCGTCAGGACGACGGTACCGGCGAGCAGCGCGCTCACATAGGTCTGCAGATTGCCGGTCTGGGCGCGCCTGACGGCGGCTCCGAGTAGGCGGGGCAGGGTGCCCGCGCCGCGTACGTAGGTGTCGACGACCTCGCGGTCGAGGAACCGGACGAGATCCGCCGCCGCCAGCACGGGGCGGACGAACAGTGCCCCGTAGACGGCGTCCAGGTGGAAGCCGGTGACCGCGTGACGGTGCAGCGGGCCGAGCAGGAGGCGGCCCGGGTCCGCCGGGTCGGGGGCCGAGGCGACGTCTCCGTAGGCGGGCGTGTGGCTCGCGATGGCCTCGGCCTCGACGAGTCCCGCGTCGCCCTCCGGGTGGGCCGCGACCGCACCCAGCGGTGCGCCGGCCGCGAAGGCGGTGGTCTGGCGCCAGGCGCCGTAGGTGACGACGACGCCGACGAGGGCCACGCCCGTGCCGAGCACCGAGGTGGTGAGCGTCGGGGTGAGGTCGCGGCCGTCGAACCAGTCGGGGAGCACGCGGTAGGCGAGTCCGCCGAGGGCGAGGGACGGGACGGCGAGCACCCACAGCACGGCGTTCATCGCCACCGGCTGCCTGCCATGGTCGGGGGCTTCAACTCCCTTGCCGTGGAAGGCGAGCAGCCACAGGCGCGTCGCGTACGCGGCGGTGAGGAGGGCGGCGAGCAGACCGGCGACGAGGACGATCCAGCCCGCGGCGCCGGGGATGTGCGCGGTGTCTCCGGTGGCCGCGTGTTCGGCGGCGCCGAGGACGGACTCCTTGGAGAAGAACCCGCTGAACGGCGGGATCGCGGCGAGCGCGAGGAGCGCCACGGTCATCGTCCAGAAGGCGTCGGGGACGCGGGCGCGGACGTTGCCCATGCGGGACATGGCGGCGAGCGAGTTGGTGCCGGTGGCGTGGATGACGACACCGGCCGCGAGGAACAGCAGCGCCTTGAAGGCGCCGTGCGACAGGAGGTGGAAGACGGCGGCACCGCGGTCGCCGACGGCGAGGGCGCCGGTCATGTAGCCGAGCTGGCCGATCGTCGAGTAGGCGAGGACGCGCTTGATGTCGTCCTGGGCGAGCGCGGCGAGGCCGGACCCGGCCATCGTCACGGCGGCCATGACGGCGAGGACGACCATCGCGGCCGAGGAGGCCTCGAAGACCGGGAGGAGCCGGGCGACGAAGTAGACACCGGCGGCGACCATCGTCGCGGCGTGGATCAGCGCGGAGACGGGGGTCGGGCCCGCCATCGCGTCGGGGAGCCAGGTGTGTAGCGGGAACTGCGCCGACTTGCCCGCCACGCCTGCCAGGAGCAGCAGCGCGATCAGCGTCGGGTGGTGCAGCCCGCCGTGCGCGACGGTGTCCAGGACCTTGGTGATGCGGAAGGACCCGGCGTCCGTCGCGAGCGCGAACAGGCCGATCAGGAAGGGGACATCGCCGAGTTTGGTGACGAGGAAGGCCTTGATGGAGGCGGCACGGGCCTCCGGTGTCTCCCAGTAGTGGCCGACGAGGAAGTAGGAGCAGATGCCCATGACTTCCCAGCCGACCAGCAGAACGATCAGGTCGCCGGAGTAGACGACGAGGAGCATCGCGGAGGTGAAGAGGGAGACGAGGGCGGCGTACGACGGGTAGCGCGGGTCGTCGCGCAGGTAGCCCGTCGAGTAGATCTGCACACAGGTGGCGACGAAGGCGACGAGTACGGCGACGAGGGCGGCGAAGCCGTCGATGTGCAGGGCGAGTTCGATCGGGACCGAGCCGGTGGGCGTGAGTTCGGTGGCGGCGTCGACGGCCGCGTCACCGCCCTGGCGTACGGCGACGACCGCGGCCAGCGCGAGCGCGGCGAGCGACGGCAGGACGGCGAGCGGGCGGACGAACCCGGGTGCGGTACGGCCCAGGAGCAGGCCGGCCGCGGCGCCGAGGAACGGGAGGAGGGGGACGAGGACGGCGAGGGTGGTCGTGGTCACGCGGTGGCCTCAGCCTTCTTGGCCGTGGGGGCTGGGGGCCGTTGTCGTTGCCGCTGTCGCTGTCGCTGTCGCCGTCGTCGTTGTCGTCCGGGCCGTGGTTTCCGTTCGGGCCGTCGGTTCCGTCCGGGCCGTCGGTCTCGTGGCCCTCGGCCGTGTCGCGGAGCTTGTCGATGTCCGAGGTGCCGCGGGCGCGGTAGACGGCGAGGACGATCGCCAGGCCGATGCCGATCTCGGCGGCGGCGATGGCGATGGTGAACAGGGTCAGCGCCTGGCCGGAGCGCAGCTTCTCCTCGGCGGTCCGGCTGAGCCAGACGTCGAAGGCGACGAGGTTCAGGTTCACGGCGTTGAGCATCAGCTCGACCGACATGAGGACGAGGATCGCGTTGCGGCGGGCGAGGACGCCGTAGATGCCGGTGCAGAAGAGGAGGGCGGCGAGCACGGCGGGATAGACGAGGTGCATCAGCGGGCTCCCCTCTGCTCGGTGGGGGTCTGGGGCTCGGTGGAGCTGTCCTGCTCGGCGGGCGTGCGCCGGCCGGCCGGATCGTTGCCTTGAGGCGGGCTATTTCGCCTGAACGTGTGATTACGGGAATCCGGGACGGATGGGGAACTACCGGTCACCGGTCGGGAGTTCACAGGGGAGAGCTCGACTCAGCCTTCGCCTTGCGGGACAGGACGATCGCGCCGACCAGTGCCGCGAGGAGGAGGACGGAGAGGGCCTCGAAGGGAAGGACCCAGTTCTGGAACAGGCTCGCGCCGGTCACCGCGGTCGAGCCGGCGGCCGGACCGTCCAGGTCCATCCAGGTCGCGCGGAAGGCGTCGACGACGACCCAGACCAGGGCCGCCGCCGCGGCGCCGGCCACGGCGAGGGCGGCCCAGCGGTTGCCGGAGTCGGCGTCCGGGGAGCGGCCGATGGGGGCCTTGGTGAGCATCAGCCCGAAGAGAAGGAGGACGACGACGGAACCGACATAGATGAGGACCTGCACCCAGGCGATGAACTCGGCGGTGAGCAGGAGGTATTCGACGGCCACACCCCTAGGGCCACCACGAGCCACAGGGCGGCGTGCACCAGCTGCTTGGTGGTGACGGTGACGAGGGCCGCGCCGAAGGTGACCAGGCCGACGAGGAGGAAGGCGATCTCGACGCCGGTCGGGGAGAGGAAGCCGTGCGGGTGGCCGGTGGCGGCGGTTGCCGTGGCGGTGGTGGCGGTGACGGTTGCGGCGAGGGTCATGACTGGCCCTCCGGCGGCTCGGCGGGGTCGACGGGGGGTGGCGGCGGTGGGCGGGGCCTCGGTGGGGTTGGGCTGCGGGAGCTCGGTGGGCTTCGCGGGCTCCGAGGGCTTCGCGGGCTCCGAGGGCTCGGTGGCGTCGGTGGCGTCGGTGGCGTCGGTGGGCGGGTTGCCCTTCGCGGTCTCAGTGGCCTCCGCGGACTCGGCGCGCTCGGCAGGCTCGGCGCGCTCTGCGGGCTCGGCGGGCTCGGCGGCTTCGGCGCGCTCGGCGGTCGGGGCCTGCGTGGGCTTGGGGCGCGTGGCCTCGGTGATCGCTGCGGCTTGGGCAGCCTCTACGGGCTCTCCGGCTGGCGTAGCCTCCGCGGTTTGCGCGGCCTCCGCTGCCTCCGCGGCTTGTGCAGCCTGTGCTGCCTCTGCGGCCTGTGTCGCGGCCAGCTTCTCGGCGGTTTTGCGGGCGGCGGCGATCTCCTTGGGTTCCTCGGCGGCGGGGTCGAGGGCGGGTGGGGCCGGCACGGTCCACATCCACTCGCGGAGCTTGTCGCGTTCGTGGGTGAGTTCGTGGATGTCGGTCTCGGCGTACTCGAACTCCGGGGACCAGAACAGCGCGTCGAAAGGACAGACCTCGATGCAGATACCGCAGTACATGCACAGGGAGAAGTCGATGGCGAAGCGGTCGAGGACGTTGCGGCTGCGCTCGCGACCGCCGGGGCCGCCGCCGGGACCGTCTCCTTGTGGGAGTCGATGTAGATGCACCAGTCGGGGCACTCACGGGCGCAGAGCATGCAGACCGTGCAGTTCTCCTCGAACAGGCCGATGACTCCGCGGGTGCGGGGCGGGAGGTCGGGCTGGGTGTCCGGGTACTGCTCGGTGACGGTCTTCTTCGTCATCGTGCGGAGGGTGACGGCCAGGCCCTTGGCCAGGCCGGAGCCGGGGATCGAAAAACGGGGCCGCTCGGAGGGCGTCGTTGAGGGGTGGTGGCCGGGCGACGGGTGGGACATCAGAGGAACACCACCTTCACGACGCCGGTGAGGGCGATCTGGGCGAGGGAGAGGGGGACGAGGAGGGTCCAGGAGAGTTTCTGGAGCTGGTCCTCGCGCAGGCGGGGATAGGTGACGCGGAGCCAGATGACGACGAAGGCGAGGATCGCGGTCTTCAGCAGGGTCCACACCCAGCCGAGGCCGTCCGCGCCCCAGGGGCCGTGCCAGCCACCCAGGAAGAGGACGGTGGTCAGGCCGCACAGGACGACGATTCCGGCGTACTCGGCGAGGAGGAAGAGGGCGAAGCGGAGACCGGTGTATTCGGTGTAGGCGCCGAAGATGATCTCGGAGTCGGCGACGGGCATGTCGAAGGGGGCCGTTGGAGTTCGGCAAGGCCGGCGATGAAGAACACGACCGCGCCGACGATCTGCCAGGGCAGCCACCACCAGTGGAAGGCGTCGAGGATGCCGGGGAGGGAGACCGTGCCGGCCGCCATCGCCACGGAGGCGGCGGTGAGCAGCATGGGGAGTTCGTAGGCGAGGAGCTGTGCGGCGGTACGGAGGCCGCCGAGGAGGGAGAACTTGTTGGCGGAGGCCCAGCCGGCCATGAGTGAGCCGAGGACGCTGACGCCCATCACCGCGAGGACGAAGAAGATGCCCGCGTCCAGGACCTGGCCGACGGCGCCCTCGCCCGGGCCGATCGGGATGGCGAGGAGGACGAGGAGGTACGGGAGGAGGGCGACGGCGGGGGCGAGTTGGAAGACACGGCGGTCCGCTTCCGCCGGGACGATGTCTTCCTTCTGGGCGAACTTCACGCCGTCGGCGACGAGTTGGGCCCAGCCGTGGAAGCCGCCGGCGTACATGGGGCCGAGGCGGCCCTGCATGTGGGCCATCACCTTGTGCTCGGTCTGACCGACGATCAGGGGAAGGTGAGGAAGACGACGAAGACGATCAGGAGTCGCAGGGCGACGTCTAGCGCGTCGTTCACTGCGGGCCTCCTGTGGGGGTGTCGGGGTTGGGTCTTCGGGGACGGGGTTCTCTGAGGAGGGGTCCTCGGGGGCGGGGGCGGGTCGGTCCGTTCAACTGCGGCCGGGGTAGGCGCAGTTGTGTCCGGGTTCGGTTCGGGGGCGCCCGGGGACGGCTCGGGAGTGGGTGAATCCGACCTGGGTGCGGGAGAGCCCGGCTCGGTTGCGGGCGAGTCGGCTTCGGTTGGTGACCCGTCGGCCGGCTGCTTGGCGGGGCTCGGCTGCTTGGCGGGGCTCGGGCTTCGGTTCGGAGTCCGGCTTGGCTTCGGACACCGGCGCGGGTCCGGGCTCGGGCTTGGCTTCAGATACCGGCGCGGGTCGGATTCCGGCTTGGCTTCAGATACCGGCGCGGGTCCGATTCCGGCTTGGCTTCGGACACCGGCGCAGGCTTGGCCTCGGGCTCGCGCTCAGACACTGGCGCGGGCACGGCCTCGGACTCACTCACCGGCGCGGACTCCACCTCGGTCTCGGTCTCGGCCTCTGGCTCCGGCACGGGCGCGGCCTTGGGCTCAGACACCGGCGCCGACTCCGCCTCGGGCTTGGCCTCCCGCTCCGGCTCCGGCTCCGCGAAGGCTGGGCGGGCGTTGTGCCACGGGGCGTCCGTGCTGCGGGGTGCGGTGGGGGGCTGAGGGGTGCTGCCCTCTCGTGTCTGTGCTTGTGCCTGTTCTGCCCCAGGTACTGATCCCGGTTCCGCCGCAGGTGTCTGTGCCTGTGCCTCTTGTGACGCCGAGCCGTCGCTCGCGCTGCGGGAGCGGCGAGGGGGTGTCGAGCCCGTCCCCTGTTGACTCGCCGAGCCCTCCGAGGCGCTGCGGGTGCGGCGGGGCGCGGCCGGGGTTCCCGAACCCTGTTCCGCGCGATCGGCACCGGTCACCTGGCCTTGGTTCTGGCCCTGGCTCACCGAACCCTCGCTCGCGCTGCGCCCGGCGCGGTCCCGCAGGACGCACCGCAGGGGCGTGAACACCCTCGGCCGACTCCCGCTGGCCCTGGCCCTGGCTCTGGCCCTGGCCCTGGCCCTGACCCTGGACCTGGCTCTGACCCTGATCCTGGCCCTGCCCCTCGGTCGACGGCACCGCGCTCTCACCCGCCGGCGTTGCCCTCTCTGCCGGCGGCACTTCATTCCCAGCCGACGGCGACACACCGGTGCCCGGCGGCACTTCACTCCCGCCCGACGGCACCACACCGTCACCCGACGGCACCGCGCCCCCAGCCGTGCCCCCTGGCTAGCCGACCCCTCCGAAGCCGAACGGGCACGTCGTACGGGGCGATCACCCGTTCCACGCGCCAGGCTGTCACCCGCCGCACGGACCGGAGACTCACCCCCGCACGGGCCGGACGCTCGCCCGCCGCGCGTCCCGCGCCGCGCGGGGGCGGGCCGGGGTTGCGGGGAGTTGGCCCTTCAGCGGGCCCCACTCGTTCGGGTCGGGGACGCCTGGGGGAGCATCTGGCGGCGCTTCGGGGCGCCGTGGTCTGACTCGCCCGGTTCCTTCGCGCCGGGCCAGGCCTTGGCGACGCGGGCGGCGAGGACGAAGTCCTTACGGAGGGGGTGGCCTTCGAAGCTCTCCGGGAGGAGGAGGTGGTCCAGCCCCGGGTGGCCCTCGAAGTCGACGCCGAACATCTCGTGGGTCTCGCGCTCGTGCCAGGCGGCACCCGCGTAGACGTCGACGGCGGTGGGGAGTACCGGAGTCTCGTGCGGGACCGTCGTACGGACGAGGAGTCGGCGTACCGGTGACAGTACGACGACGTGGGCGGCGACGCGGAAGCCGGTGCCGGGCTCGTCGACCGCGCTCAGCCAGTCGAAGTAGGTGCAGCCCAGGTCGTCGCGGGCGGTGCGGAGGGCGGCGAGCCAGGTGGTGGGGGTACGTCGACGGTGAGGAGTGCGTACGACTCCTCGGCCGTGGCCTCCGTACCGAACAGTTCCTCGACCGGGGCGGGCAGCCAGCCGACGGCGCTCATCGGGCATCCCCGACCCTGGCTCTGCCTCTGGCTCCGGCCCCGAACCCGACGCCGGACCGAACCCCGGGCCAGACCCGGCCCCGGCTCCGAACCGGCCCCGGCCCCGGCCCCGGATCCAGCCTCCCGCCCCGACCCCGACCCCGAGTCAGAAGTCGAGCCAGAAGCCGATCCGGAAGCCGAGCCAGAAACCGACCCGGAATCACCACCAGCACCAGAACCCGCGCCGGCCCCCGCATCCGCACCGGTACCCGTACCAGCGCCAACCCCGGCCCCGCACCCGTACCAGCACCGGCAGCCGCAGCCACAGCCGCAGAACCCTCACCGCCCCCGCCGCAGCCCCCGCCCCGGCGCCGAAACCAACCCGCTCTGCAGCGCAGCCGTAGAAGGGCGGGCCGCGCTCACCCCGTACCGCTCCCCAACGACTCCCGGGCGATCTTCTCCTGGAGTTTGAGGATGCCCTGGAGGAGCGCTTTCGGGGCGGGGCGGGCAGCCGGGGACGTAGACGTCGACCGGGATGATCTGGTCGACGCCCTTGGTGACCGAGTAGGAGTCCCAGTACGGGCCGCCGCAGTTGCTGCACGCGCCGAAGGAGATGACGTACTTGGGCTCGGGCATCTGCTCGTAGAGGCGTTTCACGGCGGGGGCCATCTTGTCCGTGACCGTGCCGGAGACGACCATCAGGTCGGCCTGGCGCGGACCCGGGGCGAAGGGGATCACGCCGAGGCGGATGAAGTCGTGGCGGGCCATGGACGCGGCGATGAACTCGATCGCGCAGCAGGCGAGGCCGAAGTTGAAGACCCAGAGGGAGTAGCGGCGGCCCCAGTTGAGGACGACCTTCATGGGTTCGGGGGCGAGGCGGGCGAGGGCGCCCAGGCGTTTCGGCTCGGGGAGGTACACCGGCTGAACCGGCTGCCCGTCGGAGTCCGGTGTCGTCACGTCCATGCCAGGACGCCCTTCTTGTATGCGTACAGCAGGCCCACGGCCAGGAAGCCGAGGAAGATGAACATCTCGACGAGGGTGGTCGCGCCGTAGCCGGGCGCGGCGAAAACCGTTGCCCAGGGGAAGAGGAAGATCGAGTCGACGGCGAAGACGACGTACAGGAACGCGTAGACGTAGTACCGGACTTGGGTGTGTGCCCAGCCCTCGCCGACCGGGTCGACACCGCACTCGTACGTCAGGAGTTTCTCGGGGTCGGGACCACCGGGCGCAGCAGGCGGCCCGCGCCGAAGGCCACGGCGACGAAGAGCACGCCGACGACGGCGAGCAGCCCGACGACGGAGTAGGACCGGAAGTAGTCCGCCGCGACGACGACCCCGGCCGGCTCCCGCACGGCCGACGACAAGGCCCCCTGGCAAGGTCTCCCGCACAGCCGACGACACAGCCCCCGGCACGGAATCCCGCAAGGTCGCCGACATCGTTCCCGGCAAGGACTCCCGCACAGCCGCCGGCAAGGCCCCCTGCACCATCTCCCGCACGTCCGACCCCTCCTCCGCCCGATACCCGCACCCGCGCTGATGCCCGCGCTGCCCCGGTGACGCATGTGACCGCTGTGTTCGACGATCCGTACGCACGGGAGTCTAGGCCCTGTTAAAGGGACCGTAAGCAGTCCGTCGCGCCTGGGGATTCACCGGAGACGCCGTGGAAGATGCCGGGGACACGCCATGGAAGATGCCGGGGACGCGCCATGGGAGAAGCCGTTCGAGGTTCCACGGGTGCCGGCGCCGACGAGACCCCGAAGATCCGTCGGAGACGCATGGTGGGGTTTTCCCCAGGAGACCTGGGCGGCGGACCTCATGGCGCCGGGGCGCGCGACGCGGCACGCTGGCCCGTATGACCGTACGCATCCCCTACGCCGACCCGGCGGCACCCGGTGGCGAGCTCGACGAGCCGTTGCCGCCGGCCCGCTTCGCCTACGACCGGCACACCTGGAAGGAGATCGCGCATCTCCTGGCCAATCTGCCGATATCGGTGTTCGGCTTCGTCTATGTGGCGACGACGCTGGTCCTCAGCGCCGGGCTGACCATCACCGTGGTCGGCTTCCGCTGCTCGCGCTGGCGTTGATGGGCGCGCGGCTGATCGGGAAGTTCGAGCGGGGCCGGGCCCGGCGGCTGCTCGGGGTGCGGATCGACGAGCCGAGCCCGTTGCCGTGGCGCAAGGGCGGCGGGCTCGTGCAGCGGGTGTGGATGGCGCTGAAGGACCCGGTGGCGTGGCGGACGGTGCTGTACGACGGGATGCGGCTGCCGTGGGGCATCGTCACCTTCACCGTCACGCTGACCTCGCTGTTCGTGCTGTGGCCCGTGCTGCCGTTCATCGCGCGCGGGCTGGCCAACGTGGACCGTGCGATGGTCCGCGGCCTCCTCTCCCCCTCCGACGAGCTGGAACGCCGTATCGCCGAACTGGAGTCGGACCGCGGTGTCGTGGTCGACACGGCGGCGGCGGATCTGCGGCGGATCGAGCGCGACCTGCACGACGGCGCGCAGGCCCGGCTGGTCAACCTGGCGATGGGGCTGGGGCTGGCCAAGGAGAAGCTGCTGGAGGGCCAGGCCGACGAGCATGTCGCGGCGATGGTCGACGAGGCGCACGGTGAAGTGAAGCTGGCGCTCCAGGAGTTGAGGGATCTGGCACGCGGTATCCATCCGGCCGTGCTGACCGACCGCGGCCTCGACGCCGCCCTGTCCTCCGTCGCCACGCGCTGCACGGTGCCGGTGAAGGTGACCGCCGACATCGGGCGCGCGGCCGGCCGCGGCCATCGAGGGCATCGCGTACTTCACCGTCTCCGAGCTGCTGCAGAACATCAGTAAGCACAGCGGTGCCCGTACGGCGTCGGTGGACGTCTGGCGGTCCGACGACCGGCTGCTGATCCAGGTCTGGGACGACGGCCGCGGCGGCGCCAACCTCGACGGCGGCACCGGCATGCGCGGTCTCGCGGAGCGGCTGGGCGCGGTGGACGGCCTGTTCGTCCTCGACTCGCCGCCCGGCGGTCCGACGACCGTCACCGCGGAGCTGCCCTGGCGCGAACGCACCGCCAACGAGGCGGGGAGCCAGCGCTAGCGCCCTCTGCCCACGCAAAAGGGCCATCACTTCGACCGTTCCGGCATGCGCGGCCCCGCCCGCCCGCACCGGCGCGGTCGACGGCGTGTCCGTCACCGGTGGGCGGCAGCAAGGGGCCACGGGTAGGGAAAACCCCCGCCCGGGACGCCGACGGACTCCATGGTTCCCCGGCCGCCCGTCGACCAGTCTGGAGATAGGACAGCACGGCTGCGGATACGAGTAGAACGGGACGACACCGATGGCCACGGAGTACGGGCAGGGGTACGGAATGCACGGGACGGTCGCCGACGAGCGGACGCGGCGCCGGCTGCCGACCGCGCTGCGCGCACCGGTCGAGGCACGCAGCTGGCGGGAGCTGGGCTATGTCCTGCTGAGCCTGCCGATCAGCATCCTGCTCTTCACCTACGCCGTCACGATGGTGTCGCTCGGCGCGGGCCTGCTGATCACGTTTCTCGGGGTGCCGGTCCTGGCGGGCGCGCTGGCCGGCTGCCGCGGTTTCGGCGCGCTGGAGCGGGCGCGGGCCCGCGGGCTGCTCGGTCTGGACGTCGCCGACCCCGAGCCGCTGCGTCTGAAGAAGAACGGCCCGATGGCGTGGATGGGCGCGGTCCTCAAGAGCGGCACATCGTGGCGCCACCTGCTGTACGCGGTGCTGCACTTCCCCTGGGCGGTCTTCTCCTTCGTCGTCGCCCTCAGCTTCTGGTCCTACGGCTGGGCCCTCCTGACGTACCCGCTGTGGTTCTGGGTCTTCCCGGTCTACGCCGGCCAGGGCGGCCTGCAGCTCTACGGCGACCAGCACCACCAGATCTACCTGGACAACCCCTTCGAGATCACCGTCACCGCGCTGATCGGACTGCTGTTCACGCTGGCCACACCGTGGATCGTGCGGGCGCTGACGATGGTGGACCGGGTCATGGTGCGGGGGCTGCTCGGGCCGTCGACGCTGGCGACGCGGGTCGTGGAGCTGGAGTCGGACCGGGGTGTCGTGGTCGACACGGCGGCGGCGGATCTGCGGCGCATCGAGCGCGACCTGCACGACGGGGCGCAGGCCCGGCTGGTGGCGCTGGCGATGGATCTGGGGCTGGCGAAGGAGAAGCTGACGGAGGACCCGGAGGCGGCGGCGCGGATGGTGGGCGAGGCGCACGGTGAGGTGAAGACGGCGTTGCAGGAGCTGCGGGATCTGGCGCGGGGGATCCATCCGGCCGTGCTGACCGACCGGGGGCTCGACGCGGCCCTCTCCTCCGTCGCCTCGCGGTGCACCGTGCCGGTGCAGGTGGAGGTGGATCTGCCCGCGCGGCCTGCTGCGGCGATCGAGGGGATCGCGTACTTCACCGTCTCCGAGCTGCTGCAGAACGTGAGCAAGCATGCGCAGGCGACCTGGGTTGCCGTGGATGTGTGGCGGGTGGAGAACCGGCTGATGCTGCAGGTCGTGGACAACGGGGTCGGCGGGGCGGATGCCTCCGGCGGTTCCGGGCTGGCTGGTCTTGCCGGGCGGCTGGACGCGGTGGACGGGATTCTGGTGGTGGACTCGCCGGCGGGCGGGCCTACCCGGATCACGGCGGAGCTGCCCTGGCGGGGTTGAGCGCCTGAGGGGTGACGGGGTGGCCCCGCTGCCCTGCCCTCCGGGGCTCACCCCCACCCCGATTCCCTCCCCCGCCCGCACCACGGCGCGAACCCTGGAATGCTGGACCTGTTCTGTGTACGGACGCGGGTCGACGTGGGCCGGGCAGGGTGGCAATGGGGGCCGAACATCGTGGAGGACAGGGTGCAGGTGGTCATCGCCGAGGATTCAGTGCTGCTCAGGGAGGGCCTGACCCGGTTGCTGACCGACCGCGGGCACGACGTGGTGGCCGGGGTGGGTGACGGGGTCGCGCTGGTGAAGACGATCACCGAGCTGGCCGCGCAGGGCGCGCTGCCGGACGTGGTCGTGGCCGACGTACGAATGCCGCCGACGCACACCGACGAGGGTGTGCGGGCCGCGGTCGAGCTGCGCAAGGCGCATCCCGGGCTCGGCGTGCTGGTGCTGTCGCAGTACGTGGAGGAGCGCTACGCCACCGAACTGCTGGCCGGTTCCACGCACGGCGTCGGCTATCTGCTGAAGGACCGGGTGGCCGAGGTGCGGGAGTTCGTGGACGCCGTGGTGCGGGTCGCCTCGGGGGTACCGCGCTGGACCCCGAGGTCGTCGCGCAGTTGCTCGGGCGCAGCCGTAAGCAGGACGTGCTGGCGGGACTGACCCCCGTGAGCGCGAGGTGCTGGGGCTGATGGCCGAGGGGCGCACGAACTCGGCGATAGCCCGGCAGCTCGTGGTGAGCGACGGCGCGGTCGAGAAGCACGTCAGCAACATCTTCCTGAAGCTGGGACTGTCACCCAGTGACGGGGATCACCGGCGTGTTCTGGCCGTCCTCACGTACCTCAACTCCTGACAAACTGACACTGTGTCAGCCGCCTGGTCGCCGACCGGCGGTCGTTCATCGCCGTCAGTCCACTGTCAGTCCACCGTCAGTGGGTTTCGAGAACCGGACAATGCACGGGAGCGTCGTCGAGGGAAGTGCCGGGGTCAGGAAATCATGACAAGTCAGGGCGTCAGGCCGTCTCAAAACAGCGTCCATCATGCGAACGGCCGCAGGAAGGCGACCCTTACAGACGTAGGGTTGATCCTGGGAGGGTCGGCGGTACGACCATGCCCGGACAGCGTCCTCGAAGAGGAGGTCCAGTTCAGTGACCAGCCAGGTCAGTAGCCCAGCGGAGCAGGCCGACGGAGCCGACAGCACGTTGGTAGGGGAACAACGCAAACCGGCGGGGGTGAAGGACGTCCAACGCCTGGACCGGGTGATCATCCGGTTCGCCGGTGACTCGGGTGACGGGATGCAGCTCACCGGCGACCGCTTCACCTCGGAGACGGCGTCCTTCGGGAACGACCTCTCCACACTGCCGAACTTCCCGGCCGAGATCCGCGCCCCCGCAGGCACCCTGCCGGGGGTTTCGTCGTTCCAGCTGCATTTCGCCGACCACGACATCCTGACCCCGGGCGACGCGCCGAACGTACTGGTCGCGATGAACCCGGCCGCGCTGAAGGCGAACATCGGTGATGTTCCGCGCGGTGCGGAGATCATCGTCAACACCGACGAGTTCACCAAGAGGGCGCTGCAGAAGGTGGGTTACTCCGCCTCGCCGCTCGACGACGGTTCGCTGGACGGCTACAGCCTGCACCCCGTCCCCTCACCACCCTCACCGTCGAGGCGCTCAAGGACTTCGGCCTCACCCGCAAGGAGGCCGAGCGCAGCAAGAACATGTTCGCGCTGGGCCTGCTGTCGTGGATGTACCACCGGCCGACCGAGGGCACCGAGAAGTTCCTCAAGACCAAGTTCGCGAAGAAGCCCGACATCGCGGCCGCCAACATCGCCGCGTTCAGGGCGGGTTGGAACTTCGGCGAGACGACGGAGGACTTCGCGGTCTCCTACGAGGTCGCCCCGGCCGCCACCGCGTTCCCGACCGGCACCTACCGCAACATCTCCGGGAACCTGGCCCTGTCCTACGGCCTGGTCGCCGCGTCCCGGCAGGCGGACCTCCCGCTGTTCCTGGGTTCGTACCCGATCACCCCGGCCTCGGACATCCTGCACGAGCTGAGCCGGCACAAGAACTTCGGCGTCCGCACCTTCCAGGCCGAGGACGAGATCGCGGGCATCGGGGCGGCCCTCGGCGCGGCTTTCGGGGTTCCCTCGCCGTCACGACCACGTCCGGCCCGGGTGTCGCGCTGAAGAGCGAGACCATCGGGCTCGCCGTGTCGATGGAACTCCCGCTGCTCGTCCTGGACATCCAGCGCGGCGGGCCCTCCACCGGGCTGCCGACCAAGACCGAGCAGGCCGACCTGCTCCAGGCGATGTTCGGGCGCAACGGCGAGGCGCCGGTCCCGATCGTCGCCCCGCGCACGCCGGCCGACTGCTTCGACGCGGCGATCGAGGCCGCGCGGATCGCGCTCACCTACCGCACCCCGGTGATGCTCCTCTCGGACGGCTACCTGGCCAACGGCTCCGAGCCCTGGCGCATCCCCGACATCGACGAACTCCCGGATCTCACCGTCCAGTTCGCCCAGGGCCCGAACCACACGCTGGACGACGGCAGCGAGGTCTTCTGGCCGTACAAACGCGACCCGCAGACCCTGGCCCGCCCGTGGGCCGTCCCCGGCACCCCCGGCCTCGAACACCGCATCGGCGGCATCGAGAAGCAGGACGGCACGGGCAACATCTCCTACGACCCCGCCAACCACGACTTCATGGTCCGCACCCGCCAGGCCAAGATCGACGGCATCGAGGTACCGGATCTGGAGGTCGACGACCCGCACGGGGCGCGCACGCTGGTCCTCGGCTGGGGTTCGACGTTCGGCCCGATCACGGCGGCGGTACGGCGGCTGCGCGCGTCCGGCGAGTCCATCGCGCAGGCGCATCTGCGCCACCTCAACCCCTTCCCGCACAACCTCGGCGCGGTCCTGGGGCGCTACGACCGGGTGGTGATCCCCGAGATGAACCTCGGTCAGCTCGCCACGCTGGTGCGGGCGAAGTACCTGGTGGACGCGCACTCGTACAACCAGGTGAACGGCATGCCGTTCAAGGCTGAGCAGCTCGCCACGGCTCTCAAGGAGGCCATCGATGGCTGAGACGTCCACGGAAGGCACGGGCACGATCGAGGCACTTTCGCTCGTCCCCAAGGCCGAGGCAGTGCAGTCCATGAAGGACTTCAAGTCCGATCAGGAAGTGCGCTGGTGCCCCGGCTGCGGTGACTACGCGATCCTCGCGGCGGTGCAGGGCTTCATGCCGGAACTGGGCCTGGCCAAGGAGAACATCGTCTTCGTCTCCGGCATCGGCTGCTCCTCCCGCTTCCCGTACTACATGAACACGTACGGCATGCACTCGATCCACGGCCGCGCCCCCGCGATCGCGACCGGACTGGCCGCGTCCCGGCGGGACCTGAGCGTCTGGGTGGTCACCGGTGACGGCGACGCGCTGTCGATCGGCGGCAACCACCTGATCCACGCCCTGCGCCGCAACGTCAACCTGAAGATCCTCCTCTTCAACAACCGGATCTACGGCCTGACGAAGGGCCAGTACTCGCCGACCTCCGAGGTCGGGAAGATCACCAAGTCGACGCCGATGGGCTCCCTGGACGCGCCCTTCAACCCGGTGTCGCTGGCGATCGGCGCGGAGGCGTCCTTCGTGGCCCGGACGATCGACTCGGACCGCAAGCACCTCACCCCGGTGCTGCGCGAGGCCGCCGCCCACCCCGGCACGGCCCTCGTGGAGATCTACCAGAACTGCAACATCTTCAACGACGGCGCCTTCGACGCCCTGAAGGACCGCCGGCAGGCCGAGGAGGCGGTGATCCGGCTGGAGCACGGGCAGCCGATCCGCTTCGGCGCCGACGGGGCGCGGGGTGTCGTACGGGATGCGGCGAGCGGTGACCTGAAGGTGGTCGACGTGACCCCGGCCAACGAGGCCGAGATCCTCGTCCACGACGCCCACGCGGCCTCCCCGACCACGGCCTTCGCGCTGTCCCGGCTGGCCGACCCGGACACCCTGCACCACACCCCGATCGGGGTGCTGCGGTCGGTGGAGCGGCCGGTCTACGACACGCAGATGGCCGACCAGCTCGACTCGGCGATCGTGCAGAACGGCAAGGAGACCTGGCCGCGCTGCTGGCGGGCGGGGACACCTGGACGGTCGTGGGCTGAGCGTCACGGCCGCACGGAGGGGGCGGGCTCGAGCACCTCGGCGGTGCCGGCCCGCCCCTTCGCCGTGTCGTACGCCTCCCGCGCCTCCAGCACCTTCCCCAGCCGGTCCTGGGTCCACCGGGCCAGGCCCCGCACCTGTTCGGCGGCCTCGCGGCCCAGGTCGGTCAGGGAGTAGTCGACGCGCGGCGGGATCACCGGCTTGGCGTCGCGGTGGACCAGGCCGTCCCGCTCCAGGGTCTGCAGGGTCTGGGCGAGCATCTTCTCGCTCACCTGCCGCACCTCGCCGATCGCGCGGCGGAGTTCGCTGAAGCGGTGGGGGCGGTCGAGGAGTTCGATGAGGACGAGGACGCCCCAGCGGGACGTGACGTGCTCCATGACCAGGCGGTGCGGACACATCGCCTCGGCCTCGGCCGTGCCACGGCTGCTGGACACCTCTGCGCTTACTGCCATGCCGGTACCTTACTTCAAAGTGGGTACTTTCCAAGAGTTAGCGCTACCTCTAGGGTTAGTGCCACGCACCGCATCCCCTCCAAGGAGTCATCACCATGAGCATCGTCGTCACCGGAGCCACCGGACACCTCGGCCACCACGTAGTGGAGCAGTTGCTGGAGAAGGTTCCGGCCGACCGGATCACCGCCGTGGTCCGTACGCCGGAGAAGGCCGCCGACTTCGCGGAGCGCGGCGTGAAGATCGCCGTCGCGGACTACAACGCCCCCGAGACCTTCGACAGCCTCTTCGCCGCCGGCGACAAGGTGCTGCTGATCTCCGGCAACGAGTTCGAGAAGGGCCGCGTCGGCCAGCACCAGGTCGTCATCGACGCCGCGAAGGCCGCCGGTGTCGCCCTCCTCGCCTACACCAGCGCGCCGGGCACCCTCACCGCCGCCCTGGCCGACGACCACCGCGGCACCGAGAAGGCGCTGCTCGCGTCCGGAGTGCCGTACGCCCTGCTCCGCAACGGCTGGTACAACGAGAACTACACCGAGAACCTCGCCCCCGTGCTGGAGCACAACGCCGTCGTGGCCGCCGCCGGTGAGGGCCGGATCTCCGCCGCCTCGCGCGCCGACTACGCCGCCGCCGCCGTCGCCGTGCTGACCGGCGAGGGCCACGAGAACCAGACGTACGAGCTGGGCGGCGACGAGGCGTGGAGCTTCGCCGAGTACGCGGCCGAGCTGAGCCGCCAGACCGGCAAGGAGATCGTCTACAACAACGTGCCCGGCGAGACGCTCGTCGGCATCCTCACCGGCGCCGGTCTGCCCGGTCCCTTCGCCACGATCATCGCCGGTGTCGACGCGTCCATCGAGAAGGGCGAACTGGTCGTCTCCTCCGGCGACCTGTCCCGGCTGTCGGGCCGCCCGACCACGCCGATCAGCGAGTCGATCGCCCTCGCGCTCAGGGGCTGACCCGCCTCCCGGCCGACTCCCCGCCATGGGCCGTGTCATGACCGTATGGCGATACGGGCATGACAGCCGGGCCCGCTCGGCGCTACCTTCGTGCTGGCCGCGCCGACGCGGCCGAGCGGAGCACGTGCGAAGGAGAGGCCCGTGAGCGGGAGGCCGAAGGGCGACCAGCACCACATAGGACTGCTGAACGGTTTCGCGGCCTACGGCATGTGGGGCCTGGTCCCGCTGTTCTGGCCGCTGCTGAAGCCCGCCGGCGCCGCCGAGATCCTCGCCCACCGCATGGTGTGGTCGCTCGCCTTCGTCGCCGTGGCGCTCCTGGTGATCCGGCGCTGGGCCTGGGCCGGTGAACTCCTGCGCCAGCCGCGCAAGTTGGGCCTCGTGACGATCGCCGCGGCCTTCATCACCGTCAACTGGGGCGTCTACATCTGGGCCGTGAACAGCGGCCACGTCGTCGAGGCCTCCCTCGGCTACTTCATCAACCCCCTCGTCACCATCGCGATGGGCGTCCTCCTGCTGAAGGAACGGCTGCGCCCCGCGCAGTGGGCCGCGGTCGGCGTCGGCCTCGCCGCCGTCCTCGTCCTGGCCGTCGGCTACGGCCGGCCGCCGTGGATCTCCCTCACGCTCGCGTTCTCCTTCGCCACGTACGGCCTGGTGAAGAAGAAGGTCAACCTCGGCGGCATCGAGTCACTGGCCGCGGAGACCGCGATCCAGTTCTTCCCCGCGCTCGCCTACCTCCTCTGGCTCAACTCCCACGGCACCCTGACCTTCGCCCAGGAGGGCGCGGGCCACGCCACCCTCCTCGCCTCCACCGGCATCGTCACCGCCCTCCCCTCGTCTGCTTCGGCGCGGCGGCGATCCGGGTCCCGCTGTCGACCCTCGGCCTGCTCCAGTACCTGGCACCGGTCTTCCAGTTCCTGCTGGGCATCCTGTACTTCCACGAGTCGATGCCCCCGCACGCTGGGCGGGCTTCGCCCTGGTGTGGCTGGCCCTGGCCCTGCTGACGACGGACGCGTGGCGAACGGCCCGCCGGGACAGGGCCACGGCGGCGGCGCTACGACGGAACAGCGCGGCGACGACCCCGGCGGACCCGGCAGGCACCACGACCCCGGCGGACACGGTCGAGGCCGCGGAATAGCCCCGCGGCGCGCCGCGCCGGTGCCAGAGTGAGGACCATGACTCAGACGCCCGAACCGGCCGCGCCCACCACGCCCCTCCACTGGAAACTGGTCATCGACGCGGCGGACCCGCACGCCCAGGCGGACTTCTGGGCCGCCGCGCTCCACTACGAGGCCGAGGACAACAGCGCCCTGGTCCAACAGCTCCTGGACATGGGCGCGTTGCCCGCGGCGGCGACCGTCCACTTCCACGGCCGCCCCGCCTTCCGCGACCTGATGGCCGTACGGCATCCCGACGACCCCTATGACAAGCAGCGCGGCACGGGCCTCGGCCGCCGCATCCTCTTCCAGCGCGTACCGGAGTCGAAGACGGTCAAGAACCGCCTGCACCTCGATCTGCACCCCGGCCCGGAGCGGCGCGAGGCCGAGGTGGAACGGCTCACCGGGCTCGGCGCGAGCCTGCTGCGGCGGGTGTCGGAGCCCGCCGGGACGTGGGTGGTGATGACGGACCCCGAGGGCAACGAGTTCTGCGTCGCCTAGGGGCTCAGTCGCCGGCCTTGCGGGCGCGTTCGGTGAGACGGCCCATGCGGGCGCGGGCGGACTCCAGTTCCTCTATGTCGTCGGCCGCGGGGCCGTCCTCCGCGGCGAGTCCGGTCCACAGGTCGATCAGGTCCCGGCCAAGAGCGAGGCCCTGCTCCGGGTCGCGTACGGCACGCCAGGCCGTGGCCGCGCTCTGGACGTTGCCGTAGGCCGACTCCGCGTCGTGGGCGCGGTGGCGGATGCGGGCGAGGTCGAGGGAGAGGTGGAAGGAGCGGAGCGGGTCGCCGGCCAAGTAGGCGATGTAGGCGGCGAGTTCGCGCAGCCGGAGGGCTTCGGGGTGTTCTGCGCCGAGCGCGTTCACCGCGTCCGTGACGGTCCGCTCCGCGAGCGCGGCGGCCTCCTCGATGCGGCCCGCTTTGACCGCGTCGTTGATCCGCACCATCGGCTCGACCAGGAACTGGGTACCGGCTCCGTCGGTCGTCACCGGGTCGTCCCCAGCACGGCCTCGGCGACGGCATCGAAGCCGCGGGCCGGGGTGGGCTTGGGGTCGGGTTCGGGGACGGTGAGGACGAGGTCGGGGATGGGGGCGGGGTCGAAGGGCGCGGGTGGGATCTCCGGCGAGGGGTCCATCGTCGGGGGCGGGCCGAAGGCTCCCGTGGGCGGCTGGACTTGGCCGAGCGACGTGTCGTTCCGGGCGGACTCCGGTACGGCGTGCAAGGGAAACGTGGGTACCGACTCCCCGGCGGACTCGGGTACGGCGCGCAACGGGAAGGTGGGAACCACAGCCTCACCCTGCTCCGCTTCAGCTTCCGGTACCGCACGCAGCCGATGGGTGGCCGGGTCACCGCTCGGGCGCCGGTCTTCGGGTTCCGGCGCCGCACCGACCGCGGACGGAAGCTGAGGCGGCGGAGGCGGGAACCCGACCGGAGAACCAGCGGGCGCCACGTCGGCCGTACCACCACTGCCCCTACCGCCACCCCCGCCCATCGCCCGGGGCTCGGCCGAGAAATGGCTGGAGCCGTCGGGATCGATCTGAAGAGGCACGACGTACCCGATGCGCGCGTCGTGGATGGTCGCGTGGACGGGATGACCGGTGGCCGTGGCGATGCGATGGAGGTGACTCAGGACCGCCTGCTGGATCTCCTCGCCGGCGGCCACCGCGACCGGCACTCCGCCGATCGACGCGCCTCCGGCGCCGGGGCCGTCAACAGGCACGCGTACCTCGAAAGGTGACGCTGCGGGTGCCGAGCGTGCGGCTCGCTTCTGCTCCCGCTTCTTCTCGCGGCTGAGTCGAGTCATCGGTTCCCTCACTCGCATGCGTCGGAGAGTCGGGCACGAACTCCCCAGCGTCAAGATCCGTTTCTACGCGTACTGTTGAGTATCTCCGCTCCCCTCCGGTTCTCAGGTCACCGCGACGTCACAGCCTCGTCCCAGGAGTTCCCGACGAGTCGCGCGCCCCTGTAAACGCCACGAGGATCGGCGGGGTCACGAGGGAGGAGCTCGGTGATGCAGACAGGTGGACGGCAGGGCCCGGAGATCTGGCTCCGCGGACCGGTGTCGCTGGACGACGGTCCGCACGCGGGGGCACCGGAAACGCCCGAGCGCCCTTCCAGTATCCCCACCGGCATCCCCACCCACATCCCCGCCTCCCCCGCCGCTTCTCCTGGGTGGCCACCCACGGCGGCACCGGCGTCACCACCCTCACCACCGTCTACGGCGGCCAGGACTGCGGCCGCGACTGGCCGACCCCGGAGGACCCCGTCGATCCTGCTGGTGGCCCGCACCCACGCGGCGGGCCTCGCAGCGGTGACCCGCGCCCTGGAGCTCTTCCGCCGCGGCGAGGCCCCACCCGGCCTGGACCTGGACGCCGTGGTCCTGGTCGCGGACGCCCCCGGCCGACTCCCCCGCCAGCTCGCCCAGCACATCAAGACCATCGAGTCGGTGATCGACGTCTACCGAGTCCCCTGGGTCCCCTCCTGGCGCCTGGGCGACCTGACGGGCCCCCGCCCCGGGAGACAGACCCCCTGTCCCGCCTCACAGGCACAGTCCGCCCCTCTCGCTGAATCCCCTCCTGAACGGGGTCCCGGACGGTCGCACGCCCCGGCACCCGCCAACGAGACGGAAGCGGGTCACGGCAGGTACGGCGCAGCCCGCGCCCCCAAACCCCGCCCACCCGGATGCCCTTGGGGCGCGGGGAACTGCGCGACCGGCCCCCACCGGCCCGCACCCACACAACAACCCAAACCCCCATGGACAGATGATTGCGCGCGCATATAATGCACACAGCTATAACCACCGCACGCCGCATACTCCTGGGGACCCATGACCCGCCGCTTCCTCTTCGTCCTCGGCAGCGCCCGCCTGAACGGCAACACCGAACTCCTCGCCCGCAGGGCCGCCGAACAACTGCCCCCGACACGGAGCAGGAGTGGCTACGCCTCGCCGACCACCCGCTCCCCGACTTCCTGGACATCCGCCACGACGGCATCGTCGGCCCAGTCCAGCCCGACGAGAACGCCACCATCCGCCAACTCCTGGACGCCACCCTCGCCGCGACGGACATCGTGATCGCCTCGCCGGTGTACTGGTACTCCCTCTCCGGCCTCACCAAGCGCTACCTGGACTACTGGTCCGACTGGCTGCGCGTCCCCGGCGCCGACTTCAAGGCGACGATGGCAGGCCGCACCCTCTGGGGCGTCTCGGCCCTCGCCGACGATCAGCCCGTAGTGGCGGACCCGCTGATCGGCACGCTCAACAACTCGGCCGCGTACCTGAAGATGCGCTTCGGCGGAGTCCTCCTCGGCAACGGCAGCGCCCCCGGAGACGTACTCAAGGACACCGAGGCGCTGGCCCGGGCGAAGACGTTCTTCACCCAGGAGGCCCCGCCGGCCCGCTTCCCCTTCGACAACGTAGCCGCGTAACCGCGTACGCCGCGCGGCACCGCCTACGCCGTGATGTCCTTCGCCGTGAACCGCGCCCACGCCGCCGACCCGAACACCGCCGCGTACAACGCCTGAAGCCCCAGGTTCTTCACCAGGTCGTCCCAGTACACCGGTTCGCGCATGAGGTCGGCGAAGGACAGCCAGTAGTGGGAGAAGAAGTACGGCTGGAGCGCGTGCAGTTGGGGAATCTGATCAAGGATCTGGACGGTGATCAGCAACCCCACGGTGGTCGCCATCGCCGCGATACCGCTGCTGGTCATGGTCGAGACGAACAACCCCAGCGCCGCGATCCCGACAAGCGACGCGGCCACGACCAACGCGATCAACAGCGCCCGCCCCAGCCCCTCCGCGAAGCTGATCTGCGTACCGGAGATGGTCGTCACATCCCCCAATGGAAACAGCAACGCCCCGACCGTCAGCGCGGACAGCGCCACGACCAGGGTCGCCACCACACAAAACGCCATCACCGTCGCGTACTTGGTGAGCAGCAACCGAGTCCGCCCGGCCGGAGCCACCAGCAGATACCGCAAGGTCCCGCCACTGGCCTCCCCGGCGATCGCGTCACCGGCGACCACCCCGATGGCCATGGGCAGAAAGAAAGGCAGGGTCGCGGCCAGCGCGGTGAACACCAGGAACAGCCCGTTGTTGGTGATCTCGGCGATGAACGCGGGCCCCCGCCCCCACCGTTCCCCCGCCCGACGGACGAGCCGTCCCGCGTCTCCACCTTGACCGCGATCCCGACCAGGATCGGCACGGCGGCCAGCACCCCGAGCAACGCCAGCGTGCGCCACCGCCGGAACGTGGTCACCAACTCGCTGCGCAGCAGCCCGAACGTCCACACCATCCGCGGCGCCCGCACCGCGAGTTCAGCCCGCGACATCGAAGCCCTCCCCGTGAGCGCCACGAACGCGTCCTCCAGGGAGGCCCGTTCGACCCCGAACCCCCGCACCCGTACCCCGGCGGTCACCAACGCCTTGTTCACCTCGGCGAGTTCACGATCGGGCGGTTCCGCGGTCACCCGCTCGTCCGCCACGGCCACGTCGGCCAGCCCCAGTTCCTTCAGCACCCGCGCCGCGTCCCCGTGTCGGGCGTCGCCACGAACAGCCGCCCCCTGGTCCCGGCGGCCAGCTCGGTCACCGAGCCCTGGGTGATCAGCCGGCCCTGTGCCATCACGGCCGCGTGCGTGCAGACCTGCTCGATCTCGTCGAGGAGGTGGGAGGAGAGGAAGACGGTCGTACCGTCGGACGCCAACTCCCGGATAAGGGAACGGATTTCGCGCATCCCCTGCGGGTCGAGCCCGTTCGTCGGCTCGTCCAGGACGAGCAACTGCCGGGGCTGGAGCAGGGCGGACGCGAGCCCGAGCCGCTGCTTCATCCCCAGGGAGTACGCCTTCGCCTTCTTCCCGGAGGCGGCCGTGAGCCCCACCCGGTCCAGCGCGGCGGCGACACGGGCGCGCCGGGTGCGCGGGTCGGCGGTCGGGTCGGCGGCGTCGTAGCGCAGGAGGTTGTCGCGGCCGGAGAGGAAGCCGTAGAGGGCGGGGCCCTCGATCAGGGCGCCGACGTGCGGCAGGACCGTGCGGACGGATCTCGGCATGGGGCGGCCCAGGACGCGGGCCGTGCCGGAGGTGGGCTCGATGAGGCCCATCAGCATGCGGATGGTGGTGGTCTTGCCGGAGCCGTTGGGACCGAGGAAGCCGAAGACGCTGCCCGCCGGGACGGTCAGATCGAGACCGTCCACGGCGAGCTGCCCGCCGCGGAAGCGCTTGGTGAGCCCGCGGGTGGCGATGACACCGCCGCCCGCGACTCCGTGTTCCTGCACCTCAGCGGACGGTTCGCCCATCGGCTCCCTCAATTCCTCGTCCCCCTACGGCAGTTGGTCAACCGCCGGTGGTCACTTCGCCGCGTCGGCCGCCTTCACCAGCGCGCTCTTGGTGACCGCGCCGACGTAGACCTTGCCGTCGTCGGTGACCAGGGCGTTGACCAGGCGGGTGGAGAAGACCGTGCCCTTGCCGAAGTCGCCCTTGACCTGGTCGCCGAGCGAGCCGAGGAAGCCGCCGAGGTCGCCGCCGCCGGCCGAGGAGCCGGTCGGGACGCCCTGGCCGCCGGTGTCGAAGGTGGCGATGGAGTTCCAGCCCTTGCCGATGACCGTGGGCTCGTCGGCGCCCTTGCCGAGGCCCTTGTCCGTCTTGCCGTGGCCACCGAACGGGGCCGCGTGGTCCGGGGTCGCCTTCGTCGCGCCGTCCTCCGTGGTGACCTTCGCGCCCTTGGGCGTCTTGAAGTCGAAGGTGGAGGCGGCCGGCTTGGCGAGGCTGAGCTGCGTGAAGCCGACGTCGACGACGGCCGCGCCGCCGCTCGCCGGGGTGAGCGTGAACTTGAGCGGCAGGCCCGTCCTGGCGTCCACCGCGACGCTGATCGTGCCGACCGTCGTACCGGACTGCTTGGGCTTGATCAGCAGCTTGTAGGCGTCGCGGCCCGCGACGTGCTCGGTGCCGTCGACCGTGACCGAGGTGGTGTCGTCGACCGACTTCAGCGCCTCGTCGGTGAGGCCCTTGGGCGTGGCCCGGGTCTCGTCGCTCTTGGCGCCGCCGGCGGCGGTCGTGCCGTGGTAGACCTCGTTCGACTTGCTGTCGTAGCCCCAGACGTCCTTGCCGTTGTGGATGAGGCTGTACTCCGCCGCGTTCTCCAGCAGGGAGACCTTCTGCCGGTCGGGGCCGTCGGCCGCGACGCGCAGGGTGTGGGTGCCGGTGGCCAGCTCGGTGAGCTTGGCGGACGGGTCGGCCGAGGAGCCGTCGCCGGACTTCGTGGCCCCGGACAGCATGCTGGACTCCAGGCCGCCGAGGTCGGGCAGGCCGAGGTCCGTGCTGATCTTCACCGTGCCGGACAGCTGCTGGACGTCCGACTTGGCGATCTTGTCGAGAAGCTGCTGCGCGGTGACCTTGGGGAGATTCGGGTCGCCGGAGTCGGCGAGCGCCGGGACCAGTCCGATGGTCGCCGCCGCCACCCCCACCACGGTGACCGGGACGATGTACCGCGCCGCCCTGCGCCGCCCGGGCCGGAGGTCCTCGACCTCGCCGGCGTCCGTGCTGTCGTCGGTTTCGTACGGTGCCATGTCTGCC
This sequence comes from Streptomyces sp. P3, assembly GCA_016893485.2. Classification (GTDB taxonomy): domain Bacteria; phylum Actinomycetota; class Actinomycetes; order Streptomycetales; family Streptomycetaceae; genus Streptomyces. Next base: position 4,237,179 of record JAFEKX020000001.1, read on the forward strand.
TTACCTCCGTCGTCGGCGGCGGCCGGTCCGTCCTGTACTCGTCCCATGGTCGTCCCACCCTGAGCCGCCATTCTCACCCGAATCGGTGAGGAGTGGTGTTTTCCGTGTTCTCCATCTGACCAAATCCGTCACCCATAAGCGTCAGACCGGGAGGCAACTCCACGTACTCCTGCGGTATGACACCCGGAGCCGCCAACTCCCCGACCCGTAAGGGTTCCCCGCAGCACGAGGTGAACACGCCGTGGGCACCGCACCGGGTCACGCCGGGGCCGGAGCGACCGGACCCGCCTCCTCCGCCAAGTGATGCGCGTCACATCGAGTCGCATGCCGCTCAAATGCGTACAAAGGGGTGGCATCACACCGCGCCGACACACCACGCGGACCGCTCGGATCGACCAAAGGGGTCGCCATGCACGCCACCACCAAGCACCTCACCGGATACGCGGCCACGGGCGTCGCGATCCTCACCCTCACGCTCGCCGGCTGCGGAAGCGGCGGCAGCGCGAGCGGCGCCTCGCACGCGACGCCCGCCGCGGCCACCACCGGGACGACCCTCATGACCGCGAAGGTCGCCAAGCTCGGCACGGTCGTGACAGACAGCAAGGGGTACATCCTCTACCGCTTCGACGCGGACTCCGCCCACCCGACGAAGGTCAGCTGCTACGGCACCTGTGCCGTGGTCTGGCCCGCGGCGACCGTCAAGGGTTCCGTGACCGTGAAGGGCATCCACAAGAGCCTCGTCTCCACCGTGAAGCGCACCGGCGGCGGCTCGCAGCTCACGCTGGCCGGGTGGCCCCTGTACCGGTACGACAAGGACACCAAGCCGAAGCAGGCGCACGGCCAGGGCGTGGACGGCACCTGGTGGGCGGTGACGCCCAGCGGGGCGAAGGCCATGGCGCACGCCGCCTCCGGCATGGGAGGCGGCTACTGAACGGACCTCAGCCCGCCCGGTGCACCACCGCGTCGCACATCTCCAGGAGGGCGACCTTCGCGTCGCACTCCGGGAGCGGGGCGAGCGCCGAACGGGCGTCCTCCGCGTACCGCACGGTGTCGCGGCGGGCCTGCTCCAGGGCCGGGTGGGCGCGCAGCCGGGTGAGGGCCTCGGCGTGCCGGGCCTCGTCCGTGAGGTCGGAGTCGAGCAGCTCGCACAGGGCGATGTCCTCGGCGAGACCGAGCCGGTCGGCCCGCTCGCGGAGCCGCAGCACCGGCAGCGTGGGGATGCCCTCGCGCAGGTCGGTGCCCGGGGTCTTGCCGGACTCGTGGCCGTCGGAGGCGATGTCCAGGACGTCGTCGGCGAGCTGGAAGGCGACGCCGAGCCGCTCGCCGTACTGGGTGAGGACGTCCACGACGGTGTCGTCGCAGCCGGACATCATCGCGCCGAAGCGGCAGGCGACCGCGACCAGGGAGCCGGTCTTGCCGCCGAGCACGTCGAGGTAGTGCTCGACCGGGTCGCGCCCGTCGGACGGTCCCGCGGTCTCCAGGATCTGGCCGGTGACGAGCCGTTCGAACGCCTCGGCCTGCACGCGGACCGCCTCGGGGCCGAGGTCGGCCAGGGTGTGCGAGGCGCGCGCGAAGAGGAAGTCGCCGGTGAGGACCGCGAGCGAGTTGCCCCAGCGGGTGTTGGCGCTCTCCACTCCGCGTCGCACGGCCGCCTCGTCCATGACGTCGTCGTGGTACAGCGTGGCGAGGTGGGTCAGCTCGACGACGACCGCCGAGGGCACGACACCCGGCGCGTACGGGTCGCCGAACTGCGCGGCGAGCATCACGAGGAGCGGCCTGAACCGCTTCCCGCCCGCGCGCACGAGGTGCTGGGCGGCCTCCGTGATGAAGGGGACCTCGCTCTTGGTGGCTTCGAGCAGACCCTCCTCGACTGCCGCCAATCCGGCCTGGACATCGGCTTCCAGAGCCTGGTCCCGCACGCTCAGCCCGAACGGCCCGACGACGGTCACGAGGGGTCTCCTGTCTGCTGGTGTCCCTGGGCGGTCACACGGTTTGTCGATAGGTCGCTGCCATCACTCAAGTCAGCGTATCCGGTCGGCTTTCGATCACCCATGCCGCCCACCCGTCCAGCACGGGCGGTATCGGATCACGACCGGTATGTTTTTGATCACCTGATAAGAACGGATATTTATCGACTTACGCGGAAGTAGTGGATGGTGTCTCGAACCGCGCTCGAAGCCCAGGCCGACCGCGAACCGCCTCCCGAGGACGACCACGCCTTCTTCGGCCAGCCCAGGGGCCTGCTCACGCTCTCCGGGCTCGAGGTCTGGGAGCGGTTCTCGTTCCTCGGCATGCAGGCCATCCTCGTCCTCTACTTCGCGGATACCGTCGCGCACGGCGGCATGGGCATGTCGTCCGGAACGGCCGCATCCGTGTCGGCAGCCTACGGAACGCTGGTCTATCTCGTCTCGGTCGCGGGCGGCTGGCTCGCCGACCGCATCCTCGGCTCGTACCGCGCGGTGCTCTGGGGCGGCATCCTCATCGCCTGCGGGCACTACACGATGGCGGTGCCCACCCCACGATGACCTGGGGCGGCCTCGGCCTCATCAGCGCCGGGACCGGCCTGCTCAAGCCCAACGTGGCCACCATGGTCGGCAAGCTCTACCGCACCGACGACGAACGCCGGGACGCCGGTTTCGCGCTCTACTACATGGCGATCAACATCGGCGCCTTCGCGGGCCCGCTGATCACCGGCTGGCTCGGCGACCACAAGGGCTGGCACTGGGGCTTCTCGGCCGCCGCGGTCGGCATGACCTTCGGGCTGATCCAGTACGTCGCGGGCCGCCGTCATCTGGCCGGCCGCGGGAACACCGCCGCGTTCGCGCTCGCCCCGGACGCGATGCGCCGCGCGGTCCGGCTGATCGTCGTGGGGATCGTGGTCGCCGCCGTGCTGGCGTTCGGACTGGCCAGCGCCGGCCGGCTCACGATGGGCCGCTTCGTCGACCTCCTCACCGTCATCTCCGTGATCGCGCCGGTCGTGTACTTCGCGGTGATGTTCATGAGCCCCGGGTGAGCCCCGAGGAACGCGGCCGGCTGCGCCCGTACATCGTGCTGTTCCTGGCGTCCACGGTCTTCAACTTCATCCTCTTCCAGGCGTATTCGACGATGATGCTGCTGGCCGCGTCGAACGCCGAGACCACCATCCTCGGCTTCGACTTCCCCGCCGGCTGGTACGCAAGCGCGCTCGGCGCCTTCGAGGTCGGGCTCGCGCCCGTGGTCGCCGCGCTCTGGGTCCGCATGGGCCGCGGCCAGCCGCACGCCTCCAACAAGATCGCGATCGGCGTCGTGCTCGGCGGCCTGTCCTTCCTGCTGATGGTCCTGCCGACCAGCGGGCACACCGGCGACGCCTACCGCATGTCGGCCTGGTGGATCGTCGGCTCGTACTTCCTGCTCGGCCTCGGCGACATCCTCCTGGAGACCTCCGGCATGTCGGCCACCACCAAGCTCGCCCCGGCCGCCTTCTCCAGCCAGACCATGTCCCTCTGGTTCCTGTCCCTCGCCCTCGCCAACGGCATCCAGGCCCAGACGGTGAAGCTCTACGACGACGTCTCCAAGCCGGCCTACTTCGGCGTCAACGGCGCGATCGCGGTGGCCGCGGGCCTCGCGGTGATGGCCGCCGCGCCGTGGCTGCGCCGCACCATGCACCCGGTCCACTGAACCTGCGGGGTCCCTCATGCGCATCCGTACGTCCTTCCCATACGAGACGACCCACGAGGACATCCGCATCCCCCTCGCTGGGGGCCCCTCCCACGCTTTCGGCAGTGCGGGAGGAACACGCCTCTACGCGCGCGTGTGGCGCCCGGTGACGGACGAGCCCGTCCCCGCGCTCCTGGAGTACCTCCCGTACCGCCTGACCGACTGGACCGCGCCCCGCGACGCCCAGCGCCACCCCTGGTACGCGGGCCACGGCTACGCCTCCGTCCGCGTCGACGTGCGCGGGCACGGCAACAGCGAGGGAGTGCCCGGCGACGAGTACGACGCGCAGGAACTCGCCGACGGCGTCGAGGTCGTCAACTGGCTTGCCGCGCAGCCCTGGTGCACCGGCAAGGTCGGCATGTTCGGCATCTCCTGGGGCGGCTTCAACTCCCTCCAGATCGCCGCGCTCGCCCCCGAACCCCTCAAGGCGATCGTCACCGCCTGCTCCACGGACGACCGCTACGACAACGACGTCCACTACATGGGCGGTTCGGCCCTCGCCGTCGACCTGCACGCCTGGGCCGCCACCATGCTCGCCTTCGTCGCCCGCCCGCCGGACCCCGAGTACGCGGGCCTCGCCTGGCGCGACATGTGGCTGGGCCGCCTGGCGGAGATCGACCCGTTCATCCACACCTGGCTCGCCCACCAACTCCGCGACGACTACTGGAAACACGGCAGCGTCTGCGAGGACTACGGCGCGATCGACGCGGCCGTCCTCGCGGTCGGCGGCTGGCACGATCCGTACCGCGACGCGGTCCTCCGGCTCGTCGAACACCTCCCGCCGGACCGCGTACGCGGCCTGATCGGCCCCTGGTCGCACCAGTACCCGGACCGCGGCCTCCCGCCCGGCCCCGCGATCGGCTTCCTCCAGGAGACCCTCCGCTGGTGGGACCACTGGCTGAAGGACAAGGACACCGGCGTCATGACCGACCCCCTCCTCCGGGCCTACGTCAGCGACTCGCACCCCCGGCCACGGTCTACGACACCCTCCCGGGCCGCTGGGTCGGCGAACCCGCGTGGCCCTCGCCGCACGTGAAGACGACGACGTACGGCCTCCGGGGCGCCCCCGTGGTCGTCCGCTCCCCCTGCACACCGGGGTGGACGCGGGCCGGTTCTTCCCCTTCGGGAACGACGCCGACCTGCCGCCGGACCAGCGGGACGAGGACGCGCGGTCGGCCTGCTTCGAGTTCGAGGTGCCGGCCGAGACCTGGGTGCTGGGGCGGCCGAGGGTACGGCTGCGGCTGACCTGCGAGGTGCCGCGCGGGCAGGTGATCGCCCGGCTCTGCGACGTCGCCCCCGACGGCTCCTCGACCCTGGTCACCCGGGGCGTGCTCAACCTGTCGGCGCGGCACGGGCGGGACCGGGCGGTGCCGTGGACGCCGGGCGCCACCGAGGACGTCACCTTCGAGCTGAACGGCATCGGGCACGCGTTCCCGCCCGGGCACCGGATCCGGCTCGCGGTGTCGTCGGCGTACTGGCCGTGGATCTGGCCGCAGCCGGAGTCCGCCGCGGGCTTCACGCTGGACCCCGAGGGCAGCGCGCTCGAACTCCCGGTGCGAGAGCAGGAGTTGACGGACAACATCCGCTTCGAGGAACCCGAGGAAGCCGAGCCGCTCGGGGTCAACCACCCGGCCACGCTGGACGAACCGCGGCCCGAGCGGCTCGTCGTGCGGGATGTGGCGAAGGGCGAGTGGCGGCTCGAGGTGGACCCCCGGTACGGCGGCACGCGCGTGTATCCCGACGGGCTGGAGTCCACCGAGGACGCGCTGGAGACGTACACGATCGACGAGGCCGATCCGCTGTCCGCGCGCACCCTCTCGGAGTGGTCGATCCGGCTGCACCGGCCGGAGCTCGGCTGGGACACGAGCGTGCGGACCCGGTCGGAGATCGCGTGCGACGAAACGGACTTTCTTACCTCAAATGAGGTCATCTGCACCGAGGGTGGAGAAGTGATCTTCCATCGCACCTGGGAGAAAAGGATTCCGAGAACTGCCAGTTGAGGTTGAATGCCCGATTTGCCGTTCTTAATCCTCTCGTGAGTTGGGTCACGCGTTTCTGTGCGTGACCTGTGTCCCGGTCTGCCCGCGTTTCCCCTTGTGGCGATTGACAGTTGAGTCTTGGCTCATGCAAAGGATCAAGCGCCCCATACGCCTCAGACCAAGGTCAATAGGGGTTAGGTGTGATTCCGCCACTTGTTCCGGACATGTGCTCTCGCATAGTTTCCCGGCCTGTCGAGCGGAACGCCGAATCCTGCCGCCGCCCGGCATCCCAGTCACGAACTTCTCGCACGGCAGGAGCGGGGGAACCAGGTAAGTCGCCGGACCGGTCATCGCGACCGGGACGGCTTGGGGTTAAGTCACGTCCGCAAGGGCGCGGCCGGGCACCTCCCAGCCCGAACCCGACAGCTCACCTCGCAGGCGACGGAGAGGAACCTCGTCATGCCTGCAACCGCTCAGTCCCGCCGTGCCCGCCTCGTCCGCCGTGCCGTCATCGCCGGCACCGGTGCGGCGATCCTGGCCCTGCCCGTCGTCGGTGCGACCACCGCGTCCGCCGCCACCACGTCGACCACCGCCGCCTCCACCACGCTTGCCGGGTACCCCAACACCCTTGACGGGTGGATCCGCGAATCGCTCGCGATCATGGCGCAGAAGGGGATTCCGGGTACGTACAACGGGATCTACCGGAACGTGATCCGTGAGTCCTCCGGGAACCAGTACGCGATCAACAACTGGGACTCCAACGCGGCGGCCGGTACGCCGTCGAAGGGGTTGCTTCAGGTGATCGACCCGACGTTCAACGCGTATCACGTTGCCGGGACTTCGTTCGACCCGTACGACCCGGTCGCGAACATCACCGCCGCCTGCAATTACGCGGCGGCCGTGTACGGCTCCATCGACAACGTGTACGGGGCGTACTAGAAAACACTGGATCAGCCACGACGGTTGTGTTTTGAGTGACACCGCCGTCGTGGCTGGTCGCGCAGTTCCCCGCGCCCCTGAAAGACCTTCAGCCGAGCAGTCTTTCCAGCACCAGCGCGATTCCGTCGTCCTCGTTCGAGGACGTCACCTCGTCCGCCACCGCCTTGAGTTCGGGGTGGGCGTTGGCCATCGCCACTCCATGCGCCGCCCAGTCGAACATCGGGATGTCGTTCGGCATGTCGCCGAAGGCGATGGTGTCGGACGGGGTCAGGCCCAAGTGGCGGGCGGCCAGGGCCAGTCCCGTTGCCTTGGTGATGCCGAGTGGCTGGAGTTCGACGGTGCCGGGGCCCGACATGGTGACCGAGGCCAGGGAACCGACCACCGAGCGGGCCGTGGCCGCCAACTCGTCGTCCGCCAGGGCCGGGTGACGGAGCAACACCTTGCTGATGGGCTCGCACCAGAGGTCGTCCGCCGGCCCACCCGCACCGCGGGAAGCGTGGGGTGCGGCATCAGGTAGCCGGGCTCGATGAGCGTGAGGCCGTCGACGCCGTCCTGGTCCACGGCCGCGTACACCTGGCCCACTTCCGCCTCGATCTTGCCGAGCGCCGTCTCCGCCAACTCCCGGTCCAGGGTGACCGACCAGAGCAGCCGGTCCGCGCCGGCGTCGTACAACTGCGCGCCCTGTCCGCACACCGCGAGCCCCTTGGAGCCGAGGGCGTCCAGGAGGGGCCGCACCCTCGGCGCGGGCCTGCCGGTGACGACGAGATGCCGGGCACCGGCCGCCGCCACCCGCGCGAGCACGGCGAGGGACCGGTCGGAGAGCGTGTCGTCACCGCGCAGCAGCGTCCCGTCCAGGTCGGTGGCGATCAGTGCATATGCGAGGGGTGCGGCCATGATCAGAGAATACGGATGGAAAGCCCCACCGACTCGACACGAACCGGACGCCTGCTGCCTTCACATGCGTTGACCCGAGTTCCGGTTGGTTTGACAATGCCGACCGTTATGCCGACTCCCGTACCACCAGTTCCGTGGGCAGGATCACGCCCGCCGGGTCCTCGCCGGCGATCTGGGCCAGAAGCATGCGGACCATTTCGGCGCTGATGCGGTCGTAGGGCTGGCGCATGGTGGTGAGGGCCGGGGTGATGGAGGTGGCCGCGGCCGAGTCGTCGAAGCCTCCGACAGCGATGTCATCCGGGACCGAACGGCCGGATTTCTGAAGGGTGTTGACCACTCCGAGGGCCATCAGGTCGGACGCCACGAAGACCGCGTCTATGTCCGGGGCCTGGGAGAGGAGGCGCCGCGCCGCGTCCTCGCCGCCCGTGCGGCGGTAGTCGCCTTCCACCACGAGGGCCGGGTCGTGCGGGAGGCCGGCCTCGGTGAGGACGTCCCGGTAACCCGCGAGGCGGTCGGGGCCGCCGGGGGCGTCCAGTGGGCCGGTGACCATGGCGATGCGGCGGCGGCCTCGGGCGATGAGGTGGCGGACCATTTCCTGGGCGCCGTCGCGGTCGGCCGCCGCCACGTAGCTGTATGTGGAGGCGGTGCCGAGGGGTTTGCCGCAGGCCACCAACGGGATGCCCGCGGACCGGAGTTCGGCCGCCACCGGATCGCCGCTGTGGTTGGAGACGAGGAGGACGCCGTCGACGTGACCCGAGGTGATGTACCGCGTGAGGCGGCGGCGGTCGTCCTTCGACGAGGCCAGCATGAGGAGCAGCGGGATGTCGTGGCGGGCCAGGTGTTCGGTGCAACCCCGCAGCAGGACATTGAAGTTGGGGTCCTCGAAGAACTTCTCCTGCGGCTCGGTGAGGAGGAACGCCACCGAGTCCGACCGGCCGGTGCTCAGGGAGCGGGCGTGCCGGTTGACGACGTAGCCCGTCTTCCTGATCGCCGTCTCCACCGCGGTGCGGGCGGCCGGTGAGACGTAGTGGCCGCCGTTCAGGAACCGGGAGACCGTGCCCCGGGAGACCCCGGCCTCCCGGGCCACGTCGTGGATGGTGGGCGGCTTGCGGCGTCCGTTCGGACTGGTGGTCATGGTCCTCGTTCTGCCCGTTCGGGTGCGGTGGGGGAGATACGGCTCAGTGCTTACACCTCGGGACACACACCTCAGGCCTTGACCGATCCGCTCAGGAGGTCCAGGGACCAGAAGCGCTGGATCACCAGGAACAGCGCGATCAGGGGAGGATCGCGAGGAAGCAGCCCATGATGACCAGGGTGTAGAGGGCGGGTTGGGAGGCGCCCTGGTTGAGCAGGGTGTAAAGGCCCAGCGTGAGCGGGAACTTGGTGTCGTCGGCGAGCATCACGTACGGCAGCAGGAAGTTGTTCCAGATGCCGACGAACTGGAACAGGAACACCGTGATGAGGCCGGGCATCATCATCGGCACCGCGATCCGCGAGAAGATCCGCCACTCGCTCGCGCCGTCCATGCGGGCGGCTTCGAGCAGTTCGTTGGGGACGGAGGCGGCCGCGTAGATGCGGACGAGGTAGACGCCGTAGGGGGGAGGATCGACGGGAGGAGCATCGACCAGTACGAGTCGGCCAGGCCGAGCTTCGACAGGAGCAGGTACTGGGGACGGTCAGCACGATGCTCGGGACGAGGACGCCGGCCAGCATCAGCTTGAAGACGAACTCCCGTCCCCTGAAAGCGAATCGGCCGAGCGCGTAGCCGCCGGCGGCCGAGACCGCGGCGGAGAGGAGGGCGCCGCCGCCCGCGTAGAAGAGGGAGTTGACCATCCACTGCCAGTAGATGCCGTCGCGGTACGAGCTGAGCTGCTTGAGGTTGTCGAGGAAGCCGGTGCCGGGGGCGAAGGTGAACGTGGGAGAAGAGTTCGCCACGGCCCTTGCTGGCGGCGATGACCACCCAGACCACGGGGATCAGGCAGTACAGCGAGCCGAGGATCAGGACGAGGGTGGGCACCCACGCGGTGCGCTTGTGCCGGGCGAGGCCCGGGCGGGCGTCGGTGGCGGTGAGGGTGAGGGGGTCATGCCCGGTCCTCCCGGGTGTAGCGGTCGGAGACGCGCAGCAGGGTGAAGGAGAGCGCGAAGGTCGCCAGGGCCAGCACCACGGCGGTGGCGGAGGCGCCGTAGATGTCCGACCTGAGGAAGGCGGCGTCGTAGATGGCCATCAGCGGACTCCAGGAACTGGAGAGGCCGTTGGTCAGCGGCTTGAGGGCCATGGGCTCGGTGAAGACCTGGAGCGTGGCGATGACCGAGAAGAAGAACGTGAGCACGAGGGACGGCATCACGATCGGGATCTTGATCCGCAGGGCGATCTTCAGGTCGGAGGCGCCGTCGATGCGGGCGGCCTCGTAGATCTCCTGCGGGATCGAGCGCAGGGCGGTGTAGATGACGATCATGTTGAAGCCGGTGCCGCCCCACACCGCGATGTTCGCGAAGGAGAGGTACAGGTTGCCGCCGTCGAACAGGTCGGGCTGCGGGAGGTCGAACTCGCGGAGCAGGTAGTAGAAGGGGCTGACCGTCGGCAGGTAGAGGAAGCCCCACATCAGGGCGGCGATGATGCCGGGGACCGCGTACGGCAGGAAGATCGCGAGGCGGGCGAACTTGGCGCTGCGGGCCTGCGGGGTGTCCAGCATCAGCGCGAAGACCAGGGCGAGACCGAGCATCGTGGGGATGACGATCAGGCCGTAGCCGAAGGCGCGCAGGACGCTGTGGCCGAACTCGGAGTCCTCGAAGACGGCGGTGTAGTTGCCGAGACCGTTCCAGACCTGCTGCCGGGCGCCCTTGCCGAGGCCGATGCCCTTGACCTGGACCTTGTGGAGGCTGAGCCACACCGCGTACCCGATGGGGACGACGGTGAAGGCGGCGAACAGGAGCACGGCCGGTACGAGGAACCAGTACGGCGCGCTGCGGCCACGACGGCGGACGCGGTGGGGGCGGACGGGTGTGGCGGTGCCGTCCGCCAAGGGCCCGGCCGACAGCCGGTCGGAGCCCTTGAGCGGCGTGCTGGTCATGCCTCGGTCACCTTGAAGCCCTGCTTCTTCATGTCACTGAAGGTCTTCGCCTGCATGGTGGCCAGCGCGGTGTCGAACTGCGCGGCCTTCTTCGCCTGCTGCTGGCGGTGCCGAACGCGTCGCTGAAGGTGTCGTAGGCGACCTGGACGTTCGGGCCCCAGGCGGACGCGGCCGTGGTGGCGGCGATCTTCGCGGCGGTGTCGTAGAAGTCGGTCTGGTTCGGGAAGAACTCGGGGTGGTGAGCACCGAGCCGGACTGGCCCTTGGTGGCCGCCGGGTAGATGCCGGCCTCCTTGACCAGGGCGGCGAGCGCCTCGGGGTCGGTGTTCAGCCAGTTCGCGAACTTGGTCGCGGCCTCGGCGTGCTTGGAGTCGGTGGAGACGCCGGTGGAGGAGCCGCCCCAGCTGCCGGTGACGTCCTCGCCCGCGCTCCACTGCGGCAGCGGGGCCATGCGCCACTTGCCCTTGGTGTCGGGGGCCGAGCTGACCAGCACGCCGGGCGCCCACACGGCGGAGACCCAGCCGAGGTGGGTGCCCTTGTTCAGCGCGTTGTTCCAAGCCGGCGTGTACATCGGCTGGTTGTCGATCGCGCCCTCCTGGACGAGCCCGCCCCAGAAGTCGGTGACCTTCTTCGTGGCCGCGTCGTCGATGCCGACGGTCCACTTGCCGCCGCTCTCCACGGTCCACCACTTGGCGCCGGCCTGCTGCGCCAACCCGGCGAACAGTCCCGGGTCGTTGGAGGAGAACGTGGTCAAGTAGGCGTTCGGCAGGGCCTTCTTGGCGGCGCGGGCGGTCTTCGCGAAGTCGTCCCAGGTCGCCGGGACGGTCAGGTTGTGCTGCTTGAACAGGTCCTCGCGGTAGAAGAACATCAGCGGCCCGGAGTCCTGCGGTATCGCGTAGACCGCGTCGGTGCCGAGCGTGACCATCGCCCAAAGTCCGTCGGCGAACTCCGACTTGGCGGACTTCGCGTACTTCGAGATGTCGGCGAGCACGTCGTTGGAGACCAGTGTCGGCAGCGACTGGTACTCGACCTGGATGAGGTCGGGGGCGTTGCCCGCCTTCTTCGCGGTGATCAGCTTGGAGACGATGTCCTTGCCCGCCGCCTGCTTGGAGACGGTGACCGTGATGTCCGGGTTCTTCTTGTTCCAGATCGCGGCGACCTTGTCCATGTTCGGCGCCCAGGACCAGTAGGTCAGCTTGACGGGCCCGCTGCTCTTGCCGGAGTCGCCGTCGGAACCGCCGCAGGCGGCGAGGGTGCCCGTGAGGCCTACGGCTGCCGCCCCGGCAAGGATGCTGCGCCTGCTGAACTGGTGGCGGTGGATCGACATCTTCATCTCCCTGACTGAGTGCGAGCCGGTCACGGCTCTGTGACCGTGCACAGTAGAGAATTGTTTCGGACCCTTGTCAATGGATGAACCCTGGGGTTACCTACTTGTTGCTGACGGATGGACACCGCAGTCCTTCATGTGCACGATCACAGAATCAGCAGCTTTTCAGTCGTCTCAGTCGCGATTCCCCGGGAGTGAACCCATGCCGTCCCCGCCCCGCACGACCGTCTGCCGCTCGCCTTCGGTGGTGACTACAACCCCGAGCAGTGGCCGCAGGAGGTCTGGGAGGAGGACGTACGGCTGATGCGGGAGGCCGGAGTCACGGCCGTCTCCCTCGGCGTCTTCTCCTGGGCCCGCCTGGAGCCGCGCCCCGGCGTGTACGACTGGGCGTGGCTCGACACGGTGCTGGGCCTGCTGCACGAGGCCGGGATCTCCGTGAACCTCGGCACGCCCACCGTCGTACCGCCGGCGTGGTTCTACCGCGCGCATCCCGACGCGCTGCCCGTGACCCGGGAGGGCGTGCGCCTCGCCTTCGGCTCGCGGGGCGCGATCTGCCACTCCAACCCCGAGTACCGGGCGGCGGCGGCCACGATCACGACCGCGCTGGCCGAGCGCTACGGCAGCCACCCCGCCGTGGTGCTCTGGCACGTCCACAACGAGTACGGCGCCCCCGTCCTCGCCTGCTACTGCGACACCTGCGCGGCGGCCTTCCGGGGCTGGCTGCGTGAGCGCCACGACACCCTCGATGCCCTCAACCACGCCTGGGGAACGGCGTTTTGGGGCCAGCAGTACGGCGACTGGGAGGAGATCACCCCGCCCCGCGCGACGCCGTCCGTATGCAATCCCACCCAGCAGCTGGACTACCGGCGCTTCGCCGACGCGCAGGCCCGCGCCAACTTCACCGCCGAGCGGGACATCCTGCACAGCCTCTCCCCGGCGTCCCCGTCACCACCAACTTCATGGTCGCGCCGAGCCAGGGCCAGGGCGTCGACTACTGGGCCTGGGCGAAGGAGGTCGACCTCGTCACCAACGACCACTACCTGATGACCGACGGCCGCCGTACGCACGTGAACCTGGCGCTGGCCGCCGACCTGACGCGCTCGGTGGCGGGCGGCGGCCCGTGGCTGCTGCTGGAACACGCCACGTCCGGGGTCAACTGGCAGCCGTACAACCCCGCGAAGCGCCCGGGAGAGATGGCACGCAACTCGCTCGGGCATGTGGCGCGCGGCTCCGAGGGCGCGATGTTCTTCCAGTGGCGGCAGTCGCAGTCGGGCGCGGAGAAGTTCCACACCGCGATGCTGGCGAACTCCGGTACGGACAACCGGGGTTGGCGCGAGGTGACCGAACTCGGGCGCAGGGTCTCCGACTTGAGCCGGGCGGGGCTGCGCGGCACCCGGACGCGCGGTGACGTGGCGATGGTGTGGTCCTGGGACTCCTGGTGGGCGCAGAGCCTGGAGTGGCGGCCGAGCCAGGACCTGGACGCGCGCGAGCGGCTGGACTCGTTCTACGAGGCCCTGTACGACCGGCACTTGACGGTGGACTTCGTGCCGCCGACCGGGCTGGGCGACCTCGACCCGGAGCGGTATCCGCTGCTGGTGGTACCGCAGTTGTACGCGGCGCCGGTCGGGGTGGGCGCCGCGCTGGAGCGATATGTGTCGGCGGGCGGGACCCTGCTGGTCTCCTTCTTCTCCGGGATCGTCGACGAGAACGACACGCTGCATCCGGGCGCGTACCCGGGGGCGCTGCGGGACGTACTCGGCCTGACCGTGGAGGAGTTCGACCCGCTGCTGCCGGGCGAGACGGTGTCGGTCCGGGCGGCGGACGGCGCCTCCTACACCGCGGATCTGTGGTCGGAGGCCGTGGTGCCGGGCGACGGCTGCGAGGTCCTGGCGCGGTTCGAGGGCGGGCGCAGGTCGGGCGGCCCGGCGTTGACGCGGCGCGCGGCCGGGTCGGGGGCGGCCTGGTACCTGGCCACGCGTCTCACCGGCGACGACCTGGCCGCCGTGGTGGACCTCGCCCTCGCGGACGCCGGGGTCACGCCGGCCGGGCTGCCGCGCGATGTCGAACTCGTCGTACGGGAGGGCGAGTCGGGGACGTTTCGCTTCGCGGTGAACCACACCGGGGGCGAGGTGAAGGTGGTGCTGCCGGACGGGAGCCGGGCGGCGGTGCCGGCGGGCGGGGTGGAGGTCTTCCGGGACCCGCGCTGACCAACTGGCGTGCCGGGCCGAGGTGTTCCGCCCGGTCACACCAACTGCCTTGCGGCGTAGCTCAGTTACTTCTCTTACCACTTCCAGCGAAGGGGAACTTCGTAATGCGCAGACGCAGTGTTCTTACGGCGGCGGGGGCGGCGGCACTCGCGGTGCCGGTGCTGGGCGCGACGCCGGCGGCGGCGAGCACCGGTGCCGGTACGTCGACCGGGAGTCCGGCCGGGGTTCGACCGGCGGCGGGTCGGACCGGCGCCGGCTGGAGGTCCGGGGATGGACATCTCGTCGCTCCCCAAGGACGAGGCGCACGGGGCGGTCTACCGCCGGGCGGACGGACGCCGGGACGACCCGATCCGCATCCTGGCCGACGCGGGCATCACCCACGCCCGCCTCAAGGTGTGGGTGAACCCGGCCGACGGCTACAACAACAAGCAGCACATCCTGCCCCTGGCCAAGCGGCTGCGCCGGGCGGGCATCGGGATCTGGGTCGACTTCCACTACTCCGACACCTGGGCCGACCCGTCCCACCAGACCAAGCCGGCGGCCTGGGCGGACCTGGATGTGGCGGGCCTGACGCGGGCGGTCTACGACCACACCGCCGACGTCCTGGGCGCCCTGCGCCGCCAGGGCACCCCGGCCGACCTGGTCCAGATCGGCAACGAGATCAACGGCGGCCTGCTCTGGCCCACCGGCAAGAACTGGGGTGAGGACGCCGGGGTTGGGGCAACCTGACGACCTTCCTCAAGGCGGGCCTGAACGCCGCCCATGACACCACCCCGCGCATCCGCACACTGCTCCACATCGCCTCCGGCGGCGACAACGGCACGTCCCGCTGGTGGTACGACAACGTGGTCGCCGACGGCGTCGACTTCGACGTCATCGCCCAGTCCTACTACCCGTTCTGGCACGGCACCCCGGACGCCGCGGCCGCCAACCTGGCCGACCTGGCGACCCGTTACGACAAGCCGGTCCTGATCGCCGAGACGGCGTACCCGTTCACGCTGACGAGCGAGGACACCACGAACGACATCATGTACGACCCCTCCCAACTGACCCCGGGCTACCCGGCGACCCCGGCGGGCCAGGCGGCATGGCTGCGGACGGTCGCGGACCTGATGGCGAACGTTCCCGGCGACAAGGGCCTGGGCTACTGCTACTGGGAGGGCGTGTGGACGTACCGCCCGGGCGACGGCTGGGACCCGGCGGACCCGACGTCCGGCAACGCGTGGGAGAACCTGGCGCTGTTCGACTTCCGGGACCGGGCGCTGCCGGGGTTGAAGACGCTTGGGGGTACCGGGGTTGAGGACGCCGGGGCCCGCGGAAAAGTGTGACACTTCCCGCTGAGGTGTCACACTTTCCGCAAGCCCCGGAGCGCCCCGATGTCCACGGAGCTGATGCAACGCATGGGCACGACCACCCCGTACATCGACCTTGTCGGCATCCCGGCCGGGCAGGTCACCCTCTCCGACCGCCGCACGGAGCGCAGTTGGACCGTCGACCTCGGCCCCTTCCGGCTCGGCGCCCTCCCCGTCACGCAGGAGCAGTACGCCCAGGTGACCGGGGAGCGGCCGAGCACCGCGCGGGGCAGTGAGCGGCTTCCCGTGGAGACCGTGTCGTGGCGGGATGCCGTGGTGTTCTGCAACTCCCTTTCGGCGCAGGAGGAATTGACGCCTGTCTACGGTTTCGACGGCCAGGGTGAGGTCGTCGTACCGGAGCCGTCCGCCGACGGGTACCGCCTGCCCACCGAGGCAGAGTGGGAGTACGCGTGCCGGGCCGGGACCGGTGGGCCCCGGTACGGGACGCTCGACGACATCGCCTGGTATCGCGGCAACTCCGGCGAGCGACCGCACGAACCGGGTGGCCGGCTGCCCAACCCGTGGGGGCTGCACGACATGTTGGGCAACGTGTGGGAGTGGTGCTGGGACCTCTACGACCCCGAGGTCTACGGCACGTATCGCGTGCTGCGGGGCGGCGGATGGTTCGACGAGCACTGGAGCTGCCGTGCCTCCGTGCGGCGCCGAAGCCATCCCACCTTCCGCGTGGACGACGTGGGGTTCCGCGTCGCCCGGTCCGTGACCGGCTGAGCCGAGGTCGTCAACTGCGGCTGCGTCAAGGCCGCTTGGGTCCCGGGCCGGTCACCTACCCGTGCGCCGCCGCCAGATGCTTCGCCAGCCGCGGCGACGCGAACTCCGTACCGCACACGAAGCGCATCACAGGTCCGTACGACGACGCGGCCGGGAGGCCGGTGAAGTAGACGCCCGGGACGGACGAGACGTAGCCGGCGCCGAGCTTCGGGGTACCTCGGCTCACCGCGAGCTGGGTGCGGAGTTCGTGGCCCAGGAAGTCCATCGCCGCGATGTCGACGCGGTAGCCCGTCGCGGCGATGACGTGGTCGGCGGTGAGCTGCTCGGTGCCGCCGCCCGGGGTCGCGACGGTGAGCGTCGGGCCGGAGTTCGCCGGGCCCGCCTCCGCCTTTACGATCCGCTCGACCTCGCTGACCTGCACCTTCCCCTCGAATCGCTCGCGCAGCCACCACGCGCCGAGCGGGCCGAGCACCCGGCGGACCAGGTAGTGCCGGGTCTCGGCGGGGAGGTAGCGGTACGGGTGGGGGGTAGTAGCTCAGGGCCCAGAGGGACCAGGCGCGTCCGAAGGGCGACTCGGGGCGCAGCTTGGGCTGGTCCCACGGCGGTGCGCCGAACGCGACCCGGCCGTGTCCGCGCGACACGATCCGGACCTGTGCGCCCGCCTCCGCCGCCAACACCGCGGTCTCCAGGGCGGATTGACCGGCGCCGACGACGATCAGCTCCTTGCCCTTGAACCCGCTCAGGTCGTGGTGCTGGGAGCTGTGCGAGACGGGCGCGGTGGGTGCGGGCCCGTCGATCGCGGCAGCCGCCAGCTCCGGCGGGAGGTGGGCGAGGCCGTAGAGGCCGGTCGCGACCACGACCGCCCGTGCCGTGAACAACTCCCCGAGTCCAGCTTGAGTTCGAAGCCGCCGCCCTTCTTCCGGTCGACGGAGACGACCCGTACCCGCTCCAGCTCGGGCACCAGCTTCTGCTGGAACCACTCGCCGTAGCCGATGAAGGTCTCCACCGGGATGATGTCCTCGTCGGTGACCAGGCGCGGGATGCCGGCCGCGTCGCAGTAGTCGACGAGGTTGTGGCCCGGCTGCGGGGCGTCGAGGCTGGAGGCGGCCGGGGTCGACTTCAGGAGCATGCCGGCGGGCATGTGGTCCCGCCAGCTGACCATGGGCTCGCCGAAGACACGGACCGGAATGCCGCGTGCCCGCAGATGGGCGGCGGTGGACAGGCCGAACGGCCCGGCGCCGATGACTGCTACCGGTTGAATCACGAAGTCCCTCCCCAGGACGTCAATTCGTCACTTCGCGCTGGGGCCCGCTCGCTTGAGCCGCACCCGCTGGAGTCGCCGGTGCCGCTGGAGCCAGTGCCCGCCGCTCGAGTCACTGCTGCTGGAGTCACTGTCTGAACTGCTGCTGGAGTCCGACTGCTTGGACTACAGCTTGGTGCCGCTGCCGCGCCGGTTAGTGCGCCACAGCTGGTACAGATGCCGCGCGCCCGGCCGCACGAAGCGGGCCAGCATCGTGAAGAACGGCCGCAGGTCGTCACCCGCGAGCCAGGCCAGCTCCGTCCCGCTCGCCCGCGCCGGTGCGTGCGGCGTCGTATAGCCGCTGCGGCGGTAGGCGAGGAGGGCGGGCAGGTCGATGTTCTCCACGATGTACCGGTGGCCGGCGCGCTGTTCGCCCTCGGGGACGGGGCGGCCGGTCAGGTCGAGGTGCATGGCGCGGACGACGTCCACCCCCGACTCGTTCTCGAAGAGCCGGAACTGGGCGCCCATGCGGGGTTGAAGTCGAGCAGTTTGTACTGGCCGTCGCGCCGGTCGAAGCGCAGGTCGAGGTCGATGATGCCGGTGAAGCCGAGCTGTTTGATGAAACGTGCGGCAATGTCCGCAAGTTCCGGATTGTCGACCACGTACGCATTCGCCGTCATGCCCGCGTGCGGCGGCCAGGAACGCACCTTGACGCCGGTGAACATGGCGAGCGGTGTGGAGTCCTGGTCGAAGTAGGCATGCACGATCCAGTCCTCGGCCTCCTCCCTCGGAAGGTACTCCTGGAGGATCACCCCAGGTCGCTCGCCCCAGTCCCGGGCGAGCGTGAGCAGCCCCTCGCGGGTCGCGATCCTCGTCGTCCCGTTCACGGCCGGCCGGGAACGCCGTACGAACGCCTCCCTGTTCTTGGCCACGATCGGGAAGCGGGCCTTCTCCGCGAAGTCGACGATGTCGTCGTACGACTGCGGGAAGGCGGCCGTGGGACTCGGGATGCCGTGTTCGGCACAGAGTTCGTGCAGGCCCTGTTTGCTCGCGAGGTGTCGCGGCAACTTCGGTTCCACACGCGGGAAGAGGAAGCGGGAACCGAGCACGTCCTGGTGCTCGGCGATCAGGACCGCGGCCTCCTCGTCCGTCGGAATGAGGACGGTGGGCCGGCCGATGCGGCGCCCGACGCGCAGCAGGCCCTCCACCAGTCGCCCGGGCTCCTCCGTGCCGGTCGTCGGCCAGACGAACGCGCGCTCCAGATAACGGGACGCGGCCGCCGGTGTGTAACGGTCCTCCGTGATCGCATACATCGGCACGCCGAGGCGCCCCAGACTCCGGATCGCGCCCACCCCGCCGTGATGCAGCGGATAGTCGCCGAACTTGACGATGAGGCCCGGCACTTCGCGGTCGGCCTCGAAAGGCACGCCACTGAAGCGCTTGGCCACGGGTCCCCCACGTGTCCCCCTACGGACCGGACCCACCCCGTCCGTGTCCCACAAAGGACGCTAAGCCGGAATTGCCTCTTCCGACAAGACCTATTCGGACATTGCGAACTCTTTAGACACTGCCGGTTAGCGCAACTCACCCGTAACGTGTGGCGCGGCCACATGCGAGTACGTACGAGAGTGAGGCAGCACCCATGCCCCCCTTCGACCTTCCCGAGGGCGACCCCTTCGGCCCGCACAACCTTCCCTACGGCGTCTTCTCGCCCGTCGGCTCGGACGAGCGGACCGTCGGCGTCCGGCTCGGCGACCACGTCCTCGACGCGGGCGCGGCGGCGGAGGCCCTCGGCTCCCGTACGTCTCCCTCCTCGCGCACCCGACCCTGGGCCCGCTCCTCGCCGCGGGCCACACGGCCTGGTCGGACGTCCGGCGCGCGCTGACCGCGTGGGTGACGGTCCCCTCCCACCAGGAGACGATCACCCCTACCTCCACCCCTCTCGTCGGTGACCCTGCACCTCCCCTTCGAGGTCGCGGACTACGTCGACTTCTACGCCTCCGAGAACCACGCCCGGAACGTCGGCCGCATCTTCCGCCCCGACGCCCCCGACACGCTGACCCCCAACTGGAAGCACCTGCCGATCGGTTACCACGGCCGCGCCGGCACGGTCGTCGTCTCGGGCACGGATGTCGTCCGTCCGTCCGGACAGCGCAAGTCCCCGCCGACCCCGCGCCCGTGTTCGGCCCGTCCATCCGCCTGGACATCGAGGCGGAGGTCGGCTTCGTGGTGGGCGCGCCGTCGACGATGGGCACGCCGGTGCCGCTCGCCGACTTCCGCGAGCACGTGTTCGGTCTGTGCCTCCTCAACGACTGGTCGGCACGCGACATCCAGGCCTGGGAGTACGTCCCCCTCGGCCCGTTCCTCGGCAAGTCCTTCGCCACGTCGGTGTCGGCGTGGATCACCCCGCTGGACGCGCTGGAGGACTCCCGGGTCGCCCCGCCCGAGCGCACCCACGAACTCCTCCCCTACCTGGACGACTCGGCCGAGGAACCCGGCGGCTACGACCTCCGCATCACCGTCGCGATCAATGGCCACACGGTGTCCGAGCCGCCGTTCTCCACCATGTACTGGACGGCCGCCCAGCAACTCGCCCAGATGACGGCCAACGGCGCGTCCCTCCGCACCGGCGACCTCTACGGCTCCGGGACGGTCAGCGGCCCGCTCGAACGCGAGCGCGGCTCGCTGCTGGAACTCACCTGGAACGGCAGCGACCCCTCGAACTCCCGTCCGGCAAGCGGACGTTCCTGGAAGACGGCGACGAGGTGACCCTGTCGGCATGGGCCCCGGGCGCGGACGGAACCCGGGTGGGGTTGGGCGAGGTCACGGGGCGGGTGGTGGGGCGGGGGTGAGGTGGTGGGGGTGAGGTGGTGAGGGTGGCGGTTGGGGTAGCGGGGGCTGCGGGCGGGGTTTTCCGGTGAGGGCGTCCAGTGGTCGCGCGGCTGGGGGTTGCAGGCGGGGGCGGCCGGGGTTGCGGGCCGGGGCGGCCGGTAGCTGTGGGGCGGATGCGGCCGATGATTTCCGGCGAGGGAGTCCAGTGGTCGCACGGCCGGGGTTGCGGGCCGGGGCGGCCGGTGGCTGTGGGGCGGGTGCGGCCGATGATTTCCGGTGAGGGCGTCCAGTGGTCGCACGGCCGGGCGCGGTCGGTGGTTGCTGTACACCTGACGCCGGTCGCCCGTGCAGTCATACTGACGGCGGGCGACGCACATGCCGTGTGCCCGCCCCCGGGTACCGCCGCACCCGCGCCTTCCCACTCCACCCGCACTTCCTGCACGCCTCGTTCGACCCGTACGTCTCGCACCTCCCGTTGCTTCCGCGCATCCCGCGCACCCTGCACCTACCGTTCCTTCCGCTGACCAGGATCCGGAGCCCGTGGCATGACTGTCTGCCTGCTCCTGCTGAGCGTCGTCGCCCTCTCGGCCGCCGTGCCGGCTCCGCGTGCGCTGACCCGGGCCGTGTGGCCCGAGCGGGAACCCGTGGTCGGCCTCTGGGTGTGGCAGTGCCTGGTCGCAACGGTCCTGCTGTGCTGTCTCGCCGCCCTGGTGCTGGGCGCCGCCGCCGTCTTCCACACGGTCCGCGACCATGTCTTCGCCCCGGCTCCGCCCGCCGTGACCGCGGCCTACGACCTCTCCGCCGCCCCCGCCTGGGCCGTCGCCCTCACGCTCGCACTGGCCTGCGGAGCCGCCTGGACGACGGCGATGCTGGCCCGCGAACTCGCCGAGGCGAGGCGCCGGCGCGGCCAGGCCCGGGCGCATCTGCGGGAGCGCGCCCCCGATCTGCCGGCCGGGCTGCCCGCGGCGCGCGGTCCCCTGCTGGTGCTGGAGGACGAGTACCCGGACGCCTGGTGGATGCCCGGCCATCCGCCCCAACTGGTCGTCACCACCGGCGCGTTGCACCGCCTCACCGGTCACCAACTGGACGCGGTCCTCACCCACGAGCGCGGTCACGCCCGGGCCCACCACGACTGGCTGCTACACCTCTCGACGGCGCTGGCCTCCGGTTTTCCGCACGTCCCGCTGTTCGCCCACTTCTGCGACCAGACCCACCGCCTGGTCGAACTGGCCGCGGACGACACCGCTTCCCGCCGGTGCGGCCACCTGACGACGGCACTGGCCCTCATCGAACTGAACAACCACCGAGGCGTCCTCTCCTGCGCCTCCAGCCACCGCCTCCTGGGCGAACGCGTCAACCGCCTCCTGGACCCCCGCCCCCGCCTGGGCCGCCGCCACCGCGCCCTGACGACCACGGTCGCGACGCTGGTCCCCTTGCTGCCCCTGCTGATCGTGTTCGCACCTGGACTCACGGCGTTGGGGTGAGGGCGGTGAGTCGAGGGCGCCGGGGGCTGGACTGACGGTGGCGGGGAGGGCGTTGGCCTGGTGAGCCTGGTTGGGGAGGGTGGGTTGAGGGCGGCGGGCGAGGGCCCTGGGCCGGATACCCCGAACTCCCACCCTGGGCCCACTGCCCCGCACCGGCACCCAACCCGACCGCCGTGGGCCGAGGACCATACCGGGCCACTTACACGCCCCGGCCCCTTCACCTCGCGCCGGTCTCCGCACACCGGCCCCAGCCCCTCCACCCCGCTGCCGGTCTCCGCGCTCCGGCCCCTTCACCCCGCTGCCGGTCCCCGCACCCCAGCCCCGGCCTACCCCCCACCCCTACATCCATTCCTCCGGCTCCGGCTCCGCATCCATCTCCGGCCAGTAATCCGCCCCGGGGTCAACGTCCTTCGCCGCCCTCCCAGTTGCAGGCGCTGCCGCCCGTGCCTGCGCCGGCACCGCAGCCCCGGCTCCGGCTCCGGCTCGAGCCCCAGCCGGTGTCGCCCCCGACGCCCCGGCGGACGCCCCCTCCGGCGCCTCGCCCAGCGCCGCCAGCACCCCGATCACGCCCTCCCCGTACGTCGCGAGCTTCTTCTCGCCCACCCCGCTGATCTCCCCGAGCTGCCCCACCGAGGTCGGCCACACCGTGGCGATCTCCCGCAACGTCGCGTCGTGGAAGATGACGTACGCCGGAACTCCCTGTTCACGTGCCTGTTCCGCACGCCACGCACGCAGCGCCTCGAAGGCCGGCTGCAAGGACTCCGGCAACTCCACCGCCGCCGCCTTGGCCTTGCGCTCGCCCCGGCCCGAGGACGACCCCGAGCGCGAGGAACCCGCCGGCTTCTTCGGCTCCTTGCGCAGCGGTACTTCCCGCTCGCGCCGCAGCACCGTCCCGCTCGCCTCGGTGAGTACCAGCGTGCCGTACTCCCCCTCGACCGTGAGCAGCCCCTGTGCCAGCAACTGCCGTACGACACCCCGCCATTCACCCTCGCCGAGATCCTCGCCGATGCCGAACACGGACAGCTGGTCGTGGTCGAACTGGATCACCTTGGCCGTGCGGCGGCCCATGAGGATGTCCACGATCTGCACGGCGCCGAACTTCTGGCCCCGCTCCCGCTGGAGCCGCACCACCGTCGACAGGACCTTCTGCGCGGCGACCGTGCCGTCCCACGTCTCCGGCGGAACGAGGCACGTGTCGCAGTTTCCGCAGCCCGCCGCGTCCGGGTCCTGCCCGAAGTAGGCGAGGAGTTGGCCGCGTCGGCACTGCGCGGTCTCGCACAGCGCGAGCATGGCCTCCAGGTGGGCGGCGGCCCGGCGGCGGAACGCCTCGTCGCCCTCGCTGGACTGGATCATCTTGCGCTGTTGTATGACGTCGTTCAGGCCGTACGCCATCCACGCCGTGGACGGCATGCCGTCGCGCCCGGCACGGCCCGTCTCCTGGTAGTAACCCTCCACCGACTTGGGCAGGTCGAGGTGGGCGACGAACCGTACGTCCGGCTTGTCGATGCCCATGCCGAAGGCGATGGTCGCGACGACGACCAGGCCCTCCTCGCGCAGGAACCGCGACTGGTGCGCCGCGCGGGTGCCCGAGTCCAGGCCCGCGTGATACGGCACCGCCTCGATGCCGTTGCGCGACAGGAACTCGGCGGTCGTGTCGACGGACTTGCGGGACAGGCAGTACACGATGCCCGCGTCGCCCGCGTGCTCCTCGCGCAGGAAGCTCAGCAGCTGCTTCTTGGGGTCGGCCTTCGGCACGATCCGGTACTGGATGTTGGGCCGGTCGAAGCTCGCCACGAAGTGCCGGGCGCTCGGCATGTTCAGCCGCTGGGTGATCTCCTTGTGCGTCGCGTCCGTGGCCGTAGCCGTGAGCGCGATCCGCGGGACGTCCGGCCACCGCTCGCCGAGCACCGAGAGGGAGAGGTAGTCGGGGCGGAAGTCGTGCCCCCAGGACGACACACAGTGCGCCTCGTCGATCGCGAACACGGAGATCTTGCCGCGCGAGAGCAGGTCCAGCGTGTTGTCGAGGCGCAGCCGCTCCGGCGCGAGGTAGATCAGGTCCAGCTCGCCCGCAAGGAACTCCGCCTCGACCACGCGCCGCTCGTCGAAGTCCTGCGTCGAGTTCATGAACCCGGCGCGCACCCCGAGCGCCCGCAGCGCGTCCACCTGGTCCTGCATCAGCGCGATCAGCGGGGAGACGACCACTCCCGTACCAGGTCTGACCAGGGACGGGATCTGGTAGCAGAGCGACTTGCCGCCACCGGTCGGCATGAGGACGACGGCGTCACCGCCCGCCACCACGTGCTCGATGACCGCTTCCTGCTCGCCCCGGAAGCTGTCGTAGCCGAAGACGCGGTGGAGCGTGGCCAGTGCCTCGCTCTCGCCGTGTGTTGCCGGCGTCCGTACTTCGGTCGTCACAACCGTCCCGCCCATCCCGTGCATCGCTCGTCCCCGTACGTCGTCCCTCGACCACTGCGTCCACGATAGGGCTCCGCGCTGACAGCGTCGGAGTTATCCACAGGCTGGTGACGGTGGCGGCCGGGTCCGGCGGCGGTGGCGGGCGCCGTCCGGCGACGGTGACCGGCTGTGGTCAGTCGAATGGCTCCCGTCACATGGCGCGACCGATCCGGCCGGAACATGCTGCTGGGGCGGGACCGCGGAGGCCCGCCACGCCCCGAACGGACGGCGCGCCGTGCGTGCGGACGCCTCCCGAAGCCAAGGAGCCCCACCATGTCCCCTCGGTCCCTGCAGGGTGCCGTCAAGGCCGCCGCCGCGATGGCGACCGCCGCGGCCTTCGCGCTGACCGCCGCCCCGGCCCATGCCGCGCCCTACCCCGACCCGTCCGTGTGGACCCAGCTGAGCAAGACGACTCAGGCCACCAGCAAGTACGGGTACGAGGGGTTCGCCACGGCCGGCGGCTACGCGCGCACCGACACCTGCGTCGCCGACCCGACCTCGGGCGGCATGGGCTACCACTACGTCAACCCGGCGAACATCGGCTCGGTCGACCCGCAGAAGCCCGCGGCCCTCGTCTACGCGGACGGGTTCACCAGCGCGTACACGGGCACGTCCAGCGGCGGCGCGCGCAAGCTGGTCGCGGTGGAGTGGGTCGTGAAGGACTCGGGGCAGACCGCGCCGACGCTGTTCGGGCAGACGTTCCAGAAGGACCAGCTCCCCGGCTACCTCACCCTCCACGCGTGGCTCTACAAGCCCAACTCGGCGGGCCTGTTCGCCGCGTGGAACCCCGAGGTCGTCTGTCCGGCGGTCTGACCGCGCACACGCGAAGGCCCCGGCTCCCGCGAAGGGAACCGGGGCCTTCGGCCTGTGCTCAGCGCACGAACACGCCGGCCTGGTTGGCCAGGTCCAGGAAGTACTGCGGGGCCACACCGAGGACGAGCGTGGCCGCCACGGCCACCCCGATCGTCGCCATGGTCAGCGGGGACGGGACCGCGACGGTGGGACCGTCCGGCCGCGGCTCGCTGAAGAACATGAGCACGATCACGCGGATGTAGAAGAACGCCGCGATGGCCGACGAGAGCACACCGACCACGACCAGCGGGGCCGCGCCACCGGACGCCGCCGCCTTGAACACGGCGAACTTCCCGGCGAAGCCTGCCGTCAGCGGAATGCCCGCGAAGGACAGCAGGAACACCGCGAACACGGCCGCGACCAGCGGCGACCTGCGTCCGAGCCCGGCCCACTTCGACAGGTGCGTCGCCTCGCCGCCCGCGTCCCGGACGAGCGTGACGACCGCGAAGGCGCCGATCGTCACGAACGAGTAGGCGCCCAGGTAGAACAGCACGGACGAGACGCCGTCCCGGGTGGTCGCGATGACACCCGCGAGGATGAAGCCCGCGTGCGCGATCGACGAGTACGCCAGGAGCCGCTTGATGTCGGTCTGGGTGATTGCGACGATCGCGCCGCCCAGCATCGTGATGATCGCCACGCCCCACATGACGGGCCGCCAGTCCCAACGCAGGCCCGGCAGTACGACGTAGAGCAGGCGGAGCAACGCTCCGAAGGCGGCCACCTTGGTGGCGGCGGCCATGAAGCCGGTGACCGGGGTGGGCGCGCCCTGGTAGACGTCGGGCGTCCACATGTGGAACGGCACCGCGCCGACCTTGAACAGCAGTCCCATGACGATCATCGCGCCGCCGATGAGCAGTAGCGCGTCGTTGCCCATGGTGTCTCCGCGAGAGCGGGGTTGATGTTGGTGATGGAGCCGTCGACGACCTGGGAGATCGTGGAGTACGACATCGAGCCCGCGTAGCCGTAGAGCAGCGCGATGCCGAACAGGGTGAACGCGGAGGCGAAGGCGCCCAGGAGGAAGTACTTGACCGCGGCCTCCTGCGACAGGAGCCGCTTGCGGCGGGCCAGGGCGCACAGGAGGTAGAGCGGGAGCGAGAACACTTCCAGGGCGACGAACAGGGTCAGCAGGTCGTTGGCCGACGGGAAGACGAGCATTCCGGCGACCGCGAAGAGCAGGAGCGGGAACACCTCCGTGGTGGTGAACCCGGCCTTGACGGCGGCCTTCTCGCTGTCGCTGCCCGGTACGGACGCGGCCTGCGCGGCGAACGAGTCGACGCGGCTGCCGTGCGCCTCCGGGTCGAGCCTGCGCTCGGCGAAGGTGAACAGGCCGACCAGTCCGGAGAGCAGGATCACGCCCTGGAGGAACAGGGAGGGCCCGTCGACGGCGATCGCGCCCATGGCCGCGATGTGCGCCTTGGTGGTGCCGTACCCGTCCGCCGCGAGCGCCACGACCGCCGCGAAGGCGGCACACAGTGCTACGGCGGACACGAACACCTGGGCGTAGTAACGGGACTTGCGCGGGACGAACGCTTCGACCAGCACCCCGATGAGGGCCGCTCCGAGGATGATCAAGGTGGGCGACAATTGCCCGTACTCGATCTTCGGCGCGTCGATCTTCGAGATCGGGTCGGCCGCGGTTGCCGCCGTTGTCCACAGGCTGTGGACGGCTGTTGCGCTCACTTGGCCGCCTCCACCGAGGGCTTGGGATCCTTCTTGTGTACGTCGGACAGGGTCTGCTTGACCGACGGGTTCACGATGTCCGTGACGGGCTTCGGGTAGACGCCCAGGAAGATCAGCAGCACGATCAGCGGGGCGACGACCAGGAGTTCACGCGGGCGCAGGTCCGGCATCGTGGCGACCTCGGGCTTCACCGGGCCGGTCATCGTCCGCTGGTAGAGGACCAGGGTGTACAGCGCGGCGAGGACGATGCCGAAGGTGGCGATGATCCCGATCGCGGGGTAGCGCGAGAACGTGCCGACCAGGACCAGGAACTCGCTCACGAAGGGCGCGAGTCCGGGCAGCGACAGCGTGGCCAGACCGCCGATCAGGAAGGTGCCCGCGAGCACCGGGGCGACTTTCTGCACCCCTCCGTAGTCGGCGATCAGACGCGAGCCGCGCCGCGAGATCAGGAAGCCGGCGACGAGCATCAACGCGGCCGTGGAGATGCCGTGGTTGACCATGTAGAGCGTCGCGCCGGACTGGCCCTGGCTGGTCATCGCGAAGATGCCCAGGACGATGAACCCGAAGTGCGAGATCGACGCGTACGCCACCAGCCGCTTGATGTCCCGCTGCCCGACCGCGAGCAGCGCGCCGTAGATGATGCTGATCACGGCGAGGACGAGGATCACGGGCGTCGCCCACTTGCTGGCCTCCGGGAACAGCTGGAGGCAGAAGCGGAGCATCGCGAAGGTGCCGACCTTGTCGACGACCGCCGTGATCAGTACGGCGACCGGGGCCGTGGCCTCGCCCATCGCGTTCGGCAGCCAGGTGTGCAGCGGCCACAGGGGCGCCTTCACCGCGAAGGCGAAGAAGAAGCCCAGGAACAGCCAGCGTTCGGTGTTGGTCGCCATGTGCAGCGAGCCGTTGGCCCGCGCCTGTGCGATCTCCGCGAGCGAGAAGTTTCCGGCCACCACGTAGAGACCGATCACGGCCGCCAGCATGATGAGGCCGCCGACCAGGTTGTAGAGCAGGAACTTGACGGCCGCGTACGACCGTTGGGTGGCCGCCGCCTCGTCGCCCCCGCCGCGGTAGCGGCGGACTGATACGAGCCGTGGGCCCGGTCCCCGAAGCCGCCGATGAGGAAGTACATCGGGATCAGCATGGCTTCGAAGAAGATGTAGAAGAGGAAGACGTCGGTGGCCTCGAAGGAGATGATCACCATCGCCTCCACCGCAAGGATGAGAGCGAAGAAGCCCTGGGTGGGCCGCCAGCGTGTGCTGCCCGTTTCCTGCGGATCGGCGTCGTGCCAGCCCGCAAGGATGATGAACGGGATCAGCAGCGCGGTGAGCGCGAGGAGCGCGACCGCGATGCCGTCCACGCCCAACTCGTAACGGACCCCGAAGGCGGCGATCCAGGCGTGGGACTCGGTGAGTTGGTAGCGGTCGCCGCCCGGGTCGAAGCGCACCAGGACCGTGACGGCCAGTGCGAGCGTCGCCAGCGAGACCAGCAGCGCCAGCCATTTCGCGGCGGTGCGCCGGGCGGCCGGGACGGCGGCCGTGGCCACCGCCCCGAGGGCCGGGAGCGCCGCCGTCGCTGTCAGGAGGGAAAGGACATCGGTATCAGACCGCCCTCATCAGCAGGGTCGCGGCGACGAGGATGGCCGCACCGCCGAACATCGAGACCGCGTACGACCGCGCATAGCCGTTCTGCAGTTTGCGCAGCCTTCCGGAGAGGCCGCCCATGGAGGCCGCCGTGCCGTTGACGACGCCGTCGACCAGGGTGTGGTCGACGTAGACCAGGGAGCGGGTGAGGTGCTCGCCGCCGCGCACCAGGACGACGTGGTTGAAGTCGTCCTGGAGGAGGTCGCGGCGGGCGGCCCGAGTGAGCAGCGAGCCGCGCGGGGCGACGGCCGGGACCGGCTTGCGGCCGTACTGCGCCCAGGCGATCGCGACGCCGACGATCAGGACCACCATGGTGGCCAGGGTGACCGTCAGGGCGCTGACCGGGAGTTGCCCTCCTCGTGGCCGGTGATGGGCTCCAGCCAGTGCAGGAAGCGGTTCCCGATCCCGAAGAAGGCGCCCGCACCGACCGAGCCGATCGCCAGGACCATCATGGGGATGGTCATGGTCTTCGGGGACTCGTGCGGGTGCGGCTCGTTGCCGTTCTCGTCGGGCTGCCAGCGCTTCTCCCCGAAGAAGGTCATCAGCATCACGCGCGTCATGTAGTACGCCGTGATCGCCGCGCCCAGCAG
The DNA here is from genome assembly GCA_016893485.2 of Streptomyces sp. P3. Taxonomy (GTDB): domain Bacteria; phylum Actinomycetota; class Actinomycetes; order Streptomycetales; family Streptomycetaceae; genus Streptomyces. Next base: position 4,266,144 of record JAFEKX020000001.1, read on the forward strand.
GGCCGCGCCGCCGAGGATCCAGCCCTCGGTGCCGCCCTTGGCGAAGGCCGCCTCGATGATCTTGTCCTTGGAGAAGAAGCCGGACAGGCCCGGGAAGCCGATGATGGCGAGGTAGCCGAGGCCGAAGGTGACGAACGTGATCGGCATGTACGAGCGGAGGCCGCCGTACTTGCGCATGTCGACCTCGTCGTTCATCCCGTGCATGACGGAACCGGCGCCGAGGAAGAGACCGGCCTTGAAGAAGCCGTGCGTCACCAGGTGCATGATCGCGAAGACGTAGCCGATGGGGCCGAGTCCCGCGGCGAGCACCATGTAGCCGATCTGCGACATGGTCGAGCCGGCGAGGGCCTTCTTGATGTCGTCCTTCGCGCAACCGACGATCGCACCGAACAGGAGCGTGACGGCGCCGACGACGGTGACCACCAGCTGTGCGTTCGGCGCGCCGTTGAAGATCGCTCCGGAGCGGACGATCAGGTACACGCCGGCGGTCACCATGGTCGCCGCGTGGATGAGGGCCGAGACCGGGGTCGGGCCCTCCATCGCGTCGCCGAGCCAGGACTGCAGCGGCACCTGGGCGGACTTGCCGCAGGCCGCGAGGAGCAACATCAGGGCGATGCCCGTGAGCTTGCCCTCGGAGGCGTCACCGACGTGGCTGAGGACCGGCCCGAAGGCGAACGTCCCGAACGTGGTGAACATCAGCATGATGGCGATCGACAGGCCCATGTCGCCGACCCGGTTGACCAGGAAGGCCTTCTTCGCGGCGGTGGCCGCGCTGGGCTTGTGCTGCCAGAAGCCGATCAGCAGGTAGGAGGCGAGACCGACGCCCTCCCAACCGACGTACAGCAGCAGGTAGTTGTCGGCGAGGACGAGGATCAGCATCGCCGCGAGGAACAGGTTCAGATAGCCGAAGAAGCGGCGCTTGCGCTCGTCGTGCTCCATGTACCCGATCGAGTACAGGTGGATCAGCGAGCCGACACCGGTGATCAGCAGGACGAAGGTCATCGACAGCTGGTCGAGGCGGAAGGCGACGTCCGCCTGGAAGCCCTCGACGGGGACCCAGGTCCACAGGTGCTGCATGAGCGTCCGGTGCTCGGCGCTCTTCCCCAGCAGGTCGGTGAAGAGGACGACACCGATCACGAAGGAGGCGGCCGCGAGGATCGTGCCGATCCAGTGGCCGACGGCGTCGAGCCGCCGGCCGCCGCACAGCAGCACGGCCGCTCCGAGCAGAGGCGCCGCTACCAGCAGCGCAATCAGGTTCTCCACGATTCAGCGACCCCTCAGAGCTTCATCAGGCTGGCGTCGTCGACCGAGGCCGAGTGGCGGGAACGGAACAGCGACACGATGATCGCGAGCCCGACCACGACCTCCGCGGCGGCGACGACCATCGTGAAGAAGGCGATGACCTGACCGTCGAGATTGCCGTGCATCCGGGAGAAGGTGACGAACGCGAGGTTGCAGGCGTTGAGCATCAGCTCGATGCACATGAACACGACGATCGCGTTCCGCCTGATCAGCACTCCGGTGGCGCCGATCGTGAACAACAGGGCGGAGAGATAGAGGTAGTTGACGGGGTTCACTTCGACGCCTCCTCGGTCCGTTTGAGGTTCGCCGGCTCGATCTCGGTGCGCTCCAGGCGCTCCTCGGCGCGCTGCTCCAGGGCCCGCAGGTCGTTCAGCGCCTCGCTGGACACGTCACGGATCTGGCCGCGGTCACGGAGCGTCTTGCTGACCGTGAGCTCGGACGGGGTGCCGTCGGGCAGCAGGCCCGCGATGTCCACCGCGTTGTGCCGGGCGTAGACGCCCGGGGCGGGGAGCGGCGGGACGTGCTTGCCCTCGCGGACGCGCTGCTCGGACAGCTCGCGCTGGGTCTTGGGCCGCTCGGTGCGCTCGCGGTGCGTGAGCACCATGGCGCCGACGGCGGCCGTGATCAGCAGGGCGCCGGTGATCTCGAAGGCGAACACGTACTTCGTGAAGATGAGGGCGGCCAGGCCCTCCACGTTGCCGTTGGCGTTGGCCGTGCTCAGGCCGCCGAACTGGGTGAGCGAGGCGTTGCCGATGCCCGCGAAGAGCAGGATGCCGAAGCCGAGCCCACAGAGAAGGGCCAGCCAGCGCTGGCCCTTGATGGTCTCCGTCAGGGAGTCGGCGGCCGTGACGCCGACCAGCATCACCACGAAAAGGAACAGCATCATGATCGCGCCGGTGTAGACGACGATCTGCACGATGCCCAGGAAGTAGGCGCCGTTGGCGAGGTAGAACACCGCCAGGATGATCATAGTCCCGGCGAGGGAGAGCGCGCTGTGCACGGCCCTCCGCATGAGGACGGTGGACAGGGCGCCGATCACCGCGACCGTGCCGAGGACCCAGAACTGGAAGGCCTCTCCGGTGGAGGTGGAGTAGGCGGCGGCCGCAAGCTGCGCGCTCATGCCTCCACCCCCTCTTCCTTCGCCGCGCCCGGAGGGCTTGCCAATGGACTCAGTTCGCCCTTGGAGACGGCCACTTGAGGCACTGTGCCGGGCGCGGCCTCCGTCACCAGGCCGCGGTAGTAGTCCTGTTCGTCCATCCCCGGGTAGATGGCGTGCGGGCTGTCGACCATGGTGTCTTCGAGGCCGGCCAGCAGCTGTTCCTTGGTGTAGATGAGGTTGGCGCGGCTGCTGTCCGCCAGCTCGAACTCGTTGGTCATCGTCAACGCGCGCGTGGGGCACGCCTCGATGCACAGGCCGCACAGGATGCAGCGGGCGTAGTTGATCTGGTAGACGCGGCCGTACCGCTCGCCCGGCGAGTAGCGCTCCTCGTCGGTGTTGTCGGCGCCCTCCACGTAGATGGCGTCGGCGGGGCAGGCCCAGGCGCACAGCTCGCAGCCGACGCACTTCTCCAGGCCGTCCGGATGGCGGTTGAGCTGGTGCCGTCCGTGGAACCGGGGGCGGTGGTCTTCTCCTGCTCCGGGTACTGCTCGGTCAGCCGCTTCTTGAACATGGCCTTGAAGGTCACGCCGAAGCCGGCCACGGGGTTCTGGAAACCGGGTTTGGTCTCCTTGGGCTCCTCAGCCATCGGACGCCTCCTTTCCATCCAAAGATCCGTCACTGCCAGTGTCCGGCCCACCACTGACAATCAACTCCCGCTCGCGGCGCGAGGGGCGCCGCGGCACCGGAGGCAACTCCTGTCCCGGCAGCGGCGGCACGGGGAATCCGCCCGCCATCGCGTCGAACCCGGCGGGTTCCTCGGCCAGTTGCGCGTCGTCCTTGGCCTTCTGGCGGAACATGTCCGCGATGAAGGACAGCAACAGCAGGACGAGCACACCGCCGCCGACGTAGAGGGCGATGTCGGCGAAGTCGTAGTTCTCGTTCTTCAGGGTCCGTACGGTCGCGACGAGCATCAGCCAGACGACGGAGACCGGGATGAGGACCTTCCAGCCGAGCTTCATCAACTGGTCGTAGCGCACGCGCGGGAGGGTGCCGCGGAGCCAGATGAAGAAGAACAGCAGCAGCTGGACCTTGATGACGAACCAGAGCATCGGCCACCAGCCGTGGTTCGCGCCCTCCCAGAAGGAGCTGATCGGCCACGGGGCCCGCCAGCCGCCCAGGAAGAGCGTGGTCGACACCGCGGAGACCGTCACCATGTTCACGTACTCGGCGAGCATGAAGAGCGCGAACTTGATGGATGAGTACTCGGTGTTGAAGCCGCCGACCAGGTCGCCCTCGGACTCCGGCATGTCGAAGGGGGCGCGGTTGGTCTCCCCGACCATCGTGATGATGTAGATGATGAAGGAGACCGGCAGCAGGATGATGTACCAGCGGTCGTGCTGTTGTTCAACGATCGTCGATGTCGACATCGACCCGGAGTAGAGGAACACCGAGGCGAACGCGGCGCCCATCGCGATCTCGTAGGAGATCATCTGCGCGCAGGACCGCAGACCGCCGAGCAGTGGGTACGTGGAGCCGGAGCTCCAGCCGGCGAGGACGATGCCGTAGATGCCGACCGAGGCGACCGCGAGGATGTAGAGCATCGCGATCGGGAGGTCGGTGAGCTGCATCGTGGTGCGGTGGCCGAAGATCGACACCTCGTTGTCGGCGGGCCCGAAGGGGATCACCGCGATCGCCATGAAGGCCGGGATGGCCGCGATGACCGGCGCGAGGATGTAGATCAGCTTGTCCGCGCGCTTGACGATCAGGTCTTCCTTGAGCATCAGCTTCACGCCGTCGGCGAGCGACTGGAGCATGCCCCAGGGGCCGTGCCGGTTGGGTCCGATGCGCAGCTGCATCCAGGCGACGACCTTGCGTTCCCAGACGATCGAGAACAGCACGGTGATCATCAGGAAGGCGAAGCAGAACACCGCCTTGACGACGACCAGCCACCAGGGGTCGCGGCCGAACATCGAGAGGTCTTCGGCAGCGAGGTACGGGTACGGGCTCATGCCTCCACCTCCTTGGGGGCTTCGGCGGCGGGCGTCGCCGGGCCGATGCGGACGAGTGCGCCGGGCAGCGCCCCGGTGTCGGAGGCGACGCCCCCGCCGACGGAGTTCAGCGGGAGCCAGACCACCCGGTCGGGCATCTCGGTGATCCGCAGCGGAAGTTCGACGGTTCCGGCGCCACCGGTCACAGCCAGCGCGTCGCCGTCCTTGACGCCCGCCTCGGCGGCCGTGGCGGCCGACACGCGCGCGTGGGCGGCGTGCCGGGTCCCGGCGAGCGCGTCGTCGCCCTCCTGGAGCGCGCCCTGGTCGAGCAGCAGCCGGTGCCCGGCGAGCACGGCCTCCCCGGCGGCCGGCCGGGGCAGCACGCCCGCGGTCTCCAGCGGATCACTGGCCCGCGGCCCGTCCCAGGCACCGAGCCGGTCCAACTCCGCGCGCGTGGTGCGCAGATCGGGCAGCCCCAGGTGTACGTCCATGGCGTCGGCCAGCATCTGCAGGACGCGGGCGTCGGTGGGGGGGCGAGGGTGCGGGTCATCTGGTCGGGCTTGAGCGCCGCGTCGAAGAAGCGGACCCTGCCCTCCCAGTTGAGGAAGGCACCCGCCTTCTCGGCGACCGCCGCGACCGGGAACACCACGTCGGCGTGTTCGGTGACCTCGCTGGGCCGCAGTTCGAGCGAGACCAGGAAGCCCACTTCGTGCAGGGCCGCACGCGTGCGTGCCGGGTCGGGCAGATCGCCCGCCTCCACACCGGCGACGACCAGCGCCCGCAGCTCGCCACCGGCGGCGGCCTCGACGATCTGACCGGCGTCGCGGCCGTAGCGGTGCGGGAGTTCGGCGACGCCCCAGGCGACGGCGACCTCCTCACGCGCGCGTGGGTCGGTGGCCGGACGCCCGCCGGGCAGCAGCGACGGCAGCGCACCGGCCTCGATCGCCCCGCGCTCCCCGGCCCGGCGCGGAATCCACACCAGCTGGGACCCGGTCGCGAACGCGGCCCGTACGGCGGCGGTCAGACCTCCGGCGACGGCGGCCAGCCGCTCGCCCACGACGATCACCGCGCCCTCGGAGCGCAGCGCCTCCGAAGCACTCGCGCCGTCATCCTCAAGACCGACGCCACTCGCGAGCGCGTCCAGCCACTCGGTCTCGGTGCCAGGAGCGGCCGGCAGCAGCGTGCCGCCCGCCTTCTCCAGACCCCGCGTGGCGTGGGTGGCGAGCGAGAACACCCGCTGCCCGTGCTTGCGCGCGGCCTTGCGCAGCCGCAGGAAGACGCCGGGCGCCTCCTCCTCGGACTCGAACCCGACCAGCAGAACGGCCGGCGCCTTCTCCAGGGAGGTGTACGTGACGCCGTTGCCGTCGAGGTCCCGGCCGCGGCCCGCGACCCGGGCGGCCAGGAAGTCGGCCTCCTCGCTGCTGTGCACGCGCGCGGAAGTCGATGTCGTTCGTGTCGAGCGCCACGCGCGCGAACTTGCTGTACGCGTACGCGTCCTCGATGGTGAGGCGGCCGCCGGTCAGGACACCGGTGCGGCCCCGCGCGGCCGACAGCCCCTGGGCGGCGGCCTCCAAGGCCTCCGGCCAGGACGCGGGCTCAAGGACGCCGTCCGCGTTGCGTACGAGGGGCGTCTGCAGCCGGTCGCGCTGCTGCGCGTACCGGAAGGCGAAGCGCCCCTTGTCGCAGACCCACTCCTCGTTGACCTCGGGGTCCACGGCGGCCAGGCGCCGCATGACCTTGCCGCGCCGGTGGTCGGTGCGGGTCGCGCAGCCCCCGGCGCAGTGCTCGCACACCGACGGCGTGGAGACCAGGTCGAAGGGACGGGAGCGGAATCGGTACGCCGCCGAGGTCAGCGCGCCCACCGGGCAGATCTGGATGGTGTTCCCGGAGAAGTACGACTCGAAGGGGTCGCCCTCCCCGGTGCCGATCTGCTGGAGCGCGCCCCGCTCGACCATCTCGATCATCGGGTCGCCCGCGATCTGGTTCGAGAAGCGGGTGCAGCGCGCGCACAGCACGCACCGCTCGCGGTCCAGGAGCACCTGGGTGGAGATCGGGACGGGCTTCTCGTAGGTCCGCTTCCGGCCCTCGAAGCGGGACTCGGCGTTGCCGTGGGACATCGCCTGGTTCTGCAGGGGGCACTCGCCGCCCTTGTCGCAGACCGGGCAGTCCAGCGGGTGGTTGATGAGCAGCAGCTCCATCACGCCGTGCTGCGACTTCTCCGCGACCGGCGAGGTGAGCTGGGTCTTGACGACCATGCCGTCCGTGCACGTGATCGTGCAGGACGCCATCGGCTTGCGCTGGCCCTCGACCTCGACGATGCACTGGCGGCAGGCGCCGACCGGGTCGAGGAGGATGGTCGCAGAACCGGGGGACCTCGATGCCGAGTTGCTCGGCGGCGCGGATGACCAGGGTGCCCTTGGGCACGCTGATCTCGGCGCCGTCGATCGTCAGCGAGACGAGATCTTCCGGCGGGACCGCCGCCTCTCCCCACCGGAGGGAGCGCTGGTGGTCACGGTCATGCGTTCACCTCCGTGCGGTCGGCCCAGGCCGTGGACTTGGCCGGGTCGAAGGGACAGCCCCGGCCCGTGATGTGCTGCTCGTACTCCTCGCGGAAGTACTTGAGCGAGGAGAAGATCGGCGAGGCGGCGCCGTCGCCGAGGGCGCAGAAGGACTTGCCGTTGATGTTGTCGGCGATGTCGTTCAACTTGTCGAGGTCGGACATGACGCCCTTGCCGGCCTCGATGTCGCGCAGCAACTGCACGAGCCAGTACGTCCCTTCACGGCACGGTGTGCACTTGCCGCAGGACTCGTGGGCGTAGAACTCGGTCCAGCGGGTGACGGCACGCACCACGCAGGTCGTCTCGTCGAAACATTGCAGAGCCTTGGTGCCGAGCATGGAACCCGCGGCACCGACTCCTTCGTAGTCAAGAGGGACGTCGAGGTGCTCGTCGGTGAACATCGGCGTGGAAGACCCGCCCGGCGTCCAGAACTTGAGGCGATGTCCGGCCCGCATCCCGCCGCTCATGTCGAGCAGCTGGCGGAGGGTGATGCCGAGCGGCGCCTCGTACTGACCGGGACTGGTGACATGACCGCTGAGCGAGTAGAGCGTGAAGCCCGGAGACTTCTCGCTGCCCATCGACCTGAACCATTCCTTGCCTTTTTGCAGAATGGCGGGAACTGACGCGATCGACTCGACGTTATTCACCACAGTCGGGCACGCATAGAGGCCCGCGACCGCAGGGAAAGGGGACGGAGCCGCGGTTGACCACGGCGGCCTTCGAGCGAGTCGAGCAGCGCGGTCTCCTCGCCACAGATGTACGCGCCCGCACCCGCGTGCACGGTGAGCTGGAGATCGAGTCCGCTGCCCAGGATGTTCTCGCCGAGGAAGCCGGCCGCGTAGGCCTCGCGCACGGCCTCGTGCAACCGCCGCAAAACGGGGACGACTTCACCACGCAGATAGATGAAGGCATGAGACGACCTGATGGCATAACACGCGATGACAATGCCCTCGATGAGGCTATGCGGGTTGGCGAACAGGAGCGGGATGTCCTTGCACGTCCCGGGCTCCGACTCGTCGGCGTTGACAACTAGATAGTGCGGTTTTCCATCCCCTTGGGGAATGAATTGCCATTTCATTCCGGTGGGGAAGCCGGCGCCACCGCGACCGCGCAGACCGGAGTCCTTCACATAGGCGATGAGGTCGTCCGGCGACATCGCGAGCGCCTTGCGGAGCCCCTCGTATCCCTCGTGCCTCCGGTACGTGTCCAGAGTCCAGGACTCGTCCTCGTCCCAGAAGGCCGACAGCACGGGTGCGAGCAGCTTCTCGGGGCTGTGGTCTTTCAGTTCGGGTGCCAAGGTCATCACTCCCCCTCCTCGGCGACAGGCCCCGCCGGGTGGGCGGGGTCGGAGGCCGACGTGTCCTGCGGCGCGTCGTGCGAACTGAGGTGCTCGGTCGTCGGCGACTCGTCCTGCGGAGCACCCGAGCCCCGCGGATGGACCACGCGCGCGGGTGCGGTCTCTCCCCTGGCCAGGCGGAGGCCCACCAGTGACGCGGGTCCCGCACCGCCGCTCGCCTCGACGGCCCCTGGCCGCTCGTCGGGGAAGCCGGCGAGAATCCGCGCGGTCTCCTTGAAGGTGCACATCGGCGCCCCGCGCGTGGGCTCCACCGGAGCGCCCGCACGCAGGTCGTCGACGAGGCGCCGTGCGCTGGCGGGGGTCTGGTTGTCGAAGAACTCCCAGTTGACCATCACGACGGGCGCGAAGTCGCAGGCCGCGTTGCACTCGATGTGCTCCAGGGTGACCTTGCCGTCGTCGGTGGTCTCACCGTTGCCGACGCCCAGGTGCTCCTGGAGCGACTCGAAGATCGCGTCGCCGCCCATCACCGCGCACAGGGTGTTGGTGCAGACCCCGACCTGGTAGTCACCGCTCGGCCGGCGCCGGTACATGGAGTAGAAGGTCGCCACGGCGGCGACCTCGGCCGTCGTCAGCTGCAGCAGGTCCGCGCAGAACTGCTGGCCTGTGCGCGTGACATGCCCCTCCTCCGCCTGCACGAGATGCAGCAACGGCAGGAGGGCCGAGCGGGAGTCCGGGTAGCGGGCGATGATCTCCCGCCCGTCGGCCTCCAGCCGGGCCCGGACGTCGTCCGGGTAGGCGGGCGCGGGCAGTTGGGGCATGCCCAGACTGACGCCCTGCTCCGAAGAACTGGTGGTCACCGGTCGACGCCTCCCATCACGGGGTCGATGGACGCGACGGCGACGATGACGTCGGCGACCTGGCCGCCCTCGCACATCGCCGCCATGGCCTGAAGGTTGGTGAAGGACGGGTCCCTGAAGTGGACCCGGTAGGGGCGGGTGCCTCCGTCGGACACGGCGTGCACCCCGAGTTCACCCTTGGGCGACTCGACCGCCGCGTACGCCTGTCCCGGCGGCACGCGGAAGCCTTCGGTCACCAGCTTGAAGTGGTGGATCAGGGCCTCCATGGAGGTGCCCATGATCTGCTTGATGTGGTCGAGCGAGTTGCCCAACCCGTCGGGCCCGAGCGCGAGTTGGGCGGGCCAGGCGATCTTCTTGTCGGCGACCATGACCGGGCCGGGCTGCAGCCGGTCCAGGCACTGCTCGACGATCCGGAGCGACTGGCGCATCTCCTCGAGGCGGATGAGGAAGCGGCCGTAGGAGTCGCAGGTGTCGGCGGTCGGGATGTCGAAGTCGTACGTCTCGTAGTCGCAGTACGGCTGCGCCTTGCGCAGGTCGTGCGGCAGGCCGGTGGAGCGCAGGATCGGGCCGGTGGCGCCGAGGGGCCATGCAGCCGGCCAGGTCGAGGTAACCGACGTCCTGCATACGGGCCTTGAAGATGGGGTTCCCGGTGGCGAGCTTGTCGTACTCGGGGAGGTTCTTCTTCATCTTCTTGACGAACTCGCGGATCTGGTCCACCGCGCCGGGCGGCAGGTCCTGGGCGAGTCCGCCGGGGCGGATGTACGCGTGGTTCATCCGCAGGCCCGTGATGAGCTCGTAGATGTCGAGAATCATTTCACGATCACGGAATCCGTAGATCATGATCGTGGTGGCGCCGAGCTCCATGCCGCCGGTGGCGATGCACACCAGGTGGGAGGACATCCGGTTCAGCTCCATCAGGAGCACCCGGATGATCTTCGCCCGCTCGGTGATCTGCTCCTCGACGCCGAGGAGTTTCTCGACGGCGAGACAGTAGGCGGTCTCGTTGAAGAAGGACGTCAGGTAGTCCATGCGCGTCACGAACGTGGTGCCCTGCGTCCACGTGCGGTACTCGAGGTTCTTCTCGATCCCGGTGTGGAGGTAGCCGATGCCGCAGCGGGCCTCGGTGACCGTCTCGCCGTCGATCTCCAGGATGAGACGGAGCACTCCGTGCGTGGAGGGTGCTGGGGCCCCATGTTGACGACGATGCGCTCGTCGTCGGCCTTGGCCGCGGACTGGACGACCTCGTCCCAGTCGCCACCGGTGACCGTATATACGGTCCCCTCGGTGGTCTCGCGCGCCGAGGCGGCGGAGGCGGATGCTGACTGCGTGCTCACGAGTACGACCTCCGCTGGTCCGGAGCCGGGATCTGGGCGCCCTTGTACTCGACGGCGATGCCGCCGAGGGGGTAGTCCTTGCGCTGCGGGTGGCCCTGCCAGTCGTCCGGCATCATGATCCGCGTCAGGGCCGGGTGACCGTCGAAGACGATCCCGAAGAAGTCGTACGTCTCGCGCTCGTGCCAGTCGTTGGTCGGATAGACCGTGACCAAGGACGGGATGTGCGGATCGCTGTCCGGGGCGCTGACTTCGAGGCGGATCAGCCGGTTGTGGGTGATCGAGCGCAGGTGGTAGACGGCGTGCAGCTCGCGGCCCTTGTCGTGCAGGTAGTGCACCGCGCTGACGCCGGTGCAGAGTTCGAAGCGCAGGGCCGGGTCGTCGCGCAGGGTCTGGGCGACGCGGACCAGGTGCTCGCGTTCGATGTGGAAGGTGATCTCGTCGCGGTCGACGACCGTCTTCTCGATCGCGTTGCCGGGCAGCAGGCCCTGTTCCTCCAGGGCGCCCTCCAGCTCGTCGGCGACCTCGTCGAACCAGCCGCCGTAGGGCCGGCTCGCGGCCCCGGGAGGCGGACCGAGCGGACCAGGCCGCCGTAGCCGGAGGTGTCGCCGCCGTTGTTGGCGCCGAACATGCCGCGCTGGACGCGGATCTCCTCACCGCCGTCGCCGCGCTGGCCGGGGAGGTTGGAGGCACCCAGGTCCTTCTCCGGGTTGACTCCGTTGGTGCCGTTCGCGTCACTCACCGCAGCAGGCCCTTCATCTCGATGGTGGGCAGTGCCTTGAGCGCCGCCTCCTCCGCCTCACGGGCCGCCTCCTCGGCGTTCACGCCGAGCTTGGAGGACTGGATCTTCTGGTGGAGCTTGAGGATCGCGTCCATCAGCATCTCGGGCCGTGGCGGGCAGCCCGGGAGGTAGATGTCGACCGGGACGATGTGGTCGACGCCCTGCACGATCGCGTAGTTGTTGAACATGCCGCCCGACGAGGCGCACACGCCCATGGAGATGACCCACTTGGGGTTCGGCATCTGGTCGTAGACCTGCCGCAGCACCGGCGCCATCTTCTGGCTGACCCGGCCCGCGACGATCATCAGGTCCGCCTGGCGGGGAGATCCGCGGAAGACCTCCATGCCGAAGCGCGCCAGGTCGTAGCGTCCGGCGCCGGTCGTCATCATCTCGATGGCGCAGCAGGCGAGGCCGAACGTGGCCGGGAAGACGGACGCCTTGCGCACCCAGCCCGCGGCCTGCTCGACGGTCGTCAGCAGGAAACCGCTCGGCAGCTTTTCTTCGAGTCCCATGGTCTAAGGCCCCTCAGTCCCATTCCAGGCCGCCGCGCCGCCATACGTACGCGTACGCGACGAAGACGGTGAGCACGAAGAGCAGCATCTCCACGAGCCCGAAAACACCCAGGGCGTCGAAGGTGACGGCCCAGGGGTAGAGGAAGACGATCTCGATGTCGAAGACGATGAAGAGCATCGCCGTCAGGTAGTACTTGATGGGAAGCGCCCGCCGCCGGCCGGCGTGGGGTCGGCTCGATGCCGCACTCGTACGCTTCGAGCTTGGCCCGGTTGTACCGCTTCGGACCGATCAGCGTGGCCATGACCACGGAGAAGATCGCAAAGCCTGCCCCGAGGGCTCCCAGTACGAGGATGGGCGCATACGCGTTCACCGCTCCTCGCTCCTCTCAGTCGGCACTGACTGCTGGCGATGGCATCGGGTCCGCTTCCGGCTCACGTGTCCCTCAACCCCCGTTCGTCCCAACGAAGATCGCGAACATGTGAAGCAGGTCACAAGCCCAACTGCCTCGCATCTTATGCCCGGCGCTCTGTGATCTGCGACACGGGGTATTGCACAAGCTTTGTGATCTCCACCACCTGACGAACGATCATCAAGCCGGATGAGCGGTGATCTTCACACGCGAAGCGTCCGAGTGATCACGAGAGGTGACATTCGCGCTCGTCACCGCAGGCCGAAGGGGTCGTCTCCATATCAAGAGGGTTCTCTTGCATGCAAATTGGAGTTGGACGCGGCGGCTTGATAGTGGAAGCGCGTTCACACATCAGGGGAGGTGCGCGGCACGGTGTGGACGCGTGCACGCGTTCACGAAGTCACCCGTCGGCGGTACCCACGCAGGACGCACGCATTCCGGTAACCGTTCCGTGACCTCCGCCACACTCATGAGAGGTCCATGAGAACGGGGGCTTGGCCACCTGTCCCAACAGGTGGTAAGCGGCGGGCAATTCGGGCGTACCGACGAAAGACCGTGATCACGGGCCTGATCGCCCAGGTCCGCAATGTCCGTTACGGCGTCAATAAGGAACGACACACCCGGGGTTGATGACGCCCATTGAACAATTGTGGCGCAGCACACGTTTCTTGAAGGTATGGAGGAGCCCCTGATACCGGTTGGTCTCATGTCCCACACCGCTCACATACGCAGCCACCGGAAACCCCGCCGCAGCGCGACGACGAACATCGCCGTGCGGGCCGGAGTTGCCGGTGGCGTTCTCAGCATGGCGGCGGCGGGTGCAGCCTCGGCCAACGCTGCCGAGACGACACAGACCCTGCAACTGCCCACCCTGACCGCCGACCTGGCCACCCAGGTCGCCCAGTCCGCCGAGGCCACGCAGCAGGCCGCGGCGAACTACCAGCTGCAGGCGGAGCGCGACACGGCCGCCGCGAATGCCGCGAAGCAGGCGAAGGCGGACCTCGCCGACGCCAAGAAGAAGGCGGAGGCCAAGAAGAAGGCGGCCCAGGAGGCCGCTCGCAAGGCCGCTGCGGAGCGCGCGGCCTCGCGCAGCTCCGAGCGGACCACCCTGTCCGCAGCGACGACCACAAGCGCCTCCACGAGCACCAGCTCGTCGACGGCGACCGGTTCGGCCGCGGCCATCGTGTCCTTCGTGAAGGCGCAGATCGGCAAGTCGTACGTCCTGGGCGCCACCGGCCCCAGCGCCTACGACTGTTCGGGACTCGTCGGCGCCGCCTTCAAGCAGGTCGGCATCAGCCTGCCGCGTGTCTCCCAGGACCAGTCGACCGCCGGTACTCAGGTCTCCCTGAGCAACCTGCAGGCCGGCGACATCCTGTACTGGGGAAGCGCGGGCAGCGCGTACCACGTGGCGGTGTACGTGGGCGACGGCATGTTCGTCGGCGCGCAGAACCCCTCCACCGGCATCGTGGAGCGGCCGCTGTCCTACGACATGCCGACCGGTGCGGTGCGGGTGCTCTGAGCCCGCGCACGACGCCGTGAGCATGGGGCCGCTGCCGCTCGGGGGCAGCGGTCCCCTCGGCGTTCCCTCCGGTCACCCCGGACCCACGGAGCGTTCCCACTACCGGAGTTCGCCGCTTCCCTGACAGGCTTTCTTCTCCTGTTCGGCTAACCAGTACGCCGGACGTCAAACCGGAGGAGAGCAATCCATGCCACGTGTCTTCGTCCAGGGAGCCCCGTCGACTCCTATCCTCGGCCCGCGCCCGATGCCCGCCGCGGTTCCGTGCGACGCGTCACCGAGGTCGGCGAGGAGGTCCTGCACCGCCCGTGCCGGGACGTCACCGAGTTCGGGCCCGACCTCGCCGCGCTCATCGGCGACATGTTCCTCACCATGTACGTCGCCGACGGAGCCGGCCTCGCGGCCAATCAAGTGGGCGTGGATCTGCGCCTGTTCGTGTACGACTGCCTCGACGACGACGGTGTCCGACATGTCGGACACATCGTCAATCCGGTCCTCGAACCGCCCGCCCCGGCCGGGCGTCGGCTGCTCGACGAGGGCGAGGGCTGCCTGTCGGTGCCGGGTGCCGTGATGGACGTACCGCGTCCGGACCGGGCCGTGGTGCGCGGGCTCGACAAGGACGGCGCCCCGCTGGTGATCGAGGGCACGGGGTACTTCGCGCGCTGCCTCGCCCACGAGACCGACCATGTCAACGGTCGGGTGTACCTGGACCGGCTCTCCAGGCGGGACCGCAAGGAGGCGCTGCGACAGATGGCGGACCGGCGCGACGAGGTGTTCGCCCGCCGGGCCGCCAGGACAGCCGCGCTCAGCGGCTGATCCCACCCGAGCCGGAAACCCCGAGTCGGAGGCCCCGAGTCGGAGGCCCCGGGCCCAAGGCCTGCCCTACGGCTGCCGCTACGCCTTCGGCGCCACCTTGCTCAGGCCGTTGATGATGCGGTCCATCGCGTCGCCGCCCGTCGGGTCGGTGAGGTTGGCCAGCATCTTCAGGGTGAACTTCATCAGCAGCGGGTGCGTCAGGCCGCGCTGGGCCGCGATCTTCATGACCTTCGGGTTGCCGATGAGCTTCACGAAGGCGCGGCCCAGCGTGTAGTAGCCGCCGTAGGTGTCCTTGAGGACCTGCGGGTAGCGCTGCAGGGCGAGTTCACGCTGGGACGGGGTGGCGCGGGCGTGGGCCTGGACGATGACGTCGGCGGCGATCTGGCCGGACTCCATGGCGTAGGCGATGCCCTCGCCGTTGAAGGGGTTCACCAGGCCGCCGGCGTCGCCGACCAGCAACAACCCCTTCGTGTAGTGGGGTTGGCGGTTGAAGGCCATCGGGAGGGCGGCGCCGCGGATCGGGCCGGTCATGTTTTCGGGGTGTACCCCAGTCCTCCGGCATGGACGCGCACCACGCCTTCAGCACCTCGCGCCAGTCCAGCTCCTTGAAGGAGTCGGAGGTGTTGAGGACGCCGAGGCCGACGTTCGAGGTGCCGTCGCCCATGCCGAAGATCCAGCCGTAGCCGGGCAGCAGGCGGTCCTCGGCGCCGCGGCGGTCCCACAGCTCCAGCCAGGACTCCAGGTAGTCGTCCTCATGGCGGGGCGAGGTGAAGTACGTCCGTACGGCCACGCCCATCGGGCGGTCCTCGCGGCGGTGCAGGCCCATCGCGAGGGAGAGGCGGGTGGAGTTGCCGTCGGCGGCGACCACCAGGGGCGCGTGAAAGGTGACTTCGCGTTTCTCCTCGCCGAGCTTGGCGTGGACGCCGGTGATCCGGCCGGTGCGCTCGTCGAGGATCGGGGCGCCGACGTTGCAGCGCTCGTAGAGCCGGGCGCCGGCCTTCTGGGCGTTGCGCGCGAGCTGCTCGTCGAAGTCGTCGCGCTTGCGGACGAGCCCGTAGTCGGGGAAGGAGGCGAGGTCGGGCCAGTCCAACTGGAGGCGTACACCGCCGCCGATGATCCGCAGGCCCTTGTTGCGCAGCCAGCCGGCCTCCTCGGAGATGTCGATGCCCATGCCCACGAGCTGCTTGGTGGCGCGCGGGGTGAGGCCGTCGCCGCAGACCTTCTCGCGCGGGAACTCGGTCTTCTCCAGCAGGAGGACGTCGAGTCCGGACTTGGCGAGGTGGTAGGCGGTGGCGGAGCCGGCTGGCCCCGCGCCGACGACGATCACATCGGCGGTGTTTTCGGAGAGGGGCTCGGTCACGGCGGGATCTCCCCAAGTTCGGAATCTGCGTGCCGACGGGCACTGGACATGGGCAGTCTATTCAGCGCCACTGATCACCAGGCTGAAGGGCTGCCCCGTGAACCGAGCTCTCCCCGCAGTACGGCTGCGTGTCCCCACCGACGAGGACGCCGTCGCCTGGCACCGGGCCTTCGACCACCCCGATGTCATGGAGTTCCACGGCGGCCGGACCGCGGAGCTGTCCGTCTACGAGGAGTTGACCGCCCGCCAGCGCCGGCACGACGCGGAACGCGGTTTCTGCCTGTGGACGATGCTCGACGCCGAGGACCGCGTCATCGGCTTCACCGGCGCCCAGCCGTGGCCGCACGAGTGGGGCCGAAGGGCGAGATCGAGATCGGGTGGCGGCTGGGGCGGGAGTTCTGGGGCCAGGGGTATGCCACGGCGGCGGCGGAGGAGACCCTGGAGCGGGTGCGGGCGGCCGGGGTGCCGAGCGTGGTGGCGATGGTCCTGGCCCGCAACACGCGGTCGATCGCGGTGACCCGGCGGCTGGGCATGCAGCTCGTCGAGGTCTTCACCACGCCCACGCGCGAGGAGGAGGGCCACTGCTACCGGCTCGAACTGTAACTCTGGGTAACCATCCGCTACAGAACGACACTTGACGCTTCCGGTCGGACCGGACCGGGGTTACCCTTCCGGTACCGCTGGGGTGACATCTGTGCGCATAACACCCAAAACACCCGAAGTGCGCGTGCCGCGGCTCGTCGGCCTGATGGCCGTGGACGCGCGCGAGACGGCCCGGTCGCGCGGCCTGCTCATCAACTCTCCGGACCGCCCCGACTTCCACCTCGCCGTCGTCGACTACGTCGTACGGCAGTACCCGCAGCCCGACGCCGAGGTGCCGCGGGACTCCGTGGTCTACGTCTGGTGCGACTTCGGCGAGGGCGACGGTGGAGGCGGCATACGCGAGCCGCGCATCCCCAGGCCGCCGGGCGGCGGGTTGCAGCGCGAACTGGACGAGCCGCCGGGCGACCCGTACTTCGCCACGGTGATCAGCTAGCCGGAGATCGACCGACCGGTGAGCAGGGAGTCGGTGATCAGCCCGCCGGTGATCAGTAGCCGGTGACCCGCGAGTCGGTGGTCAGGCCGCCGGTGAGCAGCGAGTCGGTGGTCAGCCGGCCAGTGATCAGTAAGCGGTGAGCAGCCGCCCGGCGATCGGCGGCCGGTGATCAACTGGACGGCGAACGGTAGCCGGTGAGCAGCCGACCGGCGATCCGGTAGCCGGTGATCAACTGGCCGAGCCGCCGCCGCCCTTGAAGCCGCGGTGGAGGGCCACGATCCCGCCGCTCAGGTTGCGGTACGCGACCTTCGACCAGCCGGCCTTGCGCAGCCGCTCGGCCAGCGCGGGCTGGTCGGGCCAGGCGCGGATGGACTCGGCGAGATAGACATACGCGTCGGGGTTCGAGGAGACCGCGCGGGCGACCGGCGGCAGCGCGCGCATCAGGTACTCGGTGTAGACCGTGCGGAACGGCGCCCAGGTCGGGTGCGAGAACTCGCAGATCACCACCCGGCCGCCGGGCTTGGTCACCCGGTACAGCTCACGCAGCGCGGTGTCGGTGTCCTGCACGTTGCGCAGCCCGAAGGAGATGGTCACGGCGTCGAACGTGTCGTCCTTGAACGGCAGCTTCGTCGCGTCGCCGGCCGTGAGCGGCAGCCAGGGGTGGCGCTTCTTGCCGACCTGGAGCATGCCGAGGGAGAAGTCGCAGGGCACGACATAGGCGCCGCTGCGGGCGAAGGGGAGGGACGAGGTCGCCGTACCGGCCGCGAGGTCCAGGATCTTCTGCGCGGGGCGGGCGTCGACCGCCTTCGTGACCTCCTTGCGCCATCGGCGGTCCTGACCGAGCGACAGCACGTCGTTGGTGAGGTCGTACCGTTCCGCCACGTCGTCGAACATCGAGGCGACTTCGTGCGGCTGCTTGTCCAGGGATGCGCGGGTCACCGGCCCATTGTGGCAGCCCGGGCCGGGCATCCCGAAGGCGCCCGGCCCGTAGCCCACCTACTTCCGCACCGCCTACGACGGCAGGAGTCTCGGTTTCTTCTTCCCGGCCACGTCCTCCACCCACCCGCACAGCAGGACGAACACGGCGATCAGGATCCAGCCGATGCCGAACATGAACCACTGACTGCCCAGCGGCAGCCACTTCTCGAAGGCGGGCACCTTCCAGAACTGGTCGGTCAGCGGCACCGCGAGCACCAGCGCGATCTCGTGCCAGAGGTAGATGGTCACGGCCCGCGCGTTGAAGATCGTGACGATCCGGTCGAGCCGCTTGAAGCGGGTCAGCCAGGCGAAGTCGATGGCGAAGTAGGCCTTGGCCCACATCAGCAACATGACATAGCCGGCCGACCAGTAGGTCTGGGCGAGCGGGCTCTCGTCCAGGTCGTAGGTGCCGCCCGCCTCGGCCTGGTGCGTGAAGGCGTACCAGCCGCCGAAGACGATCGCGGCGACCGAGAGCGTGACCACCAGGAAGGGCTTCAGCTTCTGGAGCACGCCGTCGCGGTGGGCGAAGCCGAGGATCCAGCAGAAGAGGTACGTCGACAGGTCCCAGAGCGCGTTGCCGAAGCGGTTGTCCGGCCCCGCCCACACGAACTTCAGGACGACGATCGGCACCAGGGTCAGCAGCAGCACGGGGATCGGCGCCTTGCGGAAGATCCACAGCAGCACCGGCGAGAGCATCACGAACCACAGATACGTCCGCAGGTACCAGAGGATCTCCCAGGCCTGCGTGCCCCACGCGTTGCCCGGCGGATCGCCGACGGGCACGATCCAGAAGACGATCTGCCAGCCCGGCATCCAGTCGTGGATCATCATCGCGACGAGCACGAAGAAGCCCCAGAACCAGAACGGCGGCAGCAGCCTCCGCATCCGGCTCCTGACCACCTTGAACGCGGGCCGCTCCAGCGACTTCGCCATCAGCGTCCCGGCCAGCCCGAACATGATCCCCATCGAGGGGAACACCATCCCGCACCAGGCCCACCCGAAGGTGTGGTAGGTCACCACCCGGATCAGCGCGACAGCCCGCAGCGTGTCGAAGTACCGGTCCCGGCCCGCCTTTTGGGGCGCGGGCGCGGGCTCCTCCACGACCTCTTCCACGACCTCCTCGGCGACCGGCCCCGGCTCGGTCACCGGCACCGGCACCGGCACCGGTTCTACGACCGGGAGGGGCGCCGTCGCGTACGGCGGCTGCCCGTAATCGGCGTACTGCTGCTGCTCGTACGGCTGTTGGACGTACTGCTGGGACTGGCCGTACTGCTGAGGCTGGTCGAACCCCTGGTAGCCATACGGCTGTTGGGGTTGCGGCGGCTGTTGGGGCCGGCCGTAGCCGCCGCCGTAGCCCTGCTGCTGTTCCCAGCTCATCGGCTCGCCCCCGCCGGGGTGCCGACCTCGCCGGTGCGCTTGAGTTTCTGCCAGCGCAGCCGGCCGCCGGTCAGGGCGGTGATGCTGGAGTGGATGAGGACGAGGTACATCATCTGCCGGTAGGCCAGTTGCTGGAGCGGCATCATCAGCAGATAGCGGTACTTCTCCCGGTCCAGCCTGAACGCGTAGGCCGCGCACAGGAGTTGGATGCCGAGCACCGCGAACCACATCGCGAGGGACGCCCAGAAGTCGACGAAGATCATCGAGTAGACGGTGAAGACGTCGATCAGCGGGGCGAAGACCGGCGTGATGATCTGGAAGATGACCACCAGAGGCATGCCGACCCGGCCGAAGCGGCCCGAAGGACCCTTGTCCGTAAGGGACTTGCGGTGCTTCCACAGGGCCTGCATGGTGCCGTAGGACCAGCGGTAGCGCTGCGACCAGAGTTGCTTGAGGGAGGCGGGGGCCTCGGTCCAGGCCTTGGCGTGCTCCTGGTAGACGACCCGCCAGCCCTCGCGGTGCATGGCGATGGTGATGTCCGTGTCCTCGGCGAGGGTGTCCTCGCTCATGCCGCCGACCTGGAGCACCGCCTCGCGGCGGAACGCGCCGATCGCACCCGGGATGGTGGGCATGCAGCGCAGCAGGTCGTACATGCGGCGGTCGAGGTTGAAGCCCATCACGTACTCGATGTGCTGCCAGGCGCCGATGACCGTGTTGCGGTTGCCGACCTTGGCGTTGCGCGACCGCGCCGACCTCGGGGTCGGCGAAGGGCTGCACGAGGTGCCGTACGGTGTCGGGCTCGAAGACGGTGTCGCCGTCCATCATCACCACGATGTCGTAACTCGCGCTGCGCACACCGTTGTTGAGGGCGGCCGGCTTGCCCGCGTTCTCCTGGCGGATGACCCGGACGTTCGTCATGCCGAAGGAGCGGGCCGCCTCGCGGGCGATCTCGGAGGTGCCATCCGAGGAGCCGTCGTCGACGACGATGACCTCGATCGGGTGGGTGCTCTTCGCCAGCGACTCAAGGGTGTTGGCGATGCACTCCTTCTCGTTGTACGCCGGGACGATGACGGTCACCGGGCGGGTGACGGTCGGGCCCCAGCTGAACCTGCGTTTGTTGCGCTGTCTGTAATGGCGCCGGGCGAGGATCAGCATCATCCCGAAGCGGCTCATCACGGCGATGCCGACGACGGTGAGGCCGGCCGCGAGTCCCGGCACCACCCACTCCGCGACGGTGACGGCGTAGATGAGCGCCTTGCCCTCGTAGAGGGTCATGCCGGTGGCCTCGCGGTGGGCGCCCTGGAGGACCGAAGTCCGGCCGTTCCCGGTGCCGCCCGCCTGCCCGCCCGCGCCGCCGACGGCCGAGCCGACCGGGGCCCGGCCGCTGCCCGCGGGTGCGGCGGAGGAGGCCGCGGACGGTGCCGCGGACGGCTTGGCGCCGGCCTCGACCGTGCCGGTGCTCGTCCCCGCGGCCGTGCCCGCGCCCGCTCCGGCACCCGCGCCGGCCCCGCTCGCCCGCTGGGCTGCGGCGTTCTTGGCGATGGCGCCGCTCACCGTGGTGAACGTGTAGCCCTTCGCCTTCATCTTCGCGATGTACGTGGGCAGCGCCTTCATGGTCTGCGAGCGCACACCACCGGCGTCGTGGAACAGCACCGAGGAACCCGACGTCCCGGACGGCGTCGCCCACTTGACGATCTTCGCGACACCCGGCTGCTTCCAGTCGTCGCTGTCGGTGTCGACGAAGACGCTGGTGTAGCCGGACGCGCCGAGCTTCTTGTAGACGGGGTAGCTGTAGTTGTCGATCGCGTCCGTCTCCGAGGAGTACGGCGCGCGGAACAGCGTGGTGGTGATCCCGGCCGCGCCCGCGAGCGCGAGCTGCGTCTGTTCCATCTCCCGCTTGATGCGGGCGTCGCTCTGGTAGGAGAGGTCGACGTGGGTGAACGTGTGGATGCCCACCTCTTCGCCCTGCTCGACCATCTGCTTCACGATGCTCGGGTAGCGCGAGACCATCGAGCCCACCAGGAAGAACGTGCCCGGCACGTCGTACTTCTTGAGGATCTTCAGGACCGTCGGCGTGTACGTGGGGTTCGGGCCGTCGTCGAAGGTGAGGACGATGGTCTTCTTCGGGATGGTCTGGGTGACCGGCTCGCCGCCCCGGAAGGTCAGGATCGGACCGCCGTTGAGAACCTTGTCGGGCACCTTGCCGGCGCTCGCGCCGTCCCGGACGCGTTCGTCGCCGCCGACTTCCGCGCGCAGGTAGCCGTCGAGCAGCATCACGCACGTGAGGCCGAGGAGAAGCAGCAGGGCGAGGATCACTCGGGGTCGCTGGAGCGCGGCGGCTTTGCCGGCCGCGCGCTCCATCCGGGTGGGGGCGCGCCGGCGCCCGCGCGAAGGAGTCGTCGTAGTCATGGCTGCGGTGGTGCTCCGGTCAGTGTGCGGTGGCTGAGGAGGACGGGGCCGCACCCGTGGGGGTGCCTGAGGGGATGTCGGTCGGGGCGCCGGAGGGCGCTACGCCGCCTCTGCCGCCGTCGGGGCCGTAGCCGCCGCCGGGAGCCGAACCGGCCCGGCCGCCGCCGAACGGCAGCAGCGAGGAGGGGTTGAGCGAGATGCCCCAGCCCATGAACGCCATGCCGAGTACGAAGGCGTACCCGAGGCAGAGGGGGTGCCCATGAGGAGGCCGATCCGGCGCAGCACCTTTGACCGGCGGCCGGAGTTGTCAACGAACACGGGCCCTTCTGCGGACCCGTTGCCGGCTTTGCGGCGGCGACCCCGCACAGGGGCGGGGTTTTCGATGGCGGACTCGGATTGCATTCCCCGGATATTAGGCGGGCTTTATGTGACCAAAACTCTGTTTCTCTTGTGAGCCTGCCCAGAGAAACGACGCAACCTGTGCCTTCTCTTAGAGAACCCAGGAAATGCCTTATGAACGGCCAGTGTCGGTAGTGTCCTCAATGCTCCGCTTCGCCGCCCGACTTGACCGTTTCATTCACCGATACCAGTGGGTTACCTATGGTTTTTCTGTCTTCGTAAGACACAGCCCCATGTGCTTCATTTAGGCTTCGGAAACCGACTCTGTTTCCATCCTGAGACAGAAATCACCGTCCCGAGACGGAAAGGGTGCATGCTCAATGAGGAGTTTCCTGAAACCGGCGGCCGGGCTCACCTGCTTGTTTGCCCTCGCGGTCACCGGATGCTCCTCGAGCTCCGACGACTCGTCGGTTTCGGCCCCCGAGGCGAGCGAGAGTGCCACCTCGACGCCGTCGGCGTCCGCTTCGTCGGGCTCTTCGGGCTCGTCATCGGGCACGGCCTACGCGCCGTACGTCAGCGCCACGACCGCCTCCGACATGGACGGCGCGGGGTCCGCGTCGACGTACAACCTGTCCTTCGCCATCGCCAAGGGCAGCACCTGTACGCCGGAGTGGAACGGTACGACCACGATCGACAACTCGGCGGTGACGTCCCGGATTTCGGCGCTGAAGACCTCCGGGGCGAGCGTCCGGGTCTCCTTCGGCGGGGCGTCCGGCAAGGAGTTGGCGCAGACGTGTACGAGCGCGACGGCGCTCGCGAAGGCGTACGGGGAGGCGTTGGACGCGGCGGGTTCGACCCAGGCCGACTTCGACATCGAGGGTGACGCGCTCACCGACTCGACGTCGGTCGCCCTGCGCTCCAAGGCGATAGCCCTGCTCCAGAAGGAACGCAGCGGTCTGAAGGTCTCCTTCACGCTGCCCGTGATGCCGTCCGGACTCGACTCCGACAGTCTCGCGCTGCTGGAGTCCGCCAACGACAACGCGGTCGCCGTCTCCACGGTCAACATCATGACGATGAACTACGGGGAGTCGTACACGGGGACATGGGCGGCTACGCGATCACCTCGGCGACGGCCACGCACACGCAGTTGAAGAAGGTGTTCGGGTTGTCGGACGCGGGGGCGTGGGAGGATGGCGCTCACGTCGATGCTCGGGGTGAACGACGTCTCCGGGGAGACGTTCTCCCTCTCGGACGCGGCTCAGGTGCGGGCGTTCGCCGAGGCGAAGGGGGTTGCGTGGGTGTCCATGTGGTCGACGTTTCGGGATCAGCAGTGTGAGAGCGGGTCGTCCGATGACGATGCGGCGACCGATTGCAGTGGGGTGACGCAGGCGGCCGGGGCGTTCGGGGAGGCGTTCGCGGGGTGACCCGGTCCGTTGTGGGGTGCCGGTGCGTTGTGGCTGGTGGCGGCCACGCGGCGGAGCCGCAACATGACACAGCCCCGCGCCCCTGGAAACCTAGCGGCGTCTGTGGACCAGCCGGCCTGCGCACACCGTTGCGATGCACTCGCCGGTCTCATCGAACACGGCCAGGTCGGCTCGGCCGAGGGCCGCAAGAGCCGGAGGGCGTGCGGCGGCGAGGATCTCGACGTCGTTCCGCTGTGCCGCCGCCCGGAGTTCGGGTGAGACGACGTGTTCCGCCAGGACAGCCGTAGCACCTGACTTCAGTACGGCGTGGATCCGCTCCCGCGGGCTCGGGGCGTCCGGGAGGGGGCCCTCGTGTACAAGAGCGGGCCCCAGGACGCCCGGCCAGCGCCTCAACCGGGCGCCGGGGAACCGCTGTTCAAGGTCGACCAGCGCCCCACACCCACAACCCGCGCACCCTCGACAGCGACGGCCCCGCCCTCGTCCGCCGTGTGAATCGTCAGCACAGGAGGCCTAGTTGGCCGACAGGAGCTTCAACTCGGGGTGGGCCGTGCCGCCTTCGATGGCCGTGGACGAGATGTGGGACATCACGCGCTCGTCGACCGGGTCGTTGGCCGGGTCGTCGTGGACGACGATGTGCTCGTAGGTGGTGGTCCGCTGGGCGGGGACGCGGCCCGCCTTGCGGATGAGGTCGATGATCTCCATGCGGTTGGAGCGGTGCTTGGCACCGGCCGAGGAGACGACGTTCTCCTCCAGCATGATCGAGCCGAGGTCGTCCGCGCCGTAGTGCAGGGAGAGTTGGCCGACCTCCTTGCCGGTGGTGAGCCAACTGCCCTGGATGTGGGCGATGTTGTCCATGAAGAGGCGCGCGATGGCGATCATGCGCAGGTACTCGAAGAGGGTGGCCTGCGTGCGGCCCTTCAGGTGGTTGTTCTCGGGCTGGTAGGTGTACGGGATGAAGGCGCGGAAGCCGCCCGTGCGGTCCTGTACGTCGCGGATCATCCGCAGGTGCTCGATGCGCTCGGCGTTGGTCTCGCCGGTGCCCATGAGCATCGTCGACGTGGACTCGACGCCCAGGTTGTGCGCCGCCTCCATGATCTCCAGCCAGCGCTCGCCGGACTCCTTGAGCGGGGCGATCGCCTTGCGGGGGCGCGCGGGGAGCAGTTCGGCACCGGCACCGGCGAAGGAGTCGAGACCGGCCGCGTGGATGCGGGTGATGGCCTCCTCGACCGACACCCCGCTGATCCGGGCCATGTGCTCGACCTCGGACGCGCCGAGGGAGTGGATGACCAGCTGGGGGTACGCGCCCTTGATCGCGGCGAAGTGCTCCTCGTAGTACTCGACGCCGAAGTCGGGGTGGTGGCCGCCCTGGAACATGATCTGTGTGCCGCCGAGTTCGACGGTCTCCGCGCACCGGCGCAGGATGTCGTCGAGGTCACGCGTCCAGCCCTTGGCGGTGTCCTTGGGCGCGGCGTAGAAGGCGCAGAACTTGCACGCCGTGACGCACACGTTGGTGTAGTTGATGTTCCGCTCGATGATGTACGTCGCGATGTGCTCCGTACCCGCGTACCGCCGCTTGCGTACGGCGTCGGCGGCGGCGCCGAGCGCGTGCAGCGGGCGTCGCGGTAGAGGTCGAGCGCCTCTTCGGGGTGATGCGCCCGCCCTCGGCGGCACGGTCGAGGACGGACTGAAGCTCGGCCTTCTCGGTCACCGGGAGGTCCCTTTCGTCAAGGGTTGCGGACGGACAGATGGTGCTGACGGACCTTGTCAGCCTACGCCAGCGGTTTTTCCGCCCGGACCTCAGGCCGTGTACGCGCCGACCAGCAGCCCGAGGAGAGCACCGGCCAGCAGAAACGGACCAAAAGGGACGGTGGCGGGTCCTCGCCGGGTGAGGAGGCGCTCGTGGACCATCCGGACGAGGCCCTCGTAGACCGCCCTGACCAGGAACCCGGCGAAGGCCCCGAGCATCACCGTCGGCCACCCGTACCACCCGAGTACCACGCCGGCCCCGACCGCGAGCTTCACCTCCCGAGCCCCAGTCCACCGCCTCCGGGGTCGATGCGGGTCAACCCGTGGTACCCGGCGCCGAGCGCGAGGCCGCCAAGGAGCGCGGTCGTCCAGTGCCCGGTGTGCTCGGGCACGAGGGTGACGAGGCCGAGGAGGGCGAGGGCGGCGCCCGCGAGGGGAAGTCCGGCCCCAGGCGCGGCCACCGCGAGGGGCGCGAGCAGCAGCCACACCGCCAGTTCGGGCCGGGTGCCGGTGGCGGCGGCGAGCGCGACGCACACCAGCACGACGAGGAGCGCGGTGCCGACCCCGCGCCGGCCGACCCGGGCCACCACCGCCCCGGCTCCCGCGCCCCACAACCCGGCGACGGCGATGAGGAGTTGGCCGTAGTCCACGCGGTCGCTACCTGACCTTGGACATCCGCGCGGTCGGCGAGCCCTCGGCCGAGCTGTCCGACACGTACTTCAGGTCGTCGCCCACGGGGGTGAGGGTGACGGTGTGGGCGGCCTGGTTGCACACGTCCCGGTTCGTCTTCGCCCCCGCGGCCGCCGCCACGAGCCGCGTCTTCGTCACCTGCTTCAGGGTCAGCACGTCGTCGCAGACCCCACCGAGCTGGTCGGTCTGCCGTAGCACCCCCAACTGCTCCCCTACGGCCGCCTTGCGCACCGTGAGCCGGAAGGTCCCGTCCGGGAGGGTGCCGCCGAGGGCGGTGCCGTCGCCCTGCCAGGTGCCGAGGTAGGCGGCGGGGACGGAACCGAGGGGTGGCCGCGGCCGGGCCGGACGGCCCGCTCGGGGTGGAGGCGGCCGAGTTGTCGTGGCCCTTGTCGCCCGGCTGGACGACGTACAGCAGGACCGGCACCAGGGTCACCACGGCGAGCGCACCGGCGACGGCGAGCGCCACGGTGCAGCCGACCCGGCGCCCGCGGCCCTCGGGTCCCGGAGTCGCGGTGGCGGCGACGGAGAAGGAGACCTTCCCCGGACGGTGACCGGAGGCCGTGTCGTGCGGGACCGCGTCCCGCGGTTCGGGCACGAACCCGGCTGTCCCCGGAAGGGAGTTGGGCATCACCGGCGCGGGCCCGAACGCCCCGGCCTCCGCTCCCCCGATCGACGGGCTGCTGAACCCCACGGGCCCCGAGCGCACCCCCTCGGCCACCCCGGCGGCCTCAAGGTTCAGCAGCTGTACGGCACTTCGGCTGACCTGCTCGACCAGCGCCCCCGGCAGCCACCCGCCCGCGACCAGCCGAGCCGCCCCGTCCGGAGCGAGCCACCGGGACACCTCGCCCGGAGTCGGCCGCCGGGAGGGGTCCTTGGCCAGGCAGGCACTCGCCAGGTCCCGCAACTCCCCTTCCATCGCGCCCAGTTCGGGTTCCTCGTGGACGACCTTGTAGAGGAGGGCGGCGGAGGAGTCGCCGGGGAAGGGGAGGTGCCGGTGGCCGCGTACGCCAGCACGGCGCCCAGCGAGAAGACGTCGGAGGCGCCCGTCGCGCCCTTGCCGAGGATCTGCTCGGGGGCCATGTAGCCGGGTGAGCCGACGGAGACCCCGGTGGAGGTGAGGGAGGCGGTGCCGTCCGTGGCGCGGGCGATGCCGAAGTCGATGAGGAGCGGTCCGTCGAGGGTGAGCAGCACGTTGGACGGCTTCACGTCCCGGTGCACGAGCCCCAACTCGTGTACGGCCGTGAGCGCTTCGGCCAGCCCCGCGCCCAGCGCCCGTACGGTCGCCGTGGGCAGCGGCCCGCCGTCGGCGACGGCGGCGGAGAGGGCGGGCCCGGCGGCGTAGGCCGTGGCGACCCAGGGCACGGCGGCCTCCGGGTCGGCGTCCAGCACGGGGCGGTCCAGGCGCCGCCCACCCGGCGGGCGGCGTCGACCTCGCGGCGGAAGCGGGCGCGGAACTCCTCGTCGAGCGCGAAGTGCGGATGCACGATCTTCACCGCGACCGTACGGCCGCCCGCGCTGCGCCCGAGGTAGACCCGGCCCATCCCGCCGGAGCCCAGCCGGCCGAGCAGCCGGTAGGGCCCCACCACCGTGGGTTCGTCGTCTCCGAGCGGCTGCATGCCGTCCACCCCTCCCCGTACGACTTCCAGCAGGGTAGTGCGCACACCCCACCGGTGATTACGGCTGGAGCAGATCCACGTTCACGTCCGCCGGGAAACCGGTCGTGGGACCGACGCGGCGGGCGAACTCGGCGACCGCGGCCAACTGGTGCGCGCCGAAGCGGAAGTCGAGGGTGGTGAAGTACCGCTCCAGGACCTCCTCGTCGAACTCCTCCCAGCGGGCGGCCTGTTCGGCGACCTTGCCGACCTCTTCGAGGGAGAGGTTGCGGGAGGCGAGGAAGGCCTCGTGGACCTTGCGGGTGATGACCGGCTCGCGCTCCAGGTAGTCGCGGCGGGCGGCCCACACGGCGAAGACGAACGGCAGCCCGGTCCACTCCTTCCACAGGGACCCCAGGTCGTGCACCTCCAGCCCGAAGCGGGGCCCGTCGAGCAGGTTGGCGCGCAGGGCCGCGTCGCCGATGAGGACGGCGGCCTCGGCCTCCTGCATCATCAGGCTCAGGTCGGGCGGGCAGGTGTAGTAGTCGGGCTGGACGCCGTAGCGCTCGGCGAGCAGGAGCTGCGCGAGGCGTACGGAGGTCCGCGAGGTCGAGCCGAGGGCGACCCGGCGACCGTCCAGCTGGTCCAGCGGGACCTGCGAGACGATCACGCAGGACATCACCGGGCCGTCGCAGCCGACGGCGATGTCGGGGAAGGCGACCAGGTCGTCCGCGTTGCGGAGGAACTCGACGAGCGTGATGGGCCCGATGTCGAGGTCGCCCTGCACCAGCTGCTCGCTGAGCTTCTCGGGGTGTCCTTGGTCAGCTCGAAGTCGAGAAGCGTGCCTGTTCTCGCGAGCCCCCAGTACAGGGGCAGGCAGTTCAGGAACTGAATGTGGCCGACGCGCGGCCGGGTGCGAGAATTGTCCACAACGTGAGGCTAGACCTCATGCGGTACGCTCCATACTTCGGCCCCACAGTCAAGCCTTTGGCGATCTTCAAACGTCCGGGTGATGTGATCTTGGCCTCTATTGCTTTCGGCTGCCCGCGTGCTAGGCTCGCCGCAAGTTGCAGTTTGGTTTCCCTTGCAGTACAGAGCCTGCGGAGCATGTAACCGCGGGCTCTAGTCGTTTTCAGACGTATGCAGTAGTGCGGGACTTTGTTTTCACACTTAGCAGGGTTCTGGAGCAGGGCAACCCTTTGGGCCCAAGGAGGGCTTATGGCTACCGGAACCGTGAAGTGGTTCAACGCCGAAAAGGGCTTTGGCTTCATCGCCCAAGAAGGCGGAGGCCCCGACGTCTTCGTTCACTACTCCGCGATCAACGCGAGCGGCTTCCGCTCGCTGGAGGAGAACCAGCAGGTCTCCTTCGACGTGACCCAGGGCCCGAAGGGCCCGCAGGCGGAGAACGTCACCCCCGTCTGAGTCACCTGATCGCAGTTTCTTCGGTCTCGGAGCCTGGTGCTTTGATCCGGAACAGATAAGCAAGACCCAAGGAGCCCCGTGCCGCAAGGCGACGGGGCTCCTGCCTTTGCCTCCGGCGGTCGGGAGCGTCGGCGGGAGTTAGGGGCCTTCGTGGTACAGCGCGTGCCACCCGGTGGGGGCCGGGGTGCGGGACCATGGGGGCATGGAACAACTCGGTGCCGCGCTGCGGGCGTGGCGGGACCGGCTGGATCCCGCGACGGTGGGTTTCGCGCACGGCTCACCCCGGCGGGTGTCCGGTCTGCGGCGGGCTGAGCTGGCGACGCTGGCCGGGATCTCCGTCGAGTACGTGGTCCGGCTGGAGCAGGGACGGGTGGCGACACCCTCGGCGCAGGTCTGCTCGGCCCTGGCCCGCGCCCTGCGCCTGTCCGACGACGAGCACGCCCACCTGCTGCGCATGGCAGGGCACGCGGCGGACCCGACCCGGGTGCCGCGCCTGATCCCGGCAAGCCTCTACCGCATCGTGGACCAGCTCTCCGCCAACCCGCTGGCGATCTACGACGCCACCTGGCAGCTGCTGCACTGGAACCCGCTGTTCGCGGCCACGTTCGGCGACCCCACGGTCAGCGGCGCGGGCGAACGCAACGTCCTGGTCCGGCAGTTCCTGGACGAGCTGCCCCGGGTCCGGCAGACGCCGGCCGAGCGGGCGGAGTTCGAGGAGTCCCTCGTCGCCGACCTGCGCGCCACGACGAGCCGCTACCCCGACGATCCCGACCTCCCCGCACTCGTGTCGAGGCTGAACCGCAGCCCGCGGTTCCGCGAGCTGTGGAACCGCCGGGCGGTGGGCGGTCACCAGAGCGCGTACAAACTCGTCGAGCACCCGGACGTCGGGGACATCGCCCTGACCTCCGACATCCTCACCACCCAGGACACGAACCTCCGCCTCGTGGTGAACACCCCGCAGCCGGGCACCGACGCCCGCGGCAAGCTCGAACTCCTCGCGGCCATAGGGGTGCAGAGGATGTCCCCGCAGAAATGAAGGCCCCCGGTCCGCCCCGCCCGGTGGACCGGGCCGCCGGGTGGTACGCGCCGTACCAGGAAGACCCGTAGCTCCCGCCGACGCTCCCTTTCGCTCACTGTCGAGGGGTGAACGGCGCACGACGGCGCCGCTCGGAACCACCAGGAGCCGGCATGACCACCACCTTCATCACCGGGGCCAACAAGTCCCTCGGATTCGAGACCGCCCGCCGCCTCGTCGACGCGGGGCACACCGTCCTCCTCGGTGCCCGCGACCCCGAGCGCGGGCGGGCCGCGGCCGCGTCGATCGGCGCCCGGTTCGTCCGGATCGACGTGACCGACGACGCCTCGGTCCGGGCCGCCGCCGCGGACGTCACCGCGCACGAGGGAGCATCGACGTCCTGGTCAACAACGCCGGGGTCCTCGGCAAGGTCGGCCCCGTCGACGAGTACACCGCGGCCGACGTGAGCGCCGTGCTCGACGTGAACGTCGTCGGGATCGTGCGCGTCACCCACGCCTTCCTCCCACTGCTGCGCACGTCGTCGAACCCCGTCATCGTCAACGTGTCCAGCGGGATGGGCTCCTTCGGCATGACCCAGGACCCGGCGCGCGTCGAGTCGCAGTACGCCCTGCCCCTCTACAGCGCCTCGAAGGCCGCGGTCACCATGCTCACCACGCAGTACGCCAGGGAACTCAAGGGCGTGAAGGTCAACGCCGCCGACCCCGGCCAGACCGCGACCGACTTCACCGGCGGCCTCGGCCACACCGTCACCGAGGGCGCGGACTCCATCGTGGCCCTCGCGACCATCGGCCCCGACGGCCCGACGGGCCAGTTCATCGACCGCACCGGGAACCTGCCGTGGTGACCCTGCCCTGAACCCCGGGGCGGGTGTCAGTGGGCGTCGCTAGGGTGCCCGGTCATGACATCGACGCCCCACCCGCCCCCGAGGCCGACTTCGTGTCGAGCACCCGGATCTTCTACGACGCGATCGCCGAGGACTACGCCGAGATGTTCGCCGGGAAGCACACGGCGAACCCGTTGGACCGGGCGCTGCTGGCCGGATTCGCGGAACTGGTGACCCGGGGCGGGGGCGGGGAGGTCGCGGACCTCGGCTGCGGGCCGGGGCGGGTGACGGCCTACCTCGCGTCCCTCGGGCTGTCGGTCTTCGGCCTCGACCTGTCCGACCCGATGCTCACGATCGCGCGCCGCGAGAACCCGGGGCTGCGGTTCCGCCAGGGCTCGATGCTGGAACTGGACATCCCGGACGGGAGTTGGCGGCGGCGGTCTCCTGGTACTCGTCCATCCACACACCTGTGGACCAACTCCCGTCCCTGTTCAGGGAGTTCCACCGCGTCCTGGCACCCGGCGCCCACCTGCTCCTTGCCTTCCAGGCCGGCGACCGACCCCTCACCCTGAACCGGCCCTTCGGCCACCCGGTGACCCTGGACTTCGAACGCCGTGAACCGGAGCGGATGGCCGAACTGCTGGAGTCGGCGGGGTTCGCCCTCCGGCTGCGGACGCTCCGCGCCCCGGATGAGGAGATCGGGGACACGGCACCGCAGGCGTTTCTGATCGGACGCAAGGGGGTGGCTGGGGTCTAGGGCACGGCGGGCGGCGTCACGTCCCGGACGCGCGCTCCCGCATCCAGCGGCGGGCGCCGACCTCGCTCGGGTACTCGCGGACGGTGAAGACCGCGATGACCCAGCCGACGCAGCCCGCCGCGAGTGCCGGAGCCACCGGTGCCGCGACCAGCCAGAGGACTCGGCCCGCGACGGCCAGGCCGGTGGAGCGGCGGGTCTCGTCCCGTTTGGAGCGGCGGGACCGGTCGGGCGACGGCGGGTCGAGCAGCTTCTGGCGGTGGTCGCGGCGCTGCACCCGCCACCCCCACGCCAGGGCCACGAAGGACAGCGCCACCTGCGCCCAGTCCCACACCGTGCGCACGGGCGCGGGCAGGCTGGTGCGGAAGCTGCCGTAGAGGACGAGCGCGATGTAGCAGAAGAAGGCCAGCAGGACGAGGCAGAGGAGGGCGCCGGAAGCCCGGCGCAGCCAGTAACGCGTGCCGCGTTCGTACCAGGTGGTGCCGAGGCCGGGAAGGGCGGGAACGCGGGCCGGGGTGCCGGACGCGGGGGCCTCAGAAGATGCTTTGATGCCATGCCAGACGTCATCCTTCAGTCGTACGAAGTCATGCCCGGTCTCCGTCATGACATGACCCGAGCCGTGCAGCACACCGCCGACCACGCCGCGGTCGTGGATGTCCTCGCTCCAGTGCTCGTGGAACGCGTGGTCGATCACCCCGGTCGCACCGATCACCACCACGCCACCCACCCCGGCCACCACGGCGGTCGGGACCTCCACGGGCAGGGCGGCCACGGCGACCGCGGTGAGACCCACACCGGCCGCCAGCCCGGCGATGTTGGCACCCCCGTCCACCGTGACGGAGTGTTGCCAAGACCAGCCCTTGTCATGGTCGTCGGAAGCCTCCAGCAACCCGCAGGCACCGGCGGCTGCCACGTCCAGGACGGGGATCTCCTTGAGGAAGTCCGGCAGCTTGTCCAGGCTCTCGCCCGCGCGCAACGCGTCCGCGGCGTCGCCCAGTTTGACGTTCAGGGCGCGGTCGTAGGGCAGCTTGGTGCTGCCGTAGTCGGCGCGGGCGATGTCCTCTTCCAGGGACTGGACCCTGGCGACGGCGTCGGCGTAGGCGCCCTTGGCGGGAAGGTCCTTGGGGAGCGAGCGGCCGGCCTTCTGGAACGCCTTGCGTTCCGCGCGGAGTTCCTTCTTGGCCGCCTGCTGCTCGGCCTTGGCGTCGTCGATCTTCGTGCGGGCCTCGGCTCCGCCGACCCGCGCGTCCTCGGCGTCGTAGGCGTACAGACCGCGCAGGTAGTCGACGACGGCGACCTTGTCGCCCGCGGGCACCTCCGCCGTGCCGGTCACCTCCGCGTACAGCGCCGCCAGTTGGTCCACCGCCGCGAGCCGCGCCTTCTGGGCCGTGTGCAGGACCTCCTTGCGCACGGTGTCGTACTCGCTCATCGCGGAGAGCGTCTTCTGCTCGTCCGCACTGGGCGGATTCGCGGTGACGGTCGGCAGCGGAACGCCCTTGTCCCCGTCGCGACGCCCTTCTTCGCCGCCACGTGCTCGGCGTTCTGCAGGGCCGTCTCGCAGGTGGAGAGCGCGTCGGCGAGCGTGTCCAGGATGTCGCCCGCCTCGTGCACGAGGGCGGCGAAGGCACCGGCGGTCACGGCGTCCTCGGTGTACGTGGCGCGGAAGGACTCCGCCGACTCGCCCTTCCAGCCTGTGTCGTCGACCAGGGTGTCCACGGCGCGCGTCAGCGGACTGATGACGTCGTCGAGCTTGTCCTTGGCGTTCTTGTACGTCGTGGCCATCGTGCGGAGTCCGCCGATGTCGCCGCCGACCCAGCTGTCGGTCATCTGCCTCTCACTCCGTCATCAGGTCGTCGAACACGCCGTGGACGTCGACGTCGTGCCGGTGGAAGGAGTCGCGGGCGTACGCGACCTTGTCACCCCGGTCGTCCAGCCGGTCGGCGAAGCCCGTGTGGAGGGCGACGATGAGGTCGGCGACTTCTTTGATGGCGTGGTCCAGGCCGGAGTCCCCGCCGCTGACCAGGGGCGGGGCCACCTGGTCGTGCAGTTTCCGGTAGTTCGTGGCCTGGTCGTGGAACGTCGAGGCCATCGACGTCAGGTCGCTCAGCACCGCCTTGAAGTCGACCGGCATCAGCGCATCTCCCATGCGTAGGCGGCCAGTTCGGCCGGCTCCCAGTTGCGTCGGCCCGGGGCGAGGCGCGGGTCGAGCAGTACGGTCGCCCCCTGCTCGCCCACTCCCTCGGCCAGCGGCCCGATCGAGGTGGCGACCCACGGCTGAGCGTCGCCGAGCGCGTCGACCAGCTTTTCCAGAGTCGTGAAGGCGTAGGCCACGTGCCCGGTCGGATCGCCGGGACGCTCGAAGAGTTCGTACGCGATGAACGGCACCCGGACCGGACGGCCGTCGCTGTACGCCGTGTCGACATACCGCGGATGCGCCGGCACGAACACCGCCGTCTCATACGCCGGCACCCCCGCCTTCGGCCCCGGCCTCCCCGGCGCCCCCGCCCGCACCACCGGCGCGGCCTCCGCGAGGTCGAGCAGGCTGGAGCGGCGCGGTTCCGGCGGGCCCGGGGTCGCCGGCGCCCCTGTGTGTAGTCAAGAAGGCGTGACCGGTTCGGCTCCCCACCGCCGTCTCCTCTTCCCCGCGAGTCGTCGTCACCCTGGACGTTTACGCGCCATCACAGTAGCCACGCCCCCGCGCCCAAATCCGGCTATGTCCCGCCTCCGAACCCGTTGCATGCGCAATGCATACGGCCGCTTGATCCCGGCCTGGGCATCCCTTGACCGGGAGATGACCGGGCCGGGGTGGCGACAGGAACACCGGCGCTACGACCCTTGCGGCGCCCCGGCCAGATCCAGCGCCGCCACATACCCGAACGTCATCGCCGGCCCGATCGTCGACCCCGCGCCCGCGTAGCTGTGCCCCATCACCGCCGCACTCGCGTTGCCCGCCGCGTACAGCCCCGGGATCACCGAACCGTCCGGCCGCAGCACCCGCGCCCGCGCGTCCGTCCGCATGCCGCCCTTCGTGCCGAGGTCGCCGGGGACGATGCGGAAGGCGTGGTACGGGGGCAGCCAGAGAGGGGCGAGGCAGGAGTTGGGGAGGACCGAGGGGTCCGTGTAGTAGTGGTCGTAGGCGCTGTCGCCGCGCCGGAAGTCCGTGTCCTTGCCGCTCGCCGCAAGGGAGTTGAAGCGGCTCACCGTGGAGCGGAGCGCTGCCGCCGGGACCCCGATCGACGTGGCCAGCGCGTCCAGGGTCCACGCCTTGTACGCCGCGCCCGAGCTGTACCAGTCGTCGGGGAAGGGGAACGTCGGGAGCACGTCCCGGAACAGGTAGCGGTTGCGGTAGTTCTGGTCGACGATCAGCCAGGCCGGGATGTCGGGCGCGCCGGCGTTGCGGTCGTACATCGTGTGCACGACGTCGCTGTACGGCCCGGCCTCGTTGACGAAGCGGGCACCGGCCTGGTTGACCAACAGGCCGCCGGGGAGGGTGCGTTCGGCGAGGCAGAAGTACGGGTCGCCGGGGAGCGGGATGGCCGGGCCCCACCAGGCGTCGTCCATCAACGCCAGGGCGGCGCCCGCCCGTTGGCCCGCCTGGATGCCGTCCCCGGTGTTCTCCTTCGCGCCGACCGTCCAGTCGGTGCCGATCGGCTGACGCTGGTACTGGGCGCGCATCGCCGCGTTGTGCTCGAAGCCGCCGGAGCCGACCACCACCCCGCGCCGGGCCCGCACCAGCCCGGCGGCCCCGGCGCGGGTGACGACCGCGCCGGTGACGGAACCGCCTTCCAAGTACAGGTCGGTGAGGGGTGTTGAGCCACACCGGCACCTGCGCGGACTGGAGTCCGGCGCGCAGGCCCGCCGCCAGGGACTGGCCCATGGTGAGCGGTGTCTGGCCGAGCAGCGCCGCCTTCGTGCCCCGCGCCAGGCACTCGGTGGCGACGGCCGCGCCCTTGACGCTCACGGCGGCGAGGTCGAGCCATTTGTAGTCGGCGCTGAAGACGACCATGCCCGAAGGGACCGCCAGTAGGGCGGGTTGAGGTGGGCGAGTTCGGCGCCGAGGATGTTGCCGTCGAGCTGATCGGGTTCTATGGAGCGGCCGTTGGGAGGCCGCCCGGCAACTCCGGGTAGTAGTCGCTGTATCCCTCCATCCAGCGGAAGCGCAGCGGGCTGTTCGCCATCACGAAGGAGATCATGGCGGGGCCGTGCGCGAGGAACGACTCCCGGCGGTCGGCGGGCACGTCCGCGCCGACGACCGCCGCGAGGTACGCGGCGGCCTTGGCGGGGGTGTCCGGGACTCCGGCCGCCAGGATCACCGGGTTGTTGGGGATCCAGATCCCGGCCCCGGAACGGGCCGCCGAGCCTCCGAACGTCGGCGCCTTCTCCACCACCACACAGCTCAGTCCCTGCCGGGCGGCGGTCAGCGCGGCCGTCATCCCGGCCGCCCCCGCACCGATCACCACGACGTCGTAGGTGCCGAGGAGGGGAGATCGGCGGCACGTGCCGCCTGCTGCACCCCGGCCGCCACACCGAGCGCGGCAATCGCGCCGCCCGCCAACACGCTTCTTCTAGCGGGGAGTTGTGCGTGTCCGTCCGTGCTCGTGGTCATGGCCGCTCCAGCCCGACGGGGAATGGGCTGGGAATGTCGCGCGGGGGTCTTGGGAAGTCAATGACCAGGTCCGTGCCAACTCTTCCCGGACAGCGTCTAGTTCGCGTACAGCTTCTCGATGTCCTGTGCGAAGTCCCGCATGATGACCTCCCGCCGCAGCTTCATCGACGGGGTCAGCTGTTCCGCCGCCTCCGTGAAGGCGACCGGCAGGACGCTGAAGCGGCGGATGGACTCGGGGCGGGAGACAAGTTTGTTGGCCTCGTCGACGGCCCGTTGTAGAACGGCGAGCAACTCCTCGTCGTTGACCAGGAGTTCGGCCGGCACCGGGTGCTTGCCGTTCATCTGGCGCCAGTGGGTGATGCCGTCGGGGTCGAGGGTGATGAGGGCGGCGACGTAGGGGCGGCGGTCACCGACGACCATGCACTGGGCGATCAGCGGGTGCGAGCGGAGCCAGTTCTCCAGCGGGGCCGGGGCCACGTTCTTGCCGCCCGCGGTGATCAGGATCTCCTTCTTGCGGCCGGTGATGGTGAGGTAGCCCTCGTCGTCGAGGCGGCCGATGTCGCCGGTCGCGAACCAGCCGTCCTGGGACGCGGGGATCACCCCGTCACCGTGCGGGTCCCAGTAGCCGCGGAAGACCTGGCCGCCGGAGAGCAGGATCTCGCCGTCCGACGCGATCCGCACCCGCGTGCCCGGCATCGGCCAACCCACCGTCCCCAGCCGGGGTTTGAGCGGCGGGGGTGCAGGTCGCCGCCGCCGTGGTCTCGGTGAGGCCGTAGCCCTCGAAGATCTCGATGCCCGCGCCGGCGTAGAACGCGGCGAGGCGCCGGCCGAGCGGGGAGCCGCCGCAGATGACGTAACGGAGCTTGCCGCCAAGGGCGTTGCGGATCTTGCGGTAGACCAGCGGGTCGTAGAAGGCGCGGGCCGTCCTCAACGGGCGGGTCGGGCCCGGCCCCTTGCCGGACTGGCGGGCCTCAGGGCCTCGCCGTAGCGGCGGGCGACGCTCGTCGCGCGGTCGAAGACCTTGCCGCGGCCACCCTTCTCCGCCTTCGCCCGGGCGTTGTTGAAGACCTTCTCCAGCATGTACGGGATGGCCAGCAGGAAGGTCGGCTGGAAACTCGCCAGGTCGGCAAGCAGGTCCTCGGACTTGAGGCTCGCCGCGTGGCCGAGGCGGACCCGGGCGCGGATGCAGGCGACCGCGACCATGCGGCCGAAGACGTGGGAGTAGGGGAGGAAGAGGAGCGTGGAGGGTTCTTCGTCCGCCTTGTTCTTGAAGACGCCGTAGAGGAGTTCGATCGCGTTGTCGACCTCCGCCAGGAAGTTGCCGTGGGTGATCGCACAGCCCTTGGGGCGACCCGTGGTGCCCGAGGTGTAGATGACGGTGGCGAGCGTGTCGGGCAGCAACACCCCACGCCGTACGGCGACTTCCTGGTCCGGGACGGTCCGGCCCAGCTCGGCCAGCCGGTCCAGGTGGCCCTTCTCGAAGACCCACATGTGCCGCAGGTCGGGCAGCCGGGGCGTCTCCGGGCCCAGCGCCGCGGCCTGCGCGACCGTCTCGGCGGCCATCGCCACCGCGCCCGAGTCCTGCAGGATCCACCGGATCTGGAAGAGCGAGGAGGTCGGGTACACCGGCACGGTCACCAGTCCGGCCGCCCACGCGGCGAAGTCGAGGAGTGTCCACTCGTACGACGTCCGCGCCATGACCGCGATCCGGTCCCCGGCGAAAGCCCTTCCGCGATCAGCCCCTTGGCCACCGCCTGCACCTGCTCGGCGAACTCCGCCGCCGTCACATCACGCCAGTTCCCGTCCTCGTCCTGCCTGCTGAGGACCAGATGCGCGGGCGCCGCCGCCGCGTTCTCGAACGGCAGGTCCGCGAGCGACCCGTGGGTCGGCGGCGGCACCATCGGCGGTACGGCGACCTCCCGCACCACGCCGTCCAGCCGCCGGATCTCGGGCTCGACGAGCACGGGCGCGCCGTCGTAGTCGTAGCCGGACGGATAGACGAGGGACATGGCAGCTCCTGTGGCGTGCAGCTTGTACCGCTCTGCTGCATTAGGTACGCATGGTGCGTACCGAGGTGTTCATCCCGGCCCGCGGCCGGGGGTGTTACCCCGGGTCAGGTCGAAGATCGTACGGGCCCCTCGTGGGGAGTTCGTGCGGTTTCGGGGTGGTCCGGAGCCGGGCCTGTGCAACCTCGGCGGGTTCGCGAGGCTTTGTCGGCCCTGCGTCGGCCCTGCGTCACCGCTGCGTCGGCCCTGCGTCCGCCCTCGGCCGCCGGCCTCGCCCCACTTGGACTTACCTGCGGTAACCTTACTGCGAAGTAAGCCGAAAAGAACCGCCCAGGACGCCACCCGGGAGTGGGACATGGCCGACCTCCACCCGACCCTCACCGACACCCCGCGCTCACCCCGCTCCTCCTCCGCGGCGCCCTCCTCTCCCCCTTCAAGAGGCCCCGCCCGGACGCCGCGTTCCCCGCACCCGCCTGGTCCTGCCCGGCGTCCGCGTCGACCTCGCCAAGCTCGCCGCCTACGAACGCGTCTGCGGCTTCGCCACCGGCGACGACGCCCTCCCCTCACCTACCCGCACGTCCTCGGCTTCCCGCTGGCCATGCGCCTGATGAGCTGCCGCGCCTTCCCGCTCCCCCTGCTCGGCCTGGTCCACACGTCGGTGGAGATCACCCGGCACAGCGCGGTACCGGCCACCGGCGACCACGAACTCACCGTCTACGTCAATGAGTTGGCCCCGCACCGACGCGGCACGGAGGCGACGGTCACCACGGAGATGCGGGCAGGCGGCACGGGTGAGGGCGCGGGCACGGTCGTGTGGGAGTCACGGAGCACGTATCTCGCCCGGCACCACCGCGCGGACGCGCGGGAGACAGGAGGAACGGGAGGAACGGGAGAA
The DNA here is from genome assembly GCA_016893485.2 of Streptomyces sp. P3. Taxonomy (GTDB): domain Bacteria; phylum Actinomycetota; class Actinomycetes; order Streptomycetales; family Streptomycetaceae; genus Streptomyces. The sequence goes on from JAFEKX020000001.1 coordinate 4,305,104, forward strand.
GCGGACGACGTACGGGAGGCGCGGAAGTCCCTGCCCACCGTCGCCGAGTGGCGGCTCGCCGAGGACGTCGGCCGGCGTTACGGTGCCGCGTCCGGCGACCGCAACCCCATCCACCTCTCCCCCTCACCGCCCGCCTCTTCGGCTTCCCCCGCGCCATCGCCCACGGCATGTGGACGGCCGCCCGGTGCCTCGCCGCGCACGGAACGCCCGAAGCGGCGTACGTACGCGCCGAGTTCAGGGCGCCGGTGCTGTTGCCGGGAGTGGTGGAGTACGCGGCGGAACGCGGCCGTTTCCAGCTGCGGAGCGGCGACCGCACGCACGTGGACGGATTCGTCCGACCGCTGCCTTTATGAGCCGTACGAAGTGCGTGAGCCGTACGAAGGACATGAGCCCTACGAGGTGCGGGCGCCGGTGAACGCTACGGCGTCCACGGCCGCCCCTCCATCAGCTGCCCAAGCCCCGCCCACGCGAAGTTCATCAGAGTCGCCGCCGCCTGCTTGGCGGTGACGCCCGGGGTCGCGTTCGACCAGGCCGCGAGGGACTCTGCGGCGCCGACCAGAGCCTCGGCGAGACCGGCGACCTCACGGTCGGCGAGGTCGGGGTCGCGGTGGGCCTCGCGGGCGGCGACCGCTATCAACTGGGTGACGAACGCGACGAGTTCGGCGCGCATCGCGGCCACCTCGGCGGCGAAGGGCTCGCCGTGGGTGCGGGCCTGGAGGTGCAACACGGCCCAGCCGTCCGGGTGGTGCGCGGTGTGGGTGAAGAACGCCCTCAGCCCGTCCCAGAGTTGGCGGTCGGCGGGTGCCCCGGTGTCCACCCCGGCCCGCACCGCCTCGGTGAGCGCCTCGCCCTCGCGCCGGATGCACGCGGTGAACAGGTCTTCCTTCGAGTTCAGGTAGAGATACACCAACGGCTTGGAGACACCGGCGAGTTCGGCGATCTCGTCCATCGACGCGGCCATGTACCCGCGCTGCCCGAAGGTCCGCACGGCGGCGTCGAGCATCTGCTGCTCCCGGACCGCCCGCGGCATCCGTTTGGTCTTCACGGCACCCATGGGGCAAGGGTAGTTGGACCGGACCGCACGGCTGCCGACAGAACTTCTAGGAAGCCTGGCCCTGCGGGTGCGATGCCGACTGGGACGCGGGCTGGGCAGAGTCCACCGTCTCGTCCTCCTGGCTGCGGTTCGCGTCCAGGTTGGCCTTCATCCGGTCGACCCGCTCGACGATCTGCACCGAGGCCCGGTCCCGCACCCCGCGCAGCACCACGAAGCTGATCGGCGCCGAGATCACCAGCGCCAGCAGCACGATCCACATGCCGTTGGACTCGCCGAAACCGCGCGGGAAGACGCCGAGATAGACGAGGCCCCAGACGACGCCGAGGCAGCCCGCGAAGACCCCGAGGCGCCACAGTGTGTAGCGGAACATCTCAATCCACTCTTCCGTAACGAACAGACTTGACCGAACAGACGCAACCGAACAGTCCTCCTCAGTGAAGCACGCGCCCCCGCCGATCTTCGGGCGGGGTCGGCGGCTCACAGCAGGGACAGCAGCATGGAGATGTCGTCGCGGTCGTCCCCGGGCGCGACGCGGATCGCGCCGGGCACCCGGCCGACCTCCTTGTAGCCGCAGGAGCCGTAGAACCGCTCCAGGCCGTGGCCGCCGCGGCAGGTGAGGCGGATCGCCTCGATGCCGTCGAGGCCGCGGGCCGCTTCCTCGGCGGCGGCGAGGAGGTCGCGGCCGTAGCCCTTGCCCTGGTGGCGGGGGTGGACCATCACCGTGTAGAGCCACAGCCAGTGCAGCATCAGGCGGTGGGTGTTGAAGGAGAGGAACACGGCCGCGGCGACCGTGCCCGTCTCGTCCCGGCCCACCAGCAGCCTGGTGCGGCCCTCCGCCATGGCGACGAAGTGCCGGACCAGCTCGGGCCGTATCTCGTCCGCCGTCACCGGTGCGACGAAGCCCACCGAGCCCCCGCGTTGGAGACGTCCGCCCAGAGGGTGAGGATCTCCTCGCGGAGAGCAGGGGTTATCGCGGGGTCCAGCTCAAGGTCAGTGACATGGTGCCGTGTTCGTCTCGGGAAGGGGTCGTCACACCCGCATCGGCTGCGGGGACTCGCGCCGCGCCGGGTCCGGGCCGTCGTACTCGCGGATGATCTCGTAGCGCGTGTTCCGCTCGACCGGCTGGAAACCGGCGTCGCGGATCAGGTCGAGGAGGTCGTCGCGGGTGAGCTTGTTCGGGGTGCCGTAGTTGTCGGCGTCGTGCGTGATCTTGTACTCGACGACCGAGCCGTCCATGTCGTCCGCGCCGTGCTGGAGGGCGAGTTGGGCCGTCTGCACACCGTGCATGACCCAGAAGACCTTGACGTGCGGGACGTTGTCGAAGAGCAGCCGCGAGACCGCGAAGGTCTTCAGCGCCTCGGCGCCGGTGGCCATCTGGGTCCGCGCCTGGAGGCGGTTGCGGACCTTGCCGTCCTTCATGTCGACGAAGTCGTGCTGGTAGCGCAGCGGGATGAAGACCTGGAACCCGCCGGTCTCGTCCTGGAGTTCACGCAGCCGCAGCACGTGGTCCACGCGGTGGCGCGGCTCCTCGATGTGGCCGTAGAGCATGGTGCACGGGGTCTTGAGGCCCTTCTCGTGCGCCAGGCGGTGGATGCGCGACCAGTCCTCCCAGTGCGTGCGGTGGTCCACGATGTGCTGGCGGACCTCCCAGTCGAAGATCTCCGCGCCGCCGCCGGTGAGGGACTCCAGGCCGGCCTCGATCAGCTCGTCGAGGATCTCGCTCGCGCTCAGCCCGGAGATGGTCTCGAAGTGGTGGATCTCCGTGGCCGTGAAGGCCTTCAGGGAGACCTCCGGGAGGGCCTTCTTCAGCTCGCTCAGCGACCGCGGGTAGTAGCGCCAGGGCAGGTTCGGGTGCAGGCCGTTGACGATGTGCAGCTCGGTGAGGTTCTCGCCCTGCATCGCCTTCGCGAGCCGGACGGCCTCCTCGATGCGCATCGTGTACGCGTCCTTCTCGCCCGGCTTGCTTGCTGGAACGAGCAGTAGGCGCAGGACGCGGTGCACACGTTGGTCATGTTCAGGTGGCGGTTGACGTTGAAGTGGACGACATCGCCGTTCTTCCGCGTCCGCACCTCGTGCGCGAGTCCGCCCAGCCAGGCCAGGTCGTCCGACTCGTACAGCGCGATGCCGTCCTCACGGGACAGCCGCTCACCGGAGCGGACCTTCTGCTCCAGCTCGCGCTTGAGCCCGACATCCATGCCCATACCTCTTCCTACGACAGTCTCGATAAACCGTACGCCTATACCGTCAGACCTCTTCGGGCAGCTCTCCGACCCGGTTCTCCCACTTCGTGGAGAGCACGATCGTGGTACGGGTCCTGGAGACCCCTTCGTCCCGCTGAGCCGCCGGATGGTCTTCTCCAGGCCGTCCACGTCGGGTGCCCGCACCTTGAGCATGAACGAGTCCTCGCCCGCGATGAACCAGCAGTCCTCGATCTCGCTGAGGTCCTTCAGCCGGCGCGCCACGTCCTCGTGGTCGGCGGCGTCGGAGAGCGAGATGCCGATCAGGGCGATGACGCCGAGGCCGAGGGAGGCCGAGTCGACGGTCGCGCGGTAACCGGTGATGACACCGGCCGCCTCCAGCCGGTTGATGCGGTCGGTGACACTGGGTCCCGACAGGCCGACGAGGCGCCCCAGCTCCGCGTAGGAGGCCCGGCCGTTCTCTCTCAGGGCCTGGATGAGCTGCCTGTCCACCGCGTCCATGCGATCGATTGCCTTCCGATTCGTACCAGTGAATAGATGAGGTGCCGTACGTCAGGTGGTGGTGCGGGAACCCCGAGGTCGCCCTTCCACCGCCGGTACAGCCCGTGCGGGACGCCCGCCGAGTCCAGCACCCGCCCGGCGACGAAGTCCACCAGGTCCTGGATGTGGGTGGCCCCGGCGTAGAACCCGGGCGAGGCGGGCACCACGGCCGCGCCCAGGTCGTCCAGGGTCACGAGGTGCCGCAGCGTCTGCCCGTTCAACGGCGTCTCGCGTACGGCGACCACCAGCTTGCGCCCCTCCTTCAGGGTCACGCCGGCCGCCCGCTGCAACAGGTCCTTGCTCAGCCCGAGGGCGATCCCGGCGACACACGCCGTCGACGCGGGCACGACGATCATCCCCTTCGCGGGGTACGACCCCGAGGACGGTCCCGCCGCGAGGTCGCCCGCGCTCCAGTGCCGTACCGCGTCGGTGTCGATGGCGGGCTGGAAGGTGCCGGGCTTGCCGTCGGCGCCGCGGGCCAGCCATTCCCGCAGGTCGTCCTGCCAGTGCGCGTCCCGGTAGGAGATCCCCGTCTCGTCCAGGAGCGTCAGCCGGGACGCGCGGGACACCACGAGGTCGACACTCTCGCCGGCGTCGAGGAGCGCGCGCAGGACGGCAGCCGCGTATGGGGTGCCGGAAGCGCCGGACACCCCTACGATCCAAGGCGTACGCGGCGTCTCTCCTGGCTTGACTGGGTTCACGACACCGAGCCTAGCTGGCGTCGCGGGGCGGGAACCGGTCAAGGGTGCCGGGGCGTTCTTCGGTGGGGACGAGTGAGTCGTGGGGTGCCATGTCCGGTGCGGGTTGGAGTGGTCGCGGGGCGACCGCGCGAAGGCCGCGGCCAAGCTGATGGTGGGCTGGGTCGCGCTGTTGTGGCTGCTCGAAGTGGTGGACGTGATCAGCGGCCACGCCCTCGACAGCTTGGGATCGTCCCGCGTGAGCCGTCCGAGCTGATCGACGTCGTCCCGGCCGCGTTCATCCACTTCGGCTTCGCGCATGTCGCCGCGAACACCGTGCCGCTGCTGGTGTTCGGTTTCCTCGCCGCGCTGGGCGGCATCCGGCGCTTCGCCGCGATCAGCGCGCTGATCATCGTCGCGGACGGCCTCGGGGTGTGGCTCATATCCCCGGCCCACACGAACACGGCGGGCGCGTCGGGCCTGATCTTCGGCCTCTTCGGCTTCCTGCTGGTGAGCGGCTTCGCGGAACGCCGGCCGCTGGGCATCGTCGTGGGCCTGCTGATCGGCGCGGTGTGGGGCGGCTCGATCCTGTTCGGACTCGCACCGACACAGTCGGGCGTGAGCTGGCAGGCCCACCTGATCGGGCTGGTGGCGGGAGTGGGCGCGGCGTTCGCGTTCCGGCGCGGGCCCACTCCGCGGACTTCGCTCACCGCCGCCTAGACGGTGAGCCGGGTCCCTCACACGGTCAGCCCGCGCACCAGCAGGTCCAGCAGTGCGCACACGAACAGCGCGATGCCGATGAACCCGTTGACGCTGAAGAACGCCCGGTTGAGGCGGGACAGGTCATGGGGGCGGACGATCGAGTGCTCGTACACGAACGCGCCCGCGACGATCAGCAGGCCGAACCAGAAGAAGGCCCCGGCGCCGGTCGCCGCGCCGTACCAGGCGAGCAGGGCGGTCGTGATCGTGTGGCAGACGCGGGCGCCCCAGATGGACGCCGGGATGCCGAAGCGGGCCGGCACCGACATGACGCCGATCTCGCGGTCGGTCTCGATGTCCTGGCAGGCGTAGATCAGGTCGAAGCCGCCGATCCAGATGCCGACGGCGAGACCGAGGATCACCGCGTCCCAGGACCACTCGCCGGAGATCGCCAGCCAGCCGCCGACCGGGCCCATGGCCTGGGCGAGACCGAGGATGGCCTGCGGGAAGTTCGTGAACCGCTTGCCGTAGGGATAGACGACCATCGGGATCACCGCGATGGGCGCCAGCGCCAGGCAGAGCGGGTTGAGGAGCGCGGCCGAGCCCAGGAAGACGACGAGGGCGACGAGCGCGCCCGTCCACGCGTGCTTCACCGACATCGCGCCGGTGACCAGTTCGCGGTGCGCGGTGCGCGGGTTACGGGCGTCGATCTCGCGGTCGATGATCCGGTTGACCGCCATCGCGAAGGTCCGCAGGCCCACCATGCAGATGGTGACCAGCAGCAGCCGCCCCCAGTGGATGTTCTTGTCCCACTGGAACATCGCGGTCAGTGCGGCGATGTAGGCGAAGGGCAGGGCGAAGACGGAGTGCTCGATCATGACGAGACGTAGGAACGCCTTGGTGCGCCCCGGCTGCGGGATCGCGGCAGACGCGCTGCTCACAGTCCGTACTCCTTCCACCGGCGGTCGACCTTCGCCGCCGTCTCCGGGTCGGACAGCACCATCTCGGGCCAGCCGCCGTCCCGCGTGTAGCCCTCCTCGGGCCACTTCCTCGTCGCGTCGATCCCCGCCTTGCCGCCCCAGAACTGCTGGTAGGAGGCATGGTCGAGATGATCGACGGGTCCTTCCACGACCGACAGGTCGCGGGCGTAGTCCGTGTTGCCGAGGGCCCGCCACGCGACCTCGTGCAGATCGTGGACGTCGCAGTCGGAGTCCACGACCACGATCAGCTTGGTCAGGGACATCATGTGCGCACCCCAGACCGCGTGCATCACCTTCTGGGCGTGCTTCGGGTACTTCTTGTCGATGGAGACGATCGCGCAGTTGTGGAATCCGCCCGCTTCGGGCAGGTGGTAGTCCACGATGTCCGGCACGATGATCTTCAGCAGCGGCAGGAAGAACCGCTCCGTCGCCCGTCCCAGCGGTCCGTCCTCTGTCGGAGGCCGGCCTACGACGATCGACTGGAGCAACGGCCGCTTCCGCATCGTCACGCAGTCGATGGTCAGCGCCGGGAAGGGTTCCTGCGGTGTGTAGAACCCGGTGTGGTCCCCGAACGGCCCCTCCGGCAGCATCTCGCCGGGCTCCAGCCACCCCTCGATGACGACCTCGGCCTGCGCCGGCACCTGCAACGGCACGGTCTTGCAGTCGACCATCTCGATCCGCTTGCCCGCGATGAACCCGGCGAAGAGGTACTCGTCGATGTCACCGGGAAGCGGCGCGGTGGAGGCGTAGGTCACGGCGGGCGGACACCCGAAGGCGATGGCGACCGGCAGCCGCTCCCCGCGCCGGGCCGCGACCTGGTAGTGGTTCCGGCTGTCCTTGTGGATCTGCCAGTGCATGCCGATGGTGCGCTTGTCGTGGCGCTGGAGCCGGTAGAGCCCGAGATTGCGGATCCCGCTCTCCGGGTCCTTGGTGTGCGTGAGCCCGAGGTTGAAGAAGGACCCGCCGTCCTGCGGCCAGGTGAAGAGGGCGGGCAGGGCATCGAGGTCGACGTCGTCACCCGTGAGCACCACCTCCTGCACCGGCGCTTCCTTGACCTTCTTCGGCGGTACGTGGGTCATCGAGCCGAGCTTCCCGAAGGCGTCCCGGACACCCACGAAGCCCTGCGGCAGCTCGGGCCGCAGCAGCCCGCCGATCTTGTCGGAGATGTCGCCGTACGACTTCAGCCCCAGCGCCTTCAGCAGCCGACGGTCGGTCCCGAACACGTTCATGGCGAGGGGCATCGAGGACCCCTTCACCTTCTCGAAGAGGAGCGCGGGTCCACCGGCCTTCTGGACCCGGTCGACGATCTCCCCGACCTCCAGACAGGGGTCCACCTCGGCCTTGATGCGCTTGAGGTCGCCCTCGCGCTCCAGTGCCCTGAGCAGGGAGCGAAGATCGTCGTAAGCCATGTGTCCAAGTATCGGGCACCCGCTAACCTGACCCCGTCACCGGGGCCGTCCCAGCACTCAGGAGAATCTCGCCGCCATGCTCAGGTATCTGCCGTTCCTGCTGGTCCTGGCCCTGTGGATCTACGCCTTCGTGGACTGCCTGAACACGCCCGAGGAGGATGTGCGGGGCATGCCGAAGCTGGCGTGGGTGTTCGTGATCCTGCTCTTCGGCGAGGTGCTCGTCGGCCCGGTCGCGTGGCTGATCGCGGGCCGGGCGCGGCGCACCGGGGCCGAGGCGACGGCGGCGCCGGGCCAGTGGATCGCGCCGGACGACAACCCCGAGTTCCTGAAGTCCCTGAACAAGGACGACCTCAAGGACGACCCCAAGGCGGAGTGACGCGGGGCAACACGTGCAGGTTGTACGCCGGTGAGCGCCCCGAAGCGGACAATGCGCCTCTGGGCCCGGACCGGCAGGAACCGGACACTTACCTCGCATGACGACTGCTCCCGCCGACTCCGCCGGCACCCTCGCCCCCGCATACGGTGACAAGGTCATCGCCGTCGAGACGGCCGGCGCCGAGCCGATCCCCGACGCCGAACGCCACGGCAGCCCGCTCCAGTTGCTCTGGACCTGGGCCTCCCCGAACATCGAGTTCGCGACCGTCTACATCGGCGTGATCTCGGTCCTCTTCTTCGGCCTGTCCTTCTGGCAGGCGACCGCGGCGATCGTCCTGGGCACGGCCCTCGGCGCGATCACGCAGGGCTTCCTCTCCCTGGACGGCCCGCGCTTCGGCGTCCCGCAGATGGTGATCGGCCGCTTCTCCTTCGGCTTCCGCGGCAACATCGTCCCCTCGGCGGCCAACGGCCTGGTGGCGGGCGTCGGTTGGTTCGCCGTGAACAGCGTGAGCGCGGCCTTCGCCCTCAACACCCTGACGGGCCTACGCCCCCTCCCGTCCCTGCTGTTGGTGGTCGTGGCCGAGATCCTGATCGGCTTCATAGGCCACAACTTCGTGCACACCTTCGAGAAGTACGCGTTCCCGGCGCTGGCGCTGATCTTCCTGCTGGCCGGGGTGTGGACGTTCAAGGACGCGCACCTCGGCGGGGGCGGCACGGGCGGCGGGTGGGCGGCTTCCTGCTGGCGTTCAGCGCGGCGTGGGGTTACGCGGCGGGCTGGAACCCGTACGCCACGGACTACGCGCGCTATCTGCCCCGCACGGCGAACAAGTTCAAGACGGTGCTGTACCCGGCGCTGGGCCTGTTCGTGTCGGTGACGTTCGTGGCGGTGATGGGAGCGGCCTCGGCAACGTTGATCGCCCCCAAGGACGCAACCCCACGGCGGCCTTCACCGGCCATCTCCCGTCCTGGCTCGGCAACTTGGTCCTGATCGCGATCATCCTGGGCGCCGTCTCCGCGAACGCCCTGAACGTCTACTCCGGCGCGATCTCCCTCACCGCGCTCGGCCTGAAACTCCCCGCGTGGCTCAACCGCAGCGTCCTGGTGGTGGTCTCAGGCGTGGCCGGTACGGCGGCGGCGTGGGCGTCCCTGTCCGACGCGGGCTCGGCGTACGAGGCGTTCCTGCTGGTGATCGCGTACTGGGTGGCGCCGTGGCTGGGCGTGGTGCTGGTCGAACGCTGGTTCCAGTCGAGGTCCACGACCACAACAGCGGACCTGGCCCCCGCCTCACCGACCCCACCTTCACCAACTGGCCCGGTCTGGCGGCCCTGTTGATCGGCATCGCGATCTCGGTCCCCCTCTTCTCCAACCAGGAGGACTACGTCGGCTACGTCCCGGAACACTGGCCGTCCTTCGGCGACAGCACGCCGATCGCGGGCTTCGTACTGAGCGCCGTGCTGTACGTGACGTTCACCCGCATAGCGGGCCGGGCCTCGAAGCCGGCGCCAACTCAGGGTTAGGCCTCGTCCTGGACCGAGGCCTGGCGACCGTAGAACCCGACGGTCTGGTCCCACTCCTCACGCAGCCGCTTCTCCATGAAGCTCTCCAGCAGGCCGCCGACGCCGAAGACCTTCGCCTCGTAGGTGAGTTCAAGGCCGAGGCGGCTACGGGTGCCGCCGACGTCCTCGGCCCGCAGGCTCCCCTCGTGACGGATCTTGTCGGCGAGGCTGCTCGGCGTGACCCTCCAGGTCCACAACCGGTCGGCCTTCTCGAAGGTCCCGTCCTCGATCTCAGTGAAGTCCCCGCCGAACAACTTGGCCACCGGCCCCGGCAGTTGCACCCCCGCTGAAACCGGGTGCGCCGCACGACCCGCTCCTCACTCTCCCGCTGCGCCACCATCTCGTAGCTCCTGTACTTCAACTCGCCCTCGTACAGGTCGTCTTCACGCACCGAGGCAAGGAACCACCCGAAGAACTCCTCGGGAGCCCCGGCCACCTCAAAACCCAGCGAGAACTTCATACACGCAAAGTATCAGCCCGACCACTCCCTGTAATCACCCTTCAACGTACGCCAGAGCACCCGAAGTTGACGACCCGGAGCAGCAGGCGCCCCGGTCAGGGAGCGGCGGGGGTGGCGCGAGGACGCAGAACTCGTGGCCCTCCGGGTCGGACAGGCATGTCCATGGGGCGTCGCCCTGGCCGAGGTCGAGGTCGGTCGCGCCGAGTGCGCGCAGGCGGTCCGCCTCCGCCGCCTTGTCGTCGGCCGGGTAGGGCAACAGGTCCAGGTGGACGCGGTCCGAGTCGTCTTCGGGGTCGGTACGCGGAGGAACTCCAGGTACGGGCCGACACCCTCGGCGGAGCGCAACGACGCCTGGCTGGGGGTCAGTTCGAGCAGGGTCCAGTCCGTCGCCCCGGTCCAGAAGCGTGCCATCGCCCGCGGGTCCACGCAGTCGACGACCACCGCGGCGATCGGACCGGTGTCGCGGTAGATCTCCCGGGGTTCCAGGACGCAGAACTCGTTGCCCTCCGGGTCCGCGAGGACGGTCCACGGGACGTCGCCCTGGCCCACGTCGGCCGGCGTCGCGCCGAGGGAGCGCAGGCGGGCGACCAACTCCGCCTGGTGGGCCGTGGAGGTGGTGGCGAGGTCGAGGTGGAGGCGGTTCTTGGTCGGTGTCTTGGGGTGGGGGACGGGGACGACGTCGATGCCCAGGCCGACCGGTTCCGGCCAGACCCGGCCGCCTGCGGGGCCCACGTACGTCGTCACGCCTGGGCTGAAGGCGCTCCAGCCGAGCGCTTCCGCCCAGAACCGGCCCACCGCCGGGGCGTCGACGGCCTTGATGTTCACCTGGACGGGGCGCAGTGCCATGCCCGCGATCCTATGCGCGGACCGCGCGGCTGGCGCGGACCGCCGGGCCCGACGGCCATCCGTATCCCCCCGAAACGGACGGACGCGGGCCCGGCTACCCCAAGTCTGGACCAGCGGATGGCCAGACCGGAAGAGGGTTCCAGAAAGCGGCTCTAGAAATTCACTCTAGAACTCGGTTCCCCATACGCTGTCCCGCATGAGCCCCAAGCAACAACGCGGCGAGGTCACCGCAGACCTGATCCTCGACGCCGCGCTGCGCCTGTTCGCGGAGCAGGGCGAGCAGGGCCTGACCGTGAACGCCGTGACCAAGGCCAGCGGTGTCAGTCTCGGCAGCCTGTACCACCACTTCGGCAGCCTGGACGGGCTGTTCGACGCGCTGACGGAGCGCTGGCTGAGCCGGTTGCTGGGTGAGCTGATCGCGGCGATGCACGCGACCCGTACCGCCAGGACCGGCATCCGCGCGATCGTACGGACGCATCTGACCTTCGTCCGCGAACACCGGGACGCCGCCCTGCTGTTGCACTCCGCCAGGACCGACCAGCGGAACATGATCCAGGCCAGGCATCTGCGTGACACCCAGGAGGCCAGGCTGTCGGTGTTCGCCGTGTGGATCCAATCGCACGTGGATTCCGGCGAGTTGGCGCCCCTGCCGCTGCCCCTGCTGGAGTCCCTCGTCCTGGGCCCGCTGGTCGGCGTGGTCCGCCGCTGGCTCTCCCAGGTCGACGACGTCGAGATGGACCTCGACGAGGCCGCCCGCGTCCTCCCGGAACGGATCTGGCGCTCGGTCGCCGCCGACCCGGCATAACGGCGGACGACAAGCCGCGTACGACGCAGGACATACGGCATACGGCATACGGCATACGGCGGGGCTTACGCCACCGTCCGCAGACCCGCACCTGCGCCACCCCCATCCCCGTACCACCCGGTGCGCGCACGCCGCCGCCAGCAGTTCGCCCAGCAGGTCCGGGTCGTCTATCTCCAGGCCGAGGAGGGACTCGATGCGTTCCAGGCGCTGGTAGAGGGACTGGCGGCCGATGTGCAGCAGCGCCGCCGTCCGCGTCGGCGAGCAGCCGTGCCGCAGATGGACTTCGAGCGTGCGGACGAGGTCGCTGGGGTGGGCCGCCTCCCAGGACAGGAGCGGGCCCAGGGCGTGCTGGACCAGGCGGGCGAGACGGTCGCGGTTGGTGTCGATGCCACCGCGTGTGAGCTCACGTTCCAGGGCCAGGGAGCGCGCCGAGGTCACCAAAGGGCCCTCGGGGGCGGCCGGTTCGGCCGCCGGGACGGTCAGCGCCAGCTCCAGTGTCGTACGGGCCGCCCGCAACGTGTCGCTCCAGCGCAGCCACCCGCTGCCCGCCTCGACCGCGTGCCCCACCGCGACGGTCAGGCCGGGGTCGGCGGCCGTACGGAAGGCCTCCTGGACGGTGCGGACCGGGTCGCCCGAGACGGACGCCGGGAGCGCGAGCAGGGCCAGGACGTCGGCCGGGAACGCCGCCCGCAGGACACTCGCGCCGCCGAGCAGTCGTACCGCCCGGTCCACGGCCGTCAGTTCCCGCGCGCCGTGGACGGAGACGCCGATCAGGCGGGCGCCCGGGCCGGGGTGGAAGCCGGCCAGGGCGGAGCGGGCCTCGACCTCGGGCTGGTTCAGTGCGGCGCGGTCCGCGAGGTCGGCCAGGAGCGCGGCCGTGTGGTCGTCGCCCCACGGGCGGACCACCGAACGGCCGGAGAGGCCGCGGGCCACGATCGCCCGGTTGGCCGCCTCGGTGATGCGTACGAAGGGGACGACCCGGTGCAGGGCCAGCAGGGGCAGGTTCAGGCGGCGGGCCTCGTCCGTGACCTCGGGCGGCATCGTCGGCAGGGAGCGGCCGATCTCCACCGCCAGGCCGGACGCGCCCCGGGCCGCCAGCTCGCGGACGTAGCGGCGGCGGATCTCGGCGTCGGTGTCGGTGAGGCCGAAGCCGTTGGTGAGGAGGAGTTCGCCGCCGTCGAGGAAGTTCGCGCCCTCGTAGACCTCGCTGGAGTGGACCCAGCGCACGGGACGGTCGAGGGCGCTCTCCCCGGCGAGGAGTTCGGGCTCGGTGGCGCGGACCGGGTCGAGGGCCAGGACCTCACGGAGGGTGAGTGCGGGCACGGGAACCTCCAGAGGCGCTGACAGTTCGTCCGGCTAAGGGTTGCGGGGAGTACTTTCCGCACGTTGCCCTCGTGTTTCGGCCACTGGAGAGTGGGAGCCATGAACCGCATCGATCAGGCACAGGCACGGACCTGGCTCGCCACCGCCGTCGCGGAGGCCCGCGCCGGGCTCGCCGAGGGCGGCATCCCGATCGGCGCCGCGCTCTACGGCGCCGACGGCACCCTGCTGGGGCACGGCCACAACCGGCGCGTCCAGGACGACGACCCCTCGACGCACGCGGAGACGGCCGCGTTCCGGTCGGCGGGGCGGCAGCGGTCGTACCGGGGCACGACGATGGTGACGACCCTCTCGCCCTGCTGGTACTGCTCCGGGCTGGTGCGGCAGTTCGGCATCTCGCGGGTCGTCGTCGGGGAGGCCACCACCTTCCAGGGCGGCCACGACTGGCTCGCCGAGCACGGTGTGGAGATCGTCCTCCTCGACGACCCCGAATGCACCTCCCTGATGCGCGACTTCATCAAGAACAACCCGGAACTGTGGAACGAGGACATCGGTGACTGAGCCCCAGACCCGGACCGAGCCCCAGAGCGAGCCCCGCATCCCGACCATCGATCTCGGACCCTGGATCGACGGGGACGAGCAGGTCCGCAAGGACATCGCCCGCACCGTCGACGACGCCCTCCAGACCGCCGGGTTCCTGCTCGTCACCGGGCATGGGGTGGATCCCGCTCTGCGCTCCCGGATTCGCGAGGCCTCCCGCGCCTTCTTCCGGCTTCCCGGCGAGGTGAAAGCGGCCTACTCCGCCAAGGTCGGTGGGCGGGGGTGGCTCGGGCCCGGGGCCGAGGCCAACGGCTATTCGGAGGGCACCGAGACACCGCCCGATCTGAAGGAGTCGCTGACCTTCGCCACGCACCGGCCCTTCGCGGACCCGGTGATCAACGCGGAGTGGTACGCGCCCAACGTGTGGCCGGCCGAGATCCCCGAACTGCGGGCGCTGTGCGAGGAGTACCTCGACCGGATGGGCGAGCTGGAGAAGCAGCTGCTCTCGCTGCTCGGGGTGGCGCTCGGGCTCGAACCCGACTTCTTCTCCCGGCACATGGACCATCCGACGTACGGGTTCAACATCAACTGGTACCCGGGCGTCGAGGTCGTCGGGGAGCCGGAGCCGGGGCAGTTCCGGATCGGGCCGCACACCGACTTCGGGACGGTGACGATCCTCGACCGGCAGGCCGGGAAGGGCGGACTGCAGGTGTTCACCGATGCGGGCGGCTGGGAGGACGCGCCGTTCGATCCCGAGGCGTTCACCATCAACATCGGTGACCTGATGGCCCGTTGGACCGGTGACCGGTGGCGTTCGGGGCGGCACCGGGTGCTGCCGCCGCCCGCCGACTCGCCCGCCGAGGAGCTGATGTCGCTCGTGTACTTCGGCGAGTGCACCCCGGGCACGCTCGTCGAGTCGGTGCCGGCGCCCGTCGGACGGGTGGCCTACGACGCCGTCGACTCGCATGTCTACCTGCGGGAGAAGCTGGACTCGATCACCGTCGACTGAACGAAGGCCGCCGTTGCGACATTTTCGTAACGCAACGGACACCACGCGCCCTAGTACGAAACAACTCCCCCTATTTACCCTGGTGTTGATAGACAGGTTCCGGTGCAGGGCAACCGCTCAGGGGAGACGCGGTGGGACGAGGGCTGCATGGACGCGGGGCGCTGTTCGAGGCACAGCCGCCCGGTCTCGCCTCGCGCCTGACCGGCCTGCGCCCGTACGAGCTGCTCACCTCGCCGTACGAACACCCGGAACCGCCCTTCGTGGTGCTCGCGGGCGCGCGCGGGCTCGGCAAGAGCATGGCGCTGGCCGAGCTGCGGAGCGCGTACCGCGGGCACACGCCGGTCGCGCTGATCGACTGCGAGGCCGACCGGCTGGCCCGGCTGCCGGACGGGCGGCCCGCCGCGACCTGGTCGCCGGTGTGGCAGGCGCTGGAGACCGTCGCGGAGCAGCTGCGGGAGCCGGTGGTGCGCGGCGCAGGGAGCATCGACTTCCCGCGGCTGGAGGCCGGGCTCCTCGCCGTGTGCGCGACCGGCTGGGGCTCGCGGGACGAGGACAGCGCCCGCGAGGAGGCCCGCCGCATCCTGCTGCTGAGCGACCCGGCGCGGCGCTGGGCGACGATCGCGCAGGGCTGGGCCGGCAAGGTCGCGTCCCGGCTGATCGCCAACCTGTCGGGTACGGGGCCGGTGGGCCAGGCCGTCATCGAGGCGACCCTGGACACCCTCTTCGACCTGGTGTGGACGCCGAACGGGCTGCTGAAGGCGGGCGCCGACTGGTACAGCGCCTACCCGGGTGCGAGCGGTGACGCCAAGCGCGGGCTGATCGAGATCGCCCGGGACTTCCGCGCCGACGGCACCTCCCGCACGGACGCCGAACGCTGGCTGCTGCGCGCCCTGTTGGCCGATCTGACGGACACCTACCGGCGCCGGTGGGAGCGGATGCGCCGGGTCGGGCGGCCGGTCGTGCTGGTCGACAACGTGCAGTCGGGTCCTGGTCCCGGGCTGATGAAGGCCGTACTGAAGGAGCGAGCCGACGGCACCGGGGACCAGGTGGTGTTCGTCGCCGGGCTGCGCGGTCACCGTCATCCCGATCTGCCGGACGCCGTACGGCATCCGCTGCCGGAGGTGGCGCGGGCGAGCGGGTGGGTGCCGGGGGCCTCGCCGTCGTCGCGGGCGCTGGTGGTGACCTTGCCGCCGCTGACGCCGGAGGAGACGCGGCGCGTCATCGCCGACGTGTGTGTCACGGACGGCGCCACGCGCGCCGAGGTGCCGCCCCAACTGCCGTACGCCATCCACCGGTTGACGGCCGGCAGTCCGCTGGGGGCGGCGGTGCTGGGGCAGGCCGTACGGCAGAACCGGCCCGTGGGCGCGGTCAGCCCGGGCGAGTTGCTGACCGCCGGGCTGAAGCCGGACGGGGACGCCGAGCACGAACAGCGGCCTGTGTACCGGGAGTTGCTCGACCGGCTGGTGCCGCCGGGGCTCGCGGAGGAGCTGGCCGTGCTCGCCACCGCGCACGACGGCGACTCGGCACGGGCACTGGCGGAGGCCCGGCTCGGGGACAGTTTCGGGGCGGCCGGGGTGAACCGGCTGCGCACCCAGCTCACCGCGGAGGGATTGCCCCCGGCCGAGGGCTACTTCGTCGGCGACCCCTTCCTGCGCACCCTGCTCCTCCTCCGCCTGCACCTCGACGACGCCGACCACGGCCGCTGGCGTGCCGTGCACCGCTCCCTGCTCACGCACTACGAGGGCCTGCCCGGCAACCCGGACACCCCGGCCCGCGCCCGCTACCGGCTGCACCACGAACTCGCCCTGGGCGACACGGCGGACGCGGTCGCGTATCTGCGGAACACCTTCCGCACCATCACTCCGTACGCCTGGCTGGAGACGCTGTTGTTCGTCACCGCCGCGCCCTACTACCACGCGCACGATCCGCACGGCCGGGACATCGGCGCGCCCGGCGACCACCGCAAGGCGGTCGCGCTGGCCCGCACGGACGCCGCCGAGGAGCCCCCGGAGGGCGTGGACGCGGCGCTGCATCTGACGGTACGGCGGCTGCTGCACGCCGTCTGGCAGGTGACGGATCCGCTGGTGCTGCCGGACGCGGAGGTCGCGGGCCGGATGCACTTCGATCTGGAGCAGCTGTCGAACATCTGGCCCGCGGGCAGCGAACCGCTGTGGCGGGCCGCCCAGCAGTGGCCCGAACAGGCCCTGGCCGGGCGCCCGTTGGGGTGCCGGGCGGCGACGACCGGGACGGGGTCCGCGATGAGGCCGTGGCTGCGTGAAGTGGTCCAGCGGATCAGAACCATCCCGATCTACCGCTACACGGCCCTCGTGGTCGCCGCCGCGCTGGTCTTCGGGCTCGTCGTGCTGACCCGTGCGCTGCTGCACGACGACCGCTCGTGCGCGGCCGGGGTGGCGCGGCCCGAGGACAGCGGTGAGTGCGTGGGGTGTCGACCTCCGCGTTCGACTTCGGTCAGCGTCAGTTCGCCGACACCATCAGGGCGGTGGCCCGCGAGAACAGCAGGCTGAAGCCGGGCACGTACGTCACCGTCGCGCTCTTCGAGCCGTTCACCGCGACCGACGCCGACACCATGAACGACGTACGGCACGAGCTGCAGGGCGCCTATCTCGCGCAGTACCACTCCAACCACGACGACAACGGCGAGACCCCGTACATCCGGCTCGTGCTCGCCAACCCCGGTGCCACGGGCGCCTATTGGGAGCGGACGGTCGACCGGATAGTGACGATGACGACGTCGTCCGACCGGCTGCGCGCGGTCACCGGCATAGGGACAAGCACCGACAACAACAAGAAGGCCGTGGCGAAGCTGACCCGGCTCGGTGTCCCGGTGGTCGGCACCTCCATCACCGCCGACGACCTCGCCAACGGGCAGCGGGGCAAGGACCCTTACCCCGGTCTGGCCCGCGTCGCCCCCACCAACACGGACGAGGCGCGCGCCCTCGCGTCCTTCGCCAAGGTGACGGCGGACCGGGCGCTGCTGGTCTACGACAAGCCCGGCGACCCGTACACGAAGACGCTCCAACAGGCCTTCTCCACGCTGCTGAAGGGCTCGCCGTACGGCTCGTGGCCGTTCACCCCGCCCGCCGACCGCAGCCAGGAGGGCAGCACGCCCAACACCTTCCGGCAGATCACCGACCTGATCTGCGACACGGACACCAGGCTGAACACCGTGTTCTTCGCCGGACGGCACACCCAACTCCGGCAGTTCATCAACGCGTTGGGCCGCCGCGGCTGCCAGTCCCGTTCGTTCGCGGTACTCACCGGCGACGAGGGCTCGTACCTCACCGGCGACAAGAAGCTCGACCGCAGCGCCCTCCAGCACGGTGTCGCCGTCCGCTACACCTCCCTCGCCCACCCGGCCGCGTGGCTCGACAAGCCCCCGGCCACGGGTGGTTCGGCCCAGGACACCAAGGACCTCGACACGCTGCTGACCGCCGCGAAGACCCGCCCGGTCGGCCCGATCGGCGCGGTCTCCCTCGACGACGGCCAGGCGATCATCGCCTACGACGCGATGCGCCTCGCCGTCCACGGCATCCGCGAGGCCACCCCCGACCAGCAGAAGATCCCGCCACTGGCCGACGTCGGCCTCCAATGGCCGCAGGTGAAGGGCTCGTTGAGGGTGAACGGGGTGAGCGGCTGGATCTGCCTGGACGTCCACGGCAACCCGTACGACAAGGCCGTACCGATAGTGGAACTCACCCCGCAGGGCGGCTCCCGCTTCGTGAAGATCGCCTGGCCGGAGGACAGGCCGCCCGCGAAGGACTGCCTGCCTCCGGCCTGAACACCCCTGCTCCTCTACGGCCGTTCGCCCGCCCTGTCGACGACGGCCCGGCGCAGGACGGCCGTGTTCGCCGTGACCGTGCCCTTCTTCACCCCGGCGTTGTCCTTGGTGGCCACCTCGCGCTCGCCCAGGAAGGCGTAGGTCTTCGCGTCGAAGATCCACTCGTCGCGGAGCGGGGTTGTCGGGGTCGGTGCGGGCGATGGCGACACCCGGACGCCCGGTCGCGTCCTTCACACCCTCGACCGTCGCCACCCCGGGGATTCTGGCCACCGCACGGAACAGCGCCGCGCTCTGCTTCGGCGGCACGATCGCGTCGCGGAGGAGATCGCCGACCAGCACGAACATCGCCTGGTTCTTCTCCTGGCCGCCGTACTTCGGGGCGGTCCTGGCGAGGTACGCGTACATCGCGTCGGCGTCGGTGGGCAGCGTCTTCACGTGGTCGTAGAAGGACGAGACCTCCCAGCCGACCTTGCCCGGCTTCACGTCCGGCGGGACGGAGTGCGCCCCGACGCCCGCCTCGCGCACCATGCCGGTGTGCAGGCCGTCCACCGACATCCACACCTCCTGCCGGTGCGGCGGATCGACCTGTGTCGTCGCCCCTCCCCGGAGTGCGTGTACGACACCTGGCTCTCCACGTACACGAACTGGTCGTCGCGGACCGTGCCGTAGGACTTCTCGTGCTCGGCCGCGAGCGCGATGTCCTCCAGGAGCGCGACGGCCGACCTGCTCGGCGGGCGTGCGGGCGTACCCGGGTCGGAGGACGGCAGGGCCACGAGGGTGACGGCCACGGCGGTGGCGACGGCCGCGGCGGCGAGCGCGGGGCGCAACCACCTGTTCCGCGCGGGAACGGGCCTGCCCTCCCGGCCCGTTGGGGTCTCGTGCCGGATCTCGGTCATCAGATGCTCCTTGAGGAGTCGGTGACGGCCCGGCGGAAGGTCTCTCTCGGGAAGTTCCGGGAGCTGGTTCATCGCTTGTCCTCCCTCAGGGGCCCGACCGCACTGCCGCGGTCACCTCTCAGCTGTCCGTCCCCAGGGGAGTTCCGCACTTCTGACATGTTTCGCGAGCTTTGCGCGTGCCCGTGAGAGGCGTGACCGTACGGTGCCCACGGGCACCCCGAGCGCCTCGGCGGCGGCCCGGTAGTCGAGGCCGGACCACACGCACAGGGCGAGGACCTCGCGCTCGGCGCGGCGCAGGGGTGGTCAACGCGGTGCGGACGAGGGCGAGTTCGGCGGTGTCGTCGAGGCGGGCGGCGACCTCGTCGGCGACGTCGCGCTCGGCCTCGTCCCAGGGCAGCCGGGACACGGCCGCCGCGTGTCTCCGGGCCGCCGCGGCGGGTGTTGCGCGTGACGTTGGTGGCGATGCCCAGCAGCCAGGGCCGCGGCGAGCCGCCCTCCTCGTCGAGCCTGCCGCGCAGCCGCCAGGCGTCCAGGAAGGTCAGCGACACGATGTCCTCGGCCTGCGCCCAGTCCCCGTGAGCCGGAAGGCGTGGTTGTAGACGGAGCGTGCGTACGCGTCGAAGAGCTCACCGAAGGCGTCGTGGTCCCCCGCGCGGATCCGTCTCCTCAGTTGCAGATTCGTCTCACACCCCTCTACCTGTCCGGACGACGAAGGCCGGTTCCGGTGACCCACGTCACACGGAACCGGCCTTCGCCTACGGGAGTTGCGGCTTACACGCCGGCGTAGGAGTGCTTGCCGCCGACGAAGATGTTGACGCCGTAGTAGTTGAACAGCCAGCAGCCGAAGGCGATCAGGGCCAGGTAGGCGGCCTTGCGGCCCTTCCAGCCGGCGGTGGCGCGGGCGTGCAGGTAGCAGGCGTAGGCGACCCAGGTGATGAACGCCCAGGTCTCCTTCGGGTCCCAGCCCCAGTAGCGGCCCCACGCGGACTCGGCCCAGATCGCGCCCGCGATGATCGTGAACGTCCACAGCGGGAAGACGGCCGCGTTGACGCGGTACGAGAACTTGTCGAGGTTCGCCGAGGCGGGCAGCCGCTCCATCACGGAGGTGGCGAAGGCGCCGGGCTGACCGCCGTTGGCCAGCTTGTTCTCGTAGCTGTCCTTGAAGAGGTAGAGCAGCGTGCCGACGGCGCCCACGTAGAACACCGCGCCGCAGATGATCGCCGTCGAGACGTGGATGTACAGCCAGTACGAGTGGAGCGCGGGAACCAATTGATCGCTGGCGGTGTACAAGACAGTGACGGCGATGCCGAGATCGAGGAGGACCGTCGTGACCAGGAACAGGCCGAGCCAGCGCACGTTCTTCTTGAGCAGCAGCAGCGTGAGGTACACACCGACGGCGACCGTGGAGAAGGTGATGTTGAACTCGTACATGTTGCCCCAGGGCGCCCGCTCCACCGAGGCCGCGCGGGCGATGACGCCGCTCAGCTCCACGAGGAACGCGAGCACCGTGAGAGACACGGCGATACGGCCGTAGAGGTCGCCCTGCTCGTCGCCGCCGTGCGCGCCGGGACCGTCCGGGACGTCGCGCGAGCCGGACGCGGCGCGGACGACGACCTTCGGCCGCTCCAGGACCACGGTGCCGCCGGTGTTCTGCACGGTGACGGCGGGCGCGGCGGCCTTCTTCGCGGCGGTGCCGGTCAGCGCGGCGGCCGTACGGCCGATCTTGCTGCGGCTGCCGAAGGTCCATTCGGCGATGTACGCGAGGAAGGCCAGGGTGTAGACGGCCATCGCGGAGTAGATCAGCGTGTTGCTGAGGTTGGCCAGGTGCTCGTTGGTGGCAGCGGCCAGATTGGTCACGGAGGCGAATTCGGTTGCGGCGGCGAGAGTCACTTCTCAGCCCCTTCGGCGGGTACGGGCGGTTCGACGCCGGAGTCGGTGTCGTGGGTGTCGGCGTCGGAGGCGGGGGTCTTCGGGTCGTCGTCGGACGTCGGGTCGTCGTCGGTCTTCGTCGGGGCCCGGTCGTGCACGAGCGCGGCCAGGTCGCCGAGTTCCTCGGGAGTTTCGCGGACTCGCTGCGGCCGAGCCCGGCCATCTCGACGACGGTGACACCGTCGTCGCCGGTCCTCGCCCGCACCCAGACGCGGCGGCGCTGGATGAACAGGGAGCCGGCCAGACCGACGATCGCGGTGAGCGCGCCGGCCAGGGCCCAGGTGGTGCCGGGCTGCTGGACGACCTGGAAGCCCGCCCACTCCTTGATCTGCTTGTCGAAGGTGATCGACCCGGCGCCGTTGGGCAGCTTCATCGTCTCGCCGGGCAGCAGCTGGGACTTGAGGATGGCGCCCTTGGCGGTCTTGAACTGCTTCAGGTTCTTGGTGTCCAGCTGGTACACGTTCTGCGGGATGCCCGAGTTGACGCCCAGGTCACCGTGGTAGCCGGTCACGTTGAGCACCGGGTAGTCGAGCCCCGGGTACTGGGAGAACATCGTGCCGCTGCCCTTGGCGTAGGTCGGCACGAACAGGGCCGCGAAGCCGAGCTGTTCGGCGACGCCCTGGGCGTTCCTGTAGCCGTCGAGGACCTTGATCGCGCCCTGCGAGGTGACGTTGGAGTCGATCGGCAGCATCGGCACGGCCTGGTGGAAGACCACCTTGCCCTTGCCGTCCCGGACGGTGACGACCGGGGCGTAGCCGTGGCTGACGAGGTAGACCTTCGAGTCGCCGATCTCCAGCGGCTCGTTGACCTTGACGGTGTGCTTCTCGGCCTTGCCGTAGGCACCGAGGCTGTAGGTGATGTCGGCCTGGTAGGTGCGCGGGGTGCCGCGGTTGGGGCCGGTGCGCTCGTAGGTGCCGACGAAGTTCTTCAGGTTGAAGCTGAAGGGCACGAGGTCGTCGTCGCTGAAGAGGTTCCCGGACTTGAAGTCGTCGTACTGGGTGAGGGTGTTGGAGAAGCCGTCGCCCTCGACGATCAGCTTGTCGCCCTCGGACTTGAAGAGCTGGCCCCAGGCGAAGGCGATCAGCATCACGATCAGCGCGAGGTGGAAGAGGAGGTTGCCGGTCTCGCGGAGGTAGCCCTTCTCGGCGGCGACGGCGTCACCGGCGATGTGGGCGCGGAAGCGGCGCTTCTTCAGGGTCGCGAGGGCGACCTCGCGGACCTGCTCGGGCTCGGCGGTGGTGCGCCATGTGGCGTACGCGGGAAGCCGGTTGAGCCGCTTGGGCGCGCCCGGCGGACGGCCGCGGAGCTGGCCGACGAACTGCCAGGTGCGCGGGATGATGCAGCCGATGAGGGAGACGAACAGCAGGACGTAGATCGCGCCGAACCAGGCGGAGCCGTAGACGTGGAAGAGGCCGAGCTTCTGGTAGATCGGGCCGAGCGTCTTGTGCGCGTCCAGGAACTCGGAGACCTTCAGCGCGTCGGTGCCGGACTGCGGGATCAGCGAGCCGGGGACCGCGCCGAGCGACAGCAGGAACAGCAGCATCAGCGCGACCCGCATCGAGGTCAGCTGGCGCCAGAACCAGCGCGCCCAGCCGAGCACTTCACGACCGGTCCAGACGAGCCAGCCGGTCGGGCCGGGAGCGCGGTTGCCGCCGAACGAGCCGGGCATGGCCCTCTCGACGGGGGCCGTGGAGAGCTGGGAGCCGGCGGCGCCGAGGTCCTGGTCGTCGGCGGAGGAGTCGGCCCGGGGCGTCTCGGCGGGCGAGTCGGCGGTCGTCTTGCTCATCGATCAGATCCCTACAGTGAAGCCGTCGGACCAGCCCTGCATGTCCTGCACCAGCGCGTCCCAGGCACCGGTGAGCAGCAGCACGCCGGTCACGATCATCATGGTGCCGCCCACGCGCATCACCCAGACGTAGTGGCGCTTGACCCAGCCGAAGGCGCCGAGGGCCTTGCGGAACGCGACCGCGGTGAGGACGAAGGGGACACCCAGGCCGAGACAGTACGCGACGGTCAGTATGGCGCCGCGACCGGCACTCGACTGGTCCATCGAGAGAGCCTGCACGGACGCGAGGGTCGGGCCGATGCACGGGGTCCAGCCGATCCCGAAGAGCGCGCCGAGCAGCGGTGCTCCTATGAGTCCGGTCGTCGGCCGCTTGTGGAAGCGGAACTCGCGCTGGGTCAGCCAGGGCATCATCCCCATGAAGAACACGCCCATGAGGATCATGAGCACGCCCAGCACCTGGGTCAGGACGCCCTTGTTCTCCTGGAGCGTCTGCCCGAAGTAGCCGAACAGGGCTCCCCGGAGACGAACACGACGGTGAAGCCCAGGACGAAGAGGGAAGCGCCCGCGACCATCCGGCCGCGGCGGGCGTCGCCGAGGTCGGTGCCGGTGACTCCCGTCACGTAGGAGAGGTAGCCGGGGACGAGTGGCAGGACGCACGGGGGAGAAGAAGGAGACGAGTCCGCCGAGGACCGCGATCGGCAGCGCGAGCAGCAAAGCTCCGCTGCGGACGGTGGTGTTGGGGTCGGTTACCGCCGCGAGCAGCACGTCAGCTCACTTCTCCGCGATGACCGGGTCGAGCATCTCGCGGAGCTTGTCCTCGCTGAGTGCCTGGAGCGCGCGGGCCGCGATCTTGCCGTCCCGGTCGATGACGATCGTGGAGGGGATGGCCTGCGGGTTGAGGGTGCCCTTCTTGAAGCGGAGCATCAGCCGGCCCGTCGGGTCGTAGAGACTCGGGTACGGGACGGCGTACTTCTTCTCGAAGGCGACGGCCGGTTCGGTGCTGGTGTCGCGGGTGTTGAGGCCGACGAACTGGACGTCCTTGCCCGCGGTGGCCTTGGCGACCTGGACGAGGTTGTCCGCCTCGGCGCGGCACGGGGAGCACCAGGAGCCCCACACGTTGACGACGAGGACCTTGCCCTTGTAGTCGGCGGTGTCGAGCGTCTTGCCGTCGATGGTCTTGCCGGACAGGTCGGGGGCGGCCTGGCGGTCGCCCTTCTTGACGGTCGCGATGCCGTCGGAGCCGGTGATGAAGTTGGTGTTGCCCGAGCCTCCGGAGGTGCCTCCGGAGCTGCACGCGGACAGCACCAACGCGGCGACGGCGACACCGGCGGTCGACAGGACGGCGCGGCTACGGGCGCGACTGGCGGCACTCATGTGAAAAGTTTCGCATGCCCGTTCCGGGGATCTTGCGCGCCCCCTCAACGGCGTACGGCGGGCGGAAACCCGCATTTCAGGCGGCGTCTCCGGTGGCCGTGGAAGAGCTGCTGGGGCTCGCGGCCAGGAAGGACTTCCAGCCGCCGGCCGGGGCCTGGCCGACGTCGAGGCCGCGCAGCTTGGCGAGCACCTCGGGCTTCTGCACGTCGATCCAGTCGGTGAACTGCCTGAAGGAGACGAGGCGCACGTCCTCGCCCTTCTCCTTCAGGTGGGCGATGTGCTTGAAGGCCTGCTCGACGGCGTCCATGTAGATGCCGCCGTTCCAGTGCTCGAAGTGGTTGCCGATGAAGAAGGGGGCCCGGTTCGTCTCGTACGCCCGCTGGAAGCCGGAGATGTAGGCCTGCGCGGCCTGGGTACGCCAGCCCGGGTAGTTGTAGGCGGGCGCGTTGGTGGAGTTGACCGACTGGTTGGCCAGCATGTTGTAGTCCATCGAGAGGACCTCGAAGCTGTGCCCGGGGAAGGGGACGGCCTGGAGGGGTAGTCCCAGACGCCGTTGCGCTTCACGGGCCAGACCTGGCGGCCGCCGGGCGAGGAGGCGTCGTAGCGCCAGCCGAGGGAGCGGGCGGTGGGCAGCAGGTTGTCCTGGCCGAGCAGGCAGGGGTGCGGCCGCCGACGAGTTCCTTCTCGTAGTCGAAGGGCAGCGACGGCAGGTTGGTCCAGCCGGTGTTGGTGCGCCACTCCTTGACGAAGGACTTGGCCTGGTCGATCTCGCTGCGCCACTGCTGGGGCGTCCAGTTGGCGACCGTGCCGTGGCCGGAGCAGAAGTGGCCGTTGAAGTGGGTGCCTATCTCGTGGCCCTCGAGCCAGGCGCGGCGCACGTTGGTGAGCGTGGCCTTGACGTGCTCGTCGGTGAGGTAGCCGATGTCGGAGGCGCCGCGCGCGTTGTTCGGCGGGTTGTACAGGCGCTTCTTCGACTCGGGCAGCAGATAGAGGCCGGAGAGGAAGAAGGTCATGCTCGCGCCGTGCTGCTTGGCGAGGTCGAGGAAGCGGGGGAACAGGCCGTTGCCCACCTCGCCCGCGCCGTCCCAGGAGAAGATCACGAACTGCGGCGGGGTCTGGCCCGGCTCCAGCGGCACCGGCTTGGCGGGCTGCTTGGGCTGCGCGCCGGTGAAGGACGTGGAGCCGTCACCGATGGGCTTGGCGCGCGGCTCCATGGACTTGGTGGGGCCGCCGCCGGAGTGTCCCTTGCCCGAACCGCCGGAGGGGCTCGGCTTGTCCGAGCCGAGCGTCCCGCACCCGGCGAGTCCTACGGCCGCCGCGGCGCCCGCACCGACTCCGAGCGCGCCCCGTCGAGTGAGACTCCGCATTGCTTCCCCATCCGTCGCGTCCTCTGTGGTCTACCTGTGAGAGGACGCGACGGACAAGAAAGTTCGCCAAGAACGATGTGGGTTGCGAAACAAATGTCACAGAGCTGTCACCAGACCTGCCCCTGACGAGTGATCAACCGGTGCTTTTCAGGCGCCGAACGCCTTGTCCTTGCCCTTGACGGGCTTGGCGCCGGCGAGGAGATGGGCCGGGACGAGATCGCGGGCCGGCTCGGTGTAGCCGACGGACACGATCTTGTCGCCGCGGTAGGTGAACGTCGTCAGGGAGGCGAGGGTGCACTGCCGCTTGCGCGGGTCGTGCCACAGCCGCCGCCGCTCGACGTACGACCGCACGATCCAGATCGGCAGCTGATGGCTGACCAGCACCGCCTCGTGGCCGCGCGCGGCGTCCTTGGCGGCGTCCAGCGCGCCCATCATGCGGCGGACGACCTGGTCGACGTAGGGCTCACCCCACGACGGCTTGAACGGGTTGACCAGGTACTTCCAGTTGTCCGGCTTCTTCAGCGCGCCGTCGCCGACGCCGAAGGTCTTGCCCTGGAAGACGTTCTCGGCCTCGATGAGCCGCCCGTCGGTCCCGAGGTCGAGGCCGTGCGCCTTGGCGATCGGGGTGGCGGTCTCCTGCGCGCGCTCCAGCGGGGAGGCGACGACGTGGGTGACATCGCGGGAGGAGAGGTGCTCGGCGACCCGGTCGGCCATCTGCCGCCCCAGCTCGGAGAGGTGGTAGCCGGGAAGACGACCGTAGAGGACGCCGTCGGGGTTGGCGACCTCCCGTGCCGCATCACATGGACGACGGTGATGTCACTGCTGCTCATTCGGTGGCCTCCGCCGCCGCTCGGGCCGCCGCCGGAAGGGCGTCGGCGATCCGCTGGATGGCCCGTTCGTCGTGGGCCGTGGACACGAACCAGGACTCGAAGGACGACGAGGGCGGCAGATAGACACCGTTCGCCAGCATCGAGTGGAAGAACGCGGTGAAGCGGTACGACTCCTGCGCCTTGGCGTCCTCGTAGTTGCGCACGCTCCGGTCGGTGAAGAACACGGAGAACATGTTGGAGGCCTGCTGGATCCGGTGCGCGACACCTTCCTTGGTGAGCGCCTCGGTGACCAGGGCCTGGATCTGCGCGGACACGGCGTCGATCGTGTCGTAGGCCGCGTCGTCGAGGAGGCGCAGCTGGGCGAGGCCCGCGGCGGTGGCGACGGGGTTCCCGGAGAGGGTGCCGGCCTGGTAGACGGGCCCGGCGGGGGCGAGGTGCGCCATGATGTCGGCGCGCCCGCCGAACGCGGCGGCGGGGAAGCCGCCGCCCATGACCTTCCCGAAGGTCATGAGGTCCGGTACGACCCCGTCGATCCCGAACCAACCGGCCCTGCTGGTACGGAAACCGGTCATGACCTCGTCGGAGATGAAGAGGGCACCGTTCTTCCGGCAGGCGTCCTTGAGCCCCTGGTTGAACCCGGGCGTCGGCGGCACGACCCCCATGTTCCCGGGCGAGGCCTCCGTGATGACGCAGGCGATCTCACCGGGGTGCCGGTGGAAGGCCTCGTTGACCGCTTCGAGGTCGTTGTACGGCAGCACGATCGTGTCGCCGGCCTGGGCGCCGGTGACGCCGGGGGTGTCGGGCAGCGCGAAGGTGGCGACACCGGAACCGGCGGCGGCGAGCAGCGCGTCGACGTGACCGTGGTAACACCCGGCGAACTTGATGACCTTGGGCCGGCCCGTGAACCCACGAGCCAGCCGGATGGCGGACATGGTCGCCTCGGTCCCACTGCTCACGAGCCGCACCTGCTGGACGGGCTCGACGCGGGCGACGATCTCCTCGGCGAGCGCGACCTCGCCCTCACCGGGGTGCCGAAGGAGGTGCCGCGCGAGACGGCGTCGTGGACGGCGGCGATCACGTCGGGCTGCGAGTGCCCGAGGATCATCGGGCCCCAGGAGCAGACGAGGTCGACGTACTCGCGCCCGTCCGCGTCCGTCAGATAGGGGCCGGTGCCGGACACCATGAAGCGGGGCGTGCCGCCGACGGCGCGGAAGGCGCGCACCGGGGAGTTCACGCCGCCCGGGGTGACGACCGCCGCGCGGTCGAAGAGAGCCTGCGAGACGGGTGCGTCGTAGGGATACGGCAGGGCGTGCGGAGCCCCGCCCGCCCCTCCGCTGGGCGTTTCGCTGGGCGTTCCGCTGGACGTTTCGGTCATGACCTGCGACTTCTCCGGCTTCTCGGACTTCTCGGTTTACTGGGGGTCCGGTGACTCAGTGACCTCCTCAGGGTAGGCGGCGGGAGAACGGGCAGGGGCCCCCACCCGTCTGCGAGACTGGGACCTGATACACACAAGGACACACAGCTCGTGCGGGCGCCGGTGTTCAGGGCTTGCGCAGATCCTGCGGACAGGTGTTTCAGCGCACGTTTCGGCGGGCGGCCGTGGGGAGGTCACTGACACGATGATCGGGTTGCGCGGCGAGGGCCACGCGTCCTGGAAAAGCAGTCGGGTGGAGATATGCATCGCGGTGGCGGACTGGGCGAGGGGACTGACGATCTGGGTCCTCGGCGTGCCCGGCGGGGAAGCACCGGCGCGACGCGGAGGAGGCCGCCGAGGCGGCACGGCAGAGTGGTCCCGGATCCGGTGGGTCCGCTGGATCCCATGTGGGTTCGGATGAGTCGGATCGCGACGAGCGCCGTATCGAACGTCGGATCGATCAGTTGCGGGCGGGGAGCAGGAATGGTGGTCGGGTGGGGTGACCTACAAATACTTCGGCGCGCCCGACGGCGCGACCGCGGCCCGCGTCCCGATCTCGATGCGCCCCGAGGAACTGGGCGGCGACGAGCTCGGGATGAACGGCATGTTCACCAAGATCAAGCCGGAGACGATGGCCGCGATGGTCCTCACCGGCATCGAGGGCGTCCCGCTCAACAAGGTGCCCCCGCTGGAACTGGTGGTCCTCCACCCCGACTACGCCGTCGTCAAACTCCCGATGACGGTCGTCGACCCCCTGCGCGGAATCGGCGAGGAGGCGGTGGGCGCGGCGGCGTTCATCTGGTCGACGGTGCCGGACCGGGGTGGGCCTCGGGATGCGTTCAATGTGTATCAACTGCTGCACGAGTGGCAGGACTTCAGCCACCGGCTGCATGAGGCGGGGCATCAGCCTTATTGCCTTGTGTGGCCGTGAGCCGGTGTTTCGCTGGTAGCGGGCGGGGTCTTCGGGCCTCGCCCTTTTCAGTGCCGGAGAGGGGCCGTCAGGCGGCCGGGGCACATTGAGGGCATGCCTTGCGGGTGGGGGCTCGCCGGACGGCGGCAGCCGTGTGTACGTCCGCGGCGACTCATCTGTGGCGGCTTCCACCTCACTGACATTCGACGAACGAGTCAGTGACGGGCCGGCCCGGGCAACGGCGACAAGAACACCGTTTCCCCGTGCGCCCCTGCCTTCACCGACAGGCGTGCCAGGATGATGATCTGACAGCCACTCACCAAGACGGAGCCTGGCCCCATGACCTCTCCCAGCGGAGACGGCAGTGGCGCGCAGCCACTGATCATCGACACCAGCAAGCCCCACCCGGCCCGGATGTACGACTACTTCCTCGGCGGCAAGGACCACTACGAGGTCGACCGGGAGGCCGCCGAGCAGTTCATCAAGGCGGCACCGGAGGTGCGGGAAGGGGTCCGGGCGAACCGGCGCTTCATGCACCGGGCCGTCCAGCACGTCGTCGCCGAGGGCGGGGTGCGCCAGATCCTCGACATCGGCACCGGCCTGCCCACCGAGCCGAACGTGCACCAGATCGCGCACGCCATCGCCCCGGACACCCGGATCGTCTACGTCGACAACGACCCGATCGTCAGCACCCACTCGATGGCCCTCATGGAGGACACCGACACCTCCGTCATCCTGGCCGACCTGCGCGACCCCCGCTCGATCCTCGACCACCCCGAGGTCCGCAAGGCCATCGACTTCGACCAGCCGGTCGCGGTGCTGCTGGTCGCCGTCGTCCACTTCCTGTCCGACGAGGGTGATCCCTACGGCATCGTCGCCACCCTGCGCGACGCCCTGCCGACCGGTTCCTACCTCGTCCTCTCGCACGCCACCGGCGACGTCCACGAGGACGGCCGGCACGACGCGGCCTCCGTCTACAACCGGGCCACCGCGACCCTCAACCTTCGCAGCCACGCCCAAGTCCTGGACTTCTTCGGCGACTTCGCCCTCGTCGACCCGGGCCTGGTCCGCGTCACGCACTGGCGCCCGGAGGAGACCCCGGCCCCGGGTGCCGCACCGATCGGGATCTACGGCGGAGTGGCCCGCAAGGACAACTAGCCACCGGCATGAGGCAGTTGGTCACCCAGCCCGCCCGGACCGCGCAGCCTGCCGTGATCCGGGCGGAGTTGGACACCCCGCCGCGCACCAGGCCGTCCCCGGGCGAGGGTGGTGCCAGCTGTACCCCGGACCGGGCAGCTCACCCCCTCGTGGCGGAAGCCCGCCGACGGCATCGTTGATCGCGCAAGGCCAAGGTCGACGACTCGCCGGAAGGACCCCCTGCCATGTCCCACACCACCGTCTCCCTCACGAAGAACGCCCGCACCACCCGGCCGTCCACCACCCGGCGAACCCCGGCGCCACGCCCCGCGTCATGCCTCTCTGGCAGGCGATGGGCCACCCGTTCGCCCCGGCCGACGGCACGGTGGGATCGTGAACTCCCGCGCCCCCGAACCCTGTTGAGCGGCGCCGTGCCACTCGCGGCGCGCAGCCGGCGCAGCGCCGGGAGACCGCCGCGAAAGCCGGGCCCCGGAGTCACCCCGCGTGCACCTAGCGTTCACGTCCCCGCGAAGCATGCGGCTCATGAGACGTGCCACCCCCGCCCTGGTCCTGGGCGTCACCGCGCTGCTGGTCACCCCCGTCGCCGCCCAGGCCGCCCCCGGCCACGGCGGCGGCGACGCCCGCACCGACAGCTTCGGCACGAAGGCCGTGTACCAGCCGGAGCAGAACTCCCGCTCGTACCAGAAGGTCCCGGCCGGCTTCACCCCGTCTTCACCGAGAACGTGTCGCGGCACGGGTCCCGTTCCGCGACCGACAGCTCGGACGGCGACCTGATCCTCGCACTCCTCGACAAGGCCCAGGCCGAGAACCAACTCACCGCGAAGGGCCGGGAGTTCGGGCCGAAGGCCAAGGCCCTCGAAGCCGCCATGAGCACCATCGGCTACGGGAACCTCAGCGCGCGCGGCAAGGAGGAGCTCCACGACACCGCCGTACGCATGGCGAAGCGGCTGCCGACCCTCTTCGCGTCGATCGCGAAGAAGAAGGAGCCCATCGACGTCGTCAGCTCGGGTCAGGGCCGCGCGATCGACAGCGCCAACCTCTACGGCGCCGCCCTCGCCCAGACCGACCCCGACCTGACCTCCCTGATCGGCACGACCCGTACCGACAAGGACCTCCTCTACTTCCACAAGGCCGACGGGGCGCCGCGTACCGCGCCTACATCGCCAACGACCAGCGGCTCGCCACCACCCTGAAGACCCTCACCGACCAGCCGAAGACGCGCCGCGCCGCCCGTGACGTACTGAAGAAGCTGTTCACGCCGGCGTTCGTGGACCGGATCACGGCGGGCGAGTTCACGTCGATCGGCACCGACGTCGAGGCCGCCACCGCCGTCTACAACCTGTACGCCATCGCCCCCGCGATGAGCGAGGAGAGCCCGGGCGGCAAGAGCTGGGGCATGGACCGGTACATCTCGGCGGCCGACGCCGACTGGTTCGGGTACGTCTCCGACACCGAGGACTTCTACGAGAAGGGGCCGGGCTTCGCGGACAGCGACATCACGTACAGGATGGCCGGTGTCCTGCTCGACGACTTCTTCAAGAAGGCCGAGGCCGAGCGCGACGGCACCAGCGACCTGGGCGCCGAACTCCGCTTCACCCACGCCGAGGAGATCATCCCGCTGGCCGCGCTGATGGGCCTCCCGGGCAGCACCCAGGGCGTCACCGCCAACCACCCGTACACCTACGCCTCCAACTCCTGGCGCGGCGCCGCGGTGGCACCCCTCGGCTCCAACATCCAGTGGGACGTCTTCCGCAAGGGCGGCACCTACCTCGTCCGCATGCTCTACAACGAGAAGGAGACCGCGTTCAAGGCGGGCTGCCGTCCCGTCTCCAAGGGCAGCAAGTTCTACGACCTGAACGAACTGGAGCGCTGCTTCGGGCGGACGGGCTCCAACGGCTGACCCGGCGAGCGGTCGACTCCCGCCCCGGGCACGTCAGTTCCGCAGCCCCGGCCGCGCACCCCGGGGCCCTGGCCCCGGTTCCGCCACGCCGCCGACCGTGAAGCCGATCACCGAGCCGCCGCCGTCCCGCCGTAGCGCGAAGGGCGCTCCGCCGTGGGCCAGGGCGACCTCGCGGACGATGGAGAGGCCGAGGCCGGAGCCGGGGAGGGAGCGGGCGTCGGCGGCGCGGTAGAAGCGGTCGAAGATGCGGAAGAGGTCGGTCTCGGAGACGCCGGGGCCCCGGTCGAGGACCTCGACGCGAACCATGCCGGTGGGGTCCCCCGCTCGAGCGAAGCCGGGAGGGGGGAGGGCCGGTCCCGAGACCGCGATCTCGATCGGGGTCTGGCCCGCGCGGTCGAACTTGGCCGCGTTCTCCACGAGGTTGGAGATCGCGCGCTGGAGCATGCCGGGGCGGCCGTCGGTCGTCGTGTCGCCGCTCGCGCGGACGGTGATGTCCCGGCCGGTGCGGCGGCGGGCCAGGCCCGCGACGTCCTCCGCGATGTCGGCGAGGTCGACCTGCTGGGGCGGCTCGGTGTCGGACTGCCCGGCCGCGAGGTCCACCAACTCGTTGACCAGGTCGGTGAGTTCGCGGGCCTCCTGGGAGAGGTCGGCGACCAGTTCCTCGCGCGTGGCGGGCGGCAGCTCGTCGATCCGCCGCAGCAGCGAGATGTTCGTACGGAGCGAGGTCAGCGGGGTGCGGAGCTCGTGGCCCGCGTCCTGGATCAGCCGGCGCTGGTCCTCCTCCGACTGCGCGAGCCGGCCGAGCATCCGGTCGAAGGCGCGGCCCAGGCGGCCCACCTCGTCGTAGCCGGTGACCGGGACCTGGACGCCGAGGCGGCGGGTGCGGGCCACGTCCTCGGCGGCGGCGGTGAGCACGATCAGCCGGCGCGTGATGCGCCGCGCCAGCCACCAGCCGCACAGCCCGGCCAGCACCACCACGGCCGCCATCAGCACGAACGTCCGCTGCTGAAGGGCCCGCAGCAGATCCTCCGTGTCGCTGAACTCCTGCGCGACCTGCACCGCGCCCCGCCCGGCACCGAGCGACACGGTCGCGATGCGGTACACGTCGTCGCCGACGGCGACGTCCTTGTGCTCCGCCGTCTTCCCGGCGATCCGCTCGCCCGCGATCGCCCGGTCGTCGCCGGTGACGGGCAGCGCGGGGCTGCCGCTGTCGACGACCCCGCCGGCCGGGCCGAGCACCTGCACATCGGTACGGGCGGGTCGCACGATGTCGTGGCCGGGCGCGGAGGACGAGAAGTCGTCCGGGGTCATCTGGTGCGTGCGCACCTCGTCCTGGAGATCCTGGACGACCTGGTCGAACACGGACTCCTGGTCGACGCGGACCAGCCGGGCCGCGGCGCCGTAGGACAGCACGCCGACGAGCAGGGTGACGGCCGCGGTCACCGCCGCGAAGGACACCACGAACGTGGTGCGCAGCGAGACGAGCCTGGGTCGCCTGGTGGCCACGAACCGCCGCAGGCGGCCCACTCAGTCCTCCCGCAGCACGTAACCCACGCCACGCACCGTGTGGATCAGCTGCGGCGCGCCGGGCTCGTCGAGCTTGCGGCGCAGGTAGCCGACGTAGACGGCGAGGTTCTTGGAGCCGGGGCCGAAGTCGTAGCCCCAGATGCGGTCGTAGATCGTGGAGTGGTCCAGCACGATGCCCGCGTTGCGGACGAGGAGTTCGAGGAGTTCGAACTCGGTCCGGGTCAGCTCCAGTTCGCGCTCGTCGCGCCAGACGCGGCGGGCCTGGAGGTCCATGCGGAGACCGGCCGCGCTGATCTGCTTGTCGGAGGACATCGTCGTGTGCGGGTCGTCCCGCGGTACGTCGGGGAGGGCACCGGAGGCTCCGGACGGGCCGGGGGTTCCGGGGACGCCGTTCGCCGGGACCGGGCTGGTGCGGCGGAGGAGGGCGCGGAGCCTGGCGAAGACCTCCTCGACGTCGAAGGGCTTCACCACGTAGTCGTCGGCGCCGGCGTCGAGACCGGCGATGCGGTCGGCGGTCTCCACGAGTGCCGTCAGCATGAGGATCGGGGTGCGGTCGCCCTCCGCGCGCAGCACACGGCAGACCTGGAGGCCGTCGATGCCGGGCATCATGACGTCGAGGAGCAGGACGTCCGGCGGGGTGCGGTGCGCCTGCGCGAGCGCCTCGACACCGTCGGCGACCGCGGTCACCTGGTAGCCCTCCAGGGTCAGGGCCCGCTCCAGGGCATGACGGATGGCGCGGTCGTCTTCGGCGAGCAGCACAGTCTGGGGCACATCACCCAGTGTGCCAAGGCCTCCGGCGGTGGGGCGGCGGGGGCGGGTCTACGATCACCCTTTTTACCTGGCTCTCACCGAGGTGGGCGCAACCCGGCCTTCGCTCCTACCGTCTTCTCACGGTCGGGTGCGGCCGGCCTGCCTGGGGCTGCGCCCCAGACCCCGCTTCGGCCCTGAAGGGGCCTCGGCCTCACACGCCGGACGGGCTGATTCCCGCCGGCCGGAGTTGTCACTTCGAAGGTGACAACGCCGCCAACTGTTCCGCGAACGGTACGACCGTCGGCTTGCTCGCCGGCCGCGTTGCCGACAAACCCCGCATCAGGGTGGCCAGTTCGGCCGCCGCTCGGTCGACGCGTTCCGGGAGGCCCTCCGCGCCCCAGTCCTCCGAGGCGGCGTAGACCGCGGTGGGGACGACGATCGCTCGGAGGTAGGCGAAGAGGGGGCGGAGGGCGTGCTCCAGGACCAGGGAGTGGCGGGCGCTGCCGCCCGTCGCCGCGATCAGGACCGGCTTGCCGACCAGGGCGTCCTTCTCCAGTACGTCGAAGAAGGACTTGAACAGTCCGCTGTACGACGCCGAGAACACCGGCGTGACGGCGATCAGGCCGTCGGCCTCCGTCACCGCGTCCAGGGCTGCCGCCAGCTTCTTGCCGGGGAAGCCGTTGGTGAGGTTGTGGGCTATCTCGACCGCGAGGTCGCGCAGCTCCACGACCTGTATCTCCACCGGGACGCGGTCCGCCGTGGCGGTGGCCAGGCGGTCGGCCAGGAGGCGGGTGGACGACGGGACGCTCAGCCCCGCCGAGACGACTACGAGCTTCATACGACGCTCACCTCCTCAGCGGACTCAACGGACTTGGCGGACTTGGCGGACTTGAGCGACTCGTGGTTCGGCGCGTCCGGCACGTCCGCCGGGCGGTTCGCCGCGAACTCCTTGCGCAGGACCGGTACGACCTCCTCGCCGAGCAGGTCGAGCTGCTCCAGGACCGTCTTGAGCGGCAGCCCGGCGTGGTCCAGCAGGAACAGCTGGCGCTGGTAGTCACCGGCGTACTCCCGGAACGCGAGCGTCTTCTCGATGACCTCCTCCGGGAACCGACCGTCAGCGGGGTCTGGTCGGTGAAGTCCTCCAGGGAGGGCCCGTGGCCGTAGACCGGGGCGTTGTCGAAGTACGGGCGGAACTCGCGGACCGCGTCCTGGGAGTTCTTCCGCATGAAGACCTGCCCGCCCAGCCCGACGATCGCCTGCTCCGGCGTGCCGTGGCCGTAGTGCGCGTAGCGCTCCCGGTACAGCTCGACCATCCGCTTGGTGTGGTCGGCCGGCCAGAAGATGTTGTTGTGGAAGAACCCGTCGCCGTAGAAGGCCGCCTGCTCGGCGATCTCGGGGCTGCGGATCGAACCGTGCCAGACGAACGGCGGTACGTCGTCCAGCGGACGCGGTGTCGAGGTGAAGCCCTGGAGCGGCGAGCGGAACGTGCCCTCCCAGTCCACGACGTCCTCGCGCCACAGGCGGCGCAGCAGGGCGTAGTTCTCGATGGCGAGGTTGATGCCCTGACGGATGTCCTGGCCGAACCACGGGTACACCGGGCCGGTGTTGCCGCGGCCCATCATCAGGTCCACGCGGCCGTCGGCGAGGTGCTGGAGCATCGCGAAGTCCTCCGCGATCTTCACCGGGTCGTTGGTGGTGATGAGCGTGGTGGAGGTGGAGAGGATCAGCTTCTCCGTCTGCGCCGCGATGTAGCCGAGCATCGTGGTGGGCGACGACGGTACGAACGGCGGGTTGTGGTGCTCCCCGGTCGCGAAGACGTCGAGCCCGACCTCCTCGGCCTTCAGCGCGATGGCGACCATGGCCTTGATGCGCTCCCGCTCGGTCGGCGTCCGTCCGGTGGTCGGGTCCGGCGTGACATCCCCGACACTGAAGATCCCGAACTGCATGGTCGTTCACCCTCCAGGTTGTTGACGATTCAACTATACCCTCCAACGGCTGCCCTGGCGCACATATTCCGCCGGGGGGGGGTGGGGTGCGGGGTGGAGTGGGGGGTGGATGGCGGTGCGGGGAGTGGGCGGGGCGGGGTGGATGCCGGTGGCGGGGCTGGCCCGCGCGGGTTTGGATACCGGCGCCTGGTCCGACCCAGGCGGGCTCGATGCCGACACCTGGGCAAGCCCGCGCGGGCTGGATACCGGTGCCTGGTCGGCCCTCGCGGAGCCGACACCGGCGCCGGAACAGGCCCACGCCGACCCGACACCGGTGCCGAAAGCGGTCCGGGCCGGGCTCGATACCCGTGCCGGGAGTGGTCCGGGCGGGCTCGATGCCCGTGCCCGGGTCGGCTCTCGCGGGGCTGACACCGGCACCGGAACAAGCCCACGCCAACCCGACACCCGTGCCGAAAGCGGTCCGGGCGGGCTCGATACCCGTGCCCGGGGCGGCCCTCGCGGAGCCGACACCGGCGCCGGAACAGGCCCACGCCGACCCGACACCGGTGCCGAAAGCGGTCCGGGCCGGGCTCAATACCCGTGCCGGGAGTGGTCCGGGCGGGCTCGATGCCCGTGCCCGGGTCGGCTCTCGCGGGGCTGACACCGGCACCGGAACAAGCCCACGCCAACCCGACACCCGTGCCGAAAGCGGTCCGGGCGGCCTCGACGCTGGCGCCTGGTCGGCCCTCGTGGAGCTGACACCGGCGCCGGAACAAGCCCACGCCGACCCGACACCCGTGCCGGGAGTGGTCCGGGCGGGCTCGATGCCCGTGCCCGGGTCGGCCCTCGCGGAGCTGACACCGGCACCGGAACAAGCCCACGCCGACCCGACACCGGTGCCGAAAGCGGTCCGGGCCGGGCTCGATACCCGTGCCTGGGTCGGCCCTCGCGGAGCCGACACCGGCGCCGGAACAGGCCCACGCCGACCCGGTGCAGTCTTCCGGGCGGGCTCGACGTCGGTGTTCCGGCCGCCCCGTTCGCCCTCCTCCGACCCCCATCAACATCACCTCCCGGCCGTTGTCAGTGGCGCGTCCTACGATCGCCTCATGGCCGCCCCGGACCGTGACACCCGAGGAATCGTCGACCCCGCGGGAGCTCCTCGCGCGCGTGCACTTCCGGCGCCCCGAACCCGCCGAGCCCCTCCGCCCGTACGTCGAGCACTACTGGCTCATCGACTGGGACCTGACCGAGCCCTACGTCTCTCACGTCGTCCCGCACCCGGCCGTGCACATCGTCTTCCAGCGGCTCGCCGGCGAGGACGCCTTCGTCGAGGTCGCGGGCATCCCGCACGGCCTCTTCGCCCAGAAACTGGAGGGGCGGGGTCGGGTCTGCGGCATCAAGTTCCGGCCCGGCGCCTTCCGTGCCGTCGCGCCGGACCGCCCGGTGTCGGAGTGGACGGGGCGACGGGTCCGGCAACCCGACGTGTTCCCCGGCATCGACCCCGCCACGGTCCTGGACCCCGCCGACGAGACCGCCCGCGTCGCCGCGCTCGACGCCTTCCTGCTCGCCCTCGGCCCCCGCCCCGACCCGCAGGCCGAACTGGCGACCACCCTGGTCGACCGCATCCGCACCGACCGCACGATCCGCCGCGTGACCGACTTCGCCCGCGCGGAAGGCCTCTCCGTACGGCTGCTGCAACGCCTCTTCGCCGGGTACGTCGGCGTCGGCCCGAAGTGGGTCATCCTGCGCTACCGCATCCACGACGCGCTGGAGCGGGCGGGAGTGGAGGAGCGCGTGGACTGGGCGGCCCTGGCCGCCGACCTCGGCTACGCCGACCAGGCCCACCTGATCCGCGACTTCACAGCCACGGTCGGCGTGACCCCGACGACGTACGCACAGGGCGCACAGGCCGCACGCTGACCCCGGCCCCTGGGAAAGAGGTACGAACTGGGCGCCGGGCCGGCGAAAGGCCCGCCGACCCCGCCGCCCCCTGTCGAATCCTACGCACAAGGGCAACCCCCTCAAGGGGCGCGGGAACTGCGCGACCAGCCACATCGCGCCCGCAGCCGCCCCCGGACGCGAACCCCCGGCCTCCTAGGCGAACGCAACACCCCGACGCCTCCGCCCCAACTCCCAGCCCCCTCACCCCTCACCCCAAGCCCACCACACGGCCACCCCACCCCCGCCCCCAAATCCGCTTGACCACCCCCACCCTCCCGATATTTATCTGCGTGACACAGACACTGCACGACGCAAACAACCCCGCCGGAGAACCCCCGGCCCCGAAAAACACCCCCTCCCCGCCCCCACCCGCTGGGCGATCCTCGCCATCGTCCTCGCCGCCGACATCCTCGACCTCCTCGACTCGACGATCACCAACATCGCCGCCCCGACCATCGCAAGAGACCTCGGCGGCGGCCCCGGCCTCGTCCAGTGGCTCGGCGCCTCCTACGCCCTCGCCCTCGGCGTCCTCCTCGTCCCCGGCGGACGGCTCGGCGACCGGTACGGACGGCGGCGGTGTTTCTCGTCGGGCTCGCCGGGTTCGTCGCAGCCTCGCTGGCCTGCGGGCTCGCTCCCGGCCCCGCCTTCCTGGTCGTCGCCCGGCTCGTACAGGGCGCCTTCGGGGCGCTGCTCATCCCGCAGGGCTTCGGCATCCTCGGCGCGAGCTGGCCGCGGGAGCGGATCGGGCAGGCGTTCAGCCTGTTCGGGCCGGTGATGGGCCTGTCGGCCGTCGGCGGGCCGATCCTCGCCGGGTTCCTCATGGACGCCGATCTCGGCGGCCTCGGCTGGCGCCCCATGTTCCTCATCAACCTCCTCCTCGGCGGCGCCACCCTCCTCGCCGCCCTCCGCCTCCTCCCCACGACACCGGCGACGGCACCGCCCCCGTCGACGGCCCGGGTTCCGCTCTCATCGCGGGCGCCATGCTCGGCCTGCTCGGCGGGATCATCTACGGCTCCGCGCACGGCTGGACGGGACTCGCACCCGCCCTCCTGCTCCTCGGCCTCGTCCTCTTCGCCGGGTTCTGCCACCGCCAGCGCACCGCACCCGAACCCCTCATCCGCCCCTCGCTCCTCCACAACCGCGGCTTCACCGCCGGCCTCCTCCTCGGAGTCGTCGCCTTCGCCGCCGTCGCCGGGCTCCTCTACGTCATCTCCCTCTACCTCCAGCAGGGCCTCGGCCGCTCCCCCGCGGGCACCGCGCTCGGGCTGATCCGCTCTCCGCCGGCATCGTCGTCGCGTCGATCGCCTGCTACCGCCTCATCCACCGCCACGGGCGCCGCCTCGCCGCAGCGGGTCTCGTGATCATCCTTGCGGGCTGCGGCCACCTCGCCGCCCTGGTCGCCAACTCCGGTACGGGGTGGGTGGTTGGGCACTTGTTCCGCCTCTCCTCCTCGTCGGCCTCGGCATGGGCACCTGCTTCGGCACCGTCTACGACGTGACCGTCGGCGACATCGAACCGGCCGAGGCGGGCAGCGCGGGCGGCTCGCTCAACGCCGTGCAGCAACTGGCCAACGCGATGGGCGCAGCGGCCGTGACCACCGTGTATTTCGCGGCAGTCGGCGCCGGGGCGGCCCACGCGCTGCTCGTCAGCCTCGGTGTCGTCGGCGCTGCCGTCGCCCTGTGTCTGTGTCTCGTACGGCTGCTGCCGCGTGCGGCGCCGGCGGAGCAGGGGCACTGAGCACCGCCGGGGCCGCCCGACCGCTGGTAGCTTTCGCAGCGGCCGTACGACAGCGGGAAGAGAGCACGGTGAACCGAACCCAGACCCTGACCCGTTGGTTCACCCAGGACAACAACCCGATCCAGGTCTTCGGGACCGTCGCCGCCATCGTCGTCGGCGCGATCGCGGTACGCCCGATCGGCACCTCCGGCACCGGGCTCGCGGTGTTGTGTCTGCTCGTCCTGGTCTCGCTGATGACGTGCACGCGGCTCATCCCCGAGGGGCGGCTGTCCCCCCGCGCGCAGCTCACGGTGCTGTGCGTCTGGTCGCTCGGGGCCGCCGCGCTGCTGGCCCTCGACCACTCCGGGGCGTCGGCGCTGTTCGCGTACTTGGTCACCGGGCACGCCGGGTACCGCCTCGACAGCCGCCGTTCGCTGCCCTTCGCGGTGTGCACCAGCGTCCTGTGCGCGGGGGTGCTGCTCCTGCCGTGGGGCGGGCACCACACGTCGTGGATCGTGGGCGCCTTCACCGGGGTCAGCGTGCTGGTCGGCATCTCCAACCGCGCCCACACCGAGGCACTGCGCTCCGCGCGGGCCGCCGCCGAGCAGGCGGAGCTGGCCGCGCGGGCCGAGGCACGCGCCGAGGCGCTCGCCGAGCGGGCCCGGATAGCCCGGGACGTGCACGACGTACTGGCCCAC
Source organism: Streptomyces sp. P3 (assembly GCA_016893485.2). Classification (GTDB taxonomy): domain Bacteria; phylum Actinomycetota; class Actinomycetes; order Streptomycetales; family Streptomycetaceae; genus Streptomyces. The sequence continues at coordinate 4,345,492 of JAFEKX020000001.1, forward strand.
TCGCTGGCCGGGGTGAACATGCAACTGGAGGTCACCGACGCCCTGTTGGAGTCCGGTGACATCGGGCGGGCCCGGGAGGCGGCCCAGCGGGCGCAGAGCCTGGTGCGCTCGGGGCTGACCGAGGTGCAGCGCACGGTCGGGGACCTGCGCGAGGAGGCGCTGCCGCTGGTGGAGACGCTGCGGTCCATGCTCGACTCCGCGACCGACGCCGGTACCCTGACCGTCGACGGGCCCCCGCGTGAACTGCCCGTCCGCCGCACCCAGGTGATCGTGCGCTGCGCCCAGGAGGCGCTGACCAACGCGCACAAGTACGCGCCCGGCGCCCCGGTCCGCATGCGCCTGGAGTACCTGGAACAGCGGGAGGGGCTCCCGGAGGAGACCGTCCTCGAGGTGGTCAACTCCGCGCCGCCGGAGGGCTCTCGGCCCTTGGCGGGAGCCGGGAGCGGCATGGGACTTGTCGGGATGCGCGAGCGCCTCGACCTGGTGGGCGGCACGGTCTCGGCCGGGCCGATCGTGGACGGCGACGACGCAGGAGGATGGCGAGTGCGCGTGGTGATCCCGGCATGAGTGACGAGAAGCAGGGGCAGGGCCGGCGCGAGCAGCAGGCCCTTGTCCGCGTGGTCGTCGCCGACGACCAGACCGCCGTACGCGAGGCGCTGGCGACCGTACTCGATCTGCAGCCCGGCGTGGAGGTCGTCGCCACGGCCAGGGACGGCGGCGAAGCCGTGCGGGCGGCCGAGGAGCACGCGCCCGACGTGATCCTCATGGACCTCAACATGCCGCGGATGGACGGGGTCGAGGCCACCCGGCTGCTCGCCGAGCGCTTCCCCGGGGTCGCCGTCGTGGTCCTCACCACCTTCGCCGACGAGGAGTACATCCTGGCCGCGCTCGGTGCCGGCGCCCGCGGCTACCTCACCAAGGAGTCCGGCCGGCAGGACATCACCCGCGCGGTGCGGGCCGCGGCGGCCGGGCAGTCCGTGCTCGACCCCGCCGTACGGGACCGGCTCGTCGCCGCCGCCGCGCGGGCGGGGTCCCCGCCGAGCGGCCGGGCAGCGGGCTCGCCCCGGACCTCACCCCCGGGAGATCGAGGTCCTCACCCTGATCGGTGAGGGCCTGACCAACCGGGGCATCGCGGAGCGGCTGGTGGTCAGCGAGGCCACGGTGAAGACCCATATCAACAACCTCTTCTCCAAGGCCCGGCTGCGGGACCGGGCGCATGCCGTGAAGTACGCGTTCACCCACGGACTGGTGAAGACCCGCGGGTGAGGGTCCCGGCCGGTGCCAGGAGGCGGACGCGGGCCAGCAGCAGGAACACCCGGGTGAGGACCATGGCCAGCGCCATGATGACGAAGAACGGGGCGATGGCGTCCTGCGCTATGTGGTGGTCCAGCATGAACGTGCCGAGGTGGTCGCGGAACCAGGTGTCGTGCTCGGCGAGGTAGATGAAGGCGACGCGCAGGGCGACCACCGCCGTCCAGATCGCCACGAAGCCCGCACCGCACCGGGTGTGCACCTTGCCCGTGCCCGAATCCCGCTCCACGCCGGTCGTGAGCGTGGCCACGAGACCGCAGGCCAGTCCGATCGCGGCGCCCACCAGATAGACGACCACGTCGGCGTGCTGGCCGGGCATGCCCTTCAGGTAGAAGTAGCCCACCGCGGACACCGTGCCGATCGGCATCAGCACCTTGTGCAGGTCGTACTTCCGGCGTCCGTACTGCGTCAGCATCATCACCGCGAAGATGCCCCCGCTGATCGTCAGCGCCTGCTCCATGTCCGTCATGTCGTCGCACTCCTCGGTCTCCGGCGGTGGGTCCGCCGCGCGTTTTCCTGAGCACGACTCTTCCGCCGGAGCCGGAAAAGCTCCCGGACCCACGGGTGGAATTCCGGGTGGAGATCGCAGGTGGAGCCGTCCCCGGGCTCAGCGCTTGAGCGTGAACGTGAAGTCGCCGGTGAGTCTGGCGTCCAGCCGGACCCCCGACACGAGACTCCCCTCCGCGATCAGCCTCCCGACCTCGGCCCGTGACAGACCGCAGCCCTCGGCGATCAGCCGCACCGGCCGGACCGGTATCCGCGCCCCGAAGCGCACCGCGACGTCGATCACCTCGCGGTCCAGGTGGTCGGTTTTGCCGGTGTCGAGACGCCAGGCGCCGGCCCAGTCGAGGGCGATGCGGTTGCGCCGCCGCAGCACCGGGTCCTGGAGCAACTCGACTGCCAGGACCCGGTCGTTGGCGTGCAGCCGGTCCAGGAGTCCGGGGGTACGGAGCGCACGTTCACCCGCTCCAGGACCGTCAGCTTCGTGGTCGCCCCGCAGCCGGTGCAGAGCGCGAGGAGCCAGGCGTCGATGAGTTTGTGATGGGCGTTGACACGGAACGTGCCGTGCGCCCGGAAGCGTTCGGACGCGCACGCGTGGCAACGGCGCAGGACGAGCGGAAGGCGTGTGGGCATGACAAACCAGGTCGCGAGCACAGAAGTACACCGGTTCCAGTGAGAAGACCGCAGCGGAAAGAGGCGCGGCGCACGGACGCGACGCGCGACAGATCAGCACTCGGGAGGTCTCACACGGTGTACAACGAAACGTCCTTGCCCAGACGACGGGATGCGGCAGCACGCTAGCGGCGCACGACGGCTCCGCTCAACGGGTTTTCGGCGCCCCCGGCGCTACACGTCCCCGGCCCGCAGCCGCGCGATCTGCTGTCCGCTGAACTCCACCGTCCGCCTCATGTGCCCGACGATCACGGCGAGTTCGGCATCGCCGAGGTCGTCGAAGAGGGTGAACCAGCCGCCCCCGAGCCGGTTCCACATGCGCCCGAACTCGGCGATCTTCTCCGGCACGGTCGCCACCAGCACCCGCCGCCGGTCCTCCGAGTCCCGTTCGCGGACCACGTACCCGGCCCGCTCCAGCCGGTCCACGAGCCGCGTCGCCGACCCCGTCGTCAGCCCGGTCAGCTCGGCGACCCGGCCCGTCGTCACGGGCCCGGCCTCCAGGGTGAGCAGGTTCAGACACTGCAGATCGGTGGGGTGCAGCCCGAGCCGGTCGGCGACCGCCTGGTTGAACAGGGCGTACGACGCCATGTACCGGCGCGAGACGGAGGACAACTCGTCCAGCAGCCGCGCCCGCGCGTTCCCGGACATGTCGCACCCCTCGTCGCCTGTGCCGTTCCGCACGTGCCGTCCGTGCCGTGCGGAGATCGAGATCGTACGACGTGCTCGCGGGCGTGGCTCCGCGGTCCTCCGGGTGTGGCTCAGAAGTAGTAGCTGTCACCGGTGTCCAGGACGAGCACCCGCTGCCGGTCGTTGGCCCGGTTCCCGTCCACCGCGCCCCCGCCCCACAGCGTGTCCAGCTCCAGCAGCACCTCGGTGGACGCCTCCCGCAGCCGTACCCGCAGGTCGATCCGTTCGCCCACGCCGTCCGCGGCGAGCGCCCCCGTCCGGCAGACGACCACCTGCTCCCGGAGCGCGCACACCCCTCCGGCAGCGTCTGCGCGTCCGCGAGCGGCTTCGACCAGCGCAGCCGTACGGTCGCGTCGGGCACCGCGGACGGGCCGTGGTTGCGCGGGGTGAACCGGACGTCGACCCGGCCGGCGGTCATCGCGGCGGAGCCGTGATACGCGAGATCCGCCTCCGGGCCCGGCAGGTCCGGGTGTCCCGGCGCCGCGCCCATCACCGTCAGCGCGGCACCCCCGACAGCGAGAGTCCGTAGTACCCCTAGTACCCGCATGCGATCCGCTCCTCAGTACGCCGCGCCCTTGCACCACGCCACCGTGGTCGTACGGATGTATCCCACGCGGAGCGGGCGGCAGGCGCCGTCCATCAGGTGACACCCGCGTGATCTGATGGCGCCCATGCTCGTGCTCCGCTCCGCAGCCCTCTTCGTCGTCGCCGCCTTCTTCGAGATCGGCGGCGCCTGGCTGGTCTGGCAGGGGGTGCGCGAACACCGCGGCTGGCTGTGGATCGGCGGCGGGATCATGGCCCTCGGCGTCTACGGCTTCGTCGCCACCTTCCAGCCCGACGCCCACTTCGGCCGCATCCTCGCGGCCTACGGCGGGATCTTCGTCGCCGGGTCGCTGGCCTGGGGCGCGGTCGCCGACGGCTACCGGCCCGACCGCTGGGACATCACCGGCGCCCTGATCTGCCTGGCCGGGATGGCCGTGATCATGTGGGCGCCCAGGGGAACTGACCCGAAACCGGGCCCGCCTATCCTGGACGGAGTCGTACGCACGATCCCGTCGAACCGTCACCAGGAGCAGCCCATGGCCACCGCCGCACCGTCCGCCGCCTCCCGTATCGCGGTCGTCACCGGGGCGAGCGGCGGCATCGGCGCCGCCACGGCCCGGCAGCTCGCCTCCGCCGGGTACCGCGTCGTCGTCACCGCCCGCCGCAAGGACCGTATCGAGGCGCTCGCCGAGGAGATCAACGCGAACGGCGGCCAGGCCACGGCCTACGCCCTCGACGTCACCGACCGGGCCGCCGTCGACGAGTTCGCGACCGCCTTCAAGACGATCGGCGTCCTGGTCAACAACGCGGGCGGCGCGCTCGGCGCCGACCCGGTCGCGACCGGCGACCCCGCCGACTGGCGCACGATGTACGAGACGAACGTCCTCGGCACCCTGAACATCACCCAGGCCCTGCTCCCCGCCCTCACCGCGAGCGGCGACGGCACAGTCGTGGTCGTCTCCTCCACGGCGGGCCACGGCACGTACGAGGGCGGCGCGGGCTATGTCGCCGCCAAGCACGGTTCGCACGTCCTCGCCGAGACGCTGCGGCTGGAGATCGTCGGCACCCCGGTGCGGGTCATCGAGGTCGCGCCCGGCATGGTCAAGACGGACGAGTTCGCGCTGACCCGCTTCGGCGGCGACGCGGAGAAGGCGGCGAAGGTCTACGCCGGCGTCGCCGAGCCCCTCACCGCCGACGACGTGGCCGACACCATCACCTGGGCGGTCACCCGCCCCAGCCACGTCAACATCGACCTCCTCGTCGTCCGCCCCCGCGCCCAGGCCTCGAACACCAAGGTCCACCGGGAGCTGTGATGTCCGGCGAAGCGGGCCGCCCGGACCTCCCGGACGGCCCCGACAACTGCCAAGAAGCCCTGGACAAGCGCCGGTTGGCCGAGGAGACCAGGAACGAACGCAAGGTCTGGTACTTCCTCGGCTACTTCCTCTTCGGCATCCACGTCGTCGCGTTCGTGATGATCTACGCGGTGACCCACGCCCCGAACAAGTAGGCGCCCCCGGCAGTTGGGCCTTCAGGGCTCCGCCGGAGGGTCTTCCGCTGCCTGTGGTCATTGTCCGCATCTCCATTCGCCTCGCCCGGATTCAGTTCAGGGACTTGATGATGCGATTGATTCGCGCCACCGCCTTCTCTGCGGTGCCCTTGATGTAGAGCCGTCGACGGCCGCATAGGTGACGTGGTCGAAATTCCATTTGTCGGGCATGTTCTTCGCGCCGCCCTCGAACATCGACATGACGAACGTGCTGGAGAAGGACGAGTTCTCGCGGATCGTGTTCGCGGTCGAGGTGGACAACTCCGGCTCCACGCCCGCGAAGACGCCCTTGCCGACCTGGAAGACCCAGAGCGGTACCTGGGCGGTCCCGGTGGGGGTGAAGGTGACCTTCTTGGTGGGCGCGTCGGCCTGCGGGCCCGTGACCTGGGTCGTGGTGATGTCGTCGGTGACGAGACGCACGACGACCCCTTGCCGCTCTCGTACCTGCCGATCCCCTGCGCGACCCGCACGATCTCGTCGCCGAGCCGCTCGCCCTGCGCGGTCAGCAGCGCGAATCCGGCGTCGCGCAGATCGACGCCGTAGGTCCAGCCCTTGTCCTTGTCGATCGTGTACCGCTTCGACCGGTACGCCGGGAACTGGTCGGCGGAGATCGGGAGGGTGCCGTCGGCCATGACGGAGTCCTGCATCACGCAGGACTGCACGTTGTAGTTGGCCAGGACGGCGATCGGGTTGCCGTCGAGGTCGTTGAAGCGGGCGGCGACGTACACGCCCTTGTCGGAGGGCAGTTGCTCGTTCACGCCGAGCCAGTAGCCCTCCGCGGTGAGGACGTTGCGGTTCACGTTGACGTCAACTCGGCCGGAGCCGTAGCCGACCTCGGCGTCCTGGAGGTTCTGCACGGCGTCGGCGACGGCGGACCTGGTGGCGGCGACGATGTCCTGGACGTACGCGGCGGCACCGGCCGAGGACGAACTCGCCTGCACATGCGGCGCGGAGAAGCAGTGCGTGCCGGTGACCATGATGTTCGCGGCGGCCACACCGGTCGCCGCGGTGATCACGTCCCGCATCAGCGCGACCGCCTCCGCGCTGATCGAGGTCAGGTCCAGCACGGCCAGCGCGATCCGCCGCGAACCGGACTCCACCAGCAGGACACGGACGTTGAGGTCGTCGTGCACGGCGGTGAAGTTGTCCAACGGCAGCAGCGAGGCACCGGGAGTGAACGCGGCCTTGCCGACACCGACCTTCAGCCCACCGGAGGCCTTCGTCGCGGCCTGCACGGAAGGGGCGGCACCGAGGGCGGTCGCCGCAAGCGCGGTGACCGCCCCGGCCGCCACCACGGCCCGCCGGCTCAACTCGCCCTGCTTCTCCTGCTGTTCACGCATGCGCTGTCCTCCGAGACGCCGCGGGTGTGGTGGGATCAACTCCCGCGCAGCATCACAGTGAAATTCGGGGGCAGCAATGAGGGGCGCATGCAATCAATGCTTTCGCGAATGGCGTATGCATTTTGACGTGCGAGGCCGACTGGAATTCATAGTAATAGGACGCGAATTCACAGCGCCATCAGAGAGACCCCAGAGCGATCTCAGAGCGGCCGCCACCTTGACTTTCCGCACCCTCCCTGGTTAGCCCACATGGGTGAACCGTGTCGATCACCCACGCGGCGCTCGAACAGTCGACCTAGGGGTCCCTGAATACGCGCACATGTTCGGGTTCCTGCAGGCGGACGCGCATCTGCAGCAAGGCGTCGGGCAGAAGGGCAAGTTGTCCGTCGAGATCAACGTCCGAGACGTCGATCTCCTGCGCGAGTTCCAGAAGCTGACGCCGTACAACAGCAGCATCACCGAGCGCACGCGGTCGACGAACTTCGCCAAGACCCACCACTCGGCCACGTGGACTCTGTGCTCGCTTGAGGCTCGGACCACGCTCAACAAACTCGGTCTGCCCTACGGCCGCAAGTCGAAGGCGATAGCGCCACCTCGCGGCGAGTTCTCACACCGCGACTACCTGCGCGGTGTCATCGACGCAGACGGCTCGGTGGGCTACACGAACAAGGGCTTCCCTTTCGTCTCCCTCACTACGGCAAGCACGGCCATCGCCACCTATCTGGGCCACCGCACCCAGGAGGTCACGGGCGCCGAGCGCCTCGTCAAGCGCAACACCCGCGACGCCATCTACAACGTCCTCTACACGGAGGAGACCGCCCAAAAACTGGCAGCTCACCTCTATTACCCGAACTGCCTGTCCCTGGACCGAAAGCGCACAGCTGCTGATTCTCTGGCTGCCTGGGTACGTCCCGCCAACATGCGGGCCGCTTACACGCAGCGACGTTGGACGGAACAGGAAGACCGCATACTGCTGGAACTGAACAGCAACGCCGCTTCAGCCGAGCAGCTCGGCCGGACGGAGCTGAGCTGTCAGATGCGCCTCTGGCGATTGCGCACCGGCCAGGTACCACTGCCAAGCGATCACTGACGAAATGACGGGGCCCCCGGTTCCGGTCGGGAACCCCGCTCGTTAACCCTTCACGCAGATGAACTGCTTCAACTTCGCCACGACCTCGACGAGGTCCCGCTGCTGCGCCATCACCTGATCGATGTTCTTGTAGGCACCCGGGATCTCGTCCAGGACCCCCGCGTCCTTACGGCACTCGACGCCTCGCGTCTGCTCCTCCAGGTCCCGCACGGTGAAGTGCCGCTTCGCCGCGTTACGGCTCATGCGCCGGCCCGCCCCGTGCGAGGCCGAGTTGAATGCCTTCTCGTTGCCGAGGCCCTTCACAATGTACGAACTGGTGCCCATTGAGCCCGGGATGATCCCGTACTCGCCGGAGCCCGCCCGGATCGCGCCCTTACGCGTGACCAGCATGTCCATGCCCTCGTACCTCTCCTCCGCCACGTAGTTGTGGTGGCAGGAGATCTCCGGCTCGAAGGTGGGCTTCGCCTTCTTGAACTCCTTGCGGATCACGTCCTTCAAGAGCGCCATCATGATCGCTCGGTTGTACTTGGCGTACTCCTGGGCCCAGTAGAGGTCGTTCCGGTAGGAGGCCATCTGAGGAGTGTCCGAGATGAACACAGCCAAGTCCCGGTCCACCAGGCCTTGGTTGTGAGGGAGCTTCTGGGCCACGCCGATGTGGTGCTCGGCCAGTTCCTTGCCGATGTTCCGGGACCCGGAGTGCAGCATGAGCCAAACCGCGCCTTCAGAATCCGTGCACGTCTCGACCAGGTGATTTCCGCCTCCGAGCGTCCCCATCTGCTTGGTGGCCCGGTCCTCCCGGAACTTCACCGCATCGGCAACCCCGTCGAACCGCCCCCAGAAGTCGTCCCACCCGCCGGTGGCCAGACCGTGCAGCCGCCCGGGGTCGACCGGACTGTCATGCATCCCCCGCCCCACCGGAATCGCCTGCTCGATCTTCGAGCGCAGCCGCGACAGATCGCCGGGAAGATCGTTCGCCGTGAGTGATGTCTTCACCGCCGACATCCCGCAGCCGATGTCGACCCCCACCGCCGCCGGGCACACCGCTCCGCGCATCGCGATGACCGAGCCGACCGTCGCACCCTTGCCGTAGTGCACGTCCGGCATGACCGCGAGGCCCTTGATCCAGGGCAGGGTCGCGACGTTGCGCAACTGCTGGAGCGCACCCTCCTCGACGGACGCCGGGTCGGTCCACATACGGATCGGAACCTTCGCGCCCGGCATCTCCACGTACGACATATCGTCCTCATTCCCCGGAGTTCACCAAAAGTCATACATCGCAAAACCGGCGCCAAGGTCAACGAATGGGACAGCGGACCGGCATCCACGGCTGTGCGTGCGATAGACATTGTCTCCAGGGGTCCCCTGGTGCGGCAAGCGATTAACCAGCGGGGACACTGGCAGACCCTGGATCGTTCAAGGGGTCGAGGGACACCGAACACAACCGACGCACACCCGACACACCGTCGAGGAGCCCGACCGTGCAGCGGAAGGCGTACGTACCCGGCACCGCCGCACTCCTCGTGGCGCTGCTGGCCGGCTGCACGAGCGGCGCGACCGACAGCGGTACGACGGACGACGCGAACCCGGGCGAGGCCGGCTCGACGACGGCGGTGGCCCAGCCGGGCAAGTACCGCACGCTTCCCGAGCCCTGCGGCGCGGTCGGCCACGACGCGCTGGACTCCCTGCTCCCCGGCATCCAGCAGATCACCGACCCCGAGCAGCGCGAGGCGGCGTACTCGGGCGACGCGACGCTGACGTACGACACGGACCGCAAGGTCGGCTGCCGTTGGAAGGTGGAGTCCACGGACGCGACCGACCATCTGCTGGTCGACTTCGAGCGGGTGGTGTCGTACGACAACGCCGTGAGCGACGACAGCCAGGCGCAGACGATCTTCGGGACGAAGGAGACGGCGGCGGATCTTCCGGAGCCGTCGGCGAGCGCGACCACGTCGGAGTCGGGGTCCGAGGCGGACACCGCGACCCCGTCGGGTTCGGCGTCCGCCTCCACCACCTCCTCGTCGTCCCTCGTCGGCCTCGTCGTCTCCCTCGGCCTCTTCCTCGTCGTCTCCCTCGGCTTCCTCCTCGTCCTCGGCCGCCGCTCTCCAGCCCCGCGTGCTCTCCGGTCTGGGGGACGAGGCGTTCCTGGACGACGCGTTGAGCAGCTCCGGTTCGACGGCTCAACAGCGCACGGTGACTGTGGTGTTTCGCACGTCCAACGTCATCGTGACCGTCGAGTACGAGGAGCAGCCGGCGACGGTCGGCGTCGTGCCGGACAACCAGAAGATGCAGGACAGGGCGCGGAAACTGGCCGCGCGACTGGCCGACTCGCTCAACGGCTAGGGCCTTCACGGGTGCCGTCCGGGCGGTCCCGCAAAGGCCGTGAACCGGGACCGCACAGGTGACTCACCGCGTACCGTGGCCCCTCGGACCCGATCCGACGGCAGGAACCACGAGCGTCATGAGTGAAGGAACCATGCATCAACCAGCACAGCGAGACCGGAGCGACCAGCAGCGGGCGAAGCGTCTGAGCCGCGTCCTTGTCTGCGCGGCGGCCGTCCCGGTGATGCTGATCGCGGCCGGCTGCTCCTCGGACTCCGGCTCCGCCGACGGCGCGAAAAAGGGCACAGTCGGCCCCGGTGCGACGACGTCCGCCGACGCGACCGCCGCGCCGACGGTGCAGGCGGCGGCGTACAAGAAGCTGCCCGAGCCGTGTGCGGTGCTGTCGAAGAAGACGTTGACCGATCTGGTGCCCAAGGGCGCCAAGTCGGGCAAGGAGGGCACGTCGAGCGACACGGCGTCGCGGGGCAGCTGCTCTTGGACGAGCCTGGACAACAAGGGCGTCAAGGGCTCGCAGTTCCGCTGGCTGAACGTGTCGTTGCTGCGGTTCGACTCCTCGCAGACGCAGGGCGAGGGCGACAAGCTGGCCGCGTCGTACTACGCGAAGCAGGTGCAGGCGGCGCAGGCGGTCACCGGCGCGAAGAACACCAAGTCGGAGCCGGTCGCGGGTGCGGGCGACGAGGCGACGGCGGTGCGCTACGACCTGAAGAAGAAGGAAGGCGCCTTCAAGCAGCAGACGGTGGTGGCGCGCGTCGAGAACGTGGTCGTCACGATCGACTACAACGGCGCGGGCCTCGCGGGCGACAAGGCGCCGAGCGCGGACACGCTGACGAAGGCGGCGGAGAAGGCCGTGAAGGAGGCCGTGGCGGCGGTCACGTCGGCCAACGGCGCGGGCGCGGGCGCGGGTTCGGGCTCCGGCGCGGGCGGCGCGAGCAGCACGCCCTCGAAGTCCCCGTCCAAGTCGCCCTCCAAGTCCGCCTCCCGTCCGCCTCCAGGTCGGCGGCGAAGTCGGACGCGAAGGCCCCGGCGGCCACCGCTTCCTCCTCCGCCTCATCCGCCGCGGACAAGAGCTGACCGCACATTTCACATCCGGTCCGTTTTCGGGCCCCAACTCGCAGGTCAGCAAGGCCCGTTGACGGAGCCCGGCCCCATCGCGGACCGGGCTCCTGACAGACCGGCACCCAGGACGCCGCACACTTGTGCCACCCTGTTGCGCGCAACGACAAGTAAGGGGAGGGGAGTCCGGGTGTCCGCGCCCATTCAGCTCACACGTATGCACCGCGTGCTCATCGGTGTGGTCGTCTCCGGTGCGATGGTCATCGCCGGTATCGGCTTCGCCGGTTCGTACGCCGCCGTACGCGAGCTCGCCCTGAAGAAGGGCTTCGGGAACTTCGCCTACGTCTTCCCGATCGGCATCGACGCGGGCATCTGTGTCCTGCTCGCCCTCGACCTGCTCCTGACCTGGATCAGGATCCCCTTCCCGCTGCTGCGCCAGACGGCATGGCTGCTGACGGTCGCGACGATCGCGTTCAACGGCGCCGCCGCCTGGCCCGACCCGCTCGGTGTCGGCATGCACGCGGTGATCCCGATCCTGTTCGTGGTCTCGGTGGAGGCCGCCCGGCACGCGATCGGCCGCATCGCCGACATCACCGCCGACAAGCACATGGAGGGCGTCCGGCTCACCCGCTGGCTGCTCTCCCCGTCCCCACGTTCCTCCTCTGGCGCCGGATGAAGCTCTGGGAGCTGCGCTCCTACGAGCAGGTCATCAAGCTGGAGCAGGACCGGCTCGTCTACCAGGCCCGCCTGCACTCCCGCTTCGGCCGCGCCTGGCGCCGCAAGGCCCCGGTCGAGTCGATGATGCCGCTGCGGCTGGCCCGTTACGGCGTCCCCCTCGCGGAGACGGCCCCCTCGGGCCTGGCGGCGGCGGGCATCGAGCCCGTACTGCTGCCCCCGGCCCCGCAGTTGGAGCCGGCCCGCGAACCGGAGCAGCCGGCGGTACAGGCCGTGGAGAGCGCCACGGCACCGGCCCGCGAGCAGCTCCCCGCCGCCGAGGGCAACGAACGGCACGAGCAGTCGCAGGACCAGGCCGAGCCGCAGAACCCGTGGCTGCACTCGCGTGACCCGCAGACGGTGGCGTACCAGGGCGGCTACGACCCGACGTACGACCCGGACGCGGCCTACCGCCAGTGGTACGCGGAGCAGCAGCAGGCCGAGCAGTTCCAGCAGTTCGAGGAGGAGCAGCAGCGGTTCGAGCAGCAACAGCAGCCGTTCCCGCAGCAGCAACAGGCTTTTCCCCAGCAGCAGTTCGAGGAGCCCCCGCTTCCCGAGCCGGAGCCCTCGCCGGAGGACACCGGCACGTTCCCGATCCCGGCGGGCCCCGGCCGGACCCGTGAACTGGGCGCGGGCGGCGGCACGGAGCCGACCGAGGACGACTACTACCTCATCTTCAAGAAGTCGATAGACGGCAGCTACCCGACGGGCGGCCAGTTCCGCGACGACGTCGAGGCCACCTACGGCATCACGCTCCCGCACCGCGACGCCGACCGCATGGCCAAGCGCTTCACCAACCGCCACACGGCGGAACTCCAGGAGGACCACATCGCGTAAGCGGTTTCGGTCCGATCTCCTACGACGATGAGGGCGCCCCGAGCCGGTCGGCTCGGGGCGCCCTCATCGTCGTAGGAGATCGGGTCTACTCCCCAGCAGCCTCCGCACCCGGTCCTGGCCCACGGCGAGGAGCAGCGTGGGCAGACGCGGCCCGGTGTCGCGGCCGACCAGCAGGTGGTAGAGGAGGGCGAAGAACGTCCGCTGGGCGGTCTTGATCTCCGGCGGGAGTTCCTTGGCGGTCGCGTCGGCGGAGAAGCCGGCCTGGACCTTGGGGACGCCGTAGACGAGGTGGCTCAGGCCGTCCAGGGACCAGTGGTCGGCGAGGCCGTCGCGCAGCAGCCGTAGCGATTGCTGGGAGGGCTCGTCGAGGGACTTGAGGAGTTCGGTGTCGGGTTCGTCGCGCACGATGGTCCGCTGGTCGGCGGGGACGTGCGTGTTGATCCAGGCCTCGGCCTTGTCGAGCCGGGGCGGACCTCGTCGAGGGTGGACAGCGGGTTGGCGGGGTCGAGTTCGCTGAGGATGCGCAGCGACTGGTCCTCGTCGCCCGCGGTGATGTCGGCGACGGACGCGAGGGTCCGGTACGGCATCGGGCGGGGCGTGCGCGGGAGCTCACCGGCGGCGGTCCGAACGGCTCGCGAGTGCGCGGCGAGGTCGGCGGGCAGGGCGGACCCGTCCGCGACCTTCCCGTCGAGCTTGTCCCACTCGTCGTAGAGCCGCTGGATCTCCTGGTCGAAGGCGATCTTGAAGGACTGGTTGGGACGGCGGCGGGCGTAGAGCCAGCGCAGGAGCTGGGGTTCCATGATCTGGAGCGCGTCGCCCGGGGTGGGGACACCGCCCTTGCTGCTGGACATCTTGGCCATGCCGCTGATGCCGACGAAGGCGTACATGGGCCCGATGGGCCGCTCGCCGCCGAAGATCCCGACGATCTGCCCGCCGACCTGGAAGGAGGAGCCCGGGGAGGAGTGGTCGACACCGCTCGGCTCGAAGATGACGCCTTCGTAGGCCCAGCGCATGGGCCAGTCGACCTTCCAGACGAGCTTGCCCCGGTTGAACTCACTCAGCAGGACGGTCTCGGTGAAGCCGTCCTCGGTGCAGACGTAGGTCAGCTCGGTGGTGTCGTCGTCGTACGCCGTGACGGTGGTGAGGTCCTTGCCGCAGCTGGCGCAGAAGGGCTTGTACGGGAAGTAGCCGGCGGAACCGGAACTGCCGTCGTCCTCCTCGGCCGCGCCGGAACCGGCCTCGGCCTCCAGCTCGGCGTCGTCGACGGGCTTCTGCGACTGCTGCTTCTTGGCGGGGGCCTTCTTGGTGCGGTACTGCTCCAGGATCGCGTCGATGTCGGCGCGGTGCTTCATGGCGTGCAGGATCTGCTCGCGGTACACCCCGGAGGTGTACTGCGCGGTCTGGCTGATCCCGTCGAACTCCACGCCCAGCTCGGCGAGGGAGGCGACCATGGCGGCCTTGAAGTGCTCGGCCCAGTTCGGGTACGCCGACCCGGCGGGCGCGGGCACCGAGGTCAGCGGCTTGCCGATGTGCTCGGCCCAGCTCGCGTCGGTCCCTCTACCCCGTTGGGCACCTTGCGGTAGCGGTCGTAGTCGTCCCAGGAGATGAGGTGCCGGACCTCGTGACCCCGGCGACGGATCTCGTCGGCGACGAGGTGCGGGGTCATGACCTCGCGGAGGTTCCCGAGGTGGATGGGCCCGGACGGGGACAGCCCGGACGCGACGACGACCGGTTTGCCCGGGGCCCGACGCTCCGACTCCTCGATGACCTCATCCGCGAAACGGGAGACCCAGTCGGTGGTCTCGGTGCTCTGAGCCACGATCGGCACGTCCTCTTTTTCTGACAGTTCTGCACGGGCAGCCGGTACGGTCGCACGACTGACCGCCCCATTGTCCCAGGCGAGGCCGCATCCACGAAAACGCCTTTTCCAAGCGCGTGACCGGGGTGGGGGTGGGTTGGGGGCGGGTCGGGGGCGGGGGCTTCGGTTGTGTGCGGAGTGCGGGTGCGTGGGGGCTGGTCGCGCAGTTCCCCGCGCCCCTTGAAGGCGGCTGCGCCGCCGTCCAAGGCTCGCGCCTCACCGGCCCCAGCACTCCTTCACCCCGCGAACCCTGATGCCGTTAGGGGCGCGGGGAACTGCGCGACCAGCCCCACCGGGCCCGCACACGAAAAACTCGCTTTACCCCCGTGGGATACTGACCGTGTCTACCAAACCCACGAGGAGAACGGCTCCCACCCCATGACCTCGGTCACGTCGCTCACCGACCTAGTCCACCAGCGCCTCGCGAACGCCCTCACGGCAACCCTGCCGGAGGCCGACGCGGACCCCCTGCTGCGACGGAGCGACCGAGCCGACTTCCAGGCGAACGGCATCCTCGCCCTCGCGAAGAAGGCCAAGGCCAACCCCGGGAGCTCGCCGCCCAGGTCGTCGCGAACGTGACCACCGGCGACGTGATCAAGGACATCGAGGTCTCCGGCCCCGGCTTCCTGAACGTCACGATCACCGACCGGGCGATCACCGAAACCCTGGCCGCCCGATACGCCGACGACACGGACCGCCTGGGCGTCCCCTCGCCCCCCACCCCGGCACGACGGTCATCGACTACGCCCAGCCGAACGTGGCGAAGGAGATGCACGTAGGCCACCTCCGCTCCGCGGTGATCGGCGACGCGGTCGTCCAACTCCTTGAGTTCACCGGCGAGTCGGTGATCCGCAGGCACCACATCGGCGACTGGGGAACGCAGTTCGGCATGCTCATCCAGTATCTGGACGAGCACCCGGGCGAGTTGGACCACGCGGACGCGGACGTCACCGGCGAGGAGGCGATGTCGAACCTCGACCGCCTCTACAAGGCCGCGCGCAAACTCTTCGACTCCGACGAGGAGTTCAAGACCCGGGCCCGCCGCAGGGTCGTGGACCTCCAGGCCGGCGATCCCCAGACCCTCGCCGCCTGGCAGAAGTTCGTGGACGAGTCGAAGATCTACTTCTTCTCCGTCTTCGAGAAGCTGGACATGGAGATCCGGGACGCGGACATCGTCGGCGAGTCGGGTTACAACGACATGCTGGACGAGACCTGCCGCCTCCTGGAGGAGTCCGGCGTCGCGGAGATCTCGGACGGCGCGCTGTGCGTGTTCTTCGACGACATCAAGGGCCCGGACGGCAACCGCGTCCCCCTCATCGTCCGCAAGTCCGACGGCGGCTACGGCTACGCGGCGACGGACCTGTCGGCCATCAGGGACCGGGTCTTCAACCTGAAGGCCACCTCGCTCCTCTACGTCGTGGACGTCCGCCAGTCCCTCCACTTCAAGATGGTCTTCGAGACCGCCCGCCGGGCCGGCTGGCTGAACGACGACGTCACGGCGTACCAGCTGGCCTTCGGCACGATCCTCGGCAAGGACGGCAAGCCGTTCAAGACCCGTGAGGGCGTCTCGGTGAAGCTGGAGGACCTCCTGGACGAGGCGGTCCAGCGCGCCACGACGGTGGTCCGGGACAAGGCCGAGAAGGTGGGCCTGACGGAACAGGAGATCGTCGACAACGGCCGCTACGTGGGCATCGGCGCGGTCAAGTACGCCGACCTGTCGACGTCCGCGGTCCGCGACTACAAGTTCGACCTGGACCAGATGGTCTCCCTGAACGGCGACACGTCGGTGTACCTCCAGTACGCCTACGCCCGCATCCAGTCCATCCTCCGCAAGGCCGGCGAGTTCCACCCCAGGCCCACCCGGAACTGGAACTGGCCCCGGCGGAACGCGCGTTGGGCCTCCACCTGGACCAGTTCAGCGAGGTCGTCACAGAGGCCGCCAAGGAATACGCCCCCACAAACTCACGGCGTACCTCTACCAACTGGCCTCCACCCTCACGACGTTCTACGACCAGTGCCACGTCCTCTCCCGGACAACGCCCCCGAGGTGGTCGAAAACCGCCTGTTCCTGGTGGACTTGACGGCCCGGACGCTGCAGCGGGGTATGGCGCTGCTTGGCATCAGGACACCCGAGAGGCTCTGACCGAAGCGGCGCGGCCAGGACTGGAGGAGGACCTACGCGATGTGGTCCTCCTCCAGTTCGGCGTGGAAGCGGTCGGCGAAGCGCTTGACCATGCGATGGGCGTCGTCCGGCTGGAGCACGATGCCCAGCGTCGCCCTCACCTTCACGAGGTACTCGTCCCAGGCGGGATAACTGCCGTTGATCGACTGCTTGAACACCTGATAGCAGTCCTCCTCGATCCGCTGGTCCGCCTCCTCCGCGTCCTTTGTCATCCGGCCACGAAGCCGCTCGTGAGCCGCCGTGAGATCCGCAAGCCGACGCTGCGCCTTCTCGACCTCGACCTTCGCCGCCTCGACCGAGTACGCCCCCTCGACGACCTTCGCCCAGCGCTCCTCGGCCTCCCTCACAAGGGTCGACTTCTGCCGCTCGGCGTCCCTGAGGATCCCTTCGGCCTTCCTGGCAGCGGCGATACGCACCCTGCTCGCCTCGGAGTTGGCCTCCGAGAGGAGGCCCTTGGCCTTACGAGCTTCCTCCAACAACTCGTCCGAGTGCCGCGTGCTGCTCGTCCACCGGTACAACTCCCACGCCCGCTTCACCAACGTCCCGGCAACGGAATGCGTGTGCCCCAGCTGCGCGACGTCCAGCGTGCCCCCGTCAGGGTCGGTCACCGCGTGGTCGACCAGGAGCGTGCTCAGCGCCTCGCAGACGACCGCGCCGTCCGCCGGTCTGTCCTCCGGCCGCTTGGCGAGCAGGCTCAGGATGAGGTGGTTCAAGGCGTACGGCAGCTTCTCCACGTACATCCCCGGCGGGACCGGCGCCTCATCCATGTGCTTCCGCAGCACCGCCCACGGACTGCTCCCCGTGAACGGCGGACGCCCCGTCACCGCGTGGTACAGCAGGCACCCCAGCGAGTACAGGTCGCTCCGGTGATCGACGGCCCGGTCGCCGTCCGCCTGCTCCGGGGACATGTACGACGGTGACCCCAACGGCGCACCCGCCACGCTCAGTTCACGCGCCCCGATCGTCTCGCCCATGAACTTGGCGACCCCGAAGTCGAGGACCTTCAGCGTGCCGGACCGCTTGAGCAGAACGTTGGCCGGCTTGATGTCCCGGTGGACGACCCCCTCCTCGTGCGCGGCCGCCAGCGCCTCCGCGATCTGCGCGCCCCACCCCACCGCGAGCGGCCACGGAGGCGTCGACTCGGCCAACCACCGGTGCAACGGAACCCCGTGCACCAGCTCCATCACCAGGAACAGCGTCTGCCGCCCGTCGACCGCCACCTCGCCCCAGTCGTGCACGGTGACGATGTTCTGGTGGGACAGCCGCCCCGCGAGCTGCACCTCGCGCTCGAACCGGGCCTGTGTCTCCGCCTCGTCCATGCCGTACTGGGGATGGACGATCTTGACGGCGACGTCCCGCCGCATCCGCTCGTCCTGAGCGGCCCACACCTGCCCCATCCCCCGGCACCCAGCCGGTCCCCGATCCGAAACCGTCCGGCGAGCAGTACGCCCCGCACCGGTCCCCTCCCCGTCAGCGGATCGCCGGCGCCGTACGACGGTCTGACCCTGAACTCGTTACGAGTATGGCGCCTTCAGGGCCCCGCCGAACTGCCCGAACTCCCGTACGACCCACCCGCCTGCCGCCGCAACCGCCGCGCCTCCTCCTGCACCCGCCGTACGACATCCCCCGCCCCCGTCGAGTCGTCCAGCCCGCCTGCGAGGAGTTGGGCGGCGAGGGTGTCGAAGTAGTGGGCGGTGTGGAGGACGCGGTCCTCCAGGTCGTAGGCCGAACTGCCGCCGGACGGGAGGGCGTTGACCTCGTCGAGGACGCGGTTGATCTGCTCGGTGATCTCGTCGCGGGCGCCCTCGGCCAGGGTCAGGGCGCGGCTGGTCTGGGCGAGGATGGAGTGGCAGGAGCGGCGGAGGTCCTGGACGAGGCGGTGGTCCCGGGTGGGCGCGGACGTGAACGTGCCGTTGTTGAAGCCCCCTTGGTTGCCGCCCTGGACGACCCGGCCGATCGCGGCGGCGATCTCGAAGTGCCGCAGGTCGATCGCGCTGGTGGCGCCGAGCGCCGCGCGGAAGCACGGGTGGACGTGGAACTCCGTCTCGTGGAACTGCGCGGGCAGGTCGTCGCCCCCGGCGAACACCACGTCGTTGCCGCGCCGCACCCCGAGGAAGCCGACGGCGTAGAGGACGTCGACGACCCCGGGGACCGTCAACGCGTCGGCGTACGCGGGGAAGAGGCGGTGGAGCGACTCCGCCGCCGCCTGGAAGCGGGTGGCGAGGACGGCACGCGTCACGACGTATCCGGTGTTCTGGAACAGTGGGAAGAGGTGCTTGAGGAAGGGGTGCGCGACCAGGTACTCCAGCGCCAGGTCCTTCAGCTTCCAGTCGGAGAACTGACGGCCCGCCTGTACGACGTCCGCCTCGGTGATCCGGTCCCGTCCGTGGATCAACGAGGCAGTCTCCTGGCAGAGGTTGAGGAACTGGATCGCGTCCCGGGGTCGCGGCAGACAGCGCCGGAAGAGGTACGTCGCGGTCTCCTCGCCCTCAACTGCCGCCGGGAACAGCTCTCCCCACAGCGTCTCGGAGGTCAGGTCCGCCCCGGCCGACGCCCGCGCCCGGGCCAACGCCAGGTCCCGCAGGGCCTGTTCGGTCCAGGTGATGCGCAGCTCGTCGCCGCGGAACTTGTCGCCCTCCCCGAAGTGCAGCGAGTCATAGATGTCGGCCCGCAGGAACAGCAGGACGCGCACCGCGGAGCCGTAGAGACTCGCCGCGTGTTTCGCGGCCAACAGCAGCCCGATCACCATGGAGTTGCTGTCGGTCTCGGCGGACCAGACCAGTTCTAGCTGGTCGACCATGAGCAGCAGCGGCCCGTGCGATCCGACGCCGTCGCGAGCGGTAAGGCCATCGGAAGCGCCGCAGCCGAGGTCGGTGAACGCCTGTGCCACACCCTGCTCCACGACGTCCAACTGCCGTGTGGCCTTCGCCCCTTCGGACAACGGTGCCTGCGCGAGGTCCAGTCCCGCCTTGAATCCGAACGCCTCCAGGGACAGCGAGGTCTGCAACCCCTGACGGCCTGCGCGAGCCGGTCGCCGAACCGGCCGTCCGCCGCCTCGCCGTTCTGCTTCAGGAACCGCGCCAGCGCCTTCACCGAATCGGGCCTGCGCCCGTGCGCGTCCTTCGCGTGCGCCACCAGGTGCCGGGCCGCGTACACCGCGAAGAGATACCGCCAGATCAGAGCCTTCGCCGAGTCCCCGGGCAGCCCCTGCAACTCGAAGCGCCGGATCTCCTCACCCGCGGTCTCGTCCGGCGGGATCAGCTCGGTCCCGGCGTAGTGGCCGGCGCCCGCCGCCTTGAGCCGCATGCAGATGGCGCTCTTGCCGGACCCCTTGCGCCCGATGATCAGCATCTTGCGCCCGCTGAGCGCACCCCGGTACGCCGCGTTGGGCAGGAACCCGCCGCGCAGCAACAGCCCGTCCTGTACGTCCCGTTCGGCGTCCTCCCGCCCGAAATGCAGCTGTGCGAGCAGCGCGCCGTCCGCCATGGCCGTCCCCCTCGGTCGTCAACACCCCCACGTTAACGAGAAGTCCGGACCTCTTGCCGGGAACGCCGAACCGCGGGCTGTCCCTCCCCGTGAGGGACAGCCCGCGGTCGTCAACACCCTTTACTCAAGGTGCTGTCGGCTCAGATGCCGTTGGCGAAGTTCTTGAACGCGGCCCGGGTGCCGGAGCCCGCGTCGCCGTCGATCGCGCCGGTGTAGCCCCAGTTCTGCAGCAGCCGCTGGAGCGCCTTGATGGTGTTGACGCCGGGGTCGCCGTCGATGGCGCCGGTGTAACCCCAGTAGGTCTGGAGGTTGCGCTGGAACGCCTTCCAGCTGTTCGTGCCGAGCTGTCCGTCGATGGTGTCGGTGTAACCCCAGTACGTGTGCAGCCAGTTCTGCACCTTCTTCGCCTCGGCGGTGGAGAGGCCGAAGTTCTGCGTCGCCTGGATCGAGACGTCGGAGGCCTGTACGGAGGCGGCCGGCGCGGCGAAGCTGGGGCGGCGAACGCGACGCCCCCGACCGCGATACCGGCGACGGCGGTGAGGCTGACGAGGGTCCTGGCCACGACATTCGGTCGCATGCGTTCCTCTTTCAGGTAGTCGGTCGTCGTGCTGGAACGAGACTGCGGTCCGCCCGGTCCACCCCGCCACACTCCCCGCCCAACTGACGTCTCGACGGGACGACACCCCCTCCGAACTGCGGGGATGCGGTCAGCGGGGACGGCGGGACGGGACGCCGCAGGGCCGGTCGCCGACCGTGGCTGATTCCCTCCACGCCCGGGAACCGAAAACCCGTGCGATGAGGTGTCAGTGATGCAGAATGCGACGCGGCAGGGACCGCTGACTCCGGTCCCCGAACGCGCACTGGGGGAACATGTCGCGTTGGAAAGTGCTGCCCGAGGAACTCGATCCACGCGTACGGCAGTTGGTGGTACGCCTGCGTCGGCTGAAGGACCACAGCGGCCTGAGCATCCGGCAGTTGGCGGCCCGGACGGGCTACAGCCCGAAGTCCTGGGAACGCTATCTGGGTGCCCGCGCCCTGCCGCCCGCGGAGGCGCTGGAGGCCCTCGCCCGGGTCTGCGGCGAGGACCCGACCCGGCTGCTGGCACTGCGCGAGGTGGCGGCGGAGGGCTGGCGGACCACACCCGAACGCCCCCTGGCGCCAAGCCACTCGCCGTCACCGGAACAGCCCCACCACTCCCCGAGAGACGCGCCCTGCGCATCGCACTCGTGGCGGGCGCGGTGACCCTCGTCCTGGCGGTCTCGTCGGCGGTCCTGGTGACGGTCCGCATCATGAACAACAACACCGCCGGCAGCCCTACGACCCCGACCCGATCGTCGGCACCGCTCGCCGAGCCGACGGCCGCGTCGCCGTACCCCTGCCGACTGGAACGGATCGACGGCCACTGGTACGCGGGCAACAGCCGTACCCAGCAGGAGAATCTGGCCGTCGGCAACGCCGGGCCCGATGTCGCCGAGGCGCAGTGTCTGCTGCGCAGGACGGGCATCTCGCCGGGCGGCATCGACGGGATCTTCGGCCCGCTGACGGAACACGCGGTCAAGCAGTTCCAGAAGCGGTCGGGACTCGTCGTGGACGGCATGGTCGGACCCCACACCTGGAAGGTCCTCCGGGGATGAATCAACTGGCCGCAGCCCTACGGCAGTTACGCACCGAGACCGGCCTGAGCCTGGCAGGCCTCGCCGCGAAGACGCCGTACAGCAAGTCGTCCTGGGAGCGCTACCTCAACGGCAAGACCCTCCCCGAGAGAGGCGGTGGAGGCACTGTGCCGCCTCGCGGGCGAACCGGTGGGCCGGTGCGTGGCGCTGTGGGAGATCGCGGAGGCGGAGGGAAGCGGGCGGGGGCGACGCCGACGGCCACAGGGGTGAAGGAGTCGGCAACAAGGCCGGGAGCAACGGCTCCACCGACCGTCTCCACACCCCACTCCCAGCCCCACCCCCTACCCCAGCCCCAGCGCAACGCGGCGTCGTCACCCTCGCGGTCCTCGCCTCCGTCTGCGCGGTCGCCGTGACGGCCGTGGTCCTGGCCCTGCTCCTCATACCGGACCCCCGCACCTCCGACCCCCTCTCCCCACCGCCGCCACCACGGCCACCCCCATCGGCCCGGGCTGCCACGGCGCGACCTGCGAGGGCCGCAGCCCGATGGCCATGCGCTGCGCCGCCCAACCGGACACCGTCGCCCGCCACCAGACGGCCACCGGCGCGTGGATGGAACTACGCCACAGCCGGGAGTGCGGCACCACCTGGGCCCGCACCTGGGGCGGCCGCATCGGCGACCGCATCGAAATGAGCGTGCCGGGCCGGACGGGCTCGGTACACGGCGCGCAGGTCGGCAACGCCGTGGACGCGGAGTCGTACGTGTACACGCTGATGGCGGTGACGGGGCCGGGGACGGTGGTGCGGGCGTGCTTCCAGCCGGCGGCGAAGGCCGGGGCCGCCCCAGGGCGGAAGGAGTGCTTTGACGGGCCCGTGCGGTAGCTGTGTAGGGTCCTTGAATGCCGAGAGTCAAAGTCAGCGTCGTCGTTCCCGTCTACAACACCGGGAAGTACGTCGATGAGTGCGCGCCGTCGCTGCTGGGGCAGAGCCTGCCCGCCGACGAGTACGAGGTCATCTACGTCGACGACGGCTCGACCGACGACACGCTGAGCCGGCTGGAGAAGATCGCCGCCGGGCACCCGAACGTCCAGGTCCACACGCAGCCGAACTCCGGCTGGCCGGGCGCGCCCCGCAATCTCGGCATGCGGCACGCGAAGGGCGAGTACATCCAGTTCGTCGACCATGACGACACGCTCGGGTCCGAGGCTCTGGAGCGGCTGTACGACCACGCGAAGCGCAACGACGCCGACGTCGTCCTCGGCAAGATGTCCAGCACGATGGTGCGGCCCCGCCGACTGTTCCGGCACACGGTGGACGCCTGCACGATCGAGAACGACGAGCTGACGCAGAGCATGTCCCCGCACAAGATGTTCCGGCGGGCGTTCGTCGAGGAGCACGGGCTGCAGTTCCCCGAGGGCCCGTGGATCCTGGAGGACCTGGCCTTCGTCAGCGCCGCCTACCTCAAGGCGGAGCGCATCTCGATCCTCGCCGACTATCCCGTCTACTACTGGATGAAGCGGGACGACGGCGGCAACAACACCCAGCACCGTTTCAACCCGAAGCACGGTTTCTGGTCCAACACCCGTGCGGTCGTACGGCAGTTCAAGGACGCCACCCCCGCGTCCGACGACATCGACGCCCTGCAGAACCGCCTCCTCCACCGCCTCTACCACGTGGAGATCCTCTCCCGCACCCGCGAGCCGGAGATCCTCCGCGAGGACCCGGCCGAGCAGCGCCCGCGCTTCGAGGCGGCGAGGGAAGTGGCCCTGGAGGAGTTCCCGACTGCCGTACGGGATGGCCTGCCGGCCGTCTCCCGCCTGCGCGCCACCCTCCTGGAAGCCGGCGACTTCGACGGCGCGGTGACCCTCGCGGGCGCATCCGCGAGGTCAAGGCCCGCAGCGCGGTCGGCGAACTGCGCTGGCAGAACGGCCGGTTGGTCGCCGACGTCACGCTCGACCTCCTGCGCGGCGACGGCGAACCCCTGACCCTCGTAGAACGGGACGGAAAGCATTACCTGGACCCGGAGTTGCTGGACGGCGTACCGGGGACGGAGGACGGCTGGGAGGTCCCGGACCCCTTCCGGCTGGCCTACGCGGAGCTGGTCGTGAAGGACCGCGACCGCGAGGACTGGTGGTACCCGGAAGGTGACCTGGAGGTCCGGCTGAAGCCCCTCGGGGACGGCCGTTCGCAGGTGATCGCCAGTGGGCGACTGTCCCTGGACCCGGAGCGGTTGGCCGGCGGGCGTCCGCTGGAGCGCGGCGTGCACGATGTGTGGGCCTACGTCCAACTCCTCGGCGTGGACCGGCTGGTACGCGTGACGGGCGACGGCACACCGGGCACCCCGGCGGCGGCCCCGGCCCTCACCGGCGGCCGGCTCTCCCTCCCGTACTGGACGGGCAGCGGCCAACTCGCCCTCGATGTGGACCAGCGCCAGCGCAAGCTGGGCCAGGACGCCGCCACGGCCGCCGCCGCCAACGCCGAGCGCGGCGAGGGGAGTTCACTCGCCCTGCCGTACATCGCGGCGGCCCCTGACAGCACGGCCGCCCGCGTCAAGGTCACCGTGGCGACCCTCGGCGCGGAAGCCGAGCTGCTCCCCACCCCCGACTCCCCCGCGGCCCGACTCCGCCTCCCCGCCCGCCTGAAACTCCCCTCCGGCCGCCACCCGGTCACCCTCCCGAAGTCGGCCACCGCAATCGCCTACGCCGTCGTCCGCGACGGCACGCTGCTCCGCCTGGAGGGCCCGGCCTACGAAGCCGGGAGCGGTCGGCGGTTCGTCGACTCGGTGGCGGACAACCGCCAAGTACGGCGTGTGCGGCGGAGGTTGGGGCGCTAGGGGCGCGTCGGGGCTGTCGTACGCGGTGCCGCTCGACGCCCCCGCCGGCCACGCGCGGAGCGGCAGCAGCGGCGACCGCGGACCGGTCGTCGACCCGAATCCGCCCATCGCCTCTTGCGCGCGGGCCCGCTCCCGGCCCCCACTGTCAGTCCCCGCCTCTAAAGTCTCCGGCATGGCGACTCTTCCCAACCCGCTGCCCAAGTTGGCGGCCGATCCGAGCGGCAGTTCGCTCGGGCTTGAGCTCCCTGTCGGGAGTCTGATCGACGTGACCGCCGAAGGGCCGGCGGACGAACCGCTGTTGTGGTGTGCCGGTGAGGCGGCGCGGCCGGGAGGCTGGGCCGCGCTTCGGGCCGCGCGGGGCGCCGGGCTGCTGCCCGTGCTGTTGGACGTGGACGGAGGCCACGGCGGGCCGCAGGAGTGGGAGTTGAGCCCGTACGAGCTGTCGTACCCCGGGGATCACGACGCCGACGAGGTGCTGGGGAGTTCTGGGAGGCGTACGCCCCGGAGGGTGACGAGTGGCCCGGTCTCGCCGAACCGCTCACCCTGGTCGCCGATCCGGACGCGCGGGCCGCCGAGGTCGCCGACTCGCTTACGGACGGCGGCAGTTGGCTCAAGGACCCGCGTCTCGCCCTCGTACCGGCCCGCCGCAGTGCCGACATCCCGGCCGCGATCGGCTGGATGGGCGCCGCGAACCACGAGAACGACACGGCCCTGCTCTGCGCGGTCCTGCGTTCCTGGGAGGACCGGTTCGGGATACGCGTCGTGGCCCTCGGCTTCGACCGGTTGACGCTGTCGGTGGCGGCCCCGCCGGCGACCCTGGAGGAGGCCGAGGAGATCGCCGCCGAGCACTTCGCCTTCTGCCCCGACAACATCACCCAGGGGCACCACGAGAACCTGCGCGCGTACGCCCGACACGACGTGCTCGACCGGCCGGTGTGGTCCTTCTGGTGGGACTGACCCGCCCGGCACACTCGTTCCGGCTCAGCTGAGCAGCTTCATCCCCTCCGGCGCCTCGATCCCGAACTCCTCGTCCAGCACCCTCCGCGCCCCCCTCGTCCGTCACCTCCCGCTCGGTCACCGCCCCGTCGGCCCGCGTCTCCGTCAACACGCGGCCGTGGAGCAGGAGATGGCGGTCGGGGGTGACGTACTGGACGAAGAGGCGCTGGGTGAACGGGGAGCGCGGGTTCGTCGCGATGTGCCAGTTGACGACGTCGAAGTCGACGTGCTCGAAGGGCTCCAGGGTGAAGGCGTACTGCGCCTGCCAGGAGCCGCCGCCCTTCCCGCCCGTGTACGCCTCCAGCGCCCACAGCTCCAGCGGTCCCCGGTGCGGCAGCTGGACCAGCCGGTGTCGGCGGCCCGCGCCCTCGAACTCCTCGCCGGCCACCAGCGGCACCGGTTCCAGCAGCGCCCCGATCGCCCCGAACCCGACGTCGGCCAGACAGGGCCGCGGCTCGCCCGGCACCTCGACGAGCAGCGCCATGTGGGTGCGCGGGCGGCTCTCGATCCGGTCGGTGCCGACCATGACCCGCGCCGTCAACAGGGTCACGCCGAACCCCAGTGCCCGCAGCGCGGCGGCCAGCAGCGTGTTCTGCTCGTAGCAGTAGCCGCCGCGCGGGCTGCGCAGCAACTTGGCTGTCAGGTCCGGCAGTTCGAGGGGAGGGAGCGGTGTGCCGCAGGGCGTCCAGGTTCTCGAACGGGATGCCTCGCATATGGGCGAGATGCACGGCCCGCAGCGTCTCCGTGTCGGGCCGCCGCGCTCCCCCGCACCGATGTGCGCGAGGTATTCGTCCAGGTCGAAGGCGTCGCTGTCAGACATGCCTCCACCCTACGAAATCACCGGACGAACCCCGCCGTCACCGGACCGACCCCGCCGTCACCGGACGACCCCCGCTCACTGCTGGGTGGCCGGCTCCAGCGCCTCCACCGCCGCGGCCGCCGCCGTCGAGTCGGGGCCGTAGAAGATGTCGATGTCGACCTCCTCGCCGCCCATCGTCAGGGTGTCCCACGCGCCGCTGAGGACGAGCATGCGCAGGGTCCGGGGCTCCAGGGTGCGGAGGCGTTCGAGGATGGCCTCGTCGTCCGGCATGCCGGGGAGGCGGGGGCGAGGCGGTCGCGGATGGCGCCCATGCGGGCCAGCAGGGTCGCCGTGTCCGCCTCGCGGTCGGGTTCCTCCGCGATGCCGTCGATGCCGTGGTCGATGATGTCCTTGATCGCCCAGGTGACGCCCTGGTCGTCGGTGGTGACCATCGCCTTCCACGCGCGGCTCTTGTGCCGGTACTGGAGCATCGACATGGCCGCCTCGTGCCGCAGGAAGTCGGCGTCGCGGAAAGGCCGGCCGTTCCAGGCGCTGTTGAGGGAGCGGGCCAGCGAAATGGCCGACGCCAGGCCGCTGTTGAGGCCCCGGCCCGGCCAGAAGTGGATGGCGTTGGCCGCATCGCCGAGGAGGAAGCCGTAGGTACCCGGCGAGTTGACGGTCGGGGGCAGCAACTCGGCGGAGAAACGCGGGCGTTGCACCATGTCCAGACGGAAGCTGGTGACCGCGCTCAGGTCCTGGTCGGAGACGTCGAAGAGCCGTAGGCCCTCGTGCACGCGCTTCCACAGGGGGAGCCCTTGATGAGCGCGGGCAGGAACAGCGTGCCGTGGGTCGCGCACTGGAAGTCGCCGTGCTCGTCGCGGTCCATCAGACAGGGGCGGGAGGCGATGCACTCCTCGAAGACGCGGCGGACCGGGTCGATGCCGATGACCTCGGTCAACTCGGTGTCGGTGAGCCGCATGTTAAGGAAGCCCTCGCCGCGCAACGAGTTGAGCAGGAACCGGTTCTGAGCGACCGTCAGCAGGATCGCCATGGGGTCGGGCAGCTCCGACTTCACCCTCAGCCCGAGGACCACGTCCCGCAGGTGGACGCCGTCGAGGGAGTAGATGGACTCGTCGGCCTTGCCGAAGCGGGCGGCGAAGTGGTCCCGGGTGCGTGACCGGCCGCCGTCGCAGATCGCGAGGACGTGCTGGGTGGCGAGTTCGTCGCGCTGCTGGGCCGGGTCGAACCTGGCGGGTATCAGGCGTATGCGGTCGCGCTTCTCGTTCGCCAGCTCCAGCAGCGTGTCCTCGATGTAGGCGATCCGCATGTTGCGCGGGTGGTGGTCGCCGATCGAGTCGGGCCCGGACGGCCACATCTCGGTGTAGTGCTCGGGGTCGAAGAGCCGTTCCTGCACGTACGGCGGCCACGCGAGGTACTGCCGGCTCTGCACGGTCACCACCTGCTGGCGCCGTACGTTGCCCTCCTCCTGGCTCTTCCAGACGACGGTGCGGCCGTCCTTGCGCCACCGGCCCTCGTAGACGGTGATCCGCGCCTGCGCGCCGAGGAAGTGCTCGAGGAGCAGGGCCATGGACAGGCCGACGGGACCGCCGCCCACGACGGTGACCCGCAGCACGCTCCCTCGTCGCTCTCCTCCGGGTGGGTCACCGAGCGGGGCAGGTTGAGCGCCATCAGGGTCTGCATGGCGTCGGCGACCTCGAAGCGGAACTCCTGGTCCCCGATGGTGATTTCGTCCCCGGGCTGGAGCAGTCGCGCCTCCACCTCCTCGCCGTTGACCTGCGTGCCGTTGCTGCTGCCGCAGTCGCGCAGGACGTACCCGGCGTCCTGGTCGAAGACGATCTCCGCGTGGAAGCGGGAGACGCTCGGACTGGCGATGACGACCGTGTTGCCCGCGTTGCGCCCGAACGTGACCCGGGTGTCGACGATCGGGATGCGCTCTCCCGCCAGCAGACCTTCACGTCCGACGAGCACGGGTGCCATGGCATTTCCTCCCCAGTACGCCGAGCGTGCGTTCAGCTCTCAACTCACCGCGCTGCCAGGCTGTTTCACATATCCAGGGCAACCATAAACGCACCACGTCCGGAACGGTCCTCCCGGTTCGGCCACCCCGGTTCGGCCCACCCCGATCCGGCGCATCCCGGCCCGCACCCGAATCGCCGGGCATTGAACCCCGTTCCTCCCCATGACCGTTGTCCTCTTCGCAGGCGCCCGGCAGGCGCACTCGACGAAAGCAGGAGACACGCATGGCAACACCCGTGGACACCGCGAACGAGATCTCGTACGCCTCCGACGACGAGGCGGAGCGCAGCGCCCTTCGGGAAGGCAGGAGGTCCACGTCACCGTCGCCGGAGCGGAACGTCAACCAGGGCGGCCACGGCGGCATCACACCGCTCGGACCGAACGGCGAGATCCTGCAGAAGGAGCCCGCAGGGCTCCGTGGAGAACGAGTTCTACGAACGGGTGCGCGCCGCCGTGTACCCGCACTTCACGCCGGTCGTCCCGGCGTCGTACACGGCGGACGAGGTGCGCACCAGGCTGGGCGGCAGTCTGACCTCGGCGCAGCTCAACGGCCTCGACGACCGCCAGAACATCTACATCGAGAACATCACCTCGGGCCTGGACGACTCGAAGACCCTCGACACCAAGATCGGGAAGTCGACCACGAGCTACCGCGAGAACCTCGAACAGCACGACAAAGGCAGGTGGGCGTCCGGGACCAAGGCCCTGAAGTTCGCCATCGGCGTAGACCCGGCCACCGGCTCGACGTTCCGCGGCTGGCGTGCGGTCGGCGGCACCGACGCGGGCGAGAGCCGACTGATCACCGGCATACAGTCACAGAAGATCCTGAGCAAGTTCTCGGACGATCCAGCGGTCTGGGACCAGCTGATCACCAAGATGCAGGACATCAGGACCGCCGCGCACAACTCCGACATCGGCTTCATCGCCTCCAGCGTGTTCTCGGTCACCGGCACGAAGGAGGGCGAGCAGGTGGTGGACGCCAAGCTCATCGACTTCGCCCATGTCATCGACGCGGCGCAGCCGTTCAAGCAGTCCCCAGCGTCAGCCCCGACGGCAGCCCGCGGCTCGGCCCCGCGGAGCTCGAAGCGGACGCCCGGCCGGCCAACCGCACCGATCTGACCAATCTCAAGAACAAGTACCGGGGACAGTTCATCGCAGGTATGGATGACCTGATCAAGGACGCCACACGGGTCCGCGGGGAGAAGGCCCAGTCCCAATTGGCGAGCTTCGCCGCGATGAGCCCTGCACCGGGTGTCGCCCAGCAGTCGACCAGCACGGCGCAACAGGGCAAGCCGTACGTCCCGCCGAAGAACACCCAGGGCTCCGTCCACGGCCGCTGACGGCCCGGACGACGGCAGAAGCTCAGCCGAGGCCGAGGCCGAGGCCATCGCTATCGCTATCGCTACCGGCATCGGCATCGGCATCGGCATCGGCATCGGCGACGCCGAGTCCCCGCCCCAGCCTCCGCAGCCCCTCCCGAATCGCATCCGGCGTCTGCGTCACGAAGCACAGCCGCAGGGTGGACCGGTCGGGTTCACCCGCGTAGAAGGGCGCACCGGGCACGTAGGCGACCTCATGCTCGACGACCCGGTGCAGCAGGGCGGTCGTGTCGTACGACTCCGGGAGCCGCGCCCACAGGAACATGCCGCCCTCGGGGCGCTCCCAACTCGACCCCTCGGGGAGGGAGTTGGGCAGGCCCGCGAGCATGGCGTCGCGCCGGTCCCGGTACACGGCCGCCACCCGGGCCACATGCGCGTCGAGGTCGTTGTCCGCCAAGTACCGTGCGGCGGCGAGCTGGTTGACCGTCGGGGTGTGCAGATCGGCGGCCTGCTTGGCGACGACACAGGCCCGCAGCAGGTCGGTCGGCGCCCGCAGCCAGCCCAGCCGCAGGCCGGGCGCCATCACCTTGGAGAAGGAGCCGAGCAGGACCGTACGGTCGGCCGCGCTCTCCTGGGCCGCGATCCACGGCAACCGCTCGCCCTCGAAGCGGAGTTCGCCGTACGGATCGTCCTCCACGATCCACACCCCGCGCCGCGCGGCGACCTCCGCGACGGCGGCCCGGCGGTCGGCGGGCAGCGTACGGCCGGTCGGGTTCTGGAAGGTCGGCACGGTGTAGAACAGCTTCGGCCGCTCCCGCACGACGAGTTCGTCCAGCGCCTCGGGATCGACCCCGGCCGCGTCACCCGGCACCGCGACGATCCGCGCACCGGCGAACGCGAAGACCTGAAGTGCCGCCAGATAACAGGGCTGTTCGACCAGGACGACGTCCCCGGCTCCAGCAGCGCGGTCGCGAGCAGCGACAGCGCCTGCTGCGAACCGGTGGTGACGAGGAGGTCGTCGGCGCCGGTGGCCGGCCCGCGGGCGGAGGTCCGCGCGGCGAGGGCGGTCCGCAGCACCGGCTCGCCCTCGGTCGTCGCGTACTGGAGCGCCCGCGCGGGGCGTCTCCGTGAGCACCGCCTGGTACGCGGCGGCGATCCCGGCGGCGTCGAAGAGTTCGGGGGCCGGGAGCCCGCCCGCGAAGTTGATCACCTCGGGGCGGGCGGTCACGGCGAGGATGTCCCGCACCGGCGAACCCCCGATCGCACGGGCGCGCGCGGCGAGCGGGGGCAGGGGGACGGCGGGTGTCTCGGTGACGGTCATGGCGGACAGCGTAGGAAGGTAGGTGCCGCCTACAAACAGGTTTCCGCGATCCGGACGGACCCTCGCGCGCGCTCAGGCCTTCTTGCCGGTCGCCCCGTACACGTTGATGTCGTCGTCCGTGACATCGTTGATGTCCCGGTAGGTGATCTTCTCGATGTCGTCGAGCCTCTCGAAGTACGCCTGCTCGACCACCGGCGGGGCGGGCGCGGGCCCGGGGTGCCACTGGTGGGCGGGGACCACACCGGGCTCGTCCAGGGTGACGCCCGGGGTCTCGGTGAAGAACCGCTCGACGTCGTCCCTGGAGCGGAACACGAAGGTGAACCCCGCTCCGTGTACGTCCGTTGGACCGCGCGGGTCGGGATCGGGTGCATCTCGTCGGTGAGGTGGCTGAGCACCAGATGGCTGCCGGACGGCAGCACGTCCACCAGCTCACGCACCAGCGGGTACGCCTCCTCGTCCTCGACGAAGTGCAGGATCGCCACCAGCAGCAGGGCCACCGGCTGGCTGAAGTCGAGGGTCTTGGCGGCCTGTTCGAGGATGTCGGCCGGGCGGCGCAGGTCGGCGTCGATGTAGTCCGTACGGCCCTCGGGGCTGCTGGTGAGCAGGGCGCGGGCGTGCGCGAGGACCACCGGGTCGTTGTCGACGTAGACGATCCGCGCCTCGGGGTCGATGCCCTGGGCGATCTGGTGCACGTTCTCCGCGGTGGGCAGCCCGGTGCCGATGTCGAGGAACTGGCGTACCCCGTGCTCCTGCGACAGCCGGGTGACCGCGCGGCGCATGAAGTCGCGGTTGTGCCGTACGTCGAGGTAGCCGCGCGGGTTGGCGGCGAGCGCTGCGGCGGCGGCCTCGCGGTCGACGGGGTAGTTGTCCTTGCCGCCGAGGAAGACGTCGTAGACACGGGCGGGGTGGGCCTTGGTGGAGTCGATCCTCCTTCTCAGCTCGGCGGGGTCTTGGCTGAGGGCGTCACCGGGCATGCGCGTCTCCCAGAAGAGTGGTCATACAAAGGGCAACAAGGGCAGGGCCAACAACCTAGCTCCCACCGGGACTTGTTGGTGCCCAAGTCCGGCGGGCGGCCCCCGGCACCCTTCCCGGCGTCCCGCGACGTGCCCGTGAGGACCGGCGTCCCCGCAGGTCGGCGCGGGCGGGACGGCCCGGGCGTCCCGGATCCGCCGACAGCCGTAGACCGCGCCCCGCCCGACCGCCCAAGCTGCACCTGATGACGCTTCGCTTCCACAGGGGGACCCATGCCGGCCCGCACCACCCGCACCCGCACCCGCCCCTCACCCGCACCCGCACCCGCACCCGCGTCCGCGTGCTGGCCGCGACGGCGGCCGTGCTCGCCGCGCTGCTGCTGTCGGGCTGCAAGGACGGCATGGGCGTACGCGACGAGGGCCCGTCGGGCGTGACCCCACCTCCACGGGGTCGACGCCCTGACGGGCCCTCGGTGACGCGTGCGATCAGACGTGCGCCGGAACGCCGTCGATCTCCTTCGGGTTCGGGCCGTACTGGTTGGCACCGGGCTTGCTGTCCGAGACGGTGAAGACCAGCAGGATGATGCCGCCGACGAGCGGGACGAGCCCGATGAAGATCCAGCCGCCCGAGCGGCCCGTGTCGTGCAGTCGGCGGACGGTGACGCCCAGGCCGGGCAGCAGGATCGCCAGGTAGAAGAGGATCACGAGGTACGGGAACTTGATCGCCACGCCGATGATGCCCAGGACGATCGCGATGATGCCCGCGAACAGGGCGAACATCCAGTACTCCTTGCGGCGCGCGCGCCCGCTGAATACCGCGTACCTCTTCAGCGCCTCGATGAACCAGCTCATGGTGTCCCCAGGGATCGACATTCCAGACCGTCCGGAACGGATCAGGCCAGGCGCAGAAGGTATGGACCGTGATGCGCACGCGTCAAATCCGTATAAGTGCCGGACG
Source organism: Streptomyces sp. P3 (assembly GCA_016893485.2). Taxonomy (GTDB): domain Bacteria; phylum Actinomycetota; class Actinomycetes; order Streptomycetales; family Streptomycetaceae; genus Streptomyces. Next base: position 4,378,496 of record JAFEKX020000001.1, read on the forward strand.
TGGAAGGGTATTTGGGGGCACACCCACCCACAATGGCCGTCGATTTCACGCCAGGACATGTCCCAGCCGCCGGACCGAGATCGCCCCGACGCCGGAACGATCTCGAAGCGTTGCCTGTTGACGTGGATTCAGCGGAGCTTCTGCGCCGCCTCGACCGCCCAGTACGTGAGGATGTTCTGCGCCCCGGCCCGCTTGATGCCGGTGAGCGCCTCGAAGATCGCCTGGTCGCGGTCGATCCAGCCCTTCTCGGCGGCGGCCTCGATCATCGAGTACTCACCGGAGATCTGATAGGCGAAGACGGGCACGTCCGAGCGTTCGGCGACCTTGGCGAGGATGTCGAGGTAGGGCCCGGCCGGCTTGACCATCACCATGTCGGCGCCCTCCTCCAGGTCGAGCGCCAACTCCCGCATGGACTCACGGGCGTTGGCCGGGTCCTGCTGGTACGTCCTGCGGTCCCCTTGAGCGAGGACCCGACGGCCTCACGGAACGGCCCGAAGAACGCGGACGCGTACTTCACGGTGTACGCGAGGATCGCCACGTCCTCCCGCCCGATCTGGTCGAGCGCGTCCCGGATGACCCCGATCTGCCCGTCCATCATCCCGCTGGGCCCGACGACATGGGCCCCGGCATCGGCCTGCACCTGGGCCATCTCGGCATACCGCTCAAGGGTCGCGTCGTTGTCCACCCGCCCGAGCTCGTCCAGCACCCCACAGTGCCCGTGATCGGTGGTCTCGTCCAGACACAGGTCGGACATGACGAGCAGCTCGTCCCCGACCTCCGCCCGCACATCGCGCAGGGCGACCTGCAGAATCCCGTCAGGATCGGTCCCGGCCGTCCCGAGGGCGTCCTTCTTGGACTCCTCCGGCACCCCGAACAGCATGATCCCGGAAATCCCCGCCGCCACGGCTTCCGCGGCGGCCTTCTTCAAACTGTCCCGCGTGTGCTGCACCACCCCGGGCATGGCCCCGATCGGCACCGGCTCGGAAACCCCCTCCCGCACGAACGCGGGAAGGATGAAGTCGGCCGGGTGCAACCGCGTCTCGGCAACCATCCGCCGCATGACGGGGCTGGTCCGCAGCCGCCGGGGGCGCGAGCCGGGAAAGGATCCGTACGTCGTCATGACTTCTACGCTACGCCCGGCCCGGGGCGCCTTTGCCGACGGTGAGTCGGTGATCAGTCGGCGACGAGTCGGCGAACTTTTCAGCACGGATCGGCACAATCCAGCCCGTCCGGCGCCTTCTCCACACAGGCCCGCAATACTCAGCCCGTCCGGCGCCTTCTCCACACAGGCCCGCACTACCCAGCCCGTCCGGCGCCTTCTCCACACAGGCCCGCACTACCCAGCCCGTCCGGCGTTTGAGGACGAGGCCCTTTCGGGGCCGAAGCGGGGTGTGGGGGCGCAGCGCCCCACGGACGCCCGCCCCCACCCACCGCAACCTCAAACTCGACCTCGACCTCAGGTGGTCCGACGCCTCCGCGCACCCGGCCGACGCTCACTGGGCCGAGTAACCGGATCCCCCGCCTCCTGAGCCGCCGCCCGCCGACGGAGTCCAAAGTTCGCCAACGCCTCGGCCAACTTGTGCACAGACGGCTCCGGAGCCATCACATCCACCCGAAGCCCGTGCTCCTCGGCCGTCTTCGCCGTAGCGGGCCCGATACAGGCGATCACGGTCACGTTGTGCGGCTTCCCGGCGATCCCGACCAGGTTCCGCACAGTGGAGGACGACGTGAAGAGAACGGCATCGAAGCCACCCCCTTGATCGCCTCCCGCGTGTCCGCCGGCGGCGGCGACGCCCGCACGGTCCGGTACGCGGTCACGTCATCCACCTCCCACCCGAGCTCGATCAGCCCGGCGACAAGCGTCTCCGTGGCGATGTCGGCCCGCGGCAGGAACACCCGGTCGATCGGGTCGAAGACGGGGTCGTAGGGCGGCCAGTCCTCGAGCAGCCCGGCCGCGGACTGCTCCCCGCTCGGCACCAGATCCGGCTTCACCCCGAAGGCGATCAACGCGTTGGCGGTCTGCTCCCCACCGCGGCGACCTTGATCCCGGCGAACGCACGGGCGTCGAGCCCGTACTCCTCGAACTTCTCGCGTACGGCCTTGACCGCGTTCACCGAGGTGAAGGCGATCCACTCGTACCGCCCGGTGACGAGCCCCTTGACCGCCCGCTCCATCTGCTGCGGCGTCCGCGGCGGCTCGACGGCGATCGTGGGCACCTCGTGCGGTACGGCGCCGTAGGACCGGAGTTGGTCGGAGAGCGATGCCGCCTGCTCCTTCGTGCGCGGTACGAGGACCTTCCAGCCGAACAGCGGCTTGGACTCGAACCACGACAACTGGTCGCGCTGCGCGGCGGCGGACCGCTCACCGACCACGGCTATCACCGGCCGGCCGCCATCAGGCGACGGCAGCACCTTCGCCTGCTTCAGCGTCTGCGCGATCGTCCCGAGGGTCGCGGACCAGGTCCGCTGACGAGTGGTCGTACCAGCCACTGTGACGGTCATGGGTGTGTCCGGCTTACGGCCCGCGGCCACCAGCTCACCGGCGGCCGCGGCCACGGAGTCCAGGGAGGTGGACACGACGACCGTGCCGTCCGACGCCCCGACCTCCGTCCAGCACCGGTCCGACGCGGTACGGGCGTCCACGAACCGGACGTCCGCGCCCTGCGCGTCCCGCAGCGGGACACCGGCGTACGCGGGCACGCCGACGGCCGCGGCGACACCGGGCACGACCTCGAAGGGAACACCCGCGGCGACGCAGGCGAGCATTTCCTCGGCGGCGTACGTATCTAGTCCGGGGTCCCCGGACACCGCACGCACGACCCGCCTGCCGCCCCGCGCGGCCTCCATGACAAGATGTGCGGCATCCCGCACGGCGGGTAGGCCAACGGTTGTTGACGCACCGTCAACAACCGTTAGTTGAGGCGTGCCTGTGCCCGGGAGCGAGTCCGCAGATGGACCCGCGTCCGGATGCACGACGGCCACGCCAGGTCGGGCGTGCGCAAGGACGACGTCGAGCACCTCGTGCTCGGCGACGAGGACGTCCGCGTTCGCCAGCGCCTCCACGGCGCGCAGTGTGAGCAGTCCCGGATCTCCGGGTCCGGCACCCAGGAAGGTGACGTGCCCGTGTTCAGGACCGGCGGCGGGAAGAGTGGTGGGGCTCACTTGGCTTGCTCCCCCATCAGACCGGCCGCGCCCTGGGCGAGCATCTCGGCGGCGAGGTCGCGACCGAGCTTCAGCGCTTGGCCATGCGTCTCGGGCACGGGACCGGTGGTGGACAGCTGCACCGTACGCGAACCGTCGGTCGTGCCGACTATTCCGCGCAGGCGCATTTCCTTGACAATCTGCCCGTCGGCCAGAAGGTCGGCCAGCGCGCCCAGGGGGGGCGGAGCAGCCGGCCTCCAGGGCGGCGAGCAGGGACCGTTCGGCGGTCACGGCGATCCGGGTGAGCGGGTCGTCGAGCTCGCCGAGCGCCGCGATGAGGTCCGCATGGTCTGCGGCACACTCGATCGCCAGGGCCCCCTGGCCGGGGGCGGGCAAAACCGTGTCGACCGACAGGAAGTCGGTCACTTCGTCGATCCGGCCGATCCGGCTGAGTCCGGCGGCGGCGAGGACGACGGCGTCCAGCTCACCGTCCCGCACGAAACCGACGCGGGTGTCGATGTTCCCGCGGATCGGGACCGTCTCGATGTCGAGGCCGTGGCTGCGCGCGTACGCGTTCAGCTGGGCCGTGCGACGCGGGGAGCCCGTACCGATGCGCGCCCCGCGGGGCAGGTCGGTGAACTTCAGGGCGTCCCTGGCGACGATGACGTCGCGCGGGTCCTCGCGCTCGGGGACGGCGGCGAGCACCAGCCCGTCGGGCTGCGCGGTCGGCAGGTCCTTCAGCGAATGAACCGCGAAGTCGACCTCACCGCCGAGCAGCGCGTCCCGCAGCGCGGTCACGAAGACCCCGGTGCCGCCGATCTGCGCGAGGTGCTCGCGGGAGGTGTCGCCGTAGGTGGTGATCTCGACGAGCTCGACGGGCCGTCCGGTCACCTGGCTCACGGCGTCCGCCACCAACCCGGACTGGGCCAGGGCGAGTCTGCTCCGCCTGGTCCCGAGCCTCAATGGTGGTGCCTTGCTACTCATGCTGGCCCTCGGTTCTTGCTGATCTCAGAGTCTTGTTGGGCCCTGGAGGAGTCCTGCTGGGCCCGGGAGACGGAGGCCACCGTCTCCTGGTCGAGGTCGAACAGGGTGCGCAGCGCGTCCGCGTACCCGGCGCCGCCGGGCTCGGCCGCGAGCTGCTTGACCCGTACGGTCGGCGCGTGCAGCAGCTTGTCGACGACGCGTCGCACGGTCTGGGTGATCTCCGCGCGGTGCTTGTCGTCGAGGCCGGGCAGCCGTCCGTCGAGCCGGGCGATCTCACCCGCGACGACCTCGGCGGCCATGGCGCGCAGGGCGACCACGGTCGGCGTGATGTGCGCGGCCCGCTGGGCTGCCCCGAAGGCCGCGACCTCGTCGGAGACGATACGCCGGACCGCGTCCACGTCGGCCGCCATCGGAGCGTCCGCCGAGGCGTCCGCGAGCGATTCGATATCGACCAGCCGGACCCCGGCCAGCCGGTGCACGGCGGCGTCGACGTCCCGCGGCATCGCGAGGTCGAGGAACGACAACACCGGTGCGGGGCGCGGGATGTGGGCCACGGGCTCGGGCCTGCGCCGCTCGGGGATGCGTCCGACGGTCGCGGCCATGGCGGCGAGTTCGGTGATGAGCTCGGCCTCGGCCTCGGGCGTACGCCGGGCCGCCTCGCGCCGGTCGACGGCGCTGCCGCCGACCCAGGCCGCGTGCTGCTCCAGCGTCGCCGCGTCCATCCCGGCCACGGCGGCCTCCCCCATCACGGAGAAGCCGCTCGCCCCCTGCACCGCGGACAGGTCCAGCGGACACCCGTCCTCGGCCCCGACGGACGTCGGCGGAAGCTCTTCGCGTACGTCGTCCAGGAGGGCCGTACTTCCGGCGGTGGCGTCCTGCGGCACCCTGTCCGCTACGGCGGCGGCGACCGCGTCGGCCGTCAGGACCAGGCCCGTCGCGCCCGTGCAGGACACGGCGACATCGGCACGTGTCAGCTCGAACGGCACCGAGTCCATCGGTACCGCGCGGGCGGACACGTCCGTTTCGGGGCTCTCGGTGATGATCTGGGCGAGGCGCTCGGCGCGGTCGGACGTGCGGTTGGCGACGACGATCTCGGCGACCCCGGCCCGGGCGAGGGTCGCGGCGGCCAGCGACGACATGGAGCCGGCGCCGATGACCAGGGCGCGTTTCCCTTCGCCCAGGCCTCGACCGCCGTACCCGAGGACAGCTGTTGAAGGCCGAAGGTGACCAGGGACTGGCCCGCGCGGTCGATGCCGGTCTCGGAGTGGGCGCGCTTGCCGACGCGCAGGGCCTGCTGGAACAGGTCGTTCAACAGCCGCCCGGCGGAGTGCAGTTCCTGCGCCTTGGCGAGGGAGTCCTTGATCTGGCCGAGGATCTGGCCCTCGCCGACGACCATCGAGTCGAGGCCGCAGGCCACCGAGAAGAGGTGGTGGACGGCCCGGTCCTCGTAGTGCACATAGAGATAAGGAGTGAGCTCGTCCAGGCCGACGCCGCTGTGCTGGGCCAGCAGCGTGGACAACTCCGCGACGCCCGCGTGGAACTTGTCCACGTCGGCGTAGAGCTCGATGCGGTTGCAGGTGGCGAGCACCGCGGCCTCGGCGGCCGGTTCGGCGGCGACCGTGTCCTGGAGGAGCTTGGTCTGGGCGTCCGCGTTGAGCGTGGCCCGCTCCAGGAGACTGACCGGCGCGCTGCGGTGGCTCAGCCCGACGACGAGGAGACTCATGCCGGCATCACGGCGGGGACGTCCCCGTCAGGACCCTGCTCGGCGGAGTCGCCGCGGTGTGCGGCGGTCGGGTTCGCCGCCTGGTTGGCGGCCTCCTCGCCGGCCTTGCGCTGCTCGTGGAAGGCGAGGATCTGCAGCTCGATCGAGAGGTCGACCTTGCGGACGTCGACGCCGTCCGGGACGGTCAGCACGGTCGGCGCGAAGTTCAGGATGGACGTGACACCGGCGGCCACGAGACGGTCGCAGACGGGCTGGGCGGCACCGGCGGGGGTCGCGATGACGCCGATGGAGACGCCGTTGTCGCTGACGATCTTTCTCGCTCGTCCGAGTGCTGGACCGGGATGCCCGCGACGGGCTTGCCGGCCATCGCCGGGTCGGCGTCGATGAGGGCGGCGACCCGGAAGCCGCGGGAGGCGAACCCGCCGTAGTTGGCGAGGGCAGCGCCGAGGTTTCCGATCCCGACGATCACGACCGGCCAGTCCTGGGTGAGGCCCAGCTCGCGGGAGATCTGGTACACGAGATACTCGACGTCGTAGCCCACACCGCGGGTGCCGTAGGAACCCAGGTACGAGAAGTCCTTGCGCAGCTTCGCGGAGTTGACCCCGGCGGCGGCCGCGAGCTCCTCGGAGGAGACCGTGGGTACCGAGCGCTCCGAGAGTCCGGTCAGCGCGCGGAGGTACAGCGGAAGACGGGCGACGGTGGCCTCGGGAATCCCTCGGCTACGGGTCGCCGGTCGGTGAGTTCGGCCAGTTGCCACGGTGCTCCTGCGGGTAGAGCAGGGCTGTGGGCGGTCACACGTACCCAGACCGCCCCGTCGAGCAGGCTATGTCTTTGTGAACGCGTGCACAAAGATGGTGTCCGATTTGCCCGGCCAACGTGACCGGGGTCACGCCCGGTATTCCAGGGGGCAAATCCGCCACACTCCTCGTAATTCCCGCCCCGAGACCAAACCGCCGTCGATCCTAAGCGACGTTCGGGTGCGCGTTGAACTACTTGGTCAGTTCCCGGCGCAGACGGCCCTCGTCCACCCGCCAGAAGGTGTGCTGTTCACCATCGATCAGGACGACCGGAATCTGCTCCCAGTACGCGTCGTGCAGGCGCTGGTCCTCGGTGATGTCCTTCTGTTCCCAGGGGACCCCGAGATCGGCGCAGACCTTCTCCACGACGAGCTGCGCGTCCTCGCACAGATGACAGCCTGGCTTGCGGATGAGGGTGACGAGATGACTCATGCACACCATTCTCGCGCCACCGGTGTACTTCTTTAACGGCCCGGTCGCGGAGAGTTCACAGCCTCCGAACCTCTCGGCTCCGGAACCACCGAACAAACTGGCTATGCTCACGGCATGGCCGCTCTCGGATGGCTCACTCCCCGTAGGCGCTCCGCCACGGCGCGGAGCGTGTTGGCAGGCGAGGCCTCTGCGGAGGCAGCGCGCAAGTCGTCGCAGGACGCCCAGGACATACAGGACGCCCGCGCGGACGAAAAGCGGCGGAGGAGCCGGAGTTCCCGGTCCTCGGCGACGACAGAGCCGCGGCCTTCTTCGACCTCGACAACACCGTCATGCAGGGCGCGTCGATCTTCCACTTCGGCCGGGGCCTGTACAAGCGGAAGTTCTTCGAGACCCGCGACCTCGCCCGGTTCGCCTGGCAGCAGGCGTGGTTCAGGCTGGCCGGCTTCGAGGACCCCGAGCACATGCAGGAGGCGCGCGACTCCGCGCTGTCCATCGTCAAGGGCCACCGCGTCGCCGAACTCCAGTCGATCGGCGAGGAGATCTACGACGAGTACATGGCCGAGCGCATCTGGCCCGGCACCCGCGCCCTCGCCGAGGCGCACCTCGCCGCGGGCCAGAAGGTGTGGCTCGTCACAGCGGCCCCGGTGGAGATCGCCAACGTGATCGCCCGCCGCCTCGGCCTCACCGGCGCGCTCGGCACGGTCGCCGAGTCCGTCGACGGCGTCTACACCGGCAAGCTGGTCGGCGAACCGCTGCACGGACCCGCGAAGGCGGAAGCCGTCAGGGCGTTGGCCGCCGCGGAGGGCCTGGACCTGTCCCGCTGCGCCGCGTACAGCGACTCGCACAACGACATTCCGATGCTCTCGCTGGTCGGCCACCCCTACGCCATCAACCCGGACTCCAAGCTGCGCAAGCACGCGCGCGAGCTGGACTGGCGGCTGCGCGACTACCGCACGGCCCGCAGGGCGGCCAAGGTCGGCATCCCGGCGGCGGCCGGCGTGGGCGCGGTGGCGGGTGGCACGGCCGCGGCGATCGCATTGCATCGCCGACGCCGGTGACGCGGTAAACACAGCCAATCCACGGGACGTACCCGCGTAACCCCCTGTCCAGTCACGTTGGCTGCACACGGCCACAACACGCCCCGGTCCCTGACTGAATTCGGACCGTTCTGATCAACAACCGGTCACTCTGCGGTACTTGATCGGGCGTCAACCGGTTACGGAAGCGACGTAATCGATGATTTGAGCAACTGGGTGTAGCAGCGCCTGCACGAAGCGTTATTCTCCTCAGACGCAATCCGGTACCCCTCCGTCGCTACGACGGGTGAATGTTCCGGTACTGCACGTGATGGAAGCTCTGCCTCTGGGAGTCCCGTGTACCCACACGTCGGGGTTGACGCCTCGGGCCTGGCTACGCTGCGCGCAACGGTCCAAGACCTGTTGCGCGGCTTCGTCCCCACCGCGTACGCCGTCCCCGCCGCCTTCGCCACCACCGCGCCCGTAGGCCCGTGCTACGCACTGGCCGACGGCAGCGCGGCCGTTGGCAGACGAGGGCGCTCGGCCGGCGCCGCCACCGCACGCCGTCCGGCCGCTGACAGCGACAGCGCCCGGATGATGGACCTCGTGGAGCGTGCCCAGGCCGGCGAAGCCGACGCCTTCGGCCGCCTCTATGACCAGTACAGCGACACCGTGTACCGGTACATCTACTACCGAGTGGGAGGCAAAGCCACCGCCGAGGACCTCACCAGCGAGACCTTTCTGCGCGCCCTGCGCCGCATCGGCACGTTCACCTATCAGGGTCGTGACTTCGGCGCCTGGCTGGTGACGATCGCCCGCAACCTGGTAGCCGACCACTTCAAGTCGAGCCGCTTCCGGCTGGAAGTGACCACCGGCGAGATGCTCGACGCCAACGAGGTCGAGCGCTCCCCGAGGACTCCGTCCTGGAGTCCCTGTCGAACGCCGCGCTGCTCGACGCCGTGCGCCGGCTCAACCCGCAGCAGCAGGAGTGCGTCACGCTCCGCTTCCTGCAGGGCCTCTCCGTCGCGGAGACCGCCCGGGTGATGGGCAAGAACGAGGGTGCGATCAAGACCCTCCAGTACCGGGCCGTGCGCACTCTCGCCCGGCTCCTCCCGGACGACGCCCGCTGACGGCATACGCTCGGTAACGCTCAACTCGCGCTCAGTGAAAGTCCGTTGAGTTCGCGGTCGGATCATCCGTCGTCCGTAACCCAAGTGCCGCGCCACTCGTTGTGCGGGATACAGGCTCCCTGTGGTCACACCCTGCCCCTCCCCGATCACTCGATCGTGTGGATGCGGTCAGGAGGTGCAACCCTCAGGACCCCCTGGGGAGTCGACCGTCATGACGAGAGGAGGTGCCGCCAGTGATCGCGAACGTATCGGCGCACCGGCGGGCGAACGCCTTCGCCCAGGCCCTGGATGAGGAGCAGTCCGACCGGGGTACGGCGGCCGAGCAGCCCGAAGGACCGGCTCCGGCCACCCCGGCTGCTGCGGAACAGACCGAGCAGGGCCGCATGCTGGCCTTCGCCACCGGTCTGGGCGAGCTGCCCAAACCCGTACTGGACCCCGAGGTCAAGGTCGTCCAGCGGGCCCAGCTGGTCGCCGCCTTCGAGGCGATGCTCCAAGGGGCCGAGGCACCCGGACCTTCGGTGCCGGAGCAGCGTTCCCCCGGTCCCGGGGTGCGCACCGGGCCACCGGTCTGGGCAAACTGCGACCGCGCTCCCGGCTCACCAAGGGCCTCGCGGCCGGCGGACTGAGCGTCGGGGTGGCCGCGGGTGCCTTCGGCGGAGTGGCCGCGGCGAGCTCGGGCGCCCTGCCCGGCGACTCGCTCTACGGCCTGAAGCGCGGCATCGAGGACTTCAAGCTCAACTACCTGTCCGACGGCGACGACCAGCGCGGTGTGGCCTACCTCGACCAGGCGTCCAACCGCCTGAGCGAGGCACGCCGGCTGATCGAGCGGGACCGCAGCGGACACCTCGACCACGAGCAGCTCGGCGAGATCCGCCGCACGCTCGCCGGGATGACGCACGACGCGTCCGAGGGCCACCGCCTGCTGCACGAGGCGTACGAGCAGGACCCGAACTCGCTGGGCCCCATCCAGGCCCTCTCCGCGTTCTCCCGCTCGCACCGCGAGGCCTGGGGCGCCCTGCGCGACCGCCTCCCCGTCCAGCTCGGCGACGTCAGCGACCAGGTCTCCTCGGTCTTCGACGCCATAGACGAAGAGGTCGCCCCGCTGCAGTCCCTGCTCCCCAGCCGCCCTCCACGGCCCCCGGCACCGGTAGGCACCGCGCTCCGGGCACCCCGTCCACGGGCGGCGGCTCGAGCGACACCCGCCGCTCCACGAAACCGAGCGCGCCGGACGGCTCCGCGGAGTCCAGCCACTCCAGCACCCCCAGCGAGTCCGCCACCACCGGCGACGGCCTCCTCGGCGGCAACACGGGCGGCCTCCTGGACCCCCGAAGTCCTCCGGCACGGAGTCGCCGTCCGCGAACAGGCCGTCGATCCCCGAACCGGACGTCACCCTGCCGCCGCTGCTCCCGGGCTTGCTGCCGGGCCTGGGCATCGACAGCGAGGACGCGAACTAGCTCCGCTGGTTCCGCGGTTCATCGGCTGCGGGCCGGTGGGGGCTGGTCGCGCAGTTCCCCGCGCCCCTAAAAACGATGGGGGCGCCCCTCTCAGGAGGGCGCCCCCATCGTCGTACAGCCAAAACCTAGAAGAACACCGACCGCCGCTGCACCAGCAACTTGTACAGCGTGTGCTGGATCTGCTCCCTCACCTGGTCCGTGAGGTTGAACATCAGCATCGGATCCTCGGCGGCCTCCGGCGGATAGCCGTCCGTGGGGATCGGCTCGCCGAACTGGATCGTCCACTTCGTGGGCAACGGAATCGCGCCGAGGGGCCCCAGCCACGGAAAGGTCGGGGTGATCGGGAAGTACGGGAAGCCCAGGACGCGGGCCAGCGTCTTGGAGTTGCCGATCATCGGGTAGATCTCCTCCGCGCCCACGATCGAGCACGGAATGATCGGCGTGCCCTTGCGCAGGGCGGTGGAGACGAAGCCGCCCCGGCCGAACCGCTGGAGCTTGTAGCGCTCGCTGAACGGCTTGCCGATCCCCTTGAATCCCTCCGGCATCACCCCGACCAACTCGCCCCGCCCCAGCAGCCGTTCGGCGTCCTCCGCGCACGCGAGGGTGTGACCGGCCTTGCGGGCGAGTTCGTTGGCGACCGGCAGCATGAACACCAAGTCGGCCGCCAGGAGCCGGAGATGACGGCCGGCGGGGTGGTTGTCGTGGACGGCGACCTGCATCATCAGCCCGTCCAGCGGCAGCGTCCCCGAGTGGTTGGCGACGATCAGCGCCCCGCCCTCGGCCGGGATGTTCTCGATGCCCTTGACCTCGACCCGGAAGTACTTCTCGTACAGCGGGCGCAGCACCGACATCAGGACCTGGTCGGTGAGCTCCTCGTCGTAGCCGAAGTCGTCGACCTCGTAGTCCCCGGTGAGGCGGCGGCGCAGGAACGACAGGCCGTGGGCGATCCGGCGTTCCAGGCCGCTCTGCGTGCCCTGGACGCTCTCGTCGCGCGGCTGCTCCGGCTCCTGTTCCTCACGTGTCACAGGAACATCATCCTGCCCGGCGGCCACACCCGGCAGGGGCTGGACCTCACGGATCGGCGCGGGCTCGCCGTTCTTGCGCCGGCTGCCCGTGCTCCGGCGCCGCTGCGGCCGCTGCACGCCGTTCGCGCGGGACCGGTCGTCGTCGAACGGAATGACCTTGGCATCAGCCATCGTTGATGCGCTCCTCAGTTGGCGCTCGGCGTCGGGGACGGCCGCTGTCCGGCCGGGAGAGCGCGGCGAGCCGGTCGACGGCCCCCGCCACGGCCTCCGGCGGCAGCAGCCCCGGGCCCTGGCTCCGCGCGAAGTCCGCGAAGGTCTCGGCCGTCGTGTACTTCGGCCGGTACCCCAGCGTCTCGCGCATCTGGACCGTCGACACGACCCGGCCGTGGGTGAGCAGCCGGATCTGTTCCGGGAGAAGTCCGTCATCCCCAGCGTACGCACCAGGGAACCGGCCCAGGTGACCGCCGCCGGCAGCAGCAGCGGCACGGTCGGGCGGCCCAGGCGCCGGGAGCACTGGGAGAGGAGCAGGACGCCGTCCCCGGCGATGTTGAAGGTGCCGCTGTTGAGCGTGCCCCGCTCCGGGTCGTGCGAGGCGATCCGCAGGACGTCGATGACGTCGTCCTCGTGCACGAACTGCAGCCGCGGGTCGTAGCCGAACACCGTCGGCAGGACCGGCAGCGAGAAGTACGACGCGAGCGGCGAATCCGCCGTAGGACCAAGGATGTTGGCGAAGCGGAGCACGCAGACGGCGACGTCGGGGCGGCGGCGGGCGAAGCCGCGGACATAGCCCTCGACCTCGACGGTGTCCTTCGCGAAGCCGCCGCTCGGGAGGGACTTCGGCGGGGTGCCCTCGGTGAAGACGGCGGGGTCGCGCGGGGCGGAGCCGTAGACGTTCGTGCTGGACTTCACCACCAGGCGCTGCACGACCGGCGACTTCTGGCAGGCGCCCAGCAGCTGCATGGTGCCGATGACGTTGGTCTCCTTGACCGTGGTCCGGCTGCCGCTGCCCAGGGCGGTGCCCGTCACGTCCATGTGGACGACCGTGTCGGCGCCCGACTCGGCGAGCACGCGCGCGATGGTGGGCTGCCGGATGTCGGCCTGGATGAACTCCGCGCCCCCGAGATGATGCCCGGGCGCGACCGCGTCCACGGCGATCACCCGGTCCACCTGTGGGTCCCGCTGGATCCGCCGTACGAACCGGCCCCCAGTTGACGGGCCACTCCGGTCACGAGCACGACCTTCCCCAAGATCAGCGCCTTCCTTTTGAGTTACCCGTGTGCGGCCAACCTAGCGCCTGGGTGTTGCGCTGTGATGACCGCCCGACCGACGACATTCCGAGTACCCGCAAACGCGCGGTCAGACATAACTGTGGCCCCCACCGCATGCGGTGGGGGCCACAGGAGACGCTCTCGCGGCGCCGCGTCGCCTACTTCTTGTTACGACGCTGCACGCGCGTGCGCTTCAGCAGCTTGCGGTGCTTCTTCTTAGCCATCCGCTTGCGCCGCTTCTTGATAACAGAGCCCACGACTACCCTCGCTCACTTCTCATCACTCGGTGCTGGGCATCATGGGCCCATACGACCTACAAGGGGCCAGCCTACCCGTCCGAGCGCTGAGGTCGTAATCGAGGTATCGCCTCAGGCTGTCTCCACCCCACATAACTCTCGCGAAGGTACTCGTGTACCGCTTGCTCGGGGACGCGGAAGGACCGCCCCACCCGGATAGCGGGCAGATGACCGCTGTGCACCAACCGGTACACGGTCATCTTCGACACTCGCATCACCGAGGCGACCTCCGCCACGGTAAGGAACTGAACCTCGTTCAGAGGCCTCTCGCCAGCTGCAGCCATGACACACCTGAACCTTCCGCACTCGACGGTCACCGGCTTCCCCTTCCGGTGACTCTTCGTCGTTGCGTGCTCACTCCCAATGTAGGGGCGTGTGATGCGAGTGGGGAAGAGGTGCACCCATCGGCGGCCTACTGTGACAGACACGCTCGATTGAGTACGTAGCGGGTGAGCGGACGGTAGTAATCGGACCGCACGGCGTCATCAAGTGGAACGGCCACGGACACCGACCCCTCGGCCTCCCCACGAACAGCGCGGGGTCGTCGGTATCCGCCAGCCCAATGGCCTCGAACCCCAGCTGACCTGCTCCGCAGACCCATCCGTGGTCCCCGATCACCAGCTCCGGCAACGCCCCGCCGGCCTCCGCCGCCGCACCCAGCACGGTCCGAACCGGCAGCGGCGAGTGCGTGTGCGCGCCCGGCTCACGCCCGGAGTGTTCGAGGCCCGGTTCACGGACCAGCGCGACGCCCTGTACGTAGTCAAGGTTGTACGTGCGTAGACCGAACCGGGTCGTTATGTCGACACAGTGACCCTGCGCAGGGGTGAGAACAGCACATCCCGCCGCCGACAAGGCGTCCGCCAAGGAGGCGTAGAACTCAAGCAGTCGATGCGGATGCCCGGTGCCGAGAAGCACCGCCCCGCTGCGCTGCGCTACCGCGCCGATCCGGTCGGCGAAGGCGTCCAACGCGGCCAGAGTCCGCTCCGGATCGATCACATCATGCCCGGAAATGTGCGTCGGGTCGGCCGAAACCCCACACTTGTCCGCCATCAGCCCGATCAGGTCCCGCTGCCCCCACGTCCATTCGGGGTCGAGCCCGATGAGCACCCGGGGTCGCGGGCGGCGAAGGCGCGATAACTCCGCAGGCTCTCCTCCCGCGAGGTGGCCACGGGTCCGGCCAGCCGGGCGGCCAGCAGATGGGCGCGGAGGGCGCCGGTGCTCAACACGAGGCCGATGGTGACGGACCCGGCTACCGCCCGCGGCGAAAACCCCCGAAACACCGCGCAGTTGGCGTAATGGCGGTGACAGGACGGTGACAAGGACGGCCACAACTGCCGTACGGCTTCCCGGGTCCCACCTTGCGTGGACGGAACGACCAACCGTCCCAGGCGAGTTGACCACCCCACCAAGGCACCACCAAGGCACCACCATCAACTGGGGAACACCGTGATGAAGCTGTCCCGTCGCACCACGACCGCCGCCACGGGCGGAGACTCGGGCCACTGCGGCTGACGTTGGGATCGATGCCGGGGTGGTTTGAGTTGGGCTGCTCCCGGCGGTCGGGGTTGGGTGTGGGGGCGACCTCTCAACTCCGGCCGGCAAAACTCTGCTCCTCCGGCACCTCTCAGACGCAGGCCGGCACCCCTCCAACACAGGCCGGCGTCATTCAGCCCGTCCGGCGTTTGAGGACGAGGCCCCTTCAGGGCCGATGGGGTCTGGGGGCGCAGCCCCAGGAACAGCCACCCCACCCACCCGCACAACCACACGCACCCGCCCGCACGCCCGCACACCCACCCGCAGGCAAACCCACCCGCACACCCACCACAGACCTACGCCAACAACCCCCGCAACGGAAACACCGCCCGCCGAGCAGCCAACACCGCCTGATCAAGCCGATCCGCAGGGTCATACCCCGACTCCCAGTCGGCGTAGCCCACCGGCCACCGCCCATCAGTCATCCGCTGCGGCCCCAACTCCCGCGTCCGAGCAAACACTTCCTGCCGCCACCCCTCAGGAATCATCGCCTCGGGCAGGATCTCCCGCCCCGCGGCAATCGCGACGAGATGCGTCCACGACCGAGGCACCACCTCCACCACGGCATAGCCACCCCACCGAGCGCGACCCACTTCCCGTCCGCATACTCGTGCGCCAGCGAATGACACGCGACCTGCACAGCCCGCTGCGCATCCAACGACACCGCAAGATGCGCCAACGGATCCTCGAAGTGGGTATCCGCCCCGTGCTGAGAAACCAGCACCTGCGGCCGAAAGTCCGCGATCAACTCCGGCACGACCGCGTGGAACGCCCGCAACCACCCCGCGTCCCCGGTCCCCGCGGGCAACGCCACGTTGACCGCGGACCCCCCCCGCCCCGCCCCCGGTCTCCTCGGGCCACCCGGTCTGCGGAAACAGGGTCCGCGGATGCTCGTGCAACGAGATCGTCAGCACCCGGGGTCCTCCCAGAACGCCGCCTGGACCCCGTCCCCGTGATGCACGTCGACGTCGACGTACGCGACCCGCTCGGCCCCCAGCTCCAACAGCCGGGCGATGGCCAACGAGGCGTCGTTGTAGATGCAGAACCCCGACGCGGCCCCCGGCATCGCATGATGCAGCCCACCCGAGAAGTTCACGGCATGCAGAACGTCCCCGCCCCACACGGCCTCGGCGGCCCCGACAGACTGCCCGGCGATCAACGCCGACACCTCGTGCATCCCGGCGAAGGCAGGATCATCCATGGTCCCGAGCCCGTACGCCCCGTCCGCGGAGTCCGGATCCGCCGAGGCCGCCTTCACCGCCTCGACGTAGTCCTCCCGGTGGACCAGCCGCAACGTCGAGTCACCGGCGGGCTTCGCCGCGACGACGTCCAGGTCCTTGTCGAGCCCGAAGGCGTCGACGAGTCTCCGGGTCAGGGCGAGCCGGACGGGATCCATCGGATGGTCCCGGCCGAAGTCATAGCCCGTTACTGCCTCGTCCCACATCAGCTGTGCGCGCCCGCTCATGCCCGTCACCGTACCGGCCCGCCTGGGGCGCGAACGAGCGGGCGTACACCAACGTCACCAGCACCAACACCATCGGCACGAGCATCGCCCCGCGGTAACTCCACGCGTCGCCCAGCGCCCCGACCAACGGCGAACCGATCAGGAAACCGACGTAATTGAACACATTGAGGCGGGCGATGGCCGTATCCGAAGCCCCCGGGAACAACCGCCCGGCCGCCGCGAACGTCTGCGGCACCAGCACGCACAACCCGAGCCCCAGCAGCGTGAACCCGAGCATCCCGACCCCGGCCCCCGGCGCCACGGCCACCACGGCGAACCCCACCGCGGCCACCACCGCCCCCAGCCGCACGACGGCCACGGCCCCGAACCGCCGCACCCCCAGGTCCCCGATCCCCCGCCCGAGCAGGCACATCACCATGTAGACGTTGTACGGAACGGTCGCCACCTGCTCCGAACTGCCCAGCACGTCCTTCAGATACTTCGCGCTCCAGTTGGAGACCGTCGAGTCCCCGATGTAGGCGAAGGTCATCACCAGACACAGCGGCAGCAGCAGCTTGAAGACCAGCGGCCCGGCCTCCGCACCCTCCGCCTCGCTCCCCGGCGCACCCCGTCGACATACCACCGGCTCCCCACCAGCGCGGCGGGCAACAACACCACCACGACCGGCAGATACGACACCCACAGCGCGAGATGCCAGTGCGCCCCGGCCCACGCCAGCGAGGCCCCACGATCCCGCCGAGGCTGTACGCGGCATGGAAACTGAGCATGATGCTTCGCCCGTACGTCCGCTGCAGACTCACCCCGAGCATGTTCATCGAGGCGTCCAGCGCACCCACCGCCAGCCCGAACACACCGAGGGAGACGGCCAGTTCGGCCATGCTGTCGCCGGCCCCGACGCCGAGCAGCGCCAGCAGGACGACCGGCTGGGACCAGCGCAGCAGCACGCTGGGCCGTATTCGCTTCACCAACTGCTCGGTGGTCACGCTGCCCACGCCGGCGAGGATCGGCACGGCCGCGAGGAAGACGGGCAGCAGCCCGTCCGAAACCCCGTACCGGTCCTGGATCGCCGGAATGCGCGTCACGAGCAGCGCGAAGGTGGCGCCCTGAGCGAAGAAGCTGAACGCCAAAGAGGCCCTACCGCGCCGCAGCACATCTGTCATGGCGGCGAGCGTAAGGGCCCCGGCGTACTCGTGGGTAGATCCAGCCAAAGATGAATTCTGCTCAGCTTTACCGAGCGACGACCAGCGAGGGCATCACCGCAGGTGCGGGCGCGTCCTCGGTCTTCAGCTCGGCGTCGATCATCTCCGCCATCGGCCCTACGGCGACCCCGCCACTGATCACGGACGTCACGGCGATCGTGCCGATCATCACGACCGTGCCGAGCCACACCATGGTGTCCACGGGCAGCGTGTACACGCCGACGATCCGCGCGATGCACTCGGCGAGCAGCATCACACCCCACACCAGCGAGAACCGCCGCTCGGCCCGCTGAAAGGCCGCCGACCCACTGAGCAGCCGCTCGAACGCGGCGTCCCGCGCCGGGTCCCCCTTCACCAGGAAGGGCTTCATCCCGGCGGTCATCATCGGCTTCCCCATCACCAAGGACACGAGGATCCCGATCCCGACGGCACTGCTGATCCCGCTGTCCTTCGCGAGCATCAGCCGCGGATCCCCGGCCACGAAGCTGAGCAGCAGCCCGACCACGTTCACGAACAGAATCAACGCGGCGAAGGCGTTGATCGTCCGCTCCGCGACAACCCCCACACGGTCCGCACCGCCGGCACGACACTGCTCCACCCCAGCGCCGCCACCGTGCTCATCCCGAACGCGCTCTTCAGCAGGTAGTACGACCCGATCGGCACCGCCACGTCCATGAGGAGCGGCGCGAAGTTCTTCTTCAGGGAGCCCGTGTTCGTCGTCATGCCCTCAGCTTCCCGCGAGGACCAGGTCCGCCAGTAGAACCGATCGTCCGGTGCTCGGCATGACAAATGTCAGCGCCCCATGCTGCCCCAGGTCATTCCAGCAGGTCAGCCAACTGCCCCATGTCACCAAAGAGTTGAGTCACCCCGGACAGCCGCTCAGCAGGAGTCATGGCAGTGAACCCATACACATCCATCCCAGCAGCAACAGCCGCCCGCACCCCCAACGGACTGTCCTCTACGACGACACAGCGCTCCGGCGCCACACCCATCCGCTCGGCCGCGTACAGGAAGAGATCCGGCGCGGGTTTCCCCCGCCCCACGTCCTCGGAGCTGAAGACCCACTCGTCCTCGAACCACTCGTCCAGCCCCGTCGTCCGATGCCCCACCCGAATCCGCTCATGGCTCCCGGACGACGCCACGCAGTACGGCACCCCGTCCGCAACAAGCCTCTCCAGCACCCCGACGGCCCCGGAGACCGGTTTCAACTCCCGCTCGAACGCGGCGAACACCCGCGCGTGAAAGACGTCGTCGAAGTCGTCCGGCAACCGCTCCCCGGTCCGCTCCTCGACGAAATCGTGCACGCGGTGCATCGCGGCCCCATGTAGTCACGGAGGGACTCCTCGTAGGAGGTCGGGTGCCCCAGCTCGGTGAGATAGCCGGCCAGCAGCCGGTTGGAGATCGGCTCACTGTCGACGAGGACACCGTCGTTGTCGAAGATCACGAGGTCATAGCGCATACCGTCGAGCCTAAACGCAGAAAACCCCCGTACCGAATAAACGGTACGGGGTTTTCGCAATATTTGTTCGGCGGCGTCCTACTCTCCCACAGGGTCCCCCTGCAGTACCATCGGCGCTGTAAGGCTTAGCTTCCGGGTTCGGAATGTAACCGGGCGTTTCCCTCACGCTATGACCACCGAAACACTATGAAACAGACAACCGCACCACACCCGGTGGCCCCGGGCATGGGGTTGTTCGTGGTTTCAGAACCAACACAGTGGACGCGAGCAACTGAGGACAAGCCCTCGGCCTATTAGTACCGGTCACCTCCACCCATTACTGGGCTTCCAGATCCGGCCTATCAACCCAGTCGTCTACTGGGAGCCTTAACCCCTCAAGGGGTGGGAACACTCATCTCGAAGCAGGCTTCCCGCTTAGATGCTTTCAGCGGTTATCCCTCCCGAACGTAGCCAACCAGCCATGCCCTTGGCAGGACAACTGGCACACCAGAGGTTCGTCCGTCCCGGTCCTCTCGTACTAGGGACAGCCCTTCTCAATGTTCCTGCGCGCGCAGCGGATAGGGACCGAACTGTCTCACGACGTTCTAAACCCAGCTCGCGTACCGCTTTAATGGGCGAACAGCCCACCCCTTGGGACCGACTCCAGCCCCAGGATGCGACGAGCCGACATCGAGGTGCCAAACCATCCCGTCGATATGGACTCTTGGGGAAGATCAGCCTGTTATCCCCGGGGTACCTTTTATCCGTTGAGCGACGGCGCTTCCACAAGCCACCGCCGGATCACTAGTCCCGACTTTCGTCCCTGCTCGACCCGTCGGTCTCACAGTCAAGCTCCCTTGTGCACTTACACTCAACACCTGATTGCCAACCAGGCTGAGGGAACCTTTGGGCGCCTCCGTTACTCTTTAGGAGGCAACCGCCCCAGTTAAACTACCCATCAGACACTGTCCCTGATCCGGATCACGGACCCAGGTTAGACATCCAGCACGACCAGACTGGTATTTCAACGACGACTCCCCCTGAACTGGCGTCCAGAGTTCACAGTCTCCCAGCTATCCTACACAAGCCGAACCGAACACCAATATCAAACTGTAGTAAAGGTCCGGGGTCTTTCCGTCCTGCTGCGCGAAACGAGCATCTTTACTCGTAGTGCAATTTCACCGGGCCTATGGTTGAGACAGTCGAGAAGTCGTTACGCCATTCGTGCAGGTCGGAACTTACCCGACAAGGAATTTCGCTACCTTAGGATGGTTATAGTTACCACCGCCGTTTACTGGCGCTTAAGTTCTCAGCTTCGCCACCCCGAAGAGTGACTAACCGGTCCCCTTAACGTTCCAGCACCGGGCAGGCGTCAGTCCGTATACATCGCCTTACGGCTTCGCACGGACCTGTGTTTTTAGTAAACAGTCGCTTCTCGCTGGTCTCTGCGGCCACCCCCAGCTCGGAGAGCAAGTCTCCTCACCAGTGATGGCCCCCTTCTCCCGAAGTTACGGGGGCATTTTGCCGAGTTCCTTAACCATAGTTCACCCGAACGCCTCGGTATTCTCTACCTGACCACCTGAGTCGGTTTAGGTACGGGCCGCCATGAAACTCGCTAGAGGCTTTTCTCGACAGCATAGGATCATCCACTTCACCACAAACGGCTCGGCATCAGGTCTCAGACTATGTGTGATCCGGATTTGCCTAGACCACGTCCTACACCCTTACCCCGGGACAACCACCGCCCGGGATGGACTACCTTCCTGCGTCACCCCATCACTCACCTACTAACCGCTTGGGCCGGCGGCTCCACCACTTTCCATTCCCCGAAGGGTCCGGAACGGCTTCACGGCCTTAGCATCACGATGCTCGATGTTTGACGCTTCACAGCGGGTACCGGAATATCAACCGGTTATCCATCGACTACGCCTGTCGGCCTCGCCTTAGGTCCCGACTTACCCTGGGCAGATCAGCTTGACCCAGGAACCCTTAGTCAATCGGCGCACACGTTTCTCACGTGTGTATCGCTACTCATGCCTGCATTCTCACTCGTGAACCGTCCACCACTAGCTTCCGCTGCAGCTTCACCCGGCACACGACGCTCCCCTACCCATCCCAGCACCCGTTGGGGCTATTACTGGAATGACACGACTTCGGCGGTACGCTTGAGCCCCGCTACATTGTCGGCGCGGAATCACTAGACCAGTGAGCTATTACGCACTCTTTCAAGGGTGGCTGCTTCTAAGCCAACCTCCTGGTTGTCTCTGCGACTCCACATCCTTTCCCACTTAGCGTACGCTTAGGGGCCTTAGTCGATGCTCTGGGCTGTTTCCCTCTCGACCATGGAGCTTATCCCCCACAGTCTCACTGCCGTGCTCTCACTTACCGGCATTCGGAGTTTGGCTAAGGTCAGTAACCCGGTAGGGCCCATCGCCTATCCAGTGCTCTACCTCCGGCAAGAAACACACGACGCTGCACCTAAATGCATTTCGGGGAGAACCAGCTATCACGGAGTTTGATTGGCCTTTCACCCCTAACCACAGGTCATCCCCAGGTTTTCAACCCTGGTGGGTTCGGTCCTCCACGAAGTCTTACCTCCGCTTCAACCTGCCCATGGCTAGATCACTCCGCTTCGGGTCTTGAGCGCGCTACTGAATCGCCCTATTCGGACTCGCTTTCGCTACGGCTTCCCACACGGGTTAACCTCGCAACACACCGCAAACTCGCAGGCTCATTCTTCAAAAGGCACGCAGTCACGACGCACCAAGTAAACTTGATGCGCGACGCTCCCACGGCTTGTAGGCACACGGTTTCAGGTACTATTTCACTCCGCTCCCGCGGTACTTTTCACCATTCCCTCACGGTACTATCCGCTATCGGTCACCAGGGAATATTTAGGCTTAGCGGGTGGTCCCGCCAGATTCACACGGGATTTCTCGGGCCCCGTGCTACTTGGGTGTCTCTCAAACGAGCCGTTGACGTTTCGACTACGGGGGTCTTACCCTCTACGCCGGACCTTTCGCATGTCCTTCGCCTACATCAACGGTTTCTGACTCGTCTCACAGCCGGCAGACTGTGAACGAGAGATCCCACAACCCCGTATACGCAACCCCTGCCGGGTCTCACACGCATACGGTTTGGCCTCATCCGGTTTCGCTCGCCACTACTCCCGGAATCACGGTTGTTTTCTCTTCCTGCGGGTACTGAGATGTTTCACTTCCCCGCGTTCCCTCCACTTGCCCTATGTGTTCAGGCAAGGGTGACAGCCCATGACGACTGCCGGGTTTCCCCATTCGGAAACCCCGGATCAAAGCCTGGTTGACGACTCCCCGGGGACTATCGTGGCCTCCCACGTCCTTCATCGGTTCCTGGTGCCAAGGCATCCACCGTGCGCCCTTAAAAACTTGGCCACAGATGCTCGCGTCCACTGTGCAGTTCTCAAACAACGACCAACCACCCATCACCCTGCCGCTACCGGCAAGTTCACTGGGGTCGGCACTGAAGGCAGCTTCTTACAGCCGTACCTTCAGACACCCAACAGCATGCCCGACACTCTTGCCGCTTCCCTCAACGTTCCACGCCCCGAAGAGCAGTACTGGAAGGAGAAGACAGTCACGAGTGCCGAATAATCAACGTTCCACCCTTGAGCAACCAGCACCGGACATTCGCCGATGTACTGGCCTCTGACCTCACCCCGAGGGGATCGGTAAGAAGTGCTCCTTAGAAAGGAGGTGATCCAGCCGCACCTTCCGGTACGGCTACCTTGTTACGACTTCGTCCCAATCGCCAGTCCCACCTTCGACAGCTCCCTCCCACAAGGGGTTGGGCCACCGGCTTCGGGTGTTACCGACTTTCGTGACGTGACGGGCGGTGTGTACAAGGCCCGGGAACGTATTCACCGCAGCAATGCTGATCTGCGATTACTAGCAACTCCGACTTCATGGGGTCGAGTTGCAGACCCCAATCCGAACTGAGACCGGCTTTTTGAGATTCGCTCCACCTCACGGTATCGCAGCTCATTGTACCGGCCATTGTAGCACGTGTGCAGCCCAAGACATAAGGGGCATGATGACTTGACGTCGTCCCCACCTTCCTCCGAGTTGACCCCGGCGGTCTCCTGTGAGTCCCCGTCACCCCGAAGGGCACGCTGGCAACACAGGACAAGGGTTGCGCTCGTTGCGGGACTTAACCCAACATCTCACGACACGAGCTGACGACAGCCATGCACCACCTGTACACCGACCACAAGGGGGCACTATCTCTAATGCTTTCCGGTGTATGTCAAGCCTTGGTAAGGTTCTTCGCGTTGCGTCGAATTAAGCCACATGCTCCGCTGCTTGTGCGGGCCCCCGTCAATTCCTTTGAGTTTTAGCCTTGCGGCCGTACTCCCCAGGCGGGGAACTTAATGCGTTAGCTGCGGCACCGACGACGTGGAATGTCGCCAACACCTAGTTCCCACCGTTTACGGCGTGGACTACCAGGGTATCTAATCCTGTTCGCTCCCCACGCTTTCGCTCCTCAGCGTCAGTAATGGCCCAGAGATCCGCCTTCGCCACCGGTGTTCCTCCTGATATCTGCGCATTTCACCGCTACACCAGGAATTCCGATCTCCCCTACCACACTCTAGCTAGCCCGTATCGAATGCAGACCCGGGGTTAAGCCCCGGGCTTTCACACCCGACGTGACAAGCCGCCTACGAGCTCTTTACGCCCAATAATTCCGGACAACGCTTGCGCCCTACGTATTACCGCGGCTGCTGGCACGTAGTTAGCCGGCGCTTCTTCTGCAGGTACCGTCACTTTCGCTTCTTCCCTGCTGAAAGAGGTTTACAACCCGAAGGCCGTCATCCCTCACGCGGCGTCGCTGCATCAGGCTTTCGCCCATTGTGCAATATTCCCCACTGCTGCCTCCCGTAGGAGTCTGGGCCGTGTCTCAGTCCCAGTGTGGCCGGTCGCCCTCTCAGGCCGGCTACCCGTCGTCGCCTTGGTGAGCCATTACCTCACCAACAAGCTGATAGGCCGCGGGCTCATCCTGCACCGCCGGAGCTTTTAACCACAGACCATGAGGCCCGAAGTGTTATCCGGTATTAGACCCCGTTTCCAGGGCTTGTCCCAGAGTGCAGGGCAGATTGCCCACGTGTTACTCACCCGTTCGCCACTAATCCCCACCGAAGTGGTTCATCGTTCGACTTGCATGTGTTAAGCACGCCGCCAGCGTTCGTCCTGAGCCAGGATCAAACTCTCCGTGAATGTGTACCGGTTATCCGGTGATACATCACGAGAGCGGAACAGCCAGGCGGAATAAGCCCGGCCGTTCACAGCGTCCTCGCTGTGTATTTTCTTCAAAGGAACCTCGCCCCAACCGTGATGGCTGGAGACGGGGTATCAACATATCTGGCGTTGATTTTTGGCACGCTGTTGAGTTCTCAAGGAACGGACGCTTCCTTTGTACTCACCCTCTCGGGCTTTCCTCCGGGCTTTTCCCTTCGGTCTTGCGTTTCCGACTCTATCAGACCGTTTCCGGTGCCGATTTCCTCGGTGCTTTCCAGGTTTCCGCTTCCGCGTTTCCCTTTCCGGCGGTTCCGACTCTATCAGATCCTTTCGGGCCTGACTCCCAGTCAGAGTGGGCTGCCTTCCCGGCTGCTGGGCCGTTCCGACGAGTGAGACTTTAGCGGATTCCTGAGTCCCGAGCGAATCGGGGCGGTGCGTCCTTTCGAACGCGGATTCCTCATTTCGCAAATACGCATGGCAATACAACGAGACGACGGATCGTCGGTCGATTGTCTGTAGGTACTTGCGGAATGGCTGTCCGGGGACCGACCGGAGTCGGCGCTCACGTCGGACAACTCGGAGAACACTACGTAGCTGGTGGGGGCGTGTCAACTCCGCTCCGGAGAGCAGTGCGGAGGCGTACCCTGTGTGACGTGACTACACATACGTGCACCCAGCAGTGGTGGGCCGCCTGACGGCGGCCGTACACACGTATGTACTCAACGGCCGCCGCCTCGGCGGCCGTTCGCGTTTCTCCCTCCTGAGGGTCGGCCGGCCGAGAGCGGCGGTCTCGACCAGGAGGTGGAGAGATGACACGGGTCTTCAGTGGGATCAAGCCGACCGGGCACCTGACGCTGGGGAACTACCTGGGCGCGATCCGGCGGTGGGTGGATGTGGATCAGCGGCAGAGCGACGCGTTGTTCTGTGTGGTCGATCTGCACGCGCTGACGGTGGACCACGATCCGGCGCGGGTGCGCAGGCTCAGTAGGCAGGCGGCGACGCTGTTGCTGGCGGCCGGGCTGGATCCCAAGCTGTGCACCGTGTTCGTACAGAGTCATGTGGACGAGCACGCGCGGCTGTCGTACGTCATGGAGTGTGTGGCGACCGACGGTGAGATGCGGCGGATGATCCAGTACAAGGAGAAGGCCGCGCGCGAGCGGGAGCGGGGCGGGAGTGTGCGGCTGTCCTTGCTGACGTATCCCGTGCTGATGGCGGCCGACATCCTGGCGTACGGGACGGATGAGGTGCCGGTCGGGGACGACCAGACGCAGCACGTGGAGCTGGCGCGGGATCTGGCGGTGCGGTTCAACCAGCGGTACGGGCAAACGTTCGTCGTGCCGCGGGCGACCCGGCCGGGGGTGGCGGCTCGGGTGATGAACCTGCAGGAGCCGACGTCGAAGATGGGCAAGTCGGACGACTCCGGGCCGGGCATCGTCTATCTGCTGGACGAGCCCGATGTCGTACGGAAGAAGGTCATGCGGGCCGTGACCGACAGTGCGGCGGAGGTCGTCTACGACCGGAAGGCGCGGCCGGGGGTGGCCAATCTGCTGGAGATCCTGGCCGCTTGCGGAGGTGGGAACCCCGAGGACCTGAGCGGTGTATATGAGTCGTACGGAACTTTGAAAAGGGACACGGCGGAGGCCGTGGTCGAGCTGCTCAGGCCCGTGCAGGAGAGGCACAGGGAGTTGTGCGCGGATCCCGCTTATGTGGAAGGGGTGTTGCGGGATGGGGCGGAGAAGGCGAGAGAGATGGCGAAGCCGATGGTCGACAGCGCGTATCGAGCCATCGGGCTTCTGCCTGCCTAGTCGCGTGAGCGGTTAGCCGGTCAGCGATTAGCCGGTCAGCCGGTCAGCTGTTTCCGGAGGCCAGTTCGCGGCTGCGGTCGCGGGCTGCCTCCAGGGCGGCGATGAGCGCGGCGCGTACGCCGTGGTTCTCGAGTTCGCGGATGGCGTTGATCGTCGTGCCGGCGGGCGAGGTGACGTTCTCGCGGAGCTTCACCGGGTGCTCGCCGCTGTCGCGGAGCATGACGGCTGCGCCGATCGCGGACTGGACGATGAGGTCGTGGGCCTTGTCGCGCGGCAGGCCGAGCAGGATGCCGGCGTCCGTCATGGCTTCGACCAGGTAGAAGAAGTACGCCGGGCCGGAGCCGGAGAGAGCGGTGCAGGCGTCCTGCTGGGACTCGGGGACGCGGAGCGTCTTGCCTACGGCGCCGAAGATCTCGTCGGCGTACGCGAGATGGGCCTCGGTGGCGTGGCTGCCGGCGGAGATGACGGACATGGCCTCGTCGACGAGGGCGGGGGTGTTCGTCATGACACGGACGACGGGGTGCCTGCGGCCAGGCGCTCCTCGAAGAAGGAGGTGGGGATGCCCGCGGCGCCGCTGATGATCAGGCGGTCGGCGGGGAGGTGCGGGGCGAGTTCGTCGAGGAGCGTGCCCATGTCCTGCGGCTTGACCGTGAGGATCAGGGTGTCGGCGGTCTTCGCGGCCTCCGGGTTGGTGACCGGGGTGACTCCGTGGCGGGTGCGGAGTTCTTCGGCTCGCTCGGGGCGGCGGGCGGTGACCAGCAGGTCGGCCGGGGCCCAGCCCGCCCGGATCATTCCGCTGAGCAGGGCTTCACCGATCTTGCCGGTGCCGAGGACTGCGACTTTCTGAGCCATGGCTGGGGTCCTCCCGGGGTGTGTCGTCCGGGTTCATCCTCCCATCGGGGTCGGAGGTGTGGGGGCGGTGTCCGGTGGGCGGGATGTGCGGGGCGGGGGGGTGAGTGGGTTCGGTGGGCGGGGCGGGTGGTGCGGGCCGGGCTTGCGAGTCAGGCGGTGCGGGTCAGGCGGTGCGGGTCAGGCGGTGCGGGTCAGGCGGTGCGGCGGCGCAGGGTGGCTGCGCCAAGGGTGAGGACCAGGAGCGCGCAGCCGGCCACGATCAGTGCGTCGCGGACGAAGGTGGCGGTCATGTCGGTGTGCTTGAGGATCTCGTTCATGCCGTCGACGGCGTACGACATGGGGAGGACGTCGGATACGGCTTCCAGGGCGGGGTGCATGTTGGAGCGGGGAGTGAAGAGGCCGCAGAGGAGGAGCTGGGGAAGATCACCGCCGGCATGAACTGGACGGCCTGGAATTCGGAGGCGGCGAAGGCCGAGACGAAGAGGCCGAGGGCAGTGCCGAGCAGGGCGTCGAGGAGGGCGACCAGGAGGAGGAGCCAGGGGCTGCCGGTGACGTCGAGGCCCAGGACCCAGACGGCGAGACCGGTGGCCAGGGCCGACTGGATGATCGCGAGGATGCCGAAGGCGAGGGCGTAGCCGGCGATCAGGTCGCCTTTGCCGAGGGGCATGGCGAGGAGGCGTTCGAGGGTGCCGGAGGTGCGTTCGCGCAGGGTGGCGATGGACGTGACCAGGAACATCGTGATGAGGGGGAAGATGCCGAGAAGTGAGGCGCCGATGCTGTCGAAGGTGCGCGGGCTGCCGTCGAAGACGTAGCGCAGCAGGAAGAGCATCACGCACGGGATGAGGATCAGCAGCGCGATCGTGCGGGGGTCGTGGCGGAGCTGGCGTAGGACTCGGGCCGCGGTGGCGGTGGTGCGGGTTGCGCTGAGGGCGCGGGTGGGGGCCGGGGCGGGTGTTTGGGCGGGGGTCGTCGTAGCGGCCGTGGTCGGGGTCGGGGTCGTGGTCATCGGGGCGTCTCCTTCTGGTGGGCGGTGGCTGCGGCCTCGTCGACCAGGTGCAGGAAGGCGGCTTCGACCGTGTCGGAGCCGGTGCTGGTGCGGAGGGCCTCCGGGGTGTCGTCGGCGAGGATCTCGCCCTCGCGCATGAGAAGGAGGCGGTGGCAGCGCTCGGCCTCGTCCATGACGTGCGAGGAGATGAGGAGGGTGGCGCCGCGGGAGGCGGCGATGTCGTGGAAGAGGGCCCAGAGGTCGCGGCGGAGGACGGGGTCGAGACCGACGGTGGGTTCGTCGAGGACGAGGAGTTCCGGGGTGCCGAGGAGCGCCACGGCCAGGGAGACGCGACTGCGTTGGCCGCCGGAGAGGTTGCCCGCGAGGGAGTCGGCGTGGGTGGTGAGGTCGACGTCGGTGATGGCGCGGGTGACGTCGTCGTGGCGGCGGGTGGCTGCGGCGCGGCCGGGGTCGAGGATCGCGGCGAAGTAGTCGAGGTTCTGCCGGACCGTCAAGTCGTCGTAGACGGAGGGGGCTTGGGTGACGTAGCCGATGCGGGTGCGGAGGGTGGGGTGGCCTGCGGGGTGACCGAGGACGTTCAGGGTGCCGGTGACTTTGGCCTGGGTGCCGACGATCGAGCGCATCAGGGTCGACTTGCCGCACCCGGAGGGGCCCAGCAGGCCGGTGATCTGGCCGCGCGGGACGGTGAAGTCGAGGGCGCGCAGGACGGTGCGGGGGCCGCGGATCACGGTGAGGGCTTCCGCGCGGATGGCGGGTTCGGGTTCGTGGTGGGGAGGTGGTGGCGGAGGTAGGGGTTGCGGCGGGGGTGGTCTCGGGGTCTGTGCCGGGGCGGTGGCATGTGTGGTGCCGGGTGGCGCGTCGGGTGCGGCGCCGGGTGCGGTGTCAGGGGATCCCGTTGGGCCGGGGAGGTAATTCATCATGTGATGAATAATGCTCTCGCCGGGTGGGGACGTCAAGCAGGGTGGAGGCGGAGGACCTCGGGGACGCGGGGTCGTCGTACGGGTGCGGGGGCATGAGGCGTTTTCGCTGTTGCCGAAGCTGTGGGACGCGCTGGAGGGTGGAGGCGTCCCTGCCGCGCGATCGGGGGTGCGGCTGGAGTTGGGTGGGGTGCGGCATGCGGATCATGCGTGTGCGGCGGCCCTGGAGGGGTGGGCCGCCGCGTGGGGCGGGAGCGGGGTGAGGGGGTAACGGCCTTGCGGCGAGCTGGAGTTGAGGCGGCTGGGTGACTGCTCGGTGCCGTGGCGGGGCGTGGTCTGGCGGGGCTCAGGGGGTCATGGCGTGCGGGCGACGACGAGTTCCACGACGTAGGTCTCCTCCACTGTTCCGTCCGGGAACGTGGTGAGCAGGTGGTCGCGCTCATTGGCGAGGAAGGCGGTCGCGCTGGCCTCGTCGTGGACCAGGAAGGCCGAGTGGCTGCCGATGTTGGCGAGGTGGGTGTCGATCGGGACGCGGCGGCTCCAGCGGACCTTGCGGTGGGCGAAGTCGAGTCGGCCGGTGGGGTCGGCGAGGGCGGAGCGCAGGCCGCTGCCGTTCTGCTCGACGACGCGGTCGATGCCGAAGTGGAGCCTGATGCGTTCCGACTGCTCCGCGATCCAGGGGACGTCGAGGGCGCCGGTGTTCCACCAGAGCGCGAGTGCGCCGCCCGGGCGCAGGACGCGGAGCGCTTCCGGGACCGATCGGGTGGGGTCGGTCCAGTGCCAGGCCTGGGCGTAGGTGAGGAAGTCGAGGGAGTGGGTGGTGAGGGGGAGGGCGTTGCCGTTGCCCCGGACGATCGGGACGTCGGGGAGTGTGCGGCGGAACTGGGCCGCCATGCCGTCGCCGGGTTCGATCGCGACCACTTCGGCGCCTCGGGCGTGCAGCAGGGCTGTCGCGATGCCGGTACCTGCGCCGACGTCCGCGACTCGGGCGCCGGTGAGGGGTGGCCTGCGAGTTCCTCGATGGCGTCGAGGAGGGCGGGTGGGTAGGAGGGGCGGTTCTCGGCGTACTGGGCTGCGGCGGCGTTGAAGGAGTGGGCTCGGGCGGCCGGTGAGGGGGATTCTGGGAAGTGGTCATACGGCCATGGTTGCCGGGGTGGGTGCAGGGTGCAGGTGGTTTTGGTGAGAGGTGGGGGTGGGGGTGGGGGTGGGGGGTGGGGGAGATGGGGGTTAGGTGGGGGTGAGGTGGGGCGGTGAGGGGTGGGGTTCGGCGGAGTTGCTCGGGTGTCGTGAGCCGTGAGGCCCCGGGGGCGGTCGGGGCTGGACTGGGCTCGCCTGGCCGACGTCTAACAAGGGGCGCGAGTGTGCCGTAGGGCATGCGTGTTCGGTGTCGCGGGGCGCGGGGGGCGTGGGTGCCCGGAAGTTGCACCGGTTCGGGAAGCTGCTGCTGATCGCCGGGGTGTGAGGTGGTGGGGCGTGTGAGGCCTGGGGGTGATCAGTTCTCGTGGGTTCCGAGAGGGGGCGCGCCCGGCGTGTCGTAGCCCCCGTGCCGAATGTGGTCTGCCCCTTGGGGTCAGGAGCGGCGCTTCTTCGATGGGTTGCGGGTGCGGCGGGACGTGCGCTTTGGTGGTTGGCCACTGCCGTTTCGTACTCCTGGCGGTGGAGCTTTTCGCCGGGGGCCTCCGTTAGGGAGCGGAAGAAGTACGCGAGGAGGGAGCCGACGAAGCCGATGGCCAGGAGGCCGCGGAGGGAGGCCTGGCGGTCGGGGTCGGGGCGCTTCTTGAAGGTTTCCCAGGTGTGGCCGAAGGCGAGGGCGCTGCAGATCGCGAACATCACGATGATGAGGAGGGTGACGAAGCTGCCGACGTTCGCGATCTGGATGCCCTGGTACGCGAAGCGGAGGACCAGGCAGGCGGCGGCCGCGGCGGCGAGGGAGCCGACGGCCGTTCCGATGCGGCGCGCGGTGTAGCCGTTGTCGTGGTTCACCCAGGTGGTGCCGTAGAAGCGGAGGGGTTCGGGGCGGGGGCCCGTGCCTTCGCCTGGGGAGCCCGCGGGGTGTCCTGGGTGCCGGTCGTCTCGTCGTTCACGGGACGATTATGGCTCCGGGGTGGGGGCGGGCTCCCGTTGGGGCCGGGCTACGGCCGCTGCGCGCGCCGGATGCCGCCACCCGGGCTGATCAGGCCCCGTTGACTTGCCGCGGCCTGATCAGTCCGGACCGCTTCTAGCCGCAGCGGGACGTCACATAGCCGTCGCTGCCGGTGTTCACATAGGCGTCGGAGATGTACTCGCCGCTGCTGATGTTGTCCCAGATGTTCGACGTGCCGTAGGTGCCGGTGACCGTCGTGCCCGGTGTCTGGCAGTAGAGCAGGACCTTCGAGCTGGCGGGCAGGGTGCCGACGATGCTGTAGCCCGTGCCGGGGCCGCTGCGGATGTTGAGCGTGACGTTGGCCGTCGTGTACGTCGGTGCCGCGCTCGCTGTGACCGGTGAGCCGATCACGAGGAGCAGGGCTCCGGCCCCGCCGGCGGCTAAGACGGCGGCGCGTCTTCGGAAGGCCATGCGTGTCCCCCTGGTGTGCGATGCGGTGTGGTCAGGAGCAGTGCGGGCGGACGTAGCCGTCGCTGCCGGTGTTCACGTACGCGTCGGAGATGTACTCGCCGTCGTCGATGTTGTCCCAGATGTTCGTCGTGCCGTAGTAGCCCGACACCGTGGTGCCCGGCGTCTGGCAGTAGATCGGGACCTGGGAGCCCTCGGCCAGGACCCGGACGATGGTGTAGCCGGTGCCGGGGCCGCTGCGGACGTTGACGCGGGTGCCGGGTGCGATCGAGTAGTAGTGCAGGGCCGTCGTCGCGGTCGCCGCCGTGGTGACGGCCTCCGCCGTGACTTCGCCCGCCCTCGACCTCACCAATACGGTCAACAGACATGAAAAACCTCCCCGTTGGACCCCATGACTGCCATGGGGTCCCGTTGATCCCCTAAAACACGCCATGAAACATATGTACGCGCCTCGCACTCGGGGGCTGGCGAGCCACCTCTGTCCCGTACGGGTCATCGACTAGGCTCCGTGCGTCGCGCGCGCGGACGATCAGCACGGGGTGGTTCCATGGCGCCACAGCGCAACACCGGAGCGGGCGCGGAAGCGGAACTTCCCGAGTACGCCGGCCACTACCGGCTGGAGTCCTGCCTGGGGTCCGGCGGCATGGGCGTGGTGCACCTGGCGCAGAGCACCTCCGGGATGAAGGTCGCCGTGAAGGTCGTCCACGCGGAGTTCGCCCAGGACCCCGAGTTCAGGGGGCGGTTCCGGCAGGAGGTGGCGGCGGCCAGGCGGGTCAGCGGGGCGTTCACCGCGCCGGTGGTGGATGCCGACCCGGAGGCCGAACGACCCTGGATGGCCACGTCGTTCATCCCCGGGCCCACCCTGTCCGAGCATGTGAAGCGGAACGGGCCCATGGCACCCGGGGAGTTGCGTCGGCTGATGGCGGACTGGCCGAGGCTCTGCGCGACATCCACCGGGTGGGCGTCGTACACAGAGATCTCAAGCCGAGCAACGTGCTGCTCGCCGAGGACGGGCCGAAGGTCATCGACTTCGGTATTTCCCGGCCGAAGGACAGCGAACTGCGCACCGAGACCGGCAAGTTGATCGGGACGCCGCCGTTCATGGCGCCCGAGCAGTTCCGGCGGCCTCGTGAGGTCGGACCGGCCGCCGACGTCTTCGCCCTCGGGTCCGTCCTGGTGCACGCGGCGACGGGGCGCGGGCCGTTCGACTCCGACAGCCCGTACGTCGTCGCCTATCAAGTCGTCCACGACGAGCCGGACTTGACCGGGCTGCCGGAGAACCTCGCCCCGTTGGTGCTGCGTTGTCTCGCCAAGGAGCCCGAGGACCGGCCCACGCCCGACGAGCTGATGCGTGAACTGCGGTCCGTGTCGGCCTCGTACGACACGCAGGCCTACATACCGGCACAGCGCACGAGTGTCGCGCCGCTGCCGGAACCTCTTGCGGAGCAGCCCGGGCCGCGGCGCGGGCGGTGGCTGGGCAGGCGGTTCGCGCTGGGGGCGGGTGCGCTCGGGCTGGCCGCGATCGGCACGCTCGCCGCGCTCCAGCTCTCCGACCTGCCCGACGACGGCGACACCGCGGCGAAGAGCACTACGCCGCACACCACGCCCGGCATCGGCTTCTGGGGAGTGGAAGGCGACCCCGGTCTCCAAGAAGAGCACGCCCCAATGCTCGTACGGAGCAGGGAAGTTGCTCTGCGCGCAACCCGGCGTGGTGTTCGCTCTGGACCCGTCCGACGGCCGTCTGCTGTGGCGGCACTCCGTCGCGACGACGCACCGGAACGGGCCACCGGTCCTGTCGGGCGGCCTGGTGCAGCCCTCGTTGGACAGCGGCCAACGCCTGGAGGCGCTCGATCCCGCCACGGGCAAGGCGCGTTGGGAGAAGACCGTCCCCGCCTACACCGGGCTGGCGGACGCCGGCGGCATGCTCCTGCTCACCCATGCGGACGGGACGGTCACCGGCGTGGACGGCGCCTCGGGCGAGACGAGGTGGAGCCACCGGATTCCGGGTCAACAGGCGCCGTACTTCACGTCGTTCACCGGGGACGCGTCGGCGTACGCGACGAACATGTCGGACGACGGGGCGAAGACCCGGGTGACGGCGGTCGATCCGGCCACCGGCGCGGTGCGCTGGGACGCTCGGCTGAAGGGGACCTTGAAGCCCGTCGGTTCGGCGGGCGGGTCCGTCTATCTCCTCTCCGTCGACACCGTCTACGGCGCGACGGAGGCCGTGGTCCGCTACACCCCGGACAGCGGCGCCTCGCGGCGGGTGACGCTGCCCGTGCGGGTCGACCAGGCTCACGGGACCGTCCGCGGGCACGTCGTCTACCTCATGGGCGCCGGCGGATCGCTGAGCGCCGTGGACATGGACGCGCGCAGGCAGTTGTGGAGTCTGGAGACGGCCGTGGCACGGGGTTCCGCTCCGGTCGCGGACGCGCGGCAGGTGTATGTCACCTCCGGGGACGGGCGGTTGCTCGCGGTGGACGCCCGCGCGGGACGACTCGTCGGACAGACACCGGCGCGCCTCGACGCCAACTCCGACCGGATCAGCGCGGCGCTGCCCGAACCCGTCGTGGCCAACAACCGCGTCTACGCCGCCGCCCCCGACGGCACCGTCTTCTCCGTCAACTCCCGTACTCCGGGGGCCTGGTAGCGGTCGTAGGCCCGGCAACGCGAAGGGCCGTCCCCGTGGAGGGGACGGCCCAGGGCCTTAACGAGCCGTGTGGCTCGCGGAGTTGCGGTGGTTCGTCCGAACCGGTCGCAGGGGCAGCGGAGCGGGAAGGGACTCAGCCCAGCTTGCTGACGTCGCGCACCGCTCCGCGGTCCGCGCTGGTGGCCATCGCCGCGTAGGCCCGGAGAGCCGCGGACACCTTGCGTTCGCGCTGCTTCGGGGCGTAGCGGCCGTCCAGGGCGGCTTCGCGGCGGGCCAACTCGGCGTCGTCGACGAGGAGTTCGATCGAGCGGTTCGGGATGTCGATGCGGATGCGGTCGCCGTTCTCGACGAGGGCGATCGTGCCGCCGGAGGCCGCCTCGGGGGACGCGTGTCCGATGGAGAGGCCCGAAGTGCCGCCGGAGAAGCGGCCGTCGGTGATGAGGGCGCAGGTCTTGCCGAGACCGCGGCCCTTGAGGAAGGACGTCGGGTAGAGCATCTCCTGCATGCCGGGGCCGCCCTTGGGGCCCTCGTAGCGGATGACGACGACATCGCCGTGCGTCACCTGCTTGTTGAGGATCTTCTCGACCGCTTCTTCCTGCGACTCGCAGACGACCGCCGGGCCCTCGAAGGTCCAGATGGACTCGTCGACGCCGGCCGTCTTCACGACGCAGCCGTCGACGGCGAGGTTGCCCTTGAGGACCGCGAGGCCGCCGTCCTTGGAGTACGCGTGCTCGGCGGAGCGGATGCAGCCCTCGGCCGCGTCCTCGTCCAGCGCCTCCCAGCGCTCGGACTGGGAGAACGCCTCGGCCGAGCGAACACAGCCGGGTGCCGCGTGCCACAGTTCCACCGCGTCCGGGGACGGGGAGCCACCGCGCACGTCCCACGTCTTCAGCCAGTCGGCCAGGGACGGGCTGTGGACGGAGTGGACGTCCTCGTTGAGGAGGCCGGCGCGGTGCAACTCGCCCAGCAGGGCCGGGATTCCGCCCGCGCGGTGGACGTCCTCCATGTAGTACGTGCGGTTCTTCGCGACGTTCGGGGCGACCTTCGCGAGGCACGGCACGCGGCGCGAGACGGCGTTGATCTCGTCCAGGCCGAACTGCACGCCCCCTCCTGCGCCGCGGCGAGGAGGTGCAGGATCGTGTTGGTGGAGCCGCCCATCGCGATGTCGAGGGCCATCGCGTTCTCGAAGGCCGCGAAGGTGGCGACGTTGCGCGGCAGGACCGTCTCGTCGTCCTGCTCGTAGTAGCGGCGGGTGATGTCCATGACCGTGCGGGCCGCGTCCTGGTACAGGCCCTTGCGGGCCGTGTGGGTCGCGAGGACCGAGCCGTTGCCGGGGAGGGGAGGCCGATCGCCTCCGTCAGGCAGTTCATCGAGTTGGCGGTGAACATGCCGGAACAGGAGCCGCAGGTCGGACAGGCGTTCTCCTCGATGTTGAGGACGTCCGCGTCGGAGATGCTCTCGTTGGCGGCGTCGACCATCGCGTCGATCAGGTCCAGCGTGCGGACCGTGCCGTCCTGGAGCGTGGCGCGTCCGGCCTCCATCGGGCCGCCGGAGACGAAGACCGTCGGGATGTTCAGGCGCAGTGCGGCCATGAGCATGCCGGGCGTGATCTTGTCGCAGTTGGAGATGCAGATCAGGGCGTCGGCGCAGTGCGCCTCGACCATGTACTCGACCGAGTCGGCGATCAGGTCGCGGGAGGGCAGGCTGTAGAGCATGCCGCCGTGGCCCATCGCGCGATGCCGTCGTCCACCGCGATGGTGTTGAACTCGCGCGGGATGCCCCCGGCCGCGGTGATCGCCTCGCTGACGATCCGGCCGACGGGCTGCAGGTGGGTGTGGCCGGGCACGAACTCGGTGAAGCTGTTCGCCACCGCGATGATCGGCTTCCGGCCGATGTCCGCACCGGGTACACCGGAGGCGCGCATCAGGGCGCGTGCGCCCGCCATGTTGCGGCCGTGGGTGACTGTGCGGGACCTCAGCTCGGGCATCGTCGCTCGCTCCTTCAGACAGATAGGGCTGCTATTGAGCGTACGCCGGTCATCCAGGGGCGGACACGGTGTCCGTATCGCGGGACATCCATCTCGCGGAGAGGGTCAGCCGACGGTCCCTGGAGGACCGCCTCAGCGTCCCGCGGACGGTGGTCTTACGGCCCGGTCAAATGCCCTGCACCACCGGCGCCACCCGCGCGATGATCCGCTCCACGTCCACCGACGCCAGCGGTTCCACCTTGATCACGTAACGCAGCATCGCCGTACCGACCAGCTGTGCCGCCGCCAGTTCGGCGCGCAGGTCGCCGTCCGGGAGGTCGAGCCGTGCGGCGACCCGGCCGAGCACCTGGGAGACGACGAGCCGGCGGAAGACGGCCGCGGCGGCTTCGTTGTTGACGGCGGAACGGACCACCGCCAGCAGCGGGGTACGGGTCGCCGGGTTCTCCCAGATGCCGAAGATGAAGCGGGTCAGGCGTTCGCCGACGCCGTCGAGCGGGCCCTCGGCGACCGTCTCCGGCGCGTTCTGCGCGGGCGCGAACGCGACCTCGACGGATGCCTCGAAAATCTGCTCCTTCGTACCGAAGTAGTGGTGCACGAGCGCCGGATCGACCCCGGCCGCCTTCGCGATACCGCGCACCGACGTCTTCTCGTAGCCCCGCTCGGAGAACTCCTCGCGGGCCGCGGTCAGGATGCGGTCGCGGGTGTCGGCGGACTCCGTACGAGGGGGCCGGCCCCGGCGCTTGGCGGTGGCGTCGGTCACCGCCGGGGCACCTTCACGGCCGAGGCCAGATGCAGCCGCGTGAAGGCGAGCGCCTCCGCGAGGTCGGCCTCGCGTTCGGCGCTGGACATCGCGCGCCGGGTGTTGACCTCGATGACGACATGGCCGTCGAAGCCGGTCGTCGCGAGCCGCTCAAGGAGTTCGGCGCAGGGCTGGGTGCCGCGGCCGGGGACGAGGTGCTCGTCCTTGTTGGAGCCGTTGCCGTCTGCGAGATGGACATGGCCGAGCCGGTCGCCCATGCGCCCGATCATCTCGGTGGCGTCGGTGCGGGCGGTCGCGGTGTGGCTGAGGTCGATCGTGAAGTGCCGGTAGTCCTCGTTCGTCACGTCCCAGTCGGGGGCGTAGGCGAGCATCTCGCGGTCGCGGTAGCGCCACGGGTACATGTTCTCTACGGCGAACCGCACATCCGTCTCGTCCGCCATCCGCCAGATCCCGCTGACGAAGTCCTTCGCGTACTGGCGCTGCCAGCGGAACGGCGGGTGCACCACGACCGTGGTCGCGCCGAGCTTCTCGGCAGCCGCCTGGGCGCGCTGCAGCTTGATCCACGGGTCGGTGGACCACACCCGCTGCGTGATGAGCAGGCAGGGCGCGTGCACGGCGAGGATCGGGACCTGGTGGTAGTCGCTGAGCCGGCGCAGCGCGTCGATGTCCTGGCTGACCGGGTCGGTCCACACCATGACCTCGACGCCGTCGTAGCCGAGGCGCGCGGCGATCTCGAAGGCCGTCGCCGTCGACTCCGGATACACGGACGCCGTGGACAGCGCGACCTTCGCATCCGGGATGCGCACGACTGGTTCTGCCACGGAGGACAGACTACGGGGCGGCGCTTTGCGCGGGGGAGCCGGTCGCTGTGCACGCGCTGTGCGGGAGACGGCAACCGGCCAAGTCCGGCGAGCGGCCGCGTTGTGGCGATACTTCATGCGGGTCTGATACGTCACGTACCGGGTCGGCGTTCAGCACGCGCGCGTGGGCCTACCGTTCGGGCGTTCAGTACGAGGGTTCCGTGCGGGCCTTCTGTCTGTACGGGCACGTGTGCGTGACGGATGACGGGCAGTGTGCGCGGACGGGATGGACACCGAGCAGGCGTGCGTACGCGATGGACAACAGGCACGCGTGCGTACGTCACGAAAAGCGGGCACACGCGTGTGCGTCACGAACGGCACCTCCGCGCACCCCGCAGCGGTGCTCTCCCGCCTCGATGCCTCCCCGGATGCCTCCCTCTACGCCGACGGCAGTTGATCCAGCCGCCGCAGGATCACGCCCTCGCGCAGGGCCCAGGGACAGACCTCCAGCGTCTCGACGCCG
Organism: Streptomyces sp. P3; assembly: GCA_016893485.2. Taxonomy (GTDB): domain Bacteria; phylum Actinomycetota; class Actinomycetes; order Streptomycetales; family Streptomycetaceae; genus Streptomyces. Next base: position 4,416,517 of record JAFEKX020000001.1, read on the forward strand.
AACAGGTCCATCGCCCCTCGGCCACCATCGCGCCCGCGATGAGCTGTTCGGCGCGGCCCTCGGAGACGCCGGGGAGGAGGGCGCGCTGGGCGGTGGTCATGCCGGCCAGGCGCGGGACCCACGACTCCAGGGAGCCGCGCTTCAGCTCGCGCTGGACGTAGAGGCCGTCGGCGGAGCGGGCGGCGCCGGCGAGGCGGGCGAGCTGCTTGAAGGTCTTCGACGTGGCGACGACGTGGTCGGGGGCGCCGAAACGGCTGAACTCCCCACCGTGCGGGCGATCTGCGCGCGCACATGGCGGCGCAGGGCCCTTATCGCGTCCGGTTCCGGCGGGTCGCCGGGGAGCCAGGCGGCGGTGAGGCGGCCCGCGCCCAGGGGCAGGGACACGGCCGTGTCGGGTTCCTCGTCGATGCCGTAGGCGATCTCCAGGAGCCGCCGCCGATGTCGAGGACGAGGAGCTTGCCGGCGGACCAGCCGAACCAGCGGCGGACGGCGAGGAAGGTGAGCCGGGCCTCCTCGGCGCCGGTGAGGACCTGGAGTTCGACACCGGTCTCGGTCTGCACGCGCGCGAGGACGTCGTCGGCGTTGCTGGCCTCGCGGACGGCGGAGGTGGCGAACGGGAGGAGTTCCTCGACGCCCTTGTCCTCGGCTGCCTGGAGCGCCTCCTGGACGACGCCGACGAGTTTGTCGACCCCCTCCGGGCCGATCGCGCCGTCCTCGTCGAGGAGTTGGGCAAGGCGCAGTTCCACCTTGTGCGAGTGCGCGGGCAGCGGGCGCGCGCCCGGGTGTGCGTCCACCACCAGCAGATGCACCGTGTTCGATCCCACGTCGAGGACACCGAGTCTCATATACGGAACGCTACTGCCACCTGCACGATCCAGGAGGAGCGGGGCGTAGCCCCTCGTTGAGGGGTGGTGGTCGGGTGGCGGGGTGGGACGGTCCTCGGCGGTGTCCGGGGGCGCTCCGGGCGACTTACCCTGGACGCGTGCCAAAGACGAAAAAGGCGAAGACCGACAAGGCGGCCAAATCACCCGGCGACTCTTCGCCGGTGATGTCGGCCACGCTCCCGAAGCCGTCGAAGAAGGCCCTGAAAGCGGACGAGAAGGGGCTCGACTTCGCGCGCGCGTGGGTGGAGTTCCCGGATCCGGCGGACGAGGAGCAGCTGTTCCGCTGCGATCTGACCTGGCTGACCTCTCGCTGGAACTGCATCTTCGGAAGCGGCTGCCAGGGCATCCAGGCGGGCCGCGCGGACGACGGGTGCTGCACCCTGGGCGCGCACTTCTCCGACAAGGACGACGAGAAACGGGTCGCCGGGCATGTGGCGAGGCTCACGCCCGACATCTGGCAGCACCACGACGAGGGCGTGGAGAACGGCTGGATCTCCAAGGACGAGGACGGCGACCGCCAGACGCGCCCCTTCCAGGGCTCGTGCATCTTCCAGAACCGCCCCGGTTTCGCCGGCGGCGCGGGCTGCTCGCTGCACATCCTGGCCGTCAAGGAGGGCCGCGAGCCCCTGGAGACCAAGCCGGACGTCTGCTGGCAGCTTCCGGTGCGGCGGACGTACGAGTGGATCGACCGCCCGGACGACACGCGCGTCCTCCAGGTGTCGATCGGTGAGTACGACCGCAGGGGCTGGGGTCCCGGCGGCCACGACCTGCACTGGTGGTGCACGTCGGCGACCTCGGCGCACGGCGCGGGCGACCCGGTCTATGTGTCCTACGGCCCGGAGCTGACCGAGCTGATGGGCAAGGCGGGCTACCACCGCCTGGTCGAGCTGTGCGAGGAGCGCCTGGCGTCCCAACTCCCGCTGCTGGCACCGCATCCGGCGGACCCGGTCCGCTAGCCGCTACGACGAACCCGGGCTCGGGTCGCCGCTGTCGCCGGGCGGTGGTGTCGAGCCGCCCGGGTCGGTCGGGGACGAGTCCGTGGGTGTCGGGGTCGGGCTCGCGGAGGTCGGCGGGTCGCTCGGGGTGGGGTCGGTGGGCGCGCTGCTCGTGGGCGTCGGGTCCGGACTGGACGAGGGCGGGTCCCCGGGGTCCGTGGGGTCGGTCGGGCCCGTCGGATCCGTCGGGGTGGGCGCGCTGCCGTAGCCGTCGATCGAGACGACGGCGCCCGCGGGCGAGACGGCCACGCGCGCGGCCCAGTGGCCCGAGGGCTCGCGCAGGTGGTCGACGTACACCTTGATCGTCAACGAGTCGCCCGGGGCGAGGGTTCCCGAGGACTGGCTGAAGTAGAGCCAGGGTGCGCCGGTGGTCACGGACCAGCGGACCGGGGCCGGGCCGGACGCGGTGAGGGTGATCAGCGTGGTGTCACCGCTGTTCGCGGCCGAGACGGCGAGGTGGCCCGCGCCCTTCTTGCCGGCGCCGGTGACGCTGATGACCTCCACGGAGACGTCGTTCTTGCCGCCCTTGCCGGGGCGGGGGCTGGTGGTGTCGTTGCCCGTGTTCTCGTAGCCGCCGCTCGCGACCTCGCCCTCCAGGCTGCCGGGGCCGTGCTGTTCGCTCGCGGTGGCGGGCCTGCCGTCGATGCCCTCGCCGGTCGGGGTGCCCCGGTAGGCGGCCCAGAGGGCGAGGACCGGGGCGGCGATCACGGTGGCGACGACGGTCGTCGTGACGGCACGCGCGCGGAGGCGGTCCCGCCGGGCGGCACGGTCCTTCGGGTCCATCGGGAAACCGCGCCGGTCGAAGCGCGGTGCGGCGGCTCCACGCGCGCGTGGGAGGTGCGCCATGGCGACATGCAGGGCCGCGCGGGGTGCCTCCAGGACGGGCAGTTCGGCGGGCGTGACACTGGCGCCCGGCCAGGTGCCGGGGCCGCGCGCGCTCGGCGGTGCGGCGGCAGTGCGGGCAGTCGTCGACGTGCCGGACCAGTTCGCGGCGCAGTGCGCTGCTCAGCACGAGCTGGTGGTCGCTGGTGAGGCGGGCGACGCTCGGGCAGCTCCCGGTCTCCACGACGGCCAGGGCGGCACGCGTGCGTTCCACCTCGCAGGCGGCGGACGCCAGCAACTCCCGTGCCCCCGCGAGGTCCATGCCCAGGACGGCGGCGACCTCGTGGGCGGCGAGCCGGTGGCGCACGGCGAGTTCAAGCGCCTCGCGCTGTTCCGGGGTGGTCCCGGCGGCTTCCGGCCAGGCGAGCAGGGCGAGTTCGCGGCGCCGCTGCTCCTTCAACTCCTCGGACAGGGCCGGTTCTTCCGCCTCGGTGCGCCCCACCGCGTGCGTGCCCTGACGTTTCTGCTTGGCCTCGGCGAGCTTGCGCAGACAGGCCCAGCGGGCCAGCGCGTAGAGCCAGGCGCGGCGGTCACCGGCGGTCTCCGGCGCGCGTGCGCCCCGGCGTTCGGCGAGCGCCAGCACGTCCCCAGGGCGGCGGTCGCGGAGTCGTGGTCGCAGAGCACGGACAGGCAGTACGTGAACAGGCCGTCCAGGTACGGCTCGTAGCGCGCGGGCGGGCGTTGCGCCAGCGTGCGCGCCGCCCCACGGTCACGCGCCTCCCGATGCGCCCGGTGTGCGCCGGTGGTGCGGGTCGAGGTCTCCGGACTGCTGCTCATCACCCGTGCGACCGTAGGCGGCCGGTGATGCCCCCTTCCGCCCCCTTGAGCACTTTTAATCCGTACGGGTGAAACGATCCCTCAAAGGGGACGGGCATCCTGACCTCCCTGACTCGTTCCCGTCGGGCGGTGGCCGGATACCGAAGGCGCAGGGCCCGACCGCCGACCGCGTTGTCAGTGGCGGCGGTTACGGTTCACGCATGGCTGCCCGTACGAAGACCACCAAGGACCGACCGTCCTACCGCTGCACCGAGTGCGGCTGGCAGACGGCCAAGTGGCTCGGCCGCTGCTCCGAGTGCCAGGCCTGGGGCACGGTCGAGGAGTACGGCGCGCCCGCGGTCCGCACGACCGCCCCCGGCCGCGTCACCACCTCCGCGGTCCCGATCGGCCAGGTCGACGGCCGTACGGCCACCGCCCGTTCGACCGGCGTGCCCGAGCTGGACCGGGTCCTCGGCGGCGGCCTGGTCCCCGGAGCGGTGGTCCTCGTCGCGGGCGAACCGGGCGTGGGCAAGTCGACCCTCCTCCTGGACGTGGCGGCGAAGTCGGCGAGCGAGGAGCACCGGACGCTCTATGTCACCGGTGAGGAGTCGGCGAGCCAGGTCCGGCTGCGCGCCGACCGCATCAAGGCGATCGACGACCACCTGTATCTCGCCGCCGAGACCGATCTGGCCACGATCCTGGGCCACTTGGACGCGGTGAAGCCCTCCCTCCTGATCCTGGACTCCGTGCAGACGGTGGCCTCCCCGGAGATCGACGGCGCCCCCGGAGGCATGGCCCAGGTCCGCGAGGTGGCGGGCGCGCTGATCCGCGCCTCCAAGGAGCGCGGCATGTCCACCCTCCTGGTGGGTCACGTCACCAAGGACGGCGCGATCGCGGGACCCCGTCTCCTGGAGCACCTGGTGGACGTGGTCCTCTCCTTCGAGGGCGACCGCCACGCCCGCCTGCGTCTCGTACGGGGCGTCAAGAACCGCTACGGCACGACCGACGAGGTCGGCTGCTTCGAGCTGCACGACGAGGGCATCACCGGCCTGGCCGACCCCAGCGGCCTGTTCCTGACCCGCCGCGCGGAGCCGGTCCCCGGCACCTGTCTGACGGTCACCCTGGAGGGCCGCCGGCCCCTCGTCGCCGAGGTCCAGGCGCTCACGGTCGACTCCCAGATCCCCTCCCCCGGCGCACCACCTCGGGTCTGGAGACCTCCCGCGTCTCGATGATGCTCGCGGTGCTGGAGCAGCGCGGCAGGATCAGCGCCCTGGGCAAGCGGGACATCTACTCGGCGACGGTCGGCGGGGTGAAGCTCTCCGAGCCGGCCGCGGATCTGGCCATCGCGCTCGCCCTGGCCTCCGCGGCGAGCGACACCCCCTCCCCAAGAACCTGGTGGCGATCGGCGAAGTGGGCCTCGCGGGCGAGGTCAGACGGGTCACGGGCGTCCAGCGCAGGCTCTCCGAAGCACACCGTCTGGGCTTCACCCACGCCCTCGTCCCGAGCGACCCGGGCAAGATCCCGGCGGGCATGAAGGTCATCGAAGTGGCCGACATAGGAGACGCTCTCCGGGTCCTCCCGCGCTCCCGTAAGCGAGAGGCCCCACGGGACGACGAGGACCGCCGGTAGACTTTGCCCTGGTCTCGCCCGTCCGTACGAAGAGAGTGCGCGGAAACGGGAGCACCGGAAACACCTGCGACCGGAGGAGTGCAGTGGCAGCCAACGACCGGGCGTCAGCTCCCGGAAAGGCCGGCGGCGATGGCCTGATGCGCGCCTCATTGAGCGCCGTGGCCCCCGGCACGGCGTTGCGCGACGGCCTGGAGCGCATCCTCCGCGGCAACACGGGCGGCCTCATCGTGCTCGGTTCCGACAAGACCGTCGAGGCGATGTGCACGGGCGGCTTCATCCTGGACGTCGAGTTCACGGCCACGCGCCTGCGCGAACTGTGCAAGCTCGACGGCGGCATCGTGGTGTCGTCCGACCTCTCCAAGATCCTCCGGGCGGGCGTCCAGCTGGTCCCCGACCCGGACATCCCCACGGAGGAGACCGGCACCCGCCACCGCACGGCGGACCGCGTCAGCAAACAGGTCGCCTACCCGGTGGTCTCGGTCTCCCAGTCGATGCGCCTGATCGCCCTCTACGTGGACGGCCAGCGACGCGTCCTGGAGGACTCGGCGGCGATCCTGTCCCGCGCCAACCAGGCCCTGGCGACGCTGGAGCGCTACAAGCTCCGCCTGGACGAGGTGGCGGGAACGTTGTCGGCGCTGGAGATCGAGGACCTGGTGACGGTCCGGGACGTCTCCGCGGTGGTCCAGCGGCTGGAGATGGTCCGGCTGATCGCCACCGAAATCGCCGAGTACGTAGTGGAGTTGGGCACGGACGGCCGCCTGCTCGCCCTCCAGCTGGAGGAGTTGATCGCGGGCGTGGAGCCGGAGCGCGAACTCGTCGTACGCGACTACGTCCCCGAGCCCACGGCCAAACGATCCCGCACGGTGGACGAGGCCCTCGCCGAACTCGACGCGCTTTCCCACGCGGAACTCCTCGAACTCCCCACGGTGGCCCGCGCGTTGGGCTACACCGGCTCCCCCGAGGCCCTCGACTCGGCGGTCTCCCCCGCGGCTTCCGTCTGCTCGCCAAGGTCCCGCGCCTCCCCGGCGCGCGATCATCGACCGCCTGGTCGAGCACTTCGGCGGCCTGCAGAAACTCCTGGCGGCCAGCGTCGACGACCTGCAGACGGTCGACGGCGTGGGCGAAGCGCGGGCACGCAGCGTCCGCGAGGGCCTCTCCCGCCTGGCGGAGTCCTCAATCCTCGAACGCTACGTCTGACCCGACCACCGCGACGTCCGACCCGACCGCCGCCGACCCCGGGCTCAACCACCCCTAGTCGCTGGCCAGAACGAACGAGGTCTGCGCCTTGGCGAAGCCGGAGGCCGCCGCCTCCACCAGGTAGGTCCCGGCCCCGGCCGAACCGGCGGGCGGTGTCGCGCACTCGGGGGCGCTCGGCTTGCGGTCCCACTTCAGGGTGTACGTGACGCTGCTCCCGGCGGACACGCGGTAGAACACGCTCCCGGAGTTCTTCGGGCAGTCGGCCGAGGACCAGAAGTCGGCGGAACCGCCCGCCTCCGTGATCGTCAACACCGCGCTCTTGGGCCCGAGATCGACCTTGCAGTCACTGCCGGAGGAGTTCTTGGCGGTGAGCACGAAGGTCGGCGTCTGATCGGGCGAGTACGAGTTATGGAGACTCCGCAGACTCAACTGCACAGCACCGCCGGTGCAGTTGGGCAGCGTCGAGTCGGCTGGAACCGTAGTACCCGTACTGCTGCCACCAGTTGACGCCCCACCAGAACCACCGGACCCACTGCCGCCGCCAGCACCCGCCCCGGCACTCGACCCGGCACCGGACCCACCGGAGCCAGCCCCGCCCCTGCTACCGCCACCGCTGCCGCCACCGCTCGACTCGTCGCGCCCGCCCGGGTGTTGACTGATCGCGGGACCCGATCCCGACGGTCCGGCAGTGATCGTAGGAGCGGGAGTCTTGCCGTTCTTGTCCCCGTCCGCACCGTTCTTGCCGCCCCCGCCACCCGAGGTGACGATCCAGGTGATCAGCAGTGCCAACAGGGCGACCACGGACACCATGAGGACCCTCCGTCGCCAATAGATGGAGGAGGGAAGCGGCCCGACCGGATTGCGCAGAGATCCCACGGCGCAAACTGTACGAGAGATCGGCGAGTTACCTCGCCCCACCCGCCGCCCCAGCCCAACTTTTCCGGATCATCATCCCGGCAACCCCGCCTGAAATCACCCGGGATGGCCCCACGCACCCGCACCCGCACCCGCACCCGCACCCGCACCCGCACCCACCGACGCACGAAAGCGGGTCGTGGCGGTGCGGCGCAGCCCGCCGCGTACCCGGCACCAACCCGCTCAGCCGTGGTGGCAGACCGAAGGGCCCCGCAAGCGGCGGGCTCGCCGTACCGCCACGACCCCGACCCACCCACCAACCGTGGCAGGATCGGAACGCCATGACTGCGCCCACGAAACCCCCGCACACACCGTCCGCGACCACACCGGACGGCGCCCACCTCCACACCCCGGTCATCGACTGGTTCGAGGAAAACGCCCGTGACCTCCCTGGCGGCGCCCCGACGCCGGCCCCTGGGGCGTGATGGTCAGCGAGTTCATGCTCCAGCAGACCCCGGTCAGCCGCGTCCTCCCGGTCTACGAGCAGTGGCTCGCCCGCTGGCCCCGCCCCGCCGACCTCGCCAAGGACGCCCCCGGCGAGGCCGTCCGCGCCTGGGGCCGCCTCGGCTACCCGCGCCGCGCGCTACGGCTGCACGGCGCCGCCACCGCCATAACGGAACGGCACGGCGGCGACGTCCCCACCGACCACGCGCAGCTCCTCGCGCTCCCCGGCATCGGCGAGTACACGGCCGCCGCCGTCGCGTCCTTCGCCTACGGCCAGCGCCACGCCGTCCTCGACACCAACGTCCGCCGCGTCTTCGCGCGCGCGGTCACCGGCGTCCAGTACCCCCGAACGCCACCACCGCCGCCGAGCGCAAGCTCGCCCGCGCCCTCCTCCCCCGGACGAGCCGATGGCCGCCCGCTGGGCCGCCGCGTCCATGGAACTCGGCGCACTGGTCTGCACGGCGAAGAACGAGAGACCTGCCACCGCTGCCCGATCTCCGCCCAGTGCGCCTGGAACCTCGCGGGCAAGCCGGAGCACGACGGTCCGGCCCGCCGCGGCCAGACGTACGCCGGCACGGACCGCCAGGTCCGCGGCAAGCTCCTCGCCGTACTCCGCGAGGCGGCGGCCGACACCCCGTCCCGCAGTCGGCGCTCGACCAGGTGTGGCACGAGCCGGTGCAGCGGGCCAGGGCGCTGGACGGTCTGGTGTCGGACGGCCTGGTGGAACCCCTCCCGGACGGCTTCTACCGGCTGCCCGCGGCCCGCGCCTGACACACGGTCAATTCACAGACTCGCGCCCCACCCCGGAGAACATCACAGCCCACACCCAGCTCTCGTCACACTCCCGTGGGCCCCAAATCACCCCGTACCACCCCTAAACACCCCGCCCCCTTACCCCGTACCTACTTCCGTTACACAACCGACGGACAGCCGAGCGCTCTCCGCAGGCTGCTCCGCACAGTGCCGTGACAACCGCTCCGTAGCTTCCTTTGTGTGCCGCAGACCGGCGGCACAGCAGCAGAGGACAACCGGCAGCAGGCGGGTCGGAAACGGGGATGGAGGCGGTTGATCATGGCGCAGGGCGAGGTGCTCGAATTCGAGGAGTACGTCCGCACCCGACAGGACGCGCTGCTGCGCAGCGCCCGCCGGCTGGTGCCGGACCCGGTCGACGCCCAGGACCTGCTCCAGACGGCGCTGGTACGGACGTACGGCCGCTGGGAGACCATCGAGGACAAGCGCCTCGCGGACGCCTACCTGCGCCGGGTCATGATCAACACGCGGACCGAGTGGTGGCGGGCCCGCAAGCTGGAGGAGGTCCCCACCGAGCAGCTGCCGGACGCGAGCGTCGACGACGCGACCGAACAGCACGCGGATCGGGCGCTTCTTATGGACATCATGAAAGTTCTCGCCCGAAGCAGCGCAGTGTGGTCGTCCTGCGACACTGGGAGCAGATGTCCACCGAAGAGACGGCCGCCGCCCTGGGCATGTCGGCCGGTACGGTCAAGAGCACGCTGCACCGGGCGCTCGCCCGGCTCCGGGAGGAGCTGGAGGCCCGCGACCTGGACGCACGCGCGCTGGAGCGTGAGGAGCGGGAGCGTTGCGCGGCCTGAGCGACGACACCCCTGGGCCCGGCCCGAGCCACACCCCGGGCACGGGCGGGTGCGCGGGAGCCTGGAGGCGGCGCTCACGGCGATGGCCGTGCTCGCCGCCCTCGCCCTTTGGTGTCCGGCTGCGCCACGGGCGGCACCGGCGCGCGTGACGAGGGCCCCGCGCACTCCGACTCGGTGGCCGGGGTCGCGGAGGCGTCGACGCCCTCCCCGTCCGCGACCGCCGACGACCATGTGAACGCGGTCAAGCTCGTCATGGACGACCCGAAGGTCTCGACGGCGGTCAAGCACGAGCTGAAGCCGTGCGTCGCCGACGAGTACGCGGTCGACGTGTCGTACGGCATGCTGACCGGCGGCACCGCCAACGACGTCGTCGTCAATGTGATGACCTGCGGCGATGCGGTGGGGATCGGCTCGTACGTGTACCGGGACACCGGTGGGACGTACGAGAATGTGTTCAAGGCCGAGGAACCCCGGTCTACGCGGAGATAGACCGCGGCGATCTCGTCGTCACCAAGCAGGTGTACGAGAAGGGCGACCCGGTGTCGAGTCCGTCCGGTGAGAACGTGATCACGTACCGCTGGACCTCGGGCCGTTTCGTGCAGGAGTACAGCACGCACAACGAGTACAGCAACGCGGTCGGGGGCGACGCCTCCCCGCCCCCAGCAAGAACTGACCCGATCCGAACCGACCGCTGTCGGAACCGGACCGGTCACGACTGAACCGATCGGGGCCCCTGATCCGATCCTTCAGTGAACGCGGACGCCCCTCCGGGCGTCCCCTGCTTGAGAACGACCCACACGAGGACTGAGAGCACCGGGATGGCAGACCAGACCCACGTCCTGTTCGTCGAGGACGACGACGTCATCCGCGAGGCCACCCAACTCGCCCTGGAGCGGGACGGTTTCGTGGTGACCGCGATGCCCGACGGGCTGTCGGGCCTGGAGGCGTTCCGGGCCGACCGCCCCGACATCGCGCTGCTCGACGTGATGGTCCCGGGCCTGGACGGCGTGAGCCTGTGCCGCCGCATCCGGGACGAGTCGACGGTTCCGGTGATCATGCTGTCGGCGCGCGCCGACTCGATCGACGTGGTGCTCGGCCTGGAGGCGGGCGCCGACGACTACGTCACGAAGCCCTTCGACGGCGCCGTCCTGGTCGCCCGCATCCGCGCGGTGCTGCGCCGCTTCGGACACGCGAGCGGCGGCGACCGTACGGGGACGCCGACGCGGCGCCGGTCGCCGGCGGGGTGCTGACCTTCGGGGACCTGGAGATCGACACCGAGGGCATGGAGGTGCGCCGGGCCGGGCAGCCGGTGGCGCTGACGCCGACCGAGATGCGGCTGCTGCTGGAGTTCTCCTCGGCGCCGGGCACGGTGCTGTCCCGTGACAAGCTCCTGGAGCGGGTGTGGGACTACGGCTGGGGCGGTGACACCCGCGTCGTGGACGTCCATGTGCAGCGGCTGCGGACGAAGATCGGCCAGGACCGGATCGAGACGGTCCGCGGCTTCGGCTACAAGTTGAAGGCCTGAGCAGGGGTATGCGGGGAATTCACAGCGCAGGGTGCCGTCGTTCGTGGACAGAGCGGGCATCCGTACGGGTCTGAGATGGAAGCTCAGCGCGGCCATCGCCCTGGTCGGCACGCTGGTCGCGATCGCGCTCAGCCTGGTCGTGCACAACGCGGCCCGGGTCTCGATGCTGGACAACGCGCGCGACCTCGCGGACGAACGCGTCCAGATCGCGCAGCGCAACTACGAACTGTCCGGGCGGCCCAACTTCCCCAGCATCAAGATCGACGACCCGAACCTGCCGTCGGCACTCCACGAGAAGGTCCAGGAGGGCCGGCGGGCGACCTATGTCACCGACCGGCCCAGCGGTGTGCCGGACATCTGGGCGGCCGTACCGCTCAAGGACGGCCATGTGATGTCCCTGCACACCGGGTTCACCGACCGCAGCACGGACATCCTCAAGGACCTCGACCAGGCCCTGGTCATCGGCTCGATCGCGGCCGTGCTCGGCGGCAGCGCGCTCGGAGTCCTGATCGGCGGCCAGCTCTCGCGCCGGCTGCGGAAGGCCGCGGCGGCGGCGAACCAGGTCGCCAAGGGCGAGACGGACGTACGGGTGCGGGACGCGATCGGCGGGGTCGTACGGGACGAGACCGACGACCTCGCGCGCGCGGTGGACGCGATGACTGACGCGCTGCAGCAGCGCCTTGAGGCCGAGCGCCGGGTGACGGCAGACATCGCGCACGAGCTGCGCACCCCGGTGACGGGTCTGCTGACGGCGGCCGAACTCCTGCCCCCGGCCGCCCGACCGAGCTGGTCCTGGACCGGGCGAAGGCGATGCGCACGCTCGTCGAGGACGTGCTGGAGGTGGCCCGGCTCGACGGGGCGTCCGAGCGGGCCGAGCTGCAGGACCTCATGCTCGGCGAGTTCGTGAGCCGCCGGGTCATCGCGAAGGACCCGGACGCGGTGGTCCACGTCGTGCACGAGTCGGAGGTCACCACCGACCCCCGCCGCCTGGAGCGCGTCCTGTTCAACCTCCTCGCCAACGCGGCCCGCCACGGCAAGCCGCCGATCGAGGTCTCCGTCGAGGGCCGGGTCATCCGCGTCCGCGACCACGGCCCCGGCTTCCCGGAGGAACTCCTCGCGGAGGGCCCGAGCCGCTTTCGCACCGGCAGCTCGGACCGCGCGGGCCACGGTCACGGCCTCGGCCTCACCATCGCCGCCGGCCAGGCCCGAGTCCTCGGTGCCCGCCTGACCTTCCGCAACGTACGGCCTGCGGGGGCGCCGGATCACATTCCTGCGGAGGGGGCGGTGGCGGTGCTGTGGCTGCCGGAGCATGCGCCTACCAGTACGGGGAGTTATCCGATGTTGCCGTAGGGGGTGGGGGCTTCGGCTCTCACGTGCCCGCCACCATCACCTCCTCCCCCGAGACGGCATCGCCCCATCCCCCGCCCCCGCGAAATACCGCTCCGCGAGCTCCGCCGCCGGTACATGCCGCACTTCCCGGAACCCGCATTCGCGCCCCAGCTCCAGCATCTGTTCCGGGGTGAAGAAGCTCAGGAACGGGGTCCCGGCGGCGCGAGCTCCCCGTACGGCCACCTCCAACTGGGCGCGCTGTTCCGGCTCGACGTCGTCCACGGGGCGGAGGAACGTGGTGACCAGGGTGGAGCCCGAGGCGAGGCCGGCGACCCTGCGGAACATGGTGGTGATGGCGTCGAGGGTGAGGTACATGGTCACGCCGGTCGCGGCGACGACGGCGGGGCGGTCGGTGTCGAGGCCTGCGGCGGAGAGCTGGGCCCACCAGTCGCCCTCGAAGTCCACCGGCACGAAGCGCAGCCAGTCCGGGACGGCGTACCCCAACTCCGCGAGCCGCCGCCGTTTCCATGCCTGCGTGCCGGGCCGCTCGACCTCGAACACCCGGAGTCTTCCGCCCAGTTCGGCCCGCCGCTGGGCGAAGGTGTCGAGGCCGGCGCCGAGGACGACGTACTGGTCGACACCCCGCCCGGCCTGCTCCTCCACCACGTCCTCGACGAAACGGGCCCGCGCCACGATCGACGCCCGCACCCGGCGCGTGGCCTCGACGTCCATGTCGGGACGCTCCCGCCAGTCGTCCCCGGGGTCGGCGAGCGCGAGCCCGACCTCGTCCTCGATGACATGCGGCGGCGGATCGGCCCGGACGTGCAGGGCCCGCCACAGCGCGACCCGCACGGCCGTGTGATCCGGCTCGACCTCAGCCACCTCCCCACGTCCCCGCCTGCTCCGGGGTCATGCGAAGTCCTTGAGAAGTCCAGCTCCGCGCGGCGCTCGGTCAGCGAGTACCAGTTGCCGCTGTCGTCGCGGAAGATCGCCTCGATGCCGTACGGCCGCTCGGTCGGCTCCTGGAGGAACTCGACGCCGCGTGCCTTGAAGGTGGCGTAGTCCCCGCGGCAGTCGTCGGTGGTGAACGCCCCTGCCCCGATCGCCCCCTTGCTGACCAGCTTCTTCAGTGCCTCGGCGGACTCGGGGTCGAGGCCCGGGCCGTCCAGGCTCATCAGGGTGAGCGCGAGGGCGGGCTGGTTCTTGGCGCCCACGGTGACCCACTGCATGTCGCCCATCGAGATCTCGTCGCGGATCTCGAAGTCGAGTTTCTCGGTGAAGAAGGCTTTGGTGCGCTGCTGGTCGAAGGTCCACACGGTGGCGATGCCCAGGCCCTGGATCATGTCTCCGCACTCCTGTCGGACGAGTCGGGTGAGGGTGAAGCTGCTTCCTGTTCCTCACCGTAGGCAGGGCGGGCGGCGCGACGCTTCTTCAAAGTTGCGCTGGGGAAACCGCCGGCCCACAGCATCGCGTAGCACCCCGGGATGAGCGCGGCCCCGCGGCCCACGTGCTTGGTCCGGTACTCGCTCGGGGTCAGCCCGGTCAGCGCCTTGAACCGCGCCGAGAACGTCCCGAGGCTGCTGAACCCGACCAGGTGGCAGATCTCGGTCACCGAGAGATCGGCGCTCCGCAGCATCTCCTCGGCCCGCTCGATCCGCCGGTGCGTCAGATACTGCCCCGGCGTCTCCCCGTACGCCTCCTTGAAGGCCCGCAGAAAGTGATACCGCGAGTACCCGGCATGCGCGGCCACCCCACCAAGATCGAGCCCGGGCTCGGCCCAGTCCCGATCCATAGCGTCCTTGGCAAGCCGCAACTGCCGCATCTTGTCCATGCCCTCGATGGTGACACGCACCACTGACAGCGACCCCGGCTCACGGTTTTCAGCCCGTCCGGCGTTTGCGGACGAGGCCCCTTCAGGGCCGTTACGGGGGCCCGGGGCAGAGCCCCCGGCAACGCACCCGCAGCCGAACACGCGAGCACACCCCACGCACCCGCAGCCGAACACTCACGCGTACGCACACAAAGAAGGCCCCGGGGCGGACACCAACCGGGGACCTTCAGCCAACAGGCGACAGACTCAGACCGCTTCGACGATCGGCATCTGCTCCGCCACACCCTCGCCAGAACCCTCGGCCTTGGGCCCCGCCCCCTTGAGCGGAACCTCCTTCACGAACACCGCGGCCACCAGCGCGACGATCGCGACCACGGCCCCGAGCAGGAACGCCGAGTGGATCCCGGAGGACACCGCGTGCTGATACGCCTCACGCGCCACCGCCGGCAGTTTCGCCAGACTCTTCGCATCCAGCTGCGCGGACTGCTCCGTCACCTTGGACCCGATCGCCCCGGCCCGCGCGGCCATGACGTCCTGGACCCGGTGGTTGAACAGCGCGCCCATGATGGCGACACCGAACGACGACCCGAGCGTCCGGGACAACGTGCTCGTGGAGGACGCGACCCCCATGTCCTTCATCTCGACGCTGTTCTGCGCGACCAGCATGGTGATCTGCATCAGGCAGCCCATGCCGAGCCCGACGACGGCCATGAACACACCGGACATGAACCGCGTCGTACCGGTGTCCATGGTGGAGAGCAGATACAGCCCGACGACCATGAACACGCTGCCGACGACCGGGAACACCTTGTACTTGCCGGTGTTGGTGGTGACCCGCCCGGCGACCATGGAGGTCACGAGCATCGCCCCGAGCATCGGGAGAAGCAGCAACCCGGAGTTCGTAGCGGACGCGCCCTGCACGGACTGCTGGTACAGCGGCAGGAACAGCGTCGCCCCGAACATCACGAACCCGGTGATGAAGCCGATGATGGCCATCAGGGTGAAGTTGCGGCTGCGGAAGATGTGCAGCGGTACGACCGGCTCGGTCGCCTTGGTCTGCCAGAACACGAACCCGATGAGCGCGGCGACGCCGATGCCGATCAGCTCCATGATCCGCGCGGACGTCCAGGCGTACTGCGAACCGCCCCACGTGGTGACGAGCACGATGGAGGTGATGCCGAGGGTCAGCAGACCGGCGCCCAGGTAGTCGATCCGTGCCTGCGACCGCTTCTTCGGCAGGTGCAGCACCGCGCTGATCGCGGCGAGCGCGATGACCCCGAGCGGCAGGTTGATGTAGAAGGACCAGCGCCAGCCCCAGTTGTCGGTGATGGTGCCGCCGACCAGCGGTCCGCCGATCATCGCGAGCGCCATGACGCCGGCCATCATGCCCTGGTACTTGCCCCGCTCACGCGGCGGGATGAGGTCGCCGATGATCGCCATGACGCCGACCATCAGACCACCGGCGCCGAGACCCTGGATGGCCCGGAAGCCGATCAGCTGCCCCATGTTCTGTGCCATGCCGCTGAGCGCGGAACCGGCCAGGAAGATCACGATCGAGGTCATGAAGGCGCCCTTGCGCCCGTACATGTCGCCGAGCTTGCCCCACAGCGGGGTGGAGCTGGCGGTCGCGAGCGTGTACGCGGTGACGACCCAGGAGAGGTGCTCCAGGCCCCCAGCTCACCGACGATCGTCGGCATCGCCGTACCCACGATCATGTTGTCGAGCATCGCGAGCATCATCGTGATCATCAGGGCGAGCAGGACGACCCGCACGCTCCTGGGTTGTTTCTCGGTCTCCTCCGGACCCGTGTCGACCGTCTGTGTGTCCGCCATCGTTTCCACTCCCTATGCACTGCCTCCGGCCGACCACTTACTTGCCGCCCGGCTAGTTGACTACACTAAGGGAAAGTAGACCCGTAACTAGCCGGGCGTCAAGTAAGTTTGCTGGGGCATGAAACGAATGGGCGGCACCATGGACGGCACCAAGCGGCAGCGTCGCGGAGACACCCGCCAGCGCATCCAGGACGTGGCGCTCGAACTCTTCGCCGAGCAGGGCTACGAGAAGACCTCGCTGCGCGAGATCGCCGAGCACCTGGACGTCACGAAGGCCGCGCTCTACTACCACTTCAAGACCAAGGAAGAGATCCTCGTCAGCATCTTCGAGGACCTGACGAAGCCGATCGAGGACCTCATCGAGTGGGGCCGCGACCAGCCGCACACCCTGGAGACCAAGCAGGAGATCGTACGGCGCTACGGCGACGCGCTCGACGGCGCGACCCCCTGTTCCGCTTCATGCAGGAGAACCAGGCGACGGTACGGGACCTGCGCATCGGCGAGCGCTTCAAGGAGCGCATGCGCGGCCTCCGGGAGATCGTGATCGACCCCGGGTCGAGCCTGGTCGACCAGGTCCGCTCGCTGAGCGCGATCTTCACGCTGCACGCCGGGATGTTCGCCGTGCAGGACCTCGAAGGCGACCCCGAGGACAAGCGCAAGGCCGTCCTGGAGGTCGCCACCGACATGATCACACAGGCCCACGCGGGCTCGAAGCCCGCCTAGCGGGACCGGCTCAGACGGACACGCCCTTGCCGCGCAGGAACGCGACCGGGTCTATCGCCGAGCCGTAGTTGGCGGTCGTACGGATCTCGAAGTGCAGGTGCGGGCCGCTGGAGTTGCCGGTGTTGCCGGAGCGCGCGATGTGCTGGCCGGTCTTGACGACCTGGCCGACCCTGACGTCGATGCGCGAGAGGTGGGCGTACTGCGAGTAGGTGCCGTTGCCGTGCTTGATGACGATGGCGTTGCCGTACGCGGCTCCGTCGCCGGCACCGTTGCCGCCGGCCTTGACGACGGTCCCGCCGTGCGCGGCGACGACGTTGGTACCGCTCGGCACGGCGAAGTCCTGCCCGCTGTGGGTGGACTGCCACATGCCGCCGGCCTGGGCGAACTTCGCGGACAGCGTGTACTTCTTCACCGGGTCGACCCAGGAGGCGGCGGCCTTCGCGCTGACGGCCTTCGGCGCCACGCTCGCGGTGGCGGCGCTCGCGACCCCGGTGCCCAGCACGGCGGTGGCCCCAGCCCGACGGCCATGACGGCCATCCGGGTGCGGAGCGAAGACGTACGGGAAGAACGGGACGTGGCGCGCTGGAACATCGAAACCTCACGGGGACGGGGACAGAAAAGCCACCCGGCGCACGGACACCACCGGATGACACGTCCATTGGTAACCCCCGCCCCAGGAACCCCCAAACAGTCCATCTACGACGGAAGCTAGTACTTCATCCCAAAACTTCAGACTTCTTGACAGAGCGCCCGTTCGGCAGAATTCACAGCACAGACGGCGAAAACGCCCATACGGTTCCCTTCATCCCCGAGCAAAATGTCCTTTTGCCGGGAAGGGTTCTTACGACTACTCGCCCTAGTAGGGGTCGAATCGCCTGTGCGGCTTGTCACCGGGCGGGGTTGCCTCGGGCCGCGGAAATGTGGCGCAGACCTCTGTACGCCTACCGTTCAGTAACCTTACGGTTCCCCTCCCGCCACCCGCGCCCGCGACCATGCCTTCCGCACCGGCCGCGCACTGACGTGAGAGGAACCCCACCCCCATGACGAGACGACGCCCCTGGGCCCGCCGTACCGCCACCGTCGCCGTGACCGCCGCCGCCCTCGCCGCGGTGAGCGTCCCCGCCGAGGCCGCGACGGCGACCGGCACCACCGTCGACTACGCCACGTGGCAGACCGACTGCCAGACGGTGATGGACCAGGCACTGCCCTACCTGAAGCAGCGCATCGCGGCGACGAAGCCGGGCGAGAAGGAGGCGATCGTCCTCGACATCGACAACACCACCCTGGAGACCGACTTCGGCTTCAGCTGGCCCCAGCCGGCCAACAAGCCGGTCCTCGCGGTCGCCAAGTACGCCCAGGAGCACGGGGTTTCGCTGTTCTTCGTCACGGCCCGCCCCGGCATCATCTACCTGCCGACCGAGTACAACCTCGAACACGACGGCTACGACGTCGACGGCCTCTACGTCCGCGGCCTCTTCGACCTCTTCAAGGACGTCGCCGACTACAAGACGGCCCAGCGCACCGCGATCGAGAACAAGGGCTACACGATCATCGCGAACATCGGCAACAGCGCCACCGACCTGTCGGGCGGCCACGCCGAGAAGACCTTCAAACTCCCCGACTACGACGGCCAGTTGTCGTAACCGGTTAGGCTCCCTCCGTCCGATCGACGACGGGGTGAGGCAGCGGATGGAACCCGCGGTACTCGGAGGCAAGCTGGCGTCGAGCCTGATCGCGCCGCTGGTGAAACGGCTGTTCGTGGCGGACGGACCCGGCGCGGGGCTGGTCGACAAGCCGGTGCGGCTCAAGGACCTGGTGTCCTGGGGCGAGAAACGCACGCTGACGGAGAAGGACGTCCACAAGCTCGCCGGCCAGCTGGTCGCGCGGGCGGTGGACTCCCCGGCGAGCCCCCTTCCCGCCCGACGAACAGATCGCCGTGGCCGACGCGTTGGCCCGCCGCCTGCTCACCCTCGGCGACCTGGACATGGACGACGTCCAGGCCGTACGGCTCGGACACCGCCGCCTGGCCCGGCAGTTGGAGCACGGCGCCCCCACCCCGCCCGGACTCTCCACGGACTCCCGCTACTTCCTCGGCAACGCCACCGAGTGGGCCTGCCTCCAGATCCTGGAGTTCTTCACCCGCCGCTCCACGTTCGTCGCCCGCACCCTCGTCGAGCAGACCCGCACCCAGGCCGAACTGATCGCCCGCGTCGACGAGTTGATCGCCCGCACGCCCCGCCCCGACGCCCGCGACACAGCCTTCGAGCGCCGCTACCTCGCGTACCTCGCCGAACGCCACAACCACATCACCATCTACGGCATCGACCTCCGCGACTCCCCGGACCGCTGGCCCCTTGAGGTCGCGTACCTCAGCCTGGAGGCGACGGCGACGGAGGAGAGCCCCTGCCCGAGGGCCACCCCGGAGCCCGCTACGACCTCCAACTCCCCGCGGAAGAAGCCCTCGTGGCCCACGACCGGGTCCTGCTGCGCGGCGACGCGGGCTCCGGCAAGACGACCCTGGTGCAGTGGCTGGCGGTGACGGCGGCGACGGACGGCGAGCGCATCCCGTACGTCCTCCCCCTGCGCACGCTGATCCGCACCGGCCAACTCCCCTCCCCGCCCACTTCTTGACGGCCGTCGGCTGCCCCCACACCCCGCCGGAGGGCTGGGCCGAACGCGTCCTGGCCACCGGCCGCGCCCTGATCCTGGTCGACGGCCTGGACGAGATCCCGTCCGCCGACCGCCACCGCACCCGCGACTGGCTCCTCTCCCTGATCGGCGCCTTCCCCGGCAACCGCTGGCTCCTGACCTCCCGCCCCACAGCCGTCCGCCCCGACTGGCTGGCCACGGAGGGCTTCCGCGAACTGACCCTGGCCCCCATGCGCCGCCCCGAGGTGAAGACCTTCGTCGAACGCTGGCACACGGCGGCCGAGGCCCCGAATACGAGGGCCCGCTCCTGGACTCCCTGCACACGAAACGGGACTTGGCGCGGCTCGCCACCAACCCCCTGATGTGCGGCCTGATCTGCGCCCTGCATCGAGAGCGGCGGGGCTATCTCCCCACGGGCCGCAAGGAGTTGTACGACGCCGCCCTGACGATGCTGCTGGCCCGGCGGGACCGTGAGCGGGGGCATGGGCGCGCTGGAAGGCGCCGAGCTGGGCGAGGAGGCCCAGCTGGAGATCCTCCAACGCCTCGCGTACGCCCTGGTGTTGAGCGGCCGTACGGAAATGGACCTGGAGACGGCGGAGGGAATCGTCGAGCGCTGTCTGCCCACGGTCGCCGGACACGGCGACGCCCGCACGGTCCTGCAGGACCTGCTCCTGAGAAGCGGCCTCCTCCGCCAACCCGCCGACGGGGTGGTCGACTTCGTCCACCGGACCTTCCAGGACTACCTGGGGGCGCGCTACGCCGTCGAGGAGGGCCACCTCGACGTCCTCACCAGCCACGCCGACGACGCCCAGTGGGAGGACGTCATCCGCATGGCCGTCGCCCATGCCCGGCCGCGCGAACGGGTCGTACTCCTACGGCAGTTGCTGGCCCGGGAGGAGCCCCGACTGACGCTGCTGGCGCTGGCTTGCCTGGAACATGCGACGGCGCTGGACCCGGCGGTACGGGCCGAGGTCGAGAGCCGGTCCGCCGCGCTGATCCCACCGCGTACCACGGCGGACGCGCACACCCTGGCGGATGCCGGGCCGCTGGTGCTGGAGCTGTTGCCGGGGCCGGAAGGACTCACGGCGGAGGAGGCGCGCTGCGTCACCGAGACCGCCTCGATCCTGGGCGGCCAGGAACCCACGGGCGCCCTGGCGGTGCTGCGCCGCTTCCGCGACCACCCGTCCTTCGACGTACGGCGTCAACTCGCGGGCACCTGGGACCGGTTCGACACCACGGAGTACGCGGTCGAGGTGCTCGACCATCTGCTCCGGGACGGTCTCTTCCTGCGCTGCGCATCGCCCGGACAGCTGGCGGCACTGCGCCTCATGCGGCCCTGGCAGCGGTTGACGGTCAACGGCTCGCCCGAGCTGAGCGACGTCGTCGACGCCGTCCGCGATCCGGACGCACTCGACCTCCTGAGCCTTGAGCACCACACGAGGGAGTCCACCCTGGCCGAGCTGGCGGCCTTCCGGAACCTGCGCGCGCTGTGGCTGCAGGACTGCTTCGGCGTCCGGGATCTCACCCGCCTGTCAGAACTGCCGCTCACGGAGCTGGCGTTCAACCAGATCGGCTCCCCAGCGGGCCTGTCGGCGCTGCACGGGCTCACCCGGCTCTCCCTGGACCAGACGTTCCAGGACGGGCACCTTTCCGACCGGCTGCCCTTGGACGCGCCTCTGGAGTACCTGTTCCTGGGCCAGGAGACGCTGGCCACCGCCGGCCTGCGCGGTCTGGAGAGTTGGCCGACGCTCACCGAGCTGAGCCTCGCCAGACCGCCCACCACCCTGAGCGCCACGGACTGGGGACAGGTGGCACGCCTGCCCGTCCTGCGGAGCCTGGTCCTGAACGCGTCCCTCAACCACTACGCCCTGGAGTTCATGCCGGAGCTGCCCTCCGTCGAAATCCTCCGCATGCCCTCCCAGCGCAAGGCCGACACTCATCTGCGCATCCTCGCCTCCCGCCTGCCGGGGCTGCGGACGGTGACCCTCAAGACGTCCGGCAGAAGAGGTGTCCCTCTCGACACCTACGCGGAATTCTTCCCGACCGCCGAAGTAACCGACGACCGTCTCTGACCTGCCCCGGACAAACGAAAGGGGCCGGTGCCAAAAGCACCGGCCCCTTTCTCAGCCGTAAAACCCGAACCGCTGGGTCTTACGCCTCCTTGCTCAAATTCGGACCCGCGCCACCGGCGGCGGCGTCCTCGATCGGCGGCACATCGGGAAGCGCCGACTTCTCCTCACCCCGGAAGGTGAAGGTCTTGGCGTCGCCCTCGCCCTCCACGTCGACGACCACGATGTGGCCGGGACGCAGTTCGCCGAAGAGGATCTTCTCCGAGAGGGTGTCCTCGATCTCGCGCTGGATCGTGCGTCGCAGCGGACGCGCGCCCAGCACCGGGTCGTAACCCTTCTTGGAGAGGAGCTCCTTCGCGGCCTGGGAGAGCTCGATGCCCATGTCCCGGTCCTTGAGGCGCTCGTCCACCTTGCCGATCATCAGGTCGACGATCTGGAGGATGTCCTCCTGGGTGAGCTGCGGGAAGACGACGACGTCGTCGACACGGTTGAGGAACTCGGGGCGGAAGTGCTGCTTGAGCTCGTCCGAGACCTTGTTCTTCATGCGCTCGTAGTTGGACTTCGTGTCACCCGTGGCCGCGAAGCCCAGGTTGAAGCCCTTGGAGATGTCACGGGTTCCAAGGTTGGTCGTCATGATGATGACCGTGTTCTTGAAGTCCACGACGCGGCCCTGGGAGTCGGTCAGGCGACCGTCCTCCAGGATCTGGAGCAGCGAGTTGAAGATGTCCGGGTGGGCCTTCTCGACCTCGTCGAAGAGGACGACCGAGAACGGCTTGCGGCGGACCTTCTCCGTCAGCTGACCGCCCTCTTCGTAGCCCACGTACCCGGGGGCGAACCGAAGAGACGCGACACCGTGTGCTTCTCGCTGAACTCCGACATGTCGAGGGAGATCAGCGCGTCCTCGTCACCGAAGAGGAACTCGGCGAGCGCCTTGGACAGCTCCGTCTTACCGACACCGGACGGGCCGGCGAAGATGAACGAACCACCGGGACGCTTCGGGTCCTTGAGGCCCGCACGCGTACGACGAATCGCCTTCGAGAGCGCCTTGACGGCGTCCTTCTGGCCGATGACCCGCTTGTGGAGCTCGTCCTCCATGCGGAGCAGCCGCGAGGACTCCTCCTCGGTGAGCTTGAAGACCGGGATGCCGGTGGCGGTCGCGAGGACCTCGGCGATCAGCTCGCCGTCGACCTCCGCGACGACGTCCATGTCGCCGGCCTTCCACTCCTTCTCCCGCTTGGCCTTGGCGGCCAGGAGCTGCTTCTCCTTGTCGCGGAGAGAGGCGGCCTTCTCGAAGTCCTGCGAGTCGATCGCGGACTCCTTGTCGCGGCGGACGCCGGCGATCTTCTCGTCGAACTCGCGGAGGTCCGGCGGCGCGGTCATCCGGCGGATGCGCATCCGGGAACCGGCCTCGTCGATCAGGTCGATCGCCTTGTCCGGCAGGAAGCGGTCCGAGATGTACCGGTCGGCCAGCGTGGCGGCCTGCACCAGCGCCTCGTCCGTGATGGAGACACGGTGGTGCGCCTCGTACCGGTCGCGCAGACCCTTGAGGATCTCGATGGTGTGCGGCAGGGACGGCTCCGCGACCTGGATGGGCTGGAAACGGCGCTCGAGGGCCGCGTCCTTCTCCAGGTGCTTGCGGTACTCGTCCAGCGTGGTGGCACCGATGGTCTGGAGCTCACCGCGGGCCAGCATCGGCTTCAGGATCGAAGCGGCGTCGATGGCGCCCTCGGCGGCACCCGCACCGACCAGCGTGTGCAGCTCGTCGATGAACAGGATGATGTCGCCGCGGGTGCGGATCTCCTTGAGGACCTTCTTCAGGCGCTCCTCGAAGTCACCGCGGTAGCGGGAGCCGGCGACCAGCGCGCCGAGGTCCAGGGTGTAGAGGTGCTTGTCCTTGAGGGTCTCGGGCACCTCGCCCTTGACGATGGCCTGGGCGAGGCCCTCGACGACGGCGGTCTTGCCGACGCCGGGCTCACCGATCAGGACCGGGTTGTTCTTCGTACGGCGGGACAGCACCTGCATGACCCGCTCGATCTCCTTCTCGCGCCCGATGACCGGGTCGAGCTTGGATTCGCGAGCGGCCTGGGTGAGGTTCCGGCCGAACTGGTCGAGGACCAGGGACGTCGAGGGGGTGCCCTCCGCAGGGCCGCCGGCGGTGGCGGTCTCCTTGCCCTGGTAACCGGAGAGCAGCTGGATCACCTGCTGCCGCACACGGTTGAGATCAGCGCCCAGCTTGACCAGGACCTGGGCGGCGACGCCCTCGCCCTCGCGGATCAGGCCGAGCAGGATGTGCTCCGTGCCGATGTAGTTGTGGCCCAGCTGAAGGGCCTCGCGGAGCGACAGCTCCAGGACCTTCTTGGCACGGGGGTGAAGGGGATGTGCCCGGACGGAGCCTGCTGCCCCTGCCCGATGATCTCCTCCACCTGCTGGCGGACCGCCTCGAGCGAAATCCCGAGGCTCTCCAGGGCCTTAGCGGCGACACCCTCACCCTCGTGGATGAGACCCAGGAGGATGTGCTCGGTGCCGATGTAGTTGTGGTTGAGCATCCGGGCTTCTTCCTGAGCCAGGACGACAACCCGCCGCGCGCGGTCGGTGAACCTCTCGAACATCGTTAATCGCTCCTCAGAGCGGTCAGGCAGTAAGGGGACGCTCCCCTCCCTGTCCTTCCGCAGCTTAGTCCCGCAAGCGGGGACCGCTCATTCCAACTGCCGACACCGGACCGAGATCCAACACTGCCTCCTGAACCCGAACGCCGACATCTGCTCCAACCTGATGGTGCGAGACGATGTTCCCGCAGGCCAGGCAGTTACCCTCACCATGAGTACGCCGATGGCGAACGTGAGACGCCCTTTTCTGCGTGTCGCCCCCTCCCACTAGGGATGTCTTACCCGTTCGCACTGACACTCCATGCCAAGTGCCCCGGTTCCCTCCGCTACGGGCGAACAACCTTGCGTCGGTCGCCGCCCCCGAACGCCCCCTTTTCCGGCACCCAGCGCAATCGTCGGGCCACCCAGCGTAACTCCCGGCCCGCTTGAGCGGTTGCTCTTGGCATGGTTGGCACAGTCCCCTCTCGCACCACGGTCCCGCTTCCCCCGCCGCCCACTCGATCCGGACGACCGACAGCGGCACTGGTACGAGAACGAACTGGGGTGGCGCACGGTGCCCGGGGAGCCACTGAGGCTCGTCACCGGCCTGCGCTTCGACGTCCTGGACGTGCCGGTCGAGGCGGGAGCGGCGGCGCTGTGGCGGCTGGGCCCGGACTCTCCGGTGGCCGTACGGGACGACCGGATGTGGCTGCTGGTGGCCGCGGGCAGCGCGGAGGAGCTCCCGGGGCTGCTGGACTGGCTGGAGTGGGGCGCTCTGGCACCGGCGCTGGATCTGGTGGCGCTGGGCGCGGACGGGCGCATGGAGGCGCCGTCGAGGCCCGGGGAACGGCCCGTGAGGGCGCCGCTGCCCGGAGCGGGGCCCACGGAGGGTCGATCGCTTCCTCCGGGCCGCTCGCGTCCCTTGCAGGGGGCCGCCGTATGGCTGCGGCCCCCGAGCCGGGGTGCGAGGTCGAGGCCTCGCTGCCGACGCTGTCGGCCGTGGGGGCGTCGGGAACGCCCCTGATCTCGTACGACTCGTGGACACGGTGGCCACTCAATGCCACCGGGTCCGGCTGCGGCGCTCGTGCGCTCAGCCGTTGGCCTTCTCGTAGGCCTCGCGAATGGACGCGGGAACACGGCCGCGGTCGTTGACCTCGTAGCCGTTCTCCTTGGCCCACGCGCGAATCTGCGCGGTGTCCTGGCTGCCGCCGGTAGCGGCGCGCGCCTTCCACGGCCACCAGAAGCGCGGCCACCGGTACGGCGCCCGCCCTTCACGTAAGCCTCGAGAAGGCCACGGAGCTTGTCCGCATTCGCGGTGGTGAGATCGATCTCGTACGTCTTGCCGTCCAGCGCGAACGTCACCGTCTCGTCCGCCTCGCCGCCGTCGAGGTCGTCGACAAGAAGGACCTGAACCTTCTGTGCCACCGGATTTCCTTTCATCGATTACTTGCGGGCCTGGGGTCTGCGGCGTCCGCCGTTTCGCCGTCCCCTGTTATATGCAGTACTGCAGTACGTCGGAAAGCAAACCGCTTTTGCTGGAAAAACACAAACCCCTGGGAGAGACCGAGTGACCTCCCCGGCCCGGAAAGATGCGCGTTTCGGACATAGGGAACCTGGGCAGGGCGACCCGGCCGAATTGAGCAGGGCGATCACAGA
Source organism: Streptomyces sp. P3 (assembly GCA_016893485.2). Taxonomy (GTDB): domain Bacteria; phylum Actinomycetota; class Actinomycetes; order Streptomycetales; family Streptomycetaceae; genus Streptomyces. Next base: position 4,442,028 of record JAFEKX020000001.1, read on the forward strand.
TGCAGAAGCATCCGGCTGTTGCCCAAGGTGTTCGGTTTCACCCGTTCGAGACCGAGGAACTCCGCCACGCCCTCGTCATAGGAACGCAACAGCTCCGCGTAGACATCGGTGTCGACCGGCGTCTCACCGATCTCCACGAAGCCGTGCTTCGAGAAGAAGTCCACTTCGAAGGTGAGACAGAAAACGCGACGAACGCCTAGCCAACGAGCCGTGTGCAGCAACTTCTCCAGCAACTGATGACCCACACCGGCACCCTTCAGGCCGGGCTTCACCGCGAGAGTGCGGACTTCCGCGAGGTCTTCCCACATGACATGCAGTGCCCCGCAGCCGACGACCTCCGCGTTGTCGTCCCGTTCGGCGACCCAGAACTCCTGGATGTCCTCGTAAAGAGTCACCGTCGCTTTGTCGAGCAGGATGCGACCGCGGACGTAGGCGTCAAGGAGTCGGCGCACCGCCTCGACATCGCCCGTCCTGGCCCGCCGGACGGTGATGGCTTTCGCGGTGACTTCGGGGTGCTCTGCTGACATGAGCGGACGCTATCGCCCGCCGCCCGAGGGCGCGGAGCCGGGGTTCTGGACGCCATCCGAGGGTTCGGGTGTTTCCGGTCCCTGGACGATGCGTACGGCGCTGCGGAGGGCCTCGCGCTGTTCGTCGCTCATCATCCCGAAGAACGCGACGAGAGCGGCCGCGGGGTTGTCGCTCTGGGACCAGGCGTCGTTCATCAGGGCGGCGGAGTAGGCGGCTCGTGTGGAGACCGCCTCATATCGATAGGCCCGGCCTTCCGCCTCACGACGCACCCAGCCCTTCTGATGGAGATTGTCCAAAACGGTCATCACCGTGGTGTACGCGATCGACCGTTCCTGCTGAAGGTCTTCCAGGACTTCTCGAACGGTCACCGGGCGGTTCCACTTCCACACCCGCGTCATGACCGAGTCTTCGAGTTCTCCCAATGGGCGAGGCACAGCTCAGAACCATAGTGGAAAAGGAACAAAAAGGGCGTACGACTCGGAAAGCACGCGCACGCGTGCGGGAGTCGTACGCCCTGAAGGCGCCGCGGAAAGCGGAAGGTTCAGGCGTCGCCGGCCGAAGAGGCCTGGCGGGCGCTCTCCGCGCGCGCGATGGCGGCGTCGACGGCCGCGTCCTCCTTGGCCTTCATGGCCCCGCCCTGGGTCTTCACGATGACCCGGATCAGTCCGATGAAGAACACGGCCATGACGACCGGGGCACGAGCGCGGAGACATAGTCCATGTCCTCCAGAGTAGCCACGGGCCCGCAGGAGGACGGGGCGGGGTCGGTTCAGCCGGCGGCGAGCTGCTGCGGCGGGTTCGTGGGGGCGGTGCCGGTTTGCGCCGGGGAAGACCTCGCCCGGGGTGGGGATCGGCCGCGACGGCTTCGGCGCGGCGGGCGAGGGCGCCGGCGAGGGCCGCTCACCGGGTCGCTCCACGGGCTTGCGTACGGGCTCCTTCGCGTCCTCCCCGACCATGTCCCCTGCGCCTCCCGAAAGGCCGCCGGAGAGGCCCCGGGGAGCGCCAGGAGGCGGGTGCGGGAGGCGGGGACGGTCGGGGCGGGGCGGGTGGTCGTACGCCGGGCGAGGCGCGCGCGGACGTCCTGTTCGGCGAGTGTGAGGCAGCGGTCCAGGAGGACGGCGGCGGAGGGGTTGCCGCGCAGCGCCCTCAGCGCGGAGAGGTCGTCGACGTCCGGGCGGTACCCGGCGCCGAGCGCCTCCTCCAGGAGCGTGAGGTAGCCGGCGGTGGTGCCGGGCAGGGCGGCGCGGTACCGGGCGAGGTCGGCGACCAGGAAGGCGCGCAGCCGGACTCCCTCGCGTACCGCCTCGTCGAGGGATTCGGCGAGCCGGAGACAGTCCTGGACGTCCTCGGCCGAGGCGGTGCGGGGCTGGAGGGCGAGGGCGAGAGCGCGGCGGAGCACACGCAGCTCCTCCGCACCGAACGCCATGCCGCCGCGGGATCCGTATGGCGTGGGCATGCGGCGACGATACGCGCTAATCAGACAAATTCGACATAGGGGCGGGTGTGGCGTGGGGTTTTCGCCTGATGGCGGGCGACGCTCACCCCGCGCGCGTGAGCACGCCGGGGTCGGGGGCGCGCCGGGATCGGGGGCACGCCGCGGGTGGAGGCACGCCGGGGGCGACGGCACGCGCGCGGGGTTCACACCCGAGACGCCCGGAAGGTGGCCGGGCAGCCTCTTGTGCGTCCCGCGCGCGTGGTCACATCCGCGAGACGTTGCGCTCGTAGACCAGCCGGAGGCCGATCAGCGTCAGCCAGGGCTCGTGCTCGTCGATCACCGAGGCCTCGCCGAGGACCATGGGGGCGAGGCCGCCGGTCGCGATGACCGTGACGTCCTCCGGGTCGTCGGCCAGTTCCTTGGCCATGCGGTTGACGACGCCGTCGACCTGGCCGGCGAAGCCGTAGACGATGCCCGACTGCATCGCCTCGACGGTGTTCTTGCCGATCACGCTGCGCGGCCTGGCCACCTCGATCTTGCGCAGCTGGGCGCCCCTGACGCCGAGGGCCTCGACCGAGATCTCGATCCCGGGGCGATGACACCGCCGATGTACTCTCCGCGCGCGGAGACCGCGTCGAAGGTGGTCGCCGTACCGAAGTCGACGACGATCGCCGGGCCGCCGTAGAGCTCGACGGCCGCGACCGCGTTGATGATGCGGTCGGCGCCGACCTCCTTGGGGTTGTCGGTGAGGATCGGGACGCCGGTCTTGACGCCCGGTTCGACGAGGACGGCGGGCACGTCGCCGTAGTAGCGGCGGGTCACCTCGCGCAGTTCGTGCAGGACGGACGGGACGGTGGCGCAGATCGCGATGCCGTCGATGCCGTCGCCCAGCTCCTCTCCGAGGAGCGGGTGCATGCCCATCAGGCCCTGGAGGAGGACGGCGAGTTCGTCGGCGGTGCGGCGCGCGTCGGTGGAGATGCGCCAGTGCTCGATGATCTCCTCGCCGTCGAACAGGCCCAGGACGGTGTGCGTGTTGCCCACGTCGATCGTGAGGAGCATGACTACTGCGCCTCGCGGAGGTCGAGGCCGATGTCCAGGATCGGCGAGGAGTGGGTCAGGGCGCCCACGGCGAGGTAGTCCACCCCGGTGTCGGCGTACGCCTTGGCGTTGTCCAGGGTGAGCCGTCCCGAGGCCTCCAGGGCGGCGGCGCCCGCGACGACGCCGACGGCCTCCGCGCACTCCCCGGGCGTGAAGTTGTCCAGCAGGATCAGGTCGGCGCCGGCGTCCAGGACGTCGCGGAGCTGGTGCAGGGTGTCGACCTCGACCTCGATCGCCACGTCCGGGAAGGCCTCCCGTACGGCCTTGAAGGCCTGGGCGACGCCGCCCGCGGCGACCACGTGGTTGTCCTTGACGAGAGCCGCGTCCGAAAGGGACATGCGGTGGTTGACCCCGCCGCCGCAGCGGACCGCGTACTTCTCCAGGGAGCGCAGTCCGGGCGTCGTCTTGCGGGTGTCCCGGACCTTCGCCCTCGTGCCCTCCAGGACGTCCGCCCCGCGCGCGTGGCGGTCGCGATGCCGGAGAGACGGCACAGGAGGTTGAGCGCGCTGCGCTCGGCGGTCAGCAGGTCACGCGTGCGCGTGGTGACCGACAGGAGCTTCTGGCCGGCCTCCACGTGGTCGCCGTCCTCCACGTGCCGCTCGACCTCGAACTCGTCGGTGCAGACCACGGAGATCACCGCTTCGGCGACCCGGAGGCCCGCCACGACACCGGCCTCGCGCGCGGTGAAGTCGGCGGTGGCGACGGCCTCTTCGGGGATGGTCGCCACGGTCGTCACGTCGACGCCGCCCGCCAGGTCCTCCTGGATGGCGACGTTGGCGATGTCCTCGACCTCCAGGGGGTCGAGTCCGGCGTCGGCCAGGAGCTCGGCGAGCGCGGGGTCGAGGCCGCACTGCAGGTACTCCTCGTCGGCGCCCGCGCCACAGGCACAGCCGTCGCCGCAGCCGCCGCTCTCGGCGAGGGGAAGGTCGTGGGTGCTCACTTCTGTCACTGCTCCTGGGGACGGTGCTGCCGGGTCGGGGGAAGTCTGGGGTGTCCGTGGTGTCCACGGCCAGCGTGCGGTCTGGATTCAGCCGTACGACGATGTGGCGGCGCCACGCGGTGTCGTCACGGTCGGCGTGGTCCTCGCGCCAGTGACAGCCGCGGGTCTCCTCGCGCCGGGCGGCGGCGGTGACCAGGACGCGGGCCACGCACAGGAGGTTGGTGGCCTCCCAGGTGTCGACGCCGGGCTCGGCGGTCTTGCCGTTCTCGTCGAGGGCGTCGCGGGCGTCCGTGTGCAGTTGCTGGAGCTGTGCCGCGGCCCGGGCGAGGGAGTCGGCGGAGCGCAGGACGCCCGCGCCCTCGGTCATGATCCGCTGGATCGCGAAGCGGGCCTCGGGGGCGAGCAGCGGGTGCTCGGGCTTCTCGGGGTGCGGGACCGGCTCGGGCACACGCGCGTGGAGGGCGTTTTCGGCCTGGTTCCCGGTGATGTCGGCGACGATCCGCTCGGCGTAGACGAGGCCTTCGAGGAGCGAGTTCGAGGCGAGCCGGTTCGCGCCGTGTACACCGGTGCAGGCGACCTCCCCGCACGCGTACAGGCCGGGGACGGTCGTACGGCCCCGGGAGTCGGTGCGGACGCCGCCCGAGGCGTAGTGGGCGGCCGGGGCGACCGGGACGGGCTCGGTGACCGGGTCGATGCCGTGGCTGCGGCAGGCGGCGAGGATCGTCGGGAAGCGGTGCTCCCACATGTCCGCGCCGAAGTGCCGGGCGTCGAGGAACATGTGCTCGGCGTCCTGCTCCAGCATCCGCCGTGTGATGCCCTTGGCGACGATGTCCCGGGGCGCCAGCTCGGCGAGTTCGTGCTGGCCCACCATGAAGCGCACGCCGTCGGCGTCGATCAGGTGGGCGCCCTCGCCGCGCACCGCCTCGGAGACGAGGGGCTGCTGGCCCTCCGCGTCGGCGCCGAGGAACAGCACGGTCGGGTGGAACTGCACGAACTCCAGGTCGGAGACCTCGGCGCCCGCGCGAAGGGCGAGCGCGACCCCGTCACCGGTCGACACGGACGGGTTGGTGGTCGCCGAGAAGACCTGCCCCATACCGCCGGTCGCGAGGACCACCGCGGGCGCGTGCACGGCGCCCACGCCGTCGTGCTGGCCCTCGCCCATGACGTGCAGGCTCACGCCCGCGGTACGCCCCTCGGCGTCCGTCAGGAGGTCCAGCACCAGCGCGTTCTCGATCGTGCGCAGGCCACGCGCGTGTACGGCCTCGACGAGCGCCCTGGAGACCTCCGCGCCGGTCGCGTCGCCGCCCGCGTGCGCGATGCGGCGCCGGTGGTGACCGCCCTCGCGGGCCAGCTCCAGTCCGCCTTCGGAGGACTCGTCGAAGTGGGCGCCGGTCTCGATGAGCCGCCGTACGGCGTCGGGGCCCTCGGTGACGAGGATGCGTACGGCCTCCTCGTCGCACAGGCCCGCGCCGGCCACCAGGGTGTCGTCCAGGTGCTGTTCGGGGTGTCGCCCTCCCCGAGGGCCGCGGCGATGCCGCCCTGGGCCCAGCGGGTGGAGCCGTCATCGAGGCGGGCCTTGGTGACCACGACCGTCCGCAGCCCGGCCGCCTCGCAGCGCAGGGCCGCCGTCAGACCGGCCACTCCGGAGCCGACGACCACCACGTCCGCGTCGATGGACCACCCGGGGGCGGGGGCATGCAAGCGGGGGTGAGCGCGAAGCGCTCTCGTTTCAGGGTGGTGGCGGGCGACGGGCGGGCGTATGCCTGTGCTGGTCACGAGGCGGCTCCGAGGGTTCCGAAAGCGAGTGGGATGTTGTCGATCAGCCGGGTCGTCCCGACCCGGGCGGCGACCGCGAGGACGGCCTCTCCGGTGAAGTCCTCGTCGACGTCCGTGAAGTCGGACGGGTCGACCAGGGCGAGGTAGTCCAGGACGAGTGGCGGGTCCAGCCGGGCCGCGTCGTCGAGGACCAGGCGGGCCGCCGCGCGGACGGACGCCGGGCTGCCCGGGCCGGGGGCGGCCTTGGCGACGGCGTGCGCGTCGGCCGCCCCGCGGGACTCCCCGATGGCACTGAGGGCCTCGGCACGCGCGTGCGTGGCGGGCACCTCCCGGGCCCGGGGCGCGCAGCGCCTCCTGGGCCGCGTGCCGGTCGCGGCCGGCGAACAGGGCCTGGGAGAGGGCGAGCGCGGTACGCCGCTCCCGGGCGGACAGATAGCGGTTGCGGCTGGACAGGGCCAGGCCGTCGGCCTCGCGCACGGTCGGCACGCCGACGATCTCCGTGCCGAAGTTCAGGTCGCGCACCATGCGGCGGATCAGGGCCAGCTGCTGGGCGTCCTTCTGGCCGAACAGGGCGACGTCGGGGCGGGTGAGGTGCAGCAGCTTGGCGACGACGGTGAGCATGCCGTCGAAGTGGCCCGGGCGGACCGCGCCCTCCAGGCGTTCGCCCATGGGGCCCGCCGAGATGCGCACCTGGGGTTCGCCGCCGGGGTAGACCTCGTCCACGGAGGGCGCGAACACGACGTCCGCGCCCGCCTGTTCGGCGATCTTGAGGTCGGCGTCCAGGGTGCGCGGATAGCGGTCGAGGTCCTCGCCCTGGCCGAACTGCAAGGGGTTCACGAAGACGGTGACCACGACCTCGCCGTCCGGTCCCGCGACCTCGCGCGCGGTGCGGATCAGCGTGGCGTGGCCCTCGTGCAGGGCGCCCATCGTCATCACGACGGCACGATGTCCCGCACGCGTGCGTGCGTGCAGTTCGTCGGCGGTGCGCACCAGGGTGGTGGTCATCCGGCATCTCCCTCGGCGCCGTTGGCGAGTACCCCGAGGAGGTCCTCGGCGAGTTCAGGCTTCAGCAGCCCGTGGGCCAGGGCGCGGTCGGCCGTCGCGCGGGCCATCGCCAGATAGCCGGCGACGGTCTGCGGGGCGTGCTTGCGCAACTCGGTGACGTGCGCGGCGACGGTGCCCGCGTCCCCGCGTGCGACGGGGCCGGTGAGCGCCGCGTCGCCGGAGCGCAGGGCGTTGTCCAGTGCGGCGCCCAGCAGCGGGCCGAGCATCCGGTCGGGGGCCTCGACGCCGGCCGTGCGCAGCAGCTCCATGGACTCGGCGACCAGGGTGACCAGGTGGTTGGCGCCCAGCGCGAGGGCCGCGTGGTACAGCGGGCGGCTCTCCTCGGCGATCCACTCGGGCTCGCCGCCCATCTCGATCACCAGGGCCTCGGCGGCCAGCCGCAGCTCCTCGGGCGCGGTGACCCCGAAGGAGCACCCGGCGAGCCGCTGGACGTCCACAGGAGTGCCGGTGAAGGTCATCGCGGGGTGCAGCGCCAGCGGCAGCGCGCCCGCCCGCAGCGCGGGGTCCAGGACCTGCGCGCCGTACCGCCCGGAGGTGTGCACGAGCAGCTGCCCGGGGCGTACGGCCCCGGTGTCGGCGAGGCCCTCCACGAGGCCGGGCAGCGCGTCGTCAGGGACGGTCAGCAGCACCAGGTCGGAGCGCTCCAGGACCTGCGCGGGCGTGACGACCGGCACGTCCGGGAGCATCAGCGCGGCCCGGCGCCTGGACGCGTCGGAGACCCCGGAGACGGCCACCGGGCGGTGCCCTGCCAGCTGGAGGGAGGCGGCCAGCGCGGGGCCCACCCGGCCGGCGCCGACGACACCGACGGCGAGCCGCGCAGGGGGCGGTCCTTGGGCTCTGGCTGTTGGAATGTACTCACGCGACGGCGGCCTTCCCGTTCCAGTCCGCTCCGGGTACCGGACGATTTCTCGTCATGTTAACGCGATCGGTTCGAGGGGCGTCCGGTTGTCCACAGGCTGTGGGTTGTCACACAGCCCCGCCGCACGGGATGGCCCGGGAAAACCAGGTGTTCCCGCGGACCCGCGCCAGGCATCATCCGGAGCATGAGCGATACGGCGGAACAGGCAGAGCAGAGCGACCGGGCGACCGGGACGACCACCGACGAGGAACGCGCCCTGACGCGCCGCGCACGGCGCACCGCCGCGAACCGGGACGCGGAGCGCGCCCTCGCCCGCTTCGCCTTCACGGAGCCCCTCCGGGAGCGGCTCGCGTTCCTCCAGGAGGCGGCCGAACTGTACGACCTGGACGAGCCCTCCGACATGTACGGCACCGGCGTCGTCGAGGTCCTGGAGAAGCGGGTCGCCGCACTGCTCGGCAAGGAGGCCGCGGCCTTCTTCCCCACCGGCACCATGGCCCAGCAGGTCGCCCTGCGCTGCTGGGCCGCCCGCACCGGCAACCCCACGGTCGCGCTGCACCCGCTCGCCCACCCCGAAGTACACGAACGGGACGCGTTCAGCCAGGTCAGCGGGTTGCGACCGGTCCATGTGACCAGCGAGCCCCGGCAGCCGACCGCCGACGAGGTGCGCGACTTCCCGGAGCCCTTCGGGACGCTGATGCTCGAACTGCCCCTCCGAGATGCCGGTTTCCTGCTGCCCTCCTGGGAGGAGCTCTCCGCCCTCGCCGAGGCCGCGCGCGAACGCGACGCCGTGGTCCACTTCGATGGTGCCCGCCTGTGGGAGTCCGCCGCCCACTTCGGCCGCCCGCTCGACGAGATAGCCGACCTGGCCGACAGCGTCTACGTGTCGTTCTACAAGTCCCTCGACGGCCTCGGCGGCGCCGCAGTCGCCGGCCCGAAGACCCTCGTCGACGAGGCGAGGACCTGGCGGCACCGCTACGGAGGCATGGTCTTCCAGCAGTTCCCCACCGCGCTGACCGCCCTCGCGGGCCTTGACCGGAGGAGCTGCCCCGGCTGCCCTCGTACGTGGCCCACGCGCGCGTGATCGCCGACGCGGTGCGCGAGGGGTTCGCGGCGGCCGGGGTGCCCTGGATACGCGTCCACCCCGAGCGACCGCACACGAACGAGTTCCAGCTCTGGCTGCCGTACGACCCCGACGTCGTCATGGAGGCGGCGATCCGGCACACCGAGGAGACGAAGACCGCCCTCTTCAGCGCTCCCTGGGACGCGAGGGGCCCGGGCCTGGCGGTGACCGAGGTCTCCGTACGGGCCGCAGGCCTGGAGTGGACCGCCGACGACGTGAAGACGGCGGTCGCGGACTTCGTGGTCCGGCTGGAGGAGGAGCTGAAGGGCAGCTGAGGGGGCTGCTCGGGAGGCGGTCCCTCTGGAACGGCCCTTGGCAGGCGACGGCCGCGCGGCAGCGGCGGAACACAGCCTCAGGTGTTGCCGGTTGTCGCCGGCCAGGCGGAACGCGGCCTGGGGCGCTGCCCGGTTGTCGCCGGCAGGCGGAACGCGGCCTGGGGCGCTGCCCGGTTGTCGCCGGCAGGCGGAACGCGGCCTGGGGCGCTGCCCGGTTGTCGTCAGCCGACGGAACGCGGACGCAGGGGTCGCCGTCAGCAGGCGGACCTCGGGCGCGGCCGGACCAGCCGCCCCAGCGCCCGCCGTACCCGACCACGGGCCGCGCGTCCGGTGACGACCGCGCGGAACTGCCGACAGCCGCGCAGCTCGCGGACGGTCTGCCAGTCGTGGGTGCCGGGCGGGGGCGGCGGGTCTCGCCGAGGCGCTGGGCGCGGTAGCTGTCGAGGGCGTGCTGCTGGGTGATGCTCATGCGTCCAGGCTGCGCCGCTCCCCCGTGGCTGTCGCGTCGATTGACGGGCGGCGTCAAACGAGGGGGCGTTGTCAGTGGCGGGGTGCACGATGGGGGACATGAGCGTGCACATCGACATCACCGGGCTGCGGCGGGAGCGGATCACCTTCGCGCCCTCACCCCTGGGCGAGCTGTGCATGGCGCTGCACGCGATGTCCGAGCCCGGTCACCACCCCGGCCTCCAGGGCTGGGTCACCGGTGTCACCGCGCGGCTCGACCCGCATCTGGCCGACCGGATGTGCGAGGCGGACTTCCTGTGGCGGTCCACGTTCTCCGACCTGTTCCTGCCGTACGCGGGCATCCCGGGCCGGAACACGCTCCCGGGGCCACGCTCGCCGAGGAGCTGGACCTGCTGGACAAGCTGACGGACGAGCAGTTCGTGGACGCCGCGATGGAGTTCACCACCTGCGCGATCTCGTACAGCACGGGCGGACCGGGCCCGCTCACCGACGCGGGGATCCGGCGCCGCGCCCTGGAGCAGGCGGCCGCGCGGGGTCCGCATCAACTGGCTTTCACCGAGCGCCTGTTGGCCGACCCGCCGCGGACCAGGGCCTGGCTGCGGCAGTTCCTGGAGGACTGCGACGAGGCGTTCTTCGCGGAGACCTGGTCCCGGACGCACCATCAACTCGTGGCCGACGCCCGCCACAAGACGGACCTCCTGCGCCACAAGGGCCTCGCCGAGGCGCTGACGTCGATGTCCAGCGCCGTGACCCTCGACGAGAGCGCCACACGCATCACGGTCGACAAGCTCGGCACCGGCCGTACGGCGACCCAGGACGGCGGCCTCCTCCTGGTGCCCACGGCCCTCGGCTGGCCGCACCTGACGGTCCTGTACCGGTTCGGCTGGCAGCCCGTCGTGCACTATCCCGTGCACAGCACCCCGAAGATCGCCGCCCCGACCTCCCTGGAGCAGCTGACCCTGCGGATGACCGCCCCTCTCGCACCCGGTGCGCATGCGCCTGTGCCGCAGCCTGGCCCGGAGCGCGTTCACCACCAGCGAGCTGACCCAGGTGCACGGCATGACCGCCCCGAGATATCCCGCCACCTCGGCGTCCTGAAGAAGGCCGGCCTGATCACCACCCGCCGCCGCGGGCCGCTACGTCCTGCACCAGCTGGACGTCACGATGGTGGCCCGCCTGGGCAGCGACTTCCTGGAGGGCATCCTCCGGTGAGCGCCCCGGGCACGGGCATCCTCCGGTAATCGCCCCTGGGAGGCCAGGAGTCAGCCGTGCCCGCCCGCCCGCACCAGCCCCGTCTCGTAGGCCAGGACGACGACCTGCACCCGGTCCCGCAGGCCGAGCTTCGTCAGGATGCGGCCGACGTGGGTCTTCACGGTCGCCTCGGAGAGCACTAGGTGGGCGGCGATCTCGCCGTTGGACAGGCCCTGGGCGACGAGGATCATGACTTCGCGCTCGCGCTCGGTGAGCCGCTCCAGCTCCTTGTGCTGGGGCTCCTTGCCGGAGGCGGGCAGCATCGGGGCGAAGCGGTCCAGGAGGCGGCGGGTCGTCGAGGGCGCCACCACGGCGTCCCCGCTGTGCACGGAGCGGATCGCGGTGAGGAGTTCGCCGGGCGGCACGTCCTTGAGCATGAAGCCGGAGGCGCCGGCCTTCAGCCCGGAGAAGGCGTACTCGTCGAGGTCGAAGGTGGTCAGGATCAGCACCTTCGGCGGGTTCTCGCCCTGGCAGATGCGGCGGGTGGTCTCCACGCCGTCCAGCTTCGGCATGCGAACGTCCATCAGCACCACGTCGACCGCGGTCGCGGCCAGCACCTGAAGGGCCTCGACGCCGTCGCCCGCCTCGGCGACGACCTCCATGTCCGGCTGGGCGGCGAGCACCATCCGGAACCCGGTGCGCAGCAGCACCTGGTCGTCGACGAGCATCACGCGGATCGTCATCGGGTTCTCTTCCGTTCCGTCAGGATCGTTCAACAATTGCTTCAACAGGTCGTGAACTGGTGCAACAGGCCGGTCATCGGTCCAGCAGATCGTTCAACAAGGCGTTACAGGTGTCACTGCCCGGCGTACGGGACGTCAGTGCGCCGGTTTGAGCGGAAGCAGCGCGCTGATGCGGAAGCCGCCGCCTGGACGCGGGCCCGCGTCCAGGGTGCCGCCGACCATGCCGACCCGCTCACGCATACCGATCAGACCATGCCCCTGCCCGTCGACGCCGCCCTCCTCGTACAGCTCGTGCGGGGCGCCCTTGCCGTCGTCCTCGACGAGCAGCCCGAGACCGTCGTCGAAGTAGACCAGCCGCACACTGGCGCCCGTGTTCGGGCCGCCGTGCTTGCGGGTGTTGGTGAGCGCCTCCTGGACGATGCGGTACGCCGTCAGCTCGACGCCGCTCGGCAGCGGGCGCGGGGTGCCCTCGACCTTGAAGTCGACGGGCAGCCCGGACGTACGGCACTGCTCGACCAGGTCGTCGATCTGCTCGACGTCCGGCTGCGGCACGTACTCGCCGGCCTCCTTGTGCTCGCCGGTGCGCAACACGCCCAGCAGGCGGCGCATCTCGGCGAGGGCCTGGCGGCCGGTGGAGGAGATCGTCTCCAGGGCCTTCTTCGCCTGGTCCGGCGCGGAGTCGAGGACATAGGCGGCGCCGTCGGCCTGGACCACCATCACCGACACGTTGTGCGCGACCACGTCGTGCAGCTCGCGGGCGATCCGGGCGCGCTCGGCGGCGACCGCGACCTTCGCCTGCGCCTCGCGCTCCTTCTCCAGCCGGGCGGCACGCTCCTCCAGCTGCGCGAAGTACGCGCGCCGGGTGCGCATCGAGTCGCCGAGCACCCAGGCCAGCGCGAACGGCACCGTCTGGAAGACCGCTATGGCGACCAGCCCGACGGAACTGGTGTGCTCCTGCGGCCAGCGGATCTGCGCCAGGGTCGCCGCGGACAGACCGGAGGCCAGGGCGAAGCGGGACGCCCAGCGAGCACCGGTCGCGGCGACCGTGTAGACGATCACCAGCATGGCGAAGTCGGCTGCCACGGGCTGGACGTCGAGGACCAGTTGCGCGAGGCCCGTCGCCGCGGCCAGGACGAGCATCTTCTCCGGCCGGCGGCGGCGCAGCGCGATCGCCACACACATCACGGCGGACACCGCCATCGCCCCGGCGGCCGTCCCGTGCCGGCCCGACGCATAGCTGGTACTCGCGATGCTCACGCCGCTCAGCCCCAGCAGGAAGACGGCCCAGAAGGTGTCGACCCATGTCGGGTGTCTGCGGAGGAAGTCGTAGAGGCGCTGCACGTAACCCAGCGTAGGGACGCGTGCCGTGTGCGGGGGTCAACCGGAGGATCGATCCGTATACGTCCGGCGTACTCCCCAAGGTGGAGGCCCCGTTGTCCTGTGCACTTAGTCTGACCACGTGACGGAAGACACCACGGGCCGGTGGCGCGGCTGGCGGACGGCGTCCCAGGAGGCCCTCTACGGGCCCGGGGCTTCTACCGCAGGCCCGAGGGGCCCGCCGGACACTTCCGTACGTCGGTGCACGCGTCGGCGCTCTTCGCGGGCGCCGTGGCCCGGCTGCTGTGCCGGGTGGACGAGGCGCTGGACGGTCCGGCCGCCCTGGACTTCGTGGACCTGGGCGCCGGCCGCGGTGAGCTGGTGACCGGGGTGCTCGCCGCGCTCCCCGCACATGTGGCCGCACGCGTGCGTGCCCACGGCGTCGAGCTCGCCGACCGTCCCGTAGGGCTCGATCCCCGCGTCGAGTGGGCGTCCGAGCCGCCGAAGGGGATCACCGGGCTGCTGTTCGCCAACGAGTGGCTGGACAACGTGCCCGTGGAGGTCGCCGAGGTGGACCCGGCAGGCGTCCCGCGGCTCGTCCTCGTACGGGAGGACGGCACCGAACGGCTCGGGGAGCCCGTCTCCGGCGCGGAGGCCGCGTGGCTCGCCCGGTGGTGGCCGCAGGCGCCCGAGGAGGACTGCGGGCCGAGATCGGCCTCCCCAGGGACACGGCCTGGGCGGGCGCCGTCGCCGCCGTCGACCAGGGGCTCGCGATCGCCGTCGACTACGCGCACACCCGGGACACCCGCCCCCGTTCGGCACGCTCACCGGCTTCCGCGAGGGCCGCGAGACGGCACCCGTACCGGACGGCTCGTGCGACATCACCGCGCACGTCGCCCTGGACGCCTGCGCGAGCGCGACGGCCGCCGCTCCGGCGGGCGCACTCCCCGGCGCACGCCTGCTCACCCAACGCGCCGCCCTGTGCGCCCTCGGCGTCACGGGCGCGCGCCCCCGCTCGCCCTGGCCTCGACCGACCCGACGGCGTACGTCCGCGCCCTCGCGAGCGCCGGCGAGGCCGCCGAGCTCACCGCACCGGGCGGCCTCGGCGACTTCGGCTGGCTCGTGCAGCCGGTCGGAATCCCGGACCCGCTCGACGAGCCCTGAACAGCCCCTACTTGTCGATGTCCCCGACCACGAAGAACAACGACCCCAGGATCGCCACCATGTCCGCCACCAGCGTCCCCGGCAGCAGCACCGCGAGCGCCTGGATGTTGTTGTAGGACGCCGACCGCAGCTTCAGCCGGTACGGGGTCTTCTCGCCCTTGCTGACGAGGTAGTAGCCGTTGATGCCGAGCGGGTTCTCGGTCCACGCGTACGTGCCCCTCGGGCGCCTTGAGGACCTTCGGGAGCCGCTGGTTGATCGGACCGGGCTCCAGCTCGGCGAGCCGGTCGAGGCAGGCGTCCGCGAGGTCGAGCGCGTTGTGGGTCTGCGCAAGGAGCACCTCGAAGCGGGCGAGACAGTCGCCCTCCTGGCGCGTGACGACCCGCAGGGTGTCCTGGAGTTCGCCGTACGCGAGGTACGGCTCGTCGCGCCGCAGGTCGAAGTCGACGCCCGAGGGCGCGCGATGGGCCCGCTCACGCCGTACGCGTGCACGGCCTCCGGAGAGAGCTCGCCCACTCCGCGCGTGCGGCCCCGGAAGATCTCGTTGCCGAGCACCAGGTCGTCGAAGCGGTCCATCCGGGAGCGCACCGCGGCGACGGCCTCACGCGCGCGTGCCGTCCAGCCCGCCGGGACGTCCTCCTTGAGGCCGCCGACGCGGTTGAACATGTAGTGCATGCGCCCGCCGGAGACCTCCTCCATGACGTTCTGGAGCACCTCGCGCTCCCGGAACGCGTAGAACACCGGGGTGATGCCGCCGAGTTCGAGGGGTACGACCCCAGGAACATCAGGTGGTTGAGGACCCGGTTCAGCTCGGCGAGCAGCGTGCGCGTCCACACCGCGCGCGGGGGCACCTCCATGCCGAGCATGCGCTCCACCGCGAGGACGACGCCCAGCTCGTTCGAGAAGGCCGACAGCCAGTCGTGGCGGTTGGCGAGCATGATGATCTGGCGGTAGTCGCGCGCCTCGAAGAGCTTCTCGGCGCCGCGGTGCATGTAGCCGATCACCGGCTCCGCGTGCTGGATGCGCTCGCCGTCCAGGACGAGCCGAAGGCGCAGGACACCGTGGGTGGAGGGGTGCTGGGGGCCGATGTTGAGCACCATGTCGGTGCTCTCCGCGGCGCCGCCGATCCCGACCATGGTCTCCGTCGTGGGAGTCATGGACACAGTCTCTCGTACGTACGCTTGCGGCATGGAAACGGGCTGCCGCCCAGGACGGTGCGGCGAGCGAGCCGGTGTGGACCGGGCTGCCGCCGGGGCTGCTGAAGATGCGACGCCTGCTGCTGGTGGTGTGGCTGGGGCTGCTGACCGTGGCCCTGGGGTGCCCCTGGGGCTGTTCGTCGGCCCCGGGTGGGCCGCGTTCGCGCTGCTGCCGCTCGCCCTGATCGTGTGGGGCTGGGTGGTGCTGGGCCGCAACTGGCGCTCCTGGAGGTACGCCGAGCGCGCGGACGACCTGCTGATCACCAGGGGCGTGCTCTGGCACCACGAGACGATCGTGCCGTACGGGCGGATGCAGCTCGTGGAGGTCACCTCGGGGCCCGTGGAGCGGCACTTCGGGCTGGCCAGCGTGCAGTTGCACACGGCCGCCGCGGCGACCGACGCGACGATCCCGGGGCTCGTGCCGGCCGAGGCCGAGCGGCTGCGCGACCGGCTCACCGAGCTGGGCGAGGCCCGATCGGCGGGGCTGTGACGACGCCGGGCGCCGAAAAGGACGTACCCGAGGGCGCCGGGGTCATACGGGAGCACGCACCTGTGGTGGAGCGGCGGTTGCATCCGGTGACGCCGTTGCGGCGGGCGTGGGCGCCGGTCGCCGTCGTCATCGGGTGGGCGGTGCACGACCCGAACCAGGCGCAGGAACAGCTGACGAAGCTGACCACCATCACCCTGCTGATCGCGCTGGCCGTGATCGTGCCGGCCGCCGGTCTGTACGGCTTCCTGACCTGGTGGTTCACGCACTTCGCGGTGACCGACACCGAACTGCGCATCCGTACCGGCCTGTTGTTCCGGCGCACCGCGCACATCCGGCTGGAACGCATCCAGGCCGTCGACGTCACACAGCCCCTCCTCGCGCGCGTGGCAGGCGTCGCCAAGCTGAAGCTGGACGTCGTAGGGACCGACAAGAAGGACGAACTCGCGTTCCTCGGCGAGGGCGAGGCGCGGGCGCTGCGGGCCGAACTCCTCGCGCGGGCGGCCGGTTTCGCGCCGGAGACCGCGCACGAGGTCGGCGAGGCGCCCGCGCGGCAGCTGCTGCACGTCCCGGGCGGCGTCCTCGCCAAGTCCCTGGTGCTGACCGGCGCCACCTGGGGCTCGCTGGCCGCCGCTCTCGTCGTACCGCCGCTCCTGTGGCTGGCCACCCACAGCGTGTGGACGGTCCTCGCGACCGCGCTGCCGCTGCTGGGCGCGGCGGGCGCGAGCAGTGTGGGGCGGTTCGTCGGGGAGTACGACTGGACGGTGGGCGAGTCCCCGGACGGGCTGCGCATCGACCACGGGCTGCTGGACCGCACGCACGAGACGGTGCCCCCGGGCCGCGTGCAGACCGTACGGATCGTGGAGCCGCTGCTGTGGCGGCGGCGCGGCTGGGTGCGGGTCGAGCTGGACGTGGCCGGTTCGTCCAACTCGGTGCTGGTGCCGGTCGCCCCGCGCGAGATCGCCGAGTCGGTCGTCGCGCGCGTGCTGCCCGGCGTGACCGTGCCGCCGCGCGAGGCGCTGTCCCGCCCCCGCGCCGGGCGGGCCGCTGCATGCCGCTGTGGTGGCGCGGCTACGGCCTCGCGGTCACCGACACGGTGTTCGTGGCCCGGCACGGGCTGCTGCGCCGGAGCGTGGCGCTGGTGCCGCACGCGAAGGTGCAGAGCGTACGGCTGGCTCAGGGGCCCTGGCAGCGTCTCTGGCGGCTCGCGGAGGTCCACGTGGACACGGGGGCCAACAAGACCGTCACAGCCCGTCTGCGGGACGCCGAGGAGGCCGCGGAGCTGCTGCGCGGGCAGGCCGAGCGGTCGCGGACGGGGCGCAGGGACGCCCGCCCGGACCGCTGGATGGCCTGACGGCGGGTCAGGAGGCCGCGCTGCGCAGCCCGTGGAGGTTGATCTGCTCGGTCTCGTCGTGGGCCGTCAGGTCGATGACCTGGCCGACGCCGACATCGCGCGATCGGTCGTCGGCCGGCTTGAACTGCGCCTCGGCCTCCGCCTTGTGCACGGCGAGGGCCTCCTGGCCGACGACGTCGGCGAGGTCCTCGTTCTGCACGGCGTCCATCGCGGCGGACGTCGCGCCCTTCTGCATCCCGAAGAAGTCGAAGCCGCCCTCGACCATCGGGCGTACGGGAGCCGCCGGTACGACCGCCACCGCGGTCGGCACGGTGAAGTGCCCGGACGGCTGCGCGGAGTGGGCGGAGTGGGCGGAGTGGGCGGGCTGAGCGTGCTGGACGGACTGCGCGGCCGGGGAACGGCGGCCGCGTGCTCATGCCCGTCGACCGCCTCGGGCTTCCCCTCCGCCTCGTCCTCCTGCGCGGCCTCCGACTCGGAACCGCCGCCGTCGGCCCGCACCGGGGCGGGTTCGGCGCCCGTGGACTCCTCGTCCTTCGGGGCGAAGCCCTTCGACGCGGGGGGCCTTTGACACCGGAGCCTTTGACACCGGGGCCTTTGACGCGGGCTCCTTTGACGCTGAGTCCTTGGGTCCGGAGTCCTTCGGAGCCGACTCCTCGGACCCGGCGTCCTTCGCCGCGGGGTCCTTGGGCGCAGGGTCCTCGGGCCCGGGCGTCTCGCCGTCGGCCTCGTGCCGGACCAGCGCCGCCTTGGCCCGCAGGAAGAGCTTGGAACCCTCCGGGGAGAACACCGTGGCCGCCGCGGGCTTCTTCTCCGCCGCGGCGGCGACCTCGCCCGCCTCCGGCTCGTCGTCCTCGGCGCCGAACTCGTCTTCCTCGTCCGTCCCGTCCTCGGCGTCGACCGAAGCAGCCACAGCCTCGGTGTCGTCGGTCTCGGGAACGTCCTCCTGGAACTCCGGCTCCACGTCCGCCACGACGTCATCGGCCTCCACCGGAACCGGCGGCAACGCGCGCGTGGGCTCCGCGGCCTCTATCTCCAGCAGCCGGCGGCCCTCCAGAGCGCTCGCGCGCTCGGTCTCCGCCGTGGCGTACCGGCGCAGCAGCGCCGCGTGTTCGTTGCGCAGGCCCGCGAGTTCGGTGCGCTTGGCGCGCAGCTTGTGCTCCAACTTGACGCGGAGTTCGCGCGACTCGTCGAGGTCGGACTCGAGTTCGGCGAGCCGCTCCTCGTAGCGCCACTCGTCGCTCGTACGCGCGCGTATCAGGTCGGCGACCTGCTTGCCCGCCTGTGTGTCCCAGCGGCGCATGAACGCCGCCCCGACGAGCGCGGTCGCGGCGGCGATCGCCGCCACTATGCGGAGCGCCGCCGGCTGCGAGAAGACCCAGGGCCCGAAGGCGCAGACGAGCGACACGCCCGCGATCGCCGAGGGGGCAACAACCGGTGCAACGGCGGGGAATGGCGGTGACGTCCACGTGGCATGGCCAGAAACTTACCGCGCGTAGGCGAATCATGGTGCCCCGCCCGGTAAAAACCCAGCCACCCCACTTCCCTCACACGGGTCCCGGGGTCACTTCCACCAGTCGGTGAGCCGCCCGCTGATCCACTGGAGGGCCGGCGGGATCTCCCGTCGCCAGGTGTTGAAGTTGTGGCCGCCGCTGTCCAGGATGATCGACGAGATACGGGTGGAGTTCCTGGCCTGCACCTGGTCGATGAATTTCAGGGTGTCCTTGTAGTTGTGCTCCCCGACCTTGCTGCTGGTGACGAGCAGTGAGGTGTCGGGCGCGGGCCGGTGCTTGAGGTACCAGGACAGGTCGGCCTCGTTGCGCAGTGTCTCGTCGCCCTGGAAGAGATCTCCCGTGGTGGGGTCCTTCGGTGCCTTGTAGTACGGCGACAGGCCGACCCCCGCGACATACGTCCCGGGGTGGTGCATCGCGAGTTTCAGGGCGCAGTAACCACCCGTGGAATCGCCGATGACGCCCCAGCTCCCGGGCTTCTTGCTCACCCTGTAGTGGCTCACCACGGCGTCGGGAAGGTCCCTGGCGAAGAACGACTCGGTCTGCGGGCCGCCCGGGACGTCCACGCACTCCGTGTCGCGCGGCGGCGCCACCGTGGGCCGCATCATCACCAGGATCATCGGCTTCATCCGGCCTGCCTTGGCCAACTGCAGCGCGGTGCGCGGGTAGTTCAGCTTGTCGACGAGCGCCTGGGCGGTGCCCGGGTACCCCGTGAGGACGACCGTCGCAGGGAAGGAGCGCGTGCGGTACTGCGGCTGGAAGTACTCCGGCGGCAGGTACACGTACGCGGGGGTGGCGATGTGGGTCGTACGGCCGACTATGTCGACCCGCTGCACCTGGCCCACGCGCTGCGGCCGTGAGGAACCGCCCGGTGCGTTCACCCGCCGGGTGTCGACCACGTGGAGCGGGCCGCCGCTGTTCTGGAGCGCCGAGTGGTCGACGACCACTCCCTGGTCGGTCTCCTTGCCGAACAAGTCGGCCCAGCTGGCGTAGAAACCGAAGGCCTGGTTGACGCCGAGGCCGACCGAGGCGAACAGCACCAACTGGGTGGCCAGGAGCAGGCCGACGCGACCGCTGACGGCCCGCCAGTTCCGCCTGGCCAGGCGGGGCCACAGCCACACTGTGCCGATGAACAGCAGCACGGCGAACGCGACCGCCAGTACCAGCACTTTCCTGCTCGTGAGTCCCATGAGCTGTCCCCGCCTGCGCTTTCCGCCCGCCGCGCGCACGCAAGTTTCGCGAACGTTTGCCCCGGGCTTTCCTCTGCCTTTGAACCGGCTTTCCGGTGAGGAAGGAACCTCCTTCCCCTAGACACCGTCCTAGAGGGCGCAATGTCGCCGGATGCCCGAATCGGGCCCGGATCCAAGGTCTCTCGCGGAACTATGGGATGCGATGTCTGTCAGGATAGATGGGGAAATGTCGGGCGAGGTTCCTAGCCGAACAAGCCGGGTCCGGCGCATAGTCCGTGGTCCGCGCCCCGAGGTCGTTCCCACGCTCGTCGCCAGGGCCTGTGCCCTCGTCGGCCTGCTGGACATCGCCGCAGGGGTGTTCCCGCGCTTCCGGCACAGCCGGATGCACACGATGGCGGAGGTGCTGCCGGGCGCGCTCGGGCCCTTCGCGGCGGCGCTCTCGCTCAGCGCCGGTGTGCTGTTGCTGCTGCTCGCGCACGGGCTCAGGCGGCGCAAGCGCCGCGCCTGGCGGGCCGCCGTCGCGCTGCTTCCGGCGGGCGCCGTGGCGCAGTTCGCGTACCGGCACTCCCTCATAGGAGTCGTCATCTCGGCCGCGCTGCTCGCGCCGCTGCTGATGCACCGGGACGAGTTCCGGGCCCTGCCCGACCCGCGCAGCCGGTGGCGTGCGCTCGCCAACTTCGTGCTCATGGGCGCCGGTTCCCTCGTCCTCGGACTGGTCATCGTCAGCGTCCACTCCAAGCGCATGGTCGGCGACCCGAGCCTGGCCGACCGCATCACACACGTCCTGTACGGCCTGTTCGGCTTCGAGGGACCCGTCGACTACGAGGGCAGCACCTCCTGGACGGTGGCCTTCTCGCTGGGCGCCCTGGGGCTGCTCACGGCGGTCACCACGATCTACCTCGCGTTCCGGCCCGAACACCCGGCCGCACGGCTCACCCCGGAGGACGAGACGCAGCTGCGTGCCCTCCTGGAGAAGCACGGCCGCCGCGACTCGCTCGGCCACTTCGCGCTCCGCCGCGACAAGGCCGTCGTCTTCTCGCCCAGCGGCAAGGCGGCGGTGACGTACCGCGTCGTCTCCGGGGTGATGCTCGCCAGCGGTGACCCCATCGGTGACGTGGAGGCCTGGCCGGGCGCCATCGAGCGGTTCATGGACGAGGCGAAGGCCCACTCCTGGACGCCCGCCGTCATGGGCTGCTCGGAGACGGGCGGCGAGGTGTGGACCCGCGAGACCGGTCTCGACGCCCTCGAACTGGGCGACGAGGCGGTGGTCGACGTGGCGGATTTCTCGCTCGCCGGGCGCGCGATGCGCAACGTACGCCAAATGGTGAAGCGCATCGAGCGGGCCGGCTACGAAACCCGGGTACGGCGTGTACGTGACCTCGGCGAGGGCGAGTTGGAGCGGATCCGGCTCGCCGCGGAGGCCTGGCGGGGCACCGACACCGAGCGCGGCTTCTCCATGGCGCTCGGCCGCATCGGCGACCCGGCCGACGGCGACTGCTTCATCGCGACCGCCCACAAGGCCGACGAACACCCGGGCGAGTACGGCGACTTGAAGGCGATCCTGCACTTCGTGCCCTGGGGCACAGACGGCATGTCGCTCGACCTGATGCGCCGTGACCGCGCTGCCGACCCGGGGATGAACGAGCTGCTGATCGTCGCCTCCCTCCAGGCGGCGCCGAAGCTCGGCATCACGCGCGTGTCGCTCAACTTCGCGATGTTCCGCGCGGCGCTCGCCCGGGGCGAGAAGATCGGCGCGGGCCCGGTGCTGCGCGCCTGGCGCGGACTGCTGGTCTTCCTGTCCCGCTGGTTCCAGATCGAGTCCCTGTACAAGTTCAACGCGAAGTTCCAGCCACGCTGGGAACCCCGCTTCGTCGTCTACCGCGCCTCCGGCGACCTCCCCGCATCGGCTTCGCCGCGATGCAGGCCGAGGGCTTCGTCAACCTGGCCGTCCCGCTGCCGCGCTTCCTGCGCCGCCGTACGGCCGCGGCCCCGGCATGCGCCCACGGGCTGGCGGAACGGGATGTCCGCGCGGCCTGACCGACCGGCCCGGCCCGAGCGGGCACCCCCGCCTCCCCGGGGCGGGCCCGCCCGGGCCGGGTCCCGCGACCCTGGTCCCCCGCCGGACCAGGCCGCTTCCACCCGGCCCGCAGGGCCGTGCGCCCTCCCTCTGGGCCTACGCTGGCCGTATGAGCAAGCAGAGCGGACGCGGGCGCGTCACGGGCCTTCCGGAGTGGGACCGGTGCGCGGTCATGGGAGTCGTGAACGTCACCCCGGACTCCTTCTCCGACGGCGGCCGCTTCTTCGACACCACGGCGGCCGTCAAGCGCGGCCTCCACCTGGTCACCGAGGGCGCCGACCTGGTCGACGTCGGCGGCGAGTCGACCCGCCCGGGTGCCGCCCGCGTGGACGAGGCCGAGGAACTCAAACGCGTCATCCCCGTGGTGCGCGGTCTCGCCTCCGAGGGCGTCACCGTCTCCGTGGACACCATGCGCGCCTCCGTCGCCGAACAGGCCCTCGCCGCGGGCGCCGTCCTGGTCAACGACGTCAGCGGCGGCCTCGCCGACCCCGCGATGATCCCGGTCGTCGCCGCCTCGGGCGCCCCCTTCGTCGTCATGCACTGGCGCGGCTTCCTGGAGGGCGGCAACGTCAGGGGGTCTACGACGACGTCGTCACCGAGGTCGTCGACGAACTGCACGCACGCGTGGAGGCCGTTCTGGCCGGCGGTGTCGCCCCCGACCGGATCGTCGTCGACCCGGGACTCGGCTTCTCCAAGGACGCCGAGCACGACCTCGTCCTCCTCGCGCACCTCGACCGCCTGCTCGCCCTGGGCCACCCCTCCTGGTCGCCGCCTCCCGCAAACGCTTCCTCGGCCGCGTCCTCGCCGGCCCCGAGGGCGCGCCCCCGCCCGCGCGCGAGCGCGACGCCGCCACGGCCGCCGTCTCCGCGCTCGCGGCGCACGCCGGCGCGTGGGCGGTGCGCGTCCACGAGGTCCGCGCCACCGCCGACGCGGTACGCGTGGCTCGCGCCGTGGAAGGGGCGCGCGCCCCCGGCGCCCGCCCGGCCCCGCACACCAACTCCGAGGCCGCCCGGTGACCGCCCCCACACCGACGTCGAGCAGGTGGAACTCGCCAACACCGCGTTCTACGAGACGCTCGAGCGCGGCGACTTCGACGAGCTGTCCTCCCTGTGGCTCACCCCGGCCGACCTAGGCGTCGACGAGGAGTACCACGACCCGGCGGACAGCGGCGTGATCTCCTGCGTGCACCCGGGCTGGCCGGTGCTGACCGGGCGCGGCGAGGTCCTCCGGTCGTACGCGCTGATCATGGCGAACACCGAGTACATCCAGTTCTTCCTGACCGACGTGCATGTCTCGGTGACCGGCGACACCGCGCTGGTGACCTGCACGGAGAACATCCTCAGCGGCGGCCCGTCCCCCCGACGACAGCGACGAACTGGGCCCGCTGGTGGGCCAGCTGGTGGTCGCCACGAACGTGTTCCGGCGCACACCCGATGGCTGGAAACTGTGGTCGCACCACGCGTCCCCGGTGATGGCCGAAAACGACGAGGACGAGGGCGAGGACACCCCCACCTGAGTGGGTAGGCGCCCCTCCTGAAGACCCGCCGGGGTCGACCGGGCTCGTCCGAGCGCATCGGAAACCCGTCGGGACCAAGAAGTGGTTGGAATCACGAACGTGCGGGTAGGGGCGGCTACCGACCCATGAGCCACCGGGTTCCCCAGGGGAAACGCTCGCTGAACCCTCTGGCCCCGGTCAGTGCCCCCGCCCCCGCGGCCCGGCATTGTCAGTGCCCGCAGGTAGATTCGTTCGAGGCCGGGGTACCGCCCGCACACGGTACGAACCGGCCACCCCGACGATTGCAGGAGTGATTCGCGTGGATCGTGTCGCGCTGAGCGGCCTGAAGGCCCGCGGGCACCACGGCGTGTTCCCGAAGGAGCGCGAAGAGGGCCAGACCTTCATCGTGGACATCGTCCTGGGCCTGGACACCCGGCCGGCCGCCGCCGACGACGACCTGACGAAGACCGTGCACTACGGCATCGTGGCCGAGGAGGTCGTGGCCGTCGTCCAGGGCGAGCCCGTCAACCTCATCGAGACCCTCGCCGAACGCATCGCGCAGACCTGCCTGAAGCACGAGGGGTCGAGGAGGTCGAGGTCCGCGTCCACAAGCCGGACGCCCCGATCACCGTCCCCTTCGACGACGTGACCGTCACCATCACCCGGAGCCGAGTATGACCTTCTCGTTCACCGAGGGTCACAGCGACCCGACCGTCCAGCCGGTGCCCGCCTCCGTGGTGCAGCAGGTGGACGCCGCCGACACCACGCTCAGCAACCCGAGGCGCGCCGTGATCTCCATCGGCGCGAACCTGGGCAACCGCCTGGAGACCCTCCAGGGCGCCATCGACGCCCTGGAGGACACGCTCGGCGTCCGCATCAAGGCCGTGTCACCGGTCTACGAGACGGTGCCGTGGGGCGTCGATCCCGACAGCCAGCCGTCGTACTTCAACGCGGTCGTCGTCCTCAAGACCACCCTGCCCCCGTCCTCCCTGCTGGAGCGGGCGCACGCGGTCGAGGAGGCATTCCACCGGGTCCGCGAGGAGCACTGGGGCGCGCGCACGATCGACGTCGACATCGTCGCGTACGCCGACGTCGTCTCGGACGACCCGGTCCTGACGCTCCCCACCCGCGCGCCCACGAGCGGGCCTTCGTGCTCGCGCCGTGGCACGACGTGGAGCCCGAGGCGCAGTTGCCGGGGCGCGGCGCGGTCGCCGCCCTCCTCGACGCCGTCACCCGTGACGGCGTCGCGCCCGCAAGGACCTGGAACTCCGGCTGCCCGAGTAGTCGTTAAGGTCGAGACGACCACTACGCCCGGACAGGGCACGGGAAGTTGAAGGGACACCGTGAGAGAGCTGCGGATCAGGGTGCTGGCCGGCGTGTTCGTGATCGC
The DNA here is from genome assembly GCA_016893485.2 of Streptomyces sp. P3. GTDB lineage: Bacteria > Actinomycetota > Actinomycetes > Streptomycetales > Streptomycetaceae > Streptomyces. The sequence goes on from JAFEKX020000001.1 coordinate 4,466,701, forward strand.
CGGAGTGCTGTCCTGGGCGGGGGCCCGGCTGTGGAGCGCGGTGGGGACCCTGCCGAGCGTGCCACTGGCCGCGCCCATCGTCCTCGCCGTGATCGCCGTGGTCCTGCTGGCCACGGCGCTCTCCCTGCGCGCCCGCCTCAAGGCGCAGCGGGAGCGCCGCCCCGGCGCCAAGGGCGTCGACCCCTGATGGCCGCCCGCGCGGTCGTCTTCGGCCAGGCCAGCGCCCTGGTGGCCGCCCTGGTCTCCGGCATGTACGGCGGCACGGGCGTCTACCTCCTGGATTCCCTCGACATCCCGGCCCGCCGCGACCAGGCCATCTACGCCGGGTTCTCGGTCGTAGCAGGCATCGCGGTCATAGCGGCAGCCATCTTCCTGGAGCGCATCTGCAAACTCCCGGAGGACGACGACAACAACGCGGCGGGAGCAACACCCGTCACCTGACGGGATAACGCCCTCGCTGGAGCGCCCCGAAAGGGGCGCGGGGGACTGCGCGCCCAGCCCCCACGGACCCGCACCCGACAGACAACCGCGTCACGGCCCCCGGCACAGCGCCCCGCGTCGTCAACGAGCCATGATCAAGCTCATCGCCTCGTTACGGGTGGCCGGATCCCTCAACTGCCCCCGCACAGCAGACGTGATGGTCTTGGCGCCCGGCTTCCGCACCCCTCGCATCGACATGCACATGTGCTCACACTCGACGACGACGATCACCCCACGCGGCTCCAGAATCGACATCAGCGAGTCAGCAACCTGCGTGGTCAACCGCTCCTGCACCTGAGGTCGCCGGGCATAGACATCCACCAGCCGAGCCAGCTTCGACAACCCCGTGATCTTCCCATCGGCCGACGGAATGTACCCGACATGCGCGACCCCGACGAACGGCACCAGATGGTGCTCACACGAGCTGAGCACCTCGATGTCCTTCACCAGGACCATCTCGTCGTGCCCCAGATCGAACGTCGTCGTCAGCACATCCTCGGGCCGCTGCCACAACCCCGCGAATATCTCCCTGTACGCCCGCGCCACCCGCGCCGGCGTCTCCCTGAGCCCCTCACGCTCCGGGTCCTCACCAACCGCGATCAACAGCTCGCGTACGGCGTTCTCGGCGCGCTTCTCGTCGAAGACGCCGATCGTTCCCTCGCCGTCCAGCGTCACGGGGTCGGTCATGTCTGCCTCGTTCCTGTGCGGGTCTCGCGTGTGCGGGACACACGCCTCAGTTGCGGGCAAATGGAAAAGCCGCGCCCCCAGGCTAAATCCCGGGGGCGCGGCATCCATTTCAGGCCGTGTGAGACGCGCTTCAGTTGTCGGGGCGGTCCTCCGGGGCCTTCTCCAGCGTGGGAGAGGACTCGGTGGTCGCACCGGCGGTGATCGCGGGTCCCGCGCCGTTCGTCCCGTTCGTCAGTGACAGCTCCTTGGGGGAGAGCACCGGCGGGCGGGTGGACGGCGTACGGCGGGAGGAGCCGGTCCAGGAGGGACGGGCCGGGCGCCGGACGATGGGAGCGAAGACCTCGGCGATCTGCTCCTTGTTCAGCGTCTCCTTCTCCAGCAGCTGGAGCACGAGCGCGTCGAGCACGTCACGGTTCTCGACCAGGATCTCCCAGGCCTCGTTGTGCGCGTTCTCGATGAGCTTCTTGACCTCTTCGTCGACGAGCGCGGCGACCTCTTCCGAGTAGTCGCGCGGGTGCGACATCTCCCGGCCCAGGAAGGGCTCGGTGTTGTCGCCGCCGAACTTGATCGCGCCGAGGCGCTCGGTCATGCCGTACTGCGTGACCATCGCGCGGGCCGTCGCGGTGGCCTTCTCGATGTCGTTCGCGGCGCCCGTGGTCGGGTCGTGGAAGACCAGTTCCTCGGCCGCGCGACCGCCCAGCATGTAGGCAAGCTGGTCGAGCATCTCGTTGCGCGTGGTCGAGTACTTGTCCTCTTCCGGCAGGACCATCGTGTAGCCCAGAGCACGGCCTCGGGAGAGGATCGTGATCTTGTGCACCGGGTCGGAGTTGGGGAAGCCGCCGCGACCAGGGCGTGTCCGCCCTCGTGGTACGCGGTGATCTTCTTCTCCTTGTCCGACATGATCCGCGTCCGCTTCTGCGGGCCCGCGACCACACGGTCGATCGCCTCGTCCAGCATGGCGTTGTCGATCAGCTTGCGGTTGCCTCGGGCGGTGAGCAGGGCGGCCTCGTTGAGGACGTTGCTCAGGTCCGCGCCGGTGAAGCCCGGCGTACGGCGCGCGACGGCCGACAGATCGACGTCCGGAGCGACCGGCTTGCCCTTCTGGTGGACCTTGAGGATCTCCAGACGGCCCTGCATGTCCGGGCGGTCGACCGCGATCTGGCGGTCGAAGCGGCCGGGGCGCAGGAGGGCCGGGTCGAGGATGTCGGGCCGGTTCGTCGCGGCGATGAGGATCACGCCGCCCTTGACGTCGAAGCCGTCCATCTCCACGAGCAACTGGTTCAGCGTCTGCTCGCGCTCGTCGTGACCACCGCCGAGGCCGGCGCCGCGATGGCGGCCGACCGCGTCGATCTCGTCGACGAAGACGATCGCCGGGGCGTTCGCCTTGGCCTGCTCGAAGAGGTCACGGACTCGGGAGGCACCGACACCGACGAACATCTCGACGAAGTCGGAACCGGAGATCGAGTAGAAGGGCACCCCGGCCTCGCCCGCGACGGCGCGCGCCAGCAGGGTCTTGCCGGTGCCGGGGGCCGTACAGGAGTACGCCCTTGGGGATCTTGGCGCCGACGGCCTGGAACTTCGCCGGCTCCTGGAGGAACTCCTTGATCTCGTGCAGTTCCTCGACGGCCTCGTCCGAGCCCGCGACGTCCGCGAACGTCGTCTTCGGGGTGTCCTTGGTGATGAGCTTGGCCTTGGACTTCCCGAAGTTCATGACTCGGGAGCCGCCGCCCTGCATCTGGTTCATCAGGAACAGGAAGACGACCACGATGAGGACGAAGGGGAGCAGCGACAACAGGATCCCGACGAAAGCGTTCTGCTTCGTCGGCGACACCGTGTAGCCGTCCGGAATCTGCTTGTCCTGGTACTTGGTCTGCAGCGTGGCCGCGAGGTCCACGCCTTGGTCGCCGATGTAGCTCGCCTGGATCTTGGAGCTGCCCTCGACCTTTACGCCGTCCTTGAGCGTGACCTTGACGGTCTGCTCGTCACCGGTGGTGATCTTGGCCGACTCGACCTTGTTGTCATTGATCGCCTGGACGACCTGGCCGGTGTCCACCGCCTTGTAGCCGCCGGACGAGCCGACGACCTGCATCAACACGACCACGGCAAGGACGGCCAGCACGATCCACATGACCGGCCCACGGAAGTATCGCTTCACGTCCATCCATACGGAGCGAATTCGCTCCGTCCCTCCTGCCATAGTGAGTTTGATAAAGACAGTTCTTCTGACCGTACCCCAGCAATGTTGCCCGAAGTCGCACGGGACGGCTGGGAGACGCGTCTGCATGCTCCAACGGCGCGAAACCCGCTGGGGTTCCCGATCGTCTTACGGGGCTTGGGCCGAGTGGCCCTAGCCGCCGTAGACGTGCGGGCGCGAGCGTACCGACGAACGGGAGGTTGCGGTACTTCTCGGCGTAGTCGAGGCCGTAGCCGACGACGAACTCGTTCGGGATGTCGAAGCCGACCCACTCCACCTCGATGGCGACCTTGGCCGCCTCCGGCTTGCGGAGCAGGGTGCAGATCTTCAACGAGTCGGGCTCGCGCGAGCCGAGGTTGGAGATCAGCCAGGACAAGGTCAGCCCGGAGTCGATGATGTCCTCGACGATGAGGACGTGCTTGCCCTTGATGTCGGTGTCGAGGTCCTTGAGGATCCGCACGACACCGGAGGACTGGGTGCCCGCGCCGTACGACGACACGGCCATCCAGTCCATGGTGACGGGGTGGACAGCGCCCGGGCGAGGTCCGCCATGACCATCACCGCGCCCTTGAGGACGCCGACGATGAGCAGGTCCTTGCCCGCGTACTCCGCGTCGATCTTCGCGGCGAGCTCCACGAGCTTCGCGTCGATCTCTTCCTTGGTGATGAGCACCGACTGGAGGTCGTCACCCATGTCTTTCGCGTCCACCCGCATCACTTTCGGTCGTCCAACCGGCTACTACCTGGCCCCTCCCCGGAGGCCCGGAGGGGGTGTCGATTCAGCCTTGCCGAATCACCAGTCTGCCACCCTGGCGCTGGGCGACGACTTTGCCCGGGAGATTGATGGCTCCCTGGCCGCGCCAGCCGGTGATCAGGCGGTCGACTTCCTCGATGTGACGGGCGAACAGCGAACCGGCCGGGGCGCCGGCCTGGATGGCGGCCCGGCGCAGCACGCGGCGGCGTACGGCGGGCGGCAGGGCGTAGAGCTTGGCGCACTCCAGGAGGCCTGTGGCGTCCCGTACGGAGGCCTCCGCCTGGCTGGCCCAGGTGTCGAGGGCGTCGGCGTCGTCCCGGGACAGCTGCGCCGTACGGGCGAGTGCCTCCACGACCCCTTTGCCGAGCGCCTTCTCCAGGGCCGGAAGGCCTTCGTGGCGGAGCCGGGAACGTGTGTACGCGGGGTCGGTGTTGTGCGGGTCGTCCCAGACGGGCAGCGACTGGACCATGCAGGCCTTGCGGGCGGTCTGCCGGTCGAGCTGGAGGAAGGGGCGGCGGTAACGGCCGTCGGCCCCCGAGACCGCGGCCATCCCCGACAGGGAGCGGATGCCGGAGCCGCGGGCGAGGCCCAGCAGGACGGTCTCGGCCTGGTCGTCGCGGGTGTGGCCGAGCAGGACGGCGGCGGCGCCCTGCCGGGTGGCGCAGGCGTCGAGGGCGGCGTAACGGGCGTCCCGGGCTGCTGCCTCGGGGCCGCCCTCGCGGCCCACGGTCACGCTGGTGGCCTCGACGGGGTCCAGGCCCAGCTCGCGCAGGCGCAGGACGACCTCGTCGGCGCGCAGGTCGGAGCCGGCCTGGAGGCCGTGGTCGACGGTGATGCCGCCGGCCCTGATGCCCAGTTTGGGGGCTTCGAAGGCGAGGGCGGAGGCGAGGGCCATGGAGTCGGCGCCGCCGGAGCATGCGACGAGCACGAGCGGCGAGGGCGGGCGCTCGTGCGAGGTGTGCCGGGAGGCGCCGGCGGTCTGGAGGGCCTCGTGGTCGGTGAGGATGTCGTGGAGTACGCGGCGGACCGCCAGGCGTATCGCCGCGACCGCAGGATGGGGACCCATGTCCGGTTCCCTTCATGAAGTTTTCGGGGTTGGCCCGAGGTTCGGTCACTCAGAGTGTGTAGATGGTGACAGAACCCGGGCGTTCCCGAGCATCGCACGCCTACCCATCGCTCACGGTCCCTCGGACGGGTGATTGCAGGGGCGTTCGCCTGCCGTCGGCCGGATTCGTTTCACCACGCCCACGACCCGTTCACGACTCGGACTTGCGATGCACCCGCGCGACCCAGTCCGCCGGTTTGGCGATCTCCGTCTTGGTCGGCAGCGTGTTCGGGGAGGTCCACACGCGGTTGAAGCCGTCCATGCCGACCTCGTCGACGACCGCGCGGACGAACCGCTCGCCGTCCCGGTACTGCCGCAGCTTGGCGTCCAGGCCGAGCAGCTTGCGCAGCGCCGAGTCCAGGCGCGAGGCGCCCTTCGCGCGACGCTGCTGGAACTTCTCGCGGATCTCCGCGACGCTCGGCACGACGTCGGGACCGACGCCGTCCATCACGAAGTCGGCGTGCCCCTCCAGGAGGGACATCACGGCGGTGAGCCGGCCGAGGATTTCCCGCTGCGCGGGCGTCTGCACGATCTCCACCAGGGAGCGGCCGTCGTTGTCGTCCTCCTCGCCCTCGGGGGCCGGCCGCCGGCCAGCGACTGGGCGGCCTCCCGGATGCGCTCCAGGACCGTCATGGGGTCGACCTCGGTCTCCCCAAGAACGACTGGATCTCGCTCTCCAGGTGGTCCCGCAGCCAGGGCACGGCCGTGAACTGCGTGCGGTGCGTCTCCTCGTGCAGGCACACCCACAGGCGGAAGTCGTGGGGCTGTACGTCGAGTTCGCGCTCCACGTGCACGATGTTCGGCGCGACCAGCAGCAGCCGGCCGCCCTTCGCCCCCGCCGGCAGCTCGCGGGAGGCCGGGGCGAACGTCTCGTACTGGCCGAGGACCCGCGAGGACAGGAACGACAGCAGCATGCCCAGCTCCACGCCGGTCACCTTGCCGCCGACCGCGCCGAAAACAGCGCCCCGGGGTGTTGCCACGCCGCTCCTGCATCTTGTCCAGCAGCGGCTTGAGGACCTCCCGGAACCCGGCGACGTTCGCCCGCACCCAGCCGGGGCGGTCGACGACCAGGATCGGGGTGTCATGGATGTCGTCCGTGCCCATCCGGGTGAAGCCTCGGACGTGCTGCTCCGAGGCCTTCGCATGTCGGCGCAGCTCCGCGACGACGGCCCGGGCCTCGTCGCGGCTCACCTCGGGGCCCGGCCGCACAAGTCGGGTCGCGGTCGCCACCGCGAGATTCCAGTCGACCATCTCGGCACCACCGATGCTCGTCATGCGTCAACCGTACGTGAGCGCTGCCGCTTGGGGCAGGGCACGAGGTGGGCGAGGACGAGCTTGGTCCGAACGTTGCCCGGCGCTGTGGGGGTCTAACTGCAGCCGCAGGCCGCCAGTGCTGTTGCCGTGTGGTCCAGGGCTGCCTGGGCCTCCAGGGTGTTCGTGGTGTTGGAGGCCATGAAGGCGAAGGCGAGGAGTTGGCCGTCCTTGTCCACGACCGTGCCCGCCAGGGTGTTGACCCCGGTGAGGGTGCCGGTCTTGGCGCGGACCACGCCCGCGGCGCCTGTGGCGTCGGTGTAGCGGGTCGTCAGGGTGCCGGTGAAGGCGGCGATGGGGAGGCCGGTGAGGACCGGGCGGAGTTCGGGGTGAACCGGGTCGCCGGCCTTGACCAGGAGGGCGGTCAGGAGGTCGGCGGTGAGGCGGTCGTCGCGGTTGAGGCCGCTGCCGTCGTTGAACGCGGTGCCCTTGAGCGGGAGGTGAAGCTTCGTCAGCTGGGCGGCGATCGCGGCGGCACCGCCGCCGAAGTCGGCCCGCTTGCCCGTGGCCACGGCGGTCTGGCGGGCCAGGGCCTCGGCGATGTCGTTGTCGCTGTTGGTCAGCATCCGCTCGACGATGTCGGAGAGCGGCGGCGAGCTGACCGTGGCGAGGGTGTCGGCGCGTCCGGTCGCCTTGGAGGGCCCGGTGACGTCGTCGTAATGCCCTGCTTCTTTAGGAAGCCCGCGAATTTCTCGGCCGCGTCCGCCGCCGGGTTCTTCACGCGCAGCACCTGCCCGCTGGACGAGTCGTCCGTACGGCCCTCGTCGGCCATCAGGGCGCTGACCGGGGCGAGGTTCTCGTTCTCCCCGATCGGGTGGAGTTCGGGCCCGGTGTACAGGGTCGTGTCGTACGACAGCGTCACGTCGCTCATGCCGCGCTTCTTGAGGGTCGCCGCCGTCTTGTCGGCGAGGGTGCGCAGGCTGGCCCAGCCTTCGGCGTCCTGGTGGGCCGTCAGGGTGGGGTCGCCGCCGCCGACCAGGACGAGTTCCCTGGTGTCGGGCTCCAGGGCGGCGCGGGTGGTGAGGCGGTGGTCGGGGCCCATCGCGGAGAGGGCGGCCACGGCGGTGGCGATCTTCGTCGTCGAGGCCGGGGTCAACGCGTCGTCGACACCGACTCCGTAGAGGCGCTTTCCGGTCGAGATGTCCACCACGGCGGCGGTGTGGCGGGTGCCGAGCGCCGCGTCGCCCAGGAGGGGCGTGAGGACGTCCGCCAGCGCCGTGCCGGTCGGGGCCGACTTCACGGTGTTCGCGGAGCCGCCGAGGCCGACCAGGACGGACGCGGCGCTCGGGGCGGGGCGGGGTGCCTTGGCGGACGTATCGGAACTACGGCCGTGATCTACGCCACCTGACTGTTCGAGTGCGACGGCGCGGTCCCGCTCGGCCGTACGCTGACCCGAGGAGTCCCAGGGACCCGCGGAGGTCACCACGACCGCGGTCAGCGCCATTCCGGCGGTGGCGGCGACGGCGGTGAACTGCCAGGTCCTGTCGGGCCGCGGCACCTTCGCGACCTGCGGTGACACGGATGCGACGAGCCGGGCGACCTTCGGCGACACGGCTCGGGTGAGCCGTGTGACCCGCGGTCGTACGGCTTGATCGAGCCGGGTGACCTGCGGTTTCACGGACTTCGCGGCCCGCTCGAGACGGGGCCGGACGGCTCTCGCGATCCGCGCCACTTGCGGTCTCGCGGCCCGCCAAGGCCTCAGCTCCGGCACGACCACCAGCCCCTTTCGCGATCACACACCTGCGTGAGGGACACTTAACCACCAGAACTATGTGCTGATCATGGAGGAGCCACCGGTGGAGTTCGACGTCACGATCGAGATCCCGAAGGGTTCGCGGAACAAGTACGAGGTGGACCACGAGACCGGTCGGATCCGCCTGGACCGTCGACTCTTCACCTCGACCAGTTACCCGGCCGACTACGGCTTTGTCGAGAACACGCTCGGCGAGGACGGCGACCCGCTCGACGCGCTGGTCATCCTGGAGGAGCCGACTTTCCCCGGCTGCCTCATCAAGTGCCGCGCGATCGGCATGTTCCGGATGACCGACGAGGCCGGCGGCGACGACAAGCTGCTGTGCGTCCCGGCGTCCGACCCGCGTGTGGAGCACCTGCGTGACATCCACCACGTGTCGGAGTTCGACCGCCTGGAGATCCAGCACTTCTTCGAGGTCTACAAGGACCTGGAGCCCGGCAAGTCGGTCGAGGGTGCCAACTGGGTGGGCCGTACGGACGCCGAGGCGGAGATCGAGCGCTCCTACAAGCGACTCAAGGAGCAGGGCGGCCACTGAGCCCCCTGCGCACTGACGGGCCGCACGCACACGCGTGCGGCCCGTTTCCATGTCTGTGCGCATACTGAAGATCACCGAAGCGTCGTACAGGGAGTGCCGCGGAGTGACGGAAGCCGAGGACCGCAAGCCGCAGCCGGACGAGGCCAGGAGCGCCTTCACCGCCCCGGCGGGCGTCGAGGCGGCGGCCGGGGCGATCGACGGCGAGTCTTCTACGACGTCCGAGTTCGCCGTGCCGAGCGGGCTCGACGTGACGTCCGCGCCGGCCGTCGAGGACTCCGAGGGCTCGGCGTTCAGCCCGCCCAGCCTCTACAGCGCACGCAAGGCGCCCCCGCCTTCACGCCCCCGACCGGAATCCCCGTCGTCAGCCTCACCAAGGACGTGCCCTGGCAGGACCGGATGCGCACGATGCTGCGCATGCCGGTGGCCGAGCGGCCCGCGCCGGAGCCGGTGCAGAAGCCGGACGACAGCGGCCCCGCCGTGCCCCGTGTGCTCGATCTGACGCTCCGCATCGGGGAGTTGCTGCTCGCGGGCGGTGAGGGCGCGGAGGACGTCGAGGCGGCCATGTTCGCGGTCTGCCGGTCCTACGGCCTCGACCGCTGCGAGCCGACGGTCACGTTCACCTTGTTGTCGATCTCTTATCAGCCCTCCCTGGTGGACGATCCGGTGACCGCGTCCCGGACCGTACGGCGCCGGGGCACCGACTACACGCGGCTCGCGGCCGTGTTCCGGCTGGTCCAGGACCTCAGCGACCCGGAAACGGCATTCTCCCTGGAGGACGCCTACCGGCGGCTCGCGGAGATGCGGCGCAACCGGCACCCGTACCCCGGCTGGGTGCTGACCTCCGCCAGCGGGCTGCTCGCGGGTGCCGCCTCCGTGCTCGTCGGCGGTGACATCATCGTGTTCTTCGCCGCCGCACTCGGCGCGATGCTCGGCGACCGGCTGGCGTGGCTGTGCGCGGGGCGCGGGCTGCCGGAGTTCTACCAGTTCACGGTCGCCGCGATGCCGCCCGCCGCGATAGGGGTCGCGCTCACGGTCGCAGACGTCAACGTGAAGGCCTCCGCGGTCATCACCGGTGGGCTGTTCGCCCTGCTGCCCGGGCGGGCGCTGGTGGCGGGCGTACAGGACGGGCTGACGGGCTTCTACATCACCGCGGCGGCACGGCTCCTGGAGGTCATGTACTTCTTCGTCGGCATCGTGGCCGGCGTGCTGATCGTCCTGTACTTCGGCGTGAAGCTCGGCGCGCAGCTCAACCCGGACGTGGCCCTCGGCAACTCCGACCGGCCCCTGTGGCAGATCGCCGCGTCCGTGCTGCTGTCGCTGACCTTCGCCGTCCTGCTCCAGCAGGAACGATCCACCGTGCTCCTGGTGTCCCTCAACGGAGGTGTCGCCTGGTCGGTGTACGGGGCGATGCACTTCGTCGCCGGGATCTCGCCGGTTGCGTCCACGGCCGTCGCGGCGGGGTTGGTCGGGCTGTTCGGGCAGCTGCTGTCGCGGTACCGGTTCGCGTCCGCCCTGCCCTACACGACCGCGGCGATCGGGCCTCTGCTGCCCGGCTCCGCCACGTACTTCGGGCTGTTGGCGATCGCGCAGAACGAGGTCGACCGGGGTTGGTGTCGTTGGCCACGGCGGCTTCTCTCGCCATGGCCATCGCCATCGGGGTCAATCTGGGGTCGGAGATCTCGCGGTTGTTCCTGCGGATGCCGGGCGCTTCCAGCGGGGCTCGGCGGGCGGCCAAGCGGACCCGGGGTTCTGAGCGCCTGACAGCTCGGGGAGCTTGGCCTCTTTTGCGCGTGCGGGTCCGTTGTGGCTTGTCGCGCCCACGCGGCGGAGCCGCACATCGATACAGCCCCGCGCCCCTGTCGGGGCGCTGCGGCTAGCCCTGGGGATAGCCGTTCTGGGGGTAGCCCTGGCCCTGGCCCTGGTTGTCGTACGGGGGTACTGCTGGTTGCCGTACTGCTCGTTGCCGTAGGGCTGTTGCTGGTACGGCTGCTGCTGTTGGGGCTGGGCGTAGTACTGGTCGTAACCGTTGTTCTGGTCGTAGCCGTTGTTCTGGTCGTAGCCGTTGTGCTGGGGCTGCTGCTGTTGCTGTTGCTGCTGGGGCCTGTCCACGCGGCGGAGCTGGGTCGTCGAGTCGTCCATGATCACGGGAAGGGCTGGGTCGCCGCCGGGTCGCCGGGCAGTTCCTGGTGGGCCGGGGGTTCTTCCTGGCCTTGGAGCGGGCGCGGAGGAACTCGATGATGATCGGGACCACGGAGATCAGGACGATCAGGATCAGGATCGCTTCGATGTTCTTGTGGACGAAGTCGATGTTGCCGAGCCAGGAGCCGAGCAGCGTGACGCCCGCGCCCCACAGGACGCCGCCGATGACGTTGTACGTGATGAAGGAGCGGTACTTCATGCCGCTGACGCCGGCGATGATCGGCGTGAAGGTGCGCACGATCGGCACGAAGCGGGCCAGGACCAGGGACTTGGGGCCGTACTTCTCGAAGAACTCGTGCGCCTTGACCACGTTCTCCTGCTTGAAGAGGCGTGAGTCCGGGCGGTTGAAGAGCGAGGGGCCGACCTTCTTGCCGAACAGGTAGCCCGCCTGGTCGCCGAGGACCGCGGCCACGCAGATCAGCACGACGGCCGCCCACAGCGGGAAGTCGAGGGTGCCCGCGGTGATCAGCAGGCCGCAGGTGAACAGCAGGGAGTCACCCGGCAGGAAGAACCCGATGAGCAGGCCGGACTCCGCGAAGACCACGAGCAGGAGGCCCCAGATCCCGAACCGGTCGAGCATCGTGTTCGGGTCGAGCCAGCTCGGGCCGAGGGCGAGCGTCATCACGGTTCCGGGCTCCTGAGGGGTGGAGGGAGGTGCGTCGGCGTCCAGGTGCAGCCGCACAAAGCTATCAACGCGATGTGTCCGTCCCAGGTTCCACCGGTGACTCCAGGATGCACTGTGCATCCCGTAGGACAAAGCTGTGAGCCATGGGTATCGAAGAGTACGGCGGCGGCCAGGGGCCGCAGGCCGATGTGTTGGTCGTGACGACGAACGACGTCCCGGGGTACCGGGTCGAGCAGGTGATCGGTGAGGTGTTCGGGCTGACCGTGCGTTCACGGCATCTCGGGAGCCAGATCGGCGCCGGTCTGAAGTCGATGGTCGGCGGTGAGCTGAAGGGGCTCACCAAGACCCTCGTGCAGACCCGCAACCAGGCCATGGAGCGGCTGATCGAGCAGGCACGCGCGCGTGGGGCCAACGGCGTCCTGGCGTTCCGCTTCGACGTGACCGAGGCGGCTGACGTGGGCACCGAGGTCTGCGCCTACGGGACGGCGGTGGTCCTGGCCCGGGAGTAGCGCGTACCCCGGGCCGGGCCTCTAGGAGGTGTGCCGGGACGCGTTCGCCAGGATCGCGTCCTTCAGGTGCCCGGCCAGGCCCGGGGCCATCGCGTCGTAGAACGCCCTGAACCGCTCGTCGGAGACGTACATCTCGGCGAGGCAGGTGTGCATCTCGTAGGAGCACGGGTAGAACCAGCGGTCGATGTGCAGGCGGTGTTCCTCGGCGAGGTCCATCGCCGCGTCGGCGGTGGGGAGTTCGCCCGCGGTCACCAGGGTGGCGTAGCGCTCGCTCCAGGCGTCGACCTCGGCCTGGAGGCGTTTCCAGTCGGCCTTCGTGTAGCGGGCGGCGCGGCGCTGGGACTCGGCGTAGGCCTCGGTGCCGCCCCAGCGCTGTTCGGCCTCTTCGGCGTACTGCTCGGGGTCCTTGTCGCCGAAGACCTCGAAGCGTTCCTCGGGGGTGAGGTTGATGCCCATCGTGCGTGCCTCCATGGCGTGTTCCACGGCCTCGGCCATCTTCTGGAGCTTCTCGATCCGGGCGGTCAGCAGCTCGTGCTGGCGGCGCAGGTGGGTGCGCGGGTCCGTCTCCGGGTCGTCGAGCAGGGCCGCGACCTCGTCGAGCGGGAAGCCGAGCTCCCGGTAGAACAGGATCTGCTGCAGCCGGTCGAGGTCGACGTCGCTGTAACGCCGGTGACCCGCGTGGCTGCGCTCGCTCGGGACGAGCAGGCCGATGTCGTCGTAGTGGTGCAGCGTGCGCACCGTGACCCCGGCGAATCCGGCGACCTGTCCTACGGAGTAGCTCACTTCCGCTCCTTCTTCTGTCCGCGCTCCACGGTGGTTCCTCACGCCACGTGAGGTGCAAGCCCGTAAGCCTCGCGCGCACAGACCTGCCCTCCTGAAGACGTTCCTCAAGACGTTCCTCAAGATGTTGGGTCCGTTTTGCCCGCTTATGGTGAGCGCGTGGCCCAGGACAGCGCGCAAGAGGCACCCGCAGCCCCGACGACCCCGGCGCGCACTCTGCTGCCGATGGTCGTGCCCGCGCTGGTCGTGGGCGTGGGCGCGAGTCTGCTCTTCATCGGGGTGAGCGAGGCGGCCGAGCAGCTCCAGCACGTGCTCTGGAAGAACCTGCCCGACGCCCTGGGCATCGGCCGGTACTCGGTCCTCTGGATGCTCATCATGCTGACGGCCACGGGCATCGCGGTCGGGCTGGTGGTGTGGAAGGTGCCCGGGCACGCGGGCCCCGACCCGGCGACCACCGGCCTGGAGGCCCTGGCGCTGCCTCCGAGAGTGCTGCCGGGGCTCGTCCTGGCGACCGCGCTGATGCTCGCGGGCGGCCCGAGCCTCGGCCCGGAGAACCCGATCATCGCCGTGAACGTGGCTCTCGCGCTGTGGCTGGGGCGCAGGCTGGCGCCGCGGCTGCCGGGCGGGGTGTGGGGGCGCTGGCCGAGTCGGCGACGATCGGGGCGCTGTTCGGGACGCCGGTCGCGGCGGCGCTGCTCATCTCCGAGGCGCTGGCCGCGCGGCAGACCAGGGGCGCGCTGTGGGACAACGTGTTCGCGCCGCTGGCCGCGGCGGCCGCCGGCGCCATGACGACCACCCTGGTGGCCCATCCGACCTTCGACCTGCACCTGCCCGCGCTCGGCCGCCCCGGCTGGGGCGACGTGCTGGCGGCCCTGGTCCTGGCCCCGTTGGCGGCGGCGCTGGGCATGGCGGCCGTCTACCTCTTCCCGTACGTCCATGGCGCCTTCTCCCGGCTCAAGCACCCCATGCTGACGCTTCCGGTGGGTGGATTGGTGCTGGGCCTTCTGGCGGCGCTGGGCGGCCATCTGACGCTCTTCAAGGGGCTGGACGAGGTCGGGGAGCTCGCGGCCGATCCCGAGGGCTGGTCGGCGGGCCAGTTCGCGACGATGACCGTCGTGAAACTGGCGGCCCTGCTGGTCGCCGCGTCCTGCGGCTTCCGGGGCGGCCGGATCTTCCCTTCCGTCTTCATCGGCGTCGCGTTCGGCCTGTTCGCCCACGCGGTCGTGCCCGCGGTGCATCCGGCGCTCGGGGTCGCGGTCGGCGTCCTGGGCATGCTCCTCGCGATCACCCGCCAGGGCTGGGTGAGCCTCTTCACGGCCGCGATCCTGGTCGCCTCCCCGCGATCCTCGCCCTGCTGTGCATCGCCTCGCTGCCTGCCTGGCTGCTGGTGACCGGGAGACCGCAGATGCAGTTGCGCGCGGACGGAACTCCGGTTCGCTAGTACCCGTTGGTTCTATTGATCCTTATCGGAGGCAAGCCCATGCCGTTGCACCAAGGTCCCGACCCGTCCGCCGAGCGCCCCATGTCCGTGAACCCCTTCTACGGAGAGGCCAATCCGGTCGGCGGCATGTCCGAGGCCCCGCCCAAGCACCGGCTCCCCGACGCCCCGCTGCCCCCGATGACGGCGGCCCAGCTCGTGCAGGACGAGCTGATGCTGGACGGCAACTCCCGCCTGAACCTGGCGACTTTCGTCACCACCTGGATGGAGCCGGAAGCCGGCGTCCTGATGGCGGAGTGCCGCGACAAGAACATGATCGACAAGGACGAGTACCCCCGCACCGCGGAGCTGGAGAAGCGCTGCGTGGCGATGCTCGCGGACTTGTGGAACGCACCGGACCCCTCATCAGCCGTGGGTTGTTCGACCACGGGCTCCAGTGAGGCCTGCATGCTCGCCGGCATGGCCCTGAAGCGCCGCTGGATGCAGCGCAACAAGGACCGCTACCCAGCGGCCCGCCCGAACCTGGTGATGGGGGTCAACGTCCAGGTCTGCTGGGAGAAGTTCTGCAACTTCTGGGAGGTCGAGGCGCGCCAAGTCCCCATGGAGGGCGACCGCTTCCACCTGGACCCCAGGCCGCCGCCGACCTGTGCGACGAGAACACGATCGGCGTCGTCGGCATCCTGGGCTCCACCTTCGACGGCTCCTACGAGCCGATCGCCGACCTGTGCGCCGCCCTGGACGCACTCCAGGAGCGCAGGGGGCCTCGACATCCCGGTCCACGTGGACGGCGCGTCCGGCGCCATGGTCGCCCCCTTCCTGGACCCGGACCTCATCTGGGACTTCCGCCTCCCGCGCGTGGCCTCGATCAACACCTCGGGCCACAAGTACGGCCTGGTCTACCCGGGCGTCGGCTGGGCCCTGTGGCGCGACAAGGAGGCCCTCCCCGAGGAACTCGTCTTCCGCGTCAACTACTTGGGCGGCGACATGCCCACCTTCGCCCTCAACTTCTCCCGCCCCGGCGCCCAAGTGGTCGCCCAGTACTACACATTCCTCCGCCTGGGCCGAGAGGGCTACCGCGCGGTCCAACAGTCCACCCGAGACGTGGCCCGCGGCCTCGCCGACCGCATCGAAGCCCTGGGCGACTTCACACACTCCTCACCCGGGGCGACGAGTTGCCGGTCTTCGCCTTCACCACAGCCCCGGCGTAGAGAACTACGACGTCTTCGACATCTCCCGCCGCCTCCGAGAACACAGCTGGCTGGTCCCGGCGTACACCTTCCCGGCCAACCGCGAGGACCTCTCCGTCCTCCGCATCGTCTGCCGCAACGGCTTCTCAGCAGACCTGGCCGAACTCTTCCTGGACGACCTGACCCGCCTCCTCCCCGAACTACGCCGCCAGTCCCACCCCTTCACCCGGGACAAACAAGCGGCAACAGGCTTCCACCACTGACTCAGAGGCAGCAGGCCCCCGACCCGTCACCCGCGTACGGCGAGAAGGCGACGTGTCGGGGTCCGCCCGCAGCGGTCGGCGCTCAACTCGCCGCACTCCCAAGGAACTTTGCCGCGCCGATCCGAAGACGGACACCCCCGGCGCGGCGCCGCCCCACAACGAACCACGGTGAACCACGACGCACCGGCACCCACAGTCAAAGCCGCACTCCCACTCACCCAGGGGCGCAAGGCTGTATCGATCAGCGGCTCCGCCGCGGGGCGCGACCAGCCCCCACCGGACCCGCACCCGAAAACTCACCGCCCCAGCCCCGAAACCGCCGAACAGCAAGCGGCAAAAACACCACGAGCAACCCCATCGGCCAGGCCACGGCACCCCAGACATGCCCCGCCTCACCCCGGGCCCACCGAACAACTCCCGCACAGCAGTAGCGGTCTGAGACATCGGATTCCACTGAACAACCACGCCCAGCCACCCCGGCATGGCCGCAGGCGTAGCCAACGCATTGGACAGAAACCCAACCGGCCACACCAAAATCTGCACGGCCTGCACCATCTCAGGCCGCCCCGCCACAAGGGCCAGGTAGATCCCGACCCAGAGCATGGCAAACCGAAAAAGAAGCAACAGCCCCACAGCACCCAGGAATTGACCAGCCCCCGCATCGGGACGCCACCCCAGTCCCACCCCAACCCCGATCAACACACCCAGCCCAATACCCGACTGCAACATGTCGGCCGCGGCCCGCCCCACCAGCACAGCCCCGTCAGCCATCGGCATGGACCGAAACCGGTCAATCACCCCCTTGTTGAGATCCTGCGTAACGGCGACCATCGTCCCCTCCAGCCCAAAGGCCATGGTCAGCGCAAGCATCCCGGGAACCAGATAGTCGACGTAAGCGCCCTCAACAGCCCGGCCACCCCCCACCAGATAGCCGAACATCAGCAGCAGCATCACGGGAAAGACCAGACTCACCACAACCTGCACAGGCTGCCGCGCCCAGTGCGCGAGTTCCCGCCGAGTCATGGTCCAGGAATCGGTCAGAACGTAGGCACTCACACGGCCTCCTTCACGTTCATCCGGTCGTCGCCACCGGTGAGATGCAGAAACACCTCGTCCAACGTAGGCCGCCGCAAAGCAACATCCTCCGCGTCGATCCCACCCGCTTCCAACGCCCGCACAACACCCGAGAGCGCCGACATCCGATCGGACACCGCCGCACTGAGCAACCGCCGATCGACATCAACCCGAATGTCACCACCAGGAAGCGGCAACAAGGCGACAGCAGCCCCAGTTGACCCGCATCACGCAGCACGACGTCGATACGGTCCCCACCCACACGGGACTTCAACTCATCCGGGGTCCCATCGGCGATAACCCGCCCCCGGTCAACCACCGAGACCCGATCGGCAAGTTGATCGGCCTCTTCCAGATACTGCGTGGTGAGCAGCACCGTCGTCCCCCCACCGACGAGCGACCGAACCGCCGCCCACACCTCCGCACGACCCCGCGGATCAAGACCGGTGGTCGGCTCGTCCAGAAAGAGAACCTCCGGCGCGGTGACAAGCGACGCGGCGAGATCCAGCCGCCGACGCATACCCCCGCTGTAAGCCCGCACCGCCCTGCGCCCGGTGTCGGCGAGATCAAACCGCTCCAGAAGCTCATCGGCCCGCACCCGCGCACGCCGGGCCCCGAGATGGTGAAGCCGCCCGAACATCTCCAGGTTCTGCCGCCCGCCCAACTCCTCGTCCAGAGCGGCATGTTGACCAAGCAGCCCGATACGAAACCGAACCGCACGAGCCTGGCTCGTCACATCACACCCGGCCACCTCGACACGACCGGAGTCGGCCCGCAACAGGGTCGACAGAACCCGGACCAACGTGGTCTTACCCGCCCCGTTGGGCCCCAGCACCCCATGCACGGTCCCGCGCGCAACACACAGATCAAGCCCGTCCAACGCCTTCTTCCGGGCCCCCTTGCCCCTCTCGCCCCCTTACCCCGCTTGTCCCTCGTGCCGCCGTACGCCTTGCACACACCCTCGACAACGATCGCCGCATCGACCACTGAGCCCGAGACCCCTAGCTAGTCAAACTTGACTACACGCTCAAAGTAACGCCACGCTTCCCATTAGTCAAACTTGATTAGCGAGCATCCCCAGGATGCCGCTCCCCCGTCGCGTACGGGTTCTCCTCACCGTCCGTGAGAATGCCGACGAACGGCTCCCCCTCCCCCGCGAAGACGTACGCCCCACCCTCGATGCGCTCGATCAACCCCTGGGTCCACGCGGCCTCGGCATCGGCCGTGTGGATCCAGAGGTTCATGATCTCGCCGATGTGACCGAGCTGTTGGGGCCCGTCCTCGGGGATGTAGTGCTCGGTGACAGACGCCCGCCACTGGTCGATCCCCGGGTCCGCTCCTTGAGCAGCGCCACCGCCTCCGCCCGGGGCAGATCGACGATCCCCCGATCGCGGCCGACTTCACGTCCATCTGCTGGTCGTACGACGTCAACGCCTCGCGCAGCAGCCGGAAGTACTCCTCGTTGCCCCAGTCGGTGATCTCGTACTCCGTGCGCGGCGGACCCCGACGGTGGACGGCGCGATCTCATGGGCGTGCAGGAAACCCTGCTTGGCCAGCTGCTTGAGCGCGTGGTAGATCGAGCCGGGCTTGGCGTTGGACCACTCGTGCGCGCCCCAGTACTCCAGGTCGTTGCGCACCTGGTAGCCGTGGGCCCGCCCGTGCTGCCGCACGGCGTTGAGCACGAGAAGACGGATCGCTGACATGGGGCCAGCGTAGAACCCGCGAGGTCAGCCGCCGGTCGTGCCCCGCTCCTTCAGGACCAGCTCGTAGGCCGTGGCGCCGTCGATGGACTCGCGGATGATGTCGGCGTGACCGGCGTGCCGGGCGGTCTCGCGGATCAGGTGCAGGCAGAGCCAGCGCACGGAGACGCGGCCCTCCGGCGGGAACCAGGGTTCGCTCGGGACCGGGAAGGTGTCGTCGAGGCTGGGCACCGAGCGGACGTACGCCTCGGTCTCGGCGGCGACCTTGTCCCAGTAGGCGAGTTGGGACTCGACGGTCTCGCCGTCGACCAGCCGGAACGTCTCGTGCCAGTTGCTCTGGTCGCGCTGGACGGCCGGCGGTTCCTGCTTCGCCCGCGCGATCCAGCCCTGCTCGACGTCGGCGACGTGCTTCAGCAACCCGGAGAGGAGAGCCCGCTCGCGCTCGGCGTGCTCGCGGCCTGCTCCTCGGTCAGCCCGAGCAACGCCCTGCGGATACCGCCCCGTTGGTCCTCGATGAACGTGAGCAGCGACCCGCGCTCGTCGCCCTGTGTATCCGCGGGTACGTGCGTGACCATGGCCTTCGCCTTTCGCCGGTGCCGGCCGGGAGCCTGTCTCCCTGCCCGACACCGACGAAGCTACGGGCCATCGAGGTCAGCTTCTGTCCGCAATGGCCCGGGGCTACGGCGTCGTAGAGAAACCGGCTGTTCAGGAAAGCCGGCCGCTCGAGGGATGTGCGCTCGAGGGGCCAGCCCTCAGGGGGTCAGAACGGGAAGCCGCTCCGGCCGTGCTGCACGGAGATCCACTTCAGGCTGGTGAAGGCGTCGAGCATCGACTCGCCGTTGAGGCGGCCCAGGCCGGAGGCCTTCTCGCCGCCGAAGGGGACGATCGGCTCGTCGTGGACGGTGCCGTCGTTGACGTGGAACATGCCCGTGTCGATCTGCTTGGCGAAGTGCACACCGCGCTCGATGTCGCCGGTGTGGACCGCGCCGCTCAGGCCGTACGGCGTGTCGTTGACGATGCTCACCGCCTCCTCCTCGCCGTCGAACGGGATGAGGAAGGCGACCGGGCCGAAGACCTCCTGGCGGAGCAGGTCCGAGTCGGCGGGGAGGTCGGTGAGGACCGAGGGGGCGACCAGGTTGTCGTTGGTCGTGCCGTGCACCAGGGCCGTCGCGCCCTCCGCGATCGCCTGCTCGACGATCCCCGAAAGGGCGTCCGCCTGCGAGGAGTTGATGACCGGGCCGATGACCGTCTGCGGGTCGCTCGGGTCGCCGACCTTGAGGGACTTGACCTTGGCGACGAACTTCTCGGTGAACTCGTCCCGGATCGACCGGTCGACGAGGACGCGGTTCGCGGCCATGCAGACCTGGCCCTGGTGGACGTAGCGGCTGAAGACCGCCGCGTCGACGGCGTAGTCGATGTCGGCGTCGTCGAGGACCACGAGGGCGCTGTTGCCGCCGAGTTCGAGCACCGTGCGCTTGAACTGCGCGGCGCAGACGGTCGCGACGTGGCGGCCGACCTTGTCGGAGCCGGTGAAGGAGATGACCTTCGGGATCGGGTGCTCGATGAACGCGTCGCCGATCTCCGCGATGTCGGTGATGACGACGTTCAGGAGGCCGCCCGGCAGACCCGCGTCCTCGAAGATCTTCGCGACCAGGGAACCGCCGACGATCGGGGTGTTCTGGTGCGGCTTGAGGACCACGCCGTTGCCCAACGCCAGTGCGGGGGCGACCGACTTGAGGGGAGAGGAGGAAGGGGAAGTTGAAGGGGCTGATCACGCCGACGACGCCGACCGGGACGCTGTAGACGCGGTTCTCCTTGCCGTCGACCGGCGAGGGGATGATCCGGCCCTGGGGGCGCAGCGCGAGGTGGATCGCCTCGCGCAGGAACTCCTTGGCGAGGTGCAGTTCGAAGCCGGCCTTCAGGTGCGTGCCGCCGAGTTCGGCGATGATCACCTCGGCTATCTCCTGCTCGCGCTCCTCGATGAGCCGCAGGGCCTTCTCGAACACGGCACGGCGCGCGTAGGGGTTGGTGGCGCCCCAGGTCTTCTGCGCGCGGGCGGCGGCCTTGTACGCCTCGTCGACCTCGTCGACCGTGGCTATCGTGATCGACGCGAGCTTCTCGCCGTCGTACGGGTTGAAGTCGATGATGTCCCAGGAGCCGGTGCCCGGGCGCCACTCACCGTCGATGTACTGCTGAGCCAGGTCGGTGAAGTAGGACGACATGTGATCCCTCAATCGCTCAATCGTCAGCAGACACGATCAGTTGCAGACACGATCAACAGCAGACCGGGCGATCCCTCACGATCACGATCATCACGGTCTGATCACACGTCATCGTACTTGTGTTTCAAGAGAGTTGGAGCAGTCCCCGGAGAAGATCCCGGCTCTCGTCCGGGCCCGGACTGTCCTGCTGGAGCTCCTTCAGCGCCTTCTCGTACTGGGTCACGTCCTCGGCCTTGTCGAGGTACAGCGCGCTGGTGAGCTGCTCCAGATACACGACGTCGGAGAGGTCCGACTCGGGGAAGGAGAGGATCGTGAAGGCGCCGGACTCGCCGGCGTGACCGCCGAAGCCGAACGGCATCACCTGAAGGCGGACGTTCGGGTGCTCGGAGACCTCGATCAGATGCTGCAACTGCCCGCGCATCACCTCGCGGTCGCCGTAGGGGCGGCGCAGGGCGGCCTCGTCCAGGACGATGTGGAAGTCCGGGGCGTTCTCGTTCACCAGGTACTTCTGCCGCTCGAGGCGCAGCGCCACACGCCGCTCCACGTCGGCCTCGCTCGCGCCCTTCATGCCGCGCCGGACGACCGCGCGGGCGTACTCCTCCGTCTGCAGCAGCCCGTGCACGAACTGGACCTCGTAGACGCGGATGAGGGAGGCGGCGCCCTCCAGGCCCACATAGGTGGGGAACCAACTGGGCAGGACGTCGGAGTAACTGTGCCACCAGCCCGCTACGTTGGCCTCCTTCGCGAGGGAGAGGAGTGAGATGCGCTCCGCCTCGTCCGTGATGCCGTACAGCGTCAACAGGTCCTCGACATCCCGCGTCTTGAAGCTCACTCGCCCCAGCTCCATGCGACTGATCTTGGATTCGGAAGCGCGGATCGAGTACCCCGCGGCCTCGCGAGTGATCCCACGTGCTTCCCGCAGTCGCCTGAGTTGCGAGCCGAGCAGCATCCGCCGCACCACCGATCCGGGCTCTCCCGCGCTCACGTTCGCCAGCCTCCCCAACCGTCTTCAGGGGCCGCAGTCTGCCACTAAAACACTTCGAGCAGTACTCGTTCGATTACAGATATGGAAAGAAGGGGCGGCTGGCCACAGGAAGTTGTCAGCAAGCTGTCAGGAAGAAGCAAGCCCGGAGCCCGAGAACGGCGTGAAGTTGGCGGAAAAATGGCCAACAAGCGGTACGGGAGGGTCCAATTCGGTCAGCTGCACGTGCATCTGCCCTTGCATCTGCTGTACGCATCCGAAACCATGGTCTCGCGCCACCGCTGCATCGCAACGACCGCGAATTCCCGGGAGTGCCTCGCATGGGGACGAATGGATCGACCATGCTCGAGCCGTTACGGCAGGGCCTTCCGCCGCTGGACCCCTCGGCCGTGTCCAGCGCCGCGTCGTGTGCTCTGCCCGCCCGCTACGAAGCGGTGCGCGAGGCACGGCAGTTCACCCGCCGCACCCTCGACCAGTGGGACATCGGCGACCGCTTCGACGACGTCTGTCTGGTCGTCTCCGAGTTGGTCACCAACGCCCTGCGGCACGCCCTGCCCGCCAACACCCCGCGCGTCCCGGAGCAGAACCCGCCCGTGCGGCTGCACCTGATGCGGTGGACCGAGCGGCTCGTGTGCGCCGTGCGCGACCCCAGTCACGACAGTCCCGTCGCCCGCGACTCGGAGGACTTCTCGGCGGAGTCGGGCCGCGGCCTGTTCCTCGTCGACTCGTTCGCCGACGGCTGGGGCTGGCACCCACTGGCGGGCACGCTCAGCGGCAAGGTGGTCTGGGCGCTGTTCCGGCTGCAGGGCGAGCCGGCCCAGAACAACGCGTGAGGAACCGCGGCTCTTTTTGGGGTCGCGGTTCTACGCGCGTTGCCGTGGTTTCCGCAGGTCGGCGCGCTATCCCGCGATCAGGTGGTCGAACTCGCCGTCCTTGATGCCGAGCAGCATCGCCTCGATCTCGGCGCGGGTGTAGACGAGCGCCGGGCCGTCGGGGAAGCGCGAGTTGCGCACCGCGACGTCGCCGCCGGGCAGTCGCGCGAACTCCACGCAGGAACCCTGCGAGTTGCTGTGCCGGCTCTTCTGCCAGGCCACTCCGTCCAGCTGCGTGGCAGCCATGCCGTTGTACACGTCGAACCTCAAGTACACGCTGTCAACGCGGTGGTCCACAGGTCGCTCCCGGTTGTGCACTGGCTGGTGTGGCCATTGATGCAGTGGTCAACTGTTCCGGATCATAGCCCTGTTCATGTGCAGATGCATGGGCAGATGCACGTGCACGGGGGTGGTCCTCCGGTTACAGCTTTGACGACCGCTTTACCGTTGCCGTTCCAGCGTCTGCCCAGGAGTGGGCAGGGCATGTACTGGGGAAGACGCGTACGGGGGGCCTTCGTGTTCCCTCCGAACGCCTATCGGATCGAGTACGGCAACAATGCCATCTCCCGAGCGTTCTTGATCGCAATCGCCAACTGCCTTTGCTGCCGGGCCGATACGCCGGTGACCCGACGGCTGCGGATCTTGCCGCGGTCGGAGACGAACGCCCGCAGCAGGGCGGTGTCCTTGTAGTCGATGTACGTCACACCGGCCGCGTCCAGGGGATTGCGGCGGGACTTGGCGGGCCGGCGCTCGGGCTTGCGGGGCACGGTCAGATCTCCAGAAGGGTGTCGAAGGCGGGCGGGAGGCGTTTCCAGGCGCTACGGCCCGCGGCGTACTCGGTGTCGGTCAACAGGCAGGACTCCAGGAGCCGTTCGAGTCCGTCGCGGTCGAGCCCCGGGGACGTGAAGACGAGGTGCTGGCAGCAGTCGCCGTGCTCCGGGTGCCAGTCGAGCGCGGCGGCGGCGCGGCGTATCGGTGGCACCAACTCCCAGGCCGCGTCCGGCAGTGAGGCCAGCCACGGGCCCGCGCTCTCCACGCAGAGGGCTCCGCCGGCCGCGTCCCAGTGCAGGAGCGAGTCGGGTTTGTCGGCGAGCCAGAAGCGGCCCCGGCTGCGGGCGGCGGCGCAGGTGATGTCCTCGAGTGCGGCGTACAGGCGCTCCGGGTGGAAGGGGCGGTGGCGGTGCCAGACGAGGGTGGTTACGCCGTGGGCGTCTGCCTCCACGGGGAGCAGGGCGCAGGCGGGGTGTTGGGCCGCGGCCGCGGCGTCTACGTCGAAACCGGCGAGGGCGGCGTGGGCGAGGACGCTGCGTGGGGTGGGGTGGGGCAGGTCGAACCGTCGTATGGGGGTGGGTGCTTGGGGTTGTGTGCGGAGTGCGGGTCGGTGGGGGCTGGGCGCGCAGTTCCCCGCACCCCTGGGGAGTTGGGGGTGGGCGGGGTGGGAGCGGGATTGGCGGGGTTCGTCGAGCTGTCTCGGGCGCGCTGGGGCTGCTGCTTCTCTTCAAGTCGGCTGCGCCTACCGGTACTTGGCGAGCCGTCGGGTGCAACTGGCCCAGTAGCTCGCGGTCTTCGTCGTCGGTCTCGTCCGAGTCGAGGATGGCGAGGACGGGGGCGTACTCCAGTTGGCGGGCGAAGGTGTCGGCGACGGTGCGTTCGTCCGTGGCTGCCGCTGCGAGGCCGGCCGTGGCCAGGTCGTCGCCGTTGCCGAGGTACGGGAGGAGGAGCGCCGGGTCCACGGCGGTGATGACGCCGGTGACCGTGAGGCCGCCGGACGTGATCACCTCGGCCATCGCCTTGGGCTCGACGGAGTCCCACAACTCGACCACGGCGAGCCGGACTTGACCGGCGCCGGCCAGTCGGCGCAGTTCAGGGACCAGGTCCTCGCGGAGCGCGCAGCACGCGCAGTCGTTGACGAGGGGGTCTCGCCGGCGTCGAGGAGGCCGGTGGCGTCCCTGACCGTGCGGACGACCGTGCCGGCGGTCGCCGTAGCGAGGTCGTGGTGGAGTACGACGCTGCCGGGGACGTCGTGCAGGAGGCGGGCGACGGTCGCTCTGCGGGCCTCGGCGTGCAGGCCGGCGACGATCGCGACGGGGAGGTCGGACACCGTCAGGCCTGCTTCCCGTACCGGCGCTCGAAGCGCTCCACGCGGCCGGCCGTGTCCAGGACGCGGGCCGTGCCGGTGTAGAAGGGGTGGCTGACGTTCGAGATCTCGACGTCCACGACGGGGTAGGTGTGGCCGTCCTCCCACTCGATCGTCCGCGCGCTCGTCATCGTCGAGCGGGTGAGGAAGGCGTGGCCGGCGGCCCGGTCCCGGAAGACGACGGGGCCGTAGGGCGGGTGGGTGTTCGCGCGCATCGGGGTCAGCGCTCCTCTCGGAAGTCGACGTGGCGGCCTGCGGTCGGGTCGTACTTGCGCAGGACCAGGCGGTCGGGGTTGTTCCTGCGGTTCTTACGGGTCACGTAGGTGTAGCCGGTGCCGGCCGTGGACCGGAGCTTGATGACCGGGCGGAGTTCGTTGCGAGCCATGGCTGATACCTTACTGAAAATGAATTCCATTAGCATCACTGACTGCGACCCCGATCGACGAGAGGTACGTCACTCATGTCCGCCCACTGCATGCTGACCGGCGCCCGGCCCGGCTTCGGCAACCGCATCTCCCACTCCCACCGGCGCACCTCGCGCCGCTTCGACCCGAACATCCAGTCCAAGCGCTACTGGCTGCCCGGCGGGGCCGGTACGTACGGCTGCGGCTGAGCACGAAGGGGATCAAGACCGTCGACACGATCGGCGTCGAGGCGGCCGTGGCCCGGATCCGCGAGCGCGGGGTGAGGATCTGATGGCGAAGAAGAGCAAGGTCGCCAAGAACGAGCAGCGGCAGCGAATCGTCGCGCGGTACGCGGCGCGGCGGGCCGAGCTGAAGGAGATCGTCCGGCGGCCCGGTTCGACGGAGGCCGAACGGGCCGCCGCGCAGCGGGAGTTGGGGCGCCAGCCGCGGGACGCGAGCGCGACGCGCGTGCGCAACCGGGACCAGATCGACGGGCGGCCTCGCGGTTACCTCCGTGCCTTCGGGCTGTCCCGGGTGAACCTGCGCGGCCAAGCTCACAGCGGATACCTACCCGGCGTCCGCAAGTCCTCCTGGTGACCCCTGGTAACTTGCTGCGGTCGTTCCGGCCAAGGCCGACCGGGCGGCCGTCCGGCTACAGCTTGGGAGCTACCAGTGACTACGGCGTTTTCGACGGTGTCGACGGTACGGATGGCGGCGGCTGCCGCGGGTCTGGTGGGCGCGCTCGTCCTGACCGGGTGCAGCGGTGACTCCTCGGACGACTCGTCGTCCACGCCGAGCGCGTCCTCGACGTCCACCGCGACGGGGACTCCGGCGGCTCCGGCAGCAGCCCGTCGGCCGCGTCCGACGGGCTCCAGGGCAGCTGGCTCGCCACGACCGACGGCAAGGCGGTGGCCCTGGTGATCACCGGCAAGCAGGCCGCCCTGTTCACCACGGGCGGGAGCGTGTGCAGCGGGACGGCCGGCAAGGAGGCGGGCATGCAGATGATCCACCTCAAGTGCACCGACGGCACCAAGACCCGGGCCACCGGAATGGTCGACTCCGTCAGCACGTCGGCGCTCGCGGTCACCTGGTCGGGGAGCCTCGGCAAGGAGGCGTACACGCGGGCGGAGGGCGGGAAGTTCCCGTCCGGGTTGCCTACGGCGAGTGTGGGGTCGTAGGGGGTATGGGGTCGTAGGGAGTGTGAGGTCGTAGGGAGTGTCGGGGGCGCCGGCCGGAGTCGTCTCTGGATGCAGGGCGTCTACGAACTCACCGCGGAGGCCCGGTGTGGCTCTCGGGGGTGGGGCTGGCGGCGGAGGGGCGGTGGGTGCGGGATGATCCCCTCATGCGCACCATTCCCCTCGCCGTCGCCGCACTCGCCTCGGCTCTGCTTCTGACCGCCTGCGACAGTGGCGGCGGTGGCGGTTCGTCCGACGGCAAGAACGGCTCGGCCTGCTCGTTCGACGGGGTCTCCGTCCAGGTCGGGCCCGCCAGTACCGCTCCGGCGGCCGGTGACACGGGCGAGGTGCCCGTCTCGCTGACCAACCAGAGCAAGCCGTGCGACCTCAACGGTTTCCCGGGCGCCACGCTGGAGGCCGGCGGCACCAAGGTCGCCCTCCCCACCCTGAAGGGCGCCAAGGCGCAGAAGCTGCGGCTCGCCAAGGGCGACGCGGCGTCCTTCACCGTCACCTACGTCCGCGGCAAGGCGGGCGACAAGCTGAGCCTCGCCGCGACGAAGCTGGTCGTCACCCTGCCGGGCAGCAGTGAGAGTTCCGACTACAAGTGGTCGTACGGGCCTGTCCAGGGCAAGAGCGATGTAAGCGACGCGGAGGCTTCGGTGAGCGCCTTCACGCAGGCCGGCGACTGACGACGTCCCCTAGCACCCCTAGCACCCCTAGTCCCCAGGTCCCCTAGTCCTCGAGTCGGGGTCGGGACCTGACCTGGGCCCGGTCCGCCGCTTCGGCGCCCTCCGTCCAGCCCGCCTCGTCGGTGACCCCGCGCAGGCGGGTCGTGGTCGTCTCCGGGAACATCGCGTCGACGCGGTCCGTGACGGCGACCTCGCGGGTGGCGAGGACCGGGAGGAGGTCGTCGGTGACCTGCGTCTCGGCGGCCTCGGCGAGCCGGGTGCCGATGCGGTGGGCGTAGGCGGCGAGGAAGGACTGCCGGAAGGTCTTCGTCCGCCGGCGGCCACCCGCGCGCTGGGCCGCCTCCGCACGGGTCATCGCGGAGGTCGCCTGCACGAGGAGCGAGGTGTAGAGGAGTTCGACGACCTCCAGGTCGCCCTCGAAACCGACGACGGTCGAGAACCCGAAGGCCTCGTTCCACACGGCCCGGCAGTGGTTCGCGCCGGCGACCGCGTCCAGCAGCACGGCCTTCGCCTGTTCGTACGGTGCCTCGACCCCGATCCGGCACGCGCCGGGCGCGTCCTTCGCCGGGGCCTGCGCGTCGAGCAGCGCCTCGTCGATACTGTGCCGCGCCATCAACTCCTGCGCCTTGGCGCTGAGCGCCTCCGCCTCCTCCGGGAACCCGGTCGCCTCCGCCTTCGCGAGCAGGGCGCGGATGCGGGTGAGCATGCGGGAGGCCGGCCGGCGGTTCTCTTGCGGGCGCTGTTCCTCCAGGGGTTCGAGGCTCGGCAGGCGCAGTAGCAGGCGGTACAGCTCCAGCACGGTGGTGGCGTGCGTGAAACGGTCGGTGCGGGGCGGTTCGTCGGCGGTCAGGTCGTCGAGCTGCGCCGTCCAGCGGGGGCCGCGTGCCCGGTCGTCCTTCGCCTGCGTGCGGATCAGCGCGGACACGAGGCGTACGTGTACGTCCTCCAACTCCCGCCGCACCAGCCGTACGACGTCCGCGGGCTGCCATCCCCGCCGCCAGGCCGCCGCGACGAACTCCCTTCCTCGGCGCGCGAGTTCGGCGTCCGACGCGGGGTCGGCGGCGAGGATCGAGGCACCTGCGTCGAGGGCGTCGTGGGCGTCGTTGTAGAGGGCGGCTTCGAAGGCGCGCTCGGTGGGGGTGGGGGTGGCGCTGGTCACCTGGTGATCGTGCCATGGGGTGGGGTGGGGTGGGCTGGCGGGTTTGTGGGGTGGGGGTGTTCGGGCGGGGGTTCGGGGCTGTGGGTGGGTGCGGGTCGGTGGGGGCTGGGCGCGCAGTTCCCCGCGCCCCTAGGTGGGTTTCGGGGGCGTGGGTTTAGGGGTGAGGGGCGCCGTGGGCGTTCTCGTCGGCCAAGGGGATTTCGTACGTCGCTGTCGGACGGCCTCGGTGCATGGGGGCGGGTGCGCCCGGGGCAGACGTCGCGGGTGTGAGTCGTCCCACCCTGTGGACAAGCAACTCCTTGCGGATTGGAGACGCTCGTAGGGGACATCCCGTGCGACTGGCGCGAGGACCGCCCGGTACACCGGGGGCATGTGATGGGCGAGCTGTCCGGCGGGATCCGGCGCCGGACGACCGAGGAGGCCGGTACCGCTCGCCGCGCGGCCTCGACGGAGTACGTCCGGACGCGCATCGACGCCTGCAAGCCCCCCCACCCCGCCGAGACCGGTTTCTCCGAGCTGCTCTACAACGATGACCCGGAGGCGAGCTTCGAACGCGGCACCTCGACTGGCTGCGGGCTGGCGTCACCGTGTCACTCACGTCACCTGCGGCACCCGGCTAACCCGCCGCATCCAACTCATCCGCCGCACCCAACTCATGCGCCACACCCACGGATACGGAACAGCCTCCCCACCCCCGAGCAGGAAGCCGCCCACCCCCGTGGCTAGCCACCGCTCACGCCCCCGGCTAGAACGCGCTCGCCGCCGCCGCTTCCGCCTCCGGCAGCAGATCCTTGCTCTCCTGGATCATCCGCGCGTAGGTGCCGCCGTGGTCCGCATTGGCCAGGGCGCATTGCAGGAGCGCGGCGGACCAGTCGTCGAAAAGGGCGAAGGTACGGTCCACCATGCGCCGGGATTCCTCGCGCCGGGCGGCGTCGAGGGACGGGAGACTCGTCTCTTCCACTTCCGGTGACTTGATGCTGTGCGACGCCTCCGCCAAGTAATGCTTCGTACCGAAGAATTCGCATTCACGGCCGTCCCGCAGGGCTATTCCCCGGCAGTGCGTGAAGATGGTGATGGAGACCGCCTCGATGGACTCGACCATGGCGAAGACGGCGTACGTCGGGCGCCGGCGGCGAGTGCGGCCAGTTCAAGGACGAGGCGTCGGGAGTGCTGGAAGTCCGCGCTCCACAGGACGCGGGCGGCGTCCGACAGGGGCATGGCGCGGTCGGCGCCCAGTTTCTCGAGGTCGGTCAGCATCCACTGCCAGCGGAAGTCCTCCTCGTAGGTGTGCGCGTTGAGCAGGGCCTGCAACTGGTCGCGTTCGGCTTCCTCGGCGCTCTTGCGGAAGACGTACTTGTTCAGGTCGGAGTAGCCCATGATGAACGGGATCACACTCGGCCCCCACGCCAGGCGCTTTTCCCCGGGGAGCGATTCGTCGGCCAATAAGCTGCTGAAGAACTCATGCCCTTCGTACGATTTCCGATGTTCCTCGATGTAATCGATGACCTCTTGCACGAGGCCTCTCCCTTTGGGTGGGTGAGCAACGCGGACGGGACGGGCGGGACGAACGTGACGGACGCGACCGAGCAGGTGTCAACCCGGGGTTGACAGCCACGGGGTGTCAACCTACGGTTGACATGATGACGACCAACCCTAACGTCACCTCGTCCGTACGTCTCGACGACCTCATCGACGCCATCAAGAAGGTCCACCCCGCCCCCTCGACCAACTCGAGGACGCGGTCATCGCGGCCGACCACCTGGGCGATGTCGCCGACCACCTGATCGGCCACTTCGTGGACCAGGCCCGGCGTTCCGGTGCCTCCTGGACCGACATCGGCA
This sequence comes from Streptomyces sp. P3, assembly GCA_016893485.2. GTDB lineage: Bacteria > Actinomycetota > Actinomycetes > Streptomycetales > Streptomycetaceae > Streptomyces. The sequence goes on from JAFEKX020000001.1 coordinate 4,496,775, forward strand.
AGAGCATGGGCGTCACCCGGCAGGCAGCCCAGAAGCGCTTCGTGGCGAAGGAACCGAAGGAGTCGGCGGACCTCGACCCCGCCCAGGGGTTCAGCCGGTACACGCCACGCGCCCGCAACGCGGTGATGGCCGCCCACAACGAGTCCGTCGCCGCCCGCAACCCCGAGGGCCGCCCCGAGCACCTGATCCTCGGGCTGCTCACCGAACCGGACGCCCTCGCGGCGAAGGCGATCCTCGCGCAGGACGTCCTCCTGGACTCCGTACGGCAGGCCGCCACCGCCGCGCTCCCGCCGGCCGCCGAGGAGGTCCCGGATCTCGTCCCCTACGGGCCCGACGCCAAGAAGGTCCTCGAACTCACCTTCCGCGAGGCCCTGCGCCTCGGCCACAACTACATCGGCACCGAGCACATCCTGCTCGCCCTGCTGGAGCACGAGAACGGCGAGGGCGTCCTCAACGGCCTCGGCATCGACAAGCCCACCACCGAACGGCACATCGCCGAGATGCTCAACCGACTCCAGGGCTGACCCCGAGGAGCGACCGGTCCGCCGCCCGGGTCAGAACCGGCTCGTGTCGAGGTCGAACCCGAGCGGCTCAGGCAGCGCCACGGTCTTGGAAATCTCGATCTCGGCGGCACGCGTGTAGCGGTCACCGGTGGGCTCGCTGTAGACGATGACCGTCCCGGCCTCACGGTCGATCAGCAGGTAAGAGGGGATGCCGGCGCGGGCGTACCCGCGGAGCTTGGGGCCCCGGTCGTTCTCGGCGGTGGACTCGGAGGTCACCTCGCCGACGAGCACGACGGGCGCGGGATCGTGATAGCGCTGCCGGTCGGAGAAGCTGCCCTTAGGGGCGATCACCAGGTCCGGAATGACGTTGCCGGTGCCGGACACGTCCGGCACGTACAGGCCGATGCCCGTGTACGTACGCAGCTCGCGGTCCTGACGGTTGAGCGTCACCTGCTCCGCCGTCTCGGACACGATCTCTTCATGCTCCCCATTGGCCGGAGGCACCACGTGGATCTTCCCTTCGATCAACTCCACGCGCCAGCCCTCCGGGGCGGCGGCGTCGAACGCGTCGAAGGCGGCCTCGACCGACGCGTCCATGCGCCTCTCCTCCGTAGGACTCGGTTGAGGACTCAGGTGACGCTCTGGGGCGGTCAGTGCCACGGCGGACCTCCTTCGTACGGAGCGACCCTGTCAGCGTAGGCGAGAGGGCCGTCCTCGATCTCGCGATGCGTCACCCGTACGAGTGTGCGCGTGACGTTTCTTCGCTCGCATACCCGGCGAGCGACTCCGTCCGCGAGACGGTTCGTGCAGGTCGGGGGCGTTGTCAGACCTGCGTGCCACACTCGCTGGCATGACCGATCGCTGGGCGCTCGCCCCGGCCGAGGGCGGTGGTGCGGAGGTCGCCGCCCTCGGCCCGGACGGGCTGCCCGCGGGGCCGGCTGCTGCGCGAGCCGGACCTCGTCGAGGCCGTGCGCGCGGCCGGACGTGAGCAGGTGGGTGTGGCGGTCCACGGCTGAGGTGTATCCCCTGCTGCTCGCCGCGGGGGTGCGGGTGGAGCGGTGCTACGACGTGGAGGACGCCGAGACCCTCCTCCTCGGCCATGAGGGACGGCACGGCGAACCCCGGTCGGCCGCCGCCGCGCTGGCCCGTTCGCGGGGCGGGCCCGTGCCGCCGGACCCGCCGCAGCGCGCCGCCGAACCGGGCGCGCAGTCCTCCCTCTTCGAACCGCAGAGCGTCCACCTCCCCCTCACCGACCTGCTCACGGTCTACGCCGAGCAGCAGCGCCGCCACGACGCCACCACCCACCCCGACCGGATGCGCCTGCTCACCGCGTCCGAGTCGGCGGGGATGCTGGTCGCCGCCGAGATGAACCGCGCGGGGCTGCCCTGGAGCGCCGAGGTGCACCGGGAGATGTTGCACGAGCTGCTGGGCGATCGGTACGCGGGCGGCGGTGAGCCGCGCCGGCTGGCCGAGTTGGCGGACGAGGTGTCCGTCGCCTTCGGGAGACGGGTGCGGCCGGATCTGCCCGCCGATGTGGTCAAGGCCTTCGCCGAGGCCGGGATCAAGGTCAGATCGACCCGGCGCTGGGAGATCCAGTCCCTCGACCACCCGGCCGTGAAGCCGCTCCTGGAGTACAAGAAGCTGTACCGGATCTGGGTCGCCCACGGCTGGTCCTGGCTGCAGGACTGGGTGCGGGATGGGCGGTTCCGGCCGGAGTTCCTCGCGGGCGGGACGGTCACCGGGCGCTGGGTCACCAACGGCGGGGGCGGCCTCCAGATCCCCAAGGTCATCCGGCGTGCCGTGGTCGCCGACCCCGGCTGGCGGCTCGTCGTCGCCGACGCCGACCAGATGGAGCCGCGCGTCCTCGCCGCGATCTCCCGCGACCCCGGGCTGATGGAGGTCGCCGGCCGCGCCACCGACCTCTACCAGTCCGTGTCCGACCGTGCCTTCTCCGGCGACCGCGACCAGGCCAAGATCGCCGTGCTCGGCGCGATCTACGGCCAGACCTCCGGCGACGGCCTCAAGAACCTCGCCGCGCTCAGACGCCGCTTCCCCAAAGCGGTGGCCTACGTCGACGACGCCGCGAAGGCGGGCGAGGAGGGGCGGCTCGTCCGGACCTGGCTCGGCCGCACCTGCCCACCGGTCGCCGGGGGCGAGGACGCGGCGGAGGAGGCGGGCATCCCCAGGACGATCCGGTCACGACCCCCACCGACCAGGGCTGGGTCCCGGGTTACGCGTCCACCAACTCCCGCGCCCGCGGCCGTTTCGCCCGCAACTTCGTCGTCCAGGGCAGCGCGGCCGACTGGGCCCTGCTGATGCTCGCCGCGCTGCGCCGGTCCTGCGCGGAACTGGCGGCCGAGCTGGTCTTCTTCCAGCACGACGAGGTGATCGTGCACTGCCCCGAGGCGGAGACGGAGACAGTGGCCACCGCGATACGCGAAGCGGCCGACCTCGCCGGTCGACTGACCTTCGGCGAGACACCGGTCCGTTTCCCCTTCACCGTGGCGGTCGTCCAGTGCTACGCCGACGCGAAATAATCCCTACGGCCGAGACGGTCGACGCGCGTCACGCTGCGACAACAGCTCGCCGAGCTCCTGGACGACGGCCTTCTCGTCAGTCCCGTCGAGCGCGTCGAGGGCGGTGCGCCAGGCGTCGTACGCGTCCTGCTCACGGCCCAGTTCCCTTAGCAGCAGGCCGAGTTGGTGGCGGGCGAGGCCGCCCATGTAGCGGTCGGCGCGCGCGTCGGCGCGGCGGAGGAGTTCGGTGCATTCGGTGTGGGCGCGGGTGGTGTGGGGGATGTGCCTTCGACGGTGGTGCCTTCAGTGGGGGTGGCTTCAGTGGGGGTGCTGTCAGTGGCCGCGTACTCGGTGGCGGTGCGGCCGAGGAGGCGGAGGGCTCGGACCAGGCCGAGGCGGGTCTGGGACTCGCCGTGCCAGTCGCCGTGGCCGCCGAGGATGCGGAGGCTCTCCTCGAAGTGGGGTACGGCGGCGGCCGGTTCGCCGAGGGTGAGGTGGGCGTAGCCGATGTTGCAGTGCGCGGAGTGCTGCACGATGACGGCGCCGATCTCGTTGCCGATCGCGAGGGAATGGCGGTGCTGCTCGATGGCGGCGCGGGGGTCGGTGTGTTCGTACAGGTTGCCGAGGTGGCTGTGGGTCACGGCCTCGCCATGCGGGTCGTTCAACTGCCGTGAGTAGGCGAGGCTTTGGCGCAGCGCGACGCCCGACTCGGCGTAGCGGCCCAGCCCTTCGAGGAGCAGGCCGCGGTTGTTGAGGCAGCGGCGGATCCAGGAGACCGCGTCCAGGCGCCACCAGATCGCGAGGGCCTGGTCGTTGAGCCCGAGTGCCTCGCTCTGTCGGCCGGTCAGGAAGTGCAGCCCGGCGAGGTCTCCGAGCGCGTACGCCTCCGCCGCCGCGTCCCCGAGCCGCCGCGCCGCGCCGAGGGCGGCCCGGCCGAGCACCTCCATCTCGGCGACGCGGCCGCTGCGGAGGACGTAGGGGAAGAGGAGGCGGACGAGGGTCGAGATGTGGGCGGTGCGGCGAGGGTTGGGGGTGTCGCGGTACCGGGGGTCACCAGCGCGACGACGTTCTCCAGCTCCAAGTCACCCCAGGCGAAGGCGTCTTCGGGACGGAGGAAGGGGTCGGTGGCGGCAACTTCCTTGGCATGCCCGGGCAGTTGAGCGGCGGTCGGGCGGCGCCGGTCGTCCTGGTCGAGACCGGGTTCGACGATCGCGGTGAGGGTGCGCTCGGCGCGGGCGGCGTACCAGGCCAGGGCGGTATCGGTGGGGTCGGGGGTGAGGGGAGGGGCGGCTCGGTTCTCGTGGGGGCGCTGTGCGGGTTGGCTGCCGGGCTGGGGGTGGGGGTGCGTGGTTCGGCGTTCGCGGGCGGGCTGTGCGGTGTCGTTGCCGGGGTCGGGGTCGGGGTCGGGGTCGCTGCCGAGGCCGGGGTCGGATTACCTGGCTCGGCATCCGCGGCGGGAGTGGGCGGACCGGTAGCCGCGATGGTGTGGTACTGCCCGGCGGTGGTGGCCAGTTCGCGGGCGAAGTCCCGGACCAGGTCGTGGGGGGTGTAGCGGCCGTACGCCGTCTCCTCCAGCAGGGCTACGTCCACGAGGCGGTCGAGGGCGGATTCGGTACGGCGTTCATAGGTGCCGGCGAGGCGGGCGAGCAAGGGGGCGCCGTACGACGGGAGGTCGAGGGCGCCGATGTGGCACAGGGCGAGGGCCGCGTCGCGGTCGGTGCGGCGGTCCGAGGCGGCGAGGGCGTCGTGGGCCACGGCCAGCGAACGGCGGACGCTGAGGTCGTCGTACTCCAGGTGGTGCAACCGGCTTTCAGTAGCGGCCAGTTGACCGGCCAGGACGTCCGGGGTGAGGGCCCGGCGCGCGGCGAGCCTGGCGGCCACGACGCGGAGGGCGAGCGGGAGGCGGCCGGTGAGTTCGACGAGCGGGTGGGCCGCGTCGAGGCCGTCCCGGCCGGATACGGCACGCAGCAGCGCGGCACTGTCCTCGCCGGACAGGGGTGTCAGCGGGAACCGGTGGGCACCGTCGAGCGCGGTCAGCGGCGAACGGCTGGTGACGATCACCGCGCAGCCGGTACCGGCCGGCAGCAACGGCCGTACCTGAGCGGCGCTCTCGGCGTCGTCCAGGACCATCAGCGTGCGGGTCGGGGCGAGCAGGGTGCGGAGCAACGCGGTTGCCGCGTCCGGGTGTTCGGGAATGTGACGGGGCTCGACCCCAGGTCCCGGAGCAGCGCGTGGAGTGCCTGGCCTGAGGTGAGGGGGTCATTCCGGGGTCGCGCCGTGCAGGTTCACGTACAACTGCCCGTCGGGGAAACGATCCTTCAGCATGTGCGCCGTGTACAACGCGAGGGCGCTTTTGCCCACGCCGGCCATGCCGGTGATTACGGCGAGGGGGTGGGGTTGAGGATGCGGGTTGGGGTCGATCGAGAGGGGCGCGAGGCTTTTGTACAGGGCGCGGTGGGTGTTGGCTCGGCCGGTGAAGTGGGCTGGTGGGGGCGGGAGTTGGGCTAGGCGGGGTGGTGCGTGGGGGTGGGGTGCCCTCCGGGGCCGGGGGCAGCGGGGGTGGAACTGGCTTCGGGGATGTGGAGTTGGGGGTGGCGGCCTCGTAGGAGGTGGGCGTCGGCGGGTGGGGGTCGAGCGGGGGGACAGGGGCGCCGGGGGCGTTGGTATCCGAGGCCTGCGGGCCAAGGGCGCCGGGGTTGTGGACGTCGGAGGCGTGCGGCCCGGGGGCGACAACGGCAGGCGAGTGGGACTCGATCGCCGGGGCGGGGCCGTGAGGCGCGTGGTTGTCGGCGGCGCCAACCGCACGCGGGTAGGAGCCGGGGACGGGCGCAGGGGCGCCGGGCGCGTGGGCGTGGACACCGGGGGCGAGCGGCACGGAGGAATCGGACGCGGGGGCAGAGGCGCCGGGCGCGTGGGCGTGGACACCGTGGGCGAGCGGCACGGAGGAATCGGACGCGGGCGAGCGAGCCCCGTCCACCAGCTCATCCGCTCCTACGGCACCTACGCCACCGTCGGCTCCAGCCGCTCCAGCGTGACCATGCCCCGCAGTCCCGGCGCGCCCAATGCGATCGGCGTCCTCAGCACTTCCGATGCCCTCAGCACCTTCGACCCGCCCGGCGCTCCCGATGCCCTCGGCACCCTCAACCCGCCCAGCACTAGCGGCGTTCCCGTCGCGCCCGGCGCTCCCGATGTCCTCAGCGCCCTCGGCACCTTCGACCCGCCCGGCACGAACGGCGTCCCCGACGTGCCCGGCACTCCCGATGCCCTCGGCACCCTCGACCCGCCCAGCACGAGCAGCCTCCCCGACACTCTCGGCACCACGGGCACCACCGGCACCACCGGCACCACCAACTCTCCCGGCACCACCCGCACCCCCGACACCCCCGCACCCAACACCCCTCCGCCCCCGCTCCCCCGCCCCCATCCACCCCCGCGGCAGATCCCACGCCTCCCGTACCTCCGTACCCCGGGGCATCACCCCAGCCGCATCCCGCGTCGCCGCCCCGCGCAGGCCCTCCCCCGCAAAACCTCCACGTGCGCCCCCGAACCGCCGCCCCCGGCTCGATCCCCAGCTCGTCCAGCAGCCGGTTGCGCAGATCACGGTGGACGGCGAGGGCCTCCGCCTGGCGGCCCGTGCGGTGGAGGGCCAGCATCAGTTGGCGGTGGTAGGACTCGCGGAGGGTGGTCGGCGACGAGCGCGGCCAACTCCGGTACAAGCGCGCCGAGTCGGTCGCCGCCGAGGGCCAACTCCGCGTCGTAGCGCCACTCGAGGACGAGGAGTCGCGCCTCGGTGAGGCGTTGGGCGAGGGCGTAGCCGCCGAGTTCGGCGGGGGAGGCCGCTGAGCGGGGTGCCGCGCCAGAGGGCGAGGGCGGCCGTGCAGGCGCGGACGGTGCCGGGCCAGTCCTTCGCCGCGTGCGCCGACCGGGCCGTAGCGACGTGGGTCTCGAAGACGTGGACGTCCAGTTCGCCCTCGTCGACGCGGAGGACGTAGCCGGGCGGTACCGCGCGCAGCCGTTCCGGGTCGTCGAGGAGCCGGCGCAGGCGGGTCACGTGGTTGTGCAGGGACGCGTGCGCGGACGCCGGCGGTGAACCGCCCCACAGCGCGTCCTTGAGGGCGTCGACGGAGACCACCCGGCCGGGTTCGAGGAGCAGCGCGGCCAGCAGGGTCCGCACCTTGGGGCTGCTGACGGGGTGCACGGCGTCGTCGTAGTCCACCGGGTCGAAAAGGACAGGCGTGCCGAGCAGTCCGAACCGCAGCTCGTACCGCATCACACCGAACCCGTCACCTTTCCGCGCGGCCTCTCACGACCGTGCTCCGCGGCGGAGGTTCCGCCGCCCCTGGCGGATAACCGCCCTGCCTACGACGGTTTCCCGCCACCTTGCACCGGCCTCTGGAGGCCGGAATCCGCAACCGTACCCGCCGTCTCCCGCGACCGTGAGGCGACTTCAGGCCACACGGCTCGGGAGCATCCCGCGCACCGTTGGCCACATGTTAGCGATCCGTTGGTGCGACCTGATGTGATCACTTCATCGGATCTGGCCCGACGGCGCGCGCGTACGACGCGCAGCTCGGGGAGTGTCGCCGTCGCGGCCGGGTCGGGGACGGGAGAGGGCCCCGGTCGTCGGAGGTGAACGACCGGGGCCCTCGTCCCTCAGTACCTCCGAGGGACTGAGGCGCTGCGGGAACCGCTGAGGCACTACGGGAACTGCGGCCCGCTCAAATAACAGGCGGTCGCCCGAGCCGCGTCAGCCGCCACACCGTCCGCCACCGCATCGGCCGCCGCTCCCCCGCGCTTTCCCGCACGCCCTCCACGAAGCCGCCGAACCACGCCCGGAGCCCGGCGACCGACCGTGTCCGTGCGAGCGTGAGCAGCGTCCAGATGCCCAGGTGGACCGGGATCAGCGCGAGCGGGAGGCGGCGGCGGACCAGCCAAACGCGGTTGCGGGCGGTGAGCCGGTAGTAGATGGCGTGCCGGGCGGGCGAGGTCTTGGGGTGCTGGAGGAGCAGCTCGGGGGCGTAGAGGATGCTCCAGCCGGCGTCGGCGGCGCGCCAGGCGAGGTCGGTCTCCTCGTGCGCGAAGAAGAACTCGGCCGGCCAGTCCCCGTCTCGGCGAGCATCGCCATGCTGAGCGCGTGCCCGCCGCCGAGGAACCCGGTGACGTAGCCGCCCTGCATCGGATCGCCCGCGCCGACCCGCGGCACATGGCGCCGCTGGGTCTCCCCGTGCTCGTCGGCGATCCTGAACCCGACGATGCCCAGGCGGGGTTGGGCCGCGTACAGATCCCGTACGCGGCGCAGCACGTCCGCGTCGACGAGGAGTCCGTCGTCGTCGAGTTCGACTACGACGTCCACGTCACCGAAGGCGCGGAGCCGGGCCAGGCCCACGTTGCGGCCGCCGGGGCAGCCGAGGTTCTCGTCGACGTCGATGGTGGTGACCTCGCCCGGGAGGGAGAGCCGGGCGGCGAACTCGGGGAGCCGGCAACCGTTTCCGACGATCACGATGCGGGTGGGCGGGAGGTCCTGTTTGGCCACGGACTCGAGGAGCGCGTCGACCTCCGCGGGCCGGTTTCCCATGGTCACCACGGCGACGGCGATCCTCGGCTCGACCACGTCTCTCACTCCATCCGGCCATCCGGCGATGCCCGCGCCCTGACCGCGCGGCACTCGCCGTTCACCAAGATGTTGCCTCAGATCGACCGCTCGCTACGACTCAAGTTCATTTTGCGGGACCTTTGTTGTCGCTTTGCCGGTTTTCCCTCCGCCGTACGAACTTCAGCCCCGACCAGTCGTCCCCAGCGCGGCGACCTTCACATCGACGACACCGAGCGGGAGGAAGAGGTCCCGCAGGTGGTTCTCGGTGAGGTCGCTCACGTGCCCCGCGGCCTTGCGCGGCCAGGCGATCCACAGCATCGCGGTGTCGGCGAGCTCGCGGACCAGCTCCGGTCCCTCCGCGTCGAGTTGCCGCCGTTCCCGGTAGAAGGCGACGGTCACGTCCACGCCCCCCGCGGGCCACCGGCGCTGACCTCGCAGTCGTCGGGAAGCCCGGGAATGGCCCAGCCGTCGGGGGCGTGCCGGAGTCCCACCCGCCCGCCGGGTTTGACGCCGATCTTCTTCGCGAGCGGGGTGCCGGAGTAACCACCGGCTGCCGTAGGGGAGTTGACCATGCCGTGGACCTCCGGGCAATGCGACAGGGACGTGACGGCCTACCGGCGGCAGGTCTGTCCGTCCGCCCTCACTCTCTCCGCCCGTCCGGGGTGACGGTAACGGAGAGCCCCGGCGCCCCGTCACCCGGTCAAGACGGAACGCCGGGGCTCACCCGACCGCGTGCAGGTGTCAGCCCACGATCTCGAACGTAGCCGTCTTGGGCGCGAACCCAGTGTCCCCGTCCTTGGCCGTGGCCAGCGCCGACACGTACCACGTGCCCTTCGCCGCCTCGGCCGCCTCCTTCTGGGTGATCTTGACCGTGTAGGTGCAGCGGGAGCTGTCGTCCGAGGTGGCCTTGCAGGTGGCGGACTCGACGTCGCGGAGGTCCGTCGCGGTCGGGTCCAGCTTTGAACTCGCGGGCCAGGCAACGACCTTGAGGCCGCGGATGCCCGAGTTGTCGCTGACGTCGACCGTGTAGGTGAAGGAACCGGCGCGGCTCGCGGAGGGCGCGGTGTAGTGGGCCGAGCCGTTCGTCAGGGTCGGCTTCCCGGAGGCTGTGGCGGCCGACGCGGCGAGGCCGCCGGCGACGACTCCGCCGACCGCGGCGACGCCGGCGAGGGAGAAGAGGAGAGCGCGCTTGGACATGGACATGGGAGATCCCCTGATGGTGTGGGTGGTGACGGGAGCGGTGGTCGACCGCTTCCCTCGATGTGATCGAGCCTAGGAGCGGGACGGGGCGCGGTCCTCGGGCTGGAGGACGGTTGCCGCGTGGAACCAGAGATAGAGAAGGACGGGTCCGTAATCCCCCTTCCGCCTGACCCGGCCCCCTCACCTGCGCCCCTAGCCTTCGAGTGTCATGAAGCGAACCGACGGCCGGCTGCTCCCGGTCCTGCTGATCTGCGCCCAGGCCCTGGTGTGGCCGGTGGCTCCGCTGCTGCGCGGCACCGTGCCGACCGCGGCCGACCTGCTCGTGGCCGCACTGGTCGCCGGACCGGTCACGGCCGCGCTCGCCCTGCGCCGTACCCGGCCGGTGCTCACGCTCGTCGTGGTCGCCGCCGCCTGCGCGGTGGGCGCCGGTCCGCTGCCTGTCGGGGCGATGGCCGTCCTCGGCACCGCGGGCGTCGCACTCGCCCTCTTCACCGTCGCGACCGAGCGCGACACCTTCATCGCGGTCCTGTCCGTCGTCACGCTCGCCGTCTGGCAGCTGCTCCAGAACATCACCCTGACCGGCCTCAGCGACCACGACGGCCTCGACCTCGTCCTGACCGCCCTCCTCTACGGCTCCGCGTGCGGCGCGGGTCTCTACGTACGCCGCGCCCGCCGCGCCCGCCAGGCCGCCGAACTCCTCCTGAACCGCGCCGAGTCCGAGCGCCATCGCCTCCCGGCGACCGAACGGCGCCGCATGGAAAGGGAGTTGCACGACGTCAGCGCCCACCACCTCACCGCTGTCGTCGTCACCGCGGGCGCCGCGCTCGGCCTGCGTGAACGCCGTCCCGAACTCGCCGCCGAGGCACTGGAGTTCGCGACCGAGACCGGCCGCGAGGTCACCCGTGCCCTCGGAGCGGTCCGCGCCCCCGCCCCCTCACGCGAGGAACTCCCGTCCCCGAGGAGCGGTTGCGCGCCCTGGTCGCCGGTTTCCGCCGCCTCGACCAGCCGGTCGACCTCGACATCGACCCCCTCCCCGACGGCACCGTCGCGGACGCGGCCTACGGCATCGTCCGCGAGGCCCTCACCAACGTCGCCCGCCACGCCCCGGGCGCCCACACGACGGCCCCCGACCCTGAGCATGGTGGCAACATGCTCAGCGGTAGCGATCCTTGAGGCGCGCGGGGAACCGCGCGCCCGGCCCCAACGCGCCCGCACCCACCGACTCCCTCAAGTCCCCGTCTCCGTCTTCGCGTTGGCAGCCACAGCCGTACACGCCACCGCCCTGACGATCGCGGTCCTGCACCGAGGCACCCGCCTCCCCACCTGCGAGGTGATCACCGCGGCAACCGCCTTCACCTCCCTGGCAGTTGGCGCGGCCTATTTCGGCGGAACCCTGCGGGCGAGGCAGGCCCGGGCAACCCAGGGCGCCCAGACAGAACAACTGGCCACCTGGACCGAGGAGGCCGTAAGAGACGCCTGGTCAGAACGCCGCCGCATCGCCGCCGGCCTGGAAACCACCGTCCTGGCCCGCACCGCCGACATGGTCACCGAGGCGGAGGCAGGCCACCTGGACGCAACAGCGACCCGCGCCCGCGAGGCCCTCGCCGCGATGCGCGCCCTCCTGGACGCGGTCCGCGACGGCGAAGAGGACACCACCCCGACCTCCGCCCCCAACCCACCGTCCAGGCCCTGGACTTGCTCGCCCACCAGTGCCGCGCCACCGGCCGGGACGTGAAGATCAGGCTCACCGACCGCGTCCCCGAACGACTCCCCACCGAGGTCGACCTGGCCGCCTACCACGTCGCCGAGATCCTCCTCGCGACCGGCGACGACGACCCCGCCGTACTCGAACTCGACGCGGACGAGACCACGTTGACGATCACGGCCACCGGCGTGCCCCACGCCGCCGACACCGCCGTACGGGCCCGGCTGACCGCGCGCATCGCGCCGCTCGGCGGGACGCTGACGGCCGACCGGCCACCGGGGACGGTCCAGCTGCGGCTGCCGCTCGCGGCCCCGGACGACGAGGAGAGACAACGATGAGCCTCAGGGTGCTGGTCGTCGACGACCAGGGCATCGTCCGCGCGGGCTTCGCCGCCGTGATCGACGCCGAGGACGACATGACAGTCGTAGGCGAGGCCCCCGACGGTGTGACGGCGGTGGTGCTCGCCGCCGAACTCGCCCCCGACGTCATCGTGATGGACGTACGGATGCCCGAACTCGACGGTATCGCCGCCACCCGGATCATCACCGCCCGCGAGAACGCGCCGCGCGTGCTGGTACTGACCACCTTCGACCTCGACGCGTACGTCTTCGACGCCCTGCGCGCGGGAGCCTCCGGCTTCCTCCTCAAGGACGTGCACGCCTCCGAACTCCTGCACGGCATCAGGGTGGTGGCCGGCGGCGAGAGCGTGCTCACGCCGTCCGCGACCCGGCGGCTGATCGCCCACTACGCGTCCGGCGCGGGCACCGGCTTCCGGTCCGAGGGCGTCCCGCCCGAACTGGAGAGCCTCACCACCAGCCAGCGCAACGTCCTCGCCCTGCTCGCCTCCGGCCTCAACAACGCGGAGATCGCAGCCGAGTTGGACATCACCGTCGGCACCGTCAAGTCCCACGTCAACGCCCTGCTCCGCAAACTCGGCCTGCCGCGACCGCGTCCAGGCCACGATCCTCGCCTACGACCTCGGCATCACCCGCCCGAACCCGCCCGGCGCCGAACACCTCTGAGCCTCAACGCCCTTGCGCCCAGCAGCACTTAGGAGAACTCGCCATGCCCAGGACCGGCGCCACCGAAGCCACCGACGCCCGTTCCCCGCTGCACCGGATCGGCCGGAACCTCCGCAACCCCTTCGCCCTTGGCTACCTCGCGCTCTGCCTGGCCCTGCTGGTCTGGGCGTTGGTCGTGACCATCGCCGACGACTCCGGCGAGTCCATGGCGGGCGTCATCCCCCTGCTGGCCACCGCCCCGACCAGCCTCGTCTTCCTCTCCCTGCCGGGCGGCGCCCCGACCCTCGTCCTTTCCCTGGCCGTCGGCGCCCTGGTCAACGCGAGCGTCATCGGCTGGTGCGCCCGCGCGCTGACCCGCGACAACCGCTCCGACCCGCCCCGCTGACGCCCATACGGCGCCAGGCAGTGCCGCGATGTTCGCCCTGCTGCACATCGGGCACAACCACCGCGTCAAAGGACTACGACACGAGGCACGCGACCTGCATCACGCACCACCGACCACGCCCCGTGCAGAGCGACCGCAGTTGACGGTCGCCGCACACACCGAGCGGACCTGACCGAGGCCGAAGTACGGTTGGGCCAGGGCGCGTTGGATGCATACACCGCCTGATCCCTGGACGCCGTACCCGGACATCCCACCGACGGTCATCCGCTCACCGACACCCTCGGCGCCGTAGAACCCGACCTCGACCTGATCGTCGACCGCCAGGCCCTGCGCCCTGCTGCGGGCACTGCCCGAGCGCGAACGCGAGATCCTCTGCGTGCGGTTCTTCTGCGACATGACACAGGCCCGCATCGGACTGCAGCTAGGTTCTGTCCGGCGGATCATGGCCGGAGCCATAGCTTGATGGCTGCGGTGGTGACGGTGCCGTGGAAGACGTAGGCCCTTTTGTCGTAGCGGGTGGCGACGGCTCGGGAGTTCTTGAGCCGGTTGATGGTCCGCTCGATCTCGTTGCGGCGCTTGTAGATCTCGTTGTCGAAGCCGACGGGCCGGCCGCCCTCGCTGCCGCGCCGTTTGCGGTGGGCCCGCTGGTCCTTCGGCTTCGGAATCGTGTGCTTGATCCGGCGTCTTCGCAGGTAGCGGCGGTTTCGGCGGGAGCTGTATGCCTTGTCGCCGCCGAGGTGGTCCGGCCGTGTGCGCGGGCGTCCGCCCTGGCGGCGGGGAACGCGGATGCGTGAGAGGACCTCGATCATCTGTGGGGCGTCACCGCACTGACCGGGTGTGAGGAACAGGGCCATCGGGCGGCATCCGCCTTCGCCTGCGAGGTGGATCTTGCAGGTCAGACCGCCCCGGGACCGTCCAAGTCCCTCGTCGGGGCGGTGGTTTCGGGGCGTCGTCCTTTTTCGGAACGCGCGGCTTCCTCTTGCGGGCACCGGCCGCGTGCTGATGGGCACGGCAGGACGTCGAGTCCACGCCGACCATGCTCCAGTCGATGCGGCCGGCCAGATCGGCGTCCGCCTGGACGGCCGTGAGGATCCGGTCCCAGGTGCCGTCCGCCGACCACCGCCGGTGACGCTCATAAACCGTCTTCCAGCTGCCGAAACGCTCGGGCAGGTCACGCCACGGTATGCCGGTGCGAACCCGGAACAGGATCCCGTTGATCACCGTGCGGTGATCGTTCCACCGGCCACCGCGCTTCCCCGGCGAAGGCAGATGCGGCTGAAGCCGCACCCACTCCGCACTCGTCAGATCACCCCGCCCCATGCAGGGACCAACGAGCCAGCAAGCCGACAGTCACATGATCCGCCGGACAGAACCTAGGCGTCTCTCAGATGCACGTCTCCCGCCTGATCACCCACACCTGCGCCCGCCTGCACGACCAGGTGACGGCCGAGCCGCGCGCGTTCAGGAGGGCGTCGTAACGACGTCCGGCACGTCCGCCGCCTCGGCGACCAGCTGACTCCCGGTCGCCGTACGCAGCGGGTCGCTCGAGGCGGTCATCAGCCAGGCCGCCGTGACGGGGTCCGTCTCAGGGGTACGACCAGCAGGTCCCAGCGGGCCGTGCGGTACGACAGGAGCAGCAGCTGATGCGGATCCTGCTCGCCCAGGAACCAGCCCACCTTCACGACATGGCCCTCGACCGGCACCCTGCGCGGGAAGTCGGACGGCCAGTGCGTGGGATTCACCGTGATCCGGGTGATCCGCCCCCACAACGGGTCCAGCGCGGCGACGAGTTGAGGGAGCTCCGCCGCCAGATCGCGGGAACGGGGCCACCAGGCGCCGTCCAGCAGAGCCAGCTTGGAGCCGAGAGGAGCCAGCGACATCCGGAGTGCGGAGGCGGATGCCCCGGCCTCGGGTGCCGGCGCGGACGAAACGGGCGCAGTCATGACGCGAACCCTGCTCTGGGCCGACCACAGCCGACCCGGCGTAATCAATCGCCGAAAACGACACGAGCATGGAGGCCGGTGCGCGAAATACCCTCGGTGACTTCGAGCGTACTCCTCGGGGGCCATGGACGGTTTCTCCGCCCAGGCGGGCTGGCTGGTTGCCTGGCTGGCTCCTACGGCGTACGGCCCTTCCCTTAGGGGTACGCCCCCCTCCGCGGCCGATCGCCTACGCCGACGCCGGAGGGGTGAGGAGGCCGTTCGGCCCTCGTACTTCCGGCCGAGGCACGGCCCCGCAACCGGCCGCCCGGCCGAGGCGACCTCTTCACCCTGACCGTCCTCACCGCGAGCTTTACCTTCGCCATCGCCTCAACCGTCACAACGGCCTCCTCGGTCCTGGACCGCCGCGGCATCTGCGGCCTCCTGCACCTGGCCGGCACCTCGTTCCGCGTCCCGGACACGGCCCCCGCACGGCGTCGGTCCCACCGGGCACGATCCTGACCAACGGGCGTGGTCCTCATAAGCCCCTTTGCGCGGCCCCTGACCTTCGCCGGCGTCCCCAGTTGAACACCCCCAACCCGGCCTGACCCTCCTGACGGCCTACCGGATCCTGGGGTTCACGGGCTTGGCAGGCGGCGGCGCGGCCAGCCGACCGCTGCTGCGCAAGGTGCTACGGAGTGCGGGCCCCGCCCCGGCTGACCCACACCTGATCAGGACGTGCGCGGCAGGTTGACCCATGCCACCCGTTGATGCACCGTCCAAAGGTGTCCGGCCGCCGGGCGTCCACAACTAGCGTCACAAGCTCCATTGTTGCCCACCCGCCACATCTGTTGTGGCAACGCTACAAGCATGGCCATCCGACGCCCGAGGCACCCGAATCCGGTAGGGATCGGCATCGACAGTGGGCAGCAGCAATTCCGCGTCCCTTCCTCTCACGCGGGAGCACCCCATAGACCTGCAACGGCTCGTCTGCCAGCCCATCGAATGCCAGGAGCCACTGAAGGTCAGCGGTCACTACTGAGCCTGAACTCGGGTTGTCGCCGGTGTGAGGGATAACCCGGTTCCGGTGAGGCATCCCTCGATGAGGTGAGTGCGGTACTGGATGGTGCGTAGGCCGTGCCGGATGGTCTTGAAGAGGTGTTCGGGGTGGTGCAGGCGGTGTTGGACAGCCACCCACGCCGTAGCAGTGACCAGATGCCCTCGACCGGGTTGAGGGCCGGTGCGTAGGACGGGAGCTGGTAGACGGTGAGCCAGTCCCGTCCGGCGATAAACTGCCGCATCCCGGCGGCGAGATGGACGTTGAGGTTGTCCCAGACCAGCACGATCGGGCCATCAAGCCGCTGATAGGCGATAGTGAGCAGGTCGCGGTAGTCGGTCCAGGCGAAGCTTTTGCGTCCGTCGCGCCGGCCGTCGTCAGGGCGCGGCCGGTAGATCAGCCGGGACCGTTCCCCCAGCTTGTAGCAGGTCAGGGCGGCAATCGAGATGCGGCGGCGGGAGCGTGGACGGCCCCGGATCACAGGGGTGCATCCGCATCGGGCCCAGGTGCGGGCGATCGGCGGCGTCATCGAGAAGCCGGACCCGTCCTCGAAGACGATCCACGCATCGAGCGCCGCCGCGGTCCTTCCACCTGCGGCCAGGTCTCCTTCACCCAGCCCGTGACCCGCTCCTCGTCACGTTCGACGGCCCGTCTGGCCGGCACCTGGCAGGAAAACCCGTGCCGGATCACCAGCTTGCGCACCCCCTGCAGGGTGTAGCTCCTGTGGAAGCGCCGCCCGATCACGGTCTTGATCCCCGGCAGCGTCCATCGCTGATCCGGCCAGCCGTGCGCGACCGGCCCCTTGGCCAACTCCCTTTCCAGCTGCGCGAACTGAGCCTCACTCAACCATGGCGTCGAGGCCGAACCCGCCGAACGCAACGCCCTCGGACCACCCTGGTCCCAGGCCCGCCGCCACCGCTGCACCGACCGGACACTGACCCGTAACTCCCTCGCGATCACCGAACTCGGCTCGCCCAGGGCGAACCGCTCGGCCGCCACCATCCGGATCTCTTCCCGGAACTGCCGACGCTCATCGCTCACGCCCTGCGCACACCTCATGACACCGGCGTACCGCGACGATCAAACCCTGTCAGCAGCTACGACAACCCCGAGTTCAAGCTCAGTAACCGATAGGGGTTACCCAGCTTGAGCATCTTGCGCGAATATTCGCCCCGCTTCACAAACCTTAGTCGGCGCTTCTCCGAAATAAAGAAGCCTATTTACAGGATCACCGTGGGCAGCTGGGCCATCGCCTACCTAGGAGTAGGGCCGCACTGCCGATCACCCAACTCTCTAACCACCGCAAGCCGCCGGCGTGACCCCAAAGAGTCTTTCACCCTGGCTTAGTATCCAGAGTTACCAACGCGAGCCAAGTGAATCTATCAGGCTGCCCCGTTCATATGAAGATTCTCAGCTCGCAGCGAGCCGTCTGCCTTCAAGTGAACCCAGCTACGAATGCGGCCTTTCCCCATTTTGTGAGCCTTAGTTTCGGAACTATTTATCTAGGCCTGCCCAGCGCCGGAGCGTGTTCAGGCACGCTGAGGCGCAAAGGAGTTTTCAGATCTACTCTACGTAACCGCTGTTTTCGTCCCACCTCCATGTTGGGTGACCCGAGGACGACACTGGATCCTCACCGCGCCACGAGTGAAAGCATCGTCCGTTGCCTTACTGGACCAGACGAATGCTTCACCTGGCTTCAGCGCGGCCATCTTTTCCGGTGTGAGGCCGCCGAGCGCTGCATTTGCCTTCTGCAAGTGCTTGAGCCACGCCGGAGACGTGAATTTGTGGAGCACCATATGGTTGGACAACTCGATCAGCGAGATAGGCACGGAAGGGGGTCCTGGCTGGCCACCAGGATGGACATCCCCTTGTGACGCATTTCCCGGACGCTCGCCACAAGGCCGTCAATTAGATCCGGACTGTGAATGTATTTATGGGCTTCGTCAAAGACGACTAGCTTGTTGAAGGGCACGCCATCCTGCCTGGCGTCGGCGAAGAGCTGCATCAGGACGACGAAAAGGCCCAGTGCCTCATCTTTGTCGATGTACTCGTCGCGCAGGTCCACAATGATCAGCCGACCTGGCCGGACCAGGTCTTTGAGATGGACACTGTCGTCGATGTAGTCAGCAGCCAGATCCAGGCGCTGGAATGCCAGCTGCTTCAGCGAGTCGGAGAGCGACGACTCGTCCACACCTTGCCGAATGGCCTCCAGAGTGAGGTCGTTGCGGTGAGCCTTCATGATCCGCCCGAGCTGACGGATGTAGATCGCCTGGTTACCGATGGCCCCCATCAGGAACCGCCAGTGCGCCGCCTGAAGTTCCGAAGATCCGAACGCGAGAGGTCGCACCTCCAAGTCCGGATACTCCGCCTTCCGTTCCTCCACCTTGTCGGCGGGGGCGAGCAGTAGGACGTCGGACAGCGCGGCAGGCTCCGCGCCGTAGCGGGCGCGGAGTGCGGCAACCTGTTCTGCCTCGCTGTTGGCCCTGGTCATGCTGGTGAACTCCGGCGCATAGTCCTGGGTGTCGCTGTAATGGAAGACGATGCTGGCCAGCGGATGGGAGAGCTGGTTGACGCCCGGCGCGGGAAGGCTGGCCATCTCCAGGATCGAGCCGAGGGTGTAGCTCTTGCCTCCTCCCTGGACACCGAACAGGCTAATGGTGTGGGTCTCGTTGAGGTCCAGAGCCACCTTTCGTCCCGCGGTCATACCGAGCAGGCCGTACTGCTGCGTCTGGTGAGACGCGCCGAGAAACACTCCCACGTCCACAGGGCCGTCCCCGACGTCTGCTGTCGGCTCAGCGGCACGCGGCTCAGCCCACGCATGCTCGTCCTGCGCCAGATGTACCGGCGCGGACGCCGGTGGCGCGTCCGCTGCCATCTCGGGCCGGGCGGGCTCCTCCAGAGGCAGCTGGGGAAGCTCGTCAACGACTCCGGGCTGGGCGTCCGCCGGCGCCGACAACGATTGCGGTCCTGGCGTGTAGTCGACCACGGCCTGCAGCGGGGCGGGCTCGTCGGGTACCTCGCGGGTCCGCTCCTGGGGACGCAGACTCCGCGCGGCCTGACCGTGCTCGATACCGAGATCGGCGATCGAGAGCCGCTTCGGCGAGCCGTGTACCCGGCCGCCGAGGTATTCGGTCTCGATGGCCTCCAACAGCCGCTTCACCCCGTCCTTCCCGACCCGGTGGAAAGTGACGCCGCCGTCTGTCTCGACGTCAGTACCAGCCTGGCCCAGATCGAAGATCAGCCCTGTCCTGGCGAACTCCAGCGAGTAGCCGTGATCGAGATGGTCCAGCAGCCAGTGCGCTTCGGCGTACCCCTTGTCGTCGAAGAGTCCGTACCGGTTCGCGCGGGCTAGGTAGTAGCCCAGCAGGGAGCGCAGCGTGAGATTCTGCAACGGGCGGTCGGTGCGCTCCACAGCGGGGTCGAACTGCGCGGTCAGGACCCGCTGGCTTCCTTCAACCTGCTGAGCGATCTGCTTCTTCTTCGTCTCGTACGCCCCGAGGCCACCGGCCCCGGTGAAGCATTTCACCTCGACCAGCCTGCACACCACGGTCCTGCGCGCCGCGTCGAGGTCGAACAGCGCCAGGTCGGTCCGGTGCAGCCGGACCATCGCGTCACCGGCCGTGGCGCGCCGCCGGTCTTCGCCGTACAGGTCGGTGTGCGCGTCGAGCGGGATCAGGATCTGGTTCCCCAGAGCGCCCTGGCATCCGAGGTACAGGCGCGCCAGGGCCAGGCCGAGGACTTCGCTGTGGCTGCTCTCACCGAGGGCGGCGAGTTTGAAGGCGAAACTGCCGGACAACTCCCGCAACTGGTCGAAGAAGGTCGCCACATGGCGCTCCTCGATGTCCAGATTCCGGTCCGCCAGGACAGGGCCGATCAGGGCCCGAAGCTCGTCGACCGAGCGGGAGGAGACCACAATGTGGTGTCCCATACCGGTCTGGGACGTGGCCGAGTAGTCGATGACGTATTCGGGCCGATCGGCACGGCCGTGGTCGAAGTACTCGACTCCGAGGGTCCGGTCCACGGTGATGACCCAGTCACTGGCGTGGTGAACGTCGTGCAGCAGCGCCCGGTCGTCGGGCGACAATCGCAGGGTGATCTGCGGCAGGTACCCGGGGCGCGGCTCGCCGGACGTCGCGGCAACAACGGCGGCCGAAAGCGCCTGAGGAAGTGCCGCTAGCAGATCACCGGTCTCCTCGGCCCCGTCCAGCGGGTCGGTCGCGCCGTGACGCGGCTGACGGCTCCACGCCACGTACTCCTCTTCCTCGGCGTAGGCGCTGGAGAGTTCCTGCACGAGACCATGGGCGGCGACACGGCCCGTGGTGGTGACACCTGGCGCGATGTCGTACTGCTCCCCTCCGAACGGATCGAACAGGATGCTGAGGTGAGCCGGGAACTCCCCGGCGCGCCGGCGCAGGTCGGCCGCGTGACGTACGACGACGGCGAGTTTGGGCCGGAGCGGGTCGCCCGGCGTGGCAAATGCCTCGGCGGCTACGGACCGGGGCCCTGACCCAGGCGAGAACAGGTCGGTCAGTGCTTCGCCGACCCAGGGCTCGGTCGGGCTGTCCGAGAACAGCCTGATGGTGAAACGCAGGCGGGTCAGGTGCTTGCGGCTCTGCAGCTCCGTCAGCATCGCGGCGAGCAGGTCCCCGCGGCCGGCTCCCAGAGCGTTGATGACGAGGCTGTCGACGTACGGATGGAGTCGTACGTAGCGTTCGATCCGGTCGGCGAGGTCACCACCGGTGACCATGCCGGAGGCCGCCGCGTCGTCAGCGGCGCCGACCGACGCGGCAAGCAGGGACACCGTCCCCGTGGGTCGGCGGTCTCGCTCGGCAGGCACACCTGCCAGTAGTCGGTGAGCTGTCCGCCCGCGAAGGTCAGTTCGCCTGTGGTCAGGGGCACGACCAGGGGAAGCCCAGCGGCACCAGCGACGTGCTCAGGCTGTGCAAGCGCTCCAGGACGGTGGCCCGGTCCTCATCGGCGAGCCGGTCGAGCCAGTGGTCGGCCAGGGCGGCCTGCCCGCTCCACCAGAGCATCCGCAGCGGATGGGTCGGGGCGACGAGGACGACCCGGCGCCGGCCGCCCCGTACATCGGTCAGGTCCACCTGGAGCATGTCGGTGCGCAGGAGCAGGGCCAGTTCGGCGCGGTCGCGGTCGGCGCTGCCCGAGTGCGTGTTCTCCAGGGAGCGGACGCACCGGTTCACCGCCCTGAGGTATGCCTCAGCGTACGCCTCGGTTTCCTTGCGCACGGCCCGCGGGTCGGTCGCCTCCACCACCAGGGGCGGTGTGTCCTCGGTGTCGTCCCGCACGGCGGCGAACAGCACCGCCCGGGCCTGGAGGTAGTTGTCGAAATCGCTGTCGGGCTCGGCCGTGACAGCGGGCGTCTCGTCGTGACCCAATAGTGCGACTCCGGTGGCGTCGACCGTGAGGCGGGGTCCTTCAAGAGCGTACGGCCGGGCCAGCATGCGCTCTTCGGCCTCGGCCAGCGGGATGGGCAGGTCGATGGTGATGGAACCGGCCGCGCCGAACGACGCTTTCAGGGGCCAGGTCTTCGCGGTCTTGGCACCCCAGCCGATGTCGCGGCAGGTGACCCGTGAGGGGTCGCGGCCCTCGGCCCGGGCGGTGAAGCGCAGCTTGTTGAGTGCCTGAGCCAGGCCGGGGGCATGCTGGGACCGACGGACCGGGGGTCGTCGAACTCGCCCTCGGGGACGACGTAGAAGCGGTCGCTCTCGTGCGGCCGTTGTGTGCCCTCCGCGCCCACGACCGGCATGGGGTCACCGTTGGTGTCCAGCGGGGTGACCCTGACGAAGTGCCAGCCTTCCTCCCAGTCGGGCTTGCGCCCCTTCTTCAGTTTCACACTCGATTTGTAGAGCGTCTTGGCGGTCCTGGTCACCGACACGGTCGCGGTGAAGCCGGTGGGACTGGCGGTGGTGGTCCCGTCGTCGCCATCGGTCTCGGACTCGGCATAGATCTGTACGGCGAATCGGGCGAGCCCGGGGATGTGACGGGCATCCGGCTCGACGGTGAAGGACACTGGGAGCGAACTGAGCCCGCCCGGCAGCAGATACTGCGCCCCGAAGAGCCGTTCCAGGGCAGGGTGGTTGCGCAGATCGTCCTGGTTCTGGCCGGCCTTGGGCAGCACGGAGAGGTCCTGGACCTCGATGCCCACCGTTTCGTCGCCGGGCGCGTTCTCCTGCGGCCACAGGTGGAAGGCGAGCGGCCAGTTCTCCTCGTCTACGGCGATGGCCCTGCACCAGCTCGACGGCTCGTCCAGGCCCGCGTCCGCGGCGAACTCGACCAGGCGGCGCACGAACGCCTGGTGCGCCCGGGAGTTCTGGGGCAGGCCAAGAGCGAGGATCCGCTGACGGTCGGTGGCCGCTGATTCCGTGAGCCGTGCCACGCTGCGGCGGTTGCGGTCCGCCTTGCGGGCGACCAGCGTCATGTCGTTGAACAGCTCGAAGTCGGGGATCAGCCCAAGCAGGAAGACCGCCGCTCCCGCCGCCTGAAGGTCGAAGTCGTTCTCCCGCAAGGTCAGCAGGTAGCGGACGACCGCCTGACCGTTCGCGGCGGGCCAGTCCTCGGCACGGAGCCGCTCCAGGAGTTCGGTGACGGCCGGGCGCAACGCGTCGGGTACCTCGCGCAGGAGGGACGCCTTCAGGTGTGTGTGGACGTCGCTCAGGGACAGTTGCTCGAAGGTGGCGACGCCGAAGGAGTCCTCCGCGCTGGCACGCATCCCGGGCGGTACGAAGACCAGCAACGGTGGCCGCAGTGCGCCCTCCTCGTCGGGATTGCGCAGCTCCACGAGTTTGGTGCTGGTCACCGCGACGTCCGGGGAAGGTGCGACTCCGCGTTGCCCAGGACGAACACCTGGGAGTGGGGAACGGTCGTGCGCAGCCCACGCACCAGCCGTGCGGCGAGCTCGGCGCCGAGGTCGCCGAGCCGCATGCAGTGCCCGGCTTCCCGGCCGCGCAGTACGGCGGCGAGCCTCGGCAGCAGAGCGTGCTCCAGGGCGTCGCGCCACTGGGCCTCGCTGATCTCGTTCAGTCCGCGTGCCATGCCGTTACCTTCCGCCCGCCGTCACTGTGCCGTCCTCGGAGATTACGAATCTGGGCGTGATCACCTGGGTGAGGTAGGCGTCGGACAGGTCGTTGTAGAAGCCGATCTCCCGCATCCGGGTGGTGAACGCATCGGCGTTGGACCGCAGCGCCGTCTGCTCCTCGAAGCCCGGGGACGCGAAGCCGTCGGCCACGGGCAGTCGGTTGACGTACAAGCCGTAGCGGGTCCGCAGGATGTCCATGAACTCGTCCAGCCGGAGGGACACCGTGTGATACATGAAACGGGACCTGGTGCCACGCGGGTTGGGCCTCAGCAGTGCGATCTGCACGAGCACTTCCAGCAGGGCGCTGTCCAGGACGAAGCGGCGGCGGCCCCGGTAGGGTTGGGCGATGACCGCGCCTTGCCGGTTCTTGAGCAGCAGCGAGTCGATGGTGTCGACGATGTAGTCGTTGTGGTATTTGCCCCGGTAGGCCATCAGCAGTTCGACGTACTGCTCAAAGAAGCCGAGTCCCATCGCGGCGTCGAGCAGCGGCCGCACCTCTTCGGGCTGTTCGTCGACGGGTGTCTCGTCGAGGAGCGCGTCCATCCTGGCGGCGAAGAACTGCTCACGCCGCTCCTTGTAGTCCTTGCCCCCGTACCGCAGCACCTCGGCAACGGTGAAGTAGCCGCCTGCCGGCTTGGCGATCTCGCCGCGACCGGCCATGTGCTCGGCGAACTCACCGAGTTTGCGCACCACGTACCCGGCGCGGACGAAGCCGGGGATACGCCGCAGCCACACCTCCGCGCTCCGCTCGGCAAGGGCGGCGGCCGGCGAGCCGGGCACCCCGGCCGCGTCCGCGAACAGTCCGACCTGGAAAGGGCAGGTTCCGAAGGCATCACGCCCCTGATCAGGACCGGCGGGGCAATTCTCCGGCCCGCAGCCGGGCTCGGGGCCGGACCGTTCCACGACGGACGGCAGCAGCTTCATCGTCTTCAGCTGCCCCAGGGCCAGGTGGAAGGCGAAGAGGATCTTCAGATACTCGACCATCACGATGCGGGGCAGCAGATCACGCAGGGACAGCAGCCGCAGCACGTCGTCGGCGAGCAGGTCGGACTGTCCCACGCACAGCGGCTGGGCGGAGTACCAGCCCTTCACGGTTTGCGGGGTATCCGGCTTCACCTGACTGTTGAGGTGAAGTACGGCCTGGGTCTCGACATCGAGGCTGCCGCCGGGCAGCGCCGTCCCGAGCGCGGGGTCCAGACCGTTGAAGAAGAAGCCCCGGATCCCGTCCAGGGCGAGGCCGCCCCGGCCGCCACGGGCGTGCCTCAGCATCTCGTACAGCTGCGCGTCGGCCCCGTAGGCCCGGGAATGGTAGTAGTTGCGGAATTTGTACGTCAGGCCGTGCAGCGGGCGCAGTCCCGCGACCGCCTGGCTGGGTTTGCCCCGGTTGACCATGTCCAGGAGCTGTGTCTCGATCCAGCGGCGGGCCATCTCCGGGGAATCGCCGAATCCCTGGAACCGGTCGGCGTACTTCTCGTCCAGGAACTCCTGGACGAACTTGTCGCTCGTGAGGGCGAACCGTCCGGTGAGCTTGCCGGGCTGGCCGTTGTGGTTGACGCGCATCAGGAACCCGGTGAGCACCCGGTCCATCTCGACTCGCTTGAACTCAAGGTACGACACGCCCAGGTGCCGGAATTCACTGTCTCGCTTCCGCAGTGCCATCAGTCTCTCCCCCTCCCCGTCCCCGTCCCGAGCCCGGACTCCACCGGTGCGAGCCGCAGTGCCCCGTCCGCCAGGCGGCTGATCCGGTGCGGCACACTGCCCGGTGCGGTCAGCAGCACCTCCTGGTACGGGGTGGCCGACAGCGCGTTCTTGAACACCGTGAGCGCCAGATTCTGTCCCTGCCGGTCCTCGACGCCCGGCTGGTAACCGGTATGGAGCCTGATCAGCAGCTCGTACAGGTCGAGCCTGACCACGAGTTCGGCGCTGTGCCGCCGCCCCCGTTGGGGTCCTCGTAGCGCACGATCAGCTCACGGGAGCTGGTCTCCACATACCGTGAGGCCGCCGGAACCCCGATGGCCAGCGTGAACCGGTCGGCGGGGAACAGCCGGTAGCTGCGGACGCTCCCGCCGGGGACCGCTCTGACCTGGAGCGCGAGTGCGGGCCGGCCGTCCAGGGCCGCGCCTGGCAGCCCCTCGCCCCGGTTGACGGCCTCGATGATCCGCTCCAGCTCGGCGGGGCCCGGCTCGCCGCCGGTGAGCAGGCCCAGGAACCGGCCGCCCGCGTGGTAGCTGAGCATGCTCTTCCAGCGACCGTCGTCGAGGCTTTCGAAGTAGAAGCGCCGCCGGGCGGCAGCAAGGTAAGCCCGGTGCGCGGAGGCCGCCCGTACGTCAGCCGACGGGGTGCGCGGCAGCGCGGCGAAGCGGTCTCTCAGCAGCTCGGCGTCGTGGTCGCCGCGCTGATCGACGGCGATCAGGCTGTGGCCGCCTCCCGGCCCCACATAGTCCAGCTTGCGATCCAGTTGCGGGTCCGGGACCGTGGCGATGTCCAGCTCGCGCAACTGGCCGAGCAGCCGGTCCGGTTCGCCGCTGCCGTCCGTGTGCAGGCCCGCCCAGCTGGTGAAGTAGAAGCCGTCCAGGCGTTCCTGGACGCTGTCCGGTCGCTCGTAGAGCTCGTGGATCTGTGCACAGTCCCGTCCCGAGGTGAGCGTGTAGGCGAGAGCGGACCGCAGGTCGCGCAGGGTGATGTGCAGCCGCCCGCGCAGATGGGTCATGCGGTACAGCGACGCCAGTCGCTCGGTGACCTGGGGTCCGGCTGCCGGGTGGGCGAAGGTCTGCGCGTTGTGCCGGGCGTAGCAGCGGGGCGCGAGATCGCAGGAGGAACAGGCGGCCCAGTGCTTGGCGTCCGTCATCACGCCGATCATGTGGTGCAGGATCGACTCTCCGGCGCCCCGGGATCGGCGACCAGGTCCCGGGCGTTGAGGTTGACCACCGCGACACCGTGTGGATCCGCTCCGGATCCCAGGCCCGCGCGGATGGTCCCGGCCAGCAGCGGATAGGTGTCGTCGTGCTCGGTGACGAAGTCGACCAGGCGCCCTTCGTTGATGGCGATCAGGCGGGTCTCCTCATCCGGCCAGGCGTCCGGGTTCGCACCCCTGTAGGGGGCGAGGAAGGCGTCGAGCACGGCGTCGTTGTCCTGCTCGCCCTCGTCCTGGCTGCCGTCGTGGTTGGTACGGAAGGTCCGGCCCTGGAAGACGAAGTCGTCGCCGTTGACCCGTTTCTCCCCTCGGGTCGCTCCTCGCTTGACCGCCTCGACGACGAGCTGTTCGAGGAACGCCGTCTTGCCGTCCCCGCGTTGCCGGTGATGACGACCAGCCGGTGTTCCCCGGCCAGGACGGCGGCGCGCAGCCCGGTATCGAGGGCCGTGGCCACATAGAGCGGGAATTCCGCGGGGTCGAGCCCGCGCGTTCCCGCATTGGTGCGGGTGCTCTGGCTGTACAGCGTCTGGAGGTGGCTGACGAAGGTGTTGGTGTTGGCGGTCTGTGGCACGTGCGACACGGCCGGCAGGACATACTCGAGGCCACTGTGCGGGTCGGCCGGTGCGATCCTCACCTCGCCCATGGCTCGTACGGCGGTTAGGAACGCCTCGGCGTCAGCGAAGCGGTCGGCCCTGCGTGGTGCGATCGACCGCAGCAGCACGTAGGCGAACGCCTGGCTCAGATCACCGAGGCCGGCGATCTTCCGGGGTCGAGGCCGCGCTCGTCGCGGGGCGGCTGCCGTTTGCCGGGCCAGGGGTAGTCCCCGGTCAGTGCCATGTAGGCGGAGATTCCCAGGGCGTACAGGTCGAGGTCGGCGAGTTCCGCGCGGGTGGGACGCTGCCGGTGGACGGCGTCCGGGGCGTAGTAGCGCGGTGAGCCGAGGGTGGGAGTGAGGGTGGAGTCCACCGAGACCGCGGCGTTGAAGTCCAGCAGCCTGGTGCCCTCGGGCGTCCACAGCAGGTTGCTGGGCTTGATGTCGCAGTGGTAGACGCCGTGCTCGTGGAGGTGTCCGAGCCCGCTGAGGCAGTCCTCCAGGAGCCGTTTCACATCGGCGGCGCCGAGCCGGCGCTCCCGGCCGGACACGGCCTGGAGGTCATGTCCTTCGGCGAACTCCAGGCGCAGATAGGGAAATCCGCCCTTAGGCAGCCAGTCGGCGTCGATGACCTTGACCAGGTTCGGGTGCGGTGGCAGCTGGCGCAGGATGCGGTACTCGAGTTTCAGCCGGGTCTCGACCGACTCCCGGTCCTTGGTGATGATCTTCAGGACCTCGTCGGTGTCGTCCAGGGTGTTGAACACCTGGTAGACCACACCGAAGCTGCCCCGGCCGAGCTCCTTGCGGACGTGGAACTTCTCGGTGAGCCGGAAGCCTTCAGGCAGGTTGTAGTAGCTGGTCGGGCTGTTCCAGTCGAAGGGTTCGTCGGGCTCCCCGGGAGGCGCCTGAGGCCCCGTCCCGCGGCCGCGTCCGGCCCCACCCGAGCCCGCCCGCAGCAACTGCTCCAGCTCGGCGACGGCCGTCCGCGCGTCGGGCCGCCGCGCCGGGTCGGCATCGAGCAGGCGTCGGATCAGGTCCCGGATCCCGGGGTCGACCCCGTCCGTTTCACCGAGACTGTCGACGAGCCTGTTTCCGCCGGTCACCGCCGGCAGTTCGCCGGTGTACAGCTCGTGGAAGAGGACGCCGGCGGCAAAGACGTCCGACGCCGTCCCGAACCCCTGCGGCCCCTGCAGGCATTCCGGCGCCAGGTAGGCGGCGTCATGGCGCGCGTACGCGTCCATCACCACCGTGCCCGCCCGGCGCTGCCCGGTGTGGGCGTGGTCGAAGCCGGTGATCATGGCAGTGCCGTTGCGGTCCACCAGCACCGTGTCCGGGGTGAGATTGCGGTGCACCACCCGGTAACTGTGCGCCGTCGCGAGGCCCGACAGCACCCCGGACACCACCCGGCGCTTGGCGTCCGCGCCAAGCACGGCGCGGCCGGCGGCGGCCCCGCCCGCGCCCATCCGCACGCGCAGCGCCTCCGCGTGCACGTCCTTGAGAACGACCGCGTACCCGCTCTCGTCCTCTAGCTGGACGACGTCGACGCACGGCACGATGTTGCGGCTGGGCGGCAGCTTGTTGAGCGCCTGCAGTGGATTGCCGATCTTCTCCCGGGCCCGGGTGTGCTCCTCCTCCGGCAGCAACGGGTCCACCGAGTGGACCTGGACCAGGTACGTCCCCGTGTTCGGCTGGTCGGACCGCACCGCCCGGTACACCGACACCCGGTCCGCGTCGTCCACCGCCTCGCCGCCCGTCTCGGCGAGCGTCTCCGTGGCTTCGTAGATCCCGAACCGCCGCGGCCCGGACGGCGGACGGTACACCGCGCCCAGGGTGCGCGCGATGTCCTCGTGCAGGGGGTGATCGGCAGGACGGGCCGACCGTTGGACGGCTGATGCCCCTGGAGGAAGGGCACCAGGTCGCTCAGCAGGACCGTGCTCATCTCGTCCTTGCCGTCTGCGTCGACCAACTGCGAGTCGTCGTACGGGAGGATCACCAGCTCCTCGCACCACACCGAGCCCATCTGCGACGAGGCGCGCGACTGGCGGAGCAGGCTCGCCACCGTCTTGGCGTGCTCGCGCACCTTGCGCACCGGGCTCGGGTACGGCTGGCGCCCCTGAGGGAACCACCGCGGCCCGTGCACCTCGATGCGGCCGTGGGTGCCCTTGGTGTCAGCGATGTAGCAGGCACGGTCGGTGAGGATCGCGAGATCGATCTCGAAGGTCTGCCGATGCCGGACGATCTCGAAGTTGTGGATCACGGTCCAGTCGGCCGGAGCCTTGTCCCGTAGATGCCTCAGCACCATTGTCTCGGCGTCGTTGACGGGCTCGCCGACCCTGATGATCCTTGCCATGAGCCGCCCCCGGCCCCCGTCCCTGCTCGTCAAACGGGTGCGGGTGTGATGTGCACCGCACCACCGTGTGCGCGAGCCACTTTAGTCCCAGGCCATCGGCAAATTCAGGCGCTCCCACCTCGATAGGGTGATTGTCGGCCAGGCCGACAACGGGGAGGGCACATGTCGAATCCGGTTCACGTCCGCAATCTGCGCAAGCAGCTCAACGAGCGCTTCCTGCCGCTGATCACCATGACGGACGTCTCGGAACACGAGAAGGACAAGAAATTCCTCAGCCGGGCCGTGGCCGCGCTGGCCGTCAAGAGCGAGACGGGGTGCGGCGACAGAGATGCGGCGCTGTCGGTGATCGACGGCAGGGACGACTGGGGCATCGACGCCGTGGCCGTCGAGCAGCGCGGTAATCGCCAGCACGTCACCCTGGTCCAGGCCAAGTGGAGCGACAAGGCGACAGCGGGATTCGGGCAGAACGAGGTGGATCACCTTTTGCGGGGGCTCGACTACCTGCTCAACCTGGAATTCGGCAAATTCAACAGACGTATCGAGCCACATACGGAAGCCCTAGAACGAGCACTGGAGAGTGGATCTCCCCGGGTGACGCTCGTTCTCGCTCTGGTGACGGACACCGACCTGCACCCCGACACGCAGCATCTGCTCAAGACCGAACTGGCCAAGCGCAATTGGGGCCACACCGGAGAGGAGATGGTGGACTACAAGGTCATCGACCTGCGCGGCCTGTACCGCGAGATCCTCGGTGAGCACGCCGAGCGGAAGATCACCCTGGAGGCGTGGCTCGACAGCGTCGGTATGGAAGAGATCCCCTACCGGGCCTTCTACGGCACCATGTCCGCCGAGGACATCGCCGCCTGGTACGACGAGCACGAGCGCCACCTGTTCGCCCGCAACATCCGTGACTCGCTCGACTCCAGCGATGTCAACGAGAAGATCCACGGCACGCTTCTGGAGCGGCCCGAGGACTTCTGGTACTTCAGCAACGGCATCACCCTGGTCTGCGACCGCATCGGGAAGAAGGGCAGGGGCGAGGTCCGGCCGGGGGCCGGTGCCGGGTTCGTGCTGGAAGGCGCCAGCGTCGTCAACGGCGCCCAGACGGTGAGCGCGATGTCCCGCGCGATGCTGCGGAACGCCTCCTCCGCCCGCCGGGGCCGGGTGCTCGTCCGGCTCATCTCCCTCGAAGAGTGCCCGGACGGTTTCGGGGACGAGGTCACGATCAGCACCAACACACAGAATCCCATCGAGGAGCGGGACTGGAAGTCCAGGGACCCGATCCAGATCGCCCTGCGGGACGATTTCGCCCTGACGCTGAGAAGTACGTACGTCGTCAAGCGTGGTGAGCCCGCGCCCGAGCTCGACAGCGGCACCACCATGACCGAGGCGGCGATCGCCCTCGCGGCAACCCACCGCACCGCCGAGATGGCGGCACGGGCCAAGAGGGACGTCGCGCTGCTCTGGGAAAAGGAGAACTACCGCGCACTGTTCGGCTCGGGCACGGGCAACGCGCTCGGCGCGCTGAAAGTCTGGCGTTGCGTACAGCTGCTGCGCGCGGTGCAGTCCGCGCTGGCCGTCCAGAGCGACAACCTCTTCGGCCGCGCGGCCAGCGCTGCCAGTAACGGCGATCTGCTGATCACCCACGTAATCTTCCAGGTTCTGGACACCACCGACATCGAGAAGGAAGGCGCGGACTGGGACTCCTCGCTCGCCCTCGTGCCGGACCTCGTCGAGCGGGCCCTCGGCTGGCTGGTGGCCACGGTCGACGTGGCGTACGGCCGCAACAGTCAGATGCTGACCGCGATGCGCACGTTCGAGCGGGTCCGTCTGGTCGTACGACGTGTCGTGGACGGTATGCGCTCCGGTGAGCCCGCCCCGGACAACGCCGATTACCGGGTGGAGGAGCGAGTCCAGGGCAAGCGGGCCCGCTCGACCAACGCCGTGAGCCTCATCGTCAAGGCGGCTCGGATCGCGGACGGCACTCCGGTGGAGTTCCGTCCCGTGACCCGGCCGGACCGGCAGGGCCTGTCCGCGTGGCTGGCGGCCGACCCGGCCCGGGGCCGGGCGGAGTGGCGGAACAACACGTCCAAGCCGCTGGTCTGGGCCGGGGACGGCGAGTCGTACGCCCCCAGCACACTCGTCCGCAAGATGCGGAAGGAAGCCATGAACAACAACCAGCAGGTCCAGGGCACGCTCTACTGGCATGTGGTCGGTGAGGGTTCGCTCGTCGATCTGGCGGCGGAGCTACGGGCTGAGGACGAGTTGGACGCGGCCGACGACCAACTCGGCTGAGCCCGGCGGGTCATGAGGGGGCGTCGGCCCTCACGGCAGGGGTACGACGTCTCCCGGGTCGGCGGTCCACTCCTGGCCGCCGCCCACCGGACGGATGAAGGCGAGCAGCCGGGGCGGCCGGGCGACGGAATCCGGGTCCGGCCGGCTGTCCGGGGCTCGTACACGAACGCGTTCTGCAAGATGCCCTGGCGACCGGTCGCCGTGTCCCGGACCAGGGTGCCCACGGGGATGCCGGGCAGCCCGGCGGCGGGGGCGTACGCGCTCGCGTCCACCTTCGGCAGCGGGGCAGGTGGGTTCTGCGGGTCCGGCGGGTTCCACCGGCTCACAGGATCTCCCCGGCTACGGGCATTCGCGCGGGCCACGCGCGGGCCCAACGCCTCGCCCACGCCGGCCGGTTCGACATCCTCCGGCCGCGCCTCCCGCTCCAGGCCGCCGCCTTTGGGGCGGAGGTGCACCTGTCCGCCCGTACGTTCCATCACGACGCCGTAGCGATCCCTTCTGGTGTCGTACGCCAAGTCACTGACGGCCGGTGGTGGCAGCGGTACGGCTTCGGCGGAGGGTGCGCCCGGGACGTAGGTCGGGCTGACATCGCGCGAGCCGATCCAGAACCCGCCGTAGTCGGGGGCGGGTTGGGCGGGCGGACAGTCCGGTCCCGGGTTGGTGCCGGTGGTAGGGGCAGGAGCGTCGGGTGTCCGGGCAGTGTCCATCAAGGATCTCCGAGAACGAGGTGCGTGCGAGCGGCGGGAATCACCGTTCGTGCCCTCATCGTTGCCGTCCGTCGCTACCCTCGACAGGGGTGACCCGTTCCCTCCAGGGACCTGGAACAACGGAAACTACGGGAACGAGGAGGGCGGCACGGATGACGGTTGGCGCACGTGATCTCGAACCCGCGCGCTCGGCACGGAGTTGTACGGGACCGAACTGCACCGGCAGCGACAGCTAGCCCGGATGTCCCTGGACCGCCTGTCGGATGTCGTCAAGTACAGCAAGACGCACCTGCACGGCGTGGAGACAGGGGAACGGCTGCCGCTGCCGCCGATCTCCGAGAAGCTGGATGTGGCGTTCGGGACGGGGGAGTTGTTCCAGGGGTTGTGGGGGTCGTCAAGCGGGAGCACACGCCCCGGCGGTTCGATCACTGCCTGGAGTTGGAGGCGAAGGCGGCGCGGATTCAGGCGTACGGATCCACTCTTGTGCCCGGCTTGCTCCAAACCCCGGCGTACATGCGCGCCCTGTTCCGCAAGGGCAGTCCCCACGCGACCCCTGAGGAGATCGAGAGGCTCGTCTCGGAGCGCCTGAGCCGACAAGAGCGGCTGCGCGGCGACACCCCCTGACTACTGGGCGATCCTCCGACGGGGAGTGGGCGGCCCAGGAGTGATGCGTGATTAGCTTGCGTCTCTGTTGCCGCTTGTGGACACCAGTCGTACGATGATCCAGGTCATCCCCTTTGATGTTGGAGAATACGCGGGGATGAGCGGCACCATCATCTTGCTCACGTTGCCTGACAACTCCACCACTGTCTATCAAGAGGGTGGCGGCATCGGGGAGATCTTCGACGACCGCGAGACCGTCACTCGACGCCTGCGCGACTACGATCGCATGAAAGCCTGCGCCCTCTCGCCAGAGGAGTCTGCAGCGTTGATCGAAGCGGCGATGGAGAACTTCAAGCCATGCGAGCCATCCCAGATCTGAGTGTCGCCCAGTGGCGTAAGTCCAGCTACAGCGATGGCGAGCCCGGAGGCGAATGCCTCGAAGTCGCCGACGGCGTCCTGGGGTTCGTACCCGTCCGCGATAGCAAGACGCCCCTCACTTCTGCC
Source organism: Streptomyces sp. P3 (assembly GCA_016893485.2). GTDB lineage: Bacteria > Actinomycetota > Actinomycetes > Streptomycetales > Streptomycetaceae > Streptomyces. Next base: position 4,529,736 of record JAFEKX020000001.1, read on the forward strand.
TTGATCTTCACGACAGAGGCTTGGGACGCGTTCGCCAGCGCTGTGAAGAGTGGGGCAACCCCAACTCTTAACGCACCCATCGACGCCCCCGGCTCACCCAGAGCCGGGGGCGTCTATACGTTACAGACCTTTCCATCAGCTCACAGGGATCAGAGCGTCCTGCGCCCAAGCCGAGCAGACTCAAGCTCACATGGTTGCTCCGTGCTCCAACACCGCTTGCTCCAGCAGCTCCAGGGCCTGATCTTCCTTGGCATCGGCCTCGTCACGCTTCCGGTAGGCGGTGCGGATCGTTTCCGCGATGCGTTCGCGGCTCGCCACATCGAGAATCGGCACCGGAATCTCACCGCACAGACCGACGTGAATATCCTGCTGCTTGCCACCTGTGGACATGGAACGCATAACGCGGAAGAGCGCCTCAGAGCGAAGGAATGCAAACAGGTAAGCGCCGGAGATGTCCGAATCACCTGGACGAATGCGTAGAAAGTCCTCCGAAAAGGCTTTCCGGGTCCAGGAACCGGTCGCAAAGACAGGGCGGCCGTACACTTCGTTTTCACCCAATGTCCCACGAGCCGCGAAAAGAATCGTCTCGTCCAAGGCCAGCACCCCTTGGGGGTTTTCCCTTGCTGACCCATCGCCCTTCTGGGCGCAGCCAGAAAGCCTGCCGCTGGCCAACGAGTTGGTAGCTGAGCTGCGGATCAGGAGCACCATCCACCCGCGTAAACCGCAACCCCCGACTGAGCTGCCCGCCCGCACAGATGTCACGAAGAAGCACATGATCCGCATCCCGCAACTTGCGCAGGATCCGACCAGCCCGCGGCTGATAGTTAAGCGCCCGCAGAGTCGTCGACGTGATCCCCGCTGTTCGAAACCCAGATCCCGAGGCTGCTCATGCCACCGCAGGTCGAGCAACTCCTCCAGCCCCGCCCTGGTGAACAGGTCCGTGGTCGCCGCCTCCAGCCCTGCCTGGAACTCCGCTCGAAGCCGCGCCGCCTCCTCCACGAGCTCGTGAATACTCTGCTCCACCTCCGGAGCGAAACGCGGTACAGGCAGGTCCGCGATGTGGTGCGGCTCGATGTGCTGGATGATCGCGCCATAGGCGTGGCTGGTGATGATAGGAACACCGAAACGGCTGCGCAAAAGGTGTTGAGATAGCCGGACGGCACACGGTCCGGGTGCGGCTGGACCTTCATCACGTGCTGAGAGGACCAGATACCCTGCATGTCGGTTCGCACATACGACATGCGCCCGATGGTTCCCGAACAGGAAATCAGCGTCATGCCTGGCTGAACGTCGAGATAGGGAAACTTGTCGGCTACTTCATGGCTGAGCAACGGCAGGTGAGTGAGATCGGCTTCCATCATGTCGGTGCTGCCGAGGAACGGAACGCCGATTTCGGGATCGTTGACGTACACGCGGCTGAACTTCGGACCGTTGAAAATCCCCCGTTGTGCCCCTCGGTGAGGTCGGCCAGGAAATTTTTATCCACAGGCAGCCGCTTAAGCAACTGCTTCGCGGCGAACGCCCCCGACAGATAGGGCGCCGCGTCCAGCCGGAGCCCCTGTTCCGTGAGCCAGCCGGTCCGTACCGGGTTGTCGTTGGACGCGATCTTCACTGCGTGTGCTCCGTCTGTTCCGTAGTGTCCACCGCGTAAGCCGATGCATAAGTCGTCACAGCTCGCCCCTCCGTAGCCGGAAACCACTCCGCAAGCGTGGCCACCAGCAGCCGGAACGACTCATCCGTGCACCCCGCACCGACGGCAGGGCCAAGGCCAGCCGCTTGAAGATGCCATTGAGCATGTCACGGCTGTACCCGTGCTCGTACAGGTACTCCACCGCCTTCTTCGGGTCGAGCGGCTTGTCGGCTCCGGCCTGCCACAGGCCCGCCTCCGCCAGCACTTCCCTGGGTGTGCGGTCGCCGCCCTTCGATGTCCACAGCAGGACCTTCTTGACCAGGTCGGGATAGTCCACCCAGAACCAGTTCTCCAGCTCCGGCTCGATGACGATGACGGGAACTGCTCCCAGATCCCGTCGAGTTGGGCGGAGATCCGCTCGCGGATCCGGTCCGGGTCGAGAGGGTTGTCGTACGCGTGGTCCACGACCACGATCGCGCGCCGGAACTCATGCCTGCGCCGGTTGAGGATCAGCCCGGCTTCCTTCTTCACCAGTCCGGGATCGTGGCCACCAGCACGCACGATGTCGGTCTTGGGGTTGAAGTCGAAGCGGGCGCAGCCCAGCTTGTGATGGAAGTCCTGCCGCCCGAAGAAGGCGCCGATCATGGCCTCCATGCCCTTGTCCGCGACCAGGAAGACCAGTTCCCGCTTGGTCGTCTCATTCACCGGGGCGGCCTGCCGAGGCACCGCGGGTGTCGCGGAGCTCCCGCGCCCGGCGGCGCGGTTCCGCCTGGCGTTGGCGTTGGCCCGGCTCACTCGAACACCCCGTGGCGAAGAGGGTGCCGAGGTCGAGATCGTCGAGGCCGGCCCGCCAGTCGGACATCCGAGGATGCTGGTCGCCGCGTACGACGGTAACCGCGCCGGTGGCCGGATCCATGCGGGTGGCGAGTACGTCCGCAAGGCCGACGTTGGCCAGCACCAGGGGTGACTGGGTGGCCACGAGTACCTGGCTGCCGCGTACGTTCCGCAGGGCCTGCATGACGATTTCGATGGCCTGCGGATAGATGCCGTTCTCCGGCTCCTCGGTCAGCAGCAGGGCCGGAGTACGAGGCAGATACGGGAGCAGCGTGAGCGCCAGTACGCGCAGGGTGCCGTCGGACAGGCCGGAGGAGGTGACCTGGTAGCCGCCGGAGTAGGTCAGGCGGAAGTAGGCGTAGCGGTCCTCCTCGCGCTCGACAACCTCCACCTGTTCCACCTGAGGCAGGGCGAGCTGGACGAGATCGACCCACGCGCCGTACAGCTCCGGGTCCTCGCGGCTGAGCTGGAGCGCGAGCCAGGGGGGTGTTGCGACCCTGGGTGTCGAGTGCCGGTTCGCGACCGGCGGGCGGGGCGGCCTGACGGAGCGCGGACCACTCGGGGTCGTAGAGGACGGCGCCGTCCCGGAGGAGGTTCTGGAACCACAATGCGGCCGGAAACTGGGTGTCGTCGAAGGGAACGTTGGCCAGGGCCAGGCTGCTGTGCAGGCTCTGGAGGGAGAGTTGCTTCTCGCGGCCGGTCTCGTCGGTGAAGCGGACCACGGGGCCGCCGGTGCGGGCGATCACCGGGCGCCAGGAGTCGTCCCAGACATAGTGCTTGCGTCGGCTGCCGCCGCGGCCGGTGAACCGGAACGCGTCAGGGTCCTCGAACGCCTTGTCCCTTGGGACCGGGCGCACCGGGGCCTCCTCGTGGAAGAGCACCAGGTACTCCCCCGCGACCTCCATGCCCAGACCGCTGTCGACAGGTGCGAGATGGAGTTCGTACCGCAGATGCGTGGGAACCGGGAACCGCAGATCGCGTGAGGATTCGGCGATCGCGTCGGTGATCTCCCCGGGAGGACGGCCTCAAGGGCGAAGCCGAAACCGCCCCCTGGCCCCGGTGGGACGACTCGGCAAGGGACAGCGCACGCGGCGGCCGACCAGTGGACGGAGAGGGGGCCAGGAAAGCGTCCGCGATCTGCCGGACAGTGAGCAGATCACGGAGCAGGACAGGGATGTCCAGCAGCGTGCTCTTGCCCGAGCCGTTGGCCCCGGCGAGGACATGGAAGCGGGACAGATCGATCGCGAGGTTCTCGAAGCAGCGGTAGTTGTAGGCCTCGATCCGAGTGATCACGTACGGGCCTTCCACGGGAACTCGTGGTCATGCCGCTTCACGAACTCGTGGTACTCCTCCGCAATCTTGGGAGGTCGTTGTCCACGATGGGGCGCCGGCGCTTGAAAGTACGCAACACCTCGCTCCGCCCGATGCGCAGGACCTCCGTCTCCTCGTACTCCTCGGTGATCACGTCCCCTTCGGGAGAGCGGACCAGGACCGGGTTCCCCGGCGGTCGACTCCCACCTTCTCCGCGACGGCCATGAACACCGGGTAGTCGGCGGCGCCGTACATGCCCTCTTCCTGTTTCTCCTGCTCGGTCTTGCGGCGCAGGAAGAGCAGGGTGGTGAGGATGTTGACGTTGGCCTCGACGATGAAGGTCTCCACCGGCAGTTCGATGCTGGCCATGACCCAGCACTCCTGAAGGATGAGCCTCCGTGCCGCCTCGTCCGACGGGCCCGGGTTGGACAGGATGCCGTTGGGCAGGACGATGCCGATACGTCCGCCCGGCTTGACCCACTCGATGGCACGCTGGACGAAGAGCTGTTCCGGGGCGACGGCCGAGGCGGGAACGGTCGACGGCTTCAGCGTGCCGTCCTTCTCCCGGGAGTAGGACCAGGCGACGCCCCACTTGCGGGCACGCGCACGGTACTTGCCCAGGACAGCGGCCTCGGAGAAGGGGATGTCGGCGCCGAACGGCGGGTTCGTCATCAAGACGTCCACATTGCCCAGCTGGATCTCCGGAACCCTCCGCGCCTCCTCGTTACCGGGCAAATGGCCGTCGGGGAAGGCGATCGAGTCCATCTGGAAGGCGTTGCCGGCGACATCGGTGAGCATCATGACGCTCATCGCAGTGGCCCGGCGCAGGAACGGGTCGAAGTCGGCGCCGAAGATATGCCCGCGCGCGTAGTCCGCCAGCTTTTTGCGCAACGGGGGCAGGATCTGTGCGTACTGCTGGCTGGTGAAGGTGCCGTTCTTGGGCTTCCACTGGTCCAGCAGGTGGTTCAGAGTCTCCCGGAGGAAACCGCCCGTGCCACAGCAGGGGTCGAAGACGGTCTCGTGCTCCTTGGGGTCGAGGATGTCCACCATCAGCCGCACGGCGCCGGTGGGGGTGAAGTACTGCCCGCGGTCACCACGCAGGTTGTCGCCGACGAGTTCCTGGTACGCCACGCCCTTGGCGTCGATCGGCGTGGCATACAGGTTGAACGGAGCCAGCTCGCCGGTGATGAAAGTGAGGGCCGCGGGCGACAGGGTCAGCTCGTCGCGGTGATCGAACAGGAGCTGGTCCGCGTAGAACTTCCTGACCTCTTCGAACAGTTCCTTTATGCGCGCGGCGACCGCGGGGCTGCCCGTGTGACCTTCGGGATCCAGGTCTTCGATACCCACTCGGAAACGCGGCGTTCGGCCGTTCTCCCGGACCAACCGCTCGTCATGGATTTTGGCGAACAGCACATACAGGAACTGCCAGAAGGCGGCGTCCTTGGGCAGGCCCTCATTGCCGTGGATGAAGTTGTGGCAGCGCCGGAAGGCGAAGCGGAGCATGTACTCGTCGGCATGGCGCATCTCCGCCAGCGAGGAGGCGTCCCGCGTTGCGTCGAACTCCTCGGCGTCGCCGCTCGGCCAGTTCGGTAGCGGGTGGAACTCCGGCTCGAAGCGGGTGTCCTTGCGCTCGACGAAGTACAGGTCCTTGTCGTCGGTCCACATGCCCAGCGTGCAGGACGGCCCGGCGGCGAGCATCAGCTCGCGAAGCTCGGCCAGTTGAGCGTCCGCCTGGGCGTAGGTGCGGATCTTGGTGACGGTGCGGCTGCCCTTGGGGCGAGCCTTGGTCACGACGATGCGCTTCAGGGTTTCCGGGCTCTTCGGCTTACCGGGCTCACTGGGCTCGAAGATCGCGATACTGGCGCGCCTGCGGCTCGTCCGCCCCGTCTCAGCGTTGGGGACCTGGAGCACATAGTCACGAACCATGTCGTCGGGGTTGATGCCGTACTGGTGTACGAGCACCTTGGCGATGCGCTGACGGACAACCTCGGCCTCAGTCAGTTTGACGACATCCTTGTTGCTGATGTAGTCGATCGTCTCGTCGTCGCCGAGCCTGCGTGGGGGCCAGCCTGATCGGAGCCCCCTTTGGACCCGCCCTCGCCCCCGACCTTTCCGGCATCGGAATTCCGAGGTCCAACTGCTCGTCCGCCATCTGTACCGTCTACTCCGTCCCGACTTTCGCCGACCGTGGCGCCAAGGAGGCCCTCGTGCGCTGCGAGCCCCACCCTAGTAGTAGCTTCTCCCCAATTTTCACTGCTGCCGACAGCCGCGGGACAGGACGACTGGGTAGTGGCATTCGACGGGGACCCACCCGGCCCGGTTCAGCGACAGATGCCCGCATGCACTGTCGCCAACCGGTCGCCGCCCGTGCGAAAACATGGCCGTGCCACTGCTGCAGGCCGGGTTGTCGAGCAGCAGGAGCAGGGTGGTGGTCTCCTCGCCTCACCGATAGGGAGGGTGGTCCCACCGCCCACAGCCGGATCACCGAGCTGGGGGCCACCACCCTGCCCCCGCTCTCCCCTTCCTGAGGGTCCAGGTGGACGCCGGTGACCCGCGCCGCGAGCAGCCGATCTCGACTCGTCGTCCTCGGGGTCTCGACCCGTAGCTGAATATGTGCAGACCGGGGCCATACCTGCACCCTCCTCAGAGCGCCGCCGCAGGCCTCGCTCTTGCCAGAAAGGCACGACGAACCTCGATTAATCACCGGCCCGGCAAGTAGTTCTGACACGCATCGTCGGCCACCTCGTTGCCCAACAAGGGCCTCGCTTACGTGATTGACCCAGCATCTGGGTCACGAAAACAGCAGGTCAACGCCCTGGACGAGCACCACTGTCCGTAGAGGGCGAACCCACGACCTACGCAATACGATGCACAGACCGCAGATACTGGTTGACCCCGGCCTCTAGACCGAGATGAAAAAACCCCAGGTCACGGCGAGTGAGTCCTGGGGTAATTCCGAGCCGCCTTCGGGATTCGAACCCGAGACCTACGCATTACGAGTGCGTTGCTCTGGCCATCTGAGCTAAGGCGGCGCGCTGTCCACACCATGGTGCGATCAGCAACGTCGGAAAGTCTACACAGTTTCTGGGGTGCTCCGTACACCCCCGGACGCACCCCGTGCCCACCCCCACACACCCTACGAACAGCGCTTCCCCTCCCCGGCGCCGTCCCCGCAGCAGATACGCGTCGATCGCCGAGTCGATGCACGAGCTGCCGCGCCCGTAAGCCGTGTGACCGTCACCGACATACGTGAGCAGCCGGGCCGAAGACAGCTGGTGGGCCAGCGACTGGGCCCAGGGATACGGGGTCGCCGGGTCGCGGGTCGTGCCGACGACCACGATGGGGGCCGCACCCTTCGCCTCGATGCGGTGGGGTTCGCCCGTGGCCCTGACCGGCCAGTACGCGCAGCTCAGGGATGCCCAGGCGAGGCCGTCGCCGAAGACGGGGACGCCTTCTCGAAGTTGGGGAGGGACTGTTCGACCTGGTCGGGGAGGTGAACGCGGGCGGCAGGTCGAGGCAGTTCACGGCGGCGTTGGCGAACATCAGGTTCGAGTAGCGGCCGTCGGCGTCACGCTCGTAGTAACTGTCCGAGAGGACGAGTAGCCCGGCACCGTCGTTCTCCTTCATCGCCGACGTCAGCGCCTCGCGCAGCTGGGACCAGGCCGCCTCGTCGTACATCGCCGCGATCACGCCGGTGGTGGCGAGCGCCTCGCCGAGCTTGCGGCCGTCCGCGTCGCCGGTGGGGATCGGGTGCGCGTCGAGCTTCTTGAAGAAGGCCTTCAGGTTGTCGCCGACGTGGTCCGGCGTCGTACGCCTGCCGCCGAGCGGGCAGTCGGTCTGCCGGACGCAGTCCTTCGCGAAGGACTGGAACGCCGTCTCGAAGCCCGCCGTCTGGTCGAGGTTCATGCGGCGCGCGGGCAGGGACGGGTCCATCGCGCCATCCAGGACGACGCGGCCGACCCGGCCGGGAAGAGTCCCGCGTACGTCGCGCCCAGGAACGTGCCGTACGACGCCCCGACGTACGTCAGTTTCCGGTCCCCAGCACCGCCCGCAGGATGTCCATGTCCCGCGCCGCCTCGACCGTCGAGACATGGCGCAGGAGACCGGCCGAGTGGGCGCCGCAGCCTTCCGCGAACTTCTTGTACGCGGCGACGAGTTCGGTGGTCTCGCGCTGGTCGTCGGGGGTGGTGTCGGTCTGCGTGAACGTGTCCATGGCCCGCCCGCCGAGGCACTCCACCGGCTCGCTGCGGGCGACACCGCGCGGGTCCATCGCGACCATGTCGTAGCGGGCGCGGATCTCCGCCGGGTAACCGATCCCGGCGTACTGCTGGAGATAGCCGACCGCCGAACCGCCCGGCCCGCCCGGGTTCACCATCAGGGAACCGAGCACCTTGCCCTTGCCGGTGGCCTTCTTGCGGGCGACCGCGAGCCGGATGTCACCGGCGCCGGGCCTGGCGTAGTCCAGCGGCGCCTTCATCGTGGCGCACTCGAAACCGGGAACACCGCAGGTGTGCCAGCTGAGCCTCTGCCCGTAGTACGACGTCAGCGTGGACGGCGTCGCCCGCGGCAGCGCGGCCAGCGCCACGTCCGCCGCCGGACTCGCCGTCGTCGTCGAACTCCCCGCGGAACACGCGGACACGAGCAGCGCGGCTACGGCGAGCAGCACGCCACCGGCCCTGCGGGTGCGGCTGCGCGGACTCCCGTGCCGGCTCCGGCTGCCTCGACGGGCCTCGACCTCGCTGGGCCGACTCGGCTGACTGCTCCGGCTGGGCCGGCGAAGGGGGCGCCTGATGTGCATCGCCCGAGCGTAACGCTGCGCGATCCCGCGAATGCTGTACGTGCATGATCAGCCCCGGACGAGTTACGCCGTCAACCTCACGCCCGTCGCGTCAGTCACCCGCCAACCAATCAACCCGCCGCCCGCCCAGCCACCCCAGCGGATCACCCCGCCCAACCCACCCGGCCCACTCAACCCACTCAGCCCGCTCTGAGCGCCAACGTCATCGCCTCCACCGCGAGCAGCGGCGCCACATTGCGGTCGAGCGCCTCCCTGCACGCGCCGATCGCCTCGATACGGCGCAACGTGGACTCCGGGAACCGGCCCGCGCGAGCCGCTCCAACGCCTCCTCGGCGTCCGCGTTGGCGATCGCCACCCGGGAACCGAGCTGGAGGGCGAGGACATCCCGGTAGAACGCGGTGAGGTCGGTCAGCGCGAGGTCGAGGCTGTCGCGCTGCGTCCGCGTTCTCCGGCGCTTCTGCTTGTCCTCCAGGTCCTTCATCACCCCGGCCGTGCCACGCGGCATCCGGCTGCCCTGGCCGCCGCCCAGCGCCGCCTTCATCTCCTCGGTCTCCTTGTCGTCCACCTCCTCGGCCAGTTGCTTGGCGTCCTCGGCCGCCGCGTCCACCAGCTCCTGGGCGGCCTTGAGACACCCGCCGACGTCCTCGACGCGCAACGGCAGCTTCAGTACGGCCGCCCGGCGCTGGCGGGCGGCCGGGTCGGTGGCCAGGCGGCGGGCCCGGTCGACATGGCCCTGCGTGGCACGCGCGGCGGCCATCGCCACGGCGGGCTCGACGCCCTCCCGCCGGACGAGCAGGTCGGCGACGGCGTCGACCGAGGGTGTCGTCAGGTTCAGGTGGCGGCAGCGGGAGCGGATCGTGGGGAGGACGTCCTCGATCGAGGGGGCGCAGAGGAGCCACACCGTGCGGGGGCGGGCTCTTCGACGGCCTTGAGGACCGCGTTGGCCGATTTCTCGTTCAGCCGCTCGGCGTCCTCTACCAGGATGATCTGCCAACGGCCCGTCGCCGGTGACGTGAAGGACTTGCGGACCGTGTCCCTCATGTCGTCGGCCAGGATCTGCGTGCCGACCGCTGCGACCGTGGTGACGTCGGCATGGGTGCCGATCAGCGCCGTATGACAGCCGTCGCAGAAGCCGCAGCCGGGGCTGCCGCCGAGCGCGCGGTCGGGGCTCACGCACTGCAGCGCGGCGGCGAAGGCCCGCGCCGCCTGGTTCCGCCCAGCGCCGGGCGGGCCCGTGAACAGCCAGGCGTGCGTCATCTTCGACGCCTCCGGCGGGGCCGTACCGGTGGTCGCGGCGGTGACGAAGGCGTCGGCGTCCCGAGCGGCGGCATCGACCTGCTCACTCACCTTCTCCTGCCCCACCAGGTCATCCCACACCGTCATGGGTCACCGGCCCTTTCGTCACGCTTCGAGTCACGGGATCCATTGTGCGGGCCACCACTGACAACGGGGGCCGGGTGGTGTGGGGAGCGCTAGTTGGAAGGGGCGGGAGCTTAGTGCGGGGCGCTGGTCGGGAGGGGCGGGAGCTGGGCGCGGGGCGCTGATCGGGAGAGGGGGAGTTGGGCGCAGGCGGCGATCCGGAGGGCCGGACACCGGGTGCGGGGCGCTGATCGAGAGGGCGGGAGCCAAGCGCGGGCGGCGATCCGGAGGGGCCGGACGCTGAATGCGGGCGCCGATCCAGACAGGCCGGACGCTGAGTGCGGGGCGCTGATGCGGGGCAGGCACGCCAGGCGCGGATCACCACCCCGACGCCGCCAACCCCTCGGCCCACGTCACCGCCAGCCCGGCGCGCCCAACATCAACCCCGCACACCCACCACCATCAACCCTGCGCGCTCTTCACCATCAGCCCCGCATCCCGCATCCCGCACTCAAACCCGTCAGCCCCGCCGCCCCCGCCCACGACCCCGCCCGCGCCCGGTGTCGTCGTCGTGGTCGCCGTCCTCGCGCGGGCCGAGCAGTTCGTCGGCCAGGGAAGGCAGGTCGTCCAGCGGAGTCTCCTCGGCCCAGTCGGGACGCGGCCGACGCCGGGGTGTACCCTGCTCGTCGACCTGGGGCAGCTCGCGGGTACGGTCCTCGCCGCCATCGGCGCGGTCGCCGGGACGCTCGTCCCGGAAGTACCCGGCAGGCACCCGGTCCGAAGGACCATGGTCGCGCACCGGCGGCAGCACCGCGGTCTCGTCCGCCGCGCCGACCGGCGGCAGTACGCCCGTCTCGTCGGCCGCACCGGACGGGACGGGCGGCAGTACGGCCGTCTCCTCCGTGGCGGACACCGGCGGCAGTACGGCCGTCTCGTCCGCGGCCCCCGTGGGAGCCGGCGGCTGCGGCAGCTGGGCCGTCGTCTCGGAGTCACGTACGTCGGAGTCACGTACGTCGGAGTCACGTACGTCGGAGTCACGTACGTCGGAATCGCGCTTCCCGGTGTCCGGGGACACCGACCGCAGCACAGCCGTCTCCTCCGACGACCGGCCACCCGCACCGGCACCGGCACCGGCACCCGTACCCGACGGCTTCACGACCGGCGTCTGCACGGTCGACGCCTCGGGCCTGACCCCCGGGACCGGAGGAACCGTCGGCTGACGGGCCGCCCGCTCCGCAGCGGCCGCCGCCTCGGCCGCCAACCGGCGTGCCTCCTCGGCCGCGAGCAGGGCCGCCTCGGCCTTGCGCTGCTTCTCCAGCCGACGCGCCTCCGCCTCCGCGCGCAGCCGTGCCTCGTCCTCGGCCTGCTTGCGCAACCGGTCGGCCTCGGCCCTGCGGCGGGTCTCCTCGGCGGCGCGGGCCTCCTCCTCGGCGAGGAGGCGGGCCTTCTCCTCCTCGGCACGCCTGCGTGCGTCCTCGGCGCGCTGCCTGGCCTCCTCGGCCTGGCGCTCGGCCTCGCGGCGCTGTGCCTCCTCCAGCTCGCGCCGCTTGCGCTCCTCCTCCTCGGCGCGCAGCTGAGCGAGCTGCTCCTGGCGCTCACGCTCCAGGCGCTCCTCCTCGGCCTTGCGGGCGGCCTCTTCCTCGGCCTTGCGGCGGGCCTCCTCCTCCGCGGCCTTGCGCGCCTCCTCCTGGGCCTTGATCTCGGCCTCGGAGAGCGGCAGTACGGTGTCGAGGCGGTGCCTGATCACCGTGGTGACGGCCTCGGGCTCCTGGCCCGCGTCCACCACCAGGTAGCGGCTCGGGTCGGCGGCGGCCAGGGTGAGGAAACCGGACCGTACGCGCGCGTGGAACTCGGCGGGCTCCGACTCCAGTCGGTCCGGAGCCTCCGTGAACCGCTCGCGGGCGGTCTCCGGGTCCACGTCCAGCAGGACGGTCATGTGCGGCACGAGTCCGTCGGTCGCCCAGCGGTTGATGCGGGCGATCTCGGTCGGGGAGAGGTCACGGCCGGCGCCCTGGTAGGCGACGGACGAGTCGATGTAGCGGTCGGAGACGACGACCGCGCCGCGCTCCAGGGCGGGCCGTACGACGGTGTCGACGTGCTCCGCGCGGTCGGCGGCGTAGAGCAGGGCCTCCGCGCGGTGGGACAGTCCCGCCGACGACACGTCGAGCAGGATCGACCGCAGCCGCTTGCCGACCGGGGTCGCGCCGGGCTCGCGGGTGAGCACGACCTCGTGTCCCTTGCCCCTGATCCACTCGGCGAGGGCTTCGGCCTGGGTGGACTTGCCTGCGCCGTCGCCGCCCTCCAGCGCGATGAAGAAGCCGGTGGTCGCGGGCACCGTCTCGGGGTCGTCGCCGCCGAGCAGCGCGTCCCGCAGGTCGTGGCGGAGCGGCACTCCCGCGCGGTCGTCGACCTTGGCCAGCACCAGCGCGGCGACGGGCAGCAGCAGGGCGCCGACCAGCATCAGCGTGAACGCGGCACCGCCGTGCGCGAACACGAACTTGCCGTTCTCCAGGCGGTGCGGGCCGATCAGCGCCGCCACCAGGGGGCGATCAGCGCGCCGAGCGCCACCGCGACCCGGACGACCGCGTGCAGGTGATCGGTCGTGCGGGCCTTGCGGTAGTCCTCGGCCTCTTGGTCGAGCAGGGTGTGCCCGGTGTTGGCGGCCACGCCCGCGCCGATGCCGGCGAGCGCGACGATCAGCAGCACCATGGTGACGTCCGGGACCAGGCCCGCGGCGAGCAGCGCGATGCCGGTGAAGGCGATGGCGAGCGTCAGCAGTCGACGGCGCGACAGGGTCGGCAGCAGCGAGGGCGCCGTACGGATGCCGATCACGACCCCGCCGGTCAGGCCGAGCACCAACAGTCCGAAGGTCACCGGGCCGCCGTGCAGGTCCTTGGCCTGGAGCACAGACACGGCGACGGCGGCGGAGATCGCCCCGGCGACGGCCGCGCAGGCGATCACGAGCAGCGCGATCGCGCCCGTACGGCCCTTGTCGATGCCGGTACCCGTCCGGGGCGGCGCAGCCCTCGAGCGGCGACCGCGCGCGCGGGGTGCGGATTCCGGGCAGCTCCAGAGCGGTCAGCACGGAGAGGGACGCGGCGAACAGCCCGGCCGCGACGTACGAACCGAGTGCGGCCTGGTGCTGGTCGAACCAGGCGACGCCGGTGCCCAGCAGGTTGTTGAGCAGTGCCGCCACGACGAGTGCGGCGGCGGCGAGCGGGATGGCCACGAAGCTCGTGCGCAGCGAGAGCCGACGCAGCGCGTCCATGTGGTCGGGCAGCGGCCGGACCGTGGCGCCCTCGGGCGGCGGGGCCGGCAGCAGGGCGGGGGCCGCGCTCTCGCGGCACACCGTCCAGAAGCGCTCGGCGACTCCGGTGACGAAGGCGGTCACCAGGAGCACCGCCAGGGCGTTGTCCGGTGTCCAGTCGATCCACAGGGGGCGACGATCAGCAGCGCGGCCCGCAGACCGTCCGCGCCGACCATGGTCCACCGGCGGTCGAGCGGCCCGTCCTGGGAGGTGAGCGAGGTGAGCGGGCCGAGCAGCACCGCCCCGAAGAGCAGCGTCGCCAGGATGCGCGCCCCGAAGACGGTCGCCACCGCGAGTGCCACACCCCGGTAACCACCGCCGAACGAGCCCTGGGCGATCGCCGCCTGGAAGGCGAGCACGACCAGGACCAGCAGGGCGAGGGTGTCACCGACACCCGTCACGAACTGCGCACTCCACAGCCGCTTGAGCTGCGGTTGGCGCAGCAGGGCGCGGACGGCACGCTCGCGGGAGTCCGCGACAAGGGCGTCGTCGGGGGCCGGCTGGTGGCCCGTTGGCTGCTCGGCTGGCGTCATGCTTTCAGCCTATCGGCACCCACCGACAACAAGCCGCGCCCGCCCGGAGCTGCACACACCCCGACACCAAAGTGATGCCGGGGCGTGTGTTTCGCGACCCTGTGGTGCAGGAAGCGTGCGCTGACCGGTCCTCAGGCGGGAGCCCGACGGATCGTCAGCTCTGGTCCGTCAGTTCCGGTCCGTCCGCTCCCGTCCGTCGGCTCTCGTCCGTCCGCTCTGGTCCGTCAGTCCTCGGACGTCACCTTGGAGGAGGCCGTCTTCTTGGCGGTGGCGGCGGCCGTCGTCTTCTTGGCGGCCGTCGTCGTCTTCTTCGCCACGGTCTTCTTCGCGGTCGTCGTCTTCTTGGCGGGCGCCTTCTTGGCCGCCGCCTTCTTCGCCGGGGCCTTCTTCGCCGTCTTCTTGGCGGGCGACTTGGCCCGCTTCTCGGCGAGCAGCTCGTAGCCGCGCTCCGGGCTGATGTCCTCGACGCTGTCGCCGGAGCGCAGGGTCGCGTTGGTCTCGCCGTCGGTGACGTACGGCCCGAAACGGCCGTCCTTGACGACGACGGGCTTCTCGCTGACCGGGTCGGTGCCCAGTTCCTTCAGCGGCGGTTTGGCGGCGGCCCGGCCGCGCTGCTTGGGCTGGGAGTAGATCTCCAGCGCCTCTTCGAGGGTGATCGTGAAGAGCTGGTCCTCGGCCGTCAGCGAGCGGGAGTCCGTGCCCTTCTTCAGGTACGGCCCGTAGCGCCCGTTCTGCGCGGTGATCTCCACGCCCTCGGCGTCCTTGCCGACGACGCGCGGCAGCGACATCAGCTTGAGGGCGTCGGCGAGCGTCACCGTGTCCAGGGTCATCGACTTGAACAGCGAGGCCGTACGCGGCTTGACGGCGTTCTTCCCGGTCTTCGGGGTGCCCTCGGGGAGCACCTCGGTGACGTACGGGCCGTAGCGGCCGTCGCGGGCGATGATCTGGTGGCCCGACTCGGGGTCGGCGCCCAGCTCGAAGTCGCCGCTCGGCTTGGCGAGCAGTTCCTCGGCGTGCTCGACGCTGAGCTCGTCCGGCGCGAGGTCCTCGGGGACGTCGGCGCGCTGGTGGTTCTCGGAGTCCTTCTCGCCGCGCTCCACGTAGGGGCCGTAGCGGCCGACGCGCAGCATGATGTCGTTGCCGACCGGGAAGGACGACACCTCGCGGGCGTCGATCGCGCCCAGGTCGGTGACGAGTTCCTTCAGGCCGCCGAGGTGGTCGCCGTCGCCGTTGCCGGCCTCGGCGGCACCGCGGGCCTCGCCTTCGCCGAAGTAGAAGCGCCGCAGCCACGGCACGGCCTGCGCCTCGCCGCTGGCGATGCGGTCGAGGTCGTCCTCCATCTTGGCGGTGAAGTCGTAGTCGACGAGCCGCCCGAAGTGCTTCTCCAGGAGGTTGACCACGGCGAAGGACAGGAAGGACGGCACCAGGGCCGTGCCCTTCTTGAAGACGTAACCGCGGTCGAGGATCGTGCCGATGATCGACGCGTACGTCGACGGGCGGCCGATCTCGCGCTCTTCGAGCTCCTTGACGAGGCTGGCCTCGGTGTAGCGGGCCGGGGGCTTGGTGGCGTGCCCGTCGACCGTGAGTTCCTCGGCGGTCAGCGCGTCGCCCTCGGCGACCTGGGGCAGCCGGCGCTCGCGGTCGTCCAGCTCGGCGTTCGGGTCGTCGGCGCCCTCTACGTAGGCCTTCAGGAAGCCGTGGAAGGTGATCGTCTTCCCGGAGGCGCTGAATTCGACGTCCCGGCCGTCGGACGAGGTGCCCGCGATCTTCACGGTGACGGAGTTGCCGACCGCGTCCTTCATCTGGGAGGCGACGGTCCGCTTCCAGATCAGCTCGTAGAGCTTGAACTGGTCGCCGGTCAGGCCGGTTTCGGCGGGCGTGCGGAAACGATCACCCGAGGGGCGGATCGCCTCGTGCGCCTCCTGGGCGTTCTTGACCTTCCCGGCGTACACGCGCGGCTGGGCCGGCAGGTAGTCGGCGCCGTACAGCTGCGTCACCTGGGCGCGGGCGGCCTTGACGGCCGTCTCGCTCAGGGTCGTGGAGTCCGTACGCATATAGGTGATGTAGCCGTTCTCGTACAGCTTCTGCGCGACCTGCATCGTGGCCTTCGCGCCGAAGCCGAGCTTGCGGCTGGCCTCCTGCTGGAGCGTCGTCGTACGGAACGGCGCGTACGGAGAGCGTCGATACGGCTTCGACTCGACGGACCGGACGGCGAACCGCGTGTCCTCCAGGGCGGCGGCCAGCGCGCGGGCGTTGGCCTCGTCCAGGTGGAGGGTGTTCGCGCCCTTGATCTGGCCGAGGGAGTCGAAATCGCGTCCCTGGGCGACGCGCTTGCCGTCGACCGCCTGGAGGCGGGCGACAAGGGTCGACGGGTCGCTCGCGTCACCGGCCCGGCCGGTCCCGAAGGTGCCGGTCAGGTCCCAGTACTCGGCGGAACGGAAGGCGATGCGCTCGCGCTCCCGCTCGACGACGAGCCGGGTGGCGACGGACTGGACACGGCCGGCCGACAGGCGCGGCATGACCTTCTTCCAGAGGACCGGCGAGACCTCGTAGCCGTAGAGGCGGTCGAGGATGCGGCGGGTCTCCTGGGCGTCGACCATCAGCTGGTTGAGGTCGCGCGGGTTGGCCACGGCGGCGCGGATCGCGTCCTTGGTGATCTCGTGGAACACCATGCGCTTGACCGGGACCTTGGGCTTCAGGACCTCCAGGAGGTGCCACGCGATGGCCTCGCCCTCGCGGTCCTCATCGGTGGCCAGGAAGAGTTCGTCGGAGTCCTTGAGGAGGTCCTTGAGCTTCTTGACCTGGGCCCGCTTGTCGGCGTTGACCACATAGATCGGCTCGAAGTCGTGGTCGACATCCACACCGAGTCGGCGGACCTCGCCGGTGTACTTCTCAGGCACCTCCGCGGCGCCGTTGGGAAGGTCGCGGATGTGCCCGACGCTCGCCTCGACGACATATCCGGGGCCGAGGTAGCCCTTGATCGTCTTCGCCTTGGCAGGGGACTCGACGATGACGAGTCGGCGGCCGCCGTGTGCGGTCTCGCTGGTCGGGGACAACTTCGCTCTTCTCTCCGGTCGACGCTGGGGCCTCCCCGGGGTCGCTTGCCCCGGGTCGGGTCATGGTGACGCTGCGGAGTGTGACGGTACATCCCGCCCCCTGTCAAACGGGAAAAGCCCGCAACGGCCACTCGAACGGTAACCCGACTACCGCCATTCCTGCCGCCCGGAGTCCCCACCGGCCTTTTCGGAGCCGTCCGGAGAGTGATCGCCCAGCTGCCCCCGCCGGTCCGCCGGCGGTCCGTGCCGCGGCTACGGCGCGCTGCTCAGACGTGCAGGAAGCACCAGGTGCCGAGGAGGAGGGCGGCGACCGCGGCGAGGCTCGCGAGGGTCGCCGATGCGACCGGGTTCACACCCTGGGCGACGGGTTCGCGGTGCCGGACCCTGACCACGGTCCACAGCAGCAGCGCGCCTCCGAACAGGGCGAACACCAACCCCGCGAAGATCGCAGGCCCGCTCTCCATGCGTGTCCCCTCCCGGCCGGATGCCCCGGTCCCTGAGGCTGGCACCTGCGGGCGACGGGCGGGCCAACCCCGGGTGAACTCGCGGCGGACAGCGCTCAGGGGTCGTGCCGGAGGACGATATCGCGCCGGTCGACCGGGAGCGGTCGGCCTTCCCCACGGTGCACACGACGGAGTCGAAACCGGCCGTCCAATTGCTCTCGTCGGACAGATACCCGAAGACGGAACGGTCGGATCCGGGCGCCCAAGTCGACGCGAACCTGGTGCCGCACAGCCTGTTCGCCCGCCGCAGCGCGTCCTCGAACGCCATCGCCTTCGGGGCGGTCACCGAACCGATCACCTGGTCGGTGTGCTGATCGGCACAGTCGGTCAGGGTCGCGGTGAAGTACGTCGTGTGATCGACGTACAGCCAGCAGTCGCCGACGCTCATCTCGGTGGTCCACACGTTTGACCCGGTGCTCCGGAAGCGCCCTATCGCGCCACCGATCGGCGCGTGCCTTCCAAGCACGAGACACGCCGTACCGCCCCCGGCGACCCCGAAGCCGGCCTCCGTCGGGGTGAGCGCGTAGACACCCGCGTCGGCCAGCGCCCCCGCCACCCCCTTCACGTCACCCGCGCACCGCTCGCCCGCGTGATCCCGCGCATCGGCAAAGTCCCTCGCCGCGTCAACGGCCATCACCTGCCCGTCCGGAACACCGTGCGCACAGTTCACGACCGCCAGCTTGGCCGCGACGCGAACGCGGTCCCGGCCCACACGGCGCGCACGCAATCGCCGGTCCGCAGCGGTGCCTTGAGCCCGACGTCAGCGCCGTACGGGTAGACGACTCCGGCCCCGGCACCGGCTGACGACGTCCCGTCCGGGGATGCCTTCTTCGTCGCCGCCGTGTGCTTGCCGCCGCTGCTCAACGAGGTCGCGGCCCAGACGCCGGCTGCGACGACGAGGGCGACACCTACGACAAGAACGAGGATCGCGATGATCGGCATCCGCCGCCGCCGACCGCCATGTGCCGGACCTCTGGCGATAGGCCCCGGCCCGCCGGGATATGCCGGGCTGCGGCCGCCCGGGTACGGGGGTGTCGGCGCGGCGCCCTGGTAGGGGTTCGGCTGGGGGCCCTGTTGGGGGTTCGGCTGGGGTCCTTGGTGGGCGGCCTGGCGGGGTTCCGGATAGGGCTGCTCGTTGAGCGTCGTGGGGCTGTTCGCGTAGGGGTTCCATTCACCGTGCAGGGTGTGCTCGGGCGGGCTGGGGTGGCTTTGGAGGGAGTACGGGGAGGTGGCGGGAGGTGGGGAGTTGGGGGCGGTGGGGTGTTCGGGATGGGTGAGGTGTCTGAGGGTTGTGGGGTCTCCGGGGGCGGTGGGGTGCTTGGGCTTGGTGGG
Organism: Streptomyces sp. P3; assembly: GCA_016893485.2. Lineage (GTDB taxonomy): Bacteria > Actinomycetota > Actinomycetes > Streptomycetales > Streptomycetaceae > Streptomyces. The sequence continues at coordinate 4,548,399 of JAFEKX020000001.1, forward strand.
GTGCCTGGGTTTGGTGGGGTGCCGAGAGGCTGCGGGACATCGGAGGTTTGTGGAGTGTCGGGTGTCGGCGGGGTGCCCGGGGTGTGCAGGGTTTGCGGGGTGCCTGGCGAGGGCGAATTGGCGGAGGCATCAGCAGTGTTGGGGGTCGGCAGGGCGGCCGACGTGGGCAGGATGTCGTACGGAATCTTCGGGGTACCCGGGGTGCGGGAGACGCCGGAGGTGTTCGGGGCGGGCGGGGCGCCCGGGGTGTGTGGGGGCTGCGGGATGCCTGGCGTGCGTGGGGTCTTCGGGGTGCCGGAGGTGTGGGCGGTGCCGGGGACGTGCGGGGTTTGCAGGGTGCCCGGGGTGTGGGGGCTGCGGGATGCCTGACGCGCGTGGGGCCTTCGGGGCGCCGGAGGTGTGGGCGGTGCCCGGGATGTACGGGGTCCGCGGGGTGCCCGGGGTGGGCGGGTTCTGCGAGATGCCCGGCGGGTGCGAGGTCTCCGGAGTGCCGGGGGTGTGCAGGGCCTGCGGGGCTCCCCGGGTCTGCGGGGTACCTGGTGCGCGCGAGATGCCGTGAGTGTGCGGGATACCCGGAGCTTCCGGAGTGCTCGGGGTCTCGGGGTTCCTAAAACCTCCGGCGTCTCTGGCGTCCGCGGGCTGCCCGGAGTGGGGCGGCCTACGGGCGTGAAGCCCCCGAGGGCTGCCAGGGACCGGTCCCCGTACGGCGCCGGGTCCTCGTGGGTGGCCCCTGGCCCTCCCGGGGCCCGCGCAGCGTAGGGGCCGCCTACGTAGGGGCCGCCCAACGACTCTCCGGGCGGCCCGCCTGGGAGTTGACGCCGGGACGCACCGGGAGTTGGCCTCGCACCCCGCCCGGGAGTCGACCGTGTGCCCCGCCCGGGGCTTGCCCCTGAGGCCCACTCTCCACATGGCCGACCTGATCACTGTCGATGTAGACGGGTAGGCCACCCTCGACATCGCCGTACGGACCACTCCCCGAGTAGCCGAGCGAGCCACTCCCACCCTGACCGGACGCACCGTCAGCGACAGACCCCGGCGGCTGATCAGCCGAGGCCCGGCCGCCCCGCGCCGAACCGAACCCGTCCGACGCGGAACCGGAACCGCCCTGATCAGAGCCCGACCCGCCGGACGCCGAACCAGAGCCAGAGCAAGAACCATCCTGCTCCGGATCGGACCCACCCGATGCCAGGCCGAATCCCTCGGGCGCCGAGCCAAAACCATCCGGCGCTGGGCCGAGGCCTTCCGGCGCTGGGCCGAGGCCTTCCGGTGCTGGGCCAAGCGCAGCCTGCCCCGGACCGAAACCAACCGGTGCCGGGCCGAGTCCACCCGCCGCCGCCCCATCCCCGGCGCCCCCGCACCACCCGCTCCAACCCCCACGCCACTGTCTCCGGCGCCGACCTCAACACCGGATCCTTGGCCAGCAACCCCGGAGCACAGGCGCCAGTTCACCCGCGCGGACAGTGGGCGTCGGCTCCTCCCCAAGCAGCGCCGTGAACGTAGTGAAATCGTCCCGGCGATCGAACGGCCCCCGCCCCTCAACCGCGGCGTACAGCGTCGCGCCGAGGGAGAACAGATCCGCCGCCGGGTGGCCGGCTCGCCGCGAGCCCGCTCCGGGGCGAGGTAGCCAGGCGTGCCGAGGATGCCCGCCGTGGCGGTGGGTCGGGGTTCGGGGACTCGGGTCGGAGGGCGATGCCGTAGCCAGTGAGCAGCACGCGCGCGTACGGATCACCCGAAGTATCCGGCGCCAGAAGGATGTTGGCCGGTTTCACATCCCGGTGCAGGATGCCGACGCGGTGTCCAGCGGTGAGCGCGTCGAGGGCGGCGAGCCCGATGCGGGCCACCTGGGCGGGCGGCAATGGGCCGGAACGCCGTAGGACCGCCTGGAGGTCGACGCCGTCCGGGACGTACTCCATGACGATCCAGGGCACGCCATCGTGGATCACCACGTCGTGCACGGTCACCACATGCGGATGGCCCCGCAGCCGGGCCGCGTGCCGCGCCTCGCCCCGCGCCCGCGTGATGCGCTGAGCCCGCTCGCCGAGACCCCCGACCCGTCTCCCGCGTACCGCCCGCCCTGCACACCCCGCGCGCCCTGCCCGCCCGGCGCGTCCAGCACATCCCGCCCGCCCTGCGCGTCCCGCAGACCCCGCCCCGAGATCTCCTTGACGACGACCTCGCAGGCCAACTCCTCGTCGTACGCGAGCCATACGCGGCCCGCGCCGCCAGCCCCGCCCGTCCCACGCACGCCACCGACGCCACCCACGCCAAGCGCACGCAACAACCGATAGCGCCCGCCGACGACCCCGCCCCCACCCTGACCCGGCGTACCCCCTGCCATCACGCCTCCACCGAGACGGCGCGCCTCCCCGAGGACGCGTGGAACCTGTCTCCGAAGGTAGCCTCGCCCCCGCCACTGACAAGAGGCCTTTTCCACAGCGGACCCGAATAATCACACCGGATACGGACACACGCGACTCACGGGCACGAACAGGCCCCACACGTGACGCCGGGCCGCGCAGCGTACGACACCCGCCGGGCCAGCCCCCGTACGACACCCGCCAACCCGGCCCCACCTCCGCCCCCACCCCTCAAGCACAACAGCCGCCCACCCCGCTCAGCCCACCGGCTCCAAGAACCCCTGCTCCACCAGCAACCGAATCTGCGCCGGCGTCCGGTCACGGAGCAATACCGGGTCCTCGCCCACGAGTTGGGCGATGGCGTCCAGGATCCGCCCCGCGCTCAGCGAGCCGTCGCAGACGCCCGCGAAACCCGCACCGACCGTGTCGACCTTGGTCGCCCGGCGCATCCCCAGGTGCTGGCGCAGCACGACGTGCTCGGGGTCCTCCGCGCCGGGCAGCCCGACCTGTTCCTGGATGATCTCGGGGGCGAGCCTGAAGTGAGCGGCGAGCAGGGCCGCATCGTCGTGGGCGCGCAGATAGTCGACGCGGTCGAAGTGCTCCCGGACGGTGTCGCCGAGCGGCTGCTCGACCGGGTGCGGCCACTCCTCGATGGTGATCGAGGGCGCGTCGGAGTCCGTCCTGCGCAGGGTGATCCAGCCGAAGCCCACGGCCTTGACCTTGCGCGCCTCGAACTCGTCGAGCCACGCGTCGTAGAGCGCCTCGTACGCGACCGTGTCGCCCCGGTGGTCGCCCGCGTCCCTGAGCCACAACTCGGCGTACTGCGTGACGTCCTGGACCTCGCGCTGCACGATCCAGGCGTCGCACCCACGCGGCACCCACGAGCGCAGCCGGTCCTGCCAGTCCTCCCCCTCCACGTGCTGCCAGTTGGCGAGGAACTGTGCGAATCCGCCCTCGCGCAGCCGCTCCCCCGCCTGCTGAACGAGCGACCGGCACAGATCGTCCCCGCCCATCCCGCCGTCGCGGTACGTCAGCCGCGCACCCGGCGAGATCACGAACGGCGGGTTGGACACGATGAGTTCGTACGTCTCGTCATCCCGGACCGGCTCGAAGAGCGAACCCTCGCGGAGGTCTGCGGCCTGCGCGCCGGACAGCGCGAGGGTGAGCGCGGTGATGTGCAGGGCACGGGGTTGAGGTCGGTGGCCGTCACGCGCGTGGCGTGCCGGGACGCGTGCAGCGCCTGGATGCCGGAACCGGTGCCGAGGTCGAGCGCGGCGGACACCGGTGTCCGTACGGTGATCCCCGCGAGCGTGGTGGACGCGCCGCCCACCCCGAGGACGACGCCTTCCTCCCGGCTGCCGATCCCGCCGGCACCGCCGACCGCGCATCCCAGGTCGGACACGATGAACCAGTCTTCGCCGTCTGGGCCGCCGTAGGGCCGTACGTCCACGGTCGCGGCGACCTGGTCGGTGCCCACGGAGACCAGCCAGCCGCTCTCCAGGCAGGCGGTGACGGGCAGGACGTCGGCCACGCGTGCGTGCGGCACGGGCTGCTGGAGGAGGAACAGCCGGACCAGCGTCTCCAGCGGGTGTCGCCTCGGGTCGCCCGGAGCGCCGGCACGGTCTCGCTGCGGGCGAGCGCCGTGTACGCGGGGGCGCCGAGCAGTTCGAGCAGTCCGTCGGCGGTGAAGGCGGCGCCGAGCAGGGCGTCCCGGAGCCGGGCGGCGACCTCCGGGCGGTCGGATGCGGGCAGGGCGGGGAGGCTGGAGTTACTCACACACCCATTGTGGCCGCTCCCACCGACACCGCGCCCGGCACCGGCCGACACGGCCCCCGCGCAGCCGAAGGCCCCGGCACGCACGCGTACCGGGGCATCTTTCAGCACCTGAAAGATCGCTGCCTACGGGAGGCGGCCCAGAGGGGACGTCCTTCAGGGATGCCATTTCCCGGGCCGGTCAGGCCGCCGACGAAGAAGCCACCGGCGTAGCCGTCTTGCACGCCTCCTGCTTGGTCATCGCCTTGCCGACGTCGCCCTCTTCGAGGGTCTTCAGCGCGTCGTTCCCGCTCGTGCTGAGCTTGTCCAGGGAGGTCGCGATGTCCTTGAGGCCGTCCGCGAACTTCGCCTGGTCCTTGGTGTTCAGCGCGTCCACCTGCGTCTTCAGGGTGGCGTACGACGTGGAGATGTCGTTGAGCTCCTTGACGGCGTCCTGCTGCTTCTTCGCGCCGTTGTCGACGTCCGGCGCGCCGGCGGTGTTCACGGCGGCCCCGATCGCCTTGTAGGCGTCGGACATGTCCTGGAAGGCCTGCGAGTCGGTCTTCTTGACCTCTTCCGGGGTGCTGTTGTCCGAGGTCTCCTTCTGGATCGCCGTGTTGGCGGCCTCGATCTTCTTCGCCTGCGGCTGTACCGCGACGCAGACCTGCTTGGCCCAGGAGTCCAGCTTGGCGTCGCTGTCGTCGCCGCTGCCGCCGCATCCCGACAGCCCCAGTACCAGTACCGCACCGCCGGACAGTGCGAGCGCAAGCTTCTTGTTCACCGGATCGGTCCCTTCCATGGCTCTCGGCCCCGGAACATACACGGCGGACGGGCCGCACCTCCGGGCCCAAGGTCCGATAGGAGACTTTTGGGACCATTTGCACCAAGCGAGAGAAGGCTCACGGCGAGGTCCTGAACACAGCGGAAACGGGCGGGCGGCGCCCACAACTCGCGCCACCCGCCCGCCCGTTGAGCCGAGCCCCGCAGGGCCCCTACGAAACGACCGCCGGGTCCGGCGACTTGGCCGACCGGTCGCTGTCGTCCCCGTCCCCGTCTCCCACGGCGATCCCGCGCCGCTTGGAGATGTACACGGAGACGGCGATCACGAGGAACGCGAGCACCGAGATCGTGATGCGCACCCCGATGTTCTTGTCGTCGCCGTAGCTGAACTTGATGACCGCGGGCGCGATGAGCAGCGCGACGAGGTTCATCACCTTCAGCAGCGGGTTGATGGCCGGGCCCGCGGTGTCCTTGAACGGGTCGCCGACCGTGTCGCCGATCACGGTGGCGGCGTGGGCCTCGCTGCCCTTGCCGCCGTGGTTGCCGTCCTCGACGAGTTTCTTCGCGTTGTCCCAGGCACCGCCCGAGTTCGCGAGGAAGACCGCCATCAGCGTGCCGGTGCCGATCGCGCCCGCGAGGAACGAGCCGAGCGCGCCGACGCCGAGCGTGAAACCGACCGCGATCGGCGTGAGCACGGCGAGCAGACCGGGCGTGGCCAGCTCACGCAGCGCGTCCTTGGTGCAGATGTCGACGACGCGGCCGTACTCCGGTGTCTCGGTGTAGTCCATGATCCCGGGGTGTTCGCGGAACTGCCGCCGCACCTCGTAGACCACGGCCCCCGCGGACCGCGAGACCGCGTTGATCGCGAGCCCCGAGAAGAGGAAGACGACCGCGGCGCCGACGATGAGCCCGACCAGGTTGTTGGGCTGGGAGATGTCCATCATCAGGTTCAGTGGCGCGCCCGGTCCCGAGACCTTCTCGCCGACGTCGTTGGCGGCGGTCACGATCGCGTCCCGGTACGACCCGAAGAGCGCCGACGCCGCCAGGACGGCGGTGGCGATGGCGATGCCCTTCGTGATGGCCTTGGTGGTGTTGCCCACCGCGTCCAGGTTGGTGAGCACCTGCGCGCCCGCGCCCTCGACGTCACCGGACATCTCGGCGATGCCCTGCGCGTTGTCGGAGACCGGCCCGAAGGTGTCCATGGCCACGATCACACCGACCGTGGTGAGCAGCCCCGTACCGGCCAGCGCCACCGCGAACAGCGCCAGCATGATCGAGGCGCCGCCGAGCAGGAACGCCCCGTAGACCGCGAGACCGATCAACAGGGCGGTGTAGACGGCCGATTCGAGGCCCAGCGAGATCCCGGCGAGGATGACGGTGGCAGGACCGGTGAGCGAGGTCTTGCCGATGTCCATCACGGGACGGCGGTTGGTCTCCGTGAAGTAGCCGGTCAGCTGCTGGATCAGCGCGGCGAGCACGATGCCGATGGCCACGGCGACGAGCGCGAGGATCCGCGGATCGCCGTCCTTGGCCTTGATCGCCGCGTCGGTGACGCCGTCGAGACCGCCGTACGACGACGGCAGGTAGACGAAGACCGCGACCGCCACCAGCACGAGCGAGATCACCGCGGAGATGAAGAACCCCCGGTTGATCGCGGACATGCCGCTGCGGTCGGTCCGGCGTGGCGCCACCGCGAAGATGCCGATCATGGCGGTGATCACGCCGATCGCCGGCACGAGCAGCGGGAAGGCGAGCCCGGAGTCGCCGAAGGCCGCCTTGCCGAGGATCAGCGCGGCGACCAGCGTCACGGCGTACGACTCGAAGAGGTCGGCCGCCATGCCCGCGCAGTCGCCGACGTTGTCGCCCACGTTGTCGGCGATGGTCGCGGCGTTGCGCGGGTCGTCCTCCGGGATGCCCTTCTCGACCTTGCCGACCAGGTCGGCGCCCACGTCGGCGGCCTTGGTGAAGATGCCGCCGCCGACACGCATGAACATGGCGATGAGGGCGGCACCGAGGCCGAATCCCTCCAGCACCTTGGGCGCGTCGGCCGCGTACACCAGCACCACGCACGAGGCGCCCAGCAGACCGAGCCCCACCGTGAACATGCCGACGACGCCGCCCGTGCGGAAAGCGATCTTCATTGCTTTGTGCGAGACGGCGGTGAGATCCTTTTCCGGCTCACCCTCCGCCGGGGTCGCTTCCCGGGCCGCCGCGGCGACACGGACATTACTGCGTACGGCGAGCCACATGCCGATATAGCCGGTGGTCGCCGAGAACACCGCGCCGATCAGGAAGAAGATCGACCGTCCGGCGCGCTGATTCCAGTCGTCCGCGGGGAGCAGCAGAAGCAGGAAGAAAACGATCACGGCGAATACGCCGACCGTGCGCAACTGCCGTCCCAGATAGGCGTTGGCGCCCTCCTGGACCGCTGCCGCGATCTTCTTCATGCTGTCGGTGCCCTCACCGGCCGCGAGCACCTCGCGGACCAGGATGCCCGCGACCACGAGCGCGGCCAGCGCCACGAGGCCGATCACCATCACGAGGATGCGGTTGTCGTCGGTCAGAACTGCGGCTGCGAAGGTTGTGGGGTGGTCAAACTGCTGAGGGGTAGAAAGCCCCGCCATTCGTCCTCCTTGACGCCTGTGCTGAGCTCAAGATGTGGACGGATTGTAGGTACCGGAACCTGATCAAAACAGAGCGCGGCAAACGGAATTGGCCTTCGCATAGTAATGCCTTTAAAGCATTGATGCTTGATCAAATTATCGGCGCGCCGAGTCGCATTGATCGTGAATTCATTCACGAATTCGGTCGCGCCGGGGATACGGCAGGGAACAGACCCCGGCCGCCCCCACCCGGAAATGCCGAAGGGCCCTGCTCAGCAGGGCCCTTCGGCGGTGAACGTGCGGCGGGTCTCAGGAAAGCGTCGTGGCCGGCGGTGTCGTCGGCCAGGTCATACGGATCGAGCCGCCGTGCTCTCCGGCGGTGACCTCGACGTCGTCGACGAGCCCGCTGATGACAGCGAGGCCCATCTCGTCCTCCTCGGTCTCCACGTCCGGATCGGAGCCCAGCGCCCCGGGCGCCTTGTCGCCGGGGGCCGAGCGCGGTGCCTCGTCGCCGACCTCGATGGAGAACTGCTTCTCCTCCTCGATCAGCAGCACCTTCACCGGGGCGGTGATCCCGCTGCTCTGGTGCAGCCCGACGGCGCGGGTGCAGGCCTCGCCGACGGCGAGTCTGACCTCGTCGAGTACGGCCTCGTCCACTCCGGCCCTGCGCGCCACCGCTGCCGCCACCAGACGGGCGGTCCTGACGTGCTCGGGCAGCGCGCTGAAGCGGAGTTCAACGGTGGCCATGCATCCCCCTCGGGACTACGGGCGTGCTGTCGGAGGGCCGGGCCGCCGAAAGCCCGGTCCACCGGTCGTCTATACGGCCGATCGGGGAGCGGTCACACGCCGCTCCCAGAACGGTCGGTCAGTCGGTGGCCGCCACCGCTTCCTCGACCGAGGTGTGAATCGGGAACACCTTGGTGAGGCCGGTGATACGGAAGATCTTCAGAATGCGCTCCTGGTTGCAGACCAGGCGCAGCGAGCCCTCGTGGGCGCGCACCCGCTTCAGGCCGCCGACCAGCACACCGAGCCCGGTGGAGTCGAGGAAGTCGACTCCCTCCATGTCCACGACGAGGTGGAAACTCCCGTCGTTCACCAGCTCGACCAGCTGTTCGCGCAACTTGGGCGCGGTATATACGTCGATTTCGCCACCGACCTCGACGACCGTACGATCGCCGACGGTACGGGTCGACAGGGACAGGTCCACGGATCCTCCAGCACCTTGCTATCGAGCGGTCATCCCATGGGACACCTCGGCAGAGCCCCCAGGACGGTTCGCCAGCCGCGATGGCATTCAATCACTTACCGCAGGGCGTGCACGACGCCTTGGCTCCATTGTCCGTCACGCCAGTGACACACTCGGTGCCGATGGCCAAGAATCAGCGAACCGATCGACCCTCGGCGGACCCCGTGTCCGGCCTCTCGCCGAGCACGGTTCTGGACCGGCTGGCGTCGGGACCGAGCCGGGCTTCGCGCATCACTCATACGGAGCACTTGCCCCCACGTGCGGGCCGCCATGCCGTCTGGCCTGACCGGATTCGCGCTGAGGTGATCGCCACCGTCCAGGAAGCCGGTGTCGAACACCCTGGGCCCACCAGGCACAGGCCGCCGAGCACGCCCTGGACGGCGAGTCAGTGATCGTTGCCACAGGCACCGCCTCGGGCAAGTCGCTGGCTTATCTGGTACCGGTCCTCTCGACGCTCCTGGACGGCTCCGAGGCGCCGAACGGCCGCGGAGCCACCGCGCTCTACCTCGCGCCCACGAAAGCCCTGGCCGCCGACCAGCTCCGTTCCGTGAAGGAACTTTCACAACCGCTGGGCAATGCCGTTCGCCCGGCCGTGTACGACGGCGACACTCCGTTCGAGGAACGCGAGTGGGTCCGCCAGTACGCCAACTACGTCCTGACCAACCCCGACATGCTCCACCGCGGCATATTGCCCTCGCACCCGCGCTGGTCCTCCTTCCTGAAATCCCTGAAGTACGTCGTCATCGACGAGTGCCACACCTACCGGGGCGTCTTCGGCTCCCACGTCGCCCAGGTGCTGCGCCGGCTGCGCCGCCTCTGCGCCCGCTACGGCTCCTCCCCGTCTTCCTCCTCGCCTCCGCCACCGCCGCCGAGCCCTCGGTCGCCGCCCGCCGTCTCACCGGCCTCCCGGTCGTCGAGGTCGCCGACGACGCCTCGCCGCGCGGTGAACTGGTGTTCGCCCTCTGGGAGCCCCCGCTCACCGAACTCCACGGCGAGAAGGGCGCACCCGTTCGCCGCACGGCCACCGCCGAGACCGCCGACCTGCTGACCGACCTCGCCGTCCAGGGCGTCCGCTCGGTGGCCTTCGTACGGTCGCGGAGGGGCGCCGAGCTGATCGCGCTGATCGCCCAGGAACGCCTCGCCGAGGTCGACCGCTCCCTGGCCCGCCGGGTCGCCGCCTACCGCGGCGGCTACCTTCCCGAGGAACGCCGCGCCCTCGAACGCGCCCTCCACTCGGGCGAGTTGCTCGGCCTCGCCGCCACCACCGCCCTCGAACTCGGCATCGACGTCTCCGGGTTGGACGCCGTCCTGATCGCCGGCTACCCCGGCACCCGCGCCTCCCTGTGGCAGCAGGCGGGCCGCGCCGGACGCTCCGGCCGGGGCGCGCTCGCGATCCTGATCGCCCGCGACGACCCCTGGACACCTTCCTCGTCCACCACCCGGAGGCCCTCTTCGACCAGCCGGTCGAGTCCACGGTCCTGGACCCGGACAACCCGTACGTCCTGGCCCCCACCTGTGCGCGGCGGCGGCCGAACTCCCGCTCACCGAAGAGGACTTGGACCTCTTCGGCCCGACGACGGCGGACCTGCTGCCGCAGCTGGAAGCCGCGAAGCTGCTCCGCCGCCGCCGGGCGAAGGCCTGGCACTGGACCCGCCGCGAACGCGCCGCCGACCTCACCGACATCCGCGGCGGGGGCGGTCGCCCGGTCCAGGTCGTCGAGAACGGCACCGGCCGCCTCCTCGGCACGGTCGACGAGGCCGCCTCCCACGCGTCCGTCCACGAGGGCGCGGTCCACCTCCACCAGGGCCGCACGTACCTGGTGCGCACCCTGGACCTGGAGGACTCGGTGGCCCTGGTCGAGGAGGCCAACCCGCCCTACTCGACGGTCGCCCGCGACACCACGACGATCTCCGTCCTGGAGACGGACGTCGAAATCCCGTGGGGTCAGGGCCGGTTGTGCTACGGCTCCGTCGAAGTCACCAACCAGGTCGTCTCCTTCCTCCGCCGACGCGTCATCACCGGCGAGGTCCTGGGCGAGTCCAAACTCGACCTCCCCCGCGCACCCTCCGCACCCGCGCCGTCTGGTGGACGGTCACGGAGGACCAGCTCGACGCCGCCCGCATCAACCCCGAGATCCTCGGCGGCGCCCTCCACGCCGCCGAACACGCCTCGATCGGCATGCTCCCCTCTTCGCCACCTGCGACCGCTGGGACATCGGCGGCGTCTCCGTCCCCCCTGCACCCCGACACCCTGCTCCCCACGGTCTTCGTCTACGACGGCCACCCGGGCGGCGCGGGCTTCGCGGAACGCGCCTTCCACACGGCCCCCGCCTGGCTCACCGCCACCCGCGAGGCCATCGCCTCCTGCGAATGCGACGCCGGCTGCCCGTCGTGCATCCAGTCCCCCAAGTGCGGCAACGGCAACGAGCCGTTGCACAAGCGGGGGCCGTGCGGTTGCTCGCGGAGTTGTTGCGGGGGTGCCGGAGGGGGCGGGGCAGGTGCCGGGGATGTGTCAGAAGCGCCTGGGGAGAGGGTGGGCGGAGTTTGACGGGCGACGCGGCACGGCGGGGCTGCGACGCCGCACGGCATCGGTAGGCGGCGGCTCAGGGCGCCGGTGGTGTCGGGTGCGGAAGGCGCAGGCGCGGGTGCGGGTGCAGGTGCGGAAGGTGCGGGTGCGGTGCGGAAGGCGCAGGCGCGAAGCCGCAGGTGCTGGTACCGATGTTCCAGGCGCGGCGCGGGCCCGTTAGGCGGATCAGGGCGCCGATGACGGGGCCGGCGCCGGCAGCCCGGGCGCCGGTGGCGCCACCGGTCCCGCAGGTCCCGCAGGTCCCGCAGGTCCCGCCCGTGACCTCACCTCCGTCGCGAACGGTCCCCCGCCCGCCGACGCCGTCACGTCCGACGTCTCGCCCACGATCACGCACCGCACCAGCCGGACCCCCTGCGCCCGCGCCACCCGCTCCGCCCGGGCACAGGCCCCCGCACCGCCCTCGGCCCAGTGGTCGGCCGCCGCAAGCGCCGCGAGATCCGCGCCGCCGGCCGCACGGTGCCGGGCCACAACGGCCTGCCCCAGGGCCAGCACGACCCCGAACACGACACACATCACGGCCATCCCGCCGAGGCTCCACACGGTGGCGGACCCACGATCCGAGTCCCGGGATCTCCTACGCCGCCCCAGCGCCCGCATCACGTACCGCACCGCCCTGATCCGCCGCCTCACGGCCCCGCCCTCCCTCGCCCACCGTCTCCTCCGCCAACGCCACGGCCTCCTCCCGTACTTCGAAGGGCAGCCCGCTCAACACCGGCGGTTTCGCGACGACGACCACATGAACCTGGTCGCCCTCCCGGCCGACGGTGACCTTCGCGCCACGCGGTGCCGTGTCCCGGACCACCTGGACGACCGCTTCGGCGGGGTCCTGCCGAGCCGCGGCCCGGGCGCCCGAACGGGCCGCGTCCACGCACTGGATCTGCGCGGCCACCACCAACAGCCCCCACACCAGCGCCATCGCGAACATCACCAACACCGGCAGCACCACGGCCGCCTCCGCCGTCACGAACCCCGGTCCCCGCCCCGGCGTTCACACCTGCGCATCGAGAGCCCTCTTCACGATGCTCTGCAACTCCTCGCTGACCGCCCCGCTGGTCACCACCTTGTAGAGCACCACCGCGAACGCCACCGCCGCGACCAGCCCCATCGCGTACTCGGCGGTAGCCATCCCCGCGTCCCGACGCGCCGCCGCACCCCACCGTGCCCGCACCCCTCGCACACCCCGCGCCGCCACTACCTGCATCGCCTGCACTGCCTTGTACATCTCAACCCCCGTGAGGTTCTTGTCAGTTCACTTGCTTGCTAGGTCGTCGTTCGTCGTACGTCCGTCACCGCCGCGCTCCTCCCTCAGCCACCACCCTCCCGCCGCTCCGCCCGCGAGCCCGATCACCACGGGCAGTACGCCGACCGCGATGAACGCGGGCAGGAAGCACAGCCCCACCGGCGCGGTGATCAGAACGGCCGCCCGCCGAGCCCGTGCCGTCGCGGTACGGGCCCAGTCGGCGCGGGCCTCCGCCGCGAGCCGCGCGACCGGTCCGGCGGCGGGGAGCCCCGACTCGTCGGCCCGCTCGAGCAACCGGGCCAGCGGTCCCGCGCCCGGAAGCGGTCCCGCCAGGCAATCCGCCGGCATCGCCGGTTCGCCACCGAGCCGAACCTCCGCCGCGGCCCGCGCCAGCCGTTCTCCTACGGGCCCCGAGAGCGCCTCGCCCACGGCCTGGGAGGCGATCACCGGCGAGGCCCCGGCGGCGATGCAGGCGGCCAGCAGATCGGCGGCAAGGGGAGTTGGCGGGCGGCGGTGGCGGCATCGCGCTCGGCACCGGTGTCGCCGGCCGCCTGTCGTCGCCGCCACTGCCACAGCCCACCGGCGACGACCCCACCGACCACGACCCCGGCAACCCCGCCGACCACCACCCACCCGGCCCCCACCACACCGGCCACGGGCAACCACCGCCGAGCAACGTCCCGAACCTCGAACCTTGGCCCGCCAGCCGCCCCTTGCGGAACTTCGTGAGCTTCCCGAACTCCCCAGATTCCCAGCGCTCCCCGGACTCCGAGTGCTCCACGGACCCAAGTGCTCCCTCGACTCCCGAGCGCTCCCCGGACTTCACGAACCCCTGGACTCGCCGGGCTTCCCGCGCTTCCCGCGCTTCCCGCGCTTCCCGCGCTTCCCGAAGCAATAGCTCGGCCAGCCTCCGCCGCGCCCTCCGCTCACGCCGCACCCCGTCCAGCCACCACGCCGACCACCCCACGACCATCAGCGCCCCAGGGCCACCCCAGCCTGTGGACAACTTCCGCGTTCATACGACCTCCCGCCTCCGACTCCACTGCCACTCCCACTCCGGCCAACCACCGCCACCGCGCCCCACCCCCACCACCGCTCACGCCACCTCCACCCCCGCACGATCCGCATCGCCCACCACAACCCCAGCCCCTCCAACAACCCCCGACCACCAGGCACCCCAACCCCGCCCGCTGTGCAGCAGCACCTGCAACGGATCCGCCCCCATCGCCGCCCCCAGCAACAGCCCGAGCACCGGCAACCCGGCGAGCATCACCGCGGTCGCCCGAGCCCCCGCCAACTGGGCCCGCAGATCGGCCCGTTGATCCCGGTCGGCCCGCAACGCCCCTTCGAGCCGGTCGAGTCCCGCCGCCAGTCCGGCCCTGATCCACGGCGACCCGCCAGCACGCGGCCAGCCCCAACAGCCCCTCCGCGCCCGGCTGTCGCGCCGCCGAGGTGAGCGCACCCGGCACATCCCCGCCGAACCGCGCCGCCGCCAACACCCCGGCCTGCGCCTCGCCGAGCCCGCCGGAGTCCTGCGCCGCCCGCAGCAAGGCCTCCCCGGCTGCCGCCCGGCCCGCACCTCACCGGCGAGCGTCGAACACAGCGCGATCACCGCGTCCCCGCGCGCCTCCCCAGCCCGCCGCGCCTCCCCGGCGACCCGCACCCGCCGCAGCAACGGCACCCTGACCGCCCCCGCGACGACCGGAACCACCGAGGCCCCCAACACCGCGACCACCAGCCCGACCCCGAGCGACCACCACTCGACCCCCAACCGCCTCCGGAATCGGCGCAGTTCGCCAAATGCCCGCTCCCAGGAGGGCGGCCCGACACCCACGCCCCCACCCCCGCAAAGAGCAACTCCGCCCGCCGCGCCCCGGGTTGCCGCCCACCCATCAGCCACACCAGGACTCCGACACACACCACGACCACCCCGCCCGACACCTCACCCATCACCACTCCCACTCGCCGTCACCGCGACCCGTCCCGCACCCACGCCCATCACCACTCCGCCCCACTCCCACCGACCGATTCCCGCACCGCACCCAGCCCGCCGACCACCCCTAACCGCCCTCACCGCCACCCCGAATCAGCTCCCGCAACCGCTCCCACCCCCGCTCGTACGCGAACGCCTCCACTCCCCACCGCAGCGCCGGCACCGTCCGCACCAGCCCCGACGCGTCCCGCTCCAGGACATGCACCTCGGCGATCCGGCGCCGCCCGGCCCGGTCCCGTACGAGATGCAGGACCACCGACAGCGCGGCCGCCAACTGGCTGTGCAGCGCGGCCCGGTCGAGGCCCGCGGCCGTACCCAGGGCCTCCAGGCGGGCCGGTACGTCGGCCGCCGCGTTCGCGTGGACGGTGCCGCAGCCGCCCTCGTGGCCGGTGTTGAGCGCGGCGAGGAGGTGGACGACCTCCGGGCCGCGCACCTCGCCGACGACGAGCCGGTCCGGCCGCATCCGGAGTGCCTGGCGGACGAGGTCCTGAAGCGTGACGAGCCCGGCGCCCTCCTGATTGGCGGGTCTGCTCTCCAGCCGTACGACGTGGGGATGGTCCGGCTTCAACTCCGCAGAGTCCTCGGCCAGTACGACCCGCTCCCCGGTCCGACCAGGCCCAGCAGCGCGCTCAGCAGCGTCGTCTTGCCGCTGCCCGTACCGCCGCTGATCAGGAACGAGAGCCGTGCCTCGATCAGTGCCCGCAGGATGCGGTCCCCACCAGGCGGCACCGTGCCCGCCGTGACCAGCTCGCCGAGGGTGAACGCGCGCGGTCGTACGACACGCAGCGACAGGCAGGTGCAGCCGACGGCCACCGGGGCAGCACCGCGTGCAGTCGGGTCCCGTCGGGCAGCCGGGCGTCGGCCCAGGGGCGGGCGTCGTCCAGCCGGCGTCCGGCCACCGCGGCCAGGCGCTGCGCGAGGCGTCGTACGGCCGCCGCGTCCGGGAAGGAGACGCCGGTCAGCTCCAGGCCACCGCCCCGGTCGACCCACACCCGGTCCGGGGCCGACACCAGGACGTCGGTCACGGAAGGGTCGGCGAGCAGGGACTCCAGCGGGCCGCTGCCCACCAGCTCGGACCTCAACTGCTCGGCGGCGCCCAGCACTTCGGCGTCCCCAGCACCCGCCCCTGCTCCCGCAGTGCCTGCGCCACCCGCGCGGGCGTCGGCTCACCCCCACTCTCGGCCAGCCACCGCCGCACCCCGTCGAGCAACCCCGCGGGGAGCTCGGGCCCACCGCCACCCGAAGCCCAACGCCCCGAATCCCCACCCGCCCAAGCCGCACAGCCTCACGCACTGGGGCGCCCGCCGAAGCCCAAGGCCCTGATGCCCCCACCCCCGCAAGCCCGGCAGCCCCACTCACCGGAGCACCCACCGGAGCACCGGCTCCGTAAGAAGAGCCCGAAGACGCGCCCCTCGACGCGCTCGCCGAACCACTCGCGGATGCTCCGCCCCCGCTCCCCACCAGCCCCCTCATACGCCACCCGCCTCGACCAGCGCCCGCTCCAGGAACTCCCGGCAGAACCGCGCCAGCGGTCCCTTCCCCGCCGTCCCCGGTGGGGACTTGCCCTCGTGCGGTCGTAGCAGCCCGGACTCCACGGGCACCTCTCCGGCCAGGGGCAGGGCGAGGAGGCGGGCCACCTCACGGTCGTCGAGGCCGGGGCGTACGGGCCGCGTACGGCCACGCGGAGGTCGCGCAGGACCATGCCGACGGCGGACGCGACGCGGCCGGCCGCCGCGACGGCGCGGAGTTCGGCGGGGACCACAAGGAGGCCCACGTCGAGTTGGGCCAGGGCCTCGGCGACGCCGTCGTCGATGCGGCGGGGCAGGTCGACCACGACCGTGCCGCCGCGCCTCCTGGCGGCGGCGAGCACCGCCCGTACCGCCTGCGGGGATGGCGACGCAGTCGCCGCGGTCCCAACTGAGCACCCGGAGCGAGTGCAGTTCGGGCAGGGACTCCTCCAGGGCGCCGCCGCCGACCCGGCCGCGCGAGGCGGCGAACGCGGGCCAGCGCAGGCCCTCCGCCGTCTCGCCGCCGAGGAGTACGTCGAGTCCGCCGCCCAGCGGATCCGCGTCCACCAGGAGGGTGCGCAGCCCTCACGCGCGGAGGTGACGGCGAGCGCGCAGGCCAGCGTGGACGCCCCGGCCCCGCCCCTGCCGCCGATGACGCCCACGGTGAGCGCGGGGCGGCCGACGCCCTCGGCGACGTCGGCGATGCGGTCGACCAGCCACTGCTCGCCGTCGGGCAGCATCAGGACGTGGTCGGCGCCGATCTCGACGGCCCGCCGCCAGACCCCGGAGTCGTCCTGATCCCGGCCGACCAGCACCACCCCCGCCGCCGGGCGGCCCCGCGCACCCGTCGGACCGCGTCGTCGCCGACCAGGACGAGCGGTGCCGTCTCCCAGCCGCCCCGGCGCTCCGGCACCCCGTGGTGGACTTCGGGTGTCGCGCCGGCCGCCGCGCACAGGCGCAGCAGGTCGTCGAGGAGCTCGGCGTCCTCGGTGACGATCAGCGGTCCGCCCTGTCGCCCTCCGGCGGCGGGCGGCGGATCGCCTGTGACAGTTCCGGCCATGTTTTCCATCCCCATCGATGTCTCTCGCGTCACCCCTGCGGCCACGCGATTCCCAAACGTGCGGAGAACCGGCGATCGGCCCCTTATGCACGGCCGACAGAAACCGGCCAAACGCGTCCGACAAACGGAACGGGCCCATGAACTCGCCGCGAGCGAGGACGCGTTGGAATCACGGTGCGGGCATCGCGGAAATCGTGTGGATCTTGGTCAAAAACTGTGGACAACTCAGGGCCTGTGAATATCGCCTTCACCCATACCGGTGACCCCTGTACTGGCCTCTGTGCGAGTTCCGCAGCGCAGTCCGCCGACTACGCACGGTGACGGGCTCTGGGCATGAAAAAGGCGGCACCAGCCGCCTCGGGTCTGCCTCACGACCACACGCAGGGAGCGAAAACGCGTCTGGACATGCGACGACCCCACCGGGGGAGAGTGGGGGTCGTCTTCACGGCCGACTCGGGGGAGGAGCCGGACCGCGTTAGCACGGTCGCGAACGATCCGTGACTTCCATGGTGTACCCGAGAGGCCTCTCAGGCAAACCCACGCGCCTCACCTTACGCCGAATGGGCTGCGCCTATGCTCTGGGTTGTGGAAAACCACTCCTTGCCCCGCACAGCAGCCTTCTTTGACCTGGACAAGACGGTCATTGCGAAGTCGAGCACGCTCACCTTCGGCAAGTCCTTCTACCAAGGCGGACTGATCAACCGCAGGGCCGCCCTGCGGACCGCCTATGCGCAGTTCGTCTTCCTCACCGGTGGCGCCGACCACGACCAGATGGAGCGGATGCGCAAGTACCTGTCCGCACTCTGCCGCGGCTGGAACGTCCAGCAGGTCAGGGAGATCGTCGCCGAGACGCTGCACGACCTGATCGACCCGATCATCTACGACGAGGCGGCCTCCCTCATCGAGGAGCACCACTCGGCCGGCCGGGACGTGGTGATCGTGTCCACGTCGGGCGCCGAGGTGGTCGAGCCGATCGGTGAACTCCTGGGCGCGGACCGGGTGGTGGCGACCCGCATGGTCGTGGGCGACGACGGCTGCTTCACCGGCGAGGTGGAGTACTACGCGTACGGCCCGACGAAGGCCGAGGCGATCAGGGAGCTGGCGCAGTCCGAGGGGTACGACCTCGACCGCTGCTTCGCCTACAGCGACTCGGCGACGGACGTACCGATGCTGGAGTCCAGGGCCACCCCTACGCCGTGAACCCGGACCGCACGCTGCGCCGCGAGGCAGTCCCGCGCGGGTGGCCGATTCTGGACTTCAACCGCCCGGTGCGGCTCAAGCAGCGGCTGCCCACGCTCTCCGTACCGCCCCGCCCGGCCCTGGTCGTGGCCGCGGCCGTGGGTGCGGCGGCGGCCACGGCGGGGCTTGTCTGGTACGCGAGCCGACGCAAGACAGCGACCGTTTAGGACGGTTGGTGACCCTTTGAAGGTAAAAGTAAAGAACCTCGGCGAGGGGTTCCGCTTCCTCCGGGCCAGGAGTACAAAGGATTCAACGGCCCGCGAGACCAAGGACATCCGAAAGGATCACCTTAATACCGCATTTGGCCCCACGGACCGCGCATGAACACCGAGCACCCACGCGACGTCGACCCGTCGATTACGGGCCAGCCGCACCAGGTGACGGGCCAAGTTCCCGACCTGATGGGCAATATTTCGAGGACGCTTGGTAACCCGGTGGATCATGCCAGCGGCGGTACGAATCCTCGTACCGCCGCAACCCTGTGATCGCCCCCTGGTAGGGGCTTTTTCATATGAAAGCTCGCTACTAAGCAGCGCCGCGCTGAAGTGCCTCGCACACCGCCGTCGACTCGCGTGCCCCCAGCTCGACCGCCCTGCCGCAGTGCGCGATCCAGGCGGCCATGCCCTCCGGGGTGCCCGACACATATCCGTCCAGTGCCGCGAGGTAGGCCGCGCGCCCCAGTTCGGCGTGGCCGACCTCCGCCGGGCAGACGGACTTGGGGTCGAGGCCGCTGCCGATGAGGACGATCCGCTCGGCGGTACGCGCGACCAGGCCGTTGCGGGAGGTGAAGGGGCGCAGGGCGAGCAGTTCGCCGTGCACGACGGCGGCCGTCACCAGCGCCGGTGCCGAGCCGCCCGCGATGATCAGGTCCGCGAGTCCGTCCAGCCGCCCGGACACCTCGGCCGCGCCCGGCAACGGCAGTTCGACGAGCGGTTCGTGAACCGCCTCCCCCTGCTGTCGCGGCCGGCCGACCGTGTCGTCGTTGCTCGCCGCCGCCACCAGGTGGAGCCGGGCGAGCACCCGGAGGGGCGACTGCCGCCAGATGGACAGGAGTTGGCCCGCCTCGGCGGACAGCCGGAGGGCCGCCCCCATGGTGCGCGCCTCCTCGTCGCCGCTGAAGTCGGTACGACGGCGCACCTCTTCGAGGGCCCAGTCGGCCCCGGACAGCGCGGCCGAACCGCGCGCGCCGCGCAGGGCCGCCTCGGCGGTGAGCTCGTTGCTGCGACGCCGCATGACCCGGTGCCCGTAGACCCGGTCCACGGCCTTGCGCATGGACTCCACGGCCTCGGGCACTCCGGGCAGCGTGCCCAGGGCCGCGAGCGGATCGGCGGTCGCGTCTGTCGTACTCATGAGTACGACAGTAGCCATCCCTGGGGTCCGCCCCACGATGGAGTGGTCTTCTTCACGCACACCTGCCACGCAGCGCAAGGGCACGACTACTCTTCGTGAACATGAAAATTGCTTTCGTCGGGAAGGGCGGCAGCGGGAAGACCACCCTGTCCTCCCTGTTCATCCGCCACCTCGCGGCCACCGGCCGGCCCGTCGTCGCCGTCGACGCCGACATCAACCAGCATTTGGGCCCCGCCCTCGGCTTGACGAGGCGGAGGCCGCCGCACTGCCCGCACTCGGCGAACACCTCCTCCTGATCAAGGACCACCTGCGCGGCACCAACCCGCGCATCACCTCCGCCGACACGATGATCAAGACCACCCCACCGGGCGAGGGCTCCCGGCTGCTGCGGGTGCGCGAGGACAATCCGGTCTACGACGCCTGCGCGCGACCGGTGGAACTCGACGGCGGCACCGTCCGTTTGATGGTCACGGGCCCTTCACCGACGCCGACCTGGGGTCTCCTGCTACCACTCCAAGACGGGAGCGGTGGAGCTCTGCCTGAACCACCTGGTGGACGGGCGGGACGAGTTCGTCGTGGTGGACATGACGGCGGGCTCGGACTCCTTCGCCTCCGGCATGTTCACCCGCTTCGACATCACGTTCCTGGTGGCCGAGCCGACCCGGAAGGGGGTCTCCGTCTATCGCCAGTACAAGGAGTACGCCCGTGACTTCGGAGTCGTCCTGAAGGTCGTCGGCAACAAGGTGCGGGACCAGGACGACCTCGACTTCCTCCGCGCCGAGGTCGGGGACGACCTGCTCGTGACGGTGGGGCACTCGGACTGGGTGCGTGCCATGGAGAAGGGCCGGCCGCCCCGGTTCGAGCTCCTGGAGGACGCCAACCGCCGCGCCCTGGGCCTGCTGGAGATCGCCGCCGACGCGACGTACGCACTGCGGGACTGGGAGCGCTACACGCGCCAGACGGTGCACTTCCACCTGAAGAACGCGCAGAGTTGGGGCAACGAGCGCACCGGGGCCGACCTGGCGGCGCAGGTCGACCCCGGTTTCGTGCTCGGCGAGAGCGTCACCGCCACCGCGTGACACCACGCGCGCGGCGGGTCCGCCCGGGACTGCCTACCGCTTGACCGCCGGCGCCCCGGGGACGCCCTTCGGGGCCGGGGCGGGGCGGCCGGTCAGGAAGGACGTCCAGCCCTCCTTCGGTGCCTCGCCGACGTTCAGGCCGCGCAGCTTGGCCAGGGTCTGCGGGTCCTGGGCGTCCAGCCAGTCGGCCAGTTCCCGGAAGGACACGCAGCGCACCTCGGACTTGT
Source organism: Streptomyces sp. P3 (assembly GCA_016893485.2). Lineage (GTDB taxonomy): Bacteria > Actinomycetota > Actinomycetes > Streptomycetales > Streptomycetaceae > Streptomyces. The sequence continues at coordinate 4,569,419 of JAFEKX020000001.1, forward strand.
TGCACACCTTCTCGATGACCTCGTCGAGGGCACGCATGTAGGTGCCGCCGTTCCAGGACTCGAAGTGGTTGCCGATGACCAGGGGCGCGCGGTTGCCGTCGTAGGCGCGGTCGAAGCCCTTGAGCAGGCCGTCACGCATCTCGTCGCCCCACTGGTCGTACTTGTCGGGGTCGCCCTGGGTCTGTGTGCCGGACTGGTTGACCATGAAGTTGTAGTCCATGGTCAGCTGTTGGTAGGAGTGGCCCGGGAAGGGGACGAGCTGCATGGACAGGTCCCACAGCCCCTCCTTCTTCTTGGGCCACATCTGCTCGTTGACCCCGCTGGTGTCGTAGCGGAAGCCCAACTGGCTGGCCGCCTTCATGAAGTTGGCCTGGCCCTCCAGGCAGGGCGTGCGGGCGCCGACCAGCTCCTTGTCGTAGTCGAAGGGCAGCGGAGAGGCCTTCTTCATCCCGGAGTTGGTCTTCCAGGTCTTCACGAACTGCTTCGCCTGGGCGATCTCGCTCTTCCACTCGGCGACCGACCACTCGCCGACCCCGCCGTTCTTGCCGCAGAAGTGACCGTTGAAGTGGGTGCCGATCTCGTTGCCCTCCAGCCACGCCAGGCGCAGCTGCTTCACGGTGTCGGAGATGCCCTGCTCGTCGTTGAAGCCGATGTCGGAGGCGCCCGGCGAGTGCTCCGGGGGCTTGTAGAGGTCGCGCTTGTCCTCGGGCAGCATGTACACGCCGCTCAGGAAGTACGTCATGTTCGCGTGGTTGGCCTTGAGACCTTGCGGAAGTGGGAGAACAGCTTCTGGCTGTCCTCGCCGGCGCCGTCGAAGGAGAAGACCACGAACTGCGGGGGCTTCTGGCCGGGCTTGAGCCGCTCGGGTCTGGGCAGATGCGGCTGCGCCCCCGTGTACGACGTGGAGCCGTCCCCGATGAGGCGGACTCCGCTCTTGGGTGCCGGGGCGGGCGCCGCCTTGTGCGGACCGTGCGCGCCCTGCGGGGGAACCGTTGTCACCGATCGCGCAACCGGCGAGCGACGCGGCACAGGCCGCGGCGATCACGGCGCCCGCGGTGATCCTCTGGGTGGCGGCCATGTCCGCCCACCTTCTTCCTTCGTTCGGACCGACGCCGATCAGGGCGTTCTCTGGCGATGTGCCGGGAGTCCCGGCAGCGCCGCCAAGGTCGCACGGGGCCGAAGGTGGGATTAGTACGACAAGCCGATGAAATTTCCACTTCACTCAACGGGGTGACTTATTCGCCCATTTGCCCGCAATCTCTATGCTTGACCTTTACTCTGCATTACGATCCATTTACCGAGCGTTGAGAAATCCCGCCGCTGCACGCCGTGACCCACGGCCGCGACCGACCCCCGCCATCGACGGGGACCACCAGTTCCGCGACCGCGCTGCCCCGGAGGAGACGGGAAGACATGTCAGCCTGCGTACCCACCCGCGCCACCGACTCGCATCAGAATCGGACGAAGCGCGCCCCCAGCCCCACAGCCCGCCGCCGCCCCCGCCCCGCCGTTTCCGGATCGCGGGCGCCGACGTGTCGGCCTCCATCGCGGTCTTCCTGATCGCCCTGCCTCTGTCCCTCGGCATCGCCCTCGCCACCGGCGCGCCCCTCCAGGCCGGCCTGGTCGCCGCCGCCGCGGGCGGACTCGTCGCCGGCCGGCTCGGCGGCTGCCCTCCAGGTCAGCGGCCCGGCCGCCGGACTCACCGTGGTCACCGCCGACCTGATCCACCGTTACGGCTGGCGTACGACCTGCGCGGTCACCGTCCTCGCGGGCCTCGCCCAACTCGCCCTGGGCTGCCTGCGCGTGGCCCGCACCGCGCTCGCCGTCAGCCCCGCGATCGTGCACGGCATGCTGGCCGGCATCGGTGTCACCATCGCCGTCGCCCAGCTGCACATCGTGCTCGGCGGCACCCGCAGAGCTCGGTCCTCGCCAACCTCCGCGCACTGCCCGCCCAGTTGGCGGACGTGCATCCCGCCGCCGTGGCGATGAGCGTGCTGACGCTGGCACTTCTGCTGCTGTGGCCGCGCGTCCCCGGCCGGCTCGGGCACCTGATGCGCAAGATCCCGGCCGCGCTCGTCGCCGTCGCCGGAGCCACCCTCACCGCGTCCCTCGCCGGGCTGAGCCTGGCCAAGGTCGACCTGCCGTCCTGGAGCAGTCACGCGCTGGCCGGCCTCCCCGAGGGCCCGGCGCTCGGCATCGCCGCCGCCGTCCTCACCACCACCCTGGTGTGCAGCGTGCAGTCGCTGCTCGGCGCGGTCGCCGTGGACAAGCTGGTCGCCGGACAGCCCGGGCTCTCAGCCCGCGTCGGCCGCTCCGACCTGAACCGCGAACTGCTCGGCCAGGGCGCCGCGAACATCGTCTCCGGCGCGCTCGGCGGACTGCCCGTCGCGGGCGTGGCCGTACGGAGTTCGGCGAATGTGCGAGCCGGTGCCGTGAGCCGGAACTCCACGATGCTGCACGGCGTTCTCGTAGTGGTAGCCGCCCTGCTGATGATCCCGGTGCTGGAGTTGATCCCCTCGCTTCGCTCGCCGCACTCGTGATGGCCGTCGGCATCCAGATGGTGAACCTGCACCACATCCGCACGGTGACCCGCCACCGCGAAGTCCTGGTCTACGTCGTCACCACCCTCGGCGTGGTCTTCCTCGGCGTCCTGGAGGGCGTGCTCCTCGGGGTCACCGTCGCCGTGGGCGTCGCGCTCAACCGCCTTGCCCACACCCGCATCACGCACGACGAGAAGGAAGGAGCCCATCACGTACACGTCCGAGGGCAGTTGACGTTCCTCGCGGTGCCGCGGCTCAGCCGCACCCTGCATCTCGTACCCCAAGGCACCCACGTCGTCGTGGAGTTGGACGGTTCGTTCATGGACCACGCGGCGTACGAGTCACTGCAGGACTGGCAGAACGCGCACACCGCGCGCGGGGGCACCGCCGAACTGACCGGACGGCGCGCGGGAGTTCGCGACACCGGCCCGGACCGCACCGGGATCGAGGCGGCACCGGCCGACACCGCGACCGGCACCACGGTCGGCGCGGCGAGCGGCACGACGACCGAGGTTCAGGCCCGCACCACGGCCGACGCCCAGACCGGCGAGCCGACGACGTCCACCGCCTGCCGCTGCCACCCCTGGACGCCCTGGCGCAACCACCAGTGCGACCACCGGCGTTCCACTCCGGCCGGCCGACACCCGGCCGAGCCGACGGACCAGCCGACGGACCGGCCCGCGCCCGGCACCACCGAGCCGAGCACCCCGGCACCGCACGCCACTCCGGAACCGGAGCCCACCCCGTCGCCGGACCCAACCCAGGCTCAGGCACCGGCGCCCACCCCGGCCCAGGCACCGGCACCGGCACCGGCACCCACGCAGGCACCGGCACCGGCGCCCCCACAGTCACCGCCGACAGTCAACTGGCCCGTGGTATCCGCGCGTTCCAGCGCGACACCGCACCCTCGTGCGGGGTGAGCTGGCCCGGCTGGCCAAGGAAGGGCAGCGGCCCTCGCAGCTCTTCCTGACCTGTGCGGACTCGCGGCTGGTGACGTCGATGATCACGTCGAGCGGTCCCGGTGACCTGTTCGTCGTGCGGAACGTGGGCAACCTCGTGCCGCCGCCCGGCGAGGAGAGCGGGGACGACTCGGTGGCCGCGGCGATCGAGTACGCGGTGGACGTGCTGCGGGTGAGATCGATCACGGTGTGCGGGCACTCCGGCTGCGGGGCCATGCAGGCACTGCTCGACTCCGAGCCCGGGGGCGCCCGGACGCCGTTGAAGCGGTGGCTGCGGCACGGGGTGCCGAGCCTGGAGCGGATGGCCGACGACGGCCGACCCTGGGCACGGCTGACGGGAAGGGCGCCCGCCGACGCCGTAGAGCAGCTGTGTCTGACCAATGTGGTGCAGCAGTTGGAGCATCTGCGGGGGCACGAGTCGGTGGCTCGGGCCTTGCGGGAGGGGGCGTTGGAGCTGCACGGGATGTATTTCCATGTCGGCGAGGCGCAGGCGTACTTGCTGACCGAGGCGGACGGGGGCGGGTTGTTCGACGGGGTGGGGGTGGCGGACATGTCGGCCTGAACCCGGTTCACCCGGCGTCCGTGGGTACGAAAGACCCTTGCCACGCGTCTCTGGCCGTGGGTCCGATGACAGGTCTAAACCAATATTTCGGCGACCCTTGTCATCGGACCCCGGGTCTGATGAGCTGGCCCGGGACACAACGGACACCCTGGGAAAGGCAGATGCCGTGAGCAACGAAAGCCTGGCCAACCTGTTGCGCGAGGAGCGCAGGTTCGCACCCCCGCCGACCTGGCGGCGAACGCCAATGTCACGGCGGAGGCGTATGAGCAGGCCAAGGCTGACCGGCTCGGCTTCTGGGCCGCGCAGGCCCGCCGCCTCAGCTGGGCGCAGGAACCGACCGAGACGCTGGACTGGTCGAACCCGCCGTTCGCCAAGTGGTTCAAGGACGGCACGCTCAACGTGGCGTACAACTGCGTGGACCGGCACGTCGAGGCGGGCAACGGCGACCGGGTCGCCATCCACTTCGAGGGCGAGCCCGGCGACAGCCGCTCGATCACCTACGCGGAGCTGAAGGACGAGGTCTCCAAGGCCGCGAACGCCCTGCTGGAGCTGGGAGTTCAGAAGGGCGACCGGGTCGCCGTCTACATGCCGATGATCCCGGAGACCGCGGTCGCGATGCTGGCCTGCGCGCGGATCGGCGCCGCGCACTCGGTGGTGTTCGGCGGTTTCTCGGCGGACGCGCTCGCGACCCGCATCCAGGACGCGGACGCCAAGGTCGTCATCACCACGGACGGCGGCTGGCGGCGCGGCAAGCCCTCGGCGCTGAAGCCGGCCGTGGACGACGCGGTCGACCGCGCGGACAGCGGCGTCGAGCACGTGCTGGTGGTCCGTCGTACGGGCCAGGACGTCGCGTGGAACGACGAGCGGGACGTGTGGTGGCACGAGATCGTCGACCGCCAGTCGGCGGAGCACACGCCCGAGGCGTTCGAGGCGGAGCAGCCGCTCTTCATCCTCTACACCTCCGGTACCACGGGCAAGCCCAAGGGCATCCTGCACACCTCCGGCGGCTACCTCACCCAGGCCGCGTACACCCACCACGCCGTCTTCGACCTCAAGCCGGAGACCGACGTCTACTGGTGCACGGCCGACGTCGGCTGGGTCACCGGCCACTCGTACATCGTCTACGGCCCGCTGGCGAATGGCGCGACCCAGGTCATGTACGAGGGCACCCCCGACACCCCGCACCAGGGCCGCTTCTGGGAGATCGTCCAGAAGTACGGGGTGACGATCCTCTACACGGCGCCGACCGCGATCCGTACGTTCATGAAGTGGGGCGACGACATCCCCGCGAAGTTCGACCTCAGCAGCCTGCGCATCCTGGGTTCGGTGGGCGAGCCGATCAACCCCGAGGCGTGGATCTGGTACCGCAAGCACATCGGTGCCGACAAGACCCCGATCGTGGACACCTGGTGGCAGACCGAGACCGGCGCGATGATGATCTCGCCACTGCCGGGGGTCACCGCGACCAAGCCCGGTTCCGCGCAGACCCCGCTGCCCGGCATCTCCGCGACGGTCGTCGACGACGAGGCCAACGAGGTCCCGAACGGCGGCGGCGGTTACCTGGTCCTGACCGAGCCGTGGCCCTCGATGCTCCGCACGATCTGGGGCGACGACCAGCGGTTCCTCGACACGTACTGGTCGCGGTTCCCGGGCAGGTACTTCGCCGGTGACGGCGCGAAGAAGGACGACGACGGCGACATCTGGCTGCTCGGCCGGGTGGACGACGTGATGCTCGTGTCCGGGCACAACATCTCCACCACCGAGGTCGAGTCGGCGCTCGTCTCCCACCCCGCCGTCGCCGAGGCGGCCGTGGTGGGCGCGGCCGACGAGACGACCGGGCAGGCGATCGTCGCCTTCGTGATCCTGCGCGGCACGGCGAACGCCGAGGACGAGAACCTCGTCGCCGACCTGCGCAACCACGTCGGCAGCGTGCTCGGCCCGATCGCCAAGCCCAAGCGGATCCTCCCGGTGGCCGAGCTGCCGAAGACCCGCTCCGGCAAGATCATGCGCCGCCTGCTGCGGGACGTGGCGGAGAACCGGCAGCTGGGCGATGTCACGACCCTGACCGACTCCACCGTCATGACCCTGATCCAGGACAAGCTCCCGGCCGCGCCCAGCGAGGACTGACCTGCGGATACGACGAGAGGGGGCGCCCGGCGGCGAACATGCCGGGCGCCCCTTTCGCGCATAACGTGAGATCGACAGGGCCCATCCCGCCGCACCTTAGGTAAGCTAAGTAAAGCGTCAAGAACGCGCCAAGGTGTGCCGGGAAGTCTGGTCGGCAAGTGCTCTGTGCTGCCCGCCACCCCGGAGGTCTCCCCGTGACCGCGCCCCGCCCCACCGTCGCCCGCAAAGTGCTGGGACGGCTGTCCCTGCCCGAGCGGAACTTCGTCGCGGACGCGCTGCGCACCGAGACCGTCGGCGGTGTCCTCCTCCTGATCGCCGCCGTCACCGCGCTGATCTGGGCCAACGTCCCCGCGCTGCACGACAGCTACGAGAGCGTCAGCCACTACCACTTCGGCCCCGCCGCCCTCGGCCTGCACCTCTCGGTCGCCCACTGGGCCGCCGACGGCCTCCTCGCCGTCTTCTTCTTCGTCGCCGGCATCGAGCTCAAGCGTGAACTCGTCGCCGGCGACCTCCGCGACCCCAAGGCCGCCGCCCTGCCCGTCGTGGCGGCCCTGTGCGGAATGGCCGTACCGGCGCTCGTGTACACGCTCACCAACCTCGCCGGTGGCGGCTCGCTGGGGGGCTGGGCGGTGCCGACCGCCACCGACATCGCCTTCGCGCTCGCCGTCCTCGCGGTGATCGGCACCTCCCTGCCGAGCGCCCTGCGCGCCTTCCTGCTCACCCTCGCCGTCGTCGACGACCTGTTCGCGATCCTGATCATCGCGGTCTTCTTCACCGCCCGGATCGACTTCGCCGCGCTCGCCGGCGCGGCCGTCGGCCTCGCGGTCTTCTGGCTGCTGCTGCGAAGGGGGCGTGCGCGGCTGGTACGTCTACGTCCCGCTCGCGCTGGTGATCTGGGCGCTGATGTACAACAGCGGCGTCCACGCGACCATCGCGGGCGTGGCCATGGGCCTGATGCTGCGCTGCACCACCCGTGAGGACGAGAAGCACTCTCCCGGGGAGCACGTCGAACATCTCGTACGGCCGCTGTCGGCGGGGCTCGCGGTGCCGCTGTTCGCGCTGTTCAGCGCCGGAGTCGCCCTCTCCGGGGGCGCGTTGGGTGACGTGTTCACGAAACCGGAGACCCTGGGTGTGGTCCTCGGACTGGTCGTCGGCAAGGCCGTCGGCATCTTCGGCGGGACCTGGCTGACGGCCCGTTTCACCCGGGCCTCGCTCAGCGACGACCTGGCCTGGCCGGACGTGTTCGCGGTCGCCTCGCTGGCCGGCATCGGCTTCACCGTGTCGCTGCTCATCGGGGAACTCGCGTTCGACGGCGACCAGCTGCTCACCGACGAGGTCAAGGCGGCCGTCCTCGTCGGCTCGGTCGTAGCGGCCCTGTGCGCGACCGTGTTGCTCAAGCTGCGCAACGCCAGGTACCGCAGGATGTACGAGGACGAGGAGCGCGACGAGGACCTCGACGGCATCCCCGACATCTACGAGCAGGACGACCCGGCGTACCACCTGCGTATGGCCGAACTCCACGACCGCAAGGCCGCCGAGCACCGCAGGATCGCCGAGGAGAAGGCCGCGAAACAGCGGCACGGGCTTGCCGAAGTGGCGGGCGGGGCAGGCGAGGACGACGACGGTCCGGCATGATCTGACCAGACGGTACAAACACATGCAGATGAGGGAGTACGCGATGAGCGCACCCGACGGCAGCCCGGTCGGCGCCGAACGCAGCATCGGCCAGTTGTTCGCCTCGGCGACGACCGAGATGTCCGCGCTGGTGCACGACGAGATCGCACTGGCCAAGGCGCAGCTCAAGCAGGACGTCAAACGCGGTGCCGCGGGCGGCGGCGCGTTCACGGTCGCCGCGGTGGTCCTGCTGTTCTCCCTGCCGATGCTCAACTTCGCGCTGGCGTACGGCATTCGCACCTGGAGCGGCTGGAACCTGGCCCTCTGCTTCCTGCTCTCCTTCGCGGCGAACGTGCTTGTCGCGATCGTCCTCGGGCTGGTGGGCGTGCTCTTCTTCAAGAAGGCCGCGAAGAGCAAGGGCCCGCAGAAGGTGGCCGCTTCGGTCAAGGAGACCGCGGGCGTCCTCGGCAACGCCAAGCCGCATCCGCGCCCGGCGATCGAGGACCGTGTCCCCGAAGCCATCGAGGCTGTGGCACGCTCGTCCTCATGACGGACCCCGCCAATCCTTGGGCGCAACCTGCTTCGGTCGTACGGCTCGACATTCCCGGCGGGCGCGAGGTGACCCACCGGGATGTCGCGGCCAACGGGGCGCGCTTCCACATCGCGGAGGTGGGCGACGGACCGCTGGTGCTGCTGCTGCACGGCTTCCCCCAGTTCTGGTGGACCTGGCGGCACCAGCTCGGCGCGCTGGCCGACGCCGGGTTCCGGGCCGTCGCCATGGACCTGCGGGGCGTCGGCGGCAGCGACCGCACCCCGCGCGGCTACGACCCCGCCAACCTCGCCCTCGACATCACCGGCGTGATCCGCTCCCTCGGCGAGCCGGACGCCGCGCTGGTCGGCCATGACCTCGGCGGCTATCTCGCGTGGACGGCGGCGGCGATGCGCCCCAAGCTGGTGCGCCGGCTCGCCGTCTCCTCGATGCCGCACCCCCGGCGCTGGCGCTACGCGATGCTCTCCGACGTCAAGCAGACGGCGGCCGGCTCCTACATCTGGGGCTTCCAGCGCCCCTGGCTCCCCGAGCGGCAACTCCTCGCCGACGACGCCGAGTTGGTCGGCACCCTGATCCGCGACTGGTCGGGCCCGAGCCTCCCGGACGACAAGGCGGTCGAGGCGTACCGGCGGGCGATGCTGATCCCGTCGACGGCGCACTGCTCGATCGAGCCGTACCGCTGGATGGTGCGGTCGATGGCACGCCCGGACGGCATCCAGTTCAACCGGCGCATGAAGCGGCCGGTGCGGGTGCCGACGCTCCATCTGCACGGCTCGCTGGACCCGGTGCTGCGCACCCGCAGCTCGGCGGGGTCCGGGAGTACGTCGAAGCGCCGTACCGCTGGCGGCTGTTCGACGGGCTCGGGCACTTCCCGCACGAGGAGGACCCGGTGGCCTTCTCGACCGAACTGGTCAACTGGCTCAAGGATCCCGAACCCGATCGCTGACCGATCGTTGACCGATGGATGACCGAAACATGACCCGTGCGTGACCGGCCGACCGCGCCCGGTACCCGGAGTTGAACACCTGTCCTACGAACGGCTACTTGCCTGGCGCATAGGCCAATTGGGGCCCCAAGGGGCGGTTATCGACCTTGGGGCAGGGGCAGACGTCGGGGTATGGGCTGGACGCACGACTACAGTGACGCAGCACGCAATCGCCGCTCGGACCACGGTCTGAGCTCCCACCAACGGGGCGCCCCGCAACTCCAGGGCACAGACCTCAGGGTGGGGATCCCGCGCATTCTGCGCCGCCGCGCCCGCTGGGTCTCGGTACGGCTGCGTCATCCCCGAGGCTGACGCACCCACCTCCTACAGGACACGCATTTCGGTGCGCACACCTCTTACAGCGCGCAACTGTCGCTGTCCACCTGCTCGTTGGCACTGCGCCCCTTGACGATGTCCGGCTGGATCTCGTCCGCGGTGAGCGCGTACCCGGTGTCGGGGTCGTCGAGGGACTTCGCGAAGACCACTCCGTAGACCTTGCCCTCGGGCGTCAGCAGCGGGCCGCCGGAGTTGCCCTGACGGACGGTCGCGTAGAGGGAGTACACATCGCGGCGGACCGTGCCGCGGTGGTAGATGTCCGGGCCGTTGGCCGTGATGCGTCCCCGCACACGCGCGGCACGAACGTCGTACGACCCGTTCTCCGGGAAGCCGGCGACGATCGCGCTGTTGCCGCTCGCCGCGTCCTTGGTCGCGAACTGCAGGGAGCGTGCCCTCAGGTCGGGCACGTCGAGTACGGCGATGTCGCGGTGCCAGTCGTAGAGGACGACCTTGGCGTCGTACTTGCGGCCCTCGCCGCCTATCTGGACGGTGGGTTCGTCGACGCCGCCGACGACGTGCGCGTTGGTCATGACGCGGCGGTCGCCGAAGACGAAGCCGCTGCCCTCCAGGACCTTGCCGCAGCTCTGGGCGGTGCCCATGACCTTGACGATGGACTGCTGGGCGCGGGTGGCGACCGCGCTGGAGGCGAGGGCCGGGTCGGGCGGCTGGACGTCGTTGATCGGCTCGTTCGCGAAGGGGCTGAAGACCTGCGGGAAACCGTTCTGCGCGAGGACCGAGGAGAAGTCCGCGAACCAGGTGTCGGCCCGCTCGGGCAGCGCCCGTGAGACCCCGAGGAGCACCTTGGAGCTGCGGACCTCCTTGCCGAGGGTCGGCAGGGTGGTGCCGGCCAGCGCGGAGCCGATCAGCCAGGCCACCAGGAGCATCGCGAGGACGTTGACGAGGGCGCCGCCGGTCGCGTCCAGGGCGCGGGCCGGGGACCAGGTGATGTACCGGCGCAGCTTGTTGCCGAGGTGGGTGGTCAGGGCCTGGCCGACGGAGGCGCAGACGATGACGACGATGACCGCGACGACGGCCGCGGTGGTGCTGACCTCGGCCTTCTGGGTCAGCGCGTCCCAGATCACGGGCAGGGTGTAGACGGCGACGAGACCGCCGCCGAGGAAGCCGATCACCGACAGGATGCCGACGACGAACCCCTGGCGATAGCCCACGATCGCGAACCACACGGCGGCGACCAGCAGCAGGATGTCCAGCACGTTCACCGGTTCAGGCCTCGCCTCAGCACTTCGCGATCACTCCAGGTCGGTCGGGGGCCGGCCCGCCGCGCAGCGGCAATCGACTACGGCGTCCCCGGGAAGACACAGCACGACGGACACCTTGTCATGACCGCCAGTCGAGCGGGACCTGCTTCTCGCGGTCCCACGGCCGCTCCCAACCGGAGTAGTGCAGCAGGCGGTCGATGACCCCGGCCGTGAAGCCCCAGACGAGGGCCGATTCGACCAGAAATGCCGGACCCAGGAAGCCGCTGGGGTGCGTGACCGTAACCCTGTTGGCCGGATCCGTGAGATCCGCCACGGGGACCGTGAACACGCGTGCCGTCTCGTTCGGGTCGACCACGCCCACCGGTGTCGGCTCCCGCCACCAGCCCAGCACCGGTGTCACCACGAAGCCGCTCACCGGGATGTACAGCTTGGGCAGCACCCCGAAGAGCTGCACCCCGGCCGGGTCGAGCCCGGTCTCCTCCTCGGCCTCGCGGAGAGCGGCCCGCAGCGGTCCGTCACCGGTCGGGTCACCGTCCTCGGGGTCGAGGGCACCGCCGGGGAAGGACGGCTGGCCCGCATGGGACCGGAGCGAGCTGGAGCGCTCCATGAGCAGCAGCTCGGGTCCGCGCTCCCCGTCCCCGTCGCCGAACAGGATCAGGACCGCCGACTGCCGTCCCGCCCCGTCCTCCGGCGGCAGGAAGCGGCTCAGCTGGAGCGGCTCCACCGTCTCCACGGCGTGCACCACCGGATCAAGCCAGCCGGGCAGCCCGTCCTTGCTGAGCCCCACGCCCTGGGTATGGCTCGCGCGTGTCATCCCCACCCCCGTTCCCACTGATCAACGCCCGGTACCTCCGCGATCGTTCCGTCATCCGGCCCCCGACATCGTCGTCACGCGGCCCCAGCGGCGGCGCCGGTTTCCCGCCCGCGTCCAGGTAGGCCTGCGGGGGTTGAGGCGCTGGCCCGGGTAGCCGCCCTTCTCGTACTTGAGCAGCTTCTTCGCCTTCTCCGGGTCGGTCTCGCCCTCGCCGTACGCCGGGCAGAGCGGGGCGATGGGGCAGGCGCCGCAGGCGGGCTTGCGGGCGTGGCAGATCCGGCGGCCGTGGAAGATCACGTGGTGCGAGAGCATCGTCCAGTCGCTCTTCGGGAAGAGCGCTCCCACGGCGGCCTCGATCTTGTCGGGCTCGGTCTCCTCGGTCCACTTCCAGCGCCGTACGAGCCGCTGGAAATGCGTGTCCACGGTGATGCCGGGCCGCCCGAAGGCGTTGCCGAGCACCACGAAGGCGGTCTTGCGGCCCACACCGGGCAGCTTCACGAGGTCTTCGAGCCGGCCGGGCACCTCGCCGCCGAAGTCCGCGACCAGCGCCTTGGAGAGCCCTATCACCGACTTGGTCTTGGCCCGGAAGAACCCGGTCGGGCGGAGGATCTCCTCGACCTGCTCCGGGTCGGCGGCGGCCAGGTCCTCGGGGGTGGGGTACTTGGCGAACAGGGCGGGTGTCGTCTGATTGACCCTCAGGTCGGTGGTCTGCGCGGACAGGACCGTGGCGACCACCAGCTGGAAGGCGTTCTCGAAGTCGAGCTCCGGGTGGGCGTACGGATAGATCTCCGCCAGCTCGCGGTTGATCCGGCGGGCGCGGCGGACGAGGGCGGTGTGCGATTCGGTCTTCACACCAGCTGCCACTTCTGCCCCTTTTGCCGCTTTCTTTCCGACACCCTTGCCGCCGTCAGGGCCCTGTTCGCCCACAGCGGAATCACGAGGTACAACCATCCGCCCAGCCCCCTTGGCCTGTGCTCTCACCGGCGATTTGGACACCCGGCCAGCCTAGAGCCCGGCACTGACATCCGCCCGGACCCCGAAGATCAGCCCCCAATTGGACCCCTGCCGCTTACCTCGGGACACCTGTGCGGCATCCTTGTGACAGATCACACTGTTTGGACGGTCCAGCAAAATGGGGAGCACGGTCCCCTGGTACCAAGGGGGAACACCTTCCCCTGAGCAGGTCGACAAGGAGAGAACTCGTGGACGACGTTCTGCGGCGCGCCCCGCTCTTCGCGGCGCTCGATGACGATCAGGCCGCGGAGCTGCGCGCCTCCATGAGTGAGGTGACCCTCGCGCGCGGGGACTCCCTCTTTCACGAGGGCGACCCGGGCGACCGGCTGTACGTGGTCACCGAGGGCAAGGTGAAGCTCCACCGCACCTCCCCGACGGCCGCGAGAACATGCTGGCGGTGCTCGGCCCCGGCGAGCTGATCGGTGAGCTGTCGCTGTTCGACCCGGGCCCGCGCACGGCTACCGCCAGCGCGCTGACCGAGGTCAAGCTGCTCGGCCTCGGCCACGGCGACCTCCAGCCCTGGCTGAGCGCCCGCCCCGAGGTGGCCTCCGCGCTGCTGCGCGCGGTCGCCCGCCGGCTGCGCAAGACCAACGACGCGATGTCCGACCTGGTCTTCTCGGACGTCCCCGGCCGCGTGGCCCGCGCCCTGCTGGACCTTTCCCGCCGCTTCGGCGTGCAGTCCGAGGAAGGCATCCACGTGGTGCACGACCTCACCCAGGAGGAGCTGGCCCAGCTGGTCGGCGCCTCCCGCGAGACGGTCAACAAGGCCCTCGCCGACTTCGCGGGCCGCGGCTGGCTGCGCCTGGAGGCCCGCGCGGTCATCCTGCTGGACGTGGAGCGACTGGCGAAGCGCTCCCGCTGATCATTCCGCACGACTTCTCCGTATGAGTTCTTCGTACGGACGAATGCTTCATACGCCTCGAAGGGCCCCGCTCGTACGGCGGGGCCCTTCGTGTACCGCCGGGTGGGGCCCAAGGGGTGGGGATGGACGAGGACAAGGCGCCGGAGTCGGTCTGGAGACGCTCCTGGTGGCGAAGATCGGCGCGCCGGCTGTGGCGGACCCCGACGAGACGGACGACCCGGGCGGCAGACCCCTGGGCCTGTGGCTGACGGACGACACCGTCGTCGTCGCCCGCGTCGACGGGGTGCGGGCCTTCGGGACGGCCACGGGCGAGCCGCTGTGGACCTGGCAGCCACCGGGCGGCCAGATCGTCGGCCTGGTGTCCGCCGACGCCCAGGGCGGCGAGGGCGTGGTCATGCACTACGAGGAGTCGCGCCGGGACGTGCGCCGCGTGGGCCTCGCCACCCTGGCGGTCGCCACGGGCGAGGTCGTGCGGCGCCGGAAGCAGGATGCCGCTCCCCTGGGGCACCTCCCCTCCAAGGTGGCGCTCGGCGGGGCCTGCTCGCGACGGCCGGCGAGTCCTGGAAGGACTGGGAGGCACGGCCGGTGATGCGCGCCCTGGACGTGGACACGGGCGAGGTCCGTTGGAAACACGAACTGACCGACCCGCGCGTGGAGAGCGCCTCCGTCATCAGCGCCAGCCCCTTCGTCGCCTCCCTGAGGACACGCGGCGCACGCGGCCGACGCAGCCTCCTCTTCCTGGGCGACGGCGACACGGAGGCCGTCACGTTGCACCTCCCGGAGGGCTACGAGAAGTTCGGCGAGCGGGTCGCCGTCACCGGAGGCGTCCTGGTGGTGGGCCTCGTCCCCAAGGACCGCATGGAACACGACCTGGGCAGCCCCCTCGGCGCGTACTCCCTCACCTCGGGCGAGCTGATCTGGCAGTGGCGGGGCGGGGACACCCACCACGACACGCCCCTCGCCCACCGCGGCTGGCTGCTGATCGTGCACGGCTACGGCGGCCGGCTCAGCGTGCTCGACCCCGCCGACGGACGGGTGGTGGCCCGGCGCAGGCTCCGGGGCACCGCGTTCGACTCGCTCGTCGCCGCCTCCGGGGACCTCGTCGCGGTGGGCTGCGAGGCGGGCGACTACAGCCACGGGCTGCGGGTGTTCCGCTGGAGATGACCACGCTCCCCCAGGCGGATCCGCCGGAGACGACCCCGCCCGGCGGCCGGAAAGGCACTCCCCGGGGCCCGTCCCCGGGCACAGTGATCCCATGGCCGGAACCGTTCACCGCAGAGGGCTCGATACCCAGGGATACATCGAGCGCGAGGGCTCCCTGGGCCGCATCCCGCCCGCCTTCCGGCCGGTCGTCGCCGCCGCGCGTGACCGGCTGCTCGACGTCTACGGAGGACGCCTCAACAGCGCGTACCTCTACGGGTCGATCCCGCGCGGCACCGCGCGCGTGGGGCGCAGCGATCTGGACCTCCTCGTGGTGACCCGGCGGGAGCCGACCGAGGGGACCGGGACGCGGCCCGGAGCCTCGGCGAGGCGCTCGACAAGGAGTTCCCGGAGATCGACGGGGTCGGCACCCTGCTGTACGGCCGGGCCCGGCTGCTGAGCGAGCCGGAGACGTACGACCTGGGGTGGTTCGTGGCGTGCCTGTGCACTCCGCTGCTCGGGGAGGACCTCGCCGAGGATCTGCCCCGGTACCGCCCCGACTCCCTCCTCGCCCGGGAGACCAACGGCGACCTCGCCCTGCTCCTCCCGCGCTGGCGCGACCGCATCGCCGCCTCCGGGGACACGGACGAGGCCCGGCGCCCCCTGGTGCGCTTCATGTCCCGCCACCTCGTCCGTACCGGCTTCACCCTCGTGATGCCCCGCTGGAACGGCTGGACCAGCGACCTCGGGGAGATGGCCGAGGCGTTCGCCGCGTACTACCCGGAGCGCGCGGAGGCCCTGCGCGAGGCGGTGGAACTCGGACACGAACCGACGGGCGACGCGCGCGTCCTGCGTTCCTACGTCGACGACCTGGGCCCGTGGCTGGCCGGGGAGTACGCGCGCGTGCACGGCGTGAAGGCATCCCGCCCCGCCGACTAGATCAGGCCGTGTTCCTTCAGGTAGTCCAGCTGGGCCCGTACGGACAGCTCCGCCGCCGGCCACAGGGTGCGGTCGACGTCCGCGTACACGTGTGCGACGACCTCGGCCGGGCTCCGGTGACCGTTCTCGACGGCCGTCTCGATCTGGGCGAGCCGGTGGGCGCGGTGGGCCAGATAGAACTCGACGGCACCCTGGGCGTCCTCCAGGACGGGCCCGTGGCCCGGCAGGACGGTGTGGACGCCTTCGTCGACGGTCAGCGACCGCAGCCGCCGCAGCGAGTCCAGATAGTCGCCCAGGCGGCCGTCAGGATGCGCCACCACGGTCGTACCGCGCCCCAGGATGGTGTCCCCGGTCAGGACGGCCTGATCGGCCGGGAGATGGAAGCACAGCGAGTCCCCGGTGTGCCCGGGCGTCGACACGACGACCAGTTCCAGCCCGCCGACCCGGACCACCTGCCCCGCGCCCAGCCCCTCGTCCCCGAGCCGCAGCGCCGGATCGAGTGCGCGCACCTTGGTCCCGGTCAGCTCGGCGAACCGGGCGGCGCCTTCCGCGTGGTCGGGGTGCCCGTGCGTCAGCAAGGTCAGCGCGACCCGCTTCCCCGCCTTCTCGGCCACGTCGAGGACAGTGCGCAGATGCCCCTCGTCCAGCGGCCCCGGGTCGATCACCACGGCCGACTCGGAGTCCGGCTCCGCCGATCCACGTGTTCGTGCCGTCCAGCGTCATCGCGGACGCGTTGGGCGCCAGCACGTTGACGGCCCGCGCGGTGGCGGGCCCGCCGAGCACCCCGCCGCGTGGCTGACCCGGGAGGGCGGCTGCGTCGGTCATATCAAGGCGCCTTCCTTGGCGATGGCGGGGTGAGAGGTGCCGTCGGAGCGGGTGGTCATGCGGATGCCCCACCCGTAGGGATGTGTTTCGTGAACTCCTCGTGGCCCGGCCAGGTCAGGACGATCTCCCCGGCCTCCAGACGGGCCTGGGCGAGGACAGGCGTGAGATCGCGTCCCGGGGCCGCCGACAGGGCCTCCGCCGCGCTGCCGTACGGGATCAGCCCGCGCAGGGTCGCGATGGTCGGCGGCATCATCGTCAGGTCGCCCTTGTCGTACGACTCCGCGGCCTCGCCCGGGGTGATCCACACCGTGCGGTCGGCCTCCGTGGAGGCGTTGCGGGTGCGCTGCCCCTCCGGGAGGACGGCCACGAAGAACCACGTGTCGTAGCGGCGGGATTCAAACTCCGGGGTGATCCAGCGGGCCCACGCCCCCAGCAGGTCCGAGCGCAGGACCAGGCCGCGGCGGTCGAGGAACTCCGCGAAGGACAGGTCACGGGCGACCAGGGCGGCGCGGTCCGTCTCCCAGTCGGCGCCCGTGGTGTCGCCGACGACCGAGTCCGGGGTCCGCCCGGCCAGCAGGACGCCGGCCTCCTCGTACGTCTCGCGTACGGCCGCGCACACGATCGCCTGGGCCGCTGTCTCGTCGACGCCGAGCCGGTCGGCCCACCACGCGCGCGTGGGGCCCGCCCAGCGGACGTGCAGGTCGTCGTCGCGCGGGTCGACACCGCCGCCCGGGTACGCGTACGCGCCCCGGCGAAGGCCATGGAGGCGCGTCTGCGGAGCATGTGGACGGCGGGGCCGGTGTCGGTGTCCCTGAGGAGCATCACCGTGGCCGCCCGCCGGGGCACCACCGGTGTGAGCTGCCCTTCAGTGAGCGCCCTGATCCGCTCGGGCCACTCCGCCGGGTACCACTGACCGTTCGCCATGGGCGGAGGCTATCCCGTAGCGCGCGGATGTTCGAGAGGCAACAGGACGTACCCCTGGGCTGCGATTACACCCGATACGCCCGATCACGCGCTCCGGGAGGGGCGCTGGGGCCGCTCCGTCGTCCCGGGGCGGTGACTGCGGTCACGTGAGGTCGTGCGTCCCGTGGCAGCGATCAACGGCAATCAGTCATCCCGGGACGACGACAACCGCCGAGACAGCTCGTCGTCCACCCCGGGACGGCGACGGCGATCAACGCGGCCCGCCGCCGACCCCGGGACGGCACCAACGCTCAAGCCGCCCCGGGACACCGATTACGCCTCCGTCAGCTCCACCTGGATCTCGACCTCGACCGGCGAGTCCAGCGGCAGTACCGCCACGCCGACCGCGCTGCGCGCGTGCACGCCCTTGTCGCCGAGGACCTCACCGAGCAGTTCGCTGGCGCCGTTGATGACACCGGGCTGGCCGGTGAAGTCGGAGGCCGAGGCGACGAAGCCGACGACCTTCACGACGCGCGCGACACGGTCCAGGTCACCGGCGACGGACTTGACCGCCGCGAGGGCGTTCAGCGCGCAGGTGCGGGCCAGTTCCTTGGCCTCCTCGGCGGTGACCTCAGCGCCCACCTTGCCGGTGACGGGAAGCTTGCCGTCCACCATGGGCAGTTGGCCCGAGGTGTACACGTAGACCCCGCTCTGCACGGCGGGCTGGTACGCGGCGAGCGGCGGGACGACCGCGGGCAGGGTCAGACCGAGTTCGGCCAGCCGGGCGTCGACGGCGCTCATGCCTTCTCCCGCTTGAGGTAGGCCACCAGTTGCTCGGGGTTGTTCGGCCCGGGCACGACCTGGACGAGCTCCCAGCCGTCCTCGCCCCAGGTGTCCAGAATCTGCTTCGTGGCGTGGACGAGCAGCGGCACAGTCGAGTATTCCCACTTGGTCATGCGGCCGACTTTAGCCGCTGCGAACCGGCCGCCCGCGGTCGCGTTATCCACAGCCTCTGGCTTGGTTCGGGCGCGGACTGGTTAGGCTCGAAGACGTGAGCAGGCTCCAGGTCGTCAGTGGCAAGGGCGGTACCGGCAAGACCACGGTGGCCGCAGCCCTAGCGCTGGCCCTGGCCACCGAGGGGAAGCGGACGCTTCTCGTCGAGGTCGAGGGTCGCCAGGGCATCGCGCAGCTCTTCGAGACGGAGACGCTGCCCTATGAGGAGCGGAAGATCGCCGTCGCTCCCGGGGCGGGGAGGTGTACGCCCTGGCCATCGACCCCGAACTGGCCCTACTGGACTACCTCCAGATGTTCTACAAACTCGGCGGAGCGGGCCGCGCCCTGAAGAAACTCGGGGCGATCGACTTCGCCACCACGGTCGCGCCCGGCCTCCGGGACGTCCTCCTGACCGGCAAGGCCTGCGAGGCCGTCCGCCGCAAGGAGAAGAGCGGGCGGTTCGTCTACGACTCGTCGTGATGGACGCCCCGCCTACCGGCCGCATCACCCGCTTCCTGAACGTCAACGACGAGGTGGCCGGCCTCGCGAAGATCGGCCCGATACACAATCAGGCGCAGGCGGTGATGCGGGTCCTGAAGTCGCCGGAGACGGCCGTGCACCTGGTGACGCTGCTGGAGGAGATGCCCGTCCAGGAGACCGCGGACGGCATCGCCGAACTCCGGGCGGCGAAACTGCCGGTGGGCCGGATCATCGTCAACATGGTCCGCCCCGAGGTGCTCGACGCGACCGACATCGACCTCGTGCGGGCCGTCCCGCGCACCGCCGTGGCGCAGGCGCTGTCGTCGGCGGGCCTCGGCGGGGCCCGGCGCGGCGGCAACGCCGAGAAGCTGGTCGACCCGCTGCTCGCCCAGGCCGAGGAGTACGCCGCGCGGTACACGCTGGAGCACGACCAGCGGGCCGTCCTGGCCGAGCAGGGCCTGCCGTTGCACGAACTGCCGTTGCTCACCGAGGGCATGGACCTCGGGGGCCTGTACGAACTCGCCAGCGAGCTGCGGAAGCAGGGGATGTCATGAGTCCGGACCCGGCCCACGCGCAGGACCCCGCCCGCGACCGCGAGACCACGCAGGACTCCCGCTCCCACCGCATCACCCACGCGCGCGTGCTCGACGTGGACCCGCTGATCGACGACCCGGAGACACGCATCGTCGTGTGCTGCGGCTCCGGCGGGGTCGGCAAGACCACCACCGCGGCGGCGCTCGGCCTGCGGGCCGCCGAGCGCGGGCGCAGGGTCGTCGTCCTGACCATCGACCCGGCACGGCGGCTCGCCCAGTCCATGGGGATCGACTCGCTGGACAACACCCCGCGGCGCGTGAAGGACGTCGACGGGGACGGCGAACTGCACGCCATGATGCTCGACATGAAGCGCACCTTCGACGAGATCGTCGAGGCGCACGCGGACCGCGAGCGGGCGGCCGCGATCCTCAACAACCCCTTCTACCAGTCGCTTTCGGCCGGCTTCGCGGGCACGCAGGAGTACATGGCGATGGAGAAGCTGGGCCAGCTGCGCGCCCAGCACGACTGGGACCTGATCGTGGTGGACACCCCGCCGTCCCGCTCGGCGCTCGACTTCCTGGACGCACCGAAACGTCTCGGCTCGTTCCTGGACGGCAAGCTGATCCGGCTGCTGACCGCGCCGGCGAAGCTCGGCGGGCGGGCCGGGATGAAGTTCCTCAACGTCGGCATGTCGATGATGACCGGCACGCTCGGCAAGCTGCTCGGCGGTCAACTGCTCAAGGACATCCAGACGTTCATCGCCGCGATGGACACCACCTTCGGCGGGTTCCGCACCCGCGCGGACGCGACGTACAAGCTGCTCCAGGCGCCCGGCACGGCGTTCCTGGTGGTCGCGGCCCCGGAGCGGGACGCGTTGCGCGAGGCGGCGTACTTCGTGGAGCGGCTGGCGGCCGAGGAGATGCCACTGGCCGGTCTGGTCCTCAACCGGGTGCACGGCAGCGGAGCCGCCCGGCTGTCGGCCGAGCGGGCACTCGCCGCCGCGGAAAATCTTGAAGAGGCCCGCATTGTCGATCAGATGGGCGGGAAAGCTGGACTTCGTAACTCTCCCGACACGTACGGCAGTTCAGATTCGCCCGGTCCCAGCTCTCCCGGTTCCCAGGCATCGGCTCGTGACGAAGGCTCCCCCGCCACCACGGACGACGAGCGATCCGCCGACCAGCAGTCCGACGACGAGCGATCTGTCGATCAACTCACCGCAGGTCTGCTGAAGTTGCATGCCGAGCGGATGCGGCTGCTCTCCCGCGAGCAGCGCACACGTGACCGCTTCACCGCACGTCACCCCGAGGTGGCCGTGGCCGAGGTGGCCGCGCTGCCCGGCGATGTGCATGACCTCGCGGGGCTGCGGGACATCGGGAACCGGCTCGCGGCCGGTCGGCCGGAGCTGCCCGAGACGAAGGTCTGACGCGCACCCCGGGGAACCGGACCCGGGCATGCCCCCCCGGACGCACGCCCGGGGATCGCCCGGGGTCGGCCCCGAGGGGGACCGGTGGGGTCAGCCCACCGCCGCGTAGTTCTCGTAGATCTCGTCGTCGTCGAGGGGGATGATGCCGACCCCTCGTTCGTACTCGATACGCGCGGTCTCCAGTAGCCGGCGCCATGAAGTGACAGTGGGCCGCCTGCGCAGCAGTGCGCGGCGCTCCCGCTCCGTCATTCCTCCCCACACGCCGAATTCGACGCGGTTGTCGAGCGCATCGGCGAGGCACTCCGTGCGTACCGGACATCCGGTGCACACTGCCTTCGCCCTGTTCTGCGCTGCTCCTTGAACGAACAGTTCATCCGGATCGGTAGTGCGGCAGGCCGCCTGCGCACTCCAGTCGGTTACCCAGCCCATACCGGCGCCGTCCTCTCCCGAATCGAGGCTCCCCACGGCGGCAGCGGCATATTCACCGCCGCCAGTTGAGGACGTTACGGAAGGTGGGCACAGCGCAACACCCCCTTCGGGCCCAATCTTGAATGGCCCGAACGGACTATGGGTAAGCGGCAGATCACCCGGGGAGTGAGCTGGCGACATGCGTGACTATCCCGGCAAACCGGGACAGTTGACATGCGCCACAAGGGGCACCAGGTGACACAGGAGGTGGATTCGGACACGCCCCCGACAAAAACAGGGGACGACCGGAACGATTCGGGGTCGCCGGACGTATTGATACGTGACCGCTCTGCTGTGACAGTTGAGAGCAGCTTAGGCCAACGCCTATACACGTGTCCGGCGAATGAGAACGTAGGCTGCCCCCATGCCAAAAAAGCGCTCGGGTGGTGGCCTGTCCCCATGCAGCAGGCCGCCAAGTTCCTCGGTGTCAGTGTGCTCGCCGGTGCCGTCATGGCCGGAATCGCGATGCCCGCGGCCGGCGCGCTCGGACTCGCTGCTAAGGGCTCGGTCCAGGGATTCGACGACATCCCGGACAATCTGAAGAGCCCTCAGCTGAGCCAGCGCACCACGATCCTGGACAGCAAGGGCAACCAGATCGCCTCGGTCTACTCCCGTGACCGCACGGTGGTGGAGCTCAAGGACATCTCGCCGTACATGCAGAAGGCGATCGTCGCGATCGAGGACTCGCGCTTCTACCAGCACGGCGCGATCGACCTGAAGGGCGTCCTGCGCGCCCTCAACAAGAACGCGCAGAGCGGCGGGGTCTCCCAGGGCGCCTCGACCCTCACCCAGCAGCTGGTGAAGAACTACTTCGTGGAGGAGGCCGGTGACGACCCGACGAAGGTCGCCCAGGCCACCCAGCAGACGCTCGGCCGCAAGGTCAAGGAGCTGAAGTACGCGATCCAGATCGAGGAGAAGCTCGGCAAGAAGAAGATCCTCGAGAACTACCTGAACATCACGTTCTTCGGGGGAGCAGGCCTACGGCGTCGAGGCCGCCTCCGAGCGCTACTTCTCCAAGCACGCCAAGGACCTCACCCTCCCGCAGTCGGCGCTCCTCGCGGGCATCGTCCAGTCGCCCACGCGCTACGACCCGATCAACGACGAGGCCGAGGCCAAGAAGCGGCGCAACACCGTGCTGGCCCGCATGGCGGAGGTCGGCGACATCTCCAAGGCGGAGGCGGACGCGGCCGAGAAGACGGACCTCGGCCTCAAGGTCAGCCAGCCGAAGAACGGTTGCATCACCGCGGCCAAGGGCGCCAGCTTCTTCTGCAAGTACGTCGAGAACGTCTTCCTGAGCGACCCGGTCTTCGGCAAGACCAAGGAGGCCCGGGCGAAGATCTGGAACCAGGGCGGCCTGACGATCCGTACGACGCTGGACCCGCAGGCGCAGGACTCGGTGCAGGCCTCGCTCAAGGACCACATCTACAAGTCGGACTCGGTCGCCGCGGCGGCCACCCTGGTCGAACCCGGCACCGGCAAGATCCTCGGCATGGGCCAGTCGAGGCCGTACGGCTACGGCAAGAACGAGACGGAGTACAACTACTCGGTCAACGCCGACATGGGCGGCTCGAACTTCGGCTTCCCGACCGGTTCGACGTTCAAGCCGTTCGTCGCCGCCGCCGCGCTGGAGCAGGGCCTGCCCGCCACGCAGCAGTACCCGGCGCCGTACTCGATGGACTACCCGAGCCCCGTCTCGACCTGCAGCGGCAAGAACTGGGTCAACACGGGCGGCGCGACGGTGGAGAACGAGAGCGAGTCGGAGCACGGTCCGTACGCGCTGAAGGAGGCGATGGCCAAGTCGGTCAACACCTACTTCGTGCAGATGATCTCCGACATCGGTCTGTGCCCCGTCGTGAGCATGACCAGCAAGCTCGGGGTCGTGCAGGGCAACGGCGACAAGATCCCCGAGGTCCCGGCCATCGCGCTCGGCTCGAAGGGCCTCTCGCCGCTGACGATGGCCACCGCGTACGCGGCCTTCGCCAACGAGGGCACCTACTGCACCCCGATCGCCATCGAGTCCATCACCCAGAAGGTGGGCAACGAGGAGAAGTCGCTCGCCGTCCCGAAGTCCACCTGCTCGCGGGCGATGAGCAAGAAGACCGCCGACACCATCAACACCGTGCTGCGTGGCGTGGTCGACTCCGGCACCGGCCAGGAGGCCGGCCTCACCGACCGCGAGAGCGCCGGTAAGACGGGTACGACGGACGCCCGCAAGAACGCCTGGTTCGTCGGCTACACCCCGAACCTGGCCGGCGCGGTCTGGGTCGGCAGCCCCAAGCAGAACGTCGAGATGACCAACATCCGCATCGGCGGGGTCTACCACGGCGAGGTCTACGGCGCCGACACCCCCGGCCCGATCTGGAAGGACGCCATGTCCGGTGCCCTCGAAGGCAAGCAGGCCCAGTCCTTCACCCTCGTCAACATCCCGGACCCCACGAAGGACAAGGACAAGGGCAACGACGGCGGCAAGAACAACGACAACGGCGGCAACAACAACGGGGCAATGACAACGGCGGTCTGACCACCAACGGCGGCACCACCGGCACCACCGACGGCGGCACCACCCCCGACCCGACGTTCTCCCTCCCCGACGGCTTCTTCCAGGGCAACGACAACGGCGGAAACAACGGCAACGGAAACGGCGGCAACAGGGCTAGCCCCGGCCACCCGATCCGCCTTTTCGTCTACGACGACGGGGGGCGCCTTTTCACAAGGGGCGCCCCCGTCGTCGTAGAGAAACGGCTCTCTCCTGGCGGGCGATTCAGCCGGCGAGGAGCTTCTTCACCGCGGCGGCGACGCGGCCGCCGTCGGCCAGGCCGGCGACCTTCGGGTTCACGATCTTCATGACGGCGCCCATCGCGCGCGGGCCCTCGGCGCCGGCGGCCTTCGCCTCCTCGACCGCCTGGGAGACGATCGCGGCCAGCTCCTCGTCACCGAGCTGTTTGGGCAGGTACTCGGCGAGGATCTCGCCCTCCGCCTTCTCCTGCGCGGCCTGCTCGGGACGCCCGCCCTGCGCGAAGGCGTCCGCGGCCTCGCGGCGCTTCTTCGCCTCCTTGGTGATCACCTTGAGGACCTCGTCGTCGGAGAGCTCGCGCTTCTCCTTGCCCGCGACCTCCTGGTTGGTGATCGCGGAGAGCGTCAGCCGGAGCGTGGAGGAGCGCAGCTTGTCGTGCGCCTTGATCGCGGCGTTGAGGTCTTCCTGCAGCTTCGACTTGAGCGTGGTGGTCATGGGTTTGATTCTCGCAGGTGCGTGAGTGCGGGCGCCCGCAGATTTCGCCGACCGCGTGCGGGACCCCTTGCGGGGAGGCTTAAGCGGCCGCGCCCGACGGGGTGTCAGTGCGGTCTGACACGATGGCGGTATGCGCGCGCGATACGGAGTACCTCTGGGAATTGCGGCGGCAGGCGCCGCCGGTCTGGTCTACGCGGCGGGCTTCGAGGTCCGCTCCTTCCGGCTGCGACGGGTGACGGTCCCGGTGCTGCCGGCCGGGATGCGCCCGTTCAGAGTCCTCCAGGTCTCCGACATCCACATGGTCGGCGGCCAGCGCAAGAAGCAGCGCTGGCTGCGCTCGCTGGCGGGCCTGCGCCCCGACTTCGTGATCAACACCGGCGACAACCTCTCCGACCCGGAGGGCGTCCCCGAGGTGCTGGACGCGCTGGGCCCGCTGATGGACTTCCCGGGCGCGTACGTCTTCGGCTCGAACGACTACTACGGCCCCACACTCCGCAACCCCGCCCGGTACCTGCTGGAGAAGAGCGCCGGCCGCCACGGTCTGAACGGCAACCCGCCCGTCACCGGCGTCGTCCACAACCCGTGGGAGGACCTGCGGGACGGCTTCGACGCCGCGGGCTGGCTGAACCTGACGAACACCCGGGGACGCTCAAGTTCGAGGGCGTCTCCGTGGAGTTGACCGGCGTGGACGACCCCACATCAAACGCGACCGCTACGCCCACGTGGCCGGCGGCCCGTCCGACAACGCCGACTTCTCGATGGGCGTGGTCCACGCCCCGTACCTCCGCGTCCTGGACTCCTTCACGGCGGACGGCTACCCCCTGATCCTCGGCGGCCCACACACGGCGGCCAGCTGTGCATCCCGTTCTACGGCGCGCTGGTCACCAACTGCGACCTGGACACGGACCGGGTCAAGGGGCTGTCCCGGCATACGGCCGAGGGTCGGACCTCGTATCTGCATGTGTCGGCCGGGTGCGGGACGAGCCGGTATACGCCGGTGCGGTTTGCTTGTCCGCCGGAGGCTACGTTGATGACGTTGGTGGGGCGGGAGTAGGGGGTTACGGGGGCGCGGTGGCAGGGGCGCGGTGGCAGGGTGTGCTCCTGGGGGTGGGTGCGGGGAGTTCCTGGGGACGGAGTCAGGGGCGGGAGTGCTTGAGGGCCGGGGCGGGACGTCCTGAGGGGTGAGGTCGGAGTCTGGGCGTACCCCGGTTGCGGGTCGGAGTCGGGGTGTACTGAGGGGTCGGGCGAGGCCGGGACCGGGGTCAGCTCGGCTCGGCTCGGCTCGGCCAGGGTGTTGATTGGGCCAGGGTTGATTGGGCCAGGTTCGATTCGGCCGGAGCCGAGCGGACCGGGGCCGGCGCGACCAAGGGCGGCGGTGCGGTCGCATTGGGCCAGGTTCGATTCGGCCGGAGTCGAGGGGACCGGGGCCGGCGCGACCAGGGGCGGCCGTGCGGTCGGCGTAGCCCGTCCAGCCCACCCGTATCGCCCGATTCGTCCCCCGCTGCCTACCGTGATGTCATGACCGCCCCGATACCCAGGGACATCCGGACCTCCCCGCGGTACCCGGCATGCCCGCGCTGCTCGCCTCACCCGTTCCCGCCACCGCGGTGGTGGCCCCGCACTCCCGCCCGCTGACGGCGGCGTACCGACTGCTGGTCGCGTTGGTGGCGGCAGCGGCGGTGACCGTCGACCTGTTCCTCGGCAGCCCGATCCGGGTGCTGACGTACTTCACGATCCAGAGCAACATCCTGCTCGCGCTGGTCACGCTCGCCACGGCCCGCCGCGCGTGGACGGCCCGCCGCCCGGTCTCCCCCTGGTCACGGGCGCGGCGCTGCTCTACATCACGATCACGAGCCTGGTGTACCACCTGATCCTGGTGCCGCACGCGTCGAGCCCGTTCGCGATGACAGGCGGACCCGTCACGGGCTGGCAGGCGGTGACGAACCAGGTCCTGCACACGGTGACGCCGATCGCCGCGGTGATCGACTGGCTGTTCCTGACCGCCCCCGGCCGGCTACGGCTGCGGATGGCCGCGACGTGGCTGCTGTACCCGCTGACGTACCTGGCGGTGTCATTGGGCCGCGGCGAACTGATCCTGCCCGGCACCCCGGGCCGCTATCTCTACTCGTTCCTGGACGTCGAACGGCACGGCTACAAGAGCGTCCTGGGCAACGCCCTCCTCCTCGGCCTCGCCTTCTACGCCCTCTCCGTCCTCCTCGTGGCCCTCGACCACGCCCGCCCGAACCTCACCCGCCACCGCGGCAAAACCGGATTTCGTCTCCAGCCACCGGTGGGCTAAAGTAAACGACGTCGCCGCGATGAGCAGCAACACTCGCAAGATGTGGCGACATCGGGGTGTAGCGCAGCTTGGCAGCGCGCTTCGTTCGGGACGAAGAGGTCGTGGGTTCAAATCCCGCCACCCCGACAGCCAAATAGCAGTTCAGAGGGCCCTTACCGAATCGGTAAGGGCCCTCTGGCGTTGCTGCGTGTCTAACTGCGTGACTATCGATTTCTGAGCGTGCGGACTGCGTGACTAAGGCTTCCGCACATCCGCCCCGAAGATGCCGTCCATGACTACGGCGCCGGTCTGGATCACGGGCCGGATCTGCTTTCGGTAGACCCCCTCGGTCACGGCCGTACCCGAGTGCCCGACGAGCCGGGAGATCTCCTCCAGGGGACGCCCCGGTCGGAGAGCAACGACACGAAGCTGTGCCGGGGCTCCCGGGGAGTCCACTCGGCAGGGTCCACCCCGTCGACGTCCTTGAGTGCCTGGCGGAACGCACGGCGGACGTTGGCAGCATCGAGCGGCTTGCCGACTGCCGACGAGAAGACGAGTCCGTGTTCCTCCCACTCCTCGTCAGCGGCAAGCCGGTCCCACCCTTGATCCTCGAACTGTTGCCAGAGCGCGTCCACGCAGCGCGCCGGCAGGGCGAGGGTGCGCCGGGACTTCCGGGTCTTGGTGTCCCCGCTCCGCCGCACCGACCGCCAGACCGCGATGTGCGGAGGCTGCGGCGGATCGAAGTCCGGCCGCCCCTTCAGAAAGACGTGATCCCAAGTGAGCGCCCGCAGCTCCTCCGTGCGGGCTCCGGTCAGCAGCGCGACGACGATGTACGCGTACATCGAGGTCCCAGCCGCCCCCTTGAGTACGGCATCAGCCTGAGCGAACGTGAGCGCCTTGGACGGCCGCCCGGCCTGGCCCTGCGGCACCGAGCACAGCTCGACGACGTTGCGCTTCACCTTGTCCCGCGCCATAGCCCGCTTTACCGCACGGTTCAGGCAGGAGTGAAGTGAAGGCCCTGGAGCGTACGCGTGCTGAGTGTCTTCGCCTTGGTGGCCAGCCAGCGGTCAACGTCCTCCGCGCTGAGGTCTCGGAGCTTGCGGGCGCCGAGTGACGGGATGACGTGCTTCTCGCTCAGGAACGTGGTCGTCTCTACGGTGCTTGGGTCGAGGCCGGCCAGGCCGTAGGCGAGCCAGTCCGTGACCGCGTCTTTGACCGTGTAGTTGGTGGGCGCGATGGCGAGGCCGTCTTCGTGGTCCCGCAGTACCTCCTTGAGCTTGGTCTTGGCCTCGGTCTTGGTCTTGCCACTCCCCCGCTTGACGATCCGTTTTCCGCTCGCATCGAAGCCCAGGTTCGCCGTGGCGATCCATCGCTGTCTCTTCTCGTCCCAATGAAGACCGCCATCACCGCGACTACGAGGCTTGGTCATCAGGCAGCACGCTCCAACTGCCCAGAGATGAAGTCGCGGAGAGCCGAAGCGGGGATACGCCGGCACCGGCCGATGGCGACGGAACGCAGACGCCGGGTGCGGATCAGGTCGTAGACCGTGGACCGCCCGACCTTCAGCGAGCCATGACGTCGACCACGGTCAACAGCTCGTCGTCACGCATGTGTTGGTTCTCCTTCCGTGCCGGGGTGGGTTCGAGGGATTCGGACAGCCAGGCTTCGGTGGACGAGAGGCCTGTTCCGGCGAAGACCCAGTGCGCGAGCACGTATGTGGTGTTGGTGGTGGGGCCGTTGGCGGGTGTGGCTTGTGCGCGGCGCCATTCGGCTCGGGCGTCGCGGAGGGCGCCGAGGGTGGTGGAGTAGCGGCGGGATTTGGTGGAGAAGTGGCCGCGGAAGCCGAGCATGTGGGCCCAGGCGCGCAGGCGGAGGTGTTCCAGGCTCTTGCGGGCGCCGAGGGTCCATGCGGTGCGGATCAGGCGGCGGGCGTGGTCGCTGATGTCGAGGTGGGCGAGTTCGGCGGCGAACTTGAGCGGGCGGTCGAGAGCTCCCGTCGCTGTCTCGGCGCCCTTGGTGGCGTACTTGGCGATGTAGGCGGCGACGGCTCGTTCGGTGAGTTCCTGGCCGTTGTTGAAGTCGGCGGATCGGATGGTGCGGACGTCGAGTTGGCGGCCGAAGGTGAAGGTGTGGGTGCGGCCGTCGATGGTCGGGCCGTCGACGCGGACCTTGGCGGTCGCGGTGCGGATGGCGTCGGTGAGCAGTTCGGCGGTGGCCCAGGGCGGGGGTGGGGTATCGCCGCCGGTAGGGCCGTCGATGCGGATGACGGCGTGGAAGTGGACGGCGCCGCGCTTCTGGTACTCGGCGACCTTGGCGAAGGACACACGCGCGTGGTCGCGGAAGCGGCGTTGGGAGAGGCCTGCGCGCTTGGCGACCTCCCGGCGCAGGTAGGTGGAGAAGCGGCGCCAGGGGACCGGCGTGGGCGTTCCAGAGGACGGCGGCTTCGTAGTCGTAGGTGTCCGGGTTGAGTGGGGTGCCGAGGGTGTCGTCGTCCTGGTCGTGGTGGGTGCCGCAGCGGCAGGGGCGGTTGTCGGTGCGGCGGTTGTGGACCGGGCCGAAGCCGGGGGCGGTGAAGGTGGCGAAGACGCGGGGGTGGGTGGCGACGTGTTCGGGGTGCCCTTGCCTCCGCGCAGGCCGGAGGTGATCAGGTGGAAGGTGTCGCGACGGTAGACCTCGGAGCAGGCCGCGCAGCGGGTCGTACGACGGTTGTTGCAGCGGACGAGGAGTTGGCCGGCCGGGAGCGTCGACGAGTCGAGGTGGTGACCGGACATGCCCCACACCACCCAGTGAGTTACAACTTTCTCTACTGGTTCAAGCACCCGGCTGCGCTCCGCTCCGCCGGGCGGGCTTCCCGGCTCCGCTCGGGGCGCCGCTCCTGCCTTCGGCCCGCTCCGCCCCGGCTGCGCCGACGCCCGCCCACTGTGGATAGGCCCGGAGGACATGAGTCGCGCACCCGACACATCCCGGCCCACGGTCACAGACGATGCCTCCGGCGGGGGATCGGCCGGCACCGGGTGAAAGGGGGCGCCGTTCCAGCCGCGGGCACATCGTGGTGAGCGTGGTGGGCTCCCATCCCATCCGCCGTCGACCCAGGCAGAGCCGAGCAGACGCGGCCCATGGCGTCCAGGTCGTTCGTACAGTGGCGCGCTCCACCTGGACGCCATGAACCACGCCCGCTCCACATGCGTATGGGTCGACGGCGGACGGGATGCGAGCTGGGGTGAGTAGTGGGTTGAGGTAGGAGTGACGGTTAGCGGTCAGTAGGCCAGATCAAGGATGCTCTGCACTGCGAGCCCAAAGGCGACGCAGAAGAGACCCAGCACCTGCTCGTGCAAGCCACGGATCATCTTTCGCCTTGCTTCCTCGTCTTGGGCCGTGAGGTGAGCTTGGAAATCGTTAGCGATCTCCTGATCCTCCTGCTGACGCGCCTTCGTCTCCTGCCCCAAGTCATGCTGCACGTCTTGAGCCAGCTTGAACGCACGGTTCAAACGATCTTCCACCGCAGTTTTGAAGGCATCGGGGTCCTGGGCAGGGTCAGGCAGCGGCCCGAACTGCACGATGCCCCGGGCACTTCCGACGAAGCCAACCTCCATGGCGGTACCAAGATGGCCAGTGGCTACCCTCGGTCGCGGGCGTCCGAAGAATCGACGCGAGAGCCGCTTAATCCCAAACAACAGCTGTCGCGCCACCTCAAACTCAGTCATCATCACCCGCGCGAAGAAGCGGTCACCAGGACCTGCCGAGTCGTTGAACGTGTTGGACAGTCCAACTGCTGCTGCGAGCAGACCGAGAATCTGAAGCACGATGCTGGAGATGTTGAGGGCAGTTTCGAGCACCTGCCTATCCTCTGCCTCGGTCGATGATCACAGGTATGGATCGCGAAAACTAACCACCGGCCGCGGGACCGCGTCTGGGCTGTGGGAGGACGCTCAGCGGTGACCAACGATGACAACTGCCCACAGCTCACAAGCAGGTCACGCTGCTGATCGACTGCGCAACCGCAGGCAGAAGCAGTGTTGGGTAAGTTGAGGAACCGCTCGGTTCGTCAGCTCAGGGGATGCACCGGAGCCGGGCTACGAACCCGTCCACGATCGTCACGACCACTTCCAGGATGGCAAGCAGAAGCCCTCGCGATTTGCTCATGTCAGTCCCCTTCCGGTCGAGTTGGTGTATCGACTTCCGGCGTTTCCGTAAGGACCAGGACGACGAAGCGAACAACCACTGCGATCGAAACGAGAACGAGGACCGGTTCTAACGTCCCGGCCCCTGGCGACGCCTCAACTGACGACGCTCCCAGGCTAGAAGACGCGCCCTAATAGTGTCTGCTGAACAGCAGAGAAGTACAGCAACCATGGCGACCACAGGCGGCTCTCCCCACACCGTCCTCACCAGGCTGGATGACTTCACCACCTTCCCGCCCGTAGTTCGCATCAAGGGGCAGCTTGACCCAAGGCTTGCACAGGAAGCCGTTCTCAGCTCAAGGACGGCGCCCCGTGGACTTTACTCAGTCATTGAGACTCCGCCAAGCCGATATGGCGACTTTTTGACCACACCAATGAGCATGAATTTAAATTAGCCAAACTCTGATAGCTAGGAGATACCAATTTCGCGTACCCTGGCCTGCCAAAGAGCCGATTCGTCCTTCAATCCCTCAGCTTGCGCAATATCATACGAAAATTCGGCTAGCATCTGACGTACATCAAGAGTTGAAGTGATAGACCAGGTTC
This sequence comes from Streptomyces sp. P3, assembly GCA_016893485.2. Classification (GTDB taxonomy): domain Bacteria; phylum Actinomycetota; class Actinomycetes; order Streptomycetales; family Streptomycetaceae; genus Streptomyces. The sequence goes on from JAFEKX020000001.1 coordinate 4,600,941, forward strand.
CATCGCCAGTCTGGCACCACACCGTGGCAGGTACAGGACCGTCAACCAAATCCTCATCCCAATAAGAATCAGCAAGACGAAGCACGGACCGCCAGTCTTTCAGCGCCGCACAGCAGCACATCCGATTATAGACATTGATGGCCAGTTTAGGGTAACCAAGATCTGCCGCCCTTTGTAGATGACTCAGAGCACCCTCTGGGTTTACCGGGATCAAGCAAAACCCGAGATCATTATGCACTGTAGGGTCGTCCGGGCGCCTCTTGCCGGCGAATTCGAAAAGGGCAGCGGCCTCTCGGCAGCGGCCTTGCCCCAGGAGGGTTCGAGCATGCCCCTCCATCTCGATGACCAAACGCCCACCTGCATCAACTTCCCGCACAAGTGCTGGCAGTCGAGGCGGAAATACTACCCGACGCGCAATCTCCGCCTGTAGCTCAGCTTCACCTACCAGCCGATCACCCATCAGGGACGCCTCGCAGGGAGGAAGCTCTCGGCCCATAAGCCAGCGGTACTCAAGATGCAGCGAAGGTGTTGACCAGTCACGGAGAAATGTTTCCGAAAATCTATCGACTAGCCACCGATACCGCTCGAATAGTTCGACTTCAGGGGGTGGGGAGTCCAGGGCATCCTTAATTTCGTCGGCTCCTGGCGCATTTAGGCTAGCGATATCACCGAGCCGCGCATTGCAAACCCATGCAACAATCATCGGGCTGATCGTAACTATGGATTCTGCCACTCCAGACTGGAACTCATCTGCCGAGTCTTCGTCGGTAATCGGGGTAATCTTCGGATTAGGTAGCACATTCGCCCACACCGACAACTCCTCGACACTGATGCCTACCGCAGAGGCCGCTTCGTCAGGCGACACAAGGGAGCGTAGCGTCAAAGCACCGACAACGGGTGCAATCACTTCGGGACACATCCCGTAGCGAATCAGGGAGTCGGCGTCAAGGCCCCGCCGTGTCAACTCGTCAGCAACGGCTCGGAAGGCGTCGAGCCTAGCCGCAGGATCGGGGTCGCTGAAATCTGGACCACGAGCCAGGATGCCTCGCATCGCTGTCACGAGGCTCGCGGTGCGCCATCGCGCACTGGGCGGTGAACCTCCCTCACAGATCAGCACCTCGCGGGCATCAAACGGCCTCGCCCCGTCCATCGCTCACCTCCGCGAACACTCGCCACTATCTACAGTGACCCTTGAGTTGCAGATTGACAACCACGATCCTACATAGGATCCTGACAACAGGAGGACGCCATGACCGACACGATCTTTCAAGCAAGCGACCTTGCCAACAAGCGAACCGAGCTCTTGAGCGCAGCTCGTAGCGGCCTGGCCAGGCTGCGCGACAAGGACGGCACTAGCCTGGTCATGCTCCCCGAGAGCAAGCTGCGCCTACTGGAGGTTCTCTCAGAGTGGTCCCGCGCCTTGCTACGTCTGGAAGCCCTCATCAGCCGAGGTGTGACACCAAGCATTAGCGATCTTGGTGAGCTGGCCTGGCTTCGCGTGTTCGACGCCGAGGACTTGCAAGAGTTCATGAGTGACCTGCAAGCATCACTCGTGGCGGCGCACGCAGACGGCGACGTTGCCACTCTGGATGAGTGCCTGCACGCCTGGCGAACCACCGCCAGGCAACTCGAAGATCCTCTCCGAAGGTCTGTGCTGCTGGGGCGGCACGAGCCAGCAGACTTCGTCGAAGCGGGTCGTCCCGACCATGAGTGAAAGCGCCTACGACCCCTACAGCCGGCGAAACGCCCCGGTGGCAAGCCAGACGAGCAACCGAAGTATCGAGTGCTCGTCCACAAGCGTTTTCGTCGGCTGTACGAGGAACTCGCCCCAAGGACAGGACTCCAGCAGGCGCAACAGTTTTGGGACCATGTGGCGCATGACCCTGGCAGTCCTGCCCCGGTTGCCTCAACATGCATCCTCAAAGGCACTGCTGGACGACCGAAGGGTCCTGGCTGGTCCAGGACGGTTCACTATGAAGTCACCGGTTCCGCGAGGATCGACTATCAGTTCTGTGATGGTTATCAGACCAGTACTGATGGTGACCTACATCCAGTTGTTGCCATCTTGACAATCAACTACTCAAGTCACTGAGGCTGCGAGCCTTAGCTACAGGTAGGCTGCACTCACGTAGACCATGACACGAGATGGGGACTGCCGTGGCTGATCGGCCCATCGACCTGCTTGTCGGGGCGCTTGCCTCCGGACAACTAAACCTGGATGAATTCATAGACGCCGTTGAACATCAGGTTCAGATTCCAGCTCCCTTCAACGAGGGTGTTGCTGTGGAGAGGCTTTTGCCCTAGTGGTCCGTGCTGACTAGCTCGGCAGTCTCAGACTTCGAGTTAATACTCTAAGAGCTCGTAACACGATCTTGTTGAAGTGCCCTCGTCGGGCGTGACCGATGTGACGATTCGGCTGTTCGGGATGGAGTGAGCACTCGGCCGTGGATCGTGGACGACGACTTGTGGGCGCTGATCGAGCCACTGCTGCCGCCGTGGCCGAGGAAGGCGCCGGGCCCGCGGCCGGTGGCGGACCGGCTGTGTCTGCAGGGCATCCTGTACGTCCTCCACAACGACATAGCCTGGCAACTCCTGCCGCTGGAGCTGGGGTTCGGCTCGGGACAGACCTGCTGGCGGCGTCTGGAGCGGTGGCAGCAGGCCGGCGTCTTCGACCAGCTGCACCGGATCCTGCTTGCCGAGCTGAACGCAGCCGGCGCGCTCGACTGGTCCAGGGCGTGTGTGGACGGCTCCCACATCCGCGCGAAAAAGGGGGAGCCGACACCGGTCCGTCGCCGGTCGACCGGCGGAAGACAGGCAGCAAGCACCACGTGATCTGCGACGGACGCGGCACCCCGCTCAAGGTCATCACCACCGCGGCCAATGTCAACGACGTCACCCAGACCCTCGCCCTCGTCGACGGAATCCCACCCGTGGCCGGACGCCCCGGCCGTCCTCGCTGCCGCCCCGACTCGCTGCTAGGCGACAAGGCCTACGACTCCAACCCCAACCGCAAGGAACTGCGCAGGCGCCGGATCCTTCCTGTCATCTCCCGCAAGGGCGCCCCGAACATCAAGGGCCTGGGCAAACTCCGCTACGTCGTCGAACAGACCATCGCCCTGCTCCACCAGTTCAAGCGCCTCGCCGTCCGCTGGGAACGCCGCACCGAACTCCACGACACCTTCGTCTCATTGGCCTGCGCCCTGATCTGCTGGAGACGCCTCAAGAAACACCGATCATGATCGTGTTACGAGCTCTAAGTCGGCAGGACGCAGCGCAGAAGCACAGCCACCGCGGCGATCATAGGCGACCGACTCAAGTCGCTGTCGATTGCTTGACCAGCCCAGCGGACTTCAGTGACCGTTGTGTCCGTAGTCCGCATCGAGAGGCCCGGCGAGTGTCTAACTGTGCGACAACGCCAGCGCACACCGGCGAACAAGCGCGGACGACTGCGGACCATCAGAGCAGGTGAGTGCCACACCATCCCAAGGCACCACCCCCACCCAAGTTGCTTCGGGACGAAGAGGTCGTGGGTTCAAATCCCGCCACCCCGACAGCCACATAGCAGTTCAGAGGGCCGGTACTGAAACCAGTACCGGCCCTTTGGCGTTCCGCGCCCCCGTGCTCAGTAAGTCAACGCGTCCTGCGCGCTAGGCAGCCAGTACGTCACCCGCAGCGAGTCATCGACGTACACGCCCTTCGTCGGCAGAGTCGGGGTTGCCGCCGGGCTGATGCTGTTGTTGTTGCGGTCGAAGAAGTAGACGGCGAGGGACTTGGCGGTGTGGCCGTTGGTGCCGGTGCCGTTGTCTCCGTTGGAGAGGGCTACGCCGGCGTAGCCGGACTGGCCCGGGGGTGAGGGTGGTGACTGCCTGGGGCTGGGACTCCTTCATCACCGGGGGACCGACTGGGCGTCGTCGAAGTTGAGGGCGGGGTAGTAGTAGAGGTCGCAGGTCTTGGTGCCGGTGTTGGTAACCGTGAGCAGCATGTGGTTGATGGGGCGGGAGACCGGCTGAGCCGTCACCTTCGTGTTGGCTCCGCTGCACGGGACGCTGCTCGTCGAGGTGTTCGTGCCGGTGTTCGTGCCGGAGTTCGAGCCGGACCCCCGCTCGTCTTGCCGCCGCTCGACTTGCCTCCGTTCGAACCCGTCGTGCCGCCCGAGCCGTTGTCGCCCCCGGTCGAGGAGTTGCCCGACGTCGAGTTGCCCGACGTGGAGTTGCCCTGCGTCGAGTTGCCCTGCGTCGACTTGCCCTGCGTCGAGCCGCCCGTCTTCTCCGGCGCCTGTGTCGACGTCTGTGCCGCTCCCTCGTCCTGTACTCCCAGCTTGTCGTTGCAGGCGGTGAGGGAGAGGGCGGCGAGGGCGACGGTGGCCGCGGCGAAGAGGCGGGTACGGGGACGGGCGGTGAACGCGGACATGGTGATCCCTTTCGGAAAGGTGGGGAAACGTGGGAGGTCGCCGGCCGCCCCACCGTTCGGCGGGCGGCGTGCTTTGATGACCGCAGCTTGTGCCGCCTTCCGTCCCACCCGCTACGGCAGCCGGGATCCACGGGAACCTGGAACGGTCGCACCGGCTCTTACCTGGGAACAGTGACCCCTGGAACGCTCGACTGGAATGGGGGCACGGTGGCGGGGCCTGAGGAGACGGCCGATTTCGCGGCGCTGATACGGGAGCTGAAGGACCGGTCGGGGCTGAGTTACGGGGTGCTCGCGAAGCGGCTGCACATGAGTACGTCGACGTTGCACCGCTACTGCAACGGCGATGCCGTGCCCACGGAGTACGCCCCCGTCGAGCGGTTCGCCCGGCTCTGCAAGGCGACCCCGGACGAGCTCGTCGAGGCCCACCGCCGGTGGATCCTGGCCGACGGGGCACGCCAGCGGGAGCGGAAGGCCGCCATCACCGGCACCACGACGAACGCCACGAGCGCCACGACCAACACCGCGAGCGCCACGGCGAGCCCGACCGCCGCCACGAGCGCCACGTCCAACACCGCGAGCGCGCCCGGGGCAGCCGCGCCCCTCCGGATCCGGGCACCAACACTGGCACCCCCGCACCCGCCAACACCAACACCAGCACCAGCACCAGCACCAGCACCCTTGCTCCCACCGGAGCCGGCACCGCAGCCAACGCCCACGCCCACGCCAGCACCGGCACCGGCACCGGCACCACCACCCCCGAACCCCCACCCTCCCAAGAACCCCCGCCCCCAACACCCCCACCCCCACAACCGCCGCCGCACCCCTCCTCGCCGCAGCCGCCGTAGCCGTCGTCCTCGCCGCCACCGCTCTCGTCCCCGCCTCGTCTCCGGTGACGACCGCAGCGGTGACCGTAAGCAGGAGGCCGGTTCCGTCACCTCCGCCGGGCAGGGCACCGGCACCGGATCGTCCTCCGCCCCGCCGAAGTCGACGTCGAAGGCGACCTCCTCGCCGTCCTCCTCCACCTCCCCTCCGACAGCACGAGAGCCCTCCGAGTCCTCGAAGACGAGCGGCAACGCGGCCGCGGGCACGACAAGCGGCGGCAGCGGAGGCGGCGGTACGGACCAGACCGCGGCCGTTCCACTGACCGTCACGACCCGGCCGTACGCCTGGGAGAGTCCGTGCAGTCAGACCTACCTGGTCGACGAGGACGCGGCGAAGGTGCCGCCGCCGCCCACCGAGCAGGACGCGCCGAGTTGGGTGAGTGCGCTGGGGGCGGTGTCGGCCGGCAGTCAGTATCTGGAGCTGACCGTTCAGGGCACCGGTGAGGACACCGTCGTACTGCAGTCGCTGAACGTGCGGGTGGTCGGCAGCGGGGCGCCGCTCGCCCGGAACGCGTACACCATGGGGTATGTCGGCGTCGGCTGCGGCGGCGGGGTGCCCACGCACTCCTTCGACGTCGGGCTGGACGCGACCCGGCCGGTGGCCACGCCGAAGGCCGGGCAGACCGGGCTGCCGTACAAGGTGAGCGAGAGCGATCCCGAGGTCCTGTACATCACGGCCGCCGCGGCCTCGCACGACGTGCGCTGGTATCTGGAGCTGGCGTGGAGCAGCGGCACCCGGCACGGGGTGCTCCGCATCGACGACCAGGGAAGCCGTTCCACACCAGCGGGATGAACGGCCGCCCGCGCTACGGCTATTCGCTGGACAAGAGCGAGTGGGTACCGCACCAGGACGACTAGCGGGGCTGCACCCGCACCCCGCCCGGTCGTTCGCCTTGCCAGCCGGCGCCCGACTCACTCCACTACACGAGGTCACCCGACCACCCGCTATCGCATCCCCCATCCGGTGCAGGCCTGCGCCCGGACGCTCGGTGCCCCGGGGTCGCGCTGTCCCTGCTGGTCGGCGACGACCGTACGGCCGAGCCCCGGCGGGTGTCTGCGGGTTCCCGCTGGGCATCCGAGCGATCCGGGTGGGTGTGCTGACCGTGCTGCGCGGCGGCGACCGCCTGGTCAGCGAGCAGCAGTACGCGGACGCACCCACCCAGACCTCGGCGCAACGGGGGCGGGTATGGCGGGGAGTACGACGGCCGGTACCCGGACGGCACGATCGCCACGCCCGCCACGCCCGCCATGGCCGCCATGGCCGCCACGGACAAGGTCCCGCACCACGAACGGCAGGACGACGATCGCCGCCGTGATCCCGACGTCGAGCCGGTCCCCGCTGTCGCGGACGGGCGCCCGGCCCTGGTCCGGCGGGAAGGGGACGTGCCGTCGTAGGGCGCGGGCGGTGTCGGGGGCGGGGGCCGTGGCCGTCGCGTTGACACGAACCGTCGCCGCACGTTGACTGGCAGCACGGCGCAGGGCAGTGGCCGGTGCACGGACGAATCCCAGAAACGCCTTCGGGCGGAACGGAAGCGACTCCCGATGATGTACGACCAGACACGCGCCCAACAACCCGCAGGTCAGAACAAGGTTCCCTCCGAGCGCCGCACCCCGGGCCCGGAGCCGCTGCTGCCGTCGGGCGAGCGGGACCAGGTTCTCCAGCGGCTGCGGCACGCGCTGAACACCTTCGCGGACACCCCGCGCGACGCGTTGCAGGAGGCGGAGAGCGCCTACGACGAGGCGACCGCCCACCTCGTCACCGCCCTCGCGGCCCGCCGCGACGCCCTGCGCGCCGCCTGGGCCGACCAGGACCCCGAGGCCCAGTCGGAGTCGGAGTCCGAGGAGTTCCGCAACGCGCTGCGGCAGTACCGCGAGATCACCCAACGGCTGTTGCAGCTCTAGCAGTTGAGCGGGCGGGTCGGCGGCCGTCACGCCGAGGACGCGGCTCTACGACAGCTCCGTGGCCGTCAACTCGCCCCGCTCGCCCGGGTGATCGCCGACTCCACCGCCCCGATCCGCTCGGCCAGCACCCCGAGTGCGGCGACGGCCCGGCGCAGCGGTTCCTCGTCCGCCGCACCCCGCTCCCGCACATGGGCCGCCTTCAACTCGGCCCAGCGCGCGGCCTGTTCGGCGCTCAGCGTGCCGCGCAGCTCCCCGAGCTTCAGCAGGTTCGCCTCGGCGCCGGTCGCCAGGGTCTGCGCCTCTGCGGTGTAGTGGTCGTCCACCACGGCAGCCAGCTCACGGGAGTTCATCACCGGCTCGATGCGCTGGGCGATGCGGTTCATCGTGCGGTACGACCCTGGAGCCGGAACGGCGGTTCCGTGCGGGCCGCGTCCGTCGCCCCCGCCGACGCCATGTACGCGGAGTTGACCGCGAGCACGGTGTCCCGGGCGGTGAGCAGGTGCCCCAACACCGCGACGACACGGCCGAGTTCGGCGGGATCGCAGGCGTAGGACAGGCGGTCCGCGCGGGCCGAGGGTCGCCTTCCGCGAGCCGGATCAGCAGGTCCAGGTCGGCGCGGTCGCGGCCGGCCAGCGGGGCGAGGACCGGGTTGGAGGTCAGCGCGTTCTCGACGAAGCTCAGCGCGAACACCGCCTCCTTGCCGGTGAGGACATCGCCGAGGTTCCAGACGTCGGCCCGGTTGGCGAGCATGTCGGGGACCCGGAACCGGCCGCCCGACTCGGTGTAGGGGTTGCCGGTCATGCAGACGGCGAACCGTTTCCCCGTAGGTCGTATGTACGCGGCACGCCCTCCCACACGCCCTCCACCCGCCGCGTCGCATCGCACAACGGGATGAATTTCTCCAGGAGTTCGGGCGAGGTGTGCTGGATGTCGTCGAGGTGGAGCAGCACGTTGTTGCCGGCCGCGAGCGCGAAGTTGACCTTCTCCACCTCCTGGCGGGCGGTCGCGTTCGGCGCCTCGGCCGGGTCGAGGGAGATGACGCCGTGCCCGAGCGCGGGCCCGCTGACCTTGACCAGCACCAGCCCGAGCCGCTCGGCGACGTACTCCATGAGGGTCGTCTTGCCGTACCCCGGCGGCGAGACGAGAGCAGCAGCAGGCCGCTCGTGTCGGTCCGCCGCCCCTCCCCCGTCGTACCGATCTGCCGCGCCAAGCTGTCGCCCACCAACGGGAGGTACACCTCGTCGACCAGGCGTCCCCGCACGAAGGTCGACATCACCCGCGGCCGGTACTCGTCGAGCCGCAGCCGGGCACGCTCGGCCGCCACGAGTGCGGTACGGCGACGCTGGTACGCGCGATGAGCGGGGACCTCCGAGGTCATGAACTCCCTCGTCCGGCCGAGGAGTTCGTCGATCCGGAGCGACAGAGTCCCCGCCGCGATGCGCGGATGGGTGCCCAGCAGTCCCCCGACCGTCTCCGTCAGCCGCGCGTCCGACTCGTGGCGCGGGACGTCCGGGCAGAGTTCGGCGGCCACCGCCTCCGCGAGGTCTCCCGGGTCGGCCTCCGTGCCGGACGCCGTCGTGTACGCGGTCAGCCATGCCTCCACCAGCTGGCGGCGGGCGGGCAGGTCGGCGACGGCACGCACATCGTCGTCGTAGGCCGAACTCCCCACCGCGCGGCGGAACTTGTCGAGCAGGGTGCGGGCGGCGGCGCTGATCACGAAGCCTTCGGGGCCGGTGGTCAGTTCGTCGAAGAGGTACGCGGCGGCGGGCTCGCCCGTGTGTCCCGCCAGCTCGGTGAGGAAGTCGGCGACGGCCGGGGTCGGCCCGAAGGTGTCACGGGCCCGCGCGAGCGAGCGCGCCCGGCGGGTCCAGGCCGCCCGTTCCTCCGGGCTCGTGCCATGTGCCCAGAACTCCAACGCCTCGGCACGGGCGGCGGGTTGGTGCCGCAGCAGGCCCGCGCCCTCGTATCGGCGGAGCACTGCGGCGAGGATCGCGGTCGCGTCGTGGTCGTGCACCCCGCGTTCGTAGCCTTCGTCGTACGACTCCTGCGCGGCCCGGCGGACCAGGGCGGCGAGGTCGGGTTCCTGGGCGAGGGCCGGGGCGCCGTGTTCGTCGAGGAGGCGGGCGGCGAGGTGTTCGGCGCGATAGACCCGCGGTGACTCGGAGGGCAGCGGGCGGTCCCAGAAGCGGCGGGTCGCCGCGAACTCCGGGTCCCTGACCGGGGTTCGGTAGTCCGTGCCGGTGAGGGCGAAGGCGAGGCCGTCGCCGGACGGGACCAGGGTGAGGTCGAGGGGCTCGGTGTTCACGGTGAAACGGTGGCGGCCCAGGCGCAGGGTCCGGCCGCCGTCCGTGGAGAGGTCGGCGCGGTCGCGCAGGGCGCGGGCCGCCTCCTCGCGGGCCGAGGCCAGTCGGCCGGTCAGCTCCTCCGCCCTCACCTGGTCGCCGAGGTCCCGCAGTTGGGCGACCGTGCGGCGGATCTTCGTGACCAAGGGGTCGGACGCGAAGTACGTGCTGACCGCGTCGGCGTCGGCGAGCGTGGCCGCCCGCCGCACCACCGTCTCCAGGACGCGGGTCGCCGAGGCGGCCAACTGCTCGGCTCTGCGGGCGCGTTCGTCAGCGAGGGTCTGCCGGCGGGCGGCGAAGGTCTCGTGGATCTCGGTGCGCTTGCCGGTGAGTTCGGCGAGGAAGTCGTCGAAGTCGGTGAAGCGGGCTTCCAGGTTCTCCACCTGCACCAGCAGCCGCGCGAGTTGGGTGTCGCAGGCCTCCGGTGTCGCCGCGTCCGCGAGCGCGCCGGTCACCGCCTGCCCGAGCAGCGCGAACTCGGCCGCGAACTCCGCGCGTCCTTCCTGGTCTTGAAGCTCCCGACGGCGGGCGACCAGGGTGGCGCGGGCCCGGTTGACGCCGCCCAGGACCTCGGCGATCCGCTCCAGGATGGACGTACGGACCGTGGCGTCGCCGATGTCGAGCCCGGCGATCACCTCGGTCACCGTCCGCAGCCCGTCGGTGAGTTCGTCGAGCCGGGCGGCCAACGGCGCCGCCTGCGCGACCGTGGCCAGCTCCCCCGCCTCCGCGACCAGCCCGCCGATCACCTCGTGGTGCCCGGCGAACGCGTCCTCCCGCCCCAGGAACGCGACCGCCCGCCGCCCGAACGCCCCGAGCTCCGCCTCCGCCTCACCGGCGACCTCGTCGATCCGCGCGGTGTCCGCGTAGCGCATCTCCTTCAGCGTCAGCAAATGCCCCTGCGCACGCCGGAGTTCCGTCAGCCCCGCGACCCACCCCGCCGCGTCCCGGGGCACCTCGCCCCGCAACCGCCGCACCAGCCCGGTGAGCCGCTCCGAGGCCCCGGCGAGGGCGTCGGCGGCCTGCCCGGTCAGCGTCCTGACCGTCTCGAACTCGGCCAGGACCTGTTCCGCCGTGCCCCGCACCTCCTCCAACGGGCTGCCCACATCACCGAGTTCGGCGTCCCCGAGCCAGTGGTACGCGTCCGCCGCCCGCACACACGCGCCGATCAGCGCCTCGTACACCTCCGTCGTGGGTTCCATCCCGGCGACCGCCCCGCGAGGGACAGACAGTCGGAGATCCCCGCACGAGATCGGCGTTGCCGACCCTGAACAGTGGCCCGGAGCCGACGAGTTGAGCGGCGGCATAGGTGTCCGAGACGTACGGGGTACGCCAGACCCGCACCGGATGGACCCGGGCGGTCTCCCCGTCCCCGCCCGCGCGCAGCACCGTGAGCACACCGTCGTCGAAGAGCGCCCAGCCCTGGCAGGACAACGGGTGGGCGACCTCCTTGCGGATCATGTTGTACGGCAGCAGCAGGCTGCGGCCGGGCACCCGCGCCCGGTACGCGAACAGCACGTCCTCACCGTTGGGCGAGCGCACCACCCGCTCCAACTCCATTCCCTCGGTGTCCACTTCGAAGAACTTCCACACCCCCGTGGCCAGGCAGTACCCGCCCGGGAACACGATTCCCTGCTCCTCGGGCAGCCGTTGACACGACAGCCCGATCCCGTCGAGCCGTACGACTCCCTTGGTCAGGGTGTTGAAGACCAGATATCGGCGGCTCTCCTCCCTGTAGGGACGGACGCGCAGCAGCACCAGCGCCCCCACCCGCGCGTACGCGATCTCCGCGTCGGCCGCCGACTGCAAGGGTCGTCCACGGGTTCGAGTAGATCCCCTCCCCGTCTCCGTGTCGTCCTCCACCTTCACGGTGAGCGTGCCGCCGACCGTGCCGACGTACAGCCCGTCCTGGATCCGGACATGCGGATGCCGTCCGGCGACCTGGTCCTCGCGGTCCGTCTCCGTCCAGTCGACGTCGTACGGCGGCGGAAGGACGTGATCGCGCTCGCCGTGCGCGTCCAGGAAGGTCGCCGACCGGCCGTCCTCCGGCACCGCCCAGCGCAGCACCCGGATGTCGTCGGCTTTGTCGCCGGTGCGGAAGACGGCGAGCAACTTGCCCTCAGTGCGCCGGAGTTGGAGCAGCCGGGCCTGGCGGTAGTAGCGGTGCAGGGCGGTGAACTCCCGTACGAAGTCCGGGTCGTCGAGGAGTCCGGGTACGGCGTCCTCGGGCAGCCGGCGCAGGTCGTGGCGGTCGTGCAGGGCGAGGACGTCGGCGACCGTCGTCTCGCGGGTGACGCCGTGGGTGACCTGCCGGCCGAAGAGGAGCGTGTCCCCTACGGCGACGAGGTCGCGGGGGGCGCGGCCGGGTGCTCGGTGTCGAGGCGTTCGGTGCCGGTGAGTTCGAGGCGGGTGGAGCCGAACTCCTCGGTGCGGCGGGCGTTGAGCGCCTCCCGCGCGGCGGGCGAGTTCGGCGGCCTGTGCGGCGAGGCGGTCGCGCAGGACCTCGTAGGTGCCGGTGTCCAGGCCGGTGGTCATGGGTCCCTCTCAGGTCGTGGGTGGGCTGGGCCGGGTCCGGAACTGCCGTCCCCTGTGCGGCAGTTCCGGACGATCAGTGGGGTCAGACCTTCGCCGGGTGGCCGTTGAGCGCGGCCAGCGGGGTGTCGGCGAGGCCCAACTCGCCCGCCCTGTCCAGCAGTTGCCGTAGCCGGCCGGCGTTCGCCGTGTCCGAGGTCATCAGCTTCATCAGCAGCGCGGACACGGTGAGGTTCTGCACGTCGGCCGTGGAGACCGAACCGAGGACGCGGGCGAGGTCGTCGGCGATGTTCGAGGTGCCGTCCAGCCAGGGACGCGCCAACGCTTGCGCCGTCTGGGAGTTGGCGACGAAGCCGTCGACGCTCTTGCCCAGCGAGATTGACGACATCAGCCGGTCGAAGAAGACCGAGTCACCGCCGACGATGTCGATGTCGGCGTGCTCAAGACCGGTCGCGAGGACCGTGGCCTGCGCCTCGGCGACCTGCCGCTGCACATCGAGCCCGGCGAGCCGGATCTCCTTCTCGGCCTGCAGCCGCAGCCGGTACTCCTCGTGCCCGCGCGAGGCGTCGTCGAGGGCGGCCATCGCGGCGGCCTTCTCGGTCAGGCCCTCGGCCTCGGCCTTGAGCTTCTCGCCGATGCCGGTGGCCTCCGCGAGCGCGTTCGCCCGGACGCCCTCGGCCTGCGCGAGCACCTTCGCCTGCGCACCCTCCGCCTCGGCGAGCGCCTTGGCCCGGGTTCCCTCGGCCTCCGCGCGCAGCCTGGCCTCGGTGGCCTCGGCCTCGGCGCGGCCCGCCTTCACGGTGACCTCGGCCTCCTTGTCCCGGACCTGGACCTCGGCGAGTCCGGCCGCCGCCGCCTCCGCCTGAAGACCTTCCGCGAGACGCAACTTGGCGCGGGCGTCGAGGTCGGCCGACTTCAACCGGGCCTCGGCGAGGGTGAGTTGCTCACCCGCACGGTGCTTGGCGGCGGCCTCCGCCGCCTCGGCACCCTTGATGTCCTTGACCAGTTTCTCCTGCGCCTCCGCCTCGGCGGCGATGATCACCGACTGGCGGGTGCGCTCGGCCTCCTCGACCACCCGCAGCTTCTTGATGGCCTCCTCCTGCTCGGCGACCGTACGGTCCACGGCGATCCGCTCCCGCACCACGTCCGCGACCTCGCGCCGCTCCGCCTCGACCTCCTTGTCCCGGGCGATCCCGGACAGGCTCGTCTCCCGTTCCCTGGCGATGACTTCGAGGAGCCGGTCCTTCTCGATCCGTTCGTTCTCCACGGCGATGACCCGCTCGCGGTTCTTCTGCGCGACGGCGATCTCGCGGGCCTGGTTCTCGCGCTGGACGCCGAGTTGCTCCTCGGTGCGGAGGAACGCGGCCTGCGCGCCGAGCCGTTCCTCCTCCTGCACCTTCGCGGTGGCGGCCTCCTCCTTCGCGCGCAGGGTCTCCACCTCGCGCCGCTGCCGGATCTCCGCCTCCGCCTGCCGGCGCTCCAACTCCAGGATGGTCTCCCGCGCGTCGACGTTCTGCCGGGTGATCTCCTTCTGCTCGGTCCGCTGGAACTCGTTCGTGCGCACATGCTCGATGGTCGTCAGCTCGGTGATCTTCCGGATGCCCTGTGCGTCCAGGATGTTCTGGTTGTCGAGCTGCGTCATCGGCGTCTGCTCAAGGAAGTCGATGGCCGCGTCGTCGAGGTGGTAACCGTTCAGGTCGGTGCCGATGACCTGGATGATCCGGTCCCTGAACTCCTCGCGCTTGGTGTAGAGATCGACGAAGTCCAGCTGCTTCCCCACGGTCTTCAGCGCCTCGGAGAACTTCGCCGCGAAGAAGTCCTGGATCGCCGCCGGGTCGCTCGCCGTCTGGGTACCGATGGCCTGCGCCACCTTGATGACGTCCTCGACGGTCTTGTTGACCCGCACGAAGAAGCTGATGTGGATGTCGGCGCGGATGTTGTCCTGGCAGATCAGGCCCTCGCGCCCGGTGCGCCGGATCTCGATGGTCTTCACCGAGATGTCCATGAACTCGGCCTTGTGCAGCACCGGCAGCACGACCGCCCCGGTGAAGGTCACGTCGACCTTCTTCGTCTTCGACACGATCAACGCCCGCCCCTGCTCCACCTTCCGGAACAGCCGCCCCACCACGAGGAGCAGGGTGAGCGCGATGAGCAGGAGTACGGCGACGAACACGCCGATGCCGACGGTGATGGCGTTCATGACATGGGTCCTCGTTGGGTGAGAGGGGTTGGATCGTGGTGGGTGGTGCAGTGGGCGTCCGGCTGCCCGCGGGGGGCCAACAGGAGCGGGTGGCGAGGCCGTTGGCGGCGCCGGGCGACAAACGTCCGGGGCCAGCACCTGTTGGCAGACGCCCGTGGGTCAGCCGCCGTTGGCCGATACCCGTGGGCCGCAGACAGCCCCCGTAGGGCCAACTCGCCTCAGCTGAGCGCTTGTTGGCGGCCCATCGGCCTATCCCGGCGTGCCGGGCGGAGCCAGCAGCCCCGAGCCCGGCCCCAGCTCGCCGTCCGGCGGATACGGTGTGACCCAGAAGAACTCGCCCACCTCGTCGTAGGCGTAGAGCAACCCCGTGCTGCCACTGCCGAGCACGCCCGCCGCGGTGTCGCCGGCCGGCAGCCGTACCTGGACCACCGCCGCCGAGCCGTCCCCCGCCCTGACCTCGGCCTGGCCGAAGCCAGTGTCCACCCGCCCGGTGCGGATCGTGCAGGTCAGGCCGACGAAGTCCAGCCGCGAGGGCCCGGGTTCGTCGGGGAACAGGCGGTGCAGGGGTCGTACGAACAGCTTGGTCGCGCGCCAGGAGACGTACACCGTGCCGACCAGCACGGCCGCCCCGACCAGGATTCCGACGGGCCCGGACGGGACGAGCAGCACACTCGCGCAGTAGCTGATCAGCCAGCCGACGGAGACGAACAACGAGAAGGCGAGAGTCACCGGGACCCCGCCCAGTCCCCAACCATTGCCGTGCGCGGGGAGTTGAAGTGCATGTGCGCGTGGCCGTGGGCGTCCGCCGCGCCCAGCGCGACCAGCAGCCAGAACAGGACGACGACCACGAGCGCCGCGGTGAAGACGACGGTGGGGAAACCGGTCGCGGCAGCGAGAAACGCCCCATGATCCCGGCCCCCGTTCCCCGTCCAGTGCGTCCCGCGCGTTCGGCACGCGTCAAGATTCCGGGGATGCGCGGATCGCGGCCCCGGTGCCGGACACCTGCCGGTGCCCGGCACCGGAACCTTCCGCGGTGCTCCCCTGGCGCCATGGTGCGCGCGGGGTGCACGCCCGCGCATTGCCGGAACCCGGCAGTGTTCATTAGGGTCTTGATGCCGGTGACGCGCTAAGAAAGCGTCACCGGGGCGTCAAGGGAAACGGGGCGGAGTTGCCGGAGCGCGGAATACCTGAGCAATATCTCGCGGGGTATGCGCGGCTCTTGGCGGAGGTCGCCGGTACCGGACGCCGCCTGACCCGGGCCGAGTTGGCGGCCCGCCGCACCCTGGGCGAGCAGGCCGCCGAAGCCGGCCATGAACTGCGCGCCCTGGTCAGCGCCCATCTCGCCGCGACCCGCGCCGCCTGGCCGCAGACCCCGGCTCCGCCGACTGCACCCTCGCCGCGGTGCAGCAGGCCGTCGATGCCTTCGCCGAGGGCTACGAACGCGCGCAGCGGCTCGCCGTACGCCAAGAGGAGGCGGCGCGACGGGAGTTCATCGACGACCTCCTCTACGGCCGCAGCGATCTCGGCCGGCTCGCGGAGCGCGCCGAGCGCTTCGGCCTGCGCCTCTCCCACACGCACGCCGTCGCGGTCGTCCAGGGCCCGACGCCGTACGACGAGAGCGCGCCGGTGCCGCGTCAGGTGGAGCGCGCGATGATCAGCCGATTCGGTGACCGCAACATCCTGCTCACCACGAAGGCCGGCCGGATGCTGTGCGTCGCGCCCGGCGACCAGGACGACATCCTCACCCACTTCGCCAAGCAGGCGTACGCCGCCGCGGAGGGCACCCGCGCGGCGATCGGCCGGCCGCAGCCCGGCGCGGGCGGCATCGTCCAGTCGTACGAAGAGGCACTGAACACGCTCGAACTCGCGGAGCGGCTCCACCTGGAGGGCCCGCTGCTGCGCGCCGCCGACCTGCTGGTCTATCCGGTGCTCACCCGCGACCGGCAGGCGATGGCGGACCTGGTGCTCGACGCGCTGGGCCCGCTGACCAGGGCGCGAGGTGGGCCCCGGCCGCTGCTGGAGACGCTGTCGGCGTACTTCGACAGTGGCTGTGTGGCCGCGGAGACCGCACGCCGGCTGTCGCTGAGCGTGCGCGCGCTGACCTACCGGCTGGAGCGCATCCACCAGCTCACCGGCGCCGACCCGGCGGACCCCGGCCAGCGGTACACGCTGCAGACGGCGGTGATCGGGGCCCGCCTGCTGGACTGGCCCGACAAGGAGCTGTGACGAGCGGGCAAGCAAAGAGCGACCTCGCGCCCGGATGGTGCTACGGCGGCGTGGTCGCTCGGGGTGTGCGGGGACGTGCGGGCGGAGGCGTCAGCCCAGGGTGGTACCGATGTACGACGTCGAGTCCGGGCCGGAGTCCGCGGGGTTCTCCGCGTCGGGGGCCGGCGCGGGCGCGGGGGCGGGGGTGGCGGGCGCGGGCGGCGTCTCGTGGCAGGTGAAGCCGAGCCGGGTCAGGGCCCTGGTCACCTCGAAGGCGGTGAAGTCACGGCGGTCCTGCTTGGTGATCACCTCGCCGACCTGCTTCACCGGGTACAGCTTGCGACTGATGACGGCGCAGGGACCGGTGACGGGCTGCTCCGGCCGGATGCCCTTGAGCATCTCCTCCACCTCGCTCTTCGTCAGATCGAAGGGGTAACGGGCGATCACGCAGCGCATGGTGCCTCACCAAGGGGTTCGAGCGGGAGGAGAGGGGAGGATTTCTCCTCGGGGAAAGCAAACAACGGCCGTGGAACGGCGGGTAAATGAACAGATACGAAAGGGGCCCGCACCCAAGGTGCGGGCCCCTGTTTCGCAGTCTCGCGTGCTTAGGCGGGAACGATGTTCTCCGCCTGCGGGCCCTTCTGGCCCTGCGTGATGTCGAAGGTCACCTTCTGACCTTCCTGCAGCTCGCGGAAGCCCTGGGTGGCGATGTTCGAGTAGTGGGCGAAGACGTCAGCGCCGCCGCCGTCCTGCTCGATGAAGCCGAAGCCCTTTTCCGCGTTGAACCACTTCACGGTACCGGTGGCCATGTCTTAACTCCTAGGCAGTGCACGAGATCCGCACTTTACGAATCTCCTCCATCGCCGTGATGATCACCTGCACCGGATGTCCGGTTCAAAATTGGCAACCACAACTGCAACTGAAGTCAGCCTAGCACGGAACCCATTTCCGCGGCGGGGGAATTGGGCCTGGAAAGGGCCGCCCGAAACGGTGAATTTCTGTTTCGGGGACATCAGATTTTCTCACCATGGGACGACCCGCGCCGACCGTCGTGGACCTGCTGCCGGTCGGGGGAACGCAGCTCCTCGTTGACCCGCAGCGCCTCGTCCAACCGGTCCTCCAGGCTGATGATGCGGCAGGCGGCCTCGATGGGGGTCCCCTGGTCGACCAGCTCGCGGGCGCGGGAGGCCGTACGGAGCTGATGGCGCGAGTAGCGGCGGTGACCGCCGTCCGACCGCGTCGGGGTGATCAGCCCTGCCTCACCCAGTGACCGGAGGAAACCGGGGGTGGAGGCGATCAGCTCGGCGGCCCGGCCCATGGTGTAGGCCGGGTAGTCGTCGTCGTCGAGCCGGTCGGCCGCGGGCTGCTGGCTTTCTGCGGGCATGTACACCTTTCCTGCGGACCACCGGGGTCGGGACGGCCGCCCCGGAGACCTGGTCCCCCGTACGGGAACTCTAGTCGCACAGGGCGAATCTCTGTCGCGGCGAACACAGATGTCCTGACGCCGATCGGCGCGGTCAGGGGCCCAGAATCAGCACTCGGCAGGAGCCCGGGAGCCGTGGATCAAGGCCATCCGGGTCCCCTGGGGAGCCTCGTTCGGCGGCTCGCACGGGGCGTACGGGACGTATGGGGTCAGCCGCGGCGCCCGGTACGACGTCCTGCCAGCCCCATGCGCGGTACGCCGCGAGGCTCGCGGTGTCCGTGCGGGGATCAGGGTGACGCCGACGGCCGGGGCGTGATCGGCGAGCAGCCGGCGCTGCAGGCGGCGGGCGAGGTTCCAGTCCCGGTCCTGGTAGTGGGTGCGCACGCGGGGCGGAACGACGATCCCGGAGACCGCGAAGAGCCCGCCGGTCAGCGCGAGGCCGTGCAGACGCCGGGGCAGCCGGGCGTCGTGGCCCTGCCACCAGGGGTCGGCGGCGCGCACGGGGAAGCCGTAGGCGCAGGCCGTCAGGGTGGTGTTCTCGGCGATGAGCAGGGCGAACCCGGGGCGGCGGACCTCGCCTGCCAGCCGGCGGAGGAAGGCGTCGCGGTCGCCGTTGCGGCTGCCGCCGCTGGTCTCCTCGTACAGGACGCCCAGGTCCTGGAGGCGGTCCTCGATCTGGCGGCGGCTGAGCGGGCGGACGCGGTCGCCCTGCCAGGGCGAGGGACCGCGGTCGCGGGCGTGACCGGAGCCCGCGCCCTCCGCTCGCTCGCTCTTCTCCCCGGCCGCCGTACCGGCAGCACCGTCCCCGCCGGGGGCCGCGGTCGCCTCCGCGGTCGCCGGCCGACCGGGCACGTTCACGGTCATGGGCCGAGCCCTGCCCCGGGCGCGGACACGTCCGCCCCGGCGTCGTGGTTCGCCGGGAACGGCACCGGTGCGATCCGGCACACGAGAAATCCCGGTCTCTTCACGGTACGCCCGCGGGCCGCGGCGGGGCTCGGGCGCCTCCGGCGCGGACCCGGCCGCCCGGGGCGGGAGTACCGTGAGCCCCTACCGGGAGTTCTCCGTACCTCGGCTCCGGCGCCGGCGTCGTTCCCAGTGCACCACGGCACCGGACCGCCGCACGACGGACGGCCGGGGACAGGGACCGCGACATGAACGCGCCCACCGACACGCACAGTTCGCCCACCCCGCTCACCCCGGCCGACGCGGACCTCCGCACGGCTCCCGGCGCGGAGCGGGGCGCCCCGCCCCTCCTCAGGCTGCGCCTCGCCGCGCACACCGCCGTACCGCGACGGCTCGACGGGGCGTGGTGGCCCCTACTCCTACGACCTGCTGACCGAGGTGCCACAGCTGCTCGCCGGGCTGCCGCGGACCTGGGGACACATCGTCAGCGTCATGGTGAGCGGGCGGGTGTGGTCCGCCGCGCCGGGCCGGATGCTCGTGGCCAACCAGGTCGTACGGCTGCACCGGACCACCGCCGTGCACGCGCCGAACACCGTCGTGCTGCTCGCGCCGGGGCGCGGTCGCTGGGACCTGCTGGTCGTACCGCCGGAACTGACGGAGGAGGCGGCCGAACCGCTGATGGCCGCCGCGGTCGCCAACCTCCGCTGAGGTCGCGGGAGTTGGTCACCCCCGCTGCTATTGGTTCCAGCTCTCGTCGTACGGGTCCTTCGGCGTCGGGACCGGTTTGGCCTGGGTGACCTGGAAGTAGGGGATCGGGCGGTTGTTGATGGGGTCCTTGGTCTGCTTGGGGCTGTACGTGCCGGTGATCTCCAGCCAGGTGTCCGGCTGAAGTACCGGCGGGACCTTGCCCGTTAGCGCGATCTTCACCGGCTGGGCGTCCGCGGCACAGCAGTTGAGGGCCATGCGGACGAGGAACGGCGAGCCCGACTTGTCCAGCGCGACGAAGCCGGTGACCTTCAACTGCCGGGTGCCCAGGGACCGTCCGTGGTCGTAGACCGCGCGGCTCGCGTAGTCGACCAGGCCGATGGTGAGCGGGTTGCTGTCGGGGAGCTTGAGCAGACCGTACGGCTGCTGGATGGCTGTGCCGGTGCGGACCGCGCTGTAGGAGCCGAGGGCGGGCGGGGCGACCAGGATCAGGGCGAAGAGGGGGAGGATCAGGAGCCAGGAGATGCGGGGTTCGCGGTGGACGTGGCCTCCGTGAGCCACCTCGGGGCGTGCTCGTCGTGACCCTCGGCCTCGGTGTGGGCCTCCGAGTGCGCTTCCGCATGGGTTTCCGCGTGCGCCTTCTCGATCCGTGTCCGGCGCCACTCGTACCACGCCGTCGCCAGCGCCGTGATGATGAGGACCGCGCCGGAGAGCAGGAGGAGCGGTTGGAGGCCTGCCTTGACGTAGCGCAGGTAGAGGTTGGTGAAGCCCGCGTGCAGGAGGGCCGCGCCGACCAGGAACAGGACCGCCGCCTGTGCCTGCCGGTTCACAGGAGCACCGCCCCGGTGACGACCGCGCCCGTGATGGCGAGGACGAAGGTGGCGGGTGCGAAGCGCAGGGCGAAGCCCCGGCCGAACGTGCCCGCCTGCATGGCGAACAGCTTCAGGTCGATCATCGGGCCCACCACCAGGAACGCGAGTTTGGCCGTCAGCGAGAACTGGGTGAGCGACGCGGCGACGAACGCGTCCGCCTCCGAGCAGATCGACAGCAGGACGGCGAGGATCGAGAGGGCGAGGATCGCGACCACCGGGTTGTCGGCGGCCGTGCGCAGCCGGCTCGCCGGTGCGACCGCCTTGAGCGTCGCCGCCGACATAGCGCCGAGCACCAGGAATCCGCCGGCCTGCATGACGTCGTGCCGGACCGAGCCCCAGAACGCGGCCCCCTTGGTCTCCCCCTCGTGCGGCTCGTGAGCGGGCAGGCGCAGCCAGTCGGTGCGGCCGAGGCGCGTCCACAGCCAGCCCATCACACAGGCCACGAGCAGACTGCCGACGAACCGGGCGAGCACCATCTCGGGGTTGCGCGGGAACGCCACCGCCGTCGCCGTCAGCACGATCGGGTTGATCGCCGGGGCGGACAGGAGGAACGCGATCGCCGCCGCCGGGGTCACGCCCCGCCGCACCAGCGCCCCGGCCACCGGCACCGACGCGCACTCGCAGCCCGGCAGGATCGCGCCCGCCATGCCCGCGATCGGCACGGCCAGCACGGGGTTGTCGGGCAGCGCGCGGGCGAAGAAGGTCGCCGGTACGAACACCGCGATCCCGGCCGACAGCAGCACGCCCAGCACCAGGAAGGGCAGCGCCTGCACGACCACGGCGACGAAGACCGTCATCCAGCTCTGCATCACCGGCGCGGAGAGCGCCTGGCGGATCGGGCCCTGGGCGAGCACGACCAGGAGCAGCACCATGGTCAGCACGAGGGGTGAGTTGAGCTGCCAGCCGTCCTTCGCCGCCTTGGCGGGATCGGCGCCCTGTGACTCCTTGGCGGGCGCGGGCGGTTTCGTGCCCGGTCTGGTCTCCGGTTCCGTAGAGGGGTCCGGTGGCGTCTCGGTGGTCGGCGCGGCTGGTTCGGTGGTGATGGCCACGGGTGAGATACCTCCGGCAGACGCCTGGTTTCGCGAGTTTTGCTCCCTGTCTCTGCATACGGCAGCCGGGGCACGGGTGTTCAGCGCAATACTGGAACCACCCGCCTCCTTGGGGCAGTCTTTCCCCTCGTGGCGAGCAGCGTTCCGAATCAGACCCCGCCGGGCGGTGCCCGCGCGCACATGGTGGTGTGCGGAGACGACGCCCTCGCGCACCGGCTCGCCGTCGAACTCCGCAGTGTCTACGGCGAACAGGTCACCCTTGTCGTCCCGCTCTCCGAGGCCACCGCACGCCCGCCCGTCGTGGGCCGCGCGCGTGCCGCCTCGGCCGCGCTGCTCGACCGGGTCAACGCGGCGGTGGGCAGGACGGGCACCAACGGTGGTGCCAACGGCGGGCCCACCACCGCCGAACCCCCGCGCGGGGAGCGGGTGTTGGAGGTCGCCGAGCTGACCGAGGCCGTGTTCGCCGAAGCCGGGGTGGAGCGGGCGACCGCGCTGGCCCTCGTCTATGACGACGACGAGACCAACATCCGCGCCGCGCTCACCGCCCGCCGTCTCAACCCCGGATCCGGCTGGTGATCCGCCTCTACAACCGGCGGCTCGGCCAGCACATCGAGGAACTCCTCGACCAGGCGGCGGCGTTGGCGACCGGGGACGGTACGGGTGACGGGTCGGGCGGCGGAGCGGGCGGCGGGCCCGGTGCCGGTTTCGACGCGTCGACGACCGTACTGTCCGACGCCGATACGGCCGCGCCCGCGCTGGCCGCGACCGCCCTCGCCGGCACCAGCAAGGTCGTCCAGACCGACGGGCTGCTGCTGCGCGCGGTGGAACGGCCGCCGCCCGCACCCGGGAGGTCGCCGATCCGGGGCTTGCCACGCTCGCCCTGCTCTCGGCGACCAGCAGCGACCCGGCCGGCGCGGACGGCTCCGAGGGCATGGGCGAACACGGGCCGCGGCTGCTGCCCGACGCGGCGGCCGTCGCCTTCGCCACCGGGCGCGGCACCGTCGTCCTGGAGCAGGTGTCGTACGCCGGGCCGCAGTTGCCCGGCGGGCGCGGGGGCGGGGTCGTGCCCGCGTTCTCGTCGCTGTTCTCGCGGCGGCTGCGGTGGTCGCTGGCGGGCATGGTGGCGTGTGTGATCGCGCTCGCCGTCTCGCTGTGGCTGGTGACGCGGATCCATCCGCTGACCGCCTTCTATCTGACCCTGCTCGATCTGTTCGCGATCGACGACCCCGCGATCGGGGCGCCACTGGGACGGCAGATCCTTCAACTCCTCTCCGGGCTCGTCGGGTTGCTGATGCTTCCGGTGCTGCTGGCCGCGGTGCTCGAAGCCCTCGGTACGTTCCGTACGGCGTCCGCGTTGCGCAAGCCGCCGCGTGGTCTCGGCGGGCATGTCGTGCTGCTCGGGCTCGGAAGATCGGCACCCGGGTGCGACCCGGCTGCGTGAACTCCACATCCCCGTGGTGTGCGTCGAGGCCGATCCCGAGGCGCGTGGGCTCGCGGTCGCGCGGCGGCTGCGGGTGCCGGTGATCCTCGGTGACGTCACCCAGGAGGGCGTCCTCGAATCCGCGAAGATCCATCGGGCCCATGCGCTGCTCGCGGTGACCAGCTCCGACACGACCAACCTCGAAGCGGTGCTGTACGCGCGGTCCGTGCGGCCGGATCTACGGGTCGTGCTCCGGCTGTACGACGACGACTTCGCCACCGCCGTGTACCGGACCCTGCGGGCGGCTCATCCCGGTGCCCTCACCCGGAGCCGGAGTGTGTCCCATCTGGCCGCGCCCGCGTTTGCCGGGGCGATGATGGGGCGGCAGATCCTGGGGGCGATTCCCGTGGAGCGGCGGGTGTTGCTGTTCGCCGCGATGACCGTGGGCGGGCATCCGCAGCTGGAGGGGAAGACGGTCGCGGAGGCGTTTCGGGCGGGGTCCTGGCGGGTGCTGGCGCTGGCGCTGGACACGGCCAGGCGGGACGCGGCGGAGGACGTGCGGCGGTCGGGGTTGGTGTGGGACCTGCCCGACTCGTATGTGCTGGCCGGGTCGGACCGGGTCGTGCTGGCGGCTACGCGGCGGGGGTTGGCGGAGTTGCTGGGGCGGCGGCCTCGGGATCGTGCGGGAGCTTGAACAGGTGCCCGCCGCCGGGGCCGGCCGGGGTGGGACGGCAACCCGGCGCTGCGGGTGCCGTCCGCGCCCACCCGTGCCGCCCGGCGGCACGACTGCCCGCGGCTAGGCGGACAGGGAATCCGCTCCCCTCAAATGCCGCTGCGCGAAGTCCAGTTCCAGCTTCACCTGCTTGATCCGCTCGTCCACGACCAACGACCCGTGCCCCCGCGTCGTACCGGTACACCTCGTGCACCGCCCCGGGACTCAGACGCTTCACGTAGTTGTCGATCTGGCGGATCGGGCAGCGCGGGTCGTTGACGCCCGCAGAGATGTAGACCGGGGCGGTGACCTCGTCGACGTACGTCAGGGGGAGGACGCCTCGAAGCGGGCCGGGACCTCCTCCGGGGTGCCGCCCAGGAGGGTGCGGTCCATGGCCTTCAGGGCTTCCATCTCGTCGTGGTACGCCGTGACGTAGTCGGCGACCGGGACCGCCGCGATGCCGAGGGTCCACGCGTCGGGCTGGGTGCCGATGCCGAGGAGGGTGAGGTAGCCGCCCCAGGAGCCGCCGGTGAGGATCAGACGCTCGGGGTCGGCGAGGCCTGAGGTGATCGCCCACTCCCTGACCGCCGCGATGTCCTCCAGCTCGATCAGGCCGACGCGGTACTTCAGGGCGTCGGTCCAGGCGCGGCCGTAGCCGGTGGAGCCGCGGTAGTTGACCCGGACGACCGCGTAACCGTGGTCCACCCAGGCCGCCGGGCCCGCCGAGAAGGAGTCGCTGTCGTGCCAGGTCGGGCCGCCGTGGATGTCGAAGACCGTGGGGAGCGGGCCCGTCGCGCCCGCCGGTTTCTGGACCAGGGCGTGGATGCGGCCGCCGGGGCCCTCCACCCACACGTCCTCCACCGGGACCGAGCCGGGTGACTTGAGGCCGGGCGGGTCGAGGACGACCTCGCCCGTCGTCGAACGCACGGCGGAGGGTTCCGCGGCGGACGACCAGAGGTACTCGACGCTGCCGTCCGGCCTCGCCGTCGCGCCCGAGACCGTGCCCGGCGGGGTCGGCACCTTCTCCAGCTCGCCCGACGCGAGGTCGTAGCGGAAGACCTCGCTGCGGGCCTCGAAGCTGTGCGCGATGAGGAGGGACGAGCCGTCCGGGTACCACTCGGCGCTCACATCGCCGGGCAGGTCCAGGGACAGGTCCGTCTCGCCGCCCTTCACGACGTCCCACACCAGGGGCTCCCAACGGCCGCGCCGCTGATGGCCGATGAGGAGACGCGTGTCGCCGTCGACCGGTGCGAACCCGAGGACCTCCAGGCCCAGCTCCTCGGTGCCGCCCTTGGTGTCGTCCAGGTCGGCGACCACCGTGCCGTCCGGGCGCAGGACGCGCAGCGCGGAGTGCATCGCGTCGCCGTGCTCCGTGTGCTCGATGGCGATCAGCGAGCCGTCGTGCGAGAGGTCGCCGACGCCTGCCGACTCGCGGTGCCGGTAGATCAGCGTGGTCTCGTCACCAGTGCGGGCGAGGTGGATCGTCGTACCGTCCTCGTCCGTGGAGCGGCCCACCACCGCCGTTCTGCCGTCGCGGGCCAGGGCCACCCCGGCCGGATAGGACGGTTCAAGGCCCGGTACCGCCGGTTCGTCGGGGCCGCCCTTGAAGGGCTGGCGGCGCCAGACGCCGAACTCGTCGCCGTCCTTGTCGTCGAACCACCAGATCCACTCCCCGTCCGGGAGAGCACACCGTCCGTCGTGCCGTTCGGCCGGTCCGTCACCTGGCGTTGCTCGCCCGACGCACGGTCCCAGGCGTACAGCTCATACGTCCCCGTCGCGTTCGACACGAACAGGGAACGGTCGGGTGCGTCCTCCGCCCAGTCGGGCAGGGACACGCGGGGCGCCCGGAAGCGCTTCTCCCAGTCCGGTGTGTTCTCGGACCCGTTGCTCTCAGTCATGGCCCCATACTGCCCGCCCACGACGACATTGCACTGGCCCGATCCTCAGCCTGTGGATAACTTCGACCAAGTCCCGGTCGGAGCATTGCCGACGCCTGGTGAACCGTCGGGCCGACCCCGGGCCAAGAGCCCCACGGGAGCCCCGTACCGTGGAAGGCGTGTACCGGTTTCTGCTGACATCGCGCTGGTGGGGCATCAACGTCTTCGTACTGCTCGCCATCCCCTTCTGCGTCTTCATGGGGTCGTGGCAGCTGAGCCGGTTCCAGGCGCGCGTGGACAGCAGCCACCAGGCCACCCGGCAGGTCGAGACCGACCGCACGGAAACCGCGCGCCCGCTCGCCTCACTGCTGCCGGTCGACCAGAGCACCTCGGGCCGCCAGACCACCGCGACCGGCCGCTACGGCAAGCAACTCCTCGTCCCCGACCGCCAGTTGGACGGGAAGAACGGCTTCTACGTCCTCACCCTGCTGCGCACCGACGCCGGCAAGGCCCTCCCCGTCGTCCGCGGCTGGATCCCCGGCGAGCCCGACGCCGCGAAGGCACCGGCCGCGCCCACCGGCGAGGTCACCGTCACCGGCTCCCTCCAGGCGTCCGAGACCCCCGGCGACAACGGCGTCAGCGCGCAGAGCGGTCTCCCGTCCGGCCAGACCGCCGCGATCAGCGCGGCCTCGCTGGTGAACCTCGTCCCGTACCACCTGTACGACGCGTGGGTCACCCTCGACAAGGGCGACTCCGGGATGAAGGCCGTGCCGGCCACCGCGCCCGCCAACACCGGCCTCGACCTCAAGGCCTTCCAGAACCTCGGCTACACCGGCGAGTGGTTCGTCTTCGCCGGCTTCGTCGTCTTCATGTGGTTCCGGCTGCTGCGCCGCGAGGTGGAGTTCGCCCGCGACGCCGAGCTGGGCCTGGTCCCGGAGGACGAGGAAGCACAGGCGCCCGTCACCGTCGTATGACGTCCGTCGTCTGACATCCGTCGTCTGACGTCCGCCGGGTGACGCCGGTCCCCGTGACCGACGGCCTTTCTACGACCCCGCCAGCACGCCCGTCCGGTACACCGTGCCCGCGCACGCGTTGGTCACGACCGCCGTGACCGTGGGCGAGCCCGTGTCCGGGGTGTGGGTGACCTGGACGCTGCCGTCGAGCGTGCCGTCCTCCAGGAGCTGGGTGGACGTCCCGGTGTCGCCGGTCGTGGAACCGCTGCTGGTGCTCGCGTCCTCCGTGGGCGACGGGCTGGCCGTCGAACCGCCGGTGGTGGTGCCGCCGGTGCTGGTCCCGGTGGTGGGGCAGGTCTCGGAGGGCACCCAGGCGAACTTGACCAGGTAGGCGGAGCCCGGCGCCAGCACCAGCTGGGAGGTCTCCGTCGACGGGTCGGGCAGTCCGGCCGCCGGGTCTCCCGCGCTGTGCTGCACCACGGTGATCTTGGAGCTGTCGGCCGCGCCGATCGCGGAGGTGCCGACCGTGCCGGGGCCGCCGACGGTGCAGCTGGTGCCGGAGGTGTTGGTGACGCTGAACGTGCCGTAGACGACACCCGCCGCGTCGGGGGCGTCGACCGTCGAGTTGGACGAGCCGAGCTGTGTGGCCGTACAGGCCAGGGCCGAAGTCCCGGTGGTGGCCGAGGGGTTCGCGCTCACGGTGCCGTGGCGGGGGCCTTGCCCGCGCCGTCGTCCTTGTGGCCGCCGGGGTTCTCCGAGGCCCGGCCCGAGGCGCCGCCTGCGGTGCTCGAGCCGCCGCCGGGGCCCTTGCCCTGGCTGGTGCCGCCCTGCGCCTGTGAGCTGTTGCCCATGATGGACGGGTCGGCGTTCGAGCCGGTGGAGTTCGAGACGTGCACGAGGGCCGGGATCGCGGTGCCGAAGAAGAGCACGGTGGCGGCCATGCCGACGAGGGCCTGGCGCTTGCGGGCCCGGCGGGCCGGTACCGCCTTGCGCAGGTGGTCCAGCGTGCCGTCGCGCGGCTCGACCTCCTGGACGGCCTGGTGCAGCAGCCGCCGCAGGGCCAGCTCGTCGGGGCCGAAGCCCTCGGGGGCGTGCAGGTCGTGGCCGTGCAGGTCGTCGCCGTGGTCGCGGGAGCCCTGTCCTGCGGACCCCAGGGGTCCTACGGGTCCTAGGGGTCCTAGGGGTCCTACGGGGGCCGTTCCTCGATGTCCTCGGTGTCCCCGGAGTTCTCAGGGTTCTCCGGGTTCTCGGGGTTCCCGTCGAGGCTCGGCCCGGTGGGGCTCTGTTCGTCGGGGGCGTGGTTCACAGTTCCGTTCCCAGCGTGTGTTTCGTTCGGCTGTTCCTTGCGCGCCCAGGTCGGGCCGCGCCGGACGTTCTTGCCGTCGGCCGTGCCGTTTCCGTCGGCCTTGTCGCTCATGCCGTGGCCTCCATGGCGATCCGGAGGGCGGCGATCCCGCGCGAGCCGTACGCCTTCACCGAGCCCAGCGATATGCCGAGCGACTCGGCGACCTGCGCCTCCGTCATGTCCGCGAAGTAGCGCAGGACCAGGACCTCGCGCTGGCGGCGCTGCAGTCCCTTCATGGCCTTGATGAGGGAGTCGCGCTCCAGCAGGTCGTAGGCGCCCTCTTCCGCGCTGGCCATGTCCGGCATCGGCTTCGAGAGGAGCTTGAGGCCGAGGATGCGGCGGCGCAGGGCCGAGCGGGAGAGGTTGACGACGGTCTGGCGGAGATAGGCCAGGGTCTTCTCGGGGTCACGGACGCGTTTGCGCGCCGAGTGGACCCGGATGAACGCCTCCTGGACGACGTCCTCGCAGGACGCGGTGTCGTCGAGGAGGAGTGCGGCCAGGCCCAGCAGCGAGCGGTAGTGCGCCCGATAGGTCTCGGTGAGATGGTCGACCGTCGTGCCGGCCGCGACGGCGTCGTCGACACCGTCGCGCTGGTTCGGGATGCGGGCGGGCCGCGCTGCGGGCATCGGCGCGATCACCGGCATGCCGCCGGGCGCACGGGATCCACGCGGGGGCCGGAGGGCCGTGCCGCGTGCCGCAGTGAAGTCGAGTACCTGAGCCACGCCAGTTGGACACGCTTCCCCCCTTGGGGGTTGTACGCGTCGGCCGTCACATTTACGTCAGACGGAACACACCGTCCATCCGACCGCCCGGCGGCACCGCCCGACCGACCGGCGTCACCGCCCACCCGTCCGGCGACATCACCCACCCGTCTGGTGTCAGGCAGCACAACCGGCAGTGCGTCGAACACCCTCATGCCTACCCGCTCTTCCCCTATGTCACGAAAGTCCGGGGCGTCCCCACGCCCCTTGCCGCATCACCGCGCGCCCACCTGAAGGGCGTTCGCAAAGACGCTCCCCGCTCGCCGCGCGGTTGCGGGAAGCGGGGGAGTGAAATCTTCGGCTGCGAAGGCGGTCGGATTCAAGGGTTCCCAACCATTGATCCGGCCACATCGCGCTCGCCGATCCTACAAACATGTGCACCACTGGCCAGCGGATTTACGGTCGGGCAGGGCGAGTTGGGCCAGCCCTCAGGCCAGTTCGCGCGCCACCAGCTCCGCGATCTGCGCGGTATTGAGGGCCGCTCCCTTGCGCAGATTGTCGCCGCAGACGAAGAGTTCGAGCGCGGTCGGATCGTCCAGCGCCCGCCGCAGCCGCCCCACCCACGTCGGGTCGGTGCCCACCACGTCGGCGGGCGTGGGGAACTCCCCGGCGGCCGGATTGTCGAAGAGGACGACCCCGGCGCCGTGGCGAGGATCTCGCGCGCCCCGTCCACGGTGACCTCGCCTTGGAAGCGGGCGTGAACCGTGAGGAGTGCGTGGTGACCACCGGCACGCGCACGCACGTGACGGCGACCGGCAGCGCGGGCAGGCCGAGGATCTTGCGGGACTCGTCCCGCACCTTCATCTCCTCCGAGGACCAGCCGTCCTCACGCAACGACCCGGCCCACGGTACGACGTTGAGCGCGACCGGCTCCGGGAACGGCCCGGTGTTGTCGCCCACGGCCCGCCGCACGTCACCGGGCTTGGTGCCCAGGTCGGTGCCCGCGACGAGGGCGAGCTGCTGACGCAGGGTGTCGACCCCGGCCCGGCCCGCACCGCTCACCGCCTGGTACGAGGACACCACCAGTTCGCGCAGCCCGAACTCGGCGTGCAGCGCGCCCACGGCGACGATCATCGACAGGGTCGTGCAGTTCGGGTTGGCGATGATCCCGCGCGGCCGGTGCCGCCACCACCTTGTGCGGGTTGACCTCGGGGACCACCAGGGGCACCTCCGGGTCCATCCGGAAGGCGCCCGAGTTGTCGACGACGACCACGCCCTTGGCGGCGGCGATCGGCGCCCACCGGGCGGAGACCTCGTCGGGGACGTCGAACATGGCGACGTCGACCCCGTCGAAGGCCTCCTCCGTCAGGGCCACCACCTCGACCTGCTCCCCCGCACGGCCAGCTTGCGGCCGGCCGAGCGCGGGAGGCGATCAGGCGGATCTCGCCCCAGATGTCCGCGTGCTGGGACAGGATCTGGAGCATGACCGTGCCGACGGCCCCGGTCGCGCCGACCACGGCGAGCGTCGGACGCGCGGTCGCTCCGGTGCTGGCCATCAGCGGCCGGTGCCTCCGTAGACGACGGCCTCGTCGCTGTCGGAGTCCAGGCCGAACGCCGTGTGCACGGCGCGGACGGCCTCGTTGACGTCGTCGGCGCGGGTGACCACCGAGATGCGGATCTCGGAGGTCGAGATCAGCTCGATGTTGACGCCCGCGTCGGACAGGGCGGTGAAGAAGTCGGCGGTGACGCCGGGGTTCGTCTTCATACCCGCGCCGACCAGGGAGATCTTGCCGATCTGGTCGTCGTAGCGCAGCGACTCGAAGCCGATGCCGCCCCGGTTCTTCTCCAGGGCGTCGATGGCCTTGCGGCCCTCCGCCTTGGGGAGGGTGAACGAGATGTCCGTGAGACCGGTCGAGGCCGCCGACACGTTCTGCACGATCATGTCGATGTTGACCTGCGCGTCGGAGATCGTCCGGAAGATCACCGCGGCCTCGCCCGGCTTGTCGGGCACGCCGACGACCGTGATCTTGGCCTCGGAGGTGTCGTGCGCGACACCGGAGATGATGGCCTGCTCCACCTTCTGGTCCCCAATCGGCTCACTGCTGACCCATGTGCCCTGAAGTCCGCTGAAGCTGGACCGCACATGGATCGGGATGTTGTATCGGCGGGCGTACTCCACACAGCGGTGGAGCAGCACCTTGGAGCCGGAGGCGGCGAGCTCCAGCATGTCCTCGAAGACGATCCAGTCGATCTTCTTCGCCTTCGGCACCACGCGCGGGTCGGCGGTGAACACCCCGTCGACGTCGGTGTAGATCTCGCACACCTCGGCGTCGAGCGCGGCGGCGAGCGCGACGGCGGTCGTGTCCGAGCCGCCCCGGCCCAGCGTGGTGATGTCCTTCTTGTCCTGGCTCACACCCTGGAACCCGGCGACGATGGCGATGTTGCCCTCGTCCAACGCGGTGCGGATCCGACCGGGCGTGACGTCGATGATCCGCGCTTTGTTGTGGACCGAGTCGGTGATGACGCCTGCCTGGCTGCCGGTGAACGACTGGGCCTCATGACCCAGGTTTTTGATCGCCATGGCCAGCAGCGCCATGGAGATCCGCTCTCCGGCGGTCAGCAGCATGTCGAACTCACGCCCGGCGGGCATCGGAGATACCTGCTCGGCGAGATCGATCAGCTCGTCCGTCGTGTCGCCCATCGCGGAAACGACGACGACCACTTGGTGGCCGTTCTTCTTCGCTTCGACGATTCGCTTGGCGACGCGCTTGATGCCCTCGGCATCGGCTACGGAGGAGCCTCCGTACTTCTGCACGACAAGGCCCACGTGCGCTCCTCGCTCAGTCCTGGTGTGTCGGCTCAGTTTAACGAGCGCCCGATATTCGCTTCCGCGGTATCGCATGGTGAGATTCGGACGCCCAGGTCAGCGCATGCCCACTGACGAGTTGCGGGAAAAGTGCCGAGCGTCACAGGTGACACCGTTGGCGCCGGCGGGTGGGATGGCGGCCATGGGAAGGGGGCCGGGGCTGTGACGGCCCCCGAGCCCCCTTCTGCATCCGGCAGTGGGTCGGTTACTTCACCGGCCTGATGCCCAGCGGTCCCGCGATCTCCTGCGCCATGACCGCGCCCGCCTCGAACTCGAGGGTCTCGTCGCCCATGCTGACGTCCGTGTCCAGGCCGTCCAGTTCCGGGAGGGGCTGGTTGAGGCGGACGTGGGCGACCAGGGACTGGAGGGCGCGCAGGGCGGCCGAGGCGGTGGAGCCCCAGTTGGAGAAGTAGGAGAACTGCCACCACCACAGGGCCTCCGTGGTGCGGCCCGCGCGGTAGTGGGCCATGCCGTGGCGGAGGTCGGTGAGGACGTCGGCGAGGTCGTCGGAGATACGGGCCGGGACCGGGGCCTTGCGCGGCTCGTAGGGGTCGAAGACCTCCGAGTACACGTCGATCGGCTCCAGCATCACCGCGAGGCGCTCGCGGATCTCGTCCACGTCCGCCTCAGGGCCCAGGTCGGGCTCGTAGCGCTCGTCCGGGACGATGTCCTCGTGCGCGCCCAACCGGCCGCCCGCCAGGAGGAGTTGGGACACCTCGAGGAGCAGGAAGGGGACCGCCGAATCGGGGTCCTCGCCCTTCGCTACCTCCGACACGGCCACCAGGAAGCTCTCGACCTGGTCCGCGATCTGGACCGCGAAGTCGTCCGGGTCCTGCGCAGTGGCATGCAGCGTGGCGTCAGACATCTAGGAGTCGTCTCCCCTCGAAGGCGCGGCCGAGGGTCACCTCGTCCGCGTATTCCAGGTCGCCGCCCACCGGGAGGCCGCTGGCCAGGCGGGTGACCTTGAGGCCCATGGGCTTGATCATGCGGGCGAGGTACGTGGCCGTGGCCTCGCCTTCCAGATTCGGGTCCGTGGCAAGGATCAGTTCCGTGACGGAACCATCGGCCAACCGCGCGAGAAGTTCTCGTATACGCAGGTCGTCGGGTCCGACCCCTCGATCGGGCTGATCGCGCCGCCCAGGACGTGGTACTTGCCCCGGAACTCACGCGTCCGCTCGATCGCGACCACGTCCTTCGGTTCCTCCACGACACAGATCACCGTGAGGTCGCGGCGCGGGTCGCGGCAGATGTTGCACAGCTCCTCCTGCGCGACATTGCCGCAGGTCGCGCAGAAGCGGACCTTCGCCTTGACCTCCATCAGGCACTGCGCGAGCCGGCGGACGTCCGTCGGCTCCGCCTGCAGGATGTGGAAGGCGATCCGCTGCGCGCTCTTGGGACCGACGCCGGGAGTCGCCCCAACTCGTCGATGAGGTCCTGGACCACGCCTTCGTACAACGGACTGCCTGCCCTTCCTGGAGTCGTGCGGGTACGTGCCGTACGTACCGTAGTTGGCCGCGGGCCGTCTTAGAAAGGCAGACCGGGGATGCCGCTGCCGCCACCGCCGAGACCCTGGGCCAGCGGGCCGAGCTTCTGCTGCTGGAGGGTCTGCGCGTTCTCGTTGGCCGCCTGGACGGCCGCGACGATCAGGTCCGCGAGCGTCTCCGTGTCCTCCGGGTCGACGGCCTTCGGGTCGATCTTCAGCGCGCGCAGCTCGCCGGAGCCGGTGACGGTGGCCTTGACCAGCCCGCCGCCCGCCTGTCCTTCGACCTCGGTCCGCGCCAGCTCCTCCTGCGCGTTCGCCAGGTCCTGCTGCATCTTCTGGGCCTGCTGGAGCAGCTGCTGCATATTGGGCTGGCCACCACCGGGAATCACGATCAGCTCCTGGTTTCGTACGGCTGTCCGTCATGGATACGGCTGTATGGGCGAGGTTTTCCCCGCTCGGCACGAGCCTACGTGGTCCGGGCAGTCATCGCTCCAGCACTCTTTCGAGTGAGTCCTCACCGTGTCCTATACCTGATCAAGACCCACTTCCGGGCGGAAAAGAGGTGAACCCAGATCCTTCGCCACCCATTGGGCGGTAGGAAGGGTCCGGCACATCAGCATCAGGTGTCACACGACGTAGGGGAGAGTGCCGGGTGGGTCAGCCCGAGATTCAGCCCGAAGGTGGCGATCTGGCCGGGCGGACGTTTCCGCTCGGGGACTGGGGCGAGCCGACGGCCCGGCTGGACGAGCTGTACCGGTGGGTCGAGCGCGGGGCGCTGGAGACGGCGTCCGGCTATCTCACCGGCCGGGTGTGGAAGCGGCGCGGGGCGCGGGTGCTGCGCGCGGGCGCGGCGCTGGGCGCGGTGGCGGGGGCGGCGCTGCCGCTGCTCGAGCTGACCGGGGCGGTGGGCGGGGTGGCCGCGTGGGGCTATCTGGCGCTGCTGCTGGGGCCGCGTGCGTGGCCGGGGACCGGTTCTTCGGGATGACGTCCGGGTGGATGCGGGACGTGGCCACGGCGCAGGCGGTGCAGCGGCGGCTCCAGGTGCTCCAGTTCGACTGGGCCTCGGAGGGTGTCCGGGAGTTCCTGGGGCCCGCGGAGGGCACGGCGAGCGAGGCCGCGGACCGGTGTCTCGCGGTGCTGCGGCGGTTCTCGGAGGACGTGACGGAACTGGTCCGGGTGGAGACCGCCGACTGGATGGTGGAGTTCCGGACCGGGGCGGGGCCGCTGGGCATCCAGTCCGCGGTGGTGCCGGGCGGGCGCCAGGAGGGGACCGTGGTGCAGGGCAAATTCCCGATGCCGCCGGGCCCGGCCGGCGGGACGCGGCCGAACATGCCGAGGCAGCGGCCACCGGAACCCCGCTGAACCTGTCCGCTCACCGACGCTCGCTACGCGCAGAGTTTCAGGCCCTCCGGGCGTTCGTACCGGACCATCACGCCGGAGGCGACGATGCCGAGCAGCGCCGTGCCGACGGCGACGACGTTCTCCGCGCTCAGCCACTCCACTGCGGGCCCCCGCTCCCCAGCCGGATCGTGGGGTCACGGTACGAGCGGGACCGGGAAACCCGCAGGGGGCCTTGGCCGAAGTTCGCGTGACGTTCAACTGGAGCGGCCGTGAAGGGAGTTGCCGGTCGTCAGCCCGACTTGGTGTACGTCAGTTTCTCGCCGGTGCTGGTGCTCACGCGCTGGAGCGTGCGGTCGGACAGCAGGGTGATCTCGGTGGCGGAACCCGGGTTGCAGGACGAACGCGGTCGCCCCGAGGTGACGGTGGAGGCGCTGATCGCCAACGGGCTCTCGCCGCCGGGCTCTTGGGCGAGGTCGGCGCTGAACTCGCAGTGGTAGCCGGGTCCGTCCGCGACCAGGGTCAGCACCGGATCGCCCACCTTCCCCCTGCCGGATGGTGAGTTGGCGGGTGTTGTGGCCGGTGTCGTTGTCGATGGACGCGTTCCAGGTGCCGAGATAGCCGCTCGGTACGGCGCCGTCGCCGGTCGGGGTGGCGGACGGGGAGGGCGACGCGCTCGGCGCCCCCGTGCTCGGACCCGGGGTCGTGGGCGCGGCGCTGGTGGCCGCACCGCCGCCCGAACCGGCCTTCCTTGTACGGCTGCCGTTGCCGCCGTCCTTCATCAGCGCGTACACCGAACCGCCGGCGCCCAGCGCGACGATCAGCGCGACCACGACGAGCAGCGCGGTCGACCGCCCGTTGCGGGGCGGCCCCTGGGGCTCGCCGCCCGGGCCAGGGCCGTAGGGCGGGGTGGGGCCGAGGCCGACGTCGTGGTTGTGCGGGTAGGGGTTGTACGGCACCTGCCCGCCCCAGCCGACCAGTTGGCGGGCGGGGGACTGCTGCTCCGGGTAGCCGTACGCCGTGGGCGGGG
Organism: Streptomyces sp. P3; assembly: GCA_016893485.2. Classification (GTDB taxonomy): domain Bacteria; phylum Actinomycetota; class Actinomycetes; order Streptomycetales; family Streptomycetaceae; genus Streptomyces. The sequence continues at coordinate 4,636,087 of JAFEKX020000001.1, forward strand.
GCGGGGGTTGTAGGCGGCCGGCTGGGGGTGCTGCTGCGGGTAGCCGTAGGCCGGGTGCGGGGCGGGCGGGTTCGGGGTGCGGGGCGCTCCCGCCTGGCCGGCGACCGCCGTGGGAGGTGATGGTCCGGCGCGGTGGGCGTCGGGGAGGAGTCGTCGGACGCGGGGGGCGTGTTCGGGGAGGCTTCGGAGGAGGGTGAGGTGGCAGGGGTTTCGCGAAGGAAGGCTTCCGGCTTCTCCAGGGCGACGGGAGTGGCCGGGGCCACGGGCGGGCCAGCGGGCACGCTCCCTCGATCGCCGCCCCACCCTGCGCCTCCGGATTCCGCAGGACGGGGTTCTGGGCGACAGGGTTTTCGGCACCGGGGTTCTGGACGGCCGGGTTCTGCGTGCCTGGGTTCTGCACGGCCGGGTTTTGCGTGCCCGGGCCCTGCACGGCTGGGCTCTGCACGGCCGGATTCTGCACGCCCAAGTCCTGCACGCCCAAGTCCTGCATGTCCGGGTTCTGCCCGCCGGGATTCTGCCCGCCCGGGCTCTGCCCGCCCGGGCTCCGCGTCCCCGGAGCCTGTCCTTCCGGGCTCATCTGTCCCGGAGCCGCCGTCCCCGAGCCGGGCCGCTCGAACCGACACCCTCCACACCGGCACCCCGAACCGGCGCCCTCCGAACCGAGCCGCACCGAACCGGCGCCCTCCGAACCGGCCCGCTCCGGACCTGCGCCCTCCGAAGTCGATGCCTCCGACCCCGTCGCAGCCAACGCCACCCGCTCGAGTTCCGCCGTCTGCGGGTCCTCTGTGTCCAGCAACTTGACCGCGTGGCGGCCCAGTTGGGCGACGAGGGTGTTGGGGAGCCAGGGGTCGTGGGAGCGGCCGCCGGAGACCGTGTCGTCGGCGCCTGTGCGGTCGAGGATGTGGTGGAGGGTCGGGCGGGCCGCCGGGTCCTTGCGGAGGCAGTCGCGGACCAGGTCGGCGATGCCCTCGGGGACGCCCGACAGGTCGGGTTCCTCCTGGGCGATGCGGAACATCAGGGCGTGGACTCCGCTGTTGGCGGTGCCGAAGGGCAGGGTGCCGGTCGCCGCGTAGGCGAGGACGGAGCCGAGGCAGAAGACGTCGCACGCCGGGGTGATCCGGTCGCCCCGCACCTGTTCCGGTGCCATGAAACCGGGCGAGCCCACCAGCGAACCGGTCCGGGTGAGCCCGTCCCCGGCGAGGGTCTCCAGGGCGCGCGCTATGCCGAAGTCGATGACGCGGGGACCGTCGATGGTCACCAGCACGTTGGACGGCTTGAGGTCGCGGTGGACGATCCCGGCGGCGTGGATGTCCTGGAGTGCGTGGGCGAGCCCGGCCGCGAGAATCCGTACCGACCGCTCGGGCAGTGCCCCGTGATCGCGTCCGACGACCTGCTGCAGCGTGGGTCCCGCCACATACCCGGTGGCCACCCACGGCACCTCGGCCTCGGTGTCCGCGTCCAGCACGGGTGCCGTCCAGTGGCCGCCGACCCGCTGCGCGGCCCGCACCTCCTGCCGGAACCGGGCCCGGAACTCCTCCTGCGCGGCCAGTTCCTCGCGCACCACCTTCACCGCGACCATGCGCCCCCGGTCCGAGCGGGCCAGGTACACCTGCCCCATCCCGCCGGCCCCCAGCCGCGCCACCAGCCGGTACGCCCCGATCCTCCCCCAGTGCTGAACGCCTGGGGGACCCCGTCGGATCACCCGCCGCCGGTTTCTCCATGGCCGCGCCGCCTCCCCCGAAATCCCCGGTCACACCCCTGCGCCCTGCGCGAGACCGAGAATAGTGCGGGGACACGGCCCGGTGCCCGGGGGCGGTGTCTACGGTTCCGTAACGGGAGACCCTGGACAACCTGTCGCGGAAAGCCGCCGACCGCAGACAGGACGCCGATACCGCTTCCGCATCGCGGACATTTACGCTCACCCGCATGACCCCTCAGCCCCATCCCCAGGCCGGCGCCGCCGTGAAGGCCGCGGACCGTGCGCATGTGTTCCACTCCTGGTCCGCGCAGGAGCTCATCGACCCGCTCGCCGTGGCCGGCGCGGAGGGGTCGTACTTCTGGGACTACGACGGGAAGCGCTACCTGGACTTCACCAGCGGGCTCGTCTACACGAACATCGGGTACCAGCACCCGAAGGTCGTCGCCGCGATCCAGGAGCAGGCCGCGACCCTCACCACCTTCGCGCCCGCCTTCGCGATCGAGGCCCGCTCCGAGGCGGCCCGGCTGATCGCCGAGCGCACGCCCGGCGACCTGGACAAGATCTTCTTCACCAACGGCGGCGCCGACGCCATCGAGCACGCGACGCGCATGGCCCGGCTGCACACCGGTCGCGCGAAGGTGCTGTCCGCCTACCGCTCGTACCACGGCGGTACGCAGCAGGCGATCAACCTCACCGGGGATCCCCGCCGTTGGGCCAGTGACAGCGGCGCGGCCGGGGTCGTGCACTTCTGGGCGCCCTTCCTGTACCGGTCCCGTTTCTACGCCGGGACCGAGGAGCAGGAGTGCGAGCGCGCGCTCGAACACCTGGAGACGACGATCGCCTTCGAGGGCCCGGCGACCATAGCCGCGATCGTCCTGGAGACCGTCCCGGGCACCGCCGGGATCATGGTGCCGCCGCCGGGTTACCTCGCCGGGGTCCGTGAGATCTGCGACAAGTACGGGATCGTCTTCATCCTGGACGAGGTGATGGCCGGGTTCGGGCGCACCGGTGAGTGGTTCGCGGCCGACCTGTTCGACGTCGTGCCGGACCTGATGACCTTCGCCAAGGGCGTGAACTCCGGCTATGTGCCGCTCGGCGGTGTCGCCATCTCCGGCGCGATCGCGGACACCTTCGGCAAGCGGCCCTACCCGGGCGGACTGACGTACTCGGGGCACCCGCTGGCCTGTGCCGCGGCCGTCGCGACGATCAACGTCATGGCCGAGGAAGGGGTCGTAGAGAATGCGAAGACCCTTGGTACGACCGTCCTCGAACCGGCTCTGCGGGCGCTGGCCGAGCGGCACCCGAGTGTCGGCGAGGTGCGCGGGGTCGGCATGTTCTGGGCGCTGGAGCTGGTGAGGAACCGCGAGACGCGGGAGCCGCTGGTGCCGTACAACGCGGCCGGTGAGGCGAACGCGGCGATGGCCGCCTTCGCGGGCGCCGCCAAGCAGCAGGGGCTGTGGCCGTTCGTGAACATGAACCGCACCCACGTCGTCCCGCCCTGCAACGTGAGCGAGGCCGAGCTGAAGGAGGGCCTCGCCGCCCTGGACACGGCACTCTCGGTGGCGGACGAGTTCACGGAATAGTCCGCGAGTACCCGGATCGGGGCCGGAATCGGCCCTTCCACAGAGTGGGTGCCCGCATCCGGGCAGGGCGGGAACCCGAACGCGTAAGGTGGCGTGCTCGTAGACATATACGAGTACGCCATCGAACGCGACGAGGGAGACGCCCCGACGATGCCCGGAAGCAGCGGCAGCGGCGCCGTGACCCGCAGCACCCTGCGGCAGCAGATCGCCGACGCGCTTCGCGACGAGGTCCTGGCCGGCCGGCTCCAGCCCGGCCAGGAGTTCACGGTGAAGGAGATCGCCGAGCAGTACGGCGTCTCCGCCACCCCGGTCAGGGAAGCTCTCGTCGATCTCTCCGCGCAGGGACTCCTGGAAGCCGACCAGCACCGCGGCTTCCGCGTCCACGAGTACTCGGTGGCCGACCACCGCGGGATGATCGAGGCCCGCGCCCTGGTCACCGAGGGCATGTTCCTGGCCCTGATCGAGGGCCACCCCGTCTTCGACCGCACCGACGACCCGCGCACGGTCGCCGCGCTCGCCGGGGTCCGCCGCCGCGGCGAGGAGGCGCAGCGCGCCGCCGACGCCGGCGACCTCTCCGTGCTGATCGGCTACGACCTGCGCTACTGGCGCGAGTTGAGTGCCATGTTCGGCAACCCCTACCTCGGCGACTTCCTGCACCGGCTGCGCGTCCAGTCCTGGGTCTGCACGGTGCAGCACCTGCGGCGGCTGAGCGATCTGCGCGGCCGGCTGTGGTCCGAACACACCGAACTCGTCGACGCCCTGGCGCGCCGTGACACCCCGGCCGCCCGCTCGATCGTCCTCGCGTACAACACGCACTCCCTCGACCTCATCGAGCGGCTGGCCGCCCGGTGACCGGACCGGAAAGGGCCGCTCCGGCCGTGGACAGTGCTTCCGTGGACCTCAGTGTCGTCGTGCCCGCCTACAACGAGGAACGGCGGCTCGGTCCGACGCTCGACGCGATCACCACGTATCTCGCCGACAACGAGGGCCGCTTCGGCGCATGGGAGATCGTCGTCGCCGACGACGGCTCCGACGACGGGACCCGTGAGGTCGTCACCTCCCGCGCCGACCCCCGGGTGCAGCTGGTCACCAGCCCCCGCAACCGCGGCAAGGGCCACGCCCTGCGCCTCGGCGTCGCCGCCTCGCGCGGGCACCGGGTGCTGGTCACGGACGCCGATCTGGCCGCGCCCATCGAGGAGTTGGAGAAGCTCGACAAGGAGCTGAGCGAGGGCCACGCGGCCGCGATCGGCTCCCGCGCCGCACCCGGCGCGACGATCGAGAGCCACCAGCACCCCTACGTGAACTCCTGGGCCGCGCGGGCAACTTCCTCATACGCCAGGCCGCGGTGCCCGGCATACGGGGACCCAGTGCGGCTTCAAGCTGTTCGAGGGCGACCGCGCCCGCGAGGCCTTCGCCGCCTCCCGCATCAACGGCTGGGGCATCGACGTGGAGGTCCTCCAGCACTTCCGCCGGGCGAACTGGGAGGTCGCCGAGGTGCCGGTGCGCTGGGCCCACCAGTCCGGCTCGAAGGTCCGCCCCCTCGACTACGCCAAGGTCCTCACGGAACTGGGCCGCCTCCGCGCCCGCTCCCTGCGCCCCGCCGACCTCCTGGTCGTCGTCCTCTTCCTGCTGATGTCGGTCGGCCTCTACTCGGGCCGCCTCTTCGACCCGAACCACCGCTACCTGGTCGACTCGCTCCAGGACCAGAACCAGTGGGAGTGGTTCTTCGCGGTCACGGCCGACAACGTCGCCCACTTCCACAACCCGCTCTTCAGCGACCTCCAGGGCTTCCCCGACGGCGTGAACCTCATGGCCAACACGGTCATGCTGGGCCTGTCGGTCCCCTTCGCGCCCCTCACCCTGCTGGCGGGCCCCGCGGTCTCGCTGAGCGTCTGCATGGCGCTGGGCCTCGCGGTCACGGCCGCCGCCTGGTACTGGCTGATCGTGAAGCGCGTCGTACGGCAACGGGCCGCGGCCTTCGTCGGCGCCTCGCTCGCGGCCTTCGCCCCGCCGATGGTCAGCCACGCCAACGCGCACCCGAACTTCGTCATCCTCTTCATGATCCCGCTGATCATCGACCGCGCCCTGCGCCTGTGCGCGGGCACCCGGGTCGTCCGGGACGGATCGTGCTCGGCCTGATGGCGGCCTACCAGATCTTCCTCGGCGAGGAGCCCCTGCTCCTGGCCACGATGGGCATGATCCTGTTCGCCGCCGCCTACGGAGTCCTCCACCGGGACGTCGTGCAGGCTTCCTGGCGCCCGCTCCTCAAGGGCCTCGGCATCGCGGCGGCGGTCTGCGCCCCGATCATCCTGATCCCGATCTACTACCAGTTCGCGGGCCCGCAGAGCTACAAGAGCGTCCTGCACGGCGACAACGCGGGCAACAGCCCGCTCGCGCTGCTCTCCTTCGCCGAACGCTCCCTGATCGCGGGCAACGAGGTCCGCGCGAACTCCCTCTCCCTCAACCCCACCGAGCAGAACGCCTTCTACGGCTGGCCGCTCGTCGCCCTCGCCTTCGCCATCGTCGTACGGCTGTGGGAGCACGCCCTCGTCAAGGCGCTCGCGTTCACGGCGGTCGCGGCGGCGATCCTCTCCATGGGTCCCAAGATCCGCATCCCGCTCACGGACACGGTCTACTCCGGCCCCTGGGCCCTGCTCGCCCACAAGCCGCTCTTCGAGTCGGTGATCGAGGGCCGGGTCGCGATGATCTGCGCCCCCGCGCTGGGCATGCTGCTGGCCATCGCGGTCGACAAGCTGGCGGCGACACGGCAGCTCGGTACGCAGTACGTGGGCCTGCTCGCCGTGTCCATGGCCCTGATCCCGATCATCCCCGCGCCCCTGAAGGCGGTGGACCGGGCGACGGTGCCCGCCTTCTTCACCGACGGCACCTACAAGTCGTACGTCCGCGCGGGCGAATCGATCGTCCCCGCTCCCGCTCGCCGACCCCGGCGCGGCGGAGCCCCTGCACTGGCAGACCGCCGCCGACCTCGGCTTCAAGATGCCGGGCGGCTATTTCAACGGCCCCTACGGCGACGACCGCATCGGCATCTACGGCGCCCCGCCCCGCTACACCTCCAACATGCTGCGGGACGTCCGCTACACCGGTGTGATCCCGACCATCGGCAGGAACTGGCAGGCGCAGGCCAGGGTCGACTTCGCGTACTGGCACGCGGGCGCGCTGGTGATCGCGCCGCAGCCCCACGACGACAAGCTCCGCGCGGCGGTGGAGAAGCTGGTGGGGCGCCCCGGTAAGTGGGTGGACGGTGTGTGGGTATGGGACCTGCACGAGGGGAGCTGACCCGGGCCGCACCGACTACTCTTCCCCCTACTCTTGCCTGACCACCATGCGAGATCCACGATGCGCAGCGAGTAACCGAGGAGCCCCCTTTTGGCCTGTGACCTGTGGCTGGTCCCGCTCGTCGACGTGTTGTGCCACACCCCGACAATCCGTTCGCCGACGAACTCGCGCTCTACAACTCCCTGTTGGCCGAGGCCGGGCTCCCCCGGTGCCGGTGTACCAGTACATGCCGGGACTGTCCGGCGAGGTCGCCCCGGTCGCGGGTTTCGACTACGACGCGCTGCACTTCCTGCGCCGGGCCTACCTGCTCCAGGTCTGCGGCCTCCCGGTGACGCCGGTCGACGAACTCGGCGGCGACTACGAACAGCTGCTGGAGATGTTCGAGAGCACGGCCCAGCAGTCCCACCTGGTCTGGCACTACGACCACGCGGGCGCCTACGTCCCGGTCGACTTCCCGCATCCGCTCTCGAACGACGAACTCCTCGCGGGCGGCGGCCCGTTGGGCTCGTCCCAGACGCTGCTCCGCGAGCTGGAGTTCGTCGCCCCGACGATCGGCATCGACCCGGCGAACCCGCCGGCGACGCCCGAACCCCCGCCGCTCCCACGGAGTTGGAGGAACCGGCCGTCCCCGCGCCGTACGACCCCAGCCCGTTCGCCCGCGAGCGGCACGTGTGGCTGGGCCTGCACGCGGCGGCGACCCGCAGCCTGGCCCAGGGCTCGATGATCGTGTTCAGCTAGCGCCCCGTGCGGAAGGTGTTCTCGTCCGCCGCCATGTCCTGTGTGCCGATGACGCCGAGCAGTTCGAGCTGGGCGGCGCCCTCGGTGCCGGGCGGGGCGGTGAACCACAGGAGGCGCTGACGGCCGTCCTCGCTGAACAGGCTGTGGCAGTCCAGCTCGATGACGCCCAGCGTGGGATGCACGATCCGCTTGTGATCGGTGCGCCGCAGGCCGACGTCGTGCGTGTCCCACAGGGCGGCGAACTCCGGGCTGCGCCGCCGCAGCGCGGCCGTCATCCCGGCGACCTCGCCGTCCCGGCTGCGGCGGGCGGCCACCGCGTGCAGGTCGGCGACGAAGACGCGTGAGTGGTGCGCGTGGTCCTCGGGCGGATAGACCGCGCGGGAGGCCGGATCGGTGAACCACCGGTAGGCGAACCCGGTGGCGGGCCCGCGCGGCTCCGGCGCCCGCCCGAGGAGCGCCACCGCCAGCTCGTTCTGCACGAGGGTCTCGTGCAGGTCGGTGATCACCTGGGCCGGGGTCGTCGCCAGCCGGTCCAGCAGCCCGAGCAGGGCGGGCTGGACGTGCCGTGCGCCCACCCCGTGCGCCGACTCCGGCAGCGGCCGGTCGGCGAGGTGGAAGAGATGGTCCCGCTGGTCACCGCCCAGCCGCAGCGCCCGGGCGAGCGCGGACAGGGTCTGGGCGGAGGGCTGGGCACCACGCCCCCGCTCCAGCTCGGTGTAGTAGTCGGCGGACAGCCCCGCCAGCTGCGCGACCTCCTCCCGCCGCAGACCGGGCACCCGGCGCCGGGGCCCGACGGGCAGCCCGACGTCGGCCGGCCGGACCCGGTCACGCCGGGACTTCAGGAACGCCGCGAGCTCGGGAAGGTTCACCCGTCCATCGTCCCCTCTCCACGAGGTCCGAGCCAGGGGCCGCCAACCCCTGGGTGGGCTGAGCCCTGGCCGGGCCGGTGCCAGGGGCGGATGGTTGTCCCGTCCCGCACAGCACCACGAGGAAAGAGAGCACCATGCCTTTCGCGAACTTCAAGGTCCCCGCCGGCGCCCTCGCCGCGGAGCAGAAGGAACAGATCATCACGCGCACCACCGACCTGTACGCCGAGATCTTCGGCGAGGGCGCCCGCGCCACCACCCTCGTCCTGGTCGAAGAGGTCGCCGACGCGGGCTGGGGCATCGGCGGCGGGGTCCTGACCCTCGCCAAGATCCAGGGCGCCTCGCGGGAATGAGGCCCTACCGCACCTTGCCGAGACCCGCCTCGACCTCCTGCGAGTTCATCACCGGTGCGTAGGTCAGCTCGGCCCCGAGGTTGAGGAAGAGCGGCTCGCTGATCGCCGGAATGTCGGTCGGGTCCTTCAGATCGAAGAACACCAACGCGGTCCGCTTGCCGTTCTCCGCCGTGAAGTACGCGGCCTCGGGCTTGATCTGCTCCAGGGACTCCTGGATCAACTTCCCCAGAGTCCCGCTCCGAGCGGCATCGTTCGCCTTCTCGGTGTCCAAGGACGCCTTCAGCATCATGCGCATCGCAGTCACCTTCTTCGGATTGGCGTGCGCGGGGTGGACACCGTCAGGATATGCCCGATATGCGGGTGATGTTCGATGTCCTGGCGGAGGCGCCCGGTGCGCCGTGCCGACTGACCGGATGAGCCGGCCGGCCGGCGCGTTGCACCGCGCGCGCTCCGTTACAGATCCACGACAAAACCGGGCAGAGCGGTCGGGCTAGAAGACCGCCGTACCAGCCTGCGTCAGCTTCCAGTTCACCGCCGCGAAGTCCGCCGGGTCCAGGCTGCCCTTCGCCGTGACGTAGGCGATCATCAGGTCGCGGACCTGGTCGGGGGCGCTGTAGACGGTCTCCGCCGACGCGATGTGCGGGTAGCCGGAGCCGCCGTTCGCGCGGTAGTTGTTGACCGCGACGACGAAGACCTGGTCGTCCGTGACCGAAGTGCCGTTGTACGTCAGGTTCTTGATGCGCGAACCCTCGGCCTGGGCGATGTCGATGTCGTAGGAGACCCCTGCCGCCACGTCGTACATGTAGTCCCAGAAGCTGTTGGCGTTGGTGAGGGTCGCGGTGTCGACCTTCGTGCCCGCCGGGACCTGGTGGTAGTACTTCGCCGCGTACTCCAGGTAGTCCTTGAGCTGGGCGCCGGTGAGCTTCTTGCCGTAGAGGGTGTTGTCGTAGATGTAGAGGCCGGCGATGTCCTTGATGGTGACCGAGCCCTTGGGGATGTCGGCCGTGCGGCTGAGGGGGCCGCGACCGAGATCAGCGGGAGGGCCGCGTCGGCCGCCGGGAGGCCCGCCTTCACCGAGTCCATCTGCACCTGCTGGATGAAGTCCATGATCGGCACGTCCTTCCAGCAGGACTCCGCCGCCGAGAGGTCCTCGGTGCAGGTGCCGACCGCCGTGTTGACGTACTTCACGACCAACTCGTGGTCCGCTTCGAGGAGTTTCCTTATCTCCGGGTCCTCGTCCACCGTGTTCGGGTTGAGGGTCTGCGCCGTCTTGCCGGTGATCTTCCACTGGCCGCGGACGAGTTCGAGCTCGAAGTCGAAGACGCTCAGCCGGTAGCCCCAGCAGTACGGCTCGGAGAGCAGGACGTCCGCGCCGGTCTTCTCGTTCTTCACCGTGTACGACGGGACCTCGACGTGGGTGTGGCCCACGAGGATCGCGTCGATGCCGGGGACCTGCTCGGCGACGAGGTTGGACGCGTTCTCGACGTACGGCAGCTCGTCGCCGTAGGACGAACTGCCGTCCAGGCCCGAGTGGTCGGTGAGGAAGACGACGTCACAGCCGAGCGCGCGCAGCCGCGGGACGTACTTCTTCGCCTGCTCGACCAGGCCCGGGAAGACCATCTTGCCGCTGACGTTGTCCTTGTCCCACAGCGCGATGCCCGGGTTGGTGAGGCCGAGGATGCCGACCTTGATGTCGGGGGCGCCGGGGACGCGGATCTTCTTCACGGTGTACGGGGCGAAGGCGGGGCGCAGCGTCTTCGCGTCCAGCGCGTTGGCGCCGAGCAGCGGAAGTGACACTGCTGCTCGAACTTGCGCAGGGTGTCGATGCCGTAGTTGAACTCGTGGTTGCCGAGGGCGGCGGCGTCGTAGCGCATGTGGTTCATGGCCGTGGCCATCGGGTGCTTGGCGCCGCTCGTGATGGGGTCCACGCGCGCGAAGTAGTAGCCCAGCGAGGTGCCCTGGATGATGTCACCGGCGTCGACGAGCAGGACGCGGCCCTCGCCCTTCGCCTTGCGCTGCTCCTTGATGAGGGTCGCGACGCGGGCGACGCCGACGGAGTTGCCCTTGCTGTCCGAGTACGCCTTGTCCGAGTAGTAGTCCCAGTCGAAGACGTGGCTGTGCAGGTCGGTCGTGCCCAGGATGGAGAACGACCAGGTCTTGTTCGGCTTCGGGTGCGGGTGGGGCTTGGGGTGCCGGTCGGCGGCCTCGGCCGGGGTCACCGCCGCCGTTCCCGCGACGGCCGCGACAGCGCCGGTGACGGCGGACTTCTGCACGAACTCACGGCGATTCATGGGATTGACGGGCATTCAGGACTCCTGAAGGGGCGCAGAGGGCTGGTGGTGGCGTACGGGGCGCGGCGGGCTACCCGCGTAGATGTTGGCCTCCGCCCGTTACCGGCGTAACCACGGACAGCCCAAGGGCCGGTCAAGGATTCCCAAGACCGGCCCAAGCACCCCAGCCAACCGCCGTGCTAGATGAACGAGTTGATCTCGATCGTCTCCGTACGGCCGGGCCCGACACCGATCGCGGAGATCGGCGCGCCGGACATCTCCTCCAGCGCCTTCACGTACGCCTGCGCGTTCTTCGGGAGGTCCGCGAAGGTCTTCGCCTTCGTGATGTCCTCGCTCCAGCCGGGCAGGGTCTCGTAGATCGGCTTCGCGTGGTGGAAGTCGCTCTGCGAGTATGGGAGTTCCTCGACGCGCTTGCCGTCGATCTCGTACGCCACGCAGACCGGGATCTCCTCCCAGCCGGTCAGGACGTCCAGCTTGGTGAGGAAGAAGTCGGTCAGGCCGTTCACCCGGGTCGCGTAGCGGGCGATGACCGCGTCGAACCAGCCGCAGCGCCGGTCACGGCCGGTGGTGACACCCCGCTCGCCGCCGATGCGGCGCAGCGCCTCGCCGTCCGCGTCGAACAGCTCGGTGGGGAACGGGCCCGAGCCGACCCGGGTCGTGTACGCCTTGAGGATGCCGATGACCCGGCTGATCTTCGTCGGGCCGACGCCGGCGCCGGTGCAGGCGCCGCCCGCGGTCGGGTTCGACGACGTCACGAAGGGATACGTGCCGTGGTCGATGTCCAGGAGGGTGCCCTGGCCGCCCTCGAAGAGGACCACCTTGTCGTCGTCCAGCGCCTTGTTGAGGATCAGGACGGTGTCCGCGACGTACGGCTTGAGCCGGTCCGCGTAACCCAGCAGCTCCTCGACTACCTGCTCGACGGCGATCGCGCGGCGGTTGTAGAGCTTGGTGAGCATCTGGTTCTTGGCGTCGAGGGCCGCCTCGACCTTCTGCGTCAGGATCGACTCGTCGTAGAGGTCCTGGACCCGGATGCCGACGCGGTTGATCTTGTCCGCGTAGGTGGGCCCGATACCGCGGCCCGTCGTCCCGATCTTCCGCTTCCCGAGGAAGCGCTCGGTCACCTTGTCCACCGTCACGTTGTACGGCGTGATGATGTGAGCGTTACCGCTGAGCAGGAGCTTGGACGTGTCGACGCCGCGCTCGTTCAGCCCGTCCAGCTCGGAGAACAGGACCGACGGGTCGACGACGACACCGTTGCCGATGACCGGAGTGCACTCCGGTGTGAGGATCCCGGAAGGGAGCAGGTGAAGGGCGTACTTCTGATCGCCCACGACTACCGTGTGGCCGGCGTTGTTGCCGCCCTGGTAGCGCACCACATAGTCGACCGACCCACCTAGCAGGTCCGTCGCCTTTCCCTTGCCTTCGTCACCCCACTGAGCACCGAGCAGCACAAGTGCGGGCACGCGCGTACACCCCTTCCGGGCGGGGCATGTCCAAGGCCAGAGGCGTACGTGACACATGTGTGCCTCGTACGCCCGCGACCCTCGTCGGCCGCAACCCGTCGGACCGGATGCCCCGGAATAGACGAAGCCCCTGGCGCAATAGCGCAAGGGGCTCTTGCACAAAGATGCTACCCGAGGAAGCGAGGCATGGCCGAGGTGGCGACTTTCGCGACTTCAGATCAGCTGCTGGTCGTCATCGATCAGGTCGCCCGGCGCGCCGACGCGGAGTCCGTCCGTATCGCGAAAGACGTGCTCAGCGCGGGTGCGGCGACGAAGGTGTGCCTGCCGGACGGGCCCGAGGAGTTCGCCCGGGTCCTCGCCCGGCGGGGCTCCCGCCGCCCGGTGGTGATCGGCGACGACCGCGCCCTGCTCCGCGCGGTGTCCCTGCTGTACCGGCAGCGGGAACTGGCCGGATGTGCCCTGTCGATGGTGCCGGTGGGAGCCGCCCTCTCCCTCCCTCGCGGGGGCGCTGGGCGTGCCCACGGGGGCGGTCGCGGCGGCGCGGGCGGTGCTCGACGGGGTCGTACGGCGGAAGGACCTGCTGGTCGACGAGAGCGACGGGGTGGTGCTGGGCGCGCTGCGGATCCCATCGCTTCCCGTGCGGGCGGCTCCGGCGGAGGAGCGGACCCCGGTGCCCTCCGGTTTCGGCCACGCGTCCTGGCTGCGGACGTGCCAGTCGCTGGTACGGACCCTGGTGCCGCCCCGGCCGCCCCGCGAAGCCCTCGCCGGTGTCACCCGGCTCGGGCCCGCGCGGCTGCGGGTCGAGGTGGACGGGGTGACCCTGGTGGACCTGGACCAGCCGGTGGACGGGGTGTCCGTGACGCCGGGCGCGTCCGGCTTCGCCGAGGTGGAGGTACGGCCCGTGTCGGTCGGCGCGGAGGCGTCACCGCTGTGTGCGCGGGGGCGGAGCGTGACCGTGTCGGGGGCGGATTTTCGGTACCGGGCGGATGCGGTGGTGGGGGCCGGTGCGGACGCGGACGTGGGTGGTGCGGGAGGGGGCTTGGGGGCTCACGTTGCCCGGGTGACGGGGTGGGGGTGTCGGGCCGGGTCGGGGTGGGTGGTTCGGTTGTGTGCGGGGTGTGGGTGCGTGGGGGCTGGTCGCGCAGTTCCTCGCGCCCCTGGGGGTTGGGATGGGGGCTGGTCGCGCAGGTTCTCGCGCCCCTTGGGGGTTGGGATGAGCCGGGTGGAGCTGGTGCGTGGGGGCCTGCGGGGGACGAGGCTGGCGGTCGGCGCTCAGGAGCTGCTTGACTCGGGGCGGTGTACAGCGCCCTGCAGGAAGAGCCGGCCACCTAGGAGCAGTCGTGCGCGTCGTCATCTTCGGAGCGTCCGGAATGGTCGGCCACGGCGCGCTGCGCGCCTGTCTCCTCGACGAGGGCGTCACCGAGGTCCTCGTCGTCGTCCGGAGCGCTCTTCCGCTGGACCATCCGAAGCTGCGGCAGATCGTCCACGCCGACTTCACCGACTACACCGCCGTCCAGGACCGGTTGAAGGACCTGGACGCCTGCTTCTTCTGCCTCGGCGTCTCCGCCGTCGGACGCGGTGAGGAGGAGTACACCCGCGTCACCTACGACTACACCCTCGCCGCCGCCCGCGCCCTGCACGCCGCGAACCCCTCGCTGACCTTCGTCTACGTCTCCGGCGAGGGCACGGACAGCACCGGCAGGAGCCGCCGGATGTGGGCCCGGGTCAAGGGCCGCACCGAGAACGACCTGCTCGCCATGCCGATGCACGCGTACATGTTCCGCCCCGGCTACATCCAGCCCCTCAACGGCGCCAGCTCCCGCACCCCGGTCTACCGCGCCGTGTACCGCGTCACCGGGGCCTGTACCCCCTGCTGCGGCGAGCCTTCCCGCGCCATGTCACCACCACCGACGCCGTCGGACAGGCCATGCTCGCCGTCACCCGGCTGCAGGGCGCCGGCCCCACGGTGCTGCACAACTCCGACATCAACCGCCTCGTCGCAGCCGAACCCGGGCAGGCACCCAGGCCTCCGCACGTCTGACCGACCTGGAGGCCGCTCCCTGGTCGTACGGTTCAGCCGCCCTGGCCGGCGCTGCCGATCGGGCCGACCTCGACCGAGGAGCCGGAGCCGTCGGTGACGGGCAGGGACGCGGCGCCCGGCCAGGCGAGGGTGACCGAGTGGGTCTCGTCCGGCGGGGTCACGACCAGCCCGGTGATCCGGACGCCGGAGCCGCCCGACGTGTTGAGCGGGTAGCTGACGGGGAAGTACGTCGACTCACCGTTCTTGAGCACCGCCGACACGGTCTCCTGACCGGTGCGCTTCGCGGACAGCGACCCCGCGTTGGTCTTCAGGTCGACGCCCGCGTACCCGGCGACGGTGCAGTCATGGCCGCTGCGGTTGGTCAGCGTGACGACGACGGTGCCGTCCGTGTCACCGCCGATGGTGCCGTCCTGCGCGGTGATCTTCAGGCCGGCGGTGAGGCACTTGCCGGTCCTGGCGCTCGCACCGGTGCCGGAGCCTGTCCCTGACCCGGCGGTCTTGCCGGAGCCCTTCGAGCCGGAGCCGGACGAGGTCCCGGTCCCCGTCGAGGTCCCACTCCGGTCCGAGGCGTTCGTACCCGAACCGCCGCCCGTGGAAGATGAGTTGGAGTCGGAGCCGCCCCCGGTCGACGCGGAGGACGAGGACGACGGGTCGCTCTGCCCGTTGCCCGCGTTGTCGTTCCCACTCTGGCAGGCGGTGAGCGAGACCGGCGGCGACGGCCAGGGCGGCGAAGGTGAGCTTGTGAACGCGCATCGTCTTGTTTCCTCAGTGTCGGTCAGCAGTGAGCGTTTCCGACCAGGAGGAGCGCCCGCACCCGCACCGCCGTTCCCCCGACCCCTCCCAAGACATGCCTGTTACACACACCTACCGACACCGCACCCCCAGGTCACCGCCCAATCCCAGCCCCGACAGGCGTCCGCCCCTGACCTCAACCCGCCCGCGCGGACCGCCCGTTGGGACAGACCCGTGACCCACGCCACCACAACCGCCAGCAGACCCGGGGCATCCGGCAGACCCCGCCCACCCCGGCCCCGCCTCACCCGGGCAACCCCACTCCCACATCCGCGTCGTCCTTCAACCCCACCCCCGTAATCCCCAACTCCCGCGCCCTCCCCATAAGCCCCGCCAACTTCCCCGCAGCCACCTCATACGCCATCCCCGACGGCGGCCGGATATTGAGAGGCAGTTACGGGAAGCATCCGTCGTCACACCGGGCACAGGCCGGTACGTCAGATACGCGCCCAACGAATCCGCCGCCGACATCCCAGGCCGCTCACCGACGAACACCACGACCATCACCGCCCCCATCGCAGAAGCCACGTCATCGCCGAGGGCGACCCGCGCCTGCTCCGCGAGCACCACCGGCCCCACTCGCCACGCCGTCGGCAACAAGGTCGCCCGCACCATCGCCGCCCCGTGCTCATGCACCGCCCGGCTGGACAGCCCGTCCGCCACGACGAACACCACGTCCCACTCCCCCACCGGAAGATGCGCCCGGTCGGCAGGATCCAACCGCCGCCCCAGATCGGGCCGTTGGAGATAGGTCAGCCGATCGGGTGCCGCACTGCGCACCCGCACGGTCGGCTCCCCCGCAACGCCCCCACCAGCTCCGGCTGAAAGGGCGAGTGCACCGCGTCCCGGGCCGCCGCATGCGCGGCCTGCAACTCCAGCCGGTGCTGCGTGGGCAGCCCCGAACCGGCCCGCCCCAGCCCGATCCGCGCCTGCGTGTGCCGACGCAAGGCGGGCCACAAGTCCCGCTCCACAGAGGCAATGTGACCGTTCGTCATGCCGCCAGTTCCCTTCCGATCGCGGTCAACGGGTGGGCCGTTCCGGACACGTCCTGGATCGCGCCGCCCTCGCCCAGCAGGCCGATCGAGTCGAGCCAGGCCTCGAACTCCGGTGCCGGGCGCAGCCCGAGGACCTCGCGGAGGTACAACGCGTCGTGGTACGAGGCGGATTGGTAGTTGAGCATGATGTCGTCGCCGCCCGGGGTGCAGATCACGAAGGACGCGCCGGCCACGCCGAGCATGGTGAGCATCGTGGCGATGTCGTCGTCGTCCGCGTCGGCGTGGTTGGTGTAGCAGATGTCCAGGCCCATGGGCAGGCCGAGCACCTTGCCGCAGAAGTGGTCCTCCAGGGCGGCGCGAAGGATCTGCCGGCCGTCGTACAGGTACTCCGGGCCGATGAAACCCACCACGGTGTTCACCAGGAACGGGTCGTAGCGCCGGGCCACCGCGTACGCCCGTGCCTCGACCGTCTGCTGGTCCACGCCGTGGTGCGCGTCGGCGGAGAGGGCGCTGCCCTGCCCGGTCTCGAAGTACATGACGTCGGAGCCGACGGTGCCCCGGCCGAGCGCCCGCGCCGCCTCGTACGCCTCGTCGAGCAGGCCGAGCGTGACGCCGAAGGACGCGTTCGCCGCCTGGGTGCCCGCGATGGACTGGAAGACGAGGTCGACGGGGCGCCGGACGCCATCAGGTCGATGCTGGTCGTGACGTGGGACAGGACGCAGGACTGGGTGGGGATGGCGTAGCGCTGGATGACTCCGTCGAGCAGTTCCAGCAGGTCACGTACGGCCTTCGGGCTGTCCGTCGCGGGGTTGATGCCGATCACCGCGTCACCGGAGCCGAGCAGCAGCCCGTCGAGGAGGGCCGCGGCGACGCCGGCCGGGTCGTCGGTGGGGTGGTTGGGCTGAAGGCGGGTGGCGAGCCGCCCCGGCAGACCGATCGTCGAGCGGAAGGCGGTCACGACCCGCACCTTCCGCGCGACGGCGACGAGATCGGCGTTACCCATCAGCTTCGAGACAGCCGCCACCATCTCCGGCGTCAACCCGGGTGCCACGGCGGCCAGTTCACCGCTGTCCGCCGCGAGCAGCCACTCCCGGAACCCGCCGACGACCGACAGCCCGGCCACCGGCGCGAACGCGCCCGCGTCGTGCGTGTCGAGAATCAGCCGGGTCACGTCGTCGGTCTCGTACGGGATCACCGGCTCGGCGAGAAACGCGGTCAGCGGTACGTCCGCCAGCGCCCAGCGAGCGGCCACCCGCTCCTGCGCGGACTCGGCGGCGAGCCCCGCCAGCCGGTCCCCGGACCGCTCCGGGCTCGCGGCGGCGAGCAGGCGCGCGAGGGAGCCGAAACGGTAGCGGTGGCCGCCGAGCGTGGAGGTGTACGTACTCATGCCGGTGACCGTACGAGGGGCGTGTTGCGGCCAGATTTCTAATGGTCTGGTTGACAAACATTTAACGTCCCGCAACCCTTGCCCGACTTATTCGGCCTACAGAGTTCCGGTTCGACACACCAGCCGAGCAGCAGGAGAGGAGCCATCCCGATGGCAGTGGACGAAGGAGTCGCCCCCGCGGCGGACGTAAGCGAGGAAGGCGCCGTTCACCGGCTCAAGCCCAACGCCATCGGCCTGCTGGGCGTGGTCTTCATGGCCGTCGCGACCGCCGCCCCGATCACCGCGATGACCGGCAACGTGCCCTTCATGGTCTCGTCAGGAAACGGCATAGGCGCCCCGGCGAGCTACCTCGTCGCAATGGTCGTCCTGGCAATCTTTTCCGTCGGCTTCACGTCGATGGCGAAGCACATCACCTCGACGGGCGCCTTCTACGGCTTCATCTCCTACGGCCTCGGCCGGACCGTCGGACTCGCCTCCGGGATGCTCGCCACGTTCGCCTACATGGTGTTCGAGCCGGCCCTCATCGGCATCTTCTCCACCTTCGCCACCGGAACCTTCAAGGACCAGACGGGACTTGACGTCCCGTGGTGGGTCTTCGCGATCGTCATGCTGGCCGTCAACGCGACGGGCACGTGGTTCGGCGTCTCGGTCGCCGAGAAGCTGCTCGTCGTCCTCCTCGGGACCGAGGTGACCGTCCTCGCCGCGATGGCGATCTCGGTCGCCCTGCACGGCGGCGGCCCGCACGGCTTCACCTTCGGGCCGGTCAACCCGGTCAACGCGTTCAAGGGCACCAGCGCGGGCCTCGGCCTCTTCTTCGCCTTCTGGTCGTGGGTCGGCTTCGAGTCGACGGCGATGTACGGCGAGGAGTCCCGCGACCCGAAGAAGATCATCCCCAAGGCGACGATGATCAGCGTCCTGGGCGTCGGCGTCTTCTACGTCTTCGTCTCCTGGATGGCCATCATCGGCAACGGCGAGAGCGAGGCGGTGAAGGTCGCCTCGTCGGCGAACCCGCTCGCCCTCTTCTTCAACCCCACCGAGCACTACGTCGGCCACTGGGCGGTCGACCTCATGCAGTGGCTGATGATCACCGGCTCGCTCGCCTGCGGCATGGCCTTCCACAACTGCGCCAGCCGCTACATGTACGCGCTGGGCCGGGAGGGTGTCCTCCCTCCCTGAAGAACACGGTCGGCCGCACCCACGCCAAGCACGGTTCCCCGCACATCGCGGGCTTCGTGCAGACCGTGGTGAGCGCCGTCCTGATCCTCGCGTTCTGGGCCACGACCAAGGACCCGGCCAACGCGCTCTACGTCCTTCTCGCCATCCTCGGCACGATGGCGATCCTCGTGGTCCAGGCGGTGTGCTCGTTCGCGGTGCTGGCGTACTTCCGCAAGAACCACCCCGAGAGCCGGCACTGGTTCCGAACGTTCACCGCACCTCTCGTCGGGGGCATCGCGATGCTGGCGGTGGTGTTGCTCCTGGTGTCCAACATGAGCGTGGCGGCAGGCTCGAGTCCGACTCCCCCGTGCTGAAGGCAACCCCGTGGCTGGTACTCCTGGTCGCAGCGACGGGCATCGGCTACGCCCTGTACCTGAAGCGCCGGGCACCGGAGCGTTACGCCTTGCTGGGCCGCACGGTCCTCGAAGAAACAAAGGAGCGCTGAGGTTCTTTTGGGGGCGCGGGGCTGTGTCGATTTGCGGCTCCGCCGCGTGGGCGCGACCAGCCCACCACCACCTGCAGACGAGTACGAATCCGCGGGAGCGTCGTGGCTGGTCGCGCAGTTCCCCGCGCCCCTTCAGGTGCGCCCCCTCAGGGCGTATTGCCGAACCGCTCGTCCCGGTAGACCCGCCAGCGCTCCATCATCGCCGCGATCTCCCCGTCGACGAACTCGAAGAACGCGAGCGTCTCCGCCAACCGCCGCCCCGCAGGGGTCTCCCGCGCCGAGGCTCGCGACCCCCTCCCCCAGCGCCGCCTCCCACCGCTTGAGCACGGCCTCGCGATTGGTCAGCGCCTCGTACCACTGGTTCCCCTGAACCCGGTACCGCTCGCGCCGCGAACCCGGCTCCCGCTCCCGCGACACCATGTGCTGCTGAGCCAGATACCGCACCCCGCCCGACACCGCCGCGGGGCTGATCCGCAGCTGCTCCCCCAGCTCGACGGAGGTCATCGCCCCCTCGTCGGAGGACAGCAGCGCGGCGAAGATCCGCGCCGGCATCCGCTGCATCCCCGCTTCCACGAGCTGCGCCGCGAACGACTCGACGAACTTCGACACGGACTCCGCGTCCCGCGCACCAGGTGTATCCGTCATGCCCTCACCCTAACCTGGGCTTCATACACTTCCTTAACTTCACAAATTTCTGAACGAAGCGTACGTTCTGAACCATGACGAAGGCCATCACCGTCTCCGGACTGCACAAGTCGTTCGGCGAGACGCATGCCCTCACCGGTCTCGACCTGGACGTCGAGGCCGGCGAGGTGCACGGCTTCCTGGGCCCCAACGGCTCCGGCAAGTCCACGACGATCCGCGTCCTGCTCGGCCTCCTCCACGCGGACTCCGGCACCGCCCGGCTCCTGGGCCGCGACCCTGGACCGACGCCGTCGCACTGCACCGCCGGGTCGCCTACGTCCCCGGCGACGTCACGCTGTGGCGCAACCTCTCCGGAGGCGAAGTCATCGATCTCTACGGCAGGTTGCGCGGCGGCCTCGACACAGCCCGGCGCGCCGAATGATCGACCGCTTCGAACTCGACCCCACCAAAAAGGGCCGCACGTACTCCAAGGGCAACCGCCAGAAGGTCGCCCTCGTCGCCGCGTTCGCCTCGGACGTGGACCTGCTGATCCTCGACGAACCGACGTCGGGCCTCGACCCGTTGATGGAGGAGGTCTTCCAGCGCTGTGTGGAGGAGGAGCGCGACCGGGGCCGGACGATCCTGCTCTCCTCCCACCTCCTCAGCGAGGTCGAGGAGTTGTGCGACCGGGTGAGCATCATCCGCAAGGGCCGCACGGTGGAGTCCGGTTCCCTGTCCGACCTGCGCCACCTCACCCGCACCAGCGTCACCGCCGAACTGGTCGGCGCCCCAGCAGGGTTGGCGACCCTGCCCGGCGTCCACGACCTCGACGTCCAGGGCAAGCGGGTACGGCTCCAGGTGGAGAGCGACCAACTGAACGCGGTCCTGCGGTCGTTGAGCGAGTCCGGCGTACGGTCGCTGACCTCGAAGCCGCCGACGCTGGAGGAGCTGTTCCTTCGCCACTACCAGGAGACGGAATGACGGCCGCAGCGCTCCCCGCACGCACCGGTATCGGCGGCTCACGCCAACTCACCGGCACCGGTGCCCTGTTGCGCTTCAACCTGCGCCGCGACCGCGTGGTGATCCCGGCCTGGGTGGCGGTGACCGGCCTCCTCGTCCTCTCCCTCCCCGGCTCCCTCAAGAGCGTGTACTCCACGCCCGCCCAACGCGCCGACATCGCCCACCAGATGCTCACCAGCAGCTCGCTGCGCGCCACCTACGGCCCGGTATTCAGCGACTCGCTCGGCGGTCTCACCGCGTGGCGCATCGGCGGCTACGCGGCGATCCTCGCGGGGATCATGAGCCTGATCGTCGTCGTACGGCACACGCGTGACGAGGAGGAGAGCGGCCGTCAGGAACTCATCTCCTCGGCGATGGTCGGCCGCAGCGCCCCACTGACGGCGGCCCTGCTGACGGCCCTGGTCGCCAACTCCGCGCTCGCGTTGCTGATCTGGGGCGGCCTGGCAGGGCAGGGGGCGGCCGGAGCCCTCGCGCTGGGGCTCGGCATCGGCGGAGTGGGCATGGTGTTCGCGACGCTCGCCGCGATCGTCGCGCAGTTCACGGACAGCGGCCGACTGGCGAAGGGCCTGACCGGCGGGCTGGTGGGCGCGGCCTTCGTCCTCCGTGCGGTGGGCGACTCGACCACCGACAACGGCTCCTCTCCGGCGACGTGGATCTCCCCGATCGGCTGGCTGGAGAACCTGCGCCCGTTCGCGGCCGAACGCTGGTGGGTACTGGGCCTGTTCGCGGCGGCGGCACTCGTACAGGGCGTCGTGGCCTACGAGTTGGCGGGCCGCCGCGACGTCGGAATGAGCTTCCTGCCGGCCCGCCCGGGTCCGGCCCACGGTCGTATCGGCACGGCGGCTGCGCTGGCCTGGCGGCTCCAGCGGGGCAGCGTCCTGGGCTGGAGTCTGGGCTTCTTCGCGGCCGGGGTCGCCTTCGGCGGGATCACGAAGGGCGCGGCGGACCTGGTCGGGGACAACGCCAGGACGCGCGAGATCATCGAGCGGATGGGCGGCCAGTCCGGCATCCAGAACGCGTTCCTGGCCACGATGGTCGGCCTGTTCGGCATGCTGGCCGCGCTGTACGCGGTCGCGTCGGTCCTGCGCCTGCACAGCGAGGAGACGGGCGGCCGAGCCGAACCGGTCCTGGCGAACGCGGTGGGCCGACTGCGCTGGGCAGCGGGCCACCTGGTCATCGCCTTCGGGGGCGCGGTACTGATCATGCTCCTGAGCGGCCTCGGCCTGACCCTCGGCTACGGCGCCGACCCGGGCCCGATCCTCGCGGCCGGCCTGGTCCAACTCCCCGCGATCTGGACCCTGGGCGCCCTCGCGGTCCTCCTCCACGGCCGCTGGCCCCGCCTCGCCCCCGCGTCCTGGGCGGCGGCGGGACTGGCCCTCGCGCTCGGCTGGATCGGCCCCGCGCTGAACCTCCCCGGGCGGTCCTCGACGTCTCCCCTTCGGCCACCTCCCGAAGCTCCCGGGCGGAGACATGGCCTGGGGCCCGGTGATCGTCCTCACGGCGATCGCCGCGGCCCTGGTCGCCGTAGGCCTGACGGGTCTACGGCGACGGGATCTCACGACCTGACCGACGGGGGCACGGGAACCTCCGTCGCCTCTCGGGACCCCGGCCGGCCGGGACAAGGCGGCACCTCAGCCGGATGTCGCGGGCCGATCGGTCACCGGAGCGACCTTGTCGAGACGTCGGCGCGTCTCGTCCGCGTCGAGGGGGCCGCCGTGGCCGGGGAGCAGGCGCTGCGGGCGGCGGTCGAGTTCGGTCATGAGCGCCCTGCGCACTCCGGCGGCGTCCTCGGTGAAGAAGTGGCGCTTCGGGCTCCGGGGGCGCAGCACGCCACCGCGGACCAGGTCACCGACGAGGGTGTCGTCGCCGACGCGGACGACGAGCGACCCGGGGTGTGGCCGCCGAACCGCTCGGCGTGCGCGTCGACGCCGTAGGGACTCAGGTCGAACTCGTCCTCGACCAGGATGTCGGCCTCGACCGGCCGGGCCTTGGCGCGCAGGACCATGGGCTTGAGCAGCGCACCGGCGGGATGGCTGATCGGGAGGACGTCGATGCGTCCGGTGCGCAGGAGGTGTTCGTCCCCAGGCCGACCGCGATCGGGACGCCGGCCTCCGCGAACGACGCCGCCGTACCGCTGTGGTCGTTGTGGCCGTGGGTCAGGAGGACCAGGGCGATGTCGCGGGGCTGAAGGCCCTGCGCGGACAGCGCGTCGCGCAGGCGGTCGCCGTCCTCCGGTCCGCCCGCGTCCACGAGGACGGCCTGCTCGCCACGCAGGAGGTAGGCGTTGCTGTTGCCCATGGGGAGCGGGGTGACGGTCGTGACGCTCATGCGCCGCACCGCGATGCTTCGGCGCCGGCACCGACGGCCGTGCGGCCGTCGGCTGTGGATATACGAACGGAAACGTCCATGACCATCCTCTGTCGCACTACCCATGTAACCTTACGGCCGTAAGTAGAGCATGGGAACTTACGGCTGTAAA
Organism: Streptomyces sp. P3; assembly: GCA_016893485.2. Lineage (GTDB taxonomy): Bacteria > Actinomycetota > Actinomycetes > Streptomycetales > Streptomycetaceae > Streptomyces. Next base: position 4,659,375 of record JAFEKX020000001.1, read on the forward strand.
GTCATCGGCATGGCTCCACCCGCAGCACGGCGACGCAACCCCGAGGCCAGGGAGGGCAACTCCGCGACGAGATCGTGACCGCAGCCCGCGAGCTGCTGATCGAGAGCGGAACGGACAGCGCGGTGACCCTGCGGGCCATCGCCCGCAAGGTCGGCATCGCCCCACCGTCGATCTACGCGCACTTCGACACGCCCGACCAGATCGTGGAGGCCGTGGTCACCGAGACCCGCTCCCTGCTGGTGCGTCAGCTGGAGACCGCCCGCGCGGAAGCGGACAGCGCGCGTGAACGACTCCTGGCCGACTGCCGCGCCTATCTCGCCTTCGGCGCCGAGCGGCCCGAGCTCTACGCCCTGCTGTTCTCCCGGCCGCGCCCCCGCGGCAGCAGCACCACGGAAGAACGCGTCGACCAGGCGGTACGCCACCTCGCGCCCATCGTCGGCGAGACCGTCGCGAGCCAGCTCGCTCCCGCCGAGGCGTTCTCGATACTCCTGCGCGACGTCGCCGACGCGATGCACGACGGCACGTCCCGTGCGGAGGACCCGCTCACCACGGCGACCGCCCTCTGGGCGGCCCTGCACGGCCTCATCCTGCTCCGCGCCCGGATTCCCCGGTTCCCGTGGCCGCCCCCGGCCCACTGGAGGACGAGATCATCAGCCGCCTCGCCTTCCCGCCCGGCCCCACGACCGCATGACGTTCGCGCGCGAGGCCCCGACTCACCTTTTCCGAGGAGGAGTTTTCACCCCATGCGAGTAGGGATCACCGGACACCGCGGCCTGTCCGCCGAGGTCGAGCGGAAGGTGCGCGCGCTCATCGAGGCGGCGGTCACGTCGTACGCCGGCATCGGCAACGCGGGCCTGGTGGGCGTCAGTTGTCTCGCCGACGGTCCCGACGTCTGGTTCGCCCGGGCCGTCCTCGACCAGGCCGGCCGACTCGAAGTCGTCCTGCCCGCCCGGCAGTACCGCGCCGACCTGCCCACCTGGCACCACCCCGCCTACGACGACCTCCTCCACCGGGCCACCCGGGTCCACCACACCGGACTCGACACCTCCGGCCCCGACGCCTACATGGCGGCCAGCGAACTCCTCGTGGACCAGGCCGACGAACTCCTCGCCGTCTGGGACGGCCATCCCGCACGCGGCCACGGCGGCACCGCCGACGTCGTCACGTACGCGCGGCGACACGACGTACCGGTAAGAATCCTCTGGCCCGAGGGCGCCACGCGCGACTGACCGGTGACCGGCGGGCAGGCGGTCACCTCGGTGGAGGTGCGATCGCCCACGGGACGCCTTGGTCAGGGCGGTGGAGAGGAATGGCGCCTCCCCACAGTTCAGCTTGACTCTTATGTATCTTGGCTTTCAAGGCAATAACCACGATGAGGAGAGATACCTCGAATGTCAGGCGGAACGGATTCGGCGCCGGGCGACGGGCCGGACTCGGTCGAGGCGCGGCTGGGTGCCGCCGTGCAGGGCTATCAGAGCGCCGTCGACGACTTCGACCGCGAGCTGGCCCGGCTGATGGGCGTCAACGAGACCGATCTGCGCTGCCTGGAGATCCTCATCGCGGTGGAGGAGACCACCCCCGCGAGCTGAGCCGACAGCTGGGCCTGACCACCGGGAGCGTCACCACGATGCTCGACCGGCTGGAGAGACTCGCCTACCTCACCCGCGCCCCGCACCCCAGCGACCGGCGCAAGACGCTCATCCGCATCACCCCGGAGGCGTCCCGGCGTGCCCACGGCCTGATCGCGTCGTTCCTCGACGACGCCGGGGGCGGGTGCGCGCCCGCTACACCCCGACCAGCTGGAACTGGTCATCGACTACCTCACGTTCACCCGTGACATCCAGCGGGAGCACGTCGAACGGCTGCGGAAGACGCCCGCTACCCACCCGACCCGGACGGGCGGGCGCCAGTCACCGGGGCCGCGGGGCGGGGCGGCGTCGTCGTAGGCCGGACCCTGCCCTGCCGGGCTCTCTCGGGGGTTGCTCACCCCACCTCGACGCTCAGCCCCTCCAGGCCCCGGATCACGAAGTTCGGCTTCCGCTCCGGCTCCGCCGCGAGGCGTAGCGTCGGGGCCTTATCCAGCAACGCCCCCATGGACGCGGCCAGTTCGATACGGGCCAGGGGTGCGCCGATACAGTAGTGGATGCCCGCGCTGAAGCTGATGTGCGGGTTGTCGCTGCGGGTGAGGTCGAGGCGGTCGGGGGTGGTGAAGACCGCCGTGTCGTGGTTCGCGGAGCCGAAGAGCATCGCGATCTCCGCGCCGCGCGGGATCGTCGTACCGTCGATCTCGATCTCGTCCAGCACCCAGCGCTCGAAGAGCTGGAGCGGGGTGTCGTAGCGCATCAACTCCTCGACGGCGGACGGGATCAGGGAGTGGTCCGCGCGGAGGGCCGCCAGCTGGTCCGGGTTGCGGAACAGGGCCCACCAGCCGTTCACCGTGGAGTTCACCGTCGCCTCGTGGCCCGCGTTCAGCAGGAGTACGGCGGTGGAGATCAACTCCTGTTCGGTGAGGCGGACGTCGTCCTCGTCGTGGGCCGCGATCATGCCGGAGATGAGGTCGTCGCCGGGGTTCTTGCGGCGGGCCGCGATCAACTCGCGGAGATACGCGGAGAATTCGTCGGACGCCCGGACCGCCTTCGCCGCCGTCTCCTCGGACGGGCTCAGCTCGTACATCCCGCAGATGTCCGCCGACCAGGGGCGCAGCGGGGCGCGGTCCGACTCGGGGATGCCCAGCATCTCGGCGATCACCGCGACGGGGAGGGCTCCGCCACGTCCGCCAGCAGGTCGCCGCCGCCCTTCGCCACCAGGCCGTCCACCAGCTCGCCCGCCAACTGGCTGACGTACGGCTTCAGTTGCTCGACCGTGCGCGGGGTGAACGCCTTCGAGACCAGGCGGCGGATACGGGTGTGATCCGGGGCTCCAGGTCGAGCATGCCGTGGTCGTTGAGGGTGTGGAAGGACTCGTGCTCGGGCGGGGGGGTGCCGTACGGCCGAAGTCCTCGTGGGTGAAGCGGTGTTGGTAGGTGCGGCCGAGCCGGCGGTCGCGCAGCAGCGCCGAGACGTCGGCGTGGCGGGGGACGAGCCACTGGTTCGTGGGCTCGAAGTACTGCACACGGCCCCGGGCACGCAGCTCGGCGTAGGCGGGGTAGGGGTCGGCGAGGAACGCCGGGTCCCAGGGATCGAAGGCTGCCATGGACGGACGTTATGCCGACGATGCCCCTTCTGACCAGGGGTGATCAATATCACCGACCTTGACGTGCTCGACGAGGGCGGTGAAGGCGGGGGTGGGAACGGAGAGGGTGGCTATCTCGACGCACGTGTCGCCGTCGCCGCCACCCGAGTAGGTCGACTTCCGCTGAGCTTGCGCATCGATGAACGCGACTCCGGTGGGGCCGTCCCGGAGGCCTGTGTCCAACTGCGGCACCGGACCACCCGCACCGAGGGAACTCACCCCGGCCGCACCAGCCTCGCCTCGTACGCGAACACCGCCGCCTGTGTCCGGTCGCGGAGACCCAGTTTCACCAGGACGCGGCTGACGTGGGTCTTGATCGTCGACTCGGCCACCACGAGGCGTTCGGCGATCTCTCCGTTCGACAGGCCCTGCGCGATGAGGACCAGCACCTCCGTCTCCCGCTCGGTCAGCTCCCCGTACGTCCCCTGGGCCGCGGCCGGCATCACGCGGGGCGAGTCGGCCAGCTTCGAGAACTCCGTGATCAGCCGTCTGGTGACGGAGGGGGCGAGGAGGGCCTCGCCGGCCGCCACCACCCGTACCCCGTCGGCCAGTTGGCGGGCCGAGGCGTCCTTGAGGAGGAAGCCCGAGGCGCCCGCGCGGAGTGCCTGGTAGACGTACTCGTCGAGGTCGAACGTGGTGAGCACCAGCACCTTCGCCGCGCCGTCCGCCGCGACGATCTCCCGGGTCGCCTCGATGCCGTTCAGCTCCGGCATGCGGATGTCCATCAGGACGACGTCCGGGGCCAGTTCACGTACGCGCTCCACCGCGTCGCGTCCGTTCACCGCCTCGCCGACCACCTCGATGTCCGGCATCGCGCCCAACAGGACCGAGAAGCCCTCGCGCACCATCATCTGGTCGTCCGCGATCAGCACGCGGATGGTCATGCGTCCCCCTCACTCGCACTGGGCACCGGCAGGAACACCGTCACCTCGTAGCCGCCGTCGTCCGTCGGCACCGCCGTCATCTCGCCGTTCAGCATGGAGACCCGCTCGCGCATCCCGGTGATGCCGTGCCCCGCGCCGGGCGAGGGCTTCACCAGACTCGGCTCGGGCATCGGGCCGTTGACTATCCGCAGGCCCAACCCGCCCAGCACGTAACCGATCTCCACCCGGGCACTCGCACCGGGCGCGTGCCGCAGGGTGTTGCTGAGCGCCTCCTGCACGATCCGGTACGCCGACAGCTCGACGCCCTGCGGGAGTTCACGCACCGCGCCGGTCACCACCTTGTCGACGCTCAGGCCCGCGTCGCGCACATTGGCGAGCAGCGCGTCCATGTCGGCGAGGGTGGGCTGCGGGGCGTCCGGCGCCTCGTAGTCCTCCGCGCGGACCACGCCCAGGACCCGGCGCAGCTCGGTCAGGGCCGCCACCGCGTTCTCCCGGATGGTGACGAACGCGCGCTCCAGCTCCGGCGGCGGGTTCTCCACGCGATAGGGCGCGGCCTCCGCCTGGATGGCGACCACCGACATGTGGTGGGCGACCACGTCGTGCAGCTCGCGGGCGATCGTCGTGCGCTCCTCCAGCAAGGTGCGGCGGGACCGCTCGTGGGCCGTCACCGTCTGCTGCGCGGTCACCTCCTGCCGGGCCTCGTGGCGGATGTTCCGGACGGTGACGCCGAACAGGACCAGGGCGGAGAGGAACAGCATCTGCGCGGTGTTCGAGCCGTAGGTGTGGCCGCCGGCGAGGGTGGTGGCGCCGATGCCGTAGAGCGCGGTCAGCGCCCACATCCAGGCGGCCGTGCGCGGGCGGGTGCGTATCGCCACGATCGTGAGCACGGCCAGGTGGCAGACGAAGCTGCCGCTCCGCCACGGCCACTCGTCGTCGAACCCGGTCGCCAGGGCGGTGGCGACCGGGGTCGCGGCCATGGACAGCCAGAACGCGCCGACCGGCCGCACCATGGTCAGCAGCACCGGCGCCAGGGCGAGCAGGCCGAGGATCATGTTGCTGCCCGCGCTGCGGGCCTCGTCGTTCGTCGCGACGTACATCGCGAGCAGGCCGGCCGTGATGATCAGGGCGTGCGGGCCCCAGGCCGCGTACTCCCGGGGCCGCCCCCTCAGGCGCCGGGTCAGCGGGCCGTCGGGGGTGGAGCGGGCGAGCGGGCGGTAGGCGAAGGCGTCGTGGAACAGGTCCTGTCGCATCCCGCGCAGGGCGTCCGCGGCAGCCCGGAACTCCGGGCTGCGCGGCTGATAGGACTCGAACGCGCTGTCCTGCGGCGTCGTCTGCGTGTGGGTCGTCTCGGTCACGTTCAAAACGGTAGGCGGCGGGGCGGGTAGCCGTCGTCACCTGTGAGACGGGTCCTGGGCCGTCCGTCTCAAGTACTACGGCCATGACCGGGTCGGCCGGACGGCGTTCCCCGCCGCCCGTTCACCAAGCGAGCTGGGCGATCTCCTCCGCCACCACCGCGCACGCGTCCGCCGCCGGGTCGATGAGGGGGAAGTGGCCGACGTCCTCCAGGAGCGTGAGGCCCACGACCTCGCCGGACTTGGCCGCCGCGTCCGCGTAGGACTCGGCGACGGCCTGAGGTACGTCGAGGTCGGCGCGGCCCTGGACGAGGGTGGTCGCGATGCCGGTGGGGAGGAGGAGGGAGGGGTCGGCGTACGGGAGGCGTTCGGCGAACTTGGCCGGGCCGCCCAGGAGTTGGGCCGCAGCCCCGTCGCACACGGCCAGCTTCTCGGCGACCGTGAAGTCGGCGATCGGGGCGAGGGCGACGACGCCGCGCAGGGGGCGGGGGCGGCGGTGTGCCAGGGGCGTCCTTCGGGAGGACGTGCCGGGCCGCCGCCCACAGGGCGAGGTGACCGCCCGCCGAGTGCCCGGTGAGCACCGTACGGCGCGGGTCGGCCTGGGGCAGGGCCTCCCGTACGAGTGCGGGGAGCGCGTCCAGTGCCGCCGCGACGTCGTCGAAGGTGTCGGGCCAGCGGCCCGCGACGATACCCCCGGACGCGCCCTCGGCGGAGCCGCCCTGCGCCGGGATCGAGGCGCCCTCCGCGGGGCTCGCCGGACCCCGCCGGTACTCCACGCTGGCCACCGCGAAGCCGCGCCGGGCCAGGAAGTCCGCGAACGGGGTGATGTGCCTGCGGTCGTACGGGGCACGCCACGCGCCCCCGTGGAGTACCACGACCAGGGGTGCGGCCTCGCCCGGCATGCGTTCGCCGCGCGGGACGTAGAAGTCGATCACCTGATCCGGGTGGTCGCCGTACGCGGCGGTGGAGTCGGGGTCGACCGCGGGGTGCGAGAAGGCCGACTCCTCTTCTGCGGCGGCACGTGCGGCGGCGTCGTCCGGCATGCTCCAACCTCTCAGCGATGATGGGGCACCTCCCAGGCTTTCCGCGCTGGGGGAGGACTTGGGTGGTTCGGATGTGACGGACCTGGAGAAGATTGCGGCCGTTGGCGGGACGCTACCAGGCCGGTGACGTGCGCGGACACCCGGATGTCACGCTGGGTGAGGATTAAACGGTTCTCCTGTTTCGTTACGCTGACGCCGTGCCCGTCACCGCACTTCATCGGCACCTCACCAGCACCTCACCGGCACGCCAAGGAGACCCCATGTCCGCCGAGCCCGGCCCCGAATCCGGTCCCGAACCCGGTCCGGGAACCGGTCCTGAACCCGGCACCCTGCGCCCCGGCGGCCGTACCGCACGCGTGCGTACGGCCGTGCTGCGGGCCGCGGGTGACGTGCTGGCCGAGCAGGGCGTCGACCGGCTCGACCTCTCGGACGTCGCCCGCCGGGCGGGGGTCGGCAAGACGACGGTGTACCGGCGCTGGGGTTCGGTGACCGCGCTCGTCGCCGACCTCCTCGTCGACATGGCCGAGCAGTCGCTGCCCCGCGAGGAGACCGGCTCGCTGCTCGGGGACCTGCGCGCCAACGCCCTGCTGGTGCAGCGCACCTCGCCGACCCCGGCAGGGGGCGCCCTGTTCCGCGCCGTCATCGCCGCCGCGACCTGCGACGACCGTACGGCCGACGCCCTGCGCCACTTCTACGAGGTACGGGTCGCCGAGTGGGCGCCCTGTGTCGAACAGGGCGTGGCGCGCGGGGAGTTGCCCGCCGACACCGATCCCTTCCAGGTCGTACGGGCCGTGTCGGCACCCCTCTACTACGAGTTGCTGACCACCGGGACCGCCCCGGACACCCCCGCCGCGGAACGCGCCGCGCGCGCCGCGTGGGCCGCCGCCGTGGCAGGGGTGTACGTCACGAAACCCACCGGAAAACCCACCGCTTCCCCGTCCTACGACGGTTAGCTCCAGGTACGGCCGCTAGCGGACCACGTCTCCCAGCACCCGCGCCGCCCGCTCCACGTCCGCGAACCCGACGTACAGCGGCGTGAATCCGAACCGCAGCACGTCCGGGTGCCGGAAGTCGCCGACCACGCCCCGCTCGATCAGCCGCTTCATCACGTCTCCGGCGTCCGCACAGCGCAGCGCGACCGACTGCCGCGCTCCGCGTGGGCGGCCGGAGTCACCGACTCCACCCGCCCGGCGGGGACGTACGAGTCCACGCACCTGAGGAAGAAGTCCGACAGGGCGAGGGACTTGGCGCGCACCGCCCCGATCGAGACGCCGTCGCCGTCCCACACCTCCAGGGCGGCTTCGAGGGCGAGCATGGACAGGATGTCCGGTGTGCCGACGCGACCGCGCACCGCGCCCGCCGCCGGTTCGTAGGCCGGCCGCATGCCGAAGGGCTCCGCGTGCGAGTTCCACCCGGGGAGCGGGGAGTCGAAGCGGTCCTGCAACGACCGGCGCACATAGAGGTACGCGGGCGAACCAGGGCCGCCGTTCAGGTACTTGTAGGTGCAGCCGACCGCGAGATCGACCCCGTGCTCGTCGAGCCCGACCGGCAGGGCGCCCGCGCTGTGGCACAGGTCCCAGACGACCACGGCACCCGCCGCGTGCACGGCGGCCGTCAGCGCGGGCAGGTCGTGCAGCCGCCCGGTGCGGTAGTCGACGTGGTTGAGGAGCACCGCCGCCGTACGGTCGCCGAGCGCGCCCGGCACCTCCGCCGGGGTCACCGGCCGCAGTGTGCAGCCGGTCATCCGGGCCGCCGACTCGGCGATGTACCCGTCGGTGGGGAAGGTCGTGGCGTCGACGACGATCTCGTCCCGCCCCTCCCCCGCGAGCCGCACGGCACCCACAAGTGCCTTGAAGACGTTGACACTTGTGGAGTCGCCGACGACGATCTGCCCGGCCGCCGCCCCGACCAGCGGGGCGATCCGGTCGCCGATCCGCTCGGGCGCGGTCCACCAGCCGCTCTCGTCCCAGGAGCGGATGCGCAGCTCGCCCCACTGCCGCCGGACGACGTCCTCGACCCGGCCGGGGACACCGGCCGGCAGCGCGCCGAGCGAGTTCCCGTCCAGGTAGACACCCACGGCGTCAGCCGCGTGATCGGACCCGGTGTCGAGGACGAACTGCGCGCGTACGCCGGCCAGTTCGTCGGCGGCGTCCAACTTCTCCGCTTCGGCGGCGAGTTCAGACATGGGACCGCGCCGTCCACAGCTCGGGGAACACGTTCTTCTGCGCGCGCTTCTCCAGCCAGGCCACCCCGGCGGAGCCGCCCGTGCCTGTCTTCGCGCCCATCGCGCGCCGGGTGGCGACGAGATGGTCGTTGCGCCATCGCCACACCAGCTCGGCGACATCCGTCAACGCCTCGCCGAGCCGGGCGAGTTCGTCGTCGGCGGCACCGGAGTAGAGGGCGGTCCAGATCTCCTCCACCGCCTCCGACGGCTCGTACCGCAGCGTCACGTCACGCGTCAGCACGGCCTCGGGCACCGCGTGCCCGCGCCGGCCGAGAAGCCTCAACACCTCGTCGTAGAGGCTCGGTTCGTGCAGGGCCTTCTCCAGCTCGGCGTGCACGCGCGGCGCGCCCCGGTGCGGGACGAGCATGGACGCGGACTTCTCGCCGAGCAGGAACTCCATCCGGCGGTACATCGCGGACTGGAAGCCGGAGCCCTCGCCGAGGGCGGAGCGGTAGGAGTTGAACTGGGCCGGGGTGAGCTGTCCGAGGGGCCGCCAGGACGCGTTGAGCGCGTCGAGCTCCCGTACGGAACGCTTCAGCGCGTCGACCGCGACCGGCACCCGGTCCTCGCGCAGGGCCCGCGCGGCGGTCTCCCACTCGTGGACGATGACGGTGAACCACAGCTCCATGACCTGGGTGGTGACGAGGAAGACCATCTCGCCGGGGTCGTCGGAGCGGGTGTGCTGGAGGTGGGTGAGGACATCGGCCTGGACGTAGTCCTCGTAGGGGGTGGTCCCCTGGAAGTCGAGATGCGGGGCCTCGGGCTCCTGGATTTCCTGAGCCGGTTGGGACATCGCTGTCTCCTGATGCGTACTCCGGGTAGCGGTCCGCCCCTGCCGTTACCGACACGGGGGCCCCGGTCCCCACCGGGCATCCTCCACAATCGTCCCCGGGACCGCAAGGTCCGCCTGGTCACACCAGGCGGACCTGCATCATTGTCCCCGGACTAGCCGAGCGTCTGGGCCGCCGTGGGCGAGGAGTCCTTCAGGAACTGCGAGCAGCGCGCGTACTCCTCCTGCTCCCCGATCGCCTGCGCGGCGCGGGCGAGGGCGTGCAGGGCGCGCAGGAAGCCGCGGTTCGGCTCGTGCTCCCAGGGCACCGGGCCATGACCCTTCCAGCCGTTGCGCCGCAGGGAGTCCAGGCCGCGGTGGTAGCCCGTACGCGCGTAGGCGTACGACTCCACGACGCTCCCCCGCTCGAACGCGTCGTCGGCCAGCCGGGCCCAGGCGAGCGAGGAGGTCGGGTACTTCGCGGCGACATCGGCGGGCGCCGTACCGCCCGCGAGGAGGTCGCGCGGGCCCGGGTCTTCGGGGAGGTGGGTCGGGGCGGTCCCCGAGGAGGTTCTCGTGAGTCGTCATGGGTTCCAGTCTCCCCAGCGGCGGCGATTGCCCGGCATCCCGGTCCCGGGCGGCCCCGGCACCGCACGGCGGCGAGCCGCTACTCGAGGCGTCCCTTCCCCACCCGGGGCTCCAGCGGCGGGGCGGTGACCCAGCCGTGGGTGAGGCACTCGGGGCGGCGGCAGTCGGGGGCGGGGCGCCGTACGGTCGCGAAGGCCAGGACCGAGCCGACCACCAGGACGCCCGCGCACCACAGCATCGCCCGGTCGAAGGCGTGGTCGAAGGCCGGGGCCGAGCGGTACGCCTCCGGGCCCATCCCCGCGAGCAGCGGCAGCGCGGCGATCGCGATGAGGCCGGCCGCGCGGGCCGCCGCGTTGTTGATGCCGCTGGCCAGACCCGCGCGGGCGGTGTCGACGGAGGCGAGGACGGTGGCGGTGAGCGGGGCCACCAGGGTGACCATGCCGGTGCCCATCACCAGCAGCGCCGGTACCACGTCCGCGAGATACGAGGCGTCCTGGCCGACCCGGAGCATCATCAGCATCGCCGCCGCGCACAGCAGTGGCCCGACCGTGAGGGGGATGCGGGGGCCGATCCGCTGGGCCAGTTCGCCGGAACGGGCCGAGAACAGGAGCATCAGGACGGTCGTCGGGAGCAGGGCGGTGCCTGCCTGGAGCGCCGAGTAGCCGGCCACGACCTGGAGTTGGAGCGCGGTCAGGAAGAAGAAGCCGCCGAAGGCCGCGTAGACGCAGAGGGTGACGAGGTTGACCGCCGTGAACTGGCGCGAGCCGAAGATGTCCGGCGGCATCATCGGATCGGGGCTGCGCTTCTCGACGTAGACGAAGGCGACGCCCGCCGCCACGCCCGCGACGGCGGTCAGGACCACGACGACCAGCGAACCGTCGCCCGCCTCGATCAGCGCGTACGTCACGAGCGCGAGCGCCACGGCGCCGAGGGCCGCGCCGAGCACGTCGAAGCGGCCGTGCTTGCGGCCGTCGGCGGACTCGGGGACGTGCCGTACGGCGATGGGGGCGCAGATCAGTGCCATGGGGACGTTGATGAGGAACACCCAGCGCCAGCCGGGGCCGTCCACCAGCCAGCCGCCCAGGAACGGGCCGACCGCCGCGCCGATGCCGCCGAACCCGGACCACAGGCCGACCGCCTTGGCCCGGTCGTCGGGGTGGAAGGAGGCCTGGATGAGGGCGAGGGAGCCCGGGGTGAGGAGTGCGCCGCCGATGCCCTGGAGCGCGCGGGCCGCGACCAGGACGCCCACGTTGGGCGCGAAGCCGCACAGCAGCGAGGCCGCCGCGAACCACACCACACCCAGGACGAAGATCCTGCGGCGGCCGTAGCGGTCGCCGAGTGAGCCGCCCAGGAGGATCAGACCGGCCAGCGTGAGCATGTACGCGTTGACCGTCCACTGGAGGGCGGCCAGATCGGCGTCGAGATCCCGGCCGATGCGGGGCAGGGCGACATTGACGACGGTGGAGTCCACCATGGCCATGCTGGAACCCAGGACCGTGGTCAGCAGGATCCACTTGCCCTGGGGCGAGGCGAGCCGGACGTCGGACATGCCCCTAGGTATACAGCGAGCCCGGCGCCGTCGACAGACAGCGCCGGGCCCGTGATGCGATGCGGCTACTTGATCTTCGTGCCCGTCGAGCGCAGGTTCGCGCACGCCTCGGTGACGCGGGCGGCCATCGACGCCTCGGCGAGCTTGCCCCAGGTGCGCGGGTCGTAGGTCTTCTTGGAGCCGACCTCGCCGTCGACCTTCAGGACGCCGTCGTAGTTGCGGAACATGTGGTCCGCGATCGGGCGCGTGAACGCGTACTGGGTGTCGGTGTCGAGGTTCATCTTCACGACGCCGTTCTCCAGCGCGGTGGCGATCTCCTCCGGGGTGGAGCCGGAGCCGCCGTGGAAGACGAAGTTGAACGGCTTGCTGCCGGCCGGCTGGCCGTACTTCGCGGCCACGCCCTCGTTCAGCTCCTTGAGCAGCTCGGGGCGCAGGACGACGTTGCCCGGCTTGTACACGCCGTGCACGTTGCCGAACGACGCGGCCAGCAGGTAGCGGCCCTTCTCGCCGAGGCCGAGCGCCTCGACCGTACGGATCGCGTCGTCGACCGTGGTGTGAGGGAGTCGTTGATCTCGTGCGAGACGCCGTCCTCCTCGCCACCGGTCGGGGTGATCTCCACCTCGAGGATGATCTTCGCGGCGGCGGCGCGGGCCAGCAGCTCCTGCGCGATGGCGAGGTTGTCGGCGAGGGTCTCCGCCGAGCCGTCCCACATGTGCGACTGGAACAGCGGGTTGCCGCCGGCCTTCACGCGCTCCTCGGAGACGGCGAGCAGCGGACGGACGTAGCCGTCGAGCTTGTCCTTGGGGCAGTGGTCGGTGTGCAGCGCGACCGTGACCGGGTACTTCTCGGCGACGATGTGCGCGAACTCGGCCAGGGCCACGGAACCCGTGACCATCTCCTTGGCGTACTGGCCGCCCAGGAACTCCGCGCCACCCGTGGAGATCTGGACGATGCCGTCGCTCTCGGCCTCCGCGAAGCCGCGCAGCGCAGCGTGCAGGGTCTGGGTCGAGGTCACATTGATGGCCGGGTAGGCGAACTTGCCTGCCTTCGCCCGGTCGAGCATCTCGTTGTAGACCTCGGGGGTTGCGATGGGCATCTGTCCGCTCCTTGTATGTGCGGGTGGGCGATCTTCGCGATCTGCGTGCTACGGCCCTGACCTAGACCTTGGGTGCGACGTCATCGTCGGCCCCATCTTTCCAGACCCGGCCGGATGGTGGCCCCCGCCGTCTCGCCCTGTGGATGACCCGGGCGGACACGGGGGCGGGGGCGTCAGTCCAGGCCCAGTTCGTCCTTGGAGTAGGCGAAGAGGTACGGCACTCCCGCGCCCTGCTCGATCTTCTCGGCGGCGCCGGTCGCCCGGTCCACGATGGTCGCGACGGCGACGACCTCGGCACCGGCCGCGCGCACGGCCTCAACGGCGGTGAGCGGGGAGTCGCCGGTGGTGGAGGTGTCCTCGACGACCAGGACCCGGCGGCCCTTGATCTCGGGTCCCTCCACCTGACGCTGCATGCCGTGCGCCTTCGCGGCCTTGCGCACGACGAAGGCGTCCAGCTTCCGCCGCGCGCGGCGGCGGCGTGCAGCATCGACGTGGCGACCGGGTCGGCGCCCATGGTCAGCCCGCCGACCGCGTCGAAGTCGAGGTCCGCGGTCAGGTCCAGCAGCACCTGCCCGACGAGCGGCGCGGCCTCGCCGTCGAGGGTCACGCGGCGGAGGTCGATGTAGTAGTCGGCCTCCAGCCCCGACGACAGGGTCACCTTGCCGTGCACCACGGCCTTGTCCTTGATCTGCTGCAGCACCACGCCGCGTACGTCCGTCATGCCTGTCAGCTTAGAGGCGCGTCCAAGTCCAGGTCATCGTGGCTTCCAGCGGCTCGATCGGGGGTGACCAGCCGGGGCAGGGTGTTGAGGCCGTTCGGCGGGCCGGTCTGCGGTTCCACGCACACGGCGGCCTCCTGCTCGTCGTAGACGACGACCCACTCCTCCGGGCTCGTCACCCTCAGCTCCAGCTGCCCCGGCCAGGTCAGCGTGACGTCGACACCGCCCGGCATGCCGAAGCAGTCGTCCCAGGGGCCCGGCTTGCGGTCGACGCGCTTGCCGGTGGGGAGGTGGTCGTCGCCGCGCTCCTCCTGCCAGGCCGGGGCGAAGTCGAGGGTCACGTCCTCGCCGCCGAGGTTGCGGTGGAACCACGGGTGCCAGCCGATCTGCGCCGGGAACGAGTCCCCGTGCGCCTCCACCGCCATGGTGACCGTCAGGGCGTCGCCGGTCAGCGCGACGGCCTGGGTGACACGGCCGGGGAAGGGCCACGGCTCGACCAGGTCGTACGTGATGACCGTCTCGTCGGCCGTGCGGCGGGCGGTGCGCCAGGCGCCGTCGCGGACGGTGCCGTGGATGGCGTGCGGCGGGGAGTTGAGGGGCATCTGGTGGACGGTCCCGCCGTCCAGGAAGCGGCCGTCGCGGATCCGCCCGCACCAGGGGACCATCGGGAAACACCCGAACCGCTCGCCCTGGCGCAGGAGTTCGGTGCCGCCGATCCGCAGTCCTCCGATACGGCCGCCGTTGCCCGGCTGCACCGTCACTTCCGCGTCGCCCGCGGTCAGCGTGATCTCTTCGTTACTCACGGCACGACCCTACTGGGCGGATCAAGAGGGCGGACGGCGACCCGTCAACGGCGTTTGCGCAGCACCCTGTTGACCACGATCGCCGACGCCACGACCAGCGCGGCGGCGGGGGCGGCCCAGCGGAGCGTGGCGTTCGTCGAGACGCTCTGCGGGGCGGGCACGGGGCGTAACGGCCGCGCGGGGGCGCGTGGTCGACCTCCTCCGCGCTGCGGCCGATCATCGTGCGGCGCGCGTGCGCGGCTTCGGCGGGGGTACGGGGCTGTCGCCGAAGGTCTCGGAGACGTGCGGGTCGTCCAGGCCGCCGATGTCACCGATGCCGGCGACGGTGTCGGCGATCTCGGGGATGCCGTCGACGTCATCGGGGTCGTCGGGGTCGTCAACGTCATCGGGATCGTCGACGTCGTCGATGTCATCGGCCGCTTCGATGGCGTCGGGCGCTTCGGTGCCAGTGGGCTCGTCGGGCTCGTCGGCTTCCGCTGTCCCGAACTCGGGGCGGGGTCCGTGGGTTCGGGCTGTTCCGGCCGCTGCTCCTCCACGTCCGCGCCGAGGTTCTCCGCGAACCGGTCCAGCAGCCTCGTCGTCGCCGACCTCACCGCGTCCGGGGCCAGTTCGGTGATACGGCCGTCCGCCGTCGCCGTGCCGTCGAAGGTGACCGTGGAGCCGTCGCCCGCCTCGTGGACGCGCACGGTGAGGGCGAGCTTGACGGAGCCGGTGCCGCGGGTCTCCGTCGCGTCGCCCTCCACGGCGTACGAACCGTCGTCCTGCACGGAGACGCGCAGCGCACCCCGGTAGGTGATGGAGTGGCTGCCGACGCGGACCTTCAGGCGGCCGGCGACGGGTTCGGTGCCGACGTCCTGCTGGAGGCCGGGGACCGCGCGGGCGATCCTCGCGGGGTCGGTGAGCGCGGCCCGCAGCCGGGCGGGCGGAACCGGAACGTGCACCTCATGCTCCATGCTTGCCGAGCCTACCCAGGTTGACCGGGGTGCACCTGTCGTTGCCGCGAAGTGCTGGCGTGTTGGTGCGGGGGCTTGGTGCGGGGGCTTGTGCGGGCGTCCCTGGGGTCGCGCCCCCAGACCCCGCTTCGGCCTGAACGGCCTCGTCCGCAAACGCCGGACGGGCTGAGTGATGCCGGCCCGTGCTGAGAAAAGGCCGCTCCCGTGGCATCAGTACCGCGGATGCACCAACGTGGAAGCCGCCAGCCCCGGCACCCGGGTCCGCTCCGCCGCCCGCTCCTCGCTCTCCAGGCCCGGCTCCGCGGGCGCCGCCCCCGCGCCGCCAGTACGAACCCCCAGTCGCCCGGTGCCCTGGACGTGCCGGTCGACCGGTCGGGGCCCGCCGCGTAGCCCGAGGCGCGACCGCCGACGCGGTACGGGACGGGGTGGAGGCCGGCCGCGCGGATCGTGGAGACCACCGTCCAGAAGACGTGGGGGCGGGACGAGACCGGGCCCGCGTGCACCACCAGCCGGCCCCGGCCCGTGAGGGCGCGGCGGGCGAGGCCGTAGAACTCCTGGGAGTACAGCTTCGTGCTGGCGGTGATGCCGGGGTCGGGGAGGTCGGCGACGACCACGTCGTACGTGCCGGGGCGGACCGCGCGCAGGCGGTCGAAGGCGTCGCCCGTGGTGACGTGGACGCGCGGGTCGTCGTAGACGTGGTCGTTGAGGGCGGAGAGGGCGGGGTCGTGGCGGGCCAACCGGACGACGCCCGCGTCGAGTTCGACGATGTCGACACGGCGCACGCCCCCGTGGCGCAGCACCTCGGCGGCGGCGAGGCCGTCGCCGCCGCCGAGGACGAGCACGCGCGCGTGGGGGGCCGTTCATCGCCGGGCCCACGAGTGCCTCGTGGTAGCGGTGCTCGTCGCGTCCGCTGACCCGCAGACGGCCGTCGAGGAAGAGGTCGAGGGGGCGGCCGTGGTCGCCGCCGGTGAGGACGACCTCCTGGACGTCGGTCTGGAGCGCGACGCGGACGTCCTTGCCGTAGATCGCGTGGCGTGCGGCCCGTTCGAAGTCGTCGACCAGGACGGCGGCCGAGGCGAGCAGGCCGAGGACGGTGAGGTTGGTGATGACCAGGAGCCAGCGGCCCCGGCGGGTGAGGTCGCGGCGGAACAGCCCGAGGACCAGGGAGCCGCCCGCGACCACGTTGACCGTGCCGGTGAGCAGGGTGCCGGTCAGCTGGCCCAGGAAGGGAGCAGCAGGAACGGGAACGCCAGGCCGCCGACCAGCGCGCCCACGTAGTCCGCCGCGAACAGGTCCGCGACCGCGCCGCCCGCGTCCTGGCGGCGGATGCGCTGGATCAGCTCCATGAGGAGCGGGACCTCGGCGCCGATCAGCAGGCCGATGGCGAGGGAGAAGGCGACCAGAAGGCAGCGCGGGCCCTGGGCCCACAGGCCGCCCCAGTTCCCGGTCCAGGCGAAGACCGCGTACAGGGCCATCGCGCTGCAGCCGCCGATCAGCGCGAGGGCCGCCTCGACCGCGCCGAAACCGGCCGCCGCGTGCCAGCGCAGGCGCTTCGCCGCGAGGGAGCCGATGCCCATCGCGAAGACCATCACCGAGAGGACGACGGAGGCCTGGGTGACCGAGTCGCCGATCAAGTACGAGGCGAGGGCGACCAGTTCGAGTTCGTACACGAGTCCGCAGGCCGCGCAGACGAAGACGCCCGCGAGCACCAGGAACCGGCCCGTGCCCGGCCGCACGGGCAGCCGCGCGGGGCCTTCCCACGGTGGCTGGGTGCCCGGGCGGGCCGGGGCGTGCGGTTCGATCACGCTGCGACGTTACGTCACATGGTGGGCACGCTTCGTCACCCACACGTGTGGAATGTGTTTACAGTGCCCCGGGCCGGTGCCGGCGATCCGACCCGGGTCGGGTTCATACGGGCGACGGCATCGCGTGCCCGACCGGCACCCGTACCCCCACCCGTGTCCGGGTCGCGACCAGTTGGCCGTCCTGCGGATAGGCGTGCCAGGTGCGCCAGTGCACCTGGCCCTCGTACCGCTGGGCGAGCATCGCGGTGAAGGCGTGCGGGCTGCCGGGGAAGACCCCGGCGAGGCCGTTCGGATGGTCGGCGACGAGGGCCAGCAGTTCCTGGGCGCGGCCCGCGAACTGTCCCGGGGACAGCACCTCGACCCGGGCCGCGAACTCGTACTCCCAGTCGCCGACCCGCTTGGCCACGCCGAGCGGCAGCGGTGTGCTGGAACCCGGGATGCACGCGACCGTCTCCGAACAGCTGCCCCGCTCCTCGTCCAGGAGTACCTGGTGGGATGCGCCGAGCAGTCTCAACTGGAGTGTCGCACCGGCCAGTTCGAGATCGAGCGTGGCCAGGGCGGGCAGCGGCTCGCGCCCCAGGGTCCAGGCGAGGTCGGCCGCGCGCGTATCGGTGTAGGAGGTCTTCAGGGTCGTGAGCATGGATCGGCTCCGCTAGCACGCAAAAAGGGGAGGAGTGGGGTCCGGCACACCCCGTTCGACACCGGGAGAGGGGCCCGGCCAGCCCGTCAGCCCAGTCAGGAGAAGGTGCCTGCAGGCGTCCGAGGGGCTGCGTTGGGGCTGCGTTGATGTATTAGAGGGAATCATGAGCGATGGCGCCACCACAGCGTTTTTACCCAAGTTCGTGGGGTTTCCATCCCTCAGGGGGCTGCACAGCTCAACTGTTCAACCAGGGCGTACGCCCAGGCGTGTCAGGCGCACGCCGGAGCGGGGCGCCGCGGGCGGCGTTCTGAGGGGGTGGGGCCTTCCGGCCGATGCTTTTCGATAGCTTTCGATATGTTTTCGGGGCGGGGTTGGGTTGGCGGGGGGGTGTGTTTGGGGGCGGGGTTGGGTTGGCGGGGAGGTGTGTTTGGGGGCGGGGCGGCTGGGCGACGAGGGGTGTTGGGGGTTGCTTCTGCGGCGCGATGCCTGGGCGGGTGGGGGTTCCTTCTGCGGCGCGATGCCTTGGGGGTGGGGTTGCTTTTGCGGCGCGATGCCTGGGCGGGTGGGGTTGCTTCTGCGGCGCGACGCCTTGGGGGTGCGGTTGCGTCAGCGGTCCGGGCGCTTTGGACGGGGCGGTTGTTTCTGCGGTCCGGTGCCTGTGCAGGTGCGCAGCCGACCCGTCCAACACCCATCGCGGCGCTCACTCGCCCCGCCCGACACCCGTCGCGGCACCCAGCACCCCGCTCGATCTCTCGCCCGGTGCGCAGTCACCCCCGTTCGACACCCGGCACGTGCTCGGGCGCTGCGCTCGACACCGGCGCGGTGCCGCAGTCACCCCGCTCGATGTCATTCGCAGCGCCCGGTCACCCCCACCCGACACCGTCCCGGTGCTGGCCACCCCGGCCGATACGCCCCGCGGTGCTGAGTCACCCGCCGGACACGCCTAGCGATGCTTAGCGAACCCGCCCGAAGCGCCTCACGGTGCTCAGCCGACCCCGCCTGAGTCGACTCGCGGTGCTCAGCCGACCCCGCCGGAAGCACATCGCGGTGCTCACCGCCCCCGCCCGAAACGCCCCCGGTGCGCTAGCGACCCCGCCCGAAACGCCCCCGGTGCGCTACCGACCCCGCCCGAGACGCCTCGCGGTGCTCAATCGCCCCCGCGCGATAAAACCCCGGGCACCCGGCCACCCCCGGCCGGTACGCCGCGCGGGGCCAGCCACCCCAACCGTTACGCCCCCGGCGCCAGCCGCCCCGCCCGCTACGCCGCCCCCGGCGCTCAGTTCCCCCGCCGCAGCCGCCGCCCCCGCAGGACGACCCCCGCCGCACGAGGAGCCGCCGCCGCAGGATGAGTGGCCGCCGCCGCAGGAGTGGTGGCCGCCCCCGTGGTGGCCGCCGCCGCCCGAGGACGACGAACCGCCGTCCCCTGCCCACCAGCTGGTCGAACCCGCCGCGCTGCCGCCGGTGAGTCCCGACCGGCGGCCCGATCCCTTGCTGAGTTTGTCCTTGCGCCCGGCGCGGACGACCGCGCCCACGAAAGCCACTGCGATGATCGCCAGGATGATGCCGAAGAACATGGCCCCACCCTCCTTCCGATTCCCCGGAGCGGCCCCCGTGGGCGCCCCGGTTGGTGCGTGAAGCAGAGATGCCCGGCCGTCTCACCTGCCAAAGCAGAGTTGAGGAACTTCAGAGGGTTCTCAAACGGAAACGGCCCCTGACCTGCGCAAGTAGGCAGATCAGGGGGCCGTCCGAAGCTCACTGGGCCGTCTCTGGGCCGTGATCTTCCTCAGGAGCGCGCTGGAACACGGCGTCGATGGCTCGCCGGGCTCGCTCGCGGCTTTCGGGCATGAGATGAGCGTAGACCCGCAGTGTCAGTGCCGGGTCGGCATGCCCCATGTACTGTACTCGCTGACGGCCTTGATGCTCTCGCCGGCATCCAGAAGCGCGGAGGCGTAGAAGTGCCGGAGGGCGTGCATGCCGTGCTCGCGAGCCGACTCGAACTTGCCGTTCTCGTCCGCTTCCGGCGGGATGAGGCCCGCCGCCGCGAGAGCGGGCTTCCACTCCTTGCCGTTGAAGTTGCTCCGCCACACCATGCCGCCCTGCCCAGCCGTAAAGATCAGCCGAGCGGAGACCTTTCGTCCCTCCGGCACATCCCACGGGAGCGTGATCTCTACGGGCTTGCAGGCTCCCATGTGCGCCCGGAGGGCTCCGGCCACGGAGTTGGGCAGCGGCACGTCCCGCTTCTTGCCGCCCTTGGGGAGGGCGAACACCGGATGCCCTTCCACGTGCTTGATCTGCCGGACCACATGGAGCGTGCGTCCGTCGACGTCTATGGCGTCCTCGGCCAGTCCGAACACCTCACCCTGACGCAGACCGCACCCGGCGCCGACATCCACCATGGCTTGGTACCGATCCAGCAGCGCCGCCCGAACAGCGAACACCTGAGCAGGCGCCCACGGGACCACCCGATGCCCGTCAGACTTGGGCCGCCGTACGGTCCTCGCGCCGCACGGGTTGCGCAACAGGAGCGTGTCGTCGACAGCGGCGGACAGGACCGCCTGGACGTCCGCGAAGATGTTCCGGGCGTAGGAAGGGCCCACGCTCGGCTTTGCTTCCAGGGCAGAAACGAGTTCCCTGATGTGCTCCGGCCGGAAGGTCCCAATCGGGCGAGAGCCGAGCACCGGATAGACGTGCAGACGCAGGCGCCGGCCAAGCTCCTTCCGGGTCATCGGGCTGGATGTCTTGCTGTCCAACCACTTCTCCGCGTACTGCCGGAACGTGGTCTGCGTGGACTTGGGGTCGGTGTACTGACCGCGCGTCATGTCCGTCTCAACGGCACTGAGCCACTTCTCAGCGATGCGCTTCTTACCGTCAGGAAAGCTCTTGGACTTCTCACTGCCATCAGGCCCGACGCGAGCGAGCGCGGTAGCGCATGCCCGTGCCGTAGCGCTCGGACTTGACCTTGACCGGCTTGCCGTTCGGACCGGTCTCGGTCTTGTACCAGCGGTCTTGGACGTGACCAGCCATCAGGCAGCCCCTTCCATGAGGGACTTGACCCAGGCCCGTACGTCCTCGGGGTCGAAGCGCACGTAGCGACCGACGCGGAAGCCTCGCGGGCCGATCCCCTTACGGCGCCACTGGTAGACCGTCTCGACACTGGGCAGGCGCAGCAGCGTCACGAGGTCTTCCGGGGTCAGGTACTGATCAGGCAACGGCAGACTCATGCGCACACCTCCCAGTCCTCCCAGGCCAGTTGTTCTTGCAGTGCTTCGCGTGCGATCTCGCGGTTCTCGCGGATGCCCTTGGCGATCGAGGCCGCGAGCCAGGACTCGCCGGGGGTGTGGCCCTGTCCCGCATAGGCCCAGTGAGCGATCACCAACGTGGAGCCCTCCGAGTCGTCGACCTCGGGCAGGCCCCGTTCACGGCGTTCCTGCCGGGCTCGGTAGTCGGCACGCACCTGACGCAGCGCGCCCAGGGTGGTCGAGTACTGGCGGGACTTCGTGGAGAAGTGCCCGCGGAAGCCGAGCATGTGGGCCCAGTGCGCGAGCATCCGTTCCGGGTACGCGCCGTCCAGGTCCCAGCACGCTTCGATCAGCCGCCGCGTGTGGCCGGGCAACGGCAGCTTGTCCAGCTCCGAGAGTTCCCCGATCCGGCGATCCACCGTGCCCGTGGTCTCCGCCGCCTTCGTGGCGTACTTGGCCACGTACGAGGCCACCGCCTGTTCCGTCAGCTCCTCTTGCCCCAGGGCACCGATCGGCTGCACGTCGACCTGAGGGCCCCACCGCAAGGTGCGGGCGGGGAAGCCCCGAGGCGGGCACCGGCAGCGACACACGCCCGGCAGCCGCGCGAATGGCGCTGTCCAGGAGAGCGACCGTCGCCCAGGCGGGCGGGGACGTGTCGGGTCCCTCCGGACCGTCCAGCCGCACCACCGCGTGAAAGTGCACGGCGCCGCGCTTCTGGAACTCGGCGACCTTGCCGAAGGAGACCCGGCACACCTCCTTCAAGGCGGCCTGCGTCAGGCCCGCGTGTGCGGCGATCTCGCGGCGCAGGTAGATCGTGAACCGGCGCCACAGGTCCCCTGCGAAGTTGTTGAACAGCACCGCCCCCGCGTAGTCGTACCGCTCCGGAGACAGCGCCGTACCCAGCGCCGGGTCATCGTCCGCGTGGAAGCTCCCGCAGCGGCAGTGGCCGGAGGCGGGCCGGTTGTGCACGGCGCCGAACGAGGGCGCGGTGAGGGTCGCGAAGACACGGGGTGATCCCGCACGATGGTCGAGACGCCCTTATTGAGGTCTCCCGTGATCCCGGCCCGGATCAGGTGGTAAGTGTCCCCCGCGTACGTCCAGGCGCAGGAAGGGCAGCGCGAGGCACGGCGGTTCCCGCAGGCCACCCGGAGCATGCCGCCCGGTTCGTTCTCCGTGCTGTACGCGTAGAGGACCTCCCTGGTCTTGGCGTCACGGGTCACGGTCTGACCCGTCAGGCGGATCGGGTGCGCACAGCCGCCCGTACGGTGAATCTGTTCCTGCCAGCGGTCGAAGCCCGGCGAGTTCGCCACCCGCAGCATGTCCGCGAGGGTGATCGGGTCGGTGCCCATGGAGGCCGCGACACCGGCCACGGCCTCAGGGGCGACGGGAAGATCCGTCACGCGGCACCGCCGTCCTGGCACACCCAGCACGAGGCGTAGCCCTCCTCGTACCAGCCGGACGCGTCATCGATGACCCAGTTGCCCCACACCTTCCCGGCCCCGTCGCACTTCGGGCACGGGCCGTCGATCACAGCCGGAAGGACCCGCGCGGCCGGAGCCACCGAGATCCAGAAGACCGTGGTCGACGCCATGGACTCGGCGATGCCCAGCCGCCGCTTCGAGGGAAACCGCACCTTGTGGCGGCGGTCGATCTCCGCAGTCGTCATGCCACGCAGCCACAGCTTCCGGTGCCCGCGCAGGCGGGACGCGCGCTGACGGATCTCCTCACGGCCAAGGCGAGCAACGCCCTGCATGATCCAGCCGACGAGGTTCGAGTCTTCCGAGCCCTGAAGCCGGTAGCCCGTGGGCATGTCCGAGGCGTACAGCGCAACCGCGCGCTCCATGGCCTCCAGATCTTCGACTAACACCGTGGTCGGAGCGTGCGGAGCAACCAGCGTTGCGGGCATGATGGAGCTTCCCTTCGTGGGAACCATGAGGCGCGGCGACTTGCTTGGCGGTAGGGCGCCGCGCCTCTCTGCGATCACTTCAGCTTGACTATGCAAGCTGATTCCACCGTACGGATCGCATCTTGCATATGCAAGTGGGTAGTCACAAAAAATGGGGCCAACCTGTCAGGTCGACCCCAGTCCTGACGGTGCGTCAGGGAATGTCGATCACGTACCGAAAGACGTGTCGATCGCACGGCACCCGAGAGTCCAGCACCTCAACCGCCGCGCCACTGGAAGTATGGGCAGTCCGCAGAACCCTGGCCAGTGGAACCCCTGGCGGGATCGCGAGATCGTTGGTCTCCGCTGGCGTAGGCATCCTGATGTCCAGGTCTTCCACGAACTGAGTGATCCGCTCCCCTACGGGACCGTCGGGATCTTCGATCAGTGCGCTAACGCCACCGCGAATTCGCCGAACGCCCTCAACCGCAGTGCCACCGAACAGCTCGGCGGAGTAGTAGCCGTCAACGAGTTGCATGGGCTGATCGTTGACGTAGAACGCACGACGACGCGCGATCACGGGAGTGCCGTCCGGAAGGCCCAGCCGACTGGCCACCTCAGGGGGCGCCGGCACCGTCTCGACGCTCAAGATTCGCTGCTCCGGCTTCAGCCCTTGGGCCACGGCCTCGGCGTTGAAGTTGCTGACGCCTGTGTTGCGACGCTCTCGGTAGTTGGCTCCCGTGGTGAGCATCTGGACGTTGGGGCGTGGACGAACGAACGCCGCCTTGCCTTGCGAACTGATCACAAGGCCCTCGGCCTTGAGGAGCGCGATCCCTTTGCCAACGGTCACGCGCGTAGTGCCGTACTGATCCTTAAGGACGTTCTCAGATGGAAGTTTCGCGCCGGGCTCCAACTCGCCCGACAAGATCGAAGCACGCAGATCGTCTGCGATTCGCTGATAGAGAGGACGAGTATCGCCCGTCATGGAAGTCACCTCGGCTTGACTATGCAAGCCAGCATAAGGCTTATCGCCGGAGACGTCACCCGGCGAACTTCCATCCGGACCACCGCTCAACCTTGATCGCTACAACTGGACCTTGGGGTGTGTTCTCGCGGTACTGGTGATACTTCGCGCGCAGCAGTTCTACGGGATCTTTGCGAAGCTCGGCATCCGACCAGACCTCTGCGTGGCCCTCAGCTCGGACCCACCAGAGATGCGACCAGTCGTCTGCGTAGTGGTCGACAAGGACCGCCGCTTGCCCGTTCTCGCGGATGTTGCGCAAGCGCCGCAGGTTCCAGGTGTCCTTAGGTTTGTGATCAACGGCGAAGTAGATCACGTCCTCTTGGACCGCGAAGGTCACGGGTACGAGGTGCGGCATGCCTTCACCGTTAGCCGTGGCCAGTCGAGCGACCGGAGATCCAACGAAGAGTTCACGAGCCTCGCCGGGGAGAGCTTCATGTCTGGGACGGTACCCGCGATCCCGCGTGTTCCACGGAGCCGTTACGGATATCTCTACCTCATCAAGCCCCGCCCGTTGGGCGGGGACGGTGACCCTCTCGCCACGGCCCGCAGCGTCCAACGAAGCTCCCAGCCGTCGCGCACTTGGGAGAACAGGACACGACAGCAACCGTAAGGTTCCTCAGCTCTCCCACGCTTCACACGCCCCTCAGGACTCCCGCCTCAACCCCCTTGGGTCGCAGGCCCAACAGCGGCACGGGACAGCGGCCGGGGCTCTTGGCCCTTCGGCCATCCGGTCGCGCTGACCCTGCTGGCTTTCGGCCGTCGCTGCGTAGATCACACCCCACCGGCCCGCACTGCGGGCCGGCGCGGGCTCGGGGCTCGGGGCTGCGCTCTATGCCTTCGGCACCGCGCCGCCCCGGCCCCGGCCCCGCGCCACCATCGTTGCCCCGGGGTGATCACGCTTCACACTCCGACCCCGCCAAGGGCCGATGCACCGGACCGAGCCTGATTCCCCACCCATGACCCACACCACCAGGCCCAACCCTGGGGAAGACGGCACTGCCCACAGGTCCACTTGCATGATCAGGCACGGACCAACAGACGCTTTGAACCCAAAAACAGGTGCGCGACGGCTGGGAGCTCCGATGGACCCTGCGGGCCATGGCGGGCGGGACCGTGGCTGGCTGGGGTGGTCGCTCCGAGACTTTAAGGTCCGCCGACCTGCGGGGCCCTCCGAGAGCAAGAAAGGGGGCCGAGTGCCTGCTTCGCACGGTGAGGATCAATGACCCTCTCCATTGGATCAAGTGTAATAGCCCCCTTTCATGCTCTCGCCCCACAGATCACCAGACCTCAAACTCTCTCCCCGACCCGTGCACACGATCACGAAGCGGTTGGTTTCACGTGAAACACCGATAGGGCCCAACTCCCATACGTGCAGGTCGAGTTGAGGGAGAGTGCCGGAGCGGTGCGGTACACGGCGAGCGTCCACGGCTGGGCCGTCTGTGGGCCGTCCGAAGGCAGCCGACAACGACCAACGACGACAGACGACGACGGCTCCGGTGCTGTTCAGAGGGGGTACGCGGGATGTCGCCGCAGGTCCCGACCCGTGAACGTGAGTTGAGGAACTCCAGAGCTTGGGCGCAGGATGACGGGCATGACCTCCACCGCACGCCCCCTCCTCAACCGCCGGCTCGCCGAGTTCGGGACCACGATCTTCGCCGAGATGTCCGCCCTCGCCCTGAAGACCGGTTCGATCAACCTCGGCCAGGGTTTCCCCGACACGGACGGCCCCGAGGAGATCCGCGAGGCGGCGGTGCGCGCCCTGCGCGACGGACGCGGCAACCAGTACCCGCCCGGCCCCGGCGTCCCCGAACTCCGCACCGCGATCACCGCCCACCAGCAGCGCCGCTACGGCCTCCTACGACCCCGACACCGAGGTCCTGGTCACGGCGGGCGCGACGGAGGCCATCGCCGCGACCCTGCTCGCCCTGGTCGAACCCGGCGACGAGGTCGTCGCCCTGGAGCCGTACTACGACTCCTACGCCGCCTGCATCGCCATGGCCGGCGGCACCCGCGTACCGGTCACCCTGCGCCCCTCCGAGGACCCCCGCGACGGAGTCGCACAGCGGCACTTCCGCCTCGACCTGGACGAGCTGCGCGCCGCCGTCACCGACCGCACCCGCCTCCTCCTGATCAACACCCCGCACAACCCCACCGGCACCGTCCTCACCCGCGAGGAACTCGCCGCCATCGCCGAACTCGCCGTAGAACGCGATCTGTTGGTGATCACCGACGAGGTGTACGAGCATCTGGTCTTCGACGACGCCGAGCACATCCCGCTCGCCACCTTCCCGGGGATGCGGGAGCGGACGGTGTCGATCGGTTCTGCGGGCAAGACGTTCTCGTTCACGGGGTGGAAGGTCGGCTGGGTGACGGCCGCGGCGCCGCTGGTCACCGCCGTACGGTCGGCGAAGCAGTTTCTGACGTATGTGGCGTCGGGCCCGTTCCAGTACGCGGTCGCGGAGGCCCTCGCGCTCCCGGACTCGTACTTCGCCGCGTTCCGCGCGGACATGCTGGCCAAGCGGGACGTCCTGGCGACGGGTCTCACGGAGGCGGGCTTCGGGGTCTTCCGCCCGGCCGGCACCTACTTCGTCACCACCGACATCCGCCCCCTCGGCCCGGAGCTGTCCCAGAACGGCGACGGCTTCGCCTTCTGCCGCGCGCTCCCGGAGCTCGCCGGGGTCGTCGCCATCCCGAACGCGGTCTTCTACGACCACCGGGACGCGGGCGCGCCGTTCGTCCGGTTCGCGTTCTGCAAGAAGGTGAGCGTCCTGGAAGAGGCGGTGGACCGGCTGAAGAAGCTGGCCGGCTGAGGCAGAGGCAGAACGGCCTGCGCCCGTCCACAGGCTGTGGACGGGCGCAGGCCGTACGTCATGCGTCACGCGGAACCCGAGCGGAACCCCGGAGAACCCCGGAGAACATTGGAGGACTACTCCTCGTCGTCCTCGGGCTTCTCCGCGGCCTCGTCGACTTCCTCGGTGAGGCCGAGCTGCTCGACGAGCCAGCGGTCGAACTCGATCGCGGCACGCACCCAGCTGACCGTCGAGGACACGAAGTGGTTCAGGTCGACGCCGGTACCGATCAGCATCTGCGCCTCACCGATGAGACGGACGGTGCCGTCGTCATGGGTGTGGCTGTAGACCTTGGGCCACAGGGTGCGGCGGTTCCAGTCGTCGATGGACTCCAGCAGCTGCGGCTTGGCGTCGATCTCGTGCGGGCGGTCGTAGAACGTCCGCACCGAGAAGACGAGCTGGTCGTCCTCGCCCCGGAACATGAAATACGTACGGAACTGCTCCCACGGCGCCGCGAGGTCACCCTCGTCGTCGACGACGTACTTCAGCTCCATCTGGTCGAGGAGCTGCTTCACAAGGTCCTGATCCGGGACGACGGGGCCCGCCGGTCCTTGGGGTTCGGCTCGGGCTGGCCCCGAAGTTCGGAATCGAGGACGGGTCGATGCTCACCGTGTATTTCCCTTCGTACGGATTCCGCCATCCTCCCCATCCGGGAGGGGGTGGCAACCCCTGCCGGGACTGTCCGCCCTGGGCTGACCTGATCCGGTCGGCCCAGGGCCCCACGGTGCCACCTACAGCGTCTTCCCCGTCGCCGGCCCCACGATCAGGCCGTCCCCGAAGGAGTCCACCCGGACCGTGTCGCCGTCCTTGACCTCGCCCGCCAGGATCTCCTTGGCGAGGCGGTCGCCGATCGCGGTCTGGACGAGGCGGCGGAGCGGTCGTGCGCCGTACGCCGGGTCGTTGCCGTTGTCCGCGAGCCAGGCCAGGGCCTCGTCGCTGATCTCCAGGGTGAGGCGGCGTTCCGCGAGGCGCTTGGCCAGGCGGCCGATCTGGAGGGCGGCGATGCGGCCGAGTTCCTCGCGGTTGAGGGCGGAGAAGACGACCAGGTCGTCCAGCCGGTTCAGGAACTCCGGCTTGAAGGACGCCCTCACCACCTGGAGGACCTGGTCCTTCTTCTCGTCCTCGCCGGTGACCGGGTCGATCAGGAAGTTGCTGCCCAGGTTGGACGTGAGGATCAGGATCGTGTTGCGGAAGTCGACGGTGCGGCCCTGGCCGTCGGTGAGGCGGCCGTCGTCGAGTACCTGGAGCAGGACGTCGAAGACCTCGGGGTGCGCCTTCTCGACCTCGTCGAGCAGGATCACCGAGTACGGCCGCCTGCGCACCGCCTCGGTGAGCTGGCCGCCCTCCTCGTAGCCGACGTAGCCGGGCGGGGCGCCGACCAGGCGGGCCACGCTGTGCTTCTCGCCGTACTCCGACATGTCGATGCGGACCATGGCCCGCTCGTCGTCGAAGAGGAAGTCCGCCAGGGCTTTGGCGAGTTCCGTCTTTCCCACGCCCGTCGGGCCGAGGAAGAGGAACGAGCCCGTGGGGCGGTCCGGGTCCGCGATGCCCGCGCGGGTGCGCCGTACGGCGTCCGACACCGCCTCCACCGCCTCGCGCTGGCCGATGAGCCTGCGGCCCAACTCCTCCTCCATGCGCAGGAGTTTCTGGGTCTCGCCCTCCAGGAGGCGGCCTGCGGGGATGCCGGTCCAGGAGCCGACGACGTCCGCGATGTCGTCCGGGCCGACCTCCTCCTTGACCATCGTGTCCTTGGCCGCTTCTTCCTCGGCCTGGGAGGCCTCCTCCAAGTCCCGCTCCAGGGAGGGGATTTCGCCGTAGAGGAGTTTCGAGGCCGTGTCGAAGTCGCCGTCGCGCTGGGCGCGTTCGGCCTGGCCGCGGAGTTCGTCGAGCTTTTCCTTCAGCTCGCCGACGCGGTTGAGGGACTGCTTCTCCTTCTCCCAGCGGGCGTTGAGGCCGCGGAGTTCTTCCTCGCGGTCGGCGAGGTCGCGGCGCAGCTTCTCCAGGCGCTCGATGGAGGCGGCGTCCGTCTCCTTGTCGAGGGCCAGCTCCTCCATCTTCAACCGGTCGACGGAGCGCTGGAGTTCGTCGATCTCGACGGGCGACGAGTCGATCTCCATGCGGAGGCGGGAGGCCGCCTCGTCGACGAGGTCGATCGCCTTGTCGGGGAGGAAGCGGGAGGTGATGTACCGGTCGGAGAGGGTCGCGGCGGCGACCAGCGCGCTGTCCGCGATGACGACCTTGTGGTGCGCTTCGTAGCGTCCCTTCAGGCCGCGCAGGATCGCGATCGTGTCCTCGACGCTCGGCTCCGCGACCAGCACCTGCTGGAAGCGGCGCTCCAACGCCGGGTCCTTCTCGATGCGTTCGCGGTATTCGTCGAGCGTGGTCGCGCCGACCATGCGGAGTTCGCCGCGGGCCAGCATCGGCTTCAGCATGTTGCCCGCGTCCATCGAGGAGTCGCCGCCTGCGCCCGCGCCCACGACGGTGTGGAGTTCGTCGATGAAGGTGATGATCTGGCCGTCGGAGTCCTTGATCTCCGCGAGGACGGTCTTCAGCCGCTCCTCGAACTCGCCGCGGTACTTCGCGCCCGCGACCATCGCGCCGAGGTCGAGCGAGACCAGCCGCTTGTTCTTCAAGGACTCCGGCACGTCCCCTTGACGATCCGCTGCGCGAGCCCTCGACGACGGCGGTCTTGCCGACGCCGGGCTCACCGATCAGCACCGGGTTGTTCTTCGTGCGGCGGGACAGCACCTGGACGACCCGCCGGATCTCCTGGTCCCGCCCGATGACCGGGTCGAGCTTGCCCTCGCGCGCGGCGGCCGTGAAGTCCGTACCGAACTTCTCCAGCGCCTTGTACTGCCCCTCGGGGTCGGGTGTGGTCACCCGGCGCCCTCCCCTGCTCTTCTGGAACGCGTCCAGCAACTGCTTCGCGCCGGCGCCCTGCCGGGAGAGTACGTCCCCGGCCGCCCCGCCCTTCGCGGCGATACCGATGAGCAGATGCTCGGTCGAAAGGTAGTCGTCACCGAGTTCCCTGGCACGCTCGCCCGCGTCCGCGATCACCGCGAGCAGCTCACGGCTGGGCTGCGGGGGCGCGACGGTCGAGCCGGTCACGCTGGGCAGCGCGCCGAGCACCCGCTCGGCCCCGGAGCGTACGGCGGCCTGGTCGGCGTCCACTGCGGCCAGCAGGTCGGTGATGTTCTCGTTGTCCTCTCCCGCGAGCAGCGAAAGAAGCAGGTGCGCCGGGGTGAGGTCCGCGTGCCCCCGGTCACGGCACGGTTGCTGGCCGCGTTGATCGCGTCCCGGCTCCTGTTGGTCAGCTCGGCGTCCACGTTCCGGTACTCCTCCTCCTACGACCTGCGTGCGACCTTCGTGCACGGGATGACACGGTCAACGTGCACAAAGTTGAGTCTATTCCACTCAAGGCAGTGGAGGGAGCGATCCGCCGACTAAGTTCCGGAGACATGACCACCCACCCCCGTCGACCCGGGCGCCCCCGACCCGTCGTACCTCGACTTCTGGCAGGAACGGCACCTGTGCACCCTCACGACCCCGCGCCCTGACGGCAGCCCGCATGTCGTCCCTGTCGGGGTGACCTACGACCCGGAGGCGCGCCTCGCTCGGGTCATCGCGAACAGGGCGAGCAGGAAGGTGGCGAACGTGCTGGCCGCCGGCCCCGAGGGCGCGCGGGTCGCCGTCTGTCAGGTGGACGGGCGGCGCTGGGCCACGCTGGAGGGCCGGGCCTTCGTCCGCGCCGAACGCGACCGGGTCGCCGAGGCGGAGCGCCGGTACGCGGAGCGTTATGGGCGGACGCCGTCGCCGAACCCGTCGCGCGTGGTGATCGAGATAGAGCTGACACGGGCCATGGGAAAGCGCTGAAGCGATCATTTCCGGCCACTGCGGCAGGGGGCATACCCGCACATTCCGCACAAACTGCAGCGGCGTCACCGTGTTCAGGTCACGGTGACGCCGCTGTGGGGGAAGCACCTGAGCGATCTTTTACGACGGGGAATCGCGTCAGGCACTGCGGGGGTGGCTGAGATGGTCTGGACGTCGGGGGCATCCGGTTCCACCAGCCGGTGGTCTCGCTGGTCAAGATTCACAAAGATCATTCCGTACCGAATGGCACATCGCACTGGCTGCGGCGCCCCCGTGGCCGCCGCAGACACCGGTACGCCCGGACGTCCTCGTCCTCGTCCCGCGTCACGACGACCGGCTCACCGAACACGGTCACCATGAGCGAGTCACCGCTGTGGGGATGGCGGTGGCCAGGTCGATGAAGTGCCAGCCGGAGCGGTAGGCCGTGGCCATTTCGCGACGGAAGCTGCGGTCGTCAGGAGGCGTTGTCATATCAAGACCATTGGGTGTCGCCGGGCGTGGCCACTACGGCTTCGCTGACGACCGCGTCGGCCCTCACCGCTGACCACTGGGTGTCCCCCGCTCGCATGTCGCTCTTCGCACCAGAGAGGCCACTCAGCGTTCCGAAGGCCACAACGGCGGAGAAGGCGGCGACAAGCACCGAGCGAAGCATTCTCTTACGCATAGTCGGCTTCGTCCTCACTTGAAGGTCCCTCTTCCCCGTCTGATAAGACGATGGCTCATTCAGGCACGTCATGACCACACAATGAGTGCATCATGTTCCTGCATGTTCAGGACCCTGGGGGTGGAGATTTGACGACAAATCCGACAGAAGCGGCACATCCCCACACCATCGCCGAACTGTGCGAGGAGGGCAGGCGCGTATATGCCAACGCTCTGCGCACAGGACGAGTCGCCCGTGTGGATGTGGAGGCCGCTCCCTGTCTGATGGAGTTCGCCCTCCTGCACGCCGATCCTGACGACGAGAACTGGCTCCGGCCGGTTCCCCCGCGGTGGCGTTGTCCCTGCGGCTCAACCCGCTCGAACGCGAGATCTCCGAGCGCAGACGTACGTCCCTGGAGCTGGCCGAGGTCTTCGAGCCGTTCATGACGCTCACCGCGCAGGGCTCGGCCCCGGCGCACTCGATCACCGTGCTGGAGGGCCTCGACCGCATCAACGGAGCCCTCGACCTGGCCACCGACCAGTGCCGCAACGAGGTGCTCACGGTGCAGCCGAGCGTCCGCCACCCCGAGCGCCGGATCATCGAGGGCCTGGAGCGCGACAGGACCCTGATCGAGCGCGGCGTGCGGATCCGGACGCTGTACCAGCACACCGCCCGGTACATCCCCGAGCGGCTGGCCTACGTGGACCAGTTCGCCAACGGCAAGGCGGAGTACCGGACCATCGACGAGCTGGTCGAGCGCCTGATCATCTGCGACGAGACGGTCGCCTTCATCCCCATCCGGGACGACCGGCAGGTCGCCCTGGAGCTGCGCCACCCGGGGCTCGTCGGCTATCTGATCAAGGTCTTCGAGTTCA
The DNA here is from genome assembly GCA_016893485.2 of Streptomyces sp. P3. Classification (GTDB taxonomy): domain Bacteria; phylum Actinomycetota; class Actinomycetes; order Streptomycetales; family Streptomycetaceae; genus Streptomyces. The sequence continues at coordinate 4,691,418 of JAFEKX020000001.1, forward strand.
TGTGGAGCCGCGCGGTCCCGCTGAGCGCCGGCAGCCCCTACGAGACCGCCGCCGACGGCATCACCGACATCCAGCACTCCATCGCCAAGCTGCTGGTCGAGGGCCATGTCGACGAGGCCATCGCCCGGCGCCTGGGCATGAACGTGCGCACCTGCCGGGCCCACATCGCCAAGCTCGCCACCGCCCTGGGCAGCGGGAGCCGGGCCCAACTCGGCTTCCTCATAGCTCAGTCGGGGATCCTGCAGAAGGACCAGCCGGCGCAGGAGGGAGACAGCCCGACGTGACCGAGGCACACACGCACGGAGCGGAGGAGCTGTGCGCGGAGGGCCTGAGCCTGTACGTCCGTGCGCTGCGCGACGGGCGAGTCCCCGCCGAGGACGCGGAATCGGCACCCTGTCTGGCCGGTCTCGGACTGCTGCATCCCGACGAAGCGGATCCCGGGCGGCTGCGCCCGGTCGCTCCCGCCTCCGTGCTCAACCGCCTGCTGCGGCGGTCGGCCGAGCGCATCGCGGACGAGCGGCGCCGCGAGGAGCGCCTGGAGACCGCCTTCGCACCGCTGCTGCGGCTCGACGGGTCCCGTTCGGCCGCGGACTCCCCCCGCGCTCACCGTCCTCGGTGACAAGGAACGCATCAACGAGGCGATCACCGAGGCCATGGCGGACGCCACGGACGAACTCCTCGCCATCCAGCCCAACGTCAGCCCGCGCAGCGTGGAGGCCCAGGCCGTCGCGCTCGTCCGCGACCAGGCACTCCTGGACCGCGGCGGCCGGATCCGCACCCTCTACCAGCACACCCAGCGCCACAAGCCGCTCGTCCTGGCCCGCTACGAGCAGCTGCGGGGCGACGCGGAGGCTCGCACGCTGGACGAGGTCACCGACCGGCTCATCGTCGTCGACCGCAGGGTCGCGTTCATCCCCGCGAGCAGGGACCGCAGCCTCGCCCTGGAGGTCCGTCACCCCGCGCTGATCGACTACTTCACCAACGTCTTCGACCGCCTCTGGCACCTCGCCGTGCCGATGCACCCGGAGGCGGTCCAGCGTCCTTCCCTGAACGGCATCAGCCAGCGCCAGCGCGCCATAGCGAACCTCCTCGTCGAGGGCCACACCGACGCCGTCATCGCCGACCGCCTCGGCATGAACATCCGCACCGCCCGCGTCCACATCGCCAAACTCGCCGCCACCCTCGGCAGCGAGAGCCGGGCCCAACTCGGCTATCTCATCGGGCAGTCGGGGATTCTCGCTCCGCCGCAGTGAGCTGGACCGGGACGTCCGGGTGGCGGGACGGGGTGCCGTCGAGGCCCACCTGGGCTATGCGGACGCCGAGTTGGGTGCGGCTGGCCGCGCCGAGGGTCTCCGAGAGGCGGGCGATGTGGGCGCGGCAGGTGCGCACGCTTATGCCGAGGCGTTCCGCGATCACCGCGTCCTGGTGGCCGTCCGCGAGGAGGGCGGCGATGGACTGTTCGCGGTGGGAGATGCCCTCGATGCCGGTGTCGGGCAGGGCGGCGGCGACCGGGATGGCGAGGCGCCACAGGCGGTCGAAGACGGTGACGAAGTACTCGATCAGCGCGGGGTGGCGCAGTTCCAGGGCCATGGTGTGGTCGGCGTTGGCGGGGATGAAGGCGACCGTGCGGTCGAAGAGGATCAGGCGGTCGACGACCTCGTCGAGCGTCCTCGCCTCCACCGCGTCGCCCATCAACTCCAGGTAGTTCAGCAGGCCTTGGCCGTGGCGGGCCACATGGGTGTACAGGTCGCGCATCCGTACCCCGCGCGAGCGCAGGGCGAGGGCGCGGTGCAGGCCCTCCGTGAGTTCCGGTTCGCGACGGATGCCGCCGGGCTGGACGGTGAGGACCTCGCCGGTGCAGGCCTCCGTCGCGTCGTCCATCGCCGCCTGGATCCGGGACAGCCCGTCCAGGACACGGATCGCGGCACCGCCCTCCAGCGACGCCGACGCCACCGCGGACGCCTGGATACGGCGGCCGAGACCGGCGTACCGCTCGAAGGCCGCGACCGCGGAGCCGACCCGCCGCTGGCTCTCGCTGACCTCGTCGTAGACCCCGCGCAGCAGGCGGGTCATGACCTCCTGCGGGGAGGTCGGCACCAGCCAGGCCATGTCGTCGGGGTCGGGGTGGAGGAGGGCCAGCTCCAGCAGGCACGGCACCGGTTCGGCGTCCGTGCGCGGCACGCGGCCCCGTCGTACGGCCCGGGAGTACACACGGTCCCCCGCATCGCAGAGTCGGTCAGCGCCGTGTGGATGCTCGTCCGTCCCGTGCCCGGCCATCTCCCATCCCACCCCGCTTCCCGCCTCTTTGCAGCGCAACTATGCGCGGACCCGACCTGCTCCGCAACACGGCTGCCCCTCGAACAGCCCCCGAAAACCTCCCATTTCGCCCGCTATCTCCCGGCCTCCGTGGCTCACCTTGCAACAAGCTGGGGTGTCCGGCCAGTTGCGCGGAGCCTCTCGTCGTATCACTTTCCGCGTGAGCTGCCGGAAATCACTCAGAGATCACCGTGTTACGTATCGCACTTAACGTCCCTTCATGGCGGACATATTTGACGCATACGCATTGGCCGATGCGTGGGACGAGATGTTTGTGCGGCCGGGTGAGGTCAGAACCGCCTACGAGCCGGTACTGGCGGCACTCCAGCCGATCGAGCCGAGTGAACTGCGCTTCCGCGCGGACCAGATGGCCCGCGCCTTCACCGACCGCGGCGTGACCTACGCCTTCGCGGGCGAGGAACGACCATGGCCCCTGGACCTGGTGCCGAGGATCATCGACGCGCTGGAGTGGGATCTCATCCAGCGCGGGGTGGCGCAGCGGGTACGGGCCCTCGAGGCCTATCTCTCCGACGCGTACTCGCACTGCCGCGCGTTCGAGGACGGGGTCGTGCCCTGGCGGCTGCTCCTCAACTCGGCTCATTTCCACCGGGCCGCGCAGGGGTCGAGCCGCCGGGCGGGGTCCGCATCCACGTCGCCGGCATCGACCTCGTGCGCGACGAGGCCGGCGACTTCCGGGTCCTGGAGGACAACGTCCGGGTGCCGAGCGGCGTTTCGTACGTCATCGAGAACCGGCGCGCGATGACGCGGATCTTCCCCTCCCTCTTCGCCGAGCAGCACGTGGTCCCCGTCGACGGGTACGCGCACAAGCTGCTCTCCGCGCTGCGGGCCGCCGCGCCCGCGGGCACCCAGGACCCGCGCGTCGTGGTCCTCACCCCGGGGCCGAGCAACGCCGCCTACTTCGAACACGCCCTGCTGGCACGGCTGATGGGCGTGCAGCTGGTCGAGGGGCACGACCTGGCGTGCCGCAACAACCGGGTGTGGATGCGGACCACGCGCGGCGAGGTGCCCGTCCACGTCGTATACCGGCGGCTCGACGACGACTTCCTCGACCCGCTGCACTTCCGCCCCGACTCGGTGATCGGCTGCCCGGGCATCATGAACGCCGCCCAGGCCGGGAACGTCACACTCGCGAATGCCGTAGGGAATGGCATCGCGGACGACAAGCTCCTCTACACCTACGTCCCCGAGCTCATCCGCTACTACCTCTCCGAGGAACCGGTCCTCCCCAACGTGGAGTCCTACCGGCCCGACGAGCCAGGGCAGTTGGAGGCGGTCCTCGACCAGATCGACCAGCTCGTCGTGAAGCCGGTGGACGGCGCGGGCGGCATGGGCATCGTCATCGGGCCCAAGGCGGACGCGAAGACCCTCGAACGCACTCGCAAAGCCGTCGCCGCCGACCCGCGCGGCTGGATCGCCCAGCGCCCGGTAGCCCTCTCCACCTCCCCCACCCTCGCGGGCGAACGCATGGCACCGCGCCACATCGACCTGCGGCCGTTCGCCGTGAACGACGGCACCGACGTCTGGGTGCTGCCCGGCGGCCTCACCCGCGTCGCCCTCCAGGAGGGCAACCTGATCGTCAACTCCAGCCAGGGCGGCGGCTCCAAGGACACCTGGGTGCTCGCGGAGGGCCCCGCCGAACAGCCCGAACCCGTCACCCCGGACGGCGCACCGCCCGAGGTGGCACCCCGCCAGCTCGGCCCCGACGGCAACCCCATGGTCGTACAGGAAGGGGCGCAGCAGTGAACGACGTGATCCTCTCCCGGATAGCCGAGGCCCTGACGTGGACGGGCCGTTACGTCGAGCGGGCGGACGCCACCGGGCGCATCCTCGACGCCTATCTGCACCGCCTGCTGGAGGACCCCTGGCGCGACGAGGACGCGGCCTGCCGGTCGCTGTACGCGATCCTCGGGGTCGACGCGGGCGGTCAACGCGTCGACATGCAGCGGGTGTTGGACCAGCTCGCGTTCGACGCCCGCTCGACCTGTTCCATCGAGGGCGCGCTCGGCGCCGCCCGGCTGAATGCCCGCAGCGCCCGGGAGGCCGTCTCCTCGGAGATGTGGGAGTGCCTCAACTCCACCTGGCACGCCCTGGCCGACCAGCGCCTCGCCGCCCGCCGCACCGGCCCCTACGCCTACCTCGAACTCGTGCGCAGACGCGCCGCGTTGTTCTTCGGGCTCGCCGACTCGCCGACGATGAGCCGCGACGACAGCTGGCGTTTCGTCGTCCTCGGCAGGAGCCTGGAGCGGGTGGGACATGACCGTACGGCTGCTGTCCGTACGGGTGTTGGACGCGGCGCACGCGCCCGACTGGCCGACGCTGCTCAGCGCTTCGGGCGCAGACGAGGCGTACGCGCGGGTGTACGGCGGGTTCGGGGACACCCCGCGCGTGGCCGAATTCCTGTTGCTGGACCGCGACTTCCCGCGCTCGGCGCTGCACGCGCTGACGACGGCCGAGGAGTGCCTGACCGCGCTCGGCCGCCAGCGCCAGGACCCCGCCCGTCGCCCGATAGGCCGGCTGCGCACCCGACTCGAATACCTGGACTCGCACGCCCTGGAAGAGCAACTGCCCGCCCTCCTCAAGGACTTGCAGCACGCCTGCATCGACTCGGCGGAAGCGGTCGCGGAGTTGTTCTTCCCGTACCAGGGGCCCGTCGAGTGGGCCCAGGAAGGAGCCTGAGATGACCCGGAGGCTTCGCATCCGTCACACCACCCGCGTGTCGTACACCCAGGCGGCCGTGTCCTCCCACAACGAGGTCCGGATGACACCGCTCACGCTGCCCGGCCAGACCACGCTGGACGCGCGCGTGACCGTCAACCCGACCACGCCGACCTGGTCGTACTGGGACTACTGGGGCACCCAGGTCACCGGCTTCGACCTCATGGACCCGCACGCGAACCTCACGATCACCGCGTCGAGCCTCGTCGAGACCTCCCCGCCGGAAGAGCTCGGGCCCGCGCCCACCTGGCAGGAGGTGGCCGAACGGGCCACGAACTCCCGCCTGTTGGAGTTCCTCGGCCCCACCGTCCGTACGACGGTCCCGCCCAAGCTGCTGAAGAAGGCGCGCAGGACGGCCGTGGACCTCGATCCGCACGAAACGGCGGTGGCGGTCTCCGCGCTGGTCGCCGACCGGGTGGCCTATCTGCCCGGCGTCACCGGCGTGAACACCTCGGCCGCCGAGGCCTGGGAACAGGGCGCCGGGGTCTGCCAGGACATCGCCCATGTGACCATCGCGCTGCTGCGCGGACTCGGCCTGCCCACGCGCTACGTCTCCGGATACCTCCACCCCGAGCGGGAGGCCGAGCTGCACCGCCCGGTGGCCGGGCAGAGCCACGCCTGGATCGAGTACTGGGCGGGCGACTGGTGCGGCTACGACCCCACCAACCGCACCCGCCCCGACGAGTCCCACGTGGTGGTCGGGCGAGGACGCGACTACGACGACGTGACCCCGCACAAGGGGATCTACCGGGGAGTGGCGGGCGGACCGCCGGAGGTGACGGTGGAGTTCACCCGGGTGGCGTGAGCGAACGGCGGCGGAGGATTTCCAGGACCGGGCGCCGGGCCGCCTCGGACCTCCCCGCGGCGTCGACGGCCCCACGTCCGGCCCGTCCGCCCCGTCCGGCGGAATCCTGCCCGTCGGCACCGGCAACGCCGTCAGGTCGGCCCCCACGGTCGCGGACGGCACCGTGTACGTGGGGAACGACGACGCGCGCCGCTACGGCCTCGACGCGGCCACCGGTGCGCTCAGCTGGCGCTTCCGGACCGGCGTCACCAACTCCGGCTGACCGAGTGCTACTTCAGCCCGATGGTCGAGCACGCGGACTTGTAGTCGGAGGTGCAGATGTCGGAGATCTTGTAGATCCCGTCCGCGACCACCGTCGACTTGATGTTGTCCTGGGTCAGCGCAACCACGGACACCAGCTGCGAGGGGATCTTCTTGTTCGTGGGGCTGTCGACGGTGTCACGGGTGAGGGCGTCGAACTCGATGTCCCTGCCCTGGACCTTGGCGACGGCGATCTTCGCGGCGGCCTCGGCGAGGTCGGGGTACGGCTTGTAGACGCTCATGTACTGCTCGCCGGTCACGATCCGCTGCACGGCGGTGAGTTCGGCGTCCTGGCCGGTGACGGGGGCAGCTTCGTCAGGCCCGAGGCCTTCAGGGCCTTGATGATGCCGCCGGCCATCGCGTCGTTGGCGGAGTACACGGCCGCGATGTTGCCCTTGCCGAGCTTGCTGATCGCCTCGGTCATCTCCTGCTGGGCCACGTCCGGGTCCCAGGCCTTGGTGTTGTAGCTCTCGGCGATCGTCACCTTGCCCTGCAGCTCGGACAGCGCCCCGCCCTTGAACACCGCGGCGTTGGGGTCGGTGGGCGAGCCGTTGATCATCACGATCTTGTCGGAGGTGTCCACGTTGCTGCCCAGCGCCTCGACGAGGGAGCGGCCCTGCACCTCGCCGACCAGTTCGCCGTCGAAGGAGACGTACGCGTCGATCGGGCCCTCGGCGAGACGGTCGTAGGCGATGACCGGGATGCCGGCCGCCTTGGCCTTCGCCACCATCGTCCGGATGGCGTGCGAGTCGACGGCGTCGAGCACGATGATGTCGACCTTCTCGTCGATCATCTTCTGCATCTGCTTGTCCTGGACGGACGCGACGCCCCCGGCGTTCGCGTACTCGGCCTTGCCCTTGTCCGCGGTGAGTTCCTGGATCTTCGCCTTCATGATCGGGTAGTCGAACTCCGCGTACCGCGTGTTCGTCTTCTCCGGCATGAGCACGCCCACCGTGATGTCGTTGCCCTTCGCCGGAGTCGCGTCCGAGCTGCTCCCCGAGGAGTCGAGGACGCCACAGGCGGCCAGGGGAGGGCCAGCGAGAACGCGGCCACGGATATGGCGATACGACGCATTGGGGTGCTCACTTCTGGTGCCGTCCGGACGAGGGTGCAGCATTGCAACCCAGGTGACTGAAAAGCCAACGCGGACGCGACCACCGCCGTCAAGCGGAACCACTTAACGAGATGACAACACCACGTTCCGTTCGGTATGTGGAGACCTCGCGAAATCACCTCCAAACACTCTTTACGGACCCTCCATCCAATGGAAGTTCATGAAACGGCAAAGATCGGCACAACCGACGGCACGCGGAAGGGGCCCGAGAAAACTCCGGGCCCCTTCCGCGTGTGCGTGGACGTCAGTCCGAGGACTGCTGCCGCTTCGGCCGCCACACCACCAGCGCACTGGTCTGCTGGACCTCCTGGTACGGCACCAGGTCGCGCCGGTACGACGCGTGCACCGCGGCCTCGCGCTGCTGCATGGTCGCCGCCGCGCCCTCGACCGCCGACTGGAGCTCGGCGACACGCTGTTGGAGCGCGACCACCTGGTTCTCCAGCTCGATGATGCGCTTGATGCCCGCCAGGTTGATGCCTTCGGTCTGCGACAACTGCTGGACGGTGCGCAGCAGTTCGATGTCGCGGGCCGAGTAGCGCCGGCCGCGCCCCGCCGTGCGGTCCGGGGAGACCAGGCCGAGGCGGTCGTACTGGCGCAGCGTCTGCGGGTGCAGGCCGGAGAGCTGGGCCGCCACCGAGATGACGTAGACCGGGGTCTCCTCGGTCAGCTCGTACGGGTTGCGTCGACGGCCGTCCATCACTCTCATGCTCCCTTCGCGGCCTGGAACAGCTCCGCCCGCGGGTCCTCGCCCGCGGTCGCCTCTCTGTACGCCTCCAGTGCGTCACGAGCATTCCCCGTGACGTCCTTCGGGACACTCACCTCGACCGTGACGAGGAGGTCGCCCCGCGTGCCGTCCTTGCGGACCGCGCCCTTGCCCCGGGCGCGCATCGTCCGGCCGTTCGGCGTGCCCGGGGGCAGCTTCAGCGTCACCGGGGGCCGCCCAGGGTGGGCACCCTGACCTCGCCGCCGAGTGCCGCCTCGGCGAACGTCACCGGGACCGTCACCGTGAGGTTGTCGTCCTTGCGGCCGAACACCGGGTGCGCGTCGACATGCACCATGACGTACAAGTCGCCCGCGGGACCGCCCCGTTCACCCGGTGCGCCCTTGCCGCGGAGCCGGATGCGCTGGCCGTCCGTGACCCCCGCGGGGATCCGGACCTGCATGGTCCGGGACGACTTGGCGCGCCCGCTGCCCTTGCACTCGATGCAGGGGTGCTCGGCGATGAGGCCGCGGCCCTTGCAGTCGGGGCACGGGTCGGTGAGGGAGAAGCCGCCGCCGGAGCCGCGCGCCACCTGGCCGGTGCCAACGCAGGTCGGGCACACGCGCGGTGTGCCGTTCTTGTCGCCGGTGCCCGAACAGGCCTTGCAGGGCTGCTGCGAGGACATCCGCAGCGGCACCGTGGCCCCTTCGATCGCTTCCGTGAAGCTGAGCGTGACCTCGGACTCGATGTCCTGGCCGCGCCTGGGCTGCGTACGGGTCGTGCCCGCGCCACCCCGGTTGAACAGGCCCCCGAAGACGTCACCGATCCCGCCGCCGAAGCCGCCGGCACCCCGGCGCCACCGCCGCCCTGGGCGCCGCCTCCGAAGAGGTCGCCCAGGTCGAAGTTGAAGTTGCCGCCGCCCGCGCCGCCCGGTCCCGGGCGGAAGCCGCCGTTGCCGAACAGGGCGCGGGCCTCGTCGTACTCCTTGCGCTTCTTGGGGTCACCGAGGATGTCGTTGGCCTCGGAGATCTCCTTGAAGCGCTCCTCGGCCTTGGCGTTGCCCTTGTTGGCGTCCGGGTGGAACTCGCGGGCGAGCTTCCGGTACGCCTTCTTGATCTCGGCCTCGGTGGCGTCCTTGGGGACGCCGAGGACCTTGTAGTAGTCCTTCTCGATGAAGTCCTTGGTGCTCATCCTCGACGTCCCTCCTTTCCTTTGGTGCTACTCGCTGTGCGGGTCCCGTGGGGTGCGATGTCAGCCCTCGTCCGGGCCACCGCTCTCCTTGTCGTCGTCCGCCGTCTCGGCGGCGTCCGAGGACTCCGCCTTGCCGGTCTGCGCGGCGCCGGGCTGCGGCTCCGCGACCGCCACCCGCGCGGGGCGGATGGTGCGCTCGCCGATGCGATACCCGGGCTGCAGGATCGCCACGCAGGTCGTCTCCGTGACGTCCGGCGCGTACGAGTGCATCAGGGCCTCGTGGATCGTCGGGTCGAAGGGCTCGCCCTCCTTGCCGAACTGCTGCAGTCCCATCTTCGCCGCGGCGGTCTCCAGGGATTCCGCCACCGACTTGAAGCCGCCGACGAGTTCACCGTGTTCCCGCGCGCGGCCGATGTCGTCGAGCGTGGGCATCAGCTCGGTCAGGAGGCTCGCCACGGCGATCTCCTTGACCGCGATCCGGTCGCGCTCGACCCGGCGGCGGTAGTTCTGAAACTCGGCCTGGAGCCGCTGGAGGTCCGCGGTGCGCTCTTCGAGCGCCTTGCGCACCTGGTCCAGCTGGGCCGTCAGACCGGCGATCTGTGCACTTGCGTCCCCTGCCGGGGCCGCCCCCTCCCCACTGCTGGAGGGGGAGGCGGCCTGCGGCTCGGCGTCGTCGGGGGTGGCGCCGGAGGGGACGTCGGGCTTCTCGTCGAAGCCCGGGGTCTCCTCCGTCACGCGGCACCGTCCTTGCGCTCGTCGTCCACGATCTCGGCGTCCACCACGTCGTCGTCCGCCTTGGGGGCCTCGGCACCCGGGGCGTCGCCGCCGGCGGCCTGACCGGCCTGGGCGTCGGCGTACATGGCCTGGCCGACCTTCTGCGAGACCGCGGCGACCTTCTCGGTGGCGGTGCGGATCTCGGCGGTGTCCTCGCCCTTGAGCGCGGCCTTCAGCTCCTCGACGGCGGCCTCGACCTCGGTCTTGACCTCGCCGGGGACCTTGTCCTCGTTGTCCTTGAGGAACTTCTCCGTCTGGTAGACGAGCTGCTCGCCCTGGTTGCGGGACTCGGCGGCCTCGCGGCGGCGGTGGTCCTCGTCCGCGTACTGCTCGGCCTCCTGGCGCATGCGGTCGACCTCGTCCTTCGGCAGCGAGGAGCCGCCGGTGACGGTCATCTTCTGCTCCTTGCCGGTGCCGAGGTCCTTGGCCGTGACGTGCATGATGCCGTTGGCGTCGATGTCGAAGGAGACCTCGATCTGCGGGACACCACGCGGGGCCGGCGGCAGACCGGTCAGCTCGAACATCCCGAGCTTCTTGTTGTACGCCGCGATCTCGCGCTCGCCCTGGTAGACCTGGATCTGCACGGAGGGCTGGTTGTCCTCGGCGGTGGTGAAGATCTCGGACCGCTTGGTCGGGATCGTGGTGTTGCGCTCGATGAGCTTGGTCATGATCCTCCCTTGGTCTCGATGCCGAGGGACAGCGGGGTCACGTCGAGGAGCAGGACGTCCTTGACCTCACCCTTGAGGACACCGGCCTGGAGGGACGCGCCGATGGCGACGACCTCGTCCGGGTTGACGCCCTTGTTGGCGTCCTTGCCGCCGGTCAGCTCGCGCACGATCTCCGCGACGGCCGGCATACGGGTGGAGCCACCGACGAGGACGACGTGGTCGATCTCGTTGATCGAGATGCCGGCGTCCTTGATGACGTTGTGGAACGGCGTCTTGCAGCGCTCCAGCAGGTCGGCCGTCAGCTGCTGGAACTGGGCGCGGGTGAGCTTCTCGTCCAGGTGCAGCGGGCCCTCGGCGGACGCCGTGATGTACGGCAGGTTGATCGAGGTCTCGGTGGAGCTGGACAGCTCGATCTTGGCCTTCTCGGCAGCCTCGCGGAGACGCTGGAGGGCCATCTTGTCCTTGCCCAGGTCCACGCCGTGGCCCGCGGCGAACTGCTTCACCAGGTAGTCGACGACCCGCTGGTCCCAGTCGTCACCGCCGAGGTGGTTGTCGCCGTTCGTGGCCTTCACCTCGACGACGCCGTCACCGATCTCCAGGAGGGACACGTCGAAGGTGCCGCCACCGAGGTCGAAGACGAGGATCGTCTGGTCGTCCTTGTCGAGGCCGTACGCCAGCGCCGCGGCGGTCGGCTCGTTCACGATGCGCAGGACGTTCAGGCCCGCGATCTCGCCGGCCTCCTTCGTCGCCTGGCGCTCGGAGTCGTTGAAGTAGGCCGGGACGGTGATGACCGCGTCCGTGACCTTCTCGCCCAGGTAGGCCTCGGCGTCGCGCTTCAGCTTCTGCAGGATGAACGCGCTCATCTGCTGCGGGTTGAAGTTCTTCCCGTCGAGCTCGATCTTCCAGTCCGTGCCCATGTGGCGCTTCACGGAACGGATGGTCCGGTCAACGTTCGTGACCGCCTGGCGCTTGGCCACCTCTCCGACGAGCACCTCGCCGTTCTTGGCGAAGGCGACGACGGACGGCGTGGTCCTGGCGCCCTCTGCGTTGGTGATGACGGTGGGCTCGCCGCCTTCAAGAACGCTGACGACGGAGTTAGTCGTGCCCAGGTCGATGCCGACCGCACGTGCCATGGTTGATTCCTCCAGCAATGACTTGAGTGGAACGGACTCAAGTGTGCACGACACTCACCGCTGGGTCAACAGAGCTGAGTCGAGCGGACTCAACTCTTATCCGTTCCTTACACGCAACTGCGCTCTGACCTGCGTCGATGCGGCACGGCGTCCCCGTAGACAGAGACTTTGAGCAACCCGAACACGACGACAAGGGCCCCGCCCACCACCCACATGACGGCGGATCCGTCCACCCACCCGTTGTGCACGAGCACCCCGACGAGCACGCCGGAGAACCCTCCGATCGCCACCAGGACCACCGCCCCCTGCGGAGTGAGCCCCAACCTCCGCAGCCGGTGGGCGAGATGGTCCGGCCCGCCCCGCAGCAGCGCCCGCCCGGCCAGCCGCCGCGAGAGCAGCACCAGTACGGCGTCGGCGCTGGCGACCGCGGTGAGCGCGAACAGCACGCCCGCACCGTCACCCAGACCGCGCCCGGCCTGGGTGAGCACCGCGGCCGAGGCGAGCAGGAACCCCGTGAACAGCGACCCGCACGCGCCGAGCGCGATCCGCGCGGGATGCCAGTTGTGCATCAGGAACCCGGTGAGCGCGGCGGCCAGCACACTGAGCAACACCGCGAGCCCGTCCATCACTTCCATCGCGGCACAGGCCCCGACCCCGAAGGCGGTGACCACCCCGATGGTCCCCGCGAGCCCGTCGGCGTGATCGAGCCCCTTGAAGGCGCCGGCGACGAACACGATCCACACCACGGCCAGCACCCCGCCGGGCACCCTGAGCTCGCCGTACGGCACGACACAGGCGGCCGCCACGGTCGTACCGAGAACCAGGAACCGGGTCTTCAGCCGCCACACGTCGGCGACGAGCCCCAGCCCGGCGACCGCGGCCCCGGCGGCCAGCAGTCCGTCGACGCCGTCACCCAGGGGGCGAGTCCGGTCCGGTCGCACGCCCAGGTGACCGCCGAGACGGCGAGGGCGACCGCAAGTCCCCGAGCAGCGGAACGGGTCGGGTCCGTCGCCGCCGGTCGACGAGTCCGGCCCGGAGCGCGGGCACTCGGAGCAGTGCGGCGAGCAGGGCGGAGAGGAGGAGGGCGGTCGTGGCGGCGAGAATCCCGTAGAGCACGAATCCAAATTAGCCGCAAATGTACCAATTCCGTACGAATAACACGATCAGACCGTAACAAGCTTGCGAACTGGCCCGGAGCAGGTCTTTTAGGCGACCCTCAGCGACGCACGTCACCGCACGGCTGGCTACAGTGCGACGCAAGATAGGGGTAGTCTCGGTCGAACCGATTAAGTTACCGCTTAGTAATGTGCTGAGCGGTGATGCCATTGACCCCTCGCAGGCCCGAGGAGCCCTGAAATGCAACTCGCCGCGATCATCGTGTCGCTGGTTCTGATCGTGGTCGGTGTGGCGCTGTTCGCCCGCGCCGTCCTGCAGATCTACACCTTCATGCGACTCGGCCAGAACGTGCCCAAGGGCACCCGCACCGACGAGCCCGTCCAGCGCACTGTCACCGTGGCCAGGGAGTTCCTCGGCCACACCCGGATGAACCGCTGGGGTGTCGTCGGCGTCGCGCACTGGTTCGTGGCGGTGGGCTTCTTCTCACTGCTGCTGACGATCGTCAACGCCGTCGGCCAGCTCTTCCAGGCCGACTGGCTGCTGCCGATCATCGGCGAATGGGCGCCGTACAACGTCTTCGTCGAGTTCATCGGCACGATGACGGTCCTCGGCATCCTGGTCCTCATCGCGATCCGCCAGCTGAACAAGCCGAACAAGCCGGGCCGCAAGTCCCGCTTCGCCGGCTCCAACTTCGGCCAGGCGTACTTCGTAGAGGCCGTCATCCTCATCGTCGGCGCCTGCATCTTCATGCTGCACGCGCTCGAGGGCGCCCAGCACCACGTGGACGCCTACGAGGCCTCCTTCTTCATCTCGTACCCCGTCGTCTCGGCCCTGCGCCACCTGGACGTCTCCACACTCCAGAACCTCACGTACTTCTTCGCGGGCCTGAAGATCGCGACCTCCTTCATCTGGATGATCACGGTCGCCCTCAAGACGGACATGGGGATCGCCTGGCACCGTTTCCTGGCGTTCCCGAACATCTGGTTCAAGCGCAACGCGGACGGCGCCACCTCCCTGGGTGCGCTGCTGCCGATGACGTCGGGCGGCAGGCCGATCGACTTCACCGACCCGGGCGAGGACGACGTGTTCGGTGTCTCCCAGGTCGAGCAGTTCTCCTGGAAGGGTCTGCTGGACTTCTCCACCTGCACGGAGTGCAGGCGCTGCCAGTCGCAGTGCCCGGCCTGGAACACCGGGAAGCCGCTGTCCCCGAAGCTGTTGATCATGTCCCTGCGGGATCACGCCCACGCCAAGGCCCCCTACCTGCTGGCGGGCGGCGGCAGGTCGGTGGAGGGCGAGGAGAAGGCGACCGAGGAGCAGCTCGCCGGCGTCCCCGCGGCAGCCCTGGCGGAAGCGGAGCGCCCCCTGATCGGCACCTTCGAGGACAACGGGGTCATCGACCCGGACGTCCTGTGGTCGTGCACCACGTGCGGTGCCTGCGTCGAGCAGTGCCCGGTGGACATCGAGCACGTCGACCACATCGTCGACATGCGCCGCTACCAGGTGATGATCGAGTCGGCGTTTCCCCTCCGAGGCCGGCACGATGCTGAAGAACCTGGAGAAGAAGGGCAACCCCTGGGGCCTGGCGAAGAAGCAGCGCCTGGAATGGCTCAAGGAGGTCGACTTCGAGGTCCCCGTCGTCGGCCAGGACATCGAAGACCTGACCGAGGTCGAGTACCTGTACTGGGTCGGCTGCGCGGGCGCCCTGGAGGACCGCGCCAAGAAGACCACGAAGGCCTTCGCCGAACTCCTGCACATCGCGGGCGTCCCGTTCGCGATCATGGGCGGTGACGAGAAGTGCACCGGCGACTCCGCCCGCCGCCTGGGCAACGAGCCCCTCTTCCAGGAACTGGGCATGGACAACGTCATGGCGTTGAACACGGCCTTCGGCGAGGAGTTGGACGACGACGGCAAGGTGGTGGCGGAGTCGGCGAAGCCGAGGTCGGCGAAGAAGATCGTCGCGACCTGCCCGCACTGCCTCAACACGATCGGCAACGAGTACCCGCAGCTCGGCGGCGACTACGAGGTCATCCACCACACCCAGCTCCTCCAGCACCTGGTGGACGAGGGCAAGCTGGTGCCGGTGACCCCGGTCGAGGGCATCATCACCTACCACGACCCCTGCTACCTGGGCCGCCACAACAAGATCTACACACCCCGCGCGAGATCATCGCCGCCGTCCCCGGCCTGCGCAACGAGGAAATGCACCGCCACAAGGAACGCGGCTTCTGCTGCGGCGCCGGCGGCGCCCGCATGTGGATGGAAGAACGCATCGGCAAACGCATCAACAACGAACGCGTCGACGAAGCCCTCTCCCTGAACCCCGACATCGTCTCCACGGCCTGCCCCTTCTGCCTCGTCATGCTGACCGACTCCGTCAACGGCAAGAAGAACGACGGCAAGGCAAAGGAATCCATCCAGGTGGTCGACGTCGCCCAACTCCTCCTCGACTCGGTCAAGAAGCCGACCGAGGACGAGCCCCCGGCGGGCACCTCGGAACCGGAGAACGCCCCGGAGCCCCAGCCGGTGAAGTAACACCCCGTTCGCCTACGACAGCGCCCCGCGCCCTCATGAGAGGGGGCGGGGCGCTGTCGTGCGCCGGGGTGTAGCGGGCTACACCAGGCATCCGGGTGAGCGGCCCCTCGTGACGGGGAGCGCGCGCCGCAATCGTGGAGGGCAGCAAGAACAAGCCCCCTCACCTGCGAAGGAAGCCCCCGTGAAGTCGTTCGTCAGCACCCTCCTCCTCTGGTCGTCCTTCATCGCCGGCCTCGTCGCGAGCACGGCCTCCGGGGCGGTGCTGGACGGCATGGCGAAGACCGCCGCCACCTTCACCGGTATCGCCGTCTCGCTGCTGACCGGTTCGCGCATCGCGAAGAAGCCGAGGATCAGGGCGTTCCTGTCGAAGCCGTCGACGCTGTGGTTCCTGTTCCTCTTCAACGGCGGTGTGGCGGCGCTCTGTTACCTCTCCATGGACGGCGTCAAGGGCATCGCGACCGCGACCGGAGTGGGTCTGGTGTCCCTCGGCGCGGCAGGCGGCCTGCTGACAGCCCGCCGAGCCCCGACGGCCAAGACGGCGACGCAAGACCCCTGGGCCTGACCCGGCCCCGCGCACCACGGCCACCCGCCCACTTCGACCGCCTCGGACACAGTCCAGGGGCGCGGAACCCCGACACTGCCCAGAAGCGGGCGGCCCCCCCAGCAATCCCCACCCCTTAGGGGATGTCACAGCTCGGCAGCAAAGCCCCTCCCGAAACCCCGCCCCGACACGTGACTCTGCGGAACCAGGTACGTTCGATGACGTGGCTGGATTCAGGAACGGACGCGGCGGCCGGGACTCCCGGTCCCCGCAAGCGCGCCCTCAACACCCCCATACGGTCAGCAGGTGCCCCCGGCGCCCCAGGGCCAGCCGTCGTCGTACGGCTACCCCGCGGCCCCGCAGCCGTACCCGCAACAGCGCCCCCAGCAGCCCCCGTACGGAGGCGGCGCGGGCAACGGCGGAAACGGCGCCTACGGCGACGAGCCGGAGTACTTCGGCGACCACGGGGGTACGGCCAAGGCGGCTACGGGGGTCAGGGTGGTCACCCGGCACCCCTGACCCGTACGCGGCGAACAACCCGGGCCACACCCAGTCGTTCGCGGTGGGCGAGGACCCGTACACCCAGGGCGGTACCTACCGCGCAGGCTCGGCCCAGGCCCCCACCGGCCCGATCGGCCCCCGCCTGCACTGGAAGGACCTCCTGAGAGGCATCGTCCTGGCCCCCAGCAGACCTTCCTCCAGATGCGGGACTACACGATGTGGGGCCCCGCCCTGATCGTGACGTTCCTCTACGGCCTGCTCGCGGTCTTCGGCTTCGACGGCGCGCGCGAGGACGCGATAAGCGCCACCCTGTCGAACGCCGTCCCCATCGTCCTGGTGACGGCCGTAGCGATGGTCCTGTCGTCCTTCGTCCTGGGCGTGGTCACCCACACCCTGGCCCGCCAGCTGGGCGGCGACGGAGCATGGCAGCCCACGGTCGGCCTCTCCATGCTGATCATGTCCATCACGGACACCCCCGCCTGGTCTTCGCCATGTTCTTCGGCGGCGACGCAACCTTCGTCCAGGCCCTCGGCTGGGCCACCTGGGTAGCGGCAGGCGCCCTCCTCACCATGATGGTCAGCCGCTCCCTGACCTCCCTGGCCCAAGGCCCTGGGCGCGTCGGCGATCCAGCTGGTGGCCCTGCTGTCGATCGTGAAACTCGGCACGTTCTAGGGACTGCCCAGAGGACTTTTCCGCTACGCCGACGAAGGGCTCCCGGTGCACGCCGGGAGCCCTTCGTCGTGGTGGACGTAGTCGTCGTGGTCGACGTAGCCGTCGTAGCGGAAAACGCACGCCCCCGCTCAGGCGTCGAGCACCTGCCCGGTACGCCGCACGACCCGGGGTTCCACGGACAAAGCTGCTAGCCACCACGCTTTCGCCATCGTGACTGACTGTCCTCGGCGGCATTGAGATGATGCCTCCATGGCAGATGGATCAAGGCGTCCCCTGACCGAGCTTCGGCGAGGCGAGACAGTCCAAGCAACGATCACCAGCCATCAGCCTTGGGGCCTCACGGCGAAACTCAACGGATACGAGCCCGTGGGCGCCTCGCTGGACATGATTCGCCGCAGCGGCGAGCCCGGAGTACAGCACCTCGCGCAGGAGCTGCCCACGGTCGGGGCGACTGTCGACCTCGTCGTGGGCGAGGTTCGTACGTGGGACCACAAGCCGTGGATATGGGTGGACCTCACGGCGCCCAGTCAGGCCGAAGACTGAACGTGCCCCCGGTGCCCCCGATCGAGCGGGAACTCGCAGGGAACGTGGGTGGGGAATGCGGAAATCAGTTGTGGCTTAGGCATGTCCATGCGAAAGGGTGTGGGCATGATGCGACCCGCGCGTGCGCTGCTCCCCCTTTTCCTGCTGCCAGTTCTCCTCACGGGATGCGACGCGGACAAGAACGGCGGGACGGCCGCCGACAGGGCCGACCTCGACGCCGCCGCGCGCGTCTGGGGTGTGGCGCCGGAACTCGTCTATGTCACCAAGGTCTCCGGCTACACCGTGTTCCAGGCGTCGGTCGGCGAGTACGAGGACGAGTTCGTTACCGCGTATCGGTCCGAGGATGGTGCCACCAAGTTCGGCCTCTTCGCAGGTCACGGCAGACTGACAGCCGAGAGCTGCCCCAAGCAGCCACTGGGCGAGGTGTCGGACAAGCGGGTCACTTGTGAGCACGACGGCGACGCCTGGTACCGCAAGGCAGGTGGCAGCCACGAGTACGCGGTGCCCATAGACGCCGTGGTGGTTCATCTGATCGCGGACGCGGACAAGGTCGACCGCGCCGTTCTGCGTAAGGCGGCCGAGGCGGTTCACCGTCCGGACGACACCGAATTGGCAGCGCTCCTGCCGGCCACCGACGGCGCGGACACGTAGGTCCCCGGTCTCTGCTCTTACCGCTATTCCCCAGCTGGGTTGGCTGGCCTGGCCGGATCAGGAGTAGAAGCCTCGGCCGTATTCGTCCCGGCTCAGACCGAAGACGTCCTGACGATCGCGGCGGAGCTCCTCGTACCGCTGCGCGAAGACGTCGAGCGCCTCGTGAAGGGTGCACCCCGACGTTTCGCGGATCGCCTTGAACGCAGCGATGATCCGGTGCTCCAGGATGTCGCGGTCCACGCTCTCGGGCAGTTGTTAGCGTCAGCCTCCACCTTTGAGCAAGGTCAAGAGCCGTGAAGGCCTGGGCCTAACCGGAACGCGCAACCTTCACGAGGGGACACTTCCTCGGAGCGGATCAGAACGCACCGCCTGAGAACTCTCCCAACACAGGAGGCCCTAGGTGCCTCTTTGCCCACCAGTACCGCAACGTCAGCGGCACCCACAGGTCAGACGGCTTCCGTGTTCGGCTTCGCCGCTCCCCCGACCTATGCACTGGAGGCAACACACTCCAGGGGAAGTTGATCCACTCGTCCGTGCGCTTCCACACGTATTCGCACTTCACCAGGGACTGCGACTTCTCGTAGACGACCGCGCTGCGGACCTCCGCGACGGCGTCGAGGCAGAAGTCGCGGACCAGTTTGAGGGTCTTGCCGGTGTCGGCGACGTCGTCGGTGATCAGGACCTTCTTGTCGGAGAAGTCGATCACGTTCGGGACGGGCGCGAGCATGACGGGCATGTCGAGGGTGGTGCCGACGCCCGTGTAGAACTCGACGTTCACGAGGCTGATGTTCTTGCAGTCGAGGGCGTAGGCGAGACCCCCGGCGACGAAGACCCCGCCGCGGGCGATGCTGAGGATGACGTCGGGCTCGTAGCCGTCGTCGGCGACGGTCTGCGCGAGCTCGCGCACGGCGACGCCGAACGCCTCGTAGGTCAGGTTCTCCCGCACATCGGCCACGGTCACACCTGCGTTCGGTGGAAGTTGAGGAAGGAACGGGAGGCGGTCGGGCCGCGCTGGCCCTGGTAGCGGGAGCCGTAGCGCTCGCTGCCGTAGGGGAACTCGGCCGGTGAGCTGAGCCGGAACATGCACAGCTGGCCGATCTTCATGCCCGGCCAGAGCTTGATCGGGAGGGTCGCGAGGTTCGACAGCTCCAGCGTCACGTGGCCGGAGAACCCGGGGTCGATGAAGCCGGCGGTGGAGTGCGTGACGAGACCGAGGCGGCCGAGGGAGGACTTCCCCTCGAGGCGCGAGGCGAGGTCGTCGGGCAGGGACACGACCTCGTAGGTCGACGCGAGCACGAACTCGCCGGGGTGGAGGATGAAGGGGCTCGTCGCCCTCCGGCTCCACCAGCCGGGTCAGGTCCGCCTGTTCGACGGAGGGGTCGATGTGGGGGTAGCGGTGGTTCTCGAACACCCGGAAGTAGCGGTCGAGGCGCACGTCGACACTCGACGGCTGCACCATGGATTCGTCGTAGGGATCGATCCGGACCCGCCCGGCGTCGATCTCGGCCCGGATGTCCTTGTCTGAGAGAAGCACGCCCCGAGGATACGCAAGACGCGCGGACCGACCACAATCGGACGGACCCGCGCGCCTGCGACTACGTGCACGTACTTCTGTTCCGGCCCTGCGTCTGCACCGACCGTGCTGCTGTACCGGTCCTGCTGCCACACTCGCCGTGCTTCTGTGCCGGCCCTGCTGCTGTACCGGTTCTGCTTCTCTCCACCGGTCCTGCTGCCGTACCGGTTCTGCTTCTTTACTGGTCCTGCTTCTCCAAGGCCACCGGCACCACACTGCGGAGCCGGGCACACCGCGGACACCTCACGAGCCGGCCGGGGCCGAGCCGCTCCGCCTGCTGCATCGGGAACGAAGCGGTACTGAACACGTGCCCATCGGCACATCGGACGACGGTGCGCTCCATCAAGTCCAAGAGTCCCTTCCCCAAGAGCCGCGTCCGGCTGCTGCTCGCCGGACGCCAAATGCCACATTACGGGATGAATGGAGCGACTCTCCAGGCGGCACTCCGACCCCACCCGGACCCTCTTCCACGCCTCCACCGTACGCCCCAACTCCGGCCCGCCGCAGCCCCCGTCGCCCCCACCCCACCCGCCCGAACCCCACGGCCCCAGCGCCCGGGGCACGACATGCGGTACAGTGACGGAGCGTTCCGACACCGGTTCAACCGGCGTTTTCGCGGGTGTAGTTTAGTGGTAGAACATCAGCTTCCCAAGCTGAGAGTGCGAGTTCGATTCTCGTCACCCGCTCCATGACAAAGGCCCAGGCCATCGACCCGGACCTTTTTGCTGTCTTCGGCGATCAGTCGCCGCCTGCCAGATTCGTGCCAGAACGTTGATCGCCAGGGAGGACCGAAAGCCCCGGTATACCGACGACGACGCGGGCCCGACGTCATTTCCGACCGAAGGAGCTGGGCGGAAGGCCGCTCCCTCCTCCCGAGGGAGACGAGACCACTGGGTCCCCTGCCCACGAATGGCTCCATGTGGCGCGCGGACGTCGACGTGCTGACAGCGGAGGCCGGTCGGCTCTTCGGGGCGGAGAGGGTCCTACATGCCGAGGAAGACCATCAGGCGCCAGCGCGGGCCGTGTTGGTTCGCCGACGCGTCGACCTTCGCCATGGTGGCGATCGGCCGCTCGGCAGCCTTTTCCTTGCCGGCGCCTTTGATCCCGCTGATCCCGCACGGGTTGCGCCTGATCAGCTCGTCATCAACGGCGGGTTCCCTGGTGCTCTTGAGCAGCCTCGGTGATCGTGCCCACCGGAGTGGAGGTCCCCGGCACCCGTCGCCGCCGCGCACCCCGGCCTCGGCGCCGCATGGCGGCCGTACGCCGATCGCCGGGTGGCTTCTGGTCGTTGCCGTCGTCCTTGGAGGTACGGCTTCACCGGTCGGTCGGCCGACTCCGCTCCGGGAGACGGGTCTTCACCCAGCTCGCGAGTTCCTTGAGTGCGGGCTCCAACTCCGCGCCCGCTTGGGTCAGTTGGTGGGAGACTCGCAGCGGCAGCCCGTTGTCCACCGTGCGCACGACGAGTTCCGTGGCGGCGAGCTCGGCCAGGCGGTTGGAGAGCATGCGTTCACTGATTCCGGGTATCGCCCGGCGCAGGTCGGCGAAGTGCGTCGGCCCCGTGATCAGCACGGACATGATGGGGCCGGTCCAGCGCTTTCCGAGGAACTGGAAGACGTGCGTGATGCCCTCGTCGACCTGTGTACGGGACACCGCGTCCTGACGGGCTGCGCTCCCGTGGGCCAGGTGCGCCGGGCGATTCACACGCATGATGCGGCGGTACGGAGGGGTGCACGGGCGATGTACCGGCGGCGGCCCTCGACAGGACGTCGGCCCCGACCGGTCTGCGTCGCATGTCGGTTCCATCTGCGAAAGGCCCCCGCACCTGGCATGCGCGGTGCTCGGACGGCGGAACACGGCCCGCTCGGGAGCGGCTGAGGCTCCGGTCCGATCGCACGGTTGCGCGCGTAGGTCATGGCGTTTCCTCTGCGGACAGATGCTGGACGGCTTGGGATGTGTGGTGCTCGTGGCAGGACGATCAGCCGCGGGGGAAGCCCTTGTCGTCGAGCCTGAAGACCAGCTCGTCCTCGTCGCGCCTGGTGGTGTGCAGCTCCCAGTACATCGGTGAGATCTGCTCGGGCCGGGCCGCCTCCACGCCGGGGATGACGGAGACGCCGATCGAGGAGTCGATACCGACGTGGGCCGCCTGGATGCCGGTGCCGAGCAGTTCCTTGTGCAGGTTCATCGCCCAGTTGCGCAGCGCCGCCGCAGCGGCGTTGACGTTGGCGACGCGCGGGTCGGGCCGGATCGAGCCGGCGCCGGTGGTGTAGAGCAGGGTGCCCGCGCCGGCCTCGCGCATCGCGGGCAGCACCGCCCGGGTGGCAGTGATGGCCCCGTACAGCTGGAAGTTCATCTCGAACTCCACATGGGACGGTTCGGTTCCGGCGGGAGTGGTCAGCGCGGTGCCGCCGAACGTGCCCACTGGGAGTACTCCAGGACGTCGATCCCGCCGAACCGTGATGCGGCGTCCTTGAGTGCCTGGGTGAGGGCGTCGCGGTCGAGTACGTCCGCCGGGAACGCTGCGGCGGTGATGCCCTCGGCGGTGAGGATGCCGACGAGGTCGTCGAGCCTGGCACGGTTGCGGGAGACCAGGGCGACGTCGTAGCCCTGTGAGCCGAAGGTACGGGCGATGGCCAGACCCAGCTGGGGGCCGGCTCCGACAATGGCGATGCTGGTCACAGCGATCCTTTCGTAGAACGCCGTCGAGGAGACACGAGCGGCGCTGATGCGGCAGGAGATACGGAGTGGGCTATCCGTTTTGAGATCCGGATAGCCCTTTCCGGTTCACTGAAACCACCGTAGCACACGAAATGGATAGGGCTTTCCGATTGCTAGACTGGTCTCATGAACCCCGGCGCCCAGCCCTCCGACGCCCCCGCCGCCCAGCCTGTGCGCAGTGACGTCGAGCGCAACCGGGGGCGGATCCTCGCCGCCGCGCGCACCGTGTTCGGACGCGACGGCCTGAGCGCCTCCATGGCTTCCGTGGCCCGTGAGACAGGTGTCGGGATCGCCACCGTCTTCCGTCACTTCCCCACAAAGGAAGCGCTGGTCGCAGCCGTCTTCACCGACCGCATGGACGCCTACGCCGACGCGGTCGCCACCGCCCTCGACGACCCCGACCCCTGGCACGGTTTCACCGGCTACATCGAGGCCGCCTGCGCGATGCAGGCCGCCGACAATGGGCTTCGCCGACGTCCTGACCATGACCTTCCCCACCGCCAAGGCCATGGAGAAGAGGCGGAACGAAGCGTACGAGGGCATGGTGGAACTCATCGGCCGCGCCAAGGCCACAGGCCGACTGCGCCAGGACTTCGACCCCTCGGACCTGGTACTGCTGCACATGGCCAACCTCGGCGTCGTCAACGCCTGCGGCGACGCCGCTCCCGACGCCTGGCGGCGCGTCGTAGCCCTGATGATCCAGTCCTTCGAGGCCCCGGCCCGGGCCCCCTTCCCGCCTCGCCCCCGCACGACGACCTCTACAGGGCCATGCTCCGCGCCCTGCCGGCAGGCGACACCGTCGCGCGGAAGCCCGACCCGGACAGCTGACCTCCCGGCCCCTCACCAACCGGGGAAGGGGGACAGCCGCGTCACGGGCTCGCAGGTGGAGTCGGTCGACGAGCATCGCCATGGCTGGTTCGACGCGTGCGCCGTGGCCCGTCGGTACCGGCCCGGGCCGTCGCCCTCGCCCGTGTCCCCCTCGCCCGCCGTGCCGCCATGCCGCCGTGCCGCCCGCGCACCGTACGGCGACCTCCGCGTCCCGCAAGGCAACCCAGCCGCAACCCGGCCCCCTCCCCACCCACCCCGACACCACCCCTAGGTGTGACGCGGCTCACCCGTAGGAGAAAACCCGCAGTCCGCCCCCACGTCTAGCCGGTGTGAGACGAGTCAGGAAAGTGCCGGGGAGATGGACGAGGAGCGGCTCGTCCGGCTGGTGGCCAGGGGGACCGTGCGGCGTTCGACGAGTTGTACCGGCGTACCGCGCCGTGGCTGGCCGTGCGGCTGCGGCGGCGGTGTGCCGATGAGCAGATCGTCGCCGAGGTGATGCAGGAGACGTATCTGGCGGTGTGGCGGGCGGCGGGGGCGTTCGCGGGTGCCTCGGTGGGCGGTACGGCCGTCGGGTGGCTGTGGACGATCGCGGCGCGGCGGCTCGTGGACGCCTTCCGGCGCCGGGCCCATCACGCCGAGCCGCCGCCGGCCGCCGCTCCCGCCGGTGCCGCGCCCGCCGCCGAGGAAGAGGTGCTCGCGGCCACCGTCGGCGGGGACGTCGGTGACGCGCTGCGGTGTCTCGCGCCCGAACTCCGGCAAGTTCTGCAGGCGTTGGTGCTCGACGGGCTGTCCGTGCGCGAGACCTCCGTCCTGCTGGGACTGCCCGAGGGCACGGTCAAGACGCGCGCCCGCCGGGCCCGGATCGCGATGCGGAGGGCCCTGACATGAAAGCGGAGGGCCCTGACATCAATGCCGACGTGAATACCGAGGTGAAAGCCGACGTGAAAGCCGACACCAAAGCCGACGTGGAACCCGATGTGGAAGCCGACGCGAATACCGGCAAGAAAGCCCGCCTCAACGCCCGCCTCAAGGCCCGCCTCAGGGCCCGCATCAGGGCCCGCATCAGGGCCCGCCTCAAGGCCCACGTGAAAGGTGACACGCAGGCCCAAAGCGGCGTCGCGCATGCCTCGGCTCGGTTGCTCGGCGCGTACGCGCGGGGGCTCGGCGAGCCGGGTCTCAGTGCCGATGAGGTGTGGGCCGTAGAGGCGCATCTGGAGGGGTGCGGGGAGTGTCGGGAGCGGCTCGCGGGGGCTGTCGGCGGGGGTTGCCGGGCTTGTCGAGGGGGTGTGGGCGGGGCTTGAGCCTCGGCTTACCGCTCCTGTGACTCGGCGGCGGTATCGGTCCGTGCGGGTGTCGGGGTGGGTGACGCCGGTGATGGTGCCGTGGCTGGGGATGGTCGTCAGTGTCGCGCTCGTGGCCTTGCTGCTTGATCTCGTCGGGGGTGGGTTCGGGTTCGGTGGGTCGGGCGGGGGTGTGTCGCTCGTCCTGCTGTGCGCGCCCCTGCTGCCCGTGCTCGGGGTCGCCGTCTCGTGGGCCCAAGGGCTCGATCCCGCCTACGAGTTGACCGCCTCCGTGCCTCGGGCCGGGCTGTATCTGGTGTTGCGGCGCACGGCGTCCGTGCTCGTCGTGGTCGTGCCCGCGCTGGCCGTGGGCGGCTGGGCGACCGGCGTGCCGGGAGTGACGGCCGCGCAGTGGCTGCTGCCGTGTCTGGCCTTCACCTCTACGACGCTGGCGCTCGGCGGGGTCGTCGGGGTGACCCGGGCCGCGGTCGCGGTGGTCGTCGTGTGGGCCGGGGTGGTGGTGACGCCGACGGTGGCCGCTCACCGTGCGACCTTCGCGCTGCAGACGGGCGGGCTGCCGGTGTGGGGGTCGTCCTCGCGCTCGGTGTCGGGGTCGTGGTCGTGGCTGCCCGTAGGGGTGCGTACTCCGTGCTGGGGGTTCATCGGTGAGCGAGCGAACACCTGCCACGCGATCCAATCGGACTGGGACTGGGACTGGAATGGAGAGGGAACCTCACGTGATGTCCTCGGTGAGCGCGGCCGATCTCGCGCCGACTGCCTATGCCTGGGAGATCCGGGCGACCGGTCTGAAGGTCAGGGCCGGACGGAAGCGGATGGCCGTCGACGGGCTGGATCTGTCGCTGGGAACCGGCGTCCACGGTGTTCTCGGGCCGAACGGGGCCGGGAAGACCACGCTCATCCGGGCGTTGGCGACCGTACTGCGGCCCGCCGGGGGACGTTGGAGCTGCTCGGGAGTCCGCGGGCGGGGTGGGTGAGCATCGGGCGCTGCGGCGGCGGATCGGGTATCTGCCGCAGGAGTTCGGCTACTACAAGCGGTTCACCGTGCGTGAATTCGTCGAGTACATGGCCTGGTTGAAGGAGGTGCCGAAGGCGGACATACCCGGGGCGGTCCAACGGGCCGTGGAACGGGTGGGGTTGGCCGACCGTGCCGACGACCGGATGAAGGCGCTCTCCGGTGGCATGGTGCGGCGGGTCGGCATCGCCCAGGCCATCGTCAACGACCCGGCGATCCTGCTGCTCGACGAACCGACGGCCGGGCTCGATCCGGCCCAACGGCTGCGGTTCCGGGGTTGTTGCAGGAGTTGGGGGCGGACACCTGCGTGGTCGTGTCGACCCACCTCGTCGAGGACGTCGCCGCCGCGTGCAGCGACGTGGTGCTCTTCGCCGAGGGGCGACTGGTCTTCCAGGGCACTCCGGACGAGCTGGCCGCGGCCGGGGTCCCGAGCACGCGGGGGACAGTCCGTTGGAACGCGGGTACTCGGCGCTGCTGCTGGACCCCGAGCGCGAAAGGGGTTCCTGGTGAACGCCCGTGCCCCGCGCGTCGGCGCGACCTTCCGCGCCCCGCGCTTCGACGTCAACCTCCGTGTCCTGCGTACCGAGTTGAGACGTTCCGTCGCCCCCTGGGCGGGCGGGGTGATCCTGATCGGCGCGCTGGCGTTCCTGTATGCGCTGGACGCCGGCTGGTGGCACGGCACCACCGCGTGGACGGCGCAGTGGACGTCCCTCGCCATGTGGACCCGCGGTCTGCTGTTCTATCTCTGGCCGCTCGCCGTGGGGCTCGGGACGTTGCAGGGGCTGCGCGACCGCCGGTCGAAGATGGTCGAGCTGCTGACGAGCACGCCCCGGCCCGCCCGGCACCGCGCGGCCGTACCGGCGGGCGCGACCGCGCTCGCACTGGCCTCGGCCTTCGCACTCGTCGTCGCCGTGGGCGGGGTGCAGGTGATCGCCAACACCAGCTACACGCGCGCCGGTTGGCTGCCGATCACGCTGATCGCGGTGCTCTTCCTCGTCGCCGGGGCCGTACTGGGCATGGGCGTCGGGCGGGCTCTGCCGTCGGTGCTCACCCCGCCGCTGATGGCCATGGCCGCCTTCGCGTTCACCGCGCTCATGCACTCGTCGCTCGGCCGTACGGCGAAGCTCGATCCGGCGATCGGGATCACGACCACCGAGCCGAACCGCCTCTCCCTGCTGTCACCCGAGGTGGACGAGGTGCGCAGCACGCTGGTCACGCTCTCCTCCGCCGTGCACATCGGGCAGACGATCTGGGTCCTCGGCATGGCCGCGACCGGCTTCGCCCTGCTGATCGCCGCGAACCGGCGCGCCCGGCTGATCGCCCTCACCCCCGTCGTGGCGGGCGCGGCACTCGCCCTGCTCGTCCTGCCCTCCGCCCCGAACCGGATGTACGTCGTCGACACGGCCGCCGCCGCGCCGGTGTGCGACGGCCCGGTGTGCGTGGCCAGGGTCCACGAGGACCGGCTCGCCGCCCTGGCCGGTCCCGGCAAGGAGGCGCTACGACTGCTGCACCGCGCCCTCGGCGACCGGGCGCCGGTCTCGGTCCGGGAGAACACCACCGTCGCGCCGTGGGGCTCCACGCCCAAGTGGTCCCGTACGACTGTGCTGTTCACCTTCGACGACGACATCGTCGCCGATGCCGCGACCCCCGAGGAGCTGACCTCGGCCCTGCTCGCCGAAGGCATGGTCCCGGGGTGCGATCCCGTCGGCTGGAGCGGTTTCGGGGGCGACCAGTACGCGCAGAGCGTCGCGGTGGGCTGGATCCTCGGCAGGCTTCAACCGCTGCCCGGCACGCCGGCGATGGTACGTGACGAGGTCGAGGCCAAGTCCCGTCCTGTGTGGGAGCAGTTGAAGGCGCTTCCCTGGTCGGGCCAGCTCGCGCGGATCAACGCGATGCGGGGCGCCGCGCTGGCTTGCAAGGGGGACCCGTTCGAGGTGGTTTCGGGGCGGGGGCGGGGTGAGGTCGGCGTGCGGGGAGGTGAAACGCCCGCGTTTCTCGGCAAGATGGCGACGCCCGGCCGCGAACTCGCCCCGCCGCCCCCTGAGATGGCTGACCCTCTACGCCCGTTCCCGTCAAGTCCCCGCCTCGCTCGCCGCCTTGGTGATCGGCGCCATGAGCGTGTGGGCGGTCGCGCCGAGCCGTGGTGTCGAGGGCGGTGATCCCCGGTTGGCGGTGCTGGGGATGGGCGTGGGGGTGGTGGCTGTTTCGGTGGGGTTCGGGGGCAGGATCTCGCGCTGGACCGGACGGCGGCGGTTCGGTGGGTGCCGAGACGGGCGGCGCATGTGCTGCTGGCCGGTGTGGCTGTCGCCGCGGTGTCGTGGGGACTCTGGGCGCCCGGGGCGGAGTCGGGCGGGGCCGAGATCCTCGTGCGGGGCAGTGCCGGGCTGACGGGGCTGGCCGCGCTGGGGGCCGCCCTCTCGGGTGGGCAGCACGCGTGGACGTTGCCCTTCGGCTGGCTCTCGTTCTCGTTCTTCGCGCCGCCCGCCACCAGTACGGCGACCCGGGTGGCGAGCTGGATGCTGCTGCCGCCCGGCACCCCTGCGGGGACCTGGACGGCCCTGGTCCTCCTGGCCGCCGGCACCTCGGCCTACGCCCTCGCGGGGCCGAGGCGGTAGGGGCAGGGGGTCAGGACAGGGCGCCGGTCACCGCCAGCGACGTGCCCGTCTTCATCGACGCGTAGAACCACTTCGCGTCGGTCACGCTCAGGTCGATCCAACCGCCGCTGCCCCGGAACCGCCGACGTTCTCCTTGCCGTAGCGGAGGGCCGCGCCGACGTAGACCGGGGTGTTGTCGGCGTCGCGCAGTTCGACGGCGTACGAGATCTCGGCGTTGTAGCGGGAGCCGTCGGCGGGGTCGGCGACGGTGACGAGCTTGAGGTCGGGTCGCCTGTCGTAGACCGTCAACGGTCCCGTGAACTTGGGGTGTTGGTGGAGCCGTTCGGCAGCGAGATGATCCGCCTCCCGACCAACATGACGCGTTTGTCGAGGTTCAGGGTGCCGACAACGGGGTTGGCACGGAGGGGAGTTGATGCTTCGACCGAGGGGGTGGGAGATGGGGGCGGGTGTTGCGGCCATGGTCGTGGCTGCCGGGATGCCGTTCTCGTACCCGGGGGCCGCGGGTTGGGTGGAGTGACGACGGTTCGAGGAGTCGGTCAGATCCAGGGTCGAGGCGTAGGCGACCAGGGCTACGGCTGCCGTGGCCGCGACGAGGATGCCCGTCACCCGGCGGCGGGCACGGCGTGCGGCCCGGCCGCGGACCTGGGCGCCGGTGAGGGGCGAGTACGTCTCGTTGCCCGCGGCGAACCGACGGAGCGCGAGGGAGAGTTCGGCGTCGGCGCCGGTGGGGTCGGTGTCGGTGCCGGAGAGTTCTTCAGACACGGCCGCTCTCCTTCCGCACAGGGACGACCGGAGCGACCGGGGTCACCGGGGCAACCGGGGTGTCCGGCTCGTCGACCGTCAGGTGTTTCGCCAGGGCCGCCCGGCCGCGGAACAACCTCGCCTTGACCGTCCCCACCGGCGCGCCCGTCTCCGACGCTATCCGCTCGACACTCAGGTCGCACAGATGGTGCAGGACGATCACCCTCCGCTGTGCCGTGGGCAGTTGGCGCAGTGCGGCAACCAGTGCGGTGTGGTCGGGGTCGGGTCCCGGTACGGACTCGGGCGGTGGCGTACGGCGCACCAGTTCCAGCCAGCGCCGCGCCCGGCGCCAGCGGCTGACCGCCAGCCGCATGGCGACCGTGCGGATCCACGCCTCCGGCGCCTCGTCCGCGAGGAAGTCCCCGCGCCGGTCCCAGGCCCGTACGAACGCCTCCTGGACCACGTCCTGCGCCTCCTCCCGATCTCCGGTGAACGCCGCGAGCTGGCCGGTCAGACGGGGAAACGTGGCCGCGTAGAAAGCGTCGAACTCGTCCTCGGTCATGACCTCACCGGCGTCTTGGAATTCCCGTGCAACCTGACGGCCCTCGCGGTGCGTACAGGTCCCGAACGCCGCGTTCCTCACCACACGGCCCACAGGAAAGACGAAGAACACGCGTCTCTGGATCCACTTCCCCCACAGCAGTACCGGAGGACCACCGAAGTGCCCCACCCCACGACGACTTCGCCGTGTACGCCCACGCGGGCCTGCCCCGCCTGGCCACCACCGCCCACCTGCTGTCCGGCGCCCCGGCCGACCCGGGCGAGGCGACCGAGCTGGTGCGCAGAACGCTGGTGCGGGTGTGCGCGCGGTGGCGGCGAATACCGCGGGCCGACGTGGACTTCTATGTACGACGGTCCCTGGTCAAGGAGTTCCTACGGCGGTCCCGGCGCCAACCCGCCCCGACCGAACGGGGTGTTGACGGGACTGTCGGCGCGGCGGCGGGCGGTGCTCGTGCTGCTGCACTGGGAGGGGCTGCGGGAGGCCGAGGTCGCCCAGCTGCTCGGCTGCTCGACCGGCGCGGTCAGGAGCCGGGCGCGGCGGGCGCTTGCCGTGTACGGGGGTGATGTGGAGGGGCTGCGGGAGCGCCTCCGCGAAGCCGCCGAGGTCGCTCAAGTCGCCGCCGGGAAAGGGGTGTTCGACGTGCCGCTCGATGTCGTCAGGCGGCAGGGGCGGGCGCTGCGGCGGCGGCGTAGAGGCGTGGTCGTGGGGGGTGTGTGCGGTGGTGCTGGTGCCGGCGGTGGTGGTCGGGGGCAGTTCGTGGGCTCGGGGTCCGGTGGCGGGGCGGAGACCGGTACGGCGGGGGTGGCGTTGAGTCCGATCCGGGTCGTCGCACCCGGTGAGCGGGTGGACGCCGTGCCGGGGGTGCGGGTCTGGCTGACCGCCGACGGGGAGCACTGGTCGACTCCGCAGGGGTCCAGTCAGTTCCGGGGGCCGAACGACGCCGGTTACTTGGACAGTTACTGGAACAAGGTGAAGGGCGGGCGCGGGGCGGGGCCGACGTCAGGGGCGGGGGCGGCACGTCGGGCGTGTCCGTGCGGCTCGATCCGGTGAACAGTTCGTACTTCCTGTCCGGCCTGTACCGGGGCTGTCCGCCGATCCGGCGCGCGTCGAGGTGAGCGTCGACGACCACAGGATCACCGGCACCGTCCTGACCCTGGCGGGCAGTCCGGGCTGGGGCGTCTGGTACGCGCGGTCACCGCTGTCGCTGACCGAGGTGAAGACGAGCCTGACCGGGGGCGGTCCGACCGTCACGGTGTACGACGCGGCCGGCAAGGTCGTCGCACGGGGCGGGGTGGACGAGTGAAGCGCCCCGAGCCGGACGGGTCGGCCGAGTCGGCCGCGTCCTTCGAGCCGGGCAGGTCATGGGAGGCGGCCGAGTCGGACATGCCGACCGACCCCGCCGGGTCGTCCAAGTCGCCCATGGCGTCAGCCAATTCACCCACGCGGCCCGACCCGTCCCAGTCCCTCGCGCCGCCCGACTCCCCACATCCCCGGCCCCTCCAACTCCCCGTCCCCGAACCCTCCGCCCCCTCCAACACCCCCGCCCCACCAACCCCTCGGGTCCCCCTCCGCCTCCGTCTCCGCCGCAACCGAGGCCGCCTCCTGCGCCGTTCGCTCGCCGCCCTCCTCGTGCTGGTCGTGACCCTGTGTACCGCCGCCGTCGTCGCGTACCGGATGACCGACATCCCCGAGCCGCACCCGGAGACGGTCACGCAGAGCACCGTCTTCGTCGACGACAAGGGGTCCTACCTGGGCCGGCGCGGGCCTGTCGACCGGCAGGAGGTGGCGTTGTCGCAGGTTCCCCGGTATGTGCAGGACGCGGTGATCGCGGCGGAGAACCGTACGTTCCGTACCGATGACGGGGTCTCGCCGCGGGCCATCGCCCGCGCGGTACTGGCCTCGCTGACCGGCGGGGAACGGCAGGGCGGTTCCACCATCACCCAGCAGTACGTGAAGAACGCGCTGCTCAGCCCGGAGCAGTCGCTGTCGCGCAAGGCACGCGAGGCCCTGATCGCGATCAAGCTCGACCGGACCCGTTCCAAGGACGCCATCCTGGAGGGGTATCTCAACACCGTGTATTTCGGCCGGGGTTCGGCCGGAATCGAGGCCGCCTCGCGCAACTACTTCGGTGTGGACACCCGCCAACTCACCGTCTCCCAGGGCGCCGCGCTCGCGTCGATCGTCAACATTCCCTCGTACTACGAGAAGGCGGGCTCCGACCCCGAGGTGACCGCGACGCTCCGGGCCCGCTGGGTGTGGGTGCTGGACGCGATGGCGGCGAGCGGCAGCATCACGGCGAAGCAGCGCGCCGACGCCTCCTTCCCGGCGTTCCGTTTCTATCCGCCAGGGACGACCGAGGGGCAGCGGCAGTACATGATCGACGTGGCGGCGCAGGAGGCGGCCGACCGACTCGGCATCACCGAGGACCAGTTGGCGCGCGGCGGCTACACCGTGCACACCACCTTCGACCTGTCCCTCCAGGACGCCACCACCGAGGCGGTGAAGGACCTCAGGAGCGGCACGAGCGGCAAGGGGAGCAAGGGCGTCACCCTGCACGCCGCCGTCGTGGCCATCGCGCCCGGAGACGGCGCCGTACGGCTGCTGTACGGAGGGTCGGACTACGCCCGGCAGCCGTTCAACGACGCGGTGGGCGGCGCGGTGGAGGCGGGTACGGCACTGGACCCGTTCAACAAGGTGCGGCTGAGCGGCCCGCTGGGCGCGCTGCGGAAGACCGCCGCGCCCACCCCGCTGAAACTGGCCTCGGCGTACGCGGCCGTCGCGGCGGGCGGGGTGTACGCGGCCCCGTACACGGTCACGAAGATCACCCGGGACGGCCGGCAGGTGTACACCGCGCACCCGGACACCCGGCGCGCGCTGGACGAGAAGGAGGTGTTCATGGTCGACGAGCGGATGCTCACGGCGTACAAGCAGGCGGCCCCCTCGATCCAGGCCGTTCCCTCCACCTCGGCGGACGGGAGCGTCCCGCGGACCTTCTTCACCGCCGGGGCGGGCGGCGGGATCACCCGGCGGACCGTCTGGTCCACCGGGATGGACTCCCAACTCGCCCTCACGGTCGCCCTCTTCGCCGACCGTCCCGGCGCGAAGAAGAACACGACGGTGCCCGCGCAGCTCCCGAACGATCCCCCGCCGACCGACTCCGCGGCGGAGACGGCGGCCCAGATCTGGCAGTTGGCCACCACGGGATCGAAGAAGGGGTAGACCCTCCCCGCCAATTCCCCTGCCCCGTGAACTCGCCTCCCCGTCAGGCCGTTACCTCAAGCCTGGCGGTCAGTTCGATCGCGTGGCAGGAGCGGCCGACAAGTACGTCGAAGAGACCCGGTTCCACCACCGTCCTCATCCGGCCGTCGACCAGGGCGAGTTCGCGCGGGGAGAGGGTCATGACGGCCGTGGTCGTCTCGCCGGGGGCGAGGTCGACCTTGGTGTAGCCCCGCAGCAGGCGTTCGGGGAGGGAGACGGACGCCTGCCGGTCGCGGAGGTAGAGCTGCACGACCTCCTGGCCCTGCCGGTCACCGGTGTTGGTGATGTCCACCCGCGCCACCGTGCTCTGGTCGGCGCGCATCCGGGTGCGGGTGAGCCGGAGCCGGTCGTAGGAGAAGGTGGTGTAGCTCAGGCCGTGGCCGAACTCGTAGAGGGGAGGCGCTGAGGCCGACGTAGTCGCCCGCCTTCGCGCGCAGGCGCTTCTGGTCGTAGGTGAGCGGGAGTTGGCCGACGCTTCGGGGACGGTGACCGGGAGTCGGCCGCTCGGGTTGACGTGGCCGTAGAGGATCTCGGCGACGGCCCGCCCGCCGAACTCGCCCGGGAGGAAGGCCTCGACGAT
Organism: Streptomyces sp. P3; assembly: GCA_016893485.2. Lineage (GTDB taxonomy): Bacteria > Actinomycetota > Actinomycetes > Streptomycetales > Streptomycetaceae > Streptomyces. The sequence continues at coordinate 4,724,896 of JAFEKX020000001.1, forward strand.
GGCCGGTACGTGCGCGGCGGCCCAATTGACAGCGAGAGCGCGGCCGTTGAGGAGGACGAGGACGACCGGGGTGCCGGTGGCGTGCACGGCACGCAGCAACTCCTCCTGGGCCCCGGTCAGTTCGAGGTCGGCCGCGTCCATCGCCTCGCCGTCCGTGCCGCCGGGGCGGGTGAAGGACGTAGGGCGTTCGCCGAGGACGACGACGGCCACGTCGGCGGCGCGCGTGGCCGCGACGGCGGGTGGGATGCCCGAGCGGTCGGTGCCCGTCACCTCGCAGCCGCGGGCGTGGTGGACGGTCACGCCGTGCGGTGCGTGGGTGCGCAGGGCGGCGAGGACGGTGGCGACGGGGCGCCGGGCGGCCAGGGGGTGTAGTCGCCGAGGAGGGCGGGGACGTCGTCGGCGTTCGGGCCGATGACGGCGATCCGGCGGACGGTCGGGACGAGCGGGAGCAGGCCGTCGGTGTTCTTCAGCAGCACGATCGACTCGCGGGCGGCCCGCAGCGACACCGCACGGTGGGCCGCGCAGCGCACGGTCGCCTCGGCCCGGTCGGGATCGACGCGGGCGCGGTCGAACAGGCCGAGCCGGCACTTGACGTCCAGGACGCGTCCTACGGCCCGGTCGACCAGCCGTTCCGGTACCTCGCCCGCGCGGACGGCCTCGGTCAGGCCGCCGAGGTAGGCGTCCTCCCAGGTGATGCCCGCGTCCACGCCGGCCGCCAACGCCAGGGCGCCGGCCTGCCGTTGGGTCTCGGCGAGGCCCTCGGTGACCAGGGTGGTGAGGCCGCCGCCCTCGGCGATCACCACGCCGGTGAAGCCGAGTTCGCCGCGCAGCACCTCGGTGAGCAGGAAGGGGAGGCGTGGGTCGGGATGCCGTCGATCGTCGACTGGCAGGCCAGCGTCATCAGTGCACCCGCCGCACCGAAACCGGCCTGCCACGGGGACAAGTGGGTCTGGCGCAGGGCGCGTTCGCCGATCTCGACCGAACTGCCCTCCAGACCGCCGACGTTGGGGGTCTGCGCCGGGAAGTGGCAGAGGGACGCGCCCGCCCGGTCGGGGGCCGCCGGGTCGGTGCCCTGCACTCCGTGCACGACGGCCGCGACGAGGCTCGCCACATGGAAGGGGTCCTCACCGAAGAACTCGCAGACCCGGCCGAGCCGTGGGTCCCGGGTCAGTTCGGCGGGCAGCGTGTTCAGCACGTGCACGCCGACACTGCGAGCCTCGGCGGCGACGCGGGCGTAGACGTCCCGGACGAGACCGGGGTTCCAGGTGGCGCCGATGCCCGGGCCTTCCGGGAAGATCGTCGCGCCGGGGGCGCTGAACCCGTTGGTGCCCTCGCCGATCTGGAGGAGGGGGATGCGGTGGGGGTGCGGGCCGCGATGTCCTGGAGGTGGTTGGCGAGTCGGGCCTGCTGGCGGGGCGTACGGGGGTGGTCGACCGGGATCATCCCGCTGACCGTCTCGTTCATGAGCCCGAAGAAGCCGCCGCCCGGGCCGAGTTCGGGCTGCCAGGTCCCGGCGACGAACCGCTCCCGGTCCGCGTCGCTGGTCACAGGGGATGTCGGCGGTACGAGTCCTGCGGGCAGGACCTGCGGGAGGTTCAGCTGCGCGATCTTCTCGGGGAGGGTCATGCGGGCGAGCAGGGGTTTGACCCGGGGTCCCAGGAGGTGGCTTCGTCCTCCGGAGGTGCCGCCCCTAGGGGTGCCGTTTCCAGGGGTGCCGTTTCCAGGGGCGTCGCCTCCAGGGGTGCCGCGGCGGCAGCGGTCGGTACGGCGGCGGTGGCGGCGGCGCCCGCTGCCAGGACCGCCGAGCCGAGCAGGCCGCGCCGGGTCAGGTCACCCCGGGTGGGGTAGGTGGGTCGGTCATGCGGCGACCGTAGGAACGGGCTCTCCGCCCGGGGTACCGCCGTAGGTCGACGGGATGACCTTCTTTGAGGTCGCCGGTATCGACCAAAGTCGTAGCACGCGCAGACCTTGCGCCGATGTGCGGTGCGGGGGTGTCGTCGCAGGCTGGGGGTATGGACATGGACACGGAGCGGACAGAAGAGACGCGGCGGACCCGGGGCGACTACGTGGGCGCCACGGCGGACGAGTTGCGTGCGAAGACCGGTGCCGACCGGGTCTCGGCCGGGGTCAGCCAGAAGGTGCTCTTCCAGCGGCGCGGGACCATCACCCTCGACGGCGACCGGCTGGTGCTGGGCCAGTGGAACGGGAGCACGGACCTGACCCTGCGCCGCGCCGACATCACCGGCGTGGGGACCCGTTTCACCAAGGTGTACGGCCGTTTCCTGGGCGGTCTGCTGAACGCGGGCAAGCCGCTGATCCTGGACACGACCACGGTCGGGCAGGTCTATCTCCTGATCGACCGCAAGGAGTTCATGGAGACGACCCGGGACCGTGAGTGGGAGCGGCACATCACGGCGTGGCTCGCGGCCGAGCCGGGTCGCTGAAGTCCGAAGGACGAGGGCAGCCGCCGTGGGGACGAGTCCGGAGGCCGGTGCGGTCGGGCGTGGATCGCGGCTGTCCGGGGTCGAGTTCCCGGGGCTGGTGCCGTCCGCGCTGAGCGGGCGGCCGCGTACGGCCCGGGACCACGCCGTGGACGGGGCGTGTGTGCTGGTGGCGGCGGGGCTGGCGGCGGGCGGGATGTGGCTGATGCCGGCGGAGGACCGGCTGCCGGTCGGGGTCGATGTGGTCGCGGCGGTGGCCGGGTGTGCGGGGCTGCTGTGGCGGCGGCGGTTCCCGGTGGCCGTGGCGGTGGGGCTGGTCGTGCTGTCCGTCGTCCTGCCCGTGGTGGGCGGCGCGAGCGCGATCGCCCTGTTCACGGTCGCCGTCCACCGCGAGGCGGCCGTAGCGGGTGCGGTCACCGTGCTGGCCGTGCTGACCGCGCCGCTGGAGTATCTGCTGTGGCCGGGCGCGGCCGGGCCCGCCGGGGTGCTCGTCGCCTCCGCCGCGGCGGCCGTCGTGTGTCTGGCGGTGACCGGGTGGGGTGCGGTGGTCCGGGCCCGCCGTCAGCTGGTGCCGGCCTGGGCGGAGCGGGCCCGGCAGGCCGGGACCGAGCAATGGCTCCGGGTCGAGCGGGGCCGTAGGGCCGAACGGGAGCGGATCGCGCGGGAGATGCACGACGTGCTCGCGCACCGGCTGTCGCTGCTGAGCCTGCACGCGGGCGTGCTGGAGTACCGGCGCGGGCTGCCGCCGGAGAAGCTCGCCGAGACCGCCGCGCTGATCCGGGCCGGTGCCCACCAGTCGCTGGAGGACCTGCGCGAGGTCATCGGCCTGCTGCGCGCCCCGGACGGCGAACGCGACCGCCCGCAGCCCACACTCGCCGATGTGCCCGGCCTCGTCGAGGAGAGCCGTACGGCCGGACTGCGCCTCGCCTACGAGAACCGGCTCGACCCGGCCGCGGACATCCCCGAACGGCTCGGCCGGACCGGCTACCGGATCGTGCAGGAGGCCCTGACCAACGCACGCAAGCACGCCCCGCCCCGGGCCGCCGCCCGCCTCGAACTGCGCGGCGGCCCGGGGAGGGGCTGACCGTCGAGGCCGTCAACCCGCTGGGAGGGTTCGGCGGTACGACGGTCCCGGGCAGCGGCACCGGTCTGGTGGGGCTGGCCGAACGCGTGTCGCTGGCCCAGGGGCGGCTGAGCCACGGGCCCACACCGGACGGCGAGTTCCGGCTCACCGCCTGGCTACCCTGGGCGACATGAGCGCCCCCGCCCCGGTACGGGTTCTGATCGTGGACGACGACCCGCTGGTCCGCGCGGGACTGGTCACCCTGCTGGAGGGCGGCCCCGGCCTTGAGGTGGTCGGCGGCGCGGGCGACGGAGCGGCGGCCCTGACCGCCGTGGAACAGGCCGTTCCGCCGGTGGACGTCGTCCTGATGGACATCCGGATGCCCGGAGTCGACGGGATCACCGCGACCGCGCGGCTGCGCGAACTCCCTTCGCCGCCGCAGGTGTTGGTGCTCACCACCTTCGACACCGACGAGCAGGTGCTGCGGGCGCTGCGCGCCGGGGCCGCCGGGTTCCTGCTCAAGGACACCCCGCCGGAGCGGATCGTCTCCTGCGTGCACAGCGTCGCGGCCGGCGAACCGGTGCTGTCCCCGGCAGCGGCCCGCCGCCTGATCGACTTCGTCGCCGACGACCCCGCACCCGCCCGCCGCGACCGCGCCCGCACCGCACTCGCCGCCCTGACCGAACGGGAACGCGCGGTCGCAACCGCCCTCGCGGACGGCCTCACCAACCAGGAGATCGCCGCCGCCCTCCACATGAGCGTCGCCACGGTCAAGGCCCACATCACCCGCCTCCTCCGCGAACTCGGTCTCAACAACCGCACACAGGTTGCCTTGTTGGCGTACGACGCACGCGGCGAACGCTGACCGCTTCTACGGCTGTGAGGCACCGGTCCGTCTGCTTCTGCGTCCGCGTCTGCCGGGTTCCGGTCTACGGCTGTGAGGTGTCGCTCGGCCGGCCGGGTCCGGGGGTCGCGGTGAGCGTCGCGGCGAGCATGTCGGCCAGCCAGGTCTCGTACGCGTCCGTGGACCAGCCCCGGCCTGCCGTGAGCTGCGTGTACAGCTGCGGGCCGGTGAGCGCCCAGACCGCGTCGGCCAGGTGGGCCGGGTCGGCCGCCGGGGGCAGGGCGCCGGTCTCGGCGAGGTGGGTGACGAAGGCGGTGACACCGGTGAGCCGTTCGCGCTCGGCCGTCTCCAGGACCTCCACGACGTCCGGGCCCGCCTGGGTGAGCAGGGTGAACAGCGCGGCGACCCGTTCGTGGATGCCGCGCGCGAACCCGGCGTAGAGCCGAAGCTTCGGGCCCAACTCCCTGTCCCCAGGATCACTTGGATCTCGGGGCGGTCACCCATGGCGAGCGGTACGTCGTCGCCGGCCAGCGTGATGTCCCACAGGGCCTTGACCAGGCCCGGTTTGCCGCCGAAGGACTTGTACACCGTTTCCGGGGAGACACCCGCGCGTTCGGCCACCGCGCGGACGGTCGTGGCGTGGTAGCCGTCCTGGAAGAGCAGCTCACGGCAGGCCGCGAGCACCGCGGCCCGGTTGCGGCGCGCGGTCTCACGGCGGCCCTCGGAGTTGTAGGACCGACGAGGCGTCCCGTCCGGCATCTGTGCACTCCCCACTAGCTCTCCCCGCTCGCCGAGCTACGCACTCGCTGCGCTGCCCACTGACTCTGCACGCGTCCTGCGCCTGCACGCCGCGCTTCTGTTACGGTCGACTGTATCGAATACAGTCCACTGCACCCAATATGGCCCGGCTGCCGGAGGTCCGTATGTCCCGTCCCGCATCCACGCAGGTCGCACCCGGCGTCCACCGCCTCGGCGACCATCTCGTCAACTTCTACCTGATCGAGGACCCGGACGGGCTCGTCCTGGTCGACGCGGGGACACCCGCCCACCTGGACCAGCTGCACACCCTGCTGGCCGCCCTCGGCCACTCCGCCGCCGACATCCGCGCCGTACTCCTGACCCACGGCCACGCCGACCACACCGGACTGGCCCGCCCCCTTCAGGAGGCCGGCGCCGACCTCTGGATCCACGAGCGGGACGCGGTGATCCTGCGCGACGGGCCGAGGAGCGGGACCCGTCACGCGAAACCGGAGCGTTCGATGCTGCCGTACCTGCTGCGCAGGCCGTCCGCCCTCGCGGTTCCGCTACGACTGGCCCGGGACGGGGCGTTCACCGCTCCGGGGTGGCGGGCGCGCGGGTCCTCGACGCCGATCAGGTGCTGACGGACGTACCGGGGCTCCGCGTGCCGTCGCTCTGCCGGGCCACACTCCCGGCAGCACGGCGTACGTCTTCGCCGGGCGCGGGCTGCTCTTCACCGGCGATGCGCTGGTCACGGCCGACGGCTTCACCGACCGCAACGGGCCTACGATCGTGAGCCGTTGCTTCACTCATGACAGCGGGGGCGCGCTGGCCGCGCTCGATCGCCTGGACGAACTGGCGGGCGAGGGCGCCGGGGAGCTGCTGCTTCTGCCGGGCCACGGCGAGCCCTTCACCGGGGGCGTCCGGGACGCGACCCGGCTGGCACGGCAGTTCGGCGTGCACTGACCTTCGGCCCCCGAACTCCCCTGCGTCCGCGAACTCCCCGACCCCCAGGCCTTCTGGGTTCTACGCCGCCGCGATGACCGCGACCCCGGTCCTCCCCCCGTCCACATCGACGACGGTCCCGTGCACGAACGCGGACTCGTCGCTGGCCAGCCAGACCGCCGCGTGGGCGACCGCGTCCGGGGTCCCGACGGTGCCGGCCGGGGTGCCCTTCATCATGATCTCACCGGGATGGGGCTCGCCGCCCTCGGGTGCCGGGGGCACGATGACACCCGGCGACACGGCGTTCACCCGCACGCCGAGCGGGCCGAACTCCGCGGCCCAGGCCCGGGTCAGGGTCTCCACCGCTCCCTTGGTCGAGCTGTAGAGGCTGCCCATCGGAACGCCCAGGCGGGCGATCCACGAACCGAGGTTGACGACCGCCCCGCCGCCCGCCTCGACCATGTCGGGGACGAGGGCGGCGGTGAGGAAGAAGGGGGCCTTGACGTTGACGCCGTAGACCCGGTCGAAGGTCTCCTCGTCGGTGGCGAGGGTGCGGGCGGGCGGGTAGATGCCGGCGTTGTTGACCAGGATGTCGACCCGGCCGCCGAGGGCCGTACGGGCCCGGTCGGCCAGGTCGCGGGAGGCCGCGGCGGTTCCGTCGAGGTCGGCGGCGAGGAAGTCGGCCCGGCCGCCGGACGCGCGGATCCCGGCGACGACACGGGCGCCCCGTTGGGCGTCGCGCCCGGACACGACGACATGCGCTCCCTCGGCGGCGAACGCCTCGGCGATGGCCTGCCCGATGTTGCTGGTGGAACCGGTGACCAGCGCGGTCTTGTTCCGCAGTCGTTCGCCGGTGACGTGCTCGCCCATGACGTGTTCTCCCTCTCCTCGTGGTGTGCGGACCAGGGTGCGTCGTGGAAAATGGACCGGCAAGTTCAGAAAATGCGGGTTCCGGAGGAGCAGGAGGAGAGGGAGCGGATGCCGGACACACTGACCGCGAAGGGCCGCGCGACCCGGGCCCGCATCGTCGAGGGCGCGGCCGAGGTGCTGCGCGAACAAGGCGTCGGTTACACCACCCTCGACGACATCCGCGACCGCACGGCCACCAGCAAGAGCCAGCTCTTCCACTACTTTCCCGACGGCAAGGACGAACTCCTGCTCGCGGTCGCCCAGTTCGAGGCGGACCGCGTCCTGGAGGACCAGCAGCCGCACCTGGGCCGACTGGACTCCTGGGAGTCATGGCACCTGTGGCGGGACACCCTCGTCGAGCGCTACGAACGGCAGGGCGACCACTGCCCCCTGGGCTCCCTGTTCCTCCAGGTCGGCCGCTCCCGCCCGGGCGCCCGGGCGATCGTGACGGAACTCCTGCGCCAGTGGCAGGACCAACTCGCCCGAGGCATCCGCGCCCTCCAGTCCAACGGCCTGACCTCCCCGACCCTCGACGCGGACCGCACGGCCGCCGCACTGCTGGCCGGCATCCAGGGCGGCGTGACGATGATGATGTCCACGGGCGACTCGACCCACCTCCGGGCGGCACTGGAAGTGGGGATCGAGAATCTGGGGATGCCGGGGAGTGGGGACGGGGGCGAGGGCGAGGGCGGGCGGTAGTAGACGCGGGTCACGCACGTACGGCACACACGTCACGCACCCGCAACTACCCTGCATTCCCGCCCCCTTGATACCGGAATCCGCCGACAGGGGTGCCCGGTGCCGGAGATGTACGTCGAAAGTAGTGGCCGTCGACCGAAATGCCCGAAGTCTCTCCACCTTTCGACAGACCCCCGCTCCTCCCTCCCGGCGACGCCTCAGCCTCACGGCGGCGGAAGGCTGTGGGGCATGGACATCTCGTCGCTCACCGTCGTGCTCAGCGGGATCGCTGTCGTCGCCGCTTCGGTCCTCATCGCGTGCAACGAACCTCCGCTGTGGGTCTACCTGTTGGGCTGTGCGGGGTCGCTGCCGCTGAGCAGTGCGCTGCTCGACGGGGTCGACTTCACGTCCGTCGCGGGGACGGGTCCGTCGGGGCGTGGGCGCTGCGGGTGGCTGTCGCGGCCACTGTCACGGTCGTGCTGAGTTTCTTCTTCGGCAAGGACGGCCGGGTGCGGGCGATTTGACGGGTAGTCAGGCGGTCGATCCGGCAGGGGCTCGGACAGCCGGTCCGGCAGGGCTCGGACGACCGGTCCGGCAGGGGCTCGGACGACCGGTCCGGCAGGGGCTCGGATGACCGGTCCGGCGGGGGCCGATTTCTTACGGACCCGGGACATCAACCCGAAGCGCACTTTTGCCCGTTACCTCACCGTGAACTCGCTCTAGCGTGGCGACACCTGGTTCCCCTCAGGTTCCCCTTCTCGCACGTTCCGCAGAGGAGTACGCCCGCATGTCCCTCGCCAAGACCCGTACCGCCCGTACCGCAGGGATCACCCGCACCCTGGCCGCCGTCGCCGCCGGTGCCGCCCTCACCGCCGCCGCTCTCGTCGCCGCCCCCGGCGCCGGGGCCGTAGAGGCGCATCACGACCGTGGTTCCGCGGTGTTCGTGCAGAGCGACAACACGGGTGCGAACACCGTCGTCGCCTATGAGCGCGCCGCCGACGGCACCTTCGCCCGGAAGGGCGTCCACTCCACCGGCGGCAAGGGCGGGATGCTCGCCGGCACCGTCGCGGACCACCTGGCGTCCCAGGGTTCGCTCGCCTACGACCGGCACAGCGGGCTGCTCTACGCGGTGAACGCGGGCAGCGACACCGTGACCGTGTTCGCGGTGCGCGGCACCGAGTTGCGGCGGGTCCAGGAGATCTCCAGCGGGGGAGTTTCCCGGTCAGCGTGACGTTCCACGGCGACCGGGTCTACGTCGCGAACACGCTCGACGGCGGTTCCGTGCAGGGCTTCGCGCGGGTCGGCGAGCGGCTGGTGAAGGTCGACGCGTGGCATCGCAACCTCGGTCTGGACAAGGGGACTTCGGCCGTCGGGCAGATCTCGTTCACGCCGGACGGTTCGAAGCTCGTGGTCACCACGAAGGCCGCCGGGCAGAGCATCGACGTCTTCCCGGTCGACCGGTTCGGCGGCCCCTCCGCCCACCCCGTGGTGACCCCGACCCCGGGAGCCGTGCCGTTCGGTTTCGCCTTCGACTCCGCCGGGCGGATCCGGGTCACGGAGGCCGGTACCAACTCGGTCGGCACCTTCGTCGTAGGCCATGACGGGATACTGACGGCGAAGGGGACGGTCGCGACCGGCCAGACCGCCACCTGCTGGGCGGTGACCGCCGGCGGCCACCTCTACGTGTCGAACGCGGGCAGCGGCACCTGTCCGGCTACCGGGTCGGCCACGGCGGCGGGCTGACCGCGCTCGGCGACACGGCCACCCACCCCGGCACGGTGGACGCGGCGGCCTCCTCCGACGGCCGGTACCTGTACGTCCAGACGGGCGTGCAGGGCACGGTCGACACGTTCCGGGTCGGCCCGAAGGGATCGCTCACCGCGATCGGCTCGGTCGTCGTACCGGGCGCGGTCGGCGGCGAGGGCATCGCGGCGGGCTGACGACACCGGCAGGATCGGGAAAGGGGCCCGCCGCAGAGTGGCGGGCCCCGGACGCGTGCCCGGATCCGTACCCGCACCCGTGCCCCTGCCCCCGCCTTTTCGTTGGCACCGCATCCAATCCAAGGTCCCGGCAGGAACGGATTACGCCCGGACATGTCCCGACCGCGGAGGCCCTCGGTGAAAGAAGCAGTGCGTATCGGCAGCAATCCAGCCGCAGGGCCCGACCTGGAGGAACTCGTCGGCCGGGTGGCCCTGGGGACGAGGACGCCTTCGCGGGTGTCTACGACGCCGTGGCGGGCCCGGTGCTGGGGTTGTCGGGCCGTGCTGCGCGACCAGGCGCAGTCGGAGGAGGTCACGCAGGAAGTGCTGGTGGAGGTGTGGCGGACGGCTCCCCGCTACCGGCGCGACCGGGGCACCGCCGTCAACTGGATCCTCACCCTCGCGCACCGCCGCGCGGTGGACCGGGTGCGCTCGGCGGACGCGGCGGCGGCCCGCGACCACAAGGCCGCGCTGCTGGACCGGCTCCCCGAGTACGACGAGGTGGCCGAGCGCGTCGAGGCCAGCCTGGAGCGCGAACAGGTACGCCGCTGCCTGCGCACCCTGACCGAACTCCAGCGCCAGTCCGTCACGTTGGCCTACTACCGGGGCCTGACCTACCGCGAGGTGGCGGAGGCCCTGGCACTCCCCCTGGGCACCGTGAAGACCCGCCTGCGCGACGGTCTGATCCGGCTGCGCGACTGCCTGGGGGTGACGGCGTGACGACGAGCGTCCACGCGCCCCGGCCGACCGGCGCCCCCATCCCGCGCGCTGCCCGGACGGGAGTGCGCGACGGCCACCGCCTCGCACCACGAGATCGACACCGCCGCCCTGCCCGCCCGCCCGGAGGTGACCCCGTGACGACCGCCAACCTCCACCTGCTGACCGGCGCCTACGCCCTGCACGCGCTCCCCGACGAGGAGAGCAGCGCCTTCGAACGGCACCTCGCCGGCTGTGAGGCCTGCGCGCGGGAGACCGCCGAGCTGTCCGCGACCGCCACCCGGCTGGGTCTCGCCGTGTCCTCGACGCCCCCGACGGAACTGCGCGCCCAGGTGTTGCGCCGGATCACCACCGTGCGCCAGGAGACCCCGGGCAAGCGTCCCCAGAACCGCACCGCCCTGGCGGGTCTACGGACCCGCGCGCTCTCCCGCTGGGCGCTCGCCGCCTGCCTCGCTGCGGCCACGGCGCTCGGCGGTACGGCCGTGTGGCAGCACCAGCGGGCCGAGGACGCCCGTGACCGGGCGCGGCAGGCCGTGCAGGCGTCGGACGAGATCGCCGCCGTACTGGCCGCGCCGGACGCGCGGACCCGGGCCGCCGCGCTCGCCGGGGCGCCACCGGCACCGTCGTCGTCTCACGCGGCCAGGACCGGGCCGTGTTCGTGGTCTCCAGGATGGCCCGGCCGCCGGGCGGCAAGGTGTACCAGCTGTGGTTCGACGACGCCGGGACCATGCGCTCGGCCGGTCTGATGAACCCCGCCCGCAGCGCCCAGACCGTCCTGCTGCGGGGCACGGTCGACGACTCGTCCGGCATGGGCATCACCGTCGAACCGGCCGGGGCTCCACCCACCCCACCTCCGCGCCCCTCGCCCTGCTGACGTTCCCGACGTGACGCGGCCCGCCCCGGTCAGACGAGCCCCGTGACCGTCACCGTGACGCGCGGCGCGGGCAGAGTCGGGGCCAGGGCGTCCAGCCGCCGTTCGACGGTGTCACGCACCCCGCGGGCCACGTCCACGGTCCTGGCCCGCCGTAGCGCGACGACATGGATCTCGACCTGCCAGGGGCCGTCACCGTCCACTCGGCTCATCCGCACCCCGGCGGGCACCCCGCTCCGCCTCGCGCGAGCACCGACCGCAGCCGGTCGGTCAGTCCGGGGCGGAGGAAAGCGACCCCGAGACCCCCTCTACGGCGGCGGCGACCTCCACGGCGAGCGTCGCGTGGGCGGGGTTCTCGTAGGGAGCGGATTCGTCGACGCGCTGCGCGGTCATGCCGTACCGCCTTCCTGATCGTCGTCGGGCAGAGAGGTGGACACGAGGTCGGTCACGCGGATGTCGACTGCCGTGACGCCCATGCCCAGTTCACGGTCCGCCGCCTCCCACACGCGTTCGCGCACCTGGGCGGCGAGGTCGGGCAGCGGCGCGTCGGCCGGGGCGTGGATGTCGAGGCGGACCTCGACCGTGCCGGGGTCCGCGCCGTCGCGGAGCCGGCAGGAACCGGCCCGGACACCCGGCACCGACTCGGCCGCCCGCGCAGCGCACGGGCCGCGACCGCCTCCATGATCCAGAGGTCCTCGGCGGGCTCCCCGAGCGGGAGCGGGCGGCCCGGGCGCAGTTCGAGGCGTACGACGTCCATGATCCGGCGGGTCAGCGGCTCGCTGTCGTAGGCGGAGGCGGTGGTGTCCGTCTCCTCCTGGAGGCCGCGCACGACGGACTCGAGGTCGTCGAGTCCGCGCACGGCCTGGCCGCAGTACGGGCAGGAGTGCAGGTGCGGGTCGTCCACCCCGCGCTCCCACTCGTCCCAGGTCCGGGACAACAGCCGTCCGCAGGGCAGGAGTTCGTCGTCGGCGGCCTGGGTCGGCGTGGTGTTCGGCTGGTCGGTGCGTTCGGTCATCGCCAGGCCCCCATTGCTTGGGTCAGAGATCGGCGGGCGCGGAACACCCGGGCGCGGACGGCCTCCTGGCTGATCCCGACCGTACCCGCGATGAACTCGTAGGAACGGCCGTCCAGTTCGCGCAGCACCCAGCACGCGCGCTGTTCGGCGGAGAGCAGGTCGAGGGCCTCGCGCAGTTCGCGGACCGCGTCCCGCCCTCGGCGATCCGGGCCGGGGAGGTCGTGTACTCGGCCGCGGCCACGTCACCGGCCGCCTCCAGCGAGGCCACGGGTCTGCGGGCGCGCAGCACGTTCAGACAGCGGTTGGTCACGATCCGGTAGATCCAGGTGCCGAAGGCGCTGCGCCCCTGGAACTCCGGCAGCCGCCGCCACGCGCTGAGAAAGGCGTCCTGTACGGCGTCCTCGGCCTCCGCGCCGGTACCGAGCAGACTCGTGGCGAGCCGGATCAGCGCCGGTGCGTGCCGGTGCACGAGCACGGCGAAGGCGTCCTCGTCCCCCTCCGCGGCCCGGACCGCCAGCAGGGCGTCGTCCGTGTCGGCGGTGTCATCCATGTCCTCGTCCATGGCATCCATGTCGTCCGCGTCGGCCCGGCTGTCCGGTGGCGCGTTCTGCGTGCGGGGCCCCGCCACTGGGCGGCTCCTCTCGTCCGGTCTGTCCGGTCATTGGACACGGCGGCGTCGTCCTCGTTACGGAGAACTTCCGGGAAGGCGCTCGTACGGATGCGGGACGGGCGACCAAGAGCACGAGGTGTTCGGTCTCTTCTCTCCAGCCGCGTCACAGACCCGGCGGGCCCGGGTCTGAAGAAGTGAGAGCACATCGGCCACGAGACAGAGCAGAGAGGGCACGCCATGACCACTCAGACCGCACCCGTCGCCACCAAGGACCGGACCGGCGGCGACCGGACCAGCAAGGACCTGGCCACCACCGCCGTGTCCGGCGGAACCACCGGCGCCGACCAGCCCGCCGCCGACCGCGGCCGTACCTCGATCGCCGACGTCGTCGTCGTGAAGGTGGCCGGCATCGCCGCCCGGGAGATCCCCGGCGTGCACGCCATGGGCGGCGGCCTCTCGCGCAGCATCGGCGCCGTCCGCGACCGCGTACCGGGCGGCCGGCCCAACGTCGGGCGCGGGGTGAAGGTCGAGGTCGGCGAGCGGCAGACCGCCATCGACCTGGACCTGGTCGTCGAGTACGGCGTGTCCGTGATGGACGTCGCGCAGGACGTGCGGGAGAACGTCGTGGGCGCCGTGGAGCGCATCACCGGCCTCGAGGTCGTCGAGGTGAACGTCACCGTCAACGACGTCCACCTGCCCGACGACGACGAGCCCGCGCACACCGGTGAGACCCGCGTGGAATAGGGCGGCCGGTCAGGGGCACGGGCAGGAGTGGAGTGGTGGATCCGGTGACAGGTGGAGGTGGACGGGCATGCGTACACCGTTCGTGGGGATGATCGCGGGCATGGCCCTGGCGTTCGCCGGCTGGTTCGGCGGCTTCGGCGCCTTCCTGCTCGTGGCCGCGCTCGGCGGCCTGGGCTGGGCGGTGGGCCACTGGTTCGAACGCGGCGGCACGGTCCAGGACGTACGGGACACGTTCGAGCGGGGCCGTCGATGACCACGGCCGCACAGCGGGAGGCGGACACGCTCCCTGCCGAACAGGGCACTCCCGCGACGGAGTTGACGCCACCCGCCGCCTCCTTCCGCGGCACCACCACCGTCTCCGAGCGGGCCGTGCGCAGGATCGCCGAGCGGGCGACCGCGGAGGCGCTGCCCGGCCGTACGGCCAAGGCGACCGCGACCGTGCGGGGGCGGAAGGGCGGAGGTGTCGCTCGGGGTGACGCTCCCCTATCCGGCCCCGCTGGCCGAGGGCGCGCGGGACGTCCAGCGCCATGTGGTGGACCGTACAAAGGAGTTGACGGGCCTGGACGTGCCGACCGCGCGCGTCGACGTCACCGCGCTCGCGGCGCCGAAGTACTCCCGCACTCCGGCGTCTCCGACCGAGGACACCAACTCCCCTACGACCGCCAGGCGTTGGTGGTCCCCCGCCGAACTCCCGTCACCCTGCTGACCCTGCTCGCCACCGTGGCGTGCGGAGCCCTCGCCTTCGACCTGATCCAGGTGCACACCGCGCACCGGTCGGCGGCGGCCTGGCGCATGTCGGCGGTGCACTGGCTGTCAGGCCACGGCCCCGGCGACCCGGCGGTGGTGATCGCGGGCGCGCTGATGGGGCTGATCGGCATCTGGATGGTCGTCCTCGCCGTCACCCCCGGACTCCGCCACCGGTCCACCGTCCGTACGGCGGCCGAGCGGGTCGACGCGGCCGTGGACCGCTCGGCGGTGGAGTCCCTGGTCCGCGACGCGGTGGGCGACGTACCCGGCATCGCGTCGGTCCGGGTCAGGGCCCGCCGGCGCCGGGTCACCGTCCGCACGCGCCTGGCCTTCGGCGACCGCACCATCGCCCACGCCGCCGTTACGGCCGCGGCCCGCGCCGCCGTGACATCCTGCCGACTACGACGTGAACCCCGCCTACGGGTCACGGTCACCCTGGACCCGGTGTGGCAGCCGCCCGCGCAGCCCCCAACCCCTCGTGTCGCCAAGGAAGTTGACCAGTGATGCGTACCACCCACACAGCCGTCAACCGCACCGTCCTCGGCGCCACCGGCCTCACGCTCCTCCTCACCGGATCGTGGCTGGCCGCGACCGATCGCACCCTCGCTCCCCACCTGCCGTCCTGGTGGCCCACCACCGGCACGGGCACGGTCCTGCTGGACCCGGACCGGCTGGCGCGGCTGCGCGGCGAGGGCTGGTGGACGCCGACGGTGCTGGCCGCGTCGATCGGCCTGACCCTGCTGCTGGCGCTCTGGACGCTGGGACACCTGCGTACGGGCCCCGCCCGCCGCCTGGCCCCCCTCCCCGGCTGCACGGTCCGCCCGCAGGCCCTGGCCGAGGCGCTGGCGGCGCGCGCGGCGGCCGTCCCAGGGTGGCCCGCGGCCATGCCCGGGTCCTGCCCCGGCGCGGCCGACGGCTGGCGGTGGAGCTGCGGGTCTGGCTGGCACCGGACACGTCCCCGACGCCGTGCTCCCCGCCCTGCGCGCGGTGACCGCGGAGGCGGACGCGGCGGCGACCCCGTACACCGCGCACACCAGGCTGCGGCTGAGCGCCATCTCGCACCGCGCGCCCCATGTCCGCTGAGTCGTACCTCGGCCGGGTCCGCCGCATCGCGGGGGCCCGGCCGCCGGCTGCCTGGTGGCCCGCGCTGCGCCGCACCCCGGTGTCCCTGTGGAACGACGACATCTCGGACTACGCGGCGGCCCTCACGTACTACGCCATCCTCGCGGTGCTCCCGGCGATGCTCGCCACGGTCATCGCGTTCGGCATGATCAGCCCGGAGACCGCCGAGGAGTTCGTCACCCACGTCACGGCGTACGCCCCCGCGGACTCCGGCACCGAACTGCACGCGGCCCTGACCCACGTCCTGCGCACCGACCGAACGGCCTGGCCCCTGCTGGTCGCGGGCAGCGTCAGCGCCCTCTGGTCGTCGACGAGCTACCTGGCCGTGTTCCGCCGAGCCCTGCACCGCATGCACCACACCCAGGACCGCCGCTCCCCTGGCGCAAGGCCCCCGCATCGTCCTCACCGCGCTGGCGCTGCTGGGCCTGCTCCTGGTCGGCTCCCCTGACCCTGCTCCTGACCGGCCCCCTGGCGGAGGCGGTAGGCCGCATGGCGGGCGTCGACGAAACAGCGGCCTGGGCCTGGGACCTCCTACGGTGGCCGGTCCTCCTGTGCCTGGTAGCCCTCCTGGTGGTGGTCGTCTTCCACACCGGCCCCACCGGAGCGCGCCGCCGCAGCCACAGCCTCCCCCGGCGGCGTCCTCGCCGCCGCCCTCTGGCTCCTCGTCTCCGCCGGCTTCTCCACCTACGCCACGACCCTCGGCGCCTACAGCAGGCTCTACGGCTCCCTCTCCGGAAGCGTGGTGTTCCTCGTCTGGCTGTGGCTGTCGAACCTGGCGCTGCTGAGCGGGGCACAGTTCGCGGCGGAACTGTCCAAGGGCAGGGCGGTGGCGGAGGCGGTACCGGAAGCGGTACCGGAGTAGGGGTCAGACGGTGTCGTAGGTTCCGGACGGGTTCTTGGAGTCGTCGTCACGGGGTGCCCTTTCGCAGCTGGTTCAGCCCGCCTCACCCGGGCGGGACAACATCCCTCAGAGCACCGGCACCTCCCCACCCCATAACTCCCCTCAGGCAAGGGATCCGGGGCAACCCCGGGGTCCAGCAGATGGGCGACCAGTGCAGCCGTCATGTCGTGCCAGAGGCCGTGGCGGCGGAGCATCCCGTGGTCGCCGTCGGCGATGAGTGCCATGCCCGCCCGGGTCGCGCCTTCGTTCCGTGCCCGGCGTACGCAGTCCGCCGTTTCCGCAGGGGAGGTGACGTGATCGCGTTCTCCGTGCAGCGCGACGACATGGCGCCCCGCCGTCTGCACGACCGGCTCCCCCGGCGGCCACCACGGGGCGAGGGCGACGACACCACGCACCTGGGGATGACCCGCGGCGCGCAGAGCGGCCCGGCCTCCCATGGAGTGGCCGAGCAGCACCGTCGGTACGGGGCCGGCGAGCTCGGTCAGGGCGTCCAGCGCGCGCAGGGCGTCCTGGGCCGCGTCGGCACGGTCGCCGTTCCAGCCGCGGACGCGGTAGCCGACCCGGGCCACCAGCACGTCGGGGGCAGGGAGTCGGGCGGCCACCGCACGCTCGACGGAGTTCATGCGCAACGCGGCCAACTGCCAAGGCCGCGCGGGGCGTTCACTCGTCGACTGACCCCGTGCAGGACGAGGACGGCGGCCCGAGGGTGCGACACGCGCCGCCGTACCCTCAACGCCGGGTGCTGACCGACCTGTTGGGAGATGCCGTGCTCTGCCTCGATGACGTACCCCTTCCTCACTCCCGCCCCGGCGGACGCGGGAAGAAACCGCTGGTGCGGGCACGGTACTCGGCATACCCCGGCCGGTCGGCCATGTGCTGTTCCAGGAGGCGTTTTCCGCTGCCCTGGGTCAGCAGCAGGCTCATCACCACCGGCGATACGACGGACACGACGGCCGCCGGCAGGGAGTCGCAGGTGAGCAGGAACAGGCCCCACCAGACGCAGAAGTCGCCGAAGTAGTTCGGATGCCGGGTCCAGGACCACAGGCCGCGGTCCATGAGCTTGCCCCGGTTGGCGGAATCGGCGCGGAACCGGGCCAGTTGGGCGTCCCCGACCGCCTCGAAACCGATCCCGACCGCCCACAACGCCGTACCGGCGACGTAGGTGACGAGCGACGGCCGACCTGACACGTACTGCGCCGCCTGCACCGGCAGGGACACCAGCCAGACCAGCGAGCCCTGGAGGAGATAGACCATGCGCAGGGCGTACGCGTTGCGACTGCCGGGCGCCTTGGCCAACATCCGTTCGTAGCGCGGGTCTTCGCCGTGACCGCGGCCCCGGCGCCCGATGTGGATCGCCAGCCGCAGCCCCCAGACCGCCGTCAGCGCCGTCACGACCAGTCGTCGTACGACATCGCCCTCGCCGGCGGAGGCGGCGAAGGTCGCTACGGCCACCGCCGTGAAGGCGGCACCCCAGGCCACGTCGACGATCCGGTGCACGCCGATGCGCAGCGCCACGGCGAAGGTCGCGAGCATGACCGCCAACGAAGCCCCGGCCGCCCAGGCGAGGTTGAGCGCGAAGGCGGTCCAAGGGAAGCCCATGGAGAAGCCGTTCATCGCCGGTCCTGCGTCTCTGGGTGCGGTTTGGTGAACAGGTACTGCTGGACGTCCAGGTAGCCGGAGCGGAAACCGGCCTCGGAGTAGGCGAGGTAGAAGGTCCACAGCCTGTGGAAGACCTCGTCGAAGCCGAGCGCGGCCACCTCGTCGGCGCGCTCGGTGAACCGTTCGCGCCACAGGCGCAGCGTCTCGGCGTAGTGGGCGCCGAAGGCGTCGCGGCGGGCGAGGCGCAGGCCGGTGTGGTCGCGCGCGGTCTCCTCGATCGCGTCGGTGGAGGGATGAGTCCGCCGGGGAAGACGTACTTGTGGATCCAGGTGAAGGTGTCCCGGGAGGCGAGCATCCGGTCGTGCGGCATGGTGATGGCCTGGAGCGCCAACCGGCCGCCCGGCGCGAGCCGTTGGTCAAGGGCGCCGAAGTACACCGGCCAGAACTCGGCGCCGACCGCCTCGATCATCTCGACGCTGACGACCGCGTCGTACGTCCCCGACGCCTCGCGGTAGTCGCACAGTTCGATGGAGACCCGCTCGCCGAGACCCGCCGCCCGCACCCGTTCCACGGCCAGGTCGCGCTGCTCGCGGGAGAGGGTGAGCGAGGTGACGCGGGCGCCCCGGGCGGCGGCCCGCAGGGCGAGTTCGCCCCAGCCGGTGCCGATCTCCAGGAGCCGGGTGCCCTCGCCGACGTCCGCGAGGTCCAACAGGCGGTCGATCTTGCGGTGTTGGGCCGCCGCGAGGAGGTCGTGGCTCGCGGGGAAGCCCCGGAACACGGCGGAGGAGTAGGTGAGGGTGTCGTCGAGGAAGAGGGCGAAGAGGTCGTTCGACAGGTCGTAGTGGCGGCTGATGTTGGCCCGGGAACCGTCGGGGGTGTTGCGCTCGGTGTGCGGGTGGCGGGGTGCCCACAGGGTGCGCAACCGTTGCAGCGGGGCCGGGATCAACTCGGCCGCGTGACCGGCCAGTACGGTCAGCGCGGCGACCAGGTCGGGGGCGTCCCACTCACCGGCCATGTACGACTCGCCGAAGCCGATCAGGCCCTCGGTGCCGATGCGGGCGTGGAAGGCGGCCGGGTCGTGGACGTCGATCAGGGGGCCGCCCTTGCCGACGTCCGGGGCACCCGCGAACCGCGCCCGTAGCGGGAGTCGGGCGAGGGCTCGGCGGACGAGGGCCCTGGTGAGAGTGGTGCGGACGCGGGAAGCGCGGGGTATGGCGTCGATGTCGGACCAGGGCGCGGGGGCGGCGGGGCGCGGGTGACCGGCGGGCACCGCACCGGCGTCGGCGATGGGCGTGCCGGTGGTGAACCGGCGCTCTGCTGTCGTCATGTCGCTGTCTCCGAAGTGCGGTGCTCAGGGCGGTCGTCGGGAGGGAGTCCGGGGCGTTCGTCGGCTCGACGGCGGGGCTGGACCGGCAGCCCCCGCAGGTAGAGGCGGATGCCGTGGACCCGGATCGCGGCCGACACGGCGAGGGTGGACCAGGGGTGGCGCACCGCCAGCCGCAGCAGCCGGGCGGTGCTCGCCTCGCGCCGGGTGCCGCGTACCGTCGCGGTGAAGGCACGGCCGCCCTCGCGGTCCAGGTGCACGGTCAGGGAGAGTTGGGCTCCGGGCGCGGGCAGCCGCATGCGGTAGTGGCCGTCGACCGGGAAGAACGGCGAGACGTACAGGGCCTTTTCGGTGCCCGCGGTCCCGGTCGCGTCCGGCCGGAGGAGGTAGCAGTGCCGCCCGCCGTAGGTGTTGTGCACCTCGGCGACCACACACCGCAGCTGCTCATCGGGGCCGTGACACCAGTACAGCGTCAGCGGGTTGAACACGTACCCGAACACCCGCGCATGCGCCAGCATCACCACCCGGCCGCCGTCCAGATCCACCCCGTGCCCGGCGAGGAAGGCGTCGAGCCCGGCCCGGATCGAGGGCACGTTCTCGTCGCCGGTGAAGTGGTCGCGCGGGTCGAAGCGGGCCAAGGGGCGCAGCAGGCGCGGGAGTCGGGGCGGCCGGTCGGGGTCGATGAGCCACATGTACGTGCGGTGCCGCAGCGCGTAGCGGCTCGGGGTGGTGCGGACGTGGGCGATCGTGCAGGAGTACAACGCGGGTACGGCACTCGGCGGCGAGGCAGCCGACCCGGCGGATACCGCCACCGGCACGGCAATCGTCCGCCCCGCTACGACACTCCCCGGCACCGGCACGGCGACCGCCTGCCCCGCCACTTCACTCGCCGGCGACGGAGCCTCCCCGGGTGCTGAACTCCCCCACTCCGCCCGCCCGTTCACCACCGCACTCCCAACGCCGCCGCGGCCTCCACACCCGACCGGCACCCGTCCTCGTGGAAACCCCACCCGTGATAGGCGCCCGCGAACACGCAGACGTCACCGGCGAGTTCGGGCAGCCGCTGCTGCGCGGCGACCGACTCCGGGGTGTAGACGGGGTGTTCGTAGACCATGCGGGCCAGCACGCGGTCGGGGTCGACGCGGTCCTCGCCGCCGAGGGTGACCACGAACGTCTCGGTGGCGTCGAGGCGTTGGAGGCGGTTCATGTCGTAGCTGACCCGGACCCGTTCGGCGCCGACCTCGCAGGACGGCATCAGGTGGTTCCAGGACGCGCGGGCGCCCGGCGCGCTGGGCAGGAGCCGGGTGTCGGTGTGCAGGAGCGTGGTGTTGCGGGAGTACGGAAACGCGCCGAGCAACTCCCGCTCCAGCGCGGTCGGTTCGGCGAGGATTCGGAGCGCCTGGTCCGGGTGGACGGCGATCACGACGGCGTCGTAGGACTCGGTGGTGCCGTCCTCGGCGGTGATGTCGGCGCGGTCGGCGTGACGGCGTACGGACCGCACGGGGGTGTTGGTCCGGATATCGCCGATGTGCTTGGCGATGCGCTCGACGTAGGTGCCCGAGCCGCCGGTGACCGTGCGCCACACGGGCGAGCCGCCGACGGACAGCATGCCGTGGTGCTCCAGGAACCGGAACAGATAGGCGGCCGGGTAGCGTTGGGCGGTCTCGGCGTCGCAGGACCACACGGCCGACACCATCGGCGTGACGAAGTGGGCGCGGAAATAGGCGGAGTAGCCCTCCCGGTCCAGGAACTCGCCCAGGGTGAGGGCCTCTTGGCCGCCCGGGCCAGCAGGCGGCGGGCCGCGCGGTGGAAGAGGGGCACCTCGGCGAGCAGCCGCAGATAGCGGGGGCGCAGGAGGTTGCGGGGCTGGGCGAAGAGCCCGGCGGGGCCGCGCGCACCGGCGTACTCCAGTCCGCAGCCCTCGCAGCGGACCGACATGCTCATCTCCGACTCCTGCGTGGGGACGCCGAGTTCGTCGAAGAGCCGCAACAGGCGGGGATACGTACGCCGGTTGTGCACGATGAAGCCGGAGTCGACGCGGTGCACCCGGCCGTCCTGCGGCGAGGTCAGTTCATGGGTGTGCGCGTGCCCGCCGAGCCGGTCGTCGGCCTCGTAGAGGGTGACGTGACCGGCCCGGCCCAGGAGGTAGGCGGCGGTCAGCCCCGCCACCCCGGAACCGATCACCGCGGTCCGGCGCCCGTACCGCGCCGTCCGCTCCGTCTCCGTCTCCATCTCCGTCACGTCTCCTTCCGCCGGTCAGGGGTCCACGCGTAATCCGGATCAGGTCGGGGGCGGATTGGCCGAATGTCGAAATGAGTGGTGAGCGGCCCGCACCAACACGAAACCCCCAGGTCAGAGACCTGGGGGTGGGGTGTCGAGCGGGCGGGACGGCTCTAGCGCGTGGGCGTCGAGCCGTCGTAGACGTGGCCGGGGTGGCGATCTGCGTGATCGCGCGGGCGACCAGGGTGGAGGGTTCCTGGCCGCCGGTGGTGATGTCGGTGTTGAGCAGGACGACCAGGGTCGCCTTGAGGGCGGGGAGGTAGACCGTCACGGACTCGTAGCCGGGGATGGAACCGTTGTGCCCGATCCAGCCGCCGGTCTCGAAGATGCCGAGGCCGTAGTCGAGGCCCGGGAAGCCGGTCGGCAGTACCTTCAGGCGCTGCTTCTGGGTCTCCGGGCTGAGCAGGGCGCCGGTGGCGACGGTCTTCGCCCAGCTGTGCAGATCGTGCAGGTCCGAGATCATCGCGCCGGCCGACCAGGCCCAACTAGGGTTCCAGTCGGTGGAGTCGGTGACCGCGCCGGTCAGCGTCTGGTTGGTGTAGCCGTGCGCGTGCGGCTCGGGGAACTCGCGGACGTTCGGGCCGTCGGGGAACAGCGTGCGCTCGAGGTGGGCCGGGCGCAGCACCCGCCGGTTGATGACATCGGCGACGTGGTGACCGGTGACCTTCTCGATCACCAGGCCCAGGAGGACGAGGTTGCTGTTGTTGTAGACGAACACCTTGCCGGGCGCGCCGGTGTTGCGGTGCTTGAACCCGTAGGCGAGCAGCTCACGCGGGGTGAACGTGCGGTACGGGTCGCTCAGCAGGTCGTGCGCGAAGTCGGCGTCGGCGCTGTACGGGAAGAGTCCGCTGCGCATCTCGGCCAGGTGGCGCAGGGTGATGCGGCGGCCGTTCGGTACGCCCGGGACGTAGTGGGAGATCGGGTCGTCGAGGCGGATGCGCCCGTCGTCGACGAGCTGGAGCAGCGCGGTGACCGTGAAGGTCTTGGTCTCGCTGCCGATCCGTGAGTAGAAGCCGGTGCTCATCGGCTGCCCCGTGGCCTTGTCGGCGACGCCCGTCGCGCGGACGTAGCAGCCCTTGCCCGGCATCCACAGCCCGACGGCGACACCGGGAATCCCGGCGTCGCGCCGGACCCCGGCGATGGCCTTGTCCAGCCGGGCCGTCGCATCCCGGCCGAGCCCGGGGCCCGAGGAGCACTCGTCATGGTCACCGCCGTGGGTACGGACCGCGCCGACGGCGGTCGCGGCCGGCGCCGCCGTCATCGGGGCGGCCAGCACGGACGCCATCAGCAGCGCGGCCGCGAGGAGTCGTCGGGGAGGAGTACGTCGCATGGGGGCGCTTCTTCCGGGTCGGGGGCGGGGTGCGTCGGGGTGGGAATTCCACGGCACCATCCGCGGCCCGCCGCACGACCGTCCTGCGGCACGCGTCCCCCGAGACCACTCGATCGGACCGATGTTCGCCTACGGCACGGATGTCCTGCGGTGCGGCGGACGGGGACGGCCGGTGAGGGGGCGGCCGGTGAGGGGGTGGCCGGTGAGGGGCGGCCCGTCACTGGGCGCGGATCGCGTCCGCCGGCGGGGTCCGCAGTGCCTGCCGGGTGGGCAGCTCGATGGTGAGGAAGGCGGTGGCCGTCACCATGAGGGCGAGGCCGGGCAGGAGCCAGACCGGGCCCGCAGGCCACGGGTGGCCCAGGAAGCCCTGGCCCAGCAGCGCCAGCGGGATCGCGGAGAGCAGCAGGGCCGTGGTGAGGGCGGTCGCCGCCGTCATCGCGGCCTCGCGGCGCATCATCGCCCGGATCTGCCGGGGTGTGGTGCCGTTGAGGCGGAGGGCACCCAGTTCGACCCGGCGCTGGGCGGTGGCCGCGACCAGCTTGTTGGCGATGCTCAGCAGGAGGTAGACGAGCAGGACCACGATCGTGACGAGGTTGATCCACACCTCGGGCGGTGCGTCCTCAAGCCCGCCGGTGGAAGGGGGTCGGCGGGTCCGAGGGTCAGGCCGGGGTGGGCCGCGGCGAGCGCCGTGACGTTCTGGTCGGCCTGCGCCGTGCCGTCCGTGCGGATCAGGAGGGACTGGTCGAGGGCCGTCGTGGTGTGTCCGGCGGCGAGGTCGTGGGCCAGCACCACCGTGCCGAAGCCGAGCCCTCGGCCGTAGACCGCGACCACCTTGGGGTGGACCTCCGTGCCGTCGCCGAGGACCAGGTCCACCGTGTGGCCTACGGTCGCGGACCGCGTCCGGGCGACATCGCTGCTGACGGCGACGGTCGCGCCGGTGAGGCGGCCGAGGCCGCCGTCCCGTACGTCGAGGTCGAGGACGCCCGCCGCGTCCGGGGTGAGGATCGTCGCGGCACCCGACTCGGACGCCGGGTCGCCGAACTCCTTGTACTGCCACACCACGGTCGTCGAACCGACGGGCGCGGCGGCCCGTACGCCCCGCGTCTTGCGTACGGCGGCGAGCGTGCCCTCGGGCAGACCGCCCAACGCCGGTGCACTCAGCCGCAGTTGGGCCAGGGTCCCGGTCGTCGTGTCCTGCGCGGTGGCGGCCAGGACGGTCGTCTGGGTGAAGGTGTACGTCAGCACGAACACGACGGCCATGGCCAGCGTGGAGACGATCCCCGCGTTGCGCAGGGCGTAGGCGCGCAGGTTGGCCATCGCCAGCCAGGTCGGCGCCGAGCCGCCGTGCCGTGTCGCACGCGCCGCCGCCCCGCCGACTCCCCGCACCAGCGCCGGACCCGCCAGGGCCAGCCCGATCGCACCGACGATCCCGGCGAGCGAGGTCGCCGTGGCGCCGATGACCGTGCGGGAGAACAGCGGCAGCGCCGACCCCGCGGTCGCTACGACGATGACGGCCACGCCGATCCGGGTCCGGGCCCGCGACGGATCACGCGGCTCGCTGCGCGACTCGGCGACCGCCTCGGTGGCCGGCATCCGCGAGGTCCGCCAGGCCGAACCCCGGGCCGACACCTGGACGGCGAGCAGCATCAGCACGACCGCCGCGAACGCGGGCAACGGGCTGAAGGTGAGCGGCAGTTGGGCCGGTATCACACCCCGGTCCGCGAGCAGTCCCCGGAACTGTCCGGCCAGCAGATACCCGAGGCCCACCCCGGGTGCCACGGCGACGGCCGCGACGACGGTGGACTGCGCTGCGGCCAGCCGCCGGATCTGCTTCGGCGTCGCGCCCACCGCCCGCATCAACGCCAGGTCCCGCCGCTGCCCGCCGATCGCCACGGCCAGCGCACTCGCCATCACGAACCCGGTGATCAGCAGCACGATCCCGGACAGCGACCCGGCCAGCAGCACCAGCAGCGACCGCGAGGCCCCGGCCCCGGGCGCCGCCGTGTCGCCCCGCCCGGCTCCGGTGACGGCCAGGAGCCCGGTGCCCCGCACCTTCGTACGGACTTCGGCGGCGACCCGCGACTCGGCGCCGGGCGCGGTGCGCAGACCGACCAGGTCGACACGGCTGGACAGGCCCGACAGTCCTACGGCCGTCTCGTCGGCGAAGTAGACACCGGCGCCCGGGGTGTTGACGACCGCCGACACGCGATAGCCGCTCGCGGGGCGGGAGTTGATGACGACCTGGACGCGGTCGCCCGGCTTGATACCGGCCGCCGCGGCGGTCGTACCGTCCACCGCGACCTCGCCGGCACCGGTCGGCGCGCTGCCCTCGACGCGCGGGGCGGCCAGCAGCTTGGTGGACGACCAGCCGTGTCCTGTCACCTGCGGGTCCTCGGACGACGACGCCACGACCCGGCCGTGCGGGTCGACGAGAGCGGCCGGGAAGCTGATGTCGCCGACGGCTGCGGTCACGCCCGGCAACTTGCCGAGCTCGCCGACAAGTTGAGCCGGGATGCGACGCCGTTCCGGGAGGGCGAGCGGGAGGTCGCCCGGCGGGTGGACCTCCTGGTCGGCGGCGACCACGACGGAGGCTCCGGCGAGGCGGCCCGCGGGCAGGTGGGAGCGGAGGCCGGACTCGGCGAGGACGCCGGTCGCGGTGACCAGCGCCGCGCCGCCGAGCACCGCGCAGGCCACGGCGATCAGGGCGGTGACACGGTGGCCGACCATCTGTAGCGCGAGACGGAACATGGCTCAGGCCCTCCCCAACTCGACCAAGCGGCTAGCCAGTTCGGCGGCGGTGGGTGCCTTGAGGGCGTCCACGACCCGCCCGTCGGCCATCACCAGCACGTGGTGCGCGCGGGCGGCGGCGGCCGGGTCGTGGGTGACCATCACCACCGTCTGGTGCAGGTCGTCGACGAGGTCCCGGAGCAGGTCGAGGACCTCGTGGGCGCTGCGCAGATCGAGCGCGCCGGTCGGTTCGTCGGCGAACACGACGGCGGGGCGGGCCACCAACGCCCGTACGACGGCGGCCCGTTGCTGCTGGCCGCCGGACAGCTCGGCCGGGCGGTGGGACAGCCGGTCCGCGAGCCCGACCCGCTCGACCAGCGTGCGCAGCCAGTCGGGGTCGGCGGTGCGGCCCGCCAGCCGGAGCGGCAGCGTGATGTTGTCCTCGATGGAGAGGGAGGGGATCAGGTTGTACGCCTGGAACACGAACCCCACGCGCTCCCGCCGGAGTTGGGTGCGCTTGGTCTCGTTCAGCCCGGCGATCTCCCGGCCGTCGATGCGGACGCTGCCCGACGTCGGGGAGTCGAGTCCGGCGGCACAGTGCATCAGCGTGCTCTTGCCGGAGCCGGAGGGTCCCATCACGGCGAGGAAGGTGCCGCGCTCCACGGTCAACGACACGTCGTCCAGGGCCCGTACGCCTCCGGGGTAGGCCTTGCTGACGCCGTCCAGGGCGATGGCGGCGGTGCTCATGGCGGTCGTGGTGGTGTTCATCGCCGGCCCCGCAGACCGCGCACCGCGAGGGTGCCGGCGCACAGCACGGTGACCGCGCCGCACACCAGGTGCACCCAGGTGTCGGCGCCGCCGAAGGACACCGCCATGTTGGCGACCGCGCTGGCCACCACCGCGGTCCAGAGGAGGGTGCGGGCGATGTCCCCGGGGCTGAGCCGGTCGGGATCGGTGCTCGTCGTGTCCGGCATGGGGCTTCTCCCGTGGTCGTGTGCCGTACGTCCTGTCGTCACCGACGCTATGGATCAGCACCCCTCGCGGCCGATCCCGCAGCCCGCCCGGTTCGGGGTACAGCAGGCTGTACTCCTCGCTTCCCCACCCTTCCTCCGCCCACGGGAACTGCCGTACGGCATAGGGTCCTCCGCATGACAGCGAGCACGCGCGAAGCCGGTGACGAGGCGGTCGCGGCCATCCCTCGGGAGAGCGCCAAGGACATCGCGCTACGGACCCTGCGCGCCGCCGCCGGTGCCGTTGCGCAGCTCGCCTCCGGCCTGAACACGGCAGTGAGCGCTGTGCTGTTGACGCTGTGGCTGGCCCTCACCGCCGTGACGAGCGTGGTCGGGGTGGGGCTGCTGATGGCGCCCGCGGCGCTGCGCGCCCTGCACTCCCTGGCCGGACGGGAGCGGGACCGGCTCGCCCGCTGGGGCCCCGAGGTCGTCGCCCCGGAGCCACCGCCAACGCGACTGCGGACGGCCCTCGCCGACCCCACCACCCGCCGTGAACTGCGGTGGCTGGTACGGCACTCCACCGTCGGGGCGCTGCTCGGGGCGGCCGGGGTGCTGCTGCCGGTCCTCGCCGTGCGGGACACCGCGTTCCCGCTGTACTGGACGTTCATGCCCGAGAACACGACGGCCACCTCGCTCGGCGTCGGCAACGCGCACACCTGGCCGGACGCCCTCGCCGTGGCGCTGCTGGGCATCGGCTGGATCGCCATCATCCTGGGGCTGACGCCCGGCATGGCCCGGCTCCAGTCGGCGCCCGGACGGCTGCTCCTGGCGGCCGGCCCG
The DNA here is from genome assembly GCA_016893485.2 of Streptomyces sp. P3. Lineage (GTDB taxonomy): Bacteria > Actinomycetota > Actinomycetes > Streptomycetales > Streptomycetaceae > Streptomyces. Next base: position 4,752,270 of record JAFEKX020000001.1, read on the forward strand.
GACGTGGATCTCTCCCTGCGGGTCGCGGAGTTGACCGCCACCCGGGCCGCCGCGCTCGACGCGCACGCCACCGAACTCCGGCGGATCGAGCGGTCGTTGCACGACGGCGCACAGAACAGGCTGGTCTCCGTGGCCGTGTTGCTGGGTGCGGCCCGCCGCATGGTGGCCCGCGACCCGGAGGGCGCCGACGAACTCCTCGAACGCGCCCAGTCCGCCGCCGAACAGGCGCTGGCCGAGCTGCGCACGGTCGCCCGCGGCATCCTCCCGCCGGTACTCGCCGACCGGGGCCTCGCGGGCGCGCTCTCCGGTCTCGCCGCGGACTGCGCGGTGCCGTGCCGGATCGACGTGGACGTGCCCGCGCGCTGCGCCGCCTCCGTCGAGGCCACCGCCTACTTCGTCGTCGCCGAGGCCCTGACCAACATCGCCAAACACAGCGGGGCGCACCACGCGACGATCACGGCACGCGGCAGCGGCGACCGGCTCCTGCTGCGCGTCGAGGACGACGGCCGGGGCGGCGCGGACGCGGAGGGCGGCTCGGGGCTCACCGGCATCCGGCGCCGTATCGCCGCGCACGACGGCGGCCTCACCTGAGCAGCCCGCCGGGCGGGCCGACCGTCCTGGCCGTGGATCTCCCTTGCGGTATGTGAGGCGGGATCGTGACGAGCGAAGAGAGCCTGCGATGCGGTACTCGAACAGGAAGGCCTGACGGACATGCGGATCGTGATCGCCGAGGACGACGCGCTGCTGCGCGAGGGGCTCGCCCTGCTGCTGCGCGCCGAGGGCCTGGACGTGGTGGCCACCGCCGGCACCCCGGACGAGGCCCTGGACGCCATCGACGTCCACAAGCCGGACGTCGCCATCCTCGACGTACGGATGCCGCCGACCCACACCGACGAGGGCATCGTCGCCGCCGTCGAGGCCCGGCGCCGGCGCCCCGACCTCGCGGTGCTCGTACTCTCCGCGTACGTCGAGCAGAGCTTCGCCACGGAGCTGCTCGGCGGCGGGGTCAGCGGGTTGGGGTATCTGCTCAAGGAACGGGTGGGCCGGGTCGAGGAGTTCCTCGACGCCCTGCACCGCGTGGCGGCGGGCGGCACCGCCATCGACCCCGAGGTCGTCGCCCAGCTCTTCACCCGCTCCCGCCAGGACACCCGCCTCGACCGGCTCAGCCCGCGCGAACGCGACGTACTCGCCCTGATGGCCGAGGGGTTGGGCAACTCCGCCATCGCCGGAAAGCTCGTCGTCACCGACGGCGCCGTCCACAAACACATCCGCAGCATCTTCGCCAAGCTCGACCTGTCCCCACGGACCAGGTCGACCGGCGGGTCGCGGCGGTCCTGCGCTACCTGGAGGACCTACGGCGACAGGGGTAACCGTCCTTCGGTCCACGGCCCTTGGTACAGCAGGCTGTACGGCGGACCGGCCCGTGCGCTGGATCGATCACCGCGGGCCGTCTTCCTAGGTTGGTGAACACACCGCGAGTCCGGAGCACCGGACCACCAACTCACCGGGAGACAACCCATGTTGATGCCCCGTCACCTCACCGCCGTAGCCGCGCTGGCCGCCGTAGGACTGGGTCTGGCGACGCCCATGGCGAGCGCCACGGAGTCCCGGCACCGGAGCACGCTCCAGCGGAGCGTGGACGCCATCGAGAGGACCGGAACGGTCGCCGTCGTGGCCCAGTCGACGGGTCCGGACGGCCGGCGGTACGCCACCACCGGGGTCTCCGACACCGCGACCGGCCGGGCGGCCCGGGTCACTGACAGGTTCCGGATCGCCAGCAGCACGAAGGCGTTCGTGTCGACGGTGATGCTCCAACTGGTCGGCGAGGGAAGGGTGTCGCTGGACGACACGGTCGAACACTGGCTGCCCGGCGTGGTGGACGGCAACGGGAACGACGGAAACGCCATCACCGTAAGGCAGTTGCTGAACCACACCAGCGGCATCTTCAACTACACGGGGACTTCCCGGCGATCACGACAGCGGCGGGTTTCGAGGCCGACCGCTACACGACGTGGACCCCGCGGCAGTTGGTGGGCATCGCGATGCGGCACGCCCCGGACTTCGCGCCGGGCACGCGGTGGGAGTACTCCAACACCAACTACATCCTCGCCGGGATGATCGTCCAGAAGGCCACCGGCCACACCTGGCAGCAGGAGGTGACCAGGCGGATCATCCGCCCCCTGTCCCTGCGCGACACCTCCGCCCCCGATACATCCGCGCGTATCCCCGGCCAACACCTGCACGGCTACTCGGACTTCGGCGAAGGCGGCCCGGTCGTCGACGTCACCGACTTCAACCCGTCGGCCGCGGGTTCGGCGGGCGCGATGATCAGCACGACCGGTGACCTGACCCGCTTCTTCTCGGCCCTCCTCGGCGGCAAACTCCTGCGCCCTGCCCAACTCGCCGAGATGAAGACGACGGTACGAGCCGCGTCCCTCGACCCCGTCTGGCCCGGCGCCCGCTACGGCCTCGGCCTGATGGAGATCCCCTGACCTGCGGCGGCGTCTACTACAGCCACGCCGGCGACCTCTCCGGCTACACCACCCGCGACGGGGTCAGCGCGGACGGCCGCCATGCCGTGGTGCTGGAGGCCACGGGGACAGGGCGTCCGATCTGTCGACCGAGGTGGCGCAGAACGCGTTGATCGATACGGAGCTGTGTGGGGCCGGGGGAAGTAGGGGGCGTAGGGGGCGTAGGGGATGTCAGGGGCGTGGGGGTCCTAGGGAAGTCGGGTCGTAGGGGATCTGAAGGTCCTGGGGATGTCGGGGCCGTAGGGGCATCTCAAGGTCCTAGGGGATGTCGGGGCCGTAGGGGCATCTCAAGGTCCTAGGGGATCTCAGGGCCGTAGGGGACGGGTTCGGCAGGCGGCGTCCAGGGTTTCTGGGCGCCGCCTCCCGCGTTCAACTGCCGTGTGCCACCGGCTCGATGACGTCCTTGCGGGTCACCGCCAGGTGGACGACGAGGCCGAGGATGACGGCCAGGAGCAGCGCGCTGGGTACGACGGTGCCGAGGCCGATGCCGCCGTCGCCGGTCGGCTGGGAGAGGTGGTCGCCGATCGAGGCGCCGAGCGGGCGGGTGAGGACGTAGGCGATCCAGAAACTCACCACCGCGCCCAGGCCCGGCGCGCGGTGGGCGAGCGCGAGCGCGACCGCGCCGACGGCCAGGGCGAAGGGGGCCGGGGCGAGCCAGTACACGCCCGCGCGGTAGGCGGTCGTACGGAACTGGACGACCAGGACGCCCGCGAGCAGCGCGCTCATCAGCAGCGACACCCCGGTCAGGCCGAGGCCCGCCTTCTCGTTGAAAGGTCGGCCGCGGTCTCGCCGACCGTCGTGCACAGCACCTTGATGATCCAGAAGTACGGGTCATGGGGTCCGACGGTGCCGGCGGGTGCTGAACGCATCCTGGCTGCCACGGGGCGTCGGTTTCGTCTACAGTTCGGTAGACCGTCTACATGACTGTAGTCACCATGGTCACGGCAGTCAGCACAGGGAGGACCATGCGCCCGGCCATCCTGGTCGTCGAGGACGATCACACCCTGCGGGACGTGCTGATGCGCGGGCTACGTGACGAGGACTTCGACACCGTGCCCGCGCCGGACGGGGCGACCGCGCTGCGACTGGCCGGTGCGGACATCGCCGCCGTCGTGCTCGACATCGGGCTGCCCGACGCCGACGGACGGGACGTGTGCCAGGCGATGCGGGCGAACGGCTTCCGCTCCCCGTCGTCTTCCTGACCGCCCAACACCGGCTGCACGACCGGCTGTCCGGGTTCTCGGCCGGAGGCGACGACTATCTGACCAAGCCGTTCCATCTCGTCGAACTCGCGGCCCGGCTGCGGGCGGCGCTGCAGCGGACCGCGCGTCCACCCGCCGCGCCGGAGGGAGAGCCGCCGGAGGGTGACCTGGTCCTGGACGCCGTCCGGCACGCGGTCGGCGTCCGGGACACCCGGGTCGGCCTGACCCCGACCGAGTTCCGCCTGCTGGCCGCGCTCATGGCCGCCTCGGGCGGGCTGGTGGGCCGCCGCGAACTGGTCCGCGCGGCCTGGCCCGAGGGCGCCCGCGTCCACGACAACACCCTCGACCAGTACCTGACCCGCCTCCGCCGCAAACTCCGCGAGGCAGGCAGCACCCGCACGATCGGCACGGCCCGCGGGGTCGGACACCGCCTGACCTGAGCGACCACGGGGACGGGTTTGGGGGCACCGGGGAGCGTCACGTCGTAGCGCCGGATGGAGTGCCCCGCCGCGACGCGGGGCCGAACTCCCTTGCCCCGCAGGGCTGGGGGAGAGCCGAACGGACCGAAGGCGCCGAGCGAGCCGGCGCCGTACCGTCGTGTCACACCGTCGCGTCCCGCCGTACGTCCTTGCCGGAGGCCGCCAGGTAGCCGACGAAGCCGAGGATCGCCACCGTCCAGGCCGCCGTGACCGGGCCGAGTCCCAGTGCGAGACCGCCCCGGCCGTGGCCGACGGCCATCCAGTCGGCGACGGAGGCGCCGAGCGGGCGGGTGATGACGTAGGCGGACCAGAAGGCGAGGACCGCGCCCATCCGGCCGGCGCGGTGGGCGACGGCGGGGACGGCGATCGCGACGGCGTACAGGACGGCGGAGCCGAGGTAGCCGAGGCCGATCGTGGCGGTGAGGTCACCCGCGGCGGTGCCGAGGGCGAAGGTGGCGAGGACGGCGGCCCAGTAGAAGGTCTCGCGGCGGCGGGTGGTGATGCTGTGGATGGACAGGGTGCGCTCGCTCGCGTACCAGAGCGCGAAGACGGCGGCGAGCGCGAGCAGGAAGAACGGCGTGGAGAGGGCGTACGGCACCCCGAGCCCGACGTGCAGCACGTCCGCGGCCATCGTGCCGAAGACGCTGACCATGACGATCGCCGTCCAGTAGATCCAGGCGACGTACCGGCGGGCGGTGAACTGGACCGCCAGCGCCGCCACGAGGGCGATCCCGCCGAGGCCGACCGCCGGGATCGGGCCGAACAGATGGGCCAGGAAGTCGGAGGCCGTCTCGCCCATGCCGGTGGTGAGCACCTTGATGATCCAGAAGTAGACGGTCACCTCCGGCACCTTGCTCGCCGCGTGCGGGATGCGGCGCGGAGGCCGGTCGTGGGTGAGGTGATCAGTCGTCATGCTGGCACCCTGACACGGCCTCCAACCCTCTCCCCAGCCCTCTTTGCCAGAGCTTTTGCGCTTACGGTGCATGAGTTGCCCAAGTCCCACCCGGACCTGAAAGCAACCTGAACGCAAGCATGGAAGCGCTGGTCAGCGGCGGGTACGGGGTGCTAGCGGCGCCCCCACTCCCCTTCCACCCTTACCTCCCCTACGGGGCAAGCAACCCCACACACGGGACGAACAACTCTCATCATGAGAGTGGACTTGCATAAAGAGAGCCAACCCCTACCTTCATGAGAGCCAGCTCTCAGCACGCGAGAACACGAGAACAAGCGACAAGGACCCCACCATGACCACGCCTGCCTCCACCCCCGCTTCCGCCCCGGCCTCCACCCGCACCGTCGCCCTCCCCGGCGGACTCTCGGTCACCGTCCAGGAGTTCGGCGAGAACACCGAGGGCACCGGCGTCCTGGTGCTGCACGGCGGCGCCGGCCCGCGCACGGTGGCCGGCTTCTCCGCGGCCCTGTCCGAGCACGTCTACGTCGTGGCGCCGACCCACCCCGGTTTCGACGGCACGCCCCGCCCGGACCGCTTCGACTCGATCGCGGACCTGGCCATCGCCTACCTGGACCTGCTCGACGCCCTGGACATCAAGGACGTCATGGTGATCGGCAACTCGGTCGGCGGCTGGATCGCGGCGGAGATGGCCCTGCGCGACAATAAGGGCCGCATCGGCGCCCTGACCCTCCTGAACGCGGTCGGCATCCACGCCCACATGGTCGAGAACCGCGTCGTCGACCCGCGCACCATGGCCCCGGCCGACATCAGCCAACTCTCCTTCGCCAAGGCCGAGTTCCGCCCCGACTTCACCTCCTTCACCGACGCCCAGCGAGCCGCGACCGCCGCCAACCAGCAGACCCTCGCGATCTACGGCGGCGACCACTTCACCTACGACCCGAAGCTCCGCGCCCGCCTCCACCGCGTGAGCGTCCCGTCCTGGTCGTCTGGGGTGAGGAGGACGGCATAGCCCCCTCAAGTACGGCCGCGGCTACGCCGACGCCTTCCCCGACGGCCACTTCGCCCCCATCCCGGACGCGGCCCACTTCCCCAGATCGAGGCGCTCGGCGCGACGCTGGAAGCGATCGGCAACTTCGTGAACACGGTGGTGAAGCCGGCCTCGACGAACTGACACCACTCCAGCCGCACGGCAGAGGCCCGGGTCATCGACCTGGGCCTCACTGCCGTACCCGGCGGTCGCGACGTACCGATATCAGCCCGCACCCCAGACACCGGCCACCACAAAGGAGACAACCGTCCCGCCGAAACAACTGGCCCCGGAACAGCAGAACTTGGCGATGAAATCGACGAGAAGCAGCCCACGCCCATGCGCATCGTCGACCTCGGGGCACCGCAGCTGCACACTCGCCGGGAGGCCCGGGCTGTGCACGTCGACCCGGAGGAAGTCCCCTCACGGAACCACTCAGGAGCCAGCCCCCAATGATCACAGCTTCCCAAGCTGAGGATTAGCAGCGACTGCCTTGTACGGCCACGTCACGTCCTCGTTCGGTAAACCGTCATGACGAACACCGCCGGAGAACTCGGTTGGTTGGAGCAGTGGCACCAAGACGGCCAGGAGCCCATCTGCAGGGCATGGGACATCTGGACAGTGCTTTCCCGTGCCTGTAGGACGCTCCGCCAGAATGCGAGCGTGTCCCTTGATGCCATCGATGCCGTGAACTGGTCCGCCCTACCCAACCCGACAGGCTCGGAGTACGACGATCCAGAGCGCGTAGCCGACGCGCTACGGCGCCTGACGGTGTCCACCACCGCCAACGAGACGGGCGACGCGGCGTCCCTCCTCGCCGGTAGCGGCTTCGTCTGTGGCCACGCCTGCATGGTGTTTCCCGCCGCCTACGCGGCCACCCCGATCCTGCTCGACCTCGTTGAGCACGGCCAACGTCCACGCATCAAAGACGCGGCCGTCGGCCTCGTCTTTGACGCACTGTGCTTCTCGCCACTCGCCTACAACAATCGGGTGGACACCCCTACGGCCCCGACGTCCCACTCTGCTGCGCCATAGCGCGGCACATCCGCGGCCGTCACGCTGTCCTTCTCGCCCAAGGACGCTACGCCAGGAAACTGCTCGCAGAAGCAGAGCTTCACTGGCGGCTGACCATCGAGGAGACGGAGCTCCAACCCGACGGCACGCTCACGGCCATCGCCGCCCTCGAAGGCACGCCGTTCCCACTCCCCACTGAGGCCGAACTGCACCGGCCGCCCTTCGCGCAACCTCCTGAAACGGTACGTATCGAAGCCCTGACAGCCGACTCGTCCGGCGCCGCGTGCATCCAGCTCGAGCAGACACCGTTCGGGATCATCCCAGGATCAACCCTGTACGCGGCGGAATGCGGCCTCCGCGAACACTGAACAGGCCGTCCGGTCGCCGATCCACGCGATCTCAGGATCACCCGACAAGTCCCTGACCGAGATCTTCCTGCCCGACTACGGCCCACGGCTGGAAGCGGCCAAGCAGCGTCTCCGCACTGACCTGCACGACGAAACCGCCGGTGACACCGGGGAATCACGCTGCAGTTCACGAAGGGTGATGGGAGCCCAACCCCGTCGTCCTGCCACCTCAGCGCCCGAAACTCCTGCGGCTGACCACCGTCCGCCAGGCTCGGAGCATCAACCGGACGTCTGGTGATCCGGCGCTTCTCCGTCGCCACGCGCACCACCGATCTCCCGAAGGCGCCCTTCAGACAGGGCAAAGGCGCCGGCCGCCCACGGTTCCAGGGGAACGTAAACGCCTCACCCCCCGCGCCCACAACTCCGCTTCGCCACCCCGCACTTGGACAGCAGGGGCGGTCAAGACCACAAGGTTGGTCATACGGCGTGCCACAGCCATCGGCGCGTGATCAGCTGGTGGCGTGGAGACCATCATCGCCAGTGGCATAGCCGTTCTGGGGACTCTGCTCGGTTCGGGGATCACTCTGGCGTTCCAGCAGCGCACCACCGTCAGGAGTCACGAGTTCGCGCGCAGCGAGAGACTCCGGCAGGAGCGGCTCGACGCCTACTCCGTCTACGCCGGGGCCCTGCTCAACTATCGCCGCTGCCTTGTCCACCTCTGGTACTGCGAACACGAACAGCCGCCCCCGGAGGACGCCGACGCCGTACGCATCCGGGCGTACGACCTGCGTTCCAACGCCCAAGAGGCCCTGTTCCGGGTGCAGATGCTCACGGATGACGAGGCACTGAGCACGGTCGCGGAGGAAGTCCTCGCCGACATCACGATGCTGCCCAAGGCCGACAACCGGGTCGAGTTCGACGCTCTCAGGGTGCGAACTCGCGATGCCATCAGCCGACTTGTCAGCCAGGGCAAGCAACACCTTTGAGGCGTACGCCGGACAGGAAGTGCGCGGCCGGCGCTGACAGGTCACCTCTTGGTCATCGACGGAGCCCGACCGTCGGTTGGGTCCCGGACACGTTCTCCGGGCCGCCCCGGACAGATCGGGGATGCAACCATTCCCTACGGAGCTGGAACCCCCGGAAGCCGGCCGCGCGCTTGCGACCATAGCCGTGGGCACTGACAACGGGTCTGCCGGAGACGGTCTGTTGGGGCACTCCCGTGGTCCCTCGACGCACAACGCCCGCCGCGGACACGGAGGTTGTGCGTCGGCCGACAGCTCGTCCTACGGCAGTTCTGGCAGCCCTACGGCCGCTTCACCACCGTGAGGTCATCGCGATACCCCGCCCCGGAAACGCAGGTCGCGGGGCGCCGACCCTCTCACCGGAACGCCGCGACATTCCGCTCGGCCCAGTCCGCGAAGGTACGCGGCGCTCGTCCCAAGACCCGTTCCACGTCCGGGCTGATCTGGAGTTCCGCCGGGGTCGGGGCGCCGAGGATGGTGAGGGTGTCTTCGGCCAGTTCTGGGGGCATGGCCTGGGACATGGCGGACTTGGCCTCGGCCCGGGTGAGGTCGTGGAAGTGGACCGGGGTGCCCAGGGCTGTGGCGATGGCGTCGGTTTGGGCGCGGGGGTGATGACCTCCGGGCCGGTCAACTCGTAGGTGCTGCCCGTGTGTTCGTCGGTCAGGAGGCAGGCCGCCGCCACCTCGGCTATGTCCGTGGGGTCGATGATCGGTACGCCCACGTCGCCGAAGGGTGCCGCTACGACCCGTTGGGTGCGGACGGACTCGGACCACCACAGGGCGTTGGAGGCGAAGCCGCCGGGGCGGAGGATGGTCCACTCCAGGGTGGAGTCCCGTAGGACGTCCTCCAGGGCACGCATCGCTACCCGGGTCGGGCCGAAGGGCCGGGTCGACACTCTCCTGACTGGAGAGCAGGACGACGCGGCGGATTCCGGCGGTGTCGGCCGCGCGAATGATGTCCGCGGGGTTGGAATCGGGGGCGTGCAGGTCGCCGGAGAGCAGGAGGAACAGCGCCTTCGCTCCGGTCAACACGGGTGTCAGGCTTGCCGGTTGGGCCAGGTCGGCGACCACGTGGCGGACGCCGTCCGGCACCGCCGCCGTGTGCCTGGACACCGCCGTCACCTCCTGGCCCGCTTCCGCCAACGCCCTTGTCAGCGGCCTGCCGATGTTGCCGGTGGCCCCGGTCACCACGATCATGTTCAGCTCCTTGTCGCCCGTACTTCCGTGGGCCTCACGCTAGGAGCCGGGCTAACTTTCGGTAAGGACATACCCCGAGGTAAGCTCCTCACGTGACTGAAGGCTTGCAGCGCAGGCGGGTTGAGGCCGGGGCTCGGTATGACGTGTTTCACACCGACTGCCTCGCGCGGGATGTCGTCGACCACGTCACCAGCCGATGGGGATCTGGGTGCTGATCTCCCTGCGCCGCAACAGCCTCCGGTTCTTCGAACTGCGGGAGAGCATCCAGGGGATCAGCGAGAAGATGCTCGCCCAGACCCTGCGCTCCCTGCTCGAGGACGGCCTGATCTGGCGCGAGGTCGAGCCGACCACCCCACCCCAAGTCACCTACGGGCTCACCGAGTTCGGGCGTGATCTCGGGGAGCCACTGTCGGAGCTCTTCGATCGCATCACCCGGCGGTTGTCGGAGCGGGACGCGGAACAGTGACCCCGGGGAGACCCCTAGCCCCGTAGGCCCCTAGGGCCCGTAGCCCTCCCGACCTACAGCCCGTCACCCGTACGGCACCCTCACCGCGCGCGTCACCCTTCCGACCTGGGGTCACACCCCCGCCACCCCGGATCCGCTGACCGATGAAGAACGCAGCCCGATCCAACGCCTCGTCCGCCTCGTCCAGGACGCCCGCGAAGGACTGGAAGACATGCGGGACGTCGGCGGTGATGTCGAGGATGACGTCCACCCCGGCGTCCCTCGCGCGGGTGGCCATGCGGGTGGAGTCGTCCAGCAGGACTTCGTAGGTGCCCGCCTGCAGAAGCATCGGGGGAGGCCGGTCAGGTCGGCGGAGACGGCGGGGCTGAGCAGGGGGTGGTGGGGTCCTCTCCCGCGCGGTACATCGCTCCGGTGTACTCCAGGCCCTCGCGGGTGAAGTACGGGTCGACGTCCGCCTTGGTATCCATGCTTTCGCCGGTGCGGGTCGCGTCGAGGCCGGCGGAGAACGCGACGATCGCGGCGGGCAGGGGGCAGTCCCGCGTCGCGGGCGGCGAGGCAGGTGGTGACCGCGAGGCCGCCGCCCGCGGAGTCGCCAGCGAACACGATCGTCGCAGGGTCCTCGCCGCTGTCGAGCAGTGCGCGGTACGCGCTCAGGCAGTCGTCGATCGCGGCCGGGAACGGGTGCTCGGGGGCGAGCCGGTAGTCCAGCGAGTACGACCTGACCCTGGTTCGGGTCACCAGGTTCCCCGTAAGGGACATCGCCGTCTCCGGTGAGCCGACCACGAAGGCGCCGCCGTGGAAGTAGAGGATCGTCCCGGATCGCGGGGTGCCGGTCGGTTCGACCAGCAGTGCGGGGCTGTCACCGAGGGTCGTGGTGCGGGTGGTGAGCCCGGCCGGGACCAGCATCTCCGCCATCAACGCCCGGAAACCGGCCCGGAGTTCCTCCACCGAGGCGGGGGCCTCCGGCTCGGCGCCCTCCGGCCGGGGCCGCCGTACCATCGCGTCGATCTTCGCGCGCTGCTGCCTGCTCATGGTCGCCTCCGTCGCACGTACAACCCAAGAAACACACACTCAAGAACCGCACACTCAAGAACCGCACACTCAAGAACCGCATGCTCAAGAACCGCATGCCCAGGAATTACCTTCCCAGGAATGTAGATTAGACTATATGCCATGGCATCCAAGTCAAGCCGTGGCCCGGTCGACCTCCCGAGCTTCTTCGCCGATCTCGTCCGTTGCGAGACCCGCCTCTACAACGCGCTCAACGACCGGCTTCGCGAGCGGCACGGAATCGTCACCTCGCAGTACGAGTCGCTGCGCTTCCTGCGCGACCACCCCGGGTCCCGGGTCGCGGACCTCGCCACCGAGTTCGCCATCGGGATCGGCGCGAGCAGCAAGGCCGTCGACCGGCTGGAGAAGCAGGGGTGGGTCGTACGGCGGACCAATCCGGCGGATCGCCGCTCGTCGCTGCTGGACCTGACCCCCGCGGGCCGGCACCTCATCGAGGCGGCGGAGGACACCTTCACCACGACCCTGACCGAGCTGACCGCGGACATCCTCAACGGTTCAGCGGGAGCGGCTGCCGTTCACGTTCTCTCGGAACTGCGCGCCGCTCTCGAACACGACCAGATCGGCCTGCCTACGGGCTGAACGGCACGCATGCCCTGTGCGGCTGTCGTTCCGATGGCGAGCGAGCCCGAGGCCGGTCGTCTGACGCTCGGCCACATTACCGAAACGTAACCTACCGACGGGTATCACGAGTAACTTACCCGTAGGTAAGTTCGAGACGAACCACTTCTCCAGCGGCGCCGGCGCACCCGTGGGACGCGGGTGCGCCGGCGTGCCGCCGCTTCCTGCCGGCCGCTTCACAGGAGGTTCGTCATGCCCACCCCACCTGTCATGCCCACTACATCAGCCACGACCACCCCACCTTCCGCACCCGCACCCGCACCCGCACGCCAACGGCGCCTGCTGCACGCCTCGTTGACCATCGCCGTCTGTCTCACCGCCCAGGCGGTCGCCCTCACTAGCGCCACCGCCGCCACCGCCGCCGCATCCCCCTCCGCCACGGCCGACGTCGTGTCCAGAGGCGTCACCATCCCCGAGTTCTACAACCCGCCCGCCACCCTCCCCGCCACCGACGGCGCCCTCGTCCGCAGCGAGCCGCTCCCCCTCGCGCTGAGCCTGCCGGGACTCGATGGCTCCACGCTGCCCGGCACCGCGACCCGCCTGATGTACAAGTCCACGGACTCGAACGGGCAGCCCGTCGCCGTCACCGGCGCCTACATCGAACCGTCCGCCGACTGGTCGGGCACCGGCCCGCGCCCTCTCGTCGCGGTCGCACCCGGCACCCTGGGACAGGGCGACCAGTGCTCCGCGTCGATGGGGCTCGAACACCCGCTGTCCCTCAACAGCCAGACGGTGACCGTGGGTTATGAGGATCTGGCGATCTACCGGCTCCTCGCGAAGGGCGTCGCCGTCGTCGTCACCGACTACGTCGGGCTGGGTGCCACCGACCGGCTGCACACCTACGTCAACCGGATCGACGAGGCGCACGCGGTGCTGGACGCGGTGCGTGCCGCGCGTTCGGTCGGCGGGGCCTCGGTCACCGCCGGTTCGCCGGTCGGGCTCTACGGCTACAGCCAGGGCGGCGGGGCGACCGCGGCCGCCGCCGAACTCCAGTCGTCCTACGCCCCCGACGTCACCCTCGCCGGGACCTACGCCGGTGCCCCGCCCGCCGATCTGACCTCCGTCACCAAGGCCATCGACGGCAGCGAACTCGCGGGCGCGCTGGGCTGGTCGCTCAACGGGTTCCTGCAGTCCGACCCGTCCCTGAAACCGCTCGCCGAGGCGCATCTCAACGATGCCGGGAAGGCCGCGCTCACCGACCTGTCGACGATGTGCGTCGGCGACGCGCTGTTCGGCTACGCCTATAAGAAGAGCACCAGTTGGACCACGGACGGCGAGTCCCTCAGTGAGATCATCGCCTCAACTCCCGCGCTGCAGAGCTTCCTTGACAGTCAGCCGCATCGGCACGATGAAGCCGTCGGGCCCGGTCCGCCTCGCGACCGGAGTCAGCGACAACCTCGTCCCGCACGCCCAGGCCCGCCAACTAGCCCTCGACTGGTGCGCGAAGGGCGCCGACGTCACGTACAAACCCGTCGTCCTGCCCAGTGTCGGCAGCGCGCTCCTCAACCACTTCGCGCCCCTGCTCACCGACCAGGGCGCCGCCATCTCCTGGCTCACCGACCGCCTCGCCGGCAAGGCCACGACCTCCAACTGCTGGACCATGCCGGTACAGCCCTGACCAGTCGGCCGAACGGGAATCGGCTGCGGCTTCGGTCGGATCGTCACCGGGGCGGAGTCGCTTCGCGATCTTCCCTACGACCGTTGCCGCCAACCCCTGCGCCATACCGCACAGTTGCTTGCCCGGTCGCGGCGCGTACACGGTGAGCTGGGACAGCTCGGTGGTCTCCTCCCCACCGAGTCCGTGTACGTGCGGTGCGGGGTCCGTACGGTGCAGCTGTCGTCCTCGGCCTCGTCGGCGACGACGTGGCTCTTGACGCCGGCGACGTTCACGGGCGTTCCGTCGTCGGCGTCGAGGGAGTTGTCCCGGCTGAACTGGACCTCGACGTCGCGCTTGCCGTCGTCGCTGGACCAGTCGCAGTCCCAGGCGCCGAACCCCCGGTCCTGGTTGTCGCGCCGGACGCCGGGGACCTGCTTGAGGTCGGTGGCGTCGAGCAGGTCGCAGGCGTCCAGGCGGGCCAGGGAGTTCGCTGCCGGTGCCGAGCTGCGGCGGGGTACCGGGCCGTCGGACAGGATGCCGACCACGTGAAACACCCCGCGGCGGCGACGGCGACTCCCTGCCCGTCGCTCCGGCTCCCCGGCGCCCGCAACCCGTCCATGACCCGGACTAGGCCCAGCTGACCGGGAGTTCGCGCAACCCGTACACGATGGCGTGCTGGTTGTAGGTGAGCTGGTCGGCGGGGACGGCCAGGCGCAGGGCGGGCAGGCGGCGGAGCAGGGTGGTCAGGACGATCTGGAGTTCCACCCGGGCCAGGGTCTGGCCCAGGCACTGGTGGATGCCGTAGCCGAAGGCGACATGGCGGCGGGCGTCGCGGGTGAGGTCGAAGTCGGCGCCGGAGGGGAAGAGTTGCTCGTCGCGGTTGGCCGTGGACAGCATGCAGATCACGCCCTCGCCCGCCGGGATCGTCACCTCGCCCACCCGCACGGTCTCGGTCGCCGCCCGGCCGAGGCCGAGGTGGATGATCGTGAGGTGGCGCAGGAGTTCTTCCACGGCCCCGCGCGCCAACTCCGGTTGCTCGCGCAGAAGTTCCGCCTGGTCGGGGCCGCGGAGCAGGGCCAGCACGCTGACGGCGGTCATGTTCGCGGTCGACTCGTGTCCGGTGACCAGGAGCAGGAAGCCGAGTGACGCGGTCTCCTGGTCGGTGAGGTCGTCGCGGGCGGCGAGCCGGCTGAGGATGTCGTCGGCGGGCTCGCGCCGCTTGCGCGCAGCCAACTCGGCCAGGTAGACCATGAGTTCGGCATGCGCCCGCTCCGCCTCGGGGCGGCTCGTGCGGTTGTCGAGGAGGGTGCGGCTGAGCGACTGGAACAGGTCGTGGTCCTCGTACGGCACCCCGAGCATCAGGCAGATGACCAGTGACGGGATCGGCAGCGCGAAGTCCGCCACCAGGTCGGCCGACGTCCGCCCCTCGGTCATGCGGTCCACGGCCCGGTCGACGATGTCCTGGATGCCGGGGCGCAGTTCCTCGATCCGCTTGACCAGGAAGTCCTTGGTGACCATGCGGCGCAGCCGGGCGTGCTCGGGGTCGTCCATGCGGATGAAACTCGGCTTGGCGGTGGCCAGTTCGCGCTGTCCGGCGGAGAGGAACGGGAAGCCCGGGGTGCGCGCGTCCGCGCTGAAGCGGGCGTCGGCCAGCACCGCACGGACCTCGTCGTAGCCGGTGACCAGCCAGCACGCGGTGCCGTCCGGGAGCGTGGCGCGGGAGACGGCGGCCTCGCGGGCGGCGGCGGTGTAGGCGGGCGGCGGGTCGAAGGGACAACTGCCATAGGGGGCAGGGAGGTTGAGGGCGGGGCAGGTGGTGACGGTCATGAGTGGGCGGTCTCCTCGTGGTCGACGAGTGTGATGGCGCCGCCGGGGCACAGGTCGGCGGCGAAGCGCACCTCGTCGGCGTAGCGCGCGTCCGGGTCCGGGACGAGCAGGGTGACCCGGCCGTCCGACTCGTCCTGCTCGAACACCTCGGGCGCCGCGCCCACGCACTGGCCCGCGCTGCAGCAGCGGTCCCGGTCCAGGAGCACGGTGAGCGAGGGCTGCCGGTCGGAGGGGGTGCGGAGGGTGTTGAGCGTCGTGCACATGGTGGCGGTCTGGCCGGCCAGGACCAGGAGTTCGACGAGTTGCTCGGGGGCGAGGGAGCGGGCCAGCCGGTCCCAAAGACCGCCGGGGATGGGCGAGTTGGCGGCCAACAGGTCGGCCGCCTCCAGGAGGGCGCGGTCCTCCGGCTGCCAGGGGTGGACGGCCAGGCCGGCCGCCGTCGCGTCGATCTCCACGCCGGTCAGCCCCGCGTCCTCGGCCGGGACGCGGTGGCGGCCGTGGACGTAGGGCGCGTCGAGCCGGTGCGCGACCCGCAGCACGACCAGCTCGCGTCTTCGGTGGCCGAGGGTGCCCTCGTGGGTGAGGACCCGGGCGAGGGAGAGCCAGGCGTGGGCGAGGACGGGGTGGTGGGCGAGCGTGCCGAACAGGTTCTCCCGGCCCGGGCCGTCCTGGCGGGAGTCGGCGAGCAACGACCGCAGGACCGGGGGCCATTGGGCGGGCGGGAGGAGGGATGCGCGGGGTGCGGGCCTTGGTCATGGGGTTCTCACCTTCTTACGGTGCCGGGGTCTGGGGAGTTGCCGTGGTGGCCGGACACCTTCACCAGCGGCACACGACCACCCCCGCGCTCGCCCCGCTCGCGAAGCCGAACATGCCCACCAGGTGGCCGCGTTGGAGGCGTCCGCTGTCGAGGGCGGCGGCGAGCTGGAGCGGGATGGTGTTGGTCGCGACGTTGCCGTGGGTGGGGAAGGTGGCCAGGACGCGGCCCGGGTCCACGCCCACCCAGTCGCAGACGACCTTGGTGAACGGCACCGACGGCTGGTGCACACAGACGAGGTCGAGGTCGTCGCCCTCGACGCCCACCTCCCGCAGCGCGCCCCGCACTTTGACCGGCAGGCCCTCGAAGGACCCCACCAACCGGGCCGAGTCGATACGGAGATGGCCCAGTGTGCGGTGCTGCGCGTACGGGTTGGGGAGGGTCGCCGCGCGCCAGCCCCAGGAGTTGGCGAAGAACCGGGAGCCGAGGATGCCGGGCCGGTCCCCGCCTCCACCAGCAGGGCCGAGCCCATGTCGCCGGTGCTGAGGCTGGGCAGCGCGGTCAACAGGTCGGCGGGGTCGTCCAGTTCCCAGCGGCTCTCCCGGGTGCTGACCTCGGCGGTGGTCACCAGCACCCGCCGGTACTGGCCGCACCTGATGAAGGCGTCGGCGACCTCCAGCGCGTTGAGGACACCGTTGCACGCGTTCTTCAGGTCGAACACCGGGCAGTCCAGGCCGAGTTTGTCCGCGACGACATGGGCGGTGGCCGGCTCCTCCATGTCGGCGAGGATGCCGGCGTAGAGCAGCAGGTCGACGGCGCCCGGGTCGGTTCCGGTGTCCGCGAACAGCCGCCGGGCCGCGTGCGCGGCCAGGTCCGAGGGTTGCTCCAGGTCGTCGGCCACGGTGCGCTCGGCCAGGCCGTACATGCGCTGGAGCACGCCTCGGGAGAGCGGTACGCCGGGGCTGCCCGCGCGGAACCGGTCCTCCACCGCGGCCACGGTCTGGCGTCCCTCGGGGATGTGGACGGTGGCGTGAACGATCCTGCTGTGAACGGTCATTGGTCCCTCCTCGGTCGTGGTCGTCGGTCTGGGTGTCGGCCCCCGGTGATCGGTGATCAGCCCCCGGCGTTCAGTCCTCGTCGTTCAGTCCTCGGTGCTCAGTCCTCGCCGGTGAAGACCAGCACCACGTTGTGCCCGCCGAAGCCGAAGGAGTGGCTGGCGGCGGCCCGGACCTGCTGTGCGCGGGGGCGGCCCGTGACACAGTCCAGGTCGTAGGGGAGGGTGTCCGGGGTGAGGTTGGCGATCGGCGGGACGGTGGCGCGGTGCACGGTCAGGGCGGTGAGCGCCGCCTCGATCGCACCGGCCGCGCCGAGACTGTGCCCCAGAACCCCTTGGCGGCGGTGACACTTGGCCGGTGCGGCAGCACCCGCTGGATCAACTCGGCCTCGGTCAGGTCGTTGAGCGGGGTCGAGGTCCCGTGCGCGTTGACGTGATCGACGTCCCCGGGCCCGAGCCCCGCGTCCGTGAGCGCCGCCCGCAGCGCCTGCTCGGCGTGAACTCCCCCTGGTGCGGGGGCGGTCGGGTGATACGCGTCGGACGTCTGACCGGCGCCCGCGAGACGGGCGTAGCGCCGCTGTCCACGGGCGCGGGCGTCCGCCTCGCGCGTCCAGGACGAGGATCGCGGCGCCCTCGGAGATCACGAACCCGTCCCGGTCCGCCGCGAAGGGGCGTGAGGCGGTCTCGGGGTCGTCGACGCGGGACGACAGCGCGCCCATCCGCTGGAAGCCGGAGGTGATCACCGGGGTGACCGCCGCCTCCGTACCGCCCGCCACCGCGATGTCGCACAGTCCGGCGAGCAGCAGCCCCCCGCGCGACGGCCAGGGCGCTCGCGCCGGACGCACACGCGCTCTCGGTCGCGAGGGACGGGCCACGGGCGCCGAGGTCCAACAGCACCTCCCCGGCAGCCATGTTGGAGATCAGCATGGGCACCAGCGCGGGTGACACCAGCTCGGGTCCGCCCTGGTGGTGGCGGAGGGTCTGGTCCTCCAGGTGCGCGGCCCCGGCGAGCCCCGAACCGATCACCACGGCGACCCGCGCGCCGTCCCACCCGGCCGGGTCGAGCCCGGCGTCGGCGACGGCCTCGCGCGCCGCGAGCACGGCGAGCTGGCTGAACCGGCCCATGCGCCACGCCTTGCCGCCGCCGATCCGCGCCTGTTCCGGAGTCATCAGCGGGATGCGGCACGACAAGTCGACGGCGCAGCCCTTGAGTTCGGGGTCGGTGGCGGCGGTGGACCGCCCGCTCAGGACCCCCTGCCAGGTCTCCTCGCGGCCGACCCCGGCCGGGGTGATGAGCCCCAGGCCGGTGACGGAGACGGGAGTGCGGGAGGCCTGCATCACGCGCGCTTGGCGCTCAGCGTGGCGACCAGCTCGCCCACGGTGCTGTGCTTGGCGGCCTCGTCGTCCGCCACCGGGACCCCAGCGTCTCCTGGAGCGCCAGGGCGAGTTCGGCGAGCGCGAGCGAGTCCAGGTCGAGGCTCTCCAGCGTGGCCTCGGGACGGATGTGCTCGGGGCTGACCTCGAACTTCTCGGTGAGTACGGCGGTCACGGCGGTCTGGACGGGGACATGGGGTTCCTTTCGACGGGTGGGATCGGCGGGCGGGCGGATAAACGGACAGCGGAACAAGGTCGTCCGACCCGTTTCGCGCGTATCCGGCGCCGAGTACCGCCGAGTACCGGGGAGCGGCGGCGCGCCCCGGTACTGGCAAGGCTTCGGGCGGGGTGTCCGGCGAGGTGCGGGCGGGTCTCGGGCGTGCGGTGGTTCGGGCGTGCAGTGGTTCGGGCGAGCGGTGTCTCAGGCGAGCGGGGTCGTCCGTGGGGCGGGGTGATCGAGATCGTCGATCCGGGGTACCGCCGGCAGCTCCGGCCAGACCAGGGCCGCCGAGCCCCAGGTGAGTCCGGCGCCGAAGGCGGTGAGCAACACCCGGTCGCCGGGCCGGAGTTCACCTCGCGACTGGGCGTCGGCGAGGGCCAGCGGGATGGAGGCGGCGCCGGTGTTGCCGACCCGCTCGATGTTGGTGACATGCCGTTCGCCGGGTACCGGGATGCGGTCGCCGACGGCGGACAGGATCCGGGCGTTCGCCTGATGGGCGCAGAACCGGTCCACATCCTCGGCCGCCCAGGCCGCGCGCTTGAGCACGGTGTGGGCCGACTGGGTCATACGCGTCACCGCGTGCTGGAACACCTCACGTCCCCGCATGCGGAAGTAGCGGTCGTCCGGGCCGTAGTCAGCGGGGCGGGAGCGCTCCTGCGCACCGCCGCCGGGCACCTGGATCAGTTCGTCGCCGGAGCCGTCGCCGCCGAGGTCCAGGGCGAGGACGGCGCCGGGTTCGTCCCGTTCGCCGCGCCGCAGGACGACCGCCCCGGCGCCGTCCCCGAACAGGATTCCGGCGGAACGGTCCTGCGGGTCGAGCAGCGTCGAGTACACCTCGGCCGAGACCAGCAGGACGCGGTCGGCACACCCCGAGGTCAGGGCGCCGACGGCGGCGGCGAGGCCGTAGACGAAACCGCTGCACGCGGCGGACACGTCCCAGGCGGCGATCTCGCCGAGGCCGAGGCGGGTGGCGAGGCGGGGGCCATGGCGGGCATCGGGCGGTCGGGGGTGGAGGTGGTGACGATCACGGCGTCGACGAGGGGGAACCGGCGACGGCGAGGGCGCGGACGGCGGCCGTCAGGGCGAGGTCGCCGGTGGTGACGCCGGGTGCGGCGCGGTGGCGTTCGCCGATGCCGGTGCGTCTGCGAACCCAGGCGTCGTCGACGTCCCACGCGACGGGCAGGGCGTCGTTGGCCACCGCACCCGGGGGACGAAACCGGCGAGGCCCTCGAGGACGGCCGTCTGCGGCGTCTTCAAGGGCGGGGCTGCGCTGGGCAGTCGGAAGGTCACACACGCCTCGATGGGAAGTGATCTTGGACGAGCGGCACGACTGTAATTCGGATCAAGAGGGGGTGTGGGCGTGACGCGACTCGAATACGTGCGCAGTTTCGCGCGCCCGTCCGTAAAACCCCAGCTCAGCGACCGAAGTGAGGAAACGTTACGTCTGTTATGTCGTCCGCAGATCACCCGAAAGAGGGCGGTGGGGGCGGCCGTTCGACACACGGCCGCGCGTGGGGCGTGCCGGGGTTGCGGCGGCCTGCCAACGGGCCGGTCTGCTACGGCAGTTCGGGCGGGCGGGTTGGGGAGTGAGCCGCTGATGCCGTACGGCGGGGACGAGTTCGGTGTTGCCCTGGGTCTCCGTGCCGGGACGGGTGGCCGTGGTGACCGGGGTGTGCGTGCGGCTCTCGGTGAGCGGGGCTTCTGGGGTTGCTGTGGGCGAGCGAACTCCGCTGCTCGGTGCTGGAGTTCGGGGATGGCCCGGGTCGCGAGGGGGCGTGGCGGCGGGCCGGCCTGCTCTGCGGGCGGGAAGGGTGCCCGCTCGTGTTCGGCGGCTTCGAGGCATGGGACTGTCCGGACGGCCCGGTGCGGCGGGCGCCCCGTGACGGGCCCGCGCCGGGGGCGACTGGGAGGATGGGCTCATGAGCATCGTCAAGATCAACGTACTCACCGTCCCCGAGGAGCAGCGCGAGACGCTGGAGAAGCGGTTTGCGAACCGGGCCGGGACGGTGGACAGCTCGGACGGGTTCGAGTGGTTCGAGCTGCTGCGTCCCGTCGAGGGCACCGACACCTACCTCGTGTACACGCGCTGGCGTGCCGAGGAGGACTTCCAGAACTGGATGTCCGGCATGGGCCAGGCCGCCCACCGGGGCGCGGCCCAGGAGGGCGGCGCGCAGGGTTCCGCCGAGGGTTCCCCGCAGGGTGGGCGGCCCCGGCCGGCCGCGACGGACTCGACGCTGTGGACGTTCGAGGTGGTGCAGCAGGCGGGGCCCAGGGAGAGCTGAGGCTTGACCATCGACTCCCGCGACGGCTCCGCGAAAGGGTTCGGTCTACGACGGCTCGCGCACAGCCGGTCTCAACTCCCGTAGAACGCAAGCCAGATCGCCTGGTGCCGCCGCGAGCCTCACCGTCCGCCCCCGTCGTCGAGTTCGGCGCTGTGCCAGTCGCCCGGGACAGTGTCGCCGTCGGCGCCGCGAACGCGTCGTACCGTGCGGACGGTAAGGCGTTCCAGGAGGACGCGGCGGCCCGCGAAGCGGTCGGGGCCCGGGGTGACCGCCGGGTGGGCCGTCGCCGAGGACGATATGGGTGCCGAAGCCATGCGAGGTGCAGTCGGTGTGGTCCAGGAAGCGGGCCCGGACGAAGAGCGCGCCGGGCGGGTCCGCCAAGTCCGCCGGTTCCTGGGGACTTCGGGTTGCCGGGGCTGGTGGACCCGCGTCACTCGCCCCCGTGTCCTCCGGCATCCGGCCGGCGCGTCGGGGCGTGCCCCGCCTACGGCTGCTGACCGGTCGCTTCCGGGGCGGGGGCGGGGCGGTCGGCGGGGCGGGGTGCGGTCAGGTCGAGGAGGAGGAGGGCGTCGTGGTCGGGGTGCCGGGTTCGGCGGTGTAGACGCCGATGCGCTGGCCGGGGGTGCCTTCCACGTGCAGTGACTGGGAGGTGAGGGTGAGCGTGCCGACCTGGGGGTGGAGGAACGTCTTGTGGGCGGGCTTGCGTCCGGTCACCTCGTAGCGCTCCCAGAGACCGGCGAAGTCCGGGCTCTTGAGGAGGAGTTCACCGACCAGGTTGGTCAGGTCGGGGGCGTCCGGGGCCGTACCGGCGTTGACGCGCAGGCGGGCGACGCAGCCGGTGATCTGCCGTTCCCAGTGGGTGAAGAGGGTCCGCGCCGAGGGATGCAGGAACAGGTATCGGGCCAGGTTGCGCTGCTTGACCGGCCAGTCGTCCAGGCCCGGGTACAGGGCGAGGCCGCCGGGGTTCCAGGCGAGTATGTCCATGCTGCGGCTGATGACGTAGGCCGGGTTCGGGCGCAGTGACTCCAGGATCAGCTTGAGGTGGGGGTGCACGGTACGGCTGGGGGCGGGCGGCGGTTCGGGGGCGTAGCGGGCGGCGCGGGCGGCGAGTTCGCGCAGGTGTTGGTGTTCCTGGTCGTCCATGTGCAGGGCGCGGGCGAGGGAGTCCAGGACGGCGGGGCTGGGGCGGGTCTCCTTGCCGCGTTCCAGGCGGACGTAGTAGTCGATGCTGATGCCCGACAGGGTGGCCAGTTCCTCCCGGCGCAGTCCGGGCGTGCGGCGGAGGCCGGTGCCGATGGTGAGGCCGACGTGTTCGGGGCTGGTCTGGGTGCGGCGGGCGCGCAGATAGCGGCCCAGCTCCGCGCCCTCGCTGTGCGCGCTCTCGGATGACATGCCTCCAGTCTCACCCGCCGGGCGCCCGCCACGCGGCGGGAGGGAGCCCTGCCATTACCCCTGAAGAACCCGCCCTGCCACATCGGATCACTCCGCGCCAAGGTCGGTGAGGAAGACATCGGACCCCGCGCCGTCTCCCGGGCTTCGGCCGGCACTGTCCGCCGGTCCGGGCGGGCGTGCGGGGTCGGGCGACATCACCGAGTGGAGAAGGCGAGATGCGGTACACAAAGTTGCGTGACCTGGAGGTCTCCCGGATCGGGCTGGGCGCGATGGGCATGTCCCACGGCTACACCGGCGCCGGCACCGACGACGCCGAGTCGGTCAGGACCGTGCACCGGGCGCTGGAGCTGGGCGTCACGCTCATCGACACCGCCGAGATCTACGGCCCCTACACCAACGAGGAGTTGCTCGGGCGGGCGCTGAAGGGCCGTAGGGACCAGGTGGTGCTGGCCACCAAGTTCGGCCTGGTCTCGCACGCCGGTGAGGGCGCGTGGAACCTGGACTCCCGCCCCGCCAACATCCGCACGGCGGTCGAGGGCTCCCTGAGGCGGCTGGGCACCGATCACATCGACCTGTACTACCAGCACCGGGTGGACCCGGACACGCCGATCGAGGAGACCGCGGGGGCCGTGGGCGAGCTGATCGCCGAGGGGAAGGTGCGCGCCTTCGGCCTGTCCGAGGCCGGCCCGGACACGATCCGGCGTGCCCACGCCGTGCAGCCGGTCACCGCCGTGCAGTCGGAGTACTCGCTGTGGACCCGCGGGGTCGAGAAGCGCGTGCTGCCCGTCCTGCGGGAGCTGAACATCGGGCTGGTGCCGTTCTCACCGCTGGGCCGCGGCTTCCTGACCGGCGCCGTCCGCTCCACCGACCAGTTCGACGAGAACGACTTCCGGCGCGACAACCCCCGCTTCACCGGCGAGAACTTCCGGCACAACCTGGCGCTCGCCGACCAGGTCAGGGCGCTGGCCGACGAGGCCGGTGCCACGCCCGCGCAGGTGGCGCTGGCCTGGCTGCTCGCCCAGGGCGACGACATCGCCCCGATCCCCGGCACCAAGCGCGTCAGCCGGATCGAGGAGAACACCGCCGCCGACGCGCTCACGCTGACCGCCGAGCAGCTCGACAGGCTCACCGGTCTGCCGCCCGCCGCCGGTGACACCCACACCGAGGCCCAGGCCCGGATGCTCGAACGCTGATCACCCGGACCGCCGGGCACGACCCCCTGGGAGCAGACCCCTCATGCGAGCGGCAGTGATGTACGGAGCCGGCGACGTCCGCGTCGAGAACCGGCCCGACCCGAGGATCGTCCGGCCGACCGACGCCGTGGTCCGCACGCTGGCCGCGTGCGTGTGCGGCAGCGACCTGTGGCCCTACGCGTCGATGCCCGCCACCGGCACCGGCCGCCCCATGGGGCACGAGTTCCTCGGGGTCGTGGAGGAGACCGGCGCCGACGTCACCGGGCTGAGACCGGGCGACCTCGTCGTCGCCCCCTTCACCTACGGCGACAACACCTGCGACTACTGCGCCAGGGGTCTGCAGATCTCCTGCCGCAACGGCGGACGCTACGGCTTCGACGGTGTCGACGGCGGCCAGGGCGAAGCGGTCCGCGTCCCGTACGCCGACGGCACCCTGGTCACCCTCCCGGTGGCCGCCGACTCCGCGCTGCTGCCGTCGCTGCTGGCGCTGTCGGACGTGATGACCACCGGCCACCACGGCGCGGTCACCGCGGGCGTCGGCCGCGGCGACACGGTGCTGGTCGTCGGGGACGGCGCGGTCGGCCTGTGCGCGGTGATCGCCGCCAGGCGGCTCGGCGCCGAGCGGATCGTGCTCGCCGGCCGCCACGCCGTACGCACCGACCTGGGCCGGGACTTCGGTGCGACCGACGTCGTCGCCGAGCGCGGCGACGAGGGCATCGCCCGCATCCGCGAGCTGACCGGCGGTGTGGGCAGGGTCATCGAGGCCGTCGGCACCCGCCAGGCGCTCGACACCGCCCTGGGCGCGGTCCTGGACGGCGGCACCATCAGCCGGCTGGGCGCCCCGCAGTACGCGGAAGGACCGCTGGGCCGGGCCGAGTTCATGCGCAACCTCACCCTGACCGGCGGCGCGAGCTCCGCCCGCGCCTACATCCCGGAACTGCTGCCCGACGTCCTCGACGGCTCGATCACCCCGGGCCGCGTCTTCGACGAGACCTTCCCCCTCGACCGCACCCCGGACGCCTACCGGGCCATGGCCGACCGCCGGGTCCTCAAGCCCCTCGTCCGCCCCTGACGGGACGAGAAAAAGGCGCGCTCCCGATGTTTGGATCGCCGGGAAGCGGTCAGGCGAGCCGAATGCGTGCTTCTCCCACCGCCTCCACGGGGACTCCGCCTCCGCCGGGGCCCTTGGCTCCGCCCGGCCGTCCCCGCATCCGCCGCCGTGCCCACGGTGGAGCGCCCCCGGGAAGGCCACGCGACCCGTTCTTCGACAACGCCAAGTACCTGGCGATCGTGCTGGTGGCGATCGGCCATTCCTGGGAGCCGCTGCGGTCGGGCAGCCGTAGCGTCACCGCGTTGTACACGCTGGTGTACGCGGTGCACATGCCGGCGTTCATCGTGATCTCCGGGTACTTCTCGCGGAGCTTCCGGGCGACGCCGCCGCAGATCCGGCGGCTGCTGGGGGAGTCGTGGTGCCGTACGTCGTCTTCGAGACGGCGTACACGCTGTACACGCGGTGGACGGACCACCAACCCGACCGCGCCATCAGCCTGTTGGACCCGCTGTATCTGACGTGGTTCCTGGCGGCGCTGTTCGTGTGGCGGCTGACCACGCCGATCTGGAAGCACGTACGGCAGCCGCTGCCGGTGGCGCTGGTCATCGCGATGCTGGCGACGCTGTCGCCCTCGATCGGCAACGACCTCGATCTGCAGAGGGTGTTGCAGTTCCTGCCGTACTTCGTGCTCGGGCTGTGTCTGAAGCCGGAGCACTTCCAGCTCGTACGGCGGCCTGAGGTACGGCAGTTGGCGGTGCCGGTGTTCGTCGTCGCGCTCGCGGTGGCGTACTGGTCGGTGCCGCGCTTCGACTACTCCTGGTTCTTCCACAACGCGAGCGCCGAGCAACTCGGCGTGCCCGCCTGGGAAGGGCCGCTGATGACGCTGGCCCTGTTCGCCTGCTCGACGCTCCTCGTCGCCTGCTTCCTGGCCTGGGTGCCGCGCCGCCGCACCTGGTTCACCGCGCTCGGCGCGGGCACGCTCTACGGCTATCTCCTGCACGGCTTCCTCGCCCAGGGCGCCAAGTCCTGGGGCTGGTACGACCCTTCGTGGATGCGGGGCCCGCTCGGCGAGGTCACGGTGACGGTGGTCGCCGCGGTCGTCGTGACGGCACTGTGCACCGCGCCGGTGCGGCGGGTGTTCCGGGGCGTGATGGAACCGGAGTTGCGGTGGGCGTTCCGCCGTGACGCAGACGAACTGGCCCGTACCCCTTAGCGAGGGTTGTGGTGGATCGGCGGGCCAGTTCATGAATTCGCGCTGAATCACGGCTGACACTTCGCGGCGACATGCCACCCGGGCGGAAGGACGCACAACCTAGGACATCGAGGGAGGGTCAGACGCTGTGCCGGAATCCGGATTCTTCGGTCTGCCCCAACTCCCCATACGTTCCACGGAGGTTGTGCAATGTCTTCTCGTTCCGCCCGTCGCCGTACGCTGCGTTCCGCTTCGGCGCTGACCCTCGCGGTCGGCACCGCGCTGGTCGCCCCGCTGTTCCTCGCCGGTACGGCGGGCGCGGCCACGGCACCGGCCACCGCCGCGCTCGACTCCGGTGGGCAGGAGGTCGTTTACACCGCCGCCGCGGGCCAGGCCAACAGGGTGGTCGTCACCGCGACCCGGGTGACCGGCACCGCGAAGATCACGTACGTCATCGACGACGTGGTCACCATCAAGCCGGGCGCGGGCTGCGCGTACGCCAGTGCCTCGGACCACACCAAGGTCTCCTGCACGGTCACCACGCTGGACAGCCAGGACCCTTACCCCACCCTGCAGTTGACGCTCGGCAACGGCAACGACGCGCTCGCGTACCACAACAGGACCGACCAGACCTACAACTTCGCCTCGGTCGACCTCGGCGCGGGCGACGACAAGGCCACCGACGACGGCAGCGTCGACGGCAACTACATCGCGGGCGGCACCGGCAACGACACCCTCACCCTCGGCAAGTACTCCGTGGGCTGGGGCGACGGCGGCAACGACACCCTCAAGGCCGCCGCCGGGACCATCGCCCAGGGCGGCAACGGCAACGACACCATCACGACCACCGGCGACGCGGCCGACGGCGGCGCCGGCAACGACGTCATCACCGGTGGCGCGGTCGCCCAGAGCCTGACCGGCGGCGCCGGGAACGACAAGATCCACGGCGGCGCCGGGAACGACTTCATCTACGGCGGCACGGGCAACGACACCCTGTGGGGTGACGCGGGCGCCGACACGATCTACGGCAACTCCGGCAACGACACCCTCTGGGGCGGCGCGGGCACGGACGTCCTGTCGGGCGGGCCGGGCCGCAACGCCGTCCACCAGAACTGACGTACGCCCAGGGCCTGTTCGGGACCGAAGGGTCCTTGACGGGGCTGCCGGAAGGGGCCCGGGGAGGTGCCGGAGGGGTGCCGGAGGTATCGCGCCCTCCCGGCGGCCCCCTGCGCACGACGGCCACCCGCAACAACTCCTTTCCCCTCTGTCACAGGCATGTCATACGCTGCTCCCAGCAGCCGCGCCCTGCGCGTCACCGCGTCTCTCATCCGCGGTCATGTCCGGGTGCTGCGCGGCGCTCTCAACTCCCGGTCCCCGGACCGGTTTTCCTTGTGGGGGAACAGCACGTGCGGATGCGCAGCATCTCGACCGCGACAGCGCTCGCGGTCCTTTTCGGTTCGGCGGCGCTCAGCGTCGTAGCGACGGGTACGGCCTCGGCCGCGACCGCCAACATCACCTCTCCCGGCGGTCTCGTCGCGGACGGCGCCCTCAAGCGGGTGTTCGTCGGCGACAGTTCGACCGGCTGGGTCGTGGGCACCGACTACTCGGGCAATGTCGTCGCCTCGGTGAGCGGCATCAGCGGGGTCAGCGCCCTGACCGTGTCCGACGACGGGACCACCGTCTACGCGGCGGCCCAGGGCACCCACGAGATCGTGGCGCTCGACGCGACCACCCTCGATGTGAAGGCCCGCTACCCGGTCGCCACCGGCCAGGGCCCGCGCAATCTCGCCTTCTCCGCCGGCAAGGTGTGGTTTACCTACGGCGACCAGTCGGGCGGCGGCCTCGGTTCGTTCGACCCGGCGACGGACCCGGCGAGCGGCACCGACCCGGTCACGCTCGGCCTGATGCCGGAGGGCGTCTCGATCTACGGCATTGGGCTCCTCGACACCGCCGCGTCCCGGCCGGGGGTGCTGGCCGTCGGCGAGACCGGCATCTCGACGGACTCGATGGCCGTCCTGGACGTCTCGGGCGCCACCCCGCAGAAGATCGCCTACTACCACGGCGACTACACGCTCAACAGCGGTATCTGGGACATCGACCTGGTGCCCGGCGCCGACGAGGTGCTGGTCAACGGCTCGGTGCGGGACGCCTACGCGGGCGGCACGTTCACCGAGGCCGGAACCTACCCGGGCGGGTTGCCCGCCGACATCGCCCCGGACGGGACGGTCGCGGTGGCGAGCGGCACCTCGATCGCGACGTACAAGCCGAACGCCACGAAGGCGATCCGCACCTACGCCCTCGGCACGTTCGACATGGCCGCCCTGACCTGGGCCCCGGACAACTCACGGATCTTCGCCCTCGTCGGGAAGTCCGGCGGCGGCTACACGCTCAAGGCGCTGACCGACCCGGAGAAGAACGTGCCGACCCTCACGGTCAGCGCCCCTCCTCCGCCGCCCGCGCCAAGAAGCTCACCGTCACCGGCAAGCTCTCGGCGACGGTCGCGCTGCCCGCCGGAGTGAAGCTCCAGGTCACGCGCACCGACCTGGAGTCCACGAAGGGCAAGGCGCTGCCCACCGTCACGGTGAAGGCGAACGGCACCTACTCCTTCACGGACACCCCGCCGGTCGGCGGCACCGTCACGTACAAGGTGAGCTACGCGGGCGACGCCGGGCACGCGGCGGTCAGCGCCTCCGACAAGGTCGCTGTCTCCCGCGCGGCCACGACCCTGAGCCTGAACAACAACGGCAAGGTGTACGGCTACGGCGCCGACGTGAAGTTCACCGCGCACCTCGGCAAGACGTACAAGAACCGCACGGTCGCGATCTACTCGGACCCCTTCGGCGGCGACAAGGCGAAGAAGCTGGTCAAGTCCGGCAAGGTCAACTCCAGCGGCAACATCACGGTGACCGTGGACATGACCCGCGACACGGCCGTCTCCGCGGTCTTCGCCGGTGACGCGCTACGCGTCCAAGACGGTGAAGGTCACGGCGTACGCCAAGGTCAAGGTGTCCGAGGCGATCAGCAGGCACTACAAGACGGCGAAGATCGGCTCGACGTCGTACTACTGGTTCCACAAGAACTCGGCGCCGGTCGTCACGACGACGATGACGTACTACAAGAACCGCCAGGAGCGGCTCGACCTGCAGGTCTACTACAACGGCAGGTGGTACGACTCCGACTCGGAGTACTTCGCCCTGGGCACCAGCGGCAAGGTCGCCGTGGACCTCGGCGCCCCGGGCCAGTCCGGGATCAAGGCCCGCGTCCGGTCCGCGTACATCAACGGCTCGTCCGGGGACACGGTCAACTCGACCACGTACACCGGGTGGAAGTACCTGTACTTCTCCAACTGAGCGGTCAGGTACGTCTCCCCTTGAGCGTCAGGCGTAGGGCAGCCCGGTCATGAGCTGCCCGTACGCCCGCTCCGCTGCCGTCACGGCATCCGCGTACGCCTCGTCGGCGGGGCGCGCCCGCACCACCCGGGCCGGACCAGGTCCTCCTCAACGACATGGCGCTGCTGGCGCGGGACCCCGACGAGGGGACGGATTATCTGTCTCGAATCGTGCTAATTACTCCCAAAGAGTGATACTCGGAGTATGAGCATGGCAACGTACGAAGTACTCGCCGCGTCGCACAACACGCTCGACGTGGGCGCTTTTTTTCTCGGTGGCCTGCTGATCGCAGGCGCGCTGGTCTGGGCCATCCATTTCGGCATGAAGGTCCGGGACCAGGAATCACCCCGGCCGCTCCCCGAGGAGCAGCCCCACCTCCCCGCCGGCGGGGCCGTCCATGAGATGCGCGAGATGCGCGAACCCGACGAGATGCCCATCGCCACGAAGGAGGGGAGCGGCTGATGCCCTACCAGCTCCATCACTCCGGGACCAGAACCGGGAAGGACCAGAGCCGGTTGCGCTGGCTGCCGGGGCGGAGCGGTTCCTTCGGGGGCGGCGGCATAGGCCACGTGTGACGGATCGGCTCACGCCTCCGCCGCCGGGAGGATGACCTCGAAGCGGCAGCCGCCCGAGACGTTCCGTACGGCGGCGCGGCCCTGGTGGGCCTCCACGATGCCGCGCACGATCGCGAGGCCGAGACCGGCTCCGGCCGGTGGCGTCCTGGCGTGGGTGCCGCGCCAGCCGGTGTCGAAGACCCGGGGCAGATCGTCCTCGGGGATGCCGCCGCAGCCGTCCGTGACGGAGAGGACGACCCCGTCGACGGAGCGTTCGGCGGCGATGGCGACGGTGCCGTCGGCAGGAGTGCGGCGGATCGCGTTGACCAGCAGGTTTCCCAGGACCCGGCTCATCTCCTTGCCGTCCACCTCGACGGGCACCGGTTCGATGCGGTCGCCGACCAGCCGGACGCCCAGCTCGCGGGCGAGGGGGTCCGCGCCCGCGAGGGCGTCGCCGATCAGGTCGTAGAGGGACATCCGGGAGCGGGTGAGGGCGAGGGAACCCGCGTGGATGCGGGAGAGCTCGAAGAGGTCGCCGACCATGTCGTTGAGGCGTTCGACCTCGGTGCGGATCTGGCGGAGGTAGCGGTCGGGGTCGGCGGCGACACCGTCCTCCAGGGCCTCGGACATCGCGCGGAGACCGGCGAGCGGGGTGCGCAGGTCGTGGGAGATCCAGGCGACGAGTTCACGGCGGGATGACTCCAACGCCCGTTCCCGGTCGCGGGATTCGGCGAGCTTGGCGCTGGTGGCGGCCAACTCGCGGCTGAGGTCGGCGAGTTCGGCGGTGGCGGGGCCGGCCGGGGCGGAGAAGTCGCCGCCGTCGCCGAAGTCACGGGCGGCGAGGGCGAGTTCACGGCTGCGGGCGACGACCCAGCGGCCGAGGAGAACGGCGGTGAGGAGGGAGACGACGGCGGCCATCGCGACGACGGTCGTGACGACGGAGAGATCGTGCGAGGAGAGGAACATGGCCTGGGCCACCGCCAGGGTTCCGGCGAGCATCGCGGTCACGGCGACGGCGGCGACCACGGCGACGGACACGGTCAGCGAGCGCCGGCGCAGCAGCCACAGGGCACCGGCGCCGAGCACCCGGCAGCGGCGGCTCCGAGAAAGGCGAACAGGGCGATGAGCAGGGCGTTGTGCATCGGTCAGCCCTCGTCGCTCTGCTGGGGTCGAAGCGGTAGCCGATGCCCCACACGGTCTGGATGTAGCGCGGGCGGCCGGGGTCGTCCTCGACCTTGCCGCGCAGCCGCCGTACGTGCACGGTGACGGTCGACAGGTCGCCGAAGTCCCAGCCCCACACCTCGCGCATCAGGTCCTCGCGTCCGTAGACCCGCCCCGGGTGCCGCAGGAAGAAGGCGAGGAGGTCGAACTCGCGGTGGGTGAGCGAGAGGTGGACGCCGTCCTTGCTGGCGCGGCGGGCGGCGGGGTCGACGGCCAGGCCGCCGGCGTTCAGCGGGGTGGGCGAGCCACACCGGGGTGCGGGAGCGGCGCAGTACGGAGTCGACGCGCAGGACGAGTTCCCGGGGGCTGAAGGGTTTGGTGACGTAGTCGTCGGCGCCGACCTCCAGGCCCAGGATGCGGTCGTCCTCGTCGCCCCGGGCGGTGAGCATGATGACCGGGACGGGTCCGCGGCCCCGCATCCGGCGGCAGACCTCCAGGCCGTCCATGCCCGGCAGCATCAGGTCGAGCACCACCAGGTCGGGCCAGTGGGCGTCGGCCCGGGCCAGTGCCTGGGGGCCGTCCTCGGCCCGTTCGACGATGTATCCGGCGCGGTCGAGATAGCCGGAGACGACTTCGGCGACGGTCGGGTCGTCGTCGACGACCAGCACACGGGCGCCGCCGGCTCCGCCGGGTTCACCGGTGTCCTCGATCCGTCCGGCCTTCCCGGGCCTCTCCTGCGGCTGCTGCATGCTGCCAGCCTCGCACCCCGCCGACCGCCGGTGCCGCCCCGGACCGGCTCAGGGCGCCGGACGTCCGTAATTCGTAAGAACCCCGTCGCCCCGCACCGGCCCGCTCACCGCCCGCGCCTGGCAGGCCGGCCTGCTTGCCCGGCCTGCCTGCTCACCGGCCCGCTCACCGGCCCGCTTACTGGCGTACGCCCGCCCGCTCCGGGTTGTACGTCGCCAGGGCCCAGATCACGAAGACGTCGACCGCGATCATGATCACCGACCAGACCGGGGCGTACGGGAGGAACATGAACTGGAGGATGGCGCCGAGGCTGGCGAGGACGATGCCGCAGACGCGGGCCCAGCTCATGCCGCGCAGGATGCCCCAGCCGGTGACCACGCCGACGGCGCCGAGGCAGATGAGGATGACGCCCCAGCCGGTGAGGTTGATGCTGTAGACGTACGAGCCGACGCGGGTGTAGACGTCGTCCTTCGCGAGGGCGGAGATGCCTTGCAGGATGGCGATGACGCCGTTCATCAGCATCAGGACGCCGGCGAAGACCGCGCCGCCCATCGCGAGGCCGCCGCCGGGGGGGCGGGACGTGGCCCCGGGTGCCGGGGGCCTGGCCGGAGTCGTTCCAGACCGGGGGCGTCTCCTGGCCGGGGACGTCGAGTGCGGCTGCTGAGTCGAATGCGGCTGCTGGGTCATGGCCGTGCCCCACCTCTCTGTGGTGTGTGGTGCTTCGACCATCCGGCCGCGTCACCCCCTCCACCAGGGGGTTACGCCATACGGGTGACACCCGACGCGGACCCCGGCCCCGGGGCGGGCCCGCCCTCCGGTTTCGTAGGTTCCGCCGGTTCCGCCGCGAGGAACTCCACCACCGCCAGCGCGAACAGCACCGCCAGCGCGAGACCGACCACCACCCACCCCGTCGGGTGCGACCACAGCAGATACGCGACCAGCGCCCCGCCCACCAGTACCCAGCCGATCCACACCCGGTACCGGCGCACGAACGGGCCGACCGGTCCGGTGCGCAGTCCCGCGCCGTCGGCCACCGACCGCACCGCGCCGATCCCGGAGGTCCACAGGCGCCGTACGAGACCGGCCCGGCGGCCGGGGCCGGTGAGCCAGGCGGCGAGGGCGATCACCAGGCCCAGGGCGACGACGTTCCGGACGGTCGTGTGGAGGAAGCGGGTCAGCGCGTCGTACACCGCGCCGGCCGCGGGCGGGGAGACGCCCGCGGGGAGGGCGTCGAGGTAGACGGTGCGGAAGATCCGTAGGGCGAGGCCGAGCAGAGCCGTCGTGGCGGCCACGCCGAGGGCGCCGGTCACCAGGGCGCGGCGTCGGCGGCCCGCCAGCAGGACGCCTGCCGCGACCAGCACCAAGGCGACCAACGGGAGCCAGGTACCGGCGAGTTGGAGGAGGCGGAAGTACGTCTTGTACGTGTCGAGGTCGTCGCTCTTGAGGAGGGTGATCGACGTGTGGAGTTCGGGGATCTTCCCCGCGACGGTCATGCCGTCGTCGACGAGCCGCTGTTTCACCTGGTCGACGACCGGGCCGACGTCGAGCGTGACCGCGCCGTCGTCGAGTTTCACCGCGCCGCCGCCGCTGCCGGTCAGGGCCTTCTCGACCGTGCGGTGGATGTGCCGGTTGGCTTCCTTCCAGAGGGTGGCGAAGGTGCCGGACGCGGCGACGGACTGGGCCTTGTCGTGGACGAAGGCGCGGACCGCGTCCTCCAGTGAACCGCCCAGCGCGCCCAACGCCTTCTCCAGCAGCGGCCGTTGGTCGGGCGCCGCGCCCGAGAGGAGGTCGGTGAGGTCGAGGTGGTCCATGACGGCCGAGGTCACCCGGTCGGCGACGGCGTGCTGGATGTCGCGGTCGGCGGCGAGCGGCGCGACCGTCGCGACATAGCGGTCGGTGTCGCCCACGGTGTCCGCCGTCCACGCGGCCACCGCCGCGAGCGGCGCGAGCACACACCCCAGGACGACGAGCACCACGGCGAGCAGCGAGCGTGCCCGATGCCGCGGGCGCCGCTCCGCCTCCAGTACGGCGACCCGCGCCCGCAGCCGTTCCAGTTCCCCGGCGCCGCTGTCCGTCACCCGCTCCTCCTCCGCCGATGCCGATGCCGATGCCGATGCCGATGCCGACGCCGATGCCGACGCCCGTGACCGCCCGGGGCCCTTCAGTGCGCCCGGACCTTCGCGAACTCCCGCAGGAACAGCGCCTCCACGTGCGCCATGTGCTCGATCTCCGACGGGTCGACGCTCTCGTTCGGGGCATGGATGAGGCAGCGGGGTTCCTCGACGCCCATGAGGATGATCTCGGCGCGGGGGTAGGTCTCGGCGAGGACGTTGCACAGCGGGATGGAACCGCCCTGGCCGAGGTAGGCGAGGGGTTTGCCGTAGACCTCCTCCATGGCGGTGCCGAGCGCGGTGTACGCCGGGCCGTCGGTGGCGGCGGCGGAACGGGGAGCCGGTGCCCTCCGTCTCGACGGTCACCTTCGCACCCCAAGGGGCCGCGTCCGTCAGGTGTTCGGTGAGGGCCTCGCGGGCCGCGCCCGGGTCCGTGCCGGGCGGGACGCGCAGGCTGACGCGGGCGCGGGCCGTCGCCGGTACGGCCGCCGCCGAACCGACCACCGGCGGGCAGTCGATACCGAGGACGGTGACGGCAGGGCGGGACCAGAGGCGGTCGGCGACGGTTCCGGTGCCGGTCAGGTGGACGCCGTCCAGGACGCCCGCGTCCGTGCGGAACTGCTGCTCGTCGTAGCCGACGCCGTCCCAAGTGCCCTCGCAGTCCAGGCCGTTGATCACCGTCGCGCCGGTCTTCGGGTCGCGGAGCGAGGCGAGGAGCTGGATCAGGGCGGCGAGCGCGTCCGGGGCGGGGCCGCCGAACATGCCCGAATGGACCTCGCCCTCAAGGGTGTCGACGGTGACGACGACGTTCGCGAGGCCGCGCAGGGTGGTGGTCGCGGTGCCGACGCCGACCGCCGCGTTGCCGGTGTCGCACACCAGCAGGGCGTCCGCGAGGAACTTCTCCGGGTGCTGGGCGACGTACTGCTCAAGGCCGCCCGTGCCCTGTTCCTCGGAGCCCTCGGCGACGAACTTCACCCCGACCGGGAGGTCCTCGCCGAGCGCGCGCAGCGCGGTGAGGTGCATGACGATGTTGCCCTTGCAGTCGGCGGTGCCGCGTCCGTACCAGCGGCCGTCGCGCTCGGTGAGCGTGAAGGGCGGGTCGTCCAGGCCTTGTCGTCGAGCGGGGGCTGGACGTCGTAGTGGCAGTAGAGGAGGACGGTGGGGGCGCCGGGCGGGGGCGGGCGGTGGCCGATGACGGCGTGGCTGCCGTCCGGGGTCTCCGCGAGGTGCACGTCCCGCAGGCCCGCCTCGGTGAAGGCGTCGGCGACCCACTGGGCGGCCTTGTGGCACTCCTCGGGCGGGTACTGGCGGGGGTCGGCGACCGACGGGATGGCGACGAGTTCGGTCAGGTCGGCCTGCGCGCGGGGCATCAACGCGGCGATACGGGAAGCGAGTTCGGTCATCGTGGTCACTGCCTCACCGTGGTGTCGGTCTTCAGGTCGTCGATCTTGTCCTGGATCTTGTGCAGCTTGTCGGGGCAGTAGATCTCCAGGATCTTGATCTCGGCGCGCAGCGCGGCCGTGTCGCCGATGACCGGGCGCTGGCCGACGAACGCGGCGCCGTTCGAGACGTTGATCTTCCACAGGGCCGACTTCAGGGCGCTGCCGGGGCTCTTGCAGACGATGCCGCCGTCGGTGCCGAGCGCGCGGGCGATCGTCTTGGTGTCCGGCCGGGGATAGCCGGCGGCCACCGCCGCGTCGGCGAGCTGGTTCGCCTTGTCCGTGGCCCTGTTGGTGGTCTTCACGCTGTCGTACTGGATGACACCGACAACCGCGAGCGCGACCAGCAGGACGACCGCGCCGACGTAGATCCACCGGTGTTCGGAGGCGAACCTCGTGGGGCTCATGCGGCACCACCGGCCGCCGCGTCCTCCGTGGCGGCTTCCGTACGCCAGCCCGGTTTGCGGAACTTGAGGAACGCTCCCGGGATCAGCAGGCCGAGGATGACCAGGCCGCCGCCGATGATGCCGATGTACGTCCAGATGCTGCCGCCCCCGAACTGCGAGGGCGGGACGAAGCCGATCGCGAGGGCGGCGATCGATGCCAACAGGCCGACCGTGCACAGGAGATGGAGGGCGGGGACGCGGTAGCCGCGCGGGTGGTCGGGCTGGGTCTTCCGCAGCCGCATGGCGGCGGCGAACATCAGCAGGTAGACGATCAGGTACACCTGCGTGGTGATGGTCGAGAAGATCCAGTACACGTTGGAGACGTTGGGGATGAACGCGTACCCGAGGGCGATGACGGTGGTCACCACACCCTGGGTGACGAGGATGTTCTGCTGCACCCCGAACTTGTTCAACTTCTGCAGGAACGGCGGGAGATAGCCCTCGCTGCGGGAGATCTCCAGCAGGCCCTTGGACGGTCCGGCCAGCCAGGTGAGCATGCCGCCCAGCGAGGCGGAGACAAGCATCACGGCGGCGATCGGGGTCATCCAGCCGATGTGGAAGTACGAGAAGAACGCGTTGAACGCCTGCATCACACCGGCGGTGAGGCTCGTCTGGTCCGACGGCACGACCCAGCTGATCGCCAGGGCGGGCAGGATTAAGATGAGCAGCACCAGCCCCATCGCCAGGAACATCGACTTGGGGTACTCCTTCGCCGGGTCCTTCAGTGACGAGACGTGGACGGCGTTCATCTCCATGCCGGAGTAGGAGAGGAAGTTGTTGACGATGAGGACGAGGCTGGCGAGGCCGGTCCACTCGGGCAGCAGGTGGCTCGACGTCATCGGGGCGGCCGACGGGTTGCCCTGGGCGAGGAAGACCATGCCGAGGACGACAAGGATGGTGCCCGGTATGAGCGTTCCGATGATGAGGCCCCAACTGGACAGCCCGGCAAGGGCTTTGGTGCCGCGCGAGGACACCCATACGCCGGTCCAGTACAGGACCATGATGACGATGGCGGTGTAGAGGCCGTTCGAGGCGAGGGCCGGGTCGATGACGTACGAGATGGTGCTCGCGACGAAGGCGAGCAGGCTCGGGTAGTAGAAGATCGTCATCGCGAACTGGCACCACACGGCGAGGAATCCGAGCGGTTTTGACAGGCCCTCGCTGACCCAGCGGTAGACGCCGCCGCTCCAGCCCGAGGCGAGTTCCGCCGAGACCAGCGCGGTCGGCAGCAGGAACACGATCGCCGGGACGAGGTACAGGAACACGCAGGCCAGGCCGTACACGGCCATCGTCGGGGCGGCCCGCAGGCTGGCCACGGACGAGGTCGTCATCAGCGCGAGGGTGACCCAGGTGATCGTGGGCGCGGGCCGGGTTCTCGTCGCCGCGCGTGCCGACGGCACCGGTTTCGGCAGGTCGGCGGGGACGTCCATCGAGGCCACAGGCCCTCCCTGGGGATGACTTCCGGGTGGTGTGGCCAGGCTCTGCGGTGGTCACGGCGGGCGCAGGTCGGGTGGGCCGTCCGGGTGAGGTGCGGAGGCCCGGGGTGCCGGTGCGGCGGGGAGCGTCCAGGCTGGTCATGACCGTGGTCTCCGTAGCCGCGGGCCACGCGAGGGAGGCGGTCGTGGAGCACCAGCGCACGGACGCCTCGCTCGACGAACTCACCCTCTTCCTGGCCCGGTTGACCGGGTTGCTGCTGCGATCGAGCGGTGAGGGCGCCGAGTTGATCGAGGACTCGGTGCGGTCGGCCGCCCGGTCGCTCGGCGGGGAGGCGTCCCTGCTGCTGGTGCCGGACGCGGCGGCGCTCACCGTCACCGCCGGGGACGGGACGCGGACCGTGACGGTGCGCGGGTTCCCCGAGGTGTTCCGCCTCGACCGGGTGACCGCGCTGAAACCCCTGCTCACGGACGTGCGGGACGGCCGCCTCGGTGTCCTGGAGGCCGGCCGGCGGCTGACCAGGATCGAGAACGCGCCCGCTCCCTACCCCTGGCCGCTGAAGCTGCTCGGCATCGTCCTGTTCTCGCTGGGCTTCGCACCGCTGATGCAGCCCACCTGGTACGAGGTCGCATCCACGGCCGTACTCGCCTCCATCGCGGCGGTGTTGGCGATCGCGGCCGACCGACTCCCGCGTCTGGAGAAGGTGTTGCCGCTCGTCGTCTCGACGGTCGTGTCGGTGGTGGCACTTGAGGTGTTCGCCCGCGAACCCTCCCACGGCGGACCGGTGTTGCTGATGCTGCCGGCCCTCTTCTTCTTCGTCCCCGGCGACTATCTGAGCGCCGCCACCGCCGAGTTGGCCGCCGGGCTCATCACCACCGGCGCGATCCGGCTCGTCTACGCCGTGTTCCTGCTGGTGCAGCTGTATCTGGGCGTGATGCTGGGCGTGTTCGCCACCGGCACCTCCACCCACGCGCTCTGGGACATCGCCGCCGACTCCGACATGGCGCGCTGGGCGCTGTTCCTCGGCTGGATCGTGTTCACCTTCGGCACGGTCCTGGCGTTCGCGATCCCGCGCCGCCTGTTCTGGCCGCTGCTCCTGCTGGTCTACGTCACCGTCGGCGTGCAGTCGCTGTTCACGAAGCTGGTGGGGAGGTCGGCGGCACGTTCGTCGCGGCGGCGGTGCTGGCCGCTGCGGCCACCCTGCTGGCCCGCGCCGAGCACCGCCCGCCCCGCCTGGTCCTGCTGCTGCCCGGCTTCTTCACCCTCACCGTCGGCTCCCTCGGCATGCGCGGCCTGACGACACTGGCGGGCGGCCACGCCATCGAGGGCTTCCGTGACCTGCTGAAACTGGTCACGATCGTCACGGCCATCGCGGTGGGGATGGTGTTCGGGGCGGCGCTGACCGAGCGCCGGGGCCGGCAGGGATCGTAGGAATACGCTGGTCGGCCCCTTCCGGGACCCGGTCAGGCCATCCAGAAGAAGACGGCCGTCATGCGCTTCTCCTCCAGCGTGCTGCCGTGGTAGCCGGTCGCGCTGTGCACGAGGTTGGCGTGGTAGAGCAGCAGGCTGTTGTAGCGGTGGGGCACGCGGACGTCCTCCTCGAAGGCGTCCGGGGCGACGAAGCGGGTGCCGAGGGCCTCGACGAGGTTGTTGTGCGGGGCCTGGACGACGTTGCCGCCGAGGCGTCCGCCGGGGAGGTGCTGGCGGTAGAAGCTGGTGCCGCAGTCCTTCGGTACGGACGGGTTCAGGTACAGGACGGCGGCGTACCGGCACAGGGAGCGGGAGTCGGTGTGCGGGCGGGGCTCGCTCTCGCCCTTCCCGACGACCTGGACGCAGTTGTGGTTGAGGGTGCCGCCGCCGGGCGCCTTCTGCACCCAGAGCTCCTTGGCCCCGGTGGCCTGCTTGACCAGGCGCTCGATCCGCCCCATCTCGGACGGTTCGAGGCCGGGCATCGTCCGCAGCCCCGGCCAGGTCTCCGACGTGTACGGATACCCCTTGACCCAGTCGTCCTTCGCGAGACACCGCTCCCGTACGGCGTCCACGTCCGGGAGCACGTCGTTCAGCACCCAGTAGTCACGGCCCTTGGTGGGCTTGCGGTACGGGAGGACGGGCAGGGGGCCTGCTGCCGGGCCCGCTGGGGGTGTGGGGGAGTGGTGGCATGGGGCCGAACGTATAGCCGGGGTTCACCAATGCTGTGCCATACACCGGTCAACATTCCGTCAACGAAGGGGAGTTGACCGCCGGGGCACGGCGGGACCGCGTGGCGAGAGCCAGGTCACAGACCGGCGCTGTCACATCCGCGGGGGGGTCGTTACGTCAGAGCTGTGCAGGCATCGATCACGGCAGGACACACGACACGACAGAGGAGCCCATCATGGGTGCTCGTTTGAACGCCTTCGCCAGCCCCTCGCCGGGAAGGCCCTGAAGCACTTCGTCGCGGCGGGCAAGGTCGTCGAGGACTCGCCGCTGCCCGCCGCCACCCAGGAACTGGTGAAGATCCGGGCGAGCCAGATCAACGGCTGCGGGTTCTGCACCGACATGCACACCAAGGACGCCGCCGCGGCCGGTGAGACGCCGCTGCGCATCAACCTGATCGCCGTCTGGCGCGAGGCGACCGTGTTCACCGACGCCGAGCGGGCCGCGCTGGAGCTGACCGAGGAGGGTACCCGGATCGCCGACGCGGCGGGCGGGGTGCCGGACGACGTGTGGGCGAACGCGGCCAAGCACTACGACGAGGAGCAGCTCATGGCACTCGTCACGCTGATCGCCCTCATCAACAGCTTCAACCGGATGAACGTCATGCTGACGATGCCGGCAGGTGGTTACGAGCCCGGCCAGCACATGTGACAAGGCCCGGCATCAGGCGCCGGGCGCGGTTCCGGCGGGTACGGCGGGTGGCGACCGGTTCCGGTCCGCCACCCCCGGACCCCGCGCGAACCGGAGGACCCACCCGTCACTTGTGACGCGCCCCACTCGGGCTTTACCAAAACCAAAGACTTCGCGTGCTTCCCCGATCCGTATTCCCGACTGTCCGTATCGCCGACGGGCGGTCCACGA
This sequence comes from Streptomyces sp. P3, assembly GCA_016893485.2. Taxonomy (GTDB): domain Bacteria; phylum Actinomycetota; class Actinomycetes; order Streptomycetales; family Streptomycetaceae; genus Streptomyces. The sequence goes on from JAFEKX020000001.1 coordinate 4,792,430, forward strand.
CACAGGAGGCACGGTGCGCTTTTCGCGGAACGCGACGGGAACGATGGTTGTGGGGGTGCCCTCAGCCTGACCCTCGTCGCCCTGGCCTATCCGGCAATGCTGGGCGTCAACACGGTCTCCAGCGCGCCCACACGCGTGATCGCCAACACGCAGTGGGGGCCGCTGACCGAGGCCGACCGGGACTTCGTGGTCAAGGTGCGCGCGGCAGGGCTGTGGGAGTACCCCGTCGGCCAGATGGGCCTGAAGAAGGGGGCGAGCCCGGCGGTCATCACCGCGAGCAAGCACCTGATCGACGGCCACGCGGCGCTGGACGCCAGCTGCCGCAAGATCGCCCCCATGCTCAACATCACCATCCCGAACCAGCCCAGCCCGCAGCAGCAGGGGTTCATCAACACCCTGAACGGCGACAGCGGCAAGCAGTTCGACACGGACTTCGCCAACATCCTGCGCGTGACGCACGGTTCGATCTTCAACACCATCGCGAAGATCCGCTCCACGACGGAGAACACCCTCGTGCGCATCCTCGCCAACCAGGCCAACGCGACGGTCCTGGACCACATCACGGTGATGGAGGAGACCGGCCTGGTCAACTTCAGCCAGGTCCTCTTCCAGGAGACGACCCCGCCGAAGCTGCCCGCCACGGACCTGACCCCGCCTCCCCGGCCGCCGGCCAGCCGGAGGTCGTGCTCACCCCGCCGGTGAACAGCACCACCCAGCCGCCGCTCCTGCCGGGCGAGTCCCCACGGCCGGTGCGGGTAACCCGAGCCAGACACCGACCGTGGGGTGAACCCCCTACACGCCGAGCCACACCGTCGTGTCCGGTGCCAACTGCCGCTCCCCCGCCGCCGGTTCACTGCTCAGCAGCAGTTCCCCGGCGGCAGGGCGACCGGCACGTCCGACAGGTTGGTGACACAGCGCCAGCCGTCGGAGCGGACGAAGTGCAGCACGCCGGGCGGACTGTCGGCCCAGGTCAGCGCCTCCCCGTCGAGGAGCTTGCGGCGCAGGCGCAGCGCGGTGCGGTACAGCTCCAGGGTCGAGCCCTCGGTGCCGTCCTGCGCCTCGACGGCGTACGCCGCGAAGCTCGCCGGCTGCGGCAGCCACGCGGGCCCCGCCCCGAAGCCGTACGACGGCCCCGTCGTGGTCCACGGCAGGGGGACCCGGCAGCCGTCGCGGCCCTTGTGGGTGTGGCCCTGCTGTTCCCAGATGGGGTCCTGGAGGACCTCGACGGGCAGGTCGGCGACCTCGGGGAGACCGAGTTCCTCGCCCTGGTAGACGTACGACGAACCGGGCAGCGCCAGCATCAGCAGGGTGGCGGCGCGGGCGCGGCGCAGGCCCGCCGCCGTGTCGACGGGTGGCGTGTGGCCGTTGGAGAGCAGCCAGGTGTTCGGGTCGGTGCCCGGCGGCAGCATCAGCCGCGAGGCGTGCCGTACGACGTCGTGGTTGGAGAGCACCCAGGTGGCCGAGGCGCCTGCCGCGCGGGCCGTGGCGAGCGAGCCGGTGATCACCTCGCGCAGCTGCTCCGCGTCCCAACCGGCTTCCAGGTACTCGAAGTTGAAGGCCTGGCCGAGTTCGTCCGGGCGGGCGTAGAGCGCGCGGCGGGCGGCCGGTACCCAGGCCTCGGCGACCGCCATGCGGGGCGGGGTGTAGGTGTCGAGGACCGTACGCCGCCAGTCGCGGTAGATCGCGTGGACCTCGTCGCGGTCGTAGTACGGGTGGCTGCCGGGCGGGATCGAGTCGAGGACGTCCTCGGAGTTCGCCGCGAGGGGGCCGATGTCGCGGAGCGGTTCGGTGAGGTCCTTGGCGAGGGCGTGGGCGACGTCGACGCGGAAGCCGTCGACGCCCCGGTCGGACCAGAAGCGGAGCGTGGTGCGGAAGTCCTCCCTGACCTCCTCGTTGTCCCAGTCCAGGTCGGGCTGTTCGGGGGTGAAGAGGTGCAAGTACCACTGTCCGTCGGGGACTTGGCGCCACGCGCTGCCGCCGAACACCGACGGCCAGTCGGTGGGCGGGAGTTCACCGTGTTCGCCGCGGCCGTCCCGGAAGACGTAGCGGCCACGGGCGGCGGAACCGGGTGGGGCGGCCAGCGCCTCCTGGAACCAACTGTGCTGCCGCGAGGTGTGGTTGGGCACGATGTCGACCATGACCTTCAGGCCGAGCCGGTGGGCCTCGGCGACCATCGCGTCGAAGTCGTCGAGCGTGCCGAGGCGTGGGTCCACGTCGCGGTAGTCGGCGACGTCATAGCCGCCGTCGGCGAGTTCCGACGGGTAGAACGGGCTGAGCCAGAGCGCGTCGACGCCGAGCGCGGCGAGGTGGCCGAGGCGCTGGGTGATGCCCTTGAGGTCCCCGAGCCCGTCGCCGTCGGCGTCGGCGAAACTGCGCGGATAGACCTGGTAGACGACGGCTTGTCGCCACCAGTTCGGGTCACGGGAGGACAGGTCGGTCACGTGGTCTCCTTATGAATTCCCGCTGCGCTTGCGGAAGTTGACAGTCAACTTCCGGTAGACCCACGATGTGCACACGCTGTGGCGCATGTGACCGATGAGCCCGGTGTCGCTGAGCTTCCTCGCCTCTCCGCCTGCGTGCTCCACCACCCTCCACTCCTCGTACCGCCAGATGGGATCAGTATGTCCATAGCCAGTCGTGTCACCGTGCGCCGCCTGTTGGGGACGGGCGCCGCCTCCTCGCCCTCGCCGCCGCCTCCGTCGGCGCCGCGTCCGGGGCCTGGGCCCACGGCGGCGGCGGTGACGGCTGGGGCTCCGGCCACTACCGGCCCGGGTCCGGCGCCGGCACGGTCACCGAGACGGAGGGCTGCCAGTTCTCGCTGAACGGGACCGACTTCTTCCCCTCGGTGAAGGTCGACGACCAGAACCTGAAGCCCACCGAGGACGGCAAGATCCACATCAAGGTCCGCACCGCCGGTGACGCCTCCACCTGCACCGCCTCGCTCGCCTCGTACACGGCGCACGGCCCGACCTTCGCCACCTCCGGGCAGCAGGCCTTCGTCGACTTCGACACGGTGACCGTGAAGAAGGGCCAGACGGACTCGCTGGACATCGCGGTGCCGGACGAGGGCTGCTTCGCGCAGATCGACCTCTACCGCGGCGCGGTGAAGTTCGACGGCAACCCCGCCGCCGGTGACGGTCTCGTCCACGGCGACCTGCCCAAGGGCCCCGACCACACGGTCATCAAGGACAAGCTGATCGCGGCCTGGAACGGCGGCACGAAGGACTGCACGACCAAGGAGTCCCCGTCCCCTCGGCCCCCGCGTCGGTTCCCCGTCGGCCGCGGAGTCCACCCCGCCCGCCTCCGAGTCCTCGACCCCGACCCCGAGCGCGTCCGAGTCGACCCCGGAGTCCACCCCGACCCCGGCCGCCTCCGGCTCCAGCAGCGCCCCGGCCGCTGCGCCCTCCCCAACGGCGGCGGCGGTGACCTCGCGGAGACCGGCGGTGGCAGCAGCACCGGCGCGTTGGTCGGCGGGGCGGCGGTCCTGCTGGCGGGCGGCGCGGCGATCGTGGTCGCGACGCGGCGCCGGCGGGCTTCGCACTCGTAGCCCGTGATCTGACGAGCGGGACGCCGGGCCGGGAAAGGATCAGATCCCGGCTCGGCGTCCGTCCGTCACCCCTCGTCCTAGCCCTCGACCGTCTCCAGCCACAGCTTCACGTACCGGTCCACGTCCACGTCCAACCCCACGTCCACCAGGGCCTGTTGGCGCAGGCCGTCGTGGATCTCGGACTCGCCGTGGCGGGTGCGGCGGTCGACGATGGTCTGGCCGCGGGACGGTCCCGGGGCGAGGGAGACCTCGACGGGGAGGAGGCGGGTGGTGAGGCCGCCCGGGTCGGCGACCGCGCAGACCGCGCCCGCGTCGCCGAGGCCGCCGGTGGGGGTGGGGCCGGCGGTGACGGCCGGGTCGCGGTGGGCGAGGAGGTCGCCCGCGAGCTTCAGCCGGGGTACCGGGCTCTCCTGCAGCCGCTGGATGTCGGCGGCCTGGACCTGGACCCGCTCGAAGACGTCCAGGCCGTACATCGTGATCGGGACCCCGGCGGTGAGCAGGATCGCGGCGGCCTCCGGGTCGTGCCAGACGTTGAACTCCGCGACCGGCGTGGCGTTCCCGACCGCGACCGCGCCGCCCATGAACACGATCCGCTCGATGTTGCGGGTGACCTCGGGGAAGGTGCGCAGGAGCAGCGCGATGTTGGTCAGCGGGGCCGTGGGGATGAGCGTGACCGGGCTCGGCGAGGCGAGGATCTCGCGGCGCAGCAGCGTCACCGCGTCCACGTCGACGGGCGTGCGGGTGGAGTCCGGCAGCCTCATGTCGCCCATGCCGTCCTGGCCGTGGACGTGGGCGGCCGAGCGTGCCGGTTCGATCAGCGGGCGGGCCGCGCCCGCGCGACGGGGATGTCACCGGCGCCCGCGTGGTCGAGGACGATCAGCGTGTTCCGTACGACCTGGTCGACGTCCGTGTTCCCGGCGACGCAGGTGACCGCGCGCAGGTCGAGACCCGGGTGCCGGACGGCGAACAGCAGCGCCAGGGCGTCGTCGACCCCGTGTCGCAGTCGATGATCACGGGAATGGGCTGACCGGTCACGTCAGGCTCCTCTCAGGGCAGATCGGCAGTTCAAGGCAGTTCAAGGCAGTTCAAGGCAGTTCAAGGCAGTTCAAGGGTGACCTTACGCATCCGCCCACAGCGCGGTGCCGCGCGCCTCGACCCGGGCGCCGATGTGGTGCAGCAGCTCCGCGGGCGCCAGCGGCCCGATCCGCCGCCCGTCCCGCAGTCGTACGGCGACCAGGCCGTCGGCGGCCTCCCGTTCGCCGATCACCGCCTGGTACGGGGTGAGGCGGGCGGCGCGGACCCGGGCGCCGAGGCTGCCGTCGCCGGGGGCGGCCAACTCCGCGCGGAGCCCGCGCTGTTGGGCCCGGCGGAGCAGTTCGTGGGCCGGTCCCGCCTGCGCCTCCGACACCGGCAGGACGGCCAGCTGCACGGGGGCGAGCCAGGGCGGGAACGCGCCGCCGTGTTCCTCCACGAGGTGCGCCACCGCCCGTTCCACGCTCCCGATGACGCTGCGGTGCACCATGACCGGCCGGTGTTTTTCCCCGTCGGCGCCGATGTAGCGCAGGTCGAAGCGTTCGGGCTGGTGGAAGTCGATCTGGACGGTGGAGAGGGTGGCCTCGCGGCCGGCCGCGTCGGTGATCTGGACGTCGATCTTCGGACCGTAGAAGGCGGCCTCGCCCTCGGCGGACTCGTACGCGATGCCGGAGTCGTCGAGGACCTCGCGCAGCAGCGCGGTGGCTCGCCGCCAAAGGGCCGGATCCGCAACGTACTTGCCGCCCTCGCCCGGCAACGAGAGCCGGTGGCGGGAGGCGCGGATGCCGAGGTCGGCGTAGGCGCGGGTGATGAGGGCGAGGGCTTCGCGGGCCTCGTCGACGGCCTGGTCCAGGGTGCAGAAGATGTGGGCGTCGTTGAGCTGAATGGCGCGGACGCGGGTGAGGCCGCCGAGGACGCCGGAGAGTTCGGAGCGGTACATGGCGCCCAACTCGGCCATACGGAGAGGCAGTTCGCGGTAGCTGTGGGAGCGGGAGCGGTAGATGAGGGCGTGGTGGGGGGCAGAGGCTGGGCCGCAGGACGACCTCCTCGGCCCCGAGTTTCATCGGCGGGAACATGTCGTCGCTGTAGTGGGACCAGTGGCCGGAGATCTCGTACAGCTCGCGTTTGCCGAGGACCGGCGAGTACACGTGACGGTAGCCGGCGGCACGCTCCAACTTCCTTACGTACTCCTCCAGTTCATGCCGGACGATGGCACCGTCCGGGAGCCAGTACGGCAGGCCCGCGCCCATCAGGGGATCGGTGTCGAAGAGGTCGAGTTCACGGCCGAGGCGGCGGTGGTCGTGCATGGCGGGGTTCCTCGCTTCGCGGCTGGCGGGGCGAGGAATCCGGCGACGACGAAGCCCGGGGCACTCGCCCCGGGGCTTCGACTTCAGTCAGCAGTCAGCGCGCCGGGACAGGGTCCGGCGTCGTCGTCCAGGCGGACGGGAACGGCTTGGCGCGCTTCATGCGGGGACCGTAGCAGTCGTACGACGGCTGCGGCGACGGAATTTGCCGGTGCCTTCGATCAGCCGAGCTTCTTGAGCAGCTCGTCGGCGACGGGGGCGGAGGACGCCGGGTTCTGGCCGGAGACGAGGTTGCCGTCGACCACGACGTACGGGGCCCAGGGCTCGCCCTCCTGGAAGTCGGCGCCGAGGGCCACGAGGCGGTCCTGGAGCAGCCACTTCACCTTTGGAGCCAGGCCGCCCTGGGTTTCCTCGGCGTTGGTGAACCCGGTGAGGCGGCGGCCGGCGAAGGCGTTCGTACCGTCGTCCTTGGTGGCCGTGAGGAGCGCGGCCGAGCCGTGGCAGACGACGCCGAGGGGCTTGCCGGAGGCGAGGGCCTCGGTGAGGAGGCGGCCGGAGTCGGCGTCGACGGCGAGGTCCTCCATCGGGCCGTGGCCGCCGGGGTAGTAGACGGCGGCGTAGTCGGCGAGGTCGACCTCGGCGAGCTTGACCGGGTGCTGGAACTCGGGAGCCGCGGCGAGGATGCCCGCTACGCGGTCGGCGTTCTCCTGGCCGCCGTTGTAGTCCGGGGCGAGGCTGCCGCGGTCCACCGGCGGTACGACGCCGCCGGGCGTCGCTACGACGACCTCGTGGCCGGCCGCCTTGAACGCCTCGTACGGGGTGACGGCCTCCTCGGCCCAGTACCCGGTGGGGTGCGGGGTGCCGTCGGCGAGGGTCAGCTGGTCGGCGCCGGTCAGCACGAAGAGGATCTTCGACATGGGGGTCTCCGGGGGGGTGGGGTTTGCGTGGGATCGGTGAGGTGACTTCGACAGTAGGCGGGGTGCGGAAACTCGGCCAATGAGGATTCGAATGGCCGGTATTGATTCCCGATGACACGGCTTGCGTGGCGGTCTGTCGGGTGCGGGTCCGGTGGGGGCTGGTCGCGCAGTTCCCCGCGCCCCTAAAAGCGCTTGGTCGGCCTGAGTGGCAACCCCTAGGGGCGCGGGGAACTGCGCGACCAGCCACGACGGCGCGACACCCGAAAAAGCTGGAGCAACCCCTTAGGGGCGCGGGGAACTGCGCGACCAGCCCCCACCGGCCCGCACCCGACAGACCTACGGCAAGGCGACGAGGAGCTGTTTGTCGGTTACCACTGCCAGGGACAGGGTGCGGTAGCCGACCGACTCGAACAGGATGGTGATCTTGCCGTCGCCCTCGCTCATGACCTCGCCCTCGCCCCACTGGTCGTGACTGACGCGGACGCCCGGCAGGTAGGCGTGGTCGGGTGCGTCGGGCTTCGCCGCCCGGACGGTATCCGCCGGGGTGGCGGCGCGGGCACCGGTCCGGGTCCAACGGCGTTGCCGTGCGGGCGTCTTGCCGGGCCGTCCGGCGTCCGCAGACCGCTCGGGCGCCGGCCCCGTGCAGTTGTCGCACCCCCGCACGGGACGGGACCGGAGTCGCCGAAGTACCCGAGGAGGAACCGCCGCCGGCAGTCCGTCGCCTCGGCGTACCCCCGCATCATGTCGACCCGGGACCGCTCGAGCTTGACGTGGGTCGCGTGGACGGCGAGGGCGCTCCGCACCACGGCGTCGACATCGTCATCCGTGCCGACGTAGCGGCTGCCGTCCCGCCCGGTACGGACCGCCCCGGTCTCCTCCAGCAGGTTCAGCACCGCGGACAGCGCCGTCGCCGCGATGTCGCACTCGGCCCGGAGCCGGGTCGCGCTCACGGCGGCCCCCTCGCCACGCAGGAACGCGGCGACGCGGCGCAGCGCGTCGGCGTCGGGAGCCCCGGTGGCGAAGAAGCGTTGCAGGCCCAGATCCTGCGAGCGGTAGGCGAGGATCGCCCTGGCCGGCGCCCGTCGCGGCCGGCCCGGCCGATCTCCTGGTAGTACGCGTCGAGCGAGCCGGGAACGGACGCGTGCAGCACGAACCGTACGTCCGCCTTGTCGATGCCCATCCCGAACGCCGAGGTCGCCACGACCACGTCGAGTTCACCGGAGCTGAACCGGTCCTGGGCCTCACGGCGTTCGGCGGCGGAGAGTCCCGCGTGGTAGCTCGCGGCGGCCAGTCCGAGCTCGCTCAACTGCTCGGCGTAGCCGTCCGCCGCCTTGCGCGTCCCCGCGTACAGGATTCCCGGTTTCTCCTCCACGGCCGCCCGCTCCACGACGAACCGCTCCTTGGCGGCGGCGTCCTGGAAGGCCGACACCTCCAGGCGGATGTTGGGCCGGTCGAAGCCGGCGACTATCTCGACCGGGTCGTTCATGCCGAGGCGTTCGGCGATGTCCCGCCGTACCGGGGCCGCCGCGTTCGCGGTGAGGGCGAGCACCGGCGGGTTGCCGAGCCGTTCGCGCGCGTGGCGCAGCCGCAGGTAGTCCGGCCGGAAGTCGTGCCCCAGGACGACACGCAGTGCGCCTCGTCCACCACCAGCAGCCGGGGCCGTACGGCGGCGAGCCGGTCGGTGACGTCCGGCTTGGCGAGCTGCTCGGGAGCGAGGAAGACCACGTCGACCGAGGAGGCGCTGATACGGGCCCACGCCGTCTCGTTGTCGCTCTTCCGCTGCGCGGAGTTGACGGCGGCGGTGCGCAGCGCGCCGGATCCGAGCAGGCTCTGCATCTGGTCCCGCTGAAGGGCGATCAGCGGCGATACGACCACGACCGGACCGCCGAGCAGGACCGCGGGCACCTGGTACACCGCGGACTTGCCAGCGCCGGTCGGCATGACGGCGAGTACGTCACGCCCCTTCATCACGGCCTTCATCGCGCTCAGTTGGGCCGGACGCAGGTGCTGCCAGCCGAAGACCCGACGGGCGGTGCCGCGCAGACGTCGGGACGTGAGTGCGAACATGGCTCTCCTCGAGAAGGGGCGTCCAACCGCCGTGTGTCTGGCGGCTACCCCCGTTCGCCGCGATATCGCCTCACGCGATGCGGCTGCCCGTGTCGAGAACGCGGTGACGGCTCCGTCCCCGGGGCAGATGGTGACGACTTCCCTGGAGGACGATCATGCGAGCGAGTGAGATCACCGAGATTCTGGACCGCCCGTTCAGCCGGGAGCTGCTGGCACGTGACGTGCTCCGGCTGGCCTACGTGGCCAAGGACGGCACGCCCCGAAGCTCCCCGGCGCTCCGGGAGAACCCGACGGTCGCCCTGACGATCGACACCGAGGTCCATCCGCCCAAGATCCTGCTGATCCGCGGCCGGGCGGAGCTGGACGCCGTCGACGGCATCCCGGAGGAGTACCTGCGGATGAACGGCTCCTACGAGATGACGCCCGAGCAGCGGGTCGAGTGGGAGGCCGAGGTCCGCTCGCTCTACGACGGGATGGTCCGCATCGTGGTGAAGCCGACCTGGGTGAAGCTGATCGACTTCGAGAGGACCCTGCCGAGCGCGGTGGAGGAGCTGGTCAAGCGGCGCGCCGAGCGCGAGAACGCCTGATCAGCGGGCGATCGAGATCGCGAAGGGCGCGAATCCGCTGGACCGGATGACATGCGGTACGAACAGGATCGCGCCCTCGGTGGCCCGGGCCGTCTCGATCCCGCCAAGGTCGGTGATCCACTCCTGCCGCCACCCGAGGTCCACGAGAAGCCCGCGGACGACCTGCTTGGCCTCCGGGTCCGCGCCGGAGAGGAACGCGGTGGGCGGCTGGGCGAGCGCGGAGGGCTCGGTCATCACCGTGTGGAGCATCGTGTTGAGCGTCTTGACGACGAGCGTCTCGGGCAGCGCCTCCTGAAGCTGCTCCGCGAGACTCGAACCGGGGTACAGCAGGTCGGCGGGGAGTCCGTCCGATCCGTCGACGGTGGCGTTGGAGACATCCACGAGGATCTTGCCCCGCAGTTCGGCGCGCAGCGCGGTGAGCCGCTCCAGCGAGCCCGCGCCGGGGGTGGCGTTGATGACGATGCGGGCCGTCCGTACGGCGTCCGCGGTGCCGTCCGGCGAGCGGGGCGCCACGGTCACCTCGTGTCCGGCCCGGGTGAGGGCGGTGGCCAGGCCGCCGCCGACGCGGCCGCCGCCGAGAATGGTGATGTCACTCATGTCGATCCGGTCCTTCTGCTGGGCATGGACGAATAGGCCTGTTTGGCAGTGCTGAACGGGCTCAGCGGGACAGCGTGGTGACCGCGTCGGCGTGCACGTCAGGTGCGGCGGCCAGGAAGCTCTCGCTCTCCGGAGTCCACGGGCGGCCCTCGACGTCGGAGATCCGTCCGCCGGCCTCGGTGACGAGCAGGACTCCGGGAAGCAGGTCCGCGCGGGCTCCGGCGAACTGCCAGAAGACCTCGATCCGGCCGGCGGCCACGTTCAGCAGGTGCAGGGTGGCGGGCACCGACGTCCGCACCACGAGGGCGTCGACGAGCATCTCGGTGATCGAGGCCCCGACCCGCCGTACGACCTTCTCGTCCTCGTCCGGCCTGGCCTGGCTCGTGGCCACGACGCTCAGCCCGAGTTCCGGGGTCCCGGACACGTGCAGCGGCCGGCCGTCGAGGTGGGCGCCGGCGCCCGCGAGCGCGGTGTACGTCTCGCCGGTCAGCGGCAGGTGGACCACGGTGAGCACCGGCTGGTTGTCCCGTACGAGGGTCGCGGTCACCGCCCAGTCCGACAGGCCGTGCAGATGGTTCACGTTGCCCTCCGCCGGGTCCACCACCCACCATTCGCCGGCCGGGAGAGCGCCGCCGTCCAACTCCTCCTCCACCCAGCGGGCGTCGGGGCGCAGGGCCGTGAGGCGGGGGCGCAGGATGTCGAGGACCGCGTCGTCGTTGGCGGCGAGCGCCTGCATCAGTTCGTCGAAGGTCCGGTAGGGGACGACGTCCCCGAAGCGGTCCCGCAGCGCCGTACCCGCCGTACGTACGGCGATCTCGGTCTGTGCGAGCAGGTCGGCGTCGGAGGTGGTGGCGGGGTCCTGGATCGATGCGGACATGGCGGTGCTCCTGTCTGAACTGCGGGAAGGGAGGTCGACCGGGCGAGAACCTCGTTCGTTCGTGCCCGTGCTTCGAAGGTAGGAGAGGTCATCGTTAACATCAAGTGCATGTAAAACACGTCTAGGATGACTCCCATGCAACTGGACCTGAATCTGCTCGCCGCGCTCGACGCGCTGCTGGAGGAGGGCAGCGTGGCCGGTGCCGCCGACCGCCTGCATGTCACCGCGCCCGCGATGAGCCGCAGCCTCGGGCGGATCCGGCGTACGACGGGGACCAGATCCTGGTGCGCACCGGACGCACGATGACCCCGACGCCGTACGCGATCGCCGTGCGGGAGCAGGTGCACGATCTGCTCCAGCAGGTACGGGGTGTGCTCGCGCCGAGCCGTGAACTCGACCTCGCGACACTCGAGCGCACGTTCACGCTCCGCTGGCATGACGCGTTGGTCGCCCTCAGCGGGCCCGCGTTGCTGGCCGCCGTGCGGGAGCAGGCGCCCGGGGTGCGGCTGCGGTTCATCGCGGAATCGAGCGTCGACACACCGGAGTTGCGGCGCGGAGAGGTGGACCTCGCGTCGGACGCCGGCCGCCCGACCGCGCCGGAGATCCACGCCGACCGGGTGGCCGAGACCGGGCAGGTCGTCGTCGTACGGCGGGGGCATCCGCTCACCCGGGTCAAGACCGTCACCGCCGCGCGCTACGCCGCGGCGGATCACATCAGCGTGTCGCGGCGCGGCAGGCTCGCGAACCTCCTCGACGACGCCCTTGCGCGCCTCGATCTCACGCGGCGGGTGGTGGTCACCGCGCCCACGGAGAGCGCCGCGTTCGAGTTCGCGCGGGGTTCCGACCTCGTCGTCACCGCGCCCGAGGCCACGGCCCGCTCGGCCGCCGCGGACCTCGGCATGGTCCTCCTCCCCCTCCCACTCGACCTCCCACCGGCCCCGGTCTACCTGTCCTGGCACCAGCGCTACGACACCGACCCCGCCCACATCTGGCTACGAACCCTGGCCCGCACGGCCCTGACGGATGCGGTGAGCGCCCTCGATCCCAGCGCGTAGGGGTTTGCTCCAGGGATTTCGGGTGCAGCGCCGTCGTGGCTGGTCGCACAGTTCCCCGCGCCCCTAGGGGGTTGCCACTCAGGCCGACCAAGCGCTTTCAGGGGCGCGGGGAACTGCGCGACCAGCCCCCACCGGGCCCGCACCCACAAGACCGCCCCTCACCCGGACGGCCCGGCGCGCTGGTGGACCGCCGGAGGCGATGGTGCGGTTGGGAGGGAACCGCACCCCACCCCAGGAGGAACCCTCGATGCCCCGTACCCCGGCCCGTGTCCTGCTCACCGTGATAGCCGCCGCAGGCACCCTCACCACCGCCGGCTGCGCGAACGAGGCCATCCTGCACAAGGTGACGACCGCCCCCTCCCCCTCGGCGGTACGCACGCCCGCAGCCCACGCGTCCCCGCAGCCGCCCCGTCCTCACCCCCGCCCAGGCCCAGTCCGCCCTCCTCACGGACGCGGACCTCGGCGCCCCTGGACCCCGACGCAGGGCACGGCGACCTGGCGGGACAGCCTGCTGAAGGCGAAGACGAACATCCCCGACTGCCAACGCCTCCTGGACGCCCTCTACGCCGACGAACTCCTCGGCACCCCGGCGACCGCCCAGGCGGTGACCACCCTGGACGACCCGGACGACGAGGCCCAACTCCGTTACCAGGTGGCCGCGTTCCCCAGGCAGACGTGAACCGCACCCTGGACTGGCTCCGCACCCTCCCCGGAAGTGCGCCAACTTCACGGCGACGACGACCCGTTCCGGCGTCCAGACGATCCACGTCACCGAGACCACCCTCCCCGAGGTCGGCGACGCCCGCGAGGCCCTCCACCTCACCCTCACCGGCACCACCCCGAGGGCGACCAGTCCACCCTCACCCTCGACACGGCCGCCGTCCGCATCGGCGACGACACCATCACCCTCACCAACGGCGGCCTCGGCACCGTCCCCGCCGACGCGACGCAACAGGCGGTACAGACCGGCGCCCAGCGACTGACGGATGTGCAGAAGCAGGGGCGGGTGCAGGTCTAGGAGCAGGGCCCGGTCAACGCTTGTCATACGGGTCAGCCGGTTCCCTCACCTGCTTGACGGTCGTCGCCTTCAGCACCGGTGGCCACGCCCCGTCCGTCCCCAGCTTGCCCTTCGGGACCCACATCCCGGTGACCGTGACCCAACTGTCCGTCTGCGGGGCGCCGTCGACCTCGTCGCCGCGGATCTCGACCTTGCTGATCGTCGCGTCGGCGGCGCAGCAGGTGACGAGGAGGCGGGTGACGTACCAGGTGCCGTGGGAGCCGTGGGTGACGAAGCCGGTCATGCGCAGGGTGCGGCCATTGAGGGAGTGGCCGGTGTCGTAGATCGCGCGGGAGCTGTACTGCGCCACGGAGATGTCCAGCGGGTTCCCTCCGGGCAGCGCCGAGAAGGTGCCGACGCCCTGCGCCGCCCGTTGCGCCTCCTCCCTCGACGCGCTGTACGAGCCGAGGGCGGGGGTGGGAAGAGGAGCAGGGCCAGGGCGGGGAGTGTCAGCAGCCAGGCGATGCGCGGGCCGCCGTGCGCATGCCCGTGACCGTGGTCCTCGACCGGGTGCTCCTCCTCGTGCTCCCTCTGCCGCGTCCCCTGACCGCCGCCACGACACCCAGCAGCATCAACAACGCACCGGACACCACCAGATACGGCCTCAACGCCGGCTGCACATACCGCAGATACAGCTCGCTGAAGAGGGAGATCCGGAGGACCGCGCCGCCCACCAGCAGCAACAGGACCGCCGAGCCGTATCGCCTCACAGCAGCCACCAACCCACCAACGTGCTGCCGGCCACCGCCACCAGCCAGGTCGTCGAGGAGAAGCGGAAGGCGAAGGCGCGGCCGAAGGTGCCTGCCTGGAGGGCGATCAGTTTGAGGTCGACCATGGGGCCCACGACCATGAACGCCAGTTTCGCCGCCGGGGAGAAACCGCTCAGGGAGGCGGCGACGAACGCGTCCGCCTCGCTGCACACGCACAACACCACGGCCAGCAGGGCCAGTAGGAGGAGGGACAGCCAGGACGAACCCGTGAAGACGTCCAGGACCGAGCGCGGTACGGCGATGTTGAAGGTCGCCGCCGCTGCCGCGCCCAGGACCAGGAAGCCGCCCGCGTGCAGGAGGTCGTGCTGCAGGCCCGCTACGAAGGCCTTCACGCCCCCAGTCGAAGGGGCGGTTGGGGTGCGCCTGGGCAGGCGCAGCCACTCCTCCCTGCCGAATCTCGCCCAGAGCCAGCCCATCACCACCGCCGTCGCCAGCGATGCGACCAGGCGAGCCAGCACCATCTTCGGCTGGTTCGGGAACGCGATCGAGGTCGCGACCAGGACCACGGGGTTGATCGCGGGGGCCGAGAGCAGGAACGCCAGCGCCGCCGCCGGGGCCACGCCCCTTCTCATCAGGCTGCTCGCCACCGGTACCGACGCGCATTCGCAGCCGGGGAGGACGACCCCCGCCGCGCCCGCGATCGGGACCGCCAGGGCCTGGTTGCGGGGAGGAGCTTGGTGAACACCCGCTCCGGGACGAACGCTCCGATCGCCGCCGACACCACCGTGCCCAGCAGCAGGAACGGCACCCCTGCACCGCGACCGCCGTGAAGACCGTCCACCAGGCCGCCACGGGCGGGGTGTAGAGGTCGATCGCCAGCATCGGGCCGAGGACCGACACCACCGTCGCGATCGCGAGCAGCGCCGCACCGCCGAGGACCGCGTAGACGATCGCGCGCACGGCCAGACGCAGAGCGTCGGCGACGGTCCGCTCGGGCGGGTCGTCGGCGACGGTCGGTTCACGCGGGCCGTCGGCCACGGTCCGTTCGTTCTGCACGCGCACGCGCCTGTCTCATCCCGTTTCGCACGACTACGGCTACGACTCGTCCGTCGTCCGTCGCACGGTAATCGTCCGGGCTGTGCGGTATCCCCGATTTGTCAAAGAGGAGGCTGTGCGGGGGCCGGACCCAGAGTCGTGGTGCCGGGGGCGGTGCGGTGGCCGAGGCCGGTGCGGTACGCGTCGAGGGCCGCCTCCACCCGGCCGGTGCGGCGGAGCAGGTCGCCGAGCATGCGGCACAGGTCGGCCAGGTCGCCGGCGGCGCCCGCGCGTTCCAGCAGGCTGAGGGCGCGGACGTAGTGCTCCTCGGCCGCGTCCGTGTCCCGGGAGTCCTCGGCGATGATGCCGAGGAGGCGGTGCGCGGCGGCGGAGTGCAGGGCGCCGCGTTCGGAGCTGAGGTCGCTGAGGACGTCGTGAAGGAGGCCGGCGGCCTCGTCGGACTTGCCGCGTTTGTGGAGTACGTCGGCCAGCTCGACGGCCACCTGACTGCTGTACAGCGCCGCGCGCTTCGCCGTCAGCATCGCCAGCGCCTGCCGCAACTCGACCTCGGCGCGTTCCAGTTCGCCGTCCTGGGCGTAGACGTAGCCGCGCATCCAGTGGCAGTTGGCGAGTTCGGTGCGGAACTGGAGTTGGCGGTAGAGATCGGCCGCCTTGGCGAGGGAGGCGTCGGCCTCCGCCACCTTGCCCTCCGCTATCAGCGTCCGCGCCACCGACCGGTGCATGCGCGCCAGCAGCGCCGGGTCCGCGACCTGCGGCGCCAACGCGAGCGCCAACTCCGCCGCCTGGGCCGCCCGCGCGTGCGCACCCATGTCCATGTACGGCCCTATCGCGCTCGCGTAGAGCAGCAGCAGGGCGTCCGGGTCGTGCAGGCCGCCCCGGTTCAGCTCGTCGAGCGTCGACTCCAACAGGTAGACGGCGTACCGGAGTTCACCGGTCAGGTAGTGCGCCACCGCACGGCCCCGGATCGCCGGGACGCGGGACGGGAGCGGTTCGTCGGCCAGGCGTTGTTCGGCACGCTCGAAGTACAGGCGGGCGGCGGAGAGATCACCGGTGTCGAGGCCGCACTCACCGAGACCGAGCAGCGCTACGGCCTCCTCGTCCGCGAGTCCGAGCGATTCCGCCTCCTCCAGGAGGTCGGCGTACTGCTCGGCCGCCTCCTCCGACTCCCCTGTGGCCAGGGTGCGTTGGGCCTCGGTGAGGCGCAGGCGGAGTTCGGTGGCGAGGTGGGCGGGACGGCCGGTGGCCAACTCCTCGTAGGCGACGCCGAGTCGCTCCCGCGAGTGGCGCAGCGCGTCGTCGGAGGGGCGGACCCGGCCGGCCTCGAGCGTGGAGATGTACGCCGGTGTATAGGCGGGCTCGGCCAACTGCCGCTGGGTGAACCCGCGTTCGTGCCGCAACTGCTGGACCCTGCGCCCGATGACTTCCGGGTCGTCCCGTCTCACCATGCATTAATCATGCCAGTAAGCCGACTTACGGACTGGCCAGTAAGTCAGTTACATGGAGAGGGAGTTGATGAATTCCTCGAAGCGGACCCGGTTCACGGTCAGAACGGCACCGTCCGGGTTCTTGGAGTCACGGATCGCGACACAGGGGGCGCCGGTGGCCACCTCGACGCAGTCGCCGCCATTAGTGCTGCTGTAGCTGGACTTCCGCCACGTCTGTCGGCCGGTCTCCATAACGCTCCTCCATCACCCGCGTGATCAGGTCGGCCGAGTCCTCCACGGAGAGGGCGCAGGCCTGCAAGCGAGCATAGCCAACCGAACGCTCCTTGATGACTTCCGGGTTGGCCGTCATGTGCCCTTGGTCGTAGCCCTCGGAGTAGTAGATGTCCGGGTCATCCTCGAAGCGCAGGAGGTTGAAGGAGCCCAACAAACCGGTGTGCGTGCCCACCGTGAACGGAATCACCTGGATGTTCACCCAGGGGTTGTCGCGATAGCTCACCAAACGGGCAAGCTGCTTGCGCATGACCTCGCGGCCGCAGACCTCGCGGTACAGCACAGCCTCGTCGAGAACGACCCACACGGCAGGAGGCTGCTTCTTCTCCAGAAGGCGCTGCCGTTCCATGCGCGCCGCGACCAACTCCTCGACACGGTCAGGCGCTTCGACGCCCACCAGCGCACCCGCGTACTCCGGCATCTGAAGCAAGCCGTAGATCACCTGGCACTGATACGTGGAGATGAACTCAGCCTTCGCCTCCATCTCCGCGTATGCCTGGAACCAGTTGGGAAGTTGGCTCCGGAGCACCATGCCGATCATCCGCGTGAAGGACCCGTCCGTCAGGAACGCCGCGTCGAGGCGTTCGGCGAAGTTCCGGGTCGGTACCTTCTGGGCCGTCTCGATCTGCCCGATGAGCGAGCCGGTACAGAAGAGGATCTTGCCGAGACCTTCCAGCGTGAGGCCCGCCGCTTCCCTCAAGCGGCGGCACTCGTAGCCGAAGTAGTCCAACGGCGATGCGCTCGGGTCGAGTTGACGAACGTTGGCCATACGACAGCCACCTCCGAGTAGTTACGGCCTGTCGCCGAGAGTAACCACACGGGGCTCTCCGGGTGATGGGAATCACGAACTCTCCATAACGCACGTAACGCACGGTGGAGAAATGTCCCCTTTGGCCAAGATCAGCAACGCGTACGGGCCCCGCTTCGCGGAGTTCGCGTTCGAGCCTGGCTTCGTGGCCGAGGTCGACCAGCACGTGGCTGAACTGCGCGAACGGCTGTCGGCCGGCGGGTCCGGGCTGACACCCCCGGCGCCGGACCGCGCGGACCTCACGGACTACGCGCTCGGGTTCCTCGACGCGCTCGCGGAGCTGGACTGGCGGGAGCCGGTGGGGCACGACTACGCGGTGTGCAGGCTGACTGCCATCAGCCGGCTCGTACACCGGCACGGACTGCTGCCCGAGCAGCGCCAGGGTGACTGAAAAAGGGTTTCCACTGTCTCAACTCCCCTGGGCCTCTTCCCGTTGCGTACTCCGACCCCTAAGTTAGGCACGCATTAAGCGTGTTTAATTCGCTACTGTCGCTGCTGTTGCCGTCGCTGTCACTGTCGTTGCGAGGTAGGTATGTCCGCGCGTTACGTCAGAGGATTCTGCGCCGCCGTCATCGCTGTCGCCGCCCTGATCGGAGCGGCTGCGGTAAGCCCGGCCAGGGCGGCGGACCGCCCGCCGGTGTCTCACTCCGGCGGAAGCATCATGTCCTTGCGCGAGTAGAGCGGCAGCCCGCTCGTGTCGAGCTTCCAGGTGCCCAGCTCAGTGGTGATGGCGAGCGGAGTCCCGTACGGCTGCCCCTTCAGACGGTTGCCGTAGGTGGGACGACCGGCACTTGTGTCGATTCCCCATTGGTACGTCCACGTGCCGTCACGGGGGTCGAGGATGAGGTAGTGCGGGATGCCCATCGCCGGGTAGTCCTGGCTCTTGGCGTCGTAGTCGTTGCCGGGGTTCGACGGGGAGACGATCTCGATGACCAGCAGGATCTGGTGCGGGTCCAGCGGATCGTCCGTCTCCATGGCTGAGCGCGGGACCACCAGCAGGTCAGGAATGCGCAGTGTGCCGAGGGACGCGTCATCCGTGTCCGTGGCCTCGGCGGTGATTATTCCGGGAGGCAGTTGGCCGGCCAGTTGGTCGCGCACATCCACGGCCGTGAGCTGGTGCCGGGGACGGGGCTCATCATCATGACGAACGTCCCGTCGCTGATCTCCGGGAAGGTGAAGCCCTGTGGCGGCGTGAAATGATCCCGCAACTCACGCAGATGCTGGTAGATAGCCTGCTGGGTCATACCGTCGTCTCCTTCGGGACAGTACGACCCAGCGTAGCCGTCCCCCTCACATGTCCGACGGCCCCGGCAGGTCCGTGCGCTCGCGCACCGGCTGGTGGGTCATCGCGTCCTCACGGCCCGACTGGTAGGCCGTGAGGCTGCCCTTCGCGTTCGTCGTCTCACGCTCGGCCGCGTCAGCATGCGCTCCATGCGCTGGCGCATCGGGCCGATCATGCCGCCGCCGACGCCGACGATCATGATGCCGGCGGCGGTCGCGAGGGCGGCGATGCAGGCCCAGACGATGGTGGCGAGCATCCTGCCGTAGGACAGACATCGACGAGAGGGCGCTGCCGACGATGCCGTTGATCATCGTGCTGACCGACCTTCCGCAGCACCCGGTCCAGGATGCGGGCGATCATCTTGAACACGGACCAGCCGATGACCAGGATGACCAGGAAGCCGACGAGTTCGGGCACGAACTGCGCGGATCAGTGCCGCGAGCGGGCGTGGCCGGGTGGGCTGGGCCGTACGAGTGACCCGCAGGTCCGGGCGTCCTACGCTGACGCCATGACGTCTGCCGCCGCGCGTATCGCCCTGGACCTCACCGCCGACCTCCCCGTCTCCGGGCTGGAGGACTTCTACCGGGATCTGCACCGGCATCCCGAACTGTCCGGCGAGGAGCACCGTACGGCCGGGAAGCTTGTCGAGCGGTTCGCCGAGGCGGGGGTTCGACACCCTTGAGGGGATCGGGGGACCGGGGTCGCCGGGGTGCTGCGGAACGGGGACGGGCCCACCGTGCTGCTGCGGGCCGACATGGACGCGCTGCCGGTGCCGGAGGAGACCGGGTTGTCGTACGCGTCCTCGGTGGACGGGGTGATGCATGCCTGCGGGCACGACATGCATGTGACCTGGCTGGCCGGGGCGGCCGGGGCGCTGGCCGCGGGGCGGGACGCCTGGTCGGGGACGCTGGTGCTGGTGGGGCAGCCCGCGGAGGAGACGGGGCGGGGCGCGGCCGCGATGGTGGCCGACGGTCTGTACGAGCGCGTCCCGCGTCCTGACGTGCTGCTGGGCCAGCACGCGGCGCCCGGGCCCGCCGGGTTCTACCCGCACTCGCCGGGGCTGATCATGTCGGCCACGACCGATATCGACATCGTGATCCACGGGCGGGGCGGGCACGGCTCGCGGCCCGAGACGACCGTCGACCCGGTCGTCACCGCCGCCTACCTCGTCACCCGGCTACAGACCGTGGTCTCCCGCGAGATCGCCGCCCGCGACTCCGCCGTCCTCACCGTGGGCCGCATCGAGGCGGGCACCCGGCACAACATCATCCCGACCACCGCCCGGCTCTCCCTCAACCTCCGCACCCAGTCCCCGACGTGCGGGACCGGATGATCGCCGCGATCCGGCGTATCGCGACCGGTGAGTGCCTGGCAGCGGGCTGCCCGAGCGAGCCCGAGATCACCTTCGGCAACGACTTCCCGATCACCGTCAACGACGCCGACACCGACCGCCGTGTCGCCGCCGTGCACACCGAGGTCCTCGGCGCGGGCACGGTCTTCGACCCCGGCCCCGCGATGGGCAGCGAAGACTTTCCGCACCTGGTCCCGGACGGGGTGCCGTACTCCTACTGGTTCGTGACGAGCACCTCGGCCGACGTGTGGGACGCGGCGCCCGGCACGGATCTCATGGAGAAGTTCCATGCCGTGCCCAGCAACCACAGCCCGCAGTTCGCACCCGACCTGGTGACGGTCGCGCCGGGCGTACGCACCCTGGTGTCGGGCGCGTTGGCCTTTCTCACCGACTGACAGGGGCTGCGTCAGTTGGGCAGCGCCTTCTTCAGCGCGGTGTCCAGCCTCTTCGCCAGGGTCGCGTCACTCGGCGGATCGTCCCGGAACAGGGGGCCGAGCTGCGCGGTGAACGTCTGGGTGAACGCGCCGTAGAGCGGGGTGCGCGGGCGCTGAACCGCCTTGCGCAGTGCGGGAAGCAGGGTGGTGCGGGCGTACGCGGGGCGGCCGGCCGCGTCGCGGGGCATGCTGTCGGTTCTCTCGCCGGTGGGGAGGCCGACGGTGTCGGGGCGGTGCCGACGCCGCAGGTCACGTTGTTGTCCTGGTAGGCGGAGGTGCGGGTGGCCGCGAACCCCGCGTCCAGCAGGCAGCGTTCGCTTCGTTTGCCGGTGAGGTACGTGATCAGCTCGGCCGCCTTGGCCGCCCGCCCGGACGACTCGGTCACCGCGAGGTTCTGCCCGCCGAGCACCGCGCGACCCGGCAGCGGAGCCACCCTGAGCTGGTTCGCGTCGAACGACTGGTGGAGGGTGCGGTAGGCGTACGGCCACTGCCGCAGGAACTCCGTCCGGCCGTCCGCGAAGTCGCCCAGCGAGTCGGCCTCGTCGGACTGGAAGGCGGCCGGGAGGGTGTACGAGGGGTCGGTGCGGCTGCGGAGTTCGGCGATCCCGGCCGTCAACTTCCCTACGGAGGCGTCGTAATGGCCGTCGTCGTCGGTCAACTCGAAGTCCGGGTCCGCCGACGCGAACGCCTCGATCGCGTTGACGGTACGGCCCTCGTAGGCGCCCAGCTGGGTGGTCCAGCCCGCGACGTCGGGGAGGGCCTGCCTGACGGCGCGGCTCAGTTCCTGGAGCCGGGCCCAGCTGATGCCCTGGTTCAGGTCGGGCTGCGAGACCTGTGCCTTCTTCATGAGGTCGGTGCGGTAGTAGAGCAGCCCGACATCACTGTTGAAGGGCGCCGCGTACACCTTTCCGTCCCAACGGGCCGTTTCCGCCACGGACTTGATGACATCGGCGTCGACCGTGCCGTCCGGCAGCGGGCGGACGAGGTGCGCGGCGGCGAACTCCGGCACCCAGGTCACGTCCAGGTTGACCACGTCGTAGTCGGCGCTCCCGGACTGGAGGGCGCCGAGCAGCTGGCTGCGCTGTTCGTCGGCGTTGCCCGGAAGCTCGACCAGCCGGGCCCGGTAACCCGAACCCGCCTTCCGCTGCTGGTCGTTCCAGGCGGCGATGAGCTGCTCGCGGATGCCGCTCTTGCCGGTGACGTCCCGGCCGCTGGCCACCACGATCTCGCCCGGCCCCTCGTCGGCGGCCGGCCCCGCCGAGGGGTGGCCGCCGGTGCAGCCCGCGAGCAGCAGCAGGGTCAGCAGTGCCGCGTACCCGCGCCGGGCCATCAGTCCTCCCCCGTTCCGGTGCGCGCGACCTCGTCGTGCAGGCCCGCGCCGAGATCCGTGTCGGCGTCCAGGCAACGGCCGCCGCTCGCACCGGAGATCCGCTCGTCCGGCTTGCCCTTGTCGCAGCCGCCGCCGACCAGCGACACCATCGCCACCGGCACCTTCACCGACCGCGCCTTCGTCAGTACGGCGTCCAGATTCGCGCCGGTGAGCCGGTTGTTGTCCTCGTCGTCGGTGACGTACACGATCAGCCGGGGGTGGTGGTCGTCGGCTCCGCGCGCGGCCATGTAGTCGAGGGCGGCGAGCAGCGCGGTGTGCGGGTCGGCCTGGGCGTCCTGGATTCCGATCCTGCCGATGGCCGTCTCGGCGGGGCCGCGCTTGTGCGGGCCGAAGGGGAGCACCGCCTTGTACGGCGCGTGGGCGTCCAGCCCGGACACGCCCCACACCCCGTACCTGTCCTCGTCGCCGAGCCCGCCGAGGGACTGCTTCACCAGGCCGGGGCCGCCGCTCGGCCCGTTCCAGAGGGCGCCCATCGAACCGGAGTCGTCGATCAGGAAGAGCACCCGGCCGGGGCCGTCGGCACCCCGGTAGCCGGAGAGCGCGGTGTTCATGGCCTGGTACTCGACAGTGCTGGTCGGCAGGTCCGCCGGGGTGGGGTCCACGCCGGTGCCGGGCGCGCGGGGGTCCAGCAGGTCTCGGTCGCCGCCGGCCGAGCGGAAGCCGTCCGCCGCGAACACGGCCCGGCCGCCGCTCCCCGCGAGCCACCGGTGGAAGTCCTCGGCCGCCGTGTCCCGCGCCTCCCGGTCCCGGTCGGCGCCCTGCCAGCCGACGCGGACGAAGGCCGGTTCGATGCCGGCGGTGTCGTCCGGGTACTCGGCGACCCGGGGCACCCGGGTCGCGCGGTCGCAGCCGACCCCGCTCTTCAGCAGGAACTCGGGGACCAGGGCGGCGGTCGTGCGGTCCACGGTCGAGTCGTCGGGCAGCGTGCACAGCAGGTCGGCGGCCGTGGGCGCGGGCGGGACCGGCGAACGCACCAGGGCTTCCGCGCTGCGCACGTCCGAGTTGTGGTAGAGACCCATGGTCGCAAGCAGTGCCGCGTCGGTGAACTCCGGGTCGGGACGGGTCACTTCGGCGTCCGGGGCCCGGCCGCGCAGCACGGTGATGAGTTCGTTCAGCCGCAGTCCGCTTCCCGAACTGCCTCCCCCGCAAGGCTCTTGGGCACGGCGAGCACCAGCGGCGAATAGGCGAGCGGCTCGGCGTCCGAGGTCAGCGCGACGACGGAATCGATGTCCTGGTGGGCGGTCACCCGGGCGGCGTCGGCGACCGAGGCCGGGATCCAGATGTCCGGCTGCGGGCCGATGTCGCGCTGCGGGTCGATGTCGTCGCCGCTGGGTTCCTGCCAGGCGTGCGACTGGCGCTGGAGCGCGGTGACGACATCGGCGGAGCCCGCGCTGTAGACGGTGATGCCGCTGCGGCGGCAGCCGTCGCCGGTGGTGTTCGCCTGCGAGGTGAGATACGCGTCGGCGGCCGAACGGACCGTGGACTCCAGATCGGGGTCAGTCTGCACCCGCAGTTCGAGCGGCGGACCGCACGAGGGCTGCCGGCGGCGAGGGTGTAGATGCCGTACGACCCGAGTCCCAGGGCGGCGAGGGCCAGCACCAGGATGATCCGGGTCGCGGTCCGCGGCAGCGCCCCCAGCGCCCGAACCACCGGGCGACGACACCGCCGCCCGCCCGCAGCACGCCGAGCAGCGCCACCCCCGCGCGCCGTGAGGCGGACGGCCCGCGCTCGGGTCCGACGGTCCTGCGCACCGGCCTCCGCACCGGAGGATCAGGCCGCTCCCCCGCACCGGCCGGGCCGACAGCAGTACGTCCTCCTCGGGCTCCCACCGCCCGCGCGGCTCCCAGGGGTCACCGCGCACGGTCCTGTACCCGTCCTGGCGCATCACCTCCCGTAACCGTCTGGAGAGTTCGGCGAACCGCACCTCGCCGTCCCGGTCGAGGAGCCGGACGAGCCGCTCGGTGAACGGCGTCGGGCCCGTGCCGTCGCCCGCGTCGATGCGGTGGTTGGCCTGCACGCTCAGCTGGAGCAGCACGCGCCGCCTGTCGCGGAAGTTCTCCCAGATCCAGCCCGCGTTCCCGGCGAAGCAGCAGTCGAGGACCACCACGATCCGCTCGGCGCGGCCCGCGGCCAGCATGGTCAGCATCGTGGTGACCATCTCGGCGCCCGGGAACACCGCCTGGCCGCCCGCGACCACGCTCGCGTTGCGCATCTGGAGGAACAGTTCGTCGCCGGCCGCGGTGATCGCGCCGTGCCCGGCGAAGTACACCAGGAGCAGCCCCTCGGCCTCCTGGGCGGCGGTGCGCAGCGCCCGGTCGAAGTCGTCCAGCGTCGGCGACCGCAGCACCCGCACCTCGTGGTCGCCGAACACCCGGCCCCTGGGCAGCACGTCCCGCAGCAGGTTCAGGTTGTGCTTGACGGCCGGGAGGTCACCGGGCACACCGAACGGAGGCACGGTGGTGTCGTACCCGAGACACCCACCAGCAGCGCCCGGTTGACCTTCCCCCGCGGGTCGAAGTCGGACACCGGGCCAGCCGTCGCCGTCGGAGGACACCACATCCACGTCCACCTGCGGCGGGTCTCCGTGCTCGACTTCCCGGCGGTTGTCCCGCCAGGCCACGACGGCCCGTCTGATCTCCTGCACCAGCTGATGGAAGACAGGCGTGGCAGCCGAGCTGACGAGCGCCACCACGATCTCCGAGCCCACCCCCATGGGCGCCCCGGACTCGGGCTCGCTCGACCGCGCCTCACTGATCCGCAGGCCGCCCGCGCGCACCCGCTCCTCCAGCGGTTCCTCGCGCGCCAGCCACGCCATCAGCGCGCCGACATCGCGCGCGTCCGCGGTTCCGTCCAGCCGTAAGCGAATTGTTTGGTCGGCCACTCCATCCCCCTCAGCCCTGACGCACCATCATGGCACCGCCGTTGACTCCAGGGGAGGGAGATGCGGGGAGCTTCACGAGTCTTCACGAGGTGAGCGGCTGCGACTCCAACTGCCCCAACTGTCTCCGCACATGATCCAGAGCACCCTTCCGCCGCCCCGGTACCAGCCCCCGCAACTCGGCCAGCGCGAGACCGAGTTCACGGGCCGGAACGGGATCATGGATCTGCCCCCACTGATGGTGCGCCCGGTCCACGGCGGCCTCGACAGCAACGGTCCCAGGCGCCTGCCCCACCGCGAGCCGCGCCCCCGCCACCGCAAGCCACGCCTGACAACTCCGCACCGGATCCCCGCCAACATCGCCAGATCCGCCCGCACTTCGGTCCAGTGCAGAGCCTCTTCGGAACCCCGACCGTGGGCACGGACCGCGGCCTGCTCGTGTTCGGCGGCGAGGGCGTCGGCGTCGGGGTGACGGCCCGCTTGGACGGCGGCGGTGATGGCACCGTGCGGATCGGCATCCTGCGGCCGACCTGGGCTGTTCAGACTCCGGCCGGGATTATTCAGCCCGTCCGGCGTTTGAGGACGAGGCCCCTTCAGGGCCGATGGGGGTCTGGGGGCGGAGCCCCCGGGAACGGCGGCGACCCCCACGAACCCGGGAGAAGCGAGGAGCACGTCCGCGTACCCCTCCGCGCCCAGCCTCTCCACCGCCTGCTGATGCAACTGCTCCACCGGTGGCCGCCACCCGCTCCGCAGGATCGTCGCCACCGCCTTCATGTACGACGGAACCGCCACCACCCGACGGGCCGGCGGCGGCGCGATGCGGCCGTAAACGGCGTTCGTACGGCCCGAGTCGAGCGGATGCGCCCGCAACCACTGCCAGGTCTCCGCGTCGGTGTGGAGGTCCAGCAGCAGCGTCGTCGTGCCCGGCGCCCGCAGCCGCAACTCCTCCCGCACCCACGCCCACGGAAACCCGGTGTAGCGAACCGTCGCCGGGGTGGTCCGCGCCAGCGCCAGATGCGGAAGGCGCTGTTTCCGGTCGAGTTGAAGCTGCCCGGCGACGAACACGGTCAACGGCCCGGCGGCCGTGGCGGCGGCACGCAGCCGCGTCAGCACGGCCTGCGGCTCCAGCGGATCGGCGAGTTCGACAACGTTGGCCGTGTCCGCACCGGACAGCACCGAGGGCTCGACCGCCGCCAGCACCTGCAGAACGGAGGCCGCGTCCACCAGCCGGCCCTTGCCGACCGGCGAGGCCGCGAGCAGCAACACCGTTCCAGGCATGGCGCCCTCCCCGAACCATCCGTCACTCACTTCGTACCGAAGCACCGTAACCTCTGCTCACCCTCTGCTGCCGCAAAGGGTGATGTCAGGACCGCCGTACCGCGAAGATCGTGGTGTCGTCGGCGAGGTGTCCGCCGCCGTGCCGCAGCGTGCGCCGTCCCGGACGAAGGCGACGAGACGGTCCGGTTCGGTCAGCTGCGGATCGGCCAGTACACCTTCCCTGACAAGGGACTTGAGCGGATAGAAGACACCGTCCCCGTTCCGCGCCTCCGTCACCCCGTCCGTCACGACGAGGAGCGTCTCGCCGGGCGCGAGCCTGATCCGGAGCGTCGGCGGCGGCCCGTCCATATGGGCCAACTCGCCCAGCCCGAGCGGGAGTCCGTGCCCGGGCGGCAGGGACCGTACGCCCTGCGGTCCGACCACCAGCGGGGGTTCGTGGCCGAAGTTGACGACCTCGACGACGTCCGGTTCGGCGACGGGGAAGCCGAGCAGCACGGCGGTGGCGAACCGGTCGACGTCCTCGCCCGCACCCAGCGCGGCGAGATGCAGCCCGTGCCGTTGGATCCGGGTCTCCAGCCGCGCGGCGACACTGGCGAGCTCCGGCTCGTGATAGCCGGCCTCGCGGAACGTGCCGAGCAGCGCCGCCGCGGCCTCCACCGCGCCGAGGCCCTTGCCCTGGACGTCACCGACGAGGGCGCGGGTGCCATGCAGGCCGGGCTGGATGTCGTAGAAGTCGCCGCCGACACGGGCGAAGGCGTCCGCGGCGAGATAGACGGCCGCGTGGTCGAGGCCGCCCCAGCCCGGTGGCAGTGGGCGCAGCAGGGTGCGACGGGTGGTCTCGGCGACATCGCGCATGTGCAGCATCCGGCGCTCGCCGCGGACCCGGACCACGCAGGCCAGGACGGCGAGGACACCGCCGACGCCGACGAGGATGAAGTCGGGCAGGCCGGTCTGGTACTGGCGCGGCCAGGCGTGGTCGGCGAGCGCGTAGGTGGCGACGCCGAGCACGGCGAACACGGCCGTGCCCCACACCCCGCAGATCGCGGCGGCGATGCCGGGCACGAGCACGATCCAGGAGACGGTCCGGAACTCGCCGCCGGTGTACCAGTCGACCTGGAGGATGGTGATGAGCATCAGCAGCGGCGGTATCCAGGCGACGCTGCGCCCGCCCACCCGCAGCAGATGCTGGCGCCGCAGCGCGTCGGGGTCCCCGGCGCGGGGCAGCCGGTCGAGCGGGGAGCGCCCGGAGTCGCCGTGGCGCCAGGGTCCGGTCCCGCGGCGCACCGGTCCGGTCCCCTGGCCGCTCACGGCGTCAGTACGCGACCGACATCCGGGCGCGCGGGTGGGCGTGCTGTTCGAGCTCGTCGACGAAGGCGACCGCGTAGTCCTCGGCGCTGATGAAGCTGCGGCCCTGGTCGTCGGTCATCAGCTGGTCCCCGTCGACGCGGAAGCGGCCGGTGCGGGTGCCCGGGGCGATCTCGGCGGCGGGGGAGACGTACGTCCAGTCGGGGCCGTCGTCGAGGGCGCGGTAGTAGGCGAGGACGGCGCGGTGGGCGTGGGCCTCCGGGAGGTAGGCCTCGGGAAGCCTGGCTGGTCGCTGACCGCCTGGCCGGGGCGACCTCCAGGCCGCCGGCGCCGCCGACCACCATGAGCCGTCCGACACCGGCCGCGCGGACGCCGGCCACGAGGGCCTCGTTCAGGGCGAGGAAGGGGCCGCGGGGATCGCTGCCGTCGCGGGGCGGCACACAGGCGGAGGCGACCGCGTCGGCGCCGCGCGCCACCTCGGCCACCTGGTCGGGGTCGGTCGCGTCGGCCGCGGTGGCGGTGACCCCGGGCAGCGGCGACTGGCCGGAGCGGCTCACCGCCAGCACCTGGTGACCGCGGGCCGAGGCCTCGGTGGCGATCCGGCTGCCGACCATGCCGGTGGCGCCGAAGAGTACGAGCTTCATGCGCCCCAGCGAAACACGGGCCAACCGAGGCCGCACTCCGACTTGCCACCGTCTCCGCCGGGGTGTGCATTGGTAGTACGGGGGAGAGAGGAGTGCTCTCATGGCCCAAGCGGCACCCACGCCCGGCGGAATGAGCGGCCCGAACCGCATGACAGGCCCGCGCACCACCGGCCCGCGTGGCTTCACGAGCAATCTGCCCGACATCTTCGACGCCCGCGTCCACCGCGTCGCGAAGATCGCGATCCCGGTCGTCCTCGGGCTCGTCTACGGCTACTGGGCGGCGGCCAACCGTCGCAGCGGCGGCCCCATCACCGGCTGGAACATCCTGTTCGGCTTCGTCACGGCACTCGCGTTCATCGTGCTGTGCCTGGCGGTCGCGCAGTTCGCCCCGCTGCTGAAGCGCGAACTGCACTCGCTGGTCAAGTCCGGCTTCGCGGGTGCCGCGCTCGGCTTCCTGTACAGCCAGACCGGCGAGAGCGTGCTGCGCTCGGCGGCCATCGGTCTCGCGACCACGGCGGGCATCTTCCTGGTGTTCTTCTACCGCTACTACACGCGCGAGGACGGAGCGGGCAACCGGGTCCGCTGACCCGCACAGACAGCACCACGTGGCCCCCGGCACCGAGTTGGTGCCGGGGGCCACGCACTGATCACGATCCCTTCGCCACGACCGCCCTAGGGCGCCCAGCTCCAGATGCCGCCGCCGGTCACGAACCGGAGGCGCTCCAGCTCCAGGAGCCCGAGGCGTCCGACCCGGAGGCCGAGGTGCTCCACGAGGACGAGCTGTTGCCGTTGTTCCAGTCGGAACTGTTGCTGTTCCAACCGGAGTTGCCGCCGCCGTCCTTCCAGCCCGGACACGGGTCCGAACAGGAGGGCACGCCCTGGCCGCCGGTGTCGACGAACGCGGCGCTGGCCCAGGCCTGGGCGCCGACGAGCCAGTACCAGTCGGGGTTGCCGTTCACGCTCTGGCCCCTGACCACGCATTGGACGCGGTCCTGGCTGCCGGGTGAGAGCGAGTCGACGACGGGTGAGTGGGTGGTGGGCGATTCCCGCACGTTCAGGTCCGTGCGGGAGACGATGGTGCCCCAGATCGGACTGCCGCCACCGCCACCACCGCCATGTCCTTCGGCGTACGTGGTCGGTGCTGCCGACGCCGTGGTGCCCGCCGCCGCGACGGCGAGGGTGCCACCGGTGAGCAGGGCCGCGGCCAGAGTCCGCAGGGCCGGAGTGGTGCGCATGTTCGGCCTCCTTCTCCCCAGCTCCAGGAAACACCCGTTCGGGTGATGCCTCCACCGGAGAGCGGACCGCCCAGTTCCGCCAAGGGTTCCGGGGGCGCGACCCGGCCCACCCATTCGGTTCGACATTTAACCCATACGCAGTCAAAAACAGCCGACCCGCTCGCGTACGGCGCCTCCCGGGCCTGTCCTGGGAGGTGCCCCCACGTCTCCGGAGCGCCCTGTCGGCCGTCCTCGTCGCCCTCTCCTGCCTCCTCACGCCCTTCGGCGCGCTGGCGGCCTGGGCGGCGTACGGCCTGACGGACTCCGGCCGCTACGTCACGACGATGGCGCCGCTCGCCGCCGACCCCGCCGTACGGGACGTGATCGCGGACACCGTCGGCACGGGCATCCTGCGCGAGGTGCGGGTGGGCCGCGCCCGGATCGGCGGGACCAGGGTCGACGGGGTCCGGATGAGCGCGACCCAGGGCGTGATGGCGCCCTTCGTCCACGACGCCATGCACTCCTTCACCAAGACCCGGGCCTTCCGCGTGGCCTGGGACGAGGGCAACCGCGTCACCCACGACGCCGTTCTGCGCGCCCTGGAGGACGAGGGGGCGATCCGGCACGGTCACCGTCGACCTGGCCCCCGTCACCGCCAGCGTCAAGCACCAACTCGCCTACGAGAACCTGCCGTTGGCGAACAACATCCCCGTCCGGCACACCGAGGTCGCGGTCCTGCCCGCCGGTGAACTGGGCCCACTCCGGAGGGAGTTCCACGTGCTCCAGGTCGCCGGTTTCTGGCTTCCCGTCGCCGCCGCCGTCTTCGCCGTCACCGGCATCGCCGTCGCCGTGCGCCGCCGTCGCGCGATCACCGCGACCGCGCTCGGCACGGCCCTCGGCGGCGCCCTGCTCGGCCTCGCACTCGTCATCGGCCGCCACTTCACCGTCGCCGACCTGCCGGCGGAGGTCACCGAGGCGGCAGGCGGCGCGATCTACGACGCCCTGACCGCGACCCTGCGCACAGTCGCCTGGCTCCTCCTGGGCGTAGGCCTCACGGTCGCCGGAGTCGCCTGGCTCACCCGCTACGCCCACCAGGCACGGGAGTTCGTCCTCCTACACCTCACCCGAGACCGGCAAGCGCCCGCGGCCCCGGCCCAGACCACGCACAACAGCCAACCCGAGCCGAAGTCTGACCCCGCTCACGACTCACCCAACCCGCCCACCAGGCACCGGAGTTCCTTCTCCCCCGCCTCGTGCTAGAGCGGCCAGCGTCCGTAGTGCTCGGCGCAGGGCGGGCTCGGCAGCTGAGGCGAGGCCGAGTCTGATCGCGTTCGGGGTTCGTTTCGGGTCGGCGCCGAACGCGGTTCCCAGGGTGACCGCGATGCCGTGGTCCGCGGCGGCGGCCGTGAACGTGTCGGCCCGCCATGGCGCGGGAAGCTCCCACCACGCGTAATAGGTGAGCGGATCGGCCCGTACGGCGAACCCCGCCAACTCCTCGGCGACCAGCCGCTGTCGGGCCCCCGCATCGGCCCGCTTGGCCTCGACCAGCCGCGCCACGGTCCCGTCCGTCATCCACCGCACCCCGGCCTCCAGCGCGAACCGCCCCGCACTCCACCCACCCGACCGGATCGCGCCGGCCACCTCGTCCGCCCGCCCTTCCGGTGCGACGACGAAGCCGACGGTGAGCCCCGGCGCGACCCGCTTCGACAGCCCGTCCACGACATGCACGAGGTCGGGCGCGTGGGCGGCGAGCGGAGCGGGGGAGTCGGGATGGAGGAAGGACCAGATGCGGTCCTCGACGACGGGCAGCCCCAACTCCCGCACGACGTCGCCGATTTCCCGCTTCCGCGCCTCACCGGTCGTCACCGAGGTCGGGTTGTGGAGCGTCGGCTGGAGGTAGAGCGCGGAGAGGGGCCCGGCCCGATGCGCGGCACGGACCGACTCGGGCGCAGCCCGCCCCCGTCCGCCTCCAGCGCGACCAGCGTGACCCCGAGCCGCCCCGCGATCTCCTGACCAGCGGATACGTCAACGGCTCCACCCCGACCCGGCCGCCCGGCCGGACGAGGGAGGCGAGGGTGGCGGCGATGGCCTGACGGGCGTTGCCGGTGAAGAGGATCCGGCCGGGGGCCGGGCGCCAGGCAGGGGTCGCCAGCAGGTCGGCCACCGCCTCACGGGCCGCCGCCGTACCGGTCGCCGGGGCCGGACGCAGCGCCTCGGTGAGGACATCCGGGCGGAGAAGCGGCGCGAGGGCGGGCGCCAACAGCTCCGACTGGCCCGGCGCGGAAGGGTAGTTGAGCTCCAGATTCACCGGCGCCGCCGTCGACGGCTCGATGAGCGCCCGCCCGTACGGCCCCGCCGACGCCGCCGTCCGGACGAACGTGCCGCGCCCGACCTCCCCACCACCAGCCCCCGGCGCACGAGTTCGGCGTACACCCGCCCCGCCGTGGACCCGGCGATCCCGCGCCGCCGGGCGAACACCCTTTGCGGGGGCAGCTGTTGACCAGGGCGGAGACGGCCGGAGGCGATGTCGGCGGTGATGCGGTCGGCGATGCGCCGGTAGTCGTCCACTGGTCCCCGTTCGGTGATCCCGGCCCGATTGCACCGAGGGCAAAGATTTTATTGCACCGAGGAGTTGAGCGGACCTAGGGTCGGTCACATGCCACCCCATACTTCCCGTTACCTCCCTCTTGTCCTCCTTCATGGCCACCCCTTCGACCACACCATGTGGACCCCGCAGATCGAGGCGTTCTCCCCACCCGCCGGATCGTCGCCCCGGACCTGCGCGGCTACGGCCGTACACCCGCGGCCCCCGCCGTCACCCGGTTCTCCGACTTCGCGGCCGCCATCGAGGCCCTGCTCGACGAGCTGGAGGTCGAGACGTTCGTGCTGGCCGGGCTGTCGATGGGCGGGCAGATCGCGATGGACTGCTACGGCCGGTTCGGCGAGCGCGTCCGGGGTCTCGTCCTCGCCGACACCTTCCCGGCGGCGGACACCCCGGAGGCCGCCCGCACCCGCAACGAGACCGCCGACCGGCTCCTCCGCGAGGGCATGCGCGGGTACGCCGACGAGGTGCTGGAGCGGATGGTGGCGCCCTACGCCGACCCACAGGTCAAGGCGCACGTCCACCGCATGATGACGGACACCGACCCCGGTTCCGCTGCCGCCGCCCTGCGCCCGCGCCCAACGCCCCGACCGCACCGACCTGTTGACGAAGGTGACCGTCCCGGCCCTGGTCGTCGTGGGCGCCGACGACACCTACACCCCGGTCGCCGACGCGGAGGCGATGCACGCGGCACTTCCCGACTCCACGCTCCGGGTGATCGAGGGCGCGGCGCATCTGCCGAATCTCGAACGCCCCGAGGAGTTCAACGGGATGCTGGGAGTTCCTGGTGCGCGTGGGATAACCCCGGAATCCGTGGATGATCTCGGAACGCGTGGGATGATTCGGACACCTGCTCCCAAGACCGGAAGGTCATCACTTGGGCACCGCGACGACCGAGTGGCTCGCCTCCGACTTCGTGCCCGAACGCCACCGAGCGCGCCGCTTCTGGCGCTGGTGTGCCGGGCTGCTGTTCACGGGCGTGAGCGTGGTCGTCGGCTGCCGCGCGGCGGACACCGACGGCATCACCCCGGTCCCCCAACTCCTCGCGTTCCTGCCCTGGTTGCTGGTCCCGACCGGCTTCGGACTGCTCCTCGCCCTGTTCTCCCGCTGGCGCCTCGGTCTGGTGTGGGGGTCGCGCTGCTGGGACTGCTGGCGTGGTTCATCGAGCCGTACGGGAAGAGCAGTGACCCGAGCGGGCCCGCGATCGCGGAGTTCCGGGTGCTGACGTCGAACGTCGAGTTCGGGCAGGGGACCGGATCGCTGGTGCCGGTGATCCGACGGGAGCGGCCCGACGTGGTGTTCGTGGAGGAGTGCGAGTACACCTGCCAGGCCACCCTGCGGCGGGACTTCGGCACCGGGTACCCCTACCGGCAGGCGGTCGCGGCGGCCGGTTCGCACGGGTCGATCATCCTCAGCCGCTTCCCGCTCAAGGGCACGAAGGGCGTCACCGGCACGATGGGCATGCCCGGCGCCGTCGCGGACGTGAGCGGCCACCCCGTACGGCTCCAACTCGCCCACCCCATGCCGCCGTTGCCCCGCCAGGTCGCCCTGTGGCACCGCGAACTGGGCAGGCTCCGCGCCTTCGCCGCCGCCGACCCCACCACCCCCACCGTCCTCGCCGGTGACTTCAACTCCTCCCAGGACCACGCGGCCTTCCGCCGCATCCTGGACACCGGTCTGCGCGACGGCGCCCGCATGGCCGGCCACCACCGCACCCCGAGCTGGCCCGAGCGCTGGGCCCCCACCTTCGGCACCCAGATCGACCACGTCCTGCTGTCCCCGGACTTCTCCACGAACAGCGCCCGCTTCCTCGACCTCGCCCACACCGACCACCGCGCGCTGCTGGTCGACATCACACTTCACCAGCACGAATAAGCGGAAAGGCCGCCCATAATGGGCGCATGTCCCGCGAGTTCCCCATCGGCCTCACACCCCCGACTGGCTGGTGAGGAACCTCCAACCCCAGCAGGCCCCCTCAACCGGCCGGCCGTCGCCCGCGCCGCCGTCGCGATGGCCCTGCCCCTCGCCATCGGCCTGGCCGTCGGACAGCCCGCCTACGGCGCCCTCGCCTCCATGGGCGCCCTCTCCGGCGTCATCGGCGACACCGCCGACGCGTACCGCATGCGCATCCTCAACATCGCGATCCCCAGCTCTTCGGCGCGGTCGGCGTCACCCTCGGCTCGGCCGCGTACGGTCACGGCTGGTGGGCGGTCGCCGCGCTCACCGGCATCGCGCTGGTCTCCGGGATGATCTCGACGATCGGCGCGGTGGCCTCCGTATCCGGCCTGCTGCTGCTCCTCAACTCGGTGATCGGCGCGGGTCTGCCGCTCCCCGGCGCCTGGTGGGTGGCCCCCGTCCTGATGTCCGGCGGCGGCCTCCTCGTCCTCCTCCTCGCCTTGTTGGCCTGGCCCTTGCGCTCCGGAATCCCGGAACGGGCGGCGGTCGCGAACACCTACCGCACCGTCGCCGACCTCCTCGCGACCTGCGGCGACGAACCCACCGCCGGCTACGACGCGGCCCGCCAGGCCGTCACCCAGTCCCTGAACCAGTCCTACGACCTCGTCCTCGCCCGGCGCGCCCGCCACCACGGCAGCAGCCCCGAACTCACCCGCCTGCTGGCCCAGTTGAACGCCATCACCCCGGTGGTGGAGGCGGCCCCCGCGGTCCACCAGTCCGGCGAGCCCCTCCCCCGCAGATCCGCGACACGGTCCGCCACCTCGCCCACGCCGTGGAGACCGGCTACACCGGCCCGATAGGCCTCGACCTCCCCGCCCCCACCGGCGAGACGACCCGCGCGGTCGACCACGCCCTGCGCCACGCGGCCGAGGTGGTGACAGCCCCGGACGTGGACCCGAGAGGCATCGACGACCGCCTCGGCCGCCCGGCCGCCCTGCGCATCCGCGCCACCCGAGCCGCGCGCAACGTCCTTCTCTCCTCCGGCTCCTGGCGCTACGGCCTCCGCCTCGCCGTCTGCATCGGCCTCGCCCAGATCCTCGTCTCGACGGTCCCCGTGGCCCGCTCGTACTGGGTCGCCCTGACCATCACCTTCGTCATGAAGCCCGACTTCGGCTCGGTCTTCTCCCGGGCCCTGCTGCGCGCGCTGGGCACGGTGGTGGGCCTCGTCATCGCCGCGGCGGTCCTGTCGGCGGTCCCGCGCGGCTGGTGGGACGTCCTGGTCCTGCTCCTCCTGGCCCCGCTGATCCCCGCCCTGACCCCCGGGGCTACGGCTACCAGACGGCCGCGATCACCCCGGTGATCCTCCTCCTCTCCGACGTCCTCAACCACCAGGGCACCGCCCTCCTCCTCCCCCGCCTGGTCGACTCCCTGATCGGCTGCGGAATCGCCCTGGTCGCGGGCTATCTCCTCTGGCCGGAGAGCTGGCACACACGGGTGGGGGACCGGCTGGCGGAGGCGGTGGCGGACACGGCGAGGTATGTGGAGTCGGCGTTCGGCACGGCGGGAGGTCTGGTGGCGGAGGGTGTCGTCGCGGCGGTGGAGGTCGATCCGGCGGCCCGCGCGCGGATGCGGCGCCGCCTCTACCGCGACCTCTCCGTCATCCGTACGGAGTTCCAGCGCGCCTTGACCGAACCCCCGCCCACCGGCCGCCTCGCCGCGGGCTGGCTGCCGCTGGTCGTCGCCGTGGAGCGGATCGTCGACGCGACGACGGCGGCGCGGGTACGGGTGAAACACGGCGCACCCGAGCCGTCACCGGCCGAGGTGACCCAAGTGGCCCGCCAGCTGCGGGAGTTGGCGGAGGGCGTACGGGAGTCGGAGGTCCTGGTGGAGGTCCGCACGGAGCTGACGGGCCCGGCGGAGAGTGTGCTGGAGCCGCTGCGACAGGAGGTCGCGGCGGCACGGGCGATCGCTTCGCCGCACTGAGGTCAGGGGAGCTGAGTGTCGGCCAACTCGGTCTGTGAAAGGTCGAGTTCGGGCAGGTCGAAGAAGTCCGAGATCGCCCGCACCAGGCGTTCCTCCCTGCCGTCCAGGTCGAACTCCGCTTCCGGCCCGATCAACCGGGCCGCCGTGAGAGCGGGCGCCAGCAGCTCGGGCTCGGTACCGACGCCGCAATGGTGGGTCTCGAAGTCGACCCCGTTGACGAGGCGTCCGTCGCGGTAGTACTCGAA
The DNA here is from genome assembly GCA_016893485.2 of Streptomyces sp. P3. GTDB lineage: Bacteria > Actinomycetota > Actinomycetes > Streptomycetales > Streptomycetaceae > Streptomyces. The sequence continues at coordinate 4,828,261 of JAFEKX020000001.1, forward strand.
CTCGGGCCCGTGCCCCTTGGCGACACGGCTCCGTGACGAAGACGGCCAGTTCTCCGCCGCTGGCCCGGGACACCCGCTGATAGTCGGGACGGTCGTAGTCCTCGTCGTTCCAGCCGAGCATGTCGTGCATGACCACCCCCACGCGGTGCCCTTAGCGTAGGCGAGAGGGAAGCGTCGTTCGGCCAGGAGCGCGCGGGTCAGCGCGTCCAGGGGAGTCCCCTGAAGAAGACGACGTTGATCTCCTCGTGGCCTTCGAGCGGGCGGTGTATCCAGTGCCGCTTGTAGGGGCGAGTGCCTTCCGGTGTACGGCATGGAAGGCACCGTAGAGGCCGCCACTGACACCCTGTGGGACAGCCGGCCGCGGCGGTGAACACGCCGGTGAACGGGTGAGCGAAGTGGCCGTTGAAACAGGGGGTGTTGACGGGGGCGTCGCACGCGCCCCGACCCTGCCTAAGATCGCCGTCTGAGGCCGCTAACCTTACGTGTCCGTCCTGGCCAGGGATTGACGGGCTTCAACTCACGCGAAGGGTTGCGCACATGGGCATTCTCACTCTCCTGCGGAACGCATTCGGCAGGTCACGCAAGGAGCGTGCCGCCGAAGCAGAGGGTGCGGAACGCACTCCTTCGCACGAGCCACCGACCACCACGGAACCGGACGCCAAGGTCCCGTCCCCGTCCCCCGAACCCGACCTCACGGCGACGCCGACCCCGTCACCTGCGGCAACGGTCCCGGAACCCCGCCCGTCCTCCGCACTGGAAGACGACGACGAACACGACCTCGTGGCCGCGGCCTTCGACAACGTGACCGTCCCGAAGCCGGCGACGTCCGTCGAGGGGGCGAAGGGTAGCGGGGGTGGCGACGGGCCGGTGACTGAGGTCGCCGAGCCGGTCGCCGACGCTGCCGAGCGGGAGGCTGAGGTTGCCGAGCCGGTGACTGAGGCCGAGGTGACGCCGGTTGTTGAGGCGGAGCCGGTTGCCGAGGTTGAGGCGGTTGTGACGGAGCCGGTCGCTGAGCCGGTGGCGGAAGAAGAGACTGGGCCTGCGGCTGAGGTGACGCCGGAACCGGTTGCCGAGGTCGTGGCCGAGCCGGTCGTTGAGGCCGTGGCGGAGCCGGTGGCTGAGGCCGCGCCGGTTACCGAGGTCGTGGCGGAGCCGGTTGCCGAGGTGACGCCGGAGGGTGCGGCTGCGCCGGTCGTCGCGACCGTTGCGGAGGCTGAGCCTGCCGCCGAGGTGACGCCCGAGGTTAAGGCCACGCCGGTCGTCGAGACCGAGCCCGCGGTGGCGCCGGTCGCGGAGACCGTTGCGGAGGCTGAGCCTGCGGCTGAGGTGACGCCCGAGACGGAGACCGAGCCCGAGCCCGAGGCGGCGCCGGTCGCGGAAGCGGAGCCGGAGGTCGAGGCGGAGGCAGTCGCGGAGCCGGTCGTCGAGCCGGAGGCGGTTGCGGAGCCGGCCGTCGAGCCGGAGGCAGTCGCGGAGCCGGCAGTCGAGCCGGTTGTCGAAAGTGAGCCGGAGGCTGTCAGCGTCGAGGCTTCCGAACCCGTGGCGGAACCCGTGGCGGAACCCGTCGTAGAGCCTGCCGCGGAGTCCGCCCCCGTGCCCGCCCCCGTACTCGCACCCGTGGCGGCAGCCGACGCGGTCGCGGCCGCCGATGGTGGGTCCGCCCCGCAGGGGCCACCCGCACCCGACGACGAGACCGTCACGGGCGGTGCGGGTGGGGAGACGTTCGAGGCCGATGGCGTAGCCGAGGACGGGGGCCGGGATTCCGCCGCCGTCGCTCTCGCCAAGGCGAACCTCACCGGTACCCAGGCAAAGCTCTACCTCGTCCTCGACCGCTCCGCGAGCATGCGCCCGTACTACAAGGACGGTTCCGCCCAGGCCCTCGCCGACCAGACCCTCGCCCTGGCGACCCACCTGGACCCGGACCCCACCCCCAACGTCCACGTCATCTTCTTCTCCACCGAAGTCGACGGCACGACAGACCTCACCCCCACCTCCCCCGACAACGCGATCGACAAGGCCCACGCCGGCCTCGGCCGCATGGGCCGCACCAGCTACCACGCCGCCGTAGAAGCCGTACTCACGCACTACGACCAGAACGCCACCCCCGGCACCCCCGCCCTCGTCGTCTTCCAGACGGACGGCGCCCCGGACGCGAAGACCCCGGCCACCCTGTCCCTCACGGACGCGGCCAAGTCCCACGCCTCGGTGTTCTTCTCGTTCGTCGCGTTCGGTGACCACGACAACAAGGCCTTCGACTACCTCCGCAAGCTGAAGACCGCCAACACGGCCTTCTTCCACGCGGGCCCGACCCCCTGGAGCTCACGGACGCGGAGCTCTACGACGGCGTACTGATCGACTGGCGCCCGTAAGCACGAGCGGCACCCGCAACCCGTACTACCCCCGCGGTACCCGCAGGCCCCGTGCCGCCCGCTTCTCACCCCGTAAAACGGGAGGCGGGCGGCACACCCATGTCGGCTACGATTTCAAGGTTCGCAAGCACGACCAGAAGCCACACCGACAGACCGACCTGGGAGCAGCCCCGATGGCTCGACACCTCATCACCAGCGCCCTTCCGTACATCAACGGAATCAAGCACCTGGGCAACATGGTGGGGTCCATGCTCCCGGCGGACGTGTACGCCCGCTACCTCCGCCAGCGCGGCCACGACGTCCTGTACATCTGCGCGACGGACGAGCACGGCACCCCGGCGGAACTGGCCGCGAAGGAGCAGGGCCTCCCCGTGGCGGAGTTCTGCGCGCAGGCGCACGACGCGCAGAAGAAGGCGGTCTACGACGGCTTCGCGCTGGCCTTCGACTACTTCGGCCGCAGCTCCTCCCCGCAGAACCGCGAGATCACCCAGCACTTCGCCCGCCGCCTGAACGAGAACGGCTTCATCGAAGAGCGCGCGATCCGCCAGGTGTACTCGCCCACCGACGGCCGTTTCCTCCCGGACCGCTATGTCGAGGGCACCTGCCCCCACTGCGGCTACGACAAGGCCCGCGGCGACCAGTGCGAGAACTGCACCCGCGTCCTGGACCCGACCGACCTGATCAACCCGCGCTCGGCGATCTCCGGCTCGACGGACCTGGAGGTGAGGGAGACCAAGCACCTCTTCCTCCTCCAGTCGAAGCTCCAGCACGAGGTCGAGGAGTGGGTCGCGGCCCACGAGGAGGAGTGGCCGCAGCTGGCGTCCTCCATCGCCCGCAAGTGGCTCACCGAGGGCCTGCACGACCGCGCGATCACCCGCGACCTGGACTGGGGCGTCCCGGTCCCCGCCGACACCTGGCCGGAGCTGGCGGCGGAGGGCAAGGTCTTCTACGTCTGGTTCGACGCCCCGATCGAGTACATCGGCGCGACGAAGGAGTGGTCGGACGCGGCGCCCGCCGGTGAGACGCGGGACTGGAAGTCCTGGTGGTACGAGAGCGACGCGACCGTCCGCTACACGGAGTTCATGGCGAAGGACAACGTCCCGTTCCACACGGTGATGTTCCCGGCCACCGAGCTCGGCATCCGCGAGCCCTGGAAGAAGGTCGACTACGTCAAGGCCTTCAACTGGCTGACGTACTACGGCGGCAAGTTCTCCACGTCCCAGAAGCGCGGTGTCTTCACCGACCAGGCCCTGGACATCCTCCCGGCGGACTACTGGCGCTACTTCCTCATCGCCAACGCCCCCGAGTCCGACGACTCGTCGTTCACCTGGGAGCACTTCACCGCCACGGTGAACAAGGACCTGGCGGACACCCTCGGCAACTTCGTCAACCGCGTCCTGTCCTTCTCGAAGAAGCGCTTCGGCGAGGAGGTCCCGGCGGGCGCGGACGCGGGCGAGGCGGAGACGAAGCTCGGCGAACAGATCGCGGAGCTCCTCGCCGAGTACGAGAACCAGATGGAGGCGCTCCAGTTCCGCAAGGCGGCGGCGGCCCTCCGCGCCCTGTGGTCGGCGGGCAACTCCTACCTGGAGGAGAAGGCCCCTGGCTGGAGATCAAGACCGACCCGGAGGCCGCGGCCCTCACGCTGCGCACCGCGATGAACCTGATCCACCTCTACGCGGTCGTCTCGGAACCCTTCATCCCGTCGTCCTCGGCGGCGATGCGCCAGGCGTTCGCCCTGAAGGACACCGCGCCTGATCAACTGCGTGCGACCTGGGTCTCGCCGGAAGAGGCGAAGTCCCTGAACGCCGTCCCCGCCGGCACCCCCTTCATCGTCCCCCGTCCTCTTCGCCAAGCTCACGGACGAGGACCTGGAGACGTACAAGGAGCGCTTCGGCGGAGACCAGGGCTGACCCGGTGGTACAGGGAGCGCGTCGGCAGCGGCCGGGGATGACCCGATGACGTACTACGTCACCACCCCCATCTACTACGTCAACGACGCCCCCACCTCGGCCACGCCTACACCACCGTGGCCGCGGACGTCCTCGCCCGCTGGCACCGCCGGCGCGGCGAGGACGTCTGGTTCCTCACGGGCACGGACGAGCACGGCCAGAAGATCCTGCGCACGGCGGAGGCGCACGGCGTGCCCCCGCAGGAGTGGGCGGACCGCCTGGTCGAGGAGTCCTGGAAGCCGCTCTGGTCCCATCTCGCCATCTCCAACGACGACTTCATCCGTACGACGGAGCGCCGGCACACGGACCGCGTCCAGGAGTTCGTGCAGGACCTGCACGACAAGGGCGAGATCTACAAGGGCGGTTACGAAGGCCCGTACTGCGTGTACTGCGAGGAGTACAAACTCCCCGGTGAACTGATCGCGGCCGAGGACGGCACCCCGCTGTGCGCCATCCACCACCGCCCGGTGGAACTCCTCAAGGAGGAGAACTACTTCTTCCGGCTGAGCGAGTACGGCGACCGTCTCCTCGCCCACTACGACGCCCACCCCGACTTCATCCAGCCCCCCCGTCCGCCCGCAACGAGGTCGTGAACTTCGTCCGGCAGGGCCTCCAGGACCTCTCGATCTCCCGCTCGACCTTCGACTGGGGCGTCAAGGTCCCCTGGGACGACGCGCACGTGATCTACGTCTGGGTCGACGCGCTGCTCAACTACGCGACCGCCGTGGGCTACAACGGGAACCCGGAGAAGTTCGGGGCGACCTCCCCCGCCGACGTCCACCTCGTCGGCAAGGACATCCTCCGCTTCCACGCGGTGATCTGGCCGGCGATGCTGATGGCCAACGGCCTGCCGCTGCCGGGCCGTGTCGCCGCCAACGGCTGGCTGCTGGTCGGCGGCGAGAAGATGTCCAAGTCGAACCTGACCGGCATCAGCCCCGAGACCCTGACCGCGCACTTCGGCGTGGACGCCTACCGCTGGTACTTCCTCCGCGCCATCGCCTTCGGCCAGGACGGTTCCTTCTCCTGGGAGGACTTCACCGCCCGCTACACCAGCGAACTCGCCAACGGCTACGGCAACTTGGCGTCCCGGGTGACCGCGATGACCGTCCGGTACTTCGACGGCGTCCTGCCCGCGCCGGGGAGGAGACCGAGCCCGAGCGCTCCCTCAAGTCGGCTCTTCTGAAAGCGACTTCGGAGGCGGACCACCGTATCGGCGACCAACTCGACTTCCAGGGCGGCATCCTGGCCGTCTTCGACTTCATCCGCCAGGTCAACGGCTATCTGACCGACCAGGAACCCTGGAAGACCGCCAAGTCCGACTCCCCGAGGCCCGCGCCCGCCTCGCCACCGTTCTCTACACCGCCGCCGACTCCCTCCGCGCGATCGCCGTCCTCCTCGAACCCGTGATGCCGGAGACCTCGCGGCGCCTGTGGGACTCCCTCGGCGCCTCGACCTCCCTCGGCCCGTTGCGCGACCAGCGGATCGGGCAGGCCTCGGACTGGCGTCAACTCCCGCCCGGCTCTCCGGTGTCGAAGGGCGCGGCGCTCTTCCCGCGCCTGGACGACCGTACGGAATGATTCCTGACCGACCCCGTCGCATACAGCTCCACGCGAACCCGTAGGGTTCCGCCATGGCAGTCCCCGAGGTCATCCCGATCGCCTACGAGCCGAACCAACGCAGCGGTGCCGTCGGCCGCTACGCGGACGGCCAGTTCCTGGCGTCGGTCACCTACGCGTTTCCCCAAGGCTTCCGTCCCGACGACGGCTGGGAAGAGCAGAAACGTCTCTACACGGTGCTCCACACCTTCGACCCCGCGGGCCGGTACCGCGACTCGGAGATCTGGTGCGCCGGCACGTGGGCGCAGCAGCAGAGCGCCCCGGACGGCGACGGTTCGGTCCTCTCGCAGGCCCGTATCCACCTGGCGAAACTGCTCCGCGCCCTCCCCGCCGCAGCTACACCGACATCGCGATCCGGCCCTTCCAACGCACCGTGGACGGCGTCCTGTTCGGCCTCCTGGTCGAGGAGGACGAGGAGGGCAGCTGGGCGGAGCTGTACCCGGACCGGCACTGTTTCGGCCCGCCGTGGGACGGCACGTACGACAGCTGACCCCGACCCCGGACACACCGGCCGGTGCCGAACCGACCGGTGAGCGCCGGTGCCGGCCGGTGCCCGCTAGGACAGGACGCCGGCGCCGGTCGTGGTCGCGAGTTCCGTCGGCAGGTTCTTCGCCGACGCCTCCAGACCGGCGGTGAGGGTCGGCGTCCAGTTCACGGTCGTCTTCAGCTTCTTGGAGTGGGCGGCGTTGTAGGCGGCGACGAGGTCGGTGGCGGTGCCGTTGACGAGGTTGCCGCCACCGGCGATCGACCCGGTGCCGTCCCCGCTGAACAGCTTGCTCGTCTTCTGACTCGCGGGAATCCTCCAGTAGTTGTCCTCGGCGACGACCTGCGCCTTGGCGCGCGCGCGGACGCTGTACTGGAGGACGTACCCGTGGAGGTCCGTGGTGTCGTAGAAGTTGTTGTAGAGGTGAATCTGCCCGATCCGGGCCAGCGGCGCCCGCTGCACGATCCCCTTCCACACGTTGTGGTGGATGGAGACGCGCAGCTTGCCGACGCCGTCGGTGTCGCTGGCGCCGATGAGCATCGTCTTGTCGTGGTTGGTGAACTGGTTGCGCTCGACGGTCACCAGGTCCGAGCCCTTGGTGATGTCGAGGTCGCCGTCATGGATCTGGTACTGCCGCCCGTAGTACGTCGGGTCGGCGGAGTCGAGCCCCGGCGCGTCGGTGAACGTGTTGTGATCGGCCCAGACATGCGTGGCCCCGCGCAGTGTGACGGCGTCGTACTGCGAGTTCCAGTTGCCGCTGTCCCCGTCCGTCGGGTCCCACTGCGGGAAGCAGTCCTGGGTGGCGGCGAACGTCAGGTTCCGCACGATGACGTTGTCCACGCCCTGAATCCGCAGCATGCCGCCGGTGATCCCGGCGTTCGTACCGGGCACACCCACGACGGTCGTGTTGGCCGGCACCCGGAAGACGATGTTCTTCCCCTGCCTGGCCTGCGCGGCGGCCCGAGCGGTCTCCTGGGTCCCCGAGGGCAGCTTGGAGGTGCCGTAGGTGGAGGGGGCGAAGGCCCTGAGATACGCGGCCGGCGAATACCCGGTCCCGGCCGCGTAGTCGGCACAACTCAGCTTCTTCCCCGAGTCATCGGTGTTGGCGTCGATCGTCCCCTTGACCTTGACGATCCGCGGCGTGGCGTCACTGCCAGACCCCAACGCCTTCACGAGCTGGGCACGGGTGGTGACGGTGAAGGTATGCGCGGCATCGGCCTTCGCCCCACCGCTCGTCCCGGCCCCGGACGACGCCCAGCCGTCCTTCGCGGCAAGGGTCCGGTGATAGAGATCGACGGACGTACTGGCAGCGTTGGCGTTCAGGACAAGAAATCCGGCACCGACGCCCGCGGCGACCGCGGCGGCGGTGACGACCATGGAGCGGCGCTTGCGAAGTGAGCGGCGGCGGGAGGGCGTTACCACGGGGAGTCCTTAACTGCTGCGTGCGGCGGGGGTTACGACTCCTCAGTGGCCGTGGGGGTCAAGAAGGTTGCCGCCGGTCCGCGAATTTCTTCGCCCACGCGGTGATGCGTCCGTCAGCGCTTGGATCGGGGAGCGGAACACCGCCGAGTTGATCACCACACGCACAGATCGCTCGAACCGCTCTGCCGTCAGACGCCGGGCGAGCGGCCCGTCAGGGTTGAGCGGACGCAAGTCGCTCTCGTAGCAGGCCGGCCGTGCCTACGCCGCCGAGTCCGCCAGTGCCGGTCGGTCCTCCAGTGCCGCCCGCGCCGTGGCGACATGCGCGAGCCCCTCCTTCGCCACCCGGGTCGCCTCCGCGTACTCCGCTGCGGTGTGGGCCTCGGCGAGGCGGGTGGTGGCGGTGCGGTGGCACTCCGCGGCTGCGGTCAGGGCTTGGGTTGCTGGTTCGCCGGCGCCCGACCAGATGCGGGCCTCGGGGACCGAGAGGCTGGCGCCGAGGCGGAGTACCCAGCCGCTGGCTTCGACCTCGGCGTCCAGGTCGGAGACGTCGGACCGGTTCCGGGCCCGGTGCGAGCGACGCTGCGCGGCGACGGCGAACGTCGCCCCGGCGATCAACAGCAGTGCGAGCACGACGTATCCCATCGCTACCTCCAGGCCTTCACATGGCACGGGCCCGGCGGTTCCGGCCCCGTACGTCCATGACACGCCCTGCCTCTGTGCAGGCACATCGGTATTCCTGTGTGTCCGCTGCGAGGTTTCCATGGTGGGGGAGAGGCGGGGTGGGCGTACGGGGCCTTCGTTCCGTCAGGCCGCCGAGGGTGACGGTGACGTCGACGGGGATGTGCTCGGGCCGCCGGGGCCTCCCGGCCCCCGCCGTCCGAGCCGTCGTGCGTCTCGTCCGGCGCCACCCCGAGCGTCAGGCGCGCCCGCACGCCCCGGCCGATCCGGTGTCTGTCGTACTGGAGGTACAGGAGGCCGCCCTCGTGGCCGTTCTGGGGGTAGATGCCGTCCTCGGTGAGGGTCGTGCGGGTCGTGGTGTTGGAGACGTACGGTTCGAGGACCGACGTCGCGAGGACCGACTTCTCGTCGAAGAAGAGCTGGCCCGTGTGGCAGGTGTGGCCGCCCTCGTAGCCCGCGTCGGTCCAGGTGCCGTCGACGTGGACCTTGACGTGGATGTGCACGCAGCGGCCCTGGTACCAGCCGGGGAAGACCGTCCTGAAGGTGACGTGGCCGTGGCGGTCGGTGTGCCAGGTGCCGCGCAGGAAGCGGTCGTCGTCGGTGGGTTCCTGGTGGCCTCCGCCGCCGCCGGGCGGGCCACCCGTGGGGTGCCGGTCTGGGTGCCGGACGGCGGCGGGCCCGTGGGGGCCGGGCCACCGCCGCCGCCCGCCTCGTAGCCGGAGTAGACGCCGGTCGCGTTGCAGTGCCAGATGTCGACGGCCGCGTTGCGCAGCGGTCTGCACGTGTCGGCGTCGATCACCGTGAGGGCGAGGGTGAGCGGGATGCCCTTCTGGTCCTCGGTGACGTCGCGGCGGATCTTGTCCGCATCGATGTAGTACGGGCCCTCGACCAGCTCCGAGGTGAGCTTGTAGCAGGTGTCCGCCGTCGGGCTCGCGGCCGCCGGGCCGGCCTCCTGCGCGGAGGCGTTCGCCGACAGCACGCCGCCCACGCCCACCGCCGTCACCGCCGCGCCTCCGGCCACCAGGACCGTACGGCGCGTCAACTGCCCCTTGCCCTCGGGGAGTTCAGAATCCATGGGGGTACTCGGGAATCCGTCATGCCGGGGACGCTAGGGGTGCTCAACATGACATGAACATGAGAATGCGCTGTGAATCCTGCGGGCATACGAAAGGGGCTCGAAACCGTCGTCGGTTTCGAGCCCCTCGCCTGCCTGGTGTCGCTACTTCGGCTGCGGCTTCCGCACCGACAGGTGCAGCTCGCGCAGGCGCGTCTCGTCCAGCTCCGTCGGCGCGCCCATCATCAGGTCCTGCGCGTTGCCGTTGAGCGGGAACGCGATCGTCTCGCGGATGTTCGGCTCCTCCGCGAGCAGCATGACGATGCGGTCGACGCCGGGGGCGATCCGCCGTGCGGCGGGGCGCCGAAGCGGAACGCGCGCAGCATGCCGGCGAACTGCTCCTCGACGGTGTCACGGTCGTAGCCCGCGATCTCGAAGGCCTTGAGCATGATGTCGGGCTCGTGGTTCCGGATCGCGCCGGAGGACAGCTCCACGCCGTTGCAGACGATGTCGTACTGCCAGCCCAGGATGTCCAGCGGGTCCTGGGTCTCCAGGGCCTCCAGACCGCCCTGCGGCATCGAGAACGGGTTGTGCGAGAAGTCGATCTTCCCGGTCTCCTCGTCCTTCTCGTACATCGGGAAGTCGACGATCCAGCAGAAGCGGAAGACGCCTTCCTCGAAGTGACCCGCGCGCTTGGCGGCCTCGACACGGACCGCGCCCATGATCTTCGAGACCTCTTCGAACTCGCCCGCGCCGAAGAACACCGCGTGGCCGGGGGCCAGCGACAGGCGCTTGGTCAACTCGGCGATGTTCTCCTCGGTGAGGAACTTCGCGATCGGGCCCGTCAGCGAGCCGTCCTCGGTCACGCGGACCCAGGCCAGGCCCTTCGCGCCGAGGGTGACCGCGAAGTCGCCGAGCTGGTCGAAGAACTTGCGGGGCTGCGCCGAGACGTCCGGCACCGGCAGCGCGCGCACGTGCTTGCCGGCGAAGGCCTTGAACTCCGAGCCCTCGAACACGTCGGTGATGTCGGTGAGTTCGAGCTTGGCGCGCAGGTCCGGCTTGTCGGAGCCGTACTTCAGCATCGACTCGCGGAACGGGATGCGCGGGAACGGCGAGGTGACCTCCTGGCCACCGCCGAACTCCGTGAACAGCTCCGTCATCAGCTTCTCGATGGGCTGGAAGACGTCTTCCTGCTCCACGAAGCTCATCTCGACGTCGAGCTGGTAGAACTCGCCCGGCGAGCGGTCCGCGCGGGCGTCCTCGTCCCGGAAGCAGGGCGCGATCTGGAAGTAGCGGTCGAAGCCGGAGATCATCAGCAGCTGCTTGAACTGCTGCGGCGCCTGCGGAAGGGCGTAGAACTTGCCCGGGTTCAGACGGGACGGGACCACGAAGTCGCGCGCGCCCTCGGGGAGGTCGCGGACAGGATCGGGGTGGCCATCTCGTTGAAGCCGAGGGCGACCATCTTCGAGCGGATCGAGGCGATCACGGAGGAGCGCAGCATGATGTTGCGGTGCATGCGCTCGCGGCGCAGGTCCAGGAAGCGGTACTCCAGGCGCCGCTCCTCGTTGACCCCGTCCTCGGTGTTGATCGTGAAGGGCAGCGGGGCGGCGGCGCCCAGCAGCTCGACCTCGCCGACCTCGACCTCGATCTCACCGGTCGGCAGATCCGGGTTCACGTTGTCCGTGCCACGCGAGACGACCTTGCCGTCGACGCGGACCGTCGACTCCTTGGTCACCTTGTCGAGGGCCTCGTACGCGGGCGTGCCGGGGCGGGCGACGAGCTGCGTGATGCCGTAGTGATCGCGCAGATCGATGAAGAGGATGCCGCCCAGGTCTCGGCGATTGTGCAGCCAGCCGCTCAGCCGGACGTCGGTGCCGACGTCAGAGGCGCGGAGCTCGCCGCAGGTGTGGGACCTGTACCGATGCATCGTCGTTCATCCAGCCTTCGCGGATCGGGGAGTGTTTCACGTGAAACGTCCAGGGCCGGAGCCCGGACGTCCCAAGGGTACCGGCCACCCATTGATCGCCTCCCCACCATTAACGCAAGGCTCCCTCGGTGGCAGGTTTCGATCCCGTCTTCTTAGAGTGGGGCAATGCGCACTGGTGAGCCCCTGCCCGCCGTGGGGAGGTACTCGCCGCCCTCGCGACCGGTCTGTGGCACTGGGACACCGCCTCGGACCTGGTCACGGTGGACGCCGAGGCCGCACGGCTGCTCGGGCTGCCCCCGAACAGACCACCCTCACGGAGGCCCAGACCCGGGCCCGACTCCACCCCGTGGACTGGAACGAGATCACGGGGTCGTCGGGCTGGCCGTCGCCGAGGGCACCCTCGCCGAGGTCCGCATCCGGATCATGGACGAGCGGGGCCGGATCATCCGCGTCGTCCGCAGCCGCTCCAAACCGTCGTACAACCCCGAGAAACGGTCGTACGAGCTGATCGGCACCCTCCAGGAGGTCGCCGAGCCCACTCCGGGAACCCCGGCCGGGCGGACGGCCGTCACCGGTGACTGGCGGCGCTCCCGGGAGGCGTTCCTGCTGGACGCGGGCCGGGCGCTCGCCGAGGCGCGGTCCACGGCGGAGGTGCTGCGGGTCGCGGCGGGCCTGTCCATGCCCGGCTTCTCACCGGACGGGCTCGCGGTGTTCGGCGTCTCGGGCGACCGCCTGACGATCGTCGGCCACCACGGGCATCAGCCGGGCGACGAGGACCCGTTCTCGCACATGTCGATGGTGACGGACTACCCGGCCGCCGAGGTCGTACGGACGGGCCGTGCCGTCTACCTCTCCACGCCCGAGCAGTACAAGGAGCGCTATCCGGTCACCTGGCCGCTCGCCCAGCACTTCCACCGGCAGTCGTGGGCGTTCCTGCCGCTGACCGTGGCCGGGCGGACCATGGGTGCCTGGATGGCCGCCTTCACCTACCCGGTCGCCTTCACGCCCGACGAGCGGTCCGTCCTCACCACGGTCGCCCGCATGCTCGCCCAGGCCCTCTCCCGCGCCGGCGTCGCCGAGTCCGAGCGCGAGCTGACCGACGGCCTCCAGCGCTCGATGCTGCCCACGCTGGGCCCGGAGATCCCCGGCATGAGCGTCGCCGCCCGCTACATCCCGACCGGCGGCGGCCTCCAGGTCGGCGGCGACTGGTACGACATGATCCCGTTGCCCGGGGGCCCCTCCGGGGAGGCCGGATCGCCCTGGTCATCGGTGACGTACAGGGCCACGACGTGCGCGCCGCCGGGCTGATGGGCCAGCTCCGCATCGCCCTGCGCGCCTACGCCTCCGAAGGGCACCGCCCCGACGCGGTGCTGTCCCGCGCCTCCCGCTTCCTGCACGGCATCACCAACGGCGACGCCGAGAAGGCCGACCCGCGCTTCGCGACCTGCCTGTACATCGAGGCCGACCCGGCGACCGGAGTCCTGGAGATCGCCCGCGCCGGCCACCCCGACCCGGCGATACGCATGGCGGACGGCACGGTGCTGACACGGCCCACGGCGGGCGGACTGCCGCTCGGCATCGACCCGGACGCCGACTACCCGACCACCACGCTCGCCCTGGAGCCCGGCGAGACCATGCTGATCTGCACCGACGGGCTGATCGAGACCGGCGGCCACGACCTCGACACCGGCTGGCAGCGCATCCGGGCGATCCTGGAGGAGCACAAGGGCGACCTGGAGGAACTCGCCGACGCGCTCGTCCAGGCCGTCCACGGACCCTCCTCGCACCACACCATCGGCCCTCTCGCCGACCGCCGCGAGGACGACATCGCCGTACTCCTGCTGGCCCGGGAGGGCGAGACCTGCGGCTGCGGCGACACCGTCACCGTGCCGCCGAGGATCCGCCGTACGGTCCTCACGGTCGCGCAGGCCGAGCCCGAGCGGATCGCGGTGGCCCGGCAGCAGCTGCGCGAGCTCCTCCACGACTGGACCGGCGCCGACCAGGTCGACTCGGCGGTGCTGCTCGTCTCCGAGATGCTCACCAACGTCCTCGTGCACACCGACGCCGACGCCCTGCTGACCGTCGAGGTGACCGGCGAGGTGGGCGAGCGGCGGCTGCGGGTCGAGGTCACGGACGCGGGCGACGACCTCCCGCACAAACGGCACCCCGGTGAACTGGCGTCCTCCGGGCGCGGGTTGCTCCTCATCGAACTCCTCGCCGACACCTGGGGCGTCGACCCGAGGGGCGAGGGCAAAAGCATCTGGTTCGAGCTCTACGAGTCCGACGGCTCGGGCGAGGGCACGGTCGCCGGTGACGTCGCGGAGTTCGGTTCCTGGGACGCGTAGCGCTCCCGCAGTTCGTGCACGACCCCGAAGGCGGCGGCGGTCAGCGGCACCGCGAGCAGCATGCCGAGGATCCCGGCGACGGACGCGCCCGCGGTGATCGCGACCATCACGACCGCCGGGTGCATCTGCACGGTCCGGCTCTGGATCATCGGCTGGAGCACGTGGCCCTCGAGGACCTGCACGGCCAGGACGACCCCGAGGGCCCACAGCGCGATCACGACACCCCGGTCGGCGAGCGCGACCAGCACCGCGACCGCGCCCGAGAGGAACGCGCCGAGGTAGGGGATGTAGGCGCCCACGAAGACGAGCGCGGCCAGGCCGAACGCGCCCGGCACGTCCAGGATCAGCAGCCCGACGCCGATGCAGAAGGCGTCGATGAGGGCGATGACGGTGGTGCCCCGCATGAAGCCCTCGACGCCCTCGAAGGCACGGCGGGCCATGGCCTCGACGACGTCGGCGGTGCCGCGCGGGGCGAGCGAGCGCAGGAGTCCGGCGGCGCCGTCGGAGTCGCGGAGGAAGAAGAAGACGAGCAGCAGCGCCAGGACGGCCATCGCGAGGGTCTCGCCGACGACACTGACCCCGCTGATGACGTTCGAGGCGGCCGTACCGCCGAACTTGGTCAGCAACTCCTTGGCGTTGGACGCGAGATCGTCCACCGAGGTGCCCGCGGCCCCGAAGTGGTCGGCGACGGAGTTCCCCGCGTCCTTCAGCGAGGCCACGATCTGGTCGCCCGTGTCGATCAGCGCGGCGACCACGATGTACACGGCCCCGCCGACCACGGCGACCACCGCGACACAGGTGATCATCGCGGCCACCGACCGGTTCACGTGCGCCTTCACCAGCCGCCGGTACAGCGGCCCGAGCAGCGCGGTGCCCAGCAGCGCCAGCAGCACGGGCGTCACCGCGGTCTTCAGCTCGGCGCAGAGCCGGATCCCGACGTAGCCGACGCCCGCGACGAGCAGGATGACGGCGCACCAGGCGGCGAGCCGTCGTACGGGATCGGGGAGGAGCTGCACACGCCCACCCGATCACGCGCCGGGCGGCCGGGCGCCCGGGACGGGCCGCCCGGGTGACGGCGGGGCAGGACGGCGGCGTGGGGTGTCCGGGGCTTCCGTCCGCTGTCACGGGTGCCTGAAGAAGATCACGATGCCGGCCGGGCTGCTGGCCGCCGCCCTCGCGGTCGCCGCTCCTGACATGACACTAGGTGCCGGTACAGTTACTTTCCGTTCATCGCGTCCAGCTCAAGGGAAGACATCGCATGGCTGAGGGAACTGTGAAGTGGTTCAACGCCGAGAAGGGGTTCGGCTTCATCGCGCCGGACGACGGCACGCCGGACGTCTTCGTCCACTACTCCGCGATCGACTCGGGCGGCTACCGCAGCCTCGAGGAGAACCAGCGGGTCTCCTTCACGACCACGCAGGGCCCCAAGGGCCCGCAGGCCGACCAGGTCCAGGTCGGCTGACCGTCGCCCGACCCGGCTGCCGCGCCGAACCGAGCCGGCAAAGCCCGAAGCCCCGTCCGGCATGGACGGGGCTTCGGTCATTTCCGCGCGGTGGGGCTTACAGGCCGCCCTCACCCATTCCGTGCACGGCCGGGATGGTGCCCAGCCGGCCCTTCTGGAAGTCCTCGAACGCCTGCTGGAGCTCCTCGCGGGTGTTCATGACGAACGGGCCGTAGTGCGCCATCGGCTCACGGATCGGCTGACCACCGAGGATCGCGACCTCGAGGTCCGGGGTGTTGCCGTCCTGCTGCTCGTCCGCGCGGACGGTCAGCGAGGAACCGGCGCCGAACACGGCGGTCTGGCCCATGTGGACCGGACGGCGGTCGGCACCGACCGAGCCCTTGCCCGCGAGGACGTAGACGAGGCCGTTGAAGTCCTCGCGCCAGGGCAGGGTCACTTCCGCACCCGGCGCCACCGTCGCGTGGATCATCGTGATCGGCGTGTGCGTGATGCCCGGGCCCTGGTGACCGTCCAGCTCACCGGCGATGACCCGGAGCAGCGCGCCGCCGTCCGGGGTCGTCAGCAGCTGCACCTGGCCACCGCGGATGTCCTGGTAGCGCGGGGGCATCATCTTGTCCTTGGCCGGGAGGTTCACCCACAGCTGCAGGCCGTGGAAGAGACCGCCGGACATGACGAGCTGCTCCGGCGGCGCCTCGATGTGCAGCAGGCCCGCGCCCGCCGTCATCCACTGGGTGTCGCCGTTGGTGATGGTGCCGCCACCGCCGTTGGAGTCCTGGTGGTCGAAGACGCCGTCGATGATGTAGGTGACGGTCTCGAAGCCGCGGTGGGGGTGCCACGGGGTGCCCTTGGGCTCGCCCGGCGCGTACTCCACCTCGCCCATCTGGTCCATCATGATGAACGGGTCGAGGTGGCGGTAGTTGATCCCGGCGAACGCACGGCGCACCGGAAAGCCCTCACCCTCGAAACCGCTGGGCGCGGTCGAGACGGCGAGCACGGGACGTGCCACGGCGTCGGCCGGCGCGGCCACGCGGGGCAGGGTCAGCGGGTTCTCTACGGTCACTGCAGGCATGTCGGGACCTCCTTGTGCGTCGAGTTTAGTTGAGCGTTGAACTTTCTGCTACCCCACAACAGAAGAAGCCCGGAGGGCATTCCCTCCGGGCTCACACAGGAGACGGGGCGACCGGGCGCCGCGGCGCGGTCAGCCGTACATCCGGCGCATCGCGAACTCCACCATCTGCTCGACCGCCTTCGCGTCGAACACCATCCGGTGCTCGCCCTCCATGTCGACGACGAAGCCGTAGCCCGTCGGCAGCAGGTCGATGACCTCGGCGCCGGTGATGACGAAGTACTTGGACTCCTTGCCGGCGTAACGGCGCAGCTCCTTGAGCGAGGTGAACATCGGGATCACCGGCTGCTGGGTGTTGTGGAGCGCGAGGAAGCCCGGGTTGTCGCCGCGCGGGCAGTACACCTTGGAGGTCGCGAAGACCTGCTGGAAGTCCTCGGCCGCCATCTGCCCGGTGGTGAACGCGCGCACCGCGTCCGCGAGCGAGGGCGGCGACGGCTCGGGGTAGAGCGGCGGCTGCTGGCCGTAGCCGCCCACGCCACCGGCCATCTGCTGCTGGGGCGGGACGTACCCCTGCTGAGCGCCCACGTTCTGGTCGTAGCCGTACATGGGGGCAAGACTACTGAGTCACAGATGGACGGCTTGGGGTTGCTTCTTATTACCGGCGGGTAGCATCATCGTAGCTACTGCTTGGTACGCAGCTCGATACGCAGCTCAGTACACATCTCGTTGCACATATCTCTTACGGAGTCGTCGCCATGGGGCACTACAAGTCGAATCTCCGCGACATCGAGTTCAACCTCTTCGAGGTCCTCGGGCGCGACAAGCTGTACGGAACCGGTCCGTTCGCGGAGATGGACACGGACACCGCGAAGAGCGTCCTGGCGGAGCTGACGCGCCTCTCGGAGAACGAGCTGGCCGCGTCCTTCGCGGACGCCGACCGCAACCCTCCCGCCTTCGACCCGGAGACCAACACCGCGCCCGTACCGGCCTCCTTCAAGAAGTCGTACAAGGCGTTCATGGACTCCGAGTACTGGCGTCTTGGCCTGCCCGAGGAGATCGGCGGCTCCACCGCGCCCCGCTCCCTCATCTGGGCCTACGCGGAGCTGGTGCTCGGCGCGAACCCGGCCGTCTGGATGTACTCCTCGGGTCCCGCGTTCGCGGGCATCCTCTTCGAGGAGGGCAACGAGGTCCAGAAGCACATCGCGAAGATCGCCGTCGACAAGCAGTGGGGCTCCACCATGGTCCTCACCGAGCCCGACGCGGGCTCGGACGTCGGCGCCGGCCGCACCAAGGCCGTCCAGCAGGACGACGGCTCCTGGCACATCGAGGGCGTGAAGCGCTTCATCACGTCCGGTGAGCACGACATGTCGGAGAACATCCTCCACTACGTCCTCGCCCGCCCCGAGGGCGCCGGACCGGGCACCAAGGGCCTGTCCCTGTTCCTCGTCCCGAAGTACGAGTTCGACTTCGAGACCGGCGAGCTGGGCGAGCGCAACGGCGTCTACGCGACGAACGTCGAGCACAAGATGGGCCTCAAGGCGTCCAACACCTGCGAGATGACCTTCGGCGACCGCCACCCCGCCAAGGGCTGGCTGATCGGCGACAAGCACGACGGCATCCGCCAGATGTTCCGCATCATCGAGTTCGCCCGCATGATGGTCGGCACGAAGGCGATCTCCACCCTGTCGACGGGCTACCTGAACGCGCTGGAGTACGCCAAGGAGCGCGTCCAGGGCCCCGACCTGGCGAACTTCATGGACAAGACCGCGCCCAAGGTCACCATCACGCACCACCCCGACGTGCGCCGCTCGCTCATGACGCAGAAGGCCTACGCCGAGGGCATGCGCGCCCTGGTGCTGCACACCGCCGCGATCCAGGACGACATCCAGGTCAAGGAGGCCTCCGGCGAGGACACCGCCACCCTGGAGGCCCTCAACGACCTGCTCCTGCCGATCGTGAAGGGCTACGGCTCCGAGAAGGGCTACGAGCAGCTCGCGCAGTCGCTGCAGACCTTCGGCGGCTCCGGGTTCCTCCAGGAGTACCCGATCGAGCAGTACATCCGGGACGCCAAGATCGACACCCTGTACGAGGGCACCACCGCGATCCAGGGCCAGGACTTCTTCTTCCGGAAGATCGTCCGCAACCAGGGCGCGGCCCTCAACTCGCTCGCCGAGGACATCAAGAAGTTCCTCGCGCTGGGCACCGGCGGCGAGGACCTGGCCGGGGCGCGCGAGCACCTCGCCAAGGCGGCCGTCGAGCTGGAGGCCATCGTCGGCCTGATGCTGACCGACCTCGCGGCGACCGAGCAGGACGTCAAGAACATCTACAAGGTGGGACTCAACACCACCCGCCTGCTGCTCGCCTCCGGTGACGTCGTCGTCGGCTACCTGCTTCTCAGGGGTGCCGCGATCGCCGCCGAGAAGCTGGAGACGGCCCCGGCCAAGGACAAGGCCTTCTACACCGGCAAGATCGCGGCGGCGAAGTTCTTCGCGGCCACGGTTCTGCCGGCGTGACCCTCGCCCGCAAGGTGGCCGAGGGCGTAGAACTGGACCTGATGGAGCTGGACGAGGCAGCCTTCTAGGCGGCCGCGAACACGTTCCAGGACAACACCGGTACAGCTTCGCGAAACCCCACATCGCCCTTGTGAGGGCCCGCTCCCGACGCCGGGGCGGGCCCTCGTACGTCGTTAAGGTGAACCCCATGAGCGAACCCTCCCGCTTCGACCGCGGCCACACCGACGACCTGATGTCCTTCCTGGCGGCGAGTCCCACGCCGTACCACGCCGTGGCGAACACCGCCGAGCGGCTGGAGAAGGCCGGATTCAGGCAGGTCGCCGAGACGGACGCCTGGGACACCGGGACGCCGTCGGCCGCCGCGGGGATCGGCGGCAAGTACGTGCTGCGCGGCGGCGCGATCGTCGCCTGGTTCGTCCCCGAGGGCGCCGCACCCCACACCCCCTTCCGGATCGTCGGCGCGCACACCGACTCCCCGAACCTGCGGGTCAAGCCGCGCCCCGACACCGGCGCGCACGGCTTCCGCCAGGTCGCCGTCGAGATCTACGGCGGCCCGCTGCTCAACTCCTGGCTGGACCGGGATCTCGGTCTCGCCGGGCGGCTGAGCCTGCGGGACGGCTCGACCCGTCTGGTGAACGTGGACCGGCCGCTGCTCAGAGTGCCCCAACTCGCCATCCACCTGGACCGATCCGTGTCGGCGGACGGGCTCAAGCTCGACAAGCAGCGCCATCTCCAGCCGATCTGGGGCCTGGGCGACGACGTCCGCGACGGCGACCTGATCGCCTTCCTGGAGGAGGAGTCGGGGCTCGCGCCGGGCGAGGTCACCGGCTGGGACCTGATGACCCACTCCGTGGAGGCGCCCGCCTACCTGGGCCGCGACCAGGAGTTCGTCGCCGGTCCGCGCATGGACAACCTGCTGTCGCTGCACGCGGGCCTCGCCGCCCTCACCTCCGCCGCCGCCCACGAGAACCTGCCGTACATCCCCGTGCTGGCCGGCTTCGACCACGAGGAGAACGGCTCGCAGTCCGACACGGGCGCGGACGGGCCGCTGCTCGGCGGGATTCTGGAGCGTTCGGTGTTCGCGCGCGGCGGCTCCTACGAGGACCGGGCGCGGGCGTTCGCCGGGACCGTGTGCCTGTCCTCCGACACGGGCCACGCGGTGCACCCCAACTACGCGGAGCGGCACGACCCGACGCACCACCCGCGCGTCAACGGCGGCCCGATCCTCAAGGTAAACGTCAACAACCGCTACGCCACGGACGGTTCGGGCCGCGCGGTGTTCGCCGCCGCCTGCGAGAAGGCCGGCGTGCCCTTCCAGACCTTCGTCTCCAACAACTCGATGCCCTGCGGGACGACGATCGGCCCGATCACCGCGGCCCGGCACGGCATCAAGACCGTCGACATCGGCGTGGCGATCCTCTCGATGCACAGCGCCCGTGAACTCTGCGGCGACAGCGACCCGTTCCTGCTGGCCAACTCGCTGAAGGCGTTCCTGGAGGGGTAGTCAAGTGCCGCCCGGCGCATGGGCGTTGTTTCCCGGGTACCCGGTGTCCGACCGGGCCGACCGGACCGGGACACAGGGAGGCGACACTCATGGGCCTGGGCGGATGCATCATCCTCATCGCCGTCGGCGCGATCCTCACGTTCGCGACCGACTGGCACATGCAGGGGGTCAATCTCGATCTGGTCGGCGTCATTCTGATGGTCGTCGGGCTGATCGGCGTCGCGACGTTCGCCAGCATGGCCCGGCGCCGCCGCGTGGTGATTCCGGGTCAGACGACGGTCGTCGAGGACGACGAGTCGCGCGGCTACCGCGGTGGCTACGGCGCCTGAGCGGTCGGCGGACAGGACATGCACGCCCAAATCTGAGCAATCCGCGATGCGGTGCGCGATGGGCGCTTGTGTGAACCTCGTGAAGACTTTGTGCGGTTGAGGGCCCGGGGCTGAGGCAGCCCCGGGCCCTTCTCACGGTCCTCTGTCTCAGGCGTCCTCGTCGTCCATCCCCGCCAGCACCAGGGGGAGCCGGTCCGCGCCGCCCTCGGTGAGGCGGACCGGGACGCCCCAGTCCTGTTGGTGGACATGGCACGCGGGGTATTCGTTTGCCGGGTCGTCGTCGCAGGACGCCGCCATCGCCGACACGTGCAGCACGCCTTCCGCCACGGCCGGGTCGAGGGTCAGGGTGCGGTTCAGGTCCGGGCCGGCGCCCTCGCCCGCGAGGAGCAGCTCGGGCGGGGTCGCGGAGACGAGGAGCCGGGTCGAGGGGCCGTAGCGCGTGTCGAGCTTCTGGCCGGCCGGGGCCTGGAAGATGACGTCCAACCTCAGCTCGCCGGGGGCGACTTCGGTGGCCGCGCGCTGGGTGCGATGGGCGACGGACTCGACCCGCACGGCCTCCTCGGGAGGCGCAGCCGGGTCAGCCGGTGCCGGGCCGACTCGACGACCAGGATCTCGTCACCGGCGAGCACGGCGTCGCTGGGCTCTCTCAAGTCCGTGGCCAGGGTGGTGACTTCGCCGGTCGCGGGGTCGTAGCGGCGCAGCGCGTGGTTGTACGTGTCGCTGATCGCGACCGAGCCGTCCGGGAGGACCGTGACGCCCAACGGGTGCTGGAGCAGCGCCTGCTCGGCCGGTCCGTCGCGGTGGCCGAAGTCGAAGAGGCCGGTGCCGACGGCGGTGTGGACGGCGCCCTCGGGGTCCACCCAGCGCAGCGCGGACGTCTCGGAGTCGGCGAGCCACAGCCGGTCGGCGGTCGCGGCGAGTCCGGAGGGCTGTGCGAACCAGGCCTCGGGTCCGGGGCCGTCGACGAGTCCCTCGTTGGTGGTGCCCGCGGTGACGGCGACCGTGTCGTCGACCGGGTCGTAGGCCCAGAGCTGGTGGACGCCGGCCATGGCGATCCATACCCTGCCCTGCCACCAGGCCACGTCCCAGGGGGAGGAGAGGCTGATCTCGCGCGCGGGGCCCGCGGTGGGCTCGCCCTGCATCCACTGGCGGCCCGTGCCGGCAAGGGTCGTGACGGCGCCGGTGGTGAGGTCGAGGCGGCGCAGGGCGTGGTTCACGGTGTCGGCGACGACGACCGAGCCGTCGTCCAGGAGCGTGAGGCCCTGCGGTTCGTTGAAGGTGACCGAGTCGGCCGGGCCGTCCTGGAGGCCGCGGGCACCGGAGCCGATCCGCCGGACGACCGTCTCGCCGTCCGCCGCCAGCTCGACCAGCTGGTGCCGGGTGGTGTCGCTGACCAGGAAGGTGCCGCCGGGCAGGGCGATCGCCTTGCCGGGGAAGCGCAGCACGGTGGGCTCGGGCTCCGGCGGCACGTACGGGCCGTCGCCGCGGCGGAGGGTGCCCTTCGCCGCGTGCTCGGTCTCCAGCTCCGTCACCAGGCGCTCGATGGCGTGCGCGTGGCCCTCGCCCGCGTGCTGTGCGACGACGTAGCCCTCCGGGTCGATGACGACGAGCGTCGGCCAGGCGCGGACGGCGTACTGCTTCCAGGTGGCGAGCTCCGGGTCGTCCAGGACCGGGTGCTCCACGCCGTAGCGCTCGACCGCGTCCGCGACCGCCCGGTGCTCGGCCTCGTGCACGAACTTCGGGAGTGGACGCCGATGATCACGACCGTGTCCCGGTGCTTCTCCTCCAGCTCACGGAGTTCGTCCAGGACATGCAGGCAGTTGATGCAGCAGAAGGTCCAGAAATCCAGGATGACGATGCGTCCCCGCAGGTCGGCGAGGGTGTACTGCTTCTCGCCCGTGTTCAGCCAGCCGCCCTTGCCGGTCAGCTCGGGGGGGCGCGGACGCGGGCTCGGCGGGGCGTCGGGGCCGGGGTTGCATCGGTCATGGATCAAGAGTGCCACCCGCCACTGACAGTCACGACAGCGCGTGCCCGGTCGTCGCGTCCACGTGGTCGGGTACGGCCTCGTGGCGGTCGCCGACCGTGAGGGTGCCGGTCGGTTCGAGGAGGAGGATCTCGGAGGGGACGGGGGCGTGGGGCTTGTGCTCGGTGCCGCGCGGGACGGTGAAGACGGAGCCCTTGGGGAGGACGACCGTGCGTTCGCCCGAGTCCGCCGACTCCCGCAGGGTGATGTGCAGTTCGCCCTCCAGGACCAGGAAGAACTCGTCGGTGTGGTCGTGGGTGTGCCAGAGGTGTTCGCCCTCGACCTTGGCGACGCGGACGTCGTAGTCGTTGACCGTGGTGACGATGCGGGGGCTCCAGCGGTCGGTGAAGGAGGCGAGGGCGGCGGCGAGGGAGACGGGTTCGGTGGACTGCGTGGGTTCCGTGGCGGTCATGAGGTCAGCCTGCGGGGTGCCGGGGCGGCTCCACGAGTGCTAGGAATCGCATATGCCGCAAGGATCCTCTCAGCGCCCGCATCGCCCGCAGCGCCCTCAGCGAACTCGTCGCCCGCATCGGGTCGCCGTCATCGTCGACGAGGGCACCAACCCCTTCGAAGTGGGCGTCGCCACCGAGCTGTTCGGGCTGCCGCGGCCCGAACTCGGGCTGCCCGGGCCGCTGTACGAGGTGCTGCTGTGCACGCCCACGCCCGAGGTGCGGATGAACCACGGGTTCTTCACCCTCTCCGGGGCGCACGGTCTCGACGCGGTGGACTCGGCGGACACCCTCGTGGTGCCGGGGCGGCCCGACAACGTCGTACCGCGCGGGCCCGCGGTCCTGGACGCCATCCGGCGCACCCACGCGCGCGGGGCCCGTGTCATGAGCCTGTGCACCGGCACCTTCGCGCTGGCCGAGGCGGGGCTGCTGGACGGGCGCCGGGCCACCACCCACTGGATGTGGGCCGACCTCTTCCGCACCCTGCACCCGCGCGTGCGGCTCGAACCGGACGTTCTCTTCGTGGACGACGGCGACGTCCTCACCGCCTCCGGGAGCGCCGCCGCGCTCGACCTGGGGCTGCATGTCGTACGGCGTGACCATGGCGCGGAGATCGCCAACGCGGTGTCCAGGAGGCTCGTTTTCGCGGCCCACCGGGACGGCGGACAACGGCAGTTCGTGGAAAGGCCGCTGCCCGATGTGCCCGACGAGTCCCTCGCGCCGCTGCTCGCGTGGGCGCGGGAGCGGCTGGGCGAGCCGTTGGCGGTGGCCGACCTGGCCTCCCGGGCGGCCGTCTCCCCCGCGACCCTGCACCGGCGGTTCAGGGCGCAGCTCGGGACGACGCCCTGGGCGTGGCTGACCGGGGAGCGGGTGGCGCTGGCGTGCCGGCTGATCGAGCGCGGGGAGGAACGGCTCGACGTGGTCGCGGCGACCTGCGGTCTGGGCACCGGCGCGAACCTCCGGATGCGGCTGCGGAGGGAGACCGGATTGAGCCCGTCGGCCTACCGGCGGCGTTTCGGACCCGCGTCCGGGGAAGCCGTAAGGGCATGAGATTCCTCGTACGCGATCGGATCCTCGGCTTCGGTGAGGATTACTGGATCGAGGACCAGCACGGCAACAAGGTGTTCCTGGTCGACGGCAAGGCCATGCGCATCAGGGACACCTTCGAGCTGAAGGACACGCACGGGCGCGTGCTCATCGAATTCCACAAGAAGATGCTCGCCCTGCGCGACACGATGGTCATCGAACGGGACGGCGAGCCGCTGGCGACCATCAAGCACAAGCGGTTCTCCCTGCTGCGCAACCACTACAAGGTGTCCCTGGTCGACGGCACCGAACTCGACGTCAGCGGCAAGATCCTGGACCGCGAGTTCGGCGTCGACTACGACGGCGAACTCCTCGCCCAGATCTCCCGCCGCTGGCTGCACATCCGGGAGACGTACGGCGTGGACATCGTCCGGGAGGACGCGGACGCGCCGCTGCTGATCGCGGTGGCGGTCTGCGTGATCCACCTGGCGGAGAAGGAACGGGAGGACTGACGCCCCGGCCGGGACGACCGACGCCCTGACGGAAACCGCCGCTCACCCGGCGCGGCGCGGCGGCTCCAACCCCAGCACCCGGTCCCTGAGGGCCGGGAACTGGTCCCTCGTCACGCCCACCTTCGCCGGGTCGAAGTCCACCGTGAGGATCTGCTCCCCCGCGCCCGCCTCCGCGAGGACCTCGCCCCAGGGATCGACCACGATCGAGTGACCGGCCTGGGAACTCCGGCGTGGGTGCCCGCCGTTCCACATGCGAGGACGAAGCACTGGTTCTCTACCGCGCGGGCCTGGGCCAGCAGGGTCCAGTGGGAGCGGCGCCGCTCGGGCCAGCCCGCGGGGAGGACGAGGGTCTCGGCGCCGGCGTCGACGAGGCCGCGGAAGAGTTCGGGGAAGCGGAGGTCGTAGCAGGTGCCGAGACCGATGACCGTCTCGGGCAGACGGACCGTCACCAGCTCGCTGCCCGCGCCCATCAGCACCGCCTCGCCCTTGTCGAAGCCGAAGCGGTGGATCTTGCGGTAGGCGGCGGCCAGTTCACCGGAGGGGAGAAGACTAGGGACGTGTTGTAGAGGGGGCGGTGCCCGCGGCGGAGCCGCTGTCAGGCGCTGTGCGTTCCGGGATGGAGCCCGCGTGCAGCCACACGCCCGCGTCGCTCGCCGCCTTGGCCATCGCCTCGTAGGTGGGCCCCTCCAGCGGCTCCGCCTCTTCGGCGAACCGCTCGTAGGCGAACGCGCCGGTGGTCCACAACTCCGGCAGGACGACGAGGTCGGCACCGGCCTGCTCGCGGACGAGGGACGCCACCCGGACCCGGCGAGAATCAACCGATTCGCCCTCTTCTACGGCGATTTGAAGGAGAGAGGCGCGCACACTACCACCGTCCTGGCATTCGAGCCGTTCACACGGGCCTACGATCGTCACACGAAAGCACTGCCGGGGTGCCTCGCAGCAGCGTAACTTGGGGTTCCCCCGATTCGAGCGCAGCCGAGAATTGGGGAGTTCCAAGTCGCCGCCGACAGCCACCTCCCGCTGGCAACGCCGCCCGCCACCCAACCTGTACCGACCTGTACCGACCGCTGAGGGGTCCCGTTTCCGTGAGTCTGCATCCCACTCTCCAGCCCTACGCCGACGCTTGGACCCACTCCATCGACGCGATATCCGAGCTGGTGACCCCGCTCGCGGAGGGAGAGTGGAACCGGCGAACGCCGTGCCCGGGCTGGTCGGTGCGGGACGTGGTCTCCCATGTCATCGGGCTGGACAACGAGATGCTGGGCGACCCCGCCCGATCCACACCCTCCCGCGCGACCTCTACCACGTCAGCAACGAGCACCAGCGGTACATGGAGATGCAGGTCGACGTACGGCGTCACCACACGGCGCCGGAGATGACGTCGGAGCTGGAGTACACGATCATCCGCCGCAACCGGCAGCTGCGGAACGAGTCGCGCGACCCCGGCACGAAGGTGCGCGGCCATGTCAGCACCGAGGTCACGCTGGAAGAGTCGATGCGGAACCACGCGTTCAACGTGTGGGTGCACGAGCAGGACCTGCGCGCCGCCCTCGGCCGCCCCGGCAACCTGGACTCGCCCGGCGCGCACGTCGCCCGTGACGTGCTCCTCGCCGCGCTCCCGAAGGTCGTCGCCGACGACTCGGGCGCCCCGCGCAGTTCGGCGGTCGTCTTCGACGTGCACGGCCCGATCGAGTTCCTGCGTACGATCCGCGTCGACATCCAGGGCCGCGGCACCCTGGAGACGGCTCCGGCGCTCGGCCCGGCCGCGACGCTGATCCTCGACTGGGAAACGTACGTACGGCTGGCCTGCGGGCGGGTCTCCCTCGACTCGGTGTCGGACAAGGTCAAGGCGGACGGCGATCCGGAGCTGTCGGCTTCGATACTGCGGAACTTCACGGTCACCAAGTAGGAGCGGTCACCGGGCGGGAGCGGCGCGGGGAGCAGCTGGGCGGCGCGGGCAGCGGCTGAGGCGGGCAGCGGCTGGGCGGCGCGGGGAGCGGCTGGGCGGAAACTCGGTGTTGCCGGCCCACCAACTGTCGTTAGCCTCCGCCGCATGTCTGACGTGACGTCCACCAGTACAGAGACCGCCGACCGTACCGAGACCGCCGAACCCGGCGACGGGCCTCCTCGGCTCACCCGGCTCACCTTCCACAACCCCCTCTCCGAGGCGCGGGCCGACCGGATCGTGCGGCGGCTGGCCGGTGCCGGGCCGCGCACGGTGCTCGACATCGGCTGCGGGTGGGGCGAGTTGATGCTCCGGGTGCTGGCCGCCGTACCGGAGGCGCGGGGTGTCGGGGTCGATGTGAACGCGCGGGACCTGGCGCGCGGGCGGCGGGACGCCGAGGCGCAAAGGCTCGCGGAGCGGGTGGAGTTCGTCGAGGAGTCGGCCGTGGGGACCGGGCGCGGGCCGGCCGATCTCGTGCTGTGTCTCGGCGCGAGCCAGGCTCTCAGTGACGCGGAGCCTCCCGAGCACACCGTCGAGGCCCTGCGGGAGCTGCGGCGGCTCGTGGCCGACGGGGACGTGTGGTGCTGGGTGAGGGGTTCTGGCAACGCCCGCCCACGACGGCCGAGTTGGCCGGCATGTGGCCCGAGGCGCGTGCCGACGAGCACTACGACCTGGCGACGCTCGTCGATCTCGCCGTGGCGGCCGGGTTCCGGCCCGAGTGGACCGAGACGGCGAACGCGGACGAGTGGGAGGAGTTCGAGTCGGGGTACCAGGCGGACGCGGAGGTGTGGCTCGCCGCGCACGGCGACCATCCGCTGGCCGCCGCGACCCGCGAACGCCTCGACCGGCACCGGGCCCAGTGGATGAGCTACCGGGGCGTGTTGGGGATGGCCTACCTCACGCTCGTAGCGGCCTGAGACTCACGGCACCCCGCACTCATGTCGACCTGATACTCACGGCGGCCTGAAAGAGGTTCACGCGGGGACGTGCACCGTCTCCACGCGGCTCGCCACCAGCCGTTCGCGCTCGCGGCGGGCCGCCCGGCTGCGCAGCCGGAGGATCTGGCTGATGCCGACCGCCTGGAGGACGAAGATCACCGAGAAGGCGATCGAGTAGTTGTCGCCGGTCGCGTCGAGGAGCACGCCGACCAGGAACAGGGTCGTCATCGAGGCCACGAAACCACCCATGTTGGTGATTCCGGAGGCGGTGCCCTGACGCTCCGGCGGATTCGCCGGGCGGGCGAAGTCGAAGCCGAGCATCGACGCGGGGCCACAGGAGCCGAGCACCGTGCACAGCACGATCAGCAGCCACATGGGCGCGTGCTCGCCGGGGTAGAGCAGCGTGACCGCCCACACCAGGGCCGTGGCGCCGACCGTGCCGAGCGCGAGCGGGAGCCGCGCGGTGTGGTGCCGGGCGACGATCTGGCCGTAGACCAGGCCGACGACCATGTTGGACAGGACGACGAGGGTGAGGAGTTCGCCCGCGGTGGCGCGGGACAGGCCCTGGGCCTGGACCAGGAACGGCAGGCCCCACAGGAGCAGGAACACCATCGCCGGGAACTGGGTGGTGAAGTGCACCCAAAGGCCGAGGCGGGTGCCCGGTTCGCGCCAGGAGGCGGCGATCTGGCGGCGGACGTAGGCCGCGCCGCGGTGCGGGAACGGCTCCGGCTCGTGCCCGTCCGGGTGGTCCTTCAGGAACAGCAGGAGCAGGACGAGGACTACGACGCCTGCCAGCGCGCTGCCCGCGAAGGCGGCCGTCCAGCCGATGCCGTGCAGGAGGCGGGCGATGACCAGGGTGGAGACGAGGTTTCCGGCCATGCCCACGAGGCCGGCGAGCTGGGCGACCATCGGGCCGCGGCGGGCCGGGAACCAGCGGGTGCCGAGCCGCAGGACGCTGATGAACGTCATCGCGTCACCGCAGCCGAGCAGGGCGCGGGAGGCCAGGGCGGTGCCGTAGGACGGGGAGAACGCGAAGCCCAACTGGCCCGCGGTGAACAGCAGGACGCCGATCGTCAGGACCTTCTTGGTGCCGAGGCTGTCGACGAGGAGGCCGACGGGTATCTGCATGCCCGCGTAGACCAGCAGCTGGAGGATCGAGAACGTCGACAGGGCCGAGGCGTTGACGTGGAACCGCTCGGCCGCGTCGAGGCCGGCGACACCGAGGGACGTGCGGAAGATGACGGCGACGAAGTAGACGGAGACGCCGATGCTCCACACGGCGACGGCCCGGCGTCCCCGGGCGGATCACCGGGCAGGGACAGCGAGGAAGCGGAACTCGAACTGCTGCTGCTCATCGGACCTCGCCCCGAGCCAGGTGGGAGAACCAGTCGACGTGCTGATGGACGATTCCCGCCGCCGCCTCGGCGTCCCCGTGCGCAGCGCGTCGAGGATCGCCGCGTGCTCGGTGAGCGTCTTGGCGATGCGGTCGGGGTGCGAGTGCATGATGGCGACGCCCATCCGGAGCTGGCGGTCGCGGAGTTGGTCGTAGAGCCGGGACAGGATCTCGTTGCCACCGCTGCGGACGATCTCGGCGTGGAAGCAGCGGTCGGTGACGGCGGCGCCGGCCAGGTCGCCCGCGGCGGCCTGTTCCTTCTGCCGGTCGAGGAGTTCCTCGAGGCGGGCGATGAGCGTCGGGGACGCCGGTACGACCTTGCGGACCGCGTGCTGCTCCACCAGCATCCGGGTCTCGACCACGTCCGCGATCTCCTGCGAGGAGACGGGCAGGACCAGGGCGCCCTTCTTCGGGTAGAGCCGGATCAGCCCCTCGGCCTCGAGCCGCAGCAGCGCCTCCCGCACGGGTGTCCGTGACACTCCTACGGCCTCGGCCAGCTCCCCCTCGGTGAGCAGGGTGCCGCCTTCGTAACGCCGGTCCAGGACACCCTGCTTGACGTGGGTGTAGACGCGGTCGGCGGCGGGCGGCTGCTTGACCGCGGGAGCGGGGGAAGGGGCGGAAGGGGCGGAACCAGTGGCGGCGAGGGGCGGAGCGGGGGACGGGGACGGCATGAGGACAGCATAGATACAACACGTACGCATGAGGACGGGCGTCCAGGATGCGGACGGAACCGGGAGGGGGTAGGGGGCGTCTATGACGGTGCGCGTCGGTCGACAGGGGGTGTCACCGGGGCGGCGCACCGGGGGTGTGTCACACCTTCGTGAACCCGGCGCAGCAACCGCACAACCTTCTGTGCTAGTTACGTGTCACACACGTGCGGCCCTCCCATCCCCCTCCAACTGGGCCGCTCCTCAGGGGCATTCAACGTATTCGGGGTACCTCAGTTGATTACTGCCATTACCGGCATCAAGGGCAGCCGCTTCCGCAGAGCCGCCGCGGTCACCGTGACCGCAGGCGCCGTGCTCGCGGGCGGTGCCCTGACCGCGGCACCCGCGCAGGCCGTCACCACGCCCACGATCGTGGCCAAGGGCGGCTTCCTCATGAACAACGCCAACGGGTCGACGTTGTTCAACAAGAAGATGGACACCAAGCTGTCCACCGGCTCGACCACGAAGATCATGACCGCCAAGGTCGTGCTCTCCCAGTCGAACCTGAACCTCGACTCGAAGGTCACCATCCAGAAGGCCTACAGCGACTACGTCGTCGCCAAGAACGCCTCACAGGCCCACCTGATCGTCGGCGACAAGGTCACCGTCCGCCAGCTGCTCTACGGCCTGATGCTCCCGTCCGGCTGTGACGCGGCGTACGCCCTGGCCGACAAGTACGGCTCCGGTTCGACCCGGGCCGCGCGCGTGAAGTCGTTCATCGGCAAGATGAACTCGACGGCGAGGACGCTCGGCCTGACGAACACGAAGTTCGACTCGTTCGACGGCATCGGCAACGGCAACAACTACTCGACGCCGCGCGACCTGACGAAGCTCGCCAGCAACGTGATGAAGAACGCCACGTTCAAGGCGGTCGTCAAGACCAAGTCGTACAAGGCGAAGACGATCACCAGGACCGGCAGCATTCGCACCATGGCTGCCTGGACCAACACCAACACCCTGCTCAGCAGCTACAGCGGCACGATCGGCGTGAAGACCGGCTCCGGCCCCGAGGCGAAGTACTGCCTCGTCTTCGCCGCCACCCGCCACGGCAAGACGGTCATCGGCGCGGTCCTCGCGTCGACGTCGGTCAACCAGCGCTCGGCGGACGCGACGAAGCTGCTCAACTATGGCTTCGCGCGGCTTGGCTGACGTTCGCTCAGCCTGTTGACCAACCAGAACCGAGGGACCTGCCGCATGCCAGCGGCGGGTCCCTTTGTCGTACGGCTGTGTCGTCCGCCTTTGCCTTACGACGGCTTGGCCTACGGCTGCTCGCACGACCGCCACATGAGGAGTTGAGTCGGCGATGTCGGCGAACGACCAGGAACTGACGAAGTACTTCGCCCTTGAGGGCGCCCGAACTCTGCTCAGCCGGTACAGGGACGTCAGCAATCCCGTCCCTGACGACGCCGAGGCATGGCGGCGAGACCTGTTCCCGGTGACCCGGGGACTGTGGAACGCCGGGGAGGACGGGGACGGAACCTGTACGAGATCGCGGCCGAACTCCGCCTCGCAGCGGACCTGTTCGCACGGGACCCGGCCGGCGGACACCCCGCCCTCGCGAACTTCCCGAGGGCCGAGCCGGCCGCCCGCACACCCGAGGTCTACCGGGCGGTGGCCGACCATGTGGAGCACTGGGCGGCGCCATTCGACCGGGAAGCGCTCTTCGGGACTCCCCTGACCGCCCATGAACTCGCCCTGCGGTTCCCCGGTTGCGTCAGTTCCTGGTGAACTACTTCGGCCAGGACGGACTCGCCGTCGACGACGACATGCAGGACGCCACGCTGGAGGAAGGCCTCCACCTGGTCATCTCGGACACCCACCCGTGGTGCCCTTGGCAGCTGCCGGGGCTGATCGCCGAGTGCGCGGAGGCGCGCGCGGCGTTCCACACCGAGGAGCAGTTGGACGCGTTCTTCGGCGGGGGCGGGATGGGAGGGGGTCGGCCGGCGAACGGTTCACCGACTTCTTCCCGATCGTCGTCGACACGTTCACGGAACACCTGAGGGAAGCGCACGCGCCGTTGTGGGAGCGGGGCTAGACGGCACCCACGTGCGCTGTGAACGCGGTCCAGGTGGTGGGTGTGAGCCGGACTATCGCCCCGGTCCTATCGCCCCGTCCACGTCCTTCGAGTCACGGACGGCGATCGTGCCGGGGATGTTGCGGGCGACCTCGACGCACTCGCCGTTGCCGCTGCTGTACGTGGACTTGGTGAACTCGAAGGGGGCACGGCTCACAGCTCCTTGCGGATACGTTCGATCAGGGCAGTGGAATCGCGAAGGGCGAGTCCGCTGCGGGCGATCCGCTCGAACGTGGTGTTGTGGCGTACGGCGTCGGCCTCGCTCTCCAGCCACAGGGTAGATGAGGTGGTGTCCATGTAGACCACGTCCATCGCACCGGGTTCCGCGAAGGACACGACGCTGAAGGCGCTGGTCATGCCGGGGTGGGAACCAGCGAGGAACGGAACCACCTGAAGCCGGACGTTCGGTCGGCGGGCCACCTCCACCAGATGCGCCATTTGCACACGCATCACCTCACGGCCGCCGACGAGTTGGCGCAACGCCCCTTCGCCCACCACCGCCCACAGGTTGAGAGGGCGCGTCCGCCAGCCGTGCCTGTCGCGCGATCTTCGCCTCGACGAAGCGCTCGACATCGTCCGGGTCGTCCCAGTCGGCATTGCCGATCGCGAGAGCGCGGGCATAGTCCGGGGTCTGCAACAGGCCCGGGACAAAAGCGCCTTGCCATGTGCGGACCCCGGTCGCGATGTCCTCCAGGGCCACGTACTCCACCAGGGCACGCAACTCGGGGTACTGGTTCCACCATCCCTTGGCCTTGCGGCGCTCACGGTCCGTCCTGGCGAGGCTGAGCAACCGCTCCACGGCCTTCGGGTCGGTCACGCCGTACAGATCGCACAGGATTCGGATGTCGGGATCCCGGAACGGCACCCACCCGCGCTCCATCTTGGCGACCTTCGCCGCCGTCGCCGACAGAGCCTCGGCGGCCTGCGGCTGGGTGAGCTGCGCCTCGTCACGCAGCCTCAGCAGCTCACCGCCCAACTTGCGGGCGAGAACGGTGGACACGCGATTCCCGCGCATGAACTGGCCTGCGGTCACGTCGGATTACCTCCCGGGTCGCGGCCAGTGTGCAGTTCACCGAAGCAGCACCGCAAGCAAATCCGGGGACAGATTTCCCCGAGACTGCTTGCACACTCTTCAAGGAACTCGCTACCTTCAGTACTCAATCGCCCACCCAGCGAAACCAGTTAGCGGAAGTGCACCGCGCTGCCCTCGCACAGCACGGCAGAGCCACCCCACCTGGCCCGTCCCCCACGGAGGTGCCTCCCGGTGACCGACTCCTGTCCTCCC
The DNA here is from genome assembly GCA_016893485.2 of Streptomyces sp. P3. Lineage (GTDB taxonomy): Bacteria > Actinomycetota > Actinomycetes > Streptomycetales > Streptomycetaceae > Streptomyces. The sequence goes on from JAFEKX020000001.1 coordinate 4,861,334, forward strand.
GGACTCCCAAGCCCCACGACCGCCGCTACGACCACTACGACGCCGTCACCTACACCCCGTACCCGATCAACATCCCCCGCGCCCGCAGACACGTCGCCCACCTCACCGCAGCCTGGGGACACCCCCACTCCGCGGGCGACGCGGCGCTACTGGCAAGCGAGTTGTGCACGAACGCCTTACTCCACGGGTGCCTCCGGGACCGCCTGTTCCGCGTGGAGACGTCCCTCACCGGCAACGCCCTGCGCGTGGCGGTCACCGACCCGAGAGGCGAGCGACTCCCGTATCCCCAAACCTCCACCCCGGAGGACCAGTTCGGCCGCGGCCTGCTCATCGTCCGTACGCTCGCTGCCCGTTGGGCGGTGGAGAGACTCACCGTCGGGAAGACCGTGTGGGCGGAGCTGAACATCCCGGGGCGCCACGAGGCGTAACTCCGCGACACGGCAAGGTCATCCGCCGGCCTGACCGCCTCGCTTCGAGGTCACTGCGAACCGTAGGATTATTGCAACAGCAAGTGACGTGTGATGTCGACGCGACGGGGGCGGAGATACGGCATGGCAGTGCCCGGAACCGGAGCGGGCCAGGGCGGCAACCCTGACCTGCACGTCACCTCCGCCGACCTCACCAAGCTCGCCGGTGACCTCGACGACATGCAGGACCACCTCGACAAGCAGGTCAGACGGATGGACGCGGTCGTCGACCGCATCGAGGCCGGCTGGCGCGGGCCGGCGGCGACGGCGTACCGCGAGTTCCACCGCACGGCGACCGAGGACGCCGTACGCATCCGCGAAGTGATGAAGTTGCTGGAGCAGGCCGTGCGGATGAGCCGGGACGGTTTCTCCGCGCACGACATCGAGGTGCTGGAGCAGATGCGGAGGATCCAGGTGGACGTCGGCAGCGAGGTCGACAAGCTGTCGACGCCCAACACGGAGGCGGCGACGGGAGCCGAGGGGGCGCCCCCGCGCAGCAGCCTCGACTCCTTCTGAACTCTGCTGACCGCCCTCTAACCCTTCTTCACGCGAGCTGCCAAGTGCCGCTCAGCCAGCCATAGTTACCGACCGATATCCAGGGGGATCATGTCGACCGGGGCTTCCGCCGACGACCACATAGCCGTCTCCTTCGCCACGCTCCACGACCTCGCCGCCGAGCTGGAGGACATCCTCAAGCAGCTCAACGGCAAACTCGACGACCTCTACGACCGCGCCGAACCGGTCGTCCTGTCATGGAAGGGCGAGGCCCGCGAGGTCTTCGTCGAGAAGCTCGACGAGTGGGACAGGTCGGCGCAGGACCTGCAGGCCGCGCAGAAGTGGCTGCACGCGTATGTGACGACCGGTCATGCGAACTACGCGGCGGCTCATCGGGCGGTGCTGCGTGGGTGGGGGCGGGCTGATGAGCACCCCGGCGCCTCCCGGGAACGGAAAGATCGATGTCACTCCGACCGTCCTTTACGGCGTCTCAACGGGCATAGCGGGCCAACAGGACCCTCTTGACCGTGGCGTCAAGTCGTTCCTCGACGAACTGGCCCGGTACCCGGACGGCGGCGGGCGGGGTGCGGCGATGAAGGACTTCACATCCGCCTACCTGAAAGTCGCCGAGCGCTTCTTGGAGGTCTGGGCGAAGTCGGTGGTGAGCGTGGGAGGAGCCGCTGTCGGCTTCACGTCCACCGCCAACAACTACGCGGCGGCCGACGCGGCCACCCACCCTTCGCCCACAGGACAGCCGACGCATCGGCCGAACCCGCATGTCATCGACAAAGCCCCCGCCTACGGCCCGGTCACCGATTTCAAGTGGGGGACATCGACGCGGGCCAGGACCTGATGCAGGAGGCCCTCGAAGGCCTGGAAGCCGTGGTCCTGGCTGTCATGCGTCCCCTGCTGGAGCACGAGTGCCGTTGGGGCAAGGCGGCGACGATCCTCCCGTTGCCCAATCATCTGCGCCTGTACTCGATCTCCCAGGCGTGGCGCATGCCGCAGACCACGCTCGGGATGGTGGACGGAACACTGACGGGCCTCGTCGGCAGCATCACCGACCAGACCGACCAGGACTGGTACAACGCGATGCGGACGTTCTGCAGCACGCTGTGGGGACGTCAGCCTGGGGCAAAACCCGTGAAGGGTACGACTGGGCCAACGACGACGCGAAAAAGAGGGGAAGCAGCCATCCCGTCTTCGCCGTTCTCTTCGACACGTGCGATGCCATGGTCGATGCGATCTACAACGTCGCGAAGGCCGCCGAGGACGTCCGGGACGATCTGCACCGGATCTACCGCCAAGCCGTTGTCGACAGCATCAAGCAACTCGATCCCAGACATCTGGACGTCACGGACGCGAAGAGCCTGGTAAAAGGACTGTGGCATGTAGGCAAGGGCCTGGTCGCGGACGTCTCCGTCGGGGTCGTCCTTAACATCGACGAGGGCGCCCTGAACGACGCCGTGTCGGCCTACGAAAACCGCGTTCACCGACAGGCCGCCGAAATCAACGCGTTGCTGCCGGCCCTGGACGAGGCGTACACGAGCGCACCGACCTTCAATGCCGAAACGGCCAGGGCAGAGGCGTTCGGCGCGCGGGCGTTGACGGACTTCCAGAAGGATCCCTCTACACGGTTCCGGGAGATGACGAGTCCCATCACCGCTTTCCCGTCGACCTCGCCAATCAGGAAGGGCTGGCAGGCTCGCACGTCATCGACAAGCACGTGGGAAAGACGGACGAGCAATTGGAGCAGAGGCTTCGCGACCAGGCCACCATACGTAGGGACGGTACGGTCGCGCCGATCGCCGCATCGACTTTCACCGACCTGACCTCGGCACAACGCTACACACAGGGCGTCCTCGACGACCCGGGCAACGAGCAGAAGATCGCGAACTGGCTCGCCGGCAACCCGGATCCGGACCGCTCCAAGCGAACCGTGGGACTCGCCTTCAACGACAGCGTGGGAAGGACGTGGACGCGAGGTGACTCCACTGCCCACGACTCGCATATCGTCAATGTGACCTTGAAACCCCGTCCGGGCGGGCATCCGCCGTACGTCGTCCTCACTTCGATGCCCAGCGACAGGGTTCAGTCATGAGGAACAACAAGCCATGAGAGGGCGACCGGTGATCGACTCCGCTTCCTGGGAATCGGCTCTGCTGGAACTGTTCGGCGGGGCGTTGGCCTTCGCCGCGGCGGGTCCTCGGAACCATGATGACTGGCGCCGGGACGTGCAGGCCGTCATGACACTGAACGTCCCGGACCCACGGCGTTGGGGGTCCCTGAATGTCACACCGTCAGGGCCCGGTGGCGAGAAAAGCCAGGAAACACCCTTTGCCGACCTGCGCCTCGAAGAGTTCGATTCGCTCCTGTACCGAGTGGGATATAAATCCGCGTCCCAGCTACTGGTCGCCCTGCAAGGTCAATACTATCAATCGTCAAACATTCCTGATTTCGAGAACCGCAAAGAGCGACTCTTCGAGTGCGCCGATATCGTTCTGTCAAGATTTTCCGCAGAAGCCGTCTACTACACCAACCTGGCTGCTGCCCGAGTGGATCCGGATATGGATTTACTGAATCCCGATGCTGAATGGAACTGTCTTTCCAGATTCACCACCGACTGTGGCCTCGTTGTCGTGTCGGACTCCGAAGTGGGAGTTTTCTGGGCCTTCGACGAAGACTGAGAGCGAGCAACGAATGCGCACCCGCACCGCCACCTACCCCGACCGAGAAACCGCCCAATGGGCCACCCAACAAACCGTCACCGCCAACGAACAGGCCATCCACCGCTGGCTCGCCCAGTCCACCCGCCCCCGCCTGACCATCGAGGCGTCCTGGCCCTCGCGCCCCGACCCGGTCGGACGCGTACTCCTCCAGGCGATGATGCTGGCCGGACGAGACCCCGTGGACGTCCGCGCGGCCCGGGTGATCCTGAAGCGGGACGCATCCCGGCCGCACGGGTTCGTCGTGCACGCCACGTTTCCCATCTACCTCTAACCCGCACCCCGCACCCGCACCCGCACCCGCACCCGCACACCATGACGACCCACCCGTAGCGACCCGATCCGTAGAGGCTGATCCCCGTGCCCCTGAGCCCCCTCGAACACGACCGCCGCTACGGCGAGTTGGACCAGGTGATCCGCGCCTACGCCGGTCAGTCGGCCGACGACACCCCGGACAAGCCGAGCGACGCACTGGTCGCCTACCTGCGCCACACCTGGCACAGTCGGCCGTGGGCCCTCGCCGTCGCGGAGCGGCAGCTGCGGGAGTACGCCGACCATCCGCCGGGCCGACTCCGCCTGCGGCTCGGCGAGTTCTACGCGATTCCGGACGTCGGGCTCCCCGAGGGCGAGATCCAGCAGTGGCTTTACTGCCTCGCCGATCACATCAAGCACAGCGTCGAGGAGGGCGAGGTCCCGCCCCCGGCGCCCCCGCCACCCATTGGGAATGGCACGCCCGCTTCCCGGAACTCGGCCAGTTCCTCGGCGGCTGGTTCTCCCAGGACATGCCGGACGAGTTCGACGACCACGACGCGGCGACCGACGACTACCGCGCCGCGACCGACCCCCACCTCGTCGCCCGCCTCACCGGCGAACTCCACGAACTCCTCACCCTGGACCTCGACGAGTCCGAATACGCCCTCGCCGTGGCCGAGTTGGGCATGGAGATCGACCCGCCCACGCCGTACTCACCCAGCGGCTGGCTCGCGGTGGTCGCCGACCGGCTCACCACGCCCCGCGCCGACTACGGGAACCCAGCGGACCAGAGCTGAGCCGCGCGCCACCCCTCACGGAGACGCGCGGCCCATGAAGGCAGCTGCCACTACCCCCAGGTGATCAACCGCTTCGGCTGCTCCAGCACCGCCGCCACATCCGCCAGCACCTTCGACCCCAACTCCCCGTCCACCAACCGGTGGTCGAAGGACAACGCCAGCGTCGTGACCTGACGCGGCTTCACCTTGCCCTTGTGGACCCAGGGTTGGAGTTTGATCGCGCCGACCGCGAGGATCGCGGACTCGCCGGGGTTGAGGATCGGGGTGCCGGTGTCGATGCCGAAGACGCCGACGTTGGTGATGGTGACCGTGCCGCCCTGCATCGCCGCGGGGATGTCTTGCCCTCGCGGGCCGTGGCGACCAACTCGCCCAGGGACTGGGCCAGTTGCGGCAGGGTCTTCGCGTGGGCGTCCTTGATGTTCGGGACGATCAGGCCGCGCGGGGTGGCCGCCGCGATGCCGAGGTTGACGTAGTGCTTGAGGACGATCTCCTGCGCGGCCTCGTCCCAGGACGCGTTGACGTCGGGGTTGCGCTTGATCGCGACCAGCAGCGCCTTGGCGATCAGCAGGAGCGGGTTGACCCGGAGGCCCGCCATGTCCTTGTCCTGCTTCAGCTCCTCGACCAGCTTCATCGTGCGCGTCACGTCCACCGTCACGAACTCCGTGACATGCGGTGCCGTGAACGCCGAGCCGACCATCGCCGCCGCCGTCGCCTTGCGGACGCCCTTCACCGGGACACGGGTCTCCCGGGACGTGTCGTACGTCGCGGAAGGTGCCAGGGGTGCAACCGGCGCCGTGGGCGCCACCGGCGTAGCCGCCTGCGCCGGAGCCGCCGCCGCGTGCACGTCCTCGCGGGTGATCACGCCGTCCGGGCCCGACGGGGTCACCGTCGCCAGGTCGACCCCAGGTCCTTCGCCAGCTTGCGCACCGGCGGCTTCGCCAGCGGGCGCTGCGCCACGACGGCGGGCGCCGCCGCATGGCCGTTCAGCTCCGCCTGTACGGCCGCCACAGCCGCCACCGCCGCCTGCACGGTCTCCTGGGCCGGGATCTCCGCCGCCTTGCGCGGGCGGCGCTTGGTGGCGGACGTGGACACCCGTAGCCCACGAGGACCGGTGTGCGGGCCGCCGGCTTCTCCTCAGCCGCCGGAGCCTCGGGGCGGCCTCGGCCGGGGTCTCCGCCGGAGCGGCGCCGCCCGACACGTCCACCGCGATGATGGACGTGCCGACGTCCACCGTCGTCCCCTCGGGGAAGCGGAGTTCGCGCACCACGCCGTCGTACGGAATGGGCAGTTCCACGGCGGCCTTCGCCGTCTCCACCTCGCAGACGACCTGGCCGTCGGTGACGGTGTCGCCGGGCTGGACGTACCACTTGAGGATCTCGGCCTCGGTGAGGCCCTCGCCCACGTCCGGCATCTTGAACTCGCGTACGGACGCTTCTGTCATCGTCGTCACGACCCTCTCCTCAGTACGCCAGAGCGCGGTCGACGGCGTCGAGCACCCGGTCCAGGCTCGGCAGGTACTCCTCCTCCAGGCGGGCCGGCGGGTACGGGGCGTGATAGCCGCCGACCCCTGAGCACCAGGGGGCCTCCAGGTGGTAGAAGCAGCGCTCCGTGATGCGGGCCGCGATCTCGCCGCCGGAGCCGAAGAACACCGGCGCCTCGTGGACCACGACAAGTCGGCGGGTCTTCTCTACCGAGGTCTGGATCGCGTCGAAGTCCAGCGGGGACACCGAGCGCAGGTCCAGGACCTCCAGGAACCTGCCCTCCTCGGCGGCCGCGTCGGCGACCTCCTGGCAGAGCTTCACCATCGGGCCGTAGGCGGCGAGGGTCAGGTCGGTGCCCTCGCGGACCAGGCGGGCCTTGTGGAGCGGGCCGGGGATCGCCTCGGTGTTGACGTCGCCCTTGTCCCAGTAGCGCCGCTTCGGCTCGAAGAAGATCACCGGGTCGTCGCTGAGGATGGCCTGCTGCATCATCCAGTAGGCGTCCGACGAGTTCGACGGGCTGACGATCTTCAGGCCCGGGACGTGCGCGAACAGGGCTTCCGGGGACTCCGAGTGGTGTTCCACCGCGCCGATGCCGCCGCCGTAGGGGATGCGGACGACGACCGGGAGCTTCACCTTGCCCAGGGAGCGGGCGTGCATCTTGGCGAGCTGGGTGACGATCTGGTCGTAGGCCGGGAAGACGAAGCCGTCGAACTGGATCTCCACGACCGGGCGGTAGCCGCGGAGGGCCAGGCCGATGGCCGTGCCCACGATGCCGGACTCCGCGAGCGGGGTGTCGACGACCCGGCGCTCGCCGAAGTCCTTCTGGAGGCCGTCCGTGACGCGGAAGACGCCGCCGAGCTTGCCGACGTCCTCGCCCATGATGAGGACCTTGGGGTCGGACTCCAGGGCGGCGCGCAGCGATTCGTTGATCGCCTTGGCCAACGGCAGGTTCTTGAACGTCGTGGTCTCCGCCATGTCACTTACCCCCTTCTTCGTCCGCGAACGACGCCTGGTAGGCGGCGAACTGGGCCCTCTCCTCGTCGACGAGCGCGTGCCCGTCCGCGTACACGTGCTCGAAGATGGCGAACCGGTCCGGGTCCGGCATGGCACGGACCGCTTCGCGCACTCGCCTGCCCAACGCTTCGCTCTCTGTTTCGAGTTCCGCGAAAAATCCCTCGTCCGCGTGGTTTGAGGCCTCGAGATACGTGCGCAGACGCAGGATCGGGTCCTTCGCCTCCCACGACTCGCGCTCCTCGTCGGCCCGGTACTTCGTCGGGTCGTCGGAGGTGGTGTGCGCGCCCATGCGGTACGTGTACGCCTCGACGAGCGTCGGGCCCTCGCCGTTGCGGGCCCGCTCCAGCGCCCACTTGGTGACGGCGAGACAGGCCAGGACGTCGTTGCCGTCGACGCGGACGCCCGGGAAGCCGTAGCCCTGCGCGCGCTGGTAGAGCGGGACGCGGGTCTGCTTCTCGGTGGGCTCGGAGATGGCCCACTGGTTGTTCTGGCAGAAGAACACGACCGGGGCGTTGTAGACCGCGGAGAACGTGAACGACTCGGCGACGTCGCCCTGGCTGGAGGCACCGTCCCCGAAGTACGCGATCACGGCGCTGTCCGCGCCGTCCATGGTGACGCCCATCGCGTAGCCCGTGGCGTGCAGCGTCTGGGAGCCGATGACGATCGTGTACAGGTGGAAGTTGTTCGTGTTCGGGTCCCAGCCGCCGTGGTTGACGCCCCGGAACATGCCGAGCAGGTTGGTCGGGTCGACCCCGCGGCACCAGGCGACGCCGTGCTCGCGGTAGGTCGGGAAGACGTAGTCGTCCTCCCTGGTGGCCCGCCCGGAGCCGATCTGGGCGGCCTCCTGGCCGAGCAGCGACGCCCACAGGCCCAGCTCGCCCTGGCGCTGGAGGGCGGTGGCCTCGGCGTCGAAGCGGCGGGTGAGCACCATGTCGCGGTACAGGCCGCGGAGCTCATCGGGGGTGATGCCGGCGACGTACTTGTCGTACGGGGCGGTCTTCGCGTTCTTGACTCGCTTGCCCTCGGGCGTCAGCAGCTGGACGAGGTCCGGGTCGGCGCCCTTGGCCTTGCTTCCGGCGCTGCGTCGCGGCTTGCGCGGGGCAGTGCTCTCCACGGTCACGTGTGCTCCTCCGTCGGTCCGGCTCCCCGGGTTCGCCGGGTGCCAGTGCGGCTCACCTGCGCCCCACGGACGCACAGGGTGGGTGCGGTTCGTCGGGAGCAGGCGTGACAGGTGCCCCGGCGAGCGCCCTGCACGATGCACGTTACCCAGTGCTCCACATTTCTGTGAAACCCCTCCTGACCTGCGATTTTGCTTGGATTTCCAAGTAAATCGCGAAAGTCGGGAACAAGTCCTGGTCACAGCCTTGCAGGGGGCCGGAACAACGGCACGTTATCCCGCTCACCTCAGGCACGGGAAGAGGCCGTATGTGAGACTTACCGCGTGCCCGGAGACGGAAAAATCAGCGTATTTCTCCTCGATGACCACGAAGTGGTCCGCCGGGGTGTCCACGAACTGCTCTCGGTGGAGGACGACATCGAGGTGGTCGGCGAGGCCGGCACGGCCGCCGACGCGCTGGTGCGGATCCCGGCCACGCACCCCGATGTGGCGATCCTGGACGTACGGCTCCCGGACGGCAGCGGGGTCGAGGTGTGCCGCGAGATCCGCGCCCTGGACGAGTCCGTGAAGTGCCTGATGCTGACCTCCTTCGCGGACGACGAGGCCCTCTTCGACGCGATCATGGCGGGCGCCTCCGGGTACGTCCTGAAGGCCATCCGGGGCAACGAACTGCTGTCGGCGGTCCGGGACGTGGCGGCCGGCAAGTCGCTGCTGGACCCGGTGGCGACCGCCCGGGTCCTGGAGCGGCTGCGCAACGGCGGGCCCAAGCAGGACGACACGCTGGACCGGCTCACCGACCAGGAGCGCAGGATCCTCGACCTGATCGGGGAGGGGCTCACCAACCGGGCGATCGGCGAGCGGCTGCACCTCGCGGAGAAGACCATCAAGAACTACGTGTCGAGCCTGCTGTCCAAGCTCGGCATGGAGCGGCGCTCGCAGGCGGCGGCCTTCGTGGCGCGGCGACAGGCCGAGCAGCAGCGCCAGTAGGCACCCTCCGAGGGACCGACAAGCGCCCCCTACGGGCTGACAAACACCCTTCTAGGGACCGATTCGGCGTCATTAGGGACCAAAGACCCCTCGCCCGGAGGGGCTGCCGACCCGACAGTAAGTGCATGCCCACCGACCGACAGCTGGCCGTCGATCTGCTCGCGCGCTCCGACCACGGCCGGGTGGCCACCACCCTGGGGGCGCTGCCCTTCCTGGCGCCCGCCCGGCACATCGTGGCGGACGAGCGGCTGCTGCTGCGGATGCCCCGGAGCAACGGCCATCACCACGCGTGCGTGGACCGTGTCGTCGCGTACGGCGCCGACAACCTGGACTCGGCCGGGCCGGACGACGACCTGTGGTCCGTGCAGGTGATCGGCACGTGCGAGCCGCACGAGCCGACGGCGGAGCAGGTCGAGCGCTTCGGCCCGGCCCGGGACGCGATGGTGTACCTGCGGATCGAACCGCGGCTCAGCACCCTGCACGCGGCGGACGGCGGCCTGGAACGGCACTTCGGACCCACCCTGTGACCGAAAGCGACCATCGCCGACCGACCGGTGACTTTCTGTGACAAACCGCAGGTCAATGGCGCACCCCGTGCCCTAGCATCTGCCGCGTGCCGCGCTTACGTGTACCACCCCCGTGCCCCACGCGCCCCCGCTGGGCGCCCTCCTCCGCCAGTACGCCGCCGGGTCCGCCGTCACCTGCGAACCCGTTGAACAAGGCCTCCTGAACCGCGGCTACCGGCTCCGCACGACCCAGGGCCGCTACTTCCTCAAGCACCACTTCGACCCCGAGACCGCCGACCCGGCGGCGATCGCCCGCCAGCACACCGCGACCCGGCGCCTCGCCGACCTCGGCGTCCCCGTGGCCCCGCCGCTGCCGGGCCGCGACGGCCGTACGGTCGCCGTCGTCGGCGGTCACGCCTACGCCCTGCACCCCTGGATCGACGGACGGCACCGCCACGGCGGCCAGTTGACCACCGACCAGTGCGGACGCCTCGGAGCACTGCTGGGGTCGTCCACGCCTGCCTGGAGCGGGTCATGCCGGGGCGCCGGGAGGAGTGCGCGCCGGGGCCGACCCGGCCGGCACCTTCACCCTCATCGACGACCTCCTGGGGCACGTCCACCGGCACCGGCCGGCCGACGCCTTCGACGAACTCGCCCGCTACCGGCTGCTGGAGCGGCGCGAGCTGCTGGAACGGCACGCGGACCGGCGCCCGCCGCGCGGGGGCCTGGTGGGGTGGGTGCACGGCGACTTCCACCCGTTCAACCTGCTCTACAAGGGCGACGCCCCCGCCGCGATCGTCGACTGGGACCGCCTCGGCGTGCAGCCCCGCGCCGAGGAGGCCGTACGCGCCGCCGCGATCTTCTTCGTACGGCCCGACGGGGCGCTGGACCTGCCGAAGGTGCGGGCGTACGCGCACGCGTACCGGCGCACGGCGCGCGCCGAGCCCGCCGAACTGGCCGCCGCCGTGCACCGGGTGTGGTGGGAGCGGCTCAACGACTTCTGGATGCTGCGCTGGCACTACGAGCGCGGCGACACCCGCGCGGGACCCCCAGTTCCCCGCGGCGTCCGCGCTCGCCGTGTGGTGGACGCGGGAGTACGACGCCGTGCGCGAGGCGTTCGCGGAGGACACCGCCCCGTAGGACGGCCGTAGGCCGCAAACGGCACGCGCGCGTGGACCCCCTTTCGATGCCCCTCCAGGGGGACCGATCAAGGGGCGCACGCGCGCGTGAATCCTTTGCTGCCGGGGTGTTCCCGTCGGCAGCGAGCTGTCAGCCGCCGCCCAGAGCGCCGGCGACGGTGTCACCGCTGCCGCCGTCGTCGCCGCCGGCGTCACCAGTGCCGCCGGTGTTCGTCGGGTCCGCCGAGGTCGTCGCGCTGGGGTGTTCGAGGGCTCCCGGGTGGCGACGGGGTCGGCGTGTTCGAGGGCTTCTCGGTGGCCGACTCGGACGGGGTGTACGAGGGCGTGTCCGACGGCGTGTACTGCGAACCGGACGTCGTGCCGTTGTCGTCCGTGTTCGTCTCGGTCGGGGACGCCGTCGTGTCGTCGCTCGGCGACTCCGTGGCCGTGTCGTCGGTCGCGGTCTGCGAGGTGGTCGGCGACGGCTTGGTGCCCGAACCGCCGCTGCCGCCACCGGTGTTGTTCATGGCCAGCGCGACGCCCGCCGCGATGGCGATCACCGCGAGCACCGCGAGGATCCACAGCTTGCCCCGGCCGCTGCCGTGGTTGCCGTGCCCCTCGAAGCCGCCGTCGTCGCCGTTGCCGTAGCCGCCGGGCAGGATCGGCTGCGGGATCTGCGTGGTCCCGGAGGCGTCGCCCTGGGGCATCACGGTCGTCCCGGCGAAGCCGCCGGGCGGGGTCCCCTGGCCGTTGGCCACCGTCACCGGGCCGGTGTTCCAGGTGCCGGTGTGGCCGCCCTGGTCGTAGAGCATCTGCAGGCCGTACTGGACGAGCCCGCGCATCTCCTCGGCCGTCTGGAAGCGGTCGTCCGGGTCCTTCGCGAGGGAGCGCATGACGAGGCCGTCGAGCTCCGGCGGGCAGACGCCGTTCGACGTCTGGGACGGCGGGACCGGGATGTCCTGGACGTGCTGGTAGACCACCGACAGCGGCGTCTCACCGGTGAACGGGGCCGCAGCGCGAGGAGTTCGTAGAGGAGGCAGCCCGTCGCGTACAGGTCGGAGCGGTGGTCGACGGCCTTGCCGAGCGCCTGCTCCGGGGAGAGGTACTGGGGCGTGCCCATGACCATGCCGGTCTGCGTCATCGTGGTGGACGCCCCGTGCAGGGCGCGCGCGATGCCGAAGTCCATGACCTTGACGGCGCCGTTGTGCGTGATGATCACGTTCGCGGGCTTGATGTCGCGGTGCACGATGCCGTGCTGGTGCGAGTAGGCGAGCGCCTCCAGGACACCGGAGACGATGATCAGGGCCTGCTCGGGCCCGGGCGCCTCGGCGTTGAGGAGGAGGTCGCGGATCGTGCGCCCTCGACGATCTCCATCACGATGTACGGCACCGACATGCCGCCCACGTAGTCCTCGCCGGAGTCGTACACGGCGACGATCGCATGGTGGTTGAGGCCGGCCACCGACTGGGCCTCGCGCGTGAAGCGGGCCTTGGACGTCGGGTCCTCGGCCAGGTCGGAACGGAGCAGCTTGACCGCGACCGTGCGCCCGAGCCGTACGTCCTCGGCCGCGAAAACCTCGGCCATACCGCCCCGACCCAGTCTGTGGGTCAGCCGGTACCGGCCGTCGCCGACCAGTCCGCCGTTACCCCACAGCTCCGGTGCGTCCGACATTCCGCCGCCAGCCGTCTCGGGGTCGGACGGGCCCTGAGCGTGCTGCTGTGCCATCAGTCCTCGCCGTCGTTTCTGCCCGCGGTGCGCGCGGTGTTGTTACGGTCTCCGTCGGCCACGCTACAGGCTCGGCGCAACCCGCCGGTCCGGGATCAGCGCCGGAATCGTCCGGAGACGGACCGGCCATCAAATCGGTATCACGCGCCGTCGTGCAAATTCTGTGTACCGCCGGTACAGCACCTGTAACGCTTCCACGACTCTTCTTTCGCGTACGGTCACGGAACGGGCACCGCGCTTGACGTGTCAGTGCCCTCCGGCAGACTTGGCCGGGAATGGCACTAGATCACTGAGCCGGCGCCGATGGGGGACACGGAAGATGAGCCAGGACGGCGCACAGGGCCGGTACGCGGGGCGCGCGCTCGCGGGCGGCCGCTATCAACTGCGCGACCTGCTCGGTGAGGGCGGCATGGCCTCGGTGCACCTCGCGTACGACTCGGTGCTCGACCGTCAGGTCGCGATCAAGACACTGCACACCGAACTCGGCCGGGAAGAGGCCTTCCGCGAGCGCTTCCGCCGCGAGGCCCAGGCCGTGGCCAAGCTCACCCACACCAACATCGTCTCGGTCTTCGACACCGGCGAGGACGCGTTGGACGGCACCACGATGCCGTACATCGTCATGGAGTACGTCGAGGGCCGCCCGCTCGGCTCCGTACTCGACGAGGACGTACGGCAGTTCGGCGCGATGCCCGCCGACAAGGCGCTGAAGATCACCGCGGACGTGCTCGCGGCGCTCGACATCAGCCACGAGATGGGCCTGGTCCACCGGGACATCAAGCCGGGCAACGTGATGATGACCAAGCGCGGCGTCGTCAAGGTCATGGACTTCGGCATCGCCCGCGCCATGCAGTCCGGCGTCACCTCGATGACCCAGACCGGCATGGTCGTCGGCACCCCGCAGTACCTCTCGCCCGAGCAGGCGCTCGGCCGGGGCGTGGACGCGCGCAGCGACCTGTACTCGGTCGGCATCATGCTGTTCCAACTGGTCACCGGGCGGCTGCCGTTCGACGCGGACTCGCCGCTGGCCATCGCGTACGCGCATGTGCAGGAGGAGCCGGTCGCGCCCTCCTCGATCAACCGTTCGCTGCCGCCGGCCGTGGACGCGCTGGTCGCCCGCGCGCTGAAGAAGAACCCGAACGAGCGCTTCCCGAACGCCGAGTCCATGCGCGACGAGGCCCTGCGGGTCGCCTCCTCGCTGCACGCGGCGCCCCCGAGCATCGTGCCGGGCGCGCCCGCGCAAAGCGGCGCGGGCGTCGGCTCCGCGGTCTTCCCGCCGGTCGACCAGGCGGCCCCGGCACCCACCGGCCCCGTCCACACGCCGTACCAGCCGGGTCCCTACGGCGGCACGCCCGCGCCGGCCCCGGCCTACGGCTATCCGCAGCAGGCGGGGTACCAGCCGCAGCCCTCGGCCGGGTTCGGGCAGCAGGGCATCTCGACCCCGCCGCCTTACAACCTGAACCCGCCCCACCCGACCCCGGCCTCCGGGGGGCGGCGGCAGGAGCAACAAGCCGGTGATCATCGGCTCCGTGGTCGTCGCCCTGGTCGCGGTCGGCGCGCTGATCGCCGCCCTGTCGATGAACAACGGCGGCGGGGACGACGCGAAGGGCGGCAGCGCGAGCGCGAGCACCTCGGCGACGGCGGTGGAGGGCCACCGCGACGGCGACACGTCCAAGACGATCGCGACGACGGCGTGCACGGAGCCCGAGGAGTCGTACAACGACCCCAGCAAGATCCAGGTCCCGAACTTCCAGTTCAAATACATCAGCTCGGTCAAGTCCTGCCTCCAGGCCGCGGGCTGGAAGGTCAAGATCAAGTCCGAGGACGAGAACACCTACGGCCAGGGCACGGTCATGGACCAGTTCCCCTCGGCCGGCACGGACGCCGACCCCAAGAACATGCCCGAGATCGAACTGGGCGTCTCGACGGGCAACCCGTCCTGAACCCGTGACGCGGAAGGGCCCGGCAGCAACCGCTGCCGGGCCCTTTGAGCGAGTGGGAGTTCCTACAGGTACGGGCCGCCCACACGGCCGGCGCCCGGCTGACCCTCCTCGGCGCCGTCACCGACCCCCGGCGGCAGGGCCCGGCGCATCTGCTCGAGCTGCGCCCGCGCGGCCATCTGCTGGGCGAACAGCGTGGTCTGGATCCCGTGGAAGAGACCCTCCAGCCAGCCCACCAACTGGGCCTGCGAGATCCGCAGTTCCGCGTCGCTCGGCGTCACGTCGTCCGTGAACGGCAGCGACAGCCGCTCCAGCTCCTCCACCAGCTCGGGCGCCAGACCGTCCTCCAGCTCCTTCACGGAGCTGCGGTGGATCTCCTTGAGCCGGGCCCGGCTGGCTTCGTCGAGGGGAGCCGCACGCACCTCCTCGAGAAGCTGCTTGATCATGCTGCCGATCCGCATGACCTTGGCCGGCTGCTCCACCATCTCCGTCACCGGGATCTCGCGGGAGTCCTCGTCCCCGGCGCCACCGAGAGCCATCCCGTCCTGTCCCACGACCAGGATCTGAGGCTTCTCCGGCGACCTTTCGTTCCTCGGCATCTCCATACGGCCATTCTCTCGCACCCGTCCACCTCGGCACCGTGGCGCCCCCCTCGAAAGGTGATCCACCGTTTCCGCATGGCCGAATCCGGAATGCCGGACAGTCCGCCGGATGTGACGCTTGTCCCGTCGATCTTGCCGCCTCGGCCCGGGAGGGGTCACGGACGTGACTCCATGGCTGCGTACATGGCCGTCGCTGCGCGCGACGGGACTGCTGCTCGTGCTGGGCACGGGGGCGGTGGTGAACCCGGCCGGGGTGTTCTTCCGGCGTACGGGGCGGAGGCGGGGAGCGGTGCGGGCACCGGTGGTGCCGGGGCGGCCGCGTCGCCGGTACCGGTGGTGCCGGGGGCGGTCGCGTCGCGGTCACGGCCTCCGCGTCCGGGGCGGCCTCGGCCTCCGCTTCCCCCTCCGCCGTGAGACCTGTCTCCGGCCCCGACCCCGCCCGTGCCTCCGCCAAGCCGTCCAGGGCGGGCAGCGAGGCGGGCGAAGGACGGGAGCGGCCGGGCCGTACGGCGGAACCGAGCGCGAACGAGGACGAGGACGAGAGCGGGGGCATGGACGGGGGCGGCGACGGAGGTGACACGGCCGGGCTGCAGGCCGACAGGGACGATGACAGCCCTGCCCCCGACGACTCCGCGTCCCCGAGCAGGCGGAACCCACGCCCGCCTCGTCGCCGCTCCAGCCCGCGCAGCAGACCGTCACCCGCGCCACCGGCACCGCCGAGCCCGTGCTGCGGATCCTGCCGCTGGGCAGCGGCCTGATCCTCATCGGGCTCGGCCTGGGCCTCGCCTTCATCGCCCTCCGGGTGCGCCGGAGCTAGAGCTCGACGGTTCTACGGCGCTACGAGCAGCACCTTGCCGATGTGTCCGCTGTCCTCCAGCACCTGGTGCGCGGTGGCCGCCTCGCTCATCGCCAGTTCCCGGTCGACGACCGGCCGGATCTGCCCGGCCTCGATCAGCGGCCCACATGCTCGCGTACGGCGGCGACGATGGCCGCCTTCTCGGCGAGCGGGCGGGCCCGCAGCGAGGTCGCGCTGATCGCGGCCCGCTTGGCGAGGAGCGCGGCGATGTTCAGCTCGGCCTTGATGCCGCCCTGCATGCCGATGATCGCGAGCCTGCCGTTGACGGCGAGGGCCTGGACGTTGCGGTCCAGGTACTTGGCGCCCATGTTGTCGAGGATGACGTCGGCGCCCGCGCCGTCCGTGGCCCGCTCGATCTCCGCGACGAAGTCCTGCTCGCGGTAGTTGATCAGGATGTCGGCGCCCAGCTCGGCGCAGTAGTCGAGCTTGTCCTTGCTTCCGGCGGTGACGGCGACCTTCGCGCCGACGGCCTTGGCGAGCTGGATCGCCATGGTGCCGATGCCGCTGGAGCCGCCGTGCACGAGGAGCGTCTCGGCGGGGCGGAGGTGGGCGACCATGAAGACGTTCGACCAGACCGTGCAGACCACCTCGGGCAGCGCCGCCGCCTGCTTCAGGTCGAGGCCGGCGGGCACGGGCAGCAGCTGCCCGGCCGGTACGGCGACCTTCTGGGCGTAACCGCCGCCCGCGAGCAGCGCGCACACCTCGTCGCCGACCGACCAGCCGGAGACCCCGGCGCCGATGCCGACGATCCGGCCGGAGCATTCGAGGCCGGGATAGGAGGACGCGCCGGGCGGCGGGTCGTAGAAGCCCTGGCGCTGCATGATGTCGGCGCGGTTGACGGCGCTGGCCACCACCTCGACCAGGACCTCGCCCTCGCCGGGCACCGGGTCCGGGACCTCGCCCCACACCAGCGCTTCGGGTCCACCAGGTTCGGGAATCGTGATCGCATACATGAGGCCGACGCTACTCCTCGTCCTACGACCGACCGCCGAAGGCGGGTCACTCAGGCAGCGGCCGGGTGTCCGGCGCGACCTGCGAACCCGGTGAGACCCGCACGATCGTGATGAGCCGGTCGGTCAGCTGGAGGGTCCCGATGGCCGGGTCGTCGTAGCCGAGCACCCGGTGGCCGCGGACGACGCTCACCACGAGGTCGTCCGTCTCGCGCGGGTCCTGCCCACCTCGGCCTTTATGACCGGGCGTTCGGTCATGTCGAGGCCGCTGCCCTGCTGGATGAGGTCCTCCATGACCATGCCGGCGGCGGGGCTGAGCACGGACAGGCCGAGCAGCCGGCCGGCCGCGCTGGCGCTGGTGATGACGGCGTCGGCGCCGGACTGCTTGAGCAGCGGCGCGTTCTCCTCCTCGCGGACGGCGGCCACGATCTTCGCGGCGCGGTTGAGCTGCCGGGCCGTGAGCGTGACCAGGACGGCCGTGTCGTCCCGCTGGGTGGCGATGATGATCTGCCGCGCCTTGTGCACCTCGGCGCGCTTCAGGACCTCGCTGCGGGTGGCGTCGCCGACGACACCGACGTAGCCCTGGCTGCTCGCCGCCTCGATCGCCTTGCCGCTGGGGTCGACCACGACGACCTGTTCCTTCTTAAGTCCGGTCGCGCACACGGTCTGGATCGCGGACCGCCCCTTCGTCCCGAAGCCGATGACGACGGTGTGATCCCGCAACGTGGACCTCCAGCGGTTGAGGCGCCATTCCTCCCGCGTGCGTTCGGTGAGGACTTCGAGGGTGGTGCCGACCAGGACGATCAGGAACAGCACGCGCAGCGGGGTGACGACCAGGATGTTGGTGAGCCGGGCGCCGTCGCTGACCGGGGTGATGTCGCCGTAGCCGGTGGTCGAGAGGGTGACCGTGGCGTAGTAGAGGGCGTCGAGGAAGTCGACCGAGCCGTCCGAGTTGTCGTTGTAGCCCTCGTGGTCGGCGTAGACGATCAACGCGGTCGCGATCAGCAGGAACAGCGCGATGGACAGCCGTTTCGCGACCTGCTGGAAGGGGTGCTCGACCACTTTCTTCGGGAGTTCCACCCGATGGGTCACGAGATGCTCGTCCGCCTGGCGGGCGATCGCGTCATGGCCCGACTGTTTCACGTGAAACACACCCCGATCCCGGCAACAGCCCAGGGAAGATCGATGAGTTCGGCCTGTTGCCCCTGCCGCGCACCCCGGGGGGTACGACCGCCAGCACGTCGGCCGCCGCGATCCCGCGGAGCATGGCCGGGCCGTTGAAGTGCAGCGGCACGGCATCATCCCCGCGCAGAACGGCGGGGATGAGCCGGGTGTCGTACGGGTGCCCGTGCACCGCGTCCTGGAGGGGCAGCGCGTACGGCTCCGGGGCGGGGCGGGCGGACAGGGTGCGCAGCAGCGGTTCGGCGAGGGTGAGCAGGCCGGAGATCGCGGCGAGGGGGTTGCCGGGCAGGCCGACGAGGTGCTGGTCGTCCTTGATGCGGGCCAGCAGCATGGGGTGGCCGGGGCGCACCTTGACGCCGTCGACGAGGAGTTCGGCGCCCATGCGGCGGAGGATGGGGTGGACGTGGTCGACGGGGCCTGAGGCGGTGCCGCCGGTGGTGACGATGAGGTCGGCGGAGCTGCCGGTGATGGCCTTGTGCAGCGCCTTCGCGTCGTCGCCGAGCCGGCGGACCGCGGTGACCTCGGCGCCGAGCGCGCGCAGCCAGGACGGCAGCATCGGTCCGAGCGCGTCCCGGATGAGCCCGTCCCGGGGCAGCCCTTCGGTGAGCAACTCATCGCCCAGGATGAGGACTTCGACCCGGGGCCGGGGCACGGCGGTGACCGTGTCGTACCCGGCCGCCGCGGCGAGCCCGAGCACTGCCGGGGTCACCAGGGTGCCGCCGGGCAGCAGTTGGTCGCCGCTGCGGCACTCCTGGCCGCGCGGGCGGATGTCCTGGCCGTGGCCGACGTCCCGGGCCGCGTGGAGGCGGCCCTTGTCGTCGGTGCGGCCGTGCTCGCTGCGGATGACGGCGGTGGCGTCCGCGGGGACCCGCGCGCCGGTCGCGATCCGTACGGCCTCGCCGTCGCTCAGCGGCTCGGCCTGCGCGTGCCCGGCGAGCACCCGTCCTCGCGTACGGCCCAGGGGCCGGGGCCCGCGACCGCCCAGCCGTCCATCGCCGAGGTGTCGAACGAGGGCAGGTCGCTGAGGGCGACGAGCGGTGCGGCCAGGACGAGGCCGAGGGCGGCGTCGAGGGTCACGGAGACGGGGGCCCGGCGGGTGCCTGAGCGTGCGGCGCGGCCGGCGATCGCGCGGGCCTCGGGCCAGGGGTGGCCTTGTGCGGGGCGGTGTCGGGGTGGCGCGCGGTGGTGTGGGTCTGCGGGGTGCCCTGCGGTTGCGGGGAGGGCAGGGCGGGTTCGCCGGAGCCGGTGCTGCCTTCGTTCACGAGGGCGAGCACCTCCTCGACGTCTAGATCCTCGGCGTCCGGGGCGTGCCCACCGGCGTGAACACCGCGCGCGGTCATCCGGCGACGTCCGGACCCGGGGCGGCCTGCGGCGCATCGGCCTCGGCACCCGCTGCGCTCCCGGGCCCGGCGCCGGGCCTCGTTTCGGATGGGGCGTCCTGGGTGTCCTCGTCGGCCCAGCGCAGCGCGAGGGCGGCGGCCTTGCGGGAGGCCTCCGCGACGGCTTCGGGGCCGCCCTTGCCCTGCGCCGCCGCGTAGCCGACCAGGAAGGTGGTCAGCGGTGCCGCGGGCCTCGCCACCCCGTGGGCGGCGTCGCGGGCGAGGTCGAGCAGGATGCCGGTGTCGACGTCCAGGTCGATGCCCAGTTCGTCCTTGACTGCGGAAATCCATTCATCCAACACGTGCCCATGCTCCCTGATGCGTGCCCTGGCGGTGACGAGGTCGTCCCAGGTGTCGCAGTCGAAGGACGCGACAGGGTCGGGGACGCGGGTGAGTGCGAGCGTGGCGGTCAGCCGGCGCAGGGGCAGCCCGGTGAGGCCGCCGCGCGCGGCGGAGCCGCTGACGGACGCAACCGAGGCGAGTGCGGTCAGCTCGCGGCGGAGCGCGGAGGCGAGGTACGCGGCCACGAGCGGCTGGTCGCGCCCGTCGGCGTCCGTGAGGAGCGCCCCTTCGGCTCCACTGGTCCGCAGCGCGGTCAACAGCCGCCGTACGGTGGCCGGTTCGAGGAACGGCAGGTCGGCCGAGAGAACCACGACGGCCTCGGCTGTGGTGTGCCGCAGGCCCGCGTCGAGCGCGGCGACCGGGCCCGCGCCGGGCGGCTCCTCGCGCGCCCAGCGGACCGGCCGGGCGGTGGGCCTCGGGTCCGCCACGACGACGGTGGTCCCGGCGTCCGCGCAGGCGGCGAGCACCCGGTCGAGCAGCGCCCTGCCGCCCACGCGGAGGCCGGGTTTGTCGGCGCCCCCGAGCCTGCGGGCGGCGCCACCGGCGAGCACGACGGCGTCGTAGGAGGCGTCGTGAGCGGCGTCGGGGGCTCGTACGCGGTCACCCCCGAGTATGCGGCCCCCTCTGATCACAGGGAACTCGCCCGCGCCGCCGTGATCACAGGTTGCGCAACAGCACCGCCGGCTGTTCCACGCAGTCCGCCACATACCGCAGGAAACCGCCCGCCGTGCCGCCGTCGCACACCCGGTGGTCGAAGGTGAGCGAGAGCTGCACGACCTGCCGGACCGCCAACTCCCCCTCGTGCACCCAGGGTTTGGCGACGATACGGCCGACGCCGAGCATGGCCGCCTCGGGGTGGTTGATGATCGGCGTGGAGCCGTCCACCCCGAACACCCCGTAGTTGTTGAGCGTGAAGGTTCCGCCGGTGAGGTCCCCGGTGTCAGCGCCCCGGTCCTGGCCGCCTCGGTCAGCCGCGCGAACTCCGCGCTCAGCGCCTCCGCGTCCCTTCCCTGCGCGTCCCGTACGACGGGCACGACCAGCCCGCGCTCGGTCTGCGCGGCGAAGCCGAGGTGGACCCGGTCGAACCGGACGATCTCCCTCGCCTCCATGTCCACGCTGGAGTTCAGCTCCGGGAACCGGGCCAGCGCGGCCGTGCAGATCCTGGCGAGCAGCGCCGGCACGGAGATCTTGGGGCCGCCCGCGGCGTTCATGGCCGCGCGGGCGCGCATCAGCTCCGTCGCGTCGGCGTCCACCCAGCAGGTCGCGTCGGGGATCTCGCGGCGGCTGCGGGAGAGCTTGTCGGCGACGGCGCCGCGGATGCCGCGGAGGGGGTGCGGGTGATTCCGTCGGCGGGGAGGGTGGGGGTCGTCCTGGTGTCGGAGGGGTGAGTCGGGCTGTCGGGTCGGGGACGCGGGCTGGGCCGTCGGGTCGGGAAGCGTGGCCGGGGGCAGGAGGGTCGCTTCCTGGGCGATCGCCTCCTGGGCCGCCGCCGCGCGGAGTGCCTGTTCGACATCCGCCCGGAGGATGAGGCCGTCGCGTCCGGAGCCGGTCAACTCCCTCAGTTCCAGGCCGTTCTCGCGGGCGAGGCGCCGTACGAGGGGGAGATCACGGGGACCGGGCCGTCGTCGCGAACGGGGGTGTCGGCTGCGGGGGCAGGAGCGCCGGGGCGTCCGCCACCGATGTCACGACGTCCGCCGCCATCCGCCGTACCCGGCGGCGGCGCGCCGGAGGCGCTCCCGTGCCGTAGCCCACCAGCACGTTCCCCGAGCCCTCGGGCTCGGAGTCGGCATCGGACGCCGGGGCGCCCACCGCGACCGTCAACAGGGGGAGCCGACAGGCAGTTCGGTGCCCTCCTCGCCGAAGCGGGCCGTGACCACGCCGCCGTAGGGGCAGGGGACCTCGACCATCGCCTTGGCCGTCTCGACCTCGACGACCGGCTGGTCGATGGCGACGACGTCGCCGACCTCGACCAGCCAGCGCACGATCTCCGCCTCGGTGAGGCCCTCGCCGAGGTCGGGAAGCTTGAACTCCAGCACCTGTGCCATCAGTTGTCCGCCTCCCACTGGAGCCGGCCCACGGCGTCCAGGATCCGGTCGACGCCGGGCAGATGGTGCCGCTCCAGCATCGGCGGCGGATACGGGATGTCGAACCCGGCGACGCGCAGCACCGGCGCCTCCAGGTGGTGGAAGCAGCGCTCGGTGACGCGGGCCGCGATCTCGCCGCCCGGGCCGCCGTAGCCGCCCGACTCGTGCACGACGAGGGCGCGGCCGGTGCGTCGTACGGACGCGCAGACCGTCTCGTCGTCGAACGGCACCAGGGAGCGCACGTCGACGACCTCGAGGTCCCAGCCCTCGGCGCGGGCCGCCTCGGCGGCTTCGAGGCAGACGGGCAGGGACGGGCCGTAGGTGATGAGCGTGGCGCTGCGGCCCGGGCGGCGCACGACCGCGCGGCCGATCGGCTCGACGGGGGTCGGCTCGTCGGGGTTCCAGGTGTCCTTCGACCAGTACAGGCGCTTGGGCTCCAGGAAGACGACCGGGTCGTCCGAGGCGATGGAGGCGCGCAGCAGGCCGTAGGCGTCGGCGACGGTCGCGGGGGTGACGACATGCAGGCCGGGGGTGGCCATGTAGTACGCCTCGGAGGAGTCGCTGTGGTGCTCGACGCCGCCGATGCCTCCCCGTAGGGGACGCGGATGGTGATCGGGAGGGGCATGGCGCCGCGGGTGCGGTTGCGCATGCGGGAGACGTGGCTGATCAGCTGCTCGAACGCCGGGTAGGCGAAGGCGTCGAACTGCATCTCCACGACCGGGCGCAGGCCGTACATCGCCATGCCGACGGCCGTGCCGAGGATGCCGGCCTCGGCGAGCGGGGTGTCCGTGCAGCGGTCCTCGCCGAACTCCTTGGCGAGGCCGTCGGTGACCCGGAAGACGCCGCCGAGGGTGCCGACGTCCTCGCCCATGACGTGCACGGTGGGGTCTTCCGTCATGGCGTCGCGCAACGCGCGCGTGAGGGCCTGCGCCATGGTGGCCGGTTTGAGGGCGACGGTGGTCATCAGTGCGTCCCCTCCCGCTCGGCCGCCAGCTCCGCCGCCAACTGCTCGCGCTGCTCGCGCAGTTGGGGAGTGGGCTCGGCGTACACGTCGGCGAACAGGTCCATGGGGTCGAGCACCGGGTCCTGGTTCATGTGCGCGCGCAGCTCGGCCGCCATGGCCTCGGCGGCGTCGCGCGCGGCCTTGATGTCATCCTCGTCGATGAGTCCGCGCTCGGTGAGCTCGTGCTCCAGGAGGGCGATCGGGTCGTGCGCACGCCAGGCCTCGACCTCGGTGTCGCCGCGGTAGCGGGTCGCGTCGTCGGCGTTGGTGTGGGCCTCCATGCGGTACGTGATGGCCTCGACGAGCGTGGGACCACCACCCTCGCGCGCGTGCCGTACGGCGTCGGCGAGGACCTCGTGCACGGCGGCCGCGTCGTTGCCGTCGACCAGGCGGCCGGGCATGCCGTAGCCGACGGCCTTGTGGGCCAGGGAGGGGGCCGCGGTCTGCTTGGCGAGGGGGACGGAGATCGCGAAGCCGTTGTTCTGGACCAGGAAGACGACCGGGGCCTGCCAGACGGCGGCGAAGTTCAGCGCCTCGTGGAAGTCGCCCTCGCTGGTGCCGCCGTCGCCGACCAGGGCGAGCGCGACCACGTCGTCGCCCTTGAGGCGGGCCGCGTGGGCGAGGCCGACCGCGTGCGGGAGCTGGGTGGCGAGGGGGTGCTCAGGGGGCGATGCGGTGCTCGCGCGGGTCGTAGCCGGTGTGCCAGTCGCCGCGCAGCAGGGTCAGTGCCTGCACGGGGTCGAGGCCGCGGGCGACGGCGGCGAGCGTGTCGCGGTAACTGGGGAAGAGCCAGTCCTGCTCCTGGAGGACCAGCGCGGCGGCGACCTCGCAGGCCTCCTGGCCGGTGGTGGAGGGGTACACGGCGAGGCGGCCCTGCTTGGTGAGGGCGGTCGCCTGCGCGTTGTACCTGCGGCCGCGCACCAGCTCGGCATAGAGCCGGCGCAGCAGCGCGGGGTCGGCCTGCGCGGCCGCCTCGGTGCCGAGCACGCGGTACGGCGAGGCGTCGGGCAGCAGCGGCGCGGGGTCCGTGCGCGGCTGCCAGGCGGGCGGCGGTGTGGGCCGGTACGCGCCCCGCTGCTCCATGACCGTCATGACGGCACCTCCTCGGGGAGTGGCTCGGAGAGGCGCGTCGGACGAGCCACGCCTCCCTACCGATTGTTCGGTCGTCGGCACATTTTGGCTACAGGCACCTCCAGGCTGTGGACAAACGGTTCTCCACAACCTGGAATGAACGCAGTACGTCCATGGTAGGGAGGCGGGGGACATGGCACCTGAACAAATGGCCGAAGGCCCGGACGACAGCAGCGCCCTGCCGCCGCCGCGTCCGCTCGACGCCATCGATCAGGACATCCTGAAGATGCTCCAGGCGGACGGCCGCGCGTCGATAAGGTCGGTCGCCGAACGGGTGCACGTCTCCCGCGCCAACGCCTACGCGCGGATCAACCGGCTCATCGAGGACGGTGTCATCCGCGGTTTCGGCGCCCGGGTCGACCACGAGCGCGCGGGCCAGGGCACCTCGGCGTACATCACCCTGAAGATCGTGCAGAACTCCTGGCGCACGGTCCGCGACCAGCTCAGAGCGCTCCCGGGGGCCTCGCACATCGCGCAGGTGGGGGCGACTTCGACGTCCTGCTGCTGGTGCACACCCTGGACAACCGGTCGCTGCGCGAGTTGGTCCTCAACCGGCTCCAGGCGATCCCCGAGGTGCTCAGCACGCGGACGCTGCTGGTGTTCGAGGAGGAGGACCTGGAGCCCCAGGGCTGACCCGCTAGGCCGGGTTGCGCAGCCCGGAGAACACCAACTGGGCCACCGCGTCGGTCACTTCGCGCTCGCCCATGCCCCGCGCGTCGGGCCGGTACCACTCCACGATGGAGTTGATCATCCCGAAGACGAGCCGGGTCGCTAGCCGTACCTCGATGTCACCGCGCACGTCGCCGTCGGCCGCCGCGGCCTTCAGCAGGTCGGCCACCCGGTGGTCGAAGTCCCGCCGCCGCTCCAGGGCCCACCGCTCGGTGTCGGTGTTGCCGCGCACCCGCAGCAGCAGCGTCACGTACGGCAGCTCGGAGGTCAGCACCTCGACCATCCGCCGTACGACGTACTCCAGCCGCTCGACGGCGCGCCCCACGCGTGCGTGCTCCTCGTCGAGGATCCCGAAGAGGCCGTCCAGGGCGCGGCTGACCGCGCGGCGGAGCAGCTCCTCCTTGCCGGTGACGTGGTGGTAGATCGACGACTTGGAGATGCCGGCCGCCTTGGCGAGGTGCTCCATGGAGGTGCCGTCGTAGCCGCGCTCGATGAAGACCTGGACGGCGACGGAGAGCAGGGTCTCCGGGGTGTACGTGTCGCGCTTGGCGGTGGTCATGGGGTGCCCTCCCGCTTCTCGGTGGCGTACGCGTGGCGGTAGAGCGCCAGGGACGGCGCGTACCGTCCCGACGGATCGCGCAGGTGCAGGTCGTCCAGGAGGTCGTAGGCCCAGCTGCGGCCCAGCCTGCGGCTCCATTCGAACGGACCCAGAGGGTAGTTGACGCCCAGGCGCATCGCGGTGTCGATGTCCTCCTCGGTGGCGACGCCCTTGGCGACGGCGTCGTGCGCGAGGTCGACGATCCGGGCGACCGTGCGGGCGACGATCATCCCGGGCGCGTCCCCACGATGCTGACCTTCTTGCCGAGCGCCTGGAAGAGGCCGGTCGCCTCGGTGAGGGTCTGTGACGCGGTGTCCTGGGAGGCGGACAGGGCGATGCGGCCGGCCCTGCGGTAGTCGAGGGCGAGGTCGAAGTAGACGACGTCCCGGAACTCGACGGAGGTCTGCCCGTCGGCGAGCGCCAGCTGGCCGCCGCCGGGGAGCACCATCCGGGTGCCGTGGTCCTCTTCCTCCTCGCGGACGACGATGCCCGCCTCGCGGATCAGCGCGATGAGGTCGGCGGCGGGGCCCAGGTCGCCCTCCACGACGACGTAGGCGGGCGCCTGGGCCGGTTCCGCGGTGTGCGGCTCGGGCCGCTCGGCGTCGTCCCCGTGGTCGTACCAGCCCTGCCCGGTCTTGCGGCCGAGGCGTCCCGACTCGACCAGGCGGCGCTGCGCGAGGGAGGGCGCGAACCGCACGTCCTGGAAGAAGGCCTGCCACACGGAGTGGGTGACGGACTCGTTGACGTCCTGCCCGATGAGGTCGGTCAGCTCGAAGGCGCCCATCTTGAAGCCGCCCGACTCCCGCAGGACGGCGTCGATGGTGGCCGGGTCGGCGGCCTGCGCCTCGTAGACCGCGAAGGCCTCGGCGTAGAACGGCCGGGCGATGCGGTTGACGATGAAACCGGGGGTGTCCGCGCAGGCCACGGGGGTGTCTTGCCCCAGGCGCGGGACATCTCGTACGCGCGCGTGGCCGACGTGACGTCGGTGGCGAACCCGGAGACGACCTCCACGAGCGGGCAGCGGCGCCGGGTTGAAGAAGTGCAGGCCCACGAAGCGGCCGGGGTTGCGCAGGGCGGCGCCGATGGCCGTCACCGAGAGGGACGAGGTGTTGGTGGCGAGCAGACAGTCCTCGCCGACGACGTCCTCCAGCTCGCGCATCAGCTGCTGTTTGACGTCCAGCCGCTCCAGCACCGCCTCCACGACCAGGGTGCAGTCCGCGAGGTCGGCGAGGGCCTCGGCGGGCAGCAGACGGTCGCGTGCGGCGTCCCGGTCGGCGGCGGTGAGCCGGTCCTTCTCGACGAGCCGGTCGAGCCGGGCGACGATCGCGGCGGCCGCGTCCCGGGCCCGCCCGGGGACGGCGTCGTGCAGCCGTACGACGTGGCCCGCGGTCAGCGCGACCTGGGCGATGCCCTGGCCCATGGTGCCGGTGCCGACGACGGCCACGGGGCTGCTGAGGTCCAGTGCTGTCATGTGCGCGATCCTCCCGCACGGGGTTTTCCACAGATGCGGCGGACCCCCTTGTCCCGACCGATCGTTCGGTTACTCTAACTCTGACCGCCTGTTTCCGCCCATGTTCCTGCCCAGGTCATGAGCTTGTAGACGAGTTCTTGAGACGAGGAGTTGGTCCCGCATGGCCGCCGAACTGACCACGCCCGAGCTGATCGCCCGGCACCGGCCCACACTGGACCAGGCGCTGGAATCCATCCGCACGCGCGCGTACTGGTCACCGCACCCCGAGCACCCGAAGGCGTACGGCGAGCACGGCAGCCTGGACGCGGCCGCGGGCAAGGCCGCCTTCGACGCCCTCCTGGGCACCCGTCTCGACCTCGGCCAGCCCGGCACGGACGACTGGGTGGGCGGCGAAGTGTCGCCGTACGGCGTCGAGTTGGGCGTGACGTACCCGCACTCGGACCTCGACGTCCTGCTGCCGGCCATGCGCGCCGGGCAGCGCGCCTGGCGGGACGCGGGCCCGGAGGCGCGTGCCGTGGTCTCCATCGAGATCCTCAAGCGGATCAGCGACCGGACGCACGAGTTCGCGCACGCGGTCATGCACACCAGCGGCCAGGCCTTCATGATGGCGTTCCAGGCGGGCGGCCCGCACGCCCAGGACCGCGGCCTGGAGGCGGTGGCCTACGCGTACGCGGAGCAGATCCGCACGCCCGACGTCGCGGAGTGGACCAAGCCCCAGGGCAAGCGCGACCCGCTGGTGATGAACAAGCGGTTCACGCCCGTGCCGCGTGGCACCGCCCTGGTCATCGGCTGCAACACCTTCCCGACGTGGAACGGCTATCCGGGCCTGTTCGCCTCCCTCGCCACCGGCAACGCGGTCCTGGTGAAGCCCCACCCGCGCGCGGTGCTGCCGCTCGCGCTCACCGTGCGGATCGCGCGCGAGGTGCTCACCGAGGCGGGCTTCGACCCGAACCTGGTGGCGCTGGCCGCCGAGCGCCCCGGCGAGGGCATCGCCAAGACGCTGGCCACCCGCCCCGAGATCCGGATCATCGACTACACGGGGTCGACCGGCTTCGGCGACTGGCTGGAGGCCAACGCCCGCCAGGCGCAGGTCTACACGGAGAAGGCCGGCGTCAACACGGTCGTCGTCGAATCGACCGACGACTACAAGGGAATGCTGTCCAACCTGGCGTTCTCCCTGTCCCTGTACAGCGGCCAGATGTGCACCACCCCGCAGAACCTGCTCATCCCCCGCGACGGCATCACCACCGACCAGGGCCCCAAGTCCTACGACGAGGTCGTCGCCGATCTCGCGCGCGCGGTCGACGGTCTCCTGGGCGACGACGCCCGTGCGAACGGGCTGCTGGGCGCGCTGGTCAACCCGGACGTGAAGGCCCGCCTGGAGGCTGCCGCCGGGCTGGGTGAAGTCGCCCTCGCCTCACGGGAGATCGCCAACCCGGAGTTCCCCGACGCGGTCGTCCGCACCCCGGTGATCGTGAAGCTGGACGGTGCGAAGCCGGATGACGAGGCCGCGTACATGAGCGAGTGCTTCGGGCCGGTTTCCTTCGCCGTCGCGGTCGACTCGGCTAGCGACGCGGTGGAGTTGCTGCGGCGGACCGTGCGGGAGAAGGGAGCGATGACTGTCGGGGCGTACACCACGGACGAGGGGTCGAGCGGGACGTCGAGGAGGTGTGCCTCGAGGAGGCCGCGCAGTTGTCGTTGAACCTGACGGGCGGAGTGTTCGTCAATCAGACCGCCGCGTTCTCCGACTTCCACGGGTCGGGGCAACCCGGCCGCCAATGCGGCTCTGTGTGACGGGGCGTTTGTCGCGAACCGGTTCCGGGTTGTCGAGGTTCGTCGGGACGCCTAGGAGCTCGGGGGCGCGGTTGTTGTGCGAGTGGCGGTCCGTTGTGGCTGGTCGCGCAGTTCCTCGCGCCCCTTCAGGGCGTTCCAGTGCTCCAGTGGTAGAGGGTCATCGCCACGCTTGTCGCCAGGTTGTAGCTGGAGACCTGGGGGCGCATCGGTAGGGACACCAAGTGGTCGGTGTGGGCGCGTAGTTCGGGGGACAGGCCGGCGCGTTCGGAGCCGAAGGCGAGGACGGCGTCGTCCGGGAGTTCGAGGCCCCGGATGTCGTCGCCCTCCGGGTCGAGTGCGAACACCGGGCCGGGGGCAGCTCGGCGACCGTCAGGCGTTCCACGGCGGTCGCGTAGTGCAGGCCCGCTCCGGCGCGTACGACCGTGGGGTGCCAGGGGTCGAGGGTTCCGGTGGTGACCACTCCGGTCGCGCCGAAACCGGCGGCCAGGCGGATCACGGCGCCGGCGTTGCCCAGGTTGCGCGGGTTGTCGAGGACGATCACCGGTGCGCTGCGGGGTGTGTGAGCGAGCTGCCGGAGATGGGCCTCACGCGCGGGGCGTACGGCCAGGGCGGCCACCCCGGTGGGGTGTGGACGCGGCACGAAGGAGCGGTACGTGTCCTCCGGGACCTCCGTCAGCAGCGCGTCCAGGGTGTCCCGTACGTCAGGGGCCAGGTCGTCGGCGAGGGCGAGCGCCGCCCGCCGGTCCGTGGCGACCGCCACCGGGACGTCCGCCCCGAAGCGCAGCGCGTGCTTGAGCGCGTGAAAACCGTCGAGCAGCACGGAGGTTCCGGCGAGCCGCCGCCAGGCGGCCACAGCGGGGTCGGGGGCGGTGGCGGTCATGCCGTGCAGCCTACGTGGCGGGCCAGTGCCCTCCGGAACTAAAGGGTGCGCTGCTGCCCTCCGGACCTACTACGTGGCCGCGCTGCTGCCCTCAGGGCCCACGTGGGTGTGCTCGGGGTCGTCCGGTGGTGGGGCGGAGTCGGCCCCTTCGGGGAGCGGTTTCGGGGTGCGCGACGAAAACAGCCGTCCACGCGCGTGTGCCGCCCAGCCGCCGAGCCGGAGCAGGAACGACGTCGGCAGGAAGACCGCGTCCGTCGCGATCATCGCCAGGGAGAAGAACGGCAGCCCCAGGAGGACGGCGATGACGGCGTGCTCGGTCATCATCGCCGCCAGCAGGACGTTCTTGACGCGCCGGTTGAAGAGGGTGAACGGGAAGGCGACCTGCACGATCACGGTCCCGTAGGTCACGAGCATGACCATCGTGCCGTTGCCGGCCAGCAGATCGGCGAGGCCGGGCCAGGGGGAGAAGTAGTCCAGGTGGAGCGGGTAGTAGACGGCGGTGCCGTCCTGCCAGCGGGAACCCTGGATCTTGTACCAACCGGCCGTCGCGTAGATCAGACAGGCCTCGCTCGCGATCACGAACAGGGCGCCGTTGTGGACGACGTTCGCCACGACGTCGAGCAGCACCCGGGGCTCGTACGACCTCGCGTACCGCCCGATCGCCCACCACAGGGCCTGCGCCAGCCACACGCCCCACAGGAGCGCGGGCACGAACCAGTCGCCGTCGAACCGGCCCCCGAGGTCACCGCGACGAGCACCGCGCCGAGCACGACCCACAGGACGGGACCGGCCCGGTCGGGAACCCACTCCCCACGCGCGCGTGCGTCCCGCGTACGCGCGGCCCTGCGTGCGTCGAGGGACCAGACCTGGCCGCAGCGGGTGAACACCAGGTAGATGGACATCAGGTGCAGGACGTTGTCGCCGCCGTCGCCCATGAAGACGCTGCGGTTCTGCAGCGAGAGGACGCCGACCATGAACAGCACGGACATCGTGCGGGTGCGCCAGCCCAGCAGCAGCAGGACGCTCGCCAGCACGGCCAGCGCGTACACCGCCTCGAACCAGAACTGCCCGTCCGACCACATCAGGGCCGTGAACGCGCCGTTGTCCGCGACCAGTTGGTGGGCGAGGTCCCAGCTCCACGGTCCGTCGGGGCCGTAGAGCTCCTGGCGGTGGGGCAGTTCGCGGAGCAGGAACAGCAGCCAGGTGCCGGCGAAGCCGATGCGGATCACGGCGCTCTGGTAGGGGCCGAGGGCCGACTCGGTGACGCGGGCGATGCCCCGGGAGACCGACAGTGCGAAACCGTTCACCGGACGCCTCCCGCGGCCTCGCCGGCCGGGACCTTCCACCACGGCAGCAGGCGGTACTGGGGGTCGTCGACACCTGCTCGTCACTCCACTCGGGCGGGGGCACGTTGGTGGTGCGGGAGCGGATCTGGACTCGTTGGACGGCGCCGCCCCTCCCGGCCGCGTCGTCCCGGCCCAGGCGCAGCACGACGATGCGGCGCAGATACGTCTCCGCGAGTGCGCCGCGCATGCCGATCGGGCGGTTGACGTTGTCGTGCGTGGCGGTGAGGAAGTCCCAGGCCCGGCGCAGTTCGTTCTGCTCGGTGTGGCTCGGCAGCAGATTGCCGTCGATGGCCGCGCCGTCCTCGGCCGACAGGTCGTACCAGCCGGTCGTACGGGTCGAGCCGTCCGCGCTCCGGACGTCGGCCCGCACCTGGACCTCGATGTTCTGCTGCAACGGGTTCGGCGCGAACAGCTTCCAGTTCTGCTCGAACTCCGGGTAGATCCACTCGTCGATCGCCTTGCCGTGCTGCTTCGTCACCGTGTTCGACGGCGCGACATGCAGAAACACCATCCCAAGATGCACGAGCGCCCCCACCGCGACAACGGCCACCGCGAGCGCGGCGGCGACCTGATAGCGCAGGGACAGCCCGGATACACCGATCCGGGCGTCCGGGTACGGGTCGGTGGGAGCGTCCGGATACGGGTAGGCGAGGGCGTCCGCGGAAGCGGCGGGGTCGTACGACGCCTCCGGCTCCGACTCCGGCGCCCGCTCCGGTATCGGCTGCGGTCGCGCCGGTGGGCCGGACGGCGGCGGGTGAGGAAGCTGCTGGGCGGGCACGCGCGGCCATCCGGAGGTGGCGGCCGTGTTCGGGTTCTTCGGGGCGGAGGGCGGGGGCGGGGTCTCCGGGGCGACGGCCGGAAGCGGAGCCTCCGGAACGGCAGGCTGAGGCGACTCCTCCGAAGCGGCGGGCTTGCGGGGTCCGTCAGGTGCGGCTGGAGGCGTGCGGGGGCCCTCAGTTCCGGCGGAAGGGGCGCCTGGCCCCTCAGGTGCGGCGGGAGGCGTGCGCGGGGCCTCGGGTCCGACGGGAGGCGCGTGCGGCCCCTCATCGGAGGCGGGCGCGCGTGGCTCCCCTGCGGGAGCTTGCGCGTGCTCCCCGTCGGAGGCAGGCGTCTGCTCGGCCTCGTCGGGAGCTTGTGGGCGTGGCTCCCCTACGGGGGCTTGCGCGTGCTCCCCGCCTGAGGCAAGCGGATGCTCGCCCTCGTCCGAGGCAGGCGGGCGTGACCCCTCCGCGGGAGCCGGCTCGTGCTCGCCCTCGTCGGAGGCGGGCGGCTGCTCGTCCTGGTCGGAGACAGGAGGGCGCGGCCCCTCGGCGGAGACAGACGCGCGTGACTCCCCTACGGAGGCTTGCTTGTGCTCGTCTTCGTCGGCCGTGGGCGTCTGCTCGCCCCGTCGGAGGTCGGTCGGTGGGGCTCCCCTACGGGGGCTTGCGCGTGCTCCCCGTCTGAGGCGGGCGGATGCTCGCCCTCGTCCGAGGCAGGCGGGCGTGACCTCTCCGCGGGGGCCGGCTCGTGCTCGCCCTCGTCGGAGGCGGGGGCGTGGTCGCCCTGCTCGGGGGCGTTCGAGCCTCCGTCGTTCGCGTCCATTCCGCCCCGTTTCCGGTTCCCGTCCGTTTTCCGGCCCGCTGCCGCCGTCCACCGCGTCCGCCCGGCCGGGCAGCCCGCAGCGGTCCACGCCTACCGCGCCCCGGTGTCGCACGGAACGGTACCCAGGCGCGCGCCCCGGGCACAGTCCTGTGCCTCACAGGCCACGCACGTTGTCCACAGCGGCTGCCCGCAGGTTATCCACAGGCGTTGACGCCTCTCCCCGGCGGATCCCACCATGGAATCCCTGAACCGAACGATCGGTCGACGTCCGGCGCCCGCGGGAGGCCGCCGGACGTGTCGACCGCCAGTACAGACCCCGGAGGTGCACCCGTTCCCTTCTTCTAGAACCTGTTCTATCTTGACGCTCCGTCAGATCTGGTCGGACGCCCGGCCGTTGGCCGGTGTGCGCGTGCGGGAGGGCAGGGACCGTGGACTTCACCTTCAGCGAGGAGCAGCAGGCGGCGGCCGAGGCGGCGGCGGGGGTGTTCGCCGACGTCAAGCCGGACAGTGTGCCCAGTCCTGCGGACACCACGGGCGCCGTGGCCGAGGACTTCGACCGCGCGCTGTGGGCCAGGCTCGCCGAGGCGGACCTGCTGAGCCTGCTGATCGACGAGGCGTACGGCGGCGCGGGCCTGGACGCGATCGCCCTGTGCCTGGTGCTGCGCGAGTCGGCGAAGGTGCTGGCCAGGGTGCCGCTCCTGGAGAGCAGCGCGGCCGCGGCGACCGTACAGGCCTACGGCGGCGAGGAGTTGAGGTCCGCCCTGCTCGCCCGGGCCGGCCGCGGTGACCTCGTGCTGACCGTCGCCGCGAACGGCCGCACCGGCCACGACCCGGCCGAACTCGCCGTGACGGCACGGCGGGACGGTGACCGTTGGGTGCTGGACGGGGGTGCAGACGGCCGTGCCGTGGGCGTACGGCGCGGACCTGGTCGTCGTACCGGCGCACACGGACGCCGACCGGACCGTCCTCGCGCTGGTCGCCCCGGACCGCGAAGGCGTCGTCCTCGCGGAGCAGATCTCGACGACGGGTGAACGCCTCGCCGAACTGCGCCTGGAATCCGTGCCGATCGCCCGGGTCGACGTCATCGACGCCGAGGGGGCCTGGGAGTGGCTGCGGGACCTGCTGACCGCCGGCACCTGCGCGCTGTCCCTCGGCCTCGGCACCGCCGTGCTGCGCATGACCGGCGAATACACCAGCAGGCGCGAGCAGTTCGGGTTCCCCGTGGCGACCTTCCAGGCCGTGGCCGTACAGGCCGCCGACCGCTACATCGACCTGCGCGCGATGGAGGCCACCCTGTGGCAGGCGGTCTGGCGGATCGCCTCGGACGCACCGAGCGCGCTGCCGACCGCCGCGGACCTGGCCGTGGCGAAGATCTGGGCGGCGGAGGGGGTACGACGGGTCGTGCAGACCGCGCAGCATCTGCACGGCGGGTTCGGCGCCGACACCGACTATCCCCTGCACCGGTACCACGCCTGGGCCAAGCACCTGGAACTGTCGCTCGGCCCGGCGGCGGCACACGAGGAGGCGTTGGGGGACCTGCTGGCGGCCCACCCGCTGGGATAGTCCGCGCCGAGACCTACGCTCCTGGACCCCTCAGATCCGGGACTTACAGTCTCGAACCCCCAAGGACCGGGCCGCTCCGCTCCTGAACTCCTCAGGACCGGGACCTACGCCCCTGAATCCCTCAGGAGCGGAGCGGCCCCGGATCCCTCAAGTCCTAGAGCACGAAGCCCGGTTGACCCTCGTCCGTGACGACGGGGCGGCCCGCGGCGGCCCACACCTGCATGCCGCCGTCGACGTTCACCGCGTCGATGCCCTGCTGGGCCAGGTACATGGTGACCTGCGCCGAACGCCCGCCGGAGCGGCAGATCACATGGACCCGGCCGTCCTGCGGCGCCGCCTCGGTCAACTCGCCGTACCGGGCCACGAATTCACTGATGGGGATGTGCAGCGCCCCCGTGGCGTGACCCGCCTGCCACTCGTCGTCCTCGCGGACGTCCAGCAGGAAGTCGCCGTCCTTGAGGTCACCGACCTCGACCGTGGGCACACCAGCTCCGAAACTCATGCCCCGACGCTACCCGAAGGACCTTCCGACGTGCCCGGCTCCCCGAGCAGCGCCGCCAACTCGGCCTCCCGCTCGGCGACCTGGGCCAGCAACTGCTCGGCGATCTCGTCGAGCAACCGGTCCAGGTCGTCCGGAGCGATCCGGAGCATGGATCCGATGGCGCCCTCCTCCAGCTCGCGGGCGACGAGCGTGAGGAGTTCCTTGCGCTGGGCGAGCCATTCGAGGCGGGCGTAGAGCTCCTCGCTGGGGCTCGGGCCGCGCTCCGCCGGGGCCGGTCCGGCCGCCCACTCCTCGGCCAGTTCGCGCAGCAGCGGCGCGTCACCGCGGCTGTAGGCGGCGTTGACCCGGGTGATGAACTCCTCGCGCCGCTTGCGCTCGTCGTCATCCTGCGCGAGGTCGGGGTGGGCCTTGCGGGCCAGCTCGCGGTAGAGCTTGCGGGCCTCCTCGCTGGGGCGCACCCGCTGCGGGGGCCGTACCGGCTGGTCCGTGAGCATCGCCGCGGCCTCCGGGAACAGGCCGTCGCCGTCCATCCAGCCGTGGAACAGCTCCTCGACCGCGGGCATCGGCATCACCCGGGCCCGCGCCTCGTCCGCCTTGCGGATGTCCTCGGGGTCGCCGGTTCGGGCGGCCGTGGCCTCGGCGATGCGGGCGTCCAGCTCGTCGAGGCGGGCGTACATCGGGCCGAGCTTCTGGTGGTGCAGCCGGGAGAAGTTCTCGACCTCGATGCGGAAGGTGTCCACCGCGATCTCGTACTCGATCAACGCCTGCTCGGCGGCGCGGACGGCCCGCTCCAGGCGTTCCTCGGGGCGGGGCGTCGCGGTGGCCGCGGGGTGGGCGTCGGCGGGGCGAGCGTCGGTCGGGCGGGGGTCGGCCGCGTGCGAGCCGGCCGAGTGGGCGCCGGTCTCGTCGGCACCGGCCTCGTCGGCACCGGTGCCCTGGGTGCCCGGGGTTTCCTGGGTGCCCTCGCTCGCGGAACCGTCGCCCGCCACGGCTCCGGCGGCGGACGGCACCTCGGCACCCGTCTGCTCCGGCGCCGGTTCACCAACGGGCGCGGACTGGGACTGCTCAGCTTCCGGGGTCGTCACCCGCCCAGCGTAGGCCACGGCCCGACGGGCCATGGGGCATCAGGTGGGCCGGGGCCTCACAGCGGAGCCCACACCCCCTCGGCGCTCGCCGCTCCCCACCCCTACACACCCATCTCCGCTACACACCCATCTCCGCTACACCCCCATCTCCGCCGGGATCCGCCCCGACCGCACCGCCCCCACCAACTCCGCGTGGTCCGCCTCGGTCCGGTCGGCGTAGGCCACGGCGAACGTCGCTATCGCCTCGTCCAGTTCGTCCTTCTTGCCGCAGTACCCGGCGACCAGGCGGGGGTCGGCGCTGTGGGCGTGGGCGCGGGCCAGGAGGGCGCCGGTCATGCGGCCGTAGTCGTCTATCTGGTCGGCGGCGAGGGCGGCGGGGTCGACGCTGCCCTTGCGGTTGCGGAACTGCCGTACCTGGAACGGCAGTCCGTCGACCGTCGTCCAGCCCAGGAGGATGTCGCTGACGACCTGCATCCGCTTCTGCCCGAGCACCACGCGCCGGCCCTCGTGCGGGACCTGCGGCGCGTCGAACCCGGCGGTCAGCAGGTGCGGGACCAGCGCCGAGGGGCGGGCCTCCTTCACCTGGAGGACGAGGGGTTCGCCGCGGTGGTCCAGGAGCAGCACGACGTACGACCGCGTGCCCACGCTGCCTGTGCCGACGACGCGGAAGGCGACGTCGTGCACCGTGTGCCGGGCGAGGAGCGGGAGGCGGTCCTCGGAGAGGGTGGCCAGGTACTCCTCCAGTGATGCCGCCACCGCCGCGGCCTCCTCGTCCGGGATCCGGCGCAGCACCGGCGAGGCGTCGACGAAGCGGCGCCCGCCGTCCTCGACGGCCTCGGTCGACCTGGCAGCAAACCGTCCGCTGGTGTTGCCGCGCGCCTTCTCGGAGACCCGCTCCAGCGTGCCGAGCAGGTCACGGGCGTCGGCGTGGGAGACCAACTCCTCGTCCGCGATGGCGTTCCACGCGTCCAGCACCGGGAGCTTGGCCAGCAGGCGCATGGTCCGGCGGTAGGAACCCACCGCGCCGTGTGCCGCCTGGCGGCAGGTGTCCTCGTCGGCGCCCGCCTCCCGGCCCGCGAGCACCAGCGAGGCGGCGAGCCGCTTGAGGTCCCACTCCCAGGGGCCGTGCACGGTCTCGTCGAAGTCGTTCAGGTCGATGACCAGGCCGCCGCGGGCGTCGCCGTAGAGGCCGAAGTTGGCCGCGTGGGCGTCGCCGCAGATCTGGGCGCCGATGCGGGTCATGGGGGTGCGGGCGAGGTCGTAGGCCATGAGTCCTGCGGAACCGCGCAGGAACGCGAAGGGGGTGGCCGCCATCCTGCCCACCCGTATCGGCGTGAGCCCGGGGATACGGCCGCGGCCGGACTCCTCGACCGCGGTCACCGCGTCCGGGCGGGCGCCGTCCAGGTCGAGAGCGGCGTGCGCGCTGCGCGGGACGCTCGCCCGCAGCGCCTTGCCCTCCTCCTTGGGCGATCCCGCCACGGGCCACGTGGCGAAGCCCCGCACTCCTGGCAGCCTGCGCCCCACACCGACACCTGCCTCGGCCATAGCGACCGCCTCCCCGTACCCACACCCACGCTCACACGTGCGTTCGCCCGAACATCAACTCGCGACGACCGTACCGCCGCCGCCGAAAACACGTCAGGCCCTGTGGACAACTGCCGGCCTGTGGAAAACCGGGGTCGCCGGGTTCGGTGAGGCTGCCGTAGGACTGGAGTGCGTTAGGAACGGGCTCCCGTAGGGACGGACTGCTGTAGGGACGGACTGCCGTAGGGACGGACTGTCGTAGGGACGGGCTTTGGGGCTCAGTACGCGAGCTTCGGGCTCAGTACGCGACGCGGCAGGCCGAGCCGCGCGACCATGCCCGACCGGCCTCACGACCCACGCCCCACAACACCCGCCCGGCGACCCACAACCCCCGGCCGACGGCCCTCAACACTCGCCCGGCGACCCTCAACACCCGCCCGACTGCCACCCCTCACGCAAGTGCACCTGAGCCCACGCGCCCAGTTCCCGCAGGGCCGGGCCCAACGCCTTCCCCGACTCCGTGAGCCGGTACGAGACGCGCAGCGGTGGCCCCTCGTCGACCTCGCGGACGAGGAGGCCGGCGGCGCCGAGTTCGGTGAGGCGGTCGGAGAGCATGCGTTCGCTGATGCCCGGAATCGCTCGGCGCAGGTCGGCGAAGTGGACGGGCTGAGCCATCAGGACGGCCACGATCGGCCCGGTCCAGCGCTTACCGAACAGCTGGAAGACACGGGTGATGCCGTCGTCGACCTTCTTGCACTGCCCCATGTCGTGACTCTGCTCGACCGCCATGCCCTCAGGGTACTGCCCTCCCGTACGGGGATGAAAAAAAGTAAGTACCTGTGTTATTCATAGTCGAGTACGAAAGCTCAGCTACTGAACAACCCGACGAGACCTCCGCGCCCAGCGCGTCTCGCTTCCCTGGAGACCCCCATGGCCACGCTCCTGCACATCGACTCCTCCGTGTTCCCCGCCGGCGCCTCCGCGTCCCGCGCCGTCGCCGACGCCTTCCGCACGTCCTGGGAGGAACAGCACCCGGAGGGCACGGTGATCCACCGCGACCTCTCCGTGAACCCCGTTCCGCACATCAGTGTCGACGCCCACACCGCCGGTTTCGCCGACCCGGCCACGCACACGCCCGCGCAGGCAGCGGCCTTCGCCGAGCGCGTACGGCTCATAGAGGAGCTGGAGCAGGCGGACGCGGTGCTGATCGGCGCCCCGATGTACAACGCCACGATCCCCTCGACCCTGAAGGCGTGGCTGGACAACGTGATCCTCATGGGCCGCACCGCGGGCACCGAGGACTCGAAGCTGAAGGGCATCCCGGCGGTCGTGATCGCCAGCCGCGGCGGCGCGTACGGACCGGGCACCCCGCGCGAGGGCTACGACTACGTCCAGAACTACCTGAAGGCGATCCTCGTCGACGCCCTCGGCCTCGACGTCGAGTTCATCGTCCCGGAGCTGACCATGGCCCCGCAGAACCCTGCGATGGCCGACCTGGTCCCGCTCTACGAAGCGTCCCGCGAGCGCGCCCTCGACGACGCGGCCACCAAGGCAAAGGAACTGGCCGAACGCCTCGCCGCCTGACCTGGCGCCCGGCCCCGCACCCGAGCCCCGCCTCAGGTAAGGACATCGTGTGATTGTCCTCACCTGAGGCGGGGCTCACCGCAGGTTCACGGAAGCCAGCGCCCAGACCGTTTCACCCGTTCTCTCCGCCCCTGTTCCGCATCCGTGCCTGGCAGATCCATCGGGCGAGCGCTCCCACCAGGACGGCGACGACGATCGCTCCCCAGTCGATGACATGCGGAAGCCCGGGGAAGAAGGCGAAGAAGGCGAGTGTGAGGACAAGGCCCGCCACGAACGCGACGATCCCGGCGGACCGCCGTCGCGTCCCCGCGGACTGTTCCGGCCCCTGCTGCTGATCGATCATGAACGGCTCACTTCGTGATGTGGTGGCACTGACTCACCCGCCGCATCGGGTCGATCTGGCACTCGGGGCGCGTCCGCCCACGGGACCGCCGATAAATCCTGTTGCCGGTGTCGACGTATGTGAAGTCGATGCGCCAGTTGCAGAACCCGCTGCTCAGGGCGCCTGAGCCACCGATGCACTCGTCAGCGCGAGCGCACACGCGGCGGCGAGAGTGGCTAACAGTCTGGATCGATACAGCGCGACCATGAACAATCCCCTTCCGGCAGAGCATCTCTTCCGATCGGAGAGAACTCCGTCGCAGCGATCATGTTTCTGGCCGATGGGATGGTTCACCGACTTGAGTGATCAAGAGGTAGTGCGCTGACCAGCTGATTCGTTCCTTCGGCCCGCTTGCCGAGCCGTATGTCGGTCACCACGGGCAGAGCCGATGTCGAGATGCCCCCGAGGATGACGATGGCCGCGCATCCCGCTCCGGCGACCCTGTTCGTCACGACCACTCGTGCTGGGCACGGTGGTGACCGCGTCGAAGCCGGGGATTGCACAGCAGTGCGCGATCCAGTCGTCGCGACGGAACCAGGACGGAACGGCTACCCGGAGAGTGAGACAGCCCACACTCCAGCGCGCCCCCGAAGATCAACAGCCCCAGAACCCGCGCCTCACCGACCACCCCCGCAGTCACCCGTGTAATCACGATCACACTGCGCGCAGCACAGCCCAACGCTCGGCCGAACCCGGCTCGCCGTGAACACGAAGAAGCCCCCAGGTCCGAGACCTGGGGGCTTCTGTCTGTGCGCGAGGGGGAGTTGAACCCCACGCCCTTTCGGGCACTGGAACCTGAATCCAGCGCGTCTGCCTATTCCGCCACCCGCGCATTGGGTGTGTCCTCGGGCTCTTCCCCTAGGGGTTGGCGCCTTCCGACATGCAGAAGATTAGCACGGTGCACGGGGTGGATTCACATCCCTTTCCCCTGAGCAGGAGCCCCTCGCGGGACCCTGGCGCAGCCCCCGGCAGAGACCCCGGCACCAGCGTCACCCAAGCCCTCGCCCAAGCTCCACCCAAGCCCCGCCGCAGACCCTGCACCGGCCCCGAGCCAGACCACACCCAGCCCCTCCCCACAATCCCTCTACACGGGCCTCCCTAGAACCCCGCCCACA
This sequence comes from Streptomyces sp. P3, assembly GCA_016893485.2. Lineage (GTDB taxonomy): Bacteria > Actinomycetota > Actinomycetes > Streptomycetales > Streptomycetaceae > Streptomyces. Next base: position 4,901,582 of record JAFEKX020000001.1, read on the forward strand.
CGCCGCACCCACTCCCATCAGCACCCCCGCCCCTCACCGCCCCCTCCTCACCACACTCCACCCCTCACCCGAACCCCGCCGAACACCCCCGCCAGCACCCTCAAACCCGTCCCTCAGCCCCCGCCCCAAACCCCGGCAGGAAACCACCAACCCACGGAAAACCGCCAAATCTCCCCATCACCCCCGATCGAACACCCCCACCCTCACCACGTATCAACGTGACCCCCTCCACGTATCAACCTCGTACCGGTAACCGCCATCTCCCCAGGAGGCGGGCAAGGTCCACAGTCAGGTGCGGGACACTTGTCTGCGCCCCCTCTACGATCCTGGGCAGGAGTAGTGCACAGGTAGTGGTGCAGAAGGAGTTCGACCGGGCCGACAAGGGGGAACCAGCCGATTTACCGGCGCGTGGATACGATCAGTAAGCAGTACCGAGGCAGTCAGCACAGCGGCAAGCACGGCAGTCTGTACGACAACCAGTGCGGCAACGACGGAGGAGGTGCCCCGTGGGAGTCCTGAAGAAGTTCGAGCAGCGCCTCGAAGGTCTGGTCAACGGCACCTTCGCCAAGGTGTTCAAGTCCGAGGTCCAGCCGGTCGAGATCGCCGGCGCGCTCCAGCGTGAGTGCGACAACAACGCGACGATCTGGAACCGCGACCGGACCGTCGTACCCAATGACTTCATCGTGGAGCTGAGCACGCCGGACTTCGAGCGGCTCAGCCCCTACTCCGGCCAGCTCGGTGACGAACTCGCCGGCATGGTGCGCGACTACGCCAAGCAGCAGCGCTACACGTTCATGGGACCCATCAAGGTCCACCTGGAGAAGGCGGACGACCTCGACACCGGTCTGTACCGGGTGCGCAGCCGTACGCTCGCCTCCTCCACCAACCAGCAGGCTCCCGGCACGCCCGCCCCGGCGGCGCCGCCGGCAGCGGGACGGCCCGGCGGGTACGGCTATCCGCCCGCCGCCGCCCCCGCGAGCGCCCCGCCGCCCATGCCGTCCGCACCGCCCCCGGCGCCCGCGGCTCGGCGCCGTACCTCCAGCCGGCCCCGGCCGCCCCGGCGGCCGGCGCACGGATGCGGTACTGGGTGGAGATCAACGGCGCCCGCCATCAGATCTCCCGCGCGACGTTGGTGATGGGCCGCAGCACCGAAGCCGACGTGCGGATCGACGACCCCGGCGTATCCCGCCGGCACTGTGAGATCCGGACCGGAACGCCCTCGACGATCCAGGATCTCGGGTCCACCAACGGCATCGTGGTGGACGGGCAGCACACCACCCGCGCTACGCTCCGCGACGGCTCGCGGATCGTCGTGGGCAGCACCACCATCATTTACCGGCAAGCCGAAGGGTGAAGCGGGGGCAATGTCAGAGCTGACCCTCACGGTCATGCGGCTGGGTTTCCTGGCCGTACTGTGGCTGTTCGTGATCGTGGCCGTGCAGGTCATCCGCAGCGACCTGTTCGGAACGCGTGTCACACAGCGCGGCTCGCGACGGGAAGCCGGACGACCGCAGCAGCAGGCCGCCCGGCAGGCGGCCCCTCCGCAGCAGCGCCAGCAGCAACCGAGCGGGGCGGCCGGCGGGGCCGTAACGCCCCCACCAAACTGGTCGTCAGTGAGGGAATCCTCACGGGCACCACCGTCGCGCTCCAGGGCCAGACCATCACCCTGGGCCGGGCGCACGATTCAACGATCGTGCTGGACGACGACTACGCCTCCAGCAGGCATGCCAGGATCTACCCGGACCGCGACGGCCAGTGGATCGTCGAGGACCTCGGATCCACGAACGGCACGTACCTGGACCGGTCCCGGCTGACGACCCCACACCGATTCCGCTGGGCGCGCCGATCCGCATCGGCAAGACCGTCATCGAGCTGCGGAAGTAGTACGAAAATGAGCGAGCGGAGCGAGCACGCAGCGGCGGACCGCCTGGCGGACCCCGGCGCGCTCCCGACCGGAGGGTGGGCACCGTGCGGATGTACCCGGAGCCGACGGGCGAGGTGCGCATGAGTCTGTCACTGCGCTTCGCCGCCGGATCGCACAAAGGCATGATCCGCGAGGGCAACGAGGACTCGGGCTACGCCGGTCCACGCCTCCTCGCGATCGCCGACGGGATGGGCGGCCAGGCCGCCGGTGAGGTCGCCTCCTCGGAGGTGATCTCGACCATCGTCTCGCTCGACGACGACGTGCCGGGCTCCGACATCCTCACCTCGCTCGGCACCGCCGTGCAGCGGGCCAACGACCAGTTGCGCATGATGGTCGAGGAGGACCCCAGCTGGAGGGCATGGGCACCACGCTCACCGCCCTGCTGTGGACCGGCCAGCGCCTCGGCCTGGTCCATGTCGGCGACTCCCGCGCCTACTTGCTGCGCGACGGGGTGCTGACCCAGATCACCCAGGACCACACCTGGGTGCAGCGACTGGTCGACGAGGGCCGGATCACCGAGGAAGAGGCCACCACCCACCCGCAGCGCGCCCTGCTCATGCGCGCGCTCGGCAGCGGTGACCACGTCGAGCCGGACCTGTCGATCCGTGAAGTCCGGGCCGGCGACCGGTACTTGATCTGTTCCGACGGGCTGTCAGGCGTCGTCTCCCACCAGACGATGGAAGACACCCTCGCCAGCTACCAGGGCCCCCAGGAGACCGTGCAGGAGCTGATCCAGCTCGCCCTGCGCGGCGGCGGCCCCGACAACATCACGGTGATCATCGCCGACGTCCTGGACCTGGACACCGGCGACACCCTCGCCGCGCAGCTGTCGGACACCCCGGTGATCGTCGGTGCGGTCGCCGAGAACCAGCTCCACCAGCACGACAACAACATCATGCAGACCCCGGCGGGGCGTGCCTCCGGGCTCGGCCGCCAGGTGCCCGGACAGAACGGCGGGGGCGGCGAGTTCGGCCCGCCCGGCTCCGGCGACACCACCGGCTACACCCCGAGGGCAGCTTCGGGGACTACACCGACGACGACTTCGTGAAGCCGTCCAAGGGCCGCAGGTGGTTCAAGAGATCCTTCTACACGGTGCTCGCGCTTGCGGTCATCGGCGGCGGCCTGTACGGCGGCTGGCGCTGGACGCAGACGCAGTACTTCGTGGGCGCCAACGGCGAACACGTGGCGCTGTACCGGGGCATCAGCCAGGATCTCGCGTGGGTCTCGCTGTCGAAGGTGGAGAAGGACCACCCCGACATCGAACTCAAGTACCTCCCGCCGTACCAGCAGAAGCAGGTCAAGGCGACGATCGCCGAGGGTGGTCTGCAGGACGCCCAGAAGAAGATCGACGATCTCGCCGTACAGGCCTCCGCGTGCAAGAAGGAGGCCGAGCGGGACAGCGCGACCAAGAAGCCCGCCGGCACCACGGGAACCACCAGCACCTCGCTCACGTCCAAGGCCACGCCGAAGCCGACTCCTTCGGCCACGACTTCGACGTCCCCGACCCCGTCTGCGACTCCCAGCCCCGGTCCCAGTCTTTCGGAGGAAGAGCAGCAGGTCGTCTCGCAGTGCAGCAAGTAACAGGCAAGCCGTGAGAGGCCCCGTCACACGATGAGCAGTTCTACCAACACGCCGTCGCACCACACGTCCACGATCGGCTCCATCGGCGCACCGAGCCGACGCAACACCGAGCTCGCGCTCCTGGTGTTCGCCGTCGTCATCCCGGTGTTCGCCTACGCCAACGTGGGCCTGGCCATCGACGGCACGGTCCCGTCCGGCCTGCTGGGATACGGCTTCGGGCTCGGCCTGCTCGCCGGCGTCGGCCACCTCGTGGTCCGGAAGTTCGCCCGGTACGCGGACCCGCTGCTGTTGCCGCTCGCCACGCTGCTGAACGGCCTCGGACTGGTCATCATCTGGCGGCTGGACCAGTCACCGAGACTCCAGCAGCGTGCCAAGTCCCTGTTCGGCGCGTTCAGTCCGGACGCACCGAAGCAGCTGCTGTACTCGGCTCTCGGTATCGCGTTCTTCGCGGTGATCATCGTGTTCCTGAAGGACCACCGCATCCTCCAGCGCTACACGTACATCTCGATGGTCGTCTCGCTGGTCCTCCTGGTCGCGCCGGTGTTCTTCCCCGCCGTCAACGGCGCCAAGATCTGGATCAGCATCGGCGGGTTCACCATCCAGCCCGGTGAGTTCGCGAAGATCATCATCGCGATCTTCTTCTCCGGCTATCTCATGGTGAAAGAGAGACGCGCTCGCGCTGGCCAGCCGTCGTTTCATGGGGCTGTATCTGCCCCGCGGCCGTGACCTCGGCCCGATCCTCACCGTGTGGGCGATGAGCCTGCTCATCCTGATCTTTGAGACCGACCTCGGCACCTCGATGCTGTTCTTCGGGATGTTCGTCGTCGTCCTGTACGTCGCCACCCGAGCGCACCAGCTGGATCGTCTTCGGTCTGCTGATGTCTGGTGCCGGCGCGGTCGGCGTCGCCTCCTTCGAACCGCACGTCCAGGAGCGCGTCAACGCCTGGCTGAACCCCTTCTCCCCGAAGGTCATGGCGCAGAGCGACCAGATCGCCCAGTCCCTGATGTCGTTCGGCTCCCGGCGGCACCCTCGGTACCGGCCTCGGCCAGGGCAACTCGGACCTCATCGGCTTCGCGGCCAACTCCGACTTCATCTTCGCCACCTTCGGCGAGGAACTCGGCCTGGCCGGCGTGATGGCGATCCTGCTGTTGTACGGCCTGATCGTCGAGCGGGGTGTGCGGACCGCGCTCGCGGCCCGCGACCCCTTCGGCAAGCTCCTCGCGATCGGCCTGTCCAGCGCCTTCGCCATCCAGGTGTTCGTCGTCGCCGGTGGCGTGATGGGCCTGATCCCGCTGAGCGGCATGACCATGCCGTTCGTGGCCTACGGCGGCTCGTCCGTCATCGCCAACTGGGCCCTGATCGGGATCCTGATCCGCATCAGCGACACCGCCCGCCGACCGGCCCCCGCTCCCGCATCCAACCCCGACGCCGAGATGACCCAGGTGGTCCGTCCATGAACAAGCCCCTGCGCCGGATCGCGCTCTTCTGCGGACTCCTCGTCCTCTCCCTGCTCATCCGGGACAACTGGCTCCAGTACGTCAAAGCCGACTCCCTGAAAACGAACGCGCTCAACCGCCGTGTCTCCATCGAGCGTTACGCCCAGCCCCGCGGAAACATCATCGTCGACGGCAAGTCGGTGACCGGCTCCACGGAGACCTCCAGCAGCGACTTCAAGTACAAGCGCACGTACACCGACGGCCCCATGTGGGCGCCGGTCACCGGCTTCGCCTCGCAGGCCTTCGGCGCCACCCAGCTGGAGTCCATCGAGGACGGCATCCTCACCGGCAACGACGACCGGCTCTTCTTCCGCAACACCCTCGACATGATCACGGGCAAGCAGAAGTCGGGGGCAACGTCGTCACCACCCTCAACGCGGCGGCGCAGCAGGCCGCGTGGAACGGCTTGAAGAAGCAGGGCGGCAAGGGCGCGGTCGTCGCCCTCGACCCGTCCACCGGCAAGATCCTGGCACTGGCGTCCTACCCGTCGTACGACCCGTCATCGTTCGCGGGCAACTCCACCACCACGGACACCAAGGCCTGGCAGAAGCTGCAGAAGAAGTACGACCCGAACGACCCGATGCTGAACCGCGCGCTGCGCGAGACCTACCCGCCGGGCTCGACCTTCAAGGTGGTCACCGCGTCCGCGGCGCTGCAGAACAACCTGTACTCGTCCGCCGATGAGGCCACCGACTCGCCGCTGCCGTGGACCATGCCTGGCACCACGACCCCCTGAAGAACGAGGGCAACATCCCTGCAAGAACGCGACCCTGCGCGTCGCGCTGCAGTACTCCTGCAACACCGTCTTCGGCAAGGTCGGCGCCGACCTCGGCAACGACAAGATGCTGGCCGAAGCGAAGAAGTTCGGCTTCGACGCCGAGCAGTTCACCCCGGTCCGCGCCAACGCCTCGGTCTTCTCCGACAACATGAACCAGTCGCAGACCGCGCTCTCCTCGATCGGCCAGTACAACACCGCCGCGACCCCGCTCCAGATGGCCATGGTCGCCTCCGCGGTCGCCAACGACGGCAAGCTGATGAAGCCGTACATGGTCGACAAGCTCCAGTCCTCGAACCTCGACACCATCGCGCAGACCGAGCCGCAGGAGATGAGCCAGCCGCTCTCGTCGAAGAACGCGCAGATCCTCCAGTCGATGATGGAGACGGTGGTCGACAAGGGCACCGGCACCAACGCGAAGATCAGCGGCGTCACCGTGGGCGGCAAGACCGGTACGGCCCAGCACGGTGTCGCCAACAGCGAGAACCCGTACGCCTGGTTCCTCTCCTACGCCAAGCTCCCCGACGGCAGCTCGCCGGTGGCCGTGGCCGTCGTCATCGAGGACTCCAGCGCCAACCGTGACGACATCTCCGGCGGCGGCCTCGCGGCGCCGATCGCGAAGAGCGTTATGGAGGCGGTCATCGACAGCAAGAAGTGACCCCGCTCACGTCCCCTTCACATCGGTGCACGTTGCGATACCGGTCCTGTATCGGGTGACGGGCTTGGCCAGGTCACACAAAGCCAGCCGGGTACGGTAGGCCCGGACGGCTAGCCTCCGACCGCACACCCGTGCGGGTCGGGACCGACGGAGAGGGCTGGTAGGGAACTATGGAAGAGCCGCGTCGCCTCGGCGGCCGGTACGAGCTGGGCCAAGTGCTCGGCCGTGGTGGCATGGCGGAGGTCTACCTCGCCCATGACACACGCCTCGGCCGCACGGTGGCGGTGAAGACGCTGCGCGTCGACCTTGCGCGCGACCCTTCCTTCCAGGCCCGGTTCCGCCGGGAGGCCCAGTCGGCCGCCTCGCTCAACCATCCCGCGATCGTCGCGGTCTACGACACGGGCGAGGACTACGTCGACGGGGTCTCGATCCCGTACATCGTCATGGAGTACGTCGACGGTTCGACCCTCCGTGAGCTGCTCCACAGCGGTCGCAAGCTGCTGCCGGAGCGGGCCATGGAGATGACCATCGGCATCCTCCAGGCGCTGGAGTACTCGCACCGCAACGGCATCGTCCACCGCGACATCAAGCCGGCCAACGTCATGCTGACGCGCACCGGCCAGGTCAAGGTGATGGACTTCGGCATCGCCCGCGCGATGGGCGACTCCGGCATGACAATGACGCAGACGTCCGCGGTCATCGGCACCGCCCAGTACCTCTCGCCGGAACAGGCGAAGGGCGAGCAGGTCGACGCCCGTTCGGACCTCTACTCGACGGGCTGCCTCCTCTACGAACTGCTGACGGTACGGCCGCCCTTCGTGGGCGACTCCCCGGTCGCGGTGGCGTACCAGCACGTACGCGAGGAGCCGCAGCCGCCGAGCGTCTTCGACGCGGAGATCACGCCGGAGATGGACGCGATCGTCCTGAAGGCGCTCACCAAGGACCCCAACTACCGCTACCAGTCCGCCGACGAGATGCGCATGGACATCGAGGCCTGCCTCGACGGCCAGCCGGTCGGGGCGACGGCGGCACTGGGTTCGGTCGGCTACGGCGGTTACGGCGACGACCACGCCACCACGGCCCTGCGCTCGGACGCCGGCGCCACCACGATGCTTCCCCATGAACCCGGACGACGGCGGCTTCGGCTACGACGACCGTCCCGACCGGCGCCGCCAGCAGAAGAAGAAGTCGAACACCTCGACGATCCTGCTGGTCGTGGCGGCGGTCCTGGTGCTGGTGGGCGCGATCCTGATCGGGAAGTGGGCGTTCAGCGGGAACGACACGTCGAACGACAACGTCAGCACGCCGAACTTCATCGGCCAGACGCAGACTGCCGCCAGGACCATGGCGGACAACATCGGCCTGAAGCTGGCGTTCACGTCGAAGACCTGCGAGAACCAGCCCAAGGGCAAGATCTGCTCCCAGGACCCGGCCTCCACCACCTCGGTCAAGAAGGACTCCACGGTCAACCTGGTCGTCTCGACCGGGGCGCCGAAGGTCGTCGTACCGAGTGTCGTGGGCCAGAACGTCGACGACGCGACCTCGACGCTCGAGGGCGACAAGTACAAGTTCGTCGTGAAGACGCAGCAGAAGGTGTCCGGCGAGGACCCGGGGACCGTGCTGGAGCAGGACCCGGCGCTGGGTGCGGAGGTCCAGAAGGGCACCACCATCACCCTGACCGTCGCCAAGGCCCAGGCGAAGTCCACGGTCCCGGACGTCAGCGGCAAGAGCTGTGACGACGCCAAGGCGCAGATGCAGCAGAACGACCTCGTCGGCAACTGCACCGAGGTGGCGACCACCGACACCAACCTGAACGGCAAGGTCGTCGCGACCTCGCCCGCGGCCGGGACGCAGGTTGACAAGAACTCGCAGGTCAACATCCAGATCGGCAAGGTCTCCCAGACCCAGGTCCCGAACGTCGTCGGACAGACGGTGAAGAACGCCAAGCAGATCCTGCAGCAGAACGGCTTCACCAACATCCAGTTCGCCGACAACAGCGACCAGGGCGACAACGCGATCGTGACCCAGCAGGACCCGGGCCAGGGCAACCAGGTCAACGACCCCGGCAGCACCCAGATCACCCTCACCAGCGTGGGCACCGGCAACGGCAACGGCAACAACGGCGGCGGCGGCTTCTTCGGAGGCCTGAACGGCTAGCCCCGGAACACGAAGAGCCCCGGCGCCCTGTGGAGGGTGCCGGGGCTCTTTCGTATCCGTGGGGCTCTTTCGTATCCGCGGGGCGCTGCGCCTGCGTGGGTGCGCCGCGCTACGAGCGTGTCGTCAGCGGAGTTCCTTCGGCGGTGTCCGTGCGCTGTCCACCTTGTCGACGCGGACCAGTTCGCCCCACACCACGTAGCGGTACCGGGACGTGTACACCGGCGTGCAGGTCGTCAGGGTGATGTAGTGGCCGGCCTTCTTCTTGCCGGACTCCGCAGGGATCTGGGCGAGCGTCTTGACGTTGTACTTCGAGGTCTCGGGAAGGATGTCGTAGACCTTGTAGACGTACCACTCGTCCTTCGTCTCGAAGACGATCGGGTCGCCCTTCTTGATCTTGTCGATGTTGTGGAACTTGGCGCCATGGCCGTCGCGGTGGGCGGCGAGGGTGAAGTTGCCGTTCTTGCCGGTGGTGGGGAGGGCGGCCTTGATCGGGTCCGTGTAGTAGCCGGCGACGCCGTCGTTGAGGACGCTCGTCTCGGTGCCCTTCTCGACCAGCACCTCGCCGTTCTTCATCGCGGGCACGTGCAGGAAGCCGATGCCGTCCTTGGTGTCGAGGGCGCCGGGACCGGTGTCCTTGTCCTTGGACCAGTTGTTGCGGACCTTGTCGCCCTGCTTGTCGGCCGTGCGGTCGGCGACGACGTTCGTCCACCACAGGGAGTAGACGACGAACAGGCCGAGGATCAGGCCCGCCGTGATGAGGAGTTCACCGAAGACGCTGACGGCCATCGCCATCCGGCCGGTGCCGCGGGGGCGGTCCGGCGGGGAGGCGGGCGTGTCGGTCTGCTCTTCGGTGTCGTCGGTGGTCGCTGCCACGTTCAGTTGCCCCTACTCGATGAGCGCATCCGGCTTGCCCTTGCTGCGCGGCCGTTGCTCGACCATCTTGCCCCAGACGATCAGCCGGTACTTGCTGGTGAACTCCGGCGTACAGGTCGTCAGCGTGATGTAGCGGCCGGGTTTGGTGAACCCGGAGCCCTTGGGGATGGGGTCGATGACGCTGGTGTTGCTCGGTGACGTCACGGGCAGCGTCTTCGTCATCTTGTAGACGTAGTACGTGTCCTGGGTCTCCACCACGACCTCGTCGCCCGGCTTGAGCTGGTTGATGTACCGGAACGGTTCGCCATGGGTGTTGCGGTGCGCGGCGAGCGCGAAGTTGCCGGTCTTCGCGTCCGGCATCGCGGTCTTGAGGGCGCCCTCGCTGTAGTGCCCGACCATGCCCTTGTCGAGGACGTTCTTGTTGCTGACGCCCTCGGCGATCGGCGCGATCACGTCCAGCTTGGGGATGTGCAGGATGGCGAAGCCCTGCCCCGGCGAGAACTCCCCGGGCGCGCGCTTGCCGCTGGCCCAGTCGTTCTGCAGCTGGCTCGCCTCGCTGCCGGCCTGCGCGTGCGCCCGGACGTTCGTCCACCACAGCTGGTAGGTGACGAACAGCAGCATCAGCACGCCGGTGGTGATGAAGACCTCGCCGATCGCCCGGCTCGCGACGACCGCGGCCCCCGGCTTGGTGGCCCGCTGCCGCCGCCGCGCCTCGACCCGCGAGAGAGGTGCGCCGCCACCGGGCGAGCCCGACGCCGATTCCGCTGCCGTGGAGGCCTCGGCGGTCTCGTCCGCCGCGCCACCGGCCCCATGACGCCCGTGCCGACCCTTGGCAGCCTTCCTGCGGGCCGCGCGGCCTCCGGTGGGGGTGGAAGAGGCGGACGAGGCGGCTGTGGCGCCAGACGCCGATATGGACCGGCCGTGGCCCGTCCCCTCCTGGGGAGGTCGGCCAGCCGCAGCGCGACGGTCTCTTCATCGATCGGACCGTACGGCGCCCCGGGCGCACCCCTGCGCCTGCGCGCCGTGCCACTGGTCGAACCCGCTCTGCTCCGCGTACGGCTGCTCCCCGTACGCGGCCTCGGACTCGCGCTCGGGGCGCAGGGCGGTCACGCCGTGGCCCTGCCCACCACCGGGGAGAGCCCCGCCGACCTCGCCACGGCACCCTGGTCGCCGCACTCCACCAGCCAGTTGGCCAGCATCCGGTGGCCGTGCTCGGTGAGCACCGACTCCGGGTGGAACTGGACGCCCTCGACGGGCAGTTCGCGGTGGCGCAGGCCCATGATGATGCCGTCGTGCGTTCTCGCGGTGACCTCGAGTTCGGCCGGGACCGTGCCCGGCTCGGCCGCCAGCGAGTGGTAGCGGGTCGCCGTGAAGGGCGAGGGCAGTCCGGCGAAGACGCCCTTGCCCTCGTGCTCGACGAGCGAGGTCTTGCCGTGCAGCAGTTCGGGGGCGCGGTCCACGACGCCGCCGTAGGCCACCTGCATCGACTGCATGCCGAGGCAGACGCCGAAGACGGGCACCCCGGTCGAGGCGCAGTGCCGCACCATCTCGATGCAGACGCCGGCCTCCTCGGGGTGCCGGGGCCTGGCGAGAGGAGGACGCCGTCGAAGCCGTCCTGGGCGTGCGCGGTCGACACCTCGTCGTTGCGCAGCACCTCGCACTCGGCGCCCAGCTGGTACAGGTACTGGACCAGGTTGAAGACGAAGCTGTCGTAGTTGTCGACGACGAGAATCCGTGCACTCACTGGTTGTCCACCGTCACATCGTTGAAGGGCAGCAGCGGTTCGGCCCACGGGAAGACGTACTGGAACAGGATGTAGACCACGGCCAGGGCCAGGACGAGCGAAATCAGCGCCTTGACCCACACGTTGCCCGGCAGATGCCGCCAGATCCAGCCGTACATGCCGTCCCTTCCGTCGCGCCACGGCACCAGACTCACGCCGTACGTCACCAGACTAACGGCGCAGCGCGTCCGGTTTCCCGGCCTCCACAGGCTGTGTGGAGTCCAGGTGTGCCCAGACGATCAGCCGGTGGCTGTGCCCCCACTCCGGATCGCACGTGGTCAGCGTGAGATAGCGGCCCGAGGCCGTGTACCCGGACTTACGTGGCACAGGGTCGATCACCTCAATGTCGGTGGGCACTGTTTTGTAAGGCCCTTTGTCGATCCGATACGTGAACCAGGTGGTCCCGTCCGTCAGCACCACCGCGTCGCCCACCCGCAGCTTGGGAAAGTCCACGAAGGGGTCGCCATACGTCCGCCGGTGCCCCGCCACCGCGAAGTTCCCGACCTGCCCCAACTGCGCGGTGCCCGCGTAGTGCCCGAGCCCCTTCTTCAGGGTGCTCACGTCGGTGTCCTCGAGGACCGGCTTGTTCCACGTGAAACCAAGCCGCGGGATGTACATGATCGCGAAGGGCTTGCCGTCCTTGTACGCGGCCGGTTTCGCCGGAGCGGGCGAGGCGGCGGGCGCCGGCGCGGGGACGCCTTCGGGTGCACGGTCTGCCGTGACCACTGGCTCTGCAGCTGATGGATCTGGTCGCTCATCGTGTGGTCGGCCTTCACGCCGGTCCAGAACAGCACATAGACCACGAAGAGAACGATCAGTGTGCCGACGGTGATGCAGAGTTCGCTGACGCTCCTGACGATCACGCGCACCGGCAGCTCCCGTACGGACGCCTACTCCACTGGCTTCGCGTAGTGCAGATCCACTGTGCCCGAGTACCCGGGAAGAGTCACCGTCCCGTCGTCGGTCACTTTCCACCCGAGCCCGTAGACATCGACGTACACCATGTAGTTCTGGATCGCCTTGGACGCCGTCAGCGCCGCCTGCAGCTTCCCGGGTCCCCGACGGCCGTGATCTTGTACGGCGGTGAGTAGACCCGGCCCTGGAGGATCAGGGTGTTGCCCACGCAGCGCACGGCGCTGGTCGAGATCAGCCGCTGGTCCATGACCTTGATGCCCTTGGCGCCGCCCTGCCAGAGGGCGTTCACCACGGCCTGGAGGTCCTGCTGGTGGATGACCAGGTAGTCGGGCTGCGGCTCGGGGTAGCCGGGGAGCTTGGCGGTGGCGTTGGGCGGGGCGTCGTTCAGGGTGACGGTGACCGCCTTGCCCTTGAGCTGTTGCGCGCCCGCGGTCCGCTCCAGTGCCGTGAGCTTCGTGTCGTCGGCGCCGGTGCTGGTGTCGTCCTCCTTGCGGAGCGCGTCGACCTCGTCGCGCAGGACCCCGTTGGCATCCTCCAGCCGGCCGTTCTTCTGGCTGCGGTTCTGGATGAGGTCGGACAACTTCAGCAAGGAGGCGTCCGTGCGGATGTTCGTGCCCTTGGCCGTGTTGAAACTGGTGAAGAAGATGAGCCCCGCGAGGGCGAAGACGGCCACCGTGAGAATCCGCACCGGACGGAAACGGCGGATACGGGCAGGACTGGTACCCGTCCCGGGGAGTCGGCAGAATTGCTCAACGTACCCTTATCTCCTTCGGCGCCGCGGAAGCACTACGCTAACGGACGCCCGGGGAGCACTCAGTGTCCCCTTGTACGCTGCCCCGGAGCCCGCCCCAGTTCCCTGCGCGGCCACGCAGCGCATCGACAGGAGAGACCCTCGTGCCGAAGTCACGTATCCGCAAGAAGGCCGACTACACGCCGCCGCCGGCGAAAGCGGCGACCGCCATCAAGTTGAACAGCCGTGCCTGGGTCGCACCGGTCATGCTGGCCATGTTCGTCATCGGGCTGGCCTGGATCGTCGTCTTCTACGTCACCGACGGCTCCATGCCCATCGACAGCCTGGACAACTGGAACATCGTGGTGGGCTTCGGCTTCATCGCTGCCGGGTTCGGCGTCTCCACGCAGTGGAAGTAGCGGCGGAAGCCGTGGTGGAAGCGGCGGCGCAAGCCGCGGTCACTTCCGGGTGAACGTAGCTCTGCCCACGGCTTTCCACTGAGTTATCCACAGCCTGGGAAGGTATCCACAGCGGGCCTGGGGAAAAAGAACGACGATCTGTGGATAACCTCCCGGGTGTTGACGCTGGTGTGACTGACACACCGGCACCCGCAAGCCTGTTCGCCCCCTGCCTGACCTGCGGAAACACGGGTCAGTGACAGGGGGCACAGCTGTTCCCGCACCGTGTGCACAAGATCCGGCACACGCTGTGGACAACGGTTTGATATCAGCTGAGCTGAGCCGTCCTGATCAGCGTCAACACCACAACGACGGCCAGTACGACGGCACAGGTGCCGTACTGGATCAGGGGCCCGCCGCTCCCGCGGGGCATGCACCATCGCGTACCCGGTGATCACACCGGCGACGAGGCCGCCGATGTGGGCCTGCCAGGCGATGTTGGCCCACCCGAAGGTGAAGATCAGGTTGATCACCAGCAGGGCGATGACCGGCCGCATGTCGTACCGGAGCCGGCGCATCAACACGGCGGTCGCACCGAAGAGCCCGAAGATCGCCCCGGAAGCACCCAGCGAGGGCTGGTTCGGGGCGGCGATCAGATACGTGAGCGCGCTGCCCGCGAGACCTGAGACGAAGTACAGGGCGAGATAACGGGCACGGCCGAGCGCAGCCTCCAGAGGGCCGCCGATCCACCACAGGCTGAGCATGTTGAAGATGATGTGGATCGGGCTGGCGTGCAGGAACATCGCGGTCAGCAGCCGGTAGGGCTGACCTTCGGCGACGCCCTCGACGGAGCCGAAGAGCGGGACGTACGCCTGGCCGAGGAGCTCCAGGCGCTCGGTGAAGCGGTCGCCCACCGCCAGCTGCACCAGATACATGGCGACGCAGAGGCCGATCAGGATCTTGGTCGCGAGCCGCGGGTCCGCCGCCACCGTGCCGCCCGCAAGCGTCCGGGGCTGGGCCGCGGTCGGGGCGTGACCCGTGCCGGAGCCGCTGCGGACGCAGTCGGGGCACTGGAAACCGACCGAGGCGCTGACCATGCACTCGGGGCAGATCGGCTTCTCGCAGCGGGTGCAGCGGATGCCGGTCTCGCGGTCCGAGTGGCGATAACAGACCGGCAGACTCTGGCCGTCCGGGGCCGCTGCTCCTCCGGGCCCGTCGGGCTGCCTGGCGCCTGGTCCATGGGGTCCCCTCAATCCTTCGTACGCAATGCACCGCCCCGCCCATCCTTACGGATGAACGGGGCGTTTGGTTCCCGGCGGTAAGGACCGGTGTTCGGTCCTAGCGGGTCTCGACGACGACCGACTCGATGATGACGTCCTTGACCGGACGGTCGGTGCGCGGGTTGGTCTCGGCGGCCGCGATGGCGTCCACGACCTTCTGGCTCGCCGGGTCGGTGACCTCACCGAAGATGGTGTGCTTGCGGGTCAGCCAGGCCGTCGGGGAGACGGTGACGAAGAACTGCGAGCCGTTGGTGCCCGGCCCGGCGTTGGCCATGGCCAGCAGGTAGGGCTTGTCGAAGCGGAGGTCGGGGTGGAACTCGTCCTCGAACTGGTAGCCCGGGCCACCCGTGCCGTTGCCCAGCGGGTCCCCGCCCTGAATCATGAAGCCGCTGATCACCCGGTGGAAGACCGTGCCGTCGTAGAGCTTGTCCGTGGACTTCTCACCCGTGGTGGGGTGGTCCACTCACGCTCCCCCTTGGCGAGCTCCACGAAGTTCTGGACCGTCTTGGGCGCGTGGTTCGGCAGCAGCCGGACCTCGATGTCGCCGAGATTGGTCTTCAGGGTGGCGTAAAGCTGCTCAGCCACGATCTGCCTTCCGTTGTCTTCCTGTGACCCCCAGATCCTCGCACGCTCCACGCATCGCGGCGCCCGACGCCGTTCTCTCGGGGCATTCCACCGGGTCCACTTGCAGAAAACCGGTCGAGTGGCTCCGGGACTGGGGCACGGCACGGGGATCCGTGGCATTGTCGACGACAAGCTCCCGTTCCCGCGTATTCATCCGGTATCGCACGTAATCGTGACCCGGATGCCCGCCCTCTACATGCCTCGCGGCCCGTTGGCAGGCATGATCCGTAATTGGGTGGATAGACGAAATTGCGTACCGCCACCGAGGAGGAGGAATCCCGTGACCCGCATCGACAGCGTGCGCTCCGCGACCGGTTCGGCGAAGGACAGCGTGCTGCACGCCGCGGAAGTGGTGGCGCCCTACGCCGACACGGCCAAGGACAAGGCCTCGTACTACGCCCATGAGGCACGTGTACGACTCGCGCCCAAGGTGTCGCTGGCCGCCGACCAGGCTCGCGTCCAGTACGGCGCCCACGTCGTGCCACGCCTTGAGCAGGCCCGCACTCATGTACCGCCGAAGGTCGACCAGGCCGCCCAGGAGGCCGCCGTCCGTACGCGCAAGGCTGCCGTGCAGGCCGCCGAGTACTCACGGCCGAAGATCGAGCAGGCGGTCGCCGCCGCCGGCCCGGTCAAGGACGAGGCCGCGGCCCGCGGTGCGGCGGCGTTCGCCGCCCTGCGCGGTCAGGTCACGCCCAAGGAGATCCAGAAGCTGGTCCGCAAGCACGAGCGGCGGGCGAGGGCCGGCCGTCTCGCGAAGGGGCTGGCAGTCCTGGGCATCCTGGCGGGCGGTGCTTTCGCCGCCTGGAAGTGGTGGGACAAGCAGGCCAATCCCGACTGGCTGGTCGAGCCCCCGCCGCGACCGAGGTGCCCGAGCCGGGTCACCTCACCGCAGTGGACGGCAGCCCTGAGGCCGTGCTCGACCCCGAGGTCAAGGCCAAGCAGGCCGAGGACGAGGCCGCGGACAGCGACGATCACCGCTGACGCCTGACGCACTTTCACCATCGCCGTGGGGCAGGAGACTTGAGGGTCTCCTGCCCCACGGCGTTGTTTCACGTGGAACGGCCAGGGGTTTCACGTGGAACAGTCCACGGCGTTTCACGTGGAACAAACGCCGATGGCCGCCAACTCCCTTGATTTACGCAGGCTGTCCGCGATGACGTTTGCAACGGCCCAGGTGTACAAGCGCCGCACAGACTCCCTTAACGGACCGCACACCCCTGATTACGCGGCCGTATTCGCACCAGCTCACACACCTCCCGCACGCACGGGCACATCATCGTCACACCATGGAGATCACCCGCGTGACGCCCTGCGGATCCCGTCCGACGCTGATTTGCGCAAACAACTGCAACGAAGATCGTCCCTTGACGTGACGCACGTCACCTCCCGGGCACACAGAAACACCGGCCGGACGCCACTGAGGGCGACCGGCCGGTGCGGAATGTGGAGCCTAGGGAGTCGAACCCCTGACATCTGCCATGCAAAGACAGCGCTCTACCAACTGAGCTAAGGCCCCGCTAGAGAAGCGTGCGACGGTAGAACCACACACCGGCGGGCTTCGGGGACAAGCGTACCGGGTCATCCGGGGTATCTCGCAAAAACTTGGGGCTCCCGGTGAACGACCACTCTCCGTAAGATGCTCGTCGTGGTTCGCTAGAGCGAACCGCGGTTTTGGGAAGCGATGGGGAGACGCAATGGACGCCGCACAGCAGGAAGCCACCGCCAGAGCGCGGGAGCTGCAGCGGAATTGGTACGGGGAGCCTTTGGGGCGCTCTTCCGTAAGCTCATCGACGATCTTGGGCTCAACCAGGCTCGTCTCGCGGGGGTGTTGGGACTGTCCGCGCCGATGCTGTCCCAGCTGATGAGCGGTCAGCGGGCGAAGATCGGCAATCCCGCGGTGGTACAGCGGGTGCAGTTGCTCCAGGACCTGGCGGGACAGGTCGCGGACGGCAGCGTGAGCGCGGCCGAGGCCACCGAGCGCATGGACGAGATCAAGAAGTCCCAGGGGGCTCGGTGCTCAGCAACACCACGACCACGACGAGCAGTTCGGGGCACCCACGGTCAAGCGGGTGGTCCGGGAGATCCAGTCGCTGCTGCGCTCGGTGGCCGCCGCAGGCGACATCATCGACGCGGCCGACACCCTCGCCCCGACCCACCCCGAACTGGCAGAGTTCCTCCGGGTCTACGGCGCGGGCCGCACCTCGGACGCGGTCGCGCACTACCAGTCCCACCAGAGCTGAGCCCCACGGCCCGGCAGCCGTTCGGGGTTCGGCAGCCGGGCACGTGGCCGGGGCGCGACACGAGGGGTCGTGTCGCTCACCGGCAGCACGTGCGGAACCGCCACGAGGGAGTGCCATGAGGAACTGCCGTCAGGGGGAGTCGTATCGCTCGTCTCGGGGAAGCAACGGAGGTAGTCGAAGGGGAGGAGCGACGCACAGCCATGGGTGAGGTCTTCGCCGGCCGGTACGAACTGGTCGACCCGATCGGACGCGGCGGTGTCGGCGCGGTCTGGCGCGCCTGGGACCACCGGCGGCGCCGCTATGTGGCCGCCAAGGTCCTGCAGCAGAGCGACGCGCACTCGCTGCTGCGCTTCGTACGGGAACAGGCCCTGCGGATCGACCACCCCCATGTACTGGCCCCGGCCAGCTGGGCCGCCGACGATGACAAGGTCCTGTTCACCATGGACCTGGTGGCGGGCGGCTCGCTGGTCCACCTCATCGGGGACTACGGTCCCCTGCCCCCGTCTTCGTCTGCACGCTGCTCGACCAGCTCCTCTCCGGTCTCGCCGCGGTGCACGCGGAAGGTGTCGTGCACCGGGACATCAAGCCCGCGAACCTGCTCCTCGAAGCCACCGGCACCGGCCGCCCGCGCCTGCGTCTCTCCGACTTCGGCATCGCGATGCGGCTGGGCGAGGCCCGCCTGACGGAGACCAACCTCGTGGTGGGCACGCCCGGTTATCTCGCGCCCGAGCAGATGATGGGCGCCGAACCGGACTTCCCCGCCGACCTGTTCGCCGTAGGACTCGTGGCGCTGTATCTGCTGGAGGGGGCCAAGCCGGACTCCAAGGCCCTGGTGCAGTACTTCGCGGAGCACGGGACTCCGGGGCGCCCAAGGGCATTCCCGAGGCGCTGTGGCAGGTCGTGGCGATGCTGCTGCAGCCCGACCCGCAGGCCCGCTTCCGCACCGCCACGGGGGCACGCAAGGCGCTTGCCGCAGCCGCGGAGCTGCTGCCTGAGCCTGGCCCCGACGACGAGTTGATCGAGATCTTCGACCAAATCGGGCCGCTCCCTTCGGGGTTCGCACCCGAGGGTCCGCTGAAGCGGGCGTCCGGGGTGGACACGGGGGCGACTACGTCTGTGGTGCCGTCGACGTCCGAGGGTGGGGATGGCGGGGATGGCGGGGATGGGCTGGGCAACGGGGTCGATGTCGGCGGCGGTGGAGTCGTAGCCGGTGGCGGTGGGGTCAGTGGTGGCGGAGGAGGAGCCAACGGGGTCGCAGGCGTCAGCGGCGTCACAGGCGAGGGCCTCGAGTCGGCGTGGCCCGGCACGGACTCCGTACCCGTGGATCCCAGGCAGGGCATCACCTCCCAGCCGACCCCAATCCCGCCCCCAACCCAAGCCCCGGCTCAGACTCCGCCCTCTACGCCGACCCCGATACCGGCTCCACCCCTGCCGCCCTCCCCGATGTCGGACACCGGTAGCTTCCATCTGCCGCCCCCCGCGAGCCCCGTACGGGCAACAGGCGGATATGGCAAGCCAGTTGGAGCAGCCGGAGCAACTGGGGCAGGCACAGCAGGACAGTCAATACCAGGCCGGCCAGGGGCAGTACCAGCCCGCGCACTCCGCCCCGTACTCCACTCCCCATGGCCTGACCTCCCCACGACCCCACGCATGTCCTGCCCTCCCCCAGCCGCGTGCTGAACCCTCTACTGCTTCATACACCGCTCAGGTCCCGCAGGTTCCACCCTCCGCGCCGCCGGTTCCGCAGCACCGCGGCAGACGGGCACGACGCCGGCCCGGGCCGCCCGCGAAAGTGGCGATCCCGGTCCTGCTGCTCGCGCTGGCCTGCTACGCGGTGGGGTTCTGGGCACTGACCCGCATCTGAACCTTGCGGGACGGTGTGGGCGGTGCGGGCGGCGCTGGCGGCCGGTCGACTAGAGCGCCGCCGTCGAAGCCCGATCCCGATTCCGGTCCCGGCCCCCGTCCCGGCCCCCGTCCCGCCGCCGCGCCGACACCGTCCACACACCGAGGCTCGCCAACAGCACGCTGCCCGCACCGATCCCGGCCACCGCGAGGACCTTCATCGAGCGGTCGCCGCCTCCCCGGCGCCCCCGTCACAGCCGCCGCGCGCGGTCCTGCGTGGTCACCTCGAAGATGTTCCGGGGCTCGGGCTTCGCCGCGTACCCGGGACCCGCGTGCGCCGACCCGCCGACCCGCACCCGCAACGTCACCGGCAACGGTCCCTGGCCGAAGCTGTCGGCCAGCTCCGTGGAGAGGTGCACGACGAGGTAGTAGGACCCGGCGAAGCGCATCCCGTTCACGTGGTCGACGACGGAGTACCGGTTGCGGTACTCGACGGGCGGCAGCGGCTCCAGCGCCACCGACCGCGCGCTGCCCCGGTACCCGAGGCCCGCCTCGTCGACGGAGCCGCGCACGGGGTTGTAGAGCGCCAGGTCGAGCGCGCGGGTCACATACCCGCTGCCGCCGCCCGAACCGCCCAGTTCGGCGGTGACGGACAGCTGCTGGCCCCAGTCCACCGGCACCTTGTAGAAGAGGGTCCCGCCAGGCCTGACGTCGTCCTGCCACACGCCCTGTCCGACGGCGGCCGCCCCGGCGAAGCCCGAGCCGCCCGCTCGGTGCCGGGCCTCCCCGTGACGGCCTCGGGCGACGCGGAGTCCCAGACCTGGGGTGCCTCGGTCGTACCGGCCTGGGACAGCGGAGGTTCCGACACCGCGGTCAGTTCCAGCCCCCAGGTGTCCGACGACGAACCCGACGCGTCGACCCGCTCGACGACCACGTAGTACGTGCCGCCCCCTTGCACAGCGCCTTCCCCGCCTCCCGCGCCGCCCAGGCGGCCACCGGGTGCGGGCTCCTGCTCGCCCCGAAGGTGGCGCTCCGGTGGGTGCAGGCGGTCCCCGAGGCGTTCTCCATCGACACCCTGATGCCGTCGGTGGCCGCGACCGTGGTGCCCGCCGGAGGCTGGCGGTCACCGACACATAGGCGTTCGACGTGGCGTCGAGATCGATGCCGTAGTAGACCTTGGCGCCCTTGGGAAGCGAACTCCGGTACACCCCACCGGCTTTCAGCGCTACGGCGTCCCCGGTGCCGGTCGCTCCGTCGACGACCTGGTCGCCCTGGTCGTAGCCGTAGGCACCCGGCGACCCGGCCGCCGTCGCGGGCCGCCCCGTGAGGGCGACCGTCGCGCACAGCACCGCTGTGAGGACCACGACACGTCGTCGTACGACCCCGGCCCCGGCGACGGGCCTAGGGCCGCCCTGTGCCCGCGTCCGCCACCACGCCGTACGCCGCCGCCCCATGACGCGCCACCCCTCACCGTTGCTCCGGACGTGGCCCATCCTGCCCCGCACGCGCGCGTGGCATCCGGGCAATGCGTACGAGCGTCCGAAACAGCGGGGTCCTGACGGCCGTAACCGCAGCCGGGCGGGGGCGCAACACAAAGCCCCGACCGCTAGGGCGGCCGGGGCTTGCTCAGAACTGGATCTCGGTACTCACGAACCCGTGGGCACGGAGTCGGTCGCCTCCGTCCACAGATCCTGCTCGGCGCGATCCGCCTGGATCTGGCGGTACACGAGGAGCCCGCCGATGGCGGCCAGTGTGACCAGGAGAAGCTTCTTCACCGCGCGACCTCGTCTTTCCTTGACGTAGGGGACCTCTGTCGCCCGACTATACACACCGACCGAGACCGATCAGTGACCTGCGTCCTGGGCCAACTCCCGCCCGGGAGAGCGCAGTAGGAGCGGACCGAGCCGCTCCGATCTGAGGGTGATCACATCCCCACGGAGGGTTACTTCGCCCTCCTTTCGCGCATTTTCGGCCCTTTTATGGCCTCTTGCACCCATCCGAGTGGTGTTCATCAGAACATCGACGCGCCACGGGCGTCGGTCCACCACTTCGCGAGCCCCATACACATCATGAGGAAAGTACGCAAATCGCCCAACCTGAAAGTGAGGGGCCATGGCCCAGATCAAGGTCATGAAGTTGTGGAACGCCTTCGTCACCGGCTTCCTGGCACTGTGCACGGCGCTCGGACTCATCACGGTCACCGCGACGGCCGCCGCCGCGACGACGCGGGTCGAGGCCACGAGCACCAACACGGTCGCCGCAGCCACGACCCCGGCGGTCTCCCCTGGACCTTCACCAGGTCCCTGCCCCCACGATGAAGCAGCGCATCCGCGCCGAGGCCCACGGCAAGTCCCCAGCTGCCGCCACCGCCCGCCGACGGACACGGACGAGACGACGGAGCCCACGAACTCGCTGGAGCCGGCCCACACCGACCAGGCGGCCCCGCTCCAGCGCTGACCCGAGCGCGGCCCCCTCAGCACAGAGCAACACGGCACGGCACGAGACATCCCGCCGGCCTTGACCGAACTGCTCAACCTGCCCCAGCTGCTCAACCCGCTCAACCCGCTCGACCTGCTCGACCTGCTCGGCCTGCTCGGCCCGCAGGACCCGCAGGACCTGCCCGACCACCCGCCCTCTCTGACCCAGCGGCGAACTTGCGTACAACGCTCCAGAGACAACACAAAGGACCCCGAAAACCCCTGGCCGCCACGGCCGGGGGTCTTCTGGCGTGCCCTCGGGTGTCTTCTCGCGTGCCTTCGGAGATCTGCCGGCCTGCCAGGGGAATCCGCTGACGTGTCCCGGGGCTTCCCACGTGCCCACGCCTTCAAGGCCCCAACTCCGCCAGGGGCACAGCCCATTGGCCGCGGGAGACGACCGACCTGCCGGCGCTGGACCGTCCCGCCAGGTGGGGCATGAACGCCAAAGACCCCCAACCGCAACCGGTTGGGGGTCTTCATGCCTGTGGGGCTAACAGGATTTGAACCTGTGGCCTCATCCTTATCAGGGATGCGCTCTAACCAACTGAGCTATAGCCCCGCCGCGCTCTGCGGAGTGTGTCCCGCGCGCTGACTCCTGAAGATTAGCGCACGACATGGGCAGTCCCAAAATCGATAGTCACAGGACCGTCGAGAGGGGTTTCAACCCGCGTTCACTCGACTTCGCGCCGGTCCGCTCACTCGTCCTCGGCGAGCGTCAGCTCGATGCCGCCGACGAAGCCGGCGGAGAGGTTGTAGATGAAGGCGCCGAGCGTCGCGAGGGCCGTGGCCAGGACGATGTCGATGACCGCGATGATCCCCGAGAACGTCAGGACGTGCGGGAGGGACAGGAAGGACTGCAGGTCGAAGCCGTTCGACTCGTTCGAGCCGGTCGCCTCCGAGATCGTGCCGCCGACCGTCGAGAAGACCCCCATCGCGTCCATGACCATCCACAGCACCGCGGACGCCACGACCGTGCAGATGCCCAGCGCGATGGAGAGCAGGAAACTGACCTTCATCACCGACCACGGATCGGCCTTGGCCACCCGCAGCCGCGCCTTACGGGTGCGGGGCGCGGTGCGCGCACCCGTACGAGGACGTCGTACGGCACCGCTCTGGGCGGCGGCGGGCGACTGCGTGGGGTACGCCTGCGGCGGGTGGTACGGCCCCGCCGCCTGCTGCGGCTGACGCTCCCCGGGAGGGGCGAACCAGGCAGCGGGGACCCCGCGGGCGCGCCCGGTGCGGCCTGCTGGGCCGACGACTGCGCCTGGCCCGGGGCCTGGGGGCCCGGCGCGGCCGGACCCGCCCCAGCCGACTGCTGCTGGGTCTGCGGACCTCGGGTGTCCGTCACAGTTCCCCCTGGGATCCATGCGTGTCGGGCGAGTGCGCGTCGCTCTTCTTCACGTCGATCGCCCGCAGTTGGGTCGTGTGCGGATCTGTCGCGTTCGCGGCGGAGCCACGGCCGCCGCCGTCCGTGTCCGTACCGGTCGATCCGGCGCCCGTGGCTCCGCTCACGATGACTCTCTCCTCGTGCTACTCGTCCGAGGGTGCGTCACCCTCGTCCGTGCCGGTGGTCGCGGCACCCTCGGTGGTCTCGTCGCCGGCATCGTCGCCTACGACTTCCTCCGCCTCGGGCCCCGCCTCGGCGTTACGAGCGATACCGACGACGGCATCGCGCTTGCCCAGGTTGATCAGTTGGACGCCCATGGTGTCACGGCCCGTCTCCCTGACCTCGTTGACTCGCGTACGAATCACACCGCCGGACAACGTGATGGCGAGGATCTCGTCGGTCTCCTCGACCACCAGCGCGCCGACGAGAGAACCGCGGTCCTCGACGATCTTGGCGGCCTTGATACCCAGGCCGCCGCGACCCTGGACGCGGTACTCGTCGACGGCGGTGCGCTTCGCGTACCCGCCGTCTGTGGCAGTGAACACGAACGTACCGGGTCGAACAACATTCATCGAGAGAAGCTGGTCGCCCTCGCGGAAACTCATGCCCTTGACACCGGAGGTCGCACGCCCCATGGGGCGCAGCGCGTCATCCGTGGCGGTGAACCGGATCGACTGTGCCTTTTTGCTGATCAGCAGCAGATCGTCCTCGGACGAAACGAGTTCGGCTCCGATCAGTTCGTCGTCGGAACCGTCCTCCGTCTCACGGAGGTTGATCGCGATGACACCGCCGGAGCGGGGCGAATCGTAATCCTTAAGAGGCGTCTTCTTGACCAGACCGCCCTTGGTGGCGAGCACCAGGTAGGGCGCCGCCTCGTAGTCGCGGATCGCGAGGATCTCCGCGATGGCCTCGTCCGGCTGGAAGGCGAGCAGGTTCGCGACGTGCTGCCCGCGCGCGTCCCGGCCGGCGTCCGGGAGTTCGTAGGCCTTCGCGCGGTAGACGCGGCCCTTGTTGGTGAAGAACAGCAGCCAGTGGTGGGTCGTCGACACGAAGAAGTGGTCGACGATGTCGTCTTCCTTGAGCTTCGTGCCGCGGACGCCCTTGCCGCCGCGCTTCTGGGAGCGGTAGTCGTCCGCCTTGGTGCGCTTGACGTAGCCGCCGCGCGAGATGGTGACGACGATGTCCTCTTCGGCGATCAGGTCCTCCATGGACATGTCGCCGTCGAAGGGCACCAGCATCGTCTTGCGGTCGTCGCCGAACTTCTCGACGATCGCGGCGAGTTCCTCGCTGACGATGCCGCGCTGGCGGACCGGGAGGCCAGGATCGCGTTGTACTCGGTGATCTTCGCCTGGAGTTCGTCGTGCTCCTGGATGATCTTCTGGCGCTCCAGGGCGGCCAGTCGGCGGAGCTGCATCTCCAGGATGGCGTTCGCCTGGATCTCGTCGATCGTCAGGAGCTCCATCAGGCCCGTGCGCGCGATCTCGACGGTGTCGCTGCGCCGGATCAGCGCGATGACCTCGTCGATGGCGTCCAGGGCCTTCAGGAGGCCGCGCAGGATGTGCGCCCGCTCCTCGGCCTTGCGCAGCCGGAACTTCGTCCGGCGGACGATGACCTCGATCTGGTGCGCCACCCAGTGGCGGATGAACGCGTCCAGGGAGAGCGTGCGCGGCACACCGTCGACCAGGGCCAGCATGTTGGCGCTGAAGTTGGACTGCAGATCGGTGTGCTTGTAGAGGTTGTTCAGTACGACCTTGGCGACCGCGTCCCTCTTGAGGACGATGACGAGACGCTGGCCGGTACGGGACGACGTCTCGTCGCGGACGTCGGCGATGCCGCCGACCTTGCCGTCCTTCACCAGGTCGGCGATCTTCTGCGCGAGGTTGTCGGGGTTGGTCTGGTAGGGGAGTTCGGTGACCACCAGACACTGGCGGTTCTGGATCTCCTCGACCTCGACGACCGCGCGCATGGTGATCGAGCCACGGCCGGTGCGGTACGCCTCCTCGATGCCCTTGCGGCCGACGACGAGGGCGCCGGTCGGGAAGTCCGGGCCCTTGATGCGCTCGATCAGCGCGTCCAGCAGCTCCTCGTGCGAGGCCTCGGGGTTCTCCAGGCACCACTGGGCGCCCGCCGCGACCTCACGGAGGTTGTGCGGCGGGATGTTGGTGGCCATGCCGACCGCGATGCCCGCCGAGCCGTTGATCAGCAGGTTCGGGAAGCGGGCCGGCAGGACGGTCGGCTCCTGGGAGCGGCCGTCGTAGTTGTCCGTGAAGTCGACGGTCTCCTCGTCGATGTCACGGACCATCTCCATGGACAGCGGCGCCAACTTGCACTCGGTGTAGCGCATGGCGGCGGCGGGGTCGTTGCCCGGGAGCCGAAGTTGCCGTTCGAGTCCACCAGCGGCATCCGCATCGACCACGGCTGCGCGAGGCGGACCAGCGCGTCGTAGATCGAGGAGTCGCCGTGCGGGTGGTAGTTGCCCATGACGTCGCCGACGACACGGGCGCACTTGTAGAAGCCCTTCTCGGGCCGGTAGCCGCCGTCGTACATGGCGTACAGGACGCGGCGGTGGACGGGCTTGAGGCCGTCGCGGACGTCGGGCAGGGCTCGCGACACGATGACGGACATCGCGTAGTCGAGGTAGGAGCGCTGCATCTCCGTCTCGAGCCCGACGGGCTCGACGCGCTGGGCGATGATGGCGCCCTCTTCAGGCGTACTGGGAGTGTTCTCGTCGGCCATTGCTGGTGGGGATCCTTCCTGGTGCGGTCAGCTGAGACCGACTCAGATGTCGAGGAAGCGGACGTCCTTGGCGTTGCGCTGGATGAACTGGCGGCGCGCCTCGACGTCCTCGCCCATGAGGACCGAGAACAGGTCGTCGGCCTGCGCGGCGTCGTCCAGGGTGACCTGGCCGAGGACGCGGTGCTCCTGGTCCATCGTGGTGATGCGCAGCTCCTCGGCGTTCATCTCGCCGAGACCCTTGAAGCGCTGGATCGAGTCTTCCCTGATGCGCTTGCCGTTCTGCCGGCCCAGCTCGATCAGGGCGTCGCGCTCGCGGTCCGAGTACGCGTACTGAAGTCGTCGCGGCCCCACTTGATCTTGTACAGCGGGGGCGGGACAGGAACACGTGTCCGGCCTCGACCAGCGGCCGCATGAAGCGGAACAGGAAGGTCAGCAGCAGGGTGGAGATGTGCTGGCCGTCGACGTCGGCGTCCGCCATCAGAATGATCTTGTGATAGCGGAGCCTGGCGATGTCGAAGTCCTCGTGGACCCCGGTGCCGAAGGCGGAGATCAGTGCCTGGATCTCCTGGTTCTGCAGGATCTTGTCGATCCTGGCCTTCTCGACGTTGAGGATCTTTCCTCGGATCGGGAGGATCGCCTGGTACTGCGGGTTCCGGCCGGACTTGGCCGAGCCGCCGGCGGAGTCACCCTCGACGATGAAGATCTCGCACTTGGTGGGGTCGTTCGACTGGCAGTCGGACAGCTTGCCCGGCAGGGACGCGGTCTCCAGGAGGCCCTTGCGACGGGTGAGGTCGCGGGCCTTGCGGGCCGCCACGCGCGCGGTGGCCGCCTGGATGCCCTTCCGGATGATGTCAGACGCCTCGTTCGGGTTGCGGTCGAGCCAGTCGTTGAGGTGCTCGTAGACCGCCTTCTGTACGAAGGTCTTCGCTTCGGTGTTGCCGAGCTTGGTCTTCGTCTGGCCCTCGAACTGCGGCTCGGCCAGCTTCACCGAGATGATCGCGGTCAGACCCTCGCGGATGTCGTCGCCCGTGAGGTTGTCGTCCTTCTCGCGGAGGAGCTTCTTGTCGCGCGCGTACTTGTTGATCAGCGACGTCAGCGCGGCCCGGAAGCCCTCTTCGTGCGTGCCGCCCTCATGCGTGTGGATGATGTTGGCGAAGGAGTACACACCCTCGCTGTAACCGCTGTTCCACTGCATCGCGACCTCGAGGGACAGGCTCTTGTCCTTGTCCTCCGCCTCCAGGTCGATCACGGTCGGGTGCACCACGTCTCCCTTGCGGGAGTTGAGGTACGTCACGTAGTCGACGATGCCGCCCTCGTAGTGGTACGTGACGGTCTTTACTTCGTCCTTCTCGTCCGCACCCGCCTCGTCGGCACCGGCCGTGGCCTTGCCAGCTCGCGCTCGTCAGTGAGTTTGATCGTCAAACCCTTGTTGAGGAACGCCATCTCCTGGAAGCGCCGCGAGAGCGTCTCGAAGGAGTACTCGGTCGTCTCGAAGACGTCCGGGTCGGCCCAGAAGGTGACCGAGGTGCCGGTCTCGTCCGTGGCCTCGTGCTGCGCGAGCGGGGCGGTCGGCACGCCCAGCTTGTAGTCCTGCGTCCAGCGGTAGCCGTCGGTCCTGACCTCGACGGCGACCTTGCTGGACAGGGCGTTCACCACGGACACGCCCACGCCGTGCAGACCGCCGGAGACCGCGTAACCGCCGCCCCCGAACTTGCCGCCCGCGTGCAGCACCGTCAGCACGACCTCGACGGCGGGCTTGCCCTCGGAGGGGACGATGCCCACCGGGATGCCTCGGCCGTTGTCGATGACCCGTACGCCGCCGTCGTGCAGGATCGTGACGTCGATCGTGTCCGCGTGGCCGGCCAGCGCCTCGTCGACGGAGTTGTCGACGACTTCCTGCACGAGGTGGTGCAGGCCGCGCTCGCCGGTCGAGCCGATGTACATACCGGGTCGCTTGCGGACCGCGTCCAGACCCTCGAGGACGGTGATGGCGCTGGCGTCGTACGAGGCGGTGACCTCGCCGTTCGAGGCGTGGGCCTCGCCGGTGGCGCCGGCGTCGGTGGACGGGATGTTCTCGTTGGGGTTGCCGGAATCGGCCACGAAGCGCCCTTTCTGGCACAGCACAAGCCAGGCACCCGGCTGTTGGCCGGAGCGGCTGCGGCGTGTTGCGTTGGTAAGCCTTAGTCAGCGTTGCTCGGTGTGTGTCCCACAAGTGGGGCGGGATTGCTTCCAGTCTACCGGTAGCGCCGACATGGATGGGGTTTGCCGGTACCTGAGTCCTCATGTGCCGCCCTCAACCGGTCTCTCCCGACTCCCCATATGCGGAACGGGGCTCAAAGAGGCTCACGGAGGCACTCAGCGCTTCCGGGTGTCAACCCTTTGCTACTCAAGGGTCAGGTCGGTATTCGCAACCGCGTCGGGTCACCCGCCGGAGCCCGCGCTGTGATGTCAGTCACCCATAGGTGTCGCCGGGACCCGTGCTGCCGGGAGCGCGCAGGGGACCGTAGCGACGGGCGGCCCACCGGGGCCGTTCACCTTGAGGAACCGCACTGTGCCGTGGCCCAGGTCCTCGTTCAGCCGGGCGACCAGCTGCGGGGCGAGCAGCCTAAGGTTCGTCGCCCAGGCCGTGGAGTCGCAGCGCACGATCAGGACCCGCTCGTCCTCGTCGTACTTCTCCGGGACGCAATGGTTGGCCAGGTCCTCGCCGACGATCTGCGGCCAGCGGCCCATCACACCGCCCACCGCGGCCGGCGTCTCCCAGCCGCGCTCGGTCAGCAGCCGGTTGATCGCGGCGCCGAGCGCCATGGGGTCACGGCCGTCGGCGCGCGCGCCGGAGCGCAGGCCGCCGCGCCGCGCCTGCTTCTTCTGCTGCGCCGCGTCCCCACGCGCGCGTGCCTGTTCTTTCGCGGCGCGCAACGCCACGCGCGCGAGGTCGACGCCGGAGGGCTCGGCGCCCTTCTCGGCGGCGGGCTCGTCGGGGCGCTTAGCAGGCTCGTCGGTGCTCATACGCGCTCCACCGCCCCCTCCGCGACGCTGTACCGCGTCCCCGCCAGGACGTGCGGGACGTCGTCGTCGACCGCCGCCGTCACCAGCACCTGCTCGCCGGGCGCCACCAGCTCGGCCAGCCGCTCCCGACGGCGCGTGTCCAGCTCCGCGAACACGTCGTCGAGCACCAGCACCGGCTCGTTCCCCTCGGCTCTGAGCAGGTCGTACGACGCGAGCCGCAACGCCAGCGCGTACGACCAGGACTCGCCGTGCGACGCGTACCCCCTTGGCGGGCAGCTGACCGAGTTTGAGAGTCACGTCGTCCCGATGCGGCCCCACGAGGGTGACGCCCCGCTCGATCTCCTGCTTGCGCGCCTCCGCGATCGCCGCCATCAGCTGCTCGTAGAGACCTTCACGCGTGTGTGCCTCACCGGGCGCCGACGGCTTGTACTCCAGGGCCACCGGGCCGCCGCCGGGCGCCAGTTGCTCGTACGCCTTGTCGGCCAGCGGCTGCACCGCGGCGATCAGATCGAGCCGCTGGGCGAGCAACTCGGCCCCCACGCGCGCGAGATGCTGGTCCCACACGTCGAGCGTGGACAGGTCCATCGACCGCCCGCCGTGCCGCCGCGCCAACGCCGCCGACTTCAGCAGGGTGTTGCGCTGCTTGAGCACCCGCTCGTAGTCGGAACGGACCCCGGCCATGCGCGGCGACCGCGCGGTGATCAGCTCGTCCAGGAACCGCCGCCGCTCCCCGGGGTCCCCCTTCACCAGCGCGAGATCCTCGGGCGCGAACAGCACGGTCCGTACGATGCCCAGCACGTCACGGGGTCTGACTTGCGAGGACCGGTTGATGCGGGCACGGTTGGCGCGGCCGGGGTTCAGTTCCAGCTCGACCAGCTGCTGCCGGTCGCCCTGCCTGACCTGCGCCCGGATGATCGCCCGCTCGGCGCCCATACGGACGAGGGGGCGTCGGAGGAGACGCGGTGACTGCCCAGGGTGGCGAGATAGCCGATCGCCTCGACGAGGTTGGTCTTGCCCTGCCCGTTGGGCCCCACGAACGCGGTGACGCCGGGGTCGAGCGGGACGTCGACCCCGGCGTACGAGCGGAAGTCGGCAAGCGACAGATGCGTGACGTGCATGGTCGTTCGCCGACCTCCCCAGGTTAGGATCCACCGGCCGGGGCCCGTGGATCTGCGGATCTGTGGATTACTTCGTCCTTGTGGACTACTTCGTCTCTACGGCGTGGCCGCCGAACTGGTTGCGCAGCGCCGCGACCATCTTCATCTGCGGCGAGTCGTCCTGCCGCGAGGCGAACCGGGCGAACAGGGAGGCCGTGATCGCGGGCAGCGGCACCGCGTTGTCGATGGCCGCCTCGACCGTCCAGCGGCCCTCGCCGGAGTCCTCGGCGTAGCCCTTGAGCTTGTCCAAGTGCTCATCGCCGTCAAGGGCGTTGACGGCCAGGTCCAGCAGCCAGGAACGGATGACCGTCCCTTCCTGCCAGGAGCGGAACACCTCGCGGACGTCCGTCACCGAGTCGACCTTCTCCAGCAGCTCCCAGCCCTCGGCGTAGGCCTGCATCATGGCGTACTCGATGCCGTTGTGGACCATCTTCGAGAAGTGGCCCGCGCCGACCTTGCCGGCGTGCACGAAGCCGAAGTCACCTTCGGGCTTGAGGGCGTCGAAGATCGGCTGGACCTTCGCGATGTTCTCGGCGTCGCCGCCGACCATCAGGGCGTAGCCGTTCTTCAGGCCCCAGACGCCGCCTGAGACGCCCGCGTCGACGAAGCCGATGCCCTTGGCGCCCAGTTCCTCCGCGTGCTTCTCGTCGTCCGTCCAGCGGGAGTTGCCACCGTCCACGACGACGTCGCCGGGCTCCAGGAGGCCGGCCAGCTCGTCGACGGTGGCCTGGGTCGGAGCGCCCGCGGGGACCATCACCCACACCACGCGCGGGCCCTTGAGCTTGCCCACAAGCTCTCCCAGGCTGTGGACATCGGCGAGGTCCGGGTTGCGGTCGTATCCGATGACGGTGTGGCCTGCGCGGCGGATGCGCTCGCGCATGTTGCCGCCCATCTTGCCGAGGCCGACGAGACCGAGCTCCATCAGTTGTTCCTTAAGGTGCGACGTGGCATGAAGGCACTTGCGTACCTGTGTCCGAGCCTAGACCCGGACGGTCATGCACACCTGTGGGCATACGGGCTCAGAAGTACCGAGCCGTATGCCCCGACCTGCGGTGTTCTCGTCGGTACGGATCAGCCGCTGAGGCGGACCGGCATGATCAGGTACTTGTAGGCCTCGTCCGCCTCCGCGTCCAGGGCCGGCCTGCCGCTGAGCAGCGCGGGCTTGGTGGAGGTCGTGAAGGAGAGCTGGGCCACCGGGGAGTCGATGGCGCTCAGGCCGTCCAGCAGGAACGTCGGGTTGAAGGCGATCGACACGTCGTCACCCTCGAGGTTCGCGTCGACGCGCTCCACAGCCTGTGCGTCGTCGCTGGAACCGGCCTCCAGGATCAGCACGCCCTGCTCGAAGCTCAGCCGCACCGGGGTGTTGCGCTCGGCGACCAGGGCCACGCGCTTGACGGCCTCCACGAAGGGGGCGGTCTCGATCACGGCGATGGAGTTGAACTCCGTCGGGAACAGCGAGCGGTACTTCGGGAGGTCGCCCTCCAGGAGACGCGTCGTCGTACGCCGACCGGCGCCCTCGAAGCCGATGAGGCCTTCTCCCGCGCCCGAGCCGGACAGCGCCAGGATCACGCTGTCGCCGCTCGTGAGGGCCTTGGCGGTGTCCAGGAGCGTCTTGGCGGGCACCAGGGCGACGGCGGACGCCTCCGGGTTCTCCGGCTTCCACAGGAACTCACGGACCGCGAAGCGGTAGCGATCGGTGGACGCCAGCGTCACCGTGTCGCCCTCGATCTCGATGCGCACACCGGTGAGGACGGGCAGCGTGTCGTCACGGCCGGCGGCGATGGCCACCTGGGCGGCCGCCGAGGCGAACACCTCACCGGGGACGGTGCCGGTCGCGGTGGGCATCTGCGGCAGCGCCGGGTACTCCTCCACAGGCAGTGTGTGCAGGGTGAACCGGGAGGAGCCGCAGACCACCGTCGCCCGTACACCGTCTGTGGAAATCTCCACCGGGCGGTTGGGAAGAGCGCGGCAGATGTCGGCGAGCAGCCGGCCGGAGACGAGGACCGTGCCCTCCTCCTCGACCTCGGCGTCGACCGACACGCGCGCGGAGACCTCGTAGTCGAAGCTGGACAGGCTCAGCTGTCCCTCCTCGGACTTCAGCAGGAGGCCGGCGAGGACCGGCGCCGGCGGACGGGCCGGGAGGCTGCGTGCCGCCCAGGCCACTGCCTCCGCGAGTACGTCGCGTTCCACCCGGATCTTCACTGTTGCCGCCTCCTGCTGTTGCCGGCGCTTCTCGGCCTGCCTGGCTTCGTCATCTGTCTCGGTGTCGTCGGTCCCTGTGAGGGGAAGGACATCGGGGAACAGTCTGACGCACAGCACTGACAGTAGGTGCCCGTCGGGGTCAAGTCGTGACGAGCGGCTGTCGGACGACGAAGAGCAAGTTGTGCACAGGCCCCGCTTCGAAACGGATTCCTAGCTCTCTCTAGTTGCTAGTAGTAGTAGGGGCTGTGGATACCGTGGATAACCCCGTTTTCGCAGGTCAGGCCGGGAATTTTGTCCACCGACCCTGTGGGCGACGGCGGTGGACAACCTCGGGTTTCTGTGGAGAACGGAAAGTTCTGCACACCCCATGCACAGCCGAGGGCCACTTCTCCC
This sequence comes from Streptomyces sp. P3, assembly GCA_016893485.2. Classification (GTDB taxonomy): domain Bacteria; phylum Actinomycetota; class Actinomycetes; order Streptomycetales; family Streptomycetaceae; genus Streptomyces. The sequence goes on from JAFEKX020000001.1 coordinate 4,934,217, forward strand.
CAGCGCCGTCCCCAGCTTTACCCGCCTTTCCCACAGCCCAACCCGGCACCTTCGTGTGACGCCTTTCACTCGACACGGTGAGACGGCGCGTTGCGTTGCCGAACAGTGGACAGCGGTGTGGAGAAGCTGAAGATCGCTGGGGACAACCGGCCCCAGCCTGTGGGTTGGCGGTGGACAACTCCGTCCCCAGCCTGTGGATCACGGATTCGTCCCCAGCCTGTGGATATCTTTCGTCCACGGATCCACAACCACCTGACCTGGTCTGATCGTCTCGCACCCACGGCGCCTGTGGACACAGTCTGGACAACTTCGCGGTCCCCAGGATGTGGATGGAAGAAAGTCCCCAAATCTGTGGAGGGGGGCCGTAACCCGGGCGGTATTCGAACAGCGGGGGTTGGGTTCGGGGGTTTGGAATGGTGGCCGACGTCTGCCGGAACGGCTCCGAAGGGACTCGGGAGGGCACTTTCGACGCCCTCCCGTCCGCCCCCGGCACGACGAAGGGCGCCCCTGGGAGATCCCGGGGCGCCCTCGATGCCGTAGCGCTGGTGTCGTGGCGCTGTGGCCGTCAGCCGTTCTTGATGCGGTTGGTCAGTTCGGTGACCTGGTTGTAGATCGAGCGGCGCTCGGCCATGAGGGCGCGGATCTTGCGGTCGGCGTGCATGACCGTGGTGTGGTCGCGGCCGCCGAACTGCGCGCCGATCTTCGGCAGGGAGAGGTCGGTCAGCTCGCGGCACACATACATGGCGATCTGGCGGGCCGTCACCAGCTGGCGGCCGCGTGAACTGCCGCACAGGTCCTCGACGGTGATGCCGAAGTAGTCGGCGGTCGCTCCCCATGATCGCGGTCGCCGTGATCTCCGGTGTGGAGTCCTCGCCGCCCGGGATGAGGTCCTTGAGGACGATCTCGGTGAGACCGAGGTCGACCGGCTGCCGGTTGAGCGACGCGAACGCCGTCACCCGGATCAGCGCCCCCTCCAGCTCGCGGATGTTGCGCGAGATGCGGGAGGCGATGAACTCCAGGACCTCCGGCGGGGCGTTGAGCTGCTCCTGCACCGCCTTCTTACGAAGGATGGCGATACGGGTCTCCAGCTCGGGCGGCTGGACGTCGGTGATCAGTCCCCACTCGAAACGGTTCCGCAGCCGGTCCTCCAGCGTGACCAGCTGCTTGGGCGGCCGGTCGCTGGAGAGCACGATCTGCTTGTTCGCGTTGTGGAGCGTGTTGAAGGTGTGGAAGAACTCCTCCTGTGTCGACTCCTTGTCCGCGAGGAACTGGATGTCGTCGACCAGAAGGATGTCCATCTCGCGATACCGCTTGCGGAAGCTGTCGCCCTTTCCGTCGCGGATCGAGTTGATGAACTCGTTGGTGAACTCCTCCGAGCTGACGTACCGCACGCGCGTGCCGGGGTACAGGCTCCGCGCGTAGTGCCCGATCGCGTGCAGCAGGTGCGTCTTGCCGAGCCCCGACTCCCCATAGATGAAAAGGGGGTTGTACGCCTTCGCGGGCGCCTCGGCGACGGCCACCGCCGCCGCGTGCGCGAAGCGGTTCGAGGCGCCGATGACGAACGTGTCGAAAAGGTACTTCGGGTTCAGGCGCGCGGTCGGCTCCCCGGACCGGCCGCGGGCGCCGGCTTCGAGCCCAGCGGTCCCGGCGAACCCGGACCTCCGCGGTGCACATGCCCGGAGCTGGAGGGCGCGTGCGAGTCCGACAGGTCGCGGCGCGCGTCGCGCTGGTTGTACTCCGCGCGGGACTTCTCGTACTCGGCCCGCGACTGCTCGTACTCCGCGCGCTGCTGCTCGTACGACGGACGCTCCATCGGCTGCGGGCGGTACTCCTGCCCCGGCGGCGCGTACTGGTCCTGCTGCGGCTGGTACGAGTCCTGGGGCGGGCCGTACTTGTCCTTCGCCTGCGACCCGTACTGGTCCTTCGGCGGTGCCCCGTACTGGTCCCGGTCGCGATCCCTGTCCCGGTCCTGGGACGGCGAGCCGTACTGGTCGCGGTCCTGGGGGCCGTACTGGTCCTGCGGTGGCGACGCGTACGGGTCCCGCTCGGGGAAACCGAGGCGCTGCTGCTGCCAGCCGTAGTCGTCCTGCGCCGGCCGCGGCCAGGCGCCCGGCTCGGGGCGCTGGTACTCCGACGGGTAGGCGGGACGCGCGGTGGGCAGCTGGTCGCCGGGGCCGCCGGGGAGCGGCTCGGCGCGGTGGCGGCCGTAGCCCTCGTAGGGGTCGCGGCTCTGCTCGGGCTCTTCGTAGCGGCGCTGGGGCGGCGCGGGGGTGCCGGCGGGCCGGAGGGTTCGCCGGCGGAGTCGTCGACGGTGATCGCGATCCGGATCGGCCGGCCGCACTCGCGGCTCAGCGTCTCGCTGACGATCGGGGCGAGGCGGCCCTCGAGCACGCCTTTCGCGATCGCGAACTCGTTCGGTACGGCGAGCAAGGCTGTGTCGGCGACGAGTGCCAGGGGCTGGCAGCGCCGGATCCAGTGCTCGTCCTTGGTCTCGACACCCTGCCCACGCCCCTCACCGAGAAGTTGCTCCAGCACTCGTGGCCACACTGCGGCAAGATCGGCAGGTACGTCAGCCACAGGGCACGCTCTCTCACAGGTCCCACGAACGTGTGGTTCGCGGACGGGACGGGATGTAAATCGGGTGGGACGCTGGGGAAAAAGGTGTCGGGGCGGGGGACAAAGGAACGAATCGGAGTCCAGCCACGGTAGTCAGGGCGACGGGTGCGGTTCAAGTTGTTGTCCCCAGCCTGTGGATAGTGTCTCCTCGCGACCGCTGGTTTGACCGGATGGCGTAGCCCCGCGTACCGTGACCAGGTCGAGTTGTCGATGGCTGCTGCCGCCTGCCTCCGATGGGCACAGATCGCTTCGAGGTGATCGGGAAGCGGTGCACTCGGGCGTTACTGCGAGCTTCTCGTGGGCGCACGGTGACAGCCAGGACGGCACCCGCCACCACCGATTTATTTCTGGAGCCCCCTCGTGAGCAAGCGCACCTTCCAGCCGAACAACCGTCGTCGGGCCAAGACCCACGGCTTCCGCCTGCGGATGCGTACCCGTGCCGGTCGCGCGATTCTCGCGAACCGTCGTGGCAAGGGTCGCGCAAGCCTGTCCGCCTGATCCCGATCAGGTCATGACGTCGTGCTGCCTACCGAGCATCGGCTGAGGCGGCGCGAAGACTTCGCGACCGCAGTACGACGGGGTCGCCGGGCCGGCCGCCCGCTTCTCGTCGTCCACTTTCGTAGCGGTGCCACGGACCCGCACGCGCCAGGGGAGAGCGCTCCCCCGACGCGTGCGGGTTTCGTCGTCAGCAAGGCAGTGGGCGGCGCCGTGGTCCGCAACAAGGTCAAGCGCAGACTTCGCCATCTGATGCGCGAGCGACTCGCCCTGTTTCCCCCGGTAGCCTGGTAGTCGTACGAGCGCTGCCCGGAGCGGGCGACGCCGATCATGCACAGCTGGCCCGAGACCTGGATGCCGCCGTTCAGCGGCTGCTGGGAGGGCGCGCGATGAAGTACCCGCTACTGGCGCTGATCAAGCTCTACCAGTGGACGATCAGTCCGCTGCTGGGGCCGGTGTGCAAGTACTACCCGTCGTGCTCCCACTACGGCTACACGGCCATAGACCGGCACGGCGCGATCAAGGGCACAGCGCTCACGGCCTGGCGCATCCTGCGGTGCAATCCGTGGTCGCTCGGCGGTGTGGACCATGTCCCACCGCGCAAGCGTCCGCGGTGGCACGAGATGCTGCGCGGCGCGCGGCGCGCAGACAAGGGCGGGACCTCCGCCGCCGAAACGGCCACTGAAGGGCTGAGTCCTTCGAGCCCGGCCGCAGAGACACCGTCCCATGCCCAAGGAGCATGATTAGTGGACACGATTGCCAGTCTTTTCAGCTTCATCACGACACCCGTTTCTTGGGTCATCGTCCAGTTCCACTCGGTGTACGGGAAGGTCTTCGGTCCCGACACGGGCTGGGCCTGGGGCCTGTCCATCGTGTCCCTGGTGATCCTGATCCGCATCTGTCTGATCCCGCTCTTCGTGAAGCAGATCAAGGCGACCCGGGCCATGCAGACCCTGCAGCCCGAGATGAAGAAGATCCAGGAACGCTACAAGAACGACAAGCAGCGCCAGTCCGAAGAGATGATGAAGCTGTACAAGGAGTCGGGTACCAACCCGCTCTCCTCGTGCCTTCCCATCCTGGCGCAGTCCCCGTTCTTCTTCGCCCTGTACCACGTGCTCAACGGCATCGCGACGGGCTCGACGATCGGCGTCATCAACGACTCGCTGCTTGCCAGCGCGCGTAAGGCGCACATCTTCGGCGCTCCGCTCGCCGCGAAGTTCACGGACGGCAGCAGCAAGGTCGAGGCGCTCGGCGCCACGCTGACCGACGTCCGGGTCGTCACCGCGATCATGATCGTGATGATGTCGGCGTCGCAGTTCTACACGCAGCGCCAGCTGATGACGAAGAACGTCGACACCACGGTGAAGACCCCGTTCATGCAGCAGCAGAAGATGCTGATGTACGTCTTCCCGGTCATGTTCGCCATCTTCGGCATCAACTTCCCCGTCGGGGTCCTCGTCTACTGGCTGACCACCAACGTGTGGACCATGGGCCAGCAGATGTACGTCATCCGCAACAACCCGACCCCGGGTTCCAAGGCCCAGGCCGCCTACCTGGAGCGCCTGACCAAGCACGTCACGCACCACGAGAAGACCCGCAGCCGTGGCGAGCGTGCCATCGTCAAGGCGATCGTCTCCAAGGGCCGTGACCGCAACGAGTTCGAGCGCAAGTTCATCAACAGCCTGACCAAGGTGGGCCTGGTGGCCCAGGCCGACGGCACCGTGGCGAAGGGCGAGAGCGCGGCGGTGGAGACCGAGGACGGTACGCCGACCACGGCCACCCCAGGCGCCAGCAGCCCAAGCGGCAGACCAAGGCCCAGCGCCAGTCCGCCGTCGCGAAGGCCGCCGACGACAGTGCCGATAACGCGCCCGACGACGCCGACGAGCCGAAGACCTCGCTGAGCAAGTCGGACGAACCCGAGGACGCCAAGCCCGCCACCGCTGCGAAGAAGCCCGCGCCGAAGCCGGCCGGCGGTACCCGCAGCAAGGCCCAGTCCGGACAGCGCAAGGGTCCGCAGCGGCCCAAGTCCCCGTCAAGAAGTAAGAAGGAGTCCATCCCGTGACGGAAGGCACCACCTCCGCCGCTGCCGAGGGTGCAGACACCCTGTCCCGCCTGGAGCAGGAGGGCGAGATCGCGGCGGACTACCTCGAGGGTCTGCTGGACATCGCCGATCTCGACGGCGACATCGACATGGATGTCGAGGCCGACCGCGCCGCTGTCTCGATCATCAGCGACAGCAGCGGCCGCGACCTGCAGAAGCTCGTCGGCCGTGACGGTGAGGTGCTGGAGGCACTTCAGGAGCTCACCCGCCTGGCCGTGCACCGGGAGACCGGGGACCGCAGTCGGCTGATGCTGGACATCGCGGGTTACCGCGCCAAGAAGCGCACCGAGCTCTCCGAGCTGGGCGCCAAGGCCGCGGCCGACGTGAAGAACACCAGCGAGCCGGTGAAGCTGAACCCGATGACCCCGTTCGAGCGCAAGGTCGTGCACGACGCGGTCAAGGCCGCGGGACTGCGCAGCGAGTCGGAGGGCGAGGAGCCGCAGCGCTTCGTCGTCGTGCTTCCCGCCTGATCGGTCCCCGCGTAGTACCGGCCCCGTCTGTTGAGCAGACGGGGCCGAACTTTGTCAGCCTGATAGTCCTGTAGTTCTGGTGGTCCTGGTAGTCAGCGCCCAATGCGCTTTTGCGGTACGGAAGGACGGTCCCCGTGACGGAGGCAGCGGAGCTTCCCCCCGCGCCCGAGCAGGCGCGCGAGGTGTTCGGCGATCGCTTCGACGATGCGGTCCGGTACGCCGAGCTGCTCGCCGACGCGGGTGTGCAGCGCGGCCTGATCGGCCCACGTGAGGTGCCCCGCCTGTGGGAACGGCACTTGCTGAACTGCGCGGTCCTCTCGGAGGTCGTGCCCGACGGAGTGACGGTCTGCGACGTCGGCTCCGGCGCCGGCCTCCCGGGCATTCCCCTGGCCCTGGTCCGCGAGGACATCAAGATCACCCTGCTCGAACCGCTGCTCCGCCGTACTAACTTCCTCACCGAGGTCGTCGAACTCCTCGGCCTCGACCACGTCACCGTCGTGCGCGGCCGTGCCGAGGAGGTCATGGGCAAGCTGCAACCGGTCCATGTGGTGACGGCCCGGGCCGTGGCCCCCTTGGAGCGACTTGCGACGTGGGGCATCCCCCTGCTGCGTCCCTACGGCGAGATGCTCGCCCTCAAGGGGACACGGCCGAGGAGGAGCTCAAGAGCGCGGCGAGCGTGCTCAGCAAGCTCGGTGCCGTGGGGACGTCCATCCTGCAAGTTGGCGAGGGCATCGTCGATCCGCTGTCCACGGTGGTCCGCGTCGAGGTCGGGGAGAGCCCCGGCGGGGTGCGCTTCGCGGCCAAGCGGGCCAAGGCGGCTCGTACGGGGCGCACGCGCCGGCGTCGTTGAGGATGTCTCAGCGCCTGGGGCGGGTCGGCCCCAGCGCTTGTGGCACGCGGGTCTCAGCGTTTGAAGCAGGTCGGTCTCAGCGTTGAGGCAAGTCGCCGATCCGTCCTGACGACGAGACTTACTCCACACAAGCTGCCAAAACTACGCATGCCGGAGTGTCGCGGCAGTTCGGCCTCGGCGGCTGTGCATCGTGTTTCACGTGAAACGTCGCTCACTGCTGCACGGCATCATCGGTCGCACCCGCGCCGCGGCCGAACCCCGCGACCGGAAGCCTCTCGGATCACTCGGAGAGGGCACGGAGTTGTCCACAGAGGTGGAATTCTCCACAGAACCCCAGGCCTCACTGGTTCACGACCCTGAAGACATGGGAGGCTCTGTTCATTGCGAGCCTGAAGTCGAGGAGAGTGAATCCTTGCGGTCCGACGCCAACATCGCGGGACCGATGACCGATCCGGTCCCCGGTCCCCGTACCGAGTCGATGGGGAGGATGTTTCACGTGAAACACCGCCCCCTATGGACGACACTCCCATCGGTCGTGCTGCCCAACTGGCGGTGGAAGCCCTAGGCCGTGCCGGCGAGGGCCTGCCACGTCCTGAGCAGACCCGCATCATGGTCGTCGCCAACCAGAAGGGCGGGGGTGGGCAAGACGACGACGACCGTCAATCTTGCCGCTTCGCTGGCACTGCACGGCGCCCGTGTTCTGGTGGTCGACCTCGACCCACAGGGCAATGCGTCCACGGCACTGGGGATCGACCACCACGCGGAAGTCCCCTCCATCTATGACGTGTTGGTCGACAGCAGACCTCTCTCCGAGGTCGTGCAGCCGGTCCCCGATGTCGAGGGTCTCTTCTGTGCCCCCGCCACGATCGATCTCGCCGGTGCGGAGATCGAGCTGGTGTCCCTGGTGGCCCGAGAGAGCAGACTCCAGCGGGCGATTCAGGCCTACGAACAGCCGTTGGACTACATCCTCATCGACTGTCCGCCCTCACTCGGCCTGCTGACGGTCAACGCGTTGGTCGCCGGCGCGGAGGTTCTCATCCCGATCCAGTGCGAGTACTACGCGCTGGAAGGCCTCGGTCAGTTGCTCCGCAACGTCGACCTGGTCCGGGGCACCTCAACCCCAACCTGCATGTGTCGACCATCCTGCTCACCATGTACGACGGCCGGACGCGTCTGGCGTCCCAGGTCGCGGACGAGGTGCGCAGTCACTTCGGCGACGAGGTGCTACGGACGAGCATTCCCCGCTCGGTCCGTATCTCCGAGGCACCGAGTTATGGGCAGACGGTACTGACCTACGATCCCGGATCGAGCGGTGCCCTCTCCTACTTTGAGGCAGCAAGGGAAATCGCGCTGAAGGGTGTGGGCGTCAGCTACGACGCGACACACGCGCACATCGGCGCTCAGAGCGACCAGAGCATGGTGGAGGGCATCCAGTGAGCGAGCGACGGAGGGGTTTGGGCCGTGGGCTCGGCGCATTGATCCCCGCAGCCCCGACCGGGGAGAAGACGGTGGCTCCGGCCGCCATGGGTTCCGCGTCTCCGACGGCGGTTCCGGTCATCACCGGCGACCGGGGGTGGCCGCAGCGAAGGTCACCACGCTGCCGCCGGTTTCCTACGACATGGAGGAGCTGTCGACGAACGGCGCCGTGGAGACGTTCGCGCCTCCCATCGGTGCCCACTTTGCCGAGCTGCCCCTCGACTCCATCACGCCGAACTCACGCCAGCCGCGTGAGGTCTTCGACGAGGACGCGCTGCAGGAGCTCGTCACCTCCATCAAGGAGGTCGGCCTTCTCCAGCCCGTCGTCGTACGGCAGATCGGCCCGTCCAGCTACGAGCTCATCATGGGTGAGCGGCGTTGGCGGGCGTGCCGTGAGGCGGGCCTGGAGGCGATTCCGGCGATCGTGCGGGCCACGGACGACGAGAAGCTTCTCCTGGACGCCCTCCTGGAGAACCTGCACCGCGCCCAGCTGAACCCGCTCGAAGAGGCGGCTGCCTACGACCAGTTGCTCAAGGACTTCAACTGCACGCACGACCAGCTGGCTGACCGCATCGGTCGTTCCCGCCCGCAGGTCTCCAACACCCTGCGTCTGCTGAAGCTCTCGCCGTCGGTCCAGCGCCGTGTCGCAGCCGGAGTTCTCTCCGCCGGCCACGCCCGGGCTCTGCTCTCCGTCGACGACTCGGAGGAGCAGGACCGGCTGGCTCACCGGATCGTGGCCGAGGGGCTCTCGGTGCGTGCCGTCGAGGAGATCGTGACCCTCATGGGTTCGCGGCCCCAGACGGCTCAGCGTTCCAAGGGACCGAGGGCCGGCGCGTTGGTCTCTCCGGCGCTGTCCGATCTCGCCACACGTCTCTCTGATCGCTTCGAGACCCGGGTGAAGGTGGACCTGGGCCAGAAGAAGGGCAAGATCACTGTCGAGTTCGCCTCGATGGAGGACCTGGAGCGCATCCTCGGTTCGTTGGCTCCGGGTGAGGGGCCGGTCCTGCAGCGGAGCCTGCTGGACGACGAGACGGAGGACGAGGCCTGAGCCTTCCTGCCTTCGGGCATGGGTTCCGTCCGTCCGACCAGAAGAGTGGGCCGTGTCCGGTGTGTACCGGAAGGCGGCCCGCTCTTTGCTTTCTGTCGGTATCGATGGAATCGCATCATGGATACGATGCGATTCGGGTTTGGCGCATCCACTTGGCAGCACCTCTTAGGGGAGGCGGGGGCCATGCGAACGGTGAGCCGCACCGGACTGGTGAGCGCGGGTCTGGGCCTGGGGGCGGTCGGCGGGTTCGTCGGCAGTTTGATCAGGCAACGTAGCGCTCTGACAGCCGCTCGCGCCGCTGCGGGCGAAGGAAGCGAGGATCTGCCTTCATGGGGCGTCGGCTTGTACCGCTCACGCTGGACAACCTCCCGGACATTCCCAACCGCTGTCGGTCGTGTGTCTTCTGGGAGCTGGACCCCGTCAGCGGCCAAGCCGCGGTAAAGGCAGATACGGCGGCCCTGGAGAAGGAAGGCTGGATCTCCGCGGTCCTCCTCGACTGGGGCTCCTGCGGCCGGGTCGTCTACGTCGACGACGTGCCGGTGGGCTTCGTCCTCTACGCGCCCCCTGCTTACGTCCCCGCTCGACGGCATTTCCCACGAGCCCCGTGTCGCCGGACGCCGTGCAGTTGATGACGTCGTTCATCATGCCGGGGTATCAGGGGCAGGGGCTGGGGCGGGTCATGGTCCAGACGGTTGCCAAGGATCTGCTGCGGCGGGGCTTCAAGGCGATAGAGGCCTTCGGGGATGCCCACGGGAAAGAGGCCGCCTGCGTTCTGCCGGCCGACCATCTGCTCGCCGTGGGCTTCAAGACGGTTCGTCAGCACCCCGCCTACCCACGGCTGCGGCTGGAGCTGCGCACGACGCTCTCCTGGAAGGAAGACGTGGAGCTGGCGCTCGACCGGCTGTTGGGGGCCGTACAGAAGGAACCAGCGCTTCGACCGCTCTAAAGCAAATGGGCCGACTCCGGGAGTCGGCCCATTCATGTTTCACGTGAAACATGGTTTCACGTGAAACATCACTCGGAGATGAAGTCCTCGAGGTCGCGAACGATCGCGGCCTTCGGCTTTGCGCCGACGATGGTCTTGGCGACCTCGCCACCCTGGTAGACGTTCAGCGTCGGGATGGACATGACGCCGTACCGGGCAGCCGTGGCCGGGTTCTCGTCGATGTTGAGCTTGACGATCTCGATCTTGTCGCCGTGCTCGGCGGCGATGGCTTCGAGGGACGGAGCGATCTGGCGGCACGGACCGCACCAGGAAGCCCAGAAGTCCACCAGGACGGGCTTGTCGCTCTTGAGGACGTCCTCGTCGAAGGAAGCGTCGGTCACATTCTTCAGAGTGCCGGCCACGGCGGGCTCCTTAACTTGATCGTGCGGTGGGAAGGATGGGGTCAGACGGCGGTCTTCGCGGGCTCTGCCTTCTCCTCGTCCGCGAGGGCGGCGAGGAAACGCTCGGCGTCCAGAGCGGCGGAGCAGCCCGTGCCGGCGGCGGTGATCGCCTGGCGGTAGGTGTGGTCGACGACGTCACCGGCGCCGAAGACACCGGTCAGGTTGGTGCGGGTCGAGGGCGCCTCGACCTTGAGGTAGCCCTCTCCGTCCAACTCCAGCTGGCCCTTGAAGAGTTCCGTGCGGGGGTCGTGACCGATCGCGATGAACAGGCCCGTCACCGCCAGGTCGGAGAGTTCCCGGTCTTCAGGTTGCGCAGTTTGAGGCCGGCGAGCTTCGGGTTGCCCTCGATCTCGGCGACCTCGCTGTCCCAGACGAACTTGATCTTCGGGTCGGCAAAGGCGCGTTCCTGCATCGCCTTGGAGGCACGCAGGCTGTCCCGGCGGTGAACGATCGTCACGGACTTGGCGAAGCGGGAGAGGAAGGTCGCCTCCTCCATCGCCGTGTCGCCACCACCGATGACGGCGATGTCCTGGTCCTTGAAGAAGAACCCGTCACAGGTGGCACACCAGGAGACACCCCGGCCGGAGAGCGCGTCCTCGTTCGGCAGGCCCAGCTTGCGGTGCTGGGAGCCGGTGGTGACGATGACGGCCTTCGCCTGGTGCACGGTGCCCGACGTGTCCGTGACGGTCTTGATCTCACCGGTCAGGTCGACGGAGACCACGTCGTCCGGGATCAGCTCGGCGCCGAAGCGCTCGGCCTGGGCACGCATGTTGTCCATGAGCTCGGGGCCCATGATGCCGTCCTGGAAGCCCGGGAAGTTCTCGACCTCGGTGGTGTTCATCAGCGCGCCACCAGCGGTGACGGCACCTTCGAACACCAGCGGCTTCAGCGACGCGCGCGCGGTGTAGAGCGCCGCCGTGTAGCCGGCGGGCCCGGAGCCGATGATGATCACGTTTCGGACGTCGCTCACGGCTTGGTTCCTCGTCTCTGGACTGCGTCAGTACGACCGGTGGGAGCCCCTCTCAGAGCCTCCACACCACCCAACGGATCCTACGGGGCCCGCATTCCCGCTGTGTCCGGGCACACGGAGAGGGCACATGGAGAGGCTGTACACAGGGAAGTACCACGCAGGGCGGAGACGAGAGGCCCGGGAATCAGGAACGGGGGTACGACCGCGTCAGAAGGACCTTGCCAGGAGTCGACGTGTGGTGGCTCACGCAGGTCGCGTCCACGACGTACGCCGTGACCCGGGTGCTGTCGGACGCGTCGGGCAGCACTGCGAGATAGGCGGCAGAGCCGTTGTAGGTGCCCTCCTTGAAGCCGAGGACCTCCGCGGTGCCACGGTTGATGCCCTGCCGGATGCAGTCCGGGACGGAGGTGGAGGGCTCGATCAGGGTCTTGGGAGTCTTGCTGGTCGGCTCCGTGTTGGTCCCCGGGTCGGACTCGGCGTTCCAGGGCTTCATGCTGCCCTGCTTCCGGTGCCCTGGTTCGTGGCTGCCTTGGTGGCGAGGAGATCCGACACCACGTTCTCCAGCTTCCCCTTGGAGAAGGTGTCCGCAGAACTGGTCGCGTTCCCCTGAGCCGTGTCCGAGGTCTTGTGGTCGCCCAGGGACTGGATGAAGAGAGAACCGGCTCCCAGAACGGCCGCAGTGAACACGGCTCCCAGGACGATCCGTCCACGACGTCCGCCGCGGCTCTGGTCCTTGCGGTCCTTCCGGTCCTTGCGTCCGGGGCCGGTCGCCGCGCGGGAGTGTCCGGACGGACGGGCCGCCGCCGTCGTCGTTGTGGGCGATGTTTCACGTGAAACATGCGCCTCGGTGTGCTCGGCGTCCTCGTCGATCGCGTCCGCCCGTCTCGGGACCCACCCAACCACGTAGGGGTGGCCAGGGACTCGGGAGCAGTGGCACCCAGCAGGGCCTCGGCGGCGAGCGCCGCGTCGATACGGCCCGCGATCTCTGCGGGCATGCGCGGTGGGCCGGGCAGGCTGCCCAGCAGACCCCGGATCTCCTCCAGCGAGTCGTGGACGTCCGCGCAAAGTTCGCACACGTCCAGATGGCGTCGTACCTCTGCCGTCCTGGACGGGGAGAGAAGGCCCTCGGTGAGGTCGGAGATCTCCGCGACGTCCGGGTGCTCGGCCGTGTCTGTCGTGGATGTCACGCTCGCCCACCTCCGCCCTTCACAGCAGCTGAATCGCTCGGCCCTGCATCCTCGGGACCCGCGTCTCGGGGTCCCGCTGCCGGTGGGACGGATGTCCCCTGCGCCCGGTTCCGTCCTGCGCCCGGTTCCTTGCCGTCGTCGGCTCTTTCCGGCCGGAGATGGGTGAGGAGGGGCAGCAGTCTGGCTCTTCCTCTGGCGCAGCGGCTCTTCACCGTGCCGGTCGGTACGTCGAGAATGCGGGCGGCTTCCGCGACGGGGTAGCCCTGCATGTCCACGAGGACGAGGGCGGCGCGCTGGTCGGGCGGGAGGGTGCCCAGGGCTTCCAGCAGTTGGCGGTGCAGGTCGTTGCGTTCCGCGGGAGCCGAGGCCGACTCGTGCGGTTCCAGGAGCTGTTCCAGGCGCTCGGTGTCGTCGACCGGGGAGGTCTTCCTGGAGGCGGCCTTGCGGGCGCGGTCCAGGCAGGCGTTCACCGTGATCCGGTGCAGCCACGTCGTGACGGCCGACTGGCCGCGGAAGGTGTGGGCGGCCCGGTAGGCGGAGACGAGGGCGTCCTGGACGGCGTCAGCGGCCTCCTCGCGGTCCCCCAGTGTGCGCAGGGCCACGGCCCAGAGCCGGTCCCGGTGCCGCCGGACGATCTCACCGAAGGCGTCCGGGTCACCTTCGACATGGCGGGCGAGCAGATCCTGATCGCTCGTCCCGTCGTACCCGGCGCCTTCCGCCATCGGACCCCCTCCCCCTCCGGTGAGCGTCAGCCCGTGAACTTCACGTCGGTGATGGCCTGTTTGTAGCCGGCGTCGCTGTACTGGTCGCTCGCCGCGTGGGGCAGAGCGGTGAGCCAGACGAGAACATACCGGCTCTTCACTTGCTTGGTGACCTTCACTGCCGCGCTGGTCCCGGTCGTCGTGACGCTGCCGATCTGCGTCATGGAGTCCAGCGAAGAGGGTGACAGCGAGTCGGCCGCGTAGAGATTCACCGTGGTGTGATCGCCGCTGTAGTAGAGCCCTATGGTCACCGAGGAGACGGTCCGGGACGAACCCAGGTCATAGACGATGCCCACGCCCGGCTTGTACGGCGCGAGCACCGGGCCTCCTATGAAGCTGGAGGTCCGCCAGTACGTCGATGTGTTGCCGTCGTAGGTCTTGTCGACGTCGTTCGGGTGCTGGGCGCCGCCCTTGGCCACGAACTCCTGGGCGCCCTGGATCGAGAGTGTCCTGACCGGCTTGGTCTTGTCGCCGGTCTTGTCGTTCCCGTCCGTCGTCTGGGTCTGCTTCGTGTCCTCGGACTTGTTGCCCTGGTCCATGAGCGCGTCGGCGAGCTGCCAACTGCCCAGGCCCAGCGCGGCGATCAGCAGCGCGGACACGGCCCACTTGAGGGCCTTGCCGGTGCGGCTCTGCAGTGGGGGCGGCGGGGACGGCACGGGCTGGGCGGCACCGGGATGCGCCGACGGGCGGCCGTACGTGCCCTGTTGGTACGTGGTCTGCTGGTACTCGGGCGGTGCGGTGAACGTGGGCTCCGGCGGCCGAATGCGGGGCATCTCGCCGATCGCCTTCACCAACTCCTCCGGCGTGGTGCACGCCGCCTCGTGCCGGGAGGCCGTGGCGCCGTCGTTGGCGAGCGCGCGCATGGCGAGCTCCGACAGACCGCGGTGGACACCCGCACGCACCTGGTCGGGTGCGATCAGACCGACACCCTTGGGCAGCCCGGAGAGACCGTAGGCGTCGCTCTCGTACGGCCAGCGCTGGGTGAGCGCCGCGTACAGCAGGGCGCCGATCGCCTCCGTGTCGGTGCGCTGCGGGGTGTCCGAACTGATGCCTCGCAGCGCGGCGTTGACGGCGAGTCCGCGAATGCGCCACTGGCCGGACGACGTGCGCAGCACGGCGTTCGGGTTCAGCCGGAGATGGGCGAGGCCCTCGCGGTGCGCGGCGGCCATGGCCGAGGCGATCTGGCTGACCATCTGGTAGGCCTCGTGGACCTCCAGCGGGCCCGGTGCCAGAAGCGTCGTCAGTTCCGTGGCGTCGGGCAGCCATTCGTGGACGACGTAGACAAGGTCGTTCTCCTCCACCGCGTCCAGGACCTGGACGAAACGGGGTCGCCCAGCAGCGCCGAGGAACGGGCCGCGGCCAGCACGGAACGGCCTCTCGCGTGGTCGGCGGGAGGATGTGGACGCCGACGGCACGGCGGAGTTTCTCGTCCACCGCGCGCCAACTGCTGAAGCCGTCCAGACGGGTGACGCACTCTTCGAGGCGATAGCGTCTGGCGAGCTTGTGACCGCTGTGCAGTTCGGGAGGCGAGGCCTTCTCGGTTTCCTCGATCCCGCCGCTCCCCTGTGCCTGGTCGCTTTCCGTGTCCCGCTCCGGGTTCTGGGCCACCCCGTCGGCCGTGGACTGGTCCGCCTTGGCGGTCAGCGGCTTGTCGCCGCTGTTGTCTGCCACGTCGACGGCAGCCGTGCTCCGTTCCGCCACCGCCGCTCCTGCCTCCCCATCCGTTGCACGCTGTTCGACGCCGAAACCAATTGTGCCCACAGTCTGCCGCTATGCACGACACACAGCGACAGACGATGGTTGTGCGAGTGCCCCCGCCTCAACGTCCCAAGCGCCCGCGCACCATGCCGACGAGGGAGTTGAGTTCCTCGATGCGCATGCGGCGGGCCGCGACGTAGAAGATTCCGAGCAGTACGGCCCCACCCACCACGAGCGCCGCGAACGAACCGACGACGCCTTGGCCGAGCGTATGACCGATCCCGTAACAGGCCGCACCACTGAGCAGTGCGGCCGGCACGGAGGCGATGCTGAGCCGAGCGTACGTCCGCAGCACGCGAGCGCCGTCCAGGTCGCCGTTCAGCCGCTTGCGCAGCCGGTTCCAGGCGACACCGACACCGATCGCGTACGCGAGGCCGTACGAGGCGGCCATGCCCACCACGGCCCAGCGGGCCGGGAGGACGAAGTAACAGACCGCCGAGGCGCCCGCGTTGACCGCGGCCACGATGACGGTGTTGTAGAAGGGCGTCCGGGTGTCCTCGTAGGCGTAGAAGGCACGCAGGACGACGTACTGCACCGAGTACGGGATCAGGCCGAGGGCGAAGGCCATCAGCATGAAGCCCATGTTGGTCGCCGAGTTCGTCCCCGAGGAGCCGAAGATCAGGGTGCACATCGGGATGCCGAGGGCGAGCAGGCCGAAGGCGATCGGCACGATTGCGACGGCGGTCGTGCGCAGTCCCTGGGAGATGTCGTCGCGGACGGCGCCGCTGTCGCCCTCGGCGGCCGAGCGGGAGATGCGCGGCAGCAGGGCGGCCATGAGAGACACCGTGATGATGGCCTGCGGCAGACCCCAGATGAGCTGGGCGTTGGCATAGGCGCTGAATCCGGTTCCGGCGATGTTCGTGTCCGCGACCGACGCGGTGGCGAGCTGGGTGACCACGAGGGCACCCGCCTGGTTCGCGAGGACGAAGAGGACGGTCCACTTGGCGAGCATCGCGGCCTTGCCGAGGCCGTGGCCCTTCCAGTCGAACCGCAGCCGCAGCCTGAACCCTGTTTCGCGAAGGTACGGGATCATCGCCAGCGCCTGGACGACCAGGCCGAGGAGAACCCCGACGCCCAGGAGGCGTTGGGCCTCCGGCGGGATGTTCTGGACCTCCATACCGGAGTCCGCCGAGGTCCCGTACACCCAGAGGAACATGCCGAGCGTCACGATGATGACGACGTTGTTGAGGACTGGAGTCCACATCATCGCGCCGAACTTGCCGCGGGCGTTGAGGATCTGGCCCATCACCACGTGGATGCCCATGAAGAAGATCGAAGGCAGGAAGTAGCGGGTGAAGGTGATGGCGACACTGTCGGCTGCGGGGTCGCTCGCGACCTTCACCGACAGCATGCGGACCAGGAGAGGCGCCGCGAACATCGCCAGCGCGGTCAGTACTCCGAGCGCCACGATGACCAGGGTCAGCAGCCGGTTGGCGAACGCCTCACCGCCGTCGTCGTCCTCCTTCATGGCGCGCACGAGCTGCGGCACGAAGACGGAGTTCAGGCCGCCGCCCACGGTCAGGATGTAGATCATCGTCGGCAGCTGGTAGGCGACCTGGAAGGTGTCGCCGAGCATGCCGATACCCAGCGCCGAGACGATCAGCGCGGAGCGGACGAAGCCGGTCAGGCGGGAGACCATCGTGCCCGCCGCCATCACGGCGCTCGACTTCAGCAGGCCGGTGGCCTTCCCGCCCTTCGTGGGAGCGGCCACGGGTGCCGGTGCCGTCGGTGTGAGCTGCATCGTGGCGTCGGACATCGCGGGCGGGGGTGCCTGGCCCGAGGGGGTGCCGGGGACGGGCCGGGGACCCCTGGGGATCCATCTGCGGTCGTCCGACGCCCTGACCCTGGTCCCGGAAGAGATGAGCGAAGGCGTCCGGCTCGTGGTACTCCTCGCTCGCCCCGGTCACCAGGTCGTCCACGCCCACGAACTGGGTCGTACGGGCGTCGTCGCCGTACGGCAGGTACTGGGTGGGGCCCTCCGGCTCGGGCGGAGGGTCTGCGCCCACACGCGGGGGTCGGGGGCGTACGGGGACTGGGGCGGCTGGGCGTAGAGCGGGGGCTGTGGCTGGTACGTGCCCGGAGGCGGCGGGGGTGGGCGGCACGGTCGTAGAGCGCCTCGGCGACCGGGTCCTGGGCGGAGAGGTCCTGCGCCCGGTAAGGGTCCTGGTCGTAGGCGTCCTGGAGGTACATGTCCGCGGGGGCTGCGGCGGCACCTGGCCGTGTTCGGGAGGCGGACCCTCGGGGTAGCCCGAGCTGCCCGCGCCCTGACCGCGGTCACCGTCGTACGGCGCGTTCATGGTTACCCCACCTCATCGTCCCCGGGCCCACCGGCCACGACATCGCTCAACGGTCCACTCTCTCACCCGTGCCGGACGGGTCGGCGCTTTCCGGTGCGGTGTCCGGTGTCGGGTCACTCGGGTGCTCCGGGTCGTCTGCCCGGGACGGAGTGCCGGACTCTTCCTGGAGACGGTCCTGAGGGCCTTCGGGGTTCTCCGGGCCGTCGGGTTCCGGGTCCGTGCCGTCGTCGGGTCCGTCGGGGCCCTCCTGCTCGGCCTGGCGGGCCACCGCGCGCTTGCGGTGCGTGTACATCCGGAAGCCGGCGAGGACGAGGAGCAGGACGCCGCCGCCGATGACCAGCATGACGGTGGCCGTGACCTCGGTGACCTTCACGTCGAACCTGACGGCCTGTCCGTACTCCTGGCCGTCCTCCGTGTACAGCTGGGCGATCACCTCCACCTTGCCGTTGGCGTTGGCCGACGTGGTGAACTTCACCGACTGGCTGTGCCCGCCGTTGACCGTGACCCGCTGCTCCGTGTACGCCTTGCCGCCGATGTTCAGGCGGGTGGGGCTCGTCGAGGTGAGCCGCAGGGTCAGGTGTCCGACGCCCTGCACCAGGTTGTTCTGCACGGTCACGGGGATCGTGGCGCTGCGGCCCGAGAGCTTGGTCTCGGACTTGTCGATCAGTTTCACCTGATCGGTGAGGTCGTCGAGATAACCCAGCACGCCCTGGCGGAAGTTGGACGCCTCGCCCGCCTGGCCGCGCCACGACGTGGACATCTCACGGTTCATGGCCCGCCCGAAGGGGGTCACCACCCGGGACTCGTCGGTGAGGATCACCCGGAAGTTGTCCAGCTTGTCCTGGGTGGTCGCGATCTCCTCGAAGGCCGACTTCGGCAGCTCCTGCCTGCGCAGCGAGGAGGGGTACGAGGAGGACGACGGGATCCTCGTGGTGGCGCTCGGGTCGGGTTTGGCCTTGGCCGCCGTGGCGAGGTCCTGCGACTCGCTCCAGTTGCTGCTCTGGAGGGTCGTCAGCGCCTCGGCCATCGTCTGGGCCTGGCTCGCGGTCGGCATGCGCTGGGGGGCGACGACGATGCTGCGCTGCTTGTCCGTCTGCAGGTCGAGAGCCAGGCTCTGGGCGAGGAACTGCTGCTCGGCGAGCGTGGCGGCCCCGGCCTTCGTCAGATCACCCTCGAACGCCGTCGAGAGCCGTCCGTCCGCGACCACCGCCGTCGTACCACCGCCTACGGGACGGGCGGCCGAGGGCGTGTACGACAGGCCGCCGGTCTCCTGGAGGCTGTCGCTGCGGGCGATTACCTTGTCGGCGCCTGCCGAGGTGGCGACCTTGATGATCGACGGGTCCACGGCGCCGTTCACCGGCCACGCGAAGTCCGTGTTCGGCGTCACGTGCAGCACCGTCTCCACGGTGCTCGCGGCGACGTCCGTGGCGTCCTTGAGGTGGCTCAGCGAGCCGGTGACGCTGGTGCCGTTATGGGCGAGGGACGCCAGGTCCGGGTCGGCGAAGGGGAGGGCGACGACCTCCTTGTCCGCCACGGCCGACTGCAGCTCGGCGAGCCACGCCTTGGCGACCGCCTGGTGCGTGCCCGTCGTGGTGGTGTCGCCCTCGCCCTGGATCTTGTAGCTGCGGGTCATCGCGTCGACCGAGGCCAGCAGGTCCGGGTCGATCACCCAGGTGACGTCGAGATCCTTGCCGAGCGACAGCATCTGGTCGAGGCGCCCGCCCGGGGAGATCTCCTTGGCGAGATCGTCGTTGAGGAAGACCGGCGTCTGCTGCTCGTTGGAACCCGTCTGCGCCGTCATGTGGACGCCGGAGATGAGCGGCCACAGATACGTCGTCTTCGTCTTCGTGTCGGCGTCGCCGGGCTGCCACGGCAGGAACGTCCGCTGGATGCCCAGCACCTGCTCCCAGGGCTGCGCCGAGGTCTGGCCGGAGAGCGCGACACCGAGCGGGTAGACGCCGTCGTCACCGAGGTCCAGCTTGTCGACCGGCACGGAGAGGGTGAAGGGTTCCGCGACGCCCGGAGTGAGCTTGGAGAACTTCTCGCTGTACTTGTCGTCGATCTCCGAGCCGTCGACGCCCTGGATGTAGTCGGTGCGCTTGGCGACGGTGTCGATCGCCGAGCGGGTGCTCAGCGCCTGTCCCAGGCGCAGGCCCACGTGGGCGTCGGTGACCGTCTGCTTGCTGTTGTTGGTCACCGTCCCGGAGACGGTCAGCGTGTCCCCGTCCGTGGGGACGCTGGGGCTGAGCGTGTCCAGGGAGACGGACACCGGCTGCGAGCCGGAGGCGGCCTGCGCGGACGTCTGCTCGGCCGCACCGGCGGGCGCGACGGCGGACAGCTGGAGGAGGCCGGCCAGCAGAGGCGCCCCGGCGAGCAGTGTGCCGGTGCGCCGCAGCCACCGGCGGGCAGGTGAGGGACTCGTCCCCTGGAAGTCTGCCGCCTCGGCCACGCGCTCGCCCGTCCCTCGTCATCGTCAGTGGTCGTCGCAATGTGCGTCCACGCATGGTAACGATGCGCGCTGAGGGTAAGTGCCGCGGACTGGTCCACAAGATCAGAGAACGGCGACGGACCGTCCCGTATGTGCCCGTATAAGGGGAGCAGTCTCGTACGTCGCAAGGGCAGTGCTTGTGCGGGTATCAGGGGACGTGTCCATGCACGTTTGATGGAGGCGTCGGCGGTGGCCGGGATAATCGAGGCGCCCGCGGTGGTCGGGGCCACGTAACCTTTTCTGTTGTGCCGAACGCCAACGAAGACAACCCCAGTGCCCTGAGCCAGGTACAGCATCGCGCGGTGAGCGAGCTGCTGCGGGTGGCTCCCGTCGCCGACGACCTCGCCCGCCGTTTCCAGGAGGCCGGGTTCTCTCTCGCCCTGGTCGGCGGCTCGGTCCGGGACGCGCTGCTCGAGAGGCTCGGCAACGACCTGGACTTCACGACGGACGCGCGTCCCGAGGACGTACTGAAGATCGTCCGGCCGTGGGCGGACGCCGTGTGGGAGGTCGGGATCGCCTTCGGCACCGTCGGGGCGCAGAAGGACGGCTACCAGATCGAGGTCACCACCTACAGGTCCGAGGCGTACGACCGGACCTCGCGCAAGCCCGAGGTGTCGTACGGCGACTCCATCGAGCAGGATCTCGTCCGGCGGGACTTCACGGTGAACGCGATGGCTGTCGCGCTCCCGGAGAAGGTGTTCATCGACCCGCACGGCGGCCTCGACGACCTTGCAGCCCGGGTGCTGCGGACCCCGGGCACTCCCGAGGCGTCCTTCTCTGACGACCCTCTGCGGATGATGCGGGCGGCACGCTTCGCCGCGCAGCTCGACTTCGAGGTCGCGCCCGAGGTCGTCACGGCGATGACGGAGATGTCCGGGCGGATCGAGATCGTCTCGGCCGAGCGGGTGCGGGACGAGCTGAACAAGCTGATCCTCTCCGCGAACCCGCGCAAGGGGCTGACCCTGCTCGTCGACACCGGCCTCGCCGACCACGTCCTGCCCGAGCTTCCCGCCCTCCGGCTGGAGAGTGACGAGCACCACCGGCACAAGGACGTCTACGAACACACGCTGATCGTTCTGGAGCAGGCGATCGAACTGGAGGAGAACGGTCCCGACCTGACCCTCCGCCTGGCCGCGCTGCTGCACGACATCGGCAAGCCGCGCACCCGTCGCTTCGAGAGCGACGGCCGGGTCTCGTTCCACCACCACGAGGTGGTCGGCGCGAAGATGACCAAGAAGCGGATGCTGGCGCTGAAGTACTCGAACGAGCTGGTGAAGGACGTCTCGCGTCTCGTCGAACTCCACCTGCGGTTCCACGGCTACGGCACCGGCGAGTGGACCGACTCGGCCGTCCGCCGCTATGTCCGTGACGCCGGCCCGCTCCTCGACCGCCTCCACAAGCTGACCCGCTCGGACTGCACCACACGGAACAAGCGCAGGGCCGCCGCGCTGTCCCGCGCGTACGACGGCCTTGAGGAGCGCATCGCCCAGCTGCAGGAGCAGGAGGAGCTGGACTCGATCCGCCCCGACCTCGACGGCAACCAGATCATGGAGATCCTGGGGTCACCCCGGGCCGGTCATCGGCCGCGCGTACAAGTTCCTGCTGGAACTGCGGCTGGAGAACGGGCCGATGGAGCACGAGGCCGCGGTGGCCGCGCTCAAGGAGTGGTGGGCCGCAGAGAGCTGAGACCGTGAAACGGGGTCATGTTTCACGTGAAACATGACCCCGGACAGCATCAGGGGCGGTGTTTCACGTGAAACACCGCCCTCGTCGCGTCATCCCTACTTCGAGTAGTCCGTCAAGCAGAGCAGGAAGTCGCTGCCGTCACCGCTCTCGGTGTACGAGTACTTGAAGTTCTTCGCGGCCGCCGTGCACTTGGCATCGGCCTCGCTCTCGGAGTACTTGCCGTTGATCTTGGCCAGCACCGTGTACTGAGCCTTCGCGTCGCTGCACTTCACGACCTCAAGGTCCGGGTTGGTGTCGCTGGTGCTGCCGCGGTGCATGCAGTCGCCGACCTTTGCCGTGTTGGCGTCGTCCCGGCTCGATATGTAGCCGAAGATGGCCACGCCTATCCCGATCACGATGATGACGACGAGTCGGATCATCTTGGAGCTGAATCTGCGTCTCGGCTGCGGCGGGATCGGAGCGTACGGGCCTGCTCCCTGCGGCGGGAAGCCTGGCTGGCCGGGCTGCTGCGGGTAGCCGCCCTGGGGCGGGTACGGGGCCTGCGCCTGCGGCGGGTACGGACCGGGAGTCTGGGCGTGCGGCGGGTACGGCGTCGGCGTCTGCGGCTGCCCGTAGGGCTGCTGACCCTGGGCGTATGGGTTCGGGTTTTGTGGCGGCGGAGTTGTCACTTGCGTTCCCCCTGGAACGTGGACGCATGGCACGGCATGACCCGTGGTCTGGCGTGCGGCATGAGGTGAAATAAGACGCCCGTAAGCTACCTGCCGCCACTGACACTGCTGAGACCCCGTTGGACTCCGTGTCAGTGGTGTGACACTTCTCGGCGCTCAAACTGGGCCATAGACGCAGCAACCGCGCCGTAGACGAGGGCCACGGTGATCACCAGCACCGCTGAGCGGCCGTCAGGGGAAGCATCAGTGCGGCCATCGCGGCGGCGCCGACGAAAGCGATGTTGAACAGCACGTCGTAGACGGAGAAGATGCGGCCGCGGAAGGCGTCGTCGACCGAGAACTGCACGATCGTGTCCGTGGCGATCTTCGCGCCCTGGGTGGTCAGGCCCAGGACGAAGGCCGCCGCGAGCATGGGAGCGGTGGTGAACGGGAGGCCGAGGGCCGGTTCCAGGAGCGCGGCGCCCGCGGCGCATACGGCGATCCACCGGCCGGGGCCGAGCCGTCCGGCGGTCCAGGGGTCACCACGGCCGCAACGAAGAAGCCGGCGCCGGATACTCCCAACGCCAGCCCCAGCAGCCGTAGTCCGTCGTCCGGGGTCGAGGAGAGGGCGTAGCGGCAGAGCATCAGCAGCAGGACGGTGAGGGCGCCGTAGCAGAAGCGCATCAGCGTCATCGCGCCCAGCGCCCAGAGCGCCTCTCTGCGTTGCGGCGCGGCGAGGTGTCGTACCGCCGCTGTCAGGTCCCGGGCGGTGCCGGCGAGTGCTGTCGCGAGGCGGGGGTGGGTCAAAGCGCGGTCGGGGCCGAGGAGTTCGGGGGCCATGCGCAGGGAGGTGAGGGCCGCGCACAGATACAGGGCGGCTCCCAGCAGGACGACCGCGGCGTCGGTGTCCGCGACCAGCAGCCGTACGAGGAAGGCGAGGCCGCCGCCGAGCGTCGCGGCCAGTGTTCCGGCCGTAGGGGAAAGGGAGTTGGCGACGACCAGGCGTTCGTCGTCGACCACGCGGGGAGGGCTGCGGACAGGCCGGCGAGGACGAAGCGGTTGACAGCGGTGACGCACAGCGCGGAGACGTAGAAGAGCCAGTCCGGGACGTGGCTCAGCATCAGGACGGCGGTGCCCGCGGCCAGCAGGGCGCGCAGCAGGTTGCCGTAGAGGAAGACCTGGCGACGGCGCCAGCGGTCCAGGAGGACGCCGGCGAAGGGGCCGATGAGGGAGTACGGGAGGAGCAGGACCGCCATCGCGGAGGCGATCGCGCCGGCCGAGGTCTGCTTCTCCGGGGAGAAGACGACGTAGGCGGCGAGTGCGACCTGGTAGACGCCGTCCGCGCCCTGGGAGAGCAGGCGTACGGCGAGCAGGCGCCGGAAACCCTGGAAGCGCAGGAGGATGCGCAGGTCACGGACGACGGCCATGGGCACAGCCTCACATACGAGGAGGGTCCCCGGGCAACATGCCCGAGGACCCTCGACGAACGGACCGTTGGCGCGTCTTAGCGCTCGACCTCGCCCTTGATGAACTTCTCGACGTTCGCGTACGCCTCGTCGTCGAAGTACTGGACCGGCGGGGACTTCATGAAGTAGCTCGACGCGGAGAGGATCGGGCCGCCGATGCCGCGGTCCTTGGCGATCTTCGCGGCGCGCAGGGCGTCGATGATGACACCCGCGGAGTTCGGGAGTCCCAGACCTCGAGCTTGTACTCGAGGTTCAGCGGGACGTCACCGAACGCGCGGCCCTCGAGGCGGACGTAGGCCCACTTGCGGTCGTCGAGCCACTGGACGTAGTCCGACGGGCCGATGTGGACGTTCTTCTCGCCCAGGTCCCGGTCCGGGATCTGCGAGGTGACGGCCTGCGTCTTCGAGATCTTCTTGGACTCGAGGCGGTCGCGCTCCAACATGTTCTTGAAGTCCATGTTGCCGCCGACGTTGAGCTGCATGGTGCGCTCGAGACGGACACCGCGGTCCTCGAACAGCTTCGCCATCACACGGTGCGTGATGGTCGCGCCGACCTGCGACTTGATGTCGTCGCCGACGATCGGGACACCGGCCTCGGTGAACTTGTCCGCCCACTCCTTGGTGCCGGCGATGAAGACCGGAAGGGCGTTGACGAAGGCGACCTTGGCGTCGATGGCGCACTGGGCGTAGAACTTCGCCGCGTCCTCGGAACCGACGGGCAGGTAGCAGATCAGGACGTCGACCTGCTTGTCCTTGAGGACCTGGACGACGTCGACCGGGGTCTCGTCGGACTCCTCGATCGTCATGCGGTAGTACTTGCCCAGGCCGTCGAGCGTGTGACCGCGCTGGACCGTGACGCCCTTGTTCGGGACGTCGCAGATCTTGATGGTGTTGTTCTCACTGGCACCGATGGCGTCCGAGAGGTCGAGGCCGACCTTCTTCGCGTCGACGTCGAACGCGGCGACGAACTCGACGTCACCGACGTGGTAGTCGCCGAACTGGACGTGCATCAGGCCGGGCACCTTGGCCGCCGGATCGGCGTCCTTGTAGTACTCGACGCCCTGAACCAGTGACGCGGCGCAGTTGCCCACGCCGACGATGGCTACGCGAACCGAACCCATTCCGGTTGCTCCCTGTGTGTGCGAGGTGAGGCCCTGACTGGACCTCATGTGGTGGTTTCGTCGGACGGATCCGGCCCGGGGTGGCGCCCCGAGCCGGGGCAGGCCGCCCGACTCCCCAGATGTGCTGTCCTGCTGAGCGGAGCCTCCGGAGGCGGGACCCTTCAGGTCCCGTCCGGCTGCGCTCGCTCTCGATGAGCTCGTTCAGCCAGCGCACTTCGCGCTCCACGGACTCCATTCCGTGGCGCTGCAGCTCAAGCGTGTAGTCGTCGAGGCGCTCCCGGGTCCGCGCCAGAGAGGCACGCATCTTCTCCAGACGCTCCTCCAGCCGGCTGCGGCGACCCTCCAGTACGCGCATCCGAACGTCGCGTGACGTCTGCCCGAAGAAGGCGAAACGAGCGGCGAAATGTTCGTCCTCGTACGCGTCGGGCCCCGTCTGCGAGAGAAGCTCCTCGAAGTGCTCCTTGCCGTCCGCCGTCAGCCGGTAGACGATCTTGGCGCGACGTCCGGCGAGGGTGGCGGTGAGGGCGTCCTCGGGAGTGCTCCCCGTCTCTTCGATCAACCAGCCGTTGGCGACCAGCGTCTTGAGGCAGGGGTAGAGCGTCCCGTAGCTGAACGCACGGAACACTCCCAGTGACGTGTTGAGTCGTTTGCGCAGCTCATAGCCGTGCATCGGGGATTCGCGGAGCAGGCCGAGGATGGCGAACTCGAGGATGCCGGAGCGTCGGCTCAACGTCGCCTCCTTCCTGTCCGTGGTCCTGCCGTGACGGCCTTTATGCCGAGCTGATGTATCGACTCGATACATCCAGACGATAGAACGGCCTTCCGGATGCGACAAGTGGGGAGATGGTGAGCGGCGTCACATCACCGATTCGTTGGAATCAAGTTGCCTGATTTGGGGTGAACTTCGGGGCTAAGCAGGTTTTGACGGTGCGTAGTCTGTGCGGCATGCACACCACCGGGAACCAAGTGACGCGTGGGGGCGTCGTCGTCCCCGGTGCGGTACGGGTGAATGCAGAACCGACCACATCCGTACTTCGGGGGACCGGAAACCAGCCGCCGTTTCCAGGCGCGCACGGATGCGCCTGCCCGAGGAGTAATCGTTCGATGAGCGAGCACCGTCGCAAACCGCCGCAGCCGCAGGGAGGCGGACGTGCCGCGGCCCGACGCGGCCAGTCCGGACCGACCTCCGGCCGCCGCGCGGCACCGCGAGGCGCCACCACCGGGTCTCCCTCCGACTCCTATGGGTCGAACCCCGCAGAGCCGGGGGTGAGGAGCGCCAGTACGGCAGCCGCGCCGAAGCACGTCGGGCTGCCCAGAGAAGCGGCGGCCGTCGCAGAGAGCCCGCCGGCCAAGGTCCCGGCGGCCCGAACGGGCCCGGCCGGGGCAGAGGGCGTGCGCCCGCGCCCGGCAAGAAGCGGTTCATCGACTATCCGCGCTTCGACAAGTACGGATGGCGCCGCTGGATGCCCTCCTGGAAGCTTGTCTCCGGCCTGTGCCTGTTCTTCCTCGGCAGCATCGTGGCCGCGGTCGGCGTCGGCTACGCGATGGTCGGCATCCCCAGCGAGAACACCGCGGCCAAGTCGCAGAACAACGTCTACTACTGGTCCAACGGCGACCAGATGGTCGCCACCGGCACCGGTGCCAACCGGCAGAACGTCACCATCGACCAGATCCCCAAGGCCATGCAGTGGTCGGTGATCTCGGCCGAGAACAAGAGCTTCTACACCGACTCGGGCGTCGACCCCATGGGCATCGCCCGCGCCCTGGCCAACATGGCCCGCGGCGGGCAGACGCAGGGTGGTTCGACGATCACCCAGCAGTTCGTCAAGAACACCTACCTGAGCCAGGAACAGACGGTCACCCGTAAGTTCAAGGAGATGTTCATCTCCATAAAGGTGGGCACGCAGCTCAGCAAGCAGCAGGTCCTCCAGGGCTACCTGAACACCTCGTACTACGGTCGCGGGGCCTACGGCATCCAGGCCGCCGCGCAGACCTACTACGGCGTGGACGCGGTCAAGCTGACGCCAAGTCAGTGCGCCTTCCTGGCAGCGCTGTTGAAGGGTCCGACGTACTACGACCCGATCGGCGCCACGAACATCGACCCCGCGGCGGACGCCAAGTCCAACACCGCGCGCTCCAAGGCGCGTTGGAGCTGGATCCTCGAGCAGATGCACAACGACAAGCGCATCACGGACGCCGAGTACCAGACGGCCATCAAGAAGTACCCCGAGCCCCAGGGGCTCAAAGCGACCAAGGGTATGACCGGCCAGATCAGCTACCTGGTGGACACGGCCAAGAAGTACGTGCTGGCCCACTCGAACATCTCACAGACCGAGTTCGACCAAGGCGGCTACCAGATCTACACGACCTTCCAGAAGGACAAGGTCAACGAGCTGAGCGCGGCCGTGAAGAAGGTCCAGAAGGAGCGCCTCGACCCGAAGAAGCGCGACCTGGACAAGTACGTCCAGTTCGGCGCGGCGTCGGTGGTGCCCAAGGATGGAGCGATCGTCGCCCTCTACGGAGGCGACGGTTACGAGAACGGCCACTTCACCAACAACGCCGACACCTCGGGTGTGCCAGTAGGTTCGACCTGGAAGCCGTTCGTGCTCGCCGCCGCCATGCAGTACGGCACGTACAAGACCGATGGCGTCGGGATCTCGCCGCTGAGCAAGTACAACGGCGACGACCATCTCAAGGTCAGAAACCAGGACGGCTCGTATGTCCTGAACAAGGACAACTCGATCTTCTATCAGAACAACGAGAGCAACTACCCCTGGGGATACATCACCCTGCGCAAGGCGATGGAGCAGTCCATCAACACGCCGTTCGTGCAACTGGGCATGGATGTGGGGAACTCCAAGGTGCGGGACGTGGCCAAGGCGTCCGGGATACTGGACAACAGTTTCGCCACGTTGAACGCGTCCTTCGCCATCGGTACCTCGACGCCCAGCGCGATCCGGATGGCCGACGCGTACGCGACGTTCGCCGCGTCCGGCAAGCAGGCGGACCCGTACTCGGTGACCTCCGTCAAGCACGACGGTCAGGCGGTGTCCGGCTTCACCGAGCCGGCCGTGAAGCAGGCGATTCCGGAGAACGTGGCGAACAACGTCACGAACACCCTGGAGAACGTCATCCAGAACGGTACGGCCAAGAGTGCGAAGGCCCTGGGGCGTGATGCGGCCGGCAAGACCGGTACCACCGACAGCAACAAGTCGGCCTGGTTCGTCGGCTACACCCAGCAGCTCTCGACGTCGATTGCGATGTTCAGGGAAAACCCGAAGGACGCCGAGCTGCTCTCCATGAACGGCACGGCAGGGGTGGCGTCCATCCACGGTGGTGACATTCCGACGTCGATCTGGACCGAGTACATGGAGGCCGCGCTGAAGGGTAAGTCGGACCCCGGCTTCCCGGACGCGACCAAGATCGACAAGGTGTCGAACGAGGACGGCGCACCGACTCCCACGCCGACACCGGTGGTGACGCCGAGCGAGACGCCCAGTGAGACGCCGAGCGAGACGCCGAGCGAGACGCCGAGTTCGACACCTTCGGCCACCGAGACCTGCCGGTTCAGCTGGCAGTGCAACGACAACGGTGGCACCGACGGAGGAGCGACATCGACACCGACGGACACGGCTACCGCGACGGAGACAAGCGGCAGCGATAGAGGCAACCAAAATGGCGGCATCTTCGGAGGATCGACCGGTTAGCCGCATATCGCTCGTGGTGGGTGTTTCACGTGAAACGCCCGTCACGGGTGTTTCACGTGAAACATGGGCCGTCGCACCTACGAGGTGCGGCGGCCCTCGGCGTACTCCTAGGTGTGTACGGCAGGATGTCCCCATGCCCAGTGCAGAACTGACGCCCACGAGCGTGCACGAGCCGGATCCGGTACGGCCGACCAGGGATGACGAGGTCGCCGCCGCCGGTAGTGAACTGATCGGTGGCCCCATCGGCCGGCGCGCTCTTCTCGGGACGTCCTGGTGGACTCCCGTACGGGTCGTCGCGCTGGTGGCGATCGGCATGTTTGCCCTCGGCCTCGTCCAGAAGGCGCCCTGCTACACCAGTGGTTGGTTCTTCGGCGCCAGCTCGCAGTACACGCACGCGTGCTACTCGGACATCCCGCATCTCTACCAAGGGCGCGGTTTCGCCGACGGGCTCGTGCCGTACTTCGACAAGCTGCCCGGCGACATGCAGTACCTCGAATACCCGGTGCTGACCGGTGTGTTCATGGAAGTGGCCGCCTGGCTCACACCGGGCAGCGGCACCATCCAGCACCAGGAACAGTGGTACTGGATGGTCAATGCCGGGATGCTGATGGTGTGCGCGGCCGTCATCGTCGTCTGCGTCAGCCGTACGCACGCCCGCCGGCCCTGGGACGGCCTGCTGGTCGCCCTGGCACCCGCCTTCGCGCTGACCGCCACCATCAACTGGGACCTCCTGGCGGTCGCTCTGACGGCCGCGGCGATGCTGATGTGGTCCAGGGGCCGAGCGCTCGCGTTCGGCGTCCTGTTGGGCCTTGCAACGGCTGCCAAGCTGTATCCCGTGTTCCTGCTCGGCCCCTTGTTCCTGCTGTGCTGGCGCGCGGGCAAGTGGCGGGACTTCGGGAAGGCGTTCGGAGGTGCCGCCGTCGCCTGGCTGGTGGTGAACCTGCCGGTGATGCTCTTCGCCTTCGACGGCTGGTCGAAGTTCTACACGTTCAGCCAGGAACGGGGCGTGGACTTCGGGTCGTTCTGGCTGATCCTGGCGCAGAACTCGTCCGACCCGCTCAGCACCGACACCGTCAACACCTTCGCCACCCTGCTGGTGCTGCTGTGCTGCGCGGGCATCGCGGTCCTCACGCTGACCGCTCCGCGCCGGCCGCGCTTCGCCCAACTGGCCTTCCTGATCGTCGCGGCGTTCATCCTGACCAACAAGGTGTACTCGCCGCAGTACGTGCTGTGGCTGGTTCCCCTGGCGGTGCTGGCCCGGCCGAAGTGGCGGGACTTCCTGATCTGGCAGGCGTGCGAGGTGGCGTACTTCCTGGGGATCTGGATGTACCTCGCGTACACGACCAGCGGAAACGCCCACAAGGGACTGCCGACCGACGGCTACCACTGGGCCATCGGCCTGCACCTGCTGGGCACGCTCTACCTGTGCGCCGTGATCGTGCGCGACATCCTCATGCCGGAGCGGGACGTGGTGCGCCTGGCGGGCGATGACGACCCGTCGGGCGGGGTGCTCGACCGGGCGGAGGACGTGTTCGTGTTCGGCGGGGGCCCACCGGGGGCGGCACGCGGCCCCCTTCGAAGGAACCCCGGTGGAGTGGGGCGGCGAGGACCCGGCCGAGCGTTCGCTCTGAGCGAACAGGCGCCGGCAGACGCTACGGGATGCCGGCGCATCCGCTGAGAGGTTGCGGAGAGGTACGCGAAGGGCCGTACACGGAAGGTTCCGTGTACGGCCCTTCGGCTGTTCCAGTGGGGCTCAGCGGTCCACGATGCGGTCGAACTGCGTGGTGGTGTGCCGCAGATGGGCCACCAGTTCCTCGCCGACCTTCGGCTCAGCCGCCTCCGCCGGCACGAACAGGATCGAGACCTGCATGTGCGGCGGCTCGGCGAACCAGCGCTGCTTGCCGTCCCAGACGAACGGGGAGAGGTTCCGGTTCACCGTGGCGAGACCGGCGCGGGCGACGCCCTTGGCGCGCGGCATGACGCCGTGCAGCGCCTTGGGGGCCTCCAGGCCCACTCCGTGCGACGTACCGCCCGCCACGACCACCAGGTAGCCGTCCGAGGCCGCCTTCTGCTGCCGGTAGCCGAAGCGATCGCCCTTGGAGACGCGGGTGACGTCCAGGACCGCCCCGCGGTACTCGGTGGCCTCGTGGTCCCCCAGCCAGAGCCGGGTGCCGATCCGGGCCCGGAAGCGGGTCTGCGGGAACTGCTGTTGGAGCCGGGCGAGTTCCTCGGCCTTGAGGTGGCTGACGAACATCGTGTGCAGCGGCAGCCTGGCGGCACGCAGCCGGTCCATCCAGCCGATGACCTCCTCGACGGCGTCCGAGCCGTCGGTGCGGTCCAGCGGGAGGTGGATGGCGAAGCCCTCCAGGCGCACGTTCTCTATGGCCGAGTGCAGCTGCGGGAGTTCCTGCTCGCTGACGCCGTGCCGCTTCATCGAGGACATCACCTCGATGACCACACGGGCGCCCACGAGGCCGTACACGCCGTCGATGGACGACACCGAGCGGATGACCCGGTCCGGCAGCGGAACGGGCTCCTCGCCGCGGCGGTACGGCGTCAGCACCAAGAGGTCACCGCCGAACCAGTCCTTGATCCGGGCGGCCTCGTACGTCGTGCCGACGGCGAGGACGTCCGCGCCCAGCCGCGTCGCCTCCTCCGCCAGCCGCTCGTGCCCGAAGCCGTAGCCGTTGCCCTTGCAGACCGGGACGAGCCCGGGGAACTGCTGGGCTACGCGCATGTGATGCGCCCGCCAGCGCGCGGTGTCGACGGAGAGCGTGAGCGCCATGGCCGGACCTGGAACCTTTCGGGTGGCTGCGGTGTATCAGAAGTATGAGAGCTGTCGACGTTATCGAAACGAGGACCGTGAGGTCAGCGGCGCGACATGTAGATGTCGAGCGCCTTGTGCAGCAGCTTGTTGAGCGGGAAGTCCCACTCGCCGAGGTACTCGGCCGCCTGCCCGCCGGTGCCCACCTTGAACTGGATCAGACCGAAGAGGTGGTCGGTCTCGTCCAGCGAGTCGGAGATGCCGCGCAGGTCGTAGACGGTGGCGCCGAGCGCGTAGGCGTCGCGCAGCATCCGCCACTGCATCGCGTTCGAGGGCCGGACCTCACGGCCGATGTTGTCGGAGGCGCCGTAGGAGTACCAGACGTGTCCGCCGACCACCAGCATCGTCGCGGCGGACAGGTTCACCCCGTTGTGCCGGGCGAAGTACAGCCGCATGCGGTTGGGGTCCTCGGTGTTGAGGGCCGTCCACATGCGCTGGAAGTACGACAGCGGGCGGGGCCGGAAGTGGTCGCGCACGGCCGTGATCTCGTACAGCCGCTGCCATTCCTCAAGGTCGTGGTAACCGCCTTGGACGACCTCGACACCGGCCTTCTCGGCCTTCTTGATGTTGCGGCGCCACAGCTGGTTGAAGTTCTTGTGGACCTCTTCGAGCGAGCGGTTGGCCAGCGGCACCTGGTAGACGTAGCGCGGCTGGACGTCGCCGAAACCGGCGCCCCCGTCCTCACCCTGCTGCCAGCCCATACGGCGCAGCTTGTCGGCCACCTCGAAGGCGCGCGGTTCGATGAAGTCGGCC
Source organism: Streptomyces sp. P3 (assembly GCA_016893485.2). Classification (GTDB taxonomy): domain Bacteria; phylum Actinomycetota; class Actinomycetes; order Streptomycetales; family Streptomycetaceae; genus Streptomyces. Next base: position 4,966,323 of record JAFEKX020000001.1, read on the forward strand.
TCGATGTCGCGCAGCCGCTTCACGTCCGGGTTCTGGATGCCCGCCTTGATGGAGGTGGCCTCCCAGCGCCGGATGATGACCGGCGGGCCCATCTTCACCGAGAAGGCGCCCTGGTGCTTGAGGTGCGCCAGCATCGGCTGGAGCCAATCGTCGAGGTTCGGCGCGAACCAATTGATGACCGGTCCCTCGGGCAGATACGCCAAGTAGCGCTTGATCTTGGGGAGTTGCCGGTACAGGACCAGGCCCGCGCCGACCAGCTGGCCGGTCTTCTCGTCGATCCAGCCGAGGCTCTCGGAGCGCCACTCCGCCTTCACATCAGCCCATGCCGGGACCTGCATGTGGCTCGCCGAGGGCAGGCTCTGGATGAATACCAGATGCTGCTCACGGGTGATGGTCCTCAGGGTCAGGCTCATTCGGGGCGCTCCTCGGGCTGGGGTGTCCCCATGGGTACAGGGGCTCCGGCTCTCGCGCCGAAGCCTACTGCGCCTCGCGAGCGCCCCGACTGGGCGTATGCAACCTTCGCCTCGGCCTGTGGGCCGCCGGGGCGATCCGTGGTGGTTTACGCGGTGTTGGGGTTACGGCATCCGGGCCGTCAGCTGATGACACCGCCGAACAGACCGCCGTGGGCCATACCGAGGAAGAAACCGACACCCGCGGCACCAAGACCCAGGATCAGGCCGAAGCGCTCCCTCGTCGTCTCGGAGATCCACTGGCCGTAGGCCCCGATGAGGATGCCCACGAGACCGGTCCAGGAGCTGAGCAGATGCAGGCTGTGGAAGAACCCCGTGATGAACGCGGTCAGGCCGAGCACCAGGGTCACCGCGAGCAGCGTGTCCTGGAGCGGATGGGGCTTGCCGTCAGTGGCGAAGAGAGAGCCGGCGGTGTTGGGTCGCAATGCCTGTGCCATGTGGCACCTCCTGCGGAAGGCGGCGCGTCGTCGCGCCGGACACACCCGATGTGTACAGATTGACGCTCTCCGCCACCGGATTTCAACCGGAAGCGGGTGGGCGGGTACTCTGTACCCTCTGCACTGGTGTCTGCCCATGTCACGACTCGGAATCCCCGCAAGGGGCGCCCGATGTCAGTGGCGGCTGTTTTACTGGCACACACTGTTGCTTACGCATCACAACCCTCCTGCCACGGATCGACCGTGGCCGCTGAGTCCAAAGGAGGTGGGTTCCACATGCGTCACTACGAGGTGATGGTCATCCTCGACCCCGATCTGGAGGAGCGCGCTGTCTCCCCTGATCGAGAACTTCCTCTCCGTCGTCCGTGAGGGCAACGGAAAGGTCGAGAAGGTCGACACCTGGGGCCGTCGTCGGCTCTCGTACGAGATCAAGAAGAAGCCTGAGGGCATCTACTCGGTCATCGACCTGCAGGCCGAGCCTGCGGTCGTCAAGGAGCTCGACCGCCAGATGAACCTGAACGAGTCGGTCCTCCGGACCAAGGTCCTCCGCCCCGAGACCCACTGAGCATTCCTGCTCAGCTGATCTCGGGATCCGAGTAGCAGCACCAAGCAGCCAGCAGCAAACCCGCCGAGAGGTTCCCCATGGCAGGCGAGACCGTCATCACGGTCGTCGGCAATCTTGTCGACGACCCCGAGCTGCGCTTCACCCCGTCCGGTGCGGCGGTCGCGAAGTTCCGTGTCGCGTCCACTCCCCGCACCTTCGACCGCCAGACGAACGAGTGGAAGGACGGCGAAAGCCTCTTCCTCACCTGCTCGGTCTGGCGTCAGGCGGCGGAGAACGTCGCGGAATCGCTTCAGCGAGGCATGCGCGTCATCGTGCAGGGCCGGCTGAAGCAGCGGTCCTACGAAGACCGTGAGGGCGTCAAGCGCACGGTCTACGAACTGGACGTCGAGGAAGTCGGCGCCAGCCTGCGCAGTGCCACGGCCAAGGTCACCAAGACCGCCGGTGGCGCTCGCGGTGGCCAGGGCGGTGGCTTCGGCGGCGGCGGTGGTGGCGGCCAGGGTGGCGGCGGCTGGGGTGGAAACTCCGGCGGCGGTCAGCCGGCCGGCGGCGCTCCTGCCGACGACCCGTGGGCCACCGGCGCTCCCGCCGGCGGCAACCAGGGCGGCGGCGGTGGCGGCGGCTGGGGTGGAAACTCCGGCGGTGGCAGCGCCGGCGGTGGCGGCGGCTACTCGGACGAGCCCCCTTCTAGGCCCTTGGGCCGAGGGTGGGCCGTACCCACACTTCTTGATCACACAGGAGATACACCATGGCGAAGCCGCCTGTGCGCAAGCCGAAGAAGAAGGTCTGCGCATTCTGCAAGGACAAGGTCCAGTACGTGGACTACAAGGACACGAACATGCTGCGGAAGTTCATTTCCGACCGCGGCAAGATCCGTGCCCGCCGCGTGACCGGCAACTGCACGCAGCACCAGCGTGACGTCGCCACGGCTGTGAAGAACAGCCGTGAGATGGCGCTGCTGCCCTACACCTCCACCGCGCGATAAGGGAAGGGTGACCGACTAATGAAGATCATCCTGACCCATGAGGTCTCTGGCCTCGGTGCCGCGGGCGACGTCGTCGACGTCAAGGACGGTTACGCTCGCAACTACCTGATCCCGCGGAAGTTCGCTATCCGCTGGACCAAGGGTGGCGAGAAGGACGTCGAGCAGATCCGTCGTGCTCGCAAGATCCACGAGATCCAGACCATCGAGCAGGCCAACTCCGTGAAGGCCCAGCTCGAGGGTGTCAAGGTTCGTCTGGCCGTTCGCTCCGGCGACGCCGGTCGTCTCTTCGGTTCCGTCACCCCGGCCGACATCGCTTCCGCGATCAAGGCTTCCGGTGGCCCCGATGTCGACAAGCGTCGTATCGAGCTGACGTCCCCGATCAAGACCCTGGGCGCCCACGAGACGTCCGTGCGTCTGCACCCCGAGGTTGCCGCCAAGGTCAACATCGAGGTCATCGCAGCCTGATCGCTGCGCTCGGCATAGCTGAGAGAGGGGCCGCACCCGTTGGGGTGCGGCCCCTCTGCTGTGTCCGGGGCGGTTGAGGCACGGCCAGTGTTCGTGCGCTCGGAACGTTGAGACGCGGGCCGCAGGGTGCGTTCAGGGCGGCGAGACATGATCCGCGTGATGCGGTCGGGCTGGCCCGCATAGCCCGCATAGCCCGCATCGGGCGTTCGCGCAGCGCTAAGGTGCTCATGTTTCACGTGAAACATGGCAGTGCGTGGTGTTTCACGTGAAACGGTCAGCGGGTCGCGCCCGTGACGACCCAGCGGCCCGAGCGGGCGCGCAGCAGGAGTGTCAGCATCCGCACCGCCATCATCAACGTCATCGCTGCCCAGACGGCGGTCAGTCCGCCTCCGAAGGTCGGTACGAGCAGAGCTGCCGGGACGAAGACCGCGAGGGTCACCAACATCGCGCCCGCGAGATACGGCCCGTCTCCCGCGCCCATCAACACCCCGTCCAGGACGTAGACGACACCGCAGATCGGCTGGGAGAGCGCCACCATCATCAGGGCGGGCAGGGCGGTGTCCTTGACGGTGGGGTCGCTGGTGAACAGGGGGAGGAAGAGCGGGCGGGAGAGGATCACCAGGAGACCGAGCACCACTCCGACGGCGATCCCCACTGCACCATGCGGCGACAGGCGGCTCGGGCGCCCTGGGGTCGTCCGCGCCGAGGTAGCGGCCGATGATGGCCTGGCCCGCGATCGCGATGGCGTCGAGTGCGAAGGCCAGCAGAGACCACAGGGACAGGATGATCTGGTGCGCGGCGATGTCGGCGTCGCCGAGGCGGGCCGCGACGGCGGTGGCTATTAGGAGGATCGCCCTCAGGGAAAGCGTGCGCACGAGGAGCGGTGCGCCGGCCTGGGCCGAGGCTCGGATCCCTGCGGCGTCCGGAGCGAGGGAGGCGCCGTGTCGGCGGGCGCCGCGGACGACCACGACGAGATACACGGCGGCCATGCCCCACTGGGCGATGACGGTGCCCCAGGCGGAACCGGCGATGCCGAGGTCGGCGCCGTAGACCAGGACGACGTTGAGGACGGCGTTGGCGACGAAGCCTGAGATGGCGACGAAGAGCGGTGTCTTGGTGTTCTGGAGGCCGCGGAGGACTCCGGTGGCGGCGAGAACGATCAGCATGGCCGGGATGCCGAGGGAGGATATGCGGAGATAGGTCGTCGCGTAGGGGGCCGCGGTGTCCGAGGCGCCGAAGAGGTTGATGAGGGAGGGTGCCGAGGGGAGGACGACAGCTATGACGGTGGCGCCGATCAGTAGGGCGAGCCAGATGCCGTCCATGCCCTGGCGGATGGCGGCCTGGAGGTCACCCGCGCCGACCCGTCGGGCGACGGCCGCGGTGGTGGCGTAGGCGAGGAAGACGAAGATGCTCACGGCGGTCGTCAGGAGGGCGGATGCCACACCGAGTCCGGCGAGTTGGGCGGTGCCGAGATGGCCGACGATCGCGCTGTCGGCCATGACGAAGAGGGGCTCGGCGACGAGTGCGCCGAAGGCCGGGACGGCCAGCATGACGATCTCTTGGTCGTGCTGGCGTCGGGTGGCCCTGGTGGCCGCGGGAGCCTGTGTCATGAGCACTAATCTAATCGTCCACAGGTAAGAGATGCAATTACCTGGTGACCCTTACCTCTGATCTCGCCTCGTGTCCTGTCGCGCACTGTTCGAAGCGATCTTGGTCCGATGTGGAAAGTTTTTCTTCTGCACAGCCGGTGGACGGGAAATGACCAGGTCAGATGGGTTACGGCGGAAGTGGCGAGGGCTTGTTCACAGGCCTGTCCACCGGGTCGTGCACAGGTTTTGGCGGGTTCTCCACAGCATCGGGGCCGTCGTCCACATGGCCTGTGGATAACCAGATTGGCTGACGGTGCCCGCGGGCCTACGGTGGACCGGCGCCCGCTCCGTCCGTCGGCCTGAGAACCATCACAAAACCGACGCGCCCGTACCGGAGTTGGGCGCTTCATTTGTCAGTGCCGTGCCGTAGAAATGAGGGCACGGCGAGGTCCGCTCGGCGGACGGGAGGAGGTGGCTCGATTGAGTATTTCCGAGCCCTTGGACGACCCGTGGGCCGACAGCGGTCCAAGTGATCGTCTGCCCGCTTCCCGACGACGAGGTGACGGGGGCCGGGGCCGGGACGAACAGCACGACCGCGGCCGGGAAGGCGGCGCCTGGGAGGGCGCGGGGTCGGCCTTCGAGCGCGTGCCTCCGCAGGACCTCGATGCCGAGCAGTCCGTACTCGGCGGCATGCTTCTGTCGAAGGACGCCATCGCGGACGTCGTCGAGGTCCTCAAGGGACACGACTTCTACAAGCCCGCACACGAGACGATCTACCAGGCGATCCTCGACGTCTACGCCAAGGGCGAGCCGGCCGACCCGATCACCATCGCCGCCGAGCTCACCAAGCGCGGTGAGATCAACAAGGTCGGCGGCGCATCGTATCTGCACACACTCGTCCAGACCGTTCCGACGGCGGCGAACGCGGAGTACTACGCCGAGATCGTCCACGAGCGCGCCGTCCTGCGCCGCCTGGTCGAGGCCGGCACCCGCATCACCCAGATGGGATACGCGGCCGACGACGACGTCGACGAGATCGTCAACCGGGCGCAGGCCGAGATCTACGCGGTCACCGAGCAGCGGACCAGCGAGGACTACCTTCCGCTCGGCGACATCATGGAGGGCGCGCTCGACGAGATCGAGGCGATCGGCTCACGCAGCGGCGAGATGACGGGCGTACCCACCGGGTTCACCGACCTCGACTCGCTGACCAACGGGCTGCACCCGGGCCAGATGATCGTCATCGCGGCCCGTCCCGCCATGGGTAAGTCCACACTCGCGCTCGACTTCGCACGGGCGGCGTCGATCAAGAACAACCTGCCCAGCGTCATCTTCTCCCTCGAAATGGGGCGCAACGAGATCGCGATGCGTCTGCTGTCCGCCGAGGCCCGGGTCGCCCTGCACCACATGCGGTCCGGCACCATGACCGACGAGGACTGGACGCGGCTGGCGCGGCGGATGCCCGAGGTGTCGTCCGCGCCGCTCTACATCGACGACTCCCCGAACCTGTCGATGATGGAGATCCGCGCTAAGTGCCGCCGGCTCAAGCAGCGCAGCGACATCAAGTTGGTGATCATCGACTATCTGCAGCTGATGCAGGCCGGTGGCTCCAAGCGGCAGGAGAGCCGTCAGCAGGAGGTCTCGGACATGTCCCGAAATCTCAAGCTGCTGGCCAAGGAGCTGGAGGTCCCGGTGATCGCGCTCTCGCAGCTGAACCGTGGTCCCGAGCAGCGCACGGACAAGAAGCCGATGGTGTCCGACCTGCGTGAGTCCGGCTCCATCGAGCAGGACGCCGACATGGTCATCCTGCTGCACCGTGAGGACGCGTACGAGAAGGAGTCGCCGCGCGCGGGCGAGGCGGACATCATCGTGGGCAAGCACCGTAACGGCCCGACGGCGACGATCACCGTTGCCTTCCAGGGGCACTACTCGCGCTTCGTGGACATGGCGCAGACGTGAGCTGACGCCTTGCGGGTTCGCCATGCGGACAGGTGTGCCGGACGTCAGTCGAGCGGGTCCGCCTTCTTCGCCAGCGCTGCCACCTGGACCCGGTCGGTGCGGGTGAGGATGCGGCTGTTGTGGGGCTTGACCGTGCGGGTGCTCAGGTGGAGCTGTGCGGCGATCTCGGCGTTGGAGAGGCCAGTGCCCAGCAGCCGGAGGATGTCCCGTTCAGCCGGCGTCGGTTCCGCGATCCGACGCGGGTGGGCATGGTTTTGGTGACGGTCGCTGCCTCGCCGAAAGCCGACAGCTTCACGGCTTGGTGGGAGGCGAGTGCCGGGTGATCTCGGCGACGGCGGGGATGCCGTCACGGGGGGGCATACGGTGTCGAGGAGGGTCACATCGACGGGGTGGGCGCGCGCGTACAGCACCCTCTCCGTACGGACGTCCTCGCGTCCCCGCTTGCTCACCGGGCGCAAGGCCTTCAGCGGGAGCGCGACGGCGTCCGCCCCAACTCGACCGTCAGCGCCTCGTCTCGTACCTGGTCAGGGTCATGCCGCCGGGAAGCGTCCGCGTCTCTACGAGGCTCAGGTTCACCCAGCTGTCCAGCGCCGTGAAGAACGGTGTGCCGCCGCCCACCAGCACCGGCGCGGTGGCCAGCACGTACTCGTCGATCAGTCCGGCCCGCATGGCCCCCCTGCGAGCGTCGCGCCGCCGATGTCCATCGGGCCGCCGTCCTCGGCCTTGAGCCGGGTGATCTCGGCGACCGCGTCGCCGGTGACCAGGCGGGTGTTCCAGTCGACCTTGTCGACCGTCGAGGAGAACACCACCTTCGACATGTCCCGCCAGCGGCGCGCGAACTCGATCTCCGCTGGTGTGGCGCCCGGCAGCTGATCGGCGGTCGGCCAGTGAGAGCTCATCGTCTGCCACAGCTTGCGCCCGTACAGCGTCAGCTCGGTCGCCTCCAACTGGTCGGACCAGAACTGGAACAGCTCGTCGCTCGGCACGCTCCAGCCGATGTCGTCGCCGGGCGCGGCGATGTAACCGTCCAAGCTCAGGTTCATGCCGTAGATCAGTTTCCGCATGCCGCCAGCCTTCCGTGAATCGGTCTCACGCGTACAGACCGGCGCGACGCGCGAAACTCATCGCTGCGCGACCTGAGCCCGCCTGAAGTCCCCGTCTGAGCCCGCGTGGAGTCCCTGTGCTCGGCGACTCAGTCAGCAGACTCGCCGCTCCGCTGCGAACACCGCTGCGCGCAGCAGGTTGCGCGGTCCGCGGCCATGATGGGGGTGCGGCTGGAGTCCGGCCTGGTGGGACCGTGGTGGGGTAGGCGCCGCGCATGACTCGCCGACCGGAACTGGCCCTACGGCCCGAGCGAACTGTCCGGCCGGAACCGGTCCCCGGCCCGAGCGGACCGATCCCCTGCCCTACGGCCTGACCGGCCCGGCCCCTCCGACACCCGGCCCATCCCCCGCCTCCCACGTCCGCCACCCGGGTCGAGGGCACCGACAACGGCAGTACGACCGGCGGGGCGTCCGCCGGGAACGGGCTCACCGGACTCACCGAACGGCTGGCCGCCGTATCCGGCACCCTCGATCACGGACCCGCCCCCGGCGGCGGATTCCGCGTCGCCGCCCAGGCGCCGGTCCCGGCCACAGACCTCGCACCTTCGCAGGAGACCGAGCCGACACGATCCGTGTTCTGCCGGCCGACGACCAGGCACTCGTCCTCGGCGCTCTCGCGGCCGTGCTCCGGCTGGAGCCGGACCTCGACGTGGTCGCCGAGGTCGGCACCGGCACCGAGGTGCTGCCCGCCGCGCGGCGGACCTCGCCCGACATCGCGCTGCTCGACCTGCAGATGCCCGACAGGGACGGCCTGACCGTCGCCGCCGACCTCCGGCGGGAGCTGCCCGGCTGCCGCACCATCATCTGTACGACCTTCAGCCGCCCCGGCTACCTCGCGCGGGCCATGTCCGCGGGCACGGCCGGATTCGTCGTGAAGGACTCTCCGCCCGAGCAACTCGTCGACGCGATCCGCCGTGTCTACAGTGGCCTGCGTTTCGTGGACCCGGCCCTCGCCGCGGAAGCACTGGCCGCCGGCACCAGCCCACTGACCGAGCGGGAGGCGGACGTGCTGCGCGCCGCGGCCGAGGGCGGCATGGTCGCCGACATCGCCAGGGCGCTACGGCTCTCCCAGGGCACCGTCCGCAACCACCTGTCATCGGCGATCGGCAAGACCCAGGCTCGCACCCGCGCCGAGGCGGCCCGCCTCGCGAAGGCCAACGGCTGGCTGTGACCAGCGGCGCTTCACCGGCGGGTACCAGGCGACGACCACCGCGTCACCTACCGGGTTCGAGTCCCGGCCGGAGCGGCACCCGCGTGCAGGACCCGGAGAAATGTGCTCGACGTACGGCCGTCCCGCCGGGTGGACTGAGGGCATGACGACATCTCAGGACGACTTGCTTCCCGGTACCCGCCGGGCGCTGCTGCACCGGATCGCCGTGGCCCAGGCCGAGGGGCGGGCGCCGTCGTTGGTCGCGGCGGTGGTGCGCGGCGGGCGGGCGGTGTGGCACGGTGCGCGAACCTCGGTGGACGGGCACGGGCCGGACGAGAACGTGCAGTACCGGATCGGCTCGATCACCAAGACGTTCACCGCCGTCCTGGTGCTGCGCCTGCGCGACGAAGGCGTCCTCGACCTCGGTGACCCCTTGAGAAGCATCTGCCCGGCACCGGCGCGGGGAGGCGACCATCGCGGAACTCCTCGCGCACACGGGCGGGTTGGCGGCCGAGTCGCCCGCGCCGTGGTGGGAGCGGACACCGGGTTCCCTACGGCCCGAACTCCGCGACGTGCTGGGCGAACAGCCCCTGCTGCATCCGGTCGGCCGCCGGTTTCACTACTCGAACCCCGGCTACTCGCTGCTGGGTGCACTCGTCGAGGAGTTGCGCGGCGCCTCCTGGGAGGACGTGCTCAGGCGGGAAGTGCTCGAACCGCTGGGCCTCGACCGCACGAGTGCTCAGCCGCAGGCACCGCACGCGGGTGGCTGGGCGGTGCACCCCTGGGCCGATGCGCTGCTGCCGGAACCCGCCGAGGACCTGGGCCGTATGGCCTCGGCCGGGCAACTCTGGTCCACCACGGGTGACTTGGCGCGGTTCGCGGTGTTCCTGGCCAACGGCGACGACCGAGTCTTGAGCGCGCAGTCCGTACGGGAGATGCGGACCCCAGCGGCACCGGCGGAGGCTGCGGATGTCGTGGACGGTTCCGCGTACGGGCTTGGCCTGCAGGTGCAGCACCGTCATGGTCGGCTGCTCGTCGGTCATTCCGGATCGCTGCCCGGCTTCCTGGCGAACCTCACCATCAGCCTGGAGGACGACGTCGCGGTGGTGGTCCTGGCCAACTGCACCTCCGGGCCCTTGCTGTCATCGGTGGGTGCCGATCTCGTCCGGATCGTCGCGGAGGCCGAGCCGAGGATTCCCGAGCCATGGCGCCCGCTGCCTGAAGTCGACGCCGAGGCGCTGGAGTTGGCCGGCCAGTGGTACTGGGGCACACACGGTTTCGCCCTACGGCTGACCGCCGACGGCGGTGCCTCGCTGGAGCCCCTGGCCGGCAGCGGGCGCCGCTCGCGCTTCCGGCCCAACGGCGACGGCACCTGGACCGGGCTGGAGGGCTACTACGCCGGAGAACTCCTACGGCCCGTACGGCGCTCGGACGGATCCCTGACCCACCTGGACCTCGGATCGTTCATCTTCACGCGTCAGCCGTACGACGAGAGCGGTTCCGTGCCGGGCGGGGTGGACCCGGAGGGGTGGCGGGGGATCCGCTAGCCGGTGCGGTTGGGGAGGCGCCATGTTTCACGTGAAACATGGCGCCTGCTGTCGTAGGACCGCCGCGTTCTCCCCGGGGCCAGAGGAGGGGCTTCACAAGGTGGGAGCTTCAGTGGGGGGGGGCTTCCAGAGAGGGGGACTTCAAAGGGGGAGCTTGAAGCCCACGTGTGAGGCGGTGAAGCCGAGCCGCTCGTAGAAGCGGTGGGCGTCGGTGCGGGTGACATCCGAGGTCAGCTGGACCAACTGGCAGTCCTGGCGGCGCGATTCGTCGATCGCCCACTCGATGAGCTGTGTGCCCAGGCCGCTGCCCCGCTCGTCCGCGTGGATGCGTACGGCCTCGATGATCGAGCGCGTGGCGCCCTTGCGGGACAGCCCGGGAACGATCGTGAGCTGGAGCGTGCCGACGACCCGGCCCTCGCGCACGGCGACGACGAGGTGCTGGTTCGGGTCGGCGGCGAGGCACTCCAGCGCGGCCAGGTAGGGCGTCAGGTCGTCCGGTGACTCCCGCTGAGAACCCAGCGGGTCGTCGGCGAGCATGCCGACGATGGCGGGGATGTCCTCGGCGACCGCGGCTCGTATCTCAAGATCTCCCATGCCCCCACCTTAGGCAGAGGTGTGTGGGCGGTGCGGGACGGATCTAGGCGGGCACGTTCATCGACTCCACGACCCGGACCAGGGGCGCCAGTTCAGGGTTCTCGGCCGCCGCGTCGAGTGCCTCACGCAGGGCGGTGTCGTTGGTCGGGCGGGCCTCTTCGAGCAGAGTGAGGCCGGCCTCGGTGACGTTCGTGTAGATGCCCCGGCGGTCGGTCGGGCACAGGTACCGAGCGAGCAGGCCGCGGTCCTCGAGCCGGGTGACCAGCCGGGTGGTGGCGCTCTGGCTGAGGACGACCGCGTCGGCGACCTGCCTCATCTGAAGATGACCTCCGTCACCGTCGTGCTGTCGGCTGAGCACGTCGAGCAGCGAGTACTCGCGCATGCTCAGGTCGTGCCGGGCCTGTAGGGCGCGCTCGATGTGCGCCTCGATTCTCCCGTGCAGCAAGGAGAGGGCGCACCAGCCCTGGGCGAGGGCGGTGAGTGCGGGGTCCGTCGCTGTCATTGGCGTTTCCTCCGTCCCGGAGCGGCTGAACCCAGGATAGAGCACAGATGAAATAGTCCGCGCTTGCATATAGCAAGCGTCTGCAACTATTGTGAACGCACGTAAAGCGCTTCTGCAATCTTCTGGGAAGGGTACATACCCATGCCTCTCGCGCTTCTGGCCCTCGCGATCGGGGCCTTCGGAATCGGTACGACAGAGTTCGTGATCATGGGCTTGCTGCCCCAGGTCGCGGGCGACTTCGGAGTCTCCATCCCCACCGCGGGCCTCCTGGTCACCGGCTACGCGCTGGGTGTGGTGATCGGGGCCCCGCTGATGACCGTGCTCGGCACCAAGATCCCCCGCAAGCGGATGCTGATGCTGCTGATGGGGCTGTTCATCCTCGGCAACCTGCTCTCCGCCGTCGCCCCCAGCTTCTCCGTGATGCTGATCGGCCGCGTGGTCGCCTCGCTCGCCCACGGCGCCTTCTTCGGCATCGGCTCGGTCGTCGCGGCCGAACTGGTCGCCCCGGACAAGAAGGCCGGAGCCATCGCGATGATGTTCACCGGACTGACCGTCGCCAATGTCGTCGGCGTCCCGCTGGGCACCCTCGTCGGGCAGTCCGTCGGCTGGCGCGTCACGTTCGCCATCGTCGCGGGCCTGGGCGTGATCGGCCTGGCCGGGATCGCCAAGCTCGTGCCCGACCTGCCCAAGCCCGAGGGCGTACACCTGCGGCACGAACTGGCCGCATTCAAGAACGCCCAGGTCCTGCTCGCCATGGCGATGACCGTCCTAGGCTTCGGCGGCGTCTTCGCGGCCATCACCTACATCGCGCCGATGATGACCCACGTCGCGGGCTTCGCCGACGGCTCCGTCACCTGGCTGCTCGTCCTCTTTGGCCTCGGCATGGTCGGCGGCAATCTCGTCGGCGGCAAGTTCGCCGACCGCGCCCTGATGCCCATGCTCTACGTCTCGCTGGGCGCCCTCGCCGTCGTGCTCTCGCTCTTCACCGTCACCGCCCACAACAAGATCGCGGCAGCCGTCACCATCGCCCTCATCGGCGCCCTGGGCTTCGCCACCGTGCCGCCGCTGCAGAAGCGTGTCCTCGATCAGGCACACGGCGCCCCGACGCTCGCCTCGGCCGTGAACATCGGCGCCTTCAACCTCGGCAACGCGCTGTCCGCCTGGCTCGGCGGCATCGTCATCGCCGCCGGCCTCGGCTACACCGCCCCGAACTGGGTCGGCGCCGCGCTCGCCGCGGCCGCCCTGGTCCTCGCGATCCTCTCCGCCGCCCTGGAGCGCCGCACGAGCGCCCGCGGTGCCGTCGTGGCCGATGACACGCCGAGCGGGCAGCTGAGCGCCGTCCACCACTGACCCCGCAGGTCGGAGCGGGAAGACACGGGGCCAGGGCCGTCCCCGTCCATCCCCGCCCACCCAGCCGTTCCCGACACCGCACACAGCAACACCCGCAAGGAGAAACCTGATGATGAGCACCACCACCGCCGTAGCCCCGCTGACCACCCAGGACGCCGAGACGCTCGTCGCCGAGGCCCGTCGGGCCGCGGAGGCCGCCGGAGTCACCGTGAGCATCACCGTGCTGGACGCCGGCGGTCATCTGCTCGCCTTCCGGCGTGACGACCGGGCCGTGCTGATCTCCGGCGAGACCAGCACCCGCAAGGCGTACACCGCGCTCCAGCTGAACGCGCCCACCGCCGACCTCGTCGACGCCGTCCAGCCCGGAGGCCTCTTCCACACCCTGCCCACCGCACTCGACCGGCCGCTGCTGTTCATCGCGGGCGGCGTCCCGGTGCGGCGCGACGGCCGGCTGATCGGCGCGATCGGCGTCGGTGGCGGCGCCCCGGCGCAGGACCACAGCTTCGCCCAGGCTGCCCTGGAGGCGCTTGTCTGAGGTCTGGAGTGAAGAAAACGCCGGTTCCCGACGCGGTAGGTCGGGAACCGGCGTCCTGCGTGTCCGGGGGTGTCAGCCGGCCGCGACCGTCAGGGGAGCGAAGCGCCGGGTCCAGTCGCCGGGCAGCTCCGGGGTCCCGTACGTCATCACGGTGTTGAAGCCCGAGGAGGCGAGCCCGTGTTCCTTAGTCCAGGACAGCAGGGCTTCGTGGCGTACGTCGATGTCGGTGCGCAGCGGACGGTCGGTGCGGGCGGCGAGTGAGGCGAGGAGGGCCTGCGCCGTCTCCGTGTCCTGGGCGACCAGCGGGCCCACGACCTGCGTGTCCATGTTGGGCCAGGCCGCCGCGTAGCCGATGATCCGGCCGTGCTCCTCTGCCACCCTCAACTGGTCGGCGAAGGCGGGCAGCCGCGTGATGAGGAGCGTGCGATCGGTCCCGAACACCGTCTCGTCGAGGCGGAGGATGCCGTTGAGGTCCTCGGCCGTGGCCGCGCGGGTGGCGATCGGGGACTCAGGTCCGGCCGCCGTGAAGTGGCCGCGCACCGTCTCGGCCCGGCCGGTCGCCTTGAAACCGAGTTCTTCGTAGAGAGGGCGGCCGGACGAGGTCGCGTGCAGGGTCAGCGGGGTGGTGCCCATCGCCGAGACCAGGTGGCGCATCAGCCGGCGCCCCACACCCTGGCGGGCGTACCGCTCGGCGACCAGGACCATGCCGATGGCCACGAGATCCGGGCGGTCCTGCGGGCCGTACTCCGTGGTGACGCAGGCCGCGAGGAGGCCGCCCTCGGGCGCGTCGATGCCGTAACCCTTTCCGGCGCTGAGGAGGAAGCCCCACTTGTGTTCCTCGCGTGGCCACCCCCGGTCCTCGGACAAGTCGGCGCAGGCGAGGCGATCGCGGAGCGTCAGTCGGCGGATGGGCAGAGCGGCGAGGGAAGGAGTCGGCACGCAGGTCAGGCTGTCTGACATGCGTTGTCGGCGTCCACCTGTTTCCGCTGAGACGTACGTGCTTTTGGCCATGTCATGGGCGGCTACACAAGGCGCCGACTGAAGCCGGATGTTTCACGTGAAACACCGGCGAACGGCAAGCATCCGACAGGCCCGCGGAATGCGCCACAGCTCCGCCGACTAACCTCGTCGGTCATGGCGAGACTTCATCTCTTCGACCTCGACGGCACTCTGATGCACGGAACCAGCGCGCCCCTGGAGATCTCCCGTCAACTCGGTCTGGAAGCCGAGACGGTGGCGCTTGAGCAGGCGATCTCGACCGGGCTGATCGGGCCGCCGGAGTATGCGACCCGCGTGTACACGCTCTGGGCGGATCTCACCGAGGCGCATGTGGTGGCGGCTTTCGAAGGCGCCCCGTGGCTGGCGCGGATTCGGGACGTCTGGGCCGAGATCAGGAGCGCCGGCGAATACTGCGCCGTCGTATCGCTCTCGCCTTCTTTCTTTGTGGAACGGCTCACGGGCTGGGGCGCCCACGCGGCACACGGATCGCTCTTTCCCGCCGTGCCTTTCACCGCGCCGGCCATGGATCTGGGCGGAGTTCTCAACGCGGCGGCCAAAGTGGTGATCGCGGATCGGCTCTGTGAGGAGTTCGGGGTGACGCGGGCGGACTGTGTCGCCTACGGCGACTCGATGTCGGACAAGGACCTGTTCGGTGTCGTGCCTGTCTCCGTCGCGGTCAATGCGGATCAGCATCTGACAGGCCTCGCGACCCACTCCTATGAGGGGCGGGATCTGTGGGATGCCTACGAATTGGTGCGCGGCGCCCGCTAATTGAGGGAATCGATGGTTCGCTCCTCCCCCTGTTCGCGGGGGAGCGAGGCGGCAGTTGTCTGCGTAGCGCGGGCCGGTATGGTCGACTCCGGTTCTTGTCCGGGGCTGGACACCGCGTGAGAGTACTGCGGGCAATGTCACACTCTCGCCTTACTTGTCCGTACGCAGTGGGAATGTGGGTTGGATATGGCTGTATCAGCCGCTTGATCGAACGGGGAGAAGCAAGCCGTCCGCGCGGAAAGCAGGCAGCTTCCGGATGAGGAAGCGCGCCGAACGACCGAAAGATGTTCGAGGCGAGGCACACCATGGACGCTCCGACCACCACGTCGGCCGACAACGGCACGTCCGGGGGCAGCGGCGGAAGCGGCTGGTTCACTCCGCGCAAGCAGCCGGAGACACCCCGGCCGAGGCACGTGAGACGACGGAGGGACGACGCCCCGCCGTATTGCGCCCGGTCCGGAGGTCCGCCGGGGGAACAAAGAGCGCCCGCCTAGGGAGAGTTCGGCCCCAGAGGCACCATCGGCACCTGGGGCTTCGCCGGCACCTTCGGGTTCGCCGGGGTCACGGCTGCCCCCAGCTTCACCGACGTCGACGGTTCCACCCACCTCACCGGCTCCGAGTGGTGACCGCGGGGCCGCCGATCCCGCCGGGCACGCTGTTCGGCAGGGCGTAGCGCCTGGCCAGGAGCGAATACCGTCGGCCGGGACCGCACCGCAGCCGTCGACTCCCGCTCGGCCCTCGACTCCCGCCCAGCCCATGGCTTTTGGCGCTCAGACCGTGCCTGCAGCCAACCCGGCTATGGCTCCCGCCGCCCAGCGCATGCCTCCGGCCCAGGCCCCGGCACCCGCGCCCGCGTCGGCGCCACATCCGCCGCACGCCCGGCAACCCGCTGCCCCCGGCTCCACTGCGGCTGCCCCGGGGCAGACTGCCCCCGCGCCGACCGCCGCCCCGCCCGCCCGCGCTCGCGTGCCCGCCCAGCGTGCTTCCGGCCCCGCCTCCGCGCCTGCTCCCACCGCCGCTCCCGTCACCCCCACCGAGAAGGCTTCCCCGGACGCCGTACTCATCCGTCGGACCATGTCCGAAGTCGGTCCTGTCGCCGACAAGGTGACCTCGTACTTCTACGCGCTGCTCTTCGTCCGCCACCCCGAGCTGCGGTCGCTGTTCCCGGCGGCGATGGACACCCAGCGGGACCGGCTGCTCAAGGCGTTGCTCACCGCCGCGGAGCACATCGACAACACCGATGTGCTCGTCGCGTATCTGCAGAACCTGGGCCGTGGTCACCGCAAGTACGGCACCCGGCCCGAGCACTACCCGGCCGTCGGCGAGTGCCTCATCGGCGCGCTGAACAAGTACGCCTCCGCCGTCTGGGACGCGGAGACGGAGGCGGCCTGGGTGCGGGCGTACACGACGATCTCGCAGGTCATGATCGACGCGGCCGCGGCGGACGAACTGCGCGCCCCGGCCTGGTGGCACGCGGAGGTCGTCACCCATGACCTCAGGACCCGGGACGTCGCCGTCGTCACCGTCCGCCCCGACCAGCCGTATCCCTTCCTCGCCGGGCAGTACACGAGCGTGGAGACGCCCTGGTGGCCGCGGATCTGGCGGCACTACTCCTTCGCCTCCGCGCCCCGCTCGGACGGGCTGCTGACCTTCCATGTGAAGGCCGTCCCCGCGGGCTGGGTCTCGAACGCGCTGGTGCACCGCGCCCGCCCCGGTGACGTCATCCGGATGGGACCGCCGGCCGGTTCGATGACCGTGGACCACACCACCGACAGCGGCCTGCTCTGCCTCGGCGGCGGCACCGGCATAGCGCCGATCAAGGCACTCGTCGAAGACGTCGCCGAACGCGGCGAACGGCGACCGGTGGAGGTGTTCTACGGCGCCCGTACGGACCACGACCTGTACGACATCGACACGATGCTTCGGCTCCAGCAGTCGCTTCCGTGGCTCTCCGTCCGACCGATCATCGACCAGCAGGCGCAACTCCAACTCCCGGACGCCATCCGCACGTACGGGCCCTGGAACGAGTTCGACGCCTACGTCTCGGGCCCGCCCGGAATGATCCGCAGCGGTGTCCACGCCCTGCGGGACGCCGGTGTCCCGTCGGACCGCATACGGCACGACTCGGTCGAGGAGCTCGTGGTCACCGGGGACTGACCCGGGGCCGGAGACGTCAGCCCAGGTCGGGGCGTGCATCGCGAGGACCCCTTCGATGTTGCCGTCCAGATAGTGCCGTAGCGACAAGGGCACGAGGTGGACGGACGCGATGCCGACTCTGGTGAACGGGACTCTGACGATCTCGTACTCGCCGAGGGGCACCTCGTCCACCTCGGGGCCGTGGCGCAGGGCCGGGTCCATGGATTCCAGGTGGCAGACGAAGAAATGCTGCACCTTCACGCCGGTCGAGGCCGCGTCCGCGCCGATGTGCTCGACGGTGTCCACGAAGCAGGGCACCACGTCGGAGATCTTGGCGCCGAGTTCCTCGTACACCTCGCGGTGCAGGGCGTCGACAACGGTGGTGTCCTCGGGTTCGACGCCGCCACCGGGTGTGATCCAGTAGGGATCGACACCAGGCTTGGTGCGCTTGATCAGGATCAGGGCGTCGCCGTCGAGGAGAACGGCACGTGCGGTGCGCTTGACCACGGGTCGGACGGTCATGGGAGGAATGTGGCCCGGCTGGTTCCACGTGAAACATCGCGGGACGTGACCTTGACGGTTCGGAGGGTGATGTTTCACGTGAAACCGGCGGGTTCGCCGCGAAACGGCGACAAAGCGCCTGGTCAGCCCCAGTGGGCGGCGGCCCGGTGCAGCCACTCGTGGGCGCGGGCAATATGCGGCATCGCGAGAGTGCCGGTGCGGACTACCAGGAAATACGTCCGCAGCGGCGGAACCGCGGGTTCGTGGAGCGGGACGACCTCGCCGCGCTTCAGCGCCAGCGCGCACAGATAGCGGGGCAGCACCGCGAGCCCGGCGCCGGCGATAGCGCAGGCGAGGACCGCGCGGAGGTCCGGCACGATCACGGTGCCCGGGGCGGCCGGGCGGGAGTCGAAGACGGAGGCCCAGTACCGGGAGACGAAGGGCAGCGACTCATGGACCTCGATCACCGGGAGGTCGTCCAGGACGGGCGCGTCCTTGGGGCCGGGCTGCGCGGAGCCGAGCCGCTCGGCCCGGTGCGGGGCGGCGACCAGGACGTGCTCCTCGTCGCAGAGCGTCGTCGCGGTGAGCAGAGCGCCGCGTGGACGGGCCGTACTGATGGCCAGATCATGATGTCCGGCGGCCAACCCTCCAAGGTCTCCTCGGCGTTCCCGAAGGACGTGCGCAGCAGCGCGAAGCCCTGGCCGTCGTCGCCGGTCAGCTCGGTGAGCGCGGGAAGGGCCCGCTCGGCGGTGAACTCGGGGGACCGGCGAGATGCAGGGTGCGCAGGGAGGCGTCGTTGTCGGGGCCCGTCTCGGCTATCTCTACGAGGGCGTCGAGATGGGGCGCGGCCTTGTGCGCGAGTTCGTCGCCCATGGTCGTGGGGGGTGACCCCGCGGGCCTGGCGCAGGAACAGGGGGCGGCCCAACTGCCGTTCCAGGGTGCGGATCTGAGACGTCACCGCCGGCTGGGAGAGGCCGAGCAGCGCCGCGGCGCGGGTGAAGGAGCCGGCCCGGTGCACGGTCACGAAGGTGCGCAGCAAGGCCAGATCCATGGCTCGCACGCTCCTTTCCTCACCCTTCCTCCGGCCCCGGGCAGGGCCCAACTATAAATAAGTCGATAGGCCCCTGTCGCTACTGTGATTGGACACTGACACAGAGTCAACTAGCCTTGTTGGCGCGGTTCTTCGCGCGCAGAACCGAGGACGGTCCGAGCCACGAGGGGGAGGCTCGGACCGTCCGTTGTGCGGAGCCGGCGTCGGCTGACGGCACGTAAGGCGCTCACCGCGCCGACTCGTCCAGCGCACGCAGCACGTCGGCCACCAGGTCATCGGGGTCCTCGGCACCGACCGAGAGGCGTACGAAGCCCTCCGGCACCGCGTCCCCGCCCCAGCGCCTCCGCCGCTCGGCGGTGGACCGCACCCCGCCGAAGCTCGTCGCGTCGTCCACGAGCCGTAGGGCGTCGAGAAAACGCTCGGCACGCGCGCGTGGGCAGCGTGAACGAAACCACGCACCCGTAGCGCCGCATCTGCTGCGAGGCGATCTTGTGCGAGGGGTCGTCGGGCAGCCCCGGGTAGCGCAGCCCCGTGATGTCGTCCCGATCGCGCAGGACCTGCGCGAGGGTCAGCGCGGTGGCGTTCTGCCGGTCGACGCGCAGCTGGAGGGTGGCGATCGAGCGGTGCGCGAGCCAGGCCTCCATGGGCCCGGGGATCGCGCCGACGACCTTGCGCCAGCGGCGTACGGCGGCCATCGCGGTCGCGTCGGACCCGGTGACGTATCCCAGGAGGACGTCCCCGTGCCCGGTGAGCTGCTTGGTGCCGCTCGCCACGGAGAAGTCGGCGCCGAGCTCCAGCGGGCGCTGTCCCAGGGGCGAGGCGAGGGTGTTGTCGACCGCCACGAGGGCGCCACGCGCGTGTGCCGCGTCGGCGAGCCGCCGTATGTCGCACACGTCGAGCCCGGGGTTGGACGGGGTCTCGATCCACAGCAGCTTGGCGCCGTCGAGGAGGTCGAGCTGGGCGTCCCCTCCGGTCGGCGCGGTGCGCACCTCGATGCCGTACGCCTCCAACTGCTCGCGCACCAGGGGCAGTACCTGGTAGCCGTCGTCGGGCAGTACGGCCACATCGCCCGCGCGCAGCTGCGAGAAGAGCACCGACGAGATGGCGGCCATCCCGGAGGCGAACACGAGCGCTCCACGTCGTCCCGCCCGGGCGCCTCCAGCTCGCCGATGGCACGCTCCAGGTGGGTCCAGGTGGGGTTCTCGTCCCGACCGTACTTGTACGGTCCCGTCGCGTCGCCCGGGAGATGGAAGTGCGCGGCGAACACCGGCCCGGGGAGCGTCGGTTCGTACTTCACCGGCTCGGGCAGACCCGCCCGCACCGCGCGCGTGCCGTCCCCCGCGCCATTCCCGATACCTCCGGCTGTCGCGGAATCACTCATACCGCTTGTCCCTCCACTTCCTCACGCACCGCGGCGAGCAGCCCCGTGCTCGCCGCCTCCACCATCTCAAGACACTCCTCGAAGCCGTCCAGGCCCCCGTAGTACGGATCCGGTACGTCGAGGTCAGCGGGGGCGTCGGGGTCGTAGGAGCGGAGCAGGTGGACCTTCTCGGCGTCCTGCTCGGTCGGGGCCAGGCGGCGCAGGATCTTGCGGTGGCCGGAGTCGAGGGCGATGACGAGGTCCAGGCGGGCGAACCAGGAGGCATGGAAGCGGCGGGCGACGTGGTCGGTGCCGTAGCCGTGCTCCTCCAGGACGGCGACGGCGCGCGGGTCGGCGCCGTCGCCCTCGTGCCAGCCGTCCGTGCCCGCGCTGTCGACCTCGACCAGGCCGTCGAGCCCGGCCTCGGCCACCCGCGCGCGGAAGACCGATTCGGCCATCGGCGAACGGCAGATGTTCCCGGTGCAGACGAAGCTGACGCGGTACGTCATCGCGTGCTCAGTCCCCTTCGGGAAGGACGACGTTGAGCGCCCAGGAGACGACCGAGATGATCAGGCCGCCCAGGACCGCGGTCCAGAAGCCCTCGACGTGGAAACTCAGGTCGAGCTTGTCGGCCAGCCACGAAGTCAGCATCAGCATCAGCGCGTTGACCACCAGGGTGATCAGGCCGAGCGTCAGGATGAACAGCGGGAAGGTCAGCACCTTGACGATCGGCTTGACCAGGAAGTTCACCAGACCGAAGACCAGAGCGACGAGGAGCAGCGTCCAGACCTTCTTGAAGGTGCTGTCACCTGTCAGGGTGATCTTGTCGAGGATCCATACGGCGACCGCCAGAGCACCCGCGTTGGCGATCGTCTTGACTAGGAAATTCTTCATGTGTCTGATCGTGACAGAAGAGATCGAATCCGAGCGTGGACGAGGGCGATGAAGGCATTCCGGTTGGACGAACTGGAGGCGGAGCGCGCCGCCAACGACGGCGCGTACCTGCAGTTCCTGCGCGAGAAGAACATGTCGGTCGGCCTGTACGCGCTCGATTCCGGTGATCACGACCGGCAGCAGCCGCACAACCAGGACGAGGTGTACTTCGTCGTGAGCGGCCGGGCCGCGATCACCGTCGGCATGGAGACGACGCAGGTGGCACGAGGCAGCGTGATCTATGTGCCGGCCGGCGTGGCCCACAAGTTCCACCACATCAGCGAGGACCTGCGGGTGCTGGTGGTGTTCTCGCCTCCGGAGGCCTGAACCTTCCCTAGGCCTGCCCCTTCCGGAGCCCCCGGGTCTCCACCGGAAGCCTGACCCGCGTCTCAGGGTTCCCTAGGGGAACGGTCAGGGGAGGACAAGGGATGCGGGGCCCCGTTCGGCCTTCGCCCGCCCTAGCATCGAGTGCAGGACATCAGAGATCCGGTGCGGGAGTGCCGGACACAGACCGGACCCGGTTCGAGCGACGGGCGGAGAGGTACAGGACGAGGACAATGCGAGAGATCTTCGCGGGACTGCCGTGGTGGGTGAAGTGGGTCGCGGTGCCGGTCATCGCCCTGTTCGTGTTCGGCGGTCTGATAGCGACCGTCGTGGGCTTTGTCATCGGACTGCTCTTCAAGGCGCTGGTGTTCGTGGCGCTGGTCGGCGGACTGGTCTACATCGTGCGGAAGTTCACGTCGAGCTCCTCCTCGCGCAGCGACTGGTGAGGTCTCGCGAGGCGACCGGTGATCGGTAACAGGAATCACCGGTTCCCTCGGCCGGGGAAGTTTCCCGGAGAGGCCGTCTGCGGGCGGCGGTGGGCGGTTAAAGTCCGGAACTCCTCGCGGGGACGAACCCGCGAGCGGCGCACCCCCCCCGTGTTCCCCGCACGGGCCGCCCCCTCGCGCTCCGGAAGTGACCCTTGGCCACGGTTGACACCGCATCCGTAGAACAACCCCACGCACCCCCGCCCAGCCGGTCCCGCCCACATGGCCGCGCGCAGTGGCGATCCCCGCACAGTTGCGACCTGTGACGGCCGCGGCGCAGGTACGTGCCGGGGTGACCTGGGCACAGGCAGGACCCGTGGCGGTCCCCGTGCGGCTACGGCCGGTGGCGGACGCCGCGTCGCTTCGCGCCGCTACAGGCGCCGCGCCGCTGAGTCCCCCGACGGCCTCTGCGCAGACCCGTTCCGTGGCGACCCCGGCGCAGCCACGCCCCGCAACGGACGCCGCGCAGCTACGACCCGAGGTAGACGCCGCGCAGCCACGTCCCATGGCGGCCTCCGCGCAAACCCGTTCCCTGGCAACTCCGGCGCGCCTAAGCCCCGTAGGGGCTCCAGCGCAGCTCCGACCGGTGGCGGATGCCCCGCCGCTACGCCCCGCCACAGACACCCCGCCGCTACGCCCCATGACAACCGCCGCGCGACCCGCCCTGTCGCGGCACCGCCGCAACAGCGTTCCGTTGGGACCGTCGCCGGCGGCGGGTCGTCGATCCGCAGCCGTCCGCTGCCACGCTCATCGGGTCCGTTCAACGGGCCATGCGGCTGCTGGAGTCCGTCGCAGCGCACGAGCACGGGGGCGCCCGCCAAGCAGCTGGCCCGGGAGACCGGCCTCGCTCTTCCCACCGCCTACCACCTGCTGCGCACCCTCGTGCACGAGGGCTATCTCCGGCGTGACAAGGGGTTGTTCTTCCTCGGGGGGAGGCGGCTGCGCGGCTGAGTAGCAGCGGGGCGCAGGAGAAACGTCGCAGCACGATCGTCGACGCGCTGGCAGGTTGGCGGGATTCGATCGGTGTGCCGGTGTACTACGCGACGTACCGCGACGGCGAGATCGAGGTCATGTGCGTCTCCGACACCGTCGGCAACCCGGCGGTCGAGGAGTGGGCGGACTTCCGTGAGACAGGGCACGCGCACGCGATCGGGCAGTGTCTGCTGGCCCAGTTGGACGAGGACGCCCGCCGCGACCACCTCGACCGGTACCCCGTGCGGTCCCTCACCCCGTACACCGTGCGGGACGACCACGCCCTGCTGCGGCGCCTGGAACGCATGGGGCGCATGGAACTGGTGGTGGAGCGTCAGGAGTACGCGCTGGGCACGGTCTGCGCGGCTGTCCCGATCACGCTCGGCACCACGGCGGCCACGATGGCCATGTCCCTGCCCTCGCATCAAGCCGGACGACTGCTCACCGCGGCACGGCAGTTGCAGGCCGAGGTCGGCAGGCTGCTGGGGTCGCTCGCGCTCTCTATCAGTATCTGAAAACTTACTCCTTGTGATCTAACGTGTACGTTCAGCAATATTCCTTCAGTGTCACGGGGATCATTACCGGCCAGTCGACGGCAATTGACGGGATAGGCGATGCACGAGTCCGTACAGGCAGAGGTCATGATGAGCTTCCTCGTCTCCGAGGAGCTCTCCTTCCGCATCCCGGTCGAGTTGCGCTACGAGACGTCCGATCCGTACGCCGTGCGGCTGACCTTCCATTTGCCGGGCGACGCCCCGGTGACCTGGGCCTTCGGCCGCGAGCTGCTGATCGACGGGCTGGGCATGGCGTGCGGGGAGGGCGACGTGCGGATCGAGCCCGTCGACCCCGAGACGCTGGGCGAGGTACTGATCCGGCTTCAGGTGGGCAGCGACCAGGCGCTGTTCCGCACCGGGGCGGCTCCGCTCGTGGCGTTTCTCGACCGCACCGACCGGCTGGTTCCGCTCGGTCAGGAGGCCGCCCTCGCGGACTTCGACACCCACCTCGACGAGGCACTGGACCGCATCCTGGCGGAGGAACAGAGCGCGGGGTGACGCGTTGTCGCCGTGGCGGGGCGGGAGTTGGCGTAACGCTTCGCCACGTGTCCTGGAGTCATTGACCCCCTGGACGCCGTAGTGCCCTGGACGCGCTGTGAGCCCTGAAGGTCCGTTGAGGGCCGAGGGTTTCCCCAGGGGCCTGGAGTTCCGCAGTAACGCTTCTGCGCGGCTCCCTGGGGCGGTTCCAGCTGCCTGCGGTGCTTGCCGGTGCGGTGCGGTGCAGTGCAGTGCAGTGCAGTGCGGTGCAGTGCGGTGGGGTGGGATGCGGTGCGGTGGGGTGGGATGCGGTGCGGTGGGATGCGGTGCGGTCCGGTGCTTGCGGGCCTCAGGGGTTGCGGAACCTCAGCGTTTAGGGCGTCTGAGGGTTGCGGAATCTCATCGCTTCGGGTGCGAGTGGTAGCGAAGCCTCCGTGCCGGCGTCGCCCCCGGGGCTGCGTCGACTCAGAGCTAGTGCCCCTCAGTGCTTACGGCGTCGGCCCTTCCCGCCGCGTGCCGCCGCGGGCTTGGCGCTCGGCGCTGCCGTGGACGTCATAGCCGAACCGGCCGAACCGGCCGCACTCGTCGCCGCACCCGCCGCACCCGCCGAACCAGCCATCCCGGCCGGAACCGCCTCGCGCCCCGGCCGGTCCGCCGAGACGACCAGGGCCGCGAGAGCCGTCGTGACCGGTACCGACGCGACCAGGCCGATCGAGCCGACCAGCGTGCGGACGATCTCCTCGGCGACCAACTCGCTGTTGGCGACCGCGCCCACGCTGCTCTGGGCGATGGAGAAGAGCAGCAGCAGCGGCAGCGCGGCGCCCGCGTAGGCGAGGACGAGGGTGTTGACGACGGAGGCGATGTGGTCGCGGCCGATGCGGATGCCGGCGCGGTACAGCCCGCGCCAGCCCATCGACGGGTTGGCCTCGTGCAGTTCCCAGACCGCCGAGGTCTGGGTGACCGTCACATCGTCGAGCACGCCGAGCGAACCGATGATGACGCCGGCGAGCAGCAGACCGCTCATGTCGATCGACGGGTACAACCCGTGGATCAGGCCCGTGTTGTCGTCCGTGTTGCCGGTCAGCGCGGCCCAGCCGATGAACACCGAGCCCAGGACGCCGATCAGTACCAGTGACATCAGGGTGCCGAGCACCGCCACGGACGTACGGGCCGACAGGCCGTGGCACATGTAGAGGGCGATCAGCATGATGGCGCTCGAACCGACCACCGCCACGATCAGCGGGTTCGAGCCGTGCAGGATCGCGGGCAGGATGAAGAAGTTCAGGATCATGAAGCTGATGGCCAGCGCGATCAGCGCCATGACTCCGCGCAGTCGGCCCACCACCACGACGGCCAGCGCGAAGATCCCGGCGAGCAGCGCCATCGGGAACTTACGGTTCACATCGGTGACGGAGTACTGCAGATCCCTGGGTGCCGAGGGTTCGTACGCGACGACGACCTTCTCGCCCTGATGCAACTGCCGTGACTGGTCGGGCTGGACGATCTCCGTGAACGTACGGCCCTTGTCCTTGCCGGTGGAGACCGTGACCGTGGCCTTCTTGCAGGTACCGGCCGCTTCCTGTGCCGCCGAGGAGCCCTCGGCGGTGGAGGTGTCCCCGGTCGAGCCGCCGCCGGATGCGTTCACCGACGCGCAGCTCACGCTGACGACCTTGGTGACCGTCGCCTGCTGGGTCTGCCGGTCGAAGCCGACGCCGGTGCGCTTGTGCGAGGGGGCGCCTCCGGGCCACAACACCACCATGCCGACCACGACCGCCACGGTGAACGGGATCAGGATCGCCGCGATGACTTTCCGCAGATGGCGAGAGACGGGCGCGGCGGGACCGTGGCTGTGCGAATGACCGTGCCCACCGCTTCCACCGGAACCGTTCCCACCGGCCGCACCGGAACCGTGGCCGCCGTCGTCCCGCGCTCCATGGTCGTGCCCGGAACCGTGGTCGTCGCCGGATCCATGGTCGTGGCCATGGGGCGGCCCGGTCGGCGGGTACGGGGGCTGCTGTGTCGTGGTCACCGCCCGATCATCGCAAGAACGCCGGAGGCCCACTGTTCACCGCGCCACTTATGGCGCTAGCGTGGAGGCACCTTTGCACACGCGGGAGCTCGGAGCACCGGGCTGAGAGGGCGCTGACCTTCGTCTCTGCGATGTTTCACGGGAAACGTCACCTGAATCGAGTGATGTTTCACATGAAACATCGGCTGACGGAAGCCGCTGCGTCGACCGCCGAACCTGTTACCGGGTAATGCCGGCGTAGGGAGTAGGTCTCATGACCAACAAGGACGCACGCACGCCTGCCTCCAGCCAGGACGAACAGCCCATTCCGGGCGAGGAGTCCGCACGGGCCGAACAGCCCACGGAGGCCGGGAAGTCCATCGGCTGGCACAAGGGGTACGTCGCGGGCTCGCGCCCCGATCTACGGGTGCCGGTCCGTCAGGTGCACCTCACCAACGGGGAGTCGGTGACGCTGTACGACACATCGGGCCCGTACACCGATCCGCTCGTCGACACCGATGTCCGCAGGGGACTGGCACCGCTGCGGGAGAACTGGATCATCGCCCGCGGCGACACCGAGGAGTACGCAGGCCGGCCCGTCCGCCCTGAAGACGACGGAATCAAGCACACCTCACCGCGCGGCGGACTGCGCAACCTGGACGCGGTCTTCCCGGGGCGCCCCGGCAGCCGCGCCGAGGCCGTGACGGTACGGCGGTCACGCAACTCGCCTATGCGCGACGGGGCGAGATCACCCCGAGATGGAGTTCGTGGCCGTACGCGAGAACGTCGAGGCCGAGGTCGTCCGGGAGGAGATCGCGGCCGGGCGGGCGGTGCTGCCCGCCAACGTGAACCACCCCGAGATCGAGCCGATGATCATCGGCAAGCGGTTCCTGGTGAAGGTCAACGCCAACATAGGGAATTCCGCGGTCACTTCCTCCATCGAGGAGGAGGTCGACAAGATGACCTGGGCGACGCGATGGGGCGCCGACACGGTCATGGACCTGTCCACCGGCCGCAACATCCACACCACGCGCGAGTGGGTGCTGCGCAACTCCCCGTCCCCATCGGCACGGTCCCGCTCTACCAGGCGCTCGAAAAGGTCGACGGCCGCGCCGAGGAGCTGACCTGGGAGATCTACAAGGACACGGTCGTCGAACAGGCCGAACAGGGCGTGGACTACATGACCGTCCACGCGGGGGTGCGGCTGCCGTTCGTACCGCTGACGGCGAACCGCAAGACGGGCATCGTCTCGCGCGGCGGCTCGATCATGGCGGCCTGGTGCCTAGCGCACCACAAGGAATCGTTTCTGTACGAGAACTTCGAGGAACTGTGCGAGATCCTCGCCGCCTACGACGTCACGTACTCGCTCGGCGACGGCCTGCGGCCCGGTTCGATCGCGGACGCCAACGACGAGGCGCAGTTCGCGGAATTGCGGACGCTCGGGGAACTCAACACGATCGCGAAGCGTTTCAATGTACAGACGATGATCGAGGGCCCGGGACACGTCCCGATGCACAAGATCAAGGAAAACATCGACCTTCAGCAGGAGATCTGTGATGAAGCTCCGTTCTATACGCTCGGCCCGCTGACGACGGACGTCGCGCCTGCGTACGACCACATCACCTCCGGCATCGGTGCCGCGATGATCGCCTGGTGGGGCACGGCCATGCTCTGTTATGTCACGCCCAAGGAGCACTTGGGCCTGCCCAATCGTGACGACGTCAAGACCGGCGTCATCACCTACAAGATCGCCGCCCACGCAGCCGACCTCGCCAAGGGGCATCCCGGTGCACAGGTATGGGACGACGCGCTGTCCGACGCCCGCTTCGAGTTCCGCTGGGAGGACCAGTTCAACCTGGCCCTCGACCCGGACACGGCACGGGAGTTCCACGACGAGACACTTCCGGCCGAGCCCGCCAAGACCGCTCACTTCTGCTCGATGTGCGGGCCGAAGTTCTGCTCGATGAAGATTAGCCAAAGCATCACAGCGCAGTTCGGCGGTACGGCGGCTGCGGGGGCGACGGCTGAGGAGGTCGCTGAGGGGATGCTGCAGAAGTCGAAGGAGTTCGCGGCGGCGGGCAACCGGGTGTACCTGCCGATGGCCGACTGACGATGGGAGAGGGCGGTGCTCCACAGGTGTGGCGCACTCGGAGCACCGCCTCCTGCTCACTGCCGTTGAGCGTTCTGCAGGCGCTTGACCTGCTTTGCGATCAGATCGGGTGGGAAGGCTGCCTGTTTGTCGATTTCTGTCGCGGTGAACACTGCGATGGCGCTGCCCACCTGGACCACCACGTGGTCATCGTGGCGGACACGGCCGTCGTCCATCGGAGACTCAAGTCTGTACCGCACGGCCTTGTCTCCGACACGAGGTGAGCTCTCGACTGCCAGCTTCGATCGGTATTTGCCGGCATAGCTGGTCCCAGTGAAAGATCTGCACGCCTTGAGTCCCTCACCGAGTCGGCTGAAGGCGGCTTGTGCTTCCGCTCCCTTGTATGCGGCGAGGGTCGATCCGCCGGGGAGGACGTTGTCCTTCCAATTGAAGATCTGATCCACGACAGAGGACGCGTCCTCGGCGTTGGTGATGTCCAAGACCTGCTCGCATGCCGGGTCTGAGACCGGAGGGAATGTCGAGCGGCTGGTCTTTGACTTACGGTCGACGACGGGGATCGCACCCTCGTACGCCTGGGGCACCTCTCCCTCCCGGAAGGTGAGGGTCTTGAGTTCGCTCACGCTCAGGGGACGCCCGGTCTTCGGGACTGAGGCCTTTGCCCGCGGAGTCCCGGCAGAGGCACTCGACTCCCGATCCGTACCGCAGGCGCTCACACATAGCGATCCTGCCAGCAGTGCACCGAACATGATGACGCTCGGTGTTCTTGTCGGCCGTTTCCCCGTTGGCATGTACCCCCAGAGGCGTGAAATGAGGGGCAGAGACTAGATGGAGAACTCCTCGTCCCACAAGCCACGATCTCGACGCTGATTTGTCCGGTCTGGTCAAGTCCTCGATGAAGATCTCCCATGACATCCGCCGCGAACACGGCGGAAGCCGGGAGGAGATCGAGGTCGGGATGGAGCAGAAGTCGAAGGAGTTCGCGGCGGCGGGCAACCGGGTGTACCTGCCGATCGCAGACTGACGACGACCGGCTAGTTCCTCGGCGAACTCACGGCGGGGCTAGTTCCTCGGTGAACTCGCGGCGGGCTTCAGGCACAGGGCGTGGTCGACGAGGGTGCCCGTCGCGCGGTTGAGGGCGGCGAGGTCCGGCGGTGCGGTGGTGGTCGTGATGGAGACCGTCACCGCGCGCCTGCCGTCCGCGCTCACCGCGGGGCGGGTGTTGACGCCCGGTCCGTCGCCCTCGTGCATGTAGTAGAAGCCGCCACAGGACAGCGGCATCTTGCGGAGGCCGAGGCCGTAGGTACCCTCGGGCAGTTCGGCCACGTCCTCCGGATCGTCGTTCCGCGCGACGGTCTGCCGCATCTCGCGCCACTGCTCGGCGGGGAGCAGCCGACCGTCGGCCAGGGCGCGGAAGAAGGTGTTCAGGTCGGCGGTGGTGCTCACCACACCGGAGTCGGCGGTGTGCTGGTAGCTCTGCTCGGTGACGTCGAGGCGCTTGCCGTCGGCGGTCGTCAGATACGCGTTCACATGCGGATCGGGAAGGAACGGGTTGAGCCCGGGAACGGAGGTGTTCCGCAGTCCGAGCTTCGCGATGATCCGGTGCTCGACGAGGTCCTGCCAGCTCGCGCCGCCGGCCTTCTCGGCGATCATCCCGGCCAGCAGGTAGTTGGTGTTGGAGTACGCCCACCGGGTGGCTCCGCCCGGCTGCGGCACGAACAGCGGCCGGTGCTTCATCGCCACCGCGACCAGGTCGGCCGGGGTGTCGTTGTAGCGGTTCTCGTCGAAGTGGTTGATCAGCTGGTCCTGGATCTCCGGGTCGTCGATGTAGTCGTACAGCCCGCTGGTCTGGCGGAGGAGGTCGCGGACGGTGATGCGGCTGCCGTCGTTGCCGTTGCCCGAGACGACCGAAGGGAGCCAGTGCTCGACGGTGTCGTCGAGCGACAGCCGCTTCTCCGCGACGAGTTGGAGGACGACGGTCGCGACGAAGGTCTTGGTCGTGCTGGCCACGCGGAAGTGCGCGTTCCAGGGGACCGGGTCCGTGGAGCCGGCGGTGCGGGTGCCGATGCGGGCCATGACCGGCGCGCTGCCCGTTCCGTCGACCCTGGCCAGCACGTTCACATCGCCGCCACCGGCTTTCCGTACGGCCGCGAGGTCCTGTTGGAGTGTCTTCGCGCTGTAGGAGGGGCTCGGTGTCGGGTGTCCGGCGGTGGCGGCGGTCGCGGCCAGCGGTGTACCCAGTGAGAGCAGGGCTGCTGCCAGCGCGGCGGCGCCGGCCTTCTTCGACGACGGCATCTGCATGGTCGGATCCCCGGTGCTCTGGTTCTCGGTCGGTGACGATCACCAGCCAACCGGATCTCCCGGCACGGGAGGATGGGACTGCCCTCCGAATGAGGGGTATGCCCAGCCCCCTACGGACCACGGGTTCACCCCCGCAGCCCTCCTTCGACCGCGAGGCGGGCGGCACGCGAAGCAATCCACATCGCGGACGGGCGCCCGTGGATCGGCGTTGCGGCGGGGGAGGGGGCGGAGTGCCTGCGGGGCAGTGGTGTCGGGTCGGGGCAGTGGTGTCGGGTTGGGGAAGCAGTGCGGGTCGGGGGACCAGGGGGACGAGGGGACCAGGGGAGCGATGGAGAACGTAATTCTTGTGCAGGTGACGGACGAGGCACGGTCGTTGGCGTGGGACGGCGACGAGCTGGTGGACGTCGTAGGGGGTCGGCGGTGGGGACCTGACGGAGTGGAGCGCCAGGTCTCGTACGACTACGGGTACTCCTTCGACCGGAGCGTCAGTTCTCCGTCCGGCCGGTTCACCGTGGTCTACGACGAGCGGGGCACCGAGGCACTGTTGCTGGAGGGCGATCGGCCGGTCCGTGAGCTGGAGCGCGATGACGACCACGCCCCGGACTTCGACTATCCGGTCGCCCTCGGGGTGCTGCGGGACGGCCGTGAGGTGCTGGTGCACTGCCCGGACGGGTACGACCTCCTCCAGATCGAGGACGCGGAATCGGGAGAACGGCTCACCGTTGGCGACCGTACGCGGAACGACGTCTTCCACTCGCGGCTGGCGGTGTCTCCGGGCGGGACCCATCTGTTGTCGGCGGGCTGGCTGTGGCATCCGTACGGGATCGTCGAAGTCTTCGACCTGGAAGGGGCGTTGAGGGACCCCGCTCTGCTCGACGGCCGTGGCGTGCCGTCCTTCTACCCGGACACCAGTTCCGAGGTGATCTCGGCCTGCTGGATCGACGGTGACCGGATCGCGGTGGCGACCGGGGAGGAGTTCGTCGACCAGGAGGAGAGCGCCGAGACCGAAAGCCTGGGGCAACGGCAGTTGGGCGTGTGGTCGCTCTCCGAGGAGCGGTGGGTGCATCGCAACAGGGTCGACTTCCACATAGGCACGCTGATCCCGCGGGGCGACACGATCGTCTCGCTGTACGGGCATCCCCGGCTGATCGATGTCAGGACGGGGGCGACGACGGCGGAGTGGCCGGACGTGGAGGTGCCGAGCAGGGGAGGGAGTTACGACGTCGTCCCGACGCCGGTTGCGGCCCTGCACCCGGACGGCAGACGACTGGCCGTAGCCCAGCCGGAGAGTATCGCGATCATCGCCCCTCCCGGCAAGGCCTCCTGACGGGGCCTCCTGGCAGGGCGTCATGACAGGGCGTCATGACAGGGCGTCATGGCAGGGCGTCCTGAAGGGACCTGCTGTCGGACGAGCGTGGACGAGCGCACCACTCGGCTGCCCCTGTGCCGCCCCTGTGATTCTGCGCGCCTGTGACTCCGCGCCTCACTCAGTGACTCCGCGGCCCTGTGACTCCGCGGCCCGGTGTCCCTGCGGCCGGACGTTCGGCTTGCGCTCCCCTGGGTGGGGGCGCAAGCCGAGGGGCTACTCCGGCTGGTGTTCGGGCCCCCGAAGTCCGGGCTGCTGAAGTCCGGGCTGGTGAAGCTCGGGCGGTGACCCGGCTCCGGGCCGTCGTCCGGGCTGGAGAAACCGGGGCTGTCGTAGCCGAGGTGCGGCATGCGACTCGGTCCCGAGGGGGTCGTACGGCGCAGGGCCGCCGTGCCCGGAGCCGCGAGTGCCGCCTGGAGGAACGGCAGGATGCCGCGTTCCAGAAGGGCGTCGCGCCAGGCCTCCCTGGCGCGGGTGACCTCGCCGCCCGACTCGCCGTAGGGGCCGGTGTCGAGTGAGGGCCGGTTGCGCAGGGCGGTGAGCAGCAGGCCGACGGCGGCGACGAGGATCGCCGCGGCGGTCATGGCGCCGAACACCCAGCCGGCGGTGAGCATGGTCTTGGCGAAGGCGGGCTCGGGGTGAGCATCTTGAGGATGTACCCCACGAGCAGGAATATCGCCGCGGCCGTGCCGGCCAGGACGGGGGTGAGGACGGCGGCGACGGCGACGGCGCCCGCACCCTCGGCCGCTTCCCCAGGGTGGTGGCGAGCCCCATCGCGCCCACGCCGTCCGGCTCCGCTGAGCCGGACTCGTGGACGGTCGAGGGGGTGGACGACGCCGGCTGGCGCAGTTCCTCGCGGACCTTCACGTAGTGCTGGTACTCGGTCGCCGCGGCCGCCGTGATGAGCGCGGTGGCGTTCAGCGCCATGGTGCGCAGCTGTTCGGGGTTGAGCCGCTTACCGAC
This sequence comes from Streptomyces sp. P3, assembly GCA_016893485.2. Taxonomy (GTDB): domain Bacteria; phylum Actinomycetota; class Actinomycetes; order Streptomycetales; family Streptomycetaceae; genus Streptomyces. The sequence goes on from JAFEKX020000001.1 coordinate 4,998,879, forward strand.
AGCGGCCAGTTCCGGGCGGGTAGGGGCGGAGCGCAGCGCCTCGTCGAGGATCCGCTCGTACTCCTGGCGGTCCTCGCTGTGCAGGTGCTGCGGAACGCTGTTCATCTGCATCCCCGATGCTCCGTAGGGCTTGGGGCTCGCATGCCAACGAGCCGTCGGGCAGAAACGGAGGGGAGCCTGCTACGGATAAGCCGATGGTAGAGCGGCGACGGCACACGGTGACAGGGGTTTCCAGAAATTGGCCCTGGCCAGCGCTGTCGTCCGCCGGTCCTCCGAGGGGGACGCCTGCCCGATAAACGCTCAGATATCCAGGGGCAGTTGCTGGACCAGCAGTTTTCCGGCCATGGTCACTCCGCCGTCCATCGCGATGGCGAGTCCCTCGGCGTAGACGTGCGGTCCCTCGACCACGGGACCTGCGGTGTCCTCGCCGTCCTCGGAACCGACGTCGCCCAGGAGATAGGGAATCGGGCTGTGCCCGTGAACGATCCGGGACCCGCCGTACGTATCGAGGAGGGAGCGGACATGGTCGGCGCCGCCCTCGTCGCGGAAGGAGAAGCGCTTGGTGAACTTGCGGAAGACGTCCCACACCTCGTCCGCGTCGTTGCGCGTGAGGGTCTCGCGGACGTTGTCGTTGACCGCCTCGATCGAGTCGCCGTAGTCGAGGTAGGCGGTGGTGTCGGAGTGCACGAGCAGGTGGCCGTCGACCTCCTCCATGGCGTCGAGCCGGGCCATCCACTGCAGGTGGACGTCCTGGAGGCGGTCCATGTCGGTCTTCTGGCCGCCGTTCAGGAGCCAGGCGGCCTGGAAGGTGGCGGTGCCCGCGCCGGAGTTGACGGGGGTGTCGCCGAACCGCTTCGCGCCGAGCAGCAGCAGCTCGTGGTTGCCCATGAGCGCCTTGCAGTACCCGCCGGCCGCGGCGGCCTCGGCGGACAGCCGCATCACGAGGTCGATCACGCCGATGCCGTCGGGTCCGCGGTCGGTGAAGTCGCCGAGGAACCAGAGCCGCGCGGTGCCCGCGCACCAGCTTCCGGCCGCGTCGATCAGGCCCTTCTCCCGCAGGGCGGCGACCAGTTCGTCGAGATATCCGTGCACATCGCCTACGACGAACAGGGGACCGGCGCCCTCCGTCTGCTGCGGGACGGCCGCCGGCGCCGGGTCCACGGCGACCTGAACCGTGTCACCCCGACGGATGACGGGCAGATCGCGCTCCGTGGGTGTGTACCCGTCCGGATAGGCCTCTTCGAAGGCCTCCTCGTCGGGTCGTACGACCTCGCCCGGCTGCGCGCTGTCGGCGTACGGACCGGTCTCGTGGACGTACGCGGGTACCCGGAAGTCGCGCAGCGTCGCCGTCCGCTCCACCTCGGGTCCCTGACCGGCCCCTGAGTCATCGACCCCTCCACCATCGCGCCGCAGCTGCACCGCGTCGGACTGCCTGGTCGCAGCGGCCCGCGGTGTCGTGGGCCCATCATAGGAATGCGGATCGCGCCATGTGATGACCCAGGGGTGGTGAATCAGAGCAGGACTCCACTCCACCGCGGCTTTCGCCCCGATTGGCCCGCTCTTCGACTGGTCGTCGTCTGCTTGACGGGGTGGGATCTCGCCGTGAGGGCGGCTGGAAATGGCCGGTGGGGGTGCGGGGTGACGGTGGGGGTGGGTGGGGTGCGGGGGGGTGGTTCTTGGCGGGGTGGTGCTCGGGGCCGGGTGAGGGCGGTTGTGGTGGGTGCGGGGTGGTGGGTGCGGGGTGCGGGGTGCTTGGTGGATGCGGGTGCTGCCGGATCGTTCGGTGAGACGGGGTGAGACGGGGTGCGCCGGGGTGGTGCCGGGTGAGGGTGCGTGTGCTCGGTGGGTGCGGGGCGTTTGGCGGGTGTGGGTACTGCCCGGTCGTCAGGTGAAGGTCGGGTTCGCCCGGGTGGTGCCGGGTGCCGGGTGGATGCGCGGGTGCTGGGCGTTTGGCGGACGCGGGTCCTGGTTGGTTGCGCGGTGAGGTTGGGCTGCTTGCCGGGGATGGGTTCCGGGTGCTTGTGCGGGGCGGGTGCTACCTGGTCGGCCGGTGAGGGTGTGGGCCGCCGGGTGGGTGCCGGGTGCCGGGGCCTGTGCGGGGCGGGTGTGGCTTGGCCGTCAGGTGAGGGTCTGGCCCGTCGGGTGGGTACCGGGTGCCCAAGTGGGGGCCGGGCGCAGGGTGTTTGGCCGGCAGGGGTGTTGCTTGGTTGTCCGGCGCGGGTGGGCTGCCTGCCGGGAGTGCGTGCCGGGTGCTTGTTCTGCGGTGGGGTTTATCGCCCGTACCGCCCTCCCGGACGCAGATTCCCGTCGCTTGCCCTGTACGGCGACGGTGACGGTCTCTCAACCCGCCCTGTACGGCGACGGTGACGGTCTCTCAACCCGCCCTGTACGGCGACGGTGACGGTCTCTCAACCCGCCCTGTACGGCGACGGTGACGGTCTCTCAACCCGCCCTGTACGGCGACGGTGACGGTCTCTCAACCCGCCCTGTACGGCGACGGTGACGGTCTCTCAACCCGCCCTGTACGGCGACGGTGACGGACTCTCAACCCGCCTTGTACGGCGACGGTGACGGTCCTTCAACCCGCCCTGCATGGCGACGGTGACGGCCCCTCAACCTGCCCTGGCCGCCACGGTGTCGGCCTCTGCCGCCCCGCTCCGCGGCCCACGGCGCCGGGTGGGAGTCCCGGCGCCGTTCGGCCGCTACGGGCGGCTTGAAGGCGGCCCTGTACGCCGCGCAGGCCGGGAAGCGTGGCCGCAGCGTCCTAGACACCGCCTGGCAGCTCTCCACATCGGCTTGGTCAACCGCGTGGGAGCCGTCGGTATCGGCCTGGTCAACCGCGTGGGAGCCGTCGGTATCGGTCCGGTCGACCCCGTGGCAGCGGTCGGCACGGTCCCGGCCGACCGAGCGGGAGCCGCCGACGACGTCCCGGTCAACGGTGTGGCGCTTGCCCACACCCTCACGGCCAACCGCGTGGTGCCTCACCCCAGCCCCAACGCCCGCCCACCCGGGACCCTGGCACCAGCACCCGCGGAGACACCCGCCAGCACTAACACCCCCGAGGCCAAGCCCCGGGCACAACCCCCACCCAGGCAGGCGCCCGGCCCGTCAGCCCCCGGCTCCCCCAGAACCTTCAGCCCCTGAAACCTTCAGCCCCCGGAACCCTCAGCCCCCGGAACCCTCAACCCCGCCCCTACTTCCCCTCAGGCGACCGAGGCGGACTAACAGTCGTCCGCGGTGGACGCCGCTGGGACGACGTCCGCACGATCAGCTCCGTCGGTATCACCTGCTCGATCGGCATATCCGACTCGACCCCCTCGATGGCATCGATGAGCAACTGCACCACCGCCGTACCGATCCGCCGCGGCTTCAGCGACAGCGTCGTGACGGGCGGCTCGGTGTTGGCGTACACCGTGGACTCGCTGCAGCACACGAGCAGCAGATCCTCCGGCACCCGCATCCCGTACCGCCCGCCGCCGCCAGCAGATCCGTGCCGTTGGGATCGAAGAGGCCGTAGACCGCGTCGGGTCGGTCGGGCCGGGCGAGCAGCCGGTCCGCGGCGACGGCCCCCGCGCACGGATCGTGCGCCGGATACGACTCGTACACCGGATCCTGGCCCACCCGCTCGCACCACCGGAGGTACGCCGTGGTCGAGAGGTGCGTGTACGTGTCCGTGCTCGTGCCCGTGAGCAGGCCGATCCGACGGGCGCCGGCGTCGGCCAAGTGGTCCAGGATGCCCAGGACCGCGGCCTCGTGGTCGTTGTCCACCCACGCGGTGACCGGGAGCGAACCGGCCGGGCGGCCGTCGGAGACGACCGGTAAACCCTGCCGGACCAGCTCGCTGACCACCGGATCCTGGTCGGACGGGTCGATGACGACCGTGCCGTCCAGGGCGACGTTCGACCACACGTCGTGGCGTGAGGTCGCGGGGAGGATCACGAGGGCGTAGCCGCGGGCGAGCGCGGCCGAGGTGGCGGCCCGGGCCATCTCGGCGAAGTACGCGAACTCGGTGAAGGTGAAAGGTTCATCCCCGTACGTCGTCACGGTCAGGCCGATGAGGCCCGACTTGCCGGTACGGAGTGTGCGAGCCGCCGCGGAGGGGCGATAGCCCAGCCGGTCGGCGACTTCTCGGACATGGCGTCGGGTGGCGTCCGGGAGCCGGCCCTTGCCGTTGAGGGCGTCGGAGACGGTCGTGATGGAGACTCCGGCCGCGGCGGCCACGTCTCTGATTCCCGCCCGGCCCGGCCGGCTTCCTCGACGAGAGGTTTCCGCGCGGCTCACCTGGTGCTTCCCTGCTGCTGTCATGGCGAGCCGATAGTAGGGCTCATGCGGTGGGGTAGTGCGGACGCATATGCACGCGTTGACAGGCACGTTTCTGCAAGGTCAGAAAGGGTCAACTACCTTAGAAACAAAGTCAGTTAAACGATGTGATGGCATTACGTGACTTGTCGGCGCGCATGGGCCTGCCAAGCCCCCATGTTTCGAAGAGGTCTCAACTCACCTGCACGAGGGATGCGCGCCAGGGCGTGAGCTACCGGCGCATAGATATATGTACGGCGCGCCCCCGCTTCGTGCGCCTTCGTACGGTGATGCCCCTGATGCGCATGTGACGCGTGAGGCGACACCGGCAGCCACTGCCGACCCTCCGGAAACCGTCGTCCACCCCTCTGGAACCGCCGTCCACTCCTCCGGCGACCACCGACCACCCCTCCGGCGACCACCGACCACCCCTCCGGCAACCACCGACCACCCCTCCGGCAACCACCGTCCCCATCTCTCCGGGATCCGACCCGCGAGATGGTCGCCGACGGCCGCAGTACGAGCTTCTCCGGACCCGACCTGTACGCCCCGCCTACGCCCCGCCGCCGAATCCTCATAAGGTGAGCAGTATTCGAAGCCGGTGGTGGTCACAAGGAGGACTGCGGTGAGCGAGACGAGCCCCAAGCTGCGCGCCGAGCTGGAGGGTATCCCCACCTACAAGCCGGGCAAGGCTGCCTCGGCGGACGGTCCGGTGGCCTACAAGCTGTCCTCCAACGAGAACCCGTACCCCCCGCTGCCGGGCGTGATGGAGAGCGTCACCGCGGCGGCGGCGTCCTTCAACCGGTACCCCGACATGGCCTGCACCGGCCTGATGAACGAGCTGGCGGAACGGTTCGGCGTCCCGGTCTCGCACCTGGCCACCGGCACCGGCTCGGTCGGTGTCGCGCAGCAGCTGATCCAGGCGACCAGCGGCCCCGGCGACGAGGTCATCTACGCGTGGCGTTCCTTCGAGGCGTACCCGATCATCACGCGGATCAGCGGCGCCACGGCCGTGCAGGTGCCGCTGACCCCGGGCGATGTGCACGACCTGGACGCGATGGCCGACGCGATCACCGACCGCACTCGGCTGATCTTCGTCTGCAACCCCAACAACCCCACGGGCACGGTCGTCCGCCGGGCCGAGTTGGAGCGCTTCCTGGACCGGGTGCCCGGCGATGTGCTCGTCGTACTGGACGAGGCGTACCGCGAGTTCATCCGCTCCGCCGAGGGCGAAGGGGGAGGTGCCGGACGGCGTCCAGCTCTACCGCGACCGGCCGAACGTCTGCGTCCTGCGCACCTTCTCCAAGGCGTACGGCCTCGCCGGCCTGCGGGTCGGCTTCGCGATCGCCCATGAGCCGGTGGCGGCGGCGCTGCGCAAGACGGCGGTGCCCTTCGGGGTGAGCCAGCTCGCGCAGGAGGCGGCGATCGCCTCGCTGCGCGCCGAGGACGAACTGCTCGGCCGCGTCGGCTCGTTGGTGTCCGAGCGCACCCGCGTGGCCGACACGCTGCGCGCCCAGGGCTGGACGGTCCCGGAGACCCAGGCCAACTTCGTGTGGCTGCGGCTGGGGAGCGCACGCTGGACTTCGCGGCGGCCTGCGACCGGGCGGGCGTGGTGGTGCGGCCGTTCGCGGGTGAGGGCGTGCGGGTCACGATCGGGGAGACCGAGGCCAACGACATCTTCCTGAAGGTGGCGGAGGGGTTCCCAAGGACCTTTAGCCGTCGCCTGAAGGACTTCTAGCCATCGACTGAAGGAGCTCCGGCCGTCGTCTGAAGGAGCTCCAGCCGTCGCCCGCGAGTGATCGGTCACGAGTGCCGGCGAGTGGTTCGTCACACCCCGCCGATGTGTGGGTTCGTAACGAGTGACGTCAGGGGTTGCCACCAGGTGACCCCCTTCGTAATGGGGTTCTGGAACGGGACCCCCGTCGGCTGCCGAAAATCCGTACGTCATAATAGCTTGTGAATGTGAACGCGTTCACAAGCGTGTCCTGGTTCGTCCATGATGCATGTGTCAAAGGGGCAAACTGCCGCTGTACCACGGCGACGTAAGGAGACTGACGACGTGGAATTGGCTCTGGCGCCGGAGACACTGGCGCGATGGCAGTTCGGCATCACCACCGTCTACCACTTCCTGTTCGTCCCCTGACGATCTCGCTCGCCGCCCTCACGGCCGGGCTGCAGACCGCGTGGGTGCGCACAGAGAAGGAGAAGTACCTCAGGGCCACCAAGTTCTGGGGCAAGCTCTTCCTGATCAACATCGCCATGGGCGTCGTCACGGGCATCGTCCAGGAGTTTCAGTTCGGCATGAACTGGTCCGCCTACTCGCGGTTCGTGGGTGACATCTTCGGTGCCCCGCTCGCCTTCGAGGCGCTGATCGCGTTCTTCTTCGAGTCCACCTTCATCGGGCTGTGGATCTTCGGCTGGGACAAGCTGCCCAAGCGGATTCACCTGGCCTGCATCTGGATGGTGTCGATCGGCACGATCCTGTCGGCGTACTTCATCCTCGCGGCCAACTCGTGGATGCAGCACCCTGTCGGCTACAGGATCAACAAGGCTAAGGGCCGGGCCGAACTCACCGACTTCTGGCACGTGCTGACCCAGAACACCGCCCTCGCCCAGGCCTTCCACACGCTCTCCGCGTCCTTCCTGACCGGAGGCGCGTTCATGGTCGGCATCGCGGCCTTCCACCTGTTCCGCAAGAAGCACATCGCGGTGATGAAGAGCTCGCTGCGGCTGGGCCTGGTCACCGTCGCCATCGCCGGTCTGCTCACCGCCGTCAGCGGTGACACCCTCGGCAAGGTCATGTTCAAGCAGCAGCCCATGAAGATGGCCGCCGCGGAGGCGCTGTGGGACGGCCAGAACTCCGCGCCGTTCTCGATCTTCGCCTACGGCGACGTCAGCAAGGGCCACAACTCCGTCGAGCTGTCGATCCCCGGGATACTGTCCTTCCTCGCCGACGACGACTTCAACTCGTACGTCCCCGGCATCAACGACACCAACAAGGCTGAGCAGGCCAAGTACGGTCCCGGCGACTACCGGCCCATCATCCCCGTCACCTTCTGGGCGTTCCGCTGGATGATCGGCTTCGGCATGGCGTCCTTCATCATCGGCCTCGCCGGACTCTGGCTGACCCGCAAGAAGTTCATGCTCGCCCAGCACCTGAGGGTCGGCGACGACGAGGTGCCGAACGTGGTCCTCTTCAAGAACAAGACCGTCGGCCCGAAACTCACCAAGCTCTACTGGCTCGTGTCGATCTGGACCCTCGGCTTCCCACTGATCGCCAACTCCTGGGGCTGGATCTTCACGGAGATGGGCCGCCAGCCCTGGGTCGTCTACGGCCTCTTCCAGACCCGTGACGCCGTCTCCCCAGCGTCTCCCAGGGCGAGGTCCTCACCTCGATGATCGTCTTCACCTCGCTCTACGCGATCCTCGCCGTCATCGAGGTCAAGCTGCTCGCGAAGTACGTCAAGGCCGGCCCGCCCGAACTCACCGAGGCCGACCTCAACCCGCCCACGAAGATCGGCGGCGACTCCCAGGACGCCGACAAGCCGATGGCCTTCTCGTACTAGGCCGAGGGAGCTGCAACTGTCATGGAACTGCACGATGTCTGGTTCGTCCTCATCGCCGTCCTGTGGACCGGCTACTTCTTCCTGGAGGGCTTCGACTTCGGGGTCGGCATCCTCACCAAACTGCTCGCCCGCGACCGCACCGAGAAGCGGGTCCTGATCAACACGATCGGCCCGGTCTGGGACGGCAACGAGGTCTGGCTGCTCACGGCCGGCGGCGCGACCTTCGCCGCCTTCCCCGAGTGGTACGCCACCCTCTTCTCCGGCTTCTACCTCGCTCTGCTGATCATCCTGGTCTGTCTGATCGTCCGGGGCGTCGCCTTCGAGTACCGGGCGAAGCGGCCCGAGGAGAAGTGGCAGCGCAACTGGGAGACGGCGATCTTCTGGACCTCGCTGCTCCCCGCGTTCCTGTGGGGCGTGGCCTTCGGCAACATCGTGCGCGGCGTCAAGATCGACAAGAACTTCGAGTACGTCGGCACCTTCTGGGACCTGCTCAACCCGTACGCGATCCTCGGCGGTCTGGTCACGCTGACGCTCTTCACCTTCCACGGCGCGGTGTTCACGGCCCTCAAGACGGTCGGGGACATTCGTGCCCGGGCGCGGAAGCTGGCGCTTCAAGTCGGGCTCGTCGCCGCCCTGTTGGCGCTGGCCTTCCTGATCTGGACCCAGGTCGACAGCGGTGACGGCAAGAGTCTGGTCGCGCTGATCGTGGCCGTCGTCGCGCTCGTCGCGGCGCTGGGGGCGATCCAAGTGGGGCGTGAGGGCTGGTCGTTCGCATTCTCCGGGGTCACCATCGTGGCCGCCGTCGCGATGCTCTTCCTGTCGCTCTTCCCGAACGTCATGCCGTCCTCGCTCAACCCGGACTGGAGCCTCACGGTCACCAACGCCTCGTCGAGCCCGTACACCCTGAAGATCATGACCTGGTGCGCGGGGATCGCCACCCCGATCGTCCTGCTCTACCAGGGCTGGACCTACTGGGTGTTCCGCAAGCGGATCGGCACACAGCACATCGCCGAAGCCGCGCACTGAGTCCACGCGTCACAGTCCGACTTGGGGCATGTTTCACGTGAAACATGCCCCTTGAGAAGAGGGTGTGTTTCACGTGAAACCGATCAACCCACGTCTGCTCCGCTACGCCCGTGCCACCCGCCTCTTCCTGATGGCGGTCGTCGGCCTGGGTGCCGTAGGGGCGGCGCTGGTCATCGCGCAGGCGATGCTCATCGCCGAGGTCGTGGTCGGTGCCTTCCAGCACCACATGCCCGTCGGTGAACTCGGCACTCCCCTGCTGCTGTTGGCGGCCGTCGCCATCGGTCGCGCCCTGGTCTCCTGGCTCACCGAACTCGCCGCCCACCGCGCCAGCGCCGCCGTGAAGTCGGAGCTACGGCGACGGCTGCTGGAGCGTTCCGTCGAGCTGGGCCCTGGCTGGCTGAACGGGCAGCGGACCGGCTCGCTGGTCGCCCTCGCCACCCGGGGTGTCGACGCCCTCGACGACTACTTCTCGCGCTACCTCCCGCAGTTGGGCCTCGCGATCGTCGTCCCGGTCGCGGTGCTGGCCCGGATCGTCACCGAGGACTGGGTGTCGGCGGCGATCATCGTCGGCACGCTTCCGCTCATCCCGCTCTTCATGGTGATGATCGGCTGGGCCACGCAGTCCCGGATGGACCGTCAGTGGCAGCTGCTGTCCCGCCTCTCCGGGCACTTCCTGGACGTGGTCGCCGGACTGCCCACCCTGAAGGTGTTCGGGCGCGCCAAGGCGCAGGCCGAGTCGATCCGCCGGATCACCGGTGAGTACCGCCAGGCGACCATGCGGACCCTGCGGATCGCCTTCGTCTCCTCCTTCGCCCTGGAACTCCTCGCCACCCTCTCCGTCGCCCTGGTCGCCGTGACGATCGGCATGCGTCTCGTCCACGGCGACATGGACCTCTACATCGGTCTCGTCGTCCTCGTCCTGGCCCCCGAGGCGTATCTGCCGCTGCGCCAGGTCGGCGCGCGCGCAGTACCACGCGGCGGCTGAAGGTCTCGCGGCGGCGGAGGAGATCTTCGCCGTACTGGAGACGCCGGTCCCGGCCCAGGGCACCGCCGAAGCACCGTCCGACGCCCTCGCTTTCGACGGCGTGACGGTCCGCTATCCCGGACGCTCCGCGGACGCCGTGTCGGAGGTGTCCTTCACCGTGGACCCCGGGAGACGGTCGCCCTCGTCGGGCCGAGCGGCTCCGGCAAGTCCACGTTGCTGAGCGTCCTGTTGGGGTTCGTCCGGCCCGCCGAGGGCCGGGTGAGCGTCGGGGAGTCGATCTCGCCGACGTGGACCTGGAACGCTGGCGGTCCCGAATCGCCTGGGTGCCGCAACGGCCGCAGCTGTACGCCGGGACGATCGCCGAGAATGTCCGCCTCGCCCGCCCCGACGCCGACGACACCGCCGTACGACGGGCGTTGGCCGACGCGGGCGCCCTGGACTTCGTGGACGCGCTGCCCGAGGGCATCGGGAGTGTGCTCGGTGAGGACGGGGCCGGGCTGTCCGCAGGGCAACGGCAGCGGCTCGCCCTCGCCCGGGCCTTCCTCGCGGACCGGCCCGTCCTGCTCCTCGACGAACCGACCGCCGCGCTGGACGGAGCGACCGAGGCCGAAGTGGTCGAGGCGGTAAGGCGGTTGGCGGTCGGACGGACCGTCCTGCTGGTGGTGCACCGGCCGGCCCTGCTGGCGGTGGCCGACCGGGTGGTGCGGGTGACGGAGGGCCCGGCCGCGATGCACACGGAGACCGTGCCGACCCTCGCCGATACGACCCCGGTCTCGGCGGAGGCGCCGGTGGATTCCGCTGTCGCCGAAGAATCCGAGACGCGGTTCGCGACGCACAAGGGCGGTGTCCTCGCCCGGGTCCGTGCCATGTCCGGTGCCCGGCGTGGACGCCTCGCCCTGGCGCTGCTGCTGGGAAGTCTCGCGCTGGGCAGTGCCGTTGGGCTCATGGGCACCTCGGGGTGGCTGATCTCGCGGGCCTCGCAGCAGCCGCCCGTGCTCTACCTGATGGTGGCCGTCACGGCGACCCGGACCTTCGGGATCGGGCGGGCCGTGTTCCGGTACGCGGAGCGGCTCGTGTCGCACGACGCGGTGCTGCGGATGCTGGCCGACACCCGGGTCGCCGTCTACCGGCGCCTCGAACGGCTCGCGCCCGCCGGACTGCGCGACACCCGCCGGGGCGATCTGCTGTCCCGGCTTGTCGCCGACGTGGACGCGCTCCAGGACTACTGGCTGCGTTGGCTGCTGCCCGCCGGGGTCGCCATCGCCGTGTCCGCCACGACGGTCGGCTTCACGGCCTGGCTGCTGCCCGAGGCCGGTGCCGTCCTCGCGGTCGGCCTCCTCGCTGCCGGTGCAGGCGTCCCGCTGGTGACCGGCGCTGTGGCCCGCCGTGCCGAACGGCGGCTGGCTCCCGCCCGTGGCGCCTTGGCGACCCGCGTGACGGAACTGCTCACCGGGACGGCCGAATTGACGGTCGCGGGCGCGCTGCCCGCCCGTACGGCCGAGGCCCGGCGGGCTGACGGTGTCCTCACCCGGATCGCCTCCCGCGCCGCCACCGCCACCGCCCTCGGCGACGGCCTCACCGCGCTGGTCTCCGGTCTGACCGTCGCCGCCACCGCACTCGTCGCCGCCCAGGCCGTCGCCGCGGGGCGGCTCAGCGGTGTCCTGACGGCGGTCGTCGTCCTCACCCCGCTCGCCGCCTTCGAGGCGGTCCTCGGACTGCCCCTCGCCGTGCAGTACCGGCAGCGGGTCCGCAAGAGCGCCGAGCGCGTGTACGAGGTGCTGGACGCCCCCGAGCCCGTACGCGAACCGGAGCGGCCCCGGCAGGCACCGGCGACGCCCTTCCCGCTCGTCGTGCAGGGACTGGCCGCCCGCCACACCGGGCAGGACCGGGACGCCCTCGCCGGGATCGACCTGACGTTGGAGAAGGGCCGCAGGGTCGCTGTCGTCGGGTCCTCCGGGTCCGGCAAGACGACGCTCGCCCAGGTGCTGCTGCGGTTCCTCGACGCGGACGCCGGCACGTACACGCTGGCCGGGGTGGACGCGTACGCCCTGGACGGCGACGACGTACGACGGCTCGTCGGGCTGTGTGCGCAGGACGCGCACCTCTTCGACAGCTCGGTGCGGGAGAACCTGCTGCTGGCGAAGAGGGACGCGACGGAGGACGACCTGCGGGCCGCGCTGGAGCGGGCCCGGCTGCTCGACTGGGCCGACGGGCTGCCCGAGGGCCTGGACACGCTGGTCGGTGAGCACGGGGCGCGGCTGTCGGGAGGGCAGCGGCAGCGGCTGGCGCTCGCCCGCGCGCTGCTCGCCGACTTCCCGGTGCTCGTGCTCGACGAGCCCGCCGAACACCTGGACCTGGCGACCGCCGACGCGCTCACCGCCGATCTGCTGGCCGCCACGGAGGGCCGCACGACCCTCCTCATCACGCACCGGCTCGCGGGTCTGGAGGACGTGGACGAGGTGATCGTGCTGGACGAGGGACGGGTGGTGCAGCGGGTCCGTTCGCCGGACTGGCGGCGGTGGAGGGGCCGTTGCGGGGGATGGCGGCGCGGGAGGCGGAGTCGGAGCTGCTGGTGGCGGCGGGCTAGGAGGGCCCGGCGCCGGACCGCTCGACTTTCCGTGACAAAGGGGACTAATTAGGCTCGGGGTATGTCAGCCGCCGCGCGCCCCGGTCCCCGTCGTCCGCCCCGGGACTCTCGGCCGAACTGGCCGTCCGCGTCCCGCAGTTGCTGGAGGCCATGCGGTCCGTGGGCAGCGGGCTCGAACTGCACTCCACGCTGGAGCGGATCTGCGAGGCCGCCGCCGCGCTGACGGACGCCCGGTACGCGGGGATCGGCGTCATCGACGAGGACGGCGACGCGCTCGCCGACCTCGTCTTCCATGGCGTCGGCGCCGAGACCGCGCGGCGCATCGGACGGTTGCCCGACGGGCACACGGGACTGCTCGGCGCCCTTATCCGGGAACCCGGTCCGGTACGGCTGACGGACGTGACCGAGGACCCGCGGTCCTGGGGCTTTCCCGACCACCATCCCCGGATGCGCGCCTTCCTCGGCGTCCCCGTCCGCGTCCAGGGCGACGTCTTCGGGAACCTCTATCTCGGCGAGAAGCGCGGCGGGAAACCCTTCAACGACTACGACGTCAGCATGGTCCGGGTGCTGGCGACCGAGGCGGGTATCGCCATCGGCAACGCCCGGTTGTACGAGGCCGCCAAGCAGCGCGAGCGGTGGATCGACGGGTCGGTGGCCGTCACGACCGCCCTGCTGTCCGGCGGGGACGCCGAGGAGGCGCTCCAGGTCGTCGCGGAACGGGCCCGCCGGCTCTCCGGTTCGGCGGCCGGGATCGTGCTGCTGCCCGCCGCCGAGGGCGGCATGGAGATCGTCGCCGTGGCCTCGGAACAGCCGTCCGACCAGCTCGGCAGGGTCGTCCCGCCGGACAGCGAGATCATCGCGCAACTCCTCGCCGGGAAGCCGGTGTTCGTGGCCGACGCGGCCACCGACCCCGTATGCTCAGCGCCCTCGCGCGCTCCTACGGGCCGATCATGGTGCTGCCCCTGCAGAGCGGCGGACGGGTCCTGGGAGCGCTGGTCACGCCTCGTGCGCGCGGCGAGCGGCCGTTCACGGAGGCCGAGCGCACCCTCGCGGTCCAGTTCGCCTCGCAGGCCGCGCTCGCGCTGATGATGGCCGAGGCGCAGCGTGACCGGGAGCGGCTCGCGGTGTACGAGGACCGCGACCGCATCGCCCGTGACCTGCACGACCTGGTGATCCAGCGGCTGTTCGCCACTGGGCTGATGCTGGAGAGCGCCCAGCGCGGGTCGCTCGTTCCCGAGGTGCGCCAGGGCGTGGGCAACGCCGTCGGCGAACTCGACGTCACCATTCAGGAGATCCGCACCGCGATCTTCGCGCTCCAGCAGGGCCCCGCCGAGGCGCCCTCGGGGCTGCGCACGCGGGTGCTGCGGGAGATCAACATGGCGGCCGTGCCGCTCGGGTTCAAGCCCGGGCACCGTTTCGTCGGCGCGGTCGACACCACGGTCGGCGACCTCACCGGCAAGAACCTCATCGCGGCCCTGCGCGAGGCTCTCTCCAACGCGTTCCGGCACGCGGCGGCGGCCCGTATCGAGGTCGTCGTCGACGCGACCGCGACCCTCCCGGACGGCCGGCCCGGCGTACGGCTCACCGTCGCGGACGACGGCGTCGGCATCCCGACGGGCGGCCGCCGCAGCGGCCTGAAGAACCTCAAGCGCCGGGCCGAGTCCCTGGGCGGCGACAGCTGGTACGGGCCGGGCATCGGCCCGGACGGCGGCGGTACGACGGTGGTGTGGCAGGCCCCGCACTGAACCCGGCGGGACCTGTCCGACGCGGCTTCGGCCGAGCCCCCTCACGGCTCCCGCTCAGCCGTTCGCCGCAACACGTCCCCCATGCGTACGACTTGAACAGGGCCCTTGACCCGCGCGCGGGTCACGATCGCTGACATGCGCTCATCTCGCCGTCATCCGCTGCTCGTTCCGGTGCTGCTGTGCGCGCTCGCCGTGCTGGCGGCCAGACCGGGCGACGGCGACCGGGACACTCCGGCCGATGCCAGCGCGCGGGTGGCGCGGCTGTACCAGGACGCGGCCGTCGCGGCCCGGCAGTACGAGACGGGCCGGCAGGAGGCCGACGCGCAACGGGCCCACGCGCAGCGGGTCGAGGGTCGACTGGACCGTGAGCGGCGGGAGATCGCGCGGCTGCACGAGGACCTGGGCCGGATCGCCCGCGCCCAGTACCGCAGTGGCGGCGGTGTCCCGATGGCGGCCCGAATCCTCCTCGCGGACAGCCCCGAGGACCTGATGCGCGATCAGCATGTCTTCTCCCAGGCGGACCTGGCCGTCGGCAACGCGATCGGCCGGAGCCACAGGGCGGAGGTGCGGCTCGCGTCGGACGAGGCGAAGGCCGCGTCGGCGTGGCGGACGCTGGAGAAGCGGAACGCCGAACTCGCCGAGCTGAAGCAGGGCATCCAGCGGCGGCTGGAGGAGGCGCGAGGCCAGTTGCAGGGGCAGGCGGACGCCTCGGTCGCGGCGGGCAGCTGCCGGGGCGCCGTCCGTCTCGACCAGCCGCCGACCCGTGTCACCGCCCCGTGGGTCGCGCCGGTGGAGACGATCGACCTGTCCGCGGGCTTCGGCAGCGGCGGCTCCCGCTGGGCGAACCGGCACACCGGCCAGGACTTCGCGGTGCCCGTCGGCACACCGGTCAGGGCGGCCGGCGCGGGCCGGGTGGTACGGGTGTCCTGCGGGGGCGCCTTCGGCATCGCGATCGTCGTCGGGCACCCGGGCGGCTACTGCACGCAGTACGCCCATCTCGCCGCCGTCGCCGTCGACCAGGGGGACCGGGTCGCCACCGGCCAGTGGATCGGCCAGTCCGGCACGACCGGCAACTCCACCGGCCCGCATCTGCACTTCGAGGTACGGGTCACCCCGGACAGGGGATCGGCGGTCGACCCCTGCCCTGGCTGGCCCAGCGGGGCGTGCCGATCGGCTGAGCCTCAGAGTAGGAATCGCGCCAGGACTGCGGCCCTTATCGCCGTTCCGCCAGCATCCGCTCGATCACGACCGCCACGCCGTCCTCGTTGTTGTCGACGGTCCGTCCGGAGGCGGCGGCGAGCACGGCGGGGTGCGCGTTGCCCATCGCGTACGACTGTCCGGCCCAGGTGAGCATCTCGACGTCGTTCGGCATGTCCCCGAAGGCGACGACCTCCTCGGGCGCGATACCGCGCTCCGCGCAGCACAGGGCGAGCGTGCTGGCCTTGGAGACGCCGGGCCCGCTGATCTCCAGCAGGGCGCTGGGGCTGGAGCGGGTGACGTTGGCGCGGTCGCCGAGGGCGAGACGGGCGACGTTCAGGAACACGTCCGGGTCCAGCTCGGGGTGGAACGCGAGGATCTTCAGCACCGGCTCGTCGGCCCCGGGGCGTCCGGCGCGAGGAGTTTCTCGGCGGTGGCGAGGCTGTCCGGTATCTCCATGTGCAGCTTCGGATACGCCTGCTCCTGGTAGAAGCCGTACGTCAGCTCGATCGCGTACACCGTGCCGGGCGCGGCCTCGCGGACCAGGCGTACGGCGTCGAGGGCGTTCTCCCGGGCCAGCTCGCGGACCTTCACGAAGCGGTGGCTGCCGGGGCCGCCGTGCAGGTCGACCACGGCGGCGCCGTTGCCGCAGATCGCCAGACCGTGGCCGTGCACGTGGTCGCTGACGACGTCCATCCAGCGGGCCGGGCGGCCGGTGACGAAGAAGACCTCGATGCCCGCCTCCTCGGCCGCGGCGAGGGCGGCCACCGTGCGCGGGGACACCGACTTGTCGTCGCGCAGCAGGGTGCCGTCGAGGTCGGTGGCGATCAGCCGTGGCGGTACGGCGGAGGCCTTGGTCTCGGGCTGTCGAGTCGCTGAGGTCACCGGGCCATTCTCCCGCATATGCCCGCACGGTCGTGCGGGAGTGCGCACATGTGAGTGGATACCGCCCCTACCAGGGCTGTTGTGTGCCACGGCGTGCGCTGTGGGCTCAGCGGAGCTGGGTCGGAGCCTCCATGGCGATCTGCTCGAAGGTCTTCTCGTCGGCGGCGAAGTCGGAGTCCGGGATGGGCCAGTGGATCACGATGTCGGTGAAGCCCAGTTCCTGGTGCCGCCCCGCGAAGTCGACGAACGCTCCGACGGACTCCAGCGGGCCGCCGCGGTCCGGGGTGAAACCGGTGAGCAGGATCTTGTCGATCTTTGCCACGTCCCGGCCGATCTCCGCGCAGGCGTCCGCCAGCTTCTCGACCTGTCCGCGAATGGCGTGAACCGACTGGTCGGGCGTGCCGTTCTCGAACAGCTTCGGGTCGCCGGTGGTCACCCAGGCCTGCCCGTACCGGGCGGCGAGCCTCAGCCCGCGCGGACCGGTGGCGGCCACCGCGAAGGGCAGCCGGGGCCGCTGGACGCAGCCCGGGATGTTCCGCGCCTCGTGCGCCGAGTAGAAGTTGCCCTCGTACGACACCGAGTCCTCGGTGAGCAGCCGGTCCAGCAGCGGCACGAACTCCCCGAACCGGTCGGCACGCTCTCGCGGGGTCCATGGCTCCTGGCCGAGCGCGGTGGCGTCGAAGCCGGTGCCGCCCGCGCCGATGCCGAGGGTGACCCGCCCGTCGGAGACGTCGTCGAGGGAGATGAGGTCCTTGGCGAGGGTCACCGGGTGCCGGAAGTTCGGCGAGGTGACGAGGGTGCCCAGCCGCATCCGCTCGGTGACGGCCGCGGCGGCGGTCAGCGTGGGTACGGCACCGAACCACGGGCCGTCCCGGAACGTGCGCCAGGACAGGTGGTCGTAGGTGAAGCCGGTGTGGAAGCCGAGTTGCTCAGCGCGCTGCCAGGCCTCGCGGCTCCCCTCGTTCCAGCGGCGGTACGGGAGGATCACGGTGCTCAGGCGCAGGCTCATGGGTCACAGGTTATGCAGCTGTCCCTGTTTCACGTGAAACCGTCACCGTATGCGGCTGTTCAGCCACGGCGTGAGGGTGATCATCGAGATCCACTCCTGTGCGTCCGGTCGCCGGGCAGCGGGACGATCAAGCTGCAACTGGGCGGGAAGCGACGGGACTTGACGTAGGCACGGCCGTCGAAGACGGAGCGGAGGAAGGCGGGGACGTCGTCGCGGGCGATGTCGGGGCAGTCGATGCCCTCGACGGTGATCAGCGCGTCGTCCTCGGGGTAGAGCCGCACCGTCACTCGCGGCAGTCCGCCGAACTCGATGAACGCCTCGTGCGGGAGCGAGCCGTCCGGGTCGGTGGTGACGCCGAAGCCCGCGGAGGTGCGGCGCGAGGTCTGGTCGGCGCCGATGTCATGGGTGACCTCGATCTCCCGCGCGTACTCGGACGCGATGTCGCGGAGGGCGGTGACGGCGGCCTCGGTGCTGTGGAAGTGGTCCATACCACTGATCATGCCGGGGGCGATGCGGCCGGGACCAGGCAGGGGCGGCACTTCTCGGCCGGGCGGGGGCAGTGCTCCGCGGCCCGTGCGGGGTCAGTGGGAGGCGGGAAACCGCAGGTATCGCACGGGCACCGCCTCCGTGAGCCACACCCCGTTCTCGCTGACCCGGAAGACATGGCCGTCCTTGTGCATGGCCCCCGCGTCCACGGAGAGCACGACGGGCCGGCCGCGGCGGGCGCCGACGCGGGTGGCCGTCTCCCGGTCGGCGGAGAGGTGCACGGCATGGCGGTTCATGGGCCGGAGCCCTTCGGCCCGGATCGCGTCGAGGCTGCGGGCGACCGTGCCGTGGTAGAGGTACGGCGGCGGGGTGGCCGGGGGCAGTCCGAGGTCGACCTCGACGCTGTGGCCCTGGCTGGCGCGGATCCGGGTGCCCTCGATCGCGAAGCGGCGCTTGTCGTTCGTGGCCACCACATGGTCGAGTTCCTCGCGGCTGAACCGGAACCCGTTCGCCGCGCAGGCGGCGATCAGCGTGTCGATCTCGACCCAGCCGGCCTCGTCGAGGGTGAGTCCGATCCGCTCGGGCTGGTGGCGCAGATGCTTGGAGAGGTACTTCGACACCTTCACGGTGCGTCTTTCATCCATCCGGTCAGGATGACGCGAGAGACGTGGATCACGCATTTTATTTTGTGCCCGATGTTTGATCCACAACCAACTGTAGTTATCCACAGGGGAATTGGCGTTTCTGTGGACAACTCCCTTTCATGTCAGTCCTCTTCGTCAACATCAGCTGGGGCCCACCCCTTGGCATGAGCGCATCCAACGCCCGTGCCCGCACCTCCCGTTCAGCCGCCAGCGCGACGAACTCGCCCGCCCTCTCCGCCCCAACCAGGCCTTCCACGGCCCGCATTGTCGACTCGGGCACGGCCACGGAACGTGACGAGGACGCGGTCCGCGACGACTCCGCCGCCCCGAGGTGCTGCCGCAGCGAACGGTTGGCGAACAGCCGCATGGCACGGGCGAGTTCGGCGTCCACGGTCTGCTGCGCGAGGGGCCGCAGCCGTCGTACGAGCGAGGCGGCTTCGGCGGCGTCCGCGTCGGTCGGGCGGTGGGGGCCGTCGAGGTAGCGGGCGAAGACGTGCTCGGTGGTGAACTCCAGGAAACGGGAGGCGATGTGCTCGACCTGGACCCTCAACTCCCGCAGGTGGGAGGAGATCGCGGACAGCGGGACCCCGGAGGCGTACAACTCGACTGCCACCGCCAGCTCTTGGGGGCTCGGCACGAGGAAGGAGTCGGGGTCGCCGGGGACCGCCTCCAGGACGCCGAGTTCGACGGCCTCGGCGACGGCCGCGTCGTCCGGGCTGCCGCCGAAGCGCTGTTCCAGTTCGGCGCGCGAGATCCGCGCCGCCTGCTCGTCCGTCCACGGCCCGTCGACCTCGGCGACCAGCCCGAGGACCCCGCCGAGCCCCCGGCCCGCGTCCCAGGCGTCCAGCAACTCCTTGATGGAGGCCAGGCCGTAGCCCCGGTCGAGCAGGTCCGCGATCTGCCGGAGCCGGGCGAGATGGACGTCGGCGTACACGTTGGCCCGGCCCCGCCGCTCGGGGCGGGGAGCAGGCCGCGGTCCTGGTAGGCGCGGATGGTCCGCACGGTGGCGCCGCTGAGATGCGCGAGGTCCTCTATGCGGTAAGACACCTCGTGCGGGCCGGAGTTGACGCCCGAGCCGGAGCTCACGCGGCCCCCGCCCGGGCCGCCGGTGACCGCTTCAGGTACTCCACCGCACGGCTCAGCGAGCCCTCCCGCGAGGGATGGTAGGAGCGCCGCAGATAGCGGGGACGGCCGCGCCGAGCGAGCGCCAGGTGGGCAACAGGCCTCTGCGCACGGCCCTGTTGTGCTCGGTGAGCGAGTAGCGGACGCGGCCCGCGAGCTGGGGGTCGTGGCGGATCAGGTAGGCCGTGCCCCAGGCCCACAGGTAGAGCATCACGGGCGCCGTCACGGCCATGCCGGCGACGCGGCGGGCGTAGCGGGGGAGGCCGTGGCCGCCGCAGTGCTGGAACATGTCGTAGGCCACCGCGCGGTGTTCGACCTCCTCCGCGCCGTGCCAGCGCAGCAGGTCGAGCATCGTCTCGTCGGCGCCCGCCCGGTCGAGGGCCTCGGCGGCCAGGATCCAGTCGCCGAGCACCGCCGTGAACTGCTCGATCGCCGCGACGACCGCCAGCCGGAAGCGCAGCCACTCCCGCTCGGGCAACGGCGCGCCGAGCGGCGGGCGTTCGCCGAGGAGCCGTTCGAAGAGGAAGTCGACGTACCGGGTGAAGTCCGCCGACTCGAGCCGCTGGGCCGCGAGATGGTCCAGCACGTGCGCGTGCTGGACGCTGTGGGTGGCCTCCTGGCCCATGAACCCCTTGACGTCCGCGAGGAGTTCGGGGTCCCTGACCAGCGGAAGTCCCTCCTTGAAGACCTTCACGAACCACCGCTCCCCGCCGGCAGCAGCAGGTGCAGCACGTTGATGACGTGGGTGGCGCGGTCGGCTCGTCCGGTATCCAGTGCAGGGGTGTGCGCGTCCAGTCGAAGGCGACCCGGCGCGGGGCGATCGCGTGGTGTTCGTCCGGGAGGTCACAGCGGCGGCTCCAGGCGGGCCATCGCCCGCAGCGCGCGCGGGGCGAACCGGGACATGAGATGGGCGCCGCGCGCCTCCGGGGTGACCGGCACGACCGCCTCATTGCGCACGACGGCCCGCACGATCGCGTCGGCGACCTTCTCCGGCGGGTAGTTGCGCATCCCGTAGAGCCGCGCCGACTTCTTCTGGCGGCGTTTCTCCTCGTCGGCGTCGACCCCCGCGAAGTGCGCGGTGGAGGTGATGTTGGTGTTGACGAGGCCGGGGCATATCGCCGAGACGCCGATCCCCTGCCCGGACAGCTCCGCGCGCAGGCACTCGCTGAGCATCAGGACGGCGGCCTTGGAGGTGCTGTACGCGGGGAGCGCCTTGGAGGGCTGGAAGGCCGCCGCCGACGCGGTGTTGACGATGTGGCCGCCCTGGCCGCGCTCGGCCATCTGCTTGCCGAAGAGGCGGCAGCCGTGGATCACGCCCCACAGGTTGACGTCGAGGACCTTCTTCCAGTCCTCCGGGGTGGTGTCGAAGAAGGAACCGGAGAGTCCGATTCCAGCGTTGTTGACCAGCACGTCCACCACGCCGTACTCGGCGGCGACCTTCTCGGCGAGCTTCTCCATGGCCTGCTCGTCGGAGACGTCGACCGTCTCCGCCCAGGCCTCGGGGGCGCCGATCAGCCGGGCCAGTTCGGCGGTGCGGGCCGCGCTCTCCGCGTCCCGGTCGACGGCCACCACGCGCGCGCCGGACTCCGCGAACGCGAACGCCGTGGCCCGCCCGATCCCGCTGCCCGCACCGGTGACCAGGACGAGCTGCCCGCCGAACCGCTCCGCGTACGTGCCGGTCGCGGGCGTCGCCCTGGGTTGCCCGCTCTCGTGCGTGGTCACGAACTCCGTGATCCAGGACGCCAGTTGGTCGGGACGCGTCCGGGGACCCAGTGCTTGGCCGGCAGGGTGTGGCGCACCACCCCGGGGCCCACAGCTCCAGTTCGTCGTAGAGCCGCTCCGACATGAACGCGTCCCCAGGGGCGTGACGAGCTGCACGGGCGCGTGCGCGTACGCGTCCGGGCGGGGCCTGCGGAGCCGCGGGCGGACGTTGTCGCGGTACAGCCAGGCGCCGTGGGCCGCGTCCGTGCGGAGCGAGGAGGTCGGGTAGTCGCCGCGCGGGACCTTCTCGACGCGCTCCAGGATCTTCGGCCAGCGGGTGCCCAGGGGGCCGCGCCAGGCGAGTTCGGGCAGCACGGGCGTGTGCAGCAGGTACACGTACCAGGACTTGGCGCCCTGGCTCAGGAGCTGGCCGACGCGGCGCGGGGTGGGCCGGGTCAGGCGCTTGTTGATCCAGTGCCCGAAGTGGTCGAGGGACGGCCCGGACATCGAGGTGAAGGAGGCGATGCGGCCCCGGGTGCGCTCGACGGTGACGAACTCCCAGGACTGCACCGAGCCCCAGTCGTGGCCCACGAGGTGCACGGGCCGGTCCGGGCTGACCGCGTCCGCGACCGCCAGGAAGTCGTCCGTGAGCTTCTCCAGGGTGAACCCGCCCCGCAGTGGCTGCGGGGCAGTCGACCTGCCGTGGCCCCGGACGTCGTAGAGCACGACGTGGAAGCGGTCCGTCAGCCGGGAGGCGACCTCGGACCACACCTCCTTGCTGTCGGGATAGCCGTGCACCAGGACGACCGTGGGGTTCGAGGCGTCCCCAGCTCGGCCACGCACAGCTCGACCCCGCCGGTCCGCACCCGGCGCTCCCGCGCACCCTCAAGCGTCACTTGTCCTCCGCCCAGCGCCGCACGTGCGGCAGATCGTCGTCCAGCCAGAAGGCGCTCTGTTCGGGGTCCTTGGAGTCGGTGACGACCAGGATCTCCTCGAACTTGGCGCCGGTGCCCCGGAATCCGAGATGCGGTTCGACCGCCCACAGGCCCGGGTGCGGGGATGGTCCGAGAAGCGGTACGGCGACCACAGCGGGGACCAGCCGTCGCGGTGGCCGTGCAGCGCGTCGCTCGCGAGGCCCTTCAGCGACTGCGTGCCGAACCCGAACAGCCTTGGGGACCAAGGGCGTTCGGCGACCCGGTCGACCTTGTGCGCGATCACCCCGAAGGGGTACGCGCGGTGCCGGTTGGCATAGCCCTGGCGGACCATGAGGCGGTCCACGTCCTCGTAGATCTCGCGCAGCGGGCGCCGCTCGCGCACCTCCCGGAGGAGCAGCTCGCGGTGCGCCTCCAGGTCGGCCATCAGCCGGGCCTGCACCGGATTGCCGCCCAGGGAGCCCGAGTAGCCGATGTCGGCCGTGAAGCCCTTGTGCACGGGGGCCATGTCCAGGATGAACGGCATCCCGGGCTCGAGCCGGCGGCCCGTGGGGAAGAACTGCAGCGGCACCCGGAAGTTCGTGAACGCCGTGCGGTCGCCGAACCAGGCGAAGGGCAGATGGAACCAGTCGCTCACACCCCGCGCGCGCAGCCAGGACCGCTGGAGCCGCGCCGCGTCGCGCTCGGTCATCCCGGGCTCCAGCCGGGCCGAGACGGCCTCGGCGCACTCGTACGCCAGCCGCTGGACCTCTCTGAACCCCCGCAGTTCCCCGGAGAGTTCGCGTGTCACCGCCGTAGTCATGCCACCGCCCCACCTGTCCACACCGACTGCGGTACGTGCTCGTAACTTGACACTCGTGAATGTGACAGTTGTTAGAGGCTCCGTCAATAGGTGTGATCTCTACCTGTGGACAAGTGCGAAGGTGACTCCACGTAGCCCTCAAGCAGGGCATCCCCTAAGGACCCGTACGCCTGGAGTCTGACGTGAGGACAGCTCTGCGGGGTGACGACCGGGGTGGCCCGCGTCACTACCTTCGTAGACGTGACTGTGATCGCGACCGAAAGCCTGAGCAAGCGGTTCCCCGGGTGACCGCGCTTGACCGGCTCTCCGTGGACGTCGGACCCGGTGTGACGGGGCTCGTCGGTGCCAATGGAGCCGGCAAGTCCACCTTGATCAAGATCCTGCTGGGTCTGTCCCCCGCCTCCGAGGGCCGAGCCGAAGTGCTCGGTCTGGATGTCGCCACCAAGGGTGCCGACATCCGCGAGCGCGTGGGGTACATGCCGGAGCACGACTGTCTGCCGCCCGACGTCTCGGCCACCGAGTTCGTCGTCCACATGGCGCGCATGTCCGGACTTCCGCCCACCGCGGCCCGCGAGCGCACCGCGGACACCCTGCGCCATGTCGGCCTGTACGAGGAGCGCTACCGCCCCATCGGCGGCTACTCGACGGGCATGAAGCAGCGCGTCAAGCTCGCGCAGGCCCTCGTCCACGACCCGCAGCTGGTCTTCCTGGACGAGCCGACCAACGGCCTCGACCCGGTCGGCCGCGACGAGATGCTCGGCCTCATCCGCCGCATCCACACGGACTTCGGCATCTCGGTCCTGGTGACCTCGCACCTGCTGGGCGAGCTGGAGCGCACCTGCGACCACGTGATCGTGGTCGACGGCGGCAAGCTCCTGCGCTCCAGCTCCACCACGGACTTCACCCAGACCACGACCACCCTGGCGATCGAGGTCACCGACACCGACGAACACCCGGACGGCACCCGCGCGGTGCGCGACGCGCTCCACGCGCGCGGGGTGGACACCCACGACGGCAGCGGCCTCCCGGGCGCGGGCCACGTCCTCCTCCTGACGGCCACCGGCGAGGAGACGTACGACGTGGTCCGCGACACGATCGCCGACCTGGGTCTCGGACTGGTGCGCATGGAGCAGCGCAGGCACCACATCGCCGAGGTCTTCACCGACGCCGACACGGGCACCGACCACGACGCAGAGCGGAAGGAGGCCGTAGGCCATGGCAATTGACCAGCCCCTGGTCCCCCAGCCGGGCGACCAGACCCGCATCCACAACATCGGCTACCGCAACTACGACGGCCCCCGCCTGGGCCGCGCCTATGCCCGCCGCTCGCTCTACTCGCAGTCCCTGCGCGGCGCCTACGGCCTCGGCCGCTCGGTGAAGTCCAAGGTCCTGCCGATGCTGCTGTTCGTCGTCATGTGCGTGCCCGCGGCCATCATGGTCGCCGTCGCGGTCGCCACGAAGGCGCACGACCTGCCGGTGACCTACACCCGCTACGCGATCATCATGCAGGCCGTCATCAGCCTGTACGTCGCCTCGCAGGCACCCCAGTCGGTCTCGCGCGACCTGCGCTTCAAGACCGTGCCGCTGTACTTCTCGCGGCCGATCGAGAGCTCCGACTACGTGCGGGCCAAGTTCGCGGCCCTGGCCTCGGCGATGTTCATCCTGACCGCCGCGCCGCTGATCGTGCTCTACGTAGGAGCGCTCCTCGCCAAGCTGGACTTCGCCGACCAGACCAAGGGCTTCGCCCAAGGACTCGTCTCCGTGACCCTCCTCTCGCTGCTCTTCGCCGGCATCGGCCTGGTCATCGCCGCGGTCACCCCGCGCCGCGGCTTCGGCATCGCCGCCGTCATCGCCGTACTGACCATCTCCTACGGCGCGGTCTCCACCCTCCAGGCGATCGCGGACGCGCAGGACGCCACGAGCGCCATCCCGTGGATCGGCCTCTTCTCGCCCGTCACGCTCATCGACGGCCTGCAGTCGGCGTTCCTGGGCGCGACATCGGCGTTCCCCGGAGGCGTCGGCCCCACCCACGCCGAAGGCGTGGTCTACGTCCTCGCCGTCCTGGGCCTCATCGCCGCGACCTACGGCCTCCTGATCCGCCGCTACCGGAAGGTGGGCCTGTGACCACGCTCTCCATCGACCACGTCTCCCGCTGGTTCGGCAACGTGGTCGCCGTCAACGACATCACCATGACCGTCGGCCCCGGAGTCACCGGACTGCTCGGTCCCAACGGCGCCGGGAAGTCCACCCTCATCAACATGATGGGCGGCTTCCTCGCCCCCTCCACCGGCACCGTCACCCTCGACGGCGAGCAGGTCTGGCGCAACGAACAGATCTACAAGCACATCGGCATCGTCCCCGAGCGTGAGGCGATGTACGACTTCCTCACGGGACGCGAATTCGTCGTGGCCAACGCCGAGTTGCACGGCCTCGGCGCCAAGGCGGCCCAGAAGGCGCTGGCCACGGTCGAGATGGAGTACGCGCAGGACCGCAAGATCTCGACGTACTCCAAGGGCATGCGGCAGCGCGTGAAGATGGCCAGCGCCCTGGTGCACGACCCGTCGCTGCTCCTGCTCGACGAGCCCTTCAACGGCATGGACCCGCGCCAGCGCATGCAGCTCATGGACCTGCTGCGGCGCATGGGCGACGAGGGCCGCACGGTGCTGTTCTCGTCCCACATCCTCGAAGAGGTCGAGCAACTCGCCTGGCACATCGAGGTGGTGGTCGCCGGGCGGCACGCGGCCAGCGGTGACTTCCGCAAGATCCGCCGCCTGATGACCGACCGCCCGCACCGCTACCTGGTCCGCTCCAGCGACGACCGCGCCCTCGCGGCCGCGCTGATCGCCGACCCGTCGACGTCCGGCATCGAGGTCGACCTGGCCGAGGGCGCGCTGCGCGTCGAGGCCGTCGACTTCGCCCGGTTCACGGTCCTGCTGCCCCGGGTGGCCAAGGACCACGGCATCCGGCTGCTCACGGTCTCGCCGTCCGACGAGTCCCTCGAGTCCGTCTTCTCGTATCTCGTCGCGGCGTAGGAGGCCAAGATGTACGACCCCACAGTCGCCCGACTCACCTACCGGGCCCTGCTCGGCAAGCGCCGGGCCCTCATCCTGGGCGCCCTGCCCTTCCTGCTGATCATGATCTCCGTGGTGGTGCGGGGCCTCGCAGGCGCCGACGACCAGACCGCGGTCGACGTCCTGGGTGGTCTCGGGCTCGCCACGATGGTGCCGATCATCGGCGTCATCGCGGGCACGGGCGCGATCGGCCCGGAGATCGACGACGGCTCGGTGGTGTACCTGCTGTCCAAGCCGCTGAAGCGGCCCACGATCATCTTCACCAAGCTGATCGTGGCCATCGCCGTCACCATGGTGTTCTCCGCGGTCCCCATGCTGATCGCCGGGCTCGTCCTCAACGGCAACGGCCAGCAGATCGCCGTCGCCTACACGGTGGCCGCGCTGGTCGCCTCCATCGCCTACGCGGCACTCTTCCTGCTGCTCGGCACGGTCTCCCGGCACGCGGTCGTCTTCGGGCTCGTCTACGCCCTCGTCTGGGAAGCCCTGTTCGGTTCCCTGGTCGCCGGTGCGCGCACGCTCAGCGTCCAGCAGTGGGCTCTGGCCGTCGCCCAGAAGGTGGCCGGCGGCGACCTGGTCACCTCGGACGTCGGCCTGACCACGGCCACGGTGTTCCTCGTCGTGGTCACCGCCGGAGCGACCTGGTTCGCCGGGCAGAAGCTGCGCACGCTGAAGCTCGCCGGCGAGGAATGACAGGTCCTGATCTTGACGGGGGCTTCATCTCTGTCCGGGCACACTGGGCAAACGGGACGCGTGGCTAGGAGGACGGGGATGGCCGGAGAGGCGACGTACGGCGGCGGACAGGCGGAGTCGGGGGACGGCTGGGACAAGCTGGTCCTGGACGACGACTTCATACGCTCCGCCGAGACGGCCGAGCCGT
The DNA here is from genome assembly GCA_016893485.2 of Streptomyces sp. P3. GTDB lineage: Bacteria > Actinomycetota > Actinomycetes > Streptomycetales > Streptomycetaceae > Streptomyces. The sequence goes on from JAFEKX020000001.1 coordinate 5,025,813, forward strand.
CGGCCCGGGCGCGGATGCTTGCGGCGCGCTGGCGGGCGGAGTCTCCCGAGCCGCAGCCGTGGCGTTCCGACGATCCGCCCGCGGGGTGGTTCTTCAGCAAGGCTCGGCGGCGTAAGTGGCGGCGGCGGTAGGCGTCTTGCCGGGTGCGTAGTCGTTGTACGGCTGCGGGCCCGGCGGGGGGCTGGTCGCGCCCACGCGGCGGAGCCGCACAGTGTCACAGCCCCGCGCCCCTGCAGGGCGCTGCCTGCCCCGGTTAATTCGGTGGCGTCCAACTCGGCCTACAGGCACAGTTGTTCTGTCGACGCCGGATCAGGCCGGCGGCATCTACTGGGAGAGGAGCTGGGCGATGTCCATGCACGGCAGTACGCCCGACTCCCTTCAGGGCAGCCCGCGGCGGTCTCCGGAGTAGTTACCCTCCGTCGAGTCGCCCACCACGGGGAGCTGCCCGGGGCGGCCGCTTCGAGCACGCGACTCATTATCGCGTGGGCCGCCTTCCCTTTCGCCCCCACCGCAGGGGGCATTTCACGCTGGGGCGGTTGCCCTCGCCTACGCGAGCAACCGCTCCAGCACCACCGCGATGCCGTCCTCGTCGTGAGAGGCCGTCACCTCGTCCGCGACCGCCTTGAGCTCCTCGTGCGCGTTGGCCATCGCCACGCTGTGGGACGCCCAGGCGAACATCGCGATGTCGTTGGGCATGTCACCGAAGGCGATCGTGTCGGCGGCCTTCAGGCCCAGGCGGCGGGCCGCGAGGGACAGGCCCGTGGCCTTGAGAGGCCGAGCGGGAGCAGTTCGACGATGCCCTCGCCGGCCATCGCGACGGAGACGAAGCCACCCGCCGACCGCCGTGCCGCCTCGGCGAGCTGGTCGTCCGTGAGCGTGGGGTGCTGGATGTAGATCTTGTTCAGCGGCGCGGCCCACAGCTCGGACACGTCCGAGAGCGGGGTCGACGGCAGCGAGCCCGTGAGCGCGTACCCGTCACCGACCAGCACATCGCCGTCCAGGCCGTCCCGGCTCGCCGCGAGGTACAGCGGACCGACCTCCGCCTCGATCTTCGCGAGCGCCACCCCGGCGAGCTGCCGGTCCAGGGTCACCGACGTCAGCAGGCGGTGCTCCCCTGCGTCGTAGACCTGGGCGCCCTGGCCGCAGACCGCGAGGCCGTCGTAGCCGAGGTCGTCGAGGATGTGCCGGGTCCAGGGGACCCCGCGGCCCGTCACGACGATGTGGGCCGCGCCCGCCGCGGTGGCCGCGGCGAGCGCGTCACGGGTACGCGAGGAGATCGACTCGTCGGAGCGCAGGAGCGTCCCGTCGAGGTCGGTCGCGATCAGCCTGTACGGGAAGCCGCTGCTCACTTGGCGACCGGCTCCAGCAGCTCACGGCCGCCCAGGTACGGACGCAGCACCTCGGGCACGCGCACGGAACCGTCGGGCAGCTGGTGGTTCTCCAGGATCGCGACGATCGTGCGCGGTACGGCGCACAGCGTGCCGTTGAGCGTGGCGAGCGGCTGGACCTTCTTGCCGTCGCGCAGCCGCACCGACAGGCGGCGGGCCTGGAAGCTGTCGCAGTTGGAGGCCGAGGTCAGCTCGCGGTACTTGCCCTGGGTCGGGATCCACGCCTCGCAGTCGAACTTGCGGGACGCCGACGAGCCCAGGTCGCCGGAGGCCACGTCGATGACCTGGAAGGGCAGTTCGAGGGCGCTGAGCCACTGCTTCTCCCAGTCCAGGAGGCGCTGGTGCTCGTTCTCCGCGTCCTCGGGGAGGACGTACGAGAACATCTCGACCTTGTCGAACTGGTGCACGCGGAAGATGCCCCGCGTGTCCTTGCCGTAGGTGCCGGCCTCGCGGCGGAAGCACGGGGAGAAGCCCGCGTAGCGCAGCGGGAGCTTCTCCGCGTCGAGGATCTCGTCCATGTGGTACGCGGCGAGGGGGACCTCGGAGGTGCCGACGAGATAGAAGTCGTCCTTCTCCAGGTGGTACACGTTCTCCGCGGCCTGCCCGAGGAAGCCGGTGCCCTCCATGGCGCGCGGGCGGACCAGCGCGGGGGTCAGCATCGGGATGAAGCCGGCCTCCGTGGCCTGCGCGATCGCCGCGTTGACGAGCGCCAGCTCCAGGAGGGCGCCGACGCCGGTGAGGTAGTAGAAGCGCGAGCCGGATACCTTCGCGCCGCGCTCGACGTCGATGGCGCCCAGCGCCTCGCCGAGCTCCAGGTGGTCCTTGGGCTCGAAGCCCTCCGCGGCGAAGTCGCGGATCGTGCCGTGCGTCTCCAGGACGACGAAGTCCTCCTCGCCGCCGACGGGCACGTCGGGGTGCACGAGGTTGCCCAGCTGGAGCGCGAGACGCTTGGTCTCCTCGTCCGCCTCGTGCTGCTCGGCGTCGGCCGCCTTGACGTCGGCGGCGAGCTGGCCCGTCTTCTTGAGCAGCTCGGCCTTCTCGTCACCGGAGGCCTTGGGGATGAGCTTGCCGAGCGCCTTCTGCTCGGAACGCAGCTCGTCGAAGCGGACGCCGGACGACCTGCGCCGCTCGTCGGCGGACAGGAGAGCGTCGACGAGCGCGACGTCCTCTCCACGGGCGCGCTGGGACGCGCGCACACGGTCGGGGTCCTCACGGAGCAGGCGAAGGTCAATCACGCGACCAGGCTACCGGTGACGGGTTCCGGCTCACGACCCGGTATTCCGAACTGCGCCTTACCTCCGGTTATGCGGCAATTGCGAAGAGTGTCGAAGCGGGGTGACGCGGGTCAATGAAATGGCCGCCCGCTCCCTGGAACGGGGCAGGCGCGAGGCGGCCCGTTGACTCGAATCCCTTGTGGGAAACGGGACTTGGGGATGCGGTTGTCCACAGGAATCCACATCCTGGAAGAGTTATCCACAGGGTGTGCGAAAGATCTGTGGACATCGGTGGTGATCATTTCCAAAGGGTTTCCCGTGGCGGGCAATTCCTGTCCCAAACGCGCCTCCCATCCACTTTCGGGTGGAAATGCGTCGCCCCAAAGGATTGCCCGCAGGAAACAGGTGGACGAAGAGTGACCTACGCGCCGGTGGACGGATCGACCCCCTGTAGGGAGATTTGTCGACTGGATCGCACTTGGTTGTCGACTTGTCCCCAGGTCGAGAAGCGGACCTGTGGATAACTTCTGTGGATAACGAAGATACGCAGGTAGTACCGGGACGATCAGCGGGGTACGACCGGTCGGAACCTGGGGTTCGACCGGTCAGAAACGGCCGTCCTGGCAGTGCGCGACCCAGTCGGCGGCGGCCAGGAAGTCCTGGTCCGAGGTGGCCGGGAACAGCGGCCGCACCCCGTCCACACCGACGTCCGCGCGCGGGTACGACCCGAGGAAGCGCACCTGGAGGCAGATCCGCTTGAGCCCGGCCAGCGCCTCGGCCACCCGGCGGTCGGAGATGTGACCCTCGGCGTCGATGCAGAAGCAGTAGTTGCCGATGCCGGCGCCGGTCGGGCGGGACTGGAGCAGCATGAGGTTGATGCCCCGGGTGGCGAACTCGCCCAGCAGGTCGCGCAGACCGCCGGGATGGTCGTCCCGCTGCCAGATCACCACGGACGTCTTGTCCGCGCCGGTCGGCGCCGCGGGCCGGGCGGGCCTGCCCACCAGCACGAACCGGGTCTGGGCGTTCTCCGCGTCGTGGATCTCGGTCTCCAGGGCCTCGAGACCGTACCGGGCGGCGGCGAACTCACCGGCGAACGCGGCGTCGTAGCGGCCCTCCTGGACCAGCCGGGCGGCGTCCGCGTTCGAGGCCGCCGACTCCCACAGGGCGTCCGGGAGGTTCGCCTTCATCCAGTTGCGGACCTGCGGCTGGGCGGCGGGGTGGGCGGAGACCGTCTTGATGTCGGAGAGCTTCGTGCCCGGCTTGACCAGCAGCGCGAAGGTGATCGACAGGAGCACCTCGCGGTAGATCATCAGCGGCGCGCCCGCGACCAGCTCGTCCAGGGTGGTGGTGATGCCGCCCTCGACGGAGTTCTCGATCGGCACGAACGCGGCCTCGGCCTCGCCGGTGCGGACCGCGTCCAGCGCGGACTGCACCGACACGTACGGGATCAGCTCCCGGGTGGCCGCCTCGGGCAGCGTCCGCAGGGCGACTTCGGTGAAGGTGCCCTCAGGGCCGAGATACGCGTAGCTGGCTGGCATGACCTCACCCTAATGGGCCTTGCGAAACCGGACGCACGCTTCCCCGACGAGCCACCCGTGAGGGCGACGGCCTCACCCCTCCAGCAACCGCTGCCCCACGTACTCGCCCTCCGCCGCCCCGCCCGGCACCGCGAACAGGCCGCTTGCCTCGTGGCGGATGTACGTCGACAGGGCGTCACCGCGGTCGAGCTTGCGCTGCACGGTGACGAAGCCGCGCAGCGGGTCCGCCTGCCAGCACACGAAGAGGAGCCCGGCGTCCGGGGTGCCGTCCGGGGCGATGCCGTCGTGGTAGGAGAAGGGGCGCCGGAGCATCGCCGCCCCGCCGTTCTGGTCGGGCCGGGCGATCCGGGCGTGCGCGTTGATGGGGACGACCAGGGCGCCCTTCGCGTCGGTCTTCCAGGTCCATCGCGGTCGTCTCATCGCCCCCGGACAGCGCGGCCCCGTTCGCCTTGCGGCGCCCGACCACGTTCTCCTGGGCGTGGATCGAGAGCTTCTCCCAGTCGTCGAGGAGCATGCGGATCCGGCGTACGACGGCGTAGGAGCCGTTCGCCATCCATGCCGGGTCGGTCGAACCGGACGCCGGCACGAAGATCCGCTGGTCGAAGTCGGACTCGGTCGGCTTGGGGTTGCGGGTGCCGTCGAGCTGGCCCATGAGGTTGCGGGCGGTCAGCTTGTGGGAGGTGGCACCCGGGGTCCGGTTGAAGCCGTTCATCTGCCAGCGGACCCTGGCCGCGCTGCCCGCGTCCTTCTGGATCGTGCGCAGGGCGTGGAAGGCGACCAACGCGTCGTTGGCGCCGATCTGCACCCACAGGTCGCCGTTGCTGCGCGCCTTGTCGAGGTGGTCGGAGGAGAAGTCGGGCAGCGGGTCGAGGGAGGCCGGACGCTGCTTCTCCAGCCCGGTGCGGGAGAAGAAGGAGTTGCCGAATCCGAAGGTGATCGTCAGGGACGAGGGCCCCGCGTCCCGGGCGACATCCGTGTCGTCCTGCGCCGCCGCCTCGCCCGCCATCAGCCGCTGGGCGGTCGTCGACCAGCGGCGCAACAGTGCCGCCGCCTCCTTACGACCGGCGCCCGCCGCAAGGTCGAAGGCCACGAGGTGGCCGCGCGCTTGAGGCCCTCGGTGATGCCGGGCTGATGTTTCCCGTGAAACATTGCCATGTCCTCGCCGAGCGAGGTGAGCGGTGTGGCACCGGCGGGCGCGGACGCGTAGCCCACGGCCCCGCCCGCCGCACCGAGCACGAGCCCGGTGGCACCGGCCGTACCGAGGAGCCGTCGGCGGAAATGCCCTCCCCGGGGAGGCGTTTTCGAAACGGCCTCCCCAGGAGGTGCCTCTACGGTCCGGGTCTGGGGAATGGACTGGTCAGGCATGGCGTGGTTCAGCCGATCTGCGCGTTCTTGTCGACGGTCGTCTGGTCGATGTCGGAGGTCCGCACGGTCACCGAGATCTTCCAGTCGCCCGCCATGGGGATCTGGATTCCGGTCGCTGCCCAGTGCCCGGTGGTGATGTGGTCGGGCGTCACGGGCAGCGGGCCGATCTTCTTCGCGGCGAGGGTGAAGGCGACCTTCACCTCGGGGACGTCGAAGGCCCGGCCGTTGGGGCGCTGCACATAGACGTGCATCTCGTTGCCGCCCACGCGTGCAGGGTCGAGGTCGAGGCGTATGACGCCCTTGCCGTCCGTGCCTCCGGTGTCGAAGGACATGTCCAGGGTCAGGGCACCCGCGGACGACGAGGAAGCGGCCGACGACGAGGAGGCCTTGGCCGCCTTGGCGTCCTCCTCCGTGCGGCCCGGTTCGGTGGTCGTCAGGGCCGTGGTGACGGCCAGCACGACCACGGCGACGGCCGCCTCGGCGAGCACCGACCGGCGCAGCCCGAACCGGATCGGATCGGCGTCCCGCAGCCGCTTCTGCCGCGTGGAGTCCACGGCGGCCTGCTGCCGGGCGAGTTGAGCGGCGCGCTTGGTACCGCCGGGTGCCTCGGAGTCGCCACCCTTGGAGGACGAGGACGCGTCAAAGTCGCCCTCGGCGGAGGTGGCGGCCTTGGACGAGGACATGGCGCCTGAGGCACCGGCCTCGGTGGACGTCGTAGCGCTGGAGGCGCTGACCTCAGTGGAAGTGGCGCTGGAGTCGGCGGTCTTCGAAGAGGCGCTGGCGTGCGCCTTCTCCTTCTGCTTCCCCTTCTCCTGCGTGCGCTCCTCGACGGCGGTCTCGGCCGGCTCGGTCGTCGCGCCCGTGTCCGCCAGTCGTGCCGTCCACCGCCGTGAGATCGACGCGATGCCGACGAGCAGCGCGACGAGCCCGATCTTCACGAGGAGCAGCTGGCCGTAGCCCGTGTCGGTGAAGGCCGACCAGGAGCCGAGCTGGCGCCAGGACTGGTAGACACCGGTCGCGACGAGGGCGATGACGCTGCCGAAGGCGACGCGGGAGAAGTTCTGGACGGCTGTGCGCCCGACCTGGTTGTCGGCGGGCGCGCGGTAGAGCGCGACGAGGAGGGCGGAGAGGCCGCCGAGCCAGGTCGCGACGGCCAGCAGGTGGATGACGTCGACGGGCATCGCGATGCCGGGCTGGAGCCCGGTCGAGGCGTGCTCGGCCAGCGCCCAGCTCGCGGCGAGCCCGGCGGCCACCACACCGCCGCCGATCGCGAGACCGAAGGTGAGGTCCCGCTTCTCCTCTTCCTCCCGCTTGTCGTACGCCCCGAAGAGCACGGCGATGAACAGTGCGGCGGCGGCGAGCAGCAGCAGCCGGGAGACGAGCGCGGCGCCGGTCTTGGTCTGGAGGACCTGGCCGACGAGGTTCAGGTCGAAGATGTCGCCGAGCTTGCCGGTGGTCGTGTACGAGCCGCGCAGGAGCAGCAGCCAGAGCGTGGCCGCGGTGAGCGCGACCCAGGCGGAGACGACGAGGCGCTGCAGCGCGCGCACCCCGGCGCCCCGCTGCCAGCAGGCCAGGATGAACGCGGCGCCGCCGACCATGACGATGAAGCCGGCGTACGACATGTAGCGCCCGAAGCCGTACAGGCCGCCGACGAGCCCGCCGCCGACGTCCTGGTCGGAGACGGAGACGGTGGTCTTGGAGGGGGCGCCGATGGAGAAGGTGAAGGCGCCGGCCACGGGTGGCTGTCGGCCGAGACGACCTGCCAGGCCACGGTGTAGGTGCCGTCAGGCAGGCCGCTGCGGACCTGGATGGCGTAGGTCGTACCGCTGATGTTGGACGGTTTGCCGACGTCGACGCGTTTGCCCTTCGGGTCGAGGACGCGCAGCGAGTCGTTGTTCGTGGAGACCTTCTCGGAGAAGGTGAGCGAGATCTGCGTCGGAGCCTTGTCGACCACCACCCCCGAAGAGGGGTCGCTGCCGGTCAGCGCGGCGTGCGCGGAGGCGGTACCGGCCCCGGCGAAGAGCATGCCGGTGACGGCCAGGAGCAGCAGCACCAGATTGCGGACGCGGGGGTGATGGTCGTGGTCAAGGTGGGGTCCCTCCCTCAGTGCCCGGTCGTGGGGTTGTACGTGGCCGACTTCACCGGCATCTCAACCGTGAGGGGGCCGGACTTGGCAAAGTGCAGCTTCACGGTCACGTGGTCGCCCTGCTTGAGCGTGTGCTTCAGCTTGTCGAACATCAGGTGGTTGCCCCCGCTCTTGAACACGAGTTGACCGTGTGCGGGCACATCGAGGGACTTCACCTCCTCCATCGACTGACCGACGGTCTCGTGCACGGAGACCGGGCCGAGGTCGCTGGTGACGGAGGTCAACTCGTCCTTCGCGCCGCCCTTGTTGGCGATGTCCAGGAAGCCCGCCGCCATCTCCGAGACGGGCTGGGGCATGTAGGCGGAGCTGACGGAGAGCTGGGCCTTGGCGCCGTCCGAGCCGCCGCAGCCCGTGAGGACCAGCGCCCCCGCGAGTACTGCGACGGAGGACGCGACCGCGTGTCTCACGGCGTCTCCCCCTTGACGATCTTGGGAGGTCCTTGGTGTAGTCGTCGACGGTGGTGTCCTGGCCGTAGAGCAGGTAGCCGCCGTTGGTCTTCGGGGAGAACGCGACGACCTGGGTGCCGTGGACCGAGACCAGCTTGCCGTTCTTGTCCTTCGAGGTCGGCTCGATGGAGATGCCGATCGAGCGGGCGCCGGCCTGGATGGTGGAGAAGTTCCCGGTCAGGCCGACGAACTGGGTGTCGATGCCCTTGAGCCACTTTCCGAGTTCCGAGGGGGTGTCCCGGGCCGGGTCGGTGGTGACGAACACGACGAGCAGCTTGTCCTGCTCGGCCTTGGGCAGCGCCTTCTTGGCGACCGCGATGTTGTTCATCGTCAGCGGGCAGATGTCGGGGCAGTGGGTGTAGCCGAAGTAGATGAGCGTCGGGCGGCCCTTGGACTCCGCCCGCAGGTCGTACTTCTTGCCGTGCGTGTCCGTGAGCACCAGGTCGGGCTTCTCGAACGGGGTGTCGAGCACGGTGGCGGCCTGCGTCGCGGTGTCCGCGGAGACCGCGGCGACGGGGCTCTTGCCGTCGTCCCCGCTGCCGCAGGCGGAGAGCGTCAGGGTGGCGGCGGCCAGCAGAACGGCCGCCGCGAACGTCTTCTTGCGCATAGGAAAATGTCCCAGTTGTGAGAGCTCCGGCGCGCACCGGGGTCGGACGCAAGAGTCGCACGGACCCCTGTGCGCGCCATCAGTGGACGGGCCTCAGACGGTCGTACGCCGTCGACCGGCCAGAACGCCGTACGCCACGCCCGCCGCGCCGACGACGATGCCGACCACGCCGAGGACGCGGGCGGTGGTGTCGGAGGAACCGGAGGACGACGACGTGGAGTCGGCGGCGGTGGTCTCGGTCTTCCTGGACGTCTCGGAGGCGTCCTCGGCGGTCGCGCCGGACGCGGCGGCGGAGGTCAGCTTGAGGGTGGGCGCCGGGTTCTCGGGCTCCTCCTCGCCGTCCTTCTGCACCTCGATCCAGCGCACAACCTCCTTGTTGGAGTACGTCTGCAGCGCCTTGAAGACGAGCTGGTCGGCGTCCGTGGGCAGCATGCCGACGGAGACCGGGAACTTCTGGAAGTAGCCGGGCTCGACGCCCTTGCCGGTCGCGGTCCAGGTGACCTTGGTGACGGCCTCGGTGATCGTCTCGCCGTGCATCTCGGCGGGCTTGGCGAGCTTCGACTTGGTGACCTTGACGGTCCAGCCGCTGATCGGCTCCGGCATCACGGAGGCCAGCGGGTGGTCGGTCGGGAAGTTCACTTCCAGCTTGGTGGTCGAGGCGTCGTCACGCTCGTTCGGGACCTTGAAGTCGACGACCGCGTAGCCGCCCTTGACGGCCGCGCCCTCCGGCTGCACGGAGACGTGCGCGAAGGCGGGGAGGACAGCACGAGCACGGCCGAGCCGGCGACACCGACGGCGGCGGCGATACGAGAAGCCTTCATGAAAGGAGCACTCCACTTCGAGTTCGAGTGAGTTCCGGTGGTGAAGAGGGGCGCGTGGGGTCCCAGGTGCACCGGGGTTTCCCGGCGCAGGAACACGGGCACGCGCGTGTGCCGCACGACGGCGGCCTCTCCACGCACGGAACAGAAGGGAGTGCGGGGGTGGCGGTCGCGTCGCGTCAGGCGGCGAGGAGATGTGCGGCGGCGACCGGCGGGCCGCGGCGGATCACCGAGTGCTGGAGCGCGGTGGTGTGCGGCGCGGGCGGCGCGAACAGGGCGCCGTGGCACGGACGCGGGCCCGCTTCGGGCGCCCCCGGCAGCCCGGCCCGCAGGGCGCGCACCAGGGCGAGGGCCCCGCGCAGGGAGCGTACGAGCGCCCCTTCGGCGACTCCGTGCGCCGACAGTTCCATCAGGCGCAGCAGCGCCTGGTCCCCGCGCCGCAGCAGCCAGCCCGCGGCGACCGCCGCGAGGACGTGACCGAGCAGCATCGACAGGGACGGGAACAGGGACATGGAGGAGGCGGCGGACGTGGACATGGCGTCCGCCGGGTGGTGCATCGACGCCATGGACCCCATGGCGCTCATGGAGCCGGTCGCACCCGTCGAGCCCGAAGTCGGCAGCAGCCGCGCGTCGGTGAGGATCTGGTGGGCCTGCGCCGGGCTGATCGTCGCCGCGGTGGTCCCGCACAGGAGATGCGCGGCGCGTGCGACGAGGGTGGCGTCGGACGTCGACAGGGAACCGCCGGTGGACGTGCCCGCGCTCTGCCCCAGCCCGAACAGCGTGTGCAGCACGGTCTGTCCGACCGCGAGCGGCACCACGATCCCCGGCAGCGAGCGCGCCCGGCCGGCGAGCGGCGCCACGACGAGGAAGGTCGCGAGGAAGCCCGCGCCCACGGTCCACAGCGGAACGGTCGCGCAGGAGGCGATCGCGTGTCCGGCCGCGGCCAGCACGACACAGACCGCGGCGAACACCGCGGCCCGCAGGACCCGGAGTTCACCTCCGGAGCGCGCCGTACGTGGGTGGGGGCAGTCATGGCGGGCTCATCATCGCACCGGCTCTGTCGTGGCTATACGGCAGGTCCACCACATCAGGGCCATAGTGTGTTGTACGTCACAAAGATCACTCTCCGGCGTGAGCTACCTCCGGATACACCAATTACGTTTGGGACACATCCCCCATATGGGCGGCATCACGTCAACTCCGTGCTTACGCAGGGGCACTGGCGGCAATAGGTATCACTATGTCGAGCCGCGGCCGGGAGGCTGGAGCATGAGCATCTGGTGGTCACTCCATCTGAGGCGCGAGGCCGCGAGTGTGCCGCTCGCGCGGCGACTGTTCCTCGGCACGATGGAGACCGCGGGCGTCGACCCGGACATCTCCTACGACCTCTCCGTCGCCCTCACCGAGGCCTGCGCCAACGCCGTCGAGCACGGCGGCGACACCGCGCACGGCACGTCCTCGGAGGCGTACCGGGTCACCGCGTACCTCGACGGCGAGAAGTGCCGTATCGAGGTCGCCGACTCGGGCCCCGGTTTCGCCCGCACCCAGTCCGTCCGACCGACCCCAGCGAGGCGGAGAACGGGCGCGGCCTGTGTCTCATCCAGGAGCTCGCCGACCACGTCCACATCGGCAACAAGCCGGGTGTGGGCGGCGCGGTGGTCAGCTTCGACAAGATCCTCAAGTGGCGGAAGGACGCGCCGCTGATGGCGGTGTGAGGTCCTCACCGTCTTCCCGGAGTCGTTACCGATGCCGGTCAACTCGCCAGTGCGGGCCGCCTGTTGATCCCGCCCGCCGCGTCGGCCTCCTCGTCCGTCTCCCGCCCGGCTGCCGCCGCCCGCCGCACCGCAGGCCCCATCGCGTACGACGCCACGACCGTCGCCCCGCCCAGCAGCAGCCAGCCCGGTGTCCCCACTCCAGGAGGAGGGACGTGAGCACCAGGGGCCCATCGTCCTGGCGACCGTGACGCCGGTCCCGAAGAAGCCCTGGTACTCGCCCACCCGGTCGGCCGGGGCCAGGTCGAAGGAGAGCTGCCAGGAACCCGCCGACTGCCCCATCTCGGCGGCCACTTGGAGGACGGCCCCGACCACCAGCACCCCACGGCCACCCACGGCGACGCGCCCGCCGACAGCGCGAACACCGCGCAGGCCGCCAGCATGATCCAGCCAGACCGCCGCACCGCGCGGGTGGCCGACGCCAGCCCCGTGATCCCGCGGGCCGTCCGCACCTGGAAGGCCATCACCGCCCCGGTGTTGAGCACGAACAGCGCGGAGACCAGCCAGGTCGGCGCATCCGTCCGCTCGGCGATCCACAGCGGCAGCCCGAGGCTGAGCAACGGCATCCGGAGCAGCAGCACGGTGTTGAGCAGCGTGACCACGACGTACGGCCGGTCCCGCAGCACCCCGAGCCCGCCCGTTCTCCGCACCTGCACGCCCCGCACCGACGGCAGCCGCAGCAGCAGCCCGGCACAGACCAGGAAGCTCAGCGCGTCCAGCGCGAACACCCCGAGGTACGCCGACCGCGTCCCCGCCCGCAGCGCGAGGCCGCCGAGACCCGCGCCCACCGCGAGACCGGCGTTCAGCGTCGACTGCAGATGCGCCAGCAGCCCGGTCCGCTCCCCGGCGGACACCAGCCCCGCCAGCAGCGCCTGCCGGGCCGCCGCGAGCCCCGACTGCGCGGAGGCGTAGGCGCAGGCGGCGATCACGAACGGCACGAAGCCCCGGATGACGAGGAAGGACGCCACCGCGAGCCCCGTCGCCAGCGCCAGCAGCACCGCCGTACCGCGCGGCCCGCGCCGGTCCGCCAGCCGCCCCAGCGGCACCCCGACCAGCGAACCGACGGCCCACGCGACGGTGAGCCCGAGGCCCACGCGCGCGGGGGCGAGCCCGACGACGTGGGTGAAGTACAGCGCCGAGGTCACGTAGTAGGCGCCGTCGCCGACCGAGTTGGTCAACTGGGCGAGTGCGAGGGTGCGTTGCGGACCCGTGGGCGGGACGAGTGAGTTCGTCATGGGTACGACGTTAGAAGCTCGGTGGGCCTGTGAAGAGACCCAATGGCTGCTCCTTTTATTGGTCCAATCAGGCGGGACCGGATCTCGCCGTGGCCCCCTCGCCGGCCCCGTCACCGACCCCCTCAGGCCCCGTCCAGCACCCGACCCAACGCCTCCAACGCGTCCGGATAGACCCGCTCCCGGGGCGTCCCGTAGCCGACCACCAGCCCCTGCGGCCGCCCCTCGTCCGCGTCCGGACCCGCCGTATGCCAGTGCTCACCCAGCCGTCCCACCGCGAGCCCCTCCTTCTCCGCCCGCGCGAGCACCGCCTCCTCGTCGGCGACCTCCACCAGTGCGTGCAGTCCCGCCGCGATGCCGTAAACGTTTGCGTGGGTTCCCAGCCGGCCCAGGAGCTGGTCGCGGCGGCGCCGGTACCGCAGTCGGCACGCGCGCACGTGGCGGTCGTAGGCGTGGCTGTCGATCAGTTCGGCGAGGGCCAACTGGCCGATGGTCTCGGTGTGGTGGTCGCTGTGCAGCTTGGCGTCGGCGACCGCGTCGACTAGGTGCGGCGGCAGCACCATCCAGCCGAGCCGCAGCGCCGGTCCGAGGGTCTTGGACGCGGTCCCCAGGTACACGACCTGGCCCGGCGCCATCCCCTGGAGCGCGCCCACGGGCTGGCGGTCGTAGCGGAACTCCCCGTCGTAGTCGTCCTCGACGATCAGGCCCCACGCGCGCGTGCCCAGTCGGTGAGCGCGCGTCTGCGTTCGGGGTGGAGGGTGACGCCGGTCGGGTACTGGTGGGCCGGGGTCACCACCACGGCCGCCGCGTCCCCCAACTCCTCGGCGCGGGCGCCCGTTCGTCGACCCGTACGGGCACCACACGGCCGCCGTTGTGCCGGACCACCTCCCGGTGGAAGGGCAGCCCCGGGTCCTCCATGGCCACGCTGGAGCCGTCGAGCACGCGCGTGAGGAGCGCGAGTCCCTGGACGTACCCGGAGGTGATCACGATCCGCTCCGGGGCGCGATCACCCCGCGCGCCCGCCCCAGGTACCCCGACAGCGCGGTCCGCAGCTCGATCCGGCCGCGCGGGTCCCCGTAGTCGTACGCCAGGGAGGGTGCCGTCGCGATCGCGCGGCGCAGGGAGCGCAGCCAGGCCGCCGCCGGGAACGCGCCGACGTCGGGGCTGCCGGGCCGCAGGTCGAAACGGGGCACACGCGCGCGTGCCGCCGCGCCCGGTGCCTCCGCGTCGACGGAGGGCAGCAGCGCGACCTGGGTGCCGGAGCCCTGACGCGCGGTCAGGTAGCCCTCGGCGACGAGCTGGTCGTAGGCCGCCTTCGCGGTGCCCCGGGAGACGCCCAGTTCGGCCGCGAGGCGGCGGGTCGCCGGGAGGCGGGTCCCGGGGGCGAGGCGGCCGTCCCGTACGGCGTCCCGGAGGGCGCGTTCGAGACCGGCTCTGCGGCCGCCCTCCGGGTCGGGTTCCAAGTGCAGGTCGACGCCGACACCTGACCAGAAGTCGTTCACGAAAAAGCCCTCCCCCTAGGCGCGTTCATGAAAAATGCCCTCCCTGGGCACACGATCGGCACACGAATGGCCGGGCACCGCAGGTGTGCCCGGCCATCAGTCTTGTATCAGGTGCCCGCTGCCGGCCGTCAGCCCTTGAGGGAGGCCATCCAGCTCTCGACCTCGGCCGAGGTCCTGGGCAGGCCGTCCGAGAGATTCCGGTTGCCGTCCTCGGTCACCAGGATGTCGTCCTCGATGCGGACGCCGATGCCGCGGTACTCCTCGGGGACGGTGAGGTCGTCCGCCTGGAAGTACAGGCCGGGCTCCACCGTGAGGACCATGCCGGGCTCCAGGGTGCCCTCGACGTACGTCTCGGTGCGCGCGGCGGCGCAGTCGTGGACGTCCAGGCCGAGCATGTGACCCGTGCCGTGCAGCGTCCACCGGCGCTGGAGACCCAGCTCCAGGACGCGCTCCACGGGACCCTCGACCAGGCCCCACTCGACGACCCGCTCGGCCAGCACGCGCTGCGCCGCGTCGTGGAAGTCGCGGTACTTGCCGCCCGGCTGCACCGCCGCGATACCGGCCTCCTGGGCCTCGTAGACGGCGTCGTAGACCTGCTTCTGGATCTCGGTGAAGCGGCCGTTGATCGGCAGGGTGCGGGTGATGTCGGCGGTGTACAGGGTGTGCGTCTCGACGCCGGCGTCCAGGAGGAGCAGGTCGCCGGAGCGGACCGGGCCGTCGTTGCGCACCCAGTGCAGGGTGGTGGCGTGCGGGCCGGCGGCGCAGATCGAGCCGTAGCCGACGTCGTTGCCCTCGACGCGCGCGGAGGAAGAACGTGCCCTCGATGTAGCGCTCGCTGGTGGCCTCGGCCTTGTCGAGCACGCGCACGACGTCCTCGAAGCCGCGGACCGTCGAGTCGACGGCCTTCTGCAGCTCGCCGACCTCGAACTCGTCCTTGACCAGGCGTGCTTCGGAGAGGAAGACCCGCAGTTCCTCGTCGCGCTCGGCGGTGACCTTGTCGGTCAGCGCGGCCTCGATGCCGGCGTCGTGGCCCCGGACGACGCGGACGGGGCCGGTGGCCTCGCGCAGGGCGGCGGGCAGCTCGCGGACGTCGGAGGCGGGGATGCCGTAGAGCCGCTCGGCCTCGGTGAGGGAGTGGCGGCGGCCGACCCACAGTTCGCCCTGGCCGGAGAGCCAGAACTCGCCGTTCTCGCGGTCGGAGCGCGGCAGGAGGTAGATCGTCGCCTTGTGGCCGTCCGTCGTGGGCTCCAGGACGAGGACGCCGTCCTCGGTGAGGTTGCCCGTCAGGTACGCGTACTCGACCGACGCCCGGAAGGGGTACTCGGTGTCGTTCGAGCGGGTCTTCAGGTTCCCCGCGGGGATCACCAGGCGCTCGCCCGGGAAGCGCGCGGAGAGCGCGGCGCGGCGGCGGGCGGTGTGCTCGGCCTGCTCGACGGGCTGCAGGTCGTGCAGCTCGGTGTCGGCCCAGCCGGACTTCATGCTGTCTGCGAGTTCGTCGGACACGCCCGGGTACAGACCGTTCTTCCGCTTCTTGATGGGCTCCTCAGGCTCCGCTTCCGGGTCCGCTGCGGTAGCAGCGGATGTCTCAGCCGGATTGAGCTCGTCGGCCACGGTCATCCTCCTAGATACGGCACTGGACCCCGTCCATCGTACGGTCGTACGGAAGGGGGCCCAGGGCCGTATGGCCTGTTACACATGGCGTCCGGACGACTACTCGAAACGGGCCGCCAGGAGGACGACGTCCTCGTCGCTGTCGGCCGTGTCGAGGCCGTCCGGCAGGACCGTCCGCAGGACGTGGTCGGCGATCTGGGCCGGGTCCTCGCGCAGCGCCCTGGGGACGCTCGCCGCCGCCGCGTGCAGACGGGCGAAGGCGCGGTCCATGGGGTCGCCGGTGCGGTGCAGCAGGCCGTCCGTGTAGAGCAGAACCGTCTCGCCGGCCTCCGCCTCAAGCTCCACGCTCGGCGCCTCCCAGCAGGCCAGCATGCCCAGGGGCGCGGACACCGAGGTCTCCACGAACTCCGTGCGCCGCTCGCCGACGAGGAGGGGCGGGCTGTGTCCGGCGCCGGCCAGGGTGATCTTGCGCAGCGCGGGCTCGCAGTAGGCGAACAGGGCGGTGGCCGAGCGGGCGGGCTCGGTGAGTCGCAGGAGCAGTTCGAGGTCGGACAGGACCGCGACCGGGTCCTCGCCCTCCATCACCGCGTACGCCCGCAGGGACGCGCGGAGCCGGCCCATCGCGGCGACCGCGCTCGGCCCGGAACCGGTCACCGAGCCGACCGCGAGCCCGAGCGCGGCATCGGGCAGCGGCAGCGCGTCGTACCAGTCGCCGCCGCCGCGCGGACCCGTGCGGTGCAGCGCGGCGAGCTGCACACCGGCCACGCGGGGGAGCCGGGACGGCAGCAGCTCCTCGGCGATGGTCGCCATGCACGCGCGCGTGCGCTCGACCTCCAGGACGCGGGCGAGGTGCTCGGTGGCGTACCGGGCGTACAGGCCGACGAGGTGGCGCTGCCGCTCGACCGGCTCGGCGGGCTCGTCGTACAGCCACACGGCGGCCCCGAGACGGCCGGCCGCGTCGGTCGCCAGGGGCAGCGCGTAACTGGCCGCATAGCCCAGGCGTACGGCGACCTCGCGGTGGCGCGGGTCGAGGGCGTCCTCGGCGAACAGGTCCGGGTGCACGATCTCGCCGCCCTCGCCGCCGGGAACGCCGTCGAGGATCTGGCCGTACGACATCGCCCCGCGCGGGACCGTCTCGATGTGGCCGAGGTCGGAGCGGGCGAGGCCGAGGCCGATGGTGGTGTGCGGGCCGAGTCCGTCGCCGGGTTCCAGGACGACGAGTCCGCGGCGGGGGCCCACCAGGGCGGCTCCGGCGCGCAGCAGCTCCTGGAGGGCCTCGTCGAGTGCGTCCGTGCGGGCCAGCCGCTCCGTGAGTTCATGGAGGGTCGTGAGATCGGAGACCCAGCCCGCGAGCCGGTCCTGGAGCAGGGCACCTGGCGCGTTCGGAGCGGTTTCCGGCGTGTTCCGGGTGTTCGGGGAGGGGCTCGGAGGGGTACCGGTGGCGGCAGGCGCGGGCGCGACAGTGTGTGCGGGCGAGGGAACCGTTGAATCGATTCCGGCCACTTTCGGAGGGTGAGGGGCGTTCATGGCGTCCGGCTTTCCGACCGGTGCGTATTGCTCAAAAGCATCGCAAACCCCCATGTCATTCTGCGCCGCAAGCAGTGTCTCCACATGTACACGCACTCGTGAGGGGATGTCCAGCATTGTCCTGCTGGGATTCCTGGTGTCCATGGGTTTACCGGGGGTATTTTGTTCTCCCCTTGCGGATTGGCGAAGTTGGCTTAAAACTGCATCAGGGGACGGTCCATTGCGGTCGACTGGGCTTGCTCGACGGAGCGTCACAGCGGTCGTGATGGGTACGTACTCGAGAAGACCAGGGGTGGCGGGGGCCACCCGGAACCTGGTGAGGGACCCGGGCGTCTTAGCCACCGACGATCGTGCCCCATCCTCCCGTGGCGGAGGCGGAGAGAAATACGCGGGACGGCAAACGCCATACTTCGCCACCCCACGCCACGCCCACGCTTTTCAGCACGTACGGGCTCCCTTGCCGAAGGCAGGGGTGTGATGCGCCAACAGGTACGCACAGTGAAGTGATCGACACATGGTGTGATGTGGTCCTCGGTGTTGCCAGCGGTGCAACGGAAAGGAACGAGCGCTCATGCGCGAGATCCTCGAAAGCGACGCAGGCTCCTGTCCAGGCGAGACAACAGGAGGTCTGAGATGCTCAGCGCGGCCCTGACCTTCGCGACGGAATGGCAATGGCCCGTACTCCCGGGCGTGGCACCGGATCCCCAGGGCCGGGCCCGCTGCGGCTGTCCGGACCCTGAGTGCACGGTGCCCGGAGCACACCCTTCGACCCAGGCCTCCTCGCGGCCACCACCGACGCCCGCATGGTGCGCTGGTGGTGGGGCAACCGGCCCGCGGCCCCGATCGTCCTCGCCACCGGCGACAAGGCTCCCTGCGCGGTCAGCCTGCCCGCACCCGCCGCCGCCCGCGCCCTGGCCGCGCTCGACACCCAGGGCATGCGCCTCGGCCCGGTCGTCGCCGCGCCCACCCGCTGGTCGCTGCTCGTCAAGCCGTACTCCCTCGAGCAGTTGGGCGAGCTGCTCTACGCCAAGGACCACGTCCCCGGCTCGCTCCGCTTCCACGGCGAGGGCGGCTACCTCGCCCTGCCGCCCTCCGAGACCGGCCAGGGCCAGATCCGCTGGGAGCGTGCACCACTGCCCGGCTCCTCCTCGCCCTGGGTCCCCGACGTCGAGGCCGTGGTGGACGCCGTGGTCGAGGCCCTCACTCGTACGGGTGTGAGCGCCCCCGAGTTGTAGGGGTGTCGGGCGTGCGCGGGGCGTGGCGCCCGTAGTTGGTCGTTATCTTCCGACACATGCTGCGTCATTCCGGGGACGACCCCAGACCCCCGAATGGTTCGTCTGCTCGCCCTCGCGGGCGTCGCGGTGTGCGCGGTCGCGCTGCCGCTGGCCGTGGCGTCCGCGGGACCCGTACGCGACGAGGGTCACGCGGTCGTACGCTCCCTGGTCCGCGGCCCGGGCTCCTCGGACGCCTCGGATGCGGCCGGCTCCCCGAGCTCCCCGGGCTCCTCCGGCGGCGACGCCAAGGCGCCGTCCGCCGCGCCCTCGCCCGGCCGCTCCCCGCTGACGCTCGGCCTGGGCCTGGCCACGGCGGCCCGCTGCGGGCCCGAACTCTCCTCCCCCGACGGCATCGAGGCGCAGACCTGCGTCATGACGCAGGGTGAGGACACCTGGGCGCGCACCTACTACCGGAACGCGACCGGCGACGACCTGGACGCGGTGCTGAGCCTCATGGGGCCGGGGATCGCACCGTGCAGATGCACTGCGTCGTGGAGGCCGAGGACGAGCCCGCACTGTGCGAGACACCCCGGGAGCGGACACGGGGCGAGCAGGCGGGCTACACGGCCGTCGCGGAGTTCGCCGGGCGGGGCGGGAGCGGGCCGCTGTTGCTGCGCTCGGGGAGCAACTCCTCGGCGCCTACGGCGAGTTGACGGACGACGTCGTTCCGTAAACAGCGGCCGGGCATGAAAAGACCCGGTTGCTGGCGACGGGGATGCACCAGCAACCGGGCTACTCGAACGGTAACAAGAGATCGGCGGTTCGCAAATTCGATCTCGGCTATTCGGACACCGACTTCCCTTTCACAACGGGGAGTTGTGACAGGAGTCACCGGAGTGAACAGGCCTGTTGCGACTGAACGGCCGTTCAGTCGAACCCCTGCTCCCTTCCGGGTGTCAGCTCAGCGTGACCTGCCGGTTGGTGAGACCGCCCCGCGCGCGACGCTCGTCCGGGGTGAGGGGGCGTCCGTGGCCAGAGCGGCGGTGAGACGCTCGGCGAACTCGGCGGCCGGCTTCTCGATGTCGTCCGCGCCGAGCCCGCTCGGGAGGTCCCACACGGGCACGGTGAGACCGTGAGCACGGAAGGACCCCACGAGACGGGTGCCCTCGCCGAGACCCGAGCGGCCCGCCGCGTGCAGCCGGGCGAGTCCGTCCAGAAGCTGCTCCTCCGGGTACGGCATGACCCAGCGCAGATGGTTCTTGTCCGGGGTCTCGCACCAGTACGCGGCGTCGACGCCCTGGAGCTTCACGGTCGGGATGGCCGCGGCGTTCGCGCGCTCCAGGGAGGCGGTCACCTCGGGCGACGCGTTCTCCGCCTCCGGGACCCAGAACTCGAAGCCCGGGTGCACAACTGGCTCGAACGTGCCTTCCGGGTCGAGCAGATCCTGCAGTCGCGGACCGTCGGCCGGGGCGCGGCGGGCCTGCACCGGAGTGCCCGGCTCGGCGGTCAGCGCGCGCTGGAGGGTGTCGGCGAGGTCGCGGCTGATGTCGCCGGAGGCCGTGTCGTTCTGCAGGCCGAGCAGCACCGAGCCGTCGTCCCGGCGGAGGGCCGGCCAGGCCATCGGCAGCACCGTGGCGAGAGTGACCGACGGGACGCCTTCGGGGAGGCCGCCCTTCAGGGGCAGCGCGACCGTGGCCGCGGGGACCAGCTCGCGCAGGGCCACCCAGTCGCCCTCGCCGGGCAGTCCGTCGAAGGGGCGCTGGACCAGCTCGGTCACCGCGTGGGCGGCGGCGCGGCCGTGGCAGGCCTTGTAGCGGCGGCCGCTGCCGCAGGGGCAGGGCTCGCGGGCACCGACGACCGGAAAGTCTCCATCAGCGCCCGCGGCGCGGGCCCCGTCGCTGGGCTGCGGCCGCTTGGCCGTGGTCTGGGGGCGCTTCTTGGCCATCGTGGGTGTCTCCCGGTTACGGCTCGTCTCGTACGGGCGGGAGCCAGCCGTTCACGCCATGACCGACGGGAGCCTGTGGACAACCCGGCGGAGTGGAACGGTGGGCTGTGGACGACACGCCGGTGGTGCGGGGTGGTGTCGGCCAGCGGGTGTCGGTGTCGGCCAGTGGGTGTTGGTGTCGGCCGGATGTGGATCGGTGTTGATCTATGCGGGCCGATGCGGATCGATGCGGACCGATGGGGATCACCGGCGACCGGTGCGTGCCCGCGCCGACCGGTGCCGACCGGTGTGGGCCGGCGCAATCCGGAGTGGGCCGGTGCGGTCCGGAGCGGACCGGCGTGGTCCGAGTTGGACCGGCGTTCAGTCCAGTTCGTCGAACGCGTCCGCGAACTCCAGCCGGGGACGGCGGAGACGGTGGGCGCGGTGACGCGCGTAGCGAAGTCGTCGCGGCGGTGTCCGGCATCCGGATCATGAACGTCGTCGTGCACGACGACCCACACCGTGACCTCGCCCCGGGTGTCGTCCCGGACACCCCAGTCGTCGGCCAGTGCCGTGATGATGTTGAGTCCGCGTCCGCCGTGCGCCGTCACCGACGGGGTGGCCGGAGCCGGGCGGGTCGGGCCGCCGCCGTCCGTCACCTCGACCGTGAGCCGTCCGCCGGTCTCCACGCGCCAGGCGCACCGGACGTCACCGTCACCGGCTGGGGCGTCGCCCAGGGGCCGGCCGTGCTTGCACGCATTACTCAGAAGTTCGGAAAGGATCAGTACGGCATCGTCGATGACCGCTTCCGACACACCGCCCGTGCGCAACTGGTCGCGCATGCGATGTCTTGCTTCCCTACGCCCGCAGGGCCATGGGTTACGGCCATGCTCGACGACGTGGGCACCTCCTGTGCCACCACCAACGCCACCCCGAGACCTCCTTCGCCCCACGCCACGGTGTGGATGCCCCATTGGCCTGTACCGGAAACCGGCCAATCCACGTTCAGTGACGCATTCGCAGCGATCGAACACGGACCGAACGCGCCGGAGCACTCCCTGTAAGCGAGTGGCTTGTTTTCGATGGTGTGGCCGAGTTCGGAGGATGGTGCAGGTGGGGTGCCCGGGTCAAGGGGTGTTTGGCGGTCTTTATGAGGTTGTTCAGAGTCCGCGGCCGAGCTGGCTCAGAACAGCCCGCGGCCGGTTGGTGATGATGGCGTCAATGCCCAGGTCAACGCAGAGATCGACGTCTTCGGGCTCGTTGACCGTCCACACGTGCACCTGGTGACCGGCGTTTTTCAGCCGCTCGATATACGCAGGGTGATTGCGCACGATGCGGATCGAGGGGCCTGCGATCCGGACACCGGCCGGAAGTCGACCGTCCCTCAGGCGGGGCGAGAGGAACTGCAGCAGGTAGACCGTGGGCAGCGTCGGAGAGGCGGCCCGCACCCGGTGCAGCGAACGCGCCGAGAAGCTCATGACCCGTACCGGGAGTCGGCGGCGGTCGCCGGGGCGTCCAGGCCGAAGCGCTTCAGGAGCACCAGCAGCCGTTCCTCGACCTGGCCCGCCCAGCGCGTCGGATGCTTCGTCTCGATGGCCAGCTCCACCCGCCGGCCCGCGTCCGCGACGAGTTCGAGCAGCCGCTCCAGGGTGAGGACGGAGGTGTCCTCGCGGTCCTCCGGGAGGTGCTCCCAGTCGGGCTCCTCGTCGCGCGTCTTCCAGGAGTCGCGGCTGTCGCGGGCCTTCCAGGACCCGAAGTCGAGGGCGGCCAGGTCGGCGAGCTCCAGCGCGGAGACCGCGCCGCGTCCGTTCGACGTGCGGTTGACGCGGCGGTCGTGGACGCAGACGAGATGGCCGTCGGCGGTCAGCCGTACATCGCATTCGAGGGCGTCCGCACCGTCCTCGATCGCCTTCTTGTAGGCGGCCAGGGTGTGCTCGGGGGCCTCCTCGGAGGCTCCGCGATGGGCGACGACTTGGATCCGGTGCTGCCGTGCGAGGGTCACCGCGTCATGGTGCCACCGCGACGGGGAAGGCGTGGAACCGAAGGGTCGTAGGAGGGCCGTAAGAAGGCCACCGGAAGGACTGCGGCAGGGGCCGCAGCAAGGGACGTAGGGAGGGCCGTGGGGAGGACTCCGGCGAGGCCCGTAGGAGGGGTCGTGGACGGCTCGTAGCGAGTATGTCGTTTTAGTCCGACAGATCCCTTATAAAGGTTCGCCATGAACCCACAGGCACCGCTTATGGTGCTCTGACGGCCGGTGGGAAAAGCTGACGGCATACAAAAGCACATGCACAGCTGTTTCGCGCAGGACCGATCGACAAGCGTGAAGAGTGTGACCGCATGCTTCCGAGAACAACAGCCGTGGACCGAGGAGAAGAGCTGTGAGCACCGAGAACGAGGGCACTGAGGTACCCCCGGCCCCGTCTGCACCTCCCGTGCCGGTGGAATCTCCCGCAGCTTCCCCGCAGGCGGCCGCGCCCGAAGGGGGCGCGCCCACGACGCAGCTCCCGCCGGTGCCTCCGGGCGCCCCGCGGGACACGCCGTACGCCGGCCCCGCGCCGGCGTACGCCGCCACGCCCCCGCAGGGCACGGGATCCGCCCCCGACGCCGCCTGGCCGCGCCCCGCCGCCCGCCACTCCGGCGTACGCCGAAAGCGGCGCGGGCACGGGCGCGTACGGCGGTGAGGGCGTCGGCGGATACGGCGGCGACGCGGCCGGCGGTGGATACGGCGGCGACAGCTACGGAGGTGACGGCTCCGGAGCGGGCGGCGGCTGGGGCGCGCCGTACCAGCAGCAGCCCGCGCCCAAGAAGTCCGGCGGTGGACGCGGCGGCCTGATCGCCGCGGTGCTGATCGCCGCGCTGGTCGCCGGCGGCCTGGGCGGTGGCCTCGGCTACACCCTGGCCAAGGACAACGACAACAACAGCAACTCCACCACCGTCTCCGCCGACACCGGCAGCAGCGCGTCCGTGAAGCGTGACCCGGGCACGGTGGCGGGCGTCGCCGCCAAGGCGCTGCCCAGCACGGTGACCATCGAGGCCGAGAGCACCAGCGGCGAGGGCGGCACGGGCACGGGCTTCGTGTTCGACACCCAGGGCCACATCGTCACCAACAACCACGTCGTCGCCGACGCGGTCGACGGCGGCAAGCTCACCGCGACCTTCCCGGACGGCAAGAAGTACGACGCCGAGATCGTCGGGCACGCGCAGGGCTACGACGTCGCGGTCATCAAGCTCAAGGACGCCCCCAACGACCTCAAGCCGCTCGCCCTGGGCGACTCGGACAAGATCGCCGTCGGCGACGAGACCATCGCGATCGGCGCCCCCTTCGGGCTGTCGAACACGGTGACCACGGGCATCATCAGCGCCAAGAACCGCCCGGTGGCCTCCAGCGACGGCAGTTCCACCAGCAAGGCGTCGTACATGAGCGCCCTGCAGACCGACGCCTCGATCAACCCCGGCAACTCGGGCGGCCCGCTGCTCGACGCGCAGGGCTCGGTCATCGGCATCAACTCCGCGATCCAGTCGACCAGCAGCGGCGGCCTCGGCTCCACCAGCCAGTCCGGTTCGATCGGCCTGGGCTTCGCCATCCCGATCAACCAGGCGAAGTACGTTGCCCAGCAGCTGATCAAGACCGGCAAGCCGGTGTACGCCAAGATCGGCGCCTCCGTCTCCCTGGAGGACAGTAGCTCCGGGGCGACGATCACCGCCGAGGGCGTCAGCGGCGCCTCCTCGGTCGAGGCCGGCGGCCCCGCGGCCAAGGCGGGCCTCAAGGCCGGCGACGTCATCACCAAGCTCGACGACTCGGTGATCGACAGCGGCCCGACCCTCATCGGCGAGATCTGGACCCACAAGCCGGGCGACAAGGTGACGATCACCTACAAGCGCGGGGGTTCGGAGCACACGACCGAGCTGACCCTGGGGTCGCGGGTCGGCGACAGCTGACCTGGCGTCACACGATCAATGGGCGGGCCGGGCAAGGGAATCCTTGCCCGGCCCGTTTGTTTTTCGCTCTCCACGCGTGTGTGCGTCACGACGGTTCTCCACGCGTGCGTGCACACGGCGGAAGCCCCAACGGCGGCTCGTCGACAGCACGTTGGCGCATTGGCGTGTTGGCGCATGGGCACGTTGGCACGTTGAGGACATCACGGATACCGACCCGAGAAGCCCCACGCCCGCGAAATCATGAACCATGCGACCGGACGACTGGCACCTCACCGAAGACCTGGACGACTTCCTCGCCGGAGGCGGCGACTTCCTGCGCTCGCGACCCGCCCTGCACACCCAGCAGTTGACGGTGACGGAGAGGCTGCGCACGCGCGGCCCGGCCGAACAAGGCGACCAGGCAACGTTGTTCGGCCGACTGGAACGAGCGGGAAAGGTCGAGGCCACGTTCTACCGCCTCCCGTCCCGCGGCCTCGCCCCCACCGCCCTCACCCCCGAATAGGCCGACGCCCTCGCCGCACGTCTGTCGGACCTCGGGCACGAGCTTCCCTACGTCACGGCAGACGAGGAGACCGCCACCGTGCTCGCCGAGGCCTGGCAACGGCACACAGGCGTGACACCGACCCTCCGCGTCCGGCTCCACCTGTACCGCCTCGGGACGCTCACCCCGCAGAAGCCGTTCCCGGAGGGGCACGGCCGGGTCGCAGGAGCGGAGGACCACGACCAAGTAGTCCACTGGTGCCACGAGTTCGCCGCCGCGGTGGACGAGACCCTCCCGGACACCTGGGCCGAAACCCGCTTCGCGGACAAGCACTTCACCTTCTGGGAGACCCCGGACGGCAATCCCGTGTCCATCGCGGGTGCGACCGCGAAGATCGGCGGCATGGTCCGCGTGGACCCCGTGTACACCCCGGCCCACCTCCGGGGCCGCGGCTACGCGGGCGCCGTGACGGCCGAGGTCACCCGCGCCGCGCTGGCCACGGGCGCGACGGACGTCGTCCTCTTCACGGACCCGGGCAACCCCACCAGCAACGCCCTCTACCAACGCCTCGGCTACGTCCGGATCACCGACTGGGCTGTCTACGACTTCCCGACCGCACCGCCGCGCTGACCGCCCCCGCCCCCTCGAAGCCGGACCACGACCCCGCACGCGCCCCGGGCCCGGTACGCTGTACCCGCTCCGTCCCTGGTGGGCGTGTGCGCAGGTGGGTTGCCCGAGCGGCCTAAGGGAACGGTCTTGAAAAACGCGAGAGCGTGACGGCGTTCCTGTGGGTTCGGATTGCAGCGCCTGCGCAGGTCATAGACGTGCTGGTCAGAAGGGGTACCTCTCGCTGAGAGGTACCCCTTCTGCGTGAGGCTGTCTCACCTTGCTGTGGTTCTGTCGCGTTGGTGATCAGTGCGTGTGGACCAGATGTGGACCAATACACAACCCGGTTGGGACGAGAAGTCCCATGTCATGCGATCGATACCGTTGATGGTCCAAGAGCCAAACCTGAGGCGGAGATGACCTTAGCGGTGGGATGCTGCCGTTGTGGAGCAGCAGTTGGAGTACCGGGGACAGATGGTCATGCGGGCTGCCGTCCTGCCGGCCCGTGCCGTGTATTTGATCAATGAAGGTAGTGTCGAGGGTTTTCGGCGGGCGGTCCAAGAGGCAAGCACCCGCTGGGGAGGGATAAGCGAGCCGATCGTTGAAGTGCTGGCGGACGGCACTGTGTTGCCAGGGCACCGGCAAGCCGTCGAGCTGTCCCGAGCCGTCGGAGCGGTGAACGTCGACCTCTCAGAGGAGCTGGCCAACAAGGCTGCCGCGGCCCTCGGCTTGGAGTGCGTTTCCATCGCTCGGGTAGAGCGGGATGGCGTCACACGATTCGCCACCCACCCTAGCCACACAGTGCGCAGCCAACCGGGCTGGACGTACGTCATGGCCAGGGAAGGGGGAACCTCTGGGAGGTTGCCGCTGCTGGAGATTTGAACCAAGAGGCATTGGAGGACATGCAGCGTTCGACTCTGCCGGTCCGTCGACCTCGCAGCAATGACGAGATTGGCCGCGCCCAGATCGACATCATGGGCACCTTGTTGCAGCAAACTGCTTCACAGGCTGGCGAGTACGAGGTTTCAGGAATGCCTGGTGAAACGCCAGGAGTGATCTGGGTTACGGAGCCAGACGACCTTGAAGACTGCCTCGCCTTCTGGAATGTACGAGCCTTGCGCTCCTTGACGTTCAGTCAGGCGCCCATGCTCCTGCTCCCTGTCGACGACGTGAAGTACTGGATCGGCTTTGATCGTCAACTTGCCAGCGTCCTCGCCAGACCGGCGGAGTTCTCTCCCGATGTGATTGTGGTCAGTTGCGGAGTGGACCAAGAGAAACTGGAAGCCCTTGCCGCGCTGCTGGGCCTGGAACCCACCGAAGAAAAGGTTCGCATCGGGCGTTCTTGGCCAGTTCCCGAACTTCGACAGGCTCCGTTTACCTGCCGATTTAACCTGAATGTTCGCCAGTTCGTTGACTTCGTACGTGAGCACGGGGCCATTACCTCAGTTGATATCCATGTTTTCGCCTCAGGGAGCACCGTACGCTTCGCTTCCCCAGTTTCCTTCGATGGCGCTGGCGGAGTGCTTGTACGTTTCTCGGGGCGGCCGTTTGACGGCCTTCCGCGACGGTCTTCCGTAGCATCGCTTGTGCACGAACATGCCAGCTGGCATGGCAACAGTATCCAACTCAAGACCCTCGCCCAGAACTCTTACCAGTTCGACCTTCTCGTGCCGTCGCTCGACCAGGCACGTGCGCAGGTATTGCTCGATGTTACGGACCGTTATCAGCTTTCCGATAAAGGTCGAATGGGCGCGGCTCTTCAGGAAACAAATGACCTTGCTGTGCTGCTGGTTCCAGGGATGTTCGAAGCGTTGGTGGATCTAATGACGCCCTGATCGAAGACCCTTACCAAAGAACTGAAAGCTCTGGCAGCGGAAGGAAACATTGACGACAGGCTGTCTGAGCTCATTGCGCGTTGGGGAAGCCGAACCGAGCGCCGCTACCTTCCAGCTCAGCAGCTTGGGCAAGTACCCAAAACATCACGCGCTGCTATCGCGGAGAAGCTGTGCGCTCTGGGCTGGGCCGAACGTGGACTGAAAGTTACCTGTTCGCGCTGCGGTCTCGATAACTTCGTATCCATGACCAATGCCAGATCGGCAGCTGCGTGCCCAGGATGCTCGGCGCCTGCAACCTACACAATGGACCCATCCACGCTGACAGTATTCTATCGTCTGGACACCCTTGTGGACCGTGCAGTTGATCAGGGAGTCTTCCCTCACCTGAGGGTGATTGCTGCTTTGGCGAAGGATGATCCGCTGTCATCATTTCTCCCGGGGCAGACCTTTATTTCCCTGGAGAGAGTCGGTCCGTCGAAGTCGATATCTTTGGCATCTGTGACGGTAAAGTGATGGCGGGCGAGATCAAGACGAGCGCCTCAGAATTCAGCGAAGAACAGATGCAGAGGGATGTCGATCTCAGCGTTCGACTACGGGCAGATATTCACATCCTTGCAGCGGTCGACACCGTACCCGAAGCGACTCGTGACTTCGCTCAGGGGCTTTGTGACGCAGCCCAAATTGAACTGCGCGTGCTGGATAGCGAGCTTCTTCGCCCGAACGCCGCCTAGCAGCTTCGTCCCGTCTGTTCCAGTACAGGAAGGGGCGCCCAACAGCGGAACGCCCCCTTCGCTCAGAGGTGTCAGCCATCTTCAATAGCCTCATGTGATTCCAGAGCGCGTTGGATCTGCTCGTTGGCACGGTGCTGGTTACGGTGAATAGCCTTGGCGTAGAAGCGGAACAGGACCGCAATGCTGTGCCCCGCCCGGCGTGCTACTTCGGCTGGGGAGACGCCGGACTCAAGCCAGAGCGAGACGCCCGCATGACGCAGCGAGTACGGCACGTCAGCCAGCGGCGAGGCTGCCTCGGACTCTGTTAGCGCTGCGAGCCGAGCAGCCTTCCACGCCTCCCCGTACTCCTTGGACAAGAGGTGGCCACCCTGGGCCGCACGAAAGAGCCGGCCGTCCTCGGCGGTGCCGAACTCCTTGATGTGCTCGCGAACCAGGCGCACGAGAACCGGCGGAATCGGTACCGCGCGGGTCGCCTTGCGGGCCCGCTTCTTCAGGCCGCTTGTATCGAACGACTCGCCTGTGTCGGTCCATCCGAGCCGACTCGGGGCATGCTTGTGGAGAGCAGGACTTCACCCCAGCCCTCTTTTGGAAGGGTGAAGTCGTTCTCACGGAGACCGGCCGCCTCACCAGGTCGGTTGGCCGCGTAGTAGAGGCAGCCGAAGAACGCCATCAAGTGCCGTCCGCGTTCGCCCTGTTCACCGACAGCGTCGATCAACTCCTCTGCCAGCTTGGGGCCGGGGACGAACCGGAAGTCGATCTCGTCGTCGGTCTCGGGCGGGGTCCAGTCGACCTTGTCGAGGGCAGAGTCGTCAGCAACTCCCGCTCCACCGCGTACCGGAGACAGTTGCTGAAGACCGTCCGCTTGCGGTTCACCGTGTTCTCGGCAGCGGCTGTGCCGTCCTGCTTCAGCTTCAGCGCGTCGAGCGCCGTGCGCACCACGGAGGGCGTGTTGAGGTCGGTGATGTCGATGGGCTTCCGGTCGATCCAGTCCAACGCAGCCACGCGGACCTGGCGGTCATGTTCGCCACGCCAAAGCGTTCCTGTAGCTCGCGGATGGACGGCATCTGCTCGCCCGGCTTGATCCGCCCCTGCAAGATGTCGCGCCGAATCTCGTCGGCAGCGTGCAGGCAGGAGCCCGTAGCCCTGGCCTTCGAGGCACGGCTACGGGAACTCCTCCCACCAGTCAGCGGATCGCTTCGTCCATGAGCAGGTAGAGCAGGCCGACGAGCGAACCGCTGCTCACGACCTCCCGGCGGTCGATCATGCCCCGCACCTCCGAGAGAGGAATCCACTCGATGCGGTCGGACTCGTTCTTCTCTGTGGGTGGTCCGGCGTAGGTAGCGCCGTCCGCACGGAAGACGTGGTGCTGTGAGTCGGTGATGCCGTTGGCCGGCTCGGCGTAGGTGAGGGGCTTGATGGGGCCAGGGCGCCAGCCGGTCTCTTCCAGGACTTCGCGGGCTGCCGCTTCCTCCGGAGCCTCGTTCTCCTCGACCAGGCCCATGGGCAACTCCCAGGCCCACGAGTCGGTGATGAAGCGGTGCCGCCACATCATCAGGACTTCTTGACGGTCGTTGACCACGGCGGCCACGGCCAGGTGTCGAAGGCGAACGACGTGGTACTCCCACCTGCGCCCATCAGGCTGCTGGACGTCGACCAGACACAGATTCACCCACTTGTTCGTGTAGGTCTATCGCTCACCGTGCGTCTTCCACTCCATACCTGCGACCCCTCTCGATCGGTCTCCAGGATCTCAGACGAACACGGCAGGGTACTCAGGATTGAGCGACGTTAGCGTCAAGGTGACGAAAGTTAGATGCTTACGCGTCTGGGGACTTGCGCGAGGCTTGCCCACTGTTCTGGGGGCTAACAGGAGCAGGCTGCACAGGGCGGTTCGTGAGACACCGCAGGCCCGCGCACGCCTCATGCGTGCGCGGGCCTAGAGTGCGGAGGGGGCTCCTGATGACTCACGGTAGCGTTGCCCTATGTGATCTCAGCTCAGCGGTGCCGTAATAGCCGTCTGCCTTGTACAGGAAGGCGAAGCCACTAACGATCATGCCAAGCGCTGTGCATAGCCAAAGTGTTATGTGGCCCCACCCGATGGGATGTACGAAGAACGACCCGATGGTTCCGCTTCCCAGAAGCGAGGTGACAGTTAAAGTGCCGCCTCGCAGCATCTTTCCTATTGTTCTCCGCCGGTCTTCCGACTTAGCGAATTCGTCCATCAAGTCTGTGCCGCTGTCAACCTCGCCGAGCGGCTTCCTCTGGATGTATCGATGAAGCCGCTCCAAGGCTTCAATGCTGATACCCGGAGATAGCAGTTCAGCAATGCTGTCACGGATGTCTGCGTGTAGGTTATGGCCGCCAATGCTTTGAGCAATCCGATCGAAGAGCTTGTCTTTCCACCAATACGATGGGCCACCGTCGTCTTCGGGGTATTTACTTTCCAGACTTTGGTGTCCGTATTGTCGCTCAGGAGCCTCGGTAAGTTTGACGAGGATGAGCTGTGCAATGGGCATGAGAGGCGCAAGACGAACGTTGGACCGTGCGAAGCTCACGAGTTCTACTGGCATATGACCACGCCAGCCAGGATTGATGAAGTCGCCGGTGCAGTGAATCATCAGCCCGAGTCGGGCGTAGGAACTACGTCCCTCAATTTTCGCGGCATAATTTGGCGGGACTGTAAACTTCTCGTAGGTGCGACCGAGCAAAACCTCATTGGGCTTCAGGTCGATGGCCTCGCCGGGGCGAAGGTCGATTTTCTTCCATCGACGTCGGGGCGCTAGCTCTTGAAGTTGTTTGTTGCGGAGGTCGAGTACGGGGCGGCGCCAAAAGCGCCAGCCAGGCGGACGTGGAACTTTGCGGGCTTTCCAGAAATGAGTGTCGAGTCGCAAGTCAATTGAGCACGGTTGAACTTGCGTGTCGGGATCGAACTCGTAATCTGGTAAGCGGGCTTCCATTGCTAACTCTGGAAGGAGCTCTCTAATAGTCCTGTCCGCCGCGTACAACTACGCCTCCGGTTCTTCCCATGCCTGGATGTCCGATAGAGCGAAGGATCGCGTAGCTTTCTTCTCCAGGTCAATGGCATCTATGAGCCATTGCCTTTCTGGATGCCATTCCGTTGAGCCGAACCAGATGTTGAGCGGCTGAATTCGCCGCCATCCTTTTTCGCCTCGATAGTTGATGTACAGAATCCGAACTTCTTGCTCGGCCTTTATAGCCTCGCTAGCATCGGGAGGCGGCGTCGGCTCCATATGTGGACTGCTCCTCTGATTTCACTAGCCTGAAACGTTCGCGTGGCCCCGTTCGTGTATCCACAATCTCTTGGAACATTTCAAGGGGCGAGCCCAAATGCTATGGTCGCCGTAGAGCTGCTGGTAGACGACAAGCCATTCCGAAGTTTCGCTGTGTTGTGCGACATTCAACACCTCGTAGAGGTTTCCCTTGTGGTGTTGATATACACCCAGAGCGATCGGGCAACTCTCGGTTTGGGTCATGCTCTTATCGTAATTCAAAAGAGCCTCCTCGGTCGTTTCTAGCTATGACGCGCATTAGTGCTATTCCAACGCGTGCTTCGTCGGTCATGGGTTCAATAACTACCCTCCGTGAAGACTCTCCAATCTTCAGGCAAGTGAATACCGTAGCGCCTGCGTGTCACGAACGAAGCTCGCTTGTGGGCAAAGTAACGAACATGTGGCGATTTACTTGATGGTATTTTAGTACTTTTTGTTATGCTTTGAATAATTTGCACTATATCTCGCTTGGTGTTGTTGTGTGAACTGCGTTTCGTGATCATGTTTTGAGAGGGTGGGTAGGTGCCGCGTTGCGCCGGCTGGGGCGGTTGCGAGGTACTGATCAGGCGTAGTGGCACCAGCAAGTGCAACGGTGTCAATGGACCCGGCGTGGACCACGGCCCCCAGTCGGCGCGCGGTGCCGGTACGCTGTACCCGCTCCGTCCCTGGTGGGCGTGTGCGCAGGTGGGTTGCCCGAGCGGCCTAAGGGAACGGTCTTGAAAACCGTCGTGGCAGCGATGTCACCGTGGGTTCAAATCCCACACCCACCGCAGCAGGTCAGAAGCCTCGCAGGTCAGGAGGGGCGCCCACGTTCGCGAGGGCGCCCCTTCTGCGTGCACCTTGTCTCACCCCGTTCCGCCTCTGTCCCACCATTGACCAGTGCGTATGGGCCATCTGTGGGCCAACGTGGGCTCGCTCACCCGCCCTTGTTCAGCTCCTGCGCGATGAGTTGATTGGAGCGGGACTGTTCACCCCGGAGGATCTTGGCGTAGAAGCGGAACAGTACGGCGATGCTGTGGCCGGCCCGGCGCGCGACTTCCACGGGATCCACTCCCGATTTGATCCACAGGGAGACCCCGGCATGACGGAGCGAGTACGGCACTTCCGCGAGGAGAGTTGCCGCATCCTTCTTCGACAGCACCGAAGCGCGAGCGGCCTCCCATAGGTCGCAGTACTCGGTAGACCGGACACGACCACCCCGCGCGGCACGGAAGAGACGGCCGTCCGGAGCGGTCCCATAGGCCGCGATGTGGTCCCGCAGCATCCGAACGAGGATCGGCGGAATCGGCACGGATCGAGTCGCCCCACGGGCCCGACGCTTGAGGCTGCGTGCCTCATAGGACGCGCCGTCATCCGTCCAGCCTCCCCGACTTCAGGGCGACTCTCCCCAGCAGCAGTTCCCCATTGCTCCGCAGCTTCCTCGGTCGCCGGGGGCAGAGTGCAGTCCGAAGCCTTCAGCGAGGCGATTTCGGCAGGGCGCATCGCGGCGTAGTACAAGCACCCGAAGAACGCTTCGAGATGCTGCCCACGCGTCCCCGAGTCGCGCACGGCCGTGATGAACGAACGGGCCAGAGTTGGGCCAGGCACGTACCGGAAATCGATCTCGTCATCCGTCTCCGGTGGCGTCCAGTCGACGCGCAAGAGGGGATTGGCAGACAGGAGTCCTTTCTCCTCCACCGTGTACCGGAGGAAGTTGCTCAACACCATGCGCTTCCGGCGAGCGGTGTTCTCCGCAGCCTTCTTGCCGTCCATGCGGCGCGAGAGTGCTTCGAGGGCGGGTCGTAGAAGCGCGGGATCTTCCAGAGCTTTGACCTTCATCGAGTGCTCAGAGAGCCAGGACAGGGCCGATCGGATTTCCGGCGGCGCCTCCTGTGCGGTGTGGCGTGCGGTCACTTCGCCGTCCGGACCCGGCACAGCACGGAACGCCCACTGGTAGAGAGCGGCTCGCAAGGTCTTGGAATCCGGGGCGCCCTGAGTCGTCGTGACCAGCGTCGGGATGACAACCGCGAGCGCCTCCGCAATGCCGGCGCGGTGCTTGGCGGCGGCGCGCGGCCACTTCATGAGCGCGTACGCCGTGGCATGGTCGTACCAAGTGGGCGAGTCACGCACGGCCAACTCTCGCGCAGGCAGGCCCGTGTCCTCGTCGAACTGCTCGCGCTCACGAAGCGCGGTCATCAGCTCTGAACGGCGGCCGTCCGCCTGCGGCTTGAGCTTGAAGCTCTTGGAGTGCGGCCGTGCCCCGACGCGCCAGCGCAGTTCGTAGGGCTTCGGACGTCCCGCGCGCTTGCGGATGGACCAGACGTCGACGTCGTACGTGAGCATTTCTCTCCCATGAGGAGAGGGGCCCACCAGACAGGCGGGCCCCTCGGTCGGTTGGTGGTGAGCTACGCGGCGTTGTCCGCACACCGCGCCCACCACGCGTCCAGGTCGGAACGGCGCACACGGAGTTGCCCGTTCGGGAGCTTCTGAAGGCGGGGCGCCTGTCCACGGGCGCGCATGCGGTAGAAGGCGGCGCGGCTCATCTTGATCTCTGCAAGAACTTCGGGGAGCTTGAGCATCTTGGGGCTGGACATGGCACTCCTCAGCGCGGGGGTGACACGGTGATGAGGTTCTGAGCACATTGCTCTGAGTCGCGACTCATCGCGACTCAGAGCGGGTTGGCGCGGTTCTGAGTCGCGATGAGTCACGACTCAGGCAGATGTGGTTCGCGCTGGTTGAGCGTGATCCCGCTGTAGGTGGCCACCTGTTGCCCGTAGGCGTCGCGAGGGCGGGTGCGGTTGAGCTGAGGAACCACGGAGAGCAAGTTGCGGCCGAACACCTGCTTCGTGCCGGCGCGGACGCCGTTGTCCTCGGCCCACTCGCGCCATACCGTCCACAACGCGCCCACGGGCACGCTGCACGTGGGTCCGGTCTTGCAGCATTCCCGGACGAATGCGCTGGTGGGGAGGCGGTGTCCTGCATGGTGGTGACCGCTTCGCGGCTTGACTGCGGTTGCGTGATCCGGCCGGTGCGCTGAAGGCGGGCCAGGCCGTCCAGAGCCCAGTTGAGGATGCCGGGCATCTCTGCCGTGAGGCGGTCGACGAGGGTGGGATCCTCCTTGCCCAGCCACGACAACCGCATGCTGAGCAGGACGAACCGCTTGGCGATGACCCCGGAGGAGTCACCGAAGTGCGGCAGTTCGTTGGACAGCATCATCAGCCGGGTGGGCAGTTTCCCGGTCCATACTTCGCGCCACTTGCGGTCGACGTCGATCGTGTCCTCGCCGGAGATGGTCAACAGCCGTTCTACGACTTGGCTGTTGTCGTTGCCGGAGAGGCGGGCGTCGGAGATGACCGCGAGGGGCTTGCCGACAAGGGTGGACAGTCCGAAGTTCGTGCCGAGACTGGCGAGGGTGGGGCCGGCGAGATTCTCCTTTCCGACGAGCGTCTTCAGGACGCGGGCGATGGTGCCTTTGCCGGAGCGGGAGGGGCCGACGATGAGCAGGATCTTCTGCTGGTCGGTCCGGCCGGACAGGACATAGCCGAACCACTCCTGAAGTGCGGCGATGGCGTCGGCATCGTCGGGCCAGACCTGCGCCAGGAAGCGTTCCCAGGTCGGTGCCTGCGCTGCGGGGTCGTAGGCGAAGGGCACGGAGCCGAGGTTGAAGAAGCCCGGTCCGTGCGGGAGCAGGGCGCGATCCTGGATGCGCAGCAGGCCGTTCTCGCAGGCCACGATCAATCCCTGGTCCTGCTCGGGGCGCCCTGTTCGTCGATCCACGAGGGGGCGTCGGTGTCGGTGGGTACCAGGGTGATGGAGCCGAGCGCGTCGAGCAGGTTGCTGATCTTCTGCTTCGTGGGTGCCCAGTCGCGTTCCTCGGTCTCCCCGTCCTTGGTGGGGGCGAGGAAGACGACGTGTTCGAGGCGCTCGTACATGGCCTTGCGGATCTGGGCCTCGTCGATCTCGCGCCAGCAGGTACCGGTCCAGCGCATCCACGAGGCACGCCAGCGCCGGCATACGAGCTTGCCGTCCTCGCTCTGCCAGTCGGGCAGCAGCCGGCGCGCTACCGCCAAGGGGTTGGAGGGCGGGGGCAGTTCCTCGGTCTGGGTGTCGGGGCGGTTCATCATGCGGCCTTCCTCCCTTCCTGAGGGGCCCGGAGCGGGCAGGTGTCGCGGTGGCCGGCGTGGTCGGTGATCAGGGCGAGCACCTTGCGCGCGCCGAACGCCCGGCGGTCCCAGCCGCACAGGCACGTCGACCGGGCGGTCGGGGTGGCGCCGTACGGGGTGCTGATGGACAACCACGCGACGAAGTAACGGCCGTCGCCTGTCTGCCCGTTCGGACGAAGGGCTGAAATGACGCCCTCGCGGGCGGCGACCTCCGATTCGCCTACGCAGGCCCGTGGCGGGCCCTGTGCGGCGCCCTGAGGGCTGTTTGCGGGGGTACGTGCTGCTTTGTTCATGCCGCGCCCCTCACGGCCGTCTGAAGGCCGTTGGTGACCGCGCGGCGGGCGTAGGGCTCGGGGACGCCCACGGAGACTGCGGAGGCGACGATCTCTTCCCCGGCGATGTCGAGGGCGCAGGGTCCGGGGCAGTCGGTGTGCTGGACGGCGAGGAAGCGTGCCGTGCCGAACGCCTGTGATCCGGCCCCGGATTCGGTGCGCGCCCGGACCAGGGCCAGGCCGCGATCCAGACCGGTCCGGACGAACCGCTCCGTGTGCCGGCACCCGGTGGCAACGCTCCGGTTCCACGGGGCGCGCTCCGGGAGAGAAGACACCACCTCCCCGGCGGCGGGGGTGGTGTCTTCCTTCACCGGGAGGGCGCGCACGGCATCCGGCAGCACGGTGACGGCTCCGGTGCCGGGTCCGAGCCAACGGGCGTAGGACATGAGCGACTTGACGTCCACGCCCGCCCGTACGGCGTTGTGGGAGGGCATGACGCCCCGGTAGATCCAGTGCTCACCCCGGGTCGTTGGCACGATCCGTGTGGCGGGCAGGGTCTCGCAGGCCCACGCGACCGCTGCCGCGTTGTCGAGGTCGACCACGGTCAGCCCGGCGCCTCCGGGGTGGTAGCCGACACAGACTGCCCGTTCCCATGCCGCCGTCCACAGGGGGCGAGGTCAGTACGGCGGGGTCGGTGGTGGCGGCGGCCCACGCGTGGCAGGGAGCGGTGCAGCGACAGGCGCCGGCGCGCTTCATGTTCGGCCGGCCGCCGCACGCGTTCTTCGCGCACGCACGGCAGTTGCCGAACGGCACCTTCCCGTCCCGCAGCGGCAGCACCGGCACACCGAACGTGGCCAGGTACAGCGCGGTCCGCAGATGGGCGATCGTGGCGCTCACGCGACCGCCCCCAACGTTCCCGCACCGGCGAGGTAGGCGCGGCCGATCCATTCGGTGTAGGCGGGCGGGATGGCTTCGGTGAGTTCCTCGCGGACGTCGGTCCACGTGATGCCCATCGCGGCCTGAAGCTCCGGGATGGACGGCTTGCCCCCGCCGTTGCCGTACGCGGCGACGTACGGGCCGTCGAAGTAGGCGCCGTGCCGGTAGCCGCGTACGCGTCCCCGATGTGGGACGTGCGCCGGCTGCACAGCCGTCCAGCGGCCCAACTCGAAGTTGCGGTGCCGGATGACTCCGAGGCCGAACATCTCGCCGCACAGGGTGAGGTCTTTGCGGATCTCCGCGCGCCCGTTGGGTTGCTCGATCACGTAGGGCAGTCCGGTGAGTTCGAGCAGGGCGCGGGTCGGTGCGACCAGGTCCACATGCGTTCCGCCCCATCCCTGCGAGGCGTTGGTGCCCACGGTGAGCGTGCACTTGTCCTGGCAGGGCCGGGAGGCGTGCACGAACGTGTACCGGTGGATCTCCTCGGTCGCGATCAGGTGGGCGAGGTAGGTGAGCGCGTCGCCCTGGTGGTACGGGAAGGGGTAGTTCGGGCGGTCGGCGGTGTCACAGCCGTCGACGTCGAACCCTGCGCGGTCGTAGCCGGTCCCTGCACCGCCGGCGCAGGAGAACAGGTCGAGCAGGCGGGGGCGTGGGGCGCGCTCTCGCCGAATGTCGGTGGGTTGCGTCATGCTGGGTGACCTCCAACAGGTCTGTTGAGGACGGGTTGGGCAAGGGCGACCCCGACTTCTTGCCGGAATGGGGGTCGCCCTTGGCGTAGCTAGCTGTGGAAGTGGTTGCGCTTGAAGATCGCTTTGCGGATGTTGACCGTGGTCCCGCCGTGGTTGCCGCGTGTGCTGAAGACCTGCACGGCGATCCACCCACCGAAGATGACGGCGGCGAGGGTGATGAGCTGAGTGATCAGCGCGGTGAGCGCGGCGATGAACGTGGTCAGCATGAGGAGTCCGCCGCACACGGCGAGGAACCCGACGCCCCCGAGCGCGACGTTCACGGCCGCGCGGGAGACGGGCGGCTTGGCGACGAGGGGTTCGGGCTGGGCGGGGTTGATGGCGTAGCCGGTGACGATGCGTCCGTCCGGCAGGACGATGCTCGCCACGGACGGGATGGTGCCCGGCTGCATCGGAACGACGGGTGCCGGCGCCATGGCGGTGGGGGCGAGCGGGGTGGGCTGGTGGATGGTCACGGCCCGTTCGGCGGGCACGTGGTGGGCAGGTTCGGGGTACATGCGGAATCCCTTCCGAACAGAGGTTGGGAGGCGGACGCACCCCCTGCGAGGGGGTGCTGTGACGGGGTTTTCGGGGTTGACCTGGGGTGCCTCCCCGCCTCCCCGAAACGATGTTTCCGCTGATCAACGCGGGGAGGCAGGGCGGGGAGGCGGTTGGGGAGTTCTCCCCGCCTCCCCGCGCTGGGCGGGTCCGCCTCCCCGCGATCAGGAGGCGGAAGCGGAACCGTCCGCGTCCCGGTTTTCGAGGGCGCGGGCGACATCCTCGCGGCGCACGACCATCCGCCCGTGGGACTTCTTCGGCTCCTCGCCGGCCGCTTCCAGGACGCGCTTGAGATCGCCGTTGGTCCAGCGGCCGTAGGCGTCCGCATCGAGCACGGCGAGCCGCTTGAGGACGTCTTGGGTGAACACCCGCGACTCGGTCCCGAGGACGGACGCGATGTCGGCGAGCGGGTCACGCTGCTCGCCCCGCTCGATGACGTGCAGGGTGGTGACCCCGGAGCGCAGTGCCTTGGCGCGGTTGGCGATCTCCTTGGAGGGGTCGTCGTCGATGAAGTGCGTGCGCACGGTGATCGAGGACTGGCCCTTGGGCATGTCGATGCCGTCCGAGGCGACCACCAGGGTTCCCCGGTCCAGGCCCTGACGGAGCATGTGCGGGGCCGCGCCGTCCTCGACTGCCTTGTCCCCGAGCGCCATCTTGGCCTGCGACTCGGAGCCGAGGACGAGGGAGGCGCGGGTGTGGGCGCCCTCGCGGACCAGCTTGGGAAGGTTCTGATCGGTGGGGTCCTGGGTTCCCTGCCACAGCAGGACGTCGACCGCACGGCCCTGGTTGTGGATCGTGCGCGCGGCCATGAAGTACCGCGACGTGGCCTTGGACCCGCCATAGGGTCGCTTGGCGTCGTCGACGGCCGGGCACATGAACGCCTTCTGCGCCTCGTCCACCAGGACGATCAGCGGCGGGAACGTCACGTTCGCGTCCCTGAGGCGGACCTCGATGCGGCGGTTCATCTCGGTGACCGCGTCCTCGACCATCTCGGTCGCCTGGATGCAGTGGTCATCGGACGGGCCCTCGATCAGCACGTCGGCGATGCCATCGAACATGCTCCAGTCCCCGACGCCCTTCAGGTCGGCGATCCAGAACTCGACCGACTTGTCGAGGGCGAGCCACAGGGCCAGGGAGCGCAGGGCGACGGTCTTGCCCTGGTTGGAGCGGCCGGTGATGAGCAGATGGCGCTGATACGTGCTCAGTTCCGCCGCGTCCCCGCGCAGATCCTGCCCCACGGGGCCTTGCCGGTCTTGTAGTTCGCGGTGATCGTCTCGTCGGTGACCAGCGGCGAGGGGCCGATCGGCTCATCGAGCGCGCCACTGTCGGCGATCCACAGGCGGACCGTGCGGGCCGCTTCCGGGATGGTGATGAACACCTCGTGCTCGTGCCGGGTCAGGTTCTCTGCCAGCTTGCGGCGGCGCTGCTGCACTTCGTTGGTGGCCACCCCGGACGGAAGCTGCACGTCGACCTCGACGCCGCATCCGGCGAGCGTGATCGGACCGAGCATGGACGCGCCGGCATCGCCCATCTCCTTGATGGCGTTGCGCAGGGCGGGCACTCCGAGGTCCCGCAGGGCCTTGACCACGATGGACGGGGTGATCGGCTCACCCTCGCTGCTGCGGGTGTTGGCGGGCAGGGCCCACTGGGGTGCGGCCTGCTGCTTACTGCCGACCGACCACAGGGCGAGCAGCGCGAACAGCGGACCGAGGATCACAGCGGTGGGCCATACGACCTGGACGATCCGGATCAGCGCGGCGATGAACTCGATCGTGGCCTTCAGCGGGGTGATGACGTCGCGGATGTCGTGGTTGTTGATGGCCATCACGACCCCGAGCGCGACCAGCACCCCGACGCTCATGGCGGCACCGACCCCGACGCCCTTGGCCGCTTCCACGGGCGAGTGGAGGAGGTCCATGCGGCGGTGGTGGCGGGCCTGGCGGAAGCGCGTGAGCCGCTCCTCCCACTCCTCCGCCAACTCCAGGTTCCCCGCGGCTTCCGCCGCACGGATCATCCGCTCGTAGCGGGCACCGGTCTTCCGTCCCACGTGCGGCGGGCCACGATCCGCCCGCCGTTGAAGGTGTAGAGGCTGTGCCGGGCGACCGCACGGGCAGCGGACTTCGTGTTCTCGTGGGTGACCGCACTCTTCACGGCCCTCCCCGAACGCACCCACAGGGGGACCAGGGGCGCGGGCGGGGCGTCGGGGACCACGGTCAGCACCGTGGGGCTCACGTCCGGCTCAGCACCGGTGGGCGGGGTTTTGACGAGGCGTACGACGTTCTCGGACATGCGGGAACTGCTCCTGACTGCCCTGTGTGGGGCGGGAGTTCGAGAAAAAGACGTGGGGTCAGCGCTGGTGCCGGGCGCGGTTCTCGGCACGGCTGAGCTGGGACGGCTCACTGCGGGGGCCGTCGAACCAGCAGAACGGGCGGATCGTGTCGGCGGCCTTGAACACGCGGATCGCCGCACCCTCGGGGGCGTCTGGCAGGGCGTGGACGCGGCCCCCGTCCAGGGAAGCGAGGATGCGGGCGCCGTGGTGCTCGCACCCGTCCGCGCCGGCGCCCACCGCGTCCAGCACGGTCACGACGACCGGTCCGGTGCAGGGGCTCGGGTCCTGCGGGTGGGCGGCAGCGCAACGCTGCTGGTCCACGCTCACCACCACCCCGACGCCTTCTTCTCGGCCTTGGCGCGGGCCGCTTCGGTCAGCAGGCGCTGCTTCTCGGTGTGCAGGGCGGTCAGTTCGGCGTTCAGCCGGGACGTGATGGAGGAGTCGATGGATTCCATCCGGCTCTCGGCGCCCCTCGTGCTGTCGCCCCGGTGGACGCTGTGGGCACCGCTGGCCAGTGCACGCGTCATGGAGAGGCGCTCACGGCCGGTCAACGGCCACCACTCGCCGCGCTGCACCGCTTCCAGCTTGTTCGCGGTCTTCTGGATCTCGCGGTCCAGGCGGCGGATCTCGGACTTCGACACTGTCAACTCCCGTTCGGAGTAGGGGCGTTGGTGGGGTAGGCGCACAGCACGCACATGCCCATCAGGCGACCCGCTTCCAAGCGGCCCGCAGGCGGACCTCGGATGCGGAGTGGCCGGCCGTACGGAAGCGCATCGCCATCTCGCGGTACGACAGGGCGGGCGTCTCGCTGGTGCGGATCTCGTCGACCAGCCCGTCAAGGTCCGTGTCGGACAGTGCGGGCGCCGCCCAGCCGAGGGCCGGTACCGGCTCGGAGCGACCCCACACGGGAAGCTCCCACTGGGATGTGACGCCGGGCGTGACGGGCCTCGTCACGCTGGTCAGTGCCCTGCCGGTG
This sequence comes from Streptomyces sp. P3, assembly GCA_016893485.2. Classification (GTDB taxonomy): domain Bacteria; phylum Actinomycetota; class Actinomycetes; order Streptomycetales; family Streptomycetaceae; genus Streptomyces. Next base: position 5,066,937 of record JAFEKX020000001.1, read on the forward strand.
TCCTTGCCCTGCCGGGCCGTCTCCAGCGTCGACCACGCCCGCGACAGACTCTGCGCGGTCTTGGCCTGCACCCGTGCGACGCTCGCCCCCGCCTGCGTCACGGCCGTCAATCGGGTTGCCTCCGTGGCCGCTTCCGCCCGCAGTCGGGCACGGGCAACGGCGGCTTCGTCCCGGGCTTCCTGCTGGATGCCCCGGATGGCGTCCAGCGCGGTCGGGGTGAGCGCGGTGCGCTCCCACATCCCGTGCACCAGCCACAGGGCCTTGGCCGCGATCGGCAGCCACGCCACCGCCAACCACGCCCCGGAGGACGCTTCGGCGGTGAGAGCGTGCGCGATCAGGACGCCGGCCGCGATGGCGCCGAAGCACCATCCGACCCCCGTCACCGTGCGGGAGTGGTCGCCCTGCGCGGCGAGGCGCCGCTCATAGGCGAGGGTGGCCAGCCACCCCCGTCGATGCCGAGTCCTACGACCAGGGCGACGAGCCACGGCATCGCGCTGCCGAGCCACATCGTGACCACAGCGAGAGTGAGGACCATGGACACGGCCGTCATCGCGACGGCCGGCAGCACAGTCTTAGCGTTCTTGGCCCTCATGCCCCCACCCCCGGCATGCCCTCGGTGGTGCGGTTGGCAAGCTCACGGCGGGCCGTCAGCAAGCGACGCCGGGCGCGGCGGATGCGCTGCCGATCCAGCTCGCTCGGCATGCGGTCCAGGGTGATGATCTGCGCGTCGATCAGGTCGACGTCCGCCAGGATCATGGGCATCTCGGAGTCGATCGCGTCCAACTCGGCATCCGTGGGCTCAAGCCACGGGGCGAATGCGGTAACAGCCTCTTGAACAGTGACGATGTGGTTCATTGGGTCGTGTTCCTCTCAGCGTGGAACGGCCCGAACAGCGGCCCCGGTGTTCGAGCACCGGGGCCGCGCGCCGTTGGAGTCGGTGTCCGGCTCCCCTCAGCGCCGCTCGTACGAGACGAGCGGCGGAGGCAACCGGCCGTAGCTGTTGAGCTACGGAAAGGTCGGGTTGCGCTGTACCGCGCACGGGACAGAACCCGTGTGCGCCCGCCCGCTTGCTTGCGGAGGTGGGGCGGGTTTCCCTCAGACGCTCTGTTGAGTTCTCAAAGAACAGATCCTCCCCAGCAAGCGCGGTAACCCCTGGTCAGAGGGGTTCTCGTCCTCACGAGACCCGCCGGGCGCTCTGCGGTCGTGCAGTTCGAAGCAGCCCAAAGAGGCCACCTTCCGCCCGCTGTCCTAGGACTGCGAGCGGCCTGAGAAGAGAATGCACCGCAGTCCCAGGACTGTCAACAGTCCTGGGACTGTGCTTCACTGGGACGCGTCGAAAGGAGGTCTGCGTGGCACCGAAGTGGCGCGAATTGGCGGACAGGTACGCGGAGCAGATCAGAAGCGGCGAGATCAAGCCGGGCGCCCAGTTGCCCCAGATCAGAGACCTGGTCGCGGCTGGCGAGGGGTCAAAGGACACCGTTCACAAGGCGTACAAGGAACTGGAAGCTCAGGGGCTGGTGACGTCCTCGCGCGGCCACGGCACCGTGGTGCGCCAGCAACAGCCGCTCAAGCGGCTCGGCATCGCGCGGTACGACAAGGCGAAGTGGCGGGACGGTGATGAGGTCGCGTTCATCGCGGATCGCGTGGCGTCCGGTCGCTCGTACCGTCGGAACGAGCAGACTCAGACGGTCAGCCGAGTCAAAGCGTCGGCAGCCGTTGCCGCAGCTCACGGCTTGCCCGAGGGGGCCGACGTCTACGCACGGGCTCGGGTGGTGAAAGAGGGCACGCAGCCGACTCACACCCTGACCAGCTACTACCGGCCCGAACACGTCGAAGGAACCCGCATCGTCGACCCGACCCCGGGCCCTGCCGGACGGGGAGGCGGGTTCCGTGTCCTGTACGACGCCGGATACGAGATCGACCACATGACCGAGGAACTCTTCGCGCGGGTACCCACGGCGGAAGAGGCTCAGCTACTCCAACTCGCTCCGGGTGAATGGGTGGTGGAGCTGCACCGCACCACGTACACGGCGGATGGGACCGTAGTTGAGTTCGCCATCGGGGTGCACGCGGCGACGCGGTTTGCATGGTCCTACGACTTCAAAGTGCCCGACTCAGCGAAGACGGAGGGTGAGAGCAAGTGATCCCTGCACAGGCATGGGCGGATGCCCGACTTCTGTGGGACTACCACCGCATGCACCACACCGCACGGCCCTGCTCCGTGGCTGTCGGATTGGGCAGTCACGACCTGGGCGTGGCTGACGTGACGGCGGAGCTGTATCACCAGGGCATGGCGCCAGTGATCGTGTTCACGGGGGCTACCAGCCCAACGACCCGAGCACGCATGCCGCGTGGTGAGGCTGTCCACTACCGAGAGCGGGCGTTGCAACTCGGGGTTCCGGATTCCGCCGTACTCCTGGAACCGCGCGCCACAAATACCGGCGAAAACATCGAGTTCGCAAAAGAGGTGCTGGCAGAGGCCGGCGTCCCCGTCTCGTCTGTCCTGCTCGTGAGCAAGCCGTATGAAGAACGGCGCTCGTACGCCATGATGCGGAAGCTCTGGCCCGAGGTTGAGGTCGTATGCGCGTCCACGCCGATGAGCTTGAAGAGTATGCCGACTCCATCGGGGACGCTCGCATGGTGATCGACATGATCGTAGGGGCCCTGCAACGAGTGCTCGTCTTCCCTGGTTGGGGTATGGCCATTGAGCAGGCTGTGCCAGACACCATCGTGGCTGCGTACGAGCGGCTACGCGATCAGGGTTTCACCAGTCGACTCATCCCGGACACTGCGCAACGTAGCTAACGAATTCTGGTTCGCTCCGTCTGAGTTTTCGTCTCATTGAGCGTTTTCAGCGTTGCCTCACCCTGGTGAGGCAACGCTGAAAACGCTCGTTAAAAGGTTTTCGGGAAACTACTCCATCATGACAGCCTCAATGTCTCGCACTAGCTTCTCGCATCCCGCATGATTGCCTGATTCCTCGTGCCACATTGCGAATGCCGTGCGTAGGCAAAATTGCCAATCTTGCCCCGTTCTACGTGCCAGATTATTCAACCATCGGTGATGTTCCAGTCCAAGTAGTTCGGCGAGGTATACGTTCATTGAAGGAACAGAACATCCGAGCCGCTGGGCCATCTCGGCAGGCCGCTTCGCCGCTTCCTTGAAGAACACTCTCTCGGGAGGTTCATTACCGGGTAGAAAGTAAATTCGTGAGCCTTCTGATTTTTTTCGGTCTCTGATCTCCATCTAGGACTGCCACACATTTCACTCTTCGAGACCGCGATAGCGTCTTCGCGCTGATTAGTACGTCATTCCATGATCCGGCGGTGACAATTTCAGTCTCGCTTGTGGAGGAAAATTGGTGAGCGGCAAGGATTAGTTTTAGGGTGTACTCGGCCACGGCGTCCTCCACCATGATCAGGTACCTCAAAGGGTTCTCTATGCCCAACGTGTCACGCAGGTCTGAAGCGCGAGACGGGGTGATCACCATGGGGGTCAGTGTGGGGCGTACGCACATGCGCACCCACGACAAGGGAACGCGGTTCAAGAACGCCGCAGAGTGAGTGGCGAGAATCACTTGAGTTTTTGATGCGCGAGCCAGTCGTGCTAGCTCGTCCAGAAGAGCGGCATGTCCCCGTGGTGCAATATTCGCTTCTGGCTCGTCCAGGAGTACAACATCACCCCATGGATTTTTCAGCATCCATCGAACATAATGGACGGCTAGTTCGCCGTGACTCATGGAGTGTGAATCGATCCATCCCCATCCCGTTTAGCTTTCACGTAAGGCCAAAGTGGGGCGAGGACTTCCGCTTTGATGGGAATGTATATAACCTCTTCGTATGTAATCCCTAGAATGTCCCCGAAGCGCGTCGAGGTCTGCCCGGTTCTGCTTTTCGGGTGGAAGTGCAACTTCTTTATCGTCCAAGTCTTTCATTTGGAAATCTTGGAAGAACAGATTTATCTCGGTTGCGATTAGGTTGGGATTTATGATGAGAGGGAATACCTCTCCGATCGATTCCATGACTTCAGGTGGGTTACCGCGCGTCTCGGCGCCTCCGAAATCAACGCTATACTCTACGCTTTTATCGTCACGAGACAGCGAAATTCTGCATTCGCCCCGAAGGGAGGGGCGACCTCCGTAGTAGGATCTGGCTGGCCCGTAGAATGGCGGATAGTCGGCGTGCATGATATTGCGATAGAGGCACTCTGCAATGTAGCCGAGGAGCGAACTCTTCCCCGTCCCGTGCGAGCCGCAAGCAACGGCAAACGGTGGAAGATCTACTTTCTGTTCGGAAAATGCGGCCGCCCCAAAGAATTCAATACTGTTGACCTTCAGGGAGGGTTGGAAGCCTTGCATTGATCGCCATAGACGGGCCGACGCGTGCGAAATCTTATCCACTATGGGCGACCTCTCCGGAAGCGGGGGTATATCAGACGAAAGCGGCTCTCCAGGATATGCAGTGAAGGTGCGAACCGCAGCCGCCTTCTTGAGGCTTGTGGTTGTGCTTCGTGGTGGTCCACGAGGAAACTAGTTGGCAATGGCTGATGCGCCTTGTCCGGTTCAGTTTTTACCGAAGACACGCTGCTGTATCTTCATTTCGCAGCCGAGCGCCCTCAACGTATGGGCCCTAGTGACTTTATCGAGAATGACTGTCACCGCGTGCAGATCCGACGCGTCATACCCCCTGTTGCCGTGCGCCAAGTTGTTGCGGATGACCCTCAATGCGCCGTAGGTGTTGATCTTCACTTCTGATGCAGAAATCACGTTTTTGATCAACGCCGTTTCTGCCATATCCGAAACAACGTCTTCAGGCAATTCTGAAAAAATTTGCTTAAGTCGCGAGTCGAGACTGCGCTGCGGTTTCTTGCCGAGATTATTCTTCAAGAATTTGAGTTGTGGTCCAGTGAGCATTGAGCAGCTTTTAGGGACTCGATCAGATCTTCCCGTTGTGTCGAATGGATGCTTTCTTCCGCTACTTCAGATTCCTTATGTTCGTAACCATGCAATCCTTCCAGTGCTTGCAACAGTAGAAGGTAGCGGGCCCGGGGGTGCTGGTTTCTGACGATGAGGAAATTCCCGTATGTCTCCAGCAAGGGATGGTGTGTGGCATTCATTCCTTGCCATGCTCTGCTCAAGTCTAGAGCCGATATTCCGTCACCCTTGAAAGTGAAGGCTGACTTGTACTTCATGACTTCGCTCGTTGATGATGTCAGCGGTTGCTGGGTGATGCCTGATCCGTATACCTGAAGTTGAGTCTGCCAGTTCGGCTCGCCGTTACCCTCGGGGCGCATGGAGAGGTATGTCACCTCTTCCATTCTTCCAGTCGCCAAGGCTGTAATTCTGTGTATTGGATTAATCCACTCTGCCATAATCGTGTCGAACGAAGCGGATTCTTCGAGTTCAACCACACAGACGGGACTGTAGGCCATTCTGAAGTAGAATGGATCTGCCGCTTTGACGGTGCTCGAATAGGACAGAGTCAGCTTGGCATTCGAATCACTCCACACCTGAGTGCTTCCAGGTTCTTGCTCGACACTCCAAGTTCCGGCGAGGTGAACCTGTTCTCCTCTGGGTATCGTCCATGATTTGATGGGGGCGATGCCGAATAGCGAGTCCATGTGGCTCACTTGGATTCGGAATGCGTCGAATTTTGGCTCGCCCTCGGATTTCCTATACGGCCCAACGAGGGCGCATTTTGGGCTAATTATGGCTTGTCCCTCGGTCCAGGCCATAGTGTCCGCGTCATAAAGGATCACGTCAAGCCCGTTGATTAGTTTTCCATGCAAAGTTGGGTAACTTCTATACTGTGGAAATGAGGCCACGCCGGTGACGCCATCACTTTCCCAAACTCCCGGGATGTCCGCATAGATAAATCCCTCTGGAGGGAGTCCGGAACTCAACTTTAGATCACCCGGAAGCGGGTGCAGAACGCCGCTTTCATCGGGTACCGACCAGGTGCACCTGTAAGTGTCGGGAATCAGGCGGGGCTCAAGAGGTGATTTATTTGCCATCCATCCCTTATAGCATGCATGTGCATTTTCTGGTTGATGTTCGCCAAACTAGGCCCCGGGATGGTGAGCGCGTTCGGTAGCTGTGCGCCTTTGCTCTTGCTTGCGTGATCCGCGGAGCCGTCGATCCGGCGGGTGGGCAGAACTGTCCCCGGGTGTCGGTGAGGCTTCGGCGGAGACCGATGGCGACCATAGACGGACTCTCGGTGGAGGCTTCCGGGCGGCTGATTCTCCCAGGTCTCCCCGAAGATGGCCTGAGGCGGCGGAATGGTGACTCAGAGGATGTGGAGCCGGCCCGCTGTAAATCTGGCGGGGCCCAGGGCCGGGCCGTCCTCGGGCCGTCCGAGGGTGGCCCACGACAACCGCTAACGACCAACAACGACCACGAGGGCGCGGCTGATAGCCGCGCCCTCGTGGTGTGTCTGCCCAGTTAGACCCAGGTGTCCAACCACATCCGCGACCGCCACTGGTCGATGGGAATCGCCGTCCCCGTGTACAGGGGCCAGAAGTGGATGCTCTGGCAGGCAGTGCAGGCTCAGCTGTGGCGACATGCGTTCGTCTGATCCCAGCGCGAACGGCTGAGATGATGTGAGCATGTCGACGCCCGGAATGCCTCTCTCAGCTGCACTCATCCCCGACTGCACGGGACTGGAAGCTCACCGCGCTGCCTACAGGAAAGCCAAGTCCAATGACGCGATCTTCGTGTGTATCGCTCGTCAGGGCAGGCGGTGGAAGGTGGAGCTTGACGCCATGTCCTGCAGCGGGCCCCGCATCCCGGACGAGGCGGTGACGGTCCTGCAGTCTGCGGCTGAAGCGCTGGTGCTCGCGGACACGGTGACGCAGGCCAACATCGCTGCTGAGTACATCTCCATGTGGGCGATCGAGAGCGAGCAGAGGGCGCGTGAGATCGCGGCTGCGTTCCATGCTGTTCTGCACGGTTTCCGACAGCTATACACCGCCGTCCCGAGCCAGCGCCGAAGGCCATAGCAGGTTGCATGTGGACGAGGCGTGGACGTCTCGGGTCGAGTTCCCGCTTGACTCAGCCGTTTGTGCAGGTCAGCCCGATTCAAGGGGAACGCTCTTGAGCAGACTGTAAATCTGCCACTGCACTCGCAGGAGCAGGCCTCATCATCGCTACGCGACAAGCTGTCGATATGGGATCTCGGCAGCCGAATTCGATGTCACGATGGCTCATTTGAGTCGCCTATCTAACGCAGGGTCCCAAGAGGCACGAAATTGTTGCAGCAGCGGTATTCTCCTACCGCGTCAGTACGGACGAAATGCGCCGCCAGCGCAGATGGCCTCTCGGAAGCGCTCCCAGCCTTGTGCGGATATGCGCAAGGGTGGCTTCGCCACGTCCTTACTGTCTCGCACCCACACGACTGGCAATGCCCAGGCAACCTCAAGGCATGAGGCGTCGCCCACTGAATAGGAGCTCTTCCGCCATACGTATGGTTCGCACATTGCGCCTCCTTGATCGGTGACTGTAAAGTGTTCCCTCGCTGGTATCTACTCACGGTTGCTGTCGCAGCTGACTTGCCAAACTTCTCACGCCGATGGCGATTGGATGGGTGGCCAGTAGGTGGACGCAATCAGCTTCGAGGGCCGGGAGCCGTTGCAACGCATCGTAATTTCGCCCCGCCTCCATCAGGAATTGAACCACCACCCTGCGTCGGTCCAACACGGCTGGATCCCCAGGCCCTAGCGCGTCGGCGCTCCTTCGTACGGCAGCTTCGAGAAGAAGTAAGCCCTCGTCTTGAGCCCCAGACATAAACGTGCTGATGGCGAGGCCAAATTCCATGCCTAGAGTGTTGCGATGATTTCGCCCCAATACCGAGGCGGCCCTATCCCCAGTTGTTGGTAGAGGCGGAGGGCCTCGGAGTAGCGACCGCAGTGCATAGTGAAGGTCGCGACCAGGATTTCCGCTTTCAAAGTCTCTTCGTGATCAGTGCCAAAATCTTGCCTACATTCCTGCATTCTCTGCCAGGCGACGGCTAGTCCTTCCTCCGCGGGACGCATGGGCACGTCTGCATCCCACAAGATTCCCTCGGCATCGCCGATACCTGCTTGTGCCGCACGCCGCAGCGCCGGGATGGCGAGCGTGAACTGACCCGCTATCGCCGCGTTGACGGCAATCGTGTAGGCCTCATGGGACGGGGCAAGCTCCATCACTGCCACCCAGACCGGTGCGGGTATAGCCTCCTGCGCGGATAGGTCGATTAAGTAGTCGAAAGCCAGGTATCCGCTTTCGACATTGCCGAGCACCAGGCTGTTCGCGCCCGCAGGGACAGTGGGGGTCAGAGCCCAGTTCAACGCCTCTGAGAACGACTCGGGGCGCAATTCCACCCCACCGCGGCGAACAAGATAGCCCTCGTGGAGTTGCTGGAGAATCTCTGCGGGCAAAGGACGGTGGTAGCCGGCGCGGCGGGCGTCGACAGCCGCTGCAACCAGTGCCGCCGCCCGAGGATGGCGTCCTGGGATCCAGGCGTGCCGCCAGGCTTCGACTAGTTCCGGGCCGGCCGCCAGGAGTTCGGCTACCCCGAAACGCTCATCGCCCGCCAACGCGCGGACCAGCCGAGGATCTGCCATCACAGCCCGGGCCCGTTCGCGTTCGGTATGCGTCCATCGCCGCTCGACGTGAACCACTTGGGCTTGTCTGAGTACGGCCCGGCCCTGGCGCCAGGCCTCTTGCGCAGCCCCAGATGCCTCTGTCTCCGCGCGATCCCGGTAGCGGTCGTACTCGTGACTGCGCATGGTGGCCAGGAGCAGTACCTGCTGGTCCTGAAGAAGCAAACGGTGCAGCGTAGAGGTGGTCAGTCCCCCGGCCCCAGGAAACGTTCCAGGTCATCCAGCCACACCACAAAACGGTCGACTGCTCCCCAGTCGTCCAGTAGCACTTCCACGGCCTCACGCGCGGAGGGAGCCACGAAGTAGTAGTCAGGATGCAGGAGCCGAATTGCCTCGAAGGCGGCTCGAGTTTTACCCGCGGTGGATTCGCCGACCAGCAGGACGAAACCGCCGCGCCGCAGGGCGGCGTGCAGGTGCGGCTCCATGTCGCGCGTGACGTAAGCCGGGACCCGGTCGACCACGCCACCCTGCTCGATGGTCTCGGCCGGGTGCACTCCCACCGCGACCGGATCATGCAGATCCCGTACCAGCGGAAATCGGCCTTCCGGCGAGGGAATCTCCAAAGCACGGGGCCGACGGCGAGCCGCTTCGGCCTGCCGCTGCCTCTCCGTCTGCATGCCGACGGCAACGACGCTCACCACGGCCGCGACCGTAGCCCCCAGCACCCCCGCCCATGCCTCCGACCCCCACAGCGCAGCAAGTAGTCCGATCACTGCGCTGACCAATGTCATGGCCACCAAACGCAGCCACGACCCGTACGGTCCCCCAGCAGTCCCCACAGTTCCCCCACCTTCGATGGCAAGGGACGCACTCGAAGCCTCCCCCAATAGGTCTCACCGAATCCGTAGCCGTCGAGTCAGGGCGGTCGACTAGAGCCGTTCTAGGTAATGGTGGCCGCGCCAAAGTGAAGCCCTGCGTGCCGTATGGGGCCCGTGTGGGGCATGTAGTAACGGGGATAGGGAAGGCCACGTCACCGGGATATCGGACGCGGTCTGTAAATCTGCCGATGAGTGCGCCTGATGCTCCCTCAGCTGACCGCCGTCAGGCCTGATAGAAGACGTCGTGGGCCATCTCTGGGCCAGATAGCCAGCCGAGAGTGATCCGGACGACGTTTGGGCAGGTCAACTGTGGTGTGGACGTGGCCAGAACGACGCTCTTGAAAACCGTCGTGGCAGCGATGTCACCGTGGGTTCAAATCCCACACCCACCGCGGATGAACGGCCCCTGACCAGATCAATCGGTCAGGGGCCTTCGTGCTTCGCGCTCTCCTGGCTGCCCGTCGTTCCCCGGTGCTTCCCGCACGATCGGGCACGGGAGGGGCACGACACCTCGCCGGGCTACCAGGACTCGGCCTGCAAGAACAGCGTGATCACCTCCGCGAGGAACCAGATGATGAACACCAGACACGCAAGCCACAACCCCCACAAGACCCAACGGACCTCTCGTCGTATGTGCATGAGCGGATCATTCCCCTTGCGGTCCCTGACCTGTCACCGGCCCAGTCCTCCCATCCCACCACTCACCCAGCTCCCATCCCGTCCGCCGTCGACCCCACCCGCCCGGCTCTGCCCGGGTCGATGCTGGTCGGGATGGGAGCTCCCCGCGCACGCCCCTAATGGACCCTCGGTCGCGTACGGCGCCCCCTCCATCCCCGGTGTCGGCCGATCCCTCGTCGGAGGCATCGTGCTGACCGTGGCCATGCCCGTCTGGGGCTCTACCAACTGGGCACGTACGCCCGTCCGGTGGCCGGCCGCGATGACCAGGTGGCCGAAGCGTCAGACGCGTGGGTCAACGGGCACGATCTCGACGGAGGGGCACGAAGGGGGCGCGTAAGGGGCGTCCTCCAATGAGGGCGCCCCTTACGCGCGTCGGTCCCGCGCGCATCGGGGACCGATCTCACGGCCGATGCCGCGTCATCCTGGCCGCCGACGCGATCGTCGCCCGGGCCTCCCGTTCCGTCAGCCCCGTGCCTACGGCCGCCTCGACGACGGGGGTCGACGAGCGCCGGGCCGATGTCGTTCTCGTAGGCGCGGCAGGCCGCCCAGAAGAGGCGGGTGTTGCGTTGGCCTTCGTGGGCCGCGAGGACGAACTGGACCAGGCCCTGGCCGTGTTGACCGGTGGACGCCGGTGTGGGGTGGGCGCTGCGGGGCGGCGGGAGCAGGAGGCGCAGGAGCGAGGGCGGGCAGGGCGCGGGGGCGAGGTGGGCGGTGGCCGGGGCGGCGCCGTAGAGACCGTGCTCGGTGCGGGAGCCGGGGCCCACGAGGTAGCCGCCCGCGCCGCGGATGTCGATGCCGGGGGCGAGCCGGCCCGCGGAGTTGGGGACGACCACGTCGGGCGGCCCGCTGAGCCAGAGGTGACGGCCGCCGCTGGGGGTCAGGACGACGACGGTCTCGGGGATCGTGAACAGGTGGCGCAGGGCGAGTTCGCGCAGCGCGGACGAGGAGTCCGTACCGGATTTGGTGTCGAGGTCGATGCCGATCAGGTGGTACGGCGGCAGTCCGCACGCGATGCCGTAGCCGGTGGCCCAGGGCGCGGCGGCGAACAGTTCGCGGATGCGCGCCGGGTCGGTCGAGGCGTCGTACACCCCGTGGCCCATGCGTCCGCACGCGCCGTGGCAGATCGGGCCCGCCGGGTCGGGGTCGTCGCGGTGGGGGATCGCAGGGCCGGGAGCTTGGTGCGGGACAGGGGGATCACGGCCAGTCCGCGTTCGGCGGCTGACAGGGCGTGTGCGAGGGCCAGCGTCGTGGCCTGCCGGTCGGTGGTGGCCATGCCTCTATGTTCGTACGCATGTTCGAAAAAGGGAAGAGGGGGCGGCGCCGACTCGCCGGGTCGAGCGGAGAGGGCAGAAATCTGGCGGAACGCTTCGCCCCTTGGGGCGCCTGGGGCGGGCTGCCCGTACTGCACCGACCTGCGGCTTCAGGGCGGCAGAAGGGGTTTATCGACTTGTCATCACGCTTCAGGGGAATAACCCCTTCCGCTCTGGTTCGCCGGGGATTCGGTGGGCAACTCTGGTTCCGCGACGTCGTGCACAACACCGAGGCGGTCGGCCAACTGCCCTGGTAGAAGCCGTACTTCATGTGCGTTCGGCTACGAAGCCGGTACGTACCTTGTTCTGGAGGAACAACATGGCAAGCATCCGTACCGCCCGCGTCATCGCCGCCGTCTCCGCCCTCCCGCTGGCAGCCGCCCTCTTCACCGGCGTCGCGGCGGCGGACAACGGCGCCATCGCGGGCAACGGATCGAACGCGGGTGTGGCGACCGTCAGCGGCAGCGGGGTCGGGCACGACAACAAGGGCAACTCCTCCACCACACAGCAGCAGGCGGTCGGCTCCGGAGCCTCGAACCAGAGCAACACCGCCCAGGTCAACGGGTCCGCGTTCACCGCCATCAACCAGGGAAACTCGAACGTCGCCGTCAACTTCGCCAACTTCTGGTAGCCGCGCCCCACTTCCGCGTGGGGATGCGCGGGGGGTGCGTGAGGTGTGCTCTCTGGGGTTGTAACGCGTCTGCGCGGTGGCACTTCGGTGCCGCCGCGCAGGCGTTTTTCGTGCTCCACGCGCGCGTGCCCACCGGTCGGGCACCCGTGGTGGGGAGCCCACGGATAACGACCTTGACAGTGCACGGTATCTGACGGACAGTCAGAAACCCTCGTCCGTACGACGCCCCGGAGGTCCGCCGTCGTGCACCTCGCCCCCACCGAACGCCAGCGGCGACTGCGCGCCGAACTCCGCACGTACTTCGCCGCGTTGATGCCGGACGGCCCACCCGGAGCGGACGACCCGCAGGGCCAGCGGGCGTTGCTGCGCCGGATCGGCGCCGACGGCTGGCTCGGGCTCGGCTGGCCGGTCGAGTACGGCGGCCAAGGGCGGGGCGCGGACGAGCAGTTCGTGTTCTTCGACGAGGCGTACCGCGCGGGCGCGCCCGTGTCGATGGTCACCCTGAACACCGTCGGACCGACCCTCATGAAGTACGGCAGCGAGGAACAGAAGGCCGCGTTCCTGCCGGGCATCCTGCGCGGCGAACTCGTCTTCGCGATCGGCTACAGCGAACCGTCGGCCGGCACGGACCTCGCATCCCTGCGCACGCGCGCGGTACGGCGGCCGACGGGGACGGAGGCGGAGGGAGACGCGGGTGGAGGCGCAGGTGGCGATGCGAGTGTAGGTGCGGCTGGTGATGCGGGTGGAGGCGCGGGTGGCTGGCTGATCGACGGGCAGAAGATCTTCACCTCCAACGCCCACAACGCCGACTGGATCTGGCTCGCCTGCCGCACCGACCCCGAGGCCCCCAAGCACCGCGGCATCTCGATCATCCTCGTCCCGACCGACGCCCCCGGCTTCTCGTGGACCCCTATCGAGACGGTCGGCGGTCAGCGCACGACGGCCACGTACTACGACGGGGTCCAGGTCCCCGGCGGCCATCTCGTCGGCGCGGAGAACGAGGGCTGGTCCCTCATCACCAACCAGCTCAACCACGAGCGGGTCGCCCTCGCCGCGATCGGAATGCAGGCCGAGGAGTTCTACGCCGCCGTCCTCGCCGCCGCATGCACGCCCGATCGGGTGACGGGGCGGCGCCGGGTTGACGAGCCGTGGGTGCGGTCGCAGCTGGCCGAGACACATGCCCGGCTGGCGGCAACGCGCCTGCTCAGTTGGCGTCTGGTGGGTGATGTCGGGGCCGGCCGGCTGGCGCCCGGCGATGCGAGCGGCGTGAAAGTCGTGGGAACCGAATCGACGGTGGCGGTGTACCGAATATGTCAGCACATCGCCGGGACGGACGGGCCGACGGGGCTGGCGGGAATGGTGCGTTCGGGCTCGCCGGGTGCGTTCGGCGACGGCGAGCTGGAGCGGTTGAACAGGGCGGCACAGATCAACACGTTCGGGGGCGGGGTGAGCGAGGTGCAGCGGGAGATCGTCGCGACGATGCGGCTCGGGATGACGAGGGGGCGGCGGTGACGGGCGAGGTGGGGGTGAGCGGTGGCGCGGGGGCGACGGTGACGGGCGAGTTGAGGGCGCGCGGTGGCCTGGAGGGCGTGGCGACAGGTGAGTTGGGGGCGAGCGATGAGTTGGGCGCGCGGCTCAAGGCGTACGAGGGGCGGCCGGCGTCCGTCGCGGGCAAGGGAAAGGACCTCGTCAACGAGCCGATGATCCGGCACTGGTGCGAGGCCATGGGCGACACCGACCCGGCGTACATGGGCCCGGACGCCATCGCCCCGCCCACCATGCTCCAGGCCTGGACGATGGGCGGCCTCTCCGGCCACACGGGACGGACGGGGGCCCACGACGAACTGTTCGACCTGCTCGACGAGGCGGGCTGCACGTCCGTGGTCGCCACCGACTGCGAGCAGGAGTATCTACGGCCCCTGCGCCTGGGCGACGAGGTCGGCTTCGACACGGTGATCGAGTCGGTGTCGGACCGCAAGACGACGAAGCTGGGCACGGGGTATTTCGTCACGACGCGCACGGACATCCGGGTGGGCCAGGACCTCGTCGGCACCCACCGCTTCCGCATCCTCAAGTACGCCCCCGCCCGGCAGAAACCGAAACCGAGGGGAACCCGCGCGCGGCGACCCCGGCCCGTCGTCAACCGGGACAACTCCGGCTTCTGGGAGGGCGTGGAGCGCCACCAACTCCTCATCCAGCGCTGCACGGACTGCGGAACACTCCGCCACCCCTGGCTGCCGGGCTGCAACGCCTGCGGCGGCCTGGACTGGGACACGGTCGAGGCGAGCGGCGAGGGCACGGTCTATTCGTACGTGGTGATGCACCACCCGCCGTTCCCCGCCTTCGACCCTCCCTACGCGGTGGGTCTGATCGAACTGGCCGAGGGGGTGCGGATCGTGAGCAACGTGGTGGGGGTGCCGTACGACAAGGTGCGCATCGGGCTGGCGGTGCGGCTCGAATTCCGGCGGTACGACGAACCGGACGGGGACGACGAGGGCGGTCCGCTGGTGCTCCCTGTCTTCCGGGTGCTGGAAGACCGAGCGGGTGGGGTGGGCTGACATGGACTTCACGCCTACGGAGGAGCAGGCGGCGGCGCGTGACCTGGCGGCCCGGATCTTCGGCGACCTCGCGACACCGGAGCGGCTCGCGGCGGCCGGGACGGGGAGCGACCCCGAGTTGTGGAAGGCCCTGTGCGCGGCCGGACTGGTGGGCGCGGTCGAGGAGTTGGGGCTGCTGGGGCTCGTACTCCTCCTGGAGGAGCAGGGGCGGACCACGGCCCAGGTGCCCTTCGCGTCGACCTGCGTGTACGGGCTGCTGGCGGTGGCGGCGCATGGTTCGCCTGAGCAGCGGGCGCGGTTGTTGCCGGGGATCGGGGACGGGTCGGTGGTGGTGTGCGGGGCGGTTTCGGGCCAGGGGGGTGCGGGCGCGGGCGGCACGGGGTGAGCGGGAAGAGGGTGAGGATCAAGGGGCTTTCACGCAGGGGGAGTTGAGCGGGACGGTTCCTGTTGTGCCCTGGCTGCGGGATGCCACGCATGTGCTTGTCGCCGACGAGCAGCGGGGGTTGTGGTTGGCGCCGGTCACGGATGCGGTGGGTGTCGAAGCGGTTGAGTTGACGGCGCCTTGGGCGGCGGGGCGATTGACGCTCGACGGAGCGCCGGCGGAACGGCTCGGCGAGGCGGGCGTCCACGTCGGTGCCGAAGCCCAGCAACCCCACGCCCGCCCTTCAACTCGGACTCCAACTCCCTCCCCTACGCCGACGTTCTGGCCACCGCCCGAACCGCCTTCGCCGGGTTGCAGGCCGGGGTGGGGGCCGGGTCGCTCGCGCGGGCTGTGGCTCATGTGAATGCCCGGGAGCAGTTCGGGCGCCCGTTGGCCACGCGGCAGGCGGTTCAACTCCGGGCGGCCGACGCACACATGGACATCGAGGCGATGCGTGTGACGGCGTACGAAGCGGCATGGCGGCGGGACGCAGGGCTGCCGTACGCCACGCACGCGCTGACCGCAGCCTGGTGGGCGTCCGAGGCGGGCCAGCGTGTCGTCCACACCGGTCAGCATCTGCACGGCGGGGCGGGGGCCGACCTGGACCATCCGGTGCATCGGCACTTTCTGTGGGGGCGGCAGTTGGACGCGTATCTGGGTGGTGGGGGTGAAGTGCTGCAGGAACTGGGGAGTTGATTGTGAGCGAGGAGGAGAGGAGAAGGAGCGGGAGGTGGACGAGGGATGACAGGGGAAGCGAAGTCGGTGCGCTCCGAGAAGTCGGTGAGGTCCGTGAAGCCGGGGACGAACTGCCTCCGCTGGAGATCGAGATCACCCGGACCCTGATCGTGGCCGGTGCCATCGCGTCCCGTGACTACCAGGACGTGCACCACGACGCGGAGTTGGCCCGGCGGAAGGGGTCGCCCGACATCTTCATGAACATCCTGACGACGAATGGGCTGGTCGGCCGTTACATCACGGACCACTTCGGACCGGGGCCACGCTCCGCAAGGTGGCGATACGGCTCGGGGCGCCCAACTACCCAGGCGACACGATGGTGTTGACCGGCAGGGTCGAGGAGGTGGACGGTGACACGGCGACGGTGCGGGTGCTCGGGGCGAACGGCATCGGCAGCCATGTGACCGGCACCGTGACGGTGACCGTACCGACCGCATCGACCGCACCTGTCGTACCCGCAGTATCGGGGGAGGCCGGATGAGCGCGAGGACGCGGGACGCCCTCGGCGGGCGGGCGGCGATCGTCGGGATCGGGGCGACGGAGTTCTCCAAGGACTCGGGGCGCAGTGAGTTGCGGCTGGCGGTGGAGGCAGTGCGGGCCGCGTTGGACGACGCGGGGCTCACACCGGCGGACGTGGACGGGATGGTCACATTCACGATGGACACCAACCCGGAGATCACCGTGGCCCAGGCGTGCGGGATCGGTGAGTTGTCGTTCTTCTCGCGGGTGCACTACGGGGGTGGTGCGGCCTGCGCGACGGTTCAGCAGGCGGCGCTGGCGGTGGCGACGGGGTCGCGGAGGTCGTGGTCTGCTACCGGGCCTTCAACGAGCGGTCGGGACGGAGATTCGGTTCAGGGGTGACGCACCGGGAGCCGTCGGCCGAGGGTGCGGCGCTGGGGTGGTCGCTGCCATTCGGGCTGCTGACGCCGGCGTCGTGGGTGGCGATGGCGGCGCAGCGGTATCTGCACAGGTACGGGCTGACGCCGGAGGCGTTCGGGCGGGTCGCGGTGGTGGACCGGAAATACGCGGCGACGAACCCGGCGGCGTACTTCCACGGCAGACCGATCACGCTCGCCGAGCACGCGGCCTCGCGGTGGATCGTGGAGCCGTTGCGGTTGCTGGACTGCTGCCAGGAGACGGACGGGGCCCAGGCGATCGTCGTCACGTCGGTGGAGCGGGCCCGCGACCTGCCGCGTCCGCCCGTCGTCATCGCGGCGGCGGCGCAGGGTGCGGGGCGGGCGCAGGAACAGATGACCAGTTTCTACCGGGACGATCTGAGCGGCCTGCCGGAGATGGGCGTGGTCGCGCGGCAGTTGTGGCGGACGGCGGGGTGCGGGCCGGGGACATGGACGTGGCGATCCTGTACGACCACTTCACCCCGTTCGTGCTGATGCAGTTGGAGGAGTTCGGGTTCTGCGGGAGGGGGAGGCGGCCGACTTCGTGGGCGAGGAGCGGTTGCCGATCAACACGCATGGGGGCAGCTCGGGGAGGCGTACCTCCACGGCATGAACGGAATCGCGGAAGGCGTCCGCCAGGTGAGGGGCACGGCCGTGAACCAGATACCGGGGGCCGAGCGGGTACTCGTGACTGCGGGGACGGGGGTGCCTACGTCAGGGCTGATACTCACGGGGCGCACGGGGCCTGCGACGCCGGGTGGCTTGGGGGCAGCCTCTGTCGTTCGGGAGGTGCGTGCGGCTTCGGGTGCGTCGGTAGCGACTCCGGTCGGCTTGGGGGTGGCTTCTACGGTGCCTGCGACCTCGGCGGACTTGGCGGCATCCTCTACCGATCTCGCAACCCGGTGACTTCCACAGGCCTTGCGACCTCGACGCCGTCCGCCGTGCCCGTAGCCCCGGCGACTTCCACCGCCTCTGCGACCCCGGTGACCTCTACCGGTCTCGCAGGTTCGGCGACCTCCCCAGCTCCACAACCCCAGTCGCCCTCACGGCCTCCGCTACCTCAAGAACCCCCACCGCTCCCACCACCCTTACCGACCCCGTCACCTCCACGCCCCTTAGCTCGGACGGGTGAGCCCCAGGGGTAAACCCGCAGTAGCTGTTAGTCGCTCGTCCACCTTCAGGAGGTGGAGCCAGCCCCACCCCTACAACCTGAGGCGGAGTTCGCTTCGGGACCTGCGGGCGATCCGCGAGTGTGGGGGTCACTCATAGCGTGGAGCCATGACCACAGCAGTCTGCACCAGCGCGCCGAACGCCTCCGCAAGGGCCGCCGCCGGAGCCACCACCCGGCCCTCAACCCGGCCTGCCCCGGGCCCGGCCGCAAGGCCTGCCTCGCGGCCCGCCGCACGGGCCACGCAGACCCGAGCCGCCCAGACCCAGGTCCAGCCCGCCCAGGCCGCTCAGGCTTCCCAGGCCCAGGGCGTCCAGCCTCACGCCGGGCGGGGGCAGGCTCAGGGGCAGATGCTCACGTACCCGTCGTTCGCGTCGTACATGAGGGCCAGGCAGCCGGTGCTGCTGCGCACCGCGCGGTCGCTGACGGCGAACCCGTGCGACGCGGAGGATCTGCTGCAGACCGCGCTGACCAAGACGTATGTCGCCTGGGAGCGGATCGAGGACCACCGGGCGCTCGATGGTTATGTGCGCCGGGCGCTGCTGAACACGCGGACCTCGCAGTGGCGCAAGCGCAAGGTCGACGAGTTCGCGTGCGACGAGTTGCCCGAGCCGGAGACGGCCGGCGGCGCGGAGGACCCCGCCGAGCAGCAGGCGTTGCACGACGCGATGTGGCGGGCGATCGCGAAGTTGCCGGAGCGGCAGCGGGCGATGGTGGTCCTGCGGTACTACGAGGACCTCAGCGAGGTCCAGACGGCCGAGGTGCTCGGGGTGTCCGTGGGCACGGTGAAGTCGGCGGTGTCGCGAGCGCTGGGCAAGCTGCGTGAGGATCCTGAGCTGGGCGTGGTGCGGTAGCGAGTGGCCGTTGAAGGTGTGGCGCCGGGCCGAGCCGTGAGAGGACCCGGAGCCGGACGTGGCGTGAGAGCAGACGCCCGCTGAAGGTGGCGCCCTCGCCAAAGGCGCGTCCCCGGCAAGCTGCCCGCGCCCCTCAGACGCAGGCTCGGTTCGTTGGTCGGCCTCCGTTAAAGGCGTCACCCTCGGCTAGTTGCGCCAGGTCCCGGGGCTGCACCTAGTGCGATACCTGGCCCTCGCTGAAGATGCGTCCCCAGTAACCCGCGCGAGCCCTCAGCTCCGGACCTGGCGCGACAGCCGCCCCCGCTGAACACCCACCATCGGCAGCCTGCGCGCCCCTCACCCCCCTGGCACGACACCCGCCCCACTCGGACTCGGACTCGGCACCGGCACAACACCCGCGCCCCTCCGCCCCGCCCCCGGCGCCCCCACCAAACCCACCCCGCCCCCGGCGCAGCAGCCCCCGCCACCAAACTCAACCCCTCAACGTGACGTGATCGATCACCCAGCCCTAGTGACATACCGTGCGGTATGTGCGCAGAATCAGCGCAACCCTTACTACCGCGTAGGCAATGTCGCCCTGGGAGGACGCCGTGCTGAGCACGATGCAGGACGTACCGCTGCTGATCTCCAGGATCCTGACCCACGGGTCCACGGTTCATGGAACATCGCAGGTGATCAGCTGGACCGGTGAGGGGGAGCCGGAGCGCCGTTCCTTCAAGGAGATCGGTGACCGGTCGGCTCAGCTGGCGCACGCGCTCCGGGAGGAGCTCGGGGTGGTCGACGGGGAGCGCACGGCGACGCTCATGTGGAACAACGCCGTCCATGTCGAGGCGTACTTCGCGATCCCCGCCATGGGCGCGGTGCTGCACACGCTCAACCTCCGTCTGCCGGCGGAGCAGCTGGCGTGGATCGTCAATCACGCGGCGGACCGGGTGATCATCGTCAACGGTTCCCTGGTTCCGTTGCTCGCGCCGCTGCTGCCCCACCTCAAGTCGGTCGAGCACGTCGTCGTGTCCGGGCCGGGTGACCGCACCCCCTCGACGGCGTCCACGCCCGCGTGCACGAGTACGAGGACCTCATCGCCGGCAAACCGACGACGTACGACTGGCCCGAGCTGGACGAACGCCAGGCCGCCGCGATGTGTTACACCTCCGGCACCACGGGCGACCCCAAGGGCGTGGTGTTCAGCCACCGTTCGATCTACCTGCACTCCATGCAGGTCAACATGACCCAGTCGATGGGGCTCACGGACCAGGACACCTCCCTGGTCGTCGTGCCCCAGTTCCACGTCAACGCATGGGGCTTGCCGCACGCCACCTTCATGACCGGCGTGAACATGCTGATGCCGGACCGCTTCCTGCAGCCCGCCCCGCTCGCCGAGATGATCGAGACCCAGCGCCCCACGCACGCGGCGGCCGTCCCCACCATCTGGCAGGGCCTCCTCGGCGAACTGACCGCCCGGCCCCGCGATGTCTCCTCCCTCACCCAGGTCACCATCGGCGGTTCGGCCTGCCCGCCCGCCCTCATGGCCGCCTTCGACGAGCTCGGCATGCGGGTCTGCCACGCCTGGGGCATGACCGAGACGTCCCCGCTCGGCACGGTCTCGCGTCCGCCGGCCGAGGCGGTCGGCACCGACCGGGAGTGGGAGTACCGGCTGACGCAGGGCCGTTTCCCGGCGAGCGTCGAGGCCCGGCTCTCCGGCCCCGGCGGCGAACGGCTGCCCTGGGACGGCGAGTCGGCGGGCGAGCTGGAGGTGCGCGGACCGTGGATCGCCGGCGCGTACTACAACGGCCCCGACGCCGAACCCCTGCGCCCCGCCGACAAGTTCAGCGAGGACGGCTGGCTCAAGACCGGTGACGTCGGCACCATCTCCCCCGACGGTTTCCTCACCCTCACCGACCGCGCCAAGGACGTCATCAAGTCCGGCGGCGAATGGATCTCCTCCGTCGACCTGGAGAACGCGCTGATGTCCCACCCGGACGTCACCGAGGCCGCCGTGGTCGCCGTACCGGACGAGAAGTGGGGCGAGCGGCCGCTGGCGACCGTGGTCCTCCGCGAGGGTTCCACCGCCGACTTCACCTCCCTGCGCGCCTTCCTCGCCGAGGAGGGAAAGATCGCCAGGTGGCAGCTCCCCGAACGCTGGACGATCATCGAGTCCGTCCCGAAGACCAGCGTCGGCAAGTTCGACAAGAAGGTGCTGCGCAGGCGGTACGCCGACGGAGACCTGGACGTCACCCAGCTCTGACCCCGCGTACCGGTTCACGCCCATCAGGCTGATCACGCCGGACGCATCGGACGCATCGGACGCATCGGACGCATCGGACGCATCGGACGCATCGGACGCATCGGGCACACCGGTCACGCCGGTCACGGTCACACCGACCCGCCGGGCAGGGCGCCCCACGGCCCCTGCCCGGCGCACGGCCACGTCACCGTCGTAGCCGGAGAATTCACCGGCGCGCAGCGGGAGAACTCACCGGCGGGCAGTCGGAGAACTCACCGGCGGGCAGCTGGAGAACTCGCCGGCGCCCAGCCGGAGGTCCACCGCCGCGCAGCCGAAGAACCCACCGGCGCCCAGCCGAAGAATCCACCGCCGCGCAGCCGACAACTCACCGGCACGCAGTCGACAACCTCACCGGCACGCAGCCGACGACCTCACCGCCGCGCAGCCGACGGCCTCACCGCCGCGCGCCCCGCGTCGCCGTAGCCCCCACCCGATCACGAGCCACACCCCCGCCACCACACACCCCGCCCCAGCCCCAGTGGCTGAACGCCGGTCCCGCCAGCGCCGAGGCGACGGCGCCGCCGGCGAAGCCCGCGACGACGTACGCCGTGTTGGCCGTCGCCGGGGTCGAGGTGGTGGTGAGGGCGAGGGTCTGGTTGGCGACGTGGGAGGCGACCAGGGCCGCGTGGATCACGATCGCGGCGACGAACAGGGCCCACAGGACGTGCCCGCCGAGCCAGAACAGCGGCACGGACACCGCCGCGAGCACATACGCGGACCGTACGACCTTCCCCGCCCCGAACCGGTCGACGAACCCGCCCGCGAGCGGAGCCACCGCGCTGGCCGCCAGCCCGAACAGCCCGAACAGCCCGGCGGTCGCGGTCGAGAAGCCGTAGGAACCGCCGGTCGTGCCGGTCAGGAGCAGGGCCAGGGTCGTCCACAGGGCGCTCCACGCGCCGAACATGCCCGCCTGGCGCAGGCACGCGCGCCACAGGTCGGGGAGGTGCGGACCAGGCCGGGCAGGGCCGCGAGGCCGGCGAACAGGGGGCCGGAACCGCGCCGCCTCTCGGACGGGAGGATGTACGCGGTGGCCAGGCCGAGGGTGAGGGTCAGGGCGGCCGATCCGATGAAGACGACCCGCCAGCCGTAGGCCTGGCCGACCAGGCTGCCGACGACCCGCGCGGCCACGATTCCGGTGAACAGGCCCGCTATGACCGCCGCGACATGACGGGCGCGGTGGTGGGCGGGGGCGCGTTCGGCGACCAGCGGGACGAGGAGCTGCGGTACGACGGTCGCCGCCGCCGCGACGAACACGGCGACCGCGAGGGCGGCCGTGCCGGGGGCCGCGGCACCGGCGAGCAGGGCCGCCGTGGTGGCGACGGAGAGCGCGGCGACCAGGGGGCGCCGGTTCACGCGGTCGCCGAGCGGGGCGAAGAAGAGGAGGCCGGTGGCGTAGCCGAACTGTGCGACCGACGCGATCCACGCCACGGCGGACGGGGTCGAGCCGAAGTCGTGCGCGATGAGGGGAGCAGCGGGCCCGCGAGATAGATGTTGGCGGCCGTCACGGCGGTACAGACGGCGATGAGGACGAGGAAGAGGCGGTCGGCGGCGGTGGGGGCCGGCTTCTCGACCGACGTCTGCGGGATGGTTGCCGAGGACATGAGCGGTGCACTCCTTCAGACCTGCGGGACTCGCGAGCCGCCCGCGGAGACTCCGGGAACGCCCGCGGAGACTCCGGGAACGTCCACGGAGACTCCGGGAACGTCCATGAGGACTCTGGGAACGTCCACGGAGGCACCAGGAACGTCCGTGAGGACTCCGGTCACGTCCACGGAAACCCCGTGCACGTCCCTGAAGACCCCGCCCCGGGTCGGCTCTTGCAACTAACTGGTTGGTTGGCAGCTCCAACAGCATGCGTTCCTCCGGAATTCCCTGTCAACCAACCAGTTGGTTACGACCCCCGCCGAGTACCCTGGCCCCATGGGAGTCAGAGACCCCGAGGCCACCAAGGCCCGGATCTTCGAGGCGGCGGTCGCCGAGTTCGCCCGGCACGGCATCGCGGGCGCCCGCATCGACCGCATCGCCGCCGAGGCCAAGGCGAACAAGCAGCTGATCTACGCCTACTTCGGCAACAAGGCGGAGCTGTTCACGCAGGTCCTCGGCCGGTCCATGCTCGACCTCGCCGTCGCGCTGCCCGTCGACCCGGACGACATCGAGGGCTGGATCGACCGGCTCATGGACTACCACGCGGCCCACCCCGAACTCCTCCGCCTCCTCTTCTGGGAGGGCCTGGAGTACGGCACCGCCGAACTGCCCGACGAGGCCGAGCGCCAGCAGCACTACGCGCTCAAGGTCGCTGCCCTCCAGGACGGCCAGGACCGGGGTGTCGTGAGCGATGTGATTCCGGCCCGCGACCTGCTCTTCCTGCTGGTCGCGATGGCCAACTGGGGTGTCGTCGTACCGCAGATGCGCCGCGTCCTGGTGGGCGCGGACGACACGGACGGCGACCGCCTCCGCGAGTCCATCAAGGTGGCGGCACGGCGCCTGGTCGCCAAGTAGCCCTGTTTCAGGGCTGCTTGGCGAAGTGGACCATTTCTGGGGCTAGTTGGTACCGATCCGTGCCAGCAGATCCACGATCCGCGACTGGACCTCCGTGCTCGTCGACCGCTCCGCGAGGAAGAGCACGGTCTCCCCGAGGCGAGCCGCGGCAGATCGGCCTGGTCCACCGCGGCCGTGTACACGACGAGCGGGGTGCGGTTGAGCTGGCCGTTCGCGCGCAGCCAGTCGACGATCCCGGCCCGTCGCTTGTGCACCTGGAGCAGATCCATCACGACGAGGTTCGGCCTCAACTGCCCAGCCAGAGTCACCGCGTCGGCGTCGCTCGCGGCCCGCGCCACCTGCATCCCGCGCCGCTCCAGCGTCGCCGTCAGCGCCAGCGCGATCTCCGCGTGCTCCTCGATCAGCAGCACGCGCGGCGGATGCTGCTCGCTGTCCCGCGGCGCGAGCGCCTTCAGCAGAACGGCGGGATCGGCACCGTAGGCCGCCTCCCGCGTCGCCTGCCCGAGCCCGGCGGTCACCAGCACCGGCACCTCGGCCGCCACCGCCGCCTGCCGCAACGACTGCAACGCCGTCCGCGTGATCGGCCCGGTCAACGGGTCCACGAACAGCGCCGCCGGGAACGCGGCGATCTGCGCGTCGACCTCCTCGCGCGAGTGCACGATGACCGGCCGGTACCCGCGGTCGCTCAGCGCCTGCGTGGTCGTCACGTCCGGCGCGGGCCACACGAGCAGCCGGCGCGGATTGTCGAGCGGCTCGGGGGCAGCTCGTCGTCGAGCGGCTGCGGCCTGGGCGTGTCCGCGATCTCGACGGCCCCACCGGGACCGTCCAGCGGCTCCGGCCCCTCGGCCGCGTTCTCGTCCGGTGCCCCTATGGCGTACGACCGTCCGGCACCCTCGGTCATCTGCGCGAGCCGCGACTGCCCGGCCATGGACGGCTGCGCCTGCTCACCCTGCGGATGCGCCCGGCCGCCCTGCTCCCCCGCCCCGCCGGCGGGTTCGGGCCGCGTCCCCAACTTCCGTCGCCGCCCGCCCCCACCCGGCTGATGCGGCGGCGGAGTGGCGGTCGGCTGCTGCACCTGAGCCGCCTGCCGCGTGAACGGCACCCCCTGCCCCAACGTCCGCACACTGATCGCCCGCCCCTGAGTGGAGTTGGGATCGATGGGCGCGACAGCCTCGGCAGGCAAGGGCTGAGCGGCCCGCCCCTGCGAGGCGTGGGGAGCACCGGGCACGGGAGTGTTCGGATGCGCCTCCGCGCTCGGCGCTACGGCCGTCCCGGCGCCGTTCGCCACCACGGCAGCCGGAGCCGTGCCGGGCATACCCCACCCGGCGTCGGCTGTGCGGCCGGGAGCGCCTGCGGCGGCACCGGCTCACCGGACTGCCCCTGAACCGGGGCGACTTGACCGGGAATGCCGTGCGGCGAGACGGGCTGCCCCTGCACCGGAAGCCCCTGCGCGGGCACGGCCTGACCGGAAACACCCTGCGGCGGAATCGGCTGACCGGGGACACTGGGCACACCGGGGACCGCTTGCCCAGGGATGCCCTGACCCGGAATCCCCTGCGGAACGACCGGCTGGCCCTGGATTCCCTGCGGCGCGACTGGCTGGCCCTGGATTCCCTGCGGAGCGACCGGCTGACCGGGGTTGCCCTGCGGCGGCACGCCCTGCGCCGGGATGCCCTGCCCGGGAGCCGCCTCCGCCGGAAGCGGCGACGGCTGACCCGCCGGTACCTGCCCCGGAGCGGCAGGATTCTGCGCGGGAGCGAGCTGCACGGCGGCACCGGGCTGCCCGACCACCTGCCCAACTCCCTGCTGTACTACGCCCTGTTGCTGCCCGGCGCCGACCCGCGCCGGCACCCCTGCTGCCCCTGCGCTGCCGTACCCTGCGCCGGAACCACCGCACCGGGCTGAACCGGAGCCCCGTCGACACCGACTCCCCAGTCTGCGCCTGCTGTTGAGGCTGCGGCTGGGCAACTGCCCGACGCCGTCGCCCAGTCGGCGCACCGGCGGGATGCGGCTGAGGTGGAGTGTGATCGCCGCTCTGATCGACCGGAACGGCGTCGTGCCGCCCGTCATCACCGGGATGCCCACCCGGAACACCACCGGGAAGCTGACCCGGCACGACCGGAACCCCGGCGTCTGCGCAGCCGTGGCCGCCGACACATCCGGTGTCCGATCGGCGTCGGCCGGCGGCAACGCGAACACGGTCCGCGCCCCCGCCTCCTGCGCGGCGGCCCGCTCGGCCGCGGCGGCCAGCGCCCGCCTGCGACGCCCGGTCGGCTGCCCGTCCTCGCCACCGGAGTCGCCGGGGCCGTCGGGGCCGTCGGAGTCATCGGCGGAGCCGCTCGCGGGCAGCGCGGCCGGCAGCGCCTGCCGTTCGCCGCCCACCGGCACACCTCGCGGCGACACCGTGCCGCCCAGCCCCGTACCGGAGGCGGCGGTCCCTGCGGCATGCTCCGCCGCCGTCATCACAGCGCCCTCGGAGACCCCCTCGGACCCGCTCTCGTCACCGTCGGCCGCGCGCCCGCGCCGCCGCCCGGTGCCACCGGACGTGCCCTCGGCGCCCGCCTCCACGGCAGCCGCCGACTCGTCGCCCGCGCGCCGCCTGCGCCGGCCGGTCGGCACCGCGGCCTCGCCGCCCCCGGAGGAGTCGTCGGGACCCGGCACCTCGCTCTCAAGGAACGCGTCCACGGAGGACCGCCGGGCCCGGCGCCTGCCGCTGGTGCCGGACGCCTGCTCGGGCAGGGCGAGTTCGGCCCCGCCAGGCGCGGCCGGAGCGGCCATCGCGCCCGCCCCGCCGCCGATCGGCACCTCCAGGACGTACGCGCTGCCGCTCATCCCGGGCACGTCGTGCGTCTGCAGCACACCGCCGTGCGCCCGCACGATCCCGCGCACGATCGGCTCGTGCACCGGGTCTCCCCGGCATACGGCCCGCGCACCTCGATCCGTACGACCTCACCGCGCTGCGCCGCCGCCACGACGACAGTGTTGTCCATGTAACCGCCCGCCGACACGGGCGAGTTGCCGGTCGCGTCGACGCCCGCGACATCCGCGACGAGATGCGCGAGCGCGGTCGCGAGGAGCGCCGGGTCGACCTCGGCCTCGATGGGCGGCGCGTGCACGGCGAACTGCACCCGCCCGGGCCCGATCAGTTCCACGGCCCCGTCGACACCGGCCGCGACCACCGCGTCCAGCATCACTTTCGTACGGTTGAGTTCCCCGTCGCCGGTCTCCAGCCGCTGGTACCCGAGCACGTTGTCGATGAGCTGGGTGATGCGCGAGTACCCGGCGGACAGATGATGGAGTACCTGATTGGCCTCGGGCCACAACTGCCCCGCGTCATCGGCGGCCAACGCGGCCAGTTCGCGGCGCAGTTCGTCGAGGGGGCCGCGCAACGACCGTCCGAGCAGGGTGAGAAGTTGCTCGTGCCGTCCGGCCAGCTCCTCGAAGCGGTCCTTCTCGCGCTCGCCGAGAGCGGCGTACCGCTCCTCGTTCGCCGCGAGTTCCTCCTCGTGCCGCTCCTGGAGCTCCTCCAGCTCGGTGATGTGCTTCTGGCGCAGCGAGGTCAGCTCGGAGGCGTGCTCCTCGTCGAGCCGCTCCAGCTCGTCCCGGTGCAGCTTGTCGGCGGCCTCCTTCTCCTCGGCGAGCGAGTCGTAGGGCCGCCGGTCGGTGAACGTCATCACGGCGCCGACGAGTTGGTCGCCGTCGCGCACGGGCGCGGTGGTGAGGTCGACGGAGACCCGGTCCCCGTTCTTCGCGAACAGCACCTGCCCGCGCACCCGGTGCTTGCGCCCGGACCGCAGGGTGTCGGCGAGCGGCGACTCCGCGTACGGGAACGGCGAACCGTCCGCCCGCGAGTGCAGCACGAGCGTGTGCAGTTCCTTGCCGCCGAGATCGCTGGCCCGATACCCGAGGATCTGCGCGGCGGCCGGGTTCACGAGCACGACCCGCCCGTCGGTGTCCGTTCCTACGACGCCCTCGGCGGCGGCGCGCAGGATCATCTCGGTCTGCCGCTGGGAACGGGCCAGTTCGGCCTCGGTGTCCACGGTCCCGGAGAGGTCGCGCACGACGAGCATCAGGAGTTCGTCGGAGGTGTAGCCGTAGCCGTCGTAGGCCTGCTGGCCGTCCTCGAGGTTGGCGCTGGTGACCTCGACGGGGAACTCGGAGCCGTCGGTGCGGCGGGCGGTCATGCGGGTGGGCTTGGTCCGGCCGCGCGGGTCCATCGAGTCGGGGCGGCGCATGGACCCGGGGATGAGCCGGGAGTCGAACTCCGGCAGCAGGTCCAGCAGTCCGCGTCCGACGAGAGCGGTGCCCGGGGCCTCGAAGGCCTCCAGCGCGATGGTGTTCGCGTTGACGACGGTTCCGTTGGCGTTGACCAGGACCAACGCGTCCGGGAGCGCGTCGAGTATGGCTGCGAGGCGAGCAGCGCCTCGGGATGGCCTGCTGCTCACGAGACGCTTCCTCCCTGTTACCGCACCTTTCCGACCGCGGAGGCCATCTTGCCAACCTGCCCGCGACGTGTCACGCGAGGGAGTCTAAGGGCAGTCGTCGTGCTCGCGGAGTGAGATGAGAGGGAGGTCGCACGGTGAAGTGACGTAGAACGTGTGACCGATCGTTGACCGGCCACCGATCCGCACCCTCTTCCGTAGGTGGCTCCGACGTCCTCAGGGGCCGGCGCCGAGGTAGGGCAGCAGCGGGACCATCGCGTTCCAGCGGGAGATCTCGCAGCCGTTGCCGCGGTCGTACGTCGTGTCGACCGGGCGGCCGGCCCAGGTGCCGGTGACATGGGCGGTGGCGGGGCCGCCGTAGATCATCGTGCACACGCTGTCCGGGGGACCGGGGCGAAGGGGTCCTTTCCCCACTGGGTGTTGCGGCCGACGGCCTCGCAGGCGCCGGTCACGTCCAGGTGGGTGCCGCCACCGGGGTGGCAGTACAGGTCGTGCGTGCCGTCGGCCGCGGTGCCCGTGTGCCGGACGGTGACGGTGAGGTGGTCGCCGCCGGAGCGGTCCTCGTCACGGACAGGTGGTGGCGCGAGGGTGCGGGGCGCGGCGGGGACGGTCTGGGCGCGGGCGGCGGCGGACGGCACGGCCGGCGAGCCGACGGTGGCGGCGGACGCGGCGGCGATCACGAGGAGACGCTTGACCTGCAACATGACCTGACTAACGCCCGCGGCCCCGGACGTTGCGGACCCGGCCGCCGGCATCAACGGCTTTGCCCTGTGGGCCGCCTGCCTAGTACCGTAGGAGGCGATTGGTGACAGCGCGCTCGTCTGTGTCATCATCTGCACGCACCACTCGCGCTCGCGCGGGTGGTTGATGCTGGAGGCGTCGCCTAGTCCGGTCTATGGCGCCGCACTGCTAATGCGGTTTGGGACGCAAATCCCATCGAGGGTTCAAATCCCTCCGCCTCCGCACCACACTCGAAGCCCCGGTCCACGCGACCGGGGCTTCGGTCGTAGTGGGGGTCGTCCTGGAGCCGCTCTGAGGCCGTTTTCGCAGCTCACAACGGGTATGGCTAACGGATTTCACATGGCGGCGGCAGTCATGTAATGTTCTTCCTGTCGCCGCGAGCGGGCCGGAAGGGCCGGGAGCGAGACGGAAAAAACAAGAGAAAACACGCACTCGTAGCTTAACGGATAGAGCATCTGACTACGGATCAGAAGGTTGCAGGTTCGAATCCTGCCGAGTGCACATCGACGAGAGGCCCCGGAGCGTTCCGGGGCCTCTCGTGTGTGTCCCGGCCGTGTCCTGGTCGTGCCCCGGCGTCCGTTGTTTCGAAGGCGGGCGGCGGTTTTCGGGTGGTTCCGGGGCGGGTGCGGGAAGGGCCAGGTCAGGGGCGTGAGGGGTACGTCCGGGGTGGCATGGTGGTTCCCGAGTGCCCGATCTGTGATGAACAAGCGATGTGGACGGCCTCAGCGAGTGGCGTGTCTAGGCCCATACTGGAGTCAATGACAAAGCCAGCTGCACCGAAGCGCTATTTGCCCACCAGTCCCTTCAAGGCCCCGGCCGCGGCGGCACCCAAGCAGTTCGCCGTGGGCGACCAGGTCACACACGACATGTACGGCCTCGGCCGGGTCATCGGCATCGAGGACGGAATCGCGGTGCTCGTCGACTTCGGGTCGGTCCAGGAGCGCATCCTGAGTCCGTACGCCAAGATGAGCAAGCTGTAGGACCGCCGTGCCCGGTCACGGCACACCAGGTCCCAGCGGCCTGAAACGAACGGGAGACCCTCTCATCGACCTGACCTCGTTGTTCTCCGCCCCGGAAGGCGTCCCGCCATGCCAACGCGGGGATCGCCCCCTCCGGCGACGAACCCTTTCCAGGCCCCGGACTTCGGGGAGGACGAGACCCTGCTGCTCGACGACGGGCAAGTAGCCTTCTCGGACATGGACGAGGCGTATCGCAGGGCGGGCTAGTCACGGCGGGCCGGGCTTCCACGGCCACGGCGGGCCGGGTTCCCTGGTCATGACGGGCCGGGTTCCCTGGTTCATGACGAGCCGGTTTCCACGGTTCATCACGGGCCAAGTTCCCACGGCCACGGCAGACCAGGCCCCAGACCCCGGCGGGCCAGTCCTCCACGCCCGGGCCCGACGAAGCCCCGCCAGTCAAGGCTGCGGCCTGCGCCGGTGACGGCCGATTTCCACCACTTTTTCCTACTTTCCGCCGCGTCCCGTCCCGCGTACTCCAGCGGGACCGATCGGACGCCGGCGGCACTTTGGCGATCCTGCGCGGGCCGAGTCGGGGCGCGGAACTCGGCGACCGGGGTGCGCCGCGCTGTGCAGTTGCCTGGCCGATCACCGTCGAGCGCACACCGCCCGCTGGATCCGGTGCTTCGTCGAGCGGGGCCTTACGCCGCCGCGCTGAACGCGGGGACACGGGGACACGGGGGTCGGCAGTGCCGGGAGCTTGATCGCCGTGGTGGGTACGGCTCTGTCGGTGAAGACGAACAGGCGGAGTACCAGGAAGCGGCCGATGCCGGCGAGGGCGGAGGCGGTGAGGTAGACGGTCTGTTCGGTGAGCATGTCCGGGGAGGACTGGACGGCGTGGAGGACGAGTATCGCCGCGGACGTGGCCGCGTAGGCCGCCGTGGCGGAACCCGCCGACTGCCAGTGCTCGCGCCAGCCGGGCCGGCGTCCGGTGCCGAAGGTGAACAGGGCGTGCAGTTCGGTGCAGAGGACGGTCGAGGCGATCGTGATGAGGGCGTTCGCCACCACCCATGGCATCAGCGCGGCCAGTAGGGGTACCGCCGCGCTGGACAGGACCCCGACACCGCCGCCGCACACCACGAACCTGACGAACGACGCCAACGCACCAGGCGGGGCCGTCTCCTTGGGCTTCTCCCCGGTCGTCCCCGTGGCCGCCATTCCCGGCTTCGGCGAGAGCAGCGACTTCATGGGGTGTCCCTCCGTACGGCGGCCGACCGGCCTGTGCCGACCCTCTTGACCGGCTGAGGTCAACGATGCCGTCGTACGGTTCCGCGCACGATGAAGCGGTCTCCCGAACCCTTGGTGGAGCGGGCTGTACCAACGGGGTCGGGTTTACCCCCATGTGGATGAGAAGGGCTCGCTCACAACTCCTTGTCCCTGGCGCGGAGTTCCTCGATGTAGTCGTGCGTCAGCGCCGACGCGCGGGTGAACCAGTCGGACAGTACGGCGATCTCGTCGGGGAGTAGTCGGCGAAGAGGGCGTCGAGGCGGTCGTAGTAGGGGCCGTAGAGGGTGGTGAGACGGGCCACCGCGGCCGGTACCGAGGCCACGCGGACGCGGCGGCGGTCGGTCGGGTCGGGGACGCGGGTGATGAAACCGGCGCGCTCGAGGCGGTTGAGGATGCCGGTCACCGCGCCCGTCGTGACGTGGGCGTGTTCGGCGAGGTCGCCCGCGGTGAGGAGGTTCTCGCCGGCCTTCAGGACGCAGCCGAAGCAGAGCAGATCGGTGATGTTCAGGCCCAGCCGCTCGGCCATTTCGTGCTGGCCGAGCTGGGCGTCGGCGATGAGGGAGTCCATCGCGTCCAGCGCCTGGGCCGGGGTGGCGGCGGGGCGTGGCTTGGCTTGCATCGTTATTGCCTTAGCTCGTGAGAGATTTATGCTCTAAACTTCTTAGGTGGTGAGGTAAATGTGGGCGGGCCCCCGTGGGTGGGTCTGAGGTGTCTGTGGGGTCTGTGGGGTCCGTTCGGGGTTTCAGGGAGGTCGACTTATGAGCGCACATCAGTATGACGAGGGGCATACGGTCGCGGGCTGGACCGGATGCGGCATCGCGACC
Source organism: Streptomyces sp. P3 (assembly GCA_016893485.2). GTDB lineage: Bacteria > Actinomycetota > Actinomycetes > Streptomycetales > Streptomycetaceae > Streptomyces. Next base: position 5,098,676 of record JAFEKX020000001.1, read on the forward strand.
GTCGGGACGGTCGTCGCCGGGGTCGGCGTGTGCGCGGTGTCGGCCCTGTTGATCGGGGCGGGGCTCGGGATCGTGGCGGTGAGCGTCCTGGTGACGTGGGCGCTCCACCTCACCGGGTGGGGAAGCCGCCGGGGCGGCGGGACCGGGAGCAGTGGGGATGCGGGTACGGGACCCGTCGGCGCGGGCGGGGCACGACGGGTGTGTGGGGTGCCGGCTGGCGGGGGGCGTGGCCGTGGGCGCGGGCGCGGACGGGTGGCCGAGGGGCGCGCGGTCGTGGCCCGGGAGTCCGTCCCGGTCGGTGAAACCGCAGGCTGAGGGCGTTGTCAGTGGTGCCGTCTAATCTCGTGAGGGATGGCACAGACATGGAAGTGCTCGGGGTTGCGGTGGGCGGCGGATGGTCCCGAGTTGAAGTGGGACGGCGGGCGCGGGAGCCCGTTGCCCCGGGGGAAGCGGGTGGCCTTCGCGGTCGCGGAAGGGGGCGGGCGGACATGTGTGGGGGCGCGGGGGCATGCCTGTCCGGTGCGGGCGGCGGTGCCGGAGCGGAGTACGGGGGCGCGGTGCGAGGTGCGCGCGGCTGGACCGGGCGCACTCGGTGGCCGCCGACACCATCGCGGACGACCCGCGGCCGTACCACGTATATCTGGCCTGGTTCGGCCCCGGCCTGCTGAAGGTCGGCATCACAGCCGAAGAGCGGGGTTCCGCGCGGCTTCTTGAACAGGGCGCGGTCTGCTTCAGCTGGCTTGGCCTGGGCCCGCTGATGGCGGCCCGCCGCTCGGAGGAACTCCTGCGCGCCGCACTGCGGGTACCGGACCGGATCCCCTACGCCGAGAAGCGCGCCGTGCGTTCCGCGTTGCCGGGGTCGGCGGCGGAGCGGGCGGCCGAGATCGCCGGCCTGCACGGCCGCGCGGTCGCGTTGCGCGAATGGCCGGAGTCGCTGCGCCGCGAGCCGTATCGCCCTGTGGACCACGTCGAGGTGTTCGGCCTCGCGGGACTCCCGGCCGCGGTGGGTGAGGTGAGCGGGCTCGTCGCGGGCGGGGTGGTGAGCGGGGGGGTGGTGGCCGCCGCCGGGCCGGATCTTCACCTTGCCACCGAGCGGGGGTGATCGTGCTGGACAGTCGGCTGATGACGGGGTGGGAGCTGATCCCGGCGGGTTCCTCCGGGGGTGACATGGGGATTCACTGTGCCGGTGCGGGAGTTCAGGCGGGGGTGGCGGGGGTGCAGGAGGGGTTGTTCTGAGGGTGGGGGCGGGGGTGCGGGTGGGTGGAGCAGGGGTGCGGGTGAGGCAGGGGGTGCGGGTGAGCAAGGGTGCGGGCGGAGCAGGGGTGCGGGTGTGGGCGGGGGTGCGGGTGTTGGCGGGAGTTGGGGTGGACGAGGGGGTGCGGGCGGAGCGTGGAGTTGGGGCTGATCGGGGCGTCGGGGCTGCCGAAGTTGGCGTGGCCGTCACGCAGAGTCACCTGCGCCCGCGCCCGCGATGCGCTCACTCGCCCCGCGCTGCACTCGCCCGCGCTGCACTCGCCCTGCCCTGCCCTGCGCTGCACCTGCCCTGCTCTGCACCCGCCCAGCGGTGTACCCGAGCCGCTGCACCTGCCCCGCCGTGCACCTGCCCTGCGCCGTCCCGCGCTGCACCCGCCCCGCGCCGCATCTGCCCCGCGCCGCCCCGCTCTGCACCGAGCCGCCCTGCTCCACCCCACCCCCCACAAGGGTCAAGACTTGGATCCCCACGGATCCCTTTCGGTAAGCCGGTGGACTTGGCTCGGGGTTGGGACTGATCGTGGGTGACATGAGCGATCACGGCAATGCACCTGTCCCGGCACCCATACCCACCCCCGTCTCCGCCCACCAACCCCCTTACTACGCCGTCGTCTTCACCTCCCTCCGCACCGAGGGCGACAACGGATACGGAGAGACGGCCGACCGGATGGGTGAGCTGGTGAAGGAGATTCCCGGGTTCCTCGGGAGGACTCGGCCCGGGTGCCGGGTGGGCTGGGGATCACCGTCGCCTACTTCCGGGACCTCGCCGGGATCGAGGCGTGGCGGGCGCACGCGGAGCATCGGGCGGCGAAGGAGCATGGGCGGGAGCACTGGTACCAGCGGTACTCGCTGCATATCGCCAAGGTCGAGTACAGCCGGGGATTCGAGCGGGGCGCAGAATCAGAAGCCCGAGCCGAAGCCGCGGCGGAAACGGGAACCCGAGTCGAAGCCGCAGCCGTAACCGGCACCCGCGTAGAAGCCGCGGCGGAAACGGGAACCCGAGTCGAAGCCGCAGCCGTAACCGGCACCCGCGTAGAAGCCGCGGCGGAAACAGGAACCCGCGGCGAACCCGCAGCCGTAACCGGCACCCCGTCGAAGCCGCAGCCGTAACCGGCACCCGCGGCGAAGCCGCAACCGGCACCCCGTCGAAGCCGCAGCGGAAACAGGAGCACAGGTATGACCGAAGCCGTCGAAGTGAACCGGTTCTGGGGGCGGTTGGGTCTGCCCGGGCTGGTCGACGTGCACACCCACTTCATGCCCGAGCAGGTGTTGCGGAAGGTGTGGGCGTACTTCGACGCTCTCGGGGAGGCGACCGGTGGAGCCCTGGAGTGGCCGATCACCTACCGGGACGCCGAGGTCGAACGGGTCGCGCGGATAAGGGAGTTCGGAGTACGCGCTTTCACCGCCATGCTCTACCCGCACAAACCCGGTATGGCCCAGTGGCTGAACGGCTGGGCCGTGGACTTCGCCGCACGGACGCCCGACTGTCTGCACACCTCGACTCTCTTTCCGGAGCCGGGAGTTGAGGGGTATGTCCGGCAGGCACTCGACGACGGGGCGCGGGTGTTCAAGGCGCATGTGCAGGTGGGGGCGTACGACCCGGCCGATGAACTGCTGGACCCCGCTTGGGGTTGCTCGCCGAGAGCGGGACGCCTGTCGTGATCCACTGCGGGTCGGGACCCGCGCCCGGCAAGCACACCGGGCCCGAGCCGATCGCCCGGGTGCTGGCCCGGCACCCCGGCTGCGGCTGGTGTTCGCGCACATGGGGATGCCGGAGTACGAGGACTTCCTGGACCTGGCCGAGCGGTACGGCGAGGTCCGGCTGGACACGACGATGACGTTCACGGACTTCAGTGAGCGCCTCGCGCCCTTCCCGCCCCGCGCACTCCCCCGACTTGCCGCGCTCGGCGACCGGGTCCTGCTGGGGACCGACTTCCCGAACATCCCCTATCCCTACCTGCACCAACTGCACGCCCTGGAGCGGCTGGACCTCGGTGACGACTGGCTGCGCGCGGTCTGCCACGACAACGCGGCGCGGCTGTTCGGACTGTGAGGGGCACCTGGGAGACCGGCCGGTACGGGTGATGCGTGGAGATGGTGGAGATGCGGGGAGACGGAGGCCGGTGAGGGCAGGGTGCACGGGTCCGTGACCGTTGGATGAGGGCTGGGCAAGCGGTTCCAAGGCGTTCCCTGAGTGGTGGCTGTGCGTTTCTCAGGAAAATCACAGACTCCGGAAAGCGTGTTCTTAGGGGGCCCCGACAAGGTGTCCACTATGACCACGACCTCGCCCCAGGGGCGCACCGAACTGCTGAGGCCGGACGGGAGCCCCGTCCGAGTGCTTGTGGTGGACGACGAGCTGTCGATCACCGAGCTGCTGTCCATGGCCCTTCGTTATGAGGGGTGGCAGATCCGCAGTGCGGGTGACGGGACCGGCGCGATCCAGACCGCGCGCGAGTTCCGGCCCGACGCCATCGTGCTGGACATGATGCTGCCCGACATGGACGGCCTCACCGTCCTCGGCCGGCTCCGCCGCGAGCTGCCGGATGTGCCCGTGCTGTTCCTGACGGCGAAGGACGCCGTGGAGGACCGTATCGCCGGGCTCACCGCCGGCGGTGACGACTACGTCACCAAGCCCTTCAGTCTCGAAGAGGTCGTGGCCCGGCTGCGCGGGCTGATCCGCCGCTCCGGTGCGGCCGACCGGCGGTCGGACTCCGTGCTGGTCGTGGGTGACCTCACCCTCGACGAGGACAGCCACGAGGTGTCGCGGGCCGGCGAGGGCATCCACCTCACGGCGACCGAGTTCGAGCTGTTGCGCTTCCTGATGCGTAATCCCCGGCGGGTCCTGAGCAAGGCGCAGATCCTCGACCGTGTGTGGTCGTACGACTTCGGTGGGCAGGCCAATGTGGTCGAGCTCTATATCTCGTATCTGCGGCGCAAGATCGACGCCGGCCGTGAGCCGATGATCCACACCCGGCGTGGGGCCGGTTACCTGATCAAGCCCGCCGCGTCGCGAGCGGGCGACGACGGCCGCGTGCGCAGAAGAAACGAGCGGGCAAGCCGCGCACCCTGCGGACACGGCTCGTCGTCGCGTCCGTGACGTTGATCGCGGTGGTGTGCGCGGTGATCGGCACCGTGACGACGCTGGCCCTGCGATCGCATCTGTACGGCCAGTTGGACGGCCAGCTGAACGAGTCGGCCTCACGTGCGTCCGGTTCGTTCGGCCCGCCCGGCTCCCACCAGCCCAAGGGCGGCCTCGGTGCGCCGGACGGGAAGGCGCAGGCCCGCTCGCCTCGCTGTCGGACTTCGTCACCAAGGGCCCGCAGCCCCAGGGCACGATCATCGCCAAGGTCCAGAACGGCTCCATCACCGACGCCCGTCGCGGCGTGAAGCAGACGAGCGACCTTCAGATGACCCCGAAGACGCTCAGCACCGCCCAGCTCGCCGCGCTCGGCTCCGTCCCCCAGGACGGCAAGCAGCACACCGTGGACATCCCGGGTGTGGGTGACTTCCGCGTCGAGTACAAGAGCGGGGACAACGGCAACTACTACGTCGCCGTCCCGACCTCCGTGGTCGACAACACCATCAACACCCTCATCCTCGTCGAACTCAGCGTCACCGCCGCCGGCCTGGTCGCCGCCGGCATCGCGGGTTACGTCCTCGTCGGCGTGGCGACCCGCCCCCTGCGCCGGGTCGCCGCCACCGCCACCCGGGTCTCCGAACTCCCGCTCCACACCGGCGAGGTCACCCTCAACGAACGTGTCCCCGGGTCCGAGACCGACCCGCACACCGAGGTCGGCCAGGTCGGCGCCGCGCTCAACCGCATGCTCGACCACGTCCACGGCGCCCTGCACGCCCGCCAGCAGAGCGAGATGCGGGTACGGCAGTTCGTCGCCGACGCCAGCCATGAGCTGCGGACACCCCTTGCGTCGATCCGCGGATACGCCGAGCTGACCCGGCGCGGCCGGGAGCAGACCGGCCCGGACACCAAGCACGCGCTCGGCCGGATCGAGTCCGAAGCGGGCCGTATGACCCTCCTCGTAGAAGACCTGCTGCTCCTCGCGCGGCTGGACGCGGGCAGACCGCTGCAGTTCGACCAGACCGACCTCATCCCGCTCGTCGTGGACACCGTCAGCGACTCGCGCGCGGCCGGCATGGACCACAACTGGCGGCTCGACCTGCCCGACGAACCGGCCCTCGTGTCCGCGGACGCGGCCAGGGTCCAGCAGGTCCTGATCAACCTGCTGGGCAACGCCCGCAAGCACACCCCGCCCGGTACGACGATCACCGCCCGTGTGCAGCGGCGCGGGCCGTGGATGTGCGTGGACGTCGAGGACAACGGCCAGGGCATCCCGCCCGATCTGCTGCCGCATGTCTTCGAGCGGTTCGCGCGCGGCGACTCGGCGCGCTCCCGCTCCACGGGATCGACCGGGCTTGGTCTCGCCATCGTGCAGGCGGTCGCGACCGCACACGGCGGCGCCGTCACCGTGGACAGTGTTCCCGGACGCACGATGTTCACCGTGCATCTGCCCGCGCTTGCACCGGCCGTGCCCGTACCCGCCCCGAAACGAATTGGCAATCGCACTCACAGGCACAGCACAGTGCCACCACATGGGTGCAACAGGGCGCTTGAGCAGAGTCGGTTCCATGCGAACCGACACTTCTCCCGGCACCCTGCCGGCGCGGGAGCACCTCCCGGCCGGAGACGCCGGTACGCCTGTCCTGGACGTAGTGATCCCCGTCTACAACGAGGAGAAGGACCTCCAGCCATGTGTGCTCAGACTGCACGAGCACCTCAAGCGCACGTTCCCGTACGCGTTCCGCATCACCATCGCGGACAACGCGTCGATCGACACCACCCCCAGGTGGCGGCGCGGCTGGAGGCGGAGATCCCCGAGGTCAAGTCGTTCCGGCTGGAGCAGAAGGGGCGCGGTCGAGCACTGCGCACCGTCTGGTCCGCCTCGGACGCCCCGATCCTCGCCTACATGGACGTCGACCTCTCGACCGACCTCAACGCGCTGCTGCCCCTGGTGGCACCGCTGATCTCCGGTCACTCCGACCTGGCGATCGGGTCCCGGCTGGCCCGCTCGTCGCGTGTCGTGCGTGGCGCCAAGCGCGAGTTCATCAGCCGGACCTACAACCTGATCCTGCGCGGCTCGCTGCAGGCCCGCTTCTCGGACGCCCAGTGCGGGTTCAAGGCGATCCGGCGTGATGTGGCCCAGGCGCTGCTGCCGCTCGTCGAGGACACCGGCTGGTTCTTCGACACCGAGATGCTGGTGCTCGCCGAGCGCGCCGGACTCCGGATCCACGAGGTGCCGGTCGACTGGGTCGACGACCCGAACTCGACCGTCCACATCGTGAAGACGGCGACGGAGGACCTGAAGGGAGTGTGGCGGGTGGGCAAGGCCCTGGCCTCCGGTTCGCTGCCGCTCGACCGTGTCACGCGTCCCTTCGGCGACGACCCCCGCGACCGCGACATCCAGGACGTGCCCAAGGGGCTGGCCCGCCAGCTCGTCGGGTTCTGCGTGGTCGGCGGTCTCTCCACCCTCTTCTACCTGGTCCTCTACAGCCTCTTCCGGCAGTTCGGCGGCTCCCAGGTCGCCAACGCGCTCGCTCTGCTGGTCTCGGCGGTCGCCAACACCGCCGCGAACCGCCGGCTGACCTTCGGGGTCCGCGGCCGGGGCGGCGCCGTCCGTCACCAGGCGCAGGGCCTGGTCGTCTTCGCCATCGGCCTCGCGCTGACCAGTGGTTCCCTCGCCGCGCTGAACGCGGCCAGCAGCGACCCGGCGCACTCCACCGAACTCGCGGTCCTGGTGGCCGCCAACCTCGCCGCGACCGTGCTGCGCTTCCTGCTCTTCCGCGCCTGGGTGTTCCCGGACCGCGGCGACAGCGCCGAGGAGCCGCCGCTCGCGGCTCTCAACTCCCCTTCCTCGCCGACGTATTCGACGGCACCGCAGTCCCCGCAGCACCCCGGTTCCTACGCCCCCTGCCGCAGCGCCAGCCCCAGCAGGGGACGTACGACATCGCCTCCACCACCCAGTTCCGCGCCGGTGAGGCCGCGGACGGCACCTGGAGGGACGCGACGATGCAGTTGCAGCCGGTGCGTCCCCACGACACCGATCCGAGGAACTCCCGATGACGACCGACACCGATCAGACGACCCGTCCGGGGAGGCAGCCCCTCGTCCTGGGGGCCGACCACCGGTGACAGCGACACCGGCAGAGACACGGCCGCCGAACCGGGCGCGCACACCGTCGCCCCGGGGCCGGTGAGCCGAAGCAGCCGCTCGGCCGCCGGCTGTGGCGCGGCCGGCCCGAGGACCCGCGCTGGGCGCGCCCCGCGTTCTGGGGCATGCTGCTGGCCACGGGCCTGCTCTACCTCTACAACCTGAGCGCGTCCGGCTACTCCAACTCCTTCTACTCGGCGGCGGTTCAGGCCGGCAGCAAGAGCTGGAAGGCGTTCCTGTTCGGCTCGCTCGACGCGGGCAACGCGATCACCGTCGACAAGCCCTCGGCGTTCCTGTGGCCGATGGAGATCTCGGTCCGCGTCTTCGGCCTCAACTCCTGGGCGATCCTGGTCCCCGAGGTCCTCATGGGCGTCGGCACGGTCGCGGTCGTGTACGCGGCGGTACGGCGTCGGCACAGTCCCCAGGCCGGTCTGATCGCGGGCGCCGTCCTGGCGCTCACCCCGGTCGCCGCCCTGATGTTCCGCTTCAACAACCCTGACGCCGCGCTGGCGTTGCTCATGGCGACCGCCTGCTACCTCGTCGTCCGGGCCCTGGAGGACGGCCGTACCAGGTGGCTGGTCTGGGCCGGAGTCGCGATCGGCTTCGCGTTCTCTCCAAGACCCTCCAGGCCTTCCTGATCCTGCCGCCGCTCGCGATCGTCTACGCGGTCTGCGCGCCGGTGAGCGTGAAGAAGAGGTTCGCCCAACTGGGCCTGGCCACCGGCGCGTTGGTCGTCGCGGCCGGCTGGTGGGTGGCGCTCGTCGAGCTGTGGCCGGCGTCCTCGCGCCCCTACATCGGCGGCTCGCAGAACAACAGCTTCCTTGAACTGACCTTCGGCTACAACGGGTTCGGCCGCCTCAGCGGCGACGAGACCGGCAGCGTCGGCGGCGGAGGCGGCGGCACGGGCACCGGCATGTGGGGTGCCACCGGCTGGAACCGCATGTTCAACGACGAGATCGGCAGCCAGATCTCCTGGCTGCTGCCCGCCGCGCTGATCCTCCTGGTCGCGAGCCTGGTGGCCACGCGGAAGCTGGGCCGCACCTCGGTCAGGCGCAGTTCGATGCTCGTGTGGGGCGGCTCGCTGGTGACGACCCTGGTCGTCTTCAGCTACATGGCCGGCATCTTCCACCAGTACTACACGATCGCGCTGGCCCCTACATCGCCGCCGTCATCGGCATCGGCGCGGGTTCCCTCTGGGAGAAGCGCGGCGAGATCTGGGCGTCGATCACCCTCGCGGCGGCGGCAGTCGCGGCCGGGGTGTGGGGCTACGTCCTCCTCAACCGCACCCCCGACTACCTGCCCTGGCTGAAGTGGCTGGTCCTCATCGGCTCCCTCGCGGGCGCGCTCGGCCTGATCTTCGTGGCGAAGATCGGCCGCCAACTCGCCCTCGCGGCAGTCGGCTTGAGCATCGTGGCGGGCCTGGCGGGCCCCACGGCGTACACCCTCTCCACCGTCAACTCCGCCCACACCGGCTCGATTCCGACGGCCGGTCCGGCGGGCGCCAGCATGATGGGCGGCGGTCCGGGTGGCGGCGGCCGCGGCGGCTTCGGCGGCGGCAACCGCGGCCGGCGGCACGGGCACGATGCCCGGCCAGCAGGGTGGCGGCACCACGCAGAACCAGGGCGGCGGCTTCCCCGGCGGCGGCACCATGCCCGGCGGTGGCACGGGCACCCTGCCCGGCGGCGGCACCGGCACCCAGCGGCAGGGCGGCGGCTTCGGCGGCCAGACGGGCGGCGACGGCCGTATGGGCGGCGGTGGCGTCGGCGGCCTGCTCAACGGCGCGACGGTCACCTCGGCGGCCAAGAAGCTGCTCCAGACGGACGCGGGCAAGTACACCTGGGTCGCCGCGTCCATCGGCTCCCAGAACGCCGCGAGCTACCAACTCGCCACCGGTGACCCGGTGATGGCGATCGGCGGCTTCAACGGCACCGACCCGTCGCCGACACTGGCCCAGTTCCAGAAGTACGTGGCGGACGGCAGGATCCACTACTTCATCTCGGGCGGCACCGGCATGGGCGGCAGCAGCACGGGCAGCTCCTCGCAGATCACCTCGTGGGTCGAGAAGAACTACAAGAAGGTGACGGTCGGTTCGGCCACCTTCTACGACCTGACGCAGAAGACGAGCAGCTGACCGGAGAACCTGAGAGGGCGGTGACCACCCGGTCACCGCCCCTCTTCACGTCTCCAGTATCTCCGTTGTACGCCGTACAGGAACTGTTCTACGGTGTACAACATGCCGAACTCCCCAGGCCCCCAAGCCCTCCAGGGCCACCCCGGCGCTGGATCGTCCTCGGAGTCATCTGTCTGGCCCCGCTCACCGTGCTGCTCGACAACACCGTGCTGAACGTGGCGATCCCCTCGCTCACCCGCGAACTCGGCGCCGGCACCGCCGACATCCAGTGGATGATCAACGCGTACTCGCTGGTGCAGTCGGGGTTGCTCCTGACGGCGGGCAGCGCGGCCGACCGTTACGGCCGCAAGAAGATGCTGATCGCGGGACTGGTGCTGTTCGGCGTGGGCTCCCTCATCGCCGGACTCGCCCAGTCCACCGGGCAGTTGATCGCCGCGCGGGCCGGGATGGGGGTCGGCGGGGCGCTGCTCATCACGACCACCCTCGCCGTGGTGATGCAGATCTTCACGCCCGAGGAACAGCCACGCGCGATCGGCATCTGGGCCGCGGTCAACGCCCTCGGCTTCGCGACCGGCCCGCTCCTCGGCGGCTTCCTGCTGAACCACTTCTGGTGGGGCGCGATCTTCCTGATCAACCTGCCGGTCGCGGCGCTGGCGCTGACAGCGGCGACAGCCCTGGTCCCCGAGTCGAAGAACCCCCGCGGCGACCGCCCCGACCTCCTGGGCGCCCTGCTCTCCACGGTCGGCATGGCGGCCCTGGTCTACGCGATCATCTCCGGCCCGGCGCACGGCTGGACGTCGGGCCGGGTGCTGCTGACGACGGCGGTGGCGGTGGTCGTCCTCGGTGCCTTCGCGTACTGGGAGAACCGTGTCCCGTACCCCATGCTCGACCTCGACTTCTTCCGCGACCGCCGCTTCACGGGCGCGGTGACCGGCGTAGTCCTGATCACTTTCGGCATGGCCGGCTCGCTGTTCCTCCTCACCCAGCACCTTCAATTCGTCCTGGGCTACGGCCCGTTGGAGGCGGGTGTGCGTACGGCGCCGCTCGCGCTCGCGATCGTCGCGCTCAACTTCTCGGGGCTGGCGGCGAAGTGGACGGCGCGGCTCGGCGCTCCGCCGGCCATCGGGCTGGGCATGGTGCTGATGTCGGCGGGGCTGGTGTCGATCGCGGTGCTCGCGACGGGGGTTACGCGGGGACGTTGTCGGGGCTGGTGCTGATCGGGGCGGGGGCGGCGTTGGCGAATCCGGCGATGGCTCACGCGATCATGAGTGCGATTCCTCCGGAGAAGGCGGGGGTGGGGGCCGGGGTCAACGGAACCCTGGGGGAGTTCGGGAACGGGTTGGGGGTCGCGGTGTTGGGGGCGGTGTTGAGTTCTCGGTTCGCGGCGGTGTCCCTGCCGGTCGGCTTGGCGGGAGCGTCCTCGGCCGAGGAGAGGCGGAAGGTCACCGATTCCTTCTCCGCGGGCCTGGAGGTGAGCCAACTGGTCGGGGCTGTCGCAGTGTTGACCGGGGGTTGCTCGCGGCGGCGTTGTTGTGGCGGGCGGAGCGGGCAGACTCGGGGTGGTGGTCGCCTAGGAGCTCGGGTGGCTGGGTGCGTGGGCGGCTGGCTGTCTGTTGTGGCTGGTCGCGCCCACGCGGCGGTAGCCGCACATGTCACAGCCCCGCGCCCCTGAGGGGGCGCCTACAGTGGCCGGGATTGAGAGATCGAGGAAGGTGCGGCATGGCCAAGACAACCCCGTCGTCCGGGCGTTCCGAGCGCACCAGCGTCTGGCTGAACCGCAAGGCACCTCGAAGCGGGCGGGGCGGGGACAGCCGGGCCTCGACCGCACCCGCATCACCGAAGTCACCGTGCGGCTGCTGGACGCGGAGGGGCTGGCCAAGTTCTCGATGCGGCGGCTCGCGGCCGAGCTGAATGTGACGGCGATGTCGGTCTACTGGTACGTCGACACCAAGGACGATCTCCTCGAACTCGCCCTGGACGCCGCCTTCGGGGAGTTGCGGCTGCCCGATCCGGAGGCCGAGGCCGAGGAGTGGCGGGACCAACTCCGCGCCCTGGCAACGGAGTACAGGGCGCTGCTGGTCCGGCACCCCTGGCTGTCGCCGCTCGCCGGTACCTTCCTCAACATCGGCCCGAACTCGCTCGCGTTCTCCCGTGTCGTACAGCGCGTGATCCGGCGTACGGGGTTGCCGGACCACGGCCTGACCGGGGCGATCTCGGCCGTCTTCCAGTTCGTGTACGGCTACGGCACGATCGAGGGCCACTTCTTCGCCCGCGTCGCCGACACCGGCATGACCCCGGACGACTACTTCCGGCAGGCCATGTCGACGTTCGACGGAGCCCCGACGACCGCCGAGGTCGTGGAGGAGTCCAAGCGCCTCATGGCGGCCCGGGGCGGCGACACGGTCGCGGAGATGATGGACCGCGACTTCACCTTCGCCCTGGACCTGCTGGTGGCGGGCATCGAGGCGATGGTGAAGCGGGACGGTGGCACCCAATAGCCCGTCCGGCGTTTGAGGACGAGGCCCCTTCAGGGCCGATGGGGGTCTGGGGGCGGAGCCCCCAGCACCACCTCAGCCGGCTACGACCCGCACCCTCAGTTCTCGGCGAGCCGCGCCGGAAAGCCCCGGTGGCAACCGGACCCCACCGCTCCGGAGTGACCCGCACGATCGACTTCCCCTGCTTGAGCATCGCCGCGCGATACTCGTCCCAGTCCGGATGCTCCCCGGAGATGTTCCGGAAGTACTCGACGAGGGGTTCCACGGAGTCGGGCGAGTCGATGACCTCGGCCGTGCCGTCGATCTGCACCCACGGCCCGTTCCACTCGTCGCTCAGGATGATCAGGCTGACCCGGGGATCACGCTTCGCGTTGCGGGTCTTGGCCCGCTCGGGGTACGTGGAGACGACGATCCGCCCGGAGTCGTCGACCCCGCAGGTCAGCGGCGACCCCTGCGGGCTGCCGTCCGCCCGCCGGGTCAACAGGATCGCCCGGTGCCGGGGCCGTACGAAGTCCAGCAGCTCGTCCAGGGACACGGAGGTGTTGCTCGCGATGTTCGGTGCCATACGGATCAGCCTAGGCGCAGCGGGCCCCGGGACGCCTGCTCCGCCCGTCACGCCTGCGGCAACGACTCCCCCTGCACCGCCTGGACGTCCAGTTCGACCTTGAGTGTCGTACCGATCGCCGCGATCCCCGCCTGGACGACCTGGTTGTAGTTCATCGCGAAGTCCTCCCGGTGCAGCTCCGTGGTCGCGCGGAACGCGGCCCGCGTGCCGCCCCAGGGGTCGGCCCCGGTGCCGAGGTAGGCGAGGTCGAGGGCGACCGGCCGTACGACACCGTGGAGGGTCAACTCGCCGGAGACCTTCCAGCGGTCGGAACCGGCCGGGGTGAGACCCGTCGAGCGGTAGGTGATCTCCGGGAAGCGGGCCACGTCCAGGAAGTCCGCCGAACGCAGGTGGTCGTCGCGCATGCCGTTGCCGGTGTCGATGGACGCGGCCCGGATGACCGCCTCCACACGGGACTTGGCGATGTCGTCCGGGGCGATCTCGACGGTCGCGGCGAAGTCGGTGAACCGGCCCCGCACGCTGGAGATCCCCAGGTGCTGGGCGACCGCGCCGACCGTGGAGTGGGCGGGGTCGACGGTCCACGGCCCGGGCGGCGGCAGCTCCGTACCGCCCTGCCGGGCCAGCGTCACTGTGCCGACCTCGGCCCGCCCGCTCGCCGTGACGATCGCGGTGGCGGCGGCGGGCGCGTACCCGACGGCCGTCACGATCACGGTGTACGGCCCTGGCGCGAGCGGGTTCACGTCCCGCACGGCCCCCTCCACGTCCGCCTCCGCCCGCAGCACCTGCGCCCCGGTCATGTCGGTCACCGTCACGACCGCGTGCGACACGGCCCATCCGTCCCGGGTACGGATCTTCGCGGTCAGTCCCATGTCCCTCTAACTCCTTGCCGTACAGCCGAGATTCGGCACACATGAAACCGGCCCGCGGAACACGCCCCCGCACGGGGCGAGTTCCGCGGGCCGGGTGTCAACTACTCGCCGGGGTGGGCGAGTTCGATGTCGTGGCCGTCGGTCCCACGGCCGTTGAGCGTGAGGGCGGTCGCGACCGGCGGGTAGCCCGTCGCGATCACCGTGTAGTCGCCGCCGCTCAGGTCGGTGAAGGCGTACGCGCCGTCCGTTCCGGTGGTGGCGCTGCCGACCACGTTGCCCGCCGCGTCCACGAGGGTCACGCGGGCGTCGGCCAGGGGGCCGTGCGGGGCGCGGACGACGCCCTGGACCTGGGCGCCGGAGTCGAGGTCGATCTCGACCCGGGTGACGCCGGTGCCGCCGACCTCGACGGGCAGGGCGCGCGGCCGGTACCCGGCGGCGTTCACCGCGACGGTCACGGCACCCGGCACCAGCTCGGCGAAGACGAACTCGCCCTGCTCACCGGTGGTTCCGGTGGAGAGCAGATCACCGCGCACGTCCGTCACGATGACCATCGCGTCCTTGACGGGCAGGCCCGTCTCGGCGGCCCGGACGAGTCCGTTGAGGCCGCTGGTGCCGCTCAGGAGCACGTCGTAGGAGACCGGCTCATGGCCGCCCACGACGACCGTGGACGCCTGCGGCTGGAAACCGTCGGCGGAGGCGATCAGGACGTACGAGCCGACGCTCGGCGCGTCCAGCGCGTAGGAGCCGTCCGCCTGCGTGACCGAGCGGCCCAACTGGCGTCCCCGAGCGAGATCAGGGTGACGGCGGCCTGCGGGACGGGTGCGCTCTCGGCGCCGCGGATGTGGCCGCGGACGGGGATCCCGCCGGAGGCGGCGTCGGACAGGGCACCGGAGGCGGATGCGGTCACGGGTGCGGTCTCCTCCCCACCACCGTTGCCACGGCGGCGAGTTGCTCGGTTCCTTCGGTACTGGCCGCCCAGCTGGGGACCTTCTCCTCGGCCGGCGCGGGGAACTCGCCCGCGTCCAGCACGCCCACGGCCTCCTCGGCCGCCTGGGCGAGACCGCCGGAGGTCCGCAGCGGGACCTCCTTGATGAACATCACGACGACGAAGGCGATCAGCGCGAAGGGAGCCGCGTAGAGGAAGACATCGGCGATGCCGTGGCCGTAGGCGCTCTCCAGCCAGGTGCGGACCGTGCTCGGCAGGGCGTCCATGTCGGGCAGCGCGCTGCTGCCGACGGCCTTGGCGGCGGCGGCCTGCGACTGCGGGTCCAGGGAGGCGACGGTGTCCTTGGCGTAGTGCGTGATCCGGCCGGACATGACCGAACCGAGCACGCCGACGCCCACCGCGCCACCGAGCGAGCGGAAGAAGCTCACCGTGGAGGAGGCGGCGCCGAGGTCCTTCGGGGTCACCTGGTTCTGCGTGGAGAGGACCAGGTTCTGCATCATCGTGCCGACGCCGATGCCGAGCATGGCCATGTAGATGGACAGTTCCCAGTACGGGGTGTCGTACCGCATCAGACCGAGCAGGCCGAGACCCGCGGTGAGGAAGAGACCGCCGGCGACCAGCCAGCCCTTCCAGCGGCCGGTCTTGGTGATGAAGCGGCCGGAGACCATCGACGCGACGAACAGACCGCCGATCATCGGGATCGTCATGACCCCGGACATCGTCGGGGACTTGTCGCGGGCCAGCTGGAAGTACTGCGAGAAGAAGACCGTGCCCGAGTACATGCCCACACCGACGAACAGCGAGGCCAGGGAGGCCAGCGACACCGTGCGGTTGCGGAACAGGCGCAGCGGGATGATCGGCTCGCTCGCCCGCGTCTCGGTGAACACGAACAGCAGCGCCAGCACGAGCGTGCCGCCCACCATCGCGTACGTCTGCCACGACAGCCACTCGTACTTGTCGTCGGCGAAGGTCACCCAGACCAGCAGCAGCGAGGCCGCCGCGGTGATGAAGAAGGCGCCGGTCCAGTCGACCTTGACCTTCCGCTTGGCGACCGGGAGGTTCAGCGTCTTCTGCAGCACGATCAGCGCGATCAGCGCGAAGGGGATGCCGACGAAGAGGCAGTAGCGCCAGCCGAGCCACGAGGTGTCGGTGATCACACCGCCGAGCAGCGGACCGCCGACGGTCGCGACGGCGAAGGTGGCGCCGGTGTAGCCGGAGTACCGGCCGCGCTCGCGCGGGGCGATCATCGCGGCCATCACGACCTGGACGAGGGCGGAGAGACCGCCCGCGCCGAGGCCCTGGATGACACGGGCGCCGATCAGCATCGCCGGGTTCTGCGCCAGGCCGGCGACGACCGAGCCGATGACGTAGATGACCAGGGATATCTGGACCAGGGCCTTCTTGCTGACCAGGTCGGCCATCTTGCCCCACAGCGGCACCGAGGCCGTCATGGAGAGCAGGGCCGCGGTGACGACCCAGGTGTAGGCCTCCTGGCCGCCGCCCAGACTGCCGATGATGGTCGGCAGGGCGTTGGTGACGATCGTCGACGAGATGATCGCGGCGAACAGTCCGAGCAGCAGCCCGGAGAGCGCCTCCATGATCTGCCGGTGTGTCATCGGCGCGCCGTCGGGGGCCGCGGGGTTCCCCCTCCGTGCTTGGCGTGAGCCCGCACACCGGCTGGTGTGGTCGTTGCCATGAGCTTCCTTTTCTTCCGTGCTTATGCGGGTGTACGGGTGGTGCGTTCGAGTTCGTGGTGGGGGAGTGGGGGTGTCGGCCACGACGGGAGGGCGGGTCGGCGGGGGCTGGGCGGTACGGCAGTCGCCGAAACTCGCCCGCAGCCGGGCCATCAGCTGGATCAGCCGGCCGACCTCCTCGTCGCTCCAGTCGTTCAGCCGGTCGGCGAGCAACTGGGCGGTCCGCCGGGACAGTTCGTCCACCTGGGTCCGGCCGTCGGGGGTGAGGTGCAGGATGCGGGAGCGCTTGTCGGCGGGGTCGGGGGACCGTTCGATCCAGCCCCGGTCGACGACGTGCGTGACATGGCGGCTGGTCACGGACATGTCGACGGAGAGCAGCTCCGCGAGCTTGCTCATGCGCATGTCGCCGTACCGGTCGAGCAGGGTCAGTACGGCCGCGGAGCCGGCGGGGCAGTCGGACGGCATGATCCGCCCCAACTCCCTGCGTACGGCGCCGAAGGCACTGAACTGACGCATCAGCTCCTCGTACTGCGTCCGCTCGGCCATCACACCTCCCAGGTTCGGTTGCTTAGGGCAACCATAAGAGCGTAAGAGAGGTTGGTTGCTACAGGCAAATAAAACGGGTGGGTGTGGCATAAAAAGTTGGCAAAGGCAAGCATTTCTGAACGTAAACCCGCAGGTGGCAAAAGGCTGTCCGAGGCCCCGCACTTGGGTGTCACCCCGGGATTCGCTAGTGTCTCGGCCCATGGCAAACACCCAGGGCCCCGAGGGCAACTACGACCCCGCCGGCAGTACCCAGATGTTCCGTGCCTTCGTCGACGAGACTCCACAGGGCAGCCGCCAGCAGGCCGCGCCCACCGCCTCGGCCGGACCCCGCGTCGGCCTGATCGTCGGCGTCGTCGTCGCCGTGCTCGTCGTGGCGGCGGTGGCCTACCTGGCCTTCATGTAACACCGGACGCTTTACCCGGGGCCGCTCTGCTCCGCCCGGGCGCGGTGGTCTACCGGGTCGGCTCCGCCGGGAACCGGTAGACCGTCGACTCGCGCACCCCGAAGCCGAGGCGCTCGTACAGGCGGTTCGCCGCGGTGCGATCGGGACGGGAAGTGAGGTCGACGGTCCGGGCGCCGGCGGCCTGCGCGATGCGCAGGGCTTCGTCGAGGAGCAGGGCGGCGATCCCCGTCCGCGGGCGGCACTGTCGACGACCACGTCTTCGACGCGCCCTCGCATCCCCGACGGCACGGGCGACATCAGCAGCGTGAGCGTGCCGACGATCGCGCCCTCGGCTCGTGCGATCAGCACGGTGTTCGTCGCGCAGGACACCAGCCGCTCGACCGCCGCACGGTCCAGCGGCGCGGCCGTCGAGGACAACTGCGGCAGCAACCGGCCGAAGGCGCCCACGAGTTCCTCGGTCGCCTCGCGCGCGACCTCCACCTGAACGTCCATGGCGCGGAGCCTACCGACCGCGCCCTCGGCGCGAGAGGCTCCGCTGTAGGGGGCGTGATCCGGCGTCGGTCTTCGGCCGTGGCGTCGTGGCTGGTCGCACCTGCGCGGTGGAGCCGTGCATCGACACAGTCCCGCGCCCTTTGGGGCGCCCTAGTGCCACTCCACGGATACGTCCCGCGTCTCGATGTGCATTCCCAGCGGCACGCGCCACGCGTCCACGCATACCGTCCAGGTGGCGTTCTTGTGTGTGTTCGCCGCGATGGGGGTGGGGAGTCGCTCGGTGGACTGGATCGTCGCCCAGTCGATTCCCAGTGACCCGATGATGTGCGTGCCCAGTGTCACCGTGCCCGAACGTACCGCCGTGCCGCCGGAGTTGTGGAAGGCCAGGGTCACGTCCTCGCACCAGCGCTTGTCCGTGGCCTTGCGGGTGGGGGCGGCCCAGGTGAGGGCGGCGGGGGTGGGGGAGCCGGCGTGCGGGCAGCCGGGGTACGGGGAGCCTTCGTAGGGGCGGGAGTTGGGGTTACAGGTGGTGAAGGTGCCTTGCCGTCGGCGGAGTTGCCGGCCGGGGTGCCGAGGCGCCCGGGGTGGACGTCGGCGCCGGTGTGGGCCCCGGGCGGGAAGTGCCGCTTGCCGTGGGGGACTTCGGGGTGCCGTCCAGCGGGACCAGGGTGACGCCGCCGGTCGGGCGGGACGCCGTAGCCGATGGCCGGGGTGGGCCGACCGCCACGTAGCCGTCGCCGGTGTTTCCGCAGGCGGTCAGCGTCGCGCAGACGACGGCCGCCGACGCGCCCAGCAGGGCGCCTCGGCGGCCAGTTGTCCGTGTCGAACGAAGCATCGCGCCATGGTGGCTGACGCTCCGTCAAATAGGAACCCCAGGTGCCGGGTTCAGTCGGAGATGAGGCCCTCGCGCAGGGTGGACAGGGTGCGCGTGCAAGGAGCCGGGAGACGTGCATCTGGGAGATGCCGACCTCCTCGCCGATCTGCGACTGGGTCATGTTGGCGAAGAAGCGCAGCATGATGATCCGGCGCTCGCGGGGCGGCAGCTTGGCGAGCAGCGGCTTCAGCGACTCGCGGTACTCCACGCCTTCCAGGGCCGTGTCCTCGTAGCCGAGGCGGTCGGCCAGGAGCCCTCGCCACCGTCGTCCTCGGGGCCGGGGAGTCGAGCGAGGACGCCGTGTACGCGTTGCCGACCGCGAGGCCGTCGACGACGTCCTCCTCGGACACGCCCAGGACCACGGCGAGTTCGGGAACGGTCGGCGACCGGTCCAGCTTCTGGGAGAGCTCGTCGCTGGCCTTCGTGAGGGCCAGCCGCAGCTCCTGGAGGCGGCGCGGGACGCGCACCGACCACGACGTGTCGCGGAAGAAGCGCTTGATCTCGCCCACGACGGTCGGCATCGCGAACGTCGGGAACTCCACCCCGCGTTCGCAGTCGAACCGGTCGATCGCCTTGATCAGGCCGATGGTGCCGACCTGGACGATGTCCTCCATCGGCTCGTTGCGGGAGCGGAAGCGCGCGGCGGCGTACCGGACCAGCGGGAGGTTCAGCTCGATGAGGGTGTCCCGCACGTAACCACGCTCGGGGCTGTTCTCGTCGAGTGCGGCGAGCCGCAGGAAGAGGGAGCGGGACAGGGTGCGGGTGTCGATGGCTCCCGTGGTCGGGAGGGCCGGGGCCGGTACGGCGGGTACGGCCTCCAGGACCGTAACGGCGTCGAGTGCGGGCTCAGCCTCGCTCTTGGTGAGCGTGAGCACCTTCGAGCTGCCCTGGTCTGCGGACATGCCACCCCCTTTGGGTCGCGGGACGGTCGCGGCGATCGCCCCCGTCTGGGGAGCGGTGCCTTCACCTGAATACCGGAGCCGGGGCCACGGCAAACGCGCTTCCCGCAGAATGTCACATGTCGGCAACACGCTGTAGTGACATGTCGACATGTCTGTGACGAATCAGCCCTGGAAAACAGGGGTCTGACGGTTTTTCAGCGCAGAACTGTCGGAAAATGGGCGCCTGGGCGATTCGTTCGTACCGGTGACAGCTCGCTCGGGCTTTCGAACGCGTCCCGAAGTGGCGTTATGCCTCGATGCGGTTGGCGGAGCGGAGCCGCTGGAAGCTGCGCGCGAGGAGCCGGGAGACGTGCATCTGGGAGACGCCGAGTTCCGCGCTGATCTGCGACTGGGTGAGGTTGCTGTAGTAGCGCAGCAGGAGGATCCGCTGTTCCCGCTCGGGGAGCTGGACCAGGAGGTGGCGGACCAGGTCGCGGTGTTCCACGCCGTCCAGGGCCGGGTCCTCGTAGCCGAGCCGGTCGAGCAGCCCGGGCAGTCCGTCGCCCTCCTGGGCGGCTTCGAGCGAGGTCGCGTGGTAGGACCGTCCGGCCTCGATGCAGGACAGCACCTCGTCCTCGCCGATGCGCAGCCGTTCGGCGATCTCGGCGGTGGTGGGGGGTGCGCCCGAAGGCGGTCGTCAGGTCCTCGGTCGCGGCGTTGACCTGCACCCACAACTCGTGGAGCCGGCGCGGAACATGGACCGTGCGGACGTTGTCGCGGAAGTACCGCTTGATCTCACCGACGACGGTCGGCATCGCGAACGTCGGGAACTGCACGCCCCGGTCCGGGTCGAAGCGGTCGATGGCGTTGATCAGACCGATGGTGCCGACCTGGACGACGTCCTCCATCGGCTCGTTGCGGGAGCGGAAGCGGGCGGCCGCGTAGCGCACGAGCGGGAGATTCGCCTCGATGAGCGCCCCGCGCACGCGGTTGTGCTCCGGCGTGCCCGGCTGGAGTCCCTTGAGCTGACCGAAGAGCACCTGGGTGAGGGCCCGGGTGTCGGCGCCGCGGCTGCGGGGCGGAGCGGTCGGCGCCGGGGTCTGGGCGGGCGCCTCTTCCTGGGGCGGCGCTGTACTGGCCGACACGGTCAACGCCACACCTCTTCAATAGGTCAACTCATCCGTCAAAAGCGGTCATAGCATCACAAGACATGTGCACTGTGTGCAAGCACCGCCTAATACCGTGTTATGCCGTGTTGCGCAACAAAAGCCCCCTGCCGTGACGGCAAGGGGCTGTGCGGAGTGACCTGTTGAGGTCTTCCGGGGTGCGCTCAGAACTCGTAGTCGGCGATGACCCAGGTGGCGAACTCGCGCCACAGCGCGACGCCCGCCTGGTGCGCGGGGTGCTCGATGTACCGCTTCAGGGCGTCGGGGTCGTCGACCGCCGAGTTGATCGCGAAGTCGTGGGCGATGGGGCGGTCGCTGATGTTCCAGCCCAGTTCCCAGAAGCGCAGGTCGTCGATCACGTCGCCGAGCGGGCGGAAGGCCTCGACGCCCGCCACCACCCGCGGGTCGTCGCGCTCGACACCCTCGTCGAGCTTGAAGAGGACGAGGTGGCGGATCATCTGCGGGCTCCTGTTGGGTAGTTGGCTACTTCGCCCCGTCGGCCAGCCAGGTCATGAAGTCGCCGACGGCCTTCGCGGCGTCCGATATGCCCTCGAAGCCTATCTGGACGTAGTCGGCAGCCTTGGACGGGTCCGTGATGATCACGTACAGCGCGAAGACCACGAGCAAATAGACGGCGATCTTCTTCGCGTTCACCGCCATCGCGGCCTCCCCTGTGAATGCGCCCCCACGGGCCCCTGTTGCCGGCGGTGAGTGTAACCTTCACGGCCCCCGGATGGATCAACGCACGAAGGACCCCGTCTTTCGACGGGGCCCTTCAGAAGCGGTAGCGGAGGGATTTGAACCCTCGGTGACTTGCGCCACACTCGCTTTCGAGGCGAGCTCCTTCGGCCGCTCGGACACGCTACCGAGAGAGACCTTACAACAAGGTGGGGCGTGGTTTGAAATCGGTATCGGGGCCCACCGCCGACACCCCTACCGGTCGCGGAAGAACTCCGTGAGCAGGAGGGCGCATTCGTCCGCGAGGACGTCCCCGATCACCTCGGGGCGGTGGTTGAGCCGCCGGTCCCGGACCACGTCGAAGAGCGAGCCGGCCGCGCCCGCCTTCTCGTCGCGGGCACCGTAGACGACCCGGTCCACCCGGGACTGCACCAGCGCGCCCGCGCACATCGTGCAGGGTTCGAGGGTGACGACGAGGGTGCAGCCGGACAGCCGCCACTCCCCGAGGAGGGCGGCGGCCCGTCGGAGCGCGAGGACCTCGGCGTGCGCCGTCGGATCGCCGGTGGCCTCGCGTTCGTTGTGCCCGGCGGCGAGCACGGTCGTACCGTCCGCGGACAGCACGACCGCGCCGACCGGGACGTCACCGCCCCGGGCGGCCGCCGCGGCCTCGTCCAGGGCGAGCCGCATCGCCGCCCGCCAGCGGTCGCGTACCGGGTCCGAGTCCCTTCTGTGCGTGCTGTGGTCAGCGGACGGTCTCCAGTACCTCCGAGGCCCCCAGGGCCTCGGCGATGGAATTGAGCGCGTCGTCGGCGTCGAGGAGCAGCAACTCCTTCTCGCCGACGCCCAGATCGTCCAGGATCTGGCTGTCACCGACGGGGCTGTGCGGAACGGCCTCGGCCGAGGTGCCGTCCTCGTCGTCGTCCTCCTCCTCGGTGTCACCGTCCTCGGTGCCGTCGAGGTCGAGCGCGTCCAGGTCGACGACGTCGTCGGCGTCCGGATCCCGTCCGAGCAGCTCGTCGGTGAGCAGGATCTCGCCGTACGAGCTGCGTGCGGCGGCAGCTGCGTCCGAGACGTAGATCCGAGGGTCGTCCTCGCCGTCGATGCGGACGACGCCGAACCAGGCGTCCTCCTGCTCGATGAGCACCAGCACCGTGTCGTCCTCGGGCGAGGCTTCACGGGCCAGTTCGGCCAGATCCGACAGGCTCTCGACATCGTCGAGCTCTGTGTCGCTCGCTTCCCACCCGTCTTCGGTGCGCGCGAGCAGTGCGGCGAAGTACACCGTGACTCTCCCACTGGTCATAGGTGTGCCGGTTGGGGGTCCCCCGGCGGAGGGTGCGGGCGGGGAGAGCTCGTGCTCCGAGCCCCACCCACTCGGAATCGTGGCAGAAACAAGGCGATCAGGGGACGTCTTCGGCTCCCTGTGTCCGCCCGTTTTGATCGACCACCAGCGGGATCGTACGCGGCGATCGCCTTACACACGCACCCGGTTGGCCTGACAAGCCGCTGTGAGACAGGCCTCGACTACCAGCGGAACGTGCGCATACGCATGGCGTGGCGCAGCCGCGCGGTCTTGACGCGGCGGGGCTGGACCCGGTCGCGCAGCTCGCGGGCCTCGGTCAGCTCGCGCAGGAACTGGGCCCGGCGCCGCCTGCGCTCGGCCTCGGTCTCCCGGCTCGCTTCCCGGTCCGTACCCCGGTCGGTACCCCGGTCCGTACCCCGGTCGTCCGACCGGCTCTTCGACTTCGACGTGTCCCCTCGGGACTCACGGTCAGGCATCGGTTCACCACCCCGTTCCGTCCCTCCCACTTTCCCCGGACGGGCGGTTTGATGCCACCGCGGGCCGGATCGGGGCCGGTGGGAGTGCGGACCGCGGCAGCCGCGGGGCCCGGCTACTGTTGTGGACATGCGTCTCCACGTCGTCGACCACCCCTGGTCGCCCACAAGCTCACCACGCTGCGCGACCGGCGCACCGACTCCGCGACCTTCCGCCGTCTCGCCGACGAGCTGGTCACCCTGCTCGCCTACGAGGCCACGCGCGACGTGCGCACCGAACAGGTCGACATCGTCACGCCGGTCTCCCCGACCACCGGCGTCAAGCTGTCCTACCCGCGCCCGCTGGTCGTGCCGATCCTGCGGGCCGGCCTCGGCATGCTGGACGGCATGGTCCGGTTGCTGCCGACCGCCGAGGTGGGCTTCATGGGCATGGTGCGCGACGAGGAGACGCTCCAGGCGTCCACGTACGCCACGCGCATGCCGGAGGACCTCTCCGGCCGCCAGGTGTACGTCCTCGACCCGATGCTGGCCACCGGCGGCACCCTGGTCGCCGCGATCCGCGAGCTGATCAAGCGCGGCGCTGACGACGTGACGGCCGTGGTGCTGCTCGCGGCCCCGAGGGCGTCGAGGTGATGGAACGCGACCTGGCGGGGACCCCGGTGACGGTCGTGACGGCCTCGGTCGACGAGCGCCTGAACGAGCACGGCTACATCGTCCCGGGCCTGGGCGACGCGGGCGACCGCCTCTACGGCGCGGCCGAGTAGGACCTTTTCAACACCCGATTCCCGTACGGCTCTTACCTGCCGGACGGGGATCGGGTGTTGTCGTAGGACCGCTTGCTACGGCTGCTCCCGTACCGCCGCTCTCGTACGGCTACGAGCACGCCTTCGGTGACGCGCTCGCCGTCGGCACGGGGCCGGTCAGCGCGGCCAGGGCCTTGTCGGCGGCGGCCTTCGCGGTGAGGTTCTTGAAGGCGGTGCCGATGACGAGGTCGACCGCGGTGCCCTTGCGGGTGGCCTCGGTGCGGCGCTCGGCGCCGGTGAGCTGGGTGGCGAGGACGGGCAGCGAGGTGTCGAGGGCGGAGGCGGGGCCGAGCAGGACGCCGGTGCCCTTGACCTTCTTGTCCCACTGCGCGGACGCGTTGCCCACGTCGCCGATCTTGAAGCCGCGCTTCTTGAGTTCGTCGGCGGTCGACTTGGCGAGGCCGCTGCGGGGCGTGGCGTTGTAGACGTTCACGGTGATCTGGGCCGGCTTCGGCACGGCGGAGTCGGCGGTGGGCGAGGGGCTCGCCTTGGAGGCGCAGGCGGCCTTGGAACCGGCTGCCGCCGCCTGCTTGCCGCCACCGGTGAAGACGTCGATGAGCTGCAACGTGCCCCACCCGCCCACACCCAGTACGGCGACGGAGGCGACCACCATGAGGACGAGCCGTCCGCGGCGCCGCGGACGGCGCATGCGCGGGTATTTGTCCCCGTGATCCGGTACTGGCCGCCCATGCCTGGGGAGTCAGCATGCTCATGAGCGCAGCGTAGTGCGCCTGGGCGGCGATGCCTACTAGATGATCATTCGACAGCGCCGAGACCAACCCGAAAGGACGAACCCAGGGGTCAGCCCCGGCGGGTGAGCCGAAGGGGCGCGCCTGTGTCGGGAGATCGAGCGCGCGGAGGCCCGAAGGGGCGAGCACGGTCGGGCTCTGACACAGGCTTTGACGCCCCGGAGGCGAACCGAGCCTCAAAAAAGGGGCGCGGCTCAGTCCAGCTCGAGGACGCGCGCGTGGAGCACCTGGCGCTGCTGAAGTGCCGCGCGGACCGCGCGGTGCAGGCCGTCCTCCAGGTACAGGTCGCCCTGCCACTTCACGACGTGCGCGAAGAGGTCGCCGTAGAAGGTCGAGTCCTCGGCGAGGAGCGTTTCCAGGTCGAGCTGGCCCTTGGTCGTCACGAGCTGATCGAGGCGGACCGGGCGCGGCGCGACATCCGCCCACTGCCGGGTGCTCTCCCGGCCGTGGTCGGGGTACGGCCGGCCGTTTCCGATGCGCTTGAAGATCACACGGAAAGCCTACCGGTCATGACGTTCCGGGCGCAGCCATGGAGGCGGAGTGCGACGCTGGAAAAGATGCCGTAAAGGTGGGCAAAACGGGAACAGGGGCCTGATATGAGTGACAGCGAGACGATCGCCGCCGGGTACGCCTTCACAGGACCTGCACTCGACCTGGGCGCCCTGCTGTGGGAAGGGGCCTGTCTGCCCGACGCGCAGATCCGCATCCCCCTCCCGATGCTCAACCGCCACGGCCTCGTCGCGGGCGCCACCGGCACCGGCAAGACCAAGACCCTCCAGCTCATCGCCGAGCAGCTCTCGGCGCAGGGCGTGCCGGTGTTCCTCGCGGATGTGAAGGGCGATGTGTCGGGCATCTCGGCGCCCGGCGTCACGAACGACAAGGTCGCGGGCCGCGCCGCCGGGGTGAAACAGCGGTGGACGGCGACCGGGTACCCGGCGGAGTTCTACGCCCTCGGCGGCATCGGCCACGGCATCCCGGTCCGCGCCACGATCACCGGCTTCGGCCCGGTCCTGCTCTCCAAGGTGCTCCAGCTCAACCAGACCCAGGAGCAGTCCCTCGGCCTGATCTTCCACTACGCCGACACCAAGGGCCTGGAGCTGATCGATCTCAAGGACCTGCGGGCGGTCGTCACCTTCCTGACCTCCGACGAGGGCAAGCCGGAGCTGAAGAACATCGGCGGCCTGTCCACCGCCACGGCCGGGGTGATCCTGCGCTCCCTCACCGCGTTCGAGGCGCAGGGCATGGCCGACTTCTTCGGTGAGCCGGAGTTCGACACGAGCGAGCTGCTGCGCACGGCGACGGACGGCCGGGGCATGGTCTCCGTCCTCGAACTCCCCGCTGTCCAGGACAAACCGCAGCTCTTCTCGACCTTCCTGATGTGGCTCCTGGCCGACCTCTTCCACGATCTCCCGGAGGTCGGGGACGCCGACAAGCCGAAGCTCGTCTTCTTCTTCGACGAGGCGCATCTGCTCTTTAACGACGCCTCCAAGGCGTTCCTCGACTCCATCACGCAGACCGTCCGCCTCATTCGCTCGAAAGGGGTCGGCGTCTTCTTCGTGACCCAGACCCCGAAGGACGTCCCCGGCGACGTCCTCGCCCAGCTCGGCAACCGCGTCCAGCACGCCCTGCGCGCCTTCACCCCGGACGACCAGAAGGCGTTGAAGGCCACGGTGAAGACCTTCCCGAACTCCCCTACGACCTGGAGGAGATCCTCACTGGCCTGGGCACGGGCGAGGCGGTCGTGACGGTCCTCAGCGAGAACGGCGCCCCCACCCCGGTCGCGGTGACCCGCCTCCGCGCCCCCGAGTCCCTGATGGGCCCGATCGACCCGGCGACCCTCGACTCGGCGGTCAAGTCCTCGTCCCTGTACGGCCGTTACGCACAGGCTGTGGACCGTGAGTCGGCGTACGAGAAGCTCACGGCGGCGGAGCGGCAGCCGGTCCCGGAGACCCCGAAGGCTGCCCCGAAGGCGGCTTCCAAGCCGGCCAAGGAGGACGAGTCGATGGTCCAACAGGTCGTCGGCAGCGGGATGTTCAAGTCCCTGGCGCGTTCCGTCGGCACCCAGATCGGCCGCGAGATCACCCGCTCCCTGTTCGGCACGGCCCGGCGGAAGCGCTAGCCCCCGCCGGGCCGTACGACGGCTCAGCGCGCCCGTTCCTCCGGGGCCGCTGCGGCTCGGGTCGGCGGGCTTCCGGCTTGGGCGCGTTGCGGACGGCCTCGGCGCGCAGCAGGGCGCGCAGGACCGCGTACGGGTCGATGGGCATGGCTGTGTTCCTAGCGTCGTAGTGACGGTTGACCGGGGAAGGCCGGTCCGTCAGCAGCGCAGGACCACCGTGCGCAGGGCGCGGAGGGTGTACGGCGGTGCGGCCGGCGCGGGAGGGAACGCGCCCGGGGTGCCCGGGACGCCGGGACGGGCGCGGGCCGCAGAGGTGCGGTGGGCCGGCGGACGGCGAGGGGGCCGACGGGCCGCGGGGCAGCCGCCGCGTCGAGGACGTCGTACTCGACGGTCGTCTCCACGGACGCCGACGCGGCCGGTGTCGCGCGCAGCTCGGCGTGCGTGCCGGGCACCAGCAGGGCGAGCAGCAGCACGAGGGCCCGCAGCCAGACGCGGCTGCGGGGGAGGCGGTGTGCGGGGCGCACCCTCGTGCTCATGGAAGGTCATCTCCCAGCGGCCGTACGGCGTTCATCGCGGCGGGCGCGTAAACCGCCCGCACGGCCTACCAACGAGGCTCACAGGGCCTGGGGCACCTTCTTGGCGTGACTTCTGATCCGGACGGCCGTGACGATCTCGACCACGCCGACCGCGACCAGCCAGATGCCGCAGACGAGGGTCAGGACGGCGACCGAGCGGAAGGGGGAGTCGATCAGCACGATGCCGGCGATGAAGGTGACGATCCCCAGGAAGATCTGCCAGCCGCGGGCGGGCATCGTCCGGTCCTGGATCGCGGCCAGGGTCTGCGTGATGCCCCGGATCAGCCAGCCGATGCCGATCCACAGGGCGAGCAGCAGCCCGATCGACTGCATCGGCCCGCGGAAACAGAACAGGCCCAGCACGATCGACAACGCGCCGCTGATGAACGCGAGGACGCGCAGCGAGGTCGCCCGGTGCGTACCGAACGCGGCGACCAGCTGGAAGACGCCGCTGATCAGCAGGTACAGGCCGAAGAGGATGCCGGCCGCGAAGAGGGACGCGCCGGGCCACACCAGGACCAGCACGCCGAGGATGAGGGATGCGACGCCGGTGAGCAGGACGACCTGCCACGCGGCTTTGGACAGGGCGAAAAGGGGCCCTTCGAATTCCGGCTCGACTTGCGGGGGCCGCGGGTCGCGTGGCGCGTGGGCGCGGCGGTCGTCGTACTCGGGGCCCCAGGGGCCGCTCGGTGCCTCGGTCATGGTCCATGTTTTGACCGGGGACCCACGGGCCGCCACCGGGACGGGCCACCTGGCTGACGGGGTGCCGGGGCCGGTTGGCGGATGCCGACGGGGTCGGTGGGTGGTCGGGTTGTGTGCGGGGTGTGGGGTGCGGGTGGGTGGCGGCCGGTCGCGCCCGCGCGGCGGAGCCGCATGTGTCGACACGGCCTCGCGCCCCTGGGAGGTCGGGGTGGGCCGGGGTGCCGAGGCCGGGGCTACTTTCCGCCTGCCGCCTTCGCCGCCTTGGCCGCGGCCTTCATCTCCTGCTTGTGGGCGCGGACCTTGGTCAGGGACTCGGGGCCGGTGATGTCGGCGACGGAGCGGTAGGACTTGGGCTCGCCGTAGGCGCCTGCGGCCTCCCGCCAGCCCTTCGGTGTGACCCCGAGCTGCTTGCCGAGGAGGGCGAGGAAGATCTGGGCCTTCTGCTTGCCGAACCCGGGAGTTCCTGGAGGCGCTCGAGCAGCTCGGAACCCGTGCCGACGCCCTCCCAGACCCTGCTGGCGTCACCGTCGTAGTGCTCGACGAGGTACTGGCACAGCTGCTGGACGCGCTTGGCCATGGAACCCGGGTAGCGGTGCACCGCCGGCTTCTCGGAGAGCAGGGCGGCGAAGGCCTCGGGGTCGCGGGCCGCGATGTCGTGCGCGTCGAGGTCGGTGGCGCCGAGCCGGTCGGCGATCGTCCGCGGCCCCTTGAACGCCCACTCCATCGGCACCTGCTGGTCGAGCAGCATCCCCACCAGCGCGGCGAGCGGGGAACGGCCGAGGAGTTCATCGGCGTCGGGGTCCTGGGCGAGGTGAAGGGTGACGTCCATGGGTCGATGATGGCGCGTACGGGCGCGGGATGCCCGCCGGTGCGCCGGGTCGGCGGGCATCCACCGGGCGCCTCCTACTGCCGGCGCTGACCCAGCACGCAGAACTCGTTGCCCTCGGGGTCCGCCAGGACCACCCAGGACTGCTCGCCCTGGCCGATGTCGACGCGGCGCGCGCCGTGCGCCTCCAGGCGGGCCACCTCGGCGGCCTGGTCGTCGGGCCTGAAGTCCAGGTGCAGCCGGCTCTTGCTCTGCTTGGCCTCGTCGAGCCGGACGAAGTCCAGGCCCGGGAGGCGGTCCGGCGCGGGGCGGATCTCGTACTCGTCGGCGTCGGAGTGCACCACGACCCACCCGAGCGCCTCGGCCCACCACTGGCCCAGAGCCGCGGGGTCCTCCGCGTGGACGATTACCTGTTCCCATTCCAAGGTCATCCGCAGAGAGTAGACCGGCCGCGGCCTCGGAACCCAGGCGTTTTCGGCGCCTTCGTTCAGCCCGCCCGCCAGTACCCGAGCGCGTGCACCCGCTCCCGGCGTACGCCCAACTTCCTTCGTACGTACGACGACAGGGCCCGCGTGGTCGCCGTGTCGCAGGTGATCCAGACGTAGGGGTCGGCGCTTCCCTTCAGCAGGTCGGGGAGCTCCGCCCTTACCCGCTCGGCGAGTTGGCCACGGGCGATCCTGCGCACTTCGTGCAGGGCCGGGTCGGTGCGGAACGGCAGGCCCGCGCCGTCGCCCTCGAACCAGATCGTCGCCGGGACCGTCGAACCCACCGCGCCCAGCAGGGAGTTGATCGCGGGGAGGGATGCCGGGTCGCCGATGACGAAGAGGTGGGACGGGGCCGGGTCCGGGGTCTCGAAGCCCGTCCCCTGGACCGTCGCCCCGATGGTGTCGCCCGGCTTCGCGCCCCGCGCCCAGTCGCTCGCCCGCCCCTCGTGCAGGGCGAACTCGAGGCCGAACGTGCCGGCCGCCGGGTCGGGGTCGACCAGGGTGTACGCCCGCTGGTGCGGCCTGCCCGCGTTGTCGAACCAGAGGCGGACCCACATCGTCGGGTGGACCCCGGTCGCCGCGAGCATGCCGCCGTCGGTGAGGCGGAGGCGGCGGTAGTGCGGGGTGACGTCCTCGGCTCTCGTCACCGTGAACTCGTAGTCCTTGGCGCGCAGCAGCCTGAGAACCGCGCCCTCCCAACCGCGCCCCTGCACCATGGTCTCTTCACCCTTCGCGTACGCTTTCCCCAGCAATAACTTAGGTAAGGCTAACCTAAAGCCCTAGCCTCGGCTCTCAGGGCGGGCTCTCAGGGCGGAACCAGAACAGGGGCCACAGCGTGACGACCGAGTTCCACCGCGACGCCGGGATCCACCGCGACGCCTGGGGCATCCCCACCTGCGCGCCGGCACCGCCGACGAACTCGCCCGCGTCCAGGGCCGCGTCACCGCCCACGACCGCGCCTGGCAGCTCGAGGTCGAACGGCACCGCGCACAGGGCACGTCGGCGTCCTTCCTCGGCGTCCGCGCCCTCCCCTGGGACCTCTTCGCCCGCCGCGTCCGGCTCGACGACACGGCCAGGCGCTGTTTCACGGCCCTGGAGCGCCGGGACCCCGAGACCGCGCGCTGGGTCCGGTCGTACGTCGACGGGGTCAACGAGGGTCTGGCGGCCGGTAGTTCAGTGCCCGAGTTCGCCAAGGCAGGCCTCGCGCCCGGCCGTTGGGAGCCCTGGACCCCCCTCGGCATCTGGCTCGCCACGCACATCCTGTTCGCCGGGTTCCCGGCCAAGCTCTGGCGCGAGGAGGCGGTACGGCACCTCGGGCCGGACGCCGTGGGGCTGTTCGCCACCGACGGGCCCGGTACCTCCGGCAGCAACGGCTGGTTGGTGAGCGGGGCGCGGACCACGACCGGCCTGCCCGTCCTCGCCGGTGACCCGCACCGCTTCATCGAGGACCCGGGCGTCTACCAGCAAGTCCACCTCTCCTGCCCGGAGTTCGACGTCGTCGGCCTCACCGTGCCCGGCGTCCCCGGCATCGCCCACTTCGGCCACACCGGCACGGTCGCCTGGGCCATCACCAACGCCATGGCCGACTACCAGGACCTGTACCGCGAACGCCTGCGCCGCACCGGCGCCGGTGTCGAGGCCCTCGGCCCGGACGGCAGTTGGCACCGCGCCGCCCGGCACACGGAGACGGTCGACGTGGCCGGTGAGGAGTCCGTGAAGGTCGAGATCATCGAGACCGAACGCGGGCCGGTCGTGATCGGGGGCCGGAGGGTCTCGACGGAGGCATCAGCGCCCCGCCCCCGCCCCGCCCCTCGCCATCAGCCTCCGCTACCCGCCCCGCGTCACCAGCGACCTCGGCTTCACCGCGCTGCTCCCCCTCCTCCGGGCCCGCCAAGTCGCCGACGTGGACCGGGCGTTCGACGACTGGGCCGAACCCGTCAACGTCGTCCAGGCCGCCGACACCGAGGGCGGCCTGCTGCACCGGGTCGCGGGCAAGGTGCCGTTGCGCGCCGAGGCCAACCGCACCCGGCTCGTGCCCGCCTGGGAACCCGGTCACGAGTGGCACGGCTGGCACGAGCCGCCCCGCGCCGGACTCACCGCCGACGGCATCGCGGTCATGGCCAACCAGCGCGGCCCCGCCACCCCGCTCGGCGTCGAGTTCGCCCCGGACCACCGCGCCGACCGCATCACCGCGCTGCTCGGCGGGCGCGAGAAGTGGTCCGCCGCCGACATGCCCGCGATCCACATGGACACCCATCTCGGCTCCGCGGCACCCCTGTTGGACCACCTGGTCGCGCTCACCGACCTCACCCCGGGGCCGCCGCACTCCGCGACCGGCTGCTGGCCTGGGACCGCCGCATGGACGCCGACAGCGCCGACGCCGCCGCCTACGCGGCCGTACGCGGCGCGGTCGTCCAACGGCTCGCGGCCCACCCGGCGTTCGCCGCGCTGGCCGAACCGCCCGCGTACCCGGAGGTGTTCCTGCCCTGGCTCGCACTGCTCCCACGCGTCGGCTTCGCGCTCGAACACCTGCTGCGGGCAAGGGAGTTGTACGGCATCGACCGGCCGGAGGCAGTACGGACGGCGCTGGAGGAGACGGCGGCCAGACCGTCCGGTACATGGGGCGACAGCCATCGCCTCGCACCCTGGCGGGCTCTCACCGACACCGGCACCCCAACTTCCGCTCCCCGCCTGTCCGGTGACCACGACTGCGTCCTGTGCACCTCCTCCGTCCCCGGGCTCACCGACCTGAGCGCGCGAGGTCCGGCCGCCCGTTTCGTATGGGACCTGGCCAGGCGGGACGACAGCCTGTGGGTGGTGCCGCTGGGCGCGTCGGGGATCCCGCCTCCCCGCACCACCACGACCAACTGCCCTTGTGGCTCAGGGGAGACATGACCCCGGTGATCACCGACTGGCACCTCCTTGAGCCTCCCGTGAAGGAAGCCGATGTCTGAGCCGCACGCCCCCGCCCACCACCCCCGTCACCCCCGTCACCCTCTCCACTCACAGCACGTCGACGGCTTCGGCACCGTCCACGTCCTCCCCCTGGACCCGGAGGCCGACGCCGGGACGATCCACCGCTGGGTCAGCGGGGAACGGGCCGCGTTCTGGGGCATGAACGGCCTCACCCAGGCTCAAGTGACCGAGATCTACGCCCACATGGCCACCCTCGACACCCACCACGCCCACCTCGTCCTCCGGGACACCGAACCCGTCGCGCTCCTCCAGACCTACGACCCCGCGGCCGACCGCGTCGGCGACTGCTACGACGTACGCCCCGGAGACATCGGCATCCACCTCCTCCTCGCCCCCGCGGGCCCGGACGGCGGCCTGCCCGGCTGGTCGTCGGCGCTGCTGGGTGCCCTCGCGTCGTACGTCCTGCTCGGTCTCGACCGGCGCCGGGTCGTGGTCGATCCGGACGTACGGAACGAGAAGGCCATCGCGCGGTTCCTGCGGCAGGGATTCGTGCCGGGGCCGAGGGTCGTCCTGCCGGAGGTGGACATACCGGACGTCTTCCTGCCCGAAAAGCACGCTCAACTGGCCTTTCTCCCCCGCGAGGTGGCCTTCCCGTAGCCTGCCGGAGTGACCCCAGAAGACCTCGTCGCCCACTACGGCCTCGTACCGATCCCCCGCGAGGGCGGCCTGTTCCGGCAGACGTGGGCGGGCCCGGAGCGGTCCGACGGCAACCCGGAGGGCACGGCGATCGTCGCCCTGCTCACGGCCGACGACTTCTCCGCGCTGCACCGCCTCCCCGGCGACGAGGTCTGGCACTTCTACCTCGGCGACCCCCTCGAACTCCTCCTCCTCGCCCCCGACGACACCGTGCGCACGGCGGTCCTCGGCCCCGACATACGGCACGGCCAGCACCTCCAGTTCACCGTCCTCGGCGGCACCTGGATGGGCGCGCGGGTGGTGACGGGCGGTGCGTGGACGTTCTTCGGCTGCACGATGGCACCTGGTTTCACCTACGACGGCTACGAGCACGGCGACGCGGGCGAGTTGACCGCCCGCTACGCCCGCACCCCGTCCGAGGCCGCCCGCATCACCGCCCTGTGCCGCCCGTGAACGGCCTCCTGGCGGGGCAGTTCGCCCTGGTCACGGGCGCGAGCGGCGGCATCGGCCGGGCCATCGCGCTGCGGTTCGCGGAGGAGGGCGCGGCGGGGGTCGCCGTCCACTGTCGGACGGGGGTGGAGGCGGCCGGTGAAGTCGCGTCACGGGTACGGGAGTCGGGCGCCCGAGCCGTCGTACTGCAAGCCGAGCTGACCGACGAGGACGCCTGCCGCGGGCTGGTCCGCGAGGCGGCGGAGTGGAGCGGCGGCCGGCTGACGGCACTGGTCAACAACGCGGGCGTACAGCCCACGCAACCGCTGCCCGGGATGACGGCGGCGGACTGGCGGACGGTCGTCGACACCAACCTGACCAGCGTCTTCGCATGCACACAGGCGGCAGCGGAGGTCATGCGGGAGCAGGGCGACGGCGGGGATGGCCGTGGGGGCTCGGTGACGCACATCGCGTCGATCGAGGCGGGCGCCCCGGCGGCGCTGCACGCGCACTACTCCGCGTCCAAGGCCGCCGTCGTCATGCACGCGCGGTC
Organism: Streptomyces sp. P3; assembly: GCA_016893485.2. Taxonomy (GTDB): domain Bacteria; phylum Actinomycetota; class Actinomycetes; order Streptomycetales; family Streptomycetaceae; genus Streptomyces. Next base: position 5,132,513 of record JAFEKX020000001.1, read on the forward strand.
GGCGGCCCTGAGTACGGCCCGTACGGCATCCGCGTCAACACCGTCTCGCCCGGCCTGATCGACCGGGAGGGACTGGCGGCGGACTGGCCGGACGGGGTGCGGCGGTGGCGGGAGGCGGCGCCGACGGGGAGGCTGGGGCGGCCGGAGGACGTGGGCGATGCCTGTGTGTTCCTGGCCTCGCGTCTCGCCTCCTGGATCACCGGGCACGACCTGGTGGTCGCGGCGGGGTGACGGCGAGGCCGACGTGGTGAGCGGGACGGGAGGCTCCTCCGTACCTAACGGGAGGCCTGATGTGACCGGGGCCCGGCGGGACCGAGGGCCTGACACGACCGGGGCCCGTACGTCCGAAGACGGGGAAGTGAAGACGGAGAAGTGACGTGAGCCGACGAAGGAACGAGCGGGACCAGGCAGGCCGGGGCAGCCTTGGGCGCCGGTGGCCTGAACACCGGGGCCTGCAACGGTTGTTGCTGCTGGCCCCCCTCCTGTTCCTGCTCCTCCTCGGCACCGCGCCCACCGCCTCCGCGCACGCGGCCCTCGAATCCACCGACCCGGCCGACGGCAGCGTCCTCAAGTCCGCCCCCGCACGGTCACCCTCACGTTCTCCGAGTCGGTCGCCCTCCTCGACGACTCCTTCCGCGTCTACGACCCCGACAACCGCCGGGTGTCGACGAGTTCGGCGCACCACGCGAAGGGCGCGGGCGACACGGCGAGCGTCACCCTGCCGGGGAAGCTGGGCACCGGCACCTTCACGGTCGCCTGGCGCGTGGTCTCCGCCGACAGCCACCCGGTGTCGGGCGCGTTCACCTTCTCCATCGGCAAACCCTCCGCCACCACCACCCCGGTCGCCACCGCTCCGACGGAGGACCCCCTTACCGGCACGCTCTACGACATGGCCCGCTACGTCGCCTACATAGCCGCGGCCCTCCTCATCGGCACCGCCACCTTCCTGGCCCTGTGCCGCCCCCGGACCCGACGGTCCTCAACAAGCCGATCCGCACGGGCTGGTGGACCCTCCTGACGGCCACACTCGCCCTGCTCCTGCTCCGTTCCCCTACGAGGCAGGCACCGCCCTCACCACGGCCTTCGAACCCTCCGCGATCCCGAAGACGCTGACGACCCGCCCGGGCGAGGCCCTGGCAGCCCGAGCCGTACTCCTGGCCGCAACAGCCGTCTTCCTCCTACGACTTCGGGGCAGGGACCGTTTCGGCCGCGTGACGTTGGCGACAGGCACCGCGCTGGCGATCGGACTGGCGCTGACCTGGGCATCGGCGGAACACGCGTCCGCCGGGATCCAGGTGCCGGTGGCGATGACGTCGGCGGTCCTGCACCTGCTCGCGATGTCCGTCTGGCTGGGCGGTCTGACGGCCCTCCTCGCGACCCTCTACCGCTCACCGAACCTCGACGCGGCCCCGGTCGCCCGCTTCTCCCGCCTCGCCTTCACCTCGGTCACCGTCCTGGTCGTCACCGGCGTCTACCAGTCCTGGCGCGGCCTCGGCTCCTGGAACGCCCTGACCGGGACGTCGTACGGCCGCATCCTGCTGGTGAAACTCGGCGCGGTCGTGCTGCTGCTCGCGGCGGCGGGCTGGTCCCGGCAGTGGACGAGTCGATTGACGGGGGCCGAAGTCCGAGTCCCGGTACCGGAGTTGGTGCGGACGGGCGCGGACGGAGCCCCGCCTTCCACGGGAGACGGGCCGCCTTCCACGAGAGACGGCGGGACCGCGCCGGAGGCCGCCGCCGACGACTCCCAGGACCGCCTCCGCCGCGGCCTGCGCCGCTCGGTGCTGGTCGAAGTCGCCGTAGGAGTCGCGGTGTTGGTCGTCACCACCCTCCTCACCAACACCCTCCCGGGCCGCGCGGCGGCCGACGCCCAGCAGACGGCGACCTCGGCCGGCATACCGGCCGCCTCCGTCACCACCGTCCCCTTCCGCGTCGGCGACGCCGGCGGCAAGGTACAGATCACCCTCGACCCGGGCCGCGTGGGCGAGAACTCGGTCGAGGCGGTCGTCTACGGCCCCGACGGCGGCTTCGCCACCGTCCCCGAACTCCGCCTCTCCTTCACCCTCCCCGCCCAGAAGATCGGCCCCCTCGACGCCGACGTCAAGGACGAGGGCGGCTACTGGGGCACCAACTCCCTCAACCTCCCGATCGCCGGGACCTGGACGATGAAGGTGACCGTCCGGACGTCGGACGTGGACCAGGTGAGTGTGTCGAGGGACGTGCGGATCGTGCGATAGGACCGGCCGGTCGGGGCGCGGTTACCGCTGGCCCCGGATGCGCTGCGCGACCTCGCTGTTCTCGGTCTCCCACCAGGGGCGTACGAGGTCGGGGCCCTCAGCCGACGCGGTCGTCTCCGCCGCTGTCGCCTTCGCGGGTGTCGCCCGGACCACCTCCAGTTCCTCGTCCAGCCGTCGGTCCAGGGCGACCGTCTCGGCGCGTTCCGTGCGGGCCCACTGGACGAGGATCGCGAGGAGGAAGGGGACGGCGACGAGTTCGGCGATGCTGACCATCGCGCCGCCGCCGAGCTGCTGGTCGTGCTGGATGTCGGGGGCCCAGGACGGGGAGTGGCTGAGGTACCAGGAGCCGGCGATCAGGGTGCCGTGGGTCATCACCACGATGCCCGGGACCGCGTCGATGATCCCGTCCACGAACACCAGGCCCGCCCGCACCGGGTGGGTGCACCAGGCGGGCAGTGCCTCCTCGCGGGTGAGGACCGGGAGGACGAACAGGCTTCCGGCGAGCAGCAGGTGGAGGTACATCAGCTGGTGCAGCCAGTTGTCGGCCAGGGCGGTCTCGAAGTACGGCGTGAAGTAGATCGTCAGCTCGGTCGCCAGCACCAGGGCCGTGCTGACCAGGGGGAACGTGAGGAGTCGGACCAGGCGACCGGTCAGGGCTCCCTGCGTGCGAGCCGCGGCGCGTTCGGGCAGGGCGCGGAGGGCGAGCCGTAGGGGATCGCCGAGGGCCAGGCCGAGGGGGCGATCAGGTCCAGGAGGACGTTCTGGACGGCGGCCGGCCAGAACAGCACGCGGTCGTAGACGGCGAGCGCGGACATCGTCGCGACGACGATCGTGCCGAGACCGAGCACCGCGAACGCGGCGGTCCGCGCCACCGGCCACGCCTCGCCGCGCCGCCGCAGCCGCAGGACGCCCCAGCCGTACAGGCCGGCGAGGACCACGACCACCAGCAGCGCGGGGACGTCCGCCTGCCACGAGGAGAACAGCCGTCCGTCGGTGAGCTGCGGCGGGGTCTCCATCGCGATCTGCCTCCACGGGCGGTCGGCCGGCCGGACGGTGGGGGTTCCGTCGGTTCGGCCGGTTCTGTCGGATCTGCCGCAGCACTCTATGCCGCCGAGTGCCGCGGCGAGGACCCGACCCCGGGACCCCGGGGCCTACCGCGACTGGCGCATGATCCAGTCCCGGATGCCGGGGATCGTGTACGCGATCTGCCAGGTGCCCATGTGCGCGCTGGTCGTCGAGCCGGACGGCACGGTCGTGCCGGTCCTGAACGCGGCGAAGTTCACCGGGGTGCGCTGGGCCTTCAGGGCCCGCACGTCCGCCGCGAATCCGGCGGCGGTGGACTGGCCGTCCCACAGCGCGGTGCCGACCTTCGTGCCCTGTTCCTGGATGACCTCGGTGATCGCCTGCTCGCCCGGGTACGCCTTGGTGTCGTCGGCCGAGACGAGGATCCACAGGTTCTTCTTGGCGAGGGGCACCGCCTGCGCCTCCGGCCACTGCCCGGCCACGACGAACGCGGCGGCGAACAGGTCCGGGTATCGGATGTTCAGGCCGAGGGACATCATCGCGCCCATCGACTGACCGGTCGTGTAGAGGCGGTCGCGGTCGACGCTGTACTGCCCCGCGACGGACTCGACGAGGTTCGCGGTGGCGTCGAAGAGGGTCGACGGCTCGTAGTTGTCGTCGATCACCACCGCGCCGTACTCGGGCGCGAGCACGAACGCCTCGTGCCGGGCCTGGTCCTCCGGACTCGCCCAGCACACCGCGCCCAGACCCTGGACCAACGGACCCTCGGTCGCGACGTTGACCACGCTCGCGTCATGCATGAACAGCACCAACGGGTAGCTCTTGCGCGGGTTGTAGTGCCGGGGACGAACAGGTTGTACTTCAGGGTCTGGCCGGTCGCCGGGTCGTCGAAGGTGAACTGCCGGAAGTCGTCCACGATGAGGTTCTTCACGGCGTCGGTGGTCAGCGCCGCGGTACTCGCGGCGTACTGCCTGCCCCGGGTGGTGGTGACGGTGCCGGCCTGGGTGAGCGTGGCCTTCGCGGCGACGATCGTCCCGCCGGGCGTGGTGTCACCGACCTGCGGGCCACCCGCGCCGACCCCGCCGCCGGAGCCACCGGTCCCACCCGTCCCGCCGGTCCCGCCGCCGGTGGGCGGGGTGCCGGAACCCTGGCCCGTCACCCACAGGGCCGCCGCCGTGTCGTCCGGCGACAGTTCGACGACGACGTAGCGGCCGTCCCGGGACCGCCGCGCGAGGTCGGCGGAACGGTTCGTGTAGACCTTCGTCACCGTGCGGTCGGTGACGGTGAACGTCGACGTCGACAGCCTCCGCCCGTCGATGACCCGGTCGTACTCGACGGCTACGGCGACGAGCTTCTGCCCCGCCCCGAAGACCTGGGTGATGGCGGTGACGCCCTTTACATGGCCCCCGGCGGAATCCGCGGCCCCCGTCCCGCTCGCCTCATTCGCCTCACTCGCCTCACTCGCCGAGCTGGGGCTCGCGCCGCCGAACACCGCCAGGGCCCCGGCCGTCGCGGTCGCCGTACCGGCCATGAACCTACGCCTGTCCATGAAGGTGAACTCCTTCGATCGAGGTCTGTCGGGGCTGCCGGCGCCACTGTCCTGCCCCAATCTGTGAAGCCGGCCGAGAAAGGAGCCCCTTTTTCACAGGTACCTCAGAGGTTTCCTGGTGGCACGGGGAATGCACATCGCGCAATCTCAGCTGTCGCGATGCATTGCTCCGCAGTGGTTGACCCGCATTTCCTTCATTCGGATGGCGGGGATTCGGCGATGGAATCCGGCCGTATTCAGAGCGAACTCAGAGGTGGGTTCGGGGGCGGTGTCTACGACCGCGTGGTCCGCAGGCGGGGTGAGGTTGTCACGTCCCGAGACCGTTTCCGGCGACAATCGCGGGACGACGGCGACGACGGACAAGCGCTCAGAGCGAGTTGGCCGAGCAAGTCGGGTAAGCCGGGTAAGCCGGACGGTCCGCGTAGAAGTACGAGGGCAACGGAGTGACAGCGATGGGCAGTTCACCGGGCGCGGCCTCGCCGCCGGACGAGATACGCATCCGTACGACGGCATGGCAACGGACAACACCCTTCCTCCCCATGGCAGTTCTCACGGCGGTGCTCTTCCTCCTCACCCCCGGGACGGAGTTCAGGCCACCGGGCGGACTGCCGGCGGTGGCGGCGTTCTGGATCGTCCTGCTGGTGCTGGGCGCCCTCCTCCCGTCCCGCCTCGGCATCACCCTCACCCCGTCCGCGATCGTGATCCACACCTTCCTCCGCCGCACGATCCCCTGGTCCGACATCCAGGGCATGAAGATCGAGACGGTCCTGGGCAGCCGCACGGTCGTCCTGTACGAGACGAACGGCCGCCGTACCGAACTCGGAGTCCCCACCACGGGATTCCTCGTCCGGGACCGCCGCTTCAAGGAGAAGTTCCGCACCATAGAGACCTGGTGGACGACCCACAGGGGCCCGGACTGGACCCCGGCCCCGCAGTCCCCGGCCTGGTGGAACACCCAACCGCCCGCGGAACAGGACCCGTTGACCCCGCCCAAGTAGCCAAGCAGCAAACCGGGTTGAGCGGCTCGGGCCCACCCCGGAACCCAGCCACGGAGGAAGGAGCGAAAGCCAGGGCCCTGCCCCGCAAGGGTCCCGACCCCGGAACATCACAGTCGACGGCACGACCTACCGCCGACGCCTGTGCCGAGGCCTGTGCCGCAGGCCGACCTACTCCCAGGCGCTGGCCTGGTCACCGTGCACCTGTGCGGTGAAGCAGACGGACGAAGCCAACACGACCCTGCGACGCCCAACTCCGTGACGGACAGCCGCTGTAGAAGTCCGAGGCGCGCCGATGGGCCGTCGTGGGGACCGGACGGTCAGCTACCGTCCGCCGCCCCCGACAACAGATGAGGCGCGTACGCCCGCACCGCCTCCAGCAGCTCCCTCTTCGACGGATTCACCATCGCCCGCCCGGCCACGGTCACCGTCGGCACGGTCTCGTTCCCGTCCGCGACGGACCGTACGAACGCCGCCGCATCCGGGTGCTTCCAGATGTTGACCTTGGTGAACTTGAGGCGGGTGAAGAGGAGTTGGGTGAGCAGGCGGATGCAGTACGGGCACCTGGGCCGCCAGTAGACGACGACACCCTCGGGTTCATCGGACATATGTCTCCCCAACTGCCGCTTGCTCGCTTGGTCGCGTGGTCGCCAACTACCTTCCCACGGAGATGACTACGACTGACCCTGCCATGGTCACCTGTCCCGTTCCGGATTTGATCCGCCGGCGTTCCACGTGATGAGTTCCGTGATGAGTTCGCCGCATGACAGTTCGTCGGAATCGAGCTTCTTCATGACTTGGCCCGTGGCGTGTACTTCATGCCATGCCACGACGGTGCGTTATGGGCGGTTCAGGTCACGCCCTTGGCTTCTGAGGGGTGATTGGGGCGGAGCAAAGAACGGCGTGACAGCGGACCTTGAGGCGTCGGGGACGAGAAACCTACGTGCGTCGGGTTCCACTGAGAACTCGCGGAATTAGCAGTTTCGGTGTGTACAGGGAGCGGTCGGGGGCGGTGCGAGCCCCGCCCCCGACCTGGTGGTCAGCTGCTGTAGTACCCGGCCAGGTCGGCGATGACCTGGACCGAACCGGTGTGGTTGGCGAAGGTGACCCGTCCGTCAACCACCGGCACCACGACCATGTTGGAAATAGTCTGCCCTGCGCCGAAGTTGAGGTTCGAGACCCCGGGCTCCGGCAGACCGTGCGGGTGGACCGTCAGATATCCCCGGCCGAAGGCGCCGTGACCGTCACGTTGAGCACCACTGCCGTGACCCCGGAGGAGGGGACGCCGGCCGTACCGGTGACCGGGAGGCTGACCAGACCGCCCGGGGCGACGGCTCCGGGCCGGGCACCCAGTCCGCTGCGTGTGTCCAGTAGCCGCAGCGGGCCCGCCGGGGTGAAGGTCGAACCGGTGGCGGAGAAGTATCCCGTGACATCGGCGAGGAGGTCGACGGAGCCCGCACTGTTGCGCAGGTCCACCGAACCGTTCACGACCGGGACGACGACCATGTTGGGGATCGTCCGGTCGGCGGGGAAGTTGATGTTGGATACGGCCGGCAGCGACTGGCCGTCGGGGTACACGGTGATGTAGCCCCCGGTGGTGGGCCGGACGGCGGTGACGTTCATGACGACGGCGGTGACCCCGGTTGCGGGGATACCGTGGGTCCCGGCGACCTTGAGCTCGACGATTCCGCCCGCGCCGATCCGCGCCTTGGGGGCGCCGGTGCCGTTGCGGGTGTCCAGGAAGCGCGTCGGCGAGACCGGCGTCAAGGCCGAACCTGAACTCCCCTCCGCGTAGTAGCCCGTGACGTCGGCGAGGAGGTCGACGGAGCCCGCACTGTTGCGCAGGTCCACCGATCCGTTCCGTACGGGAACCGTCACCAGGTTGGCGATGGTCTGCGGCGCCGTGTAGTTGACGCTGGAGACGGTCGGCAGCGGCTGACCGGCGGGGTACACGTCGACGTGGCCGTTGCCGGTGGGCCGGACGGCGGTGACGTTCATGACGACCGCGGTGACCCCGGTGGCGGGGACACCGCGCGTCCCGGCGACCTTGAGCTCGACGATTCCGCCCGCGCCGACCCGTGCCCTGGGGGCGCCGGTGCCGTTGCGGGTGTCCAGGAAGCGCGTCGGCGAGACCGGGACGAGGCGGTTGTGGGTCGCCGCCGGTGCGGCGGTGACGGTGTAGGCGCCCGGAAGGTAGCCGGGTGACGGGATGCCGGATGTGTACCCGACGTTGTCGATCACCAGGTCGTACGCGCCCGGGAGGAGGTCGTACGTACTGAGCCGCACGGTGAGCGTGGTGCCATCGGCGCTGACGGAGACCGGCTCGGCGGTGCGGGAGTCGTCCCCGGACCGGAGTTCCACCTGGGTGCCGAGGGTCAGGTTCGCGCCGTGCAGCACAACCTGGTTGGACGTCCCGGCAGGTCCGCTCGTCGGGCCCAATGAGGTGACGTCGGCCGACTTCGGCTGAGTGGTGCAGCCGCTCTTGCAGACACCCTGCATGGAGTACTCGACCGGAGTGTCCGCCTGGTACGGGCTCACCAGCATCAGGTAGTCGCCCGCGGAGGCGCTGGAGGTGGTGAGGCAGGAGTAGCTGAAGACACCGGCGTTGTCACCGTTGCACTGGTAGGAGTAGTCGGCGCTCGCGCCGGCGAAGCGGGTGGTGCTCAGCAGGCTCACCCACGGGGTGCCCGTGCTGCTGCTCTGGGTGCCGTACACCTGGAAGCGCTGCGACGGCTCCATGGGGATCACGGCGCAGTACGCGGTTGCGGACTCGGTGAACGTGCCGCTCCGCACGGAAAAGCCCTGCGGGGACACCTTGTTCGCCGTGCACTCCGGGGCCCAGCCCGAGGCGGTGCCGACGCGCCAGGTGTCGACGTGTGCGGAAATGGGGGTCTCGTCGTACCCCGAGGCCAGGATGATGACGATGTACGAGGTCGAGCCGGTGACGCGGCAGGAGACGCCCCACTGCCGGCACACGCTCGTGCCCGAGGCGTCGACCACCTTCAGCACCACGCCCGTGTTCCGGGCGGCCGTCGGGGTCCGCGCGGACATCCAGAGCTTGTCCGTGGCCGCAGCAGTGACACGCAGACATCGGCTGTCCAGTGCGGAGTCGAGGGTGAAGGACGTGGAGGCTCCACCGACGGTGAGCGAGGCCGGAGCGGCGCACGTCGCCGTCGAAGAGATGTCCCGGCGGACCAGCTTGTACGTGTCCGAGGCGCCGGTGCCCGTCAGCAGGGCCGTGTAGCCGACACCGGCCGTGAACCGGCAGGTGGTCGTGGAGCCGCCGACAGTGGTGCACAGCTCGTTGCCGGCGCCGTCGAACACCCGCACCGCGGCGTTGACCCTGTTGGTGTTGTTCGTGTAGTCGAACATCTCGGCGGTGGAGTGCTGGTCGGCGGCGATGCCCAGGCACACGGCCTGGGTCGTGCTGGTGAGCGGAACCGACACGCCCCAGGTGCCGTCGAACGCCGACTGCGGCCAGGCCGTGCAGCCCGCGGTCTTCCCGGTGTCCTGGACGGCGAGCTGGTACTCACCCGCGGCGGAGCCCGAGAGGACCGCGTGGAACGGGGCGGTCCCGGTCAGCTTGCAGATCACCGGGGAGTCGTCGTTGTCGCACTGCGCGATGCCCTTGGCGTCGAACACTCGGTAGCTCGGGTTGACTCCGCCGTCCGGTGTCCGGTCGATCAGGTAGAGGCCGTGGCCGGTGGCCGTCGGGAGGGACAGACACTGCTGCTCGCCCGGTCCGCCGAAGGCACCCTTCACCGCGCCGGAGGCGAAGCCGTCGTCGCGTACGTCGGTGCAGCCCTGCGTCAGGTTCGTCGCGTACAGCCGGACCCCGAAGGCGGCCGGGGCGCTGCTGCGCCCGTCGCGCGCCCAGGTGTAATCACCTGCGGTCAGGGTGCAGGGGGCGAGCAGCGTGGGGGTGCAGCGGGACGTGCCGTCGGTGGCGTAGAGGCTCCCGGAGACGCTGTCGCCGACGGTGTCGAAGAGATAGGGCCCGGAGGCGGGTACGTGCAGGACGCGGCAGCGCGCGGTGGACGTGGCGTCCGGGACCGTGCCGTAGGCCAGCGGCTGGACGGTGGGGCAGCCGGCGGGAGCGGAGAGGCGGGCCGACGTGAGGCTGTAGTCCATGCTCGCCGCGTACGACTGGTTCGTCAGCACACGGAACGGTGCATCGCCCTTGAGGGTGCAGTCGAAGTCCGTGGCGTTGTTCTCACGGGTCGTGCAGACCTCGGTGCCGGTGGCGTCGTAGACGGTCCCGGTCACCTGCCACGCGGACAGATGGCTCCGCAGAACGTCCCCGGCGGCGGACGGCAGGCCGAAGCAGTGGCCGGCGGACCCGGCGGTAAGCGTGTCGGCGAGGGACTTCGGCGCCCCGAGGGCGGTGTCGTCCTTGAGACCGCGGTGCAGGAAGTACCGGACAGCAGAGCCGTGTACGACACCGAGAAGCCACTCGGCGCGGCCCCGGCCTGCACGGTGTACGTACCGGCCTGGCTCGTCGGACACCGTGCCGCCCCGTACGCGCCGTCGGGCCGGTCGCAGGTGACCGTCGAACCGTCCGGTGCGGTGAGCGTCGGGTACTGGGGCTGGTCATCGGTGGAGACGACCTGGAGGAACACCAGGTCGTCGGGGTTCGGCAGGGTGAAGGTGAAGCTCGCGCCGCCCTCGGGCCCGGCGGAGCAGGTGTAGACCGTTCCCGACTCAATCGCCCCGGAGCAGGTGTCGGCCGCGTCGCTACGGCCGATCTCGCGCGCGGCGGTGGCGTGCAGCGCCTCGGGAGCCGCCTTCTTCTCCGGAGACTTAGGTGTCGCGGGCCCGGAGGCCGCGGCCGTGGTCTTCGGGGTCGGCACGGCCACGGCGGAAGCCGTGCCGGTCTGTGCGGTGAACGAGGCCAGGACGGCGACGATCAGCGCGAGAAGCGAAGTGGCCCCCTGGACGCGTGTCGTCTTCGGCGTTGTTCCCTGATGGACGTGTGAAGCATGCGTTCCCCCTGGAAAGCGCAGGCCCCGTCCCTGTGGTGCTCACGAGGGCTCTTGGGGCGAGCGAATTCTAACGAGGGGCAAGGACAGACGTTCGATCTTTACTGTGGCGTGGATCATGCCTTCCCGACCGATGTATTCGCGCCTCGGTCCAGGTCGTACAGGCAGCACCACCACGCCGCAGACGAACGGAAACGCAGCCACGGCCGGACCCGTGAAGGGCCCGCGAGCTACTTCCCCTCGATCGAGAAGAAGTACGGCCGACCGATCGCGGAGTGGAAGGACCTCATCCGCGCCTCGCCCCTGACCGAGCACATGGACTGATCACCTGGCTCAAGACGGAACACGGCCTGGGCTACGGCCACGCCAAACGTCGAAGGGCCCCACCGCAAGCGGTGGGGCCCTTCGACGTATTGCCCGGTGAGAGCAATGGCGGAGGATACGAGATTCGAACTCGTGAGGGGTTGCCCCCAACACGCTTTCCAACTGTGGTGGTGGGGTGTTGGGCGTCGTTCGGGGGCGTTCGCCTGGGTTCATGGGCGGCTGGGCCTCGGTCGGCACTCAAGCCTTGGTCTCGGCTGAACGACCGTGAACGTTGCTGAATGAGACGGAAACTGAGACGGCGGCCCACGGTTCAGCCACTGTCCTTGCAACCGACGGCTGACGGCTCGTCGTGGCACAACTGGTCCTGGTGAGACTGGACCTCACCCCCACGCAAGAAGATCATGAGGATCAAGATGGCCATTACGGCTTGGGTGACAACCGTCACGACGGCGTCGACCCATGCGGCTGTCACAGCCGCCGCAATGGCGAGGACTCCGACTCCGCCGACGGCGACCAGGTAGCCCCACAAGGGTTCGGTCGTGGCGGTCTTTTCCGAGTCGAGATCGAAACCGGACAGGAACCAGAGTCCGAAGATCACCGCCAGGGCGATCAGCTCCAGGAGCACGAGACCACACCCGGCTGCGGTGTCGGCACCCCGGTCCACGCGGCGCCGCTGCCTGGAGCCGGTGGTGGCGTCGAAGGCCGGAGGGGCAACGGGTAAGTCCATACTCGCCACCCTGCCCACGCGCGTAAGGCGGCACATGAGTACGGGTACTCAGTTCCGCACCAGTTGGATCCCGTGTTCCACCAGGCGCCTTTTCCGCGTCGACCAATCCGCCGGCTTCACGCTCTCATCCTGAACGGAGCAGCTGGAGAGGAAGGCTTGGGGGTCCGTGCCTCAGCCAACGCCAGTCAGCCACGACGGTGGGCGCGGCGACCGATCACGCACGCGTGTGCCTCGCTGTACCCCCACCGGCCTCAGCCACGCTGTCGGGGTATTGGGCGGTGACCTCTTCGTCCCGAAACAACTCGGGATGCTCGCTGCCCTTGGGCTGCTATGCCTGCCACCTGCGCTGATAGTCCGCTGACGTCCATGGTTGTTCGCGGTTGTGCGTCGCGGTTGTCACGCAGTTAGACACTCACGGCGCTCGCCCCTCGGATCTTGATGCTTGGCAAACCTGGTGCACTGTGGAGCCACGGGAACTAGCATCGCTCGCTGTGCCCTGGGTAAACTTGCCAGAAGATTGCTTCTTGCACGGCCTCAAATCTCGCTTCGTCTCTCCGTCCAAGCGGTGGTACTCCCCCGACGGGGAGCGCATCTACACCTGGGACGGGGAACATGGAGGCGAGGTCGAGGTGTTCAATAAGCGAGGCCGCCATCTTGGCGTAGCTCATCCCGTCACACGGGAAATGATCAAGCCCGCAGTCAGGGGAAGGAGGATCGATGTCTAACGCTACATTCGTTGGCGATGCACTCGTTGGCGTGGCGGGAGTCGACGACATCGACTCCTACGTCGATGCCTGGCACGACGCAGATGACACGGATCTTGAATTGCATGAGTGGTTGGGCATGACCTGGGACGAGTACCGTCTTTGGGTCGAGAAGCCGACCACATTGCGCTACATTGTCTCTGCCCATCGGCACGGACGCACCATCGGTGATGAATTGGTTAAGTTTGCCGACAAGCTCCGGCTTGCCGCCCGCGCAACCTCTGCCAACGAAGTTGAAGGCGTCCTCACTTGGCTTCAGAAAACTGGCCGTCTTTAAACGCTGCCCGCACTAGGGCGAAGACGCTGGTCGAAAAGTTCGATCTAAAGCCACCCGTTGATGTTAAGGCGCTCCTTTTTGCGCGGGCGCAGGTCGAGTATGTTGACTGGGCGCATGAATGCGACGCTGTGACTGTGCTCGGCGAGGAAACGCCGCGCGTCTTTGTTCGAAGTGGGCTGCCTCCACTTCGGGAGCGCTTCACTCTCGCCCACGAGCTTGCCCATATTGAGCTTGCTTGGCATTCGGGGACTGTCGACTGCTCGGTTGATTCTGCTGCTATAGGTAGCGAATTCGCGACTGCAGCAGCTAGCGGTATGCAAGAGCGAGAGGCAAACGAGTTTGCGTCCCGTTTCCTCGCTCCGGATCGTTGGCTGGCACCGTTGGTAAGCGCGCTGACTACCGCCGATCGAGACTCGATGCGGTTGGTTCTAGACCAACTGGCCGACGCCGAGATTTCCGCCCACGCCGGCCTGATCGCCTTGTCGAGGCACCTTTTTCCCGGGCACGCTTTTTTTCGTTGATGAATCTTTCGCTATTAGTCGAGGGACCGCGTGGCCCGGTATTCCACCCCTCGATAGCTGCGAGATTGAACGGTACCTTGAGCGGGCCGTCGCTGTCGAGGAGTTCACGCACCAAGGTCGGACGGTGTATTGGGCTCTCACCGTGCCGTCGCGTGACCGTTCACAAGAAGGGGAGCGCGCTTCCCTAGATGCGCGTACGGCAAATCAGATACTAATATCGTCATGCTCGCGAGTTTTCGGCGAGGAGTATGCGAACGCTAAGGCCATGTCGATTAACGGCGTGGTCGGTGGGATGACTAGAAACATTGAATTGCATTGGCATGAAAATGCAATCATTTCGGTAGTTTGGCGGCGGATTCAAGACAACTCTGAGCTGCAAGAGATTTTGAAAGACCATGAATTTCCGCTGTATTTGCATAAAAGGGCGCGTGCCATCGTGGAAAGAAGGGCGGATAGGACTGCAGGTTGATGGCGGCTGGCGGCAGGCCAGCCGCCTCCGCACTCACCACGTTCCCTGCCGAGCGTCCCTCTGTGGCCCAGAGTCGGCACGGCCGGGGCGACCGATGAACCGGATTGGGCGTCGAGGGTCACTCTGCCGTCCAGTACGCGATCGGAACAGCTCGTACTTGCAGGAAGGACATTTCGACCGTGGTGACGAAGTGGGCTGACCTGGCGAGTCCCACGATCTTGGCGAGTGAGATCCCCTCCTGAGTAGCAGCGCCACGCCGAAAAGAGCGTCTGACTGCGGTCAGGTCACCGGAATCGTTTGTGTCGTGGCCGAATGCCAGAGAGTGAGCCAGCTTGTTGCGCATTGCGAAGAGTTCTCTAAGCACAGGGATGACGAAGGGGAAGTCCTGATCCCAGCCCTCGCTCTGCATGATCTCTTCCAGCAGTGAGATCCTAGTGTTGATGCTCAGTTGAGAAATCGCCTTGGCTTCTAGTAAGGACATCGCGTCGAGGTCTCGGCCCAGACGCGCGGAGATGATGCTGTTCATCATCAGTTCGCCCATGACTGCATGTCCGAGAAGATCGTGCATGGCCACAGCAAAGCCATCTGCGTCCAGGACTAAGCGGCGCATCGTCTTGACCCCCTTGCTGATCGTGTGGCGATTCTGGCAGCCCTGGTTCGGTGGGACGAGGCGATTTCTCTGACGCTCATGAAACCCGAACGCACCAACCCACCACTCACCCCTGCTCCCATCCCGTCCGCCGTCGACCCACACGTCTGTGGAGCGGGCGTGGTTCATGGCGTCCAGGTGGAGCGCGCCACTGTACGAACGACCTGGACGCCATGGGCCGCGTCTGCTCGGCTCTGCCTGGGTCGACGGTGGACGGGATGGGAGCCCATCACGCTCACCACGATGCGCCCGCGGCCGGGAACGGCGCCCCTCCCACCCGGTGCCGGCCGATCCACCGCCGGAGGCATCGTCTGTGACCGTGAGCCGTGAGCGTGTCGGGTGCTCGACTCATGTCCTCCGGGCTATCCACAGTGGGCGGGCCTCGGCGCAGCGGGGCGGAGCGGGCCGGAGGCAGGAGCGGCAGCCCCAGCGGAGCCGGGAAGCCCGCCCGGCGGAGCGGAGCGCAGCCGGGTGCTTGAGCACTGGGTCGAGAACATCGCCAAGCCGTACGTCTCCGAGAACACCTACTCCGGATACGAGGTGGACGTCCGCGTGCACCTGGTCCCGGGTCTCGGCGCTCACCGCCTCGATCGGCTGGAGCCCGAGCACCTGGAGCGCTTCTACCAAAAGATGCAGAGCAACGGCAGCGCGGCCGGCACTGCCCACCACGTGCACCGCACGGTCCGTACGGCTCTCAGCGAGGCAGTGCGGCGCGGACACGTGCCCACCAACGCCGCCGAGATCGCCAAGGCTCCGAGACTCGAAGAGGAGGACATCGAGCCGTTCACGATCGAGGAGGTACAGAGCCTGCTCGTCGAGGCGGCCAAGCTCCGCAACAGCGCACGTTGGGTCGTCGCCCTGGCGCTCGGCCTTCGCCAGGGCGAGGCGCTCGGCCTGCACTGGGAAGACGTCGACCTCGCCTCGGGATACGTCCGCATTCGTAAGAACCGACTCCGCCCCAAGTACGCGCACGGCTGCGGCGCCAACCCGTGTGGCCGGAAAGCTGGTTACTGCCCCAAGCGGGAGCAGACCCGGCGCGAGCACAAGTCCACCAAGTCACGCGCGGGCCGACGCACCATCGGTCTGCCCGACCCGCTGATCAAGATTCTCCGCCAACACCACGAAGCCCAGGAGCGTGAGCGCATCGCGGCCGGTGCCGACTGGCAGGGCAAGGGATACGTCTTCGCCTTGCCGACCGGCGGCCCCCTCAGCCCCAACACCGACTTCCACACCTGGAAGCGACTCCTCAAGGACGCGGGTGTACGGAACGGCCGTCTTCATGACGCTCGCCACACTGCCGCGACCGTCCTCCTGATCCTTGGGGTCCAAGATGTCGTGGTCGACGCAATCATGGGTTGGGAGCCTGGGGAGCGGCCCGTATGCGCGCCCGGTACATGCATGTCACTGGGGCAGTGTTGAAAAGCACGGCTCAGCAGGTCGGTGAGGCCCTTTGGGGTACCGAAGGACGGCATCTGTCATGATCCGGGATCTGTGTCTCCCGTCCGGGAGGGCAACCGGGGAGGAACCATGGACAAGCGCACGGACCCTGTCGAGATCATCGCGCGGGTGGGTGGCGTGACGCCTTACTCGGATCGCGAGCGGGCGTTCGGTACCTGGGTCCATCTCGCCTCGAAGGCCGGGTGGCAGGTGGTCGAGGCCGACGACTTCGCCGCCGACGGTGACCGGGGTGAAATCGGCGCGGTGGACATCGAGGGCGTTCGGTATGTGATCCGGCTGGGCCCGCGTGTGCGGCGGCTTCTGTACGACGTTGTCGACGGGCACATGGAGAAGCGAGATGTCCTCGCGGTCGCCGCCTGGGCGGAGCCGGTTGTCACCGAGGAGAGTGCTCCTGGTTGGTATTCCACGGAAGCCAACTGAGACGGAAACTGAGACGGCCAACGACGAAGGGCCCCACCGCGAACGGTGGGGCCCTTCGACATCGTGCCCGGTGAGGCACTGGCGGAGGATACGAGATTCGAACTCGTGAGGGGTTGCCCCCAACACGCTTTCCAAGCGTGCGCCCTAGGCCACTAGGCGAATCCTCCGCGGCAAACAATACAAGACGTTGAGGAGTGCTCGCGAACTCGTTCCCCCGCTCAGATCCTGTAGCCTGTGCGGAGCCCCTCACGCGGCGCTATCTGACTGAACTCCCCAGGGCCGGAAGGCAGCAAGGGTAGGTTGGCTCTGGCGGGTGCGTGGGGGCGCTTGCGTTCCCGGGGCGGGGACTGCGGACGTGGATCTTGTCGGCGGCCCGCGTTGTCAGTGGGCGCCTATAACCTCGTACGCGTGTCGTCTCTCGCGCTGTACCGCCGTTATCGCCCGGAGTCGTTCGCCGAGGTCATCGGGCAGGAGCATGTAACCGACCCGCTGCAGCAGGCGCTGCGGAACAACCGGGTCAATCACGCGTACCTGTTCAGCGGGCCGCGCGGCTGCGGCAAGACCACGAGCGCGCGCATCCTGGCCCGCTGTCTGAACTGCGAGAAGGGCCCCACCCCGACCCCCTGCGGCGAGTGCCTGTCCTGCCGCGACCTCGCGCGCAACGGCCCGGGTTCGATCGACGTCATCGAGATCGACGCCGCGTCGCACGGTGGTGTGGACGACGCCCGTGAGCTGCGCGAGAAGGCGTTCTTCGGACCCGCGAGCAGCCGGTACAAGATCTACATCATCGACGAGGCCCACATGGTCACGTCGGCCGGCTTCAACGCGCTGCTCAAGGTCGTGGAAGAACCCCGGAGCACCTCAAGTTCATCTTCGCGACCACCGAGCCCGAGAAGGTCATCGGGACGATCCGGTCGCGTACGCACCACTACCCCTTCCGGCTCGTCCCGCCCGGCACCCTGCGCGAGTACCTGGGGCAGGTCTGCGGCCAGGAGAACATCCCCGTAGAAGACGGCGTGCTGCCGCTCGTCGTGCGCGCGGGCGCCGGTTCCGTGCGGGACTCCATGTCCGTCATGGACCAGTTGCTCGCGGGTGCGAGCACCGACGGTGTGACGTACGCCATGGCCACCTCCCTCCTCGGCTACACCGACGCCTCGCTCCTGGACTCCGTCGTCGAGGCCTTCGCCACCGGTGACGGCGCCGCCGCCTTCGAGGTCGTCGACCGCATCATCGACGGCGGCAACGACCCGCGCCGCTTCGTCGCCGACCTCCTGGAGCGCCTCCGCGACCTGGTGATCCTCGCCGCCGTCCCGGACGCCCTCGAGAAGGGCCTCATCGACGCCCCGACCGACGTCCTGGAACGGATGCAGGCCCAGGCAGGCACCTTCGGCGCCGCCGAACTCAGCCGCGCCGCCGACCTCGTCAACACCGGCCTCACCGAGATGCGCGGCGCCACCTCGCCCCGCCTCCAACTCGAGCTGATCTGCGCCCGGGTGATGCTCCCCGCCGCCTACGGCGACGAGCAGTCCGTCATGGCCCGCCTCGACCGCCTGGAGCGCGGCGTCAACTTCTCGGGCGGCGCCCCAGCGCCCACCATGGGCTACGTCCCGGGCCCCGACGCCCACGTCCAGGCGCAGCCCCTGCCCAGGCCCAGACGCACGCCCCCGTCCCCCGGGCGGCGGAGCCGCCGCCGCGCGCGCGGCCGTACGAGGCCCGGGCGCACCCGGCACGCCCCCGCCCGCGATGCCGACGGAGCAACCCCCCGCACCCGACGCCTACACCCCACCGGCCCCGCCCACCCCGGAACCCCAACAGCCCCCACAGCCGCAGCCCCAGGCGCAACCTGCCGCCCCCGCCCCCGGCGCCTGGCCCACCGCCACGGCCGCAGGCAGCGGCAGACGCCCCGGCGGCTGGCCCACGGCGGCCCCGGCAGGCGGCGGCGGCCAACCTCCGGCCCCGGCGCACAACGCCCCCGCGCCCGCCTCCACACAGGCCCCGCGCGCCCCAGACCCAGGCGGCTCCGCCCCCGGCAGGCGGCCCCGACCCCGCACCCTCTGGCCGAACATCCTCGAAGTGGTCAAGAACCGCCGCCGCTTCACCTGGATCCTGCTCAGCCAGAACGCGCAGGTCACCGGCTTCGACGGCACGACCCTCCAGATCGGCTTCGTCAACGCCGGGGCGCGGGACAACTTCAACAGCAGCGGCAGCGAGGACGTCCTCAAGCAGGCGCTGGCCGAGCAGTTCAACGTCCAGTGGAAGATCGAGGCGGTCGTCGACCCGTCGGGCGGCGGCACCCCGCCCCCGCAACAGGGCGGTCCCTACGGCGGCGCCGGCGGCGGCACAACAGGCGGCTACGGCGGAGCCCCGACCGGCGGCTACGGCCCCCGGCCCCCGCCGCACCGGCCCCCGCCCGACCTCCCCCAGCCCACGCCCACACCCAATCCCCCTCGGCCCAGGCGCAGGCCCTCCCAGCCCCCCACCCCGCCGCCGCCCGCCCCCGCACGGTCTCCGCCGAGGACGACACCCCGGAGGACGACGACCCCGACCTCGACGAATCAGCCCTCTCCGGCCACGAACTGATCGTCCGAGAGCTGGGAGCAACGGTGATGGAAGAGTTCACGAACGAATAGCCCCACCTCCACCCGCCTTCACCCACCTTCAAACCCCGCCCACCCCTCGTTCCCTCAGGGGCGCGGGGAACTGCGCGACCAGCCCCCACCCACCGGCACCCCGCAAACAACCCAGGCCCCACCCCGAACCCGGCCCCCACCCCGCCCCACCCCCACGGTGACCTAGGCTGACCCCGTGAAGGTCCTCGTCATCGGTACCGGTGCCCGCGAACACGCCCCTGCTGCCGCTCCCTGTCCCTAGACCCCAACGTCACCGCCCTGCACTGCGCCCCCGGCAACGCAGGCATCGCCGAGGTGGCCGAGCTGCACCAGGTAGACCCCCTCGACGGCGCAGCCGTAGCCGAACTGGCGACGAAGCTCGGCGCGGAGCTGGTCGTGGTCGGCCGGAAGCCCCCTCGTCGCCGGCGTCGCCGACGCCGTACGCGAGGCAGGCATCCCGGTCTTCGGCCCCTCCGGTGAAGCCGCGCAGCTGGAGGGCTCCAAGGCCTTCGCCAAGGAAGTGATGGCGGCAGCCGGTGTGCCGACCGCCCGTTCCTACGTCTGCACGACCCCGGCAGAGGTCGACGAGGCGCTGGACGCCTTCGGTGCGCCGTACGTCGTGAAGGACGACGGACTGGCCGCGGGCAAGGGCGTCGTCGTCACCGCCGACCTCGAAGCGGCTCGGGCGCACGCGAACGCCTGCGAGCGGGTCGTCATCGAGGAGTTCCTCGACGGCCCCGAGGTCTCCCTGTTCGCGATCACCGACGGCGTGACCGTCGTACCCCTCCAGCCCGCGCAGGACTTCAAGCGCGCGCTGGACGGCGACGAGGGCCCGAACACCGGCGGCATGGGCGCGTACTCCCCCGCTGCCGTGGGCCGACCCGAAGCTGGTGGAGGAAGTACTCCAGACCGTCCTGCAGCCCACGGTCGACGAGATGCGCCGCCGCGGCACCCCCTTCTCCGGCCTCCTCTACGCCGGTCTCGCGATCACGAGCCGCGGTGTGCGGGTCATCGAGTTCAACGCCCGCTTCGGCGACCCGGAGACCCAGGTGGTCCTGGCCCGTCTGAAGACCCCGCTGGCCGGCGTCCTGCTCGCCTCAGCGAACGGCACCCTCGACGACCTCGCCCCCTGCGCTGGAGCGAGGACGCGGCGGTCACCGTCGTCATCGCCTCGTACAACTACCCCGGCACTCCCCGCACCGGCGACCCGATCACCGGCCTCGACGAGGTGGCCGCGCAGGACGCCCCGCACGCGTACGTGCTGCACGCCGGCACCAGGCACGACGGCGACGACGTCGTCAGCGCGGGCGGACGCGTCCTCTCCGTCACGGCGACCGGCACCGACCTCACCCAGGCCCGCGAGCGCGCCTACGCGGCCGTGGCCCGCGTCCGCCTCGACGGCTCCCAGCACCGCACGGACATCGCGGCGCGGGCGGCGGCGGACGCGTAACCGGCGACCGACCGCCCGACAGCGCCCCGCACCGCCCGACAGCACCGGGCACCGCTCGGCTCTCCCCGCACCGCCCGGCACCCCGCACCGCCCGGAAAACACCCGGTGTCACCGGACTCCGATGAACCCGACAGGCCCCGAATCCGTCTCACGATTCGGGGCCTGATCCTTGCCCTCTGTCATCCACCTTCCCCTGAGCCATTCCATCGAGTGACCGATGCCCCAACCGGCTGACGGGGGCCGGGGCCCCAACTATGGTGCGGCGCAAGCGTTCCGGCACTTGGCCCACCGGCATTGCGATGTCAGTGGCGGGTGCCACAGTGGGGAGTGAGCAACGCCAGCAGAGCGGGACAGCACGGAGGGGATGAGGTCCGGTCGTGACCGGTATGGGTGTGGAGGCGGGCGCGCAGGCGGCGCGGTCCAGGGCCTTGGCCGTGCTGCGGATTCGCAGCCGGGCGCTGGCCGTCGCCCTGTTGCCCGCGGCCGTCGCGGTGATCCTGCTCGCGGGCGGTTCCACCGGCCATCTCGTGGGCCGGGGCTGGGACGTCTCCCGCTGGGTCATGGGCGTGGCCGCCGTCGTCGTGCTGCTCGCGGCCGGCGCCATCGCGCTGGTCGTCGCGCGGGCCCGCCCCGCGGTCAGTCCCACGGTCGCGATCGCCGAGGAGTCCGCCCCGGACCTGTACCGCATGGTGCGCGACCTGGCCGACCGCCTCGACGTCCCCGCACCCTCCGCGATAGCGCTCACCCCGGACTGCGACAGCTGGCTGGAGGACCGCACCCACCCGGCCCACGGCCCGCCCCCGCAGGAGGACCGCGACGAGATCACGGGCGTACGGGGCCTCACCCCGGGCCGTTCCCGTCGTACGGCCGCCTCGCCCGTCCTCGTCATCGGCTCGCCGTTCCTGTGGTGGATGCGGGTGGGCGAGCTGCGCGCGGTGCTCGCGCCGGTCGTCGCCGGTACGGGACCCTCCGCGCACCCGGACATAGCCGCGGCCCGCCGTTTCGTACGGGGGCTGGACGCGGCGGTGGCCGTGACCTCGGCGCCCCGCGGGCCCGTGTTCCGTTCGGTGCTCGCCGGTGTCGGCTGGGTCGCCCGGCTGCTGCTGCGCAGTTGCCGGGGCCACGCGGCCGAGATGGAGCGCGGGGTGGCCGCCGCTGCCGCCGAGCGCGCACAGGCTGTGGACTACGGCCTGCGGATCGTCGCCCAGGAGCAGGTCGGCCTGGCGTACGCGGGCTGGGACCGGCTGCTGACCCGGGTCGCGCTGCCCGCGTGGCGGATGGGCCGCTGGCCGTCCCGGCTGGACGCGGGTGTGGTCGCCGCGCTCACGGAGCTGTCCCGGCGGGACCGCCTGGCCGAGGGCTTTGCCTCCCGGCTCGGCGAGCGCCCGGCCTGTGACCTGCTGGAAGAGCCCGGTTCGATCGACGAGGCGACCTCGCTCCTCGCCGCCCGCCTCTTCCACGGCGGCCCGGCCGAGGCCGGCCCCGACTGGGCGCCGGTGGACTGGCAGGAGTATCCGGAGGAGGTCGTCGACCGTAAGTGGCGCACCGACGCGGCCCGTCTCCACCGGGTGCTGGACACCCTCGGCGTCCGCCGCGCCCCCGACCCGGCCACGCCCCACCACGACGCCCCGACCCTGGCCCGGGTGGTGGACCACCTGACGGACCCGACGGCGGAGACCGCCCGCTACGGCGAGACGGGCGCGGAGATCGACGGCGCCGGGCCGTTCGGGACGGCCACCACCCCGACCCCGACCCCGTCCCTGGACACCCCCTGCCCGAGCCGGAGCCGTACCGGGCGATGGCGGCCGACGACGACGAGGAGCTCGGGAGAGCGGCTCCCCGCACAGCGCGCGCGCTCGCCGCGGGCCTGACCGCAGAGCTGGCGCGCGAGGAGGCGGCGACCCCGCCCCCGAGTTCGGCCCCCCGCCCGGCCAGGGCCCCGACACGGCACTCTGGGACGACGGTTCGCTCCCCCTCTTCCCGCTCCAACCACCGCGCACGGGACGGGAGTTGCTCGCCGATCACGTCACGGCGATGGTGTGCTGTGCCGCGATGGACACGGCGGGCGCGACCCCGGCCTCGACTGGCTCGACGGCCCGACCCTGCTCGTGAACGGCGAGCGGGCGGCCGATCTCGCACCGAGAGTCCTCTGCCTCGTCGAGGACGGCGACCCGGCCCCCTGCGGGCCTGGCTGATCGACCTCGGCATACGCCCGGAGAAACCGGTCCGCCTCGGCTGACGCCAGTCGCCGCTCTCATCCCCCACCCCCGCGAGCGCGCACTCCGCGCACCACCCGAGCCACCCCACCACCCCTCCGTATCGGAACCAGGGCCTCCACTTTTGGTCAATTAGCGACGACCAGTGACAGGGTGCGTGCTTAATGTGATGTGCTGGGCCCGATCCCGTACGTGGCAAGGGCTCGCGACATACGACAGTTGAACGAAGGACCACCACCACGGGGGGGCATGAAGGAGGGGAGCGACCATGGGGTCGGAGCAGATCCGCCGCTGGGAGTCGGGAGCGCTGGCGCACGCCGTCACGGACCCCTTCGGGCAGGGCCCCGTCCCCTGGCTCCGGGGCAGCGAGACCTACTTCGACGACACCGGCCACGTCGTCCCGTGGTACGTGGACCCGGCCCCCGCCCACGCCCCCGCACTTCCGGCAGGAACGCCCCCAAGCTCCCCGCCCCGCGCGCGTCCGAGGGCGGCGGCCCCGCTCCGCCGACGACGTCCGCCGCCAGATCAAGGGGTTCACCTCCGCCAGCGCGGTCGCCCCGGCGAGGCGCTCGACTTCCATGTCACGGTCGACCCGCCCCAGGAGTTCGCCGTCGACATCTACCGCATCGGCCACTACGGCGGTGACGGCGCCGCCAAGATCACCACGAGCCCGCGTCTCTCGGGCATCGTGCAGCCCCCGCCGCTCACCGCCGACCGCACGGTCTCCTGTCACCACTGGTGGCTGTCCTGGCGCCTGCAGGTCCCGAGCTACTGGAGCATCGGCGCGTACGTCGCCGTCCTCACCACCGCCGACGGCTACCGCTCGCACATCCCCTTCACGGTCCGCGACAGCCACCCGGCCGACCTGCTCCTCCTCCTGCCGGACATCACCTGGCAGGCGTACAACCTCTACCCGGAGGACGGTCACACCGGCGCGAGCCTCTACCACGCGTGGGACGGCGACGGCCGTCTCCTCGGCGAGTCCGAGGCCGCCACGACGGTCTCCTTCGACCGCCCGTACGCGGGCGCGGGCCTGCCCCTCCATGTGGGCCACGCCTACGACTTCATCCGCTGGGCCGAGCGCTACGGCTACGACCTCGCCTACGCCGACGCCCGCGACCTGCACTCGGGACGCGTGGACCCCACCCGCTACCGGGGCTGGTCTTCCCGGGCCACGACGAGTACTGGTCGCTGCCCATGCGCCGTACCGTCGAACTCGCCCGCGAGCACGGCACGTCCCTCGTCTTCCTCTCCGCCAACACCATGTACTGGCAAGTGGAGTTGGGGCCCTCCCCGTCCGGCGTCCCCGACCGCCTGCTCACCTGCCGCAAGCGCCGGGGCCCGGGCAAACCGGTGCTGTGGCGTGAAGTCGACCGTCCCGAGCAGCAGTTGGTGGGCATCCAGTACGCGGGCCGGGTGCCCGAGCCGCACCCCTGATCGTGCGCAACGCCGACCACTGGCTGTGGGAGGCGACCGGCGCCGGCGAGGGCGACCCGGTCGAGGGCCTGGTCGCGGGCGAGGCCGACCGGTACTTCCCGCGCACCCAGCTGCCCCAGCACGACGAGCGCATCCTGCTCGCCCACTCCCCGTACACGGACGGCGAGGGAGCCCTCCGCCACCAGGAGACCTCCCTGTACCGCGCGCCGTCCGGCTCCCTGGTCTTCGCCTCCGGCACCTTCGCCTGGTCCCCGGCCCTGGACCGCCCCGGCCATGTGGACGCCCGTGTCCAGCGCGCCACGGCCAACCTCCTGGACCGCATCTGCAAGCACGACTGAGCCCGTGACCAGCGGTCGGCCAACCCCGCGACCGGAGGCCGGCCACGCATACGGGACAATCGAGCCAGTTGGAGAGACCCACTGGAGGAACCCGTGTCCGGATTCGTAGAAAAGCCCGAGCCGCTCCAGGTTCCGGGCCTGACGCACCTCCACACCGGCAAGGTGCGCGAGCTGTACCAGAACGAGGCGGGCGAGCTCGTGATGGTCGCCAGCGACCGCATCTCCGCGTACGACTGGGTGCTGCCCACGGAGATCCCCGACAAGGGCCGCGTCCTCACCCAGCTCTCGCTCTGGTGGTTCGACCAGCTCGCCGACCTGACCCCCAACCACGTGCTCGGCACCGACCTCCCGCCCGGCGCCCCCGCCGACTGGGAGGGCCGCACGCTGATCTGCAAGTCCCTCCAGATGGTCCCGGTCGAGTGCGTGGCCCGCGGCTACCTCACCGGCTCGGGCCTGGTCGAGTACAACGACACCCGCACGGTCTGCGGATTGGCCCTCCCCGAGGGCCTGGTCGACGGCAGCGAACTCCCGGCCCCGATCTTCACCCCGGCCACCAAGGCGGCCGTAGGGGAGCACGACGAGAACGTGTCGTACGAAGAGGTCGCCCGGCAGGTCGGCGCGGAGACCGCGGCGCAGCTGCGGCAGGCGACCCTCGCGGTGTACGGGCGGGCCCGGGACATCGCGCGGGACCGGGGATCATCCTCGCGGACACGAAGTTCGAGTTCGGCTACGACGGGAGACGCTGGTCGCGGGCGACGAGGTCCTCACCCCGGACTCGTCCCGCTTCTGGCCGGCCGAGACCTGGGAGCCGGGGCGCGCGCAGCCGTCGTACGACAAGCAGTTCGTGCGTGACTGGCTGACCGGGCCGGAGTCCGGCTGGGACCGCAGGAGCGAGCAGCCCCCGCCGCCGCTGCCGCAGCAGGTCGTGGACGCGACCCGCGCGAAGTACATCGAGGCGTACGAGCGCCTGACGGGCCTGAGCTGGAGCTAGGCACACGAGAAGACCCCGGTCCAGTGGACCGGGGTCTTCGTCTTGAGCGGACGACCAGGTTCGAACTGGCGACCTCAACCTTGGCAAGGTTGCGCTCTACCAACTGAGCTACGTCCGCGCTGCGCCGTGGCGCGAGAGCAACTATACCCAACCTCGCTCGCGCGCGAGACGCACTGCCGTATGACGGTTCTCGGCCCCGAGTTTCGAGGCGGCGGAGGAGAGGTAGTTGCGCACGGTGCCCTGCGAGAGCGCGGCCCGTTCGGCGATCTCCGCGACCGGCGCCCCGTCGGCGGCCAGTTCCAAAACCTCGGCCTCGCGGGCGGTCAGCGGGGAGTCCCCGGCCGAGATCGCGTCGGCGGCCAACTCGGGGTCGACGTAACGGTTTCCGGCATGCACGGTACGGATGATCTCCGCGAGCCGCTGCGCGCTGACCGTCTTCGGCACGAACCCGCGCACTCCGGCCGCGAGCGCCCGCTTCAGATGCCCCGGCCGCCCGTGCCCGGTCACGATCAGCACCCGGCACCCGGGCAGCTCGGCCCGCAGCGATGTGGCCACCTTCACACCGTCCGCTCCCGGCATCTGCAGATCGAGCACCGCCACATCCGGCTCATGCGCCCGAGCCATGGCCAACGCCTCGGGCCCACTCGCCGCCTCGGCCACCACCACAAGATCATCCTCAAGCCCGAGCAACGCGGCGAGCGCCCCCGGATGAGGTGCTCGTCATCAGCGAGCAGGAGCCTTACGACGGGGCCGGTCATGGGGTGCTCCTGGTCGAGGTGGGGAGGGGATGAGGCAGTGGGGTGAGCGTGAGGTGGCCTCGCTCACGGCCGGCGGAGGTTGTACGACGCGCGAGGTCATCGGGCCCCCGGCCACCGAACACCCCGCCACCCCCGCCACCCGGCGGACGTCCAACACGCGCCCCCGTCACGAGCCGCCACCCCCGTCCCCGTGGCCGAAGGCACCGGCACCGTGGCCGTCACCCGGAACCGGTCGCCGTCCACGGGACCCGCATCCAACTCCCCGCCGACCGCGGTCAGTCGCTCGCGCAGGCCGATCAGGCCCGCCCCGCTGCTGCTCTCGGGCACCGCGCCCTCGACCTTCGCGCCGTCGTTCTCGACGGTCAGTACGACCCGGCCCCCGGTCACCCGTACCTCCACCACGCAGCGCCCCGCGTCCCCGTGCCGGAGCACGTTCGTCGTCGCCTCGCGGACCACCCAGCCGAGGGCCGACTGGACCTCGACCGGCAGGCCCGCCGCGTCGCCCGTGACCTCGCACTCGATGCCCGCGGCGCTCAACACGCCCTGTGCGCCCGCCAGTTCGAGGCGGAGGTCGGCCTCGCGGTAGCCCCGTACGACATCGCGTACCTCGCGCTGGGACTCGCGGGCGATCCGCTGGACCTCGATCATCTGCTCCACGGCCTCGGTGCGTCCCCGGCGCGCCAGCTGCACGGCCAGTTCGCTCTTGAGGGCGATCACCGACAGGTTGCGGCCCATGACGTCGTGGAGGTCGCGGCCGAACCGGAGCCGTTCCTCGGCGACGGCGAGGCGGGCGCGGGTCTCGCGGGCCTCGTCGAGTTCGTAGACGGCGTCGAGGAGCCAGACGGAGAACGCGGCGGTGAAGGCGAGCCCGCCGCCCGCGACGAGGACGCCCAGCGCGGTGCCGAGCGCGGCCGGGGCGGCCACCTCCAGCGGGAGCTGTGCGAGCAGCGTGCCGGCGACCCCACCGGCCACCAGCGCGAGGATCTGCCGCGGCCCGCGCATCCCGAGCGTCAGCGTCCCGACGCCGAAGGTCAGCACCCCACGAAGAGCGTGCTCGCGGCGGCCTGCGCCTGGTCGTCGGCGGGACCTCGTTCGCGCAGGACCAGCGCCACCAGGGCGATCAGTACGGTCACCGCGCCGAGGAACCACATCAGCCGTACGGGCCGCGCGCGCCGGTCGCGGGTCCAGTCGAGCGCCCGGGACGCGGTCGCGGAACAGATCAGCGCGTGCACGGCGACGAGGGCCGCGAGCCAGGTCGCCGTACTCGCCCCGACCTGCGCGAACAGGGGCAGGCCGAGCGAGGCGACCTCGATCAGGGCGAAGAAGTGGAAGGACCACCGGGTGTACGTCTCGACCTTCCCGGGCGTGCTCTTCCGTCCCCACCAGCCGCCGGATGCCTGCATCACGTGGTCCCCGTACCTCAGCGCCGCGGTTCCCAGCGGAACCACCGCCGTACAGCAAACACCGCGAGGACGGTCCAGGCCAGCGCGGTCAGGACGGCGCCGAGGGCGTCGTAGCCGGAGAGGTCGCCGTTCCAGCCGCCGCTGATCAGCCGGATCACGGGGACAGGGGCAGGAACTGGCAGACGTCCGCGACCCGGTCGGGCAGCAGCTGGAGCGGGATGATGATCCCGGAGCCGAGCATGGACGCGAACAGCACCGGCAGCGCGGTCACCTGCGCGCTCTCCGCCGTCCTGGTCACGCTCGCCGTGAGGGCGGCCAGCGCGGCGCACAGGAAGAGCCCGAACAGCAGCCCCAGGACGACGAGTTGGGGCATCGCGGGGGCCCCGGCGTCCAGCAGCAGCGTGCAGGCGACGGCCAGCAGCACCGACTGGACGAGCCCGAGGAGCACCGACGGCAGCGCGGTCCCGGCGAGGATCTCGGGGTCGCCCAGCTCGCCGGTGCGCAGCCGCTTGAGAACCAGTTCCTCCCGCCGCGCGACGAACGCGCTCACGAGCGACGAGTACACCGCGAACAGCAGCGAGAACCCGATCGCGGCGGTCAGCATCACCGCGCCGACCGTCAGCCCCTCGCCCTTGAGATCCATCTGGTCGACGGCAGGCCGCACACTGAACGGCAGCGCCAGCGGCACCAGCAGCGCCGTCACCACCGCACTCCGGTTCCGTCCCAGCAACGCCAGCTCGGCCCGCCCCAGCGCCCGCAGCCGCCCGGCCGGAGTCGTCGTAGCGCTCATGCCGCGACCCCCTGCTCCCGCGCGATCCCGAGGAACGCCTCCTCCAGCGAGGCCGACCGCACCTCCAGCCGCCGCAGCTCGACCCGCCCCCGCTCGGCCCACACCAGCAGCCCGGTCGCCGCCCGCTGCGGCTCGTGCGTCTCCAGCCGTACGACCCTCCCGGCCACCTCGTGCCCGACGACCCCCAGCTCGGCGAGCGGCGGCAGGTCCCCGACGAAGAATCCGGCGGGCAGTTCGAAGGAGATCCGCGAGGGCCGCCCGGCCGTCACCTCGGCCGGAGTTCCGGTGACCGCGATCCGACCCTCGCGCATGATCGCGAGCCGGTCGGCGAGCCCCTCCGCCTCCTCCAGGTAGTGCGTGGTGAGCAGCACGGTCGTCCCGCCGTCCCGCAGCGCCCGCACCAACTCCCAGGTGTCCTGGCGCCCTTCGGCGTCCAGCCCGGTCGTCGGCTCGTCGAGGAACAGCACCTCGGGCGACCCGAGCAGCGCCAGCGCGAGATCGAGCCGCCGCCGCTCACCCCCGGACAACTGCTTCACCCGTACGTCCGCCCGCCGCGCGAGCCCGACAAGTCCGAGCGCCTCCGCCTCGGGCCGCGCCCCGCTCGTGCACCCGGCCCACATCCGCGCGGTCTCGGCGACGGTCAGCTCGGACGGGAAACCGCCCTCCTGAAGCATCACCCCGGTCCGCGGCCGTACGGCGGCCCGCTCACGGTAGGGATCGTGGCCGAGGACGCGTACCCGGCCGCCGGACGCCGGTGCGAGGCCTTCCAGGAGTTCGACCGTGGACGTCTTGCCGGCGCCGTTGGTGCCCAGGAGCGCGAAGACCTCCCCGCGCCGCACGGAGAAACTGATCCCCGCACGGCCTCGAACCCGCCCCCGTACACACGGCGTAGGTCAGTGACCTCAATCACGTGTTCGTGTTCGTTGGTGTCCATGACTTCAGCGTCCCGGCGGCGGGGGCGCGGGAGCAGTGCGCGGTGTCATCACTCGGCATGACAAATGTCAGTCGGGCCCCGGGCACACAAAAACCCCGGTCCACCCGGACCGGGGTTTTCGCTGGAGCGGACGACCAGGTTCGAACTGGCGACCTCAACCTTGGCAAGGTTGCGCTCTACCAACTGAGCTACGTCCGCATTGCCTCCGACTGGCTCTCACCAGTCGGCGCGAGCACCAGCCTACCCGATCCACCGGAGTGGTCCGGACGGTGATGCTGCAGAGCGGGTGACAGGAATTGCACACTGCGCCTTCCCCTGGAAGGGGGATGTTCTGCTACTGAACTACACCCGCGTGTACTCCGTGAGCTGGGCCTTTCGGCCTCGCCCCTCGGCGTGCTCCGAACTCTAGCTGACCAGGAGGGGTGCAGCGCAAGTCGGTTGTCCCGAGGGGCCGGTGACCGGCTGTCGGCTCACGTCCTACTGCGCGGCTGCGAACGCCTCGTAGACCTTCTTGGGGATGCGTCCGCGCGCCGGCACGTCCATCTTGTTCGCCTGGGCCCAGGCCCGGACGGCCGCCGGGTCGGGTGCCACCTCGGTCTGGCGGTAGGCCTTGCCCGACCTCGACCGCTTGCGACCTGCGTCCACGTAGGGCGCGAGCGCCTTACGCAGTTTCTTGGCATTGGCTTGATTCAGGTCGATCTCGTACGACTTGCCGTCGAGTCCGAAGGCGATCGTTTCCGCCGCTTCCGAGCCGTCGATGTCGTCAAAGAGAGTGACCACGACCTTCTGCGCCACGAATATCGGTCCCTTCGTGCGACCCCTCCGACACCTCTATCCGTGAGGACGTACGGAGACGCCACGGAGGTGCGGAGATGTCGACTGTCCGCCTGTTAATGGGCAAAGTATCGGCTATTGCCAATTCATTTGTACAGTGCCCGGCAATGCAATGTGAAGCCCGACTAAATCTTCCCGCGTGTCTCCGCGCAATAGGGAACCGGGATCGATCCGGGATCTTTCCCTGAACTTTTCGTGAAGACCCCTGCCCGACACCGGATCGTGATGGTCATCACGTAGATTCCTACAACTCTACTCGCGTAGAAATTTTGTGCAGGTAGTCTGAAGTCACCTGCAGGGACCTGCTCAGCACCACACCACCGGGAGTGCCCGTGGCACGCGTCGTAGTCGACGTCATGCTCAAGCCGGAGATCCTCGACCCCCAGGGCCAGGCGGTGCAGCGCGCACTGCCGCGCCTGGGATTCGACGGGATCTCCGACGTACGTCAGGGAAAGCGATTCGAACTGGAAGTGGAAGGACCGGTCGACGAGGCCGCGCTCGCCCGCATCCACGATCTTGCGGAATCCTTCCTCGCGAACACCGTGATCGAGGACTTCACGGTCCGCGTCGATGAAGTCGCGGAGGCCGCGAAGTGACCGCTCGTATTGGCGTCGTCACTTTCCCCGGCAGCCTCGACGACCGCGACACCCAGCGCGCGATCCGTCTCGCCGGTGCCGAACCGGTAGCCCTCTGGCACAAGGACAAGAACCTCCACCAGGTCGACGCCGTCGTCCTCCCGGGCGGTTTTTCCTACGGCGACTATCTGCGTGCGGGCGCCATCTCCCGTTTCTCGCCGGTGATGGAGACGGTCATCGAGCAGGCGAAGTCGGGACTCCCCGTCCTCGGAATCTGCAACGGCTTCCAGATCCTCACCGAGGCGCACCTCCTCCCCGGCGCGATGCTCGGCAACAACCACCTCCACTTCATCTGCCGTGACCAGAAACTGCGGGTGGAGAACGCGGACACCGCCTGGACCAGCGACTACAGCGCCGGCCAGGAGATCCACATCCCGCTGAAGAACATGGACGGCCGTTACGTCGCCGACGAGCACACGCTCGACGAGCTGGAGGCGGAGGGCCGCGTCGTCTTCCGCTACGTCGACGTCAACCCGAACGGTTCCCTCCGGGACATCGCCGGCATCATGAACGCCGCCGGGAACGTCGTGGGCCTCATGCCGCACCCGGAGCACGCCGTCGAGTCGCTCGTCGGGTCCGGCCGCACCGACGGCCTTCCCTTCTTCACCTCGATCCTCAAGAAGCTGGTCAACGCATGAGCCGGACGCCTCTGGACACGGTCGAGCACGCGGCCGAGACCCCCGACGTCGAGCTGCCCTGGGCCGAACTCGGCCTGAAGAAGGACGAGTACGAGCGCGTGGTCGAGATCCTCGGCCGCCGCCCGACCGGCGCCGAGCTGGCCATGTACTCCGTCATGTGGTCCGAGCACTGCAGCTACAAGTCCTCCAAGGTCCACCTCCGCCAGTTCGGCGAGAAGGCCCCCAGTCGGACGCCCTCCTCGTCGGCATCGGCGAGAACGCGGGCGTGGTCGACGTCGGCCAGGGCTACGCGGTCACCTTCAAGGTGGAGTCGCACAACCACCCGTCCTACGTCGAGCCCTACCAGGGCGCGGCCACGGGCGTCGGCGGCATCGTGCGCGACATCATCGCGATGGGCGCCCGTCCGGTCGCCGTCGTCGACCCGCTGCGCTTCGGCGCGGCCGACCACCCCGACACCAAGCGCGTCCTGCCGGGCGTCGTCGCGGGCATCGGCGGCTACGGCAACTGCCTGGGTCTGCCCAACATCGGCGGCGAGGTCGTCTTCGACGCCTGCTACCAGGGCAACCCGCTGGTCAACGCCGGCGCCATCGGCGTCATGCGGCACGAGGACATCCACCTCGCGAAGGCCTCCGGCGCGGGCAACAAGGTCATCCTCTACGGCGCCCGCACCGGCGGCGACGGCATCGGCGGCGCGTCGATCCTCGCGTCCGAGACCTTCGACGACGCCAAGCCGTCGAAGCGCCCGGCCGTCCAGGTGGGCGACCCCTTCCAGGAGAAGCTGCTCATCGAGTGCACCCTGGAGGCCTTCGCCGAGAAGCTGGTCGTCGGCATCCAGGACCTCGGCGCGGCCGGACTCTCCTGCGCCACCAGCGAGTTGGCGTCCAACGGCTCCGGCGGCATGACCGTCACCCTGGACGACGTACCGCTGCGCGACTCCACGCTCTCGCCCGAGGAGATCCTCATGAGCGAGTCGCAGGAGCGGATGTGCGCCGTCGTCGAACCGGCGAAGGTCGACCGCTTCCTGGAGATCTGCGAGAAGTGGGACGTCATCGCCACCGTCATCGGTGAGGTGACCGACGGCGACCGCCTGGAGATCTTCTGGCACGGCGGCAAGATCGTCGACGTCGACCCGCGCACGGTCGCGCACGACGGTCCGGTCTACGAGCGCCCGTACGCCCGCCCCTCCTGGCAGGACGCGCTCCAGGCCGACGACGCCAACAAGCTTGCCCGGCCCGGGACTTCGGAGGAACTCCGGGACCAGGTCCTGGCCCTGGTGTCGTCCCCGAACCAGGCGTCCAAGAAGTGGATCACCTCGCAGTACGACCACTTCGTGCAGGGCAACACGGTGCTGGCGCAGCCCGAGGACTCGGGCATGATCCGCATCGACGAGGAGACCGGCCTCGGGGTCGCCATCGCGACGGACGGCAACGGCCGCTACGCGAAGCTCGACCCGTACGCGGGCGCCCAGTTGGCGCTCTCGGAGGCGTACCGGAACGTGGCGACGACGGGTGCGAAGCCCTCGCGGTCTCCGACTGCCTGAACTTCGGTTCGCCCGAGGACCCGGCGGTGATGTGGCAGTTCGCGGAGGCGATCCGTGGACTGGCCGACGCCTGCCAGCAGTTGGGCACGCCGGTCACCGGCGGCAACGTCTCCCTCTACAACCAGACGGGCGACGTCGCCATCCACCCGACCCCGGTGGTCGCGGTGCTGGGCGTCATCGACGACGTGGCGCGGCGCACCCCGGTCGCGTTCCAGGAAGAGGGCCAGCTCCTCTACCTGCTCGGTGACACCCGTGAGGAGTTCGGTGGCTCGGCCTGGTCCCAGGTCGTCCACGACCACCTCGGCGGACTGCCCCCGAAGGTCGACCTGGAGCGCGAGCGGCTGCTCGCCGAGATCCTGATCTCCGCCTCCCGCGACGGCATGATCGACTCCGCGCACGACCTGTCCGACGGCGGTCTGATCCAGGCGGTCGTGGAGTCGGCGCTCCTCGGCGAGAAGGGCGCGCGGCTGATCGTGCCCGACGGTCTGGACGCGTTCACCTTCCTCTTCTCGGAGTCGGCGGGCCGCGCGGTCGTCGCCGTCCCGCGCTCGGAGGAACTCCGCTTCAACGACATGTGCGGCGCGCGGGGTCTGCCCGTCACCCGCATCGGTGTCGTCGACGGTGAATCCGTGGAGATCCAGGGCGAGTTCACGCTCACCCTGGAGGAACTCCGCGAGGCACACGAGGCGACGATCCCGGCGCTGCTCGCGTAGCACCGCCTGGCAGAGGATGACGAGAACGTTCGTGGAACGGTCGCCGTGACCGCTCCACGAACGTTTTTCATGTGCAGTACCAATCCCGGGGCCTTTACTGCCCCTGCCCCTGCCCCTGCCCTTGCGCATCCGGGCCGAAGGCCTTGATCAGTTCCTGGCCCATGGATTCGTTGACGGCCACGGCCTCGGCCGCCGCCGTGGCGCTACGGGGAACAGCGCCGTCTCGTACGCGGTGAGCGCGGCCTCGACGTCGTCGGGGTGCTCGGCGATGAGCTTGCCGAGTTCGGCACCGTCCTGCATCGCCAGATTGGCACCCTCGCCGTCCGGCGGCGAAAGGTGCGCGGCGTCACCGAGGAGGGTCACTCCCGGTATCCGGTCCCAACGGTGGCCGATCGGCAACGAGTTGAGCGGCCGTACGGCGGGAGGGGTGTCGCTGTCGGTGATCAGGGCGGTGATCTCGGGGCCCAGCCCTCGAACTCGGCGGCGATGCGTGCGGTCGACGCGGCCGCGTCGGTGAAGTCGATGGCGGCGAACCACTCCTGCGGCTCGGCCAGCGCCACATAGGCGTGCAGCGTCTCGCCGCTCTCGCGGTGCGCCCCGATCCACTTCCCGCTCGCTCCGGTGTCCGGGGCCAGCGCGAACAGCGAGCCGCCGCCGACCGCCTTCGCGGCGGCCGGGTGCCGGGTCTCGCTGTCGTACAGGTAGGTCTCGACGAACGACCTCCCGAAATACGTGGGAGTCGCGTCGGACAGCAGCGGGCGCACCCGGGACCAGGCGCCGTCCGCGCCGACGAGGAGGCCGGTGACGACCGTGCTGCCGTCGGCGAAGGCCACTTCGTGGCGGCCGTCGTCGAGGGTGCGGGCGCCGGTGACCTTGTGGCCCCAGCGCACGGTGTCGGCCGGGAGCGAGTCGAGCAGGATCTGCCGGAGCTCGCCGCGCTGTACTTCGGGCCGGCCGCCGGTTCCGTCGTCGGGTTTGTCGAGCAGGACGGTGCCGTCCCGGTCGAGGACGCGGGTGGCCTGCCGTCCCTCCAGGATGATGGCGCGGAACTCGTCCATCAAGTCGGCTTCCTTCAGGGCGAGTTGGCCGTTGTAGTCGTGGATGTCGAGCATCCCGCCCTGCAGTCGGGCCGTGGGGGGAGTGATCCGCCTCGTAGACCGTGGCGGGGATGCCGTGGACGTGCAGGACGCGGGCGAGGGTCAGTCCGCCGAGTCCGGCGCCGATGATCGTGACGTGTGTGGTCATGACGGTTCCTTGCGGGGCGAGGGCCTGCCGGACGGTCATCCGCCCGGCACTCAGGAACGCTCCCAGCGCCGACCGACAACCCGCCGACGCGTCACCGACGCGGTACCGACACCACCGACAGCCGACCGACACGGCTGTTGCGCGGCAGGCACGGCGCTTGCACCATCACCGGATGGACGACACCCCGCGCTCCGCCCCAACTGCCTTGGCCCACCTGCGCGTTGCGGCCTCCACCACTGACTTCACCAGGTCCTGCGACGCGCGCACCGGCAGCCTGCTGGCCACACTCGCGGCGGCCCGCCCGGCCGGTCGTGTCCTCGAACTCGGCACCGGCGTCGGCGAGGGCACCGCCTGGCTGCTGAGCGGGATGGACCGGGCCGCGCGCCTGACCACCGTCGAACTCGACGCCGGCGTCCAGGCGATCGCCCGCGAGGAACTGTCCGCCGACCCGAGGGTGACCTTCGTGACGGCGGATGCGGGGCACTGGCTGGAGGAGTACTCCGGTGAGCCCTTCGACCTGGTCTTCGCGGACACCTGGCCCGGCAAGTTCACCCACCTGGAACGGGCCCTGGACCTCGTCGCCCCCGGCGGCACCTACCTGATCGACGACCTGACCCCCAGCCGGACTGGCCGGAGTCCCACGCGACCGCGGTGACAAGCCTGTTGGCCGAACTGGAGGGCCACCCGGACTTCCGCTCCGTCCGCCTGGCATGGTCGAGCGGCCTGGTCATGGCGGTGCGGGGCGCGCCGGGAGAGCGCGAGCGGTAGGCCGGCGGTGGGGTCGCCGGAGGCCCGGTGTTTCTCCGACCGCTGTTGCGTCACCTGAGCGGCGAGGAATGACCCCGGCTTCCGGAGGATGCCGGTGCGGGAACGTCCGCCACGATCCGTGCCGCCTCCCGGGGACCGGAGTGTCTCGGCAGTCGCAGGCCCATCAGCACGCACGCCGCCATCAACACCGCCCCGCACAGGAACACCGAGTCCATCGCGTCGACGTACGACCTCACCCCCGCCACCCGCGCCGCGCCCGTCAGTGCCGTGAGCGGTCCGGGGCCGTCGTACGGCCTGGTGATCACCGTGCCGAAGAGGGCCGCGCCCAACGCCGTGCCCAGGGTCTGGAAGAAGCGGATGGCGGTGGTGGCCACGCCCAACTGGTGTCGTGGGGCCGCGTCCTGGACCAGCTGGATCAGCTGGCCGAGGAGCAGGCCGAAGCCCATGCCGACGAGGACAGGGTCACCGCGGAGCAGCCGGAGGGACGTGTCCGTGCCGAGAAGAGCTTCGACGCGGTCTCCGTGCAGGAGATCGCCGACGCGGCCGAGGTCTCGAAGATGACCGTCTTCAACTACTTCGGGACCGAGGAGGACCTGGTCTTCCGCCCCATCGAGGACCACTTCTCCGACGCCGCCCGCGCCGTCCGCGACCGCGCTCCCGGCGAGTCCGCGGTGGCCGCGGTGCGCCGGCAGTTCCTGGAGATGATCGAGAACCGCGACCCGTCGACAGGGCTGCACGTCGAGCCGTTCGGCCGCCGGATCCGCCGGCTCGTCATGGAGACCCCGGTCCTGATGGAGTGCGCCTGCCTCACCTCGGAGAAGGGCGCCCGCGAGCCGGCCGACCTGCTCAAGGACGAGACCGCCGACCCCGTCCTCGCCCTGATCGCCGCAGCCACCCACCGCCGCGCGCAACGCCCTGGTCGAGGACCACCGCCGCCGCCTCGAAGCCGGCGAATCCCTAGAGGAGGTCGTCGCGGACGCCGCCGACCGCGCCCGGCACGCCTTCGACCTCGT
This sequence comes from Streptomyces sp. P3, assembly GCA_016893485.2. Taxonomy (GTDB): domain Bacteria; phylum Actinomycetota; class Actinomycetes; order Streptomycetales; family Streptomycetaceae; genus Streptomyces. The sequence goes on from JAFEKX020000001.1 coordinate 5,169,214, forward strand.
GGAGGGCGGCCTCGGCGACTACGCCCGCAGACCCGCCTGACCCGGGAAAAACGCGGTGAGCCGACTCGGCCCGAGGATTAGGCTCACCGCCATGCCCCCGGCCAAGAAGCGCGCGCGTACCTACGACCCGGCCAAGACCCGCCTCGCGGTACAGGCCCAGTTCGGGAACGTACGGAAGGCGGTGGCGACCCTCACCCCCGACCAACTCGCCCTGCCCACCCGGCTGGGCGACTGGACCGTACGCGAACTCGTCGCGCACATCGGCATGGCGCTCACCGCGATCCACCGCTCCCTGGACCGCCCCGCCCCGCCCGCGCAGGACGTCGTGCTCCTCGACTGGCCCTTCGCCACATCGGCCAGCTCCGAGGCCATCGCCGACTTCACCCGCACCCTCGCCGCGGACCACCCCGACCTCGACGCCTACCTCGCCGACATCGACCGCAGCCTCGGCGAACTCCTCGACACCCACCCCGGCACCCGGCTGCTGGAGACCAACGTCGGCGCGCTGCCCCTCGCCGACTACCTGGTCACCCGCACCGTCGAACTCGTCGTCCACACCGACGACCTCAACGCCGCCGTCCCCGGCCTGGGCATCCCCTACGACCGCCAGGCCCTCGCCGCCTGCACCCGCCTCCTCGCCGACGCCCTCGCCACGAAGGCGCCCGGCGGTTCGACCGAGGTGCGCGTCCCGCCGTACGCCGTCGTGCAGTGCGTCGAAGGGCCCCGGCACACCCGCGGCACCCCGCCCAACGTCGTCGAGACCGACCCCTGACCTGGCTCCGGCTCGCCACCGGGCGGACCCGGTGGAAGGACGCCGTAGAAGAGGCGACGGTGAACGCGAGCGGGGAGCGGGCGGATCTGAGCGCGCTGCTGCCGATCATGAGGTGACTCCGAGAGGCCTCCGAGAGACCCCGAGAGCCCCTGAGCGCCCTCGATGGTCCCGGAGGGAACCCGTCCTCCGTCCCTCCCGTCCCACCCCCATGGACAAACAGCGATTCACCCTCGCCGTCCTGACCCTCGTCCCGCTGGTGGTCGCGTGCGGCAGTCAGAAGGCCGGCAGCGGCAGCGGGTCCGTCGACGTGCGGCGGCCCGTCACCGGGGTCGACTGGCGGGTGCACGACATCACCGCGGGCGGTACGACCACGAAGGCGCGGGGCAAGCCGTACCTCGCCTTTGACGCGAAAAGCGGCAAGGTCGGCGGCCGGCTCGGGTGCAACGCCGTCGACGCGACGGCCACCGTCCGTGCCACGCAGATCACGCTCGGCCGCCCCTCCACCACCCGAATGATGTGCGACGCCTCACTCATGGGCACCGAACGCGCCCTGCTCGGCCTCTTCGACGGCCGGGTCGACTACCGAGTCGATCACGACACCATCACGCTGACCAGCGAAAACGGCACGATCGTGCGCGCCGTCGCCGCCAAGTGATCCACTACCGGCGAGTAACCCGAATTCGGACCAGTGGTCGATCTCGCCTACACTCGGTGCCGTGCCACGTGGTGACGGTCGACTCAGTCATGATCTGCTCCCCGGCGAGAAAGGACCCCAGGACGCTTGCGGCGTCTTCGGAGTCTGGGCTCCCGGTGAAGAGGTCGCCAAGCTCACTTACTTCGGGCTCTACGCCCTCCAGCATCGAGGCCAGGAATCCGCGGGAATCGCGGTCAGCAACGGCTCGCAGATCCTCGTCTTCAAGGACATGGGCCTCGTCTCGCAGGTCTTCGACGAGACCTCGCTCGGTTCGCTCCAGGGTCATATCGCGGTCGGTCACGCCCGCTACTCGACCACCGGTGCCTCCGTGTGGGAGAACGCCCAGCCGACGTTCCGCGCCACCGCGCACGGCTCGATCGCGCTCGGCCACAACGGCAACCTGGTCAACACCGCCCAGCTCGCCGAGATGGTCGCCGACCTGCCCAAGCAGGAAGGCCGTACGCCCCGCGTCGCGGCCACCAACGACACCGACCTCCTCACCGCGCTGCTCGCGGCCCAGGTCGACACCGACGGCAAGCCGCTGACCATCGAAGAGGCCGCCCACGCGATCCTCCCGCAGGTCAAGGGCGCCTTCTCGCTCGTCTTCATGGACGAACACACCCTCTACGCCGCCCGCGACCCGCAGGGCATCCGCCCGCTGGTCCTCGGCCGCCTGGAGCGCGGCTGGGTCGTCGCCTCCGAGTCCGCCGCCCTCGACATCTGCGGCGCCGCGTACGTCCGCGAGATAGAGCCGGGCGAGTTCGTCGCCATCGACGAGAACGGCCTGCGCACCTCCCGATTCGCGGAAGCGAAGCCCAAGGGCTGCGTCTTCGAGTACGTCTATCTCGCCCGCCCGGACACCGACATCGCCGGCCGGAACGTGTACCTCTCCCGCGTGGAGATGGGTCGGAAGCTCGCCAAGGAAGCTCCGGTCGACGCCGATCTGGTGATAGCGACTCCGGAGTCCGGCACCCCGGCCGCGATCGGTTACGCGGAGGCCTCGGGTATCCCGTTCGGTGCGGGTCTGGTGAAGAACGCCTACGTGGGCCGTACGTTCATCCAGCCTTCGCAGACCATCCGGCAGCTCGGCATCCGGCTGAAGCTGAATCCGCTGAAGGAAGTCATCAAGGGCAAGCGCCTGGTCGTCGTCGACGACTCGATCGTGCGCGGCAACACCCAGCGGGCGCTGGTGCGCATGCTCCGCGAGGCCGGGGCCGCCGAGGTCCACATCCGGATCTCGTCCCCGCCCGTGAAGTGGCCCTGCTTCTTCGGCATCGACTTCGCCACCCGCGCGGAACTCATCGCCAACGGCATGACCATCGACGAGATCGGCACCTCGCTCGGCGCCGACTCGCTGTCGTACATCTCCATCGACGGCATGATCGAGGCGACCACCATCGCCAAGCCGAACCTGTGCCGCGCCTGCTTCGACGGCGAGTACCCGATGGACCTCCCGGACCCCGAACTGCTCGGCAAGCAGCTCCTGGAGACCGAGCTGGCGGCCGGTCCGGCCGCCACGGCCGCGGCCGACGCGATCCGTCGCCCGTAGACGCCTCAGGAGTTCTGGGGGCGTCCCCGGAAAATCCGAACCAACCCGAAAGATCCCAGGCAATGTCTGAGACCAGTGGTGCCAGCTACGCAAGCGCCGGCGTCGACATCGACGCGGGCGACCGCGCCGTAGAACTCATGAAGGAGTGGGTGAAGAAGACCCAGCGCCCCGAGGTCCTCGGCGGCCTCGGCGGCTTCGCCGGGCTCTTCGACGCCTCCGCCCTCAAGCGGTTCGAGCGCCCCCTGCTCGCCTCCGCCACGGACGGCGTCGGCACGAAGGTCGACATCGCCCGCCGGCTCGGTGTCTACGACACGATCGGCCATGACCTGGTCGCGATGGTCATGGACGACATCGTGGTGTGCGGCGCCGAGCCGCTCTTCATGACCGACTACATCTGTGTCGGCAAGGTCCACCCAGAGCGTGTCGCGGCCATCGTCAAGGGCATCGCCGAGGGCTGTGTGCTGGCCGGCTGCGCCCTGGTCGGCGGCGAGACCGCCGAACACCCCGGACTGCTCGGCCCGGACGACTTCGACGTCGCGGGCGCCGGTACGGGCGTCGTGGAGGCCGACCGGCTGCTCGGCGCCGATCGCATCCGGACGGGTGACGCGGTCATCGCGATGGCGTCCTCGGGACTTCACTCGAACGGGTACTCGCTCGTCCGGCATGTGCTCCTGAACCAGGCCGGCCTCGACCTGGAGACACGGATCGACGAGCTGGGCCGCACGCTCGGCGAGGAACTCCTCGTCCCGACCCGGATCTACTCGCTGGACTGCCTGGCGCTGACCCGCACGACCGATGTGCACGCCTTCTCGCACGTCACCGGCGGCGGACTCGCCGCGAACCTCGCCCGGGTCGTCCCGGACGACCTGCACGCCATCGTGGACCGCTCCACGTGGACCCCGGACCCGATCTTCGACCTCGTCGGCAGGACCGGCCAGGTCGAACGCCTGGAGCTGAGAAGACCCTCAACATGGGCGTCGGCATGATCGCGATCGTCCCCGAGGAGTCGACGGACGCGGCCCTGAGACCTTGGCCGACCGCGGGGTCGAGGCCTGGGTCGCGGGCGAGATCACCGAGCGTGGCGACTACGCGACGGGCGCGGAGATGGTCGGCGACTACGCATAGATCGGGCCCGAGTCTGCCGCTCCGGCGCCTGAGGAGCGGGGTCCGGGTCCCGGGCGGAGTCCCGTGACGGCAGCACAAAACCCGGTCCGGTGCTAGATGCCCCGGACCGGGCGAGGTGCAGTCAGCTGACGGGAAGATCTAACCGGTGAGCGCGCTGCAAGCGATATGCGTTACGCACCGCGACGTTGCGACTGGGGACCGGACTCGTCGTCCTCGTCCTCATCGTCGTCGTTGTAGAGATCCGCGTACTGAGCGTACGGGTCGTCTTCTTCCTCGTCGTCGTCCTCGAACGGCTCGCCATTCGGCGGCTGGCTCGAAGTCGAAGCGCCCAGCTCATTGGCCAGACGCGAGGTCAGTCCCGCCGCTGCTGTACTTCAGCTGGCGGGCGACCTTCGTCTGCTTGGCCTTTGCCCGGCCGCGCCCCATGGCTCGACCCCTCGGATACGGGGCTCGATGGCCCCAGAGTCTTGACACGCGTTCATGATCTGGAACGGACTCTCCGTGGAGAGACCGGTCCGTAGGGCTTCCACGGTACCTGAGCCCGCGCCCATACGGTACGTCGCCCGCAGCACGTGCCGGGCTCCAGGACCCGCGAGGTGCCCTGTACTCGCTGGTCAACCGCGATTTTAACCACTTCTTGGCAGCCGACCCGCCGACGAACGTGAGAGTTCTCTCCAAGTCGTCGCCGACGGGTACCGAAGACGCCTTCCGGGGCTTACCGGAACCTCAGCGTCCGCGTGCGGCGGCGGCCTCGTGCATCCGCTGCTCGGCGATCCGGTCGGCCGCGGCGGCCGGCGGAATACCGTCTTCCTTCGCACGTGCGAATATGGCCAGCGTCGTGTCGAAGATCTTCGCGGCCTTCGCCTTGCACCGGTCGAAGTCGAACCCGTGCAGTTCGTCGGCGACCTGGATCACGCCACCGGCGTTCACCACGTAGTCCGGCGCGTAGAGGATCCCGCGGTCGGCGAGGTCCTTCTCGACGCCCGGGTGCTCCAGCTGGTTGTTGGCCGCGCCGCACACCACCCTGGCGGTCAGCACCGGCACGGTGTCGTCGTTCAGGGCGCCGCCGAGCGCGCAGGGTGCGTAGATGTCGAGCCCCTCGACCCGGATCAGCGCCTCCGTGTCGGTGACGGCGCTCACGCCCGTCGGGTGCCTGTCGAGGATCCGCCGTACGGACTCCTCGCGCACGTCCGTGATCACGACCTCGGCGCCCTCGTCCCGCAGGTGCTCCACGAGGTGGTGCCCGACCTTGCCGACGCCCGCGATGCCGACCTTGCGGCCACGCAGCGAGGCATCGCCCCAGAGGTGCTGGGCGCTGGCCCGCATGCCCTGGAAGACACCGAAGGCGGTCAGGACGGAGGAGTCGCCCGCGCCGCCGTTCTCCGGGAGCGCCCGGTCGTCCAGCGGCACTCGCGCGCCACGACGTCCATGTCGGCGACATACGTGCCGACGTCGCACGCGGTGACGTACCGCCCGCCGAGCGAGGCCACGAACCGGCCGTAGGCGAGCAGGAGTTCCTCGGTCTTGTCGCGCTCCGGGTCGCCGATGATCACGGCCTTCCCGCCACCGTGGTCGAGACCGGCCATGGCGTTCTTGTACGACATCCCGCGCGCGAGGTTCAGCGCGTCCGCGACGGCGTCTTCCTCGCTGGCGTAGGGGTAGAAGCGCGTACCGCCGAGGGCGGGGCCCAGAGCGGTGTTGTGGAGGGCGATGACGGCCTTGAGGCCGCTGGCCCGGTCCTGACAGAGCACGACTTGCTCATGACCGCCCTGGTCCGAGTGGAACAGGGTGTGCAGGACGCCGTTGTCTACGTCGGTCACGGTGGTGACTCCTGGGTAAGTGGCGGCGGTTGGAGACGGGCTCCCGTGGGGGTGGCGGGTGCCTTGGCATGAGCGTAGAGCCTGCGTCAGGCCGCCATCCGTGCAGTGTTCAGGATCACCTACCGAAGGGGGTGTCCGTGCGACGATTTGCATAGTTTTCCCGCGCGTTTGTGAGCGGGTTCGGAAGGTTTTCCTGGCGGACGGCGGGGAGGGAGCAGGCGTGCCCAAGAAGGTGTCCTCGGTGATCGTTCCGTACGCGACCTATCTACGGGTCTACGAGCCGCTGGCCGCTTTCCCCGAGCCGGAGCGCGGTCACTGGACGCGCTACGCCCGCCGCCCGGACCGCCCGTCGTATCAGGACGAACTCCGCCGCGCGCTGGCCGACTTGCTGCCCACCCCGCCGGTCCCGGTGCCGGTGCACGAGAGCGCCGACGCCTTCGTGGTGGAGGTCGACGGCGTGGTCTGCGTCTGCCCCTGGCGCACCCGGCTGCGCGGCTGGCAGGCCCTGGGCGACCTCGCGGAGGAGCTGCCGCCGCCGGTCCTGGACGCCGTACTCCCGCCGCTCGTACGGCACCAGGCCACCCAGGACTACGAGCGCTGGCTGACCCGGAACCCGGACGCCCGGCCGTGGATCCGGACGGCGACCTGGCAGGTGCCGCTGAACTGGTTCGTGCTCGTGGGTGACGAGGAGCGGCGCTACGACAAGGCCTCAAGGGACGATCCGCCGATGCTGCGGTACCGGACGCCGATGGTGCAGGCGCGGCGGCGGGTGGCGCGGGCGCTGCGGGCCCTGAAGGACGCGATCGACGACGGCCCGCTGATCGAGGGTCTGGTGGACGTGGGGCGCTGGCTGGAGGAGTTCCACCCGCGGTCCCTGGTCGAGCTGGACTACGGCGGGCTGGTGCACGTCCTGCCGGCCGGCGAGCTGGAGGACGACCACTCGGCGGCGGACGTGGCCGCCGGCATCGAGGCGCTGCGGACCGGGGACGGGGCGGCGGCGGGCGAGGCGTACGGGCGGCTCGTGGAGCGCTGGCGGTCGGTCAGGGACCGGCGCTCGGCGAACTGACCCGACGGTCGGGCCCTGGCGCACATTCGAACGTGGCTGACATCTTCGAACAGATGCGCATAGGATCCTTACGGTTCGTCAACACGGGACGTAGGTCCCGATCCGGGCGATTGCCCCCAAGCGTGACGGACCGCACGTGCAGATGCCTTGCGCCGCTTGCCCCTCCTCATGCCAAAATAGGACAAGGAGTCCGGGGAGGACTCCATCCGTCATGCTTTGGGCGGAATCTCGGCATTGCGCGCTTTGGGGGTCTGGATGACTCCTGATCACCCCTGTGACTGATCGTCACAGTGGTGTGACTGTCCGCTATGGCATGGTCCATCGGCTTCCGTCGCTGATGGACACCTGGGAGGGCAATTCCGTCGGTTTGGCCTACGCGGTTGGACAGATGGTGTAGTTGTAGTGCCGAGGACAAGCCGTTCGTCCTATAACCGACTCGACTCGCGTCCGCCATTTCGGGCAACGCGGGTCAAGGTGCAGAATTTAGAGGAAAGAACCGAGAAGGTTCGGTTCTCCCGAGGAGGCCGCTCATGACCGCTCGCACCCCTGATGCCGAGCCGCTGCTGACCCCGGCTGAGGTCGCCACGATGTTCCGTGTGGACCCCAAGACGGTCACGCGGTGGGCGAAGGCCGGCAAGCTCACTTCGATTCGCACGCTCGGCGGACACCGCCGTTACCGCGAGGCGGAGGTCCGTGCACTGCTCGCGGGCATCCCGCAGCAGCGCAGCGAAGCCTGACCAACTGAATACGGGCGAATCGGCAGGTCCCCAACCCGCCTGACGCCCGACAGCACAGCTCCAAGCGACGCGGGTTCTGCCCCAACAGGGCCCACGCCCAACGCTTTTGAAGTAACTGAACAGGGTGCGTCGTAGATCGCGCTGGACTCCGCCGGGTCCAGCGCGATCTTTTGTGCCTGGTCGTGGGTGCGTGCGGGGCCGGCGCAGGGTTCTGTGAGGGACCTTGTCGGAGTCTGGGGAGGGGTGTCGGATCTCCTGTGGAGCATCCCTCGTGGGGGTGCAATTGCACATATTAAATTGACTAGTTGTAGGTGAGGTGTAAGTTCCGACGTTTCAAAAACTTATGCGGTGACACCCGTCACATGCCGGATGGCTTGTTGCCTCTGACCTATGTGCGCTAGGAGGACTGGCCCCGCGGCTCGTCCTCCGGCTCCCGGGGTGGCGGGGAGGCCATCGCCAGCCGCAGGAGGCGGTGGCAGATCGGGCAGTGCCGGGTCGCGTGGCGGTACGAGGTGGCGGCCGCCAGGTGTGCACGGAGCAGGGCCCGCGTCTCGTGCCTGACCGAAGCCGCCATGTGCCACCTCCGTGGCCCTGGGTGGAACGGGGCCTGGTTTCTGGGTACCTGGCGGGTGGGGCGGCGTCAAGAGATGCCGTCCGCGTGTGGGGGCGGGCGTCTCCTGGGGCTGCGCCCCAGACCCCCATCGGCCCTGAAGGGGCCTCGTCCTCAAACGCCGGACGGGCTGAGTCGCACCGGCCTGCGCTGAAGAGCCACCGCACGCCCACGGGAGAACCCGCCACCCTGCACGCCCGCCGCGGGCGCACGAGTAAGGCCCGCGTCTCCGAGGAGATACGGGCCCTAGCCGAGCGCGTGCGGTCCTGACGGGATTTGCGGTGTCTGATGGCGGCTGCGCCGCGGGCGCGGCCTCCGTCTTGGCGGGGTGGCGGGCGCGGTGGTCGTGGGTGGTGGGGGGACGAGTAAGGCCCGCGTCTCCGAAGAGATACGGGCCTTGTCGATCGCGTGCGGTCCTGACGGGATTTGAACCCGCGGCCTCCACCTTGACAGGGTGGCGAGCACTCCAAGCTGCTCCACAGGACCTGGTTTCGCGGCACTTGATGGTGCGTTGTGCTGCGAGATGAGACTGTACAGGAGGGGGCCCGCCTGGTCGAACTCACTCGGTGTGCAGGCGTTGTTACGGTGCGGCGGCGTCGATCGCCTTCACGATCCGCTTGTCCGAGACGGGGTACGCCGTGCCGAGCGCGTGGGCGAAATAGCTGACCCGGAGCTCCTCGATCATCCAGCGGATGTCCCGGACGGAGGCGGGGACCGGGCGGCCCTGGGGAGTTGCTCCAGGAGCCACGCGTACTCGTCCTGCATCTCGTGGACCTTCTCCATGCGGGTGGTGTCCCGCTGGACCCCCGTCGCCATCTGCTGGAGGCGGCGGTCGGCGGCCACCAGGTAGCGCATCAGGTCGGGCAGGCGGCGTATCCCCACCGCCGTGACGAACCCCGGCTTCACGAGGGCGTCCAACTGGGCGCGTACGTCCGCGAGGTTGGGCAGCAGCGCGGGACTGTGCGCGGCCTTCAGACGGCGCTCACAGGCCTGCCAGGCGGCCAGCACCTGCTGGACCTGGCCCACCGCGCGGACCGTCGTGTCGACGATCTCGGCGCGCACCTTCTCGTAGAGCTTCCGGTACGACTCCTCGTCCCACGCCGGACCGCCGAAGTCGCCGATGAGTTTGTCCGCCGCCGCGAGCGCGCAGTCGTCGAACAGTGCCTGGATCGAACCGTGCGGATTCGCGGACAGGGCGAGCTTCTGCGCGTTGGTGAGCTTTTCGGACGCGAACTTCGCCGGGTTCACCGGGATGTTGCGCACGATGAGCCGGCGCGTGCCCTTCCACATCGCCTCCGCCTGCTCCTCCTCCGTGTCGAAGAGCCGTACGGAGACGGCGTCGCCGTCGTCGACCAGCGCCGGGTACGCCTTCACCGGCTGTCCGGCCCTGCGGGTCTCGAAGACGCGGGTGAGCGTGCCGATCGTCCAGTCGGTGAGGCCCTTGCGCTCCAGGGACTCGCCGCCCTCGCGCTCGGCCGTCGCCGCGGCCGCCTGGGAGATGGCCTCCCGCGCCTTCGGCTTCAGGCGGACCTTCAGCGCCTCCAGGTCCTTGTCCTCGGCGATCTTCCGGCGCCGCTCGTCCACGATCCGGAAGGTGATCAGGAGATGGTCGGGGACCTTCGACCAGTCGAAGTCGTCGGCGGTGAAGGGGACTCCGACCATGCGCTTCAACTCCCGCGCCATGGTGGTCGTCAGGGGTTCCTGGAGCGGATTCGCCGTCGCCAGGAAGCGCTGGGCGAAGTTCGGCGCCGGGACGTAGTTGCGGCGGATCGGCTTGGGGGGAGCGGATGAGTTCCGTCACTACCTCCTCCCGCAACCCCGGGATCTGCCAGTCGAAGCCCTCGTCCGTGACCTGGTTGAGGACCTGGAGCGGGATGTGGACCGTGACACCGTCCGCGTCCGCGCCCGGCTCGAACTGGTACGTCACCCGGAACTTGAGCCGTCCCTGGTGCCAGGAGTCGGGATAGTCGGCCTTGCTGATGTCTCCCGCGCGCTCGTTGATGAGCATCGAGCGCTCGAAGTCGAGGAGTTCGGGCTCCCTGCCCTCGATGGTCCGCTGGTGCTTCCACCAGGAGTCGAAGTGGGCGCCGGACACGACGTGTTCGGGCACCCGCTGGTCGTAGAAGTCGTAGAGCGTCTCGTCGTCGACCAGGATGTCCCGGCGTCGGGCGCGGTGCTCCAACTCCTCGACCTCGGTGAGGAGTCGGCGGTTGTCGGCGAAGAACTTGTGGTGGGTGCGCCAGTCGCCCTCGACCAGGGCGTTGCGGATGAACAGCTCGCGGGACGCCTCCGGGTCGATGCGGCCGTAGTTCACCTTGCGTTGGGCGATGATCGGGACGCCGTAGAGCGTGACCTTCTCGAAGGCCATCACTGCTGCCTGGTCCTTCTCCCAGTGCGGTTCGCTGTACGTCCGCTTGAGGAGGTGGCCGGCGAGGGGCTCGACCCACTCGGGCTCGATCTTGGCGTTGACGCGGGCCCAGAGGCGGGACGTCTCCACCAGTTCCGCCGACATGACGAAACGCGGGGGCTTCTTGAAGAGGGCCGAGCCGGGAAGATCGCGAACTTGGCGCTGCGGGCGCCCAGATACTCGTTCTTCGCTGTGTTCTTCCCACCCTCCCCGGCGTTCTTCACGTCCTTCATGCCGATGTGCGAGAGCAGTCCGGCGAGGAGGGAGACGTGGACGCTGTGCTCGGACGCGTCCTCCTCGTTGAACTGGATGCCCATCTGCTTGGCCACCGTGCGGAGTTGGCTGTAGATGTCCTGCCACTCGCGGATGCGGAGGAAGTTCAGGTACTCCTGCTTGCACATGCGGCGGAACGCGGAGGAACCGCGCTCCTTCTGCTGCTCGCGGATGTACCGCCACATGTTCAGGAACGCGAGGAAGTCGCTCGACTCGTCCCGGAAGCGGGCGTGTTGCTGGTCCGCCTGGGTCTGCTTGTCCACCGGGCGCTCGCGCGGGTCCTGGATGGAGAGCGCGGCGGCGATCACCATGACCTCGCGGACACAGCCGTTCTTGTCGGCCTCCAGGACCATGCGGGCCAGGCGGGGGTCGACCGGGAGCTGGGCGAGCTTGCGGCCCGTCTGGGTGAGGCGCTTGCGCGGGTCCTTCTCGTCCGGGTCCAACGCGCCCAGTTCCTGGAGGAGTTGGACGCCGTCGCGGATGTTGCGGTGGTCCGGCGGGTCGATGAACGGGAACTTCTCGATCTCGCCGAGACCGGCCGCCGTCATCTGCAGGATCACGGAGGCGAGGTTCGTCCGCAGGATCTCGGCGTCGGTGAACTCGGGGCGGGCCTCGAAGTCCTCCTCCGAGTACAGCCGGATGCAGATGCCGTCCGACGTACGGCCGCAACGGCCCTTGCGCTGATTGGCACTTGCCTGGCTGACGGCCTCGATGGGCAGGCGCTGCACCTTGGTTCGGTGGCTGTAGCGGCTGATGCGGGCGAAGCCGGGGTCGATGACGTACTTGATGCCCGGCACGGTGAGCGAGGTCTCGGCGACGTTCGTCGCCAGAACGATCCTTCGCCCGGTGTGCTGCTGGAACACCCGGTGCTGCTCGGCGTGCGAGAGACGGGCGTAGAGGGGCAGGACCTCGGTGAAGCGGTAGTTCCTCTTCGTCAGCGCGTCCGCCGTGTCGCGGATCTCGCGCTCGCCGGAGAGGAAGACGAGGATGTCGCCCCTTGCCCTCGCCCTGAAGCTCCTCCACGGCGTCGCAGATCGCGGTGATCTGGTCGCGGTCGGAGTCCTCGGAGTCGTCTTCGAGCAGCGGGCGGTACCGCACCTCCACCGGATACGTCCGGCCGCTCACCTCGATGATCGGGGCATCGCCGAAGTGCCGCGAGAAACGCTCCGGGTCGATCGTCGCCGAGGTGATGACGACCTTCAAGTCCGGGCGCTTGGGCAGCAGTTGGGCGAGGTAGCCGAGCAGGAAGTCGATGTTGAGGGACCGCTCGTGGGCCTCGTCGATGATGATCGTGTCGTAGGCGCGCAGTTCGCGGTCGGTCTGGATCTCGGCGAGCAGGATGCCGTCCGTCATCAGCTTGATGAACGTCGACTCCGGGTTCACCTGGTCCGTGAAGCGGACCTTCCAGCCGACGGCCTCGCCGAGCGGGGTGTCCATCTCCTCCGCCACGCGCTCGGCCACCGTGCGGGCGGCGATGCGGCGGGGCTGGGTGTGGCCGATCATGCCGCGGACGCCGCGGCCGAGTTCGAGGCAGATCTTCGGGATCTGGGTGGTCTTGCCCGAGCCGGTCTCGCCCGCGACGATCACGACCTGGTGGTCGCGGATCGCGGCCGCGATGTCGGCCTTCTTCTGGCTGACCGGGAGTTGCTCGGGATAGGAGACGGCGGGGATACGGCTGCGTCGCGCGGCCATCCGCTCCTCGCCGCGGGCGACCTCGGTCTCGATCTCGGCGAGGACCGCGGCGCGGGCCTCCGGTTTCCGGATCCTGCGCGCGCCTTCGAGCCTGCGGCCGAGGCGGTGCGCGTCGCGCAGGGTCAGCTCGGTCAGGCGGGGGCGAGGTCACCTGGGGCGGGGGCGCCGGGTGACGGGGCGCCGGGTGCGGAGGCGGGGTGCGTAGACATACGCCGTCAAGGATCTCACCTCGGCGAAATTCCTGGCGAATGAATTGTCCCGGGTCAATTGTCCGGGTGGGCGCCGCCGTCGCGCGGGCTGATTATGGCTGGCCCACGCTTGATCCGGTGCCGGCGTCCTGCTGCTGCTGGCGTTCGGCGTCCTGCTGCCTGCCGGCCTCCTTGGACATCGACTGCGCCGTGTTCGACACCGCCTTGATGCCCAGATACGCCGTCGTCAGGCCCGCCATCGCCGTGAACGCCGAGGTCAGGACGCCTACGATCACCGCGCGGTCGCCGTTCAGCTGCCATACGCCGAAGATCGCCACCGCGGTGATCGCGAGGTTGCTGCCCACCACCGCGAGCAGTCCGTACCGCGCCCGTATCTTCTCGAGGTCGGTGTCCTGACCCATCGCGCCCCACCCTGTGTCGTCCGGTCACGACGAAAGCCCCGTCCCGGTGGGACAGGGCTTTCGATCCGGTGGCTGGGGCCGGGGTCGAACCGGCGACCTATCGCTTTTCAGGCGATCGCTCGTACCAACTGAGCTACCCAGCCACGAGATTCCTTGCGGAACCTCAGCGGTCCTGACGGGATTTGAACCCGCGGCCTCCACCTTGACAGGGTGGCGAGCACTCCAAGCTGCTCCACAGGACCAAGCTGTTGCGCGCGAACTGGCGAGAGCCAGTGTCGCACACGGTGTTGCGTGCCCCCAACGGGATTCGAACCCGTGCTACCGCCTTGAAAGGGCGGCGTCCTAGGCCGCTAGACGATGAGGGCTATCGGCCCGCCTGGGCGCTTCTCAGCGCGTCGGGGACGTGAGAAGCATATGGGATGGCGGGAGGTATCGCCAAAACGGTTTACGGGGCCGATGGGGAGGGGGCTCGGGGAGGGCGTCCGGGGCGGACTCGGAGACCGGGTCGAGGTCCCGCTCGGGGACGGGCTCGGGGACGGACTCGGTGACTGGGGTGCGCCCGGGAGGTTCTCCTTCGGGAGGTGGCGGCTCACCTCCGCCGTCGTCAGGCCGAGGCCGCCGAGTCTGATCTCGTCCCAGGCCTGGAGGCGGTGGGTGTCGCGGTCGACGTAGAGGATCGACGCCTCGATGGGGTCGGGGTACTTGCCCTCGACCGCGCGCAGGCCGCTGCCGCCCGTCGAGCCCTCGATGCGCAGACGGGTGCCGTGCCTCATGACCTCGGTGCCCTCGTGGTGGAGGTGGCCGGCCAGGACGAGGGGGACCTCGCCGTCGGTCTGGCGGGCGGCCGACGGTTCGTGGACGAGGGCGATGTCGACCGGGGTGCCGGCGGCCCGCTGGTCGCGGAGGGCGGAGGCGAGCTGGTCGCCGGCGAGTTCCTCCGAGTTGCCGGCGCCCGGCGTGGTCGAGCGGTCGGGGGTGAACTGGGGTCGCCGATGCCCGCGAAGCGCACGCCCGCGACCGTCTGCGCGCGGCCCTCGTCCAGGACGTGCACGTTCTTGATGTGTTCGAGGTAGCGCTGGGTGGCGAGGGAGTCGTGGTTTCCCCTGACCCAGACGTAGGGGACGCCCAGGTCGCCGATCGGGTCGAGGAAGCCGTTCTCGGCGGTCGTGCCGTGGTCCATGGTGTCGCCGGTGTCGACGATCACGTCCACCTTGTACTGCTCCACAAGCGACGCGATGATCTTCCAGCTCGCGGGGTTCAGATGGATGTCCGAGACGTGCAGGATGCGGATCGTGGTCGGGTCCGGCTGGTACGCGGGGAGCGTCGACGTGACGTCGTAGAGCTTGGTCACGTTGGTCACCAGGCGGGCCAACTCCTGCTGGTAGACGTCGAATTCGGTGACGATGTTGCGGGCGTTGCCGACCAGGGACGGGGCGCTGGAGAGCAGGCCGGAGAACTTCGGTTCGAGGATCGACTTCGGGTTCCAGGTCGCGTACGCCGTCGCGCCGGACGCGGCGAGGAGGGTCAGGGCCAGGCCGCCCGCTGCCAGGGCTCGGCGGGGGCGGCGGTAGATCGCGAGGCCGAGCGTCGTGGCGCCCAGGACCACGGCCGTGCAGGACCGTACGGCCAGGTCGAGGGTGCCGTGTTCCACGTCGCGGGCGACCTCGTCCTGGAGGCCGGAGATGCGCTCGGGGTGGTCGACGAGGGACTGGGAGCGTTCCGGGTCGAGCTGGTCGACGTTGACGTCCAGGCGGACCGGGGCGTGGTGACTGTCCAGGGACAGGGCGCCGAGCGGGGACACGTTGATCTTCGTGCCGCCGGTGAGGGACGGGCGCAGGGTCATGGTCGTGTCCATGGGGCCGACCTGGGCCCTGACGTCGCCGACGATCAGCAGGCCGAGCCAGGCCCCCACGATCACGACCATGACGAGGCCGAGGGCGCGGGCCCAGGGGTGCGGCTGCGAAACGAGTTCGACGGTGGGGCGGGGACGGCTGCTGCGGTACCGGCGGATCAGGGCGTGCCGGGTTCGGCGGAGGCGGTTCAGGGCTGCGAGGGGACGCTGGCCATTGGTCCCGTATGCCCAGGGGTGGGCGAGGGTATGCAGGCGGGGCAGGCCCCTGTCCGGGGAAAGCGGCGGTGACTGACCGGCGCGGGTGAACGGGATGTGACGGGCGCCCGGGGCCCGTGCCCCGAAGGGGCGCGGGGAACTGCGCGACCAGCCCCCACCGGCGCGCAGTCGGAGAACCGCCCCCTCAGCGGAGCGTCTAGCCCCAGCCCAGTTCGTGCAGGCGCTCGTCCTCGATGCCGAAGTGGTGGGCGACCTCGTGGACGACGGTGACGGCGACCTCGTGGACGACCTCCTCGGTGGTCGCGCAGTGGCGCAGGGTCGGGCCCATGTAGATCGAGATGCGGTCGGGGAGGACGCCGGCGTACCACTCGCCGCGTTCCGTGAGCGGTGTGCCCTCGTAGAGGCCGAGCAGCTCGGGGTCGGACGGGTCGGGCTCGTCCTCGACGAACACCGCCACGTTGTCCATGACCCGCGTCAGCTCCGGCGGGATCCGGTCAAGGGCTTCGCTCACCAGCTCTTCGAACGCCTCGCGTGTCATTTCCAGCACACGCCCATTGTCGGGGACGAACGCCGGTTCGGGGCGGCGGCGGAGGAACGGGCCTGTCCTGTGTGCGCTCGGGCGGGGTGAAATGGGGCGCGGAGGTGGGCAGTTGGGGACAGGGGTGGTCGTCGTAGCGGCTGCTTCCGGCCGGTGTCGGGGCGGGAAGGGGTGTTCTCCGGCCAGGAACGGGCGGCGGCGGTCGGACGCGTGTCTTCCGGTGGGCGGTGGGAGTTGAGAGGGGACTCCTTTTTCCGCCTCGGAGGTGGCCCCGTGCGCCCCATGTACGTACCCGTCCGTCTGGCCGCCGCGGTCGCCGCCGTCGCCGCTGCCGCCGGCTGCATGAGCGTGGGCGACGACGCGGGCGGCGGTGCCAAGCCCTCGCACTCCGCCGGGCAGCACGCCGGCGAGGCGCCCGACGGCGGTTCGGGGGCCGGGGGCGGGATCGGGTTCGGCGGGTCCGGGGTGACGGAAAACACGGGCACGGGAAGCCCAGGCCCGGGAGTCCGCCTCGGGTTCGGCCTCGCCGTCCGCGCCCGGTGGTGCGGCGAGCCCGACCGCGTCCAAGGCGCCCAGACCCGGCACGAGTCAGAAGCCGGGCGGGCCGACGACGGCCGCGCCGCAGCCGACCCCGACGCGAACCCCGCCGCCCCCGGACCCCTCGCCGAGCCCGCAGTCGCCGTCCGCCCAGCCGACGGTGGCGGAACCCTCGTCCTCCGCGCACGAGGACCCCGTACCGCAGCTGGTCGACCGTGAACCGGCGCCGGCGGCCGGATCACCGGCGTAGGAACGGTTGTGACGCACGTCAAGCGAGGCCGGTTTGCCTCGGGGGTGGTGGGTGCGTATGGTGGTAGATCGTTTGATCCCATTGCCCGGCGCCACTGCAGAGCGCGCCGTGTGGCGCGTACTCTCCCCTTGCCGTGGCGGACCGCATTGAGGCGGTCGATAGCGAATCACGGAGTTGACGGGCGCGTGCCGACGGAGACTCCGGAAGGTTTCGCATTCGCATGTCCATTTCCAGTACTGATCACATCGTCATGCCCGAGAACGAGGGCACCGAAGACGTCGAGACGGCCGCAGAGGCCACCACCGAGGCGGCTCCCGAGGTCACCTTCGCGTCCCTCGGCCTCCCCGACGGCATCGTGCGCAAGCTCGCGCAGAACGGTGTGACCGCCCCCTTCCCGATCCAGGCCGCGACCATCCCGGACGCCCTGGCCGGCAAGGACATCCTCGGCCGTGGCCGCACCGGCTCCGGCAAGACCCTCTCGTTCGGCCTGCCGCTGCTCGCGACGCTGTCCGGCGGCCGCACCGAGAAGAAGCGCCCGCGCGGCATCATCCTCACCCCGACCCGCGAGCTGGCGATGCAGGTCGCCGACGCCCTCCAGCCCTACGGCGACGTCCTCGGCCTGAAGATGAAGGTCGTCTGCGGCGGCACGTCCATGGGCAACCAGATCTACGCCCTCGAGCGCGGCGTCGACGTCCTCGTCGCCACTCCGGGCCGCCTGCGCGACATCATCAACCGCGGCGCCTGCTCCCTCGAGGACGTGCGCATCGCCGTCCTCGACGAGGCCGACCAGATGTCCGACCTGGGCTTCCTGCCCGAGGTCACCGAGCTGCTCGACCAGATCCCGGCCGGCGGCCAGCGCATGCTGTTCTCGGCGACGATGGAGAACGAGATCTCCACCCTCGTCAAGCGCTACCTCACCGACGAGGTCACCCACGAGGTCGACAGCGCGCAGGGCAACGTCACGACGATGTCCCACCACATCCTCATCGTGAAGCCCAAGGACAAGGCGCCGGTCACCGCCGCGATCGCCTCCCGCAAGGGCCGCACGATCATCTTCGTCCGCACCCAGCTGGGCGCCGACCGCATCGCCGAGCAGCTGCGCGAGTCCGGTGTGAAGGCCGACGCGCTGCACGGCGGCATGACGCAGGGCGCCCGCACCCGGACGCTCGCGGACTTCAAGGAGGGCTACGTCAACGCGCTCGTCGCGACCGACGTGGCCGCCCGCGGTATCCACGTCGACGGCATCGACCTGGTCCTGAACGTGGACCCGGCCGGCGACCACAAGGACTACCTGCACCGTGCGGGCCGCACCGCGCGTGCCGGTCGTACGGGCACCGTCGTCTCCCTCTCCCTGCCGCACCAGCGGCGCCAGATCTTCCGGCTGATGGAGGACGCGGGCGTCGACGCCGGGCGGCACATCATCAACACCGGTACGGCCTTCGAGCCCGAGGTCGCCGAGATCACCGGCGCCCGTTCGATGACCGAGGTCCAGGCCCAGTCGGCGGGCGACGCCGCGCAGCAGGCCGAGCGCGAGGTCGCCCAGCTCACCAAGGAGCTGGAGCGGGCCACGCGCCGCGCCGCCGAGCTGCGCGAGGAGTCCGACCGTCTGATCGCCCGTGCCGCGCGCGAGCGGGGCGACGACCCGGAGGCCGCGGTCGCCGAGGCCGCCGCCGTGGTCGAGGCCGCCGCCGAGGCCGTCGCCTCGGAGCCGGCGCCGGTCCGCGAGGAGTCCTCCTCCTACGACCGTCCGCGCCAGCAGCGTGACGACCGCGGCAACTACGAGCGCCGTGACCGTCGTGACGACCGCGGCGGCGACCGTGGTGGCCGTTCCTTCGAGCGCCGCGACGACCGTCCCTCGGGCGGTTTCCGCCGTGACGACCGCGGCGGCAACGACCGTGGTGGCTTCCGCCGTGACGACCGTCCCTCGGGCGGCTTCCGTCGCGACGACCGCGGTGGCAACGACCGTGGTGGCTTCCGCCGCGACGACCGTCCCTCCGGCGGCTTCAACAACGACCGTCGTGACGACCGTGGCGGCGACCGCGGTGGCCGTTCTTTCGACCGTCGTGACGACCGCCCCTCCGGTGGCTTCCGTCGCGACGACCGCGGTGGCAACGACCGCCGTGACGGCGACCGTGGCGGCCGTTCTTTCGACCGTCGTGACGACCGCCCCTCCGGCGGCTTCCGTCGCGACGACCGGGGTGGCAACGACCGTCCCGCGTCCGGCGGTTACCGTCGCGACGACCGTCCCGCGACCGGTCACCGGGGCAGCGACCGCCCGTTCAACCGCGACCGCCAGGGCGACCGCCCCGGCTTCCGCGCCGGCGGCCACGACCGCCCGGCCCACCGCGGCACGACCGGCACGGGCACCGGCACCGGTTCCTTCGGCCGCCGCGACGACAAGCCGCGCTGGAAGCGCAACGGCTGACGTCGAGTGATCTGACGTAGTGCAGTGGCCCCCGCCCGGGTTCGGGTGGGGGCCACTCTCTGTGCGCGGGTCCTTGTCGCGGGTCCTTGTGCGCGGGCTCCTGTGAACATGGGCACTTTCTGGCCACATCGAGTCCTTATCGATTCCTTAAGTGGCGCATGTCACGCCCCCGGCGAGGGAATCGCTGGGGGCATGACAGATGACGCCATAGCGAGTGGGCTGTCAAAGGGAGACGCTCCCGGTCTCTCCGACGAGGAACGGCTTGCCCAGCTCGGCTATACGCAGGTTCTCGCCCGCCGCATGTCGGCGTTCTCCAACTACGCGGTCTCCTTCACGATCATCTCGGTCCTGTCGGGCTGCCTCACGCTGTATCTGTTCGGCATGAACACGGGCGGCCCGGCCGTGATCACCTGGGGCTGGGTGGCCGTAGGCCTGATGACGCTGTTCGTTGGCCTGTCGATGGCCGAGATCTGCTCGGCCTACCCGACGTCGGCGGGCCTGT
Source organism: Streptomyces sp. P3 (assembly GCA_016893485.2). Lineage (GTDB taxonomy): Bacteria > Actinomycetota > Actinomycetes > Streptomycetales > Streptomycetaceae > Streptomyces. The sequence continues at coordinate 5,188,889 of JAFEKX020000001.1, forward strand.
ACTTCTGGGCCCACCGTCTGGCGCCCCCGCGCACGGCGGCGGCCTGGGCGTGGTTCACGGGGTGGTTCAACGTCCTCGGCCAGGTCGCCGTGACCGCGGGCATCGACTTCGGGGCGGCGTCGTTCCTGGGCGCGTACCTGAACCTGCAGTTCGACTTCGAGGTGACACCGGGCCGTACGGTCCTCCTCTTCGCGGCGATCCTGATCCTCCACGGCCTGCTGAACACCTTCGGCGTGAAGATCGTCGCCCTCCTCAACAACGTGAGCGTGTGGTGGCACGTGGTCGGCGTGGCCGTGATCGTGGGCGCGCTCACCTTCGTCCCCGACCACCACCAGTCGACGACGTTCGTCTTCACGAAGTTCGTGAACAACACCGGCTGGGGCAGCGGCGTGTACGTCGTCCTGCTGGGCCTCCTGATGGCGCAGTACACCTTCACCGGCTACGACGCCTCGGCCCACATGACGGAGGAGACCCACGACGCGTCGACGGCGGGCCCCAAGGGCATCGTCCGCTCCATCTGGACGTCGTGGATCGCGGGCTTCGTCCTCCTGCTGGGCTTCACGTACGCGATCCAGTCGTACGACAAGGAGCTGGGCTCGCCGACGGGCGCACCGCCGGCGCAGATCCTCCTCGACGCGCTGGGAGCGACCGCCGGGAAGCTGCTGCTCCTGGTGGTGATCGGCGCGCAGCTGTTCTGCGGGATGGCGTCGGTGACGGCCAACAGCCGCATGATCTACGCCTTTTCACGCGACGGCGCGCTCCCGTTCTCGAACGTCTGGCACACGGTGAGCCCGCGCACGAGGACACCGGTGGCGGCGGTGTGGCTGGCGGCGGCGGGCGCGCTGGTGCTGGGGCTGCCGTACCTGATCAATGTGACGGCGTACGCGGCGGTGACGTCGATCGCCGTGATCGGCCTACGCGGCGGTGACGTCGATCGCCGTCATCCCGTCATCCCGACGCTGCTGCGGCTGGGGAAGGGGAGGCGTTCCAGCGGGGGCCGTGGCATCTGGGCCGGTGGTCGAAGCTGATCGGGACGGTGTCGGTGGTGTGGGTGATCGTGATCACCGTGCTGTTCATGCTGCCGCAGGTGTCCCCGGTCACCTGGGAGTCCTTCAACTACGCGCCGGTCGCGGTCCTAGTCGTCCTCGGCTTCGCGGCGGCCTGGTGGAAGGCCTCGGCCCGGCACTGGTTCCTGAACCCGGAACACGCCCGCACGAAGGCGCGGGAAGCGGCACGGGCGGGGGCACCCGAACCGGTCGATCCGTAACACTCCGGACCAGTCGGTCCCCGTCCCGTCCCTGCTCGCCCCCTGCCCGCCCCCTGTTTTGCCGTCCGGCGCGGCCGTGTCCCCGATACCCGATCGGAGACACGGCCACCTCCCGCTATGCTCGGGGAGGCAACATCGCGAGGACCCTTAGCTCAATTGGCAGAGCAGTGGACTTTTAATCCATTGGTTGTGGGTTCGAGTCCCACAGGGTCTACGGACGCGGGGGAGGGAAACCCCTTCTGACCTGCTACGCAGCGTCCGGGTCGGCTTCGGTCGGCTCGGGCGCTGTGGCGTTTTCGGGGGCCTGCGTGAGCGATGCGTGAGCGGATGTGCCGGGACGCTCCGCTGGGAGAGCCTCCGACTTGGTCATGCCGTCAGATCGAACTGCTTGAGCCAATCCGGATCGCCGTCGCCAACCGTCGCGACCAGACCGCCGCAGAGCATCACCATGTACAGGGTGAACGTGATCAGGTTGCCCCCGTAGTGCTCGATCCCTTCGTTGAGAGTCAGATTCGGCGCGTCCGGATGGCCTATGAACCCTGCTGCTTGGACGAGGTCATCGTGCTTGATTCCCAGGCTGTCGGAGACCCACGTGACGGCGTCGCGAGCCTGGTCCTCGGTGATCTGCTCCCGTGCTGCGACAAGCCAGCCCATCAGGATCGCCCAGACTGCAGTGGGATCTGAAGGGTGCTCACCCTCAAGGAACGAGGCCCCGGCCCCTTGGGGGTTCTCCATCCACGTTTCTATATCTGCGCGCAGTCGCTTCGCGGTCCGGACGCGGGAGATCTCAGAGAGGTCTGGCCTGACATCGCGCCCTGCCTTAGCCGCTCGTGCGCTCCGGCGCCGCTTGCTGTTTCGTCCCATGGACCGAGCATGACGCCCGTGCCCGCCAGGGGAGTGGAAATGGCCCAGAACGTGAAGATCTGCTAGCGATCGGGCGGTACGCCGAGACGCGGTTCTAGCTCGCTGTGCGGTCGTGATCAGTTCGCCCCTCTCGGCCGATGGCTTGAGCAGATGCCGCGCAGGGCGCGTGACTGACCGCCACGGTCGGTCTCATCTCGCTTTAGCTGGAAGGGAGTTGCGCGGGAGGGCGTCGGCTGGGGTAACCTGCCCGCCATCGACTTTTGTCGACTGGGCGCAGAGGCCCAGGAGCTCCGGCGTGCGGGCCCGGTACTGCAATCGCCGTCTCACGGGTGTTAGTGCACTCACTCTGTGGAAGCGGTGCAGGAAGCATCTGTTTTGGCGTGCGACTCAAACGCTACCGGGGGCGAGTGAGGTTTTTGCATGTCAAATTCAGCGAAAAAGCAGGCCGCGCGTTCCCGCATGAAGTACTCGGGTGAGTTGTATAAAACGGCACTTGCGGGAATCCCCAACGATCGTTCGCACGGCTTGGATTCTTTCGCACCGCAACAGCGTCAGTTGAATGCAATGCTAGCCCTTGGCCTGTTCAATCGAGGCGACGAGGGTGCATCGCCGAAGCAATGGACGATCAACACCCTGACGTGGTATACGATCAAGGTTTCGCCGCGTTGGAACCGTTTGGTCTTTATCGCAGACGCCCCGATGAACGTTGCGCAGTATCTTGTCCCGGACAGTGAAGATTACCTACGGGTTCCGGGTATGCGTCTTAGGGGTGGAGTGTTCGGTTCTGGCTACGTGTTGGAGCATGTTCCGACAGGTGGGGAACTGGTAGTCACTGACGATCCAAACGGTAAAGTGGTTGGACGATTGAGCGACACCGATCGTCGAATGCTGTCGCTCGATACCGCCTTGCTGCCGGAGGAGAAGCGTCTCTGCGAGGCACTACCAGTCATGACCGCTGATGCTCAGACCCTGCTAGCCGGCGTTGCTGTGAGGATGTCTATGACTGACCCGGGCCGGCGCTGGGCCACGGGTAACTGGTATTGGGACCCACTGGAGCGTATGGGGCATACGGAGGTTGAGGGGTACGACGACCCCCAGCGGCGACTTTGGGGGAGGGCGACGAGTGGGCAGCGCAATGGACGGGATATCCCTACGCGCAGGATGTTGCGCTCGCACTGACTGACCCCGTGATCGGGGTGCGCGATGCGAAAATCTCTACCCGGCGGCACGGATATGAGGTAACCCTGAAGGGATCGGTACTCAAGATTCGACGCTGATCGGACCGGATGGCCGAGTCGATCAACCTTCCCATACGGAGAGTCGTTGAATCATGATTGAGATCCCTCAGAGTGCGATCGAAGGGATGCCGTGGTGGGCATTCCTACTTATCGTTTTTCTCTTCTTCCTGCCGCTGGCTTTGGTACGGCTACTCATGCCAAAGGAATCCCGATATCGCTATCTGTGGTGGGTGGCTTGGTGGGAGCATCGGCGGAAGCGCGCCGCTATGAGGGGCAGACTGCGGGAGCGGGACTAAATTCCCTCGCCTCCATAAGGGCCCGATGGACTTCGGCCTGTACGCGGGTGCTGTTTCGACCCGCGTACAGGATGAGCCTCCTCGTGTCGGTGCCCGCAGCCTCGGCCTGCCTTCGCGGATGTGACTGTGGCCTACGCATTGCGCGCGACTTGAGCGGCCGAATCATTAGCGGCCGGACGCGACCTGGGGATCAACTTTGCTGCCTTCTCGGCGATCTCACGGTCCAGCTCAGGCAGCAGGCTCGTGTACGTGTCCGAGGTCAGCGTGATGGTGGAGTGCCGCAGCGTCTCCTTCACCGTGTGGATGTCGCCGCCGCCTCCGTGCGTGAGCGTCGCGGTGACGTGGCGTAGGTCCCGCAGGGTGATGGGCGGCAGGTCGGTCGTGGCCAGGATGCGGCGGAAGGTCTCGGAGACCGTCCCGGGGTGGCCACGAACCGTCTTCCTTCGTGAAGACCTTGCCGGTGTCCTGCCAGGCTTCGCCCCACTGCGCACGCTCCTTCTCCTGGCGGGCTTTGTGCTCGCGCAGTTCGGAGATGGTCGTGCTGTCGAGCGCGATCGTGTTCGCGCTGCCGTCCGTCTTGGGCTCCGACTCGTAGGGGTCCCAGCCGTCCACCACGATCTCCTTGGCGGGCGTGATGAGGCCGGCGTCGAGGTCGATCTCGTGCCAGTCCTGTCCTACCGCCTCACCGCGCCGGAGGCCACGGGTGCCCATGAGGTGGAGGATCGCGTACAGCCGGTCGCCCTCGGCCGCGTCGAGGAAGGCACCGAACTGCGGTGGCGTCCAGACCATGACCGGGCCGGGGACCTGACCCGTCACCCGCCACCGCCGGACACGCTCATCGGTCCACAGGAGGGGCCTTGGGCGCCTGCCGGACTCCAACTCGACGTGGGACGCCGGGTTGAAGGTGATGAGCTGCTGGGCGATCGCGGAGTTGAGGACCGCGCGCAGGGTGCGACGGATCCCCTGACGACTGGCCGGACCGGTGATCTTCCGGAACGGCTTCATCTCGTCCAGCTTGGCCCGCTCGGCCGCGAGCAGCTTCCGCTCGGCTCCCACCGGGCGACCGGGCTTGCTCGGCTTGCAGCGGGCGATCTGCTCGCGGCGGGCTTCGTTCTCGGCCGTGATCACCTCGTTCTCGTCGGCTATCGCGTCGAACATCTCCACCAAGTGACCGACGTTGAGCCGGTCGAGGCGTACGTGCCCGATGCGCGGCTTCAAGTGGACGCGGATGTGGGAGGCGTAGCCGTTGAGCGTGGTCTTGCGGCGCTTCTTCGCGGCGAACCACTGGTCGAGCCACTCGCCGACGGTGAGGCTGCCACGGAGCGCCAGGCCCGCCCTCAGTCGGCGCCGGGTCTCTTCGATGGCGGGGAGCGGCGCCTTCTCGACCGCGACCTCCTCCAGCATGTCTACAAGACGCTGGAGGCTGTCGGGGTCGTCCTTCTCCGCCAGGGCGAGCAGGGAGCGGACGTGGTCGAGGTCCGCCTGCGCGTCCTTGAGGGACTCGTAGCCGGCGCGGCTGAAGGAGCGGCGGGTGCCGTCTTCGTGCGGCGGGAGTTCCTGGCGTATGGAGTAGGAGCCGTGCTTGCGGCTGGAGAGCTTGGGGCAGTTCTTGCCGAGCGGCTTACCGGACTTCGGGTCACGGCAGTAGCAGCGGCGGTGGGTGGAGCCCTTCAAACGCGTTCCTCCGGGGTGGTGTTGGGGTCGGTTTCAGGCAGGTCGACGTCGGCCAACGCAGGTGGGAGATAGGGCGGGGTGGCGCCTTCGTCGCGGAGGTCGCGGCGGAGGTAGCGGAGTTTGTACTTGGCGGAGATGGCCTCGTCGGAGTACTTGGTTCGCCTCCGCTCGGCCTCTTCCTGCTGAGCGCGGTTGCTTACGGTCTTGGCTGCGAACCGTGCCTGTTCTGCTTCTTCGAGGGCGGCCAAGGCGGTGCGTACGAGGTTGTTGTGCACTTCGAAGTCGGGGACCAGGCCCGCGTCGTGCAAGGCCACGTCCTCGTCGCCGGTGAAGCGGCGCAGGGCGTCCCAGGTGGGGACGAGGTCCTGGAAGGAGTTCCTGGGTTCGGTCGACGTAGCCGACCGGGAAGATCAGGCAGACCGGGTATGTCTCCAGGGCGGCGGCCAGGACGATGACGTCCACGAGGGGCAGGGTGGCCCGGCGGCCGGATTCCATGTTGGCGATCACGTTGCGCGGGATGGGATGCCCGAGTTCCTCGCACCGGTCGGCTAGGTCCTGTGCGCTCCATCCCATCTCCTTCCTTCTGCGCCGGACTTCGCCGGCCACGTTGGCCTTGACCCGGTCCTCCCACTCGGGAACCTCGTCCTCATCAGCATCCCCACCGCGTTGTGTCATGGAGACACATTAGCTTCCCGATGATGGTTGTAGACGCGTGGAGCTGGACGTGAAGGCCACGTTCGCCGAGGGCTGTACCGAAAAGGGGCGCACTGCATGCGCGAAGACGCGACGGCCGGACGGATGAAGGACTCGAAGGGGATGAGCCGGGAGGAACTTCTCGCCCTCCCCGTGTCCGTTGACCTGGACACCGGCAACCGCGCTCTCGGGCTCGGGCGGAGCAAGGGGTACGAGCTAGCGAAGCGGGGCGAATACCCGTGCAAGGTGCTCCGGCTGGGCAACGCCTACCGGGTCGTGACTGCGGATCTGCTCGATCTGCTGGGCTTGGCGGCGTGATGGCGCGGCACGGTAGCAAACCGTTCTGCGCTGAGCTGACACAGAAACGCTGGACTGTTGCCGGGTGTGGACGTACGGTCCGTGTTCCCTCGCGGTGGCCTGGTGCACGCGAGATGGGGATGGGCCCCCGGCGGTGCAACGCCGGAGGCCCGAGCAACCCCAACCGGCCCGTGAAGAACCAACCCGGCGGCCAGGGCGCACCCGCCCGCCACCGCCAGAAAAGGAGCTGCCCCGTGGAACATGCGGGAGCCGAGCCCTATTCCGACTCCGACAAGCCCTCGTGGCCGCCCGTCACCATCCCTGGCCAGCTCGGCCACCACACCGGTGAAGCCCCGACGTCCGCCAACGACGGTGCGCCTGACGTCACTTCGGCGGATCAGCCCGCCGAGGAGGTAGTGCCGGATCCGGATCCGACGCCCGGCTCGGTGCTGCTGGACGAACTGCGCGGGCAGATAGCGAAGTTCGTGATCCTGCCCTCGTCCGAGGCGCTGGACGCGGTCATGTTGTGGGTGGCGGCGACGCATCTCCAGCCCGCGTGGCAGCACGCGCGCCGTCTGGCGGTGGTGGGACCGGCGAAGCGGTGCGGCAAGTCACGGCTGCTGGACGTGCTGACCGAGACGGTCCACGAGCCGATGCTCACCATCAACACCACACCGGCGGCCATCTTCCGGTCGATCACCGAGGAGAACCCGCCCACGCTCCTGGTGGACGAGGCGGACACCATCTTCGGCACCCCGAAGGTGGCCGAGAAGAACGAGGAGATGCGCGGCCTGCTCAACGCCGGCCACCAGCGCAACCGGTACGTCACCCGGGTCGTCGGCAACGACCACACCCGCACCGCTTCGCGACCTTCGCCATGGCGGCCATGGCGGGGATCGGTGACCTGCCCGACACGATCATGGACCGGGCCATCGTGATCCGGATGCGGCGCCGGGCCGAGGGCGAGAAGGTCAAGCCCTTCCGCTCCCGCCGCGACATCCCGGCCCTGCATGAACTGCGGGACCGCATCGCTACCTGGGCCAGGCCGTTGCTGGACGAGGCGGCAGAGCTGGAGCCGGTCATGCCGGTGGAAGACCGGGCGGCCGACACCTGGGAGCCCTTGGTCATCGTCGCCGACCTGGCCGCCGGGTCCTGGCCCCGCCGCGCCCGTACGGCGTGTGCGCGGATGGTGGCCACTGAGGTCGAGGCGGAGGAGGAGCGACCCGGCGGCGCGCGCATCCTCGCCGACATCCGCCGGGTCTTCGTCGCCCAGCGCGAGGCGGACAGCCTCTCCACGGACGAGCTGCTGTACCACCTGCGCAAGGACGCCGAGGCCCCGTGGGCGGAGTGGGGGCGCAGCGGGCTGGACTCCCGCGTTCTGGCACGGATGCTCAGCCCGTACGCCATCAAGCCAGGCATCGTCCGCCTCGCCGACGGAACCCAGCGCAAGGGCTACATGCGCAACAAGTTCCTCGACGCCTGGCGGCGCTACTGCCCCACCATCCACCCGGTGGACGCCGGGCCTAGCGCCTCCGCCTCGGCCTGAGGCCCGCATCCCCGGGTGGCCGTCCCTGCCGTCCCTGCCGTGATCCCGCAGGTAAAACGGCATGCAGACAAGACGGCAACCGGGGGCAAGACGGCAACGCGATCATGAAGGCCGCGTTGCGGGGCCGGGACCACGTCCCGATCCGTCTTGTGCCGTCCCGCGCGTCCCCGCCGTATCGCCGCAGGTCAGGGTGTCAGCCGCCGGGACGGCACATCACCACCACGCCGTCCCGGCCGAACAGGTCGGAGAACGCCTCCGGCATCGGCCGGGACGGCAGACCAAACCGAGTGCCGTACCTGCCGTGACCTGCGCTTGCAACGGCCAAGACGGCAAAGACGGACCACGCCAACGCCCAGGAGCACCCCGCTTGACGAACCTCTCCACCGCCAGCAACCCAGACGAACGCCTCGACGAGGGACGGCCGACCACGACCCAGGAGGCTGCCGAGCGATTCACGCTCATCGCAGCGGGTGTGGTCATCGTGGCCCTCACGGCCGGCGGGTTCTGGCTTTCGTACGCGCATCTCGCCGAGGTCGCCGGACAACACGGGCTCAGGAACTCCCCGGTCCGCCAGTGGGCCTGGCCCGCGACCCTGGACGCGTTCATCATCGCGGGCGAACTGCTCATGCTCCGCGCTGGTTTGCGTCAAGCGACCGACGGGTGGGCCATCGCCCTCACCGCCACCGGATCGGTCGGCTCCATCGCACTCAACGTGGCCGGCGTCAGCGGCACGGGAAACGCCAGCACTGTGCCCTTGCTCGACTACGTGGTCGCCGCGGTTCCCCCGACCGCCGCGCTGCTGGCCTTCGGTGTCCTGATGCGGCAGATCCACCAACTCGTTGCCGAGCCCTCCGGCGCAGCGCAACGCCACAACTCTGCTGACCGCAGCCACAACGGCACCCAGATCGTCGAACTTGCGGAAGACAGTGCCAGCCAGCCGGAGCCAGCCGCTCTCCAAGTGGCGGACCGGCACACGGACATGGCGCAGGCTGCCACCAATCTGCCGGCGCCTCCGCATCCTTCGGACGAGCCGGAAGACCAAGAGTCCAGCACGGTCTCCGAGGAGTTCCTCACCATCGCCCGTACCGCGCCACTCGGACGGGGTGGCCGCGCTTCGCGTCGCCACATCGAAGCAGCGATACGGGGCACGGGCCTGTCCATCGGCAGGGCCGACGCGGAAAAGATCAAGGACGCCTTGCAGACCGAACTCGACGAGGCCGCCTCTCAGCGGCAGGCCGAACACGACAGGGCACCTGCCCGCACCTTCTGAGTCCGCAGCTTCCCGCCCCACGAACGCGCCACGGAGAACTCCCTCATGCACGACCCGGGCTACAAACTCCCCACTACTCAGCGGGAGATGACCACCACCGCAACCCAGCCAGCAAGGTATCCCGTTGGACCGTCCAAGGGCCGGTCCAACGAGGGTGCCTCCGCCCCGGGGTGGCGGAGGGGCTCGGGCACCAGGGGTGCCCGAGCAGGACAAGCTCGTCGAGACCGCCGCCGTTCCGCTGACGCGAGCAGCCGATGCCGCCGCGCTGCACCGCGTCGCCCGCCGCCGTCAGCGTGAACCCGTCCAGCGCAAAGAGCGTGTCGACGTGCGCTACAGCGCCGACGAGAAGACCGCGATCCTCGCCAAGGCCCGGTCTCTGAACATCGCCGGCGCCCACTACGTCGGCGCCGTCGTCATGGCCCACCTCCACGGTGACCTCGCCCTGCCCGGCCAGCGCACCCCACTCGACGACTACATCGACGAACTGACCGCCCTGCGCAGCGAGGTTGCCAAGATCGGCCACAACATCAACCAGATCACCAAGAAGCTCAACTCCGGCGGCCATCCACACCCTGGGGACAACGCCATGCTTGCCCAGGTCGAACCCGCCTTGGAGGCAGTAGGCGCCACCGTCGGCCACATCGCGTCCGCCGCGAACCAAGCCGTCGCCAAAAAGTCCGCCCGATGATCGCGAAGATCAGTGGCGGCACGGACACCGCGGGCCTGATCCGGTACCTGTTCGACACGAAGAAGGCCAAGGACCACACCGACCCCCACCTGGTCGCCTCCTGGGACGGCTTCGCCCCCGATCCCGGCCGCGCCGACGACTTCGACGCGACTCGAAAGCTCCTCGTGGCCGACCTCGACCTGCACGTCAAACAGTGCCGGCGACTGGGCCGCGCCCCGAGAAGCACACGTGGCACTGCTCGATCCGGGCCGCCGAGAGCGACCGCCACCTCAGCGACGACGAGTGGGCCGACATCGCCCGCCGGGTCGCCGCGGCCACTGGCATCGCACCCGACGGCGACCCTGACGGCTGCCGTTGGGTCGCCGTCCGCCACGCGCCGGACCACATCCACATCGCCGCCACCAAGGTCCGCGCCGACCTGCGTACGGCCCGCCACTGGAACGACTACCTCACCGCCGACCGTGAACTCGCCGCGATCGAGAAGGAATACGGCCTCTTCCAGGTCGTCCGCGGTGACCGCACCGCTGCCAAGCGGCCCACCCGCGCCGAACAGGAGAAGGCCCGCCGCGCCGGCCACGACAAGACTGCCCGCGAACGCCTGCGGGCCACGGTCCGCACCGCAGTGGCCGCCGCCTCCACCATCGAGGAGTTCGTCGACCTGCTCAGCCACCTCGACGGCGTATTCGTCGAAGTCGTGCACTTCCCCTCAGGCGACGTACGGGGATACAAGGTCGCCGTCGCGGACGACGCCCAGGGACCCATCTGGTACTCCGGCTCCAAACTCGCCCCAGACCTGTCCCTCCCCAAGATCCAAGAACGCCTGGCGAGCATGGGACCGCAGCCCACTGGCCAGCCGGGCAGGCGCAGGCCCAACCCCTGGCACCAGGCCACCGCCGCAGCCGAACGCATACCCCACCACTTCGACCAACCCGACGACGAAGCCTCCCAAGCACACCTGGCCGCCTTCGGTGAAACCCTCGACGCCCTTCCCCTCGTCACATCCCAAGCCATGCGTCCTCAACTCCGAGAGGCGGCAAGCGCGTTCGAGCGCGCCACCCGCTCCCGCATCCACGCCGAACACCACCACGCCCGCGCCCCTGCGCGGCGCCGTACGCACGATGCTCCGCGAACCCGCGCCCAAAGACGCAGCCGTCCTGGCGATGTTCCTCGACGCCGCGATCCTCGTCGTCATCGCCGCCGCCCGCTGGCACCAGCTCCACCATCACGACCAACAAGTCACCGCCGCGCGCGAGACGCTCATCCATCTCCAGGCCGCTTACAGCCAAGCCGCAATTGCGCCTCTGGCTGCTCTCGCGCAACGCCGACCGCCCCAGCAGACGGTCGACCGACACATCCGACACCTGCGCCAGGCCGTGCCCCACCATGTCGAGAAGGTCGTCGATGACCCGGCCTTCGCCGCCCTCACCGCCACCCTCGCCGAGGCCGAGGCAGCGGGCCATGATCCGGAGCGGCTCCTCCAGCAGGCCGCCGATCAACGCGCCCTGGACGACGCCGACTCTCCCGCACGAGTCCTGACCTGGCGTATCCAACGCCTCAGCACACGACCGGCGCCCAGCGCACGAGCCCGTGCTGCGCAGGCACGCAGCACAGTACGGACCGGCAGCGCACCACAACTCCCCGATGCCGCAGGCCACACATCCGCTGCCATCCCGACCTCACAACCGCCGCAAGCAAGGCGGCGCTGATCACGATCTCGCGGACAGCCTCGGGGCAAGCAGTTCCAGCACTTCTTCCCAGCGATACCGATCCGCCCCGCCACCCGCCTTCGGCCGATGAGGCTCGTACGACCCGATCAGTACGCCCATCTCGCGGAGCCGTTCCAGGCTCTGGCGGTACGCGGGGTGGGCGGCCTGGGCGGAGTTGAGGTACGGCAGCACGGCGACCGGTACGCCCATGGCGGTGCTTCGCACAGGATGCCGAGCGCGAGGTTGTCGGAGATCCCGGCGGCCCACTTGTTGACGGTGTTGAAGCTGGCCGGTGCGACTGCGATCGCGTCCGCGGGTCGGGTCGGGCGCGGTTGGTCCGGTGTCCGCCAGGCCGAGCGGATGGGGAGGCCGGTCTGTGCCTCGACCGCCTCGACGTCGAGGAAGCCAAGTCCTTGCGGGGTGGCGACGACGCCAATGTCCCAGTGCTGTTCCTGTGCCGCGGTGATCAGCTTGCCGACGTCGGCGGCCACCCCGGCCGCGCAGACGACGATCTGGAGGAACGGCTTGTCGGGCTGATCACTCACGCGGGCACTCCCAGTTGGCGGCTGAAGTGGTGCAGCTCGGGCAGTGCCCGGCGGCGGTCGCGGGCTGCCATGTCGGCGACCAGTTCGCGTACGGCCGGGCGGCGGATGTCCTGGGCCGCACAGCTCTCGGCGATGCGCAGGGCCTGGTAGCCGTCGGCGAGTCTGCCCTGCTGACTGTAGGCGCGGGCGGTCTCGACCCAGAGCGCGGCCCGGCGCTCGGGGACGGGAATGTGCCGTCGCATGAGTGGCCGCGCGGTTTCCAGCGCGATGCCGGCGTCGCCGAAGGAGACGGCCGCGCTGATCTCGTGCAAGGCCACGTTGGTGGGGCTGAAGTTCGCCCAGGCGTCGGGTCGGTCGAAGGAGACGTAGCGCGCCACCTCTTTGGCCTCGGTGAGGAAGTCCTGTGTGGTGGCGCGGTCGCCGTTTCTGCTGGCGGCGGTCGCCCCGCGGAGCAACAGCAGACCGACCGCTGCCAGGTACCGGGGCGAGCGCTGGTCGTAGGAACCGGTGAGCTGGTCGGCAGTGTGGCGGACCATGTTCACGGCCTGGGCGGTGTGCTTCTCGCGCACGAGGACGTGGGCGTGAACGCGGACACTGGCGGCGAGGACGATGGGATCCCCAGATCGCTCCGCCTCGGCCATGGCCCGACCGGCCGCGAGCCAGGCGTTGCCCTGATCGGCTCGCTTCAGTAGCAGACTCACCGACGTCTGGTACGCGGTGGCGAGCAACCCGGACGCCTCCGCAGAGCCGGATGAGCCGCCGGCGGCGTGGCGCAGGTCGGTGATCAGACCCGGCAGCGTCCGTTCCAGATCCGTGTAGTCGCACGTGCAGAACATCCGGCGTACGTCCCGTGTCCGGTCCCGTAGCTCGTCGATGTCCAGGGCTTGCCCGGCGGCAGCAGGGCTCGTGCTTGGCAGCAGTACCTGTACCAGCTCGAAGTGCGCTGCAGTGGACGACGGCGGAGCTGCGAGAGCTGCGACGCTCGCGGCCAGGAAGGTACGGCGGTGCATGTCCTCTGTTCCGGGGTCGGCGGGGCTGGTGTCGGAGGAGGCGGCGAGACCGAGACGGTGCGGTGGAATGTCCAGCACCTGCGCGATCTCGCGCAGCGTGCGCACGTCCTCGGTGCCCCTGCCGCTCTCCAGACGGCTCACCTTCGACTGGTGGTACCCCAGGGCGGCGGCAACCTCCGTCTGCGAACGCCGCTGTAACACGCGGGCCTGACGGATCACTTCGCCAATCCGTCTCGCTTCACTCTGTGCCTCGGCCATCTGTGCCACGGCCCCTTCTGCCGTCGCCGATCCTGCCTGCTCAACCGAGCGTAACCGAGCGGCAATTGACCGCGATGCAGCTCCTGCATAAGTCATGCGGCGCCGGCACACGGCGTGGCCCCGCCTGCCTCCGAAGCGGTTGCGTGGAGCTGCCACACCGATCCAGGAGGCCGCTCATGGAAGCGCATCAGATCCATTTCCCCGTTCTTGGCACACCTGCTGCCGCCAGCTCCGCGCGTCGGCAACTCGCCATCGGGATACGGGCCTGGGACGCCTCCCTCGATCAGGAACTCCTGGAGACAGCGGAGTTGGTCGCAGCCGAGTTGCTCGCCAACGCGGTACGGCACGCGGGCCATGGCCCCATCTCGGCCGGCGCCCGCCTGAACGACGAACGCTTGCTGATCGAGGTGACCGATGCCAGCTCCAAGGCCCCACAGGTCGGACTGCCGGACGCGGAAGAGGAAGGCGGGCGCGGCCTGTTCATCGTCGCCGCCCTTGCGGACCGCCACGGGATCGACCCGCTGCCGTCCGGCAAGCGGTGCTGGGCCGAGTTCAAGGTCAGCGGTCCGGACCAGCCCTCACGATGCCTTCCCCTGCAAAGGAGTTGACGGTTGACAGCCGTACGGATCCCTCCAATCGCCGCCGAAGTGGTCGCCATCCGGCCCGGCACCTCTCTCACCGGTTCCGTGACAGTCGACGGGTCCAAGAACGCGGCCCTGCCCCTCCTGGCCGCCGCCGCGGCCCTGCACCGTCCGGTACACCTGGGCAACGTCCCGGCGAACACCGACGTCGAAACGATGCTCACCCTGCTCCAGCAGTCCGGCTGGCACACGGCCCGCCCTGTCGCCGATCCGCACACCGCGGTCATCCTGCCCAGCGACAGGCCGCAAGCGGGGCCCGACCCCGAGACCGCCGCACGTATCCGAGCCTCGTACTACCTCGTACCAGCGCTGCTCGGTGCATACGGACGGGCCCGACTTCCCTGGCCAGGCGGATGCCGGATCGGGGAACGCGGCATGGAACAACACTTCACGGTCTACGAGCGCTTCGGCGACCGTACGACCGTCGACGACCGGGGCTACCTCGTGGAAGCAGCCGCCGCACGGACCGGAACGGTTTCGATCATGCTGCCCTTCCGCTCCCGAGGCGCGACCATCGCCGCGGTCCTGCGCACCGTCGTGGCCGGACGGCCACTGCGGCTGGAAGGGCCCAACCTCTCGCCGGAAGTCCTCAGCGTCGTAGAGGCGTTACGGCTGGCCGGATGGCAGTGCCGAGTCAGCGAGTCTCTTCTTTCGCTCGCGCCGCCCCCGTCCGCCCCCACGGAGACCATCGCCTGGAAGGTGCCCGGCGACAAGATCGAGGCAGGCACGCTGGCCTGTGCCGTCGCCGTGACGGGCGGCGAGGCACGTATCTGCGGCGTACGCGGCGATGACGTCGTTCCCCTGGTCAGCGCTCTACGACAGCTCGGTGTGCCCGCGAGCACCGAGGACGACGTACTGACCATCCATGCCCACGACACCCGCCCCACCAGCCGTCCGCTACGAGCCGTCGCCTCCCTCGCCCCCGGCGGCCTGGACGCCGACTTCGAACCGCCCCTGATGGCCTTGGCCCTCACCCGCCCCGGCACCCATCTCTTCTCCGACACCATCAACCCCGGCCGCCACGGCAACCTCCTGCCCCAATTCGCCCGCCTCGGCGCCGAGATCCACGACCTGTCGCCCACCAAGTGCCGTCTCACTGGCCCGCAGCAGTTGACCGGGACCGGAGTGGAGGCCGCCGACATCCGCACGGGCTCCGCCCTGCTCATCGCCGGCCTCACCGCACGCGGTGTCACCACGTTGGGCGGCCTCGACCAA
Source organism: Streptomyces sp. P3 (assembly GCA_016893485.2). GTDB lineage: Bacteria > Actinomycetota > Actinomycetes > Streptomycetales > Streptomycetaceae > Streptomyces. The sequence continues at coordinate 5,204,097 of JAFEKX020000001.1, forward strand.
CTCCGGCGCGGACACGCCGACTTGCCCACCAAACTGCACGCCCTCGGCGCCGACATCTGCGAGGTCACCCCATGAGCCGACGGTTACGGAAGATCATCGCTACGACCGACGTCCACTCGGCCTTCGACGTGGCCACGCCGATGCTCACCCACCTCCACACCGCCAGGGCCGAGAGCCTGATCGTGGACTGCGGCGACTTCTTCGAAGGGAGCGGCTACTACCGCTTCGGCAAGGGCCGGATCGAGCGCGAGATCCTCACCAGCCTGTACGACCTGCTCGCACCCGGGAATCACGGCTGGCCGCACTACTTCGAACCAGGGCTGCACGAGATGACCGTGTGCGCCAACGCCTCCGACACCAACGGCAAACCCCTCTTCGACCGAGTACGCAACAAGCGGATCGGCGGCCAACGGGTCGCCATCACCGCGGTGATGGGCCCCAGGCGTTCAACGCGATCCCCACCCGCGACCGCACGGGCCACCACGTCACCAACCCGGCTCACGCCCTGCGCGAGGTGATGCTGGAGAACCACCACCGAGCCGACGCCTGGATCGTGTTGTCCCACTCCGGCTTCGAGGAGGACTTGAAGCTGGCCGCCGCCTGCCCGTTCGCGGACGTCATCTTCGCCGGCCACTGCCACAGCGACATCTACGGCCCTGTGCGCATCGGCAACACCTTGGTCGTCAAGGGACGCGAACTCGGCGTCGGCTACGCCACCGCAGAACCGGGCGGCAGCGGCTGGGCCGCCCGCACATGTACCTTTCCCAACGCCACCGCAGTTCCCGGAGACCTCGCCACGGTGCGGGAGAAGATCTCCCTTTTCAGCCGGAAGCTGGCGAGCCCGCTCGGAACCGTGAACGAGCCCTACCGCAATGAGGAGTTGGACCGCGGCCGTCTGCTGCGAGAGATCGCCGGCCGACTCCAATCCGGCCTCGGCGCAGACGCGGTGATCCTCAACGAGACCGCGCTCCGTTCCGTACCGCTCGGCGAAGTACTCACCCTCGGCGACCTGTTGGCCATCGAGCCCTTCGACAACCAGCTCGTCCACGCCGTCCTTCCTGACGAGCACGCCCAGGACCACGACAAGCTGCTCACGCAACTCGCTGAATGCGTGGGCTCGTTGGTCATCGCTCCCACGCCTCTTCCGTCGGCGATGAGCAGCGTGCTGACGACGGGCTACCTCGCCGACAGCCACCTGGGCGGCCGAACGCATCAAGCCGGGCTCCGGCTCGGCCAAGCCGTACGCCGTGTCCTGGCTACCGCCTTGCCCGGCGGCGCCACCGAGGGAGGCGAGCAGTGATCCTCACCGGACCCGAGATCACCGCCGCTGCCCGCGACGGTCGCCTGACCATCGACCCCTTCGAGTTGGAACAGGTCAACCCCAACAGCTACAACGTCCGCCTCGGTCCCACCCTGCTGACCTACGCCGACACCGTTATCGACTCCCACCGCCCCAACCTCACACGTGAGTTGGAAATTGGGGCGGACGGATACGTGCTCCAGCCCGGCGAGTTGTACCTCGGGCACACCCTCGAACAGGTCGGCTCCAACTCCTTCGTACCCCTGCTGTTCGGTCGCTCCTCGGTCGGTAGGCTCGGCCTCTTCGTCGAAATCACCGCCCCCATCGGCGACATCGGCTTCCGCGGCCAGTGGACGCTGATGCTTTCGCCGGTTCGTCCGCTACGGGTGTACGCCGACATGAAGATCGCGCAGATCATGTTCTTCGTCTCCACCGGTGAAATCGACCCGTACCAAGGCAAGTACCAGGCCGCCGCAGGCCCGCAGCCGTCGAAGTACTGGCGGGACGTCGCCCGGTTCGAGGCGGTCGCCTCGTGATCCTCACCGGCCCCGCGATCAGCGCCGCCCTCCAGACCGGCGAGATCACGATCGACCCGTACGATCCCGCCCGTCTCTCCCCGAACGCCTACGACTGGCGGCTCGGCGACACGCTCCGCGTCTGCGCCGGTGACCTGGACGCCGCCGCCCCCACCGCGTTTATCGAACAGACCATCCCCGCAACGGGCTTGGTGCTGAAGCCGGGAGTTCTCTACCTCGGCGTAACGCTGGAGAAGACCGGTTCGGAGACGTACGCGCAGATGCTCAACGGCGACCGCACCATCGGCGCACTCGGTATCTGGGTCCACGTCTCCGCCCCGCTCGGCCACCAAGGCCACGCCATTCGCTGGACGTTGGAGATCCGCGCCGCCAAGCCCGTCCGGGTCTATCCGGGGATGACCTTCGGCAAGCTCGTCTTCCTCACCGCCTTCGGCACGCCGACCAGCTACCAGCAGCAGCTTTCCAAGTACGCGGATACGGACGGCATCGACATCTCCCGCCTCTACGAGGAGATCCCCGGAGGAGTCCTGTGAGTCCCCGCCCAGCTGCCGGGCCGCTGGCCGCCACCCTGCTGGACCTGCCCGCCGGAAGCCCGGGCGGCAGCGTCGAACTCTTCCTCGACCTCTACACGGGCGAGTGCCCCCTCATCCCCGCACGGGCGTTCATGCTCGGCCCGTCCAACGCGAGGCGTCTTCTCCCCGCTGGGCTCGACCTGCTGCCCGTGGCCGGCAAGTGCCTGGAAGGCCCGGCCTTCGGCAGCTACGTCACAGCCCTACGCAGGGCCCTCACAGCCGCGATCGACCCAAACCAGATCGGCGTCCTGCACCTCCAGCACCTGACCTTCGGCGCCACCCCAGCCCTGATCCGAGCCCTGCCCCTGCATCCCCGCATCGCTCTGGTCCACGGCACCGACCTGATCTTCGCCGAGACCCACCGCGATCAACTCCGCGTCCTGCGCGAGACCGCGAGAGCCGCAGACGCGATCGTCGTGCCGACGCTGGCAATGGCCGACCGCCTGCTCAAGCTCGCCCCGCAGATCGACCACCGGAAGATCACCCACATCCCCTGGGGCATCCCCGACCATCTACTCACCGCTCCACCGCCTCGACCAACCCGCGCTTCCACCAGCCACCTACGACTGCTGTACGCAGGACGGCTGACCGCCGAGAAGGAGTGGCAGCTCTGATCAAGAGCCTGGCTCCTGTGCCAGGTGTCGAGCTGAGCATCGCCGCGCCCCGGGCCCAATTCCACGCCCTGGCCCCGCTATTGCAACGGGCCGGCGTGAGGGCCCACTACCTCGGGTGGCTACGCCGTCCACAACTGTGGAAGACGTTCGCCGGGCACGACGTACTGGTCATGCCGTCCACCACCCTGGAGGCCATGGGCTTGGTCGCGCTGGAGGCCCAAGCTTGTGGACTGCCCGTCCTCTACCAACCCGTACCGGGCCTCAGCGAGGCCCTCGCCGCGACCGGCGTAGCCACCGACTTCACCAACTCGGCCGCCCTCGCCCGCGATCTGGATCGGCTGCGAACCTCTCCCGGCCTGCTCTCCGCGCTGCGGCAGGCGGGCTACGCGAACGCCACCCGTTACCCGCTCTCGGCTACCGCGCAAGCCCTCGTCGACCTCGGCCACCAACTCTCCTGAGCGGGTTCAGAAACCGGGCCTTTGGCAGAGAAGGTAACCGGCTTGCCATGTGGGTCGGCAGCCCCGCACGCCGTTCCTCCACTCACCCCACCCGCGTCACTACGCTGACCGGTGGGATGCCCACTGCGAACAGGGAGACCATGACGTACCGCACCGACCGCATCGAGCAGCTCCTGAGCGAAGGCGTCCGCGACAAGGTCTATCCCGGCGCTGTATGGGCCGTCGGAGACGCCGCCGGAACTCATGTGGACGGCACCACAGGAGTCCTCGACCCCGAGCAACCGGACGTGCCGATGCGGCCCGACACCGTCTTCGACGCCGCCAGCCTCACCAAGATCCTCGCTGTGTGGTCCTCCATCGGCTCCCTCTGGGAAGAAGGCAAGCTCGACCTCGACTGTCCTCTGGGCACCTTCTGGCCCGAGGTCGAAGGCAACGCGCTCGGATCGGTAACCGCCCGCCAGTTGCTGACCCACACGGCCGGCGTCCCCTGCGGGCCCAGCTCAGAAACCTCTACGGCACCGACCCGCAGGACATCCGCGACGACGTACTGAGAGAAGCACTGCACCGCCAGCCCGGAGAAGCAGTCGAATACACGGACCGGGCCGCCCTCATCCTCGGCTACCTCGCCGAACACCTCTCGGGCCAGCGCCTTGACCAACTCGCCACGGAGCGGATCTGGCAGCCGCTCGGTATGAACACCACCCGGTTCGGGCCGCTGCCCTCGGAGATCGCCGCACGGTGTGCGCCGACCGAACTCGACCAGGACACCGGCACTCACCTCAAAGGCGTCGCCCACGACTTCTCCGCACGACTCCTTGGTGGCGTGTGCGGCATCGCCGGCGCCTTCACCGTCCTCGACGACCTCGCCGCTTTCCTGCGTTACATGCTGGGCGGCACCTCTGCATCTGAGCAGGCTGGCTTCGGGCCGGCCTGGGTGACTGAGTCGCTGACGATCCAGACCGGTGAACTGGAGCCCGTACGCGGCCTGTTCTGGCACCCGGCTCCCGGTACCAAGCCGACCCAGGATGTCTGGGTGCACTACGGCTTCACCGGAACCGGCATGTGGATCTCACCAGACCGGGGGCGCTGGGCCGCACTGCTGACCAACAAGCTCTACTACACCCGCGACCGCCAGCCCCTCACCGAGATTCGCAACGCCTTCCGCGAACTCGCCTTCGGCTGAGACAGCGGCCCGACCTACGACGCCAGCTCGAAGGAGACTCCAACTGCAGGTAGTTACGCGAAGGTTGAGGTCTCCATCCGCACGAGCGGCGGCGTACTCGCTCAACCCTCAGAAGGAAGAGCTACGCCACCTTGCCGCCGATGAGCCCAACAATCGCCCCCGAAGCCCATCATGTAGGTGGTGGAGCATGCCTCTACGGCACCTTTCACCTGCTCAGAATCGCCGCCGAACGCAGCCAGCAGCACGTTCAAGATCAGAGCTAGTGCTGTCAGCGCGGCGACTGTAGAGAAGATCAGCTTGAAGCGGGGCGTCAAGTCGGATGCGTTCTCAGGCACGCGAATGCTCTCGTGCTCAGGTTTGTACGATCGCGCCCGCTCGTGACCAGGGTCTTGGTTCTCCATGCCCTCGTATACTGCCCAGATGGGACATTGGTCCGAGGGGCTTGTCGACGAAGTCGCGCGGATGGTCGGAGGCAGCCCCGACCGCCGTCTACTGAAGGACAAGCTCGCTCAGGCTGGCCGCGAGATTGAGGTTCTGTCAGGCCGTAGCTTCCAGCCGATGCGCCGAGCGACCGCGGTCTTCGAGCCCAATGGTCTGCCTTTTGTGGACATTCCCGACTTGCAGGTCGGCTCGATGGAACCAGAGTCGATGGTTTGGGAGGTCCCTGACCCGGTGAACCCCAGATGGCAACCGTCCTGCAGGTCACGCCCCTGGCTGCCCCTGTCCCTAAGAGCTCGTAACACGATCATGATCGGTGTTTCTTGAGGCGTCTCCAGCAGATCAGGGCGCAGGCCAATGAGACGAAGGTGTCGTGGAGTTCGGTGCGGCGTTCCCAGCGGACGGCGAGGCGCTTGAACTGGTGGAGCAGGGCGATGGTCTGTTCGACGACGTAGCGGAGTTTGCCCAGGCCCTTGATGTTCGGGGCGCCCTTGCGGGAGATGACAGGAAGGATCCGGCGCCTGCGCAGTTCCTTGCGGTTGGGGTTGGAGTCGTAGGCCTTGTCGCCTAGCAGCGAGTCGGGGCGGCAGCGAGGACGGCCGGGGCGTCCGGCCACGGGTGGGATTCCGTCGACGAGGGCGAGGGTCTGGGTGACGTCGTTGACATTGGCCGCGGTGGTGATGACCTTGAGCGGGGTGCCGCGTCCGTCGCAGATCACGTGGTGCTTGCTGCCTGTCTTCCGCCGGTCGACCGGCGACGGACCGGTGTCGGCTCCCCTTTTTCGCGCGGATGTGGGAGCCGTCCACACACGCCCTGGACCAGTCGAGCGCGCCGGCTGCGTTCAGCTCGGCAAGCAGGATCCGGTGCAGCTGGTCGAAGACGCCGGCCTGCTGCCACCGCTCCAGACGCCGCCAGCAGGTCTGTCCCGAGCCGAACCCCAGCTCCAGCGGCAGGAGTTGCCAGGCTATGTCGTTGTGGAGGACGTACAGGATGCCCTGCAGACACAGCCGGTCCGCCACCGGCCGCGGGCCCGGCGCCTTCCTCGGCCACGGCGGCAGCAGTGGCTCGATCAGCGCCCACAAGTCGTCGTCCACGATCCAGGGCCGAGTGCTCACACCATCCCGAACAGCCGAATCGTCACATCGGTCACGCCCGACGAGGGCACTTCAACAAGATCGTGTTACGAGCTCTAAGGCCGCGTCTATTGCAGACGCACTCTGGATTGCTGGCCAGCTCGTCGCCGTAGCGTCGCAGAGAGGGCAACTGTCAGGTGAGTATGTCCTTGGATGGCTAGGTTCATTTTTCTCGCCCGAGCAGCGAGTGGAACTCTTTCGTCGTGTCATGAACCCTGAGGTTCGATTTCATGTCCCCATCCTCGCGGTCTCTGTCGACGGATGGTGGTTCCAGATCGCCCGTCGACTTCTCTGGATGACAAACGAGACCGAGGACGAAGGGCGTCTTTTCGAACCGCTCATGGATCAGACGGCCGGTGACAAGATCCCACCGCTTGTAGCCGCCGAAGCGATCCTGATCGCGGCTCCCATGACACAGCAACCCGCAGGCTGGGCATTCACCGCGCGCATCTGGACCGAGCAGGTGCAACGGCCCACCGATCGGCAGTGGAGCAGGTTCGCGAGGGCTATCCACGGCCACGGCATACCGACCATCACCCTCGACCCTGTCTCAACTCCTTACGAAATCGCCTGTCAGGTGGTCTTGAAAGGCTACTGGCACGGCTACATCAAGGGCGATGAACCGGCCCTGGCAAAGGTAATCGCGCGGGCGTATCCGCGGCAGGTCGCTCGCATCGAGCGTGAGACCCGCGCCCCGAATACGGATTCGGCAGCCGCGACGCTGCTCGAACAGCTGATCCGCCCTGGATTCGATCCAGGACAGGGGGCGGAGGCGACCCGTCGGTACGTGCGCCGGAAGGCAAGAATTGCGGTAATGCAATACCGGAAAGGCGAGGCACCGGATCGGTATCCCTGGACGAGGGTTGGGGTCAGCGAACGCCGGTACTACAAACTCCTGCCGTTGTTCGTGCAGAAGGTCAACGGCCGCTACGACTACGACTACGACGATGTCGTGGCGCGGATGAAGGATCACCTGGATCGTGTAGACGAGGCACGGAGGGCGCGAACAGCAGCCCTTGAAGTCCTCCGACTGCACGGCTTCGGGGAAGAGGCCGCGCGTAAATGGCTACAGCGGCATCCACCCAAGGATGCCCTGACTGCATGGCCGCGCGGTCGACGCCCGTAGCGCCAGCGTGCACTGAAGTCAACGTCTGCGGAGACGGCCCGCGCACCGTCATCGACGACACCCCCGCCATGCTCGGCGCCGTCGACGTCGCCCGCAACCAGTGTCCTGAACGGGTCAGCCGCTTGACCGAAAGCGTCGTTCGATGGCTTCCGCTCGCACCGTACAGTCGACCAAGTGCGCTACGGACAGAAGGCGTTGCTGCCACAACCTGGGACATTCCCCGATGAGATAGCTCTCGCTGACTTCGTCCTCGACAAGATGGACCAGTGGTTCCATGTTGAAGAGCAAGTGCCAGGGCGTTACTGGACCGGCGAAGAGACTCGTATCGATGCCGTGCTGAGGCCCCGTGAGCCGGCCGGTTGGCACGATGAGGACCCAGCCTTCGGCATCGAGTTCAAGAACCCTGCTCCGAACACGAGTACTGGTGAGCGTTACGGATGGGTCGCGCAGGCAGCCGGATACACGCACTGCCAATGGGAGAGATACGGCAGGCTGGGGGTCTTCCTGTGCCCGTCCCCTCTGAACTGGCTTCTGTCTCGCGCCGACAAGATTGCCAATGCCCGTCAGCAGCAGATCAGTCCCGAGAAGTTGGAAGAGGAACGTCAGCGGGTGCGGGAGTACGGTCGCCGTTTCGGCAAGGAGTACTCCGACGCGTACGTCGAGAGCGAGGCGATGCTCGCGCACAAGCGCCGCCTTGGCGAGCTGACCTACGAGGAGTTCACGGCACTCGCTGATGGTTACGCGAACGCTGAAGCCCGCGAACGCGAACATGATCTGCGGATGGCCAAGGAGCTGACCCATCTCATCGGCCAACTGAGTGTTGGCGAGCTCATGCCCTACGAGGGCAGCGGCTGGACACTGACGCGGTCAGGCACTCGGCTATGGAGTGAACACCAGGGCGTGTCCAAGATCCCTTACAGGCTTCGGCCTCGCATTGGCTCCGAACGGAGCAGACGTTGAGGCTGGCCGGGCGGTTGGCCTCCCTGATTTCCGGCGACCGTCGCCGGTAGAAGACGATCCGTCGATCGGTATCCGGCAGACGTGGGATATATCCGCTGGAGGCTCAAAGGAGCTGGCGACGGCGATGATGAAGGGACTGGGCAGCCGTTCTGAGACGGACCACGCCTCGTAACTAGGCTGCGAGTGACGAAGGGAGACCAGCCGTGGCTCAGCCGACACGCGACGACCAGCCCAAGGCCCTAGCGCCCGCCCTCGAATCCATGACCCTGCTGGTCGCCGCCGTCATCGTCCACGACCAGGCCACCAACCGTGTCGTCCTCCTCCAGCGCAGCGAGAACGCCAAGTTCGCCCAGGGCATGTGGGATCTTCCCGTCGGTAAGAGCGAACCCGGCGAGCCCATCACGGCAACTGCCGTGCGCGAGCTGTACGAGGAGACCGGTCTGACGGTGAAGCCTGAGGCCCTGACAGTCGCCCATGTCATCCATGGTGCCTGGGGCGTCGAAGCCCCGAGCGGCTTTCTCACTGTGGTCTTCGCCGCCTACGAGTGGACCGGCGAACCAGAGAACCGAGAGCCACGTAAGCACGCCCAGGTCTGCTGGGTCGATGCCGAGGCCATCCCCGAGGAGTTCGTGGACACCACCGCGAGTGCCCTCCACCGGTACCTCACCAATGGGCCCCAGGTTTCGCTGGACGGATGGGCATAGGGGGTAGCTCGAACCTCGTCTGACGGTGGGGCAGACCAGTCCGGTCGGCGGGGAGATGCGCCGGACAGCCCTGGCGGTTTCGGGGACGCGAAGGCAAGGTTGGGTTAGTTCCGGTGGAGCAGGAGCGCGGTATGCGGAGGCAGCAAGCCATATTCGCTCAGCGGGTCTGAGGTCATAAGGGGCTGCAGGCGCCGGGGAGTGGGATCGGCTGGTCGGTGAGGTTGCCCCGCACAGGACGTCGTTGCCGCGTTCGCTGCCGGGCACCAACCCCTTGGTCATTACCGTCTGGCATGGGGAAGGGCAGTGCATTTATCGAAAATAGACCTTGAAGGTGAAAAAGTAGTCATCCGTAGAAAGTTAAGGTGACTCTTTGGGAAGTCAAAGGTCATTGGCGTTCTTCTTCTCTATGGTTTCGGCACTCTAGATATTATTCCACTCATGGGAAAGATGGTTCACCCGCTCGCCTGGTCGTTGCGTACGAGTTCAGTGCCCAAGATGTCCGGAGCGCTATCGGGGTGGGAAAATCAGTTACGCGATTTGATCAGCGATCTACGTAAATCAGACTCCACGCTACCGGGGAGGACCGAGATTCCACTCGTACGCTGTCGGATCTCGTTCGGGCAGGAGTGCTGAGTCGAGTGGAAGGCCGCTTCCTGCCAACCGAGTCGGCACTTCAGTGGTTGAAAAGCGGCGATCCGTTCGATCTGATCGGCGTATTCCACCGGCATCTCCGGTTCATCGGAGAACTGATGGGAGCTTTGGCGCAGCAGCCCGCAACACACGAAGAACTGGTGGACACCGCACGATGCTTCGGACTTCCCTGGGAATCACCTGGACCTGTTCGTGATCGCACGAACTGGCTGCGAGCACTCGGGTTGGCCGATCTGTTCGACGGAAAGGTGCATCTGACCGCAACGGGACGGCGAATCTGTTCTTCCCTTGTCTCTGGTGCTCAGGAGATCGACGACGAGGCAGTCGATCTACCGACACCCCCACCAGCCGTGGCCTTGCTGCTCAACCGACTCAATCAGCAAACGTTGCGAGACCGCCACCACGCTTCAACCATGTATGTGCCGGGAAATCAGGACAACGATGGCCGGATGGAGGCGCTGCGGCTCCTCACTGAGACAGCTATCCCTTCCGTTTCCGACGACACGTTCACCGCACTCCTTCAAAATGTGTTCCCAGGCATCAAAGCGGCGTCGAGTGCGAGGAGCGCCAGGAAACGGCCAAAGCGCTAGGACTGATCCGACGTGCTTCGTCCACCAGCTGGACCGCCACCGAGGAGGGGGTCGCCTGGGTGGTCAGCAACGAGCCCCTCGATCTGATCAGGATCGTTCAAGGTCATGTCCTCTATTTCGTGGAGATATTGCACGAACTTGATACCGCGACGACTCCGACCGCCGCCGGCCTCGCCGATCGGGCTTTTTCGTATACGCCTACTGGTAGTCGCCAGCTGCACGCCACCGCGATCAAAGGCCGTCTGGACTTGCTGCTGGCCTGCGGCTTGGTAACCAAACCTTCGCGGACCACGTACCGGGTCACTGCTTTGGGGCGCGCCTTTCGAGCGGCAACTCCGTGCATGGCCCCGCTGGATTCAGCGGTGCCTCCAGAGCCCAATGCCGCTGTTGCGCCCGAGCCCACAGTCATCGATGCGCAGGGTGAAGCCCTAGCTGCGGAAGTGGAGTCGGCAGCATACGAGAGTTCGTCTCCCGAGCTCCTGGAGCGGGCAGTCATCATGGCTCTCGCCTACCTCGGTATGCCTGGCCATCACATAGGCGGTCCTGACCATGCTGATGGCGTCGTCCATGTTGGTGTAGGCGCGCACCGTCGCGTCCTTGCCGTCGAAGCCAAGACATCCGCCAAGGGACGCGTCGTCTATCAGTCCCTCTCACGTCTTCCGGTCCATCGAGCCAAGGTGGGTGCCGACCTCACTCTCCTCATCGGACCTGGCTTCGATCCCAGGCTGCAGGAAGAAGCCGACGAAGATCCCTCAATCGCTCTTGTCTGTGCCGGTACTCTCGCCGAAGCTGTACGGACCCAGGCGCTCACCCCCTGACGCCGGCGTCTCTTCATCCCCTGATCGACCCCACTCTGCCAGCCGACCAGCGTGACGAATTGCTTCGGCAGAATCGGCAGAATCAGCTACGTCATGCCCAACTTGAACATGTTCTGCTCGACGTGCTCCTCATTGAGGCCGACGACCCCCTCCACGAAGGTGCATGGTTGGAGGTAACCGACCTCAGGCGTGAACTTCGTACTCGTGGGGAACGCGTGGACGTGAACGAGGTGACGAGCGCACTCGACTTTCTGGCATCACCGCATCTCGCGGTCGTGGAGAGGTCAACCCGCGGATACCGAGCAATCGCATCCGCTCACACCGCCCTTCAGCGACTGGAAGGGTTGGGACGCCAGTGGCTCCTCCTGGGTTCCGCGCCGCCGCAGTGCTGCGCCACCGGAGACGCTGGTACCTCTTGATGCGCCCGCCTGAAATTCTCCGCTTCCGAGGTGTCGCAGCGGAGCTGTCTGGACAGGTCACCTCGCCTGTCAGACCGAGCTGCCATGCTTCCTAGATGGCCAGTAGGAATAAAGGGCGACGAGGGCGGCCCGCCGTACCTGTACGACGAGGCGATCCGACCAGTGGACCCGCTGAATCCCTGTGGACGCAGACACGATCGGGGGCACGAGCCGGTCGAGGGTTTCACTACCAGGATGCCGTCGGAGCATGGCTGTGCGGCCGGGTCCTGTCCGGCCGGCTCGCCATCGATCGCATTGTCCCGGAGGGGTTTGAAGACCTCTCTTGCGAGGGCCCGGCACCCTGGCATGTCCAAGTAAAATCACGTCAGGAACGGGTCGGTGATTTCACCGCTGCTGATGTGGCCGGGCACCTCGTCGCCATGGCCAAGGCGCATGCCAAGCGGGCAGCGGCGGGAGTGACCGATCGCGCGATCCTCATTCTCGAACGGCCGGTGGCAGGAGAGCTGTTCACCCACTGGGATCGTCCGTTGAGCGCTCTCCCAACAGGCCATCCCGTGCTGCGGGAATTCGCCACGAAGGCTGCACACGCCGGTCTGGACAGGGACGAGATCGACGCCTGGTGCGAGGCTGTCAGCGTCTACGTGCTGCCATGGGGCGCTGCGGCAGAGGAAACCCGGGCCGCGGTGGTACAGCGCTTCGGGCTGCTTCCTGGGGCCGCCGAACCTATTGTGCTGGCCCTACGCGACGAGGTGGCAAGCCAAGCGGATGCCAACGCAGAGGCAAGTCTGGGTGAGGCGGCCGGGCTCACGCGAACGAGCATCGAGCGCATCGCTCAGGAGGTCGTGGAAACCATCGATCGCGAGTCACTCGAAGAAGCCTTGTCGTCAGGGGCCTGCGAGCCGGTGGACTTCGACCGACCGCTTCTGCCAACCGGCTTCTACGAAGGCATCGACGTGCAGCCCGGCCACATCGCAGCCGGCCTGCCCGCACCCAGGCAGGCTCTGACCGGCCAGGTGGTGACGGCGATCGACCGCGAAGAGAGCATCCTCATTGTCGGCCCGTCGGGAGTGGGCAAGTCGACTGTCATGTGGACGGCCGCCTACGTGACCAGGCATGTGCTCTGGTATCGGATCAGGCGTCTCCGAGACGGGGACATCGCCGCGTTGGTGCGGCTGGCAAGAGCGTTGAAACCCTCGACGCGCTCGCCGGTCGGATTCGTGGTGGACGGCATCGGGATCGGCTCGGCCGAGGCTTGGGACGCCATTCAGCGAGAACTCGCCCCGATTCCCGGAGTCCTGCTGTTGGGTTCTGTCCGCAGTGAGGACTTGCTGCCCCTGCGGAGCCGGGCCAGGTGTACGCAGATCGCGGTGACACTTGACGAGGACGTTGCGAAAGAGATCCACACCGGGCTGACCGCCTCCGGTGCCACGACGACACCGCACTGGCGGGAGGCATACGAGGCAGCCGACGGTCTGACTCTGGAGTTCACTCACCTTCTCACCAAAGGAAGGCGGCTCTCGGACGTTCTGTCGGAGCAGGTCGACCGGCGGGTAGTCGAAGGACGACAGACAGAACTCGACATTCTGGCCAGGATCTCGGTGGCCCATCGATGGGGCACCGATCTGCCGGTACGGGCGCTCCAGCGACAACTCGGCATTGAGGACGTGGAACTCCGCGCCGCGCTCTCGCGTCTGGTCCACGAGCACCTCGTTCACGAGCGGCTCGGGCATCTGTCCGGGCTCCACCAACTGCGCTCGGGCAGATTGGCGGATGCCGTACACGCGGTACCGCCACCCGTACTCGACGAGACCGTCGTCGCGGTCATACGGATGCTGACGGACGAACAACTCCAGCCGTTCGTGGCCGGCGTCCTCACGGAGTGCCCCGACCTCGATGCCGTCGTACTGGACCAGATTGTCGTCGAAGTTGGACAAAGGCACGGAACGGCTGCGGTCACCGGCGTCCTCCAGGCGCTCCGACTGGTCGATTTCACCCGTTGCGCCACCGACTGGAAGCAGATCCTCGACCGGCATCAAGTAGCGCTCGCCCACCGTCGAACCCTTCTGCAGCTCGCGCTGCTCGACGGGGATCCGCTCCTCGACCTGCAACCCGAGATCGCGGCGGCCACAGCCGAGATCCGCGCGTACCTTCCGCTGAGCTCGCCGCTGCGCGACACCCTGGTGGAACGGCTCGGGACGGCCCAGTTGGCCCAACTTCTCGCCCAGTGCACGGAACCGACCGAGACACAGAGGGTCCTGGCCGTCCTGACAGGAACAGACCTGGATCTTACGAACTGGGCTCCAACACTCGCGGATTCTCAGTTCGGTCGACTGCTGACCGGTTCATCGATTGAGTCGCTGGGGACCTTCTCACAGCGGCGCGAGCCGTGTCGTTGGATCTGGCGAACAGCCTGCTGGAACTCGTGGGCGGAGAGGAGGCTGTTCTGACGAGACTGAGAGCCCACTTTCCGTGGTTGTACGAGGTATCCGTCGTAGAGCGGGAAGGCCGACAGGTTGCGTACGCCCGTCTTCTGCACGTGTCCGATCGGGCTCAGCCGGAGGCGGAACAAGCGATCCGGACCTTCGGGCGGATCCTGCTGCGCTGCCTCCCTCACTGCGAGAGCGTGGACGTTCAGAGCCTTCTGCCCGGTGGCATTCCCCAAACCTTCGGTGACTTCACAGCTGGGATCAGCCGTCTGGAGCGTCAGTACGATCGCTCACCCACCCAGGTGGCATGGACTCGCGCGCAGAGCCTGATCGCCACCACCCTGGCCGGCACCACTGACCGGACCAGCAGGACCGCTGCGGCAAGCGCCCTGCTCCCCGAGCTGTACAAGTACTTGATTGATCTGACCCGAGTCTGGCTCACCGGACGCAGCCAGCCCCGGGACGTCGCCTTGCTCAAGACGGTGCAGGCCGACCTGTACAAGCAGGCCACCGCGCTGACACTGCCCATGGACAATACCCACCTGTCCTCGCTGCCTGCCGATGACGCGGTCCCGGGTGGCGGAGCGGACCACTTGCAATCGCTCGCACACGGGATCGCGGACAATCTGACACGACGGATCGTCGATCCCGAGGAGTACAGATCACTCGCCGGGTACGTCCGAGACTCGCTGAGGAATAGCGCGTTGGGCGTGCGGGACCAGGAGCAATGGCACCTCGTCGACCAAGAACCGCCAGTTGTCCTGGACCAGTTGACGAAGGCTCTCACCGACCTTCACGCCGTTCTCGCTGAGCTTACGTGGGGCACCCTCGGCCTACAGGCCATCAGGACCGCGGCACGATCAGGGCCGTCCGGCCTCGCTCTCGCCCGGGCCGCGGACGTTGCCCGCACCGCCGCCGACGCCAGAGCGCCCGCCGCACAGCAACAGCTCCAAGCCGACGCTGAGGCCGAGGGACTCTCCGTTCAGCTCTTCACCCGCCCTCCCGCCGATCCGAACGCGATGGAATGGCCAGCTGTTGAGTCGGCGGTGGGCGTGTACCTCGATGACGTCATCGGATGGTCAGCGGCGGTGGACGAACTAAGCGCCTTGATGCACCACGATTATGTGTCGCAGGGATACCGGGGACCCGTCCTCCTCATGCCCCTCATCGACGGCAGACCGGTCCGCCTCCTGACCCAGCAGCTCCAGACCACATTGTGGCCGGGAGTCGACCTCTTCGACACCTGGAGTGCGGCCCTCCCTGAGGCCCACCCGACCCCGCTCACCAACGCGGTCATCGACGCCCATCAGGCTCTCCAATGCCTCTCTGGTCTGGCGCACCTGGCGACCTTGCGGGATATCGCTCCACTGCACCAGAGCGTCGCCGACGAAGCCGCGACGCTGTTCCAGGAGACACATCGCATCATCACGGAACTCCGTCCCGGAGACCTGGTCATCAGTAAGATCGTGGACTTCCTCGGCACCCTGACCCTCCGGGTGCAGAGCGAAATCGACACGGGCACAGCGGTCCGAGACCCGGGCGTACCAAATCTCGCCGTCGCCATTGCTGAAGGCGCCACCGGCCAACCGACCGACGACTTCCAGGAGATGGAATTCCTGATCATGGTCGCCCTGCAGTGGGACCTTTCCCCGAACGCGCGGCACAGCTCCTTACCGCAGCCGATGACTGAGGCACCGGTGTTGGGCGACGAGAACACCCACCCCGCTCTGCCGCGGAGTCTGATCTTCATCGAGGCGAGGCAGTGAACAGCCCGGTACGGACGAACCAATACGCGGGCCGCTGTGCCCGGTGCGGCGCAGACGTTCCGGCAGAGGCCGGGGTTCTGCTCCGGTGTGTGGGGTGGCTGGGTGACCTATCACCCGGCTCACGCCCCGACACTCGATCCGGACGGCACCACGTCTGACATGTCCGCGATACGCCCCAATCAGAGAGAGGGGGAGTGCGAGACCTGCGGCTCGGTCGTTCCGGCTGGGCTGGGGGTACTCGTGAACACCGGCTTCGGTGGATGGGACGTCTACCACCGTGAACATGTCCGTGAGCCTGCTCCACCACCACGCCGGCACCATCCGGGCTGGCACCGACGCCGCCTTATGGCCCTGGACATCGCAACCACCGGCAACCGTTACGGTGTCGACCGCATTCTCGGCGCAGCGGTACGCACCACTGACGGAACGAATCGGTTCTGGCTCATCGATCCTGGCCCCGGCCCGCTGTCCGTCACGCCTCGCAAGAATCACGGCATTTCAGTGGAGCGTGCCCGTGCCCACGGAACGCCTGCCACCGAGGCCCTGGAGGAATTGACGACCCTGCTCGTGGGGCAGTTGGCAACCAAGGAACCGATGGTGGTCTGGTACGCCCAATTCGTGCTGACCACGTTGGAGAGTGAACTGCTCCGGCACGGACTCACACCGCTGTCCGATCGCTTGGCCAACGGCATGTCACCGATCTGCGACCCACTCGTTCTGGACCGGCACGCCGAGCCCTTCCGCTCCGGCGGACGCGCCCTGGAAACGGTCGCCGAGTGGTACGGCATCCCGCATGAACGCCCCGGTGATCCCTCCTGCGACGCCGAGGCGACGCTCGTCCTCGCGCAGGTCATCGCGGCCTGCCACCCCGCCGTAGGCCGCTTGTCCCGCCCCGCGCTCCACCGGGAACAGGTCCGCTGGCACGAGCAGTACGTGCAGGAGGCTGAGGCTCGGCGGCCTAACAGGGACAGGGATCGGCGTTGGCCTTTGGAGACGGTTCAGGTGCTGGACTGGAGGGAACACGATCTCGTCTAACGCACGGCATCAATGACCGTAGCCCCGTGACCTGCCAGCGGCGGGAGAAGGCATGCACGCGCAGATACGGCGGGAAGTCCGCAGGCAGGTTGGCCCACGTGACGCCGTTGTCCACGACCTAGTGCATCGCATCGAGCATCACACAGTGGCAATAGTCCTCCGGCCGCCCTGCCCCTCCAGCCAGGCGGGAACCGGCAGCGCTGCCCGGATGACCCGCCACCCGTCTCCGTCATATCGGAGAGATAGCAGGGAATGCGGCCGGCCCCGTCTGCCGCGTTGCCGAACCTGTGCGCGAGACAGTCACACGACCGGGACGGCGAGTTGGTCTCCACACACGTGAGCACGAAAGACTGCGTCAGCAGGACCTCCTGATGATCGGTTTGGTTCGCACCCCGAACTGCCAAGAGTCCCTGCCGCCATGCGCCGACCCTCCTGCGATCACCCGATCAGGAACCCTGTTCTCCCAGGCCAGCCCCGTGATCGATAAGCGGATGACGTCTGAGACTCGCCAGCTGACATTGTCTCAGCTGATCTGGTCGTCGCAGGTCACAACTGCGGCCACGCACATGATTGTTCGAGACGGGACATCAACGGCTCAAGTCGTTCGAGCTAGCTTCTCGTCGCGCCTCATTGATCACTTGTTGGCGATCAAGTTACTGAACACACGGTCGATCAGCGTCCATGAGAGCAGTTTCAACCGACAAGGTGGTTGAAGAATGGCACTGCGACGCCGAAGGCGGCAGCCCCCGTAAGGATTGCCTGTGCGACAACTGCTCCGGCGAAGGCGGAGAGTACTCCTGCACCAATACCGACTAGTAGCCCCATCAGCAAGATCAATGCCGCTCGCATCGACAACAACGGACCGTTCACTCTGGCTCCTTGGGTATCAACAGCGGCTCTTGCCCGCCGCCCTTCCACAGTCACTTTCGAGGTGACGTGGAGTGTTGCGGAACGGAAACGGTGACTGTTTCCACAGGTGGCAACACTTGTCCTGGCTAATTTGTGGCCCGAGTCCGTGGCAGGCCGTCACAGTGGGACCGTTCGAGAAAACGCCTGGCCTGAGGAGGGCATGTGCACGGAGATGAACGCTGGTCCGGTGGCGACGGTGGCCAAGAGACACCGTTCGAGGACGTGGAGGACGTTGCCGGGCTCGGCACCCTCCCCGATGATCTCCAGCCCGAGGTTCGTGAATTCGTTTGCGCGTTGCGCGGCTTGTTCAAGGCGACTAAGAAGACACTCCGGCAGTTCGCGGCTTACCACCACATCAGCGCGCCCTCTGTGTCCCGGTATCTGAGCGGCAAGCGTCTCCCGGACAAGAACTTCATCGATGCCCTGCTGAAGTCCGCCTGTAAGGCCCACGATGTCGATCTCACCCCCGATGTACAGGCGCACGCCTATCGGCTGCACCGTGAGGCACTACTCGCCCAACAGCCCGGCCGATACGCCATGCAGATGGCAAGCGACAGGCTTGAGGAGGCGATCCTCAAGAGGGAACAGGCCGAGCTCCAGATTCGGGATCTGCGGCTCAGCGTTTCCGACCAGAAACACGAGCTGAACCGACTTGAGCGGCAGAAACGCGAGATTGAGCGGAATGCCGCCAACGAGCGGGGACAAACAGCTGCGGAGATCGAGATCTACTGCGGCCGGCAACGGGACCTCGAGGAACAGTGCGATGAGCTGCGCGAGGAGATTGACCGGCTGGAAGCAGATCTTGCGGAGGCCGAACGCGACCGTGACGACGCACGCGACCGCTGCGCAGAGCTGGAGCGAGAGATCGCCAATGTCGAGGTGGACGCGGAGCGTGAGGCCCTTGAGGTACGAGTCAAGGAGGCGCGACGCGAGGTAGCAGACGCCTCCGAACTCGCTGAGGAGCGCCTCGTGGAACTTCGGCGCGCGGCGGAGCAGGCAGAGGGTCTCCGTGACGAGGCAGCTCGTGAGGCGCAGGCCAAGCGTGAAGCGGCCGACGCCATCTTCGAGGAGACCCGTGCCAAGGCCGCGCAGGCCGCCGCCGACTTCGAGACGAACCTTGCCAAGCGCCGCGAACAGTCCGAGCGCGACCTGGCGTTGCGTCAGCAGAAAGCAGAGAAACGCCTCACGGAGATCGAGCACCGCGCCGAGCAGCTGCGCCTGGAGGCCGAGAAGCTGCGCACCGACGCCGAGCGCCGCGCCCGCCAAACTGTGGAGACCGCCCAGCGCCAGGCTGATGACATTGCTGCCGGATCGGCGACCTCCACCCGCCCAGAGCCGGAGCCACGGGATATACGGGAGCCCCAAACCGAGGAGGCTATTAAGCCCTTCTGGTTCGCAGTACCAGAAACCAGGCCGTTCCGGCCGCTCAACGGCGGCTCGGTCGATGAGCAGGGTATGGAACTTACCCCAGGTACTTGGTACTTGGCGGTCGGACGTCGTGGTAACGCGCTCATCGCAGAGAACAGAATGACGGGCCTGCGCGGCATCCTGAACGACACCACTGGACTCCAGCGCACAACCTACTGAGAGGCGCACCGTGAGCTGTCGTTGACTCTCGCTTGGGCGGCGGTGGGGCGTGTGATGTCGGCTGGGGCCTTGGGCCAACCCCGGCCCCTTCCCTTACTCGTCACCGCGATCGCAGCCGGCATGGTGCGTGGCAACCTCACCCTCCCACCGTCACCGACCGCCGGGGAACTATCCACTGCGGATGCCTCTCCGGACTGCAGGGGGCGCCTGCCACCACCGCGTCCGGCCCTGGCGCCGTTCGCGGGAGCCGCGCTGGCAGGACCGCTTGGCGGGTATCCCGGCCTTTCATCGTGCTTGCGCTGGCTCCCGCCGCTGCAACACTCTTCGCTCTGGGAAGTGATCCGAAGCGTCACAGCTAGCGTTGTGGGGGCTCGGAAAGCAGAACAGGGCGAGAAGGAGCGAAGGTGCTGGTCACCAGCACCTTCTGCGTGAGCGATGCGTGAGCGGACGGTGTGGCAGGAGCCGTCCTGACGTGGACCGGGCCCCATGACGAACCTGTCCTGACCTGGTCGTTCCGGACATCGAGTCAGCGTCCGGAACCATTCAGCAAGATCCAGCCAGGACTTTTAATCCATTGGTTGTGGGTTCGAGTCCCACAGGGTCTACCAACGCGCCCCCAGCTCAGAGGTACTTCGAGCTGGGGGCGTGGCCGTTTTGGGGACGAAGCCGACCCGGGCCGCGAAGCCGTCCGACCCGGCCGGCAGGCATGGGCGCATCCCCGTGAGAGCTACCCGGGCCGTCCCTGCGCGGGTGATTCGCGGAGACCGGCGGATTTCTAGCGTGGTCGTCAGGTCGGTCGCCGTCGGAGTGACCGTTGCCGCATGGAGGTCACGATGAGCACGCCGTCCGCCGCGCACGACGACGCAGGAACCCGCCCGGACGAGGACGGTGGTGGCCGGGATGGCCGGGATGGCCGTCTCGGCCGGATCGTCCGCGCTCCGCTCGGCTGGATGCTGACCGGGCTGGGTGGGTGTCGGCCTGGTCTCGGCGCTGACCGCGACCGGCCCCGGTCCGGTCCCGGTGCTGGGCGCGGTCGCGGCGGTCGCCGTGTACTGGGTGGTGATGCGCCGGGTCGCGGGCCACTCCACCCCGGAGATCGCCCGGCAGGGCGCGGGCCGGGAGGCGCTGTACGGCGGTGCGCTCGGCCTGGGCTTCGTCCTGGTCTCGGCCCTCCTGATCACGGTGTTCGGGGCTACTCGTTCTCCTGGGCGGGCAACGGCTTCTTCACCGTGGTCTGCTCCGCGGCGATGGTGCAGGCCGGCGCCGCGGTCACCGAGGAGCTGATGTTCCGCGGTCTCGCCCTCCAGGCTCTGGAACAGCGCTGGGGCAGCAGGGCCGCCATCGTGATCACCGGGCTGTTCTTCGGCGTCGCCCACCTCGCCGCGCCGGGAGCCGGCGCGTGGAGCGCGCTCGCCATCGCCCTGGAGGCCGGTGTGATGCTCGGCGCCGCGTTCCTGTGGCGGCGTAGCATCTGGTTCGTCGCGGCCCTGCACTTCACCTGGAACACCGCCGAGCAGCTGCTCGGCATCCCGGTCTCCGGACACACCCCCAAGGGCCTGTTCACGGTCGACACCCAGGGCTCCGCCCTGCTCAACGGCGGCACCTTCGGTCTGGAGGCATCGCTCGTGCCCGTCCTCATCGGCGTGCTGCTCGCCGTCCGGATGTTCGTCCTCGCCGCCCGGAGCGGCGGTCTGCGGCCCCGCCGTCTCGTCCAGCGCTGAGTACACCGCCGCACGGGACACCGGCTGATCGGAGGAAGAGGCAAGTGACGTTCCCTCAGGGCCTGTTGCGGACACCGTGGGTGCGGCTACCGCTGGAGCGGTGGAAGGAGCAGGACGCCTTCCTCAAGGACGGTGTCCTCGCCCTGGTGCTCACCCTGCTGGCCTTCGTGCCGACCCTGTCGGCCATCGGGGCGCAGATCGGCGATCTGCCCGAGCGGCCGGCGAACGCGCTGGGCCTCGGACTGATCCTGGCCCAGACCCTGCCGCCGGCGGTCCGCCGCCGTTGGCCCGCGGGCTGTCTGGTCGCCGTCGCCACCGCGTTCGCCGTGCACCAGGCGCTGGGGTTCGCGACGACGTTCGGCAGCATGGGGCTGTATCTGGCGCTGTATTCGGCCGGAGCCCACCAGGTCCGCTTCCGCCTGGGCCTGGCGGGCGTGGCGAGTGCGGGGTACGTGGTGCTGGCCGTCGTCCTGCACCGGCTCGGCTCCCCCGCAGGGCACGATGGCCTATCTCGCCTTCTATCTGGCGCTGGCCGCGGTCCGGCTGGTCGGGAGCGGTGTGCGCAGGCGGCGCGCCGAGGAGGCGGAACGGCGGCGGCTGGCCGCGGAGTTGGCCACGGCCGCCGAACGGGCCCGGATCGCCCGGGAGCTGCACGACGTGGTCACCCACCATGTGACGGCCATGGTGGTGCAGGCGGACGCGGCACAGTTCCTGATCACGGCCGCACCGGAACGGGCCGCCACGGGAATGGCCTCCGTCAGCGACACCGGCCGCCGCGCCCTGACGGAACTGCGGTATCTGCTCGGGGTGTTGGAGGCGACCGGCGAGTCAGCGACCGGCGAGTCGGCGACCGCCGGGTCCGTGACCGGCGGGTCCGGCCATGAGGGCTCCTCGCACGGGAGCCGGGGCCCCGCTCTCGGCCGGGTGGGAGACCTCGTCGAGCAGGCCCGCAGGTCGGGTCAGCCGGTGGAGTTCAGCGAGCGGGGCGAGCGGCGGCCCCGGAGCGTGGACGTGGAGCTGGCCGCGTACCGGGTGGTGCAGGAAGCGCTCACCAACGCGATGAAGTACGCGGCCGGGCAGCCGACCCGGGTCCTGGTCCGGCATGGCGAGGAGCGCGTCGAGATCGGGGTGACCACCGACGGCCCCGTCCCCGTCACCGCACCCGTCCCCGTCACCGCACCCGCGGCCGTGCCGGCCACCCGCGAGCCGGGCCCCGAGGGCGGACGCGGCCTGGCCGGGCTGCGTGTCCGCGTGCGGATGCTCGACGGTGAACTGGAGGCAGGACCCCGGCCCGGGGAGGGTTCGAGGTCCGTGCCACGATTCCGTCCCAGCCACAGCCACAGCCACAGCCACAGCCCCAGCCACGGACACAACCGTAGCCCCAGCCCAGCCCGAGCCCGTTCAGGAGTGACCACGTGAGCGAAGCGCCGCCACCGATCCGTGTGCTCGTCTGCGACGACCAGGAACTGGTGCGGACCGGCTACGTCACCATCTTCTCGGCCCAGCCCGACATGGAGGTCGTCGGCGAGGCGGAGAACGGCCACGCGGCGGTGGAGGCCGCGCGGCGGCTGCGCCCCGACGTGGTCGTGATGGACATCCGGATGCCCCTCCTCGACGGCATCGAGGCGACCCGGCACCTGGCAGGCCCCGGCGCCGGGCAACCGCCGAGGGTGCTGGTCGTCACCACGTTCAACGTCGACGCCCATGTCTACGACGCGTTGCGCGCCGGAGCCAGCGGGTTCCTCCTCAAGCGACGCGCCGCCCGCGGAGCTGGTGAACGGCATCCGGACCGTCGCCCGGGGCGAGGCCCTGCTGGCGCCCGCCGTCACGCGCCATCTCATCGGCCACTACGCCGAGCACCTGCGCCCGGCCGAGTCGTCCCGGCCGGCCAGAGAGGATGTCGTACGCGCGCTGACGCCCCGCGAACTGGAGGTGCTCCGACAGCTGGCCGAGGGGCTGTCGAACGCGGAGATAGCGGCGGAGCTGTACATCACCCCCGAGACGGTCAAGACGTATGTCTCGCGAATCCTGGCCAAGCTCGCCCTGCGCGACCGGGTCCAGGCGGTCGTCCTCGCCTACCGGGTCGGACTGGCGTCCGGCACACCGTGAACCGACGGGCCGCCCCGCACCGGATGCACGGTGGAGGCGGCCGACGGCGGTGGCAGTGTGCCGGTGTGCTCAGTTCGTGGTCAGCATGCCCGTGCGGAGCTTGCTGAGGGTGCGGTTGAGCAGGCGGGAGACGTGCATCTGGGAGACGCCGAGGTGCTCGCCGATCTGGGCCTGGGTGAGCTCGTCGACGAAGCGCATGTGGATGATGCGCCGCTCGCGGTCGTCGAGTTCGGCGATCAGGGGGCCAGAGCGTTGAAGTCCTCGACGAGTTCGAGGGCGTTGTCGTCGAGGCCGATGAAGTCGGCCAGCGCGGCTTCGCCGTCCTCGCTGGAGCTGATGGCGGCGTCCAGGGAGGCGGAGTTGTAGCCGTTGGAGGCCAGACGCGCCTCGTTGACCTCTTCCTCGCTGAGGCACATCAGCTGGGAGAGTTCCTTGACGGTGGGCATACGGCCGAGCCGGCTGCGGAGCTCCTCGTTGGCCTTGGCGAGCTGGACGCGGGCTTCCTGCAGACGCCGGGGCACGTGCACGGCCCAGGAGGTGTCACGGAAGAAGCGCTTGATCTCGCCCGTGATGTACGGGATCGCGAAGGAGGTGAACTCGACCTCGCGGGAGAGCTCGAACCGGTCGATGGCCTTGATCAGCCCGATCGTGCCGACCTGGACGATGTCCTCCATCTCGTCCTGGCTCCGGCTGCGGAACCGCGAGGCCGCGTACCGGACGAGGGTGACGTTCATCTCGATGAGGGTGTTGCGCGCGTACTGGTACTCGGGCGTGCCCTCTTCGAGGACGGCGAGCTGGTCGAGGAACAGCCTGGTCAGCTGGCGGGCGTCCTTGGGCGCGACCTGCGAAGGGTCCGCGATCTCCGGCAGCACCCGGGTCTGTGCGTCTGCCGTCTTCGTCACCGTCATGTCAGGCCCCTCCCATGTAGATCCAGCCCCCGTGCCGCCGGTTCCTTGTCCACCGACAATGATCGGCCTACCCGGGTTCGCGGAATGCATACCAAGTGATTTCAGATCGGTCCGTCGGCTGTCGTAGGAAGGGTACGCCGGACCGTCCGCCCGCCCGTGTCACCTCCCCGTCCCCCTCCTGGAGCGGGGACGACGATCGCGGGGCCGGCCGGAGTGTCTCCGGCCGGCCCCGCATGCGGGCTGGTGCTCAGGTCAGACGCATCGCTGGGTCTGGTAGTACTCGGCGACCTGCTGGTGGTAGGCGGCGTCGCCGATGTGCTGGTCCTTGTCGAACTCGGGGACTCCTGATCTGGTCCCTCGTGAGGCCGACGTGGATCTTCTGCTCGTCGTGGTCGACCGAGTTCACCGTTCCGGCGGGCAGCAGGACGTGCTGGCCGAAGATCCACACGCCGGTGTCGACGACGAGGTACGCGGCGGCGACGTCGTCCGAGTGCTTGTCGACCTTGCCGATGCTGCCGTCGATCGCCTCGACCGTGTAGCCGATCAGGTCGGTGCCCGTGGCGTGACCGATGGTCGGCTGGTAGCCCCAGATGGTGTCACTCATGGAGAACCGCTCCCTCGTCGAACTCGTCGAGATTGTTTATTGCTCCCGCATTCGCATCGCGAAGTCGTGCGGGTGCCGTCGAATTCGGTGACGTCTCCGCGGGACTTCGGAAATCCGCATGCCCCGGCCTGTCGGCCCCACACCTTCACATCGGGAAGGGATGTGGAGGGAAGGAATGCCGGCCTACCGGCGGTACCGCCGGCCTACCAGCGGTACCAGCGGCCGCGCTTGCCTCCGCTCGCCGTGGGGCGGATCACGAAGCCCAGGACCCACACGACCAGCACGATGACGGCGATCCACCACAGGGCCTTGAGTGCGAAACCGGCACCGAAGAGGATCAGGGCGAGCAGAAGAACAAGAAGAATAGGAACCATTGTTATCAACCTCCGATCATCCGCTTGCCCTGTGGAGCGATCTTCACTCCTGCGGATTTTCTGTGTTTCCGGAGCGACTCGGAACCGCCGGGAGTCCGTGCGGCAACCGACCGGTTTGAAGGCGGGATATCCGGTGAGACGGGGGCGAACCCATTTCGAGACAGGCAGGGGTGAGTGGTTGTGACTGCGGACGAGAAGGCGAAGGCCAAGGCCGAGCAGGCCAAGGGCAAGGTCAAGAAGGTCGTCGGCGGAGCGGTGGGCAATGAGTCCCTCAAGGCCGAGGGTCGCGCCGAGGAGACCAAGGGCGACCTGCGCGCGGCCAAGGAGAAGGCCAAGGACGCCATCAAGCCCGAGTAGGGCACCCCACCTCGTCGCGAGTCCCGGCAGCCTGATGGCTGCCGGGACTTGTGCTGTCCGGGGCCCACGAGACGCGGGGCGGGGGTGACGAGGCCGGCTTCCGCGACCCGCGCCGCTTCCGGGCGTCGGCGTCACCCGCCGCTTCCGACCGCCGGCGTCACCGGGCGAGGAGGGCGCTCACCGTCTTGCCGCCCGTCGTCCGGCGGGTCACCGAGGTGGTGTGGGCGAGGCGGTTGACCATGGGCCAGCCGAAGCCTCCCGTGCCGCCGTTCAGATCGGGGTGCGCATGCGCGGCACCTTGGGGCTGTCGTCGTGCACGGTCACCTCGATGCTGTCCGGGTGGGCGGTCAGCTCCAGGGTGCAGGCGCCGCCGCCGTGCCGCAGGGCGTTGGTGACGAGCTCGAGACGACCAGGAGCACGGTGTCGGCGCCCTCGGCCGCGAGCGGACGTACGAGACCTTCGAGGAAGTCCCGGGCGCTGTCGCGCGCGCCGGCGACTGAGGTCGCGGAGCGGGCGGGCGTGACATCGAGGCTCATGGTGTTCATCAGGTCTCCCCGGTCTGTGGATCGTCTATGTCCGGTTCTGCCTGACGTGTCTCGTTCCCCGGCCCGTGGCCGTTAACCAGGCGCTGTAGCCGTTCTCGATGCGCCGTCCCCGTTCGAGGGCCGATTGCCTCGCTGTCGAACACGCGTAAATCTGCGTTTGTCAGAGTAGACATTGGAGCGCGGACGTGATTATGGTTCTCTCGTAGCCCAGAGAGACAGCAAGGCCCGGCAGACACGAACTGCCGGGGAGCAGTACAAGCAGTACCCGCACGTGCAGTTCGCAGGACGGTGCGGTGGTGGAGTCGCGAAGCCAGAGCGGTTGCAGGACGGCGACGCGGCTGGCGACCGTACCGGGTGGCCCGCGGTGATCAGGGGCCGCCATGAGCAGGACCGCAGTACCCCACTTGTAAGCAGTTGATCCCAGAGGGAAGAACGGAGGAGCGAAGCGCCATCAGGATCGCCCGGGCCGACATCTGAACCCGGGTACCGCAGGACATCGATAGTGAGGTGGTCTCCGGTCAAGCAACCGCGATCCCAGCAGCCCCGACGGCATTCAGGTCAGGGCAGCGGAAACAGAAGGCCCGTGCAGTAACAGGGCCGGCAGATGGTGTAGCAGTTCCTTCGGGGCCTTGGTGCCGTTCGGCACCAGGGCCCTCGACGCGTTCCACAGAGAGGTGCAGATGACAGCAGACGACTCGTTCGGCCGTATCGACGACGACGACTACCCCGCCTACACGATGGGCGGAGCCGCCGAACTCCTCGGCACCACCCAGGGCTTCCTGCGCGCCCTGGGCGAAGCCCGCCTGATCACCCCGCTGCGCTCCGCCGGCGGCCACCGCCGCTACTCCCGCTACCAACTGCGCATCGCCGCCCGCGCCCGCGAACTCGTCGACCACGGAACCCCCATCGAGGCCGCCTGCCGCATCATCATCCTCGAGGACCAACTCGAAGAGGCCCGGCGTATCAACGAGGAACACCACAACGCCAAGTCGCGGCGCGCGGCGGAGGACTGACCCGTCGGCGTGCGCCGAGGCCGGTGGGCAGGTCAGAGGAAGCGTCGTATCGGCAGGACGGCTGTCTCCTTGGCGCGCTGGAGCAGGGCGCGGCGCTTCCACCGTCCGGCGTCGATGAGGTCGCTGTGCTCCAGGTCCTCCGCGAAGTGGCGGTCCAGCGTCGCGGTGAACGCGGGGTCCAGCACGGCGAGCATGACCTCCTCGTCGTGGTCCAGGGAGCGGCGGTTGAAGTTCGTCGAGCCGATGAGGGCCGTGGCCCGGTCGACGGTGACGACCTTGGTGTGGAGCATGGTCGGCTGGTACTGGAAGATCTTCACCCCGCAGGCGGTGAGCTCCTCGTAGTAGTGCTGGCCCGCGAGTTGGCAGACTCTCTTGTCGGTGTACGGGCCCGGCAGCAGGATCTCCACCTCGACCCCCGGCGGGCCGCGGCGCACAGCAGCTCGATGAAGAAGGCGTCCGGCGCGAAGTAGGCGGTGGCCAGCCGGATCCTCTCCTCCGCCGTCTCGATCACCACGCGGAACAGGGTCTGCATGTCCTGCCAGCCGAAACTGGCCGAGCCCCGCACCACCTGCACCACGGACTCGCCCCGAGGGGTGTGGTCGCTGAACCGGTCGCGGTCGTCGAAGAGTTCGGCGTGGCACTCGGCCCAGTTCTGGGCGAAGGCGGCGGCCAGCCCGTCCACGGCGGGTCCGGTCACCTGTACGTGGGTGTCGCGCCATTCCTCCGGGCCGCGCGCGTCGCCGCACCACTCCTCGGCGATGCCGACGCCGCCGGTGAAGGCCGTCTCCTCGTCGACGACGAGGACCTTGCGGTGACAGCGGTGGTTCTGCTTCAGCGGGGACAGGTACAGCGGCTTGCGGAACCAGGCCACCTGCACGCCGGCCCGCTCCATCGCCTCCAGCTGCTCCTTCTCGATGAGCCGGCTCCCGAAGCCGTCCAGCAGCAGCCGCACCCGCACGCCGTCGCGTGCCCGCTCCGCGAGCGCGTCGGCGAACTGGCGGGCGATCTCCCCTTCCAGTACACGAACGTCATCATGTCCACGGTGTGCCGGGCGGAGCGGATCCGGCCCAGCATGGCGCCGAAGATCTCGTCCCCGTTGCGCAGGGGGAGCAGCGCGTTGCCTTCCGTGGCCGCGATCCCTATGAGCCGTTCCAGTCGGCGTCTGGTGCGCCGGGCCCGTTCGTCGAGGATGCCGTCGACGTCCTCCGCGCCGCCGGACTCCCCGGACCTGACGGCCCCTGCGGTCTTGGCGGTTACGACGGATACGGCGTCTGCGTCGGCTGTGTTCTGCGTGTTTGCCATGGCTGCACCTTCCTGGACATCGAGCTGAGGACAAAACCGGGATGCCCCCGTACTTCGAGGGCATTCGGACGACATGGCTACTGGATCGGCAACGGCACGCGGACAGGGACAGGCCCGTCGTGCGGCGAACAGCAAGGCGGTCGCGGCGGCGGCCCGTGCGGGCTTCGTCGCCCGCGGGGTCATCTACGTACTGATCGGCGTCCTCTCCGTGCGGATCGCCTTCTTCGGCGGGGGTGAACAGGCCGACAGGGGCGGCGCGATCGCGGAGATCGCCCAAAAGCCCTTCGGCACGGTGTTGTTGTGGCTGCTGGGGATAGCCCTGGCCGGGATGGCCCTGTGGCGGCTGTCCGAGGCCGCCTTCGGACAGGCGGGCCCCGACGGCGACAAGCCCGGCAAGAGGGCGATGGCGGCGGGCCGTTTCGTCTTCTACGGCTTCGTGTCGTACTCCGTGCTCTCCTACGCGGCCGGGGACAAGGGCAGCGGCAGCGGCAGTTCCGACAAGAACTCGCAGGACGTCACGGCGAAGGCGCTGGACTGGCCCGGCGGGCAGTGGATCGTCGGCATCGTCGGTGCCGCGGTGACCGCGGCCGGCCTGTGGATCGCCGCACGGGCCATCATGCGCAAGTTTGAGAAGCACCTCAAGATGACGGAGATGTCCCCGAGGACGCGGCAAGTCGTCACGTTCCTGGGTGTGTTCGGTGGCACGGCCCGTGGCGTCGTCTTCGCCACCGCGGGAGGTTTCGCCATCGCCGCGGCCGTCCAGCACAAGCCTGGCAAGGCCAAGGGCATGGACGACACCCTGCGGACGTTCGCCGACACCCCGGCGGGCCCCTGGCTGCTGACGGTGATAGCGATCGGCCTCATCGCCTTCGGCGTCTTCTCCTGGGCCAACGCCCGCTGGCGCAAGGTCTGACGGGCCACACGCCGCGACGACGAGGCCGGTCCGCGCGGCACGCCTGCGCGCGACCGGCCGTGCCGACGGGGTCAGGCGGTCAGGCCGGCGGTGGTCAGCCAGATGTGTTCGCAGGTCGCGGATGCCTGGCGCAGGTTCGCGCGGGACTCCTGCGAGGCGTGGTAGAAGGTCCGCTCGATCATCCAGCACAGGGCGCGCGCCATCGCCGGTGCCTGGTCGGGTCCGGGGCCGGCCGGAATGCCGGCTCGTTCCAGGACGGCGGTGATGGCCGAGCTGAACAGGTCGGCTGTACGGCTCCACAGGGCGCCGATCTCCGGCACGGTCAGGGACAGGTCGATCGCCGTGCGCATGACCAGGCCGTGCTCGTTCCACAACTCGACCGTGCGGCGCATGGCCGCCGCGACGGCCTGGCGCGGATCGTCGGCCTGCGCGGTGACCCGGGACCGCTCCCACAGGTGCTCGACCGTCCGGGCGACGAGCGCCGTGACCACTTCCTGCTTGGAGCCGAAGTAGAAGTACAGGGCGCCGCGGGTGATGCCGGCGCCCTCGGCGATGTCGCCGACGGTCATGGCGTCGTAGCCCTTCTGCGCGAGCAGGGTTTCGCAGGTGTCCAGGATGGCCCGCTCCCGGACATCGCCCTTGCGCTCGGTGGTGCGTCGGCTTCGCGCGGGGTGGTGGCCGGGCATCAGAGCTGAGCGCCCTCGGGGAAGTCGGTCGTACGCGAGAGCGTCTCCCATGTGCGGATGTCCTCGTCCACGGCCGTGCGCGCGGCGGTGATCAGGCGCAGCGCGTCCGAGCCCAGGACCAGGTGGGCCGGCGGTCGGTCCAGCGAGGTGATGTGTACGACGGCTTCACCGGCCTTGGCCGGGTTGCCCAGTTGGTTCCCGCTCGCCTTCTGCCGTGCCTCGCGGATCGGGGCGAACAACTCGTCGTAGTCGTCGATGGACTGCGGAGTGCGGGTCATGGACCGTCCGGCCCAGTCGGTGCGGAAGGAGCCGGGCTCGATCGCCGTCACGTGGATCCCGAACTGCGCGACCTCCTTGCCGAGCGCCTCGAGGATGCCTTCCAGCGCGAACTTGCTGCCGCAGTAGGCGGAGAGACCGGGCACGGCCATGAGCCCGCCCATGGAGGTGACGGCCATCAGGTGGCCGCGGCGGCGCCTGCGCATGTGGGGCAGCGCGGCCTGCAGGGTGGCCACCGTCCCGAGTACGTTCACCTCGAACTGCCGCCGCACCTCCGCCAGCGGGGTCTCCTCGAAGGTGCCCTCCAGGCCGTAGCCCGCGTTGGCGATGACGACGTCCAGGGCGCCGACGCTCTGCTCCACCTCGGCGATCACGTCAGCGACGGCCTCGCCGTCCGTCACGTCCAGGATGCGGCCGTGGGCGTGCCCGGGGCCGAGCTCTTCGAAGGCCCGCAGGTCCTTCTCCGAACGGACCGTGCCGACGACGGTGTGCCCTGCGGCAAGGGCCGCCTGGGCGAAGGCACGTCCGAGGCCGGTGCTGACACCGGTGATGAGCCACTTCTGTTCCTGCATCGTTCCTCCAGCCGGAGTCGGAGGGAGCCTGATCGCTCTCCCTCACCCCAAAGTCTACACAGCGTCGATTTTTATCGTCGCTATGCAGATTCTTGGACTCCTCGTCGGGTCGGCGATCTTCCCGGCGCGTGTATCGCCGACGTATCGAAATCCGCATACGCCCCAGCAACAGCCCCCGTCTTCAGTGAACCCATGAACCACCGTGCACCGACGGTCGGTTCACTCCTCGGGGAAGGGCTGTGGGCATGGAGTCGGATTCCGTACGTGGTGTCGATCGGCGGCGGCTGCTCGGATGGGGTGGCTTGGGGGCCGTGGGGGTGGTCGCGGGGGCGTCGGCGGCGGGGGCTCAGCCCGGTTACGCCGAGCAGGCCCGCCGGGCCGGGACCGATCCGGTCCCGCCCGACACCCGGCCCGGAGGGGCCTACGACCGGTATGTCGCGAAGTTGGCCGCCGACGGCAGGTTCTCCGGTGTCGTGCTGCTGTCGTACCGAGGGCGGACGGTGCTGTCCCGGAGTTACGGCATGGCCGACAGGGAGCGGGGGTCGCCCTTCACGAGGGTGTGGCGTTCAGCCTGAGTTCGGCGGGGAAGCCGTTCGGGGTGGTGGCCGTGCTGCAGTTGGTGCAGGAGGGGAAGGTGAGGCTCTCGGACCCGGTGGGGACGCATCTGACGGGCCTCGCCAAGGACGTCGCCGAGCAGGTGACCGTGCACCACCTGTTGTCCGGGACCTCCGGACTGGACGTCCCGGACGAGGACGTACGGCGGGTCTTCCGGAGCCGGGACGAGGTGCACGCGTATTACGAACAGCGGGCTCTGCAGGCGAAGTTGGTGGGTGTCCCGGGTGTTCCCGACGCCGACCACGAGGAGGCCGAGGTCACTCTGGCCGCGCTGATCGTGGAGGCCGTGAGCGGACGGTCGTACTGGGATTACGTGCAGGAGAACGTCTTCGCGCGCTGCGGCATGACCGGCTCGGGATTCCGCACGAGGCCGCAGTGGCTCACCGACGCGCACATCGCGCACCCGTACATGAAGCTGGCCGACGGCAGCGTGGTGGACGCTGTCCGCAACCTCGACAAGAGCAGCTCGGACCCGAGCGTGCTCGGCAAGAATCCGGGCCGCGCCTTCATCGACGCCCCCGGGGACGGCGGTTTCGCCACCGCGCCCGATCTGGTTCGGTTCGCGCACGCCCTGGGCGACGGCACGGTACTGGACCGGCCCTGGGCCGACGTGCTCACCGCCGCGAGAACTCCCCACGGACCCGCCTCGTTCGGGGCGTACGGCCTCCCGGTCTCCATCGTCGCCGGCCAGTGGATGTACCAGCGCGCCGGCGGCAACCCCGGCGTCGGCGCCAACTGGGACATCTACCCGGACACCGGCTGGGTCGGCGTCATCCTCAGCAATGGCGAGGGCGTACCCCTTCCGGAGATGATCGGCCAGGAGATGCAGGCCATCACCGGGGTGCCTGCCGACGGAGGTTCGGGAGGCTGAGCCACCCGCGCGAAGTCGATACCGCGGGCCAGGCCGAGCATCGTGGCGAGCGTGCCGGTGGTCTCGGAGAGGCCGAGGGCGCTGCCCAGGGCGAGGATCGCGGACATGCCGACGCCGACGCCCAGGATCGCGGTGAGGAGGGGCAGGCCGGCCGCGGCCGGCGGACCGAAGGTGATCAGCAGCACCACGGCGGCTGTCGCGGTGCCGATCGCCTCCGCGCTGCCGCCCGCCGCGGGCCTGGGTGGCGAGGGGTCGCCACCGACCTCCACGGTCAGACCCGCGTCCCGGGCGGTGTCGACGGCCTGTTCCAGCTGGGTCCCGGCGGCGCCGGTGAGGTCGTCGGCCGTCACCTCGAAGGTGACGGTGGAGTACGCCGTCGTCGCGTCCTCGCTCACCGCCCGCGCGGTGAACGGGTCGACGGCGGAGGCGACTTGGGAACCGTCGGCCGCCTCCGTGACCAGCTTCTCGATCGCGGCCCTGTTGTCGGCCGCGGTGACCTTCTCGCCGTTCGGGGCGACGAAGACGATCCGGGCGCTCGCGCCGTCCGCCGCGGTGCCGGGAAGCGCTGCTCCAGCAGGTCCAAGGCGCGCCGCGACTCGATGCCGGGCATCGTGAAGCCGTCGTCCGGGGCGGCGGGCGCCTTGGTGGCCGTGAGACCGACGACGCCGGGGACCGCCACCCACAACTGGGTGACGCACCAGCGCCACCGGAAGGCCGCACGGCCCAAGCGACGAAGGAGAGTTGCCATGGCCGGAGTGCTTTCCCGA
The DNA here is from genome assembly GCA_016893485.2 of Streptomyces sp. P3. Classification (GTDB taxonomy): domain Bacteria; phylum Actinomycetota; class Actinomycetes; order Streptomycetales; family Streptomycetaceae; genus Streptomyces. Next base: position 5,236,955 of record JAFEKX020000001.1, read on the forward strand.
ACCGATGGTGCAGCCCGCTACACCATCGCCGTACGGCAGCCCGTGGTCACCCGGCGTTCAGCTCGGTCAACTGCCCCAGCGGCAGCGTGTGTTGGGTCTGGAGGACCTTCGCGCGGAGGTACCGGACGTTGTGGGGCGTGGTGAACACACCGGTCGGCACCCGGTCGTGCACGTCGATGCCGAGCCCGCGCAACTGGTCTGCCTTGTCTGGGTTGTTGGAGAGCAGATCCAGGGAGGTGATCCCGAGGGCGGTGAGCATCTGCGCGGCGGCCGTGTAGTCACGGGCGTCCTCGGGCAGGCCCAGCGCGGTGTTCGCGGCGTACGTGTCGAGGCCCTGGTCCTGGAGGGCGTACGCGTCGAGCTTGTTGTAGAGGCCTATGCCGCGGCCCTCCTGGCGCAGGTAGAGCAGGACGCCGCCGCGCTCGGCGATGCGCTCGACGGCCTCGCGCAGCTGGGGTCCGCAGTCGCAGCGGGCGGAGCCGAAGACGTCACCGGTGAGGCACTCGGAGTGCAGCCGGACCAGCGGGGTCGTACCGGGCGCGGGGTCGCCGAGGACGACGGCCACGTGTTCCTGGCCGTCGGTCAGGCCGTGGAAGGTGACGAGTTCGGCGTCGACGCCGTAGCCGTCCTGGAAGCGCAGCGGTACCCGGACGCGGGCACGCGGGGTGGCGGCGGGGAAGTCGGGCATGCGGGTCTCCGTGGTCCGGCGGCAGGTGCGCGGATGCGTGTCGGTGAGGTGCTTCAGTTTTGAAACACATCCACGATCACGGAGACTACCTCATGCTTTAAATTTGAAGCAACAGAATTGCGGGACGGGTCACGAACGCCGTACGGACATCGGCTGCCCCGCGAACACGGGCCGCCCTACGAACACGAGGGCGTGGAACGCCGCCGCCACGGCACGTCCTCCGGCTCCTCCAGCGCCCGCGCGATTCCCGCGCTGATCTCCTCCAGCTGCCCCACCTGCTCCGGGGTGAGGTGATCGAAGATCGCGGCCCGTACGGTCTCGACATGACCCGGCGCCGTACGCTCCAGCACGGCCATCCCCTCGTCGGTCAGGACGGCGGTGCTCCCGCGCTTGTCGGACGGACACCCCTCCCGCCGCACGAGCCCGTCCTTCTCCAGCCGGGTCACGGCGTACGTCAGCCGGCTCCGGGTGATCTTCGACTTCTCGGCGAGATCGGTCATCCGCAGTCGGCGGTCCGGTACGTCGGAGAGGTTGGCGAGGATGGAGTAGTACAGGTGGGGCATGCCGGCGTCCTGCTGGAGCTGCCGGTCGATCGCGTCCTCCAGGAGGTGCGTCGCGGCGATGTAAGCGCGCCAGGCGCGCTGCTCCTCGGCGGGTGAGCCAGCGGGTCGTCATGCCCCCAGTGTAGTTTTGTTTCAAACTTGAACCAAGCCCCGCCGCTCCACCAAGCCCACCGCCTCGGAGAGAGAGCGCGTCGATGCCCCACCCGTACGTCCCCTACGTCCTCCTGTCCGCAGCCGTCTCCCTCGACGGCTACCTCGACGACACCGGCCCCGACCGCCTGCTCCTCTCCAGCCCGGCCGACTTCGACCGCGTGGACGAGGTCCGGGCATCGGTCGACGCGATCCTCATCGGTGCCGGCACGATCCGCGCGGACAACCCCCGGCTCCTGGTCAACTCCCCGCAGCGCAGGGCGAGTCGGGTGGCCGAGGGCAAGCCGGAGTACCCCCTCAAGGTCACGGTCACCGCCTCCGGCGAACTGGACCCGGCGGCCAACTTCTGGCACACGGGCGGCGAGAAGCTCGTCTACACGACGGACAAGGGCGCGGACCGAGCCCGCGAGCTGGGCCTGGCGGCGGACATCGTCTCCCTGGGCCCGCACCTCACCTGGCGCACGCTCCTTGAACACCTGCACACGGCAAGGGGAGTTGACCGCCTGATGGTCGAGGGCGGCGGCACGATCCACACCCAACTCCTCCAACAGGGCCTGGCCGACGAACTCCACCTGGTGCTGTCCCCGTTGTTCGTCGGCGACGAGAAGGCCCCCGCCTCTTCGGCCCGGGCACGTACCAGCCCGGCCGCCTCCGCCTGCTGGAGACCCGCCCCATCGAAGACGTCGTACTCATGCGCTACGAGCCCACCGCGCCCGGCACCGACGCCCTCCCTCCGCCGCCGACCACCACTGGCTCGCCCTCGCCTGCGACCTGGCGGCGGACTGCCCGCCCTCGGAGACGGCGTTCAGCGTCGGCGCGGTGGTGGTGGCGCGGGACGGCACGGAACTGTCCCGGGGCCACTCCCGGGAGGCGGGCGACCCGGTGGTCCACGCGGAGGAAGCGGCCCTGGCAAAGCTGGACCCGCAGGACCCGCGCCTCCCCACGGCCACCGTCTACACCAGCCTCGAACCCTGCACCCACCGCGCCTCCCGCCCCAAGCCCTGCGCCCGACTGATCCTCGAAGCGGGCGTCCGCCGCGTGGTCACGGCGTGGCGCGAGCCGGACACGTTCGTGGAGAGCGCGGACGGAACCGGGGCGCTGGCCGCGCAGGGGGTCACCGTGGTCGTACTCCCGGAGCACGAGGAACGAGCAAAGGCCCCGAACCGCCACCTGCTGGGCTGACCACCACTCAGCCCGTCCGGCGTTTGAGGACGAGGCCCCTTCAGGGCCGATCGCGGGTCTGGGGGCGGAGCCCGGCAGCGGCGCCCGCCCCCACCACGACCAATCGGCCCAACAGATCCTGCGCCCCACCCTCCCCGCGTCACGCTCGCAAGGAACCGGTGACCAAAGGCGGAGGTAAGACACATGAGGGCAGTCGCGGTGCTGGGCGCATCCGTAGCCGTAGGACTACTCGCCTCGTGCGGAACGACGGACACCGGTACCCGGACCATGGCCAGGGCGCTCCCCGCAGACGCCGCGTTCACCCACCCCGGAATCCTCGTCAGCAAGCCCCAACTGGACGCCGTACGCAAGAACGTGGCCGCCGGAAAGCAGCCCTGGCTGAAGGCGTACTTCGGGATGCGGGACAGCAAGTACGGCTCGTACAAGTACGCGCCGAAGCCGTACGCGGACGTCGACTGCCCCTGGAACGGCAAGGCCGCCCACGGCTGTGTCGAGGAGCGCGAGGACGCGATCGCGGCGTACACGCAGGCCCTTCTCTTCAGCATCACCGGCAAGCAGCACCACGCGCTGAAGGCGCGGGAGATCATGGACGGCTGGTCGGCGAAGATGAAGGAGCACACCTCCGACGACGCCGGCCTGCAGACCGCGTGGGCGGGTTCGACGTGGGCACGGGCCGCGGAGATCGTCCGGTACACGCCCGGCGCGGGCTGGCCGGCCGACCGGGTCAAGCGGTTCGGGACGATGCTGCGTACGGCCTACGAGCCCGAGGTCACGAAGAACCTGCCGGACTACAACGGCAACTGGGACCTCGCGATGACGGACGCGGCGATCGGCATCGCGGTCTTCCTCGACGACCACAAGGCCTTCGACGCGGCCGTCAAACGCTTCCAGGACCGCGTGCCCGCGTACTTCTACCTCGCCAAGGACGGCAAGGTGCCGCTCACCCCGGTGGGCTCGAAGGTCACCACCCCGCAGAAGCTGACGACGTACTGGTTCAAGCAGACGACCTTCCGCGACGGCCTCGCCCAGGAGACCTGCCGCAACTTCAAGCACGTCGGCTACTCGCTGGCCGCGACCGCGCACATCGCCGAGACCGCCTGGCACCAGGGCGTCGACCTCTACGACGGCGTCAAGGACCGGCTCAAGGCGGCCCTGGAGTTCCACGCCCGCTACCAGCTCGGCGAGCCCGCGCCCGCGTGGCTGTGCGGCGGCAAGGTCGACCGGAACATGGGCCCCGACGTGGAGGTCGCCGTGAACCACCTGGAGAACCGGCTCGGCGTGAAGGTGCCCGCCGCGCACAAGCTCGCCGAGTCCACCCGGCCGGCCGGCAGCGACGACCTCTTCGTCTCCTGGGAGACCCTCACGCACGCCGAGAATCCGGCCGACTGAAACCCGTGTGACATCGGACCCCGCGAATGGCGTATAGTTGCAATCACAACGGCGCGGGGTGGAGCAGCTCGGTAGCTCGCTGGGCTCATAACCCAGAGGTCGCAGGTTCAAATCCTGTCCCCGCTACTCAGGCCAAGGGCCGGAATCCAGAAATGGGTTCCGGCCCTTGGTGTTTCTCCCCTGTCGGCCCACCCGCTCGCCGCCCTCCCCACCGGGAAAAACTGGTTCCGTGGAGGAGGAGGGTCCGTATGTGCGAGCCGGCGGGCGTCTGCCCGGCGATCCCGTGCCCGACCCCGGCCTCGGCGACAGCCCCGCGCCCCGGCCCGAGGGCGAGGGCCGGCGGATCTCGTACACCCGCGCCGTCGTCCGCCGCCTCCCGTCCTGCTGCTGATCGCCGGCGCGCTCTACGACTACCTCACCCCGGCCGACTTCACGGCGGCCCCGCTCTTCACCGCCGCCCCGCTGGTGGCCGCCCCGCTCTACTCCCGGCGCGGCACCGTCCTCACCGGCCTCGCGTCCGTCGCCGTCGTCCTCGCCATCCACATCAGGCTCGGCATCGTCTACGACACCGACGCGCTGACCGAGGTGGCCACGGTGGCGACGGTCGCCGTGCTCGCCGTCCTCATCAACCTCCTGGTCCGCCGCAGCAGCGAACAACTCGCCTCCGCGCGCGAGATCGCCGAGGCCGCCCAGCGGGCCGTACTGCCCGAACCGGCGGGGCGGATCGGCGGGTTCGAGATCGCGGCCCGCTACGAGGCGGCGCAGGAGGGTGCGTTCATCGGGGGCGACCTGTACGCGGTGCAGGACACCCCGCACGGGGTACGGCTGGTCGTCGGCGACGTGCGCGGCAAGGGCATGGGCGCGGTCGCCGCCGTCGCCGTGGTCATCGGGGCGTTCCGGGAGGCCGCCGAGCAGGAGGCGACCCTGGAGGCGGTCGCACAGCGGCTGGAGCGGGCGCTCGCGCGTGAGGGCACCCGGCGGGACGGGCTCGACGCGTTCGAGGGGTTCACCACGGCCGTCCTCGCCGAACTCCCGCACGGCGACGGCGTCGTACGGATCGTCGACCGGGGCATCCGCCGCCGCTCCTCCTCCAAGTGGACGGCACCGTACGCACGTTGCAGGTCCGGGAGCCCGCACTTCCCCTGGGAATGGGGAGATGGGGGTCTGGCCCGACCGGGCCGAGGAGTTCGCGTTCCCGGGCGGGGCCACCCTTCTCGTGCACACCGACGGGCTGTCCGAGGCGCGGGACTCCCGCGGGGTCTTCTACGACCCGGCGGCGCGGCTGGCCGGGCGGACCTTCCGTACCCCTGAGGCGCTGCTCGGCATCCTCGCCAAGGAGGTGCGGAGGCACTCCGGGGCTGGATGACGGACGACATGGCGATGATCGCCGTACGGCATCCCCAGCGGTTGTCACCAGGCGTGATCGGGTGGGTGCCCTCCGCATAACAACTGACATACCGTCAACACCTGTGGGAAATCTGAGACTTGGCCAACTCGCCCGTTTTTCGCCGGTGGTGGGCCGTTCGTCCAGCAAGGAAAGGTTAATGATCAAGCCGAACAGCTTGGAAACGGGCGCCCGTGTCTATTAACGTTCGATAACGCAGCGCGGTCGTCCCAGCCGTCACAAGAGACGGCTCCGTGCGCACGCGCCGAATCCCGCAAGGGAACCGGGGAACCACCACTTGGGGTGAATCGCTCGTCGACCGTCGTGGAGACACGTCCGGTTTACGCGCGTAGGAGACCTTCCTGCTCCGAACCCGTCAGCTAACCCGGTAGGCGAGAAGGAAGGAAAGGAGCACGCCCACGTGGCGTCAAACCAGGCTGCCCCCGAAGCCCCTGTCGTCTACGGCGGTTACCGCCCCGACGAGGGCCCCTGGGAGGAGTGGAATCCGAGCGCGGAGACCGTTTCCCCAACCGCGGCAAGCACCGTGTCGCAAAGCAGCGTGGTGGCGGAGGATTCGCCCGCAGCTCCACCGTCCTGGGCGTCGGTGTCATAGCCGCCGTCAGCGCGGGCGGCATGGCCAGCGCCAACACCGGCAAGCCGCCGGTCTCCATCTCCCTGCCCGACCTGCCCTCGGTGGGCCACCTGCTGGACGACTCGTCCGGCAGCACCCCCAAGGGTTCCGCGACCGCGCTCAGCAGCGTCGGCGTCACCACCACCGAGACCGCCAAGGGTGCCTCGGGCGCGGGTGAACTGCTCCGCAACCGGATCATGGCGCAGGCCGAGTCGCAGCAGGTGCAGGTCGACGGCAGGTCGCAGGCCGCCGCCGAGGCCGCCGTCGCCAAGCAGACCGTCGACGCCGCAGCCAAGGCCGAGAAGGACGCCGCGAAGAAGGCGGCCGACGCGAAGAAGGCAGCGGAGGACGCCGCCAAGAAGAAGGCCGAGGCCGCGAAGCTCGCCGCACTCGCCAAGCAGTACACGCTGCCGGTCGCCTCGTACACGATCACCGGCACCTTCGGGCAGGCCGGCTCGATGTGGTCCTCCGGGTACCACACGGGTCTCGACTTCGCCGCGCCCACCGGCACGCTGATCAAGGCCGTCCACAGCGGCACGGTCACCGAGGCGGGCTGGGCCGGCTCGTACGGGTACCGCACGATCCTCACCCTCGACGACGGCACCGAGCTGTGGTTCTGCCACCAGTCCTCGATCAACGTCAGCGTCGGGCAGAAGGTCTCCACCGGCGAGGTCATCGGCCGCGTGGGCGCCACCGGCAACGTCACCGGGCCGCACCTCCACCTGGAGGTGCACATCAACGGTGCCGCCACCGCGAGCGACCCGGCGCCCTGGCTGCGCAGCAAGGGCCTCAACCCCTGAGCAGCCCCTGATCACACCCTGAGTCGACCCCGTCCGCCCGTGCTGTGCCGGAATATCCGGTTCCGGCGCGGGCGTTGACGTACGGCATGACTTCTCTTCGCAAGCTGGGCCGGTCCGATCTGGAGATCTTCCCGCTGAACCTCGGCGGCAACGTGTTCGGCTGGACCGCCGACGAGGCGGCCTCCTTCGCCGTGCTCGACGCCTATACGGCCGCCGGGGGCAACTTCGTCGACACCGCCGACTCGTACACGGCGTGGATCGAGGGCAACAAGGGCGGTGAGTCCGAGACCGTCATCGGCAAGTGGCTCAAGGCCCGCGGCAACCGCTCCGACGTCGTCATCGCCACCAAGGTCAGCCAGCACCCCGAGTACCCGGGTCTGTCCGCCGCCAACATCAAGGCCGCGGCCGACGCCTCCCTGCGCCGCCTGGGCACCGACTACATCGACCTGTACTACCCGCACTTCGACAAGGAGGAAGTGCCGGTCGAGGAGATCGTCGGCGCGCTCGACGAGCTGGTGAAGGCGGGCAAGGTGCGGCACATCGCCGCCTCCAACATCTCGGCCGAACGCCTCCAGGCGTCCCTGGACTTCTCCGACCGCGAGGGCCTGGCGCGGTACATCGCCATCCAGCCCCACTACAACCTCGTCTCCCGCGACACGTACGAGGGCGGACTCCGGGACGTCGCCGCACGCGGCGGACTGTCGGCCCTTCCGTACTTCTCGCTGGCGGCCGGCTTCCTCACCGGCAAGTACCGCCCCGGTACGACGGTCGAGAGCGCGCGGGCCGGACGCGCGACGCAGTATCTCGAATCGGAGCGCGGCCAGAACGTGCTGACCGCCCTCGACGAAGTCGCCCAGGCCCATGACGCGCCGATCGCCACCGTGGCCCTCGCCTGGCTCGCCGCGCAGCCCACGGTCGCGGCCCCGATCGCCTCCGCCCGCACGGTCGAGCAGCTCCCCCGCCCTGCTCGGCGTGGCCGAACTGAAGCTGACGGACGCGGAGATCACCCGCCTCACGCAGGCGTCGGCGTAACTGCCCTTGAGGCTATGACCGGTACGGGTTGTACAGGGGAGTCCCGTACGACCCGTACACCGGCGGCCACGGCGGTACCACCACCGGTACCGGGGTGCCGTGCGGCGGGCCGCGTAGTCCAGGGCGGGGCGCGCCACCTCCCGGCGCAGCCACAGCTCGTGCAGCAACTCCCTTTCCCGTACGGCGAACTCGGGGCCGACGCGGCCCCGGCCCGCCCGGTGCCGCAGGAACGCGAGGGTGGTCGCGTGGGCCTCGTACCGGGCGACCGAGCGGGCCGCCTCGCGGCCGAGGTGGTGGCGGGCGTACTCGCGGGCCAGCCGGCGGGCCCTCATCGAGCCGAGCACGAAGGGTTCGGACGGGGGCAGCCAGCCCGCGTGCACATAGACGGGCAACTCCTCGCGCACACTGCGCAGTTCGCGCTGCCGGGTCCACACCGCGAGCCAGGTCAGCAGGCCGAACGCGGGGACCATGAAGACGCCGTAGACCTCGAAGAAGCCGTACTGGCCGAACGTCGAGGAGCCGTTCCAGATCGCGTGCATGCCCATCGCGAGGAGGAGACCGGTCAGGGGACCAGGACGCGGCGGACGTTGTGGCGGTCGGAGGAGTGGGCGGCGATGCCGAAGCCGATGCCGGTGAGGACCGTGAACAGGGGGTGCGCGAAGGGGGACATGACGATGCGCACGAAGAAGGTCGCCGCGGTGACGGAGGTGAAACCGCGGTCGCCGGTGAGCTGGTCGGTGCCGAAGGCCGTGCCCAGGTAGAGGATGTTCTCGGTGAACGCGAAGCCGGTGGCGGTGACCCCGGCGATCACCACCCCGTCGACGATCCCGGTGAAGTCCCGTCTGCGGAAAAGGAAGACGAGGAGTACGGCGGCGGCTTTCGCGGACTCCTCGACGATCGGGGCTATGACGGTGGCGCCCAAGGTGTCCGCGCTGGTCGGGTCCGCGGTGGTCGTCGCTATCCATCTCGTCGCGAAGCTGTTGGCGACGATGGCTATGAGGGCCGCGGCGCAGGCGCCCCACGCGAAGGAGAAGAGCAGGTTGCGCCAGGGGCCGGGGTCGACCCGGTCCAGCCAGCGGAAGGCGGCGACGAGGAGGGGTACGGGCAGTACGGCGAGCCCGAGACCCACCAGGAACCCTTCCGTACCGGTCTGTTGGCGGACCAGCGCCAGGATGACGAGCCCGGAGAGGGTGAGGAGGGTGATCAGCGCGACGTGCCGGACCCAGTTCCGTTGCCACCAGCGTCCGCGCGGCGCGTGGGCGGGGCGGCCGGGGGGTGTGGGGAGAGGCAAAAACGTGGCCACGGCATCGACCCTAACGAGGTAAGGGCACGGCCCGCGATGGAGCCTGGCGTCAGCGCTGGTCGTCGTGGGGTACGCGACGGAAGACCAGATCGTTCACGACATGTCCCTTGTCCAGTCCCTGGCCCTCGAAACGGGTCAGCGGCCGGAAGTCGGGACGGGGCGCAAAACCGCCGTCGGGTTGGCTGTTCTCGAAGTCCGGGTGCGCGTCGAGCACGTCGAGCATCTGCTCCGCGTACGGCTCCCAGTCCGTCGCGCAGTGCACGGTGGCCCCTGGCTTCAGGCGGGTCGCGGCGAGGGTGAGGAACTCCGGCTGGATCAGGCGGCGCTTGTGGTGCCGCTTCTTGGGCCAGGGGTCCGGGAAGTAGACGCGGAGGCCGTCCAGGGAGTCCGGGGTGAGCATCTCGCGGAGCAGGATGATCGCGTCGCCGTTCGCGACCCTGACGTTGGTCAGGCCGTGGTGTTCGGCCAGGCCCAGCAGGTTGCCCTGGCCCGGGGTGTGTACGTCGGCGGCGAGGATGTTCGTCGCGGGGGCGTCGGCGGCCATCTGGGCGGTGGCCTCGCCCATGCCGAAGCCGATCTCCAGCGTGACCGGGTTGTCGTTTCCGAACAGCTCCGGGAGGTCGAGGGTGCGGTGGCCGTCGATGTCCAGGCCCCACTTGGGCCAGAGCCGTTCCAGGGCGTCGGCCTGGCCGGCCGTGACCCGGCTTCTGCGGGGCTGGAAACTCCGGATGCGGCGTTCGTGGTGGGAGCCGGCGGGGTCGGGCGTCGGGCCGCCCGGGAAACGGGGTTCGCCCTTGGGCCGGGGGCGCTGTGCGGGCTCGGTGGGGGTGGCGGGGGTGTTGGGGTGTCAGACACAATGCGGTGATTTTACTGGGCGGGCGCGTGGGCGTCTGCGTGGCTTGGGTTGTCTGGCGAGTGCGGGCCCGGTGGGGGCTGGTCGCGCAGTTCCCCGCGCCCCTTGAGTGGGTGTCCTGCTCCGGGGTTGGAGGGGCGTCGTGGTTTGTCGCGCCCGCGCGGCGGAGCCGCACATGGCACAGCTCCGCGCCCCTTAAAGGGGGTTGCCTTGCCCTGGGTTGGGAGGCAGGGGTGTCGCGCCCGCGCGGCGGAGCCGCACATGGCACAGATCCGCGCCGCTTAGCGGGGTTGTAGTTCTGGGTGCAGTGCTGCCAGGGCCCTGCGGGCTACCTCTCTGCCGATGGGGAGGGAGGCTGTTGCTGCGGGGCTGGGGGCGTTGAGGACGTGGATGGCTCGGGGGATTCCTTGATCAGGAAGTCGTCCACCAGGGTGCCGTCGCGCAGGACCGCCTGGGCTCGGACGCCCGCCGGGGAAGGGGTCAGGTCGGCCGGGGTTATCGCCGGGAGGAGGCGTTGTACGGCTCTCGTGAACGCGGGCTTGGAGAGGGAGCGGTGCAGCTCGCCGGCGCCGTAGCGCCAGTGTGTGCGGGCCATCTTCCATGACCCCGGCCACGCCGCCGTGGTGGCGAGCTCCCGGGGCGTACGACTCCCCAGTCGTAGCCTTCGCGGGCCAGGGCCGGGACCGCGTTCGGGCCCAGGTGGACCGTGCCGTCGATGCCGCGGGTGAGGTGGACGCCGAGGAACGGGAAGGCCGGGTCCGGTACCGGGTACACCAGACCGCGGACCAGCTCGGGGCGGGTGAGGGTGTAGTACTCGCCGCGGAACGGGACGATCCGCATGCCGGGGTCGTCGCCCGTGAGCCGGGCGACCTCGTCGCAGTGCAGGCCCGCGCAGTTCACCAGCACACGGGCGCGGACCACGTCACCGCCGGTCGCGGTCACCGTACGGACGGCGACCCCGCGCTCCGGTCGGCGGTCGATGTGGGCGACCCGCGCGCCGTAGCGGATCTCGGCGCCGGACGCCTCGGCCAGCCGGCGGGCGACCTCGCCGTAGTCGCAGATCCCCGTGGTGCCGACCTGTATGGCCGCCAGGCCGCGCACCTCCGGTTCGTACTCGGCGATCTGGGCGGCGCCCAGCTCCCGCACCGGAATGCCGTTCTCCCGGCCGCGCTGCACGAGCGCGTGCAACCGGGGCAGCTCGGCCCGCTCCGTGGCCACGATCAGCTTCCCGGTCACGGCATGCGGCACCCCGTACTCCGCGCAGAACGCCACCATCTCGGCAGCCCCCGCACCGCATACCGCGCCTTGAGCGATCCCGGCCGGTAGTAGATCCCGCTGTGGATCACCCCGCTGTTGCGGCCTGTCTGATGCCGCGCGGGGCCGCCCTCCTTCTCCAGCACGGTGACGCGGGTCCCCGGCGAGGCGTGGCTGATCGCGTACGCGGTCGACAGCCCTACGATTCCGCCCCCGACCACAAGAACGTCACAGTCGTATCCGACCCCAGCCCGCACCTGCACCACCTCCCGGCTTCGATAGTGCACTGCGCCACTGACAATGCCTTCAAACCCCGGGAGGGCCCCGCGTCCCAAGGGGCGCGAGGCTGTGCCATGTGCGGCTCCGCCGCGTGGGCGCGAGCCGCCACAGCGCACCCGCACCGCAAGACCACACAAGCCAGGCGAATCCTCAGGCGGGAGCCATCAACAGCGGCCGAGCCCTCTCCCGCAGCTCGACCACCCGCGGCTCGTCCCCGTACGGCTCCAACCGATGCAGCAGATCCTTCACGTACTCGGTGGTCCGGGCCGACGAGATCCGCCCGGCGACCTCCACCGCCCGCACCCCCTGCTCACACGCCGCGTCAAGGTTCCCCGACTCGAGCTCGGCCACCGCGGACACCACCAGCCGAAGCCCGTGCGACCGCACGAACTCCTCCGTCGGCCTGGACAACGCCTGCTCGGTGAAGCGACGGACCTGCCGGGGCGCCTTGAGATCCCGGTAGCACTCGGCCGCGTCGGCGGCGAACCGGTCGTAGGAGTAGAACCCGAGCCAGGACGGATCGTTGTCCCCGTCCCGCGCCCGCTCCAGCCACCCCTCGGCCGCCTTCAGCGCCGCGCCCGCCGCCTGCGCGTCCCCGCCTTCGCGTGGGACCGTGCCTCGACGAGCCGGAAGAAGCTCATGGTGCGGGCGGTCGCGAGGCCACGGTTGCGCTCCAGCGCGGCCTGCGCGAGGTCGATGCCCTCGTCGCCGAAGCCGCGGTACGTCGCCTGCAACGACATCGACGCCAGCACATAGCCGCCCAGCGGGACGTCCGCCGCCGCGCGGGCAAGGCGCAGCGCCTGGATGTAGTACCGCTGCGCCGCCTCCTGTTGGCCGGTGTCGAAGGCCATCCACCCGGCGAGGCGGGTGAGTTCGGCACTCGCGCCGAACAGGGCTCTGCCGACCTCGTCGGAGTACGAGCCGAGCAGCAGTGGTGCCGCCTCCACCCGGAGACACTCGGGCACCATCGACGAACGCCAGTCGCCGCCCCCGTACTTGGAGTCCCAGCGCCTGGCGTCCTCCGCGGCCTCCCGCAGTTTCTGCACGTCGCTGTGGCCGACTTTGAGCGGTGTCCCGGAGCTCTCCGCGGAGTTCGCCTCGCGTGCCACCGAACTGTCGGCCGGGGTTATGAGCCAGCGTGAGGCGGGCGTTGCGTATGCGCTGACTGCGAACGACCCGGCGAGCGACTGCCAGATGCCGCCGCTTCCCGCACGGCGGCCGGCGAGGTCGAGGCGGTACAACTCCGTTGCGGAACGCACCGCTTCGCCGACGTCCCGGGGAACGCGAGGCCCACCTCGGGTGCGGGATCCGCGTCCGCCAGGCCGATCTCGTGGAGCGGCACCGGGCGGCCGAGCTTCTGGCCGATGGCGGCCGCGATGAGGTGCGGGGCGGCGCCCTGGGGCACCATCCCCTTCGACACCCAGCGCGCCACCGACGTCTTGTCGTAGCGAAGTGTCAACCCGCGTTGAGCGCCAAGATCGTTGACGCGACGCGCGAGTCCTGCGTTGCTGATTCCCGCGAGGGCGAGAACGGTGCCGAGTTTTTCGTTCGGCCCGCGTTGCTCCCTGGACATGCGCCACCCCTCGACACAGACGGCTGCCGCGCTGGCATAACCACCCGGCATTCGTAAACCCAGCGTAGTTCGCCGCATCCCAAGCGTTAAGGGGCATTGTTCCGGTTGGCGGGATTGTGGTCCGTACGCGAGTGCGGGGTTTGCACGCAGGGTTGCGACGTGCCCCGTCGTCGTGTGGCCGTGCGCCCGTGTGTGCGCTCTTCTCCGGCCATCACGGGAGCGGTTCCATGGATCGTGCGTGGGTCGGCCCGCTGTACTGGATCCAGTGGGCTGGGGACACCGCCGCCTACATCCCCGCGGGCGGCGGACCGGTCCGGGAGGCGAACTCCGCCTCCCGGACTGTGCGCGGCACGAAGCGGTGCGCAGGGCATGTACGGAGCGTGTCCGAGCCTGTCCTTGTCACGCCGATTTGGCCGAAAAACGCCCCCTGCCTCCCGAGGTCGAATACCGCTCCTACCACGGGAGTTGAGGGCGCGTTAGGTGTTTTGGGGAGCGTATCGGGGGCGCATTCGCGTCGCGGACGTAGGGTCGTCCTTGTCCGGTTGTCCCTCGTCCAGGGCGTCCTCACGCGATCTCAAGCGGCTTCTCCAGCCCTCCGGAAGACGTCCTTCATGGCAGCATGGTGCCCAGTTCGTGCGGTGCACTGGTTGTCCACAGCCTGTGGAGGCGTCGATGCGGTGGTTGGTGGGATGGAGCAGTACCGCCGCTGGAGCCGCCGTGATCGGTTCCGCGGGGGCGACCGGCCTCGACGGTGAGACGGTCCACCCGGTGGGGTCCCAACTCCTGTGGGGGACCCGGATCCGCTGTGGGCGGTCGGCGACTGGCGGCCCGACGAGGTGCGGGTCGTGAAGGTCGACGCCGAGACGCGCATCGCGGTCCTCGGCACGTGCGGTGCCTCCGACGAGGAGCTGCGCCTGAGCCTGTTCTCCGCGCGCGGAGGGGCACTTCGGCATCTGACGGCCTGGTCCGGCAGTTACACGGCGGTCGTCAAGGTCGGCCGCCGCACCATGGTCTGCGGTGATCTCGCGGGCGCCAAGCCGGTGTTCTACACCCCGTGGGCCGGCGGTACGGCGTACTCCACGGCCGCGCTCCCGCTCGCCGACCTCATCGAGGCCAACCTCGACTTCGGTCACCTGGCCGCGCTGCTCGCCGCCCCGGACGTCCCGGCCGCGCTGCACGACTCGACGCCCTACGACGGGGTACGGCGCATTCCGCCGGGGCATGCGCTGATCCTGCGCGCCGGGGCGCGCGAGATCGCTGGGTACGAGCCGGTGGCCTCCCTCGCGGTGGCGGCGGCGCCCGTGGATCCGGACAGCGCGGTGGACGCCGTACGCGACGCGCTCGTCGACGCGGTGCGCGTACGGCTCTCCGCGCCCCGGCATGTTCCCGACATAGACCCCGGTCCCGTCCCCGGCATGGGGCCCGCCGAACGGCGTGCCGCGCGCGGGATGCCCGTCCCCGGGATCGGCGCCGACCTCTCCGGGGCCCGCCTCCGGGACGCTCGCCCTGCTCGCCGCCGGGCTGCCGGGGGCGCCGGGCACGGTCCTCGGGCACGGCACCGGCGCGGGCGAGCGGCTCCTCGCCGTCACGTTCAACGATCTCGCCGTCCCCGGGCGCGAGTCCGAGGTGGAGCGCGCGGGCGCCCTCGCGGCCAACCCGCGGCGGCACCACGTGGTGGTCACCGGCGACGAACTCGTCCTGCCGTACGCCGAACTCGACGGCCCCCTCACCGACGAACCCGGCCCCTCCCTGATCACCGCCGCCCGCCACCGCGCGCGGCTCGCCTCGGGCAGCGCCGACCACTTCACCGGGTACGGCGCCCGCCAGGTCCTGGACGCGCACCCGGCCCGCCTCGCCGACCTCCTCATGGACCGCAAACGGCGTCATCTGGTGCGCCCGGTGGCCGCGTTGGCGAAGGCGGACGGTTCGGTGATGGTCCCCGCGCGCGTGTATGGCGCGGCCCGCCGACTGGCCCGTACGCCCTACGGCGCTGGGCTCGAGGTCCTCGCCGACCGGCTGATGAACCAGCGCTTCGAGGAGCCCGGCGGCGCCGTCGGTGCCTCCCTCGCGGCGCTCACCTGGGCCAGACCGGGGCCCGCCGCACGCTGGCTGACAGGCGAGGCGCTGGCTGAAGTATCGGTTCGCCTGCAGAGCGCGCCCAGCCGTCAGGGCAGCGGCCCCGGCCAGCGCCCCGGCGACTTCCGCGCCCGTGCCGCCCTCGCCCGCCACGCCTCCGACCTCCGTGTCCTGGAGCAGGCCGCCGAGATCCGCTCCCAGCGCCTGCACACCCCCTTCCTCGACAACCAGGTGGTCCGCGCCTGCCGTTCCCTCCCCGAGGCGCTACGGGTCCAGCCGGGCGCCCGCGCGGCGATCCTCCGTACGGTCCTGGAGGGCGCCGGTGTGGGCGACCTCCCGCCCGGCTGGGGCGCCCCGTCCCACGCCCCGGCCGCGGCCGCCGCCCGCAAGGGACTCCGGGTGGCCGCGGACCCTGATGGACCTGTTCGCCACGCCCCTGCTCGCGCAGGCGGGCCTGGTCGAGGCACGTGTGGTCCGCAAGGCGCTCCGAGCAGCGGCCCAGGGTGAGCCGCTGCCGCTGGACGGCCTCGCGGACCTGGTCTCCCTGGAGCTGTGGCTGGGGCGGCTGTTGGCCCGCCGGGGCACCTGCTGGACGGGAACACCGGCCCGCGCGCGTGCGGTGCCGGAGGGAATCCGGCCGCAGCGGGGGCGTTGGCCTCCGGGGCGTAAGGGTGCCTTGAGGGGCGGGGGCCGTCCGCGACTCTGCGATGACTTCCGAGGCGTGAACGGCTCTGCTGGGAACGGGACTTGAAAAACCCCGCCCCCGACACCCAGGGGTCACACCGGACCTCTCACCTCAACTTCCCATGGCCGCCCGCACCGCAGCCACCAGCTCCGCCACCCCCGTTCCTTCAGCACCCCGTAGTGGTCCCCCTCCAGGTCGACCACGGCCGGCGGCTTCGCGGAGTACCCGGACGCGCCCTCCAGGAACGAGTAGTCGTCGCCCCGGGCCTTGAAGACGGTGATCGGGGCCTCGACCCGCCGCTCCGCCAACTCCCGGAAGGTGTAGTCGAATTCGTATGTCGTGGAGACGATGCGGGTGATCCGGCGGATCGTCTCCGGGTCGAGCGCCGGGAGCAGCTCGCCGATGTACGACACGAAGCTGTCCTCGTCCCGGGTGGCGGCGAGGCAGGCGTCCAGGGCCGCGCCCTCGATGGTGCCGGTGAAGACGGAGAAGAGGATCGTCACGTACGCGGGGTTCGTGTACGACGCGTCGCGGCCCCAAGTGACGCCGTCCGTACGGCGGATCTCCGGGTTGCCGGGGCAGATCAGCAGCAGGCGTTCGACCTTCTCGCCCGCCTGCTCCAGCTGCCAGGCGGCCTCGAAGGCGACCCGGGCCCCGAAGGAGTAGCCCCACAGGGTGTACGGCCCGCTCGGCTGGACGCGCCGGAGTTCGCGGAGGTCGGCGCTCGCCATCTCACGGATGGTGGCGTACGGGGTCTCGCCGGCGTTGATGCCGTGCGCCTGGACGCCGAAGAACGGGCGGTCCAGGGCGACCTGGCTGCCGAGGAGTCGCAGGTTCATCGGATAGCCGCCGAGCCCGGGCCAGCAGAAGACGGGGTGAAACCGCCCTCGCGGGCCAGGGGATCAGCCGGGAGACCGGTGCGGTGGGGGCCTCGTCGATGCGCGCGGCGAGTTCGCGCAGGGTCGGTGCCTCGAACAGGGCCTGGAGGGGGAGCTTCGTGCCGTACTCCCGGTTGATCCTGTTGACGAGGGCGACCGCGATCAGTGAATTGCCGCCGCTGGCGAAGAAGTTGTCCTCGGTGGAGACGTCCGCCGGGTCCGGGTACTTCAGGGCCGTGCCCCACGTCACCGCCAGGCGGACCTCCGTGGGGGTCTCCGGCGCGACATAGGGACCCGCCGTGCGGGCCGCGGTCACCTCGGGGGAGACCGCGAGGGCCTTCGTGTCGATCTTGCCGTTGGCCGTCAGGGGCAGCGCGTCCAGGACGAGGACGCGGCTCGGGAGCATGAAGTCCGGCAGGGAGCGGGCGAGTTCGTCGCGGATCATCTCGGCGGGACCCTTGGTGTGCACGGCGTCCTCGCGCATGCCCTCGCTGGCGACCTGCTCGGCGCTGACCCGGCCGCCGAGGAAGAAGTACGACGCCCCGCTCGGGAGGCCGGCGGCGGCGAGGAGGTCGTCCAGGCGGCGGGCGGCCGGCAGCGGGTGCCCGGTCTTCGAGGAGTAGCCCGAGGACATGAAGCCGAAGCCCGGGGTGCGCTGGAGGTGGTGCAGCCGGGTGCCCAACTCGATGTACTCCAGCCAGGGTTCGGCGGCCCGGCTGACCGCGCTGATACCGAAGCTCGCGCGGTCGTAGACGCCCTGGTTGATGGCGATGACGTGCCGGGGTTCAATCAACTCCTCGCCCAGCGGCTCCAGTCGGCCGTCGCGGTAGCGGTACTGGCCGCCGGGCAGGCCCTCGACCCGGCCGGGGTGCGCCTGGACGAACAGCTCGGTGGAGTCGCGGCGGGGGACCTCGTCGTCGTCCGGGGTGATCGCGAACGTGCCGAGGTAGTAGTCCTCGTCGGCGACGTCGAGGGTGTCCTTGACGGCGGGGAAGTGGCCCAACGGCCGCACGGTCAGGCCGTGTTCGGGCAGTACCTCCTCCAGGACGCCCAGCATGTGGCCGGTCTCGAACTCCAGCACTTCCTGGATGTTGGTCTTGTAGACGGGTTCGATCGCGCGCCTCTTGCCGAGGAAGTGCAGGACGAGCCCGCCGTCCGGGCAGTGGCCGCTCGGGTCGCCCACGCGGACCAGGGTGTGATCGGCGGGGTGGTGGTAGTACACGCCGGGGCGAGCCCCGCGATCCCGCCGGACTCGATGTGCAGCTGGGTGGCGTACAGGGCGCCGGGGAGGCGTAGGAGTACTTGGGGAGCAGGCGCTCCTCGCTGCGGAAGGGGCCCAACCAGCGCAGCACCGTGCCGAGTCGGTCGAGGGTGAGGTCGGTGAGCGGGCGCGGGTTCCCGGGCGCCCGGCGCGGGGCGAGCAGGGTGAGGAGGTCGGCGCGGGTGACCGGGCCGCCCTCGTAGAAGCGGTAGGTCTTGCGGGCGAAGGTCTCGCGGCGCTGTTCCGGGGTCGCCTCGCGGCCCGGCAGGGCGACGACGGGGCGGCCGGCCAGCTCGGCGGGTTCGCGCAGGCCCGGGTTGGAGAGCTGGGCCTTGACCTGGAGTTTCGACGCCTTGGACTGGTGGTGGGCGCCGTGCGCGCCTTGGTCCATGACGGCGGCCGTGCGGGGGTTCAGCTCCACGCAGGCGACGAGGGCCTGGTGGCCGGTGCGGGCGTCGTCGGTGACGAGCGTGGCCGCGCGGCGCACCCAGGTGTGCTCCTCGATGCGCGCCGCGACCTCCTCCAACTCGACGCGGTAGCCGCGCAGTTTGACCTGGTTGTCGGTACGGCCGACGAACTGCAGTGTGCCGTCCGGGTTCCACAGGCACACGTCACCGGTGCGGTAGAGGCGCTCGCCCGCGGCGAACGGCGAGTCCACGAACCGTTCCGCGGTCTGCTCGGGGCGCCCGAGGTAGCCGCGCGCCAACTGGATTCCGCCCAGGTGAAGTTCACCGCTCTCGCCGATGTCCACGGGCGCGCGGTCGGCGTCGAGGACGTAGGCGCTGAGGCCGTCGACGGGGACGCCGATCGGGACGGTCGCGCTGGTGCCGCCGCCGAGGGCGTCGGGGTCGACCTGGTGGGCGGTGGCGTTGATGGTGGTCTCGGTCGGGCCGTACAGGTTGATCAGGAGACGCCGGGCAGTTCGGCGAGGAGGTCGCGGGCGAGCCGGTGGGTGAGGGCCTCGCCGCCGGAGAAGACCCGCTCCAGCGAGGTGCAGGACGCGAACTCCTCGGTGTCCAGCAGGGCTTGGAGCAGCGTCGGCACACACTGGAGGGTGGTGACCTGGCCCGCCCGTACCGCCGTCAGGACGGCCTCGGGGTCGCGGTGGATGCCGGGGCACCCATCACCACCCGGGCGCCGGTGGCGGGGGCGAGGATCTCCCACTGGGCGGCGTCGAAACTCATCGGCGTCTTCTGCAACACCGTGACCTGCGGGCCGAGATGACCGCAGTCCGCGAGCCAGCGCAGCTGGCTGACGACGGCCCGGTTCTCGATCATCACGCCCTTGGGGCGACCCGTACTGCCCGAGGTGTAGATCACGTAGGCCAGGTGTTCCGGCGCCGGCACGGACGCGACCGGTGGCAGGTCGCCCTCGGAGGGCGCGTCCTGCGGGGTGAGGACCGTCGTGCCGCGCGGCGCCAGGGCGGTGACCCGGTCGCGCAGCTGCGGCTGGGTGACGACGACCGAGGTCCCCGAGTCCTCCAGCATGTAGCGCAGCCGGTCCTCCGGGTAGTCCGGGGACAGCGGCAGATAGGCGGCACCGGCGGCGAGGATTCCCCACGCGCCGACCATCAGGTCGAGGGACGGCTCGGTGAACAGGCCCACACAGGTGTCGGGGCCGATCCCGAGCCGGGCGAGCCGGTCGCCCAAGTCGCGGCTACGGCGGTGGAGTTCGCCGTAGGAGAGCCGGGTATCGCGGTAGTCGACGGCCGTCGCGTCGGGGCGCAGGGCGGCCTGGTGGGCGAGCAGGTCGGGCAGGTGGCTGCCCGTGAGCGGTATGCCGGACGTAGGTGCACTCGCGGTCTTCATTGGCGTGGTTTCCCCTGTTGATCAGCCGTTGATCAGGTTGCGGTCGGGGGCTACCGAAGGCTTCCCGTGCCGGTACCGCCGGGTGCGGGAACGGCACGGGACGGGTTCGGGACCGGCGGGAGTCAGGCTCGGAGCCAGCCGAGAACTGAGGGGCAAGCCGCCGTGACCAAGATCGTGCTCATCTCCGGGAGCGTCCGAAGGGACTCGCTCAACGCGTCCGTCCTCGCCACCGTGCGCCGCCTGCTGACCGAGCGGCCGGACGGGGACACGTACGAGATCGAGTCGCTGTCCGTGGGCCTGCTCCCGCACTTCGACTGGGACGTCGAGCAGGCGGACGGCTCGCCCGAAGTGCGGGCCGCCAAGCGGCTGGTGGGGACGCGGACGCGGTCTTCATCAGCACGCCCGCCTACAACGGCGAGATGCCGGGCGTCCTCAAGAACGCCCTCGACTGGCTCTCCCGCCCGAACGGCGAGAGCGTGCTGAGCGGCAGGACCGTCGCGCTCACCAGCGCCTCGCCGGGTGCGCGCGGTGCCGTCGACGCGCAGACCGCGCTCGCCCGGGTGCTGACCAAGTGCGGCGCGCGGGTGGTCGACCACGAGCCGGTCGCCGTCGGCCGAGCGGGCCAACTGCTCAGCCCCGAGGGCGACTTCACGGACCCCGGGACCGTCGCCGCCCTCGGCGGGCTGATCGACGCGACCCTTGCGGCCGTACGGGAACCGGCCGGAGCGAGCGCATGACGAACCGCATATACACCCAACGGCCCTCGGACGACCGCCTGTTGAGCACGCTCCGCGAGGACCTCCGCGTGGTCGTCGAGCGCGACCCGTCCATCCGCAGCCGCCGCGAGGCCCTGTTCCACCCGGCGCTGCCCGCCCTGTGGACCCACCGGGTCGCCCACCGCCTGCACCGGCGCGGCCATCGGATGACGGCCCGCCTGCTGGCCTACGGCGCCCGGCGCGCCACCGGCGTGGAGATCCACCCGGGCGCCGAGCTGGGCCGGCGGGTGTTCATCGACCATGGCGCGGCCGTGGTGATCGGCGAGACCGCGCAGGTCGGCGACGACGTGACGATCTACCACCAGGTGACGCTGGGCGCGGTCGGCTGGTGGAGCGACGTGAAGCGGCCCGAGGGCGAGCGCCGGCACCCGCGCGTCGGCAACGGCGTCGTGCTCGGCACCAACGCCACCGTGCTCGGCCCGGTCACCATCGCCGACCACGCCGTCATCGGCGCCCAGGCGCTGGTCAACAAGGACGTGCCCGCGTACGCCCGGGTCCTCGCGCCGACCGCCGTGATCCGGGCCAAGGGGCACCAACCCCGCCTGATGGAGGACCTGTTCGCGGTGACCGCGTCGGCGGGGTCCTGGTGACCGCCCGCACCGTCCACCGACCGCTTCCCACCGAGGACCGCTCATGTCTCTGGCCGTAGTCGACACCATCGCCGACCTCGTCGGCTCAACCCCGCTTCTTCGGCTGCCTCTTGAGGGCGCGGAAGGCCGCGTGCTCGCCAAACTGGAGTGCGCCAACCCGCTGTCCAGCATCAAGGACCGGGCCGCCCTGTTCATGCTCCGGGCCGCCGAGGAACGCGGCGAACTCCGGCCGGGCGACACGGTGGTGGAGTCGACGTCCGGCAACACCGGTATCGCCCTTGCCGCGTTGGCGGTGGCACGCGGCTACCGGTGCCTGATCGTGCTGCCCGACAACGCCACCCAGGAACGCGTCCTGACCCTGCGGATGCTGGGCGCCGAGATCGAACTCACCGACCACACCCTCGGGTTCGCGGGCTGCGTGGAGCGCGCCGAGAAGCTGGCGGTGGAGATACCCGGCTCCTGGTACGCGAGCCAGCACACCAACGCCGACAACGTCCGCGCCCACTACACGACCACGGGCCCGGAGATCTGGGAGGCCACCGAGGGCCGGGTCACCCACCTGGTCTGCACGGTGGGCACCGGCGGCACCCTCACCGGCACCGCCCGCTACCTGCGCGAACGCAACCCGCAGCTGCGGGTCGTGGCCGTGGAACCCACGGGATCGGCCCTGCTGTCGGGCGGCGCGCCCGGACCGCACCGCATCCCCGGTCTCAACGGCGGCTTCATCAGCCCGGTCACCGACGTCGAACTGATCGACGAGGTGATCGCGGTCTCCGACGAGGACGCGGCGGCGGCCACCCGCGCCATCGCGGCCCGCACCGGACTCCTCGTCGGCATCTCCTCCGGCGCCGCCGCCCACGGCTGCGCCGAGCTGGCCCGCCGCCACGACCTCACGAACGCCACCGTGGTGACCGTCTTCCCCGACACCGGTGAGCGGTACCTCAGCTGGTGGCCCGCAGAGCCCGTCGAGCCCGCGGACGCGGAGGCCGACCGGTGAATCTCAAGGAGCTGCACCCCAACCTCCGGCTGCGCATAGCCGTCGCCTTCGTCCAGCGGTTCTTCGACATCATGCTCGTCCCGCTGATGGTGATCCACTTCGCGAAGCTCTACGGCGCCGCGACCGCCGGTCTGATGACGCTGGTCGTGGCCCTCGCGGCCATCACCTGCAACCTCGTCGGCGGCCACCTCTCCGACACCTACGGCCGCCGCCCGGTCCTGCTCGGCGGCGAACTCGGCGCCTGCCTGGCCTACATGGGCCTCGCGTTCGTGGCGTCCCCGGCGGGCGGCGGCAACGGCGTCGTCATGTACGTCCTCTACCTCCTCGCCGCCTGCTCGGCCGGCACCGCGCTGCCCGCCAACGACGCGATGCTCGTCGACGTCACCACCGTCGAGTCCCGCACCGCGATCTACACGATCAACTACTGGTCCACGAACATGGCGTTCATGCTGGGCTCGCTGGTCGGCGGCTTCTTCTACTACGGCTACTTCTTCCAACTCCTCGCCGCCGCGGGCCTATGCCTCGGCGCGGTCTTCACGACCACCTTCCTCGGCATCAAGGAGACGGCCCCCGAGGACGGCGTCGAGAACCCGCGCGGGGTCAAGTCCGCGCTCACCGGCTATCTGTTCGTCGTACGCGACCGGGTCTTCCTGCGCCTGATCGTCGCCGCGCTGCTGATCCGCTCCATCGAGGTGCAGATCTCGTCGTCGATCGCGGTACGCCTCGGCGACCACTTCACCACCCAGGACCTCATCGACCTCGGTCCGTGGCACGTGCGGGTGAACGGGGTCAACATGCTCGGCATCATGCGGGCCGTCAACACCCTGCTGGTCGTGTGCTGCGCGCTGTGGGTCGGCAAGGTGCTCGGCAAGGTCGGCGAACGACGCCGGCTGATGGGCGGCATCGTGGTGTTCACCATCGGTTACATGGTGTGGGCGGTCAGCGGCGACGCCTGGACCCTGATCATCGCGACCTTCGTGGTCACGGCCGGGGAACTCATGAACGCCCCGGTGAAACAGACCCTGTTGGCCAACTCCGTGCCGGACGCCTCCCGCACCAAGTACATGGCCGCGTACGGCCTCCAGGTCCGCCTGGGCCTGCTCGTCGGCTCGCTCTGCGTCACCATCAGCGCGCTCATTCCGGCCTGGGGCATGGCCGTCGTCTACGCCCTCTTCGGCCTCGCCGCGATGGCCCTCTACCAGTCGCTGTTCCGCGCGCAGGACGCCCGCGCGGCCCGCGTCGCCCACGCGGTGCCGACGGCCGGCTGATCACCCGACTGACGTATCCAGCACACCGTTCGCGCATCTTCCTGAAAGGGCCCAGCAGTGACCGAGAACCACCGGATCCTCATGGTCCAGCCGTACCGCCAGCTGGTGGAGAAGGCCGTGGCCGCCGGCTTCGAGGTCGTCTCGATCTGGGACCCGACCCTCCAGACGCCGGACTACCTGCGCGAAGTGGCGAGCCACTCCGTCGAGTTGCTCCACGCCGACTTCACCGACGAGGCCGCCCTGCGCACCCTGATCCGCGAGACGGCCCGCACCCACGACGTCGCCCACGTCCTGCACCTCGGCAAGGAGTCCACGATGCTCCCGGCCGCCCTGGAGGCCGACGCCCTGGGCCTGGCCCTCAACCCGCCCGAGGCCGTCCGCCGCCTCAACGACAAGGCCGCGATGCGCGCACTCCTCGCCGCACACGCCCTCTCCCCGATGCGCAGCGCGACCACCGACACCCCCGGCGAAGTCCCCGCACTCCTGCGGGACTTCGGCTACCCGGCGATCGTCAAGCCCACCCGCCTCCAGGGCAGCGCGGGCGTCCGCCTGGTCCGCACCCCGGACGAACTCCGTGCCTGGCAGCAGGAGTTGGAGAACTTCTCCTACGACGGTCCGGTGGTCGTCGAGGAGTTCCTCGACGGCCCCGAGTTCAGCGTCGAGACGCTCAGCGCGGCCGGGGTCCACCAGGTCGTCGGCATCACCGCCAAGCAGGTCACCGACGGCGACCTGTTCGTGGAGACCGGCCAGCTCTTCCCGGCCCCGCTGCCCGCCGAAACCGCCGCCGACATGGGCGAGTTGGTGACGGCACTGCTCGACGCGGCCGGGCACCGCTTCGGCCCCGCCCACACCGAGATCATCCTGACCGCCGACGGCCCGCGCATCGTCGAGTCGCAGGCCAGGCTCGGCGGCGACCGCATCCCGCACCTGATCCGCATCGCCACCGGCTTCGACATCGAGGCCGCGATCTTCGAGGCACTCGCGGGACGTCCCGTCACACCGGGTCCCGTCGAGCGCTCGGCGGCGATCTCCTTCTTCCAGCTGGAGCCGGGCCGCATCGACCACGTCCAGGGGCAGGACGCCATCGGTGAGCTGGCGTACGTCCACGACCTGCGGTTCCCCTACGGCCCGGGCGACGAACTGCCCGTCACGGTGCACTCCGGCAGCCGCCACGGGTTCGTGGTCGTCGAGGGAGCCGACGCCCGGGAGACCGAGCAACGGGCGCGTGCGGCACAGGAGCTGCTGACGGTGACGTACGCCTCGGCGCGGCTGAACGCCGTACCGCCGAGGACCACGCAGCCGATGGTCCCCGAGCGCACCCTGCTGCTGCTCGGGCATCTCACCGAGCCGCTGCGGATCGCCAAGTCCCTCGGCCTGAACGTGATCCTGATCCAGCACAAGGACAAGTTCGACCCGGAGCAGGCGCGGCTCGCGGACGTCACCTTCGTCGCCGACTTCACCGACTGGGCCGTGGTGGAACCGCTCGCCAGGGCCGCCCACCAGGTGTGGAACTTCGCCGCCGCGCTCTCCCTGACCGAACCGGGCCTGGAGATCGCGGGCCGGATCAACGACCTGTTCGAGCTCGGCGGCACCGGCCACGAGACGGCACGGCTGCTGCGGGACAAGCTCGCGATGCGCCGCCATCTCGCCCAGGTGGCACCGGAGTTCGCGATCGGCGCGGGACCGCTGACCGACCGGGACAGCCTCGCCGCGTTCGGGCCCGCGCACGGCTACCCGTTCGTCGTGAAGCCCACCGACCTGACCGCCGGGTTCGGCATCTTCAAGGTGTCGGGGCCCGAGGACGTCGACGAGGTGTGGCGGCACATCGAGACGCTGCGCGCGGACGGTGTCGACCGGGGCACCACGCTCTACCAGGTCGGCGGCTACCTCATGGAGGAGTACATCCCGGGGCCCGAGTACAGCATCGAGTCCTTCAGCTTCGGCGGCCGGCACGTCGTCGTCGCGATCACCGAGAAGCTCGTCGACGAGACCCACTTCGCCGAACTGGGCCACGCGATGCCGGCCCGGCTGCGCGCCGAGGACGAACGGCGCATCGAGGCGGCCGTAGCCGCGTTCCTCGACGCGGTCGGCCTCAAGGACGGCCCCGCGCACACCGAGTTGAGGCTCTCCCCGCGCGGACCCCTCGTCATCGAGGGCCACAATCGCAACGGCGGCGGTCGCATCCAGACCCTCGTCGAGGCGGCCTACGGCATCGACCTCGTGCGGTACGCCCTCGCCTGGCCCTTCGGCCTGGTCGAGCCGCTGCCCGCCCGCCCCGAGGCCCGCGCCGCGGGCTGCGTCCGCGGACTGCTCGGACGCCCCGGCACGGTCGCCGAGATCACCGGCGTGGAGGAACCCGGGCCCACCCGGACGTCCTCGCCGTCGACATCGCGGCCCGTAGGGGTTCCGTCCTGCGTGCCGCCCGCGACAACTGGGACCGGCTCGGCCTGATCGCCGTCACCGGCCCCGACACGGACAAGGCGGTCCTGCTGTGCGAGGAACTGGTCGCGACCGGGCTCACGGTCCGCATGGAAGGGGAGGACCGGGCATGACGGTCGTCGTACTGCACCGGCGGTCCCTGGGGAGCTGCCGTACGGGGAGTGGCTCGGCGGGGACGCGATCGTGGTGGACTCCTCCACGACCGCCGCGGACTCCGCCTCCGCCACCGCCGAACTCGCCGTCCTGAGCCTGGCGTCGAACACCCACGTGACCGCCGTCGTCGCCCTGCACCCCGACGACCAGATCCGCGCCGGCGCGCTCCGCGACCGGCTGGGTCTCGCGGGGCAGACCCGGGACGAGGCCGTCGTCGGCGCCGACGCGATCCGGGCGGCCGAACTGCTCGGCGCCGCAGGGGTGCCCGTCGTACGCCGGGCACCCGCCGCCACCATCCCCGACCTGTACCGGGCCGCCCACACCTGGGGATATCCCCTGGTGGTACGGCGGCGGCGCGGGCCCGAGCGGGCGGTCGTCGCCAGGCTCGCGGACGAGACCGCGCTGCGTGCCTTCGCCCGGGGCGGTCTCGCCGAGGGCGACACGGCCGCCACCGCGGGGCTCACCGTCGAACCCGCGACGAGCGGACCCCGGCACCACGGCCCCGGCAACCCCGCCACCGACGCGGCCCTCGCGGTGCTGCCCGCCGTACCGGGCCATCCGTTCGAGGTCGAGGCCGTACGCGACGCACTCGGCACCTGGCGCGTCGACACCGTCCGGTACACGGGAGACACCGCCGACGCACGCCACCTCGTGTGCGCGCAGGCACGGCAGTTGGAAAGCGCGGAGGCGGTCTGAATGAGTGTTCTCGTCCTGCACCAGGTCGGCTCGCTGCACGCGGTCCCCTACGACACCTGGTTCGCCGACCACGCCGGAGACGTCCTGCTGCTCGCCTCGCGCGAGAACCTGGACCGGGTGGGCGAGCAACTCCCGCTGTCCGGCGCCGGCTACGCGTACACCGAGTCGGTCGACGGCTACGACACGAGCGGGCGGCTGGAGGAACGCGCGCTGGACCTCGCACGCGAGTACGGCGTCACCCATGTCGTCGCCCCGCACGAGCGGGACCTCGAACGGGCCGCTGTACTGCGGGAGATACTCGGCCTGCCCGGTCAACGCACCGACACGGTGCTGCCGTTCAGGGACAAGTCCCTGATGAAGGAGCTGGCGGCGGCGGCCGGGGTGCGGGTGGCCGCGTACCGGGAGATGGAGACGGCGACCGACATCGTCGCGTTCGCCGACGAGCACGGCTTCCCCGTGGTCCCTCAAGCCGCGGGACAGCGCGGGCTCGGTCGGCCTCCATATCCTGCACAGCCGCGAGGAGTTGGACTCCTACCTCGCCGAGGACTTCGACCTCTACGGCCCCGACCTGCCGAACCTCATCGCCGAGGAGTACGTCCCCGGCCCGCTCTGCCACGTCGACGGCCTGGTGCTCGACGGCCGGCTATCGCTGGCCTGGCCCTCGCAGTACCAGTACGCGCTGGCCACGTACGCCACCGACACCGGGCCCCGGATCGACCTCACCCTCGACGTGGACGACCCGCTGGCGCACCGGCTGCTCGCGTTCACCGAGCGGCTGCTCGCGGCGCTGCCGGGACCGGAGAACTTCGCCTTCCACGCCGAGGTCTTCCACACGCCCGACGACGAACTGGTGCTCTGCGAGATCGCCTGCCGCACGGGCGGTGCCGCGATCCGCGACATCGTGACGCTGCTGTTCGGCGCCGACCCCACGGAGAGCTGGCTGCGCGCCGAGCTGGGCCTGCCGGTGGCGGTCGAGCAACCGCCCTCCGGTGAACGGCCGTTGCCGCGCACCATGACCGGCCAGCTGGTGCTGATGAAGCGGCCGGGGCGGGTCGCCGCCGTACCGGACGCCGTACCGCCGGAGTTTCCCTGGGTCGAGCGGTTCCGGGTGTTCGTGCAACCCGGCCAGACCCTGTCGGCGGCCCGGACCTCGTCCGACTTCCTGTGCACGGTGCTGGTCTCGGGACCCGACCGGGCGACCGTGGAGGCGCGGTTGCGGCAGGTCGAGACCTGGTTCCTGGAGCAGCTCGTGCTCGAAGACGCCTGATCCCCTTCCCACCCACGTGAGGACACCGTGCCCCAGCCCATCGCCGACAGCATCGCCGACCTGGTCGGCTCAACTCCCCCTGGTCCGGCTGCGTATGGACGAAGCCGCCGACGACGTGCGGGTGTTGGCCAAGCTGGAGTCCGTGAACCCGCTGTCCAGCATCAAGGACCGGGCCGCCCTGTTCATGCTCCGGGCCGCCGAGGAACGCGGTGAACTCCGGCCCGGCGGAACGGTCGTCGAAGCCACCTCCGGCAACACGGGCATCGCGCTGGCCGCCCTCGCCGCCGCGCGCGGCCACCGCTGTGTGATCGTGCTGCCCGACAGCGCCACCGCCGAACGCGTCGCCCTGCTCGGCGCGCTCGGCGCCGAGGTCGTCCGCACCCCGCGCGAGGACGGCTACCAGGGCGCCATCGCCCGCGCCGAGGAGATCCACGCGGCCACACCCGGCTCCTGGTTCACCCGCCAGCACGAGAACGAGGACAACATCCGCGCCCACTACGAGACGACCGGCCCCGAGATCTGGGCGGACACCGGCGGCCAGGTCGACGTCCTGGTGTGCGGGGTCGGCACCGGCGGCACCCTGACCGGCATCGCCCGGTACCTCAAGGAACAGAACCCGGCCGTGCACGTCGTCGCCGTCGAGCCGGAGAACTCCCCGTGCTGTCGCGCGGTTCGGCGGGGCAGCACCGCATCCCCGGCCTCAACGGCGGGTTCGTCGCGGCCACCACCGATGTCTCCCTCATCGACGAGGTCGTCACCGTGACCGACGCGGACGCCCTGCACACCGCACGTGAACTCGCGCGCGGCCAGGGCGTGTTCGTCGGCGTCTCGTCCGGCGCGGCCGTGCACGCCTGCGCCCGGCTCGTCGCCAAGCCCGAGTACGCGGGCCGGACCGTCGTCACCGTGCTGCCCGACACCGGCGAGCGCTATCTGAGCCTGTGGCAGGACGACACGGACACCGCCCCTGCCCACACCCCCAACACCCCCTCACGCAAGGAGCATTGACATGCCGGTGATCACCGTCGACTGGTGGCAGGGCAACGACCGTGCCGCGCGCGCCGAGCTCGTGGCCGAACTGACCGCCACCGCCTCCCGGATCGCGGGCTGCCCCAAGGAGGCCGTGACCGTCCTCGTCCGGGACGTGGCACACGACCACTGGGGCAGCGGCGGCACCCTCGCCGACGAACTCGTCGGACTGGACCGGTCACCGGCCGGCACATGAGGTGCGGAGCCGACCGGCGGCTGCTCCTCGTCCGGCCCTGTCACACCTCGGTGGTCAGGGCCGTGACGGCCGGGTTCCGGGTCTGGTCGGTGCAGGACCCGGCGCTGTGCGCACCGCACTGCCTCGCCGAGACCGAACGGCTGTCCCAGGGCGTGCAGTTGACCGACACCGGCGACCCGGCCGCGCTCGCCGCCCTGCTGGGCAGGACCGCGCGCCGGCACGGCATCGCCCAGGTCCTGCACCTGGACGACCGGCGCCGCAGCCTCGCCGCCCTGGCCGCCGCCGACCCGGCGGGACCGGCCTCGGCCACCCCGCAGTCCGTGCGCCGGATCAGCGACCACACCGCGATGCGCCGCCTCCTCAACGAGAACGGCCGCTCGCCCGTCCGCGCCCGGGTGGCCCGGTCGGTCGCCGAAGTCCCGGCACTCGTAAGGACGTTGGGGCTCCCGCTGGTCGTCAAGCGGACCGACGCGGCGGGCACGCACCACGTCACCCGGATCACCTGCCCCGGAGATCTCGCCGCCTGGACGGCCCGGCGCGCGGCGGACGCCGCACCCGGCCCCTATCTGCTGGAGGAGTACCTCGCGGGCCCCGCCTTCGGCGTGCACACCCTGACGGTCGACGGCGCCCACCACGTCCTCGCCATCACCGCCCACCACCAGGCCGACGGTCCCGTCACCGAGCTGTACCCGGCCCCGCTGGCGCCCCCGCCCGGGCCGAACTCCGGGCGGCGGCACGGGCGTTGCTCGACCTGGCGGATTACCGCGCGGGACCCGCGTACACCCGTCTCGTGCTCACCGCGCGCGGCGCCCGGGTGGTCGCCGCCGAGGCGTCCTTCGCCGGGCGCGGTCCCGAAGCGCCGCGCACGGGCGCCGATGTCGATCCCGAACTGAGGCTGTTCCGCGCGCTCGCCGGGCGGCAGGATGACCGACGGTATCCGAGCGGTATCGCTTCGGGATCGCTCGACGACACCATGAGGGACGTCGAACGACATCACCACCACAGGGGGAAGAACGATGCGCAGGAAGACGGTCGGGCTCATAGGGATCGTGGCGGCGGTTCTGGCACTGGGCTGGGGGCCACGGTGGTTCCGGCGAACAACGGGGACCCGACACGGTGGTCGCGGGCGCGATGAACAACGGGGGCCGGACTTCATCACCGGCTGACGGCCGCCCACGGCACGAGCGTGCCCCGCACCCGGACGCACCGGATGCGGGGCACCGTCGTAGACGACGGATGTTCAGCCCGTGCCCTCCGGCATGTCCATCGACGCGAACAGGTCGTCCGCGCGGGTGCGGTGCAGGCGGGCCGAGGCGCCGTCGCCGAGGGCGGCGGCCGCGTGGGCCATGCCGTCGTGGGCGCGGGCCAGCTCCACCCGGTACTCGATGGCACCGGCCCGGCGCGCGGCGCTGCGGTGCAGCTCCAGGGCCTGGGCGTGGGCGCCGCGCTGGCGGTGCATGCGGCCGACGATGTTCTCGACGTCGCAGCAGCGCAGCGCCGTACCGCGCTCCCGCACCAGGTCGAGGGCCTGCTCCGCGTACGCCGACGCGGTGCGCTGGCGGCCCAGGCGCTGCTCGGCGTCGGCGGCGAGCGCGAGGGTGAGCGCCAGGTCCTCCGGGAACGAGGACTCGTCGCCGACGGACATCGCCTGCTCCAGGCAGGCGCGGGCCCGCTCGGGCTCGCCGAGGCCGAGGAGGGCGATCGCCAGGTCGTTCAGGGCCGGGATCTGGCTGACCGGCTCACCGAGCGCGCGCCGCAGCTCGACGGCCTGCTCGGCGGCGACCGCCGCCTCCGCGTACCGGCCGAGCCAGGCGGAGACGGTACTGAGGTTGCACAGGGCCATCTCCTTGCGCATCGCGTTCTCGTGCAGCTCGATGCTGCGGACGAGGTTGTCCCGGCCCTCCTTCAGATGGCCGAGGCAGCTGTGCAGCAGCCCCAACTGGTCGAGGCTGACGGCCTGTCCGTGGATGTCACCGGCCGCCCGCGCGATCTCCAGCGCCTCCTGTGCCGAGGTCAGACCGTCACGGAACCTGCCCAGCTTCCAGTGCGAGGACGTCAGGTTGGACAGCCCGGCGCGCAGCGCGGAGGGGTCGCCGAGCCGCCGTGCGGAGGCCACCGCGAGGACGGCCACGTTCTCGTACTCGTCGAACGAGCCGCGCAGGTTCAGATAGAACATCGCGTTGCGGGCGAGCTGCCCGGTCTGCACGTCGAGACCCTGCTCATGGGCGACCGTCACCGCCGACAGCAGCGCCGAGTGCTCCTGGTCGAACCAGCCGCGCGCCTGCTCCACCTCGTGCAGCGGCGGCAGTTCGGCCACGTCGGCGGGGGCCGGGGTGGCATGCCGGGCCCGGCGCGGGAACAGCACCGCGCACGCCTGCTCGGAGGCGGCCACGTAGTAGTCGAGGACCCGCTCCAGCGCCGCGTGGTCGGCGGCCCGGGCGGCGTCCGTGCGCAGGCTCTGCGCGAAGCTGCGCACCAGATCGTGCAGCGCGTACTGCCCGAGCGTGTGCTGCTGCACCAGATGCACGTCGAGGAGCCGCTCCAGGATGTCCTCCGCCGTCCGCCGGTCCGTGCCCAGCAGCGCGGCGCCCGAGTGCACGTCGACCTCGGTCCCCGGATGCAGCCCGAGCAGCCGGAACGCCCTGCGGTGTTCCTCCTCCATCGCCTGGTACGACAGCTGGATCGTCGCCGCGACACTGCGCTCGCCCGAACTCAGCTCGCCCAGCCGCCGCGTCTCGTCGCACAGCCGGTCCACCAGGTACTGCACGGTCCAGCGCTGGCGGTTGCGCAGCCGGGCGCTGGCGATCCGCAGGGCGAGCGGCAAGTGGCCGCACAGCTCGGCCAGTTCGGCCACCGCCTCCGGTTCCGCCGCCACCCGCCGCTCGCCGAGTGTCTCCGCGAGCAGCGTCAGGCTCTCCTCGGGCGGCATCACCCCGAGCGAGATCCACTCGGCGCCGTCCAGGTCCATCAGCCGCGCCCGGCTGGTGACCAGGACCAGACAGCCGGGAGAGGCCGGCAGCAGCGGCCGTACCTGCGTGGAGTCGCCCGCGTTGTCGAGCAGGAGCAGCACCCTGCGGCCCGCGAGGGTGGCCCGCCACAGGGCCGCCCGGCCGCCCTCGTCCTCGGGGATGCGCTGGTCGGGGACGCCGAGGGTGCGCAGCAGGGCGCCGAGCACGGCGGCCGGCTGCAGGGGTTCCTCGCCGGGGAGTAGCCGCGCAGGTCGAAGCAGAGCCGCCCGTCCGGGTACTGGTCGGCGAGCTGGTGGGCGGCGCGCACCGCGAGGGAGGTCTTGCCGCTGCCGCCCATGCCGTCGACGGCCACGATCCGCGTCCCGTCGCAGGGTTCGGCGGCGTGCCGCAGCAGGGTGCGCAGCTCCTCCTCGCGGCCGGTGAAGTCCGAGAGGTCGTAGGGGAGCGTGGACAGCGACGGCGCGGTGACGGGGGTCTGCGGGACGGCGGCGGGCTGCTGCGGCTCGGGGCCGGTCAGCTCGTCGCTGTCCCGCAGGATCGCCTCGTACAGCTTGGTCAGCCGGGGGCCCGGGTCGATGCCGAGTTCCGCGACGAGCACGTCGCGGACCCGGCCGAACTCCTCCAGGGCCTCGGCCGCGCGGCCCGAGCGGTACAGGGCGAGCATCAGCTGGCCGCGCAGGGTCTCGCGCAGCGGATGCTCGACTATCAACTCGCGTAGCTCCACGACAAGTTCGCGGCTTTCGCCCTGGTCGAGGCGGAGTTGGAAGAGCTGCTCGGCGGCGGCCAGCCTGCGTTCGTCGAGGGCCGTGGCGGCGGCGGCGAGCGTGGCGCCGCCGGAGCCCGCGAGGACCGGGCCGCGCCACAGCGCGAGGGCCCGGCGCAGCAGGTCGGCGGCTTGGGCGGCGGCCCCCGCGGCGAACTGCTCGCGGGCCTCGCCGGTGAGCCGGGTGAAGCGGCTGAGGTCGACCTGCTCGTCGGCGACGGCCGCGCGGTAGCCGGGCCCGTCGGTGACCAGCAGTCCGGCCCCGCCGGGTATGCGGCGGCGCAGATCGGCGACCGCCTTGCGGATCTGGTGGACGGCCGTCGCGGGCGGCCCTCGTTCCACGCGGCCTCGACGAGACGCGTTACCGGCACGACACGTCCGGGCTCCAGCAGCAGGGTGACGAGGACCCGTTCCTGTATCGGCCCGCCGAGCCGCAGCCGCTGCTGGTCGGCCCAGATCTCCAGCGCGCCCAGGATGTTGAAGTGCACCGCCTGCGGTGCTGCTCCGGTCAACGCGTCCCCTGCCCCCAAAACATGCCGAAGCCCAGGTGGGGGCTCCGCTGCGCAGCCTAGGCCCAGGTGAGGGCTTTGGCTGTATACGGACATTAACTGTTCACACACAGTCGTTGCACCGATCCGGGAGGTGATGGGCAGCACACCGCAAACCACCCCATCCGCCGCCCCGCCGGGAAACGCCGTGACCCCGGCCCGCGCGCCCGGCGACAATGGTCCGGTGCGGTACAGAATCCTGGGCAGTACCCGGGCCGAGGACAGCCGGGGCACCGCCCTGCCCCTCGGCGGCGCCCGGCTGCGCGCCCTGCTCGCCGCCCTCGCCCTGCACCCGGGCCGGGTCGTCCCCCGACCACCCTGATAGACGAGGTGTGGGCGGAGGAACCTCCCCAGGACGCCCCGGCCGCCCTCCAGGCCCTCGTCGGCCGCCTGCGCCGCACCCTCGGCAAGGACGCCATCGCCTCCGACCCCGGCGGCTACCGCCTCGCGGCCACCCGCGACGACGTCGACCTGTACGTCTTCGAACACCTTGTACGCCAGGGCACGGCCGCCCTCGACCGGGGCGACGCCCTCGCCGCCGTCCGCGACCTCGGCGACGGGCTCGCCCTGTGGCGCGGGCCCGCGCTCGCCGACCTGCCGGACCGTTCCGCCGCCGCCCGCCCGGACGCCCTGCGCGCGGAGGCGACCCGCGCCCGGATCGCGGCCGACCTGCTGCTCGGCCGCGCCGCCGACGCCGTACCGGAACTGAAGGAACTGACCGCCGCGCATCCCTACGACGAACCCCTGCACGCCCTCCTCGTCCGCGCCCTGCGCGACGCGGGGCGCGGAGCCGACGCGCTCGCCGCCTACGAGGCGGTCCGGCGCGCGCTCGCCGAGGGGCTCGGTACCGACCCGGGGCCGGAACTCCGGTCGCTGCACGGGGAGTTGCTCACGTCGACAGCGCCCGCGAGTACGACACCACCCGCGCCGGGGCGTGCCGAGCGCGACGGCAACCTGCGTCCGCGGCTCACCTCTTTCGTGGGCCGGGAACCCGAGATCGCCGCCATCCGTTCCGACGTGCACAGGGCCCGCCTCGTCACCCTCACCGGACCGGGCGGCTCCGGGAAGACCCGTCTCGCCGAGGAGGCCGCAGCCTCGCTCCCGCAGGCGTGGCTCGTCGAGCTGGCCCGGCTCGACCGGCCGGAGGCGGTGCCGGGCGCGGTGGTCAGCGCCCTCGGCCTGCGCGAGACCGCCCTGCGGACCAGCGAGTTGGTGACCACGCAGGACGACCCGGTCGCCCTGCTCGTGGAGCACTGCGCCGCGCGCGCCCGGCTCCTGATCCTCGACAACTGCGAACACGTCATCGGCGCGGTCGCCGACCTCGCCGAGACCCTCCTGACCCGCTGCCCGCGGCTCACGATCCTCGCCACCAGCCGCGAACCCCTGGGCGTCCCCGGCGAGTCCGTGCGCCCGGTCGAGCCCTCGTCCCCGACCAGGCCCACCGCCTCTTCGCGGAGCGCGCCGCCGCCGTCCGCCCCGACGCGCAGACCGTGCTCCGGGACACGGACGCCGTCGCGGAGATCTGCCGCCGCCTCGACGGCCTGCCGCTCGCCATCGAACTGGCCGCCGCCCGGCTCCGGTTGCTCACCCCGCGCCAGATCGCCGACCGCCTCGACGACCGCTTCCGCCTCCTCACCTCCGGGAGCCGCACGGTCCTGCCCCGCCAGCAGACCCTGCGGGCCGTCGTCGACTGGTCCTGGGACCTGCTCGACGAACCGGAGCGCACCGCCCTGCGCGAGCTGTCCGTGTTCGCCGGCGGCTGGAACCTCGCGGCGGCCGAGACAGTCTGCACCGGCCCCGCGGCCCATCTCCTGGGCTCCCTCGTCGACAAGTCCCTGATCGTGGCCACCCCGGGCGAGGCCGACGGCGGCATGCGCTACCGCATGCTGGAGACCATCCACGAGTACGCCGTGGAGCGCGCCGCCGAGACCCCGGACCTGCGCACCGCGGCCGAGCGCCGGCACCGCGCGTGGGTGCGCGCCCTCGCCGAGACCGCCGAACCGCTCCTGCGCTCCTGGGACCAACTCCCTGGATCGCCCGCCTGGAGACCGAGCTCGACAACATCCGGGCGGCCCTCGCGCGCTCCGTCGCCGACCGCGACGAGGCGGAGGCGGGCGCCCTCGTCCTCGCCGTCGGCTGGTTCTGGTGGCTGCGCAACTACCGCCCCGAGGGCGCCGACTGGGTCCTCCGCGTCCTCGCCCTCACCACACCGGAGAGCCCCGACCAGGACCCGTACGAGAGCTACGTCGAGTCCTACCTCGCCGACCCGGAGGCGGACGCCCGCCATCCCCTGCACGCCCAGCGGATGGACCTCCGGCTGCTGAACCTCTTCCTGCGGGCCGAGTCCGAGCTCCTGGGCCGCACGGCGGACGGCCTGCGGCGACGCGCGCATGGTGCGGTACATGAAGCTGATCCAGGGCCACTTCGCGGCGGGCGGCCCGCACGCGGCCAGGATGCCCGGGCTCATCTGGCCGCTCACCGCCTACTTCATCACCGAGTCCATGGACATCCGCCCCGCCATGGAGGCCGCGGTCGCCAACGTCCGCGTCCACGGCGGCGACTGGGAGAACGCGGTCCTGCTGATGTTCCGCACCCACCTCCTCGTCGACTCACCCGGCGGCATGGCGGGCATCGACGACGACCTCACGACCCTGCAAGTCCTCTGCC
Source organism: Streptomyces sp. P3 (assembly GCA_016893485.2). Classification (GTDB taxonomy): domain Bacteria; phylum Actinomycetota; class Actinomycetes; order Streptomycetales; family Streptomycetaceae; genus Streptomyces. Next base: position 5,273,099 of record JAFEKX020000001.1, read on the forward strand.
GACGCGTCGGCGACCGCTGGGTCCGCGCCCAGTTCTCCAGCGCGGTCGGCGAGGCCGCCATGATCCGCGGCCACTTCGACGAGGCGAAGACGGCCTACGAGGAGGCACTTGAGCTGGCCTACGAGGTCGGCGCCTACACCGAGACCCCCTTCCTCATCGCCCGCCTCTCCGAACTCGCCTTCCGCGCGGGCGACCGCGACCGCGCCCTCGCCGGCCTCGACGAGGCCACCACGGAGGCCGACCGGCACGGCGTACCGGACGCCCGCGCCTTCGTCCTGATGCTGCGCGCCCACATCGCCCTGGAGGACGGGGAGATCGCCCGCGCCCGGGAGTTCAGCGACCAGGCCTCGGCACAGAGCGACAGGGGCACGCCCCCACCGCAGTTCAGGGCCGGCCTGAACGCCGTCTCCGCGCTGATCGCGGCCGCCGAGTCGGGCCCCGAGCGCGGTCTCGCGATGATGACCGCGACCCTGCGCGAAGCCGTCGAACAGCACTGCGCCGACGCCGTCATCGCCATGCTGGTCGACCAGACGGCCCTGCTCTCCGCCGACCTCGGCGAACTCCCGCGCGCCGCCCGCCTGTTGGCCGCCGGCGACCGCCGACGCGGCCCGCACCCGCGCCCCATGCCGGAACGCACCGGCGCCGACCGCACCGAGGCGACCGCCCGCGCCGCACTGGGCGCCGAGCGCTACGCCGCCGAGCGGGCCCGCGGCGAGACCCTCACGATGGACGAGATCCTGGCGGAACTGCCCGCACCGGCGTAGCGCCGAGGCTGTGCCCAGGGAGCGGGAGCCCGGCAGGCAGGCACTCGGTGGGCAGGCACTCGGCGGCCACGCACTTGGCGGCCACGCGCCCTACTGGCAGGTGAACTTGGACTCCGCCCAGTCCGCCAGCGCCAGCTTGTCGAAGGAGCTGTGCGGTTCGACCACGAGCCGTACGGTCCTGCGCCCGGAGAGGTTCACATGGACCGGCACCGCCCGGTCCCCGCCGGAGATCTCCCCGGACCGCCACAGCTGGACCCCGTCGGCGTACACCGAGAACGAGACCCGCCCGATCCCCAGCATCATGTCGTCGACGCCGACCGTCGCGTCGTAGGAGACGCACGGGCGGTTGAGGTCGATCGTGACGGAGGAGCGGCCGTGCACGGTCGCGCCGTGGGTGTAGCGCGTGCCGCCGATCGAGACGCCGTAGCGCTGCCACACCCAGCTGCTGCCGCCGAGCCGGATCTCCGGGGTGGTGCCGTCGCCGTTGACGTCGTACGAGAGCTCGCTGACCTGGAAGATCGTCGGCGCGGGTGGGGGCGTCGGGGTCGGGGTCGGCGTGGGCTTCGGGGTGGGCCTGGGGGCGGCTTCGGGGGCGGGGTGGGCTTCGGGGTCGGGCTCGGGGTCGGCCGGGGGTGGGTCTCGGGGTCGGCGTCGGGGTCGGAGTGGGGTCGGGTCGGGCTTCAACACCGCCGGTTCCGGGGCGGGTTGCTTCTTCGGGGGTGTCGGGGCGTCGACTCGGGCTTGGCGATCGGGGAGGACGAGGGCGCCGGTTTCGCCTCGGGCTTCTTCGCGGGGGTGTGGGTGCTGCCGGCCAGCGCGAGGGCGATCGCCGCCGCTGCCGCCGTGGCGACCACACCGGCCGCGATCCCCGCCTTCACCGGGGCGCCGAGCCCCTCGGAGGCCGCCGCGCCCCCGGCACCCGCACCGCCGGACGAACTCCCGCCCGCGGCGGCGGCGGCACCCGCGGCACCGGCCGCGCCCGCGCTCGCGCCACCGGCGATGAGCGCGACCGCCTTCGCGTACCCGGCGGCACCGAACCAGCCGATGACGGCGACCGGGACGACCGCCGGGATACCGCTGGCGACCTCCTCGATCTGCAGCGCGGCCAGCCGGCACTTCGCGCACTCCTCCAGGTGCTTGCGCAGCCCCCGCTCGGCCCGCGTGCGCAGCCTGCGGCGGGCGTAGGTGCCGAGCTGGTCGGCGTAGCGCGCGCACTCCTCGTCGTCGGTGAGGGTCGCGCTGACGTGGGCCTGGAGATAGGCCTGCTTGAGCCCCTCGCGGGCCCGGCTGGCCAGCACGCGCGTGCCGTTGGCGTCGAGTCCGAAGAGCGTGGCGACCTCGCTCGGCGACTCGTCCTCGACCTCGGTGTGCCACAGCACGGCCTGCCACCGCTCGGGCAACGACCGGAAGGCCCGCATCGCCATCGACTGCTCGGCCTCGTGCATGGCCCCGCACATCGGCACCCAGATCGAGCGTGTCGTCGTCGGACACCTCGGACACCCGCGCGGACTGCGCCGCGAACACCGCGAAGTCGTCCACGAGTTGCTCGCGCTTCGCCGACTTCGTCCAGTTCGCGGCGACCCGCCGGACAGAGGTCAGCAGATACGCGCGTACGGCGTGCTCGGGCCCCGAACCGCCGCGCACCGCCTGGAGCATGCGGGCGAAGACCTCGGCGGTCAGATCGTCGGCGGTGTGCGCGTCCCGGCAGCAGGTACGGGCGTACCGGCGCACGGCGTCCGCGTGGCGCCGGTAGAGCTCCTCGTACGCCGTGTCGTCACCGGCGCGCATCCGCTCGATCAGCGAGGCGTCGGCGGCGGGCGTCTCCCGTGGCGGCAACGGCGGCGGCAGGACACTGCCCTCACGCTGCGGCGGGACGCTGCCCTCGTCCGGGTCGCCCCCGTGCGGAACGGCACCACCGTGCGGAACGGCACCGCTGGGCCCACCCTGACTCGGCACCTGTGGTGAGGTCAGCCCACCGGCCTCCGCGTCACCGTCACCCAGTGACTCGTCACGCCCGTCAACGCTCATCGCGCAAAGCCCCCGCCGCCTGCCCAGCCAGTCCCGAACACCGGGTCAGCGTGCCATATTGGCTTTTGTTCAGGACCCCGTCCCACAGACCTTCCACTCATCCGTGGGGACTTCCCGCAACGCAGTACTAGCGTTCACCCGTCCGGGGAAGCCTCAACTGTCGCCCCCACAAAGGCAGTTGACCCCGCCGCCGGAAATGCCCGGAACGCTCCCGGCCGCGCGGCGAAGCGGGGGCACCAAGGCACCCCGCCCCACAGTCACCTATTCGAGTCACCGGACAACGGGTCAATCTGCCGACCAGGGCGCCACCTCCCCACCCAGATCGGCATCACTCAGCCCGTCCGGCACCTCTCCACCCAGGCCGGCATCACTCAGCCTGTCCGGCACCTCTTCGGCACAGGCCGACATTGCTTAGCCGTCCGGCGCCTTTTCGGCACAGGCCGCGAATATTCAGCCCGTCCGGCGTTTGAGGACGAGGCCCCTTCAGGGCCGACGGGGGTCTGGGGCGCAGCCCCCAGAAGACGCCCGCACCAACTCCGGACGCCAAACCGACGCCCGCACCAACTCCGGACGCCAAACCAACACCCGCCGCCCTCACAGGGCCCGCCACCTCACAGGGGCCGAGACCGCAACCCCTCCAACAGGATGTCCAACAGCCGCGCAGACGCCGCCGCCTGCTGCGCCGCATCCGGCAACGAGGGCGCAGCCGTAGCAATCACCAGCAGCACATCCGACACGGACACATCCGCCCGCAACTGCCCCGCGGCCCGCGCCCGATCGACCAGCTGCCCGACAACCTCCAGCAGCGCGGTCGCCCCGGCGTCATACTCCGCGGAACCCAGAGACCCCGCAGACTCCTCCGGAACCAGCCGCAGCTCACCCGTACCCGGCTGCGTCCGCTGCTGCGGCACCCGCGCCTCGTCGAGAAGGCCCGCACCCTCCCCCTCATCGGCGACGCCGACCCGCAGCACCTGCGGCGGCAGCAGCCGCCCCGCACCCGACGCCACCGACGTCCGCAGGAAGCGCGACAGCGCCGACCACGGCTCGTCCTCCTGCCCGAGCGCCGACCGCGCCTGGTCGGTCAGCCGGGAGGTCTCCTCCTCGGCTATCCGCCGCACCAGGACGTCCTTGCTGGGAAAGCGCCGGTACACGGTCCCGACACCGACCCGCGCGCGCGCCGCGCCACGTCCTCCATCGGCGCGCCGTAGCCCAGCTCGCCGAAGACCTCACGCGCCGCGCGCAGTACGTGCTCCAGATTGCGCTGTGCGTCCACCCGCAACGGGGTCGTCCGCGAGGTGTCCCCGCGTCCGTTCCCCGCCGCTCCGACCGCGCCGCCGGATGCGATGGCTGACGCGGATGTCCAATGAGAGTCCTGAATATGCATACACGTTCCCCGGTTAATGACGTCTCCCCGGAGACTCCCCGCCATTGGCAGCCGGAGCATCGTGAGACAAGCCCGGTTCGCGAGCCTCGCTCTTCGCGGACCCGCTGAGCACATCCCCCTTCACCCCGTCGACACACGAACATAGTTGAGAGGGGGTCAATTCAGAAGGGGCAGGTTCCGCACGGAGCGCCCCCGATCGGAGTACGGGTCGCATACGTCCAGATTGCACCCCGGAACACCACCCCGATCACCCCCACTGACCTGCGAACCTGCCCTCAGCGACGGCACTTTCGGCGCCCCCCGCGCACCCTCCGCCGCCGGTCACACAATTTGTCGAGGCTGTGGACAAACTCAAGCGCCGGGTGCGTCATGGGATGGTGAAGGAACGCGCGCGCATTCTCGTTGTCGGTGGCGGCTACGTCGGGATGTACACAGCCCTGCGCCTTCAGAAGAAGTTGAAACGTGAAATCAAGCGCGGGCAGGTCGAGATCACCGTAGTCAGTCCCGACCCTTACATGACGTATCAGCCGTTTCTTCCCGAGGCCGCCGCCGGTTCGATCTCCCCCGCCATGTCGTCGTCCCACTGCGCCGCGTCCTGGACCGCTGCCGGATCGTCATCGGCGAGGCCACCGCCATCGACCACGGCAAGCGCACCGCGACCCTCAGCACCCTCGCCACCGAGGAAGAGGGCACGGGCACCGAGGAGTTGGCGTACGACGAACTCGTCCTGGCGCCCGGCTCCATCTCGCGCACCCTCCCGATCCCGGGTCTCGCCGAGCACGGCATCGGCTTCAAGACCGTCGAGGAGGCCATCGGCCTGCGCAACCACGTCATCGAGCAGATGGACATCGCCTCCTCCACCCGCGACCCCGCGATCCGCGACGCGGCCCTGACCTTCGTCTTCGTAGGAGGCGGTTACGCCGGCGTCGAGGCACTCGGCGAGCTGGAGGACATGGCCCGCTACGCCGTGCGCTACTACCACAACATCGACGCCGACGACCTGAAGTGGATCCTCGTCGAGGCCTCGCCCCGCATCCTCCCCGAGGTGGGCGAGGAGATGGGCACCTACACGGTCACCCAGCTGCGCCGCCGCAACATCCAGGTCCTCCTGGAGACCCGCCTCGAGTCCTGCGTCGACCGGGTCGCCGTCCTCAGCGACGGCCAGCAGTTCCCGACCCGCACCCTCGTGTGGACGGCCGGCGTCAAACCCCACCCGGTCCTCGCCGCCACCGACCTCCCGCTCAACAGCCACGGTCGCCTCACGTGCACCCCGGAGCTGACGATCGACGGCGCCACGCACGCGTGGGCAGCGGGAGACGCGGCCGCAGTCCCCGACGTCACCGCCCCCGAACCCGGCACCGAGACCGCCCCCAACGCCCAACACGCCGTACGCCAGGCCAAGATCCTCGGCGACAACATCGCGCACTCCCTGCGCGCCGAGCCCCTGGAGACGTACGCACACAAGTACGTCGGCTCGGTGGCCTCCCTGGGACTGCACAAAGGCGTCGCGCAGGTCTACGGCCGGAAGCTGAAGGGCTACCCTGCCTGGTTCATGCACCGCGTCTACCACCTGAGCAGGGTCCCCACCTTCAACCGCAAGGCCCGTGTGCTCGCCGAATGGACCCTGGCGGGGCTCTTCAAACGGGAGATCGTCTCCCTCGGCTCACTCGAACACCCCCGGGCCGAGTTCGAACTCGCGGCCGGTGGAAAGCCTCCACACGACCCGAAGGGGTCGAACTGACCGGACCGAGGAACTCCACCGGCCACCCCGGCGTCTGACGAATGTCGGCCCGGTTCGGTCACACTGCCAGACTGGTCCACTTCGGGCGGGCCCACGCTCGCCCTTCCCACCCAAGAGGCTTTCCCCACTGTGCTGCATCCCCAGGGGGGCCAACCCCGGACCCCGGCAGGGTCCGGAGCGGGCCGACACCACCGACACGAGGCAAGGATTCGTGAACTTCACGCGCTGGAGCGCCCGGCTCCCCGGAACGCAGCGCCGCGCCGCCGCGCGGACCGACCACACGGTCACCTCGGACCGGCGGGGAGAAGGCTCCGTGCCCGCGGCCCGCGCCGAGCAGCTCACCGACGAACCGCCGCAGGTCCCCGCCGTCGACGACCTGCCCGTCCGCGAGGTCCTCGACCGCGTCCCGGCCCTCGTCGCCCTGGTGCACGGCCCCGACCAGCGCATCGCGTACGTCAACGACGCCTACGCGGCGGCCTTCGGCACCCGCCCCCTCGGCGCCCCCGGCCCGCGAGGCCCTCCCCGAGCTGGACGAACTGGGCCTGCTCCCGCTCCTCGACCAGGTCCTGCGCAGCGGCAAGCCCCGCACCCTCAAGTCCCGCAAGGCGCCCGGCGGCCGCTCGTACACGTTCACGTGCACCCCGGTCGCCGCGAGCGCCGACAGCGCCGAGGGCGGCGTCCTGATCTTCGCGACCGACGTCACCGACCACGCCGAGGCCGCCGAACGCCTCCGCGCCAGCGAACGCCGCCAACGCGAAACAGCGGTGACCCTCCAACGCTCCCTGCTCCCGCAGGAACTCGAAGAACCCGACGACCTGCGCATCGCCGCCACCTACCAGCCCGGCGGCACCGAGGCCGCGGTCGGCGGCGACTGGTACGACGTGATCACCCTCGGCGGCGGTCGCACCGCCCTGGTCATCGGCGACGTCATGGGCCGAGGCGTCCGCGCGGCGGCGGTCATGGGTCAACTCCGCACCGCCGTCCGCGCGTACGCCCGCCTCGACCTGCCCCCGCACGAGGTCCTCCAGCTCCTGGACGGCCTCGCCACGGAGATCGACGCCAACCAGATCGCCACCTGCGTGTACGCCATCTTCGACCCGAACGAGGGCCGCCTGGTGTACGCCTCCGCAGGCCACCTCCCGATCCTCGTCCGCGACGAGACGGGCACGGTCCAGCGCGCCGACGAACCCACCGGCCCCCGCTCGGCACCGGTGGCTGGATCCACGCCTCGGGCTCGATCCCCTCAGCCCCGGCTCCACGGCGGTCCTCTACACGGACGGCCTGGTGGAGCGCAGGGACGAGGACCTGGACGAGGGAATCGCCTCCCTGGAGCGCGCTCTGGCCGGCGCCACCGGCACCCCCAGGTGGTCTGCGACCGCCTGGTCCGCTCGCTCGGCGTCACCGCGGACCACGACGACGACGTGGCCGTCCTGGTCCTCCAGCACCCGGCCCGCAGCGGCCCGTCCGGCGACCTCTTCCGCAACGCGGCCCTGGAGCTGCTCGGCGGAGTCGAAGCGGCCCCACGCGCGCGTGCCTTCGCCTCCGGAGTCCTCACCAGCTGGCGCTTCCCCACCGAACTCCACGACCTCGGCGTCCTGGCGGCCAGCGAACTGGTCGCCAACAGCCTCCAGCACGGCACCCCGCCCATGCGCCTGCGCCTGCGCCGCACCGACCGCCGCCTCATCGTCGAAGTGACGGACGGCGACGACCACCTGCCGCGCCGCCGCAGAGCGGAACCGGCCGACGAGTCCGGCCGAGGCATCGCGATCGTGGCGACCATCGCCACGAACTGGGGCTCCCGCCGCACCCCGGGCGGAGGCAAGGCCGTCTGGTGCGAGTTCGTACTCCCCAAGACGGCCCCGGCCTGACCTACGCCTCCACGCCCACGGGCTCGACACTCCCGCGCGCCACGACCAGGCTCCCCTTCGCCCGCCACGGCTGATCCTGCACCACGCTCAACTGCCGCCCCAGCCGCACCGCGAGCACACTGATCCCCAGCGAGAACAGGAAGAACGTCACGACATACGGCCCCGGCAGCGAGGCCCCGAGCGGCCCGCCCACCGCGGGCCCCACGGCCAGCGCGAGCTGCTTCACCAGGGCGAAGGCCGAGTTGTACTGCCCGGCCATCCCTCCGGCGCCAGATCGGCCACCAGCGGAGCCACGGTCGGCGACAACATCGCCTCCCCGAGCCCGAACAGCGCGTACGTCGACACGAAGGCCGCCGTAGCCATCTCCTGACTCCCGTGCCCGAGCCCCGCGAACCCGGCCGTCACCCACGCCAGCGCCCAGATCAGCCCTACGGCCGCGATCACGCGCGAGCGCCGACGCCGCTCGACGAACTTCAGCACCGCGAACTGCGCGACGACGATCATCGCGGTGTTCGCGGCCAGCGCGGTCCCGAGCGCGGACGTGGAGATGCCGGCGGCCTCGACGCCGTAGGCACTCAGCCCCGACTCGAACTGCCCGTAGCAGGCGAAGAACAGCACGAAGCCGAGCACGCTCAGCTGCACCATGGCCCGGTTGCCGAGCAGCTGCTTCCAGGCACCCTTGGCCGACTGCGAGGGCGCGTCACCGATCGCGGGCGAGTGCGGCATCCGCACGGTCGCCATCACCCCGGCCAGCACCAGGAACATCGCCGACTCGATCCCGAAGAGCAGCGTGAACGAGGACGCGCTGGTCGTGTCGACCAGATGACCGCCGATGAGCCCGCCGACACCGAGCCCGAGGTTCTGCAGGAAGAACTGCATCGCGAAGGCACGCGACCGCGTCTCCGCCGTAGAACAGTCCACGATCATCGTGGCGAGCGCCGGCTGCATCACGGCCTGCCCGGCCCCGAGCGCAGCGGCCGACACCAACACGGCCGTCGCACTCCCCGCCAGCCCCAGACTCATCGACCCCACGGCGGCCAGAACCAGGGCGACGATGAGAACCGGCCGCGGGCCACGCCGGACGATGGCCCGCCCGGCGAACGGCAGCACGATCAGTGCGGCCACGGCGAAGACGGCGAGTACGAGACCCGCCGTCATGGCTCCCAGTCCCCGCACCTGCGCCACATAGACGTACAGGTAGGGGACCGTGAAGCCGAGCCCGAACGCGCTGAGTGCGTTTCCCACGTGGATCCGGCGCATCGCTGCGCCCATCGCCCTGGTCACGTTCACCTCAATCATGAGAGTTGGTCAGTCCCGGTACTACTTAGAGCCGAAGACTTCGAAGCTAAACTTAGAAGCTAAACAGTACACCTAGAAGGACTTCAACGCCAAGCAGGCCCGTGCCATACTGACGCCCATGGGCGACACCCCCGGCACCCTCGGCGAACCGACACTCGACGAGCAGATCGCGGCCTACCAGCGTGAGTTCCAGGACCTCGACCCCAGGTCGAGAAGATCGTCTCGGCCCTCGGCCGCCTGAACCGCCGCATGAACGTCGCCTACGGCCGCCAGACCGCGAACCTCGGCATGAGCAACGCCGAGTGGGAGGTCCTCAAA